>JADJPL010000001.1:0-550000 GCA_016713275.1 Haliscomenobacter sp.
TATCGAACTGTCAAAAGAACTGCACGAAGCCTATCCGCAAAATGTGTCCTTCAAAAACGGTTTGGCCATTTCGTACTCCAAACTCGGCTCGACGCACACGGCTTTGGGCAATTTGCCCAAGGCCTTGACTTTTTTTGAAGCATACCACAGGCTGGAAAAAGAGCTGCACGACTCCTATCCGCAAAATGTGGATTTCAAAAATAGCTTGGCCATTTCGTACGAAAACTCGGCTCGACGCACACGGCTTTGGGCAATTTGCCCAAGGCCTTGACTTTTTTTGAAGATGAAACCAAGTTGGTTGAAGAACTGCACGACTCCTATCCGCAAAATGTGGATTTCAAAAACAATTTGGCCATTTCGTACGCCAAACTCGGCGAGACGCACACGGCTTTGGGCAATTTGCCCCAGGCCTTGACTTTTTTTGAAGAAATGTCCAGGTTGTTTGAAGAACTGTACGCATCCTATCCGCAAAATGTATCGTTCAAAAACGGCTTGGCCATTTCGTACCAAAAACTCGGTCGACCACACACGGCTTTGGGCAATTTGCCCAAGGCCCTGACTTTTTTTTGAAGCATACAACAGGCTGGAAAAAGACCTGCACGACTCCTATCCGCAAAATGTGATCTTCAAAAACGTCTTGGCCATTTCGTATCAATATCTTGAACCACACGGCTTTGGGCAATTTGCCCAAGGCCTTGACTTTTTGACACATTCAACAGGCTGGAAAAGAACTGCACGAAGCCTATCCGCAAAATGTGGATTTCAAAAACGTCTTGGCCATTTCGAACTCAATATCTTGGCAATACCCACACGGCTTTGGGCAACTTGCCCAAGGCCTTGACTTTTTTTGAAGAAATGTCCAGGTTGTTTAAAGAGCTACACGACTCCTATCCGCAAAATGTGGATTTCAAAAACGGATTGGCCATCTCGGATACCTGTACTTGGGGCGGTTTTATAAAAACAACCTGAACGAAGCGGAAACTGCCACCCAGTACATTCAAAAATGTTAGGACTATTACGAGGAGTTGGTGCGTGAATTCCCTGACTATCATGAATTTAGAAACAACCACGAATGGGCAAAAAGGCAATTGGGGCGGTAACCTCGCCGGGCATGAGCCTGGATGACCAGAACGCCTTCGAGGCGGCGGGCCTCATCCCACCCGTAGTGCGGCCGGGCTGAGGGCGGTGCGGAATACCCAACAACCGGAACGAAAATTGCCCACTCGGTCCAACCGCTTATCCTCTGCGAGAGGCTCTCCCTGCACTTTTTGAAATGAACCAATACGCCCGTTTCCCAACCCAAAGACGATACCAAAATAAGAAACCGAATAGACAAGCGCCCGTCTGGAAAATCTTGCAACATGCGTCCACGTTAACCGGCGCACTGGTCATTGCGGTTGCCCTCGTTAACCTACCCGCCGGCAAGACCGAAAAAGCGCCAATACCCAGGACGTACTGGGCAGTTGTTGCCGGGCTGACGTTGGCCATCCTGGCCGCCAGGCTATGCAGCGGCCTGGAATGGAGGCAATATGGCCACCTGGTTGTGACAACGATTTCCGCAGGGCTCATTTCACTTGCCATTACGCCCTGGCTAATCCGACCGAAAAAAGGCTAACCGCCGCTATCGGGCGCCAAACGGTGCGGTAAAACCGGACCTTGCCCGCCTTTTTGCCTGCCGCTGCCTTTTTGAGCCGGTACTCCTTTGACTGTTTGCCCTTTTTGCCTTACATTAGGGGAGCAAAACCGAAGCGCCAAGCGCTGCCGGTTTTTTCATAAGCTAAACCACAATCGATGTTGCGCTGCTACGTGTTCTTCGCATCTTGTTACCGTTCGCCGGGGTCTTCGGCGAGGGGAGGGGGTTTCTGGATATGTTTTGAGGGAAGTGATTGCCGAAGACGGTTATGCAAAATATGAAATTGAGGATTGCGGCAAAACACTAAAAGAGGGATGTAACACAATAATTCCGAACAACTAGAAAACAAAAAAAGTAAATATACGTATCAAGCACTAAAAAAGTGACACTAGCTGACCAAAACTTAAGTTTACAATTATTTCATGAAAAGTATTATCGAGTACATAGCAAAAGAAACGCATGGGAAAGCCTATAAATCCCATAGATTCTGCTTCGACAAGGAAGTGCCCTTGCCGTCGCTGACCTATGATGACAACCAAGCTTTCACCATTCGGAACGATATGTATGGAGAAACCGCGCCTAAAAAAGCAACCTCATCGCTTGAAAACCTTGCAAAATCGCTTCAAAAACAAGAAAAGCCTATTTTTTCTTTCTTCTTGGACGGCTCACGAAGGATTTACAAAGTTGACGACATAGAATATCAAAAGCGCATTTTCCCAATAGTAGGCGGTCAGATTGGCGTTGCTTGTTGTCAAAGAAAATCACCAGATGTTTTTGGGAAAGCCATTTTGGAGAAGCATTTGGTACTTTCCGTTCCAAGTGCAGCAGACTTGGGGCAACACCAAGACTTGGCATTAGGAAAACTTGTCAAAGACATAAATTCTTCCGAGCGACTTAAAAGATTAGGGCTACAACTTTCCACCATTCTAAAATACGAGGCCAAAAAAGCCGACAAAGACAAAGAGGAATACATGAACTTGGGAACGGCTACTATTCAGGACAGGATGATAGAATGTGAAAAGCGGGTAGTAGATGAGTTAGTGAAAAAGAATTTACTTCACGAGGATTGTTATTTGATTAAAGACGGTTCTTTGCAATATCCAATTGCCCCAAGGAGTGATTTCAAAGAATTGGCAAAATATAAATCAAACTATCGTAGAGTAGTTGGCGTTTCAAAATCCTTCAACCCCGAACTAATTCATGATACACGTAACAAAAGTAATGCTGCTACAATAGCAAACTTACCGCTATATTGTAGAACGCCCGTTGCAAGGTTTGAAAGGCAGTCGTGTGGGTAAGGTTGAGTTTGGTGTATGGTATGTGAGAATACGGAGCAAAGAAACTACAGACAGCCCTTTTGCAGGCATAGTCAAAATTGAGAAAGTATTGGTTTCGCCGGATGAAATTGAATATGGGTTAGACAGGGAAGTTGATAGAATATCGGCAAACATCATCAACGAAAGAAACCCTGTCTGCTATGGAAAGACCAACGCTGGGCAAACCATTTGTACCCAATTTATCTAACCGAGAGTTATCTCAAAAGCCAGTATTTGAGTGACTTGCATTTTATAAACTTGTTCTGAATAGCATGACACAGCAAATAGGAAAGTAGTCGAACCGAACGTGCGCCCTCAACGGTGGACGAGTTTTTCTTTTGGACGCAAAAGAACTTGATTATCAAGCCTTTGACGTGGTTAAAGTAAAGCACATCAAACAGTCAACCACCTTTGGGGTAGTCGAGGAAATTTCTCATATAACCGATAGCGCAAGTTCATTGGCAGGGTTTATTTCAAGTGATTTCGGAGATGTTGAAGCAACAACCAACACCGACAGGATAGGTATGAATTATGTAAAAGCAAGAGTTGTTGGCAACTCGGGTAGCATTTACACTCCCGTTTTGGACGGACAGCCCGTTTCACGTGCAGACGAGGACGATATTAGGCAGGCATTGGGTCTTTCAGATGTCAAACATCCTGTTCCGTGTGGTTATATTGAAATGTACGAAGAAAATCCAATCACAATTCCTGTACACTTCAATTCTCATTTTCTAATTGGCCCTGAAGGAGCGCATCTGAATATTTCAGGTATATCTGGTTTGGCTTCCAAAACATCCTATGCAATGTTCCTGATGAAAGCCATACAGGACAAATACATCAGGAATACAGAGGGATTGAACAATAGTGATAGTGTGGCTTTTGTGGTTTTGAATGTGAAAGGCAGGGATTTATTAGGGCTTGATGAAGAAAATGATGATTTAGACGATGCTAACAGAGAAATCTATTTGCATAAATTAGACATACCGCCCACTCCTTTCGAGAATGTCAAATACTTTTACCCTTATGCAAAAAATCCAGAAAGTGTTACCTACGGACGAGATTTTGAAAGCCAACGGGACGCAGGTAAAGCGCACCAGTACGCATATACCTACGAAAGCGATAGAGAGAAAATAGAAATGCTTTTTGCCAATGTTGACGACACAAATGAAACTATGTCAAGCATCGTAGCGCAAATTGCATCTGAAAACAGTGAGTTCAGTGCAGTTACAC
Source organism: Haliscomenobacter sp. (assembly GCA_016713275.1). Lineage (GTDB taxonomy): Bacteria > Bacteroidota > Bacteroidia > Chitinophagales > Saprospiraceae > JADJPL01. The sequence continues at coordinate 4,180 of JADJPL010000001.1, forward strand.
AATGGGCAGACTTCAAAACTAAATTGAGCGAATATAAGCAAAGTGGCAACACAGGAAAGGATAAGGAAATAACTGTTTTGAGTTGGCGAAAGTTTAGCCGCCATTTTAATCGAGTATATGAAAAGAACCACCACCTTTTTAATGATAACATTGAAAGCATCAAAGGGGAGTAAGACTGCAAGATGCTATCCAAAATATCAATAAGAACGATATTCTTGTAGTTGATATTGCTAAATTGGGTGAAGAAATGCAAGGTTTTGTTTTCGGCGATGTAGTAAGCGCAATTTACGACCTGAAATTAGCAAATTGACAGAGAGGAGGAGGAAATTCCTTCTAAAATTATCATTTTTATAGATGAGTTAAACAAATATGCCTCTAAAGACATCCCCAAAAACTCGCCCATTTTGAGACGAGTTTTGGAAGTAACCGAACGAGGAAGATCGTTAGGCATTATTCTTTTTTCAGCCGAACAGTTCAAAAGTGATATTCACGATAGGGTAAAAGGCAATTGTGCTACCCACGCCTACGGACGTTCTAATGCTATCGAGGTATCAAAGAGTGATTATCAATATGTGCCTCGTGTTTATAAATCAATGATGACAAGGCTGGAACAAGGTGAGTATATTCTGCAAAATCCGGTTTTTCGGTCTTTATTAAATGTTAAATTCCCCAAACCTATTTATCGTCAGTTTAAAAATGGATAAACCAGCACCACCAATTATTGGAAAATTTGTAATTGAAAACTTAACAGTTGGTATGTATGACGACCCGCGGTGCGTGTATCGTGAATATATACAGAACTCAGCTGACGCATTAGACAAAGCCATTTCAAATGGGCAAACCACCGCAAGAGGCGGCTATTCATATACAGATAATCAAAGAGATAAAATCTATCGTCATTGAAGACAACGGAACGGGCATATCAAATAACCAAGTGAAGCCAATGTTGCAGAACGTGGCACAGTCTGAAAAGTAATCGGTAAAGAAAAAGGTTTTCGAGGTATTGGAAGGCTAGGTGGGCTTGGTTACTGCGAAAGCCTTGTATTTGAGACAACTTTTAAGGGTGAAGATGTAAAGTCTATAATGACTTGGGACGCTAATCGCCTAAAAGAGATTGTAAATGACCGCACCAAAAAAGAGGAAGCGGAGAAGGTAATTACGACCGTTACAAGTTTTCACGAAGAACCCGAAGCAACCGAAAAACACTATTTCAAAGTGATAATGACAGGTGTTACCAACGTTGACTTATTGGACGAGGACGGAATTATGGATTATTTGCGAATGGTTGCACCAGTCCCATTTGATAGCGGGTTTTATTACAAGAGCAAGATTTATGAGGAATTGAAAAGGAGAATATCAAAATTGATGAATACAAAGTTTTTCTCGGTACGGAACAGATTTATAAAGCTATACTACTACCCTCTACCGAAGCAAAAACACACACCCGTTTCGTGAAAAAAGTGGAGATATTTTAGACTTGGAATTTTTCAAATCGCGAGACAAAAACGGACAGTTGCTTTTTTGGGGCTGGCATAGTGTTTCAGATGTTCAAGGAAGGCAATTAGATAAATCCAACAAGGCACGAGGGCTGAGAGTTAGAAAGGACAATATTCAAATCGGCGATGAAAACAGATTGGAAAGTCTATTTGGTTCTAATCCAACTGGTACGAGGTTTAATTTTTATGTCGTTGGAGAAGTCTATGCTTTGCACAACGACCTTATTCCCAACGGGCGACGGGATGATTTTGTTGATAGCCCAACATATTCAGAACTGAAAGATAAGTTGAAACCAACCTGTTTAAAGATAAAAAAATTAGCAAATCAAACTTCTGACGGACTTAGCGCACAAAGGGATATTAACAACTTTGAAGAAGAACAGAAGAAGTATGAAGAAAAACGGAAGGAAGGTTTCGTCAACAAGGAGGAACAGCAAAAATTGATTTATGACCTGAACACCAAAAAAGAGAAGGCAGAAAAAGGTCAAAAACAATTCAAAAATTAAAACAGCAGGCAGAACAGGAAGGTGACTCTTCTTTGGCCAAAGTGCTGAACAGAGTCGTCAAAACAGAACAGTTTGTTCAAGAAGAACTGCCAGAGATTGACGACAAGCCCGTTTACAGAACTGATAATTAAGTAAATTGTCAAAGGAGCAGCGCAAGTTGGTTTCTAGGATTTACGACATCATCAAGCGCACCTTGGACAATGAACGGGCGGAGTTGATTTTACAAAAAATAGAGGAGGAATTCAAGTAATCAGCGTATTTTAAATACCTGCAGGCTCATTAAAATTTGAAAAATGCGAATATCAATACATAACTTTAAATCTATAACTTCGGTAGTTAATTATGAATTACTGCCGCTCACTATTTTATCTGGCACAAATAGCTCAGGTAAATCATCGTTCATACAACTTTTGCTTTTGCTAAAGCAAACAATAGAACTGGATTCTGCTCAATCCCACTTTATTTAGAAGGAAAATTATTTCCGGTGACTCAGTACTCTGATATTTTGAGTAGCCAAGCAAACGGGGAAAAACTCAAAGTATCCCTGGTTTTGACAAATTGGAACTTGAGAGACATGAAGGCTTTCCCGAAATTGACTTATACAAGATATTCGATGACTATATTTTATCTATTTCCTTTGAGTTTGATACAAAAGGGAATAATGTTTATGTATCCTTTTGAGGCTAAAATTCTCATTCATGATAACACAACAAAACCAGAACAATTTATCAACTTTATCACTCATTCTAATAAATCTAATATAGAAACCAATGTTGCTGTTTTTAGCAATGAAAATTTATATGAAAAACCGGGTCAGTATCGAATAAAAGGCATTGGCTATTCTGCATTTGTTCCAACAAATTATGAAATTGAGTATGATGATGTTCATAATAATACGGTAAAAGAGGTTCAAAAATTAAAATTGGATGGTATTAAAACCATCTTAAAGGACTTCTTTACAAGCATAAATTATATCGGACCATCAAGAGAAGAACCCAAAGAAGAGTACAGGCGAGCAGGAAAGCACGCAACTGTTGGAATACATGGAGAATATACTGCTGAAGTGCTTGAAGCACACGCAGTTAAAAATGTCTCCTATTGGATAATTAAGGAAGGCGCTGAATCAGTGCAATACACTAAACAAGACGGTACATTCATGGATGCTGTCAAGTATTGGATGTGTGAAAAATTCAAATTATGTGCCGACATCTATTCTAAAAAGATAGGCGATTCGTATGTTGTATATGTAAAAAATTTTTTTGGGGTTGAATCTAATATCAGACATGTCGGGTTCGGTATCAGCCAGATATTGCCAATTATTATAGAAGGATTGAGAATGCCAGATTGTGAAACATTAATCATTGAACAACCTGAAGTACACCTGCATCCAAAATTACAAAGCCATTTGTTTGACTTCATGATTTGCATGGTACAACAAGGCAAAAATGTTATAGTGGAAACACACAGCGACCATTTCATTACAAGGCTAAGAAGAAGAATTGCTGAAGATGAAAGCAATTTGATAAAAGATAAAGTCGCCTTAACCTTTATCGAAACTTCATCTTCTGGTTTGGTATTTAGGAGTATTAAAATTGACGATATGGGTGGATTGACTACTTCCCAGAAGATTTCATAGAAAAGCCCGACGTAGAATTAAGGGCGATTCTAAAAGCACAAATGAAAAAACGACTAAGTTCCAAAAAATGAAAAAAATTGCAGCAATTTTAGACATCTCAACTTTTGTTTGGAATCAACTAGATTTTAACACGAACAAACATAGCTACTATCAACTGATTGGGTTGGCACCTATTGTTTATGAACAGGTGGAGGATAATCGGGTGCCAATCCTATTGAGAGCAAAATTGCACGATTTTTTAATGTTGGATTTTCCTTACAGTAACATTAATCAGATTAATCCTGACTACTGCTCCTTAACCTTATCTTTTTTGACTAAAGTACATTGGATTTCATACGACGATGGAAATGATTTATCAATTTCGACGAATCCTAATATCGTAAAGAATTATTTTAGTGATGACCTTAAAAAAGAATCTTGCAGCCAATTTTAGCTGCTATAATGATAGGACTGGCGACCCAACAAAAGCGCAAAAACTTTTAAGCACTTCGTACTCATTCGGTAATGATTTTTATAACTTTGATGCTGAAAACGAGGTATACGTCAGATTTGTTGACTCAAATGACGGCACCTATCACGGGTTTGATGTGTCAGACGAAGGAAACAATATCCCTAATGAGATAAAAAACAGATTCAATAAAAATGGAAGAAAGTTTTAAGCCAACAATAGGCAAAACGGTTTTAGAAACATTGACATCAGGTATGTACGACTATGCCAGGTTCATCTTCCGTGAATATGTCCAAAACGCAGTGGATCAGATTGACGAAGCAGTACGGTTGAGTATTTTGCCCTCAAAAAGCGATGGCAAGGTCGAAATTGAGATTGGTGTTGAGCAAAAGCGAGTTGTAATTACTGATAATGCAACTGGGATACGACAAACGGATGCATTACAGTTTCTGGGGCGATGTTGCCAACTCTCAAAAAGACAGCGCTAAGCAAAGGGGATTCAGAGGAATTGGGCGGCTCGGTGGTCTGGGTTACTGTGACAGGCTCATCTTTGAAACCAGTTACAAAGGAGAAGCGACTTGCAGCAAAATATTACTTGACGCTAAGTTGTTGAAAAAGATAATTGAAAACAAGAGAGATATTAGTGACGCTGCTGCGGCAATCAGCGTTATCACTTCTTTTAAAAAATCATCGGAAGACTCTGATAAGCATTATTTCCGGCAATTCTGAAGATGTGAACGTAGATAAAGTATTAGATGTAATTAAGGTTCAGCAATATCTGTCAATGGTGGCTCCCGTACCATTTAACTCATCATTCTCTTGTTAAGAAATAAAGGATCACTTCCAGAGCAAAAACCTAATTGTAGATGAATACAATATTGCACTCAATAATAACCCGCTTTTTAAAGCCTATAAAGATAAATTCAACGACGGAAACGAAGATGCCTCTAATATCATCGGGTTGACTTCGTGGACACATGAATGACACACAGGAATTGCTGGCAATTTGTTGGTATAAGTACAGAAACAATAGCAATGTTGTAATTCCTGAGTCTAATATCGAAAGAGGCATAAGAATACGAACAAAAACATTACTTTAGGAGACGAATCTACCTGCAAAAGATTTTTTGACATGGAAAGAACCAATCTAAGGTTTATTGGGGAGATACATACGATAAATGAAGGATTCGTTCCTAATGCAAGGCGAGATTATTTTAATGAAAACTCAACGCTTAAACAGTTTGAAGAAAATGCAAAAAAAGGTATTTACTGCACAAAATTTAGAAAATAGACTTGCTCAAACTGCGTCAAAATTGCACAACAGATTACAAGAAATAAAAATATCAGATAAAACGTGAAAAGTTTATGAGAGTACAAAGGCTCATTTGACAATGAAGCCGTAGAAACTTTCCATTTAAACGAATTGATGGAGTTGGAAAAAAAGGCTATTAAAGCAAAAGAGGTCATTGAGAAAATTGAAAAGAAGTCTAAGGATATAGCACCGGTAAAAAACTTATATCAAAACATTATTGGAAACAATTATACTACTGTGCAATCGCTTGGCAGTCAGGAAGTAAAAGTTTCACAGTATGACCCGCCAACATTTACCAAACTTAACGAAGATCAGGAAAAGATCGTGTTAGAAATTTTTGATATCATGGAGGAAATCCTTGATTTTAACACATCAGAGATGCTTAAGAAACGAATCGTTCAAAAGTATAACTAAATGAAATGTAATCTGTTAAGTTAAGCAAAAATTCAGATAAAACCACAGATTGATTTTTCAAACACAAGTCTTAATGCGTAACATTCTACTCGTAGAGCCGAACTACTCAAACAAGTACCCGCCTATCGGGTTGATGAAGATTGCCACATACCACCGTATGCTTGGCGATAAGGTGCGTTTTTTCAAAGGAGACTTAAAAGACCTGGTGATTGACGAACTCTTGGCAAGATTGCCTGCATGATTTGAAATTTATAGACCCCCTCAGTAAATTGGAAAGCCAAAACAAGCAGTTATCAAGAAATTTATCAAGACTAAGAACAGCCAACTTTTAAATGATTTAAACTTAGAGGCAAGTAAGGCTGAACTCCTTGCCATTGGAAAACTATCTGATTACGCAGACACTTTCAAGAAAAAACTCTACATCAAATCGCCGAAGTTCGATAGAGTCTATGTAACCACGCTTTTTACGTTTTACTGGAAAATCACCATTGAGACGATTGAATTTTGTAAAAAGTTGGTTAAGCAGCCCGACCAACTTTTTATTGGAGGCGTACTTGCTTCGCTTTTGCATAAAGAAGTTGAAGACGCAACAGGTATTAAACCTATCCAAGGACTTTTGGACAAAGCAGGAATGTTAGACCCGATTAATCCAATTGCAAAAGACATAATAATTGATAATCTTCCTTTGACTATTCAATTTTAGATGAAATTGATTACGATTATCCGACGAGAAGCGCATACTTTACATTTATGACCAAAGGCTGTACTCGGAAGTGCGCTTTTTGTTCCGTTCCTATTCTTGAACCCACCTATAAGCCGAAAATTGAAACTTTTGATAAGTTTATGGACATTAAAGATAGGTTTGGCGAACAGCAAAACCTTCTATTAATGGACAATAACGTATTAGCATCGCCAAAATTTATTGAAATTGTTGATGAGATAAAGGCCATGGGCTTTTACAAAGGCGCGACATACATTGAACCCAATCAATTAAAAATCACTATTGACAATTTGGTAAGTGGCTACAACGATAACGGATTTATGCGTAGGGCATTTAGGCTAATGCATGCTCTAATACCAAGACTTCGCAAAAAGGTTGCACAAGAATACTACAATATACTTGCTGAGTATAATTTGTTATCCTTTGAAACTACAACCAAAGAAAATATCTTATCTGTATATCCACTTATTGAAGAAACATATGAGAAATACAGACCGAAATCACCACGATTAAGATATGTTGACTTCAATCAGGGAACTGATTGCCGCTATGTAACAGAGGAAATAATGCAAAAAATAAGCGAAATACCTATTCGCCCGCTAAGAATTGCCTTTGATTACATCGGATTGAAAAAACAGTATGTTGCTGCGGTCAGATTAGCCGCCAAGTATGGGATTAAGGAATTGTCAAATTATATCCTCTACAATTTTCAAGATAAGCCCGAAGATTTGTATGAAAGACTTCGGATAAATATTGATTTGTGTAGTGAACTTGACATTGCCATTTTCTCTTTTCCGATGAAATATATTCCACTTTTCGGAGAGGAAGCCAAGCACCGAGAGTTTACGGGGAAACATTGAATAAAAATTTGTACGGGCAATTCAGTCAATTTTGAACGTTACAAAAGGAATTGTAGCACCCGCACACAAGAATGAAAAATCATCTTTCTTTGAAGAAGCATTTGGAAAAGATCTGGAATGAATTTTATGAAATATTGTATATGCCCGAAATCTACATAGTATATAGACACCTTTTTAGATATAATTTAGGTTATACAAAAATTTGGGAGGAGGAATATAGAAGCCTCGCAGCATCAGATAGGGAAATGGCGCACAAAATAATTGAGAAGAACGTATTTGCAGACGAAGAAATAAATAAATACAAGCCTAATATTAAGGTGCGTAACTTTTTAAGACACTACACTATTAAAAGAGGAAGTATCGAAAGAAACGATACAGAATATAAAAAACTAAAATCCAAGTTCGACAAACTGATAAAGGAAGACCAATTTATTGATTTGACTTTGACTTATGATTTTGAAAGCCCAGCAGCCAGAAAAATTCATAAATCAGTTGCAAATAACCCCCTCCGAATCTTTGTAGATAATAAATAAAAATGCGCTGAACAACTTACTCAACGCCAGCCGTCGCCGAAGCCCAACCCATAAGGCTAAGGCAGCTGGCGTATGCTTGAGTTGTTCATGTCACTCCCGTTGTTCCCCTCAATCTCCCCAAAAACCCCATATTACCCAACTCCCAAAACCTTAAAAACCCACCCTTTCATGAACGCACTCCTTTACCACCCCAAAGGGCATCCGGACAAGCTGGTGTACGGCGACGCGCCGGCGCCGGTTCCGGCAGATGACGAAGTCCTCATCCGGGTACATGCCGTTTCGCTGAACGCCGCCGATTACCGCTCCATGAAGATGGGCATGATCCCCAAGCGAAGGATATTTGGCGCCGATATCGCCGGCCGGATCGAGTCGGTCGGGAAGAACGTGTCGTTGTTTAAGCCCGGCGATGCGGTATTGGTGGACCTCAGCAACCATGGGTTTGGCGGACTGGCCGAATATGCCGCCGCCCCGGAGAACGCCCTGGCGCTCAAACCCGAATCCGTTTCCTTTGAGGACGCCGCCGCCACGCCCCTGGCAGCCATGACGGCCCTCCAGGCTGTGCGCGACCAGGCGGGCGTTCAGCCCGGGCAGCGCGTGCTCATCGCCGGCAGTGCCGGCGGCGTCGGGACGTTTGCCGTGCAGCTGGCCAAGTATTTCGGAGCGGACGTGACGGGGGTGTGCAGCCCGGGCAATGTTGCCCAAACCCGGTCCCTGGGCGCGGACCACGTGATCGATTACACCCGGGAAGACTTCACCAAAAGCGCGCAGCGCTACGACGTCATCCTGGCGGTCAACGGTAATTATCCCCTCCTGGCCTGCAAAAAGAGGCTGACGCCCACCGGGACCTACGTGATGGTCGGCGGCGCCTTGCCGCAGATTTTTAAAGCCCTCCTCTTTGGCCGGTTGCTGTCGTTCGGATCGAAGAAAATAAAAGCCCTCAGCGCCAAAGCCAACCCGCAAGACCTGGCCTTCGTCGCCCACCTCCTGGAAACCGGCGCCATCAAACCGGTGATCACCCAACGATACCCCCTCGAACAAGCCGCCGAAGCCATGCGCTACCTGATGCAGGGGCATGCGGCGGGGAAGGTGGTGGTTCAGGTGGCCAACACGAGCCATTCCGAGGGTTGACCAGAGGTTTTTCAAAAGCTATGGGAGCGGACCTCCCCTGCTGGACATTTTCGTTTTCCGGGCATCCAGACCATCCAGGTTTGGTAAACCTGGATGGTCTCGTCCCAAAAATGTCCAGTAGTATAGAGCGGACCTACCACACAGGATTCCCTGAATTTTCATACCTTAATACATAAAATTCAGCAGAAAATTATGTATTAGGCATATAGCCAGCCCATTTTTCCTGAAAACTTGCCCCTTTCGCCCGCCACCCCGGGAAAATGCAACGCCTGTCCGCAAGGATTCTCTTCTTCGGAATTTTCTCCGTTTCCAGGTATTAATTCAATAGATTTGTTGCAACGGCATGGAAGGTAGCTCAAAACCAGTTATTGCCCTCCGCAGCCTTATCTTGCAGGGGGCAATGTCTTGATAAGCGCAAATGGAGTTGAGATACATGGCAGAAAGTCTTGGCGCCGGGGAACTGGCCTCCCCCTAACCCCCTCCGAAGGAGGGGGAACAGGAAAAGCCCCTGCATTTTGGAAAAACGTATAAAAATGGCATCATTTTTTTTTACCAGACCCTATCAAAACCCTTGCCCACACAGTCCCCCCTCCTTTGGAGGGGGTTAGGGGGAGGCCAAAAGGCAACGACTTAAACTCAGGCTGAGTGCCAGGCAGCTGGTGGATTCCCCTCTTTTGGGGGGCAGGTACATTCATACCGCAGTGCCTAAAATTGGAAGGGCATTGCGCGCTCCCCCTTTGAAGGGGGCCGGGGGGATGAAACCTTTTACCAGCACCCGGGAATTTCATCCCCCTGACCCCCTTCAAAGGGGGAAAGTTGCTTCGTCGGGGTTTCCTACGGGTTCCGGGCGCGGCATTCCAACGTGGAGACCGCTTCTACGATCTACTTAAAAACCTATTTATCATGCACATACCCTCTCTTCGCCAACGCCTCCTCCTGCTCCTGTTCCTGGGCGTCACCCTTGCCGCCCACGCGCAGGACGGCAAAGTGGTCATCGGGACCATCGACACCGTCGTGTCCACCATCCTGAATGAGCAGCGCCCCGTCTGGGTCTACGTTCCCGACGGGGGCGGGCCCAATGGGATGAGCCGGCAGCGCTACCCGGTGGTGTATCTACTGGACGGCGACGGGCTTTTTTCCTCCGTCGTCGGTATGATTCAGCAATTGAGCAGCGTCAACGGCAATACGTTTTGCCCCAAAATGATCGTGGTGGGCATTCCGAATACCGACCGCACCAGAGACCTGACGCCAACCCACATCGAGGCCGACCCGCCTTATATGGACAGCACCTCCTCCAAAACATCGGGCGGCGGCGAAAACTTTATTGCGTTTATCGAAAAGGAATTGATGCCGCACATCGAAGCTAAGTATCCTGCGGCGCCGTATAAGATGCTCATCGGGCATTCTTTCGGAGGCCTGGCGGTGATGCAAACCCTTGTCCACCACACCGATCTGTTCAATGCCTACATCTGCATCGACCCGAGCATGTGGTGGGATAACCAAAAGCTGTTGCAGCAAGCGCAAAAGGCGTTGGCCGAAAAGAAGTTTGAAGGAAAATCCCTGTTTCTGGGTATTGCCAATACGATGGAGGAAGGCATGGACCTGAAAACGGTCGTGAAGGATACTTCTGGCGACACGAAGCATATCCGTTCCATATTGGCCTTGCAGACGTATTTGGAGCAAAACAAGCAAAATGGCTTGAAATACCAGGGCAAATACTACCCCGGCGACACGCACGGCTCCGCGCCCCTCATCACTACATACGATGCGTTGCGCTTCTTCTTCGATTTTTTTCCTTTTACCCTCGCGATGAAGGATTTTACGGATTCCACCAGCGCCCTGGCGGAAAAATACCAGCACCATTTTGACAGTCTTTCTCAAAAAATGGGGTACTCCATCAAGCCGGATGAAGGGGAAATCAATTATATGGGATATGAGTTCCTGAGACAAAAACACTACAAAAAAGCGGAGGATCTTTTCAAACTCAATGTGGCCAATCATCCCGAAAGCAGTAATGTCTACGACTCGTATGCCTATTATCTTTTAGCCCGGCAGGACACGGCCCATGCGATCCTCCAGTTGAAAAAAGCGCTGGCGATAGGGGAGAATGAAGGTTCGAGAAAAAAACTGGAAGCGCTGGAAGGCAGCGGGAAGGCTCCTCGCCTTCTTCGCGAAGTAAGCCTTCAGCGGCAGCGGCTACGCGCTCGGGCTGCAACACGGCCAGCAACTGAAAAAAGAGATCGGCGAAATCGTCGGGAAATGGAAACAAAGTGTGGAAAGCCAATTGAATCAGCCGGCAGATACCATTGTGAAGGCGTTTTTTGAATACGCCCGGTTCGACGAAGCCATCAAAAAATGGACGCCCGAACTCTACGAAGAAGTGCGCGGCATCGCCGACGGCTCGGGACAAGCTTTCAACGACATTATGGTACATAACCTCCTCGACGAATTTTGGGTCTGGCAGGATGCCCGCGCAAAACACCATTGCAGCGGCATCGGCGTGCCCGCCCGCGACGGCCAGCCCGGCTATATCGCCCAAAACATGGACCTGGAAAGTTACACCGACGGCTACCAGGTGTTGCTCCGCCTGGCTCAAACCGACAAAACCCCCGAACAGCTCATCCTCACCTATCCGGGCTGCATGGCCACCAACGGGCTGAACGAAACCGGCATCGGCGCTTGCATGAATACCCTGATGCAGCTCAAAGGCGCACCCACGGGCCTGCCGGTAGCGTTTATCGTCCGGCGCATCCTCAACAGCACCGACAAAAACGAGGTGCTGCGCTTCATCCAACAGGCGCCCCATGCATCGGGTCAGAATTACATCCTTGGCATCCGGGGCGAGGTCTATGATTTTGAGGCCTCCGCCAACAAGGTCGTTCGTTTCGACCCCAAAAACGCCAACGGTACCGTGTACCACACCAACCACCCGATGGCCAACGACGACCTGAAAGACTGGTACAAGTCCCCGGAAAAGGGCAACAGCGCAATCCGGCTGGCTTCGGTTCAGGAGCGCATAGCATCCCTTCCACTTATCGAAGACGAGGACATCAAGAACGCCCTGCGCGCCAAAGACGACCCGAACAACCCTGTTTGCCGGGGGTTCAACCGCTGGGGCGGTACCTTCGGCTCCGTGGTGATGACCCTCACGGGTAACCCCAAACTGGAAATTACCGCCGGACCGCCCGACGAGTCGGAGTACAAGGAGGTGCGCTTCAGCTCAGAAAAAACCCAGTCCGGAGAACCGGGTTGGCGCACGATCACCGGAACGGTAGTGGATGAACAAGGCGACCCCTTGATCGGCACGGGGATTCAAGTACTTCCTGTTGAAAATAACAGGGGGACAGTGAATGGCATTGAGGGAGAGTATAGCCTAACCGTCCCGCCATCGGCTAAGGAATTGTTGTATTTTTGGGATGCAGGATATGGCCCGGATACCGTCGCGTTAACGGAATCCGATACCCTCCACGTGATGCTCGTTCAAAATCAGGATTTTGCGGCTAAATTGAATCCTTCCAAAAAACCATCCCAACGAACGCATTCGATTCGGGTAACCGGGGAAATACGCGGGATTCCCAATTCCAATTTCCACCCGGCGATTCGTATCGTGGGCACAAACGCCCGGACCGTTCCCGATTCGAAGGGCCGGTTTGAACTGTTTTTACCGCCGGGAAGCGATATCCTCTCTTTGGAGGCCGAAAACTTCAGCCCCCGTCAGGTACGGGTTCCCAACGTACCGCATCTGCACCTGCCCACAGTCAATTTGTATAGTCAGAAACCATCAAAAAGAAAAAACAATGAAACAAACCACCCTTTTAGGGCACAGCGCGCTTAACGTAAATCGGATGGGCCTTGGTTGCATGGGCATGTCTGAGTTTTATGGATCTTTTAACGAGGACGAATCGATTAAAACGCTGCACAAAGCCATTGACCTGGGGGTCAATTTTTTCGACACCGCGGACATGTACGGCTGGGGAGCGAATGAACGGCTGTTGGGAAAAGCCTTTAAGGGCCGCTGGAATGAGGTGGTTTTAGCCACCAAATTTGCCGTGATGCGCGGACCCAATGGAGAGTTCCTTGGCCTGAACGGCAAACCGGAATACATAAGGCAAGCCTGCGACCAAAGTCTGCAGAACCTGGGCGTTGAGGCGATTGATTTGTATTACATGCACCGGCAAGACCGCAACGTACCGATTGAAGAAACGGTGGGGGCTATGGCCGATTTGGTTAAGCAGGGAAAGGTCAAATCGATTGGCCTTTCCGAAGTGGACCCCGCAACCCTTCGCCGGGCGCATGCCGTGCACCCCATTTCAGCCCTTCAAACCGAATATTCCCTGTGGAGCCGCGAACCGGAGCAAGAACTTTTTGAGGTGTGCAAAGAACTCGGCATTACCTTCGTTGCGTACAGTCCATTGGGGCGCGGCTTCCTGACCGGAGCGATTAAAAGCCGTGCCGATTTGGAAGCCGGCGATTTCCGGCTCAACAACCCCCGGTTTACGGAGGAGGCTATGCAAAAAAATATAAAATTTGTGGAGGTGGTCGATCGCATTGCCCAAAGCAAGGGAGTAACCAAGGCACAGGTTGCCCTGGCCTGGATACTGAATCGAAATGAGGACATCACCACGATTCCCGGCACCAGAAAAATCCACCGCCTCGAAGAGAACCTCGGCGCCTTCCAGGTGGAGCTAACGGAAGGTGATTTGGCAAGCATGGAAGCCCATTTGCCTCCTACGACCGTTGGCGAACGGTATTAGAGGCAACCCCTTGTTGCTCCGGCGTCAGGAACATGGAAGCCGATGGGGGATCGTCCGCAATCCCCTTTTTTTATCCCAAAATCCCCCGGATCGCTTCCAGTTCCTGTTCACTAAACGCGATGCGCTGCACCGCCTGGTAGCAATCGTCGATTTGTTCCACCCGGCTGGTACCGATGAGCACCGAGGTGACGCGCGGGTCTTTGAGCAGCCAGGCGATCGCCATTTGCGCCAGCGACTGCCCGCGCGCCTGGGCGATGTCGTTGAGCTGGCGGATCTTCCACAGCTTCTCTTCGGAAAGGTGCTCCGGTTTTAAAAACCCATGCGCTTTCGAGGCTCTGGAGCCTTCGGGGATGCCCTGCAGGTATCTGTTGGTGAGCATCCCTTGCGCCAGGGGCGAAAAGGCGATCAAGCCCACGCCATGGCGGCCCACCACGTCCAGTAAGCCGTGTTCTACCCAGCGTTCGAACATGGAGTATTTCGGTTGGTGGATCAGGCAGGGCGTGCCCAGGGAATGCAAAATGCCAATCGCTTTTTCCGTCTGCTCGGCCGAGTAATTGGAGATCCCCACATAGAGCGCTTTTCCCTGGCGCACGATGAGGTCCAGGGCGGCCATGGTTTCTTCGAGGGGCGTGTTGGGGTCCGGGCGGTGGGAGTAGAAGATGTCCACGTAGTCGAGCCCCATGCGCTTCAGGCTTTGATCCAGGCTCGATACCAGGTATTTTTTGGACCCCCATTCGCCATACGGCCCCGGCCACATGTAGTAGCCGGCTTTGGTGGAGATGACCAGCTCGTCGCGGTATGCCGCAAAATCCTGTTTCAGGAGGACGCCGAAGTTTTCCTCCGCCGAGCCGGGAGGAGGACCGTAGTTATTGGCCAGGTCGAAATGGCAAATGCCCAGGTCGAAGGCCCGGCGCAACATGGCCCGGCCGTTTTCGAATACGTCTACCCCGCCGAAATTATGCCAAAGGCCCAAAGAAAGCGCAGGAAGCTGTAGGCCGCTATGGCCACAGCGGCGGTAGGGCATGGCGTCGTAGCGGTTGGTTGCAGGAACGTAAGTCATGTTTTTCTTTTTTTGAGTGGCGATGATCAAGGGAAATCAGCGCCCTAAAGTAAAGCGAACGGAAAGAAAAGCCCTTATTCAAAATTAACCTATTCTATACCATTACTTAATACAGGCGGGGTACTTTTATCAGGAATCCTTTTTTGGGGCCGCCCGAAGCGCCCGTTCACGCAAAACCCGCTTAGCATGTTCCGATTCCCCCTTCTCGTTTTGGCGATCTGCCTGGCCGGCCTTATGGCCGAAGCCCAGCAAACAGGCCCTTGGATTTTGTCCGCTCCGGCAGGGAATTTACCAACCCAGGTGGTCCGCGACGGGCGCTCCGTCATCCCCAATGGCCGCTTCGCCGACCCGATAGGGAAACGGATCACCGTGGCGCCCCACCCTTACGGGTTGGCGCTCAGCCGCGACGGGGCCATCGCCGTAACCTCCAATTGCGGCATCCGCCCCATTTCCGTCTCCATCATCGACAACATTCTGGGGGAGACGCCCACCGTTCGCCAAATCCCGGAAGGCGCCCAAACCGACCGGGGCGTGCTGGAAGCTGCGTATATGGGCCTCGCCATTTCACCGGATAACAAAACCCTCTATGTGGCAGGCGGACAAGAAGGGAAGGTCTTCCTGTACGACATAAACACCCGGGCCCGGATAGGGGAGATCCATTGCAATACCACCCTCGACCGCGCGTATACCAACACCTATATTGGCGATATGGCCCTCACCCGCGACGGAAAGACCCTCTACGCGGTCGACCAGCTCAATTTCCGCATGCTGATCATCGACACGGAGAAAAAGAAGCTCGCGCAAAGCGTTCCCGTAGGCCGCTATCCCTTTGGGATTGCCCTTTCGCCCGACGAAAAACACGTATACGTCGCCAATGTAGGCATGTACGAATACAAAATCGCCTACACCTTCAAGCCCAACGACCCCAAAGAAAAACGCATTCACCGCGACCTGTTCGCCTACCTTTCTCCAGAATCGGCTGCCGGAGCTACGGTGGACGGCGTTCAGGTACCTGGCCTGGGCGACCCCCTGTCTCCCGAATCGTTTTCCGTTTTTACCATTGACGTGAGCAGCCCCCAACCCAAGGTAGTGGCCAAAGTGAAAACAGGCATACAAATTGGGGAATTGGTAGAAGGCGTGCCGGCGGTGGGAGGCTCCAGCCCCAACTCCGTCGTAGCCACCGAAGACCACGTGTTCGTCAGCAACGGCAATAACGACTGCATCACCGTCATCGACGCCAGGACGCATACCGTGCAGCGGCAGCTCTTCCTCTCTCCCGACGCCCGCCTGAAAAACCTCCGGGGCATGATCCCCTTTGGTTTGGCGCTGAGCCCGGACAACAAGCGCTTGTTCGTGGCCGAAGCGGGCATCAACGCAGTGGGCGTCATTGACATCCCCACGATGAAGGTGTTGGGGCATATTCCGGCGGGATGGTTTCCTTCCAAGGTCCAGGTAAGCCCCGACGGCAAAAAGCTCCTCATCGCCAACGCCAAAGGCCTCGGAAGCGGCCCGAACGGCGGCCCCAACTTTCAAATGGGACCGGAAGGCAGCTATATTGGCAATTTGATGAAAGGATTGGTCAATGTCATGGAGGTTCCGAAAGACAGCGAACTCGGGGCGCTTACCCAGAAGGTACTCGACAACAACTTCCTGTTCAGAAAAGCCGAAGACCCGGCCTTTTCTTACCGCGCCAACAACCCCATCCCGCTTTTCCCAGGAGAAAAAGAATCCCCCATTAAACACGTGGTGTTCATCCTGAAAGAAAACCGCACCTACGACGAGATTTTTGGCCAGCTCCCCGGCGGCAACGGAGCACCTCAAATGGCGCGGTTTGGCGCCAACGTCAGCGTGAAGCGCCTGGCAGGCGATACGATCAAAGGCCTCGACATCATGCCCAACCACCTGGCCCTGGCCAAAGCCTTCGGGATGGCCGATAATTTCTACGTCGACTCCGATGTGTCGGCCGACGGCCACAAATGGCTGGTCGGCGTTTACCCCAACGAATGGGTGGAGGTTAACGTCGTCAACTCCTATGGCGGAGTGCGCGGGTTCCGCCCGGACACCCTGCCCCCGGGCATGGAGCTGATGCTCAACGGCTACGTTTCTCCCGAAGATTACAATGAGGCCGGCTCCGTGTGGTTTCACCTCGACCGGCTCCACGTGCCGTTCTTCAATTTCGGCCTGGACACCTACATCCTGCCCAGAGAAGCTGCCCCCGCTTTTGCTCCCCAGGCGGAGCGCAATGTAACCAACAGGCCAGCGCCCAAAGGGTTAATAGCCAACACCTCGGAAAAATATCCTTCCTACAACACCAGTATCCCCGACCAGTTCCGCGCGGACGTGTTCATGGAAGAGTTTCAGGAAAAATGGGGAGCAGGTAAAATGCCCATGCCTGCTTATACGACCATCCGCCTGGGCAACGACCACGGGGCAGGCGTGCGGGTAAACGAGGGGTATCCTTATTTCCAGAGCTATATGTCGGACAACGACCTGGCCCTGGGCCGCATCATCGAGTTCTTGACCCATACGCCGTATTGGAAAAACATGCTCATCGTGGTTACCGAAGACGACGCCCAAGGCGGCGTGGACCACGTCGACGCCCATCGCAGTGTGCTGCTGGCCGTTTCCCCTTATGTGCGCCGCGGCCACGTGAGCCACGAACACCTCAGCTTCGGCAGCATCATGAAAACCTTCTGGAACTGCCTCAACGTGCCCTACCTCAACCAGTACGACGCCGGCGCCCAGGATATGGCCGATTTCTTTACCGACACCCCCGATTTCACCCCCTACAAGGCCTTGCCCGTCGACCCCGAAATCTTCGACCCCTCCAGGGCGCTCGACCCCTACGACCGCGAATTCAACTGGGCCTCGCTGAAGGAATCGCCCGAAATGGACAACATGGGCGTGATGCAGGCCCAAAGCGATGCAGCCGACCAGGAGCGGGCAGGGTATCAGCCGCTCATTCCCGAGATCATTGCGGCAGGCAGCCACTTCGTCGGGAAAACCACCGTAACCCTGAAGGCCCGGATCTATAACGCCGCCATACGCTACACCCTCGACGGCAGCGAGCCCACCCTGGCCTCGCCGCTCTATTCCAAGCCGCTGGAGCTGTCGGAAACCGTTACCCTCAAAGCCAAAGCCTTCAACCCCAACGGGTTGTCCAGCCGGGCGGTTTCCTCCGTGTTTACCCGGGAAGAACCGCTCCCGGCCATGAAGGCGAAAGCGAAAAAGCCGGGCTTGCCTTACCGGTATTTCGAAGGAACGTGGGAAAAACTTCCCGATTTCGCCCAGCTAACTCCCCTGAAAACAGGTACCGTTAACCAAATCAACGTCCAGGGGCTTAACCGTAGAGACGATCACTGGGGGCTGCAGTTTGCCGGTTATTTCCATGCCCCCGCCGATGGGATCTATACCTTCCGCCTCGAATCCGACGACGGCGCCATCCTCTATATCGACGGCAAAGCGCTGATCAACAACGACGGCAGCCACTCTGCCCGCACCCGGGAAGCGTTCGTCCCCTTAAAGAAAGGGAAACATGCCCTTCGCCTCGATTATTTTCAGGATACCGAGGAATTCACCCTCAGCCTTCAGGTGCAAAAACCCGGTATGCGGATGGAACCCATTCCGGTTTCAGCCCTTTGGCATGAGTAAGCGTTAAGGCGTTTAGGCGTCAACGCCTTAACGCCTAAACGCCTAAACATTTTTCTTACGGATTCATCTTCGCAAAGACCAGCCCGGCAACCGCTGCCTGCACGATGCCGTAGACCAGCCAGGAAGCCACAATGGGAAGGGATACTTCGATAGCGCTAAAAGTCACCCACATGGAAGGCAGCGTGGCGACGATGCCATATACCAGCCCCAGTTCCAGGCCCCGCACCAGCCAGGAGCCGTTGATTACCCCTTTAAACCGGTTCCAAAACCAGGCAAGGGCAAAACTCAGAACAAAAGGGTGAACGAAAAACAGCGCATTGCGGCCGGAATCGGTGTTGAACACCGGATTGTAGTATTGCTCGGCAAGATCGGGCAACAGGAAAATCATGCCGTACAGGGCGCCAAAACTGAGTGCTAAAAGCAAAATGCCGGCAACGACGGCAGGTAAGACCAGATTTTTCATAACGTTTTCGTTGGTTTTAGGTTAATTCCTAAAGATACGAAAAGACGAGATTTTTTCTCCTCCTAATGGTATTTTTCCCGCCTGTCGATCAGGCAAACGTTTTTTTCGTTATTCAACGAAAATTTAGTTGACAAAACGAAAAAGCTATTGTATGTTTACGGCATGAAAAAGCTGACCGAAAAGGAGGAGCAGATCATGCAGATCGTTTGGCGGATGAAGCGGGCTTTCGTCAAAGAGATTCTGGATGAGATGGAAGAGCCGAAGCCTCCGATCACCACGGTATCGTCGATTGTACGGAAGCTGGAAGCAGAAGGCTGGCTGGGTCATGACGCTTTTGGCAAAACACATCGCTACTTCCCGTTGGTGGGGAAAGAAGATTACCGGAGAACGTATTTCCGGCAACTGATGCAGGATTATTTTGGAGGTTCTCCGGAGCAGTTGCTTTCGTTTTTTGTCGAGGACCAGGAATCGGACCCGGAGGAACTGGCCCGCTTGCTACGGGCCATTAAAGAAAAGGACGATCAATAAACGGGCTATGGCGTTTCAAAATCCAACATTTTCCAGCCTTTTGGCTGCGTTTTTATGCCTTACGGTCTTTTACTTCCTTTTTCGCTGGCGATTTGGGAAGGAGACCTTTTGGCAGGCCAACCGGGTCTATCTGTTGTTTGTTCCTTTCTTGGCGTGGGTGATTCCGCATTTGCAAGTCCAGCTCACCCCGGCTTCCCCTCTTTCCGAAGCGATCGACCCCGCTTTGTTGATCCAGCTGCTGCAATTGCGGCAGGAAGCGGAAGGGTGGTTTACCGCAGAGCAGGCGCCGGAGCGGTCTATTCCTTTGGGCGACCTGCTTCTATGGGTATACGCTGGCGGCGTGCTTTGGAATATTTCCATGGCGATCATTAAGACATCGCGTATCCTTTACCTGGCCCACCTGGGCGAGAGGCAGGATTTCGGGAGTTTCACCCTGGTCTCCAATGCCCGGATTTCCGGACCGGCCTCCTTTTTCCGGTTTGTTTTTTCTCCGCCACAGCAGCCGGTTTCCGGCATGGTTCTGGAGCACGAGCTTGCCCATGTGCGCCAGGGACACAGTTTCGACATCCTGCTCATGGAGCTTTGGGTCGCCCTGCACTGGTATAACCCGCTGATATACCGGATGCGGCGCCACCTTCAGGCCACCCATGAGTATATTGCCGACGCGGCGGTCGTTTCCCGCTCGGAAGGGGCATACGCGTATGCCCGGTTATTAATTTCTCAACCACAAAATCGAGTACCTATGTTGTACAATACGTTCGCCGCCCAAATTTCGTCCAGACTCCGCATGCTTGCCCGCCGTCCTTCGGCGCGCTGGAAGCTTGTTGCGCATGCCATCACCCTGCCTTTGGCCGCCGGCCTTGGGTTGTTCTTTTCGGTGCAAGTTATCGAAGCAACGCCCATGCCCGAAGCGTTCAAACCCATCGCTTCCGCGTTGGACCGCCTGGAACACGCCCGCATTGACGCCAGTACGTTGCCGTTCTCTGCCCCCGCAGAAGAAAAAGAGGCTTCTGTGGAATCCATGGAACCTGAAAAAACCGCTCGCATCGCCGATTTACGTATGCTGCCAAGCGCTGCTTTTCCCGAAATCTGCTCCCAGCTCGTGGGAACGGACACCTTACCTCCTGCTTCTACCATCCGAATCGAAATCGCCAGCGATTCTGCTAAAACCAAATCGTCCGGTTTGAAAAACGTCCTGGTGGTGGTCGATGGCGAAATCAAAACGGGCACGGATGGCGATGAAATTATCAAAACAATGGATCCCGGCGACATCCAGTCGATCGAGGTCCTCAAGGGCGAAAGCGCCATCGCCATATATGGAGAGAAAGGACGCGAAGGGGTGATCATGATCACGACCAAAAAAGGGAAGGCAAACCAACCTGCTCCGAACGACCGTCAATAAAAGCAACGAAGACAAATCGATGACCATCACGGTCGTCACAGATGGCGAGGGCACTATTAAATCTACGGGTAGAAAGGCGACTATACAGGTAGAGGACGAAGGGAATAAAACCACCACCGTCCAATTTGATGGAAACATCAACATCAATAGCAATTCCGACGACCCCTTTTCCAAAATATCCTTGCTCCGCATCACCCACAATGGGAATCTCATTGGGGAGATTAAAAATCCGGCACTGACCAAAACGGACGGCAGCTTTCAGGGGGTTGATGAAATCAAGTTGTTCTACGGCGAAAAATCGGTGCAGGAATACGATCCCAAATCCAAAGAAAAAGGGATCATGATCTTCGAGTTTAAGAACAAATCCGAAGCGGAGGAAGCCTTGAAAAAATTCAGGGAATTAAAGAAAAATTAATCCCGCGCTCCATTGGATGCTTCCCAACCCGTTCCCTCATTCGAAACCAGTCAAACCCGGCTTGAGCTCGATGGACATTCCATCGAGCTCACCGTTCTTACCAACCTCGACGCCCTCTTCGATCAGCTTATCGCCAAAGGCCCTGACCATGAAGACGTGCGCGACGAGCGCATTCCCTACTGGGCCGAACTCTGGCCTGCGGCTATTGCCCTGAGCCGGTATTTGCTGGAGACCTATCCTTCCCTGGAAGGCAAAAACGTGCTGGAACTCGGGTGCGGGCTCGGCCTTCCGGGCATCGTCGCTGGTTTGCTGGGCGCCGAAGTTACCCTCACCGACTACCTCCCCGAGCCCCTGGACTTTGCCCGCCGGAACTGGGAACAAAACCTTTCCCGCCCTGCCCGGTTCGAACTGCTCGACTGGCGCAACCCCCAACCCGCCCTCGCCGCAGACCTCGTCCTCGCTTCCGACATCGCGTATGAAAAGCGCGCCTTTCCCTTCCTTCCCCACGCCTTCCAGACGCTTTGCCGCCCCGGTGGGACAATTCTGGCTAGCGATCCCTCCCGAAGCGCTTCGCCCGAACTGTTTCAATCGCTGCTTCCCGCCCAGGGCTTTTTGATTCAGACTTTCCCCTACCGCGAAGCGCGCAACGGGCATGTGTTCCAAATCCAGGTCCATGCCATCCGGTTGCCACGCTGAAATCAAGAGATACCAGGATCATCCTCATTGACGGCAATCCGGAAAAGCATTAATTTTACGATCCTGTTCTTTAAACGCCGTCGCCAATGAGCAATCCTCCTCTTTTTTATGAAGTGCAGCAATTCCGGCAGTGGTGGATATACCTCCTGCTGTTGTTCATTATTGCTACCAGCCTATTGCCTATCTACCAGGTGCTAATGGGAAACCCCGTACCCGATTCCGGGGCAGGAAGTTATGTTCCTCTGCTATTGGCGCCTGTGATCGTCATGGCAGCCGTTTTTTTTCTCCTGAGTATCAAACTGGCCACCTCGATCACCCGGGAAGGCATCCTGATCCGCTTTTCGCCTTTTGTAAAACGATTTATTCCCTGGGAGGAAGTCGAAAAAGCCTACGTACGCACCTACCGGCCCATCCTGGAATACGGCGGTTGGGGCATTCGGTTTGGAGCGGGCGGAAGCAGAGCGTATAACATCAGCGGGAATCAGGGCCTGCAACTCGTGCTGAAAAATGGCAAAAAAATCCTGGTCGGCACCCAAAAAACGGAGTCGCTGGCCCTGGTTTTGAGGAACCTGGGTTTTCTCCAATTTGTAAATAATAAGGTTCAGCCTGGCTTGCTTTGCTGAGTTCGCGTTGGCAGATGCACCGATGGGCATTCAGTTCTGCAGACTTGAACGAGCGTTGCCTTAATACTTGACCAAGCACCAAACACCTCCTCCACCTCCTCTACATCCTCTATCTCCTCTACCTCCTCTACCTCCCCACATCCTCCTACATCCTCTACAATCCTTTTACCCCCCTTTCCTAAACCTATACCCCCCGGTTGGCGTTTAAAAGAGGATTGGATTAACCCATTTTCTCCTTACCTAACAAAATCCTTTTTTATGGTTCGTTCTCTTACGATGGCGCTTGCTGCTGTGCTGATGCTTGCAATGGGCACTACCCTGAGCGCACAAAAATTTCCGGCGTTGGACAAAAGCCCGATGGATGCAGCGTATTACCCTGTTCGTGCGGCTTTCCGCGGCATGGCCAAAACGGAAGAAGAAAAGAAAGCCGGCATGCCGGTGGTCCGGGTGTTGTACTCCCGCCCTTTGAAAAACGACCGCGAAGTAGCCGGTAAACTGATTCCTTACAATGAAATCTGGCGTGCAGGCGCGAACGAATCGACCGAGATCAAATTCTACAAGGATGTCACTTTTGGTTCCACGATGGTCAAAGCAGGAACGTACTCCCTGTTTGTCAAAGCCACGGAAAAAGAATGGACGGTCATCCTCAATTCGGATACGGATTCCTGGGGTGGTTATTCCTACAAGTCTGACAACGACGTAGCCTCGGTTACGGTTCCTGTCCAGGCGGCTACCGACGCGATTGAGGCGTTCTCCATCCTGTTCGAAAAATCGGACGATGGCGCCCACATGCTCATGGGCTGGGATAAACTCCTGGTGCGCGTTCCGATTAAATTCTAGTAGCTGGAGGCTAACCGGATAAAATATGCGCCGCTGGATGATCAGCGGCGCATATTTTATTTAAATTCGGGTTTCACCAAAACCTACGTCCTTATGAAACCCGGATATCTGCTTGTAGTGCTGTTCCTTCTCCTGGGCGCTCCTTCCTGGTCCCAGACCGGAATGATGACCATGGAGGCCGTCAAATCCTACCCGTTTCCGAACGAACTCACGGCTGCCGCAACCGGTTCCCGCATTGCCTGGGCGTTCAATGAGCAAGGGCAGCGAAATATCTACGTTGCGGAAGGCCCGGACTTCAAGGCGCGCCGCCTCACCCAATACCTGACCGACGACGGGCAGGAACTCACCTCGGTTGCCCTGTCTCCCGACGGCAACTGGGTCGTCTATGTCCGGGGCGGAGACCACGGTTCCAACTGGGACGATCACGTTGCGGTCAACCCGGCGTTTAGCCCAACCCCTCCCAAGGTCCAGATCTGGAGCGTGCCGTTTGCCGGCGGAGAGCCCAAACTACTGGGCGATGGCGAAGAGCCGGTGGTTTCTCCAAGAAGCGATCAGATCGCGTTTGTCAAGGGAGGGCAAATTTTTACTGCTGCGATCGATGGTTCCAGTCCCGCCAAGGTCCTGTTCACCGCCCGGGGCTCAAATGGCTCGCCGGTGTGGTCGCCCGACGGCAGCCGGATCGCGTTCCAATCCAACCGGGGAGACCATGCGTTTATTGGCGTGTACTCCCATGCCGATAGCCCTATCGTTTGGATCGACCCCCAATATAAGCGGGACGGGTCGCCGCGTTGGTCGCCCGACGGGAAAAAACTGGCGTTCATCCGCACCAATGGCGGAGGTGGCGAACCCGATTCCCTGCTCGTGCGCCGGCATACGCCCTGGATGATCCTAACCGCAGATGCGTCCACCGGGCAAGCGCAAAAAATCTGGGAAGCGCCGAAGACCCTGCCGGGGTCGGTTCCCAATACCCATGGAGGTACTAATCTGCATTGGGCCGCTGGAAGAATCGTTTTCCTCTCCTATATGGATGGATGGCCGCACCTGTACTCCCTGCCCGAACAAGGCGGAGCGCCGCTCCTGCTCACCCCCGGCAATTTCATGTGCGAATACATCCGGCTGAGTCCCGACCGCAAATGGCTGCTCTGCGCCGCCAACGCCGGTACGGACCCTCTCGACATCGACCGCCGCCACGTCATCCGGGTGGCCGTCGACAAAGCCAATATGCAGGTCATGACGCCGGGCGCCGGCCTGGAGTGGACCCCGGTAGCGACTGGCGATGGAAAGTCTATTGCCCTCATCAGCGCCACGGCGCAACGCCCGCCCCTGCCGGCGGTCATGCCCTTCAACGGGGGCGCCATCAAACTGGTTGGTCAGGACCGCATGCCTGCTACCTACCCGGAGAAAGAACTGGTGCAGCCGAAACAGGTGGTCTTTAAATCTCCGGACGGCGTGACCGTCCATTGCCAGCTCTTTGAAAAACCCGGAGGGCCCGCAAAAAAACCGGCAGTCATTTTTGTACACGGAGGCCCACCCCGCCAAATGCTGCTCGGCTGGCATTATTCCGACTACTATTCCAATGCTTACGCCATGAACCAATACCTGGCGAGTCGGGGGTTTGTGGTGCTGAGCGTCAACTACCGCCTGGGCATCGGCTATGGGTATGCGTTCCACAACGCAGAAAACGCGGGCTCCAACGGGGCTTCCGAATACATCGACGTCAAAGCTGCCGGCGATTGGCTGGCCCAGCAACCTCAGGCCGACTCCAAACGCATTGGGATTTACGGCGGCTCCTATGGCGGCTATCTGACCGCCCTCGCTCTGGGGCGCGACTCCAAACTGTTCGCCGCGGGAGTAGATATCCACGGCGTGCACGACCGCACCGTCGAACGGGTCCGTAATCTGGTGCTTCCCGACAAATACGAGCGCGCGCCGGATGCAGGCCGCGCCCTTCAAGTCGCCTGGGAATCATCGCCCGTTTCGTCGGTAGATACCTGGACATCCCCGGTGTTGATCATCCACGGCGACGACGACCGCAATGTGCGCTTCAGCCAAAGCACCGATCTGGTAGCGCGGCTCGAGAAAAAGGGCGTTCCCATGGAAACCATGGTCGTCGTCGACGATACCCACCACTTTATGATGCATGCCAACTCGGTGAAGGTAAATAAAGCGGTGGCTTCGTTTTTTGAACGAAAGCTTTAGCGTCCGTCCGGGAAGGAGGGGAGATTCTCTGCAATGGAGCTGTATAAAACCAGGTCCGTTTCCCCTCCAGCCCTTACCTTTGCAAAAAATACGATTCCATGCGCACCCGAATACTTCTAGGTTTGGCGATTGCCCTTGCCGTTTCAGCTTGTACTCCCGAACCTACCGAGCCCGAATCCCCGGAATACCTGGGGCCAAACAACCTGGCGCTGGGGAACCCCAGCAACGCCAAAGCCGATATTACCCAGCCCGAGAATTACCTCATTACCAGGCCTCAATACGCTCTGTCGTATAACAAAACCCGGGGAATAGCCAATTGGGTAAGCTGGTACCTCAACAAAGACTGGCTTGGAGCGTCTGACCGCCAGGACGATTTCCGCCCAGACGAAAACCTGCCGGCAAGCTGGTATAAGGTCATTAGTTCCGATTATACTGCTACAGGCTTCGACCGCGGGCATTTATGCCCCTCCGGCGACCGCACGATCACGGTAGCCGACAACAGCGCGACCTTCCTCATGACCAATATCATCCCCCAAGCGCCCGGGCACAACCAGGGCCCTTGGGCGCAATTGGAACTATATTGCCGAAAACTGGTCAACGAAGGCAACGAACTCTATATCATCATGGGTAATTACGGCTTGGGCGGCGTGGGTACCGGAGGGTACCGAGAAAAACTGGCTTCCGGGAAGATGACCGTCCCCAGGTATATCTCTTTCAACCGCCACGCAAAATTCGCTGGAGGCTAAATTAGACGATGGGCCGGTGAATTGAGGGAGTAGGGATTAGGGAGCAGGGAACAGACAACAGGGCGCAGGCAACAGGCAACAGGGAGCAGGGGGCAGGCAACAGGGCGCAGGCAACAGGGGGCGCAGGCAACATGCAACAGGGAGCAGGGGGCAGGCAAAGGGATAGGGAGCAGGGGGCAGGCAACAGGCAACAGGGGCAGGCAACAGGCAACAGGCAACAGGGCGCAGGCGCAGGCGCAGGCAACAGGCAACAGGGGGAGGGAACAGGGGCAGGGCGCAGGCAACAGGGGTAGGGAGCAGGGGGCGCAGGCAACAGGGGTAGGGAGCAGGGGGCAGGCAACAGGGAGTAGGGAGCAGGGCGAGCCTGCTCCCTACTTCAATACTTCCTCAATTTTTGATACAGCGTTTCCTGATCCATCCACTTCAGGTAAGGTTGGTAATCGATACCGGACTCCAGGATGTATTCCGTCAGGAGTTTACGGACGTATCCCTGGAGTTTTTCTTTATCCCAGGGTTTGGCGATGTACCGGTCAACGGCTGCATTGTTGATGGCGTTGATGGTGTCGGCATGGGTAGCCAATCCTGTGAGGAGCAGCTTTTTGGTATTGCGGAAGCGTTCATCCTGATGGAGTTCCACCAAAAAATCGATGCCGTTTTTATCGGGCATTACGTGGTCGGAAATAACTACCGCCAGGTGAAGGCCGGCGTCGTAAATATCTTCGATCACGGTGATGGCCTCAGCGACCGATTCGCATTCTTCGATGGGGAACGCTTCTTCAAAAATGGCCAGGTCTTCGACCACGGCGTTCAGCACTTCGCGCTGATCTTCGATGCAGAGCAAAAATATTTTTTCCATAATCAGGCTGGAATTTTCACGGTGAAAACGGTCATTCCGGGGCGGCTTTCCAATTCGATGGTTCCGTGATACGTTTCAACAATTTTTTGAACAATAGACAGGCCAAGACCAAGGCCAAAGGTCAATCCTTCCACTTTGGTCGTAACATTGGGCTGAAAGATCCTGGACTTGAGTTCTTCCGGAATCCCGGGGCCGTTGTCCTGGATTTGAATCATGATCTGTCCTTCTTCGTATTTGGAGCGGATGGTAATTTTCCCTTTTGACGTGCGGGTGGACACCACGGCTTCTGCGGCGTTTTTAATCAGGTTGATCCACACCTGCACCCAATCGCTGGGGTTAACGGAAAGGAGGGGCAATGTGCCCAATTGCAAGTCGAGCTGGAGCGTCTTGGTCAGGTTTTTAACGATCGCCAAAGCGCCCTGGATCGTTTGGTTCAGGTTGGTCGGTTGGGGCTGGATTCGGGTAGCAGCCCCGAGTTGTTGAACGGAGGCGACTACTTTGGCGGCATGTTCCGAGGCGTGGAGCATGTCGTTAAGAACCCGCCCGGTTTCGAAGTAGTAGGAGATCCGTTCGATGTATTGGGGAAGGTTGCGGCCAAACCGCTCCAGGTTCTCGTTGCTGATGCCGGTTTTGGCCAGGTTTTTGGATTGGTTGGCCGACAATTGGAATCTGGACTCCAACTCGCGGCTCCGCTGGCGCACTTCGGCGCTGGAAAGCGTAATCCCGGATTCCAGGCCGATTTCAAAAAAGGGAAACATGCCGTTGCTGTCTTTCTCCGACAAATACTCCCGCATGCGATCGGCCAGCCACACCGCATTATTATTGATTACCCCAATGGCGTTGTTGAGTTCGTGGGCCAGGCCGGCGGCCATCTGGCCCAGGGCAGCCAGTTTTTCCATCCGGGCCAGTTGTTCCCGGGCTTCTTCCCGCTCAATAGTCAGTTGATGCGCCTGTAGCTGGCGAAGGTAAATTTCATCGACGACGGCAGGAAGGATTTGCTCGGCAAAGTCCTGATTTTCAGGCGTCCCCATCTTTAACGCGCTGCGCTCAATATAGGCTACCCGGCTAGGCTCTTCCGCGATAACGGTGGAATAGCTCCGGTGCGCGTCGGCGAAAAAACTATAGGCGCCAACGATTTTCCCGGGCCCCGAGCGGAATATCTCGTAAGGCCGGCCTTCTTCATTCTCGATAGACCCTACGAGCAAGCCTTCCACCACCATGAACAGCCGCTCGTTATACTGCCCGGGCTGAAGCAGCTTGTCTCCTGTCTTCAGGTCTAAACAGCGGTTGGGGTCCGAGAAAAAGCGCTTTCGGAGCCACAGCGTATGGTTGCTTTCTTCCTGGTCCATCATGGTAGGTTATGCCACACTACTGGACATTTTGGGAACGAGCCCTCCCAGGTTTCGCAAACCCGGTAGGGCTGGGCCCCAGGGACGGACAAGGTCCAGTAGTCTGATGTTATCCTTAAATATGCGCAAAAAATCCGAATTGATTCATTCCCAACAGCATCAGGAAGAAGAGTACGAGGCCTATCCCCCCTATCAGCACCCCGGCTTTGGTCATATCCGGCACCTTGACCTCGCCCGTAGCGTGGGCCAGCGCATTCGGCGGCGTGCTTATCGGGAGCGACATCCCCAGAGAGCAGGCAAAGGTAGTCATTAACACAATGGCGCCGCTGCCTCCCATTCAGCCAGGCGCGGCAACGATACGCCCAATGCCGATACAATAGGAGAAGCAGGTTGGCGGTGGCCGTATGCGACATGAAATTCGCCATAACCAGGGCAACCACGCCGACCAGGAGCACCATAAACGCAGGCGTTAGCCCGGAAAAATCGATCGAGTGGACCAAATGCTCCGCCAGGCCGGTGCGCTCCATAGCCAGCCCCAGGGCAATACCGCCGGAAACCAGCCATAATACCTCCCAGCTTATCTGCTTGAGGTCTTCCTTGTTGATAATATTCAGGACTAAAAAGACCGCTACCGGAACCAGCGCAATGGTATACGAATTAATCCCGTGGAGGACATCTGTCAGCCACAACAGAATGGTAGCGCCAAACGTGATATATACTGCCCGGGTTTTAAAATTCGACCGCGGCTTCCCGGGAACCTTCAGCCGGATCTCCTTCATCTCAAAGGGAAATAACCGGCGCAGGACCAGCCAGGAAACCAACAGGATGACTGCGACAAAAGGAACAGCAAACATCATCCACTGCCCAAAACTCAGATCGATGTAGTTTAACCCGATCGCGTTGGGAGGACTGCCAATAGGCGTTCCCAATCCGCCAA
Organism: Haliscomenobacter sp.; assembly: GCA_016713275.1. GTDB lineage: Bacteria > Bacteroidota > Bacteroidia > Chitinophagales > Saprospiraceae > JADJPL01. Next base: position 33,753 of record JADJPL010000001.1, read on the forward strand.
GGTTTGCCGCGAAAGGAATCGCCAAAACCAAAGCCGCCCGGCCCCGGTCCTGCCGGTCAACCTCCCGCAGGATTGGACTCAGAATGGACAACATCATGGCCGTAGCGGCTGTATTGCTCATGAACATCGAGAACAGCGCGGTGATCGACATCAGCCCCAGCATCACGGTGCTTGGATTGGCGCCGAATGGACGGAGGAGCACTGCCGCCAGTTGTACGTCCAGGCCATACTTGGTCGCCGCAATGGCGAGGAAAAATCCGCCCAGAAACAACAAAATGATCGGAGACGCCAAGGTCGCCATGATGTCTTTGTAATGCATCAATTCCCCAAAACTTCCCGGCGGCCCCTCCCTAAAGGGCAATAATGCGGTATCCGAAATCAGCAGCAATTCCAGAAAAATGACCAGTATACTGGTCGCGTAAATCGGGATGGGTTCCAGTACCCACAACAAAGCGGCAGCAAAAAAAATGGCAATCACCCGCTGTTCGACAACCGTCAGCCCGGCAATGGGAATCCAATGGAGCGGAATAAGCAAAATAAACAGTGGGACAAGAATGGCTACGGCAGCTTTGAGCTGCTTGGAAGAGGGTTGCCGAAGCCTTTTTTTGAAGTCCATAGGACGGCGCGATTAATGAGTTGGAAAGGTACGAAAAACACGCCTCGATTCAGAATATTCTTTGGTTAAATTATTGTCATTTTTACACTATCTAAAAAGCCCGGAGCAATACCTATTCTCCGATCAACGCCCGGTCCAGGTGCACATATCCGCCATCTACATGGATCAATTGACCGGTAGTATGGCTGGATTTTTCCGATAGCAAAAAAACGGCCATATCCGAAATTTCTTCCACGGTAGTCATCCGGTTGCCGAGCGGGATTCTCGCCCGGATTTTCTGCAGCATCGCCTCCGGGTCCGGCAGGGTATTAATCCAGCGGGCATACAAGGGCGTCCAGCACTCGGCGACGATCACGGCGTTGACCCGGATGCCGTACTTCAGCAGTTCGACCGCCCATTCGCGGGTGAGGGCATTGCGGGCGCCGTTGGCGGCGGCGTAGGCGGAGGTGCCGCCCTGGCCGGTTTCGGCTGTTTTGGAACCGATATTCACGATAGCGCCGCGCGATTCTTTAAGGTAAGGAAGCGCATGGTGCGCCAGGAGGTAATAATGCACGACGTTGCGGTGCAAGGAAGCCATGAACTGTTCATAATTTCCCTGTTCCAGGCCGATCCCGTCGTTGGCGCCGGCGTTGTTGACCAGCCCTTCGATTCGGCCGTAGCGGGCGACCGTTTCTTCCACGGCTTTCAGGCATTGAGCCGGGTCCGAGAGTTCTGCCTCAACGGCATATCCGGCGCCGCCGGATTTTTCAATAGCAGCAAGCGCTTTAAGGTTATCTGCTTGATTCCGGCCTACGATCACCGGGATCGCCCCTTCCCGGGCAAGGGCGCGGCAAATCCCTTCGCCAATGCCTTTCGCCCCGCCGGTGACGACGACGACCTTGTCCGTTAGTTGCAAATCCATAGGCAGGTTATTTTTTAAATGGCGCCACCGTTTGACGGGCTTCCCCCAAGCCCTCGATACCCAACTCTACCACATCCCCGGGCTGCAGGAAGACCGGCGGCTTGAGCCCCAAGCCGACCCCCGGCGGGGTGCCTGTGGATATGACGTCCCCGGGGAGCAGCGTCATGAATTGGCTGATATAAGCGATCAAAGCTGGAATCTTGAAAATCAGATTCCGGGTATTGCTTTTTTGCATGGGTTGGCCGTTAACCCGGAGCCACATATCCAGATTGTCCACATCGGCGACAGCGTCGGGGGTCACCAGGTAGGGGCCCATAGGGGCGAACGTATCGCACACCTTGCCTTTGTCCCAGGTACCGCCGCGTTCGAGCTGGAATTCCCGCTCCGAGAGGTCGTTGTGCAGGCAATAGCCTGCCACGTAATCCAGCGCTTCGCTCTCTTCGACATACCGGGCTTTTTGGGAAATAACCACGGCCAGTTCCACCTCCCAGTCGGTCTTTTGAGAACCCCGCGGCAGCATAATATCGTCATTTGGCCCGGAGAAAGAGGTGTTGGATTTCATGAACAGGATGGGCTCCGCCGGTATTTCTGCGCCGGTCTCCCGGGCATGATCCGCGTAGTTGAGCCCAATGCAAACGATTTTGGAAGGGGTGGCGAACGGCGCAGCCAACAGCTTCCCTTCGGGATGGTCTATCGGAATCAGGCCCTTTGAACTGGAATGCAATGCCTCTGCCAGGGCCTGCAGGCCCCCGTTGGCAAAAAAAGCGCCGTCGTAATCCGGGAACAACCCAGATACCCCATAGGAGCGGCCATTGTGGCGCACCCCGCATTTCAAGCTATCCCCTTCCCAATACCGAAACAAATCCATACGATTCCTAATTATTCAGTTTAATGAATCCTCCGTCGAAGGCATAATCACAACCGGTAATGAACCCGGCTTCGTCGCTGCACAAAAAAAGCGCCAGCGCTGCTACTTCCTCCGGTTTACCCATCCGGCCGATAGGCTGGGTTTTGGATAACTTTTCAAAGATCTCCGATTCCCGGCCCGGGTAGTTTTTGGCGATGAACCCATCCACAAAAGGAGTATGTATCCTTGCCGGAGAGATGCAATTGCACCGGATATGGTCGTGGAGGTAGTCCTTGGCCACGGAAAGGGTCATCGCCATCACGGCCCCTTTTGTCAAAGAATAGGCAAACCGGTCGGGGATCCCTACCTGAGCCGCGATGGACGAGAGGTTGAGGATAACCCCACCTCCGCGCTGCTTCATCAGCGGAACCGCCGTGTACAGGCAATGGTATACGCCCCAAATGTTCACGGCCATCACCTTTTCCAGATCTTCCGGAGCGGTATGTTCCAGGTTGCCGACGTGGGCGATGCCCGCGTTGTTGACGAGGATATCCAACGTTCCGATCTGTTGGAAAACGGATTGCACCTGCTCCAGGCGTCCCACATCGCAGGAATAAGCATGGCCCCGGCCGCCTTCGCTTTGAATTTGCGCGAGGGTATCCAAAGCCGCCTGCTCCTGGAGATCGAGGATATGGACTTCAGCGCCGGCAGAGGCAAAGAGCAGGGAGATCGCCCGGCCGATACCGCTGCCGCCGCCGGTAACCACCGCTATTTTTTGGTCCAACCGAAACATAGAGCAACGCTTTTCGATAGTTAGCGAAATGGTACAGGACGCATCAGGAACAAGATTCGGGTCGGGCGCCTGTTTTTATAAATCCAGCAGCAGCGCCACCGGATCTTCCAGCAGGTCTTTCACCTTCACCAGGAAAGTGACGGAGGTGCTTCCATCGATCACGCGGTGGTCGTAAGAGAGGGCCAGATACATCATGGGGCGGATCTCCACCTTATCGCCCACGGCTATAGGCCGGTTTTTGATCGCGTGCATGCCCAGGATCGCCGATTGAGGCTCGTTGATGATCGGCGTGCTGAGCAGCGAACCGAATACCCCGCCATTGGTGATGGTAAAGGTCCCCCCGGTCATTTCTTCCAGGGTAAGCGTTCCATTGCGGGCTTTGGAGGAGAGATCTTTCAACTGCAGTTCGATGTCGGCAAACCCCAGCGATTCCACATTCCGGATGGGAGGCACGACCAATCCATTCGGCGTGGAGATGGCAAAAGCGATATCGACGAACTGATGGTAAACGATGTCCTCGCCTTCGATCCGGGCGTTCACATCCGGCATATCGAGCAGCACCCGGGAGCAGGCTTTGGCAAAGATGGACATAAAGCCGAGTTTGATCCCGTATTTGGCGGTGAACCGCTCCTGGTATTTTTCCCTCAGGGCCATCACTTCGGTCAGGTCCACCTCGTTGAAGGTGGTGAGCATGGCCGTTTCGTTCTTGGCGCTGACGAGCCGTTTGGCGATGGTACGCCGCATGCGGGACATTTTTTTGCGTTCCTCCTCCCGGGAAAAAGCCGTTGCCGGCGCTGCCGGTTTGGCCGCCGCTTTGGGTTCCGGAGCAGGAGGCGGAGCAACAGGTTTTGACTCCGCCGCTTTTTGCGCGTCCTCCTTGGTGATGCGCCCGTCCCGGCCCGTACCCTCCACCTGGGAAGCGGGTACGCCGCTTTCTTTCAGGATTTTGGCCGCAGCAGGAGAAGGATGGCCGGCGGCATAGCTGCCGGAAGCAGGGGTGGGCGCCGCCGTTTCTGCCGGCTTTTCGCTTTGCCCGGAAGCAGCGGCAGGAGCAATCGGAGCTGCTGCGCTAACGCTCGTATCGATACGGGCTACCAGATCGCCGATCTTCAGGTCGTCGCCTTCTTTAGCTACGTAGACCAGCTTACCTGCAGCCTCAGAAGGAAATTCAAGGGTTGCTTTATCGGACTCGAACTCGCAGATCGGGTCGTCCAACCGGACGATGGCGCCATCCTCTTTCAACCACCTCGACAAGGTGACTTCATTGATGGATTCTCCTATCGTGGGAACCCGCATTTCAACAAAACTCATGGTTCTATACCTTTTCTATGATCTAAAATTCAATTTTTTAAGGTTTTCCCGTCTCCCGTCTCCCGTCCCCCGTCGTCTACCGTCTCCCGTCCACCGTCCACCGTCTCCCGTCCACCGTCTCCCGTCTCCCGTCCACCGTCTACCGTCCCCCGTCTACCGTCCACCGTAAACCTGCACCACCGGCGCTCTATCTTTTCCTTCGCTGGAAATGAACAGGTTTCCTTTTTCATCGAAGCAAATCCCTTCGGGTTGCTCGAGCTGTTTGCCTTTCAGTTTGGCCAGATGAACGATTTGCCCGTCTGTAGGCCGGACGACCAGTAAGGTTCTTTCCTTTGCGGAGAGGATGTACCAATGGCCGGAAAGCGGATGAACGGCGATCCCGGAAGGGGCAAACTTGAAATCTTCAGGGCCCGAGCCGAGGTCCTGAAGTAGATCTTCCTGCTTGGGTATCTGCGGGTTGGCGTCCAGGAACGCTTTCAGGGCGCTGTATTCGATACACAGGGCGGGGACAGAATCCAGGGTCAGGGTGTTCAGATTCAGGGCATAAACGGCTTTTTTTTCTGTAAAATTGGCCCCCTGTCCGCCTAAGCCCTTACAGGCAAGTAGCAGGCTGTTCCGCACCGGGTCGTAACCCAGTCCTTCGATATCGTTTTCAGAATTCAGAAAGTTCTTGAAGGTTTCTTTTTCCTTAAATGCCCCTTGCTCCATGCGGATACGGACCACGGCGCCGGAGTTGCGCACGGCGAAGAGTTCCTGTCCAACGGTTTCTACGCCCTCGTAATCGCCTTCTTTTCCAAAAGAAACCCGCTTTTCAATCTTGCCCGTTTTGGGATCCAGGAAAAACAGGGTGGCGAGTTCGTCTTGCAGGCAAACCAGGTGTTTGCCATCGGGCGACATGGCGAGGCCGGAAATTTCGGTCAACTCCGGCGCCAGGGTCAGTGTGCGGGCAGGTTCATCCAGTGCATAGGGGAAGGAATCTGCTACCCAGCGGCCCTGGGACGAAACCGATAGCAGGCACAAGCCCTGTGGATTCACGGGAGCAGCCGGTTGGCCGCATGCCAGGAACACCGGCGAAAACGCCAGAAAAACCACCCATCCCGACCATAGTCTATTTGCCATTAAGCCTTGGGATTTACTGCCGGCGTTTTTCGCACAACGAAATACAACCCGATCAAAACAAACGGAATGCTGAGCAACTGCCCTGTGCTGAGCGCGTTATTGAACGCGGTTTCAAAACCGCCCTGGCTTTCTTTGAAATACTCCATGACAAACCGCACGCCCCAAACCAGCACCATAAAGAGGCCGAATATAAATCCGGGTTTAAACCGGAATTTGGTTTTCCAGTAGGTCCAGAACAGCACGGCAAAAATCGCGAGATAGGAGAACGACTCGTACAACTGCACCGGGTGTTTGGGCAAGCCATTAGGCCCATCAGCCCGGACAAAAAGGAAGGCCCAGGATACGTCGGTTGGTTTGCCCAGGATTTCGGAATTCATCAGGTTGCCCAGGCGGATAAAACACCCGGCAAGGGCTGTTGGCACCACCACTTTATCCAGGATCCAAAGGATGGATTTTTTGGACACCCGTTTGGAGAACAGCCATAATGCGAGCAAGATGCCAATGGCGCCGCCATGGCTAGCCAATCCGCCGTGCCAAATTTTGGGGATTTCGGAAAGATGTTCCCGGTAATATTCCCAATCGTAGAAAAACACGTGCCCCAGGCGGGCGCCCAGCACCGCTCCCACAACGATGTAGACAAACGCTTTATCGAGCCATTCCTCCGGCGCTTTTTCCACCAGAAACATCTTGCGCACCATGAACAACCCAATCAGGAAGCCCGAAGCGAAAAGCAAGCCATACCAGCGCAGGGTGATCGGCCCAAGGGATACAATTTCTGGAGAGGCGTTCCAGGTGATGTAGTTTAGCAGCATAGGAAGCTTGGTTTGAGAACCAGAGAATGCAATCATAACGCCGGAAACCTGGTTCCTGTTTCCCGCAATTGCGCCTCAATATTAGCGTTTTTCCTCAAGCCCCGGTAAAGAGGGGGGTAAAAAATTACGCGTGCGGGCGTTCTTCCCCTTCTTCCTTCTGCTGGGCTTCCATTTGCCGTTCCCGGCGTTCGTTAATCCGCTGACGGATCCAGTTGGGAACGATCAGTGCCCCTGCAAAAAGGTAGACATAGTACGACATCAGGCGCCAAAGCGTAGAGATCATCGCCGACTGGGTAGGGTTGGAAACATAATCCGTCAGGAACCCGCCGAACAGCAGGTCAATCAAGCCGGCGCCTCCGGGCGTTGGGCTGAACGCAATCACAAAGAACATGACCTCCAAACGGGCGTACAGCTGGAATTGAGTAGAAAAATCCAGCGGCAGGTTGGGCAAAAAAGCGATGATCAGGGCGCTGATAATCAAAAATCGAAGGGTCCAGGCCACCATCGTTGCCGCGATGGCTTTTAAATGAAAGATCAAGGGCTCTTTTTTCAACCCCCGGGATGCCGTTTCCAGATCCCTTCCAAACGCCAGTGCCTTCTCGTGATAGCGCCGCAACAAACGGTTATTCGTCAGCCATCCCATCAACCGTTCTAGCTGATTGGGACTGATAAACACCCCGTAATAAATAAGGGAGCTGTAACTGAGCATAAGGGAGTAGGTTACCAGAAAATAAACGCCCCATGCCCCGGTCTCTGCGAACGAATCCACTCCAGGGCGCATGACGGAGCTGCCAAAAATAAAATACAGGATCGGCACGGTAACCAATAAAAACAAACTATCCAGGATGATCGTGTACATGACGATGGTCGCGGTCCGTGCAGCGGATAGTTTTTCCTGGGCAAGAACAAAAAACGCCACCGCCGATCCGCCCAAACTCGTAGGGGAAACCGCCGAGCTAAATTCCCAGATGAAAATCAGTTCAATCGATTTCCACCAGGAAAAATCTTTTTTGGTTAGGGTTCTGAGGCGGTACGCATACGAAAGGTGCCAAATGACGGAAAGAACGGCGGCAACGCCGATCCAAACGACGGTGTGGCTGGTCCACTGAATGCGGGAAAACTCCTTGGGGTCGAAATGCTTCCAAAACAAATAGCTTACGGCTGCCAAACCAAGAAGGATGGGGAAGATGATCCGCGAATTCCGTATGGAGTGCAGGACATCGTGATGTTCTTTGGAAAAATGCTCAAATTGGGCGTTACTCAAAACTGGATAATTAGTATGGTCAAAATGGAAACGATCGTTGAAACGAATTGGTTCAGGGGAATCATACACCCTACCGGACAGTTTGGGAACAAGACCTTCCAATGTTTGCAAAACCTGAAAGGCCTGGGCGCCGGGAAAATGAAAATGTCCCGTAGGGTGAAAATCATAACTTCCCCAAAAATCGGAATTTATTTCTATTTTGAACCCGTTCCCTGAAAAGGGGGCGGGAAATGTTTTTTGTTTAATACCCATTTGATAAAATGTGTATCCACCTATGGAAATCATCATTCATTTGCTGGTAGGGGCCGCCGCAGGGTGGCTTGGGGCCAGGTTATGCAAGGCTCCGGATTTGGAATACTGGGCAACATCGTCGTAGGATTGATCGGCGGATTAATCGGCGGCTATTTATTCGCCTTTCTGGGCATCCAAACGAATGGCGGCCTCACCGGATCGATCATCACCGCCGCCGTGGGCGCCATTGTGTTGCTGTGGATTGCCCGGATGGTCAAAGGCCCTGTCCGGAGCCGCAGGAGGTAGCTCCCCTGAATGGAAAACCAATCGCTGGAACGATGGCGGCTGATCCTCGGCGAAAGCGGCGCGCACGCCGGGGCGCCCGAGCTTAACGGCGACGCCAAAGGATGGGACGAGGCGCTTTCGTTGCTGTACAACGAAAGCAAGGGGCGAGGTCTCAACGATAGCTCCCCCATGGTACACCGCTGGCTTGGAGATATCCGCCGGTATTTTCCCTCTCCGGTGGTCCAGTTGCTGCAACGCGACGCCCTCGAGCGCCTCGGCCTCCGGCGCATGCTCCTCGAACCGGAACTGCTGGATCTGGTGGAACCCAACGCGCACCTCATCGCTACCTTGATCAGCATGAGCAAGGTCATTCCGGACCAAAGCAGGGAAAGCGCCCGCATCCTCGTGCGCCGGTATACGGACGAACTGCTTCGCCGGCTCCGCGTGCCCATGGTGCAAAAAATCCGGGGCAGCCTCTACCGCCTCCGTCAAACCCGCCGGCCCAAACCGTTCGAGATCGACTGGTCCCGGACGATCAGGGCCAACCTCCGCCACTACCAGCCGGAGTGGAAAACCATTATCCCGCACCAACTACTTGGACGAAGGCGCAGTTCCCGGCAATTGAAGCAATTGATCCTCCTGGCAGACCAAAGCGGCTCCATGGCGACGTCTGTCGTCCACGCAGGTATTCTGGGTTCGGTTTTGGCTTCGATTCCTTCTTTGGACACCCGCCTGATCGCTTTTGATACGCAAGTAGTCGACCTGAGTACCTACCTGTCGGACCCGGTGGACCTGCTCTTTGCCACCCAGCTCGGTGGAGGCACCCATATAGCCCAAGCCCTGGCGTATGCCCGGACGCTGATTGGCGCGCCCCGGCACTGCGTACTCGTCCTGCTGTCCGACCTCATGGAAGGGGCGCCGCCAGAGCAGATGCTTGCGCACCTTGCCGAGATCCATGAAAGCGGCGTAACCGTTGTCGGGCTCCTATCCCTCAACGACGACGGCGCTCCCGCCTACGACCACCGCATGGCCGCCGAATTAGCTGCCATGCGCATCCCCGTCTTTGCCTGTACCCCCGACCGGTTTCCCGACCTGATGGCAGCGGCCCTGGAACATAGCGACCTTCATGGTCTTGCTTCCGGAGAAAAGGGGCTGACCAGAAAGAATTAAGCAGAAAAATTTCTCCGGATATTTTACTTTTGAATGGGCAATTTCTTATTCCATCTCTGTCGGAAGGTTGTTACAAACAAAAGATATTGAACTCATTGGACGGCGAGCCCAACCATCGGTTAAACCCCGGATAGCCATATTCACCGAAACGAAAAACCTGTATCATGCGCCTCATTTCCTGGTCTTCCCCCAAACTTCTTTTGGCTGCCTTGTTTTCTTTTTTCCTCCTCGTTCCCGGCTATTCCCAAACCATCCGGCTGGATTCCGCCCGGGTAGCCAGTTTTATGGACGGCATGATGGCTGCCCAACTGAAGAACAAACACCTGGCCGGCGCGTCGGTGGCCATTGTCCAAAACGGAAAGCTGCTGTTTGCCAAAGGGTACGGCTACGCCGATCTGGAGCGCAAAACGCCGGTAGATCCAGGGAAAACCCTGTTTCGAATCGGGTCGATCTCCAAAACCTTTATCTGGACCTCCGTCATGCAGTTGGTCCAACAGGGCAAACTGGACCTGAACGCCGACATCAACACCTACTGCAAGGATTTTCAAATTCCTGCCAATTTTCCCCAGCCGGTCACCCTCCTCGATTTGATGAACCACAATCCTGGCTTTGAAGACCGGGTTCTGGGACTTTTCGCCAAAAGCCCTGAATCCCTTAAACCGCTGGGAGAAATCCTCCGGGAGGAAATGCCCCGCCGGGTCTGGGCGCCAGGGACCATCTCCGCGTATTCCAACCATGGGTCCGGCATGGCTGCTTACATCGTGGAGCAAGCTTCCGGGCTTTCCTGGGACGATTACGTGGAGAAGCACATCCTCCAGCCCCTCCATATGAACCATACCACGTTCCGCCAGCCGGTTCCGGAGGCCCTGGCTTCCGGGCTTTCCAAAGGCTACACATGGCAAAACGGCCGCTTCCAGTCTGGCGATTTTGAGTACGTACCCCTGGCGCCGGTAGGCGCTGCCAGCGCTACGGCCAAAGACATGGCCCGCTTCATGATCGCGCACCTTCAGTACGGAAAACTGGATACCGTACGCATCCTCGACAGTTTGACCGCCCGGGAAATGTACCGCCCGAGTTTCCGGCACACCCCGGATATGAACCCCATGCGGCATGGGTTCATGGACATCAGCCGCTACGGGCAGGAGATCTTCGGCCATGGAGGCGACACCGAGCTTTTCCACGCCCTGATGGCCCTGTTTCCGGCACACCAGATCGGGATTTTCGTTTCCTTCAACAGCGCCGAAGGCAGCGAAGCATACCAAAAAGTAATGGAGGCTTTCGTGGAGTACTTTTTTCCGGAACCGGCCCTTTCCAACCTGAAACCGGATGCCCGGCAGGCCGAAGCGTTGAAAAAGTTTGAGGGGGCCTACCGGGCGAACCGATTCACCCGCTCAGACCTCACCAAAATCGTCGCGTTGATGTCGCCACCGGTAGAGGTCGTCGTTACTCCGGAAGGGTACCTGGAGACCCGCGCCCCGGGCCAAACCCGGCGCTGGATTCAGGAAGGAAAGCTGTTGTTCCGCGAAGATACCAGTCCGGAGCGCATCGCGTTCCGGGTGAACGACTCCGGCGAAATCACCCATATGTTCCTCAGCGAAATGCCCATCTTTGCGTTGGAGCGAACCCCGGTGCTGGATCTCCCCGGCGTCAATACCGGGCTTTTCGGAATGAGCCTTGGCATTTTACTCCTGGCGCTTATCGGCTGGCCCATGGGCGCATTGGCGCGCCGGCGGTATGGAATCCGGGCGGTAAAAGCGAACCTCCTTCCGGCTTCCGCCCGCTGGATTGCCTGGCTGGCCGCTTTGGCTATGGTCATTTACCTCGCTGGCGTAGCGATGCAGGTGAAAGGGGCGGAAACCGTTTTGTACGGCCTTTCCCCGCAATTGAAGAATTGGCTTTTCCTGCCCTGGGGCATCGGCGTGCTGTCGTTGGGCGTATTATGGCATACCCTGCTGATTTGGGGCAACGGACGGGGAAGAATGGGCGCCCGCCTGGGCTATACGCTGGTTTTCCTGGCCCTGGCGGCACTGTTCTGGCTGCTGGTTCATTGGCAGTTTTTCCCCAGGCTGTAACCCCTGCTCCCTGCTCCCTGCTCTTTACCCTTACCTCAGCAACTGGAGCAGGTATTTTCCGTACCCGCTTTGCAGGTATTTATTGCCGAGGCGTTCCAGTTGTTCGGCATCGATAAAGCCCATTTCGTAGGCTACTTCTTCGATGCAGCCGATTTTGAGTCCTTGCCGTTCCTCGATGACCTGGATGAACTGCCCCGCCTGCATGAGGGATTGGTGAGTACCGGTATCCAGCCAGGCAATGCCCCGGCCCAAAACGCCAACTTCGAGCCTTCCGGCGCCGAGAAAATGCTTGTTGACATCGGTGATTTCGTATTCTCCCCGATGGCTCGGCTGAAGGTTTTTGGCGATTTCCACCACGTCGTTATGGTAAAAGTACAAGCCGGGCACGGCGTAGTTTGACTTGGGCTGTTTGGGTTTTTCCTCGATCGAAACGGCTTTGAAGTGCTCGTCAAATTCTACTACCCCGTACCGTTCGGGGTCAGCCACCCAATACGCAAACACTACGCCTCCCGGAGGATCGACGGCGGCGCGGATCACCTCGCTTAATCCGTTTCCATAAAAGATATTGTCTCCCAGGATCAGGGCGGCGGAGTCGGCGCCGATAAAATCTTCTCCAAGCACAAAAGCCTGAGCCAAGCCATTGGGAACTTCCTGGGGGATATACTCAAACCGGCAGCCGATCTGGCTTCCATCGCCAAGCAGTTTGCGGAAGTTGGGCAAATCGTGCGGGGTGGAAATGATCAAAATTTCCCTGATTCCCGCCGACAGGAGGGTGGACAGGGGGTAATAGATCATCGGTTTGTCGTAAACCGGCATCAACTGCTTGCTCACCGCCAGTGTGAGGGGGTACAGGCGTGTACCCAGGCCGCCCGCCAGGATAATTCCTTTCATGTTTTATGGCGTTTAGATTTAAAATCACCCTTATTTGCCCAGGATGCGGCGGACGCGCAGGATGAGCTCGGCCGGTTTGAACGGCTTGGACAGGAAGTCGTTAATCCCTATCGAAAACCCTTCCACGATCTGCTCTTCTTCATCCGGATCGGCGAGCAGCAGGGTTTTGGCTTTATCCCCTTGCAACTGCTTGACCAGGCGCACGATCTCCAGCCCGGATTGTTTGCCCATGTCGAGATCGATGAGCACCAAATCCGGATCTTCCTTGATCACATGCTCTTCGACCGAAGCTTTTTTCTTGCAGAACGCCACGTCAAAACCCTGTTTCCGCAACCGGAACTCGATAGCGGCGAGCAACACCTCTTCACTCTCACAAATTAATATTTTCATAGATTTTTTTAAGTTGTTCGGGGGTAGTAAAGCGCTAGTCCCTGGGTAAAAAAATAAAATTTCCCCCAAGATCGCTTAAGACAAACAAGCACACGTCCTCCCTGTGGATATTAAAAATCCGTTGAAAATCGGCAAGCTTTTCCTCCTGAATCACCCGTTTGGCGCTCATTTCTTCGAGGGTAGAGGCATGCACCGACCAGGAAGGGCCTTCCTCCGTTCGTTTGATTAAAGGAATGCCCAGATCGATGTCCAGTTGGCTGACGACAAAAATCGGGTAGTTGGAGACGTTTTCGTTTATGATGGTATCTGCCGCGGTCCCGATTATTGGGATGAACGGACGGATGGCCTCCTTGAGTTGCAGGTATTTTCCTTCGTCGGTCATAGATCTCGCAATTGTAAAAGCGCCACATTTTCAATATGATGGGTATGAGGGAACATATCCACCGGCCTGACTTTCAGCACGTCGTATTTTTCCTGTAACAGATTTAAATCCCTTGCCTGCGTAGCGGGGTTGCAACTCACATAAACCACTTTGGGCGCGGATAGTTCTAAAAGGATCCGTACGACTTCCGGGTGCATGCCTGCTCGCGGCGGATCAGTGATCAGCACATCGGGGCGGCCATGCTCCAACGCGAACTCCGGAGTAAGAATCTGTTTGACATCTCCGGCATAAAACCGGGCGTTGCCGATACCGTTTCTTTCGGCATTGATCCGGGCATCCTCCACAGCGGCGCCGATTTCTTCTATCCCGACCACTTGCCGGCACTGCCCGGCGATAAATAAAGCGATGCTTCCGATCCCGGTATACAAATCGTACACGTTTTCGTTCCCCTGGAGCCCGGCAAAGTCGCGCGCTACGGAGTATAAGGTTTCTGCCTGCCGTGAATTGGTTTGAAAAAAGGATTTCGGGCCGATGCGGAACCGGACTTCGCCTAGGGTTTCTTCCACGTACCCCGGGCCGTGAAAGGAGTGCATCTCCAGGTCGAAAACCGTATCGTTGAGCTTGGTATTGATGCAATAGATCAGGGTAGTAATCTCGGGCGCTTGTTCCAGAAGGGCTGACAGGAAGGCGGAGCTTTTTTCCGGGTCGTCGTACCCGAAGCTCACCAGCGCCATGGTTTGCCCGAGGGTAGTCGTCCGCAGCATGAGGTTGCGAAGAAATCCCTGCTGAGCCATCGTATCGTAAAAACGAAGCCCCTGCCCGATGCCGATACTCCGGGCGAGGTTGCGGATTTTGTTGGAAGGTTCGGGCTGGAGCCAGCAATGCTGGATATCGATGACTTTGTCGAAGCCGCCAGCCGGGTGAAAACCGATCACATCCTGGACATTGGACACGCCGGTCCCTAGTTCCTCGGGCGCCAGCCAGCGCTTGCCGGAGAAAGAGAATTCCAGCTTGTTGCGGTATTCCGTGCTTTGAGGAGCACCCAGAATCGGGAGCCACTCCCCAACGGCAACTTTTCCGATCCGGGTCAGCGACTGCCGGACCACGTCTTCCTTTTGCTGCATTTGGGCCTGATAGTCGAAGTGCTGCCATTTGCAACCGCCGCAGGCGCCGAAATGGGCGCAGAAAGCCTCCCGCCGGTGGGAAGAAAAGGAATGAATGTGTTTCACGACGCCCAGGTAATACTCCTTCCGCTTTTTGTACACCAGCACATCGGCAACATCTCCCGGGACGGCGCCGGTAGCAAAAACGACTTGCCCGGTTTGGGATTTCCCAACGCACTGGCCTTTATCCGCAATGCCCGTAAACACGACTTCGGGCAGGATGATGGGTTTCTTTTTTCGCATGAGCAGTTAACGGGTCAAAACAATATAATCCCGAAGTAAGGTTTTAAGGAATTCAACCGCATTTTGAGGTCGTTGTTCTATGTTCAGAAACGCGCAAAGGCGGTCGGTCAGTTCAATGATGGCCGCAGCGTGCGCGGCATTGCGAAAGGTCTGGTAGCGGGCAAGGGCGTTTTTGACCGTGAGCATATCCTGTTCGCTCAGGGTTTTTACCTGTTCATAGGTCGGGGTATAATCCTCCAGGGAATTGATCCGGAGGATATCTTCGAGGGAAAAGCGGATCATATTCCGCTGGCGCACCACGACGGTATGCGCTGCTATATCTCCCAGGCGCTGGCCCCGGGCGGTAGAGCTGATCAGCAACGCAGCCAGAATGCCCATGGAAGTTAACGTATCTACCAACTGAAAAAAAGCGCGCAGCAGGTAATCCGCAGGCTGAGGCTCCCGGCCATCCAGGCGGATCACCCGGATGCCCATCGCTCGTTTCCCGGGAGATTGCCCCCCCCAGAACGTTTCGAATAAAAAATGGTACCCGAGGAATACCCCCAGGGGGATAAATACAAACAATAAATTCGTCCACCAGCCCACTTCTAGGAGGGCTTGCCCGAACGAGTTGCTCAGAATCGCCCAGAGTACTAGGCTATACCCAGCGGCCAAAATAAGCGCGTCGATGAAGAACGCGAGTATCCGGTCCCGCAAGGCTGCCGGTTCGTATTCGATCCGCACGTTCTGGGGCGTTTGTATGTCAATAGGTTGCATATCGTTTTTTAGAGCGATGGAAGGGCGGAAAGACGGCAAAACGAGAAATTTGAGCCGCTTGCTTTGCGCAAGTGCAAATATTTTCATAAAATGGGACTTTTCCAAAACGGACTGACGCCCTCAACAACCCCTTATGCGCGAAACCCAATTCATTCGGCAAAACGCTCCCAAATGGGAGGAGTTTGAACAAGTCCTGGAGGGCGCCCATCGCGACCCAGACCGGTTGAATGAGTTGTTCGTTCAAATTACCGACGATCTTTCCTTTTCCCGCACCTTTTACCCCAACCGTTCCGTGCGGGTGTACCTCAACGACCTTGCCCAACGGATCTTTCTGTCCATCTACCAGGGCCCGAAAAACCGGTCTTTGGCGTTTTCCGGTTTCTGGCTGGAGAAGCTTCCACTCGCCATGTATGCTGCGCGGCGCGACATGCTGATTGCGTTGCTCGTCTTCGCCGGCGCCTTCCTGACGGGCGCGCTTTCCTCGGCGATGGACCCCGAATTCCCCGAGCTCATCCTGGGGGAACGCTACATGGAAATGACCAAGGGAAACATCGCTTCGGGAGATCCGATGGCAGTATACAAAAAAATGGGCCCTTTCGATATGACGCTGGGGATTACGGCCAACAACCTGTTTGTCGCTTCGCTCACGTTTATTTTTGGCATCCTGTACGGCATCGGCTCCTTGATGATTCTCGCCAGCAACGGGATCATGCTGGGCGCTTTCCAGTACTTTTTTGTACAGGAGGGGTTGTTTTGGGAATCGTTCCTCACCATTTGGATTCATGGCACGCTGGAGATTTCGGCCATTGTCATTGCCGGGGGCGCTGGTTTAACGATGGGGCGGGGGTTGGCTTTTCCGGGCGCCTACACCCGGGCTCAGGCGTTTCAGCGCGCCGCGCGCCGCGGGCTCCAAATTCTTTTCGGGATTACGCCGCTGATCGTTCTGGCGGGTATCTTCGAATCGTTTCTCACCCGGCATACCGATACCCCGGATTGGATTCGGGGCGCGTTTATCCTGGCCTGTCTGACTTTTGTAATTGCTTATTTTATCTGGTATCCCTACTACAAAGCCTCCCGGTTGGGGAGCGCTTCCCTGGCGGAACCCGAATTCGCCGTCCACAAACCGCCTTTGCCGGACCTGGCCTATATTCGCAACGCCGGCCAGGTCTTTGGGGATCTGTTCCCGTTTTTTCAGCGGCGTTTTCCAACGGTATTGGGCCTTTCGCTGCTTGCCGCAGGGCTGTTCTGTTTCCCTGTATTTTTCTTTGGCCGCGCGGTTCCTCCGGCAACATTTTTCCGGATCGATTTCAGTTTATTCGCCAGTCTGGAAGCTTTGGGCCAATTTTATCATCATCGGAACGCCATTCCGTGGGCGCCCTGGTTAAACGTGCCCATTCTCGCGCTGTTCTCCACCTTGCTGTTTCCCCGGTTGATGGGAAAACCCCCGGGCCCCAGGGTGACCGTTCTGGTTCAATTTATAAAAGCGCTGGCGCCGGCAGCGTTTATGGTAGGGATTTTGCATGCCCAGAGCCCATACGCCTCCTTTATTATCCTGGTGTTTTTTCCTTTGCTGCTGTTGTGGATGGCGGTCCTGGCCCTTGAACCGGAAATCCGCGGGCTTGGCATGCGAAGGGCCTTGTTTTTAGCGCTGCCCAACTTCAGCCGGATTTTTGCGCTCCTCCTCTTGCTGATGCTCACCGGCGGCTTGTTTTTTTCGCTGCTGGATACCGGGCTTGCCTGGACCTACCTCAACCTGATCAGCTGGGTGGTGCGCCTCAACAGCGAACAGATGGAACAATTCTCAGCGGTCGTACTTGCCAGCCTGACCTACTTTTTTCATTTCCTGATTTACGGGATGATCGTAACCGGTTTCGGACTCATGTACTATTCGCTGGTGGAGATCATGGAAGCAAACCAATTGAACCAACGGATTCGGGAGATTGGGCGCAAGCGGCAGATTCGGGGTTTAGAACAAGAAACCGCATGAAAGCAGCCTCCCTTACCCTGACTATTGCTTCTATCCTGCTTTCCCTTGCCGCACCCCTTGCCGGCCGGGGGCAGGAAACCGACTCTCCTCAAAAGACCTACATGGACCAACCGGTGCGCTCCAGATCCTTTGACGAAGCGGAATGGAAAAAAACAACCCAGGGGCTAACCTATACGCTTCGTCCTAAAAAGCCGGCAAAACAGCCAAACGCCCGCAAGGGATCGGGAATTGGGAGCGGAAACGCGGGCCCGGTCATGCAGTTCTTCGCTCTGGTTTTCCTTGTCCTCATCGCCGCATTCATCCTCCGCGCGTTGATCCAGTCGCCAAAGAACAAGAAGGTCAGGGAAAGCGGGTTATCCTTTTCGGCCAGCGACCTGGAGACGGATCTTCCGGAATCCGATCTCGACCGATACCTGGCCGAGGCGATCCGGTTGGGAGATTATGCCGTGGCGATCCGGATCTATTACCTTCAAGTCCTGCAGCAACTTCAGGGCGCATCCCTGATCCAATGGAAAAAAGATAAGACCAACCGGGAATACCTCCGCGACCTTCGCGGCACCCCTTATGCCGGAGACTTCAGCCAGCTGACGCTCATCTTTGAGAAAGTGCGCTACGGCGCATACACTCCGGAACGCGTGGAATTCGCTTTTCTGGAGCGCGATTTCCAATCCTTTCTGCAATCGCTTGGCGCAGGGAAACGCCGCTCCGGGCTATCCGCATCAAAACCCTCCGTCTCATGAACAACCGGCGTCTGACGATCTTTTTGCTTGCGCTGGCGGTTCTGATCGTAGCGGCCATGTATTTGCTCTACGTTCAGGGAAACCGGCACTCCTGGGTAGAAAATTACAAAGAAAAAAATAAAGGCCCTTATGGCACGCAGGTGTTGTATGCGCTTTTGAAGGACTATTTTCCGGGGGAATCCCTGATTAAAATCCAAAAGCCGCTTTCGGAAGCCCTGCCCGCCAAACCGGCAAAGCCCTCGTCGTACCTCTTTGTCGGCCCCATGCCGTTCTACGATTCAGCAAGCCAGGCTGCGTTGCTGAAATTCGTGGCCAAAGGCAATCATGCGTTCATCGCATCCGAAGAAATTCCGGAATCGCTGATAGCGGCGCTTGACCCGGAATGGTGCGTTCCCAAAGACGAGGACGATCCGCTTTTGGATTTCACCAAAGACACCCAGGCCCTGGTCAACCTCCTCCACCCGGATCTCAAGCTTCCGGCGCCGGTAAGGCTGCGCTATCTGAAACCTTACGGAAGGAATAGCCCGCCTCCGGTTTATTACTGGACCTTCTTCCGGCCCGATTATTTCTGCGACCGGGAAGGAGGGTTTGTCGAACTGGGCAAACTCAACCGAAGGCACGTGAATTTCGTCCGGATTTCCTATAAGAAAGGATGGATCTATTTGCACACGAATCCGATCTTCTTCTCCAATCTCGCGTTGCTGGAAAAAGACCGCGTGGCGTATGTGGAACGCGCGTTGTCCCATCTTCCTCCTGGCCCGATCTATTGGGACCAATTCAGCAAAGTACCGGGCAGGAATCCTCGATCCGATGACGCCATGGGCAACCGCCAGTTTGCTGATCGCAGTCCGCTGGATTATATCCTGCGCCAGCCGGCGCTGGCGGCAGCCTGGTACCTGTTGGTGGCCGTAGCGCTTTTGTTCCTCCTCTTTCGCACCAAACGCAGACAAAAACCTATTCCAGTGATTCCCTCAAACAGGAACACCTCCCTGGAATTTATCCAGGCTATCGGCCGTCTGAATTTTCTGCAGCAGGACCACAAAAAGACGGCGCTTCAAAAAATGAAACTCTTTTTACAGTTTGCCCGCGAACGCTTTATGCTTCCAACCAGGGAACTTGACGAAGAATTCGTATCCTTGCTCAGCGCCAAAGCGCAGATCGACCCACAGGCGGTCCGGCATCTGATTCTGATGTACCAGAACATTCAACGGGGTTCCATCGTTACGGAAAATACCCTGATCGAATTTAGCCAGCGCCTGGACCACCTGACGCAACATTGCAAACAAACTCATAGCCGTTAATTTTTATGCCACTGGAAAACCCACTCCAACCAGAAGAACAGCCTGCCCAAACTCCGGAAAGCGATCGGGCCGCCGGACAGGAATCCCTCCTCCAACGCACCCATCTCGACCTGAGCAAGGTCAAGCACGCGGTTGATAACGTCAAGCGCGAACTGCAAAAGGTGATCGTCGGCCAGGACGCCTTTGTGGATTTTCTCCTGGCTACCCTGTTTGCCGGAGGCCACGCCCTGGTGGAAGGGGTGCCGGGAATCGCCAAAACCCTAACCGCCAAACTCCTGGCCCAAACCCTCGACATCCACTTTTCCCGCATCCAGTTTACCCCCGATCTCATGCCCAGCGATGTGGTGGGCACCACGGTGTTCAACCTGAAAACCTCTGATTTTTCGTTCAACCCGGGCCCGATCTTTGCCAACGTCGTTCTGATCGATGAGATCAACCGCGCTCCGGCCAAAACCCAGTCTGCGTTGTTTGAGGTGATGGAGGAACTCCAGGTAACCGTCGACGGCAAGACGTACCCCATGGAGCACCCGTTTTTCGTTATCGCCACCCAAAATCCTATCGAACAGGAAGGCACCTATAAATTGCCGGAAGCCCAGCTCGACCGTTTTCTGATGAAAATCCCTGTCTCCTATCCGGATCTGGGGGAGGAGAAGCAGATCCTCCGGCGCTTCCAGAGCGATTTCGGTCTTAACCTCCGGCGCGAAGTACAGAAAGTTTTAGGCCCCAGCGATTTGCAAGCCTGCCGGAATCTGATCCAGGACATCGTTATCACCGATCCACTTATCGATTATATTGCAGAGATCGTACACCGCACCCGCAGCCACGGGGATGTCTATCTGGGCGCTTCGCCCCGGGCTTCGCTCGCCA
The DNA here is from genome assembly GCA_016713275.1 of Haliscomenobacter sp. GTDB lineage: Bacteria > Bacteroidota > Bacteroidia > Chitinophagales > Saprospiraceae > JADJPL01. The sequence goes on from JADJPL010000001.1 coordinate 53,894, forward strand.
TCCTCAAAACGGCCAAAGCGATCGCCGCCATGCAGGGCCGCGACTTCGTTACCCCGGAAGACATTCAATACGTTGCTTACCCTGTACTGAATCACCGCATCATCCTTCAGCCCGAACGCGAAATCGAAGGCATCGAACCTCAGGACGTCGTCCGGGATATTTTGAAAACCTTGGAAGTGCCCCGGTAATTGATAACGTTGCGAGGTTGCGAAGTTGCGAAGTCCATTCTTCGCAACTTCGCAACCTCGTAAATCGTACCTCGTAAATCAAAAAATGGCTTTCTACCAACCCACATTAGAATTTGCCCGGCAGATGGACCGGGAAGACCCGTTGCGGAAATACCGGGATCAGTTTTATTTCCCACAGCATTCCGGGAAAAACACCCTTTATTTTTGCGGAAACTCGCTGGGGTTGCAGCCCAAAGGAGCTCGGGAAGCGGCGCTGCGCGAATTCGAGCGTTGGGAAACCCTGGGGGTGGAAGGGCACTTTAAAGGAGCTATCCCCTGGAAGGAGTACCACAAAGCGTTGGCGCCGGCTGCTGCCCATATCGTTGGAGCGAAGGAAGAGGAAGTAATCGTCATGAACACCCTGACCGTCAACCTCCATCTGATGATGGTGAGTTTTTACCGGCCTCAGGGCGGCCGGTTCAAGATTATCATGGAGGCGGGCGCATTTCCGTCCGACCAATACGCGGTGGAGAGCCAGGTCAAATGGCATGGGTATGCCCCGGAGGAAGCGATCGTCGAAGTAGCCCCGCGCTCAGGGGAGGAGTTGCTGCAAACGGAAGATATTTTGTCGGCAATAGAGGCCCATGGAGCGTCTACCGCCTTAGTTTTGTTTGGAGGGGTCAATTACTACACCGGGCAGTTGTACGACATGGAAGCCATCACTCGTGCCGCCCATCAGGCAGGCGCATTTGCCGGGTTTGACCTGGCCCATGCAGCCGGCAACGTCCCCTTGAAGATGCACGAGTGGGGAGCTGATTTTGCAGTTTGGTGCACGTACAAATACCTCAACTCCGGCCCAGGATCGTTAAGCGGGGCGTTTATTCATGAGCGGCATGCGTTTAACCCCGATATTCCGCGGTTTGCCGGATGGTATGGATACGACGAAAAACGCCGCTTTTTGATGGAGAAAGGGTTTATACCTACTCCCGGCGCTTCAGGCTGGCAGCTCAGCAACGCGCCAGTTTTCGCGTTCGCCCCTATGCTGGCTAGCCACGAGCAATTTTACCGGGCCGGCATGCCGGCCATCCGCCAGAAAAGCGAGCTATTGACCGGATACCTGGAATACCTGGTTGGCCGGATGCAGGAAGAAGGATATGCGTACCGGTTTATCACGCCCAAAGACCCGGCCCAGCGGGGGGCACAATTGTCCTTTCTCACAGGGCCGGAAGGGAAACGCCTGTTCGATTATTTGATGGCCAACGGGGTTGTGTGTGACTGGAGAGAGCACCGCCTGCCTACCCAGGATGCCGGCGGCGTCAAAGCCGGCGTCATCCGGATTGCGCCCGCTCCGCTGTATAATAGTTATGAAGACGTTTACGAGCTGGTTCAGCTCCTGCGCCAATTCCCGGGCTGATCGCTGCGGTCAGGGCGCCAGGCGCTGGGAAGTCCAGCTTCCGTCTGGTTGGAGCAGGTAGAGGAATCGGTCGTGCAGGCGGTTTTCCCGCCCTTGCCAAAACTCCATGTGGTGCGGAACGACCCGGTACCCGCCCCAAAACGAAGGGAGGGGGATTTCCTGGTTGTGGAATTTTTCTTTCATCTCCTCAAACTTCGCCATCAGCATCTGCCGGGAGTTGATAACAGAGCTCTGGTTGGAGCACCAGGCCCCAATCTGGCTTCCCCGTGGGCGGGTAAGAAAGTATTTCACCGATTCTGCTGTGCCGACTTTTTCCGCCTTTCCCATAATCACGACCTGGCGTTCCAGGTGAAGCCAGGGAAAAAGCAGCGCCACCTGGGGGTTTTCGGAAATCTCTCTGGATTTGCGGCTTTCGTAGTTGGTGTAAAAAACAAATCCCCGGCGGTCAAAAAATTTCAGGCGCACCGTCCGCAGCGAAGGTTGCCCATCCGCGGAAACCGTGCTCAGGCTCATCGCGTTGGCCATTTCCATGTTGCCGTCCATCGCCTGCTGAAACCAAAATTCAAACTGGTGAATGGGATCCGGACGAAGTGCTTCCCTCGGACAGGCCTTCCCGAACAAATTCCTGGCGCATCAAACTTAAATCCATGGTGTTAGATTTTATCCCGTTTTGCCAAACTAATATACACAACTCCTCCCGTCACCAGCAACGTCCCAACCAATTGCCAGAACCCAAAGCCTTCGCCAAGAAGCCAGTAGGCCAACGCGATGGTTGAAACCGGTCCAATACTCCCAATGATGGAGGCGTTGCCGGCGCCGATCATCCGCACGCCTTCGCTGACCAAAAACGTCGGCAGCACGGTAGACAGTATCGCCATGAGCAAAGATAACCAGTATACCATAGCGGGAAAACCCCAAAGATCCCATTGGAACTGGATCCCGTGTTGGAGGATGATAGCGATACACCCGGCGGATATGGCAAGGGAGGTATATCGCAGCGTGCCGAGCCTTGGCAGCAAGGTTGCCGTCCCCAGCAGATAGACCGCATACGCGATAGCGCTCATGAAGATCAAAAAACCGCCGAAAGGGATGTTGCTTCCCTGCATCAGATTTTGCCCGTCGAAAAAAGCCACCGCAATGCCTGCGTAGGTCAATGCCAGCGCAATGAGTTGGGAGCGAAGAACTTTTTTTCGAAAAAGAACCGCCGACAGCAGCAGCACGATCGTGGGATACAAGTACAGAATAAGCCGTTCCATGCCCGCCGACACGTACTGCAAGCCCATGAAATCGAACAGGCTGGCGAAATAATACCCCAAAAGGCCGTAAACGATGATTTCCAGCCAGTCCTGGGCCCTAAGGCGGGCCTTTCCATCGCCGTGTTTGGGGCGCGACCACCAGGCTATGGCCAGAAAAAAGGGCAAGGCAAAGGCCATGCGCAGCGTAAGGAGCGAAATGCTGTCGACCTCGTAGCGGTAGGCCATTTTGATCAGCACCGCTTTGGCAGAAAAACACAACGCGCTGACCAAAATCAAAAATGACGCGAATACCTGTTTTCGGTCCAGCCGAAATGCTATGCTTCCTGCAGTAGTGCTCAATGTGGCCAATTTTGTGCGGCAAGGAACGGAGAATATTCGGGAATCCGGAATGCTCAGTCCAGAAATCCATCCTGGATAAGCTGGGCGGTTTGGTCGAGCAAGGTTTCCCGGATCGGGCGGTAGAAGACGTGGAGTTTTTCCAAGGACCGGCTATTGTCAAAAACGGGCCGGTACCCCACGTTGTTTTTCACATACTTCCGGGTCAGTCCGACCATAGGCGCGATCAGTTGCAGCAGGGGCTTAGGGATTTTGCGTTTGGGCAAAGGAAAGCGGTCCCCGTATTCCGCTCGGATCACCTGAGCGATTTCCAAAAAGCTCATCGATTGGTTGCATAGAAGGTGCCTACCCGAAGCAGCAGGGGTAAAGCCTGCCAAAATATGGGCCTGGGCTATATCCCGAACATCGACAACACCGTAGTACAAATCGGGGGCCCCACTTTTAAACGTGCCTTTCAGCAAGGATAAAATAAACCCGGTACTCGTCGAATCCGTCCGGCGGCTTAACGAAGGCCCAAGGACGAAAGCCGGATTCATCACCACCAAATCCCAGCGCATCTGCTGCCCCGCCATATTCCAGGCTTCCCGTTCAGCAACAGTCTTGGAATAGGAGTAGGGCTGGTGATCGATACTGGAGCTCAGGTTCCAGACGTGCTCGGTAAACATGCGGTTGGGCTGATCTTCTATTTCTCTGGCATCTCCATAAATCGCGGCAGCGCTGGACGTCAGCACGACCCGCCGGACGGAGGGCGTTTCCTCCGCTGTAAGCAAAACGTTCCGAACGCCCTCAAGCGCCGGGTCGATCAGCTCTTTCTGAGGGTCCTTAACGCCCTGGAATTTAAAAGGGGATGCCGTATGAAAGACCAACTCGCATCCGTCCATTGCTTTCGAGAACGAACCATGCTTGAGGAGGTCCGCTTCAAACAACTCCAGCCGTCCGTCGTGGTTTTTGGTCATTGCCTCCAGGTGGGCAAGCCGATCATTCACCGAGAGGCTGCGCACCGTGCCCCGAACCAGGTACCCTTTTTCCAACAGGAACTCGATGATCCAGGAGGCGATATATCCGCCTGCTCCAGTAACCAGTATAGGTTTTGCGCCGTCAATTACCTGCATATTTGGAAATTTTGTAGTTTGGGTTAGGAAATCAGAACCTTTTTTTGCCACCCGCTGTCAACCTTCAAACCATGAAAAACCGTTCCTTGTTTTGTTTTCTCTTCTTTTTTTGGACTGTAATCCCGGTTTTTAGCCAATCCGGAAAACAAGCCCATTTTACCGATCATCCGGCCCTGACCCCAGATGGCGCTACCCTTTACTTCACCTATGCCGGCGACATCTGGAAAGTTGCCTCCCAGGGCGGGCAAGCCTCGCGGATAACCGCTATGGAAGGCGATGAACGCTTCCCCAAAGTCTCTCCGGATGGGAAATGGCTCGCATTCAGCAGCGTTCAGTATGGAAATACCGACGTATTTGTTCTCCCGCTGGAAGGCGGCGCCATTCGCCAGCTGACCTTCAATGATGCCACCGACCTGGTGTGTTCCTGGGCCTGGGATAGCGAATCCATCTACTTTACCTCCAACCGGTACAACCGGGTAAGCGCCTATAAGGTAGCGCTTTCTGGAGGGACGCCCGTGCGGTTGTTCCCCGATTACCACCATACCGCGCACGACATTGCCGAGCACCCTCGCTCCGGCGAGCTGTTTTTCAACGAATCCTGGGAAAGCTTCAATGCCATTCAGCGCAAAGGCTACAAAGGCGACCACAACCCGGATATCCAGTCCTTCAACCCAAAAAACAACCAATACAAACAATACACCACCTGGGAAGGGAAAGATTTCGGCGCTATCCTCGACCGCCAGGGCAACTTGTTCTTCCTCTCCGACGAATTCAACGGGGAATATAACCTCTATACCCTCTCCCGCGAACGCAAACAACGGCTCACCGATTTCAAAACCGCCGTCTGGAACCCCAACGTTTCCGCCAACGGCGACAAAGTAGCCTTCCGCAGAGACTACCAACTCTATCTCTTTGACGTAAAAAGCGGCCGCACCACCAAACCGGAGATTCTTATCCCGCAAAACGCTACCCTTTCCCAAAAACAGGATTTCAAGACCAAGGACAATATTTCGATGTTCGACGTATCGGAGGATGGGAAAAAGCTGGCTTTTGTGTCCCGAGGCGAGTTGTTTGTATCCGATGTCAAAGGGAAGTTCGTTCAGCTCATCCCGACCCGGTCCGACGGCAGAGTTATGGAAGTCTATTGGCTTAAAGACAACAAAACCATCCTGTTCAACCAAACGGTGGGCGGGTACCAAAACTGGTTTACCATCGCCGCCGACGGCAGCAGCCCGGAAAAGCAAATCACCAGCGACCGGCACAACAACCGGTTCGTCTCGTTCAACAGCGACAAAACCAAAGCCGTTTACCTGGGCGGCCGCCACGAACTGCGCCTCCTGGACCTCGGCGCCTTGACCAGCACGACCTTGCTCAAAGACGAGTTTTGGGACCTCAATAGTGACGCACCCCAGTTTGGCCCCGACGACCGACACATCGTGTTTGCCGCCATGCGCAACTTCGAGCGCGACCTCCTGGTATACGACCTGGAAACAAAAAAAACGACCAACCTCACCAACACCGGGGTGACCGAAGCGGGCCCGGTTTGGTCGCCCGACGGCAAATACCTCTATTTTTACAGCAACCGCACCAAACCGTCTTATCCCTTCGGCGTCCAGGATGCAGACCTCTTCCGTATGGCGCTCAAAGCAACCGACGCCCCTTTCCGTTCGGACAAATACCAGGCCCTGTTCGTGCAGGAAGAAAAACCCGCTACCAATGGAAAGGATTCCCTAAAGCAAAAAACACCCGTCCAGATCGATTTGGAGTACCTCAGCGACCGCATCGAACCCATCGGGCCTACCTTTGGGTACCAGGACGATCCATACGTCCTTCAGAACGGGGAAAAAACGACGGTAATTTTCGCCTCCAACCACGACGAAGGCCGGAGCAACCTCTGGAAAATCGTCTTCGAACCCTTCGAACGCCCCAAAACGGAGATGATCCAGGGCGCAGCCACCGGGAGCGGATTTATCCGCCAAGCCAAAGCCCAATGCTACGCGCTGATCAATGGAAATATCGCTACCCTCAACCTGGATGGGAACAAAGCGGAACCGATTTCCATCGACTTTACCTTCCGCAGGGACTTGAGCGCGGAGTTTAGCCAAATGTTCTTCGAAACCTGGGCCAACCTGGAACAGAATTTCTACGACGAAAAATTTCATGGCAAGGACTGGCCCGCGCTTCGCGACCGCTATGCCGCCTTCCTTCCCCACCTAAACACCCGGTCCGACCTGCGGCTCCTGCTCAATGACCTGCTGGGAGAACTGAACTCCTCCCACCTGGGATTTAACTCCAATGGCCCCGAAGAGGAAATCTTCTATAAAACCCGCAGTGCAGCGACAGGGGTCCTCTTTGCCAACGACGATCCCTATCGGGTGGAACGCATAGTGAGCAAAAGCCCGGCTGGCCTCTCCGACAAGGACATCAAGCCCGGCGACCGGTTGGTAAAGGTGAATGGGGTAGCCGTCGATCCGGCGCTCAACCGCGAGAAATACGTTGTCCAGCCTTCCCTGGACGACGAAATCGCGCTCACCTTCAAACGGGGAACTGAAGAGAAGACCGTCAAATTACACCCTGTCAGCACCGGCGCCGTCAGCCAGCTCCTGTACGACGAATGGGAAGCGGATTGCCAGAAAAAGGTAGATACGCAAAGCAAAGACCGCATCGCCTACTTCCACATGAAAGACATGGGCCTTGGGGAACTCAACCGCTTCCTGCGCGATATGGTGAGCGACGGGTGGCAAAAACAAGGGCTCATCCTCGACTTGCGTTACAACACCGGGGGCAACGTCCACAACGAAGTCCTTCAATTCCTCTCCCAAAAGCCCTACCTCAACTGGAAATACCGGGAAGGCGGGCTGTCCCCCCAGCCCAACTTCGGTCCGGCCGCCAAGCCCATCGTGCTGCTGGTCAACGAACCGAGCCTCAGCGACGCCGAAATGACCGCTCAGGGATTCAAACAACTTAAACTCGGTACCATCGTCGGAACGGAAACCTACCGCTGGATTATCTTCACCAGCGGCAAGGGATTGGTCGACGGCAGCTTCTACCGCCTCCCTTCCTGGGGCTGCTATACCCTGGACGGCAAGGACCTGGAGGCCACCGGCGTCGCCCCCGATGTATACGTCAAAAACACGTTTATGGACCGCCTGAATGGCAAAGACCCTCAACTGGACAAAGCGATCCAGTTGATCCTTCAGCAGTTGAAGTGATGCGAAGAACGATTTACGAAGTACGATTTACGATTTACGATTTACGAGGTAGCAGAGGGTTTTAAAAGCTATCTCAAAACCCTTTCCAGGGAGTGGGCGGCATTCCTTAACCCCTTGGCAAAAGCTGACGAAGCACTTCCCCCCTTTGAAGGGGGCTAGGGGGATGAAACTTCCGGGATGCTGTTGAAAGGTTTCATCCCCCGACCCCCTTCAAAGGGGGAGAACGCCATATTCTATAGTTTTGAGATGGCTTGTAATAGAACTAAATGTTGCCCATACAAGAAATGAAACGGGGTTATTTCAAATTTTTTGCATAAAATTTTGACAATCAAACTGTTAAATCGATTTGGTTTGTCTGATTTCTCGCACGCCCTGGTTCGTACCCCGTACCCCGTAGTTCGTTAATCGTAAATCGTACTTCGTACTTCCAAGTGATATAAGTCATTGCATACTGATGAAGAACATCAGCGCGTTAAATGGGGAGATCAGCGAAATTGGTAATAGTAAAATTCAATAAATCACATATTTATGAACGTCCTCGCACCAATCAAAACAATCATGAGCAGCGATCTGGTCACGGTCAACCCGGCAGATAAGCTCACGCTCGTCAAAGAGATCTTTGACGAACACAACATTCACCATATCCCGGTGGTGCGTTTCAAAGAGTTGGTCGGGATCATCAGCAAGACCGATTTTCTGCATTTTCTTCGCGGGTTCAGCCCCAACGACGAGGATCGCTTCGTCAACTATGCCCGTTTAAGGGCCTACACCGCTGAAGAGATTATGACCAAAGGCCTTGCCAAACTCGATCCCGACGACCGGATCAACGTCGCCCTGGAGATTTTCCTGGTCAACCGTTTTCACGCCATCCCGGTAGTGAAAAACGACGAGCTGGTAGGTATTTTGACGACCTACGACATCATCAAAGCGCTTGCAAAGGAGAATGTGACATCGGATCAAATCATCGAATCCAGAAAAGCCGATTGGGATAATCAGAACCTTATGGCAGGATAACTACACGCTTATTTTTTTATACGATCCAATTTTTTTCTCTTTGGGCTCATCCCTTTGGGGAAAATAAAATCGGCCATGTTTATGTTCATAGCTGATTGTGGACAAATTTTTTGCACTATCAAAAAATAGGGAACCCTACCTTCGCATTTCTTTGTTGCGGCGGTAGGGTTTTCTATTTTTGAACCTCAAACAAAAAGCGATGACACGTTTCCTTTTTTTGGGACTGGTTCTCCTCCCATTCGCGCTTTGGGCCAATCCGCCCTATGCGCTGTTTGTTTCCCATTTCGAAAATGTGCTCGGCACCTCTCTGGAGTTCAAAGTATCCGCCAATTCGGAGGAAACGGCCGCTTTGGCGGAAGCCCAGGCTCTGGCAGAAATCGACCGGCTGGAGCATATTCTGAGCGGGTATGCCCCGGACAGCGAGTTCAGCCAATGGGCGCGCACCAATAAATTCTGGATTTACGTATCCAGCGATCTGTTTGAGGTGCTCCGGCTTTTTGATTACTGGAAACAGCAAACCGGCGGCGCGCTCGACCCCGCGGCAGAAGCTGTCAGCCGGCTTTGGAAAAAGAGCGCCCTTGAGCAGCGCCTGCCTACTGCGCAGGAACGGGCCATCGCCGTTACGGAGGTGCACCAAACCCATTGGACGCTTGACGAACGGTACCAAACCGCCATCCATCAAAGCGCAACGCCGCTGATGACGAATACGTTTGTCAAAAGCTATATCATCCGCAAAGTTGCCGAGAAGGTCATGTCCCTTCCCGGCGTGGAATCCGTGGTCGTCAACATTGGCGGGGACCTCCTCGCGTTGGGCGCCCGCACGGAAACGGTAGCGATCAGTAATCCATTCGCCGATGCCGAAAACGACGCTCCTCTGGCCACGGTCGGGATACAGAACAAAGCCATCGCCACCAGCGGGAATTACCGGCGCGGGTTTTCAATCCAGGGCAAGTGGTACTCCCATATCGTCGATCCCCGCACCGCTTTTCCGGTTCGGGAAGTCGTAAGCGCTACCGTCGTGGCCCCCAACGCCACCGACGCCGGCGCCCTTGCCACCGCGTTCAATGTGCTCCGCCCGGAAGAAAGCAAAAAGCTTGCTGCAACCCTTCCCGGGGTGGAGTACCTGATCATCGGTAAAGACGGCCGTCAATACGCCAGTCCGGGCTGGGAGGCGCTTTTGGTAAAAAATGAAACGGCTCCACCTTCCGCTCCTATGGGTAAGGCAAAAACCAAAGCCCAGGGATGGAGCCAAAACTTTGAACTGCTGGTCACCCTGGAACTAAGCCAGTTTGAAGGCCGCTTCCGCCGCCCCTTTGTAGCGGTTTGGGTGGAGAATTCCAAAAAGCAAACGGTACGTACCCTGGCGCTGTGGTACGACCGGCCCCGCTGGCTGCCCGACCTCAAGTCCTGGTACCATAAAAACTTCACCGGCTACACCAACGGCAAAGGCGCCGATATTTCCAGCATCAGCAGCGCTACGCGACCGCCCGGGAAATATACCCTCAAATGGGACGGCAAAGACGACCTCGGTAAGCCGGTAGAGGCAGGCACCTATACCATCTACATCGAAGCAGCCCGGGAGCATGGCACGTACCAGATGATGTCCAAAGAGATTGAATGCGTCAAAACGCCTAAAAAGATCGATATCAGCGGAAATGTAGAAGTTGCTTCCGCCGCTTTGGAATTCCGCAAAAAACCAAAAGCAAAAAATGGGTAAGCCGGATCCTTCCTCCGCCAACGGTGGCGCCAAACCACCGGCAAACCGTTTCAGACGCTGGCTTTCAACATGGTCCAGGTGGCTGCATGTATACCTCTCCATGATTAGCTTTGCCATCCTTTTTTTCTTCGCCGTTACCGGCATTACCCTCAACCATACCGACTGGTTTGCGCACCAGCAGCGCAGCAGCGACCGGACCGGCTCAGTGAATCTGGCGTGGGTAGGCACAGAGCAGGAAGTGGCCAAACTGGAAACCGTGGAGTTTCTGCGCAGGGACTTCGGCATCAAAGGAGCGCTCAGCGATTTCATTGTCGACGACTACCAATGTACCATCGCGTTTAACGGCCCGGGATATTCCGCCAATATATTTATCAACCGCGAAGACGGAACGTTTGAGCTCACCGAAACCAGCAGCGGTTTTGTAGGACTTATCAACGACCTGCACAAAGGCCGGGACAGCGGCAAGACCTGGGCTTTTATTATCGACCTCTCCGCGGTGCTCATGATATTGGTTTCCCTCAGCGGGCTGATCATGATCTTTTACCTCAAAAAACGGCGCAGCCCTGGGATCATTCTCGCCCTTATCGGCCTGTTGCTGAGTTATCTGGTCTATCTGGCGTTTGTGCCGTGAAAGGCGGTGGGGCGTTTAGGGTTAAGGCGTTGGGGCGTCGTTCCGGATAGGCCAGGGGCCAAATTTCTTTCCTTTCAAAATAGTTCAAAAAACCTGCGGAAAGTGGAACGCCTTTTTCCGGCCAGACACTTATTGGTGAACGCCATGTAAATGGCTTCACTGCGGAAGCCGAAAAGCAGGGAACAGAGTAGGCAAAACTTCCTGGAACATCCAAATTTTGTTGTCACATGAAAACGAACCAATTTTTGTCCATGCTGAGCATGGCGTGCTTTTGCTGTCCGGCTTGACCTCTTTTGCGCAGCAAACCATTCAAACGCCGCTTCCAGCGGGCATCACCACGCAGCAAGCCAGCAGCTACCAGATCCGTCCGTCGCACCTGGCCAACGTTCAGAGCAATAAAGAAGAAGAACAGCGGACCACCGTATACCGGAAAGCGAACGGCGCGTTGATGGAGGCCATCCCAGCCGGAAAAAAGTTCAACTCCAAGACGTTTGCCGATAAATTCCACGCAGCAATCAAAGACCAGGTTACCGGCTATGCCCTGCAGCTGCGCCTGAACGGAGCGGCCAATCAAACCCTCATCTGGAACTGGGCTCAGACGCCTGCCAATGCCAGCCAGGGCTGGACGCTCGACCGCCGCATGCACGTTGCCAGCGTAAGCAAACTCATCACCGGCATTGCTATGCTGAAGTTGCTGGATGAAAAGGCATTTCCGTAGACGCCAAGATCATCAACTACCTGCCGACCTATTGGGCAAAAGGCGCCAACATCGGTCAAATCAGCTTCCGCAACCTGCTCCAGCACCGGTCCGGGTTTGCCACCGGCGGTTCCGCCTCCGATTTTAATACCATGAAAGCCCGCGTTGCAGCAGGCGTTCCCGGAACCGGCAACTACGACTATGAAAACATGAACTTCGGCCTCTGCCGCATCCTGACCGCCGTGATCAACGGCAATGTCGATAAGAACGCCAATTACGGCATTCTCAACGACCAGATTTGGGATATGCTGACCGTCAACGCCTACCGGAACTACGTGCAGGCGAAAGTGCTGACTCCCGCAGGCGTCGGCGGCGCCGGATTTGCTCCTGCAGCAGGCGGCGCGCTGGCTTACCGCTTCCCGCACCTCAACCAGGGCGGCTGGAACTCGGGGGACCTGTCTACGATGAGCGGCGGCGCCGGATGGAGGCTCTCTGTGAAGGAAGTGCTGAACGTCATGGACCACGCCCGCCGCAAAGGGACGATCCTGCCAGCCAACCGCACCCAGTTCCTGCTCGACAACCGCCTGGGCATCGATCAGATCATCGACACCCCCGCCGGCAAACTCTATAACAAAAACGGGGCATGGCGCGACGGCGCTTGCGAGAACAACCCCCGCATGGAACAGTGCGTGGCCGTCTTCCTGCCCGGAGGCTATGAACTGGTTGTCTTCGTCAACTCCCGCATCAGCGCAGGTTGCACCTCCCTGCGGAACCTGGTTACGGAAACCTATCTGGAAAGCTTCCAGTAAACCGGAAAAAGAAAGACCCGAACAAAAGCAACGTCCGCCTGGTGTTCCAGGCGGACGTTGCTTTTTGGGGAATGGCCCTTCTAAAATACCTCCTCGGTGATCATAGATCCCTTCAAAAGCATAGAAAATCCGGCTAAGTTAATTTAGCAGTTACAAAAGCTTTTAGCCAGCATATTTCAAAAATGTCCAGTAGTGTACGAAAAGACCCTTTACACCCTAACCAAAGCTCGACAAGAATCTCCCAGCTCCGTTTTTTTTATTAGGCGCTTTTAATTCAATAAAATCTTAAGGCATTATTTTAAAAATAAATTTATTTTTTAAAATAATATCTTTAAATTTGTAAATAAAATTAAAACTTTTATTTAATGAATAAAGATCAGAGGCGATTACGAATGGCGCAGCTTGACAGAAACCTTGTCCTGTTTTCCGATATAAAAAACCTCCCGGTACCAGCTGGGGGGTGGATTCATGCAATCCGAACATCGTTAGGCATGTCGCTAAGACAACTAGGGAAAAAACTGAACATGACACCGCAAGGCGTTAAAGACATAGAGCGCAGGGAAGCAGAAGGAGCTCTGACGCTTCAGCGACTAAGGGAGGTTGCCGCAGCGATGCACTTGCAGTTGGTCTACAGCCTCATTCCCCAAGAGCAATCTCTGGAGAAGATGATTGAAAATCGCGCGCTCGCCTTGGCCAAAGAAATCGTATTAAAAACCGCGCACACGATGCAACTCGAAAACCAGGGTATTGACCAAGAGGCGTTGCGGGAAGCAATTCAAAAAAGAGCGGAAAAAATCAAGTGCGACTTACCAAGGAACCTATGGGACTAGACCTGGAATATTCCAACGGGCAAACGCCAACATGACAAGAAAAAATGGGTCGACAGCAAAGGGGTCGTCGTTAAGAAAATCCAATAATCAGCGATTCCCCCCTGCTTACTTGATCTTCTTCCCGGGAATTGCCTGCCCTCCCTGAAACAAGGTCATGCTTTCCACTTTTCCATCCTGGACAGAAAACGTGACCTGGGCTTCTACTACTTTCAGGAAAAATTCGGTATTGGATTTGGCGAACATCTCAAACGGGCCCTGGCCGGTGGCCTGCCCAAAAAGTTGGGCGCCTTGGCGGGTAACGGTGATCGTAAAGTTGGGCGCCAATTCATAAACGCCTACATACGTCTCCAGAACGGATTCTTCCACGCGGAACGCGTCCGTTTTTACTTCAGCGCCCATTTTAGCCAGCATATCCATCGCATTGGTGTTGCCGGGATTGAGTTCCAGGGATTTTTTGTAGTTTGCGATAGCGGCTTCCTTCTGACCGTCTTTCATTAAGGCTTCGCCGTAACTATCGTAGGCGTTAGCGGATTTCGGAAAAGCGGTCACATTAATTTTGAATAAAACCACGGCCGCTTTGGTATTGCCTCCTTCCAGATAAGCATAGCCCAGGGTATTGCATTCGTCCTCCCCCAGGGAATACGATAAATCGTTTTTTAGCTTTTCATAAGTCTGCCAGGCGGCATCTACCCCTTGGGCGTCGAGGGTTTTTCTGATCTCGGCCAGGGCCGATTTTTTAACTTCGATCAACTTGGCCGCCGGGTTGAGCAAACGGAAGCCCAGGTCGTCGGCGCCTTTATCCGAATTGGTCAGCACGACTACCCCTTTGCCTGTTTCTTTTACAAACCCCGCGAACGTCCGGTAGCCGCCCGTGCCGCCATTGTGCCAGATCACATCGCCTTCAGCCCCTTTGGAAATATGCCACCCCAGCCCAACCCGCGTGCCGCCGCCCGGTTTGTCGTGGCGCGCCTGATGGGAAAGCTGCATGGCGGGGTACAATGTACTGGTTTTCAAACCTAAATTGGCGGACAGAAAAATCAGCATATCGTGCACCGAACTGCGAATGGCGCTGGCGCCGGCCAGGGTGGGAATGTCCCAGTTCGACACCTGAACACCCTGGCTGTACCCCATGGCCAGATTCTGCTTCATTTTTTCATCAAAAGTGATTTTGGTCTCCTTCATGCCCAGTGGAGCGGCAATGTTGCGGATCATCAATTCCTCGTAGGAACTGCCTGCCTGGAGCGAAAGGATATGCCCCAGCAAGCCCTGGGCCAGGTTGCAGTATTCGTACTGCGCGCCAATGTCGCGCGGCAGCGTATACCCCTTCAGGAAGGCATACATTTGCTCCACGGTATAGTCGGCGTACGGATTGGCCGGATCTTTGGGGGTGAAATTGGTAGGCATACGGGCCAAAGCAGAGGTGTGATCGGACAGGTGCCCCAGGGTGATTTGCTTTCCATCCCGCGTGGGTAGCGCAACGGACGCCGGCAGGTACTTTTGAGCGGGGTCTTCGGTTTTCATTTGGCCGTCCACGACCTTCTGCGCGAGGAGGATGCCCGTAAAGACTTTGGAAATCGAGCCAATTTCGTATATGGTATGCTCATTCACCGGCTGCCCCCCGGCGGTTTTGGCCCCGAAGAAGTAATACTGGGGCCCATCCTTGTCGATGACGCCGATGGCGATACTCGGGCTGTAGCCGTTGGCAATGCGTTCTTCAATACTCTTGACGACCTCCACGGGCAAGCTTTTTTGAGCAAAACCGGAAAAAGCGCACAAGGCAATGAAAAGGGTCAGCAGGTACTTCATGACTTCATTTTTTAAGAATAACGGCCCCAAGTTAATTGGATAACAGGTACTAAGCCCTCTTTTTGGATGATTCGCATGGCTTTTTCTACCAAATCCAGCAAATGGCTTATTTTCGTCCAGCTATTGGCTACTCCCCTCCTGAAACCGTAAACAGCGCTCAAGCGCCCTCCGGTAAGAACGATACAGGATGCGAATGGGTTTGGGGCGATTGTCATGCAGCCCCAACATCAGGGTACCATCTGGCATTTTAAACTACGACCTACACCTTTTCAACATGAAACGAATACCTACCGCTGCCCTCTGCTTTTTCTTTTTCGCGATGATGTTCCAGGCGAAGGGCCAGGAATTTCTAAAAGCGCATGGGAAAGTCATCATTAAGGAAAGCGGAGACACCTTTCTCCTCCGGGGTATGGGCCTTGGCGGGTGGATGCTCCAGGAAGGATACATGCTCCAAACGGCAGATTTTGCCAACCCCCAACATCAAATCCGAGCCAAAATCCAGGAACTGATCGGACCTGAAGCGACAGACCAGTTTTACGATGCCTGGCTGTCCAACCACGTTCGTAAAATCGACATCGACTCGCTGGGGGCGTGGGGGTTCAACGCGGTCCGCCTGCCAATGCACTACAACCTGTTCACCCTGCCCATCGAAAAGGAGCCCGTTCCGGGTCAAAACACCTGGCTGGACAAGGGATTTGAACTGACGGACAGCCTGATCTCCTGGTGCAAACAGAACGGCATGTACGTGATCCTGGATTTGCATGCAACCCCGGGAGGGCAGGGCAAGGACCAGGGCATCTCGGATTACGATCCCTCCAAACCCTCGCTCTGGGAAAGCCAGGCCAATCAGGCCAAAACCATTGCGCTCTGGAAGCGAATTGCTCAAAAATACGCCAATGAGCCCACGGTAGCCGGTTACGACCTCATCAACGAACCAAACTGGGATTTGCCGAGCAATGTGCAGCTGAGAAATTTATACGAGGCCCTTACCGACAGCATCCGGGCCGTGGACACCAAACACATCCTATTTATCGAAGGAAACTGGTTTGCCAATGATTTCACCAGGCTGTTGCCGCCCTGGGATGACAACATCGTTTACAGCCCCCACAAATACTGGTCGTACAATGATCAGGCGTCTATCCAGTGGGTGCTGGATATCCGGCAAACCTTTGGTGTGCCGATCTTCCTCGGCGAATCCGGGGAAAACTCCAATGTCTGGTTCCGGGATGCCATCAGATTGTTGGAAGACCATGGAATCGGCTGGGCCTGGTGGCCGATGAAAAAAATCGAATCCATTGCCGGCCCGCTATCGGTCGTCAAAACGCCGGAGTATCAAGCATTGCTGGATTACTGGAAGGGAACAGGCCCTGCGCCTTCTGCCGCATTCGCGAAAAATGCGCTGATGGGAATAACCGAGGGGCTGAAACTGGAAAACTGTGTTTTCCAAAAGGATGTCATCGACGCCATGTTCCGGCAGGTTTATTCAGACGAAACGGCGCCGTTCAAAACCCAGAACATTCCGGGGGTGGTATATTCTACCGACTTTGATATGGGCGTTTTGGGATCCGCTTATTTCGATACCGATGTGGCCAACTACCAGGTGTCGAGCGGAATTTACACCTCCTGGAACAATGGTTGGTCTTACCGCAACGACGCGGTGGATATCGAAGCGACCAAGGACAGCGTCCATACCAACGGCTACAACGTCGGCTGGCTGGGCGCCGGAGAATGGATGCAATACGACGTCCAGGTTGCCCAAAGCGCCGCCTATGATGTCGACGTGCGGGTAGCAGCCAACGGAACGGATGGCAAGTTCCATTTTAGCGTCGGAGGATCCGACATTTCCAGGGTCATCAACGTGCCCAATACCGGCGGCTGGCAGAACTGGCAAAACCTGCGGGTGCCCAACGTCGTTCTGACGCCGGGGGATAAAAAACTGCGGTTTTATGTAGACGGCGCCGGCTTTAACCTCGGCAGTTTCAAGTTTGTGGAAAAAGCGCCCACCCATACCGTTCCGGCCTTTTTTATTTCAGCCATTACCCTGAATGAAAAGACGGTGCAACTCGATTTGAATAAACCAATGGCCGCACCCCTGTCCGCAGCGCCCGCCGGTTTTCAGATTTTTGTAAACGGAGGGGTTATTCCGATCACTGCGGTTGGTTTAAACAGCAGCAATCCCCGGATTGTCTACTTCACCGTCAATTACAAGTTAAAAGCAACCGACGTCGTCAAAATATCTTACTCCGGGACGCAGATCCTTGCCCAGGACGGAACGCCGCTCCAATTGTTCAGCCTGGAAACCGTAAAAAATAACCTGATCGCCATCCATTCGGCGCCCGGCAAAGTGGAGGCGGAAGGGTTCTTTTTCCAATCGGGCACTCAGCTGGAAACCACCAGCGACGTGGGCGGCGGCCAAAACATCAGCTACCTCGACGCGGGCGACTACCTCGATTACTACATCGACGTGGCACAGGCAGGTACCTACCCCGTGCACTACCGCACGGCAGCGCTCCAGGAATCCGGAGAGGTTCAGATGAAAATCATATCCCCTTCTGGTACCGCTTCCACGCTGCACACTGTCCGTTTTCCTCCAACCGGCGGCTGGCAAACCTGGACGACGACCAGCGCAACTGCCGAACTGCCAGCGGGCCGGCAACACATCCGGATCGTCATTACCAAGCCGCTGTTCAACATGAACTGGTTTGAATTTTCCCTCCTGACGTCAACGGACGAAGTGGATAACCCGCCAGTGTGGACGGTTTTTCCCAATCCGGGAACCGGCCTGTTTACCCTGAAAGGCGCCATGGCCCAAAGGCAAAACATAGAAGTCGAAGTCCATTCCCTTTTTGGACAATCGCTTTTTGTTAAAAAAAGAAACAAGGTCAAGGATTTCAATGAAACCCTCGATTTATCCGCCCATCCGGCAGGAATTTATTTCGTTATCGTTCGAACGGAAAACGACGAGGTGTTTACGCAGAAGGTGGTGAAACAATAGACTCGTTGGAACAAGTCGAATAACCCCCTTGAATGATATTCTTTTTTGATATACTTTTGTGAAAAAAAGATGAAAAGCATCTCCCTGAAACTACAGGATCAGATACTGCAAGAAACCGAATCGCTGCTCTTCCATCTCAAGACCAGCAGGAATAAGTATATCAACGAGGCTATTGCGTTTTACAACCAAATCCAGAAGCGGCGATTGATCGAGGAACAATTAGCGCTGGAATCCCAATTGGTGGGCAGCGATTCCATGCGGGTGCTCCACGAATTTGAACTCCTGGAAGATGAAGTGTAAACGATTCGAAATTTGGCTGGCCAACCTCGATCCAAGATTTGGGACCGAAGCCGGCAAAACAAGGCCAGTCCTGGTGATTCAAAACGACCTGCTCAATGCGATTCACCCCTCTACCATCATTTGCCCCATCACAACGAATGTGATCAAAGGCGTGAGCATCCTTCGGGTTAATATGCAAGAGGGAGAAGCCGGGATGAATAAAGAAAGCGCCATTATGATCGACCAGATCCAGGCAATCGACACCCGGAGGCTGATTAAAAAAATAGGCCAACTGCCTGCTCCCCTTCAACTAAAAGTAGTCGAAAACCTCCGGATTGTGCTGGAGATCGATGTTGGCATTTTGTAAATGATGGGGTAATAGCAGAAGAAACAAAACCTACCGCCGCACCACCCGAAACGCAATATCCCGCCCATGACCTTGCATAATGGCGAGGTTTATCCACGACAGCGCCAACTGCTCCAATAAGGCAACTTTATCGCCTTTGCCGAAATCCCAACACGTCCCAAAGCCCGCATCGAGCGCAAGTTGCCGGGCGGTTTGTTTGGCATGTTCGTTATCGCCTGCCATGAACATATCCAGCTTTTCGCCGTGATAAACGGGGTTCAGCATATTTTCAAAACCTGTGCTGTTGAAGCACTTAACCACATTTCCTGCTGTTTTAGCCGCTAACGCATGATAAACCGTGTCGTACGGCTCGGGCTTCTGGCGCACGGCGTTGGTGGCATCAATCAACGTTTTGCCCGATACGTCGCCCATTTGCCCAAGGATGTCAAAAATGGCGGCAGGAGGCGTGGCAATCAAAATGGCATCGCTTTGCTGAATAGCCGATTGGATCGTCGTAAATCGATGTTCGCCAATTTTCGCGGCAAGCTGGATGTTTTTTTCGCTCAACGGAAATTTTGCGCCAATCAAAACGGTATGGCCCGCCTTGATCCATTGTTGCGCCAGGGCGCCGCCTACATTTCCGGAGCCAATGATGGCTATTTGCATTTTATCAAGAATTAAAAATTAAATATCGTATCACCGAAACCCTCCCATGATTTTTCCCAGTGCCTCCGCTCCCGGGCAGAGGTCTTTTTCCTGAAGCGTATTCAGCGGCTGGAGGACGGTTTGTTCCAGTTCGTGCATGTCCTGACTGCCGGGGTCGATGTACAATAATCCGGTGAGCACTTCCCCTTTGGCTTTGGCGGTGAGCAGGCGGTTGACGGCCGAAGCGCGGTCGCGCGGATCCCAGTGGGGCGCCAGTTTGTGCAAGTGGAGGGCCGAGCCGTCGTGGAGTTCCACTACGGTGGAGTCTCCCTCCCGGTAGTCGATGACGATCTCGTCGCGGGAGGGCACAAAATCGATGGAGGAGGTGGCTTCCTGGTGCTCCCGCACGTAGTCGTACGACTTGGTGGAGGTGGGTTTGTTGTTGAAGGTGACGCAGGGAGATACCACGTCGATAAACGCAAACCCGGGGTGGGCCATGGCGGCTTTGATCAGCGGCACGAGCTGGGTTTTGTCGCCTGAAAAACTGCGGGCTACGAATGTAGCCCCCAACTCCAACGCCAGGCCCACCAGGTCGATGGTGGGATAAAGATTGGCGGAGCCGCTCTTGGACGCCGCGTTGACGTCGGCCGTGGCGGAGTTCTGACCCTTCGTCAGGCCATAGCAGCCGTTGTTCATCACGATATACACCATGTTGACATTGCGGCGGATGACGTGCACAAACTGCCCCATACCGATGGAGGCCGAGTCGCCATCGCCCGAAACGCCCAGATAGATCAGTTCCCGGTTGGCCAGGCTGGCGCCGGTGGCGATCGATGGCATACGCCCGTGCACGGAGTTGAAGCCGTGGGAATTGCTGAGAAAATACGTAGGCGTCTTGGAGGAACAGCCGATGCCGGAAAGCTTGGCCAGCCGGTGCGGCTCGACGGACATCTCATAGCACGCCTGCACGATGGCGGCGCTGATGGAGTCGTGGCCGCAGCCCCCACAAAGAGTAGAAATGGCGCCCTCGTAATCGGATTTGGAATACCCGATCTGGTTGGTGGGCATGTCCGGGTGGCGAAACTTGGGTTTGATATAAGTCATAGCAAAAAAGGTTGATCTTGTTTTTTAATTCGGGTTATACAGGGCCGGAACAGGGTTGATGCGTTTTGGGATGGATTTGCTTTTTCAGGAACCAAAAGGGATGAGGCTACCAACGCCCAAAGCCTGCTTTCTGAAGAGCATCGCATCAACTTACCGCCTGGAACCGCCCAACGATCTGGTTTTTGATCACATTTGCTGAAATAGGCTTGCCGTCGTAGTTGAGCACCGAAACCAGCTTTTGGGGGTTGACGCCGAGTTCGTTGATTAGCAGGCTGCGCATCTGCCCATCGCGGTTCTGCTCAATGACGAACACCTGTTCGTGGTCGCGGATGAAGGCCTCCACCGTTTCGTTGAATGGGAACGCGGTGAGGCGGATGGCGTCAAAACCGATGCCTTCCGCCTGCATCAGGTCCATGGATTCCAGCGCGGGGTAGGCGGTGGTACCAAAAAACAAGAGCCCCTGCGCATGCTGGTTGCTTTCCTGGAACAACTCAGGCGGGGGGAGGTATTTTTTGGTTGTTTCCCATTTTTTCATCAGCCGGTCTACGTTGCGGGTGTAAGCGGCGCCGTCTTCGGTATAGCGGGCATATTCATCTTTGGAGGTCCCCCGGGTAAAGAACGACCCCTTGGTGGGGTGGGTACCCGGCAGGGTCCGGTAGCAGATGCCGTCGCCGTCGGTATCCAGGTAGCGGCCGAACTGCTGGATGCTTTCCAGGGCTTCTGCGTCCAGCACCTTGCCGCGGTCGTAAGCGCGCAAGTCGTCCCAGTGGAAGGGGGGCGAGAGGTGGTCGTTCATCCCAAGGTCGAGGTCGGTCATGACGATGATGGGCGTCTGGAGGCGGTCGGCCAGGTCGAAGGCGGCAGCCGTATGGTCGAAACACTCCTTGGGGCTACTTGGGAAAAGCAGTACCTGGCGGGTATCGCCGTGGGAGGCGTAAGCGGCTAGCAGCAGATCGGCCTGCTGGGTGCGGGTAGGCATGCCGGTGGAGGGGCCTCCCCGCTGCACGTTGACCAGCACCACGGGGATCTCCGCGAAATAAGCCAGGCCCAGGAATTCACTCATCAACGACACGCCCGGGCCGCTGGTAGCGGTAAACGCCCGGGCGCCATTCCAGGTGGCGCCCATCACCATCCCCATGGCCGCCAACTCATCTTCAGCCTGAATAATGGCAAACTTCCGGCGGCCCGTTTCCGGGTCGGTGCGCAGTTGGTGGGCGTATTTTTCAAATGCATTGACCACCGAGGTCGACGGCGTGATCGGATACCAGGCTGCCACCGTAGCGCCTCCGTATAAAGCACCGAGCCCGGCAGCGGTGTTGCCGTCGATCAGGACGCTGTCGCCCACCAGATCGCGGCGCTCCACGCGGATGCCGAGCGGATAGGCAAAGTGGTCGTGGATGTATTGCCGGCCGAGTTCCAGGGCTTTGATGTTCGGGGCGATAAGCTTTTCCGCTTTTTTAAACTGGTCGCGGATAATGCCGGTAAGTACGTCCCATTCGATGTCCAGCAGGGCGGCCAGCGCGCCAACGTACACCACGTTCTTGAACAACTGGCGCTGCCGGGGTTCGCTGAAGTGGTGGTTGCACATCTCCGTCATCGGGATGCCAATGTAATGGATGTCATCGCGCACGAATTCGGGGTGCAGCTTCTTGGTGTTGTCGTACACGAAATACCCGCCGGGTTGAACGGAAGCGACATCCTGAGCGAGGCTCTGAGGGTTGACGCACACCATGAGGTCGATGCCGTCGCGGCGGCCCAGGTAGCCTTTTTCGCTTACCCGCACCTCGTACCAGGTAGGCAGCCCCTGGATGTTGGACGGGAAAATATTCTTTGGCGCCACGGGAATTCCCATCCGGAAAATGGACTTGGCGAACATGTTATTGGCGCTGGCCGACCCGGTGCCGTTGACGTTGGCAAACCGGACGACCATATCGTTTACAGCGCGGAGATGTTCCATATTGGAGCAGCTTTAGAAACTTGGTAGAGGTATTTTTGCATATCCCAGGCTGCGGTAGGGCAGCGTTCGGCGCATAGGCCGCAGTGGAGGCACACGTCTTCGTCTTTGATCATCACGCGGCCAGTGGGCAGGTCTTCCGACACGTAGAGGTCTTGCTCCAGGTTGTTTGCCGGAGCGCTGAGGCGGGTGCGCAAATCGGCTTCTTCCCCATTTAACGTAAAGGAGATGCAAGAGGTCGGGCAAATATCCATACAAGCGTCGCACTCGATGCAGCGGCTGGTGTTGAACACCGTTTGTACGTCGCAATTGAGGCAACGCTGAGCTTCCCGGAAGCCGGTAGGCGCGTCGAAGCCCAGTTCCACTTCCAGCGTGCGGTTAGTGAGGGCGGCCTGCTTTTCCACGTGCGGAACGGCGTAGCGCAGATCGGTCACCACGGCGCTATCGAAGCTCCATTCGTGGATGCCCATTTTCTGGCTGATGAGGTTGGTCATGGGCGGCGGGCGGTGGTACACGGATTCGCCGCGGCAGTAGAGGTCGATGGAGATGGCTGCCTGATGGCCGTGAGCGACGGCCGTGATGACGTTTTTGGGGCCGAAGGCGGCGTCGCCGCCGAAGAAGACCTTGTCGAGGGTCGACTGAAAGGTGTGTTTGTCGACCACGGGCATGTCCCATTGCCCGAATTTAAGGCCCAAATCGCGCTCAATCCAGGGGAAGGCATTGTCCTGGCCGATAGCAATGATTACGTCGTCAGCTTCGATAAAGACGTCGGGTTCGCCCGTGGGCAGGAGGCTGCGTTTGCCGTGTTCGTCGTACACGGCGGCGATTTGTTCAAACCACATGCCCTTGAGTTTGCCGTTTTCGACCACGAATTTCTTGGGAGGCATGTTGTTCAGGATGGGAATGTCTTCGCGCTGGGCGTCGGCGATTTCCCAGGGGGAGGCTTTCATATCCTTGAAAGGACTGCGCACCACGACGGTGACTTTTTCGCCGCCCAGGCGGCGGGCGGTGCGGCAGCAGTCCATGGCGGTGTTGCCGCCGCCCAGGACAATCACGCGTTTGCCGATCCTGGTCGTGTGCCCGAAAGCCACGCTGGCCAGCCACTCAATGCCCAGGTGGATGTTGTTCGTTTTGCAGTCCCAGCGGCCGGGTAGTTTGGGCAGGTCCCCGCCTTTAGGGGCGCCGGTGCCTACGAAGATGGCGTCGTAATCTTTCTCCAGCATATCCTTCATGCTGGACACATAGGTGTTGAAATGCGTGTGGATACCCAGGTTTAGCACGTAGCCAACCTCCTCGTCGAGGACCGATTCCGGGAGGCGGAACGCCGGAATCTGGCTGCGCATCATGCCGCCGCCGGCTTTCTGGTCGTCGTAGAGATGGATCTCGTAACCCAGGGGCGCCAGATCGCGGGCGACGGTCAGGGAGGCAGGGCCGCCTCCGATGAGGGCCACTTTCATCCCGTTCTTTTCTTTGGGCGCCTGCGGCATAAAGGCGTTCACATCGCCTTTGTTGTCGGCTGCTACCCGTTTGAGTCGGCAAATGGCCACGGGCTCGTCTTCCACGCGGCCGCGCCGGCAAGCGGGTTCGCAGGGGCGGTCGCACGTGCGTCCCAGAATGCCCGGGAACACGTTTGATTCCCAGTTGACCATATACGCTTCGGCATAACGCTCGGCCGCGATGAGGCGATATATTCAGGCACCGGCGTATGCGCAGGGCACGCGAACTGGCAATCTACCACCTTGTGGAAATACTCCGGATCATGGATGTTGGTCGGTTTCAACATCTGGTTTTATTATTTATCATATTTTCGATGTAAAATAGCGGGGCATAATACAAAGAAATTGATTTATTTCTGCGAAATTTTTCATTACAAAATAAAATTTTGATATAAAATGCTCAATCGCCGTCTCTTTCTCCAACGCACTGCGGCAACTGCCGCAGCAACTCCTTTGCTGGGGCTTCTTCCTGCTTTAGCGCTCGAACCCGAAATTGAAAGCCTGGCTTCCCTGCCGGCTGATCAATACTGGAAAACCGTGCGCAAACTGTTTCCAATGCCTGCCGACGAGGTCTATTTCAATACCGGCACGCTCGGCGTTCAGCCAAAAGCAGTACTAGAAAAGGTTATTGCCGCCATGCGCGACGCCGCGGTAAACTGTGCCAAGACGGACTACCAGGGCAAGGGGCCCCTGCTGCTTTCAGGCTATGAGCCTTACGTAGACCTGCGCAAAAAGATCGCGGCATTGATTAATGCCTCTTCTTACCAGGAAATAGCCCTCACCCAGAATGCTACGTACGGTATGAACTACGTTTCCAACGGCCTTGACCTGCGCCCTGGCGACGAGATCATCAACACCGACCAGGAGCACGGAGGGGGCCGCGCCGGCTGGCAGGTGGCCGCAGCCCGGTATGGGCTCGTGTACAAACAAGCCAAACTGCCCGTGCCCGCCAACGACCCTCAGGAGGTCATCGACAGCATTATGAGCCAGGTGACGCCCAAGACCCGCATCCTCGCTATCCCGCATATCCTCTCCCTATACGGCGTGATATTGCCGGTGAAGGAAATTTGCCGACAGGCACGGGAACGGGGTATTTTCACCATTCTCGATGGCGCCCAGGCCGTGGGCCAGATTCCTGTCGACGTGCAGGACATCGGCTGCGACGCCTACTACTCCAGCCTCCATAAATGGTTGCTTGCCCCAGCCGGCAATGGCATTCTCTTCCTGCGCAAAGAAGTGGTGAAAGACGTCTGGACGACGCTCGCCAGCTATCAGTGGGAAAACCACGACGACGAAGGCTTCCGCTTCACCCAGCGCGGCACCGGCAACCCCGCTCTTATCGTGGGCCTCGAAGCCGCCGTCGACTTCCACAACCAGCTCGGGCCCCGCACCGTTACCAACCGGATCAAATTCCTGGGCGACTACCTCCGCAATGGCCTCAGGCAAATTCCCAACGTGGAAATTTTTTCCTCCATCCACCCCGAGATGTGCGCAGGAATCACCACCTACGGCATCAAAGGCGTCAAAGGCGTGGATCTTCAGAACGAATTGTGGAAACGCAAAAGCTTCAACCCCGGGCTTCCGCGGAAAACGCTATTCGCCACTCTACCCACATCTACAACCTCGAACACGAGATCGATGCGGCGCTGGAGATCGTAGGAGATTTGGCGAAAAGGGGATGAGCGCATTCAAAGCGCATTCCCATCTTTCCCTTTAGGAATAAGGATTACATCGTTGGAAAAGCCCTCCTACGCGATTCTCGGAATTGCCGGCACGGGCGTATCTTTGTAAAATAGCCGTTTATAATTTTCAAACAAAAAAGAACTATATGAATACTTAATACCCTTTTTATCCTAAAAACCTCAGCATCATGACCGAAAAGCACGCTCTCCAGGAAGCATGGACCATCTTTAGAAAAGAGTTGGAGATTAAACACCGTTTGAAAGCTATTTTGGAAATCACTCCCGAAGGCGGGGCAGACGAAGACCTGGCAGAAGAGGGTTCCACAAAAAAACCGGCCGCCCTTTTTGAACGTACGTATGCTGCATGGAAGTCTTTTCTCGCTCAGAAGAAGTCCTTGCCGGAATTCCCTCCACACGCAGTGGATTCTTTTGCCCAGTTTTGGGACAAGGAAATCCTGAACTGGCTAAGGTCCAGAGAACCTATGTTGGAACATGAAGCCGAAAGCCACCTCTACAAACGATATGCGAACCTGATCCACGCGCCGGAAGTCAAACGGTTGTTAAAAACCGAACAAGATCGCAAAGACGCGTTCCATATCAGTTTGGCCAAATGCATCGCTAAATGGAAAGAACCGGAGTTTAAAGCCGAAATCGGGCTGACGGCGTACTTCAAAGCTTCCCTGATCAACGCTTGCCAGGACGCTGTCCGGAAGCTGATTCGGGAAAAAGAGATGAAATCCCTGGATGGGATCTCCGAAGAAGGCATAGAATTGATCAAAGGGGCCCTGGGTTCGCTGGATGTCCTCCTCGTTCAGGCGGCGCTGGAGGAGTTTGCTATTCAGCGGCCGCAATGCTTTGACCTTTTCCTGAAACAATCGGATGGCTATGAGTTAACCGAAATTGCTGAAATGCTGCACGCATCTGTGGATTCCGTCAAATCGAAAACCAAGCGGTGCAGGAAAAAATTCAATTCTTTTTTTGAAAACTTCAAAAAAAAATGGTGAAATGCGCGATACATTTAAATACGTAGACGAAGTGACTCCTGTTTTAGCCGAGGCGTTAACGCCTGACGAAAAGCGGGATTTGCTTCTTGAACTGATGTTGAACTACCTGTTCCAAAAGCATTCCGGCAGTCTGGCATCCTATTTCTCCCGGGAGGAAGGCGCCGAGTTTAAACGGTACCTATCTGAACGGCTGCCCTTTAGAACCTTTGGATTCTTTCGGGACGATCCGGGCCAATCCTCCATCAGAGACCTTGACCTGAAATCGCAAAAATATTTCATGTACAGGGCAATCCACTCTTTTGACCATCGCCAATGGAATGACCCGGTGCTGAGTAAGAAAATTGACGGCCTGTTCGAGAAACTGGAAAACGATATGGATGGGGAGCTTGGGATTGACCTGGATCAAAAGTATCGGGAACTCTTAATGCAAGCTGTTGATTTTCAAAAGCGCAGCCGGTTTTTCCTGGATCAGAAGGACCGCCCCCCCCTGGAGCAAGATAAACCGGGAGAAGAGGTTTCTTCTACATTGAGGAAAGACGGCATCAAGGAAAGCGTTCAACAGTACTTGAAGGCGCATGAACTTCAAGAAGACCTGGACCTTAAAATGCAGAAAGACCCCGCCCTGGCGGATCAGATGGCGCTTCAGCTTACGGTCAACTATATGCTGAAAAATTTTAACGCCGACGAGCGAAAACGCCTCAAGCACAGAGCCCGGCAAAGGGCCAACCGCCGCGCCTTAATTGGCGCGGCGCTAATTTTGGCAGGCGCGCTTGTTCTGTCTTTTATTCTGTCTTTTTTCTTATAGCTTCCAGGAGGCGCGTTCGAAGACCTGGCGAAAAAAAAATAAAAAAAATTACCCCTTCGCGCCCCTTTTTCAAAAACGCTCCGTCTTGAATGATCCGGAGAAAGGTTAGAACCCAAACGGCAAATCCGTTTTCAAAACCTTTCGCCGAAATGCCCTACCGCTTTAGGCGCCCAGCGGGGGAGTTTTAATTCATCACGTTAAACCTATTCAGAATGGAGCGTTTTAAAACAGCTCCTGTGGCGCCGTGCGCCGCAGTGGAGCACCCAGAAGCCATTGCCTCGCGTAAAAGCGCCTGGAGGCCCTTTTCCTTTCTCCTTGCTCTTTCTTTGTTCCTGACCTTGTCGGTCTTTTCAACCGGTTGTAGCTGGGTGGAAGCAGGCAACGAGACGGAGGCCACGGATGATGACCCTTGCCGCTGCCGGGTGATTGCAGATATCATTGTTTGCCCTTGCAGGGACGGGGTAAACCCGGATTCGCTGGCGACCGAATAACCTGCCCAGGGAATGGAGCGGGAGCAGGAGTTCCCGCTCTATCCCCCTGTTAACCGGCGGAGCTGTTCCCTCAGCCAGCTTCGGTAAGCGACTGGGTTGTCTCCCTCCAGCAACTGGTTAATCTCCGACAGCAGGTTTTCTTTTATCCCCTCCTCTACTTCCAAATGATACCTTGCCATTTTTTGGACAATGGCCCTGAATTTGTTCTGGGGCTCGACTGCCTCCGCGCTCATTTTCCCGATTTGGACCAGCCGTTGGCAAAACTTACTCAAATTGTCCAGGCTTTTATCCAACTGGCTGATCGGCTCTTCCTCCTGGAAGCCTCCCGTCATGATCTCATAAGAAAGCATAACCCGAAGCCCTTTGACCCGCAGGTTGTACTTCAATTCTTCCCGTGATTTGATGGGAAATAAACGATCCAGTTCCTCCAACGCTTCTGTAGGTTTTCCCCGGCGCTGCAGGTAATTGGCCCGGCACAGCCCGATCACCTGGTCCTTCCAGCGGAGGTCGAGCATGGGGCTGTATTTTGCCTCAAATGCCTCGTATTTCTCAAATTCGCCAATAGCGAGCGCCACAAAGGCATGGTTGATAAACTCATCCTCCGAGATGCCTCCCTCGTAAGTATACAGCCCCTGGAGGTCGGCATATTCCATCCAAAAGAACATCTCTTCCAGAAGCACTTGGTCGCCATTTTGGTAGTAAGCAATGCTGGAAAAGTTGAAGCAAATCTTGGAAAAAATCAACTTGTCGATTTCCGCCAGCCGGCTTTGGGCCTCTTCGAATGCGGCTTTCAACGCCTGGTAAACCGCCCAATCGGCCTGATCCCGTTGCTCAAGAAGCCGTATGGCTAAAAGGTAAAGCTGAAACAGGGGCTCGTTCGAGCCATTTTGGGAAAACACGTGTTTGGCCTTTTGCGCCAGTTCAAAGGTGTCTTCCTCCTCAACAGTAAAGTTTCGGTTTAGGTGTTCCAGATAATCGCGAAGAATTGTCAATTCGAAAAGGAGTTGGGAAGATTCCAGGTTTCGTTTGAATAGGTCTCTGTCGGTTACATGTTGGGCTTTCTGCCGGTAGTAAACCTGCTGATCCAGCCACCACAACTCGCTCGCGGCTTCAACCGAAAACGGAAGCTGGGCAATCTTTTTTCTGAGCGCCTGTACCGAACTTTCAAAAAGGTGCTCGGCGTTCCTGGATTTCAAGCTTTTTACCAAAAGCCGGTTAAAACCTAAAGAAGACTCCATGGCCTCCTCGTATACCAGAAATTTTTTGATGAGCGCCAGCAGGGTTTTAAACTCGGATTGCAGCAAATCGAGCTTGTGGCTAAACGAATCGCTGGTCTTGGAAGCCGTAAAGCGATCCAACAAGTCTTCTCCCCGCAATTCGCTGGTCCCTTTCCTCCACGCTTCTTTAATGCGCTCAATAAGCAAGGGACTGTAGGCGTTCTCTTTATGGATGGGGGATTTGGCAAACGCGACGAATGCGCTCCATTCCCTGGGCTGAAGCGCTCTCCAATAGTCAAGATAGTCGCTGAGCAATTGATTGATCTCCTCGGCCTGCTGAACTTCTTTGGCAGTAGTCAGGTTTTTTGCCATAAATGCCGCTTTGATCAAGTCGCTCATAACTAATGGTTAAAATTAAAGTTGAATATAAGGGGAAAGCAAAGCCGGCTATTTCCCAATTCAAACAATCCAATCGATCTGGTCACTGCGCCATCCCGGTTTGGCGGCCTTTCTAACGGCTTTGTTGAATAGACTCGTCGAAATAAGCCTAACTTTAAGAATAATCCGGTTTTCAATTCCCAAAACGTAAAAGTATCTAAACTAGTATAATTTAATCATTTTCAGATGTTTGCAATAGAAAAAAACAGGCAAATACCTTGAGAACGATGCTAACAATATGTTTTCTTCTTTGACCGTAAGTTTAAAAAAAGCCAACTTGACCTCTTCAAGGAAAGAATAAAGCCGAAATGTTGCCCTTTCCATCCTAAGAACCGGACCCTGCTGTAAAAGCGAGTTGGTCCATCCCTATTTTCCAACTTGACTCTAGTTCTGTTTATTTTCGTAAGTAGTGCGATCAGGCCCAAGCGTAAGCTAAACTTTGGTTTTTGGGAACCAGGGAATCATCCGATTCCCTGGATTCTTCCCTTCAAAAAACGAGCGATTCCCGGTTTTATACAGGCAAGAAAGGGGGTTGAAAAACCGTTGTGCCGGTATATTCGCAAACCACTTCGCCTCATGGATAGTTCCTCGTCCCTTGGCATCCTTAGCGAACAGGGCTCAACGCATATTTCCCACGCTTGCAACTACCCGTACCGGCGCTCCATCCGCTTCGTAGCGGGCAGGAAGGGCCATCACTTCGATGTCTGGATAGGGGAGCAGGGCCTCTAGTCCGGTCAGGTTTTCTACGATCAGCACCTCATTGCCAAGCAATTTTTTGTGCACGGCGTAAGGCTCGCGATCCGGACTCGGGAAGTCCAGACCTACGATTTTAATCCCGGCTTCAACCAGAGCAGAAGCGAATTCCAGATCGAGCTCCGGATAATCCCGGTAGTAAATCTCCTGGCCGAAATAGCGGTCCCAGCCGGTATAGACCAACACGATAGCAGCCCGATTCAGGGCTGTTTGATCCAATTCGTTCAGCGTAACTCGGGACTTTTCAAATGCATTGACCACGCAGGCCTGGCCGATCAGGTGTTCCGGAGGAAAATCCGACAGCATGCGCCCGCCTTCTACCATGTGGTTGGGCGCGTCCATATGGGTACCTACGTGCATACCGGTTCGAAGTTGGACGACGTTGTAGCCGTTTTTTTCTATGGTGGCTGCTTGCCTCCATTCGGGGTACGCATCGCCGGGGAAAACAGGCATTTTCCTGGAAAAAGAATGGGTGAGATCGATGAATTTCAAAACAGGATACTTGAATGATTAAAAAGTAGTTATACAAAATAGTATTTTTACGGCAAGTCCCCTAATTAAAATAATTGCCCACAGTCATCCCGAAGTATTGCTACCTGAAAACCCATGAAAACCACTTCCCTTGCCTTGGCCCTGCTTTTTTTGCCTTGGCGCTAAACGCGCAGTCTCCCCCTTTGAGCAAACGCCCGTTTTGGTGAAAAGGGTACACACCCCGCCGGTCATTGATGGGAAATTAACTGAAGAACATTGGTTTGCCAGCAGCCCGGCCAAGGATTTCTGGCTCAATTTCCCCCATGACACAGCCCGCTCGGACGTCAAAACCGAAATCTATTTCCTCTTCGACAACAAGACCCTCTATGTGGGAGCTATTTGTCATTCCGTTGGGAAGAAATACGTTATCCCTTCCTTGAAGCGCCACTACTGCGCTGGAGGCAACGACAACATCACCTTTTTGTTTGACCCCTTCCGCGACCGCACCAATGCGTTCGTTTTTGGCATGAACCCCTACGGGGTGATGCGGGAAGCCCTGGTAGCCAATGGGGGGCGCGAATTCGATGATTTTAACGAAAGCTGGGACAACCGCTGGACCGGGGAATCTTTTATTGGCGATGGGTTCTGGTCTTCCGAATTGGCCATCCCGTTCAGCGCGCTTCGGTTTCATGCAGGGGAGCAAGAGTGGTTTTTTAACAGCTATCGGTTTGATACCCAAACCAATACCCGGTCTTCCTGGAACCGAATCCCCCAAAACC
Organism: Haliscomenobacter sp.; assembly: GCA_016713275.1. Classification (GTDB taxonomy): domain Bacteria; phylum Bacteroidota; class Bacteroidia; order Chitinophagales; family Saprospiraceae; genus JADJPL01. Next base: position 85,354 of record JADJPL010000001.1, read on the forward strand.
AGGTCATTATGAACCTGGCCTACATGAACAACATGGTCTGGGAGGAAATCCCACCCAAAACAGGCGCCAACATCGCGGTCATCCCTTTTGTTTCCGGGGGGCTGAATAAAAACTTCGAGGAAAAAGGCCCGCTGGAAACTACTTCGGGCATCGGGGGCGACGCCAAAATAGCGGTTACCCCTTCCCTCAACCTCGACCTTACCGCCAACCCCGATTTCTCCCAGGTGGAAGTCGACCAGCAGGTGCTTAACCTCGACCGGTTTGAGATCTTTTTTCCGGAGCGGAGGCAGTTTTTTCTGGAGAATGCCGATTTGTTCGGGGCTTTCGGCAACCCGCGCATCAACCCCTTCTTTTCCCGACGGATCGGAATCGGAACCGATCCGGAGGGCAACAACATTCAACTGCCGATCGGGTACGGCGCCCGGTTGAGCGGCAAGCTGGACAACAACTGGAGGCTCGGCTTATTAAACATGCAGACCCGGCAAGACACAGAAAACCTCGTCCCCAACCAGAACTTTACCGTAGCCGCCCTGCAGCGCAAATTGTTCAGCAGGTCCAACCTCGGGGTCATTTTCGTAAACAAAGAAGCCTTTACCCGCCGGGGGGATATTCCTGTCGAATCCCGATTCAACCGCGTTTTGGGCGTCGATTACAACCTGGCGTCTTCCGATAACCGATGGAATGGGAAGTTCTTTTTTCATCAAAATTTCGCGTCGGATAAAAAGTTTGACTCCTCCGAAAAATTCGCGCACGGCGCCCGGTTGGAATTGCGGGAGCGCCGGTTTTCAATATCTTACGACCATCAGTGGGTCAAAGAAGGCTACGAACCCGCCGTGGGGTATGCTCCCCGCACCGACTATTTTCAGATCAAGCCCGGTTTCTCTTGGTTCGTTTATCCAAAAAATAAAAAGGTGATCAACCAATATTCCCTTGGGGCCAGCTCGACGGTATTATGGAAGCCCGGGTTTGGGAATACCGACCGGGAAACCCGGTTTTCCTTCGAAGCGGATCTAGCCAACAGCGGACGGCTGTTCGCCTATCTGGCTCAAAATTATATCTACCTCTTCGATGCGTTTGATCCAACAGGCACCGACGCCCGGCCGCTGGAGGCCAACACCGGGTATCAGTTTTGGAATGTCGAAGGCTTGTTCATGTCGGACAACCGCAAGAAATTTTCCTACTTTCTGAATCCTTATGCCGGGCAGTATTTCAACGGCTGGCGCTATAGCCTGTGGGCGGGGCTCACCTACCGCTACCAACCCTACGGGTCGATCGAAATGAATATCAATTTCGGATACATCGACCTGCCTTCCCCCTATGCCCAGGCTGCCCTGCTCCTGGTCGGCCCCCGCATCGACGTCACGTTCAGCAAACGCGTCTTCCTTACCACGTTTATCCAGTACAACAACCAGGTCGACAACGTCAACATCAACGCCCGCCTCCAATGGCGGTTTGCCCCCGTTTCCGACTTTTTTCTCGTGTTCACCGACAATTACAACGCCAACACTTTCGGCGTCAAGAACCGGGCGGTAGTGGCAAAGCTCACGTATTGGCTGAATATGTGAAAAAGAGGCAACAGGCCTGCCTCAAAAGACGCTCCTTTGCTTCCGGCATGAAATTTCATTTTCTTTTTTAATCCTCCTTGAAAATTGCAAAGCAATTTCCAAGGAGGATTAAAAAAGAAAATATGTTTTGGCTGCCTTGGACAAAAATGATCTTTTGAAACTTGCCCCCTTGCCCCCTAAGCCTATTAAACGCCTAGGGTCGCGGCCTTGCTTCTGTTTTATTTTTCACATATGTATCCATCCAGGCGCCCATTTCGTGCAACGTATGCAGGACAGACTCCCTGGCGCGATAGCCGTGGCTTTCGTGTGGGAGAAAGACGAGTTTGGCGGTAGCGCCATGCCCTTTCAACGCGTTGTAGAATCGCTCGCTCTGGATGGGGAAGGTGCCGGAGTTGTTATCCGCTTCGCCGTGGATGAGGAGGATCGGCTCTTTGATCTTATCGGCGTAATTAAACGGCGACATTTTGAAATAGACGTCGGGGGCTTCCCAGTAGGTGCGTTCTTCCTGCTGAAAACCAAACGGCGTAAGCGTGCGGTTATAGGCGCCGCTTCGCGCGATCCCTGCGGCGAACAGGTCGGTGTGAGCCAGGAGGTTGGCGGTCATGAACGCGCCGTAGGAGTGCCCGCCGACAGCAAGACGGTTGCGGTCGGCTACGCCCATTTCGGCCAGTTTATTCACGGCGGCTTCTGCGCTCATTTGCAGCTGCTCGACGAAGGTTTCGTTGGGCTCCTTGTCTCCTTCTCCAAGAATGGGCATGGCAAAATCGTCGAATACGGCGTACCCTTGCGTCACCCAGAGCAGGGGAGAAGACGCATTGGGCCGGATGAACTGGTACGGAGACCCGCTGATCTGGCTGGCCGCGTCGGCGGTTTTAAATTCCCGGGGGTATGCCCACATAAAAACAGGAAGCGGGCCGTCTTTGTCCTTATTGTAGCCGGCAGGAAGGTAGAGGGTACCGCTAAGTTTCAGCCCGTCTGCCCGCTGGTACTGCACCAACTGCTTGGTAATGCCTTTCAGCGCCGTGTACGGGTCTTCGAATTTCGTTAACGGGGTGACCTGGCCGGTGCGCAGGTTGCGCAGCACGTAGTTGGGCGGGGTCTCCCTGGATTCCCGGCTCGTCAGAATAACCCCTTTGGAGGCGTCCATCATAGCGACAGGCATCTCAAAAAACGGAGCTTCCGAACGCCAGAGGCGCTTGGCGGTTTTGGCCCCCAAGTCGTAGGAATCCACAAACGGCCTGTTTCCTTCAGGAGAAGCGCCCATGCCGCTCAGGTAAAGGGTTTTGCCCTGGTCGGCGGAGAGCAGCACCTGCCGCCCGTAGCTGTTGGTAGCCATCATAAACTGGCCTGGGTCGTTGTAGCGGTCCTCGTAGAATCGGTCAAAAAGCACTTCTTTCGCTGCATTGGGCTGCCCTGGAGCAAACCGGGTGACGACCTCCTTGCGCGACAGCCACCAGCGCTCGGTGGCAATGGCGAGGCCGTCGTTGCCCCAGCGCACTCCGGCAAACCGCAGGGCAAATTCCATGGCTACTGTGGGCGACCCGGTAAATGGAGCAGGAAGAAGGAAGAGTTTATCCCTTACTGCGGCCTCTTTTCTCGAGTCTCCCCCATCCTGAGCCTCCACCCAAAACACCGTAGCGGGAACGTCGGGCCGCCAGCCGATTCCTCTCGGCCCTTTGGCCACCGCGTCAAACCCGGCAGGTGTATCCTCGGCCAGGGAAGGTCTGCAAGGACGTTCACGACGTTTCCCTGCCGGTCCAGAATCTGGACTTCCTCCGGGAAACTGCTCACCGGGACGAGGTAGGAAAACGGACGTTTGATGTAAGAAACCAAAAGAAAGTTGCCGTCGGGCGAAAGGTCGGCGTTGCTGATCATGCCGGGAGCGCCGATCGGTGTCAAAACTCCGGAAGCTACATCGGCGACCATCAATTGGGACTGGGTGTAGAATGCAAACAGCGCCTCGTCGTGGGGGTTTTTCAGCAGGTCCTGGTAAGTTCGGGCAGGCGCCGCTTTGCCCGCATTGAGCGAAATGACTGGTCCTTTGGGTACCGAAGGCGCCTGAGGCGCGGCTCCGCGATTGGGCAATACGGATTTATACAGGATCTGGCGGCTGTCGGAAGACCACTCCAAAGCGCTTCCCAGCGTTTCGTTCAGCACGGCGCCGGCAAGCCGTTTTGCGGAAGCTTTTTCCACGTCGGCCATGCATAGTTCGATGCCTTCGTCGATGGTTTGGGTAAAGGCAATTTTTTTACTGTCGGGCGACCAGGCTACGCTTCCAATTTCTGCTGGTTGAGGCAAGCCTTGAATGGCTACTTTTTTGCCTCCCTGGATTGCCATAAGCGACATCCCGGTAAACCCACCCGACCGGCTGGGACCGTTGGTAGCCGGGTTGATCCGCAATCCCGCCAGGCGGAGCTCGGGTTGGGCCAACTCAGCGATGGAGGGCAGACTGGCTTGGTCCAGCATCAGCATCCATTGCCCGGAAGAGCTCACCCGGATGGCCGGCGTAGGGGGTACATCGACGAGGTCGACGATGGCTTTGGGTGGAAGTTTGTATCCTTCCGTTTGACCCCAAGCCAATAGAGGAACGAACAGCATGAAAAGGAGCGGCTTAATCAAATAGCGCATAGGTTTTATTATTTGGTGAGGAATGGATTTAGGCCAGGGACTTGGAAAATAAAAAAGGAATGAACTCCGGTAGGGGGCTGTCTCAAAAGACCAATCTTTGCCACCGGCATGAGATTTTAGTTTCTTTTTTCAATTCAAATAAAAAATTGCAAAGCAATTTTTTATTTGAATTGAAAAAAGAAACTATTTTTTGGTTGCCTTGGGCAAAAACCGTCTTTTGAGACAGCCCCGGTTACGAAGTTAATTCCTTTTCCGGAACGAACAAAAGGAGCACATGGCTTGTGCTTATCCTTTAGCCGTCTTTTTCATCATGCTGGCGTAATCCAGGAAATAAATCACTTTCAGGGACAAGCTGTTGGACTGGGGCTGGTCGAACAAGCCGTCCAGATTGTCAAAATAATCTACCCCGGAACGGTTTTCGGCATCCAGAATGGCATTTTTCCAGACAAGGTACAGATCGGACCCAGGGGCGAAACGCCAGCGGTAGACCATGTCGATATTGAACGCGTTGAAGTTGGTGTCGTGGTTACCCGTATAATCCGTTGGGCCTAAGGCGCCGCTTTCTTCCAGGACATGAAACCCGCGGTACCCGACTTTGGTCCAGTTGTGCCGCATCCGGAAGCTCAGCGCCATGGCTGCGTTAAAGGTATAGTTGATATTAAACGTATTTTCTACGTTGATCACATCCCGATAGCCAAAAATGATATCCGATACCTCTTCCAGGAGTCCGGTTTGGGGATTCTCCACAGAGTGGGCGTAGGTGTTGGCAAACCCGACATTATTGAAGGAGTTGTTGCTGAAAACGCGGAACTGGAAATTCAACCGGTCGTTTACCCGATACCTGGGCCCAAAATTCAAAGCCCAACGCCAACGCCCTTCTTCGTCCGATTTATTAAAGTTACCGTTCAGCGTAACGTGCAGGCGTTTGCGTTCGTCGGTTCCAACCCAGAACCCTGTGCCGTAAATGGCCGGGGCTTTATAAAAGCGCCCGGGCTCGCGGGGCTCAAAATAATCGTTGGTTCCGGCGGGTTCGGCGAATACCCAGGCGTTGGCTTCCCAGAAGTTTTTCAATTGTCCCCACACCCAGGATTCCATCTCAAGCCCGGTGAATACGCCGGGCTGGTAGAGGCGGTTGTATACCCCATTAAACCCGAAGTTGGCGCGGTTGAATTTCCAGAACGGTTTCACGATTTGGTAGTTGACTTCCGCCGCGAGGGAGCGCTCGTTGTTGTTGAACAGGAAGCCCAAATCGTTGGGGTCGTAGGTATCGCTTTCGACGTTGTAGGTGAGTTCGTAGTTCAAGGTCCCGCTGATTTTCCCGACGCCGAGGGAATAGGAGTGGCCCAAGTCGGTGTTCCCTGGTTCGTATTTCTGGCTTAGTTTCCCGCTACCCCGGAAGCTGAATTTGTTGCCTTTGGGCCGCAGGTCGAACACCAGGCCGCTGGAGTTGGCGTCATAGGCTTCGCCGCTGCGCAGCACGGTCGTATGGATCAGCGTGAAATAGGAGTTGTTTTTGAGGTTCTGGTCCAGTACCAATACGTTGTAGTTGGTGAGCGGGTTGGTTTCCACTTCGCGAAACCCGCCGTCGCCGTCTTCGATCCGGGCGTGCATCCGGGCGGCTGTGGCGTTGAAGAAACCGAGGCCGAGGCCTTTTTTATTCCTCCCGGAAATTTTTGTCGCATTGATGAGTTGGGCTTGCTGGGGGTTGTCTACGACGCGCTCGTCCGGCGCCAGGTTTTGATAAGGTCTGGAGTAGTAGAAAGGCTGGCCCCCGATACGACGGGAATAGAACAGGTCCCCTTTGTTGAACAACTCCGTGCCTTCGGTAAAAAACTGGCGGTTTTCGTCAAAACGCACTTCAAAAGGAGAAAGGTTGAGCACCTGATTGTCCGATTGGGCTTCTCCAAAATCGGGCACCAGGGTCATGTCCAGGGTGAATGCATCGTTGATGCCGTATTTGACGTCCAATCCGCCATTAAAAGAGCGTCCAAAACTATTGACTTTTTGGGCATTTTTGTCCCGGTAATGTTCTGCATAGACGGCCAGGAAAGGCGTTGCCTGCAATCGAAAGGGCGACTTGATGCCCTGGATGCCGGTGAGAAGTCCGGACTGGTTGATAAACCCGTCGACCTTGGGGTCAATGGGGCTCCAAAAGCTTTTCTGCTGCAGGCGCTGGATCTGCCTGCCGAAGTTGATATGCCAGGTCTGGGTGTCGGTTTTGGGAAAGCGGATAGCGGCATAAGGGATCTTGATTTCAGCAATCCACCCGGTGGGGGTAATCGCTGCAGCGCTTTCCCAAACGGCGTCCCAGCCGGTATCCTCTCCAAAAACCGAGTACTTGGCGTCAAATTGCACCCCGGCTGGGGTTACAATAAATCCAACGGCATTCAGCCCATCCTGATACGAGTCGATAAACGCGCCAAACCAATCGGTATTGCCAAACTGATCCCGCTGGGTGAGCTCTTTTTTAATGTCTCCAGGTTCCGTATCCCAACAAATGGCGCCAACGTAGATCCCGGTGTTGTCGTATATGACCTTTACCTCGGTTTTCTGAGATGAAGGCTCTCCGGGAACGGGTTCGAGCGTGATAAAGTCGGTTCCAGGGGAGACGGCTAGCCAAGCGGCTTCCGTCAAGGCGCCGTCAATTTGAATTGCGTGCGAGGCGCGGGCGGCCTGTAGCTGTTTTTTAGCAACCACAGGCGCTTGAGCCCCGGTCGATTGGAAGGATAAAACAAAGAATAACAAAGGAATAAAGGCTTTCATAGGGCGATTTCTTTAAAGGTGTGAAGGGCTCGGGAAGCGATGCAAACCAACCTCCCTCCTGAGAGACAAGGACGGACTTGGCCGGCAGAAGTTGCAATAGCGTCCCTGCTTTTTGCCTATTAGAGCCAACATGTCGACCAACAACCAAAAAAGGCGGATAAAAGGGCACATTTTAGTCTCCTAAAAACACGAAAAGGGAATCTGACCGGGAATTCTATTCAAATGGCTGGCAGCTGTATAAAATTGTTAATTTTGAAACTGAATAAATCTGTGCATCGTATATCGTGAAGTCCCTAATCCCTCATTTTATCCAGGAGAAAGTCCTCGAACGCCAATGGCACGGCTCATTGAACGCCTATGTCATGTTCATCGACTTGTCGGGCTTCACCTCCCTGACGGAGACGTTGATGAAAAAAGGGAACCAGGGGGCGGAAGAACTCTCCCTCATTCTCAACGAGATCTTTGAACCCCTGGTCGGGTTTGTCTATGAACGGGGCGGGTTTATTCCCCATTTTGCCGGTGATTCGTTTTTCGCCCTATTTCCCAATGCCGATCCGCAGAGCGGCAGGTGTTTTCTGGATGCAGCAGCAATGGCGGTGGAATTTTTCCAAAAGCGCTCCTTTTCTTTTGGCGGGTTCCTCATCGGGCTCAAGATCGGATTGTCGCACGGCGAAGTGGAGTGGGGCATTGCCGGCCATGCGACCTATGGGTTCTATTTTAAGGGCGCCCCTATCGATCAAAGTGCGGCCTGCCAGGATAAAGCCAAAGACAAGAACTACCCGATTGTGCTTGATAACCCCGCGCTGCTCCGTTTGACCGATTTGGCGTTGGACGCCACGGAATTCGAGCCTGGGTTTTTCTCTTTGGCCCCGCCATCTTCCAACCTTCGGGCCAAACGGAAAGAGACCGTGCTGCCTCCGCTGCAACGGGAAGTCATGCTGAGCTTTTTGCCTCAGGAGGTCGTCGAATTTCAACAACGAGGGGAGTTTCGCACGGTGGTCTCTGTGTTCCTCGCCTTTGACGGGGTCAAGGAGCGCCGCATCCTCAACCGCCTGATCAACGTCCTTCTGGAGCAGATCACTACCTTCTCCGGGTACCTCAAGGAATTCGATTTTGGCGATAAAGGCTCCCTGGTATCGTGTTTTTTTGGCGCCCCGGTCTCGTTTGAGAACAACGACAACCGGGCGCTGGAGTTTATCTATTCGCTCCGGCAGGAACTGCACGAACTGATGGAGACTTATGGGGTGAAGTTTAGAGCGGGCGCCACCATGGGGATGGCGTATACCGGCATTGTCGGAGGCAAGGAACGTTGCCAGTACGCTATGGTTGGCAACAGGGTTAACCTGGCCGCCCGGCTCATGGCTTCCGCCCGTTGGGGCGAAGTTTTGGTCGACGGAGAGATCAGCAAAAACCGCCACTTTATTTTTCAGCATCACGGAGATATTCAATACAAAGGGATCGAGGGGAATATTCCCACTTACCGGCTCGAAACCCGCAGCGGAGAGCAAGCTCAGGCGTATTCAGGCCCGCTCATTAGCCGGGATGCGGAGTTGAACAAGTTACTGGATTTTGCTTCCCCGCTATTCCTCAAGCGGCCGGCCGGGGTCGCCTTCGTCTTCGGAGAAGCCGGTATTGGCAAAAGCCGGCTCAGTTATGAAACCCGGAAAGAAATCGCGGAAAAGCAGGACGTCATGTGGGCTTATTGCCCCGCAGACCAAATCCTGCGCAAGCCATTCAACCCCTTTACGTATTTTCTGAAAAATTACTTTGGCCAGTCTTCCGAAGAACAGGCTTCCCGCAATCTGGAACGGTTTGAAAGCAGGTACCAAAATCTGTATGAGCGCCTGGCCAACGTTCCCGGTATTGATGCCCAGGGTTTGCGCGACGAACTGGCCCGCACCAAATCGGTGCTGGGCGCGCTGGTCGGCATTGTTTACCTCGATTCGGTATGGGAGCAATTAGATGCCCGCGGACGGTACCAAAATACCATCCAGGCGGTAGTGAACCTGTTTTGCTGTGAAGCCCTGCTCCAGCCACTGGTGATCGAACTGGAAGACGCGCATTGGATCGACGAGAACTCTCAGGAACTGGTCGTGGAATTCCTCCGCCAGATCACGCGTTTCCCGATGTTGCTGCTGGTCACTTCCCGGTTTAATGACGATGGAAGCCATCCGCCCATTTTTGAGATCTCCCTGTCCCGTGCAGCCCATATTCCCAAGCTGGAAATCGACTTGAATGCCTTGCAAAGCAACTTCGTCCGGCAATTTGCCGAAAACCGGCTCAATGGGAAAATTACGTCCGAATTCCTGGACCTTCTGCTTCGGAGCACCAACAGCAACCCGTTTTACCTCGAACAACTCCCTGGAGTATTTTGAGGAGCAGCAGCTTCTGAGCAACCACAACCAGGTCTGGACGGTCAAAGATCCGAATATCCAGCTTTCCAATTCCATTAACGCCATTCTTACGGCGCGCATCGACCGGCTATCGGCGCTGGCTAAAGGAAACCGTCAAAGCGGCGGCTGTTATCGGGAGGGAGTTCGAATTACCCGTTTTGGCAGAACTCATGCTCCACCACGAGGAATACCTCCGGCAAAACGGAAACTCCCTGCACCTGCTCCACGAACAAGTGCAGGTAGGAGAAAAAGGACAGATCTGGAGAGCGATGACGGAGCTTCGGTATATTTTCCGGCACGCGTTGCTGAGAGAGGCCGCTTACAGTATGCAATTGCGGGCCACGCTTCAGCATTTGCACCGCCTGATCGCCGAAGCGCTGGAAAGACTGTACCGCGATCAGCTCGAAGACCGGTACTTCGACCTGGCTTTTCATTATGAACAGGGCCACGTTTCGGAAAAAACGGTCTTCTACCTGGAAAAAGCCGGGGATTTTGCCCGTAGCCGCTTCCTCAACCAACAGGCCTTGGAGTATTACGACAAACTCCTCCGCCTCGCCGAGGTTCAAAGCAACCCTGCGCAAAAATCACAAATCCTTCTCAAGAAAGCCAAGATCCTGGATCTGATCGGCAATTGGGACGCTTGTGCGCTCGCGCTGAAGGAGGCGATTTCCAACTCCCGCAAAACCCAGCACACCGATCTCCTTGGGCAAGCAACTAATGCCTACGGCCGCCTGCTCATGCTTCAAGGCGACTACCCCCAGGCGATGCGCCAGCTTCAGGAATCCATCCAGATCTTCGACCCGTTAGGCAACAAAGCAGGCAGAACGGAAGCGTTGGGCAACCTGGGCAACCTCTATTTCCGCCAGGGAAAATACCCGGAGGCCGAACAGTACTTCCACCAAAGTATCGAAATGGCCCGCCAATTGGAAGGATTTCATCTCGATGCTCAAATCGTTGCCAACCTGGGCCTGACCTACATGAACCGGGGCAACTACGAAGAGGGCATCCGCTGCCAGCTCGAACATCTGGCGCTCTGCGAGCAGCAAAACGACAAACCCGGCATGGCCGTCATCGATACCTATCTGGGTATCGTCTACCTGGAAAAAGGCAGCTACCAGGAAGCGCTGGACAGCTTCCAAAGGGGCCTCGCCCTGTGCAACGAGCTCGGCAACAAACAGCTGATTTCTATCGCCATCGGCAATATCGGTATCGTCTACGAAAGGCAGGGCAACTACAAACAGGCCATGGAAAATTACCTCAAAGACCTGGAGCTTTGCGAAGAACTGGGCGATAAACAAGGAACCGCCATCGCCCTGGGACTGATTGGACAACTCTTGAATATACAGGGCGAGTTTCACCGGGCCATCGAATACTTGCAGAAGGACCTGATGCTTTGCGAAGAACTGAGCTACCAGAAGGGAATTGCCAAAGCTGTCAATACCCTGGGCGATATTTTCTTCAACCTCCAGCAATACGCCCGCTCCCTGCATTTCTACAACCGGGCTATCGAGGTGACCCGCCAAATCAAAAATAAGCTGGTGCTGGGGTTTAGCCTTGTAGAAAAAGGAACCGTCCTGTTGGAAACCGGGGATTGGCCGGAGTTGCATAAAGTGGTTCAGCAGGCTCAAAACGTGGCCGAGGAGTTGGGCAACCCCGACCTCCACTTTGAAGCCCGCTTGCTAGCCGCCAAAACCCGGTACGCGCTTGGGAAAACAGAGGAGGCAAAAGATATGCTTGTGGCCTTGCTCCAAACCACCAATGGAATAGACCATGAAGCCTCCTTGCACTACGAACTGTTCCGAATCGATCCGGACAATGCCGAAAGCAGGGATATAGCCCTGGCGCTTTACCGGGAGCTGAATCAGGCTACGCCCAGGTACTTGTTCAGGCTGCGACTGGAAATTCTGGAAAAATTACAAAACGTCTGACGCCTCCGGCAATCGGTCTCCTGGCTGGTTGAACAGGCGCTCGAATAGCGCGGCGTAGTCCGGAAGGATCTCCCGAAAAGCCTCCGGAAAATGGAAAAAATGCACCATGGCCGCGGGCAGGAGTTCTACATCCGGGCGATTGACGTACGCGAACAGCGCATCTTTCTGAAATCCGCTCACCTGGGTCAGGCGTTCCCAATCGCTATCGGCGCCGGCGGGCCACGGCAGGTCCGGGTAGCTGAGCACGAAGCCCCGCGCCCACTCGTGCAAGCCCACATTATAATATTGCGTGGGTTCAAAAAAGCCCTTGATCAGATGCTGAGCGGAAAAATCAGCACCCCGTCTTCTTCAAACAACTCTGAAGCATGAAAATCCATCGGATACTGAGGGGAAGGAAAGGGGCCGGGATAGATGACCGTCACGTTGAATTTCGGCAATAAAAAGGAGGCCTTGTGGCGGGTCAGTAAAACGGCATTGGCTGCCACGATAAACTGGATGTCTTCCGATATCTTGTCATCAAATGCAGGCCCCTTTAAACTCGATGTTCATCCGAAACATCGCCGTTTTTGCCGAAATAGGTCTTTCTCCATACCGGAAAACCGCTGGTAGGGCTCAAAACGCTCCTCCAGCATCGCACGGATAGGCGCCGGCACATCCGGAGGAAACCGTTGATACCACCACCAATCGAGCTGAGGGCTAAGTACGTAAATTACCCCTAACAAAATGGCCGGAAAAATTACGTACTTCGAGTACTGGTCGTCGTACGTAAAAGCCCAATACAGCATAAAAGCGGCAAAAAGCGCCAGGGGTATCGCGAGGGTCTTGGATGGCGTCATCATTGGCAATGGTGGGTTGATCCGAAAAAACCTGGTGGATTTTTCCCAAAAGTAGCACTTTGCCCATACTACCAGGCATTTTTCGTTTAGACCTTACTCGTTTCTCCCCTCTGGCAGGGCTGGATTCGTCCGAACCGCAAAAGTCCGGCAGGTTATACAGGATTTTTTTTACCCGCACTTGTGCCAAACAAAAAAACCGGTTATATTTGCCGTCGCTTTCCTAGAAAGCAAGGCCAATATGCACGGTACGGTAGCTCAGTCGGTAGAGCACAGGGCTGAAAATCCTGGTGTCGGCGGTTCGACCCCGCCCCGTACCACCAAAAGAACGCTATGTATTCTGTAATGCATCACCATCATCATTCCTTCTCTTGCCCTCAAAGCAAGTGGTGATGGCTGTGTGAGCGCGCTGAAAGCTCAAAAAGAGGTCTACCATTTGCCGGTAGACCTCTTTTTTTTTAATTGCCCAAACAAACCTTTAATCATGCAAACCAACCTCAAAATCGCCGTCCAGAAATCCGGCCGCCTCCTGGAAGATTCCTTGAAAATCCTCAAAGAATGCGGGATCAAGGTGGAAGAAGGCAAAGACTCGCTCAAAGTCCAGGCCAGCAACTTCCCCATGGAGGTGTTCTACCTGCGCAACTCGACATTCCCCACTATGTACACGATGGCATCGCCGATGCCGCTATTTTGGGGGAGAATACGGTAGTGGAAACCCAGCGCGACCTGGATATGATCCTACCCCTGGGTTTTTCCCGCTGCCGGCTGTCCGTCGCCGTCCCCAACGGCGCCCCTTATACCGGACTGCAATGGCTTCAGGGAAAGAAGATCGCCACGTCGTATCCCAATTCGCTCCAGGACTTTTTGAGCAAAAACAACCTCCAGGCCGACATCCACGAAATTTCAGGCTCTGTAGAAATTGCGCCGAACATCGGCCTGGCGGACGCCATCTGTGATCTGGTCAGCTCTGGCAACACCCTGTTCATGAACAACCTGGAGGAAAAAGAGGTCGTACTGAAATCGGAAGCCTGGCTGGTGGCCAGCAAAAATCGATCCCGGGAAGCGGACGAACTACTCGCTCAACTGGTGTTTCGACTCAAATCCGTTCTCGCAGCCCGCAACAACAAATACCTCCTGATGAACGCCCCAACCGAGGCGCTGGAAGATCTCATCCGCATTCTCCCCGGAATGAAAAGCCCCACCGTTATGCCCCTGGCAGAACCAGGCTGGAACTCCGTCCACACCGTGATCAGCGAAGACCGGTTCTGGGAAATTATCGACCAGCTCAAAGCCCATGGCGCCCAGGGGATTCTTATCATTCCAATTGAAAAATGATCCTTTAACTAGACGTCAGACCTTAGCCGTTAGACCTTACAATTTAATAACTCCGTCCCCGTCCCCGTCTACCGTCTACTCCCCCGTCTACCGTCTAACCTCTACTATTTATGAAAATCGTTGAATTTCCTCCAAGATCACAGTGGCCTCAAATCCTCGCCCGGCCCCAGATGGAAACCCGGAACCTGGAGCAAACCGTTTCCGAAATCCTGGAAGACGTGCGGATCAACGGCGACGAGGCGGTGAAACAATACACCACCCTGTTTGACAAAGCCGAACTCGACCGGTTGGACGTTTCTCCGGAAGAATTCGAGGCCGCTGAGGCATTGGTTTCTTTGGAACTAAAAAAGCCATCGAGACCGCCCGGCAGAACATTTTCCGGTTTCATGAAGCCCAGAAAACGGAGGAGTTGGTCGTGGAAACCATGCCGGGCGTCAAATGCTGGCAGCGCAGCTTGCCTATAGAAAAAGTGGGGCTTTATGTCCCCGGCGGAACCGCGCCGCTTTTCTCCACGGTCCTGATGCTGGGCGTACCGGCTGTGATCGCAGGGTGCAAGGAGATCGTGTTGTGCTCTCCTCCCGGCGCCGACGGCCGGATTCACCCCGCCATTCTGTACGCCGCTCAGGCAATTGGCATTACCCGGGTGTTCAAAGTCGGAGGCGTTCAGGCGATTGGCGCGATGGCTTTTGGCACCGAGACTATTCCCCAGGTATTTAAGATTTTCGGCCCCGGCAACCAGTTCGTCACTGCCGCCAAACAGCTGGTCAGCCGCCTGGGTACGGCCATCGACATGCCCGCCGGGCCTTCCGAAGTGCTGGTTTGCGCGGATCATTCGGCCGTGCCGGCATATGTGGCTTCCGACCTCCTGTCCCAAGCCGAGCATGGCCAGGATAGCCAGGTCGTGCTGGTCGCATTCGACAAGCAACTCATCGAAAACGTTCAGGCCGAGTTGGAAGCCCAGCTTCAAACCCTTCCCCCGCCAGGCCATCGCCCGGCAGGCCTTGTCCCACAGCGTCGCCATTCTCGTAAAGGATAAAAAAGAAGCCATCGAGGTGATTAATGCGTATGCCCCCGAACATCTTATCCTTGCCCTGGAAGATGCCGCCGAAGTAGCCCGGCAAATCGCCAATGCGGGGTCGGTGTTCCTCGGCAACTACACCCCCGAATCCGTTGGCGACTACGCTTCCGGGACCAACCATACCCTCCCAACCTACGGCTTCGCCCGCGCGTTCAGTGGAGTGACGCTGGATTCGTTTCAAAAGAAAATCACCTTCCAGCAACTCACCCGGGAAGGCCTGGAACTCCTGGGGCCTACCGTAGAAACCATGGCCGAAGCCGAAGAACTGGAAGCGCATAAACAGGCTGTCCGCATCCGACTGCAGTCGATTTCATCGCCCCCAACACCTAATCCTTAATCCCTGCGCCCTCTATGAAAAACCGGTCCTTGTTTCTGTTGTTGGGGATGGCATTTATTTTGGGCTTATCAGTACACGCCCAAACGTATTCGCCCGATAGCCTGTATACCGGCGCGAAAGGGTATATCGAATACCTTCCCGGGACTCTGCCCCTCATTTTTGCTGCATCGCACGGAGGAGACCTGGAGCCGGCAACGATACCGGACCGCAGTTGTCCCGGGTGCGTGACTACGACCGACCTGAACACCCAGGAACTGGCCCGCCAAATCCGCCAGGCTTTGTTTGAGCGCACCGGATGTTACCCCCATGTGGTGATCAACCGGCTTAAGCGCACTAAACTGGACGCCAACCGGGATTTGGCGGAGGCGGCCCTGGGCAACCCGGAGGCAGAACAAGCCTGGCGCGATTTTCATTTTTTCCTGGAAAAAGCCAAAGCCCAAATAGAAACGGCACAAGCCAAACGCGGCTTGTTCATTGACCTTCACGGGCATGGGCATTCCATCCAACGCCTGGAACTTGGCTACCTGTTGTCCGCCGCTTCCTTGCGCCAATCCGACGTCGCGCTCAATGCCCCGGAAATCATAAACCAATCCAGTATCCGCCAACTAGTTATAGATAATCGGCAACAACAAGCCCATGCCGATCTGATCCGGGGAGCGGCCGGGCTGGGAACGCTCCTGGAGCAGGAAGGCTACCCCTCCGTGCCCAGTTTGGGAGACCCTGCGCCAAAGAGCGGCGAAGCTTACTTCTCCGGCGGGTACAATACCGAACGGCATGGCTCGGTAACCGCTGAAGCGAAAATCGACGCCATCCAGATCGAGTGCAATTTCAGGGCGTTCGGGACACCGAAATCAGCCGGGAATTCTTCGCCGCCGCCCTGGCTAAAACGCTGTTGGCTTACTTGAAGGAACATTACTACGAGTCGCTCCCGGAATGCCGGCCAACAAAAACCTCAGCGCCCGATCTGCATATAGGCGCTTTCTACCCTAACCCGGGCTGCGGCGTCATCCAGTTGGATCCGGGGGACCAATCCCTGCAAGGAATGCAATTGGAGGTTTTTCGAGCCGACGGCAAGTCTCAGGTGCGGTTTCCGGAAGTACCCCAGGAAATTCTGTTTTCTCCAGCTCAATTTCCCAATGGCGTCTATTGGATCGTTCTTTACCGATCCGGGCGCGTGGTTAGCCGTACCGCTTGGGTGCAAAACTGCCCATAAGGAAGGGCAACAAGTCAAATAAAAAAACGAACAACTTTTAGCCAATGGATATTCAACGCCTCGTTCGACCCAACATTCTGAAACTGGTACCCTACTCCTCTGCCCGGAGCGAGTTCAAAGGCAGCGCCGATATTTTTCTGGACGCGAACGAAAATCCCTTCCAAACCGGCCTCAACCGCTACCCCGACCCATTGCAGCGCGCGCTGAAAGCGCGGATTGCCGAACTCAAAGGCGTCTCCCCGGAACAGATTTTTCTGGGCAACGGCAGCGATGAAGCGATTGATCTGGTCGTGCGGATTTTCTGCGAGCCCCGTCAGGACCATATCTTCATCCTGCCGCCTACCTACGGCATGTACCAGGTAGCCGCCGATATTGCGGATGTGGAAGCGCGCCAGGTGTCGCTGACGCCCGATTTTCAACCCGACGTAGCCGCCATTCTGGCAGCGGCTACCCCTGCCTCCCGGATCGTGTTCGTGTGCAGCCCCAATAACCCAACGGGAAATCTGGCCGACCCGGAGGCGATCCGCCGCCTAGCCAGCACATTCCAAGGGATTGTGGTCGTTGACGAAGCCTATATCGATTTCTCCACCCATACGGGAGCCTTGGAACTGCTGCCCGAATTCCTAACCTGATCGTCATGCAAACGTTTTCCGAAGGCCTGGGGTATGGCGGGTATTCGTCTGGGTATGGCGTTTGCAAGCAAAGAGATCATTCACCTGTTCAATAAGGTCAAACCGCCTTACAATATCAATCAGCTCACTCAGGAAAAAGCCCTCGAAGCCCTTCAACGCCCGGAAGAAAAAGACCGGATGGTAGAAATCCTCCTTCGGGAACGCGAAAAACTGGAAACCGAATTGGGCAAACTCCCCTCCGTGCACCGCGTTTACCCTTCCGATGCCAATTTTCTTCTGGTCCGGGTAACAGACCCTCACGCGATGTATACTTACCTGGTGGAGCAGGGAATCATCGTCCGAAACCGGGCAAATGTGCATCTTTGCGAGGGGAGCTTGCGCATCAGCATCGGGACCCCGGAAGAAAACACGGCATTGGTGGCCGCCCTCAAAAATTATCCTAACGATTGATCGCCTCTTTAAGGAAACGCATCATGAAAAAAATCCTCTTTCTGGACCGCGACGGAACCCTGGTTCGCGAACCGCACGATTATCAGGTCGACGCGTTCGATAAGATCGAATTCTATCCCAAGGTATTTCAGTTTCTTTCCCGGATTGCGGCAGAACTGGATTACGAATTGGTGATGGTTACCAACCAGGACGGCCTGGGTACCCCTTCACTTCCGGAGGAGGCCTTTTGGCCGGTGCATAACGCAATACTGAAAGCTTTTTCCAACGAGGGAATCCACTTCAAAGAAGTAATCATCGACCGCACCTTCCCGCACGAGAACGCGCCCACCCGAAAACCCCAAACCGGCTTGCTCACCCACTACATGGACGGCTCCCTGGACCTCGCGCGTTCCTTCGTGATTGGGGACCGCCTGACGGATATCGAACTCGCGAAAAACCTGGGCGCCAAAGGAATCTGGATTAATACCGAACCGGAACTCGGCGCCGGAGAGATTTCAAGCCGGCAGGCCGAACTTCAGGGCGCCATTGCCCTGGTTACCCAGGATTGGGCGGATATCTATGCGTTTCTCAAAAACCAAACCCGGAGCGCCGCCGTTTCCCGAAAAACCAAAGAGACGGAAGTAGACGTGCGCGTCCACCTAGATGGAAACGGAGCCTATAAAAACCGCACCGGAATCGGTTTTTTTGATCATATGCTCGACCAGCTCGCCAAACATTCCGGTTGTGATCTCCAGGTAGACGTAACAGGAGACCTGCACGTCGACGAGCACCACACCATTGAGGATACCGGGATCGCCCTGGGCGAAGCGTTCCGCCTGGCTCTGGGCGACAAACGGGGCATAGAGCGGTATGGCTTTGCTATCCTGCCCATGGATGACTGCCTCGCTCAGGCTGCCATCGACTTTAGCGGCCGCCCCTGGCTGGTCTGGGAGGCCGATTTTCGCCGGGAAAAGATCGGAGACCTGCCCACCGAAATGTTCATCCATTTTTTCAAATCCTTCAGCGACCATGCGCAATGCAACATCAACCTCAAAGCAGAAGGAACGAATGAACACCACAAGATTGAGATCTTGTTCAAAGCGTTCGCCAGGGCCATTCGTATGGCCATCGAACGCAAGCCTGGAAATACCGACCTGCCAACAACCAAGGGAACCCTTTAACCGCCATATGTTATGATCGCTATTATTGATTACAACGCAGGAAATGTGCAGTCTGTCTTGTTCGCCATGGAGCGGCTGGGCGTACAGGCGGTTCTGACTGCCGATCACGAGACCATACGCCGGGCGGATAAGGTGATTTTTCCAGGGGTAGGAGAAGCCAGCACCACCATGGCCCATTTGCGCCAAACCGGGCTGGATCAACTGATCAAAGCCGACCCAGCCGGTACTTGGGATCTGCCTGGGGATGCAACTCCTCTGCCGGCACAGTGAGGAGAACGACACGCCCTGCCTGAATATCATTCCCCAGGAGGCTCGGCGGTTTCAACCCGTAAAAGGAGAAAAAGTCCCCCACATGGGCTGGAACAGCCTGAAAATCCGGCATAACGGCTTGCTCACCCCCGATCAGGAAGGGCAATATGTGTATTTTGTGCACAGCTATTATGTGGAGGACGGGGGGATTACGGCCGAAAGACCGTTTATAACGAAGACCCGCTTGAAGTAGCCAAAGCCTTTGAAGACGCTGGACTGGAGCGGTTGCATCTCGTCGATCTCGACGGCGCCAAAGCCGGGCATATCGTCAACTACAAGGTGTTGGAACGGATCGCTTCCAAAACGCAATTGTTCGTGGATTTTGGGGGTGGGCTGAAATCGGACGGCGACTTGCGCATCGCTTTCGAATGCGGCGCCCGCCAGGTCACCGGAGGCACTATCGCCGTCAAAGCCCCGGATACTTTTATGGGCTGGCTCATCGCCTATGGCCCTGAGGCGATTATCCTTGGCGCCGATTTCCGGGACGGACGCATCGCGGTCAACGGTTGGCAGGAAGAAAGCCAGCTGGAACTTCTTCCTTTCCTGGAAGCGTACACGAGTAAAGGCATTGAATACGCCATTTCAACCGACGTTTCCAAAGACGGACTGCTGGAAGGAAGCGCCCTCTCCACGTACCGGGATGTCCGCGAAGCGCTCCCCAACCTGAAGCTGATTGCCAGCGGCGGCGTTGCCACCCTGGAAGAACTGGACCAACTCCGCGAGATCGGATGCTATGGTGCGATTGTAGGAAAAGCGATTTACGAAGGGCGCATTGCCCTCAACGATCTGGTAAAGAGGTAACCATGCTGGCTAAACGCATTATCCCCTGCCTGGATATAAAAGACGGGCGCACCGTGAAAGGAATCAACTTCGTTAATCTGCGCGACGCCGGCGATCCGGTGGAGCTGGGCGCGCTGTACAGCGCTCAGGGCGCTGACGAACTGGTGTTTCTCGACATTACCGCCACCCATGAAAAACGCACGACGATGGCCGCTCTGGCCCGGGAAATTTCCCGCCGCCTGAGCATTCCCTTCACCATCGGGGGCGGCATCAGTTCGGTGGAAGACGCCGGAGCTATGCTGGATGCCGGCGCCGACAAAGTGAGCGTCAACTCCGCAGCCGTGCGCAACCCCAACTTGCTGGAGGAACTCGCGCTGGCCTTTGGAAGCCAGTTCGTCGTTCTGGCCGTCGACGCCAAACTGATCGATGGGCAGTGGTGGGTCCACCTCAACGGCGGCCGGATTCCCACAGAACGCCAACTCGTGCCTTGGGTGAAAGAAGCCGAGTCGCGCGGCGCCGGAGAGATCCTGTTTACCTCGATGAACCACGACGGCGCCAAGACCGGGTTTGCCCTCGAAGCGACCGCCCAGGTATCGGAAGCGGTCCGCATTCCCGTCATCGCCTCCGGAGGGGCCGGTACCATGGAGCATTTCTACGACGTGTTTACTGCCGGGAAAGCCGATGCCGGGCTGGCTGCCAGCATCTTTCATTTCAGAGAAATCGGCATTCCCGACCTCAAAGACTATTTAAAAACCAAAGGAATCGTCATCCGATAAACTCAAGTTATGGCAACGATCGACTTCGAAAAATCTGGGGGCCTCGTTCCCGCTATCATCCAGGACGAAGACACCCATCAGGTGCTCATGCTGGGGTATATGAACCAAGCTGCTTTCGATAAAACGCTGGAAGAAAACGTCATCACGTTCTATAGCCGAAGCAAAGACCGGCTCTGGACCAAGGGCGAAACCTCCGGCCATTTTCTCCATCTCGTCAGCTGGAAAGTGGATTGCGACCAGGACACGCTCTTGTTTCGGGTGCATCCCCAGGGGCCGGTGTGTCATACCGGCAGCGATACCTGTTTCGACGAGCCCAACGTGCATCTGAACTTTCTGGAGAAACTGGAAACCGTAATCCGCCAGCGCCGGGACGAGCCGGAAGGAACGGCCTCCTATACCGCTTCCCTGTTCCGCAAAGGCATCAACAAAGTGGCCCAGAAAGTGGGGAGAGGAAGCCGTCGAACTGGTTATTGAAGCCAAAGACGACAACGAAACCCTGTTTCTCGGCGAGGCTGCCGACCTGCTTTTCCATTACCTGGTTTTGCTGGCGGCGAAGGGATATGCATTGAAGGACGTAGTGACCGTGCTCCAAGCCCGGAATAAATAACCGCCGCCTGGCCTTTCCCGGCATGAATTATTTGCTTATTTTTGAAGGCATCGTTTTTTTAGGGAGCAGAGGGCAGGGATTGGAAAGGTAGCCCATTCGGAATTCTGCGTAGCTTGAATATGGACGATAAATATGCCCCCAAAAAATCACTTTTTATGCTATCGTCTAACAGCTACTCCCTGCTCCCTACTCCCTAACCTCTAAAACTCAAGCATGCTGGAAAAAACGTACCTCTCCTCTCCATTTGGCTGCTGGGAAATTCAGGGCAGCGAGTTGGGCATCAGCCGGGTCCAGCTGACGGAAAAAACGTCCTGCCCGGAGGAACCGGTACCCCAAGCGCTTCAGGATGGCGTTCGCCAGTTGGAGGAATACTTTCGGGGCGAGCGCCGGGAGTTTGACCTCAAGCTCGACTTTGGGCGCGCGCCCGACTTTAACGTAGCTGTCTGGAAACAGCTGCTTCAGGTGCCTTATGGGCACACCACGTCCTACCTTGCCATCGCGGAAGCATTGAACAACCCCGCCTCTGTACGCGCCGTTGGGCAGGCCAATGCCCACAATCCGATCGCTATCATTGTGCCCTGCCACCGGTGTATTGCCAAAAGCGGCGACCTTCAGGGGTATTTTTACGGACTGGATATGAAACGAGCGTTACTCGAATTGGAAAATCCGGCAAGTTTTGCCCGCCAGGGGACGTTGTTTTAGCCCGAATTCAATATGCGGAATATCTTCCTTACCAATCGCTTTTTCTGGTGTTGTGGCGGACTGGCGCTCGCGTTTGTCCTGGGTTTTGCTTTTCCGGCTGTTTTTCCGCTGGCACAGGCTGCAGGGCTGTTTTTCCTGGTTTTGCTGGCATTGGACATCTTGTTGCTTTATTCCCGCGACCTGGAAGTTTCCTGTACCCGCACGCTCCCCAAAATGTTTGGCTTGGGGACGATAACCCTGTCCATCTGGAAATCCTCAACTCTGGCCAGATGCCGCTGGCTTGTACCCTTATCGAAGAACTTCCCGTTCAATTCCAGATCCGGGATTTTGAACGAAAACTCGCGCTTCCTCCTGGTCAGCCCCAATCGGTTGACTACACCCTACGCCCAACGACCCGGGGCGGGTATGCGTTGGAGTCACCCATCTTTACCTTTCCGGCATCCTCGGCCTGGTGGAGCGGCGCCTGAAAGCCAATCGCGAACCGGCCGAAGTACCGGTTTACCCTTCGGTTCTTCAGATGAAGCAGATGGAACTCAAAGCGTTCGACCGGATCAGCACCCATCATGGGATAAAAAAAATTCGCCGTATCGGGCATAGCTATGAGTTTGAACAGATCAAAAACTACGTCCGGGGCGACGATTACCGCAGCGTTAACTGGAAAGCCAGCAGCCGGAAAGGGAGCTGATGGTCAACCAATACGAAGACGAGCGCGCTCAGCAGTTGTATTGCATCATTGATAAGAGCCGGGTCATGCGACTCCCCTTCAAAGGGCTGAGCCTGATGGATTATGCCATCAACTCCACCCTGGCGATCTCCAATATTGCCCTGCAGAAATACGATAAAGCGGGGCTGATTACGTTTTCTGATAAATTGGGCGCCGTGCTCAAAGCCGATAGTAAACCCAACCAGCTAAGCGCCATCCTCAACCAACTGTATAAAGAGGAGGAGCGCCCGCTGGAAGCCAACTACGAACTCTTGTTTTTTGCGGCGCGCAAGCTGATCTCCGGGCGGAGTATGATCCTCCTGTTTACGAACTTTGAAAGCATGTACGCCCTGGAGCGCGTCCTGCCTTCCCTTCGCCGGATCAACCACGTCCACCTGCTGGTCGTCGTCCTGTTCGAAAATACCGAAGTTTGGGAATTCGCGGAACAAGCGCCCCAAACCCTGGAAGGGATCTATCAGCAAACAACGGCACAGAAATTCCTGGCCGAAAAACGCCAGATGGTCCAAAAACTGCGCCAGTTCGGAATCCAGACCATCTACACCAAACCGGAGGAACTGTCCATCCATACGGTGAATAAGTATTTGGAATTGAAATCGAGAGGCATGATTTAGACGGGAGACGGTGGACGGTGGACGGTGGACGGGAGACGGTAGACGGTGGACGGCGGACGGGGGACGGGAGACGGGAGACGGGGGACGGGGGACGGGAGACGGCGGGACCAGTGGTTCGTGGTTGGTTGCAAAAAACGCACTAACCACTAGACGAGACAAGACTGTTCAAAAAACCCTGGTTCGAGGCTCCGCCTCGGACCCACTCTACGTGGAGGCTCTGCCTCCAACCAGACTTTCCGGACGTAATCGGATACTTTTTTTAGCAGGACCGCAAACCAAGAAGAGGGCTATACACACTTTTTTGAACAGTCTCCTTACCACTAACCACTAACCACTAACCACTAACCACTAACCACTAACCACTTAATCACTTAATCACTTAAATAAATGAAGAACCTTAAATTTTCCCTTTTCCTGACCCTTGGATTAGCTGCCTGGACGGCCCAGGGGCAGAACCTCCGCTTCATGCCGGAAAACCCCTGGCAGGCGAAACCATGACCGTGGAGTATGCGGTGGCGAAGTCGCCCTTTGCTAAAGAAAAAGACGTGTACATCACGGCTTATAGCATCATTGCCGATAAAATCAAGGCGATGGATGTGGACCTGTCCGGGCAGAGCGGTATGCTGAAAGGAACTATTGCCGTCCCGGCAGATGCGAAAGCGATGTATTTCGTCGTTGGCAGCTCGGGGTCGGAAGCCAAAGACAACAACGACGACAAAGGCTGGGGGACGCCGGTCTATCAAAGCGACCGGAAAACGCCGGTAGCCGGGTATGCGCTCACCGAGGCCGCTATTTACAGCAGGCATAGCTATTACCTTCAGACCAAGCGCAACGACAGCGAATCCAGCCGGATATTTAGCGAACATTTCAAGGAGTTGACGGCTAACGAATCTCTTTTGAATATGTTTGGCGTCCAGGCTGTCCGGACAAAAAATGCTTCGGCTATCGCCCAGTTGAAAGCCTATGCTCAGGAGGTTTTGGCGAAACCCAAAGCGACGGAGGACGAGCTGGCTTCGGCGCTGGCTTTGTCCCAAACGATGGAAGATGAAACCCTGGCCAAAGCCCTCACAGAGAAACTCAAAAAGAAATACCCCAAGGGGTTGATCGTATGGGGGAGAAAAGCAAGCCCTTTTACGAGGGAAGTCCTACCCTTGATCAGCGAAAAGCGATTGTAGACGAACTCGCCAAGCTTCCGCTTCCGAAAAAGGAAAGCGCCGCTCAAACGCTTTCCAGCATGGCCAACCGGCTTGCCAGCCTCTGCCTGCGCGCCAAGGATTACGCCGGATTTGAGAAGTACTCGGCTCTCGTGACCAACCGCATCGACAGAGCCATGATGTGCAACAACAGCTTGGCCCGGAAACCGGAGAAAGCATCGACGCCCCGGCAGGCAACCTGGAATTGGCTAAAAAATACTCCGGGGGATCGCTTCAACTCCTCAAGCAGGTCATGCAAGGCCCAACCGAACAGGAAAAATACCCCGAGCTAAGTCCCAAGCGGATGAACGAAATGCTGGAGTCCTGGTACGCCATGTTTGGAGACACCTATGCGCTGATCCTCTATAAGGAAGGTCAGGCAGAAGAAGCGCTGAAATACCAGCAGCTGGCCTGCG
Source organism: Haliscomenobacter sp. (assembly GCA_016713275.1). Classification (GTDB taxonomy): domain Bacteria; phylum Bacteroidota; class Bacteroidia; order Chitinophagales; family Saprospiraceae; genus JADJPL01. The sequence continues at coordinate 109,787 of JADJPL010000001.1, forward strand.
AACAGCGCCAGTTTAAGGACCCCGAAACCAACGAACGGTACTGTGTTTATCTGGAAAAGGTGAAGGGAGCGGGCATGGCCGAGAAAAAACTGGAAGACCTGATCGCCGGTGGGTACGCCTCGCCCGCCATGAAAGACCAGTTCAAACGCCTCTTTATGGCCAATGCCCCGGAAGAAATGGCCGCCAAGTACCTTGGCATGCTGGAAAAAGAAAGCCGGATGCGCATCAAAGAAGAAACGAAGAAGAAAATGATCGACGAGCCCGCGCCAACCTTTACGCTGCGCAACCTCAAAGGGGAAACCGTCTCCCTGGAGTCGCTGAAGGGTAAAGTGGTCGTGGTCGACTTCTGGGCTACCTGGTGCGGCCCCTGTATCTCCTCTTTCCCGGGTATGCAGCGCGCTCAAAATGCACACCAGGATCGCGGAGACGTCGTGTTCCTCTTTGTCGACACCTGGGAAAACGGCACGGAAAAAGAAAAAAATGCCCAGGCCTTCATCGACAAGAACAAATACACCTTCAACGTCCTGATGGATAACGACAACGAAGTGGTCGGAAAATACAAAGTAGAAGGGATCCCCACCAAATTCATCATCGGCCGCGACGGCCATATCCGTTTCAAAAGCGTCGGCTACAGCGGAAACGAAGACGCCCTGGTCGACGAGATGTCCTTTATGATCGAACTCGCAGGCGAAGGGGCGGTTGAGGGTGGACGGATGGAAGGGGGACGGTAGACGGTGGACGGGAGACGGATGGACGGTGGACGGATGGACGGTGGACGGGAGACGACGTGAGACGGGAGTAGAAGCAGCGGAGTTTGGGTTGTGTCCATTCGGCGCCAGGGAATCCGGCGGTTTTTTCTCATGAGCAGGATGCTGACTGCGTCAGCATCCTGCTCTAATTTGGATTAGTATGAACGGCGGCTTGCTATGCTTTAGAGGCACTTTTTTTGCCGGCCTTTGCATTTGCTGATCCCGATTTTTCGCACTTCGACGGATCGCATTTGGTCATGTCGCACTTGGTGGGATCGCATTTGGTAGGGTCGCATTTCGTGGGGTCGCACTTGGCGGGATCGCACGATTTGGCGCCTGCTGCCGGATTGCTTGCAGTGGAAGCCGGGATAATAAACTGAACCAAACCGGCAGTTTCCAGCACTTGGGTTGCCCTTGGGTGGTACCGCTGGAAGCCTTTGCCATGCTTTCGCAGGGGGTAGCGGTTGCAGTGGAAGCGGTTTTTTCCGATTTGCCTTTAGCGCAGCAAGATTGCGCCTGGAGTGACTGGGCGCCTGCAAACAGGAGCATGAACGCCATGAGAAGGGTAAAACGCATAGGAATTCAGGGATTTGACTTTCTACCCGGATCCGCCGGGTAAGCGGCATTGCTGATCGTCGGCAACGATACAAAGGTATTTCAAAGGCCAACGGGAAGGTGTTTTTTCGGCTGTTACGCACTTGTTAAGCACCTGTTAAAAGCCCGTTCTACTTGCCTTTTTGCCGTCTTTGTGGTAGAATTATGATTCAAGCGCATGACAACGAAGCAGATATATTTCGTCATTGCCGCGTCCTGCTTGGCTTTGTTGGGCTTGATCGCCATCCAGGTGCGTTGGATGACCTACTCCCAGGAATTGCTGGAAGAACAGTTTGAACACCGGGTAGACATGGCCCTCTGCCAGGCGGTTGAAACCACGACCAACGAACCCTGCTGCGGCCCAGCAGGGACCGGCTCCGCGACCCCGATCAAGGGGCTGCCGCGCAGAAGACGTTACGGAGAGCATGATCCTCAGCGACTCCCAACTGCGGCGCAACCTGAATAGCTCCCTGGCTTTTTATGACATCCGGCTGCCCTATACGGTGCAGGTGGCCAATCCTTCAGGCGCCGGCGCGGATAACATCCCCGCCTACTCCTGCCAGCTGGATCCTCTGGTCGCAGGCGATACCCGCCGCCTGGAGCTGGTCTTTCCAACCAAAGAGAGCTATATCCTGCGCCGGATGAACGTCATGATCGGTAGTTCCATCCTGATCCTGAGCGTCATCCTCCTGGTGTTTTTTGTCGCCGGTTATTTTTTGATCAAACAAAAAAGATTAGCCGACCAGAACATCGATTTTTTCAACCACATGGCGCACGAGTTTAAAACGCCGCTGACGAACATCAAGCTTGCCGCCGGGTTGCTGGGCCGAAAAAAGCCCGATCTCAAAGACGATCAGGTGCTCCAAATCATCAGCAAGGAAAGCGGCCAGCTGATTCATCAAGTCGAGCGCTTCCTGCAAATGGCGGGCCTGGAATTCAATAAAAACCCCCTCCAACTCCACCCCTCGATCTGGAGGCCCTCCTGCGCGATACCATCGCCGGCCTCAGCCCACTAATCCAGGAAAAGGGGCCAGCCTGACGCTGGAAGTCAAAGGCCCCTGCCACAGATGGAAGGCGACGAACTCCACCTCCGCAACGCGTTCCGGAACCTGATCGACAATGCCCTGAAGTATTGCGAATCCGCGCCCGAGATCCACATCGCGCTGGAAGCGCCCACCCCGCAGCAGATCCAGCTCACCATTCGCGATAACGGTCTTGGCATCGATCAGCAGGAACTTCCCGGTATTTTCAGGAATTCAAACGCGGGCGCCAAGCGTCCTCGATGCCTTTTACCGGGTTTGGGCTCGGCCTGGCCTATGTCAAAAAGATCGTGGACCTGCACCGGGGAGCAATCTCCGTCATCGCAGAACGCCGGAAAGGATCGAGTTTTTCCCTTAGCTTTCCGGTGAAATGAAAGAACCCAAGGGGCATATTTTATTGGTTGAAGACGATCTCAGCATGGGCTTTCTGCTCATGGAACTGCTGGAATCGGAGGGCTATTCGGTCAAACTCGCCCGAAACGGCGAAACAGGAGTGGAGCATTTCAAACGCCAGGGATTTGATCTGTGCATTCTCGACGTCATGCTCGGCGAAAAGGATGGGTTTCAGGTGGCCCGGCAAATCCAGCTCGAAAACAAGCAAACCCCGTTCCTGTTTCTCACCGCCCGCCTGCTGAAGGAAGATGTCCTGAAAGGATACGCCCTGGGGGCGGAGGATTACATCACCAAGCCCTTTGACGAAGACGAACTGCTGTGCAAGATTGCCGTCGTCCTGCGTCGCAGGCAGTCACAGCCCCAGGATGAAACCCCAGCCCGGTTTCGCATCGGCGATTACTCCTTTGATTATACCCGCCAGGAACTCATCTACTGCGAGCAGGCGGAGCGGCTCACCGAGAAAGAAAACGAAGTCTTGCGCCTCCTGTGCCTGCACCAAAACAGCATCCTTCGCCGCGACGACGCCGTGGAACGGATCTATGGGGAAAAAGACTATTTTCTGGGCCGCAGCTTCGACGTGTTCATCTCCCGCCTGCGCAAGCTCTTGCGGCACGACCCGCGCATCACCATCGAAAACGTGTTCAAGGTAGGTTTCATCCTGAAAGTAACAGAAGAGGGGGTGGAGTGAGGGGCGCGACAGCCCCGGGCTACCCCACCGCCGCGCCCCGTTGGAACATGTTTAATGGATTTTCTCTAATTCCTTTCTCCAGGATTCGGCTTCCTTCTCTGTTTCCGCTAATTCCATCGCTTTTTGCAGCATTTCCGGGCCCGATCGGTTTGCCCAAGGCGCAAAAGCGCTTTGCCATGAACTCCCAGGGTGTACGAATACTCCGGAAACAGCTCAGCGCTGCGGGCAGCCCACCGGGCGGCTTGCTCCAGCTTTTGGCCTTCCGCTCCCAGATTTATTGCGCCGGCGGCATACTCGGCGAGGTCTGAGGCAGCACTGGAGGTTTCCGGGCGGGTATGGGCTTTAGCCTCCAGGAACAGCATCGAATTGGTATCTTGTTTCATCGCGCGCAGATTGGTGAGCATCGCCTGATGCCGGATGGTGTCCAGGGTGGCCAGCTTGGCGGGGTCTTTGGCCATCAGCGCGGTAGCGAGAGGCTCGGCGATTTCCCAGAAACCCTCCAGGTTGCCAGTCTCCCGGTAGTAGGTCAGATAGGTTTTTCGGTGGTGGTATTGATACAACAGGCTTCCTTTGGACTCAGAAGCCAGGATCGTGTCCAGTAAAACCGGGTTTTGATTTTTAATTGCTTTTCGAAGCGAATGATTCTGCGCTCTCTGAATACCGGAACGAATAGCCCGGCGGGTGAGGTCAGACGTCTTAAAATAAAAGACCCGGTTTTTTGATGCTTCCAGGAGTAAGGCGTAGGCCTGTCCTTCGCAATCGAATACCACATTGCCGGCCAGGAGCAGCGTGGTGTCGGTAAATCGTTGGTCTTCGCTCAGGGCAGCGAGGTAGGCATTCAGTTCCTGATCCATATTTTTTCCCTCCAGGGCGCCGTTGAGCAGGTACGTTCGGACGAATTCGGGATCCCGGTTTCCGGCCTGGTAAGCCGATTCGTACCAGGAAAAGGGTTTGTGTGCCTCCTTTTGCCGAAGCGCGGTTTGCCCGATCGCCAGGAATTCGGCTGCCTGGGAAAGTCCTACCGACTTGTGAATAAGCTCTCCGTTGCCATTGACGAAGAGGTAGGTAGGGAACGCGCCTACATGGTAGTTATCACTAATGCCAGGACCTTCGCCTTTTTCCGCGTCCAACTTGTAGTTGATGAACGCAGTGTTGAAGAAAGCCCCCACCGCCTGGTCGGGGAAAACCTTGCGGTCCATTTCTTTACAGGGCCCGCACCAGGTGGTGTAAACATCTACGAACACGAGCTTGTCCTCCGCGCGCGCTTTGGAAAGCATCGTTTTCCAATCGCCTGTTTGGAAAACAAGCCCCTGAGCCGGGAGCATACCAGGGGCCGCCCAGGCCGCTAGCAGAACGAGGATTTTAAGAAAGTTGGAAGGCATGCATGTTGGTGTTTAGTGATCAAAAATGGTTCAGCTATTTTTTACTTCCTCCCCTTTCGTCACAAAAGGACACTCCCCGTTGCCATATCTGGACGAAAAGCAACGCCGTGAACTCAAAACAGCTTTTTCACCCCCGCCACCACGTATCCGGGAAACCTCCGATAGCTGGACGTTTCAAAATAGGTGGGTAAAAAAACAGAGGAGTATATGACCCGGGGCGTCAAGTTGAGTAAATCCTTGCCCGTAATTTTATCGTCCAAAGGCGCTTTAGCCGGTATTCTACCTTCGCATCAAAGGTGGTAAACGTGTTGTAAAGGTCTAAGGTGGGGGACGATTTCCTAACCAACATAGTCTCATGCCTGGCCTTATCAGTGTAATACCCATACGTGCCGTAGGGCAATACGATATTCGTCCGGGCAGTGTCAAGGGTAGTGTCGAAATAAATAGAGGAGTCTCCTTTTATTATCAACCACTTATAGGTTTTCATTTGGGCGGCGAGCCCTCTCATTTCCGGCGGCACATTAGATTCGTCTCCAACTAAAGGCGATTCGGCATATAAAGCGATGTACTGTTGGGCAGATACGTGGCAAAGACAAAGCAGGAAAATCAGGGATAAAAACGGCTTTTTCATAATTAGTTTATTTGGCTGGAGCGTTTGAATAACTGGCGAGATTTGGAAGCAAGGTTTCTCAGCGTTTCAAATGCTTTGGAAGTTTTGCGCGGTAGTGGGGCAAATCAGCAGGTAGGGGGTGGAGTGAGGGGCGCGACAGCCCCTTTTCGCGTCATGTAAGTAACTTCAAGGCAATAGAAAAATTCAGGATTTCTTAAAAATATCTTTTAAACTAATAGAAAAAAACCTTTGGTATGCATGTTGGTAATTGGACTGATATCCATTAAAGCGGTAAATGGTTTTCCATTCCTGTCGATCAGCAAAAAATGGGGAAGCCTCCAGCTAGCTTTTCGCGATATAGATTTCCATCCCGATCCAGGAGGATTTTCATGTCGTCATAGGGAAAGCGCTTGTTGGAGAAAATAATTTGAGGATTATTGGCTTCCTTTTTGTTCCTTTTACCTTGGCTGTACAGATAAACATGCACGAAGCCTTCGTATTCCTGTTCTTTATGCTTAAAAAAAGGATGCAGATCCCTCATAGCGGCAAAACACGCCCCGCAATGTTCATTCCATGTTTCAAAAAGAATAACCTTGTTCTTCAGGGAGTCCAATTGATTTTGCCCGGCTATATTTTCCAACCGGATATTCGAGTCAGCAAAAACGCTTTGGCTATCATTTGACCGTGTTAAGGAAGGGGAAATAAACCCTTTGTAGGGATACCAGAAAAAAGCATAGAAAACGAACAAACCTAAAAATAGAGGCGACCACGCAGGCCAATGCTTGATTCGGAATGCCCAAAATCCCAGAGAATAGGCAATGAAACAAGCCATAGGGCCAGTAAATAAATGATCCCAACTAAATACCAACCCTGAAATTGCATAGAAAATAAACGCTCCTCCAGACAGAAAATACAGCCTCGTTAAATTAATTGCTTTAAAATACCTTCGAAAAAAAATTCCGGTTAGCAAAGACAAAATTAAAGCAATCAAAATAGTTGAACTTCTGGAAATATTGACGTCCAGAGTTAACAAACCGACAGTTGCAATACATGCCAAATAAAACAAGATGAAAAAAAGGACTAGTTTCATTGGAAAAATTCGATGAAAAACACTCTTCCGCAGCCTACATTGGACAGATTTCCAAAGAAGGCTGCGAAAGATTTCTTTGGAAATATTCAATCTGCTGGGTTAGGAGTTTCTACACCGCATAACCCTTTGCATGTTTGAAGCCATAATAATCCACACCCCAATCTTCCTTCACACTCAATTTCCTCTGTTACGCAATCCCCGATACTGCCTGGACACCACGTCCCCCACCGGCAAGTACATTTGCAATCACAATCATAAACTTTTCTGAGAGCTATGGAACTTCTTTTCTTTCCGTCTATTCTCAAGTCCTCAAAAACAAAATCCCGAAATGACTGCACAGCACTATTCTTGTTTTTCCAGTGAAGATCCGGGACAAAATCGGACAAATCTCCAAATATTTTTCTACCATCCTCCTCTGAAAACCTATCGCCATAATTTTCAAGCCAACCCAATAGTTTTTTATTGCTTGTGATATTGGAATTAACACTTTCTGAAAAATAAAAGATATCCTCTATTTCGCCCTTAAGTTCAAGAATAGCTTCTTTTGCCCTGAGTTTATCTCAGTTGAAAGTATTTGATCAAACTTCGCTTTCCATAATTTTGATTTTTGAGAAGCCGATAATTTTCTAAATGATTCAATCCTTTCATCTCCTGACATCAGAGAAACCTCCTTCCTGAATTCGTTTATGGCTTCATTATTTACAAAACTTTCTCTTTCACAGGAAAGTAGAATCAATGAGACTAATACAGGTAAGAATGCTTTATGACTTTTCATTACACTTAAAATTGAGGTTTAATAAAAAATTTTATAGTATGGAAATTCTCCCGGGAAACAAATTTGCCATACATAACAGGGTAAACATAGCCACTAAGCGTGCCAAATTTTGGCACCCTGCTTTTTAAGCAAAATTATTTGTTCACTTCGGGGGGGAGAAAAGGCGCTTCCGGCGGGGTGCGGTAATAATACCGTTTCCCTTTTTTACAATACGCGACCTCGGCGCCAAAGGAGCGCAACTCGTCAAAAAGCCGGAAAAGGGTACGGCGGGAAACGCCAAGCCGGGTGGCTACCTCTTGGGCTGTGCCGGGCGTTTTGCGGCGAAGGAGGCCATCCAGGCGCTGGAGGTGCAGGAGTTCGTCAAATAGGGGCATCGTTTAACAGGAGTTTTAGTAGAAACAGGAAAACAAGATGAGGTTAAACTAAATGTTTTTGGAAAACGGCGCAAGAGGGGGAGCGAAAAAAGAGCGGGAAGATGGCATTGGGGCATTGGGGATGCCCGGATTGCAAATCCGGAGAACGTATCGGATTGCGGAGAACGCAATTGCAAATCCGGAGAACGCATCGGATTGCAAATCCGATCTACATTACCGCACCACAAACTCCGTGCGGCGGTTGCGCTGGCGGTTTTCAGGGGTGGTGTTGGGGGCCAGGGGCATGCTTTCGCCGAAGCCGCGATAGCTCAGGCGAGAGGGCGCAATGCCTTTCTCTATTAGATAGTCGTACACCGCTTTGGCTCTGCGGGTGGATAAGTCCAGGTTGTCGGCTTCGGCGCCAACGTCGTCGGTATGGCCGTGGAGTTCGATGCGCATGGCGGGGTTGGATTCGAGCAGCCGGAAGAGGCGGTCGAGCTCTGCGGTGGACGCAGGGCGCAATTCGGCGGAGCCGGTGGCGAAAAAGACATTGCGCAACACCACCGGAGGCGAGGAGGGGGTCTGATCTCCCGGAGGAGAAGCTACCGCGGGCGCCGGGTACAGCAGGATTTCCACTTCATAGGGGGCGCCCGCTTCCCGTTGTTCGCGGAGTTCGTAATTTTCGGAGAAGAACAAATACCCTTTTTTCTCTACCGTGAAGGCGTAGTTCTCCCCCAGGGGCAGGCAAATAAAAAACGAACCGTCCTCCCAGGTGGAAAGCGAATCTTCCCGCAGGCCTCCTTCCACGGAAGCGATCTGGACGGTAGCCTGTACCGGCGTTTTGGTTACCGCGTCTTTGACCACGCCCCGCACGTAAGTGACGGGGGTAGGCCGGGCTTCCGCATACAGATCAAACTCGTAAATATCTGTCACCGGCCTGCCCTTAGGCTCGGCCTGTTTTTGGTCTTTGGTGAACAGCGCCTTTTTGCCGTCGGCGCTGACGATCAGCGCGCCTTCGTTGTCGAGGGTGTTGATCGGATAGCCCAGGTTTTGGGGCTTCTCCCATTCCCCGGCATCACTCTTCCGGGAAAAGAACAGATCAAACCCGCCCATGCCTGGGTGGCCTTTCGACATAAAATAGAGGGTGCGTCCATCGGGATGAAGGAAAGGCGCCTGATCGTCTTCGGCGGTGTTAATCACCGGCCCGAGGTTGCGGGGCGTACTCCATCGCCCGTCGGGGAGGCGGTCGCTTTGCCACAGATCGTTGCCGCCAAACCCGCCGGGCCTGGTAGAGGCAAAAAGAAGCGTGTTCCCGTTGGCGGACAGCGTGGGTTGGGTTTCGTAGCCGGGGCTGTTGACCGGAGCGCGGAGGTTTCGCGGAGGACTCCATTCCCCCTTGCTCCATGTGGAAATATACAGGTCGCAGCTTCCAAGCCCATCTCTTTGGTTGCAGGCGGTAAAGACCAGCACCCGCCCATCGGCCGAGAGGCAATGCGCCCCTTCGTTCACCGGCGTGTTGAGCTCTTCCAGGGGTTGCGGAGGCTGCCAATCGTTCGTTTCGGGCGAACGGAAGGAGAAATAAAAATCCTCCTGGCCGTTCACCACCCGGGTAAATACCAGGAGCTGGCCATCGGCGCTCAGGGAAGGAAGGTACTCGGGCAGCGGGGTATTGATAAAGGAATGGAGCGGCTGAGGCTGAAAGGGCACGGGGTTTTTCACCGCCTGGGCAGCAAAGCGGGTTTGTTCCAGCAGTTGGACGGCAAACGCTTTCTGGCGCTCGTTTTTTGGATTTTGGGCCAGGTAGGTTTCCAGCTTGGGAATGGCTTCTTCAAAGCGCCCCATTTCTCTCAGCGCCAGGGCGGTTTGGTACCAAATAGCCGGGCGGTAAAGGGAATCCAGGCGGAGCGCCTTTTCGTAGCAGGCAACGGTCGCTTCCCATTCCCGCCGTTCGCGGTGCAGGTGTCCCAGGTCGACCCAGGCGTCGTAATAATCCGGAGCGACAACCAGGGCGTCTTTCAGGAAGCGGATGGCCTGATCGGGGTCTTGGGCTTTTAATGCCGCTTCCGCTTTTTCGAAAAGCTTGACGGCCTTTGGAGGCGCGCCTGCGGGGTGCTGTCCAAAGAGGCTGAGCCCGGAGAGCAAAAAGAAACCGAAAGAAAAAAGAGACGTCAACCGCATGGGCGTTGCTTTATCGGACAACGCGCAGAGGACCCTAGACATTGCCGGCAGATGCCAGCATACGGGTGGTTTTCTCCGATCCCAGGCTGGCGGCTGTATTCACGTCTTTTCGGGCTTCTTCTTTACCCGTTTTTTGAAGCGCCAGCTCCAGGTGGTGCAACCGGTCGGCCAGGGAAAGGTTGTCCTTGCCCGATTCGATCTCGACCGCCTGCTGGAAGGCGTCAGCTGCTTCCTGGAATTTGGAAAGCCCAAACAAGGCCCGGCCGAAGTTATGCAGCGCCTTACGCCGCCACCCCAGGTTGGGATCGTCTTTTTTGAAAACCCGTTTGGAGAACAGGCGGAGTTCCTGCTCGGCCAGCGCGTACTCCTCGCGCTCCAGATGGGATTCCCCTTTGAGGCGGCGGGCTTTCCAGTAAATAGGCTGGTGGGGAATGGACGATTTCAACGCCATTTCCAGATCCTCCAACGCGGTGGCGAACTGCCGTTGGGTCATGCGCACGAGCGCTCTTCCCACGAAGGCGTCCGGATTATTCGGGTTGAGGTCTATGCTCTTGGAGAAGTCGTAGATGGCGTCCTCCAGGTTGTTCAACAGGAAGTTGACATGCCCGCGGCGCTCATAAGCCAATCCGTGGCGCTCGAACTTTTCCATCGCCTGGCTCAGGGCTTCCTTCGCCTCGCCCTGCTTGCCTTCGGTGAGCAATTCCCGGCCCAGAAGGAAAGACTGAACCGCGAATTTGTCGCAACGGGGCTCCAGCACCATGTGCTCCAGCATCAGCCCGTTGTCGAGTTTCCACATGCTAATGCTGCCCGCTACGGCGTATTGCACGACCAGTTCCAGGATGCTGACCGTATTGCGCCAGGTTTTATCCCCCGCCTGCACGGTCAGCCTGGGGATGCTCAGCACCGTGGCGCCCGCCGGAAAGATGTCTTCCTGCTTCAGAAATACGTCGTTCCTGTAGTACGTTTCCAGGCGCTGCTGGTACGATTGGGTCATCCGGTCAAAGCTTCTGGCATTGCCGAACTCCAAATGGCCGGAAACGATAATCTTGTAAGTCATAGCCGTAGCGTTTGTATGTCTTTTAATAGCCTCTCTGTTGTTCCAAAATCCAGGCGCGCAGAAACCCTGCGGAAAAACCAGGGAAGGTCTTTTGATAGAAGACCCTCCGGATGTTCCGACTGGAGGTGTACATGCGCTTTCCGAAGCATGAAGCGAAGCTTTTACAGCCTGGCGCTTTTTGCTCCAGATTCGTTAAAAACGAAGCCAAACCTAAAGGTATATTGCCCTGCTTTCCCTCTTCGCGGCCGGGAGGACGCGATCCTGTTGAGCTTAAAAAAAAAGCTCCCCCAAAATCTATTAGTGACGTAAATACAAAGGTCGCTCCTTTTATTCAATCTGTCAAGAAAAAAGCGAAAAAAACATCCACATGTTTTCCACAGTTACTAACAAATGGCGTGTTGGGAATAGGTGTTTTGGAAAACACCTTGTTATTTCGGATAGAGGGGCGAGCTGAGGCAAAAACGTTTCTGTTTTTCTAAAAAGAACAAACAAAAAAGGGGAATAGATACGTAGAAACAAAAAAGCGCATGCAGGCAGGCCTTTCAAGCCCAGATTTTGCTCCCTTCCGTACAATTGGTACAGATATCGATCTGATTTCTTCCTTTCAGCAAAGCGCTGCGGAACTCCTGGTAACGCGTGCCGGCCCAGATCGTCCGGAACGGATCGTTTTTCAGGTCGCCCAGCCGGTGGGTGGCGTCCTTGTCGAAACAACAGGGAACGACGAGCCCGTCCCAGGTGATGACGCAGGCATGCCACATTTTCCAACAGTGGTTCAGGAGTTTGTTTTTGATGCGGAAGGTGCCATCGGGAAGCTTCCGGTACCGGGAGTACTGTTCCTGAACCGGAATCAGGGGGTTTCCTTTTTCATAATCGTAGACCTGAGCCGTTTTGAGGCGGACTTCATCTACCCCGATCTCCCGGGCAAGGCGGTAAATATCCGGGATTTGCGCTTCGTTAGGGCGGACAACCAAAAACTGGAATACGATATGGGGTTTGGAGGACTTGAGTTTTCGTTTCCATTCGACTACGTTTTTGGCCCCCTGAAGCACGACGTCCAGCTTTCCGCCTATTCGATACGCCTCGTACACGTCTTGCGTGGCGCCATCCACCGAAATGATGAGCCGGTCGAGCCCGGATTCCACCGTTCGGCGCGCGTTGGCTTCATTGAGAAAATGCCCGTTGGTTGACGTAATGGTGTACAAGCCTTTCTTTGCGGCATACGACACCATGTCCAAAAAAGCGGGATTGATAAAGGGCTCCCCCTGAAAATAAAAGATCAGATAAACCAATTCCCGGTAAAGCTGATCGATAGCGGCGCGAAAAAAATCTTCGCGCAAGTTGCCGGTTGGCCTGGAGAAAGCGCGCAGCCCGCTGGGGCATTCCGGACAACGGAGGTTGCAAGCGGTGGTCGGCTCGAAAGAGATCGATACCGGTAAGCCCCACATAACCGGCCGTTTCCGTATCCGGCTATAATAATACGACAACAAAACCTTGAAGGCATTGACGACCCGGCCGGCGCGTACCTTGCGAAGAAAATTCATCGTATCTGCTGCGTAGAATAGAGGCATAGTGGTTGGTGGTTAGTGGTTAGTGGTTAGTGCGTTTTGGGGCTGACCGGTGTAACCGCCAAATTTATTTGGCGGCAGCATGGAAAAACGGAACTCTGGCCAAATAAATTTGGCCGCTACAAGAGCGGCAACCCGGTAGTGGGCTAAAATGCCTGGTAGGGCGGGTATCCAAAATAGGTTGGAACCTCAAACTATATTTGGGCCTGTCTCAAAAGACCGTCTTCGCCCCTGGCGGCCAAAAAATATTTTCTTTTTTCAATTCTAATAAAAAATTGCAGAGCAATTTTTTATTAGAATTGAAAAAAGAAAATAAAATTTCATGCCGGTGGCAAAGATTGGTCTTTTGAGACAGCCCCAGCTTCGCGCACACTCACCCACTACCCACCAACCACCAACCACCAACCCCTATTTATTAAACGCGCCGGCTTCATCGATTTTCAAGACCTTCACCTCGGTTCTCCGGTTGAACTGGTATTCGCTTTCGGAGCAGTTGACTCCATCGACGCAACCATTCCGTGGAAGCGTTTCCCCGTATCCGACGGCTTTGATGCGGTTGGCGTTGATTCCCCGGTTGATGAGGAAGGTTTTGGCTGCTTCCGCTCGTTCCTTCGACAAGCTGAGGTTGTATTCCGCCGAGCCTCGGCAATCGGTATGGGCGCCCAGTTCGATTTCCAGGCTTGGGTACAGGTTCATCAAGCGGGCGAGGGCTTCCAGATCACGGGCCTGACCCGAGCGAATCACCGATTTGTTAAAATCGTAGTAAATATTATCGAGCACAATAACGGTACCTTCGGTAATCGGCTTTCGGGGGGCGGATGCAGGGGGAGCAGGAGCGGTGGATTCCTTCTGCGGCGTTCCAGCCGGCGCGCCTTCCTGTAGCTTGAGGTTCACGGTGAAGGACCGGCTCCCCCGGACATTCACCAGCGAAAGTTGGGTCTGGTAGTCTTTATACCCTTCCTTTTTCCCGATCAAGGTATAGGAGCAGCCCAAATCCAGGCAATATTCATAGGCGCCGTCGATATTGGATTGAACCCACTGCTCTTTTCCTCCGCAGGAGCTCTGGATGAGGATTCGGGCATTAGGAATAGGAACACCCGGTCCTTCTGAAACAACCGTTCCCCGGAGGGCGATGCAGTTGCTTCGCTCCAGCGAAATGTTGAGCGGAGCGCCCGGTTCGGCAGATTCGGGAGAAAAGGGGACCTCCATCGTTTTATAGCCTTCTTTGGCAATCAAAAGGACGTAATCTTTCAGAGGCGCCATTTGGAGGATGGCGTCTCCGGAGCGGCCGGTCAGGGCGTCGGGCTCTCCCAGAGACTCGAGGGGTTTGCGCACCATGTTCAGTTCCAGTCCTTGCGCACTGGGGGTGAGTTCCACATTATACGCAGAGTCATTCTTAATGCCTCCGTCAGGGCCCCGCTCAAACAAGAAGACCGAAACCCCGGAAGTGGGGCTATTGCTGCCTGCATCTTGTACGTTGACCCTCAGGGTGAACAGCTCGGGCGTCCGAATCCCCTGAAGCCCGGTTGGCGCTTCGAACAAATAAATATCATCCCGGCCCATGCCTTCTCTGCGGTTGGAAGAAAAGTATCCCCTCTGGCCCTCGTCCTGCAGGATTATTCCAAAGTCGTCGGAAGAAGAATTGAGCGGTTCTCCCAGATTGGTGAGCTTACCCCAAACGGGGGCCCCGATATCAATGGAGAACATATCCAGTCCTCCCAACCCCCGATGGCCATTGGAAGCAAAAAACAAGGTCCCGCTCTCGTGCATAAAAGGAAAGGCTTCCTCTTTGCCGGTATTGATCTCCGGGCCGAGGTTGATGGGATCCGACCAGGTCGTGCCGATGCGCTCCACCAGGTAGATGTCCATTCCTCCGTATCCGCCGGGCATATTGGAAGCGAAGAAAAGCCGGGTCCCATCCGGACTGAGCGCCGGGTGCATGCAGGAAAACGAATCCCGGTTGAAAGGCAGTTCCCGGACGTTTTCCCAGTCGTAAATTCCCCGGGTCGCTTCATAAACTTTGAGCACCACCTTCCCGCTTTTATCTGCTTTACTAACGCCCTGGGTCTGATTGCTTCGGGTAAAAAAGAGGGTGTTTTCGTCGCGATCAAAGCTCACCGGGCCTTCATGCAGGTCGGAGTTGATCTCTATGGAAAAAGGCTGAGGCCTTTGGGGAACTCCGTTGCGGTCGAAGGGCGCGTAAAACAGTTCAAAAAACGGCTCGCCGGTGCCGGGGTCTACCAGCCCGCCCTTGAACCGGGAACTGACAAAGACCAGCCCATCGGCATAGAAGGTTGGGGAGAAATCAAAGGTGTTGGAATTCACTCCGGCGAGGTTTTCAACCACGGCCTGATTGCCGGTCAGGTTGAGCCGGCGCCCTTTATTCTGCCCGGCAGCGGCTACCAGCGCCAGAAGAAACAAACCGGTAAAAACCACTTTTGCCTGCCTCATTTCCGTATTGTTTTCAATTAGGACAAAGCGCTTCTAAAAAAAGAACCGCGGGCTGTCATAGATTCCTCCCTCCGATTTGCCCGCCAGCATAAAGCGCAATACGCCTTCGATGCTGCCGCTGTTGTACCTCCTCAGATCGGAAAGCGTCGTATCGTACGACATCCCAAACAACAGCTTATCGCTCAATTGAATGCCCATCAAAAAGGCCAGGGATTCTCCCAGTCCTTTTTCTTTCGACCCGCCCAGCCGATCCGCGTCAAACGGAGCGCCTTTGACATACTTGAACAACGCCTGGGGCTGGAGCGCGAGGTTGTCTCCCAGCCGGGCAATAAACCCGGTCATCAGATAGGCGTGGGTCACTTCCCGGGCGATAGTTCCCTGGTCGTCGTTCAGGTCGATATTCACATTCAACAGGCGGGGGACAGACAGGCCAAAGTAAAAGTTTTCTGCGTTGTAATACAACCCTGCCCCGAAGTTGGGCACAAATTTGCTTTGCAGGTTATTGGGAATGGCGCCATCCTGGTCGATGGGCTGGGTGCCCTGGAGTTTGCCGAAATCGGTCCGAATCAATCGGGCGGAGCCTTGTAACCCCAGGTGCAAGAACCCGCGGGGCGCCCGAATGCGGTAGGAATAAGCGGTTTCCAGGGTGTAATTAGAGGTTACCCCAATGGTTTGGCGAAGCATATTGGCTCCGATGCCCAGGTTATTATTCCAAACAGGAATGGAAAAAGAGATCAGTTGGGTCTCCGGCGCCCCATCCAGCCCGATCCACTGGGTCCGGACCAGCGTGGAAATGGAAATGCCTCCTGAACTTCCGGCATAGGCCGGGTTGAGTCCCAGTTTGTACTGCATAAATTGCGTGTACTGCTCCTCTTGCTGGGCGAAAAGCGAGGAGACCATCCCCCCCGCAATTGCTATTGAAACAAGCCAACGTCTCATGAATCAGGGTTTTAATCGTTACCGCTGAATAACTATAAATCCGCGCAAGGGAGTGCTGCCGTCCCCAAAATCTACTACGTAAAAATAGGTCCCTACCGGCAGTTCTTCCCCATTGAAGGTTCCGCTCCAGTTGTTCTGGTAAGGCCTTTTGGAGCGAAAAACTTCGTCGCCCCACCGATTAAAGATCAGTACCTGGCTGTTGGGATACGCGTTGTCTTCCAACAGACAGGGGACAATAAACTCGTCGTTGGTACCGTCGTTGTTAGGCGTAATGACGGAAGGTGCTGAGCAGTTCGCCTCTCCGCCAACTCCAAGCAATACTTCTGCTGTAGTGCAGGCACACCCATCGCTGCAAAGCTCATACACCAGCCGGTCTGTGCCTACAAATTTGAATCCCGGGCGGTAAACGATCCCGGTATCGCCCTGCATCTCCAGGGTTCCTTTGGTGGGGCTTTCCAGAATGCGGATTTTTACCTTGCCGGTGAAGACGTCGTTCTTCAAAACCGGAAGTTGGGTAGGTTCTCCAAATGCGACGGGGATATTATCGTCCAACGCTTCCGGGCTCCGGGTGAACCGGATAGTTACGGTATCCCTGGAAAGGGCATCGCAAATCCCCTCGTCGATCTCCCAAACAAACCGGTTCTCTCCAGGCTGAAGGTTGGAGGCTAACGGCTGAAGGCTTAGCGGATCGTCGATGAGCGTGTTGGCATCCAGGGCGCGCCATTTCCCGCGGCTGCCCTCGGTGGGCTCGTCGGCATTCAGCCGGGCTTCGGGAAATAAGGTGCACACCGACTGGTCCTGGCCAGCATAGGGGTTGGGGTCGGAAATTAATACGAACACTTCGTCCTGAATTACCCCACATCCGCCCACAATAGTCCAGGTAAACGAATACAGGTTGCCCGGCTGCATCCCCCCCACCGGGGTGTTGGGATTGCCTGGCTCCAGAACCCGCACGCCCAACTGGGCCTGGACGGCGCTCTGGGACCAGGTACCGGACCCGTTCGCGCTGGGCCGGGCAGCCAGACTGATTTGTGGAGCGAGACAAGTAAGGATATCGTCTCCGGCGAACGCGGTGTCTTGCCGGTTGACGACCAACCGGACATCGTCGGCGGAATAATCTGCACAAGCGCCGTTGGAGAGCGTCCAGGTAAACACGTATTCATTCGGCCCTGCCAGGCCGTTGACGGCGGTGATGGCTTTGTTTGGCGTCGAAATCTGCACCAGAGAAGGATTAGGGCCGGACTTGAGCGTCCACCGGCCGCTTCCAAGGGTAGGCTCCTCTCCCCGGAGGAAAATGGCCTCGGCGTCGCATGCCGTAAAGTCGTTGCCGGCAAAAGCCAGGTCTTCCGGGATGGTATTGAGCACTACCGGCAAGGTGGGCGACAGGGAAGAGGTACAGCTTCCCAACCTGGCCTGCACATGGAACCCGTTACTCCCATTTGAAAATCCGGTAAAATTGGCGAGCAATAGGGTCGGCGACGACGTAGTTGCAATCTGCCCGTTGGGACCAAACCAGGTATAGGAAGCCCCAGGAGTAACTTTATCTTCCTGGAGGCGGAGACTGAGCGTCGCATTGGGGGCGCTGATGCACACGGGCCCCGCTGGTTCCAGCGCCGGTTGGCGGGGAACGGGTAACACGGTGACCTGGGTAGTAACCGGCGCCGAAGGGCAGCCGTTCACTTCGGCAATGACCGTGTACAGGCCTGCATGGGCTGCTGAATCGGCAGAAGGGATGAGCGGCAAGGCCAGGGAAGACGTGAAGTTGGGCCCGCTCCACCGGTATGTTGCCCCGGATAAAACGGTCGCTTTCAGTTCGAGTGCAAGCCCTGCGCAAACCGGACTGTTGTTCGACGCGACAATGACCGGCGTGGGGTTAACGGTCAGGTTGGTATTGCCGGAAGACTTGGAGCGGCAGCCATCCACCGTTACAAAAACGGCATAGGCGCCGGCATCGTCGACGGAAGCTGCCGGAATGCTCAGGCAAGGCGTGCTGGTGACGATGATCCCTTCGTTTGGGGTAATCCAGTGGTATTGCACCTCGGTACCTTGATAGGCATCCGTACAGATCATCGCTTGCGTTCCTTCACAAACCGCCAGAGAAAGGCCTTCGTTGATCCGGGGTACGCCTGGAGTACGCGGCGGGTCTTTCACATTGACCACCGTGCTTGCCGGATTCGACGGGCACCCCTGGGTGGTCGTCACGATCAGCTGGTAATTTCCATTATTCAGCTGGGTGGCATTGGGAATCAACCCCACGTTGCTGGTAGACAAATACCCATTGGGGCCCGTCCATCGGTAGGCATACGTCCCGTCGTCTTCCGGAAAAACCGAAGCGGACAGCCGGATATCGGTAGGGCCGTTGAGGCAGTCGGGGCCGTCGTTCGTAACAGCGATAATCCGGACGCCGCGCTTGATCTCCACGTCCGTAAAAGCGCTTCCTGCACAGCCTTCCTGGGTGATCACCGTCACGGTATAGCGCCCCGTATTCTGCACCCGGGCATTGTCCAGACGGGCATTGACGCCCACTGCGTTGAAACTGTTGGGGCCGGCCCATCGGTAGGTAGCGTTCGGGATGTCCGGAGACGCATTCAGATTAAGCGTAGCGCCTTCGCAGATCACGGCAGGGGACGTAGCAACGGTGGGCCGGGGCAAGTCGTTGACTACGAGTGAAGTAGGCAGTGAGACATCAGACCGGCAACCCTGACGGGTAATATACAGCCGCCAGGGCCCTTCGATTTCATTCGAGGCATTGGAAACCACAAACCGGTTCTCCGACGTGGAGAACTCCTGAAGACCAGGGCTTATCCAGGTATAAATGGTTGCCGAAGCATTCGTTTGCAAAGCAACTTCCGTACCGGCGCATACGGGCCCCGTATTTGAAATTTCCGGTCGGGCGGGTTTGGGCAATACCGTAACCGAAACAAAAGCAGGCGCGGAAGGGCAGCCGAACCGGGAAACGATCAGCTTGTAAACGCCGGAATTAACCGGGCTTGCATTCATTATCGCTGAAGGAAACTGGCTAGAGGAAGCATATCCGTTGGGGCCGGTCCACACATAGGTTATCCCGGTTCCGGAAACCTCCGTCCCGAGCATGACCGACTCGCCTTCGCAAACGGTAATGGATTCTTCCCTTGGAATCGCCACGGGTTTTTTGTTCACCCGAACGACCACAGGCGATGACGGTCTGGAAGCGCATCCATTGGCTTCGATCACCAAATAATAGGAATTGGCGCTTTCGCCGTGCGGCCCGGGAAGCGTGAGCGATGGCACAATGGTAGACCCGATGAGCACGCCGGATGGAGGCACACCCCGATACCAGCGATACGTCACGGACCCGCCGCTTGGGGCTAAGGAAGACGTGAGGACGATATCGTCTTCCTCGCAGAAATTATTTCGGGTGACCAAATCGGGGGTGAGCGGCAAATCCTCAATCGATACCTCTACCACTCCGGTTGCTTTGCATCCGGTTAGGCCGGTTATTTCCACGACGTAAGAGCCTGCATTGCGGGAATTCACATTGGGGATGACCGGGTTTTCTTTATTGGAAACAAAGTTGTTGGGCCCGGTCCATTTGTAGGTGTAAATGATTCCCCCATTCGCTTGCGGCGGGTTGGCCCGAAGAAAGAGCGTATCCGAGCCACAGAGTTCAGAACTGGCATCGGGTTGCGGTTCCAGGTTTTCGATCCGGACGATCGTAGAACACTGCGCCATATTCCCCGCCTTGTCGGTCACGGTAAGCGTAACGTTCTGGACCATACCCGCTTGCAGGCAGTTGAAGGTATTCGGGGAAAGGATCATGGTGTCGATCCCGCAATTGTCGCCGCTACCGGCATTGATTTCCTGAGCGCTGACCACGGGATTCTCGAGCCCTGCAGGGTTAATAAACAACGTGGTAGGCTGGCAGCGGGCAATGGGCGGTTGCTGGTCCGCTACATTGATTTGGAAACTACAGGTATCGGTATTGCCCAAAGCGTCGGCGATGATGTAAAATACTTCGGTCACCCCCTGATTAAACGTATGGCGGGGAATCACTTCCGGAAAGCGGACCGGAGTAAGGGGAAGCGGCGTGGCGCCGGTGGCATAATAGGACGGGCTGATGGTTGGGAACGTCAGCTCGGCAAAAACATAACTGTTTCCGTCGTTCTGACCGTTTGACGTTACGGTTCCGGGCTGGCAGGGATTGATGCCTTCATTGGCCTGGCCCGATGGGGTGGCAATGTTAAACGGATTGACGGCGATCAGGATCTGTCCGTCGCTTGCCCAGGAGTTTACCAAAGAAGGCGGGAGGAGCAGCGTCAGCACGCCTTCCTGGTTGCAGGAAGCCCCGCCTACCGGTGTTGCGCCCAGAAGAGCGCCGCCTTCTCCAAGAATTTCCAGAAACGCGTTGGGGGTGGAAAAATCCCCCTTGTAGCGGATGATCAGGGTCGCACTGTCGGTGGCGTTGGCGCCTAGCCCGTCGAAGGCAAACATCTTGCCGTTGGCAAGGTAGCTGTTCAGGTTGGGGTCGTAGTTAAACGTCAGAAGCGCGGAAGACGTATCCGCCGGGAGGCGCTTCTGGTAAGATCCCAGCACCGTGCAATTATCGGTAGCCCCCAGCGGCAGGGGAAGTTCCAGTTCAATGGTACAGGCTTCTGCGGGAAGCACTACCAGGGTATCGGAAGGGCAGATCAACTGGGGGGCCTCTCTGTCTTCGACAACGACGAAGGAACAGCTATCGGTATTTCCCCGCAATCGGTAAGCAGGTATTGGATTTCATTTCGGCCCAGGGGAAGCTCAACGGAGGGCGCCAGGGAAGGAGAAAAAGCGACCGGCGGTCCCTGGTTAAGCCGGTAGGCCAGGCTAATGCCTGCCAGGTCTTTGAGATCAAAAGCGAGCTGGGCTTCCACACGGCCTCCGCTGCAGATGGGATTCACGGCGAAGCGGCCGGGCTGTTCTGCGCCCAGGTTGGGGATAGCCCATAGTTCAATCACTCCGTCGGCGCCCCATTGGTCCAGTTGGGCAGCCGAAACGGAAAGCGTGGTATCTGAATTGCCGCACTGGGCCGGGGTAAGGGCGCTGCGGCCCAGGAATTGGCCATCTTCGCCCAAAATCAGGAAATACTCCCCTTCTGCCTCGCCGTCAACCGAAAACAAGCGGATGTCCAAAGTAGCTGGGCCGGCCGCATTTCTCCAGGCGGCGGAGGGCAAGTTAAACGCAAAACGGAGCGGCGCTACCTTGGTCTCTCCGGGCTCCTTGGAAGGATCGGACGAGACCAGGGCTTCGCTCCCTGGTTTGAGCAAATGCCGTAGTGGAAAAGTAGCATTCATCCTCGATCTGGGGATTGGGCAATGGGAAATTAGCGGAGCATATCCCAGGACTGGTCGCGACGGCGGTGTCTTTCGGGCAATCCACCAGACTGGGCGGCGCCAGATCCACGACCCGGAACACAGCGGTGGTCGTGTCTTTCAGTCCGCAAGCATCTTCGGCAATAAAATCGACCCGCCGCTCCAGAATCACCTGGTCTTCCTGTAGGCACTGAAGGGCCGGAAACGAGAGCGTGTCTGAAGTTCCTGCATTTTGGGCTATCCACCGGACGCCTCCGCCGCAGTTATCGCTTGCCAAAGCATCGCCAAAGCGGTTCGCCCATTCCCAGAAAAGCGTTTCCGGGTCCAGCCCTTCCGTGCACTGAATCGTCAGATCTCGTGCCAGACGGCTAAATACCGGAGGCTGGTCGTCGAGTACCTGAACGACCTGGAGCACGGAGTCGGTATTTCCGCAATCGTCGGCCACATACCAGGTTCGGTGAACGGTATACGTGTTTGGGCAAGGAGAGGAGATCAGAACGTCTTCGTACCGCACATTGTCTTCGTCCAGCTGGGCGCAATTGTCCACCACGTTCGTGGGAACGCCCGCCACGCTGGGATCGTCCCCATCGGTGCAGCTCAGCACGGTATCCCGGGGGGCGGTGAAGGTAGGCGCCTTCATGTCGCGGATGCGTATCGTTTGGGGGCGAAAATTGACGTTGTTGCAGGTGTCTTCGGCCACCCAGGTCCGGCGTATGGTATAATCGTTGCCGCACCCGGGCAGGGTAGGAAACTCCTGGTCGAAATACGACACCTTAGGATCGGTGTCGCAAAGATCGGTCACTTCGGGGGGGCCTGTATTTTCGGGGGTGGGCGCTATGGAGCAATCGATCGTAATATCGGCAGGGAAGTTGGCAAAAGCAGGGGCGGTTTCATCGCTAACCGTTATGACCTGCCGGTAGGAAGTGGTATTTCCGCAGACATCATAGGCGTCCCAGGTGCGGATGATTTTGAAGGAAAACGGGCAGTTGCCACTGCCTTCGACCGCTTCCTGATAAATCACCGTGTCCAGAGCACAGTTGTCGGTAATGGTTACGCTGGTGCTGTCGGGAATGGGATCCTGGCATCCCAGGGCGAAGCTATCCGGAAGCGAAGGCTTGATTTTGGGCGCAACGGTGTCGCGAACGATGAACACGTAGGTTTCGGTGGTATCCGGGCCGGAAGGGGGCGTAATCTGGAAGTCGAAGACCAGGGTATCGGAGCAATTCCCGGAGAAGACGTAACTCAGCGGAGGCGTAGGCGAAACGGCAATGACGCTTCCGGGATAGTTGGACAGGATCTGTAGTTGCAGGGTACTGATCCAAAACCCATAGGAAGAATCCGCTTTTTCACAAGACACCACCGTGGTGTCCTCAATAGCAAGTCCAGCCGCTCCAGACTGTCCGGCGTAAGAAGGGGTGTCGGAAGTCCAGGCAGATAATGAAATGCCGATGGATGCGAACAACAGCCACCAGCCCATTTGGCTGCATAGTTTTTTCATAGTAGAAATCCTTAAAATTATGCTTCTGTTAACTTGGAGCGGTTTGTTAATACCCGCCAGGAAGGGAAAAGGGAAATGTCGTGAAACGTCAGGGCTTGAAACGCCCTTTGTACATGCCGTTTAGCCATGGAATTTTTTTGTTTTTGGGAAAATAGGACTAAATAATCCGGTTCAAATTATGCATTTTTTTGATTCCAAATACGACGGGATCAAAATTAGCCTGAAAAACAGCCTTTTATTCTTCTTCGCCTTCGCTTTGAGCGTCCTTTTCCGGGTTCAATTTCCTGTCGTTCAAATGCGCGTTTAAAAACTGGTTGATTTGGTCCAAATGGAAACTGGATTGAATTTCTCCCAATTCGTTGATTTTCATTTCCAACCCCTCGAATTCCTTAGGAATCCTGTCTTTTTTACTGTTCTTTTTCGAAGGCATAGGCGTTTTTTGTTAACGGATCTATTGGGAAACCAGGGCGTCGAACAGGCCAAATGCCCGCTCAAGCCTGCGCCGGAGTTCCGCCGGCCCAAACAAGGAAAGCATTTCCGCTACGCCAGGGCCTTTCATGGTCCCAATCAACGCGATCCGAAGGATGGGAAAAACATCACCTGGTTTGAGGTTTTGTTCCTGCATATACGTTTCCAGGGCCTGATGGACGTTTTCCGGGTCGAACGATTCCAATGTTTCGAGCCGGGATATCAGCCCCTCAAAGATCGTTTTGTTTCCTGGGTTCCATTTTTTGCGATCGTCTTTTCATCAAAGACGACCAGGTCCTCAAAAAAGTAACGCCCCGTATCCCAGAAATCGGATAAAACGACCACCCGTTCTTTCATCATTCCACAAAAGGCCTGAAGGAACGATTCCTGGGGATAGTACCCCTGCGCTTCAATCAGAGGCCGCACCAGGCCCGCGAGGGTTTCATCGGATGCGGCCATGAGGTATTGTTGGTTGAACCACTTGGCTTTGTCGTAATCGAAGCGGGAACCGCTCTTTCCGATTTTTTCGATGGAAAACGCTTCGACCAATTCATCCAGGGTGAATAGTTCCTGATCAGTCCCGGGGTTCCATCCCAATAAGGCTAAAAAGTTGATGACCGCACTCGGAAGAAATCCCGCTTCCCGGAAACCGGTGAACGAGTCTTCCGGAGTATCCCCCTTCCAGGACAAGGGGAAGACGGGAATGCCCAATTGGACGCCATCGCGCTTGCTGAGTTTTCCTTGTCCGCTGGGTTTCAGAATCAGTGGCAAATGGGCGAACAGGGGCATCTCCCAGCCAAACGCCCGGTATAACAGCACGTGGTGGGCGGTGCTGGGCAGCCACTCTTCGCCCCGGATCACGTGGGTGATCTCCATCAGGTGGTCGTCCACGATATTTGCCAGGTGGTAGGTCGGCATTCCGTCCGACTTCAGGATGACCTTATCGTCCAGTTCGTTGCTTTGGAAATGGACGGCCCCGCGAACCAGATCTTCGACTTCGATGATTTCATCGGAGGGGACTTTTAGCCGGATTGCCCAGGGATCGCCGCGTTCGATGCGCGCTTGAACTTCTGCCTCTGCCAGCGTAAGGCTGTTGGACATTTTCAGCCGCGTCCGGCTATCGTATTTAAATGCGGGCTCGCCTTTTTCCTGCGCTTCCTGCCTGCACGCTTCCAGCATTTCCGGCGTGTCAAAAGCGTAGTACGCATATCCGGACCGGAGCAGTTCCTGGGCATAGCGTTGATAAATATCCTTGCGTTCCGATTGCCGGTAAGGGCCGTAAGCGCCGCCGCCAGAACCCGGGCCTTCATCCGGCAGCAGTCCTGCCCATTCCAGCGATTCCAGAATATACGATTCCGCGCCGGGGACGTATCGAAGCTGGTCGGTATCTTCAATACGGAGAATAAACGTCCCCCCGTTTTGCGGGCAAAAAGATAGTTGTACAAGGCGGTGCGCATACCGCCAATATGCAGCGCGCCTGTCGGGCTAGGCGCAAATCGGACGCGTACGGTTTTCATCTCCATCGCAGTGTTTTATTGCCGGGTTAAAGCGTTTTCGGGGGCAAAATTCTCCTTTTTTACCCGGAACCACTTCTTTTAAACACAAAAAAACGGCCTAATACTAATTTTTTTTTGAAAAAATAAAAAAAACAAGGGTTTTTGGCAGCAAAATCGCTGTCCCAGGCGTTTAGGCAATAGATTCTAGCCTGAATAACAAAACACCTGTGCGTTTTTCAGATCGCATATTTTCATAGATATGCGTTCCGGTTTGTCTCGAGCCTGTTCTTATTTGACCGGCAACAGCCTTACCTGAAGAAAAGCCCGGCGCCCTTGCCCAATTACCGGATAATGCCTTCGTACGCCTTCTGCGTAGAGCAGAGGTTGTGCCCCTGTACGTCTATGTAGAAGACCATGACTTTTTTATATCCATGAACATTAAAAAAAACAGTATGTATCTCACCAAGACACCCCAATTCATTCGGAATATGTTTCCGAATTTCACCTGGAAAGTTCCCGTTGCAGAAAAACGGCTTTTTCTTACGTTCGACGACGGGCCTATTCCGGAAGTGACGCCTTGGGTGCTTAACCAATTGGCGGCATACCGGGCCAAAGCTACCTTCTTCTGCGTCGGGGATAATATCCGGAAGCATCCGGATGTTTTTCGAAAAGTGAAAGACGGCGGCCACTCCATCGGCAACCACACGTTCAATCACTTGAACGGGTGGATTACGGAGAACATTCCCTTTTTCCACAACGTCCGCCATGGCGCTTCGCTGACGAATTCCGTGCTGTTCCGCCCTCCATACGGGAGGTTGAAGCCCAAGCAGGCGCAATTCCTGCAACGGCATTACCGGATTATTATGTGGGATGTGCTCAGCGGCGACTTTGACGCCCGGATCACTCCGGAGCAATGCCTTCAAAACGTGCTTCAGAACGCCGAGCCAGGGTCCATTATCGTTTTCCACGATAGCCTGAAAGCGATCGACCGCCTGAAGTATGCGCTGCCACGTGTTCTGGAACATTTTACGGCCTTGGGCTATCAGTTTGAAGCCCTCAACGAAAAGGAAATGCACCAGACGGAGCGGGTTCGTCAAACCGCGTGATCCGGTATACTCGGCAACTTTTACGCAATGCTTGATAAAAAAGCCTTCCGGATTCCGGGGGGCTTTTCTTTTTCCTACAGATTGAGCCAGTACGTCATTTTGAGGACGAGGGCCCGGTTTTTGTTGACCAACCCATCGGGGAAATAGTTGTCGGTATAGACGACAAACAGATCAGAAACAGGGGCAAACCGCCATTGGAAACGCGAGTTGACGTTCATGTTGTCGATCTGGTTGTTATACTGGATAAAAGTGGTCCAAAATAGTTTACTGGAAAAGGTCAGGTCAATGCGGGGCCCGATGAGCAAAAGGTCGGCGTCGGAATACGGTTCCGGCATCCGGATCTGGTTATAACTCACGGCAAGGGAAATCGAGCCGTAGGGTTGAATGCGGTAATTCAACTCCCCGGCGAGATTGGCGCGTTTGCCGTTGTAGTAGTCCCCCAGACGGGTTTCCAGCTCTACACTGAGTTTTTTTCGCAGGTTGGATGTGTAGGAAGCGATCAGCAGGTTTTGCTGGTAATCAGATCCCTCCGGAAGCTCCACCCCATCCGTGTTGGTGGGGTCAAACGAGAACGTAAGGAAAACATATTCCTTTCGAAGCCGCATATTGAAATTGGCCGTATTCTGGAATGCAATCCGGTACATGAAATTCACGTCCCAATCGGTAATTCCATCCGTTGGGTTGCCCAGGATGTCAAAATCAATTCCGGGGCCATGGCGATTAATGATGCCTTTTTTGGGGTAGAAGCTGTACCAATCGGAGGAAGCGATTCGCCGGTACCCGGTCCGTCGCGCAAACCCCACTTCCGGGTTGTAGTTTTCACCGATCCATTCAGCGGTCAGATAAAGGTCCCAACGCAAAGAGCCATATCCCATCTGTGTCCCTGCGGCAAAGGCGTTTGCCGGCTGATCGGGTTGAAAGGAGTGATGAAAAAACGTTTTCCCCGTCCACCGGCTGTCCCTGGAAGCCAGGTTGTAATCTACCCCCAGCACCCGGTTAAAATCGAAGGCCCCGAGGGTATCCTGGATAGCTTGATCTGGAATGGGTTGCTTGTTAATCGCGATCAATCCGATGTTAGACCGGTTAAAGACTTTTTGCTGGAGGGCGGCCACCGTGTAGTTGACGGAAGGGCGGCCGATGGAGGCGTCTTTGGCGGTTTGCATGCTGAGTAGCCCCACGCGGGTGTCGTCGCTCATTTTGCCGCTCAGACGCGCGCCGAAATAAATCGGGTTCTGAACATTTTGGCCGGTTGCTTCATCGCGGGCAACGCCAATACGTCGGGAGAAAAAAGGCCTCAGCCGCTGGGAGCCGAAGTTGCTGAACAGGTCGGCGTTTTCCAGAAAAAACTGCCGGCGCTCAGGGAAGAAGATCTCAAACCGGTCCAGGTTGGTGACCTGCTGGTCGACTTCCACCTGAGAGAAATCAGGGTTCACGGTAAGGTCGAGGTTCAGCGAAGGTCCAAGGCCGACCTTTGCGTCTCCCCCGATGGATGCGCCCCGCCCGATGCCCTGCCCGTCGAGGTGGTCCTCGCTGTAATTGGCCGAAAAGTAGGGAATCGCAACCATATTCCCTCCCTGCTTGGGCAGGGGCTCCTCCCAGGCCAGCTTATTCATGTAGGCCAGGTTCATGATTGGAAACTGCCGGGGCGTTTGGGGCCATACGGACCGTTCGCCGTATTCGCTGTCGATCCGGTACATCTTCAGATTCCACAAAGCGCTCCCTTCCTTGTAGCGGAGGCTTTTGAGTGGAATAGCGAACTCTCCCAGCCAGTAGCCGTTGTACATTCGGCCCGACGAAAACCATCGGTTGTCCCAGCTCAGGTCGAGGTCGGAACTTTCGTTTCCTCCGTTGGCCACCAGGCCTTCCCGCTGGATGCCAAAGGGTTGACGCCGAATTGAAACGCATTGGTGTTGTCTTGAAACGGGTCAAAAACGATGACGATGGCGTCGTTGGCTTCCCCCCGAAAGTCCCGGCGCAGGGAGGGCGTCACATAATTTCGATCGTCGGGAAGGTTGTACATAACGGCGCCCACGTAGATGTAGTCGTCGTCAAACATCATGCGGACCACGGTTTGCCCCACGGCCAGGCAGGAGTCGAGCGGAAATTGCTCAAAAAAGTTGGTCACCCCTTTGGCTTGCCCCCAATCGGACTCATCCATAAGTCCGTCGATCCGGATTGGTCCGTGCGCCCGCCTTGCGTAAAGCGTATCCGGTGTTTGCCCATTCAAACAATGAAAAGCCCCCAGGCCCAATGCCAGGGACAACCACAATGCCTTTGCCATAACTTAGAGTAGGTGTTCTTTCCTACAAAGAAAGAAAAGAGCGCGGATACAAAAAAACTTATCTTATGCTCCTTATACTCCTCCCTGATCCAGCGCTTTGCGGCCACGAGCTCCAAACCAGCGCACCGCTTCGATCAACGGGGCAAAGCGGGGGTCTTTGGTATAGCCTTGTTGATAGCGGTAATAGATCTGCTGTACGATCCCGCCGATTTTAAACAACCCGAACACATAGAAAAACAGCATATGCTCAAGTCCGATGCCGCCTTTTTGGGCGGCATATCGTTCGAGCAAACCCTTCCGGTTCAGGTTCCCTGGCAACCAGGTCAGGTTGCCGATCGAGGCGGCAAGCGGGTTGACCTCTTGCGGCTCGATCCAATAGGCCAGAGAGAGGCCCAGGTCCATCCGGGGATCGCCAATCGTGCACATTTCCCAGTCCAGCACAGCCCGGATGCGGGTTGGGTTTTCGGGGTCGAGCACGAGGTTGTCGTATTTGTAATCGTTGTGGAGCAAAGTCGGGGTTTCGTCGGGAACCCGGTTTGCGCGCAACCAATCCGCCAGGAGGTTCATGGCCTCGATTGGTTCGGTTTCTGCCCGGTAATACCGTTCTATCCATCCGTCCACCTGCCGGGCAATATATCCTTCGGGTTTGCCCAAGGCGCCAAGACCGGCAGCATCGATGTCCAGGCGGTGCAGATCGGCCAGATGATCGATAAACGCTTCCGAAAGCCCCTTCATCACCAGTGGGCTAAGGTCCTGATCTTTCGGGGGGCGGTTCCTGAGGATCAGACCCTCTACCTGCTCCATCAGGTAAAAAGACGCTCCAAGCACCCCCGGATCGTCGCAGAATAACAAGGGCTTGGGCACTTTGCCGTACACCGGCTTCAGGCTCGATAATACCCGGAACTCGCGCCCCATGTCGTGGGCGGTCTTTACCTCGGTTCCGAATGGCGGGCGGCGCAGAACCAGCGCGCCGAGGTTGGTTTCGATCAGGTAGGTCAGGTTCGAAAACCCACCGGGAAACTGCCGTATAGCAAGAATGGATTGAAACCCCGGCAGGGCTGCCTCCAGGTACCTTTCCAGGGAATCAACGGGCAGTTCCTCTCCCGGCCGGATATTTTTCGCTTCGTCCATAATACAAGGTTAAGTGGACGCTGGCTGCTAGAGGTTAGACGGATTCGTCCAACGTCCAACGTCTAACAGCTAACGTCTAATTCCGTAGTTTTTCAGAATTTTCCTGGCCAAAGAAGCCTTATGCGCTTCGTCCGGCCCGTCGTAGATCCTGGCGCCGCGTTCCTCCCGGTAATAATAAGACAACAGCGTATCGTCGGTGACGCCGAGAGCGCCGTGCACCTGGACCGCCCGGTCGATCACGCGCTGCAACACATTGGCGGCAAAAAATTTGATTGTGGAGATCTCGGCGGAAGCGGCACGCTGCCCTTCTTCCTGAATTTTCAACGCGGTATGGAGTACCATGTACCTGGCGGCGTCGATCTCCGCCCTGCTTTCTGCAATAAAAGACTGGATCATCTGCATCTGCCCAAGCACTTTACCGGGAGCTATTTCGCGCGTTGCCGCCCTCCGGCACATGAGGTCAAACGCGCGTTCGCAGACGCCGATCCACCGCATGCAGTGGTGGATCCGGCCGGGGCCAAGCCGCTCCTGGGCAAGAACAAATCCCGAGCCTTCGGGGCCCAGGAGGTTACTGACGGGCACCCGGACGTCGGTATACCGGATCTCTCCATGGCTGTGCCATCCTTCTCCGGCGTGCCCCATGACGGGGATATTGCGGACCAGTTCAAAACCCGGCGTGTCGGTAGGAACGATGATCATACTGGCCTTGAGGTAAGCGTTCTCGGCCTCGGGGTTGGTCACCGCCATCACAATGGCAAACGCGGCCCCATCCGCAGAGGTGGTAAACCATTTATGCCCATTGATCACAAAATGGTCGCCGTCCCGCACGGCCGTTGTTCCTAAAAGCAAGGGGTTGGACCCGGCAAACCCTGGTTCCGTCATCGAAAAGCAAGAGCGGATCGTTCCATCCAGCAGGGGATGAAGGTATTTTTCCCGGATCTCCGGGCTGGCATGCTGGAGCAGCAGTTCGATATTTCCGGCATCCGGCGCCTGGCAGTTAAAGGTGAAATGACCAAAAGGGGTCCGGCCCAATAGTTCGCCTAGCTGGGCCACCTCCATCAGGTTGAGCCCTGCGCCACCGTGCGCTTCGGCGTGATACGGATTCCAGGCGCCCATAGCTTTTACGTTCTCTCTTTTGGAGCGCAAAACGGGTTCCACCTCCTTAAAGGGTATATTCAGCCATTCCTCTTCAAAAGGGATGATCTCTTCTTCCAGAAAAGCGCGCACTTTGGGGTACAAAGACCGGAGCCGGTCGGTGGCAAACAGGTTTACCATAGTTGAAAGGCATTTAAATGAACAACACGGCCAGGAACGTAAGCACGGTAGCTACAAACCCCACCATGAATAAATTGTAGGAAATCGTCAGGTAACGGTATTTTTTATCCAACACCTTTCCCAGGTGATACAGGTCCCGGGTCATATTTCCATAGAGCAATTCCGTATTTCGGAACAGGTCGTCCATCCCTTCTTCGTAAGCTTCCAGGTCCAGGCTGATGAAATTTCCGAAAAAGACCAGGTTCTTTCTTGCTTCTTTGGGATCTTTTTGTCCGCGGTTCAAAGAAGTCACCTTGGGTCTGGCCGACAGCACGGCAAAAATCAGCGACGTCAGACCGGTGACGAGAAAAATGACTACCGGCAGCACCACGACGGGTTTTACTTCGGCGATATTCCGGTAGGAAAGAAAGGTGATGAGCACGCTGATCATGATGGAGTTGACGCTGATCATGATATTGGCTTTGTTATCGGCTATAGCGCTCAGGTTGATGTGGTTGCGGTAGTTGGCGCGAAAGAAGGTTTGGGCGGCGCGAACAGGGCTGTCGGGCTCCAGGTAGTTGAACCGGCCTTGCGGCTGGGTTATTTCCGTTTCTTTACGGCGCTCTTTTTCCAATCCCTGCTGCAAAGAAAGAACCAGCGCCGATAGCAGCGGCTGATAACGGCGCTTGGCGTGTTTGTGGTATAACTGCGTGTGCAAAAGGCGCTCTAATTGAACTTCCAGCCAGGGCCGTTTATCCAGGAATTGTTGTTCGAGGAATTCCCATTCCAGTTTCAAAAAAGCCAGCCGCTGGGCGCCCTCCCGAAGCAATCCCTCAATCAGATAGGCATCGCTCACCAGGCGCTCCTCCGCAGAAGCGGGAGTGTGCCGGCTAAGCAGGGTTTGGAGGCATTGGACCAGGCGGACGCGCCGGTCTTCTTCACACGGGCGCGCATGAAGAAAAGCGCGCACTTCTTTAAGAGACGCTTGAAGGGGGGCGCGGTAATCCAGGGCAAATCCTGCCGGAACGAACCAGGCCGCCAACTCGGCCAGGCGGGCTGTTTCCGGATCGATTCCATCCGCCCCGGCGATTTCCCGCACCGTAGCAGCCATGCGTTCGGCCAGTTCATAGTTGTGAAAAACCAACCGGGCATCCGGCGTCCGGTTGAACAACTCCAGCATGTACGCGGATAGTTGCCTCAGCAATTCCTCCAAATCGACCGTTCCCGTTTTAATCTCTCCCATGCCTTTTGTCTTCCTGAATCATTTCCGGAAGGTATAGAAAAACGCAGCCTTTCCCAACAGGCTGGCGGGGGAATTTCATCTTCTCTTCCCCAGGTTTTTTTTACCCGGGGGAATGCGCTATTTTTGGGCAATACGCCAGATGGAGCAGCGGAAAAATGAACGCGCGCATTGCTTCGCGTATACTTAACCGCTTGTGGAAACGTTAGCCCTAGGAGCGGCTGCGCCGCTTGATTCTTCAACACCCAGATCCTTTGCCATGCAATCCCGTCTATTCCTGTTATTCATTCTCGGTTGGTCTGCGATCTCCTGCGATTCCTTTTCCAATCTGGAAGACATCCAAACGCCCCCTTATGAGGCGGAGTTCGCCTTTCCCCTGGTGAATTCGAGTATTGCCGTTCAGGATGTGCTGGAAGAACTCGACAACCTGGCTACCCTCATTCTCGTGGATTCCGCTGGGTTGCTACACTTTATTTATCAGGGAGAATTACTCACCCGGACCAGCGAGGAAATTTTCGGCAACATCAGCGCCGCCCTGCCTCCCTTGATCCCGGTATTAGGCAATTCGATGCCGATTCCGCTCGTCCTGCCCAACGGAACCGACCTCGACCGGGTCGACCTCAAGTCGGGGAATTTTATTTTCTATGCCGAAAATCCAAACCCGCAGCCGGTCAACGTCCTGATTACGATTCCCGAACTCCTGCGGGATGGGCAGCCGTTTTCGATTCCTTTCAGCATCCCGGCGTATAGCGGGTCGGGCGCCAGGCCTTCTGCGACGAACGCGCCTGCTCCGGCATCGCTTCAAGGCTATTCGTTCCGCCCCGAGGGGGATACCATTCATATTCAGGTCAAAGCGTTGGCCTCCGGCAACGTGCAAGTCAATTTGCAGAATACCGTCGTCCAATTTAATCAACTTGCCTTTTCCTACGCCGAAGGGTTTTTGGGCAAGCTGGTTTACGAAGGAGAACAGGATACGGTAAGTATTGATTTCTTCGAGACCCAGTATATTCAGGGGGACATCCGGTTTGCCGATCCCCGGGTTTCGTTCCATTTCGAAAACTCGCTCGGCATTCCCACCCGGGCCGTGGTCAATGCCTTCGACGTGTTCACCGTCAAAGGAGGAAAACTCCAGGTCGAAAGCCCGGTGATCCAAACCGGGATCGATTTCCCCTACCCTTCGCTCAACGAAGTGGGCCAAACGAAAACGAGCACGTTCGTTTTTACCAAAGCCAATTCCAATATCGACGTCTTGCTGAACTCCGGCCCCACTGCCGTTGCCTACGACGTAGACGCCATCACCCATCCCGATGGCAACACCGCTATCCGGGGATTTGTAACAGACAAAAGCTTTTACCGCATCCAAATGGAGATTGACCTGCCTCTGGAAGGCCAGGTCGACCAGTTTGCGGCGGAAAGAGTATTCAATATCGACCTCGCAGACCTCCAGGATGCGCAGAAAGTGGAATTTAAAATGGTCGCCGACAACTTCATCCCTCTGGATCTCGACCCAGGCGTATTTCCTGGACGAGAACCAAGCGGTTCTGGATTCTTTGCTGCCCAAACGCGAGCGGCTGATCCAGGGTGCGGCCTTCCTCCCCAGCCAGGCCCAAACCTCGACGTTTTTTATTCCTTTTGAAGGGGCCCGCTTACAACAGGTTCTGAAGGCTAAAAAGCTTCGGGTAGATGCGTTCTTTTCTACCGACTCCAACAAAGGCCGCAATATTCGCATACAGTCCAGCCAAACGCTTCATTTCAGGCTCGGCGCCAGGGCTACGGTTAAGGTTGGGGGGTAGTGGTTGGTGGTTGGTGGTTGGTGGTTGGTGGTTGGTGGTTGGTGGTTAGTGGTTGGTGGGTGAGTGGGTGAGTGGGTGAGTGGGTAGATTTTTTTATTATACTAGTTCCCCAAAAGTGGATGCAAGGCTTATGAACTCGATGCGTTTTTCTTTTTTTAATGGCTCTGTTCCGCTGGGGCTTAGGCCCAGCACGATTTGTCCACGCATTTTATGCGGGGCGCCTACCAGGCGATGTGGAGCAACCCGGCTACCGTTCCGGATCATCGCGTGGTGATTTCCCTGCCGGGGGTGTATAATCATTTCTGGAACAGCGGATTTTCCTGGTCCGACGCGATCCGGGAGGATGCTGGCGGTGGGCGTACCCTCGACGTGGATGGGTTGATCGCCGGGCTGGAAAGCAAGAATTATATCAAAGAGCGCCTCGATGTTCAGACCTTCGGACTGGCGGTTCAGGCGGGCGCCTGGACCTTCAGCGCCGGGCATCAGGCCCGTTTTCATGCATACGGTTACTACCCCAAGGAACTGGCGCAGCTCGTCTGGAAAGGCAATGCGCAGTTTATCGGACAACGGGTTTCGATAGGCCCGGAGCTCTTCGCCCGAGGGTACCAGGAGTTCCATTTGGGCATTGCGGTTCAGCCCCGGGAATCGTTCCGGTTGGGCGCCCGCGTCAAGCTCCTGGGCGGGATCGGAGATGCGTCTACTTCCCGCAGCGACCTCGAACTGTATACCAGCGACGATATTTATCAATTGACGCTGAGCTCGGATTTTCAGTTCAATGCCACCGCCCAGATGCAGTACAACGGCTTTGACGATTTTACGGTGGATGTGGATGCCGATGATTTTGCGTTTGACCAGTTGTTTACCGAGAACAACGGAATTGCCCTGGATCTGGGGGCTGAGTTGTTTCTCGACCGGCTGACGCTTCGGGCCAGCGTGCTCGATTTGGGGAGGATTACCTGGAAGCAGGACGCCACCAACCTTTCCCTGACCGGCGATTTTGAATTCAAAGGCCTGGATATTTTCCGGCAACTGCTCGACGACACCAGCAACGTCGCCGGCGGGGTGATCGACAGCCTGGAGGCGATTTACGATATCCGCCAATCGTTTGTCCAATACCGTACTGCTTTGCCAATGCAAACCTTTCTGAGCGCTTCCCTGGCGCTGAGCGATTCCTGGGACCTTCATGCGCTGGCTTACGGGGAAAGGCTGGGAAGCCGCTTTTTCCCGGCGTTTGCAGCCGGCGCCCAGATGCGGGTTGGCCGGTTCATGCAGTGGGGGGTTTCCTACGTGGCCCGGTATAATCAATACAATCAGGTGGGCGCCAACATCGGCCTTCGGCTTGGGCCAATCCAGGCGGTCGCCTCCACCGATCATCTTCCTGGACTCGTTGGCTGGAAAAAGGCCCATCAGGCCAACCTTCGCCTCGGACTGAATCTGGTTTTCGGCCTTTCCGAAGAGGAAAAATCCCGTGGTCCCAAACGCTTATTTATCGACGAGCGGAAATTTTTCTAGGCATAACCGGTTTATGGCGGCAATGCCCGAAGGATTTTTCTTCAACCCTTGCGCCAAAAAAGAAAGAAGTCTATATTTGCATCCGCTTTCGGGCAATTGGCGCGGTAGCTCAGCTGGTCAGAGCGTGCGATTCATAATCGCAAGGTCGGGAGTTCAAGCCTCCCCCGCGCTACAATAGGGGCTGTATCAAAAGAGGAGACTTTGCCTTCGGCACGAAATTTTATTTTTTTGCTGCCATGGGCAAAAGCAATCTTTTGAAGCAGCCCTTTTTTTATTCCTGTTTCACCAGCTTCAGCGTTTGCACTCCCTCCGGGGTGCGCAGTCGGAGCCAATAGACTCCGCTGGGCCAAAGCGAATGGCCCAGATCGGCTTCAAATGTTCCGGAAGCCAATTGTTCCCGACGCCATTGGGTCACTAACCGGCCTTGAACCGTGAACAGTTCCAGCGCGAGCCAGGGCGTTGCTTTCGGAAGAAAAACTTCCAGCCTCGATTGCCCCTGGAACGGATTGGGGTAGATTCTCGCCTGCGCCTGTTGTTCGGGTTCCTGGATTCCGTTTACCGGGCTGATCGTGACGCAGTAATCCTCTATTTCTCCAAAAAAATCGTTGGGGAAGGAACACGCAGATCCGGGTTGTTTAAACCGCATGACGATGCGCATGCGCGTGGGGCCGGATTTGGCGGTTGGCGGAATGTTGATGACTCCCAGGACCGAGTCCCGGCTTGCTGTGCCGGAATCGAAAACGACTTCCTGGCTGCTGAACACCCCATCCTGGTTCCAGTCGATCCAAATCAGCCAATATTCCTGCGAGGTAAAACCAGGGAACCCTGGTGTCAGAGTAATCGGATAGATATTTCCCACTGCCAGAGTCGGCCCGTTCAGTCCCGTGAAATCGCCATACCCATTTCGGCCGCTGGAGTTGGAGAAATCGTGAATTTTGACCCCGGCAATCCACTCCTGGGCAGCATCGGTAGAATCCACTCCTACCGGCTTGCAGTAATTTAATTCCAGGCAGGCGCCGCAACCCCGGGTCCGGAGCGTAGCCAGAGGGCTCCAATCGGAAACCGTTCCGCCTGGGCAGGTAGAACGGACCTGGTATTCATACATGGTGCAGGCCGTCAGCTTGCGCATGCCCCCGGAATTGCTGAACGCCTCCTCGGTGGTCCAGTTTTCAGTCCCCTTTGCCCGGTACCGGATCGCGTAGGAGGTAGCTGCCGTCACGTAATCCCATACAACCAGCACGTCCTTGTCGCTGATGAAAGGGGTTTTGATCCCGGTGGGAGGAATACAGCACCCATCGGTTCGGAAGGTAAAAAGGGTTCCATAATCCAGGGTATCGGAAAAACAACGAACGCGGAGCTGGTATTCATAGTCCGTACACGCGCTCAGGTTGGTCAGGGAAACCGGGGAACCGGCATTGCTTACCACATTCCAGGTAGCTGAACCTGCCGCTCTCCAGCGCAGATCAATCCCAACGATGCTGTCGTTGAGAAGCCAGCTGATTTTGGCGCTGGTTTGCTTGATCTCCGTAGCGCTTACTTTGGAAGCAGGAGGGCAGGCGCCGCAACCCTCCAACAGCAGGCGCAGGCTGTTGTAAACGTTCAGGCTGCCCCCACTCACGGTGATGCCCTGGAGGCTGGGCCTTGGCGAAACCCCTTTTAACAGGAGCTCCTTGACCCATTTAGCGGCTTTGTCCGGTTCCAGGGCAGCCAGCACATTCAACGTGGGGCAATTGGCCGCGTACATCAGGGCGATAGCTCCGGTGACCTGAGGCGCGGCAAAGGAGGTCCCTTGTTCCAAGCCATAACTATTGCCAGGCATGGTAGAGCGTACATCTTCTCCAAAGGCGCCGAGGTCTACCGAACTAAGCCCGTATCCGCCGGGAGCTTTGGCCCCGTTGTGATCCAGGCTGTTGACCGAAATAAGGAAATCGCTACCGCAGGAGGTGGGCATATCCCCCTCCTTGTCGACGTCGATATTCGTGTTTCCGGTGGCGGCGACATTGAGAATGCCCACCTGGCCAAGACTGTCGTAAAAGGCGCACCAGATGGGATATTCGACTGGTTTGACGCGATCCAGGCCCCAGGAAGCGTTGGTGGCAACGACAAAAGCGCCTTCCTTGCCGGCGCTCTCGTTGTAGCGCTTGCGTTGCCGGTAGGCATACAGGTAAGCCTGAATAATGCGGTCTTCCGATACAGCGCCATAGCCCCGACCACGTGCATAAGTTTGACGTTCCAGGCCACGCCGCTGACTCCGATCCCGTTGTTTCCGCGGGCCCCGGCAATGCCGGTTACCGGAGTGCCATGGGTATTCACTTCGCTGATCTGGGAATTTTCGCGAATGGTATTCCATCCATGGACATCGTCGATATAGCCGTTGTTGTCGTCATCGACACCGTTATTTGGAATTTCCCGGGCATTGACCCAAAGGTTGGGTTGGATATCCTGATGCGCCGTATCCAGGCCGTTATCGATAATACAGATCACGATGGTGTCTTTTCCCGGGGTGGTTCCTCCCGTGGAAATATCCCAGGCCAGGTCCATTTGCAGATCGACGCCTGGAGTACCTCCAGACTGGCCGGTGTTGAACAAGTGCCATTGGGAAGGGAAGCTGGGATCGTTGGGAAGGCGGGAGCGCAGTTGGAGCAGGTGGTTGACCAGGCGGTCCACCTGGGGGTCCTGGCGGACCTGGCGCAGGAAGGCATTTTCGTCTACCTTCTTCGGAGAGACAAGGCCCCATCCTTATCCGGGTAGATTGGGTCTTCAACAGCGTGTGGGTTTCCACCCAGCTGTCCGCTGCGACGCCTTTTTTCAACTGCACCAGCAATTCCCCCTGCACGTGGGTGAGCTGCTGCCCGATAAGAGAAGCAAGGAACAGAAACGAAAAGAAAAAAACGAGGGAAAGACGCCTGCTCATGGGTGAGATTCGATTTGAAGGAAAACGAAAGATTTGCAGGCTAAATTACGCTTTCCCCTTGTACGCCGTACACGCTATCTCCAAAATCGTCTGAAGCTAGACGATAGATGGTAGACACTAGATCTTAGCCGTTAGACCTTAGACGCTAGACGTTGAAATCCTCCAACGTCTAACGTCTAACGTCCAACGTCTAGCCTTACCCATTCATGGAAGCGAGGAATTCTTCGTTGTTGACGGTGGAAACCATGTGTTTCCGGAGGAATTCCATGGCTTCGTCGGGTTTCATATCGGCCAGGTGGTTGCGCAGGATGAACATCCGTTGCAGGGTGTCCTTATCCAGGAGCAAGTCTTCGCGGCGGGTACTCGACTTGGTGAGGTCGATCGACGGGAAGAGCCGTTTGTTGGCGAGGTTCCGGTCGAGCTGGAGTTCCATGTTGCCGGTTCCTTTAAATTCTTCGAAGATGACGCCGTCCATTTTGGAGCCGGTATCGATCAACGCGGTAGCCAGGATAGTCAAGGACCCTCCTCCTTCGATGTTCCGGGCGGCGCCGAAGAATTTCTTGGGTTTGTGGAGGGCATTGGCTTCGACGCCCCCGGAGAGTACTTTCCCGCTGGCGGGGGCGACGGTGTTATAGGCCCGGGCAAGGCGGGTAATCGAGTCGAGCATAATGACGACGTCGTGGCCGCTTTCCACCAGGCGCTTGGCTTTTTCCAGGACGATACCCGCCACGCGAACGTGATTTTCAGCGGGTTCGTCAAAGGTGGAGGCTACCACTTCCGCGTTGACGCTCCGTTTGAAGTCGGTAACTTCTTCGGGGCGTTCATCCACGAGCAGTACGATGATGTAGCACTCCGGGTGGTTTTTGGAAATGGCATTTGCCAGATCTTTAAGCAAGAAGGTCTTACCGGTTTTAGGTTGAGCGACGATGAGCCCGCGCTGCCCTTTACCGATGGGGGTGAACAGGTCGATCATCCGGTTGCCGAGATCCCGGCCGGTAGGGGAAGTGATCAGTCTGAATTTTTCGGTAGGGAAAAGCGGCGTAAGGTAATCAAACGGAACGCGGTCCCGTAAATCCTGAGGGTCTCTGCCGTTGATCTTGGAAACCCGCAGCAGGGCAAAGTATTTTTCGCCTTCTTTTGGAGGGCGGATAGCGCCTTTCACGGTATCGCCGGTCCGGATTCCGAAAAGTTTAATCTGGGAAGGCGACACATAAATATCATCAGGGGAAGTCAGGTAGTTGTAATCAGCGGAACGAAGGAAGCCGTATCCGTCCGGCATCATTTCCAGAATGCCTTCTCCTTCGATAATTCCATCAAGTTCGATGTCGAACTTCTCCGATTCGTCCACTGGCGCCTCATCCGCTGCAGGCGGAGGCGTATGGCGGCGCTGCTCGCGTTCTTCCTTGAATTCTCTGGGTTCGCGCTGCTCCTTCACCTCTCTGGGTTCGCGCTGCTCCTTCACCTCTTTCGGTTCGCGTTGTTCCCTGAACTCTCTGGGTTCGCGTAGTTCTCTGAACTCTTTCGGTTCGCGTTCCTCTCTTAATTCCCTCGCTTCCCGGATTTCTTCTGCAAAGGTAGGTTCTTGTTTTGGAGACGTTTGGGCGGGACGCTGTTCAGGCCGTGCAGGGTGGCGTTGTTGTTCCTGGCGAGGCTTGGGCTTGGGCTGGAACGGTTGGTCCCGTTCGGAGGTAGTTACCCGTTTGCGGGCCCTGCGGCGGCGGGAAGCGGCTTCATCCCCTTCGTCGTCGTCGTCTTCTCCTTCTCCTTCGTCTCCTTCCTCGTCGCCCTCTTTTTTGAATTGCTCGGGCGTGGCGGCTGGCGGCTGGTGGAATACAATCATGTCTTCCTCCTCTTCCTCGTCCTCCTCCTCATATCTGGAAAGCACATCGGAACGGAACTGTTCCCGGCTGGCAATGCTTTGGGGGATATCCGGATCGTCGTCCTCTTCTTCGGAATAAGAAGGGGTTTTTCCTTCAGCGACCAATGCCTGATGATCCAGGATTTTGTAGATGAGCTCTTTCTTGTTTAGTCGTTTGTAATTCTTTAGCCCGATCTGCTCAGCCAGGTCTCTAAGCTCCGGCATGAGCATGTCATTCAATTGCAAAATATCCAACATAGGTGATCTCTTTAAGAGAAAAAAGGTTAAGCGTGATTCAAAGAATTGAAAATGCGGTGATAAGGATTTGCGGGGAGACCTTAGGGCAGAGTATAGGCGGATGAATTCGAATACTGACTACTCCGCAGGAATTAACCCGGATTGCTTATTCCTGAAAAAATCTAATGGAAAAAAGCAGGATTTGACAAACTCAAGCCGTTATGCCACTCTCTGAGAATATAACGAGCCGACTTGGCAATAGTTGTACTGGCGGCAAAAATACATTATATTTTGAATAGGGCGTACTATCTTTGCAAAAATTTAACCAAACCCGGGGATTCCAGGCGGCTAATGGCAGTCTTTTTTGCCGGATCTTTCCGTTATGCCATAAAAGGCGCGTTTTGCCTGGCGTATTTCCCGGTGCTAACCCATTCCAAAAAACGCCATCATGCTGCAACTCGAAGTTATTCGAAACGAAAAGGACCGCATCGTTGAAGGATTGAAAAAACGCAACTGGGGCCCGGAACAATTGGCCCTGGTCGATGAGGTCGTCCAGCTGGATGTTCGCCGCCGGGCTTTGAAAACGGAAATGGACAAATCCCTCGCCGAGCAGAACCGGTTGTCTGCGGAGATCGGGGCCATGTTCAAGCAGGGGAAAAAAGAAGAAGCCGAGGGGTTGCGCGCGCAGGTGGCTGCGCTCAAGGAGGCTGGCGCCGAACTCAAAAAAGGGTACGACGAGTCGGAGACGGATATCCGGGACTTGCTTTTTCAGATCCCGAACCTTCCTCATGCGTCGGTTCCTTACGGCAAAACGCCTGAGGATAACGAGGTCTACCGGGCTTGGCCGCATCCGCTGCCTGAACTGCCTGCGGATGCGCTTCCGCATTGGGAGCTCGCCTCCAAATACCAGATCTTCGATCTCGAACTTGGGGTCAAACTGACCGGAAGCGGGTTCCCGGTTTTCCGGGGCAAAGGCGCCAAACTGGAACGCGCGCTGATCAGCTTCTTCCTGGATCAAGCATCCGCTGCGGGCTACGAGGAGATCATGCCGCCCCTCATGGTCAATGAAGAAACCGCCAGAGCTACAGGGCAACTCCCGGATAAAGAGGCCCAAATGTACTACGTGGAGCGGGACAACCTCTACCTGATCCCTACCGCCGAAGTGCCTGTGACGAACATCTACCGCGATGTGATTCTCGACGCCTCGGAACTTCCAGTGAAACTCACCGGGTATACTCCGTGTTTCCGGCGGGAAGCCGGCTCCTACGGCGCCCATGTCCGCGGACTCAACCGCGTACACCAGTTCGACAAAGTAGAAATTGTGCAGCTTGTACACCCGGATACCTCCTATGAAGCGCTGGACGGCATGCTGGCGCATGTCAGCAGCTTGCTGGATCAACTGGAGCTTCCCTACCGGATACTCCGCCTTTGCGGTGGGGATATGGGCTTTACCTC
The DNA here is from genome assembly GCA_016713275.1 of Haliscomenobacter sp. Lineage (GTDB taxonomy): Bacteria > Bacteroidota > Bacteroidia > Chitinophagales > Saprospiraceae > JADJPL01. The sequence continues at coordinate 151,218 of JADJPL010000001.1, forward strand.
CGCACTGACGTTCGACTTTGAGGTGTATTCGGCCGCCCAAAAGCGTTGGCTGGAAGTGAGCTCGGTATCCAACTTCGAAACCTTTCAGAGCAACCGGATGAAGCTTCGCTTCCGGGAGGGGAAGGACATTCAACTGGCCCATACCCTCAACGGCAGTGCGCTCGCGTTGGCGCGCATCGTTGCCGCCTTACTGGAAAACAACCAAACTCCGGACGGAATTGTTATCCCAAAAGCGTTGCAACCCTATACCCGGTTTGAGATTATCGGGTAAAAGGCGCCCGGGACGGAACGGCGCTAACACGCCCGGGTTGAGTTTAGGTACAGCGTAAAATCTTGAATTAATTGCTTCGTTATGACGATCGAATATTATGGCTATCTGGCTCTGGGGGGAGCGCTTTCATTGGTGGGCCTGGCCATTAGCCAACAGCTTAAGGCCAAGTTTGGCAAGTACAGCCAGTTTCCGACCAGTTCGGGGTTGAGCGGGCGGGAGATTGCTCAAACCATGCTTCGCGATCACGGAATCAACGACGTTCAAATTGTCGAAAGCCAGGGTATGCTGAGCGATCACTACAACCCGCTGACGCGCACGGTGGCGCTTAGTCCGGAGGTTTTCCACGGGCGAAGCGTAGCCGCCGCCGCCGTGGCTGCCCACGAGTGCGGGCATGCCGTACAGCATGCTACCGCCTACCGCATGCTGCAACTCCGGTCGCGGCTTGTTCCGGTGGTTCAATTTTCTGCGATGGCCCAGCAGTGGCTGTTGCTGATCGCTTTCCTCACGCTGAACACCATGCCGCAGATTATGCTGGCTACCATCGCGGCGTTTGCCTTGACCACTGCATTCAGCTTTATAACCCTTCCGGTGGAGTTCGACGCCAGCCGGAGGGCTTTGGTTGGCTCGACCGGTCGGGAATTACCCAGGGGCGGAACACGAAGGCGCTAAGGACGCCCTGAAATGGGCGGCTGACGTATGTTTCTGCCGCTTTATCTGCGCTGGTTATGCTGCTTTTCCTTATTTTCCGTTATATTGGATCCAGAGAAGATTAACGAACTGAAAACTCATTGCGCTATGTCACACGAAGAAGTCGACATGTACCTGGAGGATGCGCGCGAACATATGGACCGCGCCCTTGCCCACCTCCAAAATGAACTGGCTAAAATTTCTACCGGCAAAGCTTCTCCTGCGTTGGTTTCCGGGCTGATGGTGTCGTATTACGGCGCCATGACCCCCATGAACCAGGTCGCCAGCGTCAACTCAGCGGATGCGCGCACCCTGGTCATCCAACCGTGGGAAAAATCTACCCTTGCCCACATCGAAAAAGCCATTTTCGAGGCCAATATTGGCGTTACGCCAATGAACGACGGCGAGGTGGTCCGGCTTTCCTTTCCGCCGTTGACCGAAGAACGGCGCCGGGATCTCGTCAAACGGGCCAAACACCTGGGAGAGGAAGGCAAAGTCAGCGTCCGCAACACCCGCCGGGATGCGATGGAGCACGTTAAAAAAGCCATCAAAGACGGATATCCGGAAGATATGGGCAAGCGGAAAGAAGAAGAAATCCAGGAAATGACCAACAAGTTCTCCGTTAAAATTGACCAACTGCTCGAGGTCAAAGAAAAAGAGATCATGACGGTATAAGCCGCAGCCTATATTGTTCTTTTTTGTTTAGGCAGATCCGTTTGCAGAATAATAAAATACTCCTACCTTTGCCTGACTTTTTCAAAACTGATTTTCGAAGCGCGACAAAAGTCTAGGCATAATGAAGAGGACGTATCAACCTTCCAGAAGAAAGCGTGCAAACAAGCACGGTTTCCGTTCGCGGATGAGCAGCAAAAATGGACGTAAAGTTTTGGCCCGCCGCCGCGCAAGGGGTCGTCATAAATTGACGGTTTCCGACGAAAGACGCCTGAAGTAATCCTGCGGGGCTCACTGTACTTTGTCGCCCCGCAGGATTCGGTATCTTTTTCTTGCCTCTACGGCAAAGGTGCTTCCGGAGTAATCGATAAACAGCTTTTCGTACAGGGCTTTGGCCTTTTCCCGGTCGTTAAGGAATTTTTCATAGAGCCCGGCCAGCGCAAAGATCGAATTGTCAGCCCGAATCCCATCGCTGAATTTTTCGATAATCGTTTCATAGGCTTTCGCCGCTTCCTGATATTTCCGCTGCTTGAGGTAAACCTGCGCCTGCAGGTAGGCCACATCGTCTTCCAAGGCATGCTGGGGGAAAGCCGCAAGGAGCGAATCCAGTTTCAGGAATGCATCTCCAAACCGGTTCTGGAACACCAGCAGATCGGCCTCGGAATAGAGTTTAAGCGGCGTATCGATCGAGTCCAAACCGAGGTTGTCGGTAATAAACACGGATAGATCCAGGGCGTCGTTGGAAATCAGTTTGGAGGTGGAGGCTTTGAGTACGTCAAATTGAGCCTGAGCCCAGGGAAAATCTCCGGAGTAATAAGCCAGCCGGGCGTTGCGAAAACGCGCATCATTGCCGAGTTGGTCGTCTTTAAACGCCTTATCCACCTGAGAGTACAACAAGGTAGCTTCCCAAACTTCCTCCCGAATCAGGTACAGATCGCCCAGGATGAGTTTGGCTTCCGCCTGCTTACGGGGGTTGAGCCCGGGGTAGTCGATCATATCCTTGAGCAGGGAGATGGCTTTTTCCTGATCGTTGAGGTAATAGGCTTCCAGTTCCGCCAGCTCCATGATCAATGGGGCGGTATTCCGGTTATACCCTACCTGGGTCAGAAAGGAGACGTATTCCTGTTCCAGCAGCCGGAGGTCGTTTGGGGTATAGGAATATCCTTCGACGAGTTTGATCCGGCGGTAGCGGAGAGAAGACAGTTTGGCGTCCAGATAAAAAGGGGATTCCGTTCCTTTTTGGGTAACGATATAGTCGAAGGCTTCAATGGCGGGGTCGTAGTCGCCATCGTTGGCGGCGATCTGGGCCATTTGGAAGATCCGGGCGCCGTTCTCTTTCAACCGGCGGTCGAGGGCCCGAAGCTGGCGAAGCGCATTGCTGTAGTCTTTTTGCTGGACAAAAAGCCAGGCCAGGAGTTCGGGATACTGGATGGCCTGTTCGTTTTCCTGAGCCCGGGCGTAAAGCTGGCGTTGCAACTCTTTGTAATCCTCTTCCAGCAAATAGCGCTGGAAAATCGTTTGCACATTTTCCAACCGTTCCGGACTGGCTTCGAGGCTGTTGAGAAATTGTTCGATCATTTTGGCCCCGTCTCCTTTTCTACGGTAGAGCTCCCCGAGGCTGTAGGCGAACACATATTTGTCGTTTAGCAATTCGCTGCCTTTGACGTAACCTTCTATAGCCAGATCCACTTTGTTCAACCCGCCGAATGTATTGGCGAGGCGCATGATGGCGTACCGGTCTTTGGGTAGTTTTTCAATGGCTTTCCGGTACTGGGCATTGGCCTCTTCTTCCTTATATTGTTGTTCCAGGGCGCGGCCCAGATAGACATAGAGCTTGCCGTCGTCCGGGTTTTTGCGCAGCACACGGGCCACGGCCTTTTCGATGTCGGCATAGCGCTGAAGCTGAAGCAGGCAATCCATGTAGCGATCGAAAACGTATTCGTTATTTTCCTGTTGCTGGAGCAGCTTTTCATAGAGCACGACGGCCTTTTCATATTCTCCGTCGTAAAAGTATTGCTGAGCCAGTTTGGCTTCCTGCGCGTTCAGTCCCAAAGACCAAACCAATGCCACGCCCAAAATCAAAAACCGCATATCCGAAAATTTTAACGTAAAAATACCCTTTGGACCAATGTACAAAGGTAAAAACGAGCGTTGTGGCGGAAAAGTTGCTTTTTTATTTCCGGTAGTCGAGAGGGGGCTGGCGGTCGCCCATCAGCGACTGGTATTTGAACCCTTCGCCGCGGCGTTTGAGCAGCTCAGCGCTAGCCGCTCCGCAGACGGAGGGGTCATTGAACAAGTCGATTGCCGTTAACGCCAGGGTTTTGGCGGCGATCATCATGCCTTTGGCGCCGATGCTCGTCCCTCCGGCGGCTACCGCCTGCCAGCTGTGGGCCGAAGTGCCTGGTACCCAGGTGGCGGCGCCAAGGCCGGCGGTGGGAACCACCCAGCTGATGTCGCCCACATCGGTCGATCCGCCGTTGCGTTCCTCGGTGACTTCGTAGGGCTGAATAATGGCGGCCGAAGCCAGCAGCGGTTTCTTCCCGCTGAAAGACTCCTGAATCTGTTCGGCAAAGCGCTTTTCTTCCTCCGTGTATTCCATCCCTCCAACCGATTGCAGGTTGGCGTGCATGATGCGCGAAAGGGCGTCATTAGGCATGAGGTTATATACGCCGTTGATGAGTTCGTATTCCATCCGGGTGCCGGTTCCCAGGGCTGCGCCTTCGGCCGCTTTGATAATCCGGTCTAATACGTCTTTTACTTCCTTCATTTCTGGATGGCGGGCGTAATAGTACACTTCCGCGAAAGCGGGCACTACGTTGGGGGCTTCGCCGCCTCTGGTGATCACGTAGTGAATCCGGGTATCTTCCTGGACGTGTTCGCGCATCATGTTGACCATGTAGTTCATCGCTTCTACGGCATCCAGGGCGGAACGGCCTCGCTCGGGAGCCGCCGCCGCGTGGGACGCTTGTCCGTGAAAACGGAATTTAGCGGAGATATTGGCCAGCGAAGAAGTGGCGCTCGCACGGTTTTCGCTGGAGGGGTGCCAGTGCAGCACGGCGTCGGCGTCGTCAAACAAACCGGCTTTCACCATGTATACTTTACCGCCCCCGCCTTCTTCTGCCGGGGTACCGTAAAACCGGATCGTGCCGGATTTTCCACTCTTTTGGAGCCATTCCTTCACCGCAATGGCTGCGGCAGCAGACCCAGCGCCAAACAGGTGGTGCCCGCAGGCATGCCCGGCTTTAACCTCCGGCCGCTCCTGCCGCAAGGGAACTGCGGCCTGCGACACTCCCGGAAGCGCGTCAAACTCGCCAAGAATCCCAATGATGGGCTTGCCCGAGCCAAAGGAAGCGATAAAGGCAGTGGGAATGCCCGCACACCCCTGCTTCAACCCGGAATCCTGCTTTTTTCAGTTGGTCTTGCAACAGGCCCGAACTGCGGACTTCCTGATAGCCTACTTCGGCCCAATCCCATATCTTCATCGCAACTTGGGTATATTCGGAGGAAAGCGCGTCCAATCGGGAAAGGGCGGCATTTTTTTCGGGAGAAAGCGCGGCGGCGTTTCCGATCTGTGCATGTACCGTTCCTGCCTCCGCCAGGAGTGCCAGGGTGAAAACGAAAGCTATCTGCCGCATGGTCTTGTGTCTGATCATAATGCTATTTTTTGAATGATGTTCTTTCGGGTCAGTACGGATGCCGTTACCATCGCCGAGCTCAATGCACCGGCAATCCCGCAACTGATGAGATCTTGTCCGGTCAGGTATAGGCCTTTAAATGGGGTGTACACGCTGATTTCCTTGCTGGCGAACCGCTTGGGGGTATGCTCCAATCCGTAGATTTCCCCCTGGGGGTAGTTGACAAAATGCCGGGTTGACAATGGGGTAGAAAGCTCCTGGTAGGTAATTTTCCCTTTCAGCTGCGGCATGACGTCAAAGAATCGGTCGAGCATTCGCTGGGAAACGGAGGCTTTCAACTGGTCGTAGGCTTCTCCCCGGTTTTTCCAGGGCGCCGTTTCCCACGCGTTAAACCGCTCAAATGTTCCCAGGGTGATTAGCTCAATGGTGCTGCGCCCCGGGTACCGGCGCTGAAAATCGGGGTCTTTGGCGGCGGGAAAAGAAGCGTATAGCAAAGGCAGTTCTGCCTGGTCCGGGTTAGCCAGATACCGCTCGAGGTTTTCGTCGTGGTTGGGATTGTCCGGATAGATCCAGAGGTTGGTTTTGGTCAGGCCCAATTCCTCCGGCGTGCCTTCCAGGCCGAGGTATAAGCAAAGATGTGCGGCGGAAGGCGCTATCCGGTTGTATTGGCTGGCAGCGGGCGCGGCCGTTTGGTCGTCGCGGAGCAACTGGTTATACGTCACATGCACGCCGGCGCTGCTCACCACTACCGGCGCAGCGATCTCTATGGCATCCGGCATACGGACGCCGGTAACGTGCTTCCCGGAAGACAGGATGCGCTCAGCTTCTGCGGAAACAAAAACCGCTCCCCCAGCCCCTTCGATCACTGGTTCTCCGGTGTCGAAAATTCTGGCGGATCCTCCAACGTGATAGGCGGCGCCGTTGAGGTAATGGCGGGCGACCATGGCATGCATCATAAAGCTGCTTTGAGCGGGAGGCAGGCCATAGTCTCCAAATTGCCCGGTAAGGACTCCGATCAGTTCTTCATTGGAAGTCAGCTCCTGCATGACCTCCCGGGTAGTTCGGGAATAAAACCGCCGGCTCTGGCGGCTGACCCAGGGGCCGGCGACCCGGCGGAGAAGGCCGGGCATGGCCCGCGTCATAAAAAGCCCGCGCCCCGAGCTCGACGCCTGGCGGATCAGGGAAAGGTATTGATCGATTGCAGCCTGGTCCCGGGCGTCTGGAAAATACCCCTTCATGTTGGCCCGGAAGGCTTCCGTTCCTTTTACGAAATCATACGTCCTGCTGCCAAAGATGATCCGGTCGTAAACGGCTCCCATATCCGCCCAATCCAACTGCTCGTTGGTAATGTAATCAAACGACTTTCTGAGGAGGGCGTTTTTTCGTTGTACGTCTCCGATGTAATGGATGCCTACATCCCACTCAAAGTCGCGCCGTTTGAACACATGGGTAAACCCACCCGGGGTATAATGGCGCTCCAAGACCAGGCAGCGCTTGCCTTCCTTTGCCAGGATAGCCGCCAGGCCTATACCGCTCATCCCGGAGCCGATAATGACGACGTCGTAAACCCCTTCGGGTTTTTGTCTTTTATAGGAGTAGGGCATAGGGTACGGTTTATTTTTTCTTGAATTTAAAGGAGACAACGTGGTTAGGAGCACAGGGGCCCTGATCAAGGAAATAGTACGCTCTTTGGCCATTTTTCCTTTAACGCTTTCGCGAAATTAGAAAATGGCGGTAAAAGGTTTGCCAAAAGGCCTGAATAAAGCCATTTTATCGAACAAAAAACTTCTCGGTCTTCACTTTTCCATTCAGCCACACGTTGCGTTGCCAGGAGCTTTCATCGTTCATGGGCACCCAGCGCATTTCTTCTTTTCGGTAGTGCCAGTCTTTGTCCTTTTGGAAGAAAAGCTGTTCGCCCGTGGTTTCCACAAACTTCAAAATTTCGTTGTCGTGGTAATTTTGCTCATCCTTGTCCGTATAGGCGAGCTGGGCCATTTCCGAATAATACTCGTTTAGGGTGATGAGTAAATCGTTCAACACCACATCCATCTCCTGGATATTGAGGCCGGTCTTCCGGGCTTCGAGGAGGGTGATGGGGTAACTGTGCGAGGGGTATTCTTCATTAAGATGGGTGCTGATGCGGTTGGCCTGATCGAGGTCGGTCAGGTGGTAGGAAAGAATTTCGGTAGTCAGTTTAATGGAAAGGGAGCTGGCGCGATCCACTGCCCCAAAAACCAGGGGATGAATATATTGGTATATGGCATTATAAGGGTTTTGGTCATGAGGTTGGCGTTTGGCCTCCCAAAGGCGCATGACCCGCTCCAGTTCGTTCTGGCTTACACTGACGAGGTCGTTGTATTTGTCTACTGGAGAAAGATCGTGGGTGATGGACGTGTCGATGGCTGACAAAAAAGCGAGGGGGCCCATGCGGATTTCATTGGCGCCAAGGGCCAGCATGGTTGCCGCCGATGCGCATTCCAGCGGCACGAGCGCAATGATTTCTTTATAATAGGCTCGTAACAGGTGGACAATGCGCAGGGACCCTTTTCCTGATCCTCCATCGCTTTTGATAAAAAGAAAAAGCCGTTGATGCCCCACCCGGTCTTTAAGGATCTTGTAAAAGGCGTTGACGTCCTCGAGAGCAATCCGGCTATTGGTGGATACCCAATAGGAAAGGAAATCGCCGTCGAGATGTTGGCTGATTTTTTGAATCGCTGCCTGGGTTTCTTCAAACCGGATCGGGGGCTTCTTGTGGGGATTAGGTTTTTTCATGGAGTAATTTTGGAGAAAAGTACCAAATTTAGATTTCCCGGAAAACAAAACTCAACACCTTTAAATTCCATGGTTGTGGTAAATTTGCCTTCGGAACTTATCCATCTGAAAAAATTGACATCTGATTCATCCAGAAATTTTTCCCATTATGAAATCGCATGCATTCCCATTCGCGCTGATTCTGGTTTTGAGTATTTTCTTGGTCTCCTGTGGGGGTAAAAAGGGGGATACCGGCGCCGGAGGCGAAGGGCAAACCACGCCAACGGAAGCGGCCGCCCAAGAAAACCTGCCTGCTAAATTGGCGATGAATGAAATTCCGCTCGACGCGGTAGACAAAATGGTCAAAATTATCGAAGCCGACTCGAATTGGCTACAACGGGTAAAAGATAAAGCCGCTACAGACAATGTACCATTGGTCTTCCAGCTTAAGGACGACGCCAGGTTTTTCCTCTTTGAGCACCAAGCCGAATACGGTGTGGTACCTATTCCCGAAGAGACCGTACAGGCAGAAATCGGCAATATCAAAGGCAATGCCGAGTGGCTGAGCTCGGTGGAGCGCCAGGCTAAAGAACAAGGGATTTCGCTGGAAGAAGCCCTTCGAAAAAATGCCCTCTTCATGATTGACCAGCGCCTGAAATAGGACTTTCGCTACAGGTTGAGCCAGTACGTTAGCTTGGCGACCAGACTTCGGCTCTTCGGACCAAAGGTGGGCTCGATGAGGTAATTGTCCGTGTACACCAGGAAGAAATCCGACATCGGAGCAAACCGCCACTGGAAGCGGCTGTTGACGTTGAAGTTGTTCGATTGGGTGTTGTATTGAATAAACGTATTCCAGAATACGCTGGTACTGAAGTTGAACTCCAACCTGGCGCCAAGCAGCGTGAGGTCTGCTCGCCCGTAGGGGTCCGGGAAGCGAAGGAAATTTTGCTCCAGATTAAGGCTGAAAAGCCCCCAGGGCTGGCGCCGGAAATTCAGCCCGGCGCGGTAGGTGAATTTGGAGCCGCCGTAAAACGACCCATAAACGGCGAACAGGTCGTAGCTAAACAGCTTCCTTCGGTCGCCATCGTATTGCATGTTGAATTCAAAATTGTCATATTCCTTTGCGGGCAGCGGCGTATCTCCGGTAAAGGAGAACGGGAATTGCAGGTTGATGTAATTGTTGTTCAACCGGAAGCGGAGCATCGTCGTATTCTTGTACACGATAAAATACCGAAGGCGGGTGTACCAGTCGGTCAAGCCGATCCCCTCGTTAAACGTGGGCAGGTTTTCCAGCCCAAACCAATGCTGATTGATCCGGGGGTGGTTCTTGGGCAGGTAATAGTAATCGATCATATTCAGGGCGGTGGTATACCCAAGCCGGATAAAGGTGTCGCGTTCGGCGTCGTAGTTCGCTACCTGGGGAACGAAGCCCATATCGGCATAATAATTGGAGCGCACGTGGCTGGCATCGATGAAGGTGCGGAAGTTCTTCCCGTTGTAGGAAATGTTTCCGGTCAGGGCGTAGGCATTCTCGTTGATCCCCTCCTTATACGACTGGTGGAATCCCGCGAGTCCGGACCATTTCCCGTCCGAGCTGATCAAGTTCATCGCCAAACCGGCATTGCGGCCGTATTCGTCTGCTGTGGATTCCTTGGTGTCTGTGGCCTGGCGGTTCAGAAAATAGCCGCGCACTACCGAGCGCTTGAAGATCCGCTGGTGAAGGGCGAGCGCGGCGTAATTCTGCCCGGGGTTCGCCGTTTCGTTTTTTGTTTGGACGTCCATGATCCCGATGCGGGTTTTTTCGCCGATACTTCCGCTCAGACGAGCGCCAAAAAGAATGGGAACAGGCGCGCCCTCGGTGTTCAAGCCAATCGTTCGGGAGAAAAAGGGTTGGGTTTGGTTCATTCCAAAGGAGCCGAAAATATCCCCGTTTTCCAGGAAAAACGTCCGCCGTTCCGGAAAAAAAATACTAAACCGGGTCAGGTTGGTCACTTGCTGGTCGACTTCCACCTGGGAGAAATCGGGGTTGACCGCCAAATCCAGGTTGAGGGAAGAAGTTACCGCCCATTTGGCGTCCAGCCCGGCATCGGCTTGAAATTCAGGATCCTTTCCCTGGGCTTGGTTTTCGTCTATCCGGGCGGTAACGAAAGGGATTAAAGAGCCGTTGGCTTTGACTTTTTTCGGGGGTTGGTCCCAGGAGAGCGTTCCCAGGTAGCCGAGGTCGTGGTTCTCAAATTGCAGGGGTACGCGGGTCCAGGTGTGTTCTTCGTTCCGTTTTTTGTCCATCCGGCCGAAGTTGATCCCCCATTCGGCAAGGTTCTCTTCAAAACGAAGGCTACGGAAGGGGATAGCGATTTCTGCGGTCCAATGATCCCCGTTTTGGCGGGTTGCGGAATACCATTTGTTGTCCCAGTTGGTGTCGACATCGTTAATGGATATTAAGGCCTCGGTTTGAGCGCCGGCGGCATTCACGAGAAAAGCAAACCCATTGGTTTTTTCGTTGAGGGGGTCCAAAACGATGAAGAACGCGTCGCTGTCGTCTATCCGGCTGTCCCGCCGCAGGGTTTGGATAATTTGGGCGCCCGAGTCCGCGCAAACAACGGCAAGGAACAAAAACTCCTCGTTATAGGTCAGCCGGACCTCTGTGCCAAACCGGGAGCGCGCGTCGTCGACGGGAAAATGCACCCAGAAATCCCGGGCTGTTGCGGCAGCACTCCAGGCGGGGTCATCGAGCACGCCGTCGATAGTGACGTTCAAGGTGGTCTTTTGAATTTCCAACCGGTAACCAGGATCCACGCCTGGCGGTTGGGCATGCGCTGGCGCAGCCAACCACAAAAAAGAACATACGCTTAGGGCGGTGTAGAGTAATTTCATAGGGCCGGGTGTTTTAAGGGTACAGGTTTCCTTCGTTTTTTTCTAAAAGACGCGATCAGCAAAAAAACGTTGCAGCCTATTTTTCGAGGTGCTTGCCTCCAGTCCAGCCATGACCGCTAAGCCATTGCGTTCCGGAATCCACGGCGCCATTTTCCAGGGAAGTGCCCATCGAGTCGTTCCAGCGATTCAGGTAACCAAACAAGGCGATTACGCCCATGATCTCCACAATTTCCCCATCGTCCCAGTGGGCGCGGACGCGTTCCATAATGTTATGGTCGACGGAGTTAGGCACCGTGGAGGCGGCGACCGCGAGGTCGAGGGCGGCGCGTTCGGCGTCTGAGAACGCCGGGTGCGTTGGGTAATCCCAGATATGCTGGAGTTGTTCTTCCGGAGCGCCATAGCGTTCGGCTGCCCGGATGGTATGGGCCTGACAGTACTGGCAACCGGTAGCCCGGCTGGAAACAAAAGCGATCAGGCGTTTGAGCGCGCTGGTCACACGGCCGTCATTAGCCATTACGGCTTTGTTGAGTTCGATGAAGGCCTTGGCGATAGCCGGGCGGCGTTGCATCGTCAAAACGCTGTTTGGAGGAAACCCCAGGGTTTCCTGAAAAAACAGGGCCAGACGGGCTACTTCGTCGTTATGGTCGGAGGGCAGAGGCGTAACAAGAGGCATTTTCGGTTCGTTTTAGATGGCAAAATAATACTTCTTTCCGTCAATCACGACTTCGTAGTCGATCGCATGCGGCCAAGCTGGTGGGGCCAAGGTGTTCTCCCATTGAGCCAGGGCTTCCAGCATCTGTGTTACCTTTTCCTGTTTTTCCCAATGGATATCCCGGGATTCTTGCGGGTCTTTTTCCAGATCGTAACAGGCTACCAGCCCATGGGCCTTGTCCAGGATCACTTTATATGAGCCCTGACGAACCGCGCAAACATACCCGGACCTCCAGAAGAACGTTCGCGAGTCGGTTTTGGGAACGGGTGTTTTTCCAGTCAGCGCAGGAAGCCAGTTCAGGCCGTCCGCCGAGGGAAGCGCGCCTCCGGCAGCCTCCAAAATGGTGGGCGCAATGTCGAGCAAACTGGCGGGAGTTTCCAGGACTTGACCGGGAGGGATGGTATTCTTCCACGAAAAAAAGAGCGGCACATCGATTCCTCCCTCGAACAGCGTGAATTTTCCTCCCTTCAGATTTCCGCTGGTTACGTGGCCGTTATACGTGGCTACTCCATTATCGCTGGCAAACACGATGAGGGTATTTTCCGAGAGGCCGCTGGTTTCCAGGAAGTCCAGGATTTTGCCCACAGCCTGGTCGAGCGCCAGGACCATGGCGGTATAAACCCGCTGATGGTGGTCTTTAATCGAACTCAGGGAGTCATACCCCGGTTTGGGGGCTTGCCAGGGAGCATGAGGGGCGCTGAACGGGAGGTAGGCAAAAAAAGGCGTTGTGCCGGGTTGCTGCATAAACCGGATGGCTTCGGCGGCTATGGCTTGCGTCAGATACCGGTCTTCTCGTACGGGCTGCCCATCGCGCTGAATGGCCCGGGGCCCCCGGCGCTTTTTCCACTGGACTTTGTCGGCAAAAAGAGCCACGGGCGCGCCAACTAGCTCCGGGTTCTTTTTTTCTCCATAAAGCGAATAGGCTTCCAGAAAGCCGAAGAAGGTATCAAATCCGTGGCGCAAGGGATGATGCTCCGGACCGTACCCTAAATGCCATTTTCCAAAAATCCCCGTGCGGTACCCGCGATCCTTCAGGGCTTCCGCCAGGGTAACCGCCTCCGGGGGCAGTCCAGACGCTTTGGATATTTTCCGGGACGGATGGGCGCCTTTTGCCGGTTTCCACCCATCCCGGCCCAAAAGCCAGGAGGCAGCCCACCGCTCCAGGAAATTCCGGGGATAACGCTGGTGTGGCTGGAATTCAAACCCGAGGCGTTGGGGATAGCGGCCCGTCAGAATGCCTACCCGGGATGGACTGCAGATAGAAGCGGTGGCGTAGGCTTTGGAGAACCGGGCCCCGCTGTTGGCGAGCCTGTCCAGGTTGGGCGTTTTTATTCCGGCACATCGATAGACCGACATATCGCATTTGCCTAAATCGTCGGCAACGATCAGCAAGACGTTCGGTCGTTCGGGAGACACGGCCTGTGCAGATGAAAAAACAACCCACCCTCCGGCCAGGAAACACAACCAGCGCCTCATCCCGCTTGCGGGCTAAATGCCAGAATGACGCCGCAAAAATGGCAAATACTTCCTGCGAGGACCAAGATATGCCAAAGGGCGTGGTGATAAGGTATTTTTCGGGAAAGGTAGATCACAGCCCCTACGGTGTAGCAAATGCCGCCGGCCAGAATCCATAGTAAAATAGTGGCGGGCACCCGTTGCAGCATAGGGCCGATAATAAAGATGGCGGCCCAGCCCATTCCCAGATAAATCAGCGTAGACAACAACCGAAACTTGTGGGCCGCAAAGATTTTGTAAACGAGCCCTATCGCCGTCAATGCCCAAAGAACGATCAGCACGGTATACCCGGGCCTGGTATTGACGTAGAGCAGGATGAACGGCGTATACGTTCCGGCAATGAGAAAATAAATAGCGATGTGATCCAGAACCTGGAACCATTTCCGCAATAGCGGTTTATTGGCCAAATGGTAAAGGGTAGAAAAAAGATACACCAGCAGGAGCCCGGCGCCAAACGCGAGCCCGCCGGTAAGGGAAACCGGATTCCCTTTGAGCAGGGCAAAATGAACGAGCACTGGTAGGGCGATCAGGGAAAGGAGCAATCCCAGTCCGTGGGTGATCACATTAGCCAGTTCTTCCGCCGGGCTGGCAATATCGTCCAGCACCGCGCGGTAATAGGTCGAAAAGCGATTCATTGAAAAAAGTTCAGGTTGAGGATAAAGGTAACAGTCGAGGGTATTAAATACCGTACTCTAAACGAAAATTTTGTGCAAACAAATTGTGCAGGGATGGATTTTCCCATCGGGATTCTGCTATATTTAACCCCACTGAAAATATACCGGATTGAACCTGCTGGACATAGAGGGCGGACTATTCCTGGAATTTGCCGGGGCGATCGGGGCGCTATGGGGCCTGGGCAATCTTTTTACCGGTCCGCTGCAACATTGGTTTATTTTCAGGCCGCGAAAGCTGTCCCAATCCTACGTGTACGATTTCCTGGCGCCATGCCAGGAGCTTTGGATCACCACCTCCCGCGGGGGTAAGCTGAATGCGCTGTTGTTTAAAGCAGGAACCCAGCCGTCGCGGGGAGTCATTGCGTTCTTTCACGGCAACGCCGGCAATCTTTCCCGCTGGGGCCACCTGCACCATTTCTTCACCCGGTTTGGGTACGACTTTTTCGTTTACGACTACCGGGGGTATGGCAAGAGTAGCGGAAAGCGCAGCGAGGCGTTGTTGTACGAAGATGCGCTGCAAGTCTATGCCTACTTAGCCCAACATTACCCGCCTGACCAAATGGTTCTTTATGGGCGATCGCTGGGTTCCGCCTTTGCCATCCGGGTTGCGGCGTCTTTTCCCGCCCGCATGCTGATCCTGGAAACGCCCTTTTCCAGTATGAAAGACTTATTTTATACCTATTACCCGTTTCTTCCTGCCCTTTTCTTCTTTCGCTACCGGTTTCCTTCCCAGCACTACTTAAGTCAGGTAGCTTATCCGGTGGCGATCTTTCAGGGCGCCTCCGACCGAATCGTCCCATTTTCCTGTGCAGCCCGGCTGAAAGCCAGCCTTAAACCCGGCGACCGGTTCTTTGCTGTTCCCGGCGCCGGGCACAACAACCTCCTGTTTTACGATATCTATAACCGGGAATTGGAGACGCTGTTGGATGGCGAGACGGGGTCGTAGAGGATGTAGAGGATGTAAGGGTTTTGGTTGTCGTCTTGCCGTCGACCGTCTTGCCGTCGACCGTCTCACCGTCTGCCGTTGCTTGTTGTCTGAACCAGGATTTGGGGGGATTAAAGGATGGCCAGGATGGGGTTAAGGGCGTAAGGCGCAAGCAAGGCGAAGGTTTAGGGGTTTTGGTTGTCGTCTTGCCGTCGACCGTCTGCCGTCGACCGTCTTCTGTTGTGCGAGACTTCCGTCTACGCTTCGGTTCAATCTTCAGATTGCGCGTATTTACTGCATTGGGGCATTGCTGCGTTGTCTGAACCAGGATTTGGGGGGATTAAAGGATGGCCATGATGGGGGTATAATGGCGTAAGGCGTAAGGCGCAAGGTTTAGGGGTTTTGGTTGTCGTCTTGCCGTCCACCGTCGACCGCCTGCCGTCTCACCGTCCATCGTCCGCCGTCCAGTTTGGAAATGGCTTTGAGCTCGACCATGATGCCATTTTTAACAAAAAATCCGCGCGGCGGCTTCCAATCTGTTGTTTGAGGCAAAAAAAGGGCCTTTTCATTCAATAAAGAATCCCCCCAAAACTAAAATCCCTACTCCCATGAACCCTCCATCCTGAATCCCCCAAATCCTGGTTCAGAGACAACAAGCGTGGACGGTGGAGGGTAGACGAGAGCCGGTGGGGCGTGCTTCCCGGAATATAATTCCGGTCAACAATCTCGGATTGAAAATCCGAGCTACATCATGGCCATCCTTTAATCCTGCAAATCACAGTTCAGACAAAAAGCAACGGCGGACGGTTGACGGCAGACGGCGGACGGCGGACGGATTGAAAATCCGAGCTACATCCTGTCCATCCTTTAATCCTGCAAATCGTGTTCAGACAAAAAGCAACGGCGGTTACGGCCAACCCCGCAACTTCGTAACTTCGCAACCTCACAACTTCGTAACCTCGTAACTTCGCAACTTCGTAACTTACCCCCCAAAACCAACCGTCGTGAAAATCATCTCCTATAACGTCAATGGCATCCGCTCGGCGCTGAGCAAGGGGTTGGAAGCCTGGCTTGAAGCCGAACAGCCCGATGTGCTCTGTTTGCAGGAAACCAAGGCCAATCCCGAGCAGGTGGATTTTGGCCCGTTCGAGCGCCTGGGGTACAGGCATTACTGGCATTCGGCTGAAAAAGGGTACAGCGGGGTCGCTACCTTTTGCCGGATGGAACCCACCCGGGTAGATGCCGGTTGCGGGATCGAAGCGTACGATAAAGAGGGGCGCATCCTGCGCACCGATTTTGGCGATTGGACGCTGCTCAACTGCTATTTCCCTTCCGGCACGTCGGGAGAGGAGCGCCAGGCCTTCAAGATGGAGTTTCTGGATCAATTCTTCGCGTATGCCCACGAATTGCGCCGGGAGCGGCCCAAGCTGATCATTGTTGGGGACTATAATATCGCCCACCAGGAGATCGACATTCACGACCCGGTGGGCAATAAAAAAATCCACCGGCTTCCTTCCCGAGGAACGGGCCTGGATGACGACCTGGTTTTCCAGCGGGTTTACCGATGCGTTCCGCCACCTGCACCCGGATAAAGTGGAATACTCGTGGTGGACGTTCCGCGCCGGGGCCCGGGGCAAGAACAAAGGCTGGCGCATCGACTATCAGTCGGTGACCGATAACCTGGCTTCCAGCCTGCGTTCCGCCGGGCATTTGGCTGATGCCTTCCACTCCGACCATTGCCCGGTCGTGGTGGAAATTGACCTCTAAGAAAAAAAAATTCCCTTCGGGCACTTTTTTAAAGAATTCTGCCGCTGCCTATTGACATTATCGAGGCGCGCGTTTACTTTTGTTCCATATTTACCCATTTAGGTAAAATGAATATGGAGACCAATACCGAAGAAAAGATCCTGATTGCCGCCAGGGAAATATTCAGCCAACGGGGGTTTGCCGGTACACGGATGCAGGAGATTGCCGACCGGGCCGGGATCAACAAGGGGCTTTTGCATTATTATTTCAAAACCAAGGAAACCCTTTTCAAAGCGGTATTCAAAGAAGCCTTTCTCCAGATCTCCAGGAAACTCAACGAGGTCTTGTCGTCCGAACGTCCTGTGATGGAAAAGGTAGAATCGATTGTGGACGAATACCTGGACCTCCTTCTGGCCAATCCCAACCTGCCGGGGTTTATTGTCAATGAACTGCATACCAACACGGAGGCCTTCATTGCCGAGATCATGTCCATGTCCGAACGGCCCGACCCTTCCCTGCTGATCATGCAGTTGCACCTCGACAGCCAGGCGGGCAAGATCCGGCAGGTAGACCCCTTTCATACGGTGCTGAACATTTTATCCATGTGCGTTTTCCCTTTCATTGCCCGGCCTATGCTCCAATCGATGGTGCATCTCGACGATGCCACCTATCTGCATCTGATGCGCCAGCGCAAAGCCGCCATTAAGGATTTTATCCGCCATGCCATTCAATCGCCAGATCAATCCGCCATGTCATGAAAATAGCCTTTGCTTTACTTCCGCTTAGCCTGTTCTTTGGGCCAGCCTTTACCCAAACAACTAAACCGCTTGATCTCGGCGCCTGCTACGCCGCCGCCAGGGAACATGCGGTTTTGGCCGGTCAGCTTCCTCTTTACCAGCAGCAAAACGGGCTCAAACTGGCCCAGATCGATGCCAGCCGGAAACCCGAGCTGACGTTGAACGCCAAGGCCAGCATGCAGACCGAAAACGTCGACCTCGGCATCGACAACCCCTTGTTCCAGTCGCCCGACCTTCCCTTGTTCCAGTTTCGCCTGACGGCCGACGCCGCCTACACCCTGTACGACGGCGGGATGCATCAGGCCCAGCGCGAACAGGAGCTGGCGGCGTTGAGGGTTCAGGAACAAGCCGTCGAGGTAGAACTCCGCAAGCTGCACGAACGCATCAACCAGCCCTTTTTCAGCATCCTGCTGCTGCGCAAAAAGATTCAGGTTCTGGAGAATTCCCGCAAGGACCTCCTCGCCCGTAGCGAAACGCTGGATGGCGCGGTGCGAGCGGGCGCCCGCCTGCAAAGCGAGGCGGAACGGCTGAAGATCCAGATCACCCGCCTGGAGGCCGACATGGACAAGGCCCGGTACGATATCCGTGCCATGTTCCGCATCCTCGAGGCCCTGACCGGAGAGCGGTACGACGACCAAGCCGAGCTTCTGATCCCCGATTTGAGCGCATTTCAGTGGCAGACCGGCCTGGAACGTCCGGAGCTCCGCCTGTTCCAGCTTCAGCAAGATCAAACCCTGACGGCGGAACAATTGCTCGAGGCCCGGCGCAAGCCCAAAGCCGGCGCTTTTCTGCAGACCGGGGTTGGGTACCCCAATCCGCTGAATTTTTTCGAGGACCAGCTCAGCCCCTTTGCGGTGGCAGGGGTACAGCTCAGCTGGAAAATCCTGGATTGGGAGCAAACCCGCCGCGACCGCGAACTGCTTCAGGTTCAAAGAGCGCTTATTGAAACCCAGAAAGCCCACTTCGTCCAGCAACTCAACCTCC
This sequence comes from Haliscomenobacter sp., assembly GCA_016713275.1. Taxonomy (GTDB): domain Bacteria; phylum Bacteroidota; class Bacteroidia; order Chitinophagales; family Saprospiraceae; genus JADJPL01. The sequence continues at coordinate 169,461 of JADJPL010000001.1, forward strand.
TCGATGGAAAGTATCAGGAGGATGCCGCCGGGCTGGAAGCGCTCATCCGCAGCCAGGAGGCTATTGCCCAGCGGCAGGAACGGATCCGGATGGAAAGCGCCGCTCAACTGGAGCAAGGGACGCTGAGCGCGACCGATTATTTGTCGGAACTGAATGCCGAACTGCAAACCCAGCTCCAGCTCGAAACCTACCGCCTGCAGATCCAACAGCTTAAAGTCGATTTCCTCACCTTAAAAGGACTACTCTGAACATGAAGCCTACATCGCTCCTTCCGGCTATTTTCTTACTGGCCTTACTCCCTTCCTGCACTCCCGAAACGCCCCTGGCGGACGCTTATGGCAACTTTGAAGCCCGGGAGGTGGTCGTTTCTTCTGAAGTGACGGGCAAACTCCTCGAATTTCGCGTCGAAGAAGGCGAAACCCTGGATTCGGGATTGCAGGTCGGCCTGATCGACACCGTTCCTTACCACCTGCGCCGGCTTCAGCTTTTGGCAAGCCTCCAGGCTTTGCCCCAGAAAAAAATCAACGCCGATCCGCAGATTGACATCTACGTGCAACAGCGCAACAACCTCCTGCGGGAGATCAAGCGCGGTGAAGCCCTGGCTCAAAGCAACGCCATCACGCCCAAACAACTCGACGACCTTCGGGGACAACTCGATGTAGTCAACCAGCAAATAGCCAGCGCCAAAGCCCAGGAAACCATCTCCAACCGCGGGATTCTCGCGGAATTGGCGCCCTCGAAGCCCAACTCAAACAGGTGGAAGACCAGATCAGCCGGTGCTACCTGTTCAATCCGATCCAGGGAACCGTTCTGCAGAAAATGACCGAATCTTCGGAAATGGCTATTGCCGGTAAAGCGCTGTACAAGATCGCCGACCTTAGCGTCATGACGCTTCGGGCTTACTTCAGCGGCGACCAGTTGCCCCATATAAAAATTGGCCAAACGGTAAAGGTGCTGATCGATGAATCCAAAGAAAGCAACCGCGAACTTCCCGGGGTCATCACCTGGCTCTCCGACCAGGCCGAGTTCACGCCCAAGATCGTGCAAACCAAGGAAGAGCGCGTAAATCTGGTCTATGCGGTCAAAATACAGGTCCAAAACGACGGGGCGTTGAAAATCGGCATGCCCGCCGAAGTTAACCTATAACGCCATGAAATCCATCCGCATTGATTCGGTCAGCAAACGCTACGGGCAGGTCCGGGCATTGGATCAGGTTTCCATCGAGGTAGAGAAAGGCGAGTTGTTCGGCCTCATCGGACCGGACGGCGCAGGAAAAACCACCCTGATGCGCATCCTGGTCACCTTGTTGCTTCCGGATAGCGGAACGGCAGAGGTCGAAGGCTGGGACGTGCGCAAAGATTACCGGAAGATCCGCCGCCAGGTAGGATATATGCCGGGCCGGTTTTCGTTGTATCAGGACTTGAGCGTCGAGGAAAACCTCCGGTTTTTTGCCACGCTGTTTGGAACGACGGTCGAAGCGAATTACGATACGATCAAGGACATTTACGGGCAGATTGAGCCTTTTCGCAAGCGCAAAGCGGGCAAACTATCCGGGGGATGAAGCAAAAGCTGGCGCTTTCCTGCGCGCTGGTCCACCGGCCTTCCGTGTTATTCCTCGACGAGCCCACCACGGGCGTCGATCCGGTTTCGAGGAAGGAATTTTGGGATATTCTCAGCCGGCTTCAGGAGCAGGGCATCACCATCCTGGTTTCTACGCCCTATATGGATGAAGCAAGCCGGTGCGGCCGCGTCGCCCTGATCCAGAAAGGGAAGATCCTGGGGATCAACACCCCCGGCGGGATCGTGCAGGAGTTTCCGTACCCTTTGCTCGCCGTCCAAACCCGCGACACCTACCGCTTGCTTCAGGACTTGCGCCGCCAGCCCTGGGCGCATAGCGTTTACCCGTTTGGAGAATACATCCACCTCGCCCTCTCCGGGTCGGTCGGGGAGAATACCGTGGTTCAGCTCCTGGAAAGCTTAAACCACCAGGATATAGAGGTGCATTCCATTGCTCCGGGCATCGAAGACTCCTTTATGGAGCGCATGCGCGCGATGGAAGAAGCCGGCGCCATTTACCCAAAATCCTAATTTTAGTTTTAAAAAAACCACCAATGGATACTGTGATCAGCGCCGAGGACTTAACCAAAAAATTCGGGGATTTCACTGCGGTGGACCGGATCAGTTTCGAGGTATTCCAGGGGGAGATCTTTGGGTTTCTGGGGGCAAATGGAGCGGGAAAAACGACCGCGATGAAGATGCTTACCGGACTTTTGCGCCCCACCTCGGGGCAGGCCCAGGTAGCGGGCTTCGACGTCTACCGGCAGCCGGAGCTGATCAAGCAGCATATAGGATACATGAGCCAGCGCTTTTCCCTGTACGAAGACCTTACGGTGCGCGAAAACATCGAATTCTACGGCGGGATCTATGGATTGACGTTCAAGGAGATCCGCCGGAAGATCCCTCAGTTGCTGCACGAACTCGGGCTCCTCGAGGTCGAACGGCAGCTGGTAAAATCCCTTCCTTTGGGGTGGAAGCAACGCCTGGCGTTTTCCATCGCCCTCATCCACGAGCCCCGCATCGTGTTTCTGGACGAACCCACCGGAGGCGTGGACCCCATCACCCGCAGGCAGTTTTGGGAAACGATCTATCAGTCGGCCGCTATGGGCGTCACCATTTTCGTGACCACCCACTACATGGATGAAGCGGAGTACTGCCACCGGGTCTCTATGATGGCCCAGGGAAAAATAGCGGCGCTGGGCCCGCCCAAGCAATTGAAACAAGCATTTCAGGCCCAATCGATGGACGAAATTTTCCTGAGCATTGCCCGCGGGGCGAAATAACCGGACATGAGACAAATCGGCATTATTATCCTCAAAGAGTTTTTTCATATTCTGCGGGACCGGCGTACGCTCCTGATTCTTTTTGGGTTGCCGGTCGTTCAGATCCTGGTCTTTGGCTTCGCCATCACCAACGAGATCAAGGACGCCCGCATCGCGATCCTGGACCCCTCCCGCGACCAGATCAGCCGGGAAGTCCAGCAGCGGCTGCTTTCTTCCGGCTATTTTGTGCTGGAGGAAACGGCTGCCGATATGGATGCCGTGCTTCGGGCGTTCCGGGAAGACCGCATCAAGATGGCCGTCATTTTCCCTTCCGCCATGCAAAAGCGGTTTTACCACGACGACAAGGTACAGATCCAGTTTATCGCCGATGCTGCCGAACCCAACACCGCCACCACGCTCGTCAATTACGCGACCGCCATTGTCAATGACTACCAGATGGACAAATTGCGCATGGACGATCTGCCGCTCGAAATCCATACCGAGGTCAAAATGCTTTACAACCCCCGGATGCAGAGCGTTTACATGTTTGTGCCGGGGTTGATCGTAGTTATTTTGACGCTGATTTGCGCGATGATGACGTCCATCGCCCTGACGCGGGAAAAAGAACTGGGCACGATGGAAGTGCTGCTGGTATCTCCGGTCCGGCCCTTTTTGGTAATCCTGGGGAAAGTGGTTCCCTATTTTGTTCTGGGCATGATCATCACGGTCATGGTCTTGCTGTTGGGCCGCTTTGTATTTGGGATGCCGGTGCGGGGCAGCCTGGCTCTGCTCATGGCGGAATGTGTTTTGTTTGTGCTCAATGCGCTTGCCCTGGGCATTTTCATCTCGACCCGCACCGATAGCCAAATGGTGGCGATGATGTTTTCCCTGATCGGCCTGATGATGCCGGTATTGCTGCTCTCCGGGTTTATTTTCCCCATTGAGTCGATGCCCTGGCCTTTGCAATGGCTGAGTCATATTCTCCCGGGCAAATGGTTTTTGATCATTATCAAAGACATCATGCTCAAGGGGGTGGGCTTTTCGTACATCTGGAAGGAAACGCTGATCCTGATCGTCATGCTGCTGGTCATCCTGGCGGCGGGGGTCCGGAATTTCAAGATCCGCCTAGCATAACCATCATGAGAACCATCTTTTTTATTTTGCGCAAAGAGTTCCGGCAGATCTTCCGGCACCGGGTGATGCTCCCAATGATCTTTCTCATGCCCATCATTCAGTTGCTGATCCTGTCGAACGCCGCAGATTTCGAGGTCCGGAACATATACCTGCACGTGGTGGACCGGGATCTTTCTCCTGCTTCCCGCCGGCTGATCGGGCAGTTTGCCGCATCAAGGCATTTTGTGCTGACGCAAACGTCTTTTTCTGCTGAACTGGGCTTTCGGGACCTGGAAGCCAACGACGCCGACCTGGTCTTGGAAATCCCGGCAGATTTCGAAAAAAAACTCCTTCGGGAAAACGAGGCGTCGCTTCACCTCAACGTCAATGCCATCAACGCAACCAAGGCGGGGCTTGGGCAAGCGTATGCCTCGGCCATCATCCGGGATTTCAACAACAACTTGCGCATGGAATGGCTCGATATGCCCGACCGCCAGAATCCAGGCAGGTTCGATATCACCCACTCCTTTTGGTTTAACCCCGACCTCAACTACAAGGCGTTTATGGTGCCGGGCATTTTGGTGATGCTCGTCACGCTGGTGGGGTTGTTCCTTGCGGGGATCAATGTGGTGAAGGAAAAAGAAATTGGCACCATCGAGCAGATCAACGTGACGCCCATTCACAAATCGCAGTTTATCGTGGGCAAGCTGTTGCCCTTTTGGATCATCGCCAATATCGAACTGGGCATGGGGCTCGCTTTTGGGAAACTGGTCTTTCACATCCCCATTGCCGGAAGTTTATGGGTGGTATTTGGGTTTGCCGCCATTTACCTGCTGGTGGTTTTGGGCATGGGCCTGTTGATCTCCACCGTTACGGAAACCCAGCAGCAATCGATGTTTATTGCCTATTTCGTGCTGGTGGTGTTTATCATGATGAGCGGGTTATTCACGCCTATCGAAAGTATGCCCGGCTGGGCTCAGAAAGTGACCTGGTTCAACCCCATCGCCTATTTTGTGGATGTCATGCGCATGGTGTTGCTAAAAGGAAGCGGATGGTACGAGATTCGGCAGCATGTTTACGCGATGCTGGCCATGGCTTTGGCGATCAATACCCTGGCGGTGCTGAATTACCGGAAGGTTGGGGCATAAGATAAATTGAGGCGGTCTCGAAAGACGGGTCTTGCCCCTGGCCACCAAAACATATTTTCTTTTTCAATTCTTTTAAAAAATTGCAAAGCAATTTTTTAAAAGAATTGAAAAAAGAAAATAAAATTTCATGCAGGGGGCAAAGATTGGTCTTCTGAGACCGCCTCAATTGTTAAAGGGCAGGTTCCATCAACAGAAACCGTTCGGGGTTGAGCCATTGATTACCCATTTGGGTAGGTTGAGGCGCCCGCGGATTTTTGGGCTGGGCTTTTAAATCCCTGGCGTATTTCTGCCGGATGGCTTTCAGGTCCTTGTTCCATTCATTTACTTCGGGCTCCAGGCCGGCGAAGATTTTGTCGATATCCTTCTTGTATTTTTTGCTCAGTTTGGCCAAATCGGCTTTTTGGTCCTTCATTGCCCTGCTGTTTTTCGCTTTACCAGCGGCTGGGCCGCCATAAAGGTGGCCGGATTTCATTTGGGTGCGCAAGCTGGCCAGCAGTTCGCGGTCTTTGCGGCTAATCTTCTTTTCCAGTTGAGCCCGTTCCTCCTTCAGCACCGGGATTACCCGTTGGTCGTTATAGGCGCGCACTTCCTGCTGCATTTGAGTCAGGGCTTTGGCCGCCTGCCGGTCGTTGGGCGGAGCGGGACGGTTTTTAGCCTGTGGGTTTCTTTTGCCAGCTGCCTGGTTCGGGGGCGGGTTCTGGCCAGGGCGGGCATTGCCCTGGGGCGGGTTAGGTCCCTGGCGCATACCGCCGGCCTGCATCCGTTCGCGGCGGAGCGCTTCCCATTTGGCCATCTGCTCATCGGTGAGGATTGCGTCCACCTCGGTGCGTTGTTGCTCCATCATTTTCTGTAGTTCGCTGCGGCGTTCCTGGGGGGCGAGGGTTTGGTCTTCGCGGAGGTTTTGCAATTTCCCCCGGTACTTACCCAGGACGGCGACAAGCTGTTCTTCCTGTTCTTCGTTCAGGTTGAGTTCCTGACGGAGTTGGTCCCTTCCTCCTGGGCCAGGGCCGGGTTGAGCTGCTGCGGATACCCAAGCGAGGAGGCCGAATGCGGCCATGCTCCATGCCATAAATCGTTTCATTTGTTTTCTTTTTTAGTCCTGAAAATTAGATTACGCGGGGCCGGAAATTCCGGCGTATGGTAGTAGGACCAGGGAAAAAGAAAAAGGTTAAACGGAATTTCTCCGATTAACCTTTTTTAACCCGGACTAAGATCTGTTAACCTTGGTTCGGGCGTTCAAGCCTGATTTTAATAGGCTTTGGCGAAAAGCACCCGGCGGGCGGAAGGCTTCCCGGTAAGGATGCAAGTCCCTTCCTCCGCTTCCCCATCCAGAGGAATGCAGCGGATGGTCGCTTTGGTTTGTTCTTTGATCTCCAGTTCGGTCTCGGTGGTTCCATCCCAGTGGGCGGAAATAAACCCGGGCGTATCGGTGTCGAGGAGGTCTTTGAAATCGTTGAAGGAATCGATACGGGTAGTTTTTGCTCCTGAAACGCCTTCGCTTTCTGGAACAGGTTGTTCTGGATATCCCCGAGCAGCTGCTGGACGTAGTCTGCCACGCCGTCAAGCGATACAGAAGTTTTTTCTCCGGTATCCCTGCGGGCCACCTCTACCTGGTTGTTGTCCAGATCGCGCTGGCCGATGGCCAGGCGGACGGGGATGCCATGCATTTCGTGCTCGGCAAATTTAAAGCCCGGCCGGTTTTTCATGTCCTTGTCGTACTTGCAGGAGATGCCGCGGTCTTTGAGGGCTTTCATAATCTTGGCGGAAGCTTCGTCGATTGGGCCTGCAGGTTTGGGCACGGGTACGATCACGACCTGGGTAGGCGCGAGTTTGGGTGGCAGGACGAGCCCATTGTCGTCGGAATGGGTCATGATCAGGCCGCCGATGAGGCGCGTAGAAACGCCCCAGGAGGTAGCCCAAACCAATTCCTGCTGGTTGTTCTCGTTGAGGAAGGTGACGTCGAAGGCTTTGGCGAAGTTTTGGCCCAGAAAATGGGACGTACCCGCCTGAAGCGCTTTCCCATCCTGCATCAGGGCCTCGATGCAGAAGGTTTCGTCGGCGCCGGCAAACCGTTCGTTGGGCGTTTTGATGCCTTTGATTACGGGCATCGCCATGTATTCTTCTGCAAACGTGGTATAGATATCCAGGATGCGGAGGGTTTCTTCCATGGCTTCCGCTTTGGTCGCGTGGGCCGTATGCCCTTCCTGCCAGAGAAATTCAGCGGTGCGGAGGAAGAGGCGGGTGCGCATTTCCCAGCGCACGACGTTGGCCCATTGGTTGATCAGCAGGGGAAGGTCCCGGTAGGAGTTGATCCAGTTCCGGTAGGTATCCCAAATGATCGTTTCGGAAGTAGGGCGAACGATGAGTTCTTCTTCCAGCTTGGCTTCGGGGTCAACGACCAGGCCTTTGCCGTTGGGGTCGGCCATCAGGCGGTGGTGGGTGATGCCCGCGCATTCTTTTGCGAACCCCTCCACGTGCTCTGCTTCCCGGCTGAGAAAACTCTTCGGGATAAACAGCGGGAAATAGGCGTTCACGTGCCCGGTTTCCTTGAACATGCGGTCGAGCTGATCGCGCATATTTTCCCAAAGGGCGAACCCATAGGGCTTGATGACCATGCATCCCCGAACCGCGGAGTTTTCCGCGAGATTCGCTTTTTTAACGATATCGAGGTACCATTGGGAATAATCTTCCGCCCGCGATGTAATTTCTTTTGCCATAACTATACCAGATCTACAAACGTTATTTAAGAAAACACCGGACTGGTGCAAATCCTTTCGGCCCGGAATTAAATTTTTTAACTAAATTGATCCGCCTAAATTTATTCTTTAACACTTCAAAATGGGGCCTTCGACTTATTTAACAAGGAGTTAGGCGGATTTAGGATTGTTTTAACAGCAAAACCGGCACAAAAGTAATAATTTCGGTGTTGTGAATTATGAGGGCCAAAATCTGATCATTAAAAAAAGCTGCGATGAAAAATGGATTATTACTAGCGATGCTCTTCACCCTGCTTGCAGGGAGCGTTTCGTGGGCGCAAGTCGTGGACGATGTGTACTACAATCCGGAAAAGGATCGGGTACTTATTCAGAAGCAACGCCCGGCGAAAGAAAGCAACGCGTATTACGAAGAGGGCCGCTATGACGACGATAATTATAGCGCCGGCTACGAAGACGAGTACGACTACTACAACGACTACGATTATTATTATACCTCGCGCATCCGGCGTTTTCACCGGCCGTACTATGGCTTTGGGTTTTTCGACCCGGTGTATGTGGATGCCTCGCACTACGACCCCTTCCTTAGTCCTGGGGTAACCGTTTTGATCTACGACGATTATTTCAGCTACCGCGATTGGGTGCGCTGGAACCGTTGGAACCGTTTTGATAGCTGGAATCGCTGGAACTATTTCGGCTCCGGCTTCGGCTTCAACAACTGGGGCCCCGGCGTCAATATCAATATCGGTTTTGGCTTGAACAGCTGGGGGGCGAACTCCTGGAACCGCTGGAATTCCTGGGGATGGGATCCCTGGTATTCATCCAACCGCTATAACCGGTTTGGCTGGAACAGCTGGGGATTTGGCGGCCCTTATTACTATGGCAACTCCTTCGTCTGCCCGCCGAGCTGGGGCAACGGATATAACTACAACACGATTGTCAATATCAACGACAACGATAACTCCTACTTCGGCCCGCGCACCGGCGGCGGCGCAACAGGCCCTGGCCCGGGTTCGCGCCCTGGCCGCAGCCCTGGGTTCACCGACCATTCTCCTGAAACGGCGCCACGCCGGATCAACACCTATGGCGACCGGCAGCCCGAAAGCGACCGGGCCCGCGTCCCGGCTACGTCCGGTACTCCGCGCGACTTGACGCCTCCCGCCGAACGCGCAACGCCCCAAAACCGCGACGCCGACCGCTTCTTCGACCGCTACCCGACCCGCGATACCGAATCAGGGCGGACGATCAGCCCCGAGCGCGCGTCTCCAAACACCAATACCAATACTCCCGGCCGGGCTACTCCCGTCAACCCGAACACAGCAGGCGAACGCAAACCGGCTACTCCGCCGACCAGGACCTATGATCCCAACAGCAGCGGCGCCTACGACCGCCCGCGTTCGGTCAACCCGGGCAATTCGTCTTCTTCCGGCAGCAATGCGACCGAGCGGAAAAGCCCCTCCTCGACCTACGACCGGCCCAGAACGACAACGCCCACGCCGCCTGCCCGCACGTACGATCCCAACCGGAACAGCACCTACGAAAGGCCCAGAAGCGCGCCGCCGAGCAATAGCGGCAACAACAGCAGCTTCGACCGCCCCCGTTCCAGCAGTTCCTCCGACTATAGCCCGTCGAGAAGCAGCGGTTCTTCGAGTAGCGCATCGCCCTCCCGGAGCCCGTCTTCTTCTTCTTCTTCAGGTTCGTCGTCGTCCGGTACACGCAGCTCCAGTTCTTCTTCTTCGTCTTCTTCCGGAGGCAGGGTGAAGAACAACTAACAGGATAACTTTCATACGCAGGAACTCCCTGCTTCGTAAAGGGGGGTGGAGACAGCAAGGAGGCGGCCTCCACCCCTTTTATTGACCACTCAATCCCTTACATAAATGAACACTAGCATGCTCATCCGCCATTTTCTCTTTTCGGCTATGCGGATCTTCTTTCTGCTTGCCACGGTTTCTTCCCTTTCCGCTCAAAACGTCACCGACGCCCTTCGCTACTCCTTTTTTTGAATACGGGGAACGGCCCGGTTTACGGGTTTAAGGGGCGCCATGAGCGCGATCGGCGCCGATTTGTCCACTGCCAGCACCAACCCTGCCGGGATTGCCTGGATTCAAAATTCGGAGTATACCATTACGCCAGGGCTGTTGAATACCACCACCCAGTCGAGGCTGCTCGACGGCCTGGACGCTCCGCTGCTCGAAGACCAGCGCGGAACCTTCAATATCCAGAACCTGGGGATGGTCTTCGTATCCAAACCGCAGACCGGAAAATGGCGGGGCGCCAACTTCGCGATTACCTTCAACCACCTCGGCAACTTCAACCGGGAGTTTTCTTTTGAGGGCGTGAGCTATGGCTCGCTTACCCAGCGCTACAAGGAACTTGCCAATAGCGGCCTGGGCCTGGACGATTACGAAACGAGCCTGGCCAACGACGCCAGCGCTATTTACGATTTTGAGGACGATGGGGTTTTTGAAATCGACTACGATATTCCCACCCAAACGCCTTATCTGTTCAAAGAACAATTCGGAACCACCCGGGGCTCGATGTCGGAATTGAGTTTTTCCCTTGGCGCCAATTACGACGACAAGGTCATGTTCGGATTTAGCGTCGGGGTGCCCTTCTTTTCGTTTACCTCTGACAAAACCTACCAGGAGGAAGACGATACCAACATCCCCAATGGAGGGGCCATTCCGTATTTTACCGATTTGCAGTTGAGGGAGGAGCTCGTCACTACCGGCGGGGGCGTCAATGCCAAGTTTGGGATTATCCTCCGGCCGCACCAGCATTTCCGGATCGGCGCCGCCGTGCATACTCCAACGGTCTACACGCTAAACGACAACTACGAAACCACCCTTACCTATAATTACTACGAAGACGCCAAAGAAGAAGGCGCTTTTTTGGGGAAAACCGCTAATTCGCCCGGAAACTTCGAATACCGGCTGAATACCCCCTGGCGCGTCATGGGGGGCCTTGGCATTTTCCTCGGCTCCTATGGGTTCCTCTCCGGAGAAGTGGAATTTGTGGATTACAGCAAATCGGGTTTTCGTTACGATGGGTTTGAAGACGCCGAGAACGCCGTTAACCGGACGATCCGCGACGAACTGGGCGACGTGCTCAACGTCCGGGTGGGCGGGGAGATCGCTTATGACATTTTTCGCTTCCGGGCCGGCCTCAACCGCTTGCCTTCTCCTTACCTCAACGACGACTCCAGCCGGTTTATCCTCAGCGGGGGAATGGGCCTTCGAATGAACAAATTCTATCTCGATTTCGCCTACCGGCATACCAAACAGGAAGAACGCTATTACCCTTACCTTACCGACGAGGCGCCGATTCAGGAAGTCCTGAGCGAATTTTCCACCGGCTCGCTCCTGATGACGATGGGGTTCAAGTTTTGACGAAGGAGCAGGCAGCAGGGTGGGCCGCTCCCTGCTCCCTGCTCCCTCGTTACTAACTTCGAAACCCCGCAACTTCGCAACCCCGCAACTCTTCGTCGTACTTCACTTCCCGCTTTCCGCCCCCGGATTAAACAGGTAGAGGACGAGCATGCGGGCTGTTTCCTGGGTGCGGTTGTGGGGGACATGGGGGAGTCGCCCGTCGTAAAGGAGGGAGTCGCCTTTTTTTAGTTCGATGATCTCCTCTTCGATTTGGTAGGCCAGTTCTCCTTCCAGGACGTATTTGAATTCGTAGGCATCGGTGCTTACTTTTTTGCGCTGGGCGCCTGGGGCGACTTCCAGCACGACAGCTTCCAGGATGAACTGTTGAAACCCTTTCTCCAGAATAAACTGGTAATTAAAGCCTTTGGACTTTTCTTCCTTGACGATCGGCACATACTCATCGGCTTTGCGGTGAATGTAGCGCTCTCCCTGTTCGAATTGCAGGCCTTTGAAGAAGTCTTCCGGCAGCAGGTCCAGGCATTTGATCAGCGTCAGAAGCACCGGGAGGGAAGGGACGGTGCGGCCGTTTTCGATTTTGGACAAAAGGCCCTTGCTGACGCCGGCTTTGTTTGCCAGGGCGGTAAGCTTGATTTTTCGTTCCATGCGGACAGCGCGCAATTTTTTGCCTATTCCGCTGATCAGATAGTCGCTCATTGGATAATTCTTTCTTTATAAACTGCTAATTGTCAGCTAAAATAGACGATTGTTGACAAGGGATAAACTTTTGGGGCGGGCTCCAGGAAGGTTTAACCACAACTTAATTCAGGGTTTACACAGACGTGCATAAAGGGAGGTACCTTTGTGCCGGAATGCAAAGCCGCTTGTCCGTAGCGCGACAGGCCCCAAGGCTTCGTTTTCCCTGTAATCTGATTAGTGAGTGTTTTTTCATACGAATCCATTGCGCGGCCGGTTTTTCCCGGCCGCTTTTTTATTTTGCCAAAAAACTTTTGGAGATGCGCTTTAAACCCATGCTTGCGCTGCTTATTGGATGGTTGCTTATTTCCGGCGCCGCAGCCCAGGTCGCGCCCCTGCCCCGGGCGCATGCCCATAATGATTACGAACACCCCCGGCCTTTGCTCGACGCCCTGAGCCATGGGTTTTGCAGTGTGGAAGCGGATGTATTTCTGATCGATGGCGAGCTGATTGTCGCCCACAACCTGCCCGCCAAACCGGATACGCTCCGCTCCCTGAAAAACCTTTACCTGGCGCCGTTAAAGGCCCATCTGCTTAGAAACCAAGGGGACGTATACCCCGGCTTTAAAGGCCCTTTTTACCTGATGATCGATATCAAAGCCAAGGGGAATGCGGTGTTTCAGGTACTAAAAAACCAATTGCAACCCTATCAGGAGGTTTTTCAACAAGCGGGAATCCAGGTTTTTCTTTCCGGCGACCGGCCCATCGAAGCGGTTTTGGCCGATCCGGAACAAGTTATGGGCATCGACGGCCGCCCGTCCGACCTGGGCAAGGGGTTTGCCCCGGAAACGATGCCGGTAGTGAGCGACAACTACCACAACCACCTCAAGTGGCGGGGCGAGGGCGAAATGCCTCCGGCAGAGAAAGCCTATCTGACCAAGCTGGTAGAAACCGTGCATGCCGAAGGCAAGAAACTGCGCCTTTGGGCCAGTCCGGATAAACCTGAGGTTTGGGAAGCCCTTTACCACGCCGGCGCAGACCTGATCAATACCGATAATCTGGCCGGGTTGCAGGCGTTTCTGGCTGAAAAAGGGAAAAAGGACTAAAAAAAGTCAGCTCAAAACCCATTCTAGGGGGGGGGCGCCCCTACCCCGGGGGGGGGGGGGGGCCCCCCGAGGGGTGTGTTTTGCCAATCCTTAACGGGGCCCGTTTTGCCCGGCCAGGGTTCTTTTTGCCCAAAAGACCAAAGGGCGCTCCTTCGCCCTCTTGAAACGGCTCTAGGGGCTGAAACTTCCGGGATGTTGGAGGGTTTCACCTTCAAAGGGGAGAACGCCATATTCGATATTTTGCACCTTCTAGACTACCCAACCTGTTCCATTGCCGGAACCTGCTGCATTTCGGTGCGGAGCTTCTGGTAGCTGGCGTCCGACAGATGAAAGGGGAGAACGCCACCTCGGGACACAAAGCCCTGTGATTTCCGACTAGCCGCTTTGATGCCTCTCCACGGGTGTCGCCCTCCCAGACAAAGCCAGGGTGGTGCCACGCCGTCCAGCAGGGGCAAGTTATTCAGCCTGAGCAGCCCGGGCAAAATCTCCTTGCAGGGCTTTGCGTACCAGGAACGAAAAGTGCTTCGGAAAGGCGTTGGCGATGACCGAAATAGCGCCGTGGCCGCCTGCTGCGATCATCGGAAGCGTGAGCGCGTCGTCGCCGGAAAGGACCAGAAAATGTTCGGGCCGGCGCTTGAGGATCTGCATGGCCTGTACCAGATCGCCGGAGGCTTCTTTCACCCCAATAAACTTGTCGCTGCTTTCGGCCAGGCGCAGCACGGTTTCCGGCTTGACATTGCTTCCCGTCCGGCTGGGGACGTTGTAAATGATGACCGGAACCGGCGAAACCTCGGCGATGGCCATGTAGTGCTGGTATATCCCCTCTTGAGGCGGTTTGGAGTAAGCAGGGCTGCTCGACATGATGGCGGCGAACCCATCCAGGTTGTAGTTGCGGATCTTTTCAGCCAGCATCTCGGTAAAGTTGCCTCCGAATAAACCAGCGACCACCGGTTTGCGGCCGTTGACCTGCCGGAGCGTGAAGTCGAACACTTCCCGGCATTCTTTGCTGCTCAGAGTGATTGCTTCGCCGGTGGTTCCCAGCGAGACGATATAGTCCACGCCGCCTTCAATCACGTATTCGATGATGCGCTCCAGGGCGCCGTAGTCTACTGTTTTTTGTTGAAAGGGCGTTACGAGAGCCACTCCCGTGCCGCTCAAATCAGGCATGTGCATATTGGTTGGTGTTCGTTTTATGAAGAAGGGTTTCCATTTCCCGGATAAATTCGGGTATGGAGCAGGAGGGATTGTCGATCATCAGGTCGTAGATGTTCTGGTCGAGAAAGGGGCCGACTTTGAGGTGGGCCTTAGCCTGGAGGGCGATAAAATCCAGGACGAGCTTGGGTTTTGGGTTGAGGTGGACGAGCAGGTCGTATTCGGTTTCCAGAAACTGATCTACCGCCCGGCCTTTGGGCCGGAGCGCCCAGTCGATCTGTTTGCGGCTGAAGGAAGGGAAGGGGAAGCTTCCGTCTTCGTGGTCGGTATCGACGGCGCCCAGCAGGTGCACGCGTTTTCCGCTCAGGCGCAGCGCGTCGGCATAGTCCATGGCCTGGGTTTGGGAGGCGTGATCGGTGGCGTCGAAAAGGATGCCAATAGTCTTGGAGGTGTTGAGGTTGACGCGTTTTCTGGCTGCGGAAACCGGCTTTTGGAGCGCTTCCTTCAGAAAACGCTGGTGGAAGTATTCGCGGATGTTTTGGATCATTCCCATAGCATAAACGTTATGATGCGCTTCGTTCAGGGGGCGGCGGATGAAGGCGGATGTGCATGGGAGACGAAAAAAACGCCCTGCTGGTAAGCGTACGATTTATTTTTCAGCTTTCTTTTTCTCTTTTACCGGTTCTTCTTTTGGGGAATCGTAGGCGCCCATTTGCGCGTATTTTTCGATACGCGCGTCGATACGCGCGTCGGGGTCCATATCCATAATTTCCGACAAGGCCTTTTTGATGTGACGTTTCAGGAGTTTGGCCATTTCCTCGGGGTAGGTGTGGGCGGCGCCCACGGGTTCTTTGATGATGCCGTCGATGAGGCCGTGGCCTAGCATCTGGTCGGCCGTCAGTTGGAGGGCTTCAGCGGCTTGCTCTTTGTAATCCCAACTCCGCCATAGGATGGAAGAGCAGGACTCCGGGGAGATTACCGAGTACCAGGTATTTTCGAGCATATAGACGCGATCGCCCAGGCCGATGCCGATAGCGCCGCCTGAAGCGCCTTCCCCGACGATGACACAGATGATGGGGACGCGCAGCTGCGCCATTTCGAATAAGTTGCGGGCAATAGCTTCTGCCTGTCCGCGCTCTTCGGCTTCGAGGCCGGGGTAGGCGCCGGGGTGTCGATCAGGGTGATGACGGGGATGCCGAAGCGCTCCGCCATTTTCATCAGGCGCAAGGCTTTGCGGTACCCTTCGGGGTTGGCCATACCGAAGTTGCGGTATTGGCGCATTTTGGTGTTGATCCCTTTTTGATGGCCGATAATCATGACGGTTTGCCCATCAAGGGAAGCCAGTCCGCCGACGATGGCCTTATCATCGCGCACGCAGCGGTCGCCGTGCAGCTCGATGAACTTCTTGCACATCTGGCTGATATAGAACAAGGTATAAGGCCGTTCCGGGTGCCGGGAGAGCTGCACCTTTTGCCAGCCGGTCAGGTTGCTGTAGATCTCCTTGCGTTTGTTTTTGATCTTGTTTTCGAGGTTTCGGATTGTTTCCGTCACATCGATTTCTCCATCGCCGCCGATCTCCTTCAGCTTCTCCAACTGTTCGTACAACACCTCCAGCGGTTTTTCGAATTCAAGGAACACCATGAGCCATACCTTTTGTGGTTAACGATCCTGTGCTGCGCTGCAAAGCAGGGAACAAAATTAGCAATAAAGCGCCGCTTCCCCCCTACTGCCGATTTTTTTTTAATTTTTTAAGGGAAAGCCTTGCGCCAAATCCCCAAAGCCATTACATTTGCACACGCATCTGGACAAAGGTTTATTTGCGAAGTTGGTTCGGTAGTTCAGTTGGTTAGAATACCTGCCTGTCACGCAGGGGGTCGCGGGTTCGAGTCCCGTCCGGACCGCAACAACAAAGCGGTAAAAGCCTATAAGTGAATACTTATGGGCTTTTTTATTTTATCTGTTGGCGGTTTGGTTGTCGTTTAAATGCATTTTGACGATTTTCTGTCCTTCCAAAAACAAAAAAAGCCCCACCAAAAGGCAGTATCCCTAGACCAGGCAACCCACCCTGGCCTTTCCCCCATCCAAAAGAATCCCCCCCCTCCATCATCAACATATGCCCCGGTTTGCCTAACTTAGCCAGAGTTACCAACCTGAAGCTCCCATGCCTAAATCCCTTCAAGACCATCTTCGAAAGCGCCGCAGCTCCACCTTTGTAGGGCGGGAGCAGCAACTGGAGCTTTTCCGCGCAAATCTGAAGCGCGCGGCCGATAGCGAAGACTACATTTTCGTGTTCAGCATTTATGGACAGGGTGGGGTTGGAAAGACCACCCTGGTGAAGAAGTTTGAGGAGTCGGCAAAGCAGCATGCGGCGTTGATCGCTTATGCCAATGAGGACATCAAGGATGTGCCGGATTTGCTCGGGGCTATGGCCCGGCAATTGGATCAGCAGGACGCTTCGCTTTCCAAATTTGATAAGCATTACAGAACCTACTTGCAGGAAAAAAACGGCTGGAGGCCGACCCGGAAGCGCCTAAGGGAATCTGGGCATTTGGAGGGCGGTTGATTGCAAAAGGAGGCAAGGAACTTACCAAGCAGTTTGTACCTGGCTCCGGCTTATTGCTCGACCAGGTAGATATGGGCCTGTTGGGGGACCAGATCGGGGAGTTGGCTTCTTTTGTGAAGAAGAAAATCACCAACAAAGACGAAGTTCAGTTGCTCCTGGAGCCGGTGGAAACGCTCACGCCCCTGTTTTTGGAAGGATTGCGGGAATATGCTGCAAAGCCCAGGATTTGCTTCTTCTTTGACACGTTTGAAGAAACCGGAAGGTATCTGGACGAATGGATACGGAACTTGCTGGAGGGCAAATATGGCGACGCCCCGGAAAACCTGTTGCTGACCATTTCGGGCCGCGAACCCCTCAATCCGGATCATTGGGCCGCGTTTGGAGACGCTATGAGCGTGATCCCCCTGGAGGCCTTTTCGGATATGGAAGCCCGAAGTTACCTGGAGCGCAAGCAGATTACGGATGCCGCTACCGTTGAGACCATCCTGCACCTCTCGGGCCGGCTGCCGGTGTTGCTGGAAATTCTTGCAGAGGCGGCGCCCAATACGGCAGATTCGGTGGCCGACCCTTGCGATACGGCGGTGGAACGCTTTTTGAAATGGATCAAAGATCCGCAGCAGCGGAATCTGGCCCTGTATGCCGCCTTACCTCGCTACCTGAATCAGGACGTGGTCAAAAGCCTGCTCCCGCCAGATGCGGATGCCGGCGCGCTGTTTCAGTGGCTTTGCAACCAGCCGTTTGTAAGCCGGAGGGAAGACCACTGGGCGTATCACGGGGTGGTTCGCGACCTTATGCTTCGTTACCTCCGGCAGGTGTCTTTGGAAACATGGAAAGGTACCAACGAAAAGCTCGCGGCCTACTATGCGCAGCAGGCAACTGCACTGGGTATCGAGGAAAAAGAAGCCCAATGGCGCGACGAAACGTGGAGAGGGTTTCAACTCGAATACCATTATCATCAATTGCTGGCCTCTCCTAAAAAGCGATGCCTGGAGCTGTTCGGGCGTTTGCGACGGCATTTTGCACCTTGTGGGATGATGCCCTGCCTTGGAGCGAAACGATCTATCAGGCCGGGGAAATTACCAAAGATACCGAGTGGGGCGCGGGTTTGCGAAAGGGATGGGCGCTCTTGGCCTTTGCGGAGTATGGGGCATAAGTTCCAGCTCCTAGGTTTGGCGATTTTGTCAAGCCATCCGGAGTTCTAAGGTAAAACGGGGGCGTGCGCACATTTGAAAGATTGGCGAGATCATGGAAACGTGGGCTTTGGTTTGAAGGTTATGGGCATTGGACAAAGCCATAGAATGCTATCAAAAGCCATTGACATCATGCCCGATTTTCACGTGGCGTTTAACAACATGGGCAATGCATTCTATGCCAAAGGCGAGCATGACAAAGCCATCGAATGCTATCAAAAAGCCGTTGGCATCAAGCCCGATTTTCACCAGGCATTTATCAACATGGGCTCCGCTTACGATGACCTGGGCGACAAGGACAAAGCCATCGAATGCTATCAAAAGCCATTGGCATCAAGCCGATTTTCACCAGGCATTTTACACCATGGGCTTAGTTTTCTGCCAAAGGCGATAAGGACAAAGCCATCGAATGGTATCAAAAAGCATTGACATCATGCCAGATTATCACCAGGCATTTAACAACATGGGAAATGCTTTCTCTGCCAAAGGCGATAAGGACAAAGCCATCGAATGCTATCAGAAAGCCATTGACATCAAGCCCGATAAACACGAGGCATTTAAACATATTTTCTTGCCAAAGGCGACAAGGACAAAGCCATCGAATGCTATCAAAAGCCATTGACATCAAGCCCGATTTTCACGAGGCATTTAACAACATGGGCCTAGCATTATGCCAAAGGCGATAAGGACAAAGCCATCGAATGCTATCAAAAAGCCGTTCACCTCAAGCCCGATTATCACCAGGCGTTTAACAACATGGGCGTAGCTTACGATGACCTAGCCGATCAGAACAAAGCCATCGAATGCTATCAAAAAGCCATTGACATCAAGCCAGATGATCACGAGGCATTTAACAACATGGGCTTAGCATTCTATGCCAAAGGCGATAATGACAAAGCCATCGAATGCTATCAGAAAGCCATTGACATCAAGCCCGATAAACACGAGGCATTTAACAATATGGGCTTAGCATTCTTTGCCAAAGGCGACAAGGACAAAGCCATCGAATGCTATCAAAAAGCCATTGACATCAAGCCCGGTTTGCACGAGGCATTTTACAACATGGGCTTAGCATTCTATGCCAAAGGCGATAAGGACAAAGCCATCGAATGCTATCAAAAAGCCATTGACATCAAACCCGATGACGAGGATGCATTTAACAATATGGGCTTAGCATTCTATGCCAAAGGCGATAAGGACAAAGCCATCGAATGCTATCAAAAAGCCATTGACATCAAGCCCGATTTTCACCAGGCATTTTTCAACATGGGCTTAGCTTACTATGCCAAAGGCGATAATGACAAAGCCATCGAGTGCTATCAAAAAGCTATTGACATTAAGCCCGACTTTCACGAGGCATTTTACAACATGGGCTTAACATTCTATGCCAAAGGAGATAATGACAAAGCCATCGAATGCTATGAAAAAGCCATTGACATCAAACCCGATTTTCACGAGGCATTTAACAGCATGGGCAATGCATTCTCTGCCAAAGGCGATCAGGACAAAGCCATCGAATGCTATCAAAAAGCCATTGACATCAAGCCGGATGATCACGAGGCATTTTACAACATGGGCTCCGCTTACGATGACCTAGGCGACCAAGACAAAGCCATCGAATGCTATCAAAAAGCCATTGACATCAAACCCGATGACGAGGATGCATGGCATTCCCTCGGATGGAGCAAGCTGCTATTGCATGAGCTGGAAGAGGCAGAAAGGGCACTATTAAAATCCTGGGAGTTCTGTAATCACCAAAATGGCTACTCTCCCATGAATCTGGGCCATGTCACTCTCCTAAGGGGAAATCCGGAAAAAGCAATCGAATGGTACCAGATCAGCCTAAGTATTCGGGAAGATAAAGAGACCTTCTTCGAGGGAATGGAAGCGGATTTTACCGACTTAAAAATGGAAGATCACGGCATCCCAAAAAATACCTATGACGAACTTCTCCAAACACTTCGGCAAGAAGATACTACCCAAGGCTCATAAAACCGCATCACTCAAAATAATCCTTATTCCGCTTTACCCATTCTTCAAACAACGGAGTCCTCATCTTATATTGGTTTTCGGCCACTTCGACGATGAAGGGCAATGGGGCTTGGAGGTGAGTTTTTAAGGATCGACTAACTAAACTCCCGCCACACACTGCACGTTTGTTCGTGCTTGTATATTGCGTTGCGGTATGGGCAGTTATTATTGCATTGGTGGGGGCGGTATAACACCCGCTGAAATGCACGATCTTACACAAAGCCCGGACTTGTTCCGGCCTTTTTCGTGTTATGTCGAAAGATCATAATCCTGAGAATATCCACTACCTTCGTTAAGATATATTATCACTTTAGAAGCACCGTAGGAAAATATTCCTAGCTGTTAATTTTCATGACATGATAAATGTCCGGTTCTAGTCCAAGTCAAAGCCATTGATTTCGACAAACTTTATCACTTGCCATATTACATTGTATAAAAAGTGTCGAATAATAGAAAATTGAAAATTGCAGCTACTGAGTTTTAGCAAGCTCAGTCAACCTGTGTTTTGAATGTTGATCGCCTTGATTAGCAGCTTTGCTATACCAGAATATTGCCTGTTGGGTATCACGCACTACCCCAATCCCTATTTCATATATCAATCCCAGCCTCTGCTGGGCATAGACAAATCCATTTTCCGACGCCATTAAATACCATTTGCGAGCCTCTTGATAATCACGTCTTCCAAGTTTTTTCTCTTTAAAGAATATTTCTCCTAAAAAATATTGTGCCTCAGCCATGCCTTCATTTGCAGGGTCTTTGAATAATTCAACCGCTTTTTCCAGGTCTTTTTTTACACCTTCGCCATTCAGGAACATTGTTCCCAAATTATACTTTGCGACTGGATCGCCTAATTGAATTGCTTTTTCATAAAATTTCATGGCTTTTGCATTATCTTGACGAACACCCAACCCCCTGTTATACATGCTCCCTAAATTGCCCATAGCTCTTGGGATTCCTTTTTCGGCAGCCTTTTCTAGCCAATAAATTGCTTGAGAATAATTTTGTTCCACTCCCTGTCCCTGCAAGTACATAGCCCCAACGGCTGATTCAGACACGGCCAATTCTTGCAATGCTGCTTTCTTATACCAATAAAATGCTTTGGAATAGTCCTGTTTGGCCCCTGCGCCAAATGCGCAGATATTACCCAAATTATGTTGAGCTGATGGATGTCCTAGTTCGGCTGCTTTTCTGTACCATTTTTCAGCTTCAGTGAAACTTTGATCAACTCCATTACCCAATAAATAGATTTCTCCAAGACTGGAAAATGCCTCTGGATTGTTTTCATTTGCAGCTTTCAAATAATACGAAAGCGCTTTTTCAAAGTTCCTCAAATAGTAGTATGCGTTTCCAAGCGCTATGTAATCAGTTGATTCCTTAATAACTTCATTGGCGGCTTCGCTAATTTGAAGCTCTGTTAACCCGGTTTTCGCTTCAATTACTTTCTCACAATTTTGACCACTAGAAATATTTCCGTTGGAAGCCAAACATTCGCTTTGGATGTTTCTTACCAATTGCAGAAGTTCTTCATTCTGAAGTCTCAATTGACCTATTTCGGCACTAAGTGCAGTTAGCTGGGGGTCACTATCCTTTTGGGCAAAGAAAGGAACAACAAAGGTTAGAATTGCCCAACCAAGTCCGATTATTGTAAGCACAAAAGAAATATAAGTAACCCTGCTCGGCATGGACCATTTACGATATTGTTCTTTGGAAGGGATTAAGGTTGATTTTCCCTTCTTAATATCCTCGACATCTTGGTTTGACTTTTTCCCCTTCATCTGAAAACATTAGTGATGAAAATTGAAATACTGACAATAGTGGTCGAATATTAAAAGCCCCGGAAATTTACAAAAATAAAATTATGCCCTTGCTTTGGAAAGAAGGGGGCTCCTTTCCCAAGTTTATCCTCTTGCCTTTTCTATACATCCCTTGTTATTACAGAACTTGTATTTCAAGGAGAATCTTATCGATGAGCTACAAAATCCCCATGAAGGTCGCCGAGATCCAGCTAACCTACAGTAACCGGGTCAAGGCAGAAGACCGGCCACAGATCACGAGCTCCCGTGACGCCTATTGGGTGCTCGGAGTCCAACTGGAGAGCCCAGATGGGACCGGTGGAAGAATTCAACATCCTTGCTCCCAGACTGGTCCAACCGCGTGATGGGCATGTGCCCGATCTCCAAAGGCGGTGTGTCCGGACCGTCCTTAATCTTAAAATCGTCTTTGCCGCGGCCCTGAAAGGCCGGGCATCTTCCATCATTCTTCCGCATAATCATCCTTCTGGGAACCTTTCTCCCAGCCATATGAATATCGATCGAGTTGACGAAAAAATTCGAGCAGGCCGGAAAGATTCTGGATGTCCTGGTCCTGAACCATCTGATCCTTTCTCCGGAAGGCGGGTTCTATTCTTTTGCAGACGAAGGGCTCATTCCGTATGCGCATGAGTTCGTTCGATCCACTCACCGCGCCCACTAGGTACTTTAAAAAGGCTAATATTGAGGCTAAGATCCGCCCTCCTCCGGATTGCCCCCGGTACCGGCTTTCGGAAGTGCTTTCTGCCAAAAAAGGCCGCGTTCCGGCGCAATTGACCCCCAACTTCAATGAAAGCGCCAGGCCTGCATCAACATCAAGGCCTTCGAGCAGGGCATTATGAGCAGTATGTGGTGTCCGGTGATGGCGTCCCGGTCAGTGACAACGACCTGGTGATCGTCTGGGGACGGCGCTCGCTGCGGATTGGTCGGCCAAGGCCGGAACGGTATTCTGGGATCGGCATTGAAAAAGCTCTCCCTGAAACAGGAATTTTTTCATGTGCCGCTTTCTTATGTCCGGTATTTCCTTCAATCTCATTATCAGCAGTTGAATACCTATTCCCGAGGATCAGTCATTCAGCATGTAGATCCGGCTCTCTTCCGGAAGTTGGAGATCCCCATTCCCGCAAAGAACGACGAACGCTTTCAACGCATTTGCACCCTGCTCCAGGCCATTGACGAGATCGAACAGCATACGGCCCGGCAGCTTCACCTGGTACGAGATTTAAAACAGAGCTTCCTGCATGAGGCATTTACGCCGGGTAGTCGCAATGACGGGCCGTCACTTGGTGCGCACCCGTAATAAAATGCATCTACTCATCCATACACTTTCAATATGCTCTATTTATCTGTATTTTTAGGTTTTGGATTCCGATTTCTTCGATATGAATGAGTCACAAAATAGAGAATGGAAAAAAGCCTGGCGGGATGAGTATATCAAATGGATATGCGGCTTTGCTAATGCCCATGGCGGAACGCTGGAGATCGGCAAAGACGATGAAGGGAATGTGGCAGGCATTAGGGATGCACTGCGGCTGATGGAGGAATTGCCTAATAAAATCCGGGATTTACTGGGCATCATCGTTGATGTCAACCTGCATTCGGAAAAAGGAAAAGATTGGCTCTCCATTGAAGTTGCACCGCATCCCTTTCCCGTTAGCTACAAGGGGCAGTATCATTACCGCAGTGGAAGCACCAAGCAGGAATTGAAAGGAGCGGCATTGAGTAGATTTCTCCTGCAAAAGCAAGGTAAACGATGGGACAGTGTACCTGTTCTTCAGGTTTCGGTTGATGATCTCAGTTCTACTGCCTTTGATTATTTCAGAAAAAAGGCCACTCAGACAGGACGCCTGGATGTTGAAGCGCTAAGGGAAAGCAATCATGTCCTGGTACAAAAGCTGCGATTAAAGGATAACGATTACCTAAAGCGTGCCGCTCTTCTGCTGTTCCATCCCGATCCTGAGCAATTTTTTACCGGAGCCTATGTAAAAATCGGTTTTTTTCGCGCGCCTTCTGATCTTCGGTTTCAGGATGTGATCCAAGGGTGCTTGTTCGAACAGGTTGAGAAGACCATGGACCTGCTCCTGTCCAAATACCTCGAAGCACAGATCCGTTATGAAGGTATCAGCAGGATTGAAGAATACCCCTATCCGGAAGCTGCTTTGCGCGAAGCGCTTTTGAACGCCATTGCTCATAAAGATTATGGAAGCGGAAATCCGATCCAGATAAAAGTATATGAAAACAGGATCAACTTCTGGAATGCCGGACAATTACCGGATAGCCTCACGGTGGATAGTCTTTTGACCGATCATCCGTCTATCCCATTTAACCCCGACATAGCCACCACTTTTTTTAGAGCGGGTCTCATTGAAGCATGGGGACGCGGAACGCTCAAAATGATGGAGGAATGCCGTAAAGCCAACCTCCCTTCCCCGGTTTTTTCCAGCGATTCCTCCGGATTTGGGATCGAATTTAAAAGAGGTATTCAAAAAACGTCGGAGAAAACGTCGGGGAAAACGTCGGGGAAAACGTCGGGGAAAATTCTTGCTTTGATCAATGAGAACGACTCTATCACCATTCCCGAGTTGTCTGAACAGATTGGCGTCACGGAACGTACCATTGAAAGAAATCTACAACAATTGCGAAGAGGAGCATTTGCTCAAGCGGGTTGGAGGAGCAAAAGGTGGACATTGGAAAGTTTTGGAAACGTGATCTTTGAAAAAACCTCCAGACAAACGGCGATTAAGCCCATCCGCCGCAGTTGGGCTTTTTGCATTTTTAGATACCCCCAGATGGAGTCCTTCTTCGCCTGCATCCGCTAGGATTACCTTCTACAAAGGCCAAACCCAGAGCGCCTACCGCCCCCCGGATTCTGCCTGGCTCCGCACAAAACATTGTGTAACTGGTCCGATTAAGTTATTTTTGAGAAAATTGCTGGGCGCCCTGCATTGGACGATGGCCAATACAGGGCCTGCCCCAAAAGAACCCCTGGCGGTTCGTCCGGTGAAGGCTGGGCCCCTATTTAATCCGAATAAATGAGACAGAACAAGTGCTACCTCCTGTCGATGCTGTTTTTGTGGTTTCCCGTTTTCCTCTTGGCCCAGTTTCCTGAGCTTCCTTCTCCCGTCACAGGTAATGTGGGCGTTCAGAAAATCTATATCCTGGTGGATAGCGCCGGGGCGTATGACATGGAAACCGTCAGGCAAATGCCCCTCCGGGAAACCTTCTCCCTGCGGTCGCCTGCGGAAATCTTACCGACACAGGCGCCGCTGACCTATTGGATGGCGTTCCGGATGGCCAATACCAGCGATTCGCTCCGGAAATACTTCCTGGATTTCGAGTGGTGGCCCTATGTGGACGTTTACGGAACGGCTAGCGACGGACGGACCGTGCGCCATACGACGGGACACCTGGCGCCTTTCCGTCAACGGGTCTACCCCCTGGCCAACAGAAATCTGGTTCCATTGGAGCTGCCTCCGGGAGAAGCGGTTGATTACCTGGTGAAACTGACATCGGATCGCAGCGCCAGAGCCATTCCCGTAGACCTCCAGTTTCAGGTGCGGTCGCCGGAGGAGATCAGGTCCTGGGAGCTGAATATGACGGGCCTGGTGATGTTCTTCACCGGGATTTTCCTGGTGATGTTTTTCTACCACCTCTTCGTTTATTTTTCAACCCGCGATGCCGATTACCTTTTTTATCTGCTCTTCTTGTTTGTACTGATCAATATCCCGGCCCACAATTTTGGGTATTCCGTACAGTACCTCGGCGCTTTCGATGGATTCAGTGCATTCGTTCACAAACTCGATGTGATCTTTTCCTTCGCGCTGGGGATAACCATGCTGATTTTCGCCAACGTGTTCTTCAAAACCCGTGAACGCACGCCCTGGCTGTGGAGAATAAGCCTGGTCGTCATAGCCCTGTCGGCATTGTGCTTCCTCCCCATGCTGCAAGGCAATGTGGTTCTGGCCAACACGCTGATCGGCAACATCAGCCTGGCGGGCATCCTCGTTATCCTGGTCATTGCCTTCCACGGCTGGTACAAAGGGTATCCCTCCGCCATGTATTTTGTGATTGCTCAGATCTTTTTTGTTGCCGGCGGACTGATTACCGTGCTGGCAATTGTTAAGGCCATTCCCAGCAGCGCCTGGACGGACGCCAGCGTCCCGGCAGGAGCGGCGATACAGAATATCTTGCTGTCCTTCGCCCTCGCCAATAAGCTCAATCTCCTTCGCAAAGAAAACGAAGCCAGCCAGCTGAAAATCATCCACCAGATGGAGGAGAATAAAAAATTGCAGGACAAGGTCAACCGCGAACTGGAACAGAAAGTGCGCGAACGCACCAGCGAACTGGATCATGTAAACGGGCAGTTGCAAACGACGAACCAGGAGCTTAACCAAACGCTCCAGCTGGTGAGCGAGGAACGCCGGAAATCGGATCGCCTGCTCCTGAATATCCTTCCGGAAACGACGGCGACAGAACTCAAGGAAAAGGGCGCCGCTGCCCCACGCTATTACAAGTTGGTGTCGGTGCTTTTTGCCGACTTCGCGGGCTTTTCCCATCTGGCTTCCCGCCTGTCGCCGGAAGAGATCGTCCGGTATCTTAACTTTTATTTCCTGGCTTTCGATGAGATCATCGACCGGCACGGGATTGAAAAGATCAAAACCATCGGCGATGCCTACATGTGCGCGGGCGGCGTGCCGCTTGCCAACGTGACCAACCCGGTGGATACGGTCATGGCCGCCATGGAGATGCAGGCTTTTGTTCTGGCCTCAAAGGACAAAATCCGCCAAGAATCCGGCGTTGACTGGGATCTTCGCATCGGGGTACATAGCGGAGAACTGGTGGCCGGGGTCGTCGGCGCCAAGAAATTTGCCTATGATATCTGGGGGGATACCGTCAATGTGGCCGCCCGCCTGGAAGAAAAAAGCCTGCCGGGAAGGGTCAATATCTCGGCGGCTACCTATGAGCTGGTAAAGGATCATTTCGAATGTAGCTATCGCGGCGAGATCCAGGCGAAAAATATCAGCCTGATGGGCATGTATTTCGTGGAAAAAGTGATTGAAAACCAACCGAAGCCAAACCAACCGAAGCAAGTGTAACCTATGAGCCAATTCGATTATCCCAGGATCAATTTCGCCGGGCAGGCCACCGTGAGCCCTTGTACCGCCAATAATGTCAATGAAGCGCCACTGATTTTTTCGACCCGGTCAGCGTAAAGGCGATTATTCCTCCCCGGGTTTTCCTTTCCGGCGGAAAATTGAAACCTCCCTTTACCCAGGCGGATTTGGAAAAAGCCCTTCCCCCGGGCGCCTTGCATCAGGAAGGAGCGGAGCTCTTTTTTACCATTGATCCGATCAAGGACAAACCGTCGTTTGACGAGTGGGTGATCACTCCGCTGGGGCAGTGCGCGCTGGACGCTGCCTACCACAAAGCCTATGAAATGATCCCGGCGCCGGTGATGGGCGATGACGAATCGCTTCAGGGAGCGATTCCCGGCTATTGGAATTATTTCGGCGACGAAGGCTTTAAGTTCTTGAATGTTAAGGTTCTCAGTGTCGCCTTGCCCGACGGGAACGGCGACCGGGTTTACGGGGAAGAAGACAAGGGCCTGCCGGAAGCCCTGGCCGCTTGGATTGGGGCCGACCTGCGGATGGACAGCGCCTACATGGTGGACATCACGCCGTCGACCTCCTCCTTTACGCAGATTTTCTGTAAGTCCATGTCCCTGCAGAAGGACAACGACGTGCTCTTCAGCGGGTCCCCCCTGAAAGGCAACTTGCGGACGATCAACCTCAGCCGGATTGTGAATGAAGAAATGCCGCAGAGCGGCTCGGGCGATATTTTTACCGTGATCCCCATCAACCGGTTGGATGGAGCTAAGAACAGCCCGATTATCCGCTTGTTTGAACAATTTGCCGATCCTTCACAAACCCTGAAGGGCGTTTTTATTCGGTATAACCTCTTCGAAAATGAAGAGGACCGCGCCTTCGACTATCTGAAAAAAGGGAAGGTAGCCAACCCTGCCAAACTCCAGGTAGCCGGCAGCATCAGCCCCTGGTACAAAGGAGAAATGAAATCGATAGGGCTGGGCAGGCAACTGGTCTACCACCAATCACTGCTCGGTACGACGTTTGTCCCTCCATTGATGACGCGTACGGATTATGAGAAGGGGCGTTTCATGGTGGACCTGTTTAACGGGGTACCCGAACGCCGCCAGGACGACGGTTCTTACGAAGTCGTTCCGCTGGGTACGGTTGAGTTCCGGTTGCAGTTGGAAAATGGAGTCGAGAAGCCCCTTGGCCGGTTGCACATTGGCCCCGATTCGTTCAACCGCGCGGAAAATATCCGGCGGAGCGGCATTGTCGCTTTCCCGATGAACATGTCCAGGGAGGAAGGCCAAAGCGGCCGCATCGGCCTTTACCTCATCAATGAGGATGGTAAGGCCACGCGCATCATGGACGAGGATGAGTACACGCTCTTTACCGATCAGGCCGCCATTTATTCGAATGCCGGCGATGATCCTTACTACGGTTACCTCAGCTATTCCGGCACGAGGGAGCGCTGCCGCCTCCGGGTGATGTACCGCGGCGAACCTGCCCAACAGCGCGCCCCGTTTACCCTGGTGGAGTTCGCCGTCAAACAGCAGGCCTCGCTGATGAGCGCTTCCATCTTCCGGCATACCCACTATAAAGACAAGGACATCGTCACGTTTCCCACGGATCAGGCTGCTAATGCCGTCTATCTTTTCCTCCCCGGCCATACCTGGCAGATCCCGAAAATGAACTTCGCCGCTATCTTCATAACGGGGTACGTGGTGCACCTGCGGGTGCTTCCCAGGGGCGATTTCGGCCGCTACCTCGATCCAAAGGATCCTCAATACCCCACCCCGGTGACGTTTGAGGCGCTCTATGAAGAAATCTTCAAAGCCTACGATTTTGCTTACCCGATTATGGGGAGCATTATCCCTTTCACGAAGGCGTTTTATGACAAAGCGGAAATGGCAAAAAAACTGGTCAAACTGGTGGACCTGTCGAATTGGGGAGACCATAAGTATATGCCCGTCACCCGCGAGTTATCGGACGATCAGCGGGCGCTCATCCGTAAATGGGCGGAGCAGTTTTTTTAAAACCGGAACCTGGCTCGCATCAGACCCAACAGGGGAAGGGTAGGATCAAACCGCCGCGTTTACCTGGGAGGGGCTCAGATATTCCTGCCGCTCAAAGTACCCGGCGCCGTATCCGATCTGCGCGAAACTGATTTCTGAAAAACCAGCATAGAAAAAAGGCTGGCGTCCGTTCATCTTCATCCTGTCCAGGTAGCGGTCGGGCGGCATGGAGGCCAGCTGGAGAATGTCCTCCGGTATAAGGCGCGCCGCTTCCATATACTGCCTGAAACGGTCGGCAACCCCGGCGTCGGTTGGCGTTTCCAGGCATTGCCTGAAGTTGTCGGCGGCAAAGGACCAGAACGGGCTCTGAAAGCTCGAGCCTGCGGCATAGTGCCAGCTGACAAAAAGGGCCGCTTCCATCGTGTATTCGCGCATCAGCTTGTTGAGCCCGTTGATAAAAGCGGGCGCCCGGCGCGCTTCCCCACGGGCATCGATCAGGGCATCGGACAGCCACTTGGAGGCTACATCGATCTGGAACAAGGCGATGTGGATAGCAGTCGCTTCCAGCGGCTCGATAAAGGAAGCGGCATTTCCGATATGGAATAGGGCGCCGTCGAATAACTGCCGCCGCGCAAAGCTGGGAAAGCGAAGCTGGCGTTCGGTTTCTTTTCTCAAAGGGATGCCGGAGTGCTGGGATAAAAAGTCCAGTTCGGCAGCGATCTCCTCCCGGCTGCTGATCTTATCGTTGTAAATATACCCGTAGGTGGAGTGGGAGACCAACGGGATGACAAAAACCCAACCGTGGGGCCGCGCCACGCACCGGGTCATCCGGTTGAACTCGGCGGGCGGCGCCTGACGGATCAGGGCCGCATTGGTAGGGATCTCCCGAATGGGAATATGTTCGTCGGTGAGCTCGCGGGGAAACCCGCGGGCGTCGAAGACAAAATCGAAGGTCATCGGCGCTTCTTCCTCGAAGCCGATGGCGACTTCCCTCCCGTTGCTGATGACGCTGTTCACCCGGCGGTCCAATACCGTGGCTTTTACATAGGAACGCAGCAGCTCGATCAGGTCGGGAGAGGAAATGTGATAGGCATAGCTGTTGAAGAAGAAATCTTCCTGAAAGGGGGTGCGGCGCGTACCCCAGTTTTCAAAATAGAGCCCATGCTTCTTTGTCATCCGGCAGCGGCGGCGGATCTCCGTGTCGTCCAACCCGGTGATATCGCGGATCCAGGCCGGAAAAAGGGGCGTGGTGCCTTCGCCGACGCCGATCGTGGGGATACGGGTATCATAAATATGAAACAGCTCAAAGCCAGGAAAGCGCCTCGTCAGGTGGGCGGCGGCGATAAAGCCGGCGGCGCCCCCGCCGAGTATGGCTACGCGGTATCGCTGGGTGACGGATGGGGTCATCCGGCTGGCTAATACCTTAAATCTTTCGGATTCCGAACGCGGCAGCAGTCCGCCGATCAGTTGCAGTTTCTGATCGTCTGATAGTTCTTGTATTTCTTCCTGATTTGGAGATAAAGGGTTCATGATGGGGTCGATATACTGGCCAAAAAATCTTCTACATCCCGCTGTTTAATCCGGTATGGCGCCATGTCGGGCGCCAGTTCTTCCAATGCCTTGCCGCTGACCGACTCCAGCAGCCGGGCAAAGGTTTCCAGGGTGCGTTCGCCGAAATAAAGGGCTTTCAGCCGGTCAATGACCTCCCGGCCGGCCATGGGCGTAATCTCCTGCCGGGCGCTGAGATCTGCAATGCAGGCCCGGATATGTACAAGCGGCTCGCTGAAAAGGGAGGTACGGCGGGGCAGGATGGTGAAGCAACGCCACTTCGTCGTCCTGAAAATCCCCTTCCTGATCGAAATATCGGTACACCTGCCCAAACCCTTTCATGCCGAAGGTGCGCAGCTCATAGGCCCGTATGGCGCCCATAGACGACATGCCATAGACGTCGCAGCCTGCAGCCATGGCGCTCAGGAGTTCTTTGTGTCCGACGGAGATCACCTGATGAAATACGCCGTCGACCAGCGCGATGGCGCCCTGGTAGCCGCTCGCTACCAGTTGCTGGATGTCGTTGCGGCGCGCCGGCGGGCGGAGCGCTATGCCCAATGCCCTGCAACGCTCCAGCGCGAGCTCGCTCAGGCTAGGCCCGCCAAAAAGAACCATGGGCAACGTTGGTGGCATAATCGCGTACTCTGGGTCCGATCCGGGGATTTTCCCGGGTGAAAAATTCCATTTTCGGAATGATGATTTTGACAACCTGCAGCGGGGCCCCGTCCGGCATAAACGCCACCGAAAGGACATGATCCATTCCCCGGGCATGCAAAAGATCCAGGAGGCGGCGCAGGTACTGCTCCAGGCTTTGAAAAGACCAGTCCGGGAACGGGATGGCCTCAAAATGAATGCTGCCGCCGGGGGCTTTCACCTGCCGGACGGCGCGCTCAAAGGTGTCGCGGCGCTGCTGGAAGCTGAGCCCGCTGAAGCGCAGGTAATCCTGGATCAGATCGTCCCGCCCTCCGTGGATGAACGTCAGCCGGCTCTGCAATGCCTCCGCAACGGCCCGGTTGAGGGCGATCTCCCGAAGGGTGTGGCAGCCGAAGCCGCCGTTGATATATAGCGGGTCTTCGGTCTGATGGTCAATGACGGTGGCCGCGAAAAAGGGAATACCAAACGGGTTGGGGCCGTAGCGAACCACAAGCTCCAGCCCTGCCGAGGCCATGCGGTCGGCAAGCGGCAGCAGCGAGGCCGGATAGGAGGCCGGATCCAGGCGAAGGTATTGCGAATGGACGGTTTGAAAGGACATGATGTCCCGTTCGATGACTTCCAGCACCCCATGGATCTGCGCCTCACACCGGGAATTGCCGGAGCTCAGGCCGTTGGTATGGCTCCCGAAATACCGGGCGTGGGGCGCGGAGTAGGGCATAAACGCCAGTTCGGCCGGCGCCAGATAGGATTCGCCGCTCAGCAGGTCCGTCGCCTGCACCGCCGTGATGGGCTCGTCGAGGGAAATACGGGCGCCCATGGCCGGACAAAAATCGAGGAGGGCATCGCTTCGCCGGCGCCCGTCGAGGATATCGGAAGGGGTGACCCGGTAAATGTCCAGCCCCGCGCGGTTGGGCTCCGCCATGGCAAATTCAATGGCCTCCATGTAGGCGCCCACCTCGGCTTCCTGAGGAAGGATGCCTTTTCCGGAGTTGACGCAGAGGGAACCGTCCATGGCGCCCGGGCGTATGCTGGAATAAACCGGAAGGCCTACGCGGTCCAGGCGGGTGACATCGGTGACCCGCGTGATCCCCAAAGCCGCGGCAAAGCTTCTGGCATAAGCCAGCGTTTCCCCGAGAGGACGGCTTCGAAGGCTGGTATGGTTGATCTGAACCGCCGTGCTGGCCGTATTAGGTATCATCTGTTGCTCCCTATTTGTCGCCGTCCTGATCTTTAGGCTGCCCCAACGGGTTGGTATCCTGTGCCCACGCATTGATCTGGGCGGCCGGCGCTTCGGTAGCCCAAGCCTTGACCATCTCCGCCGAAGGCTGGAGCGGGCTGCCAAGATCCCGGACGGCCATTTCCATTTGGCCGCCGGTATACCAGGCTTTCACCTGTTCGGAAGTGGCGTGCTGGGCCCAGGCCTTCACCTGGGCAGTAGAAGCTGCGTCGGCCAGCGCGTTGGTCTGTTCGGGAGAAACCTCGTTGGCCCAGGCTTTGACACTCTCGACGCTGAAGTTCGCGCCCATCGCCATATTGGCGTCCCGTTCGCCGGAAGGATCGGTAGCCCAGGCTTTGGACAACTCGGGCCCGGCATGGTCGGCCCAGGCTTTGACTTGTTCCGGCTGGACGTTGTCCGCCCAAGCTTTGACCTGTTCCGGCTGCATAGTATCCGCCCAAGCCTTGACCTGCTCGGGCTGGATGTTGTCGGCCCAGGCTTTGACATTTTCCGGCGCGGGCTGTCCGGACGCGCCGACATTGGCCCACGCTTTGGGAAACGCATCGGGATGATCCTGATACCAGGCCTTCACCTGCTCCGGGACGTTATGCATGGCCCAGGCCACATAATGCTGGGCAGGGGTCTGTTCTGCCCACGCTTTGAGCTGCTCGGGAGCGGCGTTCATAGCCCAGGCCTTCACCTGATCGGCAGCGGCTTGCCCGGTTGACGGAGCAGGGGGAGGAGCGGTTGCGGGCCCGGCAGTAGCCAGCGATTGCAGCAAATGACCGGGCTGCTGCTGGAACCACAGATGCACCACCTTTTCAGGATTGCCATCGACCCAGGCGCTTACCGCTTTCTTTATATTATCCTGTTGCCAGGCTTCGGAAATTTTTTCGGGATGTTCCTTCGCCCACTCGGCGATCACGTGGTGGGGATTGGCTTCTGCCCATTCTTTGGCGTATTGAAGCAAATTATGCCGGCCGGCGAGCACGCCGAGAAAGAAGGCGGTCTTGGAATCCAACTCGATTCCAATGCTAGTTTTGGGTGTTTCTGTCTTCATGACCGTGGTTTGAGCGGTGTTTGATGAATCTGCTGACAAAATAGGGAATTTTTAATCAGGAATTATTTCGGCCGCAAGGGTTTGGGGGAAAAATAAGGGGATGGTGGGGGTGAAGGGGGGAGTTCATCCCCTCGCTTCAAAAACCAGCTCCGGCAATACCACTTTATACTCCTGGTCTTGTTCCTTATTCTTCCAAAACACAATGAAATTGACACGGGCTTCGGTTAACGCATACCCCGATGCACGGCGAGCAAGGAGCTGCTCGTTAAATTTTTTCGAAAATCTGAGAACCAAACTCCCGCTTTGATCGGCGAGTCCCTCGGGCAGGATTTGCAGATCTTGCCCGCTCATCAGGCCCGCTACGCGATGTTGGATAAAGGTAAAATAGTCAAGATAAATGTCTTTGAGGGTGAGGTGAACGGCAATTCTACGTGGCGGGAGCCAAGGCGCGCTGTTTTCTACGCGTTGTACGTCTGGAGATTGGATAGGATCGAAAAAACGCCCGTTGGTATGAATAGCCAAACGGCTTTTGGCCCGGGTGAGGGCAACATACACCTGGCGTTTGGCTTCATCGGAGTCTCCGTTGAAGCCATCAAGCATCAGGAAAACATGGTCAAATTCCCTGCCTTTGGCTTTGTGTATCGTCGAGACAAACAGGTTGTCACCCTCTTGCCGATAAAAGTCTTCGATATTTGACTCCTGTATAAATGTTTTAAAATCAGACCAGTATTTTATTTTTGGATGCGTGTCCTGAAAGTCTTTGACTAAATTTCGCACGAGTTCCAATTTCGTGCTGGACCTAAATTTTTCATATACCTCGCGTTTGGCTTTTTCCCAATCTTCCGGTGCGATGCTAACCGAGTGAGGCGCCAACGCATCCATGAAAGACCTCACTTCCAACAGGTTTTGAAGCGGAAAGCCGTCGTTACTTTGGATAAGTTTGGCAGGCCTGCCATGGTGTAGCAAGAGTCCGGTAATTTGAGCGGCCTCTTCGTTGGTTTTGGTCAGCACGCAAGTCGTGCCGCTCAAATCGGCGCCGAGCAGGTCGTGCACCAGGGGTTCGATCAGATGCCTGCTTTGGTAGCGCACCAATTTCACCTGGCCTGCCTTTGTTTGAAATGGAAGTATTTCCTTGGTTTTCAGGCGTGTGGAAATGGTTTTGGCAAAGGCATTGGCAAAGGAAACGATTTGGGAACAGCTTCGGAAATTGGTCGTCAGTTCGTATTTTACGGCCTGCCAGTGTTCGATAAGTTCCGCCAAATAGCGGGAATCAGCGCCTCGAAAGGCGTATAGGTTTTGGTCATCATCGCCCACAGCAATCACGCGCAGGCCCTCGTTTTTTTCCATTAGCATGCGGATCAATGCAAACTCATCGGCATTCATATCCTGCGCTTCGTCAATGACCAGTACTGTTTTGGTGATTCGGTTGGGCTCAATTTCGCCGTTTCGAATTTTCTCCACCGTGGTCTGGAGGATGCTGTCCGATTTTTCAAGGCTACCGATGCGGCCCAGAAGGTCGAAACAATAGGAATGAAAGGTTTTGATTTCCACAAAATGGGCTGCATTGCCGATGAGGGAGGTCAAACGTTTTTTAAACTCTGTTGCTGCCGACCGCGAAAAAGTGAGCATCAGCAATTGCTCGTGTTTCACATCTTCCATGAGCAGCAGCGCGGCTAGTTTGTGGGTCAATATCTTGGTTTTGCCGCTGCCGGGCCCGGCGGCCACGACAAGGTGCGGGCTGTGTTTGTCGTCAATGATTTGGCGCTGCGCCTCGGAGAGGGTTTCGAATAATTGGCGGTATTTGGCAGGAGTGATGTTGCGCTTTATTTCTGCGCCCCGGGTTCCGGGGAAATATTTTCCCAAAAAAGAGGAGTAGTTTAATTGAAAATAGTCGTCCACAAAACGAAGGGCGCCCACATAGTCGTGTACCATTTTCTTGGCATACTCTCCTACGATGTGGATTTGTTGCACCTTATTTTCGTAAAACTGATTGAGTTTTTGATAGTCCTCGTTCTTGTATTGGATTTTGTTGTTTTCTTCCAGCCGCACGATGCTCAAGCCGTTGTAAACGACCAGAAATCCGCCCTCAATTTTCAATGCCTCGATTCTGGAAAGGTAAAAAAGCGCGTCTTCGACTTCCTCTGGGGTGGTTTTCTGCAAAAACAGGCCGGATTGCCGCTCGAAATGTTCTTTTAATTCCAGGACTGAAAACTCCACTAATACCTCCTCTGTCTGGCCATTTTCGGGCTTGGCCGTTTTGCTTTTCTCGGATAAAAACTCAATTGCCGAGCGCGCCAGTTCGTGTCGTTTCTCCAACTTTTCGCGTAAATGTTCAGGCGATTCCTTGGTTTGCGCTACGATAATCTGGTTTGAAAAATGGCGGGACGCTCGATTTATCCAGTGTTTTATAGCCCAAAAATTCAGCACTGTTTTGATCCGTTGCGGGGAAACGCCTATACACCCTGCGGCTTCGGCGGCCTCATTGAGGGCTTTGAGCGAAAAGTCCCGCTCGGTTTCGTCCAATTGGGTGAGCAAAAACTGCTCGATTGGATAGTACAATTCGACCACGGCAAGGGAGCGGTTTTTTTGCTCGCCGCGTTTGATGAAAGCGGTCAGGTCTTTAGCATCCGCGAGTATGTTTTCTTCCCGGAGCAGGTTGATGATTTGGATGACCTCTTCTTTGACGATGCCCAGATGATCGCTGATATAATCAATGCGCGATTCGGCGGCTTCACTGTCGGCGGCTTGGGTTTTGCTTTTACTGGAAAACAGTTTTTTGATGATACGGATCGCATTTACTTTCTGGCGCTGGTTGTCGAAGCGATTGGATTTTTCGATTTTTTCAATGGCCTCTTGCGTTGTTTTTGCCAGGATGCTGTTTGCGTAAATGCGGGGCATGTTCTGCCCTCGCCGCAGGTATCCGGCATCTTCTAGCGCAGCAATCGCGGTGGTTACACGGGTTTCGATTTCGGCGACATTGTCGTCCCAGCCCGCTTTACGGGCGATCTCGAGGAGACTTGGAAACGCTTGTGCGGTATCTGGTGATAAATTTAATAGCATTCCATATTTGTTTGATTTCCTGAATATTGAGTTTGGTCTGGTTCAGCAGGATAAAATGTTTGCTCAAATCTTCCTCATTGAACAGTACGTAGCACTCCGCTTCAATAGTTTCGTCGCGCCCCGCCCGCCCGGCTTCTTGCACGTAATTTTCCAAAGAATCGGAAATGTCGAAATGGAGGACCAAGCCCACATCTTTTTTATCCACCCCCATCCCAAAAGCGGAGGTGGCCACCATAATCTGTACCGTCCCGGCGATGAAGGCGTTTTGGTTTTCGGTTTTTTCGGTGGCCTCCATTTTGCCGTGAAAAGCGCGGGCGTTGAATCCGTCTGCCCGCAAGCGTTCGGCAAGTTCGATCGCTTTGCGGGTGCGCGAGACATACACAATGGCCGGGCAGTTTTTGGCGTCTAAAAGGTTTCGGAGGGCATTGTATTTGTCTTCGTCGCCTTCTTTTTCAAAAACGGAATAATGTAGATTGCTTCGGGCGGCTGAGGTCTGAAAAACATCGAGGGTAAGGTTCAGCTTTTCCTGGAAATAAGCGCAAATATCTTCTATGACCTTCTGTTTGGCCGTTGCCGTAAAGCAGGAGACGGGGATGGGTTCGGCGAGGTTTTTCTTCTCCTGCAGGTTTTGATAGAAGCGGCAATATAGAGATAGTCCACTCGGAAATCTTGCCCCCAGGCGGAGAAGCAGTGTGCCTCGTCAATGACGAACCGGGCGATTTTCCGCCCCAGCAGCAAGCGTTCGATGGTTTTAGAACGCAAGGATTCAGGCGAAATGTAGAGGAGCGCGGCCGAGCCGTCCTCCGTGCGTTCGAAGGATTTGGCGCGATCGATAGGGTCGAGCATGCCGTTAATGGTGACCGCCTCGGTGATGCCCGCGCGTTCCAGATTATCCACCTGGTCTTTCATTAGCGATTGCAGGGGCGAGATTACTACCGTCAACGCTTTCATGTTTTGGCCGTTCATCAAAGCGGGCACCTGAAAGGTAATGGATTTGCCTCCACCTGTTGGAAAAATAGCCAGCAAAGACCGGTTTTGGATCGCCGCGCGGACGGCTTTTTCCTGCAAGGGTTCCCCTCCGTAAGTTCGGTAGCCCTCAAAGCCAAAAAACTGTTTTAACCCTCTAAAAATATCGAGGTGTTGGCGGCAGTACTCGCAACCCTCCAAACAGGGATTGTTGCGTAGATTTGCCAGGACGCGCTCGATAGCAGGGTAATTGCGCAGCACCCAGGGCGGCGTTATGGAAAACCGGTGCCTGCAGTGGATGATGGCCAAAGCATAGGCCAATTCGATCGGGTTTTCATCCACAAACCGGGCTACTTCTGCCTTTGCGCAAATCTCGGCGCCAAATTTTTTTAAAATGAAGGAGGCCAGGTCCGGACGTTCAGGCTGAAAATTCAGGTATTTAAAAAACGCGGAAAATACCGCCTGGGCCTGAAGTAAGCTGTAATAAATGATCTTCAAATCGGGATCAAGGCGGGTAAATGCCGCCACTTCGGCATAGAACAGGTCGCGCGCTTTCAGAGCATCGTTAAGCGGATTGTTGACGGCGTCGGATTGGAGTTTGTCGTCTTTGACCAAGGCGTGGTAGGGCTTCTGAGGAAAAAGCAGAGGCGACCACGGCAGGGTATCAATAAGGTTTTCGGGCAAGATACCAGCTGCTGCAAGCGCAGGTTTGACGAATTTTACATCATGCTGGAAAATGTTGTGCCCGCAAACAAAATCAGCCCCTTCGAGAAATACCGCAAACCGCTCAAGCGAAGCATTATGATACTGCCGGCCATCGTCCATGCACCCGCCAATGTCGAGGATTTTTTTGCCGTTTCGGGTGGTTTCCGTATCGAAAAAAACGATGGATGACATACACGTTCCATTGTGTGTTTTACAAAGTTACGAATGCGCTTCGTGATCAGCATCTTTCCAGACAAAAAACCTGGGAAAACGCTCCCCCAAGCATCTAGCCCCACCCAAATCCCCCCCCCTTTCGGGCGCCATCGGAAAAGGGGTAGC
Organism: Haliscomenobacter sp.; assembly: GCA_016713275.1. Classification (GTDB taxonomy): domain Bacteria; phylum Bacteroidota; class Bacteroidia; order Chitinophagales; family Saprospiraceae; genus JADJPL01. The sequence goes on from JADJPL010000001.1 coordinate 207,816, forward strand.
ACGGACCCCGCACAACCCCTTCCCCCTCACGCCTCACGCCTCACCGCCCTCACGCCTCAACGCCTCAACTTCCTACCCCTTATTCAGCCCCTTCGCTGTCCGGTCTTCGAGCGGCGGGGCAGGCGTCATCCGGTTGGGTTTGATCTTGACCAGTTTCATGACCTCTTCCACGACCTTTTCCATTTGGGGGTCGCGGCCTTGGATCAGGAGGTTGGGATCGTCCCCAGACTTCAAAGTCGGGGGCAACGCCTTCGCCTTCCCAGAACCAGTGCCCGTCGTTGTCATAGAGGCGGGCGCCGGGTACGGTGATACTACCTCCATCGATCAACCCATGGCCGGTGGCCGGCCCAACCAGAATGCCCAGCGTGCGTTCGCCGACGATAGGGCCTGCTTTCAATTCCTGGAATGCCCAGGGCAGCCCGTCGCCTCCGGAGCCTGCCCATCCGTTGATGAGCATCCCTTTGGGACCGGTATTGGCTTTGATGGGCTGGGTATGGTCTTTACCGTAGCGCCAGTGCAGGTTGTACACGACGGGGCGCTGGAGGAGTTCCAGGAAGCGGTCGGCGAGTTGTCCGCCGCCGTTGAAGCGCTCGTCGATGATGAAGCCTTTTTTGTCCAGTTGGCCGTAGTACATGCGCACGAGTTCGAGCTGGCCTTGCACGCTGGTATTGGACATATAGACGTACCCGAGCTGTCCGCCAGACAGCTTATCCACCATTTTGCGGTTGTTCTCCAGCCACTCCAGGTAGCGCAGGTTGCCTTCTTCGCCTTGCGTAAGGCATTTGATCACCACCCGTTTGGCGTCTTCCGCTTTGCCCGTCCGGCTTACGGAAAGCACCACCGTTTGGCCCGACAAGCCTTCGAAGGCGGCATAAGGATCTTTGGCGGGGTCCAGGGCAATGCCGTTCACGGAAAGAATATAATCGCCAGCCAGAACGTCAACGCCGGGTTTGTCGAATGGGGAGCGGACCTCGGTGTCCCAAACCGCCGGGGTGACGATGCGCTTGATGCGGTACATGCTATTGACCCATTCCCAATCGATGCCCAGGTAGCCGGTCATTACGGGAGTTACGGATTCGACATCGCCCCCGTTGGTATAGGTATGCCCGGCGCTCAGTTCGGCAGCCAGATTGGATTGGATGAAACTGACATCCCAGCGGGTGCGGGCGTCCTCAATCAGGGCGCCGTAGCGTTTGCGCATCGCATCCCAGTCGACCTGCTGCATGTTCGGATCGTAGAAGAAGTCGCGGTGCAGGCGCCAGGTGTCCGTGAAAATCTGCCTCCATTCCTCCCTGGGCGTCCACTCCATAACCAGCCCCGTGGTGGGGATGGGCTTTTCGATCTTTTGTCCGGGTTCGGGCTTGATGATGCCATACCTCCCCTGGCTCGCCACCAGGATGGATTTTCCGTCGGCTGTTGGTACGGCGCTATTCACATCCGAAAGGATCAGTTTTTCTTCTCGTTTTTCCAGGTCGTACACCCACAGGGAGGCAGAGGTTTCTCCGGAACCGGAATTAGGAGATCGCCAATATACCAGTTTGCCTTCCAGCGGCATCAGGGCGTTGATGTTGCCCGGTTTGGGGGGAAGCACCGTGAGCCGGGCCTCCAGGTGATCGAAGTCTACCCGAACAGTTAATTTGGAGCTGTCTTTGGCCGGTTTTTTGTCTCCGCTGGGAACCTCATCGTTTTTCGGGGCCATCGGGGAAGGCGCTTCTTTCGTCAGACTCAGCGCCACGATCTGGGTCGTATTGGGATACACCCAGGTGCCGTCGCCAAGCCCGGAATACAGGGCAGCCATATTGCGGTTCGTGAGGTAGAACAAGTGTTTTCCATCCCGGCTGAATACCGGGTAGCCGTCGTCGAAATACCCATTGGTTGCCTGGTAGGCTTTTTTCTCTTCGAGGTTAAACAGGAATATTGCGTTATTGGCATTGTCGAGCCCCTGGGTGAAGGCAATCCACTTGGAATCCGGCGACCAGGAAATAGGGTAACCCGGCCGGCCGCCATGGCTCAGGTCCCAGCGGTTGTTTCCGGCCACGGTCGTGACGCCGGTTTCTGTATCGATGACGGAAACATCGTTTTTCTGATCGATGAAGGCGATCTTTTTGCTGTCGGGCGACCAGTTAAGCGTGTATCCGTATCCTTTACCCCGGCTGCTGAGTTTGCGGGCTGGCGTAGCGCCATCGGCGGACTGCAGATAGATTTCGTACTCTCCGGAGCGGTCGCTCCATAAGGCGACCTGCTTGCCGTCGGGCGACCAGGCCGGATCGCGGTCGAAGGCGCCGCTGGATTGGGTCATGTTGAGCACGTAACCCTCGGTAGAAGGTACATTAAAGAGCTCGCCCCGGGCTTCAAAAACGACGCGCTTGCCTTCGGGCGACGCCGTCATGTTGTTGATCTGGCGGCTGACGTTTTTGGAGCGCGGCATCTCTACCGACAAGTCGCTGACCACATTGATTTTTACCTGCTGGTATTTTTGGGTTTTCAGGTCCATGAGATAGAGATCTCCTCCCATTTCAAAGACCAGGTCTTTGGGGCCTGCCGACATAAACGAGATATCGAAGTCGTCGAACCGGGTAACCTGAGCAGCCTTTTGGGTTTTGGTGTCGTACACCCAAATATTCAGGCGCATATTTGCCGCCTGGTCGGAGAGGAAATAGATCTTATCGTCCACCCAGGCCGGTTTGCCATCGGTGGCGTTGTTTTTAGTCAAATTTTCCGCCTTCATGTTCTTCAGGTCGAACAGAATCACATCGGAGGCCATCCCTCCGCGATACCGTTTGAACGGGTAGTTTTCCGTGATTTTGGTGATATAGGCCAGTTGGTTTCCATCAGGGGAATAGCTGGCAAGTTCGCCGTAGGGGATGGGCAATTTCTCCGGGAATCCCCCTTTTTTCGATACGAGGAAAAATTGGTTGGAAGAACGCTGCCCGAGTTCGCGGCGGCTGGCAAACAACAGCCGCTCCCCATCCGGGTGCCAATCCACCAGCCGGTCGGCATGGGATTGGTACGTAACCCGGGTGGGCATACCGCCGGTAGATGGCATGACGTAAACGTCCAGGTTGCCGTTATAACTGGCGGAAAAAGCGATAGATTTTCCATCCGGAGAAAACCGCGGCCAGGATTCTTCACCAGGAGAGTGGGTGACCTGAAATGCCGTTCCTCCTCCTTTTGCTACGACCCAAATGTCGCCCCCGTAAACAAAAGCGATCTGGGTGTCGGAAACATCCATTTGCCGCATCAGCTTGTCACCGGCCAGAATCCGATCCCTCTATCCCCTACATCCTCCACATCCTTTACATCCCCTACATCCTTTACATTCTCCACATCCCCATTAATAATTCCTGCCCCCAGGTTAAAAACAGCCGCCTCCCGTCTCCCGTCCCCCGTCCACCGTCTCCCGTCCACCGTCTCCCGTCTCCCGTCTCCCGTCTCCCCCCGTCCCCCGTCCCCCGTCCCCCGTCCACCGTCCACCGTCCACCGTCTCCAATCCCTGCTCCCCTAACCCCCCACCACCCACCACCCACCAACCACTAACCACTAACCACTAACCACTAACCACCAACCACCAACCACCAACCACCAACCACTCAACCATCAATCCGCACCCACACCTTCTGCCCCGGCGTCCAATGGAGTTTTTCTTTATCCAAAATGGGGATGGAGATCTCCTGGTCTTCGAGGCGGAGCCAGGCGATGCAGCGCCCGTCATGCAGGGGTTCGAAGCGCAAAAATTCGGCGGGGGTTCGGGGGGAGCGTTTTCCGAGCAGGGTTTCCGGGGCGCCTTCTTCCGCGATTCGTCCGTTTTCCAGGCGAATCATCCGGTGGGCCATTTTGCGGATTTCCTGATAGTCGTGGCTGACGAGAACGGTGGTCAGCTCAAAGGTTCGGTGGGCGTGGAGGATATAGTCCTGAAGCCTTGCCCGCATGGGGGAGTCCAGGGCGGAAAGGGGTTCGTCGAGCAGGAGCAGGGAAGGGCGCCGGACGAGGGCTCTGGCCAGCGCTACGCGCTGTTGCTGCCCTCCGGAGAGCTGTTGGGGATAGCGGTGGAGCAATTCTTCGAGCTCGACCGTTTGCACCAACTCGTCGATGATGGTGTGGCGCCCCCCTTTAGGTAAGGCATAGCGGAGGTTTTGAGCCACGGTCATATGGGGAAAAAGGGCATAATCCTGGAAAACCATGCCCACTTGCCGCTCCTGCGGGCGGAGGCGTATTCGGGCGGAAGTGTCCAGCCAAAGCTGGTCCTGAAACTGGATTTTGCCCTGCTGCGGGACCAGCAACCCTGCGAGGATGCGCAGCAACGTCGTTTTGCCTCCGCCGGAAGGGCCGCTAAGGGCCAGAAGTTCCCCCTGGTGCAACTGGAAGGCCAGTTCCAGTTTGCCACGCCCGGAGGCCGTATGCAGGGGATGGGAAATGTCGGCCTGGATCATGCCCGTAAACGGTTGTGGTGACGCCGGTTAAACGAATAGACCGCGATAAGGATGACCAACGTAAATGCGACCAGGGTGAGCGCATATTCATTGGCCTTGGCGTAGCGGAGCGCTTCCACTTCGTCGTAGATCGCGATCGAAGCTACTCGGGTAACCCCGGGCACATTGCCCCCGATCATCAATACCACCCCAAACTCGCCCACGGTGTGCGCGAACGAAAGCACGATGCCACTCAGGAGGGAGGCTTTGACGTTGGGCAATAAAACGCGGAACAGGGTTTCCATTCTCGATTTTCCCAGGGTATAACTCGCTTCCTTCAAGTTGAGCGGCAAATGCTCAAAGCCCGACTGGACCGGCTGCACCATAAACGGAAGGCTGTACACGATGGAACCAAGTACCAGGCCTCCGAACGTAAAGACCAGGCGGATGTTCAGGTGTTCCTGAAGCCAGGCGCCCAATGCGCTGTTCGGGCTGAAAGCCAGCAGCAAATAAAACCCGATCACCGTTGGCGGCAGGAAAAGCGGCAGGCTGACCAGCGCTTCCAGAAACGGTTTGAGGGGATGGCGGGTGTACGCCAGAAAATAGGCGACAGGTATCCCTATCAGGAGCAAGCACGCCGTCGTGATCCCGGCAAGGCGGAACGTGAGTCCCATCGTTTCCCAAAACAACGCGTCCATGCTGCTAAAGTAAGGTGTAACCATAACGCACAAAAAGTTCCCTTGGGGAAGGTGATTCCTTTTGCGGAACCTCGGAAGAAAAGCAGGGCAAGCGCCGCGACGAAGCATATTATTTTCAAGGAAAGCGATTTTTTTGAAAAATAGGAAATAGTGCGGTAAGGGGCATAAATCCAGGGTAAATTCTCTTTTCAGAAAGAAAACGGCGGTTAAAGGCATCAGGGTTTGCGGGAAATTCTTGTCGGCCGGGTTCTTTCCTCACCGAATTAATTCCGGGTTTACATTCGCTTCGTTATTTTGCGCCTTTGTTTATGTTTAACAAATTGGAACTCATGAGATCATTTCCCCCCACCTTCACCTTTATTTTCTTCCTCCTGGCAGGGCTTGTAGCCCATGCCCAAAGCGGCGGCATCAAGCTGACGCCCATCGCCACCCACTACACCGACCGCTTCGATCAAGCCTCTGCGGAGATCGTGGCCTACGATGCAGCCAGCAAACGCTTGTTTTTCTCCAATGCCCAGGCCAACTACGTGGGTATTCTGGACATTTCCAAACCTAATGCCCCGGTTCTGGTAGATTCGATCAGCATGGCGCCCTATGGCGGCGGCGTTAACAGCGTGGCCGTGTTCAATGGAAAAGTAGCGGTAGCTGTGGAGTCTTCTCCCAAAACCGATCCGGGCAAAGTCGTCTTGTTCGACGCGCAAGGCAACTTTCAGGCCTTGTATACCGTAGGCGCGCTCCCCGACATGCTGGTCTTTACCCCGGACGGAACCAAAATCCTCACCGCTAACGAAGGCGAACCTTCCGACGACTATTCCGTCGACCCGGAGGGCTCTGTGAGCATCATCGACGTAGCCGCCGGAACGGTCAAAAACGTCGCTTTTACGGATTTCAATACCAAAGCAGCCGCTTTGCGCAACCGGGGTGTCCGGATTTTCGGAAAGAACGCCACCGTTGCCCAGGATCTGGAGCCGGAATACCTGACCATCACGGCCAACGGCAAGAAAGCCTATGTAACCCTTCAGGAGAACAACGCCATCGCCATCATCGACATCGCTACCGCGAAGGTCATCGATATCCAGGCGCTGGGCTACAAAGACCACCTGACCGGCACGCCGGTAATGAAGGAGCTTTTCCTCAACGAGCTCATCAACATGCCCGAACTGGGCACGCCGGTATTTAAAGACAGCCTGCCCCCCGTTAAGCTGAGCGGATTTTCAGGCTTGTTTTTCGACCGCACCCAATCCAATGACTCCATCTACGTGCTGTACACGGTTCCCGACCGCGGTCCAAACGACGATCCCGTACCCATGGCTCGGGCCATGGGAGCAGGCAATGAATTTGCATTCAGCGACCTGCGGCCGTTTAAACTTCCCAATTACCAGAGCCGGATCGTCCGGTTTTCCTACAACAAAAATACCGCCAAGATTACGCTCGATAGCCAAATCTTGCTTACCCGGCTTCAGAATGATGCCATCATTCCTATCTCTGGCCGTACCAACGTGATTGGATACGACGAGATCCCGGTTACCTATGCCAAAGAAGGTACGAACTACAGCGTCGCCGATTGGGTGGACACCCTGACCAAGGTCAAATACACCGAACTTCAATTCGATCCTTTTGGCGCAGACATTGAAGGCGTGCTTAAAGACCGGGAAGGCAATTTCTGGATTTGCGACGAAAACCGGCCTTCGGTGTACAAGCTCCGTCCCGATGGCCGCATGCTGGTTCGCTATGTACCCAAAGGCACGTCTGCGCTGGGAATCATCGATCTTGGGCCGGGTTCCTACGGAGAAGAAACCCTCCCCGCTGTGTACCGCAAGCGCTGGGCTAACCGGGGGTTTGAAGCGATCGCCTACGACTCGGCAACGCACACCATTTACGCCTTTATCCAATCGCCCATAGATAATCCCGCGTCCAATAGGAATAAGACCGACGTGCTCCGTATCCTGGGGATCAACGCCGCCACCGGCGCGCCGGTGAGCGAGTACGTTTACTTGTTGGAAAACAACAAAGACTACGCAGCTAACCTGGCGCTCAGCCGGGTGGACAAAATTGGGGACGCTGTCTACAAAGGCAATGGTACCTTCCTGGTTTTGGAGCGCGATTCCAGCATTCCCGGGCAGGAGAGTGGAAAGAAATTTGTGTTTGAAATCAATATCACCCACGCAACCAACTTGCTGGCGGATACGGTCCGCGCCAAGCTTTCCGCCAAGGAAACGTCCTCCGGCGCAACGGATAAAACCCTGGAAATGATGAGCGCCGACGACCTGGCTGCCGCTGGCATCCGTCCAGTCTACAAGCGCAAGGTGCTCAACCTTCCCAGCATCGGCTACCTGCCTGGCGACAAACCCGAAGGGTTAGCTTTGCTGCCCGACGGCTCCATCGCCGTGATCAACGACAACGATTTTGGGATCGCCGGCGCCGGGAGCAACGACATCAGCGATTTGGCAATTATTTCCCTGGGGACCAACAACAGCCTGGATCCCAGCGACCGCGACAACGCGGTGGCGATTGCCAACCACCCGGTTTTGGGTATGTTCCAGCCCGACGCCATCGCGTCCTTCACCTCCAATGGGAGTACGTATTTTGTAACGGCTAATGAGGGCGATGCCCGCGCTTACGGAGGATTTAACGAAGAAGCCCGGGTGGGCGCCAGCAACTATGCGCTCGATGCGACAGCATTTCCCAATGCGGCCGCTTTAAAGGCCAACGGCGCCCTGGGCCGCTTGCGCACGACCAATGCTTCCGGCGACCTGGATGGCGACGGCGATTTCGACTTGATTTACACTTTTGGCGGCCGCTCGTTCTCCGTTAGAGATACGTTCGGAAACCTGGTGTACGATAGTGGAAACGAATTTGAGGTCAACCTCAGCAAAGACCCGAATTTTTCTCCTTACTTCAACGCCGCTCACGATGATAACTCTTCCGCGACTAAAGATAGCCGCAGCGACGACAAAGGCCCCGAGCCGGAAGCCATCGAAATCGCTACGATCAAAGGCGTTACCTATGCGCTGATCGGTCTGGAGCGCGTCGGTGGGATTATGGTTTACGACATGACCAACCCCAAGCAGCCCAAATTTGCCGGGTATTTCAATAACCGCGACTTTACCGCCAATGCCCAAAGCCGCGCAGCCAAAGACCTTGGGCCGGAAGAGATCCTGTTCATTCCTGCGGATAAAAGCCCGAACGGAATGGACCTGGTGGTCGTCTCCAATGAAGTCAGCGGAACCGTCACCATTTTCTCTACCGACGAAATTACCGATGTGGATGATCCGCAATGGGAAACCCTGGAATGGAGCATCTTCCCCAACCCGGCTGATGGCGAAATTTTCTCCACGGTGAGCGGCAACTACCAGGTGTTCAACGCGTTCGGGCAGTTGATGGCAACGGCCCAGAATACCAACCGGATCGACGTGAGCCGCTTACCCGCAGGGACGTATATCCTGCGCTACCCGGCGGCCAATGCGTCCAAAGTGTTTGTGAAGCAGTAAAGCAGGCATCGGGCCAAAAATAAAAACCGGTATAAAAATAGTTTTCCCCACGCGAACGCTATTTTTATGCCGGTTTCTATTTAATCATCCTGCTTATGACCCTGCAAGACCTCTTTCGCACCATGGGGGAACGCCCCCAATTCTTAGTGGCCTTTTTCGCCGCGTTGCCTCTTCTGGCGTTGATTCTGGGCGCTGTGGACCGCGACAGGGGGCATTACAGCCCATGGCGGTACCTGTATTCCGGGATTATCTACCTTTCGGCTGTTCCCGGGATTTTTTCCCTCACCCTCAATGTATACCTGTTTTTGTTTGAACGCCAGAGCGTGATGAACATGGATGTGCTCACGCAACTATTGCCTATCGTGTCGATGATTCTTTCTCTGGCGATCATTCGAAAGAATGTAGACCTGAACTACATTCCCGGATTTGACAAGCTATCCGGCCTGCTGATGCTGATCACCGCAGTCATGGGCCTGATGTGGCTGGCCGACCGCACCCACATCATCGCCTTTTTTCGGATGCGCTTTGAAGTGGTGGCGCTGATCTTTTTCGGACTCCTCATCCTGATCCGGATCGGGTCCAGGCAGATTTTTGGCACGCCGTACCGGAGCCAGGGATAGGGTTATTCCGCTACCCGGACCATTTCGGCGTTGTTCAGAATGTACATCAGCCGGTTGACGTCGGAGTCGTTCAGTTCCAGCTTGCCGCGGATGATGATCGCCTCTGCGGTGTATTTGATGGAGTCTTTGGAATAGACCTCCATGACCGTTTCCGGGCCGGCGCCGCCGCAGAAAAAGCACATGCTGTAGGGGAAAGCCGAAAAGACAAATTCTTTTTGGTTCTTGTACCCTTCTACCGGAATGATATACCCTTTTACCTCTACCATTTTGCCGTTCATCGCTTTGATTTCGTCGGCAAAGACGGGCACATCTACTTTAAACCCGAGCATCTCGTCGTATTGCTTTTTGAAGGTCACCTTTCCAAGCGTGGTCCAGATGCTTTTATTTTGGGCGGACAGATTGGTCGTAGCCAGCAACATGCCGGCAAAAAAAACAAACAGGCCAATTTTCCGGATCATTGAATTCATTATTTAAGGGTGAAAAAGAAATGATGTTGATGTAACGCCAAGGCGCCTATTTTAGTTTTCTTTTCTGTTTGGAAGGCAGTTGAAGAATTTGCTGAAGGGTTTCTTCGGAGGTTACCAGGAGCCCGTTCTTCGTCAGCCGGGGCGTGAGGGTTTTCCAGTTGCCATCCCGAAGAAAGATTTTGCGAAATAAAGGCATGGCTTCTTCGGTTTTTCCTGCATTAACCAATGCGATGGCATGCCAGTACTGCATTTCGAGGTTATCCGGGAACAGGGCTTCGGCGGCCCCATATTCCTCCATCGCTTTGGCCATATCTCCTTTTTCGACAGCCAGGTCGCCGGCATTCATGTGCCCATAAGCCTGATGTACCCGCAGCAGACGCCGTAATTCGGGCAGCGGTGCTGGATGGTCATCGATGCGCAGGTCCACCTTGCGGTCTACCCAGGATTGGCCAGTATTTTTGGCGGAAACGACGAGCAAGGCGGCCGATTGCTTCCCCCGGATGTCTCCTCCCGCCGCTTCGGCGGCCTCCAGAGCGAGCAGCATCCGCTCGGCAAGCGGTTGGCCCTTGGAGGCCTCAAAAGCCTTCGCCATCGCCGGCCATACCGATCCGTTTGCCATTAAATTAGCCTGCACCGAATAGCCTGCTCCTTCCTGATGACCGGCGGCTTCGATGCATTTGCTCCCCGTGTATGCGGCCACGCGCCCCTTGGAGTCCAGTAGCGCCAACTGCCGGAAATCCCGTCCTTCGTCGCCCGCGATGAGATGGGCCAACGCATCCGGGGCTATCATCCCGTTTTTCATCAGCGCCAATCCCTCCGGTCCAAACGCCGGATTGACGAACGATTGCGTCGCCACAACCCCCGTGCCCGCTTCGCCCCAGATCACAATCGTCCCTGTGGCAAACCAATGCGATTGCACCGCAACCCCCATATCTCCCGTCTCCGGATCAATGGCAACTATGGAATAGGTATGCGCCAAAGGTTCCCTTCCATACGGCTTCTGAGCAACTAACCCCGAAACCAGTATTAATGCGGGCAAAACCATCATGTTTCGAATCATGCGAAGTACGATTTACGAGGTACGATTTACGATTTACGAGGTACGAGGTACGAGGTATGATGTACGAAGTAACGATGTACGAAGTAACGATGTAGCGATACAACAAAGGTCAACTGGGAAAAATTTTATATCCTCTACATCCTCTACATCCTCTACATCCTTTACATCCTCTACATCCTCTACATCCTCTACATCCTTTACATCCTCATCTCCCCGTCCACCGTCTCCCGTCCACCGTCTCCCGTCTACCCTTCGGCGAGGGTTTCATGAATATCCGTGTAGTGCGCATCAGCGCCAAGTCGTAGCGGCGGTCTTTCAGGGAGGAGTACAGGGAAATGAAAATGCGCAATCCGGAAACGGCAATAATGACGAAAGCCAGCCAGCGCAGCGCATCGGCGCCAAGCCCCATCAGGGTGTACAACCGGGTGATTTCAATAGCTGGGGTAGCCGCTTGCAGGTCCGTATTTTCGTTGATGGACCGCTGCATATTCAGGGTCTGGATATTCCGTCCCTTAAACTGGATCAGCAGGGAGGTGATGTCTTTGTCCGGGTAGTCGGTAAGCGGCTTGGCGATATCGATGGGTTCGTGTGCTTCATGATCCTCGTGATCCTCGTGTGGTTCGGCCTCCGCTTCGTCGAAAACGCTTCCATGATCGTGAACGGTCCAGATGCTTTGCGCAGGGGTGAGGATCAGTTGATCGGCAACGGAACCGGTGGGTTTGAGAATGCCGCAGAGCGTAAAGGTGGATTCTTCGTGCTCCATGTCTTCGTCTTCGGCCAGGCCGTGGGAACTATGGAAGGTATCGCCGATCTTCAGTCCGAGGGACCGGGCCGCTTCCGCGCCGGCCACCGCTTCCATCGCGTTTTCGAACGACCTGCCCTCTGCAATGGAGGCCTGGTACAGGTCAAAAAATGCGGAGGTGGTCCCGACGATTCGGTAATTGCGGTAGCTGTCCCCCAAAGAAAGGGGAACGGCCCGTTGAATCAGCGGATGGCGCGGGTTGAGGAAAGGGCGTACTTCGCTGATAGGGATATTGCCCGTTGGCGCATCGATATGGTACATGCCGGAGAGGATGAGTTGGAGCGGGCTGCCCTTTGCTCCAATCACCAGGTCGATGCCGGCCAGGTTTTTTTCAAACTTTTCTTCCAACTGCCGGGTGACGAGCAACAGCAGGGAGACCAGCCCCACCCCCAGCGAAAACAGCACCAGGCTAAGCAAGAGGGATAGCGGTTTATTGATCAGGTTCTTCCAGCTCAGGGCAAGGAGGTTCATAGGCGGCTTGGTTGCAGTTCGATCTGTTTTGGAAAGCGGCTTTTTAAACGGGTATCGTGGGTGACAATCAGCAGGGTAGCGCCGGCGTTGTTGGCGAGTTCTTCCAGCAGGTTAGCTACCTCCAGGGCGTTGTGGTCGTCGAGCGCGGAAGTAGGCTCGTCTGCCAGGATCAGAATGGGCTGGTTGACGAGTACCCGGGCGATCGCTACCCGTTGTTGTTCCCCCATACTCAGGCGGTCGGGCTTGGAACGCAGCTTATGCCCCAGCCCCAGCCGCTCAAGCACCTCGGCAATCCGGCTCCGGTCGGGCTTTGCGCCTGCCAGCTTTTGGGCAAGCAACAAGTTCTCTTCCACGTTCAGCGAGCGGATAAAATGGGTTTTCTGGAAAACGATGCCAATGTGGCGGCCCCGGAAACGGTCGAGCGCGCGGCCTGTCAGTTTTTCCAGCGCCGTGTCCCCGATGCGGATCTGTCCGCTCTCCGGAGATAACAACCCGCCGATCAGGTGAAGCAGCGTCGTTTTTCCACTGCCCGATTGGCCGAGCATAAGCCAATGTTCGCCTTTCTCCAGCGCGAGGTCCGGGAAACGGAGCGGGTGGCGGTTGTCGTAGGAGTACTTGAGGTCAATGGTCTGTAGCATAAAAGCAAAGATAAAAGAAAACGGGCTTTTTGAAAATTCAAAGGAATCCGGAGTATAGATAAGCCCGTTTATGCTTATTATTGTAACAAATCGTTTATATTGCGCGGATTAACAACCTCTTAACTCATTGATCATGAACCGCTTTTCCGCTTTCCTCCTGCTATGCCTTTTGGCTTTTTCCTTTTCCTGCAGCCCCCGAAAAGGAAACGAAAAAACTGCGGCTCCCGAAGTTTCCTTCCGCTGCGAAACCCAAATCGAAGAGACGACGGAAATCCCGAGATCCCAGGTCTTTGTAACGGTGAACGGGCAAGAACAAAAAGTGGCAGATATTTTGGCCTGCGACCTCATCGACGCTTCGGGATACGAAAACTTCGAGATTCCTAAATCGGCCCTGGCCGCTTGCGGAGGCTGGTGGGCCGGCGCGGGGGATTACCTGTACGCCGTTGTCAAAGGATCTGATGTAGTGATCATGAAAGGCTGGCAGTCGGAAGAACAAACGGAAAGCGGGTTCCATTACGAGGAAGTGCTTCGCGTTCCGGTAAAGTAACCCGGCCTTCGAATGGATTTTTTCCTTCAGAACCTGTATCTTTGTATACAGAACAACAAGCGATTACTATGACGCCGTTCCACGCGCAGGTTTCGATCATAATTATCCGCTGCGGATTGCCCGTCAATCTGTAGGGGACCCGGCATGATACCGGGGAGAGCTCCGGCAGATTGGATTCTGCCGGAGCTTTTTTTTTGCTTCTGCTTAAACCAAGGCATTTTCTATTTTTGCGAACGAAAAATAAAGGGCTTGAGGCCCTGGCAACCCAAACACACATGTACAAAGAGTTCAAAACCCTGAATCTCCCCCAAATCGACCAGGAAATCCTGGCGTTTTGGGATGCCCAAAAGATCTTTGATCGCAGTGTGGAAGAGCGTCCGGTAGAAAACAGTTATGTCTTCTACGAAGGCCCCCCGTCTGCCAACGGGATGCCCGGTATTCACCACGTGATGGCCCGGACGATCAAAGATATTTTCTGCCGGTACCACACCATGGCCGGGCAACGGGTAGAACGCAAAGGCGGATGGGACACCCACGGCCTTCCTATTGAACTCAGCGTGGAAAAAGAACTGGGCATCACCCGCGACGATATCGGGAAAACCATTTCGGTAGCAGAATACAACCGCCTCTGCCGGGAAACCGTCATGCGCTATAAGGACCTCTGGGACGACATCACCCGGAAAATGGGCTATTGGGTCGACCTCGAGAATCCCTATATCACCTACACCAACGACTACATCGAGACCTGCTGGTGGCTGTTGAAGCGGCTATTCGACAAAGGCCTTCTGTATAAAGGATACACCATCCAGCCCTTTTCTCCGGCGGCTGGAACGGGGCTGAGTTCCCACGAACTCAACCAGCCCGGCGCCTACCGCGATATTACGGACACCTCTGCGGTGGCTCAGTTCCGCATCAAAGGCGCCGAAAACGAGTATTTCCTGGCCTGGACCACCACGCCTTGGACCCTGCCTTCGAATACCGCTCTTGCCGTTGGCAAGCACATCACCTATGTTAAAGTCCGCACCTTTAACCGATACACCCAGGAACCCGTCACCGTCATCCTGGCCAAAGACCGCATGGGGGCTTACTTCACCGAACCCAAACCCGGCTTGAAGCCAGAGGAGGTCAAAGCGGGCAACAAACCCGTTCCGTATCTGGAAATTGTGGAAGAAATTTCCGGCGCCCAACTCGAAGGCATGGAGTACGAGCAACTGATGCCCTACGTCCAGCCCGATGGCCCGGCGTTCCGGGTACTGCTGGGCGACTTCGTCTCCACGGAAGACGGTACGGGGATCGTGCATATCGCGCCGACATTTGGGGCCGACGACTTCCGGGTGGCGAAGCAGTACGGCATTGCCGCCCTGTTGGTGAAAGATGAGAACGGCCACCCTATGCCCCTGGTAGACCGCCAGGGAAGGTTTGTCAAGGAAGTGACGGATTTTGCAGGCCGCTATGTGAAGGACTACGGGCAGGAAGAAGAGCGGCCCGTCGATGTGGACATCGTGATCAAACTCAAGGAGGAGAACAAACTGTTCCTTTCGGAAAAGTACCTCCACCCTTACCCGCATTGCTGGCGCACCGAGAAACCCGTCCTCTACTATCCTTTGGACAGCTGGTTTATCCGGGCGTCCGCCCTCAAGGAGCGGATGTTTGAACTCAACCAGACGATCAACTGGAAACCGGCTTCCACAGGAGAAGGCCGGTTCGGAAAATGGCTGGAAAACCTCCAGGATTGGAATTTGTCGCGGTCCCGCTTCTGGGGAACGCCCCTTCCGATCTGGCGTACAAAAGACGGGCGCCAGGATAAGTGCATCGGCTCGGTAGCTATGCTTAAGGAGGAAATCGAAAAAGCCAACGCCGCCTTGGGTCTGGCGCAGGTTGTCCCGCAAGATCTGCACCGGCCCTTTATCGACGAGGTCGTTCTCGTGTCAGACGCTGGAGAGCCTATGCACCGCGAACCCGACCTGATCGACGTGTGGTTTGATTCCGGCGCCATGCCCTATGCGCAGTGGCATTACCCGTTCGAAAACCAGGATAAGTTCCGGCAGAATTACCCCGCCGATTTTATCGCCAAGAAGGGGTGGACCAAACCCGGGGCTGGTTCTATACCCTCCATGCTATCGCTGTGATGGCGTTCGACAGTATTTCGTTCAAAAACGTGGTGTCGAACGGACTGGTGCTGGATAAGAACGGGGTGAAAATGTCAAAGCGCCTGGGAAATGCGGCCGACCCCTTTGAAACCATTGCCAAATACGGAGCGGATGCCACCCGTTGGTACATGATCTCCAACGCGCAGCCCTGGGATAACCTCAAATTCGACGTGGCGGGTATCGAAGAAGTTTCGAGGCGGTTTTTTGGGACGCTGTTCAATACGTATTCGTTTTTTACCCTGTATGCCAATATCGATGGATTCCGGTATGCCGAAGCCGATATTCCGGTAGAAAAGCGTCCGGAGATCGACCGATGGGTGCTTTCGGCGCTGAACTCCCTGAGCGAAGCGTGCGAACGCAGCTATGCCGATTACGAGCCCACCGAAGCGGCCCGGAAGATGATGTACTTTGTGGACGAGCAGTTGAGCAACTGGTACGTCCGCTTGTCGCGCCGCCGTTTCTGGAGAGGGGAATACAACGAGGATAAAATTTCGGCCTACCAGACCTTGTACGAGTGCCTCGTCACCCTGGCCAAACTGATGGCGCCGGTGTCCCCTTTCTTTGCCGACTGGTTGTACCGCAACCTGAACGAGGTGACCGGAAAAGAACTGCACCCGTCGGTGCACCTGGCGTTGATGCCTGCTCCTGATGCCAGCCACGCAGACCCCGGCCTCGAACAGCGAATGGACTATGCACAGCGTATTGCCAGTCTGGTCCTCAGCCTGCGCAAAGCCAGCAAGATTCGCGTCCGTCAGCCGCTTCAGAAGCTCCTGCTGCCCGTGCTGGATTCCCAGTTTATCGGTCAGGTTGATGAGGTGAAAGACCTGATCCTGGCCGAAGTGAACGTCAAGGAGATCGAGTACGTGACCGACACGTCCGGCCTCCTGCACAAGCGGGTGAAGCCCAATTTTAAAACCCTCGGCAAACGCCTTGGAAAGCACATGAAGGCCGTTTCCGACCTCCTTGCGGCATGGACGCAAGCGGATATCCAGCAACTGGAACGTTCCGGACAGTACGTGTTTGAGCTAGGCAGCGAATCCTTTCCGGCAACCCTGGAAGATTTTGAAATCCTCACCGAGGATATCCCCGGATGGCAGGTAGCCTCCGACAATGGGCTCACCGTCGCCCTCGACGTCACCCTTACGCCGGAACTCGAAGCGGAAGGGATGGCGAGGGAATTGGTCAACCGGATCCAGAATATCCGAAAAACCCGCAACTTTAACGTGACCGATCAGATTGCCGTTACCCTGGAGAACCACCCGGAAGTTGCCTCTGCCGTGGAATCGTTTGGCGGATATATCCGCCAGGAAACCTTGTCGGCAACCTTGTCCCTCGCGGATAACGTAACCGAAGGGGAGGTGCTGGAGCTTCCCAACGAAGTCCAACTGCGCATTCGGGTAGAGCTCGTTTAGAAAAAAACGGGACTAGGAAAGTAAGGACTGGAGTTTCATGGCAACGCCCATGTCTCCCTTGATCTTTACTTTGCCCGACATGACGGCCATCATAGGGTTGAGATCCCCCGCTCTTAACTGGTTCAGCACGTCCAGCGAGGTGCTGATCGTGCAATCGGCGTCCTTGTCTTCGGAAGAGATCGAGGGCGTGTCGCCCGTCAGATCAATAAACACGACGCCTTCGTCAAAAACCATCTTCAGGGTCTTTCCTATCGACGGCATTTTTTCGGCATGAGCCTTGAATTGCTCTAATACAGCTTCAAAGGACATAGCACAGATGTTTTCGGGTAAACAAATAGCGAATTTTCGCCACAATATAGAATGGCGTAGAGGACTTTCCAAGAAAAACTCCGGGGGAAGCTAAAGTCAAAGAAAATATAACCCATTTAAATCTGGTTTTCAATTATTTATAGACGAAATAGACGTCTTGGGTTTTATTAAAAAATTTCGCCTAGTGACATTTTGTCTTATTTATTTTTTAACAAATGCCAAAATGTCGGTCTTTTTACGTCGAATTGACATTTTGGGAAGGTTGGAACGCGGTTTGCATGAAAAGAAGTAAAACCAAAAAAAAATTGATCATGATGCATGTAGTTGTTCAACCGAGAATCCTGCGCCAAGCCGCAGAAAAGAATTCTAATCCTGTGGCCGCTTCCGAGCGCGTTTCCCTGCCCGCCGCCAACATTGTAGCTGTGGAGTCGGGATGGAATATCCAGATTGCCGCGCCGGGTTTGACGAAAGAATCGTTTCAGCTCAAAGTAGAAGGGCGCAATCTGGAGTTGCGCGCAGCATACCCAAGCACAGAGGCAGACGGGCAGAAGCGCCTGCGCCGGGAATTTGGCGAAGGCGTTCTGAGCCGTACGTTCCAATTGCCGGATACCGCCGACACGACCGCTATTCAGGCGCGCTATGAGGCGGGCGTTCTGACGATCCATCTTCCGAAGAAAGCTCCGGTAAAGGTGGAAATCGCCTAAAGCAGTCGTCCAAAGGGGCATTGAACAACTTTTTGCATCCTGGAAACAGACTTCCCAGGTTTTCAAAACCTGGGAAGTCTAAGCCAACAGGCTCAATTCGTTGTTCAACGTACTAAAATGGAAGCAGAATCGCCCCTTTGTCCAAAAGCTGACAATAATTTGACACAAGAAGCTTGAAACAATTTTCATTTATTCTGTTACTAAAAATAGTTAAGCTATGAAATTGATCCAACATCAACCAGCGACCAACGCAAGCCGCTTTGATCAATTTGTAGACGAGTTTTTCAACCGCGGCTTGAATTCGTTCTTTGGCGGCGACCATTTCGCTTCCAGCCCTTCGGTGAATGTGTTTGAAACCAACACCGACTATTTAATCGAGGTAGCTGCTCCTGGACTGGAGAAGCAAGATTTTGAAGTGAAAGTGGAAGGCGAGTTTCTGATCATCTCTTCGGAGAAAGCGCAGCGTGCCGGGCAGGAAACGGACGGGAAATACCTGAGGAAGGAGTTCAATTATGCAACTTTTTCCCGTAGTTTCCGTTTACCGGATAGTGTGCAAGCAGATCAGATTAAGGCTTCCTATGAGAACGGGGTGTTGAACCTGACGCTCCCGAAATCCGAGATGGAAGTCCAGAAATACCGGACGATCGAGATCGAATAACCGGAAGAAAACGGAAAGATTTAGGTTAGTTAATAGGGTTTTAGGTGTTTTTTGAGGTCGGCGTCAACACGCCGACCTTTTTTATTCTTCCGCGGCTGCGGCTGCTGCTGTTGCCGCCGCTTCCAACTCCTCGTAAAACCCCTGGCCGTATTTGCGGATGAGCGCGTCTTTTACAAATCGAAACACCGGCAACCGGGCTTTGGCGCCAGCTTCGCAGGCAGGGGAGCAGATGCTCCAGCGTTCGTAGTTCAGTACATCGAATCCGGCTTCTTCCTTTCTGGCCCGGATGGGATAAAGGTGGCATGACAAGGGCTTACGAAAGTCGGTGGCGCCCGCCAAAAAGGCTTGCTCCAGGCCGCACAGGGCAATCCCGCCTTCATTGTACGTAATATAGGCGCAAGGCCCCCCATCGATAAGCGGCGTACTGAACTCTTCCTGATCCTCGAGGTATTCGTACCTTCCGGTTTTTTCCAGCTCGGCGATACCGGCGGGACTGAGAAAAGGCTTGACGGCAGGGTAAATCCGATTGAGGATTTCCAGCTCTTCGTTGAGCAAGGGGGCGCCGTAGTCGCCTTCCCAGCAGCAGGCGCCTTTACAGGCTTCGAGATTGCAGAGAAATTGCTGCTCGATCACGTCGTCGCTGACCAGGACATTCCGAATGATATACATGCAGGCGTTGTTGTAGGCGGTAAAAGTAGGGAAAAATACGTTCCGGAGCATCAAAGAAAAAAACCGCCGCCGAAGCTGTTCCTGAAGAAAATCCGGACAAACGCTAAACAAAGAACCCCATTTTTTGCTATACAAAAACGGGGCGCTCTATCTGCGGAAAACCAGCAAAAAGAGCCGTTCAAATTTTCGGATGCGCCGTTTTTACCTTAATATCGCCAAGGAAAATATTACACCACACGATAAAGCTTACAGCATGGATCCCTTAAAGCAAAAGTTTTTGAGAAAGCGAGCGCCCTCAAGGCGGAGATTAACGATTTATTGAAAGAACACGGAAACGCCAAGGTTGACGACGTCACCCTCGGGCAGATTTACGGCGGCGCCAGGGATATTAAAATGATGGTTTGGGAACCCTCCGAATTGGATTCGATGGAAGGTATCCGGTTTCGCGGGTATTCGATCACGGAATTGAAGGAACTGCTTCCCAAAGGCGCCGAAAACCGCGAACCCAAGCCGGAAGGCTTGTTTTGGCTCCTGCTTACCGGGGATATTCCCACCGCGGAAGAAGCGGAATGGGTAAGCGAACAATGGCGGCAGCGCAGCGAAGTCCCGGCCCATGTCTTCCGCGTGCTGGAAGCGCTTCCCGAGGAGACCCACCCGATGACCCAATTCACCATCGGCATCAACGCCCTTCAGTCGGAAAGCGTTTTTGCCCGCCGCTACGAGGAAGGACTTGGGAAAAAGGACTACTGGGATGCCACCTATGAAGACGCCATGAACCTCATCGCCATGCTTCCCCGCCTGGCGGCTTATATTTACCGTAGGTCGTTCCATCAGGGCAACCATATTGCTCCGGACCCCTCTTTGGATTGGGGCGGGAACTACGCGCATATGCTGGGATTTGAGGATCCCTATTTCCGGTCTCTCATGCGCCTGTACCTCACCATTCATGCCGACCACGAAGGCGGAAATGCTTCGGCGCATACCACCCACCTGGTAGGCTCCACCTTGAGCGATGCCTACCTGTCCCTCGCTGCCGGCATCAACGCCCTCGCAGGCCCGCTCCACGGACTGGCCAACCAGGAGGTGATCAAATGGATCTTTGAAATGGTCGACGATTTAGGCACGACCAAACCAACCGGCGAAGATATTGCCAACTACGTGCGCAAAACCATTTCGGAAGGGAAAGTGGTTCCGGGATACGGCCACGCCGTACTCCGCCGCCCTGACCCGCGCTTCACCGCTCAAATGGATTTTGCCAAGAAATACATCGCTTCCGACGACATCGTGGAGATCGTCTGGAAAATCTTCGAGGTGGTTCCACCCATTCTCCAAAGCCTTGGAAAGATCAAAAACCCCTGGCCCAACGTAGACGCGCACTCCGGCGCCCTTCTGGTGCACTACGGACTGAAAGAATACAGCTACTATACGGTCTTGTTTGGCGTATCCCGCGCCATCGGCGTCCTGTCTGCCCTGTGCTGGTCCCGGGTTCTTGGATTCCCGCTCGAACGGCCCAAATCCGTCACCACCGAATGGGTGAAAAACTTCCTCGCCGAAGCCGCCGTGAAGGAAGAAGCGAACCATAACTAAGGGGGTAGAGGATGTAGAGGATGTAGAGGATGTAAAGGATGTAGAGGATGTAAAGTTCTACCTCGCTCCCTCGTACCTCGTAAATCGTACTTCGTAAATCGTACCTCGTAAATCGTACTTCGTAAATACATAAAAAACGAGGGCTTGCTTTCAGAGTTCGAAAAATCCTTTATTTTTGGCGGGTCTGGATTCCGGAGTAAAGAATTTGGTCAAAATCTAAACAATCCAAATTATGGTCATTCCATCTGATTTGCGCTACACACAGGAACACGAATGGATTCGCTTAGGCGAAGGCAATACAGCGTTTATCGGTATCACCGACTTCGCCCAGGGCGAATTAGGCGATATCGTCTACGTAGAGGTGGAAACCGTCGGCGATTCGCTTGGGAAGGGGGATGTTTTTGGCACGATCGAAGCGGTAAAAACTACCTCCGATTTATTCATGCCGGTTTCGGGGAAAGTGCTGGAATTTAATCCGGGCCTGAGTTCCTCCGGCGGGGATAACCCGGCTTTAGTGAACGACGACCCCTACGGCGAAGGATGGATCATTAAAATTGAACTGACGGATCCATCTGAAATAGAAGATCTTATGGACGCGGGCGCTTACCAGGAAGTGGTAGGGTAATTTTTTTTTATTTTCTGCACGCCAAAATCAGGCCTGCGTACATCTGGTATTTAAAAGGCTCTTACTATTTACTCATCATTTTTGTAAAACCTTGTCAGCATGGACATTGCACTATCCGGCAACGTAGTCCTGTTCGGCGCTATCTTTCTGGTTTTGCTGATCGCAGCGGTCATTCTCTACCTGCAATTCAGCTTCAAGAAAAAAGCCGAAGGAGGACTCTCGCTGAAGCACGCCAAAGCAGGCAAGCACAGCATCGAGCTCGATGGAAGAACGAAATACCCCGAGGTGGATTCTTTCCGCCTGAGCGGTACGTTCTTTAACCTCGGGATCGCCGTAGCGCTTGGTCTGACCGTGCTCGCGTTTGGCTGGACGCAGTACGAGAAAAAAGTGGAGGCAAGCGACAACTTTATCCTCATCGAAGAGGACATCGAAGTCGAGCCCCCACGTACTGCCGAACCGCCGCCCCCACCGCCGCCTCCGCCGCCTCCCGTCATCGAAGAGGTGCCCGAGGAATTGATTGAGGAAGAGGACCAACCCGAATTCGTCGACCAGTCTGTGGAAGCCGAAGAAGAGGTGGTTCGCGCTCCCGAGCCTGTGAAGCAGGCCGCGCCTCCTCCCCCTCCTCCTCCTCCTCCTCCCCCACCAAAAGACGATGACGAGATCTTCGTGGTGGTAGAAGACATGCCCCTCTTCCCAGGTTGCGAAAGCGAACCCGACAAGGACGCACGGAAGAAGTGCTCCGACAAGAAGGTGTTCGAATTCGTAGGTAAAAACCTGAAGTACCCGGTGATCGCCCGCGAAAACGGCGTTGAAGGCACCGCAGTCGTCCAGTTCGTTGTGGACCGCGACGGCTCCGTCAAAGACGCTTCCGTACTTCGCGACATCGGCGCCGGCTGCGGCGAAGAAGCTGTCCGCGTGGTCAACCTGATGAACCAGCAGGGGATCAAATGGACGCCCGGCAAACAGCGCGGCCGCCCAGTGAAGGTTCAGTTCCGCTTGCCTGTGCGCTTTAAGCTACAGTAAGCCGGTTCCTCCACCAAATCCAATAAAAAAACCCCGCGACCAAAGGCCGCGGGGTTTTTTTGTCCCTCTTCTGCTCCCTGCTCCCTACTCCCTCTCTTTCAACCTAAGCTGCAACTCCTCCAACTGAGCGTCTGCAATTTCCGAAGGCGCATCGATCATCATATCTCTGCCCGTATTGTTTTTGGGGAACGCGATAAAGTCGCGGATGGAATTTTGGCCGTTCATCACGGAGCAAAGCCGGTCGAAGCCGAAGGCGATGCCCCCGTGGGGTGGAGCGCCGTATTCAAAAGCGCCCAGAAGGAATCCAAACTGGCGCTCGGCTTCTTCCTGGGTGAAGCCCAGGAGCTTGAAGTTCTTTTCCTGCAACGCCCGGTTGTGGATACGGATGGATCCACCTCCGATTTCCACGCCATTAATGACAAGGTCGTAGGCGTCGGCCCGGAGGTTCTTCAGCACGGTGCGGTCGTCGCTGGCCATGCGCTCGATATCGTCGGGTTTAGGCGAAGTGAAAGGGTGGTGCATGGCGAAAAACCGTTGGGTGTCTTCATCCCATTCCAGGAGCGGGAAGTCGAGTACCCACAGCGGTTTGAAGTCTCCGGGGGTCATGAGGCCCATGCGGCGGCCCATTTCCAGGCGCAATTCACCGAGTTGCTTGCGTGTTTTTTCCTCCTCTCCGGCGAGGATAAGCATCAGATCGCCAGGTTTGGCGCCCATGCGGTCCGCCCACGCGGCGAGGTCGGTTTCGGAAAAGAATTTATCCACGGAGGATTTCAACGAGCCGTCTTCGCCGAATCGGACATAAACTAACCCTTTGGCGCCAATCTGCGGGCGTTTTACCCATTCGGTGAGCTCGTCGATCTGTTTGCGGGTATACGCGGTTTGCCCTTGCGCGTTGATTCCCACCACAAGCTCGGCACTGTCAAAAACGCCGAAGCCTTTGCCCTGGGCCAAATCGGTGAGCGGAGTAAAGGCCATGCCAAACCGCAGGTCGGGCTTGTCCGACCCGTACAAGCGCAGGGCATCGTCGTAGGACATACGGGGGAATTCCGGCAGGTCCAGCCCAAGCGTCTCCCGGAATAAATGGCGGGTTAACCCTTCAAACGTCTGGAGAATATCTTCCCTGGTAACAAAAGCCATCTCGCAGTCGATCTGCGTAAACTCCGGCTGCCGGTCTGCCCGTAGGTCTTCGTCCCGGAAGCATTTGACGATCTGGAAATACCGGTCGTAACCGGCTACCATCAGGATCTGCTTGAACGTTTGAGGCGACTGAGGTAGCGCATAGAACTGTCCGGGGTTCATCCGGCTGGGAACCACAAAATCCCGCGCCCCTTCAGGGGTGCTCTTGATTAAAAAGGGGGTCTCCACTTCTGCAAAGCTTTTGGCATTCAAGTACTTACGCACTTCAAGCGACAATTGGGACCGGAACAGGATGTTGCGCTGCACGGGAGTCCGCCGCAAATCCAGGTAGCGGTATTTCATCCGGAGGTCGTCTCCTCCGTCGGAGTCGTCTTCAATCGTAAAAGGAGGCACCTTGGAGGCGTTTAGCACCTGAATCGACTGTACATCGATTTCTACCTCGCCGGTTTCCCTGTTGAGGTTCTTGGCGCTTCGCTCCCGCACCAGCCCTTCGGCCTGAATAACGAATTCCCTTCCCAGCTTGCGGGCTTGCTCGCAAAGCGGGGCGTCGGTTTCCATACTGAACACCAATTGGGTAATGCCATATCGGTCGCGAAGGTCGATAAAGGTCATGCTCCCAAAATCGCGAACGGTTTGGACCCATCCGCTCAGGCGGACCGTTTTGCCCGAATCGGTCAGGCGTAATTCGCCACAGGTATGCGTACGATACATGGAGGTTGTGTTTAATTGTTTAAGAGTACAAAAATACAACCTTGCTCCGTATTCCGGGCATCCTGATTGGCTTTTCCTGTGCGGGGTAATTGCATTGAAACTGTGTAGAATTGTTCTAAATAATATTGGTTAATACCTTGTTACAGTTTCGTGACATAGCAAAAAAAGGAAGCCGGTATTTTTGCCTGCATTATCGGTTATCATTGCGTATGCTGGAACATTTCAACCTTTTGACGCTTACCCATAAACGAGTGCCTTTGGCACAACTGGGCGGTTTCGTGCTGCAGGCCGAGACGCCCCTGGCGCTCGGGGTTCGCCTTCATGCGATCAAAGAGCAGTTTGGTCTGGAAGAGTTGTTGTACCTCGCTACCTGTAACCGGGTATTGTTTTTTATTTCGGAGAGAAAAAGCCGACCTTTCTTTTTTGACGGAGTTCTTTCAGGAGCTTTATCCAGGCATCGAAGATTCCGTTTTGGATCAGCTGGACGAGTGGGTGGCTGTTTACCAGGGGCAGGAAGCGATTCGGCATCTGTTCGAAGTGGCGGCCTCTATTGATTCCATGGTGATCGGCGAACGCCAGATTCTTGGCCAGTTGCGGGATGCTTACGATCAATGCAAAGACTGGGGAATTACCGGCGATAACCTGAGGCTGGCCGTCGACTTGGCCGTTCAGGCAGCAAAAGCGGTGTACACCCATACCCGAATTGGGGAGAAACCCATATCGATTGCTTCGCTGGCCGTTCAAAAACTGGAACGCTTGCATACGCCAAAAGACGCCCGAATCCTCCTGGTTGGCGCCGGCCAAACCAACGCCCTGGTAGCCAAATTTTTGATCAAACACCGGTTTCACAACGTCCGGGTTTTTAACCGCACCCTGGCCCGCGCGGAAGACCTTTCCGCGTTGTTTGAGCATGGTTCCGCCTCGCCGTTGAGCGCGCTTGCCTCCTACCGGGAGGGTTTTGATGTGCTGATCGCTTGTACCTCCGCCCACGAACCCGTGATCCGGCATGGCCTGTATCATGACTTGCTGCAAGGCGACCAACGCGAAAAGGTGGTCATCGACCTGTCGATTCCCCGTAACGTCGAGGCTGCCGTTCCGAGAGATTTCCCTATTCAATATGTTGAAATAGAAGGGCTTCGATCCCTGGCAAAGGAAAACCTGGCCTTCCGCGAAAAGGAAGTGGAGCACGCCCGAACGTTATTGGATGAGTATACCGCGCTGTTCCCGGCGCAATACCGGCAGCGGCGTCTGGAGCGCGCCCTTCAGGTCATTCCGGATTCGGTCCGGGCCGTGAAGGAAAAGGCCGTCCGGGAGGTTTTCAAAAAAGAGCTGGATTCATTGGACCCGTCGGCCTTGGCCTTAGTGGAGCGCATTCTGGGCTATATGGAAAAAAAATGTATCGGGATTCCCATGAAAGCAGCCAGGGAAGCCATCCTTTAATCGGCGCCGTGCGCATCAACGGGCGCTTCCACCGTTGATTATCAACCATTAAAGGGCCCCGCTTTTGCAATCCGGCGTATTTTTCTGCGTTCCCTAAAGAGAAACGGGGGAATGATAACATTCTTCCGCGTATTTTTGTAGCGGTTCTGGTTGTTCACGTTCAAACCCATTTTCCCATGAGGAGCGCTCTATTTACTTGCTTTTTCCTTTGCGGGATTTTCACTGCCGCCTTCTCTCAATCCCGCGGAACGCTCCTGCTCAATGGGGATGTCTATGAGTTTATGGTCGACGAGTGTGGGGATACTATTATTCTGGCTACGCTCGGAGACATTTCGGTTTCTTCCATCCGCCATTTTAAAAACCCGGAAGATTATAACAAGTACCGCCGCTACCGCCGGTACGCCTATATGGTTTATCCCTATGCCACCGAAGCGATACGCATATTCCGGGAATTGGAACACGCCACTGCGACCATGCGGGACGGGGAGCGCCGCCGGCATATCCGCAGGTTGCAGAAAGAACTCAAGGAAAAGTTCGAAGATCCTTTGCGCAACCTCACCCGCACCCAGGGAATGATCCTCGTGGAAATGATCGAACGGGAATTGGATACCCCGCTTTTTGATCTGATCAAGGACCTTCGGGGCGGGCTCAATGCCTCCTATTGGAGCACGATGGGCAGCTTTTATGGGTACCGAATCAAAGAAGGGTATATCCGGGGGAAAGATGCTATTCTGGATACCGTGCTGGACGATGTGAACCTCACCTACAACAACCCGTACGAAAACAAATGACCAGCCCATCGGATACCCTTGCCCGCGAACCCAATTCCTGGACCAGAGGGCCGAAACTTGCGCTGCTCCTGGCCTTGTTCTTTACGTTCCTTTTTATTGGGGGGTATAGCTGGTTGAAACAGCGCTTTCCCGAAGTGGCGCCGTTTACTCCTGCTGCGGAAACGGATTCGTCGGTGCAGTTTCCCGATTCCGTCATCCTTGCCTTGCGAGGCTGGGAGTTTCAGGAAGGAAGTATCGGTGAGGAACTCTATCGCTTTTTAGAGAAAGGGGCCCCTGATTTTCGAAATACCGTGCTGGTATTTCAAAACCGCGATTTCGCTTCCGACACCCTTTCTCCGATGCCTTCCTATAAAGCCCGTGAACTCGAAGACCTGGCAAGGGTTTTACTCGGTTTCCCGGGACTCCAGGTTGAAATCGCCGGCCATAGCGACGAAGATCAGGATATGCCCCTGAGTTTTTCCCGTTCCCGCCTGGAAGCCGAAACCATCCGAACCAGGCTCGTCCGGGAAGGCGTTCCGGAGCAACAGGTACAGGCCAAAGGCTATGGGTTTCAATATCCAATCACCGACAATATCGGACCGGAGGCCAGAGCCCAAAACCGGCGCGTGGAGCTGACCATCCTTGCGCTCCCTCCCTTGCAGTAATCTCTGGACCTGCCGCACCTTCTTTTCCAGCAACAGACGGTGCAATTAACCCGGGCTTTCCGGTTAAATAAGCCGAAACCATCGTATTTTGAGGCAAATTACCTTTGGTAAAAACTATCCTAATGGATCAAGCGCTGCACACTCTTGCATGCCAGATGGAGGGCGAACTCCATACCGACCGCCTCAGCAGGGCTATTTATGCCACCGATGGATCGATTTACCGCAAGTGGCCCATGGCGGTAGCCAGGCCCAAATCCAAAGAAGACCTGCGCCTGCTGATCCAGTTCGCCCGGGCAAATCGCGTTTCCCTAATCCCGCGAACGGCAGGCACTTCCCTGGCCGGGCAATGCGTTGGGGAAGGAATCGTTGTGGATACCTCCAGATATCTTACCCAGATCCTGGAATTTAACGCGGAAGAACGCTGGGTCAGGGTCCAGCCGGGCGTAATCCGCGACCAGCTCAACGAATTTCTTAAACCCCACGGCCTGTTTTTCGGCCCGAACACCTCCACCGCCAACCGGGCTATGATCGGAGGCATGGTGGGCAATAACTCCTGCGGAACAACTTCCATTGTTTATGGCACGACCCGGGACCACGTGCTGGAGCTCCGCTGCCTGCTCAGCGACGGCTCCGAAGCGGTTTTTGAACCGCTTCGGCCGGAGGCATTTCAGGAAAAACTCCGGGGAGATAGCCTGGAGAGCCGCATCTATCAGCAGCTCTACGGCGAACTAAGCGACCCGGCTCAGCGCGAAGAAATCGAGCGGGAGTACCCCAAACCGCATATTCACCGCAGGAATACCGGCTACGCCGTTGACCTGTTGCTGCGTCAGCAGCCTTTTTCCGCTGACGGGGCCCCCTTTAACCTATCCTCCTTGGTTTGCGGCTCGGAAGGCACCCTGGCGCTCATCACGGAGATCAAGCTGGATTTGGATCCTCTACCCGATCCGGTAGATGTCGTGGTGTGTCCTCATTTTACCAGTATCCATGAAAGCATGCGGGCTGTTCTGGTGGCGATGGAGCACCGGCCTGCTGCCTGCGAACTGATGGACAAACGCATCCTGGATTGCACCAAAGACAACCTTTCCCAGCAGAAAAACCGGTTTTTTATTCAGGGAGACCCGGAAGCGGTGCTCATGATTGAGTTCCGGGGCAAAACGGTTGAGGAAGCCGGGCGCAAAGCGGAGGCCATGATAGAAGCGATGCAGGCCGCCGGCCTGGGATATCACTTTCCCAAAGTGACTCCGCCTCAGAGCAAAAGCGTCTGGACGTTGCGTGCTGCGGGTTTTGGAGTGCTTTCCAATATGAAGGGCGACGCCAAACCCATCGAGTTTATTGAAGATACTGCGGTGGCACTCGCCGACCTGCCTGCGTATATCCAGGAATTCAGCGAGGCCATGGACGGATTCCGGCAACAGGTGGTTTACTACGCGCATGCCGGGGCAGGTGAACTCCACCTGCGGCCCAGCGTCAACCTCAAAACCAGCGAGGGCGTCCGGCAAATGCGGGAAATCGCTGAATTTTCCGCCCGGTTGGTGAAGAAATACGGGGGGTCTTTAAGCGGAGAACACGGCGACGGGCGGGTGCGCGGAGAATTTATCCCCTTGGTGCTTGGCGAAAAAAACTATGCGCTCCTGCAACGAATCAAAAAAACCTGGGACCCCGACGGCATCTTCAACCCGGAAAAAATCGTCGGCGCGCCTCCGATGGACCAGGACCTGCGCTATAAACAGGATACGCCTGCCCTGAAACTGGATACCGTCTTCGATTTTTCCGAAGTGGGCGGAATGCTCAAAATGGCCGAAAAATGTTCCGGTTCCGGAGATTGCCGCAAACTGGCCTTTTCCGGAGGAACGATGTGCCCCAGTTACATGGCTACCCGCAATGAAAAAGACTCCACCAGAGCCCGGGCTAACGCCCTGAGGGAGTTTTTGACGATGAATGTCAAAGCCAACCCCTTTGATCATCCGGAAATTGCAGAGGCGATGGATCTCTGCCTTTCCTGCAAAGGGTGTAAATCAGAGTGCCCTTCGAATGTCGATATGGCTACGTTGAAAGCGGAGTTTCTGCACCAATACCACCAAACCCATGGGATTCCCCTGCGCAGCCGGGTATTTGGGCATATCGGGGAGATCAACCGGCTGGCTTCCGCCGTTCCGGCAGTGAGCAATTTTTTTCTGGGAAACGCATGGACGAGCCGCTTCTTCAAAGCGGTTCTGGGCGTGGCGCCCCAGCGATCGCTTCCCCCGGTGACCTCCTCGCTGAGGAGTTGGTATAACCGCGCTGCCGGAAAACGGACCCCTTCGGCGCCGAAGGGAAAGGTGTATTTTTTCTGCGACGAGTTCACCAATTACAACGACGCGCACATCGGGCAGCAAGCGATCCAGTTGCTCTGGGCGCTTGGGTATGAGGTCGGGATGCCGCCGCATCCCGATAGTGGCAGAGCATTCTTTTCCAAGGGGATGCTGGGGCCTGCAAAAAACTGGCCAACCAGAATGTGGCTTTGTTCTCGCCCCTGATCAGCGCAGAAACCCCTTTGGTTGGACTGGAACCCTCGGCTATCCTGGGCTTCCGCGACGAGTACCCCCGGCTTGTTCCTTCAGACCGAAAAGAAGCGGCCCAACGATTGGGAGTACAAGCGCTGATGATCGAAGAATTTCTCGTCAGGGAGATGGAAGCAGGCCGGATCGATGCCTCCGCGTTTACCGAAGCGCCGAAAACGATTTTACTACACGGGCATTGCCACCAAAAAGCGCTTGCCGGCGCCGGGGCAAGCGCAAGCGCTTTGGGAATCCCAAAAAATTTCTCGGTCGAACTCATGGACACCGGATGCTGCGGAATGGCGGGCTCTTTCGGATATGAAAAAGAACATATTGAGTTGAGCATGCAGGTGGGTGAATTGACCTTGTTCCCAAAAGTCCGAAGCGCGTCCGAACAGGTGTTGATCGCCGCGCCAGGTACGAGCTGCCGCCACCAAATTCTGGATGGTACAGGGAGGAAAGCCCTGCATCCGGTAACTATCCTGTACCAGGCGCTTCGTTCGGCGAATCCTTGACGCGAAGCGGCTGCGGAATGCCCCAAACGCCTATACGGACTTGGAAAAGGTCGGCCGGTAGCGTCCGGAATCCCAAACTTCTCCAAGGTACGTATAGATCAATGCGTTAAATCTCAGAGATTCTATCTAACTTTGTGAGGAATTTTTCAAATCACAAATGGGTCCTGACATACTTCTTACCATTTTCCTGGTATTGCTCAACGGGTTTTTCGTCGCTGCGGAATTTGCTATTGTAAAAGTGCGGATATCTCAAATCCAGGTCCGTTCCGAAAACAGCTTCAATGCGCGTATTGCGGAGAGCGTGGTCGCCAATCTGGATGGCTACCTTGCGGCCACTCAACTAGGTATCACCCTGGCCAGCCTTGGTTTGGGCTGGATTGGGGAAGGTGTGGTTACCCGCCTGATCCTGGCAGCGATGCACGGAATCGGGTTGGAACTTAGCGAAACGGCTGCACACAGCCTGGCTATTCCATTTGCCTTTGTTACCATTACGGTAATGCATATCGTTTTTGGGGAATTGGCGCCTAAGTCGCTGGCTATTCGATTTCCAACGAAAACGACCCTCGCGATTTCCATTCCGATGAAGGTGTTTTACTTTATTTTCCGCCCGTTCATTTACATCCTGAACGGATTCGCCAACTTCATCCTGCGGTTGATTGGGATCGAGCCGGTGCCTCATTCCGAGATCCATACCGAGGAGGAGCTAAGACTGATTATTGCCGAAAGCGCAGAAGGAGGCGCTATTCTGGCTTCCGAAAGGGAATTGATCCAGAACGTCTTTGATTTTGACGACCGCACCGTGCGCCAGGTCCTTAAGCCGCGCAATCAAATCTCTGCGCTGGAAAGAGATACGCCAATGCAGGAGGCGATCGACTATGCTATTTCCGAAGGGTATTCCCGCTATCCGGTATATGAAAACAGTCTGGACAATATCATTGGCTTCGTATTGGTCAAAGACCTTCTGGCGCACCTCCGGAACCCTAGAGAGAATGCCGAGCTTAAGGACATGATTCGGAGCATCAACTTTATTTCTTCCAGCAAAAAAATCAGCCAGGTCCTGCGCCTGTTCCAGCAAAACAAGACCCAAATGGCGATCGTCGTCAACGAATTCGGCGGCACCGTGGGGCTGATCACCCTGGAGGATATTCTGGAAGAACTGGTAGGCGAGATTCAGGACGAAACGGACGCCGAATTGCCTCGTGGAAAAAACAGGAGAAGATACGTTCCGGATTTTTGCTCAAAGCCCGCTGGATGAAATCAACGGAGATCTACCGTTGCCTTTCCCGGAAAGTCAGAACTATATTACCCTGGCCGGATTGATCCTGGAGTATACAAAAACAATTCCCGACGAAAACCAGGAGTTGGAGATTCCGCCCTATCGAATCAAGATTCTGCACATGTTGCAAAATAGCCCCGACCTGATCGAGGCAGTGCTCATGCCGCAAGCGGAGTCCAACCAGGAGGAAAACGAATGAAGGTCCCCGCGCCGGGCTTTTTCCCTGCGTTTTTTACCTCATCCTTGATTAAGCGCTTCGCGCTTCCGTCTCATGGCTCTACTTGAATGCGTACCCAATTTCAGCGAAGGGCGAAACCCGGAGGTCATCCGGCAGATCGCCGATTCTATTGAACGGGCCGATGGGGTATTCCTGTTGGACGTTGACCCGGGCAAGGCGACCAACCGAACGGTCATGACCTTTGCCGGCCCTCCGGAAGCCGTAGTGGAGGCGGCTTTCCAGGCAATCAAGACGGCTGCGGCCCTCATCGATATGGCAGGCCACCAGGGAGAACATCCCCGCATGGGCGCGACCGATGTCTGTCCGCTGATTCCTATCGAAGGCCTTAGCATGGAAGAAGCTGCCGCCTGGGCCCGGCGGCTGGGCGAGCGGGTGGGCCGCGAGCTGAACATTCCGGTTTTCCTGTACGAGCACGCCGCTTCGGCCCCTGAACGCCGCAATCTGGCTACCATCCGTTCCGGGGAATACGAAGGATTGGCGGCGAAGTTAAAAGACCCCTCCTGGGTACCGGATTTTGGCCCTGCCGAGTTTAATCAACGCTCCGGAGCAACCGTGATCGGCGCCCGGGACTTCCTGGCTGCCTATAATGTCAACCTGAATACCACGTCCTCCCGCAGGGCAAATGCCGTGGCGTTTGATGTGCGCGAACAGGGCCGGATTCTCCGGGAAGGCAACCCCATAACGAAGAATACGGCATCGCCCAGGTATCCATGAACCTGACCAACTTATCCGACACTCCCCTGCACGAGGCATTCGAAGCGTGTTGTGTCAGCGCCAATAACCGGGGGCTTCGGGTGACCGGCTCGGAGCTGGTGGGTATGATTCCCCTCAAAGCGCTCCTGGATGCGGGCAAATACTTCCTGCGCAAACAACAGCGTTCGGTCGGCGCTTCGGAGGACGAGATCCTCCGGATCGCGATTCGTTCCCTGGGCCTGGATGAGCTATCTCCTTTTGACCCCCGGAAAAAAATCCTGGAGTACCGGTTGGAAGACCTGAAGGGGGAGAAAAAACTAATAGATCTTACGCTCCGGCGTTTTGCCGATGAAACGGCATCCGAAAGCGTTGCTCCGGGTGGCGGGTCGGTAGCTGCCTATGCCGGGGCTCTGGGCGCCAGCCTGGGCGCTATGGTTGCCAACCTCTCCAGCCACCGCCGGGGATGGGATGATCGCTGGGAAGCGTTTTCCCATTGGGCAGAGCAGGGCGCGCGCCTTAAATCCCAACTTCTTCTCCTCGTCGATGAAGATACCAAGGCGTTTATGGGGATCCTCGATGCTTTTCGCCTGCCCAAAAGCACTCCCGAGGAACAGGCAGCCCGGAAGGAGGCTGTTCAGGCGGCTACCAGGCGCGCTATTGAGGTTCCTGCCCTAACCATGGAGCTGGCGTATGCCGCACTTGACCTTCTGGAAGCTATGGTCCGCGAGGGAAATCCCAATTCGGTGAGCGATGCCGGAGTGGGCGCTTTGTGTGTCCGGGCAGCCGTGCACGGCGCCTGGCTAAACGTACAAACCAACACCGGCGGATTGAAGGACGCCGAATTTGTCCGCCAGGTTTCGGAAAGAGGACAGGTCCTCGCGCATCGTACCGAGGAACGCGTCGCCGAACTGGTCCGGTTGGTGGAGGATAAGATCCGGGGATAAGAGCTGATCACTATTCAATCGATTCATATGGGCACATTCGATCGGTTTTGTCAAAGTTGTGGAATGCCAATGGACCAAGACCCCAACCATGGGGGAACCAACGCCGATGGCTCCAAAAATGCCAAATACTGCAGCTATTGCCTGGTGCATGGCCAATTTGCCGATGGGTTTAAAACCAGCGGGGAGATGGCAGCTTTTGTCAGGGGTAAACTCAAAGAGATGGGTTACGGATGGCTGAAACGCTGGTTCTTTTCTTCTCACATTAGCCAACTGGAGCGCTGGAAAAAACCAGCTTAAGGCGCAAGTTGACCGAAGGTATATCCTCTCGCTTTTAACTCGCGGATCAGCGGGCCAAGGTAGGGATAGAACTTGTCCTTCCGGCGGGCATCCGTGCCGATATGCAGCAGCAGGTAGGCGCCGTTCAAACCGGTATCCTGTTTTTTTTCGGCGTCCAAAATCCGCTGAAGAATATCCGCACTGCTCCGGTAGTTGGCCAGTTCAGGCCAGGTGTAATCGGCGTTGGTACCCGTTCCCGGGGTGAAATTGATCAGCTTCACGCCGGCGCCGGCACTCCATTGCGCTACCGTCTGATTATACCATTCGAACGGAGGAATAAAATAGGGCGCCGCCTCTTTGGCAATACCCAGCTTCTCCAATTCGGTATAATTGGCTTTCAGATCCGAGATAAAGCCGTCTTTGGTTACGAGAAGGGAATCGCGGTTTTCCCAGGAACAATACAACAGGTGCTTGTCGGAGTGAGGGCCAATATAATGGCCGGCTTTTTTTAAGGAGCGCGTTTCTTTGGGAAACCTTCGGAGGAAATCTCCGGTAAAGAAAAAACTGGCAGCCACCTTTTCTTTTCTCAAGGTTTTCTGAATCATGGCGGCGCCATCTGCGGCATCGTGGCCGGTAAAAAACAGAAATACTTCTTTTCTGGATAAATCCCCCCGGACGACTGCCCCCTGGGCCTCCCGGATTCCACGCTCCAGATCCCTGCTCCCGGCGTTTTCCAAAGCGGAAAGGTAGTACGTCAGGCAAGCGGTCCCGTCCATGGTGGGTTCGTTGGAGGAATAGTCCCCATAGTCGTCGTGGTAAATGACCAGAGGCGATTGAAAGGCGGCGTACTCATCTTCCTGATATAGGGTGATGCCGATCAGCTTATTCCAAATGGAGCCGTAGATGGGCCCGTCTACCAACCCGCCGTCAATGGGATATTGGTAGAGGTGGGTGAACGCCGAATGCGGATCTTTCGGATAGATCCCGTTTTCGGGCAACCCGATGACCATGCTGGTTCCCCAGGGGTTGCAGCCAAACAGCCAGTCGCGAAGCGCAGCCTCCATTTCCAGATAGGTGGGGTCGCCGCTGAGTTCATGATACAGGCGGCATTGGGTAAGCATGGCGGTGACGAGGTTATTGCTGCACCAGATAAAAGGCACGCCAAAAAGGAAGGGGTTGGTTTTTCCTCGCTGCCAGACGCTGTCGATCCCTCTGCGCATGAAGTCCTGGAAGGCTTTGGACGTGGAAGGGGCTGCATTTTTAGCGACCACATAATGGCCCATATTCATAAACGGATACCATTGGTAGTGCCTGGCGGTATCTGCCCCCATCCAGGGAGTAACGGGCTCGGCTTCTCCATACCCGATAGCCTCCCGAAGGAGATCGGTTCGAGGTTGGATCTCGTATAGTTGGGCGGCGGCGAGCTCCATATCGTCTACCCAGTTGTCTTCTTCGTAAAAATAGGGCGCCCGGCAGGGGGCGGTTTGGGTATTGCCCGGCTTGGTTTTGCCGAACGCATAGGCGTCCAGCGCTTTTGGGACGAGCGATGAAGCGTATTCCGGATAAAACGGAGCGAGCACCTGGCTGCCTAACGCATAAGAAGAAGCGAATTTCCCGGCAGAAGAGGAGACGCCCTGCGTGCGGTTTTTGTATCGAAAGGCGCCCTGGGGCGTTCCGGTAATAAAATAGGCAGGCCGGGCAAAGCCTTTATCTGTTGCATAAAGGACGGAATCTTCCGTGGGCAGGCGCATTTTCAGGTGATCCCGGTCGTCGGCAAGCTGGTTGTAGTACTCCCCGGGGCCGGGGTTCATCTTGAGCAGCCAGTCCATGCCCCATTTGGCTTCGTCCAGAATATCGGGAATCCCGTTCGCTCCGGGTAGCCCGGAAGCGTCGTGCGCGTCGCCGAAATGCTCCGGATGTTGCTTATAGGCAAACAGCATTTGAAAAACCGCGTTGGCGGAGGTCGGGAGGTACTGGAGGTAGTCGGAAGCATCGTGCCAACCGCCCGACACGTCGATATACGTAGAGTCTTTAGCGGGGTCTGGGTGGTACACGATAAACCCGTCTTGGGTATGACAGCTATCGCGGAGATAGGGGTTGTACCCGCTGCGTTGCTGGCGCATGTAGCGGAGTAAAACATCGGCGCTGCCTGCATACACCTCCGGCCCAATGCGGAAAACAGGAGATTTTATGCCAGCGGCCAGGATATAGAACGCCCCTTGGCGCTTGAAATCGCTGAAATCCAATCGCCACGACTGGTCGAAGGCTGCGTAAGCGCCATAAGCCCTTATTTTGGCGCTCCGGAAAACCTCTTTTTCCGTGAGGGCATCGTGCAGGCTGAAGTAGCTTACCTCCATAGGGCGTTGGCTTCCCAGAACGGCCACTTTGATCCCTTCGGGAAGATACCCCATCTGGTTAATCCGGACCCATGCGTTGGACTGTCCGGCGCCCATCAACGGAAGGGCGCCCAGCAGGACAACGAAAAATCGGTTCATGGCAGGAACTCGCATTTATCGGACCTTTTGAGTGGCAAAATTAAAGATCGGCACGTCAACTCCTGCAAATAACAGCCAGCGCCAAGCTGAAGAGCGGGTTTCCAGCCCATTCGCCAGGGTGATTTTCCGGGCCCTGGGCCCGTACTGACTGCCGACACCCAGAGAGAATGGCGACCTGGGGAGGTTCAACAGGAAGTACGCTCCCGGCGCAACCAGGTTTTCGAACGACAACTCCGGCAGCAAGCCGGCGTCCTGGTCTCCCAGCCGGAAGGAGGCGACGGCGCCCAGGTCGAGCATCGAAAACATCAGGGAATAGGAAGCGGACTGGCTTGATTTAAACTTCCAGCTCACGGCCACGCCGATGGGCATACTTAGCCCGATTGTATAGGCTTCTTTGGTGACCGCGTTGCCGTTGCTTAGCGCTTCGCGCCCTCCGGTTACCCCGAGGTATCCGTTAAAGGCCAGGTTAAAGGAATCCTCCCGCTTCACTCGGGAACTTCCCGGCGGAAGGGCGGCTGCGAGCAAGGCCCCTTTGACCTCTTCTGCCGTTTGGGCGGTGGCTACATTCGCCATAAAGGAGCCATAAAGCAGGAAATCGGAACGAAGTTTCTGCCAGCGTGCGCTGGACGCCTGGTCTTCCTGGCTTACCAAACGAAAAAGCTCCACCAGGTTAAAGAGGGCAGACCCGTAGCGCTCGGCTTGAACGTTTTCAAACATCGACAGGGTCTGCCCTGTAATTTCGGGCAGTTGCCGAAGGTTTTTGAACAGCGTATCCCCTTCGGTCAGCGGGTTCTCGATCAGGGTATGGAGCAGGTCCATAGCAAGGCGTACCATAGGGAAATAATCCATGAATTGGGGTTTCCGGTCCTGGATCACCTGGAGGCTGTCGCGCAGACGTTCTGTTTCGTGGGCTACCTCAATGAATTTGGACGTAATAGCTGCCACGCTGCGCGGACTAAGCCTGCTTTGAGCCGACAGGTTCTGGAGCCGTTCCTGAACGACGCCGAGAAACAGGTCTCTGGTGCGGTCGCTGCGCATCAGTTCGCGGAAGGCATCGGGAGCTAAATAGCGGTTTTTGCCAAACGAGGCGGCGGATTCCTCCGGGCTGATCCGCAAGCAGGCCAGTAAGCGGCTACTCATTTCAACAACATTTTCCATAAGCAGGGTTTCTTCCCGGGCTTTGGATAACTTCCGGTTGTGCTGCTGGTCTATTGCTTCCAATAACGCCTTTATCCGGGCTGAGCGTTGCAGAACGACGTCCAGGCGCCGCGTTTCTTCTGAAGGGGCGGCAGGGGTAGTTTCTCCAGAGGAATGCATCGCAGTCAGCGGAGGCAGCAACGCGCTGGGGCGGCCCGATTTCTTCTCCAGGGCAAGCAAGCGTTCCTGAATCCAGGTGATCGCCTGAAGGAGCTGTTCTTTGACGCGGGCTATCTCGTCTTGCATGGGTTCTGGCTCAAGCGACCGGGAAATCAGCCAGGATGGGTCGTTCTGGGGCGTCAGGGCGCCGCCCAGAAATTTCAGGGCGGCGATGTCTTCTTCGAGATCCTTGCGGTTGAGGGCTTCCCAAACCCGGGTCTCCGCTTCCAGGTTCTGAAGCAGGGTCGTTCTTTCCTGGTCCAGACTGTCGGCGCGCGCACGGATGGCCTGGGGCGTTGCCGCCTGGAATGCCTGGGTCAGGCGGGCGACTTCCTGCTCCACGCCTTCCAAATAGCGGAAATATTCCGCAAGAAAGGAAGGCATATCGACCGAGCCGGGCATTGGGTTGACGAGCTTCTTGCTAAGCTCGACTCCGCTGGCAATGAGTTGAAGGGAATCCGGCGCAGCCCCAAAAAACTGGGGATATTGGTCCAGTTTGGGGTAGCGCAGCAGTTGTTCGTAGTACCGCCTCCCTTCCAGTTGGCGTGGGATATTGCGCAACTGGTCGTGCCGGTCTTTGCCAAGCCAGAGTACCAGGCGTTGGTCTCGTTGGGAAATTTCGGCGAGGTAAGCCTGGTAAAGGGCCTGATAGGTTTCCTGAGCGCCGATTTCTTCCGCGGCCAGTTGGAGTTCGAGAAAACCGGCGGATTCCAGGGCTACGTTTTTCTGGAGAATCTGTTTGCTCAGCAAGTCCAGTTCGCTGCTGAGCATCTGGATCTCCGACTGGAGCGTCTGTAGGTCTGGTTTGGCGGCCCCGGATTCTGCCAGCACCCGGTTTCCCTGAAGGAACAATTGGCTTTCCCTGCGTTGGAGCCTTCCAAATACATTGTCGAGCAACGTGTCCAGCGCAATGCCCTGATAGGCCATCGACGCGATGTCATAAAAGAGGGCCAGGTTGTAGACCGAACTCGTGTTTTGCAGGTTTCGGTAGGGCTCTAAATCCAGTAAGCCGTGGAGATGAAGCCCAAGGCCGCGCAGGTCGCGCACGAAAGTTTCCCGCGCCAGGGGAAGCATGCTTTTATATCTGGAAAGGTCGGCTTTGGCGCCAAAAAAATCGCAGGTTTCAGGGAACAGAACGCAGAGTTCCTTAATTCCGCCTCCGGAACCGACGTTATGCTGCATCCGTTCCAGGAAGGAAACGCTGAATTCTTCTTTTGCCCGTTCGATAATAAAATCGGTAAGCCCGGCCGCAATAGCCGTAGCATTGAACCCCTCGGCCTGACGTTTCACTTGCAGGCGGTCGCCGGCTTGGCGCAGATCCATAGCCGCATCCGCAATGACGGGTTCCCGATAGTTCTTCTCCATGTCCTGAAGGGAAAAGTAGGATAAAGAAGGGGCGGGCGGTTCGGGGGTGGCGGCAGCGAGGACCGGCATATTTTCCTTCAGCGCGATGGCCTCCCGGTTGAGCGTTTCCGCTAACGCCATGGCAAGCGGATGGCCGGAAGGGATTTCCGATAGCCGGAGCGGGCCGAGCTGGTTGCGGAGAAAGGGGTTTTCTTCCAGGGTAGACGAAAGGGTTCTCCATGCAGCAAACCCAAGGGGTAAAGGCTGCTTTTCCAAATGGCCGGCCACATGGGTCAGGCGGGTGAAAATGGCCGCCGCTTCGTTTTTCCAGAATACCTGCTCTATGGATGGGGCTCCTTTTTCGTAGATCCGAATCCAGAAGGGCGTGTTTTCTATTCGGAGCGTATTTTCGCCCTTTAAAGCGGCCTGCTCCTGCCCGTACTGCAAAACCAGCCCCGATAACCCATCCACGTCCTGGATCTCGTACACCCCGGATGCGAGGAGGGCTACCATACCGTGAGGGCCTTTTCGGATAATGCCCAGCTCTTTTCCTTCCGTTTCCGCTATACCGCCGGATAACCCTTCCACAAAGAAAACCGGAAGAAAAACGTCTGTTTCCCCCTGGAACCGAAGCATGGGAAGAGGCTGGTTTTGGAGGGCGCTGTCGAGGTAGGCGATGGACGCGCGCACAGAAGACTGGCCGTTCAGGGCGATCAAGCCAAGGAAAAGGAATATAGGAACGGCAAAAAAACGAATCAGAGATTTCATGGCCCTGCATTTTTGGAGATGGTGAGAAAAGGGAAACCCGCCCAAAAAGAGAGTAGAACGGGTTTGGCCGTTATCCAGGATCAGGGAGGATTCCCCGGAGGCTAGCCCAGATCGAGAGGGTCTACCCCATTTTCTGCGAGCTTCAACCGGACCAGCGCGATTTTTTCTTTGATATAGGTATTCAGCTGATCGGTGGCCGCCAGTACCAGGGGTTGTTCGTGGTCGATCCCGTAAAGGATAACGTCTTTTATCTTTCCGGCAAATTCCAGCTCGGGGTCGGTGATCATATCCGTGTCTTCCAATAATAGCCCGGTGAACTTAATGAACCACCCCGCCAGGTCTTTGCGCTTGGGATCCAGTTTTTCCTTGATGCCGGGTTTGATCACAGTGCCTGCGGAAAAGTGGTTGAGGGTGCGGACGATCTTCCGGATCGCTTCGATCATTAATATATCCTTATCCATAGATTTCAGGTTTAACGTTGAGGAAGTCTTTTCGTCGGAAGAGAA
Source organism: Haliscomenobacter sp. (assembly GCA_016713275.1). GTDB lineage: Bacteria > Bacteroidota > Bacteroidia > Chitinophagales > Saprospiraceae > JADJPL01. Next base: position 247,827 of record JADJPL010000001.1, read on the forward strand.
AAGCCATAGCTGTCAATGATTTCGAAAAATAGGAAATTATCCCGTAGATTTGAAAGTAGTTGTGCAGGAAAGGGACCTGTCTCAAAAGACCACTCTTTGCCACCGGCATGAAATTTTATTTTCTTTTTTCAATTCAAATAAAAAATTGCTTTGCAATTTTTTATTTGAATTGAAAAAAGAAAATATTTTTTGGCTGCCAGGGGCGAAAACGGTCTTTTGAGACAGCCCCGCCGGCAAACGTCCAACCTGAAGGGGCTTGCCTGTAGGTTGGGCTAATTCCTCAAATGCGTTTCAGGTATGGAAAATTTGGCCAATTGGATCTCTGGGAATCTCGACCGGACCGTGACCGGGCTGTCGACGTTTGTTATTCTACTTTTTTTATCCTGGTTCGTCCCCAGGTTGATTCGCTCGTATCGCAAAGGAATCGGTAGCCGGGAAATCCCCCCTTTACCTCCGATGGACCTCCCGGAACAAGCCCGTTTTTTCACCGCCGATTCCCGGGGCGCTGACTTGGCAGAAGCAAAGAAACCGTCCCTGCCGGAAATTCCTTTGAGCGAGGAGGACCGCAAGCGGGCCCAGGCTTTTTGGGATGAAGAGAACTGACGGGGGACGGGGGACGGTTGACGGTTGACGGGGACGGTTGACGGTTGACGGGAGACGGGAGACGGGGAAGGGGGACGGTGGACGGGGGCAGTAATGGAAATAGGAGGAGGCAGGTGGTGGGGCAATAAGCCGAATTGACCGTTTCGTATGAGGGGCGGTTGGTTTTTTTCTTTCCTTCGTTATGGAATGAACACGATATGAATACGATTCTTCGCCCTCATGCAGAGGTTGAATTCGCGGAAGAGCTGGCGCTTTTGGCGGCTCAGGATACTACCCAGCGGCGTCCGGAAGGGTGGAGGCTGTCGCCCCAGGCGGTGGTAACGTATATTCTGGGGGGCAAGCTCCCTAACGGGCAGCCGATTACTCCGAAATATTACGGGGATCGCAGGTTGGTTGAAATTGCCGTAGCGACCTTAGTTACCGACAGAGCCCTGCTTCTGGTAGGCTTGCCCGGGACGGCAAAAACCTGGCTGGCGGAACACCTTGCAGCCGCTATCAGCGGCGATTCCAGTTTGCTGGTCCAGGGCACTGCCGGGCAAAGCGAAGATGCGCTGAGGTATACCTGGAATTATGCGCGCCTGCTCACGGAGGGACCTAGCCCTGCGGCGCTGGTCCCCAGTCCGGTGATGCGCGCCATGCAGGAAGGGAAGCTGGCTCGGGTGGAAGAACTTACGCGGATGCCGTCCGAAGTACAGGACTCTCTGATCACCACCCTATCTGAGAAGATCATGCCGGTGCCGGAATTAAACACGGAAGTACAAGCCGTAAGGGGGTTTAACTTGATCGCTACGTCCAACGACCGGGATCGAGGCGTGAACGAGTTGTCCGGAGCGTTAAAGCGCCGGTTCAATACCGTAGTGATGCCCCTTCCGGCTTCGCTGGAGGAAGAGGTGCTTATCGTGCAGCGAAGGGTGGACCAGTTGGGCGCCGCGCTCGATTTGCCTCCCGGCGCCACCCCGGTGGAAGAGATCCGCAGGTTGGTAACTATTTTCCGGGAGCTGCGCAGCGGAAAAACCGAAGACGGCAAAAGGCAGCTCAAATCGCCCGACAGTACCCTGAGTACCGCCGAGGCGATTTCCGTGATTCATAGCGGGCAAGCCCTCGCCGTTCACTTTGGCGACGGGACGCTTCGCGCCGGCGACCTCGCCGCCGCGCTCGCTGGCGCCATTGTCAAAGACCCTTCCCGCGATCAGGCAGCCTGGAAGGAATACCTGGAAACAGTGGTCAAAACCAGAGCGGAGTGGAAAGACCTGTATCAGAAGTGCAGGGAATTGGGGTGAAATTTCTACCCGTGCCTGCTCATCCGGTCCGCGGCAGGGCTCATCCATGCCATGAGCAAGGCGCATACCACAAAGACATACCCAAACAGGGCATTGTGGTGAGAAATCGGGATGGCGCTAAGAGCGATCGCCAGTCCAATGAGCCAAACGAGGTGGCCGTAGAGGTGAAACCCCCGGCTTGGCAGCTCTTGGGCAGGCCATTTTCCCGTAACCAGGGGAAGCAGCCACTTGCGGTCTGCATAAAGCAGCCAGAGGTTCATTGCTAACAAGCCCGCCAGGACGTAAGGCGTTCCGCGCCATTGAAGGGAGATGGTTATGACCAGAATATTGGCAATCATAGGGAGGAGCATCAGCGCGCCGGCAGGGATATACCGCAGCGTCAGCAAAACAAACCCGATAACCACCTGCGAAAACGCAATAAACCGCGCGTACCCTCCCAAGCCGTATTCTCCCAACCGCTCCTCCAGCCACACCGGGCCGATCAGTCCGGGAAACCGGTGCTCGGCAAATAATTTGCCCATTCCAGCCGTAAAGAATACCAGACCTAGAAAAAAGCTGGTTCCGTAATAGGGTACTTTTCTGAACATGGGAAGCGGCGTTTTTATCGGTTCACTCGGTTTTTGGAGGTTGAATAAACCGGCCCAGAACAATGCCCGCGATTGCCATCACCATAATGGTATATCTTAACCCGGGACCTTTCTCGATGCCTACCGCGTCCGTTTTGTCCATAAGCCATAAAAGGCCAAGCAAGACTGCGGCGCCCAGCAACAGGTAATAGAAAACGTGCAGTAATTTACGCATGACAATCCGATTTTTTTTCGTTTTGAGCGGAAAATCAGGAAAAGAACCTAGTCGACGATCATGGAGGCGCGATCCAACTCCTGTTGCACGATAAATTCGGGCAATTGCCGGGGTTCGTATTGCTGATTGCGCAATTGAGGCCTAAACCCGGCTTCGAGGATCGCCTCCTGAATGCCGTTGGCGGTAAACCTGAACCGCGCTCCGGCGGCCGAAACGACGTTTTCTTCGATCATGATGCTGCCAAAATCGTTGGCGCCCGCATGCAGGCAGATCTGGGCAACCTGCTTGCCTACCGTGAGCCAGGAAGCCTGGATGTTGGCGATATTGGGCAGCATGATCCGGCTCAGGGCAATCATCCGGATGTACTCTTCCCCGGTGCAGGTGTTGCGCGCCCGCTTGAGCTTTTTGAGTATGGTGTCTTCGTCCTGGAAGGGCCAGGGGATGAAGGCGATGAACCCTTTGGCGTCTTTGGGCTTCCTGGATTGCACTTCGCGGATTTTGACGAGGTGCTCCATCCGTTCGAGGTTCGTTTCAATATGGCCAAACATCATCGTCGCCGAAGTGGTCAGATGCAATTGGTGGGCTGCGTGCATGATGTCGAGCCATTCCTGGGCGCCGCATTTGCCTTTGGAGATCAGCCGCCGGACCCGGTCGTCCAGGATTTCTGCCCCGGCGCCGGGAAGGGAATCCAATCCCGATGCTTTCAGGGCCCGGAGCACCTCGATATGGGTAGATTTTTCCAGTTTGGTGATATGCGCCACTTCGGGAGGCCCGAGCGCATGGAGTTTAAGGTCAGGAAAATGCTGCTTCAACTCCCGGAACAGGCCGGTATAGTAGTCCAGCCCCAAATCCGGATGGTGCCCCCCTTGCAACAAGAGCTGCTCTCCTCCAAACCGAAAAAGCTCCTCGATCTTTTCTTTGTAGGACTCGATAGAAGTAATGTACGACTCCTCGTGCCCCGGCCTCCGGTAGAAGTTACAGAACTTGCAGTTGGCAATACACACATTGGTCGTATTGGAGTTGCGGTCGATAATCCAGGTCACCGTATCGCCCGGCACGTGGCGCTGCCTTAATTGGGCGCCCACATAGATCAGGTCTGCAGCCGGAGCGTGTTCGAAAAGGAAAACGCCTTCTTCCGCACTTAGGAATTCGAGGTTCAATGCCCGCTGTAATAAATCGGAATAATGCATAATATCGTTCGTTCTTTGGAGTGATCAATCCTTTCGGGCCGGGATACGTTCCGCCCGGCGCAGGTATAACAAAGATAGCAAAGGTCCGGTTTGCAAAAAGCCGAAATCCTTTCAGGAAGGCGAAAGGAGATCTGAATGGAAAAACGCTGGCGTAGTAAATAAAAAAGTGGTATATTTGCCGCCGAACTCGGGAAGATCGCGCGAAAGAGGGAACCAAAAGTTCCCTCTTTCGCGTCTTGGGAGGTCCGGCGCGATCGTCAACAAAATTCAGGGAAGTGGAGATTACGGAGAAAATAGATTCCTTGCTGGAAAAGTTTCTGGAAGAAGCTTTCGCCGATTGCTTTATCGTGGAGATCAAACTGGGGGCTGGCAACAAGCTGGAGGTTTTTGCCGATAGCGATTCGGGCATGACTTTCGAAAAGTGCCAGCGGATTAGCCGGTACCTCGAAGAACACATTGATGCCGGAGGCTGGCTGGGACTCCATTACGTACTGGAGGTATCTTCTCCCGGAATCAGCCGCCCACTGCAGTTTTGGCGCCAATACCCCAGAAATGTTGGCCGCCAGATCGAAGTGACCCTTCAGGATGGAACCAAGCGGAAAGGGGTTCTGCAAGCCGTTCATCCCGAAACGATCGTCCTGTCGGAAGAAATCAGCCGGAAGGAGGGGAAAAAGACCATCAAGGAAAAAGTGGAAACGGCAATCCCCTTCGGTCATATTGAAAAGACTTTTGTAAAGGTTTCGTTTTAAAGCTTTAATACTATGATGAACCTGGTGGAAACCTTCTCGGAATTCAAATCCGGGAAGAATATCGATCGCCCGACCATGGTGCGCGTGCTCGAGGATGTATTCCGCACGCTGATCCGCAAAAAATTTGGCTCGGACGAGAATTTCGACGTTATTGTCAACACCCAGAAAGGGGACCTTGAACTTTGGAGGGTCCGCGAAATCGTGCCGGACGGCGAAGTGACCGACGACCGCAGCCAGATCTCTATCTCCGAGGCCTTGTCGATCGACGCCGATTATGAAGTCGGAGAGGAATGTTACGAACAACTCAAGCTGGAAGATTTCGGCCGCCGGGCCATCATGGCTGCCCGCCAGACCCTGATCTCCCGGATCATGGAACTGGAGAAGGACGAAGTGTTCCGCAGGTACAGCGAGCGGATCGGCGACATTATCACCGGAGAGGTCAAGCAGATCCTCAAAAAAGAGATCCTGGTAGTAGACGACGCTACGAGCAACGAACTGGTGCTCCCCCGCACGGAAATGATCAAAGGCGACTTTTTCCGCAAGGACGACGTCGTTCGCGCAGTGATTCGCAAAGTGGACATGCGCAACAACAACCCGGTGGTTATCCTTTCCCGCACGGATAACATGTTCCTGGAAAAACTCCTCGAACAGGAAGTGCCCGAGATCGAAGACGGGCTGATCAGCATCAAGAAGATCGTTCGAATCCCGGGGGAACGCGCCAAAGTCGCGGTGGAATCTTACGACGACCGCATCGACCCGGTAGGCGCCTGCGTCGGGATGAAAGGGGCTCGTATTCACGGAATTGTCCGCGAATTGCGCAACGAGAATATCGACATCGTCAATTTCACCAACAACGTCACGCTCTTTATCCAGCGCGCACTGACGCCGGCCAAGGTGTCGAGTATCGACCTGAAGATGGAAAAGATGCACGCCAACGTATACCTCGACCCTGATCAGGTTTCTCTGGCTATTGGCAAAGGAGGGACCAACATCAAACTGGCCAGCCAATTGACGGGATTTGAAATTGACGTGTACCGCAACAACGAAGAATACGAAATCGACGACGTGGATCTCGAGGAATTCGCAGATGAAATCGAGGGCTGGATCATCGACTCGCTCAAAGCGATTGGTTGCGACACCGCCAGAAGCGTGCTTTCCCTGAGCAAAGAAGAACTGATCCGGCGCACCGATTTGGAAGAAGAGACCATCGAAGATTTGATGAAGATCCTTGCTGCGGAATTTGAGGACTAGTTCACCAAATTTCAATAAAACAAGGCGGAAACGAACTCTTTTCTTTAAGTTTGTGTTCGGTTTTCAAAAGGAAATTTTAGTCTAAATATCCAGAATGACGAAATCTTTAGTAAAGATTGCCAAGGAACTTAATGTCGGTACTACTACTATTGTCGAATTTCTTAACAATAGCGGATTTGACATTGACAATAAGCCCAATGCCAAGATCACCGACGAAATGTATGCCCGTTTGCTGAAAGAGTTCCAACGGTCAATCGATGATAAAGAGGCTTCCAAGCATGTCAATATCGGAGTGCGCAGCAAAGGCAGCGAGCAAGAGGTTGGTGGGGCGTTACCCGGGAGCGCCAGGAAACGGCTGTCGAGGAAAAACCGGTAGAGGATGAAGAGCGCCCTCGGATCAAGCTGCAGCGCCCAACCGTTCTGGGTAAGATCGATCTCAGCAAACGCCTTCACGACCGGGGTAAAGACAAACAAGAGATTCATATCCATTCCGCTGAAGAAAACCGCCAACCAGAACCTGCAATCGTTCAAGAACCCGTCAAAGAAATGGAGCCGCCCAAGGAAACGCCTCCTCCGGTGGCCGAACCCGTAGCCCCTCCTGAGGTCGAACCGATAGCTCCTCCGGTAGCTGAACCCGTCGCCTTGGTGGTAGAAGAACCTACCGTCGTCGCGCCCCCCAGAACCAGTGCCGCTGAAGGAAGAAAAACCAGTCGAGGCAAATTCCGGCGTCTTTCGCGCCGATACGCCCGAACTCCGGGGGCTCAAAATCCTGGGGAAAATCGATACCGATCGGTTTGATAAGAAAAAGAAAAAAGATACCAAAGAGGTTAAACGCAGCCCGGGGGAACCCGAAAAATCCGGCAGCGCCCCTACTCCCGCTGGAGGCGCTACCCCTGGAAGGGAACGACAAGGCGGCACAGGCCGCCCCGGCGCTCCAAGCCGCCCCGGCGCCCCAGGCCCACAGGATCGGAGCCCCAAACCAGAGAACGCAACCGACAAAAAACCTTCGGATGGGTTGTCGGAAGAGGAACGCAAAAAACGCAAACGCAAACGCAAAAAAGTGGGCGCCGGCACCGAAGGCCAGAATAAACCTGCCGATAATACCCGCGGACCAAGCCAGGACAGACCACGTCCTCCCGCCACCCGAGGCGTGGTCAGAGAAGAATCCAAAGAGGTTTCTCAAAAAGAAATCGAAGACAAGATCAAGGCTACCATGGCCCGCCTTTCCGGCGGCGGAAAGAAAAAACGCCAGAAACTCCAGCGCGACAAACGGGACCGCTTCCGAGAACGCCAGGAACAACTCGAACAGGAAGCTTCTAACGCTAAACTGGAAGTGACCGAATTCATTACGGTTCAGGAATTAGCCAACGTCATGGATGTTCCTGCCGCTGAAGTGATCATGGCCTGCCTCAACCTAGGCGTCATGGTGTCCATCAATCAGCGCCTCGACGCGGAGATCATCGAATTGGTAGCCAGCGAATTTGGCCATGAAGTGGAATTCGTATCCGTCGAAGAACAAACCGAAGAGGATATTATCCTCGACGACAATCCCGAGGACTTGCGGCCGCGCTCTCCCATCGTAACCGTCATGGGCCACGTCGACCACGGGAAAACCTCCTTGCTGGATTATATCCGTCACGCCAATGTGGTTGCGGGGGAAGCCGGCGGGATTACCCAGCACATCGGCGCCTATGAGTTCGTTACTGAAGAGGGCAAGAAAGTAACCTTCCTCGATACGCCGGGCCACGAAGCCTTTACCGCCATGCGCGCCCGGGGCGCCAAGGTCACGGATATCGCCGTGATTATCGTAGCCGCCGACGATAACATCATGCCCCAAACCAAGGAAGCTATCAGCCACGCACAGGCCGCCGGCGTCCCCATCGTCTTTGCCATCAACAAAATCGATAAAGCCAACGCCCAACCGGAAAAGATTAAACAGGAACTCGCTTCCATGAACTTCCTCGTGGAGGATTGGGGCGGAAAATACCAGTCGCAGGATATTTCTGCGAAAAAAGGCACCGGCGTGGCCGAACTGCTGGAAAAAATCCTTCTGGAAGCCGAAATCCTTGACCTGAAAGCAAACCCTGCCCGCCAGGCCGTGGGCACCGTGCTCGAAGCTTCTCTGGACAAAGGCCGCGGATATATCTCGAAAATGCTCGTTCAAAACGGCACCCTCCGCATCGGCGATTCGATCGTTGCCGGGGAATATTCCGGTAAAGTGCGCGCCATGCTGAACGAACGCGGGAAGCGCCTCACCGAGGCCGGCCCCTCAGCCCCGGTCATGGTGCTTGGCTTGGGGGGAGCTCCTCAGGCAGGCGACCGCTTTAAAGTGGTCGATAGCGACCAGGAGGCTCGTCAGATTGCGTCCAAGCGCGGACAGATTATCCGCGAACAGGCCAACCGCGCCACCAAACGGATCTCGCTCGACGAAATCGGCCGCCGCCTTGCACTCGGCAACTTTAAAGAACTCAACCTGATCGTTAAAGGGGATGTCGACGGCTCCGTCGAAGCGCTCTCCGATTCGCTCATCAAGCTGTCGATCGAAAAAGTTCAGGTCAACGTCATTCACAAAGCCGTCGGCCAAATCGCTGAGTCCGACGTGTTGCTCGCCTCCGCTTCAGATGCCATCGTCATCGGGTTCCAGGTCCGCCCCTCCAGCGGCGCGCGAAAGCTGGCAGAACAGGAAGGCGTTCAGATCAAAACCTACTCCATCATTTACGAAGCTATTGAGGAAATCAAATCCGCTATCGAGGGGATGCTCGAGCCGACCAAGGAGGAGCATATCTCTGGCCTGGTAGAGGTTCGCGAGGTGTACAAAATCAGTAAAGTGGGCACCATTGCAGGATGCCAGGTCCAGGAAGGCAAAATTTCCCGGAACAGCAATATCCGCCTGGTGCGCGACGGCATCGTGGTCTTCCCCACCCGCGAAGGCGCTCACGGGGAAGTCGCTTCCCTGCGTCGCTTTAAAGAAGATGTGAAAGAGATCAAATCCGGCCTGGAATGCGGTATCGGAATCAAAAACTTCAATGATATTAAAGTAGGGGATATCATTGAGGTCTACGAAGTGGTGGAAATCAAGCAGAAACTCTAAATGAAGGTCCTCTCCCCTGGTTTCTTTGTTGTGATCGCGCTACTCCTGACCTGCGATCGCAACGTGTCTTCGTCTATGCAAACGCCTCCGGTGTCGGGAGCTTCCATCCCTGAAAACATCCGGATCGATTCGGCTGGAGGTATTTCTGCCTATGGGCCCTGCGAGCCCAGTATCGCTATAAATCCCCTCGACCTGCGCCAAGTAGTGGCTGGGGCTATTCTGGACCGGGTCTACGTTTCCCGGGATAGCGGCCGGACATGGTCCAAAAGCCGGCTTACCTCTCCCTATGGCGTTTTTGGAGACCCGGTTGTCCTGGCGGATTTTTCCGGCAATTTTTTTTACGCCCACCTTTCTGACCCCACGGGCAAACAATGGGGAGATCCGACGATTCTCGACCGTATTGTAATCCAGAAATCTTCCGATGGCGGAAACTCCTGGTCGGAGGGGACTTACACGGGACTGGACCATCCCCGCGACCAGGATAAACAGTGGCTGGCTACCAACCCCCAAACGCATCACGTATATATTTCCTGGACGGAGTTCGACCAAGAGGCCAGCGCCTCCCCGAAGGACAAGTCCCGAATCCTGTTTTCGAAATCTACCAACCAGGGGGGTTCCTGGTCGGCGCCTGTTCAGATCAACCAGTTGGAAGGCGATTGCCTCGACGACGACAAGACCACCGAAGGCGCCGTGCCTGCTGTGGGGCCAAACGGAGAAATTTATGTAGCCTGGGCCTTCGACGGCAAGATTTTTTTAGACCGCTCGCTGGACGGGGGCGCGTCCTGGTTGGAAGAAGATATCCTGGTAGCGGAACAACCCGGAGGCTGGACGTTTGGCGTGCCAGGGATCAGCCGCTGCAATGGGCTGCCCGTTACGGCTACCGATCCCTCCTCCGGCCCCTACCGGGGGACGGTGTACGTCAACTGGAGCGATCAGCGCTTTGGCCCGGAAGACACCGATGTTTGGGTGGCCAGATCGGCAGACCGGGGGAAAACATGGTCCTCCCCGGTACGGGTAAACGACGACCCTCCCGGCAAGCATCAATTCTTCACCTGGATGGCCGTAGACCCCGTCACGGGGTTTCTTTATGTGGTTTTTTACGACCGCCGGCATTACGGCGATACCCAGACCGACGTCTTCCTGGCGGTGTCCAAAGACGGGGGAAAGACCTTCCAGAACCGAAAGATCAGCGCCAGCCCTTTTCAACCGTTGTCCTCTGTTTTCTTTGGCGATTACAACCATATCAGCGTCTACAACGGCGTCGTCCGGCCTATTTGGACCCGGGCAGATGGGACCAGGCTCAGCGTATGGACTGCCTTGATTCGGGAGTAAGGCCAGGCGTTATGAATTCAGGGAAAAAGCAAAGCGGGGAACGCCCGCATTGGCATTCCCCGCTTCCGTAGGAGCTAGTAAACGTAAACCAATCAATTGCTACCTCATTAAGCGCGGTTAAGTAAAAAGGTTTTTGGCAATAACAGCAACAATTCCTGGCGTACTACAATCTTCGCGTCGTTGAGTTTGTTCCACTTCATAATGTCGTCTACGCTGGTTTGAAACAACTTGGCTACTTGCTCCAGGTTGTCGCCTTTGGAGACCACATAGGTCGTGCGGAACGCATTTTTTCCAGCTGCTTTTTCTTCCGTGCTGGACAGGTATTCGCGCAGCGCAAGCGTCGCTTTTTCGTTTGGCAGGATCAGAAAGCGCCCTTCCTTGCTTTCCGGGATGATGCCTTGTACAAAGGCCGGGTTCAGCCGGGCGAGCAGGGTGAGGTTGGCGCCGGTTACGCGGGAAATCTCGCCAAAAGTAACCCGACGGTAGATGCGTAGCGTCCGGAGTTCCGGAGTGAAATAACTCATGCTGCTCGGCCGGAGGTTGTGCTGACGGTGGAATTTAGCCACATAAGCCGCCGCGATAAAAGCCGGCACGTAGCGTTGCGTTTCTTTGGGAAGGTACTCTTTGACCTTCCAGTAGTCTTTGGTTCCTGCCATGCGGATGGCTTCGTCCACTTTGCCTGCGCCGCTGTTGTAAGCGGCCAGCACCAGGGCCCAATCGCCAAACTTGTTGTGCAGGAACTTCAGCATTTTCATAGCTGCTTCAGTAGATCGGTAGATGTCCATCCGCTCGTCGACGCCGCTGCCTACCTGTAGGCCAAAATGACGGGCGGAAACAGTCATCAATTGCCATACGCCGGTTGCGCCGACAGGCGACTTGATCGTGATCAGGAGGCCTGATTCGATCAACGGTAGGAATTTCAGTTCTTCAGGAAGTCCGTGAGCCCGAAGTTGGTGCTCGAAAATCGGGAAGTACAGGTTCGTCCGGCCCAGAATAGCTTCGGTTTCCGTTTTCCCCGTGATGACGTATTGCCGGATACGGGTCATCACTTGTTCATTAGATTGAATGGGAACCGGGAGTTGGAGTTTGACCAGGCGGTCTTTGACTACCTGGGCGTTCCAGTTAGCGGCAGCCTCGGGATTGGAAGCGGCGTTTAACTGGAGGGGTGTGTTTGCGATTACTACGATTGCAGCCAAAGCTACAAAGGTAGCAACGCGTGTCCATGGGAAATACATTATAACAAATTTAGTGAACGAATACCGACTGCCTTGAATTACCGGGCCCGTCGGTCTTTAACTGGGTTTGTTTATATTGAATTGGATATGTCCTAACTATTTAAAAAACAAAACCTTGCGAATTAACGCTCCTGCAAAGCTATGGCCTTTTAGCATTCGAAGCAATGTTTTTGCTTTTTCAACCCTTTTATGACGCAAAAGGAACGTTTAGGCCACTCCATAAATTATTTTGCTTTTATTGATACAAAACTTTCTTTTGATGATTTTTGTTAAAAAGCCAAATAAATTCAACGTTTTTGCTTAATGACAGAACAATTTAAAAGGACTGATTTAAACAATAAATTAATATTTTTGTGACAATATTATGACAATAAATGGTTTTTGTGCAATTTTTTAGCATTATAATTGCGTAAAAAGTCGCTTTTATCTATCTTTTGTTTTAAAACGAGCTATATATATACGTGTTTCAGCGGGTTCAACCCGTTCCGGGGGCTGGCGTTTTTTTACTGTAAGGTATCTATAGTTTTGAGACTACTTCTTTTATATGGAGGAGCCAAAACACCCCAACCCAAATGCGTTTTTTTTGTTTCCAAAGACAAGCCGGATTATCTCGTGCGGGTAAAGGCCCATTTTTGAAAAGCTATGAAAACTTCCTTTCGAATACTTGCCTTTGGAATGGCCAGAGATATCCTTGGGCGCCCGGTAATGGAACTGGAATGGAACAGCCCCCTCACGGTGGGCGAGCTGCGCGAAGAACTGATCCGTCAGTATCCGGAGCTGGCACGGCTCAAATCGCTGGCCGTAGCCGTCAATTCCGAATACGCGCAAGATGCGAACCTCCTTACAGCAGGCGACGAGATTGCGTTGATCCCCCCAGTCAGCGGAGGGTGATTCGTCTTTTTTGAGGTGGCTCCCAATTTTGGCTTGGCAACAGGCGTTTTTATTCAAAATCCTATCCATTTGAACACATCAATTCTTTTTTTCAAGGCCTGGAGTGTTTTTCTCCTGGTAGTTGGGTTACACACGGGGCTGAGCGGCCAAAAAAAACCTTGCGAGATCCCCGCCAACCCTTTGGGGAAAAAGCCCCAGGTGGACATTAAGAAGTATCCCGATAAAGCGGTTATCCGGATCAATGCCTTTCCTCCGGTGGAGTATTTTTTTGCTCCGGAGGAAAAAGAAGACTTCCCGGGTAGCGTTTACGACGCCACGTTTTCGGATATTCAAATGGTTAAAGTGGGCGAACCCTGCGAATTGGCTATTATCGGCATGACGATCCAGAACATGAAGAAAGCCTCCAAGGTCTACCACTACCGGGTTGAGCCGCCGGTTTCTGCTTCTACCGAGGAGGTGACTGAAAACCTTAAGAAAAATATCGACCGGGAGGTGGAAATTTCGGGCGCTCTGGAAGTGAAATCCAAAAAAATACGGATCATCGTTTGGGATAACCAGAGCGTCGACGGCGACAGCCTGTCTATCTTCCTGAACGGCGTTCCGGTGGTAGAGCATTATGCCCTCGTCAAACAACCCCGCGCGTTTGAAGCGACCCTGAGCGACGGGGTCAATGTAGTCACCCTTTTTGCCCACAACCTGGGCAAATTCCCGCCAAACACGGCAGCGATTACCATCGACGATGGGAAGGCCAAACAAACCCGCATCCTTTCTTCTACCCTCCAGAAATGCGAGGCGATAGAACTGGTGCTTAAAGAATAGCGAAGCCTTTAGGGGCGCCCCGCCAGTAACGCCATGGACCCGATAATCAGCACGTCCTGGACGAAATGGATGAACCAGGCCCAGAACATCCCCTTGGTCTCGACTACCGATTTCGCTAACACATAGCCTAGTACGCCGGCCATCAGCACGCCCAATATTCCATTGGGCATCCCAGCATAGTGCGGAAGGCCAAATAATACCGCCGAAATAAGATATATAGCTTGGGCGGACATTCGGCCAGTCAACAGAACGATCAGGTTAAACCGAAAAATGACCTCCTCCGTCAAGGCGTTCATTGCAGCAAATAGCAAAATCCAGGGCAGCCAAGCCAACAAGCGGCTCCAGGCAGAGGGGGCCTGCCCGAGTTGCAAGCCCATAAAGATCCCCGTTACTACGCTGATGATGACCAGCATGGACCATCCCACGGATCTCCAGCGCTCCCCTTCTTTTATTCCGAGCCATGCCAGCCGGCCGGCCGGAGCCCCTGGGTCGCCTGCACGGAAGAATTCCTTAAAGGTGTCTGGCCGGAGCGCATAAGCCAAGACCAAAACCACCAGGATCAGAACAAAAGCCCCAATCTGGTAAACCGCGTGCTGGTCCAGATACAGGTTTTCCTGGATGAATCCGGGCAGATGGGCTTTTGCATACGTTCCAAGCCAAAGCAGCACGCCGGTATAGATCAGCGTAAGCCCGACAGGGAGTAGCATAGAAAAAGCGGAGCGAACGGAGTTTTTCATTGTTGATGTCGTAATTCATCACAAAAATAGCGCGTTATACCCACGGAACCACTTGATCTATGGTAAGAAATCGGCTCCCAAGGATCAGTTTCCGGATACTTTTTTTCGTATCCGGCTCAAACTCTCCGGGGTGACCCCCAGTAAAGAAGCCAGGTGTATTTGCGCCGTCCGGCTCACCCATTCCGGGTGTTCGTCCAGCATCTTTCTATACCGCTGCTCCGCCGTGAGGGAAAGCAGTTCGACTTGTTGCTGCTGTTTGTGAATAAACAGGCTTTCTGCTACGATGACCCGGATCTTTTCTCCAAGAGGGGTAGTATATAACTCCATCAGGTGGTCTCTGGAAAGGGTTGCCACCCGGAGGGGTTCCAGGGATTTCGTATAGAGCTGGGTCGGCTGTCTCGTCAGGAGCGAAAGGTAATCTACCAGAAATTCTCCTTCAAAGCATAAATCTATGCAAATGTCCTGATGGGCGGTTTCCAGAAAAACCCCTGCGGAGCCCTCCAGAATAAAATGCAGAAAACGCTCGGGAGCCCCTTCTTTTTTAAGGATCTGGTTTTTTTCATATGCCTGAACGACAGCGCGTTCGGCAAAGGACGCCCACCCTTCTTCGGGGATCTCCGGGGCGGATAAGTGGAAAGCGCGGCGAAGCTGAGATTCCAGATGCATAGGTTTATGCCGTTTTGCCTGAATGTTTCCTTGCGGGCATTGGAGCCGAAAAGTAAAAAAACCACCAGGATAAAAAAAAAGCAAAAGAAATGGAAGAAACTATTTCCTTCTGCGTAGTAAGGGTCAAAAGAAAGAAATCATTTTTTCATCCTATTTAATCCTTTATTACTATGAAAACGAATTTCTTGAGATTGGCCGGATTATTCTCCCTTATGTTTGGATCGGTCATGCTTTTTACCCAGTGCAATACCGATGTGAATGGATTGGGGCCGGAGGATTTCCAGGGAAACCTTCAGTGGGGCAACGGACGGGGAAGGGGCGCCCAAAGTGGCGGGCAAGGCGGCGCATCCGCTAAACAGGGAGAAAAAGGGCTACCAAAAGAAGAGGTTTGCACTTGCCTGGCAACCAATTTCCCAATGGAAGCCTTATCTGATGCGGAGAAAGAAAGCCTGGTGTTCATGGCAGAAGAAGAAAAGCTGGCACGGGACGTTTATTTAGGGCTATACGCCAAGTGGCAAAGCCCGGTATTTAGTAATATTGCCAGTTCGGAACAACGCCATATGGATGCCATTAGCTGCCTCCTGACCAAGTACACCCTGAAGGACCCGGTGGGCGACAATGCCGCTGGAGTATTTGCCAACGAGGCGTTGCAGAGCCTTTACGCGAAACTCCTTGCCGAGGGGTCGGCATCCCTGGAGGCTGCTTTCAAGGTGGGCGCTACCATTGAAGACCTCGACATCTCCGATTTGCTCAAGGCGACTGAAATGGCGGATAACCAGGATGTAAAAGCGGTGTATGCCGAATTGACCAAAGGATCGCGGAACCACCTTCGCTCCTTTACCAAAAACCTCGCCAATCTGGAAGCCAGCTATGTGCCACAATATATCAGTAAAGAACTGTTTGACGGCATTCTGAGCCAGGATCAGGAACGCGGCGGATCGATTTGCGGGGTTTGCCCAAACAACCAGGCAGGAAATGGGTCCCAGGGCGCCAATTGCAACGGCGCTGGCCAGGGAAATAACGGGAAAGGCGCCAATGGCACTGGATCGGGCCAAGGGAACAACGGAAAAGGGCGCGGAAGAGGATAGACAGGAGGAGTTTAGCAGCGCCGCTTCACCAAGCGAAACGCCAAAGGGCTTCAGAACGTGCCGGAGGGCTATTCTGAAGCCCTCTTTTATTACCTTTATTCAAGAATCGAAAAACTCATGCTCATTCCAAAATCTATCTGCAAGGGGTTGAGCGATGCGGAAATCCTCCGGAAATCGATCGAAGAAGTCGATTACTTTTCTTGCCTTTACGACCGGTATGAGGAAAAACTGCTCCGGTACATCCACCGCATTGCCCGGATTTCGGAAACGGAAGCAGAGGACCTTCTTCAGGACGCCTTCGTGAAGATCTGGAAAAATCTGCACGCTATTGATCCGGAGTTGAAGCTGTCGAGCTGGGTTTATCGCGTAGTGCACAATGAAACCGTTTCCTGGATGCGCCGGAAAACGTCTAATGGGAAAGACCGGAACGTTCCCTGGAATGAATCCTTTGATACGGCTGTTGAATCCAGCCTGCCTGGCGAAGGAGAAGAAACCCAGGGCCAGGAAGGCCAGATCCGGTTTTTGCTGGAGCAGCTTCCCCTGGTTTCCCGCGAGGTGCTGGCGCTGAAGTTTTTCGATGAAATGAGTTACGCAGAAATTTCGGATGTGTTAAAAATCCCGGAGGGAACGGTTGCTACCCGGATCAACCGGGCAAAAAAGGCATTTGCGGAACTGGCGGCAAAAAACAAACTCTCTTTCGAATTTTAAACTTGCGATCATGGAAGGTTCGGAAAAACTACTGGCTAAAATAAAAGGGCAACAGATCAAGCCTAAGCCAAAGGGACTATTTTGGGCGCAGCGAAGCCTCGCAGGAGCAGGATTCGCACTTGCGGCGCTTTTGGGCGCTTTGGCATTCTCTATTCTTCTGTTTGCCATTCAGCAAACCGATTTTAACGTGCTAAGCCATTTAGGGCATTCGCGCCTGGAGCTTTTCCTTGGGCTGCTGCCTTTTTTCTGGATTGGCTTGCTGATCCTGGCTTTGCTCACGGGAATGTACGGCATTCGCCACTCGGCCAGAGGGTATAAGTTCACACTGGCCCGGCAAATGGGGTACAGTGCGGCACTAAGCATTTTATTGGGCGCTTTGTTCTTTATTACCGGGGGCGCCTCTTATCTGGAAAAAGCGTTTGCTATTCAGGTGAGTCTTTACGAAAGTATCCAGGAAAAAAAGATCAAACTCTGGATGATGCCGGAACAAGGCCAACTGGCCGGGCAAATTGTGGAGGTTTCTGCGTCCACCCTTCAATTGGTGGATTTTTCTGGCAAAAGGTGGACCATTGACTACGACAGCGCGTTCGTCCCTCCAATGGTGCTGCTCGAACCGGGAGAGGAAATTAAACTCATGGGTAACATGGAGGGAAATTCCCTTTTTCTGGCCGACGATATCCGGCCTTGGCAGGGCCCTGGAAGCCGCAACGGAACGCGTGGAGGAGGCCCTCCCTGGGAAAACAACCAAAAAAAAGGGAAAAAAGGCTACTAAATCTTTGGCCTTATCCCTGCAGAAATCGCCTTTTTTTCTTGGAGCAAGCGGTTGCCCTTCCGATATTGTAAAGTCGGAGCGCATCCGTTTTTTTTATCCTATAACCTGAACCAATATGAAACCACTCTGGGGAATTGACATGGGAGGAACCAAAATCGAAGGCGTTATTCTGCGCAGCAAAGACAATCCCGAAGTTCGGACCCGCCTGAGGGTACCCACAGAAAAAGAAGGAGGATACGACCACATCATCGGCCAAATTGGAAAACTGGTAGACCGGATGCGCCAGGATTCCGGCCTGCAACCCGAGATCATCGGGATGGGCCATCCGGGCGCGCTCGATCCCCAGACCCAAACCATGAAAAACAGCAATACGACCGTCGTGAATGGGATGCCATTTAAACGGGATCTGGAAGCGGCATTGCACCTTCCCTTTGTGCTGGCAAACGATGCGAACTGCTTTGCCGTTGCAGAAGCCAATATGGGCGCGGTGAAAACCCACATGCCGGAAGCCCGCATGGTGTTTGGGGTGATTATGGGGACCGGCGTTGGCGGCGGTTTGGTCATTGACGGAAAAGTATGGAACGGACGCCAGGGAATCGGCGGAGAATGGGGGCATAGCTACCTGGATGATTCAGGCGGCGTTTGTTATTGCGGGAAAACAGGATGCGTAGAAACTTTATTGTGCGGCCCAGCCACAGAACGCTACTACGCCGGCATCAGCGGCGTTCGGCGGCCTTTGCCGGAAATTGTCGAACTATACGATGCCGGCGATCCGGCAGCTATCCAAACCCCTTGATCGCCTGATGCACTTCTTTGGCAAGGGTATGTCCAACGTCATCAATATTCTGGATCCGGATGTGATCGTGCTGGGTGGCGGGGTAGGAAACATCGATCTACTGTATACCGCAGGGGTGGAAAAAGTAAAGGAATTCGTGTTTAACCTGCGCCTGGATACCGTTTTTCTTCGTCCTCAGCTAGGGGATAGCGCGGGCGTTTTTGGCGCCGCTTATCTGGTAGCCTAAAAAGTTCTGTTTGTCGAATAAAATGGCGGTTCTTTAAGGAAAAAAACACTTTTGTGATGCAACTTTTTAGAACAAACGACGTCTTTAGAGAAGAGTAGAATGTAAAAAAGACGAGCGGACCAAGGTCCACTCGTCTTCATCAAGATAGAGTTTTTTCATACTAATCCTGTTTGCTGTTGCCGTCGCATAATAATGTACGGCAACTTTTTTTTTCCTATGGGCAAAAGTAAGGCAAATCTCTGAAATGGAAAAACCCTTTTTTTCAGCAGGAGGCCTTACCACCCCGGAAGGAAGTTCAATCCAAACCCGCCTTTGGCATTTTTCACCAGCGGAACAGCATAGAAAGGCTCCAGCACGAGCGCACCAAACAGGTTGACCTGAAGAGAAGCTCCCGCGCTAAATAGCGGGTTTACCTTGGCGAACCCCGATTCGTTCTGGTCTTTAAACTGATCGAAATCAAACCAGGCCAAGCCTCCATCCACGAAGAAGTTGAGGTCGGTAAGCAAGAAATTCGTTGGGATCAGCGACAATTGCTTGGGGCCGGTAAACGGGATACGCACCTCGAAGTTGCCCAGCAGGATGCTCGATCCGAACAGGTTGTCTTCCTCAATGACGCCTTGGACCAGCAGGTCGTTGGTGACATCCGAATTGAATCCGCGCACAAACCAGGGGCTGCCCAGATACATCGGATACAACCGGCGCCCATCTTGTCCGTATCGGCCATAGTGCATCACGCGGGCAGCTAAGCCAATGGGTTTAAAAAACCGGTACGCCCGCAAATCGGCGGTGGCGGCGAAGAACGAAAATTCGCCCATGTATTGCCTTGCCTCCAGGCGGTACCGATGCCCATTGAGGGGCGAGGTAAGGCCAAAGAAGGAGTTGTCTCCTACGGCAGCTGCGCCAAGACTCCAGAGGCTAAACCCCGCAGGCGCATCCAGCCGGTCGCGGTCGCGGTACACCAACTGGCCAAACCCGTCGTAGTAGTTGCTCTCCCGGATAAGGCTTTCGCTGTACAGCGTGAAATCAATGTCGGCCTCCAGGCGAAACGTACTGGAAAACGGAAGCTGGGTAAAGAGCCCCACCCGATCCTGGAATACCCGCTCGGTCAGAAAGGTCCATTTTTCGAATAAGATATTCTTGGGACAGTCCGCACATGGAAGGGTGTCGAGGGTGATGTCCTCAATCGCAAAATTCCGGAAAGGAATATGAGAAAGCGACGCGCCGTAGTGCAGTTTGTTCTTGCGGTTGAGGTAAGCCACCGAACCCCCGAAATCCTGGATCTCGCCATTCATCGCCAGGCTGACGAAAAACTGGTTGTTGCCCAAAATATCGCTGAACAACATATCGATCGCCCCGGCCAACCCGGTCGTCGTACCAATGGTGTTGCTGGTGCCTACTCCAAGGCCGCCTCCGCCCCCAATATAATCCAACTTGAATTTGGACTTGAACGGCACTTTTTGAGTTGCCGCATAAGAGGCAATGGTATTGTCGCTGATGGTGGCCAACTGGGCGTCGACGATACTTTTCACCGTGCGATTAAGGCGTGGCAGGAAAGCGGCTTCCAGGGTGACGACGGTGGGGTCGACTTCCTTGTTCAGCCAGTCTTTTTCTTCCGCCCGGTAGATGCTGTACCCGCGCTTATTATAGAGGGTATACAGGACCCTGTTTTGGCGGCGATCCACGGAAATAGCCGGAGAATAATGGGCGATCCCGCTGATCCCGGTGGCCAGGTCGGTCAGCTGGAAAACTTGGCCTCCTTGAGGCTCATAACGGTAAAGGTTGCGGTAGCCATCCCGGTTGGACAGGAAGAAAATATGGCCTTCGGTGTCGAACAGGGGGTTGAGGTTATCCGCGCCGGGAAATATATCGATATGGTCCACGGCGCGGGTAGTCATGTCCATGATCGCGAGGTTATAGGTCAGCTTGCCGTAGGTTCTCCCTTTGTCGAAAGCCAATTGATCGGTAGAAAAAACGATTTGCTGCCCGTCTTCCCCCCAACTGGCGTGGATTTCGGAGTAGCGGTCGTTGGTCAGCCGGGTAAGTTGTTTGGACCTCAGATCGTAAAGAAACAGGTCGGTTTGGCCATCGACGAGGCCGGAGAGCAGGATTTTTTCTCCTTTAGGCGCCCAACTGGGATTGGCGAAAGCGGGAAGGTCTTTAATCGGGCCTTCTTCCAGCGTTTTGCCGGTGAGCGGGTCTTTAATGATGAGAATATTTCGCCCTTTGCTGAAACCGACGAAAGCTACCCGCCGACTATCCGGCGACCAGGTGCCGGAGGATTCGATGAAATCAAAAAAGTCAATATCCCCGGAGCGGCTGGTACTGGCAACCGTCTTGATGATCTTGCCCGAGCTGGCTTCCGCCAGGAAAATATCGGTGGAAAACAGGTTTTTCTCCGAAAGGAATAGAATATACCGGCCATTCGGGCTCAGGGAGGGGGAAATATTCATATTGCCCCCGTCTTGCTCATCCAAAACGGCTTTACCCGGGATGGTTTTCTCCTTTCCATCCACAAATGGCTGGAATTGTTTCTGGAGGGCTTCCTGCCAGAGCTTCGACAGGTCTTCTTTTTTCATGTTGAGCACCATCGGGATGGCCACATCGACGCCATACAGGTAGATGGCCCGGAAGAAGGGCTCGATGATGTCGTCGCCTTTCAACCCCGTCAGGAAAACCCAGAAGGCGTGCCCATACCGGTAGGGAAAATATTTGGGGTTGTTCATCTGGTCGAGTGTGGGCACGTCCTTATTCACGACGGCGTCGCGCATCCACATGGCGGTGTGGGCATCAACGCTGCCGATGGACATGTACTCGGCCATGCCTTCCACGATCCAGAGCGGGAGGTTGCCCAGGTTTTGGAGCTAACTGGAATCGCCTCCCAGAATCGCGTTGAACTGGAACGCATGCACCAGCTCGTGGCCAAGTACCTGGATGGTCGCCTGATTCGAAACGTTGATGGGCATGATGACCCGGTTTTTGAAGGCCTCCGTAACGCCTCCGGTTCCGGCGCCTACCTGACCGCTGATGGAGTTGGTCTGTTGGAAGTCGGGATGGTCGTTATAAAAGATCAATGGATTCCGGTTCGGGATCGTGTCGTTCAGGATGTTTTGGTGGAAGCGGTACCACATTTCGGATGCTCCCGCCAGCTCGGTGCGGCGCTCCGGGTTGTTCAGGTAGGAGTAGATCTCGAAATTGGAGCTTTGGTAAACCTGGAAGTTGAAGTTTTCGTAAATAGGCTTGTTCCTTCCAAAGTACTGCGCTTGTGCCAGTGGCATACCAGCGGTAAAAAGGCTGATCCAAACGGCAAAACGAATCAATGCTTTCATAGGTGAATGGTTATTTCTTCTTTACTCATAACAGAAAGACCCCCGGTTACGGGTGGAAAGATAGGCCTCCGGGCCGTTAATGTTTTCTTAAACACGGCCTTTTGGTTGTTTCGCTGACAATTTCATCGGGAAGTTAAGGCATTTCGGTTATGCCGTCTTCCATATCGCCGAGGAAAAAGCCTCCCGTTCGGATTTTTGATGTTTCAACGCCTGTTTTGGGGGTTAGGATCGCGGAGAATAGGTATTTTTAGCGATCTTTTATGCCGGAAACCATACCTAAATTGATCCGTATGATGCGCGCTGCTCTTCTCCTTTGTTTTTCGTTGTTTATCCCGCAGCTTTTTTTGGCTCAGCAAGCGTTGCGCGCTCCTTTTGAACAGGGCGTCAACCGGTCGGCTACGTACTCCGAAACCATCGCTTTTTACCAGCAACTGGCGCGGAAATACCCCAAGGCGTTCAAGCTGCAAGCGCATGGAACAACAGAT
The DNA here is from genome assembly GCA_016713275.1 of Haliscomenobacter sp. Lineage (GTDB taxonomy): Bacteria > Bacteroidota > Bacteroidia > Chitinophagales > Saprospiraceae > JADJPL01. The sequence continues at coordinate 269,873 of JADJPL010000001.1, forward strand.
TCCGGATTTCCCCTCCATCTGGGTATCCTGTCGGCAGATGGGACGTTTACCCCGGAGAAAGCGGAAAGCGGCAATAAATGCGTGCTGTTCATCAACAACGCGATTCATCCCGGCGAACCCGACGGCGTCGACGCCTCCATGCTCCTGCTGCGCGATCTCCTTTCCAACCCTGCCCGGCTTCGGTCCCTGAACCAGGTCGTGCTCCTCGTTGTGCCGTTTTATAATATCGGCGGAGGACTCAACCGGACGTCCTTCAGCCGCGCCAACCAGAATGGCCCCGAAGCCTATGGATTTCGGGGCAATGCCCGCAACCTCGACCTCAACCGGGATTTCATCAAATGCGACTCCCGGAATGCTCAAACGTTTAATCAACTCTATGCCCGGTGGAGGCCCCACGTTTTTGTGGACACCCACGTGTCCAACGGCGCCGACTATCCATACACCATGACCCTCATCGCCACCCAGCACAACAAACTCGAAGCGGGGTTGGGCCAGTTCCTGAACGCCCGGTTTTTGCCGTTCCTATATAAAGGCATGGAGCAGGCTGGGTGGGAAATGATTCCTTACGTCAATGTGGGCCGCAGCCCCGAAGACGGTATTTCCGGTTTTCTCGACCTCCCGAGGTATTCGTCGGGCTACGCGGCTTTGCATAACGCGTTGTCCTTTATGCCGGAAGCGCATATGCTCAAGCCTTTTCCTGAACGGGTCAAAGCCATGCGGGCTCTGTTGGATCTGTTCCTCGATTTTGCCTCCAAAGAAAGCCAGGCCATCCGGGAAGCCCGCGCCAAAGCGGATCTGGCGGTAAGCACCCAGGATAGCTTCGCCCTGAACTGGAGGCCCGACCGTTCCCGGGTCGATTCGCTGCTGTTCAAAGGATACGCCGCCAAGTATAAACCCAGCGACGTGTCCGGATTGGACCGCCTGTATTACGACCATGCGGCGCCGTGGCAAAAAAACATTCGCTACTTTAACTATTTCATTCCGGGCATTAAAATCAAAAAACCTTACGCGTATATTATTCCGAAAGCCTGGAAGGAAGTAATCGACCGCCTCCAGTGGAATGGCGTTGCCATGAAAAAGCTGGAAAAAGACACGGAAATAGAGGCGGAGTTTTACTACATCAAAAAGGCTTCGTCGCCAGACGGGCCCTACGAAGGGCACTTTCTGCACAGCCAGGTAGAAGTGGAAACCAAAACCTTGCGCCGGACCTTTCACCGCGGCGACTACGTCGTGATAGCGAACCAGCCCCTCAATCGCTACATCGTAGAAACCCTGGAGCCTCAAGGCGTTGACGCTTTCTTCGCATGGAATTTTTTCGACAGCATCCTGGATCAGAAAGAATACTACTCCAGCTACGTATTCGAAGACCTGGCATCGGCTTACCTTGCCGCCCATCCGGAAGTAAAGCAGGCGCTCGAGGAAGAAAAACGCAAAAATCCGGAAATGGCCAAATCGGCCCGGTTGCAATTGGATTTCGTATACCGGAACTCCCCCTACTTCGAGCCAACGTTAAACCTCTATCCAGTGGGGCGGATTGGAAATCCGGGAAGCATTCCCGGTTATTAAGGCTATACAGAACGGGCTAGATGACCGGAAAACGAAAATATCCAGTCGGATGTGGTGGAAGATAATCCCGGATTGAAAAATCCGGTGAACAATCCCGGATTGAAAATCCGGGCTACAGGCGCTTGAGTTCCTGGCGGTTTATCTTGCCGGTGGGACTAATAGGCAAGGCACTGACCAGCACGAAATACTTGGGCACTTTGTATTTGGCCATTCGCTCCAGGCAAAAGGCGCGCAGGTCTTCTGGGGTAAGGTGCGCGTCCGGGCTGGACACGACAAAGGCTTTTCCCGCTTCGCCCCATTTGTCGTCGGGAACTCCGATTACGGCGGCGGCATCGATCTGAGGGTGGGACGCAAGCACGCGTTCGATCTCGGCGGGGTAAACATTTTCCCCTCCGGAGATGAACATGTTTTTGATGCGGTCGACCACGTAGAGGTAGCCTTCTTCATCCATGAGCAACATATCTCCACTGTAAAACCAGCCGTCGCGTATCGACTGGGCCGTCGCTTCGGGATTCCTCCAGTAGCCCGGCGTAACCATGGGGCCTTTGAGGAGGAGTTCGCCGGCTTCGCCCCTGGGAACTTCCCTCCCCTCCGGATCCGCGATCCGGATCTGGACATAATAGTTGGGCCTGCCGATTGAGCCTTTTTTCCGAATGGCATCGCTTTGGTGCAGCGAGGTGAGGTTGGGCCCTACTTCGGTCATCCCAAAGCCCTGGCGGACGTAAACGCCTTTCTCGTGCCAGGTCTCGATCAATGGGATAGGCATTGGTTCGCCGCCCACAATGAGGTAATACATACTGGAAAGGTCTGCTTCCGCAAAGGCGGCGCTCTCGGCGATCATCTTCAACATGGTGGGTACGCCCATGAACAAGGTGGGTTTTTCCTCCACCAGCGCGGAGCATGTCCTCCGCATCGAATTTCTTCATCAGACAGACGTATCCGCCATGGTGGAGAAAAGGCGTGGTCAGGACGTTCCAGCCTCCAGTGTGAAAGGGAGGCATGCAATTCACCGTCCGGCTTTCGGTGTTTACGATCAGGCTCATGGCGGTATTGATGCTGTTCCAGAACAGCATCTTATGGGTATACAGGGCGCCTTTGGGAAAACCGGTGGTGCCGGAGGTGAAAAGGATGAAGACCGGATGGTCTTCATCCAGCAAAGGAATGGGGAAATGGGACTCTTCGGTTTCCCGGCGACCGGGGTCGGAAAACTCCTGGAGGTCTTCCATGGTCCAGGCATGGCCAATAGACCGGAAGAACGGGCACCCCTGGATCGTTTCGTGGTACTTGGCCTCCCAAAGGACCAAACTGGGAGCGGTATTTTCGAGCTGGTAGTCGATCTCGGAGGAGGTCAGCCGGTAGTTGAGGGGGACCAGGATGGCGCCGGTTTTTTGGGCGGCGGCGAAAAGGAGCACGTATTCGAGGCAGTTTTCGGCCAGCACCGCGATGCGGTCGCCTGTTTTTATGGAAATATGACGGGTTAAATGCCAGCTCAACCGATTGGCCAGCCGGTTGAGCTGCTCATAGGTAAGGGTTCTTCCCGTTTCCCATTCTTTCACGGCGATATGGTCCGGGCGGTAAAGCGCCCATTTCGCCGTCCAGTCCCGTTCTGTATGAAGCATCGCCACGGCAATTGAGTTTACATGCGAAAAGCGGCGCTGGCAAACGCCAGTCCTCCTCCGGAGCCGATAAAGAAAGCCAGATCGCCGGGTTGAATGCGTCCCTTCTCCATCGATTCATTCAGCGCCATAGGGATGCAAGCCGACCCGGTGTAGCCGTAATGGTGCATCACGGTGGGGGCTTTTTCCCTGGGAACGTCCAGCAGGTCCATGGTTTCCCAGATGGAGTTGATGTTGATCTGAGTAATAAAGTAATGGTCTACATCGGTTGGTACGCACCCGATGCGCGCGCACAAGGTATGCGCCATTTGGCTCCAGATTTCCGGATTCAGTGTTTTGGGGAATTTTTTTACAAATTTCAGTTGGTGGTCACGGTTTTCCAGTACCTGGGCATCCAAGGGGTGGCGGGTTCCGCCGGCGTAAATGCCCATCCATTCGTTGTATTCGCCCTTTGAAAGGAGCTGGCTGCCAAGGTACCCTTTACCGGGTTCTTCTGTGGCGCCAAGGATAACCGCGCCAGCGCCATCGGCGAAAAGGGTCACCGTCTTTTTGTCGGCCATGTTGAGGTATTTGCTCATGGCATAAGCCCCAAGCACCAGTACATAGCGGTAGTTTTCGTCGGCGCGGATGTATTTGGCGCCGATATCGAGGGCTGTGACGAAGCCCGCGCAGGCCGTGTTGACGTCAAATGTTCCGGCACGGGTAGCGCCAAGCCGGTCCTGGAGAACGGAAGCGGTGGAAGGGGAAACGAATTCCGGCGTATCCGTGGAAAGGATGATCAGGTCGAGGTCGTCCGGTTGTAGCCCTGCCCGTTGCAGTGCCGGGCGGGCCGCCGCTTCGCTGAGATCGGCGGTGCTTTCCTCTGGCCCGCACCAGCGGCGTTCGTAGATCTGCACATTTTCGCGCAGCCAGGTCTCGACATCTTCTCCAAGTAGTTCGTTGAAATACCGATTGGTCAAAAGGCGCTCTGGGGCGTAGGCTCCGGAGGACAGGATATAAGCGTTTCGCATGAGCAGTTTCTGTTATTGGCCGGGGCTGTCTCAAAAGATCGTTCTTTGTCACCGGCATGATTTTTTTTGCTGCCTTGAGTAAAAACCGTCTTTTGAGGCAACCCCGGCCCTCGAGCTAAGGAAAGCGGGGACTACTTTTTGCCAATAGCAGGTAAGTTAACTTTTACCTCCAAAGAGAACAAGGGCTTGATCGCGGGGGATCCGACAAACTCCCGGACTTCCTGGTTCAGCGCATTCACGACTTGCCCGGAGAGCGTAAGCCAATCGCTGAATCGGTAGCCTGCGCCGAGGTCCAGGTTGAAGAATCCGCCGAGCGGGCCGTAATTAAAGGAGGTTCCTACGCGTTGATTTTCTACCACAGGGCTGCCGCCATAGATCAAACTGGTGTTGGTCGATGCGGAAACGTTGATTCCCGAGAAGAAGTCGTAGGCATTCACCCACCGGCCAAACGCGGTTGCAAAGAATTTTTTGGACGAGTAATTCAGCCCTACCCCGATTTTGTGCGTAGGCGTGTTGATCGGCAAGTCGCTTTCGTTGACTTTGGTGTCGCGGTTGCCGTCGTTGGCGGGGTCAGCGGTGTCGATATCGTAGCCGAAGTAGGAATAATTCAGCGTACCCAGCAAGGAGGAGGTAAAGGCATAGTTGACAGAGGCGTCGAAGCCATAAGTATTGACATCCCCGAAATTAACGTACGTAAGCACCAAGTCCGTGCCTTTGGAGCCATCCGGCAGGTTGGCGGTCGTCGTAATTTCGCTCATAGCCTGGTCTCCCCGAAGGGTGGCGTAGCCTTTGATCCGGGGGATCACGGCAGTGGCGGGGTTGTTGTCGTGGTCGTAAAAATCGCGGTCGGGCGCAATGTCGATGGATGGGCTCAGGAAGTTCTTGGACCAGTTGTAGTAGGCGTTGGCGTCGAAGAAGAGTTTGGGGGAGATCTGTCCCTTATAGCCAAATTCGACCGTGGAGATTTTTTCTACCTCGAGGGGCTTCACCTCGTAGGTGTTGACGACCTGATTGGTAGAGGTGTTGACTTCTTTCACCGTAAAGCCTGCGCCATTTCCGAGGAGCAACCCGCCGAAGATATTGGCTTCCAGGTTGAGGATGGTAGGAGCTGCAATTCCCTGGCCATAGGTTACGCGGAAGGACCCTTTGTCGTTGAAATAGATCAGGGCAGCTTTCGGAATGAAGTTGAAGCCATACACGTCGTGGTTATCGGCGCGGGCGGCCACAACGGCTCTAAGATGGTTGGAGAATTGGGATTCTAACTGGAGATACCCACCGATTTGACCGATGACGATATCCTCCACAACGCCCTGGGCGTTTTTATCCAGCAGGTAGGTGCCGTTGCTGTTGGCCCGGTCGTTTTGGTACTGGACGCCAACAATGTAGCTGATTCCGCCGATCTTGTTGTTGTATTGCGCTTCGGCGTTGAGGCGCTTGGATCGATCCTGGAACAGGGCGCCCCGGTTGAGCGCCAGGCCGGTCGTGCTGGACAGCGGGAACCAGAATTCGCTGAAAGAGCGTCGTTCGGACTCGGACTGGCTAAACCCTGCGTTCTTGAACGACCAATAGTTCAGGGTTCTTCGGTTCATTGCGTAGGTGGAGTCGGTTTTGCTCCAGGTGTTGTAGACTTGAGCGAAGAATCGCGGGGAAACCAAACGGAGTTGGAGCCAGCTTACGCTCCAGTCGCGGATCTGGTTGCGGCCGGCGTTGGTGTTCCCGATATTGTTGCTATTGGACGCGCCGCCAGCCAGGATCAGGTCGGTATTGTTGGAGAGAGCGTAATAGACCCCGGCTTCCCCCCGCAGGGAGTTAAAATCCAGGTCGAGGTCATATTCCGGGAACTTCAGGGCGCCGCTGTAGACGGTGTCGGTATATTCAAATTCCGTTCCTTTGGTGTATTCCCCACTGACCTTGAACGCCAGTTTGTCGCTGACCTTCATCGCGTGGCGCAGGCGGGCGCTGAGTACATTTTGGTTTCCAACCCCTAACGCGGCGGTAGTTCCCTGGGACGTCCGGGGGTCTTTGGTAATCGTATTGAGCAGGCCGTTATGGGCATTGGGGCCGTACAGCGCAGAAGATGGCCCGAGGATAACCTCGATACGCTCCACATCTTCTTTCACCGTGGTGCTCAACGCGCCCAGCGGCAGACCGGTAGCGACCAGAGAAGACAGGCGGGCGTCGTTGATCTGGAGGTTTTTGGGGTTGAACGCGCTATTGAACCCGCGCGCGTTGATCCCGATCCCGAGCACCCCTGAACGGACGTAGTCGACGCCCCGCTGGCGGCCAAGCAATTCGGCCACGTTAAAGGACGGAAATTCCGTAATGGCGCGGGCATTGATCACCGAAATGGTGGCCGGTGCATTGGTCAGCTTTTCGGCTTTGCGGGAAGCGGAAACGACGACTTCCTGCCCAAGCAGTCCTTCGGCGCTCAGCATCAGGTTGAGTTCCGTTTCAGCTCCTGCCCGAACGGTAATGGTCTGACTGAAATCGGCGTATCCGACAAAAGAAACGGTAATCGTTTGCTGGCCGGCAGGGGCTTCGAGCCGGTAAGCGCCATCGGCATCAGAGGCTGTCCCGTTAGCCGTTCCGGCCACAAGGATATTGGCGCCGGCAAGAGGCTCCCTGGTGTCCGCATCCCGGACGACGCCCCGAACGACACCACTTTGGGCATATAGGCCCCCTGTAAAGAGCAAAAGAAGGGCAATTAACGAAATGGCTGGTTTCATACGAGTTGGATTTAAGGCATTGAAATTTATTCCTGAAAAAACAAGTTGATTCCGAATATGTAACTAGGATCGGCAAATTCGCCGGTAATTGATTCTGTTGCGAAATTAGATACCTCGCTCGTATCCCTGTAAATATACCAGAGAATTACTAACTTGACTTAAAGGAAAATTATTTGATTAAATGATTTAATATATTGGTTATTAATTATTTAATTGGTCAATTTGTTGGGTGGACTTTTTGCCGCCTGAAAAAAAAATCGCAAACGGAATTTCCCGATTTGCTTTCGGATTATCCGGCAATTCGAAAATAAATTTGGACTATTGTTTTAATTTCCGAATGTAGTAATGCGAACGAGAAAGCGCTTCGCAAACGGGGATGGGTGGAGGGGCTAAACAGCAGGCTGGAAATCCGGAGAAGTCAACCCCTGGATTTGAAAAAGAAAAAAAATGTTTTTTGCTTAAAAAGCTTATTCAGCAAGCTTTTTATTTTTCAGCCGGCTGAAAATGGAAGAAAACTAATTCTAAGTCAACCTGTTTTTTGACAAACAAAATAAATGATTAAAACTTTTTCGCTTTGCCGACTAATTAACTTTATCCCCGATTAATGGCCGACAAATTTCCTGGCATAGTCCGGTTTGTTGATTTTTCTGCCCGAACGCTATAAAACCCGATCTATATGGCTTCTACAACGATGGTTTTCGCCACGGCTATTTTGGTGGCTCTATATGGCGGTATCCTGCTGTTTTTTGTTGTCCGGGGGGCCATGCGCACCCGATCCATGGCGGATTACGCTGTGGGGAGCCTTCCGTTTTCGCCTGTAGCGGTTGGGCTTTCGCTGGCGGCTTCGATCACGAGCGCAGCCACGTTTATCATCAATCCGGGGTTTATCGCTTTGTACGGGTTGAGGGGAATCTTAGGGTTTGCGTTGGTGATGCCTTTGGGGTTGTTCTTGTCGTTGGTTGTGCTGACGAAGAGTTTCCGGAAACACGGCACGGCCGTAAAAGCGCTGACCATGGCCCAATGGATCGGAAAACGGTACAAGAGCCAGAACTACGCGGTTTTTTTCGGGTTTTGTCGTTATTGCTGATCACGTTTATCGTGCTGATTTGCGTTGGAATGACCAAAGTGCTGGCGCAGGCGCTCAACGCGCCGGAACTGCCGGTACTGACTGGATTGGTTGTCTTTGTTTTTGGGTATATGATGTTCGGAGGCGCCAACTCGATGGTGTATACTAACCTCATTCAGGCTGCGATCATGCTGGTCGTGGCGGTGATCATGCTGACCTCCGGCTGGGAGCATTTCAGGGAAGGCGTTCATGGGTTTATGGACCGTTTGGCCGCTATCGATCCTTTGCTGGTGGCGCCGGTAAATCCAAAGAGCTTTTTATTCCGGGACTATTTCGAGATCATTTTCTGTAACCTGATCGTCGGGGTGGCGGTGGTTTGCCAACCCCATATCATAACGAAGTCGCTGTTGCTGAAGAGCGACCGGGACGTCAACCGGTATTTACTCACCGGAATCCTGGCCGAGGCGCTGTTCTTCGCGGTGGTCATCACTGGTTTGTTTGCCCGCCTGCGCTTTCCGGACCTGGTAGATGCGGGCGGCAAGGCGATTCCGATGGATGGGCTTATCCCGGCCTACGTCGTGGCCGAATTTCCGGTTTATGTGGGGCTGCTCGTCATCCTGGGACTGCTTTCGGCAGGGTTATCCACGCTGGAGGGGTTGGTCCAGACGGTGCCGACGACCATCACGTGGGATATTATCAAACCCCTTTTGGGATCTGCATTGGGCGAAGGGGAAACCCAGGAACGACGGCTGGCCCGGATTAACAAGGCGGTGATTATCGGGGTGGGAGCTGTAGCCATATGGTTGTCTTATGGCCAACTGGTTAACCCGGCGCTCAGCGTAGGGATCTTTGCCCAGAATGGGGTGTATGCCTACTTTTCCGCCGCTTTCGTACCGGTCCTGCTGGGGATTTTTTTCCAAAACGTGCCGCTGATCGCCCCTGTTGCCGCTTCCCTGACCGCCGTCATCGTACACTTTGGGGTGTATTATGGGCGGATTTCCTGGTACATGCAGGCGGAGGTACGCAACCCGGCGGTGGCTGTTACGTTTGCCATCCTGGCCTGCGCAGCGGTGGGGTTTGGACTGTACGCGGCGCTGCGAAACCGCACGCCTGTTTCCGGGTAACGCGCTTTAAATCCTGAACTATGGTCAAGCATATCCGCTTTGTTTTTTTTGCCCTGTCCTTGTCCGCCCAATTGGCAGGGCAAGTAAAACCAATTCAATACATGGAATCATTGGTTTATCCTTATCCGGTGCAGCGCATCCAGCTACCTGAAAACCGGGAGATTGCCTACGTGGAGGAAGGGAAAGGCCCTTATACGCTGGTGATGGTCCACGGCCTGGGAAGCTACTTGCCGGTATACACCAAGCTCATCAACGAATTGCAGGGCGACTACCGCTGTATTGCCCTGGATTTACCCAACTACGGGAAATCGGGCCGGGGAGATTACGCCTTCAGCATGTCTTTTTTCGCCGAAACCCTCGATGCGTTCATCAAGGAGTTAAAGCTTAAAAAAGTCATCCTCGTTGGCCATTCCATGGGAAGTCAGGTTGCGTTGACACTTGCCCTGAAAAAACCGGCTTACTTGAAAGGAATGGTTTTGCTGGCGCCGGCAGGAATAGAAACGTTCACTGCCGAACAAAAATCCTGGTATGCTTCCGTCATGACGCCCCAACTGGTGAAAGCTACTCCGGTTGCGCAGATTGAGCGCAATTTTGAAGTCAACTTCCATGGAAACAAACTGCCCGAAGACGCCCGGTTCATGCTGGAAGACCGGCTCCGAATGCGGGCAGATACCCAGGAGTACGATCGGTATTGCCAAATGATCCCCAAATGCGTCATGGGCATGCTGAACGAGCCGGTTTTTGACCGGCTTCCCGACCTGGATGTGCCGGCCTTGATCGTTTTCGGGGAGGAAGACGGGCTGATTCCCAACCGCTTGCTGCACCCGGGGCTGACTACCCGCCAGGTAGCTGAACTGGGCCGGGAGCGCATCCGGGGAAGCGTTTTGAAGATGCTTTCTCCTTGCGGCCATTTCGTGCCCTGGGAATGCCCGGAAGGGATTGCTCTTGCAGTTAGGGAGTTTACTCCGGGTTTGAAGCGAAAGAATTAATTTAAAATAAAAAAACGACACACATGAGGTTGCAAAACCGGGTCGCCATCATTACCGGCGGAGCGAATGGAATCGGGCGCGTCACCGCGCTAACTTTTGCCAAAGAAGGCGCCCAGATCGCTATTTGGGATATTAATGAGGATGCGGGCCGCCAACTGGCTGTCGAGTGCACGGCACTGGGCGCCCGTTGTATTTTTCAGAACGTGGATACCTCCAATCTGGAGGCTGCGACCGAAGCAGCCGAAGCAGCCCATCGGGAATTCGGCCAGATCGATATCCTGATCAACAATGCCGGCATTACCCGGGATGCTTCCATGAAAAAAATGACGGCAGCCCAATGGCAGCAGGTGATCGACGTCAACCTCACGGGGGTCTTTAACTGCGTCAAAGCCGTATCCCCGTACATGCTCGAACGAGGATATGGCCGCATCCTGAACGCGTCTTCGGTCGTCGCGCTCTATGGCAATTTTGGGCAGACCAACTACGTCGCCGCCAAAGCCGGCGTCATTGGCATGTCCAAAGTTTGGGCCCGGGAGTTCGGCCGCAAAGGAGTGACCGTCAACGCGGTAGCCCCAGGGTTTATTCAGACCGATATGGTGGGTACGATCCCTAAAGAGTATCTCGATCAGCTCAAGGAAAAAACTCCCCTCGGGCGCATGGGGCAACCCGAAGATATTGCTAACGCGTATCTTTTCCTGGCTTCCGATGAGGCATCCTTCATCACGGGAACTACGTTGAGCGTAGACGGCGGGTTGGTACTGTAAGCCAGGCGCAGGCAGGACAAGGCGAGGGGGAATTTTTTCATTCTTTTGCGTAAATTTCCACCAGAATAACCGGATAAGAACCTGTTGGGTTAAAGGTTCTTGTCCGTATAGACCCAGGGGTGCAGGTTGTAAGCATGCGAAATTCCCGATCTGCGCTATTTGGGGTTAACCTTTGCCCGTACCATGCGCAACAAACTGCAGACATTCACGGAGTTTTCACAAACGCTTCTGCCTCACGAAACGCAGTACCTCCTGTCTGTGCAAAACCTGGAGGATGCGGTCCGGCTGGAAATCCTGAAACAGGTGGATTTTAACAGCAGGCAGATCAAGCAGTTTACCCCTTACGACCCCGGGATTGATAAGCGCAAATACTCCCACCTGAAAAACTGGATTCAGTCCCGCCTGCGCGAAATTGACGTGGACGAACAATTTGAGTGGATTATCGACATGGAGCGCAAGGTGACGACCGATGCGATTCTCCCTTCGGAAGAAAAACTGCTGCTCCGGGCGATTCGCCAGTACAAGACCCCCCTGTTCTTTTTTTCCAAGTTTTATGAACTGCTCCAAATCTACCGGCATTTTTTGCTTATCCGGCTCCGGTATGCCGACCACCAGCTCGTACATGAATTTCTGGAGCGGTTTCGCGATGCCTACGAGCAAAGCAAGCGGCTCAATGAACAGTTGCATCAGGCCACCCGCGACATTACCCAGCAATATTCCGACAACTCCGCGGAGTCTATCCAATGGGAACAATGGCTGACCCGCATTTTCTACGACGAAAACCTGGACGGATACACACGCTATATGGCCTTCGTCCGCCTTACCTTCATCAGTTTTAATTACCGGAAACTGGATCTGTTGCCGGAAAAATTCCAAATGCTGGATCAGATTCTGTTGCAAGGGAAGTTTTATTCCAAGCGGATCCTGCTAAATTACTACCACCTCCGCATGCTTCTCCACGCACGGCTCCGGGAAACGGATCAGGCGGTGTATTACGGCAACCTGGCGATCCGGGGGAAAACCCACGATTACCTCTTTTATGTAAATAATCTCAGCGCCATGCTGCTGCGCGCGGGCCGGGCTCAGGAAGCCCTGGTTATGATGCGGGCCGCTTCGGGGGAAATGAGGGAAACCAAAAATTTCTACAACAAGATCGGGTTCGTGGCTTTTTATGTCAAATCGTTGCTTTATAATGAGTTGTACAAGAACGCCGAGAGCTACGCCGAAACCTTTCTCAAGGCGTACGAGAAAGAGATTCTTCAATACCGCTGGCACACTTTTTTACGGCGTACCTGGAGGCGATGGTCCGTCAGCAGAACTATCCCAAAATCCTGAAAGTGGCGGAAAAATACCGTTTATTGGAAAAGGAGCGGAAACACGAAAGCCGGGCAGATTATATTCCTTCTATCTTGTGGTATACGTCGGTGGCCCAATACAAAGAAGGGCTGATTGAAAAAAGCGTGTTAAGGCAAAAATTTGAACACTATTTGATTTCTTCGCGTCAGGACCCGCAGCGCCCTCAGGTGATTGAATTATTGACCGAATTGCGGCCTCTGGTTCCGGAAGTGTTGAACCCAATTCCGTTTTCCCCGAATAACCCGTAGTTTATGCTGCTGACCTTTATCGTACTGTATCTACTGGGGACTATTGCCATCGGATGGTGGGCGTCCCGAAGAGTAAAATCCACCTCGGATTTTGTCGTTGCAGGCCGCAACCTTCCCACCTTTCTGGCTGCTTCCGCTCTTTTTGCCACCTGGTTTGGGTCGGAGACCGTCATGGGCGCGTCTTCGGAGTTTGTGGACCATGGGCTGCAAGGGGTGATGGAGGATCCATTTGGCGCCGCTCTTTGTTTGTTGCTGCTGGGCCTTTTTTTTGCCCGCCCCCTGTACCGAATGAACATTCTGACGTTTAACGACTTTTTCCGGCTTCGGTACAGCCGGTTTTCGGAGATCACGTCCGCTATTTTTATGATTCCTTCGTATTTCGGATGGATCGCCGCGCAATTGGTGGCATTGGCTATCGTGGTGCACGCGCTCACCGGCCTTCCTTTGCTGGCGGGTATTATGATTTGCACCGGGGTGGTGCTGGCCTACACCTATATAGGGGGGATGTGGGCGGTGTCGGTGACGGATTTTGTGCAAACCATTATGATCATCATTGGGATGGGCGTCCTGGCAGGCGTACTCTGGGTGCGGGTTGGCGGCATTCAGCCTGTACTCAACAGCGTTCCGGAAGGGTTTTTTCAGTTTTTTCCGGAGCGGACGTTCCATGGCTGGGTGCATTATGTGGCGGCGTGGATTACCATTGGGCTGGGCTCTATTCCCCAGCAGGATGTGTTCCAGCGGATCATGGCGGCCCGACGCGAAAAGGCGGCGGTTCGGGCTTTCTACATTTCTTCCGTCATGTATCTTACGCTTGGATTCATCCCTTTATTTATAGCCCTTACCGGAAAGATCCTTTATCCGGAAACCATGAGCGGGGACCCGCAACTGGTGATTCCCCGAATGGTTCAACTACACGGGGGGCTGTGGCTCCAGATCCTGTTTTTTGGCGCATTGCTATCCGCTATTTTAAGCACGACTTCGGGGGCTATTCTCGCTCCGGCCACGGTGTTGGGGGAAAACCTCATTCGCCCTTTGCTCAAAAATCCAAGCGATAAGCAGATGTTGGGCGTCATGCGGTTTGGGGTCGTGCTGGTTGCGGTGTGTTCCGCGGTCATGGCGAGCTTGCAGAACAATATTTACGAGTTGGTGGGGCAGTCGTCGGTATTTAGTCTGGTGTCGTTATTTGTGCCAATGGCGGCCGGGCTTTACTGGAAGCGGGCCACCAATATGGGCTCTATTTTGTCCATTTTTATGGGCATGGCGGGCTGGATTCTGTTTGAGTATGCGATCCATACCGAAACACCCAGTCTGATCCACGGCCTTTTAGCGAGTATATTGGGGATGGTTGTCGGTAGTTTGGCGTTTCCGGACAAAAGCTTTCAGAAATTCCAGCTTGAGAAAGCCTACCTGAACCAACAGGGAAAAGAAATGCCGGATCTGGGCAATGCCGAAGATGCCGCAAAAGCCAGTTTATAGGTCTATGCGGCCAGAAGATCAGAATAATTCGCCTTGCACTCCAGCCGGCAGGAGTCGGAAACTCATGCGATGTAAGGGAGAAGGGCCAAGTTGCCGGATGGCCTCCCGATGCGCTTCGGTGGGATATCCCTTGTTTTGATCCCATCCGTAGTGGGGAAAATGCCGGCTTTGGTCCCGCATGTATTCGTCCCTGCCCGTTTTAGCCAGGATAGAAGCGGCGGCAATGCTGGCATAGATGCCGTCTCCTTTGACAATGCAATGGAAAGGAATCTTCTGGAAGGGCTTAAACCGGTTTCCGTCGATTAGCAGGCTTTCGGGGACGCGCGCCAGTTGGGCAATAGCCCGGTGCATAGCTAAAAAGGACGCGTTGAGGATATTGATGCGGTCGATTTCTTCCGGATCAGCATATCCCGTGGCCCAGGAAACCGCGATTTCCCGGATCAGCGCGTTGGCCTCTTCGCGCATCGACGCGGTCATTTTTTTGGAGTCCCTCAATAGCGGATGCTGAAAGCCTTCCGGCAAAATGACGGCAGCAGCAAAAACGGGCCCGGCAAGGCAGCCCCTGCCCGCTTCGTCGCATCCTGCCTCAATCACGCCCGCAGTATGGAATCCTTGGAGCATAGGCCATCTATCAGGAACAATCCCAATGATAAGATACGTTGGAAAAATCCATTGCGGCCAAATCCGCAGGAGGAATAAAAAAGTGCGCGATTCCCATATCGCCCCATTGGAGGCCGATGGCTGAATCCGAGTCCAGTTGCAGCAATAATTGCAGGGGGAGTTCGGGAGTTCGGGGGTCTTCCTGGGTGAAATACGCGTAGCCCCCTATTTTGTGGCAGCTGTTGCTCTCGCTCAGGCCGAAGAAAAAGTCCCAAACTTCTTCTTCGTCCTCCCCGAAGCTTTGGAAGAACCGCTGTCCAAAATGTTGATCAAAACGGTAATCCATTGGTCCGGGAAATTCTTGCCCTAAAGAAAACGAGAGCCCCAAACCGGTTTCCAAAGCGAGCGGGGGGTCGGCGTAAGGCCGGAGAAAGGAAAAGTCTGTCGTCAGCGCTTCCGGATCGCGGACCAGGTCTGGGTAGTAAAGCACCTTAAACCGGCCGCCAGAAGGATTCCCCCAGCCAGCCCATCCATACATAGGGTCGTCGAAAACAAAAAACTGGAGCAAGCCCCGGTTGGGAAACCCGGCAAGCGCCGGCGTTTCCTCGAAATTGATCTGGGCGAGAAAAAACAACGACTCCCCTTCCGGCGTAACAGGGAATACGGCGCCTTTGGGAAGGTAAGGGCGGCCCCCCAGGCTACTGCTCCAGGGGAAAGCAGGACGTTGCGCCTCGGGGCTAATCCGGATAAAATCCAGCCTGGTTTCCAGAATTTTCTCCTGGAACGGCAGCAACGCCGGCGGCATATCTTGGAGTTGGCTGTGGTGTGTAAGCGTTGGTTTATTCATAGTAGTGCTAAACGGAAAGCCTAAAAATAACGCATTTGCCCGGCATCCGGAAAGAAAAAAAGCATCAAAAAGACCGCTATGGCCTAAACGGGCCGGCAGGTATTTTTTACCTCCTGAAAACGCTTAAGAGAAGAAGCCCGGGATTTTTCCCTGCGATTTCATTAGGAGAATGGCCTATTATCTCGTAGATTGGACAACAAAAAAAGGAACGTGCAAAAAAGTATCCAATTCCGCGTACAACTGGAAGGCATCGAGCCGGCAATCTGGCGCACCTTTCAGGTGGATCATGGGGAAGATTTTTTCCAACTCCACGAGATCCTGCAAATTGTTATGGGGTGGGAAAATGCTCACCTGTTTGAGTTCCGTTTCAACGGGCGGCGTATTGGTCTTTTACCCGATGAGGAAGAGCTCTGGGACGCCGACGAGAATGTAGAGGACTGCGAAGCGATTGTGCTGGGAGAACTCGAGCTGAAAGAAGGCGACGAAATCATTTACATCTACGATTTTGGCGACGAGTGGGTGCACAAATTGACCGTAGAACAGCTGCTGCCGGAGGAAACCCCAACTCCGCTTTGCCTGACAGGGGCCCGCAACTGCACACCGGAAGACTGCGGAGGGATTTTTGGATATGTGCATCTGCTGGAGGTACTCCGCGACCCCAAGCATCCGGAATTCAAAGAGTTTAGCGAGTGGATCGAAGAATTTGATCCCGAGCTCTTCGATTTGGAGGAAACCAACGATATCCTCAAGGAATTCGACGATTGGAGGGAGAGCTTATGGGCTGAGGAAGAATAATCGGTTCACCCATTCCGGATGATCTCCAACAGTTCGTCCAGTTGGTCAAACGATTTGAATCCTGTTTTTTCCTCATCACCTCCCTGAAGGCAAAACCCGGCAGGATGCAGGGTGTTCAGGATGTCTTTGAGGATAGATGCTTCCAGATCCGCGTGGATAAGAATGGGGTATCGGGCGCAAATTGCTGCCAACCAGGTCCCAGACAGTGGGCGCTCCTGAGAAAACACCTCCTGGGTCATCTGGTTTTTGCTGAGGTTGAACACAAAATATGCCGTCCAAGGGGCGAAGGATTCCAGGAATATTTCCAGGTTTTCTTCGGTTGAGGCCGGCTCAACAACGATTTCTTTGAACACAGGGAGGAACGCACTGAGTTCCTGCTGGGTTTCCAGCGGTAAGGCCATGGGGGCGACAACGGCGCCCAGGGACAAGTCCCTGCACAGGCGAAGGATCTCGGTTGCGGATTGTAAACCAGCAGTTCCAGCGATGGCGGGCCCTTCTACCCATTCCTTTATCGCGGCGATTCGGGCTGGAGGAATATACGATTCGCCAGAAGAGTCCAGCTCAAAGGCTAGCCAATCGGCTTCCCAGGCGGCAAAAAAGCGGGCGTCCGTCAGATTGCTGATTCCTGAAGCCAGGATTTTATAGCCGTTCATTGCGAGGGGTATTTTATTTGGAGCAAATGTAGAAAAAGGATGGAAGAACCCTTCTATTACGAGCAGGTATATGAAGTGGTGCGCCGCATTCCGAGGGGGCGGGTTAGCACATACGGGGCTATCGCCGACTATCTTGCCCTGGGATCTGCGCGCATGGTTGGCTGGGCGCTTTATCAAAGCGTTTTGGAGGAACAGATCCCCGCTCACCGGGTCGTCAACAGGAAAGGCGAACTCAGCGGCCGGCATCATTTTCCTACCCCTTCGTTTATGGAGGAATTGCTGGCCCAGGAAGGCGTTGAGGTCGTAGACCATTGCGTCCAGGAGTTCAAGTCCAGGTTTTGGCATCCGCAGGAAAGCGATGCGGGCGAATTCTAAATCGGTCTTTTCTCGCCGGGGAGGCGTTCCTTTGTCAATAAAGGAGAGAAAGAAATGCGCTTAGTCCTTTCAAAACCATAGAAAAAGTGCGAACTTGCTGATTTGAAAGGGACTACTTTCCATGGAATCGATATTATGCCTTACAGATTATAAGGCCAACAGCGATCAGACCTTCCGTTTTGCCCTTTACCTGGCCTCCCGGTTAAGCGCCAAACTCTTTTTTGTCCATATTTTCGAGGCGCCCGGACAGGCTGTTGAAGAGCGCAAAGAAAAGCCAACCGACCCGCCTGCCGAAACGGGCAAGGAATCCCAAGCCCTTGAATTGCAGCGCCTGCAGGCCTTTGCAAAGGAACACGGCGGAGACCAGCTTTCCGAAATCGATATCCGCTATTTGGTAGCCGGAGGTTCCCGGAGAGAACGAATCGCGGAGCTTTTTCAGCAATACGACCTGGACCTCATCGTGATGGGCATGCGCAACCGGACCGGGATTGCCGACCGGCTTTTCGGGGACCTGGCCCGAAAAATGATCGACAAAGCCCCTTGCCCGCTTTTACTGATTCCGCCCGAAGCCTCCTTCCGGGAAATTCGTCATATCGTCTATGCCACCGATTTCGGGTACCACAATCTGAATGCGATCGAATCCCTCCTTCGCTGGAGTGAAGGCCTCGACGCCCATCTTCATCTGGTGCATGTGTCGGAGGATCCCGAAGACAACCAATGGGCGGAAACCCAGATGGAAAAGATCAAACGGACCTTTGAAGACGAAAACGAGGAGAACCGGATGCATTTCACCGTTATGGAAGGAGAAGTCCAGGAAGGGATAGAGGATTTCATCGAAAAAGCCCAATCGGATGTCATCGCGCTCACAACGCACACCAGAGGCTATTGGGAAAAGATGATGGCATCCAGCCTCGCCAAGGACTTGGCCGAAGAGGTGGAAATCCCCTTGCTTGTTTTTCGGGAATAACCACGACAGCCGCGTTTTACCACCTCAACGCCATGGGGCGGTAATCCCCAAAGCGGACCAGGGTTTGCTCCCAGTCTTTGGTGATACCTAATACAAACCCACCGCCTCCCGCTCCGCATAGTTTCAATTTGAATAGGTTGCCTGCGAGGCCTTCCAGCCAGAACGCCTCCCAGCCAGGCAGAATCATTTGGCCCATATACCGGAGCTGAAACCCGCTGAGAATATGCCACTCTTCAAATAAAGCTTCCCACTGGCCCGTCAGAAAAAAATGGATGGCATCCTCTGTGGAAGGGACCAGCTCCGCCAGGACTCGGGCCAGGTAGTTCGCATCTGCGCACCACTCCTTGAATACCTGCACCAGGGGGCCTGTTTTTCTGGGCGTTCCGGTATCAAGCAGAAAAAGGGTATACGCTTCCGATGGATCGGGAAGGGTAATCGCCTGGAGCGCTCCCTCGCGGTCAAATAGTAACGGCCGGTTGAGATAAGAAACCAGGGGGTCTGCCCCCGAGCTGGCGCCGTGAAAAAAACTTTCTATCGATCCGAAAAGCCGTTTAAGCTCCGCATAGCGGCCAGCGTCTTCCCTGGAAATTGGGTCTGGAGCGTACTGGTCGTACAGCGCAGCGCATAAGGCTCCGGAGCTTCCCGCGCCGTAGCCGGGCGGAATGGAAGACTCAAAAAACAGCCCCTGGGCCAAATCGATCCGAAACCGGGCGGTATCCAACCGGCATGGCAAGCTTCCGGATTCCATGGCGCGATCCAGGTAATCTGCCCATTCCGCCAAAAGAGATTGAGCCGCTCCCAGCTTGGAACGGTCGCTCTCCAAGCGCCAGTGCCCTGCCAGGGAGGGAAACGGCATAGCCAACGCCTGAGCGCCATGGACAACGACGTGTTCTCCGAATAGTAGGATTTTCCCGCAATACTCCATTAAAAAAAATGAGGCTGGGGATATGCAAGCCCCAGCCTCAAAGGTATAGCATTTCCAAAAGAACTTATTCCTTGGAATCGTCCTCTTTTTCCGGTTGCTGTTGTTGTTCGAACTGTTCTTTAAGCTGAGCCAGCCCTTCCAATTCGCCAAGCGTCGTTTTTTCGATCGCCGATTGCTGTTTTTTTACCGCCTGACGAACCTGCTGGCGCTCGCCGTCGCGCTCGCGCTTGACCTGTTCATCTGCTTCGCGGCGAATATCCTCCAGATAGCGCAAGTGCGAAACGAGGATGCGCTTATCATCGCGGTTGAATTCGATCACCTTTACCGTCAAGGTTTCTTCCACTTCAGCGAGGGAGTTGTCCTCCTTGCGGATATGCTTAATCGGCGCAAACGCTTCCAGTCCGTAAGGCAACTGAACGATCGCTCCGCGGTCATCGCGGCGCAGCACCGTCGCTTCGTGGTAGGAACCAACGGGGAATACATTTTCAAACGTATCCCATGGGTTCTCTTCGAGCTGTTTGTGGCCAAGCGAAAGCTTGCGGTTGTCCTTGTCGATATCGAGGATCGTGACGTCGATCTTTTCGCCCACCTTGGTAAACTCGGAGGGGTGCCCGTAGCGCTTGGTCCAGGACAGGTCGGAGATATGGACCATGCCTCCAATCCCTTCTTTCAGTTCCACAAATACGCCGTAAGGAGTGAGGTTTTTCACCTCGCCTTCGTGGCGGCTGTTCAGCGGGAAGCGATCTTCGATTTCGCTCCAAGGATCCTTGGCCAATTGCTTTAGGGAGAGGGACATCTTGCGCTCATCGCGGTCGATAGTAACCACTTTGGCTTCGTGTTCCTGCCCCAGTTTGAAGTATTCGCGGGCGTTGATCGGCTGGTTGCTCCAGCTTACTTCCGACACGTGGATCAGCCCTTCTACGCCGGGCAGGATCTCGAGGAAAGCGCCATAATCTTCGATGTTGACAATTTTGCCCTTGACCACGGAGGCTTCCATGATCGTCGGGTCGAGGATTTCCCAGGGATGCGGCTGGAGCTGCTTTAAGCCAAGGGAAATACGCTTCTTGTTTTCGTCGAAGTCCAATACCACGACGCTGATGCGCTCGTTCAGGGAAAGCACTCGCTTGGGTGGCTGATACGGCCCCAGGAAATATCCGTGATATAAAGGAGCCCGTCTACGCCGCCAAGATCCAGGAAGGCGCCAAAGTCGGTAATGTTTTTGACGATCCCTTCCAAAACCTGGCCTTTTTCCAGGCTGGCGATAATGGCTTCGCGCTGCTCGGCCAAGTCGCTTTCGATAAGGGCTTTGTGAGAAACGACCGCGTTCTTGATGGTTTCGTTGATCTTAACCACCTTGAACTCCATCGTTTTACCAACGTATGAATCGTAATCGATGATCGGCTTAATGTCGATCTGGGAACCAGGGAGGAAGGTTTCCAGCCCGCCGCAATCGGCGATCAATCCGCCTTTGGTTTTGCTGATGACCGTTCCTTTGATCACGGTGCCGTTCTCGTAGGAGTCTACGATGTTTTCCCAGGCGCGCAGCAGCTTGGCTTTTCTGCGCGAAAGCACCAGCTGGCCACGGATATCCTCCTGTTGCTCCACATATACCTCCACAAAATCGCCTACTTTCAGGTCGGGCGTATCGCGGAATTCGGAGAACGGAAGGAGGCCGTCCGATTTGTAGTTAATGTCCAGAACGATGTCGCCATCATTGATCGCGGTGATGTAGCCTTTTACAATCTCGTTTTCCACCACCGATTTCATGGTGGCGTCGTATTGGTCCAGGTAGCTTTTGATCTCTTCCTGGGAATAGGCAATGCCCCCTTTGTTGGTGATATTCCAGTTGAAATCATCGTGCGCCGAGTTGGGGTCGTACCCCAGATCCAGGGGAAGGTCGAGGTCGTCTTCTTCCTCTTCCTCGTGCGGTTCTTCTTCCACGCGCTCCTCCTGAGCAACGATTACAGAAACCTCTTCTTCGGCGGGTTCGGGCTCCGTGGATGCTTCTTCCACTGCAGCTTCCGCCGGTGCTTCTTCCACTGCTTCTGCCACGGGTTCCTCCGTCGGCGCTTCTTCCATGACGGCTTCCGGCGCTACGGCTTCTTCAGCCTCTTCGCCAGGAAGGTTTTCGGGAAGGACGTTTTCCAGGTCTTCCTGGTCTTCAAATTGCGGATTCTTTTCGTCTGACATGTGTTGATGGTTCCTCCTGCGAAAGGCAGGTATTGGTTTACAATTTTTTTAAAGTGGGGCAAAGGTAGAGCTTTCTCCATTAATATAAAAGCATGTAAACCAGAAAAAAGAGAAGCACCCCTTTTCGAAGCGCATCCTTTATGGGCGGGGGGGGGGAAAACCGCGATGGTATGGTCGCCCAAGACTTATACCCTCCCTGGGAAAGGGCTTGCCATACCCATTGAAAAAGCGAATCTTCGGAAAAACCGGCGCGTGAAGAGGATTTCCAGAGAAAACGTCATTTTCAGATTAGAAAGTTGTATTTTTCTTTCTAATTAATCTTCTTTTCCGCTTACCCAATCAAAACCAGAATATGAGTTCCGAATTCAAACCATGGCTCAATAACTACCCTGCCGGCGTTCCAATAAAAATTGACCCGGATCAATACCCTACGGTATTGCATTTTCTGCAGGAGATCTTTGCCCGGTTCAGCAAACTCAAAGCCTTTTCCTGCATGGGGAAGGAAATAAC
Source organism: Haliscomenobacter sp. (assembly GCA_016713275.1). Taxonomy (GTDB): domain Bacteria; phylum Bacteroidota; class Bacteroidia; order Chitinophagales; family Saprospiraceae; genus JADJPL01. The sequence goes on from JADJPL010000001.1 coordinate 291,676, forward strand.
CTATGCCGAGGCCGACCGGCTTTCCACGTACATGGGCGCCTACCTGCAATCCCGCGGATTGCAACCCGGCGACAAGATCGCCATCATGATGCCCAACCTGCTTCAGTATCCTATCGTTCTGATTGGAGCGCTGCGGGCAGGGCTGGTCGTCGTCAACACCAACCCGTTGTACACTCCCCGGGAGATGCAGCATCAGTTTAAGGATTCCGGCGCGAAAGCCATTGTCATTGCGGAAAACTTCGCAGCCAATCTGCAGAAAGTCCTCCCAGAAACCGATATCAAGATCGTGATCACGACGAGCATTGGAGAAATGCTCGGGTTCCCCAAAGGGAATATCGTCAATTTCGTCGTGCGCAAGATCAAGCGGATGGTGCCTGCATACCAGCTGGTGAACGCGGTAACGTTCTCCGACGCGATCAGCCAGGGGCGCAAATTCAGCCTGAAGCCTCACCAGGGGCATGCCGACGAGGTGATTCTGCTTCAATACACCGGCGGCACGACGGGAGTGTCCAAAGGCGCTATGCTCACCAACAGGAACCTGGTAGCCAATATGCTCCAGATTCGGGCCTGGATGTCGCCGCTGTTGAAAGAAGGGGAAGAGATTGTGCTTTGCCCGCTGCCATTGTACCATATTTTTGCCTTCACCGTCAACCTCCTGGCCATGATGGGCTATGGGACCCTGTCGATTCTGGTGACCAATGCCCGGGATCTTCCTTCGGTAATCAAGGTGTTGAAATCGAGCAAGGTGTCGGTCATCACCGGGGTGAATACCCTGTTCAACGCGCTTCTGAATCATCCGGAATTCTCCGGTATCGACTTCAGCGCGCTGAAGGTGACGGTCGGAGGAGGGATGGCCGTTCAGCGGCCAGTCGCTGAAGCATGGAAAAAAGCGACGGGCTGCGCGCTATCCGAAGGATACGGCATGACGGAATCCTCGCCGGTAGTGTCGGTCAATCCACTGGACCATACCGGAAAGCTAGGAACGATCGGGTTACCTGTTCCTTCCACCGAGCTGCGCATCGTAGACGAGCAGGGGAACGTTCTGGGGCCGGAACAAATCGGGGAAATCCAGGCGAAAGGGCCTCAGATTATGAAAGGCTACTACAACAAGCCGGAGGAGACCGCCAAGACCGTTGTCGACGGCTGGTTATGCACCGGCGATATCGGCATGATGCACGAGGATGGCTTCTTCCAGATCGTCGATCGCAAAAAAGACATGATCCTGGTTTCCGGGTTCAATGTGTTTCCCAATGAGATCGAGGAAGTGCTCATGACCCATCCCAAAGTCCTGGAAGCAGCAGCTATTGGCATTCAGGATGCTAAATCAGGGGAAGCGGTAAAGGTATTTATCGTAAAGAAAGATAATTCCCTGACACAGAAGGAAATCATCAGTTTTTGCCGCGAGAACCTGACCGGATATAAGGTACCCAAGGAAGTAGAATTTCGGACCGAACTTCCTAAGACCAATGTAGGGAAGATCTTGCGCCGGATGCTTAAGGAAGAAAACGGATAAGCCTGTTTCTAACCTGTTGACATCAAGAAAGGCTACCTGCCAAAGGGGCGCGATCCAGACAGTCCACCACCGATTTTAACAGGACGAAAATTGGTTCGCGCCCTTCTTTGCTTACCGGGCCTTCCTCTTCTTCCTCGTCTTCGGTTAAACAATCTTCCAGGAAAGCCAGAAGGTCTTCCTGGGAAGCTCCGGAGAAAAAAACATCTAAGCGCTCCCGAAACCGCTTGGCCTGAACGGCTTCCAATAGTTCCCAGTTTTGCTCTTCGGCTTCCGAAAGCGCGTCAGGGTGAATGGGTTCCTGTGGTCCATTGACCTCAAGACAAGATTTCCAAATGACCGCGAGCAGGTAAATCATGAATCCCCGTTCGGATTCGCTGAACGCCGAGGCGTTCTCCTCTTCCAGCAAAAAGGGGAGCAGGGCAGGTTGATGTGATTGAAGCGCTTTTAGAGTCGCTTCGAGTTCAACATCCGAAGATCCCAGCCCTTCGGCTACTTCATCAATTACCTTTTCCGGGACAAACTTCATCATCAGGTTTTTGGTTCGGATTTATTGAGGGGACTCCAGCAGAAGCACCTCTACGCGCTGGTTTTCCCGGCGCCCAGACATGGAATCATTGCTGGCCACCGGCACTCGTTTCCCCAGCCCGGAGCTTCGTACGCGGTCTGGAGAAATCCCTCTGGAGGTCAAAAACTCAGCCACCGTAGCCGCTCTTTCCTGCGTGATTTCCTGTGCGAAAGAGTGCGAGCAGAGGCTATTGGTGTGTATCTCAATGTCGGCGCGCAAGGATGGATTCTGAATCAGCAGCTCAGCAAGGCGCGAAAGCTCGATCCGGGAAACTGGCTGAAGCTGGGCAGAATTCGGCTCAAAAAGGATATTATCTAACTGAACCTTGGACTGGTCTTTTATCGGATGCATGGCGATGTCCAGCTTTGCCGTCCGTATCCCAACAACCAAAAGGGTATCCCCAGCCTCTTCCAAGGCGGCGTTTTCCTCTGCCATCTTTTTCCGATAGCTTTTTTCCAGGCTAATTTGTTTTTGGATCAGGTGTTCTATGTTTTGACTGAGAAACAGGGACTGTTCGCGGTGCAGATCCAAAAGCATGTCAAACTCCAGAAACGCGTTGACGGGGTTCTCCAGTCGAGCCAGAAGCTGGTTGTAGGTTTCCTGGAAGAGACGGACGCGGAGGGAGTCGGCAATAGGTTCTTGCCACCGCTGGCGGACGGGGTCCGGATAAGGGCTCTGCGGCAACAAACGGGCGAGGGAATACTCGGAAGGAGCGCCGTTAAGTTTTCGCATCCGTTTGTCGCCTACCCCTTGTAAAATCGGAAGCTGGGATTCGGACACCGTTCCCCGCAAGCTGGATAGCGTCGTTTGAATGAGTTCGTTTTCGAGGATGCGCAACACAGAGTCTTTGAGCAGGTAAGCCATTTCTATTTGCACGGCTTCATAAAAGCCGGCGAAACTCAACGGGGCGTCCGTTGCCGTTTCTCGGAACGCATCCTGGGCTTCCGCGTCGGTCACCTTTCTGCGCTGGCGTTCCCGAAGCTCCTGAATCCTGCCCTCGGCAGTCTGTGGATACACTTTTCCTCCGGGGTAGGCATACAAGGAATAAGGGTCTCCGGGGTCGGCATCGCCTCTGAAAAGGAATTCCTGCTCTACCGACCAGGATTTGATGTACTGCTCGCGCGTGGCGTCGTAGCTGCTGCGAAGTTGCTGAAGATAAAAATTGCTACTGAAGAGGACGGAATCTTTTTGTCCTGGTAAAGCACACAACGTGGCAATCCGGGCAAGTTCATCCGCCCGCATTTTTTCAATGGCTGGAATTAACCTGCTCAGTTCCAGCTTACGGGATTGGAGTTTGTCGATTTCCTGATCGCGTTGCCGGTACAGCGGTTCGCTTCGATATAGCTCGGCCAAAAGGCCCTGCTCCTGATCTACTTGCTCCTGCCAGGAGCCTCCCGGAACGAAATAGGAACTGGAAGAAAAAAAGCCCTGGCACTGTGCGTAAATACCTATGGTCTGGCTTTGTGGGACCAGGAGGAGAAAGCGGCCGTTTTGGTCCAGCGGCGCCCCACATCGAATAGGCTGGCTGGCATTATTTTCGATGCTGTAAACGCATATTTTGGCCTGCCGGACAGGGGTAGAAGCGTCTTCGGCGAGCACTTGGCCGGAAAGCAGGAACATACGGGAGGGCAGCAAATCGAGGGGCAGTTGGCTACAATAAATTCTCGAGTCCTGCCCTGGCCTGCCTACCGTAAAAAAAGCGCGTTCATCCGTTTCGGAAAAGAAAAACTGGGACTCGTCCTCCGGAGAATTGATCCCCGGGCCAAGAGATATGGGCGCGCTCCAATTAGACCAGGTATCGTCGAGGCGGCGCGACAAATAAAGATCCGTTCCTCCCATGCCTCCGGGGCGGTCGGAGGAGAAATACAGACTATGGCCATCCGGGGCAATAAAGGCACTGGTTTCCCGGTAGGGGGAGTTGACAGCCGGGCCTATTGGAATAGGCGTAGACCAAAGGCCTTGCCTGATTTTCCTGGAGACATAGAGGTTTTCGTCTTCGCTTTCCCCGGGAATAGCAGCCGCCAGCACCAGGATATCCTCTTCTACGGAAACATGCCAGTGGCTTAACGCGATATCTTTATTCTCCCAACCTTCGATCCGCATTGGTTCCGGCCTTTGCCAGCTGCGCCCCTGACGCCTGGAATACGCCAGCGAGCCAAGGCCCGAATCTTCCCTGTTCCATAGAAAAAGTACATTCCCATCCAGACTGATGCCCATGACCTGGTTGTTGGAATCGTCGTTCAAAGGATTGCCGGCGTTTACCGGTCTGGAAAATTGGGAAGCTCCTGTTTGTAAGGCCTGCCAAATATCGTCTTTGTCCGACAAGCCAAAATTTGAAGGGTGTTTGCTAAATGTGCAGAAAAACTCGGCGCCGTTGATGGAGACGACCGGATTGGATTCCGGGTTCGCGGTTTGGGAGAACAGCCAACGGGACTGGACAGAAGCGGGAGCCTGCCCTTCAAGCCGGACAGCCAACATCCCGATGCACACCAATACCACACCAACCACTTTACGCATGACTCTGATTCCATTTGTCCCGGAAAAGCCCGGGATTCCCCTGCGAAATGAACTTCACTCCCTTGTAGGACAAAATTAACCTTACCGGGTTTAAGATGAAAGGGGGAATTCAATAATAAATCGGATTTAAGAAACTTTTAATACCCGATCATAGATCGTAGGTGATTTCCACCTCGCTTTCAAGGGGCCTGGACTGGCACGTCAGGATAAACCCCGCCGAGATCTCTTCCTCGTCGAGCGCATGACACACATCCATGCGCACACTCCCTTTCAACACCTTGGCCATGCAGGTTGAACAGGCCCCGGAAGTACAGGAATAGGGCGGGTTAACCCTTTGGTCGATCAGCTCGTCGAGTATGGTCTTTTTTGCCGGCACCGTCACCTCAAATACTTTTCCCTGCCAATGCACCTTTACGGAAGCGCCGTCCACCACGCCGCCCCCGGCAGGTTTGGCTTCCGGCAGGTCATTCGAGAAAAACTCGACCAGGATTTGGTTCTTTGGAATGCCCTCTGCCTCCAAGGTAGCGGTTACTGTCTGGATCATTCCGCCAGGTCCACAAACCAGATAGACCTCCTCTTTCGCCGTTTTGGGGTGGCTTTTAAGGAAGTCTTTGACCATGGCGGCGTCTATCCGGCCGGTTTTCCCCTCCCATTGGGTGGCGCCTTTGGAAAAAAGCCCGCCAATTCCTTTGGGTTTTTCGCGAAGCGGCTGACTCAGGGTATGCACTACCGAAAGCTGGCCTGCATACCGCTGTTGCAGGGCCGCAAGTTCCTCCCGGAACAGGATGCAACTTTCGTTGCGGTTTCCGTAGAGCAGGTTAATGGCGCTTTGGGGCTCTTCCTCCAGGATGGTTTTGAGGATGGACATCAAGGGGGTGATCCCGCTTCCCGCTCCGAAAAGGTAATAGGTTTTACGGCTATCGGGGTCTATAGCGGGAGTAAAACGGCCCTGAGGGGGCAGGACCTCCAGGGTTTGTCCAGCTTTTACCTGATCATTTAAGTAGTTGGAAACCAGCCCGTTTTTTACCCGTTTTACGGTAATGGCCATATCCGCCTCGGTCGGGCTGCTGCACATCGAATATGCTCTTCTTACCTCTTTTCCATTAATGGTTAGCCGAAGGGTAAGGTATTGCCCCGGCATATAGGAAAAAGATTCTTCCGCTTCCTTCGGTTTTTCGAAAACCAGCGTCACGGCGTCGGTTCCTTCCGGGCGAACCGCTTTCACCGGCAGGCTATAAAATGCTGAACGAGTTTCCATTTCGCTTCGGTGCACGTGTTTTGATTCACCCCTATAACGCTTTGCAGGCGGTGAGGTTGCCAGGCCTCCTGGTTTTTTTCCATTCAGATTCTCTTTGGGCGTCTTAGGTTCCGGAAAACGGCACTGCCCGCTCTGGTGCGGCAGCAAATAATTGTTTATTTTGAGGGGTAAAAAAGAAGGTATGGCAGTTAAATGGAACGATTGGAAATACCTGATCGCTTATGTCGCGCCGCTTGCGGCAATAACGGGTATTTATGTTAAAGGCCATTGGTCCTTTGCCGGGATTTATGTGGGGTTTCTCCTGATTCCTTTATTCGAGATCTTAAGTCCGGTATCTCCCCAAAATCTTCCTGCAGAAGAGGAAGAAAAAAAGGAAACATCGCGATTTTTTGACCTGCTGTTATACCTCAATCTTCCGCTCCTGTATCTTCTTATCGGGTATTATTTATTCACAGTAGCCGAAGGCGGGTTGCGGGCTTTCGAGATCCTGGGTATGACGCTCAGCACGGGGTTGATTGTAGGAACGATCGGCATTAATGTGGCGCATGAGATTGGGCACCGCCCGAACCCTTTCGACCAAATCTTTTCCAAACTATTGTTGATGAGCGCTTTGTATATGCACTTCAACATTGAGCACAACCGGGGGCACCACAAGAACATCGGTACCGACGAAGACCCGGCTTCTGCCCGGTTCAACGAATGGGTCTACGCTTTCTGGTTCCGGTCGGTCACCGGGGGCTATCTCCACGCCTGGAAACTGGAAGCAGACCGCATGCGCCGGGAGCGGAGGCCCGTCCTGAGCTGGCAAAACGAGATGCTGCGCTTCCAGGTATTTCAGGTGCTTTACCTGTTGGCTATCGGGTGGGGGTTCGGATGGAAACTCGTACCCTATGCCATAGCTATAGCGTTTTTCGGCATTTTAATGTTGGAATGCGTCAACTATATCGAACATTACGGGCTCCGCCGGAAAAAGGGGCCATCCGGAAAGTACGAGCCGGTTAGCCCCCGGCATTCCTGGAACTCGGACCACGAGGTCGGCAGGATTTTCCTCTACGAACTGACCCGGCATTCGGACCACCACTACAAAGCCACCCGAAAATACCAGGTGCTCCGGCATTTTGAAGAAAGCCCCCAACTCCCTTTTGGTTATCCTACCTCCATCATCCTTGCGCTGATCCCGCCTCTGTGGTTCCGCATCATGAACTCACGGGTGAAACAATGGGAACTTCAGCCTGCCTGAGGATTTGGACTGCCTCAAAAGACGAATGGGAAATACCGGCTAAAGCAATACCCGAAGCAGCAGGGCGATACCAAAAACGATCAAAGCCGCCCCTGACACTTTTCGCAGCCACAGCAAATGGACCGGCCGCAACACCGCCCGGATCCGTTTGGCCATAAATACTTTGAGAAAATCCCCGGAAACAACCATGCCCATTATACCTCCAAAGAAGAGCAGCGCATCGGAGCGGCTCAGATCATCCCGTACGATGACCGTACTCATTAACCCCATCCAGAAAAAAATCGTAAAGGGGTTGATTGTATTGATCAAAAACCCTTTGAGCCATAGCGAGAGGTAAGAAGTAGGCGGATGGGCGCGCAACGCCAGCGCATCATCCTGTACATAGAGGTTCTTAGGGACCGTCATCAACGCAACCAGGCCAAACAACGTCAGCACGGCGCTCCCGGCAATACCGACCGTCGTGCTGAAATGGTCGCGGGCGGTGAATTGGGATAAATACGACATGCCGCCATACACGGCAAAGATATAAAGGAGGTCGCTCATCCAAATCCCAAGGCCAACCATAGTCCCTGCCCGAAGCCCTTCCTCGACCCCCGTCTGCACCAGGGTAAAAAATAATGGCCCCACCATCAGGCAAAGAACTAACCCAATTTTGATGCCATCAATGAATAGCGCCATGGTATTCCTGCTCTTAACTCCTTATTTGGAGCGATTCGCTTGCACAAAAGCCTCCCACTCCCGGAACGCCTCGTGGCGCATAACCCTGGGGAATTTGTTTTGTCCCCCCATTTTGCCATGCAATTCATGCCACTTGTAGAAAAGGGAAACGGGAATCACCTCCACCTCAATATCTTTCAGCACAGAGGCTCGTTCAATTCCATAGTCGTCGTTGACTTCCTTGAGGCGCTGATCCAAAAGCGGGATAATCCGGGCAGGCTCGACCAACGGGTCGGCCCCAATGTACCATTTATGCGCAAAGAAAGACCCCGAGCGGATGGCAGAAACCGTAAATTCCGGGATACTAACGTTGAGTACTTCCTCCACATGCTGGATCCCCTGGTTCATGTTGTCGATTGACAAGTGCTCTCCACAAATACTGAGGTAGTGCTTGGTGCGCCCGCTGATAATGATTTCCGACCGGGGCACATCGGTAAACCGCACGGTATCTCCGATCAGGTAGCGCCAGGCGCCGGAGCAGGTACTTAGTACCAACGCATAATCAATCCCTTCTTTCACATCGGCAATCGTCACCGTTTTGGGATTCCCAATCAGGTTGCCCTCTTCGTCGAAATGTTCGCTGGTGAAGGGAATAAACTCGTAGAAGATCCCATCGTGAAGGAGCATTTTCATGGAGCGGGTCTGGGGCCGGGCCTGGAAAGCGATAAAGCCTTCAGAGGCCAGGTAGGAATCCAGATAGACCAGCGGCTTGGCCGTCAGTTTTTCGAATCCTTTGCGGTAGGGTTCAAAATGCACCCCCCCATGTACGCAGACGGTGAGGTTTGGCCAAATATCGTGGATGGTTTCCAGCTGATAATGCGCAATAATCCGCTCCATCATCAGTTGCAACCAGGAAGGGATACCTGCAAGGAAACCAACATCCCATTCCGGCGCTTTTTTGACAATCTCGGAGATCCGCTCTTCGTAACTCCTGATCCGGGCAATCTTAACGCCCGGTTTGTAATAGGGCCTGAGCCAGATAGGCGGTTTGCTCGCGTTGATCCCGCTGAGATCGCCGAGATAATGATCGCCTTGGTCGATCAGATCGGTCGATCCTCCGAGCATCATCATGCCTTTGGTGTAGAGTTGTGGATCAATTGGGAAGCGCGACAAGGCAAAGAACATTTTCAGCCCTGCCCGGCGCATCGCCCGCTGCATGTCTTCGCTGACAGGGATGTGTTTGCTCGGGGCGCCGGAAGTTCCTGAACTCAGGGCGAAATATTTGATCCGGCCACGCCACGCCACGTTTTCCACATCGTTCAGCGACATGTGCCACCAGCGGTCGTGCATGGTGTTGTAGTCAAACAGAGGGACTTTTTCCTGAAAGGCGCGAATAGGATCTTCATCGCGCAGGATGTCCTTGAAATCGTAGTATTGGCCGAAAGAAGTAATAGAAGCCCTTCGAATCAATCGTTTAAAGGTATTCAGCTGGTGCTGATAGGGCTTCGCCTGGAGGATCCGGCTTTCGAGTCTGCCACCCAGGGTGGCGTTGCGTTTGATCAGCGCTCCAAAAATCGGCATATTTTAGTGGGCTTTTATTTGGTTTTTAACCTGGCAGCGCACAAAAATAGCAGAAATCTTGCAAATAGAGCAGGATTGGCAACAGCCAGGATGCTATTAATAACAACCGCAGCGCCTGGCGGGTTCTGCGGCGTGCCTGGCGCCGCCCTGTTTTTGCCTTGCTACCTTCGGCTTCCGCCGGCCGACGGGCATCGAAGCGAGCCGAAATACCGGACGATGCCCACTTTCGCGAATACGTACATATCCTTGTTTTTGCTGTTTCCCCGCTGGGTTCCAGCTTGGCCCAACTGGCTGTCGTTAACCCCGGGAACGTCGATAGACCGGTCGGACAACGCCACCGCCAGGTCCCCTCGTGCCCGCCCGAGATCCCGTTTGTCCGGATAAACCGTACTGACATCGTCGAGGTAATCCGTTGAGGCATTGCGGGCGCTGATCTCCAGATTCACACTCCAGGCAGCGTTCAGGTCAAATTTAAATCCGCCGCCGTAAGACAACGCGGGTTGGACGGCGAAATATTCCTCCCCTTTAAACTGCCCTTCGGTGCCCAGGGGCCGCAATTCAACCCAGCGGCCCTGATACTCCGCCTCAGGGTTAAAAGAGAAAATGGCGATGCCGGCAAAAAGGTACGGGGTAAAAAAAGCATCGCGGCTCCCGTGAATATACGGCAGGAAGTTAAACTCAAATTCCGCCGAACCCTCAATGATTTGGGAACGAAAGCTCAAATTTCTCGCCTGTTCGTAAATATTTTTGGATACCGCGTCGCTGGCTTCGATACGGCCAAAGGATGCGCCCATCTTAAAACAGACCCGCTCATTGAAATTGAACCGCCCCATTACCCCGGCGGCAAGGTTCGGCATACCGAGATAATAATTGGTATTCAGATCGCCAAAGTAGTAAGATACACCTCCCCAAGCGCCTGCTTCCCATCCCCGCTGTCCATGCAAACTACAGGCAGCCAGCAAAAACAATCCCAACGCTAGTTTTTTCACAGTATTCACGTTTCTAATAAATTGACCACTTCCCCCATTAACGGAAAAAGTACAAGCGTTGGTATATGGAGGGAAAAACCCTTTAATCTTTGGAGACCAAACCAGCATTCGCGGAAATCTCCAGCATCCGGTCAATACAAACCCGGCCCTCCTGAATAATCCATTCCGGCAGGATGATCTCCGGGGCTTCATATTGCAGGCAAAGGTAGAGCTTCTCCAGGGTGTTGAGGCGCATGTACGGGCATTCGTTGCAGGCGCAGGTGTTGTCCGGAGGCGCGGGAATAAACACCTTTCCGGAGACGCTTTTTCCATTTGATGGATAATCCCCGATTCGGTAGCCACGATAAATTCCCGGGCTTCGCTGTTGATGGTAAAATTCAACAAGCCGGTAGTGGACCCTATAAACGCCGCTTTTTCCAGGATATGGGCCTCGCATTCCGGATGAGCAATCAACAACGCTTCCGGATGGCGGGCCATGAGCTTCGCAATCTTTTCTGCAGAAAAAATTTCATGAACCATGCAGGCCCCGTTCCAAAGGACCATCTCCCTGCCCGTTTTTTTCTGCAAATAGGCGCCCAGGTTTTTATCCGGCGCAAAAATGATGGGCTGGTCCTTGGGGATACTGTTAATGATATGCACTGCATTGGATGACGTACAGCAAATGTCGGTCATCGTTTTCATCTCTGCGGTACAGTTCACATAACTGACCACCACATGGTCCGGATATTTTTCCTTGAACTTCCGAAACACCGGCGCCGGAGCGGAATCCGCCAGGGAACAACCCGCTTTCAAGTCGGGCAAAAGCACCTTTTTCCCAGGAGACAGCATCTTGGCCGTTTCTGCCATAAAATGAACCCCCGCGAAAACAATGATATCCGCGTCTGTTTTCGCCGCTTTTTGAGACAATCCCAGGCTGTCTCCAATAAAATCCGCAATATCCTGAATATCCGGCTCCTGGTAATAATGGGCCAGAATCACAGCATTTTTTTCCTTCTTTAATCTTTGGATCGCTTCAAACAGATCCAGGGTGGGGTCGACGTCGAGGTCGAGAAACCCTTTTACCTCCAATTCGCTTTTTGCTTTGGCTAAGGCACTCATGTGGTATGGTTTTCTGGCGTTTCATGAAATAAAACCTACTTACATAACGCAAAAATAGCAAAATGGTTTGCTTAGTTTAAAATCTAAACTAAGAATTTTGACGCGCCATTCAGGCTGTATCAAAAAGACCGTTCTGCTTTTGGCGGTCAGGAGCAAGAACAGGCTTTTGGCACAACCCCAATTGGGGGGCCTGTTATCCCGCCAAAATCAGAAAAACAACCGGTTGTTTATGCAGATCCGGCAGCGGATGGAGCGCTTTCCACCGGGCCACGGTTTGAGTCCGGATATATTGGGACGGAAGGGTCAGCGCAGCGCTCACGGAGAGTAAGGTACCCGGAGAGAGGGTTTGGATCAGCATGTCGAGCATTGCCTGGCTTCGGTACGGGGTTTCGATAAAGATCTGGGTTTGGCGTTCCTTGGCCGATTGCATTTCCAACTGCCGGATCTGACGCCCGAGATCGGTCTTCTTTGCGGTCAGGTATCCCTGAAAACAGAACCGCTGGCCGTTCAAGCCGGAAGCCATAAGCGCGAGAAGGATGGAGGATGGGCCGATCAAAGGCCGGACCTCTATTCCCAGCCGGTGGGCCAGCAACACCAGGGGACTTCCCGGATCGGCAACCGCTGGGCAGCCTGCCTCCGACATCAGCCCGGCGTCCCGGCCTGCAAGTACGGGCGCCAGCAACCCCTCCAACGCCGTGTCGGGCGTATGTTCATTGAGTTCCTGAAATTCCAGGGACTGCAAAGGGCGGGGAAATTGAATCGCCTTCAAAAACCGCCGGGCTGTTTTTCCGCGTTCCACAATAAAATAATCGAGAGCAAACACGGTCTCCAGCAATTCCGGCGATATCCCGGCGAGGGTGTCCTCTCCCAGCGGAGTAGGTACCAAAAAGAGAATGCCTGGTTTTTGGTTCATGTCACAGATAAGCGCTTAGCGCAAAGGTGTTCACAAATTTGCGGATTTCGAAGTACCTTCGCTGCAATATTGCCGCACTATGGCTCAAAACGACACCTTTACCATCCGGCTTCCTCAATTTGAAGGTCCATTCGACCTGTTGCTTTTCTTTATTGAGCGGGATGAACTGGACATCAACAACATTCCGATAGCCAAGATCACAGATGATTTTCTGGACTACATCCATCAAATGGAGCGCCTGAACATCGATCTGGCGAGCGAGTTTATTTTGGTCGCCGCAACCCTTTGCCGAATCAAAGCCAAAATGCTGTTGCCCCGCAAACCGGTCGACGAGCATGGCAAGGAAATCGACCCGAGGGAAGAACTGGTTCAGCGGCTTATGGAGTACAAGCGCTACAAAAGCGTGCTGGAGGAAATGAGGCTGCTGGAAGAGAACCGGTGGCTCCGGGAAGGCAGAGGCAATGTGTCGCTTGAGCTACAGCAACTCGCCACCAAAGCCCTGGTGGATTCCGAGCTCGAGTCGCTGTCTTTGTTCCAGTTGCTGCGCGCCTTCGAACGGATCATGAGCCGCCTGGAGCAGCCCGTGCCCAGGGCTGTGCACCAGATCGCGATGTTCAATTACACCATTGAGGAACAACAAACCCGTATTCTGCTACAGATAGAACAACAACAAAGAGCGAGCTTTGAAGGCGTTTTTGGAGCATGCCAGGACCGCGTCCACGCCGTCATTACGTTCCTTGCCCTGCTGGAGTTGATCAACCTCCAAAAAGTGCGGATTATTCAGGGTTTGGGCGTCAATAATTTCTGGTTGGAAGGTCCTGCCTCCGAAGTGGATTCCGAAGAAGAGTAAGTTTGTTCGAACCTTGCGGCGTCGTTACCCAGCAGCCGGTGCAAGGCAAGCGTTACCGGTTGGAGACGCGCTTCTTCCAATCCGCTCCTCATTTTGGTCCAGGAGGAGGCGCCCTCGCCTTCCCGTACCCGTTGCCAGATCATATTCCGCTCCGCCTCAGAGAATCGGGAAAAAGCCCTTCGGAGAACAGGCAATACCGGCCCGAATGCCTCCCCGGGGATGTCGTCTACCCATTGTGCTACGATCCTCCAAAGCGAAGGCGTATGTAAAAGCAACAGCGCGCTCCCTTGGGTAAACCCCTCCAACCACAGCGCGCTCGGTAACGCCTGCCTTTCTCCCCCGGACAAAGCCCGCGACAACACCGTCGCCGCCGAACCGGCCGTCCACACCCCTTCCTCCACCAAAAGCCGGGTAGCAAGACCTGCCAGCAAGGGATGGGATTCGGCGTCAAGAGCAAGGCGGGCGAGCGCCTCGGTCCAGTCGGTACGGCCGGGAAGTTCGGTGAGCAAATGAACGGCCTGGTGCGCTCCCAATATCAGGTGAACCCATTCTTTGGCCGTTTCCTCGTCCATGTTGCGGGCAGCGTCCGGAAGCCCCAGGCAAATCCGGGGAAGCACCTCGGCAACAAGGGAAACGAGGGCATCCAGGTTGGTTTTCCGCACGCTTCCATAACGCAGTATGCGTGCCAGCACTGGGAAGGCCCCTAACAGCAAATCCATGTCGCTGGTGGAAGCGGCAAAACCCTGGATTTTGCGAATCATCTCCGGAACTATTTCCGGAAGGTCGGACTTCAGGATCTCATCGAGCAACTCCAGCGCTTCGGGCAAGGAAACGGTTTTTTCAATTTGGTCCAGCGCTTTATTTCTGGCGGCTTCCTGAATGGTTATCCCCCAGATCCCCGCCTGGATCAGGCGGATCAGGAAATCGGTTTTCCATTTAAGCTTCCATACCTCTTTAAACGACCCCAGGCTTTCGCCCCGAACGGAACCCGGTTCGCCCCAGGGCGCCCCGAGCAACCGGAGCCGGTGTAGCAAACAACTCGCTCTCCAGTTTGCCGCCATCCGCAGATCCAGCACTTTGGTCAGTTTTTCTGAGGAGCCGTACTCTCTGGTGAGGCGGGCAGATTTGACACTGCGTTCCAGATCCTGTTGCAAAGGGGAGGCGCCCAGTCCGGCAGGAACTTTCCCCATTTTCACTCCAACCACCAGCCGTTCGCGGATAAGGGCCAATGGCGGCGTTTGTCCGTGGCATAACACGCCCGTGCAGGCATCTTCCAGTTCTCCGAGTCCTGGCACATTTTTTTGGCGAAGGGCAGCCAGGGTTTCCGCCAGCCGTACAGCCTCCTGAACCTGGGCTGGCGAGGTTTCCAATTGTTCCTGGCGCAGCAGGCGGGCGGCACGAACCATCCAGTGGGCGGCCAGGGCGTCGCGGCGCTGAAACAGCAACTCATACCAGGCAGGGGAGATCACGCCGGCCCCGTAGCCCGACTGGAATGCCAGCCGGTCGTAGCTCCAGGGAATCCAAAGCGCTTTCGTCTTTTCTTTTTTCAGTCCGCGAATCGTCGCCCGGTCGGATTTCGGGGAAAAAGCGCGGACGTCTTCCAGCACCGGAGCGTGCCAGGCGCCGCAAACGACGGCGATGCGCTCAAACCCTTCTTCCTGCGCCTGACGGATCCCCAGGCGCATCCAGGCTTCGCGAACCAGGGTTTCCCGGCTTTCCGCTCCTGCATGCGCCTGACGGAGCGCCTGCATCATTTCCAGAACCAGGGCAAAAATGGACGCCGGGTTGTCCATTTGTTCAAACGTGGCGTCCCACCACCGTTCGCTATCGTCGTATCCTGCAAGTTGGGCAAGCATCTGCAGGGGATCTTTTGAGACCGCGTCTGTACCGGATTCACCCCGGGCTTCAGACCAGTCGCTTTCCTGGCCAAACTGGACGGCCAAGGGAAGATCCATCGCCCGGACAGGAATACCCGCCTGCATTCCATAGCGAATTGCCTGGAGTTCGGGAGAAAATTCAGCGAAAGGGAGGTAAGCGGCCTTTCGAGCATCGGGAACAGCATACATCAGCAGCGCGACGGGAAGTTCCAGCTTGGGGTGCAAAAGCTGCGGGAACAACGCTTCCGCTTCCTGGGGCGCTTCGACCATAAGCAAATCCGGGCCATATTCCCGCAACGCCCGCTTTAGTGCCAGCGCAGAACCCGGCCCGTGGTGCCGGATACCGAAACATGCCGTGCCGGATTCGCCATTTGCCATGCATAAAAATACCGTTTTTGAACGGAATCGGTATAGAAAAGCGATAACTTGAGGCCATTTGCAGATAGGCTCGTTCAGACAAATTAACCAACCATGAAACGCATTCAGCCATTCCTTGTATGGATCATCCTGGCTACGTCCATCTCCACCTGCTTTGCCGAAGTTAAACTCCCGAAACTTCTCAGCGATGGCATCGTTCTGCAACGCGAAGCCCAAATCCCTGTTTGGGGATGGGCAGCCCCCAATGAAAAAGTTAGCGTCGTCTTTGACGGAAAAACCTACAAAACCAAAGCTTCCCCGGAAGGTACCTGGCGCGTAATCCTGCCTGAGATGGCAGCAGGAGGCCCTTATATCCTGCGGGTTTCGGGCGCCAAAAATACCCTTGAGGTGAAAGATATCCTCATCGGCGACGTATGGCTTTGCGCCGGACAATCCAATATGGTGCACCAGATGGATATTCATGATGTCGCCTATGCCGGGGAGATTGCCACCGCCAACTTCCCCCAAATCCGGCATTTCAAAATTCCGACGGCCACCAGCATCTCCGGCCCCAAAGACGATCTGCCCGGCGGAACCTGGGATAAAGCTGTGTTGGAAGAAGTACGGCCCTTCTCTGCCGTAGCGTATTTTTTTGCCAAAAAGATCTATGAAAAATACCGCATCCCTATTGGCCTGATCAACGCCAGTGTGGGCGGGACGCCAATAGAAGCCTGGACGCCCGAAGAAGGATTTAAGGAGTTCCCCGACATCGTAAAAATCCTTGGCGAGAACAAAGACACCGCTTTTGTAAACCGCCAGTTGGGTAGCCGCCCTCCTGGTAACCCAACCCCTCCCCAGCCATCCGACAAAGGGCTTACCGGCGAGAAGCCCTGGTATGCAGCGGATTATTTGCCCAAAGACTGGCGTGCGATCAACATTCCCGGCTACTGGGAGGATCAGGGAATAAAAGATTTGAACGGCGTAGTTTGGTACCGCCGGGAAATCGACCTGCCTGCCTCTATGGCAGGGAAAGAGGCTCGGGTGTTCCTCGGCCGGATTGTCGATGCCGACGAGCTTTACATTAATGGCCAAAAAGTAGGCAATACGACCTACCAATACCCGCAACGAAGGTATCGCGTGCCCGCAGGAGTACTCAAAAGTGGTAAAAATATCTTCGTGGTGCGGGTTACCAATACCGCAGGGAAAGGCGGTTTTGTGCCGGACAAACCGTATTGTATTTTCGCCGGGAAGGACACCGTAGACCTGAAGGGATACTGGCAATACAAGGTGGGCGAGGTGTTTGCTCCCTTCAATTTCCAGGCTATGCCAAGACCCAATGCCAATGAACCCAGAGTAAGGAGGATAAACCCCCAAAATGAGCCTGCTTCCCTGTACAACGCCATGGTGGCGCCTTATACCCAATTTCCACTAAAGGGCATCCTCTGGTATCAGGGGGAAAGCAATGCCGGGCGTCCGGAACTCTACGAAAGCTACCTGCATGCCCTGGTAGACGGCTGGAGAGAGGTGTTCCAACGCCCGGATATCCCCTTTATCTATGCCCAACTCCCCAACTTTATGGAGGTATCCTACCTTCCCTCCGAGAGCAACTGGGCGGCTCTGAGGGAGTCGCAACGCAAGGCGCTGAGCATACCCAACACCGCTATGACCGTCAACATCGACCTCGGCGAATGGAACGACATCCACCCCGACAACAAAAAGGACGTAGGCGAACGCATGGCATTGTCGGCGTTGAAGCTGGCCTACGGCGAGGACATTGTGTATTCCGGCCCATTGTACAAAGAACACCAAATCGAAGGCGCCAAGGTTATAATCTCCTTTTCGAACGTGGGCGGCGGACTCGTTTCCAACGACGGCGAGGAGCTGAGCGAATTCGCCATTGCCGGAGCAGATAAAAAATTCGTTTGGGCCAAAGCTAAAATAGAAGGGGACAAGGTGATCGTGTGGAGCGAGCAAATTCCCAACCCCAAATACGTGCGCTACGCTTGGGCGGACAACCCCGATAATCCCAATTTGTACAACAAGGAAGGGTTGCCGGCGTCGCCGTTTCAGATGGAGTAAAGGTTTTTGGAAGCATGCGTAAAACGCGTTTGGGTGGAACGAAGTCGGTCGATTCTTTCCCTTTTGATCGAGATAGGCGGTTGCACCCGCTTATTGAAAGAACCTTGCAAAAGGTTTACAATTGGATTAACTTGCCTAAAAGTAGTGCATGGAAACGGCAAAAAAACTGACCAATTTGCAACTGGAGTTATTGAAGGTATTTCGGTTTGACATTCCGGATGACCAGCTATTGGAAATAAGGTCCTTTCTCCGAAACTATTTTGCAAATAAGGTTACGTCAGAAATGGATCAACTCTTTGAATCCAACCAGTGGGGGGAGGAAAAAATTGAAGAATGGTCTAAAGAACATATGCGGACCAAGTATGAGGGCCAATGAAAGTGGTCATCGACACGAATGTTCTTTTGATGGCCATTCCAAAAATTTCGAAATACAGGCCAATATTTGACAGCCTTCTTTCCGGAAAGTATGAGTTGGCTGTTTCGGAACTAATTATTCAGGAGTATATCGAAATTTTTGGAAGAAAAACGACAAGCCAAATTGCACAAAATTTTGCCGAGCTTCTATTTCAGTTGGACAATGTAGAACTCGTTGAGGTTTATTTCCGTTGGAATCTCATTCATAAAGACCCTGACGACAATAAATTTGTCGATTGCGCTATTTCGGCTAATGCCTTATTTATCGTTTCGAACGATCATCATTTTAACCTGCTCAGAGACGTTGCTTTTCCCCCTGTTGAGGTCATTTCTGCGAATGCCTTTCTCGAAATACTGAAAAACTAGGGTTCATTGAGTAGCGCCATTCAATCTTCCGATTTACGGGCTCGGGATTCTTCTAATCCAAATCAAAAGGCCAAACCTCTTTATTCAAAAAAAGCGCCATGAAAAATATAGCCTTTTTGATTTTATTCCTGTTGGCCAATTGCCCTCTTTCCGCCCAGGTTGGGAAATTAATCTGGGAAGATAACTTCAACCACGACTCCCTCGATCAAACCAAATGGAGCTTTGAAACGGGTACCGGCGTAAACGGGGACTGGGGTACCGGGCAGCTTGACCGGGCCACCAACCGGATCGAAAATGTGCATTTTCAGCGAAACGTGCCGGGCGCCGAAGACGGTTGCCTGGTGATCACCACGCGAAAAGAACGGTATGAGGACAGGAACTATACCAGCGGCAGGATCAACACGGCAGGAAAAGCTTCCTGGGGCCCAGGCTGCCGGATTGTAGCCAGGGTTTTCCCCAGGGATGTGAAATACCCCGGGCAAGGGTTCGCGTTTTGGATGATGCCCGGTGAATTGCCCCAGGGCTGGAGCTGGCTTATGTGGCCTCAGGGCGGAGAAATTGATATTATGGAATATGTGGGCGCCATCCCTTACCACAACCTCGGAGGCGTTCACTTTGCCTGGTCCTGGGAAAACAACCAATGGCAATCCTGGAACCATGGGCATCTGGCAGCCTATTATAGTTACGCCCATCAGGCCGTTCCCAATCCCTCGGAACCCGGTTATGGCGGCTACCCGCCTGCAAACGACGACCTCAATGCCGGGAGTGCCGGTTTCCATACCTATGGCATAGACTGGTATCAGGACCGGATGGAGTTCTTTGTAGATGACCACGTGTACCATATTCATTATCTGAACGACGGAAGCGCCTTTAAAAAAGACGGAAAAGACGAACTGGCTGTTTTAAATTTCTCAGGAAAGCGTGTGGGCGTATCGGAGTATTCCAACCATTTCAGCGAATGGCGTCCTTTCGAGCACCAGATGTTTGCCATTTTAAGCGCCGGCGTAGGCGGCGGTCCGCAAACGTATGGCGGAGCGGTTGGAGCAGAAGCGGTGTTTCCTTGCTCCGTATTCATCGATTGGGTGCGGGTATACGAGTTGGGTACGGTTACCGGCGTGGACGAGAAGGAAAATGATGCCGGGTTTCGTGTCTTCCCGAATCCAGCCCAGGGGGCCTTAAACATCCAGGTGAAAGAACCGGGGCACTACCTGGTTCGCATTGCAGATGTTTCGGGAAAAGCCCTTATTCAAACGTCGATGAGCCAATCGGCATCCATTGATATTTCCTCTTTAACCAAGGGAGTGTACATGGTGTTTCTTAGCGATAAGCGGGTTGCAATGTCGAAAAAGGTGCTTGTTTTATAAGATTTTAGCCACACTCCTGGTAGCATAAAATAAGTTTCAACCATGTTGCTCCTTGATAACAACCCAACGCCAAAACTCGCCAATGCCGTCTGCGCGTATTTCCCTCCTGAGGAAATTGGAAAACATGTGATCAAATGCATCTGGAAACTGAGGGAATACGCTTTTAATGAAAGGGAGGAATGCATTTTACCAAAAGGAACTGTTGAGATCATTTTTAACCTTTCGGACGAAATAGTTTATTGCAATCCAGGGTTGAATATCCGAAGCCCTCTTCCCGCCTGCTTTATCAATGGCATCAATTTCAAGCCATTTAGCCTTGTCAAAAAAGGCCCCCAGCGACTGATTGGCATTCAGATGAATGCGGTTGGGCTCAGGCTGTTGTTTGGCGAGCCGGTTCGCGTGTTTAACAACACCGTGATAGAGGGCCAGGTGGTATGCAAATCCCTGAAGACCCTTTATCAAAAATTAATTGGAACAGAGGTATTTGAAGAGCAGGTAGCAGAAATAATGAAATGGGCTTATCAACGAATTTCTGAGGCGTATTTTAACCGGGATTTAAACCGGATTCAATCGCTTTTTTTTTCCAAAAACATGGCTGATTATACGATTCACCGTCTTTGCAAAGAAGGCGGCATCTCCGACCGGCACATGAGACGGCTTGCCGTGGAGTGGTTGGGAATGGGACCAGAATCGTTTATGCTTTACAACAAATACCTTGCCTCGCTCCATCTGCTACATCACCACAAGCAGTGCTCTTTAACCCAGATCGGCTTGCAGGCCGGCTATTATGACCAATCGCATTTTATTAGAGCATTCAGGTCCTTCACCGGCATGACGCCAAAAGAATACCGGTTGTCAAATACCAAAATACCCGGGCACATCATGGTGTAAATTCATCATGGCCGAATTATACAATTCCAACTGGCACTACTTTCTAAAATTGCAGCGGTTTTTATTCTTCAAAAAATCGCAAGCAAATGGAACGTAATTACAGAAACACCGTTGGCTGGATCACCATTTTATCCGGAATTCTCGCTTTCACAAGCTATCTTCTGGTAGCCGGGTCCGTAAATTTTAATTTTGACTTTTTTTCAGAGCCCGTTCTGATTTTTTCACTGCCCGATGTGCATATCGGAATGCTCCGATGGAGCATGATCACAGATATTTTTGGGTATTATTTGCTTTTACTTCCGGCACTGTTTTATCTTCATGAATGGCTCCGGGGCAAAACGCCGTGGAGAAACCTCCTGTCCTTCTGCGGGACGTCGTATATGTTAATTGGCGGGATTGGCGCCTCTATTTTGGCTGTTACCTGGCCTTCGTTTCTCATCGAATTCCCAGATGCCTCCGCCGCCCAGCAAGAGACGATCAAATTATTGTTCGACACCTTTTCCCAAATGGTTTACGGGGGGCTTTGGAATTTATTTGACACCATCGTGGGCGGCGTCTGGCTGGTGGGGATAGGGATATTTATCAAAGCCGAAAAACGGGTTCTGGGATGGTTCACCGTTTGCGTAGGCGCTATTTCCCTTCTGGATGGCTTTGGAAACCTATTTGGATTGGCTATTTTAGCTGAAATTGCGTTGAACCTGTTTCTTGTCCTTGCTCCTGCCTGGGCTATTGCCATCGGGTTCTTCGTTTTAAGGAATGTACCTGACGCGAAGTAGTTTGGGACACCATACTGGGCATTTAGTGAACGAGACCTTCCTGGTTTGCGAAACCAGGAAGGTCTGGGCTCCAGGAAAACGAAAATGTCCAGTAGGGTGCGTTGGGGAACATTCCCAAGCCACTTCGGCATTAGGTAATGCCTGCATTTAAGCTGCAGGATTCTCTATTCTTATCATTAAAAGCTATACCCTACGTGCAACGTGGCAAACATCGTTATCGGGGCAATGTGATATGCGGCATCACCGAGTTTAGTTTGACCGGAAATTTTCCCTGTATATCCTACTCCTGCCCAAGGCTTGAAGTACAAATTGAAATTAAAGGGTTGGATGGCATACCCTCCGAAAGCCATAAGTAGCGCATTGGTGTATTTGGCGCTGCCATCGGCGTCATCCCTTTCGATCTTGTATTCCTGTAAACTCGCCTGCCCCCCAGCAAACCAGCGGCGGTTCACTTCGACGAAGTGATGCTCGGCAAATACCCCATACCCTCGATTGATGCGCACATTCCAACCTTGGTCTTTGTTGTTTTTGTCAAAACCAACCAATAAATCAGGCATGTTCATGGCGTACACGCCGACGCCGTATACGAGGTGTTTTGCATTTTTCGGCTGAATCCGAAGGTGCGCCGAGAATCCTCCCCAGACGAAAGTAGCGGGATCGATTTCCAAAGACCATTTCGTCCGGTTTGGCGATTCCTGAGCGGTTCCGGTTCCGGCTGCGAAAAAGGCAAAGAAAGCGAAGAAAGCAATAGTTTTTGTAGTTTGCATGTTTAAAAATTTATACGTGATATTTATTTTATTTATTTAAAACCAAAAAAATTATTGGATGACTTCCAGTAACGCATAGCCTTCAAAAACGGTATTTCGGCCGTACTTCAGCTGGTGTTCGGAGCAGAACCTTGCAAGGGGGTTATCGCGACACCAAAACCTGGCTTGATTTCTAGTGGCGAAGTACCACATGGCCGCCGTTGGGTTCAGTAGAAACGGAAATTTTCGGTTCAAGTCGCGTGGAGTTGTCCTCCCAGAGGGGTGGAGAATAACTATTTTTCCGCCGTTTCTCACCACCCGGCGCGCTTCGCTGAGTATCTGCAGCACTCCATTTTCAGGTAACAAAAAAAGGACGTTGCAAATGGATACAACATCGAACCGGCCGTCTTCAAAAGGCAAGGCGCCTCCTGCTTCGGTTGGTATAAGTTGGGCAGGTACTTGCCCCAGCTTTCTTCGAGCCCTTTGAAGCATGCCGGGGTCGGTGTCTGTGCCGGTGCATTGCACCTCTTTTTCCAGGCTTAAGATTTGAAGGAGCTTACCCGTGCCGGCGCCGATATCCAGGACGCTGCTATGGGCGGGGATTTCATCAACCACCGGATTTAGAAACTCCCGGTACCATCGGGTTTCTTGGACATAGGAGAAGAAGTCGCTAAAAATCATACATAGTCAATATTTAGAATATTACGTCTAAACAAAAAAATTACCCATTCATATCTGCAAGGATATCGCCGATCGACTTTCCGGCAAGAGCGTTTTTCAACTGCCTTTCGGCAGCGTCAAACACGGAGGTTACGGACTTTTGGGCGATGTTGGGGCGTTTCCCCTCCGCCATGATGTTGTAGGAGGTGTGAAAGAGGGATTTCCCCTTTTCTACGGCGTTCAGGATGTCTAGGACCGAGATTTTTTGGGGATCTTTCATCAGGCGTACTCCGCCCATCTTGCCCTCTTTGGTTTCTATAATTCCTTCTGCGCTAAGACTTTGCAAAATCTTTACCAAGGTGGGTTTGGGTATGTTCAACACCTCTGAGATCTTGGCTGCGGACAAAAACTCAAACTGCCCCTGCCGCATTTTGTCGGCTACGAAAATGACCACAAGTACGGCTTTGGAAAAGGACAATGAATAACTCATACTTTATATAATTTATATTTAGTATACAAAGAAAATAAAAATTTCTTTCTCAAGCAAGTTAATTTGAAAAAAGTTGATTTCTTCCCTAAATTAGCCTTGAAGAGGGGAGTATACCAACCTAGCTAACTGGCAAAAGAGGGGCCCCAATCTGCATTTTTCGAATTGCCTTAAACTAAATCTCCTTCAATGAAACCTTTTTGCTCTTTGTCTTTTTACTTTACGCTTCTTCTGCTAATATTCTTTTTCGGGTTCTCCAAAATCTTTGCCCAGAGTGAGCCGGTGCAAGTACCGTTGTATGGACTAAATGCCTTTGAAAAGGTCGAGTTTGATTGGTCCCCTGGAGCTAATTATTATGACCTATCCTGGTTTAAAGACCGGCCCGTTTATTCAATAGCCCTTAAGAGTTCTTCGCGCGAATTGGGTGTTTCACAAGAAAACACTTCAATTTTAATATATGAAAGAGATAATCGGAATTTGATCGAAAAGATTGTCGGATGGGATTATTCTGAAAATTATGGCATTGCTTATAAAGTGGATTATTTTCCTGTTTAATCCTACGCTAATGCATTTTTCTGGATTTTATGGGGTTTCGATGCCCTGATCTCCCTGGTCATCCTGTACTTCTTTTTCGTTGGTTTGGCCGACAGCACCGTATCGTCCTTCAACATCCGGATCTGGCTGCTTCTGCTGGGCGCGGTTGCCGTCATTATGCTGGGCAGCCTTTGGCTGCGGGCGCATCACTACCTTCTGGTTGCCAAAATCGTCCTTGGCATCCTGGCTATCCCCGGGTTGATGTATGTCCTTTACATGCTCATGATCCTTCTGTTCAAACCGAGGTGGAATTGACAGCACTACTTGGTATTTCTTGGAACATACCCGTCAGTAAATCTGGTAAGGGTCTATCTTTAAAGGTTATTGTTGACCATAATAACCAAAAAATTTCCAGTGTTGCAGGCTTTTGAGCGCTCTAAAGACATCCTGCTCAGCACTTATACCGGTATCGAAATAGTTCGGGAGTTCCAAACTATTTCGCTGCCAAGTATATACTCGCTATAAACGGTTTGGCAACGCCCAAACCACTTAGGAAGCGGTATAGCTTGCAGCGCCCCTCGAATATTGCTATATTTGTATCATTTAATCCTTACTACATATGGATTATAGAGAGATCATCACGATTGAGCCGGGAAAAAGAAGCGGACAGCCTTGCATTCGCGGTATGCGCATAACGGTATACGACGTGCTGAGTTACCTGGCCGCAGGGATGACTATGGAAGAAATTCTGGATGATTTTCCCTTTCTCACCCGGGAAGATATCCTTGCCTGCCTTGCCTATGCAGCTGAAGCGGAACGAACGCGTTTGGTAGCATAATCCGATCAGGCTATGCTTCTCATAGATAATAACTTATCTCCAAAATTGGCCAAACGCCTGCAAATCCTCTTTCCTGGAACTGTCCACGTTTTGGACCTCGGATTAGGCCAGGAAGACGACCACGCCGTCTGGAACTATGCTACAGCCTATAGTCTTCACATTCTCACGAAGGATTCCGATTTCGTTCATCTGGTCCACCTGAAAGGGTTCCCCCCAAAAGTCATCCGTTTAAACACTGGGAATGTGACCACCTTGTATATTGAAGCGCTTTTAATCAAGGAACAAGCCACAATTATGCAGTTCCTTCAATCTCCTGATCACGGACTTTTGCTTTTGTATTAATGCCTTCTACAAGTCATTTGTTAAATGGAATTCCGTAATTGGCATCCTCAACAAAGATAAATCCATGCGCCAAAGGAAAGTAAAATGAGAAAATCGGCCAAAATACCCCGGATTCTTTTAATCAATAAACTCGATGGGTTCGATGTTTATGTTGCATTTAACACCGGAGAACACCGGATCATTCGTTTTTCCCTCCTCTTTGAAAAATGGAATTATAAAGAGGACCCATTTCGATCCAGGCTGCTCGAAAAGCAAGTATTCCAAAAGTTGGAATTAAACGCAGGAACCCTTTGCTGGCCCAATCTCATTCAGACAACGACCCTCTCCAATGGAATGGAGTTTGAAATTTCCTTCGATCTCGACCCGGTAGTTTTATATCAGGAAAGCGAGCCCGATGAAGAAAAGAACCAGCAGAACCCAATAGGCAGCCTGATCAAAACTGCGCGGCAACAAGCGGGCCTTACGCAGGAGGAATTGGCCAAACGCAGCGGCACCACCAAAAACTATATCTCCCGGATCGAAAACAACAAATCGGATATTGAGCTCGGTACCCTACTGAAGATCATTGAGATAGGGCTTGGCAAACGAATGAATATCCAGATTAATTAAATCGCATTTGCCCAAACCAACCTGACCCATCATGCCCGAACCTAACCCATACCATCAACACGCCCGCCTGGAGTACGAAACCGAAGGGAGGGGCGGAACGATCATTTTTCGCCATGGACCGGACACCATCCGGTTTTATTGGGAATTTGGCGGAGGGAATGCCGTTGCGCTGATCTTTGTGCCCGACGAAAGCCAGTGGGAGGCTCAAACCGGACTTCCGCTCTCCGAACGCCTGCCCATCCTCGACTTCGTGGGCGCACGCACCGTCGCAGACAAAGCCTCCGGCTGCCGGTATGAGTTAAACGGGAATTGCCTGGAAATCCTCCGGTAGAACCCAATGCACAACGCCGTGCTCCTTAAGCCTTTCGCCCCACGCTTTTCGCCCCTTACCACACAAACGTACCCGCTGTATTGGGAGGGAGCGAGGTAAGGGCTTTCTTCCCATTGTCGTGGATGTTGAATATTTCCGACTGACTGGTTGGGTTGAGGACCAGGAGTACTTTTTTGCCCTGAGGCGTTACAAACGCCACATTGGGCAGGTTGGAAGGCACGGAGCTGCTGATCCGAATGGAGCCGGCAGGAATAAACCTGGAGGCTTGCGCCACAATATAGTAACCTACATTTCTGGTGACCACATCGCCTCCGATCGTTACGGCGCCTTTGCACTGCGTGCACCCGCCGGGCGTATGCGGCCCGTAGCCAGGGTCGTTGGCCAGATTCCATTCCAGGGCTACCTTACTCCAGTTTCGCGTACTCCCGATGATCACGTTCTCGATGTGCCATTTCAGGTCGCCGTCAAAAGAGCCGTTGGAACCCGTCCATTGCTCGGTGAAGTACAGGTTTTTGTCGGGGTGAGCAGCCTGAACCTTGCTCAACGCGCTGATCTGTCCGTTGTACAGGTGGAAAGCGGAGCCATCGATAAAGGGTTTGGCGGCCGGGTCGTTCAGGATGGAAATAGGGTAGTCGGGGTTGTCGCAGTTGTGGTCCCAGATAACGATTTTGGTCGTTAACCCGGCCTTTTGAAAAGCTGGCCCCAGGTGATTTTTGACGAAATCCGCTTGTTGGGCAGCGCTCATGACCATGCTCGGGTTGTTGCCTCCGTGTTGGGGCTCATTTTGCACGGTAACGGCATCCAGGACGATGCCGTGTGCTTTCATTTCCGTAATATATTTCACGAAGTACTGGGCGTACACCGGGTAGTATTTCGGAAGTAGTTCGCCCCCGATAGAGTTTTTGTTGCTTTTCATCCACACCGGTGCGCTCCAGGGGGAGCCCATCAGCTTGATGTCGGGATTGATTTTCAGGATGGCTTTGAGCACAGGAATCAGGCTGACCGTATCCCTTGAGAGGCTGAATTTGCCAAGGGTAAGATCTTCCGTTCCTTCGGGGATGTCGTTGTAACTGAACACCCGGTCGTCGAGATCGGAAGCGCCAATGCTGATCCGGAGGTAGGACACACAAAGGCTTTCTCCTGTACAACCGAAGAGTTCGTGCAGGAGATTTTCCTGCTGGCTACTCGACATCTGGTTGATCACGGCGGCGCTGCCCCCGGTGAGGGAATACCCGAACCCGTCGATCTTCTGGAACGTGCTCGTGGCGTCGATATCCAGGTTAGGATACGTGTTCGGCGTCGTTGTAAATGCCAGAATAGTTGTTTGTTTTTGCAAAAGCCGGGTTTGGTCGCCGCTGGTGAACCATACGTCCACTTCGTTGGTCAGGTTATTGGTCGATCCTCCAGGAGTGTCGTCGTCCTGGGCGTTTTTGGTACAACTGCCCAGAAGCATCAAAGCGATGAACACGTATGGCGTCATGGGATGAGAGTTGAAAGCCTTCATTTGGATAATAGAATACCAATTTGGGCAGCCAGGAACCTGGCGCTCACAAAAATCACTGAAAAACCCTTACATAATCCACAAACATGCGCTGGGGAAAAGGGGTATTGTCATCGGGCGGCCCCGGCCAATTGCCGCCAACCGCCACGTTGAAAATGAAGAAAAACGGATCGTTGAACGGATAGTTGGCAGCGCCGAGATCTTCTTTGACAAAAGTGAAATACAAATTGTCATCCATGTAAAAGCGCAGCTTGTCCTTTTCCCAAATCAGACTAAATACATGGAATTTTTGGGAAAAATCGCCCGAAGGCAAGGTAATGTTATTGTTTTTAGGAGAAGTGATGCTCCCTACCGATTTCCAGTGCACCGAGCCGGTAACCCGGTTGGGGCTCGACCCCACCAGCTCCATGATATCGATTTCGCCGCAGGCTGGCCATCCGGCGGAGGCGAAGTTGGAGCCGAGCATCCAGAGTGCGGGCCATAGCCCTTTGGCAACGGGCAGTTTAGCCCGGATGTCAATACGCCCGAACGTAAATTCCTTCTTAGCCCGGGTAATCAGACGTGCCGAAGAGTAATTGAATCCGCCAATAGCCTCTTTTCGGGCCTCGATGATGAGGTTGCCGTTCGACAGAAAAACGTTTTTCGTGCTGTTCGTGTAGTACTCCAGTTCATTGTTGCCCCAGCCTCCGGTACCATTTCCGATCTCGGGGGTCCACACGTTCAAATCCAGGCTGTTGCCCGAAAACTCGTCGCTCCAGGCCAATGCGTATCCGGGATACGATGTAGGGGTTCGGTACCCTGCGGTGTCCGTGGCCAGATTCGTTCCATCCTCCGTCAGGATAAAACCTTTAGCGGAGGTCTTTGCCAGCGTGCACTGGTTCGGATTCGAAAGCGATACCGTAAACTCCAGGTTTGGCTGGCGCAGATCGGCCTCGTCGCCCTGAATCGTCACTTCGATATTTGTAGAAAGTTGATTTGCAGGGATGGTAGCTGTCCCGGTTTGGGTAGCAAAATCCCTGGGGGAAATGGCGCTGCCGTTCACAAGAGTGTAGTTCACCGAAACAGGTTTGGGCCAGGCCTTGTCGATTGACACATAAAAGCGGAGGGAACTCGCCGTTTTTCCCCTTGCGGTAGTAGCGTCTAAAACGCTCAGCACAGGAAGCACTTCGTCGGTTGGCGTCCCGTTTCCTCCCCCCGAATCGCTGCACGACATTATAGGAGAAAAAGCAAGAAATACCAAAGCAAGGCCGGAAAACATTTTTGGTTTGAACCGCATGATGATCTAAGTTATCGCAAACGATACCAATTCCCTAAAAAACAGGTTAGACCGGCTTGTGCCGGTCTAACCCAAGAAACATGTTTTATTTCGGAACCATTTTCAAATACCATGCATTGCCCGTTTCCGTGCCCTGCGCTCTCAGATACATGTAGTCTGAACTCAAGACCATAATCTCCAGTTCCTTTTGGAGCGAGCCATACCCAATATAGGTATTTACGCCGGAAAGCTGGATAGCCGTCTTGGTCGAGGGCGCCGAGGGGGAAACCCCGGTACTCGAAGGCACAAAGCTGAAGGCGCCCGTACCCCCTGCATAGGGATAACACCCTTCGTCGCCTCCATCGGGAACGCCCGGAAGACCGCCGGCGAGGGCGCCGGTTTTGGTAAAGACGCCGTCGGGAGAAACGACAGTAAGCGAATACCCGGAAGCGGTTTTCGCGAAGGTAAATGTAGTCGTATAGAAGCAGTTGCAGCAAGCCACTTTTTCATTTACGCCTGCCGCCCACCAAATAGGGCTTGGAGTGCCGTCTTCCCATGGGCCTACGCCAAAGTGCCCGGCAACGGTTTTATCCACGATCCAGGTTTTGGAAGTTCCTCCCGTCAGGTTATTGATAATGGATGCGTCGGGAGTGAAATTACTTTGTACGGTAATTTCCTTGGTGGCTGTTGAAGAAGTACCTCCTTTGCCATACACCACTGCGGTCACCGTGTACTTGTTGGTGCCCAGTTTGGTGTATTTGCGGGAAGCTTTGCCGGTTGTAAGGTGAACGAGGCTAATCCCGTCAGAGGCATCAAAATCGATTTTATACGCCAGCGCTCCCGTTGCTTTGATGGTAAAGTTGACGTCGCCGGAACCGTCCCCGTTGGGCGTAGCGGTAGATACGCCAACAATTTGGGCGGTAATCTCAATATTGGAAGGCGGCGTCAGGTCGCCGAGGGAATACTCCTCCTGCTCGCAGCCGCTAAAGGCCAGCAGGGCGCCGGCGAAAAAGATAAGTCTGAACATATGATTTCTCATCTTGTTTTTTTTAATTGGTCAAACGGAAATTGTCTACATATACCACGGCGCCCGCGCCGTCAGCCGTGTCGTTGAACCGCAGTACCAGCTGCGTGAATTTGGTGGTAGGAGGAATGGCAGCGATCGTACTGAAATCAAAAACCAGTTCTTCCCATTCGCCGGATTTGGTGAACGGAACTTTCAATACGCCAACGCCGTTTCCGGGGCCGTCGATCGACCACTCCAATTCCACGTTCAGGGTTTTACCAATGAGCGCTGGATCGGGGTTGTAGCCCAACACCTTGATTTTGTTGCCGTGCGCAAAATTGATCGGAATGTTCATCGGGCTGTAGGTACCGCTCCACCCCTGATGACCGCGGATAAACTTACCCACTTTTGCGCTGGTGTTCAGGCCGGAAGGGTTGGGGTTGTCCACTTTTTCAAACTTCTGCCCGTCTCCAAACGTACCGAAGAAATAATCGACTGAAGCATGCTCATAGTCGATCGGGAAACCAAACAGGGCCTTGGTGTACGTGGCTTTAGCTGCTCCGCCGCTTAGCGCTTCCACTTTCAACGTAAACGGGCCCCCGGTTGCGGGATAGCTATGTGCCGGCAATTCCTGGCCAATCGCTAAGGGAGTGCCCACTTCGTTGGCTTTATCGCCGTAGTACACCAGAAAGGATTTGGCATACTTCGCTTCCGCTTTTACCTTGACTTCACCGGAAATCGTGACTTTCAAGTCTTCCGGCGCGCGGTAGGTTACCGTGAGGGGATAAGAAGCCGTCGTTTTGTTGCCGGCGATGTCGTAGTAATCAATGGTTACCGTATAGTTGCCTTCCGGGTAAGCATGCTTGGCGCTGGCGCCGGGCGATACCACCGCCGAAGCGGAAGCACCGGTACCATGGCCGAAGTTAATGGTAGCGGAAGAGAACCCATCTCCCAGAGGCGTGATTTTCACATCTCCGGAGTTGTCGTTGCTGATGTCGAAGACCTTGGAAAAATTCCCCGAAGCGGCCGTGCTCAGGAAGGAGGTATCGTCGTCGATTCCGCCCAGTTCAGAGCAGCCCATGGCCAGGGACATAAGGGCGAAAGCGCCAAGAAGATATCTGAATAGTTTCATTTTCATCAATTTAAATGTTGATCAATAACCTGGGTTTTGCACCAGAAGCGTTCCGTCCAGTTCCCGATCCGGAATAGGGAAAATTTCGTTCTTGTTGGCTTTAAAGCCTCTGCTTGCCAGCTTGGCAGCTGCGTCGCCCCAGCGTACCAAATCCAGGAAACGGTGGCCTTCGCCAGCCAGTTCCCGCCTTCTTTCGTCTTTAATTGCCTGCAAGGAAACCGGAACCGATGGCAATCCTACCCGTGCCCTGACGGCATCCAGCAAGGCCTGAGCCCGGGCGCCTTGTGCTCCGAGCGCTTCAGCTTCCATCAAATACGTATCCGCCAGGCGGATGATGGGCGAGTTTTGCCGGTAGTTGAGTTCCAGAGCGCCGCCGCCGGTGCGTACGTCCGACTGGCGGGGCAGGAACTTGTTCAGGAAATATCCGGAATCCTGGTACCCAGGGATATAATCGGCTTGCCCGGCGGCTTTCAGCGCTTTGAGGTCATATACGGTAGCGCCAAACCGGGGATCGTTCTTCATGAAATCGAAAAAGTCCTGGGTGAAGACGTTAAAGCTCCAGCCGCTGGGAAGGTCGTCGGCAGTAGAACCAGCCGAGCGGGAATAGCTCCGCGGGCCCACCATGACGTTGAGGGTATTGCCCTCATCCGCAGAACTGCCCCACCAACCCCAGTCGGAGTTGCCTAATGCGCTATGGCTGCACTCCAGAATAAATTCGGAATTGAACTTGTTGGAGGTCGCCCACAGGTCGCTGAATTTGGTCAGCAGCCGGAATCCATATTGGCTCGTTCCGCCAGGCGTGCCGTTTACTTCGGCAAATTGAGCGGCTGCCTGGGCGTTTTTCTTCTGAAACAGATACACCTTGCCCAAAATGGCCTGGGCGGCGCCTTTCGTCAGGCGGCCTGCTTCGGTAGCCAGAGGCACGGTAGGCGGCAGGGCGGCAATCGCCTCGGTAAGGTCCTTTTCGATTTGCGCAAAAATCTCCTCCGGTTTGGCCTGGGTCACCTGGTACATATTGGCTGTTGTCAGCGGCTCCAGTACCAGCGGGACATTGCGGAACAGATTGACGAGGTTGAAATAGTAAAAAGCGCGAAGGACTTTGGTTTCTGCCGTAAACCGCGATTTCAATGCAGCGTCCATTTCGGTATCCGGAAGTTTGGACAGCAAGGTGTTGGCTCGAAAGATCCCCTGGTAGTAATCGTTCCAGAAGCTGACCGGCATGATAGTCGAATTGATGGTAAAGTTGGAAAAGCCTTGAATACCTGCACCATCTGAAGCGCCGCCGCCGCCGGCTACCTGGTCGTCGGACCCGGCATTCATCATGGAAACCATGTTTTCAAAACCACCGGTGTTTTTGCGCAATACGTCGTACACGCCAACGAGCGCGGAAAACGCCTGGTCTTTGTCGGCATAATAGTTTTCAGACAAAAACTGGCCCTTGGGCTCCACCTCGATAAAATCCTGGGTGCAGGACAACGGGGCGGCCATGAGCGCAAGGAGAGCTATCTTGATTTTATTGAATTTCATTATTGGTCTGTTTTTTGGTTAAAATTGAACTTGTGCGCCAAACAAGAAGGCGCGTGCCTGCGGGTAAAACCCTTTGTCGATACCGAATACGCCGCCGCCGATCTCCGGATCGTATCCGGTGTAGTTGGTCAACGTGAACAGGTTCTCGGCATTGACGTATAACCGAAGCTTGGCAGAAGAAGAAATGACTCTCAGATACCTGCCGGGAAGCGTATACCCAAGCTGTACCAGCTTGATGCGGGCGTAGTCTCCATCTTCCAGATAGAAGTCCGACATGTTGCTGAAGTTCCCGTTGGGATCATTGCTCACCAGACGCGGGTAGGTGTTGGATGTTCCCTCGCCCGTCCAGCGGCTCAGCGCAATCGTCTGGTAGTTGCCATTTCCGATATCCAGACGGCGCAAGCCCTGGAAGATCTGATTGCCGGCAGCGCCCTGCGCAAACGCCATAAAATCAAATCCCTTGTACTGGAGGTTGATCGTCAGGCCAAAGGTATACTTGGGCAGGTTCGTGCCAAGGATGGTTTTGTCATCATTGGTGATCGTACCATCGCCATCGGTATCCACCCAGCGGAAGTCGCCGGGGCGGGCATTCGGCTGGATCAATCCTTCCGAAGCATTCTTGTATGCCTGGATCTCCGCTTCATTCTGGAAAATGCCGTCGGTCTGGAAGCCATAGAAAGAGTTGTAAGACTGCCCAACCTGCGTCCTGGTCACCACGCCCATCGACTGGAAGGACGCGTCGCCGGTGATAAAGTCGGCGTCGGAAGCGACATAGGTGACGTTATTTTTCAAATAGGCGAAGTTGGCGTTTGCTGAAAAGTTCACCGCGCCAAATCGCTTGTTATACCCAAGCTCCAGCTCGAGCCCGGTGTTTTCCATGTCGGCTACGTTGGCTACAGGAGATGACGACACCCCGACGTACCCGGGGATAGTAACTGGGCGAAGAATCCCTGAGGTGGTTTTGTTGTAGTAGTCGAAGTTCAGTGTCAACGAGTTGAAAAACTCGGCTTCGAACCCGATATTGGTCTGAGCGGTTTCTTCCCACTTCAGGTCGGGGTTATCCAGCGAGGTGGGGGAATATCCGGTCGTGATGATCCCCGAGTTTCCAACGGTGTAGTTGAAGCCGCCCGCTACGGTAGACAAATACCCGAAATCGCGGATGGCGTCGTTCCCTACCACGCCGTAACCGCCGCGGATTTTGAGCAAGGTGACGATGTCGTTTGGCATCCAGAAATCCTCGTTGGTAACCACCCAACCCAAAGAAACCGACGGGAACACCCCGTATTTGTTGTTGGTACCAAACCGGGAAGAACCATCCCTGCGAATAATCCCTGTCAGCAGGTATTTTTCTTTGTAGTTGTAGTTCAAGCGCGAGAACAAGGAGGTGACTTTATGCCGCACCATGTCGTAGGAGCCAGTAGAACGGCTGGATTGAGGAATATCGAAGTTGAACGACGCGTCCTCGTAGCCATTGACCGGCAGGTTGAACATCGTGGTGCTACTCCCGCCGCCGTTGTTTTCCATATAAGCCGCCTGGCCAAGAAGGAGGTTGACGCTATGATCGCCAAAGTTCTGCGAGAAAGTCAGCGTGTTTTCCACGTTCCAGTTGAATACGGTGTTTTCGGATTTGTAGTAGCTGTTTTGAGACGTGCGGCTGGTAGCGCTCAGGTAAAATACCGGCGTGAACCCCTGTCCGCCCCAAAAGGCTTTCTTGCCGCCTCCCGTAGTGCGGAAGGTCAGGTTTTTAGTGATTGCCGCTTCCAGGTACGCGTTGCCGACAAAGTCATCAGACCAATCGAATGCCCCTTTGCGGGTTTCCATATAGGCCAGAGGGTTGCGCATTTCCTGGCCCACCAAAGACGAAATTCCGTAAGGTTGCCCTGCCTCGTTGCGGATGACCGGGTTAACGCTATAAGGCGCTGCATTGGCAAGGGCAGGGTCGGTAACCACGACCGGAGTGATTGGGTCGAGGTTGATCGCCGAACTCAGTACGCCGCCGTACTCATCCATCCCGCCGATCCCGATAGACTTCTGGTGGGTGTACCCCAGCGTCTGTCCGAAGGTGAAAACCTTCGAGATTTTGTGGGTGGAGTTGATCCGGAAGTTCTGCTTGTCGTAGTTCGAAATTTCCGAGGCGACGATCCCTTCCTGTTCCTGAATACCAAAGGAAACATAGAAGGTAGACTTGTCGTTTCCGCCGCTCAGGCTCAGTTCGTTGTTGTGCCGGAACGCACTTTTGTTGAAAATTTCTTTCTGCCAGTCGGTGCCTGTACCGAGGTTGACGCTAGGGAAAATCGGGCTGCCTCCGCCCGCAATCGAGCGTTCGTTCAACAGGGCAGCGTACTGAGAAGCATTGAGCAATTGGAGCACCTTTGCTGGAGACGAAGAGCCGATAAATCCGTTGTAATTCACGTTCAGCTGGCCTGCTTTTCCTTTTTTCGTCGTCACGAGGATAACGCCGGTAGCAGCCCGGGTACCGTAAATCGCGGAGGAAGCCGCATCTTTGAGCACTTCGATAGACTCGATGTCGCTCTGGTTCAAGTAGCCAATAGCCCCTGCATCCACGACGACGCCGTCAATCACCCATAGCGGGTTATTGCCGCCGCCGAAGGTCGTAACGCCCCTTACCCGGATGGTAGAGGACGATCCCGGCTGTCCCGAGTTCTGCGCGATGGTTACCCCGGCTACCCGGCCCTGGAGCGACTGCTCCACCCGGCCGTTGGGTACCTTTTCCAGATCCCGGCTCTTCACGCTTGAAATCGCCCCGGTGACGACACTCTTTTTCTGGATGCCGTACCCTACGACGACCACCTCGTCCAGAACAAGCCCTTCCGTCATGGCCACGTCAACGATATCGCTGGCGCCCACTTCGACTTCCTTGTCTTCAAAGCCGGTGTACGAAAAAACGAGCGTAACAGGTCCTGCAGGAATGGCCAAAGAATACTTTCCATCCAAATCGGTAACAGTCCCTTCAGTAGATCCTTTCACGAGCACATTGGCTCCGATCAAAGATTCATTGGTTTTTGAGTCGGTTACAGTTCCACTTACCGTACGCTGGGCGTAGGTAAATGAAGCCACCAACACCAATGCCAACACAAGCAAGTTTTTTGTCAGTTCCTTAAACATGTGGTGAATGGTTTATTTAGTTAAATAGTGAACACCAGGAAATACCACGACACACCCTACGCTGCCATTACAAAAGCCTGCCATAGGGGTGATTTAAATTCTACAAACCGGTGATGAAAATTCCGGCAAAACAGAAAAAAAATCGCACATTAGTCGCGTAATTTTTGGATTATGATAGAAGTGGCCCAATAATATTCTGAATGCCACACTTTACAAAGATTGGAAGGAATTAATAGAAAACACGTAAATTCACTACGTCATTACTACTACTTTTCGAACAAAGAAGTACTACATATGTACGATAAATGGCAAATTCTTCCGAAGCGAATACTTATTCCGCGCATTCAACCGGCGAGTCTCGTGCCATACCTTGGGCCATTCGCAAAGGTCCTCCTCTGCAAGTTTGCCATCATGCTTTTTTTAGGCCCTCTTTATCCGCCAGGAATGTCCGGGCAGCCAACCAACCTGGGGATCCGCCCGTGATGAATTTCTTTAAAAAGGAAATTCGATCAGGCGCTCAAACCTGGGATATTGCCGAAGATTCCTTTGGATACACATTTTTTGCCAATAACTCGGGACTACTCGTTTTTGATGGATATAACTGGGAATTGCATCCACTTCCCAACGGGACCATCGTCCGCTCCGTCGCCGTTGACCCTCGAGGAAGGATCTTCGTAGGCGGCCAGGGCGAGTTCGGTTTTTTTAGCCCTAGCCCAAACGGCGCCTTGCGCTACCACTCCCTGCTTCCGCTCATCCAGGAAAACAACTCCTCTATTGAAGACGTCTGGGATATCCTGGTGACGAATGAGGGTGTTTTCTTTCGGACCGACAACCAAGTGTTCCGCTATGACGGCCAGAAGGTATTTAATCTCTTCGGAAAAGGCCGTCCGCTCAATTGCATCGGCAAGTGGGGGAACCAAATCGTCGTTCAGGACGGAACAAACCAGCTCTACTATTTTGACCAGGGCGCCTTTAAACCTAGAAATAAAAATGCCGTTTTTGATAAAGGCCGGATATCCGGGGTGCTGAACCTCCAGGATGGTTCTATCCTGATCACGACCATCAACAACGGGATCTTCCTGGAAACAGCTAATGGATTCGAAACCTGGAAGACCAATAACGACGAATTCCTGCGGAAGAACATCATCTACTGTTCCGCCTTGATGCCGGATGGCCGCGTACTCATCGGAACCTCTTTCAACGGCATGGTCATAATCGACCAGCAAAAACGCATTGAGCAGCACCTCAACAAGAAAAACGGCCTTCAAAACAACACCGTTCTCAGCATCGCAGGCGACCACGACGGCAATATCTGGCTCGGATTGGACAACGGCCTGGACCTGGTCGGGTTGAGCTCCCCTTTCCGGGCCTATTTCCCGGATGGCGAACTGGAAGGAGCGGGTAGCGCCGTCGCTCTGTTTAAAGACAACCTTTATTTTGGCACCAACGGAGGCTTGTATACCATCCCCTGGAAGAAACATTATTTCCTCGAAGAAAAAAATAAAGCAGAGGAAATTCCCAATGCCCGCGGCCAGGTTTGGGGCCTCAACCAGATCGGTCAACAGCTGCTCATGGGGCACCACAATGGCGCGTTTCAAATCGAAGGCGCCTCCTGCATCAAAATTTCCGATTTAATGGGCGTCTGGAAATTTGTTGCCATCGACGAACAGCACGCACTGGCAGGCTATTATAAAGGACTAATCCTTTTCGAAAAAAAAGGAACCCTTTGGGCGCAAAAGCATATCACCAGAAATTTCGTCGAAAGTTCGCGTATTATCTCCCTGGATGCCGCCAAAAATGTCTGGATTGACCACCCCTACCGGGGAGTGTTCCTGATTCTCAGGGAAGATGTTTTCGATCCGGATTTGGAGCCCAGAAAGTATTCCCACCAAAACGAAATGAATAAAACCCTGAGATATCTGTTCTTTGATATTAATCAGCGCATCCTGCTTTGCGATCAGGAACACTTTTACCAATACAACCCAATAACCCATAAATCGGAACCCTACCTGGAATTGGCCCCGCACGTCCGTGCGGATGCCGGTATCCTGTTCCTGATCCAGGACGACTACAAGAATATCTGGTATGGAAATGCTAGCGGGTCCTATCTGCTGGTACCTGAAAAAACCTTTATCCCTTCTTATTCGGTTTATCCGATCGACGATATAACCGGCGTCCTGCCGGGGGGATTTGAATCGGTGCTTACTATAGACAAAAACAATGTGATTTTCCCCACTGAAAAAGGCTTTCTGTTTTTTGACCCCGCCCGATATATGGAGGACACCTCCGCAGCCCAGGTTTTTCTGTCAAAAGCCATCCTGAACAACGGGGCGGACAGCATTTTTTACACCGGCCATCTGGGACAGAAACTCCTCAATTTCCGTTTTAAGAAAAAGCACCATAGTTTTACCTTTCATTTCTCGGTAAACAGCACAGGGAAAAAAGACTTGATCAGCTACCGTTATTTCCTCAAAGGAAGCGACCGGGAATGGTCGGCATGGAATAGCTCTCCTAACGTAGTTTATTCCAAACTTCCTCCGGGCCGGTATACCCTCCTCGTAAAAGCCAAAAACCAAACCGGGATCGAAAGCCCTCCGGTCGAAATAAACATCCGGATCGTCCGGCCCTGGTATGAAGTTGCCGCGACGGTATTGATCGTCGCATTGCTGTTCTCCATCCCCTATTTTATTACCAGGCGGCAGCGCAAAAAGCACGAACGCGAACGATCCCACCTTCTGGAAACAACCAAAAAACGGGAAGAAGAACATCTTATCTATGCCGAAGCTTCCAAAGAAGAGATCACCAAACTCCAGAACGAAAAACTGATGACCGAACTTCATTTCAAAAACCAGGAACTCACTTCCTTTACGTACCACCTGGTGAATAAAAATGAACTGATCTCGGAAATCAACGCCGTCGTGCACCGGCTGGAACACAAACTGAATGACCACCCGGAGGTCAAAAAAGAACTCAGACAAATCCTGAAATTGACCGATAAGAACGCGGATGTTGATGCCAATTGGCAGGATTTTATAAAAATTTTGATCAGGTGCATGCCCATTTTATAAACGCCTGACCGAAGAATTCAAAGACCTCAGCCCCAACGACTATAAAATGTGCACCTACCTGCGCATGAACCTCACCAGCAAGGAAATCGCTTCCCTGATGAATATTTCCATCCGCAGCGTAGAGACCAACCGCTACCGGCTTAGGAAAAAACTGGGCATCGACCCCAGCACCAACCTCAACCAGTTCCTCATGAATTACTAATGGAAGCCACCCAATAGAATGTTCGATTTCAGACCAGATTAAATAGGTTACGCATGGAAAAAATGAAACTGGAACATAGAAAACAACAACTCCTGCCTTTTCACTCCTTTCTGGGCCGAATGTTCCGCTATGGCTTGCTTTCCACCTCACTGGTCGCTTTTTCTATTGGACTGGGAATGGCAGGATACCATTTTTTTGCAGGTCTGAGCTGGCTCGATAGCTTCTACAATGCCTGTATGATCCTCACCGGCATGGGACCGGTGTCCGTTCTAACCGCCCCTGCAGCTAAGCTATTTTCCTCCTTTTATGCCTTATATAGCGGCATTGCCTTTCTGAGCATCACAGCGATTGTCGTGGCGCCCCTGGCCCATCGGGTGCTCCACATCCTCCACCTGGAACAGGAGGAATCGGAATAGTTAATAAACTTGTTGCGATGGGAATCCGTGCGAGCTGAAAAGGGCTCTTTTCTCGCCCCCTTTTTCATTAGGGACTTGACTTGTCATAATTTTAAAGTTAGTTTTATCTAACTTTAAATATTTTATTATACTTCTATAGATAAGTTACAATATCCTAATATGCCTCTTGTGAAATTCAATCGCCTTATCGCATACCTCACTTGTTTTGCCTTTCCAGCTCTATCGGCAGCTCAAATGCCCCTGGCAACACTTCGATGCACCGTCCTTTCGGAGGACGGCCTGCCCCTCCCTCTCGCTACGGTGTATTTACCCGGGTTGCATATTGGGGGGGCCACCGACTCGCTAGGAACCGTTGAGCTAAAAAACCTACCGTCCGGCGAACTCGAAGTGGAAGCCTCCTATGTTGGTTTCTTTCCGCAAAGGAAAAAAGCGCTTGCCGACGCTGGTTCTGCGACCACCCTCACGTTCCACCTTGCCTTAATGCCTATGGATGAAGTTGTCATCACTGGCACAATGCGCGAAATCCGGCGCTCCAATAGCGCCATTCCAGTAGAACTAATTTCTTCCAAATTGTTTTTGCGAAACCCCACTCCTAATCTGTTTGAATCCGTCGGCATGCTCAGTGGGATACAGCCAGTGCTGAACTGCAACGTTTGCAATACCGGGGATATCCAGATCAACGGTATGGACGGGGTCTATACCCAGGTGCTGCTCGATGGAATGCCGATTGTTAGCGGTTTGGGCGCCGTATACGGACTAATGGGTATCCCCAATAGCTTGATCGACCGAATCGAAGTGGTCAAAGGCCCAGCTGGGAGCCTTTACGGATCGGAAGCCATGGCGGGTCAAATCAATATAATTACTAAAAACCCGGATCAAGCCCCCCGGTTGGCTTTGGAAATATTCACCACCAGTTGGGGTGAATGGAATGCCGATGCCGGCTGGAAAACCAAGATTGGACAAAAGACCTCGGCCCTCTGGGGCGCAAATGGATTTATGTTCCAAAACCGGGTGGACCACAACCAGGATGGGTTCACCGACCTTGCCTTGCAAAAAAGGCTTTCCCTGTTTAACAAATGGCAATGGAACAGGCCGGACAACCAAATGGCCCAGTTAGGCGCCCGGTTCGTTCGGGAAGACCGCTGGGGAGGAGAACTGGAGTGGAACCCCGGTTTCCGAGGAGGTGACGTGATTTATGGCGAAAGTATCTATACGAACCGGCTGGAAGCATTTGGGACGTACCAACTCCCTGGCGCAGTCCCCGTGTTCATCCAGGCATCTTATGCCTTCCACAACCAGGATTCCTACTACGGCATCCATGCCTACAACGCACGTCAAGACATCGCCTTTGGGCAAATGTATATGAACAAAAGCTTTGCCCGGCATCACCTCCTCGCCGGAGTAGCCATGCGTTATTCGTTTTATGACGACAATACCCCTGCAACGGCCTTCCCCAGCCGTACCTGGCTACCCGGTGCATTTGCCCAAAGCGAATGGAAGTTCCCCAACCACAACGACTTGCTCACCGGTATCCGTCTCGACTGGCACCCCGATCACGGCGCCATTTGGTCTCCGCGCATCGCCTTCCATCAGCATCTGAGCGCAAATCAAAGCCTGCGCTGGAGCACAGGAAGCGGGTTCCGGGTGGTCAGCCTGTTTACCGAAGACCACGCAGCGCTTAGCGGCGCCCGCGAAGTCGTCATCCGGAGCAACCTCAACCCCGAACGCTCCTGGAGCAGCACCCTTAATTACAACCTGAAGATCCCTTCCAAACGCTTCTTTCTCGACCTCGACGCCACGGCCTTTTATACCTGGTTTTCTAACCGCATCCTGCCAGATTACGATACCGACCCACAGAAAATCATCTATGCTAATCTCGATGGGAGCGCCCATTCCAGGGGAATAACCCTTCAGGGCAATTATTCCGATGGAACGCCCCTGACCCTCAACATGGGCCTCACCTTTATGGACGTTTTCTCTTTAAACGACGACCGAGAAAAATCGACCCAAATCCGGGCCCCCAAATGGTCGGGGACCTTCCTTCTAAGCTATACCCATCCAACATCCCAAATTACCTTCGACCTGAATGGTAACTGGTACGGCCCCCAACGCCTTCCGGTTGTACCCCATGACTTCCGGCCTGCGTACAGCCCCTGGTTTGCGCTCCTGAATTTCCAGATTTCCAGAAAATTCCGATCCGGCTTCGAGCTCTTCGGCGGCGTCAAAAACTTCCTCCATTTCGTTCCTCAAGACCCTATTTTACGTCCGTTCGACCCCTTCGACCGCCTCGTAGACGACCCCATAAACAACCCTTTTGGCTACACCTTTGATCCAAGTTATAACTATGCCCCCGTGCAAGGTATTCGGGGCTTTTTAGGAATGCGGTTTTCCCTTTCTCCATAATAAGATCCTTTTTATTAAAAAATTGATTATGTTAAAAAAATAAGTTAGATTTGTCTAACAAAAATATACCAATGACGCTCACCAAAACGGAGGAAGACTACCTGAAAGCCTTATTCCACCTGAGCATGGAAAACGAATCCGATAAGGCCGGCACCAACCAAGTGGCAGAATACCTGGGCTTGTCGCCCGCATCGGTCCATAACATGCTAAAAAAACTCAAAGCCAAAGACCTGGTAGCCTACGAAAAGTATGGCAAACTTTCGCTTACCGAAAGCGGCAAGTCTATGGCCGTTCGCCTGATCCGCAAGCACCGTCTTTGGGAGACCTTCCTTTTCAAACACATGAATTTCACCTGGGACGAAGTGCATGAAGTCGCTGAGCAACTGGAGCACATCCAGTCGTCTAAACTCATTTCCGAATTAGACAAATTTCTGGGGTATCCCAAACGCGACCCCCACGGCGCCGCCATTCCGAATGAGTTGGGAGAATACAGCCGGGAGCCTCAAATCACCCTGGCCTCCCTTCAGGTAGGCGACAGCTGCCGCCTGACCTCCGTCCGGGATAGTTCAGCGCCCTTCCTGCAATACGTTTCCCGCATAGGCCTGGCGCTGAGCACCCGGATACGGATCGCCGAAATCCAGGAATTCGACGGGTCGATGACCATTGAAACCGAAGGAAGCGCCTACACCGTATCGAAGAAGTTTGCAGAACACGTTTTTGTAGAAAAAATATAAAACCCAGCCATGACGACGCTTGCGATTCAACCGGCTTTTGCCCTTACCACCGGGCTACTGGTGCTCCTTTTGCTGGGGCTGTTGTTTTGGCCGCAAAAAGGACTGCTCGCCATTTGGTCGGTGGGGAAAGCCAATGCCCAGCGGGTTCTTCTGGAAGATGCCCTGAAGTTCCTCTTTGATTCCGAATATAAAGGCATTCCGATCCGGCTGAACGGCTTCGCGGGCTATTTGCACATTTCCACCGACAAGGCAGCCCGGCTGGTCGAGAGCCTGCGTTCAATAGGCTTGGTTCAGTTTCAGGAAGACATGCTCAAGCTCACCGATGCCGGGCGTTCGTATGCGCTCCGCATTATCCGCGTGCACCGCATCTGGGAACGCTATCTGGCAGACGAGACAGGAGTTGCCAACAAGGAATGGCACGGGCGGGCCGATCTCAAAGAGCACAGCATGTCGCTGGAAGCCGCCGACTTGCTTGCCGCCCAGATTGGAAACCCGGTCTTCGACCCCCATGGCGACCCCATTCCATCCTCCCGGGGCGAATTGCCCGCTTACACGGGCAAACCGCTTAGCGCGCTGAAGGAGGGCGAGCTTGGCCGAATCGTCCATATCGAAGATGAACCTGGCGCTATCTATGCTCAAATCCTTGCCCTGGGTCTTTATCCGGGCATGCAAATCTATATCATGGACGTTTCGGAAGACCGAATCCAATTTGCCGCGAACGGAGAGGAATGCGTCCTGACACCGCTTTTTGCCTCCAACATTACCGTCGAAAGCCTGAAAGAACGCGAGCCCCTCAAAGAAAAATACGCCGCCTTATCCACCCTGAAACTCGGAGAAACCGCCGAAATCCAGGCTATTTCGCCTTCCTGCAGAGGTCAGCAGCGCCGGCGGCTGATGGACCTTGGCATTGTGCCCGGCACCCTGATCCATACTGCATTTGCCAGCGCTGCCGGAGACCCCGTCGCGTACCAAGTCATGGGCGCCACGGTCGCTATCAGGAGGTCTCAGGCCAACCTCATTTTTATTAAACCCTCATCAAATACCAAGGTATAATACCCAACCATATGAACGCATCCCACAACTGTGAAAACTGCCCTGTCCACCACCGCGAAAACCTGATCCGGCTTGGTATCGCCATGGACCGCGTCGATTACGTGGTGGCCCTTGCGGGCAACCCCAACACCGGAAAAAGCACCGTATTCAATAACCTGACCGGCCTTCGGCAG
This sequence comes from Haliscomenobacter sp., assembly GCA_016713275.1. Lineage (GTDB taxonomy): Bacteria > Bacteroidota > Bacteroidia > Chitinophagales > Saprospiraceae > JADJPL01. Next base: position 335,124 of record JADJPL010000001.1, read on the forward strand.
CATACTGGCAACTGGCCCGGAAAAACCGTCGTGCGGGCTGAAGGCGGATTCTCCTACCGGGAAAAGCGCTATAAAGTAGTTGATCTTCCCGGTACCTATTCCCTGCTTTCCACCAGCACCGACGAAGAGGTCGCCCGCGATTTTATCCTCTTTGGCCGCCCGGACGTAACCGTAATCGTCGTAGATGCCACTCGTCTGGAGCGCAACCTCAACCTTACCCTCCAAATCCTGGAGATTACCGACCGGGCGGTGCTATGCCTCAACCTCATGGACGAAGCCCGGCGCCACCGCATGGAAGTCGATACCCGGACCCTGAGCAGGGAATTGGGCATACCGGTAATCCCTGCCGCTGCCCGTCAAAAAGAAGGGATGGATGAGCTCATCGCTGCGATCGAGGAGGTGGCCTCCGGAACCTTTGTCTGTAAACCCCACCGGACCACCAACCGATCGGCCAAAATCAACCACGCGATTCAGGTTTTATCGGAAAAACTGGCCCAGCAGTTCCCCGGGCTGCCCAATCTCAATTGGGTGGCGCTTCGTCTTCTGGAAGGCGACCAAAGCATTATCAATGCCGTGCAATCCGGTGAATTAGGACAACTCGAGACCGGCATTTTACAACCCTAAAGAATCCAACCGATGGAAAACCCGAATAAACCAAGCCACGATGCCCTCTTATCCCTCGCCAACAACCTGCGGTGGGACCTGGGCGTCAACCTCCACGATGCGGTAATCGAGTCGATTTACGAAGACGCTTCCCGGATTGCCCGCAACGCCGTACACAAAGAAGGCGACCCAGCGACCTACACCCTGGAACGCCGCATTGACCAGCTGGTGACCAGCCGCTGGCTCGGGTTTCCGATGATGTTCCTGATGCTGGCCCTCGTGTTTTGGCTTACCGTTGCCGGGGCCAACGTCCCTTCGGGGTTACTTGCCAATGTATTGGTAGATGCCCTCCATCCCCTGCTGAAAAACGCTGCCGGGAGCGTTGGCATGCCTTGGTGGCTGAGCGGCGTGCTGATCGATGGCGCTTACCTGTCCATGGCCTGGGTGATTTCCGTTATGCTTCCGCCCATGGCCATCTTTTTCCCCTTGTTCACTTTGCTCGAAGACTTGGGCTATTTGCCTCGCGTAGCCTTTAATATGGACAGCTTATTCCGGAAAGCCGGCGCTCATGGCAAGCAGGCGCTTACCTTAAGTATGGGCTTCGGCTGCAACGCCGCCGGAGTGATCGCAGCCCGGGTGATCGACAGCCCCCGGGAGCGCCTGATCGCTATTATCACCAACAACTTTTCCCTGTGCAATGGCCGCTGGCCTACCCAGATCCTGATTGCGACGATCTTCATTGGGGGCGCTGCCCCTTCCTACCTGGCAGGCGTCGTGTCGGCAGGAGCGGTGGTAGGAATTGCCGTATTGGGAATTGGTTTTAGTCTGGCGGTTTCCTGGGCGCTGAGCCAAACCGTGTTGAAAGGCGAGGCCTCCGCCTTCAGCCTGGAACTGCCTCCTTATCGCCCTCCCCGGATCTGGCAAACCCTGTACACCTCGCTGGTCGACCGGACCCTGTTCGTATTATGGCGGGCAGTGGTTTTTGCTGTCCCGGCAGGGGTTGTCATTTGGCTCGTGGCCAACCTGCACATGGGAGAACTTAGTCTGGCCGAACACTTTATCTATTGGGCCAATCCGCTTGCCCTTGTTTTTGGATTGAACGGCGTCATCCTTCTGGCCTATATTATCGCCATTCCGGCCAACGAAATCGTCATCCCCACGGTACTCATGCTCACGGTCGTCAGTGCCGGCATGACCGGCGAAGGAGCAGGCGCCGGCGTTATGTTCGAGCTGGAATCCATCGAAGACACGGCCCAGATCCTCCAAGCCGGAGGATGGACCTTACTGACCGGGATCAACCTCATGCTCTTCAGCTTGCTGCATAACCCGTGTTCGACTACCATTTACACAATCTATAAAGAAACCAAAAGCTTGAAATGGACGGCGGTGGCTACCTTTCTTCCCATCGTCCTGGGACTGGCGGTTTGTTTCTTTGTTACTCAGTTTTGGTACTTGTTCCAGGGAGGATAGCAGCCCTGCCTGGATTACGGCTCAAGATATCCACCCTGCGAACATCAGCACATAATAAATCCCGACAAGGATAAAGACACTCCCGGCCAGATAGCGGACAATCCGCTCCGCTTTCTGAATAGCATTAAACCAGGAACTAATTTTTTCCATGCTGAAGGCCAGCAAGTAGGTGAACAGCATAACCGGAATGCCCGTTCCAAGCGCAAAAAGCATCGGAATGGAAAATGCGTCCGAGGAACGGACCGTTAGGGGAACCAGCATACCAAAAAACAACACCCCGCTGTAAGGGCAAAATGCCAAGGCAAAAAGTGCGCCCAGAAAAAACGCCCCTGTCAATCCGCGCTTGCCCAGCCTCTCGGCAACCCGAGTCAGCGCGAAGCTTCCTTGAAACCTCAATGGGAAAGCCCCTACCATGATCAATCCGATCAGTATCAATACAGGTCCAAGAAATTTTTCTCCATTGCCCTGCAGAAAGCGGGCAAGATTAAACTCGTTTGCTCCGTAATAAAGGGCAACTGCCACCGACGTATAGCTTAGCCCACGGCCAAGAGTATACAGAATGCCACTCCATAGGACCAGGCGTTTTTCTTTGAATCCTCGCGCGATATACGCCGTTGCTGTAATGTTCGTCGCTAATGGGCAGGGGCTGATCGCCGTCAGCAACCCCAAAGCCAGCGCCGAAAGCCAGGGGGCTTCCGGGCTTTCGGCCAGTGCCTGAAGCCATTCTATCATGTCTTGATCCGTTGAAGCCCTGTATTGATTTCCTTTTTCACCGTAGCCGCAAATTTCTGGGACTTGTTAAAGTTCATAAAAGCGAAATTCGTCAGATCTACGAACTCTTCTTTTCCGTTCCTGACCGACCGGATAATCAGCGTGCTTCCATAGGCTTTGTATTTCCGCACGATGGCCAGGTTTTCTTTGTCGTCTGCGTTGATCAGGCGAAAAGAGATGGTTCCTTTCTTTAATTCTTCTGCGTACGAATCCGTCAAAATTTTTCGTGTTAGCCGTTCGATTTCCAGGCAAGTAGGGCAGCGGTGTTCGTTGTGGAAATCCAGAATCTCTACCCGGTTAGCTGGTTGCCCTTCCTTTGGCCTCTCAGGGGACTGGCCGGCGGCAACCGCAGGCAACCATAGGTAGGCCATCATAAGGCTTACCATGGAAACGCAGCAAATAGATGCGAACTTCATGTTGATGCTTTTAATTATTGGATACTTCTGAAATCCCGGAGTTTCGCTGGCCTTACCCAGCAACAACCCCAAAAACCCACCCGGAAAAAGTGGCCATGATCACAACCAACCCGGCATAAACCAAGGTTTTTCCCACCCCATAATCCGGGCAATAACCAGCATATTGGGAAGCGACAAAGAAGGACCGGCAAGCAGGAGCGCCAGCGCAGGCCCTTTGCCCATACCCGCTGATAGAAGACCCTGAACGATCGGCACTTCGGTCAGGGTGGCAAAATACATTAACGCCCCAGCCAATGAGGCAAAGAAATTGGAAAACACCGAATTTCCTCCCACCAGCCAGGCAATCCAGCTTCCGGGAATCACCCCTGCCAATTGCGTGCCTTCATGGGTAGACCCCAGCAAAAACCCGGAAACCATCACCCCTATAGCTAACAAAGGCAGGATCTGCCGGGCAAACCCCCAGGCGGAAAGCGTCCACTCCCGGTTGTCGGGATCTTTCTTGTCCAATAAAGTGATTATACTCACTCCGGCTACTCCCACCAGCATGGGGACCAAAGGCGAGGGAATTAACCATCCCGAAAGCGCCGTTACTGCCGCGACACCCGCCACCCAAAGTGCGCGAATCTTTAAAATAAATGCCAAAGAACCCGCCAAAACCATAGCAAAACCCGCCGTCACCCACCACTTGTTTTCCCATATCCAGAACCACGGACCGGAAGAAACCTCCGCCCCGGGTTTTCCCCAATTCGCGAAAATCAAAATGAATACCAGACTGAAAAAATGAACCATGGTCTGCCCTAATGGACGTTTTTCTGGAATGGAAGGAAAGTTGACCTGCTCTTTTGCTTTTTCCCGCTCCTCTTTTCGGTAGATAAACGCCATCAGGAGTCCTATAACAACGGCAAACCCTATTGCGCCGATGGTGCGCGCCAAGCCCAACTCAAAGCCTAAAATCCTTGCCGTTAATATGATAGCCAGAATATTAACCGCTGGCCCGGAATACAAAAAAGCGACTGCAGGGCCAAGACCTGCTCCTCGTTGGCGTATGCTCGAAAATAATGGCAGGATCGTGCAACTGCAAACCGCAAGTATCGTTCCGGAAACCGCCGCAACCGAATAGGCCAGCCACTTTTTAGCATTCGCGCCGAAATACCGGATCACCGACCCCTGGCTGACGAAAATCGCGATCACCCCTGCGATAAAAAACGCCGGTAGCAAACAAAGCACCACATGCTCTCTGGCATACCAACGCGTTAAATCCAGCATTGCAAAAACCGCTTCCCGAAACCGATCGTCATCAACCGGAAGAAAATATGCCGCCCCAAACAAAACGGCTATCCATACCAGAACCGTTACTTCTTTTCTCCATTCCATACAAACCCCAAATCAAGCTTGATTTAAAAGCTCCATCACCTCCGATAGGGAAGGTACACGTCCTTTGATTTTCACCTCCTCGTCAATGACGACGGCAGGGGTAGACAACACCTGATAGGCCATGATTGCCATGATGTCTTCCACCTTTTCAATAGCAATAGGTAATCCCTTTTCTTCTACTGCCTGCCGAACGATCGCCTCTGTTTGTTTGCATTTCGGGCATCCGGTACCCAGGATTTTTATGGTTTTCATCGATGGTCTGTAGTTTATAGTTCATAGGCGAAATACGATAAAATAACCAAACCAAAAACTGATAAAAATCACTTTTTCTCCTTGATTATTCTCCCTGCCCGAAAAACGCGGCAAAAAGTGCCTGGGCTTCCAGCCATTGTTCCCGATTAATGCAATACTTAACCCTTGGGGGGTCAACGGCGCCCTGGATAAACCCAGCCTCTTTAAGTTCCTTCAGATGCTGGGACACAGAAGATTGGGCCATCGGCAATTCATCTACGATATTGCCCACATAACAGGCGCACTGCCGCTCCAGAAATTGTAGAATATATATCCGAGCCGGGTGCGCAAGCGCTTTGGCATACCGGGCCAGGCGTTCTTGATCTTCTGTATAAGGCAGGCGTTGCTTAGCCATTTTCAGCTTTATTCGTGGATGAAGGTTTAAAATAGTTACAATTATTTAAACTAAAGAATAGCGAATAAAAATTAACATCATCGTATTATTGCGATAAATTAATTGCCATGCCAAAAAATTTCCGGCGTTACGCCACTGCCCTTACTGGATTTTGCTTTTTCGCATTCCTGCTTTTTTCCTGTAACCCCGAAGCTAAACAGCCGGTTTCAAACGCTTCCAACACTCCAGACTCACTTAACCAAAACACGCACATGAAAAATCAATCGTTGCTCAATGATCCGCTTCAGTCGTATATCGATTCCATACAGCCTGAAATTAGCCGGATCGCGCCGGAAAGAAAACAGCGCCTCCAGGAGATTGCCCAATTTGTGGAGGACCAACAAGCGGAAGGGCTCCCCGTTAACCTGACGTTTATCTGCACCCACAACTCCCGGCGCAGCCACATGAGCCAGATCTGGGCGGCTGTAGCTGCATTTTGCTATGGCGTCGACGGAGTCGTCGCCTTTTCCGGCGGAACGGAAGCCACCGCCTTCAATCCAAGAGCCGTGGCGGCTATGGAAAGAGCCGGATTCCACGTCCAGAACCCGGGAGGGGAAAACCCGCATTATCTGGTTTCCTTCTCCGAAAAATCTCCTGCCCTGGAATGTTTCTCTAAAACCTTCGACGACCCGTTCAACCCCAAACAGCACTTTGCTGCCGTAATGACCTGTTCGGAAGCCGACAAGAATTGTCCGCTCGTGCCGGGAGCTTCTGGCCGGATCTCCATTCCCTATCAGGATCCCAAAGAAGCAGACGGGACCGCAGAGGAAACCGCGCGTTATGACGAACGCTGTGCCCAGATCGCGGCAGAAATGTTGTATGCGTTTTCCCAGGTGGAAAGCAGAAAAAATTAGGCAGCGGGCTTAACCTCGTACTTGCCCGTTTCCCTCGACGATCCACTTTTCCGTGACCAGCTTCTCCAAGGCAAAGGGACCTCGGGCATGCAATTTTTGAGTCGATATGCCGATTTCAGCGCCAAGGCCAAATACGCCTCCATCCGTAAAACGGGTGGAGGCGTTTGCATATACAGCCGCAGCATCTACCGATTCCAAAAACCGCCGGCAGATTCCTGCATCCTCCGATACAATAGCCTCGGAGTGCCTGGATGAAAACTGCCGGATGTGCTCCAGCGCCTCGTCCAGGTTTCGAACCACTTTAACCGAGCATTTGTAATCCAAAAATTCCCGCCCGTAATCTTCCGGTCGGGCCTCCTGTAAATGAGGATATCCCATGCTTACAAGGAGGGCATAACTCATCGGATCGGCGAATAGCTCCACCCTCCATTTCTGCAGCTCCGGGCCCAGGCGTTCCAATAATCCAGCCGCCACCCCTTCATCCACCAAAACCGTGTCCAGGGCATTGCACACCGACGGGCGGGATACTTTGGCGTTGACGACGATGGCGCTGGCTTTGTCCAGGTTGGCCTCTGCATGCACATAGGTATGACATACGCCGGCGCCGGTCTCAATAACCGGGATGAGCGAATTTTCCCGGACAAACCGGATGAGCGATTCCGACCCCCTGGGGATAAGGATATCGACAAACCGGGTGGCGGTCAGCAGGGTTTTGATCAACTCCCGATCGGTGGGAAGCAGCGTCACGCAATCTCGGGACAGGCCTTCCTGCTCCAGGATAGTCTGAATGATTTGGGTTAAGACCGTATTCGTTTCAAACGCGTCGGCCCCTCCGCGCAAAACCGCCGCGTTGCCGGAGCGCAGGCAGAGCGCGGTCACATCCAGAGTGACATTGGGGCGCGACTCATAGATCACGCCCACTACGCCTAGGGGCACGGACACCTTTCGCAAATGCAGCCCGTTGGGAAGGTCCCGCTCCACGAGTACCGCCCCGGATGGATCGGGCAGCGCCGCCACCTCGCGAATGCTTTGCGCCAGCGAGGCCAGACGGGAACCGTCCAGCAAAAGCCGGTCGTATTTCGGGTCGGCGGGATCCATCCTGTCAAGGTCTTTCCGGTTGGCCTCCAGAATGGTTACTGTGGCGGATTCCACATGGGCGGCAAGGCGTTCAAGTAAAGCCTGCTTTCGGGCATCGCTTAACGTGCGTACCTGACCGGACGCGATATGGGTAGCCTCCAGCTGGACGAGCAGCGCATCAGAGGAGGAGGACGATATCGTCTGCATGGGCGATTTCATAGTTTTGGGTTCCCAGATTATTGGCGATTTCAGCGGCATGGCGTTTTACCCGTGCGACGGCCACCACGTTGTTCTGACCATCTGCCAGTTCAATCACTTCGTTCCGTTCAAACGTTCCTTTTATCCGGCGAACGCCGACCGCCAGCAGGCTTTTCCGCTGGGTAATGGCATGCACCGCGCCCGCGTCGAGCGTCAGCCGCCCGGAGATCAGGCTACCCGAGCTGAGCCACTTCTGCCTGGAACTCAGCGAAACCGGTTGCGGAAGGAAATCCGTGCCGGTTTCACCAGAAAGCGCTTTGGAGATACCTTCCGGCGTGCGAACGTTAAAGAACACCACGCGGATGCCTAGCTTGGTGGCCCGGCGCGTGTAGGTGAGCTTGGACAGCATTCCTCCCAGCCCCAGCGCCGATTTCTCCGTGCGAACTAACCCCATGATAGCCGGGCTGAAGTCCTCTACCCGGGGAATGATGTTCCCTTCCGCATCCAGCAACCCGCCTACGGACGTGCTGATGAGCAATGCCTCCGCTCCGAATCCGGCGGCGAGTAACGTGGCCAGTTCGTCGTTGTCGGAAAATTTAAGCTCCAGATTGCTCACCACATCGTTTTCATTGGCAATCGGAATTATGCCGTTATTCCAGAGCTCCTGATAGGTTTCTTTCAGTTGGAGAAACTGGCGCCGGTTGGCAAAATGATGGCGTTCGCTGAGGCTTTGGGCAATGCGGATCGCATGTGTTTCAAAAAAACGGGCATAGATCTGGAGCAAAATCGGATTCCCTACCGCCGCCGCCGCCTTCCGTTCGTTCAGCGTTCCTTTGTAATCCCGGATAGCGCTTTTCCCTGCACCCACCGCGCCGGAAGAAACGAGCACCACCCGGTACCGTTCTTTTAGCGCTGCCACCTGGACTGCGATGGAAGCGACGACGGATTCATCCGGCTCTCCGTTGGGATGGGTGATGGAAGCCGTGCCAAATTTGATAACAAGTACTGGCAGTTGGGCCATGATCTAAAATTCTTGAACGCGAAGATACGGATTGATAAAAGGAACGAGGGATTCATGAAATAGATTTGACATGAAACTCAATTTGTGCTAAATTGACTTCCCTGAGAGGGGATAAGCGTTTTTTCTCCTCGTTATTTCCCTTTTCTATTTCGATCCATTCCCCTCCCACCACGTTCCCAGGGTCATCCGCATGAGCCCCGAATGTCGAAACGGCTGGTTTCGCTTCCCTCAAATCCCCCATTCGGGACGGTTTCTTTTTTCCTGTTCATTTTAAATTTCTTTACTATGAAAACATCCACTCCCCGGATTGGGCTAATCCTCCTGATTCTTTGGAGCAGCCCATTCTTATTGCCAGCCCAACCTCCGGAAGCGATCCAGTACCAGGCGGTTATCCGGAATTCTGCGGGCGCTCCGCTCGTCAATACTCCGGTAACCTTACAGTTCAGCATTTGGGAAGACGCCCTGATCATTACCAAAGTGTACGAAGAAAGGCAAAGCGCAACGACGAATAATTTTGGACTGGTCTCTGCTGCAGTAGGAAACGGCGTCGCTACGGCCGGTAACTTTTCGAATATCAAGTGGGGCGTGGGGGCTCATTTTCTGAAAGTTGAGGTAAATACCGGAGCCGGCTTCATCGACCTCGGCACGACCCACCTCCTGACGGTACCCTACGCTTTTTACGCCAAAAACGTAGCGAACGACAAGGATGAGCAAAGTCTCAGCCTTTCCGGCAATACCCTGACGATTTCGAAAGGGAACAGCGTGCTGCTCCCTTCCTATGCCCCCGGACCCGGGATCAGCATCGTTGGAAATACCATTAGCAACACCGGCGATTTGGACGTATTAAATGAAATCCAGCAACTCTCCCTACGCGGAAGCATCTTAACCCTTTCCAAAGAAGGCGGTTCGGTCGATCTCGACGGGATAGGGTTGACGCTTCCATTCAGCAAAACGCTTAATGGCTCGAATCTAACTGCCTTTCAAATCATTAATTCAACCCCCGGAAACGGGATCGCCATTCACGGCCGGCAAGGCTTGGGGTACTCCGGAACGGCCACTGCCAGCGCTGCGCTTGTTGGCGACTCCCGCCAGGGGCATGGCGTGGCAGGCTATTCTTCCGCTAATGGAGGTTCGGGCCTCCTGGGGCAATCCAACGTTTCGGGCGGATATGGCATTCACGGGATTGGTTCCAATGGCGCGGTGGGACGCTATTTTGAATCTTCCGGAACAGGCGCGGCTCTGTCAACCGGAAACGGCAACGTGGGCATCGGCGTCATTGACCCCGACGTCAAATTGGAAATCAACGGCACGATGCGGGTCAATTCCAACGTCGGGCGGTTGGAAATCGGCTATCCCGGGGGCGACAAGTGGTATTTCTCCACCGGAGATGGAGGCGAATCCCTGATCCTGAGCAGCCAGCTCTCCGGCGCCAGCGCCAACCAGCGGATATTCTTTAACAAGGAAGGAAGGGTTTCCATTGGCACAACGACCCCCGAAGGCCGTTTAAAAGTCTTGCACAATAGCTTGCTGAAAGATCCTCAGTTGCTCCTCATGGAAAGTGGTTCAAACGACTACTCCCGCCTCACCTTCATGCATCAGAATTTCGACAACTTCTGGACCATCGCCGGCATCAATCAGGCCGATTCAACCCAGGACCGCCTCAATTTCTTCCATAGCGGCTTCGGGGATGTGCTCAGTCTCAACGGCAAAGGAATCGTCGGAATTCGGACAATCTCCCCAATCAGCGATCTGCATCTGGTACATCGGCTGATCGAGGAATTTTCCACCGAAAGCGGCCGGATGGGCCTGCGGTTGCAAAACGCCGGCGCCAACGGCAATTTCTGGAACCTTTATGTTCAAAATACCACAGGAAACCTGGAATTGTATTTCAAAAATACGCTTAAAGGCTCGTTTAACGACGGCACAGGCGTTTACACCCCTACCTCCGACGAACGCCTGAAAAAAGACATCCAGCCTATGGGCTCTACGCTGGATGCCGTTTTAAAACTCCACCCCAAACGGTACCGCTTCCTCGAACAGCCGTCCAATTCACCTGAAACGCTGGGTTTCCTTGCGCAAGATGTTGCCAGGCTATTCCCCGAACTCGTTCAGCATGGAGGCGACGGAGGAGGAGACGTGTATACGATGGATTATTCGGGCTTTGGCATCCTGGCAATCAAGGCCATTCAGGAACAACAGCAACTGATCGAACAACAGCAAAAGACGATCGACCAACTCCTGCAACGCATCGAAGCCCTGGAAAAAGCCATTGCTCAACCGAAAAAACAATAGCTATGTCCCGCTGGATCTTTTTTTTACTGATTGCCCTGGCGCCCGGCGCCCTCCATGCGCAAACCATAGATCGTAAGGTGATCGCCAGCGCAGGCGCTTCCAGGATCGTTGGCCCGTTACAAGTGGACTTTACGGTTGGGGAACCGGTTACTGCCACAGCTGCCTCCGGCGCTTTGATCGTTACCCAGGGTTTCCAGCAAGGCGACCTGGTCATCACAAATGTCCAGGATCTTGCCCATACCCTGACGTACCGGGTTTTTCCCAATCCCACGACCGGAGAGGTCCGGCTTGAACTCCAGGGACAAGGCCTGAACCTCCTCGCCCTGGTGATCAATTCCGAAGGCAAACCCGTTCCAGGCTTCCGCCGTCCGTTTAAAGGATCGGGGAATCTGGAAGGATCTTTCGACCTGAGCCGGTTGCCATCGGGAATGTACGCCATCGTTCTCCGGAATGTGCAGGGAAAAAATCAGCTGTCGATACCGGTGATCAAACAATAGGGCCTTTCATAAAAGCCGGTTCTTTGACCAAGAACTGTTAAATTGCAACCTGCAAACAGGGAAGCCATAAATGATTCCCTGCTTGCAGGCTATGGTTCTGACAATCCTTTTCGTTTTTGTTTTCTGCATCGCCGTTCTCGATCTGACGACGATAGCCTGGGTTCGGAGAAAAGCCAAACACCAGGCCGAGCAGTTGTTTGCAAACCGGCCATCGCCGGATACCCTCCTGCAAGCGGAGAAAAAAGACCTGGACAAACTTCCCAAACCGCTCCAGGGATACCTCCAACAGAGTAATGTGTTGGAACACCATGCCGTGCAGACCGTCCGGATGAGGCAAAACGGGGCGCTGCGTTCCGGCCCCGGCAAGTCTTGGCGCCCTTTGGAAGCCAAATGCTTTAGTAACAATCAGGCATTTGCCGGATTGGTCTGGTATGCCGATGTCACGCAATATTTTTTGGCTACAAGATCCATTCTGCATACGCTGATGGATTCCAGCGCCAACTGGGAGGAAAGGATCTGGGGACTTCCAATTCCCGGCAGCCCAACCCAGGAAAATTCCCTGCAGCAGCAATTGTTGTTGGAATATTGTGGCTTTATGGCCTGGCACCCCGGTTCCTGGCTAAACCTCGGGTTAAAATGGGAATCCCTTCCTAATGGCGATTTGCACGCGCAGCTTGCAAACCCAGAGGCGCCAGCCACCCTGACGATGCGTTTTGACGAAGAAGGACTCCTGCGATCCCTTTCCGGCCCTGTTGGCGCCGAAACCTGGACTTTTTCCTACCTCGATTTCCACAGCATGCAGGGGCTTCTGGTCCCTTTGAAATGGTCGGTCCAAATCACCCGGGACGGCCAAACCTGGACTTTCCTGCAGGGGCAAGTCACCGATATTGCGCTCAATAGCCCTTACTCCTGGTGGTGATTGCGGCGCTACCAACTCTGGGTAAACAGTTACCTTTTCTTTAAACCATACCCGCCCTCCCTTGTTAAGCCCGAAAAGAAACCCGGCATGAAAAACATCCTTATCGTAGGAGCAAGCAAAGGAATTGGGTTGAGTCTTGCTCAATTGGCCATTTCCGAATATTCCACGTTTACGCTATCCCGCACCCTGACGCCAGAACTGGCAGCCCTTCAAACCCGGCATGTTTCCCTGGATGCAGTAAACGATCCTCTGGAAGCCCTCCAGGATCTACCAGACGCGTTGCATGGGCTGGTTTATTGCCCCGGAAGTATCACCCTGAAAACCATCAACCGGCTAACCGAGGAGGATTTTATCGCAGACTTTCGGCAGAATGTGATCGGCGCCGTCCGGCTGATCCAATACTGCCTGCCCCGGCTCAAACGCGCCGGAGGGGCCAGTGTCGTGTTGTTCAGCACGGTAGCGGTAAAAACCGGCATGGCTTTTCATAGCTCTATTGCCGCAGCCAAAGCCGGAGTAGAAGGTTTGGGCAAATCGTTGGCCGCCGAACTGGCGTCCCAACAGATCCGGGTCAACGTGATTGCGCCTTCCCTTACGCAAACCTCGCTTGCTCAGGCGCTGCTCAATACGCCGGAAAAGATAGAAGCTTCTGCCAAGCGCCATCCGATCAATCGCATTGGGCAGCCGGAAGACATGGCCTCCCTGGCGCACTTCCTGCTCTCCGACCAGGCGAGCTGGATCACCGGCCAGGTCATTGGAGTGGATGGCGGATTGTCGTCGTTGAGGTAGGTCTTAAAACCCTACCTCAATCGCCAGGCTCGCACTCCGCCCCATGGCATTCGTCCCTGATCCATGGTAGCGGTAGTCCTCATTTCCGATATTCCAGAACCCGGCACGCACGGTAAAGGCGTTCCAGGAATAGGCGCCGTAAAGATTGAACACCGCCCAACCCGGGGTGCCCCCCGCCGGAATGCGGTTGTCGCTTTTGTCCCCGGCGGCCAGCCGGTCTTGCTTGCTGGCGAACAAGGTTTCTGCCGTTATGGAAAGCCCGTTATGGGCATACGACACGGCGCCCCGCCCAAACATCGGAGGGATGCGGCGCTGAGGCTCGTTGCGGCTCACGTTTTGCCCATACTGCCAGGAAAGGGCGCCCTGAACATTCCATCTGGAGGTAACGGCCACGTTGAAATCCCCCTCTACCCCGTGGACATACCCTTCCTGAACGTTCTCCTTGATATACACCGGGTATCCGGCAATGGAATCATTACCCAACCGAACACGGGCAATGAGGTCGCGCAACTCGTTGCGGAACAAATGTACTTCGGTCTGAACTTTAGCAGATTGGTGGCGATAGCCCAGCTCCATGTTCAAAGAAGATTCGGGGTCAAATCGAAAGCGGGAACTTCATACCGGAAGTCGACGATCCCGAGCGTGCCCATATCGTCGATATTCGGAGCGCGGAAAGCGGATTCGATGCTGGCGAAGACATTATCCTTTGGAGTAAGGCCGTAGAGCGCTGAAAAATTACCTACCAGGGCATCGGGTTTGATCGTTGCTTCCCCGTTGGCTTCGTCTTTGGTCGTGATTGCAAAATAATTGTAGCGCGCTCCACCCGTGAACTGCCATTTGGGGAGTTCCCAGGTGGCAAGCGTATACACCGCTGCGCTCAGGTGGGTGGAACCATCGGGATATAGCCCGCGCTTGGAGGTAGTCAAACCAGCGGAGATGAGGTTGATATCCACCCGCGTACTATTGACCAAATCACGATATAGCTCCGCGCCTGAACTCAGTCGGAACTGTTGAACAGGGTGATATTCGTATTGCATGGAAAAACCCAGGGTCCGTACTTTGTCTTCTTCTTCCGTGAGCACGGAGCTGCCATTTTTCTGGCTTTCCCGTCCTTCGATGGTTTTTTGGAGGGAAGTAGTGGCCGAAAGGCGGTCTTTACTCCCTTGGGGCTGGTATTGCCAGCGGGCGTACGTCAGTTGGCGCTGCTGTTCGGTGAAGTGGTTGCGCAGGAAGTTTTCCAACTGGATTTTGTGAAAAACGGGCTGTTCTTCCTGGCGGAAGTACTGGTGCGCCACCGTCAGAAAATGGTTGTCCCCCAACCGAAACTTGCCTTTGGCGTCGAAGGCCATCTCGTCGTACCCGGACGGATTTTGGCGGCCGGTGGTATCCCCTCCGATCAAATCGCCAAAGTGACGCAGGGTAGCTCCTGCCAATATCGCGGTGTTTTCCCCGCTGTACATTCCCTCCAGGCGGCCGCTTTGCTCCATGCCCTGGCTGATAAACTGCCCGATAGCTCTTCCGCTCCAATCGGCGCCTTCGCTTGAAAAACGGGGCTCCTGGGTAAGTACCTGGATCGTGCCGCCCAAGGCATCGGTGCCATAAGCGACCGAACCCCCGCCTTTCCAGACTTCCATCCGGTCGATGGAGAACGGATCGATGGTGTTCAGATATTGGTTGGGCCCGTAGCGGAAGGTAGAATTATTGAGCCGGATGCCGTCGATCAGCAACAGGGTTTGGTTGCCCGTCAACCCTCTTAAAAAAGGCGAACCCGAGCGGCTCGTCGATTGGTTAAACACCCCTGAAGTCGCTACCAGCGCTTCGGGGACGGTGCGGGCTTGCCTCGCACGAAGGGCTTTCCCATTCAATAGCTCTACCGCGCCCGGCGTGAAAAACAACCGCTCTTCCCTGCGCTGGGCAATAACGACCACCTCTCCGATCGAGTCCCGTAAAACGGAATCCTGGGCCGGACCAGCGCTTAAACCCAAATGTTCAGTGGGCGCAGAAGCCTGCAATTGAGGCATAAAGGCTATGAACATAATTGCGAATGCAAGAAAAAAACGCATGGCTTATAGGAATTAATGGGTATGTAGATGCAGTAAATGTACCCCAAAGCCCGGGTTCCTCCGGACTTTGAGGGATTAACTTAAGATTAAGTTCTTTACTTCATAGCCGCTAACGTCCGCTGCACCAACCCATCCATCGCATTGTTTTTGATCCAGCGCGCAACGATCACCAGGTCGTTTTCCGGATCGACGTACACCATATTGGCGCCATTGCCCAAATGGTAGAAGGCTTTTTCGGGCGCGCTGGGCAGCAGCTTTTTCTCCGTATTCAGAAAATAGTTCATGAACCCATACGTGGGCTGAGCGGGTGTGGGCGTACAGGCCATGTCGATCCAGTCTTCGGAGAGCAGTTGCCGGTCTTTCCAGTTCCCGCGGCGAAGCGTCAGGTAGCCAAAACGGGCCATATCGTAGGCGTTGATAAACATCCCGCCGCCCCAATGGCCTCCGCCGCTGACCGACTGGATCATTTGTCCATCCAGGACCACCCAGAAGTTCTGGTAACCGAACCACCACCAGGTCGGTGAGGCGCCGATGGGATCCATGATGTATTCCCGCAAGACCTCCGGCAGCGGGCGCCGCCAAATGTTCAGGGTGGCCAGCGCGAGCACATTGACCCGCACGTCGTTGTATTCATAGGCGCTTCCGGGTTCTTTGCGCGGGCGGTTTTGCCATTCGGCGGGGTTGGCAGCCGGCCGGTCCGCCCAGTCCGGCTTTCCCCAAAGCACCCCTTCCCAATCGCTGGTTTGGCGAAGCAGGTGGTCCCAGGTGATCTTGCGGTTGTGATTGGAAGCGAACAGATCCAGCAGCATCGGCTGCCCAATCCGGTCGGGCCGGTTGGCAAAGGGGTCCGGGTCGATAACCGCAATGGGCGCCATGGCCGCATACGCCGGGGCGTGCAGATCGGGAATCAGCCCCCGGTCAAACGCCAACCCGACTGTGGTCGACAAGAAACTTTTGGTGACGCTATGGGTCATGTCCACCCGGTCGGGCTCGCCCCAGGAAGCGACAATATACCCTTTGCGAATGATTACCCCCGAAGGCGATCCGCGCTCTTTGAACAGCCCGATGCCCTGTCCAAAGGGTTCTTTTCCAAAACTTTGGTAATGGGAAATTTCCATGTTCCGGGGATTCTCCGACTCCTGCTGGATAGCGAACGAGACTGCTTCCTGTATTTTGACTTTGTCCATTCCCAGTTCTTCTGGGGAACGGGTTTCCCAGTCGCTCCCATTTCCGGGATAATAAACGGAAGGCACGGGAGGAGCCGGAATCGGGGTTTTGCGCTGGGCAAAAAGACCTGAAGAAAAACTCAGGAACAAAAATCCCATACGGTGGCGGTCCGAAAAGCGAAGTAGTTCACGCAGAAAAAATTTATGGATTAGAAGAGAACAGAAGCGGGGTAACAAGCTGATCCGGCCTGCTACCCCGCTAGAAAAAAGCCCAAAATATTAGTTCCCTGAGCCGGTAGTCCGAACCGTTGGGGCCGGTTTGCGAGGAATCATTCCATCCCGCATGGCGGAATGCAGTACAAACGAAGCGATCACGGTAGCCGCCTGCTTGAGGTCGTCTTCCACCAGGTGATCGAGGTTGTCCATGTTGGAGTGGTGCGTCCGGGTGGAATACGCCACCGGATCCTGGATAAACTGGAATCCAGGGATGCCCACCGCGTCGAATGCCAGGTGGTCGGTACCTCCGGTATTCGATGGTGTAAGGGTAGTGGCCCCCAGGTCCTTAAATGGGTCCAACCATGCACGGAAGATTGGCGCTACCGCCGTATTGCCCTGAAGGTAAACCCCGCGGACTTTCCCGGTACCGTTATCCAGGTTGTAATAGGCCGATACTTTGGCCTGCTCCGGTTTCAGTTCCTGGAAGCTGCCATCCTGGGCCGTAACCGCAAAATGGTCGCGGACATACCCTCTGGAGCCCAACAGTCCCTGCTCTTCGCCCGTCCACAAAGCCAGGCGCAAGGTGCGGCGGGGTTGGACGCCCGTTTCTTTGATGACTTGCAGGAGGATGCGGGCGGCTTCCATCATAACAGACGAGCCGGCTGCATTATCGGTGGCGCCAGTTCCGCTGTGCCAGGAATCGAAATGCGCTCCAAACATAACGACTTCGTCTTTCAGGTCCGTTCCGGGGATCTCGGCGATGATGTTGTGCTCCATCTCATCCGGATTGGTATACGCCGCCTTGAGCTCCATGGAAAGCGTCACCGGCAGTCCTTTCTGGACCATTCGGAATATCCGGTTGTAATGCTCGACCGACATGGTCGCCTGAGGGATGATCTTGGCGTCTTTGGCTTGGGCGCGGCCTTCTGCCGCCCGGGCGCCAGAAACGAATACCGTTCCGAGATCGCCTTTAAAATTGCGGTCTATGATAGCTGCCGGCTGCTCTTCTGCGAGAAACTTCCAGAGTTGGTTGTTAAACGAAAAGCCGCCAAGGCGGGTATAATCCCGATCCGGGCGGGGCGTAGGCGCCGACGCGTTGGCCATGTCCAGCAGTTCTTTGGCTTCGAGCCGTTTGGCCGGAGCGTCCATCCATTCCGATACTTCGCGCAAGGTATCCAGGAAGACAAACTTTCCTTTCAGTTTTCCTTTGTATTTGGCCAGATCGGCTTCATTGCTGGCCTGAATATAAACCACCTCCCCGCTAACAGTACCCGGAGTGGATGGAGACCAGGCTTTTGGATAAGCGATAATGGGGAAGTAATTGGGCGCTGTGGCATGCATTTCAAAGTGGGTAAATTCCCAGCCCCGGCCAAAAGGGCCCCAAGCCTCCGTATGCACGTTTTGCATGCCCCATTCCTTAAGGGTTTTCTGAGCCCAGTCGGTTGCTTTGTCCAGCATGGGCGAGCCCGTCAGCCGGGGCCCGTAGACGTCGGTCATCCAGCCGGCGATCTCCATGACTTTGCTTTGGTCCATGCCGTGTTTGCGGATGGCGTCGTTCAGTGTTTCGTTGGCTTTTTCCTGGGCAAACAGGGAAACCGCGCTGAACGTAAAAGCGAATGCAATGAAAAGGATGTTTTTTTTCATACTACCATGGTTTTAAAAAAAGAAAAGGTTATTGTCCTCCGCTGTACAGCGGAATCCCGGCGAGATCCAGCAAGCCGATTTCGGTTTGTTTGAGCCGGAAGATCGTTTGGATCCACCGATCCTGGGCCTGGATCTCTTGTAAAATGGCTTCTCTGACTTCAAAGTTGGTGGTTCGCCCCAAGCGGTAAAGTTCACGCGCCAGGGCAGCTTGTTCGCGGGCAACGTTGAGATTGAGTTGCTGCAAGTCGGTTAATTGCTGAAATGCCACGTAATCGGCGTACCGGTTTCGGATCTGGGCTTCGATGGCCTGGAGGAGATCTGTTTCTCTCAGGCGTGCCACTTCTTCGTTTATTCGGGCATTGGCGATGTCCTGTTTTCGGTTATTTCCATCGTAGATCGTATAGCGCACGGTAAGTCCAAGGGTAGGGCCAAGGTTTCGGTTGGAAAGTAAAAACCCGACGTCGTTGCGTTGGTAGCTGTAATTCATGGTGCCCTGGAGGGTTACTTCAGGCCACATAGCGCCTTTGGAATCCTCCATACTGAGCAACGCCAACTGGCGGTCCAACTTATTGATCAGTACGGTTGGGTTGGATTGGAATGCCCGGGTAAGCAATTCCTCCTGGGGAGGAATAGGGCCGCTCTTAAGGGTCGTATCCATAGAAAAAGCGGTTTCCACGGGCCGGTTGAGCAGTTGGTTGAAGTTTTTGCGAGCCCGTTGAATATCCGCTTCCAGTTGAACCAGGAGGACCGAGTCGGCAGTTAACCGCGCCCTGGACTGGAGCAATTCCAGCCCGGTAGCCGTTCCGATGCGCTTTTTGTTCTCGACCAGATCCAGCAAATCGCGGTCCAGCCGGACGGCATAGCGGAGGTTTTCGGTCGACCGCTCCAATTGAACCAGATCGTAATAATTCAACAGAATATCAGCTGCCAGGGCCTGCATTTCCGCTGTGGTGCGCATGCGGCTCTGCTCTTCCAGGGTTTGAAAGCGGTCCCGGGCGACATACATCCGGAATCCATCGAAGGCGGTCCAGCTTACTTCCAGCCCCAGGCGAAATGCGATGGTACTGGCGTTATTGGCTCCCCGGGATTCCCCGGTGAAAAATTTCTGCTCGGTACTGTTGACCGAATAAGAGGTGGTTCCCGTTGTGCCAATGGTTGGGAGCATGCCGGCGCGACCAGGGGTATTGTTGTTCGCAGCAATAGTTTCCTGGTTGCGCAGGATCTGGATGTTGAAATTGCGTTCAAGGCCTACCTTTACCGCATCCATGGCGCTGAGTTTATCCTGAGCAAGTAGGCCTCCATGCGTTATAAAAACAAAGGCAAGCAAAGCAACCCAATGCCTGTTCCGTTTGTCGATGTCCATTTGGGCGTTCATTACAAAGCTGGTTTAAAAATTAATTTCGGCTTTCATGTCCTTCTTCCACCAATTCAGCCAGAGGTCCATCTTCGTGCGGGTCCTCTTTTTTGGTTGCCCGGTTAAAGAACGGATAAATGGCAGGAATCACGTATAAGGTCAGGACCAGGGAAAACAACAACCCGCCAATAATAGCAACCCCCATAGGGATGCGGCTGGTCGCTGCCGAGCCCAGCGCCATAGCAATCGGTAAAACGCCAAGCACCGTAGCGATACTGGTCATCAGGATAGGGCGGAGACGGAGGGTGGCCGACTCAATAGCCGCCGCTCTGGGGCTGAGCCCCTGTTCCATTTTTTGGTTGGCGAATTCCACGATCAGAATGCCGTTTTTGGTCACAATTCCCACCAGCACGATAATGCCGATTTGGCTGAAGATATTGAGGGTATGTCCAAAATACCACAATGCGCCCAGGGCGCCCATCAACGCCAGCGGCACCGTGATCATGATGATCAGCGGGTCGAAGAAACTTTCAAATTGAGCGGCCAAGGTGAGGTAAACGAGTAGCAGCGCCAGCAAAAAGGCAAAAAGCAGTCCGCTGGAACTTTCCTTAAAGTCTTTGGATGCCCCTGCCAGCGCCGTCTGGAAGGATTCGTCCAGCACCCTGGAAGCAATTTCCTCCATCGCTTCAATCCCCTGGCCCAAGGTATATCCATCGTTCAATCCAGCAGAAACCGTAGCCGAAAGGTATCGGTTGTAATGGTATAATTGGGGTGGGTTCGACTCTTCGATGGCGCGAACCACGTTGCTAAGCGGAATCAGTTCGCCCCGGTTGCTGCGAACGTAGAGAATCCCCAGATCCCCGGGATCGTCGCGAAATGCGCGGGCAGCCTCCCCAATGACTTCGTACTGCTTGCTGTCCTTTATGAAATACCCGTAACGGGTGCCGCTATAGAATAGCTGAAGCGTTTCGGCAATATCCCGCACCGTTACCCCCAATTGCCGTGCGCGCTCCCGATCAATTTCAATGCGGATTTCCGGCTTATTGAATTTTAAGTCGAGATCTGAGATAGCAAAAGCCGGGTTCTTATTCACTTCCTCCAAAAATTTGGGAATCACCTCCTTGAGCCGGTCGAAGTTGGGCGCCTGGATCACAAATTGGACCGGAAGCCCGCGCTGGCTGCGATCTACACTGATCGTCTGCTCCTGCGAAATAAAAGACCGGGCATAATTGAGCTTGCCGATAACGGGGAACAAACTCTTCACAATTTCGTCCTGGCTACGTTCCCGCTGGTCGGGCTGTACCAACGATACCGAAACGAAAGCCGAGTTGGCCGACCCCGATGAGCCAAACCCAGGAGAAGTAATCCCGATATAAGCGCGCTTCTCCGGAACTTGTTCAATAATCTTCAGTACTTCAAGCTGATAGCGGTCCATCATTTCATAGGAAGTGCCTTCCGGAGCGGTGGATGTGATCCGGAAGCTGCTTTTATCTTCCATCGGCGCCATTTCCCTCGGGATTTTACCTCCATATTCGTAGATCCCATAAGCGCACGCCGCAATGATCAGCAAGGCAACCCAATTCACCCGCATAAACGCAGAAAGGCTGCGGTTATATAAACTAATCATCCCCGTAAAGAAGCGCTCCGTAAAATTGTAGATGATCCCATGCTTTTGCTTGCGCAGCAGACGGGAACTCATCATTGGGGTAAGTGTCAGGGAAACCAATGTAGAGATCAGAATCGCCCCGGCAACCACTACCCCAAACTCCCGGAAAAGCCTTCCCGTAATCCCCTGCAAAAAGACGATTGGGAGAAACACAATAATAAGGGTAACCGACGTGGCGATAATCGCAAAATAAATTTCTTTAGACCCCTCGTGGGCTGCCTCATGGGGTTCCTGGCCTCCCTCTATACGCCGGAAAATATTTTCCAGGACTACAATGGCATCGTCCACCACCAGGCCGGTAGCCAATACGATACCCAGCAGAGTAAGTACATTGATAGAAAACCCGGCGGCGTACATGATGAAGAACGTTCCGATCAACGAAATAGGGATGGCCACCACAGGGATCAGCGTCGTACGCCAATTGCGAAGGAAAACAAAAATCACTAACACGACCAGGCCAAAGGCGATGAGAATGGTCTCCTCTACCTCTTCAATAGAACGGCGGATACTAATCGTGGAATCAAACGCGTAGCCCAGCAGAATGTCTTTGGGAACGGTCCTTTTCATCTGGTCCACCCGCTTGTATACTTCATCTGCAATGTCAATATAATTCGCGCCAGGCAAAGGGGTAACCGCTACCCCCATCATGGGGATAATGCCGTTGCCCCTGAGAATACTACGCAGGTTCTGTGGCTCCAGATCTACTTGAGCTACATCTTTGAGTTGTACAATGGCGCCGCCTTCTTCCCTCAAAACAATTCCGGCAAATTCCTTTGGCGTATAGAGCCGTCCTTCGGTACGGATATCCAGTTCCGTCCGGTAACCTTCGATCTTACCGGATGGAAGTTCCAGATTCTGCCGCTGCAGTGCGTTGCGCACATCAATAGGCGTAAGTCCGTAACCAGCCAGTTTTACAGGATCGAGCTTTATGCGGATTGCGTATTTTTTCTCTCCCCAAATACGGACGCTGGACACGCCAGGCACCGTTTGAAGTTGTTCTTTAACGACGTTGTTCGCGTACTCGCTGAGCTGCATCAGGTCGCGTTTGTTGCTTTGGACGGTAACCGCCAAAATAGGCGACGCGTTGGCGTCGGCTTTGGAAACGATGGGCGGGTCGGCGTCGGGAGGGAGCTGGCGCTGTGCCTGGGATACTTTATCCCGAACGTCGTTGGCAGCAGCTTCGAGGTCGATACCCAGCTCAAATTCCACGGTGATGGTGCCCCTGCCCTGCGCGCTGGTACTCGAAAGCGACCGGATGCCCGCGATGCCGTTGAGGGAACTTTCCAGGGGTTCGATGATCTGAGATTCGATTACCTCGGCATTTGCCCCCGTGTAGCTGGTCGAAACGGATATGACCGGAGGGTCTACGCTGGGGTATTCCCTTAACCCAAGAAAGGTAAATCCGATAATCCCAAACAACAGCAGGACAATCGAGATGACCGTTGCCAATACCGGCCGGTTGATGCTAATAGACGGAAGATTCATAAGTCGCTGACATTTGGAGCTTCAATAAGTTGTGATGGCATGACGGGCATTCCCTCACGCAGGGAAAGCAGGCCACTGAGAATAATGGTATCGCCAGGGTTCAGGCCACCCAGGATAGCCAGGTAGTTCTCCAGGCGCTGCCCGGCCTCTACCTTTTGAGGCAGTACTTTTGATCCCCGGATCAGCAACACCTGCTGGCCGTTCAGCACGGGAATCACTGCATCGGTAGGTACCAAAACCACCCGCTGATCCTGGCTGGTGGTTACTTTGACTTTGGCAAAGTTGCCCGGCTGGAGCAGGTTGTTGGGGTTGTTGCACCGCGCACGCACGGATAAGGTGCGGGTGCCTACATTCACCTCATTACTTAATGCATAGACTTCTGCGGTAAATACCGGACGAAGGCCCTCGATGGTGAATTCCACTTTCTGGCCAATGCGCAGGTCGCGGCTGAACCGCTCAGGCACTTCAAAGTCCAGTTTGATCGGGTTCGTTTGCTGTAGGGTTACCAGCACATCGGTAGTCGACACATAAGCGCCTTCGCTAAGTTGCCGAAGGCCCAAACGTCCGGAGAACGGCGCCCGGATACGGGTCTTATCGATCGAAACCTCGGTTACCCGGATATCGGCCCGGAT
Organism: Haliscomenobacter sp.; assembly: GCA_016713275.1. Classification (GTDB taxonomy): domain Bacteria; phylum Bacteroidota; class Bacteroidia; order Chitinophagales; family Saprospiraceae; genus JADJPL01. Next base: position 358,313 of record JADJPL010000001.1, read on the forward strand.
CTGATCCAGATTAAAAATTAACCGGTCATATTCTTCGGCGGCGATACCATCAATAGCTAAAAGGTCCTTGGCTCGTTTGATTTCCCGCTCGGCAAAAGCTTCATTCACCCTTAGTTTAGCCAATTGCGCCTCTAATTCCAGGCGGTCTAATTCAGCCAGCAGGGCGCCTTTTGTTGTTAGCCCTCCTTCCTTGAAATGGAGGCGCGTAAGCCTTCCGCTGCGCTCCGGTTGAATATCGACCAACTCGTTCGCAACGAGGCTGCCTGTTGTTTGGAGCGTATTACTCAATTCTTGAGCCGTTACGACCATATAGTCTACCGGGGTGACCAATTCTGGCCCGCCGGGCCCGCCTCTTCCAGGTCCAGCTGCTGGAGGGCCGCCTGCCGATTTTTCTTTATGGCCACAGGAGCCGGCAAAAAGGACAAACAGCGGAATAATAAACACGCTTAAGCGCAAACGAGAAAGGCATTTCATAAGAAGCAGGTTTGTAGGAATCGCTATTTTGGACTTGTACTAAAAATTGGAGGAAAAATACTAAGAATATTGAAATACAATAGGGTAGGCTTGGATCCCGGACCAGATAAAAACTCCAGGATACCTGCCGTTGGGAAGCAAATCTTCCGCATTGGTCTTCGCCAACCGGTTGTCTGTCTTTTTGAAAAAATCGGCACTTTTCCGCCGCCAGAATTTGGCCGGGCCTGTCTCAAAAGACCGTTTTTGCCCAAGGCAGCAAAAAAATATTTTCTTTTTTAATTTAAACAAAAATTGCTTTGCAATTTTTTGTTTAAATAAAAAAGAAAATAAAATTTCATGTCGAAGGCAAAGAGTGGACTTTTGAGACAGGCCCGGGGATTATCCGTACCTTTCGATCATTTAAACGTGACGCTGTTCGTCCGATAGGGACGAACCTGATTTTTTAACCTGATAATCCTGTTTCATGCAGTCCGTCCATTCTCCCCAGGCCCCGCTCGCTATTGGCCCTTACGCCCAGGCTATCCGCAGCGGCAATTTGCTTTTTTGTTCGGGCCAAACGCCCCTCCATCCCGAATCGATGACCCTGCAAGGCACGACCATTGAAGAGCAGACGCAACGCGTTCTGCAAAACCTGGAACTGGTGTTGGAAGCCGCAGGCGTCAACCGGAAATCCATTGTAAAAACCACGGTATTCCTCAAAAACTTCGCCGATTTTGACCGCATGAACGCCGTATATGCCGCTTTTTTTGGCGAACACCGGCCCGCCCGAAGCACCGTGGAAGTGTCCCGGCTGCCCAAAGACGCCCTGGTGGAGATTGAGTGCGTGGCAGAGGTAGGGTAGACGAGGTACGAGGTACGAGGTACATACCAATTGCTGGGGCTGTCTCAAAAGACGGTTTTTGCCCCAGGCAATCAAAAAATATTTTCTTTTTCAATTCAAATAAAAAATTGCAAAGCAATTTTTTATTTGAATTGAAAAAAGAAAATAAAATTTCATGCCGGTGGTAAAGATTGGTCTTTTGAGACAGCCCCTTTATTGGCTCGTCTCCAGACGAGCGGAATGGCGTTGCTAGCGATTGTTAGCCCAACGAGCGTTGATGCAGGGCGTTATAAAAAAAAGCCAACCCTTCTTTTAGCCCTTTTTTCCCTGTTTGGCTCAAGCCCTCTCCTAGCCCCCATCGGGCGCCGCGGAGCAGCACGAGCCAGCTTTTGGGTTCCACCTCGTAAATATCTTTGCATAGCTGCAAAATCGCATTTGGGGAAACCGCATGGGTAGTGAAGGAGGAATCCGCTTTGGGCAGGCAGGGTTCGATGAGGAAGAGCAAATCGGAATCCGTTTTCCAGGCATCGGCGAAAATCACCTGGTCGAAGTGGGAGCATAATTCGGCATCCTCGATCTGCAATTGGTAGCGATAAACGATCTCTCCGGGAAAAAACCCCGCTTCTTCCAGAGCGGAAGCAAAGGCCCAACCCAGGCCGTCGTCCCCTCTGGAACTGTTGCCGATGGCAAAGAGCAGGGTTTTTCCCGGAAAATCGATCATACTAAACACATTTATCCAAAAAACAACCTTTCACTTGTCTGCGCCCTAAACTACCGGCTGTTATCCTCTGGTCCTTTCCTTAACCAGGTTCCCTTCGGCATCGATGACCTCCACATGCAGGGGCATTTGGCCGATCGCGTGGGTGGCGCAACTCAAACAAGGATCGTATGCGCGGATAGCCACTTCGATCCCATTAAGCATTCCTTCCGTAATCTCATGCTGCCCATTCATCGTCTGTAAAGCCACTTCTTTTACGGCCCTGTTCATGGGCTCGTTGTTGTGGGTAGTCGAAACGATCAGGTTGCATCGGGTAAGTTTGCCTTTTTCATTGGCTTCGTAATGGTGGATCAATGTTCCACGTGGAGCTTCGACGATCCCGATGCCCTCCGAGCGCCGTTCGCCTTTAACCACCAGATCCGACCCCAGCAATTCCGGATCGTGCAACAGGTTTTTCATCACCTCGGCGCAATGCAGCACTTCGATGAGGCGCGCCCAGTGGTAGTACATGCTGCGGTTGTTGGGCAGCCCGCCGCTAAATTCTTTGAAAAACAAGCGTTCCTGCTCCGCCAGCGGAGTGGGTATCCGGTCGCAAATATTGACCCTGGCCAGAGGACCAACCCGGTTCCAGCCTTTCTCCCGGCCAAGATGGGTCAGGTAAGGGAACTTCAGGTAGGTCCACCGTTCCACTCCCTCCGAGAAATACCGGCGATAATGGTCGTCGGGAACATCGCGAAGGGTCACCTGGCCTTTGGCGTCGGTCGCCCGCAACCGGCCGTGGTAAAGGTCCATGTCCCCGTTGGCTCCGATCAGGCTTAGATGCCCGGAGTCAAACTCCGCAAAATGATCCAGCCAGTCCCGATGCTCGATATGGTAGTTTTTCAGGAACTCCAGGGTTTCAATCGACCATTCGATCATGGTCTCAATATTCGGGAATCGCTTTCCCATCCAGGAAATAATCGCGGTCTTCCTGGGTGAACTGCTTATACACGCCGCCGGGGACCGCAGCGATCCCGTGGATTCGTTTTCCGGCAATAGCACGGATTATCTCCTGCCCGAATTTGCGCATGAGAATGCCTTTACGGGCCAGCTCCTTGTTGTCTAATGCCAGAGCGACCACATTGCGCTGCCCGACAGGGGCGTCGATTCCATAGAGGAGATCGGGCGCTGCCAGATAAAAGAAATGCAGCGCGTGGGACTGGAAGATCTGACCATAGTGAAGCAAACGCCGTTGCCGGTCTGCAGCGGGGGTGAGATCCTCCGGCTCCAGGCCTTCGAGGCGGTCTACTGCCTTTCCTGCCGCCAAATGGTGACTGACGGGGCAGATGCCGCAAAGCCGCTGGACCAAAGCAGGCACCTCCCAGTAGGGATGCCCCTGGATAAAGCGCTCAAAGCCGCGAAACTCCACGATATGGAAATGAGAATTAGAGACCAGGCCTTCTTCGTCGAGGTAGAGCGTTACCCGGCCATGGCCTTCCACGCGGGTAACCGGATCAATGACGATTTTTTTATTCATTGCGGCGGATTGTTTTTTAATTGGGCTTAAGCCCGAAATTTGCTTGCCTTTATACCCGGCGATCAATCGTACTTGAACTCCGACTTGATGACCGAATACCCGGCCCCAAGGATGATATTCTTCAACACTTTCCACAGGTGGCTGGCATCGGGCGGGCACCCGGGAATGTAATAATCAATTTCAACGACCTCATTGCATCCGTAGATACGGTCCAGCAACTCGGGAAGATCCTCGTGGTGCGGAATCACTTTACCGTCTTCCACATCGGAGGTCGCATGCCCATAGGCTTCATTCAGACATTCTTCCAAAGGAACGACATTGCGCATGGCAGGAAGGCCGCCCCAAATAGCGCACTCTCCAATGGCCACCAGCACGTCGCAATTGGCCCGGAATGCCCGGAGCACTTCCACGTTTTCGTCGTTACAGCACCCTCCCTCAATGATCCCGACGTCGCAGCGTTTGGAAAAGGTTTTGATATCCGTTAACGGCGATTTATTGAATTCAACCAGTTCGATAATGTCTACCAGTTCTTCGTCGATATCCAGCAGCGACATATGGCACCCGAAACACCCTGCCAGGGAAGTAGTGGCAATGACCTTTTTGTTTTTGCCTACAGAAACCGAATGTTTAATCGGCGCCTGCTCCACATGGCCTTCTGCATCGTGCAGGTCGTATTTTCGTTCTCCTCTGGGTCTTGGCCTGCTCTTGCCCCGAACGAGAATAGCCCCCACCGGACATAAGTGCATGGCATGCATGGCCTCATTGTCGGAAAGTTTGGCTTCCTGCTCGTAATCAATTTGAACCACTGTGCCGGACCCCCGATTGAGGAAACTGAACACCGGGTACTGGCCTTCCGCTTTTACTTCTTCTACACAGCGGCGGCAAAGGATACACCGGTTGTGATCCACCACAATCCGCTTGGGCCGGTAGTCGATGACCCGGTCGAGGAAGAGGTGGGGGAAACGCGAAATGGTCACTCCCAGGCGATACCCTAACCCCTGGAGGTCGCAGTCGCCGCTTTTTTCGCAAGCCGGACAAAAATGGTTGCCCTCCGCAAAAAGCATTTCCACCATAGCTTTCCGGGCGTCGTTCAGCTCTGGCGTGTTAAATTCTACCGACATGCCTTCCTGCACTTTCAGGGTGCACGCCGCAAAATTTCTGCCATCCGATTTGACCATGCATACCCGGCAGGTGCCCAGCGGAGGATCTATGTGTTCGTAATAGCATAAGGAAGGGATGGAAATTCCGTTTGCTTCGGCCGCCTTGATCAGGCTTTGGCCTTCGGGAGCTTGATATTTTTTCCCGTCTATCGTAAAGGAAACCACTTTTTCTTTCATGGCGCTCCTGGTTTTCGTGTTTATTTGTGAATAAGTATGGTGGATGAAGGCCCCGGGCGGATGTTTACTTGATCCCAACCGCTTCCCGGTAATCTCCAAGAGCCGAATCCAGGTCAAATCCTTTTTCTCTGCCTTTCGAGTGCACTAATTTCTGGAAGTACACCGGGAATTTATCCATCGCATTGATTAAGGCATTCGATGCCCCTTTGCCCAACCCGCAGCGGGAAGCGGTAGTCATCAGATTGCCCCATTGTCGGATTTCTTCCAGATCAGCGCCGCGCCCTAATCCTCTGGAAAGCAGTTCCAGCTTACGGCTCAGAATGAAATTCCCGGCCCGGCAAGGGGTGCATACCCCGCAGGATTCTCCTTTGAAGAATTCCGTGAAGTTGACCAGGATCTTCAGCAGATCGCGCTTATGGTTGAAGATCATTACCGACCCCCGCAGCGCAAATCCTCAAAACTAAACCGGCGATGCCGGTCAGCAGCAGAAATGCCGATCCCGGAAGGGCCGCTGATCTGGAGATACAGCGGGTCTTGGGCGCCGGTAAGGTCCAGCAGTTCCCCTACACTCATGCCCCATTCGATTTCATAAACACCCGGATAGCTGCAATCCCCGGCCACACTCAGCAACCGCGTGCCCGGGCTACCCGGAGTGCCTAAGCGCCGAAACGCCTCTGCGCCCAACTCAATCACCCGGGCTGCGGTAGCAAAGGATTCGACGTTGTTGACGATGGTAGGCAAGCCCAGATATCCCCGTTCGACCGGGAAATAGACTTTGGGCCAAGGCTCTCCCCGCTTACCCATCAGGGAATCCAGCAAAGCGGTTTCTTCCCCGCACACATAAGCACCGGCACCCAGTTGAATACGAATGTCGAAATCAAAGTGTTTCCGGGCCGGGATGTCTTTTCCCAACCAGCCCATCTGGCGGTACCTGTCCAGAGCGCCTTCCAAACGCGGCAGCAGATACCGGTACTCCGCACGCAGATAGATAATTCCTTGGTTCGCTCCAATCGAGTACCCGCCGAGAATCATGCCCTCAATCAATAACTCCGGAAGCTTGGTCATTAACACCCGGTCTTTGAAGGTGCCCGGCTCCCCCTCATCGGCGTTGCACACGACGTATCGGGGCGTTTTGGGTTGCTTCCGGCACAATTCCCACTTTTCTCCTACAGGGAAAAAAGCGCCCCCCATCCCGCGAAGGTTCGACGATTTGATCTCGGCGATAACCTCCTCCGGCGTCATTTGGGCTAATTTTTGCAATGCCCTTCCCGGAATCATTTCGCGAAACACGACGGCTTTGCCATCCGGCGGCACATAACGCACGGGGTTTTCAATATGATCGGCCAGCTGGTCTACCGGCACCCCGTTGCGCAAGGCGCTCACTACCTGCTGGACTTTTTCCGGAGTGAGTTTTACAAAAGGCCGAAAATTGATGAGGGCGGCAGGCTCCTGATCGCTGAGTCCGATACAGGACGTATCAAACAAACCGAACAACCCTTTGCGGTCGACCCCGTTCCAGGGCGCTCCGGTAGCGGTTTCCAAGGCTTTCCGCACGGCAGCATACCCACTGAAATCGCTCAGAATGCTGTTGTTGAGATACACGATAAATTTTCCCGCAGGACGGCGGTGGAAAAAATGGTAGAACGTACAGACGCCCTCCACTTCGATGAAGGAGAGGTCCATGTGTTCCGCAATGTCATGAATGTCCTGATCGGAAATGAAGCCTTTGGCATCCTGGCGCGCCCAAAGAAGATTGAGCAGAGGAGAATGATCGATAATTTTTTCCATAAGGTTAGGGTTTGAATGCCGAAGCCGGCAAACTCGGGTGACCTTAGGGAAAGGGAAAAAATAAAATCCGTTTTAAATTTTGGGAAGCCTGCAGGAATACAACCGGCTCCTTAAATCGTCTAAAACGTTTTTTTGCACTTTTCTTTGGTGAAAAGGTACCATTTTTTTATGACATCGTCAACCACAAACTCCAAAAAGAAAAACTACCGGCATCATCCATTTGGGCAAATCCCTGCAATGCGGAAAGATAGCTTATATTAGAAACGAAGGCTTTCATGAATTTGGGCTTTGCCCAAATTCATGAAAGAAAATTTTTTTCTGTGATCAGCGTCACAAGGGGTCTTTTTTTGTATAAAATTTGGCAAAGGCTATATCTATGGTTTCACCATCAACCTGCTTTTCGGTCCTCCGGGGACATGGGTTCTCAAAAAATGGGAAGCCGTTTTGGATAGATGCTCCGAAGTGCCCGCCCCCTCTGAAATTCCATGGGTTCGATTAGGATAAGGCATGACCATAAATAATTTTCCATACCGGACTAGTTCGTTGATCAGCATCTCGGTATTTTGGTAATGGACGTTATCGTCGCCGGTTCCGTGGATCACGAGGAGGTTGCCTTGCAGGTTTTTGGCGTGGGTCAGCGCTGCCCCCGCTGCATAATCGGCAGAATTTTCCTGAGGGAGTCCCATATAGCGCTCCGTGTAGATGTTATCGTAAAGCCTTGAAGCCGTAACGGGAGCGACCGAAACGCCGGTTTTATAGATTTCGGGGTACTGGAACATCAGGTTTAAGGTAGAGGACCCTCCGCCACTCCAGCCCCAAACAGCGACCCGGCTCGAATCAACAAAATCCCATTCCAGAATCTTTTTGGCCGCCATAGCTTGGTCCCGGATGTTCAGCTGTCCGATTTTGCGGTAAATGGATTTCCTCCACGCGCGGCCTTTTGGCGCCGGGGTCCCCCGGTTGTCCACGGAAATATGGATATACCCCTCCGCTGCCAGGTCGCCGTCGAAGACAAAGTTATCGCCTACGCCAAAACGGTCATTAACCGTCGTGCTGGCAGGTTCGCCATACACATAAAACACGACCGGATATTTTTCTTTGGGGTCAAAATCGTTGGGCTTGACCATCCACCCATCCATTTCTACTCCGTCGGCGGTAGTGACCTTAAAAAAAGAAACCGGGCTATCCAGCTTGGCTTGCGGGTTGATTTTTTTGCTAATGTCTTCCTGGCCGGGAAGCGGCTGGTGGTCCGGCAAGCTGATCCATTCCCTCAATGGTGGCGTATAATAATTGGAAAAGTTATGCCGGGCATATTTTCCGTTTGGAGAGATTTGGTAAGAATGGGTCCCTTCCTGACCAACCGGGGAAAGCCGCTCGGCGCCATGGCTCCCATCCAAAGGCACGCGGTACAGGTATTGCTGAAGCGCATTATCCGGGGACGCATAAAAATAAATGAACCCTCCAGCCTCGTCAATTAACAGGGTTTCGATGACGTCGTAATTGCCACGTGTAAGCAGCTGTTCCTGCCCGTTGAGCCCTACCCGGTACAAATGCCTCCAGCCGTCTTTTTCGCTGGTCCAGATAAAGGTTTTGCCTTTTTCGATCCAGTCCCAGCCGGTCACGTTCCGGCTCCATTCGTTGACATGGCTTACCCATGCCGGGTCCGACTCCTGGAAAATAGTCTGGCAAGCCCCAGTTTGCGCATTGCATTCGATGATCCGGCTATGGTTTTGCTTGCGGTTGAACTGCTGTACCACCAGGGATTTTCCCCCAGGCGCCCACTCCATGCGGGGCAGATAATGCTCCTGAGGATCGCCTTCGATAGCCATCCACCGGGTTTGTCCGGAGGCAATATCAACTACTCCGATCCGCGCAGGTGAAGGCGGCTCGCCCGCTTTCGGATACTCTACCGGAACGATCCGGCTATACACCGAATCGGTGCTGTTCATCATGTAAAAATCACGGATTGCATTCGCATCGATCTGCCAATACGCAATGGATTTTCCATCTGGAGACCACCGGAAGCCGTCCCGAATAGCGAACTCCTCTTCATATACCCAGTCGAAGGTGCCATGTATAAGCTTTGGGGTCCCGTTACCCGAAGTAAGCTGTTTGATCTGTCCGCTTTCCAGGTCCTCGACATACAGGTTGCGTTCGCTGACGTAAGCGGCCTTTTTTCCATCCGGAGAAAATTTGGCAAACATGAGCGAAGATTCCGGCCGGCCTTCGCCCAGCTTGCGGATCTTTCGGGTCCTGGTATCCAGCACCCAATAGTCGCCGCGGGTACGGTAACGCCAAACCCGTTTGCTGTTCGTGAAAAACAGGAGTTTCATCCCATCGGAAGTGAACTGGAAGTCTTCTACCGAAATAGGCATGGTTTGTTTGTCCGGAATAAGCACTTCCGGGCTGACAACCACTTCGGGCTTCAATCCGGGAAGGTCGTAGCGGACAATCCGGGAACGCTCATTGACAAAATAACTGTTTCCATCGGGCGACCATTTCAGGCTTTGCCCAATAGCCAAACCGGTAACCAATTGAAGTGCCCAAGCCAGTGGCATTACGCGGGCAAAAAATAGTCGGATCATGACGTAACTGATATTTGGTGAAATGAACTACGTTAGCTTACCGGCGCCGGGCCTGTCTCAAGAGACCGTTGCTTGCCTCCGGCATGAAATTTTATTTTTTGGCTGCCAGGGGCAAGAACGGTCTTTTGAGGCAGGCCCGGCTTCGCATCAAGCATAAATATCTCCCTTTTAACGCACATTCCTTTGGTAAAGGAATAGCTCGCGACCTTTTTCCGTTTTCATCCTCGACACTTTGCTGTATCGGGTCCGAATCTCCCGATTAAGTCTGGGACTGAAAAGCGAATCCTGAACCACAACCCAATCCGGCCTGGAAGCGATAATACGGTCTATTTCCTTTGCCTGGTCAATGTTCAGCGCGTACAAGTGCTCCTCTGTCCAAAGCAACCCCCGGTGGATGTATGGAGTAGGGCTCTTTTTTCCCAGGATGAAGTAAACGATGGGGTGGTAATTCCCCATATAAACCTCATCCCCTGCATCCAAGCGGCTTTTGATTTCCCTGGCCATTTGAGACGGCACATCGGGCCGGTCGATATAGTCGTGTTTTTGGAGCACCCAGTTCCCTGCCAAAAAAAACGCGAGGACCGGAAAAGCTACGCGAGGACGCATGAAAACGCGGGCAAACCCTGGGTAGCTAGCTTTGGGCTGTCCAAAAAATTCACCGGCAAGGAAACTCACCGGAAGAAAGAGCTGGATAAAATAATGCCCAAAAAACTTGCCCGGAACAAAGATCGGGACCAACACCAACAAGGTCCATAGTATTCCTAACCGGCGGGTGCCCGAATCGAGCGGCAAGCGAAAAAGCGCGTAGTAGAAAAAGAAAAAAACGGGAAAAAACCTCAACTGAACGTCCAGGAAACTCTTGACGAAATCCCAAAGCCCCGCAGCTACAGGATAGCGCCCGCTGACTTCAAAGGTGTAGAACAAAAACGTGTCTCCATGCCCGGAAAACAAATAGTACGCATACGTAGCGGCAAAAGGAAGTATAAATCCAACGGCCAGCAAAACCAGGCTGCCCATGTTGGCCCAGCTAAATGAACGCGCCCTCTGCCAGGTCATAAGCAGAAACAGACCCAATGCAACCCCATCAAAAAGGACGACGTATTTGATCAGGAACCCATACCCCAGAAAAAGCCCTGCAGGAAAAAAGACCCACGGGTTGCGGACATTCAGAACAAGGAAAAACCCGGCGATGGTAAATAAGTTGAAATACGTCTCCGTATTTGGGCTTAACCCGTAAAAAGGTGAACACCGAATTTAAAAGAAGATAAATCGTCCCGGCGGCAAATGCAGCCACCAGACTGCTGCCCATGCGCAGTTTGGTTTCCGACAGGAAAAACGCCGTCAAAGCCAGAAACAGGGCAGCAATAACCCGCATCCAGAAAACCGATCGGCCGGCGACCTCCAGCAACGCCCCCAGCAACCAGAAAATACCTACCGGCTTGACATCGATCACATCCACCCAATACATCGCGCCATTGCGAACCGCGTCGGCGATGACTAAATAGGTGGATTCGTCATGATCCATCACCGACCGAAAAAACGTTGGGAAGCGCAAGGCTAACGCCAAAACAATAAAGAACCCCAACCTCCGTACCCCGCGTTGCAGGAATGTTTGTATAAACCCCACCGGATAGCTTGATTTAAAAGACGGGCAAAAATAACACCCTACCTCGAATAACTTAGCGCCTGATTGCCAAACAACCAGGATAAAAACTCCGGAAGCGCCCGGCTCCAGGTGTCCTGGTCGTGTTTTCCTCCCTGAACCTCCAGGTAAGCGATGTCCCGGTCCTTTACATAGCCTTTTTTCTCCAGTTCGGCGATCAGGTCCAGGGTGTCTTCAATGGAGTCGATGATCCCGTTGTTGTTGCGGTCGCTGGTTTCGTCTTCTGTTCCGGTTTGAAACCAGAATTTTAGCCCCGGGGAGAACGTGCCTTCCCGAATCAGGGCATGCATGATCCGGTCGGTAGCCTCGTTATAGCCTTTGCCAACGTCTCTGGACCGCCACCATAAAGCGCCGGAAAACACGCCTACCCTGGAAAACTGGTCCGGATGATGCCAAACGATGTCCAACGCGGACAAGCCTCCCAGGGAAAACCCGGCAAAAAAATGATGTGCAGGGCTGGCATGAATCCGGTACTGGTCCAGCATAAAAGGCCGGACTTCCTCCAACACAAACCGGGTGTGCAGGTAGGCTTTTGCCCCTCTGCCCGCAAAATCGGGCCGGGCAGCCGTGCCGTATTCCATTTTCCGATCCTGATTGGCATGCATGGCCGCCACAACAAAGGGGGGTATCCGCTGGGTGTGGAAAAGCCGGGCGAGCGTCTGTTCCAAATGCAGCGAGGTAAGGTCCTGGCCGTCATTCATATACAGGAGCGGGTAAAACCCTGCCTGCTGGTCATATCCCGGAGGGAGCAAAAGGGTTATCCGCACCTGCCGCTGCAGGTGATGCGATTTGATGCTGGTTTCTATTCTGGTCAGGGACTCCACCATGCGTTGATTTCTCTCGTGAAAAAAACGGCATAACCAGGCTTCCGTGCCTAAATGCCGTCCGAAGCGCGCCGCAACGCCACAACTTCGTATAAAAACCGAAAGTTCAATGATTTGGCGGACAATTTTTGTAAAAAAGTTAATTTTGAGGGCGTTTTCCATAAAGTTTACCCCCCCGCTCCATTCCTCACCTACTAAAAACCTTTGCTTTGCACGAATCCTATCACCACTTTTATTCCCATGCCCTTGGGAAAGAAATCGAATACCTCCAATTTGGAGAATGGGGATATCCGGTCGTTATTTTCCCCACCTCTATGGGCCGGTACTTCGAGAATAAAGATTTCAAACTGGTGGAATCCGCGCGCTGGTTCGTAGAATCGGGTAAGATCAAACTCTACTGCATCGACAGCATCGACAGCGACAGTTGGTACGCCAAGCACCTTCATCCGAAATACCGGGTGCTCAACCACATTCTGTACGACCGGATGCTTCACGAAGAATTTGTTCCCAAAATCCGGTTTGAATGCAACGTCGATAAAATAGGCGTCGCCGGGTGCAGCTTTGGCGGCTATCACGCCCTCAACTTTGCGTTCCGCCACCCGGAGCAAGTGGCGTATCTGTTTAGCATGGGCGGCGCATTCGATATCAAGCAGCATTTGGAAGGCTATTTCGACGAAAACGTCTATTTTAACTGCCCACCAGATTTCCTGCCCAATGCCCAAAACGAGCATTTTTATCACATGAAGATCGTTTTGGGAACCTCCGAACAGGATTTCTGTAAAGGAGAAAACGAATGGATGTCCCAGATCCTTCACCAAAAAGGAATCGACAACTGGCTCGACATCCGCCCCTGGGCAACCCACGATTGGCCCATCTGGAGGGAGATGTTCCCCGATTACCTATCCCGCATCGGCTGATAAAGCCCGCTTTATTGTGTTAACCCGAATATTCAGAATAAAAACATCCGCTACATGAAAAAAATCGGTATCCTTTACGGTCAGGAAAATACCTTTCCCCAGGCATTCGTCGACCGCGTCAACCAAAAAGAAGGCAAAACCATCGTTGCCGAATCGGTTTCCATCGACAAGGTGGTCCAGGGCCAAACTTCCGGCTATGATGTGATCATCGACCGGATCTCCCAGGACGTTCCGTTCTACCGGGCGTTTTTGAAAAATGCCGCGCTTTGCGGAACGGCGGTGATCAATAATCCGTTCTGGTGGAGCGCCGATGAAAAAGTTTTTCAACAATGCCCTCGCTGTTAAAATTGGCGTCCCGGTGCCGAACACCGTGCTTATGCCTTCCCGGGAACAGCCGGCAGATACCAACGAAAACTCCTTCCGCAACCTGAAAATGCCCATGGATTGGGACGGGATCTTCGATTACGTGGGATTTCCCGCTTACATGAAGCCCCATGCAGGCGGGGGCTGGAAAAGCGTCTATAAAATTAACGACAAGAACGACCTTTGGGAAAAACACGGCGAAACCGACCAACTGGTCATGCTCCTGCAGGAAGAGATCATCTTTGACGATTATTTCCGCTGTTATTGCATCGGACAGGAAGATGTGCGCATCATGCCTTATGAGCCTCGCAACCCGCACCACCTCCGGTATGTTTCCGACATAAAGGCCCAGGGCCCGGCAGCAAAAAAACTCCTGGAAACCATCCACGACTACGTGATCCGGTTAAACAAAGCGCTGGGGTATGATTTCAATACCGTCGAGTTTGCCATTAGCAATGGCGTTCCCTATGCCATCGACTTTTGCAACCCAGCGCCGGATGCCGATGTGAATTCCGTGGGGCAGGAAAATTTTGAGTGGGTAGTGGAAGCCGCTGCCAATATGGCGATCCGGAAAGCCCAAACCCATAAAGAAGGGCAAATGAACCTCACCTGGGGAACTTTCGTCCAGGCTTCCGTCATTGGTTTAGGCCCGGACGCCATGATGCCGGATGCTGAGGCGCCTAAAAAACCGAACAGGAAGACGAAAAAAAGCGAATAAATTTTGGGCGTAAGGCTTGAGGGGCCTGTCTCAAAAGACCACTCTTTGCCCCCAGCATGAAATTTTATTTTCTTTTTTCAATTCTAATTAAAAATTGCTCTGCAATTTTTAATTAGAATTGAAAAAAGAAAATATTTTTTGACTGCCAGGGGCGAACACGGTCTTTTGAGACAGCCCCTTATTTTATTCAATATTTGGATTCCCATTGTTATTTATATTTATTATTTGGGAAACAATGCTTTTGTTGGCTACTTCTGTATGCCGTTGTAGGCAAATAAAAAATTGGATTTTTTTCTTTCCAAGTTCCTTTTATCTTTAGCCCAGAGGCTTTAATCTGTTTGGTTAAACCTGGTTTTGACGTAATTATCCAACCAATCACTAAGGGTACTGCGCTATGGATTATTCGATGTTTACGCTTGGGATCGAAGAAGAATTTCAAACCATTGACCCACAAACCCGGGAATTGCGCTCGCACATGTCCCGGATCGTTGAAGACGGCCAGGCCAAGCTTCAGGAACAAGTGAAAGCCGAAATGCACCAGGCGGTGGTGGAGGTAGGAACCATCATTTGCAGGAACATCCAGGAGGCCAGGGAAGATGTGATCAAACTTCGCCGGCACGTTTGCGAGTTGGCGGATAAAGTGGGGCTTAAAATTGCCTCTGCGGGGACGCATCCGTTTTCCGACTGGAAGGATCAACCCATTACGCCCAACCCCCGCTACGATCAGATCATCGAGGAGCTGCAGGAAGCAGCCCGGTCCAACCTCATTTTCGGATTACATGTTCATGTAGGCATCCCCAACCGGGAAGTTGGGATTCAGATCATGAATACGGCCCGTTACTTTCTGCCGCACGTGTTTGCGCTGTCTACCAACTCGCCTTTTTGGGAAGGCCGCAATACCGGATACAAATCGTTCCGAACGAAAGTATTCGATAAGTTTCCCCGGACCGGCATCCCCGAGTATTTCCAGAGCGCCGATGAGTACGACAACTTCATCGAATTGCTCATCAAGACCAATTGCATGGACAACGCCAAAAAGATCTGGTGGGATCTCAGGCTCCACCCCTTCTTTAACACGGTGGAGTTTCGCATATTCGATTCCCAATTGCGCGTGGAAGAGACCATCTCCCTGGCTGCCGTCGCCCAGGCCATTGTAGTCAAGTTGTACAAACTGATGCAAAGCAACCTCAACTTCCGGATGTACCGCCGGCCTTTGATCAGCGAAAACAAATGGCGCGCCGCCCGCTATGGCATTGAAGCCAAACTGATCGACTTTGGAAAAGAGGAAGAAGTTCCCTTCCGAAACCTCCTGCACGAACTGATCGATTTTGTCGACGACGTGCTGGACCCACTGGGGAGCCGGGAAGAAGTAGAACGCCTGCTGCGCATTTCCGAACACGGAACCGGCGCCGACCGCCAACTGGCTGTTTACCGGCAAACCGGCGACCTCAAATCCGTGGTGGACTTCATCATCGCCGAAACCACTTTGGATCTTTAACCACTTTTTTACCGCGGTTTCCGAAACACCCGGTACCTTTGCCGTATTTTAAGCAGGAAGTTACTGGTATGCCATCCGCCAAACTCAAAATAGCCATCCTGGATATGTACGACAACCATCCCAACGAAGGGATGCGTTGCATCAAACAATTGATCGCTGACTTCTTTGTTCAGGAAAAGGTTCAGGGCCGCTTTGACCTGTTCAACGTCCGGGCAAAGAACGAATTCCCGGGGCTCGATTACGACATCTACATTTCCACCGGCGGCCCCGGTAGCCCCCTGCCCGAAGGCGCTCCCTGGGAAAAGCCCTATTTTTCGCTGATCGAACAGCTTTTCGCCCATAACCGGCAGGAAGAAAAGAAAAAATACCTTTTTCTTATTTGCCATTCTTTTCAGATGGTTGTCCATCACCTGCAATTGGCCGAAGTCAACAAGCGAAAGTCCACCTCTTTCGGCGTGATGCCCGTTCACCGGACAGGAGATGGTTTTGACGAAGCCTACTTCCAGGGACTGCCGGAACCGTTCTACGTAGTTGATTCCCGGGATTATCAGGTCGTAAAACCCAACATGAAAAGAATCCAGGCGTTAGGCGCCCAAGTCCTTTCTCTGGAAAAAATCAGACCTCATATTGCGCTCGAACGCGCTGTTATGGCTATCCGCTTCTCAGATGAGATTTTCGGAACCCAATTTCATCCAGAAGCCGATTCGGAAGGGATGCTCCACTATTTCCTGACGGAAGAAAAAAAGGAAATCGTCATCAAAAACCATGGAGAGTCCAAATACTATGAAATGATCGAACGCCTGGACGATCCCGAAAAGATCATGCTCACCGAGACCATTATCATTCCCCGGTTTCTTCAAACGGCAGCCGCCAACCTGCTGGAACCCCAACTGACCTTCTAACCTTATATCCTGCCATCTCATGGTTGAAAACCACCGGAAAATTTACAACGACCGGTTTCGTCCGGAGGCCTATCAGGCTTTTATGCGCCAGTTCGAACTGGATTTCCCCGGCCAACTGGACTTCCGCGTGGCCGAAACGCCTCTTTTCGTCCCTAAAGCCTTAAAGGACCAAATTCTGCAGGCTGGGGAAGAAATTATCGACGCGCTGCTCCAACCCGATTTTAAAGAACAAACCCGGAGGGCTATTCCCCCGGATATGAAGTGCCTAACGAGGACGAACACCCTTCCTTCCTCGTTCTGGATTATGCGGTGTGCAAAGACGCCCAGGGCCATCTGGTTCCTCAGTTGATCGAACTACAGGGCTTTACCACGCTTTTTGGCTATCAGCCTTACCTCGCTTCCCTGTATCCGCAATTCTTCTACCTACCGGATGGGTTCTCGCCTTACTTCAATGGCTTGGATCACACTGCTTACCTCCAGGAACTCCGCCGCTTCTTCATCGGGGAACTGCCTGAAGAGCAGGTCATCCTCCTGGAGGTGTTTCCGGAAAAGCAAAAACCCGGATCGACTTCGCCGCCACCAAAAAATATTTCGGGATTGAACCCGTATGCCTCACCAAGGTACGTCGCTCCGGAAGATCGCTTTACTACGAAAAAGATGGCCGAAAGATCGACATCCGCCGTATTTTCAATCGGGTGATCTTTGACGAGCTCGATACCCTGCCTGATCTCCAAACAGAATTCAGGCTCACCGACGATGCCGATGTAGAGTGGCTGGCCCATCCGAACTGGTTTTTCCGGATCAGCAAATTCAGCCTGCCTTTATTGCATAGTCCTTTTGTGCCGGAAAGCTTTTTCCTCCACCAGCTGAGCGCCTATCCGGATGATCTGGAAAACTATGTACTTAAGCCCTTGTTTTCGTTTGCAGGGCAGGGGGTTCGCCTAAACATTACCAAAGCAGACCTCGATGCTATTGTGAACAAGGAAAATTTTCTTCTGCAACGAAAGGTAACCTACGAGCCTGTCTTACAGTCGCCAAGTGGCGGAGTAAAGGTCGAGTTGCGCATGATGTATATTTGGCCAAAAGGCCAGGACCGGCCCAAATTAGTCATCAACCTCGGCCGGTTAAGCAAGGGCGAAATGATCGGCGTCCGGTACAACGTAGACGTTGACTGGGTAGGCAGCTCTATTGGATATTTTGAAATCTAAAACCAAATTGATATGAAACGACTAACCTGGGTTTGTTCTGTTTTGGCAATCGTTACCTTGGGGGCTCCTATGATCAGCCAGGGACAGTCCGTGGAATCTCTTCAAAAAGAAATCCAATCCCTTCGCCAGCAGATCAGCAACCTTAGCCACGATTTTGATGCGCTGGGTAAAAACATCGATGACCTGTTATGGTTTGACCGGGTAGGCGATGTAGCCCATGTAGACAAAGTAACCCTGACCGGCCCTCCCATCGGGAAAGAGAAAATGAATCAGCTCCGGGGCGCCAACAACCCGGAATTAGTGGCGATCAACCCATTGAATTTCAAGGCCTATATTTTTATTCCCAAAGATATTGACCCGGCTAAAAATACCCCTTGCTGGTCTTTTCCCACGGCGGGGTACATGGGAACTTCGAAACGGGCTATACCCATATCATCCGGGAGATGATGGCTCAGCAATATATCGTCATAGCTCCTGAATACCGAGGCAGCAGCGGATACGGCCGGGGGTTTTATGAGAATATCGACTATGGAGGGCTGGAAGTACAGGACGTGAAGGCTGCCCGCGATTATATGGCAGAAAATTATGAGATCGTAGACCCCTCAAATATCGGGATTTTGGGATGGAGCCACGGAGGCTTGATTACCCTGCTCAATTTATTTGACTATCCCCAGGCTTATAAAGTTGGGTTTGCCGGCGTTCCGGTTAGCGACCTGATCGCCAGGATGGGCTACAAAACAGACAGCTATCGCGACGGATTCAGCGCGCCGTTCCACATGGGAAAAACAGCGTTCGAAGCGGTCGAAGAGTACCGCAAGCGTTCCCCGGCCTGGCAAGCCCATAAATTACAAACGCCTTTATTGGTGCACACCAATACGATCGACCCCGACGTCAATGTCCTTGAGGTCGAACATCTCATCAAGGCGCTGAAAGCGGAAGGGAAGTCATTTGAGTATGAGGTCTTCCAAAATGCGGCGGGAGGGCACAGCTTCGACCGGATCGACAGCAAGCAAGCCAAAACGATCCGGCTGAAGATTTACAAATTTCTGGCAAAATACCTCAATCCACCCAGACCATTTAAAGACCTGAAGGCGCTGCAACAGGCAGGTTATCGGTATTAAGGCTGTTATTTGCCCGTTTCCTCAGATGATTCTTCCTCCTTGCCGTTGTCGTCGTCTTCCGGCAGGTTGATGGCGCCTTCGAAGGGGTCTTTCCGGAACGAGAGTAAGCCCTTGGCATCGGCATCAATATAGATCGTATCCCCTGCGCCGAAGGCGCTTTCCAGAACCAGTTTGGAAAGCTCGTTGACGACTTCCTTTTGCAAGACCCGCTTCATGGGGCGGGCGCCGTATTGGGGGTCATACCCAAGGTCGGCCAGCAGGTTTTTGGCGCGGTCGCTAATACGGAGCACAATGCCCTGGCGGGACAACATCTTCTGGATTTTTTTCAGCAGAAGGTCTAATACCTGTTTGATCTCTTCTCTATCCAGCGGAAGAAACATGATCTGCTCGTCGATCCGGTTTAGGAATTCCGGCCGCAGGTTTTCTTTCAAAAGGTTAAAGACCTCCACTTTAGTGGTTTCGATGATCTCGGTGCGGTGCTTTTCCCCCATTTCGGCGAGGTCTTCAAAATTTTCCAGGATCACATCCGATCCCATATTGGAGGTCATAATGATGATCGTGTTCTTAAAGCTGGCTACCCGTCCTTTGCTGTCGGTAAGCCGCCCATCGTCCAGCACCTGAAGGAGGATATTGAAGGTATCGGGATGGGCTTTTTCGATCTCATCCAGCAGGATAATCGAATACGGACGGCGGCGCACCGCTTCGGTAAGTTGCCCCCCTTCTTCATAGCCTACGTACCCGGGAGGAGCGCCAACCAGCCGGCTCACCGTATGGCGTTCCTGGTATTCGCTCATATCGATGCGGGTCATCGCGTGTTCGTCGTCGAAGAGGACTTCGGCCAGGGTTTTCGCCAGCTCGGTTTTTCCGACCCCGGTGGGGCCCAGGAAAATAAACGAACCAATCGGCCGGTCGGCGTCCTGCAGCCCGGCCCGGCTTCGGCGGATGGCGTCGGCAACCGCCCGGACGGCCTCGTCCTGGCCAATAAGGCGATTGCCAATTTCCACTTCGAGATGGAGCAATTTGTCTTTTTCGCTTTGGGTCATTTTGTCGACAGGAATGCCTGTCCAACGGGAAACGACATGGGCGATATCATTCGCTTTAACCTTGTCATTGGTGAAGCGGTTCTCTTCCGGGAGTGCAGCCAGCTTAGTCTCTGCTTCTTTCAGTTGCGCCTGCATAGCCTGGAGTTCGCCGTACCGGATTTTAGCCACGGTTTCGTAATCGCTGTTGCGTTCGGCGCGTTCGGCCTCCTGGTCGAGCTCTTCCGTTTTCTTTTTAATTTCCTGGATCTGGTCGACGATCTCCTTTTCGTTGCTCCAGGCGGCTACCAGGGAGTCGCGTTTTTCTTTGGCGTTGGCGATCTGCTCGTTGAGCACGGCCATCATTTTGCTGTTGTTCTCCCGTTTGACCGCTTCGCGTTCGATCTCCAACTGGCGCACTTTGCGTTCCCATTCATCGATGGCTTCGGGAAGGGAATCCAGTTCAAGGCGAAGGCGGGCAGCGGCTTCATCGATCAGGTCGATGGCTTTATCCGGCAGGTAGCGATCGGCAATATACCGGTGGGACAGCTCGGCGGCGGCGATGAGGGCCTCGTCCATGATCTCAATCTTGTGGTAAACCTCATAGCGCTCCTGCAGCCCGCGGAGGATGGAGATCGTGTCCTCCACGCTGGGCTCGTCGATCAGCACCGTTTGGAAGCGGCGGACCAGAGCTTTATCTTTTTCAAAGTACTTCTGGTATTCGTCGAGGGTCGTTGCGCCGATGGTGCGCAATTCGCCCCGGGCGAGGGCTGGTTTGAGGATATTGGCGGCGTCCATGGCGCCTTGTCCGCCTCCTGCTCCAATGAGGGTATGGATCTCATCGACGAACAGGATAATCTCTCCATTGGAGGTGGTCACTTCTTTGATGACGCCTTTGAGGCGCTCTTCAAACTCGCCTTTGTATTTTGCGCCTGCGATGAGGGCCGCGATATCCAGCACAAAAATGCGCTTGGATTTGAGGTTTTCGGGGACGTCGCCTTTGACAATTCTCCAGGCAATCCCTTCCACGATCGCGGTTTTACCTACGCCAGCTTCTCCGATCAGAATCGGGTTATTCTTTTTTCTACGCGACAAAATATGCAGGACTCTCCGGATCTCGTCATCCCGCCCGATAATCGGGTCCAGGCTCCCGTTTTCGGCGCGTTCGTTGAGGTTGATGGCGTATTTGCCGAGCGCGTTGTAGGATTCCTCGCTGCTTTGGTCGGTGACCTTGGCCCCTTTGCGCAGTTCGGTGATCGCTTTTTTTAATTCGGCTTCTGTCGCCCCAAGTTCTTTCAGGACCTTCCCGCCCTTGTCGTCGCCCTGAAGGATGCCCAGGATCATCAGTTCGATGGAAATGTACTGATCGCCAAACTCCTTGAGCAGGTTTCGGGCCCGGGTGAGGGCGCGGTTGGCCTCGGTGGTGAGGTATTGCTTATCTGCTCCCTCCACGCGCGGAAAGCTGCGAACCGCTTCATCCAGCTTGGCCTTGATGGTGGGGATCTGGATATTCATTTTCTGCAGAAGAAACTGCGTCACATTCTCTTCGGTTTCCAGAATCCCTTTCAGCAAATGGGTAGTATCTACCTGCTGCTGTTCAAAGCCGGCGGCAATTTGCTGCGCTTTCAGGATGGCTTCCTGGGCTTTTATGGTAAAGTTGTCGTAGGTCATGATCTGCTTTTGGTGATGATTTTCAGCGTTTGACCGCCAAACAAAGTTGGGGCTCAGGAAACACGCTGCAAAACATCCGCCAAATAAAAAAATCGGAACATTTGTCAGCTTTTCAAAAAAAGGGCCAAAGGAGCTGCCAAATATTCCGGTCGGGTTTATTCCGTGATATAAGGCAACTGCCGGGATGCTTTGCGCATCATGGTATTGATGATGGTATTGGTATCGCTCCCCAAGCTTCGGGACAGGGTTTTCTCATATTTCCAGAGCAAAACGCCATCCGTTCCGTTGTTGATGTTGATCGTACATTTCCCGGAATTCGTAGACCCGTAAAAGCCCACCAAAAGCCCAAGAGCCAGGGAAGCGCCTTCCGACATCGGCTTGTCGGTAAAAAACAGTCCGCCAATGACGGCGTCCACTTCCAGGATCTTGGCTAGTTCCTGAGGGGTGTACTGATCAATATTCCCGGCATGGATCTCGTTTTTTGCCAGCAGCGCGTTGGTCGTTGTGGTAGACTGGAACTCCACCTCGATTTCATGCTGTTCTTTCCGCTTCAAAAAGTAGGATTCCATGGCGCTTTGAACGGCTAACCCTTCGTTTCGCTGGAGGTTTTCCATTTGTTCGGGGGTCATTTTTTCCATCTCCTTGGGCCGGAGCTTCACCACTGCCTTAAAAGGCAATATGGCCAACATCTTGTGATTTTTGGCTATTTTAGGAAATTCGCCATGGACATAAATCTCTCTGTCCTGCCCAATGGCAATAGCAGCCGTCAAAAAGAAAAAGAAGCTGAGCAAAATCGGTTTGGTTTTCATCGGAATGATATTTTGGGTTATTATAGTTTTTTGAAAAACGAATCGAGCCTGGCGGCTTAGACTTGTGCTTGTTTCAAAAACCGCTTCCCTACAACCAATAGGAAATTTATTTTTTGGTTGCCATGGGCAAGAATAGTCTTTTGAGCCAGGCGCCAGCCTTTTTCCAGGGTGCAAAAGTTGTTCAAAATACCATAGAGCATACAAAAAGGGGAAAGGTTGCACAAAAATTACTCCTCTGTCAATCCGGAAAGATCTTCTTCCAGAAAATGGGCTCTCAGTTCTTTTTTAAACCGTTCGATCACGGTCATTTCATTGACGTCCTTCCCGGAACTGGCAGCAGCTACCGCATCCAGCACCTCAAAAAGGAAAACGTACTCCTCGGAAGGTCCATACTCCTGGCAGGTTTGAAGGGCTTTGGCATACGCTTCCTCCAGGGTAATATGGCGGGAATTTTCATAATCAAACGACCATTGGATGGCCGCCGACCAGGGGTGCTGAGCAAGGAGTTCCTTTAACTTGGCGACTTCGCTTGCCTGAACTTCCCCGTCCGCTTTGGTAACGGCATACATCAACTCGCCCAGGGCGTCGTACAATTTATCTTTGTCCATAGGTAGGTATTAAAACATGTTTTAGCCAACCCGAACATAAAGGAATTTATCGGGCTTTGGAATAGCCCCGGTTTTTTTTTTCTCATGCCGGACGCTGAATAGCCGGATTTCGCTTTTTCCAAGCGCAGGGAGGTAGTTTTTTCCACACATTTGCTAACTTCAACCATGCCTTAACCAATCCGGACAACTTTTATATACTAAACGTGAAAAAATGAAAAACACTGCCCTCCTTCTCCTTTTCATCGGATTAAGCGCCGCCGCCGTTCTGGCCCAGCCGGCGGCCAAACGCCTCCTTCAGCCTTCAGATGTTTACCGGCTGCAATCCATCGGCTCCCCCAGGTTCCCCCGATGGGCATTGGGTGGCCTATACGCTTACCTCTGTTGACAGCGCCAAAGACAAACGAAACACCGACCTTTGGATGGTCAGTTGGGATGGATCTCAGTCCGTCCAACTCACGAACAGTCCGGACGGGGAAAGCAGCCCGCTTTGGAGCCCGGATGGAAAATACCTCTCCTTTCTTTCCTCCCGGCAAGGCGCCAAAAGCACCCAGGTGTGGCTTCTGGACCGAAGAGGAGGGGAAGCCGTCAAATTAACAGATATCAAAGCCGGCGTTAATGATTATTCCTGGGCCCCTGATGGCAAAAAGCTGGCACTCATCATCCGCGATCCAGACCCCGAGGAAAAGCCTGCAGATTCGCCCGGAACCGCCAAGCCCATGGTTATCAACAAATACCAATTCAAGCGGGATGGCGCCGGGTATATCACCGCCACAGACCGGTACGCGCATATTTACCTTTTCGATATCGCCAGCAAAAAGCTCGATACGCTTACCCGAGGTAATTTTAACCACAGCGACCCCGTTTGGTCTCCCGATGGCAAATCCATCGCGTTTGTCAGCAACCGCACCCCCAATCCGGACCGCAACAGCAATACCGACATTTTTGTCGTGGAAGCCAAGCCCGGCGCTCAACCCAGGCAAATAACTACCTGGAAAGGAGAGGACGATGCTCCTCAATGGAGCCCGGACGGTACGCGCATTGCCTACCTGCGTTCTTCCTCCGATGCCGACTGGATGATGTACGACCAAAGCATTCTGGCTATCGTATCCGCAGAAGGCGGCGAGCCCAGGTTGCTCTCCTCCACGCTCGACCGGCCCGTGTCGAATCCTCGCTGGAGCAAGGACAGCAAATCCATCGCCGCGCTGGTGAGCGACGACCGCCAACGCTACGTAGGCCTGTTTCCCGCCGCTGGCGGTTCGATGTCCAAATTGATCGGAGGCGACCGGAGTTTTTCGGCTATTGAATTGCACAAAAACGGACAATGGATGGTCATGATGAGCAATCCCCAGCTTCCCGCCGAAATCCACGCGCTCGAAAGCGGCGCGCTGCGCCGGATCACGAAAGTGCACGATCCCTTCCTGGAGCCCCTTCAGCTTGCTTCCGTGGAAGGGTTCCGGTCCAAAAGCAACGATGGCACGGAAGTGGGAAACATCCTCTACCGCCCGGCAAATACCCCAAAAAGCCAGAAGCTTCCTACGGTGCTTTACATCCACGGTGGCCCCGTTGCGCAAGATGAGTTTGGCTTTGATTTGACCCGGCAAATGCTGGCCGCGCAAGGCCTTGCCACGGTAGCGGTAAACTACAGAGGAAGCAGCGGGCGAGGCCTCGATTTTTGCAAAGCGATTTACGCAGATTGGGGCAACAAAGAAGTAGCCGACATTCTTGGAGCAGCCGACTACCTCGTTGCCAATGGTATTTCAGATCCGGATAAGCTGGGTATCGGCGGCTGGAGCTATGGCGGTATCCTGACGGATTACACCACCGCAACCGATTCTCGGTTTAAGGCCGCCTTCAGCGGGGCGGGCAGCGCCCTGCAACTTACCATGTATGGAACCGATCAGTACGTGGTTCAATACGAAACCGAACTGGGGGTTCCCTGGAAAAACCTCGACAAATGGCTAAAGAGTTCTTACCCTGTCCTGAACGTAGAAAAAATTAAAACGCCCACCCTTTATATGGTGGGGCAAAAAGATTTTAATGTGCCTGCCGCAGGGAGCGAGCAGATGTACCAGGCCTTGCGTTCGCTGGGCGTGCCCACGGAATTTGTGATCTATCCTGGACAGTTTCACGGCATCAACGTTCCAAGTTATCAGGAAGACCGGTACAAGCGCATGGGCAAGTGGTTTGAACAATACCTTATGGCAAAACCATAAATAAAAAGGCTAAAGAGGGGGCATAAATCCCCCTCTTTAAACCTTTTCTTCCTTGCCCAATCTAACCCCGCATCATCCAAAATCTATTTCCATGCGACCCTTTCTCCTGTTGGTTTGCGCCTTGGGGCTGTTTACCTCTCCTGGCAGGGCACAGCAATTGTATTTTCCACCCCTTACCGGCTCAGCTTGGGAAACGATTTCTCCTTCCTCCCTTGGCTGGCGCACCGACCAAATCGATTCCCTTGAACACTTCCTCGTTCAGATTTATGATATGCAGGGAAAACGGATTCGCCAAATGCCCGGAACAAATGATATCCCGGCAGGAGACTTGCCCAAAGGCCTGCACGTCGTCCAGGCCCGCACCGAGAAAGGGTGGCATCTCGCCCGGTTTGTCAAAGAGTAGAGGCTTCCATCAGGAAAGCTTGCTTTAGCGAAAATAAACCCGGGCAGCCAGCGGTATTATTTCCTATGGCATTCCCGGTTTTCAAAATTTTCCCTTTCTTTGGACAAATATGCTGGAACAAACACCTGAGCCAATGTCCAAAGAATCTGCCGCACCGCACACCCTGGGATTGTTCTCCGTCACGATGATCGTGATCAGCCTGGTTATGGGCATGGGCATTTTTAAGATACCTGCCTTGATTGCCGCTACGTCCGGTACAGAAGCCATCTTCTTTGGGGCCTGGATTGTGGGAGGGATCGTAGCATTATTCGGCGCGCTGACGTATGCAGAGATTGGCACCCGCATGCCGGTTATGGGAGGGTATTACAAGGTATTTGCCCATTGCTATCATCCTGCAGTCGGTTTCACGATCAACGCGCTGATTCTCGTGTGCAATGCCGCGTCTCTGGCGATTGTGGTGCTGGTGGGCGCCGATTTTGCGAGCGACCTGCTGTTCGGCAAACCGGCAGGGCCGGTTTTCAATACCACGGTAGGTATCGTGGGCGTAGCCTTATTCTATGGCGTGAACATTCTCGGGCTTCGGACGAGCAGCCGTACCCAGAACTTTTTGACCGTACTGAAAATCGGCCTGGTGGTATTACTCGTATCTTCTCTTTTTGCCGGCGTGCAGGTAGCGCCCCATGGGTACGAAGAAAGTCCGTTATATACCTACAACGGCCACAACGGCCTTTTTTTGCTGATGGCAAGCCTCATCACCGTTTCTTTTATTTACGGAGGGTATCAGCACACCATCAACTTCGGAAGCGAGATGCAATCCGGGCCCGTGCTGCAGAAAGGCGTCACGTTAGGGTTGGGGGTAATCCTGGTCGCCTACCTCTCCCTGAACTATGCCTACACCCGGGTAATCGGGTTTGAGGAAATGAAGAATGCCTCCGCCATCGGCGCCCTGCTTTGCGAGGCATGGTTTGGCCCTGCCGGCGCCAAGGTATTTGACGTCATGATGTTCCTGTCTGTCCTGTCGTACGTCAATATCTTGCTCATGACCAACCCCCGGATGATGTTCGCCATGAGCGAAGACGGGGTGTTTCCCAAAGTGTTTTCCTGGAGACATCCCCGCACCGGCGCCATGATCCCGGGCCTCACCACCTTTGCCCTGGCCACCATTCTGGTGGTATTCATCGGGCGGGGCATCGACAAAATTCTTGGGTTCACGATGTTTCTCGACAGCATCGGTATGTGCACCTCTGCGGCGACGATTTTCATCCTCCGGAAACGAGGGGAGGGGAACGCGGCGGTCACCAGTAAGTGGAAACGGTTCACTCCGGTTCTGGCCGCCGTCTTTGTGGCCGGCTACGGCGCAGTAGCTGTCGCAGTGGTGGTCAAGAGCCCTCTTTCCGCGGCGTTGGGAACCGCCTTGCTCCTCTTTTTCCTGGGGGTGTATTTTTTCTTTTACCACAAGAAAAAATGATATGGACCTCTCCTTTATTTTGAACGAATTGGGAGAAGAACGCGAATTCTATTTCAACGCCATTTCCCCACCCATCGTCCAGACCAGCAACTTTAAGGCCAATAAGGTAGACGACCTGTACGGCTTGTTCGAGGACGAGTACAGCGGCTACCTGTATAGCCGCGGCCTCAACCCAACCGTTGATATTTTGCGAAAAAAACTGGCTGCTCTGGATGGCGCGGAGGACGCTCTGGTGTTTAACAGCGGGGCTTCTGCTATTTTTGCCTCTATTCTCGCCAACGTGAAAAGCGGAGACCATATCGTCAGCGTCCGCAACCCGTACACGTGGGCGCAACGGATGTTTGAGGTCATTTTACCCAGATTTCAGGTTCATACGACCTATGCCGACGGCCGGGATACGGCGCAGATAGAAGCAGCTCTCCAACCCAATACCGCCCTGATCTATCTCGAAAGCCCCTCCAGTTGGTCCTTTGAGCTTCAGGACCTTCGGGCCATTGCCCGGCTGGCAAAAGAAAAAAACATCCTTACCATTTGCGACAACAGCTATTGCACTCCTCTTTTCCAGCGGCCTATCGAAATGGGCATAGACCTCGTGCTTCAGAGCGCCACCAAATATATCGGGGGGCACAGCGATACCGTGGCCGGGGTGCTGAGCGGAAGCAAAGCCATGATCAAGAAGATTTTCGACAGCGAATACCTGAATATCGGAAGTGGCATCCAGCCGTTTAACGCCTGGCTCCTCATCCGGGGGCTGCGCACCCTGCCCGCCCGGCTCGAACGCTGCACCCGCACCACGAAAGCAGTAGTTGGCTTTCTCCAAGCACATCCCCGGGTGGAACGGGTGCTTTTCCCTCTGGACGAGGCATTCCCCCAATATGAGTTGGCATCCCTCCAAATGTCGGGCGCCTGCGGGTTGGTCAGTTTCTATTTGCATGCGCAAAGCCGCCAGGAGATCGTCCGGTTTTGCGAAGGCCTCCATCATGTGCTAATGGCGGTAAGCTGGGGAGGGCACGAAAGCCTGATTCTACCTAAGTGCGCGGGCATCCGGGAGGAAGCCTTCGATCCCGGAAATGCCGACCACCGCATGTTGCGCCTGTATGTGGGCCAGGAAGACCCCGAATACCTGATTCAAGACCTGGACCAAGCGCTGCGCATACGTTAATTCTTTGTAAAACGTTTCATAACCTTGCGTTTTTGAGGTTGTTTGTTCGTTCGGAGAAAGAACATTCAAATTCCCTGTACTCCCTAAAATCAGCCTCCATGAAAAAATTGGTTTTTTGCGCGCTTTGCGCTGCCCTTCTTTCCGTATCCCTTGTCCATGGACAAACCGGAAAAGCAGACCCCCTGGTAGGAACCTTCACGAACAAGCAGGCCGGGCTTGGATTGTCGGTATCCCCGCCACAAGACGGGCTCTACAAGGGTTTTTTCGACTATCAGGGCAAGCGCTATCCTTTTACCGGATTTAAGCTGCTGGGCATGCTGTCCGGCGAATACACCTTTGAAGGAAATGCCGTTGCGTTTTCCCTTGCCAAGGTAGGAGACGTTTTTTATGTAACCAGCGAAGGCGTCTCAATCGATGTGGAACGCACATCCGCTTCTCCTACCCCTGCTGGCGCCCCGGCTGAGGCTTCTACATCCAGCTCGTCGGCGTCTCCTTCCGGTAAGGAAGTTTCCAATCAAGCGCCGCCTGCCAGCGGGGCCCGCGTCGGCGACCCATCCAGCGGCTATAGCTTTCAACTGCCGGCTTCCTGGACCCAAACCCTGGAGAAGGGCAGTTTTATCATCAAAAAGGCGGGCCTCAACGCCCAAATTGGCCTCGCGCCGCACAATTATTCCTCTCTGGAAGAAATCCGCAGGAATGCCTTCGACGTACAGGACGCCGAATCCAACACGTTCTTGCGGGCTACCGTTGCCGCTTATGGCGCCAACAGCCTGTTCATCCGCTACGATGGCCGGGCGCAAGGGCAGGCTATCGTCATCGAAATGATTTCCATGGTTTCCCCTCACGGCGGGGGCGTGTCTGTAGTCGGAAGCGGCGCTCAGGCGGATTATTCCGCCCAGGTCACTACGGCGGTAAAAACCATAGCCAACAGCGTCCAGTTTCAGAAACCTCAGGTTTCTGCGCTGGCCCAGCAATGGAAACAGCGCGTCAGCGGCAAGCAACTGTTGTTTCTTCAAACGGGTAACGGTTCGTCCGACAAGATCACCATCGACCTTTGCCCCGCCGGCCGTTTTGAGTACTATAGCAACTCCTCCTATATGTCGGGTGGGTTTTCCCAGTTTTCCTACGCAGGCCAGGACACCAATAGCGGAACCTGGAAGATCATCGCCCGGGGAAGCCAACCGGTGCTCCAGCTTTTTTTCGATTCCGGGTCCTTACAGGAATACCAGCTTTCCGTCAGGCAAGCGGGCAATGAAATCGGGCTGAACGGGCAACGCTATTTTATTCAACCGGCTTCGAACTGCCCTTAGGAAAAAATTCCCCTCATAGAAATTATTTTTGAGATTCCCGAACAAACCCTTACCCAACGCGTTGGACTTGGGCTAAGGGTTCTTTTCTCTATTCTTCCCTTTTCCGGAAGCCCCTCTTTGCGTGGGGACACCGCGAGGAAAATGGAAAAAGAACATTATTCCGGACTTTAGACGTTAGCCGTTAGAACGATAGCCAAGGCGGGACTTCATCTCATCCAACCCGCTTTGATTAGCGCCTCTATCGTTATGCTCTAAAGTCCAACGTCAAACATCTAAAGTCTAAAGTCTAAACTATGAAATCATTTTTTCGCAACCTGGGTTCCGATTTCCCGGCGTCCATTGTCGTTTTGCTGGTTGCTCTTCCGCTTTGCCTAGGCATTGCGTTGGGGTCGAACGCGCCCCTGTTCTCCGGGATTATTGCGGGGATTGTGGGAGGGATTGCCATTGGCTTGCTGAGCGGCTCCCATCTCAGCGTGTCGGGTCCTGCTGCCGGCCTTACGGTCATTGTCGCAGCGGGGATTGCCAAAGCAGGCACATACGAAGTTTTCCTGGTGTCGGTTGTTTTGGCGGGGATGCTCCAGATTGGTTTTGGGTTTCTCCGCGCAGGCGTCCTGGGCGATTTCGTTCCCAACTCGGTGATCAAAGGCATGCTGGCCGCAATTGGCATTATCCTGATATTGAAACAGCTCCCCCACCTGGTTGGGTACGATGCCGATTTCGAAGGCGACGAGGCGTTCATTCAGCCGGATTCGGAAAATACGTTTTCGGAAATTTTCAAGGCGCTGAACTATATCGAGCCTGGGGCCGTGATCATCGGATTGATCTGCCTGGGAATTTTGATTCTGTGGGAACTGAAGTTCATGAAATCCATTGAGGCGGTGAAGTTGGTTCCTGGTCCGTTGGCGGCGGTTGTTGCAGGTACCGTGCTCAACCAGGTATTCATGAATTCGCAACCATTCCTCGCGCTTGAAGCCAGCCATCTCGTAGCCCTTCCGGTAGCTTCTGACGCCAGGGAGTTCCTGACGTTTTTTACCCTTCCCAACTTCAGCGCAATAGGAAATGCCGCTGTTTGGACGACTGCGCTTACCCTTGCTCTGGTAGCCAGCCTCGAAACCCTGCTCAGCATTGAGGCGGTTGATAAGCTCGACCCACTGAAGCGGGTGACGCCCAATAACCGGGAACTCAAAGCGCAAGGGGTTGGAAATATGTTGTCGGGGCTATTAGGCGGGCTTCCGGTAACCTCCGTTATCGTCCGGAGTTCCGCCAACGTCAACTCCGGTGGAAAAACCAAAGCCTCTGCCGTATTACATGGGGTGCTGATGCTGGCTTGCGTCTCTTTGATTCCTTGGCTTTTTAACAAAATACCTCTTGCAGCCCTGGCGGCAGTACTGATCTTCGTGGGGTATAAACTGGCAAAGATCACCTTGTTCAAAGAGTTTTACGCAAAAGGCTTCGACCAGTTCGTTCCCTTTTTGATCACCATCCTCGCCATCCTCTTAACCGACCTGCTGGAAGGGATCATTATCGGTATTCTGGTGGGCCTCTTCTTTATGCTGCGCAGCAACTTCCGCTCTGCTTTGCTGGTCGTTAAAGACAGCAACAACCACTATCTCGTGCGGCTGCGGAAGGACGTCACCTTTCTGAACAAACCGCTTGTCAAGCAGACTCTGGAGCAGATTCCCGAGAACGCCAAGGTGATCATTGATGTCAGTCCCGCCGAATTTATCGACCAGGATATCGTTGATTCCATCAATGAGTTTCTGGCCCACGCCCACTTGAAAAACATCCGGGTGGCTTTCGAAAAGAGTCAGCATAAAAAAGCGCACGCCAATTTTATCACGCCGGTATTACCAGAAGATATTTCAACCATCTAGGGGTACCCCTATATTTATTCACCTAAAAAACATCAAACGATGCAGGTCTACGAAAAACTCCTCCTAAAGAATAAAGCCTGGGCTCAGGAAACCATTCAGGATGATCCCAATTTTTTCAAAAACCTTTCCGAGGTCCAAACTCCCGAGTTTCTTTGGATTGGTTGCAGCGACAGCCGGGTACCCGCTAACCAGATCACTGGCACGATACCGGGAGAACTCTTTGTGCACCGGAATATTGCGAATATGGTCGTGCATACCGACCTTAACCTCCTCAGCGTATTGGAGTATGCTGTGGTGTATCTCAAGGTAAAACACATCATTGTGTGCGGCCATTATGGATGCGGAGGCGTCAAGGCGGCCATGAACACCCACTCCTATGGGATCATTAATAAGTGGCTACGCAATATCAAGGATGTATACCGTTTCCATCGCCAGGAACTCGACGCCATTGAAGACAAGGATGCCCGCACCAACCGGCTGATTGAGTTGAACGTTCGCGAGCAAGTTATGAACCTGGCCAAAACGTCGATCATTCAGCGCGCCTGGAAAGAGGAACAACGCCCGCACTTGCACGGCTGGGTATACGGCTTGGACAATGGCCTGATCCACCCTGTTTTTGAAATGGAAGCCGAAACGCATATCGACTCGCTGTACGAGTTTGACAATTTATAATTGGGGGAAAGGGGCCTTTTTTGAAAAGTTACCCTATAGGGGAAGGCGCATGCGGAGAATAATTTATCTTTGAAGCTTCGCATGGTATTCAAAATCAATTCTAATGACCCTTGCGCCTTTCCTTTTGCCGGGAAAATGCCGCGTGGCAGCGGTTTTTCTTCAGCTTCCTCTTTTCTGGGGTGCTCTGTTCCTTGCCCAAACTGCACGAGGACAGTCTCCTGATCCCTATCCGCCTACACGCATACCGGATCGCATCATCCTTACCTGGAACGGCGACCCAGCCACCACGCAGGCGGTCACCTGGCGTACCGACACCACCGTAACCGAGGCCGTAGCGGAAATTGCCCTGGCCGATGGAACCCCGGCATTTCCTGTCAATGCCAAAACCGTGAATGCTTCGACCGAAAAGCTGAAGACAAACAAAAATGTAGCCCATTTCCATTCGGCAGTATTTTCCGGGCTAAAACCCAATACGCTATATGGGTATCGCGTGGGAGCCGGCAAAACCTGGAGTGAATGGTTTCATTTCCGCACCGGCAATGATAAGCCCGCACCGTTTTCTTTCCTCTATTTCGGAGACGCTCAAAACGACATCAAATCGCTTTGGTCCCGCTGTGTCCGCCAAGCTTATAGCACGATGCCGGATGTGGACTTCCTGCTCCATGCCGGCGATCTGGTCAACATTCCCGCAAGGGATGAAGAGTGGGGAGAGTGGTTTTACGCTGCCGGATGGATCAATGGCATGAAATCCAATGTGCTCACTCCAGGCAATCACGAGTATACGCGGACCAGTTCCGGAGAACGTGGGCTCGAAGCGCATTGGCGCCCGAGTTTCACCCTTCACGAAAACGGCCCAAAGGGGCTGGAAGAAACGGTCTATTATTTCGACTACCAGGGCGTGCGGTTCATTAGCCTGAATACGCAGGCCATGCTCAACGACTCCACCTCTATCGACATTCAAAAAAACTGGCTGGAAAACCTCCTTAAAGAAAACCCCAACCGGTGGACGATCATTACACACCATCACCCGATCTACTCTACCGCCATGGGCCGCGACAACGCGGACATCCGCGACGCCCTGCAACCGCTGTATGAGAAATACCATGTCGACTTGGTTCTTCAGGGGCACGATCATACCTACGGCAGGGGATATAATCTGGCTTATGGCAACAGCCACTTTGACAAAGGCCCCATCTATGTCGTATCGGTGAGCGGTCCTAAAATGTATAACCTCAACTTCGACGAATGGCTGGAACGCGTTGCTTCCAATACCCAGCTTTACCAGTTGATCTCTCTGGATGGGAAAAACCTGGACTACAAAGCCTACACCGCTACCGGGCAGCTTTACGATGGGTTTCGTCTTATAAAGTCTAAAAAAGGGACGAACAAATTTTACGATGAAGCCCCGAAAGATGTCCCCGAAAATACCAACCTGCCCGAAAGCATGATCAAACTCATGTCGGATAAGGAAATCAACTTGTACAAACAAAGGCTTCAAAAATACCTGGATCGGAAAGCCCTCCGTGGGAACTAGCCCCAGGCGCCCGCCCGAAGCAAAAACACCATTCCAATGCAGGCGGCATTGATCAGCGCGAATCCGAGAATCAGCAAGCGCCGCGTGGACGCGCCGGACAGGATCAGCGCATAAGTCATTTTCAGCAGGTTATTGGCGGTAATCGTCTGCCACGTGCTCAGCATGACCACCCCCATGGGAAGAACCTCCGTTTTACTTTGGTATAAATTGATGAGAAATGGATCGATATCCGACAAGCCAACGATAAACGACAGCACGGGCAATCCCTGGCTTCCATACGTTTTTATGGTGTAATCCGTCAAAAAGGAAAAAACAATATAAACGCCTGCAAAAACCAACGCCATTCTAAATTCCAGAGGGTTTTGCTTCGCCATATCCTGATGGTCCGGTTCCGGCACACTTTCTTTGCCTCCCAAACGGTAAACCCCATAAGCAACCAGTAAGCTTCCTCCAATGATCGCGCCAAAATAGGGCATCATCACCCAAGCCATCGGGCGGTTGAATAACGCCATGAACACCAGCACCCTGGAAAGCATCATCACCGTCGCCAGTAAAATCCCTGCTGCATACGCCGCCGCCTGGCCCCCGGCCGTCCGGCTCCGTTTGGCCAGCAAAAACGTCGTGGCCGTACTGCTGTACAACCCGCCCAGGATGCCGGAAAGGATCACTCCCGCCTTGGGGAACAAATACTTCTGCATCAGGTAACTAATATACGAAATGCCGGAAATAGCTACCACCGCAAGCCAAAGCTCGTAAAAACTGATCGCAATCCCTTCTACAATAGGCTCTTTGGGCGCCAACGGCAAAATGACCCCGGTGATTACCACAAACTTGGCCAGCGTGACAAACTCATCCGAATAAATCCGCTGCGAAAAGGCCTTGATCTGCTCTTTGATCTCGATCAGCATGATGATCAGCACGATTACCAGCAATGCAAACCACAGCGGCTGAGTCTGGAGCAGCAACGGGATCAGATAAACCAGCTGCGCCACAAGGATCTTGGTCAGGCCAAACCGCTCGTTGCGCAGAATATTGGAAAAGTAAAAAATAGCCAGCAACGCGCTCAGCACCAGAAACCCGGCCAGGTACCCCAATGGAAGGGCGCTCCCTGCCTTCAGTAAAAGAAAACCCATGATCCCAACGAACGCAAGCGTGCGCTCTGTACCGAAAAATACGGCGCCCGCTTCCCCTTTCTCCTTCTTTTTATTCAGCTCCAGCCCGATAATAAAGGAAAAAACCGCCGTCAGAACAAAATGCAGGATCAGTACCTGGTCTGCCTGTTCCATGCCCTGCTGTTAAGGTGTGTTAAAATCCCAACCAAAGAATCTCCTCTGGTTGTCTAAAGCACATGGGGCAACCTTCTCCAATTTGGAAATAAAACCTTTCAGTTTTTGGCCTCACGTTCAAACGGTATTCCAAGACTATAATAGACTTGTTGCGACGGGATCATCGCGGGTTTAAAATGGCTATTTTCCGCCCACACTGCGCCTTTTTTCGGTCACTTAGCTCGGCTATGCTCCCTCAAAAAGCCTTCGTGTGGACAGAAAATAGCTCATTTTTCCCACCACGCTGACCCGTCGCAACAAGTCTAATATACAAAAATTTTCCGACTTTTAAAAACACAAGACCATGCACATCGCCAAATTCCGTATCCTCCTCCCCGTGCTTACCGCACTTTCCCTCGCGCATTGCGACTCCGGCAAAGATCCTGCCAATCCTGCCCCCCAAACCCTGACCTACTCGTTTGAGTCGGGCGCCGACGGGTGGATCGCCGGGTTCGCCGACCATCCCGAGCTAAAAACCCCGGGCGATTCCGCCCTGTACGAACTCGCCTCCGGAAGAGAAGCCCTTCCTGCTCCGCTCGACGCCGCGAAAAGCGCTTTCGTGCTCCAGGGCCACAACCGGAGCGACGACCTGTTCATGTTCATGAAACGCAAGGTCGAAAGGCTTGAACCCAATCAGGATTACGCCCTTACCTTCACCCTCCGGCTGGCTAGCAATGCCGCTTCCGGTGGCGTTGGTATCGGCGGCGCTCCAGGCGAATCGGTTTACCTCAAAGCCGGCGCCTCCGGCGCCGAACCAAAGCCCACGCTCAACAACGGGTTCTGGACCATGAACATCGACAAGGGAAACCAGGCCACCGGCAGCGCCCAAATGGCTGTGCTGGGCAACGTCGCCAATGGTACTTCCGAATATGTGTACCAACTCATTACCCGGGAAAACGCAACGACCCCCTTCAACGCCCGCACCAACAGCCAGGGGGAGCTCTGGCTTATTATCGGGACGGATTCGGGGTTTGAGGGAAAGACAAAACTGTTTTACGACGACGTGAAGGTGGAAGTGAAGGCGGTCAATTAACCTGCCTTATCGTGGAGGGATCCCTTTTATCCCTCCACTTTTCTCCCTTCCCCACCGCAAAACCACTATCTTTGGCGCGCTTAATGCTCGCCAATATGTTATACGACCAGCTTTTAGAATCCCGGCGGTTTATTCAAAGCCAAACGGATTTTCCTCCCGAATTCGGAATCATTCTCGGCACCGGCCTGAGCGGTCTGGCCAAAGAGATCGATCGCGTTGCGACGCTCCAGTATGGGGATATTCCGCATTTTCCGGTATCTACCGTGGAAAGCCACCAGGGAGAACTCGTTTTCGGGTATCTCGCCGGTCGGCGCGTAGTCGCTATGGCTGGCCGGTTTCACTACTACGAAGGGTACTCCCTCGAACAGGTTACGTTCCCGGTGCGGGTGCTGAGGATGCTGGGCATTCGCCGCTTGTTTATCAGCAATGCCGCAGGAAGCGTCAACGCAGGCATCGAAGCGGGGGACCTGGTTTTTCTGCGCGACCATATTAACATGCAGCCCGATAACCCCCTGCGGGGCCCCAACGACGAGCGCCTTGGGCCACGCTTCCCGGATATGCTCCACGCTTACGACCGATCCATGAACGCAAGGGCGCTGGAAATTGCCAACACCAATGGCATACGGGCCCATGAAGGCGTATATCTTGCGCTATCCGGTCCCAACCTGGAAACGCCGGCGGAATATAAGTTCGCCCACATTATCGGCGCCGATTTGGTGGGCATGTCCACCGTGCCGGAAGTGATCGTAGCCCGGCATATGGAACTGCCGGTGTTCGTCGCGTCGATTGCCACGAACAAGTGTTTCCCCATAGAGGAAATCCGCCCTACCAGCGTCGCCGATGTCATCGCTGTAGCCAATGCCGCCGAACCCAAACTGGGCGTGATCATCAAAGCGCTTTTGAAGGAAGAAGCTTAACCCTTTTGCGTTTCCCGCGTTTTATCCTTTAGCTATATCCATCTCTTCTTTCTGGAATCAATCGTTTTTAACACTGTATGCATCATGCCAAATACCAATTCGAACGGATACGACGCGGAGTATGGGTATATTGAGGTGGTTGGCGCCCGGGAACACAACCTCAAAAATATCGATGTCCGAATCCCGAGAAATAAACTGGTAGTCATCACCGGGCTCAGCGGTAGCGGCAAATCCTCTCTGGCTTTTGATACGATTTACGCCGAAGGGCAGCGAAGGTACATGGAGACCTTTTCCTCCTACGCCCGCCAATTCATCGGCGAGATGGAACGCCCCGATGTGGAGCGCATCGACGGCCTCAGCCCCGTGATCTCCATCGAACAAAAAACCACCGGCCGGAGCCCGCGCTCCACCGTGGGCACCGTGACGGAGATCTACGACTTCCTTCGCCTCCTCTATGCCCGCATCGGAGAAGCGTATTCGTATGTTTCCGGCAAACGGATGGAACGTTATAGCGAAGAGCAAATGCGGGCCTTTATCATTGAGCATTTTGAAGGAAAAAAAGTCATGCTCCTGGCGCCCGTCGTCCGGGGCAGAAAAGGCCATTACCGGGAGTTGTTCGAGCAGATCCAAAAGCAAGGGTATACCAAAGTCCGCGTCGATGGCGAAATCAAAGACATCGTGCCGGGGCTGCAGCTCGACCGGTATAAAGTCCACGACATCGAAGTGGTCATCGACCGGCTCGCCATTGGCGCTACCCCAAACGACCGGATGAACAGCTCCCTGGCGGCAGCCCTTAAAATGGGCAACGGACTGGTATTCATCCTCGACGCCGAAGACGGCAACCTCACCTCCCTGAGCAAACACCTGATGGATGCGGAATCCGGCATCTCGTACGAAGAGCCCTCTCCCAATACATTTTCCTTTAACTCCCCTTACGGCGCTTGCCCGGAGTGCAACGGACTGGGCATGATCAACAGGGTTGACCTGGAAAAGGTCATCCCCGACCCCGGCAAAAGCATCAACGAAGCCGGCTTTGCTCCTTTGGGCGAAGTGCGGGACAACCTCGCCTTCAAACAACTCCGGGCCATTTCAAAAAAATTCCATTTCAACTTCTCTACGCCGTTAAAGGACATCCCTAAAGAGGCCATGGATATGATCCTCCATGGCGGCGGGCCCAAACTGGAGATCCAGCTTGGGGAAAGCGATTCCTCCTATAACCTCGCCTACGAAGGACTGCTGAAAATGCTGGAACGGTGGTTTGCCGAAACCACTTCCGAAAAAATCCGGCGATGGGCGGAAGAGTTTATGACCATTGCCGATTGCCACCAATGCCACGGCTACCGGCTGAAGAAAGAATCCCTGCACTTCAAAGTAGCCGAAAAGCATATCGGCGAGCTTTCCGAAATGGACGTCTCCGAGCTGTTCGACTGGATCAGCGGCCTGGAACCCCGGCTCAGCGAACGCAACCAGGCCATCGCCCATGAAGTGATCAAAGAGATCCGCCTGCGCCTGGGCTTTTTGCTGCACGTTGGCCTGGATTACCTGTCGCTTTCCCGCCCGGCGCGGACGCTCTCCGGCGGGGAATCCCAGCGCATCCGGCTGGCCACGCAGATTGGCTCCCAACTCACCGGAATCACCTATATTCTCGACGAGCCCAGCATCGGGCTTCATCAGCGCGACAACCACAAGCTCATCGAGGCTCTGCGTCAGCTCACCGAGATCGGCAACACCGTTCTGGTCGTAGAACACGACAAAGACATCATGTTCGCTTCGGATTACCTGATAGACCTGGGACCGGGCGCCGGAAAGTACGGCGGCCAGCTCGTCGGCGCCGGAACACCAAAAGAATTTGCAGCTACCGGAACCCTGACGGCTAATTACCTCAACGAAACCCTTCAGATCGAAGTACCCCAAAAACGCCGTCCGGGAAACGGACAGGTGATCGAACTCCTTGGCGCTACCGGGAACAACCTCCAGCAGGTGGACGTGCGCATACCGCTCGGGCTGTTCCTTTGTGTTACGGGCGTTTCGGGCAGCGGCAAATCGTCGCTGATCAATGAAACCCTTTACCCCATCCTGCGCCGCCATTTTTACAACAGCCTCCAGGAACCCCTGGCTTTCCGGGAGATCCGCGGTATCGAACACATCGACAAAGTCATCGAGATCGACCAGTCGCCCATCGGGCGCACGCCCAGGTCCAACCCGGCAACCTACACAGGCGTATTTACCGATATCCGGAAAATATTCTCCGACCTGCCCGAGTCCAAAATTCGCGGCTACAAGCCGGGCCGGTTCTCCTTTAACGTCAAAGGCGGGCGGTGCGAAGAATGCGAAGGCTCCGGTATGCGCGTCATCGAAATGAACTTCCTCCCCGATGTCTACGTGGAATGCGAAAAATGCCTGGGCCGGCGCTATAACCGCGAAACCCTGGAAGTGCTGTACAAAGGCAAATCCATCAACGACGTCCTGAACATGCCGGTCTCCGAAGCCGTGGATTTTTTCCAGAATATCCCTTCCATCTACCGCAAACTCAAAACCCTGCTGGAAGTCGGCCTGGGGTACATCACCCTGGGCCAGCAGGCAAAAAAGACACCGGCAAAACCCTTTACATCCTCGACGAGCCCACCACCGGCCTGCATTTTGAAGATATCCGCCACCTGATCGAGGTGCTCAACAAGCTGGTAGAACGCGGCAACACCGTCCTCGTCATCGAGCACAACCTCGACGTCGTCAAGGTAGCCGACTACCTTATCGATATCGGCCCGGAAGGGGGCAAAAAAGGCGGCGCCATCGTCTGCGCCGGCACCCCTGAGGAAGTAGCCAGGGTATCCGGAAGCTACACGGGGCAGTTTTTGGTGCACGAGTTGAAGATGAAAGGGTAGGTTTCTTACCCAATGGAATGCTTCGCTGGCCAATAGCCTAATTTTGCGATTACATTCGCAAAAAAAACGTTATTTTTGCGAATGTAATCGCAAAAAATGATCCAACGCATACTGAACAACGTATCCGCGAGCGGCTTTTTAAGGGAAAGGCCATATTGCTCATGGGGCCGCGTCAAACGGGCAAGACCACGCTACTGCACGCCCTTTTCGACGGCGAGTCCGGCGTGAAGTGGCTTAATGGCGACGATCCGGAAACGCGCCTGCTGCTGGAGGAGGTCACCACCCTCAAATGGAAACGTATTTTGGGCGACTGCAAGATTCTGGTACTCGATGAAGCTCAGCGCATTGCCGACATCGGACTTAAGCTCAAACTAATAACCGACCAGATCCCCGAGGTGCAAGTAGTAGCCTCTGGTTCCTCCGCGTTCGAACTAGCCAACCGCGTCAACGAACCCCTCACTGGCCGCAAATGGGCTTACCATCTCTTTCCCCTTTCGTACGCGGAGATGGAGGCACATCACGGTTTTGTTGAAGAGCACAAACGCATTCCCGAACGACTCGTATACGGCTACTACCCCGAAGTAGCGAACCATCCGGGCGAGGAGCAGGCAGTGCTGAGCCAATTGATGGATAGCTTCCTGTACAAAGACATTCTGATGTGGGAACGCATCCAGAAACCGGAAAAACTCACCCGCCTGTTGCAAGCCCTCGCTTACCAGGTGGGAAACGAGGTATCGTACCACGAACTCGGGCAAATCGTAGACCTCGACAACCAGACCGTCGAAAACTACATTACGTTGCTCGAACAGACGTTCATCCTTTTCCGGCTTCCGCCGCTAAGCCGCAACCTGCGCAAGGAACTCAAGCGCAAGCGCAAAATATACTTCTACGACAACGGCCTGCGCAATGCCGTTATCGCGCAGTTTCAACCTCTGGAACTACGGCAGGACGCTGGCGCACTGTGGGAAAACTGGCTAATCAGCGAACGCAAAAAAGCGCTTCACTACCGGGGAATGCACGCCAATACCTTCTTCTGGCGCACCCAGGACCAACAGGAAATCGACTATATCG
The DNA here is from genome assembly GCA_016713275.1 of Haliscomenobacter sp. Taxonomy (GTDB): domain Bacteria; phylum Bacteroidota; class Bacteroidia; order Chitinophagales; family Saprospiraceae; genus JADJPL01. The sequence continues at coordinate 398,736 of JADJPL010000001.1, forward strand.
AAGAACGCGACGGCAAGATGTGGGCGTACGAAATGAAATGGTCGCCCAAAGCCAAAGCCTCCTTCTCCAAAACGTTTACCCAGGCGTATCCTGAGCATGAACTCCAGCTTATCCACCGCGATAATTTTTACGAATGGCTGGGGGAGGGAGGGATAAAATAGGGAGGGGGAGGAAGTCGAAACCGAATCCTCAGGGCAGCAGTTTCGGAGATGTCTTTTATTGGTATGAGGTTAAGCGGATGCGAGCATGATTTCCTTTGTTTGTGAACTCATCAATTTCTAGCTTGAAATTCAGGGCATTAAAGCGGTTTTGCAGAATTATCTTAACTCGGTTAACTACTTGCCATGCTTCTTTCTGCAAATCAAAAGTCAAATCGAAATAGCTTTTCGCGTGGCTTTTAGGAACCACCCAAGCGGCAGAGCCTTCCAAATAAGCAAACCAACTGCATGTTTCAGCTAAAAATTCCAATTTCTGGCTTGGGCTACAAAGCACACAATCAGATTCAGGTTTCCTTTCCAATTGGTTAAAATGTTGGTACTCGTAAATTTCGCTGTTTTCGTTAAGGAAAATGGACTTATAAGGCAACCGCACATTGCATTGGTAAACAGGCTTTCCATGAAGCGCATGCATACGAAATCCCTCGTGAACTATGTCCCGACGGACTGAAAAGTAAGCCTTCCCGGAAGGTTGAAGGTATCGGGAAACGTTCATCAACACTTCCGTTTGCTCCTCTGGCAACAGAACATTAAGGACATAGAAACACAGAATTGTATCAAATTTTTTTCGGGGCATTGGGGGAAAATAATGCGGGTCGTACCCTTCTATATCCAAGCCTTTGGCTTGAAGGGCTTCTACATCCTTGCCAAACCCGCAACCGAAATCAAGAATTTTCCCCTTAAGGAGATTCTTGGAATACAGATACCGGGCAGGCATAGATATGCCGTCTCTTTGCTTCGCGGTAAGGTGGCTATATAAGTTTTTGTTTGTCATTGAAAATAAAGGGGTGAAGGAAACCCATGTTTTTGGCAATTTGATATTGTGGCAGTAGCTGTCGCTCAAGACGCTGGGTAAATTCTTCCTGAGTTACCAAATGCTCATTTGGAACAATGCTTACAAAGTAGTCTTCAAGGGGGTTTTTCTTGTCGAGTTGATAGTAGAACTTGAAAACCTCGTATTGATTCTGAGCAAATTTTGGAAAATAGGACCAGTCTGGCAGCCAGTCGCTTTTGGACGAGTTCACGCTTTTAGGAACGGGTATCAAATTCCAAAAGTGGTTATGAACCACGAATGACCACGGCAAAAAATGGTCGAGAGAAAAATTCTCTGTTGTAAGCTGTTGACCAGAGTAGATACATTGATAGCTGGAAGTTTCAGACAAAAATTCCTTCCAAAATTTCGTAGCATCCGATAAGTTTCTGTCACTGCCATCAGGCTTGAAGATTTTGCTTGAAAGCCCTGGTACATTTGGGTTGTTCTTCTGCAAAAATCTAATCAAATGCCAATAGGTAAAGCCTCGGAGGATTTGGTGGTGTGTTTTGAAGTAGTTCAGCCAATTTCTATTCAAAATGATAGTCCTTCCCTCAAATTTATACATGACACTCCAATTTTCCTGGTCAAAATTTTGATTACAGAGTTGTGTAATCGCCCCATTAACGTCCGTGTCTTTAAGTCCTCTTAATTCAGCCATAAAAAAGGGGCGCAAGAAACGAAAGGGAACCCATCGTAGTAGTTCACCCACCTTTGATTTAATTGCCCTAACCTCCGCCTCTCCCAGACTTTGGTTTATTTGAGTCTCCAACGCAGGTGAACGGGTTGAAGCGTCAACAGTCATTTGCCCCGAAATGTAGTCTGCGACTTTTTTAAAGCCATCTTGTTTGCCAAAGGAGAGTCTGTAGTAGTCAAGTGGAAACCAAACATCCGCAACCATCCGCATTGCCAAATCATCAAACTTCATTTGCTCATTGCCACCATCAATCAGAGCGTCAAGAATTGCCAAGAACCAGTAAAATTTGTACGAATTCGTGGTGTCGTTAAAAACAACATTCAACCTGTTCACATCAATATTGGGTGCTATCGGAAGTTCCATGTCTACTTAAAAATCAAATAAAGCAAGCCGCACATCCCACCCCTTCCTCATCCGCCAAAACATTGAGCAGGTAAGTCGATTTTGGTTCTGGGTTTGCAGGCTTTTTGATGAAATCCTCTTTGATTTGCTGCATCCTTTCTAGTTGGATCACATCTTCCATTTCGCTTAAGTTAGATTACAAATCTAAACATTTTGTGTGCACAAAATCAAGTTGTTGCAAAAATTTGTTGCTGGTTTCTTTAGCCCAACTTATCTGTGAATGACCCCAAAAAACTATGCAATTCCTATACTCAACTATTGAAATTACATAAAAAACCCATGGCCGCCCGCCAGGTCTCCCTGCGTATTGCTCGAAACCGGATCGCTCTTTCCTATGCGCTCGATCACCAGGCCAAAAGAGATCAACACAGGCTTCTGAACCTGCACGACGGCCTCCGAGATTTTTGACGAAGCGCAGCCGGGCCCTTTAACTTCCCCAGCCCTCCCTGCCTCCGCCAACCCCATGGACCTTTTTCCCCAGCCACCCCTTCCAAATGCCCCGAATTATTTAAATTTGAGGAACCTGCTATCCGGGTCAACAGGGCAGGGCGCCGTTATGAGGAAAATGGTCAATCAGCTTTTTCGCCGGTTTTATGCCTGGAGGTACCAGCGGATGCAGGAGGTGCTGCAACATCCGTTTTCCGCCCAGCAGACGCAATGGCAAAACCTGGTCCTGAAAGCCAAAGACACGGAATGGGGCCGGCGTCATCAGTTCCGGAAAATCAAAACACAACACGATTTTCGGCAAGCCACCCCGCTGTGCGACTACGAAGACCTCAAGCCCTACATCCTGCGCATGATGCTCGGCGAGCCGCACGTGCTCTGGCCGGGCCGCATCAAATGGTTTTCCAAATCGTCGGGCACGACCAGCGCCAAAAGCAAGTTCATCCCGGTATCGCCGGAAAACCTCCGGCGCTGCCATATCCGGGGCACCTGGGATACCATGACGCTCTTTTACCATCAACGGCCCGACGCCCGGCAGTTCGATGGTAAAACGATGCTCATGGGCGGCAGCCTTTCCCGTTTCGAACCTTGTCCTTCGACGATTGTAGGCGACGTTTCCGCGATCATGATCGACCATATGCCCTGGGCAGGGCGGCCTTTCTTTATCCCCAACCGCGAAACCGCCCTACTCCCTGAATGGGAACAGAAGCTCGAGCTCCACGCACAAACCGGCGCCCGCGAAAAGGATATCGTCATGATCGGAGGCGTACCGACCTGGACCGTGGTGCTCTTCCGCCGTATCCTCGAAATTACCGGCAAAAACCACATGCTGGAGGTGTGGCCCAACTTCCAGCTGTATACCCATGGCGGGGTAAGTTTTATCCCTTACCGTCAGCAGTTCCGGGAATTTTTCCCCTCCGATACCGTAAATTTTCAGGAAGTATACAATGCCTCCGAAGGTTTTTTTGCGGTGCAGGACGAGCTGCAGGGGGAAGGCATGCTGCTCTTGCTCAACAACGGCATTTTTTATGAGTTCCTACCGATGACGGAATGGGAAAACCCCAACCCTCAAACCGTTTCCCTGGCAGAAGTGGAAACCGGAAAAAACTACGCCATCGTCATCAGCACCAACGGAGGCCTGTGGCGCTACCTGCCCGGGGATACCGTCATGTTTACGTCGCTCCAGCCTTTCCGGATTAAAGTTACCGGACGGACCAAGCAGTACATCAATGCGTTTGGGGAGGAAGTTATGGTGGAGAACACCGACCAGGCCCTGGCCCAGACCTGCCTGATGATGCAGGCAACAGTCAAGGAATATACCGTTGCCCCGGTTTACTTCCAGTCGGGGAAACGAGGCGGGCACGAGTGGTTGATCGAGTTTGAAAAAAGCCCTGCGGATATGGGGGCTTTTGCTCTGGAGTTGGACAAAAACCTGCAGCAACTGAACTCGGATTACGAAGCCAAACGGTACAAAGACATGGCCCTGGCGCCGCTCAAACTCCGGGCGCTCCCACAGGGTTCTTTTCTCAATTGGCTTAAAGCGAAAGGCAAACTGGGTGGGCAGCACAAAGTGCCGCGGCTGGCCAACCACCGCACCTATATTGAAGACATCCTCGATTTTATCGGCGAGCCCGTTTAGCGTTTGGCCAAGACCCGCTCCAGCGTTTCCAGGAGATGAAGGGCCTGGTCGTACGTCTGGTTGATGTGTTCGGTATTCGCTTGCCCGGCATAGAGCGCTATCTCGCATTGCTGGAAAATCGTCTTGATCTCCCCGATCTGCTGCTCGTCCATCCCGCGTTCGGCCAGCCTGCGAAGAATCTCCTCCCTGGTTTGCTGAGCCAAGGGGATTTGCAACCGCTGGGCGGCGTATTTGATAATCCCATTCGAAATAGCCTGGTAGAACGCCCGGCTGTCCTTCCCGTCCTTGTGGCGCGCCGCTTCTTTCAACTGCTCCAGCGCGACCTGGCGCCTCTTTTTTTGCTGTTCGGCTTCGCTCCATTTTTCAGAACGGCGCGTTTTGCCTGCCACCAATACCGCTCCGGCAAGGAAAAAAGGCAAAAAGAGAAACGTCAGGAATAGGGGCTGCTCCAACAGGGGTTTTCCACCTTTTTTAAGGGTCTGAACCTGTTTGAGGGGTTGAAGCGCTTGTCCGGTTTTTCCGGGTAGACTGCCGGGATCAAAAGGCGATTTGCGGGATCCGGGGCGGATCGTCAGATCAAAAACCTGGCCCGACAGGGTGACAAACTGGTTTTGCGCCGGGGAAAAGTAACTGAACTGAGGGCGTAGGGAATAGGTTCCGCTCACTTTGGGCGTCAGCAGGTACTCGAACACTTTGCGCCCCACCCGCCGGTTGACTTCTTCCGAATAGACCTCTTCCATTACCCGCGCCTCGTACACCTCAAACGAATCCCCAACGGATAAGGACAGGCGCTTCAATGCGCTTCAGGTCCCCATCGCCGACGACGGTCATCTGGAGGGTTAGCATATCGTCCGTGGTAGCCGTGTTTCGATTAAGAAGCGCACTCATGGAAAAATCGCCCACCGCTCCGGAAAACGAAACAGGAGGATTGCCCGGGACCGGCGCCACGCGAAGCTCCACCGCCTCGGTCAGGACGGCCGCCCGGCGGACATCCCCTCCGAAAAAAAAGGATTCGCTGGGGTCCCCCACGAGAATGCCCAATTGCAGCGAAGCCGGCTCAATGCGCAAGACGCCGGCCTTTTGCGGGTAGAGCGCCAGGCTTTTCAAAATCCGGGTATAATATTCCCTTCCGCTCAGGGTCTCTTTGCGTACTTGACCATCGATGCGTTGAAAGTCTTCGGCATAAAAATCGAGGTAACCCGACTCCTCTATCATGTTGTAATTCTGGATCTCCACCCGGGTATAGAGTTTATAGTCCAGGCGGACTTGTTCGCCGACGTAGGCCTGAGATTTGTTCAACTCAGCCCGAACGAAATATTCTTCCCCGGCGCCGGCGCCTTTTTTCTGCTTATTCCCCTGGATCACCGATATAGAAATAGGCCGGGTTCGAAGGGTCCGGTTATTGACTTTGATGGAGGCCGCGCCAATTTGCAATTTGCCCAGGCGGCGCGGTTGGAGCGTGTACGAGAAGCGCATTTCCATATCTACCTGCCCATTGATGACCGTAGTGCTCACCCCGCGGGATGGGCCAGAGAGAATCCGGAAATCTTTCAAATCGGGAGGAGAAAAATCCGTGCCTTCTCCATTGCGCAAGACCAGATTCAGCTCCAGGTAACTGTCTAAAAATAGCTCTTCCGTATCGGTAAATGCTTCAAATTGAGCAACTCTGCGCTGCGCTGCGACCGCAGTGGAAAGCCCCAGCAAAAAGAAAAACAGAGCAGGAAGGATTTTGGGTTGCATTCGACGGTCCAGGCTTTTCACTTTAAATCTTCACCGTTTTTCGTTTCTTTTTCAAGGTATCCTGGGGCATCGGTTGGGGAAAAGGGAACCCTTGAAACATATCTCCAAGATCTATTTCGAAAAAATGGTCCTCCTCGTTCATCGAAGGCTGAGGCAGATCGTCCGGATTAGGGTAGACCCGGAATTCCACCGGCGGGGTAGAAAGCGCTTTCCCCTCCGCCTCAATTCGGGCGGGAGGAACAGTAAACAAACCGGTAGTCGTTGGGCGGATCAGGTAATGATAGCTCGTTTTTTGGGTGCTTTCTCCATTGATCATGGAAAACGACGAGGAAGAATTGGGGCCGGAAAGCACTTCGATCTCCGGTCCGAAATCCGAGCGACAAATGACCTCCCATCCGCATTTTCCAGGGTGAAGGTTACCTTGAGGTAATGCCCCAGCAGGACGGAATCCTGGCTAAGGTGCGCGGAAAAAGCCGGCGCCTTTTGGGCCCTTATGCCGACGGCGCCAACAATGCTCCAGACGAGTATTAAGCCAAGCGGTTTCATGGTATCCGGTTTTTCTTTTTTTGGTGTACCTTTTCAAAACAACGAACCCCGCGCAGGAGTTTGGTTACCAATCTTTTTTTGATTTCGCTGGTTTATTGCCCTGTTCTTTTCGCATTTTGGCCTGCACCCGCTTTTCTTCGTCTTCCACAATGCGCAGCAAGGCTTCCGCTTCCTCCCGGCTCAGGGACTGCTGATTGTCGCCCGCTTGAGGCTCCTGTGGAGTGGGGGGCTGTTGGTCCTGGTTTTCCTGAGGTGGTTGGTTTGGTTGTTGGGGAGAAGGCGGCGGCGGTTGCTGTTGGTTTTTATTTTGGTTCTGCTGGTTTTGTTGTTGTTGTTGCTTTTGCTGTTGTTCCTGTTGTTTGCGCATAGCTAGGGCCAGATTATGCTTGCTCTGGATATCGGCAGGATTTTGGCGGAGCGCATTTTTATAGGCTTCGATGCTTTTGGGGTATTCTCCCATTTGATAGTGCGCATTGCCCAGGTTGTAGTAGGCCGCCGCTTTCTCCTGGCTGGTTTTGGCTTTTTCGGCTGCCTGGGAGAAATGCTCCACGGCTTCGGGCCACCTTTTTTGCTGGTACACGGTATTGCCCAGGTTGAAGCGGCCGTTAAGGGTGCTCTGGTCGGTGAGCGATTTGCGATAAGATGCTTCCGCCTTGGAAAAATCTTCCTTCCGGTAGCTTTTGTCTCCCTCGCGGAGCTCCCGGTGGGCCGGCTGGGAGAACGACACCAACGGCAAGAACCCGAAAACAAGAACCCATGCGCTGACCGGCCGGGCCAACTCCCGTATCCGGACTCTTCTTGAAAAACAAATACCCGATTTCATAACAACCCTTTTTAAGCGCTTTCCCAATTCTTCCGGCGGCTCCCTATCAGCATTTCCAGAACAAAAAACAAAAAGGCCATTCCGAGAAAAATCTGAAAATAGCTTTCGTATTCGCTGAAAATGCGCTGTTCCATCTCTCGTTTTTCGATGCGGTCGATCTGGACGCGTAAGGCCTCCAGCACGGGTTCGGCGCCGGACGACAGGTTGAAATACGCCCCGTCGCCTGCCTGAGCCAACCCTTTAAGCATAGACTCGTTTAAGGCCGATTTTACCGGCGCCCCGGTTTCGTCGCGTTTGTAATCCCGCTGCCCATCCACTTCAAAGGGGATAAAACTTCCTTCGGAAGTGCCTACCCCCACAGCAAACACGACCGCTCCATTGGACCGGATCGCGCGGGCCTCCCGCAGGGCGTCTTCTTCATGATTTTCTCCGTCGCTGATGAGGATCACCGCTTTGTTGGACTTGCTTTCTTTTGGGAAAGACCTGCCCGCCAGCGCAAGCGCTTCTCCGATTGCCGTGCCCTGATTCGGCAGCATGGATGGATGGGCGCTCTGCAGGAACAAGCCCACCGCCGCATAATCTGCCGTGAGGGGGATCTGTAAATAAGCGTTCCCGGCAAAAAGGATCAGTCCGATGCGGTTTCCTTTTAATGCTTCCACCAGATCCTGGGAAAACCGAAGCCCGCGGGCAAGCCGATTGGGCGCCAGGTCTTCCGCCAGCATGCTTTGCGACAAATCCAGAGCCAGAAACACATCGATTCCCTTGCTTTTCACCGCCTCGCGTTTGGTTCCCCACTGCGGGTTAGCTAATGCCACGACCAGCAGTGCCAAGCCGGTCAGCCAGAGTCCAAGCTTGATCCGCGTTCGGGCAATCGACCTTCCGGGCATCAGCCGTTCGGCCAGATCCGCCGCGCCAAACCGGGCAAGCCTCCGCCGCCTGACGATCCCCGACAGCACGAATAGCCCAACCGGAACCGCCAGCAGAACGAAAACGTACAAATAACCCGCTTCCTCAAATCGGAACATCCAGAAGATATTTTTGATCTATTTTTTCCGTCCAATTAAGCGCCAGGCTCCGCCTCTACCTACGCCTTTGCTACCGTCCACCGCCTCCCGTCTCCCTGGCGTTCTTTGCCTGTCCTCCCCCTGAACCCCCTCCAAAGCTAATCTTGTAGTGTTTTTTCCTAAACCATGGTTTGGTGCAGTCCCCCTTCCTTTTTGCCCCCGGCCTCGGGGTATGTTCTTTTTTTGCTCGCCCAAAAAAAGAACCCAAAAAGGGCGCTCCTATCCGCCTGGCGCGGGAAACGCCCGCTTTGGGCTTCACCGCTTTGACGGCTACCCTTGTTTATCCTGCATCTCAAGCGGTTGACCCCATAAGGCGATCCCATTCTTCGAACGGGAACGGCGTTTCCCACGGGCTCCGGGCTGCGGAGGGCAATATACGGACAAGCCGTAGTTATAAAAAATACTACCAGATTAGCTCCAAAGGGGGACAAAGTTGCCTTTACAATCAACCTCGACTATCGTCTCCCGTCCACCGTCCACCGTCCACCGTTTCCCGTCTCCCGTCTCCCGTCTCCCGTCCACCGTTTCCCGTCCACCGTTTCCCGTCCACCGTCTCCCGTCTCCCGTCTAATCCGCGATGGTCCGGACCACCGTTTGCCTTAGAACCAGTTCCAGCAACAACAGGAGCAGGCCTGCCAGGGCGAAGGTTCGGAATGCCTCGCTGTATCGTTTCAGGGTCGTTACTTCGATCTCGGTTTTTTCCAGTCCGTCGATCTCCCGGTAAATTTTTTCCAAGCCTTCCTCGGACGTAGCGCGGAAATACTTTCCGCCGGTCATTCGGGCGATTTGCCGCATCAATTCTTCGTCGATTTCGACCCGGGCCAGCCCGAAAATGTACTGCCCATCGCTTCGGCGGCTCACGGGAGTCAAGGCATCGCCGATGGTTCCGACGCCGATGGTATACACCCGGATGTTGAATTGTTTGGCGATTTCTGCCGCCGTAGCCGGTTTGATGTACCCGGAGTTATTCACCCCATCGGTTAGCAAAATGATCACTTTGCTTTTGGACGGGCTGTCTTTGATCCGGTTCACCGCCGTGGCCAGGCCCATTCCAATCGCGGTGCCATCTTCCAGGGTTCCACACTGGAGGCCAGAAAGGAACATTTTCATCACGGCATGGTCGGTGGTGAGCGGGCACTGAGCAAAAGCTTCCCCTGAGAACACGACCAACCCCAGCCGGTCGTAGGGCCGCCGGTCCACAAACGCCGCTGCGACCCGTTTACTCACTTCCAGCCGGTCGGGTTTAAAATCCTGGGCCAGCATACTGCTGGACAAGTCCATGACCATCAGGATGTCGATCCCTTCCGCCTTAATGCGCTCTTCCCGAAGCGTCTGCCGGGGCCGGGCGAGCGCGAGAATAAGGGCCGACAGTCCAAGCAGCCGGATCCAGGGCAACGTGCTCCGGATCCGAGTTCTCCAGGTAGGGCCTGCTTCCAGCCCGGAAAGCGAAGACAAGCGGAACAAAGGCAGGCGTTTTCCCGAAAAGCGAATATAGCCCCAATACGCCAGCGCCAGCGCCAGAAACAGCGCCAGGAACACCGGGTGTTTGAATTCTAAATCGCCGATGACAACCTCCAGTAAAATCATTCGCTGTCGTTCGTTTCTGTTTCCTTATCCTCTTCTCCTTCCAAAGCTTCTTCCTTTTTTGCGGTTTCTATGACAAAACGGTAAACCGTTTCCCAAGCCAGTGCGTGATCGCCAAAGGGCAGGGTGGCTTTGGCAAATTTAACGAGATCTGCCTTTCGCAGCACCGTGCCCAATTCTTCGCGCCAATCGCCGGCGAGCCCCAAGTGGGGAAGTAAGTCCAGGACCTCGTCGGTCGTCGCCTCCAGCGCATTGCATTGAAACCTGACGGAAAGATATTCTTTGAACAGGAAGGTCAGCTCGGATTGGTATAATTTAAATTCGCCCCGCTCCAGCAATCCGGAAGTTTTCAGCTGCTCCAGCTTTTCCAGGGCCACCTCTTCGGGCGCCCGGGGAGGCGCTATCGTGATTTCCTGTTGGGCAGAAGCCCGTATTTTTCTCAAAAAGCGGTACCAAATCCCATACAGCAACAACAATACCCCGATCCCCACGCCTATGAGCCAAAAATCCTGGATTTTCAACGGTTCCCGGATAATATCCTTGATCGGCTGAAGCCGGGTAGAATCGGGCTCGACCGGAATGGTGCGTACCCGCAATGCCAGGTCATTGGTCAGCACCTGACGGACCTGGCCTGTGTCCAGCAACTCAATGGGAATAGGTGGAAAGCGGTAGTATCCGGAATCAAATACCGTCAAAACGAAGGACTGCTCGTAGTGGACTGCGTTGTTCGACAAAAAGGAGTCGACGGGAGAAGCCTTTAACCGCTCCAGGCCGGGTACCTGCTTCAGGGTATCCACGCCGATTTTCAGGAGCCGGGCCGAAGCAGGAAAGGTCATTTTCACCCGGAGTTGCACCTGATCTCCAATGAGGATCGACGTGCTGTCCAACAGGGCTTCTGCCTGGTATTCCTGCCCCGAAGCGGCAGCAAACCCCAGCCCGGCAACGACTGCCATCAAGATCCGAACAAAACCTGTCCTCATTGCCCTGCCCGTTTTTGGAAAAAATTCAATAACGCATGCACGTACGATTCGTGCGTTCGGATGTCGATCGTATCTGCGCCGGATTTGACAAAAACGCCTTTGAAATAGCGGGAGGAATCTTCAAAACGGCGGGCATATTGATCCCGGACCCGCTCGGAGCTGGTGTCCAGCCAAGCCGTTTTGCCCGTTTCCGCATCTTCCACGGGCAGCAAGCCGATGTCGGGGAGGGTTTCTTCCCGGGCATCCGTAATGCGCACACCGATCACATCGTGCCGGCGCGCGGCTACGCGGAGCGCATTTTCGTAGCCAGCGGTCAGGAAATCGCTCAGGACGAAGCAAATACTCCGTTTTTTGATCACGTGGTGGAAGTATTCGAGCGTTTTTCCCAAGTCCGTCGATTTCCCTTCGGGCTGAAAATCGATGAGTTCGCGGATGATCCGCAAAATATGGTATCTGCCCTTTTTTGGGGGAATGAACAGCTCGACCTGATCGGTAAACAGGATCAACCCCACCTTGTCGTTGTTGGTAATCGCCGAAAACGATAGCAGCGCGCAGATTTCCGTGATCATTTCCGACTTGAATTGCTTCACCGAGCCGAAGAAAGCCGAACGGCTAACATCCACCAGCAGCATGACGGTGAGTTCGCGTTCTTCCTCATAGACTTTGACGTGGGGTTCGCCGGTTCTGGCGGTGACATTCCAGTCGATATTGCGCACATCGTCCCCGTACTGGTAGCTTCGCACCTCGCTGAAGGACATTCCCCTGCCTTTGAACGCGCTATGGTATTCCCCGGAGAACAAGTGCCGGCTCAGGCCCTTGATCTTAATCTCTATTTTCCGAACCTTTTTCAGCAATTCGCTGGTTTCCATTCCCCTGCGGTTTCTGAACGTGGGAAAAATCAGGTTAAGGCACTTCTACCGCATTCAAAATCCGGTGAATAATGTCTTCCTGAGTAATGCTTTCCGCTTCTGCTTCATAGGTCAGGCCGATCCGGTGGCGGAGCACATCGTGGCAGATATTGCGCACGTCTTCCGGGATCACATAGCCTCTTCGCTTCAGGAACGCGTAGGCTTTACTTGCCAGCGCCAGGTTGATACTGGCTCTGGGCGACCCTCCGTAGCTAATCAGGCCTTCCAGGTTTTTAAGTCCAAAATCCGATGGGTTGCGGGTCGCGAATACGATATCGACAATGTAGCGTTCAATTTTTTCGTCCATGTAGATTTTGCGGACGGATTCCCTGGCGCGGAGAATATCGCTGGGTTGGACAAGCGGTTGAACCGATTCGCCCAGGGCGTCGTCGGCCAAATTCCGCCGGATGATTTCCCGCTCTTCTTCCCGGGTCGGGTACCCGATTTTCACTTTGAGCATGAAGCGGTCTACCTGGGCCTCGGGCAAGGGATAGGTGCCTTCTTGTTCGATGGGGCTTTGGGTAGCCAGCACCAGGAAAGGCTCTTCCAGGCGGAACGTTTCGGTTCCGATGGTTACCTGGCGTTCCTGCATCGCTTCCAGAAGGGCGCTTTGCACTTTGGCCGGGGCGCGGTTGATCTCGTCTGCCAGGATAAAGTTGGCAAAAATGGGCCCTTTGCGCACTGAGAATTCATTGCGGCTGGGATTGTAGACCATCGTCCCGATCACATCGGCAGGAAGGAGGTCGGGGGTAAACTGGATCCGGCTGAACTTAGCGTCGATCGCCCGGGCCAGGGTTTTGATCGCCAATGTCTTTGCCAATCCGGGAAGGCCTTCCAGCAGCACATGGCCCCGGGTGAGCAACCCGAGGAGCAAACGCTCCAGCATGGCCTCCTGGCCCACGATGATGCCCGATGTTTGGGACTGCAACTGCGTTACGAAGGCGCTATCCAGGTAAATCTGCTGATTGATCGCCTCAATATCAATGGAGTGCATGGAATGGTGTTTTAATAATCTTGGGTGTTTCCTGACTTAACAAGCGGCAGGTTGCCCTGCGTTTTAAAAACGCACAAAATTGAGATTTTTTTTGGATTCCAGCGAGGAAAAAACAATTATTTTCCGGTGGTATCCCGCTCATTTCCAGCTACTTTCCGGGGATCGAACAACGGGCGGAGCGCCGTGGTATCCTTCAGGATCTTAATGACGGGTTTTTCGGGCTTTTCGGGCTTTCCCGGACGAAGCAAGGTGTCGCGTTCAAAGTACGCTTCGTCGATCAGAATAGAATCGGCCATCTGGCTGGCCTCGGCGATCAGTTCTTCGCGGCACCGTTCCAATTTGGTGGAGGTAAATTGATCGATTTTCTTCTCCACTTCTGCATCGATCAACGCTTGAATATCCTCCTGGCTATATTCCTCCCGGGTAAGACACCCGCTCAGAGAAAAACCGACCAAGCCTGCCAGAATCAGGGTCCAAAAAAAACGGGGTATCCGTACGCGCATAGTACCTGCCGGTTTAGATAAAAAGGACAAAAAAGGATTTATTGCGGCTGAAGCACGGGTTGTTTGTATTTGGCCCGCAGTTCGGCTTCTTCGGAGCGGCGAACGTTCAGGATAGAATCCACAGCCCGGGCCAGGCGTTCTTCCCGCTTGGCAGCGCAAAGGCTGTCGAGCTGAGGGCCGAGCGTTTTTATTTTTTCCAGATAGAGCGTATCCGCCATCTCGCGCTGGCTTAAGGTCAGTTTGAGCGGCGGCGGTTCCGAGCAAGAGGTGGCGCCCATGCCCAATCCCAGGAAAACTGCCCCAAACCATAAGCGGGCGGCGCCCGGAGCGGAGAAAAACCGCCTGGGGAATTTGCTTGATGCCATTTTGTTTCAGTTAAGAAAGATCGATCACTTTCCTGCGCAACTCAAACTGCATGCCAAGATACAGCTTCCGCACCTGTTCATCAGAAGCCAATTCCTCTGCCGTTCCAGACTTCAGGATTTTGCCGTCTACCATCAGGTAGGCCCGGTCGGTAATCGACAAGGTTTCCTGCACGTTGTGGTCGGTGATCAGAATGCCGATATTTTTGGTTTTGAGCTTGGCGACGATATACTGGATGTCTTCTACCGCGATGGGGTCGATCCCGGCAAAGGGTTCGTCCAAAAGGATAAACTTGGGGTTGGTGGCCAGTGCGCGGGCAATTTCGGTTCGCCGCCGTTCTCCCCCGGAGAGGGTATCACCCCGGCTTTTACGCACCTTTTGCAGGCCAAATTCTTCGATCAGTTCTTCCAGCTTCTTTTTTTGTTCGGGCCTGGAAAGGTCCGTCATCTCCAGCACCGCCAGAATATTGTCTTCCACCGTTAGTTTGCGAAAAACGGAAGGTTCCTGGGGCAAATACCCAATTCCTTTTCTGGCCCGCTGGTACATGGGGAACGCCGTGATCTCTTCTTCATCCAGAAATACCTGACCTTCGTTTGGCTTGATGAACCCCACCACCATATAAAACGTCGTGGTCTTCCCTGCTCCGTTGGGCCCAAGCAATCCCACAATTTCTCCCTGGTTCACCTGAATAGAGGCGCCCTGGACGACAGTGCGCGGACCGTACATTTTGACCAGGTTTTTGCTATGTAAAATCATGATTTAGACGTTGGAGGTTAGACGGTTAGACGGTAGACGGTGGACGGTAGACGGTGGACGGGGGACGGGGACGGGGGCTTTTTTCAATATACTGATAATTAGTTGTTTAAAAAATTATTCGATTAAATGGGACGCTCATCCAATCCACCAACCTTTAGCCTCTAACGTCTAACATCTAACGTCTAACGTCTATGCCCTATTTAATCAATATACACAATTTTATTGATAAACCGGAAGCCGAGGGTGACCTCAAAGGTGGTGTTCACGATCTGGCGCTCGGGGATATCGATCAGGTTGGAGCCTCCGAAAGGGTTCGGGTTAATTACATTCCGGATGATGGGTTGGTTGTATTGTTTGGTGAAATCGGGGTTTACAGTTAGTTCCAGCACGAGGCCGACCAATTCGGTGAAAGGGAGTTCGATGCCCCCGCCTACGGTAGCTCCGTAATTGAATTCATTGACAAACTCCTCAAATGGATAAATAGTGAAGAGGTAGTCATTTGCCAGATTGTCGGGCCGCAATTTGGTGCTGACGGTATAATCGCCGCGAATCCCAAAAAGGTAATAGAGTTTTTTCTGTCCGGAGAAGGGAAATTTTTGTTTGGCGCCCAGGGTAAGGGACAGGTTATTAAACACAAAGGGCGTGGTATACGAGGGTACCTCGATCATGGATCCGTCGGGCTGGGTGTAAACGGAACGGAAGGTTCGGATAGCGCTTCCTTTGACGTGATACCCTCCCTGGGCAAAGAGGGCAAAAGGCTGGTCTTCCTCTACCGACTCAATAAACAGGATCGCGTGCTGCCGGAATAAGGGATCGCGCTGGAAGCTGTTATCCCATTTCTGGGTAGCGATAGTAAGCCCTCCCTTCAGGCCAAAAGCATAGCTTTGGCTGTGCACCGGTTGCATCCATAGCAGTCCGATCCAAAAAGATAAGGACACCAGCAGGTTGATCTTGCCCATAAGGTTAATTTTTTTTTCGGTGGCTGTGCCGTTACCCATGCCCGGCGCCGGTTGCGAAAACCACTCCAAAAGTGGCACTTTGAACGGATTTTAGCAAATGAACCGGGCGCAAACTTTAACAGACTTGTTGCGACGGGTCTATTATCGAACCCGGATCGCCATGCCTGCGACGATGGTCTGGGTTTTCATTTCGTTCAGCAGCATCAGATCCTCGGCCAACTTTCCGTATTGGCGGGCAATAGACCAAAGCGTTTCTCCGGTTTTTACTACATGGAAAACCGGTTTTTCTCCCTGCGTTTCCGCACCAGCCCATGAGGCTGTGGCGGGCTTGAGGCCTCCTTCCGCGCCGGAGCTATCGGGAGACTGGATAGGCTCCAGCGAAGGCCTTGCTCCCTGAGGGGGCGTAAGGCCAACCGGCTTGGAAGTTGAGTTCTTTATCTGGCCCGCCCCGGTTGCCGGAGCGGAGAACGGATCCGCTTTTAACGACCCAGGGGCCGAATATCCCGGAATGACCGCAGGCACAGCCTCTGCCGATGGCCATGCCGGACGAAGCAAAGGACGAATATCTACCTGGCTGCCTTTCAGTTTAATCCGCTCCCCGGCAGCCACTTCGCTGCTATCTGGAATCAGGTTTCTTCGATAGAGCGCGTTGAGTTGGAGCCCGTAAAGCCGCGAGATATCCGCCAGAAGTTCATTGGGCCGAACCACGTGCCAAGCCTCCTTGCCCCGGTAACTACTCCGCTCCGGGCCGGCAACCACGGGTGGGCGAGCCTTCAGCACCCGGACGGGGTGGTCGGCGCCTGCGTTGTACGTGAACAGTTCCCGCACAGGAAGGGATTTTCCTGGCGTTCCCTCTTTGGGCTGCGATCGCGCGCCCCGGATATGATTGACCATCAATACCGGAAGCGGCGCCAGGGCAGGCTGCGATTTGCGAAACCGGTAAATGAGGGCAGGTTCGATGCCGGGAAGGTGCGCCAGTTCCGAGGCCGTCCCCCCTGCTCGATGCCTGGCAATAATCGCTTCAATGATTTCCTGGTTGATCTGGTCGTATTGAAACAGTCTCAGATTTTCTATGATCCGGATAAGTTTGTGGTGGTAATCCTTGTCGGTGGCGTACCCGGCTTTCTTCAGGCCCCGGGCCCAGGCTTTGTAATCTCTCGGATCGAGATCGAAAAGGAATCCGTACCGGTCGGTCTTCAACGGATCCTTCAGGAATTCCGAATGCGCCACAAAAGAAGCTTCCGCAGACGCATACCGCCGAAAGCAGGAAGGAATCAATTTTCCCTGGGCGTCGTAATCATCGTCTTCTTTCATGTAAAAGGCCCCATCCCATACGCCGCCGCACTTGATTCCAAAATGGTTGTTGGCAATTCGGGCAAGATCAGTAGTGCCCCACCGGGATTCCAGAATAGCCTGGCCCAGTTTGATGCTGGCAGGAACTCCGGCGCGCTCCATTTCCCAAACAGCCAGACCGGCATAACGCTCCACATAGGCCAACTGCTCCTCCCGCTGCTGAGACCAGGCAGAAGATGCCCAGAGCAATCCAACGATGGTCAGGCACAGGTTCCGAAACATAGACAACAATTGCATATAGCCTCCTCCGTTTGGGAAGCTTCATCTAAAATGCTGTTTAGGGCCAAAAGCATCCGTTTTTTTCTTCTCCTTCAACGAATTAGGGGACCGCAAATTACTGCTTTTCCAGTAAAAAAATAATAATATGTTGATAATAAATAAAATAGATTATTTTTAATCGAAATTTACTGTTTAAACAAGAAAAATGGACGCAGAACAAATCGGGGAAGTAATCCGCCGCCATCGAAAAGCGAGCAAGCTCAACCGCGTTGAATGCGCCCGCCTGGCGGGGGTTGGCAAAACGGTCGTTTATGACATCGAACACGGGAAAGCGTCGGTTCAACTGGATACCTTGCTGAAGATATTAAAGGTTTTCAATATCTCCTTGTCGCTCAGCAGCCCTTACCTGAATGCCACGCGACCAGACCATCATACCTCCGAGCCATGAGCCAGTGCCCCATCACTTACGAAACCTGCAGCCCGGAAAAATACAGCGCCAAAGGGCTTAAGAAACTCCACCGCTCGCTGACCCATCTGGCGCCTTTTGACCCAGGCAGCTTGACGGGGGCTTCGGCCCTGCCTGCCATTCCGCAAAGCTGGCCCGTACCGATAGGCTACGGCGCCATCAACCCCAAGCTGCAACGCATGGAAGCAAAAGCGTCCAAAGGCGCGTTTTTATTGTTCCCCCCTTCCAGGCAGCACTCCCAGATACCGGAAAACCTCGATCTGTGCCTACGGCTTGCCCGGGTGGCCGGCATCGAGGTTCCCTTCCATGGCATGGTCCACAATATCGACGGGACCCTCACGACCTTTGTGGCTATTCCCAAAACCCTCGGCGATTGGGCGAATGCCTCCTTGCGTCAGGAGGAAACCGCTTCTCCTACGTCAAAATCCAGCGTAGAAGCTTTAGCGCATTGGATACAAAGCGAATGTACTTTTCCAAGGATAGAAAAAAGCAAGCTCTTCCTTCGGCTCCTTTTTTCCTGGCTCATCGGTTTTGAAGCGCAAGCCCTTCGGGACTTCAACCTGCAAACCGATGGCCCGAAAACAGCGCTCGCCCCTCCCCTGATCCTGTTCAACAGCCAGCTGCTTTTTGGGGCAACAGGGAAAGAGATTGGGCTTAGTCTCCACAACCGGCAGCAGGATTTCGACAGGTCGGATTGGGTAACCTACCTCGGCAGCGAATTGCTCGATTTGCCGCAGGAAGCCGTTGCCTTTACCCTGGCGCAGATAAAAAAATCCTATGGTCCATGGCGGGCAATCGTGCAGGACAGTTTTTTCAGTGAGGAACTCAAGGAACAATTTCTCGATGTAATCGTAGCCCGGTTCAGCCGGCTGCGTTTTTAACCCCTTGTTTTTTATGAAGATCATGCAGCGCTGGCGCGCTTTGTGGGACCCCTCCATGTACCATGGCTGGAGCAAATCCCGGAAGTATTTTGAAGGATGGTATTTTAAACTCGTTGATCGGGAAGGATAGCATGCCCTGGCCATTATTCCGGGCATCAGCATGGCGCCCGATGGAAGCCGCCATGCGTTTATCCAGGTGTTTGACGGGAAAAAGAACAAAGCGCATTACCAGCGCTTCGATGCCCGGGAATTCCAGGCGCATCCCCGCCATTTCGAAGTAACCCTGGGGACTAACCAGTTTACTGCCCACGCTATTCATCTCGATCTGCCCCAAGTTAAGGGCCAACTTCAGTTTTCCAACCTGCATCCCTGGCCCAAACACCTGCATGCGCCCGGCATCATGGGGTGGTATAGCTTTGTTCCGTTTATGGAATGCTACCATGGGGTGCTTAGCGTGCATCACCGCATCGAAGGCCTGCTGGAAACGCCCGACGGTCCGGTGGATTTCTCCGGAGGCACGGGGTACATGGAGAAAGATTGGGGCGTTTCGTTCCCCAGTTCCTGGATATGGATCCAGTCCAACCACTTTGACAGCGACGCGCCGGTTTCCCTCATGGCCTCAGTGGCCAGAATCCCGTGGCTGGGTACTTCCTTTACCGGGTTTATTTCCGGTTTTCTTTGGAAAGGAAAGATTCTCCGGTTTGCCAGCTACACCGGCGCCAGGATGGAAGCAAGGCTCCAGGACGGATCCGTCTCGATCGTTTTTCAGGACAAGCGCTACCGGCTTGAAATCACTGCCTATCCGGGAGAAGGAACGGCCCTGCGTTCGCCTATCAGCGGGGAAATGACCGGCAAGGTAAATGAAAGTCTTCAGGCAACGGTGCAGGTGCGCCTTTTTGAAAAGGGCAGCCTGGCCTTTTCCGGAGAAGGCCGGAATGCCGGCCTGGAGATCGCAGGTCCCGTAGAGGAAATCCTTTCTGAAACCCGTTAGAAAAGCCGTTTTCACCCTGCCACTTATGCCCTTCGTAGAAAATCATTTCGAAATTTATTTTTTACCCCTAATTTTGTTCCCAGAGAATGCTTTTAAACGAATTCGCGTACACTTATGGAAGCCACTGCCTCTAGAAAAAGTCAAAGGAAACTCGACCGGTACCGCAGGTTTTTTACAGAAGCTAATTTCTGGGGAAATCTCGGGCGCTTCGCCCGGCGGATTGGGTTAAAATCGGTATATACCGCCCTGTTGATGTACTTTGCCTACCGAAGAAAAGAGACCCCCTTCTGGGCCAAAAATATCGTGATTGGCGTTTTGGGCTACCTGCTTGCGCCTATCGATTTTATGCCTGATTTAACGCCCATCATCGGCTTCACCGACGACCTGGGCATCCTGAGTTTCGGACTGGTGACCATTGCCGCCCATATCAATGACGACGTCCGGAAAAAGGCCCGGGAAAAGCTGTTTAAATGGTTCCCCAACTACAATGCCGCTGAATTGGTCGAAATTGACCGCAAAATCAGCTAAACGCCGGTTCATCCAAAATCCGGTGAATTCCAAATCCTTCCCGCGCGAATTGGGTTAAGTCAATTCTTCGGGCTAATTTAGCCCTTACAAAGCCATGTACTCATGAAATACCGCGCGATCAATCCGGAGTTATTCGTCAACAACCGGAAGCGCTTTATGCGCAAGATGCAACCGGAGTCGATTGCCATCTTCTATTCCAACGACCAAATGCCCCGGTCGGGAGACACCTTCTATCCGTTTCGGCAAAATGCCGGGTTGCTCTATCTCTCGGGGCTCGATCAGGAAGAAACCGTGGTCGTGCTCTTTCCAGACAGCATCCGCGAGGGGTTCCGGGAAATAGCCTTTATCCGCCGCACCAACGACCATTTGGCCGTTTGGGAAGGCCCCAAGTTCTCCAAAGAAGAAGCCCAGGCTGTTTCCGGCATCGAAAAGGTCTTTTGGCTCGACGAAATGCCGAACGTCCTGCACGACCTCATCCTGCAAGCCAAGCGCA
Source organism: Haliscomenobacter sp. (assembly GCA_016713275.1). Taxonomy (GTDB): domain Bacteria; phylum Bacteroidota; class Bacteroidia; order Chitinophagales; family Saprospiraceae; genus JADJPL01. The sequence goes on from JADJPL010000001.1 coordinate 419,095, forward strand.
TTTATCTGAACACGGAAGAATACGAGCGGTTCATTCCTCCCTTTCCTACCCGCAATATGCGGTTTGCCCGCCTGCTCATGGAGCAATACCCCACGCATAAATACCACCGGGCCCAGCCGATCCTCAAAAAGCTCATGATGACCAAGTCGGCGTTTGAGATTGAACTCATTCAGCAAGCGATCGACATTACCGGAAATGCGTTCCAGAGGGTCCTGCAATTTGTCCGGCCGGGAGTGATGGAATACGAAATCGAAGCCGAGATCACCCATGCGTTTTTGATGCACGGCGCCAATGGCCACGCCTATGAACCGATCGTCGCCAGCGGGCCCAACACCTGTATCTTGCACTATATCAAGAACAACCGCTCCTGCCAGGATCAGGAATTGCTTCTCCTGGATTTTGGAGCGGAGTATGGCAATTACGCCTCCGACCTCACCCGCACCATCCCGGTAAACGGCCGGTTTACCAAGCGCCAGAAAGCCTTGTATAATGCCGTGCACCGCATTATGGAAGAGGCCAAACCCCTCCTCGTTCCGGGAACGACCCTGGAAGACTACCAGAAAGAAGTAGCCAAAATGGTCGAAAGCGCCCTGATCGACCTGAAGGTGCTTTCCGCAAAAGATATCCAGCAGCAACCGGCCGACATGCCGGCTTACAAGAAATACTTCATGCACGGGGTATCCCATCACCTGGGCTTGTCGGTCCACGATTTATCCGACCGCCATGCCCCCATCCAGGAAGGCATGGTCTTTACCTGCGAACCCGGAATCTACCTCCGGGAAGAAGGCATTGGAGTGCGGCTGGAAAACAATATCCTGGTGACCGACCACGGCCCCCTCGACCTGATGAGCCATATCCCCATCGAAGCCGGGGAAATTGAGGAGCGGATGCAGCAGGCAAAGGTGCTGTTGTAACCTGTCCGGTCCGCTTATTTCAGGCTTTGGTAAATGGCTACAGACAGCTTGGCCCGCAACTCCTCCAAATAAGGGCTTGCCGGATATTGCTGCGTCATGAGCTGAAAAACGATCTTCTTTTGGGGGTCCGCCCAATAATTGGTCGCAAAAGCGCCGCCCCAGGAAAACGTTTCCGGGCTTTGCACCTCGTCGGGCGCCGATTCGGGAACAATGCCAAAGCCCAGCCCAAACTGCCTTTCTCCCATGAGCTTCCCCACCTGGTTGACCGTCATCATCTCCACGATCCGGGGAGAGAGGATGGTTTTTCCTCCGTACCTCCCTTTATTCAGAAGCATTTGAAGAAAAATGCCATAATCCAGGGCGGTTGAGGTCAGTCCGGCGCCGCCGGAAAAATAGGAGGTCGTTTGATTGGGAAAAGAAGCCGGAAACTCCGAACTATCGGGAATCTTGTGCCAGTTACCCAGAGAGTCCTGGGTATTCAAGGCGCTCAACCGGGAATGTTTGGATGCCGGAACATTAAAATACGTATCCTTCATCCCCAGGGGAGTAAACAGGCGCTGTTGGAAAAAAGCCTCCAGGCTCATCCCGCTAACGACCTCGATCACATAACCCAACACATCGCTGCTCAGGCTGTAGTTCCAGCGCGTACCCGGCTGGTACTCCAAAGGCGCCTTGCCCAGTCGGGCCATCGTTTCCGGCAGATTGGCCTTCAACTCCCCAATCCCCGCCGTAATCTGGTTTTTTGCATAAATAGCATTCATCGTCGGGCTGCCGATTTGGGCATAACCCAGTCCGGACGTATGCGTCAGGAGGTCCTTAATGGTAATCTCCCGCTTGGCTGGAACGGTAGTATACGAGGAATCGGCAGCATTAAATTTATCCAGAACTACTGGTTTGGCAAATGCCGGAATGTATTTGGACACCGGATCGGTAAGCAAGAGCTTGCCCTCTTCGATCAGCAACATGACCCCAACGCTCGTGATGGCCTTCGTCTGGGAGGCGATGCGAAAAAGGGCCTCTTTAGCCATCGGTTTTGGGGCGTCGGCATCGTCCAAACCATACGCCTGATGCCGGAGTACCTGTCCATCCTTCAGGACCAGCAGTACTGCGCCGGGAATCTTCTTTTCCTGGACAAACTGGGTCATTAAGTCATCGACCCGCTTAAGCCGGTCGTAATGAACGTGCGGATTGGGTTTTGCAGGCGCCAGATCGATAACCTGGGCAGAAGCGCCGAAGGCGCCAATAAGGATCAGACCAAGAAAAAGAAATCTGCCAAGCGAAGCCATAAGGATCAGGGTTTTAGGGAAACAATGCTTTCGGCGGTGAAAGTACAGAAAGATTTGGAACTGGTGAAGAGGAGAATCCCAGCCAGCGGCAAAACCGAGGGCTTCAAACCTGGATCCGGCGCAGGCTATACTTATACTCCGCACGGAGTATATGACGGCAACGGCAACCTGAAATCGGATCCGTATAAAGGCATCAGCAGCATAACCTATAATCATTTAAATTTGCCTAAGCTGATCACGTTCAGCTCGGGTAACACCATCGAGATCATCTACGACGCTTCCGGCAACAAGCTCCGCAAGATCGTGAAGCAGGGCGCTACGGTGCAGTACGAGCAGGACTACGCCGCCGGCATCGAGTACCGCAAGACGCCGGCGGCAGGCACGTTCCGCATCGAGGCGATCTACCACGAGGAGGGGCGGTATTTCAATCTCAATGTGGACGGCAGCAACACCCCTTCCTGGCGCAAGGAGTACGCCCTGCGGGACCACCTCGGCAGCACCCGGCTGCTATTTGCGGATAAGGACGGCGATGGGATGGTGGGAATGACGAATATTGCGGCGACGAATGAGGTGCTTCAAGTCGGAGCGCAGCGGAGATCCCGGCAGCGAAGCTCGTCGGGAAGCTGCATTACTATCCATTCGGCTTCCTCTTGCTTGCGCTGCGCCTCCTCCTGTTTGCGCTGCGCTTCCTCTTTCTGCTTGGTCGCTTCCGCAATCCGGTTTTCGTATTCGTTGAGTTCAGACAGGCAGTCGTCTTCCACCGTCATGATGTCCTGGATCTCTTTTTCCTGGATGGCCGCCTGCAAACGCCGGATGATGGGCCGGAATTTTTCCGGAAAATCCATTTCTTTCACATTCATAATATGATGGTTTTCTTGCCGGTTCGCCTGGTCGAAGATGCTTAGCAGCAGCTCCAGCTCGTCGCGCCGCTTTTGGCTCAGCGCCGGAATGTTGATGATAATGCCCTGGTGGAACAGCGATTCGATGAAGGGATTGCGCTGTTCGATAATCTCCCGGGTGTAGCGGTCGCGGATGAAGTGATTAAAGGCTATGCGGATCAAAAACTTGGAGCTCTGGAACAAGCCCAAAGTCTTTGGTATTCCGGGTGATTAAGACAAGGCCATACACCAGGGCAGTGGCGGCAATGATGGCATCGGGAAGTTTGATCTTATATTGTTTGCGGATTTCAGCCGTTTTAAGTTTGATCGAAGGTTCCAGTTCAATCACATAGGCATCATGGATAAACTGATGGAGTACCTCCAGATCCTTTTCGGTAGCGGTTTTCCAGCAAAGCAGTTCAATCTCTGTAATGGCCGATATACACGGTGGGCCTTCCTGTAGGGATTCATCCATGAATTGTTCGGCCTTCGGGGGGAAGTGCTGCTGCAGATAATAGATCGCCGTATTCGTATCCCAGAGGTATTTTATTCCCATTCGCTACGAAGTTCGTTCAGTTGATGATCTACCTCCGCAAGGGGCTGTTTGGACAACGCCCCTTTGTATCGTTCCTGCCAGTTTATAGGGGGCGGTTGTGTTTTTTCCTTGCGCAAACGAATGAGTTGCAATAGTTCCAGCTCCTCTAAAAGCTTCAGAACCCGTTCATTGATGATTTCAATGGTTATTGTTTTTACCATGAAGTTCAATTAAGTATTGGTGTTATACTCCGCGTGATCCTATAGTAACGACCGCCTCCCGGAAAAAGTTTCCTGTGCGCATTTGGGTTAAATCAAAACCTATTGCTCCTGGATCCCCACCCCCTTCTCCAACTCCCGCACCGCCGCAGTCACCCGCTCCAGCCTCTCCGCATCCCCGCGCCCTACTGTCACTAGTCACCCAAAGTGGTTCTTCGTCACTTTTGGTGATTAGTGACACACGATCAGCGGCCTGAGCGGCACGCTGCAAAAGGGCGGCAATATCGCGCAGATGGCCTGGCGCGTGCGCGGCCGCGAACGGCAAGCCTACGCCTTCACCTACGACACCCTCAGCCGCCTGAAAACGGCGTCCTATTTCGATGTGAACACCAGCGGCACGGCTACGGCCTCCAACCGCTTCAACGAAACGCTTACCTACGACCTGCGCGGCAACATCGGCACGCTGCAGCGCCAGGGCTTCATCCAAAGCACGTGTACTTTCGGCCAGATCGACAACCTCGCCTATACCTACGCCGCCGGTACCAACCGCCTCCCTTCCGTAGCCGACGCCAGCGGCAAAACCGAGGGCTTCAAACCTGGATCCGGCGCTGGCTATACTTATACTCCGCAACGGCAACCTGAAGTCGGATTCGTATAAAGGAATCTCAAGCATTGCGTATAATCACTTCAGCATGATGTATGTTGGAGCGAGGGCTTCCGCACATGTCCGTGTCAGTGCAGCAGAATTGGATTTACCAATTTCAGAGCGGGTATCCAGGCGAAGTCCTTTGTGTTTCGGGTATGAAGTTCGGCCTGATGGAGCAGAGCGGTGGCTGCATTGATGGCATCACCTACCCCCATTTTTCGTTGCTGACGAAGACTGATCGCCTTGTCAATGACGGCCTTATCAACAGGCAATAGACGGATTTGGGAAAATACAGCCACAAACCATGACGAGGCTTTTTCGTCGAACTGATGGAAGCCAAGTACCTCCAATCTCGTTATTTCGGAAGCGCAACTGTCCGGGTCAATGAGCAGGGGGCGAAGGAATGCGAAGTCAGGCTGGGAAGCATAGATAATAATATTGCTGTCGAGGATTTTCATGGAAATTCAATTTCCTCTGAAAGGAAGCGGCCTGTCTTTTCGGTTTTCTTCAAATTGCCGTATCCACTCATCAAAGTTGTCGAAAGCGGGGAGCCCGGCCTTGATGATTTCTAATACGTTGGTTTGGTCCATATCCTGCGAGGTTGGCGCTGCATCCACCTGCGTGAACTGTATTTTCAGCCGCTCCAACAAAGGCAACAACACCTGCCAGTCTTTCGGATTGTTGATTTCCAGCACTACTTTGGCCATGGATTTCTACAGATTTCAGCAACAAAGGTAGGCCATTTTGCAGTATAAGGCAAATAGGCATGACTAGTACAAAGCCTATTCCGGCAAGCCCCAGGGCTTCATCCAAAGCGCGTACCCCTTCGGGCAGATCGGCAACCGTATCGCCGTATGAAAAAAACGTTATCTCTTGCCGTTGCCGTTGGCGTCTTTGGCTCCCTGAGCCAGGATAGAAATCGTGTTGTTGAGCACTTCGATGAACCCGCCGGAAATTTTAAATTTTAACACCTTGCCGGCCTCATCGATGGTTTTCAAGGTCCCCGTCTCCTCATCGAAGAACAGGTTTTCGCCTACGGCGGTCACAATGGCAACCACGCCCGAATCCAGTGCAGAGACAATCGGCGCGTGGTTTTGTAACACCTGGAACTGGCCCGAAACGCCCGGAACCTTTACTGATTGCACTTTCCCCTGAAAAATTTCGCGTTCAGGAGTGAGCACCGTTAAGTTCATCATATCCATCAACAAGTTTTAAGCAGCCTGCCTTCTGGGGATCAGGCTACCTCAGCCAACATCTTTTTCCCTGCTTCGATCGCTTCGTCGATATTCCCTTTGAGGTTAAATGCCGCTTCGGGGTATTCGTCCGTTTCGCCATCCATGATCATATTGAATCCGCGGATCGTTTCTTCAATCGGAACCATCACGCCCGGGGTGCCGGTGAACTGTTCGGCTACGTGGAACGGCTGGGAAAGGAAACGCTGCACGCGCCGCGCCCGGTGTACCACCAGCTTGTCCTCGTCGGAAAGCTCTTCCATACCCAGGATGGCAATAATGTCCTGAAGCTCATTATAGCGCTGAAGAATGTTCTTCACTTTTTGGGCGCAGGTGTAGTGCTCTTCGCCGATGATCAGCGGATCGAGGATACGGGAAGTCGAATCCAGCGGATCCACGGCCGGGTAAATACCCAGGGAAGCGATTTTCCGGCTTAATACCGTAGTCGCATCCAGGTGCGCAAAGGTAGTTGCAGGCGCCGGGTCCGTCAAGTCATCCGCAGGCACGTACACTGCCTGAACGGAAGTGATCGATCCGCGGCGGGTAGAGGTGATGCGCTCCTGCATGATCCCCATCTCGGTAGCCAGGGTAGGCTGGTAACCTACCGCCGAAGGCATCCGGCCAAGAAGAGCGGATACTTCGGAGCCCGCCTGGGTAAAACGGAAAATGTTGTCGATAAAGAACAGGATATCGCGCCCGCCGGTGGGATCTTCGAGATCGCCATCGCGGTAGTATTCAGCCACCGTAAGACCGGAAAGAGCCACCCGTGCGCGGGCGCCAGGGGGTTCGTTCATCTGTCCGAACACCAGCGTAGCCTGGGATTTAGCCAATTCGGTACCGTCCACTTTCGTCAGGTCCCAGCCTCCTTCTTCCATGGAGTGCCTGAACGCTTCGCCATAGCGGATCACATTGGATTCGATCATTTCGCGAAGCAGGTCGTTCCCCTCGCGGGTGCGCTCTCCAACACCGGCAAATACGGAAATCCCGTCATACCCTTTGGCGATGTTGTTGATCAATTCCATGATCAACACCGTTTTGCCTACGCCAGCGCCGCCAAACAACCCTACTTTTCCTCCCTTCATATAAGGTTCGATCAGGTCGATCACCTTGATCCCGGTATACAAAACCTCTTTTTCGGTCGACAGGTCTTCGTAAGCCGGCGGCTTGCGGTGAATGGAGTACGTCTTGCCCGTGGAAACATCGCCCAGGCCGTCGATCGCTTTGCCAATCACGTTGAACAAACGGCCGCGAATCGCCTCGCCAACCGGCATCGCAATGGTATGACCGGTATCTGTCACTTCGGCGCCCCGCATCAGACCATCCGTTGAGTCCATGGCGATAGCCCGGACGCTATCTTCTCCAAGGTGCTGCTGCACCTCAAGCACCAGCGTCTCCCCATTGGGGCGCTGAATCTCTAATGCATTATAGATTTCAGGGAGGCTCGCCTCATTGGGAAAGGCAACATCCACTACGGGTCCAATAACCTGCTTGACGTGACCGATATTTGCCATATAGGTAGGTATTTGAAAAAGTACGTTCTTTAAAAATCGGTGCAAATTTAGGCTTTTGTGTTCATAAACCAAAGAAAAATAAATCCTTATCTCCGTTTCGCTTTGCAAGAAGCCTCTGCTTTTTTATTGGAAGAAAATCAATTTCCATGGAAAAAACCCCTTAACATGGAATTATAAACCACCTAACCCCACTATAGACAAATAAAATTTCACCCTTCAGGGGAAATAATTTTTTTTGCCAAAGCCCGCCCAATCCGCCTATTTTTGCACGGGCAAAAGACCCGGGGCGATTAGTTTTTTTCCATCTGGAGCGGTTTCCTATGTCCTCTATGATCAGTATCCTCATGCCGGTATTCAATGAGTCCAAACACCTGGAGCGGTGTTTGGACAGCATCCTGGCACAATCGATCCCCGATTGGGAGCTTTTGGCCGTTGACGACCACTCCACCGACCACTCTCCGGCTATTCTTGAAGCCTATTCCCGAAAAGATCCTCGTATCCACGTGTTGAAAAGCCAGGGCAAAGGCATTATTCCAGCCCTGCGGGTAGCCGTAGAAAATGCCCGGGGCGCGTTGATCACCCGCATGGACGCCGACGACTACATGCCCGCCGATAAACTGGAAAAACTTCGGGCCCCCTTACTGGTCCATGGCGAAGGCCATCTTTCCACGGCTATGGTCGAATATTTTTCCGACGAATTCGACCTGGGCCCGGGCTACCAGCGCTATGCCGCATGGTTGAACCAGGTAATCCTCGAAGCCCGCAACTGGGAAGAAATCTACCGGGAATGCACCATTCCTTCCCCTTGCTGGATGTGTTACCGGGACGATTTTCAGCGCGCCGGCGCCCACGACCGGGAGGTCAACCCCGAAGATTACGACCTGGCCTTCCGCTTCCACCAACTCGGGCTAAAGGTCGTTTCCGTTCCCGAAGTGCTGCACTTTTGGCGAGACCACAGCCGAAGAAGCTCCCGAACGCTGGAAAGCCACGCCAACCAAGAGTATTTTCGTCTCAAATTGCCGTGGTTTCTCGAAATTGACCGCGATCCGCAGCGGCCTTTAGTACTCTGGGGAGCGGGAAGGAAGGGAAAAGAACTGGCGAAAATGCTCGCCGAAAGAAGCGTTCCTTTTCGTTGGTGCTGCGACACCCCATCGAAATGGGGACACCATATTTATGGCGTTCGAATGGAAGACACCCAAACCATCGAAACCCTGGCGAACCCCCAGATCCTTCTGGCAGTTTCCAGCCCTGCAGAGCAGCCCGCCATCGATTCCCTCCTCCGTAGCCAGAACAGGAAACCGGGTCTTGATTTTTTCTGGTTTTGTTAAGGCGCGCTTATGGATATTCAGGCCTTGATCCAATCCGTTTATCAAATGCTTCTGCTGGGCGCCAGCAGAACGCAGTTTTCACCGGAGCAACTGGACGCCCTGGCGGCCCTTGGCATCGACGCCTCGCTTCCCGCCAGTGAATTACTCCTTCACTCCCTGGTGTATTTTAGAAAGTGGGAAAAGGCCGGGACGCCTTTGGGGCTCTATACAGAACCAATTCCCTCCGCGCCGCCCGAAACGGTTCCCGTTTGCCAAGCCCAAGCCATCCCCTTTCTCGTAGAAACCGCTTTGGGCTCTTACCCGGAAGCGCTTCCTGAATTCCTGTACCGGCTGGCGCGTTCCGGACGTATAGTACCGCCTGAGTTCCTTCCTGTTTTGATCGAACGCTGCGCCCGCACTTCCGCTTTGTCTGCGCTCCTGCACCCGGTAATGGGGAATCGGGGACCCTGGCTTTTGGATCAAATGGGTATAGCGGCCCTGCCGGCGCAAGCCGATCCGGGAGAGGAGCCCTCGTATCCGGAAGCCCGAAAGGCGCTGGAGAAAATAATCCGGGATCCCCTGCTCAAGGAGTTGCACACAGCCGAGAAACAGGTTCATGCCTTGAGGACCCCGCCCGGCGCCTTTTGGGAAACAGGGTTCGCGTTGGCGCTGTTTTCCGCAGCATTGGAAAAATGGGAATACGGCCTGCCTGGCGCTGCCGGTTTTTTGCAAACCGTTCTCGCCGTTGCCGCTAGTAGCTGCCCCGTTGAGGCGCTTCCCCAACTCCAAAACCTTCCCTGGCCCAAAAGCCACTACCCCGGGTTTTGGCTTGGCGCCGAAATAGAACGCTTCCTCCAAATCCTGGAATTCAGGTCGCGTTTGAAGGAAGCGTTCCGGGGCGAAAGCTCTGGTTAAGTATCTCCAGGTTATCGAATCACCTCCTGGACCCGGCTCCCAGCCCCAAGAGGGAATAGGGTATAGCCATAGGCATAATTCCGGTAAGGAAGCCGGTATTCCTCCAGCGGCAATTCGCCCCAGCTGTTGATTCCGCCAAGGCCCATCTGCTGGAAGTCGATCCGAACGTGGGTTAAATTCCTTTCCCTGAGTTCTTTGGCGTGCGTCTGTACTTTTTTCTCTCCCGGATCGAGATCCTCCGCCCAGAAATGCCAGGCACTGGCATTGAGCAGGGAATCCGCAACGACCAACAGGCCTGCCCCTTTGCCGTCCCGAACCGCCATCCAGCGAACGTCGGATTTATTTCCGGTTTCCTGAGGACGTACGTATGGGTGGAGCTGATCTTTCACCATCCCTTCATACAGCCCAACATAAGCCCCATACTTGCGATCCCAGTACGACTCTTCCGGGCCGCGGCCGTACCAGGAAATACGGTCAAATGATTTGGGCATATCGAGCTGCATCCCTACCCTGGGAAGCATTGGCTGACCAGAACCCAGGGCTTCAAAAGCAAAATGCACCTTGACGGCGCCATCTCCCGAAACTGTATACGTTTCCTGGATTCTGGTATTGACCTCTTTCAACAGGTAGACGCTGGAAATCTCGATGGTCTGGTCTACCCGGCGCATACTGGTTTGTTGCGGGACATCCAGGCCGGCAGGCGATTTCCACACCCGAAGCTTGAGCTGCTGACCAGAGCCAAAGTCGTTATCCACCGGAGGTCTCCAGAAATTAGGAACCAAAGAGGAAGCGATCATTTTTTGCCCTTTGTATTCATATGTAGCCAGGCGCCCATTTCGGTTGAATCCGATTTTGAATCCGGCGCCCTGGACAAGGATTCCGTCCGCCGTTTGCACTGCTTCGGGGGCTTTGGTTGCCGGCTTGGCGGGCATGAACGCCTTAACTTTTGAAACAAAAGCAAACTGCTCCTTCGCGAGTTCATGACCGGCAGGCACCAGAGGCGCTTCCATTTTCGTTTTGTAGGACACATTCAGGAGGCGTTCCTTTCCATCCTGCGGAATCTGAGGGTAGGAAATCGTCAGGTCTATGTTTTTTCCCGCTTCGACTGCCGGGAGTTCTACCTTCCCTTTTGCTTCGATTTGCCCATCGGTCATCAGTTGCCATTCCAGGTAAAACTCGTTCAGGTTGAGGAACCCGTATTCGTTATGGACACGGATACGGCCGGCAGGGATATCCAGCCCTTCGGTGCGTATATACTGGTATACTTTTTTTACTTCCAGCAGGTGGGGGTTAGGCCGACGGTCGGGCTGCACCAATCCGTTGCAAAGGAAGTTGTTATCGCTGGGCGTTCCCGGAGGGCCAAAATCGCCGCCATAGGCCAAAACGGTATCGCCTTGTAAGGTCACCTTGTAGACTCCCTGGTCTACCCAATCCCAGATATACCCTCCCTGCATTTGGGGGTGTTCCCGGAAAAAAGTCCCAGTACTCCTTAATTCCCCCGCAGCTATTCCCCATCGCATGCGAGTACTCGCAAAGGATGAGGGGCTTATCCGGGTTGCCCTTTACCAGAGCCAGCATTTGGTCTTTCCACGGGTACATAGGAGCAAGGATATCGGTGTTCCACTCCGACGTGGCATTGGAACCCCAACCAAACAGGGTGCGCTCGTACTGAACCGGGCGGCTTTGATCTCTCCCTTTCACCCACTCGTAGGTAGCATAAAAGTTGACGCCATTGCCCGCTTCGTTACCCAGCGACCAGGTAATGATACAGGGGAAGTTTTTATCGCGCTCGACCATCCTCCGGGTGCGCATCAAATGCGCTTCCCGGTACCGGGGGTCGTTCCCCAAGGTTTGGTCCAGGCGATACCCCATGCCATGGGATTCGATATTGGCCTCATCGATCACATAAAGCCCGTATTCGTCGCACAGAGCGTACCATTGGGGGTCGTTGGGATAATGGCAGGTGCGGACGGCATTGAGGTTATACTGCTTCATCAACTGGATGTCCTGAATCATCCGTTCCGTGCTGATCACGTGCCCGGTTGCCGGGTCGTGTTCATGGCGGTTCACGCCTTTAAATAGCACCCGTACGCCGTTAACCAGCAGAATGCCCTTTTTGATTTCCACCGTCCGGAAACCGATCCGTTGAGGGATAACCTGCAATATGCGGCCCTGATCGTCTTTTAACGTAATCAGGAGGGTGTAGAGGTTGGGGGTCTCCGCCGTCCACGGTTTGGGAGCGATGATTGTTTTGGAAAACTGAACCGGGCGCGCTTCTGTCCCGGGCGAAATTGCCGGAAGAACGAGCGTCTCCCTGAAAACCAGGTTTTTATCCGGCGCCAGCAATTCCAGCTCCGCCGAATAGCCATTGGCGGCGTTGGAGCCCAGGTTCTGAAGGGAAAGCTCCATACTTAAAAGTCCGTTCCGGTAGGTTGGATCCAATGGACTTTTCACAAAGTAGTCCCGAACATGGACCTCCGGCGTCGCGTAGAGGTAAACGTCCCGTTCAATACCGCTGATCCTCCAAAAATCCTGGCACTCGAGGTAGCTGGCGTCGCTCCAGCGGTAAACCTGGATGGCCAGCAAGTTGTCCTGACTTTTTAAATAGGGCGTTATATTAAATTCGGCCGGGGTTTTGCTGTCTTCGCTATAGCCTACTTTCTGCCCGTTGACCCAAACATAAAAAGCGGATTTGACCGCGCCAAAATGCACAAATACCTGCCGCCCTTTCCAGGAATCGGGGATGCGGAACGTCTTCCGGTAAGAGCCAACGGGATTCTCTTCCGGCACTTCAGGAGGGTTGGGGTTGGTCGTATTGAACTCATAAGCGGTGTTGACGTAAATCGGAACGCCATAGCCTTTGAACTCCCAGTTGGCAGGCACCGGAAATTCTCCCCAGGAAGCGTCGTTGTATTCCGGGCGGTAAAACCCTTCCGGCCGGTCGCTTAGGCGGGGTACCCACAAAAATTTCCACATTCCGTTCAGCGACTGGTAGTAAGCCGACTGTTCGGGTTGGAGTCCCAGAGCAAGCGCTCGGTTCTCATATCCAAAAAAGTGGGCACGGGGCTTTTCCGTATTGACTTCGCAAACTTCCGGCTTTTTCCATTCCGGAATATCCTGGGAATGAAGTCCGCCAGCGAACGCCGCCACCAACAGGCAGCATATCCAATGTTGGGTTTTCATGAAGGGAGGTTTTTATGTCAAAAAAGGAGAAATTTCTTTTAATCTCTTATTGCAGAGGCTACAAGGGCCTGAAGCAGGTGTTCCTGCGCGCGCAAAGAGGAATAAAGCGCCATTTGGTTGCGGGTCCGGACCAGATTGTGGTCGGGGAAGCGGATTTTGTAGTAAGTATCCCCATTCAGGTAGTCGGCCAAAAAGCGGATCATTTGTTCCAGAATAATCCATTTGGCTCCCAGAACCAGGTTTCGGAGTTCCAGAGGAAGCAACGTACCTTTTAATGGAGGTACAAAACCTTTCACCAGCGCTTCAAAATACTCCATTCGCAGCGCTACTTGCGAATAGCGGTCGTCATCTTCAGAAAGGGTAGTCGCCATGGTGCGCACCATATCGCCAAAATCAGAGAGGATAGCCCCGGGCATGGCGGTATCCCAATCGATCACCGCCAAAACCGTTTCCGTTTTTTCGCGAAAGAGGATATTGGCTATTTTGGTATCGTTGTGTACGACGCGCAAAGGGAAGCGGGCATCCGCCACTTCCTGGAAAACAGCTTTTTCCTGTAAAACAAAGGCAATTTCGTCCTGCACGGCCCCGGCCCGCTGGACGGGGTCACTGGCCAGCGCTTCTGAGAATTGCTGAAACCGCCAAAGCCCGTCGTGGAACCGGGGAATGACAGTATGCATCCGGTCGGGGTCGAGGTCGGCCAAGCCAGCCAAAAAAGCGCCAACTGCCTGAGCTGCCTCAAAAGCCAGCTTTGGAGTAGCTGCGAAATCAAACGTCTGCGCGTTCGGGAGGTAGGAATACGCTCTCCAGTATTCCCCTGCCGGGTCTATGGAGAACCAGGCGCCGCTGCGGTTGGGCAGGGGTTGGAGTAATTCGAGAGGAAGCGATTTGGGCGAGAGGTGATCAAAAAGCGTACGGGCATTCTCAATCACTTCCTGGGGCTGTTTGAATACCTCTTTGTTGATTCGCTGCAAAACAGCCTGGGGACCCTGCCCGGAAGGAGTAAGTAGAAAAGAATCGTTAATGCTGCCGGAACCCAAGGGTTCAATCTGCACCTCCCGGACCTCCAAGGGGGAAAAGTCCAGCGCTATGTGGCGGACGATCTCCTCCTTTTCTCCATTATCTTTCATAACCTGTTATTTCCATATACCCACCGGATACTTCCCTTCCCGGGCTAACTCCTGGAAAGCGGCTTCGACTTCCGGTTTGTCTTCCCTATACGTTATGCCGTACCATTTATCTTCGCTAAGGAGCACTTTCAATTGAATTTTCCCTTCCTCCACCAAACGGTTTACGGTCAGTGGGATAAAAAATTCCGATTTGGGATTGCCGCCTTCCTGCTGGAGAAATTGAATAAAATCTTCGTGGAAGTAGTCAAAGATCCGGGGGTGGAAGCCCCAAAAATTCATGGATACGAGGTCGTCGTCGGCTAAAGGCATCAGATGGCCGGATTCTTCATGAAAAATTTGACCATCGCGGCGGGAGATTTTCGTACGCTCCGTCACATTGGTTAGAAAATGCGACGCATCCATGGCGGCTACTCCTCTGGAAACCGTCCCGTGAGCGGAAATGGTTTTCCCGAGTTGATACCCTACCATGCAGTACTGATCCGGAGTGCAACTCGTTCGCAGAAATTCGGCTATGGTGTAAAACCCGCTGATTCCATAATAATCGTCGGCGTTGATGACGGCAAAAGGTTCCTTGATGACCTCCTTGGCCACCAATACCGCATGGCCGGTGCCCCAGGGCTTTTCCCGGTGAGGGAAATGGCCGACGCCCTCAATGGGGGTATCCAGTTCCTGAAAGACATATTCCACCGGGATATGCGGTTCGATCCGGGCGCCTACTTTTTCCTTAAACTCCTGCTCGATGCTTTTGCGGATGATAAAGACCACTTTGCCAAACCCGGCCCGGATGGCGTCGAAAATCGAAAACTCGATAATGGCTTCCCCTCCCGGGCCAATTCCATCGACCTGTTTCAATCCGCCATACCGGCTGCCAATACCGGCAGCAAGAATCATCAACGTAGGTTTCATTTTGCTTTTGCTTGGGTTAGAAAAATGGGGTTAATACGTATCGCTCAGGGCAAAAACCGGTTGCCGGTTGATCCAGCGGCCCCTGGTGAAGTCTGGAAAAGCGACCGGTTGGCTGCCCAAAGCAATCGACTCCTCCGAAAGCGGGGTAATTGCCATCCAGGTAGCTGCGTCGTATACATCGATCACGGCCGGCGCGTTTTGCTTGGCGCATTCGATGAAGGCATGAAGGAGGAAGAAATCCATCCCGCCGTGCCCGGCGCCGGTGGCATCCTGCTCGTACTTTTTCCACAACGGATGGTCGAAGGCCTGCAGATAAGGCTCGGCTTTTTCCCATTGGTGGGGTTTCGCGCTTTTGCCCTCCAGGTAAATGGATTGGTTGACATCCATCCAGATCCCTTTGGTACCCTGAACCCGAAAACCGAGGGAGTAGGGCCTCGGAAGGTTGGTGTCGTGAAAAAGCGTGACGGTTTCGCCGTTGCTGGTCCGGATCATGGTGGTGACTACGTCGCCGAGCCGGAATTCCACGTTGGCATTGGGGTGATTCGGCCCTCCTTTAGGGTGCTTGACGATGTACTCATGCAGTCCTCTGGCTTTGGTGGCCATAGAGGTGAGGTGGGTAAAGCGGTTGCCCCGGTTGATGTCGATGTAATTGGCTACCGGCCCAATCCCATGGGTAGGGTAAAGGTCTCCGTTGCGGTGGATGGAGTGCTGCGTTCTCCAACGCGCTTCGCTAAAGCCCTTTTCTCCAAATTCTACCCCGCTGTCGTAGGGTGATTTCCCGTCATTGAATTTTACCCCTCTCAGATCGTGCTGATATCCGCCTTCCAAGTGCATCATCTCCCCAAACAGGCCTTGGCGCACCATATTCAGCACCGCCATAACGTCCCGGCGGTAGCACACGTTCTCCAAAAAGAAAAGATGCGTACCGGTGGATTCGTGGGTGCGCACGAGATCCCAGCATTCGTCCAGCGAAAATCCTCCGCTAACCTCCACGCCGGTATATTTTCCGGCGCTCATCGCCGCCGTAGCCATTTCGCTGTGCCACTCCCAGGGCGTAGAGATCACGACCGCGTCAACTCCGCCTTCTTTCAGCAGGCGCAGGTAATCTTTCGGGCCTTTGTCGTATACTTTTGGCGCGGGGCCTCCTTTTTTGCTGATGATCGCCTGGGTACGCCGGATCATTTCCGGATCGATATCGCAGATAGCCGTCACAACGCAATCTTTTCGATCCAAAGCCAGATCGACATGGGATTGGCCGCGCAGCCCCACTCCGATAAACCCAAGTTGCAGTTTGGAATTCTGGTTGGCTATGGGTTGCCCTGTCGTCTTGCTTTCCGGTTTATTGGCGCCCGAAGCGGTGGTTCCCAGGGCCAGGCCAGCCCCTGCCAGAACAGACTTTTGGATAAATGCACGACGATTTGGTTTGTTTTTCAAGGGTAGTTGGATTTATGGTGAACAAACGCTTGGCCAAATGCAAATTGGTTTGGCTAAATTAAAAAAGTCGGGGCATAATCTTGTAAAGACAAGAGAAAAAGAGGAGGAGTAATGGAAATGGGGTGGTTGGTGGTTGGTGGTTCGTTAGTGGGTCATTTTTTGCACTGGCGGATGCAGTCCAGAAGGGCGTTTTTGTCGGAAGCGGCCAAAAACCGGATATACCCCTGGCCGGCGACCATCGCCA
Source organism: Haliscomenobacter sp. (assembly GCA_016713275.1). Classification (GTDB taxonomy): domain Bacteria; phylum Bacteroidota; class Bacteroidia; order Chitinophagales; family Saprospiraceae; genus JADJPL01. The sequence goes on from JADJPL010000001.1 coordinate 435,431, forward strand.
GAACGCCCAAAACAAAAAGCGTATTCCTCGAAGACGCCATAAGAGGGACGTACATCCCATAAAATGGCCTGACCAGCAACACTTCCAGGGCGACTCCGAAAGCAGCCATAAGGAGGAGAAAGATGCTTGCCGCCCGGAATTGGTTCAGTAAGTCCGGATATTGTTTCCTCCTGCATTTTTCATAAAAGCGCAGGCAATCTTCGTCCTTGGGGGCCATTTTGATCAACTCCCGGAGAATGTGCTCCGCTGCAGGAAATTCCATCAGATTGTATAACGATGCCGCTTTTCGGAAAAGAAATTTCCGGTACAGGTCTTCCTGTTGGTAGGACCGGATGTTCTGGAGGATAGCCAGTTCAATGACCACGTCAGCCATCAGAACGTGTTTGCGGTAAGCGCCCGTTTCAAAAAGCGCGTTCGTATAATCGACTACCAGTTCGAGGTATTCTTCAAACTCCAGTTGGAGGATCTCCGTTTCCCATTTTTCGTAAAAACGGATTTGCCCCCGGTAGTCATTCCCCGCAAGTCCCTTAAAATCCCGGTAAATCCTGGAATGGTAGGTAGAGGAAGGGTACCGCATAACGTGAGATTAATACCAGTAATCTAAAAAACGCATCTTATTTCAGGACAAATAAAACCGGTTTGCTCGGGCTGGCGTCCAACTCCAGGGAAGCAATCTGGAGATTGAGCAAATACAACCCATCCGGAATGGAAGACGGCACGTAAATCAGTTCCGTAATGGTGCTTTGTTCCCGAATCGCGTCCGGGTATTTCCAAAAAGCCTTGTGCGCGGCCAACGCGCCTGCGTCTTCTTCGCGATCCACGGAGGGTAAGTCGGTCAATAAATGGTCTATACCACAGCGGACCAGATACTGCATGGCTTGCGCATCGATAAAAGGCGGGTTGGCGCCAGAGTAATTGGTTTTGCGTTTGAGGTCGTCATTGGGCATCGTCCGCAGGATTAGCGCTTCCGCTTCGCCAGGGTGAAGCGCCTGCTCGATATCTTCCTGCACGACCACCCGGTCTCCGTTTTCTATTTTCCGGGGATAAACCGTGATCAATTTGGCAAGAAAATGGAAGCGGCGCAAGCATTGGTTGATCGAATACCGTTTGGAAGAAATATGCCCCACGCATTCGGTATGCGTGCCGTTGCCATGGGGAACAAGGCGAAGGTTAAAAAAATTGACGGAACCTCCTTGTGCGGTGTCTCCAATAAAGCTTCCGGCCTCGACAGGCCAGGCTTCCGGGGGCGGCGCATAAAAGCAATTCACCCCCATTTCCCCCGGAATGATCGGGATACTGATGTCTAAAGGTTCCTCCAGGGATACCTGCATCCGGCGGCCACGATAATCCAGTGTTGCAGAAAGGGCGGTCATATTCCTCTGGTTAGTCTTGAAATATCCTCCACAGATGCAGAACCCCAAACGGTGTCAATAGTTTCGGGTATCCACTCCCCAGGCTAATTTATTGCGGATGGTTTCCATAAACCCAATGTCGTGCAATTGGATCAGGCGAATAGTGAAGTCGTTTTTTCGCACAGCCAGCTGGTGCGCGGAGGTGATGCTTTCAAACCGGGAGTCCAGGGTGCACAGGAAGTTCTCCGTTCTCCCTTCGACTTCAAAAGAGATCACCGAGCTGTCGGAGATCACTACCGGCCGGACATTGAGGTTGTGCGGAGCTACCGGGGTAATTACGAAATTTCCCGAACCCGGAAAAACGATCGGCCCCCCGCAGCTGAGGGAGTAGCCCGTAGATCCGGTTGGGGTGGCAATGATAATCCCGTCGGCCCAATACGAGTTCAGATAGGCCCCATTGATATAGGTATGAATCGTGATCATGGAGGAGGTATCCCGTTTGAGCAGGGTGCAGTCGTTCAGCGCAAACCGGGTGTTTCCAAACAACGGGAGGTTGGACTCCAGATACAACAAGCCCCTTTCTTCCAAACGATAGTGCCCCCGAACAAAAAGCGCAATGGCTTCCGCGATGCGTTTTTTCTCAATACACGCCAAAAACCGAGCCGGCCGAGGTTGATTCCCATTATCGGAATAGGGGCGTTGCGTACATGCATGATGGCATTCAGGATCGTTCCGTCTCCCCCCAGGGTGATAAATACGTCAAATTTTTTTAACTGACAATCGATATATCCTTCAAAAATGCCAACGTCCCGTTTAAAAACCACCCGATCCTTGATCTGCTCGAACAAAGGGCGGAAAACATACACCATAATCCCGTGTTCATGCAGCGCGTCAAAAAGCTGCTGAAAATAGGTAAGGTCCTTTTCCTTGAACACCTTGCTATAAACGACGACCTGCATCAAATACTCGTGTTAAAATGTAAATAGAATCCCGGCTCCCTCAAATGATTAACGCTTCCCTCGATGCGCAACACAAAGTCAAAGAAAAATACCACGTCCAATCCCAACCCGCCTCCCATCAACCACCGGTTGTTGAAGGAGTTGTCGTAGACGTTCCAGGGGTTGTTTACATACCCTCCGTCGCCATTCAAGGCTAAAAAAACTTTGAGCGGCATTTTGCGAAAGGTGGTAAAAGGCATCAGTTTGCCAAAGTTAATCTGATCGTCCCACAATTTTAAGCGAAGGCTGGTGTTTATCATCACCATATCGGGTCCGTCAATCACATAATATTCATACCCGTGCAGGGTATAGTCCTGAAACCCGATGGCGCGGTTGTCGTTGTAAGGCTGTTGCTCCCGGATCAGCGAATATTTTCCTTTCGCCAAAACAGCGGCATAGAAAGGCCCTTTGCCCAGCGGAATATAGCGGCGAAAATCGCCGTACAAGGTAAGTCCGTTCCGGTCGGGAAAGACCCCTAAACCATCTTTCTCCAGCTCGGTGGAGAAGTAAACGCCCGACAAGGGATAGGGCCGAATATCCCGTTCGTCAAAAATATACTGGTAGCTGAGGGAGAAGAAACGCTGCCGATTTTTTTCATTCAGGAAATAACCCGGGTTGAGTTCCTCGCTCACTTTTTCAAGGACCTGGTTTTGGAAAAAGCCCAGTTGAACATAATGCTGCTGGTTTAGTTTGGGGCGGTGGATTAACGAGAACTGAGTCGTGAACCGGTTCAGGGCAAAATGGTCATCGCTTTTATAAAAAGCTTGCCGGTTGCCGATCGTCGCATAGTTGATTTCCCGGTTTCGGGCAAAAAGCGAATACCAGGACAATCCCCAGGTTTTGGAACGGTTGAAATACGGCAAGGTGTAATTGGTCAAAAACAATTGGGTATACCCCGCTTTAAAGACCACATTCAGCCGATCCCTTCTTCCGGTCGTGTTGCGGTGCTTGAAGTCGATCCCGTAGTTGGTGCGGGCCAGAGACCGTTTTTGATCCACCCACCAAACGTTGAAGTTGCGGTCGGCCAACTCAAATACCGGGATCGGATAAAAATACCAGGATTCTTCCACCTCGACCTGAAGGTGCACGCGGTTGGCACTCCCTTCCCAGTTTCGGAAAAAATATCGACCCGGTTGAATAGCCCGGTGTTCATCAACCAACGCTCCCCTTCTTCGAGCACCCCGGAAAGGGCGGCCAGCGGAATCGTATCGCCGGACTGGAACGGCAGCTCCCGGAGAATGATGGCGCGATGCGTTTTCTTGTTGCCCTCCACCGAAATGGAGTCGATCCGCACCATGCCTTCCTGCGAAAACAACGGGAAACCCAAGAGAAAAAGAAGGAATAAAATCGGGAGACGCATATTATTAAGGAATATGCTCAAAAAATACAAAATCCTCCGAACACGTGCACCCCGTTGCTTTACGGAGAGGAAGAATTAATCAAATGTTCAAATAGGAGATCAGCGCATCGTAGCGTTCCTTCATCGAATCCACAAAATCGGTTTCCAGGTACGAGGCTTTCACTTCATACTTAAACCGTTCGAAAGTAGCCAAAAGACTGAGGGTGTTCTGGCTGTTGAGTTTAAGGGTCACGTCGATGCGGGAAGAATCCGGATAAGTAGTCACGAAAGAAGTCAAGATCGCCATGTTTTCCGATTCAACGATCCGGGCTATTTCGGCCAGGGAGTAATCGCGTTTGTTGAGGTCCAGCACCAGGATGCTTCCGGGCTCCGAAATTGCGGCCAGTCTGGAAAATTGGGCGAGCAACCGGTCGATGGAAATAGAGCCCAGGTAATTGTGGTCTTCATCAACCACCGGAATAAGGCTCAACTCCAGCTCCATTTGAAGCCGCATGACCTCCAGAATATGGTCGGCCTTTTTCACATACGGTTTGGGAAGCGAAAGGCCGTAAGAGCCAACAGCCTCGGTGACGTCAAAATTCAGGACGTCTTCTTCGGAAATGAGGCCAAGGAGTTGCATGTTGTTGACGATGGGAAGATGGCGCACGCCCAACTCGGCCATCATTTCCAGGGCAACTTCTCCGGTATCCGAAGTTTGCAACGGAATGATCGATTGGGAAACCAGTTGTTCTGCTGTCATCGTCTTTTTTCATTCTGAGCCGGTTAAGTCCGGTAACGTTCTCCGGCTTCTAAGACCGCATAGTTTACGCTTTCCTAACATAAAAGGCGCCCAGGTGTTGGAAGACAAACCGGATTTTCTTTCAATTCGTCAGTTTTCGGCGTTGAAGGTCGTATTCTTCTTCCGTCAACAGCCCTTTCTCTTTTAGCTCGTTCAGCTTCTGGAGTTGCTGGAGTAAATCGGTATTGGTGATCTGCTCCAGCAAGTTTTCTTCCTTTCCGGGCAGCTGAAGTTGCCCGACCAAACGAAACCCATGCTGCTCAAACTCTTCGAATTGAGGCTGAATCCTCAGATAAGCGAACGCGTCATGGGTTTTGATGCGCTGGTAGTCGTTGAAACCAAGCCCTACCGCCTGATCCAGGTGGAAAAACGCTTTATCTGCCTGCTCCGTCAGAGAATAGGAGCAAGCCAGGTTGAAATGGATCGCCACGTCGTTCGGAGTAAACTCCAGGGCTTTAAGGAAATCTTCAATGGCGCTGTCGAATTCGAAGTCTTTGTACTTATTGATCCCGGTCCGTTTGAATTCAGCGGCTTTGGAGGTGTTGTCGATATAAATTTTAGACCGCTGCTGGGGCGCTTTTTCCCTTCGCTCTTCCCTGCGATCCTGCCGGCGTTGCTGAACCGGGGCCGAACTCCTTCGTTCTCGACGCTCGAAATCCGTATTGTCCTTTTTGCTTGCCCGATAATGCTCCCGGTTGTATTTGATGTCAAAGGTATCCTGGTCCATGGAAAAAAAGACAATCGCATCGATAATGCCAAGTATCGTGGAAATCCCGGTCATAAAAAAAACAGCATAAAGTATACCTAGTCCAGTCTGGCCCAGGTAAAACCGGTGCACCCCGAAAGCTCCAAGAAAAAGAGCCAAGATCCCGGCAACATTTTTATCCTTCATGACGCTAAAATTTGAAAATCAGATCAGCTTGCTTGTTAGGTTTACAATAAGGAAAGCCTTTTGTTTTTTGAACTGCAACAAAGTGTGCTTTTACACGCCTCCGGCCAAAAAAGAACGATTGAACGCCTATGAAATAAGACCAATTTCCGGGTTTGCCCTAAAAACCGGTTATTTCGCCTGGCAATATACCTTGCAGGTGAGCACGGTAAAATCGTCGGGGATCGTTTCTTTTCCTCTGAAGCGGTCTATGTAGTCCATAAGTTTCGCATTGAGTTTATCTACCCGTTCGGTGTAATGCGCTTTGATAAAGGCGGAGAGCATTTCTTCGCTAAAATATTCTCCCTCGGCATTGCGAATATCCGTCAGTCCATCGGTATAAGCCAGGATAACGGCCTCGTCTTCCTCGATGGTTGCGTAGCCGATTTTTACTTCGGGAATATCCGCAAACGGGCCAAGCATCACGCAGCCGGTTTTCAGGAACTCTATTTGGTTGGCAGAAATGATCACGGGAGGGTTGTGCCCTGCGTTGACATACTTCAGGCTGCGCGCTTTGACGTCGTACTCGCAAATAAAAAAGGTAATGAACCGGTCTCCTCCTGTTATTTCGTATACCGACTTATTGATGTCCTGAATGAACTCATCAAGTTCCAGGCGGCGGGTGATCAGCGTATGGAAATTGGCCTGAAAATTAGCCATCAGGAGCGCGGCGGCAAGCCCTTTGCCGGTGAAATCTCCAATGCAAAAAACAATTTTTCCGTCATCGAACTCAATGAAGTCAAAGTAATCCCCTCCTACGCTGAGTTGAGGCTTATAGATGCTTCCCAGCTCGTAAAAACCGCTTTGGGGAAGTTTTTTTGGAATCAGCATCTGCTGAACTTCTGCGGCCAGTTCCATCTCCTTGCGCAGGCGCTCCTGCTCGAGTTGCCGTTTGAAGAGGCGCTTGTTTTCAATAGCCACCGCAATCACGTTGGTGATTGTGGTGATCAGTTGAATTTTGTTGTACATGTCCTCTTCCTCATTAAACCCGCCGATAAAAACATAGGCGATGGGAAGATCTTTGTGCCGTACCGGAATGACCACATCAAACACACTGACCAGGGAATGGGTTTCTCCTTCCAGGTTCACCAGCCGGGTAAACCTGGGAAAAAACGAAGAAATATCCAGATCCAGAAGTTCTTTGGAAATGTCGATAGAACAAGCGCAGTGCCATTGTTCGTCCTCCTTGACATACAAGGCCATTTTACGGATCCCCAGCTCCCACCCAAGAAAAGACCGGTACATCTCAAAGAGCCCCGAAGCCGAGACGTTGTTGTTGATGGCTTGGGTAATGCTCAATAGGCGGTTTATTTGCAACTGCTTGAGATGCAATTCGTTCTTTAAGGATTCTATCGTCCCCAGATAATTCCGGTTAAAGGCTTGTTCTGCCATATCCTTCTCCAGGTGCTATTGTAAACATTTCGGACCAACCGGATTCGGTTATTACCAGGTAAACGAATCAAACCGAAGGAAATTGGTCTCTATTTAGCCGAAAGATAGCAAACATTAACCAGATCAGGGAAAGGGTTTCTTTCTCTGCAGTGCTTTTGTTTTTTTTCCCGAAATAAGAGGGCAAATTTGTGATAACTTGCCTTTTTTTGCTACTAAACGGTCATTCAACCCAATGAAACGCCATAATGCTTTAGGGAAAAACCTGGCCTATGTCCTTGAGGAGGGACAAGGGCCAACTCTTCTTTTTCTGCATGGGTTGGCGGAAAGCCATAAGATATGGGAACGTCAGATTGTCCATTTTTCTGCCAAAGGACATTCGGTTCTGGCCATTGATCTGCCCGGGTTCGGCGCTTCCGACGTATGGCCGGATATTTCCATCGATGAGATGGCGGCGCTTGTGTATGAGCTGCTCTACCAGGAAAACATCCATTCTTGTATTGTTTTCGGGCATTCCATGGGGGGATATGTAGCGTTAAGCCTTGCCAGCCAGTTTCCCGATTGCATTTCGGGCATGGGGTTGATCCATTCCCATCCGTTTGCCGACCCGGAAGAGCGAAGAGCAGCCCGGCAGAAAAGCATCCGGTTTATCCAGGAAACAGGAAACGTTCCTTATCTCAAGCAACTTTTTCCGACCTTTTTCGCAGCCGGTTTTCTCCAGAACCATCCGGAAATTTTGGATCACCTGATGGCGGATGCTTCCGCATTCTCTGATGAAGGAATAACCGCCGCCCTCGCCGCCATGGCCTCAAGAAGGGATCTCAGCAACGTATTGGAGCATATATACCAACCTGTTTTGTTTGTATTGGGTCTGGAAGACCAGCTCATCCCTCCTACAGAAGCGATGCTTTCCCAAACGGCTTTGCCGGACAAGGCGGTCATTCACTTGCTCGATGGAATAGGGCATATGGTTCTGTACGAAGCGCCGGAACAGTTGGACCAGATTCTGGAGGAGTTTATTCCCCTTTGTACCTAAGCTGTTCCGATCAGCCAAGGATCCTGGATACCTCTAAATAACCCCTATGGTAATCCCCTTGCTTCTCGCCATCATTCCCGGTTTAGCCATTGCCTGGTTCATTTACCGGGTGGATAAATACGAACGGGAGAAATTCTGGCCGCTAACCTTTGCCTTTCTGACCGGGATGCTGCTCACCCTGCCGTTGATGGAAGTCCAGGAGTGGTTTTTCAAAATGGGACTGGAAAAAACCCATTCCGTCCTGCCTGCCGTTTTCTTTTCCTTTATTCTGGTTTCCGGCACAGAAGAAACCCTCAAATTTGGGGCGTTGATGTTGTATACCCGGAAATCTTCCTTTTTTAACGAACCCCTCGACGGCATTGTGTACGCTGTGATGATCAGTATGGGGTTCGCAACCCTGGAAAACATCTATTATGCCCTGGAATTTGGCCTACCGACTACCGCTGTACGCGCCGTGACCGCAGTGCCCGCTCATGCCGTTTTTGCTACTATGATGGGGTATTATGTGGGAAAGTCCCGTTTCAGCCCGGTCCGGGGAAAACCGAATCTGTTGTATGGATGGCTCGTCCCTCTGATCGTTCATGGCATTTACGACTTCTTTATCATACAGGAAATTTACGACGCGCTGATCCTTTTTGCAGTAGTGACCCTGAGCATTAGCCTGTTCTTTGCGTTCCGGCTGATCCAGGAGGGGCAGGAAGCGTCTCCATTTAAAGGAAAGGATAAGGATAACCCAAGGCCCTGAAGCCCGGCGAATTCAGCCTTCGCCCGGATTGAGCTTTGGGTTTTGTAGATGCCTTAAGGAATCCCGGCGGGTTTTCTTTTCCAGGTTTTTTTCGAGTGCGGCGGTCAGATCAACCCCCGTTTGGTTGGCCAGGCAAATCAGAACAAACAAAACATCGGCCATTTCATCGGAAAGCGCTTCCTGGGCATTCCCGGCCTGGTCTGACGCTTTAAACGATTGTTCGCCATAGAGCCTGGCGATCAACCGGGCTACTTCCCCAACCTCTTCAACCAACAGCGCCATATTGGTCAGTTCATTGAAATATCGGACACCGATCGTGTTGATCCACGTATCCACCAACTGCTGGGCTTGCCGTATTTCCATTATTCCCTGGTTTTTGAATCGATAAGAATGGTTACTGGCCCGTCGTTAATCAGAGCGACCTTCATATCCGCGCCAAATTCTCCGGTCTTGACCTCGGTTTGGGAAATGGTCTGTAGCTGAACGACGAAGGCTTCATACATCGGAATAGAAACCTCGGGTTTGGCCGCCCGGATATAGGATGGCCGGTTCCCTTTTCGGGTACTGGCATACAGGGTAAACTGACTTACCACCAAAAATTCGCCTCCTGCTTCCAGAATAGACCGGTTCATCACCCCGGCTTCATCATTGAAAACCCGCAAGTTGGCCAACTTTCTTACAAGCCAATCAATATCTTCTGCCGTATCGGCATCTTCAATCCCCAGAAGGACCATCAGGCCGCTACCAATGCGGGATTTCACCCGGCCGTCAATAGTCACCGAAGCTTCGCTGACGCGTTGAATTACTGCGCGCATAGAATCACCCTGTTTTCCGTCCCGAAAATAGGTAAAAAACCCATTGCCCAACGACCCGTTTGCAGAAGTTTCGCATACCCGCCTCCTAGCCCGCCCCCTCGTGGAGCTCAGGACCATTCTGGCTCACCCGGTTGACGAGGGGCCGAACCGGATATACTTTAAGGATATCATTGGGAGGAGACTCCAGGAGGCGAAGCAGCGGCTCGGGCTCGTCCTCCTCCAGCCATTGGGTCCGGGCTTCCTTGTCCAGCAGCAGCGCCGGCATCCGGTCGTGCAGAACGCTTACCTCCTGGTTTGGAAGGGTCGTGATGATGGAAAAAGAGTAAAGCGATTGGTCTCCCTGCTTCCAAACATCCCAAATGCCGGCCATCACCAGTAAGCCTTCGTTTTTCAGAAGAATCCGGAAAGGCAGGCGTTCTTTACCTTTTTTTTCCCACTCATAAAAACTATCCGCCAGCACCAGGCATCGCCGCTTACGGAAGGGAACGCGGAACGAGGGTTTGGTTTCAATAGTTTCCATACGGGCATTGATCAGGCGGCCGTCCGGGCGGCCCTCCCTCGACCAATAAGGGACCAACCCCCAGGTAAAAGCCTGGAGTTTACCTGGAGAATCATTGGAGACGACATATCCTTTCTGGGTAGGAGCGACGTTAAAGTTGCACTCCAGAGGTTCCGGAATCTCTACGTCGCCCAATTCCTCCTGGATCGTTTTTTTGGCAACGGAAAACGAATAGCGTCCGCACATAGCAAATGGATTTACAGGTAGCACGAGATTATCAAAATAAAACAATTTTTATTAAAATCCAATAGAAGGTGTTCTCCGGTTTTTCCACACCCGGATTTTCATTTAAAATGTAAACTTAATGTAATCAGGAGGTTAATTGAATTCCTTTTCCACACCCCAAAATGAGGAATAGGGTGGATAGACGCTAAGTTATGCACAGTCCTTAAGTGCAAGTCTTTTTCTGCACAATCCCGGGAGCGGGCCGGAGGAAAAATAGCGCTAAGACGTGGGAAAAAACCCTGGAAATCCACAGGTCGTTAACCCCATTCCCGGGATGTCCGTTATTTTCGTAAATAAAATCCACAGCCTGTGCATAAGTAAGCGAAACCCGCATTCCAGTGGGCGGAGGATGTTCATTTCCAGTGTAGAAATGGGGGAGCTTTTGTCAGAACCTGTTAACACAGGGTTAACAAAAATGCGCTTTCCACATGCTAACAGCACTGATGATGATGGGGTTGATTTTTTTTATAAAAAATGAATTCAATAACATCATTAATAAGACTTGTGGAAAACTCGGAGAACAAAATCGATTAGTTTTGTTTTCCTAAACAAAAACACGTATGCAATCCGACAGGTCTTCAACGGCAACAGCTCCCGCCCCTGGTTACGGGCGGGCTTCCCGGATCGTGAGCGCATGGCTTGCCGTCGGGGTTTTTCTGGTGTTCATGCAAATAGTCATAGGAGGAATTACGCGGCTTACGGGGTCGGGCTTGTCCATTACCAAATGGGAGATCATTACCGGGACTTTGCCTCCGCTGAATGCCGCCGAATGGGAAACCGCGTTTGAGCTGTACCAGTCAACCCCTCAGTACCAAAAGCTGAACGAAGGGATGCGCATGGGGCAGTTCAAGTTCATCTACTTTTGGGAGTATTTTCACCGGGTATGGGCCCGGATGATGGGGTTTGTTTTTATTATTCCGTTTTTGATCTTCTGGAGGAGAAAGTGGATCAGCCCTCCTCTGATGCGGAGGCTTGGAGTGGTAATCCTCCTGGCGGGGCTTGCGGCTTCGTTTGGGTGGATCATGGTTGCCAGCGGGTTGGTGGACCGTCCGTGGGTCAATGCGTATAAACTGGCGTTGCATTTATCTATCGCTTTAGCGCTGTACAGTTATCTTTTCTGGACCATGTTGAAAACGGCGCTTCCTTTTCCACAGGTTTTCCACAGCCCGGTGTTAAAACGTTGGGCTTTAAGGATTGGGGTGGTACTTGCTGTTCAAATCGTATTGGGCGGCATCATGTCGGGCATGAAAGCCGGGATAAATTTCCCCACCTGGCCCGAAATGAATGGGGAGTGGATACCCTCTGTTTTGTTGGATTTAAGCAACTGGAACGGAGAAAATTTCGTAGCATACGACCAGCATGTATTCATGCCGGCGCTGGTCCAATTTGTGCACCGGGGAACAGCTTATCTTTTGACAATCATTGTTTTGTGGTTTTCTTATCTGACCGTTAAACATCCGGGAAACGCTTCGCTGAAGCCGGCGGTATTTCTGGTTTTGGGGAGTATTTCCCTTGAGGTGCTTCTTGGAATTTGGACGGTGATCCGTTGTTTGGGAACGGTTCCGGTAGGACTTGGCGTCTTGCACCAGGCGGGGGCAATTTTGTTGCTGTCTGCGGTTTTATTCCTGAATTATCAGGTTTCCGGACGCCCAAAATAAAAGAATGTGGAAAAACCTGTTGAAAACTTTTTGTTTTTTGGGCATATTTTTTTATGCTTGGCGGATTTTGTTTAAAACGTTTAGATGCCTTTGTTTTGGTTGCCGGAAAATAGTGTAGATTTCCCGCCGGCCTCCATGGCCAGAAAGGATGGGTTGCTGGCTGTTGGAGGAGATTTGGACCCGGCGAGGGTTTTGCATGCTTACGAACAAGGGATTTTTCCCTGGTTTGGGGAAGGCGACCCCTATTTGTGGTGGTCGCCGGATCCGCGCTTTGTGCTTTTTCCAAGCGAATTGAAAGTGGCGAAGAGCATGCGCCCCTATTTCAATCAGCAAAAGTTCAGTGTTAGCTTTGACCGGGACTTTCTGTCGGTGATCCAGGCCTGTCAGGAAACCCGGTTGGATGAAGCAGGCGGAGGAACCTGGATTACGGAAGAAATGGTCCAGTCTTATTACGCGCTGCATAAGCAAGGGTTTGCGCATTCGGTGGAGGTTTGGCAGGATGGGCTTTTAGCAGGCGGCTTGTATGGCGTTTCCCTTGGAAGCGTTTTCTTTGGCGAGTCGATGTTCTCGAAAGTGAGCAACGCATCCAAAGTGGGTTTTATCACCCTGGTTCGCGTACTGGAAACCAAAGGATTTGACTTGATCGACTGCCAGCAGGAAACGCCCCATTTGGCGAGCCTGGGGGCCAGGGCGGTTCCAAGAAAAACCTTTCTCCGGATTCTTGAGGAAAACCGGGAAAAGGAAACGATTACAGGCAATTGGGATTGCCTTTTAAACGGATAGGGCATCGGTAACATAAATCTATTGACGCGAAGTACCTAATACATCTAGGTAGGGTAACTATAAACAAGATCCTTCATGCGCTGGATAATCGGGCTGACGCTTTTTATTTTTTTGTATGGGTTTATTCCAAGCGCGGATCCGGCGTATCCGCTGGATTTTTTCCAGGCGCCGGTGAACCAGCCTTTGCGCTTGTCGGGCACCTTCGGGGAATTGCGTCCCAACCACTTTCATTCGGGAATCGATATCAAAGGAGGTATTGGCGTACCGATCCTGTCTGCCGGCGATGGGTTTGTAGCCCGGATCAGGGTGGCCCCCGATGGGTATGGCAACCACCTGTATATCGAACACCCAAACGGGTACACGTCGGTATATGCCCATTTGCTGGAGTTTTCCCCGGAAATAGAAGCCTATGTCCGGGAAATGCAATTTAAACAGGAAACTTTTGAGCTTGAACTCTTTCCCCAAAAAGACCAATTTCCGGTCCGCAGGGGGCAGTTTGTAGGGAAAATGGGTAGCACAGGCCATTCTTTTGGCCCCCATCTTCATTTTGAGATCCGAAAAACAGCTACGGACCGGCCGGTGAATCCGCTTTTATTCGGCCTGAACGTGCAGGATAGAATCCCTCCGCGCCTGCACGAAATAAAACTATACGAGTTTGACCAGCAAGGGCGCCCACTGAAATCTACGATTCTGCCCCTGGTCTTAAAAAATGGCAGGTACCGCCTGGCGGCTGACCGCTTTAAAGCTTCAGGCAACCTCCTGGGGATTGCGGTAAAAGCCTATGACCACATGGATGGAGTGTCGAATTGGAACGGCATTTACGAGTTGAACCTATTTAATGACGGCGCGCTTTGGTACGGATTCAAGATGGAATCCTTTGGTTTTGAAGAAACCCGGTACATCAATGCCCATCTGGACTATCAGGAACAGCGCAACCGGGGCAGTTATTTCCATCGTTGTTTTGCGCTGCCGGGCAACAGGCTTTCTATTTACCTGCCTTCCAGGAACGGGCTGGTTCCGCTCCTTCCGGGAAAAATCAACAGCCTTGTGGCTTCTGTAAAAGATGCAGCGGGAAATGAAAGCAACCTGGAGTTTCTCGTGTACAAGGAGGAGGAGGCGTCTGCCGGGTTACAGGCGCCGTGGGCGCCCTACCAGTTTTTTCTGCCGTTCGACCAGCCCCACGTGATCGATAACCATGGACTGTATGTTAACTTTCCGGCCCATATTTTCTACGAAGACTTGTACATGCAGTATTCCATGCGCAAAGATCCTCTGCCAGGGATTTATTCATTGACGCATACCCTCCACAATGAATCCTTTCCCGTTCACCGGGAATATGCGCTTGGGATCAGACCGGACCCGATCCCCGTTCAGCTTAGAGATAAAGCGTTTATCGCGCACCGGTCCAGAGGCGGGATCGTTAACTTTGGGGGCCAGTGGCAGGATGATGGGATGCTGCTCGCTACCGTGAATACGTTTGGGGCGTTCGCGGTGATGGTGGACACGACGCCTCCCCGTATCGAGGTGGACCGGTTTGCTACGGATATGCGGCGCTTTGCTTCCATGAGTTTTCGGATACGGGATACTATTTCCGCGTCCGGCAACCTTCCTAATCTCAAGTACCGTGCGTCTATTGATGGCAAATGGATTCTCATGTCGTATGATGAGAAAAACAGGCGAATCTCGCATACTTTTGCCGACGATTTGGCTTCCGGACCCCACACGCTGGAGCTGGAGGTAAGCGATGCGATGGGCAATACATCGGTTTTTAAGAGGAATTTCTTCCGGTAAAGAGAAAGCGGCCAGAGAAATGAACCTCCCTGTTGGCTGGTTGTTTCGTTGTCAAAAAACCATTCCTTATGGCGAATTTAAAAGAAGGCAATTTGGCGCCAGATTTCACCGTAGTCAGCGAGACGGGAGAAACGGTTACCCTGAGCAGTTTCCAGGGAAAAAAGCTCATTTTGTTTTTTTATCCCAAAGACGACACGCCGGGGTGTACGGCGGAAAGCTGCAATCTTCGGGATAACTACAGCGCGCTTCAGGAAAAAGGATTCGCCATATTGGGAGTGAGCCCGGATTCGGCGGCTAAACACAGCAAATTCAAGGAAAAATATGCCCTGCCCTTTCCTTTGGTTCCAGATACCAACCAGGACCTATTAAAAAGCTATGGCGCCTGGGGAACCAAGCAAATGTATGGTAAAAGCTACGAAGGGGTAATCCGGACTACCTTCGTCATCGACGAAACCGGAAAAATTGAGAAAATCTTCACCAAAGTAGACACGAAGAACCACACCGAACAGATCCTGAAGGCGCTTGGGGCCTAAAAGGGGAGGTCGGTTTCGGTATCGAAATGCGGTTCGTCGCTTGCCGAAGGAAAAGCGCTCGAATTGCCGGCTTGAGCAGGCGCCTCAGTCTCTGTTTTCTTGGGCTTATCCAGGCGCCAGGCATTCAGGTTGGTAAAGAATTTGCCTTGCCATTCGCGTCCTCTCAGGTCAAAAAATACCCGGATGATTTCCCCTTCCTGGTAATCGTCCAACAAGCTGCATTTATCCTGCACGAGCTGGAACTTGATAAACTGGGGATAATTCCCGCTTTCGATTTCGATGACAAACTCCCGGGCCTGAAAGCTTTCTGTTTTGCTTTCGGCGGGAAACTTCTTGTACAGCTTTCCTTCTACTTCAAATGACATGGTCTTTTGGATTTTGTGCAGGTAGGGAACTTTTCTCGATCCGGGCCAAAAGTACGAACTTATCCTGATGTTGGAGCAGTTTGGGGTTCCAAACCTTCTCCAGGTCAGGTATATCCCTGAACGTAAACCACAAATTTTTCCAGATAATAGGGGTCTTTAAAATAGTCGCTCAACGGGAATAACTGGATAAAATGCCCTTTCCGCAGGGGATCGATTTCCGCTTTCAAATTGCCGCCTTTGAGCGCAAACAGCCCATTAGGGAAGGCATGTTGTTGCTGGGTTTTGAACTTCCTGGCCGTCCAGAGGATGAGTTTGTCCATGGAGGCAACCCCCCTGGTTACGACAAAATCAAATTTTTTCTTCAGGTCTTCCGCCCGCATGTGAAAGGCTTCTACATTGTTCAACTCCAGGGTTTGGCAAATTTCTTTTACGGCGGCGATCTTTTTGCCTGTGCCGTCGATCAGCGTAAACCGGGTTTCGGGAAACAGGATGGCCAGGGGAATGCCAGGGAGCCCTCCCCCGGTACCCAAGTCGAGGACCTCAGCCCCTGGGCGGAACTGAATCAACCGGGCAATGCCCAGCGAATGCAGGATATGGTGCTCGTATAGGAAGGGAATATCCTTTCTGGAGATGAGATTGATCTTGTTGTTCCAATCGAGGTACTGGATGCCGAGCTCTTTAAACTGGGCCATTTGAAGGCCGGACAGGTTTGGAAAGGAGGTTAAAAGGCATTCCATTCGCATGAAAAAATTAGAAGGATCGGGAAAGTCATTGAATAGCCGCCAGGAAAGCCTTCCAAAGGGGATCATCCGGAAGTGGGGCAACAAGATCTACCGGGGTTTGATCGACCGGATGGGAGAAAGACAGCTTCCAGGCATGGAGGTGAATAGACCGGTCAGGGTTATTTCTCCGGGCGCCGTATTTCACATCGCCTTTGATTGGGCATCCAATAGCGGCTAATTGAGCCCGGATCTGGTGGTGCCTTCCGGTTTCCAGGTCGATCTGAAGCAGGTGGTAGTTGTCGCTGCTGCTTAGGGTCTGGTAGTGGAGCACAGCCTCCTGGGAATCGGGCGTGTTTTCGGAAAGAACGATGGAGCGGTTGTTCTTGGCGTCGTGCTTCAAGTAATGAATGAGCGTAGCGGCTTCCTGTTCGGGAGCGTTCTTAACTACGGCGAGGTAGGTCTTTTTAATTTTGCGGGATTGAAAATCGGCGCTAAGGGCTTGTTGAGCGGTTTTGGTTTTGGCAAAAAGCACCAAACCGCTGACGGGCCGGTCCAGGCGGTGTATGAGCCAAAGCTTGGATTTAGTGTATATTTCAGCGAGATTGAGGAGGGCCTTGTCTTCGGTGAGGTCTGCCTGGACGGGCATGCCTGCAGGCTTATTGAAAGCGATTAGTTGGTTGTTTTTGTACAAAACCAAGTCGCCGGGCCGGAAAAGAACATCCATATTAGTCTACTTCTTCGTAATCAACGTAATCTTCTTCGTCCTTTGACCGGATATTGCTCTGCTGAGGAGGCCTGCCGGATCTTTGGTTCATATCCCCGCCTCCGGGGCGGCTCAGCAGGGGCCTGGTAAAGAAGAAACGGTAGACCACATAAATAAGCAAAAGCGAAAACAATAACTTCATACGCAGTCGTTTGAACAAAGGTAGGGTTTATTGCGGGGAATATATAATTATAAACGGCGCGAAAGGGATGGTTAAAGATAATTTCTTAGCTTTGCACTTTCTCAAGTTGTAAGGATAACTGATTGGTTGATAGTGTTTTAATTGATTGTTAACATACCATGTTTCTATGTTTTCGTATAAACGCGTAAGTAATATCGTTGGCTGGACGGTCTTTGCGCTGGCAACGGCGGTGTATTACCTTTCTGCCGAAAGGACCGGAAGTTTGTGGGATTGCGGCGAATTTATTCTGGGCGCCTACAAGTTGCAGGTTGTTCACCCACCCGGGGCGCCTTTGTTTTTGCTGCTTGGCCGGATGTTTGCCTGGGTTGCGGAAGTGGTTTCCGATAACCCCGAAGATATTGCGTTTGCCGTCAACTTGATGTCTGGTATCAGTACCGCCTTTGCCGCGATGTTTATTGCCTGGGTGACGATCATCCTGAGCAAATTGTCGCTGGTAGGCCGGGAAGGCAAACCGGACAACGGCCAGCTGATCGCTATCGCAGGCGCCGGGCTGGTTGCCGGGCTTGCTACCGCATTCAGCACCTCTATTTGGTTCTCTGCGGTAGAAGGTGAGGTTTACGCGATGTCGACGTTTTTTACGGCGCTTACGCTGTGGGCCACCATTCACTGGTACGCTCAGCCCAACGAACACCAATACGACCGCTGGCTGATCTTTGCGATCTACTCCGCAGGGTTGTCGGTGGGCGTTCACTTGCTTAGCATCCTGACCTTCCCCGCGCTTGCCTTTTTCTTTTACCTCAAACGGTACTCCAAACACACGTTCTGGGGAATGGTTGCTGCTGCGGGCGTGGGCGTTTTACTTGTTTTTGGAATTCAGACGTTTATCGTCGCCGGGCTTCCCCGCTTATGGGGAATGTTCGAGCTGATGATGGTCAATGGGTTGGGGCTTCCGTTTAATTCTGGCCTTATTCCTTTGGTGCTCGTTCTGGTTGGGGGCATCGTTTTTGGGCTGCGGTATGCGGAGCAAAAACAGAACCCTACCCTCCAAAATGCCATTGTAGCCGTAGCGCTGCTCATTATTTCCTATTCCACCTACGGAATGGTGGTTACCAGGGCGAATGCGAACCCTCCAATCAATATGAACGCTCCAACCGACGCGCTGCGCCTGATTCCTTATTTGAACCGGGAACAATACGGCGAACGCGCTTTGCTTAGAGGACCTCATTTCGAAGCTCGCCCGGTCGATGTCAAATCCAAAAACCGGTATGGCCGCGTAGGCGACCGGTACGAAGTGGTAGACGAAAAACTCTCGTACGTATACGACAAACGCCAGGAAATGGTCTTTCCGCGAATGGGGGATGGCTCGCAGGGCCGGCCCGCCCTGTACAAGCGGTGGATTGGCCTGAATCCCGATCAGCCGCTTCCTGCAGGACGGCCGAATATGGGCGATAACCTTAAGTTTTTCTTTAATTACCAGTTTAACTGGATGTACTGGCGTTACTTCATGTGGAATTTTTCCGGCCGCCAAAACGGCGCCCAAGGGTACTATGCCTGGGATAAATCCAGCGGAAACTGGATTTCAGGAATTCCTTTCATCGATAACTGGCGCCTCGGGGACCAAAGTAAAATGCCGGATACGATGCAGAACAACCAGGCAAGAAACCGGTACTATATGATCCCGTTCCTCCTGGGCTTGCTCGGCTTGATTTTCCATTTCAACAAGTCCAGAAACGACTTCCTGGGACTGTTGATGCTGTTTGGGATTACAGGGCTGGGCATTATCGTTTACTCTAATCAGCCGCCCAATGAGCCCCGGGAAAGGGATTACGTGCTCATTGGCTCGTTCTTTACCTTTTGCATCTGGATCGGCTATGGGGTCATTGCGCTATTCGAAGTATTCCGGGAGCGGGTCAAGCTTAGTACTCCGGTAGGGGCTTCTTTGGCTACGATTATTGCGTTGTCGGCGCCGATCCTCATGCTGACTCAGAACTTTGACGACCACAGCCGCCGCGGACATTATGCGTCGCGGGATTACGCTTCCAACTTCCTGAATTCGTGCGCTCCTAATTCGATCATTTTTACGTACGGCGACAACGATACTTATCCCTTGTGGTACGCCCAGGAAGTGGAAGGAATCCGAACGGACGTTCGCGTAGTTAACCTGAGCCTTATCGCGGTAGATTGGTATGTCGACCTGCTGCGGCGGAAAGTCAATAATTCTCCTGCGCTGAAACTGACGGTCTCCAAAGACGCTTACCGGGGGAACAAACGAAATCAGGTGCTTTACCCGCCGTCTAATCAGCCCGACCGGGAGATGAGCCTCCAGCAGTTTTTGCAGTTTATTGGCGAAGACCACCCGCTGCCTCTTCAAAGCGGAGAATTTACGGAAAGCTATATGCCCACCCGCTCGGTTTTCCTGCCGGTCGACCGCCAGGCTGCTGAAAAAGCAGGGCTGATTTCTGCTTCTGATACCACCGTCGTTGACCGGATTCCGTTAAATTTTACAGGGCGGGAATACCTTGGCAAAGATGATCTCGCCGTTTTGGACCTGATTGCCTCCAATCTTTGGGAACGCCCCATTTATTTTGCCGTAACTACCCGCCCGGAGAAGTTCTTGGGGTTGGATGATTACATGCAATTGGAAGGCCTTTCGCTTCGCATCGTTCCGGTGCGGACTCCCAGCGATCCGACCTATGGAATCATCGGCAGCGGCAGAGTCAACACCGAGGTCTTCTACAAAAACGTCATGGAAAAATTCCGTTGGGGTAACTTTGACAAGGAGAAAACCTTTGTGGATAATTCCTACCTCCCGAGCATCCAAAGTTTGCAACTGACCATGCGCCGGGCGGCGGGGCAGCTGCTCAAAGAGAATAAGAGTAAAGAGGCGATTGCTTTAGCGGATACGTATTTTAAAGCGTTTCCTCATGTCAACTTCCCATTCGACTACAGGGCCTATTACATGCTGGACGTGTATCTCGAAGCCGGCGCGTATGACAAAGCCAAGCCTATCATGGAAATCCTGGCGGATGAAACCGAAAAACATATGCGGTTTTATACCTCTCTGGACCCGGATATTCTGAGCAACAGCTACCAGTTTGACTACGAAAGGGCAGAATTTACCATGACCCGGTTGATGCAGGATGCTGAAAAGAACAAGGACGATGCATTCTTCAAAAAATTGCAGGCCCGGTTTGAGCCTTATCGGGTCGAGACGATTGAAAACCAGTTGCTTCCTCCGGGGGCTCAATAATTAACCGAAATGAAGGCGAACAAATTGGCTATCGGCTCGGATCACGCAGGGTTTGAATGCAAAGAGGATCTTATCCTTTGGCTCCAGGCCCGGGGGTTAGCGGTGAATGATTTTGGAACGTACTCTACGGAATCGGTTGATTATGCCGATTTTATCCATCCGGTTGCCGATGCGGTAGAAAAAGGAGAAGCCGATTTGGGGATTATTATTTGTGGAAGCGGCAATGGCGCGGCGATTACGGCAAACAAACACCAGGGCATTCGCGCGGCGCTTTGCTGGTCGGAAGAGATTGCACGCCTTGGCCGCTCCCACAATAACGCCAATATCCTGGCTATCCCGGCGCGGTTTGTCAGCCAGGAGGAGGCCAGGGCCATTGCGGGGGCGTTTTTGGAAACAGCGTTCGAAGGGGGCAGGCACGAACGCCGGATTCAGAAAATTCCTTTGGGCTGCTAATCAAGAAACTTGTTGGGGCTGTCTCAAAAGACCGTTCTTACTTCTGGCAGCCAAAAATGTAATTTCGTATCCATTGCAAAGAACGGTCTATTGAGACAAGCCCGGTTAATAAAGGATTTTTTTCATCCCCCCGGGCGCGCAAGGATTTAATTCCCTATTTTTGAAGGGCATTTAATGCCCTACTATGAAAAAACACACCCTCATCTTCTGTCTGTCTTTACTTGCAGGCACTTCCTGGAGCCAGATCAAGTGGGTAAAGCCCAGTATCCCCAGAGGCCAAACCTTTATCCAAAGCGAGACGCGCAAGTTATTCATCGATGCTCTGGCACTCACCGAAGGCGATCTGGTTGTCGGCGATTTTCAAATCCTCGTCAACGGAACCGCCCTCGGAGAAGACCGCCTGGAAAATGTTCAGGTGAACGGATTGAATTTCACGGCAGACATCTTGCTGGAAGAAGGGAACCAGACCATTCAAATCCTTTATGGCCCAGGTCCCAAAGCCCTGAAATCGGAATCCATCGTCGTTTACTACAACTATTCCTTTTCTTCCAGGCCTTCCATTCATGTTTTGGCGGTTGGCACAGACCCGCCCGACCTTCAGTTTGCGACCAAGGATGCCTGTGATTTTGCCAACGCTTTCCGGGGGCAAATTGCGACAACCAACAGGCTTTTCGATGCCGTTTATGTCAAAACCCTGATCGGGCCTGCCGCAACCGCCGATAGCATCCGGATGGCCGTCGACCAGCTCGTGGATGATTATAAGAACTCCAGAAAAGTCGATAAAAAAGACCTGATCATCCTGTATCTGGCATCTCATGGGTTTACGGATTCTCTGGACAACCTGTGGATTCGGGGAAATGACTATACCCCAACCGACCCGCGCCAAACCTCCGTTCGCTACGACGAGATAACCTCCCGCCTGGACGAGGTGCAGTGTAAAAAATTGATTTTCATGGATGCTTGCCACAGTGGAGCGCGAAGCAACAGCGGAACGGTCAACGACGCGATTCGCAACCTGATGGAAAGCAAAGCAGGTTACGCCGTCCTTACCTCGAGCAAAAAAGAAGAACGTTCTTATGAGGATGAAGCCTGGCAAAACGGGGCGTTTACCAAAGCGGTCCTGGAAGGCTTGGAGGGAGCTGCGGATGCAAGCAAAGACGGAATCGTTAGTCTCAACGAAGTTTATGACTACATCAAATCCCGAATTCCGGAAATGGTGTCCAGAGTAAAAGGGAGATCCAAACCCCGGATTTCGCCAAAAACGATCTGGGGAATATTCCGATTTTCGTGACTTCCTTCTTTGGGAAAAACAAGGTGGATTGCAAACTTAATCTCAAAAAGATCCTTTCCGGCGAGTACTATTTCATCCAGGTCAAACATACCAATATGTTCCTGGATATACCCGGGGCTTCGAAGGAGCGGGGAGAAATCGTTCAGCAGTATACGCCGTATCAGCAGGACAACCAACAGTTTACACTGGTGCCTGCAGAAGACGAATTTTTCTTTTTTCAAGCTAAAACCTCCGGGCTTTATCTCGACGTGGAGGGGAACTCCACGGAAGAAGGGGCTTTGATCCATCAATGGACCTACCACGGCACAGACAATCAGAAGTTTCGTCTTATGGATGCGGGAGAAGGCTATTTCTTCATCCAAAGCAAACACAGCGGCCGTTTTCTGGAAATAGAAAAGGGCGCTGAAGAAAAAGGCGCGCGTTTACTGCAGGGGACGTTGAAAAAAGTACCTAGCCAAATGTTTAAGTTTATCCCTGCGGAAAAGTGACTTGGATTATTGCAAGCCAGGGCGTTCTTTGATCAGGAAAAAGGTCCCTTTCAGGTCGGATTGCGGCGCCAGGGCGTCTATGTAGTACCGGCTCAAAAGGTCTTCTATGCCTGTGGCCAGGGCCAGATTTGACAGGTCGCTTAACCACGTGGGGCTGCTAACCTTGGCATCGCGCAAGATCAGTTTTTCGAGACGGGCATTTTTCCAGATCACTCCTCGTAGATCAGCGGCGGTCAGGTTGGCTTCCTGTAAATCGGCCCCAGTGAAGTTGGCCTGGCTGGAGATCGCTTCCGGTCAGGTCCGATCGCAGAAGTATAGCGCCGGAAAAATCAGCCCCGGTGCATTGGGTTCTCAATAAATTGGCATCGGCAAGCTCTGCTCCCTGCAGCCGGGCGCCTTCCAGCGAAGCTTTGGTCAGATCTGCCTGGTTCAACTTTGATTTGATCAGCTTGGCGCCTTTTAACGTGGCGTTCAGCAATTCGGCGCGCTCGAGAATGGCATAGTTCAGAATAGCAAAATCCAGCTTGGCATGGTTGAGCTTGGCCTCAGTGAAGTCGGCAGCCAGCGAGGCATTGCTGAGATTGGAGTAATATAACTCTGCTCCTTTCAAATTGGCGTCGTCGAGGTTGGCTTCCTGCAACGAGGAATAATCCAGATGGGCATTCGACAAGTTGGCGCCGTTCAGCCGCGAGTTCCGCAAGTCGGAATGGTTCAGGCTGGCATCCGCCAGATTGGCGTATTTCAATTCAGTATTGGACAGGTCGGCAGATTTCAGATTGATATGGGCCAGGTACGCACTGTCCAGTCGGGAAGATTTCAGATCCGCAAACTCAAAGGTGCTTTGGGTAAATAGCTTGTCGCAATCCGCTTCTTTGATTTCGGAGTTGGTCAGCGCCAGGAGCAGTTGCCCTCTTTCCGGACTAAGCGGCTTTTCGATCAACGCCCCGTTTTGGAGATAGCGGTAGGGTTTGAAGCTTTGGGACAGCGCGCCAATGCGCCCCAGAACGGGATCCGACAGGCTATATTTAACAACTTGCCGATCCTTCTCCGTTTGCGTTTTGATTTCGTCGTCGATTTTATCCATGATATTGCTCATCATGAAGATCAGCGCGCTGCGGCGGTCGGACTCCAGCAACTCCGTTTGCTGCTCGATCTTGGACGTTTGCTCCTTCACCAAAAGGTTTTGGTTGTCTACCTGGCCGATTTGCCGGAAGAAAAGATCGTTTTGGGTGTCAATCTGCCCTACCTGCTCGTGGAACAAACCGGTTTGCTGTCCAATCATGGAGTTTTGAGCCACCAGGTTTTTATTTTGCACGGCAAGGAGATCGGTCTGTACGTCCAGCAGGTTGGTTTGTTTGTTGATGTAATCCGTCTGTTGCCCCAGGTAGAGGTTTTGCTTGTTGATCAGCACGTTTTGCTGCCCCAGCATCTTGTTCTGCTGCACCACCAGAATGGTGCCCAGCAATCCTCCGAGTACGATGAATACCGAAGCCAGTACGCCGAGCATGGAAATGATCGCCCTCCCCCACATGAACATATTGAAGGCGTGCATCCCGGAGCGCTTGATCTGATCGCGCGAGTCATCATGCATGTGCCCGGAAAACAGCCGGTCCACTAAATGCCCGATGATGCCTTTGACGAAGAGTTGGTTGTTTTCTGCCGGTTGTTCTGCGGCCTGCGGGCCGAACAGCCAGACCAGGATTTTTTTTCTGTTCCAGGTAAACAACAGCACGGCGGCACAGGAGAGGAGCAATAGCCCGCTGACAAAACCAATCAGGAAGGAAAAATAATTGGCGACGTAATTGATGAAAAAAATATAGCCTACCAATCCAAGCAATAGGCCTACCATTAATCCAACCAACAGATTTGATCTTTCTCTCATAGTATTTGGGTTTATGTACTGGCTTTGGCAAAGATAAAAAAAGCCGATTCCACCCCCCAGTTGAATCGGCCTAAACCATTTAGGTTTACTTCCTAAACAATACAAAAAGCTCTTGGCGCGGATCATGCTTCCGGGAAACGGATTTCCGGAAGCTATCCTATCCCGCAGTTGGCAACCTTTTGCTGCAAACCCCGGGCACATTCTATATTTTAAAGGGTGAGCATTCGGCCAAGCGTCCCCCCAATTATGGCTTTCCTGCTCACCACACTAAAGACAATTCTTGCGGATGCGCGGGCATCCGGTAAAGTAGTCCAAACGGTGCAAAATGAAATACGCTGTTGGATAACAACAGATCGTGGTAGGTAGAATAGCCAAAAAAGGAAAATAGCCTGAAAAGCTCTTTTTGGAAAGGATTTAACTCAAAGCTTTGACAAATAAAAACCATTCTTGCGAAAGATGCAAGGCCTGATGAATAAATTTTTGACGGTGTAGAATATATATGGAATTTGTGGCTCGATTTAAGTAGTTTTTGCTGTTTTTGTTTTAAATTTTGTTAATTATTACTTGTCTAGTGCCATTTTGACAGATAGAATAAATGGCACATTGTTTGGTCCCTTTTACGTACCCATTTCTTTTGGAGAACCGCTAAATCGATTTGTTTATGCAAAAAGGCAATATTTCTGTTCAAACAGAGAACATCTTTCCCATTATCAAGAAGTTCCTGTATTCCGATCACGAGATCTTTCTTCGGGAGTTGGTCTCGAACGCAGTGGACGCGACCACCAAGTTAAAAACTCTGGCCATGCGCGGGGACGTTCAGGGCGAATTGGGGGAACCGGTCATTGAAGTGATTCCTAATAAAGAGGCCAAAACGCTTACGATCAGGGATCAAGGGATCGGGATGACTGGCGAGGAGGTGAAAAAATACCTGAACCAGGTCGCGTTTTCCAGCGCGCGGGAATTCCTCGAAACGTATAAGGAAGAAGCTGCCTTGATCGGAAACTTCGGGCTTGGATTTTACTCGGCGTTCATGGTGGCGCAGAAAGTGGAAGTGCATACCAAATCTTACCAGGCAGGCGCCCATGGGGTGACCTGGGTTTGCGAAGGTAACCCGGAATATACCCTTGAGGAAAACGACAAACAAGACCGGGGCACCGAAGTGGTTTTGCACCTCAGCGAGGATAGCCTGGAGTTTTTGGAAGACCAGCGCATCGAAGACCTGCTGAAAAAGTATTGCAAGTTCCTTCCTGTTCCTATCCAGTTTGGAACCAAGCCTGATTTTGAAGACAAAGAGGAGGAAGCGGAAGCAGATAAGGATGCGCCGGCAAGGGAGGTTCCGAATATCATCAACAATACCCACCCTGCCTGGAAGAAAAATCCGGTTGACCTCACCGATGAAGATTATCGGAAGTTTTACCGGGAATTGTATCCGTTTAGCTTTGAAGAGCCGCTTTTCTGGATTCACCTCAACATCGATTATCCGTTCACGCTCAACGGAATCTTGTATTTCCCCCATCTGGGAAATGCCCTGGAACTTCAGCGCAATAAGATTCAACTCTACTCCAATCAGGTGTTCGTAACGGATAATGTGGAGGATATCGTTCCGGAATTCCTTCGCTTGCTCCATGGGGTGATCGATTCTCCGGATATTCCGCTGAATGTGTCGCGGAGTTATTTACAGGCCGACGGCAACGTCAAGAAAATTACCAGCCATATTACCAAGAAAGTGGCCGATAAGCTGGAAGAGTTATTCAAAAAAGATCGGGACACGTTCCAAGGGAAGTGGAATGACCTCGGGGTGTTTGTAAAATACGGCATGCTATCGGACGAGAAATTTAACGACCGCGCGCAAAAATTCACCTTATTGGAAGATGTCGACGGTAAGTTTTACACCCTGGAGGAGTACCAGGAGGCCGTTAAGCCTGTCCAAACCAATAAACATGGAAAGGTAGTGGCGCTGTATACCTCGTCGCCCGACCAACACCATCAACAGATAACGGCCTGCAAGGACAGGGGCTACCAGGTGCTGAAGCTGGACCACGTGATCGACAGCCATTTCATGCAGCATGTGGAATATAAAATGGACCAACTGACGTTTGTACGGGTAGATGCAGAAACCATAGACCACCTGATCGAAAAAGACGAGCAGCGGGAATCCGTTTTAAGCGAGTCCGATCTCAAAAAAATGGAGGAGCTTTTTAAATCAGTCATTAAAGATCCTCAGGCTATCGTCCAAACCAAAGCGATGTCGCCCGACGAACAACCCGTGCTGATTACCCGCCCGGAATTTATGCGCCGCCTGAAAGAGATGCAGACCTTCCAGAGCATGGGAGGCGCCTCTTTCCCGGATTCCTATCATGTGGTGATTAACTCCAATCACCCGTTGATTGTTGGAAAACTACTCGAAAGCAGCTCCGGAGAAGAAGGAGAGGAGATGGCCGCCTATCTCTACCGGCTTGCTCTATTGCAGCAAGGAATGCTTAAAGGCGCTGATTTAACCGCTTTCGCGGCAAAAAGCGTTTCCTTGCTTTAGCGACTTGAGGAAAAACAGGAGAAAACCTTTTGTTTTTTCTCTATATAGCGGTAAAAAAACAGGGCGGCGCCTTAAGGGGCCGCCCTGTTTTTTTACATCGTATACAGGATGCGAAGCGGCTAACGAGGGAAAGCCCTCAACCGCTAAGGGCCGGTAAAGGTCTGAAAACTACAGATTCGGAATCGAAAGTACCTGGCCGACTTTGATCATATCGGGGTCCTTCAGGATATCGCGATTGGCTTCGAAGATGGCCATGTACTTATTGGCATCATCATAGTACTTTTTGGAAATTTTGCTGAGCGATTCGCCGGAAACAACCTCATGGCGGTGAAGAACGCTCTCATCTTTAACCTGGATATTGGCTTTGATGTCGGCAGGAGCAGCCGCTTCTTTGTCCAGCCCGTTGATGGCTTTGAATTTGTCCCAGATCAGATTCCGGAGGTAAGGCGTCTCAACGGCGCCATTGAATACGATAGCGCCATCTTCTTCGTGGAAGTTTTCCATTTCGGCGCCTAATTCCTTGGCCAGGTCGAGGGCCGATTGATACTTGTCTTTCAGCGACATACTAAAATTGTTTTACAGTTAAAAAATGCAAGGAGCGATTGGCAAATGTGACCAATTCTCCTTTAAGGGTCAAGGAATCCGGATTAAATAATCATGAAATTCCGTATGCTTTGACTATATACGTATTTAGACGCGAAACGGCTCTGGGGGTCACTCCCATTATTCCTTCCCTATGTGGATTTCGCCGGGGAAGTCAGGAAATTTTGGTCGTATTAATGATATGATCCAGGTATTGGATCAGGTTGCGTTTATCCACCCCCGGGGCGTGCAGAAATCCGTCGATGAAAATGAGTTCGTTGGTTTTTGGGTTTAAAATCAGGTAGCTGACGAAAGCGCCGCCCATATAATCATTTTCAATTTCCCAAATGCCCCGGGCATTCACGGCAAATTGGTTATTTACCTGAACCTGGGAGACATAGACCGGGAGATCATACCCATTGGTCAGCATGTAGGTGCCGGGCAGGCGGGTGGAAATATATTTCCGGCCAATCGAATCGCGAATAGCAATAATGCCATCCCGGGTAAGCTGGTCCTGGTTTCTGTAGGGGAGCTTTCGAAACATCAGGTTGGAACTGGTTTCGGTAGTTTCTTTTCGCAGCCAAATCACCTCCCCATCGCTGACCGCCTGGAAAAAATCGCTGGGAATCCGGATTTGGACTCCAATTTTATCCTTAACCTCCTGTTCGAGTTTGTAGTTTCTTTTGCCGAGGTAAACGGTAGCGTCGATTTTCGCATTATCATGCTCCCTGACCTTTTTCAAAACAGCGGGAAAATTTTCTTTCAGGTTGTTCATTAGTTCCTCCCTGTTCCGGCCAAATTGGCAGATTACCATTTGGCCCTGTGCCCACTTGTCCTTTCCAATGATCACATTATTTTTTGGGTTTTGGCGGATTTGCTGGATGGCCTGGTCGGTAACCAAAGAGGTCATCATTTTGGTGGCAGCGGAGTTGGGGTCGCTGAGGTCGCCAACGAAAAGATAGGCGCGAAGCTGCTTGCGCAACAGGTCGGCTTCCAGGTCTTCGGGGGAAAAAAAGCGCAGATCGAGGATGGGCTCAGGCTGGGGCAAGATGAGAAACGGAGAGGAATAATAAAACTGGATCGTATCGCCAATGGGGCTTTCCCACATGTCTCTGTCGGCAATGATCGCGAGTTCGTTGATTTCTCCAAAGGCAATCGGGACAGGCTTTAATTGCTCCCTCATTTCACTGGTACAGCCCCAAAGGGCAAAGCTGGCAAAGAAGAGGGTATATGTTAACAAGCGGTAAACAAGTTGGGAAGCCATGCAAAAAGAAATTTTTATAGGGTGTGATATAATGCGTCGGAAAAAAATCGCCATTTTCCCCTTGGGTAAAGATGCAGGGCCCTATCGATTTGGCGTATGGAGATTTGTGTAAAAAAGGAGGAACTACCTCAAATCCCAAGGCGGTTCCTCCTTTTGTTTTTACCTGGCAAACCCAAGCTTGCGGGGTTGCCTTCTTGACACAGCCTCTGCCCTGCTACCCTCCTAATGGAGACCAGCAACTTGACCTGATGATAGGCGCCTTGGGCACAGGGTTATAGCAACGTTTCAATCAAATGTTCTTCTGTGATTCCTTCGGCTTCGGCTTTGTAATTGCGAACAATCCGGTGGCGGAGTACAAATTTGGCAACGGCCTGAACGTCTTCGATGTCCGGTGAATATTTCCCGTTGATGGCCGCGTGGCATTTGGCGCCCAGAACAAGGAATTGAGAAGCCCGGGGGCCTGCTCCCCAGGAAAGGTAGTTGTTGATCTTTGGGGTAGCCATTCCGGTGTTCGGACGGGTTTTGGTAGCAAGAGCTACCGCATAGCGCAGCACATTGTCGGCAACAGGAATTTTGAGGATCAAACTCTGGAAGTAAAGAATCTGGTCTCCGGTAACGACATGCTGAAGATCGTAGCTTTTTATCGCGGTCGTGCCGCGCACAATATCCAGTTCCTCTTCGTAGGAGGGGTAGTCCAGGGGGATATTGAACATGAAGCGGTCTAATTGCGCTTCGGGCAACGGATAGGTACCCTCTTGCTCGATAGGGTTTTGAGTAGCCAGGACGAAAAACGGCTTGGGGAGGATATGTCTCACCCCGCTGACGGTCACCGATTTTTCCTGCATCGCCTCAAGAAGGGCTGCCTGGGTTTTGGGCGGCGTTCGGTTGATCTCATCGGCGAGAACAATATTGGCAAAAAGCGGTCCTTTATTGAACCGGAAATGGCGGTCCTCATCCAGGATTTCCGACCCGGTGATATCAGAAGGCATCAGGTCGGGAGTGAACTGTATCCGTTTGAATTCCAGATCGAGAACGTCTGAGATGGTGCTGACTAACAAGGTTTTTGCCAAACCGGGTACCCCCACCAGGAGGCTGTGCCCATTGCCAAACAAGGCAATGATTACCCCTTTCACTACATCGTCTTGCCCTACAATGACTTTTGCAATTTCTTTTTTTAGATCCCGGTAAGCTTGCGCGAGCGCATCTACCGCTTCCACATCGGATTTGTATTGCATATGCTGCTGGTTATCTTTTTTCCTGTTTACTCAAAGGCCCATAAAATTAGCAAAATCCAAAAGTTAAACGCAGTTAAATAAGGCTTTGTTTCGGGGCTCGGGAAAATATACTGGCAGTGGAGCGGTTTGGGATTCCAAACTTGCTTTTGGCTGGTATAATCTACGGGCAACTCCAGAGCATGTTGGAAATGGGGTAGGAGGCCAGCGCATACGAAAAGTGCCACCATTCCGTACGGGTGGTTCTGAATCCGTTGGCTACCATCAGATCCCGGAGCGCTTTTCGGTTGTTCAGCACCTCTGCCGGCAATTTTTGATAATCAATATAGGCCTCTACCCCGAAGTAGTCGAACGCGGTTCCCATATCGAGTTCTTTACCGGTTGCCCGTTCGACTACGGTCAGGTCAACGGCTGAGCCCCGGTTGTGCATCGAGCCTTTGCGCGGGTCGGCTACATACCTTGGATCGGGGACCTTTTTCCACAAGGCCCATTGAATGGAGTGGGGGCGGTAGCAATCGTACAGCTTGAGCCCAAGTCCTTTTTCCCCCAGTTCGCGATGCACCTTCAGCAGCGCCTTGGCCACCGCGGGCCTCAAAAAGCACCTGGGGCAGGTATACAACTGTTCTCCAACAAAGTTGTTTCGGGTTGCATACCGCAGATCCAGGCGGATTGTGGAGTCCAGGGAAATCAGTTCGGTCCACTGGAGGGTATCGGATTCCGCCGGAGGGCTTTGTTTGGAAATTTGGGTAGTTGACGAAATATTTGTTGAATCAGCAGAGGGCTCAGGGGCAAAGAAAACCTCCAGGGCTACAAACGGAAGGATCAGAAAAGAAATATTTATTTGCAAAATATTCATTTTCAAAGTTTTAGATTTTGAATAAAGCCATTATTTTTGTGGGCGTTTGAAAACAAAGGTATGAAAGCCCTTTTCAAAAATTACGGTCTATTTGTCATTCCGCTCCTTTTGCTTCCTGCTGCGTTGCTGACCAACCTGGGGGTCATGACCTTTATTGACGACGAGGCCATTCGCGCCCTGGTCGCTCTGGAAATGGATCTTTCGGGCAACTATATTACCCCCACGCTGCACGGCGCGTTTTATTACAACAAGCCCCCTTTGTTTAACTGGATCTTGCTCCTGTTTTTTCACCTTTCGGGCCAATTTGACGAACTGACGGCCAGACTTCCAACCGTTCTGGCTTTGCTGGGGTATGGACTAACCGTGTTTTGGGTTTTTCGAAAACAATACAACCTTCAGACGGGTTTTTTGGCGGCGTTCACCTTGATTACCTGCGGCCGCATCCTGTTCTGGGATTCCATGCTTGCCTTGATCGATATTACCTTTAGCTGGGTGACGTTTTCTTTGTTCTTTGCGGTCTATTATTTTTTTTCCAGGCAACGATGGTGGGCTTTATTCGTGGTTTCCTATCTTCTGACGGCCGTTGGATTTTTGCTGAAGGGGTTGCCGGCAGGCGTTTTTCAGGGGATTACCTTGCTGGCTTATTTTTCTTACCGCGGTTCCTTCAAGAAGTTAATCTCCTTGCAACACGCTGCGGGCATCGCCGTTTTCGCTCTGCTGATTGGCGCCTATTATTGGGTCTACCTTCAATACAACGACCTGGATACGGTGTTTGCTACCCTTTTCCGGGAGTCCTCCAAACGGACGGTTGTGGACCACGGCTTGGGACGCACCATCCTGCATCTGTTTACCTTTCCCTTTGAAATGGTATACCATTTTATGCCCTGGTCGCTTCTGGCGGTTTACTTTTTAAACCGGAATGCAGTACGGCTTGTCCGGGAGGACCGGTTCCTGGAGTTTCTTGCAGTGGCTTTTTTTTCCAATATTCTGATTTACTGGAGTTCGCCGGGGATTTTTCCAAGGTACTTGCTGATGTTTGTTCCTTTGGTCTTTGGGATTGCCTTGAGGTTGCACGAATGGCATGAACGGAGGGAGAGCTGGCATTTCCGGTTTGTTCAGGGCGCTTTCCTTGTTCTTGTAATTGCTATTGCGTTGGGAAGCTGGGCGCCTTTGTTTATAGAGCGCCTCAGCGTCGTCCCCTACCGGACTCCTGTTGTGCTGTCCCTGGGATTGGCTATGGTGGGTCTGCTCATTTGGTTGCTTCCAAAGCCGGAACGCCGCTTGCCGGGCATGGTAATCGCCCTGTTACTTTTTCGGATCGGGTTTAACTGGTTTGTAATCCCGGACCGCAATCGGCACGATTATGGGGATTCGTGCCGGGAAAGCTCAAAGGAAGTTGGCAGAAACTATCGGGAAGAAAAAATGTACGTTTACCGGAATACGGATATGCAGCCTACCAACTCTTTTTATCTGACGAGGGAACGGGGCGCCATCATTCCGCGCCGGTGGGGCAATTACGACAAAAATGCCTTGCACCTCATCGACCCGGTGGAATATCCCAAGGTTTCCTATGAAAAAGTCGATAAGATCTATGTTCGCCATGGCCGGGTCATTTTTGATCTGGCTCGTTTACAATAAGATGAATTACGCCTATGTTTCTGGAATTATCCGTCGTCGTAACGGTTTACAACGAGGAAGAAAATATTCGCCCGCTGGTTCAGCGCATTTCGGATGCCTTGGAAGGGTATGCCTATGAAATGGTTTATGTGGATGATGGGTCAAAAGATGGCACACTGAGGGAACTTAAAAATCTGCGGCATCCCCGGCTGAAGATTATTGAGCTCAAAAAGAACTACGGGCAAAGCCTTGCTCTCATGGCAGGGATTGATCATGCGGAGGGCGAGTTCATTGCCACCATGGATGGCGACCTTCAAAACGATCCCACGGATATTCCGGAGATGCTTCGGGTTGCCAGGGAAGGGGGATGGGATATGGTGGCCGGAAACCGGGCTAACCGACAAGACGGATTTATTTTGCGTAAACTTCCAAGCCGTATCGCCAATTACATCATTCGGAATTCATCCGGAGTGCAGTTGAAAGACTATGGCTGCGCATTGAAAGTGCTTCGGGCCGACTTGGCCAAGGACCTGGGGCTTTATGGGGAGCTGCACCGCTTTATTCCCGTTCTGGCGCATTTGGAGGGAGGTAAGATAACGCAGGTGGATGTCAAGCACCATCCCCGGCAGTTTGGAAAATCCAAGTACGGCCTTAGCCGGACCTTTAAGGTGGTGAGCGATTTGCTCCTGATGTTGTTCTTCAAAAGATACATGCAAAAACCCATGCATTTATTTGGCAATAGCGGGCTTTTGCTTCTTGCGCTTGGTCTTTTAATCAATGGGTACCTTTTGGTCCTGAAGATTTTGGGTCAAGATATTTGGGGGAGGCCATTGCTCCTCCTTGGAATGATCTTGCTGCTTTCGGGGATCCAGTTTATTACGATCGGTATTACTGTGGAGATCCAGATGCGCACCTACTTTGAATCCCAGCAAAAAAAGCCGTATAAAATCCGCAATCTGATCAAACCGGGAGAATAGGTATCTTGGAATATTATTTCACGATTTACCGGTTCTGTTCTTATGTCAAAGCGCATTTCCTTTCAAAAAGGGCTGTCCAGCATCCTGTTCTGGTCGGTCATTTCGGCGGCTTTTATTGGTCCGGGAACCGTCACGACGACATCCAGGGCGGGAGCGTTATTCCAGGGGCAATTATTGTGGGCCCTGACCTTTAGCACCTTTGCGACTATTTTGCTTCAGGAAACATCGGCGAGGCTGACGATTGCTTCAGGAAAAAACCTGGGCGAGATCATTGCGCTTCAATATGCAGGGAAAAAAGGAAAAGGCATCCATTGGGGTATTTTTCTGGCTTTGGCTTTTGGTTGCGCTGCATACGAAGCCGGGAATTTATTAGGAGCGTTATCCGGGCTTGGGTTTTTAACCTCTTTGCCCCGGCCGTTGATCACGTTGGTCTTGGGCATTCTGTGTGCCGGGCTACTATGGACGGGTAACTACCGGTTGATTGCCCGGTTGCTTGGACTCCTGGTAGCTTTTATGGGGGCCACGTTTCTATATGTCGCTTTTTTTTCTCCGATAACGCCTGCCCAACTAGTAAGCGGTGCGCTTATTCCCCATTTCCCGAAAGGGTCGGCTTTACTGGTTATCGGACTCATCGGAACGACGATCGTTCCGTACAATCTTTTCCTTGGCTCCGGAATTGGGGTAGGGCAGGATATCCGGGAAATGCGCCTTGGCATAGCCCTGGCTGTTTTGATCGGGGGATTGATCTCCGGGGGTATTCTGCTGGCTGGACTACAAATTGAGGGCGCCTATTCTTTTGAAAATCTCTCCCGGGCATTGATCTCAAAAATTGGGAGGTTGGGGGACGGCGCTGTTTGGGCTGGGTTTATTTGCAGCAGGGTTGAGCTCGGCGATAACCGCTCCTTTGGCAGCGGCAGTGGCGGGCTCCAGTTTGTTGGGCGCTGGAAATAAAGAAGCCTGGAGGCCGGGTTCAAAAAATTTCCGCCTGGTATGGGGAACGGTTTTGGGCATAGGCGTTCTTTTTGGCATGCTCAACTTTCGACCGATTCCGGTGATCATTTTAGCCCAGGCGCTCAATGGGTTACTCCTGCCTTTTATGGCTATTTTTTTGCTTTTTGCCGCAAACGACCGAACCCTCCTTGGCGCTTATGCCAATGGTTTTTGGGCAAATCTTTTTACGCTGTTTATTGTAGGCGTTACTACCCTGCTGGGGCTGCATAATATCCGGTTGGCGTTGGATTCCGTTTTTCACCTGTTTGAGGAAGGCGCCCTCTTTCCGGTTTTCGCTACTGCCTGCTTATCGGCCGTCCTGATGATCGTTCTTGGGTTTCGGGTTTTTGGGAAAGAAAAAGCCAGCCGGTAACCGAAGGCGCCCGCTGGCTTTAGTCCTTTTTTTATAGCAGAAACAAATCAGAAAGGAGATCAGGCAATAACCTCCATTTCTTTCTGGTATGCTCCCGACTCGAGTTTTGACTTGATGGCTTTGAAGGCGTCTACCGTCAGGCGAATATCTTCTTCGGTGTGATCGGCAGGTGGGGATCAGGCGAAGCAGCATCATCCCTTTTGGAATAACAGGGTACACCACGATAGAGCAGAAGATGTTGTATACCTCCCGCAGATCTTGCACCAAATGCGTAGATTCCTCAATAGAGCAGTGCATGAATACCGGGGTAACGCAGCTATTCGTGTGCCCGAGATCGAAGCCGGCGTCTTTCAGCCCACCCTGAAGGAGCTCAACATTGTGCCATAATTTGTGACGCAGCTCAGGTTTGGTGCGAAGTAGCTCCAGTCGCTTCAGGTTGCCGATAACCAGGGGCATGGGCAGCGATTTGGCAAAGATCTGGGAGCGTGTGTTGTAGCGCAAAAAGTCGATAATCTCCTTATCGCCTGCAATGAAAGCGCCAATGCTTGCCATGGACTTTGCGAAGGTGCTGAAGTAGAGATCGATTTGGTCCTGACAGCCTTGTTCTTCGCCAGCGCCAGCGCCCGTTGGGCCAAGCATACCAAACCCATGGGCGTCGTCTACCAAAAGGCGGAAGTTGAACTCACTCTTCAGCGCGGCAATCTCTTTGAGAATTCCCTGTTCCCCGCGCATACCAAATACACCTTCCGTAATGACCAGAATGCCGCCTCCGGTTTCCTCGGCAGCTTTGGTCGCTTTTTCTAATTGCTTCCGAACGCTTTCGATGTTGTTATGCTCAAACGGAAAGCGTTTTCCGAGATGCATGCGGATACCGTCGTAAATACAAGCGTGGTTGTCTTTATCATAAACCACCACATCGTGGCGGTCGAGCAACGCGTCAATCACCGACATGATCCCCTGATACCCATAATTGAGGAGCATCCCCGTATCTTTCTGAACAAAATGGGCCAGTTCGGTTTCCAACTGTTCGTGGTATTTTGATTCTCCCGACATCATGCGCGCACCCATGGGGTATGCTAATCCCCACTTAGCCGCTGCTTCCGCATCTACCTGGCGAACTTCGGGGTGATTGGCCAATCCCAGGTAGTTGTTGATGCTCCAAACGATGCGCTCTTTTCCCTGGAACATCATCCGGCTACCTAGTTCGCCTTCCAACTTGGGAAATGTAAAGTACCCATGACTTACTTTTTGGTACTGACCTAACGGCCCCCGGTCACTAAGACGTTTTTCAAAAATATCCATTGCCTGTTTTTTTGATGATCTCAATATCAGGAGACAAAATTACCTCAAATTCTCGATTTTCCCAGAGCCTGTTTTTCACTCTCTGATTTGTTTTGGACCCGACCCAATCTCGTCTTGTATCCAGAAACCATCTTCGCAATAAGCCGTCAATTCAGTTCGAATGAACGACTGGATTTCTTCCCTGCATTCATCGGGATATAAGAGATGGAGGTTGGGGCCGGCATCCAGGGTAAAGTAAAGAGGTAATCGGGTGTCCGAGCGGTATTGGCGTATTCGCTCAATTAAGGCAAGCGAATGGGGTTGCATTAAAATAAAGGGAGGACTGGACGCCATCATTAGTGCATGGAGGGTGAGGGCTTCCGACTCGGCGATCTGGCCAAAGATTTCGACATCCCCTATTTCGAGGGCGCCGGCCAGGGCCGACGTATGGTCGTGCGCTTGTTGATAGCGGCTGGAGGCGTAAGGATTTCCTTCCATCAGTTGGTGGCCAACCCGGCTGGATACGGGTTTTTCTTTTTTACTGACAATGAGAATATCGTCGTGGAAACCCTGAAACACAGGGTGAAGCGTTTGGCCTATCGGAATGGCAAATTCATCAGAGGCTTTGGGAAATGAAGGGCTTTGCCCCCAAAGGGCTGCATAAGGATAAACCGACCGGCAAGCGCTCCCAGATCCTAATCGGGCAAAAAAGGACGCTTTCTGGAAAAAAGCGCTTTCATCCGCAAGGGTTCCAAATAATTCCCGCTCCAGGCTGCATAGGCATAAAGCGAGCGCGCTCATACTGGAAGCAGAGGAGGCAATTCCGGCGGAATGGGGAAATGTATTTTTGCTATCTATCTGAATATCAAGTTGTTCTAAAAATGGAAACGCCCAAAGATTCTGCTCGAAAAACTGTTCGATCTTCTGAGAGAAGGCGGGCCTCGGCGACCCTTCGAACGTGAATCGAAGAGCGATGCCTTTGGTTTTCTCTTTGGGCTGGTAGCGAAGGATCGTATCTGTTACGGCGCTCTGCAGGGTAAAGCTGATCGACGGGTTTCTGGGTAATTGTTTTCGGACGAATGGGATCGCGCGTTTCCCGAGTAGAAAACGCGCGATTTACCGATATGTTTTGAGATAGGTTCCGGAAAGAGGGCTGTTTTTTTTAGACCAAGGGAGCGGCCGCCCTCTTGTCTGTTTTAGTTCGAGCTATTGGTTTTGGGTTCTCGCTTTGCCCGCTGCATGGGGTTTTCTTCCGCCGGCGCACCGCCTTGGCGGCTGCGGAAAAGCTCGAATCGATTCATTGGTTGTTTTGGAGGAAAGTAGTTGTTGGACATATCCACGTCGGCCGTTTCCAAATAGGGGTCCAGCGTTATTTGAACAACTTCCTTGTCGAGGGAGAAAATTTTGGAAGCCTCCTGGTTTTGGAGAAGCCAAACTTCTGCCGGTATCCGATATTCTTCGCTGCTTCCGTCCAGGAAGTCAAACTTAAGGAGGAGCGGCATGACTAACCCGCCCTTGTTGGTGAATTTGATCTCGTAAAAATTTTTTCCCTGGCTAATGAACGCCTTTTCTTCTTCTGTCAAGGAGGAGAGGAATTTTTGATACTCGGCTTTATCCAGGGCAGTAACCTCCAAGGGGTCGTAAACGGTATAAAAATCCCGAAGGGAAAGGTCCTTTTCGTCTTGGGTCTGGGCAATCTCCCGTTCGTTTCGGGTACTTCCAATAGGTTTGGGCGCCTTTTCGAGCTCCTGGCGCGAGATCGGTTTTTCGATTTCGGGATTTTTGGTATCCAGGCGGAACCACTTAACATCCTCTAAAGCGATATCGACATGGTCGGTGGTATAGAACCATCCCCGCCAGAACCAGTCCAGGTCCACGCCCGAAGCGTCCTCCATGGTCCGGAAGAAGTCGGCTGGAGCAGGGTGTTTAAACTTCCATCGGTTTGCATACACTTTGAAGGCATAGTCAAAGAGCTCCCTGCCCAGGATGGTTTCCCGGAGGATATTAAGCGCGGCGGTGGGTTTGCTATAGGCATTTGCGCCGAGGTTGGAGACGGACTCTGAATTGGACATGATCGGCTCCAACAGTTTTTTGTCCAGCTTCATATAGTCAACGATCAGGTTGGAGGGGCCCCGGCGGTGTGGATACGAACGTTCCCATTGCTGTTCGGTCAGGTATTGTAAAAAGCTGTTGAGGCCTTCATCCATCCATGTCCATTGCCGTTCATCGGAATTGACGATCATAGGGAAAAAGTTATGGCCGACCTCGTGAATGACAACGCCGATCATTCCGTATTTGGTTCGCTCGGAATAGGTTCCGTCCTTTTCCGGGCGCCCTCCGTTGAAGCAGATCATCGGGTATTCCATGCCAATCGCGTCGGAATGGATGGACCAGGCAACAGGGTAGGGGTAGTCGAAGGTGTAGTGGGAATACCATTTAAGTGTGTGGGCAACTACCTTGGTGGAGTATTGCTCCCAAAGTGGGTTGCCTTCTTTGGGATAAGCAGACATGGCCAGGACGACTTGCCCATTGTTCATAGGAACGCCCAGGGCATCCCAAATAAATTTACGGGAGGAGGCAAAGGCAAAATCCCGAACATTTTCCGCTTTGAATTTCCAGGTTTTTTCGGTTTTGGATCGGGCGCTTTCCGCCGCTTTGGCTTCC
Organism: Haliscomenobacter sp.; assembly: GCA_016713275.1. GTDB lineage: Bacteria > Bacteroidota > Bacteroidia > Chitinophagales > Saprospiraceae > JADJPL01. The sequence goes on from JADJPL010000001.1 coordinate 474,106, forward strand.
TGGGCAGTGACGATGAAAACGGGCGTATTGCGTTCTTTCTTGGCTAGTTCGAATCGGGCTTGCTGCTCTTTGTTTAATACTTCTTTGGGGTTTTGGAGCACTCCGGTTGCGGCTACGACATGATCGGACGGGGCGGTGATGCTGACTTCGTAGTCGCCAAAAGGAAGGGTAAACTCGCCTTTGCCAAGAAACTGTTTATTCTGCCATCCTTCGATATCGTCGTAGACGCACATTCTTGGGAAGAATTGGGCTATGGTGTACAGGTAGTTGTCGTCGTCCTGGAAGTATTCATAACCCGATCTGCCCCCGAGTTTAAGGCGGTTGTTGATGTTGTACCACCATTTGATTTTAAAAGAAAACGTCTGGCCTGGGCCAATTGGCGCTGGAGGATCGACCCGCATCATGGTTTTTACGACGGTGTATTTAAGCGGTTTTCCAGCCAAGTCGTTGACGAAATCCAGTTTAAACCCGCCATCGAATGCGGGCGTCAGGTTTTTTAGTGAAGCAACAGACATCCTGCTTCCAATGGAGTTATTGGATATTTTGTACGTGTCGGAATCCTTGGCGCGCTGGTTTTGGTCCATTTGGAGCCAGAGGTATTCCAAAACATCCGGAGAGTTGTTGGTATAAGTGACCGTCTCTTCGCCGTAAATTCGCTGAGTGGAATCGTCGAGCCGTATGCTTATTTGGTAATCGGCTTTCTGTTGCCAATACGCTTTGCCTGGCCCTCCCGCTCCGGTGCGGACGCTGCTGGGAGTCGGAAGTTCTTCGTACAATTGCTTGAACTTGTCTGTTTTTTCCTGCGCATTCAAGGGTACGGTTAGTGCCAGGAGGAGGCATAGTAGCCAAAAGGAGCGATGTGGTTGCTTCATGAGGATGGTGTTTGAAAAGTGAACAATGCCGTTATTTTTCTTAAATATAGGAGGAATGGATAAAAAAAGGGCAATGTTCCACGTGGAACATTGCCCTTTTTTTATTGGTGTAGGCTGATCATTTCTTATTTGTTTTGTCCAGGAGAAGCGATTTGAGCTCCAGGAAATCTGCTTTCAGGAAAGTGGACCGTTTGGCGATATGCTCCAGGGAGGCAAGTCTTTCCGGTATAGGGACACGAAATCCCAGGATGCGTTCAACGTCTGGAAGAAATTTGGAGGGGTGGGCTGTCTCGAGAACGATGCCTCTGGTGTTTGGATGTTCTTTTTGGTAGCGCTCCAACGCCAAATAGCCAACGGCGCCATGTGGGTCCATAGCGTAGTGGTAGTTGGAAAAGATCTCCCGCATGGCGTTTTCGGTTTCCTGGTCGGAAAACCCCTCGCCGCTAAGGGTTTGAGTGATCATGTTCCACGTGGAACGTTGGTTGGTTTCCGGAAAGAGGTCCAGCATTCTGGGGAAATTAGAGGGGTTGCCTACGTCCATGGCATTGGACAGGGTAGGGGTGGATGGGCGGGTAGAAAAAATTCCTGTGTGCAGGTATTTCGGGACAATGTCGTTGGCATTAGTTGCTGCAAGGAAGTGCTGTACAGGCAGCCCCATCTTTTTAGCCATCAACCCTGCGCTAAGATTGCCATAGTTTCCGCTGGGAACGCTGAAAACAATAGGCCCACCTGCTGCAGGCAATTGTTTGAATGCTTCGAAGTAGTAGAACATTTGGGGGATAAGCCGGGCAATGTTAATGGAGTTGGCAGAGCTGAGACGTAAATGTTGCGTGAGCGCTTCGTCCAAAAACGCTTGTTTGACCATAGACTGGCAGTCGTCGAAGGTTCCGTCGATTTCCAGCGCGGTAATGTTGTGCCCCCAGGTAGTTAGTTGCTTTTCTTGTAAAGGACTCACTTTTTGGGAAGGGTACAAAATGACCACCTCGATTCCTGGGGTGCGAAAAAAACCGGCAGCAACGGCTCCTCCCGTGTCTCCCGAAGTAGCTACTAAAATGGTGAGCGGCTGCTCCTCCTCGCGGTTAAAGTAACCCATTAGCTGCGCCATAAACCGGGCCCCAAAATCCTTAAAGGCAAGGGAAGGGCCGTGGAAAAGTTCCAGCACGTATCGGTGTTCGTCCAGCCGGATCACCGGCGCAGGGAAATTGATGGAGTGGAGAACGATCGCTTCGAGGTCTTTACGCGGAATGGCGCCCTGGAAGAGCGATTCGGCAATAGCCAGGCTGATTTCCTGGAAGGAATACCTGCGCAAATCGCGGATAAAGTCAATCGGCAATTCAGGAATCCGGGCTGGCATGAAAAGCCCGTTATCGTCTGGAAGGCCTTTCATCACCGCTTCTTTTAGGGTGACCCGCAATGCAGGGTTTTTGGTACTGTATAGAAGCATGTTCGAAGTGTTGTAGTCAATAGGGAGTTTACAAAAGCACGGCGCCTTCCTGGTTAATGGCCGAAAGGAATAAATGGTTTTTTATCCGGCTCTGGTCAAAAACCGCTTGCATTTGCTTCCCTGCCGCTTCGGCCGTCAAAGTATTGTCGCATAAAGCAAAAATAGAAGGTCCTGCCCCGGAAATGCTGCATCCAAGCGCGCCTGCACGCAACGCGGCCTCCTTGACCTCGTAAAAGTGAGGGATGAGCCGGGCGCGCTGAGGCTCAATGACGACGTCTTCCAACGAACGGCGGATTAGATCAAAATCAGTATTGTACAGCCCGACAATGAACCCGGCCAGGTTCCCGCTCTGGCGAATCAGCTGGTCCAAATTGACTTGCTTGCTCAAGATGCTCCGTGCTTCCCTGGTAAGGACTTCAACTTCCGGATAAATTACCGCCACATAGAGCCCTTTGGGCACATGCAGCCGATGCACGTCGAGATCAGCATTGCTTCGAATAAGCACAATCCCCCCCAGAAGGGAAGGTGCGACATTGTCTGCGTGATACGCGCCATCGGCTATTTGTTCGCCCAAAACGGCGAAAGGAAGCAGTTGCGGTTTTTCAAGGGGGCGGCCCAGCAGCTCGTTCACCGCCATAACGCCTGCCGCCGCGCTTGCCGCGCTGGACCCCAGCCCGCTCCCAAACGGCATTTTTTTATGGATTTCAAGAGCGATTCCACGTTCCGTCTCGCCTAAATATTCAAGCAGTTTTTTCGCGGCAAACCCTGCGGTGTTCCGGTCCAGATCGTAAGGGAGTTTTCCTCCCGCGCCGGTGATCTTGGTTATTTCAAGCCCAGGGCTGTCCTTGAAAGAAGCGATGATTTCGTCTCCCGGCTTTTCCAGCGCAAACCCCAGAATGTCATATCCCACCGCCACATTGGCTACGGAAGCCGGCGCAAATACTTTTATCCCTGATGAACCCATACCGAAAAATTGAGAATTGGTGTTGTAGTGAACAGTCCGCCGCTAGCTTAAAAAATTTCCAATTTTGATCACCTCCGAAAATACACCGGCGGCAGTGACTTCTGCCCCGGCCCCTGGGCCCCTGACCACCAATGGCCGTTCTTTATAACGGGCTGTCGTGAAGACGATCATATTATCGCTGCCATCCAATTGGAAAAATGGATGACTGGAATGCACTTCGACGAGGCTTATAGACGCTTCGGCGTGGTCGAGCGTCGCCGCCAACCTCAGCACGCACCCTTTTGAAGCGGCCTTAGCTAGTAGATCGTCAAAATAAGGATCCGCTTTTTCCAGTTCCTCAAAGAACGAATCCATGGTGTCCGCATTTACGCAGGCCTCGGGAAGCAGTGGTTGAACCATGACTTCGTCGGCCTCCAGGGGCTAGTCCCGTTTCGCGGGCTAAAATAATCAACTTCCTCCTCACGTCCAGGCCAAGCAAATCTTCCCGGGGGTCGGGCTCGGTATACCCACGCCGTTGAGCTTCTTTAACGATATCGCTGAATCGGACACCCGGCTTGAAGCTATTGAAGATAAAGGAAAGAGAACCTGAAAGCACGGCTTCAATTTTTTGAATCCGGTCTCCGCTCAGGATCAGGTCGTTTAGCGTTGAAATTATCGGAAGCCCCGCGCCGACATTGGTTTCATATTGGAACAAAACCCCGCGCTGCTTGGCAATAGTCTTCAGCATCCGGTATTGATCAAAACTAGAAGAAGTGGCTATCTTATTGGGGGTTGAAATAGAAATGCTCGCTTCCAGGATGGATGCATAATGGCTGGCAATTTCCTGGCTGGCCGTATTGTCAACAAAAATCGTATTGGCCAGGTTAAGTCGTTTCATCCGGGCAATAAACGCTTCGAGATCCATGGGCAGTTCCGATGCCTTGAGTTCATGCGACCAGCTATCCAACGGAATGCCTTTCTCCTGAAACAACATGTTTTTGCTGTTTGCCAGCCCGACTACTTTTATTTCCAGAGCTTGCTCGCGAAACAGGAACTCCTTTTGAGCCTGGATTTGCTGAAGCAACGTACTCCCAATCAGTCCAACCCCAATAATAAATAAATGCAGTTCGGCAGTGTCCGACAGGAAAAAGGCCTCGTGGAGTACATTGAGCGCTTTGGTTTCATCCTCCCGGTTTACGACCACGGAGATATTGAGCTCAGAAGATCCTTGGGCGATGGCAACCACATTGACCCCGTTCTTGCCAAGCGCCTGAAATAGCCGCCCTGCAATGCCAGGCTGGTACCGCATGCGCTCCCCAATGACGGCAACGACAGAAAGGTTATCCTCTACCTTGACCGGTTCGATCAGTCCCCCATTTCGTTCCATGTCAAAAGCCTCCTCGACCGCTTTCTTCGCCTTGGGGGCAAGATCCGGCTGGACGGCAAAGCTGATCGAGTGTTCCGATGACCCCTGGGTAATAAGGATGACATTTACTTTAGCCTGTGCCAACGCCCCGAATAACCGGGCAGCCGTTCCTGGTACGCCAAAAAGCCCGCTGCCTTGAAGCGTAAGCAGTGCGATATGGTGAATGGAGGAAATTCCTTTAACCGGCGTCCCTTGGGCGCTCAAGTCAGCTTTCTCCGAAATGTGCGTTCCTGGGAATTCCGGATTAAATGTGTTTTTAATGATCAACGGAATCTGCTTATCCAACGCAGGCTGAATAGTTGGCGGATAAATTACCTTCGCCCCAAAGTGCGACATTTCCATCGCTTCCGCATAGGTAAGGGTGGGGATGGTAAAGGCCTTCTGCACCTTCCGGGGGTCTGCTGTTAATACCCCATCAACATCCGTCCAAATCTCAATACATTCGGCATTCAACCCGGCGCCAAGCAAGGCTGCAGTGTAGTCGGACCCGCCCCGGCCCAATGTGGTGGTTAAACCGCCTTTGGCAGAAGCAACAAACCCTGTAACTACCTGAATTTCAGTAAATTGTTCAAAATGGTCCTGGATGTTTTCATAGGTCATTTCCAGATCCACTTTGGCATTACCGAAATTTTTGTCGGTTTTAATGATCTTTCTAGCATCGAGATATTGTGCGGGAAGCCCAATTTGCTGAAGCACGTGAGCGATAAGGAAGGCTGCATTGCGCTCTCCAAAACTGAGCACATAATCCATCGTCCGGGGGGAAACCTCCCGCACCAGGAAAATGCCATAGAGCAGGTTTTTTAAAACCTCGTGGTTGTTCTCCAGCTCAGGAAGCGCTTTTTGTAAAAAGGGTCCTTGCAAAAGGGTTTGGGCCGCATGAAAATGGCGTTGGCTAAACGCCTCAAAATGCGTGAAATAATTTTCATCTCCCCGTTCAGCCAACCGGCTCATGTGAATTAATGAATCGGTAATCCCTCCAAAAGCGGAAAAGACAACCGCAAATTCTATCCCTTGGGAATAATAGTCCCTTAAGATTTCAGCTACCATCAAGACACGGTCCGGCTGGGATACCGAGGAGCCTCCGAATTTCAATACTCTCATGAGAATGAAGGGTTTTTGGAATCAATGTAAGATCGCTGAGTCCATTCGGTTAGGGGAGGAAGGATTCTTGAGGAATACCGGCCGGCGCCCCCAAGCATCGAGAAGCACAAAGGTAGTGGATTTCCTGAGTTAATAAGGGGCTTTGCCTAAATTCAGGGCTATTTCTGTTGGGCTGGGAATGCCCAGGTGCACTCGTTAGCTAAGAAGTTGCATCCCCTGTATACAAGCGGACGGAACAACCTATTGACCGGCAAGGCCTGCGGTTATTTTCTCGACCGGAATTCTTCCAGATTGGTTGAGATGCTGAAGTGGTTGATTCCTCCGGCAAGGTGGTAACTGCTTCGGCCATAATCAAGCCGAAACTTGCTTACCTTAATCCCGGCCCCAAAAGAAAAACCCGCTGCGCTCCCAAACCCTTGAACGCTTAATTCCTTTCTCAATCGGTGATCGTACGCCGCCCGCAAACGGAAATTCTCCCTTGCCCCGAGGAGCAATTCCCCGCTAAAGACCAGGTGCCGGAAGAAATTATCTACCTGACGGCCGAATTTTCCAGGTTCTTTGGATTCCTCTCCGATGAACTGCGTTCCGGTTTCCTGATTGGGATCGTCGTATAACACATTCCACCGTTGCAGGTCCCTGTATACCAGGGAAAACCGAAAGGGCAGATAGCGCAATTGCTTCGAAAGTCCAAGCCGCATTTCGAACGGCAGCGGCTCGCGGAGGTCCGGGTTGCCGGAGTAGGTACTTAGTTGGGTTCCCAGGTGGGTAAGAACAACCCCGATAGCCAGGTTTCGGGAAGTGTCCTGGTACAACATCCCGACATCCGTGGACAAACCAACGGATTGCAGGTCGGCGAGCGTGGAGGAAATGAAGCGGGCATTGGCGCCAATCTGTATCCGTTCATCCAGTGCGAACGCTCCCCCCAAAACGATGGCCGTTTCTTTTACTTTAAAAATTCCTAGTTCCTGAAAAAAAATATCGGTGGCCTCGATATCGCCGTGATGGATGTACTTGACGCCAAGTTGGAATGTAGCCGGAAGATTTGGTAGATGATGGCTGTATGCGGCATAACCAAATTGGGATCCGCCCGTGAAAAAACAGTGATTAAAAGCAAGCTGGCGGTGCATTTTGGGGTTAAGCAGCGCTGGGTTGCCCAACCCCAGGTTGACGTCGTCGTCGGCCACGCTAAGTACGCTGCCTCCCAATGCGGCAATGCGCCCACTTGCGGGAAGGCCAAGGAAGGCGAATGCCGATCGCCCTCCAATGAGTTGGCTCCGCAAAGAAGGAGAAAAAGCCAGGAACAGAAAAGCCCAAATCGTAAGTCCTTTCATCCGGTGCGCTTGCTTTTGCAAATTAGTTATTGGTCTTCCAAACGGTATGGCAAAGCCCATCTTCACAGTGCATGGTTTTGATATGCTTGCCGCTGGCGTCGTAAAATTTTAATTCCCCGTGTTCCTTATCCCCATTTCGGTAAAAGCCTTCGACCTGAAGGATTCCATTGGGATAGTACTCGCGGAAAGGCCCATTTTCGAGATTATTGGAGAACGTGACTTCTTCCTTTTTCCCGCCTTCTTCGTAGTATGCAATCCAAAGCCCTTCCATGCGGTTGCTTCGGTAATTGCCTTGTTGAAAGAGCTTTCCATTCGGGTAAAATACCCGATAGGGGCCTTCGAACAAACCCTTTTGGTACGTTTCCACAATTTGGGTGTCTCCGTTTTCGAAGTACAAAATACGGATTTGATCGGGCTGGCCTTCGGAAAAATAAGCTTCTTCGCGCAATTGACCGCCGGGCGACCAACGCTTATACCCTCCTTCTCTTCGCCCAATTCCGGGCTCGACGGTATATTTTTCGAACTCCCCATGCTCGTTCGTTTCTTCGACCGTTTCCAGGTTTCTTTCCGGGCGTTCTGGATTCTGAGCAGGAGGCGTACCAGAGGGTTTACAGCCGGCCGTCCACCCAAGGAGCAAGACGGCCGGCAGCCAAAAGGAAATCTTCATAAAGCAAAGGCTTTATCTCATAACGGATTTTATTCCCCGTCCATTTTGCACTGGATCGTTTCGCGCCCTATACTTTCGTAGTAAAGCCCGTTATCCTTTGCAATTTCCAGATCGTACAGGTTCCTTCCATCAAAGACGACGGGGGCTTTCATGAGTTGTTTCATCACGGAAAAGCTGGGCGCCCGGAATACGCTCCATTCCGTAACAATCGCCAAGGCGTCGGCGTCGATCAGGGCCTCGTATTGGTCTTTGCAAAATTGAATCTTCGAGCCATAGAGCTTTTCCACATTGCCCATGGCTTCCGGATCGAACGCTTTGATATGCGCGCCCGCTTTCAGCAATTCGTCGATAATATACAGCGCGGGAGCTTCCCGGATATCGTCGGTGTTGGGCTTGAAGGCAAGGCCCCAAATGGCGATGGTTTTGCCAGTCAGGTCCTGATGGAAATATTCCCGGATGCGATGCGCAAGCACTACCCGCTGACGATCGTTAACGCTCATGACCGAGCGAAGAATCTTGAAGTCATACCCATATTCATCGGCAGTTCGGGCAAGCGCCTGTACGTCTTTAGGAAAACAACTCCCGCCATAACCGACACCGGGGAACAAAAAGCGCTTTCCTATGCGGGAGTCGCTGCCTATGCCTATCCGGACCATGTCTACATTCGCCCCTACGTGTTCGCATAGGTTGGCAATCTCATTCATAAACGAAATACGCGTGGCCAGGTAAGAATTCGCCGCATACTTGGTCATCTCTGAAGAGCGCTCATCCATGAACAAAATGGGATTCCCCTGGCGAACGAAAGGCTCGTACAACTGACGCATCATCTTGCGCGCTTTTTCTGAACGGGTACCAACGACAACACGGTCTGGCTTGAGGAAGTCCTCCACAGCGACGCCTTCGCGAAGGAACTCAGGGTTGGAAACAACGTCAAAAAGGTCTTCGCTCAGAGATTGAGCGAGGATGGCATGAACTTTTTCTGCGGTCCCAACAGGCACCGTGCTTTTATCCACAATGACTTTATAGGACTGAATCATGGTGGCAAGCTCTGCGGCCACCCCCATGATGAAGGACAGATCAGCAGCCCCATCGCCGCCCGGCGGAGTGGGAAGGGCGAGGAAAATGATATCCGAATTGTCTACTGCATAGCGAAGGTCGGTCGTGAAATGCAGCCTGCCCTGACGCGAGTTTCGCTCAAAAAGCACTTCCAGGCCGGGCTCGTAAATGGGAATTTCCCCTTGGCGCATTCGCTCGACTTTTTCTGCATCAATGTCAACGCAAATGACGTGGTTGCCGGTTTCGGCAAAACAGGTACCCGTGACGAGGCCAACGTACCCTGTACCAATAACTGAGAGGTTCATAAATTAAATTTTTTATGTGAAATTAGTGATTGTCCGGCCAATAGGGGAGGATCAATTCGTTTTAATTCCTGTTAAAAATAAACGGGCATTTTTATATCTTAAACGGAAGAACAGGAACAGGAAATGGTAAAATTTTTCACGCAGGTTTTTTATTCCTTCCCTACGAGGTTGTTGGTCATTCACCTTCGAAGCAATCTCCTCCTCCTTGGCATATGGGTAGGGCTGGTTCTGCTCATCAGCGGCGGAATAGCCAAAAAACTAGGCTTTCGCTTCCTCTTCCTGGAGCCGGAATATTTGAGTTCGGGCAATTTTTGGGCCTTTTTTTTAATGGGCTTGGCGTTGGGCTGTTTTTATTTTACCTGGAACCTGACGGTTTACCTCCTTACCGCCCACCACTTTCCGTTTTTAGCGTCGTTGAAAAACCCGTTTACCAAATACTGCCTGAATAACTTTCTCCTCCCTTTAGGGTTCCTTCTTTTTTATCTGATCTCTCTGATCCATTTCCAAGCCTATTTTGTGGGAGAGGCTGGCTGGCAACTGGCACTCGATATACTCGGTTTCCTGGGGGGCGTTTTCTCTATTCTTTTAATCTATATTCTGTACTTCCATTTTACCAACCGGGATATTCGCTATTACGAACAAAGGAGGGAAAAAATGCCCCACCTTTTCAGGGATATGCTTCCTGGACATCTCAAAATGGACGTGGACTCCATCCGGCAGGAGCGCCACCGCTTTCGGGTGGATACGTACCTGAATGAAGCCTTGCAGCCCCGCCTGGTTCGTAGTGTTTCACATTACGATTCCCGGTTGTTGATGCGCATTTTCCGGCAAAACCACCTGAATGCCTTGATCATTCAGCTGGCGACCATCCTCGTACTGATGCTGCTGGGATGGCTGATCGACCATCCGTTTTTTCGAATTCCTGCGGGCGCCAGTTTCCTTTTTTTTCTAAGCATTTTCGTCGCGATCATTGGCGCCATAAACTACTGGTTTAATGAATGGCGGATCACGATCATGCTTTTACTTCTCTTGCTGATCAATACGGCTACCCGCTTTGAGATCGCCCACCACAAAAGCCGCGCTTTTGGAATGGACTACCATATGACTCCGGCGCCCTATGCGTACACCTTACTGGATTCGTTGTGTTCTGGGCCGCGCGTGGAGCAAGACGTCAGGCAAACGGAAGCTATTCTGAACCGGTGGAAAACAAGGGTAAGTTCTGCGCCTGGCGCCAGGCCAAAGCTGGTGCTGCTGAGTGTGAGCGGCGGGGGATTGCGCTCCGCCTTGTGGACAATGCAGGTCGTTCAGCAGGTAGACAGTTTACTGAATGGTTCGCTGCTTAATCATACGGTGTTGATCACGGGGGCATCCGGGGGCATGATCGGAATGGCGTATTTGCGGGAGTTATTGCTTCGGCAAAACCAGGGAGAAGCAGTAGACTTGTACGGTATCCAACACCAGGAACGCATTACCAAAGACCTGCTCAACCCCGTTGCGTTTACGCTGGTGACTAACGACCTGATTATGCCTTGGGCCAATTTCAAGACGCGGGGACAAACCTACCGCAAAGACCGTGGCTATGCCTTTGAACGGCAACTCAATGAGAATACCGATTTTCTAATGGACAAAACGCTTTCGGATTACCGGATTCCGGAAAAGGAAGCCCTGGTCCCTATGATCTACCTCACGCCTTCGATCGTCAATGATGTCCGGCGCCTGGTTATTTCCCCGCAAGGTGTTTCCTTTATGATGGTGGCGCCGATTGGCGTCTATCAAAAGGGTACCGTAGAAGTAGATGCAGTTGATTTTGGTTTGGTTTTTCAAAAGCAAAAGGCGGACAGCCTTCGGTTTTTATCCGCTTTGAGAATGAACGCTTCGTATCCGTATATTCTTCCCAGCGTTCACTTGCCCAGCAACCCTGCCATTGAAGTCATGGATGCCGGATTTCGGGATAACTACGGTATGCTTTCGGCAACCCGGTTTATTCAGGTGTTTCAGAACTGGATCAAGGCCAATACCAGTGGGGTAGTGCTGGTCCAAATCAGCAGTTCGGAGAAAATCGAAAAAATCCCTACCAGTAAGAACAAAGGAATTCTGTCTTCACTGCTCAACCCTTTTGAGATCGTGGGGCAAATACTCAGCCTGCAAGAGTTCGAGCAGGATAATTCGCTGGGGTTTGTATACGATATCCTTGGCGACGAATCATTTGATTTCGTACGGTTTATGTATCACCCCGGCCGAGACAACAAGGTCATGGCATCCATTTCCTTCCACATCACAGCAAAGGAGAAAGCCGTTGTCCGGGAAGCGTTAGATGATCCGGATAACAGGGAAAGTATTCGGCGCCTCCAGGACATTCTGGGGTCAAACCCAAATAGAGCCCATTAGTTCTTGTAGGAAATCCGATAGATCGCATCCGCAAAGTCATCGGACACCAGAATAGACCCATCGGGTAAATGCTCGATATCCACCGGTCTGCCCCAGACTTCATCCTTTTGGGTATCCAGCCATCCACTGGCAAACGCTTCGTATTTGATGGGCTTGAATTGGGCGTCCAGCGTTACCAGGGAAATCTGATAACCAATTTTTTTGGATCGGTTCCATGAACCATGCTCAGCGATAAAGACCTGATTGCGGTACGCTTCGGGAAACTGCGTTCCGGTATAAAATTCAAGGCCCAGCGGGGCGGTGTGGGGCCCTAACTTTTGAACAGGAGGAGTGAAATCGCTGCAAGGAAACTTGGCCCCAAACTCCGGGTCGGCAAGGTCCCCCTGATGGCAATAGGGATACCCAAAATGCATGCCGTCTTTTGGCGCCCGGTTTAATTCGCACGCAGGCAGATCGTCTCCCATCCAGTCTCGCCCGTTATCCGTGAACCACAATTCTTTTGTAGAAGGGTGCCAGGTAAACCCAACGGTGTTGCGAATGCCCTTCTGGACAACTTCCAGCCCCGTACCGTCCGGATTCATCCGCGTAATAGAGGCGTAGATTTCCTTTTCGGGTTCGCAAATGTTGCACGGCGCCCCAACTGGGACGTATAGCTTGCCGTCGGGCCCAAAGGCAATGTATTTCCAGCCATGGTGGGTTTCGGTGGGGAATTGGTCGTAAACTACCACCGGCGCCGGCGGGTTTTCGAGCCGGCTTTCGATCTGGTCAAAACGGAGTATCCTGCTCACCTCGGCAACATAAAGCGCCCCATCCCGGAAGGCAACCCCGTTGGGCATGTTTAACCCTTTGGCTAAAATATAGAACTTGTCCGCTTTAAAGTCGCCGTCGGTATCTTTGAGCGCGTACACATCCCCTTTTCCCCGGGTCCCGACGAATAAGGTTCCGCCAGGAGACAGGCACATCGACCGGGCATTGGGAACATCCAGGGCATAGGTTTCGATCTTAAACCCGGCAGGAAGCTTGATCTTATCCAGGTCGGACTGTTTGGGGTCCGTATTCTGGAGGATTTTCGGAGCTGGAGGGTTGACGTTTCCGCAGTGGGAAAGGAGTAACGCGCTTCCTGCATAGAGGCAAAAAGCCAGTAATTTATACATGTAATTCGGGTTTATTTATCATTCAAAAATTGGACTAAGTCCGGATATTGTGTCGTATAGGCGTAGGCGTCTTCTTTTTTTAGCGATCGCTCCCGGGCGAATGGAATAACCTGAACGGCAAATCCGGCAGAAGGGCCGAACTTAGCCTGCGCTGCTTTCGCTTCCGCATAGGTGTTGAAATTCCCAGCCAGATAAAGATAATTCCCTTCCGGAAGGGATTTCAATTCTGTAATGGGATTTTCAAGTTGAGCGAGCAAGGCGCCGCGATAAATGACGCTGGATTCGGCGATTAATAGCCGGTAAGTTAATTTGCTATAAAATGAAGTCGCCGGAGCGCTGCCGATCGACGGACCATAAGAGGGTTCGGGATCTTTACTTCCCGGCGGCGGAATCAGGCGGAGGTCCACTCCTTTCAGCGCGGTTTCCATATCCGGACTTAGCGCGCCCCGAACGCGGAGCGAAGAAGGGGAAACGCCTCTTTTTAAGAGGTAATCCGCGATGACTTTCGCCGCTTTGACGCCGGCGAAAAGCCTGGAAGACACCGCCAGTTCGACCTGGGAATACCCTGTAAGGACCAGTTGAAGTTTGGGGTTTTGCAGGAGCATTTGCGCGATCACATCCAATTGGCCCGTCGTGTTTGAGGATAACGCTTCTTCCTCCTTATCGAAAAACAAGGGCTGAATGGTTAGCACAGACGAGTTCCCCCCGCGAACAGCGGAAGGACCGGTGGGCGACGAAGATCCAGTGGGGCTTACTTCGGCTAAGGTGCTCATCTCGGGCAAAAAGTCAAAGAAATAGGCGGCATAAAGATCGCGTTCGCCTAACCCATCTTTTCGGGACGACGCAAAAAAGGCGGTATATCCGTCGCGGGATAACCTGAAATGCGTTTCGTCCCGGGAAGAATTAATGGGAATGCCCAGGTTGGCTGAGGTGGACCATTTCCCTGCATGGGTGTTGAAAACCGATTTGAGGATATCGAACCCCCCTATACTCAGGTTGGGGTTGTTGGAGCTATAATAAATGGATTTCCCGTCGCGGGCCAGAAAAGGGGTCGTTTCGTCAAAAGCGCTGTTGATCTCAGGGCCCAGGGTTTGGGGCGCCGTCCACCGGCCGTTTCGGAACACCGTACGGTAAAGATCCAACCCGCCGTACCCGCCAGGCCGGGAACTCGGAAACAAAATCAGGGTGTCGTTGACAAAATGAGGCGCGCTCATGCCCGCGACGGCATCCAGGGGGCTCAAAAGCGGGTCGGTGCTAAGCACGTTGTTTCCGCCAGACCGGAATGTATCTACAAAGATCTGCCCTTCTGAGAATTGGGAGCCCTTAAAATAGTACATGGCCCGTCCGGAAGGGGCAAAGTCCAGGGCGATTTCGTGTTTGGGCGTATTGATCAGATAACTCATCCCCACAGGGTTTTTCCATTGCCCGCTAACCAGTTGGGCCGAGAAAATATCACAGGTAAACCGCCCAAAAACATCATCCTGCGCCCCGTACCTGTTCCGCTGTCCTCCGGAACAGCCCGGGCGGGCGGAGGAAAAATAAAGCCGGTCTACTGCATTCGGGCTAGTCAAAGGGCCAAATTCGTCATATGGGGTATTGATTTGAGGCCCCAGGTTTTCGACAATGGCCATAGGCGCTCTGAACTGCCATTGAAGCCCGTTGGAACACCTCCGGATCTCGTCCCGAATCACATTCCGGTTGGGATCGTCGGAAGATAACGTCTTCAGAAATGCTTTATAATAATCGGTTGCTTTAAGGAATTCGTTCCGGTCTTGGAATATCCGGCCAAGGTATAGCCACGTTTCCGCATAAGGGGATCGGTCGGAAAGCAGACCGAGCAGAATCGTTTCGGCTTCGTTCAGCCGGTTTAGGTGATAAAGCGATAGGGCCATCAGGAAATTGGATTCCTTATCTTCCAGGTGATTTTTCTGCGCAGTCTGCAGAACATTATACGCATCCTGGAAATGGGCGTTGATAAAAAACTCTTTGGCCTGCCGTTTTTTATCAACCAGTGTCTCTTGCCCGCGAACGAGCACAACGGAAAAAAGAAATATCATCGAAAACAAAGCATAGGAGATCCGCATACCCTTGGATTTGGAGGATTCATAAAAAGAGAACGAATTACCGGGAGGTAGATGATCTCAAAAGAATAAAAAAAATCCAGATAGCTTCGAAACCGGTTAAACCGGGCGATTCGGATCAAATGCCTCGAGGTAGTCTCCCACTCTGCGCAGGAAGGAGCCTCCCAGGGCTCCGTCAACCACCCGGTGGTCATAGGAAAGGGATAGGAACATCAGGTGGCGCACAGCGATCAGATCTCCGAACGCTGTTTCCACGACAGCCGGTTTCTTCCGTATGGCGCCGGCTGCCAAAATGGCTACTTAGGGCTGATTGATGATGGGTGTGCCCATTACGTTTCCAAAAGTACCCACATTAGTCAGCGTAAAAGTACCCCCCTGGACCTCGTCGGGCCGGAGTTGATTCACCCTGGCGCGATTCGCCAAATCGTTGACCGTTTTGGCCAGGCCCGCTAAATTCAACAGGTCCGCATTCCGGATTACCGGCACGATGAGGTTACCGGAAGGGAGGGCAGTCGCCATGCCGATGTGGATGTCTTTTTTTACGATGATCGTATTGCCATCCACCGACACGTTGACCAAAGGGAAATCGCGGATGGCCCGGGCAATGGCTTCGATAAAAATCGGAGTAAAAGTGATCTTTTCCCCGTATTGCTTCTGAAAGGAATCTTTAACCCGTTCTCTCCATTGGACTATTTCGGTGACATCTACTTCGACGAAAGAAGTCACATGCGGGGAGGTCTGCTTGGACATGACCATGTG
This sequence comes from Haliscomenobacter sp., assembly GCA_016713275.1. GTDB lineage: Bacteria > Bacteroidota > Bacteroidia > Chitinophagales > Saprospiraceae > JADJPL01. Next base: position 489,633 of record JADJPL010000001.1, read on the forward strand.
GTCGGCAATCAGGCGCCGCATCCGGTCCATCTCAATGAGCTCCACCTGGCCATCGGAAGAGGTAAAAGCTGATGGAGCAGGCGGTTTAACGGCAGGCTTTTCCACGATCTGCGGGGCAGCAGCTGCTCCGGAAGGCGATGAAGGTTGCCGGTTGGCAACGTAGGCAAGGATGTCTTTTTTCGTAACCCGGCCTTGTGCCCCTGTTCCGGGCATCTGCTCCAATTCGTTCAGGCTGATATTTTCCTGCTGTGCAATATTTCGGACAAGGGGGGAGTAAAACCGGGCGCCGGAACCGGCAGGAATGGAAGGGGCCGAAGCTTGGGAAGATTCTATATGAGCTAAAGCCGGCTCATTTTTCGGGGAACCATTTCGGGATGCTTCCGGTTGAGGCGCCATAAAAGGCTCGGATGCCGCCTCTGCCTCCGTGGCAATCAGCGCAATGACCTTGCCTACCTCCACCGTGTCATTGACCTGGAACCGCAAATCAACAATCCTTCCACTAACCGGGGAGGGAACTTCCGAATCTACCTTATCTGTAGCAATTTCAACGATGGTTTCGTCCATTTCAACGAAGTCGCCCACATTTTTGACCCACCGGAGGATAGTGGCCTCCATAATGCTTTCGCCCATTTTGGGCATAACGAGTTCAAACTGAGCCATAAATAAGGTGTTTGATGCGATTTGGTTCGATGTGGTTAGGAAACAATATCCCACAAATTTACACCAAATTGAGGGCTATTGCAATTTTGGCTCCGACTTATCCCCTCAGGAAGCAGACGAACCCACCCCAGGCTCTGCTCCTGCCAATGGATAATGTTCCAGGATAAATTTCCGCAGGGTATTGAGGGCCATCACACTACTAAACTGGATGTTTTTAATCCGGTCTTTCCCGGCATGGATTTGCTCTGCCTGTATTCGTTGCTTGTCTCCAACCGCGATCCAGATCGTTCCAACGGGCTTTTGCGGCGTTCCCCCATCCGGTCCGGCAATGCCGGAAATGGCCAGGGCGAGGTGCGCAGGGAAACGCTCCAATATGCCCGCGGCCATTTCGCGGACGGTTTGTTCGCTGACGGCGCCAAACTGATTCAGGGTTTCTTCCCGAACCCCCAGTTGGCCTGTTTTTATCTGGTTGGAATACGCAACCACGCCTCCGGTAAAATAAGCGGAAGACCCCGGAATAGAGGTGATCAGATGGGAGATATACCCACCGGTGCAACTTTCGGCAGTCGCCAAGTACAAACTTCTTGCGTTAAGCATCCGGCCGATAGCCGTCTCCAATTGATCCAATTCGGTCCCATAAAGACAATCCGGAACAAAAGAGGCAAGTTCACCGGCTTTTTGATCGAGCAGGGCGTTTAATGCCTGTGCATTCGGGCCCGTTCCGGTTAGCCGGAGCCTTACCTGGCCCAAAGACGGAAGATAAGCCAGTTTGAGGCCATCGGGGAGTTCGTCCTCCCAGGTACTTAACCGGGCGGCGATGGTCGATTCTCCCTCCCCAACAGTCAAAAGGGTTCGGTGCCCAATGGGAGTGCCCGGGTATTTGGCCCGCAGTTTTGGGAGCGCCTCGTATTCCATGAGGTATTTCATTTCGAACGGCACACCAGGCATGGAAATAAGGGTTTTGGCGCCCCATTCCATCCACATTCCGGGAGCAGTACCCATTTTGTTCGGTAGCACCTGGGCATTGGCGGGCAAGAAGGCCTGAAGCCGGTGCGCTTCGGTAACCGGGCGGTTAAACTTTTCCAAAATAAGGCCGATTCGTTGGAATGTAGGTTCGTGAAAAACCAACTCTACGCCAAAAAAAACAGCCAGGGCCTTTTTAGTGATATCGTCTTTGGTTGGCCCCAGCCCTCCGGTTATCAGCACCACGCTGGCGTCCTCCAGCGCCATCTCCAGGCCCCGGTGAATCGCCTCCAGGGTGTCTCCTACGGAAATAATGCGCCCAACCTGCATTCCGATCAGATTTAACTGTTGGCCCATCCACGCGGAATTGGTATCAACCACCTGACCAATCAGGATCTCGTCGCCAATCGTAAGAATAGAAACTTGCATCGGTTGTTTTTACTTATTGGACATTCACAAAGGATACTTCTTTTAAGCCAAATTCCTCCATAGCTCCGGCTTGATCGATCTGGAGTTTTCCAATGTCTGAAATACCGCAGATTTTTCCCAAAAATACTTCTCCGGAAGCCCTTTGGAAATAGGAGGGTTCTTCAAAGCGGTACAAATGGCTCAGGTAATCCTGGTTAAGCCTTTCTTCGGATCCCTGTTTAAGCGCTAAATACCGAACTTCAAGAAAATAGCATAGTTCATGCAGCAGGAAGGATAAATCAAAAACCTGGCCGGTTTCCAGGAATAATGACGTAGCATAGGGAGCTGCCTCCGAAAATGTTGCCTGGTTGATGTTCAACCCAATGCCAATGATAGCGGATTGGAGCGTGTTTTTTTGGAGCGCGTTCTGTATGAGAATTCCGCCAGCCTTCTTGGAATGGATATACAGATCGTTGGGCCATTTGACATAAACCGGCGCATGCGGGATGTACGCGGCTAAAAAATCCCTGACTCCCAGCGCAATCGCTTTGTTGAGTTGGAATTGGCGGGTTGCCTCCAAAAAAACCGGATACAAAAGGATACTGATCGTAAGGTTTTCCCCGGGCGCGCTCTCCCAGGAGCTGCCAATTTGGCCGCGCCCGGCAGACTGATAATGAGCCGAAATGACAGTTCCTTCGGTTGGTTTGCTTTTTGCTAGAAGTTCCGCAGCATATTCATTGGTTGAAGGGAGGTCTGAAAACTGAAGGAGAACCTTTCCTAGAAAAAGGGTGTTCCTATTTTGCAATGGATTTTTTTGTACTTTGTAAAGAATTAGGAGGTAACCGAAATTGAACACAGAATCAATAAGTAATATTACAAAATTAATTGATCAGGGTTTGAGTACACAAGCAAGGATTCTTAAGCGCAAGCCAGCTCTGGAGGCGATGAACGACCTCATCGTAGACAGTATTCAGGATATCAAAGGAAAGAATATCGTCAAATTGGACTTGCGGCGCCTGGGCGATGGCCCGGCTGATTTCTTCATTATTTGCGAAGGCACATCTACTACTCAGGTCAAAGCAATTGCCGATAATATTCACAAGCGTTTAAGGGAAGAGTTCGGGGTTTCTCCCAACCATATAGAAGGGACAAAAAGCGCGCTTTGGGTCTGTATTGACTACTTCAATACGGTCGTGCATGTTTTCCATCCGGAAACGAGAACCTTCTATGAGTTGGAAGACCTTTGGAGCGACGCCTCAGTTACCCAATACGACAGTTTGTAGGATTAACCCGCCGTTTTATCGAAAACGGTCAACGTTTGGGCTTTCCGTGCGTTATACCAGAAATGCATGGCGTGGAGCGGATCGCACGATTTTTGTAAAAGAAGGCTTTAATGGAAAACAACAAGAAAAACGAGAACACCCCAAATACCAATTCTCCCCGTTTCAACTCCTTTTGGATATATGGGGTTATCGCTTTGGTTATCATAGGGATGCAGATCGTCGCGTTGATGGGCGCAAGCCAGCAAGCGCTGACGTTAAGCCAGCTTGGGGAGATGCTCCAGGCCCGCGCTGTCGAAAAGGTGGTGGTCGTCAACAAAGACAAAGCATATATCTACCTTAAAAAAAGAAGCGCTTAAAAACTACGAAGACGCTGCCAAAACCAACTTTGGCGGCGAACGCTTCCACTTCTACCTCGAGATCGGGGATGTCCAGATGTTTACGGAGTTCATGGAACGCCAGCAAAAGAAGCGGGGGTGAAGGGAAATCCTCTACCCCGATTTTGATACCAAAACCAATATTTGGCCCCTGCTTTTGAGTTGGGTCGTCCCCTTTTTACTGATTGCCGTCATCTGGATCTTCATTATGCGCCGGGTTGGCGGAGGGGCTGGGGGACCGGGAGCTCAGATTTTTAATATTGGGAAGTCCAAAGCGACCTTGTTCGACCAAAACAGCAAAGTCAATATTACCTTCGCCGATGTTGCCGGCCTGGATGAAGCCAAGGAAGAAGTAGTCGAGGTGGTCGATTTTTTGAAGAACCCCAAAAAATATACGGCTTTAGGAGGGAAAATTCCTAAAGGCGTACTTCTGGTTGGCCCTCCGGGTACCGGCAAGACGCTTCTTGCCAAAGCCGTAGCAGGGGAAGCAGGGGTGCCGTTCTTTTCCATTTCCGGTTCGGATTTTGTGGAGATGTTCGTCGGGGTCGGAGCATCCCGGGTCCGGGATTTATTCAAACAAGCCCGAGAGAAGGCGCCATGCATTGTGTTTATCGACGAAATTGACGCCATCGGAAGGGCCAGGGGCCGGAATAGCTTTCAGGGGGGAAATGATGAACGGGAGAACACACTCAACCAGCTTTTGGTGGAAATGGATGGGTTTTCTACCGATAAAGGGGTGATTCTCATGGCGGCTACCAACCGCCCCGATGTATTGGATACCGCATTGCTTCGCCCCGGCCGCTTCGACCGCCAGATCGGAATCGACCGCCCGGATCTCAAAGGCAGAGAAGCCATCTTTAACGTCCACCTGAATAATATTAAAAAATCCAAAAGCATCGTGCCTTTCGCTTTGGCAGAGATGACGCCAGGCTTTGCCGGGGCCGACATTGCCAACGTTTGCAACGAAGCTGCCCTCATCGCCGCCCGGCGCAACAAGAAAGAGGTGGATATGGAGGATTTTAACTCCGCGCTCGACCGGGTTATTGGAGGCCTCGAGAAAAAAAATAAGCTCATCTCTCCGGAAGAGAAGAAAATTATTGCCTACCACGAAGCTGGGCATGCCGTTTGCGGCTGGTATCTCGAGCATGCTTCGCCTTTGGTGAAAGTGACCATCGTGCCCAGAGGAGTCGGTACCCTTGGATACGCCCAATACCTTCCCAAGGAAGAATACATCACGCGTACCGAGGCCTTGCTGGATCGGATCTGCATGACGTTCGGAGGCCGTGCAGCCGAAAGTATTATTTTTGATAAAATATCCACCGGCGCCCAAAATGATTTGGACCAGGTAACCAAAATGGCCTACAGCATGATTTCCGTTTTCGGCATGAATGAAAAGGTAGGCCAAGTCTCCTTCTATGGCATGTCCAATGAAGCCTTCCATAAACCGTTTTCAGATGAAACGGCTTCTATGATCGATTCGGAAGTCCGCAATATGCTAAAGGAACAATTCGACCGGGCTAAGGCGCTGTTGAAGGAACGAAGGGAAGAACTGGAAATCATTGCCCACACGCTACTCGATAAAGAAGTACTCCACAAATCAGATATCGAACGCCTGATAGGTCCAAGACCTTACAAAGAGCACGAGGAAGTAATGCACTATCCAACCCAACCGGAGGATGAACCGGAAGACCTTTCCTCTGAGGGGGAGGAGGGCCAGGGATCGGAAGCCCACCAGGAAGAGGAGCCTCAAAATGCTTAACTTGCCTTTAGGCAGCCTCAGGGGCAAAAGAGCCATCTCCAAAACTCGGAGATGGCTCTTTTTTTCTTGACCAGGCGGAAGGAAATGGCGCTATAGCTCCCTCTTCCTGTGAACTATTTCCTAATTTTGTCCTTAATTACGTCTTAACGCCTTGGTGACTGTTTGCGTTCTCTAAGGTAGGAATCGTTTTATTAACCCAACGTTTAACGCAAAAGACGCATGTTGAAAACAGGTGACAAAGCCCCCGAATTCACATTATTTTCCGACACCAAGCAAGAGGTGTCTCTGAGTGATTATTCGGGAAAAAATGTTGTGTTGTTGTTTTTTCCAATGGCTTTTACCAGTGTATGTACCCAGGAGCTTTGCTCCATGCGGGATAACCTTGGCGCCTATACGGCCGTCAATGCAGAAGTAGTTGCTGTTTCAGTCGACTCTCCTTTTACGCTGGCAAAATTTAAACAGGACCAGGGGTTGAATTTTCCCCTCCTATCCGACTTTAACAAAGAAGTTTCAAGAGCTTATGGTTCTTTGTTTGAAGATTTTGTCATGGGAATGAAAGGCGTTTCCAAGCGGGCTGCTTTCATCATTGACGGGCAAGGGGTAATTCGCTATGCCGAGGTACTGGATTCGGCAGGTATGATTCCGAATTTCGAAAACGTGATGGCTACCCTGCAAACATTGAATTAAGCTTCGTTGGGCGCCGATTTGTTTTTTCGGGTTGGAGAACCAAACCGAAGGCTATTTTTGTTAAAAGGCTGAACACGCTTTGAAAAGATGAAACCAAAGGCTTTTGATCCAAGTAAGGAGTGGGAAGAAGTGGCACTGGAAGAGGACGTGTCGGATGAGGAAATTGGAAAAAACGCCCGTTTGATCGTATTCAACGATGATTACAACACCTTTGAATGGGTGATTCAGTGCTTTATCGAAGTGCTTGACCATTCGGAAACCCAGGCAGAGCAGCTTTCGCTGATCATCCATTTCAAAGGCAAAGCCACCGTGAAAACGGCGCCCAAAAACGTACTTCAACCCAAAAAAGACGCGCTTATCGACAGGGGGCTCTCCGCCGTCATTGAAGAAGATGAAGGGTAGCTTCCCTTCCTTCCCCGTCTATTCAACTTGAAATTTGACCAATTCCACGAAGCGGCCTACCCGCTCTCCGATCTCGTCTTGGGAAAGGTTCATCAGGCGCTCCATGCCGAAGCGTTCCACGCAGAAGGACGCCATGGCCGAACCGTAAATGACCGCCCGCTTCATATTGTCAAAGCTCAAATCCCCCGTTTTGGACAAATACCCCATGAATCCGCCGGCAAAGGTATCGCCTGCCCCTGTTGGATCGAAAACTTCGGCTAAAGGAAGGGCGGGAGCGTAAAAAATATTTTCTCCCTGGAAAAGGAAAGCGCCGTGCTCGCCTTTTTTGATGACCAAATACTTCGGCCCCATCTGATGAATAATTTCTGCCGCTTTGACCAGAGAATAAACCCCGGAGAGCTGGCGCGCTTCTTCGTCGTTGATGATCAGCAGGTCTACCCGTTTAAGTACCGCCCGAAGGCCCTCCATAGCTGTGTTCATCCAAAAGTTCATCGTGTCTAGCGCAATCACCTGGGGCCGGCGTTCCATCTGCTCAATCACCCGCATTTGAACAATAGGCGTCAGATTGCCCAGCATGAGGAAATCAGACCGTTTATAATGCTCCGGAAGGACGGGATTAAAATTGGCCAGCACGTTGAGTTGGGTGTCCAGGGTGTCGCGGATGTTCAGGTCTTCCCGGTATTTGCCGGCCCAGAAAAACGACTTCTCTCCCGGCTTCCGCTGAAGCCCGTCCAGATTGACGCCCCGGGCCTCTAAATCCGAGAGCAACTCCTGCGGGAAATCGTCCCCAATAACAGAAACCAAACGAATGTCCGAAAGGAAATAGGAAGCGGCCAGAGAGATATAGGTTGCGGCGCCGCCTATGATGCGTTCCGCCCGGCCAAAAGGGGTTTCGATATCGTCGAAAGCCACCGTACCGACTGTAAGTAAGCTCATTGAATTTTAATTAAAAAAATCCAGTGCAAATATTGCACATTATTTTGTTTGGGCATAACTTTGCACTCGCCTTTTAAAAGAAGGAAAATAAAACCGGTCTTGCCTCAGTAGCTCAGCCGGTTAGAGCGGCGGACTGTTAATCCGTAGGTCGTAGGTTCGAGCCCTACCTGAGGCGCAAAAGCACTCGTTGAATGTAAGACATTTGCGAGTGTTTTTTTTATGATTTTTTTCTCCTTAATCGCAAGAAAGAGGGGTTGATAGGTATACTTTTTTCTGCCGGTTAGAGCGGTCCCGCAGATATGCGGGATTAATCCGTAGGTCGTAGGTTCTCCCGCAGCACTGCGGGGTACCTGAGGCGCAAAAGCACTCGTTGAATGTAAGACATTTGCGAGTGTTTTTTTATGATTTTTTTCTCCTTAATCGCAAGAAAGAGGGGTTGATAGGTATACTTTTTCTGCCGGTTAGAGCGGTCCCGCAGATATGCGGGATTAATCCGTAGGTCGTAGGTTCTCCCGCAGCACTGCGGGGTACCTGAGGCGCAAAAGCACTCGTTGAATGTAAGACATTTAAATGTGCTTTTTATGTGGTATGTATATATTCTATTTTCCAAAAAACTAAATGGGTATTACATCGGCCAAAGCGGAGATGTGGCTTTGCGGTTGAGGTATCACAATGAGCTTTCGGAGCATTCTTACACTTCGCGGTATAGGCCCTGGGAGCTACGGCGTGCGTATGGATTCAATACGCGGAGGGAGGCTATTCTGGCTGAGCGTTATATTAAAGGGCGAAAAAGCCGAAATTTTGTGGAATGGCTTCTGGAGAAAGAAGACGCAGTGTCGTGGCTTCAAAGCCGGATTGACGGATGAGTTGGGGGAAGCCGGTTAGAGCGGTCCCGCAGATATGCGGGATTAATCCGTAGGTCGTAGGTTCTCCCGCAGCACTGCGGGGTACCTGAGGCGCAAAAGCACTCGTTGAATGTAAGACATTTGCGAGTGCTTTTTTTATTGGCCTATCCTTTATTGGCCAATTGCCCGCAGGCTGCATCAATATCTTTGCCTCGGCTTCTTCTCACCGTGACCATAACCTGCCGCTCCCTTAAAAGAGGGCAAAGGCATTCATGCGGTCTTCTTCCGATTTGGAAAACGGCGCGTCATCGATCGGATTGTATTCAATAATGTTGACCCGCACCGGAAAGCGGCGGCACAACCGGGTCAGGTTGGCGGCATCCGCGAGCGAGTCGTTGAACTTTTCAAAGGCAATGTACTCGTAGCTGATCCGGTTTTTGGTTGTTTTATAGAAATAATCCAATGCATCCATGAGTACCTCCAGATTGTTTTGCTCGTTGATCGGCATGATCTCATTGCGCTTGGCATCGTCGGCCGCATGAAGCGAAAGTGCAAGGTTGGTTTTGCACCCGTCGTCCGCCAGCTTGACGATCATTTTGGCAATCCCTGCCGTGCTGATGGTAATCCGTTTGGGAGACATATTCAGCCCGGAAGGAGACGTCAGGCGCTCGATGGATTCCATGACGTTGGAGTAAGCGAGCAGGGGCTCGCCCATTCCCATGTATACGACATTGGTAATGGGATGCCCAAAAGTCTCTACCGATTGTTGACTGACAAGCACCACCTGATCAAAAATCTCGCCCGGATCGAGGTTCCGCACGCGTTTCATTCGGCCGGTAGCGCAAAACTTGCACGTCAGGCTACAACCAACCTGGCAGGAGACGCAAACCGTGTATCGTTGTTCTTCAGGCACAGGGATAAGCACCGATTCAATGAGGTGCCAGTCGTGCAGGCGAAACCTGGATTTGATCGTTCCGTCGCTGCTGACCTGGGTTTTGTCCAGCTGTATTCCTCGGATGACGAACCGCTCCTCCAACATAAGGCGCAAAGGCTTGGACAGATTGGTCATATCCTCAAACGATCGGGCCGCTTTTTGCCAAAGCCAGGAATACGCTTGTTTAGCCCGGTAGGAAGGCTCTCCGAGCTCGCGGAAGGCTTCCTCCAGTTCCGGCAGACTACAAGTGCGGATATCTTTTTTTGCCGCAATAGTTTCCATGCGTGTACGCGGTATATTTTCAATAGATGATGCACGGGCTCGCTTAAACAGGAAGGCAGCGGTTGCGCAGCCAGCTGCGCTCCTCGTCTTCCAGTAAAGGAGCTAATTCATCAAACACCTTTTGGTGGTAATCGTTTAACCAGTTCTTTTCTTCGGGAGTTAACCATGCTTCGCGGATGAGCTGACGGTCAATAGGGAACAGACTCACCGACTCAAACCGGAGAAAATCCCCAGCGCTGAACTCATCTGCCTGCACGCAAAGAACCAGATTTTCCGTTCGGATTCCGTAAGCCCCGGGCAAATAATACCCGGGCTCGTTCGACGTAAGCATCCCGGGCGAAAAAGCGGTCGTTCCCCTCGATGTGGTCGGGTTTGTAGCAAACCCTTGAGGCGCTTCGTGTACGCTCAGGAAGAAACCAACCCCATGGCCCGTTCCGTGGCCATAATTCAGGCCGTGCTTCCAGAGCGGCAGCCGGGCAAGGGTGTCGAGCTGCATGCCGACCGTCCCGGCAGGAAAACAAGCAGTAGCCAAGGCGATATGTCCTTTAAGCACCAGCGTGAAGTGGTCCTTTTGGGCTTCATCCGGAGGGCTGAGCGCTATAGTCCGGGTAATGTCGGTAGTGCCGTCGAGGTATTGGCCTCCACTGTCCAACAGCAAAATTCCTTCCGGCAGAATCGTGGACGAAGCGGATTCTTCGGGCCGGTAATGGATGATGGCGCCATTGGACTTATAGCCTACAATGGCGGGAAAACTTTCGCCCCGGTACCCCTCTTGCAAGGCACGGAAGGCAGCCAATTGCATGGCTAATTGGTATTCCGTGACATATTCTTTTTGCTGGAGCTGGTTGTCCAGCCACCGGAATAATCGGAGCAGAGCGACACCGTCCTTGCGCATGGCATTCCGGATGTGAAAAACCTCCGTCGGGTTTTTCACTGCTTTCAAATCCCTGATCGGGCCGGAGGCCTCGACGACGTGCGTATGCCGGAGGATGGAATACAGGCGGATACTCGTGCTTCCGGGATCCAGGCATACGGTCGTTTGAGCTGGCAACGCCGCCAGGTCGGATTCAATGGAAGTATAGGAACGAATGATGATGCCGTCGTTTTCCAGCGTCTTTCTAAGGGCTGGTGGGAGTTTGGATTCCTCCAGATACAGGATAGAGGAAGTAGATTGAATAAATAGAAAGGAGAAAAAGAGGGGGTTGCATTGGACGTCGTTTCCGCGCAGGTTCAGAGCCCACGCAATGTCGTCGAGTCCGGTACACAGGAAACCGGACTGGGGAAGCTTTAAGGCATCCCGGATTTGCTGGAGCTTTTCCTTTCTTCCCAAACCGGCATAATATACATCGTGTTCGAATACCGGATCGGGAGGCAAGCCTGGGCGGTCCTCCCAAATGGGCGCGATGACGTCGGTTTCCCAATCCAGCGCGATCCCATGAGCTGCGAACCGGCGTTCCAAATGACGAACCTGGCTAACTGAAAACAGACTGCCGTCTATGCCAACCCGAGACCCCGGCGGCAGCGAGGCGCAAATCCATTCAATATGCTCGGGCGCATGGGGCACTTGCTGCTTTTTCAGCAGGACCGGAGTCCCTGCCAGTTGGGACTCTGCCTGGAGAAAATAGCGGGAGTCCGTCCATAAGCCGGCTTCGGAAGGCAGAACGACCAGTGTTCCGGCCGAGCCGCTGAAGCCGGTGAGCCATTCCCTGCTCTTCCAGTGCGCAGCCAGGTATTCGCTTTGATGGGGGTCGGTGGAGGGAATAATACAGGCATCCAATCGGTGCAATTCCATTTGGTGGCGAAGCAGGAGGAGCTTATTGGCGATGGTCATAACGTTTTTTTTTGAATAAATCGGGATTTCAAATTACAGGAAATCATCGGAATATGGAAAAATTAATTCCCCGGGACGACCGGTATGCCCGGGAAATCTTATAAAAACACCTCCTGCTCTTAGTGTAAAACGGGAGTTTGGCAAGGAGATATTAAAATTGGAACGATTTTTGATGTATATTGAAACTCTTATTAAAATAATTCGTTATAAATACGTAACCCCTGAAAAACAAGGGTTGAATCGGACACCGAGAACAGCCAGAAAATGAGAACGGGTTTAGGCCAGAAACAACTGCAGCTTCAGAAACTTTCCCCGCAACAGATTCAGTTGATGAAACTGTTGCAGGTGCCTACTTATCTTCTGGAGCAACGCATAAAGGAAGAACTGGAAATTAACCCCGCTTTGGAAGAAGGAGATGCGGAACCGTTGGACGAACTGGAGCCCTTTTCCAGTTTGCGGGAAGAAGACGACGAGGAATCCGCAGGAGAGGTAGAACTGGATATTCCCCGGGAAGAAAATAATTTTGAATTCGAAGACTATGTCCAGGAATACCTCGAAGAGGATGATGGATATAAACTCCGGGGAGAGGGCCCCAATCCCGACGAGGAAGAACGCCAATCCCCGGTCGCAACGGAAAATTCTTTCCACGAGTATCTTGAACAACAGCTTGGCATGCTGACGTTTGCCAAGGAAACCCACTACGAAATTGCCCTTCAACTCGTAGGTAGTATCGATGACGACGGCTACCTCCGGCGGAGCCCTGATGCTTTGTGCGACGACCTGCTTTTTTCTAAAAGTATCGAGGTGACCGAGGAGGAGATTCTGGAGGTCCTAAAACTCGTTCAGCGTTTGGATCCGCCTGGGGTTGGCGCCAGGGATCTGCAGGAGTGTTTGCTGATCCAGCTGGAAAACCGCCTGGAATCGGAAGAAGATTTGGATGACGAAGATTTGCAGGCGTTACAGGTGGCTCAAAAGTTGATTGCCGAACATTTCGATGCGTTTTCGAAGAAGCATTATGAAAAACTCCAGCGCATCCTGGGCATCAGCGAACAGGCCTTGAAGCGCGCAAATGGGCAGATCCTTAGATTGAACCCCAAACCCGCAAGCGGGTATACGGGAGATTTGGCTTCGCAATCCTCCCAGTATGTTATCCCAGATTTTATCTTGATCAACAGAGAGGGCGAGTTGGAGTTGTCCTTAAATTCCCGAAACGCCCCCGATCTCAAGATCAGTCAGCAATTCAGGGAAATGTACCGGTCGTATAGCGACCGGCGTAAGCGGCAAAAATTAACCCGCCAGGACCGGGAGGCTATGCAGTTTATCAAGCAGAAAATAGAATCCGCACGGTGGTTTATCGATGCCATCCGTCAGCGCCACGAAACGATGTTCAAAACCATGTACGCGATTCTGGAATACCAGCACGAGTATTTTATGACGGGGGATCAAAAGAGGATCCGGCCAATGATTCTGAATGATATCGCCGAAATGACCGGACTGGATGTTTCCACCGTTTCCCGGGTAGCGAACAGCAAGTTTGTCCAGACGGAATACGGGACCAAGCGCCTGAAGGAATTCTTTTCCGAAGGGCTCCAAACGGCCGAAGGGGAAGAAGTATCCACATTGGAAGTGAAGAAGATCCTGTTGGATATGATCGGAGCGGAGGATAAACGACATCCGCTGTCCGACGACCGCCTCACTCAAGTCCTCCAGGAAAAAGGATATACTATTGCCCGCCGTACCGTAGCCAAGTACCGCGATCAGCTGAACATCCCCAAAGCCAGTCTTCGGAAAGCGCTTTAATCCCGGGGCTATTCGAGTTGATCGAGGGCTTCGATTAGGACAGAGGCAGCCCACTGTATTTGTTCTTCTGTGATAATGAGCGGAGGCGCTATGCGCAATGCCCGGTCGTTGAATAAGAACCAATCCATGAGCAAACCCTGGTTCAGCGAAAAATGGATTACCTGCCGGACTTGATCAAAGCTTTCCAACTCCAGGGCCATTAAAAGGCCGGCACTCCGAAACTCTTTGATTTTTGCATGCCGGAGCAACCGGTGGAATAAAGCCTCTTTGGGCGCCACTTGCCGGATCAGGTCTGTTTCCAGCAGCGTCTGGAGGGTAGCGAGGGCGGCGGCGCAAGAAACAGGATGCCCGCCAAAGGTAGTGATATGCCCCAGCATCGGATTCTCGGTAAGGGAGTTCATTATGGCCTCAGAGGAAATGAAAGCGCCGATGGGCATTCCTCCCCCCATCCCCTTGGCTAGCAGAAGCACATCCGGAATGATGCCATAGGATTGGAAGGCGAACAGAGCCCCCGTTCGCCCAAAGCCAGTCTGTACTTCATCCAGGATAAGCAGGGCGCCTGTTGCATCGCAGCGGCGCCGAAGGGCCTCCAGGTATCCGGGTGCAGGTTTTCGAACGCCCCATTCTCCCTGAACGGTTTCCACGATCACGGCGGCTGTTTTTTCGGAGATGTATTCCAGATCTCCAAAATCATTAAATTCTATATGCCGGATGCCCGGAAGCAAGGGGTGAAAGGCTTGGGTGAAGGTAGCCGGCCACATCAGGCTGGCTGCGCCCTGCGTGCTGCCATGGTAGGCGTATTTGCAGGAAATGAGCTCCGCCCGCCCGGTAAAACGCTTGGCCACTTTCATAGCTCCTTCCGTCGCTTCTGATCCTGAATTGACAAAATACACCCGATTCAGAGAGGATGGGAGTTGTTGGGCCAGCAGGGTTGCTAGTTGGACCTGAGGTTCCAGTACAAATTCCCCGTATACCAGCGTGTGCATGTATTTGTCTACCTGCGCTTTGACAGCCTCAACTACGCTTGGATGCCGATGCCCAAGACCGCTCACGCTGATTCCGGAGATCAAATCCATAATGGCTTTTCCCTCCCGGTTGTAAAGCCAAACGCCTTCTGCCCGTTCGATTTCCATCATCAAGGGGAACGGACTCGTCTGGGCAACATGCTGCAAAAACAACTGCCGCAACTGCATGGCTGGGTCGATTAAGTGATTAATTTGGCAGGCTGCCTTGGTCGGTCTAAGGACATTCCGATATAATTACCTGGGATAAAATACTAAATACGGCAAAAAATATTTTGCAGTATTATTTTTTCTGCGATATTTGTTTAATTACCGTACGCTGAACAAGAAAGGAAAGATCGTTAATTCCGTGAAACATATTACGCTCCTTGGGGTATTCTTACTGGTAGCCGCATATTCTTGCGACTGGCTGTCGGTGCGCTTGCACCGGTTCGGCGTCAGGGGCATTGATGTCTCCCATTACCAATCGGCCATTCAATGGGAGGAAGTCTTCAAGCAAGATATTGATTTTGTTTTTGTCAAAGCAACGGAAGGCAACCACCTGTCCGACTCGTTGTTTGCCCGCAATTGGGAGGCCATTCAAGCGCATGGCATTCGTAGGGGCGCCTACCATTTCTTCCGGGCATCTGTACCCGCAGAGGAGCAAGCCCTGAATTTCATTCGCAATGTTCCTATGGAAGAGGGCGATCTTCCTCCCGTACTCGATGTGGAGGTTTTGGATGGGCTCACCAAGCCCGAAGTACTGGCTCGAATGCAAACATGGTTATTTATGGCGGAAATTGCCTACGGGGTAAAACCCATTATCTACACCAATCAAAAATTTTACAACACCAACCTCGCTGGATACTTTTCCTCTTACCCACTCTGGATTGCCCGGTATAACTCAAGAGGCCCGCGCCTGGCAGATGGCCGGAAATGGACGTTCTGGCAACACCGCGACACGGGAAGGCTCCCCGGGATTACCGGCAATGTCGACTTCAACGTCTTCCGAGGCAGCCTGGTAGAGCTGGAAACCCTTTGCATGAAGCCGAAACTAGCGGTGAGCATGCGCTGACCGCGTCCCTTCTTCGGTCCCATTTTTTTGACTTTCCCTACCCCAATAAAGCCAGGGCCGGAAAATCCGATCCGAGAATATCCGGAACATCCGCTTGCAGCCATTGCTTGAGCACGGTGGAGTACACGCTCCGGAAATCCAGTTTGTAAATCAGGTCTTCTTCATCCAGGGTGGTCAGATCGGGCGCTTCGTTGAAAAATCCAGGTTTTTTCAGGCTTCCACCGATAAGGAACAGGTTGTTCGCCGTTCCATGATCCGTCCCATTGCTTGCGTTCTGGCTCACCCTTCGCCCGAACTCGGAAAAAGTCAGGATCAGGGTGTCCTGAAGAAGACCTTGTTGTTTTAGATCCGTTACCAGCGCATTCACCCCGTCGGCATATTGCTTGAGCAGGCGCTCCTGCTGGACTTTTTGGTTAGCGTGCGTATCAAATCCGGTTAGACTAACATAGTAAATCTTGGTATCGGTATCTGCAGTGATGAGTTCGGCGACGGTTTTCAGATCGCGGCCAAAGGGCGTCTGTGGGTAGGCGACGGAAGAAGCGTACACCTTGGATTGCTCAAACAAGTAGTTGGCGGACGATTGCGTGCTGGCCATCGTCTTGTAGAGATACGCGACATGGTCGTGGTCCTCTGAGGCGGGATGCTGTTGCCCGATCGCTTTCAGAAACCGGTTTTCAGTGGTTCGTTTGAGCTGCGCGGGTTCGCTCATCGCAAACCCTGTTCGTTGCGCGCCCTTTAGAGCCAGACTGAGGTAGTCGTCGAGTTCAATGGCGTGGTAGGGGGTAGCGCAACCGGCGCAGTTGCTGTCCAGATACCTGCCCAACCACCCGGTGTTCCAATATTCCTGGCTGGAACTCGCTGAATGCCAGATGTCCATGGACCGGAAATGGGAACGGTCGGGGTTGGGGTACCCAACGCTGTTGAGGACCGTAACTAATCCATCGTCGTAGAGGCTACGCAGGGATTCGAGCGCTGGGTTGAACCCCTGGTCTGCGTCTACTTTAAGGACTTGCTCCGGGGGAATCCCGAGCGAAGGCCGGAATTTATAGTACAGGTCGTTTCGATAGGGCACGATGGTATTCAGGCCGTCATTGCCCCCGGAGAGCTGGATGACGATCAGGATTTTGCCGCTGCGCCGCTGCTGCAACTTGCCGAATTGGAGCTGATTTAAAAAGGCTGGAACAAATAACGCGGTGGACGCCAGCCCGCTTTGCCTGAGAAATTCTCTTCTGCGCATATGGAAAAGATTAAGAGCCAAGGGTGAAAAAATAGCGATCCTTTTTGCCTAACACATTTGATATTCCGGCAAGGACATGATCCGCATGATGGATTGGGCCAGAAATGCGCCTGGTTCGGTAGCCTGGATGTATTGCCGGATGGTCGCATTGTCGACCGCGCTTTCTTTTTGAAGTAGGTATTCCCGAAGCGAATTCAGCGCTGCCTCCGGGTCGTTTTGGCGGATTAACCGGCTAAATGGCTGCAGATCGTAAGTAGCCTTAAGCCTGCGCAAACCGGCGCTACGTTCCTTTACCGTAAGGTCGTCCTTCGGCCTAAGATTTGCTTCCGCACTAGCCAGAAAGATCGTTGGCAAATTGAGCCGGGTCATTAGCGTAGAATTATCGATCCAGGACTTTCCCCCTGGCCATCCGGCTACATTGGGCGGATGAAATAAAACCTGGCCAAGCGCCCGCTGAATAAATACGGCGCCTAACCCGTCCTCAAACTGCAACCCGAGACTCCGGATCATTCCAGCCAATAATTCTACAGGAGATTTGATCTTGTTGCCCATGTTCTCCGGCAAATAGAACCAGTCGCTCCCGAAAATGGTCTGCATCAGGCGGCTAATATCGTAGCCGGAGGCATAGAACTCCTGAGCCAGCGCATGGATACGCTCCTCAGGACCGGTTTCATTCACAAAATAGCGGTAAATCTTTTTTACAATAAACAGGGCGGTTTCCTTTCGCTCGAGGATTAGATCAATGATGTCCGTTCCGTCAAAGTTGCCTGTTTTTCCAAAAAAGGTTTTCCGGTCGTAATCGTGCTGCCCTGGCCGGAAGATATATTCTCCCCTCAGGGTACTCGACCAGCCCGTGAAGGCCCGGGCGCCTTCTTTGATATCGGTTTCGGTATAATTTCCCCGTCCAATGGTGAACAGTTCCAGCAATTCGCGGGCAAAATTTTCGTTAGGTTGATCTTTCCGGTTCTGCTGGTTGTTCAGATACCGGATCATCGCAGGCTCCCGGGCAATAGCAACGACAAGGTCGCGGAATTTTCCCAGCGCGTGAGACCGAAGCGTATTCAGGTATTGAGCTGCGAGCACCGAGTTGTCTATGTCGCAAGCAAAATGGCCGTGCCAGAATAGGGTCATTCGCTCAAGCAGTGCGGGTTCTTGAGGATTGGCCATGCGCTGGAGCCAGGAAAAATTGGATTCCAGTACGCGCTGGCGTTCCATGCGCTGGCGTTCCTGGATTTGCTCCCTGTCGAGCATTCGGGGTTCGGAAGGGAGATCCAGTTCCGGGACCGGAAGCAGCGTGGGTTTACGGGCCTGGGAGAACAGTTCGTCAACCGCTTTGCGCAAAGGCATAGGTTTTTTTTCTGCCCATTCAGCAGGGCTTAGTCCAAACCCCGCCCTCCAGTATAGATGTTTAATGGTCTCCATAACGATTGGATTTCCTGAATGGACTCTGGTTTTGGGGAAAGGTTTAAATAAGAATGGAATGGATGCGTTTTTTACCATAGTGGAAATTCGTTGTTTTTTTCCTCGTTGCCCGGGTAAGAGGCGCTATCTTCCGTTGCCCGTTGTCGGAATCCCATTAATTTTGTAAAAAATAGAGCAGGATATGAAAAAAATGATTGCTGCGCTCTGGCTGTGTCTCGCTGGAACTACCTTGGCCTTTGGGCAGGGGATTGTCTTTTTTCATGGCGCCTGGGAAGAAGCGCTGGAGAAAGCAAAAGCGGAAGAAAAACCCATTTTTGTGGATGCCTTTACCACCTGGTGCGGGCCATGCAAAGTCATGGCTCAGAATGTTTTTCCCGATCCCCAGGTGGGCGCGTTGTTTAACGCCAACTATGTCTGTATCAAAATCGATATGGAAGGCGAGGAAGGGCTCCGCTTTCAAAAAGCCTATCCGGTGAGTGCGTATCCTACGCTGTATTTTATTGATTTCGACGGGTCGGTATTGAAAAAGGTCATCGGAGCGCAGCGGGCAGACGGTTTCTTCGCTATTGGGAAAGCGGTGCTGGAATCGATCGACCGAAGCAAGGGGTATGAAGAAGCCTATAATAAAGGTAACCGGGCGCCCAGCTTGATCTACAACTATATTCGAAGCCTGAACCGCTCGGGGAAGCCCAGCCTGCGCATCGTCAACGACTACCTGAGGAGCGTTTCGGATTTCACTAGCGAGATCAACCTCAAGATCATCTACGAGGCCGCCCTGGAAGCCGATTCCAGAGTCTTTGACCTCCTCGTCCAGTACCAAAAGGAGTTGGCCGCGCTGTATTCAGCAGACCAGATCGCGTCGAGGATTTTTAATGCCTGCCTTAAAACGGCTCTAAAAGGGTTGACCATGCATTCCGACGAGTTGGTGGAGGACGCAAAAGAAAAAATGAAGGCCCACCTTCCCGACCGGGCAAAGGCTTTCGGCTTCTTTATTGCCATGGAGGAAGCGGTCATGCAGCGCGACGAGAAAGCCTATTTGAAGGCATTAAGCCAATATGCCAAAAATGCAGGGTCAGAACCGGTTTCGCTGCTTGCTCAAATCGTTGCGCCGATTATTAAAAAACACGCTGCCAACAAAGAGGCGCTGAGTTCCGCTGCAGAACTTGCCCGGCTGATCGCAGAAAAAAATCCTTCTGCTTCCGCTTTTATCTATCTGGCGGAAATCCAGTTGCAATTGGGAGATCGCACCGGCGCCCGGGCTTCGGCGGAAACGGCCAAATCCCTGGCCAAGGAAGAAGGCCCCGAGGCGGTACAGTTGGTAGACCAGTTTTGGACTAAATTCGGATAATTAATTTGCCGCATTGGCGGTGTTTTTTGATTTATTTGCGTCCTGAGACTTATTCTATGGAAAACGAACGCACCGACATCGGATCGCTGGGAGAGTTTGGTTTGATCGATCGCCTAACCGGTAAATTCCCACTTTCCCAGGCTTCTTCTATAAAGGGCGTGGGAGACGACGCTGCCGTTATTGATAACGAGGGGTATCTGACGGTAGTTTCCACCGATATGCTGGTGGAGGGTATTCATTTTGACCTGGCTTATACGCCGCTGAAGCACTTGGGGTATAAATCGGTTGTGGTCAATCTTTCCGACATTTACGCCATGAACGCCCAACCCCGGCAGATCACGGTAAGCATCGCCATATCCAACCGATTCTCCGTCGAAGCCCTGGAGGAGTTTTATGCTGGAATTGAAGCTGCTTGTAAGGTTTATGGGGTGGATTTGGTGGGAGGCGATACCTCTTCTTCACAAAAAGGGTTCATCATTAGCGTAACCGCCATTGGCCAGGGCGAGAAAGGAAAAATCTGCTACCGGAATACCGCTAAAGTAGGCGATCTGATCTGCGTTACCGGAAACCTGGGCGCCGCTTACCTCGGTTTGCAGCTTCTGGAGCGGGAGAAACAGATCTTTCTTTCCAAACCTGGGGGGCAGCCCGACCTGGAGGGCAAAGACTATCTAGTAGGCCGTCAGCTCAAACCGGAAGCCAGGAAAGAAATGATCGAGCTCTTTGCCCAAAACCGGCTTGTGCCTACTTCGATGATCGATATCTCCGACGGACTAGCTTCCGACCTGTTCCACATTTGCAACCAATCCGGCGTTGGCGCTTTTATTGAAGAAAGCGGAGTGCCCATTCATATGGATGCGCAACTCCAGGCGCTGGAGTTTCACCTCGACCCCATTACCTGCGCGCTGAGCGGGGGCGAGGACTATGAACTCCTGTTCACTATTTCCCCCAACGACGTGGAGAAGGTCCGTTATTTGCCGGATATTTTCATTATGGGCGAAGTGGTGGATGCCCGGGATGGCGTGCGGTTGCACACCAAGGGCGGTAATATCCATCCACTGAAGGCCCAGGGGTGGCAGCACTTTGAATCCTGAAATGTCAACTTATAACTACAACAACATGAACAAGCATTTCCTGAGGGTATTCGTTCTTCTTAGCCTTCTGGCAGCGAGCGCATGCAAAAACAATAAACGGGGGAAAGAACAACCTGAAACCGAGACCCCGGCATCCGTAACCGTTCCTAAATTCGACCGCGACAGCGCCTATGCCTTTTTGGCGAGCCAGCTGGAATTTGGGCCCAGAGTTCCCAATACCCCTGCTCACAAAGCTTGCGGCGAATGGCTGGCGCAACGGTTTGAGACTTATGGCGCCCAAGTGATCCGGCAAGATTTTTCGGCTAAAGCCTATACGGGCGCCATGCTCCAGGGAATGAATATCATCGCTCAATACAATCCGGGCGAGGCCAAGCGCATCGTTCTCGCAGCCCACTGGGATAGCAGGCATATTGCCGATTCGCCTTCCAATCAGACCGACCGGGACAAACCGGTGATGGGCGCCGACGACGGCGGCAGCGGCGTGGCGGTGCTGCTGGAAGTCGCCCGGCAACTTCAGCAAAACCCGGTTGGCCTTGGGGTCGATCTGGTCCTGTTCGATCTGGAGGATTATGGCGAAGACGGCGGAACAGATCCCAATTCCTGGGGGATGGGCTCTCAGTATTGGTCCCGGAATCTGCACTATACTTCCGGCATCCGCCCCCAATATGGCATTCTGCTGGACATGGTGGGAGGAAAAGGCGCCCGGTTTGGGAAAGAATATTTTTCCCTTCAGTATGCAGCGCCCGTAGTAGATAAAGTCTGGAACCTGGCAACCAGTATGGGATACGGCAACTATTTCGTTCAGGATCAGGTAGGTGCGGTAACAGACGACCACTACTTTGTCAATACGATTGCCGGAATCCCTATGATCGATATCATTAACCGTCCGCCGGACACGGAAACCGGTTTTCCTGCCCACTGGCATACGCCCAACGACACCCTGGACGCCATCGATCCCTTCACCCTCCGGGCTGTAGGCCAGTTGATGTTAGCCGTCATTTATCGGGAGTATGCAGGTACGCTTTGAGAAAAAGCGAAAAAAATGCGCATGAACTGTTGCATAAAAACAAAAACGCGCATACATTTGCACACGCCTTTGGCAAATGGGCGCATAGCTCAGCTGGTTTAGAGCATCTGCCTTACAAGCAGAGGGTCGGAGGTTCGAATCCTTCTGCGCCCACGAATAAAAAACCCGGCAGGAACAATTCCTGCCGGGTTTTCTTTTTGCTCTAAAATAAGCGCGTTTACCGCATAAACTGGTCGAACGTCAGGGAGACATAAAGCATCTGCCCTACGAATGGACCTCCTGCATTGGTGACGTAGTCGTCGCCAAAAGCATTGGTTGCCCCTGCCTTGATCACCGTCTTAATTGACTTGAGCGGATAATTCCGCTGGACGTTCAACACGCCGAAAGCAGGAATAATGCCATGGGCAAAACTGTTTTGCCACAGGAACTCATCCTGCCAGCGGTAGTTCAGGTCAAATCCAAGATCTCCGATTGCTTTCCGGTTGGCAAGTCCAATGAGGAATTTGTTCTCCGGCATATTGAATCCGCCTTCAAAATCCGGGCGCGGGTTTTGAACGTCGAAAGTGGAATAGGTATAGTGGCCGTAGAGGTTGTACCCCTTGGGTAGCTGATAGGTAAGCCCCAGCCCGACTCCATTAGACGTTACTTCCTCTGGCGCGTTGGTGGTCGGGCGGAAAGCGCCGACGGAAGCTCCGGCGGGGAGGGCTCCGGTGAGTTGGGCCTGAACGCCGTAAATAGTAGCTCCTTTGTGGGAGGTGTTGTTAATGGGGCGGACGGTTTCCCCGGTGATGAAATCGTTATAGGTATTGAAATAAGCATTGAAATCAATCAGCAGCTTCCGGCCGATCAGTCCTTTATACCCAAACTCGATCGCTTTGAGCTTCTCCGGTTTCACGAAGTCGAGGTCGACGGTTTGCAGGAGGCCGGGATTGGGCTTTCCTGCGAGCACGCTTGCCACGAACGCACTGTACGACTGGTTCGAGTAGGCATTGCCGTTGTGGATGCCATAGCGCTCCGCGTTGGATTGGGCGCCGCCGAGCAGGTTGCCCGTACTGGAGGGGAAAAAGATATACTGGCCTTGCGTGCTAGGGTTGCGGAAACCAGTCTAGAACGAAGCCCGGATGTTGTGCTCCCGATTGGATCCAGCCGTATACACGGCGGCAATCCTGGGGGAAATTTGCCCGTCGAAGTTTTCGTTCTTGTCGTAGCGCAACGAGCCCGTCAGCTTGATATGCTGATTAAACAGCTGCTTGGAGGCCTGAAGGAAAGCCCCGTATTCGTTGATCTTAATGCGTTCGTTCTCGCCTTGCCCATCGGGGTTTTCATTAAACACCGTGCCATCAGAGAACAGATCGTACTGCCGGTAATTCCCACCGACGAGGAGTTCAAATGCGGTAACCGGAATGATATCCCTGAAGTTGTACCCAAATTCGGAATGGTACAGCCTGGAGTTGTCGACAAACCCGGCGCCGGGAGGGTTGCGCTGGAACAAATCCTTGCGGACAGCGTCCACCAAGGTTTTAAACTCGGCGCTACCGGGCTGGGGGATGCCTTTGTCGGCAGCTGCCCGGGCTGCTGCATGCGCTGCAGCTATTTGTGCCGTACTCGGAGTGCCTCCTTGCAGGACAGTCGGGAGCAATGCGCCGGCATAGGTTCCGGCATAGGTGGGTACCCATTGGGAGGAGGAGATTTTAGCCCGCTCATTGACGAAAGCTCCCAGGGCGCTCAGGTTGTACGAATCGCCATCGTCGGTTTGAGACATGTAGCCGCGCAACCAGAAGTTCGGGTTGCTAAGCTCCAGCTTGTGGAACTGGATCGAGAAATCCCGAAGCGCATAGCGCTCCCCACCTTGGTACACCGTCGATCCCGAACCATAACGGTACATGTAGGAGGCTTCCAGGTTGTCATTGATCCGGTAGTGAAGAGCTCCATCAAACTTGATACTCTTTGCGTCCTGATTATCCAGAAGGTCTTCTTCCTTGAAACCAGTGCGGCGAATGTCAAGGGTAGGAAGCTTGGGAATGTTCGCGGCCAGCAATGCTTGGGCTTGTTGGGGCGTAATGCCTAAGGCTTGAGCAAAATTGCCAGCCAGTGCCTGGGAAAGCGAACCGGCAACAGCAGCCATGGGAACCAGGATCTGGGATTCGTCTCCGTACATGTTTAAGCCGTCGAAATTAGGTTGGCCGGCGGGAGCAGGGTTGGGGACGGCTTGGGTGCGTCGTCCGCTCGTGTAGTCATTGGCCGCCCAGTCGGTTGCATCCAGGTAGGAAGCGTTGAGCTTAAAGGCAAATTTTCCGAAGGCTTTGGCATAGCGGGCGGAATACAACTGATACGGGTTGCTTCCGCCTGCATCGGAGGAGGTGATCCCAACTTTTGCCTGGGCGCTGAATCCTTGATAGTCAAAAGGGTTCTTGCTGTTCATCAGCAAAATGCCGTTAAAGGCGTTCGGGCCGTAGAGGGCGGAAGCCGCGCCGGGCACCAATTCGACGTTGGCTACGTCAAGTTCGGAAATCCCTACGATATTCCCTGTTGGGAAGTTGAGTAGCGGGGCGGCATTGTCCATCCAGTCGATCAGCTGAACAAAACGTTCGTTGGCTACGGCCCCAAATCCTCTGGTGTTGATGGAGGTTAGGGTCATACTGCCCTGGGTTGTTTGTACGCCTTTGAGATTGGAAATGCCGTCGTAAAAATCGGGCGCCGCTGTCTGCCGGATGGCAATGGCATCCATTTTTCAATGGTTACCGGCGATTCCAGGATGCGTTCTTCCACCCTGGAAGCCGAAATGACCACCTCAGTGGCCAGGATACTTTGCGTTTCCAATTCCACCCGAAGGTCGTTTCGCGAACTGGTAACTTCGATCTCCACATTGGCATAGCCGGTATAGGAAAATACCAGCGTAAACGGAGGCGCTACATCCGTTGCGATCTCGAATTTGCCATCCAGGTCAGAGACCGTTCCGGTCACTTTCCCTTTGATCTGGATGCTGGCGCCAATAAGGGGCTCTCCGGAATCTTTGTCGAGAATCGTGCCGCTTACCTTAATCTGAGCAGAAGCCCAAAACGGGAAAAGCAACAGCGCAAAAAAGACCAGAAATCCAGGAGAAAAACGAGGAACAAATTTGGTTTGCATAGATTAGAAATTGTGTAGTTAAGGAGATAGATGGGCTAGCGGCTAGGTGTGAGAAGTGAGTGCCAAAAAAGAAGAAAAATAATTTTTAAATACATTGAATATGCAAAATTAATGCACTGAGCACAACTTTGTTTACGCAATGTTATTTTATTTTTTGAAACGGCGGCTCAGGATTTTTTACTGCGTTTGATCTGGTTGGAAGGGAGCCTTTTTTTGGGGATCATCCATAGGTCTTTGACGGATGGACCCCAGCACGAGCTTCGCTGAAATTCCGGCAGGGTGAAGGTGCAGGTTTTGACCAAATCCAAGGCCAAGGGCTCTAACCGGCATCGGTAGTTGTCGAGGTAGATGATTTGTCCGCCTGTTAACTCAGCCAGGCAAAGGTATTCGGCAAAGGCGTCGGTATTGTCGCTGGTGGTGCTGAGAAAGGTGAGAATGTTGATCGAAATATTTTTTTCGCTGATCTGTTTGGCCCAGGAGCAAATATCGAGTCCGCCTTCGCGGCAGGTGTTGGCGCCGTCGCTGATCAGAAAGATGGACTTCGATTTGGATGGAGTGTCGGAAAAAAGCTCGGGCGCAGCCACCAGCATACTGAGCAGGGGAGTGGTGCCGTCGGGGATCAGAAACCGGGCAATGTCATGGATATCTTCTTTGGAAAGCGAGCCGGCTGGTTTCCATTGCTTCGGCACGGTCCCGCAATCACCTCCAATCGTTCCCATTCCCAGGGCGGTATAGGCGGGAATTTCGGGGAGAAGTTTTTGTACCATTTCCTTCATGACCTCAAACCGAGTAGCATTCATGCAGATGACATTCTCCATCACCATAGAACCGGAAATGTCCACCAGAAACAGCAATTCGTCGTAGCGGAAAAGTTGTAAGTCCTGAAAAAGACGCTGTTGCATACCCAAAAAAACAGACCTGGATTCCGGCGCCTGGTAAGGTAGCAAGCTGTCGGGCAAGGAAAGGACGCTGCTCTCCCGGCTCATTTGAAGGGAATCGGCCAGCGTCTAGGCTATTCGAGCGCGCGGTTTGATTCTCTGGGTTCGCGATCAGCGCTTGGTGGAAATACCGGTACGCCCGCTCCAGAGATCGGCGGTGGACGTGCCCGTGCAGAGGCAATCCGGCCTTGCGGTGTTCTCCGGTACCCTGGTCCAATAAAACCGCGTACCCCAGGGCATTCAGGATAATGCTCGGAGTTCGTTATTTTCCTTGCGCTCCAATAGTTCGGCGCTCTGGCGAAGTGGGGCGATGGCTCGCCCTGGTTTATCGCTGTAGAGGAAAGAGGCGCCCTGATAAAAGGAGCACAACGCGCTTTTGAGGGCGAATTCGGGATCGTCCGGAGGAAGGAGGCGCTGGGCTTTGGTAAGCACCGAAATTGCTTTTTGGTGCCTGCCGGTGCGCCCGAGGCTCAGACCATAAGAAAGGGCAAACTGAAAATTTCCAGGCGCTTTTTCATAAGCCCGCTGAAACTGCTTTCGAGCAAGCACAAACTTGCCTTCTGCATAGAATAGCGTGCCCTGATAGTTTAACCTGTAGGCGGCTTTACCCGCTTCTTTGGGAGGTAAAGCGGAGGAAAAACTCGGATTGAAAAAAAACAGAAACAAAAAACAGGAAATCCTGGGCATTTAAGGGAAAACTGGTCCGGGACAAATGTAGGCAGGGCGTTTTAGGTTTCAAATAAAGAAGGGTCAAAGGACTAAAGGTTTGACGATAATATCCACCCTCCGGTTTTTCCTTCGGCCTTCCCAGGTATTGTTATCATAGAGCGGATTCAGCTCGCCGAAGTCTTTGAGCAAAATCTGGTCTTTGGGAATTCCTTTTTCGATCAGTTTTTGAAATGCCCGTTCGCTGCGAAACTGGGACAAGACCTGGTTGTATTCTTTTCCACCAATATCGTCCGTATGCCCATGAATACTGATCTCGTGGTCCTCCAGACCAGGGATGCCGTCGAGCCATTGATACAATTCTTCGGTTTGTTCCGGATCGATGTAGTACGATCCTCCGCCAAAGTAAATGCTGAAGATGTAATAGGGCTCAGGGTCTTTCCCGGGTTGGGCTTGGAGATGCCCAAACAGGGAAAGTAAACAGATAGAGAAGAGGAGGATTGGGCGCATAGGGAACTGTTTTTCAACGGAATTCCCTACAATTTAAATCATTCATGCCAACGTGTAAAGAGGGCAACCGCTCAGAGGATAAACCTTGCAGCAATGAACTGGCCGATAAACCCCATCAGATACCCTCCCCAGAGATCCATCGGTTCGTGAGGGCGAAGCAATAGCCGGGCGCTTCCTACCAACCCGGCCAGGACGATAACCGATAAAAGAATCCCATGCATGCCAAAGGAAAAAGGCAACGACCCGCTGGGAAGAATTGGCGTGAAGGCGTAGTTGGGGTAAAGGGTCAGCGTTAGAACGATGACGCCTAAAAGCCCGCCCATGCCGGCTGCATGGACGCTGATTTTAGAAAAAATATTGACCAGGAAGGCCAGAAACAAGGTAATAGTAGCGCCGAGCGTGAAGCTGCTGAACAGGGGCGGGATCTGGCCGTTGTCCAGAAAATTGCGGAACAGCCATAAATAAAACATTCCCGTAATAACAAACGGCCCGATCCGGTCTTGCGGCGAGGGCATCTCCAGGGAGCGTAACAGACCCGTGAACCGAAGCATTAGAATAGCTACCCCGGGAATGAAACAGGAGGAGAGAAAAACGCGCAGGAGCAACAGCTTGCTCGATGGGTCGCTCATGTGATTCACCCCAAAAAGATAAGGGTTGACCGCAAGCAAAAAGACCAGCGTGTAAGTGAGTATCAGCAACGGATGGAACAAAAAGGAAGCCAGCCGGGCAAACGCATGAAGCATAATGTGATGTTTTTCTGATTTTCGAGGCTCAAAGGTAGGGTTCTGCATTAGTTGATCGTGTATTCGGACCAGAAATTCCACCAAAGCTCATTTCTTGATTAGCGAAATGGAGTCCCGTCGCAACAAGGCTATTGTAAGACCTTTTATGCCACCTGCGAAGCGCCGTCCGATAACTCCCGGAGGAAAGTTATCGTTTGGTGGATATCTCCGCTCAGAACCCGGTCTTCTTCCAGCCTCGGAACGACCTTCCGGTAACGGTCGAGCAACCCCTGGAGCTCTGGCGAGGTGCGTAAAGGTAGCCGGAATTCCAACGCCTGCGCTGCGGTCATGAACTCAATCGCCAGGATACGTTCCAGGTTTTCGACGATACGGAGCGTTTTGGTGGCCGCGTTCGCCGCCATACTGACGTGGTCTTCCTGGAGGTTGCTGGAAACGATCGAATCTACGGATGCCGGGGTGGCCAGTTGTTTGTTCTGGCTGACCGCCGATGCGGCCGTATATTGGGGGATCATCAATCCCGAATTCAAACCAGGCTCCGGAGTCAGGAAAGGAGGAAGCCCCCTCTTTCCGGAGATCAATTGATAGGTTCTGCGTTCGGAAATATTCCCCAGTTCGGAAAGCGCGATGCCCAGATAATCCAGCACCAGGGCGAGCGGCTGGGCATGAAAGTTTCCTCCGGAAAGGATGCAGTCGTCCTGAGGAAAAATATTGGGATTATCCGTGACGGAATTGACTTCAACCTGCAGCACCTCGATCGCGTGCTGAATAGCAGCCCACGAGGCCCCATGAACCTGAGGGATGCAGCGGAAGGCATAGGGGTCTTGCACATGCGCCTTGGTTTTGTTCATCAGCGGGCTGCCTTCGAGTAGCCTGCGGATTTCAGCGGCGGTCCGGATTTGCCCGGGGTGAGGGCGGATTTCTTGTATGCGGGCGTCAAAAGGCGTCAGGCTGCAGTCGAAGCCATCGACCGCCAGCGCGCCGCAAACATTGGAAAGATGGAAGAGCCTGCCGGCCTCCAGAAGGCACCAGACCGCATAGGCAGAAGAAAACTGGGTTCCATTCAGCAGCGCGATACCTTCTTTGGATTCCAGTTGAAGCGGCTCCAGCCCAAGCTGGCGAAGCACTTCGGAAGCCGGTCTGCGCTGCCCTTTGAAAATTACCTCCCCTTCTCCGATCAGGGGAAGGCTTAAATGGGCCAAAGGCGCCAGATCTCCCGAAGCTCCAAGAGACCCCAGCTGATAAATCACGGGAAGGATGTCTTCATTGTAAAACAAAACAAGCCGGTTGACGACCTGTTCGCGAACGCCGGAATACCCGTAGGCAAGGCTTTGGATTTTCAGAAACAGCATTAAGCGGACGATGTGCAAAGGAACTTCCTCTCCTATGCCGCAAGCGTGCGACCGAAGCAGGTTGTGCTGCAGGGTTTGGGTCTGTTCCTGGGAGATCCGGATGTCGTATAAAGCGCCAAAGCCCGTGTTGATTCCATAGAAGGGCTCCTGCGAAGTTCTCAGTTTTTGCTCCAGGTAAGCCCGGCACTCCCGGATACGGGCGGTCGCTTTTTCTGAAAGAGCTAGCCGGCTTTGCTGGTGGAGGGTTTCGCGGAGCGTATTCAGGCTAAGAAATTCGGGACCGATGAAATGGGTTCTTCGCATAGCTGGAATTTTTTTATGAACAGTCAGCGAGGCATACAACGCTACCTGAAAAACAGAACTCTTTTCGAGTTTAGATCGGTAGAAGGCAAATTTACGGTTTACGCTAATTTGAGGGAGAAAAGTTATTGCAAACCGCGTTCTCGCCGGTAAAGTTAAAGCCAGGTTAAATAAAACCCGCTCAAGTTACTTTTAATCAGGACCATGCGTTTAAACTTATGAAAAAACGGCTCCGAACCCTGACCCGAAGGAAGACTCCCGATCCGAAGGTCGGCGGTTTGAAGCAATTGACGTATTTTCGCGAAATAATTGGTCATCATTAAACTCGATGTTATGAAAAAAAGTGGATTGGCTACCGCACTAAAGAGAACGTTTTTTTCCTTCTCCATGGTGTTCTTTTTACTTTAGCCGCTCAAGCCCAGCGGATTGCTTTTGTCGATGTCAATAAAGTCCTGGAAAGCGTCCCCGAATACACCACCGCCCAAGGGGAACTGGATGCGCTGGCCGCGCGATGGCGCCAGGAAATCGCTCAGGAATACGACAAAATTAAAGGTCTGTACAACCGCTACCAGGCAGAACAAGTCTTGCTGAGCGATGAAGCCCGCCGTCAGCGCGAGGAAGAGATTATGGCTATGGAGAAAGACGTGCGCGATATGCAAAGGACGAAATTCGGCCCCGATGGCTCCCTGTTCCAGCGGCGTCAGGAACTGGTCCGCCCTATTCAGGATAAAATCTATGCGACCATTGAGCGCTATGCCCAGGAAAGAGGTTTTGACTTTATCTTCGACCGGAGCAGCTCTGCCGGGATCATTTTCTCTAACCCGATTTACGACAAAACGGAGGATATCATCCGGATGCTTAAATAATGCATTCAAGAACGCGTGCACAAGAAAAAGGGAAGAAAAGCGTACCTTTGCACCGCCTTTTAATTTTAATTCAGGAAAAACAAAACGATGAAACATTGGATTAAGAATTCGGCCCTTGCTTTGGCGTTTCTGGCTTTGGCATTGGTAGGCGCACAGGCGCAAAAATTCGGCTACGTGAATTCCGCTGCGCTGATCGCTGAGCTTCCAGAGGTTAAGCAGGCAGATGCGACCATCGAAGCCCTTCAGAAACAGCTTCAAAAGAAAGGACAGGAAATGGTTCAGAAATTCCAGGCCGACTATGCGGAAGTGCAGCGCAAGGCCGACAATGGAGAACTTTCCCCGAAACAACAGGAAGAAGAAGCCAAACGTCTGGAAACAGAACAAACCAAGATTGAACAGTTTGAGCAGGAAAGCATGCAGCAAATCCAGGCCAAACGAAATGAACTGCTCAAGCCGATTTACGATAAGGTCAATCAGGCGATGAAAGAAGTTGCCGAAGAGAACGGATTCCAGTTCATTTTTGACCAAAGCGTGTTGCTCTACTTCGATCCAACCGCCGATGCAACGCCTCTGATCAAAAAGAAATTGGGGATCAGCTAACCGGGTCAAACGCCCTTCTTTTTGACTCCGTAAAACCATCCGCCCCGCATTCTTTTCTCTAAGAAGCGGGGCGGACGGTTTTTACCCCTTCGGGGTGCTAAAGACTGAACTGCAAGTATTTAATTGCCTTTCCCGAGGAAAGGTGCATCCGCTCGTAGAAGGTTTTGATCTCCAGTTCCGGCAACGGAAGGGCGTCCAGGCGGTAGATCCCATCCTCCTGAACGTGTATGCGCGCCCCGGGAGTCGCAGCAACCGTTTCAACCGAATAGGCAAACAACCCGGGATCGTCGGTTTTTAGATGCACCAAGCCCCCAGGGGCTAGCAAGCGGCGGTATCTGTCCAAAAACCGGGAAGCAGTAAGCCTCCTGTTGGCTTTTCCATTTTGGGGAAACGGATCTGGAAAGGTAATCCAGATCTCCTGAATTTCCTGAGGCGCAAAAAACACCTCGATCAATTCAATGCGGGTACGCAGAAAAGCCACATTGGAGAGCCCTTCTTCCAATGCCGTTTTGGCGCCCCGCCATATCCGCGCGCCTTTCACGTCTACCCCGATAAAGTTTCGTTGGGGGTAAAGTCGGCCCAGCCCAAGAGAATATTCTCCCCGCCCGCAAGCCAACTCCAGCGTGATCGGGTAGGCATTCCCAAAATGCGCTTCTGCCCACCTGCCCTTCAAGTCGGCGGGCTTGCCTTCCGCCCCAACTAACTCCGGGTTCTTGGTTTCGTAGTTCTCGTATACATTCGGAAATTGCAGTATTTCCGCAAACTTTTGGAGCTTGTTCCGCCTGCTCATGCTTCCTGTGCTGTAGGTCTCTAAAATTAAAAGAACAAAAATAATAGACCCGCAGGGATATTTACCTCAAACGGAGGGTTTACGCTTTATTTCTATCCAATCGACTTGTTGCGACGGGTCAGCGTGGTGGGATAATAGCGATTTTAAACCTGCGATGATCCCGTCGCAACAAGTCTAATATAGAGTACGCTCCGGCTGGGTTATTGTACGGAGAGGGGCAGCTATTTCTGGAAGATGCTGGGAGGCTACTATCTCCTTTTTGGGTAAATCAGACAAAGAGCGGGGCGCTTGCCGGCCATAAGTCAACCTGCCGACAATTTTGCCGCGCAGCCCAATGGATAATTGTTTATTTTTAAATGCGATGTAAAACACCGTACGCATATGACCAGAATTGCTTCTATCCTGCTTTTGGTTCTGTTCGGCGCTTCTTGGACAGCCGCTCAGAAAGTAACCATCTCCGATGAACTTCCCATGCGGACCGATCTTTCGTACGATATCATCGGGGAGCTCCGAGGCAAGGTGCTTTTGTTTCGCAACGAAGTGAACAAGTTCGGCGTCCAGGCTTTTGACGAAAATATGCGCTCCAGTTGGGAAAAGGAGATCGAACTCGATAAGAAACTTATCAATCTGATTGGGATTACCAGCACCTCAGACAGTTTCACCCTCTTTTACTACTTCCGGGAAAGAGGAAGCACCATTCTTAAAGCGGCTACCTTTGACGCATCTGCGAATTTACGCGATTCCGTTACCCTTACCGACCTCGGGTTCCTCTTCGTGACGCCCGAGTTTGAGTTTATCGTTTCAGAGGACGAATCCAAGGTGATGATCTATTACCCCGACCGGGACGATATATTCCGGGTGTTGGTTTTTGACAACCAAACCATGAAACTCCTTTGGGAAAAAAGCTTCAAAGACGACGACTACAATGAAACGGAGGATGTCGTTCACATGATGGTCGACAATCGCGGAGGGATGCACGCGGTCATCGAAAAGGATCATTTTCATAGCCGCCAAGAACGCCACCGATATGAAGTATTCCGATATTCGGGTATCCTGGGGGCGGAAATCACCCAGTTCGCTGTCCCACTCAAAGGAATGATTACCTTCGACGTGCAGTTTGATATCGACAATAAAAACAACCGGCTTACCGGGGGCGGGTTTTATTACGAGAAAAACCCCGAGCGGGCAGAAGGCGCTTTTGTCCTGTTCATCCCGGAAGATCCCAATGGCGCGGTCCTTAAATTCAAAGCCTTTGACGACGATTTTGTAGACCGGCTTGCAGGTAAAGAACAGCGCAATAACCGGGGGCTCGAAGAGATCGAAGTCCGGGATCTGGTTCTTCGAAATGATGGCGGGCTGCTGATAATTGGCGAAGAAAATAAAAACTACTACCGGCGCATGACCACTGCTAACCGGAGCATGGTATACGACAATATGAGCAGGAGCGTAGTCGATTATTTCTATGAGGATTTATTTATCCTGGCTTTTTATCCGGACGGGAACCTGCATTGGAATACCATTTTGCACAAGAAACAATACTCTCAAGACGACGAGGGCGTTTTTTCCTCCTACTTTTTGTTCAAAACCCCTGCTTTTCTCCGATTGATTTTTAACGACGAAATCAAGTTTGAAAATACCGTCAGCGAGTACGTACTGCGAGGTACCGGGCAGTACGACCGGAATAGTATTCTCAGCACCGAAAACCTCCAGCTTCGGCTGCGTTTCCGCGAAGGAGTACAGACCAGCCCCGAACGGATTTTAGTGCCCAGCGAACGCCGGGGCCGGCTTCGCATCGCCCGCATCGACCTGCTGTAATCCATTTTTTGGTATCTTCGCCGCGTAAAAAAAATCCGACAGATGGAGGCTCTGAAAAAGACCATTGAGGCCGCATGGGAAGACCGTTCCCTGCTGGCCCAAAAAGATACGCGCATCGCCATTGAAGAAGTCATTGACCTGTTGGACAAAGGGCAGGTCCGGGTGGCTGAACCTACGCCCCAGGGATGGCTGCTTCAGGAGTGGGTCAAAAAAGCCGTAGTCCTGTATTTCCCTATCCGCCAAATGGAAACGCTGGAAGTCGGCCCCTTTGAATTTCACGACAAGATTCCTCTTAAAACCGGATACGCCAGTCTTGGGGTTCGGGTGGTTCCGCACGCGATTGCCAGGCATGGCGCCTTTCTGGAACAAGGGGTGATCCTGATGCCTAGCTACGTAAACATCGGCGCATGGGTAGGTAGCGGCACGATGGTGGATACCTGGGCGACGGTGGGGTCCTGCGCCCAGATCGGAAGAAACGTCCACCTCAGCGGCGGCGTTGGAATTGGCGGAGTGCTGGAGCCCCTCCAGGCTTCTCCCACAATTATTGAAGACGATTGCTTTATTGGTTCCAGATGTATTATCGTGGAGGGCGCCCATGTGGGAAAGGAAGCGGTTCTGGGCGCGAATGTGGTGATCACCAAAAGCACGCAGGTAATCGATGTGACCGGTTCCGAACCCGTTATTTACCGGGGGAGCGTGCCGGCGCGGTCGGTCGTCATCCCTGGGGCATATACCCGGGAATTTCCGGCGGGAACTTATCAGGTACCCTGCGCGCTGATCATCGGAACCCGCCAGGAAAGCACCGATAAAAAGGTATCGCTTAATGAAGCCCTGAGGGATTATAACATAGCGGTTTAAAGGGATTATTTCATGAAATACCTCCTTGCCGGGCTGGGGAATATCGGCGCCGAGTACGAAAATACCCGCCATAATATAGGTTTTTTAGTGCTGGATTTACTGGCAAACGCATCTGAGGCTTCGTTTTCCACGGATCACCTTGGCGCCATCTGCCGTATTCGGCATAAGGGCCGGACATTGGTGTTGCTTAAGCCCTCAACCTATATGAACCGCAGTGGAAAGGCGGTTCAATATTGGCTTCAAAAGGAGAAGATCCCCAAAGAAAACCTGCTCGTCGTTTTGGACGATCTGAACCTTCCTCTCGGTAAAATCAGGCTTCGCGGAAAAGGAAGCGACGGTGGGCACAATGGGCTCAAGGATATTGATCAGGCGACTGGGGGAAATGATTACGCCCGCCTCCGGATTGGGATTGGCAGCGAATTCCCCAAAGGCAGGCAAGTGGATTATGTGTTGGGCAAATGGACGGAAGAAGAAAGACAGCAATTGCCCGAGTTGCTGGCGTTAGCCGCCGATATGGCCAAAAGCTTCAGCGCTATTGGGCTGGAGCGGACGATGAACCAGTTCAACTCCAAATAATAAGGAGGGGGGCCGTCTTAGGCCCCAACCCGTTTCAGGAAACCGTCCACGGCATTGCCAAGTAAAGAAGCCCCTGGCGGCGGCGGGGGAAATCCTTTATATTCCAACGCCTCCGGGAGATGGGCGGCCAGATTGATTTCGGATTGGTTTTTAGACAAAAAGAACCCTTTTTGCTGAAGATAGTCGGACAGATACTCCTGTTCGGTCTGCCCGGGAGTAGGAATAAGCAGCGCTTTTTTTCGGCAGGAAGCTAAGTCCATCAGGGTGCTGTAGCCCGAGCGGCAAATCACGATGCTACTGGCGGCTAATTTTTCTTCAAGCGCTGCAGAGGTCAGATAGGGAATGATTTCTACATTGCCCACCTGGCGCACTTGGTTTTCCACATCGGTTTTGCCTTGAACGAGCAAAATATTCCCTTCCAACTGCGCCGCTTGTTTAAGCAATACCTCCTCAAGGCGCGTACGCTGCGGCTCGGGGCCAGAGAGCAGGATAAACGCGTCGTACGCTGGAGGCGTTTCCCGGTAACCGATTCTGGACAAAGGGCCGATATAGGTTGCCGGAGGCGCCGGAACAGGAGGATGATCGAGGTTGCCTGCAAGGCTGTTTTCAGTGGCTTCGTAATCGGGAATCCAAACTTCGTCAAACTTCCTTAATATGCTATAATGAAATTCCCTGACCGGCCAACGCAACCAGGGATGCTTCAGCCTCAGGTGCAGTTGATGGGCAATGACGACCGAGGGGACCCCCGGGTTGCGGCAGCCCAGCCGGTGATCGGAGATTACTCCATCCAGTTGTTTCTTTTTCACCAGATCGGCAACGATGCGGTTTTCCTGCGTCATGGCCTTTAAAATCTGAGGAAGTTGGATGGCGACGTTGTAATAAATATTGCTGGTAGGGTACTTCACATCGTAGGGAGGCAGTTCGATCGATTCCAACTGCGGAAACTCCCGGCGCAACAAGGCCAGGGGCCTGCCGTTAGAGCCCAGGAGTACGTCTACTTCCCGGTCCAATAACGCCTTGATGACAGAGATACTGCGGGAGGCATGGCCGAGACCCCAATCCAGAGGGGCGACGAGTATTCTTTTTTTTGCCATATTGCATAGAAGTATACGTAAGCAAAAAGGGTAAACTATATGAAAAAAAGCAAGCAGTTGGTTTGGGCGGCTTTATGGGCCGGCATGCTGTTTTTTTCTGGTTGCAGAACCTGCGGCTGCCCCATGGCAGAGGGAAGCGGCGTTCGGGTCGAAATTCGGGAACTACCACCACTCCCCGGGCCTTCCTGGAATTTATTTTTTGTCAAAATCACCGCCAAGGCAGCAATTTTAATTATTTAGGCGAATCTCGTCGTCGTTTTCGTCAAAGAAGCGGTATTTGGTGATATGGTAGTTGTGGTCGGCTTTTACGGAAATCCACTGAAAATGTTCGAAGTACCATTTCCATTGAAGGTTGGGAAGTCCTTTTTTCAGATAGGCTTCCACGAAAGGATGGGTGACGAGTTTGATTCTGGATTTGGGGCGGGACTGATGGATAAAGTTCAGGTCTCGTTTGATTTCGTCGATCACCAGAATAGGGGCATTCATTTTGCCGGTGCCGTTGCAGGTGGGGCAAATTTCCGTGGTGTCGATTTTAACTTCCGGGCGCACCCTTTGCCGGGTTATCTGCATCAGGCCGAACTTGCTCAAAGGGAGAACGGTGTGCTGCGCGCGATCTTTTTTCATGGCATTGCGCATCGCCTTGAGCAATTCTTTCTTGTGTTCGGGGTTTTTCATGTCGATGAAATCGACGATGATCAATCCGCCGATATCCCGGAGCCTTAACTGACGGGCAATTTCTTCTGCCGCTTCCAGGTTGACCCGCAACACGGCATCCTCGGCGGAGGAGCTGCCGATTTTATGGCCGCTGTTCACGTCGATGACGTGCATCGCCTCGGTGTGTTCAATGACCAGGTAGGCGCTGCTCGGCATCGTCGCTGTTTTGCCAAACGACGATTTGATTTGTTTGCTGACGCCGTAGGCTTCAAAAATAGGTTTGGCGCCTTTGTAGAGCGTGACGATATCGATCTGATCGGGCGCAATCGAAGCAAGGAAGTTGCGGATGTTTTGGTACAGCTCGCGGTCGTCCACTACGATGCGGTTGAACGAATCGCTCAGGAGGTCGCGCAGGATGCTGGATGTTTTGTCCAGTTCGCTGAGCAGTTTTACGGGCGGTTTGGCATGGACCATTTGCTGGAACATTTCGTCCCATTTTTTGGTCATGATCGTCAGTTCTTCGTGTAAATCCGCTACTTTTTTTCCTTCTGCAGCGGTGCGCACGATTACCCCAAAGTTTTTGGGGCGGATGCTTTCGATGAGGGTTTTTAACCGTTTTCTTTCTTCGGGGTTGGCAATTTTTTTGGAAACGGCGACGATATCGGTAAAGGGCGTCAGGACGAGAAAGCGGCCCGGGATGGTGATTTCACAGCTTAGCCGGGGGCCTTTGGTAGAGATGGGTTCTTTGAGGATCTGCACCAATACCTGCTGGCGCTTGCCCAGGACCTGGTCTATTTTTCCCGTTTTGATGATATCGGGTTCCAACTGAAAGGTATCGAGCCTGGAATTACTTAGGCTGCCCGAAACGGCAGCATTGGTGAACTTCAGCAGCGAGCGGAGTTTTGGCCCCAGGTCGGTATAGTGAAGAAAGGCGTCCTTTTTATGGCCAATATTGACAAAGGCGGCGTTCAGTCCAGGCATCAGGCGGTTGACCTTGCCCAGAAAAATATCTCCTACCGTAAAATTGGTATTGGTCTTTTGGTAGTGCAGTTCCACTAACAGGGAATCCTCCAAAAGCGCAATCTCCACATCGGTAGGGGTGGAAGAAATAATAAGTTCTTTTTCCACAGGGATCAAGATTAGAGGCGACGGAAACCCAGGTTCCGAAGCACAGGCAAGCCGGAAGGAGACGGAAGGAAAAAGACGCGCACTTTGGTGTGGAAAAAGAACAGCTCAATTCGTTCATTTCAGGGGTTGTCCTCAATAGAAAAAGCCGGGCGGAGGTTGTTCTTTGCCAAAATGAGTGTTTAGGAACAAGGCCTTCTGTCTTGTTTAAAACACGAAGACCAGATTGCCAATTACAAGCATTGGCAACCTGGGATTAGTGCAGAACTTCAGGCACATTGCATGTGCTGAAATAGAAACCATATTGTCTTCCGAAGCCATGATGAATGACTATCGGTTTTTCTTCTTATGGCGATTCTTGCGAAGGCGTTTTTTGCGTTTGTGCGTAGCGATCTTGTGTCTTTTACGCTTCTTTCCACATGGCATACCACGTCGTTTTTTAAATGAAAAAATTTATGTCCTTTTTCCCTATAACGGGTTATTCTCGCATCTTTTCTGCGCTTCAGCCGCTTTTTCGGATTGGCCCAGTTCCTGATAAGCCTGTGCGAGGAAGCAAAAAGCTTCACTGCGCGCAGGGTCCAGCGCAACGGTTTTTTCCAGGCGTTCAACCGCTTTGTCATACTGGCCGGTGCGTATGGCCAGGCGGCCAAGGTGAAACAAAACGCCCGGCTGGTCGGGATTTTTCTGATTGAGGTCCAGCAGCATCTGGATTCCTTTCATCGGATTGTCCTCGGGAGGGCGGTCCGTCAGAACAAGCGCCAGGTTAATTTTGTGGGTTAACTCGGCAGGTTCCAGCGAAATAGCGTTTTCAAAAGCCTGAATAGCGCGCTTGGCGCAAAATGCGCTTGCCGATTCTTCCTCGCTTTGCTGCAAACCAATGGCATACGTGGCGCCCGCAATCGACCAGCTTTCGCCGGAAGGAGCGATTTCCGCTATTTGGGCTGCATAAAATCCAGCAATAGCATATTCTTTCAAACCAAACCATTGGCCAGAAAGTTGCTTCAGCAGCTCTATCCGGCTGCTATCCGTCCCCGGGTTCTCCAGCGCGTGCTGCAAATCTTCCAAGGCCAGAAGCTGGGCCTGAGGATGACGGGTTTTCGCCTCCTGGAGCAACACCTGGATGTCCGTTTGTTCTACAGAAAAAGATCTGGACTTTTCCAGATTCTTGAACGATTTGGGGACCGTTTCGCACCCGAAGTATATAACCAGGGTGGATACGATGGAAACCCCAATAACAATCAGCTGTGACCTGGTCATGAATAACGGGTTAAAGCGGCCACGCAATCAAGGTTATTCGTCATCGTCCTCCTCAAAAGAGTCCTTAGGAAGGGACGTTACCTGACTTTTTACCTGTTCTACAAAAACTTTGGCTGGTTTGAACGAGGGGATAAAATGCTCCGGAATCTCGATCGCCTCATTTCTCTTGATATGGCGGCCAATTTTTTTTGCTCTCCTCTTGATGACAAAGCTGCCAAACCCCCGAATGTAAACGTTTTCCCCTTGGGAAAGAGATCCCTTGACCTCTTTAAAGAACGTTTCCAGCGCAACCAGTACGTCTACTTTAGGAACGCCTGTTTTCTCGGATATCGCAGCAACGAGATCAGCTTTTCTCATCGTTATCTGTTGGTTTATAATAAGTTACAATAATATCCTCTCCAACTTGAGAGATGCAAATTTCTAAATTTTCCACATAAATTGAAAGAAAACTTAAAATTTCTTTACTCGGTTGAGGTTAATTTTCAACAGATTACGTTTTCGCGCCTCTTTTTCCCTCTCGGTGCAGACGTCTATTGCCCAAGGTTCTTCCTGATTTAACATTTTTTTTGAAATAAAAATTTGAAATCAAATAGGATACTGTTTGTTGATTTGGAAGTTGTTGGATTTCAAAGGATCGGGTAGATTTTGGGAACTTTGCTTATCTTTAAGCCCGCTAGAGAACCGGGCTCAGAAGGGGCCTAAATCCTAATTACGTTGGCCCCGGATCAGGGAGCGCGCCCACGGTCCGAGTCTGCAACTCAATATGTTTCCATGCTTTTATCCATGACCGGCTTCGGGAGGGGCAACAAATCCTTTCATGACAAATCCATTTCCGTTGAGATCCGCTCGTTGAACAGCAAGTTTACGGAGGTGCGAATCAAAGCTCCGCAAAACTACCGCGACAAGGAGCCGGAAATCCGAAAAATCCTCAGCGACCGGCTGGAGAGGGGGAAAATCGAATTTACCCTCGAAATTCAGTCGCTTAAAGCAGACGAGAATTCGGTGATCAATTCCACACTGTTCCGCCGGTATTACCAGGAACTCAGCAAGCTGACCAGCGAACTGGGCATCCCTCCAGGGGATATCGTACAGTCGTTGCTCCGGCTTCCGGATGTGGTTTCCAATGCTGGGGATCTGGTGGATGAGGAAGAATGGAAGACCGTCCTTCAACTCATCGATGAAACCATTGTGGAATTCGAACGTTTCCGGCTGACGGAAGGCAAATCCATCGAATCGGACATGTGCCAGCGCATTGGGATTATTCTGGACCACCTGGGGATGATCCCCCCATTCGAAGAAGAACGGATCAGCAAATTGCGCCAACGCATCTACCAAAACCTGGAAGATTATCTGGGTAAAGAAAAAATCGACGAGAACCGCTTCGAGCAGGAGATTCTTTTTTACCTCGAAAAAATGGACATCTCCGAAGAGAAGCTCCGGCTTGGACAGCATTGTAATTTTTTCCTGGAGGAACTCGCCAGCCCGGCTACCCAGAAAGGAAGAAAGTTGTCCTTCATCACCCAGGAGATCGGGCGGGAAATCAATACGCTGGGCGCCAAATCTTATTCTTCTGAAATCCAGAAAATGGTGGTCGTTATGAAGGACGAGCTGGAAAAGATCAAGGAACAAGTCGCTAACTGCCTTTAAGCGTTTCGGCGCATTCCAGTTTTTTCTTTTTCAAACCGTCAACGCTTCAGACCTTTACCGGGAAACGCGATCTGTCATGAGGAAGCTTATCATTTTCACAGCTCCTTCCGGCGCAGGAAAGACAACGATTGTCCGCCACCTTCTCCAGGTTTTCGACAACCTGGCGTTCTCTATTTCCGCCACTACCCGGCCCAGGCGGCCGCACGAGGAAGAAGGCAAGGATTATTATTTCATGGATGCCGGGGAGTTTGAGCAGCATATCCGGGAGGGCAATTTCCTGGAGTGGGAGGAAGTATACCCGGGTAAATACTATGGCACGCTGAAGCGGGAAGTAGCGCGTTTGTGGGCCGAAGGCAAAGACCTGATTTTCGATATCGACGTCCGTGGGGCGATGAACATCAAGCAGGCTTTTCCCGAGCAGTCGATGGCTATTTTCGTAAAACCTCCTTCGAGGGAAGCCCTCGTAGAGCGGCTTACCAGAAGGCAAACCGAATCCGGAAAAACCCTGAAAGAACGGATCGCCAAAGCCGAAGAAGAGCTGCTTTTTGAAAACAAATTCGATCGGGTTATAGTTAATGATGAGTTGAGCGTCGCCTTGGCGAACGCTGAAAATCTGGTTCGCACCTGGCTCGGTTCTTAACCCCTGAATTCAGCCGGACGAAATCGCTGCAAATGGAAACTTTGATTACTAACGGCATCCGGGTAAGCGTCGAAACCGCCTATCAGGCCCAATATTCCAATCCACTGGAGAATAAATTTATTTTTGCTTACCGGATCACGATCGAAAACCTCGGGAGACAAACCGTCCAACTGCTACGCAGGCGCTGGATCATTACGGAGTCTACGGGAGAGGCCCGGGAAGTAGAAGGTGAAGGCGTGATCGGACGGCAACCGGTACTTCAGCCGGGCGAATCGCACCAGTACGTTTCCTGGTCGCATATTTCCACCGGATTGGGCAAAATGGCAGGCGCCTATCAGATGATCCATTCGGACTCCCAGGAGGCGTTTACAGCAGAAATTCCGGAATTCCAGCTAGTGGCGCCGTTCCTTTTAAATTAAGACGAACCGTGGCGCCCTTTACTTGTTCAAATAGCGGAGCACCTATGCGCTCCCTCAAAAAAGTATTTCTCCTCCGCAGCAAAATAAGTACATCCATTTTCCTTTTAACAGGTAGCAAAGGGCCTTTTGCCTTTGTTCTAATACTTGCCCCAATACTGGGCTTCTAAATCCTTTTGCCATGAATTTCCGTTTCCTACTTATGCTCTTTTTCCTGAGCGCCCTTTTTTCTAATGGTGTTTTAGGACAGACGGGGTTTCGCCTCAACGGTACCATACGCTCTGCCGAAGATGGCGAAACGCTGCCAGGTGTATCCATCTCTGTACCGTCGATGGGGTTGGGCGCTTCTTCCAACGAATACGGCTTTTATTCCTTGCTCCTCCCATCGG
This sequence comes from Haliscomenobacter sp., assembly GCA_016713275.1. Taxonomy (GTDB): domain Bacteria; phylum Bacteroidota; class Bacteroidia; order Chitinophagales; family Saprospiraceae; genus JADJPL01. The sequence goes on from JADJPL010000001.1 coordinate 531,360, forward strand.
GAGATTCCCTTGATGTCGTGTTTAGCTTTGTTGGCTATCAAACGCAGACCCGGCGGGTTCGGTTGGCTGTCGATACGCGGCTGGATATTCAACTGGTATTCGGGGTAGAATTAGAAACCATTGAAGTGACGGCCCAGGGGGACGGGAAGAGGTACGCAACCCGCAGATGAGCGTGGAGGTAATTCAGGCGAAAGAGGTGAAGATGATCCCGGTGCTGTTGGGCGAAAGCGATATCCTGAAAGCGATCCAGCTGAAACCAGGGATTCCTTCCGGCGCGGAGGGGGTCACTGGTCTGTTTGTCCGGGGAGGGGGTAGCGACCAGAACTTGTTTGTCCTCGACGAAGCAGTGGTGTATAATCCCAATCACCTGTTCGGCTTTTTCAGCACCTTTAATACCGATGCCGTTAAAGACCTGAAACTCTATAAGGGAGGGTTTCCCGCCCAATATGGCGGCCGCCTTTCTTCGGTTATTGATGTCCGTCTTCAGGATGGAAATAACCAGGAATTTTCCGGAGCGGGAGGGATCGGCCTTCTGGCGTCCCGACTCACCCTGGAGGGGCCCATAAAGAAGGACCGCTCTTCTTTTATCGTTTCCGGAAGACGGACCTACGTCGACCTGATCACCAGAGGCGTCAACCGCGCGCAGGAAGCCTCCGGTTCGGACGCAAACCCGATCCCGAACTATTACTTCTACGACCTCAACGCGAAAGTAAATTTCCAGATCGGAGAGAAGGACCGCATCTTTGTCAGTGGATATTTTGGCCGGGATGTGTTCTCTTTTGACGGCGATGTGTTTGACTTCAATTTCGATTGGGGCAATGCAACGGGAACTTTGAGATGGAATCACGTATTTTCCTCCAGGTTATTTTCCAATACAACCGTAACCTTTTCGGACTATCAGTACAATATTGGCAACGAAGTCACGGGATTTTCCTCCAACCTGGGGTCCAATATTCAGGATGTCAATGGGAAAGCAGATTTTTACTATGCCCTTAACAACGAGCACCAATTCCGTTTTGGCGCGCAACTGACGGGCCATGCGTTCACGGTTGGACGGTTGCGGGCAGGAAGCGACGATGGGTTGGTTTCTTTCTCCGCCGGAAAAGATTACCGCTCTCTGGAATGGGGCGCCTATTGGTGGGACGATTGGAACCTAAGCGACCGGTTTGCCGTGCAGGCCGGGTTCAGGTGGAGCGGCTTCCAAACCTCGGGAAACGCCTATCAGGCAGTGGAGCCCCGGATCTCTTCTCGGTTCGTTTTAACAGACAACCTCAGCCTTAAAGCCAGCTATGCGCATATGGTGCAATACTTGCACCTGGTGGCAAACGCCGGCGTAGCGCTGCCTACGGATGTCTGGTATCCCTCGACGGCAGGAGTCCAGCCCCAACGCTCGGATCAGGTGGCGATGGGACTTGCCTGGTTTTTGGGGAACGGGTGGTCGGCAGAGCTGGAAACCTATTATAAACAACTTGACCGGCAGCTTGAGTTTGTGGATGGCGCCCAGATCTTCGTCAACGATGAACTCGAGAAAGAATTTGCCATCGGCAAAGGGCGGGCCTACGGGTTTGAATTGGGGCTGGAAAAGAAAACCGGTAAGCTTACTGGATGGGTTGGCTATACGCTGGCCCGGGTGATTCGGGAGGATTTTGCTCCCCTGGACCCCAGTCGTTCCTTTGCTCAGACAGGCCAGTTCGCTCCTATTTACGACCGCCGGCACGACCTCTCGGTTGTCCTGTTCTGGGAGATCAACAAAAGGTGGTCTGCTTCGGCAACCTTTGTTTATGGATCCGGAGACCTGCGCTGGTTGCCAGTTGGACGACTGACGTTTCAGGATGTTGCGGGAACGGAGTTGAAGACGGTAGTGCCGGTATTTCAGGACCGGAATAATTTCCGGCTCCCGGATTATCACCGCCTGGATGCCGGGTTGATTTGGAAGTTTTTCCCAAAATGGGGAGAAAGCGATCTTACGCTAAGCATTGTTAATGCCTACGACCGGCGAAATGTGTTTTTTATCTACCTCGATCCGGTATTCGAGAACGAAGACCAGATCGGAGGGATTCAGATCCCTCAAGGGATCAAAGCCAAGCAGGTGTCCTTATTTCCGGTTTTGCCGGCTATTACCTGGAATTTTAAATTCTGAGCTATGACCACGCCACGTTTTTTCTTTGTCTTTGCGGCTGTTAGCATTTTAGCCGGCTCGTTGTTTACTTCGTGCAATCTGGAGAAAGAAGTAGACATCGATTTGCCAGATTATGACAACCAGTTGGTTGTGGAGTGTTATCTGGAGCCGGGGCTTCCTTACCGGCTGTCGTTGTCGAAGAGTGCCGCCTACTTTGCACCTTTTCCTGATCCGGACGATATGGGCGGGTTTTTACAGGAATTGCTGGTCCAGGGGGCGGAGGTCAGGATTCGGCACAAAGATCAGGTGATCCTTCTGGAAAACCGGCTCAGTATTGATCTGGAGAACCAGCGCCTGTACAACTACACAGGAAACGATCTGGTGCCTTTGGACACCCTGGCGCCGTTCTTTTTGGAAATCATTACACCGGAAGGAAAGAAGATTACAGGCCAAACCCGGCTGCTCCCCCGGGTTCGCATCGATAGCGTTGTGGTAGAGTTTAAAGAAGCCGACACGCTTGCCCGCACGCTTACCTATTTTGGAGACCCGGGGGAGGGGTCAAACTTTTTCCGTTTTGTACTTCGGTACAGCAACCAGGACAGCATTCCATTGCAGGATTTTACACTGGAAGACCGGTTTGTCGACAAGTCGTTTGTCTTGGGCGCCGCCTATGAATTTTCGGAAGGGGATACGTTGGTGCACACGTTGTATCATGTAGAAGAGTCCTATTACCGGTTTTTGGAAAGCGTGCAACGCGCTGTTTTCGGAAACGGGAACCCTTTTGCGCAACCCAGTCCTTTAATTTCCAATTTGGGTGGGGATGCCGGGGCGGCAGGGGTTTTTACGGGCCTTCAATACGACCGGCTGGTCACAATCATCAAGCGAAAGTAAAACGCGTTCCTCAAAAGAAAAACGGGACTGAACGCGTTATGTTCAGTCCTGTTTTTTTTGGGGAACGGCAGAAGAAGAAAAATTAGTTCTTCTTCACGGCATCCATCAGGGCCTTTATGTTCGGGTCGGCCTTAACTTCCGTTCTTCTGTTTTTTGCTTTTCCTTCCTTGGTTTTGTTGTCGCCCATTGGCATGGTGTCGCCAGCGCCGGAAGCGGCAACCTGAGAAGGATTAACGCCTTGCTTGACCAGTTCGCGAACGACGGCTACTGCGCGAAGCGTAGACAGTTCCCAGTTGTCCTGGAAAGAAGCGCCTGGGCTTACTTTGTCCGCATCGGTATGGCCTTCGACCATCAGCTTCAGGGCAGGATTGTTCTTCAGGGTAGTAGCAAGCTCAGAAAGGGCTTGTTTTTCAGCGCGGGTAAGGCTGTAAGAGCCGCTGCGATAGCTCATCGGCGAGGTGATTACATAGAGTTCGCCATCACGCTCTTCCAGTTTGAGGCCGCTTTTCTCATAAGCTCCGAAAATGCCGTTGATCTCACTTTTGATCTTATCCAATTCGGCTTGGGTCATGCTCAGTTTGTCCTGAACCATTTTAACTTCGCCTTTGGTCGCATCCAGATCTTTGCGAAGGTTGGCGATCTCCCCGTTCATACGGGTTTTTTCGGATTCCATTTCCGATTTGAGGGTGGCGTTGTCCTGCTCCAGGCCTTTAACGCGGTTTTGGGTTTCTGCCAGGGCGGCATCGCTTGCTTGTTTGCTGGCTAACAGCTCGTCGTATTTTTTCTTGGAAACGCAAGAAGAAACAAGACCAAGGGCAAGTAGAAGCACCAGCGATTTGATAACGAGACGCATGTTTTTTTAAGTTTGATTAACAAAAGAATGTTTTGGTTTTTCTCATTGTTCTGAACGCAGGGAGGAAGCCAAAAAATCCGGCAAGTCCTGCGATTCCAATGCAAAACAATAGATATTTTCTGAATAAAACAAAGATAATCTTAAATTTATTGGCCTTTTGCGCATAATGGGGTCAGACCTTTTTGTAGAATGCAAATAGGGAACTTAATCGATGTAAGGAGGAAAAAAAGCCTATTTTTGCATTTGGAAGGGTTTGCAAAATGTTGAGGGGCATTCCTGGGTTTTTGATTGTGTTAAATACCAGATAGATTCAATGGATTATGTCATAAAGTCTGAAGGAGGGTATAAGTATATTGAGACAGGAGACGACAAGCAGCCTTTGATCCTGTTGCACGGGCTTTTCGGAACGATGAGCAATTTCGATGGCATTATGCAGCATTTTTCTCCTGCCTATAACGTAGTCGTTCCTATCCTGCCGATATTTGAGCTTCCTTTGCGCAAAGTTTCGGTCTCCGGCTTGGTGGAGCATGTCGCTGAGTTTGTTGAGCACAAAAAGTTTCGGAAAGTTCACGTTTTGGGAAACTCCCTTGGAGGGCATATCGCTTTGTTGTATGCCCTGGGGCATCCGGATAAAATCGCATCGATTATTCTTACCGGCAGTTCCGGTCTTTTCGAAAGCTCCATGGGAACGAGCTTTCCGCCCCGGAACAACTATGAGTTCATCAAAAAAAAGACCCAATCCACGTTTTTCGATACGGAGGTCGCTTCTCAGGAATTGATCGACGAGGTGTTTGACATAGTCAACGACCGAAACAAGGCGATCCGGGTGATCGCAACCGCTAAATCCGCGATACGTCATAACCTTGGCGACAAACTGCACCACCTCAGTGCGCCTACGCTGCTGGTTTGGGGGATGCAGGACACCATTACCCCGCCGTTTGTCGGCGAAAAATTCCTGGAACTCATTCCCAATTCCCGGCTGGTTATGATCGACCAATGCGGGCATGCCCCTATGATGGAGCATCCGGAGGAGTTTAACAAAAACCTGGAGGCTTTTCTGAAAGAAATTTCCGCAACAGAAGCGGCTTGAGACCTTGTCTAAAGGGTTTTCTGCACTTTTTTTGCGCTAACGAACGTTTTCCCAGGAGCTGAATACAGCCGATGATCTTTTCTGCTTATCTCAAATTTTCATTTTCATGACCAGATTGTTGCTGATCCTGGCTGGCTTTGCTTTGCTGGCCCAGGCTTGTTCTTCTTCCCAAAAGACTTACTCGGAAACCTCCAAGCCCGGCATGGAGGAGCGGCTCCTGGATACCCTTTTCGTCGAGGCGCCCAAACCTTCTTCGCTGAAAAAGCCGGAGGATTATCGGCTACCCAAGTATAACCCAAGCTATAAAAGGGATAACGACTTATTGCATACCCGCCTGGATCTCGCTTTCGATTGGGAAAATGAATCCGTGATCAGGAAAGCGGAACTGGAGTTAAAGCCCTTCTTCCACCCGGTGCGTTCCGTTACCCTGGACGCGAAAGGGTTTGAATGGAAAAGAGTGGCTTTGGCCGGTTCGGGCCAGGAGTTGAAGTACTCCTACGACGGCGAACAGATTACTGTAGAGCTGGACAAAACGTACTCCCGGGAACAACCGTTTTCCCTTTCCTTCGAGTACGTTGCCCGCCCTGCCGCTTCAGGGGGAAGCGCGGCGATTACTTCCGATCAGGGGCTTTTCTTCATTAACCCCGCGGCGAAGAGGCCGAAAAGCCAACCCAGATCTGGACTCAGGGAGAAACAGAGAACAACTCCCGGTGGTTCCCTACGATCGACAAGCCGAACGAACGCTGCACCCAGGAGTTGTATCTGACGGTTCCCGCTCGTTTCAAAACCCTGTCCAACGGCAACCTGGTTTCTTCCGTCGATCATCCGGATGGAACCCGGACAGACTATTGGCGAATGGATCAACCCCATGCGCCTTATCTTTTTATGATTGCCGTGGGAGAGTACGCGGTGGTTAAGGATACCTGGCAAGGGAAGGACCTCTATTATTACGTAGAGCCGGAATACGAGGCTTCGGCTCGCGATATTTTTGCCCACACGCCTGAAATGCTCGAATTTTTTTCCAATAAACTGGGGGTTCCGTATCCTTGGTCTAAATACGCCCAGGTGGTTGTCAGGGACTACGTTTCCGGCGCCATGGAAAACACGACCGCCGTGGTTTTTGGCGAGTATGTCCAAAAACACCGGCGCGAACTGATCGACAATCCTAACGATAAGGTAGTCGCTCATGAGCTTTTCCACCACTGGTTTGGGGATCTGGTTACCTGCGAAAGCTGGTCCAACCTCACCATGAACGAGGGGTTTGCCAACTACAGCGAGTACTTGTGGTATGAACATAAATATGGACGGGATGCCGCCGATTTTCACCTGTACGAAGAATGGCACGGTTACCTGGGGACAGCCCCAAATGCCATGCACCCATTGATCCATTTTGGATACGACGATAAAGAACACATGTTCGACGCGCATAGCTACAATAAAGGAGGCGCCGTCTTGCACATGCTCCGCAACTACCTGGGCGATGAGGCTTTTTTTACCGGACTGAACCGGTTTCTGACCAGGTACGCGTACCAATCGGTCGAAGCCCACAACCTGAGGTTGGCCTTTGAAGAAGTGACCGGCGAGGACTTGAACTGGTTCTTTAATCAATGGTATTTCAGCAAAGGCCATCCGGAACTGAAGATCGACTATGCCTATGACGAGAGCAAAAACGAAGCGGTCGTTACCGTAGAACAAATCCAAAATCCGGACCGCAACCCGCCCATCTTCGAGCTCCCTGTGGCTTTGGACATCTACGCCGGCGGAAACGTGAACCGGGTTCCCGTACGCGTTAACCAGCGCGTACAGACCCTTCGGATTCCGGTGGCCCAACGGCCCGATCTCGTTAATTTTGATGCCGATAAAATGTTGCTGGCAGAGATCCAAGACAACAAAACGGAGGAGCAGCTCGCGTTTCAATTCCGAAACGCCCCCCGGTTTATGGACCGGTTTGACGCCTTGGCCCGGCTGATGGAGGTGGAGAGCGATCGCTTGAAAACAATCCTGCCTTTTGCGGTGGAGGACCCTTTCTTTGTGATCCGTTTGATGGGCCTGGAATACCTGGACGAAAAAATGGTCCCGGATTTTGAAGGGCTTCTTAAAAAGCTGGTTCTTTCCGATCCGCACTCGGAGGTTAGATCCTCCGCTATCTATAAGCTGGCTGATTCCGATCAACAGCAAGCGCTCGAAGTAGCCAAAAAAGCCCTGGTTCAGGATTCTGCCTATAATGTGAAGGGCGTTTGCCTCGACCTCCTTTATCAAAACAATCCCCAAACCGGCTTGGAATATGCCCAAAAACTGGAAAACGAACAAAGCGAAGACATTCTGAACGCTATTGGGACAATGTATAAAGAACAAGGCGGCGCTGACTATCTGGCGTTTTTTGAGAAGAACTTCGAAAAGGTAAATGCCTTTAATGCGGTCTTATTCGTTGGCAGTTATCAGGAACTGGCCTTTAAATCCGGGGAAAAATACGCTATGGACGCAACGGCCAGGTTGAAGGAAATGACGCTTAACGCCAGCCAGTCTCCCTGGAGACGAATGGCCGCCACCAAATCCCTCAACGATATGCGCAACGCGTTCCGGGCTAAAGGCAATGCCACGAAAGATCCGGAGGCGAAGCGGGCGTTGGAAGAAAAAGTGACGGAGATTAGCCGGATAATCGAAGAGATCAAGGTGTTTGAGCCCAATCAGGAGCTCAAAGCGATCTATCAACAGCTGGAACTGATCACCAGAGCTTAAGAAAGCGGCTTGATTTCCGACAAAGTGCGGTTTTTTGATCGCCCCCTCTTGACAATACCTGATAACCCGGTTAATTTTCGGTCCGTTCTGTGCCTGCTTGCCGGGGAGGTATAACTATTTCCCCTAATGTGCTGTTTCCACAGAGGAACGGGGTTCAACCCCCGGCGTTGAAAAATGGTTTTGCCATATTAAATCTTGCTGCTCATGGCTGCTAACGACAATTATCAGTTGCTGATTCACAAACTCGACCAGTTTATCCGAAAGTATTACCTGAACCGGCTGGTCAGGGGCTCGTTGTACAGCGTTGGCTTAATCCTGGGGGCTTTCCTGGCGAGTAGCCTGCTGGAGTACTTTTTTTATTTTGATACTACCGGACGAAAGGCGCTCTTTTTTTCCTTCCTGGGCTTGAGCTTCGTTTCGCTAGGGTATTGGGTCTTCAACCCACTGTTCCGTTATTTCCGCCTGGGAAAAGTGATCAGCCATGAACAAGCTGCCGTCATTATTGGCCAGCATTTTGGTGATGTGAAGGACAAGTTGCTGAACATCTTACAACTCAAGCTTCAATCCGATCAACTTACGGACAAAGAACTGATTCTCGCCAGCATCGATCAGAAATCCGAGGAAATTCGTCCGGTTCCCTTCCAAGCAGCAATTAATTTGACTCAAAACCGTAGATACCTGAGGTATGCGCTGCCCCCTCTGATGATCCTCCTGGTCCTGCTGCTTGCCGCCCCCAGCGTGATCCGGGAAAGCACGCATCGGCTAATCTACAATTCAAAAGAGTTTTTCCGCCCGGCGCCCTTCTCCTTCGAACTGGGTACCGAACAACTGAAGGCTATCCAATATGAAGACTTTACCTTGAAGGTGCGGGTTGAAGGGGAGCAATTGCCTAATGAAGCCTTCATCGAGATCGACAACTATCAATACCGGCTAACGAAAGAAGGGCCCGACGCTTTTTCCTACGTGTTCAACAACGTTCAGGACGATATCAGCTTCCGGTTCTATGCCGCCGGGGTGGAATCCAGGAAATACATCCTAAACGTGCTGCGCAAGCCCAACCTGGCTTCGTTTGAGGTGAAACTCAATTATCCCGACTACACCGGGCGAAAAGACGAAGCCTTTGATAACATCGGCGACCTGATCGTGCCGGAAGGGACCCAGATCAACTGGGTCTTTAATGCCCGGTATACCGAAGGCATCCGGCTTAAATTTTCACGCAGCAATAGCGAACTCACCGCAAAACGGTTTGGAGACGACTTATTCAGTTTCGCCCGCAAAGCGCAGGCCGATGAGCTCTACCGGCTGTTCTTTTTCAATCAGGACATTCCCAAAGGGGATTCCGTAAGTTATTCCATTACCGTCATTCCGGATCAGTACCCCAGCATCCAGGCCGAACGGTTTGTAGACAGCACCAATACCCGGGTGCAGTTTTTTGTGGGGGAAAGCGCCGATGATTACGGCATCCGGAGCATTACCTTCAATTACCGGCTGAAAAAATCGGGCAAGAATCAGGGCGACCTGGTTACGCTTCCTCTCTCCCGGCCCAACAGCAAGCAAACCAGCTTTGAACATACCTTTGATTTAAGAGAACTTGGCCTGGAGCCTGGCGACGAAGTCAGCTATTACTTCGAAGTGTTCGACAACGATGCCGTCAATGGTTCCAAATCTTCCCGAACCAACATCCTCGTCTATGCCATGCCGACCGTGAAGGAATTTGAGCAAATGGCGGAAAAGAACGATAAAGAGATCAAGGATAATCTGAAAAACGCGCTTGCCGAGTCGCGGAAGATCCAGGACCAGATGAAAAAAATGAGGGATAAACTCCTTCAGGAAAAAGAACTCAGCTGGCAAAACAGAAAGGAGATCGAGAAACTCCTCAATCGCCAGAAGGAACTCCAGGAACAGATCGAAAAAGCCAAGGATTCCTTTGAAAAGAACCAGGAAAACCAAGACCTGTTCTCTGAGACGGATGAGGAGTTGCAGCAAAAACAAGAGCAACTCCAAAAACTGTTCGAGGAAGCCATGGATGAGGATATGCAAAAACTCATGCAACAGCTGGAAGAGCTCCTTCAGAAAATGGAAAAAGAAGAAGCGCTGGAGATGATGGAAAAATTCCAATCCCGCGACGAACAGACGGAAATGGAGCTCGATCGCCTTTTGGAACTCTTCAAACAGCTCGAGTTGGAGCAGGAACTGAAGAACGCCATGGACAAACTGGAGGAACTCGCCAAAGAGCAGGAACAACTCAGCGACGAAACGTCCAAAAGCAAAGAATCGCAGGAAGACCTGAAAGAAAAACAGGAGGAGATCGATAAGCAATTTCAGGAGTTCAAAGAACAAATGGAGCAAATTGAGAAGAAAAACGAACAACTGGAAAACCAAAAAGACTTGGGCAACCCTCAGGAGGAAATGAAGGATATCCAAAGGGATATCAATGAAAGTAAAATGAACCTCCAGCAGAACAAGAACAGCAAGGCGTCCCAGTCTCAGAAGAACGCGTCTCAGAAGATGAAAGACATGGCCAACAACATGAACATGAAAATGCAGTCTGGCCAAATGGAACAAATGATGGAAGATATGCAGGCACTTCGGCAATTGCTCGAGAATCTGGTGGGGCTCTCGTTCGACCAGGAAGACCTGATCAAGAACCTGGATAAAACGGAGATCAATACCCCCAGATATACCGAACTGGTCGAGGAGCAATTCAAGCTGAAAGACGATTTCGGGCTGGTTGAAGACAGCCTCCAGGCCTTAGCCAAACGCGTCTTTCAAATTGAATCGTTTGTTACCGGAAAGGTCGGCGACATCAAAGACAATATGCGCTTGTCGCTGGATGACCTGGAAGAACGTCGCAAATTCCAGGCGGCCGACCACCAGCAGCGCGCGATGACCAATATCAATGATTTGGCCCTGATGCTGAGCGAAGTGATGAACCAAATGCAGCAGCAAATGTCCATGATGATGTCGGGTAGCCAAATGTGCAACAAACCGAACAACAGCGGCCAGCCTCAGGATAAAATGTCTCAAGGGCAGGAGAAACTGAATGGGGAAATGCGCCAAATGCGGGGACAAATGCAGCAGGGAGATAACCCGTCGTCCAAAGAGTTCGCTCAAATGGCCGCACGCCAAGCCGCTTTGCGCAAAGCGCTGGAGGAAAAGCAACGCAAAATGAGAGAGCAGGGCAAGGGAGGGAGCAAGGAACTTCAGGAACTGATCGACCAAATGGATAAAGTGGAGATCGATTTGGTCAACAAACGCATGACCAACGATATGCTCAAAAGGCAGCAAGACATCCTTACTCGTCTGCTGGAGCATGAAAAAGCAGAGCGGCAGCAGGAATACGACGAAAAACGCAAATCTGAAACCGCTCAGGAAACGCAGCGCCGGATGCCGCCCGAACTGGAAGAGTATATCCGGAAGCGCAAAGCAGAAATCGAACAATATAAAACGGTTTCTCCCGCGCTGAAGCCTTATTATAAATCCCTCGTGGAAGACTATTTCAAATCGCTGAAAGGCAACGCCGCTCCTTCCCGGTAAAGGAGGATTCCCGCAAGGGGATCAACGCACCGCCGCCGATCCACCTTGCGGGAATTCCTTTTCTTAAGAGTTTGTTAAGAAAGAGATTGACAAGCGTTCGTTTTTCCTTTATATTTGTGGGGTCTTTAAAAGAGTGTCATTAGGTCTATGCTGAAACTTCCATCCAATCTCAACAGCGTTGCTGAAGTTAGGTCCTACGTCGACAGCATCGTTCATAAGTACCGGATCAGCCCGGATTTATATCCCAACATCCTCATTAGCCTTACCGAAGCGGTCACCAATGCCATCTTGCATGGTAACTGCCAGGATGAGACTAAGAAGGTGGAAATTCGCCTGCGAAAAAAAGAAGACGCCATCGCCATCTGCGTCAGCGACCAGGGCTGCGGCTTTGATTACCGAAGCCTACCGGATCCTACCTCCCCGGAAAACCTCTGTAAATGCGGAGGCCGCGGGGTTTTTCTCATGCACCAGCTTTCCGATCGCCTCCACTTCAAAGACAACGGCCGCACCGTCGAAATGCGTTTTAAGTTATGACCGACGACTTTCCCTTTTTCGATGAAGAAGCGGACGAACCAACGGACCCAATCTCCTTTTTTTCCGAAGATGTCGACTTTTCCCTGTCCCGCCCGGACGTAGTCCGGTCATGGATTCATGAAAACCTCGAAAAACAATCTTGTCCCTCGGCTTCCTGAATGTCGTTTTTTGCAGCGATGCCTATCTCCACCAAATGAACGTCGAATACCTGCAACACGACGAACTGACGGACATCATCACCTTCCCCTACCAGGACCCGCCCCTCATCGAAGGCGATCTTTTTATCAGCGTAGACAGAGTCAGAGAAAATGCGCAACAGTTTGCTGCTTCTTTTGAGGAGGAACTTCACCGGGTCATCATTCATGGGGTCTTTCACCTTTGCGGGTTTGGAGACAAGTCTCCGGAAGAAGCTTCCCGGATGCGCGTCATGGAGGATCAGGCGCTCAAGGGATTTCCCAAGAACGGAGTTTGAACGACGTTTTCCCTGGCGTCTAGGCTACTTCCAGGTTCTGACCCAAGGCTTCCAGAAGATTTCGGGCGGTTTTCAGGTTCTCCACGCCGTCTTTTACCAAAAGGAGGTGGGTGTTCGATTGTTTCAGGCTGATGCCCAGACCTGGGCCCTGGGCCGAAACAGCTCCCAGCACGCGCTTGAATGCAGCGCTTTCGTAAAACGGGGATTGGGGATTTTCAACAAAATAAGCGCGGAACTTTCCGTTTTTCAACAATACGCGCTCAATGCCAAACTGTTTACAACTCCAGCGCAGCCGGAGGCCTTCGAAGAGCTCCAGAACGGCAACCGGTACTCTTCCAAACCGGTCCCGGAGTTGTTCCTGGAAAGCGGCAATCTGATCTTCCTGCTCGAGCTTGTCGATTTCGGTGTAAAGGTTTAACCGTTCCTGTATACTGCTCACGTACCCATCCGGGATATGCATCTCCACATCCGTATCGATTTGGACGTCCCGCACGTAAACGTAATTTTGCCGGGAGAGTTCCTCCTCGAACAGGTCGCGGAATTCCGTTTCTTTAAGCTCCTGAACGGCTTCCTCCAGGATTTTCTGATAGGTTTCGTAGCCTATCTCGGCAATAAAACCGCTTTGTTCGCCGCCCAGGAGGTTCCCTGCGCCCCGGATATCCAGGTCCCGCATGGCAATCTGGAAGCCGCTGCCAAGGTCGGAGAACTCTTCCAGGGTGCGCAGCCGTTTCCGTGCCTCCGCAGTGAGCGTTGACAGCGGGGGGCTGAACAGATAGCAAAAGGCTTTTTTTATTGGAACGCCCAACCCGGCCCCGAAGCTGGTGAAGGTCGCTCATGCCGAACTGATGCGCGTTGTTGATGATCATGGTGTTGGCGTTCGGGATGTCCAGCCCCGTTTCGATGATGTTGGTACACACCAATACGTCAAACTTGCGCTCGATGAAATCCAGGAGTGCCTGCTCCAGGTGCTCGGCTTCCATTTGCCCATGTGCAATTCCTACGCTTACATCCGGGCAAAGCTGGCGCACCATGGCCGTGATCTCTCCCAGGTTTTTTACCCGGTTGTGAACAAAAAATACCTGGCCCCCCCGGTTAACTTCGAAGTAGATGGAATCGCGAATCACCGTTTCGCTGAACTGCCGGACCTCCGTGTGAATGGGCTGCCGATTGGGAGGAGGGGTTCGTATCACCGAAAGATCCCGGGCTGCCATCAGGGAGAACTGAAGCGTTCGGGGAATCGGAGTAGCGGTAAGGGTAAGCGTATCAACATTGACCTTCAGACTGCGCAGCCTTTCTTTTGCGGATACTCCGAACTTCTGTTCCTCGTCGACGACCAGCAACCCAAGATCCTTAAACCCAACTTCTTTACTCAGCAAGCTATAAGGTGCCAATGATCAGATCCAATGCCCGCTTTCAGCGCTTCCAGAATTTCCTTTTTTTGTTTCGCTGTCCGGAACCGGTTCAGGTAACTGATACGCAAATCGAACTCCTTCAGCCTGTCGCTGAACGTTTTGTAGTGCTGTAGGGCTAAAATGGTAGTAGGTACAAGCACGGCTACCTGTTTCCCGTCGGTGATGGCCTTGAATGCAGCCCGGATGGCCACCTCCGTTTTTCCAAAACCCACATCCCCGCAAATCAGCCGGTCCATGGGGTAGGGTTTCGTCATATCTGCTTTGACATCGTTCGTGGCCTTCAACTGGTCGGGGGTATCCTCGTAAATAAAGGAGGCTTCCAATTCGGTCTGCAGGTACCCGTCTGGCGAAAAAGCAAACCCGGGAGCGCTTTTTCTTTTTGCATAAAGTTTGATAAGTTCTCCGGCGATGTCTTTTACTTTCTTCTTGGTCTTGTTTTTTAGGTTTTTCCAGGCGTCGGAGCCTAATTTGCTCAGCTGAGGGGGCGTGCCTTCCTGCCCTGTGTATTTGGCAATCTTGTGCAGCGAGTTGATGCTGACGTAAAGGATATCGTTGTTTTTGTAGATGAGGCGGACCGATTCCTGAATATGGCCGTTGATATTGATCTTTTCCAAACCGGAGAACCGGCCGATACCGTGGTCGATATGGGTTACAAAATCCCCAGGCTGGAGGTCCCGAAGCAGACGCATGGTCAGCGCTTGCTCTTTGCTGAAGCCTTGCCTCAATTTATAGCGGTGGAACCGTTCAAAAATCTGGTGGTCTGTAAAGCAGGCTACTTTTTGATCCAGATCAATAAACCCTTCATGGATCGTGTGTGTGATCGGGTGGAAGCTGACGTGGGCTTCCAGGTCTTCGAATATGGCGTAAAAACGCTCCACCTGGCGCGCGCTGTCGGAGAAAATAAAATTTTCAATGCCTTGCTTCTGGTTACTTTTCAACTCGGCGATGAGGAGGTCAAAATTCCGGTTGAAGCTTGGCTGGGGCTTGGCCTGGAAAGGGATTTTCTCGGTATATTGGAAAAAAGAGGGCTGAAAGCTTACTAAAGGAAGTTCCTGGAGCCTGCCCATGATCGCTTTGGGAAGCGTAAAGGCCTGGTCTTTAAAAATTGCTGCCGCTTCGCTTTCGTCCAGAACAGAAATCGTCCGGCTATGCTCGCCGGCTTGTTCAAAACAATGCTGGATTTTGTCCAGGAGGATTTCCGGATCTTTAACCCAACAAAGTGTTTCGGGGGGCAGCACGTCCAAAAGAGAAACTTTTTGCTCCTGTTTGAACGACCGGTTGATATTGGGAATAATGGAAACCCGATGGATGGAGTCCAGCGATAGCTGGGTGAGCGGGTTAAAGGTCCGGATATTCTCGACTTCCACATCGAACAATTCAATCCGATAGGGGAAATCATTGCCGTAGGAAAAGATGTCCACAATGCCCCCGCGGATGGAAAACTGCCCGGGTTCGAACACAAAATCCTCCCGGGTGAATCCAAAGTCCAGCAGGAATTCGATCATATCCTCCACCGACAGCTTTTCTCCGACGGCTATATCGAGCCGGTTGGCTTCCAGCACTTCCGGAGAAAGGACCTTTTCAAAAAGGGCTTCGGGGTACGTGACGATGATCTCTCCCGCCGCTTTGGATTGACTGAGAATATGGACCAGTTCGGTGCGCATTTGCACATTGGTCGGATTGACTTCCTCGAAAAAGCCGGGTCTTTTAAAGGAATCCGGAAAGAAGTGGACCGGCTTTTTTCTCCAATAAACCTTCCAGATCGTTCTGGAGGTACGCTGCCGCGTCTTTATCTTCTTCCACAAGAAGGAAGAACCGGGGGTGCTGGAGATAGGCGCCCGCTATGGCGAACGCTTCAAGGGCGCCTATCACTCCGCTAAGGTGGATTTTAGCGGAGGAGGACTGGGAAAGCGAGGAAACCAGACGCCCGATCCTGCGGTCTTTCCTGTATAGTTCAAGTATGCGGTCCTTGTTATTCACGCTGCAAAAATATATTCCCGATGTAGAATTTCCTATTCGAAAAAGACGCCCCAAACCTGACAAAGACGGGATACCAGAGACCTGGGCGCGAAATAAGCAACAACAAATGAACTCCGTAGTTGACAATGCGTTCTAAATCACAGAACATTTGAGGCTGGTTGGGCTAATTTTGGCCCGACATAAAATCACCGAATTAAAATTGATTCACATGAAACGGTTCTTTTTTGCTTTCGTTCTTTTGGCTACGGTAGCATCCTGTCAGGGGCAGCACGGAAATGGCGCGTCGTCTTCGTCTGGTTCTTCCAACGTATTGACAGCGAGTGAATTTAAAGCCAAAATTGCCCAAAAAGGGGTGCAAATCGTCGATGTGCGCACGGCAGGGGAGTTTGCCTCCGGCCATATCTCCGGAGCAAAGAACATAGACGCGACGTCTTACGGTTTTGAGAACCAGGCAGGAAGCCAATTGGACAAAAACCAGCCGGTAGCGGTTTATTGTAGGAGCGGGGTGCGCAGCGCTCGTGCTGCTGCGGCTCTTCGGCGAATGGGGTTCAAAACGGTATATGACCTTCGGGGAGGCTATCTGGCCTGGATGGCCCAATAGCCAAGCCAAAATTCTTTTGTTGCATCTTTTGTTTAAAAACTTAAACAAAACAGGTGGCCTGCTGTTGAGGATTCGATTATTAATGAAAAATCCTCAACAGCTTGGCAAAGAAAGTAATCGTCATTGGGTCCGGTTTTGCCGGATTAGCCTCCGCTGCCTGTTTGGCAAAAGCGGGCTTTGAAGTCACCGTCCTGGAGAAAAACGGCTCTCCGGGCGGTCGTGCCCGCCAAATGACCACAGAGGGTTTCGTTTTTGATTTGGGCCCTAGTTGGTATTGGATGCCCGACGTGTTTGAGCAGTTTTTTGGACTCTTTGGCAAAAGGTTTCCGATTACTACGATCTCCAGCGTTTAGACCCATCTTACACCGTCAATTTTGGGGTGGGAACGTCATGGAGGTGCCTGCCAGCCTCGAAGGGTTGCACGCGCTTTTTGAATCCTATGAGCCGGGTAGTAGCCAAAACCTGAAGCGGTTTTTGGAAGAAGCCGCGTATAAGTACGAGGTAGGCATGAAGGAATTCGTGCATAAGCCCGGGCACTCCATTCTTGAATTTGCTGATCTGAGAGTTCTTCGAAGCCTGTTCCGCCTTCAAATGTTCAATTCCATGGCGGGCTATCTAAGGCGCTTGTTTAAAAATGAGCATCTCCTCCAATTGCTTGAATTTCCGGTGCTTTTCCTGGGCGCTACTCCGGAAAAAACTCCGGCGCTTTACAGTTTGATGAATTATGCGGATATCCGCCTGGGGACCTGGTATCCCATGGGAGGCATGTTTAAGATCGTCGAGGCGATGGTCTCCCTGGCCAAAGAACTTGGGGTAACATTTCGTTTCCATCAGGAAGTAACCCGGGTTGATGTAGTTGACGGACAAGCGAAGCGCGTCCACACAGCCGACGCAGTTTATGAGTCGGATGCGTTGCTGGTTGGAGCAGATTACCACCATTTCGAACAGGAGGTGCTGGCGCCGGCATTTCGTCAATATAACAAGGCGTATTGGGATAAGCGGGTAATGGCGCCATCCAGTTTGTTGTTTTATTTGGGCGTCAACAAACGCGTTCCCAAACTCCGGCATCACAACCTGTTTTTTGACGAAGATTTCCACCAGCATGCGGTGGAAATATACGAGCAACCTCAGTGGCCTTCCAAGCCGTTGTTTTATGTCAGCGCCCCATCGGTAACGGACTCCTCTGTGGCGCCAGAGGGCATGGAGAACTTGTTCCTTTTGATCCCTTTGGCCCCGGGTCTGGAAGATACGGATGCCTTGAGGGAAAAATACTACCATATCATTATGGAGCGGCTGGAACAATATACCGGGGAGAATATCCGGGATTATGTCGTCTACAAGCGCAGTTATGCGCAGAACGATTTCATCCGGGACTACCATGCGTTCAAAGGAAATGCGTATGGTTTAGCAAATACGTTGCTCCAAACCGCTTTTCTTAAACCCAAAATGCGCAGCAAAAAAGTCCGAAACCTTTTTTATGCAGGCCAGCTGACGACTCCTGGGCCGGGAGTGCCTCCATCCCTGATTTCGGGGCAGGTAGCGGCCAACGAATTGGCGCGCGCCATCTTGTCTTGATTTCCCTGTTTAATACCCTAAAATCACTATCCAATGTCCGACCTGTATAGCCAAACCTGCCAGGAGTGCAGCCAGTTGATTACCAAGCGGTACAGCACTTCGTTCTCCATGGGAATCCGGGTATTCGACCGGAAATTCCGCGACCCCATTTATGCTATTTACGGATTCGTGCGATTCGCGGATGAAATTGTGGATACCTTCCATGGATTTCCAAAAAAAGAATTGCTGGATCAGTTTCGTCTGGAAACGCATAAGGCGATTGAAGGTAAGATCAGCCTTAATCCGGTCTTACACGCATTCCAGCAAACCGTCAATAAATACCATATCGAGAAGGAACTGATTGATGCGTTCCTGGATAGCATGGAGATGGATCTTCACCACACGGTGTATGAAGAGACCATGTATAAAAAGTACATCTATGGTTCGGCAGAAGTCGTTGGCCTAATGTGCTTGCGCGTGTTTTGCGACGGAGATTCGTTGAAGTACGAGCGGCTAAAAGAACCGGCCTGCGCTTTGGGGTCGGCTTTTCAGAAGATCAATTTCCTTCGGGATATGAAAAGCGATTTTGACGACCGGGGCCGCGTTTATTTTCCGGGAGTCGATTTTCAGCATTTTACCAATGAAGACAAGATCCGGATCGAAGCCGACATCCGGAAGGACTTTGATTTTGCGCTGACCGGCATCGTGCAGTTGCCGAAGGGAGTTCGTTTTGGGGTGTACCTGGCTTATGTCTATTATACCCAACTGTTCAAGCACATCATCCGGGAGCCGGCACATCAGGTGAAGAAAAAGCGGATTCGGGTTCACGACGGGAAAAAGGTGCTCCTGCTTTTTAGCT
>JADJPL010000001.1:555000-906676 GCA_016713275.1 Haliscomenobacter sp.
CGCGCCTGCGTACACCAAAAGGGGACGGAGGCATGTAGTTTCCACGTACTGACGGAATAGTGCGTAGAGAGGAGGCTCAGGCTGAATCGAGGGAATGAGTTGCCTTCCAAGAAAAGCCGAAGTACGCAGCCCGTACCGCAAACCGACACAGGTAGTCGAGGAGAGTATCCTAAGGCGCTCGAGTGATCCACGGTTAAGGAACTAGGCAAATTAGCCCCGTAACTTCGGGAGAAGGGGCTCCCACCGCGAGGTGGGACGCAGTGAAGAGGCCCAGGCGACTGTTTAACAAAAACACAGGACTCTGCGAAATCGCAAGATGAAGTATAGGGTCTGACACCTGCCCGGTGCCGGAAGGTTAAGGAAGGGAGTTAGCTTCGGCGACGCTCTTGACTGAAGCCCCAGTAAACGGCGGCCGTAACTATAACGGTCCTAAGGTAGCGAAATTCCTTGTCGGGTAAGTTCCGACCTGCACGAATGGTGTAACGATCTGGGCACTGTCTCAACCGTGAGCTCGGTGAAATTGAAGTATCGGTGAAGATACCGGTTACCCGCAACGGGACGGAAAGACCCCGTGAACCTTTACTATAGCTTCACATTGGTCTTGAGTATAGGATGTGTAGGATAGGTGGGAGGCTTTGAAGCTGCGACGCTAGTTGTGTGGAGCCGTCCTTGAAATACCACCCTTCTTATGCTTAGATTCTAATCCCGATTTATCGGGAGACAGTGTGGTGGGTAGTTTGACTGGGGTGGTCGCCTCCGAAAGAGTAACGGAGGCTTGCAAAGGTACCCTCAGCATGGTTGGTAACCATGCGAAGAGCATATGAGTATAAGGGTGCTTGACTGCGAGACGGACGCGTCGAACAGGGACGAAAGTCGGCTCAAGTGATCCGGTGGTTCCGCATGGAAGGGCCATCGCTCAAAGGATAAAAGGTACTCCGGGGATAACAGGCTGATCTCCCCCAAGAGCTCACATCGACGGGGAGGTTTGGCACCTCGATGTCGGCTCGTCGCATCCTGGGGCTGGAGAAGGTCCCAAGGGTTGGGCTGTTCGCCCATTAAAGCGGCACGCGAGCTGGGTTCAGAACGTCGCAAGACAGTTCGGTCCCTATCTGTTGCGGGCGTTGGAGTATTGAGGAGATCTGACTCTAGTACGAGAGGACCGGGTTGGACGTACCGCTAGTGTACCAGTTGTACCGCCAGGTGCACCGCTGGGTAGCTATGTACGGAATGGATAAGCACTGAAAGCATCTAAGTGCGAAGCCAACTCCAAGATGAGTACTCCTTGAGGGTTGTGGGAGATGACCACGTTGATAGGCTACAGGTGGAAGCGCAGTGATGTGTGGAGCCGAGTAGTACTAATTACCCGAAAGCTTCCTACAAATTTTTCTCAGTTGGAGATCGAAGTATGCTATAGCGCGGCCCCCAGGGCAAGACTAGCAATCGGACTCTGCTTCTCGCTTACTTGCTCAAAAAGAAAAGGAGTTTTGGAAAGCTCCAAAGAGCAGTTGGTGGTTATAGCGAGGAGGTTCACCTCTTCCCATTCCGAACAGAGAAGTTAAGCTCCTCAGCGCCGATGGTACTGCCTTTAGGTGGGAGAGTAGGTCGCCGCCAACTAACAAATAACCAATGCAACGCCCTGGTAGGTTCCCCCTGCCGGGGCGTTCTCGTTTTTTCCCGCTTCAACTCCATTTATCGGCTTATGAACGCTGACCTTTCCTCCCTTCTGGAGTACAACGCCGCGCTTTACAATAGACAGGAATTTATCAAGGACGACCCAATCCAAATCCCCGGGCGTTCCAACTCCTCCAGGATATCGAGATTACCGCGTTCTGGACGGCTATACTGGCATGGGGGCAGCGCAAAACCATTATTAATAGCGCTACCCGCTTGTTTTCCCTGATGGATAACGCTCCTTACGATTTTATTCGCAACCATCAGGAACACGATAGAGCGCCTTTCCTCGATTTCAGACACCGAACGTTCCAGCCTGCCGACACCCTATATTTTCTTGAATTTTTTCAGGATTATTATTCGAGGTTTGATTCCCTCGAAGACGCATTTGCCCAGTTTATTCAGCCGCAATACGATCACGCCGGCCCCGCTATTCAAGGCTTTCATGATTTATTTTTCTCCCTTCCCGATTCTCCCCAAAGGACCCGAAAACATGTGCCTACCCCCGAAAGCGGGAGCACCTGCAAACGAATGAATATGTTCTTGCGCTGGATGGTGAGGCAGGATACGGCTGGAGTGGATTTCGGCCTCTGGCAGAAGATCCGCCCAAGCCAATTGCTCATCCCTCTGGACGTGCACGTGGATCGCGTTGCCCGAAAGCTGGGATTGATCCAGCGCAAACAAACCGATTGGAAAACCGTTTTGGAACTAACAGACAGGCTTAAACAACTGGACCCCCTCGATCCCGTAAGGTTCGACTTCGCCCTTTTTGGCATGGGCGTCCTGGAAAAAAAACAGGGCGCTGTCTCAAAAGACCAATCTTTGCCCCCGGCATGAAATTTTATTTTCTTTTTTCAATTTTAACAAAAAGTTATTTTGCAATTTTTTGTTGAAATGGAAAAAAGAAAATATGTTATTGCTGCCTTGGGCAAAAACCGTCTTTTGAGACAGCCCCCATCTATTTCCTCATAATAGCTGCTCGCGTCTCTCAGGACCCAAACGTCCTTATTCCTTGTCAAATCTTAATTCCTGAATGGACAGCTTCCCGTTTTGGAGGTGCATATAAATGTACACACGGAACGTCCCGTTGCTCGTCGTCAGGTTTCCGATGCAATACAACGAGTCATTTCCTTTCGAGGTGCCCTGGTGTACCTGACTAAACGCCTTCGGAACATGCTGGCTGAAAAACCCCTTTAATATCGCGGATGCTTCCGCCTTTTCATACAGGTCTTCCTGATTAGGAATGGCAATCTCAACCGTCTGGTCGAGGTACTGACCAAGCGTGTTAACGTCTCCCGTGCTGATTGCCCGAGTAATGGCATCCATATTGCTGCCATTGAGCAAGGGGACGAACAAAACTGCAAGCAATAACTGTTTCATGGTTTTCATTTTTTTGGCCGCTAATTCAAGCTAGCCCGTTGATTAAGGGTTTTTTTATTTCCCTGTCTTATGACGGCAAACCTGCGTTGAAGTAACGAAAAAGGCACGCTATCCTCGTTCCTCCATCGGCATGCGCTCGCAGAACCTGGATCGGTTCCGCGCTTCGCGACATGTATATTTAACGCCTAAAATAAACCTTAATTGCTTATCGTCATGTTAAGAACTTGACCCCCCGGACCGAAGAATACCCGCTAATGTTGTAACTTGGTCGCGCCGAAACGTTTGATTTTCTACTCCAAAACAAATAAACACATGAATCCCGCTCGTTTTATTTTGATCATTCTGGATGGTTGGGGCTTGGGCCAAATTCCTAAAGCCGATGCCATTGCCCAGGCAGATACCCCTTGCTTTGATCGCTTAATGGCGCAATATCCTCACTCCACCCTGGTGACCCATGGCGAACAGGTTGGTTTGCCTGATGGGCAAATGGGCAACTCGGAGGTGGGGCACCTGAATATCGGCGCCGGCCGGATCGTTTACCAGGAATTGGCGAGAATTCATAAAGCGATTCGGGAGAAAACCCTGCATGATAACGAAACCCTTCTCCAAGCGATCCATTACGCGAAAACCCACGATCGTCCCCTCCACCTGATCGGCCTTTATTCCGACGGAGGGGTGCATTCGCATATCGACCATTGTAAAGCCCTGATCGATATTGCCGAGAGCAACGGGCTGGAAAAGGTCTTCGTTCATGCGTTTACGGATGGCCGCGATTGCGATCCCAAAAGCGGATTGGGCTTCGTAGAGGACCTGCTCGCTTTTTTAAAAGACCGCAAAACCAGATTGGCATCTATTGTTGGCCGCTATTACGCCATGGACCGGGACAAGCGCTGGGAACGGATTAAAATCGCTTACGACCTGCTGGTTCATGGCACAGGTGAGCGCAGTACGGATATTCTTGGCGCCATCCAAAACCGTTACGCAAAAGGGGAAACCGACGAATTTCTCCTGCCGGTTTCAGCAGTGGACAGCCAAGGTCAGCCTTTGGCTACTATTCAGGATGGAGACGCGGTGCTTTGCTTTAATTTCCGGACCGATCGCCCAAGGCAGATCACTACCGTGCTGACGCAGCGCGATTTTCCTGAATTTGGCATGTTCAAAAAGGAGCTTCATTACGTCACCATGACGAGCTATGATGAAACCTACGAGAACGTGCACGTAATCTTCCAATCGGACAACCTGACCAACACCCTTGGCGACGTGTTGTCCAAAGCCGGCAAATCTCAGGTCCGCATTGCTGAAACGGAAAAATACCCCCACGTCACCTTCTTTTTCTCCGGAGGAAGGGAGGAGGCGTTTCCGGGAGAACGGCGGATCATGGTCCCTTCCCCCAAAGTGCCTACTTATGACCTGCAACCGGAAATGAGTGCGCGGGAGATTACCGCCGCTATTGTCGAAGACATACAAACCAATCACCCCGACTTTATCTGTCTCAACTTCGCCAATACCGATATGGTAGGCCATACAGGGGTGTTTGAAGCGGCTGTGCAAGCGGCAGAAACAGTGGATGGCTGCCTGAGCGACCTGCTGGATGCTGCCTTGGCTAATGGGTATGAAGCGTTGGTCATCGCTGATCACGGCAATTCCGATTTTATGATTAACGAAGACGGAACCCCCAATACGGCCCATACCAAAAATCCAGTGCCTTGTATTTTCGTCAGCTCCAGGGAAAAAGGACTAAAGGTCATTCCAGGGAAACTGGCGGATATTGCTCCGACGATCCTTTCCCGGATGGGGCTTTCTGTTCCGGCCGAAATGAATGGCGAGCAGCTGGTTGTTCCGGAAACGGCCCCCGCTGGCTAAAAGCCCCATTACTGGGCGTTTTGTGATTGGAAATCCGGACTTGCGGATAAGGTTAATGAATTCAAAATGAGGAAAACACAAAGAATCCAAAGGATTCCCTGCTTGCTGATTGGCTTGGTTTTGTTGGGCGCCGGATGCTATCGTGGCGATCTGGACGACCGGGGTCCTGCCAAAGGCAGCCTGGTCTCTTTTTATGATTTGAAAGGTTTTTTCTCCAAAGAAGTAAAACGCCTGGATCGTCAGCAGCCTGAAGGCATCAAAACCGTCCGGTTTGATGGGAAATCAGAAACGATCGGCATGAAAGCGACCTCCGTCGATTACGGCAAAGAACTGGCCTCCTTTATTTCTTCCGATATTAACAAGCCTTCCTGGATAGAAAAGTACCGAATCGATTCGGTCTCTGCGGGCAGTGATATGCAGGAAATCCGCTATACCGCCCTGGACGAACACCTGAAGACGAGAGAAATCCGGCTTGTGTTTAAAGGAGACCACCTTACGGAAGTCCGGATCAGGAATCGTTTGAAAAGCATCATTGCGGAGTCCACTCAAACGATGTCGTATAGTCCCGGAAGCGGATATGCCATTGAAGGCGTTCAAAGGTCCAGGATCGGAAGCAGCCGGGCATTCTCTGTATCGGTTGCGTTTGAATAAAAGGGCGGGAATGGGCAAAAAAAAAGAGGCAGCGCTTACAGCACTACCTCAGCCCTAACCAAATAAAACCAAATTTTATCTTTCTTTAACTTTTGTTCCGATACAAAGATACATGCTTATTGTAAAAAATACAATTACAAGTTCAAAAAAAATTCAATAATTTTTTTGAACTTTTTTCAATAAAATAAAAATACAATGCCAATATGGCAATATTTTTTCGATTGGCCCTGTTTTTTGAGATAGGTTATTTTAGTTTTTAAACTATTGTTTGGCAGGGGAAGGTTCTCTTTAGGGTTCGTTTTATTTTTTAAAAGCTCGCGAAATTTTCGTTCGTTTTTTTCTTTAAGATTTTTCAAAGGGGCTGAGGCCCAAAAAAGACTGAAGCATGGTCCGGAAAACACATTTAGGGTCGATTCTTTTCCTTTTTTTGGGTTTGGGATCGTTTTTTCCTACCCCGGTTCAGGGTCAGGTAAAAGATGAAGACGCGCTGTACATCCGAAAAATTTACGACGCAGCCCTTACACAGGGTCAGAGTTACGTCTGGCTGGAATACCTGACCAACCGGATTGGGGCCAGGCTGAGCGGTTCTCCACAGGCTGCGGCAGCGGTTGAGTACGTCCGGCAGGTCCTGGACACCTTGGCATTAGACCGGGTAGAACTGCAGCCTTGCGTGGTACCCCATTGGGATCGGGGAGAGAAAGAGCAAGCCCGGATCGTATATTCGCCAAAGATCGGCTCCCAGGACTTACACGTACTTGCGCTGGGCAACTCGCAGGGGACCGGCCCGATGGGCATTACGGGCGAAGTTGTGGAAGTTCGGAGTTTGGACGAGGTGGACCGACTGGGCGCCTCTGTTGCCGGAAAGATCGTCTTCTTTAACCGCCCACTAGACCCAACCCAGATCAACACCTTTAATGCCTATGGCGGAGCGGTAGACCAGCGCGGCTCGGGGGCTTCCAGAGCTTCTAAATACGGCGCTATCGGCGTTTTGGTGCGATCGATGACCACCCGCCTGGACGATGTTCCGCATACCGGAGGGATGTATTATGAAGCTGGAGTGAATCCGATTCCGGCGTTTGGGTTGAGCACCAACGACTCGGAGTTGTTGCACCGGGTATTGCAAGAGGGGCCGGTGAGGGTCTTTATGCGCAACACAAGCCGGATGCTGGATCCCAAGCCTTCCCACAATGTCATTGGAGAAATCAAGGGAAGCGAACGCCCGGATGAAATCATTTTGGTTGGAGGGCACCTCGACTCCTGGGTTGTTGGAACGGGAGCCCATGATGACGGCGCAGGCTGTGTTCAGGCTATGGATGTTTTATGGTTACTCCGTCAGATGGGCTACACGCCCAAACGCACCATTCGCTGTGTGTTGTTTATGAATGAAGAGAACGGGGGCGCTGGCGCAGCCGCTTATGCAAAGGCTTCGGACGACAAGAAGGAACGCCATATCGCAGGCATTGAATCCGACAGGGGCGGGTTCACTCCCCGAGGGTTTACCTGTGAGGCGGAAGACGCTGTTTTTGAGGGGAAATTTAAAAAAATCCTCGCCTGGTCGGATCTGCTCGAACCCTACGGATTAAGTATTAAGAAAGGAGGTTCTGGCGCCGATATTTCCCGGCTGAAGAGCCAAAAAGGGCTCATGATTGGATTTGAGCCCGTCACCCAACGCTATTTTGATGTGCATCATACCGACATTGACCGTTTTGACACCGTCAACAAACGCGAACTCGAACTCGGCGTTGCCGCTATGGCTAGCTTGGTGTACCTTTTGGATAAATATGGAATGTAACAGGTTCGGTAACTAACGATAAAATACGAAGTACATGAGGCAGCATTCCTCCTCTCCGGCAAGGGACGCGTATTGGGTTCATGGGCGGAGATTCCGGCTTTTTCTCGACGAGGAGGCCATTCAATCCCGAATCCGGGATTTGGGGCGGGAAATTTCGGATAAACACCAGGGGGCTGTTCCCTTTTTTCTCGGGATACTTAATGGCGCCTTTATGTTTACCTCCGACTTGGTAAGGGCTTGCGATCTGGAATGCGAGGTTGGTTTTTTGAGGCTTTCTTCCTACAGCGGGATGAGTTCCAGCGGAAAGGTTCAGACCCTCTTTGGCCTCGACGCCGAAATAAAAGACCGCCCTGTTATTGTCGTAGAGGACATTATTGATACGGGCCGGACGATGGCTGCTTTACTGAAGGACTTGCTGGCGCATCAGCCTGCATCCCTGGAGGTAGCCGCCTTGTTGTCCAAACCGGATGCCATGGAAGCCCCAGTGACTATTGATTTTCTTGGGTTTAGCATCCCCAACCGGTTTGTGGTGGGATATGGTATGGATTACGACGGGATTGCCCGCAACTTGCCGGCCATTTACCATCTGGACGAAGATCCGTTCACTGAACTAGCATCCGAATCATGAAGAACGATACCTATTCTCGTGTTGAAGGCATTGATCTTTCCTCCTTGTGTTTCCGCTGTTTCCCTTTGATCGAGGAAACCGGCGCGTTTATTTCCAGCCAGTTTGGGAAGGTAGACGACTCGGCTATTGAGGAGAAATCCCTGAATAGCCTGGTCAGTTTTGTGGATAAAACGGCGGAGGAAATGCTCATTCAGGGCCTGAGTCCACTTTTTCCTGAGGCGGGATTTCTAACGGAAGAGGAAATGGCTGTGCCGGCACGCACGGCTTCCGGGGAATGGCAATGGATTATCGATCCGCTGGACGGCACCACTAATTTTCTTTTTGGGTTGCCTAATTTTGCGGTTAGCGTGGCGCTTGCTTTTCAAGGGGCGCCGGTTCTTGGGATCGTGTACGAGGTCAACCGAAAGGAACTGTTTTATGCGATAAAGGGAGGCGGCGCTTTTTTGAACGGAAAACCTATCCGCGCCGGTAAAGCCTCTGTGCTGAGCCATGCGTTGGTAGCGACCGGGTTTCCTTATTCGCAGTTTGACCAGTTGGGGTTCCACCTGGATGCTGTTGGCCGGTTTCAGCGTCAGACACGAGGCGTGCGGCGTTGGGGCGCTGCTTCAGTAGATCTGGCTTTTGTCGCCTGCGGCCGGTTTGATGTGTTTTTCGAATATGCGCTAAACCCCTGGGATGTCGCTGCCGGTATGTTGCTGGTAACGGAAGCAGGCGGCGCCGTATCCGATTTCTGGGGAAGCGAGGGGGACTACAGCGGCAGGCAGGTTTTGGCGACAAACGGCCTGCTACATCCTTCCGCTTTGGAGGTTCTGGCCGAAGCATATTATGCTTCCTCCAGTATGTCTAATTTATCCGGAGATTGATCGAAGAACCCAGGCCAGTCCTGGTAGAATACCCTACTTTAATGCTTTGATTACCAATTTCTGCAAGCCATGATGGACTTTAGCGAAAATGTGCGTTTGGCCTTGAGATCAATTCGGGGTAACCTCCTCAGAGCTATCCTTACCTTACTGATCATCTCTTTCGGGATCATGGCCTTGGTAGGCATCCTGACTGCTATCGACAGCGCGATCTATTCCCTTAACGATAATTTTTCCTACCTGGGGGCCAATTCATTCGATATTGACCCGAAATTTTCCCAAGGGGTCCGGAGCAATCGGGGGGGGCGCCGCGCCAAGCAGGCCGAGCCGTTTAGTTACCGCATGGTCATGGATTTTAAAGAACAATTCCAGTTTCCAGGGCGTACCGCAATTTCCCTGAACTGTACCGGTAACGCCGCGTTGCGGTTTGAAAATGAAAAGACCAATCCCAATGTGCTGATTATGGCCATCGACGAAAATTATCTGGAAGCCAGAGGGTTTGATATCGAATACGGACGCAACTTCAGCGCCAGGGAAGTCATGGATGGCGGATATGTGACCCTCTTAGGGCAGGATGTCGTCAGCCAGCTTTTTAACAATAAACCGGAAGACGCCTTAGATAAGGTCATTTCTGCCGGCAATATGAGGCTGAGGGTAATTGGGATTCTGAAAAAACGGGGATCGAGTATGAGTCAAAATGAAGACAAACGCATCCTCATTCCCCTGCAGACAGGCAAGCGGTACTATGGAACCGCCAATACCAACTACAACCTGATGTTTACGGTCAACGATGCTACGGAACTCGACAACGCCATCGCAGCGGCAACGGGGGTACTTCGAAATATCCGGAAGCTGAAATCGTATGAAGACAACGATTTTGAATTTACAAAAAGCGACAGCCTGGTTTCCATTATCAAGGAAAATACCGTCTACTTCCGGTTGGCTGCGGTCATGATCGGGTTGATCACCCTGCTCGGGGCGGCCATAGGGCTGATGAATATCATGCTGGTATCCGTTACCGAACGCACCCGGGAAGTGGGGATCAGCAAGGCTCTTGGAGCTACCCAAATGAATATCCTCTGGCAATTCCTTTCCGAAGCGGTGGTGATTTCGTTGCTTGGAGGGTTGTTTGGCATCCTGCTTGGCGTCATGATCGGCAATCTGGTCACCTATTTTATGGGAGGCCTATTCCGGTTTCCGTGGTTGTGGATTACCGTCGCATTGGTCGTTTGTACGGTCGTTGGGTTGGTTTCCGGATTGTACCCTGCGCTAAAGGCTGCCCGTCTGGACCCGATCGAATCGTTGCGCTATGAATAAACTGCATGA
Organism: Haliscomenobacter sp.; assembly: GCA_016713275.1. GTDB lineage: Bacteria > Bacteroidota > Bacteroidia > Chitinophagales > Saprospiraceae > JADJPL01. The sequence continues at coordinate 565,172 of JADJPL010000001.1, forward strand.
TGGCGGCGATCTCCAATGAAAAGAGCGTTTGTCCTCAATCTGGTTTTTCTTTTGACGATAAATCTGATTGTCAAGCCATTATATTTATTTGGTGTCGACAGGGGGATTCAGAATCTGGCGAATACCGCTGAGTACGGGCTGTATTTCGAGCTGTTTAACTTTACGTTCCTTTTTCAAATCCTGAACGACTTTGGGATACAGTATTACAACAACCGCCACATTGCTCAGCATCCGTACCTGCTGGGCAAATATTTTCCGTACCTCCTGGGGGCGAAGTTTCTTTTAGCTGGGTTATTCCTTAGCGCAATTTTGGTTTTTGGCGCCCTGGCGGGTTATCTGGCCGAATTTCCCTGGCTGCTGGCGCCCATCGCCGGTATCCAGATTCTGGTATCATTGATCAGTTACCTCCGATCGAATATCTCCGGGCTTGGATGGTACTTTACCGATAGCTTCCTGTCGGTATTGGACCGATTAATCTTGTTACTGGGGCTGGGTATTCCGCTTTGGACCGGAATGCTTGCCGGAAGGTCTCCGGTTCAGTTTCTGGTGTTTGGACAGCTGATATCCTTAGCAATAACCGCAATGGTGGCGCTATGGCTACTAAAAACCAGAACCGGCGGTATCCGGCTACGTTGGAACCCGCAGTTGAATCGGGTTATATTCAAAAACAGCTATCCTTATGCGATTACCGTGATCCTCATGACGATATACACCCGATTGGATGCCGTCATGATTGGCCGGATGTTGCCCAACGGGCAGGAAGAAGCCGGCTGGTACGCAGGCGCTTACCGGTTGCTGGATGCTGCGAATAAGATCGGGGTTTTGTTCGCCGGATTATTGCTTCCCATGTTTTCCAAACTTTACAAAGACAAAAAAGGGCTGAACGAGTTAAGCGACCTTGGGATTCGGATGCTCTGGAGCGGCGTGTTATGCGTAAGTCCCGCGCTAATCGCCTTCAGAACGCCTATTATGGACGCCCTGTACGTAAATACCAGCGAGCAGTCGGGGGCTATTCTGGGATGGCTGATGTTGAGCTTCATACCTATGAGCGGGGGGTATATCTTCGGTACCCTGCTTATTGCCGCAGGGCATCAAAAAAAACTGAACCGGCTCTATTTGCTGGGAGTGTTCATCAACGTAGTGCTCAACTTAATCCTGATTCCACCTTATCGGGCGGCCGGCGCCGCGCTAGCCACATTCCTTACCCAAGGGATGGTGTTTTCGGGATTACTTATCCTTTGCCAGTCCTGGGAAGGATTCTCCATTTCCCGGCGGGCCGGTTGGCGTTTTATCGTTCTAGGCATCCTTTCCTGGCTTTCCGCATCTTATCTCCGAACCGTTTTTCCGGACTGGGGCTGGATCTCGTTGGGGCTGGCCGTCCTTATTGGCTTCGCCGGCGTATTTCTTTTTCAAGTGATCCAGCTTAGGGAAGTAAGCGCCTGGTTGTCCAATAACCGGCTTTTTTCTGATCGGCGGGGAATTTAACGGTTATCCGGGTTGACCCAGGCAGCGAAAACCCTACCCGTATCCTCTTTTGAAGGAAGGTAGCGCTTATGGTTTGAGAGCACCCTGTGGGGCTATCCCAACCGACGTGGTTTGGGCTACGCGCAAACCGGCATTGCGTCAAGTATATTTTTCTACTTTTGCACGACAATTCCGATCCAATGGAGCAAAAAGAGAACTTACTGGGAGTCTTGAATTTAGTATTTCAATGGAGAAAACCCCTCCTTGGTTTGTCGTTCCTCGTTGCAGTAGCTACCGCGGCGATTTCTTTACTAATGCCCAACTACTACCGGTCTACAACCGTGTTTGTTGCGGCGAACCCAAACCTGGCCAGGCCGGAGATCTTTTTTGGCAAAGACAATTTGGGGGCCGATCTGTATGGCTCTGACAATGATATTGACCGTATTCTTGCCATTGCCGAATCCAATGAATTGATCGACCATCTGGTCGATTCCTTTGATTTGTATACCCATTACCGGATCAATGCACAAAACCCCAAGGCTCCATACAAGGTCCGAATGCGTTTCAGAAAACTATATGAGGTCAAAAAAACCAAGTTCAACGTGTTGGAACTTTCGGTGGAAGACCGCAATCCGGAATTGGCGGCTGCTATAGCCAACGCTGCCCGGGAGTTGGTTAACCTCATTGGCGAGGGATTAGTCAAATCGGGACAAAAGGCCACACTGGAATCCTACGAAGCCAATATCCGTAACAAATCGGTGCAGGTGAAAGTCCTTGGGGATAGCCTGGCAAAGATCCGGGCTCGGTTCCAAATCTATAACACCGCAGCGCAATCAGAGGACCTGACAGAACAACTGGTGGAAACCCAATCGCTTTTTTTATCGGCAAAAAGGCCGGTTAGAGTCCATGCGCGTCAACCCCCGGATTTCAAGGGACTCGGTGGCTTACTCCGAAGCGCTCGTGAACGGCCTTAAGCAGGAAATGGACAGCATCAACCGGAAAATGGCTCTCTTAAACGAAGGCCAGGTTTTGCTTTCTGTTCTGGAAACCCAGTATTTTTCTGCCAATGGGCAGCTAGGGGAAGACCTGGAACGCGCGAAATTGCTTCAGGCTGCTTTTTCTGCTGTTGTTCCTTCAATTATTCTGGTGGAAGCCGCAGAAGTACCTGTCGTCAAGATTCGTCCTAAACGCTCCATCCTCGTCATTACAGCGGGGATGCTCGCTTTCCTGATGTCCGTTCTGGCTATTTTGCTTTTCCATGTTTACCGGAATACGGACTGGAGCCTTGTTTTTAAGGAAAAGTAAAGTCAAATGATAGAGGGGATAAGACAACGGTTTCCGGCTTTATCCGACCAGCAATGGTTGTTTGGATTATGGGGGTTCTTGCTGTTGTTTTTTTTTACCGTTGGAGTGGTAAAAGAGTGGTATTTTTTGGTTTTTGCCCCTCTTGTTTTGCTTTTGGCGATTTGGACTTTGGTTGATCCCAAAAACGTATTTTTTTTGTTGATGGCCTGTGTTCCCATTTCAACCGAAGTGGTTTTGCCTAATGGGTTTGGTACGGACTTGCCCACCGAGCCCCTCACGGTGTGGCTGATGCTGGTGGCACTGGCCTTGTTTCTGTGGCGTTTGCCCAGATTACAGGGCTTTCCCCTGACCCATCCGATCAGCTTATTACTGGTAGCGCACGTAGGGTGGATTTTTATTTCGACCCTACAATCGGAGTCTTTATTGATTTCTGTCAAATTCCTGTTGGCGAAAATCTGGTACGTAGCTGTATTTTATTTTTTTGCCATACAGTTGATCCGGGATGAGAAGGATGTGTTGCGCATGGTTTGGTGGATATTCTGGCCCCTGGTTTTTTCCGTGGCGGTGATTATGGCGCGTCATGCGGGCTACGGGTTTTCCTTCGACCAGGTACACAAGGTTCTACATCCTTTTCAGCGCAACCATGTGAGCTATGCGGGCACCTTGGCGGTTTTTATGCCGTTGTTATGGTATCTGATTTCCGGGGTTAGGCGGTTTAGCTGGAAATGGATGGGATTAGTAGTCGTTTTTGGCTGGCTTCTTATTGCCGTGTATTTGACGTATACCCGGGCGGCTTATGTGGCTTTGGGGTTGGCGCTGGGGGCTTATTTTATATTCCGGCTTCGAATGATCCGTGTCGTTTTGGTAGGCGGGGTATTAGGAGTTGTTCTGCTGGCGGGGTATATGCTGGTGGGAAACCGGTATCTTCAATACGCGCCAAACTACGACACGACCGTCACCCACAATGAATTTAGCTCACTTATTGAAGCAACGGCCAAGGGGGAAGATATATCCACCATGGAACGCGTTTATCGCTGGGTAGCTGCGACTCAAATGAGCCGGGCAGAGCCGGTTTTTGGTTTCGGCCCGGGGAACTTTGTCACCTTTTACCAATCGTATTCCGTTAATAGCTTCCGCACCTACGTCAGCAGAAACGAAGAAAAATCAGGAGTCCACAGCTATTTCCTGCTTCTATTGGTGGAGCAAGGCTGGCCTGGCCTTATCTTGTTTTTATCCCTGAGCTTGTGGGTATTGGCTCATGGAGAAGACGTGTACCATCGCACCCAGGATCCCGGCAGGAAGCGAGCGGTCATGACCGTTCTACTGGCATTGGTAGTCATCTACGCATTTTTGATCATTAATGACATGATCGAAACCGACAAAATGGGGTCTTTTTTCTTCGTCTCCCTGGCCATCCTCGTCCGCATGGATGAACTAAACCGGAAGGAAGCCTTATCCGGCAAGACGGACCCCCGCGATGACGGCGGCGAGCCCCAGCAACATGCTCAACCCGGTGTAGGCGGCCAAAGCAGTTAACCGGCCTTCCTGCAATAGCTGAAGGTTTTCCAGAGAAAACGTGGAAAAGGTGCTGAACCCGCCGCAAAAGCCCGTTATCAGAAAAAACTGAGCGTTTTGGGACAAATTGCCTCTTACCCTGAGGCCGATGAGCACCCCCAGGATAAAGCAGCTCAGGATATTGGCAATAAACGTACTCCAAGGAAACAGCGGAGCAGTGTGTGGAGTAATTTTGGCTATCCCCAGCCGGGCCATACTACCCAGCCCCCCGCCTATAAAAACATAAAAGAAAGCCATCATGCCGAAACTAAAGGATTTGCAGTGCCTGAATTTTTCCTGTTCACCGACTTGTGCAAGGCATAAGTCATTCCAGAAGCAATAGCCAGAACGGAGCCGACAAGAACGTGCGCATCGATCAGGTCGTGAAAGGTAAAAACAAAAACGATAAAACCGGCATTAACAAAAACCAAAACTCCAGTGGCTTGCATATGGCTAAGCCCATAATCAATAAGGAGGTGATGAATATGGCGGCGATCGGGTTTTAATGGCGATTGCCCGCGAATGATCCGGGTAGCAAATACCCTAAGGGTGTCAAATAAGGGGAGGATGGCAATTCCCAAAGCGACGCCTGGGCCATTTGCAAACCGGTAGGGATTTCCAGAAGATAACAGGTAATTCAAATCCATGAATTTGATCAGCAAAATGGCGACGATCACGCCAATCAAAAGGGACCCGGTATCTCCCATGAAAATCCGGGCTGGGGTAAAGTTATAGCGCAAAAAGGCAGCGATGGCTCCTGCAGAGGAAAAAGCCAGCGTAGCAAACTCCAGCCGGCCAATCAGGAAAAACCAGCAGCCCAGCGTCCCCAAAACCAAAATGCCAATTCCCCCTGCCAGGCCGTTGATCCCGTCGATCAGATTAAATGCGTTGATAAGAACGAGGATAAAAAAAATGGTAATGATGTAGCTTATCCAGAAAGGCAACTCGTTGTAAACTCCGAATAGCCCGTAGAGGCTGGTAAGCATGATGTCCGACTTTAGGGCCAAAATAGAAGCAGCAATAAACTGGGCGATCAGCTTTTTCTTGGCTGGAATGGGCGAAATGTCGTCCTTGGCGCCCACCAGAAATAAGATAATGAACGCACAAAGAATATACTGCAGGTTGCCGAACTGGGAAAAGGGGGTCCAAAGTACAATGGCAAAAATACTTCCGGAAAAAATTCCAATCCCCCCAAGCGAAGGGGTTCTTACCGTATGCGACCGCCGTTCGTCGGGTTCATCCACCAGGTTTTTGGCAAGGGCAATCCGAATAATGGGCGGAATGGCAAAATAGGTAAGGGTAAATGCCGTTACAAAACTCAAAACGATGACTTGCATATAGAAACGTTTGGGGTTGAATACAATACCGTATACCGGAATCAAGCGGGCTGCCCGCTTGATTCCGGTATATACCCATACGGCAGGAAGGGGGCAGGCAGCGAAACCGCACCCCTGTGTTTTGGGTCTACATGCCCAATGGAACAACCCCTACAAAAGCAAAAACGCCAAAGCGCCTGTTTTTGGAAAAGCGTTGGTCCGATTGGTTCTAAAGGCGTTTCATAGCAATTGAAACCAGCCCGGAGCGGATGCGAACATTTCGGGCTGCGCCCCTTCGCACATGGAGGGGGCAAACAGGATTACTCAGGCAGCTAAAATAATAAGAGTAAAGTAAGAAAAAAAGATTAAGTCTCCTTCATCACATTAAGAAATCTTAAAGTCTTTTGTTTTTTGTATGTTTACAACAATTTTCGGGAAAAAAGTGGCAGCCTCCGGCGAAGTAAACGCTCTGCCGTTCCGGAATGAACTAAGCGCTAAATGGATCTGAAATCGCAAATCGATATCAATAATCTTCCTGGTCATGTCGCCATCATTATGGATGGCAATGGCCGTTGGGCAAAACAACACAACCAACCCCGGGTTTTCGGGCACCGGCATGGCGTTCGGGCCGTTCGCGAAGTGACCGAATCGGCCGCAGAACTTGGCATCAAATACCTTACCCTGTATGCCTTTTCAACCGAAAACTGGGCCCGCCCCAAGCTGGAAGTCGACACCCTCATGCGCCTTTTGGTGGATACGCTCTCCAAAGAAATTGCTACCCTGAATAAAAACAATATCCGCCTGGATGCAATTGGGGATTTGCAGCGCCTTCCTTCCGCGACCTTTAACGCCTTAATGGACGGGATTCAAAGCACCCGGAATAATTCCAGGATGACGCTTATCCTTGCGCTGAACTATAGCGGCAAATGGGACCTGATCCAGGCTACGCAGCATATTGCCGCCCAGGTTTTGGATGGAACGCTCGATCCGGAAAGCATCAACGAAGCTTTGATTCAGAACAATCTGAGCACCCATGGCATCCCTGACCCGGAGCTACTTATCCGGACAAGCGGGGAACGGAGGCTCAGCAATTTCCTTCTTTGGCAACTCGCTTATTCCGAACTCTTCTTCTCTCCCGTTTTTTGGCCGGATTTCAGTAAGGAACACTTCTACCAGGCTATTCTGGATTTCCAACATCGCGAACGCCGCTTCGGCAAGATCAGCGAACAACTGGTCAAATAAACCCGATCACTCTTGAATCCTTTCTCTTCGCTGCCTTTCGCTTTCGCCATACAACCCATCGCCATTGGAACTCCTCTCTTACTCGGTAGCCGGGAAAATGAAATACTGGGGCATTGGCGCCAGACAACAGGGGAAAGATGGAATTTCATTTCCTCCAGTCTGAATATTCCCGTACTTTCGCGTTCGTTATAAAAAAAAGTAGAAACTACCTTATTATGAGGGATATACAACAGCTTTTGAAGTTTCGCCGGGGGCTTTGGATTGCATTGGCCATCACCAGCCTGGCGCCTTCAATGCTTATCGCCCAACGGGTGGATAGTTTACAGATCCTGGATTATTCCAACCCTAAAGATTACGAAATAGGCGGAGTAACTGTTGTAGGGTCTACCTACACCGATGCCAATGCGATCACCAGCATCTCCGGCTTGAAAACCGGGTCCAGTATCCGCCTTCCAGGGCCGGAGATCCCCAAAGCCGTTAAGGCGCTGTGGAATCTGAAGCTGTTTACCGATGTCCGTATCCTTAAGGAAAAGACCATCGGCGATGTGATCTTCCTGGAAATCCATGTGCAGGAAAGACCCCGGATGACCAACTACACCTACGAAGGGGTGAAGAAAGGGCAACACGAATCCCTCAACGAGGCCGTCAAGCAATATCTGGCCAAGGGAGGGATCGTCACCGAAAACATGAAGGTCAGTGCCAGCAAGGCGATCGAAAAATATTTTATCGATAAAGGCTGCCTGGATGCCGCCGCTTCGGTACGGGAGGGAACCGACACCTCCAGGGTCAACGCCGTGAAGCTGGTTTTTATGGTCGACCCCGGGAACCGGATCAAAATCAAGGATATTGACTTTGTAGATAACGCTGCGGTGAAGGACAAAAAGCTGGTTAAAAAAATGGACAAGACCAAGGAAAAGAGCCGCTTCCTCGCCTCCTCCAAATATATCCGCGACGACTACGAGAAGGATAAAGTCGAAATCATCAAGTATTACAATACCATCGGCTACCGGGACGCGCGGATTCTCGGAGATAGCATTTGGCGCGACGATAAAGGGTTTCTTCGCATGGCCATCAACCTGGAAGAAGGCCAGCGGTACTATTTCCGGAACCTGACCTGGAAAGGCAATTCCATCTACGACACCGCCACCCTTAACCAGGTGCTCGGGATCAATAAGGGGGATATCTACAACCAGGAACTGCTGGAAACCCGCCTGCGTTTCAGCCAGGAAGGACGGGACGTCAGTACGTTGTATATGGATAATGGTTACCTGTTTTTTCAGGTTGACCCCGTAGAAGTAGCTATCGTAGAAGACTCGATCGACCTCGAACTGCGGATTTTTGAAGGCCCTCAAGCCACCATCGACAAGGTGATTGTAAACGGGAATGATCGAACCCACGAGCACGTGATCCGAAGGGAGTTGCGAACCTTGCCGGGGGAAAAGTTCAGCAGGTCCGATATTATCCGTTCCCAGCGTGAAATCATCAACCTGGGGTACTTCAACCAGGAAAACCTCAATATCAATACCCCGGTCAACCCCGAAAGAGGAACGGTAGATATTGAATACGATGTGGAAGAAAAACCATCCGACCAGCTCGAGCTTTCGGCAGGATGGGGGGGCTACCGGCGGGTGATTGGCACCTTAGGGGTGGCGTTCAATAACTTCTCCCTTCGGAATATCACCAATAAAAGCGCCTGGCGCCCCTTGCCTATGGGGGATGGGCAGCGGGTGTCCATCCGTGCCCAAACCAACGGCGATTTTTATCAGTCCTACAACCTGTCCTTTACCGAGCCGTGGCTTGGAGGCCGGAAACCCAACTCGTTTTCCGTGGCAGGCTTTTATAACAAGTTTGCTTATGGATTCAAGGGGAGTTCAAGCTACCAGAGCCTGAATATTACCCAGGGTTCCATTAGCCTGGGTACCCGCCTGAAATGGCCAGATGATAACTTTATCTCCAGCACGGCCATCAATTTGCAAACCCTGGGCCTCAACAACTGGAGCCAGGGCTTGTTCCGGGCCGATAACGGGGACATCGTTTCGGTAGGGAACTATTTTAACTACAGCATCCGCCAAACCATCTCCCGCTCCACCGTAAGCGACCCGATTTTCCCCAAGTCTGGCTCTAATATCACCCTGTCGCTCCAGGCTACCCCACCGTATTCTTTATTTAATCCCGATAAGGATTACACTGAACTGACTACGCAGGAAAAATTTCGGTTTCTGGAATACCACAAATGGCGGTTTGACATGGATTGGTATGCTACCCTAACCGGCAAACTGGTGGTGAAAGCAGCGGCAAAAATCGGTATGCTGGGCTACTACAATAAAGATATCGGAACTTCGCCCTTCGAGCGCTTCCAATTGGGCGGGGACGGGATCAACAACCAGCAGTTTGGCTTTGCCGGGGTAGATATTATCTCGCTCCGGGGCTATGAGGTCAACCAGTTGGAAGGCAATCTCGATCCCACCGGCGGAACGGCGGCTACCCCCCTGTTTGATAAGTTCACCGTCGAGTTGCGCTATCCGTTATCCTTGAACCCAAGTTCCACGATTTACATCCTGGGATTTGCCCAGGGCGGTAATGCCTGGAAATCGTTCCGGGATTTCAACCCCTTCGATTTCAAACGGTCTGCAGGGCTTGGTCTTCGGGTCTTCCTTCCGATGTTTGGCGTACTTGGCTTTGATTACGGGGTTGGCTTCGACAAGCCCGGCCCGCGTACCTTGCGGAATCTCGCCGACTTCAACATTGTGCTTGGCTTTGAACCGGAATAACGGCGGCTTTGGGCAAGGGGCTGTCTCAAAAGACCGTTTTCGCCCCTGGCAGCCAAAAAATATTTTCTTTTTTTCAATTCAAATAAAAAATTGCTCTGCAGTTTTTTATTTGAATTGAAAAAAGAAAATAAAATTTCATGCCGGTGGCAAAGGGTGGTCTTTTGAGACAATCCCTTATACTTCCTTGTGCCGTTCCCAGTGGTTCTGCGCGTCGATTTCCTCCAGGATGTTCAGGTAGTTCATGTACCGGAATTCGCTGACTTCTTCCCTTTTTAAAGCGGCTTTTACGGCGCACCCGGGTTCGTTGCGATGAAGGCATTGCCCGCCAAACCGGCATTCTTCGGATAACCGGAAAAATTCGCGAAAATTATGGGCGACATCCAACGGCTCCAGATGGGTAAACCCGAGGGTTTTAATGCCGGGGGTATCGATGATGTATCCCCCAAAGCTTAGGGGAAACATTTCGGCAAAGGTGGTGGTGTGCTGCCCTTTGCCAGAATAATCCGAAAGCGTTTGAGTCCGGAGTTGCAATTGCGGTTCTATGGCGTTGATCAAGCTGGTTTTGCCCACTCCTGATTGCCCACTCACCAACGTGGTTTTGCCTTCCAAAATCTGGCGCAGATCGCTGGTCCCGATTCGGTTCAGGGCTGAAGTAAGCACGACGCGATATCCAATTTCCTGGTACACTTCCTCCATATACGCATACAGGTCAAAAGCATCATCATCGTACACATCGGCTTTGTTAAAAACGATGACCGCCGGAATGTTGAAAGGCTCCGTCATGAGCAGGAACCGGTCGATAAACCCGGGCTTTAAGTTTGGGGAAACCACCGTGGTGATCAGCATCGCTTGGTCCACATTGCTTGCCAGGAGATGGAGGTCCCGTTTTCGGCGGGGGGATTGCCTCAGGACGTAGTTTCTTCTCGGGAGGATTTCTTTGATCAGGGCATTGTCGCCCTGTGGGTCGGTTTGAATGACAACTTCATCGCCGACCGCTACCGGGTTGGTCAGGTTTTTATCTTCCTGCCTGAACTTGCCCGTAATACGGCAGTCCATTACGTGCCCGTTTCCCATGCGTACCTGATACCAACTCCCGGTGGAGCGTATCACGATTCCCGTTTCTGAGCCTTCCTTCACTTGTCGTTCCCTTTTGATCCCGTTGAGTTATGAACAGGAATGGAAAGGTAAAAAGTTCCTTCCAATTTCTATTTGTTCAGCGACTTTACCGCCCCGGAAATAACAGGCAGCATCTGAGGGGGATTTCTCGATGGCGCCGCCAACCACCGCCAGGTCGGCGCCAGCAAGAAGCGATTGGCGCACCTGCTCGGGGGTTCGGAGCCCTCCCCCAACGATAAGAGGAAGAGCTACAGCCTGACGGACTTCCCGGATCGTAGCTTCCGGGACCGCGCGTAAGGCGCCGCTTCCAGAATCGAGGTAGATGGCTTTGAGCCCCAGCATTTCCCCTGCCATGGCAGTGCAAACGGCGATTTCCGGTTTATCTGCGGGAATTGGAGCGGTATTGCTGATATAAGATACCGTCGTGGGTTGTCCGCCATCGATGAGGGCGTATCCGGTTGGAATGATCTCTAGTTGAGAAGCCTTTAAATAGGGCGCAGCTACAACGTGCTGACCGATCAAAAATTCAGGATTGCGGCCCGAAATCAGCGAGAGCAGCAAAATAGCGTCGGCCGTTCGGTTGATCTGGAGCGGGTTTCCTGGAAATAAAACTATCGGAACATCCGAGTGTTGCCGGATGGTTTTCACACAGCTTTCCAGTTCATCTTGTACCAGTAAACTCCCGCCAACAAAAAAGAAATCGACGATGCAGGTTTGAGCGATCTCCAGAAGTTCGGCCAGGTATCTGACGCGCAGGCGGTCCGGGTCAATCAGCACGGCCAGGAGTTTTTCCCCGTTGGATTGGGCAGCGATCAGGCGGGAATATATCGGTTGAGGCGGCATCCGAAAAAAATTTGGGGTTAATTAGCCCGGTTTTTCAGGTTTCCGCCAAGATACGGCAAAAAAACTAAAGGACTTCTTTTGAGACAGGCCCCTATTCGTTTAATTCATCCAGTTCCCCCACTTGCTTCAGGTAGCTAAAGGTAAGCAGGGCTTCCTCTTCGTCCACCAGACTGATCGCTACCCCGACATGGACCATCACGTAATCCCCAACGTTGGCTTCAGGTACCATTGCCAGGTTTACTTCTTTGGTTACTCCTCCAAAAGAAACCTTGCCTACGCGGAAGGTGTCGTCAAGCGCGCTTTCGATACCGGTTATTTTTCCGGGAATAGCCAGGCACATAGGGCGTTATTTATCTTAATGAGCAATACGGTTATGGCGCAGCCAGGCATACCATTGGTCCATACCCTGGCCGGTGGTGGCAGAAAGTTCAATGAATTCCAGGTGATGGTTTACCTGACGGGCATAGCCTTTGGCTTTGTCTACGTCAAACTGAACGTAAGGCAGTAAGTCGATCTTATTGATGAGGCATAGATGAGCGGAGTAAAACATATCCGGATACTTAATGGGCTTATCGTCCCCTTCCGGAACGCTGATGATGACTACCCGCCGGCCCTCGCCCAGATCAAAAAGCGCAGGACAGACAAGGTTCCCCACGTTCTCAATAGCCAGTATGGAACCGATAGAAGGGTCCAGTTTGCGCACGGCATGGCTGATCATGCTGGAGTCGAGGTGGCAGCCTTTTCCGGTGTTGATCTGGACTACAGGCGCTCCGGTTTCCGCAATCCGGTTAGCATCGTTCATGGTTTGTTGATCCCCTTCAATCACATAAAAAGGAACTTCATCTTTGAGGTCGCGCAGCGTCCTTTCCAGAAGGGAGGTTTTTCCCGCTCCGGGAGAACTCACCAGGTTAAGGGCAAGGATGTGCTTCGCTTCAAAGTATCCCCGGTTGCGTTCGGCCAGGAGTTGGTTTTTCTGAAGAATGTCCAATTCGAGCTGGAGCACCTTCTTGTCTCCGGAATGGCTGTTCCCGCTATCGTGGGTGTGCGAATGAACATGCCCGTGGTGATGGTGGTCCCCATGTTCGTGGCTATGTTCATGCCCATGATGATGGTGATGGGAATGGACTTCGCCATCAACGAGGTGGAGATGTTCTTCCTCGCCAACCAGTTGAATCGTAATGGCATCGTCAGATTGGCCGCATCCACAAGTAGTACACATAAGGATCGGGATTTTGATTTAAAGGTAAACTACAATTTTCCTGACACATCAGCCCGGATAGCCGCACACTAAATGAGGGTAAGCGACTTCACCCGAAGTTCTTTCCCGCTCAAAAGATCTGAAAAAAAACTTCCGCACGACGGACACTCGGTGAACAGCGTGGGCGCTGAAAAGCCTTGGCCGCACTCCAGGCACCTGGCCTTGCCGTCGATGATCGTCAGCTTTCTGGAGCTTTTTTCCAGAACGGTATGTTTCGTTGCTGCCTCCCATGCGAAATCCAAGGCATCCCATTCAACGCCAGCTAATTGCCCTATTTCGAGTTCGATTTCTTCCACGCTTTGGGCGTCATTCAGCGCAACCTGCTGCTCGGCGATGTCGACAATGCTCAGGACAATCGAGAGTTCGTGCATTTAGCGGTTGTTTTGACCCACTTGCCTGCTCGCCTTTGGGCTTTTTCTCAACATGAGCGCCAAAACGATTGCCGTGACCGATAAAACCGCAGGCGCCAGGTGGCCGGGAGAGGTAAGATAGTGAATCCAATCATTGCCGGTGGATGTTCCGTGGCCGGGGTGGGCTTGCGTCAGGGCGGGCAAGAGCAGCAGAAAAGAGAACAGGGCTTTTCGCATGGTATTTTGGTTTTAGTGGTTTTGATTGTAGCAAAAATAATTCGCCGCAAATTTGTTCTGAGTGACAAAAGTCACTGAATAAAATGATGGAGATCAGTTAAAAGAATGCGAAAAATTTTTTGCTTTGCCCTAACGGGGCAATTTTTGTTGCCCTATTCAAATAAGGCCTTTTTCTCACCAGGAAGCAAAACGCAAATCCAATGACAGCTCCTACCGAAACCAAAACCAGGCCCACCTATTACGAAGAACTTCGCGAACGGGGATACTCCCGCAGGGACTTCATGAAGTTCTGTACCGTAATGGCGGCGTATCTTGGCCTGGAAACAAGCGGCGCAGCCCAGATTTCCAAAGCGCTGATGACCACTCCCCGCCTTCCGGTCATCTGGCTGCATTTTCAAGAATGCACCTGTTGCAGTGAATCCTTTATCCGGTCGTCTCACCCCATGGTGGCGGACATTATCCTGGATAAAATCTCGCTGGATTACTCAGAGACCCTGATGGCAGCCTCCGGCCATGCTGCGGAAGCAGTTATGCAGAAAACCATGAAAGACCATTATGGGGAGTATGTGTTATGCGTTGAAGGATCTGTTTCTGACTATGGAGATGGCGAATTTTGCTGCATAGGCGGTAAATCCTCCAGGGATATTTTGAAAGAGGCGGCAGCAGGCGCTAAAGCGATCATCGGATGGGGAAGCTGCGCCTGCAACGGGTGCGTCCAGGCAGCCAAACCCAATCCAACGCATGCCACGCCCATCCATAAACTCGTACGCGGGAAGCCCATCATCAAAGTGCCCGGTTGCCCGCCGATTGGAGAAGTCATGGCGGGAACGTTGATCCACATCATCACCTTTGGTACGTTACCGGAGCTGGATCGCGTCGGCCGTCCCAAAGCCTTCTATTCCAAGCGCGTTCACGACAGCTGCTACCGGCGCCCGTATTACGATGCCGGGCTTTTTGTAGAAAGCTTCGACGACGAGAACTCCAAGAAAGGATATTGCCTCTACAAAGTAGGATGTAAGGGGCCGATGACGTATAATTCCTGCGGCGTGATCAAGTGGAACAACGGTACCAGCTACCCGATCCAGTCCGGGCACGGATGCTTTGGCTGTACCGAAGAAAATTACTGGGACAATGGGCCTATTTACAAGCAAATGGCCAGCTTCCCGGGCTTTGGTATCGAATCGAATGCCGATAAGATCGGTATGGTTGCAGCCGGCGCCGCCGTAGCGGGTGTCGCCATCCATGCCTTGGCGACCAACGTCCAGAAAATGGGATTGATCAAAAAGGCCATTCAGGAGGGGAAAGAAGCCGAACATGAACTTAAAAACCCATTGAGTGAATCCTAATTCCTCTTTCAACCGCAAAAAGTAAAACCATGAGTGCTAATCGAATCGTCATAGACCCTATCACTAGGATAGAAGGTCACCTTCGCATCGAAGCAGAAATCCAGAATGGAAAAGTAACCGATGCGTACAGTGCAGGAACAATGGTGCGGTTGCTTGAGGAAATCCTCAAAGGCCGCGATCCGCGGGATGCCTGGGCTTTTGTGGGCCGGGTTTGCGGGGTTTGCACCACCGTACACTCCCTCGCCTCAGTGCGCTCCGTTGAAGATGCGCTGGATATTGTCGTTCCGCCCAATGCGGAAATGGTGCGCAGTATTATGTTTGTCGCCCAATACCTGCACGACCACGTCGTCCATTTCTACCACCTCCACGCCATGGACTGGGTGGACGTCGTCAACGCCTTAAAAGCAGATCCCAAGAAAACCTCGGAGTTGGCTCAAAGTATTTCTAACTGGCCAAAGAGTTCTCCCGGGTATTTCTCCGATTTGCAAAAGCGTATCGGGCGGTTTGTGGAAAGCGGGCAGCTGGGTATTTTCGCCAACGGCTACTGGGGGCATCCTGCCTATAAACTTCCTCCGGAAGTGAACCTGATCGGCTTGGCGCATTACCTGGAAGCCCTGGAATGGCAGAAAGAGATCGTTCGCATCCACGCGATCTTTGGAGGCAAAAACCCGCACCCCAACTTCCTCGTGGGCGGTATGGCCTGCGCTATCGGCCTGGACGATGCCAGCGGTATCAATGCAGAGCGCCTGGCATACGTCGATCAGCTCCTGCGCGAAGCCAAAACCTTTGTCGAACAAGTATACATCCCTGACCTGCTCGCGATCGCTTCGTTCTACAAAGATTGGGGCGCTATTGGCGGCGGGCTGGGAAGCTATCTTGCCTATGGCGACCTTCCGGTCAATGGCTACAGGGACGAGTCCAGTTTCAAATTCCCGTCAGGCGTTATTTTGAACAAAGACATCAGCAAGGTTTATGATGTCGATCTGCGCAAAGATGAAGAGGTTCAGGAGTTTGTTCAACGGTCCTGGTACAAATACGAAGGCGGGGACGATAAGGGCCTCCATCCCTGGAAAGGCGAAACCGTATTGAACTACACCGGACCCAAACCGCCATACGAGCATCTTAACGTAGAAGAGAAGTATAGCTTCCTGAAGACTCCGCGCTGGAACGGAAATGCCGTCGAAGTTGGCCCGCTGGCCAGGGTTTTGGTCGGATATGCACGGGGGAGGGAAGATTTCAAAGAAGTCGTCGACGCTGCCCTGAGCAAGCTGGAAGTGCCGGTTACCGCACTGTTCTCTACCCTGGGGCGCACTGCAGCCCGGGGATTGGAAACCGCTCTGGTCGCCGGATGGGCGCGCGAATTCTACGATTCGCTGATCACCAACCTCAAAAATGGGGATGACCGGATGGCCGCAACGGAAAAATTTGATCCCAAAACCTGGCCTGCTCAGGCGCAGGGTGTTGGTCATACCGAAGCGCCCAGGGGAGCTCTGGCACACTGGATCGTTATTCAAGATCAGAAGATCGATAATTATCAACTAGTTGTGCCGACGACCTGGAACGCATCTCCGCGCGATCCGGAAGGGAAATCCTCCGCTTATGAAGCTGCTTTGAAGGATACCCCGGTAGCCAATCCGGAACAACCGGTCGAGATCCTGCGCACAATCCACTCCTTTGACCCCTGCATGGCTTGCGCCGTTCACCTCTACGACGAAGAGGGGCAGCACCTGAGCCGGGTACAGGCGCTGGGGTAGGATTTTTGCAGTATGATATTTCGGGACAAGCTTTATTGACGCATCAAAACAAAACATCATGAAAGGCCGTACACTTCGCCGTGTGTTTGTATGGGAACTCCCGGTCCGGATCTTTCACTGGTTGAATGCCTTAGCTATCGTTGTGCTGTGCGTGACCGGGTACCTGATCGGTAACCCTCCTGCGCTCATGTCCAACGTGGAAGCTTCTAATCGGTATCTTTTCGGGATCATCCGCTTCCTGCATCTTGCTGCGGCGTATATTTTTATTTTTAATTTCATTTTCCGGATTTACTGGGGTTTTGTCGGGAATAAATATGCTCAGTGGAGGAATTTTATTCCGACCAACCGCACCTACTTCAAGGAACTATGGAAGGTTTTTCGCATTGATATCTTGCTGAAACCTCGCACGGAGCACTTGTCTGTTGGGCACAATGCCTTGGCTGGGTTTATGTACTTCTTTATTTTCCTTGCTTCCGCTTTTATGGTGCTCACAGGCTTTGGCCTGTTTGCCGGAATGAGTACCTGGTGGCTTCCCAAGCTCTTTGCCTGGGTTCCTTCCTTGTTTGGAGATAGCGAATTTTCCGTTCGAAACTGGCATCATTCGGTTATGTGGCTGTTCGTTGTCTTTACGATCATTCATGTTTACCTGGTAATGTTCCACGACTATGTAGAAGGCAGAGGGGAATTATCCTCCATGGGCGGCGGATGGAAATTCATTGAAGAAGAAGTATTTGAGGCAGACCAACAGGCCGAGAAAGAAGCCGAAAAGGTTAAAACCCGTGCTTAATTCCATGGATAACCACCGCATAGGAGAAACAAATGCCGATATCCTCGTTTTGGGTATCGGCAATTTGTTAATGGGAGACGAGGGCGTTGGCGTTCATTTCGCCGACAGCCTATTGAAGGAATTCCTTCCGCCGGACGTGGAGGTGCTGGATGGCGGAACTGCCGGCATCCAGCTCATGGAAGCGATCGAGAGCCATCGCCACGTGCTCATCGTGGATGCTACATTGGATGGGCTTCCCGCTGGAACGATCCGGGAAATTAAGCCGCGGTTCTCCAGCGACTATCCGTCCGCCATGAGCACGCATGATATTGGATTGAAAGACCTGATCTCCGGGCTGACGCTCCTTGGCCGCCAGCCGGAGATCTTCCTGTTCGTCGTATCCATCGACAAGGTTCAACCACTGGAAATCGGGCTTTCTCCAGAGGTAAATGCTGCTCTAGGGGGTTTAAAAGCAAAGGTTTTCCACCGGATTGAAAAGATCCGGTCGGGGAATTCCGGAGAATGAGACGAACCGGATCTTTTTGAGACCAAAACCTATTTTTACCTAAACCGTAACCCCTAATTTCCTATAGTACCTGCGTTTTCCCTTCAATAAAGGGATCTGATTAGCCAACCGTGGCCGAGGTGGGCCGCCGGGCCAATGATCGCTGTGATCCTGTTTGTATTGCTGTCTTTTGGCGGCGGATTTGGTATGTCCGCCACCTTCTGTATTCTGTGCGCAGCAGATGGTGCGAAAAACAGGAACGATTTCTTCAAATTTGACCGGAAAAGTCAGCGCTGGAATCTCATGGTGGCGTTGGGCGTCGTCTTCTTGCAGGCGTCGATGACGGGCACGTTGACTTACGCCAAAATTCGGTCCCAGCTGCCGCATCAAGCGCTTGTTTGAGATAAAATCCGGTTTTTATTCCAGTTTTTTTCCATTGGAAAAAAGAAAAAATCCTGTTTGAGTGATTTTTGTCAATTGAATTTTGTACAAATGAATGAACATTTGTTGCTTTGTAGCTCAATTGTTCATCGCCTGAAGAAAAACAATCAACCAAATGAGTGCCCACCACCAAATTGTCATCATCGGAGCCGGAACTGCGGGGATCACCGTTGCCGCTCAACTCATGTTGAAAGAAAAAAGCCTGGATGTGGTTATTATAGACCCGGCGGCCAAGCATTATTACCAACCGGCCTGGACGTTGGTTGGAGCAGGGACCTATAATTACAAGGAGACCGAACGCGACATGGCGCCGCTTATTCCCAAAGGCGTGAAGTGGATTCAGAATGCGGTCAAGGAAGTACAACCCGACGACAACAAACTCGTGCTGAATGGCGGGGAGGAAATTTCTTACGATTATCTGGTCGTATGCCCGGGCCTTGTCTACGATTTCACGTTGGTAGAAGGGCTGGAAGCCACCATTAATAAGAATGGCGTTTGCAGTAATTATACAGATCCCCTGTATACCTGGCAATTGCTTCAGGAATTCAAGGGCGGGACCGCCGTCTTCACCCTGCCAGCCACCCCCATTAAGTGCGGCGGGGCGCCCCAGAAAATCATGTATCTGGCAGATGAATATTTCCGGAAGACCAAGGTGCGCGATAAAACCAATATCGTGTTCATCACTCCGGGTGCGGTGATCTTCGGCGTTGATCCGTTCAAAGATGCCTTGATGGAAGTGGTGGATCGGAAGAATATCAACCTGCGCTTCTTCCACAAGCTAATGAAAATCGATCCGGTCAATAAAGTCGCCACCTACGCAATTACCGCAAACCAAAATGCCCCCGACCGGCTCCACCACAACAAAATAGTGATTGAAGGGGAACAATACTTCCCGGAGGTTGCAGTAGGGGAAACCCCATGCGTTACGGAAACCCTGGCAGAGGTGATGGTGCCTTTTGATCTGCTCCACCTGGCGCCGCCTCAGGTTGCTCCGGATTTTGTCCGGCATTCCAAACTTTCTTACCGGGATGGCCCCGACAAGGGCTGGATGGCAGTAGACATTAACTCCCTGCAGAACAAAACCTACGCGAATGTGTTTGGGCTCGGCGATGTGGCTGCACTTCCCACCGCAAAGACCGGCGCCGCGGTGCGCAAGCAGTCGCCCGTCGTAGTAGAAAACCTCCTGCACATGATCCACAACGAAGGCGTCTTGAGCAAAGACTATACGGGGTATTCTTCCTGTCCGCTCGTTACCGGCTACGGAAAGATGATCCTGGCCGAGTTTGGCTACGAAAACAAGCGCATGAGCGATCCCCTGCTTTCCAAGTTTTTTGACACCTCCAAAGAGCTCTACTCCATGTGGGTGCTTAAAAAATTCGGACTTCCTTACATGTACTGGAATTTGATGCTCAAAGGGAAGGCGTAGGAGGGGCGTAAGGCCCGGGGCAGACCTGCCAGCGTTGCAAATGCAGGCAGGTCTGCTTGTTTTTTCATTTCTTATTTGCCTTCCCCTGTTGCCAGTAATGTTCAACGCGTTGCTCCTCCGGGTCATCCATTTTCACCCCTTGAGGAACGGCTCTCCAATTGAAATCGCGGCCATAGATCTGCAGCGACTTTTGGGCGTCAAACACCCTGGTGTCTACCGGGAGCGCCTGGTACGGCGTATAATCCGGTGTGGCGGTAAAATAGTCGTCCAGCAGCGTGGCGGTGGCGTCGTATTGATTGACAGGCGGTAAATCGAGCAGGGTGTAAATCAGCCGGAGAATGGAACCGAAATTGGCATGGCGGTTCGACACATACCCTCGCTTGACGTAGGGCCCGGCGAGCATCAGAATGGAGCGGTGGGCGTCGATATGGTCTACCCCGCCCTGGGGATCGTCTTCGGTGACGATGACCAGCATATCTTTCCAATAAGGCGTATGGCTGAGGTACTCCAAAATTCTGCCGAGCGCCAAATCGTTATCGGCCATGTAGGAGTGCAGGTAAGGGTAACCGTCTTTGGGCCGGGGTCCTGTGCCGTGGTCGTTGGGCAGCTGCATGGAAATGAACTGGGGAAAGGGCTCTGCTCCAGCTCCCCATCGGCGCTCAAATTCGCGTTCAAACTGTGCCACGCGCAGCTGGTCGGGAATATTCATATTGTACCCGGCAAAATCCATACAGGTGCGGTCGAGCAGTACTTTGGGCAGGGGCCAGGGCACCGGGTGAGCAGTCCCGAAAATGGTGTCGTTCCATTCTTCGTAGTTACCTGCAAATTCGTTGCTCTGGCCAAAGCTGAAGTAGGAAATGCCGTTGCGGGCCATGTGTTCCCACAATCCGCCGATTTCGTTATAATCTTCCGGATCGACTCCGCCGATCGTGGCTGGCATGCGCCGCCCAGGGGCTTTCGAAAACGGCCGGAAATCGCTTTGGGCATGGTAATTGGCTTCCACATATTCGTTGGCCATCGTACCCAGCATCCAATGGTGCCCGTGAATAGACGCGTCGGAATCGCAGTAGAAATTATCCGAAAATGCCCAGGTTCTCGCCAGCTTTAAGTGGTTGGGCATGATGTCAACGTTTTTCAAATCCCCTACAGATACCTTCTCTCCAAATCGCGCCAGGCTGGGGTCGCCCTGGGCGCCTTCGACCTGCCCGAGCACTTCGTCGTAGGTCCTGTTCTCTTTGGTGATGTACACGATATGCTTGATCGGGCTTTTGCGCAGGCCCGGCAGTGGGGGACAGGGATTCTTGCCGTCGTCGGCAAACGCCACTTCGCGGAAGGTGTTGTTCAGCACTTGCCGGGTATACAGGGCAAGCGTAGCGGCGTCCGGCACGTCTACCATCTGGAAGGTTCCGAGCTGGATATCTCCGATGTAGGTGCCTTGGGGAGGGGCTACAAACCCTTTGCCCCCATTAGGGCCCGCCCCGTGGCCTCTGGCGCTGAGGATGAGCAATTGCTTGCCGTTACCGGTAAGAACCACTCGGATGGTTCCCCAGCCGGTAGGAATATATCCTTTTACTTTTTTGCTTACTACATCAACGACCGCTACCGCATTGAACCCCAGACATGCTACATACAACGTTTTTTCGTCGGGAGAAAGCGTCAGGCCAAACGGCATGAGCCCGCGAAATTTATCGATCCGAGGGTCGGCGTGAAGAAAAATCTCCCCCACCATTTTGTTCTTTTTCCAGTCGATAATCGTGATCAGGTCGTTGGTCGCGTTGGAAACGTAGGCATAACGGCTGCCCATAGCTACGGAATTGGGACTTGCTCCGCCGACGATCTCGGTTTCTTCGATCTTTTCCCCGATTTGATGGCCGGTTTTGAACTTCCCTGTCACTTTGTTCGCTTTCAAATCCACTGCCCAAACGCTCATGGCCTCATCGGCGAGCGCAGAACCGAGCCCCGGAATGAAGCGGCCATCGGGGAGGGTGACGCCTTCTTCGGCCTCCTTTGAAGGCAGGCCATAGAAGGGGAATTGCATCATCATCGTATCCTTATTCGTGGGCGTCACCCCTGGGATCAAGGGGTATTCAAAAAGCCCGACGTTGGCGACGAGCGCTTTACTCCCGTCGGTACTGAGGGAAATACCAAATGGGATCCGGCCGACGGGAATGGAAGCGAGGATGCTCCGGGTTTTGAGATCGATCCGCACCAGGCGGAAATTGGCTCGGTCCAGAGCGAGAAGCTGATTGTTCACCCGGTCGATGGCAATATCCGAAGTGAACGAATCTTCGTATTTCACCCCGTTGAACGTTCCGTCCAGGGAGATCGAATCCTGTTTTTTCATGGTCCGGGTATTAAACACGACCACTGAACCGTCGTCGCCTCCGCTGAGGTAGGCGGTTTCGTTATCCGCAGCAAATACCACGCCCAGGTAGGCGCTGGGATTGGCGCGGATGGAGTGTATGGCGTTTTCCACGATTTCGGAGGCAGATGGAATCTGCAGGCTGAATGGCTGCTGCCCCAAACCGATTTTGGTGATGATCCCGGTATTGTGCAGTACCAAGGCAGTTTGCTGATCGGGCGAAAGCGCCAGGCCGAAGGCGCCGCGGGCGATCCGCAGTACTTTTCCAGCCGGCGTGACAAGCCGGCCGCTGGGAATGACGCTGGCGCCTTGCAGATCAATGCGGCAATAATCATTTACTGCAGGAACCTGGATGGATTTGACGGTTTTGCCCTGCCCCAAACCAAGAAGGGCATAGCCAAGGAGCAGAGTAATCAGAAAGAACGTTCTCATGAGCGCTAAGGGTTAATCAGGTTGTTTGGTGCAAGGTAAAGGCGCTCTGTTTCTTTACAGGAAACCAGGGATTAAGAATCCATTAATTTTTTGCTTCCTCAGCTGAGGTATTTTCCTTCGATTGGCATACGTCTCCCCATGCCAAATGCCTTTCGCGAAACCCTCAGAATAGGCGCTGTTTGGTGCCGTTTGAATTCGTTGATGTTGACCAACCGGAGTACCCTTCGCACCAGGGCTTCGTCGTATCCTTGCGCAATGATCTCTTTGGGGCCTTGCTGGAGCTCGATATATTGGTACAACACCTGGTCGAGAATCGCATACTCCGGCAGGCTGTCGCTGTCTTTCTGGTTGGGGCGGAGTTCTGCAGACGGCGGTTTGGTGAGAATGCTGGTTGGGATCACTTCCCCGTCTTTGTTCATAAATGCCGCCAGTTCGAACACTTCGGTTTTGTACACATCCCCGATGACGCAAAGGCCGCCGCACATATCGCCGTAAAGGGTGCCGTATCCGACGGCCATTTCGCTTTTATTGCTGGTATTCAGTAGGATGTGTCCGAATTTATTGGAAAAGGCCATAAGGAGCATTCCCCTGATTCGGGCTTGAATGTTCTCTTCGGTGATATTGAACGGGAGCCCGCTGAAATGCGGCGCCAGCAGCCCTTCATAGGCATGGTACACCGATTCAATAGGCACGATATCGTATGGCACGCCCAGGTTTTCCGCCAGTTGGCGAGCGTCGTTTACCGAATGGTCGGAAGAGAACTGCGACGGCATGAGCAACACGCGGACGTTGCCGGCGCCAAAAGCCCGGGCCGCCAGCACCAGGGTAACTGCCGAATCAATTCCGCCGGAAAGCCCCAGAATGGCCTTCTTAAGGCCCACTTTGGCGAAGTAATCCCGCAAACCCAGGACCAGCGCATCGTGAATGAGGGCATATTTTTCCTTTGGAAGGGCCACGTGCCGGCCTCCTTCCGCTACCTCCTCCAGGTCGTATACCCGGAGGCATTCTTCAAAGTAGGGCAGTTCGTCAAACACGTTTCCATCGGGCGACATGACGATGGACCCGCCCTCGAAGATCAGTTCCGTTTGGGCGCCTACATGATTGACATAAAAAACAGGAACCTTATACCGCGCCACATTCGCCCGAATCACATGGATGCGTTCATCCCCGTGATCATAGGCAAAGGGAGAAGCCGAGATATTGATCATAAAATCGGGCTGTTCCTTGCAGAGTTCATCCATCGGGCAGATGGTATACAAGGGGTTTTCGTTCCCCACATTCCAGATGTCTTCGCAAATCGTCAAAGCGATCCGCTTTCCCTTATATTCGATAATGTGAAATTCCCGGGCGGGCTCGAAATAGCGGTATTCGTCAAACACATCATAGGTAGGAAGCAAGGCTTTGTGCTGGACTTGCTTCACTTCTCCATCGGCCATGAAATAGGCGGAGTTGAACAGGTCCTTTCCCTCGATCCTGGGGTTTCGGGTAGGCGATCCGGCCACTATGGCGATGCCCACGGCTGCCTTGGCCAGTTGTTGAACCGATGCATCGGCCTGCCGGATAAAATCGTCAAATTCCAGAAAATCCCGGGTGGGGTATCCGCAGGTGCTCAATTCGGGAAAGCAGACGATATCGGCTCCAAGGCGTTTGGCTTCCTCGGTGTAAGCCACCATTTTTTCCAGGTTGCCGCTAAAATTTCCCACGTGGATGTTGACCTGGGCAAGGGCTATTCGCATAGAAGGGTATTTCGAAAAAAGTTGAAAAATTTTTCTTCGGAAACGAACGCTAATTAAAAGCAAAAATACACAATCCGGTTTTCCGCCGACGGAATATTCCCTGCGGCCTCCCGCTTAATTTTTTAACTTTGGGCCTATAAATCGAAAGTCCTTGAGCAGTTTTGTCGTTTCAGCACGGAAGTACCGCCCCATCCGGTTTGACGATGTGGTTGGCCAGGAGCATATCACAGGCACCCTAAAAAATGCCCTGCGCAGCGACCATCTGGCCCATGCCTTTCTCTTCTGCGGTCCGAGAGGGGTTGGGAAAACCACATGCGCCCGGATTCTGGGAAAGGTGCTCAATTGCATGAATCCGACGCCGGACTTCGAGCCCTGCGATACCTGCCCTTCCTGCAAAGCGTTTAACGAAAGCGCTTCCTTTAATATCATCGAGCTGGATGCGGCTTCCAACAACAGCGTAGAGCATATTCGGAGCCTGATCGATCAGGTGCGGTTTCAACCCCAGCAGGGGAAGTACAAGGTGTTTATCATCGACGAGGTCCACATGTTGTCGCCGGCGGCGTTTAACGCCTTTCTGAAGACCCTGGAAGAACCTCCTTCCTATGCGATCTTCATTTTGGCGACAACGGAAAAGCACAAAATCCTGCCAACGATCCTCTCCCGCTGCCAGATTTTCGATTTCAAACGGATTCAGGTCCCGCAAATAGCCGCTCATCTGGAAGGAATCTGCACCCACGAAGGCCTGGAAGCTGAGCCGGAGGCGCTTCATGTCATTGCCCAAAAAGCGGATGGCGCCCTTCGGGATGCCCTATCGATCTTTGACCGGATGGTTTCTTCCGCTGCGGGCAAGAAAATCGCATATCAGGACGTGATCGCCAACCTGAACGTCCTCGATTACGATTATTATTTCCGGCTGGCAGATGCGCTTGTAACCGAGGATTTGAGCCAGATCCTTCTGCTTTTCAACGAAATTCTGAATAACGGCTTCGAAACCGACCTGTTTCTCAATGGGTTCGCTGAGCATCTCCGGAACCTGCTGATGTGCAAAGATCCGGAAACCCTGGTTTTGCTGGAGCTTAGTTCCGGGATACGGGACCGCTACCTGGTTCAGGCGGCCCAAACGCCTCATTTCTTTCTGCTCTCTGCCCTCAATCTGGTGAATGATTGCGATGTCAACCTCCGGCAAGCCCGCAACAAACGGCTTCACGTAGAGCTCTACCTGATCAAAATGGCGCATATTACCAGAGCTATGGACATCCAGGTAGGGCAGCTCCTTAAATCGGGTGCAGAAGAAGAAAAAAAAAAGCCTGAGCCAGAAAAGGTAACTCCGGTTGCCGAAGCGGAACCAGTCGCTCCTAACCAGCCGGCGCTTTTTGATCCTCCGGCGGCCGAAACAGCCCCCCGCGCTGCGCCGCCTATCGAGCCATCAGAAAAAACTTCCCGCCCTTCCTGGGGTTCTTCAAAACACCTCGCTGCGACCCCGAGGCTGGACCAGCTATCTGCTTCGACGGAGGAAATCAACGGCAAGGCGGCGTCCGCAGCAAAAAAAGCAGACCTGGAGCTGACCTCAGAAAACCTGGTCAAGGAGTGGAAAACCTATTTGCAGGGTATCCCCCAGGAAACCGTCCGAAACTTACTGCTGAACACGGAAGTCCGGTTGGACGGTGAAACCCTCACCGCTCAGGTGACCTCCGCCTTGATTGAGAACACGCTGCGGGAAGAACGCGGGCTGTTGGAATACCTCCGGGAAAAATTTGGAAATTCCCGGCTTGCGCTTTCGATTCAAGTGGTCAAACCGGTTGGAGCGCCGGCTCAGCCGGCAGGAAAACCGCTTACCAATAAAGAAAAACTGCTTAAGCTTTACGAAAAAAACCCCCTGGTAAAGGAAATGGCCGAGCGGTTTAGTTTGCGTTTTGATGGAGATTAAGCGATCAGGCCTCAGGCAAAACAACGGAACCTGTTTTTTTCGGTTTAAAAAGTACAAAATTGGAAGCACATGGAGGCAACATCGTCGTTGTGGTATTTGGAAAACATTGACGTCACCGGGATCTTCTGCCCCCAGAAGATCGGGCGAGGCGAAATGGACCGGCATATTCACAAAGTTTATAAAAAAGGAGAATACATTTTTTTACCTGAGGAACTGGCCGACAAGATTTTTTTCCTCACCGAAGGAAGCGTTAAAATCGGTTCCTATAGCGACTCGGGCAAAGAGATTACCAAAGCGATTCTTGGAAAAGGGGAAGTATTTGGGGAATCCTCTCTGATCGGGGAGGAAAAGCGGCGGGATTTTGCAATCGCGCTGGAGGAAACAACCATTTGTGCGGTTACGCTGGAGGAAATGAAATCCCTGATGCGCGATCACAGCGCGCTCAGTTTATTTCTCCTCCGCATCATGGGGTCCCGGATGCTGGAAATGGAACAACGCCTCGAGTCGCTGGTTTTTAAGGACTCCCGTTCCAGGGTGGTCGAGTTCCTTGTTCAGCTCGGCCAACGCAAAGGCAAAAGGGTGGGCTTTGAAACGCTGGTGCCCCGCTTTATGACGCATCAGGAAATTGCCAACCTGACCGCAACTTCGAGACAAACGGTCACCACCATTCTCAATGAACTGCGGAACAAAAACATCCTGACCTTCAACCGGCGCCGGCTGCTCATCCGGGATATAGAGCAACTCGCCAAAGAAGCTTCTTCCACCGATTGAAAGGGTCATTTCCCAGCCCCGCCGCCAGCAACTGATTGAATGAGCGAAAAACGCGCCAACCGGCAGGCATACAACGATTTTTTTCTTGAACAACTCGGCAGGCTCAATCCGGACCAGCGCAGGGCGGTAGACCATTTTGAAGGCCCCATGCTGGTCATCGCAGGGCCGGGAACCGGAAAAACCCAGATTCTGGCTGCCCGGATCGGACGTGTTCTTCTGGAGACCGACACCCTGCCCGAAAATATTCTATGTCTTACCTTCACCGATGCAGGGGTGCTTGCCATGCGCGACCGGCTTCTGCAGTTTATCGGCCCTGCCGCGCACCGGGTTCATCTGGCTACCTTCCATAGTTTCTGCAACGGGATCATCCAGGATAACCTGGAGTATTTTGGCCGCTATAACCTGGAGCCCTTGAGCGAATTGGAGCGCATCGATCTGATCAGATCCCTGATCGATCCGTTGAAGCCCGGCCACCCGCTTTCTCAACCCAACAGCTACCGGTATTTTTATGAAAGGCATCTGTCGCTTCTTTTTCAAAAAATGAAAACGGAGGATTGGACCCCTGCCCTGGTAGAGCAACGGGCGGATGCCTGGCTGGACCAGTTGCCCGAAGATCCTGCTTTTCAATACCAGCGCAATCAGGGCGCCAACCGGAAAGGAGACCCCAAGCAGGCCAAACTGGAAGATGCCCGCTGGAAAATGCAAAAACTTAAAGCCGCCGCAGCCCTTTATCCTTTGTACGAACAGGCCAAAAGCCAGATCAGCCGCTACGATTACGACGACATGATCCTTTGGGTCTTGCGCGCCTTCGAGCAACACCCGTTTTTGCTGCGCAACTACCAGGAGAAATACCTGTACTTCCTGGTTGATGAGTATCAGGATACGAACGGGGCCCAGAATGAAATCCTGATGCAGCTCGTCGCTTATTGGGATGTTCCCAATATCCTGGTCGTTGGCGACGACGACCAATCGATATTTGAATTTCAGGGCGCCCGCTTGCAGAACCTGATGGACTTGTACCGGCGCTTTGAAACATCCATGGAGCTGGTTGTCTTGTCCGAAAATTACCGGTCGGCTCAGCCGGTGCTGGATGCGGCAGCCGGGCTGATCGGGCGCAACCAGCAGCGCATCCTCTCCTTCCTCGCATCCTCGGGGCTGGAAAAACGGCTTCGCGCGGCCCATCCGGAGCGCCTGTTGGACAGCGGCCTGCCGGTGATCGCTGAATACCCTTCCCGAATTCACGAGGTAGCCGATATTGTCCACCAGATCGAACAATCGATTAGCGCCGGAACGCCTCCTTCTGAAATCGCCATCCTGTATGCCCGGCATAAACAGGCGCAAGAAGTGCAGTTGCTTTTGCAGAAAAAAAATATTCCTTTCTTGACCCGCAGGAACGTCAACGTTTTTCATGCGCCTGCGGTACGGCAACTGCTGGAAATCCTGAATTATCTGCGGCAGGAAGCCTTGCACCCTCATTCCGGAGGGAGTGTTTTGTTTCGGATCCTCCATTTTCGTTTCTGGGGAATCGCTCCCAACGACCTGGCGGAAATCAGTTTTTTTCTGCAAGAACCCGACGCAGAATCTCCCCTTACCTGGCGGCAGGTATTACACCGTCCGGAAGCGGTTCAAGGGTTGTCCGAAGCCTCCATAGAACGGTTTAGGGCGATTGGAGGCCTATTGGACGGCTTTCACACAGACGAGGTGAATTTACCCCTCCCTTACCTGGTAGAATCTATACTTAATCAAAGCGGCATCCTCCAGGCGGCTCTGGAAGGAGAAAATAAAGCGGACGAAGTGGACGTACTGAACAGCTTTTTATCTTTTGTCCGCGAGGAAGCCGAACGCTCCCCCGGAATGAATACCGCCGAGCTGTTTCGAACGATCCAGCGTATGGAGGATAACCGGATTCCGTTGCTCCTCCACAAAACGGAGGGAACCGCCGAAGGGGTGCAACTGCTCTCCGCTCATGCGTCCAAGGGGTTGGAATTCGACCGGGTTTTCCTTATCGATTGCACAAGCGACTACTGGGCGCCGAATAAACGCGGGTTGGCTGCCGGTTTTGCCCTCCCGGAAACCCTTACCTATTCTGGGGAAGAAGATGCCCTGGAAGCCAGAAGAAGGTTGTTTTATGTAGCGATGACCCGGGCAAGGTCCTTTTTACATATTTCT
Source organism: Haliscomenobacter sp. (assembly GCA_016713275.1). Classification (GTDB taxonomy): domain Bacteria; phylum Bacteroidota; class Bacteroidia; order Chitinophagales; family Saprospiraceae; genus JADJPL01. The sequence continues at coordinate 594,263 of JADJPL010000001.1, forward strand.
TACGCGAAAAAAGATGAAAAAAATAAGGAACGCCAGCGGGTCCAGTTCATCGATGAGCTTTTGACCGACCAGCCTGGGTTGTTAGCCTTAAAAACCACGCCTCCTGATATCCGGCAAGAAGCGCTGGAGCGCATGTTGATCCGAACGGAAGCTCCTTTATGGACCAATTCCGCCTCGGCAAGGGTAGCAGAACGCCTGGTCCGGTTCCGGATGAGCGTAACGGCCTTGATCCGGTTTCTCCAGTGCCCGTTGGGGTTTTATTTCGAGCATATTCTTTCCGTGCCGCAGTTGCCCTCGGCAGAGGGAAGGTATGGAGCGGCGCTTCATCAGGCTTTGCAGCGCCTGTTTGAACGTATGCTCGCCTCCAGGCCAAGAAATTTTCCTCCGGAGTCCGATCTCCTCCTGTTCTTTGAGCAGGCGTTTCGAAAAGGCAAGGGAAGCTTTGATGCGGAGACGTATTCCCGCTATCTGGAACAGGGCCGTGCCTTTTTGAGCCTCTATTACCGGCGCCACCTGGGCGCTTGGCACAAAGACGTCAGCGTAGAATATACGGTGCGTCAGGTGGAGCTCGACGGCGTCCCCATTACCGGCACCATAGACCGGATTGAATACCACAAAAAATTAGCCGTTCGCCTCGTGGATTATAAAACAGGCTCGCACGATCCGACCAGGGTAAGCCGGCCTTCTGCCAAGAATCCGCTGGGCGGGGCGTATTGGAGGCAGCTGGTGTTTTACAAACTGCTTTTTGAGCAACTTGACCGTTCCTCCCGGGTGGTAACGGAAGGCGAGATCGCCTATGTCCATCCCGATAAGCAAGGCGCGTTCCCTTCCGTGCAGATCGTGTTTGAGCCGGAAGACATGCGCCTGGTCCGTGAATTGATTGTGGATACGTATGCCCGGATCATGAACCAGGACTTTTATTCCGGCTGCGGAAAGGACGACTGCGTATGGTGTAATTTGGCACGCCAAACAACCTTGCCGCCCAGCCTGACCGATATGGAAACCGAATCCCTGGACGATTAAGCCGATACCGCCTATGCGCATTGCTATTAACACCCGCTTCCTGTTGCCGGGAAAATTGGAGGGAATTGGTTGGTATACCTACGAGGTTTGCCGGCGCCTGGTAGAACAGCACCCGGAGGATGAGTTCATTTTTCTTTTTGACCGTCCTTTCGACAAGCGGTTTCTCTTTGGGCCCAATGTGCGTGGAGTACTCGTGCCCCCTCCTGCCAGGCATCCGGTTTTATGGTATCTTTGGTTCGAATGGGCGGTTCCGGCGGCTTTAAAAACCTTGAAACCCGATGTTTTTTTCTCCCCCGACGGCTATATGAGCCGAACGGTTGGGACGCCTTCGGTGATGGTTTTACACGATTTGGCCTACATCCATTACCCCGAGCAGCTGCCGAAACCGGTGCTCCGGTACCTGACCCGGTATACCCAAAAGTTCCTTGCCCGATCCGACCGGATCATTGCCATTTCTCATTTTGTGAAGTCCGACATCCTGCGCCACTTTCCTTTGGAGGAGGCCCGGATCGCGGTGGCGCCGAATGGGTGCCGGGAGGGTTTTGTTCCTCTGGGGCATGCGGAGCAACAACAGGTCCGAAATCACTACGCGGGAGGCGATCCGTATTTTTTCTACCTGGGCGCTTTGCACCCAAGGAAGAACATTCCCCGGTTGATCGAAGCCTATTCCCGGTTCAGGGAAGAAACCGGCTCCAACGTCAAGCTGTTGGTAGGTGGGCGGATGGCCTGGAAAACAGGCGCCATTTTCGATGCCTGGACGGAGGCTGCCTTTAGGGACGATGTTTTATTCCTGGGGTACCTGCCCGAAGAGGAACTGAAAAAAGTGACTGCTTCGGCTTTAGCGCTTACCTACCTTTCCTTATTCGAAGGCTTCGGCTTGCCCATTCTGGAGGCGATGCACTGCGATGTGCCGGTGATCACCTCGGCGGCTGCCTCTATGCCAGAGGTAGCGGGAGACGCCGCTTTGCTGGCAGACCCCACGCAAGTGGACCAAATTGCGGGAGCTATGACAGAAGTTTGGAGAAAGCCGGAGTTGCGGGAATCGCTTATAGCAAGAGGAAGGACACAAAGGGAATGGTTCTCCTGGGATACGGCGGCGCAGAAGATTTATACTGTTTTGGAGCAGGCGGGGAATAAAAAAAGCGCCAGGGGTTGATAGCCACACTGACGCTTCCTCGTAAAACCTTATTTCTGCAACCAAAATTCAATTCTATTAACACGTTTGAACGCCCGAAAAGTTCGCGGATTGGTTGGAAGATGCGGAAAAATCCACAGAAACCTCGACATTTCCGCTCCGGCGCATTCCAGTTAAAGTTGCGGGCAGGATGGCATTGATCAGTCCTTCCTGAAAAGGCGCTTCCACTTTGATGTAATTATCAGTAAATCCGGAAATCAATCCTTTGTCTTTATGCATTTCGAAAAGGACCGGCCGGGTTTGCCCCAGATGTCGTTCGTAGAAGAACCGGCGTTTTTTCTCGCTCAGTATGCTGAGCATCTCATTTCGCTGCCTTCGTTCTTCCACAGGCACCGGGTCATCGAATTCCGGGGCGGGCGTATTGGCCCGTTCCGAATACGTAAACACGTGCAGATAAGAAACGTCCAGATCCGTTAGGAAGTGGTATGTGTCGAGAAAATCTGCTTCCGTTTCTCCCGGGAAACCGACGATCACATCAACCCCGATGCAGGCGTGGGGCATTTGGGCTTTGATCCGGGCTACGCGGTCGGCGTATAGCTCCCGGAAATACCTGCGCCGCATGAGCTTGAGGATCTTGTTGCTTCCCGACTGCAGGGGCATGTGGAAATGCGGAACAAACCGCGCAGAAGAGGCGACGAAATCAATGATCTCGTCCGTACACAGATTGGGCTCAATGGAGGAAATCCGGAAGCGGGGGATTTCGCTTACGCGATCGAGCTCGCGGATGAGATCAATGAAGAGGCCTTCCTTCTTTTTGCGCGTTCCCTCAATAACTTCACTACTGTTGCCAAAATCACCAATGTTAACACCTGTTAGAACAATTTCTTTGACTCCCAAATCGGCGATCTTTTGCGCATTGGCAACCACATGCTCTACACTGTCGCTCCTGCTTTCACCCCGTGCCTGGGGAATGGTGCAGAAAGAACATTTGTAATCGCAGCCATCCTGTACTTTAAGGAAGGACCGCGTGCGGTCGCCAAACGAGAAAGCATCGCTGAAGGTTTTGGCTTCCTTCACTGCTCCGGCGAATACCAGGCCTTTGCCTGGGGCTTTACTCAAGCCGTCGATGTAATCCAGAATGCGGAATTTTTCAGCCGCGCCCAGGACCAGATCGACTCCCGGAATATTGGCGATTTCTTCAGGTTTGAGCTGCGCGTAACAACCGACCACCACAACAAAGGCGTCCGGCGATTGCCGGAGGGCCTGCCGGACAATCTTCCGGCATTTCCGGTCGGCAAAGTCCGTGACCGAACACGTGTTGATCACATAAATACCCGCTCCTTCCTCAAACGGAACTTCCCGGTAACCCGCTTGTTCGAACAAGCGGGAGATAGAAGACGTCTCCGAGTAGTTCAGTTTACAACCCAGCGTATAAAAAGCAACGGAGCGGGGTGTGGACATAGTAATCTGCGCATTTCAAAGCCGCAAAGGTACGGCTGCTTTCTGAAGATTTCACGGGGATATTAACGTTAAGAGTTGGGTTTTAGTTTCTCCCGAAAATGTTAATAAAGCGTAAACCCTGCTTGGTACAAAGTGGATTAAGCATTTCCCAGGCCTTTTCGCTTCCAGGTGACCCATGCCGATCGTCCGCGAAAGGAAATTAAATGGAACCCGAATGGTCTGGAATCCTTGCTATCTTTGCGGAGAATGGTTGTTTACCTGATTTATCTTTCTGGACATGCAAACGATAACAACAAAAGGACTTTGGCTTCCGGTTTTCTTTTGGCTCCTCCTCCCTGGAGCCGGCGCGCAACAAACGCTTCAAAGTCTGGAGCAGGCGGTACGCAAGGAGTTCAGCCGTTCTCCCGGGACCTTTGCCCTGGCTTTTCAAGACGTCCGGCGGCCGGAGCGTCTATTGCTTATCAACGAAAAAGAGGTATTTCACGCGGCGAGCACAATGAAAACACCGGTAATGGCCGAAGTATACCGGCAGGCTGCGGCCCGGAAGTTTAAATTGTCCGATTCCCTGGTGATTAAGAACGAGTTCAAAAGTATCGTCGATGGCAGCCCATTCAGCCTGGAAGTGGGCGTCGATTCCGAAGAAAAACTATATCAGCGGATCGGGGGAAAGGCGAGTATATACGATCTGGTTTACGACATGATTATTTACAGCTCCAATTTGGCGACGAATATCGTCATTGAACTGGTAGATGCCCGGAACGTCACCCAAACCATGCGTTCGATCGGGGCTATGGATATTCAGGTGCTTCGGGGAGTAGAGGACAGTAAGGCTTACAGCCTGGGAAAGAACAATACCACAACGGCGTTTGATCTGATGCTGTTGTTCCGGGAAATTGCCAGGGGAAAGCTGGTCAGCAAAAAAGCATGTAAGGAAATGACCTCCATTTTGCTGGACCAAAAATTTAACGAAGGCATCCCCGCGCTGTTGCCCAAAGACGTGAAAGTAGCGCATAAGACGGGTTGGATCACCAGCGTACGCCACGACTCCGGCATCGTGATGCTTCCCGACGGACGGCAGTACGTACTGATCATCCTGTCCAAAGGATGGCAATCCGATGAACTGGCCACCGAGATCATGGCGAATACGTCCAGGCTGGTTTACGATTATGTGGTAGGGAATCAGTAAAGGGTAACCCTACCCCTGAAAGCCGATGGTTTTGTGGGCGCCGTCGCAAAAGGGTTTGTTTGCCGAAGCGCCGCACCGGCAAAAGGACGTGCGGGGGCCTTTGGAAACCACGGTTCCATCCGGCATTGTAACATCGATCATGCCATGGATGAGCAAAGAGCCGTTCTCGCGGACTTCACAGGCAATTTTTGGCGGCTCAGGCGGGGTTGGATTCTGGTTTTCCTGTTCGTTGGCGTTCATAAGGTATAAAAGCTGGTTTTTTCAAAGCTTCTGTCTTTACAACTGTATTGGATAAAGAAAGTTCAGATCTTTGGTCTATGCGCCTCCAAGATATTCTTTTAGCCGAAACTTCTTCGTGGTTTGCCGTCGACAAACCAAGCGGCATCAGCGTAGAACGCCAGCCCGGCGCCAGCGATACCCTGGAGGATCTGGCGCTCCACTACGGTGGGGGTAAGCAAGGAATCTGGATCGTGCACCGGTTGGACCGGCCTACCAGTGGGGTGGTGCTGATGGCAAAAAAGAAAGGAGCGCTGGTCAGCATCCCGGAGCAATTTCGCAACGGGAAGGTGAAAAAGATCTACCTCGCACGCACGCAGCGCAAACCGGAGAAGGACCAGGGAACGCTTCGGCACTGGCTGGTCAAAGACCAGAAAGCGAAAACCGCCAGCGCGTTTTCCCATCCGGAGGCTCACGCTCAGGAAGCGCTGTTGCGTTACCAGGTGGATGCGTTCAAGGAAGGTGGCTGGCTTTGGCGGATTGAACTGCTTTCGGGCAGGTTTCACCAGATCCGGGCGCAGCTTTCCGCTATCGGCTGCCCGGTTATTGGGGATACTTTGTATGGAGGGTTGTCTTTGCCCGGTTCGCCGGGAATAGCGTTGCACGCCCTGGAACTGCATTTTCACGACCCCCTTACCGGGGAACCGATCACCGTTCGCGCTCCCCAACCAGAGACCCTTGCCTGGCTTCTTGCCTGAAACGTTGGACGCTACACCCTGCCCTTGGTGAATAATTTCCTTAAAACTAATGACATTCATCATTTACGCACGTTTCCCAAACCGGTTATTTTAACCCCAATTCAGATTACCCCACAACCAGATAAAACCAAAAGAATGAAATCAGTGAAAGAAGTGATGTCGAAGCATTTGATTACGGCATCGCCAGGAAGCACAGTGAGCGATTTGCGCAGGCTGATGACCAGGTACAATATTGGGGCTGTTCCCATTGTTCTTGAAGGAGATACCGCTCAAACGGTTGGAATCGTTACCGACCTGGATTTGCGCAATATCAAAGATGCGGCGTTGCCGGCTTCGTCCGTCATGACAACCGTCCTGCACAGTGTGAGCCCCAACGCAAGCATTGCTTCTGCGGCGAATGTGATGCTGCAGTACGGAATTCACCATCTCCTGGTCAAAGACCGGCAGGATCTGGTGGGTTTGGTAAGCGCCCTTGATTTGCTGACGGTAGTTGCGGATACCAGGAGTTCCTTTGCCAACCGGATGATTTTCATGTGATCTCAGCGCTTGTGAATAAAGCGAACAAACTTATGCCAATATATGAGTACCTCTGCGCCTTACCACACCACGATTCGAGTAGACGAGGTGATCCAGCAAATGAACAAACTGCTTCACGCCGTTGAAAACGAAGAGCTGGCCAACGCCCATTTGCTTTCCCAGGTACATCCGGCAAACTACCAAAGCGCCCGGAACCTGATCCATTATATGGCGCTAAGGGCTTTTGACCTTCGTCAGTTACAGGAACAGCTGACGTCTCTTGGCGTTTCTTCCATTGCGCATGCCGAAGGGTATGTTCTGATGACGATCAATAACATCATCCGGTTGTTGTATTTGCTCAAAGGGGAAACCATCAGCCATCCGGCTGGGCGGCTTTCTCCGCCATTCAATTACTACCAAAGCCGGGAGCAATTGCTCAAAAACACCGACGCGCTGTTTGGTATTCCCAAAGAAGGGGATAACCGGACCCGGGTGATGGTCACCATGCCTGTGCTTGCAGCCACCGACTTCCCGCTTCTGGTCGACTTGATGAATGCCGGGATGGACCTTATTCGTATCAACACCAGCCATGACCAGCCCGAGCAATGGAAAGCGATGATCGATAATATCCGGAAAGCAGAAGAAGAAACGCAGCGCCGCTGCCTGGTATACATCGATTTGTCGGGCCCCAAGCTCCGCGCAGAAAAACCGGTACTCCTCCGCGAGGACCAAATGGAGCGGATTAAACATAACGGCAGCATTCGCTTGTTCAAGGGCGATTGGGTAGCCGTGATCTCTCCGGATCTTCAACCCTTCGAACTGGAGCTGCCCGAACGTGTGATTTTAAGCGTCCCGGTTACCCTGCCTGAGATTTTTCGGGATGTCGAAATTGGCCACTCCATCTTCTTTGACGATGGCAAAATCGGTGGGCGAATCGTTTTTCGGACGGAAAATTATTTCCTGGTCGAAATTTTTCAAGCGGCCATCAGCGGTACCGGGTTGGGGGCTGAAAAAGGGATCAACCTTCCCGAGACCGCGCTGACCCTTTCTTCCCTTACCCACAACGACTACGCGACGCTTCCGTTTATCGCCAAATACGCCGACATCGTGGGGTATTCGTTTGTCCGAAGACCCAGCGACGTGGAAAAACTCCAAAGCACCTTGAGTGAACTGGGGCGGCCCGATATCGGAATTGTATTGAAGATCGAAACCAAGGAAGCTTTCGATTATATGCCGCATTTGCTTCTGACGGCTATGCGGAACCCGAAGGTTGGCATCATGATCGCCCGGGGCGATCTGGCTGTTGAAGTCGGGTTTGAACGTAATGCAGAAGTGCAGGAAGAAATTCTTTGGATCTGCGAATCGGCGCATGTGCCGGGCATCTGGGCAACCCAGGTGCTCGACCGGATGGCGAAAAAGGGATTGGCAACCCGAAGCGAGATTACCGATGCGGCGATGGCTTCCCGCGCCGAATGCGTCATGCTCAACAAAGGCCCCCATATTGTCGATGCCGTAAATACGCTGGAAAATATCATTAAGCGCATGGAACGGCACCAGCGCAAGCGTTGGGGCAGCTTGAGGCCTTTAAGCGTTGCGCGGCGATTTGTCCATGATACCATCCACCTGCCCGAAGGCAAGTGAGTAAACCTTTCCCCAACCCCCTCTGAAGGGCTGCTTTGGGCGGCGTTTCCGTTCAACACATGAAGTGCGAAACAGGAAATGCTTCACGGGCAGCCCTTGTTTTTTAGCATTTTTTAGCAAGGGTTGCACCGGCTGATTGGATAAAGTGGCTATATTCATCTGCCTAAAGCAGCCGCACGCATGGATCTTTTCAGAACGGTCAGTTCCTTCCAGCAGTTTCCCGGGCTCATTGCCGCCGAAAGCACCCGAAACGGGGGCGTAAGCCAGGCGCCATTTGCCAGTTTGAACCTTGGTTTAAGTACGGACGACGACGAAAAAGCCGTTTGGGAAAACCGCAACAGGTTCTTCCTTTCCCTCGGCATCGCTCCCGGTCAAATAGCCAGCGCGTATCAGGTGCATGGGAGGGAGGTGAAACAAGTAGAAAACCCCGGCCGGTGGGATGGATTCGATGCGCTCATTACCAACCGCAAAGGCATTTACCTGACCGTCACCGTGGCGGATTGCACGCCAATTTTGATCTACGACCCCAAAAACCAGGCGGTTGCAGCGGTACATGCCGGATGGAAGGGCACTGCCTTAAGGATCGTCCACCATACCTTGTCCCGGATGAAAGAAGCCTTTGACACCAGCCCCGGCGACTGTTGGGCCTTTATCGGTACCTGCATCGACGAATGCTCGTATGAAGTAGATGCCGTTGTGGCAGACCATTTTCAAAGCCCCTTTAAACGCTGGGATGAGCAACGGGGCAAGTTTTTTCTCGATCTCAAAAAAGCCAACCAGGCACAGTTGCTTACTCTGGGTCTGCCTTCTGCCCATATTGAAATCTCGCCGTATTCCACCGTGCTGCATAATGACCAATATTTTTCGTACCGAAAAGAAAAAGGGCAGACCGGCCGGATGCTCAATTTGATCGGGCTGACGCCCTGATGCGGATTTTGATTTTATTTCCCGCCACATAAAACCAGATTCATATGATATTTCGCCATCTTCTTCCTGCTTTTTTTGTTGCCGGAATAGCGCTCTCTCTGACTGCTCAGGGAACGCAGCTGCTCCGTCAACCTACCGTCAGCGACCAATACGTCGTGTTTGTTTATGCAGATGACCTCTGGATGGCAGCCCGGCAGGGCGGCGATGCCCGCAGGCTCACCTCAGATGAAGGAACCGAAAGCGTTCCCCATTTTTCTCCGGATGGGAAAATGATCGCTTTTTCAGGCCAGTATCAGGGGAATACCGATGTATATGTCGTTCCGACAGAAGGCGGAGAGCCCAAGCGGTTGACCTGGCACCCCGGAGAGGACCTCGTCCAGGGGTGGTCGCCCGATGGGAAGTCGGTTCTTTTCCGCTCCGGACGGGAAGGCGTTCCTACCCAGATCAACCATTTCTACACGATGAGCCTCAATGGGGGCTTGCCCCAAAAATTGCCCATCCCTCAGGCCTCCTTTGGGGAGCTTTCGGAAGATGGCCGTTACGCCGCCTATACGCCCATTACCTTCTGGGACCCCGAATGGAGAAATTACCGGGGAGGCCAGGCTCAGCCCATCTGGATAATGGACCTAAAGGATCATTCCCTTATCCAAACGCCGCGCACGGATAACGAGCGCCATACCGACCCGGTGTGGTTCAATGGGAAGGTGTACTTCCTTTCAGAAAGGGATTTCGCCAATAATATCTGGATGTTTGATGTGCGCTCCAGGGAGCTCAAACAGATCACTTTCCACAAGGATTTTGACGTGAAGAGCCTGGACGCGGGCGGCGGCCAGATCGTCTACGAACAAGGAGGGTACCTCCATCTTCTCGACCCCAAAACGAATAAAGCCCAGCAACTGAAAATAGAGGTACGTGGAGATTTTGGCTGGGCTAAGCCCAGGTGGGTCGATGTTGCCGCCAACCGGCTTGCCAATGCCGCTTTGTCGCCCACCGGCGCCAGAGCCCTGTTCGAATACCGGGGCGATATTTTTACCGTGCCGAAAGAACACGGCGATTGGCGCAACCTGACCCAGTCGAGCGGAGTGGCCGACCGTTACCCGGTTTGGTCGCCCGACGGCCAAAAGATCGCCTGGTTCTCCGATGCAAGCGGGGAATACCAGCTTATGATCGGCGATCAATACGGACTGGAAAAGCCCAGAGTAGTTTCCATTCCCGACCCCACGTTCTTCTATCGGCCGGATTGGTCGCCCGACGGGAAGTACATCGCTTTTACGGATACCGATTTCACGCTGTGGTATGCCGACGTACAATCCGGCGCCCTGAAAAAAGTAGATGCCGAATCCTTTGCCCACGTGGTGCGCACGATGAACCCGGTTTGGTCGCCCGATAGCAAATGGATCGCTTACAGCAAACTGTTAAACGCTCAATTCAAAGCCATTTTTGCCTATAATATCGCTACCGGACAAAAAATCCAGGTCACCGATGGCATCGCCGACGCGATCGATCCGGTGTGGGATGCCGATGGGCGCTACCTGTACTTCCTGGCGAGTACGGATTTTGCCCTAAATTCGGCCTGGCTGGATATGAGCAAGTATAACCTGCCGGTCACCCGGGGATTGTACATGGCGGTTTTGTCCAAAACGGGGCAGTCTCCTTTCTTACCCAAAAGCGATGAGGAGGAAACGAAGCCGGCTTCCGGAGATAATGCAAAGAAAGACTCTGTCGTAGTGAAAATCGACGCCGACGGGATTCAACAGCGTATTTTGCCGGTGAATGTTCCTGTTCGCCAGTATGTAGCTCTTATGCCGGGCCCTAAAGACTATGTCTTCTATGCAGAGAGCGTTCCGAACCAGCCCGGCCAAACCATTCACCGGTATAATTTTAAGGACCGAAAAGCGGAAGTGTATCTCGCCAATGTTCAGCCGGCTTCCGTTTCCGAAGACCGCAAACAGTTCCTTTACCAGAGCGGCGGCGGCTGGGGAATTGTCAAAACCGACGGCATGCCTAAGCCCGGAGATGGTAAGCTAACTATGAACCTTCGTATGAAGGTCAATCCCCAGGAAGAATGGGCGCAGATCTTTCGCGAGGGCTGGCGGTATCAGCGCGATTTTCTTTACGTTGACAATGCCCATGGGGCGCCCTGGAGTCAGGTGTACGATTGGTATCGGCCCTGGATCAATCACGTCCGCCATCGCACCGATTTGAACTACGTGGTGGATATCCTGGGCGGAGAAATCGCGGTGGGGCATTCGTACACCAGCGGAGGCGATTTCCCGGATATCGACCGGGTACCTGTTGGGCTTTTAGGCGCCGACCTGGAAGAGGTGAATGGCTATTACCGGATCAAAAAAATCTACACCGGGGAGACCTGGAATCCTGAATTGCGCGCTCCGCTGGGCGTACCGGGAGTAGACGTTCGCGAAGGAGATTATTTGCTGGAAGTTAACGGACAGCCTTTAAAGGCGCCGGTTAATCCCTATAGCCTGTTTGAAGGCGCTGCCGACAAGCAAACCAAGATTCGTGTCAACAGCAATCCAAACCTGGAAGGCGCCCGTTTGGTTACGGTCGTTCCCGTTGCCAATGAGGGGAGTTTGCGTTCAATCGACTGGGTGGAATCCAACCGCAGGAAAGTCGATCAGCTTTCCAACGGCCAACTGGCGTATGTCTACGTTCCCAACACGGGCCAGGGAGGGTATACCTACTTCAACCGGTACTATTTTTCCCAGCAGGACAGAAAAGGGGCCATTATCGATGAGCGCAACAACGGCGGCGGCTCTGCGGCAGATTATATGGTGGACGTTATGGCCCGGCAATTGCATGGCTATTTCAACAGCCGGACTGCCGACCACCGGCCCTTCACCGTGCCGATGTCCGGGATTTGGGGACCCAAAGTAATGATCGTCAATGAACGCGCCGGTTCAGGAGGGGATTTGTTGCCGTATTTATTCCGCCGGATGAAAATTGGACCCCTCGTCGGGACGAAAACCTGGGGCGGATTGGTGCACACGGCAGACACGCCTTTGTTTATCGACGGGGGCCGCATGGTTGCTCCCCGCGGCGGTTTTTATGACGTCAACGGCAACTGGGCTATTGAAGGGGAAGGCGTCGCTCCGGATATCGAGGTACTCCAAGATCCTGCGAAGGTACTGAAAGGAAGCGATCCCCAATTGGAACGCGCGGTAGAGGAAGCACTTAAACTTATGAAAACCCAGGGTGTTCAACTGAAACCAGAGCCGGCGCCCCCGGTTCGCTGGAAACGCCCCGGGAAGTAAATATGCCGAAGAGAAGAGAACGCAGGTGGTGAAAACGAGTTTGCGTTGACTATTTTTTTAAGCCGGTTCAAAATACAGTGGTTTGGAGGACGAATACTTGCAAACCACTGTATTTTGGGGTGCGTATTACTGTTGAATGCTTGTAAACATGACCATTGAATGACGATCCGAATCCATAAGACGACAGGTTGGGCTATCTTTGTCCTGCTGCTAGTGCTGCTGACTGCATGCGAGCAGGCGCCTTTACTTTTTGCCGGGAAGCACCCCAAGGCGCCGGTCAATCCACACCTGGAGGCGTTTATCGACGAATATGTTGGTTTTTTTGAATCGGAATTGCACCGAACCCAACTCCCGGGAGCTGCATTGGCGATCGTCTTGGACTCCAACGTCGTTTTTCTCCAGGGGTTCGGGGTGAAATCCATCCATAGCAAGGATTCGGTAGACGTTCACACGGTGTTCCGGATCGGATCCTTATCCAAAGGGTTTGCAGGCGTTCTGACCGGGTTGCTGATCCAGGACAGCATGCTATCGCTTACGGATCCAGTGGAACAGTATTTACCGTACTTTCAGCTTCGGTCTCCGGATCAGACCCGGCGCGTTCAGGTTCGGCACCTGCTCTCTCACAGTACGGGGCTGCCGTATCATACGTACACCAATCTGGTCGAAGCAGGGCAGGATTTACCCACCATTGCCGGACGATTTAAAGAGGTTAAGCTGGTCGGCAAGGAAGGAGAGGTGTTCAGCTATCAAAATGCGGCCTTCTCGCTCATTGAGGAGATCGTCAGGGAAAAAACAGGAAAAAGCTATGCCCGCACGCTGGATGACCTCCTCTTTAAACCAGCGGGAATGAACGATGCTTCGGCTTCCTATGAACAGATGGCGAAAGAGTCAAATAAAGCTTTTCCACACGATGGACAGGATAGCGCCTGGATGCGCACCGAGGTGTCTACCAAATTTTATAATGCGGTGGCTGCCGGGGGGGTTAATGCCAGCATCTCCGATATGAGCCAATGGCTCCTGCTGCTGCTGGGCAACCGTCCGGACCTGATTCATCCTTCCACGCTGGACACGGTTTTTGCCCCTCGCATCAAAACCAACAACGAACGCCGGTTTTTCAGCGACTGGCTGGGGGACAAAGAGGCTTTCTATGGACTGGGCTGGCGTATCTTGCAGACCCCCACCGACACGATCATTTACCACGGGGGGTATGTCAACAGCTACAAAGGGGAAGTGGCTATAAACCGGAAAGAGAAGGTCGGAGTTTGCATCTTGATGAACGGAGCTGGAAGCCTTTCGGGGACGTTGATCCCTGGTTTTTTTGAACGTTACGAAACCTATGCCGATTCGATTCATGCCTGGAAACCTGGGCGATAATAAATCCTTTAATCCAGAAATAATTGAAAATGAACTACAAGCTACTTGGGAAAAGCGGCCTCCGCGTTTCCGAAATCTGCCTGGGAACCATGGGGTTCGGAAAGGAATGGAGCTGGGGCTCCGACTATGAGGGGTCCAAATCGGTTTTTGATGCGTATGCCAACGGCGGCGGTAATTTTATCGACACGGCCAACCGCTACACCGAGGGAACTTCTGAAAAATGGCTCGGGGAATTTGTCGCGACGGAAAGAGACCATTTTGTCCTCGCTACCAAATACACCTTACGGGACGGAACGGGCGACCCCAATTTTGCGGGCAACCACCGCAAAAACCTGATGCGGTCGGTTGAAGGGAGCCTGAAGCGGTTAAATACAGACTTCATCGATTTGCTCTGGGTTCACGCCTGGGATGGCCTGACCCCAGTGGAAGAGGTAATGCGGGGGCTGGATGACCTGGTACGCCAGGGCAAAGTGCATTACATCGGCATTTCGGATACGCCGGCCTGGGTGGTTTCCCAGGCGAACACCCTGGCGGAGCTCCGGGGTTGGACCCGGTTTGTTGCTCTGCAAATCGAATTCAGCTTGCTCCAGCGCACTCCGGAGCGCGATCTGCTTCCAATGGCAAAGGCGTTTGAGCTGGCTATTACCCCCTGGGCGCCGCTCGCTGGCGGAGCCCTCACGGGCAAATACCTGAAAGGGGAGGCAGGCCGGCTTCCCGAAACCAGTCAGCGCCGGGCAGAACGGGCGAATGCCGTTGCCCGCGAAGTCATGGCCGTAGCCGAAAAGATCGGCGCGTCGCCTGCTCAGGTGGCTATCCGCTTGACCATGCAAAAAAATCCGCTCGTCATCCCGATCGTAGGGGCAACCAAAGCCGCGCAGATAGAGGATTGCCTCGGGGCTGCAACTATCCAACTCTCCGAAGAAGATATGCGCCGGTTGGAAGCCGCTAGCCCTCTGGAAATCGGATTTCCCCACGACTTTCTGCTCCAATCCGGGGTGATGGACGTCCTCTATGGGGGCGCCGATATGCACTCCCGGATTATCAATCACCGGGTATAACCAGCCGTTAAAATTTGATCTGGAAACTGATGTTTGGCGTAAAGCCTAACATTTCAAGCTCCGTGCCAGCCACCGTGTTGACAGGGAGCTTGTTGCTTGGGGAAGACCCGTCGGGCGGGGTAAGGAAAGAATAGATGAACTGGCGGTATTTTACATTTTCGCGGTCTAAGATATTGTACAGGCTGAGCCCGATTTTGGCTTCGGTATTTTTAATGGAAAAGGAATAATTGCCGTAAAGATCCATGCGGTGATAGTCTTCGAGATATTCCAGACGAGAATCCGGGTCCAACACGGTCCGGTCGTTTTCCTGGTTGTTGAGCGCGGAAAGGTCGGTATACGGCCGTCCGCTGGCAAAGATGTAAGAGGCGCCAACGTCGAATTTCCCCATGGTGTACTGCCCGTTCAGCTTCAGTTGATGGCGGCGGTCATTGGGAGAAGGAAACGGCTGGTTGCGGAAAATCTGGGGAAACGACTGGGTCGACTTGCTTAGGGTATACGCCACCCACCAGGCATATTTCGTGGTTGATTTCTGGAGCAATACATCAACCCCCTTGGTCTTTCCTTCTCCTTTGAAAAGGACGTATTTGAAAGGGGCCGGTTTTCCGTCGATGGCAGGAAGCCCGGTGCGTTGCAGGGCATGCTCCATAACACCGTCTGTTGATTTGAGGTAAAACTCGACGTCCAGATCAAACCATGCATTTTTGTGCGAGAATCCAAGCATTGCGCTTTGGGTCGTGGCTATGGGGAAGCGGTCATCGCTGAGCACCCAATATTGGAAACTCCGGCCAAAGCGGTCTTCGTGAGTAAGCTGGCGGACAAATTGCTGGTAAAGCCCAAATGACCCTTTCAGGTGCAGCGATTCCTCCGCTTTCAGATCCAGGTAAATGCGGGGCGACCAATACGATTTTCCATCGAATGCGGTGTGCCGGAGCCCAAGGTTCAGAGAAAGCGGACCCAGCGTTTTGCCGGATTGGTACTGGGCGTAGAGCGCGTGCTGAGGCGCCCATTTATTTCCATTGAGCGGGCTTCGGCTGTCTTCAAACACCTGGAACCGCACGTGGCTGAAAACGCCCTGGTATCCCATGTCAATGGTTTGATCGCGAGGGAGAGCCCAGGTGTTTTTTGCGTGCACGTTGGTTTCTTCCACCAAATTGAAGTGGGTATTGGAGAATTGGGTCCTTACGGAATCGATTTGGTTCTGCACTTTGGAGAATTCCGATCCGATCCGGGTTTCATTCTGGTATTTGGATTGGGCCAGAACCAATTGAGATTTAAAAGATGGAGCCCATTGCTGATTCCAGGAAAGGCTGGCCCCTTCGTTTTGCCAATGGGCATTTTCCACGTATTCTTCTTGGAAATAGAGGGTATTTCTTCGGAGCAAGGGGTAGATTTTGCGGTCGAAATCGTAGGCGAACTGGTCGTTTCCCCGGAAGTAACTCGCCAGAAGGCGGGTATTGGAGGAAGGCTGCCAGGTCCATTTCAGGTTGGCATCGTAGAAGCGGAAATTAGGTTGCTGGGTGCTGACGGTTTTTGCGGAGGTAGCATTTGGTCCGAGGTTCAGAAAAACCTCGCTGGTATTAGGATCGACTTTGCTAAACAGGCTGCTTTCGCCCAGATCCTGGTTGGTGGTGCGAGGGCCGAGCAGCAGGCTCATATTTTTGGCGATAGGAGCTTCCAGGACGGCGTTGGAGGTCAGGATGTTCAAGTCGGTTACTCCCTGCCAGCCCTCCTGGCGCATGGGCTGGGTGCGCATGTCAATAATCGCCGAGGTGCGGCCGCCATATTCTGCGGGAAAGGCATTTTTATAAATTTTAACCTGATCGACGATATTGGGATTGACGATGCTGAAAATTCCGAAGAAGTGGGTGACGTTGTACAGGGTCATTCCATCCAGAAGCACCAGGTTTTCATCCCCATTGCCGCTTCGCACGCTCAAATCCGCGGAGAGATCGTCGGAAGCGTTCATGCCGGGCAGCATCTGTAAGCCCCGGAAGATGTCTTTTCCGCCGACGAAGAAGCTCATGGTCGCCAGGGGAGAAATCCGGAGCGTAGACCCATCTTTGCCCGGTTGCTGGGAGATCAGCGGCGCTTTTTCTTTGACCACGATTCCGGGGAGTTTCTCCACCCTGGGGGAGAGCCGGATATTCAGATCGCCAGGCGGATTCTTTGAATCCAGCGTCAATTTACGGGGCTGATAACCGATATACTGGACCTGAATGCTTCCCGGTACGCCCTCCTTTATGGGAACCCGGCAACGGAAGCGGCCACTTTCGTCGGTAGCCACGCCGTCGGATTCCGAATAGAGCACATGGGCGTATGGAAGAGGGACGCCGCTCCAGTTGTCGGTAACCCGGCCCTCGATGTCCAGAAAGGAGACCGTTTCCTCCGGAGCATGGTATTCTTTGCGCACCAACACCTGCCCGGGAGCCGGGATCTGGTACACTAGCCCGGCGCCTTCGAAGAGTTGATCCAGGGCTTCTTTAAGTTCCTTCGCTTGAACCTGACGGGTTATCCTTACCGGAGAGACGGCGTCTTCGTCGAAGGCGAATTTGACGTGGAATTTTTTTTCGAGGAGCAGGAAAATGTCGCTCAGCGGTTTTTGATCGAACGATTCGTTCAGAATATACCTGCCCTGTCCTTGCAACAGGGTTGACAAGAAGAGGTACAACAGCAAAACAAACCCCCATTTACTGCACATGTGCATTACTTATTCAACGTTCACGACCTTGCCTTCGCGCTTAGTATCTAACTGCATTGGCCAGCACACTTTATACAAGGCGCTATCCAGGTTGCGTAATTCAAAAAAAGTGGTAGTTTTCCTACGTAGTATTTCCGGGGTGGTTTTTATTTCCACATCATACTGGCGGGAGATCTCTAAAAACACCTCTTTCAGGGTGGCATCCTGAAAATAAAATTTTCCTTCTCTCCAGGTAGCAGTAAGTTCGGGGTTGTAATCCGCTGGAGGAGTCAGCGCTCCGGAAGCGAAGTCAATCCGGGTAGATTGCCCTGGATTTAAGACTTGCTTGCTTCCGTTTTGGTTGGTTACCCGCACCTTGCCGGTGAAGCAATCGACCTCAAAATAGCCTTCCCGGGCTTTCACATTAAAACTGGTGCCTAAGACCTCTACTTCGCCCAAAGAGGTTTCCACGATAAAGGGTTCGCCTTTTTCCACCTGAAAAAAGGCCTCTCCTTCGAGGTGCACCCGGCGTTCTTTTTTCCAGGTTTTGGGCTGGTAGGTGAGTTCGGTAGCGGCGTTTACGTTAACGCGGGAGCCATCCGGCAAATCGAGCGCCAATTGCTGGGCGTTTTCGGTGAAAACAACTTTGGTAGGGTTGTAGGCCAGGAAAAACCAAACAAGCAGCGCAGCCGACGCGGCAGCGGCATAGGGGAGGAGCCGGCGAACAAGCGGCGTACGCGTAGTTTTCAGCGGCTTTATCGTCGCGTCCTCGGTTTGAGCCTGGATGGCGCTCCAGATATTGGAAAGGGTTTCCGGAGCGGGTTCTTCTTCCCGGACCCGATAGGCCAGCACGAGGCGCCGGGCTTGCGCGATATCCTCTGCGCGGTCCGGATGGTCGGACAACCACCGTTGCCAGGCAACGGCAGCTTCGCCATCACCTGTACGCACCCAGCGGATGAAGGAGGGCTCCTGGGCAAAGTCCAGAGCCGAAAAATGGGCGTAGTTGTCATCCATACGCATCTTGGGTATCCTGATTGCCAGGCCTCGTTTGGTTTATTTAAACAATTCGTCCAGGTATTTGCTTCTCGTCTGTGCGTTGTAGGTCATCCTGCAGTCCGAGGTGCCGCTTTGCATCATACTGACACAGGTTCCATCGGGGTTCTGATCCTCCAGATGGCGCCTGTCCAGCACGCAATGGCCGAGTTCGTGAAAGATGACGTATTCTTTTTCCCAATAGGTGGCTTTATTCCAGAAAGCCGCATCGATGGTCACGAAATTTCCCGATTCGGAGGCTTGCTCGCAACGGCCCAATACCTGGGTTCCCTCAATATCTTCAATGACGCCGTTCACCCTGATCATATCCAGGGATTTTCCCCTGAGCAAAGCTTCTTCCACGAAGCTGTCGAAATAGGGCTGCAACTCGGTTTGAACAAAAAACTCAGTGACTTCGTCTTTCGAACAGGAAGAAACCAGTAAAACCGCCACGGCAACCGCCAAATACGAACGAAAAGGAAACCGCTTCATGCTGACATTCATTAATTGCTATCAATTCTCCGCTTCGAAAACCCTTTGTGGCGCCGGGCAGAGCTATGCATTCTATTAGCAAAAGCCGGCACCGGTCCTTTTGTACTCAAAAAATCAGGACAATTTTACCCACAGCATCCATAAAAAACCGATGATCAGCAAAAGCA
Organism: Haliscomenobacter sp.; assembly: GCA_016713275.1. Taxonomy (GTDB): domain Bacteria; phylum Bacteroidota; class Bacteroidia; order Chitinophagales; family Saprospiraceae; genus JADJPL01. The sequence goes on from JADJPL010000001.1 coordinate 613,198, forward strand.
TCGCATCCCGGAGGGCTTCCAGTGCCCGGAATGCGAGGTTTCTGGCCGATTGGTAGTTAAGGTCCATGATCTCGGCGATCTGATTATAATCGAGATCGGAATAGTACTTCAGATAAAGGATCTCTTGCTGCCTTTTGGTAAGCCCCTCCAATGCTTTTTGGAGTTGGAGGCGTTGTTCGGCTTCCGTTTCTTCTCCGATGAGCTCCTGCTCGATATCAAACACGGCAGAGAACAGGCCTTCTTCCGGCTCTTTGCTGCTCAGTCTGGAACCGGAAACGGCGCGAATGACCTTCCGGCGCAGGGCCACAAAGAGGTACTTTCGGATAGAATCTGTATTTCCAAGGCCTTCCCTGTTTTTCCATAATTCGATAAACAAGTCTTGAAGGCTGTCTTCGACGAGCTGGCTGTCTGCGGAGAATTTTCGGCCGTATTTAAGCAGCACAGAAGCGTGGTCCGCATAGATGCGTTCCAGTGCAGCTTTTTTTCCAGCTTTTAAATCGCTCCACAAATGATTGTCCATGAGTTAATTGTGTATTAAAAAAGCAAGAAGGTGTATTTTTTTTCGAATAAAGCGAGTACAAAATACAAAAAGGGAACTTACCCCAATGAACAACAAAATTAACAAACCCAAAATTGTTCCCATCATGTTGAACCGCATCTTAAAATTTGGAATCCTTGCCGCTTTCAGCGCGCTGTTTGTGTTTACTTCCTGCGAAAAAGAGGAAGAAGTCCTCGTGGAGGATTTTGGCCCTACCGATGAAACCTTATTCAATGGGCGCGGCCCTGAAACCCGCGGTATGCGCGGCCCTGGCGACCGTTGCTTCGAACTGGTATTCCCTGTGATTGTTGAATTCCCGAACGGAAACACGACCGAAGTGGCGGACAAAGCAGCCTATGCCGAGGTGATCAAAACCTGGCGCCAGGCCAACCCTAAAGCCAAACAGCACCCGAAAATCGCGTTCCCTTACGAAGTGATGTTGAAGGATGGCACCCTCGCCACCATCGAAAGCCTGGAAGACCTGAAAGACATTCTGGAAGACTGCCTTCCCAACCGCCGTCCGCACCTGAAGGCTTGCTACGATCTGGTATTCCCGGTAACGATCAAATTCCCCGACAGCACAACGGCTGTAGCTAATAGCGGCGAAGAATTCAAGGATCTGCTCCAGTCCTGGAGAGATGCCAACCCAGATGCCGAAGGCCATCCGGTGATTGTGTTCCCTTATGAAGTGGCCCTGCCCGACGGAACGACCGTAACGGTAGAAAGCTTGGCGGATGTGCGTGAACTCATCCACGCGTGCAAAGAAAAACGCACCCACTTTCCTCCTTGCTTCCACATCGTATACCCGGTAACGGTGGTGTTCCCCGGCGGTAGCGAACTCGAAGTAGCCGACCGCGAAGCGTTCCTCAAAGCCGTTCGCGAATGGCGCAGCAACAACCCCAACGTAGAAGACCGCCCCACCATCAAGTTTCCGTATGAAGTGATGCTTCGCGACGGGTCGACGGCAACCGTAAACAACGAAGAGGAACTAAAGGCGCTGATCCAGGATTGCAAGCCTGCGCCCAAGTGCTTCGTCCTCCAGTTCCCCGCACCGGTTAAATTGCCGAACGGCACGGTCGTTGTCGCTAACAGCGCCCAGGAATTGGACCGCATCATGCACCAGTGGAAAAAAGAACACCGATTCAGCCGCGAACTCCCTCATGTGGCATTCCCGCATAAGGTAAAACTGCAGGACGGTACCGTGGTAACGGTGAACAGCAAAGAAGAACTGGAACAAATTATCAAAACTTGCCGGGGCTAGGATATCCCCACCTACCTGCAACTTCCTGAACCAAGGAGCTTGCAGGTAGTTTTTCCCATCATTTCCATGACAATCCAAAGTGTCTCAAGGGTTGCCTCGCATATGCGGGGCCTTTTTTAAATGCAAAGGGGGCTGCCTCATAAGACCAATCTTTGCCACCGGCATGAAAAAAGAAACTATTTTTTGGTTGCCTTGGGCAAAAACCGTCTTTTGATACAGCCCCGCCTTTGCATAAACACGTCTGTTCTTAAACGTTATAGCCTCCTGGCCCAGATCTCGTGCATTGGTTCTCCTGCAGAACTTTTCCCTTCGTGATGCCAGTCGCCGTCCGGCAGGCCGAACGAAAACTCGAGGCGCATACCCACCCGGGAATTGTCGCGGGAGAAAAACTCAAGCGACTCTACATATTTTCCGTCTTGTGCCGTATAGGTCCCGCCCCCGGTTCCCAGAAACTGTTTGGTTTGGGTATTGTAGGCAATCCATTGGAAGCGGGTTCCGGTGAGCAGTTTCATAGTTTTGCGGGGCACGTTGGTATCCCGCCTGCTGGTTTCTCCATCGCGGACTCTGCCTGCCATGAGCCAGGGCCCGGTGAGCTCGGTGCTCTGACCCGCGTCGATCGGTTTCCAACCGGGAAGGCTTGGCTTGCCGGCTTCAATTGGGCTAAGGGTAAGCCCGGCTTCTTCCGAAGCCCAGCTCCACGCCTCGGTTTGCCCCACTTGAGAGGAGTCGGCGGAATGAAATTCAAAGGTGAAGACCAGCTGGCTGCCGGTCATTTTCCAGCTTCCGCCCCGCGTATTCAGAAAAGCGCCATTGGCGGCCTGGTACTCCGTCCAGGAGAAATATTCGCCGCTGAACAACAAAACCTGCTTAACCTCCATGCCGGTAGTCGCAGTAAGCCGGGCCCAGGCGCCCTGTAAACCGCCTTTTATCGCGGGCGCCGCATGGCTGCTTTGTACAGCGAAAAGGCCAGCCAGAAAAAGAATGGTCCAATTTCGGGTTTTCATCATGTTGCGTTTTTGGAATATAAACAAATCATCGAGGCAAAAAGACGAACGAAAGGGATACGCTCCGAGGTTTACAAGTTGAGCCAATACGTCATTTTAAAGACCAGGGCCCGGTTTTTAACATTGGGAGCGGAGAAAAACTGGTCGCTGAAGTAGTTGTCGGTGTACACCAAAAACAGATCAGAAGCTGGCCGGAACCGCCATTGCAAGCGGCTGTTGACATTGACGTTATCCGCCTGGGTATTGTACTGGAGGAAGGTACTGAAAAAGACGCTTCTGGAAAGCGACAGTTCTGCGCGCGGGCCGATAAGCCAAAAATCGGTACTGTTGTATGGGGAAGGAAATTTCAGCTTATTGTAATTCATCCGAACGGCCAGGATACCGAAAGGCTGCCAGCGGTAGTTGAGTTCTGCCTCGCCTTGAAGGATATTCCCATTGAAATAGCTTCCTGTATTAACCGATAACTCGTAGAAAAGCCGTTTGCGGTTGTCGGATTCGTAACTAAGGCCTACCGTTGTGTAGGCGTAATCCGTGTCTTCGGCAAGTTCCTCTCCGCCGCTGTTGGTGGGGTCAAAGGGGAAAAACAGGTAAACGTATTCGTGTCTTATGCTGGCTTGAAGCTCTTGCTGACCCGGGAAATTCATGAAAAAGAAGGGTTCGTGCGTCCGGTCGGTAAGCCGGAAAGCAGGCTGGGTATTGAAGGTAAGCCCGGTTTCCAGCCCGAATCCAAAGGACTGGATCTTTTTGGCCACCTCCGGATCTTTGGGGAAATAAGAATGCCGGATCATATTAAAAAAGGAATAATTCCCGCGCCTGGGCACAAACCCGACATCTGTTCGGAAGTTTTCCCCGACGTATTGGTTGGACGTCATGACAAACCAGCGCAGGGTATTGTACCCAACGTACCAGGCGGCAGATTGGGCGTCGTTGTTTTGGCCGGCTGAAAAGGACCGGTGGTAATACGCTTCGGACTCCCACTTGTTGTCTTTGGAGTAATAGTTGAATTCCAGTCCTGCCGCCCGGTTGTAGCCGTTTTTATCGAGGGAGAAACTTCCGTCGGCTTCTTCCAGGAAATTTTCTTTATTGACGAAGACCCCGCTGAGGACGGACCGGTCGAAGACGGTGCGCTGAACGACGCCAACGGTATAGTTGGCCGGATTCAAGCCGATGTCCTCTTGTTTGCCTGTTTGCATGTTCAGCAATCCGATCCGCCAGTTTTGATTCAGTTTTCCGCTAAGGCGCATGCCTGCCCGGATCGGCACGTTCAGGTTGCGCCGGACTTCGACCAACTGCCCATCGGTAGTGGTTTTGCGCACCAATCCGTTGGCCAGTCCGATTCGGCGGCTGAAAAACGGCCGGGAGTCCGGGAAGCCGAACCGGCTAAATAAATCTTCATTTTCCAGAAAAAATTGCCGCCTTTCCGGGAAAAAAAGCTCAAACCGGCTGAGGTTGGTAATCTGCCGGTCCACCTCCACCTGGGAGAAATCGGGGTTGACAGTCAGGTCCAGGTTGAGCGAAGGCGTGAGCGCAATTTTTGCATCCCCTCCGGCATTGAAGGAGGACTCCGAAGGGAGCTTAAACTCAAAATCACGCTCTGTCCGCGCCGTAATATAGGGAATAAGGGAAACGTTCATTCCTGGCTGGGGCGGGTTGTCTTCCCAGATCAGCTCGCCGGTGAATGCGAGGTTGGCCGGATCGAACTGCCGGGGGACCCCGGACCAGGCAGAAGCTTCGTTTTTTTTCAGGGCGTGGCGAAGGAAATTGATCCGCCAGGTATTTTGACCTTCTTTAACCTTGTACCGAAGCGTTTTGAAGGGTATAGCTATTTCGAGCTCCCAGTGGTCCTGATGATTGCTCACCTGGGAGTACCATTTGTTGTCCCAGTCCAGCGACACGTTTTGCCCATTGTCGATGAGCCCTTCCCCCTGGACATTGTAAGGCGAGAGCTCGAAAAAGAACCCGTTCAACTTATCCTGAAAAGGGTCCAGAACGACGATGAACACGTCGCTTTCTCCCGCGTCGAAATCGCGCTTCAGAGAGGAGATAATATACTCTTCCCTGGGTTCGTAGACTTTGGCGCCGATGTAGAGAAACGCGTCGTCAAAGGTGGTCCAAACCTCTGTCTGGACGGTGGCTTTGGCGGTGTCAAAGGGGAAAACCTGGTTGAAGGAACCCGCTAATTGGGCTTCTTTCCAGGCCGGCTCGTCGAGGAGCCCATCCAGGCGCAAAGGGGCCGCAGACTTTTTGATGGACAGGGTCAACACCCCGTTGGAAACCGATTCCTGCCCCCAAACGGCGCCGGTCAACAAAAGGAATACCAAAACAGAATACTTCCTGCAGAACATATTGGTCGGGTTTTGATCAGGTTCTGCAAAGATAACCGCCCTACCTTATTTTTTGCGGATTTGCTTTCGGGCGAGGCTGAGGCTGCCGAAGCCGCCAACAATAGCCATGTAATAGCCCAGATTGTACCAGAACCCGGTATTGTGAACCTCATAAATCCCAATATGGTCTTTAAACAGGCTGATGATCAGGGAAATGGGAGCTACCCACCCGTGCCAGATTCCCCATAGGAAATTGGCGGGGTGTTCGGGGGTGGCGGCGCCGTCGCCGGGAATGCAGCTGGTAGTCAGGAGCAGGAGCGCTGCGCTAAGCAGGAGGATGGTGCTTCGTTTCATTGTTTTTTATAGGGCAAATTGCGGGGCAGCAATCCAAGAAGGCTAATTTTTTCGATGAATACAAGGGGGAGGACGCTGTAGGGATATTCTGGCACGACCCGAAGCGGAGATTTACAAAGCCGACTCGTGCCGTCCTTAAATTGTCTTGCGAATTATGGCGAAACAAAGATTAAACCACTACATTTCAAACATTTCTCTAAACTCCCTGAAAGAAATCACGCATTTGAAGGATGCAGCTAACCCAAATATTGACATCGAGTACCAGCTTATCGGGTCTCATTACGCTCTTGCCTTACCTCATTGACTTCTTTCATGATTTCTTCCTCCGTAAGGGTATTCGATTGGATCGAACTATCGAGTGAGGCGGCCTGAGCAAGCAAGCGTATCCAATAAGCGTTTGTATGAGCGGATAATAGCGTTTCAACCAAGGCTAGCATCCGATCGTCCGCCAGCTTAGTGATGAGCTCAATGGCATGCAGTTTACGCTCTGATACGGTCATTGGCATGACTTTTTTAGTTTTTACAAATATACTGACTTTTCGCAAGGAATGCAGGTGGTCCTTTCAAGCTTTCAGGGTGACACAGATCATTCTCTTTCACTGACAAATGGCATGTTCCTCTATTTTTTCCCGGCCTAACTTCGGGAAAAATTTTATTCGCCATGGGAATACCAACACCAACAACCAAGTTCGTCTACTCCTTCGGAGGAGGGAAAGCTGACGGGAATGAATCGATGAAAAACCTCTTGGGCGGTAAGGGCGCGAACCTGGCCGAGATGGCCGGGCACCCGAATCTGCTGCTCCCCGTTCCTCCGGGGTTTACCATCACTACGGCCGTATGTACCTATTACTATGACCATGGGCGAACCTATCCCAACGAAATCAAAATACAGGTGAACGAAGCCCTGGAAGAGGTTGAACAACTGGTGGGTAAAAAATTTGGGGACGAAAAGGATCCGCTGCTCGTCTCGGTACGCTCCGGCGCCCGCCGTTCCATGCCCGGCATGATGGAAACGGTGCTGAATATCGGTCTGACCGAAACAACCATAGAGGGCCTCATTGCCCAAACAAATAACCCTCGATTTGCTTACGATGCCTACCGCCGCCTGATCATGATGTACGCCGATGTGGTCATGGAAAAAGCCGGAGGCATTGAACCCAAAAACGGCAAAGGAATCCGCAAGGTGCTGGATGAAAAGCTGGAGCACGTCAAGCACCAGAGAGGATATTCCAACGATACCGAGCTGACCGTGGATGAGCTGAAAAAACTGGTCGTGGATTTCAAAGAAACCATCAAGACCAACCTCGGCCAACCCTTCCCCGAAGACCCGATGGAACAGCTCTGGGGTAGCGTCAGCGCCGTCTTTGCCTCCTGGAATGGCAAACGCGCTTTCGAATACCGCCGTATTGAAAAAATTCCCGATGAGTGGGGAACGGCAGTCAACGTTCAGGCCATGGTGTTTGGCAATATGGGCGACGACAGCGCCACAGGCGTAGCCTTCACCCGCAACCCGGGCACCGGCGAAAACGAGTTCTACGGCGAATTCCTCGTCAATGCGCAGGGCGAAGACGTGGTGGCAGGTATCCGCACCCCCGCCCCGGTCAACGAATACTCTAAAAACGATCAAAGCCGGCATTTGCCTTCCCTGGAGCAACTCATGCCCTCCCTGTACCAAGAGCTTGACGGCTACCAGAAGCGCCTTGAAGGCCATTACAAGGACATGCAGGACATCGAGTTTACCATTGAAAAAGGCAAGCTGTACATGCTCCAATGCCGGGTAGGCAAGCGCAACGGGGTAGCGGCCGTACGAATGGCCGCCGAGATGTTTGAAGAAGGGCTTATCGACTCCGATACCGCGCTGATGCGCGTGGCGCCCACCCAATTGGTGGAACTGCTTCTCCCCATGGTAGATCCCAAAGAAGAACTGATCCAGGCGCCGATTGCCAAGGGCTTGCCCGCAGGCCCCGGCGGCGCCAAAGGCCGGGTGGTATTCACCTCCATTGAGGCTGTTGAGTGGGCGGCTAAAGGAGAAAAAGTCATCCTCGTGCGCGAAGAGACCTCTCCGGAAGATGTCGACGGCATGCATAAATCTCAAGCCATTCTGACGACCAAAGGCGGCATGACGTCTCACGCAGCACTCGTGGCCCGGGGCTGGGGAAAATGCTGCATCGTTGGCTGTAACGAAATCCACATTGCCGACGACCACAAGTCGTTCCGCGCCAAAGACGGAACGGTGGTGCACGAAGGCGACTGGATCACGCTGAACGGGACCAAAGGCCTGGTTTATAACGGCGAGATGAAACTCACCAGCATTGACCTGAACCTGAACCAATCCTACAGCAAGTTGATGGAATTGGTGCACAAAACCAAGACCCTCCACGTTCGGGCCAACGCCGATACGCCAAAGGATGCCAAACAGGCCATTGCTTTCGGTGCAGAAGGGATTGGGTTGTTCCGCACCGAGCATATGTTCTATGGCGAGGGCAGCGACGACCCGCTCTTCCGGCTCCGGAAAATGATCGTGAGCAAAACGGAAGATGAACGCCGCCACGCCCTGGACGAACTCTATACTTTTGTCAAAAAGGACATTAAAGCTACGTTGGAAGTGATGGACGGCTTCCCCGTTACCATCCGCCTCCTCGACCCGCCGCTCCATGAGTTCGTTCCGCACGACAAGGACAAACTCCAGCAACTGGCCAAGGAACTGGGCATCCGGATGAGCGTGCTCAAACGCCGGGTTCTGGAACTCCATGAAAACAACCCGATGCTCGGTCACCGCGGGGTGCGTTTGGGCGTTAGCTATCCGGAGATCACCGAAACGCAGGTGCGCGCTATCCTCAGCGCGGCGGCTGAATTGATTCTCGACGGCAAAAAGCCGTTCCCCGAGATCATGATCCCCGTAACCTGTACCGTCAACGAGTTAAAGCACCAGAAAGCGCTTGTCGATAAGGTATACGAGGGGGCCAAAGCCCACTTCGGCCTCCAGGAGATTCCCTTCCTGTATGGCACCATGATCGAGATTCCGCGGGCTGCCCTGAAAGCCAACCATATGGCCGAAGTCGCCGAGTTCTTCAGCTTTGGCACCAACGACCTCACGCAGATGAGCTTTGGCTTCAGCCGGGACGACATCGGCGGGTTCCTGCCCATCTACCTGGACCAGAAACTCCTGCACGATGACCCGTTCCAGACCATCGATCAGGAAGGCGTCGGCGAGTTGATCCGCATTGGTATCGACCGGGGGCGCAGCACCCGGCCCGAACTCGAGGTAGGGATCTGCGGCGAACACGGCGGCGACCCCGAAAGTGTCAAATTCTGCCACCGCATCGGAATGAACTACGTCAGCTGCTCCCCGTTCCGGGTGCCGATCGCCCGCTTGGCAGCCGCTCAGGCAGCGATTGAAAGCAAGGCGAAAAACTAATGAGTTAAAAAGGGTTTAATGAGTAAAAGGCCTGAACGCGCAAGCGTTTGGGCTTTTTTTTTAATACCCCTTTTCCGCCTCCACCCGGTGCAGAGGGGGCAGCCCGGCCATGACCCGCCGGTAGTTTTCCGCTACCAGTTTGGAAGCGGAATCCGGGTTGGTGACGCTGGCGCTGTGCGGGGTGAGGAAGATTTTTGGGTGCTCCCAGAAGGGATGCGATGCAGGGAGGGGTTCTTCCCGGAACACATCGAGGAAGGCGCCCTCAAACCACCCTTCGTCCAGAACCCGCAGCAGATCTGCTTCGACGAGGTGTCCTCCCCGGGCGGCATTGATCAGGTAGCTGCCTTTGGGCATGCTCCGGAAGAGGGAATCGTTCAGGATGCCTTCGGTTTGGGGGGTTAACGGCAGGAGGCAAACCAGGACGTTGATCCTCCCGGCGAATTCGGCCAACGAAGCTTCCTGGGGACTTAGGGAGGTCACGCCGGGAAGGGTTTTGCGCTGCCGGCTGTATCCCCAAACCTCAAACCCCATTCCCGCCAGAAACTGGGCAGACGCGGCGCCCAATTCCCCCATGCCCAATATGCCAACGCGCACCGGCCATTCGACAGGTTGGGGTTGCTCCCACACCTTCCGGCGTTGGTTTTCCAGATAAACGTCCAGCCGCTTGTGAATCGCCAGGACCGCCATGCCCACGTAATTGCGCATCGAAAGCGTCAGGGCGTCATCCACAATCCGCGCCAGCGGAACGCCTTCCGGTAGCTCCGGGTCGAGGAGCAGGTGTTCAACCCCTGCTCCAAAGGATTGAACCAGTTTTAAATGGGGAAATGCCTTCAGGCTACCCGGCGGGTGCTTCCAGACAACCGCCATGGTAACGTCTTCGGGGTTGGGAACCTCCGGGTAAATCCAAACCGCTGCGCCAGCGGGAAGATGCCGGTTCAACTGATCCCGGAGCGGGGATGCGTCCCGGTCGGGGGTGATGATGACAATGGCCATAAGACGAATGATTTTTGCCTTTCCCAGGGGGGCTATTTATTTTCCGAGGGCGGTCTCTATATCTACGGCAATTTGGGAGCGTGGGATAACCCCATTCGACAGGATGGACCTCAAAACCTCCCTGCCGGGCTCGCTGATCACTACATCGATGTTCCTGTTCTCGTAGGAGTTAATGATCTCTTTAAGCCGGTATATCCCGGTGGCGTCGATAAAGGGGACAGACCGCATCCGGATGATGATCTTTTTGGGCTTAACGTTGATTTCGGAAAGCGTTTCCTGGAACCGCTGGGCTACTCCAAAGAATAAGGGGCTGTTGATTTCATGGATCAGAACTCCTGGCGGAATGGCCAGGTTTTCATCGAGGAGCGGCTGCGCCTGCGGGTCTTCCAGTAGATTAAACTGGGCAATATCCGACATGCGCTTCATGAAAACAAAGGAAGAGAGCACAACGCCAATTTCGATGGCGATCACCAGGTCGAAGAAGATGGTCAGGATGAAAGTGGTCAGCAGGATCAGTGCGTCGTACCGGTTGCTGCGCAGCACGGAAGCAAACGAATGCCATTCGCCCATGTTGTAGGCAACGACGATCAGGATACCGGCCAGACAGCTCAACGGGATCAATTTGGCATAAGGAGCGAAAACCAGCATGATCAACAGCAGCGTAACCGCATGCGTGATCCCGGCAATCGGGGTTCTGCCGCCATTCTTGACGTTGGTCGCCGTCCGGGCGATGGCGCCGGTAGCTGGAATCCCCCCGAACAGCGCCGAGGCGATGTTCGCAATTCCCTGAGCGACGAGTTCCATATTCGACCGGTGCCTGCCGCCGATCATCCCATCGGCCACTGCCGCCGAGAGCAGGCTTTCTATCGCTCCGAGCAACGCGATGGCAAACGCGGGTTCGATCAAATGCTGAATGGTTTCGAAATCTACTTTGGGCAACCTGGGCGCCGGAATAGCCCCGGAAATTTGCCCAAACTTGGAAGCTATGGTCTCCACGGGGAGTTGAAAAACCTGAACAGCCAACGTGCCAACCAGGATAGCCAGAAAAGGACCGGGAACCCGGGTCGTGATTTTCTTGGTATACAGGGTGACCAGAATCGTGACAATGGCTACCCCAACCGCATAGAAATTGACCGTCTGGATGTTCTGGAAAAATGCCTCCCATTTGCCCAAAAACTCGGCGGGCAAAGCCCCTGTCTGTAATCCCAGAAAATCTTTGATCTGAGACGTAAAAATGATAATCGCGATACCCGATGTGAACCCGACAATCAGCGAATGAGGGATAAATTTTAACAGGTTCCCGAGGCGCGCCAATCCCAAAAGGATAATAATGAACCCGGCAAGAAAGGTGGAGATAACCAGCCCGTTATAGCCGTATTGCTGAACAATTCCGTAAACGATCACGATAAAAGCTCCGGTGGGGCCTCCGATCTGCACTTTGCTTCCGCCTAAAGCGGAGATCAAAAAGCCGGCTACCACCGCAGTGACCAGCCCTTTTTCCGGCGACACACCTGAAGCTATGGCAAATGCGATTGCTAAAGGCAGTGCCACTATCCCAACAATGACCCCCGAGCTGATATCTTTGAACACCTGTTCTTTCCCGATTCCATCCTTCAACAGGGTGAACAGCTTTGGCGTATATTCTTTAATATTTAGCATCGCATCCTTTTTCGCCGCAAAGGTATGCTTTCATTCGAACTTATCCTGTGCCGGAGGACACAGAAGATTGCCCCCAAAGCTGCTGGCTATTTCAGCGGCTCAGGAGCCCCTTCGAAATGTTTGTATTTACCAGTCCACTGCCCTATTGCCAAAGTAATTGGCAGAATGACTGACTTGACAAACCCCGGGATTTCCGGTAAATCATACTCGTTCTTGTATTTCAGGATCAAATAGGCCGAGTCAAATGCTTCAGGCTGCCCTTTTCCGGATTTATTTTGCGCAGCGTATAACTTGGACAGATAGTAAATTACGCTGTTTACCGGCTGGATCCATCCTTCACATTCCAAAGGCTCGGTTCCGGCGCTCCAGAATTTATGCGGAGTTCCTCTTTTGAAGAGGACCGTTTCTCCAACTCCTGCTTCTTTGGGTTCTTCGCCAAGAATCTGAAATCCCATTCGCCCTTTACGACCGTTAGCGATTCGTCTTGCTTGAAATGCACGTGCATCGCCGGCCCGCAGCCAGGTTCGCAGGAAGCGTAGAGTAGGACTTTGTCCCCTTCAGGTTCGGAAGTGATTTCCCGAAAGTTGATTTTTTCGCCAACGCAATTCTCAATGGTGTGAGGAAGTTCTATTTTCATTGTGGTGAATTTTAAGCAAAATTATCTAAATTTGGACATTGTCCAAATTTTTTATGAAAACAAAAGAACGCATCGTTTCCAAGGCGTTGGAACTGTTTAACGAACACGGAATTGAATACGTGGGCTTAAGGGAGTGGCAGCCCATTTAGGTATCCGGGTGAGCAACATCACCTATTACTTTCCGACAAAAGATCATTTGGTAAACCAATTATCCCTTGACTTGGGCGAATTAAATTCCCAAACCATCCGAAAGGTAGACCGTCTGGACATGACTGGTTTCATGGAGATGTTGGAGAAAACCTTTGAAAACCAAACGCGATACCGCTGTGTCCTGCTGAGTTTCGTTCATTTGCTCGATCAGAATCCGATCATGGCCAAGCGCTATCAGGAGACAGAGACAACCCGAAACAGTACGCTTCGAGCCAACCTTTGTTCTTTGCAGGAAAATGGCCAGATTTTGCTTTCTTCCGAAAACGATCTGGCCTTTTTGGTGTCCTCTCTGGCATTAATCGCCAGGTTCTGGATCTCTGAGGCCGCCGTGTCTTACCGCCAGCTTTCCCCTCAGGAACAAATCCGGCACTATTTGGGGCTAGTCGCCCGAATCCTGCTTCCTTATACCACCGGGCCGGGGAAAGCCGCGTTAATCCCTTACCTCTGATTCCCTTATGCCTTAAGCCCTAGGCCTTACGCCTCACAACGCCCACTGCATCAGCCAGGCCGAAAGAATTCCTCCGTAGGTTCCCAGAATATGGCTCAGCACGGCGAGCAACACGCCTACCGGCGCCAGGGAGGGATGGAATACGGAAGCCACCGCAGGAGCGGTCGCCACACCGCCGATATTGGCCTGACTGCCAACCGCCACAAAAAAATATGGCGCGCGTAGCCATTTGGCTGCCAGGAGCATCACCAGAATATGGAAAATCATCCAGAGGACGACCACGGCCAGCAGGCCGAAATTCCCCTGCAAGGCGAACAGATCCAGCCGCATGCCGATCGTCATGATCAGAAAATAGATAACAGGGTGGCAAAATCGGTAGCGCCCAGTTTTTCCAACTGCCTGACTTTGGTAAACGACAAGCCGATCCCCAGGGATGTGGACAGCATGACGACCCACAGAAACTCCGATAGAAACGGAGAAAACCCGTTGGCCTCCAATGCGGGCCGAAAAGGTTCCAGCAGAGCGGTAATCCCAATGGCCAAGCCTCTGGCAATGGCGGCGCCGCCAAACCCCACCGCCAAAATGAGGGCAATGTCCCGAAGGTCCGCCGGCTTGTCCGATAGCCCCCGGTAGTTTTTGATACGCAGTTTGACCTCTTCAATGCTCTGTCCGTCGGCTTTGAGCCAGCGGTCGATGCGCCCCGAAATGCCCGCGCCGTAAATCAGACAGGCGGTCCAGGTGTTGGCGATCAAGGCGTCGACGACCAAAATGATGGCAAACAGTTCTTCCCCGCAGCCGTAGATTTCCTTTAGCGCCAGCTGACTGCTGCTGCCGCCGATCCAACTGCCCGAAATGGTGACCAGCCCTTTCCACAGTTCCTGTTCGATGGCGGCTTCCCGGAAGCCGGGCGCCATGGCGCCTACTGCCCAAAATGCCAGTGGACCGCCGAGAATGATCCCAAAGGTACCGGCCAGGAACACCAATAGCGCTTTATCCCCCAGGCGCAAGATCGACCGGATATCCGCAGTAGAGGTAAGCAGAACCAACGCCGCCGGGAGCAGGTACTGTGAAGAAACGGCATACAGCGCCGATTTTTCTCCGTCGATCACTCCGAAGCTGTTCAAAAAACCGGGAATGATATAGCAAAGCAGCAAAGCGGGAACGTACGTATACAGCCTTCGCCAAAACGGCCTGGCCGAATCGGAAGTCCAGAAAATAAAGGCGAGGGCGCCCAGCAGAATGCCCAGAATGATGCCGTCGTGCGAAATCCAGGGTGCCATAGTACAAGAGCTACATCAGGTGATTGCACAAAGTAAAACAATTGCTAATTTAGAAGCCTTATTTCTCCATTGCGCGCATGCCAACCAACGATCTGCTTGATTACTATGACCGGTTGATCCTTCGGGAACTGGACCGGGATTCCCGAAAGGCATTTTCCCAAATCGCCTCAGACCTGGGTATTTCCAATACCATGGTACACCAGCGCGTAACCCGCCTGAGGCAAATCGGCGTCCTGAAAAAAATGAGTATCGTGTTGGATGAGAAAAAGCTGGGGTACGAATGGAGCGCCTTCACCGGATTGGTGCTCCGGGAAGATTCAGACTCCGGCCAGATCATCGAGGCCCTGAAAAAGATCCCGGAAGTGACGGAGTGTTACTATGTTACCGGAACCTACACCCTCTATATCCGGATCGTAGCCAAAAGCAGCGACCACCTGAGAAAGCTGCTTTATGAAAAAATCGACCATATCAAAGGGGTTCAAAAAACCGAATCCCAGATGGATCTCGGCTGCGCTTTTCGCCGCAACCTCCCTGTAATGGATGACGATGCTCCCCGCAAGGAGGAATAGGGGCTGTCTCAAAAGACCGTTTTCGCCCCTGGCGGCCAAAAAGTTTCTTTTTTCAATTCAAATAAAAATTGCAGAGCAATTTTTTATTTGAATGAAAAAAAAGAAAATAAAATTCATGCCGGTGGCAAAGATTGATCTTGTGAGACGGCCCTTGTGATTTTGGCATTTTCCCTTCTAAGCCATCGCATACGGCCAGCGGCGGATGAAATATTTGGAGAACAAGGTCTTGGGTCTTTTCGGAAACGCCGGCAAACCAGGTTGTTGATAACCCGTACCGGATACCAAAAACCTGTTAAAATAGCTGGAGGAAGCGGCTGCAAAAGGAGGCCCCAAAGAAGCGGATGGTTCGCCGCCAGGAAGCGCTGGCAGAGGCGCTGTCTCTATGGCGCCTTTCGTGAGGGAAAGAAAATAGCTTTTGACGGCTTCCTGTGGCAAGTACACGAGGTAGCGCCCCCGGCCTTTCAAGGGAGGCAACTGGTTCGAAAGAAACGAAGGATTCAGTTTTCTAAGCGTTTTCAAAGGCGCGCCACTGAGCTGAGCGAGCTCGATCAGGTTTAAGGGGCCTTCGATTGGCAACACTTGGGTAGGTCCCGACAAGTCGGAAGGATACTTCGGAACCAGTCCGTATTGCTCGTAATGGTTGGCGACATGGGCCATGGCGGTGAACTTGGAAATGTAGTTTCGGGTTTGCAGCGGGAGGAACCCCTTTAATCGCTCGTAATCCCGTGCGCCTGCTTTCCGGATGGCTTTGCGCACCCTTCCCGGCCCGCAATTATACGCTGCCAGCGTCAGGCGCCAGTCGCAAAACTGTTCCTGCAACATGGCCAGTAAGCCCACGGCAGCCTGGGTAGATCGGTGTGGATCCCGGCGCTCGTCCAGTGAAGGGGTTATTTGCAATCCAAAATAATCGGCTGTGTTGGGCATGATTTGCCACATGCCGGCGGCGCCTGCCGGCGAGGTCACTTCCGGCAACAAGGTGGATTCCACCAGTGGAAGGTATTTCAAGGCATTGGGAAGGTGGGCCTCCTGAAGGTAAGGCTCAATCATGGGGAAATAGTACTGCGCCCGGCCCAGCGCGTGCTCGGTCTCCACCCTCCCCAAGGTTAGGAACCGTTGAATATAGATTTGAACCTGAGGGTTTTTTTCGGACAATTCGGCAGATAGCCGAAGTTCCGACGTAGAACCGGGAGCTGTCCGCAAGCGCAGAGAAGACGAAGCGCCTGCATCGGGAGTGAAAGAAATACTGGCTATTATTACGGCAATGGTCCAGCATAATCCCTCCCGCCAAAAGTTTTGGGCTAATTGCGTTTTCATGAGATTATGTTCATTATGTTGAAAAACAAGAAATTCCGGGTGTAAAAGCCAATACAAACCAGGCTCTTTGGACCGCGCTGCCAAAGAGAACCAATTCCCTGCCGCATGTGCAGGAAGCTAAAAAGGGAAAATGGCACACCCGGGGGAGGCTGCCCGTTACGTCACATGGGCCTGTTTCAAAAGACCGTTCTTTGCCCCCGGCGTAAAAAAGAAAAACATCTTTTTACAACAAAGAGCAGAAACAGGCTGCTGAAAAGAGCCCTCAATCCGAAAAATGGAATGACAAGGAAGTAATTATGGAAAGGTATGTAGAAGATATGCGCTCAAAGACAGGTGCAAGATAAGAAAAAATAAATGGCAAGAAAAAAAGTTGAGCGTTTTATTTCCGAATAAAAATAAAAAAAAGCCTGAAAACCAAATGAAATATGCGGCTTTCAGGCTTTTGACAGAAAAATAATTCCGATAATTTATGAAAATTAAAATATCTCCATCGTGGGATATTTTAGGGGCGAGACCTGCCAGGTTGCCAAACCTGGAGGTATGATACCCGGAAAACCTAATATCCTGGAGGGGCTAAAATAGTTCCAACCTAGAACCATGCGGTTCCGTAACCCATCGAGGGCCAGGGAATGCCCAACAAAATAAGGGCCAGCCCAATCAGGAAGAACCAAAACGTGCGCTGGAATTTGCCGGAGTCCGTTCCCGCTTTCTTTGCTCTGCTGTAGCCGATCGTAATCAGGATAACCGCCAGGAGCATGAGGGTGGGGTGTTCCACCAGGAAAAACCGGTTCATGGCGATTTTCATGGACTCGCCCGAAAAAACGACTTTTTCGCTGATAAAAAACAGCACAATACCGAACAAGAACTGCAGGTGCGTCATGGTCATCGCCAGTAAGCCGATGCGTTTATCTCCGGCGCTGTACGATTTGCCGCCCCGCCATTTAAGCAACGCGTTGATTACAGCGGCAACCAGGAGCAGGAGAACCACCCACCGGAAACCGGAATGGGCATGTTTAAGTATGGTGTACAACATATCGTATGGTTTTTGAAGTGATTTTTTTCAAACCTATCTCCCCATAAAGACCAGCAATACGCTGATATCCGCCGGAGACACGCCGCTGATCCGGCTTGCCTGGCCAATCGTACGCGGACGCATACGGGATAGTTTTTCCCGCGCTTCTTTGGACAAGGAGCTGACCTTGGAATAATCAAAATCATCCCGCAGGCGCACCTCTTCCAGGCGGTTCATTTTGCCGACCATTTCTTGCTCTTTGCGAATATACCCTTCGTATTTCATATTGATCTCCGCCAGATCGGTATATTCTGCGGGAAAGTCCTGAAGAAAAGCCTGAAGCTCCGGCAACGCTTCTCTTAAGGACTGTAGGGCGATATTGGGGCGCACCAGGATGCTGTCTAGTTTGACTTTTTGGCGGCTTGGGGCGCTGCCGTAGGCTTCGAGTACCCCGTTAATCTGGCCGGGCTCCACGCTATAGGACTCCAGGAAACCCCGGATGGAGGCGGCAGCCGCCTCTTTTTGGCGCACGCGGTCCATGCGTTCATCGGCGCCGCGAACGCCCAGGCGGTAGGCAAGGGGAGTCAGGCGCAGATCGGCATTGTCCTGGCGCAACAGGATCCGGTATTCTGCTCTGGACGTGAACATCCGGTATGGTTCCTGGGTGCCTTTGGTCACGAGGTCGTCGATCAGCACGCCGATATAGGCTTCCGAGCGCTTGAGGATGAACGGTTCTTCTTCCCGAATCGCCAGATGCGCATTGATGCCAGCCATCAGCCCCTGGCTTGCCGCTTCCTCGTACCCGGTAGTGCCGTTGATCTGCCCAGCAAAAAAGAGGTTCTTGACGAGGTGCGTTTCCAGGGACAGGCCGAGCTGGGTCGGAGGGAAGTAATCGTACTCAATAGCGTACCCGGGCCGGAACATTTTGGCCTGCTCAAATCCAGGGATTTTGCGCAGGGCTTTGAACTGAACATCTTCCGGAAGGGAAGACGAAAACCCGTTGACGTAAATCTCGCAGGTGTCCCAGCCTTCGGGTTCGACAAAGAGCTGATGGCGGTCGCGGTCGGAAAACCGGTCGATCTTATCTTCAATCGAAGGGCAATACCGGGGACCGGTACCCTGGATACGTCCATTGAACATAGGAGAACGGTCGAATCCGGTGCGCAGGATTTCGTGGACTTCGGAGCTGGTATAGGTCACATGGCAGGGAAGCTGGCGCAGGAGTTTGGGGGTATCCGTGAACGAGAATTTGCCCGGGTCGTCGTCGCCGGGTTGTACCTCCATCGCTTCGTAATTCAGGGAGCGCCCGTCGACCCTGGGAGGAGTGCCGGTTTTCATACGCCCTGCTTCGAACCCCAGTTCGATGAGTTGTTCGGTGATGCCCCGGGCAGCGCTTTCGCCGGCCCGGCCGCCGCCCATTTGCTTTTCCCCGATATGGATTACGCCGTTGAGGAATGTGCCGTTGGTGAGCACGACCGCCTTGGCCGGAATTTCCAGCCCCATCCCGGTGCGCACGCCTTTTACCCTTCCATCGTGGACGACCAGCCCGTTCACCATCTCCTGCCAGAAGTCGATCAACGGGTGCTCCTCCAGCATCGTGCGCCATTTCCGGGCAAACAACATGCGGTCGCTCTGAGCGCGGGGGCTCCACATCGCGGGGCCTTTGGAGCGGTTGAGCAGCCGGAACTGAACCATGGTATGATCCGTTACAATGCCCGAATAGCCTCCCAACGCGTCAATCTCGCGCACGATCTGTCCTTTCGCCACCCCGCCCATGGCTGGGTTGCAAGACATTTGGGCTATCGTCTGCATATTCATCGTCACCAATAAAACCCTGGACCCCAAGTTGGCGGCGGCTACAGCCGCTTCGCAACCAGCATGTCCAGCGCCAACGACGATTACATCATATTCAGGAAACATACAAAACGGTCAATGGTTACCAGAGGCAGAACGGCCTGCGCCAAGCAAAAGGCCATATTCACTCCGGCAAAGTTATAGAATATTCCTCCATCAGTCGGCTTTTCAACAGTTGATTGCCCAAATTCGTTCATTACGGAGGAGAAGAAAGGGGCGTTCTTTGGCGTGCAACCCGGGTTTTGCCTACTTTTGCCGTACAACCTGCACCAACCTATGCGCAAATTACTGGAAACGGATCAGAAGGCCTTGGAGATTAATCTCGACAACACCATTTACGGCACCTTTGCCGAGATCGGAGCTGGCCAGGAAGTAGCCCGGTATTTCTTTCAGGTGGGTGCAGCGGCAGGCACCATCGCTAAAACGATGTCGGCCTACGATAAGACGTATTCCGACGAGATCTACGGACCGGAACCCAGCGGCCGCTATGTATGCGAAAGCCGCCTGTATAAAATGCTGGACCACGAGTACGACCTGATGGACCGGCGGCTGCGCAACGAACGTCCTGAATGCAACTTCTTTGTTTTTGCGGATACCGTAGCGGCTATTAATTTCCAGAAAACGATCAAAGGCAACGGATGGTTGGGCATCCGATTCCAGCTTCAGCCCGATGGCCGCCCCAACGACCTCGTGCTTCACGTGCGCATGCTGGACAACGACAACCAGCTCCAGCAGCAGGCGATCGGGATCTTGGGCGTCAACCTGATCTACGCGTGTTTCCGATACCACATGGAGCCCGAAACCATGCTTCAATCCCTGCTCGACAGCCTGAGAGGGCGGGTGAAGATCGATATGGTCCGGCTGACCGGGCCCGATTTCGAACGGGTGGATAACCGCCTGCTCAGCTTATACCTCATCAAGCATCAATTAACAGATGTGGCGATGTTTGGCGCGGATGGCCGGAACGTGCACGCCTCTGAGTTCTTGTACAGAAAACAGGTGCTGATCGTTCCCGGGAGCTTCCGGCCCACCACGCTGGTCAACCTGGATATGATCAAATCCGGATACCAGGCGTTCCGAAGCGTGCCGGGGATAGACCCCAAGCGGAGCGCGCTGTTCGTAGAAATCGCGCTCGGCAACCTGTGCGAGGACGGCGAACTGGACGAAAAAGACTTCCTGGACCGCGCCGAACTTCTGAACGCGCTGGGGTATACGGTTTTGCTCTCCAACTGCTCCGCTCACCATCAGGTGGCCGAATACCTCAGCGATTACCGCGTAGAGCCCGTTGGACTGGTTTTTGGAGTCCAGGCCCTGCTGGAAATGATCAGCAAAACGTATTACGACAATCAGGACGGCCGCCTGCTCGCCGCATTTGGAGAACTGTTTGCCAAAAACCTCCGGATTTTTGTTTATCCTGCGCTGCAGGAAGGCAGCGAGGAACTGATGACCATCCAGAATATGCCGATACCCGAAGGAGTGAAATTCCTGTTTCAGCACTTGCTCGACAACCGGCAAATCGTGGATATTGCCCAGTTTGACCCCAATGTGCTCCATATTTTCTCCAAAGAGGTCCTTGCTAAAATACGGAATGGAGAACCCGGATGGGAGCACAGCGTTTCTCCTAAAGTTGCCGGCCTGATCAAGGAAAAATACCTTTTTGGGTTTCCTCAGGAACAAATGAAATTTGATTACTAACCTTTTTGCCTGTTTATTATGAAACGCGTTGTTGCTGTTTTTCTTTCTTTCCTTCTGGTTTCTTGCGCCCAGGATAAACCAGCCGGCCACCGGTCTTTTGCCGCAGGCACTACAAACGCGCGGTCTGCTTCCGCGCCTGCCCCTTCTTCGGAGCAAACGCAGCAGGCATTTGACCTCGCCTACGTGATGGGAAAATTTGACCCTGCTACCCATCCGGATTTCGTGGAAATCAACCCGGAACATGCCTCCCGTAAAGGGATGTTCCTGCGCCGCGATGTGTACGATGCCTTTAAGAACATGTATGGCGCGGCGCTTAAAGACGGAATTCGCCTCCGCATCGTTTCCGCTGCCCGCAATTTCGATGTCCAAAAAGGAATCTGGGAGGCTAAGTGGACGGGCGCCCGGTTGATCGAAAATGTAAAAAACGCTTCCGAAGCCTATCCCGACCCTGTGGAAAGGGCGTTGAAAATCCTGGAATACAGTTCTATGCCGGGTTCTTCCCGCCACCATTGGGGCACGGATATGGATCTGAACGACCTGAACCCGGAATGGTTTCAGTCCGGGGAAGGGAAGAAAATTCACGATTGGCTCACGGCGAACGGCGCCGCGTATGGATTCTGCCAGCCTTACTCCCCCAAGGGACAAGACCGGCTCTTTGGGTATAACGAAGAGCAATGGCATTGGTCCTATATGCCGGTTTCCACCGTTCTGACCGAATTAGCCAGGCAAAAGCTGAAGGACGACATGATTTCCGGGTTTGAAGGCGCCAACACCGCTTCTCAAATTGGCGTGGTTCAAAAGTATGTGCTGGGCATCAACCCGGCGTGCAAGTGACCC
The DNA here is from genome assembly GCA_016713275.1 of Haliscomenobacter sp. Classification (GTDB taxonomy): domain Bacteria; phylum Bacteroidota; class Bacteroidia; order Chitinophagales; family Saprospiraceae; genus JADJPL01. Next base: position 634,605 of record JADJPL010000001.1, read on the forward strand.
GTTTCAATGATCCCACTGCTGTAAGTATTTGGAAAGACAATTTTTAACCCAACCATTGAATAGAAGCCCATGGCATTCACGGAATCGAATATGCTGCCCCTGGGGTCCAACGCTCCAGATTTTGAACTGCCCGACACGGTGTCCGGAAAGGTATTGCGACTAAAGGACGTTGCCGGCGAAAAGGCCACGCTGATTATGTTTCTTTGCAACCACTGCCCCTATGTAATCCACGTTAACCCGGAGATCATCCGGATCGTTCGGGATTACAGCACTCAGGGCGTTGGCTTTATAGGGATCAGTTCCAACGATGTGGAGCATTATCCGCAGGATGGTCCGGAAAAAATGAAAATGACGGCGCTCGAAGTGGGTTACGCCTTTCCCTACCTCTACGACGCAACGCAGGAGGTGGCAAAAGCGTACGATGCCGCTTGTACTCCCGATTTTTACCTTTACGACGGCAATTTGTCCTTGGTTTATCGGGGGAGGCTGGACGGATCGAAGCCGAAGAACGAGATTCCGCTCAGCGGGGCAGACCTTCGGGCTGCCCTGGATGCTGTTCTGGCAGGGCAGCCCGTAAGGGAGGTGCAATACCCCAGCGGGGGGTGCAATATTAAATGGAAGCGCGGAGCGTAATCCTTACCGGTTGATCACATTCTTAAACCGGGGCCGGTGCGGGGTGACGTCTCCGAGCCGTTCTTTTTCATCTGTTCATAATCCGTGTAATTCCCTTCGAAGAAGACGACCTGCGAATCGTCCTCGAAAGCGAGAATATGGGTCGCGAGCCGGTCGATAAACCAACGGTCGTGGGAGATGACGAGGATGCAACCCGCGAAATCTTCCAGCGCGTCTTCCAGGGCCCGAAGGGTGTTGATGTCGATATCGTTGGTAGGCTCATCGAGCAGCAAGACATTGCCTCCCTCCCTCAGGGTCATCGCCAGATGAACACGGTTGCGCTCACCTCCAGACAACATGCTGATTCTTTTCTGCTGGTCGGGGCCGCTGAAATTGAATCGGCTTAAATAGGCCCGGGCGTTAATGGTTGCTTTGCCGACCGTGATAAGGTCCTGCCCGCCGGAAACGACGTCGAACACCGTTTTTTCCAGATCCTGCAATTCCTTGTGGCTTTGATCGACGTAGGAGGGCTGAACGGTATCCCCGATGACAACGTCTCCAGAGTCTGCTTTTTCCTGGCCCATAATGATACGGAAAAGGGTACTTTTTCCGACTCCGTTCGGCCCAATGATGCCCACGATAGCGTTTTTGGGGATGGAAACATTCAGGTTTTCAAAAAGAACCCGATCGCCGAACGACTTGGAAATGCCGTTCAGGTCGACGACTTTGTCGCCCAAACGGGGGCCGGTTGGGATGTAGATCTCCAGCTTGGCTTCTTTCTCCTTGACTTCCTCCTGAGCCAGTTTTTCATACGCATTCAAACGCGCTTTGCCCTTGGCCTGGCGCGCTTTGGGCGCCATCCGGATCCAATCCAACTCCCGCTCCAACGTTTTGCGGCGTTTGCTCTCGGTCTTTTCTTCCTGCTCCAGGCGCTTGGCTTTTTGCTCCAGCCAGGAAGAATAATTGCCCTGCCAGGGGATTCCTTCTCCGCGGTCGAGCTCGAGGATCCAGCCCGCGACATTGTCGAGGAAATAGCGGTCGTGGGTGACGGCGATGACGGTTCCCGGGAAATTTTTCAGGTATTGTTCCAGCCAATCGACGGATTCGGCGTCGAGGTGGTTGGTGGGTTCGTCGAGCAGAAGGATATCGGGGTTGCTTAGGAGCAGCCGGCAAAGGGCGACCCTGCGGCGCTCGCCCCCGGACAAAACCTGAATCGCCGTGTTCTCTTCGGGGCAGCGGAGCGCTTCCATCGCGGTATTGAGGCGGTAATCGAGTTCCCAGGCATTGGCGTGGTCGAGTTTTTCCATGAGTTCGCCCTGGCGGTCGATGATGCGCATCATCTCGTCGTCGTCCATGGGTTCTGCCAGCTTCAGATTGATGTCCTCGTATTCCTTGAGCATATCGACAATCGGCTGGACGCCTTCTTCGACGATTTGCCGCACGGTTTTGCTTTCGTCGAGGGTAGGTTCCTGTTCCAGGTAGCCGATTTTATAGGACCCGTCGAAGGTGATCTTGCCCTGGTAGTTCTGGTCCAACCCGGAGATGATCTTGAGCAGGGTAGATTTTCCAGAGCCGTTGAGACCCAGAACCCCGATCTTGGCCCCGTAAAAAAACGATAGCCAGATATTTTTGAGGACTTGTTTATTGGGGGGAAAGGTTTTGCTGACCCCTTCCATCGAGAAAATGATCTTTTCGCCTGCCATAGTTCTTTAGTTTGTTAGGAATGACACAGGAAGCTGAATGCGCAATGAGCGGCGCAAATATCGTTAAAATCAAGTGATTAATAACCACTTGGGCCAGGGGTTGCAAAAGTTTTTACGAAAGGCTGCTCGTTTTTCGTTCCGGCGCCTGCTGACAGGGCAATTTTTCCAGGAAGAAAGCCCAAAACCTCGGAAAGACCGGGAGGATTAATATGTAGTTAACATTGCCGGGGTAATTTTCCGGCCAAAGAGATCAACCAACCTAATTTCCCGGAAATGAGTATTTTCTTGTTCTTCGTTATTATTCTATTTGCCTTGGCGGCTACGGACTTGATTGTCGGCGTTGCCAACGACGCGGTTAACTTCCTGAATTCCGCCATCGGATCCCAAGCGGCTACCCGCCGGACGATCATGATCGTCGCCTCGTTTGGGGTATTCTTCGGCGCTCTTTTCGCAGGAGGCATGATGGAAGTGGCCCGCAAAGGGATATTTAATCCGGAGTTCTTCACCTTCGCGGAGGTGATGGTCATCTTTATGGCGGTGATGTTTACGGACATTGTGTTGCTGGATTTTTTCAACACCTTTGGTCTTCCTACGTCTACCACCGTTTCTATTGTCTTTGAGTTGTTGGGCGCATCGGTGGCTATGGCGGTCTTTAAGGTGATGACCAATGGGGAAGGGCTTGGGAATATCGGGCAATACATCAATTCCGAAAACGCGCTGACGATCATCACGGGAATATTTGTCTCTGTTGGGGTTGCGTTTACCGTTGGATTGATCGTACAATACTTGGCCCGCTTGATCTTTTCCTTCGATTACCAGCGCCGGCTCAAATCGGTTGGGGTGATCTGGGCGGGAATTGCGTTATCCGCTATCAGTTATTTCCTTTTATTCAAAGGGTTGAAGGGGGCAACCTTTGTTTCAGGTGATTTCCTTCACTGGGTGGAAGCCAGAACGGGCATTCTGATGCTTGGCGCATTTCTGTTCTGGAGCGTGCTGATGTTTTTAATCCTCCAGTTTACAAAAATCAATATCCTTCGGATCGTCGTATTGGCCGGCACGTTCTCTCTGGCCATGGCGTTTGCCAGCAACGACCTCGTCAATTTCATTGGGCCTTCTGTGGCCGGTTTTGAGTCTTACCGAGACTGGATGCGCAGCGGCGCCGATGCCAACAGCTATTTAATGGAGTCTCTGGCCGCAGCGTATCCGGCCAATACCTACCTATTGCTTCCTGCGGGTTTGATCATGGTGATAACCCTCTGGTTATCCAAAAAAGCGCGCACGGTAACCGATACCGAGGTAAGCCTTGGCCGCCAAAGTGAGGGATTGGAGCGGTTTAATTCCAACATGGTCTCTCGCTGGCTGGTGCGCACGGTGACGGGGATGAATGCAGCTTCTGCTATTTTGCCTGACAAGTGGAAAGAAAAATTGAAGCCAGGTTTCGGGTGGTTCCGATGAATGGAGATAATGGAAACGGGAATCCCAGCGATGGGCCGGCGTTCGATTTGGTCCGCGCTTCTGTTAACCTGACGGTTTCGAGTGTTCTCATCGCTTTTGCCACCTCGTTGAAACTACCTTTGTCTACTACCTATGTGACGTTCATGGTGGCCATGGGGACTTCCCTTTCCGATCGGGCTTGGGGGCGCGACAATGCGGTGTTCCGGGTAGCCGGGGTCGTCAGCGTGCTCCTGGGGTGGTTCCTGACGGCGTTTATCGCTTTTGCGGTTTCCGGTTTTTTTGCAACGGTTATGGCGAAGGGAGGCTTGACGGGCGTTTTCATTTTGATTGGGCTGGTCGCGATGTCGTTCTACTATACGTTCGTCATCCACCGCAAGCGGGAACAAAAACGCGAGAGACTGATGGAAGCTACCCGCAAATCGGAGATTATTCCTGCCCGGCAGATCATTCACGATACGGCCCAATCGATTGGCGATACGATGAAGGCAGTGGGCGAAGCGTATCAGGTTTCGATCCATGGGCTGTCCAGGGAAGACCGCGCTCAATTGCGCAAGGCCAAAGCGGCCATGGACAAGGTAAAAACCGAGAATGAGGAGTTTCGCTTCGCTTTTTACGGCTCCATGAAGCGCGTAGAAGAAGAGCTGGCCGAAGGCAGCCGCACCTACTTGCTGGCGTACGACCTCATGCAGGATTTTATCCAATCTGCCGGGCTCGTTGCTGATTCTGCCCGGGAACACGTGGAAGATGTGCTGGCGCCCCTGGAAAAAGGACAACAGGAACAACTGGAGCATATTTCGGTGCGCCTGATTGAGTTTTTTGATAAATGCATCCATGTGCTCCAAACGCGGGACTTTGAGCCCATGAAGGACATCAAGCAATCCAAAAAAAGCTTGCTGGAAGAAATCGAGCAATTGCTGGCGTTACAGACCAAGGGCATCAAAGAAGACCAATTCAGTCCGCGCAATAGTATCCTGTTTTTTAGTATCTTGCTGGAAACCAAGGATCTGGTTGCGGTAGCTGCCCGGTTTGTCAAAATGTATTACCGGCTGGAGCATGAATACTCTCCGGAAGAGCCTTGGGTATTGGTGTCCGGAAAATAATTTGGCATGCATGGCCTGACGGAGTCTCTTTTCGATCTGCACCATAGTCGTAGCCGTCCGTTTCTGGAAAAGGCGGGTTACCCTTGGGAGATTTTGCCCGGATTGGGAGAAATCCTTTCTTCGCTGATTCCGGAGCTACCCTCTGATTACCGGGAATTGGCCCCGGGGATATGGGTAGGAGAGGGCACGCGCATCGAATCCACCGCTTTGCTGAGAGGCCCGGCGATTATCGGCAGGAACTGCGATATCCGGCATGCGGCGTTTATCCGAGAAAACGTGCTGCTGGGCGATGAGGTGGTGGTAGGCAACTCCACCGAAGTCAAAAACGCCGTGCTGTTTGACGGGGTTCAAGTCCCTCATTTCAACTACGTGGGCGATTCCATCCTTGGATACAAGGCGCATTTAGGCGCCGGAGCTATTCTATCCAACTTCAAAGCGGCGGGAGATGAGATTTTCGTCCGGCTTCCGGACGGGACCAAAATGGGTACCGGGCTGAACAAGCTGGGAGGCTTGGTCGGAGACTTTGCCGAAATCGGATGCAATGCCGTGTTATTCCCCGGCACGATCACCGGACGAAAGAGCGTGATCTATCCGCTTTGCCCTGCCAGGGGGTACGTGCCCGAGCGCTATATGTTGAAGAACGACGGCGAACTTTACCCGATGGATTGAGGAATACAGGATACCGCCCGCCGCCGGTTTTGGCGCATAAGGATAAGCCAAAATCAGGTTAATGCAGCAACTCGCTTAACGCTTCGAGCAGGAAATCGACGTTTTCCGGTTGGGCCGTATGCCCCATTAAACCAATCCGCCAGATTTTGCCGGTTAGATCTCCCAGCCCTGCGCCTACTTCCAGGTTGAATTCATTCAACAGCCGTTTCCGCAGGTGGCTTTCTTCCTTGACCTGTTCGGGCAGGAACACCGAATTCAGCTGGGGCAGGCGGTAGGGTTCGTCTACAAGAAACCGGAATCCCAGCGCCTCCAATCCTATTTTCAGGCGCTGATGCTGGCGCGCGTGCCGTTCCCAGCTGTTTTCCAGGGTTTCCTCCTGGAGCATGAGGAGGGCTTCGTGCATGGCATACAACGCATTCACCGGCGCCGTATGGTGGTAGGTGCGTTTGGAGTGGCCGTCGCCCCAGTACTGCATCACCAGGTTGAGGTCGAGGAACCAGCTCTGCACCTTGGTTTTCCGGGATTGGACCTTTTCCACCGCTGCCGGACTAAGCGTAACGGGAGATAGCCCGGGCACGCAAGACAAGCACTTCTGGCTACCGGAATACGCGGCGTCGATGCCCCATTCATCGGTCAATACAGGAATGCCTGCGAGGGAGGTAACGGTATCTGCGATCGAAAGCGCGCCGTGCTCCCTGGCCATTTGGCATAAGGTTTCCGCATCGGACCGAACGCCGGTGGACGTTTCGGCATGCACAAAAGCAAGGATTTTGGCATCCGGATGGCTTGAAAAAGCAGCCTGCACTTTTTCCGGGTCTACTGGTTGGCCCCAGGCATCATCGACGATAACCGGCACGCCTCCGCATCGGAGGACATTTTCCAGCATCCGGCCGCCAAAAACGCCGTTGCGGCAAACGATGACTTTTTCTCCGGGTTCCACGAGATTGACGAACGCCGTTTCCATGCCTGCCGAGCCGGGTGCAGAAACCACCATGCTGAGCCGGTTGGTGGTCTGGAACGCGTATTGGGTCAATTCTTTCACTTCGTCCATCATCCGGACAAACTCGGGATCCAAATGCCCTATCGTAGGGCGGGAAAGAGCGGCCATCACCCTGGGGTGAATATCGGAAGGGCCGGGGCCCATCAGCCGGCGGGCAGGAGGAGCGAAGGAGGTAATTTGTTTATTAACGCCTGTTAAGGTGGACATATCGAAATATCTTATTGGTTCAAAACCTGAATTTAACGAATAACGCTCAGGTCTCCTAAACAGACAGGGAGAATTTCAGAAGAAAAATCAGGAGGGAGCGGCAAGCAGGCCTGGCTGAAAAGTCTGTTTTGTTCACAACTGCCCAAAAAGAAAATAATATTTCATGCCGGGGGCAAAGAACGGTCTTTGGAGACAAGCCCAAGCCCGGCGCCGGTTTTGATGATCATCGCCGACATGGCCTCCCTCGCCCGGTGGAGTTGGGCTTTTACCGTTCCGATCGGCACGTCCATCTCCCGGGATATTTCTTCGTAGGATAATCCTTCGAAATAGTGCATTTCCAGAATCAGTCGGTTGCGGCGGCTTAACCGGTGCATCAATGTCCTCATCAGCTCCAGCCGCTGCTCGCGGATGATGATTTCTTCGGGGTCCAGGGTATTGGAAGGGAGTGCATGGGAAAAATCTTCCCCGAAGTTGCCGTCTGGCGAGAGGTCTATGGGCAGGCAGGGGAGGCGTTTCTTGCGCAGGTAGTCAATGCAATGGTTGATGGCAATGCGAAACAGCCAGGTGCTGAAGGCATAATGGGGGCGATAGCTTCCCAGATTGTGAAACGCTTTGCCAAACGCTTCGAGCGTGAGGTCTTCCGCGTCTTCTTTACTGGCCACCATTTTCCGGATGGTCCGGTTGACCGAATGCTAATACCGTTCCATCAGGCAGGTAAAGGCCTGCTGGTTGCCCTCGATCGCCTGAAAAATGAGGCGTTGATCGTCTGCCTGGAAATCCTTTTTTGCCACCTTGGGCGCTACTGCTTCCATGTCCTGTTTTTGCCGAAAAAAATACTCGGCGCGAAAATCAGGTAGTAGATGGGGATCAGGGCATCCAATAGCGGTATCCAGGGCCAAAGGTCCCGGTGTTTCAACCTTTTCAGGATCTTGAAGTACAATCCAGCTACTACCAGCATCCGCGCCAAAAACCAAATGAATGCGTTCTGGCGTTCCCAGGGAGCGCACATCAGGATGCCCAAAGCCAAATAATGAAGGGAATGGCTCAGGGCTAATCCTCCCAGCAACAGCTTGTGCAGCCGCCGGTAGTGCGCGCCTGTGGAAAAATGTCTCGTTTTTTGGTAGTAGTAGCCCGCCCAGGTCCGTTTGGGTTTTGTGTACACAAACGTTTCCGGTTCGAGAACGGTCGCTGTATTTTCTTTGCTCGACACCGCATTGACGAATAGGTCGTCGTCTCCGGACGCCAGATGAAGGTGGCCGGAAAACCCATTGTTGGCGGTAAACACGGATTTTCGGTACATCAAATTCCGGCCAACCCCCATATAAGGGAATCCGGCTAATGCAAAACTGACATACTGAACAGCGGTGTAAACGGCCTCAAAGCGGATAAACAAATTTAAAAAGCCTTGCTCTTTCTCGTATGGGCTGAAGCCCAGGGCGATCTGCTTTTCTTCCGGTAACGATTGCTGCATTTTCTCAATCCAAAAAGGACTGGAAGGCCGGCAATCGGCGTCGCTTAGGAGGAGCAAATCGGATGCTGCATGTGCAATACCCAGACTAAGGGCGGTTTTTTTGCCGGGGGGAGTAGCAAAAGGCACATTAACGAGGGTCAAATTCGCATATTTTTTTTGAAATTCCAATAACCTGGACCAGGTATTGTCCGTAGAACCATCATTAACGACCACAACTTCGAATGAACGGTATTTTTGATTTAGGAAGTGGGTTAAATATTGTTGGATGTTGGCTTCTTCATTCTTCGCGCAAATGACCACGGAAACGGGCGGCTGCTCCTCCTTTTTCTCCTCTTCGGAAAGCCTGTCCTGCCGGTAAAACGCCAGTTTTCGAAACAACAGTACCCAATAAGCCAACTGGGCCAGCGTGGCCAGCCGGAACACAAGGCTTGCTATTTCATTCAGCGTCATGGGGGGAGGTTTGGAGCGCTTCTGAGAGCAGTTCCAGGATTTCCTTTCGCTCTTTGCGCCATTTTTCGACGTGTTCAGGCTGGGCTGATCGGATCCGGGCGGCTTTTACGATCGCCTGAAGCCCTTTCCACCTGGGCTTTAGCGCCATATAAAAATAGCCGGAACCCATCAGGAAGACAAAGACAAGCCCCAAGGGCGCCAATCCGGCAAGGATGCCAGCCAGCAGCAGAACGCCATACCAAACCGGCATCAAAACGAGCCCTCCCATCCATTTGAAGGTGGTTTGGTACTCGGGTTCAATCCGGAGCAACAGGAATAGTTTTTTAATCCCGGCAACCGGAGCCGCATGCACCAGCCATCCGGCGAACCACAAAGGCAGCCAGTACCAAGACGCCAAAAATACGAAAACAGAGTTCGCACCTCCAGGGCGGCAAGGGCTTTTTCTGACGCCCCCAAACGGTCAAGCAGGTTCTGGTAGCTGGAAGTCGTTACCGTCAAAGCCGTTAATTTTCCGGCCTCCGCCCCTTCCCAACTCCTTAGAGCTTGTAGCAGGCGATGGCTTCGGGCATAAGCCTCTTCCTGAGATAACGGACGTTGTACTTCAAGGAGGTCTTCCCAGGAGGCCAGCATCCGGTCTTCCTGCGCGTTGCGGGTGTCGATAAGCAGCATACGCAACCCCCTTTCCATTTGCTCCGTTAGCCCCTTTATCGCTGCTCTTGGATCTTTGCGAAAAACGTGTTCCCATTCGCTTACCAGGATCGGCGGACCAGCATGCACGACCAGCGCCGTGCCAGATTTGGCGGGCGCCGAGTAGGTAAATCCCAAGGGAAGGATCCGGACCCCAAGAGAAAAGCCAAAAGCATGTTCTGCCGCCAGCGCAATTCGGGCGGTACCGGTGCGCAAAGGGCGGAGCCGGCGTTCCATTTGGCTTTCTCCTTCCGGCGCTACATAGAGATGCCTGCCTTGCTTCAAATGCGCCATGCAGGCTTCAAAGGAAGCCTTGTTATCGATGGGCCTGCCCCGGGTATCTTTGGGGCGCTCAATCGGAATACTGTACAAAAAACGAAGGATGCGCGCAACTGCAGGCTTTTTAAAAAGAGATGCGTTGGCCAGAAAATAGACCGGAGCGCTCACCCGGGACGCGGCATTTAGCGGATCGATGAGCGTGTTGGGGTGATTGCTCATCACCACCGTAGGGCCTTCCAGGCGACAATAGGCTTTCCCCAGAACCAGCGTCTTGGGATAGTATAGCCTGAAAAAGAGCCGGACAACGACCTTCAGCCATGCATACAGAGCGGCCTGGGCAATACGCAAGCGTCAAATTTTAAAATGGATCAAAAATTCTTTAACGGCCTGGTCGAATTCCGGACCCGAACCAAAGAGGAAGCGCACCTCTACCGGCAAAACAAAAATGGGAAGCTGTAATTCCATGATCCGCGACCGGTGCAGCTCCAGGCGCATGGCGTCCTTTTCGGTCGTCAGGATCAATTTCCTGCCCGATTCCAGGTTCTTAAACCGGTTCTGAATCTGGAATAACTCGGTTTCCTCAAAGTAATGGTGGTCTTCATATTCGATATGCGTCACCGATCCCACACGAGGTTCGAGGTGCTGCGCCAGATAATCCGCATGGGCGATCCCAGTCACGAGCAATACGTCGGTTTCCCTGGTCAGCGCTCCGGCATAGGCCGGATTTAGCAAATAGTAGGGCTGCCCATACGCGTAGGAGGAGAAAAAAACGCGCTGATGCGGAAAGGGCCGGATCTTTTTCAGCATTCGGTCTCTTTCTTCCAGGGACATTCCTTCAGGGCATTTGCTCACCACGATCAGGTCTGCCCTTCGGTAGGCAGACCTCCATTCCCGAAGCCTTCCGGAGGGGAGCAGGAAATCGTCGGTAAAAGGCCGCCGGTACTCGGTCAGCATAATATTCAACCCCGGCTGGACAGCCCGGTGCTGAAAGGCATCATCGAGCAAAATGGTTTTGCACATGCGGGCGGAGGCTCAAAACTTGAGGGATTCCGAATGCCCTGTTCTCCCCAACCGCTACCGTAATATCTGGGAATTTTCGCACGAACTGGAGCGGTTCATCGCCGATCTGTTCGGCATTCATTTCCGGGCGGGCGATCATAAACCCCGTTGTTTTGCGCTTGTACCCGCGGCTAAGCGTAGCGAGATAAATATACTCCTTGAGCAGGCGGATCAAATATTCAATATGCGGTGTCTTGCCGGACCCTCCCATTGATAAATTACCAACTGAAATGACCGGAAAATTGAAAGAAACGCTTTTTAGAATCCCCACCTGATAGAAAAGGTTGCGCAAAGCCACCGCCAAGCCATAAAGCAAGGAAAACGGACTAAGTAAAAGCTGAAGCAGGCGAAATTGGATCATAAATGCATTTGGTCTTCGGCAAATGTACAGGATTTTTTTTCTTTGCTTTTAAAGCATCTTAGCGCATCTTACCGGCATGAAAGCAATGATCTTCGCCGCAGGACTGGGTACCAGGCTTCGCCCCCTGACGGATAACAAACCGAAAGCCTTGGTTGCCGTTGGCGGAATTCCGCTTCTGGAAATTGCCATTCGCCGGTTAAAGCAATTTGGATGCTCCGAAATCCTGATCAATATCCATCATTTCGGAGACCAAATTGCCGCTTTTCTGGAAAGTAGGTCCTACTTCGGGATTCGAATTGAAATTTCAGACGAACGCGAACAACTGCTCGACACAGGCGGCGGGCTAAAAAAGGCGTCCTGGTTTTTTTCGGACGAGCCCTTTGTTTTACTCAACGCCGATGTTATGAGCGACCTCGATCTAGGCGCCTTATACCAAGCCCATTTGGGCAGCGGCGCCATGGCGACCCTTGCCGTCAGAAACCGGCCAAGCTCAAGAGTTTTCTTATTCGGTCCGGACGGCCAGCTTTGCGGGTGGGCTAATACCCAAACCGGAGTGGAAAAACGGGTGCGCCCCACCGCTGCGCTCCAACCTCTGGCGTTTAGCGGGATTCAGGTCATCGACCCAGGGCTGTTTCGGTATTTCCCGGAGGAACAGCTCGTTTTTTCCATTATCGACACCTACCTTTTGGCAGCAGCAAAAGAGAAGATCCTCGCGTTTCCTCACGACGCAGGGGTATGGCTGGACGTTGGGAAGCCCGAACAGCTTCCCAAGGCAGAAGCCTTGCTGCCCTACATTTCGTTAAGCGACTGGCCTTGACCATCTCCTTTAAGGAGGGTATGGCCGATCGCGCAGCGCATGCACTTCTTTTCGTCGCAATAGTTTTTTTTCAAATAAAGAAGGGCCTGGCTTTGCGCGGCATTGGCAGGCGCATATCCCATGCCAGCCCATTGGCGGACAACGTGGTTGTCCTCCGGCGGGAGTTGGGTCAGTAGCGCCATCGCCCGGTCCATAAACGCCATCGTATGGCATTTCACACCATAAACGAATAGTAAGGGGGCAATGGCATTGATCAGGATATTGTGTATGGCGCTTTTCCCAAACGATTTCACCTGTTGAGGGGAAGGGTGATCAAACCGGTAATGCGTGCGCCAGTACGAAGAAACCTTTAACTCCAGCATGTGCTCCAATTCCTCCAGGGTTTGAACGGACATCGCTTTGTCGAACAAATGGTTGGTTTGGTGTACCAGGCGCGCCAACTGGGCTATCCGAAGCGTGGGGAAATTGGCGGGGCGCATCCGCATAAACTTCCACACCTTGCCCTGCATCGGGGTAAGGCGGTGCTTGGCTTGCAAAAACCGATATTCTTTTTGGAGCTCTTTGGGATAGTCGTCCTGAAAAGGGCCTTCCAAAAACCCGGCTTGCCCGAAAAGAAACGCCTCCAGCTGCATCAAATTATCCCGCTTTTTGGAAAGCAGCCCCAGAGGGCATGACCGTGCGAGCTCCTCAAAAGGGTCTGCGTTGGCCGGATACCCCAATGCCCTCGCGAAGGCTTGATAAAAGGTTTCTTCCCAATTGGAGGTGTTTTGAGCAAGCATTTCCTGGATTTTCTCCGTGCGTTGCTCCAGCCGTTCAATGGCCAGCCGTTCTACCCAGAGGTCTTTCGTCAACGCAGGAACCCCATCCCACTGGTTTTGACAGGGAATCCAGTAGTTCTGGTCCATTAACTGAAAATACGCCTGACGCATACCCGGAAGAATCCGGTTCCTGAGTTCCAGGCAGGGAATGCGCTCCCCATTGGCCCGATGGATGATTTGGTCCTCCTCAAGCACCACGTGCAAAACCACATTGTCATACGCCGGATCGGCATGATGCTTGTGATGGATCCATTCGGAAGACCGGACATGGATTTCCACATTGCCTGCCCATAAGGTTCCGTCTATGCGGACCCGGGCATGGAGAAAGTCGGGCCCTGCATGCGGGTTGGGCTCGCCGGGGTGGAGTAGCGCAACGGGCTCTCCAATGGTGGTAGTCAGGGCCGCCCAGTCAAAACGTTGGTACCTCCATAAGAAATGGAGAAAATCTTCTTTCATTGCAACTTGGGGTTTTTAGTTTTTTGTTGCAATTTGTAATTATATTGTTATTTTGTCAATAGGCTGGGAAAGAAAATTGAAAAAGAAAAAACAATCTCAAGTGGGGGGCAAATAACGGCCTTTTGAGACAGCCCTACGCTTAAGCTCAGAGGATCGGCGCTCGTACACTTCAAACTGATAAGGAACCTCGTTTCGTTCGTCTGCCGCATGAGGTTCGCTGGAAATTTTTTCCCAGGCCAGGAGATCGAGTTCAGGAAAAAAGGTATCTCCTTCCACCGTCGTTTCGACCCGGGTCAGGTAGACTTTGTCCCAATACGGGAAGCTTTGCCGGTAAATTTGTCCGCCGCCAATAATAAATGCCTCGGTTTCTCCCGAATCGAGGGCGATGGACAACGCTTCCTCCACGGAATGCGCGACGAGAACGCCGGCAGCCAGGAAAAAGGGATCCCGTGTGACGACGATATTGGTGCGTAGCGGCAAAGGACGGCTGATGGAGGCAAACGTATGCCGCCCCCTGATGACGTGATGGTGGAGGGTGGTCCGCTTGAAATACTTCAAGTCGGCGGGCAGGTACCAGGGGATTTGGTTGTCTTTTCCAATCACCCCGTTGCGGGACATAGCGACAATGACAGAAACAATCATAGGATGCCGGAGGGGTTAGTTATTGGATGCCGGTTCCGGTGCGGGGTCCGGTTTGGAAGGAATACCTCGGCCAACCCGCCGTTCTTTTCCTCCAATTTATTCAGATGTTTGCGAATCGCGTCTGCGGTAGTGCGCATATGCTGAAGGGTGGCTGCGGGTATGGGCAGCGGAAGAAGGGCTTTTCCGCTTCGAATGCCGAAACAGGCAGGGTGTAATATTGGCTTTTCCCTTGCGCATCGCGATGGATATACCGAAAAACCGGTAGATAGGCATGGTCTGCCAGGCGGGTTGCATTGGACGGCAGGTGCTTTTCGAGGGTCACCTCGACCATAAGCCCGAGGTCGGTATAGGTTTGCTTTTGGGCGGAAATAAAATTGCCCAGGGAATAGGCCACCACCCCTGTGAGGGAATCCTGCCCCGGCCGCTTAAACTTAATGGTTTTAATGGGCTGAACCACGTGCGGATGAGCGCCTATGACGAGATCGGCGCCCCATTCGAAGGCTTTTTGGGCCAGCTTGCGTTGCGATTCGCTCTCGTTGATTTGGTATTCATTCCCCCAGTGAAAGAGGACGATGATGAAGTCTGGGTTGAGTTCCTTTGCAACCCGGAGGTCTTCTCTGATGGCGTTCTCGTCGATCAGATTGACGACAGCCGGGGCCGGAGTAGGCAGCCCGTTGGTGCCGTAGGTGTAGTTCAGAAACGCGAGTTTAAAATGGTCCTTATAGACCAGCAACGGATACAGTGCGGCGCGGTGGAGCGAGTCCAGAAACGTGCCGGTTTGGTAGAAGCCATAATTCTGGAGGGTTTTAATGGTTTTGGTCACCCCGTTGAGTCCGGAGTCATTGGAATGGTTGTTGGAGGTAACCAGGAGATTAAAGCCTGCCGTACGGAGAGCAAGGGCGAGGTCGTCGGGGCTGCGGAAGGTAGGATATCCCGTATAGGGAGGTTTCCCGGGGAGGGTTAGTTCGAGGTTGCCGATGGCGAGGTCTGCGTCTTTAAGGATGGGTTCCACAAACTGAAAACAAGGCGTGTAGTCGAATACCTTGTCTTTCTCTACAGTGGCGGCGGTTATCTGGGGCCCATGGCCCATGATATCGCCGGCAAAGACCAGTTTCATTCGGGAAATCGTATCGTTCTGAGCGCTTGCCAGGCGGGAGCAAAAAACGAAAAGGATCAGCAACCCTTTTCGGGCGGTATTCAAATGCATAGACTTTTTACTTGAGGTGCAAGAGATTCGCTTCGAGCATGCGTTTTTCCAGATACTTGCGCTCGTCGCTGCGGATTTCGCCTTTGAGGAATTTTTCGATCATGAGCCCGGCGATTGGGGTCGCATAGGTGCCCCCAAACCCTGCGTTTTCGATATAGACCGCGATGGCGATTTTGGGGTTTTCCTTAGGAGCGAAGCAAAAGAAAATGGAGTGGTCCTCGCCGTGGGGGTTTTCTGCCGTTCCGGTTTTTCCACAGACCTGAATATCCGGGATACTTGCCCGGCGTGCGGTACCGGCATTCACCGCTCCTGCCATGCCGTCAACTACAGGTCCAAAAAAGACCGGATCGATCCCGGTGAAGTGTTTTTGCGTATATTTTGGGTCGATCTTCCGGTTGCTGTTCCGGTAGCCGGAGACAAAGTGTGGGGTGATAAACCAGCCTCTGTTGGCAATTGCTGCGGCTGCGTTGGCTAATTGAATGTTGGTTGCGAGGGCTTCTCCCTGCCCGATTCCTAGCGAGCGGATCCAGACGGAGTTCCATTTGTCTTCCTTATACCATTTATCGAAAAAGGAAGAAGCAGGAAAATTGCCGGATTTCTCCCCTGGAAAATCTACGCCCAGTTTCTGGCCAAGGCCGAATTTTTGGAGGTAGGCATGGAGGGTGTCCAAGCCAGGCTGAGGTTTGTAAAATCCATATTTATCTACGACATCCCGGAAGACGGTGACAAAATAGGCATTACAGGAGTGCTGGATAGCCATCGAAACGCTGGTGCAGGTTGGGTGGCCGTGGCATCCGGTGAGGCGTTGGCCGCCGGAGAAGTAGGCCCCTCCGCAGCGGATGGTCCGGTCGGGGTCCAGCACGCCCATTTGCATGGCGATGAGGGACAAGATAGGCTTAAAGAGGGACCCGGGAGGGTATTGGGCCATAACGGCCCGGTTGAATAACGGCTTATGCGGGTTTTGGAGGAGCTTGCTGTAGGAATCGCCCCGGGTATTGTTGGTGATGGTGAGCTCGTTGGGGTCGTAGGTCGGCGTGCTGATGAAGGCAAGAATTCCGCCGGTTTTGGGATCGATGGCGACAATGCCGCCACGTTTGTTGCGCATGAGCTGTTCGCCGTATTCCTGCAAAGGCAGGTCTATGGAAGTCAGCAGATCGAGCCCCGACTCAGCCCGGGTATCCTGATTGCCCTGGCGGTAAGGGCCGACAATTCGCCCCAGGTTGTCTTTCAGGACGATGCTGAACCCCTTCTGTCCCCGGAGTTCATTCTCGTAGGAGTACTCCAATCCGTTGGCGCCAATATAATCGCCTGGCGTATAGAGCTCTGGTTGGGCGTCTACTTCGGTTTTGTTTACTTCCCGAATGTACCCAAGAAGGTGCGCCGCTACGGGCAACGGATACTCTCTGGCATTTCGAAGCTGGATTTCAAAACCCGGAAATTTATAGAGATATTCCTGAAACCGGGCAAAGGCAGCAGCGGAGATTTTGCTCAAAAAAACGAACGGGACCGATTTGGAAAACCGGCCGCTGCGCCAATCTTTCTGCAAGGCTTTGATGAAATAATCCCGGTCGATTTGGAGCAGCCGGCAAAACAGCGTCGTGTCCATATCCGGATCAATCTGGTTATAAGTGACCAGGAGATCGTACATGGGATTGTTGTGAACGAGCAGCTTCCCGTTGCGGTCGTAAATCATCCCCCGGGAAGGGTATTTGGTGTAGTTCTCAATCGCTACGGCATCGGCTTCTTTTCGGAAGGAAGGGTCCAATAATTGAAGGTGCATTGCTTTTCCCACCAGAATGAGGGCAGCAACAAAAAAGAGCGTTTGGATATACGTTAAACGGCTGCTTTTTGCCTCCATAATCGAATGTCGCTTTGGTTGGCGTTCAATCCAATGGGTTGAAGATCAGCATTAAAATTAATATAAACAACATGGATGTCACAAAACTGAGCGCTGTTTTAGCGATAATTTCCAGAAAAAAGACCGGCGAAAACACCTGCATGGAATAATAAAAACCGAGATAGAATAGCATCATGAACGCGGCGTACCGCAAGAACCAGTTCAGGGAAAAACGCTGGATCGTCAGGCCGTAGTTCAGATTATAGCCTCCTTTAGGCTCCAGCCGCCTCAGCATACCAGGCCGGATAAACGCCAGGAACACCGAAGCGCTGGCATGCACGCCCCAGGAATCATAGAACATGTCGACAAACAAGCCGATGCCAAACCCTAAAAGCAGCAGCAGTTCCAGAGACGTCCGCTGCGGAAGCAGCAGGAGAAAAAGCGGATAGACGAACGCGTCGGCATAGAACGGGCCGATGGGCCCCAGCGGAATTTGTTTGAGGAGGAGGACCTGGACCAGCAGAAAAAACAGCAGCCGCAGGCCTTGCCGGATGATCGGATTATTCATTGGCGGATAGCTGTTCCAGTTGATCAAATTCTTTTCTGAACAGGTTTTTGACTACGTATACCTGATTGACGTGCGTCAGATCGGCGGATAATTCCACTTGGATCAGGTAGTTGCTTTCCCCGGAAGGTACCCATCTTTTTCGTACAACGCCAACCAGAACGCCTTTGGGGAAGAGCGTCGAGAACCCGCTGGTCTCGATCGTATCTCCGGGATGCACCGGATTGTGCTTGGGCACATCCAGCAGCCAGGCATGCCGGGGGTCTGTTCCTTTCCAGACCAGAGAACCGAAATACCCCTTGCCTTTCACCGAAGCGCTGATCCGGGTTTGGGTATTCAACACCGACATCACCGAGGAGAAATGTTCGGTAGAATGCCGGACGATGCCAACGATGCCGTTTGATGTAATGACGCCCATAGGAGGAGACACGCCGTGCTTTTTCCCCCGGTTGATGGTGAGCATGTTCTTTGCTCCGCTCACCGAGTTGTTGATCACCTGGGCTTCCACCACCGAGTACACAGGGACTAAGCCAAGGGTGTCGAGGCGCATCCGGGCGGTGTCGGTTTTTGCCTGATCGAGGTAATACATTTTCCAGCTTTCGTTCTCCAGCCGGGAAACTTCTTTTTGCAAGGATTCGACTTGCTTTTGCAGGCGTGCGTACCGGGTCACTTTCTGGTACTGATTCAGGGCCGAACCGGTGAAATAGCTGGCGGAACTGGCAAAGATGGCTTTCTGGTTTTCGTTAAACCGGACAATAAGGTACATGCAGATCCCTTCCAGGAACAGAAACAGGAAAACAGCGCCAAACCTGGCCAGCAAGCGAAGCAAACCAAACATAAATGGGCACGTTTATCTACAGGTGGCCCTATTCAGGAAAGCGGGGCTGGCATGGTTTGGGCACAACCGGCGCAATTCCAGGGAAAAAAAGTTTCAGCGCGGTATAAGAAGCAGGGGCGCCAGTTCGCTGGTTTATCGCCCGCCCCCGGCATTTCGTTAAACGCTCTTTCGGTCGATCAGGAAAGAGAACCGATCGGTATTTTTCAACGCAATTCCTGTTCCTCGAACGACAGCGCGCAACGGATCTTCCGCAACATGGACGTTCAGCTTGGTCTTCATCGCCAGGCGCTTGTCGAGCCCGCGCAGCAAAGCGCCGCCTCCGGTGAGGTACAACCCGGTACGGTAAATATCGGAAGCCAGTTCCGGCGGCGTAGATTCAAGCGCTTTCAAAACAGCGTCTTCGATTTTGGAAATCGACTTATCCAATGCATGGGCGATTTCCCGGTAAGAGACTTTGATCTGCTTGGGAATACCCGTCATCAGGTCCCGGCCGTTGATCGCCGCATCCTCCGGCGGGTTGTCCAATTCGTGGAGCGCGGAGCCAACCAGGATCTTGATCTGTTCGGCGGTGCGCTCTCCGATGAGGATATTATGCTGCCGTTTCATGTAGCTGACGATGTCGCTGGTCAATTCGTCGCCGGCAATCCGGATCGATTGATCGCAAACGATGCCGGATAAAGCAATGACAGCGATCTCGGTGGTTCCCCCTCCGATGTCAATGACCATATTGCCCTGGGGCTCTTCCACATCCAGACCGATACCCAAAGCAGCGGCCATAGGCTCGTGGATGAGGTAGGTTTCTTTGGAGTCCACATGATCCGCCGAATCAAAAACAGCGCGTTTCTCCACTTCTGTAATACCGGAAGGGATACAGATGACCATTTTCATATGGGAGAAAAAACGACGGCGGGCGCCGATCATACTGATCAACCCCTCGATCATGCTCTCGGCTGCTTGGAAGTCGGCGATGACGCCGTCTTTGAGCGGGCGCACCGTTTTGATGTCCTCGTGCGTTTTTTCGTGCATCATCATCGCTCTTCGCCCTACAGCGATAGTTTGCCCGGTTCTGCGGTCAATGGCTACGATAGATGGCTCGTCGACAACGATTTTATCGTCCTGTATGATCAGCGTATTTGCTGTTCCCAGGTCAATGGCAAGCTCCTGCTTGAAAAAATTGAAGAGTTTCATTAATCTCCTTTACCTGATTCACTAAATTCCCGCCCGAATATAAGTTTCTTTGAATGCGAAAACCGCTTGAGTGATAAGCGTTTTCGCCGCAAAGCAATACAAATTTAGCGAGATTTTCACATTTCTTTGGAAGTAAAAAAATCCCCTGAAAAATCATCGGATTTCAGGGCCCAACGATGGTTTCCCAAAAGTCCTCCCTGGAAAAATAACGCTGCGCCAGGGATCTTATTTCCTGCGGAGTGATCTCCTGGACGGCGCGAACGGTATCCTGGAAGAAAGAAACGGGAAGTTGGTCGCTCGCCAGGGAGCGCACCAAGTCCATGGTATTGAACGGCCCGTCCACATCGGTCAGAAAAGCCCCCATAAGGTAGCTTTTGGCCATATTCAGTTCCTTTACGGAAATCAGGCGGTCTTGCAGGGACTGGATTTCCTGGTAGATAAGGTCCAACGTTTCCTGGACGACGTCGTTGCCGGTCTCCGTGGCAATGTAGAAAAATCCGTCGAAGCAAAGGGTTTCCAGAGAGGAATAAATGCTGTACGTATAGCCTTTTTCTTCGCGGATGCTGGACATGAGCCGGGAGCCGAAATATCCTCCAAGCACGGCATTGGCAACGAACATGCCGGTGAAGTCGGGGTGCGTTCGGGGGAAAAGCCTCCTTCCAATGCGAATGGCCGTCTGGAGGGTTTTGGGCCGCGCAATGCGCGCGCTTTCCGGAGCGGTTTCCTGAACAGGAAAAGAAGGCAACACGGCTGGGCCTTTCCGAATGGCTTGGCCCAGGGAACGGTTAATTTGCGCAATAGCTTCCTGAGGTACGTGGCCCGAAGCAAAGAGCAGGCAATTGCCGGCGGTAAAGGTGCGGTCAAAGTGGCGGTGAAGGTCGGCAACCTCAAGGGCTGCATACATCTCAGGCTGGCTGTTGTAACCGTATGGATGGCTGGCGCCAAAGATCTTTTCGGTAATGTGCCGGTAGGCGATGACGTCGTTTTGGCTCAGGTCTACCAACAGTTTTTGCTGATTCCGTTTGATGAAATGCTCCAGTTCCTTTTCCGGGAATGCCGGTTCGGAAAGAAGTTCCCCCAAAAGGGGTAAAACGTCGCCCAGGTGTTTATTCAAAGCGACCAGCGAAAAATTCGCCGTATCCATGTGAAAGGGGCTGCTGAATTCGCATCCATAGTAGTCAAAGGTTTCGGCAATTTCTGCAGAGGTGTGGGTTTTTGACCCTTCCCTGATTTGAGAAGCCGTGGCCATGGCGGCGAGCGGTTTGGTTTCGTAGGGTCTTCCTGCCCGGAATACCGCTTCGACGCGCAGCACTTCCTGGGTTCCCATATTGGAGAAATAGAGCGGAATCCCATTGTCGAGATGCAGTACCTCCACCTGGGGCATATCGATTGTCCGGATGGGGGCAATGCGGGGAGGCCGGGTTCTTTTGATCATTTGGTATGGTTTTCCGTCAGATAAATTCCTTCCGGATCGAGCCGGATTCGTTGTTGTTTATAAAGCAATCCGACGGCCTTTTTGAAGGATTTCTTACTCATGCTTAACTGGCGCTGGATGTCTTCCGGCGAACTGTGGTCGGAAAGAGGCAAAAAACCGCGGTGGGCCCGGAGCGCTTCCAGGAGCCTGGCCGCTTCGTCTTCAATGGAGGCATAACCTGGTTTCCTTAGCTGAACGTCGATCTTGTTGCCGGGCCGGATGCGCGAAACATAGCCTTTGCGGTGCTCCCCAGGCGGAAACGGACTGAATAGCTCGCTTTGATCGACCAATCCAGCGTGCTGTTGATTGATAATGACCTTCACCCCCAGTCGCGACCGTTCCCATGCCCATACCGCCACTTCGTCCCCTTCCTGGACGGAGAGGGTTTCGTTTTGGAGAAACCGCTTGACCCTGGCGGAGGCAACGAGACGGTCGGTGGTGTCGTCTTTGTATAAATACACCCAATAGGAATGGCCTTTTTCCATGCCATGGGGCTGTTCGCGAAAAGGCACGAAGAGCTCCTTTTCCAATCCCCAATCCAGAAAAGCGCCATGCGCGCTTACGTCGTTGACCCGCAGGTAGGCAAATTGGTGCAGGGCAATGAGCGGTTCCCGGGTAGTGGCGATTAGCCGCTCTTCTCCGTCTTTGTAAATAAAGACCCGGATGGAGCCGTTCACCTGCAAGCCTTCCGGCATGCTGCTGGAGGGGAGCAAGACCTCGTTTCCTGCCTGGTCTCCCAGATAGGCGCCCGGCCGGGTTAGCCGGAGCACCCGGAGTATATGGTATTTTCCTATTTGAATCATGCGGCGTTTCTGAAAGCGGTTTTGTCCAAGAGGATATGCGGGAAGCGGTTTGCGTGGCTTTTCCACAGGCTGTTCAATTTTTCCTGTGGAATAATGAGGGCTTTAGCGTAATTTTGTAGCTTTCCGTTATTCAAATACAATCCCGCCAAAATAGTGAAGATCTATGAAATTTAGCGTATCCTCTTCCGAGTTGCTTAAACATCTTCAGGTGGCCGCAGGTTCTATCGGCTCCAATCCCGTGTTGCCTATCCTGGAAGACTTCCTGTTTACCATTCAGGACAATACCCTGACGATCGCCGCTTCCGATCTGGAAACCTCGATCATCACCTCCATGGAAGTGATGGCGGATACGGACGGCACGGTGGCTGTGCCTGCCAAGATCTTGCTGGATACGCTGAAGGCGCTTCCTCAGCAGCCGATCACGTTTTCCATCGACCCCAAAAATTTCGGGATCGAGATCACCTCTGCTTATGGAAAGTACCGGCTTGCCGGGGAGAATGGAGAAGATTTCCCAGCCATCCCCGAGCCGGATGCCGTAGACAAGATTGAGATCCCGCCCACCGTTTTGGCCCAGGGCGTCACCCGCACCCTCTTTGCGACCAGCAACGACGAGCTCCGGCCCGCCATGATGGGCGTTTATTTTCAGGTCGATTTCAGCAAACTGACCATGGTGGCTACCGACGCGCACAAACTGGTCCGCTTTACGTATAAAGAGCTGGTCAGCGAAATCAGCACCAGCTTCATCGTGCCCAAGAAGGCCCTCAACTTGCTCAAGAATGTGCTGGGCTCCGGAGAGCCGGTCAGCATGTCGTTTAACAAATCCAACGCCTTTTTTGCTTTTGGCAATACCCAGTTGGTGTGCCGGCTGATCGACGCGCGCTATCCGGATTACAACGCCGTTATTCCGGTCGATAACCCCAACCTGCTCACCATCACCCGGACGGATCTCCAAAACTCGCTGAAGCGGATCGCTATTTACGCCAACAAAACCACCAACCAGGTCATTCTGAATATCACCAACGGCAGCCTGACCGTTTCCGCTCAGGATCTGGACTTTTCCAACGAAGCCACCGAACAACTGGCCTGTACCTACGAAGGGACGCCGCTAACGATTGGCTTCAATGCCAAGTTCCTTATCGAAATGCTGACGGTCCTGGAGTCGGACGAGGTTCGCATTGAATTATCGACGCCCACCCGGGCAGGTATCCTGCTTCCTTCGGAAGAAACCCCGGGCGAAGATATTCTGATGCTGGTCATGCCGGTTATGCTTAGCAACTAACTCTCCGGACTAATTGCCCCTTGCGGCTTTCCCCAATGTTCATTTCATGAAAATCAACCGTCTTTCCTTTTTTTTGCTGGCTGGCGGAATTGCCCTCTTTGCCTGCAAACGAGAACCCCAAAAACCGCTGGCCGAAGCGTCTCCTGCAGAATCGCCTGAAGAAGTAGTGCGGTTATATCAATTTTACCTGGACCAGAATCTGTTTGAGGAAGCGAAAAAATGGAGCACCGCAAAAGAAGGAGAACGCCTGGATGAAATCTCCAGGATCGTAGCGGAGGAACATCAGGACTCGACCCGGATGATCTCCGAATTCCTGAAATTGTCGTGCAACATACAGGGCGATTCAGCGCGCTGCGCCTGTAAAATAAAAGACCAGTTTGAAACGTATGAATACGAGTTCTTCCTCGTCCGGATAAACGGGCGTTGGCTCATCGACGCGGCGCCCGAAGAGGAGATTCTTTTTGACGAGGAAGAAATCGAAGGGTTTTTGGATAGTTTGATGGAGGAGATCGAATAGGGGCATGGCTCCGGGTATAAATTGGCATACATGCGGACCGGTTTGTTTTTTGGCTCCTTTAATCCGATTCACGTCGGGCACCTGATCATTGCCAATTACATGGCAACCCAAACCGACCTCCGCGAGGTCTGGATGGTCGTTTCTCCCCACAACCCGCTCAAACAGAAGCAGTCTCTTGCCCGCGACTACGACCGCTTGCATCTGGTACAGATTGCGGTAGCAGACAACCCCTTACTAAAAGCTTCCGATATTGAATTTTCGCTGCCCAAGCCTTCGTATACCATCGACACCCTGATCTACCTGAAGGAGAAGTACCCCAGCCGGGATTTCGTCCTGATCATGGGAAGCGATAACCTGGCTACGCTGGAAAAGTGGAAGAACTACGACATCCTGCTTCGCGATTACGCGATGTATGTGTACCTCCGGCCCGGGTTTGATCCCGGCCCGCTGGCATCTCATCCGGCGGTGCGCTTATTCGACGATGTCCCCTTGATGCTGCTGTCTTCCAGTTACATCCGGGACTGTCTGCGCCAGGGGAAATCCGTGAAATATTTGGTCAGCGAACCGGTATACGCCTACCTCAACGCCTCGGGGATTTACCGGTGAATTTAAATAGAAAGAGCAAGCGGATATGATACATAACAACTACTCCTGGGGTTCTGTACTTCGGATGGGGATATACCCGGCGCTGATCTGGGGCCTTTTCGTTTCTGGATTAGCGGCTCAGGGAGATACGACTTCCCTTGGAATCGGCCAATGGCGTAGTTTACTCCCTTACCGCTCCGGACCCTATGTCGCGCAAAGTGCCGGCAAGATTTTTTATGCGACCGAGCTCAGCTTATTAACGCTCGACAAAACCGACCTATCCTCCAGTTTTCTTACCCGGGAGTTGGGGCTAAGCCATACGGGTATCCGGCTGATTCGCTACAACCCTCTGGTGAAGGCATTGATCGTGGTCTACAACAACAGCGTGATCGATGTGGTACCGGATGAAGGAAAAATCGTCACGCTGAACCAGGTTCAGAATTTCAAAAACTTCATCGGGGATAAAGAGCTGTTTGACGTGTATTCAGCACCGGATTCTACCGTGTATCTGGCAGGCAACTATGGACTGTCCAGATTAAATCTCAAAAAAGGGGAATTCATCTTCACCACCTTTACCGGGCTGGACGTGCGCTCGGTAGTCGTTTTCGAAGGGTACCTCTATGCTGCCACCGAAGCGGGAATCTACCGGATTGCGGAGAACGCTTCCAACCCCGAGAACTTCGGCAATTGGGAGTTTTTGGGAGCAGCCCAAGGGTTCCCTGCCTCCTATTCTGCTACCGCGATGGTCCTTTACAAGGGCCAACTTTATTTGGACATAAACCAGGCGATTTACCGCCTGGAAGGGGGTAAACCGGTATTCTTTTTTCAAAAAACGGGGTATGCCCTTAAATTCCTGAGCGCCGAAGGGCCGCATTTGCTGGCGGGCTACCGATGCGCGAGTTCGGGATGCGCCAATGGGACGGTGTTGTATTTTACGCCAGCCGGCCTTGGCGGAGAAGTGGATGGCAGTTGCTGCGGGCAACCCAACTACGCCCTGGAAGACAGCCAGGGCCGGGTTTGGTTCGGCGATAATTTCAGGGGTTTCCGCTACCTGGATAACATCGGCAACTCCCGGTGCAATTTGCTTACGTTCGATTCCCCCTATTCGTCCAGCAACCGGGAGCTTGTCGTCTCTCAAAAACAACTCTGGGCCGCCGCCGGCGGGGTGAACCAGACGTTCAGCTACCTTTTTCTCGACCATGGCTTTTCCTCTTATATCGATGGGCAATGGACGATTTACAACCGCGACACCCGTCAGGAACTCAAAGGAGAAAACCCCAATGACCCCGACGACGATTTATTCGATATCATGACGATTGCCGTTCATCCGGGGAATGGGAAAGTATACGCCGGCTCGTTTTTTGAAGGACTCCTGGAATTAGAAGACGGCAAAATGCGTCTTTTTAACGAAAAAAATTCTACGCTAAACAACGCGGTTGGCGATTCCCAGCGTACCCGGATCAGCGGCCTGGCCTTTGACAAAGACAACAGGCTATGGGTCAGCAACCATCTGGCAGACCGCCCCATTTCGGTCTTGTTGCCGGACGGGGCCTGGAAGAGCTTCAAACCATCGTGCAGCGAAACCCAGATCCACCAGATCGGGATCGACGGCAACGGCTTCAAGTGGTTTGTCAGCAACGCTTCCAATACAGGGTTGCTCGTTTTTGACGAAGGCAAACTCGACGATCCCAACGACGACCGCTGCCGTCTCATCACCCAAAACAACAGTAACCTACCTACGAATATCGTAAACTGCCTCGCTGTCGACCTGGAAGGCGATGTCTGGGTGGGTACTTCGGAGGGGATCGTCATTTTTGAGTGCGGAAACAGCGTTTTTGAGCCGGAGCGATGCCAGGGTACGCTCAGGGTGGTCGAACAAGAGGATGGTTTTTTGGATTATTTGCTGATTACCGAAGAGGTGCGCACCATTGCCGTCGATGGAGGGAACAGAAAATGGGTAGGCACCCAAAACGGCATTTTTGTGCTTTCTCCCAGTGGGGAACAACTGGTGGCCCGGTTCACTACTGCGAATGCTCCTTTGCTCGACAACCGCATCAACGATATTGCGATCGATCAGGAGGCGGGGCTGGTGTACATCGGCACCGAAAGCGGTATTACCAGCTATCAGGGCGATGCGATTGCCGGCGACCAGATTCACCTGGCCAAAGCCGACGTGTACCCAAACCCGGTGGCTCCGGATTATGAAGGCCCGGTTGCGATCCGGGGGCTGTCCAGGGATGCGGAAGTGAAAATTACGGACATCCGGGGCCGGCTGGTTTTTGAAACAAAAGCCCTCGGCGGGCAGGCGATCTGGAATGGAAGAGACTACCAGGGGAACAGGGTGCGTTCAGGAGTGTACCTGGTTTGGAGTTCTACAAGCTCCCGGGAAGCGGGTTTTGCAGAACCTACCACCGCCGTGGCGCGGATTTTGGTTCAGAATTAATAGGGCCTAATAAACAGCGGCTTTCAGAATCTCTTCGTAATACTGTTCGTACTTGGGCAAGATGTTGGCAATGTCAAACCGCTTGGCTTGGGCCAACGCATTTTCCCTGAAGCGGTTGAGCACGTCTTCATTGCTGAGTATCTGGATGGCATAGTTTGCCATTTCCTCCACATTTCCCACATCGCTCAAAAAACCGGTCTGGCCATGAATGTTCACCTCCGGCAGGCCGCCGGCATTGGAAGAAATGACGGGCACTTCGCAGGCCATGGCTTCGAGCGCGGCCAGCCCAAAGCTTTCGTTTTCCGATGGGATCAGGAAAATATCCGCAACGGCCATGAGCTCTTCAATCGCGTCTTGTTTGCCAAGGAACCGAATGTCGTTACACAAATGCAACTCGCGGCAGAGCTCCTCCGCGTTGCGCCGTTCCGGGCCATCCCCGATCAGGAGCAACTTGGACGGGAGATGCTGGTGCACGCGGTGAAAAATCTGGACCACGTCTTCTACCCGCTTGACTTTCCGGAAATTGGACACATGAATAAGAATGCGTTCGCCTTCCGGGGCAATCGCCATTTTGAAATGGTCCTTATTGCTTTTCCGAAAACGGTCGAAGTCGATAAAGTTGTAAATGACTTCGATCTCTTTGTTGATATTGAAGTAGTCGTACGTTTGCTGCCGGAGGCTGTTGGAAACGGCGGTTACCCCATCGGATTTATTGATCGAAAACTCCACCACCGGGGCGAATGCCCGGTCGTTGCCCACCAGCGTGATGTCGGTTCCATGCAGGGTAGTAATGACGGGAACGTACCGCCCCTGGGTGAGCAAGATTTTTTTGGCCATATACGCCACCGCTGCATGCGGGATAGCATAATGCACATGAAGAAGGTCCAGGTTCTCGTACCGGACAACATCCACCAGCTTGCTGGTAAGGGCCGTGTCGTAGGGCGTGTATTCGAACAGCGGATAATCGTCGGTGTCTACCTCGTGGTAAAACACGTTTTCCTGAAACGTGGTCAGCCTGGCCGGGCGCTTATACGTGATAAAATGAACCTCATGCCCCCGTTTGGCAAGGCCAATACCGAGTTCTGTCGCGACCACGCCGCTACCGCCATAGGTAGGATAACAAACAATGCCGATTTTCATGATCTAGGGATTGAATCCAGGGCAATGCTACTCGTACATTGAGATACAATCCTGTCTGAAAATAGTTTAATAATAGCCTTGTTGCGACGGGCCAGCGCGGGAAAAAAATGAGCTATTTCCCCGCCGCGCTGGCCCGTCGCAATAAGGCTATTTCCCTATCGGGTTCGGATCAGCCGTTCGGTCCGGGACTTGTTTCCGGCTACCACCCGAATGAAGAACACGCCCCCTGGGTATGCTTCCAGCGGAATATCCATCTGGATCTCGGACGTCCGCCCGAACCGGGTTTCCCGCAGCAACTGCCCGTACATGGAAATAATTTGGACCTGCGCATCCAATGCTTCGGGGAATTGCACCAGCAGACGGCTAAGCCCGGTACTTGGGTTGGGCGCCAGGAGGAATTTTTCTACTTCCAGCACCTCGTTCGCCGAAGTAACCAGGGTAGAGGCAATGTCCCTGCATCCATAGCGGTCGGTGACGGTAACTTCAAAGAACCCGCCCGAAGGAAGGGTTGCCGTTGCATTGGTTGCCCCGGTATTCCATTGATATTGGAATGGGCCGTTAACGCTTTTGCTCAGCACGTTAGCTGTCCGCGGCTGGAGATTCGAAGGGCTGACGAGGATGGACAGGTCGAGGGAAGCCGGGCAGCGAAGCACCTGGATGTTATCGAGATCGACAAAATAATCGCCCTGTCCCCAGGTGGCCAGAAACCGCACCCGGATATATTGCCCGTTAAACGTATCGAGTTTAACCGAAACTTGTTTCATTACCGCTGAAGCGATATGGTTTTGGTTGTTGATGACGGAGACGGTCCGGAAGGTCGTTCCGCAATCGGTGGAGACCTGGATTTCCAGGCGGTCATTCGGACCGAGCTGGGTACCCTGGCTTCCGTTACCAACGAAGTTAGTAAACCGGTAGTCGAATACCAGGCTATCTCCTTTGGCGATGGGGCCAAAGGCAGGCGTGGTAGCCTGCATGGTGCGATCGTTGGTGAACAGGTTGTCGGAGACGACATAGGAGGCGTTATTCCGTCCGTTAGATACAATAACATCCTGGTCGATCGTCCACTCTTTAGGGAGCGCTCCCCGCTCGAAATCTTCGGCAAAAGGCAGCGGTTGCGCGCTGTAGAAGGTGTAGAAGATGGTATCGTTAGCTGGCGTGCCGTCGGCGCTTTTCACCCAGGCTTTGATGGTGTAAGCCCCGGGGGCCTGGGAGTTGAAGCGGGTATTAAAGGAAAAATCGAGCTTTTGCCCCGGGGTGATCTGGGAGGCGACGTTTTCCTGTACAGCCGGGCCATTGTTGACGCTGTAAGCCGCCTGAATTCCGGTAGCGGTAGCAGTAGCGCCGAGGTTGCCTATGCTCAAAACCACCTGGTCGGTGGGACTTCCGCAGGTGAGGCCTCCGTTATTTCTAACCTGGAGGGCGGCTACATCGAGGGTTGAGGCGTCGATGCGAATGTTGTCTACCGCGATTCCGTCGAAGTGGTTGTTGTAATCTGCCCGGAAAACGAACCGCAGGCGCACATCCGGCATCCCGGCGGCGCCGGTAAGCGGGTGCGCAGCCTGAAACCAACCCGGCGCGCCTCCGTTGCCGGTCCATACCTGGCGATCGGAGTTGTTGTACCAATTGATTCCCGAAGAGGACAATCCCAGCAGGGACCAGGTTTTTCCGGCATCCAGGCTCATTTCGACCCAGGCGCCGTCGCAACAGATCTCGGCGTCGACCCGCATGGCAAAAGACAAGGTGGGGTCTTTGGTCAGCGTGGAGAAGTCCAGACAAGGAGAAAGAAGGTAGGACCATTCATCTGCTGAGTACCCTCCTTTGAGGCTGGTCGTCCAGGCCCGCTGACCGCTAAAAGCGCCATGGAGGACTCTGCCGTTGGGGTATCCAAGCCCCCAGCTGGAGGGGGTGCTGTTTTGATCGGGATACCAGCCGGTAAAGCCCTGATCCAGATTGACAAAGTAAGGCAGGGAATTGATCGTAGGCGCGTGTACGACGAGCAAGCTGGAGGTGTCGTTTTTGGACACGCTGTCGGCTTTGAGTTCGGTCCATGCCTGGACGATGTATTCGCCGGGGGCGCCAAAATTGTACACGAGGTCGAAGGTGGCCTCTTCGATGCTGTCTTTTCCGATCACGCCGGTATACATCCCGTCTTTGGGCATATCGATGTTGGCTTTGCGTCCGTTCACCGCGTAAAGGAATGGGATAAAGGTTTGAGGTTCGCCGCCATAGTTGCCGATTCCGACTTTAATCGAATCGGCGCCAAGGTCGCATCCGCTTTGAGGCGCGAAGATCTCGGCTACCCCGACGTCGTTGGCCCATAGGGTTTTAAAGGAGAACGGCCCGATGACCTGACTGGTATCTCCTTTAGCGGAACAACGGACGGAGAGGTAAAACTGGTACGCGGTATTTTCTTTGAGCCCGGTCACCTTCAGCTTGTCGGAAGTCACCTGGAACAATTTACCTTTTCCCCGGGTAAACCCAGCGGTATCGATCTCCAGCAGGTATTTACCGGTTGTATCGGGGCGAATCCACCGGATATCGGCAGTGAAGGCCCGAACATCGCCGATCTGCACGCCCAGAACGGGAGGGATTGGGCAGGAAGGGCAGGCGATGAGTTGGCGAAGGACCTCGCCGGCAGGGAGTTGGGTTCCGCTACCTGTGAACAAGACCGCTCCATCCGGGTGGTAAACGGTGAAGGATACGCCCTCGTTGTTGGCGCCCGGGAGAAACTGAAGCGTCAGGGTATCTGCAGTATAGGCCGGAATGAAAAAGCGGGATGTGGACTGTCCCTCTTCAAGGGTATAAATCGTACCTTTTTGCCGGATGCGCAACTCCAGACTTGCGCCTTGCCAGCCCTGGCCGTTTGCGTCGGTCAGTTCAAGGGTAAAGATGCAGGGAATAGATTGCGCTTGCATAAACAGCGGAAGCCAAGAAAACGCCCCAAGCAGGGAAATAACAAAACGCCACTTCATGACTGTATGATTTTTGTAAACGATACCAGCTATGCCCGAGGTTTTCGTTGCGGCGCCCCGGTCGTATAGCGCAGCTAAAAATAGCAAATAAATCGTTATCCCGGCCCCGAATTGATGGGTTCGCCGGTTGGCTGACAAGCTTTAACATCCGTTGTGCGGGGCGTCAGGTGTCTGCGAATGCCAGGGGCCTCCCCTCTGCCTGCCAAAAGCAGCCGCGCGCGTGTAGCGAAACCCGGGTTATTCGGCAACAGATAAACCTTTTTCGTCCGATTCTGTTTCTTCAACATCACCCGTCCTGAAATAGCGAAATGGAGGAACAACGGATCGTTTCATTTGCTGAAAGGAAAAAATCTATTGGCGCAGTGGCTGTTTATTCAATAAAAGATCTGGAAAAACTTTCCGGCATAAAGGCCCATACCATTCGCATATGGGAACAGCGCTACCATATTATCCAGCCCAAGCGCACCAAAACCAATATCCGGTACTACCAGGATGAAGACCTCAAATTTCTGCTCAATGTAGCCCTTCTCAATAAGAACGGATTTAAGATTTCCAAAATCGCCCACATGAACCGGATGGAGGTAGCTGAGAAAGTGGCGGCGATCTCGGAGATCAATTTCGAATCCGATACGCAGCTGGATGCCCTTACCCTGGCCATGATTGAAATGGACGAATACAAGTTCGACCGCATCATGACGACCAATATCGCCCAGATTGGTTTTGAGCGCACCATGCTCGAAGTGATCTATCCCTTTCTGGACAAATTGAGCATTCTATGGCTCACCGGCTCCATCAACCCGGTTCAGGAAAACTTCATGAGCTACCTCATACGCCAGAAGCTGATCGTGGCGATCGACAGAGCCCCTCTTCCTTCAGGCAGAGATATCCGGAAATTCGTCATTTACCTTCCGGAAGGCGAGCGCCAGGAGCTAAGCCTTCTTTTTATGCATTACCTTCTGAAATCCAGGAATAATCAGGTGATCTACCTTGGTCAGGATATTTCTTTGTCCGATCTGAAGGATGCATGCAAAATCCACCGCCCCCACTACCTGTTTACCATGATCACCGAATCCTTTGCCAAAGAGTCGGTTCAAACCTACGTCGACCGGCTGGCGGAAAGCTTTCCGGATGCCATCATTCTCCTTTCCGGCTATCAGATAGCCGCGCAGCCTGTCCTTCCTCCGGATAATGTCCGCTTGCTGTATAGTTTGGATCAGACCTTATCCCTGGTGAGCTGAATTCGTCAAAATTTGGCGTATCCCATTCCCTTTTTTAGCTTTGCACAGCAAAAAACGAGACTTCATGAACTACTTTCAAAAGCTTGCCGCCTTTGCCGTCCTGATGATGGCTCTGACTACCTGTCAGAATGATTCCGATAGCCCGTACGCAACCCACAAGTACAGCCCCCAAACGTCGTCCCGCACCCAGAAATATACGGTGAACTCTGGTCACAGTTCCTTTTCTATTCAATTGGAGCCCTTGAACGCCGAAGGAGGAAACCCTGGGTTTGTCACGGCGATGGTGGACGGGACCCTGCTCATTGAAGCCGACCGGATCGTTGGTGGCGAGGTGATCTTGTATATGGAGCGGATGATCGATCAGGTGGGAGCTCCCGGTTCGGAAACCGGGAAAAAGATGTTTCAATCGTCCCGGTTTAAAACAGGAACGATTCAGCTCGCTCAACTGACCCCCGCCAAAGCGGTTACTGCACTGAGTTCGCACGACGCATCCATCAACATCCATTTATTAAAGAAAAAAAGAGGGATGGTCCTTCCAGTGCGGGTCGTCGTCACGGAAAACATTGCTGCGTTCTCCGCTGCAGATTTTCTGATCGACCTGACGAAGTGGGGACTAAAGCCGGAACAGGAAGGATGGAAAAATACCGCTAAGATGACCTTGCGGATTTTTGGGGAAGCCCACCCGATCGTTCCTCAAGTGATCGAGCCGGATTCGCTGCAGTAGGCGTTGCCGCTGCCTCGCATTTTGTCCCGGTTCTTTTTCGGCGACCTTCTTTTTGTTTCTCTCTGGTAGAAGCAAATCGTATACTGTATTTTTTTCTATTTTTAGGAAATTCTATTGACTACCATGGATTTCCTGCGCTTAATTGACCTTTTTCCTTTCCAAAACCATCGCTATCCAAACAGCAGGGCACTGAACTGGAAACCCGGCCTGGAATGGGAAGGGTTTTCTACTGCGGAATGCATAGAGATGGTGAACCGGGCAAGCGCCGCCATGATGCGGGAGGGGCTGCAAAAATCCGACCGGGTCGCTATATTGAGCCGGGGAGGCAGCCCGTTCTGGACGTTTCTGGACCTGGGGCTCCAGCAAATAGGGGTTATCGTCGTGCCGGTTCATGCGGCTATTCTTCCGGAAGAGCTGATTTTCATTCTTCAGGATGCTCAAGTGAGGGCTTGCTTTGCCGGAAACGCGGCTTTGTTTGAACAAGTGGAGCAAATCCGGGATCAAATACCTTCTTTGGAATGGGTGCGCATGATTCACTCCGACCCCGACCGTCCCGATCTGCCTACGCTGCTGGACCCGGTAAGCTCCTCGGAGCAGACCGCCATTCAGGAGCTTGCTGCGGGCATTGGCGAAGACGATCTGGCAACTATCCTGTATACGTCGGGTACCACGGGAGTTCCCAAGGGAGTGATGCTTAGCCACCGGAATCTGGTCAGTAATATCAAAGCGGTCATTACTCTGATCCCGATCAATTGCGAAAAGCGCGCGCTGAGCTATCTCCCGCTGACGCATATTTTGGAGCGGATGGTCGTGTATACGTACCTGGCGGCAGGCGCTTCGGTGTACTATTTAGAGGGGGCCGACCGGTTGTGGGACGGGCTGAAAGAAGTCCGGCCGCATTATTTTACCGCAGTGCCCCTGGTTATTGACCGATTCTACCGTTTTGTGCTGCAAGAGGCGCAAAAAAAAGGCGGCCTGACGCTCAAGCTGGTCCATTGGGCGATCCAAATTGGGAAGCGCTATAAAGAATACCGGATGGAGCCTTGGTACCGCATGCAATGGCTTGCGGCTTCGGCGCTCGTCTTCCGTAGATGGAGAAAGGCCATGGGGGGCGACCTGGAAGGGATCGTCGTCGGCGCCGCCGCCCTTTCTCCTGAATTGGGAAGGCTATTTGCGGCAGCCGGTATCCGGATCAGGGAAGGGTATGGATTGACGGAGACCTCGCCGGTGGTGGCCTTCAACCGGTTTGAGCCTGGGGGCGTCCGGTTTGGTACGGTGGGCATTCCCCTGCCCGGCGTAGAGGTGCGCATCGCCGAGCCCAATGAAACCGGGGAAGGCGAAATTCTGGTGCGCGGGCCCAATGTCATGCGCGGATATTACCGGGATCAGGCATCTACGGAAAAAGTACTAACAGCCGATGGCTGGCTTCATACAGGGGACATAGGGAAATTCGTCCACAAACGGTTTCTTCAGATCAGCGGCAGAAAGAACGACACCTTTAAAACGACCTCGGGGAAGTTTGTGGTTCCGCAGGTTTTGGAGGGGCACATCCGGTCTTCTGCTTTCGTGGACCAAGTCATGGTGGTCGGCGCCAACAAGCCTTTTGTGGCCGCGCTTATCGTGCCGGACTTTCCAATCCTGGAGCAATGGTGCAGGAATAATGGCATTCACTGGACGGCCCCGCCCTACATGGTGTTAAATTTGCGTGTCCAGCAGTTATTTGAAGCGGAAATAGAAAAAATAAACCTTGAAATTCCCAAATTTGAACAAATTGAAGCCTTCAAGCTGCTGCCCGACCCATGGACGGAAACCCAAGGCGAATTAACGCCGACTATGAAGATCCGGCGGAAGTTTATTGCATCGAAATACCAACCCGAAATAGAGGCATTATTTGTATCCCTAAAATAAAAAGCACCATGCGCACTTCCCTTTTCGGCACCATTGCCTGCTTCGCCCTGAATTTTCTCCCGCTGATCGCCTTCAGCCAGGTGGCGCCATTTCCTCCAGTTCCTGATTCTTTGGGCAGGCAAAGTCTCTTTGATGCCCTGTTTCCTACGCAGGACGATATTCTGGAAATCAACCTGACCACCGATCTGGGGATGCTGATGAAAAAACGCACCGTAGAAGCCTATCAACCGGCGCATATCCAGTTTCAGATTCCTGGCGGCGTCATGGTAGATCACAACCTGGAGATCAAAGCTCGGGGAATTACCCGCAAGGAAATCTGTAGCCATCCTCCCATCAAAGTGAAATTCAAGAAAAAGACCCTGGACACGCTTGGGTTCTCCAAGTTCAATGAGATGAAAGTGGTTTGGCAGTGCAAGCCGGGAAAAGCTTACGAACAATGGCTGTACCGGGAATACCTGGTCTACCGGTTGTATAATCTGATTTCCCCTTACAGCTACCGGGTCAAATTGGTAAAAATGCAGGTTATCGACGCCAGGGATACCTCCAAACAGCACCTGAAGTACGGTTTTTTCTCGAAGACGACGACCAGCTCAGCCAGCGCATGAAGGGAGAACTCACCGAAGAACCCATTAAAAATGTAAGCCGGTTTCTCCGGGAGCACTTGTTGCGCTTTTTTGTTTTCCAGTATATGGTTGGGAACACGGATTGGAGCTTCGGCAACCTGCACAATGTGCGGTTCATGAACTTCCCCGAACTTCGCAAAGCGATGCCTATCCCCTATGATTTTGACTACGCAGGCGTCGTCTCCGCTCCGTATGCGGTCCCGCACGAGAGTTTGCCCATCAAAGACGTCCGGGAGCGGCATTATCAAGGGGTGGAATGCACCGCTTCGGAACTGGTTCTCCTCAATAAGTTCTTCTCCGAGCGCAAGCCGGAAATCATGGAGTATTGCGAAAAATTCCCGCATCTGGACGCCTTGTCAAAAAAGGACGTTGTGGGCTACCTGAATAGCTTTTTCGAGATCCTCGACCGGAAAAACGGTCTCGGACAGTTCATCGGTGAGCTCAAACCAAGTTCCAACTAGGAAAATCGGGAGGCTTGCCTTTTTGGCGCAAAAAAAACAAAGCGCATGACTGGGGTTATCTGAAAAGACTACTCTTTGCCTCCGGCATGAAATTTTATTTTCTTTTTTCAATTTTTATTGAAAAAAGAAAATATTTTTTTGTTGCCTTGGGCAAAAACCGTCTTTTGAGACAGCCTCAAATCATGCGCTTTGTTTTTCCTTATTAGACCCGTCGCAACAAGTCTATTTACCGTTTCCGGATCAGAGGACTTCGGGAACGCCGGAGAAACTCCGCTGATAGAGGTAGATAAGCAACAGTGCGAACAAGAATAAGAAAATGAAAAGGGAGAGCAGGCAATATCCTTTTCGGCCAACGCTTTCTATTTCTGACATGTGTGCGTTATTTTTTGGGTGCGACCATCCGGTTTTCCGACGCAAATATGGGTAAAAAATCAAAAAGCGCCAATTTTTCCCTTTCCCAAAACCACGACATCGGGTAAAAAGCAGCGGGCCGTTCCCTGGCGCTTTGGAAACGGCCCGCTGACGGGTTTCCCCTGGCTGGAGTTAGAAGTATTTAGCCCGGTTGTCCTTGATCTTGGAGCTATTCTTAATGCCCTCCATCAGCACGGCCGAAACCTGGGCTCTGGGCCCGACGGAAAGCGAGTTTCGCATTTCGGGTAAGTTGGCCAATGCGGAAGGGTTTGTTTTAAAGACTACGCGCGCAACGTATACGCCGCCGTTTCCGATAATAGGTTCGGTGGTTTTACCTTGTTCCAGAGAAGCGGTTTTCCCCAAAAGTTTGGGTTCGTTGCCTAACTCGGGGATAAAAGTCATCGCGAAATTCAATCCGGAGAGGGTGTCGACGGGCACGGAAAACTCCCGGGAAGCGGAATTCAGGTCCTTCCCTTTGAGCCTTTGGCTGATCATTTCTCCTTTTTTCCGGTTGATCACCACCGGCTCTATGTCCGCTTTAATGTCTTTAACAGCGGGAACGCCTTTTTTCTGAATACTTTGCAGGGCAGCGATCACGTAGCGGTTGTCGTAGTTCTCTACCGCATCGGTATACACGTAAATCACGCTGGACACATCCCCGCGGTCGGCGGAGAAGGCCCATTTGATGATTTCCCGGCTTTGCTGACCTGGGCCAAGAGGTCCGAGCACAGCGTCGTTGGCGGTTACCGGCGGAGCGGTTTCCAGGGTGAGGTTTTTCTTTTTGGCTTCCTTGGTAAGCGCCTCCAGCGTGCGGGTTTTGCTTACAAAAGCGAGCGCCTCATCGTAGCGAGCGCCCCGGGTTTCTTCAGAAGGCAGGATCGTTTTGCTGATCGTGCCCAACCGGACGCCCTGGGTGTTGTTGATGAACTTTTTGTCGGTCACTTCCACCAAATGGACGCCAAATTCGGTGATAACCGAATACAGCTTGCCAATTTCCGCTTCGAAGAAAATCAGGTCGTTGAAAGGCTTGACCATCATTCCAGCGCCGGCATAATCCAGATACCCTCCTTTAGTGGCGGTGCCGTCGGTGCCAAATTGGGCGGCCATCGCTTCGAAAGTGGTTTTCCCTTCCTCAATAACCTGTTTGATACTATCGATGCGGCCTTGTGAAATGGAAAGGGATGCCTGGTCCTGAGCCGGCAGCAGGATGTGGCGGGAGCGCACGGAATCCGGAACGATTTTGCGATCGAGCACTTTGGTGAGCCGGTAGGTATTGCCGTCGAGATAAGGCCCGAAAACAGCTCCAGCAGGAAGGCGGAGCAATGTATCGGCAAAAGCAGGGCTAAGCTCTTCCTTCTTCAGGAACGCTTTATCCATCACGCCCAGGTTGCGCTCAACGAAGAAGGTATCGTTGGAGGTTGTATCGAACTCGGCAACGAGGTCGTTGAGTTCCTTCTGGAGGGCGTTGGAATCGGCTTTGGAAGGGCGGACGTCGAAAGAGATATACTGGATTTTTCGGCGTTCTTCCTTGGTTTTGAGCAGTTCGGCGTTTTCTTTGATATAAGCTTCAAAATCGGCATCCTCCAGCGCCACGTCGGCGTTGTCGATGGCTTCGAACGGAACTTTCACGTAATCGATAGAAAACGTTTGCGTCTGGTCCCGGTTGGCTTGCTCTGCCATCCAGGAAGGCACATACAGCCCTTTGGCCACCAGCGCGCCAAGTTTCGACTGGAGGCGGTCTTTGATGATTTCTTTTTCCTGGAAAACCCAGAAGGCTTTCAGCTGGGCATCAGCGGTGCCCTGGTCGATCATTTGCCGCAAGCCGTTCAACTGCTCGCGGTTGAGCTGCTGCGTCATGGGGTCGGCGAATCGCTGCTGAATGATCGGGCTGGGTTCGGGCCCGTATTGAAGGTCGATAAGTTCGGCGTCGCTGATCGCGAGTCCCAACGCGTTAGCCTCTTTATTGATCAGAATTTCCTCGACGAGGAAATTCCAAAGAGAACTCCTTCTGGAATACGGATCGGCGGTGGAGCCGAGCAATGCTTCGATATTGGAAAATTCCTGGACCTTTATTTTCGTACCGCTGATTTTGCCAAGGGTGGGCTGAGCGCTGCCAAAAAGGCTTGTTTGCCCAACGGTCATATCCATCAAAATAAATCCCCCTAAGCCTAAGGCAATCATGACGACAATGACCCATGCTCCATGTTTCCTGATTTGACTAATAAGCGCCATTTGAACAAGTGTGTTTTATAAAACTCTGTAATGCAATAAGGTACGGTTTGAAAAATCTGTGCAAATGTAAATGCTTTGCCCCGGATTATCAAAATTTTAAATCATTTGCGTTGTTCCGGGCACATAAATTGGAATCCAATCCCGTGTACGTTTTCAATCCGGATGTCGGGGTCTTCTTTCAGGTATTTGCGGAGGCGGGAGATGAACACGTCCAGGCTCCGCCCCAGAAAGTAGTCGTCTTCGCCCCAAATGGCTTCGAGAATAGCGGATCTTCGCACGACCTGGTTGCGTTTTTCGGAGAGGAGCCTCAACAGATCGGCCTCTTTTTGGGTGAGTCTTCGTTCGGAATCGCCTGGAAGATGCAGGAGGAGATTGGAATAATCCAGCACATACCGTCCGATAGGTATAGCTCCCGAGGGCAAAGGGTTCGCCAGATGTCTTCTTTTTAGGAAAATATCGATTTTCAAAAGCAGTTCTTCCATGCTGAAGGGCTTGGTAAGGAAATCGTCGCCTCCGATGCGCAGTCCATGGAGCCGGTCTTCCGGGAGGGATTTGGCGGTCAGGAAGAGGATAGGCACTTGCTGATTGACCTTTCGAATCTCTGTGGCAAGGGTAAAGCCGTCGATTTCCGGAAGCATAACATCCAGGATACAAAGGTCAAAGGCGTCGGTCCGGATCAAGTCCAGCGCGCTTTTTCCATTATCACAGCAGGTGATTTGGTAATCGTGCAGTTCGAGGTTGTCGCGGGTAACAAAACTCAGGTCTGCATCGTCTTCAACATACAACAGGTGGGCTTTCATTTGCCTGGGTTTTTACGTGCGAGCGGGATCAGCAGCTGGAACGCTGTTCCTTCTCCCGGCTGGCTTTTTAAGGAAACACGCCATCCATGCGCCTCACAAATCCGTTTGACGTAGTACAACCCCAGGCCGAAGCCTTTGACGTTGTGTACATTTCCGGTTGGGACGCGGTAAAATTTATCGAATACCCGGGCTTGATGTTCTGGGGCAATGCCAATCCCATGATCAACGATCGAAACCTGGATGGCATTGTTTAGCGTAGCGGTATGGATTTCGGCTCGAATGGAATCGTCGGAATATTTGAGGGCGTTATCCAGCAGGCTATGGATTACATTGGACAAATGGAGCCGGTCGGCGGCGATCCAGTCCTGAACGGCCTGGAGCCGCAGTTCCAGGGTTCCGTTTTTATCCAGAAAGCGCAGTTCTTCCGCCTGTGCTACTTCCCGGATCACTTCGTGGAGGCTGAGCACTTCGGACCGGAGCTCAAACTGATTCTGTTCGAACCGGGCGACCTGCAGCACCCGTTCAATTTGTTTGGCGAGCCGCTGGTTTTGTTCCCGCAGGATATGCGCATAGCGGGCCAGGCGAGGGTTCTGCGCCACTTCTTCTGCCTGCTGAAATACGCCTGCCGCGATTTCCATGGTGGCCAGGGGCGTTTTAAACTCGTGGGTCATGTTGTTGATAAAATCTTTTTGCAACTCGGTAAGCCGTTTTTGGCGGAGAATGACGATCATGGAATAGGCAAAAAAGAAAATGGTCAGCAGCATGATCAAGGAGAGGATGCCAGAAAGCTTGGTGAGGCCTA
The DNA here is from genome assembly GCA_016713275.1 of Haliscomenobacter sp. Taxonomy (GTDB): domain Bacteria; phylum Bacteroidota; class Bacteroidia; order Chitinophagales; family Saprospiraceae; genus JADJPL01. Next base: position 674,438 of record JADJPL010000001.1, read on the forward strand.
CCAGATGGGAAAATCTGGTAGGGAAGCGAACGCCAAAATAATAGGTGAATCCATGGTGTACGGGAAGGTTCTTGGCCCGGTCGGGGGGAGTTCGGTTGGGGTCAAAGCTGCAGTAATCTCCATAGACCATTTGGTCGGAGGTGCAGTCGTACACTGCGTATTCGAAATCGAGATTGAGGGCGGCGGCCTCCAGTTCTTTCTGGAGAAAAAACTCCAGCATTTGGGGGTCGATCTCGTTATCGACATTCACCACAAAATAGTTTGAACTGCGTTTTTTGATCAAATCCCGTTGGGGCAATTCCGCGCTGTTGAGTTGGGCCATAGCGCGCGCGACCTTGAGCAGCACCCGGTGGATCTTTTCGTCAAATTCGGCTTGGTTCAGGCGCCAGGAAGCGGTCACCCAATAGGTTTGGATGCCTACCAATCCCATGATCGCTACGACCCCCAACAAAATTACCCGGATGATCTGCCGGTCTTTCATAATCTCCTTTCTGGTAATGCGTTCATTAAATACTGCTTATAAGGAGGCTTTTTTTACCTTTGCATCCATAAATTTACAAAGATAAGCTTGAAACAGATTCTTCTTCTGGCGTTGGGTTGGGTGGTTTGGGTTGGCGGCGCTTCCGCACAAACGGCGATGAATCCGTTTGACCTGCGCTACCGGATGGAGTCTGACAGCTTTCCGGAGTCCGGGTTTCCCTCCGCAGACCTTAACAACCCCTTCGAACTCCGGGTTTGGCCCAAAGAACAAGCCGCTACCGGAGCGGCCGCGCCTTCCAGGCCTACACCCGCGAAAGTCCGCATTCCTGCCAACCCCCAAGCCCAGTTGGGCCAGATCCGGCTGACGGTTACCCTCCTGATTTTATTACTGCTGACGTTTTTAATCACGCTTTTCCGTGGCATCCTGTTTAAAGCCTTCGCGGGGTTTTTTAACGACAACTTGTTTTTTCAGTTTTTCCGGGAGTACGAGGGCCGCGGGGTACATCCTTCCTGGTTTTTGTACCTCCTGTACCCGATCAACGCCGGTATGTTTGCTTTTTTCGCCCTCCGGCATTTTGGTTTGCAAATCCACTCTAGCCTGTGGATCGAACTCGGCATCTGCATGGGGGGGACTTTGGCGGCTCTTTTTTTAAAACATCTTGTTCTGGGATTGGTTGCCTCCGTTTTTCCGGTAGCCAAAGAGGTAGACCGCTACCAGTTCCTGATGCAGGTTTTTGGAATCGCTTTGGGCGTTTTCCTGGCGCCAGTCAATATTTTGCTTGCTTATGGTCCGGATACTTTGCACAAAGGACTGATTCTTGGGACTTTTTCCGTATTTGCTTTGGTTTATGCCTTCCGGTCGCTCCGGGGGCTCCTCATTGCAAACAAATTCCTCATTGCGCACAGGTTTCACTTTTTGTTGTATATTTGCACTGTCGAACTCTCTCCTGTGTTAATTTTTATTAAACTGGTCTTCGATCAGCGCCAAATTTAATTCGGAAAGTGTTTGTAGGATAAAAAAAACGATTGATGGCATCCAACGTGCAAGCTAAAGAAGAAGCGTACAAACGCGTAAAAACCATCCTGGTTTCCCAACCCAAACCCGAAAAGTCTCCTTACTATGAACTAGAAAAGAAATACGGCCTGCAAATAGATTGGCGTCCTTTTATTCACGTAGAAGGAGTAAACGCCAAAGATTTCAGAAAATACCGCATCCGCCCCGACGAATTTACTGCAATCATTTTTACCAGCAAGAACGCCATAGACCACTTTTTCAGGGTCTGTGAAGAAATGCGGGTGAAAATGTCTTTGGAAACCAAATACTTCTGCCTCACAGAAGCGATTGCCAACTACCTGCAGAAGTTCATTGTCTACCGCAAACGGAAAGTGTTCTTCGGCGAGCGCAATATTGAAGACCTCGGGGCTGCCATGAGAAAACACAAGAACGAAAAGTACCTGCTTCCCTGCTCTAACCTGGGCGGCAAGGAAGTAACCCTGTTTATGGACGAGAACGGATTTAACTGGAAGGACGCACTGATGTACCGCACCGTCAGTTCTGATCTTTCGGATCTGAGCGATGTGATGTACGATGTCCTCGTGTTCTTCAGTCCCCAAGGGATTGAATCCTTGTTTGACAACTTTCCCGATTTCAAACAGAACGAGACGCGGATCGCGGTTTATGGCAACAGCACCCGCAAAGCGGTGGAGGATAAAGGATTGATCGCTAACATTAAAGCGCCGGCGCCGGAAGCTCCTTCCATGACCAGGGCCCTGGAGCTTTATCTGCAAAAATCCAATACGAACGAGTAGAAGCCGCTCTTGCGGCGCTCCACCTTCTAAAGGAGGCTGTCTTTTGAGGCAGCCTCTTTTTTTTTTTCGAGCTTAAACCGAAGACAAAGCGGGCGTGTTTTCCGTTCGTATGAATCCATGTTTTATCGACCATCTGGAGCGCCAGCTTCAACTGCCGCTTCCCGGCCTGGAAGCCCAGTTTCGCATGGCGCACGTAACCCGCCAGAGCTACCAAGGCGAACCGCCTGCAGACGCTAAACCGGCAGGGGTGCTGGCATTGTTTTACCCTAACCCTCGCGACCATTGGCACCTGGTTCTGATAGAGCGCGAATCCCGGAACCCCAAAGACCGGCACCGCGGCCAGATCAGCTTTCCCGGGGGGCAATTCGATCCCACCGACGCGTCCCTGGCCCAGACCGCGCTCCGGGAAGCAGAAGAAGAAATTGGGGTTTGCGCTGCTTCGATCCGCCTCTTGGGGCAGCTTACCCCGCTGTACATCCCGGTGAGTAACTTTCACGTATACCCCTTTGTGGGGGTTACCGAATGCCGCCCCACGTTCCAAATTCAGCCGGAAGAAGTCAAGTCGATTCTCGAAGTGCCGTTTCAACATTTTACCAGCCCCGGCATTGCAGGAAGGACGACGATCTTCCTCGCGGATAACCTTCAGATTCCCAATGTTCCGTTCTTCGATGTGCAGGGGAAAGCCGTTTGGGGCGCCACGGCGATGATCCTAAGCGAACTCCTGGCTATTGTCCAGCCAGACTAGCATAAAATCCGTACCTTGCTTCCCGAACCAAGCCCATTTTCGAGGGTTTTATGGTAACCCATTGCGCCTAATCAAAATCGCCAAATACACCAGGGTATGGAAAACGTCCAGCCTTACCAACCGAAAAACAAGATCCGCCTGGTAACGGCGGCGTCTTTGTTCGACGGGCACGATGCTGCCATCAATATCATGCGCCGAATCCTTCAGGGGTCCGGGGCCGAGATTATTCACCTCGGGCACAACCGCTCTGCCCGGGAAATCGTCGATACCGCTGTTCAGGAAGATGTGCAGGGGATCGCCATTACCTCTTATCAAGGCGGCCATAACGAGTTTTTTAAATACATCTACGACTTGCTTCGCGAGAAAGGCGCAGGCCATATCCGGATTTTTGGCGGTGGCGGCGGCACCATCCTTCCTTCAGAGATCGAAGCCCTGCACCGCTACGGCATCAACCGCATCTACTCGCCCGACGACGGCCGGCAACTCGGCCTGCAGGGGATGATCAACGACCTGCTCCAACAGTGCGATTTCCCTATCGGCTACCCCCTGAACGGCGAGTTCAACGCGCTCAAACAGAACAATCCCATGGCTGCCGCCCGGCTGATCTCCGCGTTTGAGAATTATCCGGAACAAACACAGGAAATGCTTGCCCTGATCGAAGCCGACGCAGCGCAGGTGCAAACGCCCGTGCTCGGCATAACCGGCACCGGCGGAGCGGGCAAATCCAGCCTGGTAGACGAGCTGATCCGGCGCTTCCTTCTGGACTTTCCGGAAAAAAGAATCGCCGTGCTCTCCGTTGACCCCTCCAAACGCAAAACCGGCGGCGCCCTGCTGGGTGACCGCATCCGGATGAATTCCGTTTCCGATCCCCGCGTGTTTATGCGCTCGATGGCTACCCGGCAAGCCAACCTCGCCCTCAGCCGGCACGTGCGCGCCGCCGTACAGACGCTCAAAGCCGCGCGCTACGACCTGATCATCCTGGAAACCAGCGGGATTGGACAATCCGACACCGAGATCGCCGACCATTCCGATATTTCCCTCTACGTCATGACGCCGGAATACGGCGCGGCTTCCCAGCTGGAAAAAATTGACATGCTCGATTTTGCGGATGCTGTTGCTATCAACAAATTCGACAAGCGCGGGGCTTTGGATGCCCTACGGGACGTGCGGAAGCAATTCCAGCGCAACCACCAGCGCTGGAGCGAACCCCTGGATCAAATGCCGGTGTTCGGAACCATCGCTTCCCAGTTCAACGATCCGGGCATGAACAGCCTCTACCGGCGATTGATCGACCTGCTGTCCGAAAAATCCGGCGCGTCGCTTCGCTCCCGCTTCCTGCCTTCGGGCGAAGCGAGCGAAAAGATTTACATCATCCCCCCGGGCCGTATCCGCTACTTGTCTGAAATCTCCGAGAACAACCGCCGGTACGACCAATGGGCGAAAGCCCAGGCGGGCGTGGCGCGCCGCCTTTTTAGCCTGACCCAGGCCATGGACATCCTGCGGGAGAAAGCCGGGTCAGTCGCCGGCGATCCTGCTATAGCCGCTTTGGAAAAGGCCAGGGAGGAAATCACTCTGGAGTTGGACGGAACGTGCAAAAAACTGCTCGACCATTGGCAAGCCCGCAAGGAAGCCTATACCCGGGATGAATTCACCTATTTGGTCAGAGGCAAAGCGATCAGCGTGCCAACCTTTTCGGTTTCCCTGTCGCAGACCCGCATACCCAGAGTCGCGTTGCCCCGGTTTGAAGATTGGGGAGAAATCCTTCACTGGTCGTTGCAGGAAAATATCCCCGGGAAATTTCCCTTTACGGCAGGCGTTTTTCCGTTTAAACGAAAAGAAGAAGACCCCACCCGCATGTTTGCGGGAGAAGGAGGCCCGGAACGCACCAACCGGAGATTTCATTATCTCTCTGCCGGCATGCCCGCCAACCGGCTCTCCACGGCTTTTGACTCGGTAACCCTGTACGGAGAAGATCCGGACCACCGCCCGGATATTTACGGGAAAATCGGTAACTCCGGCGTCAGCGTGTGCTGCCTCGACGATGCGAAAAAACTATACTCCGGTTTTGATCTTTGCGATCCCCGCACCTCGGTTTCGATGACCATCAACGGACCAGCAGCGACCATGGCGGCTTTTTTCATGAATGCAGCCATCGATCAGCAGTGCGAAAAGTATATCCGCGAACAGGGGTTGGAGCAGTTGGTTGAAGAAAAAATGAAGGCCTTGTACGACGACCGGGGCCATGCCCGCCCGGCATACTGCGGAGCGATTCCCGAGGGGAACGACCGGTTGGGGCTGTTGCTGCTGGGGATTACCGGCGACCAGGTATTGCCGGAAGCGGTTTACGAATCCATAAAAGCGAAGGCTTTGTCTGCCGTAAGGGGTACGGTACAAGCCGATATCCTCAAGGAAGACCAGGCACAGAATACCTGCATTTTTTCTACCGAGTTTTCGCTCCGGCTGATGGGCGATATGCAGGAGTATTTCGTCGGGCATAACGTGCGAAACTTTTACTCTGTATCTATTTCGGGTTACCATATCGCCGAAGCGGGCGCCAACCCCATCACGCAGCTGGCGTTTACGCTGGCCAATGGGTTTACCTTTGTCGAATACTACTTGTCCAGGGGCATGCACATCGACGATTTTGCGCCGAATCTGTCGTTCTTCTTTTCCAACGGGGTAGACCCCGAATATGCCGTGATCGGACGGGTGGCGCGCCGCATCTGGGCCAAAGCCATGAAACTCCGCTACGGGGGCAATGAGCGGTCCCAAATGCTGAAATACCATATTCAGACTTCCGGACGCTCCCTGCATGCCCAGGAGATCGACTTTAACGATATCCGCACGACCCTACAGGCCTTGTATGCGATCTACGACAATTGCAATTCCCTGCATACCAATGCCTATGACGAGGCCATCACCACGCCCACCGAGGAAAGCGTGCGCCGCGCCATGGCAATCCAGATGATTATCAACCACGAGTTGGGGCTGGCAAAAAATGAAAATCCCCTTCAGGGCGCATTTATTATTGACGAACTGACCAACCTCGTGGAAGAAGCGGTGTTGGCCGAGTTTGACCGCCTGACGGAGCGGGGCGGCGTCCTTGGAGCGATGGAAACCATGTATCAGCGCTCCAAGATCCAGGAGGAAAGCCTTTATTATGAAACCCTGAAGCACTCCGGCGCTTACCCGATCATTGGGGTAAATACCTTCCTGAGCAAAGAGGGGTCGCCGACCATCATCCCGCAGGAGGTTATCCGGGCAACCGAGGAAGAAAAAGAAGGCCAGATTGAAACGCTGCAAAACCTCCTGCGCGCAAAAGCGGAGGTGGCGCCGGAGGCGCTAAAACAGTTGCAGGAGGTAGCGGTGACCAACAGCAATCTTTTTTCCGCGCTCATGGAGGCGGCGAAACATTGCTCTTTGGGACAGATCACGCATGCGCTGTACGAAGTGGGGGGCCAATACCGGCGCAATATGTAACCTGGTTTCCTTCGCCCCATCCCACGTGCCAATCTTCGCCTCAGTCGATGCAAAAGGCGCAAAACCTGCTGCTGTAGCGTATAATATTTTCCCTCCGAATCCTCTGGATATGGTATTGGGGGTTATTTTTGCAGGTATATGACACAATTCCATCACAAATAATCTATACCATGAACAAAAGAACCCTATCCGTCATCGCGGTCTTACTGGCCCTGGCGCTGATTATTGCCGGTTATTGGGGTTGGCGCCAAAGCCAATTGAACCGCTCGCTCACGCTCGATCAGGAAGACATGCAGGAAGAGCTCGGCAGCGTCAATGCGCTCAAAGAAGAGTTGAAGTGGGAGGTCGATAGCCTCCAGAAAGCCTATCTGACACTAGCAGAAGAAAACGAAACCCTTCAGGGGTCGCTGGCCGACAACGAAAGCAGGCTCGCCCGCAAGGATGCGGAACTGCGGGCTGCTCAGAAAAATGCCGCCGGACAGGTCAACAGCCTTCGCGCAGAGATCCAGAACCTGCTGGCGATAAAAAATGAACTCGAATCGTCCATTAACCAGCTTCAAACAGAAAACGATTCCCTGAAAGTGCGCACCGGAGCGCTGGAACGCGACCTCAACCTCGCTCAGGAAGAAAAAGCCGCGCTGTCCAACCTCAATCAAACGATCCAGGGAGAACTCCGCCGCCTGACGCTGGCCAACTTCAAAGCCACCGCCTTCCAGGTAGAGGTCGAAGGCCGCCGCCCGGTTGCTACCTCCCGCTCCGGCAAGGCCCGCCGCGTGTTGGTAACCTTCGATCTGACCGGGGTGCCCAACGAGTACCAAGGAATCCGGCCGCTGTATCTGGTGATCACCAACGACAAAGGGGTGCCGGTAGGCGGATCGGACATTCAGGCCAAATCCACCGTGAATGGACAGGTTATGGAACTGCTCGCTGTAAAAGCAAAAGACGTCAACATCACCGCGAACCAGCGGCTTTCTTTTACCCACGATCTGGAAGACCGGCTTCGTCCGGGCTTTTACCGCGTATCGGTATACACGGATATCGGGTTGCTTGGCGCAGCCAGCTTCCGGCTCCAATAACCAGCCGTGGAAAAAACCACATGGCAACGCTTATGAAAACAAGGTTTTTTCGGTTCTGTTCCTATTGGCGATTAGCTTGAGTTCCTGCGTGAGCAAAAAGGTCTTGCAGGAAACCGCCACCCGTTATGAAGGCGAACTCGCTGCACTGCGCGACCAGGTATACGCTGCGCAGAAAGAGATTGGCAGCCTGAACTTGCAGCTTGCCGAACGAAAAGGCGCCAATAGCGCTCTGACGGAAGTTCAGGATAAGCTGCAATCCCGGATTGATGCGCTGGAGAAAGAACTTCAGATGAACAGCAGCCAAGCCCAAAACCAGGAGAAAAGCCTTAACTACCTGATCGCTTCCAAAGACTCCCTGATCGCCGCTCAGCAAACGGCAATCGAAGCAGTCCGGGAAGCCATTCGGGAAAGCGCCCGGGAAATGGACGCTTTCGCCTGGGTATTGCGCGATTCCTTCCAGCGGCATCCGGCCGGACAGTGGGAGGTCCAGGCACGGGAAGGCCAGGTCGTGCTGGTCCTTGCAGAACCCTTGCTATTTAAACCCGGCGTTGCTGCGAAGGTAGAGCCGCAGGGATTGGCTGCCCTCAAAACCCTGGCCGATGTGCTGGCCCGATATCCGTCGTTGTTCGTGGAGGTGGTTGGGCACCACGACAACCAACCCTTGCCCAGGAAAGTCCTGGCCGATGTCTGGGATTATACGACGCAACGAGCAAATACCGTGGTGCGCACGATGATCCGGGATATGGAGCTCAGTCCTGGCAGAGTGCTTGCCGCAGGTAAAGGCCCCTTTGCGCCGATCCAATCCAATGAAACGACCGCCGGACAGGCTGCCAACCGGCGGGTAGAAGCCGTTATTTTCCCTTCGGCCAACGCGCTTCCTAAAAACATACTGGAACTGCTGAGCCGGTAACCGGAGTTCCCCTGCAATATATTTAAAGGAAATTGCAGGGGAACCCCTTCCTTTCGGGTTGAAAACCCTAATTTTGCTCGCCGAAAAGGGTTGGGAACTTTTTGCCCGTCGTTTTCGTATTCCAATTGAGGAGCAAATGCACCAAACTATGATCAACATTACTTTTCCCGATGGCAACGTGCGGCAGTACCCGTCTGGAACGACCGCCATGGAGATCGCCAAATCCATTAGCGAAGGCCTGGCACAAAAAGTGCTTTCTGCAAAAATCAACGGCGAAGTATGGGACGCCACCCGCCCCATCGCGGCCGATGCTACGCTCCAATTGCTCACCTGGGACGACCGGGATGGAAAAGCGACGTTTTGGCATTCTTCTGCTCACCTGATGGCCGAAGCCCTGGAGGCCTTGTTCCCCGGCATTAAATTCGGCGCCGGACCGGCGATTGAGAGCGGCTTCTACTACGACGTGGATCCGGGAGGCCAGACGATCTCCCTCGACGACCTGCCCCGCATCGAAGAAAAAATGCTGGAGCTGGCCCGCCAGAAAAACGCCTATGTCCGCCAGCCGATCAGCCGCCAGGACGCGTTGGCCTTCTTCCAGAAGAAAGGCGACGAATACAAGCTGGAGCTTATCGAAAAACGCGGAGGCGACGAGGAAATCACGTTGTACCAGCAAGGGAACTTCGTCGACCTGTGCCGGGGGCCGCACGTGCCCGATACCGGCTATATCAAAGCAATCAAACTCACCAACGTAGCCGGCGCTTACTGGCAGGGCGACGAAACCCGCCAGCAGTTGACCCGGATCTATGGCGTCAGCTTCCCCAAACAGAAGGACCTTCAGGAATACCTGACCATGCTGGAAGAAGCCAAGCGCCGCGACCACCGGAAACTGGGAACGGAACTGGAACTGTTCATGTTCTCCGAACGCGTTGGCCCGGGATTGCCGATTTGGCTGCCTAAAGGCAATGCGCTACGCGACCGCCTCATGAACTTCCTGCGGGTAGAACAGGAAAAACGGGGCTATAAACTGGTAACCACCCCGCATATCGGACGCAAGGAGCTCTACATTACGTCCGGCCATTACGCCAAATATGGGAAAGACAGCTTTCAGCCTATTCATACGCCGAAAGATGGAGAAGAGTTCCTGCTCAAGCCGATGAACTGCCCTCACCACTGCGAAATCTATGCCCACCGGCCGCACTCTTACCGGGACCTCCCGCTGCGCATTGCGGAGTTCGGTACGGTATACCGGTACGAGCAGAGCGGGGAGTTGCATGGCTTGTCGCGCGTGCGCGGATTTACCCTAGTCGATGCCCACATTGTCTGCACCCCGGAGCAGGTTAAAGGCGAATTTCTCAACGTGCTGGACCTGACCCGGACGGTACTCTGGAAAATGGGCTTTAAAGAGTTTACCGCTCAGATTTCTCTGCGCGACCCCAACAATCCGGAAAAATACATCGGCTCCGATGCCAATTGGGCGGTCTCCGAGGCTGCCATTATTGAAGCGGCGGCAGAGGCCGGCCTCAAAACGGTGACCGCGCTCGGCGAAGCCGCGTTCTACGGCCCCAAACTCGATTTCATGGTCCGCGACGCCATCGGCCGCTCCTGGCAGTTGGGCACGATCCAAGTCGACTACAACCTGCCCGAACGGTTCGAACTTGAATACATCGGCGCCGACAATAAGACCCACCGCCCGGTGATGATCCACCGCGCCCCGTTTGGGTCTATGGAGCGCTTCATTAGTATCCTGATCGAAAACACGGCCGGGAAATTCCCGCTTTGGCTCATGCCCGAACAGGTCGCCGTGCTGACCATTAGCGACCGGTTTGCAGGGTATGCCGAAAAGGTGCTTCAGGAACTCTCGGCCTTTGATATCCGGGGCTATTCCGACGACCGCAGCGAAACCATCGGCCGGAAGATCCGGGAAACGGAGCTTAAACACGTGCCCTTCATGCTCATCATCGGCGAGCAGGAAGAAAAAGAAGGCAAGGTGGCGGTGCGCCGCCAGGGCAAAGGCGATCAGGGCACGATGACGGTGGCAGCGTTCGCTGCGTTCTTCCAGAAGCAACTCGAAGCAGAAGAAGCGGCGGAATAAGTGAACCCACAGCGGCGTATACTGTTAATGTTTTTATAAATATGATCGGGCAGCCTTGCTTTATCGGGGCTATTGTTGTACTTTGACAGTGTTAAAGTCCGTATTCTAAACAATATTGAATGAAGCAAACTTTACTAGCTTTTTTCTTTTTCGTTTCCATAATCCCACTAACTACAGGCCAATCGGGCGTCCGCCCCTCCTGGTTGACTCAAGCGGAGCCGGAAAAAGAAAAAACGCCGAAAATTGAAGTGTTTCCCAACCCTGCGACAACGCACATCAGCCTGACCGAGACGGAAGGCGTGGTGCGGGTGGCGGTGTACAATCTGGTAGGACGCCTCATGCGGGTGTACGATCAGATCGACGTGGACAAGCGCTACTACATCGGCGACCTGCCCCGGGGCATGTATCTGGTTCAGATCCTTGGCGACCGGAACAAGATCATCACTACCAAGCGGATCAACAAAGAATGACAACCCGCTGAATGTACCGAAAACCGAAAAAAAGAAAGAAGCCCCGAGGTGCATCACCCCGGGGCTTCTTAGTTTAAGAATCTTATTTTCTTCTGGTCTACAGTTTTTTCTTCACGATCAGATCCGGCAGTTGTTTAACGGCGGCGAGTTCTTTGTAGGCGGTGCGCGCCTCGGCGGCTGGCGAGCCAAAGAGCACCTTGCCGTCTTCCACATCTTTATTGACGCCCGATTGGGCCAGCACCACTACGTTGTTCCCGATCTTCAGGTTTTGGATCACGCCCACCTGTCCGTACAAGACGACGTCGTCGCCGATGACGGTATTGCCGCCTACGCCGGTTTGAGCGGCGAAAAGGCAGCGTTTGCCAATGACCACGTCGTGGCCGATGTGGATATGGCAATCGAACTTCGTGCCTGCCCCGATGATGGTATCGGCGGAAACGCCCTTATTGATGGTGCAGCAGGAGCCGATCTCCACATCGTCTTCGATGACGACCCGGCCCCCTGAACGCCATTTGGTATACCCTTCGGGGGTGCGCTTGTAGTAAAACGCTTCGGTGCCGATCACCGTGCCGGAATGGATCGCCACCCGGTCCCCAAGGATCGTATGTTCCAGAATCGTCGTATTGGCATGGATGCGGCAGTCTTTGCCGATGACCACGTGCGGGCCGATAACGACGTTGGGCTCGATGATCGCGCTGGGGTGGATTTTAGCCGTGGGATGGATGGCCTGGATTAGCGGCTCGTAGGGCCGGAACTGAAGCACGATGCGGTTGTAGGCGTCAAAGGGCTTTTCGCAAAGCAGGAGGGTTTTGCCTTCGGGCGCTTCCACCCGCTCGTTGAGAAGGACGATCGACGCAGCCGAGGTGAGCGACTTGTCGAAGTATTTCTTCACGTCCACAAACGTAATATCTCCCGGCCGGACATTGTGGATCTCGTTGATGCCGGTTGCCAAAACGCCCGCGTCGCCGATGATCTCGGCCTGAATCATGTCCGCGATCTCGCGTACAGGTATGGGGTGGGGGAAATTCATGTGTTTTTTGATTAAAGGTTACGAAGTTACGAAGAAAGGTTACGAAGTTGCGAAGTTACGAAGTTGCGAAGAAAGGTTACGAGGTTGGGAAGAAAGGTTGCGAGGTTACGAAGTTGCGAGGTTGCGAAGAAAGGTTACGAAGTTGCGAGGTTACGAAGGTTACGAAGAAAGGTTACGAGGTTGCGAAGTTGCGAAGAAAGGTTGCGAGGTTGGGAAGAAAGGTTGCGAGGTTGCGAAGTTGCGAGGTTGCGAAGAAAGGTTGCGAGGTTGCGAAGTTACGAAGTTGCGAAGAAAGGTTGCGAGGTTATTTTGGAGGTTTTGTGAGGGGGTACAACGGGAGGGCTTGTGTCCTGGATTATGGAAAACAAAGAACGGAATTTTGGGAAAAGTTAAATCTCATTCTCCTCATGGCAGCAGTTAAAACATTTGAAGAATTGGCAATTTGGCAAATGGCAAGAGGTCTATCCAAGCAAATATATGACTTGAGTTTTCAGGAATCTTTTTTCAAAGATTGGCCTTTAAGAGATCAAATACGCAAAGCCAGCGGCTCGATTATGGATAATATTGCAGAAGGTTTTGAACGGGATGGTAACAGAGAATTCATCCAATTTTTAAGTATCTCAAAAGGATCTTGCGGGGAAGTCCGATCCCAGTTATATCGAGCGCATGATTTGGGGTATTTAGATTCTGTCCAACTGGAAAATCTGAAAAACCATATTCGTCAGATCGAAGGCGGTATTACCCGTATGATTCAAGCTCTAAAGCAGTCCCAAAGGCCAAAACGAAAATAAAGCAGCCTGCCCTGTAAAAATTGCGGCGTTACGGGGCACACTACTGGACATTCTCGTTTTCCTGGTGCCCAGACGTTTGCGAAACCTGGAAGGTCTCGCTCTCAAAATGTCCAGTAGTGTGGTTACGGGGTTACGAGGTCCTTTCTTCGCAACCTCGCAACCCCGCAACTTCGCAACCCCGCAACTTCGCAACCCCGCAACTTCGCAACCTCGTAACTTCGTTACATCGCAACTTCGCTACTCTTCTCCTGATGCCTCCACATTTCTTGAAATTCGGGACTATTCGCCCGGAGGAAGTCGAATGGCCCCTCGGCGACGACCTGCCCCCGGTCGAGGAGGTAGATGTAGTCGAATTGGGGCAAGAGGTGCAGCCGGTGGAGGGCGGAAACCACCACCTTGTCCTGGAACTCACGAAACAGGTTGGCGTAAATTTTGAGTTCGGTTTTGGGGTCGACGCTGCTGGTGGGCTCGTCGAGCAGCACGAGGTCGCTGTCGCGGGCGGCCAGAACGCCGCGTGCGAGGGCCAGGCGCTGTTTCTGGCCGCCGGACAGGTTGACGCCCTTTTCCTGGATATTCGATTCCAGGCCGGAAGGCAATTGCTCGACGACCTGACCGAAATGAGCCGCGTCGACCACCCGGCCGACTTCTTCTGCGCCGAACGGCAGGCCCAGGGTGATGTTGTACTCAATGGTATTTTCGAAAATTTCCGGCTCCTGAGGAAATAGCGTGACGTGGCTGGAGATCAGGTCCAGGCGGTCGTGTATTTTTCCGTCAATATCCACTTCCACTCCGGGTTGAGGTTCGTAAAGACCGCGCAAAAGGGCCAGCAGGGTGCTTTTGCCGCTGCCGCTTTCTCCAATGAAAGCGACGCGCTTGCCGCGCTCCAGGGTAATATCAATGCCCCGGAGGCCTTGGGGGCTGCCTTCCTGCCCGTTGTGGGCGAAAGACAGGTTGCGCACTGCGATACGGCGCCAATGGGGCGGCAGGCCGGAGGTTTCCTCAGGGCGGTGCTGTTGGGCATAAGCTTTCTGGATATCGCCGGCCGTCAGCACGTCGGCGTGGTGGCGCACGATCTCGGTATACTGCCAGGCGATGTCGTGAAACACGCTGGTGAACCGCTCTACATAAAACACCATGGTCGCCAGCCCTCCGATGAGGAAGACTTCGCCGGGGCGCCAGTTCGTGGTGACGAACCCGACGATGATAATGGCATAAATCAGGGCAATGATGGAATCGACCACAAACCATTTCCACTCATTGATCAACACCTTGCGCCGGAACGGGGGAAATATGTCCATGACTTTTTTCAAGAGCCCTTCTTCCATGCGCCGTTCCAGGCGCAGCGTAATGACGGTGAGGATGTTGGACAGGCTGTCGAAGAGCGAAGCAGAAACGACATGCTCCCGCTCGTTGGTTTCTGCTTGCGCCTCCAGGAAGGGTTTGTCGAACCGAAGAATAACCAATACCGCGATAACCCCCAAGGCGACAGCTACCAGGCCAAACTGGGGCGCGAAATACAACATGGCCAAAAATGAGAACCCGAATTTGGCCAGGGCATGGATGTACATGAACCCGTTCTCGAAAAACTCTTTCAACGCTTCATACGCTTTCCGAACCCGGTTGATGGTAGCCCCGCTGTGGTGGTCCTGGTGCCAGCGCACCGGCAACTGGAGCGTTTGGTGGTACAATTCCTGGAGGTAATTGCGGCTCAGGTCAAAAGCCAGGTGGCGTTCTTTTACCCGGGCTACGCCATGAAACGACCACTCGATCAAATGCAAAGCCAGATAGGCGCCGGCATACATCCACACCGCGCGCAAGGCTTTCTGGCTGTCGGTTTGCAAGGCGTTGATGAACAGACCCCAAATGACGGGGCGGGCCGCATCGGCGAGGTTGGACAGGATGAACATTCCGTATACCTGAAGGTACAGCCGTTTGCGGTCGCGGGCGTACGTCCAGGCCAGGGCAAGCATGGAAATATAGGGATTGCGCAGAAGAAGCTTTTTCATGCCGGGTTGGTTGCAGGTAATTTGTAGAGAACGCTTTGGGGTGGAGGATGGTTCCGGTGGATGAGGAGGGATTAAGGGATCAAGGGAGCAGGGAGCAGGAGCAGGGAGCTATCTCTGCTAAAAAAATGACTTTTCATCTATTTTAAAACAGGCGGGCAAGTGAATTTTAATATAAAAAAATGCAAAAAGAACCAATTTGACATAATTCAAAAGATGTTTGCGTCAATTATGTAAATTTATTGGGAAAAATATAGAAATATGGAAACCATGCAAATTGCCCGCTCTCAGGAGCTGATTCATTTGGAAGATCGTTATGGCGCCCACAACTACCATCCGTTGCCGGTAGTATTGTCGCGAGGGAAAGGGTGTTTGTGTGGGATGTGGAAGGGAAGCGCTACTACGACTTTCTTTCGGCCTATTCGGCGGTGAACCAGGGGCATTGCCACCCGCGGATCACACAGGCGTTGATCCATCAGGCGCAAACCCTGACGCTGACGTCCAGGGCGTTTTACAACGACCAACTGGGTCCGTACGAAGAATATATTACCCAACTTTTCGGCTTCGACCGCTTGTTGCCGATGAATACGGGCGTGGAAGCGGTGGAAACCGCCATGAAGCTCAGCCGCCGCTGGGCTTATGAGGTCAAGGGTATTCCCGACGGGCAGGCGAAGATCGTATTTTTCGGCCATAACTTCCACGGCCGGACGCTGTCGGTGATCTCCGCCTCGACCGACTCCGGCTCGCGCCGCGGCTTCGGCCCCTACATGCCGGGACTGGTCATTATCCCTTACAACGACCTGCCTGCATTGGAAAACCTGCTGGACAGCGATCCGCACATCGCCGCCATTATGGTAGAGCCCATTCAGGGCGAAGCGGGTGTGGTGGTACCTGACGACGGCTTCCTGCCTGGAGTGCACGCCCTGTGCCGCAAACACCGGGTGCTGTTTGTCGGCGACGAGATCCAGACCGGCATCGCCCGCACGGGGAAAATGCTGTGCCTCGACCACTACGGCCTCCGGCCCGACATCCTGATTCTGGGCAAAGCCCTTTCCGGAGGCACGATGCCTGTATCTGCTGTGCTGGCCGACGACGAGATCATGCTCACCCTCAAGCCCGGCGACCACGGGTCTACCTTTGGCGGCAACCCGCTGGCAAGCGCCATTGCACGCGAAGCCCTTCAGGTAGTGATCGACGAAGACCTCGCCGGAAACGCCGAGCGCATGGGACGCCTGCTTCGCTCCGGATTGGAAGCGATCGCCCGCGAAAATCCGGTCATTACCGCCGTTCGGGGCAAAGGCCTCCTCAACGCCATCCTCATCGACACCGCCGAAGATTCGGAACTGGCCTGGAACCTCTGCCTCCAATTCCGCGACAACGGCCTCCTGGCCAAGCCTACCCATGGCAATAAGATCCGCCTGGCTCCACCCCTGGTGATCACCGAAGAGCAGGTAGGGGAGAGTTTGGAGATTATCCGGAAATCCCTGAAGGCCTGCAAATTTTGAGTTTTTGCAGCGCCGTGGGAATCATCGACGCCCGGCAGCACGAGATAGATATGAACTCTCCGACGATCTTCCGGACCCTGCTTTGGACGGCGTACGCCATATATTTCATAGCGTTCTTTATCCTTTTTCCCCTGACGGTCCGGGTGGTTCACGGCTTGAAGTGGGGCAGGAGCGTCGCGATCGGCCTTTCAGGATTTGTACTTTTTCAGCTGGTCTTTCTCGTTTTTAACCGGTAACCCTGTTTGCTCCTGTTTCAAAGATGGAATAGTTTCTTTAGGGATGTACTTAGGTAGCTTCCACGTAAGTCTTTTTTGAGAAGTTACTTTTTTTGAAAGTTTTTGACCTGAATTGCTGCAAAAGAAATATTAAAAATATGTTTATTAAAATAGTTGCGCTGATTACTTACGCCGCCATGGTGTATGTAAATTTTTTGGCCAATAGCCTGCCGATCAATAACCGTTCCACAGGCGAAGTATCTAATGCATACCCCAATCTTTTCGCGCCGGCCGGTCTGACCTTTTCCATTTGGGGATTAATCTACCTTTTGCTTGGGGGGTACGTGCTGTACCAGTTTGTAAAGAAGGATGAAAAAACCGAAGCCCTCTTAAAAAGGATCAATCCATTCTTCATTGCTACGTCCCTTGCCAATATCTCGTGGATATTTACATGGCACTATGACTTTATCGGTCTTTCGGTGATTATTATGTTGGCAATACTCTTCTTTCTGATTCAGATTGCCGACATTCTGGGTAAGGAGCAGTTGATGTCGTGGAAAAAATGGTTTATCAGCGCGCCCTTTAGCATTTATTTTGGCTGGATCACGGTAGCTACCATCGCCAATATCACCGTATTTTTGGTGCGTAGCGGTTGGAACGGATTTGGCATCGCCGATGCGATATGGACCATCATCATTTTGCTCGTTGGCGCCATCATTGGCATCCTGCAGGCGAACAAGGATAAAAATACCGCTTATGGATTGGTACTCGTCTGGGCCTATTTGGGAATAGGGTTTGGCCCTCCCCCGCCGGTTCTTTTGTTGGTTGGTGGGGGTGGGGGTTTTTTTTTTTTTTGTGTTGTGTGGGGGGGGGGTTTTTTTTTTTTTTTTTTTGCGCGCGCGGGGGGGGGTGGGGGGGGGGGGGGGGGGGGGGGGGGGGGGTTTGGGGGGGGGGGGGGGGCAGGGGGGGTTTGGGGGGGTTTCCGGCTGGTTGTGGGGGCCTTTTTTTTTTTGGGGCTTTTTTTTTTTTGTTTCGGTTTTTGTTTTTCCGGGGGGTGGGGGGGGGGGGGGGGGGGGTTGTTGTTGTTGGGGGGGGGTTGGCCGCCGGCGGCGGGGGGGGGGGGGGGGGGGGTTTTTTGTCGGGTCCTTTTTCTCCCGGGGGGGGGGGGTTTCCGCCCCGGGGGGCTCCTTCGTTTCGTCCGGGCCGTTTTTTCCGGGCCGGGGGGGGGGGGGGGGGTTGTTTTTTGGGGGCCGCGGGGGTTTTTTTTTTCCGGGTTCCCGGGGTTTTTTTGTTTTTGTTGGTGTTTTTCTGCCGGGGGGGGTTTCCGCGGGGGGGGGGGCCCCCCCGTTGGCCCGGGGGGGGGCCGGCGGGGGGGGGGGTGTTTGTCGTGGTTTCGGGGGGGGGGTTTTTTTTTTTTTTTTTTGGGGGGTTGCTCTCCCCGGGGGGGGGGGGGGGGGGGGGGGGGTTTTTTCCCCCCCCCCGGGGCGGGGTGGTGTTGTGTTCCTGGTCTTTTTTTTGTGGTTTTCGGGGGGGGGGGGGGGGGGGGGGGGGGGGGGGGGTCCGGGGCTTGCGGGCCTGCCGTCCCTCCCCCGGGCGGGGGGGGGGTTTTTTTTTGGGGTTTTTTCGGCCGGGGGGGGGGGGCCCGCCCCCCGGGGGGGTGGTTTTGGTTTGGTTTTTTTTTCCCCGCGGGGGGGCCCCCGCCCCTCCCCCGCCGGGGGGGGCCCCCCTTTTGCGTGGTTTTTTTTTTTTTTTCCCCCCCGGGATTTTTTTTTTTTTTTCCTCCCTCCATTACTTAAGCATGTATCATCCAGCGGGTTTAATGGACAATATCCGGGCATTATCGGTACCCTCATTGTATGTTTGGTGGTTTATGGGTATTTTGTAGGGAGCCTATTTTTTAAAAACAATAATTAAACATCATGTTTATAAAGCTTTACGCTATCGCGCTTTCCGTATTTTTTGCCCTGTATATGGTCTGGCTTGGTCTGGTGGCTAAAAATTTTTACAGGGAACAGATCGGCAAGCTAATGAAGCCGGACATCAATTGGGGGGCGGCCATTATCTTTTATTTGATTTTTATCGGCGGCCTGGTGGTATTTGTCATAGCCCCCGCCATGGAAAAAGGCTCCTGGAAGCACGCCCTTCTGTTGGGCGCACTATTCGGATTGGTTTGTTACGCAACCTACGATCTGACTAATTTGGCATTGGCAAAAGACTGGCCGCTGCTGGTAACTATTGTCGACCTGGCCTGGGGCGCTGTCCTGTCGGCATCAGTCTCCATCGCAACTTATTTGATCGCTACTAAAATCGGAGGCTGAACTATTGTGGTCAGCGGGTTGTGCTTTCTTTGATAAAAGGAAAGCAAAAATTCCGGGATCAACTTCCGCCGCATTTTTTCAAATCTTCAGAACCGAATAGTATCCGGTTTGTTCAACCATCTATGAAATACCTCACCGCCCTTGGATTTTTCCTGTTTTTGCAGGCCGCTCCGCTCCTGGCGCAGTCGCTGCAGCTGACCGATTTCAACCAGCAACGCCTCGACCGCACGCGCTACAGCATGTACGTCCTCGGCGCCTGGGGTATTGCCAACATAGCCGGCGGCGCTGTGGGCATGTCGCAAACCACTGGATCACAGCGGTCTTTTCACCAGATGAATCTGGGATGGGGCGTCGTCAACTTAGGACTTGCCGCTTCCAGTCTGTTGACGGCTGCGCATATGGACCCTGCTGCTTTTGACTTGTACGAAACAGCCCGCCAGCACCATCGCATGCAGAAAATACTGCTCTTCAATGCGGGGTTAGATGTTGCCTATATGGCTGGCGGCGCCTGGATGTTGGAGCGCGCTAAAACCGGAGTGCAAAACCAGGACCGGCTGCGGGGCTTCGGCAGGTCTATCCTCTTGCAGGGCGCTTTCCTTTTTGCTTTTGACCTGGGCGCCGCCATTTACCTCGGCGGCCTGGAAAGCCAACTTCCTCCGTATTTTGAACATACCTCTATCCGCTTCGACGGGCAATCGCTGGGGTTTACGCTGCGCTTTTGACGCCGAGGCGGCAAGGATTTGCCTGGCGGGCGAGGCGTAGTAAAACCAGAGGGCTGCCGGACTACAGCCGAAGCAGCGATGGAATATTAAAAAATTTTTTAAAAATGTTTGTGAATATTCACTCGCTAGCTTATCTTTGCCAAAGAAATAAATATGAAGGGATAATGAACGGTAAAAACAACATTGCAATAGGGTTCATGACCATGGGGTTTTTCATGGTCTATGGATTCCTGCTGATTTACCTGCGGGACTTTGCGCCCGGCAAAGAAGCATGGGTGAGCAGCTATTCACCGGGCAAGCACTTTGAGTCCCGACTGGCGCACGTACACGGTAATCTGTTTGCTTTTCTTAATATTCTGATAGGGTACCTCCTGTTGCGCTTTGAGACGCAATTATCTCATGTCAAAACGATTTCATGGCTTGCACTTGCGGGACTTCTGATGCCCATCGGCATTTTGTCCGAAGTGTATTTAGGTTTGCCGCCTGCTCTTGTACTCATTGGCGCAATCGCTATGACGAGTTCGGTTGTATGGCTTGGTATTGCTTTTTTTCGCATAAAAACCAGCTAAAGATGCAGGCATCCCTAATTTCTGACAGGCAATTTGAAATCATCCAGGCGACGGGGAAAATACTTTCCTCCGCTGGGGTAAGCGGCTTGACTATCAAGAATTTGGCCAAAGAGATGGGCTTTGCGGAAAGCGCCATTTACCGCCATTTTGATAGCAAAGAAGCTATTATTATTGCAATGCTCGATTTTTTAGCGGAGAATATGGAGGAAAGGTTGGGGAGGGTTCTTTCCCATCAAAAAAATCCGAGGGAAGCGCTGAGGCAATTTTCAACGACCAGTTCGCGTATTTTGCTAAAAACCCGCACTTTGTGGTCGCTGTTTTTTCCGATGGGCTGATGGAAGCGAGCCAAAAAATCAACACTGCCATTTTTCGCATCATGCAGGTAAATATGAAGCATCTGATGCCCGTAATCATGGAAGGGCAGCATCAGGGCTATTTTACCAACGCCATACCGACTGAGGAACTGATGCATATCATTATGGGCGCATTTCGCTTGCAGATGTTTAAATGGCGGGTGGCGAATTTTCAATTCGACATTTTCGAAAGGGGGAAATATTTAATGTCAAACATTTTAAAAATCATTCTGGCATGAAAAAATTGATTTTTTCTTTTGGGAGCGCCCTGTTTTTAGCGGCGTGCAATTCTACTTCGGAGGGCGAGTTATCCTTGAATAACGGGCAAAAATGGGTGGTCAATGCGGAAATGAAACCGCACCTCGAGCAAAGCGAAAGAATCCTGAACGACTATTTGACCCAAAAAGGGGCCGACTACGAAAAACTGGCGGCAGACCTGAAAGTCCAGAACGACCAATTAATCAAGAGTTGCACCATGAAAGGCAAAAGCCATGATGTATTGCACCAGTGGCTGCATCCGCACATGGCGCTTATTGAAAATTTGTCGGAAGAAAAAGACCCCAAGCAAGCGGCATCTATTGTTGAGGAACTCGAACAGTCATTTAAGACCTATCAAAACTATTTTCAATGAACCTACGCGAGTTACACGATGTCCAGAGCGATGTGCATGCAAAATCACTTTTTAAAACCTCCGAAGGAAACGTTACGGCGATGCAAATTATGGAAGGCGCCCTTTTCAAGGAACACGTAACCAAAGTGCAGGCACTTCTGGTTTGTATTACCGGCGAGGTGGTTTTTGAAAACGAAAACGGGCTTAGTCAAACACTCGGCCCCGGCGATTTTATTCGTATCGAGCCGTTTGTGGTGCATTGGGCGAAGGGCATACTGGAGAGTCAGTTGCTGTTGATTAAGTAAAAAAAACTTTCAATGAAGTTGGTGAATATTCACAAATTTGGTGTTTCCCTGTGGTTGCTGGCGGCCGGCTTACCTCCGGCTACTCTGCATTCCCAAACCATGACCCTACAGGAATGTGTCGAAATCGCTTTGACCAATAATAAAAACCTGCAAGCCGCCAGGAACAACCTGCAATTGGGGCAACTGCGAAAACAGGAAGCAACATCGAACCTTCTACCAAAGGTAACGGCATCTGCGGACTATAAGTTTTTTACCAACCTGCCCTACCAACTCATGCCGCTGTCGGTATTCAACGGCCCGGAAGGACAATACAAAGAAGCGCAGTTTGGCGTGCCCCACAACCTCGGAGCAAGCGTGCAACTGGCGTTGCCGTTATACAATCCACCGATACAGGCAGGCATCAAAGGGGCTGAGATAGCTGCAGAAATTGGCGGTTTGCAGGTCGAAAAAACCGAAGAACAGGTCATTTTTGAGGTGACGAACCTGTACTATAACGCCCGGATTTTGCAGCATCAGATACTTTTTGCAGACAGCAATTTGGCCAATGCGGGCCGCCTGCTCTCTACCATGCAGTTGCTCCGGCAGCAGGGCTTGGCGAAAGGAACCGACATAGGCAAAATCGAATTGCAAAAGGTGCAATTGCAATCCCAGCGCAATCAACTGGAAGGGAAATTGGCGCAGGTTTTCAACGGGTTGAATTTTTTCATGGGCAGAGATTTGAATACGCCTTTGTCCATTCCAAACGAAACAGAAACGCAGAGCAGCGGGAGCTATCCGGTTTCGCCATCGGTGGATATTCGCATAGCCCAGATTCGCGACCGCTTGCTGGACAATGAACTGGACCTGCTAAACAAATCCAAATTGCCCACGGTATCTATAGTTGCCAATTATGGCTTGACGAGTTTCGGGTATTTCGAACAGCCCGACCCATTCGTCAAAGTATTTCCCATCGGATTCATTGGCGTACAGGCGGCTTATCCAATCTGGAACAAAACCACCCGGCTTAGAATTGCGCAAAAAGAAGTGGAAATCGTTGGGAACCGCCTTCAAACCGAACAGTTGCAGGCACAAAGCGACCTTCAATTAGCTAATGCTATTCTGCAAAGGGGCGTGGCGCAGGCGAATATTTCCACCATGCAGAAACAAATAGAACTTGCTGATTCGGTTTATCGGCAAACGCTGGCACAACACCAGCAGGGAACGGCAACCCTTGCCGATATTATCCTGGCGGATAATGCGCTGCGAGAGGCGCAAGCCAACGATCTCAATGCGCTCGTTGAATATTTGAAAGCCGATTTAGAATGGAAAAGAGCGTCTGGCTCATTAAAAATCAGATAATGAAACAGAAAATATCCTATTTGATATCCGCCGTCATTTTGATAGGCATTTTGGCGGCATTGCGCTGAAGCTGAAGAAGAACAAGGCCCTGGCCAGCGAGCGGGTTTTCCATTTTAACCCTGCGGATTCCCCCGTTTTGGCGGATAGCGTTCTTTCCGGAACGGGGCCGGACTATGCGGAAGACCTTGTTTTTACAGGCACGTTTGAACCTTTCCGAGAAACAAAAATCAGCGCTGAAATACAAGGCAGGATCAATCATATTTCGGTAGATGCGGGCAGTATCGTGACTAAAGGACAACCCCTTGTGCAGTTGGACCATGCGCTTTTGCAATTGCAATTACAATCCGTGGAGGTTCAAATCGAGGGCCTGACTGCCGATGTGAACCGCTATTCCATTTTGGCAAAAGCAGATGCGGTGCAGGGCGTTCAGTTGGAAAAAGCCCAACTGGGTTTGAAATCTGCCCAGGTACAGCGGGCGGCTATTCAGGAGCAAATAGATAAAACTACGATTAAGGCCCCGTTCGGCGGCGTTGTTGTTGCTAAATTGAATGAAGTGGGCGGCTTTGCTGCGCCCGGGGTACCGCTGGTACACCTGCTCGACATAGAACGGCTGAAATTTACGATAAACGTAGCTGAAAACGATTTGAAATATTTTAAAACCGGACAATCCCATGAAATCGTGGCCGATGTTTTTCCCGATAAAAAAATCGTGGGCAAGGTCAGTCTGATAGCAAGTAAAGCCAATGCGGGCAATAGTTTTCCGGTGCAGTTCACCGTCAATAACTTTTCAAATCATGCGCTTCGTGCGGGTATGTTTGGGAAAACCGAATTAAACGCGAAAAACTAAACAGGCATGAACATCACGGAAATCTCAATCAATCGCCCGTCGCTGATTATCGTATTATTCAGCATTTTTGCGTTGCTTGGTATCATCGGATTCAACAATCTGAGTTACGAACTGATGCCTGATTTCAACCAGCAGGTTGTCGTTGTGCGCACGGGCTACCCGGGCGCCACGCCCGATGAAGTCGAAACCTCCGTTTCGCGAAAAATGGAGGACGCTTTATCTAATCTGGAAGGGGTAGACTATTTAGTCTCCAAGTCTTTACCCAATGCATCGGTCATCATTGCCAATCTGAATTACGGTACCGACCTCGACCAGGCCATGCAGGATGCCCAGCGGTACATTGACAATATCCGCAAGGATTTGCCCGCTGATATTTTAAGCCCCGTAATGACCAAGGTACACCCAAATGACTTGCCGATTATGTCGGTGAGTGCTACCAGCAATTTGCCGGCCCCCGTTTTTTACCAAAAAATGAAGGACGAGTATTTGCCCCAAATTCAGCAACTGAAAGGCGTAGCGGAAATCACGATGCTGGGCGGCGAAGAGCGGGAAATACAAGTAAAGGTCAACCAGGAAAAACTGAAATACTACCGGATTTCCCTGCTTCAGGTAGTGGATGCCGTCAACCGCGCCGGTTTGGACCTGCCCGCCGGAAATGTGCAAACAGATACCGAAACCAATTCGGTGCGATTGGTGGGCAAGTTCAACACGCTCGACCAGTTGCGCAGCGTGCAAATCGCTATGCCCTCGCCCAATAGTCCGGTCTACTTGAAAGACGTGGCGGAAGTAGTGGACGGTATTCGGGAAGTGAGTTCGGTGAGCCGGTTCAACGGTAAAAATGGGATTGGGCTTTTGCTTAAAAAACAAGGCGATGCCAATGCCGTGAATGTATCGAAAGCCGTGCGCAGCGTATTTGAAACCATTGAAGAGCAAAATACCCGGCAGGGAGTCAAGTTTACTATTGCGGACGACAGCACCGACAACACCATTGCTGCGGTAGACAGCGTAGTTTTGGATTTGATTTTGGCGGTTATTCTGGTGTCGTTGGTGATGCTTTTGTTTTTGCATAGTTTCCGAAATTCGCTTATTGTATTGGTTGCGATTCCAACCTCTTTAGTCACGGCCTTTGCAGTCATGTGGATTCTGAATTACACGCTCAATCTGATGACGCTTTTGGCTATGTCGCTGATTATCGGAATCCTCGTAGACGATGCCGTGGTGGTACTGGAAAATATTCAGCGCCACCTCGACATGGGCAAAGAAAAACGGAAAGCTGCCTTTGATGGGCGCATGGAAATCGGATTTTCGGCATTGTCCATTACGCTGGTGGACGTTGTCGTATTTTTGCCGATTTTATTCCTGCAGGTGTTTGTAGCGGATATGTTGAAACAATTTTCGATCGTAGTCATCACGTCCACATTAACCAGTTTATTGGTCGGGTTTACGCTCACCCCGTGGCTCGCATCCCGCATTGGCAAAAAAGAAGACTTACAGCCGGTTAACCTTTTTAACCGCTTTTTGATTGGCTTTGAAAACGCATTACACCGTTTCATCGAATGGTATGGCAGGCAATTGGATTGGGTGCTGAGCCACAAATTGATTTTTTCAGCCATGGTGCTTTTGCTTTTTGCCATGACGCTGGGCGTGATGAAACAGGGCATCATCGGCAAGGAACTGATTTCCACAGGCGATCAGGGCAAGTTTCGTTTTGCTCTGGAGTTTGACAAAAGCGCTTCCCTCGAACGCAACGATGCCGTTTCAAAGGATATTGAGGCCTACATTTTGGCGCAACCCGAGGTGAAAACCCTGTTCAGCAACGTGGGCGGACCGGCTACGGGAATTGGTAGTTTGGGGGTTGGCGTATCTTATAAAACCGAATTTACGGTGCAGTTGAAAGACAAAAAAGAACTGCAAAATTTGAGAACGGAAGACTTCATGATACGCCTTCGGAGCGGTTTGCAAAAACAACATCCCGATATCCGTTTTTCCATGGCAACATTGGGTTTGGTGCCCCGTTCCGCGCCGGGTGGAAATGACGTTGAGCGGCAGCGATCTCAACCTCGTCATGCAAACAGGCAAGATGCTTAAAGAGGTGGTACAGCGCGTTCCCGGAGCCGATAACGTGCAATTGTCGGTTGAGGAAGGCAGCCCGGAATACCAGATTTTGCCCGATAAAGACCGCATGCAGCGATTGGGGTTAAACACCGCATATATCGGGCAGAACCTGCGCGTCGCTTTTACCGGAAATGACGATGCCCGCTTGACGGAAAGCGGCACAGAGTACCCTATCCGGATTTGGCTGGCGGATTTTGACCGCCGTAATTTTGAAGATGTCAATCGGTTAAACATCCTCAATCCAATGGGAGTTCCTGTACAAGTGGCTCAGTTTGCAAAGGTCGCAAAAGACCGCACGCCTTCGTTGTTGGAGCGAAAAGACCGGCAGCCTGCCATTACCCTCACCGCCGACGCATTGGGCAGGCCTTCTGGAACAGTAGCCGATGAGGTGGTTGCCTATTTAAAGGAAAACCCGTTGCCCGAAGGCATAAATCTCGCCTGGGGCAGCGATATTAAGCGGCAGAATGATAGCTTTGGCGCATTGGGGAGCGTTTTGCGATTTCCCTTTTTGTTGATTTACCTGATTATGGTCGCTTTGTACGACAGTTTTGTGTATCCCTTCGTCGCGCTGTTCTCCATTCCCGTCGCGGCGATCGGGGCTTTTTAGCGCTGAATCTATCCCTCAGCAACCTGAGCCTGTTCGCCCTGCTGGGTTTGATTATGCTCATGGGGTTAGTAACTAAAAATGCGATTTTGATTGTGGATTTCACCAACCAACTCAAAGCCGGAGGAATGCGATACCGGGAGGCATTGATAGAAGCGGGCAAGGAGCGGATGCGTCCGATTTTGATGACCACGGTTGCCATGGCTGTCGGGATGCTGCCGATTGCTTTGGGAAAAGGAACAGCCAGCGAATGGAAAAATGGATTGGCATGGGTCATCATCGGCGGCTTGCTTTCCTCCCTCATCTTGACCGTATTTTTGGTGCCAATGGCGTATTACCTGGCGGACAGGCTAAAGGAAAAAATTGCCGGAATACAGGATAAAAAGCTTGCCCAAGAATGATGCAGTGCCGGTTGCTACACTACCGGAGATTTTCGTTTTCCTGGCGCCCAGACCTTTCAGATTTCCGAAACCTGGAAGGTCTAGTTTTACAATGTCCAGTAATGTAGCCGGTTGCTCACGATCCAGCTAAGGGAGCGCTGGCGCTGTCCTGGTTGCGTACACATGACGCGAAGATGGGCCTGTTGAGGCAGGCTCTGAATGAAAATTTTCTCTAAATTTGGAGAAGAATCAGACACTTGCATTGCATTTAATTTCAGGACGAAAACAACTAAAGGAGCGCCTTTAAAATCCTCGAACAATCCGCGCCGGAAATCGAAAGGACCAATCCGTAGGGAAAAAGGAAATAAACCAGGATGTCAGGAAACCGAACAAATCTAAAACGCATGAAATTATCCACAGCCCTCATTCACCGGCATAACATCAAAGACCCCAGCGGAGCGGTCATGTCGCCATTAATTATGGCGACTACCTTTGAGCGAAACGAAGACCAGCTCACCATGCCCCAGGGCTACCTCTATTCCCGCTACGACAACCCCAATAAAAATGCCCTTGAGCATAAAATAGCCGAAATGGAAGGCGGCGCAGCCTGTATCAGTTTTGCGTCCGGACTGGCGGCGGCAACGGCCATTTTCCAAAGTTTGAAGTCGGGCGACCATATTGTGATGGCCGATGATACCTACTTCTCGATGCGCACGATTGTCCATACGCTGTATGCCGGGTTCGGCCTGAGTTATACGCTGGCAGATTTTACCAATCCCGGCGATTTGAG
The DNA here is from genome assembly GCA_016713275.1 of Haliscomenobacter sp. Lineage (GTDB taxonomy): Bacteria > Bacteroidota > Bacteroidia > Chitinophagales > Saprospiraceae > JADJPL01. The sequence goes on from JADJPL010000001.1 coordinate 701,995, forward strand.
GCAGGCGATCCAGCCGAATACCAAGCTTTTGGATGGAATCGCCCTCCAATCCTTCGATCAAAGTAACCGATATAGAAGCCATTGTGGAAATAGCCAGGGAGTATGGCTGTATAACCGTGGCGGATAATACCTGGGCCACTCCGTTTTACACAAGGCCCCTGGATTTGGGTGTAGATATCGTGTTGCACTCCACGACGAAATATTTCGGAGGCCATAGCGATATTTTAGGCGGCGCGTTGGTTTTTAAAGAAAACAACGAAAAAACGGCATTCATTAAAAAAGTGCAGTGTTATGGGGGCGCTGTGCCTTCCCCATTTGATTGCTGGTTGTTGTGCCGCAGCCTGACCACCTTTACGGCAAGAATGGCCATTCACTCCGCCAATGCGATGAAATTGGCCAGGTTCCTGGAGAAAGAACCCAAAATAGAACGCGTTTTGTACCCTGGGCTGCCTTCTCATCCGCAACATGCCATTGCTTCCAGACAAATGAAAGGAGGATACGGCGGTATGCTGTCTGTTTTGGTGAAAGGCGGCAGAGAGAACGCCTTAAAATTGTGCTCCCTGTTGCAATTATTCACCCACGCCACCAGCCTGGGCGGCGTAGAGAGTTTAATTGAACATCGGAAATCTACTGAAGGGCCTGATTCGGCAACGCCCGATAATTTATTGAGGATATCGGTTGGCATCGAAGCTGCGGAGGATTTAATCAAGGACTTTAAACAGGCCTTGAAGCGGTTGTGAAAAGCAGACGGCCCTGGTTACCCGAACAAGCTGGATAAAAAAATTACTGCAAATGAACCGGAAAGAACGATCGGAACCAACAGACCCGGAATTGTTGGAAGAAGCAAAAAAAAGGAAAGCATCTTCCATCCTTCATGCCGGGTTAATAGGGTTTATGGTTGGCATCGTCATTTACAGCGCTGTTAAAAATACCTGGGGTTTGCTTACGCTAATTCCTTTGTATTTTATTTACAGGCTATTGAAAAAGCCGAAAAAATGAACCCTGAAAAACTATTGAAAGAACGAAATCTGAAATAGGGCATGGCAGAGATTTGTAAAAACTGCAAAACAGAAATAACCCTAAATTACTGTCCAGGTTGTGGACATCCCAAATCGTTGAAAAAAATTGACGGCCAGTATATACTCCAGGAAATTCGTGGTTCGTTGAGCCTGGAAAAAGGGTTTCTGTTTACTATACGCGCATTGGTTGTCGATCCGGGGGGAAGCATAAAAGGTTTTATAGATGAAGATAGAAACCGACTGGTTAAACCAATAGTTTTCCTAATTGTAGCGTCGTTGGCTTATTCCATTTTGAACAACGTTTTTCAATTCTGAAGATCATTATGTGACATTCTCAGACAAAAAGGCTCCGACGCTTGCGATTTCCAAGTGGGTACAGGAAAATTATGGCTATGCAAATATTATAATGGCTTTGTTTATTGGAATTTGGGTAAGTTGCTTTCCGAAAACAGCTATTCAACTTTTTTGAAATTTTAATACTCCTTTGCTTTGTGATGGGCATGGGCATGTTGATTTATTCGGTGTTTGGCGTCGCTCAGGATTGACGCATGTTTACTTGATGCAGGCGGCAGTAGTCGTTGGGTTTGTCTATACGACGTATGCCGTCGGGCAGTTTTTTGACAAGCGAAACCCCATCAGCTATTTTAAAGCATTTATTGCCTATGTGATTGGAATGATCTCGTTTTCTCTGACAGCCATTGGGATAGGGATGATGATAGATTGGATCATGGGAAATTAGGAAAAACAGCAGGCAACAAGTCTGCTGCTTCTTGCCCCGAAAGCGGTTTGACGCCGTCCTGGCGATAAAAAGTATACAACAACCTCGAATTCGTATTAACAGATAACTGCTTATTCGGCGGACCTTTGCCCTGTACCTTTAAAGATCAAAAAAATGAGCAAAAAAGTAATTTTAATCACAGGCGCCAGTTCGGGAATGGGTAAAGAAACCGCAAAAGAACTCCTTCAGCAAGGGCACACCGTTTATTCTGTCGCAAGACGCATAGACCAAATGCAAGACCTTAAAGATTTGGGCGGATACCCTATCCAAATGGATGTAACCAAAGAAAGCGACATTCAACATGTGGTTGATACCATTCTCCAAAAAGAAGGAAAAATTGATGTACTTTGGAACAATGCAGGTTACGGACTGTATGGCGCTGTTGAAGACATTCCGGTGGAAGAAGCCAGACGGCAATTTGAGGTAAATGTATTTGGATTAGCAGCTATCACCCAAAAAGTAGTACCCTATATGCGCGAAGCAAATGCAGGTACCATTATCAACACGTCTTCAATGGGTGGCAAAATGTATACGCCTATGGGAGCTTGGTATCATGCCAGCAAACATGCCGTTGAAGGATTTAGCGATTGTTTAAGGTTGGAACTCAAACCGTTTAATATACATGTCGTTGTCCTGGAACCAGGAATTATTGTAACTGAGTTTGGCGATGTTATGCTGCAAAACCTGAACCAATTTTCTTCAACAGGTGCTTATGCTGCACTAACCAACAAACTGGTAGCTGCAACCAGGAAAATGTACGACCGCGGGCAAGGCTCAAAGGTGGCCGTAGTTTCAAAAACGATAAGTAAAATTGTAAATTCGAAAAAACCTTCAACCAGGTACCGGGTTGGTCTTTGGGCAAAACCTATGGTTTGGATGAGGGTCTATTTGGGGGATAGATTATTTGATAAAATAGTTATGAGCCAGATATAATATGAAACCTATTATTCAGTTAAAAAGCATTTCTGACATTAACAACTTCGTGCGTTGTCCAACGAAGCATCCTTTGGTTGCTGTTGTTGATTTTAGTAAAGTAGATGAACACCTAGCAGAAGGGACAAGAATCAGTGCCGACTTTTATTCCATCATGTTTAAAAATTATTGCACGAACCTTCTTAGGTATGGAAGGCAAGCTTACGATTTTCAGGAAGGGAGTTTAATCTGCATTGCGCCAAAGCAAGTGCTGACGATGGACAATGAAATTGAAAAGAAGGATAATATGATGGGTTGGGGTTTGTTTTTTCACCCCGACTTGCTTCGAGGCACGTCCTTAGGGGACAAAATGACGGAGTACACGTTTTTTTCTTATGAAACTTCTGAAGCATTGCATTTGTCCGACAAGGAAAAGCAAACCTTGTACGATTGTGTTCAAAAAATTGAAACCGAATTACAAGAGAATATAGACAATCACAGCCAAAAATTAATTGTGACCAATATTGAGTTGTTGCTGAATTATTGCTTGAGGTATTATGGAAGGCAATTTATTACCCGGACAACCATCAATTCCAACACCGTTTCGAAAGTGGAGAAATTATTAAAAACCTACTTCCAAACGGGCAAGGTAAAAGAAACGGGTTTGCCGACCGTGAAATATTTAGCAGAACAGGTGCACTTATCGGCCAGTTACTTAAGCGACCTGTTGAAAAAAGAAACAGGTATGCATGCGCAAGAGCACATTCATTATTACCTGATTGAAGAAGCAAAAACATTCTGCTGAATACCGACCATTCGGTAAGTGAAGTTGCTTATGCTTTAGGGTTTGAGTATCCGCAATATTTTAGCAAACTCTTCAAACAAAAGACGGGCCAGACACCGATAGAATATAGAAATTTAAACTAAAAAGGCCTGTGCGGGATACTAAAAAACAAGTATGCGCTTCATGTATAAAAAGTCCAATGCCCTTATGCTTCTTTTTTTGCTTTGCGCATGCTGCGCAAGCATAAAAGCCCAGGAAAAACGCTATTCGGAAAGGTATGCAGACACGTATAAAAACTATCTATACGCTGCCTGCCCAATCAAAAAAGACAGCATCCAGCATTTCGTCTATTTTGCCCGCGACAGGGAATTAGCGCTCCATGTGCCGTACACAACATGGAGCATACAACCGGCGCCAACCTTGAAAAAATAAAATTATGATAGAAATGAAAAGCCAAAAGCCCCTTTCGTCAAAAATGCTAACTTTTGTGTTTATCGCACTTCATCTTACTTCTTGCTATGGACAAGTAAATGAACAGGTAGAAAAGAAGGAAAACGCCCCCAAGAACCAAACACCTGCCTTGAAGCAAAATACCGTGTTTCCGCAAATTCACACCAATTTAAATGGAATGGTGCGCGAGTTCGTCCGGGCTATGTATCAAGATACAAAAGGAAACTATTGGTTTGGAACAAATGGAAATGGGATTATCCGCTACGATGGGCAAACACTTGAAACCGTTTCAGTCGAAGGAATATCCCCATATTTGGCTGTTAGAGAAATCGTGGAAGATAAAGCAGGTAATGTATGGTTTGGAACTTCCGATGGACTTCTTAAATACGATGGAGAGAAGTTTACAACATTTTCAGAAAAAGAAGGATTGCAAAATGGAGAAATTTGGGGGTTAACCATTGACAAAAGCGGGCTAATTTGGGTTGGAACGATTGAAGGCGTTGGTCGTTTTGATGGAAAAAAGTTTATGCCTTTTTTGTTGCCGGATTCAATGGTCGCAAATCCGCAGCACATGCTGTCTGATCAATTGGTTTTTAAAATTATAGAAGACAAAAATGGAACCATTTGGCTTGTTACCGATGGAAATGGCATTTTCAAATACCATAAAGGGGAATTTACGCATTTAACCGATAAGAATGGACTTACGGACAATAATGCTGCGGATATCCTGGAGGACAAGCATGGAAATATTTGGATTGGAACATTTTATGGAGGCATAAGTAAATTTGATGGCAAGACGTATACCAATTTTACCAAAGAGGGAGTAATTGACGGGGTAGAAATAGGAAATTTATTTGAAGATAGTAAAGGCAATATTTGGTTTTCGGTTGAAAACAAAGGGGTGTACCGATACGACGGGACAGATTTCACCCAATTCACCACCGAAAACGGATTAACTACCAACGGGGTCCAAAGTATTTTCGAGGATAACAAACAGCAGGTTTGGTTTGGCACATGGCAAGGAATAAGCCTTTATGATGGGGAGAAATTCATGAATGCAATTGAAAAAGAACCCTGGGTGAAATAAAAACAGTGGGCTTTTTCAAAAAAGTGGTATGGCAACCATTTGAACCCTGAGTGGACAAAGTGGACTGTTGAAGACGCCAAACGAATTTTCAGGGAGTTTGAACTTGAAGGTAGATTTGCGCCGGCAACAGGCAGCAGAAGATTTTGGCGCGGAGTCATCAGGAAGAAGGGTTTTCCGTTGGCCGTTTGCGCGGGGACGACGAAAAACGGGTGGCCAGCATACGGATGGCGTAGGGGTGATCGCAGGCGCCCATGAACGGGGGGGGAGGGAGCGCAGCGTTCCCCATTCAACCTCCGGGGTAATTTTTTGCCCTTCCGGGCGTTAAGAAACCAAGAGTAACCCCTTTATTCACCCGAAACCCTTCTCCTGTATGCGCACTAAATGGATTATGCTGCTGCTATGTTCCGCTCTTCTATTCCGTCCATCCTGGGCTCAGCTTCCGCAGGGGATAGACACCGTTTGTTTAAAGGCGGGCGGGCATGCGATCGCTTCTGCCACGTCGGACGATTATTCGGACCTGGCGTTTTTGAAACGGATACTGAACGACAAAAAAGTCGTGCTCCTCGGGGAGAGCTCCCACGGCATCGGCGAGTATTATTCGCTGAAGTCGAGGCTGGTGAAATTCCTGCATGCGGAATGCGGTTTTGAGGTGCTGGCCATCGAGAGCGGAATCGGGGATGTGTACCTGGAGTACCGAAAGGCCGACACCATCTCCGCCGTGGCGCTTCGAAACAACACCGTGTTTGGCAACTTCCAGTGCGCGGAGATCAACCCGCTGTTTGACTACATCAAAGCGACGGCGGCCGGCCCTGATCCGCTCCGGTACTGCGGGTTCGACTCCCAGAATTTCGGCGCTTCCCTGAACCTGGTCTGGGAGTTGCTGAGGCAGTACGCCCCCCTGGAGGCCGACAGCGTGATGAACGCGGTCGGGAAGTATTACCAAATCCCGTCCCTGCTGTGGCAGCCCGACCGGGCGCCTTTGTTCCGGCTCGCGGACACGATCCAAACAGCGGTTTCTTTTGCCCTGAACGCCGTTCGGACCAACCGGGCGCCGATCCAGGCGGAGCGCAGCCTGACGGATACCGGCTTCGCCTTTGTTGAGCGGGCGCTGATCAACCTACGGGAAAGCGTGTCTCTGGATTGGAACACCGAAGATCCCTCGGCCCGGCGCGACAGCCTGATGGCCGACAACCTGTCCTGGCTCATGCAGAAAATCTATCCGGGGAAAAAACTGATCATCTGGGCCCACAACGGCCATATCGGCAAAACCAGCCCGGAGGGGAACCCGTTCAAATGGATGGGCCAGTACGTCCAGGAAACGTTTAAAGACTCCGCCTTCCATATCGGGCTGTTCGCCCGTGAGGGCGAAACCTACGAGTGGTGGACGAAAACCAACAAGCCCTTTTTTAACGATCAGCCAAACGACATCGAAACGCTCGCAGGCGTGTACCCCATCACCTTTTTGGACCTGGCGCCCCGCCCCAACGCGTGCGCATGGCTGTCGGCCCCGGTGCACGGCTACGAAGTCGAAAACGGAGGGCGGATTCGCTTCCTGCCCCGAAAGCGGTTCGACGCCGTCGTGGTGATGCGCAAGGTGGGGCTGCCGGCGTATAATAGGTAAGCAGGATAAAGGCGGCATCGGGGATTCGAATCCGAATAACTGGCAGATAAATGTGCTTCTGCAAGCGATGCCTGCCGCCAATGTAAGCGCTATTTTGTTTTGAATCAATATGAACAGCTATGTTTAACAAGATTAACCATTTCTTTGCAATTATTACGTTATTTATTTTTATTTTCATAGACTCCAGTGCGCAAACATCAAAATTTAATGCAGGATTTATTGCCGGCTTAAATTTCTCAGAACTAGAAGGGAATGGAGTTATGGATTACTTCGGGCCAAATACTGGTATTATTGGAACTGCAAAACTCAGTAAACATGCTCAATTAGGAATGGAAATTTTATTTAGCCAAAATGGAGAATATATTTTGCCGGAATATTATCCAGCTCTCCAGTATGGAAAAGTCTGGTTAAATCATGTTGAAGTACCAGTTCATATTGACTGGCTTATCGGCGTGGTTCAAAGAGACAAATTTCACGACTGGAACTTGAATATTGGACTGGCATATACCAGGTTGCTAAATTATAATGTTGAAACCATTGACAAAGAAAATGTTAATGACCAAATTGTTTATGAAAATAAGGAAGCCTTACTATTACAAGCCGGGACAACATATAATTTTACAAAAAAGGTTGGATTTAATTTTAAAGCATCATTGCCAATTAGAATTGAAGAATTAAACTGGACTTTAGCGGCTAGACTAATTTACATGATTTAATAATTATGCCAACGAAAAAGTGGTTGCAAAAACTTTCAGTCGGTATATACCCCAAATCCGGAAAGCGTAAAAAACCGGCAAACAAGACAAAAAATGGTAACAAATTCCAATCTTCATTATCACATAATCAAAGGGATTATTGATAACGGTTTCGCACCAACTATTGACGACCTTGCAGGTGCTTTGAAAGCCGGCAAAGAAGAAGTTATTAAGGGACTTTATGACCTTCAAAACGATCACGGAGTTGTGTTGCACCCAAATGAACCAAAAATTTGGGTGATACACCCATTTTCATTAGCCCCGACAAATTTTTTTGTGCAGACAAAAAAAGGACAATGGTGGGGAAATTGTGCTTGGTGTTCATTAGGAGTAGCCGCACTGCTCAACGAAGAGGTGAAGATAACCACCACCATCGGCGCAGAAACAAAACAAATTGAAATCCATATAGTAAAGGGAGAAATTCAAGAAAAGAATTACTTCATTCACTTTCCAATACCAATGAAAAATGCTTGGGACAACGTCATTTACACGTGTAGCAATATGCTGGTATTTGAAAATGAAGAACAAATAAACAGTTGGACCAAAAGACACCATATTGAGAAAGGAGATATTCAGCCCATTGAAAAAATCTGGGCTTTTTCAAAAAAGTGGTATGGTAACCATCTGAACCCTGAGTGGACAAAGTGGACTGTTGAAGACGCCAAACGAATTTTCAGGGAGTTTGAACTTGAAGGTAAGATTTGGAACCTGGACGACTCAAAGGAAAGATTTTGATCATGAAAGAAGGGTTTTCCGCACCCTACTGGACATTTAAAACATTTGCCTGGCAGCCGCATGGGTAATGGCCAAATTTATTTGGCCGGAACTCCGTTTTTCCATGCTACCGCCAAATAAATTTGGCGGTTACTGGGGGTTCGCCCTAAATGTCCAGAAGTGTGGGTAAATTCCACACCCTTGGTGGCTGGAGGATCGGTCAGTAACTCCTATCTACCAAATCATCAAAAAAGAAGGGAAGCGGGCATGAGTTATTCCAGGGAGGAATTGGTCCTATAAAGTTCGGGCAAGCCACCAAGGCTACGGTGCGGACGATGCTTTCGGCGCAGGATTCCACCCATTTGCCGTTCGCCACTCCCCAGGCGTCAACCCTGCATTTTTCTTGAAAAACTGATTGAAATTCGTTGGCTCGCCGAAGCCGAGTTCAAAGCTGATTTCCTTGACGGGTTTGGCGGAGTTGACCAGCAGTCGCTTGGCTTCGAGCACAAGGCGGTCGTTGATGACTTGCTTAGGGCTTTTGCCCAAAATGTGCTGCGTTGCATGGTAAAGGCGGTTTTCGGTGATATTGAGTTGCGTTGCATAAAAACCGACACTTTTTTCGACTGCAAAATGCATATTCAGCAAGTTGCGAAAAGCAGTCGAATAGTCCATATCCATGCCAACGGGCAGTGATTGGAAATCGCTTTGCTGCCGCAAAATTCGCTCGGAAAGGATGAGGAAATTGTGCAGCAAATTGCGCAAATAGGGTATATGATGCTGTTCGTCCGGCTTTTGAAAAGCCTCGTCCATCAGGGCGAATACCGTTTTCAAATCAGTGCAATCCTCCGTCACGTTTAGTCTTGACATGGCGCGAAAATTGTTGAAACAAGCACAATTGTGCAAAAACTGCGCATCCTGCTCGCTACTACAAAAAAAACTGTCCAAAAAGACAATGCCCTTGCCTTCCACCTGTTCCACGTTTTCAAAGGCGTGGACTGCATCCTTATTAATGAAAAGCAATACAACAGGCTGTATTTCAAAGGCTTGAAAATCAACTATATGCTTCGAAATTCCACCTTTTAGCAACAGGATATGGAAAAAATCGGTGCGGTGTGGCACGGTCATCCTGGCTTTGTGGCGAGCGTAAACCGCACCCAAATCTATGATTTCGAAGCCGGTTTTGGCCTCTTCCTTGAAGGCATAGCGATGGATAGCAGGTTTCATGGTTTGGAATCAACCTTCCCAATAATCCATGCCGCCCCAAAACACTCCAACAGGCTCCAGGGCACTGCATAGGGTAGCACGTCAAATGGCAGCACGCCCATGTTGCCGACGACCAGCCACATCATCACGAATCCTGCAACCCACGACAGGGCAGTGGTTTGCCGCAAGGAGAATTTTTGCAGCAAAGCGTAGATTACCCCTGCGAATACCAGCGACCACACCCCCCACACGGCCCCATTGGCTGGCGCAGCTGGAAATTCCAGCCCCATGGATTGGTAGTGCGCCACCCACTTGGGCATTAAGAGGATTTGGTTGCGCAAAAACTCGTTGATGCTGACCCAGGCGGATGCTCCGAGAATTGCGAGTAAGCTTCTTAGTGTCATACCGTTTTTTTGCAAAAATAGGGCTTACGAATACGTTATCAAAATCTCCTTCGGCGTCCCCTCCATCCGATCCAGGTCACCCGGCTGCGTGTCCAGTTCGAGTACTTCCGGTTTTTGGCTGCCCGGCGCCGCTGCACCGCCCCATTAGTTCATTTGCCAACAGGAAATTGCCTGTGGCAGCAGAAATGGGACAATGCACGGTTGGCAGGACGTAAATGGGCGGCGGGAATAATAGCTTGCAATAAGGATGAAACAACGGTAATATGGCATGTTTACTCATTCTGGCAATGCAGCCAGTTTTCTCAATTTCCCCAATGCAATGAAGTACGGAATCAGGAAAACCAAGAACGATCCCGCCTGCATGATTTGCCCCATGTCGCCGCCTGAAAAACGGATGCCCATGAACATATCGAAGCCTTCCCGAACGAGATTGATCATCATGGTGAAAGCGAGAAACATAGCGTTCTGCGAGCGCAAAGCCAGTACCGTCGCTACAATCATAGCAATGTTTCTCCCTGCCAGTTCCCACAGCACTTTTTGGTTGGCAAGCACGTTGCCTTCAATGGCGCCGTAGGCGAGGGAGGGATTGGCAAAGGCCGAATAGGTTTTGAAAACGAGGATGAGGACAACAATGCCGGAAAGGATATTTATCCACATCGGTATTTTGTCGCGCCTGTAATTCGAGTTGGTGGGCATATTTTTGTTGTTTATTCGGACCGTATAGAATGAGGAGCAATGCAAATAGAATCAGTGTCAGGTTCGGCTAGCCTTGGTCACCCCGGTTAAGCAAAGCGAACCTGACCATAGGTGGATCCTTTACCTTGACGCGGTAACGTTCATTTTCGCCGATGAAATGAATGTATAAAATTTAAGATTTCAACTGTGCAATCGCCGTACTCCACTCCTCGACGTGGTACACCATCTGGATTTGCCCGTTTTCGACGGTGTGCATATCCATTGCCATCGTTTTGAAGGACTTCGAGCCGTCAAGTTCGAGGCCCATGAAATGGCCATTGGGCGAGGCGGAAAACAGGCTGCGCACCACGACGCGGTTGCCTTCCTGCACTATATCCTGGATTTCCCAGCGCATATCGGGCATGAGTTTCCAGAAGCCGTTAATTTGAGCGATGAGGGCTTCCTTGCTTTTCGTGCCTGCCGCATTGCGCGATTCGAAGCCGTCGGCGAGGAGCGCCTGGAGGCGTTCGGTGAGGTTGGCTGTGCCGCCAACGGTGAGGCACTCTTCGTAAAATGCCCGGACAGTTTCTTTTAAATGTTGCATCTTGGAAATGACTTAATGATTAGAAATTTATTTTCGGCACAAAAATCCGTCGGTTTACTGTCTTCTGTATAATGAAAATCTTGGAAAGTATGATGAAAAAATGGAAGCCCTTTGCCAAAGGCCCTCCAGCTGAAAGAAAACGCCTTTTTATACAAACAAAGATGAAAAACCGAATCCCCGGCTTCAGCAACGGCGTGGCCCTCAAGAATTTAGCTACGACCGCGTGGCGCGGTTGATCCGCAGAAAGAGGCATCAATCGCTTAAAAACGCTTCTTAAGCGATACCCGCCGCAAAGGAGTTCGGGTAAATCCCATGCCCCTGCGCCTCAACGCTTGCTTTTCCTCCTCCTTTCCCGTATATTTAGGGCTACTAAAAGAGGCTATGCGCAAGCATTCGCTACCGCATAGCCTCCGTGTGTCTAAACGCTAAACCGCCCCAACCGATGGAAACTAAGCATCCTGACACCTGTTTGTTTGCGCTCGCCGGGTCCTCTGGCGGGAGAGGTGTTTTTTCAATTTTTTTGGCGAGAAAAAGGAAACTGGGAAGTGGCGCCAGTTCAATCCTGGGGGCTGTAGCCGATTTACCCGATGGTATTCAGGTTGTATGATTACTAATTATAAAATTTACTAAAAAATGATGGACTTCTTTCCTTACATTTCGATTCTGATGATTATTGTCTATCTGGCGATAATAATAGGTTTGTTTTATTTGATTTATACATGGGCGAATACCATAATTTCCTTAAAACGAGAGCATAATGACTTGTTGAGAGAAATAATTAAAAAATTGGAGAATAAATAAAAGCAGCCCACCCCCTTGCGCTGTACGGCATCTATAGACTTGTTGCGACGGGTCAGCGTGGTGGTAAAAATGAGCTATTTTCCGTCCGCACGAAGGCTTTTTGAGGGAGCATAGCCGAGCTACGTGACCGAAAAAAGGCATAGTGTGGGCGGAAAAGAGCCATTTTAAGCCCGCGATGATCCCGTCGCAACAAGTCTTATCGTTTTTGCCCCCGGATCGAAGCGTTTGGGGGCAAGGGCGGGTGTGGAGTAACGGGCAGCGGGTGTTGCGTTCCGGCAGAAGGCCTCCTGATATCATGTCTGTAAATTTGAAGTACGAGTTCGAATTTTCAGACATGACAGCATGGGGGTGGCGTAGGGGTGATCGCAGGCGCCCATAAACTGGTGGAGGGAGCGCAGCGTTCCCGATTATTTCCCGACTTGCCGCGCCCCGCGTATGATCAGCGGTTTTCGATCGGGTTTGTGCATCCAGTTCAGCAGGCGGCGGTACGCTTTTCGTTCAAACTGCATATAGTTATGTAATAAATAAAGGGCGATTTTAGCCAGCAAATTTTGTAATAAATGCAGGGCAATTAGCATAAACTGGGTTCTAGAGTTAGCAACCGCCGGGGCTCTTTGGCGAGGGGAGAGGGTTTTCTGAGACTTTTTTGGGGGAAGAGCGGACAAGATTTGGAGAGGGCTAGGCGTGTCTTCCCAATTTTGGTGTTATCCGCAGAAAAAAGGCTGGGACAAGATCAGAAGGTTGCTGGACGACTTGCCGCTTTGAGGGGATCGGGCTATATTGAAGGCGCAAACTTATGTCGTTTCGGGTTTTACTTCGGTGGGTTTCGTCAATACCATAGGTAGCCGTCATTGTAGAGCGACACTGTAAACAATAAAATAGTAACAATGAAAGAAACAGACAAACATAATGAACGAATTGCAAAAATGACTTTTGCTTCCGTTTTCCCTCATTACATTACAAAAGTTGAAAGCAAGGGCCGAACAAAGGACGAATTGTATCAAGTTATAGAATGGTTGACAGGTTTTGACCAAAGCAAACTTCAAGAGCTAATTGACGAAAAAGTAACTTTTGAAACTTTTTTTGAAAGAGCAACATTAAACCCGAATGCTGAACTTATAACAGGCTTAATCTGCGGGTATAGAATTGAGAAAATTCAAAATCCATTAACTAAAAAAGCGAGATATTTGGACAAAATAATTGACGAATTAGCTAAAGGCAAGAAAATAGAAAAAATTTTAAGACAATAAGTCTAATATTTAAATATGAGAATATGAATTTTTTAAAGTTAGTACCAAGTGTGTTCTATGCCGACATTGCAGAAGGACTTAAGTTATTTGTCGATTGTTTGAAATTTACAATTGAACACAAAGATTTAAGCGCATCACAACCGTATTGTGTATTAGGTAAGGATGGAATAAGAATTATGGTATTTCAAGACGAACAATTAGCTAAAGCGCATTACCCAGAGCTAAGGCTTGAAACAAATAATATTGAAGAAGTATTTGCCGTTGTATCGGCTTCTCATCCTCATCTACTTCATCCCAATCTTAACAAGGTTACAAAAAGACCTTGGGGAGCAAAAGAATTCGCAATTTTAGATAATCAAGTAGGAATTAGATTTCAACAATGGTAAAAAATATTGCCAGTGCAATAAATAACAAACCGTATACAATGTGTATGCGATAATGCTCCCTGTCGGTCGCACTACGCATATACGCACCGTTACCCACCCCAACCCATAAAACCACGACCACTGCCGCTTTTTGAATGGGATGAGAAAAAGAATAAGGCGAACGGGAAGAAACACGGAGGCGTTGAACTCCTGAAAGAGGGGAAAAACGCTGGAAGGAGCCGCCATTGATTTCAGGGAGGCAAAAGCCGAGGCTTTGCCCCCCTTTTTGCCTCCTGCTGCCTTTTTGAGCCCATATTACCTTTGACTTTTTGCCCTTTTTTCCCTATCTTAGGGAAGCAAAACCGAAAGGCTAAGCGCGTTGGTTTTTTCATATACTAAACCACAACCGATGTTGCGCTGCTACGTGTCCTTCGCATCTTGTTCTCGTCCGCCGGGGTCTTTGGCGGGAGTGAGGGGGTTTTCTGAGACTTTTTTGAGGGAAGAGCGGGCCAGATTTGGATAGGGTGAGGTGTGTCTGCTCATTTGGGGTGTTTGGGCGGAGAAAACAGGGAGATATGAAAAATAGCCGCAATTTGGGAGAGACGAGGTAATGGGGAAATATTGCAGAGGTACTTATTCGGAGTTTCGGGTACACAAGCGTTCTCATCAACTAACCATTAAAACAGATTATTATGAGCTCAATTTCAAGAATAATATTTAAAAATGTAGCCCTCCTTTTTTTTCTGGTAAATATTATTCAGGTTCAGGGTCAAACACCTGAAATGCCTGGATGGGCTAGTCAGACCCCTTTGCCAATGTCAAAGTCGAAGTGTTTTGAAACGGCCCAAAACGCATTGAAATCAGTTGGTATTACAAATTTATTATCGTTAGACAACTGGAGTGTAAGTGGAACAAATTATAATGTCCGAGCCGGAATATCTTGCGTTTCTTGTGGAAATGGAGTTCATGTTTCCATTGCGGTTGCAACTACTCATGCCTATCCAGAGGCTAATTCTCTTCGTGACAGATTAAGGGATTATATGCTCAATAGTGTGGGTGCTAATTCTCAGGGGGAAACTTTACCAGAAACATCTTTTAATTACACCACCACTTTGGGGAGTTTGACCTTAATGATAAATGGGAATAAAATTACGGGGACATATGAATCAGGGCGAGGCACTCTTCAGGGCACATTAAGAGGCAGTATTTTAGAGGGTACATGGTCTAACTCATATTCCAATAAACAAGGAACATTTTTATTTACATTTGAAGGTGTTCTGGCGAAGGCTCCACATTTACAGGTAAGTGGGGATACAATGACGAACCGAGAACAAGGAATTGGTCTGGAAGTGAAATCAAAAAATAGAATCAAAATAAAGAAAACAAAAGGAATCAAAAGATCCATTTCGTCCAGCATTATTTCTGCAGGGCAAGCGAGATCTTGAGAACAGTTTATCAAAACAGGCTGACAGTGAAAGTAAAAATTACGGATCACGAAGTTCGGCAGTGGATGAAAGAGCACAATGACAAAATTGGGCAAATATTGGGGAATTTCATTGTAGACATCTACAAGGCAAACCAGATCATCAAGGGATAAATGCCCTAGACCAATGCGTCGCTGCCTTTGCTGCCCAAGCCGCAAAGACCAACGCAAGCGCCGGTTGCGCTGGATTTGGTCAAGGTAGGCGCGGTCCTCGCCGCTATCGGGCACAAAACGGTTTGGTAAAACCGGACCTTGCCTGCCTTTTTTGCTTGCCGCTGCCTTTTTCAGCAGGTACTTCTTTGACGCTTTGCCCTTTTTCCCTTACATTAGGGGAGCAAACCGTAGCGCCAACTGCTGCCGGTTTTTTTCATAAGCTAAACCACAACCGATGTTGCGCTGCTACGTGTCCTTCGCATCTTGTTACCCTCTGCCGGGGTCTTCGGCGGGATTGAGGGGGTTTTCTGAGACTTTTTTGAGGAGTTATTGACGGACCGGGTGCGGGGAATGCAACAGGGCCGGGGCAATGGGGATTTCTACGCCATGAAATGGCGGCAAGGCAATGGGTACACACAAGTAGGGAAAAAGAATAACAACACAAAAAAATCGTAAATTTGAGAAAATAGTATAATTATGGAAAGCCAAATAAGAACCCAAATAAATCAGATAATCTTGAAACTTCCTGAAAATCAGTTGAAGCCAATTCTTGAATATTTGCGTCAACTTGAGAAGGCGACAGTTGAACAATTGGAAACGGCGAATTTGGTAAAGAAAATCTTTGAAGAAGATGCTGAATTGCTTAAAAAATTGGCAGAATGATAACGCTCAAAGAAGCCCTCGTCATTCACCAGTTAACGATTAATAAATTTGGTGGAAGTTATGGGGTAAGAGATATGAACCTCCTTGAGTCTGCCATTCAAAGACCAAATTCCACTTTTGACGGTAAAAACTTATATCCTGATCCAATAGCTAAGGCGGCGGCAATAATTGAAAGCATTGTCAAAAATCATCCGTTTTCAGATGGCAATAAGAGAACAGGATACATTTTGATGCGGCTTGTTTTACTCAAATCGAATTTTGACATTAAAGCCTCAGAAAAGGAAAAATACGAATTCGTAATAAAGATTGCAGAGGGAAAACTGGACTTCGACGAAATCAAATCTTGGATTGAACACAATTTAGACAAAGAATGAAGCCTGTGCGTATGTCTCTTCTTTTTACTCCAACATCATCAAAATAATCAACTGACATGAAGCTGCGCGTGGATATCAATGAAATCGAGACCGCCCTTATGAAGGTGCTGGAGGAACTCCGCAGCCAAAAAGGCGACCTCATCGATAGGGACCCGGCGGATTACTATTGGTCGATCGGCAAAGACGAGCGCTACAACCCATACGCCATTCCGGAGCACTTCACCCTGGGGCAGTTGACAGACGACCTGCAGGAGCTTAAAAAGCTTGCCCAGGGCGACGTAGCGCCGGTTGCCCTGGATTTGGTCAAGGTG
This sequence comes from Haliscomenobacter sp., assembly GCA_016713275.1. Classification (GTDB taxonomy): domain Bacteria; phylum Bacteroidota; class Bacteroidia; order Chitinophagales; family Saprospiraceae; genus JADJPL01. The sequence goes on from JADJPL010000001.1 coordinate 718,401, forward strand.
CGCGCGGTCCTCGCCGCTATCGGGCACAAAACGGTGTGGTAAAACCGGACCTTGCCTCCCTTTTTTGCCTGCCGCTGCCTTTTTGGGCCCTACCTCTTTGACTTTTAGCCCTTTTACCTTACCTTAGGGAAGCAAAACCGAAGCGCCAAGCGCTGCCGGTTTTTTCATAAGCTAAACCACAATCGATGTTGCGCTTCTATGTGCCCTTCACATCTTGTTATCGTCCGCCGGGGTCTTCGGCGGGGAGAAGGGTTTTCTGAGATTTTTGGAGGGGAAGAGTGGGCCAGATTTGGAGGGGGTGAGGTTTGTCTGTCTTCCCATTGGTGTCGTCCACAGAAAAAAGGCTGGGATAAGATCAGAAGCCCGCTGGACGACGGAGGGGACCGGGAAAATCAGGAAAAAGATAAGGGGACCGCGCAAATAAGGGATTTACCGCAACCTGGACCAACAAAGTAAGGGGGAAAAAGGATGGGGGTACTTATTTGGAGTTTCGGGTATACAATAGTTATATTCAATAAAAATGAAAAGAATATTATTCACAATGGTCCTATTGACTTTTATGGTAAAATCATATTCGCAAGTGTTTGAAAAAGTGAAGAATATACAAGACTATTTTGAACTGATCAAAGATGAGTGGATTTGTGATTTCACCTGTTCTAATAAAAAAATTGTGAATATAAGGAACGGATATATTTCATTTAGACCATTGGATTCTGAGGATGAACCTCTTTTTCAAATGGCATTATTTAAGGACTCTAAAGGAAAAGACCTAATTGTAATTCATTCACCGGGTTATGCCTGTGCCGATTTTTGATTGTGCTCATACTGAGGAAAGAAAAACCTTTTTTTTAAAGTATGGAAAAGAGGAGTGGGTAGATGTCAGTCAAGTGGTATTACCTCAAATTCTAACTGAACATTTTTATGCGGATTCTACAAACGCAAAAATTGTCAGTGAGTATGCTTCCCATGCTATTGCATATGAACTTCCACAGTTTGGTCAAACAATTAGGTTGAAACTTGAGATTTGCGACGATTATATCAACTTTGATGAACCTGTTTAAGCGATAAACAGATTGAAAAACTTTTGAAAGAAAGAAAAACTCTATTATTAAAATGGAATAAAAGGTTAGGAGTTTTTGAATTGGGGGAATAATGAATATAACAACGTACATGACGGGCATGTCGGCTAAACGCCGCCCCGCCGCATGTACTAACCGTTAATCAACCCCTCCCAAACCATAAAACCAAGGCAGATGCCGCTTTTTCGAATGGGATGAAAAAAAAAGAACAAGGCGAACGAGAAGAAACACGGATTAACGTTAGAAGATGCAACAAACGTATTTGACGATCCAGACCGGATACAGTACCTTGCCTAAGCTAAAGAAGAAAGAAATGCATAGGAAGCAGATTTCAGTTGCGGAGGCGTTGAAACTCCTGAAAAGGGGAAAACGCTGAAAGTCGCCATTGATTTCCAGGAGGCGAAAGTCAAGGCTTTGGAAGCCTTTAAATTAGGGGAAGGCGGAATTGAGGTGCCTGATGAAGTAATCGTGTATGATGACGCGGATGTGGCATTCGATCCCGAATTTGATGCGTATGAATGGCAACGAACGGATATGGATCCCTTTAAAGAAAGGCTTACCGTTCATATTGAAATGGAGAAGAGTGAAGGCGTGGATTCAAAAAATGGCATCGAATTAGACCATTTGCTTGAAAAGCTGATTCACGACTTTTACTCTTCATCAAATGATAAAAGGAAAGTAACCCATCCAGATTTGGTCAAGGTGAGCGCTGTCCTCGCCGCTATTGGACACAAGACGGTGTGGTAAAACCGGACCTTGACTTCCTTTTTTTACGTGCCGCTGCCTTTTTCGCCCCTACTCCTTTGCCTTTTAGCCCTTTTACCTTACATTAGGGGAGCAAAACCGAAGCGCCATGCGCTGCCGGTTTTTTTCATAAGCTAAACCACAACCGATGTTGCGCTTCTACGTGCCTTTCGCATCTTGTTCTCGTCTGCCGGGGTCTTCGGCGGGGGAGAGGGGTTTTCTAACAGATTTTGGGGGAAGAGCGGGCCAGATTTGGAGGGGTGAGGTATGTCTGCCTTCCTATAGGTGTCCACAGGAAAAAGGCTGGGACAAGATCAGAAGGCTGCTGGACGATTGAGGGGATCGGGAAAAACAGGAAAAGATAAGGGACCTCAAAACAAGGATTTACCCCAAACCTGGACCAACAAAGGAAGGGGGGAAAAAGGATGGAGCTTATTGGGAGTTCAGGTATACAAAGTTATGGGTAATGTGAAACTAAAATCTAAATTATGAAGAATCTAATTTTAACAATTTCAGTGATTTTGACTGTAAACCTTGTATATAGTCAAAATAGTATAAAAGATTATTTTTTACCAACAACACCCAATAATAAATCGACCTACTATAAATTAAGCTCAACAACTGGTGAGAAAGTTGAAAAGTTCAAAACATTAATTTGTTTTTTAAACAAATCTCAAAGTTTCGAATTGTTAATCGCAAAATGGTTGACAGTAAACCAACAAGCATTCAAACATTTGTTCTTCAGATAAATAACACCGATATTAAAATTACGAAAACTATTTTCACATCACCTTTTGTAACGAATAAGCAACAAAGTTATAATCCACCGATGATTTATATAAAATTACCTCAGAATAATCAGAAAGCGACTTGGGATTATACTAAAACATCTGGCGATACATACAAATGTTTTTCTGAATATGTTAATGTTTTAATTGAGGGAAAAGAGAATAAGGCGATTAAAGTGAACGCAAATACATCGATGAGAATGGAAAAATTAAAGATAATTATTCTGATATTGAAATTTATGTAAAAGGAATAGACTTTGGAAGACTCAATTCTTTAGGAACTGATGATGAGATTTTAGAAAAGCAAGAAAATGACCCAGAGGCACTTAAAAAAATTAATGTTTAAAAGGCCGATTGCGGATTTATTCTAATTATAAAACTGGATTCTATGTATTATCAAACATTTGATGAGAATAACGCAAGAACAATACTTGGAAGTATTGGCTCTAAGACATTGATAATTATTGAGTAAATCCAAGCTATGCTACTGATAGTACTTTTGATAGAACTATTACAAAAAAGTAAAAGGTTTTTTGCAAAAAAATAATTATGATAGTTGGTTAATGTTGAATATTTTGCGCAAAGAGCTACAAATCCAAAGAATCTTCACACAAATTTTGATATTCATTATCACCACGAAAATTTAAGGCAAATAGAAAACTATCTGCAAAAGGTAAATTCGGCAAAAATTTGGTGTGCTTGGGGTGAAACTATTCTTATTCGCTCATACTTATCTTTACTTTTAAAGGACATTGTAACTATTTTGGGTCGTTTCAATTATGATTTTGTCTCATTTGGTGAAGAGACTAAAACTGGACATCCGAGGCATCCTTCACGATTGCCCTTATGATAGTAAAGAAAGAATATTTAATATCGACAAATACTTAATTGAAAAATGCACATAACATACGGTGGCATCAAATTGTGCGGGCTTTCGTGCATAAACCGAACAGATGTGCCTACACGAACATTTGTGCGTTTACGAGAAGTGCCAAGCAAGCCCGCACCTGCGGCTACCGTTGTCCGTTGTGGCAATAAAGCATCATAATTATATAAACATATGAAGGCATCCAAATCCATTCCAACGAAGGAACATTTGATTGAATTAATTTCCACAGGGAGGATCGAGGAGGTCATTGAAGAATCTCTGGATCGTGTCAAATTTATGATTTCAACTTCTGAAACAGGTCAATATATCGATATTTTTAAAGGTATATTAATGCTATCAAGAAGAATGCGAGATGTTAAGTAAATCAAATCTTGGGATATTTTCCAATCAAGAAATACAAATTGAAAAGAATAACATAACAGCATCATTGGGTGATTGGATAGGATATTTACCGCAGGATTATTAGGATTTCAACTCCAAGCCATATTTTTGATTTTAATGTTGAGCACAAGTATCATCCATTTAGTGTCTGTCCATTTAGTCTCGGTTTAACAAAATCGTTCAGTATGGGGCAACATAAGTTCCCATGCTAATTTAGCCGGCATTTGCGTTTTCGGTTGTTTCGGAGGTTCATTATACCCAGAATTTGTATTTTGAAGCAATTGTTACTTTGAATGGGCAGTCTGCTCCCATGAAAGTACTAAAAAAGTACTTAAAATCAGCCTTTAGAACTGTTCAAGCAAGAGCGAAGTCATTACCCTGATGTTATAGGCAATAACGCTCCACATAACTTTGCTTCTAAAATGTTCAAATCCTTTCCAGTTGCATCTTGTCAAATTAAATCCCCGGATCAAATTGGAAATGTTAGCTTCGATGCCGCTTCTCCATTTCTTCAACCGGGTCTCCATATTTTTACTGCTTACGATGTTTTTCAGGCCGCCGACAATCTTGTTAAAAACGATATTGGCGATGCCTAACCCTTGTGCATATTCCGCATTGGCTTTGGATGCATACCCGCCGTCGGAGACACTGTCCCTGGGAATTTTGCCATATGAGTCTTTCAATTTGTCCATCGTACCCTGATATAAAGTGCTGTCTGCCGGATTGCCATTGAGTATATCGCAAATCAGAATAAGATTGCTTTTTCCACTACCGATGTTGACTTTATGCCCGAATTTCACCTTCCTGTTGCCTTTTACGATGATGTCGGTGTGCAATTCATATATCGAAAACAATTTTTGGTCATTGGGCACCGCCTCGCCGGCTATTTCCTTTCGGTATGTCATATCATATACTTGGAGCATTAATGGCATCAACCGCTCCATTTGCTCGATGATCGCCCAGGCAGCTATACTGCCTGTTTGAGGTTTTTTTTTATCGCATTCGATATGTTATTAATCACTTTGGTGAATAAAATCAACTGTTTATTGAACAAATCTACCCGCTTATCACCACTTTTAGTGTTGTTTATCTTGAAATATGTCTTCTTTGCACCTTTGAGGTAGTCTTGGTATTTTAGGTCGTTAACCTCCCCGGCCAGGTGGCTCAACAACCGGTGGCTCTCTTTGATGCAGTCCCATACCAAGGAGTTGTTCGTAGGGTAATGCACATTCGATTCTACCACAAAACTGTCCTGGCGAAACTGTTCAACGCTTTCCAAGCCTTCCTCTATCGCAAATTTGTTGATCGCCAACATCAATTTGTCCAAACTTTCCTTACTGATTTTCGAAATATACTTTTGGTACATCTGAAAACTATATTCCCGGTTCGGGTTCAATTTGATAAATGCGGCGCAACTCCGAGAGTCCCACTGAGCGTCCTCCAATGCACGGTAATCAAGCCCTTTTAGTTCCTTGTAAACCGCAGCACGAAGTATTTGCTCTACACTCGGCATATCCCCGCGTCCGAAGTTGCTCGATTTCTGACCACTCATAATGTCATCCTTCACCGTGTCAAGCAATTCCGGATGTTCCTCTAAAAGTGTATCAAACAGACCAAGTTCGGGGTTTCGTGCCCAAACTTCAGACTCATACTTCGTCTGTAAACGGGTAAACAATGGCATTTTCATGCCACTAGTTTACAATATTTTATATTAAAATAAAAAATAATTTATTGATTGCCTTATCTTTACATCGATATTTGACTTTATTGACAGACACTAATTATGGGCTCATCGGCGGTGGTAACATCAGTTGGTGGCAATCCAAACAAAATAGGAGTTACGCAAAATAGTTAACTTCCGTCATGGAAATAAAATTAAACATCGCACAATTGTTGAGCACTCCGTGAAAGGAACAGCTGTGTTCGTGCCGCAGAGGTGCTGGAAGTTAGCCATGACAAAAGTCAACCGGCTGTTGAAGGGAGCCTATAGAGGTAAGAATTTTCGATGACATTTTGGGATGAAAGGATGGTAACAGATTGCGGCATGGTGATGATTACTCCACATCGAGCAATCGCGTCAAGCCAAGAACACAGAATAGCCGAAAATTGCACCGTTACTGAAGACTGGAAGATCAAACGCCTTTTGCCTGGATACAGAATTTCAGAAGATATGTCGTCCGTCATGAATAGTACCAAGTGAACTTTTAAAGCTGGCATGTACTATTATTCTGCTCAAAGTTTTAGATAGCTTCTAGAATGAAATTATTGAAGTCAATGGGAAGAACAATATCTGGTGTTTCTAATTTTAGTGGAGCCCATTTTAAATTACTTTCTAGACCTAATACAAAAGAATATTTGTACCCTATTCTTATTGATACCAATATCGAGTTTAATAGCTCCCTTTTTATTTCGACAATGCTGAGGAGAAACCTCTAACGATAGTTGTGAGATACAATTTGCATGATTGATTCAGGAATACTCACAAAGCATCCCTTATTTAAAGATCGAGTTATTGACACTATTGATTTTACAGGAGAAGAGTTGAGGACAAGTGGGCATGGAACAATGGTCTCGTTTCTTTGGTTGGCTAGAAACCCTGCAAGAAATTGGACTGTAAAGGTTAAGTTTCTTGTTGCAAAAGCGCTAGATGAGCATAATCAGGAACTGAAAAAAATCTAATTTCGGCAATTAATTGGGCAGTTGACAAAGAAGCTCATATAATTAACGTCAGTGCTGGGTTCGACCGTCAATTTTGGTTTTATAATCCATGTAAAGGGACTTGCAGAATATGTAAGGCTGCAGAAAAAGCCGCCGGTAAAGTTTTTGCATTCTATGCCTCGGCTGGCAATAATGGAAGGACTGTTTGCCCTGCAAGATCAGGAGTTTATAACCCAGATAGCAAAGTGATCGCTGTTGGATCAAGCAATGCTGCTACTGGAGAAAAAGAGAAATGGTCTGGCATTGGCAACATATACTCACCGGGTACAATTAATTTTCAGTCAATAAAGAAGACAAGATCAAATGAGAGTAGACTAGCACTAATTGAAAAAATGATGTTTAGCGTTTGGGAGAATAAAGAATATGAAAAGCTATATCATATTTGATTCAATTAAAGGAAGAGCTGGTTCAAATTGCAACTAAAGTCCAATTGGACTTAATCAAGGATAAGTTTTGTCGTCTTAGAACCCTAATCGCAGATAAATATTTCCAATGAAGGCAATTACGACTTAGCTCTAAAGTTCCATTTAGACTCTATGAATGAATTCAAGGTAATCGAGGGCCATAGTGAAAAATGCACTTTTTGGAACACACCTTTCTATTGGTATCTGTTATGCAGAGACTGGAAACATTGATCTGGCATTTAAAAACCTTACTATGGCCCAAAAAAATATATGATGAATCGCAGGTTCCATGCAGAGATTATAGATTGTATTATTTGCATGAGTATTTAGGAATATGCTACCTTCAAAAGGAAGAACCTAATCCGGCTTATGCAATGAAAATTTTGAACTAGCTCTCGCGTATAGCAGGAGTTTTATCCAGATACTTATTTCTATGCTCTTAATTGCCTTCTTAATATCGCAAGTTCACAAATTATATTAGAAAAAATTGATAGTGCGAATAAAATAATTGAATTAATTCCCGATATTGAAGTACTGTTAATGAATTCAAAACAACTTGATTTGTTAAGTAAGCTCAGATTAAAAATTAGCCAACATGAATGAAAATTTAATTATCTATTTTTCGGTTGCCCTTGGAGTGACAGTTAGTGTTGTCCTACCTGTGATTCGCCCCCTACTGCCCCGGCCAAGGAAAGTTGAAGGGATGTCTCGTTCTAACCAAAAAGGCAAAGCCTGGAGGGTTATTCAGCCTTATTTGGTAACAGGAGCCTTTTCGTTGATAGTAGCTTTAATCCTTGTAGCATATATGGGAATGTCATAGAAGATTGGAAAGGGGGTTCCCTTGCAGGTTATACTGCTGATTCGACTTTGCAGAAAATATCGACACCAGCTAATAATGAAGAAGAAAGACATAGAACATAGGCTAGCCGAGAATTCATTCCTGTGGTTGGCGCTGAGGTTAGCCAAACCGTTGTTCTCAATTCTGCATACACATCAGAACCTGCCAAAAACAAAACAACCCCAGCGCCTTTAGTCTACACAAAAACTGCGAAGACCTATCATAAGATGGCACTGAAAAAAAAGACATGACGATGCTTCAGGAAATGGTTCTTATAGGTGAAATTGTGCTGCAAGCGAAAATTGCACAACGAGCCGCAGAACGTTTGCAAGCTACTCATGCCAATTTCGACAAGATTGAAGTTGGTGTTCAATTCAATCGATTCTCGTCGCTACAGGAAACGTCTCTAAGATTCTTTGGCCTCATCAGAAATATAAGAATCGGGGTGAAATACTAAGACAAAGGCTCAATGTTGATGAGAATAACCTGCTCGCCGATCGTAAATTTCGCAATCATTTTGAACACTACTGATGAACGAATTGAAGAGTGGTTTAACAATCAATCTTCCGCCGTCTATTCTGACTTGGCCATGAATCCATCAGCTCCGAGGATTCATGGCTACCAATGATCATCGAGGATATAATTCGGTTGACAATTCGTTGATTTTTCGTGGCGAATCGCTGGATTTGACCGAAGTGTTGAATGCGCTTGAAAAATACTCGATAAATGTAAGCCGTATGTGTTGACCTAGGGGCTAATTGCATAACGAATGTCGAAGCTTGATCAACACTCCAAGGTATAGAAGAACAGTTACCAACAAAATGCAAAACATTTATTGCTTCGTTTTTGATCCAGTATTTGCACCCCAGGCGTACCAAATTAACAAACCTCCAAACCAAACTTCATGATCACATTTTCCAGAATAACCGCCCTCCTTGTAAGCATCTCCTTATGGGGGGTCCTATATTACGAGTATACCACGATTGGAAAGGGCTTGCTTTCGTTTAAGCCCCGCCGCCTCCCCTCCCTCCTGATCGCCTTCAGCCTGTTTTCCCTGGCCCTGGCAGGGCAGGGGTCCGATGCGCAGCTGCTGGAGTACCTGAAGCGGGAGGCGCTGAGTCCGGGAGCAGTATGTGATCCAATCCTTCAAAAAGCACGACGTGGTGTTGTTGGGCGAGCGGCATATCGTGAAAGAGAACCTGTTGCTGCTTGCAGCGGCTGGTGCCGGTGCTTCACCAAAACGGCATCTACCAGATCGGCATGGAGTTTGGCGCAAACGAGGTGCAGGAGCAGCTCGACCGGCTGGTGACGGCTCCCGTGTACGACGAGGCGCTGGCCCGGGAGCTTATGTTCGCCTACAACCCCACGTGGGGTTTCAGGAGTATTTGGACGTGTACAAGGCCGCCTGGGCGCTCAACCGGTCGCTCCCCAAGGGGGCACGGCGGTTTCGGATCCTGAACCTGAGCTACCAGTTCAAGTGGGAGCGCTTCGACGGCAAACGCAACCGCGAAACCATGAAAGCGGTGTTCGACCGGGGTACCGCCGACCAATTCCGGGCCCGGCTCATCGAAAAAGAAATCCTTCAAAAAAAGGAAAAGCTGCTGGCCCTGGTGGGCGGCCCGCATGCCTATACGCGCTACGCGACGCCCTATTTCAAGTACAACGGAGACGATTTTTGCGCTTTCGACAGCGACTGGCTCGGCAACCGGCTGTACCGGAAATACCCCAAAAAGGTGTTCAGCGTGTTGCTCCATCAGGCGTTCCCCCACATGGAGAAGGACTCGTTCTATATGGGGTCTCCCGCCGGCGGCGCCATCGAGCGGTTAATGGCCGCCAACGGCAACCGGCCCGTTGGCTTTGATTTGCTGGGCTCGCCTATCGGAAAGCTGCCCGACCGAAGCGCCCACAGCCTGTGCTACGAGTCGTTTGTCCTGGAACAGTTTTTCGACGGCTACCTTTTCCTCGAGCCCCTCCGCGACCTGGAAGGATGCACCGTGGTGGACGATTTCGTCAACGAATCCAACGTGGCGCACGCCCTGAAAAATTTCCCCGATCCCGACTGGCACCGCGAAGTGAAAACCCTGGAGGACCTGAGGCGGTTTATCCGCCAATTGTCCAAAGACGTGTCGTTGGAATACCGTAAGTTGTAAAGGGCTACGATCAAAACACCCAAACCCATGACCACCTACATCTCCATCCTCCGGGGCATCAACGTGAGCGGACACCGGCTGATCAAAATGGACGCCCTCAAAGCCCTGTTTGCCGGCCTCGGCTGCACCGAAGTGCAAACGTATATCCAAAGCGGAAACGTCGTCTTCCGGCATCCGGAAACGGACCCCAGCGCGCTGGACACCGCCATCCAAAACGCCATCCGGCTGCAGTTCGGTTTTGACGTGCCAACCATCACCCTGACGGCCCCGGAGCTGGAAGCCATCGCCCAGGCCAATCCGTTCCTGACGGATTCCCGTATAGACCTTGCCCACCTGCACGTCACCTTCCTGGCGGCGCCGCCTTCTCCTGCCCTTGCCGAAAAGCTGAACGACATCCGCTTCCCTCCCGACGAATTCCAGCTCCTCGGCAGAGCCATCTACGTCCATTGCCCCAACGGCTACGGAAATACCAAGCTGACCAACGGCCTCTTCGAAACCAAACTCCAGGTTGCCGCCACCAGCCGGAACTGGAAGACGGTGATGGAGTTGGTGAAAAAAAGTAGCGGCGTATCGAAGTAGCGGCGTAGCGATGGGATTTGCATGCCAATACGCCATATTTTCCGTCTGACGAATTTGCGAACCCAATCCTTTAACCACATGATTGCCGAACGTCTAAGAAGATCATTTAGCGCATACTTTGAAGCGCCTCTCTCGAAGCATGGCGGCAATTTGCCAATTTGTGCGAGTTGGTCCGGTTTCGGAAGAACGAAATCCTAAAGCCCTCGGATCAGGTGGAGCGCTATGGCTATTTTATTCTGGAAGGGAGCGGAGGCGTTTTCGTTTTGGAAAGAAAACAATTACGTATGCCTCGACCTGATGTTTGAAGATGCGTTTTTCGGCGATTACATGTCGCTGATCACTCGCCGGGCTTCTCCTCTGGAAACGAGGGCTTTGGAAAATTCGGAAATGTTGCGCATTTCCAGTTCCAATGTCGATCGCTTAAAAGACACGTCCATGGGAAAGCTGATTTTTCTAATATCGGCCGAATGGTCTTACGTAGATAAACAACAGCAACAAATTGATTTGTTGCTCAAAACCGCCGAGCAACGCTACCTGGATCTTCTGGAAAAACACCCCGATATCATTCGCCGGACTCCTCAGAAGCACGTAGCGTCCTATCTGGGAATCACTACCCAAAGCTTAAGCCGCATCCGCCGGAAAATTGGCAAAAAATAGACCTGCTGCAACGGGCCGGTGTGGGCGGAAAAGAGCCATTTTAAACCCGCGATGATCCCGTCGCAACACATCTCATCAACAGCCCATAAACCAGCAGGCGCCCGCCAGCCCATGCGGCAGGGCTCGTTTTGTTACCTTAGGGTAACTTTTTTTTCCTTGGCTACACGGACCTTTGTACCATGATCACACTACTGGATATTTTCGTTTTCCTGGGGCCCAGACCTTCCAGGTTTCGCAAACCTGGAAGGTCTCGTTCCCAAAATGTCCAGTAGTGTGGCGCCATAATCACCTTTAAAAACAAAGCGCCATGAAGTCGTTTCTTTTTCTTCTCTGCACGTTTTTGTCCATTGCCATTTACGGCCAGTCCTCTTTTGAACGAAAAGGATTTTTTCTCGGCAGCGCATTTGGCGCCGGCGTCCTTACGTTGTCCTCCAGCCTGATCGGGGAAAACACGCAAACCGGAGCGACTTTTCCCAACCTCAAAGCCGGAACCATGGTTTCGGAAAACACTGCGGCGGTGCTGCTTTTGCCCGGCACGGTATACGCCTTCAAATGGGGCGAAGAGGAACGGGCAAGAGGGTTCGAGGGGTTCTTCCCTTCGGTTCAGCACTGGGTTGCCGATCGCTGGTGGGTACTGGGCGGCGTTGGCCTGGGTATGGATGCCCCTGGGTTTTATGACATCAAAGACAAAGCAGACCGCAAATTTTATTTTGGTCCGGCGGCTGTTGCCGGCACGGGGTTCGAAATTTTTCGAAAGGGACCATTTGCGCTCGACCTTCAAGGGCGCGTACACTATGCCCGCATCAACGCGCCTGAAGGCAAACGCGAGGGACTGGCCTTCAATTTTATGGTTGGCGTTACTTGGTATTAAACCCAACCTTCTTTCGATTCGGACGCGAAGTGGTTTCGGTATTTCCCAAACCATTTCGCGTCTTGTATATTCGGCCCCTTCGTCTAATTTTCTTGCGCCTTCCTCGATTCGATGCTACTTTAAGAACGGTTTTAAAGGGGTTTTAATCCGAAGGAAATATGGATGCAAGACCGAAAATCAATTTGGAGCAGACTACCCTGGATCAGCTTTTGGAGTGGGCCGGCTGGGGGATGTTGATCGTTTCCTGGGGGCTTTTCGCCAAACACCTTCCTCAATTGCCGGACGTTATTCCGATCCATTTCAATGCCCGAGGGATCCCCGACGGGTACGGGAGTAAGGCTATACTTTGGGCGTTGCCGGTTGTGGCTACGGTGTTCTATTCGGGGCTAACGATCCTCAACCGGTTTCCGCACCTGTTCAATTATCCGGTCCGGATAGTCCCGGAGAATGCCCGGCGCCAGTATCTGCTGGCAACGCGCCTGATCCGCTACCTCAAGCTGAGCCTTGTCCTCGTTTTTTATTTCCTGTTGCGCGGGGCCATCGAGACTGCAGCCGGGCGCGCTCCGGGATTGGGCGCCTGGTTTTTGCCCCTGGTTTTGGGATTGGTTTTTATCCCCTTGGTCGTTTTTTTGATCCAGTCCATGCGGGCCAGGCGGGATTCAGGGATACCATCGAAATAAAATACCAACCATATCATGAACCCTTCAGCCAAGATCCAGCAAGACACCAAGCGCGTGTTTTACAACCAGGGCACGTGTTCGAGGACCCTGTTTTATATCCTGAACCGCGAGTTCGACCATCCCATGGAGGCAGAGGAAGCCGCTTCCGACGTTCTGGCAGGCGGCATTGCCCTGCACGGCGACCAATGCGGGATGTTGTGGGGAGCGGCCCTGGCGGCAGGCGCAGAGGCGTACCGCCGGGCGGCCAGTCCGGAGGAAGCCGTTCCTGTAGCTATCCTGACGACCCGGGCCCTGCTCGATTCCTTTGTTCAGCGCGCCCATACCCCGAATTGCCGGGAGCTTACCGGCGCCGATTTCAACAACCGCTGGAGTATGGCGAAATACCTGCTGACCGGCAAGTTTCTGGGCTGCTTTTTCCTCGCCGACAAATGGGCGCCGGAAGCGATCCGCACCGCCCTGGATGAGTTTGCTTCCAAGCCCGAAGTCCTGCCGTCTACCTGCCGGAGCTGCGCCTCCGAAGTAGCCCGCCGCATGGGCGCCTCCGAAGAGGAAGCCGCTCTGGTCGCCGGATTTGCAGGCGGCATCGGGCTGAGCGGCAACGGCTGCGGCGCCCTGGGCGCTGCCGTCTGGCTGAAAACCCTCCGCTTTTGCCGCGAAAACCCGGGCAAACCCGGCTTCGGCTTCCCCGGCGCCAAGGAAACCCTGGACGCTTTCCTGCAGGCCACCGGCGGAGAAACCCGCTGCGAAACCCTCTCCGGCCAAAGGTTCGAGACCCTGGACGAACACACCGCGTTCATAGAAAACGGGGGGTGCAAGCAATGGATGGAGGTACTGGAAGGATCCGGATCAGAACCGAATTAAACCTCCCGCTGTTTGGGAATTTATGAAAAAAGAACACGCAGTGACCGAAGAAGAAGCCGGCCAGTACTGGAACGCCAACGCCGAAGCATGGACGGTGCTTAGCCGGGCTGGTTACGACATTTACCGGGACCGGTTGAATACCCCGGCATTTTTTGAAATCCTGCCGGATGTCGGGGGCTTATCCGGCATTGATATTGGTTGCGGTGAGGGGCACAACACCCGGTTGCTGGTGGGCCAGGGCGCCCGCATGGAGGCGGTCGATATTTCGGAGGTTTTTATTGAAAAAGCCAGGGAAGCCGAGGCAGAAACCCCGCTGGGGGTGCGCTTTCAGGTAGGCAGCGCCACGAAGTTGCCCTATGCCGATGCGTCCTTCGACTTTGCGGCATCTTTCATGTGCTTCATGGACCTGCCCGAACCAGAAAAAGCGCTGCAAGAGGCCTTCCGGGTGCTCAAACCGGGAGGGTTTCTGCAGTTTTCCATCACCCATCCGTGTTTTAATACGCCACGCCGCAAGAACCTGAGAAACCGGAGCGGAAACACCTACGCTATTCAGGTGGGCGGATATTTTACCGATCTGAACGGAAGAATCGAAGAGTGGATTTTCGGCGCCGCGCCGGGCCATCTGAAAGCGCAATTCCCCAAATTCAGGATTCCTCTGTTCAACCGGACGTTGACGCAGTGGGCAGACGCCATCACCGGGGCAGGATTCACCATCGAGAAGATCAATGAACCCTGCCCGGATGAGGAAACACTCCGGGCTTATCCCTATTTACAGGACGCCAGTGTGGTGGCTTATTTTTTGCATTTTCGATGCCGGAAAAATGCCTGAGGCACTCTCCAAATAAGCGCGCAAGAAATTCCGGAAAAGTGTTGGTTTTCCTTTTGGCCATTAATTATGATACGCCGCATTATGCGCCAGCGCCTGTCCGCATGTCGCGCAGGTACCTGGGGCGCCGGAACCGCCTGCACAGCCTTTGGAGCAGGAGTAATGCCATACGCCGGCAGCGTTCTGGGCGGGTTCGGGGGCAGGAGTAGTCGTTGTTGGGGCGGGCGTAACCGGCATTGCAGCGGCCTGATCAGAAGCCTGCTGATCGTGGAAAGCCTGGTTGTGCACATACGCAGTACCACACACCGGGCAGTTGGCTTGTTCTGCGCCCCCGCTTCCTGCGCAGTTGTTCGGGCACATGTAGTGCGGTACCGTTCCCGTAGCCGCAGTCGCCGTCGCGTTTTGGTTGGTAGAAGGGACGGAGAAGTCGAAGGCGCCAGCATGTCGGAGGAGTTGTCCGGCTTTTTCAGCGAGTTGGCCGCTTCGTCCCTAATCGCTTTGTCTTTGTTGCAGGATAGGGTGATCAAGACCAGGCTGGCAACGACGCTAAGGAGTATCCATGACTGTTTCATCTTCAAATGGTTGAGATTAGGGAATTGATTTCCGGTAAAGGTAGATAATCCCCTGAATCTTGGAATAGGAGAGGGGGGAAAAGTTGCGAAGTTGCGAAGTTGCGAGGTTACGAGGTTACGAGGTTGCGAGGTTGCGAGGTTGCGAGGTTACGAGGTTACGGAACGAGGTTGGGGAGGTTACGAGGTTGCGAGGTGCGGAGGTTACGAGGTTGGGGGAGGTTACGAGGTTACGAGGTTGCGAGGTTACGAGGTTACGAAGTTACGAGGTTACGAGGTTACGAGGTTACGAGGTTACGAAGTTACGAGGTTACGAGGGGTTCAGGTTCGGGGGCGGGTTACGGGCGGTCTTGGGCGGCGCAGGCGACCCTACATTCTTCGAACTTCCATAACTTTTCTCCGCAACTCCGTAACTCCTAACTTTTCCGCAACTCCCACTCCGTAACTCCCAACTTTTTCCGTAACTCCGCAACTCCGTAACTTTTCCGCAACTCCGCAACTCCGTAACTTTTCTCCGCAACTTTTAATTATCCGATTTCACCCGCTTCTGTTCATCCTCCAAACCGGTACTGCGGCGGCGGGCGGCTTTCACCTCGGAGCGGCCAAACTGGTAGCTGAAGGCCATGCGCAAGCGGCGGCTATCCCAGCCTCCGCCGACGTTGAGGTTGAGCACCCCAAACCGGCTAATGCCGTTCCATTCGTTGGTTTTGAAGATGTCGGTCACGGAGAGCTTCAGGTTGCCGCGGCCGTTGAGTAATTTTTTCTGAACGCCGGCGTCGATGCTCCACATCGACTCCATCTCGAAGGTGCCGCCCCACAGGCCCGGGGAGTTGTACCAACCCGACACCTCCAGCGACCACGACTTAGGCAGCGTAAACGTCTGCTGGCTGTAGATGTTGAACGTTGCCGCTTCCAGGTCCACGATCTTGGTTCCGCCGTAATCGGCTTGGTTCTTGCTGTACGAGACGGTGGCGTTGGTGAAGCTGCTCCACCACGATTTGATCTGCACCGGCGCGCTGAAGGCCAGGCTGTAGGCGTGCTGATTGGCCAGGTTCAGCCAGGTGATGTAATTGGACTTCACACCGGACGTGTCCGTAAAGCGGGTGATCTGGTCCTGGGTATGGCTGTAGCTCAGGGTCGTGTTGAAGCGGTAGTTGAAGGTGTGCCGAAACTGGATGTTGTTGACGTATTCGGGCTTCAGGAAGGGGTTCCCCTGCTCGAATGTCAGCTCGTCGAGCCGGTTCTGGAACGGGTTGAGGTCCTGGTAGGAAGGCCGGTTGATGCGGCGGCTGTACGACAGGTTCAGGCTGTGCTTCTGGGAAGGGGTGAACGTAATCCCGCCGGAAGGGAAGACGTCGAGGTAACTGCGTTCGACGTTGTCGTTATCGGTCGGTTTGAACGCGGTGAGGGTTCCGGTGGAGTTGGTTTGTTCCATGCGGACGCCCAGGTTGAAGCCCAGCTTTTTTCCCTGCTTGGAGTACGTGGCGTAAGCGGCATTGACGTTTTCTTCGTAAGCGAATTGGTTGCTCAGGTCGCGGTTGAGCACGTTCTGGCCGTCGGCGACGTCGAAGAAATCAAAGGTGTTGTCGGTGTTGACGAAAGCGAATTTCACCCCGGCGCCAAACTGCCCCTTCCAAAGCGGGCGCTCGTAGTCGGTTTTCAAGGTGTAAATGTCGATGCCGGTAGGGGTGTTATTGGCAAAAATCTTTTCTGAAAGCAGGATCTCCTCCGTGCCGTCTACATACCGGTTGGGCTGGTATTCCAGGGCTTCGCTCCGGAACCGGCCGTAGTCGGCGTCGAGGTTCCACACCACGCCTTTGCCGCTGTCGAAGCGGTAGTTAAGGTTGAGGTTGTAGTTGCTTCGCTGGTTGTCGCTGTTGGTGGAAGCGAGCAGGACGCTGTCGATGCCCGGCAGGCCGGTCCGGCTGATCGGGGTGCGGCTGGTTCCTCCGTACAGGCTTTGGTTGTTGAAGCCATTGACCAGAAAGCCGAGGGTGTGCTTCTTGGAGAGGAAAAAGTCGGTCCCGATCTTAAAGTTGTGGTTTTCGCTTTCCCCTCTGGTATCGGACGATTGGTCAAAGATCACGCCCAATTGCTCGCGGTACAGCGTCATGTAGTTCAGGGAACGGCTGTTGTTGTAGTTGTAGCTGCCAAACAGATTGTAGCCTTTGTCCTGGTAGTTGCCGCTGAAGCCGGCGCTGTAGATCGGCAATACGCCCACCGAGTAGTTGGTATTCGCCGAGCCGTTGGCGCCCAGGCGGCGGTCTTTTTTCAACTTGATGTTGATGACGCCGGCATTGCCCTGGGCGTCGAAGCGGGCCGAAGGGTTGGTCACCAGCTCGATCGCGTCGATCTCGGTACTTTGCAGCGATTTGAGGAAATCGGCCAGGTCGGCGCCGCGCAGCGGGGAGGGTTTCCCGTCGATGTAAATCTGCACGCCGGAGCGGCCGAGCATGGTGATGTTGTCGTTGTTGTCGACGACGATGCCGGGCGCTTTGCGCAGCAATTCCAGCCCGTTGCTGCCCGCTGCGTTGATGCTGCCGTCCACGTTGAACACCATGCGGTCGGGTTTGGTTTCCAGCATCGGGCGCTGGGCCGCCACGGTGACCTCTTTAAGGTCGAGGGCGCCGTCCTGCAACTGGATCAGCGGTAGCTCCAGCGTTTGCCCCGCGCCGACCTTCAGAGGGCCGGTGCGGAACTCCGGAAACCCCACGAAGCTGACTTTCAGCAGGTAGTCGCCGCCGGCCACGTTGAGCAGGGCAAATACCCCTTCCTGGTTGGTCACTTCCACTTTGACCAGGGAAGAGTCCGGAAGCTTGTTGAGGATAACATTCGCAAATTCAACCGGTTGCCCTTTCGGGTCCTTTACTTTTCCGGTGATGGCGCCGCCGGAGACGGCTTGCGCCAGAAGGGTAGTCATAGGGAAAAAGAAGACTACCCCCAAGAGGAGTCGGGTGATTCTCAGGTTCATAAACAGTCGTTTTGGTGATTTCGTCCTACAAAAGTAGGTTTATGCCCCTAAGGACAACGCTGTTTTCGATCCGGATGCTTTTTTGGCCGACGAAAGAAGGTTACGAGGTTACGGAGTTGCGAGGTTGCGAAGAGTGGACCTCGCAACCTCGCAACTCCGCAACTCCGCAACTTTTTTATAGTTTCTCCCCAAAAAACGCGATCGTCCGCTCCCAGGCGAGTTTGGCGGCGGCTTCGTTGTAGCGGGTAGGGGCGGTGTCGTTGTTGAATGCGTGGTTGACCTCGGGGTAGACAAAGATCTGATAATCCTTGTTGTTTGCTTTCAGCGCGGCTTCATAGGCGGGGATGCCTTCGTTGATCCGGGTATCCAGCCCGCCATAGTGCAGCATAAGGGCGGCGTTGATCTTCGGCACGTCGGCTGCGGCGGCCTGACGGCCGTAATAGGCTACGCCGGCGTTGAGCTGAGGGTCGTTAACGGCGAGGCTGTTGACCATAGCGCCTCCCCAGCAGAACCCCACGCAGCCAACCTTGCCGGTGCTTTTGGGGAAGGTCCGCAGGTAAGCGAGTCCGTCGAGGAAGAGCTTCAGGTTCTTGGCGGCGTCGAGCTGTCCGAATTTTTCGCGGGCGGCGTCGGCGTCTTCAGGGGTGCCCCCGAAAGGGGAGAGCGCATCTGGCGCCAGTGCGATGAAACCGGCCAGCGCCACGCGCCGGGTCACGTCCTCGATATGCGGGTTCAGCCCCCGGTTTTCGTGGATGACCATCACGGCAGCGCGTTTCTTTTTCTTTTTCGGCATAGCGAGGTAGGCGCGGGCTTTGCCGCCCTCGGTAGGGTATTCCACGTACCGGGTTTCCAGTTCATCGGCGCTGCCGGATGTGGTTTCGGCGTGTTCGTATTGGACTTCCAGCAGCGGTAGCACCGCGGAAGCCGCCACAACGCTCCCGGTGAACAGCGTCAGCCGCTTCATGAACTCCTGCCGGGTCATGGCGCCATGGGTATAGGCGTCGAAAAGGTCGATGATCTTTTGGTCGAGCATGGGTGTATGATTTAGGAACTTAAAACTATCTCAAAAGCGGCTTCCTTGTATTCGGTAGGGGGGATAAATTTTTGATGAGTGGGTGGGGGTATGCCCTACATATGCAGCCAGTAACCGCCAAATTTATTTGGCGGCTGATTTCGCCTACCGGGTCGCGGGGCCCCTGTAACCGCCAAATTTATTTGGCGGCCATTGAAAAAAAAGCAGGTAACCGCCAAATTTATTTGGCGGGCGTTAAAACGATAAGCAGGTAACTGCCAAATTTATTTGGCGGCTGAAACTTCGCCAAATAAATTTGGCGGTTACGAGGCAGTGGGTTGAAACTTCGCCAAATAAATTTGGCGGTTACGAGGTAGGTGGTTTGAAATTTCGCCAAATAAATTTGGCGGTTACGGGTGCTTGCAATAGCTGAAAGGCCATGCTTCCCAATGACTGGCAAAGCCCGCTTTTACCGGATTTTCCAGAATGTACCGGATGATGTTATTCAATTCCTGTTCATTGCGCACGAAATGGTCGTAACTTTCCCGTTGCCAGAATTTACCCTGCCTACCCAGCAGCCGGTTGGCGGCTACGGCGGAAGGCCCTTTGATCCGCTTCATGACAACATCTAACGGTTTGTAATTCAAGCCCTCCAATTCGGCATCTTCGAACTGCACAGGCAGCTGCAAACTGGTGTCTATGAGGATATGCGCATGGTTGGGCATGATGCAGTAAGCAAGCAAGTCGTAAAGCACTCCGTTGAAACGGTGCAACTCTTTCTGTACCGTTTCGGCGACGGCAGGCTGCCGGAGGTAGTCGGGGCCGTATTGAACGGCATCCAGCAAGGCATCAAAACGGGCGAAATGCCTTTCACGCTCCTCCTGTATCAGCAGTTCGCGCAGTTCGGGGAGTTCTTTTGGAGTTGAGCTTTTTTTTCTTCAAACTCCTGACGTAGTTGGTTCAGCATGGCTACAGGAACAGAGTCCTGGAGGCGAAAAGTAACGAAAAAAGCAGCTCCAACAGGTTGGAAATGCGGTAAATTCCGGCGATACCAGGTTTTGATTTTTGGCATAGCGACTTGCTTTCATCATTTTTGGGGCCCTCAAAACTGCCAAATTTATTTGGCGGCCATTGAAAAAAAAGCAGGTAACCGCCAAATTTATTTGGCGGAAGTTAAAACGAGAAGCCTGTAACCGCCAAATTTATTTGGCGGTTGAAACTTCGCCAAATAAATTTGGCGGTTACGGGCAGGTGGATTGAAACTTCGCCAAATAAATTTGGCGGTTACGGGACAGGTGGATTGAAACTTCGCCAAATAAATTTGGCGGTTACGGGCGGGCGGCCAGAAAACAAACGGCCTGTGGGGCATTACCACAGGCCGCTGCAACGTGGGCCTTGAGGGACTCGAACCCCCGACTCTCGCATTATGAGTGCGGCACTCTAACCGGCTGAGTTAAAGGCCCGGAAAAACTCACGCAAAGGTAAGGGTTTTTGAGTGTTCTCGTCAAGGCAGCGAAAAAAATTACGCCTGATGCACCCGAACATCCATCTGTGGGAAGGGGATGCCTACGTTGGAGGCGTCGAATGCTTTTTTGACGTTTTCGTGGAAAGCGAAGTAAGCGCCCCAGTAATCTCCGCTTTTTACCCAAAACCGGACCCCGATGTTGACGGAGCTGTCGGCCAGTTCCTTGACGAACACTTCCGGCGCTTTTTCTTTAATCAATTGGGGCATTTTGGCTATTTCCTCCAGAATAACGCGGCGGGCCAGGTCGATATCGTCGCTGTAGCTGATGCCGATAACGAGGTCGAGCATGCGGTCGGCGTAAGCGGAGTAGTTCTCGATCGGCCCGCTGAGCACGGCAGAGTTGGGGATGATCACCATGCGGTTGTCGAGGGTAGCGATGACGGTGGTGAAGATCTGAATCTCCCGGATGTAACCGGTGTGCCCTTGGGTGGTGATGAAATCGCCCACCTTGTAAGGCCGGAACATGAGGATGAGCACCCCGGAAGCGAAGTTGCTCAGGCTGCCCTGAAGCGCGAGGCCGACGGCCAGACCGGCGGCGCCGAGGATGGCCACAAACGAAGAGGTTTGGATGCCGACGATGCCGGCGGCGCTGAAGACGATCATCACTTTGAGCAGCACGTTCACCATGCTGAGCAGGAAAGGACGCAGGCTTTCGTCTACCAGCGCTTTTTTCATCCGTTTGCGCAGGCCGGCGGTGATCCGGTTGGTGATCCAGAACCCGATCCCCAGAAGAAAAATGGCGCCCACCAGTTTGGGCGCGTAAGCAAGCCCCATGTCGAGCAATTTTTGTGCGGTTTCGTTCATTTGTTCCATTTTTTGTGATTTTATGCCCGGAAATTAGCATTTACCCGTTTCTTTTGTGTTAACTCTGAACGGATTCAATCAAAAATGGCCAAAAAGTACATCAGCCGCGATGAGGCGCTGCTCCGCATGCAGCGGTATTGCGCCTACCAGGACCGCTGCCACCAGGAAGCTCGTCGGAAACTCCTCGACCTTGGGATTTACGGAGATGACCTGGAGGAGATCATGGCCCAGTTAGTGGAGGACCAATTCCTCGACGAAGAACGGTTTGCCCGGGCTTTTGCCAGAGGAAAGTTCCAGATAAAAAGCTGGGGTAGAATCAAAATCCTGCAGGAACTCAAAGCCCGCCAGATTTCAGCGTATTGCCAGCGTAAAGCCCTCGAAGAAATCGACGAAGAAGCCTACAGGGAACGGCTTGATCAGTATTTGAGGTCAAAATTTACCGAGGGGAAGGACGGGCTTTCCGATTTCGAACAGCAGCAAAAAGCCGCCCAGTTTGCGCTGCGCCGGGGCTTTGAACCGGAACTGGTGTGGGAGACCCTCCGGCAAATTTTTAGAAAAGATTAGGAGCTATCTCAAAACCCTTTCCTGGGGGGGCTACATTCCTTAACCCCATGACAAAAGCATACGAAGCACTTTCCCCCTTTGAAGGGGGTCGGGGGGATGAAACCTTTCCCCTGCACCCCGGAAGTTTCATCCCCCTAACCCCCTTCAAAGGGGGAGAACGCCATATTCTTTAATTTTGAGATGGCTTCTAAACTATTTACTACTTCGGTCGAAGATGCCTGGATAACCCCTTACCCTAAAGGGAGTTCCTCATTTGCTACCTTCGCTCCCTTTCACTCAGGAGATCTTTCTCAAGATTTTTCTGAATTTGTCCAAATTTGGAGAAAAAGCCCAGTTTTCTACCTGGGTGTACTCCATCACCTATAACTTTTGTATTGATTTTATCCGCCGGAATAAAAAACTTGGCGAACTGTTCACCGATGATCTGGAACGCGCTCCCGATCTTCCGGATGACGTGCACGACGAGGCATTACTCCAAATGGAGGTGAATACGCTGCGGCAAGTACTCAACGATCTGCCGATCGGAGACCGGATGATCCTGCTGATGAAGTATCAGGATGATCTGCCGATCCGGGATATTGCTCTGATGCTGGAAAAATCGGAAAGCGCGATTAAAATGCAGATTATGCGGGCGAAAGCCAAAGCACAGAAGATCCGCGAGGTTTTGGAAAGGAATGAAACCGTAAAAAGGGCATGATCATGAATAATTTTCAACGGCTACTCGAAGAGGAAGGACGGCGGATGCCGGCAGAGGATTCAGAAAAGATCCTCAACAACATATGGGGCGCCCTTGGGTTCATCCGCATGATGGGCGAAGTGGTAGACATCTACGTCTCCCGGGTCGGCGGCGTGATGATCATGGCTACCGGAGGGGATATGCCGGCTATGGGGCCGGATACCCGCCAAACGCCTTCCAGGCATAAGGACTCTCCGGAATTTCCCCGCCCCGACCAGCGGTCCATCAAACCCGGCGCTCCGGACGACCCGGATCGCAGGGCTTAATTTTTTTCAAACGCTAACCTGAAATCCGTATGAATACCTTGTTTTTATTCAGCTTCGCCGAGAGTTGGGAATGGTTTTCCAACCTGATTTCTCCGCAACTGAACGCGTTCTCCGTAGCCATGCAGGCCTTTGTCCCTAAATTCGTGGGCGCGTTATTCTTGCTGCTTTTTGGCTGGGCTATCGGAAAAACCCTGGCCAGGGTGGTCCGGCGGGTACTGGAACGGATAGGAACCGACAAACTGGCCGAACGCCTGAGTTCGATCGAACTGTTCAGCAAACTGCCGGTGAAGATCAAACCCAGCGCCGCCATCGCCAAGTTCCTTTACTACGTGATCTTTTTCATCTTCTTTATGGCGGCCATGGATATTCTCCAGCTGGACGCGGTTTCGCAGATGATCAACAGCGTGTTTTCCTATTTGCCCAAGCTGGTTTCTGCGCTCCTGGTCTTTATTATCGGAGTCATGCTGGCGGACTTCCTCAAGCGGATTGTACACACGGCGCTGGCTTCCCTCAATATCCCTGCGGCATCTCTGATCGCCAATTTTATCTTCTATTTCCTCTTCATCAACGTCGCCATGATCACCCTTTCCCAGGCGGGGATCGCTACCGATTTTATTCAGGACAACCTGTCCATCATCCTGGGCGGGGTAGTCGCCGCGTTTGCCATCGGGTATGGGTACGCTTCCCGGCCTCAGGTGGCCAACTTCCTGGCCGCTTATTACAACCGGGGAAAGATCCAGATCGGCAGCGTCATTGAAATCGAAGGCGTAAAAGGCGAAGTGGTGGAGATCGATAATTCGTCGTTTACGATCGCCAACGCTCAGGGCAAGGTGATTGTCCCCCTCAATAAACTCAGCACGGAAAAGTATACGCTTTTTGATGGAATTGGAACAGAAAAACCAAAACTATAAACAAAGCTCAAACAAATCTCAATGCTCATGAAACGGAACGTATGCCTATTGGTCCTCCTTGGACTGGGTACTTCTTTTTCCCTCCAGGCTCAGGAAGCTCCGGCCCCAGAAACGCCGCCTTCTGCCTGGACCGTCGGCGCAGGCATCGGCCTGGATTTTTCCCAGTTGCTCCAGATCAACCCCAAGCAAGGCGCGGGCCAAAACCGGTTCGGACTAGGTGGAGCGACCACCCTCTATGCGAAGTTGAACAACTCCAAGCGGGTCAACTGGGACAACACCCTGGTTTGGCAGTTTGCCGTCCAGAAACTGGGTTCTGGCCCTCTGGCCAATGGAGAGCCCGTTCCTTTTCAAAAAGCGATCGACGAATTTCGCTTGAGTTCCAAATTCGGTTACCGGACCGCCGATACCTCCAAATTTTTCTACGCCGTGGACGTGAACCTGCTGAGCCAGATCACGCCTACCTTCCGGGGCACTACCCAGTATCCCGGGAACTTCCTCTCCGATATTAGCAACACCAACGCTACCCCGCTTTCCCGATTTTTTTCCCCGGCAACCCTGAACTTATCCGTAGGGATTGATTTGAAACCGAACAAAAAATTATCGGTATTCTACTCGCCGGTGGGCGCCAAGTTCGTCATTGTTTCCAATGACGATATTGCCCGCCAGGGCGTTCATGGTAACCCGGTGACGAAAAACGCCAACGGCGCCGTGATCGATTTTGAAAACGTAGATGCTCAGATCGGGTCCTTGCTGAAAGCCAACTACGCCAACAAGTTCCTGACCGACAAGCTGACCCTCACTTCTCAGCTGCTGTTGTATTCCAACTATTTGCGCAATCCCCAAAACATCGACGTCGACTGGAACAACCAGTTTGCTTTCACTATTGCCAAAGGCCTTCAACTGGCCATCACCATGAATGTATTCTACGACGACGACGTCCGGGTGCAAATTACCGACTACGACGCCCCGGGCGGGGTTGCCGGTACGGGAAAAAGGGTTAGCTTTACTCAGCAAATGCTGATCAAATACGGCATCAACTTATAACCCAATATGGCCGAAAAAAAACTGTTTCTGCTGGATGGACACGCGCTGGTCTACCGTGCCCACTTTGCCTTTATTACCCGCCCTTTGATCAATTCAAAAGGCGTAAACACTTCGGCCATCACCGGATTTACGCGCACCCTTTGGGACTTGATGCGCACCGAAAAGCCTACCCATATTGCCGTGGCGTTCGACCCAAAGGGACCGACTTTCCGGCATGAACTCTATGAGCCCTATAAAGCCAACCGGGAAGAACAACCGGAAGATATTTCCATTGCCCTGCCCTGGATCGACAAAATCGTCCGGGCATTCCGCATCCCGGTGGTCATGCTCAGCGGCTTTGAAGCCGACGACGTCATCGGCACCCTGGCCAAAAAAGCGGAGAAAGCCGGGTACAAGGTCTTTATGGTCACACCGGATAAAGATTACGCCCAACTCGTGTCGGAGCATATTTTCATGTACAAGCCTTCGCGCCAAGGCAACGGAATCGAGATCCTGGGCTTCCATCAAGGGCAAAAACCGGGACCGGGTGGAGCAGTATGCCGAACAGGCGCTCCTGTCCAAACAACTGGCCACCATTCATGTCGATGTGCCCATCGAATTTGATGAACAGGCCCTGGAACTGGAACCTTTCGACGCCGGCGCCCTTTCCGAACTATTCAAGGAATTGGAATTCAGAGCGCTTGCCCGCCAAATCCTGGGCGAGGAATCGGATTCCCAGCAGGTTTCTACCCCCTCGCCAGGCCAGCAAGGGAGCCTTTTTGGCCCGGAGGCCATGGAGTCCCAGCGGGTGACGGCCTCTCCCATTCCTCCTTTGCCCGCGCATGCGATCGCCGATAAGCATATCGATAATACGCCGCACCAATACCATTTAATAGAGGGCCAGGAAGCCATTCGCCGCCTCGTCGGCCAGCTGTGCAGCCAAAAGGCGGTCTGTTTCGATACCGAAACCACACATGTAGACCCCACTCAGGCCGAGCTGGTGGGCATGTCCTTCGCGTTTCAACCTTTCGAAGCGTACTACGTCCCGGTTCCTGCAGGGAAAGCGGAGGCGCTTGAACTAACCGAGGCATTCCGCGCTTTCTTTGAAGACGCGGCTATTCTGAAAATCGGTCAGAATATCAAGTTCGACGCCATTGTCCTCAAATTGTATGGAATAGACCTGGCAGGGGCTTGCTTCGACACCATGATCGCCCATTACCTGATCGAGCCAGAACTCCGCCACAACATGGACTACCTGGCGGAAACCTACCTCAAATACCGCCCGGTGCCCATTGAGTCGCTGATCGGAAAGAAAGGCGCCGGCCAGCTGACCATGCGCGACGTGCCGGTGGAAAACGTGAAAGAATACGCTGCCGAAGATGCCGACGTTACCCTGCAGCTCCGGGATGTGCTGGAACCTAAACTCAATGCAGAAGGCCTGGATAGCCTGTATTGGAACCTGGAGGCGCCCCTGATCCGGGTGCTGACCGATATGGAGTACGAGGGCGTTCGCATCGACCCGCTGTACCTGGAGGCCTATTCTGCCGAGCTGGAAAAAGAGATCCTGGATATGGAAGCCCAGGTCTAC
The DNA here is from genome assembly GCA_016713275.1 of Haliscomenobacter sp. Lineage (GTDB taxonomy): Bacteria > Bacteroidota > Bacteroidia > Chitinophagales > Saprospiraceae > JADJPL01. Next base: position 744,835 of record JADJPL010000001.1, read on the forward strand.
GAAAAAGCAGGTTTGCGGTTTAATATTGGTTCCCCTAAACAGGTGGGCGAAGTGCTTTTCGAACGCCTGAAGATCCCTTACCGGGGCGCCAAGACCAAAACCGGACAATATTCCACAAACGAAGATAAACTCGTGGAATTGGCCCAGGAATTTCCTCTGGTTGACGATATTCTCAAGCACCGGGGGCTGATGAAACTGAAATCGACTTACGTGGATGCCCTGCCCAAGATGATCAATCCCCGCACCGGAAGGATACACTCTTCCTTTAATCAAGCCCTGGCGGCAACGGGAAGGCTCAGCTCCAACAATCCAAACCTCCAGAATATCCCCATCCGCACCCCTGAAGGCGCCAAAGTGCGCAAAGCGTTCATCCCCAGGGATCCGGATTATGTGCTGCTGTCTGCCGACTACTCCCAGATCGAACTCCGGCTGATTGCCGAAATCAGCGGCGATGAAGCCATGCTGGAGGCCTTTCAGTTGAATCAGGATATTCACCGCGCTACGGCCGCAAGGGTATTTGAAACGCCTTACGACGAAGTAACGAAAGAGCAGCGCTACCGGGCTAAAACGGTCAATTTTAGCATTATCTATGGAGCTGGGGCCACGAATTTATCCCGGCAGCTGAACATCAAACGGCAGGAAGCCAAAGACCTGATCGACGCGTATTTCCGCCAATACCCAGGCCTCAAAGCCTATATGGACCGCATCGTCGAGGAAGCCCGGACCAAGGGATTCGTAACTACCCTGATGGGCCGCCGCCGGTATTTGCGGGACATCCACTCCAAAAGCTCCCTGGAGCGCAGCAACGCGGAGCGTATGGCCATCAACACCCCCATCCAGGGGTCGGCGGCGGATATGATCAAAGCCGCGATGATCGGTATTCACCAGGTCATCCGGGAGAACGGCTGGAACAGCCGCATGGTGCTCCAGGTCCACGACGAACTCGTTTTCGATGTGCATCGCCTGGAACTGGACCTGATCAAGCCCCATATCGAATTCCACATGCGCCACGCCTTGCCAGGGCTAAAAGTGCCTATTTTGGTCGAAATGGGCGTCGGCGAGAATTGGCTGGAAGCCCACTAAGCCATTTTTCATCCCTGGGCCCTTCTTTTTTCCATTTTTATTATTATATTTACCATATAAGCTCCTGTAACATTCCTATTTCGTCTATCTAGTCTTTTGGAACGGGTAATCTAAACAATAAGCCAGGTATTTGCTGCTCCCCCCGCAAACAGTGGAACTATTGTTTATTACGCATAATTCCAAAAATTAATTCTCATGAAAAGACGTCTATTACCTATCCTGCTCCTGTTGGGGCTTTCGTGCGAACGGGGAGAGCTTTTAGTAACCGGCGCTTCTGCCGACTCAGGGGCGGGGTCCATCGCTACTGAGGCCCCCACGCACGTGATTCAGCTCAGTCCTTCGGCTATCGGCCTTCAGCCGCGAAGCGCAGCGCAGCCCGACCGTCCGCATCAGGTTCGTCAGGCTGCTTTGTCGATGTTCGCCCGGCTGGGCATCCGGCCTGCACAAGGAATTCAGGAAGTGTATACCGAGGCGTTTACCGGGTTTGCTTGCGAGGTTTCGGAGGAAGAAGCCTTCCTGCTTCAGCGGCAGCCGGAGGTGCTTTCGGTAGAGGACAACCGCCCTTTTTCCCTGGCTCAAAGCTTGACGTCCAAAGGAAAAGCGTTTACTCCATCGGAGCAGATCACTCCCTGGGGCATGTCGTATATCAAAGGGCCAGCCCGAAAAAGCAGCCGGACGGCCTGGATACTGGACACGGGAATCGATCAAAACCATCCGGATCTCAATGTGGATGTGGCCAGGAGCCGGACGTTTTTGCCCTGGTATTACTACGAGAATGGGCCCGACGACCAGAACGGGCACGGAACCCACATGGCGGGGATTATTGGGGCTTTGGATAACGGGATCGGAACGGTCGGCGTAGCGGCAGGCACCCAGGTGGTTTCGGTGAAGGTGTTGAGCCGGAACGGGGTAGGGCTGTTGTCGACGATCCTCAAAGGGATGGATTACGTTCTGGCCTCCGCGTCGCCTGGGGATGTAGCCAACCTCAGCCTCTCCGGCCGCGCATCGGATATTTTCGACTTGTCCGTAAAAGCCCTGGCAGATGCAGGCATCCGGGTGGTCATTGCAGCGGGAAACAACGCCAAAGACATAGCCGGCATTTCGCCGGCCAGGGCGGAAGGCGCCCATATTTATACGGTATCCGCCATTGATACGCGGGAGTCTTTAGCGGGGTTTAGCAACTTCGGCAAAGGGATTGATTGCGCCGAGCCGGGCGTCGATATTCCCTCCACTTACCGCGATGGGACCTACGCCTATATCAGCGGCACTTCTGCCGCTGCGCCCCACCTCGCCGGATTGCTTTTGCTCGACGACGAAATCAGCCTGGCGCCTGTGGGTTTTGCCCACGGCGATCCCGATGGCGATCCCGACCCAATATTGGGCAGGCAATAGGCGTTTCTAACGGTAATGAAACAGGCGCCCTCCGATAAAGCAAGCCAGTGGTATGAACAGGCCGTCCGCTACGATGCCGGGGACGACGTATACCATGCCGTAAAGCTGCTCAAGCTGTGCGTCCGGCTGGAACCGGATTGGCTGCCTCCTTTTCTGCTCCTGGCTGCTGTGTACAAGCGGCGAAGGGAGTGGAAACAGGTGCTGTATTATTGCAAAAAAGCGGTGGCCCTCCATGCGCAGGACCAGGACCGCTGGTGGGATCTGGGAATTGCGGCGGCGGCCCTGGGCAAAGACCGCCTGGCGAAAGCCGTTTGGCAAAAATTTACTCCGCCGGCGCCTCAAGGAGCGCTGATCTCCCTCCGGCTGGAGCATAGCGGCCTGTTTGAACTCATCTGGGCCAAAACGCTCGACTCCGTTCGCGCCATGCTTTTTTCTATCCCCCATCCGGATAGCGATCTTCATTACCGGGATATCGTGCTGTTTGATCGGGAACAGGTAGGCCTCAATATTGCCGGAAAAAGAAAAGTGCCGGTTTTTCCCGTTCTGGGCAGAACCAAACGCTCCTTTTTTCAGACGTTTACCTGCATCTTGCATCAAACAACAGCCCAAAGCATCCAAACCCTGGAAACCCTATGCGCGGATGCCGGAATCGGATTTGAAATATGGACGGATGCCTCCTGGTCCAAAACTATTCCCGTGGAGGGAAAAATTCCGGAATATTTTGGCAACCAAGTATTCCCGGCTTCATCCGACACGGAGGTCTGGGCGGCTTTGGCCGCCAAAACCGAATCAGATATCCTTCAGGTGCTCAGCAATTGGAGGATTATCTCCCTGGGATCGTTCTCCAATCTGGAAAAATGGAGCTAAAGGAAGGTACTCTTCAAGTGAAATTCCATTGATTTTTCGGACCTTTGGCAGGTCTGTAACCCAATAAAAAAACAAACTCAACCGCATGAAAATCCCACAAAAAATTCAACGCCTCCTCGACGAAGGATACAACTTTCAGTTTGCCGATTATTTCGGTAAAGGCTGGAGCCTGTTTTCTCAGAACGTATGGGGCTTTGCGGGTTTTGCCTTTTTGAATCTCATGATCCAGCTTGTAGCCGGGGTCGTTCCTGTAATCGGGTTCATCGCTTCTTTGCTGATCACGGTTCCTTTGAATATAGGCTTTTTCATCGTATGCTGGCATATAGAAGCCAGGAAATTCCATGAGTTCCAAACGTTCTTTAAAGGCTTTGAATATATTGGACCGTTGGCCGCGCAATATGCGATCCAGATGTTGGCTTCTATCGCGCTTATTCTGCCGATTATTGGGTTTGTTTTTATGGACTGGAATATTCTGGAAGACGACTTGCCGTCCATCCAGCCCTGGAAATTTGCGCTGCTGCTCCCCTTGATTTATCTTCAGGTGGCATGGTATTGGGCGCCGATGTTCGTGGTGTTTTATAAAATGAACTTCTGGGATGCCATGGAAGCCAGCCGGTTGTTGATCACCAAAAAATGGGGCACGGTTTTTCTCTTCCTGATCACTACGGTTTTGGTCATGTTCCTTGGAATGTTTGGCCTTCTGGTCGGAATCTTCTTTACCTATCCTTTGATGGCGTGCATTAATTATGCGGCATTTTCGGATGTTACCCGATTGATGGAAGAAGGGGAAAACGATCTGGAGGACCACCTGATCGATTTCAACTAGGCTTGAGTGGGGGAGTGGAAGGAGGCTCCGTGTTTTCTTCCACCCGCATGCTGCCGTCGATGGCTTTCATTTGCACCATCTTGAAGTCTTGTGTGGCCTCAAACCCATGAGTGTACACCGTGTCGGTGGGAGAGGTGACTACCGCAAATTTGGGCGAATAGATTTTTTGCTGGCGCTCGTCCCAGGTCAGTTCCGGGGTTTCCAGGGTTTTGCCTTCCACGCTTTTCCATAATACTTTGTCCCGGATAATCGTCAGGCCCCGGGTTTCATAGCGTATCGCATAGCGGGCAGTAAGCACGGAAGTGATTTGCCCCGCGCGGTCAAAAAATTCTACCCGTATCCCATCGGTGAATTCCTGGTGCGGGTCGCTGAAACCTATGTAATTAAGCATAACCGGCCCCTGAACGCGCACCCGCACCACGGCGGAGTCGCTGTACAAAATAGCTACCTCTTCCACCCGCTCGGCATTGGTTTGGCTGGGGTCGATGGCATAGTCGGAGGCAGCGGCTGTTTCCTTACGGCAAGCCGATCCGGCAATCAAGAGGAGCAGAAAGACGATAAAAAACGCAACGCGGTCCATAGAAACAAATTAACGCACCAGGCTGACATCTCCTTTAACCGGCAACACCTCGCCGTCGATGAAATCAACCTCGGCATAATACACATAGACTCCAGAGGGGAGCGGTTCTCCCCGGAAGGTTCCGTCCCAGCCCAGGGGTTCCGACCCCAGAGGAATATCTTTCCCCTCGAACAAGAGCTCTCCCCAGCGGTCAAAGATACGCAGGAGGCGGATGCTTCGGGCGGAAATTCCTCCGTAGATAGTGAAAAAGTCGTTGGCTCCATCGGCATTGGGGGAAAACGAATTGGGAATGAACAAAGGGCGGTTTTTGACAACAAAAACCGCTACTTCATCCTGTGCGGTACAGCCATTGGGGTCGGTCACCGTCACCGAGAAAACGACATTGCGCAATGGCTGGGCAATCGGGGCAGCGCAGGAATTACAGCTCAGCTGGTCGGCAGGGGCCCAGCTGAAAGCGACCGGCAAGCTGCTGGGGATGGCCTGCAAAGGGATTTGTTCGCCCAGGTTGATTAGCCTGTCCGTCCCGGCATCGACCAGCAGCAGGTCGGGCTGAACCAGGGTCACTTCCACCGCTGCTGTACACCCTTGCGCGTCGCCAACCGACACGACGTAGTTGCCCGCAGGCAGGTTGCTAAACGTATTGTCCTGCTGGAAGGGGCTGCTGGCCAAACTGTACGTATAAGGAGGCGTGCCTCCTGTGCCCAAAAGGGTTATCGCTCCGGACCGGTCGCCAAAACAGACCAGATCCGTTGTCTGTACATCCAAAACGCTTAACTGGGGCGGTTCCTCCACGGCAGCCACCGTGTCTGTCCGGCAATTGTTCTGATCGATGACCCGGATAAAATACGACCCCGCAGGCAGGTTGGAACGCACCGAGGCGGAATCCCCGGTTTGCCAGAAATAACGGTATTCCCCGGCGCCCCCGACCCCAAACGCTTCGATCCGCCCGTCGCTCCCTCCAAAACAACTGACATCCGTGGTGCTGAACTCCAGCCCGATTGGCGGAAAATCTTCTACCGCAAACGTAAAGGCGCCCCGGCAGCGGTTCGCGTCCAATACTTCGACGCTATAGGCGCCCGAAGGTACGGCGAGAAGGGAATTGTCCGGCTGAAACCCCCGGCCGTCTAGCCAGTCGTACTGATAGGGCGGGCGCCCATTGGTGATCCGGACGTCGATCCGCCCGTCGCTAAACCCGAAGCAGGAGGGCTGGGCGATAGCCGCCACGTTGGGGTCCAGGATTAGCTCGAGTTCCCGCACCCGGACGAGGGTGTCGAACTGGCAATTGTTGGAATCGACCAGACTGACGAGGTAATCGCCCACCCCTAGATTGGCAACGCGATTGGACGAACCAAGCGGAAGCCCGGGAAACCGGTACCGGTACGGCGGCGTAGCCCCGCTGGCCTGTATCTCGATAGCCCCATCGGTACCGCCGCCGCACGTAGGCATTACGATCTGCGGACGGACCTGGATAGGAGGAGGTTCGGACAAGACATAGGAGAGGACTGTGTCGCAAGTCGCCTGATCGGTAATGGTGACCTGAAAATTCCCGGCGCCAAGGGCTCTGGGATTGTTGTCTTGCTGCCCGCTGGCCCAGTTAAACTGGTAGGGGGCGTATAGGCTGTTCGCGCTGACGTTGATCTCCCCCGTCGTCGCGCCCGGGCAGAGCGGCGGATTCAGGGTCGCGCCCACGTTAAAGTGATCGCTGCAACAATCCGCTTGGAGCGTCTTGACCGTGCTGACGATGCACCCGTCGGCGGTGCGAACGTTGAGCACGATGGATTTATCGCCCGGAAGGTCGTAGCGGACTTGATGCGGGCCCTGGCCGGTACGGGTAGTAGGGGTGGCGCTTGGGCCAAAAAACCATTCCCAATCGGAAATGCCTCCGGCAAAGGAAGAACTATCGGTCAAGTTGATTGGCTTGCCTACGCAGGCCTCGGCCTGATCGATGGTGAAGTTGGCCGTAGGGCCCACAAAGGTGCCCGTTCCCCCGAACTGGAGGGTGAATCCGCTTCCGGACCGGCTGAAGTTATTCACCACCAGGGCGTAGCTCCTGCCGGCAACCATGTCGAGCGGAGAAATAAAGTTGTTGTCCCCGGCGTCGCAACCGCAATATTCGATATTATCCCGTTCGCCATCCCGCAGGCCGGTCGCTCCGGTACAGGATCGCCAGGTGCTGATCGGCTGGCCGACGTTTTCTCCGGAAGACATACACCGCACCGCCCTTTTCCCACTACAGTCGTTGATCCCTCCAGGCAATTCAAAAACCACGAAGTCCAGGTCGTCCGTAGGGTTCAGCGGGGTTATGGCGAAGGTCAGCGTGCCGGTAACCTGGCACGTCCAGCGAAACCAGGTGGATTGTTCTTCCGTGGGCTGGCAGCCGACCCGTCCGCAAACGCCCGTCACCTCGTTGGGGTCTTTGCCTTCTCCCTGTACAAACTCTACAGTAAAAGGCGCTTTGCTGCAAAGAATATTCGCGGTTGGGCAATCGCTGGACGCTTTCGGAGGTTGGGTAAAGCTGTTGATACACAACTGAAACGTACCCGTGGCGCCTCCCCGGGCGGCCACCCGGATGTAGTAGGTGGCGCCGATTTGCAACTGACTGGCAAACGTCTGTACCGTATTCGTTCCAAAGGCATCCGAGATACACTCCAGTTCGGTCAGGTTGTTGCAGGCCCCGGAATAAATAGCCATCTGGGGGCTACCCAGGGTACCGCCCGGAGACAACGCCGTGTTGCCTGTTATGCTGACGTTGACGTCGGTGGTTTGGGCAACGAAGGAATACCAAACGTCGCGGATCGTGGGTTCGTCCGGAAAACAAGAGGCCCGCGTCACGCTCGACGGGGTGGCGCCGGCTGTGGTGAATGATTGGGGAGGGGAACACCAGTTGACGATATTGGTTAGCGGCAACGCCCGGCTGCAGTCGTCGTTCGTCACCTGAGCGACAGCCAGAACAGGAAGAGCCGCGAAGAGAAAGACAAAGGTCTGGGTGCGCATATTTATTTTTTTGGGATAAAACCTAAGTTAGACGTTAGACGTTGGACGTTGGACTTTAGAAAGGTGGCTAAACCGGGGTGAAAGAAATTAAAATGGTTTTGGCGGTCCGGTTTTTATGGGGCGAACGCGGGGTTTGCTGCAACGGCTAACGTCCAACATCTAACATCCAAAGTCTAATGCCAAAGGGCTTTTTCAGGTAACAAACGGTGGATTCTTTTTTTAGTAAAAGGCCGCCTGTCCTTTATATAAGCTTACAAATAAACGATAAAAAAGATGGCAGCCTATGAAGATAAACGCCGAATTTGATTATATTTTGTTGCCGGACGACAAAACCGCCCGGGATTAACAAATTTTTAGGGTTTTATGAAAAAAGCGATCCCCAATGCCATAACACTGGCCAATTTACTGGCCGGCATGTTGGCGGTGGTTTTTCTAGTATACGGACAGCCAGAAACAGCAGTTGGGTTGGTTCTTTTTGCTCTTTTTGCGGATTTTCTGGACGGGGCGGTAGCGCGCTGGCTGAAGGTTAACTCTCCCTTGGGAAAAGAACTGGATTCCCTGGCCGACGTGGTTTCCTTTGGGGTAGCGCCCGGGGTGATGCTGTACGGGCTGATTAGCGCAGGCTATTCGGATGGCGTCTGGCCTTCGGCATTGGATTATGCCGCTTTGCCTGCTTTTTTGCTTGCGCCTTTTGCCGCGCTTCGTTTGGGCAAATTCAATCTGGACGAACGGCAATCGGAGGCGTTTATCGGGTTGCCGACGCCTGCATCGGCGTTGTTTGTGTGCGGATTGGTTTTGTTGTATGGGAATCCGCATCCAGCTTGGGTAGCGGTTTTTCTCCATCCCTTCGCCCTCTATGCCGTAACCGCCTTTTTATCCGCGCTGATGATCGCCGAAATCCCGATGTTTAGCCTTAAAATGAAGCATTTCGGGTGGGCAGGCAATGAGATAAAATATATCTTTGCTGGCATATCCCTCGTCCTGCTGGCGATTTGGAGGGAAACGGCTTTGTCCGCGATCGTTTTGTTGTATATCGGCCTGTCTGTTGGGCTTCATTTATCCAAGCGAAAGAACTAGCTATGAAATTCATTGCAGCCATTGACGTAATGCCCCACAAAGAATTACTCGATCCACAGGGAAAAACGGTGGCCAACAACTTGTCTCACGTTCAGATTTTCGGTATCGAAGAGGTTCGGATCGGAAAGCATATCGCGATGACCCTGGAAGCCGAAACCGAAGAAGCCGCGCGGGAAAAAGTGGAAACGGCCTGCCAGAAACTGCTGGCCAACCTGATCATGGAGACGTACACGTTCAAGATCTCTCCTGCGGAGTAAGCACCCTCTTTTTTCACTCCGGGCGCAGGCGCGCCAACCTCCGGCTACATGCTCTATCTGGTCCCTACTCCCATCGGCAATCTGGAAGATATGACCCTGAGGGCTATCCGTGTGCTGAAGGAGGTGTCATTGATTCTTGCGGAGGATACCCGAACTTCCCGTAAATTATTGGACCATTTCGGCATTGAGACGCCCTTGAAAGCCTTTCATGCGCACAACGAGCATCAGGTCACCGATTTTTTTGCCCAGGCGATCCTGGCAGGGCAGCCGATGGCGCTGATCAGCGATGCGGGTACGCCGGGCATTTCCGATCCAGGCTTCCTTTTGGTGAGGGCCTGCGTACAGGCAGGGGTGCGGGTAGAATGCCTGCCCGGGCCCAGCGCCCTGGTTCCCGCCTTGGTCGTTTCGGGGCTTCCCTGCGACCGCTTCCATTTTGAGGGCTTCCTGACCCACAAAAAAGGAAGGAAAACTCGTTTGAAATACCTGGCTACCCTGGAGCATACCTTCGTCCTTTACGAATCCCCTTACCGGTTGCTAAAATGCCTGGAGGAACTCGCCGCTTGCTGTGGCCCGGATCGCCTGGCTTGCGTGTGCCGGGAGCTCAGCAAACTCCATGAAGAGGTCCGCAGAGGCCCGCTGACGGACCTTCATGCCGATTATCGGGATCACCCGGAAAAGGTCAAAGGCGAGATTGTGGTTGTGGTGGACAGGAAAGAGGGGTAGGGGTTGGTTAGTGGTTAGTGGTTGGTGGTTGGTTTAAATGTAGAGACGCAATGTTTTGCGTCTGTTGGTATAAATGTAGAGACGCAAGATTTTCCGTCTGTTGGTGAAAGGGGAACGCCATTTAACCCCGCGCTAATAGTCACGGTGCCTAGAAGCCATCTCAAAACTATAGCATATGGCGTTCTCCCACTTTGAAGGGGGTCGGGGGGATGAAACCTTTCCCCAGCATCCCGGAAGTTTCATCCCCCTAGCCCCCTTCAAAGCTAATCTTGTAGTACTTTTCATAACTAATGGCTTGTCTGTGAATTGCCCTCCGCAGCCCGGAGCCCGTGGGAAACGCCGTTCCCGTTCGAAGAACGGGATCGCCTTATGGGGTCAACCGCTCGGAATGCAGGATAAACGCAATGCCTGGCAGTTCAAAGCGGTTGAAGCCCATAAAGCGAAGGCGTTTCCCACGGAGCGGTAGGGCGAAGGAGCGCCCTTTTTGGTTCTTTTTTTGGGCGAGCAAAAAAGAACAAACCCCGAGGCCGGGGGAAAAAGGGAAGCTGGACTGCACCAAACCATAGGTTAGGAAAAAACACTACAAGATTAGCTTCAAAGGGGGAAAGTGCTTCGTCTGCTTTTGCCATAGGGTTAAGGATTGCCACCCATCCCCTGGAAAGGGTTTTGAGATAGCTTCTAGTTTAATAGCACATAAACGCCTTTACCCTATGCCTGTTTCCGTAAACCAGGGGGAGAACATCCGGACTTTTGAAAGCGGACCCGGCATCTCCCAATACACGCAGGACCTGATTGACCGCGACAGCCGGGTTTTTTACCATCAGACCCTTTCTTCCCCGGTATTCAACGTAGTAGAAAAAGCGGAGGGCGCCTATATCTTCGACAGCGAGGGGAACAAATACCTCGACCTGCACGGAAACGGGGTGCATACGGTCGGGTATAACAACCCAAAGGTATTGGCGGCGATGCGGAAGCAAATCGACGAGGCGCTGATGTTCGCTCCGCGCCGGTTCACCAACCAACCTGCCGTAGAACTTGCGGAAAAACTGACCCGGATCGCGCCAGCAGGATTGACCCGGGCGCTCTTCTGCCCGGGCGGGTCGGAAGCGATCGAAATGGCAACGATGCTGGCCAAGCAGGTTACGGGAAAGTGGAAAACGCTGTCGTATTATGGGACGTTCCACGGCGCCGGGTTTCAAGCCATTTCCATCGGTGCGGACCCCCATTTCCGGGAAGGGCTGGGGCCACTGATGCCCGGCGCGATCCACCTGGAATTGCCAGACTACTACCGCAACCCCTGGGGGTGGACGAATCAGGAGCAAATCGACGAGGAGTACCTCCGGCAATTAACGGTGCAGATCGAATGCAATCCGGGAATCGCTGCGCTGATCTCGGAGCCCATTTTTTACAATTCCACCGTTCCCACCCGCTACTTTTGGGAAAAAGCCAAAGCGATATGCCAGGCACATGGGATCCTGCTGATTTTTGACGAAATCTACACGGCGTTTGGGAGGACGGGTAAAATGTTTGCTTCCGAGCACTTCGTTACGCCCGATGTGATCGTAGTTGGAAAAGGGTTTGGAGGGGGCGTGGTTCCTTTCGCCGGCATTATTGGCCGGGAGGAGTTTAATGTACTCGGTCAGCGGTCGATCGGCCATTACACCCATGAAAAGAATCCTTTTTGCGCTGCGGTTTCCGGGGCAGTAATCGATTTTGTAGTGGAGCAAGGGCTGGCGGAGCATGCCCAGGAACTGGGCGCTTACTTAAAAGCCGGACTGGAAGCGTTGCAGGAAGAGTTTGAATGGATCGGACATATCAGCGGGCTTGGGTTAAATCTGGGCGTGGATTTGGTCAAAAATCGAAGCAGCAAAGAGCGGGCAGTGGACGAAGCCCACCGGCTCATGGCGTTTTGCATGCAGCGAGGCATTTCTTTCAAGCTGATTCAGGGCAACATCCTCAACCTGAAACCCGCGCTGGTTATTACCCAGGAGGAAGCCGATTTCATCCTGTCTACCCTTAAGGAGGGGCTGAGGGCTTTGTAATTCCCCTACATGTGAATCGCCCGGTTGCCGGTAGCCGCCAGAGCTGCCTCCTTGATGGCTTCGGTGAAGGTCGGGTGGGCGTGGCTCATACGGGCGGCGTCTTCTGCTGAGGCGCGGAACTCCATAAGGGTTACGGCTTCGGCGATCAAGTCAGCTGCGCGCGGGCCAACCATGTGCACGCCAAGGATTTCGTCGGTTTCCTTATGGGCGAGTACTTTCACCATGCCGTCGGTATCCATACTGGCCCGGGCGCGGCCCAGGGCTTTGAAGGGGAATTTTCCTGATTTATACGGGATGCCGTCGGCTTTGAGTTGTTCTTCGGTTTGGCCGACGCCGGCGACCTCCGGCCAGGTATACACGACACCCGGAATGAGGTTGTAATGAATATGCGGATGCTGCCCCGCGATCGTTTCGGCTACGAAAACGCCTTCTTCCTCCGCTTTGTGGGCCAGCATGGCGCCCCGGATTACATCGCCGATTGCGTAAATGCCGGGCACATTGGTTTGCAGATGCTCGTCGACCATTACCCGGCCTTTTTCATCGATTTGCACCCCGGCGTTTTCCAGGCCGAGGTTATCGGTATAGGGCCGGCGGCCAATAGCGACCAGGCAATAGTCGGCCTCAATCGCCTGAATTTCTTCGGAATCTTTTTTCTTGAACTCAACCTTTACTTCCGACGCGCCGGGCGTTACTGCGGTAACCAGGTGCTTCAGGTGGAACTTCATGCCCAGTTTTTGAAGGGAACGCTGCAGCTCTTTGCTGCAGTCGCCGTCCATGCCGGGGATGATGCGGTCGAGAAACTCCACGACGTCGATTTTGGCGCCAAGACGGGCGAAAACAGACCCCAGTTCCAGGCCGATGACGCCGCCCCCGATGATCACCATGCTTTTGGGAACCTCGGAAATATTTAGCGCTTCGGTTGACGTGATGACGCGTTTTTTATCGTAGTTGAACGCAGGGGGTACAATGGGTTTGGAGCCGGTAGCGATGATCGTCTTTGTGGTTTCGATCTCCGTGGTTTTCCCATCCGGTTGGGCGACCGAAATTTTTGTCGGAGCCAGGAAGGAACCATGCCCGGAGTAGACGTCGATTTTGTTTTTCTTCATCAGAAAATCGAGCCCCTTGACCGTTTGCTCGACCACTTCATTTTTCCGCTTGATCATCTGAGGCATATGGACTCTCAGGTTGTCTGCTTCGATGCCATGGGCGGAGAACCGTTCAACGGCATTATGGTAGTGCTCGGAGGAGTCGAGCAGGGCTTTCGACGGGATGCAGCCTACGTTGAGGCAAGTACCTCCGAGGGTAGGGTAGCGTTCAATTAGCGCCGTTTTCATGCCGAGCTGGGCGCAGCGAATGGCGGCTACGTAGCCTCCAGGGCCGGAACCGATCACGGTCACATCGTATTGCATGGCGGTTTGTTTTTTCCTGGTAAAGAATGCGGGGCGAAAATACGAACAAATCCCCGAGCATTCCTTTTTCGAAAATAGAATTACTTACGCTTATTGTTCCGGTTGTTCCGCTTTTTCCATCCCGGATTGTTCCCGTTCCCACCGCCTTTGTTCCCGCCGTCCGCTTGGGGCGGCTGTTTTTCCGGGGCGTTGGGGTTGGCGGGCGGGCGGTTGGTTCCCGAAGATGGGTCGCGGGGCGGCGGCGGGGGCGATTTCCGTTGGTCCCGAGGCGGATTATTGGAAGGGCGGCGATCGCCAGAGCGCGGCGGTTCGGGCCCCCGGTCGCCACTGCGGTTTTTCTTTTTCTTTTTCTTCCTTCTTTTTTCTTCGGGAAGTTCGATTTCTCCGGTGACATCGGCGAAACCGATTTCAGACTCGCCGGCGAAATAGGTAGAAGCATTGGCGCTGATCTCGAAATCGGCTGGTTTCTCGCCCCGTTGGTTCATTTCCTTAATCTCCCGGACTTTCTCCAGGTCGAGCGGGTAGATCTGACCCCTTCCGCGATCGTGTTCATAGGCATAGAACATGATGCGCTTGAAGATGTCGGTTTTGATCAACACGCCTCTTCCTTTTTGGGTTTCCAGGCGTTCGGAGTTTTCCGGGAAGGCCTCCAGCGCGTCGAGGTAGGTATCGAGCTCATAGTTGAGGCAGCATTTCAGGCGGCCACATTGTCCGGAGAGCTTGGTTTGGTTAATCGCGAGGTTTTGGTAGCGTGCGGCTGCAGTGGAGACGGATTTGAAGTCGGAGAGCCAGGTGGAGCAGCAAAGCTCCCGGCCGCAGGAGCCGATACCGCCAATGCGGGCCGATTCTTGTCTGGCGCCAATCTGGCGCATTTCAATCTTTACCCGAAATTCCTTGGCAAAGTGCCGGATGAGTTCCCGGAAATCAACCCGGCCGTCGGCAGTGTAGTAAAAGGTTGCTTTTCGTTTATCGCCCTGGAATTCCACGTCGCCGATTTTCATATCCAGGCCCAGGGTGCGGGCGATGGCTCGGGCTCTGACCATGGTCGGCCCTTCCTGTTCGCGCGCTTCCTGCAGCCGTTCCAGATCCCGTTCGTTGGCTCTGCGGAGCACCTGAAACATGACCGTGCTTTCGCCAATTCGTTTCTTTTTCATTTGGTAGCGCACCAGTTCGCCCGACAGGCTGACTTTCCCGATATCGTATCCGTTGCCGGTTTCCACCACCGCCATATCGCCGGTGACGATGCGAACCGTGTCGGGAACCTGGAAAAACCCTTTATGCGAACCATTTTTGAACGATACCTCCACGATGTCGAACGGGTCGATATCCGCTAATTCCAGATGAGAGAGCCAGTCAAAGGTGTTGAGCCGGTTACATCCGCCGCTGCCGCACCCCCCATTACTCTGGCATCCGTTCACTCCGTTGCTGCTGCAGGTACTACATCCTAAACATCCCATGGCAATCAAAATTTATCATTAAGTAAGGTTTGGGCGGTTACTCCGTTAGATCCGGGTAGCCGCGCTTAACAGGCTTTAGCCCGGCCTTCGCCGCATAATATGGTGCATTTGAATGGAGGCATCCAGAAAAAGAATCTTTGGATTGGCATTCCGTTCGACACCGAGCATGTTGTCCGACCAAAGCCGGGATAATTGTTCGATCATATCCATCTCCAGCAGGGAGACGAGGCGTTTGGCTGCTTCCAATTCGCTTTGCTGCAGCCGGACCGCCAATCCGCCGCCTATTTTCAAGGCGAGCAATTCCCGAAGAAAATACAATCCGAACTGAAGAAAGTGTTTTTGGTTTTCCCTTCCCCAGGAAGCCGCTTGTTCTGCCCACCGCACCAGTTCCTGGCCGTTGCCCTGATACGCTTTGCGCATCCAGTCCAGGAAGGCGCTCGCTTCCGGATTGTCTTTTCGCTGTGCAATCAGTATCGCTTCGTTGAAGTTGCCGTTGGCCAGGTAGGCAATCGCAGGTGCTTGGTCGGACACCTCCGGAAACCGGCGGCTAAGGCCCTGAACGACGTCTTTGTCGGATAAAGGCGGCACTTTGACCAACTGACAGCGGGAAAGCAGCGTGGGGAGGATCATCTCGGCGTTTTCTGCTACGAGGATGAAAAAGGTTTGGGCCGGGGGCTCTTCGATCAGTTTGAGCAGGCGATTGCCCTCTTTGCCCAAAAACTCCGGCAACCAAAGGACCAATACCCTCAGGTCGGATTCAAATGGTTTGAGGCTGATCTTGTGAATAATCGACAGGCATTCGTCCTTGTTGAGGTTGCCTTGTTTGTTCTCGGCGCCGATGCGCTGGAGCCAAGAGTTGACGTCCATATACGGATTCTCCAGAAGGGCCTGGCGCCAGGCGGGCAGGTGATGGTCGCTAACGACGCCGGCGCCGGTAACCGGAAACGAAAAATGGAGGTCCGGATGGATGCGTTTTTGCGTTTTCAGACAATGCGCGCAGGCGCCGCAAACGTCGTCCTGTTTGTTTCCTGTACACAGCAGATAGGAGGCGGTAGCCAGGCCGAGGGCAAGCGAGCCGGACCCCGGAGGCCCAAGCAACAGGGTAGCGTGCGGCATACGGCCTTCACTGACCATTTGCCGGAGCTTTCGCTTAATCCCTTCCTGTCCGATTATCGCATCAAACCGCATATCCTTGGCTCATTCGTCCATGACCGGCTTTAAGGAACGGCAAGGAATACATCATCAAAAGACGGGTTGAAGGCAGACGGTATAAAGGCAGCTTGCTGCTTCTATACGTGCGGGGGTGTTTGGAACGCCAGGGAAAACGGCGCTAACCAGGAAACCGGTTTCCTTTTTATGAGTCAGCCAGCGAAATCAGGCAAAACGTGCGAGGAACGCTGACCTATACAAAACGATTTTTTTTGCCTTCCGTACTTTTGACGATAAACGGGCCCAGCCGCATCCATCCGGGTCAAAGTATCTGTTAATGAGGTAAAAGTAAAGAATTCTTTTGATAGATGCTAATGCCTTCGCCATTCAACCTTGGCGGTTCTAATTTGTTTGGCTTACAAATTCTTTCCGGTATGCGAATGTCAGCCTTCAGAAAAGCCCATTTTAATGCGGCTCACCGCCTTCACAATCCCAACTGGACGGAGGAAAAAAACCGCGAGGTATTCGGTTTGTGTAACAACGCGAATTACCATGGCCATAATTACGAAATGGAAGTAAAGGTAAGCGGCGAGGTGGACCCCGCAACAGGATACCTGATCGACTTGAAGATCTTATCCGACATGATCCGGGAGGAGGTGGAAATGCGATTTGACCATAAGAACCTGAATCTGGATACCGAGGAGTTCAAAAACCTGAACCCTACCGCAGAGCACATTTGTTATGTAATCTGGAATATTCTCCGCGACCGCCTCGACCGCCGGTACGACCTCTTGGTCAGGTTGTACGAAACGCCGCGCAATTATGTAGAATACCCGGCTTAGGAAACTGAAGATACTCTGCTCAGGAGCGAATTCCCCGTTTGAACAAGCGGGTAGTTTTCAGGACGCCTTTTTGGTTGTTGATCAAGGCGATCAGATAAATCCCGTCGGGCATCCGGCTCAGGGAATACCGCTGCCCCGGAGCGGAGAGAAACGTTTTCACCGGCACGCCCAGGGCATTGTATACTACGACCCGGTCGATTCCCTCGGAAGCACTTATCTCGAAAAAGTCGCTTGCCGGGTTGGGGTAGACCTGGATATCGTCCTGGCGAAAATCTTTCAGATTGGTAACGAGGCTTTGAACGACGACGTCAAAGCTCATCGACGCAAGGAGGCTGTCGGGCTTGGTTACTGAGGAAAACTGGATGGAAAATTTTCCCGACCCGGCCACCTGTCCGGGAAGTACGTGGAAAATGAAGTCGGCCTTGCTGTTGGGCGGCAAGACGAAGGGCGTGTTGAGTCCAAGCATGGGGTCGATGTTGCTGCTGACAATAGGCACAAAACATTCTACGCCGTCGCAGACCTGCGTCAACCATCCTTCGGGTTTGTTGAGTTCTTTGCGCAGCCATTTCAGACGAACCGTATCGGTAGCGCTGGTATTCCGGACAGTAGCATGGAGTTCGAGATCCAGAAAGGGATCGGACAGATTAACCTGGAACGTCTGCTTCACCTCTGCAGGTTCCACCTTTATGGCCTGAGCGTCAGCCAGGATAGGAAAGGCAACAAAAACGGCAAAAAGTAGACAATGCTTCATGGGTTTTTATTTCTTCGGAGGAAGCGAATCCATCCTGTTTCAAAGTTGCAGGCAAAATCCCAAACAAGCAATCTATTCGGGCAGATTTGCATTTGTTTAACACCGGGCGGCGGATTTGCCCCTATGCAGATACGAAAAAACGGAAAAAAAGTTCGGGGTCCGGCGGCTTTGTTGGGCGCCTTAATTATTTTTTTGTCTGGGCATGCTTTTTTGTTCGCGGGCGCCTACTTTTTCCGGCTTTAGGCGGATCGGCTTCATGAGCTGGTCTCCCTGCTTGGGATCGAATACCGGCAAAGGTTCGGTATAGAGGATAAAATAGGGCCTGAATGCAGTGACCTGGAGGTTGGCTTCCGGAAGTTGTTTCCATTGAAACTCGAAATAGCCCCGGGCATTGGTAACCGTCTCCTGCCGGAAATGCCCTGCTGTTTGTTTGACCGGATCGCTTTCGATGGTGATTTTAACGCCGTCCAGGGGCTGCCCCGTTTCGTCGTTCAGCACTTGCCCGGTAATGCGGTAGCTGGAAGGCATCATTTCTTGCCTAAGCTCCTGGGTCTTGACGGCTTTAACGAAGGTTTCTTCAGGGACTTTCCGCACGTTCCAGTTTTTGGGCCAATAGAGCAGGGTGTCGATCAGCGTCGTGCCGGCCTTCAGGTCTCTCAGTTCGAGCCTCAGCGAGGTGCTTCTAAACTCGGGGAGATTGGGGGGGGCTTTTAACATCAGCTTGGTAGAGCTGCGCCGGAAACCTGCCTTGGCGGTCGCCGCTGGAAGGCCTGGGATAATCCCATTGGCGCCGCTGGCCCGGATCGACCACTGGAGATTTGGAATGCCTCGCGGATTGACGTAATAGTCCAGAGTGGCTTCAACGGAGCGGTTGTCCGGATTCCGCAGGCGGAAGTCGAGTAAGGCGGTTTCCTGGATACCAAGAAGGGTTTTCAGGTTGGGGAAGAGCTTCAGGGTATCAAAATAGCCGTACTGGTCCAGGGTTTTTAAATAAACGGTTGCCGAATCGCGGTTGCCTGAATAGTAATGGCAAAGCCCGGCGGCATGCTGCGCGTCGCGCTGGGTAGACGGGTAAGCCATCGCGTTTCGGAAATACCCCAGCGCCTGTTTGTCGTTGGCATCTCCGGGGAAGGTCCTGGGGTTTTTCCTTTTGGCGTTGAAATAGGCCACACCGGCGGAGTAGTCCAACCGGCCCATATTGTCCTGGGCCAGGGCATAGTCTGGGTTGGCTTTCAGGGCCAGATCCAGGTAATTGCGTACAGGGGCAATGCCGGTAAGTCCATAGGCTAAGGGACGCCCCATGACGAGGGTGTCCAGTTCGGGCTGGGTTTGCGTGAAAAAGGTCTCCACCGCCCGGTTGTTGTACTGCACGGCGCTGTCGATGAAGATCGATTCTTTTACGAGATAATAATCGCGCAGCGGACGGTTGGGCTTGTTGAGAAAAGGAGTGGGGGTTTCGCCAAAAACGGTCTGATAGAGCCATGGGGTACTGTCCAGGTTCCACATGGCCAGATAGAGGCCCCCCAGGGCCCCCAGGGCCAAAATCATCCGCCAGAAATTGCCGTCCAGTGCGAGCTTTCGCTTCTCGGGTTGGGGGGCTTCCTCCGGTTGCGCCAACTGGTTTTGCAGAAATTCCTCGAGGGACAGTTTTGGAGGCGGGGCATCTTGGATATAGGATTGAGCCGCTTTGGAGAAGTTTTGTTTAAAAAGCTGTTCTTTCGTTCCGGGCAAATTGATCTCCAGTTCCTCCACCTGAGTGCGGCTTAAAGCGCCCGAGTCCAGGTATTCCCTGAGGATGCGCTGAGCATCGGGGTCAAAAGGACTGAGCGCGAAGTTTTGCACGGCCAGGCTGGTTTGATGTTCAAACCGGGCGTAGCCGTCGCGCACCGACGCAGCCACCGCTTCCAGCTCCTGCTTGACTGCGTTCCTTGCGAGGGCTTCGTCCTGCGGTGATAATTGAGCCAGGAACTGTTTGCGCAGGCGCGGATGCAGGTCGCCTTGTTGCAGCCAGGGGATACGGGCGAGTTTGAGCAGCCGCTCAGAGGTTGCTTCAATACCCAGTCCGGTGGCAATGGCAATGGTGATTTCCCAGGTAGGGATGGGGTAAACGGCCAAGGCCATCAACCAGCGCAGGAGCTCCGGATCGTCGTTTAGGTAAGTTTCGTGGTCGGCCAGTGTCCTCCATTCGCAGTAGGTTAGATTGGGGTCGTTGCGCAAGCTGATCTGCTGTTCCTGCCATTCCTTGAAAGAAGGAGGGAGGTCGGAAGCTTCCAACCCGTTTTCCACAAACCGGGACGCGCCCGCCAAACCCTCTGCATCAGAAGGGAAAACGACAAACAACTCGGCTAAAACCCCTCCCCGCGAGGTCCAGGAGGCTGGGGCGAGCGGGGTGAGCAGCAGGCGGTGCTTCCACCCTTTCAGGATCGCCGCCGTGCCTTTGCGCAGCGCCGGTTTGCCGGAAGCGTAGGGGTCGAGCAGTTCGTGCCCATCGCCCATAACGATCATCCGGTATTCCGGGAACAGGCGAAGAACGAGGTCGAGGTTGATGCCATTCGGATAAGACGCGTTCCACAACCGGAACGGATCGCTTTGGTAATAGAATACTTCGGAATGGACGTCCTGATCCCGCAAAACAGACGTCAGGTGCTTGAAGAGCTTCGCCTGGTGGCTGTTGGCCGACTGCTCGTCGAGCAAAATCAGGTAGTCGGTGGGTTGGGTATTGGTGCGGTATTGAAGCCTCGGGAACCCTCCGCCTTCGATCGTTTCCCGAACGCTGGCCGGCACGTCCACTTCTTTGCGCAGCCCTTCCTGCCGGAGGCGAAGCATATCTGCCAGGCGGTATTTGACAGGATCGGGGGCAATGTTCCGGTTTTGATCCTGGAACGGAATAAAATAAGGCCCCTTATCCGCAGAGGGAATGCGTTCTTCCTGGGGCTTAACTACTTCCGGGGGCGGGGGCGGTTTTTTAAGCCAGCGGATGAGGTAATAAAAAATAGTGATTACCAGAATCCCCACCAACAGCCAGGCGCCCCAGCTCCAGGTGGCCCTTGGCGCCACCCAATCGTATTGGGGCGGAATCTCGTTCAGGAGGATTTCTTCTTCCCCAACCGAAATCCGGTGCACCGATTCGGTAGAACAAATAGCCCCGCCACCGTTGCGGGTCACCCGCAACGAAAGGTAGTAGACCCCGTCCAGGGCGTACGCATGCTCGGGTTCCCTGAGCGTGGAGGTCGAATCGTCCCCAAAGTTCCATTCGAACCGGTATTGCTTTTCGCGGAATGCTACGGGCGGGGAAAAGCGGAAGGTTTCCCCTGCTTCCAGGGTCGCTGGCGGGGCCCAGTTGCCAAATTGAGGCGGGTCGGGGCAAAAGATCGCAAAAACAGCTGCCGCTTTATACAGGGTATCCTTGCCAGGAACCTTCATGGCTACTTCCACCATTTTGATGGAATTACGCCCCCTGGTATCGGCGATGACCGTCCAGGTGCGGAAATTGCCGGCTTCCTCCTCGCGGGTAGAATCCAGCGCATCTTTCAATTCCCAGGACAAGAGGGCCTGCGTGCTGTCGGCGTTTTCGATCCGGGCAGTGAAGGTAAGGGTGTCGCCCGGTTCGGCATAAGAAGGGCCTGCAATCGAAAGGAACGGTTCTTTAACCTGCTCCGGTTTGGCCCGGAACAGATAGAACATGCTGGCGCCAATGAGGAGGATGGGGATGATCCACCATAAATCCTCTATTCCAAAATGCTGTTTAGGTTTTTTAAGAGGAACCAGGTCGGGCGGGGAGCTGATCGTTTCGAAATAATGATCGAATACCTGGTAAAATTTATCCTGTTCTGCAGCGCTTTTGGCGACGATAGGGGCGAGTAAAAATTTAAGTTTGGAAGGCGTATGGAGCAGCGCCTTGGCCGGTTCGCCGCCCAGAACCTCCATAAAACGCACCCGATCGGCGGGCGTCAGGTGAAATCCTGCGCCTTCCAGCCGGCGAGCCAATCCTTCCAGCGGAAGGGTGCGGTTTGAAGTTGGGTCGGTCATGCGTTCGATCAATTATCGCGTTTGGCAGCGCGCTCAAGGGCCTTGGTTACTGGAACATACCTACGATGGCGTCGTAATCTTCTTTGGTTTTGATGAGCACCGACAGGTTATCCACGAGGCGGGGCTTGTTTTTCTGCAGGTCGGCAGCGGTGAAAATTTCTTCCAGTTCCAGGATGCGCAACCAGGAAATCAATTCAGCGGTAGCCGGTTTTTTGCGCACCGACTTCCTGCGGATCTCTTCGAAGTAGGCGATGATGCCGGCGAGCAAGTCTTCGGCAAGCTGGGTTTCGCTTCCCAGTTGGGCCTTGGCGATGGCCATGAGCTGGTCGGCGCCGGGAAAGGGGATATGGTAGAACACGCAACGGCGAAGGAAGGGCTCCGGAAGGTTTTTTTCCGAGTTGGACGTCATCACCACGGCAATGCGCTCTTTTTTGCCGGCTTTCAGCGAATAATTATCCTGCTCCTTGATTTGAAATTCCAGGTTCTCGATTTCATTGAGAATATCGTTAGGAAAATCCCTGGGCGCCTTGTCGATTTCGTCGATCAGGACAACGGAGCTTTTCGGGTGATCGCCTAACCGGGTGCGGAATTTGGACCGGTCTGCGGCTTCGGGGTCGGTGAGGGCAATGGCTTTTCCCAAGGCTTGAAGATCGATAAAATCGGCTGTTTGCGGGGTTTTAGCGCCGGCTTCCTGTCTGATATTCGCGGCCTGAAAATGGGCGAGGGCGTCGTACATATAAAACAGGTCCCGGGCGCTGGAGGTCGTTTTGGTATAAAACGCGAGCGGTTTGGGGTCGAAGTGGTAAGCCGACTGGTCCTTGGCCAATTCGTAGGCTACTTTGTAAGCCAGACGGGTTTTTCCCGTGCCGGGTTCGCCGGTAAGAAGCAAGGGTTGGTCCAGGGCGATGGCTACCTCGACCGCTTGCTGCAATCCTTCGTCGAGGATATATTTTTCGGGATCGAAGTCTTTGGCCAGCGGTTTGCTGATTCTCAGTTTCATTGGATATACGTATTATTAAACTGATCGATGATTTTTCTCAAATTAAGCTCTACGATCTCCATATCGACGGGGTCTTGCCCCGGGCCGAAATGGGTCGCAAGGAGTTGGTCTCTGGTTTCCGACGAGGGGGTCAACTGGTGGTATACCGAAAACCAGCGCCGGATATCCCGCTTGTTCACCTTGTCCAGTTCGGGTAATGGGAAAATGTGCTGGCTTGTTTCCACCGTTAGCCGGATTTCCTGTACCAGATCGGCATCTTCTTCTTCAAAGACGACGGCGAAGAAGAAAAGGAACGTTGGGGAAGTTTCCGGAAGGGGCTCCTTGCAGAATTCTTCAAACATCCATTTGGCCACCTTAGGAGTGACCTCCGAATCCCAATCATAAGAAAGAATAGGAATGTAGATGCAAAGGAAGTCTTTGGAAGACAGTTCCTGGAAAAGCGGGGTCTGGGCAGCCAGGTAGGACAGGTTCTTCTCGAGCAACGGCTCGTGGGGTTCCGGGGGAACCTCGAGCAGATGGAATAAGTTTTTGATGATATCGATTTTGAAAAGTTGCTCCTTGCGGGTAGGCCGCAAGCGCAGTTCCAACTTCCGGGCGCGGCAACCGGGTTCGGTGCGCGGGCTGAGGTCGTCCAGAAAAGCGCCTTCCTGTTCATAAGCAATCCGCCGGAACATACCCAGGTGCGATTGGCGCTCCCAGCCGTAGAGAAAATAGAACTGTTTCCGGCTTGCCTTGTTTTTCTCAAAAAATTCCAGAAAAGGTATCGGATTGATCGACCCGGTCGCAGGTATAACAATGGTAGGCGTGCATCGCCGGCCTTCCTGCGCCCAACTGGTCCAACAACGCAAGTATCCCTTTGGTGATCCGCTGGTGTACGACCCGCCGGTCGGTATCGGTGACCAGCCCTTGGGAAAATTCGGTTTCCGTGCGGTTCAGGTCGGCGAGCCACAACGAAATGCCGTTGCGGTGTTCGGAACGGTTGTTGTTCAGAACCCAGGAATCCAATTGTTCGAGGGCGTTTTTGACGTTCCCGGCGTACAGAAATTCGCGTATTCGTTCCAGTGGGTTTTCGGGCATAGGTTGGCGAGGTCCGAATTGGTGGTAAAACCGGTTATGGGTGACTTTTTACATGATGAACCTGAAAAGTACGCACATATTGTAAAATCAGGGCACTAAATATAGAAAATATCCTGGTGAGGATGCGGTAAAAGGGCTTTTTCTGTCCGCAGGCTGCTAGATCGTCAACCTAGCCCTTGACTTTTGGCTTTAACCACGGGTTCATCAAGCGGATTACCGACCGCCGTTCGAGGTACAACAGGAACAGCAGGAAAAGGGCAAGCGTGGCGGTATTGGCGCCTAGTTTTACCCATAGGCTTGAGCCGAACCACCGCTCGTTGAGCAGCCCCAGCCCGTAGGCGCCAAAGCCTCCAAGAAGGTAAAGCGTCATACGCCCGAGCGGATAGGGGATCGGATAGCGTTTTTGCCCGGTTAAATAGACTGCAATGATCATGAACCCATAACAGGCAAGCGCTGCCCAGGCCGGGCCGAAATACCCCCAGCGCGGAATGAGCAGGAGGTTGAGCAGAAGGGTAATCGCCGATCCTCCCAAGGCGATATAGCCCCCGATATGGGTGTTATCCGTCAGTTTGAACCAAACGGAAAAACTGTAATAGATGCCCAGGAGCAAATAGGCAATTAGCAAGATCGGTACAATCCCGATCGCTTCCCGGTAATTGGGCCCGATCAGAATAGCCACCAAATCCAGATACAGCATAATCCCTGCAAATACCAGGCTTCCGACCAAAGTGAATGCCTGAGCTACCTGTGCGTAAACCGCTTTGGCGTCTTTCCGGTGCGCATGCCTGAAAAAGAAGGGCTCGGCTGCATAATTGAAGGCTTGGGTGAAAAGCGTCATCAAAATCGGGATTTTTGCTGCAGCCCCAAAAAGCCCAACTTGAACGAGTTTGTCCTGTAAACTCCCAGGGCTGAAGTACTTGAGCATGGGGTTGCCGACAACCTGGTTGATCGCTCCGGCAAACCCCGCTATGACCAAAGGAGCGGCATACCAAAGCATGGTCCGGAGCAAGCTCAGGTCCATTTTCCATTTCATGCGGAACAACAGCGGGAGAAGCATCAGGAATGCCACGAAACTGGCCAGGAAGTTTGCCAGAAAAACATACAGGACCCGGTTTTCGGGGTCGTAGATCCAACGCACGTTATTCCATCCTTTTTTCAACAGCCAGGGGCAAAGCTCCATGAAAAAAAAGATCAAGATAATATTGGCGGCAATATTGACGAGCCGGATCGCAGCAAACCGCATGGGCCGGTTTTCGAGCCGGAGCCGGGCGAACGGGATGGCGCTGACCGCATCGGACGCCAGGATAAGGGTAAACAAAACGATGTATTCGGGGTGGTCCGGATAGTCCAGCAAAACGGCAATGGGCCCCGACAGCCCAATGAAAAGGGCTACCAGGAAGGCCGTTGAAATCATCACCGACAAAGCAGCCGTGGAAAACGCCCGGTCGGCATGTTCTTTCTGATTTCCATACCTGAAAAAGGTCGTTTCCATGCGGTACGTAAAGAAAACCAGCAGCAGCGCGATATAGGCGTACAACTCCGTGACGATCCCATATTCTGCGCGGTTGGTGAATTCCCGGGTCAGATAGGGTGTCAGGATGACGTAATTCAGCAACCGGCCCAGAATACTGCTGAGGCCGTAAACCATTGTTTCTCCAGCGAGTTTTTTCAGAAGCGACATCGGTGGTTTGATCCGTATTGGGGTGTAAAAATTTGGTGGTTCTTCCCTGGGCCAAAACGGCTTATCGCAGCAGCCCAGGGTTAATTTGACCTCTCCAACAAGCGATTAATCCGGGTTGCCAGGGAATATGCCCTCAAAGAAACGGATAAGCGATCTGATTGTCAACGGTCTCGTAAAGAACTCGTATTTTTGTCCTCATTAATTATTTTTTCTATGATCAATGTTCCTTTCCTGAAAAAGATATGCGAAATGCCCGGGGCGCCGGGATTCGAACAGCGCATTAGAGAACTGGTAATTCGCGAAGTCACTCCCCTGGCCGATGAAGTCAGTCTGGATAATATGGGCAATGTCATCGCGCTCAAGCGGGGCAAGTCCCGAAAACGGGTAATGATCGCTGCCCACCTGGACGAGATTGGGTTTATTGTGACGCATATCGACGACGACGGGTTTCTGCGGTTTCATCCCCTGGGCGGGTTTGATCCCAAAACCCTCACGTCGCAGCGCGTGATCGTGCATGGCACAAAAGACCTCATCGGCGTCATGGGCGCCAAACCGATCCACCTGATGAAGGGCGACGAGCGCAACAAAGTGGTACCTATCGAAGAGTATTTCATCGACCTGGGGATGCCTAAAAAAGAGGTGCTGGAGTATGTGTCTCCCGGTAACCCGGTAACCCGGGAACGGGAACTGATCGAGGTCGGGGATTGCGTCAACAGCAAATCGCTGGATAACCGCGTTTCGGTATTCATTTTACTGGAAGCGTTCCGCGCGCTTCAGGGCAAGGAACTTCCGTTTGATACATTCGGCGTGTTCACCGTTCAGGAGGAAGTCGGCCTGAGAGGCGCTATCTCGGCGGCTCACCGGCTCAACCCAGACTTTGGATTCGGGTTGGATGTTACCATCGCTTTTGACGTGCCGGGCGCCCAGGCCCACGAAGTGGTTACCCGTCTGGGGAAAGGAGCGGCGATCAAGGTGCTCGATGGCAGCGTAATCTCCGATTACCGGATGGTCAATTTCTTAAAACAAACCGGCGATAAGCACCGGATTCCATGGCAGTTGGAAATTCTTCCAGCTGGCGGAACGGACACCGCCGGCGTGCAGCGGTACGGGAAAAACGGGGCAATCGCCGGAGCGATTTCCATCCCTTTGCGCCATATTCACCAAACGATCGAGATGGCTCACAAACAGGATGTGGCGCATTGCATCGACCTGCTCTCCGCCGCTTTGCTGGAATTGGATCAATTCGACTGGGGTTTTGAACACGAACAGGGGAAAAGCGCTTTTCTCTAAGCCAAAATAAGAGATGTGGAATGAAACAAAGAGCGAACTGAGCGCTTCGTTCACTTTTAAGGGGTTTTCCGAAGCTTTTGCGTTTATGACGGAGGTGGCTCTTTGCGCCGAAAAAATGGACCATCACCCCGCCTGGTCCAACGTGTGGAATCGGGTGGATATCCAGCTGAGCACCCACGACGCCGGGCATGTCGTGACGGAAAAAGATCGGAAACTGGCCTTGCAAATTGAGGCTATTTATCAGAAATACCGGCAGCAAGCATAAACCTGCCCAAACATACTATGCTGTTTAACTCAAAATTGCCCAATGTAGGTACCACCATCTTTACGGTGATGTCTGCCCTGGCTGAAAAACATGGAGCTATTAACCTGGCTCAGGGTTTTCCGGACTTTTCCCCGTCGGAAAGGCTGGTTCGCCTGGTGGCGGATTACCTGGAAAAGGGGTACCATCAATACGCGCCTATGGCCGGCGTTCCTGCGCTCAGGGAGCGCATTGTAGAAAAAATCGCCGGGTTGTATGGCCCTTCCCTCGACCCGATCCACGAAGTGACCATCACTGCAGGAGGCACGCAGGCGATTTTTACGGCGATCGCCGCGTTTGTCCATCCCGGCGACGAGGTGATTCTTTTCGAGCCGGCTTACGATTCCTACCGCCCATCGATCGAGTTGGCAGGCGGTACCGCCAAAGCGTACGAGTTGGAGGCGCCTGGGTTTAGACCGGACTGGGAAAAATTCAAACGCCTGATCTCCTCCAGAACGCGCATGATCGTGATCAACACCCCGCACAATCCCAGCGGAACGGTTCTTCAGCAGGAGGATTTGCTCAAATTGGAACAGCTGCTTCAGGGTACCGATATTCTGGTGCTAAGCGACGAGGTCTATGAACACCTGATCTTCGATGGGCGGCAACACCAGAGCATTCTCCGGTTTCCGGGCCTAAGGGAACGCGGCTTGGCCGTGTATTCCTTTGGGAAGACGTTTCACGCCACCGGTTGGAAAATCGGCTATTGCGTAGCCCCGGCCGCATTGATGACGGAGTTCCGAAAAGTCCATCAGTTTAATGTGTTTTCGGTCAATACGCCGATCCAGCATGCGCTGGCGGATTTCATGAAGGACCCCCACGAATATTTGGGTCTTGGGGCCTTTTATCATTTCAAGCGCGATTTTTTCCTGGATGCCATGGAAGGCTCCCGCCTGAAGCCGTTAACCTGCGAAGGGACCTACTTTTTACTATGCGATTACAGCGCGGTAAGCGAAGAACCGGATGTGGAGTTTGCCCGCCGCATGACGGTGGAGTACGGCGTAGCGGCGATCCCGGTTTCGGTGTTTTACCAAAGCCCCAGGGAAGAGCGAATCATCCGGCTTTGCTTCGCCAAACAGGATGAAACGCTGGAAAAGGCCGGACGGCTTCTCCGGAAAATCTGATCAATACGCCCGGACGTCCTTTTTCTCCATGTAGTTGATGAACGCCTGGTTGATGACCCGGTTTCCTCCCGGGGTCGGGTAATTTCCTGAAAAATACCAGTCTCCGTTGTTGTTGGGGCAGGCGTTGTGCAAGGATTCGATGGATTGGTAAATCACTTCGATCTCTGGTTTGGTCCCTTTGGGCGTTACGATCTTGGCGATCCGGCGGGAGATTTCTTCGTACGAAAATTCCTCGTATAAGGCTTGTACTTCGTTGCGCATTTCTTCTTTGGGAAGGTGTTCCTGCTGCTTGCAGCGTATATAGGTTTCCTCCAGAAGATATTCCTTGCCATGCTTTTTGAGGAGTTCCACCAGGGCTTTGAAGGCCACGAATTCGCCCATTTTGGACATGTCGATGCCGTAGCAGTCGGGATAGCGGATCTGCGGGGCGGAAGAGACGATGATGATTTTTTTGGGTTTGAGCCGGGCGGCGATCTGGATGATGCTATCGCGCAACGTGGTTCCTCGAACGATGGAGTCGTCGAGTAATACCAGGGTGTCTTCGTAGTTTCTGACCAGCCCGTAGGTGATGTCGTATACATGCGAGACCAGTTTGCCCCGGGCGGTGGTATCGGCGATAAAAGTGCGGACTTTGGCGTCTTTCAGGATCAGTTTTTCGATCCTGGGCTTCATCGCCATGATCTTTTGAATTTTTTTGGGCTTGAGTTTGCCTTCGTCCAAGAGTTGGAGCAAGCGTTTTTCCTTGATTTCGTCCAGGCGGCGGTAAAGCCCTTCGACCATTCCGAAGAAGGCCGTCTCGGCGGTGTTGGGGACAAAGGAGAAGACGGTATGCTCAAAATCGTAGTCGATGGCTTTCAGAATCGACTCGACCAGTTGCTCGCCCAACTTTTTCCGCTCGAGGTAGATATCCAGGTCGTTGCCCCGGGAAAAGTAGATTCGTTCGAACGAGCAGGCCGCCCGGACGCCGGGTTCGACGAACGGCAATTCTTGTACGGCGCCATTTTTTTTAATGATCAGGGCATGGCCGGGAGACAGCTCCTTAACTTGTTGAAAGGGAATATTGAAAACGGATTGGATAGCCGGTCTTTCGGAAGCTACTACGGCAATCTCTTCATCGTGATAATAAAACGCGGGGCGGATGCCGTTGGGATCGCGCATGGCAAAAGCATCGCCGTGGCCGATAAGCCCGCACATGACATACCCTCCGTCGAATTTTTTACTGGCGCGGACCAGCAACCGCTGGATGTCGAGGTTGTCGAAGATCAGGTCATTGATCTCTATGTTGGAGTATCCTTCCGGCTTGTACCAGGTGTGCAGGCGCTGGACCTCGTCGTCCAGAAAATGGCCGATTTTTTCGAGAACGGTGACGGTGTCCGATTTTTCTTTTGGATATTGCCCAAGTTCGATCAACTCTTGAAAAAGCTCGTCGACGTTGGTGAGGTTGAAGTTGCCGGCGAGAATGAGGTTGCGGTTGATCCAGTTGTTCTGGCGCAGAAACGGGTGGCAGGTTTCGATAGAGTTATCGCCATGGGTGCCGTACCGGAGGTGTCCCAGAAGCAACTCGCCGATATAGGGTTTGTTTTCCTTCAACCATACAGGATCCTGGAGCTGTTCTTCGGGAAGGTCTTCGAAATGTTTCCAGATTTGGTCGAACAGGTCGTCGAGGTAATTGGGGGCAACGCTACGCTTCCGGCTAATGTAGCGCGTTCCGGGGCCCGGATCCAGCTTGATGGTAGCCATTCCGGCGCCATCTTGCCCTCGGTTGCGCTGTTTTTGCATGAGCAGGCGAAGTTTTTGCAAGCCGAAGAGCGCTGATCCATACTTTTCCTGATAGTATTCTAACGGCTTTAACAGGCGGATTAAAGCAACTCCGCACTCGTGTTTTATTTCTTCGCTCATGAATGGTGATTGATGCCGGATTAAGACGCAAATATACCGAATCCTACACCAGAAACACCCTAATCCGCTTGCGGGTTTAGGAAGAAAGTTTTGAGACCGGCTGGATCAGTTGCCAAACAGCCTGCCCAGGTTGTCCAGATTGGAGGCGATACCGAGAAAGATGCCGAAATCCTGGTATTTCCCGCCCTCAAAAGAAGCTGCCGCTTCCAACCGGAAGAAGCGGAAGATGTTGTCGACCCCATATCCAATTTCCACGTAATTGACGGCTCGGGGCGTAGCCAGATAATTCACAAAAAGGTTTTCCTTCAGTCCGGCCACCCAAACCGGCCGGATTTGGGTGAGCAACAACTTCCGGAACTGGTTGTGCGCGAACGCGCTGAGGTATTTATCCGACGTACTGAAGCGGTAATAATCCAGCAGGCGGTAAGTCGATACAGGGTCGTTGGTCACCACGCCGATCTGGTTGCCGGGGAAGTGTTTGAAATCGCCAAAGCCCACATACCGCTTGTTGAGGAACATACCGGTATTGAGCTTCAGGTCCAGCAACCCGGAAGCGCCAACCCGGAGGGCATGGCGGAATTCGGTTTCGAGAAAGTCGAAATTGGTGACGCTTTCTCCCAAGCCTTCGATCCCCTTGCGGTAGAGTATCCCCAGAGTAGGCGAGGAGTGCTCTATGGCGCTTGTCCAGTTGTTTCGTTTCTGGTATTTCTGCCAGGGGCGTATTTCAAACTGCAGCGACAACACGGCTGCTTTTTCCCGGGCAGGCAAAGGAAGTAAGGCTTCTTCCGCCAGAGGGGTGTTGTCGCCGTAGTCGCGGGTTTCTTTTGGGAACCAGGTCTGCGTAGTGCGGGACCGGAGGTGCGTCCGGTTCGCCCATTCAAACCCCGCGTTGAATTCCCAGTCGGAAGCTTTTTCGCGCTGGTAATCCAGGCGGACGAATTCTTTCTCGTAAAGGCGGATGTAATTTCGTTCTTCCACTAAATTGAGGTAGGCGCTCAGCCACTCATTGAGGGGATTGTCCGAATTATATTGAAACGTATACCTTCCCCCCTCCAACTCCCAGCGCACTTTCTTTGCCTGGGTATTGGCAGGCTGGAAAAAGACGGCGCTTTTGGCGCTGACCCGGTCCCTGGCAAAGGAATATCTTGGCGTCAGGGTGGCGCCAAAGGATTTTGGCGCCCGGTACCGGTAGGCGATGTTATTGCTTATCGCAAACCCTTCCACCGGGTTAAATGTGCTGTGCAACAGGAGGTTGTCGTAGCTGAATTGGTGCTTTTTCTTGAATTGATAGCTTGCGCCCATGATCAGGCTTTGGGGTTTGAAGTGTTTGGAAGTAGTCGAGGCCGACACATTCATTTCTTCTCCATTGGCGGAAATGGTGAGGGTGGTTTGCGTTTTTGCGCTGTCTCTTTTTTCTGCTTCCTTGAGGCTTATGCTGTCGGAGAAGCGGTAGCCCTTAACTTCCTGTACGCTGAGCGGAACCGGCCGGATGAGTTCCCAATACAGCGAGTCGCGCTTCCGGGCTTGAGAATCTACGGTCATTGTGGTGGTCATGGCAATTTCAGGGGTTTCTACCTCCTTGGTTTCTTCTTTTTCGTATTCGTTTAGAATTTTCCGGAGTTCCTTGCGGGTTAGTTCCTGCCCGGAGGAGAGCCGCTCCATAGGGGAAGCGGCGGGGGGCATGGCTTTCTGCTGCTGCCGGGCTTCTTCGGCAAGTTCTTTTTCCACCCGCTCGTCGATCACATCAAACCCCTTGGGCAGGTCGGGGTTAAGGGTGATCTGGTATTTGGAGGCGGTAGCGAGGTAGTTGAACTCAAACGAAAAGCCTACGAGTTTGCCAAAGACTTTGAATTTATGGCTGACCGGCAGCCAAGCTTCGCCCTGGATGGGCGAATACACCTGATCTATGTCGAACCGGATGCCAAATTTATAGGTAGCCAGCGACAGGCTGTAGATCGACCAATAATCTTCCACAATATAGAGGTAGCCATCAAACAGATTCTCTCCCTGGCTGCGCGGAGTGACCTTGATCTTGTTTACGCCAAAGCCCCGGTCGACAAAAAAGGACTCCAGTTTAAAGCGATAGTAACCGAAGGCTTTGGGAGAAAGCGGGGAGATGGCTTCCGCCACCTTGGGCTCGTAAAAGCTCCCGTTGATATAGGGCATGGGGTCGGTGTTGTAATCATCGCCCTGGGTGCGAATAGAGATGACCTTTTCTTTAAAGGTGGAAGGCCGCTTGTATTCAATAAGGCTTACAGATTCAGTGGTGAAGGCCTTGGTGCTGTCAATCCCTTCCTTTTTTAAGGTTTTTCTCAGGTAGAACGGCGCGTTGATCAACCGGCCGGAGCCCTTGACGTACACCTGGGCGGAATAGCTGTCGAGTTGCTGGCGGTGGTACCCTGCTTTGGCGATGGCCTTGCGCATGACGGTATAGGCGGGATCTTCTCCGCCGAGGTTGATGCCGGCCATTTTGAGCTCAATAGGCTGTACTTGCAGCGTAACATCCAGCGTTTGCCAATCGCTTCCCACCGTCGTGTTCCGGGTTTCGGTACGATAGCCAAGAAACTGGAAAACCAGTTCGTACGTTCCGGGATCGAGGCGGATTTCGTAATCGCCTTCCCCGTTGGTAACGGCGCC
Organism: Haliscomenobacter sp.; assembly: GCA_016713275.1. Taxonomy (GTDB): domain Bacteria; phylum Bacteroidota; class Bacteroidia; order Chitinophagales; family Saprospiraceae; genus JADJPL01. Next base: position 777,322 of record JADJPL010000001.1, read on the forward strand.
GCTTCCGGACTCTTTGACAAAAATCGTGGCGAAGGGCAATGGCTTTCCTTGCTCATCCAGGACTCTTCCTTTCACCCCGTTAGCCAAAAGCATGGAGGGAAGCGCAATCAAGGAGAAAAACAGAAAAAAACGGATGCGGCGAATGGGCGTAAAGAACGGCATAGGGAAAGTTGTTTTGAAATAATGGGTTAAAAAAAGCAAACTCCGGCTAAACAGGCTGCTAAATTCGAAGTTCGCCTTCCTTTTAACGACAATACGGACGTTAGACCGGTTTGGAGGGTACCTGACCTATTTGACCAAGGTATCCTATTAGAAATCCCCAACTGGAATTAGGTTGGCGCCAGCCGGGGTTTTAACACGAGTTTAAGATCTTTGTCTGGAGGACGTCCCAACAAAATGTCTCGCCTGAGCATCTTATCCTGGGGAAAAGTGTTCTAAATAAAATGCTAACTTTGTATCATTCAAACTGAACGAATTATGGCGTTGATCCGATTATTTCAGGTGCCCAAGCATAAAAACTACGAGTACAAGCCGAGGTACTGGGATCCCAAAAAGGAGGAACTGGAGGAGCGCATCCGCAAAGTCCGCGAAGCAAAGGAGAAGGGGATAGAAGGCATGGGAGAGCGCATCCGGGCCGGCATGAGAACTTCCTACAAACGGGACTATTCGGCTATGCAGACCCAGGTAATCCGGGCCAATATACGGCTGATTGCGATCATTCTGGTCCTGCTTGGAGCGAGCTATGTTGTTCTCATCCAATATCTTCCGCGCATTGTTAACGCCCTTGAACGGAGTCAGGGGATCTGAAAGAAACGAATCATAACCCTGAACCATCAATAAAAGGACCATTCGATATGGCTGATATCATTCAGCTGCTACCCGATGCTATCGCCAACCAAATTGCTGCGGGGGAGGTCGTTCAACGTCCTGCTTCGGCGGTCAAAGAGTTGATGGAGAACGCGGTGGACGCTGGAAGTACCCAAATCAAGCTGATCTTGAAAGACGCGGGCAAAAGCTTGGTGCAGGTCATTGACAACGGGTGCGGCATGTCTCCTACCGATGCCCGGATGTCTTTTGAGCGCCATGCTACCTCCAAAATCCGGGCAGCGGAGGACCTCTTTGCGATCCGGACGATGGGTTTTCGGGGAGAAGCGCTGGCTTCCATCGCGGCTGTGGCTCAGGTAGAAATGAAAACCCGGCTGTATGCGGAAGAAGTAGGCACGCGGCTCGTGGTGGAAGACTCTGCGGTGAAGGTCCAGGAACCTTGCCAAACGGCGCCTGGAACAAGCATTGCCATCCGGAACCTGTTTTATACCATCCCGGCGAGAAGGAATTTTCTGAAATCCGATACCGTGGAATTGCGCCATATTCTGGATGAGTTCCAGCGCATCGCCATCGCCAATCCCGACATCCAGTTTGTTGCCCACCACAATAATACCGAATTGTTCCATCTGCCTCCGGGCAACCTTCGGCAGCGCCTGATCAGTGTGTTTGGCGTCCAGGTCAACAAACGTCTGGTACCCCTGGGAGAAGAGACCGACATAGCGAAGATCCGGGGGTTTATCGGTAAGCCGGAATTTGCAAAGAAAACCCGGGGCGAGCAAATGTTCTTCGTCAACGGCCGGTTTATTCGCAGCAGTTATCTCAACCATGCGGTTATGGCCGCCTATGAGGATTTACTCCCCAAGGATAGCTATCCGCTTTATGTGGTGTTTATCGATATAGATCCCTCTATGATCGATGTTAATGTGCATCCTACCAAACAAGAGATTAAATTTGACGACGAGCGGCTGGTCTACAATTACCTCCGGGTGGCTGTCCGCCATGCGCTGGGAAAATACGGGGTCATGCCCAGCCTGGATTTTGAACAGGAAAATACCTTCAACCTGCCTCCGATTGCGTTTTCAGGCGGAGAAAGGTTTGCTCAAGACCGGGTTACGCCTAAGGGGACGGCCTGGAGTGGAAGCGGCCCGGATCGCGAAGCCCAGGCGCGCCAGCAGGAAAATCTGGCCAACTGGAATTCCCTGTATGCAAGCTTGGACACCCGCGAGGCGCCGGAACAGGAAGATGCCGCTTCGGTTACGCTGTCGAGTAGCTGGGATGGAGAACAGACCCTGGAACCGCTTTCGGACAGCCTTCAAAAAGTGCAGAAGGCGCCGTTGCAAGTTCATGGCGCATACATCCTGAGTCAGATCAAATCGGGGTTTATTCTGATCGACCAGCAGGCAGCTCATGAACGGATTCTTTTTGAAAAATATGAAGCGGTGCTGAAGCAAGGCAGCGGCGTCACCCAGCGCCAGCTTTTTCCCAAAACCCTGCACCTTGGACCGCAGGACAGCCTGATGCTGAAAGCCATACTGGAAGAGGTCAATGTGCTGGGATTCGATATTCAGGAGTTTGGGCAGCATACGTTTGTGATCCACGGCGTTCCGGCCGAGATGGCAGGCCAGCAGGACGAGCTTCGCCTGGTGGAGCAAGTGCTGGAGCAGTACAAAAGCGGATTGGCGCTCCAACTGGACCTGGCCAGAAACCTGGCCCGCTCCATGGCGCGCAGCGCGGCGATCAGGCGGGGCCAGCATTTGAGCGAAGCGGAGATGCAGAACCTCACCGACCGGCTGTTTGCTTGTGAGAACCCCTATACCAGCCCGTTTGGGCGGAAGTGTTTCGTTATGTACGATCTGGAAGACCTTGAAAAACAATTCTCCAAATAAGCGTTCGCGATTATGTTTCGAATTACCGACGTCGTAAGGCATTTGCTGATCATCAATGTGTTGATGTACTTTGGCACCAGCTTCCTCAGCCCGGAAATTGCGCTCCGGCTGGCGGTGTATTTTCCGACCTCCCGTTTTTTTGAGCCCTATCAGATTGTGACGCACATGTTTATGCACGGCGGGGTCTCCCACTTGTTTTTCAATATGTTTGCCCTGTATATGTTTGGATCTCCTCTGGAGGTGTACTGGGGTCCCAAGCGGTTTTTGTTTTACTATTTTTTTGCGGGTTTTGGCGCCCTTTTCCTGCATGTCTTGGTGCAGTATTTTGAGATGAAATCCGGCGCTATTCCTCCAGGGGTCGCAGATATTCCTATGGTAGGGGCTTCCGGAGCGGTTTTTGGTTTGCTTGCGGGGTATGGATTGTCCTTCCCGAATAATGTCATTCAAATGCTGTTTCCGCCGGTGGCGATGAAAGCGAAATTCTTTGTACTCCTATACGCCGGCCTGGAATTGTTTTTTGGCCTTCAGAACGTCATGCCCGGTATTGCGCATTTTGCGCACGTGGGAGGGGCTTTGTTTGGGTTTATTTTGGTGATGTACTGGCGAAAGGTTCAGGGCAGGTGGTAAGCCGGATGGATTAATGCGGGCCCTTGCCCCTTGATATTCCGTGCCGAAGACGCTATTTTTGAAACCGAATTAATTGGGTATAGATGTTTCAATCGATTTGGGATGATGTCAAGCGGGAATTCAGTCATGGAAACATGGTTTCCAGGCTGATCATCATCAATTCCGGCTTTTTTGTCGCGATCAATATCGTCCGGCTGGTTTTGTTTGTTGCCAACGGCGCCAAACCGGATCCGCTGTTCTATACCCTCGTAGAATACCTGAGCATCAACGCCAGCGGCTGGCTCGTACTGACGAGGCCGTGGACGGTTATTACCCACATGTTCCTGCACGTGGATTTCCTGCACATTTTGGCGAATATGCTTTACCTGTATTGGTTTGGCCGCATCGTTGGGGATTTTATAGGCAACCAGCGCATTCTTCCCATGTACCTGATGGGCGGGTTGGCCGGGGCGCTTATTTATTTCGTTTCTGCCAATTTCCTTGGGTTTAAGGGGCATTATGCGCTTGGGGCATCCGCAGCCGTGATGGCGATTGTAACCGCTGCCGGCGCGATTGCTCCGGATTACATCATGCGGCTGTTGTTCATAGGGGATGTCAAACTCAAATACATCGTCGCCGTTTTAATTTTTCTCGATCTGATTAGTATCGCCAACAGCAGCAATACGGGCGGGCACCTGGCCCATCTCGGAGGCGCCTTGTTTGGGTTTTTATATATTTTCCAGCTCCAGCGGGGCAATGACTGGACCAAACCGGTGAACGAACTCTTTGCCCGGGTAGGCGATTGGTGGTCCTATCATGTTGCCGGAAATGAAAAAAAACGCCCCCGCCCCAAAGTGGTTTACCGCAGCCCTCAGGCAGCCGCGAAAGCGAAATCTTCTGCCGCCTCCGCTAAAGGTAATGCCGCCAGTGATCCCAACCCATTGGGATACCAGGAACAACTGGACGCCATCCTCGACAAGATCAAGGTTTCCGGCTACGAAAGCCTTTCTTCAGAAGAAAAGGAATTTTTTATTCAATGCCAGTAAGCGTTAATTCCCTTTTGCGGAGCGGCAACTTTCTCGTATCGGGGCTGACATTTGCCGCCTATGCGGCGTCTTACTTTTCTCCCTATACCTACTGGCCTCTGGCTTTCCTGGGGCTGATCTATCCATGGCTGGCGCTGGCTAACCTGGGTTTTATTATCCTGTGGCTGGCTAGAAAACCAAGGGTTTGGGCGCTATTGTCCGCCTTTACCCTCCTGCTGGGGTGGAGCCATTTCAAAGGATTGGTGGGAATGCATATCGCTTCCGGCGAAGGAGAGGAGGACTTGGTGCAAATCATGTCGTACAACGTCCGCCGGTTTCAGCCCTATGGACAGGAAAAAATCGTCCGGATTTCCGATGCGGAATGGGAAACCAGCCTGAAAAAGCATCGGCCGGATATTCTTTGTGCCCAGGAGTATGAAACAGGGCCCGGCCTGCCGGTTGGGGCAATTTGCCAAAGCCAGGGGTTGGTCTATCAGGATGTTCGCTCCAGAAATGAGCTGGCGATTTTCTCCAAATACCCGATCCTACGCACCGGAACCCATATGTTCAATAGCTATTATGGGTTTCAGTACGCCGACTTACAGCTTGGGGACCGCATCCTCCGGGTGTATAATGTGCACCTGCAGTCGAACGCGATCACCGGCATCGCCGCCCGGATCGTTGAAGAAGGGGACTTGAAAGAGAAACGCACCTGGAAAGACATCCGCGGAATGCTGGGCCGGTATCGCAGAGCGGCCAAAATTCGGGAGGAACAAGCGGAAGTGCTTGCCTCCCACCTCCGGAAGTCGCCCTATCCCGTTATCCTTTGCGGAGATCTCAACGACGTGCCCCAATCTTTTGTCTACCACCAGGTGGCTTTTGGGCTCCAGGACGCATTTCAGACCGCAGGAAAAGGCCTTGGCGTCACCTACGCCGGCCCCGTGCCCGGTTTGCGGATCGACGTTATCCTCGCCAGCCCGTCGGTCCACGTGGAAGATTGCCGTATCGGCAGGCGGGAGTTCTCCGATCATTTGCCGGTAGTGGCCCAGATACACTGGTAAACCAACACCGAATGCAATAAACCTGGTACCTTTTTTTATTTTTGTCCTTTCAAATCAATAACCCATTCGAACATAAACACAATACCCATATGGACCTTTCGCTGAAAATCTACAACAGCCTTTCCAAAGAAAAAGAAGTATTCCAACCCCTTCACGAAGGCCGCGTGGGCATGTATGTCTGCGGCCCTACCGTATACAGCGATGTCCACCTGGGAAACTGCCGGACGTTCGTCAGCTTTGACGTCATCTACCGCTATCTGTTGCACAAGGGTTTCAAAGTGCGCTACGTGCGCAATATTACCGATGTGGGACACCTGCTCGACGACGGAGAAGACCGCATGTCGAAAGGCGCCCGCGTAAGCCAGCTGGAGCCGATGGAAGTGGCGCAAAAGTACTCCAACGGGTTCCACGACATCATGCGCATTCTCAACGCGCTGCCGCCCAGCATCGAGCCCCGGGCTACCGGCCATATCCCCGAACAGATCGAGATGGTGCAGACCATCCTCGCCAACGGCTACGCCTATGAGATCAACGGGTCGGTGTACTTCGACACGCTGAAGTTCATTCAGGAAAAAGGCACGTACGGAATGCTCTCCGGCCGCAAGGTGGATGAACTGATCGCCGAAAGCCGGGAGCTGAAAAAACAGGACGAAAAGCGGCACCCGGCCGATTTTGCCATCTGGATGAAAGCCTCCGAAGAGCATATCATGCGCTGGCGTTCGCCCTGGGGCGAAGGCTTCCCCGGCTGGCACCTGGAATGCTCCGCGATGAGCACCAAATACCTGGGCGAGGATTTCGATATCCATGGGGGCGGGAACGACCTGAAATTTCCCCACCACGAGAACGAGATCGCTCAAAATGTGGGCGCTTGCCGGCATACCGGCGCCAAGTACTGGCTCCATACCAACATGCTGCTGATGAATGGCAAGAAAATGTCGAAAAGCGACGGCAACACGATCTCTCCGGTAGAGTTGTTCTCCGGCAATAGCCCCCACGTGTCCAAAGGATATAGCCCCATGGTGGTGCGTTTTTTCATGCTTCAGACGCATTACCGGAGCACCCTCGACCTGACGGATGAGGCCCTTCAGGCTGCAGAAAAGGGCTATCGCCGCCTGATGGAAGCCAACCAGGCCCTTCAGGGACTTGCCCACCCCGGGCCGGATATCAAAGGCCCGCTGGACGAAGAGATCCAAACCCTGATTGGGCAGGTGGAAGAAGAAATGAACGACGACTTCAATACCCCGAAAACTCTGGCCAAGCTGTTTGAACTGGTCAGTAAGATCAACGGCTTGAAGGACGGGCACCTTTCTTTTGAAGGCCTTGCCGCCTCGACATTGGACGAGATCAAAACGTTATTCCGGGAATTTATCTTCGACATCCTTGGCTTGCAGGACGAGGCACAGGGAGGCGGCGATTCAGCCACATTAGACGGGCTCATGCAACTGATTATCGAAATGCGCGCCGACGCCCGCCAGCGCAAAGACTGGCCAACCTCTGATAAAATTCGAGATACCCTCAAGGACCTTCATATTCAACTGAAGGATAGCAAGGAAGGAACGGCCTGGGTTAAAGAATAATGTTGGCTATCCAGTAAGAAAAACGGAAAGGGGTTGCGTGCGCAACCCCTTTCCGTTTTTCAGGGCTGTCTCAAAAGCCCAGTCTTTGCCTCAGGCATGAAAAAGGAAACTATTTTTTGGCAGCCAGGGGCAAGAAAGGGCTTTTGAGATAAGGCCTACTGTTTGGCAAGCACCTGCTTATACCTGGGGGGGTCTTTTAAAATCCGGATCGCTTCCGCGATTTCCTTGTCCCGGGCGAGCCCCATTCGAATGCGTCCGCTTTGATAGTAATACCGCCCGGCGATTTCCTTTTCGATCAGTTGGACGAGGAGGTCTTTATTTTTCCGGATGAGGTTCAACTGGGCTTCGGACAGGCTTTTTTCCAGGGCGTCGATGGGGGCATTCATCTCGTAGCCTTCTTTACCTGCATGTTCCCGAAGTTTTTCCAGGAGCTTTTCGGTTTCTGTCTGCAGGGTAATCTTTTCCCGGTTGAGGTAACCGATAAAGTCTTCGAAATCGGTAAACTGCAGGGACTCAACCGGCGGCATGGAGGCTTTTCCCGCGCAATATCCGGTGACGTAGTTGAGGATAATTCCCTGGTTGACCAAAGCCCGGACCACGGGGATGTTGTCGGCTTGTTCGACCCGGATATCGGGGCTTACCCCGCCGCCATCGAGCACGGGGCGTCCGTTTTTGGTTTTAAACTCGGCCCGGCGGTTGTCGGCAATGTCGACGGGTTCGCCATTCTGGTATTCTACGCTCTGGATACAGCGGCCGCTGGGGATATAGTATTTGGAGATCGTCAGTTTGAGGCGGGCGTTGTACCCGATGTCCACGGTATTTTGCACAAGGCCTTTGCCATAAGAACGCTGACCGATGAGTACTCCGCGGTCGTAATCCTGCATAACCCCGCTGACGATTTCCGAAGCGGAAGCGGAGCCTTTGTCGATGATCACCGCCAGGGGAAGGTCGGTATCGAAGGCTTCGCCGCCCGTGCGGTAGCTTCGATCCATTTCCCGCTCCTTGCCTTTGGTGGTCACCACGATCTGATTGGCCGGGATGAATACGTTGCACACGTTCACCGCTTCGTTGAGCAGCCCGCCGCCATTGCCCCGTAGATCCAGGATCGCTCCTTTCAGGTTTGGGTTTTTGAGGCGGAGGTCGCGCAAAGCGTTGGCCACGTTGCGCCCGGCGTTGGCGGTAAAGGTGGTCAGGGAAACGTAAGCCACGTCTCCGTCGAGCAGGTCGGAGAAGGGTACGTTGGGGGCTTCGCGCTCGTCGCGCTGGAGCTTGACTTTGAGCTCCTTATTTTCCACCGGCCGCTGAAGGGTGAGCTCAACGGAAGAGCCCGCGTATCCCCGCAGGAGGTAGTCTACTTCCTCCGCGTTGCGCCCGGCGATGGCACGGCCATCGATCGCGGTGATCTGGTCGCCCGGCTGAACGCCGGATTTATCCGCGGCCATATCTTGAAACACCTCTGTCACTGTCACCGTTTTCCCAACCATGCGGAAGCTCAACCCAACGCCGCTGGAACTCCCCTCCTGAATGATCCGGTACCGTTCGATATCGGATTCGGCGATATAGTTGGTAAAGGGATCGAGCGAGCCAACCATTGCCTCCAGCCCGGTGCGCATGAGCACCCCCGGGTCGAGCTCGTCGACGTACCCATTGTTGAGTTGCCGGTACAGGTTGGCAAAAATTTCCAGGTTTTTACTGATCTCAAACTCCCGGTTGGTGGGCATCGGTACAAAAGCCAGCCCGAGCAAGCCGCCGGCCAGAATGGCCAAGGTTATCTTCCGCATGCGGTTCATGTCTTTTTTTTAGAGAACAAATATGGAATAATAACGCCAGAATTTGGGAATGGGTTGTGTGGCGATGTGCGATGTACGATGTACGATTTACGAAGTACGAAGTACGATGCACGATGTGCCTGTTGATCGTAGACTTCAGTCTACGATTTCGTTCAATCTTCAGATTGCGTGCTTCCTCGTTTCCAGTTGTTCCAATTGCCGGAATTCACTTATCTTTGATAAGAATCACTAAAAACCATTTCCCTGTTGATCGTAGACTTCGGTCTACGGTTTCGTTCAATTGACCAACCTATGCCAACTGCAGCTGACCCCAAATGGATTCTAAAGCTGATCCCCGGAGTGAAAAAATCCAAAACCCGGGTGATTGTCGGAATCGGTTTTCTGGTTTTGTATTTTGGATGGATTATGCTGCGGTTAACGGAGTCTTTTCCGATTAAATCCTATGAGTGGCTATTCTTAAGTACATTTTTTTTAAACGGGGTTGTGCATCTGACAGGAGGCTTGGGTATTGGTCCGCCAGCGTTTTTGTCCGATATGTCCCTTCTTATCTCTTCGCAGGAGGTGCGTTTAAAAACAGGGCCCTTTAAACGGGTTCAGCGCTTTGCCTGGTCGGAGGTCCGCTCCCTGGAGTACCGGATGGGCAAACTGCACCTCACCCGCGCTACCGGCCAATCGGAAACCTTTGATTTAGCGATCTTCGGCTACAGCGACCTCCAGGAGATCAAGAAAACCCTGAACCTCCTGGCCAAGGAAAAAGGAGTGGAAGCGCAGGGGTTGGAGTAATCCCCAGATCTGGCAGCAGGATGGGGTCAAAGCAGCAACGGAGTTTCGCCCCAGGATTGGAAGCTTAGCGGATATTGGGAACGTCCGATATTTTTTATTTTGTTTGAAAAAATATCGGATATTTTTATTTATCCGTTCAAAAACGCCTGCACCAACTCCAATAGCGCTGCAGGCGCTTCGGCATGGACCCAATGGCCCGCATCCGGGATGGTTTCCAGCCGGTAGTTGGGGAAAAACGTTCGGATGGCGGCCTGGTCTTCGTCGAGAATATATCTGGAGCGGCCCCCGCGAACGAACAGGGTTTCTCCCGTGAAATAACCTTTGGCGACAGGCGGGGCCAGGATCTCGTCGTAATATTCGCGTAAAACAGGCAGGTTCATTTTCCATTCAAAGTGGCCGTCTTTGTGGCGGGACAGGTTTTTGAGCAAAAACTGCACGACGCCGTCTTCCCGGATGTATTGCCGGAGGGTGTATTCGGCTTCTTGCCGGCTGGTAAGGGCGGGCAGGTCAACGGCAGAAAGGGCCTGGAAAATATCCTCGTGTCCGGATTCGTATGGTTTAGGGGCGATATCCACGACGACGAGTTTTTTCACCATGTCGGGGTATTCCAGCGCAAACTCCATCGCCGTTTTGCCACCCATGGAGTGTCCGAGCACATGGGCCATAAACCCAGTGCGCTTCCATGAATTGATGGAGATCTTCGGCCATGGCAGGGTAGTCCTGATGCGGCAGATGCGGGGAGCGCCCGTGGTTGCGCTGGTCGACGAGGTAGACGGTGAACTGCCTGGCAAGCTGTTTGCCCAGCGTTTGCCAGTTATCCAGCGTTCCGAACAGGCCGTGGAGGATAACCAGCGGAAACCCTTCCCCCATCACTTTGTAATTGAGATGCATACGGTGCGAAATGTGGTGATCGCCAAAGTAACACAACGCCCTCAGGAAAAGTTGGCATCCGGTAAAAGTCCCCGGAGCGGATTTTCCCCATTGCCTTCAAAGCCAACCGGCAGGAACCGCGCAAACAGCTCTTCGCTGTACCAGCCCAATTCCCTGGTTTTTTGGATCACCTCGCGGTGGAGGCGGCTCTGGTAGGCGTATTGCTTCATCGCTTCCGGGGAGCGCCAGATGCTGAAGGTGGCCTGCTGAATCAGCGGCAACTCTCCGATGCCGATCGCGAGCAGCAACCCTTCCTGATGCCGGCTGATCGAGGCGCTGACCGGGGGGACAAAGGTCCAGAATCGCCATAGGCGCTTCCACCGGATCCGGGCGCGGGTAATCACGGCAATGGGCTGACCTGCCTGCATGGAAGCGGTTGCTTCAAACGGCTGCCGGCCGTCCCAGGCGCCATGTGCCTGCATCGTTTCCAGAAAAAACGTTTGATAGGAATGGCAACGTCTGGCAAACTCCCGAAACAGAGGATGCGCATCAAAAAACTGCCGGGCATCGCCGGCATCCGGCCAAACCCCCAACAGGCAATACGTGCCGAAATCGGGGAAGATACTAAACCCATTTCCGGCGCCGCTGCCCAGTATTTTGAAAAAGGCCAGGCCGTTGACATGGGCCAACTGCTCCGGCGCGAGCCCCATTTGGCTAAATCCCCACCACCGGTTTTTCCAGCCGTTTAATCGAAACATTGTAAACGTTACCATCGTAAACCCTCCGTTGAGTAAACAACGCCCAAGCACGCAATAGGTTGTTAAAACTTTTAAGCGTAGCCAGCGGTTTTTTCTTGTATGTGAAAAAAAATAATCTGAACAATAGAAAGTTAATTATTCGTATTCTTGCTTAGCTCTTTGCTGCGCGATCCCGAAAACCCATAGATTATGCGTGTCCTTTTACTATTCCTGTTCCTGACGCTGACCTTCTCTTTTTCCGCCTACGCCCAAGGGTCTATTGCCGAGCTGGAAAAACAATTACAGGCAGCCTCCTCTGCCGCTGAAAAGTTGGCGCTTACGTATCAGCTAAGCGATCTTAACCTTTCCCAAAATCCTAAGAAGGCGCTGGAACTTGGCCTTCAGGCCAACCGCATGGCTACCGATCAGGGGAACAAGTCGATGGCCGCCCGAACGGCGTTTCTGGTCGCACAAGCTTACGAATACCAGAAAGATACCCGCAATCAAGAGGTGTGGCTCAAGAATGCGCTCACCTATGCCAAACAAGCCGGCGACTCCGACCTTATCATCCGGAGCGTAGAAAAACGCAGTCAGATCGCCGTAAAGGACCGAAACTACCGCCGTGCTTACGAAATCAACCAGGAAGCTTTTGAGTATTTCAGCTCTAAAGGAACGAGCATCAGCGAACTGGAAAACCGCTACGCATTGCAAAAAGCTGGCCTGGAACGGGAAAAACGCCAACTGGAAAGCGAGCGGAATACCTTGCAGGAAGAGGTAGGCAGGCTGGGCCAGGAAAAAGAGCAACTCAGCACCGAAAAGACCGATCTCGAAGTGCGTCAGGAAGTGCTCGTAAAAGAAAAGGATAAAGCGGTAGAGGAGGTTTCCAAAAAGGAAGAAGACCTGCAGGTAGTGTCCCGGGCCAAAGATCAGGCCGAAGCCATGGCCGCCTTCCGCCAGGAAGAAGTGGCTTTGCTCTCCCGCGACACGCTGGAAAAGCGCTACCTCATCGAAGAAACCCGCGCGGACCGGGCCGAAGAGCAGCTTAAAGTATCTGCGCGAAATTCCCTGATCCTGATCATCGCGATCCTTCTGGTTTCTTTTCTGGGGCTGGCGGTTTTGCTGTATAGCCGGTACCAATCCAAGAAACGCAATGCCCAGGAACTCAAGGTCAAAAACGAAGAGGTCGAAAAGGAAAAACAACGTTCGGAAAGCCTGCTGCTCAATATTCTCCCTAAATCAATCGCTGAAGAGTTAAAACGAAATGGCAAAGCCGGCGCCCGGTATTTTGGAGAAGTCAGCGTGTTGTTCACCGATTTTGTCAACTTCACCCGCATTGCGGAGCAACTAAGCCCGGAAGAACTCGTAGCAGAGCTGGATACCTGCTTTCAGGAGTTTGACCGTATTATCTCCAAATATCCCGATCTGGAAAAAATCAAAACGATCGGCGACGCCTATATGGTCGCTTCCGGACTGGGCGACCGGGAAACGCTTCCGATTTCGATTATTCAAGCTGCTCTGGAGATTCAGGATTTTCTTAGCCAGCACCGGGAGGAGCGGATCAGAGAAGGAAAGCCTTATTTTACGGCAAGATCTGGTATCCATACCGGACCGGTGGTCGCCGGCGTGGTGGGGATGAAAAAATTCGCCTACGACATCTGGGGCGATACCGTCAATATCGCCTCCCGAATTGAGTCTCAGTGCGAACCCGGTAAGGTTAATATTTCCGATTCCACCTTCCAGATCGTGCAATCGGTTTTCGATTGCGAATACCGGGGGAAAGTTCCCGCAAAAAATAAAGGCGAGATCGATATGTACTACGTGCTCGCGGAAAAAGAGAGGGAAGCGGTGGAGGCGTAAGGCGTAAAGGCGCAAGGCTTAAGGTGATTTTATTTTCTGCCCCCCGTCCCCGTCCCCGCCCCGTCCCCCGTCTAAACCATGCGCGCTCCCCGGTTGTTTTCCTAGCGCTTCAATCTTCAATGCCTTGTCGTTTATGGAATTTAAACTCGTTTCGCATTACCGTCCCACCGGAGATCAGCCTTCGGCGATTAAACAATTGGTGTCCGGCATCCAAATGGGCGAACCTGCACAAGTATTGCTTGGAGTGACCGGCTCGGGAAAGACGTTCACGATGGCCAACGTCATCGCGCAGGTGCAGCGGCCTACGCTGGTGCTCACCCACAACAAGACCCTGACCGCCCAGTTATACAGCGAATTTTGCGAGTTTTTTCCCGATAACGCGGTCGAATACTTTGTTTCTTACTACGACTACTACCAGCCCGAAGCCTATATTTCCGTTACAGACACCTTTATCGAAAAGGATCTATCCATCAACGAGGAAGTGGATAAGCTCCGGCTCCGGGCGACGTCCTCCCTTCTTTCCGGCCGCAGGGATGTGATCATCGTCGCTTCTGTGAGTTGCATTTACGGTATGGGCAACCCGGAAGATTACAAAACCGGAATTATCCGCATCCACAAAGGGCTGGTAATCTCCCGCAACAGCTTCTTGTACCGGCTCGTGGAGAGCCTGTATTCCCGCACCGAAACGGACTTTCGCCGGGCTACGTTCCGCGTCCGGGGAGACACCGTCGATATCAACCTTCCCTATGTAGATTTCGGCTACCGCGTCACCTTTTTTGGAGATGAAATCGAAGAGATCGAGCAGATCGAAACCGAATCCGGAAAGCGGATTGCCCGCATGGAGTCTGCTGCGATCTTCCCTGCCAACTTGTATATCGCGCCCCGGGACCGGATTCATCAAATCATTCGCGACATCGAAGACGAACTCTACGACCACGAAAAATATTTCGAACACGAAGGCAAACTGCTGGAAGCCAAGCGTATACACGAACGCACCACCTTCGACCTGGAGATGATCAAAGAACTGGGCTATTGCAGCGGCGTGGAAAACTACTCCCGGTTTTTTGACGGGCGTACCGCCGGGACCCGTCCCTTCTGTTTGCTCGATTATTTCCCGGAAGACTTCCTCCTGATCGTCGATGAAAGCCATGTGACCATCCCACAGGTAAGGGGCATGTATGGGGGCGACCGGGCAAGAAAGCTCAGTCTGGTCAATTTTGGCTTCCGGCTGCCTTCGGCTATGGACAACCGCCCGCTGAACTTTTCCGAATTTGAAGGACTGATCAACCAGGTCGTTTTCGTCAGCGCCACTCCCGGAACCTACGAACTCGAGCAAACGGACGGGATGTTTGTGGAACAGGTCATCCGGCCTACCGGCTTGCTAGACCCCCCGATCGAGGTGCGCCCCAGCCTCAACCAGATCGATGACCTGATGGAGGAAATAGACGAGCGCATCAAAAGCCAGGAGCGCGTGCTGGTAACCACCCTCACCAAGCGCATGGCCGAAGAACTGACCAAGTACCTGACCCGCATGTCCGTTAAGGTCCGCTATATCCATTCCGAAGTAGAGACCATGGAGCGGGTGGAGATCATTCGCGATCTGCGCTTGGGCGAGTTCGACGTGTTGGTGGGCGTGAACTTGCTCCGCGAAGGGCTCGACTTGCCGGAGGTATCGCTTGTCGCCATTCTGGATGCCGATAAAGAAGGGTTCCTGCGCAACGACCGTTCTTTGACCCAAACTGCGGGGCGCGCTGCCAGAAACTCGAATGGCCTGGTCATTTTTTATGCGGACAAGATCACGGATTCGATGCGGAAAACGATGGAAGAAACCAACCGCCGCCGGTCCATCCAGATGGCCTACAACGAAGAAAATGGGATTACTCCCCAGACCGTGTTCAAATCCCGGGAAGATATCCTCAACCAAAAATCGATTCTCGATATCCGGAGCAAACAGCCCCATGCCTACATCGAACCCGACCGCCCCGATCTGGCTGCGGACCCGATCATCAGCTACCTCTCCCGGGAACAGTTGGAAAAGCTGATGGCGGAAACAGAGCGCAAAATGAAACAGGCAGCCAAAGACCTGGACTTCATTGCCGCTGCTCAGTTCCGGGACGATTTATTAGCCCTCCGGGAAAAGCTGAGGTTGGCTGTCTGACGCGCGGCACACGCCTATTCAGGCAAAACAACCACTGCTTTCATCGCCTGGGCGGTGATTTTCCCCCTCCTGGCGCACTGAATTTTCAGGTAGTATACCCCTGGAGGAAGCCCGGTGGGAGTAATTGGCAGATGCTGTTCTCCCGCTTTGAATTCGCGATCGGCCAGGGTTTGCGCCAGGCGGCCTGCCGAATCAAATAGCTGGATCTGGCAATGCGCCGATTGGTCCAACTGGAACCCCAACTCGCCGGCGTTTCTCAGAGGGTTAGGAGAAAGGATGAAGTGGGTTAAAAACAAATACCCCGATGCCGAGGTGATGTTGGTTTCGAAGCACCCAAGGTCGGGGGCCGGTCCGTTAAAAGGTAGTCCGACATCTATCCCGGCATTGATAAGTCCGCTGTTGGGCCCCAAATGCATAAACGGGATATCCGGAAGGCTACCGTCGGCTTTTCTGGGGCCGTAGGCGGCAGAGTCGTCGACGCTTAGAAAATCCGCAGGCTTTGCAGCCAAAGGGGGCATCCAGCTATTCCGTGCTTGTTCGGCAAAAGCGGCTATTTTGGGGCTGCCCGCCAGGTCGATACAGTTTTTGACTACGATCTCCATTCCAGGCTCGACTTCCTGGTTGAGTTGGAAGTTGGGGCCTTTGTTGTTGTACCCCGTGCAGTTGTAAAGGAACATAGATCCTTTATTGTTGTTTTGGTCGAACCCTTTCACTTTGTTCCTGAACGCCAGGCAGTGTTGAAGGGTAAAGGTGTGGCTCAGAGACCTGTCGTCGCTACCTCCCATCTTGAACCCGTTCCCATTCGCCTGAGGCCCCGGGTCTGCTCCGTCTTCGAGATACCCGTTTTCGAACGACCAGCAATTTTCGATCCGGTTGTTGACGTGATTGGCGCCCCTGAGGTACCCATCCCACCCGTCGTCGCTGTTTTTCCAGGCTCTGCAGCCGTAAAAATAATTTTCACTGCCCCCATCCAGTTTGGGAGCAAAGCCGTCGGCGTCTCCATAATCCGGAGGGTCGGCGTTGAGGTAGGAATCGCAGTTGATGATCGTGTTATGGGAGGCGCCGGCGCTTAGTTGAAGGCCGGAATCGCGGTTGCGGTAAAAAGCGCATTGTTCGATCAGGTTGTAATGTCCTCCTTCTATAAGCATCCCATTGTGGCCCGCTCCCCGGATATCCAGCCCTTTGATATGCCAGTAACTTCCCTTTAACCGGAAACCGCGATAGGAAGCGCTCAGAGGCATTCCGGAACCATCCAGAACGGCCCGCTCCCCCGGATAAGCGTGCAACGCGATCATTGCGTCCGGCTTGCCGCTGGAAGCAATAACAACCGAAGCGTTTAGCGGGTAAATGCCCCCTCTCAAAAAAATCGTTTCCCCAGGCTGAACCAATCCGATCGCCTTGTTCAAGGTGCGGAAGGGCGCCGCAAGCGTGCCGGGATTGAGATCCGAGCCATTTAAAGCGACGTAGTAAGGCTGGGCTGGCAGGCTAAATCCGTAGAACCCCAAAAACAGAACCAGGACAATATAGATGCGCATAGCCGTCGATTGGTTTTTGAGAAAATTACGCCTTATTGCGAAAAAAGCAGGCGACTTTTGTCTTGATTCAAAGATTTTGCGCCATGAAGGGAGAAAGCAACCTCGAAAAACTGATCGCAACCATGTCCCCGGACCTCCAGCCGGGGGAGTATGTCTTTGTTTCTGTTCCAGATCATATCCCTTTCCTTCACGCCAGTCCGTTGGGGTTTTTCCTGGAAAAGGAAGGTTCGACCATGATCCTGGAGCGGGAAAAAGCAGATGCCCTGGGCTTTTTCTATGATTTTGTCGCCGCCTGGATCACGCTCAAGGTATACTCCGACCTGTCTGCGGTAGGGCTCACCGCCGCATTTGCTTCCGAATTGGCGAAACAGGGCATCAGTTGCAATGTAGTAGCTGGTTATTACCACGACCATCTTTTCGTAGCCAGAAAGGATGGGCAAAAAGCATTGGAAGCGTTGAAGGCCATGGCCCCGCGAACAATTTGAGCGGATATACGGGCCAAGAACAGGCCCCAAAAGGCAGACAGGGAAAAAGGGATGGGTCAGGGGCCAGCCTCAAAAGGCTGTTTTTGCTTAGGACTGCCAAAAATAGGGCCTGTCTCAAAAAACCGTTTTTGCCATGGCAGCAAAAATATTTTCTTTTTCAATGCGGGTAGCAAAGAACGGTCTTTTGAGGCAGGCCCCTGATCTTAGCTGTTTTGCTTCGGGCGGGTGCTAATGCCGAAAGGAAGATAAAGAGGACAGGTCTGGATCAAGCTGGTTGCCAGGAAGACAATTGCCAGCACCATGAGCACGATCCCAAGGGTGCCGGGGATCACGTTCGTGAGGTATAATCCGGTAATAACCAGCGCGATGACGACGCGAATCAGGCGGTCGGTGTTGCCCATGTTCTTTTTAATAGCCGAAAGAGTTTGATAAGAAAATTTGGTTTTGAGTCGAAGCCAAAGATAACCCGCTCCTTGTCCACGAAGTGGTGACTGCAGTCACCGCTCCACAATTTCTATTCCGGAGGCGTGTTGAATAACTTTTCCTTCCATCTCAAGTTTTTTCATGACTCTGGTAACCACTTCCCTTGCGGTGCCGAGTTCGCTGGCGATTTGGCGGTGAGAGGTTTTTATAAACCGGTTTTGAGCCAGCCGGCTTTTTTTTAGCAGGTATTCGTATAGCCGCTGGTCCATTTTATTAAAAAGGACCATGCCAATGGTGTCCAGCAGTTCGGCGTACCGTTGACTGAATAAATGGAAGAATAATTTATTCATGTCGGGATACTGTTCGGTCATCAGCGCAGCCTGGTCCACGGGAAGCAGCAGCGCATGGGTTTCTTCTTCAGCGATGGCAACTACTTTGCTTGGTTCCCTGCCCAATCCGGCAGAAAAAGACATAATGCAGCTTTCCCCGGCCTGGATATAATACAAAAGGAGCTCTCTATCGTCGTGCCGGGCGAACACCTTGATTAGTCCGCTCAATACCAGGGGAACCACCTGTACGTACTGGCCCTCCCTTAATAAAACGGCGTTGGCAGGGATGATTTTTTGAACAGCCACCTCCGCCAAACGGTCAATCAGTTCCGCTTTAAAGTGGGGCAGCGCTTTTTTCAGATATTGCGGATCAAGCATACATAACGGTTTACGCGGGCCTGTCTCAAAAGACCGTTTTCGCCCTTGGCAGCCAAAAAATATTTTCTTTTTTCAATTCTAATAAAAAATTTCAGAGCAATTTTTTATTAGAATTGAAAAAAGAAAATAAAATTTCATGCCGGAGGCAAAGCGTGGTCTTTTGAGACAAGCCCTACCTGGATTCTTCCGCAAGATACTTCACGTCGTCCAATCCCGGCCCCTGGTGAAGCGCTTTCCAGTCAAACCGTTTATCGAGCGGAGAATAGGCTTTTTCCGAATCAAATAACCGTAGATCGGGCTTGATCGCCTGGTAAGGCGAGTCGTCTGGCTTGGAGGTAAACAAATCGGCCAGATCCGTAGCGCCCGCATCGTACTGGTTGAGGTAGGGAATTCCCAAAATATTCCAGAACGTTTTAAAAATGCTCCCGAAGCTGGTATGCGTGTGACTGACATACCCCTTTTTGGCATAGGGCGAGATGACCATCAGAAGGCTTCGGTGGGCGTCGATATGATCGGCGCCGCCCTGGGCGTCGTCTTCGGTGACGACAATAGCCATATTTTTCCAGTAGGGGGTTTTCGACAAAAACTCCACCAGCCGGCCAAGCGCCAGATCGTTGTCGGCCATGTAGCTTTCCAGGAAGGGAAAGCCTGCGTCCGGCCGTTCGCCTGCGCCGTGGTCATTGGGCAGGATCACCGTGAGCACGGGGGGAAGCGCTTCTTTTCCCGTCATCCAGCGCTGGTTAAACTCCCCAATAAACCGATCCACCCGGTACTGATCCGGAATGGCCATATTGTACGTGGGGTATTCCCGGGACGATTGCCGGAACAAGGCTTCCGTTACCGGATAATTAATGGCATAGGCATACCCTCTGGGGTAAGCGAGATCGTCGCTCAGGTGGGGGGCAAACATGACTCCGAAACCAAAATTCCAGAACGGTTTTCCGTAGCGATCGAGGTGGTCCCACATCGACCCGGCTTCGTTGTAATCCTCAGGGAAAAGAGATCCTCCGGACCCAACAAAAGCCAGGTTGCCAGGGGCTTTCGAGTTCCAGCGCATCCCCTGATTGCCTCCGTAAGAAGCTGCTACACTGGTTTCTACCCACTCGTTGGGGTAGGTGCAGGCCAGCCATCGGTGCCCGTCGGCGGATACGTCCGCATCGACGTAAAAATTATCCGAAATGGCGAAACGGCGCGCCAACGCCAAATGGTTGGGCATGACGTCGACGTGTTCAAGCCGGCGCTTGCCGTCGCGGCTTTGAAACGAAACCTTTTCGCCAAACCGCGCCATTTGCGCTTCTCCCGCCCCGCCGGGCAACTGACCAAAGACCTCGTCGTAGGTCCGGTTCTCCTTGGAAACAAAAACGATGTGGCGAATAGGGGTGGAGCTTCTGCCCGGCAGCAACGGAATGGGATGGTCTTTCCTCCAGGCAAAGCGGGGATTATCAGGGCGGCAAAAAAGAAAGTTGTTGCGCACAACCTCCTCGGTCAGCGCTTTCAGTTGGTCGTCCGGGGGAATGTCCATGATCGTTACCGATCCTTTCATGAGGTTGCCGATATAGCTTCCTTCCGGTCCGGGTTTAAATGCTGGGCCCCCGTTGGGCCCGCTGCCAAAGCCTTTGGCATTGGCAACGTAGAGGGTTTTTCCGTCGGGGCTGACCTGCAGCTTGGACGGGAACCAGCCCACCGGAATATGCCCAAGCACCCGAAGGGTTTTTACGTCGATCACCGCTACCGCGTTGATCCCCGCTTCGGCAACGTACAGGCGCTGGTGGTCGGGCGACAAGGCCAGCCCGAAGGGGATAATGCCCCGCCAGTTTTTCAGGCGCGAATCGGGCTGGAGGGAAATGGTGGCTACCACCGTGTCTTTATCCGTGCTGATGACGGATACATTGTCGTTGTTGCCGTTGCTGACAAAAACGTATTCCCGGGTAGCCGTCACGGAGTTGGGGCTGGCGCCCCCGACGGCGGGGATGTCTTCCAGTTTTTGCCCAACCAAAACCCCGGTTTTGGTTTTGGCGCGTACTTTTTGGGCTTCGAGGTCAATCGTCCACACCGAGAAGGATTCCGGTGCGTTGGGGTCCCCAAGGCCGGGGATTTCCAGGCTGTCATTCTTGATTCCTTTAATGGACGCCGGACTCAAATAGGCAAAGGGCAAATCTTTGGAGGCGGTTTCTGCGGGCCGTTTGGGGTCAAAACCGGGTAGCCAGGCGTATTCGTACATGCCCACGTTGGCCACAAACGCCTCCTTGCCATCGGGCGACAACGCGATCCCATAAGGATACCGGCCGGTGGGCACGCGGTAGATTGCCTGGCCGGCTTCCAGGTCGATACAGATCATCTGGAAGTTGATCTGGTCGACGGCATAAAGGCGCTTTCCGGCTTTGTCGAGGGCGAGATCTCCGATGTAGCCATGGTCAAAGGCGTCTGTACGGAGCGAGATCGAACCCAATTTGGCGCCGGTGCGCAAGTCGAACCGATAGACGCAGTTTTCCTGCCCTCCGGCCACGTAGACTTGGTCGTTGGAAGGAGGGATCGCCAGGCCCATGAACACCGAAGCCAATATTCCTTTATCGGTTTTGGCGCCTTCCGGGATCTGACGAATCTGGGGCGCCCCCGAATGCACGTCGTTCAAAATAGAAATGGAGAGGGGAGACGTGCCCGAATTGGCTGTGACCGCCGTTTTCCCATCCGGGCTTAGGACCAACCCAAACGGATGCGGCGCTACGGTAACCGTTTTTCCGTACGGGCGGATGAAACGGCCATTTGGCAAAACCGTTCGCCCGGACTTATCGATGGAGACCGGCAAATTCTCTGCGGGCGCCAGGATAACCCAGGATTGGCTGGACCGGTTGGTACAGGAAAACCCCATGGCCCCAAGCAGAAGCAAAAACCAGAAAGCATGGCGGAGCATCATAAATAAAGGATTTCGGATCATGAAGACAGGCAATAGAAATGTCAAGCCAAAGAAAACAGAATCTTTTTTCCCGGGGGTAAAGTCCGGGTTAAATCTGCTTTCAGAATTCAGGCCATTTTGTCAGCTTGCTCTGCCATCCTGGGCTGTTTTCTAGTTTGGCATTCCTATTGCTGGTATGAGAGCGAATCGATTTCTCTACCAAAAAAATCGATCATGCAGTTCTCAATTTTCATTAGGTAAAAAAAATAGACAAAATGGCTGAATTTTCGATGCGACCGATCAATGACCGCGTTGTGATCAAACCAGCGGATGCCGAAGAAACAACGAAAGGCGGGATTATTATCCCCGATACGGCAAAGGAACAACCCCAGCGCGGAGAAGTCGTTGCTGTTGGCCCTGGAAAAGAGGGCAACCTGATGACCGTTAAGGTGGGCGACCTCGTTCTTTATGGAAAATACGCCGGGCAAAAAGTCGATTTCCAGGGACAAGAGTACCTGATTATGCGCGAAGATGACATCCTGGTCGTTCTTTAATCTGTTCTGGAGCGCGCGTTTCCTCCCTTCTTAACCATTTAACTTAAATACGCCAAAAAACTATCGATATGGCAGCTAAAGACATTACATTGGCCAACCAGGCCCAGGAAAAACTCAAGCGCGGCATTGACAAACTGGCCAATGCCGTTCGCATAACGCTGGGCCCCAAGGGCCGGAACGTCGTGCTGGAAAAAAAATTCGGCGCACCCCAGGTTACCAAGGATGGGGTTACGGTGGCCAAGGAAATTGAATTGGAAGACCCACTGGAAAATATGGGCGCTCAGTTGCTCAAACAGGTTGCCTCCAAAACCTCTGACCTCGCCGGCGACGGCACCACGACAGCCACCGTGCTGGCGCAGGCCATGATCACCGCCGGGTTGAAAAACCTCACCGCAGGCGCAAACCCCATGGATTTGAAACGGGGTATTGATAAAGCCGTAACGGTAACCATTGAAAATATCCGCCAGCAAGCGGAATCGATCAGCGATGACTACGACAAAATCAAACAGGTGGCCAGCATCTCCGCCAATAACGACGACGAGATTGGCGAATTCATCGCTGATGCGATGAAGCGCGTGTCCAAAGACGGCGTGATCACCATTGAAGAAGCTAAGGGTACCGAAACCTACATCGAAGAAGTCAGCGGGATGCAATTCGACCGCGGCTATCTTTCTCCGTACTTCGTCACGGATACCGAGCACATGATCGCAGAATACGACCATCCGTGTATCCTGATCCACGACAAGAAAATCTCCACGTTAAGGAATTGCTCCCTGTCCTGGAGAAAACGGCCCAGATGAACCGCCCCTTACTGATTATCGCGGAAGACGTGGACGGATCAGCGCTCAGCACCCTGGTGGTTAACCGCCTGCGCTCGGTGCTCAACGTGGTGGCTGTAAAAGCCCCCGGTTTTGGCGACCGCCGCAAAGCGATGCTGGAGGATATTGCTATCCTGACTGGCGGAACGGTGATCAGCGAAGAGCAGGGCTACAAACTCGAAAACGCCACCGTCGATATGCTGGGCCAGGCAGAAAAGATCACAGTAGACAAGGATAACACCACCATCGTCAATGGCTCTGGCGGGGAAGAGATGGTCAAAGCCCGCACCAACCAGATCAAAGCGCAGATCGAAAATACCACTTCCGACTACGACCGCGAAAAGCTCCAGGAACGGCTGGCCAAGCTGGCTGGCGGGGTTGCTGTGCTCTATGTTGGCGCCGCTACCGAAGTGGAGATGAAGGAGAAAAAAGACCGGGTAGACGATGCATTGAATGCTACCCGTGCCGCGATTGAAGAAGGGATCGTCACAGGAGGCGGCGTTGCGTTGGTTCGGGCGATCAAAGCCCTGGCCGGCGTTAAAGGCATTAACGAAGACGAGCAGATCGGCGTGGACATCGTCCGCAAATCGCTGGAAGCGCCCCTGCGCACCATTGCCGAGAACTCCGGAGTAGAGGGCTCCGTCGTCCTTCAGCGCGTTCTCAACAGCAAAGATAGCTACGGCTACAACGCCCGCACCGATAAGTACGAGGACCTCAAATCGGCCGGCGTGATCGACCCGGCTAAGGTAACCCGTATCGCGCTGGAAAACGCCGCATCGATTGCCGGCATGGTACTTATGACCGATTGCGCAATCAGCGAAAAACCGGAAAAGAGAAAAGCGGCGCCGATGCATGGAGGAGATTACGACGATATGATGTAATCCCCTTTAAAAGCCTCGTTAAAAGGCAAGAGGGCTGTCTTTGTCCTGTCAGGGATACAGACAGCCCTTTTTCGTAGGCGCTACAGAAACATCCCTGCCTGGTACGGAACCCGCATTGCTGCCCGGTATTCCCGAAGCGAAAAAAACAAAACAAAGACACAATTTGTTTATATTTGCAAAAAGAAAGCAGGGGCAACACCCGGGAGTGAAATGCGTTGTATTGGCAGTTGTTGCGGTAAAAGTTAATTGTATTCATGAAAGGATACCATCTCAACCATCGGGGACAATCCGCCCGGCAAATCATAGAATCCGCTCTTTCTTTCCTGCGCCAGGAACTAAAAGAACTTTTTTCCTGGCCTCCGAATTGGGCCAAATGGGCCGTGTACGGGTTCATTTCCGTCAAAGGAATAGCTGTTTTTCTTCAAATTTTTGCCCTCCTGATCTATAACGGCGCCTTTGGGCCATTACCTACCAGAAAAGAGTTAAAAGATATCCGCAACAGCAACGCTTCCGAGGTCTATTCTGCTGATGGCGCTATTTTGGGCCGCTATTTTATCCAGAACCGGGTAAACGCCGATCTGGAAGAGATCCCGGCGAGCATGATCAACGGGCTCATCGCCACCGAAGATGCCCGGTTTACCCAGCACCGGGGAATTGACTTGAGGGCCATGATACGGGTTCTGGTCAAATCCATTCTCCTTTCCCGCGAATCTTCCGGCGGGGGCAGTACGTTAAGCCAGCAACTGGCCAAGAACTTGTATCCCAGACAGAACTACGGCCGGTTCTCCATGATCGTCAATAAGTTCAAGGAGATGTTTACCGCCCGGCGGCTTGAAAAACTCTATACCAAGGAAGAACTGCTGGGGCTTTATCTGAATACCGTACCTTTTAGCGATAACATATACGGCGTCAAGGTGGCAGCGCACCGCTTTTTTGCCAAAGTCCCCCAAAATCTGAACGTGGAAGAAGCCGCCGTCCTGATCGGTATGCTGAAAGGCCCCAGCCTGTATCATCCGGTAAAACACCCGGAACGCGCCCAGGATCGAAGAAACGTGGTACTCCGCCAAATGCAAAATACGGATACCTGACGCCGGAAGAAACCGATTCCCTGTGCGTCATCCCGATGAAGCTCACGTATTCTGTCGATAGCCATTCCGAGGGGCTAGCCACCTATTTCCGCGAACATTTGCGGCTGGAACTCGAAAAAATCCTCCGGAATTATAAAAACCGGACGGCACGCCGTACAACCTCTACAGCGACGGGTTGAAAGTCTACACCACCCTCGATGCGCGCCTGCAACGGTATGCAGAACAGGCGGTTTTTGAACACATGCCTCAACTTCAGGCTGTCTTTAACCGGGAATGGCGCCGGGGGGACCCCTGGGGTAAGCCGGAAGTATTGCAAACGATGGTCCGCAACACCCCCCGGTATAAGGAGTTGAAAGCAAGAGGAATGTCGGAAAAAGAGATCGCAAAGACCTTCAACGAACCCCGGCTCATGACGGTTTTCAGCTGGGAGGAAGGGATTAAGGAAGTGGAGATGAGCCCCCTGGATTCGGTCAAATACTACCTCCGCTTGCTCAACATGGGCTTTCTGGCCATGGATCCGTCTTCCGGAGCGATCAAGGCCTGGGTGGGAGGGATTGATTTTGCCCATATCCAGTACGATCACGTGAAATCCCGGCGTCAGGTGGGGTCTACCTTCAAGCCCATAGTGTATGCCCAAGCCCTGGAGGCGGGCATCGATCCTTGCCAGCTATTCCCAAACGAATTGCTGACGTACGAAGAATACGAAAACTGGACGCCGGAAAATGCCGATGGGCAATATGGGGGATATTACTCCATGGAGGGCGCCTTGACGCATTCCGTAAACACCGTTTCGGTTCAGTTGATCATGGAAACCGGCGTTGGACCGGTGCGCAACCTCGCGGAAAAGATGGGCATCGACGGCGCAATTCCCAAAGGGCCCTCTCTGGCACTGGGCACTGCAGAGGCGAGCTTGATGGAGATGGTCCAGGTCTTCGGCACGATTGGAAACCGTGGGGTACGGCCGGAAATTCACTACCTCGACCGCATTGAGAGGGCGGATGGCGAAGTGCTGGTCCAATTCACCGCTCCATCGGCGAAGGTGCGCGCGCTTTCCCAGCAAACAGCCGATGAGATGATCCACATGCTTCGCAGCGTGGTCGAGGACGGCACCGCCAGCCGCCTGCGCTGGAGGTATGGCCTTTCCAATGTGGACTTGGCAGGAAAAACGGGCACTACCCAAAACCAGTCCGACGGCTGGTTTATTGGCATTACGCCTCGCCTGGTTGCCGGCGCTTGGGTCGGCGCCGAATCTCCGTCGGTGCATTTCCGCTCCCTGGCCAATGGGCAGGGCGCCAATACCGCGCTTCCGATTTTCGGCGGGTTTATGCGCCGGGTTTATAACGACCGGCGATACCAATCCTGGAAAAATGCCCGGTTTGCTCCTTTGCCCGACAGCGTCGCGGCAGCCATGGCTTGCCCTCCTTTTGTCCATCCGGACTCGACCGGCTACGATTCCCTTTTCCAGAATATGGGCGATATCCAGTTTTTCCAAATGCTTCAGGCCGAACTTAACGGCGAGGAACAGAAGGAATTCCCGGTGCGCCTTCGCCCTCAAAGGCCCAACGAGCCGGACAGCCTGTACCTCAACCGAATGATCCGGTTTAATGAACGGGTACAGGACCGGGAGAAACGGAAAGAGGAGTGGAGCAAGATCCTTTTTGGAAAAAATGAGGAAGCACCTCCCAAAAAGAATAACGAACCAGAACGCAACTAACCGCCTACGGGTTGAATTTTTTCCGGATAAACGCCAACGCCAGGGCGTTTGCTTCCTCAGCCGCTTTGCGGTTATATTTGGGACTGCTCGGATTGGCAAACGCATGAGCAGCATGGAATTGATGGGTCTCCACCTGCTTTCTTGTTATTTTGGCTAATGTGTCCAGCCGCCCGGCTAACTCGGGAGTAACCCATTTATCTTTCTTTCCAAAAATCCCAAGCACGTCTGCTTCCAACGGATTAAACTCTTCCACGTTTTGGTCTGCTACCCCGTAATACATGACGACGCCAAAGACCTGGTGATTGCCCAGCACCCCCATGCGAAGCGCCCAATTGCCGCCCAAACCCCATCCCATGGAGACATATTCGGCCTTGGGGCCCGCATAACCAAAAACGCCATTGACGATCGCTTCCCCCCGGAATGTGGTAAGGCCAGCCTTTAAACGCCCGGCTTCTTTCTCGCTAGATGCCAGTTTCCCGCCGTACATGTCCGGCGCCAGTACATTGACCTTTTGGCCGAGGCTGTCGTACAACCGCTCTGCCTCCTTTTTGATCTGATCGTTCAGGCCCCACCATTCGTGAAACAAAACCAGATACTTCGCAGAAGGATCGCTGGTAAGCATCGCATAGCCTTGACCTCCTTTGGAATCTGGGGTAGAGAACTGAATAACCTGCCCCCGAGGCACATACCGTTCGACTTCCTCACCGGAAGACGCTCCGTCTTTATGACAAGCAGTAAGGAAAAGCAATCCGGTGCAAAGGCCCCAGCAAAAACCTATTTTGTTCATGACCACAAAATTTAGGACCCAAAATGCCAGAAAAAAAGCAAAATAAAGCGCTTTTGCCGGGAATGATTTTAAAGATGTGCAAAAGGCCCTAAATTTCGCTCAAATACCTACCGATATGCCAGCAACGCCTTTATCCCCAATGACGTTCGACCGCACCGGCTTGACCGATTCGCTTCTGGTCGGTCTTTACCGCGAATTGATTTTTCCCCGGATGATCGAAGAGAAGATGCTGATTTTGCTGCGGCAAGGGAGAATCAGCAAGTGGTTCTCAGGGATAGGGCAAGAGGGCATATCCGTTGGAGCGACCATGGCCCTGGAACCAGATGAAATGGTATTCACCCTACATCGGAACCTGGGGGTATTCACCGCGCGCAAAATGCCTTTTGGCCGTTTGTTCGCCCAATGGCAGGGCAAAGCCGGTGGGTTTTCCAAGGGCAGGGAGCGTTCTTTCCACTTCGGATCGATGGAGCACCATATCGTGGGGATGATCTCCCACCTGGGCCCTCAGCTTGCTTTGGCCGATGGGGTTGGACTTGCGCATCAGTTGCGGCAGGAAAAAAAGATCGCCCTGGCCTTTTCCGGCGATGGCGGTACCAGCGAAGGCGATTTCCATGAGGCCTTAAATGTGGCTTCCGTGTGGCAATTGCCGGTCCTTTTTCTTATCGAGAACAACGGATACGGGTTATCCACTCCCGTGAACGAACAATACCGTTGCGAATATCTGGCCGACCGGGGCAGCGGGTACGGTATGCGTTCCCTCACCATTGATGGGAACAACGTGCTTGACGTTTACCGAACGGTTTCCAGGCTGGCAGCGGAAATGCGGGAAAACCCGCACCCCGTGCTGCTTGAGTGCATGACCTTCCGCATGCGCGGGCACGAAGAAGCTTCCGGAACCAAGTATGTTCCGAAAGACTTAATGGAGGCATGGGCTGTAAAAGACCCGATTGCAACCTACGAACGCTACTTACTCGAGACCGGCGTTCTGACCGAAACCCGGATCGCTGAAACCCGGAAAGCGATCAAAAAGGAGATCGAATCCGGCATCCGGGAAGGCGAAGCGGCGGCTGAACCGCAAAACAGCGAAGCAGAAGAACTGGCCGACGTGTACGCTCCGTTCCAGCAGACGCTGACGCCGGCGCCTGTTAACGGGCCCACAACGGTTCGCCGGTTTGTCGATGCGGTTTCGGATGGGTTGCGCCAAGCCATGGAAACCCACGACAACCTCGTGTTGATGGGACAGGATATCGCCGGGTATGGCGGCGTGTTTAAAGTGACGGAAGGGTTTGCCGGGCAGTTTGGCTACGGGCGGGTTCGCAATACGCCTTTGTGCGAAAGCGCCATTGTCGGCACGGCTCTGGGTTTAAGCCTTCAGGGGTTTAAGGCGATGGTGGAAATGCAGTTTGCGGATTTCGTCACCTGCGGCTTTAATCAGATTATCAACAACCTGGCTAAGTTACATTACCGCTGGGGCCAGCACGCGGATGTGGTGATCCGGATGCCAACCGGGGCAGGCACGGGCGCCGGGCCTTTTCACTCCCAAAGCAACGAAGCCTGGTTTTTTCATACGCCGGGGCTAAAAGTCCTGTATCCCTCCAATCCAGTAGATGCGAAGGGGCTGCTTCTCGCTGCGTTTGAGGACCCCAACCCGGTGCTTTATTTCGAGCACAAAGCCTTGTACCGCAGTGTGTCGGCGCCTGTTCCGGATGGATATTACACCGTAGAACTAGGTAAGGCCCAGGTTGTGCGGTCCGGACAAGACCTCAGCATCATCACCTATGGCATGGGCGTTCAGTGGGCCGTTAAGACGGTAGAAGAGATGGATCTCGATGCGGAAATCCTGGATCTGCGCACGTTGCTTCCCCTGGATTACGAAGCGCTGCGCGCAACCGCCCGGAAAACCGGAAAAGTTCTGGTGCTTCATGAAGATACGCTTACGGGAGGCATTGGGGCTGAAATTGCCGCGTTCCTGTCCGAGCACGAGTTTGAACATCTGGATGCCCCGGTTATGCGGGTTGCTTCCCTGGATACCCCGGTGCCGTTTTCCCGAAAGCTCGAAGACCAGTATTTGCCGGTCAGCCGGCTAAAAGAAAAATTAAAAACATTATTAAATTATTAATCAGTCAATTACGAATTAAATTTTATCTATTATAAAAAATAGATTGCTCCCTTTTCAGTTTTTCTATTTTTGTAATTGAAGCATTTGAGAAACTACATGCCAAACTACCAACCAGGTTTCCCTCTCTGGTGTTGGTAATCCCTTTTGTTTAGCGGCTGTTCTATCCACATTTGTTATTACCTTTGCGGGTGCAAAATGTAATAACTACTATGGATTTGGAAAAATTTGTCGCTGTAAGCGGCATGTCTGGGCTTTTCAAGCTGGTGGCTAACCGCAACAACGGGCTGATTCTGGAGGATTTAAACAACGGCAAACGGAAGTTTGTCCCTTCGAGAGGTAATCAGTTCACTCCTTTGGCATCTATCGGGATTTTCACCAACGACGGAGAAACCGCCGAGTTGAAAGCGGTTTTTAAAAGCATGGCCGACAAACAGGAAGCGGTCCCTTTGATCGATCCAGGTTCGCCGGCAGAAGAACTTCACCGCTATTTTTTAGAAATTTTACCCGAATACGACCGGGACAAGGTGCATACTGGTGACATCAAGAAGGTCATTAGATGGTTCTCCTTCCTTCAGGAGCGTGATTTGCTGAATGAGCCGGCAGAAGCCGGCAGCGAGGAGGAGGAATAACCGGCCGGGTCGTCTGCTTTGTCAATAAGCCTTTGAAGGGGCGGCCTGCCGCCAGCAAAGGGAGTTTTTATAGGTAACCTCAATCTGTGCTATGACCAAAGCAGACGTAGCGCTGGCCGGGACGAATGGTTTTCTTCCTTCCGATCTCCGCATGGAGCAATGGGAAGATATTTGTCCGTATTTTCAGGAGTTGCACGAACGGGAGATCGCTGATAAAGCGGATCTCCGGCAATGGATCCTGGATAAAAGCGAGTTGGATGCATTCCTCAGCGAGGCATTCTCCTGGCGGTATATCTTGCTTTCTTTGAATAGCGGAGACCAGCAGGCAGTGGAAAACTACCACTATGCCGTCCAGCATATTTTTCCTCGCATGGCTTCCTTTGAGCAGAAGTTAAACCAGCGCCTGGTGCATTCTGCCTTTTTGGACCATATTCGTTCTTCCCAATATACGACCTACCTCCGGCTGGTTAAAAACGCGGTCCAGTTGTTCTGCGAAGAGAATGTGCCTATCCAAACCGAGATCCAGCTTCAAACCAAAGAGTACGGACGAATTTTCTCCCAAATGACCATTGGCGTGGACGGCAAGCAAATGACGCTTCAGAAAGCCAGCGTGTTATTGGAAGAGCCCGACCGGGACCGCCGCCAGCAGGTCTATACCAAAATCAATGAGCGCATCCTGCAGGATACCCCGGCTCTGGAAAGCCTGTTTGACGAGCTGGTTCGGCGGCGCAACCAGATCGCGCGCAACGCCGGATTTGAAAACTTTCGGGATTATGCTTTCCGCCTGTTAAACCGGTTCGATTACCAGCCCGAGGATTGTATCCTGCTCCACCAATCTATTGCGCACGAGATCCTTCCCATTCTGGACGAACTCAATATGGCCCGCAAAGAGCAACTGGAGCTCGACCAG
This sequence comes from Haliscomenobacter sp., assembly GCA_016713275.1. Lineage (GTDB taxonomy): Bacteria > Bacteroidota > Bacteroidia > Chitinophagales > Saprospiraceae > JADJPL01. The sequence continues at coordinate 808,040 of JADJPL010000001.1, forward strand.
CTCCGGCCCTGGGATCTGAACATTGACGCCAGCGGAGACGGGCCGCTTCATCCGTTTACCGATGCGGCGGACTTGTTGAGCAAAGGCATCGAATGCCTCTCGAAAATCCATCCGGATTTTGGCCGGATCATTTCCCTGATGCGCGAAAGGCGGATGCTGGACCTGGAGTCGAGGCCAGGGAAGAAGCCAGGTGGCTACAATATGCCGCTTCAATTGACGAAACTTCCGTTCATTTTCATGAATGCTACCCAGACTCTCTACGACCTGCGCACCCTGATGCACGAGAGCGGCCATGCCATTCATTTTTATCTGACGCGCAACCTGGAGCTGATCTCTTCCCGCCGCTTCCCTTCCGAAGTTTCCGAATTAGCCGCCATGACCATGGAATTGCTATCCATGGATCATTGGCACATCTTTTTCCCCAATGAAGCCAGTCTGATCCGGGCTCGGATCAATCAGCTGGAAAACGTGCTGAAGGTGCTCCCCTGGATCGCTACCATCGACCAATTCCAGCACTGGGTGTACACGCATCCCCAACACACCCGGGAAGAGCGCAAAGCCGAATGGCTGGCAATCTTGAACCGTTTTTCCTCCAACGTAGTCGACTACAGCGGGTTGGAGCGCTATATGGAATTCCTGTGGCACAAACAACTGCATATTTTCGAGGCGCCGTTTTATTACATCGAATATGGGATCGCCCAGCTTGGCGCCATTGCGATTTGGAAGCGCTATCGGGAAACTCCTGCGGAAGCCGTCAAAGATTACGTCCGTGCCCTTAAGCTCGGCCATACCTGTTCCATCGGGGCGATCTATCAGGCTGCCGGAATCGAATTCCGATTCGATCAGGAGTACATTGCAGAGCTGGCCCGGTTCGTTCGCGAAGAGATTCGGTCGTTAATCGATCAATTGAACGCCGTACACAGAAATAACGCCTCCTCTTCGGTGAGGGGAAATACAGCCGCGTAATATTTTGCTATTTTTGCCGAAAATTTCCCGGAATGGTGAACGGCAAAAAAGTAGTGGTGGTGCTCCCGGCATACAACGCAGCGCTAACCCTAGAAAAAACCTATCAAGAGATTCCTTCAGATCTTGTCGACGAGATTATTCTCTGCGACGACGCCAGCAAAGACAATACTACCGAGCTGGCTCGCCGTATCGGAATCCGTCATGTGATTACGCACGAGCGCAACCAGGGATACGGCGGAAACCAGAAATCCTTGTACAAAAAAGCGCTCGATCTGGGCGCCGACATCGTGATCATGCTGCATCCCGACTACCAATACACCCCCAAGCTCATCGCCCCTATGGCCTATATTATCGGAGAGGGCTTATATCCGGTGGTGCTGGGGTCCCGCATCCTGGGGAAGGGGGCGCTATCCGGAGGAATGCCTTTCTATAAATACGTCGCCAACCGGTTTCTTACCTTTACCCAGAACGTGCTGGTGCGATACAAACTCTCGGAATACCACACCGGGTACCGGGCCTTTAGCAGGGAGGTGTTGGAAACCATAGACTTTGAAAACAATTCCGACGATTTCGTTTTCGATAACGAGATGCTATCCCAAATTATTTACGCCGGTTTCCATATCGCGGAAGTGACCTGCCCCACGAAGTACTTTGAGGAGGCATCTTCTATTAACTTCCGCCGCAGCGTGAAGTACGGCATGGGCGTGTTGCGGGTGTCGCTGATGCACCTGATGCAGCGTTGGGGGCTTGCCCAATTCCCCATGTACCGCCGGAAGCCGCTATAGGATGATGGTCTGAATAAATTCCTGTTTGCCCGGAAAATCGGTGGTGTAGTGCAGTCCCCGGCTCTCCCGGCGCATGCTTGCAGAGCGCGTAATCAGGTATCCAATGGTGATCAGGTTGCGCAGCTCGCACAGTTGCGGGCTGATGGTGGTGGTGTTATACAGCTCCTCCGTCTCGTGGTAGAGCAGGGCGAGCCGGTCAAGGGCCCGTTTCAGACGTACGTTGGATCGTACGATTCCCACGTAACTGCTCATGACTTCCTTCAGTTCTTTTAAACTTTGCGTGATGAGCACCATTTCCTTCGGGTCGGTGGTGCCGCTGGCGTTCCACTCCGGTATGCCGCTTTGGATGGAATACTGATCAATAGTCTGGAGGCATTGATCGGCAATGCGCTTGGCGAACACCAGAGCTTCGAGCAGGGAATTGGAAGCCAGGCGGTTGGCGCCGTGCAGGCCGGTGCTGGTGCATTCTCCAACGGCGTACAGGCGGTTGATAGACGTGCGCCCGTGCACGTCGGATTTTATTCCGCCACATAAATAGTGGCAGGCAGGGACCACGGGGATCATGTCTTTAGCTGGATCGATGCCAATGCTCAGGCATTTATCGTGAATGGTTGGAAAATGAGCGACAAAGTCCTTCATGTCCAGATGGCGGCAATCCAGGAACATACATTCTTCTCCGCGGAGTTTCATTTCGTTGTCGATGGCGCGCGCGACGATGTCGCGCGGGGCCAGAGAGCCCCGGCGGTCGTATTTGCCCATGAACTCGTCTCCTTCGCGGGATTTCAGAATGCCTCCGAAGCCGCGTACAGCTTCCGAAACCAGAAACACGGGGTTTTCCCCGCCGGGATGGAATAAGGCCGTGGGGTGGAACTGGACAAATTCCATGTTTTCGGTCCAGCCTTTGGCGCGGTAGACCATCGCTATACCGTCTCCGGATGCGATGACGGGGTTGGTCGTCGCCCGGTATACTTGCCCGGCGCCGCCAGTGGCCAGGATGGTCGTGCGGGCCAGGTAGGTTTCGATCTCTCCGGTTCGTTTGTTAAGTACATACGCGCCGTAGCATTCGATGTCGGGCATGAGCCGGGTGACGGCGTACCCCAGGTGGTGTTGAGTGATCAGATCAACGGCAAAATAGTGTTCGTGCACCTCAATGTTAGGGATTTGCCCCGCTTTTTCGGTCAGGGTCCGCTGGATCTCCCATCCGGTGAGGTCTTTGTAATGCAGGATGCGGTTCTCGGAGTGCCCTCCTTCCCTTCCCAGGTCGTAATGGTTGTCTTTCTTTTTGTCGAACCGTGCGCCCCAACTAATGATATCCCGAACGCGGTCGGGGCCTTCGGTAACTACAATATCCACCACGTCCAGATCGCAGAGGCCGTCTCCGGCGTCCAGGGTGTCTTCCCGGTGTTTGCCGTAGGAGTCGACCTGCTCGTCCCACACGGCAGCCACCCCGCCCTGGGCATAACGGGTATTGCTTTCTCCCTCAATGGTTTTGGTCAGAACGGTTACCTTAAGGTCCGGGCGTGCTTCGGCCATTTTGATCGCTGTAGTAAGGCCGCCGATTCCGGAGCCGATGATGAGGATGTCGGTTTGTATCATCGTTTGTTGTTGAGGAGATAGAGGATGTATAGGATGTAAAGGAGGTAAAGGATGTAAGGGATGTAAAGGATGTAAAGGATGTGGAAGATGTAAGGGATGTAAAGTTGGCGATGAGGAAAGTCCTCTACATCTTCTACATCCTCTACATCCTCTAATACATCCTTTAAAAAGGAACGAAGTAAAAAAAGGTTCAACGTCCTGGGTTCGGGACGATTGTACCCATTTAACGTGCGAGTGTACGCAAAAAACGGCAGGTTTTGAAATTTTATTTGGGAATATCAGGGGTTGCAGGCGATATTTTTGGCTGTTCTTCCTTGCGGCGCGATAAGGAGAAAGGAGATTATAGGATATTGTTTCTAAGTATTTGGCAATCAACAGGTCGGCTTTTATTTAATCCGGGTAAAAAAAGCAAATTTCCTTTTCGTAAACTGTTTAAAGTATATACCTTTGCACCGGTTTATGAAAAACGAAACATATAGAAAGCTATATATGAAATTACGGGCGCTTTTTTCCTTTCTGTTCTTTCTAGGGCTTTCGGCCATCCCCGCTTATGCCAGCGAGAAAGCGGAGCCGGAAAAACCGTATATCGACTATGTGATGGAACACATTGCCGATGCCAACGAGTTCCACCTCTTTGGCAGCGTACATATTCCGCTTCCCTGCATTTTATATTCCCAAGACGGCGGACTGAAGGTGTTTATGTCCAGTGCGTTTGAACACGGGCATCGGGTGGTGGACAGCTATGTGCTCGACCACGGGGACGTGAAGCGCATCAAAGGGTGGAACGAAAGCATGCACCTGGAGCATATCGACTCTACGGTAGCCAAGGCAAACCCCGATGGGGGGAAAGGGCTGCTGTATTTTGCCTATCATCACGGAGAAGCGTACGCGCTGGAAAAGCCATCGACGCTGCTGAAATTATCGTCCTGGTACGACTTTTCCATTTCGAAGAACGTATTTTCCATGCTGGTGGCGGTGGTTCTGATGTTTGTCATCTTCCTCAGCGTGCGCCGCGCGTATGCGACGCGGGAGGGGCAGGCGCCACGTGGCCTGCAGTCGTTCATGGAAACGATCTTTACCTTCATGCGCGACGAGGTGGTTCGTCCGAATATCGGCCCTAAGTACGAGCGGTACTTGCCGTTTGTCATGTCGCTCTTCTTTTTTATCCTTTTTTGCAATTTGTTGGGGCTGATCCCGATCTTTCCCGGTAGCGCCAACATTACGGGAAACCTGGCGACCACCATGGCGCTGGCGGTGTTCACGCTGCTGGTGGTAACCTTTAGCGGCAATAAGCATTACTGGCAGCACATTTTCTGGATGCCGGGCGTTCCGGTGCCGATCCGTTTCCTGCTGGCGCCCATAGAGTTTGCGAGTATTTTTATCAAGCCCTTCACCTTGCTGATCCGTCTTTTTGCCAACATTACGGCAGGGCACGTGATTATTTTGTGTTTGGTGGGCATGGTGTTTATCCTGGGAGACAATGGCCGCAACCTGGGCGGCGCGATTGGGGGCGGAGTACTGGCTACGTTGTTCGTGGTCGTCATGAACCTGCTGGAGTTGTTTGTCGCTTTCCTCCAGGCCTTCATTTTTGCGTTGCTTACTTCCTTGTATATCGGCTCGGCTATTGAAGAACATCACCACGAGGAAGCGCACCACTAAGACAAGCCGGGCGTTATTGAATTTGATTATTTATAACCATTATAATTTTTCGATCATGACTGGAACGTTAGCAGCTGTAGGCGCAGGTCTGGCCGTACTTGGCGCAGGTTTGGGCATCGGCCAGATTGGCGGTCGCGCCATGGAGGCCATTGCTCGCCAGCCGGAAGTATCCGGCGACATTCGCACCACGATGATTATCGCAGCAGCCCTTATCGAAGGCGCCGCTCTGTTCGCCATCGTAGGCGCGTTTTTCTTCTAATCGAAGCGCACACAGCAACAACGAAAAGGAAATCCGCCCGGCGGTTGGCCGGGCGGCTCCCAAAAAGTCAATTATTTTTTGCCAATAAAACCGGAAATAACCATGATTTTTCTGGCCTCTGAATTTTCACCCATCCTCCCTGAATTTGGGATTTTCTTCTGGACGATGTTCATTTTCCTCATCGTCTGGGCTGGCCTGGGGACTTTTGCCTTCAAACCGATCCAGCGCGCCCTCAAAAAGCGGGAGGAAGACATCCAGAGTTCCCTCGATCAAGCCAAACGCGCCCGCGAAGAAATGGCCCAGCTCCAGGCAACCAATGAACAACTGTTAAAGCAAGCTCAGGAAGAGCGCGTTGCCATCCTCAAGGAAGCTAAGGAAGCAAAGGAAAATATCATCAAAGAGTCCAAGGAAAAGGCCAAGGAGGAAGCTCAAAAGATCGTCGTGGCCGCCAAAGCTGATATCGAGCACATGAAGCTGGAGGTGATGACCAACATCAAGAACGAGGTGGGCGCGATGGCCATCGCCATCGCGGAAAAACTGCTGATCGGCCAGCTGAAGGATAAAGCCAACCAGGAATCCCTGGCCCAAAAGATGGTGGATGATTTTAAACTGAACTAATCAGAGCCTCCTTGTTGCCCACTAAAAAACCAGGCAAATGTCTATAAAACGAGTTGCTTCCCGTTATGCCAAATCCCTGATCGACCTGGCCGTTGAACAAAACCGGCTGGAGCGGATTAAGGAAGACGTGGAGGCCATCCAGAAGCTGATCCGCGAAAGCAAAGATTTTGTCAATTTCCTCAAGAGCCCGGTAATCCAACATTCCCGCAAACGCTCCATTCTGGAGGCCATGTTCAGCGGTAAACTGGACGAACTCACGTTGAAGTTCATGATTATCCTGACGACGAAACAACGGGAGGCGTATTTGGTGGATATTGCCGGCGAATTTATGGATCAGTACCGCGCGATCAAACATATCTCGATCGTCCGGATCATTTCGGCTTCGGAATTAACGCCCGGGCAGCTGGCTGATCTGCAAAAGAAGATCGAGGTCAGCAAGATTGGGTTTGAACATGTGGAATTCACCGTTAAAGGGGACCCCTCCCTGGTCGGCGGGTTTATCGTTGAGGTGGACGATATGGTCTACGACGCGAGCCTGAAGCACCAACTGGCAGGGTTGGAGAAAGAATTCGCCACCAACTTGTACGAGTCGAAAATTGTTGCCCGCTAACCATGCGGGCTTGTTCATATTCGTGATCCAATCCTATCGTAAACCAGCCCCTGAGCGGGGATAAAATTTTAGCCTTATGGTTGATGTGAGACCTGAAGAGATATCGCAAATCCTCAAACAGCAAATCTCGGGCTTTAGCAACACGGCAGAACTCGAGGAGTACGGCACCGTCCTTCAGGTGGGCGACGGTATTGCCCGCGTCTACGGGCTGAATAACTCCCAGTCGGGCGAGTTGGTGGAGTTCGAAACGGGGGTGCAGGCCATCGTTCTGAACCTCGAAGAAGACAACGTCGGGGTCGTATTGATGGGCCCTAGCGACAATATCCGGGAAGGCTCGCGCGTACACCGCACCGGCCGTATCGCTTCTATCGAAGTAGGCGAAGGGTTCGTGGGTCGCGTAGTCAATCCGCTTGGCCAACCGATCGATGGCCGCGGCCCGATCGAGGGGATCAAATACGAAATGCCGCTGGAGCGCAAAGCCCCTGGGGTCATCTATCGCCAGCCTGTGTCCGAACCGCTCCAAACCGGGATCAAAGCTATCGATGCGATGATTCCCGTTGGCCGCGGCCAGCGCGAGTTGATCATCGGCGACCGCCAAACCGGCAAGACGGCTATCGCGATTGACACCATCATCAACCAGCGCGAATTTTTCGAAGCGGGCAAACCCGTGTATTGCATCTATGTTTCGATTGGACAAAAGGCTTCTACAACGGCTCAGGTAGCCCGCACGCTCCAGGAGTATGGCGCTATGGATTACACGGTCATTGTATCGGCTTCGGCTTCCGACCCGGCGCCTTTGCAGTTCTTTGCACCTTTTGCCGGAGCGGCGATCGGCGAATTTTTCCGCGATACGGGCCGCCCCGCTCTGATCGTTTACGACGATCTTTCCAAACAGGCCGTTGCCTACCGCGAGGTTTCCCTTTTGCTTCGCCGTCCTCCCGGCCGCGAAGCTTATCCGGGCGACGTATTCTACCTGCACTCCCGTTTGCTGGAGCGCGCTGCAAAGATCATTTCTAACGACGATATCGCCCGCAATATGAACGACCTCCCGGTTTCCCTTAAGGATGCCCGGGACCAGCAAGGACAATCCATCATCAAAGGCGGCGGCTCTCTGACGGCGCTGCCCATCATCGAAACCCAGGCAGGCGACGTTTCCGCCTATATCCCGACCAACGTAATCTCCATTACCGACGGGCAGATCTTCCTGGAGTCCAACCTCTTCAATGCCGGTATCCGCCCCGCCATCAACGTCGGGATCTCCGTATCCCGGGTAGGGGGGAACGCCCAGATCAAGTCCATGAAGAAAGTAGCGGGTACGTTGAAGCTGGATCAGGCGCAGTACCGGGAATTGGAAGCGTTCTCCAAGTTCGGTTCCGACCTGGATGCCGCTACCCTGGCCGTTCTGGACAAAGGCAAACGCAACGTGGAAATCCTCAAGCAGCCCCAATATTCTCCGGTTTCCGTAGAAAAACAGGTGGCTATCATCTTCCTGGGTACCAGCGGCTTGCTCAAGGATATTCCCGTGAACCGGGTGCACGATTTTGAACTCGCTTTCCTCACTACCCTGGAACATCGCTTCCCTCAGGTGCTGGAAAACTTCAAAGCCGGTAAACTGGATAAAGAAGACACCGATCAGCTCCGCAGTTTGGCGTCTGAGTTGGCCGGTACATTTAAAAAATAGTCAAATTGACCATGCGGCGTTGCCGGGCGCAGGGCAAACCAGGCACGGCAACGCCGCTTTAGCATTCAATTCCGATGGCAGCTAATTTAAAAGAGGTACGCGAACGCATCCGCTCGGTGGTCAACACCCAGCAAATCACCAAGGCGATGAAAATGGTCTCGGCGGCTAAATTGCGCCGGGCACAGCAGGCTATTTTACAGATGCGCCCGTATGCGGAGAAGCAAAACCATATGCTGCGCAATATCCTTTCCAATTTGGAAGGAGAAACCTCTTCGGTATACGGACAGGTGCGCCCTGTAGAGCGGGCTTGCCTGGTGGTGATTACCTCCAACCGGGGGCTTTGCGGCGCCTTCAACACCAACGTGCAAAAAGTCGCGGTGGCTGCTATCCAGAAAAAATTTGCGCCTGTTCGCGCCAAGGGCAACCTCGATATCTTGTGCATCGGCAAGCGGGGATATGAGTTCTTCCGCAAACGCTACCCGGATTGCAACATCATTACCGACTACGTGCACCTGTTCAACGACTTGAGCTTCGACCACGTTTCCCAGGTTGCAGAACGCCTCATGACTGCTTTTGAGAAAAAAGAATACGACCACATTGATGTTGCCTACGGCCGGTTCAAAAACGCGGGCGTTCAATACGCGGAAACCGAACAATTCCTCCCGGTCCTCCCAATGTCTACCGACGGCGCCAAAACAGCCTCCCTTCGCGCCAACTACCTCTTTGAGCCCGATATGGCCACCCTCCTGGAGTACCTGATTCCAAGCATCCTGAAGACCCAGTTCTTCAAGTTTAATCTCGACACCCATGCTTCGGAACACGGCGCCCGGATGACGGCGATGGATAAGGCCACGGAGAACGCCAGCGAGATCTTGCGCGACCTGCGGATCAGTTACAACAAAGCGCGCCAGGAATCCATCACCAAGGAGATCCTGGAGATCGTGGGCGGCGCGGCAGCGCTTTCCAGTGGCGATTAACCCCGTTGTTTTTCAGGAGAGCGGGGTGTCGTTTGTCTTTAACCAGAATTGGCTCGTTCGTTCCTACGACACACATACCTATTTTCAAGGCCTTAGCGGCGCAGGCCTCAAGGGCGTGGATTTCCTTGGGGTACACAACCGGGATCACCTTGTATTGATGGAGGTGAAAAACTACCTTCCCGATCCGGCTGGCCGACGCAACCGGCAGATCGCCCAACGCCTGGCTGCCCCGGAAGCTATCGGAGTTTCGATAGCCTCTAAAATGCGCGATACGCTCCGCGCCATCGACCTGATTCACCGCTACTTTCAAACCCGATTCGGTTACCGCCTGGCCTATCCTTTCCTGCCCTGGATGAAACAGGCTACTCCGGAGTGGTATTTCTGGACCAACGCACGGAAACTGATGGATACCCGGGTGTCGATGATTTGCTGGATGCAGTTGGAAGCGGATCATGCCCATTTGGCGTCTTTGATTCAGGACGTAGCGAACCGGGAAGTGGAAGGCCGCAACCTTCATATCGACATTCTTCCGTTTTCCCAAAACCCATTTGAACCGGATTTACAGATCAGGGTCTGAGAACTTGTACGCGTCCGGTGTTTGTCCTATCTTTCGAAAGTACTCAAATACGTGCTTTTATGAAGGCGGTTATTCCGGTAGCAGGGGCGGGCATTCGTTTGCGCCCCTTAACGTATACGCAGCCCAAACCCTTGATCCCGGTGGCCGGAAAGCCTATCCTTTCGTTTATCATCGACCAGTTGATCGGCATCGGCATTCAGGAATTCGTTTTTGTGATCGGATATCTGGGCGAAAAAATTCGGGACTACGTGGAACACGCGTATCCCGAAATCCAAAAAGAATTTGTTCAGCAAGAGGAAAGACTAGGGTCTGCCCATGCCCTTTATATCGCCCGGGAATATTTTCGGGACGCCGAAGAGCTCATGATTTTTTTTGGCGACGCCATAATCGACATGGATTTTGAGCGGGTGCTCCGCGAGCCTACCTCTTGCCTGGGGGTGAAAAAAGTCCAGGACCCCAGAGAATACGGAGTGGTGGAATTCAGAGAAGATGGATTTGTCTCCAGGGTTATTGAAAAGCCCCGGATTCCCAAATCCAATCTGGCTATGGTCGGATTTTATCGGATCAAGGAAGTGCCCATCCTCATCGAATCGCTGGAATTCAACGTAGCGAATAATATTCGCAGCGAAGGCGAATTTCCGCTGACGGACGCGCTGATGCGCATGATCGAAAAGAAAGTGGAATTCAGCACCGTTGAGGTAGATAACTGGTTCAATTGCGGAAAAAAGGAAGTGCTTCTGGAAGCCAATGCGATCTTGCTGGACCGGGAGGGCTACGCATCCTCCAACCTGCCTCCTTTCGACAATTCGATCATCATTCATCCGGTGAGTATAGGCAGCCAATGCGAGATCACGAACTCCATCATTGGCCCCCACGTGACGATTGGGGACAACGTCCAGATCAGCTATTCCATTGTAAAAGACTCCATCATCGGAAATTTCGCGTCCATCAAGGAGGTCATTCTGCAAAAATCCGTGGTAGGCAACGATGCCTCCATTACCGGCATGCGGCAAAGCCTGAATATCGGGGATAATACCGAGATCGATTTCGGATCGCCAGGCTAGCTCAGGGTTTGCTCTGCCAGCCAAACCAGGCTAAGAGCCCGCTCTGCCTGGTCCTTTTCCAATTCCAGACGCGCTTCCTGGTGCAACCGTTCTACCGCGTTCCTGGCCGAAAGCATATCCTGTATCCGTTTTTCCTGACGAAGCGCTTCGAGGGCTTCCCCGGAAGGCATTGCGGGCCTTCCCGCCAATTGCCCCAGTTCGTTGCCCGTAAGCACGTTGCTGTTGCGGGCGGATTCGGGCAGTTGGTCAAACCCGATTCCCACCGGAAGAAAGGGCTGCGCAATCGTGTACACGGCCTCCCCGCTGGCGCGGGCGTAAAACGCCCTCCCCATACGCCCCATCAGGTCGATCCGGTGCGGATCGATTTTCCCGTTCGAATCCAGCACACTTTCATCGATATGGATACGCAGGATTTCGCAAATAACCAGGTTGCCTGCGCCGCCTTTATCACCGAGAGGCATGATTTGCAAGACCTTGCATTCCATCTGTACCGGCGACTCCTTGACCCGAAAGGGGCGAACCAGATCCGACGCCAAGGGGGTTAACCCCGATTTAACAAACTCATCAACCCCTTTGGCGAATTCTATACTGGCGACGGCCATTTGCCATACGATAGAATAAGGAACGACATTCACCACGACTTCCCGCACGGCTTCCACATTATGCAGCGTATCTTTAACGGCGTTGGTCGTTCCCTTGCGGTTGCTGGAAAAGACCAGGATGGGCGGGTTGGAACTAAACACATTGAAAAAACTATAGGGCGCCAGGTTGGGCTTTCCTTCTTCATCGATCGAGCTTACAAAGGCGATCGGCCGGGGGGCCACCGCGCTGACAAGAATTTGATGCAAATCAGGATGGGGGATCGATTTCGGATCAATGGTTTTCATCAGAAGGTAAAAGAGTTTATTCTAACGGCAAAAGTAATCAACAATCGGCACTCTGGTTTCGTTTGGTTTTTGAATGCGTTAAAAAACAAAGGAACATATGAAAATATCATTTCCTACCTTCGGCCTCGTCGTCGCGCTTGTACTTGGAGGTATTATTGCCGGAAGGTATGTTTATTTTCTCCCCCGGTTTATCCAGGGAGAAAAAACCCCGGAGATTGAATCGGTTTTAATGGATGGAAGCCCGTTCCGCTTATCCAGCCTTAAAGGAAAGTACGTGCTTCTGGATTTCTGGGGCAGTTGGTGCGGCCCGTGCCGCGCGCAGAATGCCGGGCTCAGGGAATTATACTCCCAGTTTGGAGACCGCGCTTTTACGGATGCTTCCGGCTTCGAAATCGTGAGCGTGGCCGTGGAGCGAAAACCGGAGAATTGGAAAGCGGCTATCGAGCAGGACGGGTTGGTCTGGAAAACACACATTCTGGACCAAAGTAAAAGCCTGCGGTTTTTCAGCGGCCCCCTGGCCCAGGCCTATAAAGTGCGCCAACTGCCAACCTCCTTCCTCCTGAATCCCAAGGGCGCCATCATTCGGGTCAATCCGGACCCTGAAGAAATCGCTGACCTGCTGCGCAAGAAAACAATCGCCGAATAACAACCATCCTTGACAGGCGGTAAGATCCTTTCTATGACAAAGTGGCGTATATTTTGTTCTGGCAAAAAAATTGCTGTGTACATGAAGAAAAGAGTGCTAACCCAAAAAAGAGCAAAGGTGACGGAAGAAGAACAGCCAAAGATGGAAAATCAGGGAACAGAACAAGAAGGCCCAAACCCTGCCCCAACCGGGGAGATGGAGAACAAGCCGGGTATTGCCCCTGAATTTGAAAAGCTGGTTAAAGACCATGAAGAGTTGAAGGATAAGTACCTTCGGGTGTACGCCGACTTTGAAAACTTTAAGAAGCGCGCCATTAAGGAAAAACTGGATATGCTTCGGACAGCCGCCCAGGATACCATCACGGCGTTGCTCCCGGTACTCGATGACTTTGAGCGGGCCCGCCAGAATGCGGAAAAAGAGGGAAGCACCGAAAAGATGAGCGAAGGGGTTCTGCTGGTCTATCACAAGCTGTTCAGCACCCTGAAAGGCCTTGGCCTGGAAGAGATGGTTTCGGCGGATCAGGTTTTTGACCCCGAGGTGCATGAGGCGATCACGGAAATTCCCGCTCCAACGGACGACATGAAAGGGAAGATCGTCGACACCATACAAAAGGGATACAAATTGGGGGACAAAATATCCGCTACGCCAAAGTCGTAGTGGGCAAGTAATTTCCCGCTTACCAACCATTCAATATGTCAAAACGAGACTATTACGAGATCCTGGGCGTAGGCCGGGAAGCCGATCAATCCAGCATAAAGAAGGCGTACCGCGAAAAAGCGGTGCAATTTCACCCGGATAAAAACCCGGGAGACAAAGCCGCTGAGGAGAAATTCAAGGAAGCTGCCGAAGCGTACGAAGTGCTCAGCGATCCGGATAAGCGGGCCCGTTACGACCGGTATGGCCATGCCGGAGAGATGAGCGGCGGGTTTTCCGGAGGCGGCGCCGGCATGACCATGGAGGATATCTTTGCCCAATTTGGAGACATCTTCGGCGATTCCGGGTTTGGGACCTTCTTTGGCGGGTCTGGCCAACGGCAGCGCGGGCGCGGGCGCAAAGGCGCCAATCTGCGCATCAAGGTTTCGCTGACCCTGGAAGAAATTTCTACCGGCGTCACCAAGAAAATCAAAGTCAAAAAAGCCGTCACTTGCGACGAGTGCGGAGGCTCGGGCGCAAAAGACCGGAATTCCGTACGCACCTGCACCACCTGTAATGGCGCCGGATACGTTCGCCAGGTCCGCTCCACCTTCCTGGGGCAAATGCAAACCACCATCACATGCCCTACCTGCGACGGCAGCGGGCAAACCATCACGTCCAACTGTTCCAAATGCCGGGGCGAAGGCCATGTGCAGGGGGAAGAAACCCTGGAGATCGAAATCCCGGCAGGCGTAGAGGAAGGGATGCAGCTTTCCCTACGCAATAAAGGCAACGCCGGGCACAAAGGAGGCCCTCCGGGCGATCTGCTGATTACCATCGAAGAAAAAACCCACGAATCCCTCCAGCGGGATGGGCAAAACGTGGTTTACGAGCTGTATCTGAACATTGCCGACGCCGCCCTCGGCACTTCGGCCGATGTGCCTACTCTGGAAGGAAAAGTGAAAATCAAGATCCCTGCAGGCACCCAAGCCGGGAAAATTCTCCGCCTTCGGGAGAAAGGGCTGCCTTCTATCCAGAGCTACGTCCGTGGCGACCAACTCATCCACGTAAATATCTGGACGCCCAAGAAGGTGACAGCTGAAGAGAGGGATATTCTGGAAAAGATCCGCACGTTGCCCAATTTTCAACCCCAGCCCGGGGCATCGGAGAAGACCTTTTTTGAAAAGATGAAAGACTATTTCAGGATGAAATAAGCCGGTATTTGCGTTTTGATACAAAGACTGACGGGCTTCAGGATCATTTCCTGGCGCCCGTTTCTTTTATCCGGATTCCCAGCGCGGAGATGCCGGCCAAATCGTCGGCGCGCATGTACTGCTCCAGGGTAAACGTATGCACGCCGGTTTGGTTGAAAAACGCGTTGATCTGGATCGGAACCTCCAGCGTGCAATGATCTCCGCTGCATGCGCCTTGCCATTTTCCCGCTTTATTCGCCAACTCCAGAGACAATACCTGGGTCAGCTTTTTTCCGTCGGGAAACTCCGTGTGTATCCGGAGGTAAAGGTTTTGGAAGTTGTAGTCGGTCCGGTGTTTTACCACAAGGGAAATGTCGTAAAGCTGGGCAGTATCCCGGATAGCCGCCTGGAACGCCAGGCTGTCGCCATAACTCCAGGTTTCCCCGCTGAGTTTTCGGGTCTCTTTGAGCAGGTAGCGGGGGCCGCAGGCGCTGGCCAGGATCGCCAGGCAAAAAACAAGGGCAATGGGTTTTCGCATGGAAAACGTTTGTGCTAAATGACGCAGATTTGAATACACAGCCGGCAAAACAAGAGCAAAATCCTACCGGGAAAGGTACATATTCCGCTGCCGGTCGAGTTCCCGGAAGAAGGGGTCGCTCAAGTCCCGGATAAAACGGATTTCTTCCCCTGTAGATTTCATCTCCGGCCCCAAGTTTTTGTCGACGTTCGGGAATTTTTCGAAAGAGAAAACCGGCACCTTGATCGCAAACCCGCTCGGCTGAGGCTTAATATCGAAATCGCGAAGCTTGTGGGTGCCCAGCATCACCTTGGTGGCAATTTGCAAATAGGGCACCTTGTATGCTTTGGCAATAAAAGGCGTCGTGCGGGAAGCGCGCGGATTGGCTTCGATGACGTATACTTTGTTGTCCTTTATGGCAAACTGTACATTGATCAATCCCCGGATGTTCAAAGCGTTGGCCAGCTTCTCGGTATACTCCACCATCGTATTCACCGCCTCCACAGAGAGGCTGTAGGTTGGAAGCACCGCAGAGCTGTCGCCAGAGTGGATCCCAGCCGGCTCGATATGTTCCATTATCCCCATGATGTGGATCTGCTCGCCGTCAAAAATGGCATCGATCTCCGCCTCCTTAGCCCGATCGAGAAAGTGGTCGATCAGCACCCGGTTCTCCGGCATATGCTTGAAGATCATGAGCACGTGGCGCTCGAGTTCCTGGTCATTAATGACAATGCGCATGCCCTGCCCGCCGAGGACGTACGAAGGGCGAACCAAAACAGGATACCCCACCTCTTGAGCGATCTGGATGCCTTCATCGACATCGTCGGCAACCCCGTAATTGGGGTAGGGAATATCCAGGCTTTTCAGGAGATTGGAGAATGCGCCCCGGTCTTCGGCAAGGTCCATGTCCGGATAGGAAGTGCCGATAATAGGAATGCCTTTTTTGTAGAGCGTTTCGGCGAGTTTGAGGGCGGTTTGGCCGCCGAGCTGCACGATCACGCCCTCGGGCTTTTCCAGCTCGAGGATTTCTTCCAGGTGTTCCCAGAATACGGGTTCGAAATACAGTTTGTCTGCAATGTCAAAGTCCGTAGAAACTGTTTCCGGGTTGCAGTTGACCATGATCGATTCGTAGCCCATTTCCTTCAGCGCAAGAAGCCCATGGACGCAGCAGTAGTCGAACTCAATGCCTTGCCCGATGCGATTAGGCCCCGACCCAAGCACAATCACTTTTTTCTTGCCGGAGGTGGGCAGGCTTTCGTTCTCGGTGTCGAAGGTGGAATAGAAATAAGGCGTCTGGGCTTCAAATTCCGCAGCGCAAGTGTCCACCATTTTATATGTCCGGCGGATACCGAGGGCTTTGCGCCGGCGCGTCACTTCTTCTTCCTTTACCCGAAGCAGCCAGGCTATTTGGGCGTCGGAGTATCCGACCTCTTTCAACTCGCGGAACAAAGGCTCGGAAATATCTTCTGGCAGGTTAAAGCGCGTCAGTTGTTTTTCCAACTTGACCAGCCGTTTGATCTGCTTGAGGAACCAGGGATCTATTTTCGTGAGCTTGTGCACGGTTTTGACCGGCACGCCGAGCCGGAGCGCGTCTTTGACCCGGAAAATCCGGTCGTCGCTGGCTTTTTCCAAACGGGTGAGGACATCTTCGGTGCGAATCCATTCCTTCATATCGGCCCCAAGCCCTTTCCGTCCGTTTTCCTGAGACTGGCAGGCTTTCTGCATGGCCTCCAGGAAGTTTCGTCCGATCGCCATAACTTCGCCGACGGACTTCATCTGAAGCCCGAGGTTGTGGTCGGACCCCGGAAATTTGTCGAAATTCCACCGGGGCATTTTAACGATGACGTAATCCAGCGTCGGCTCGAAAAACGCCGAGGTCGTTTTGGTAATTTGGTTTTTGAGTTCGTCGAGATTAAACCCGATGGCCAGTTTGGCTGCAATTTTGGCGATCGGATACCCGGTGGCTTTGCTGGCCAATGCGGAAGAACGCGAGACCCTCGGATTGATCTCAATCACGATCAGCTCTTCGGTTTCCGGTTCCTGGGCAAACTGGATATTGCATCCGCCGGAAAAGTTCCCGAGCGAGCGCATGGCGAGGATGGCTTCATTGCGCATCCGCTGGTAGGCCGTGTCTGAAAGGGTCATAGCCGGGGCGACCGTGATACTGTCTCCCGTGTGAATCCCCATGGGGTCCAGGTTCTCTACTACGCATATGATGACGACGTTGTCGTTGGCGTCGCGAAGCAGCTCCAACTCAAATTCCTTCCATCCCAAAACGGCTTTTTCTACGAGCACCTCGTGCGTTGGAGAAGCAGAGAGGCCCCGGCGAAGGGCCCCATCGAATTCCTCTTCCTGATGGACAAACGCGCCCCCTGTGCCGCCCAGGGTGTACGAAGGGCGGATGACGAGGGGAAACCCGATTTTTTGCGCTGCTTCCTTACCTTCGAGGAAGGAGTTGGCAATATGGGAAGGCGCCACCTTAAGCCCAATATCAACCATGTGCTGGCGAAAGGCTTCCCTGTTCTCGGTGAGTTCGATCGCTTCCAGGTCAACTCCGATCAACTTGACGTTGTATTTTTCCCAAACCCCCATTTTGCCAGCCTCAATGGCCAGGTTGAGCGCGGTTTGTCCCCCCATGGTCGGAAGCACCGCGTCGATTTGGCGCTCCTCCAGGATCTGGATGATGCTTTCCACCGTCATGGGAAGCAAATAGATGTGATCGGCGGTAACCGGATCGGTCATGATCGTGGCCGGATTGGAGTTGATCAGGCTGACTTCAATCCCTTCTTCCCTTAAAGACCGCGAAGCCTGGGATCCGGAATAGTCGAACTCGCAGGCCTGACCGATAATGATTGGCCCGCTGCCGATAATAAGCACAGAATGGATGGAGCGATCTTTAGGCATGATACCCTCTCGTTTGAAATTGCCTGCAAAGATAGGCCATCAAAGATCATTTCAAGAGGAATTTGTTTTTTTTATCAACGAATAAAATACCCTGGCGCAACCGTGCGGGATTGGGTAGGGGGAGTAGGGAGTAGGGAGCAGGGAGCAGGGGGACAGACCAGCAAAAAAAGCTTGAAATGGGGTTTTATAAATATAAAATTTTATTTTAAATATATTGATAATGAATAATTTGCGAAGGAGTAACGGAGGAGGGGTTCATGGAAAAGAATTTTTTCTATCTTTACGTCCTGACCAATCGCCTAAAAGGTATGGAGTCCATAACACACCGATGTTGTTTGCTG
Source organism: Haliscomenobacter sp. (assembly GCA_016713275.1). Lineage (GTDB taxonomy): Bacteria > Bacteroidota > Bacteroidia > Chitinophagales > Saprospiraceae > JADJPL01. The sequence continues at coordinate 825,953 of JADJPL010000001.1, forward strand.
TTTGTCCTCGTTCTTTTTTCTCTTCCTGTTTTTGCAGACAACGCCGATCCCTCAGTCGCTTTCGATGAGTCCGAAGTGATCAAGCGCATCGAACTCATGGAGAGCGAAGTCGCCCAATCCCGTTACGACGTGGTGGTGCGCAGTTACCTAAGAACCTATCTCGTGAACCACCGCGAAAAAGCGGAAAAGATTCTCGGCCGCCGCATCCTCTATTTTCCCATTTTTGAGGACTATCTCCGGCAAGGCAAGCTTCCTCTTGATCTCAAATACCTTTCCATTGTGGAGTCGGCTTTAGAGCCTAAAGCGACCTCCCGCGTGGGGGCGGCGGGGCTCTGGCAATTCATGCCAACAACCGGCAGAGCGTATGGCCTTCAGGTAGATGCACTGGTGGACGAACGCCGTGACCCGCATAAATCGACGGAGGCTGCAGTTAAACACCTTCAAGACCTGTACGCCAAATTCGACAGTTGGGAACTGGCCATCGCGGCCTACAACAGCGGAAGCGGCCGGGTTAGCCGCGCCGTCAAGCGCGGGCGGAGTTCGAGTTATTGGAAAATCCGGGGTTTCCTGCCCAAAGAAACCAGAAACTACGTTCCGGCCTTCATCGCCGCCACCTATTTGGTGCGCCATTTCGAAGACCACGGCCTCGAACCCGATGTGCCGGAACTCGACCTCCAAATGACGGAAACCATCTCCATCTTCCAGGAGGTTACCTTCCAGCAGGCCGCCGATGTAACCGGGATTCCCGAAGAACTGATTGCCCAGTTGAACCCTGCTTTTCCCAAAGGGATCGTCCCCGCAAGTCAAAAAGGCTATTACTTTACCCTTCCCGCCCGGGCGATCGATAAATTCCGCATCTTTTTAGAATCCGAACGTCCGGATTTTGAAGGCAATAAAGGAGCGATCGCCGCTCCGGTTATGATCAGCCGCAACCGGGCCAACCTGAGCCCTCAGTACCGCCGCACTACCTACCTCGTGCAGGAAGGAGAAACCCTGGAAACCCTGGCTCAGCGTTTCCATTGTTCGGTTTACCAAATCCGGGCATGGAATAAGATGAAACCCTCCCAACAACTTAGCGCGGGGCAGCAGGTGTTAATCTACCAGCTCAAGGATGATCTTCCCTTTCTGGCCCTGGAACGGATCGAACTGTTTGAGGAACTGCCCAACCCGCTTCCGGAAGAAGTAGCGCCCCCGTCATTGGAAGCCTCCGCGGAGCGCGAACTGGACCTGATCATGGACAATGCCTTTATTCTCTATTACGTTCGCCGGCCGGAAAGCGTCATGGATATTTCCCTGAAATTCCTGATTGACGTGCAGCAGATCCGCCAGCTGAACGATATCGCCTCGTATCGAAACCTGAAATCAGGTTCTATCGTTAAACTGGCCAGATTGAACCGCGATACGCCGGACGCGTTCCGAATGGGAAGCCATTGATCCAATAGGTGACTTTCCAGGTGGGAAGCAGTCTAATGGTGGATTTTAACCTGCTTAAAAACATAAAAACATGTCTAATCCTTTGGTAAACCTGTTGGAACAGCAACTGGGCAACGATAATTTGATGGAATCGCTGACGCAGCAGATCGGAGGCGCTGACGTAGGCCAAACCCGGAACGCGGCAAGCGGCGTTATCTCTGCTTTGATGGGCGCTATGGCGAAAAATGCCTCCAACCCCCAAGGCGCCAACGCCCTGGCTAATGCCCTGGATAGCGACCACGACGGCAGCGTGCTCGACGATGTGATCGGGCTGCTTTCCGGGAAATCGGAGGTCCAGAATCCCAAAGCACTGAATGGAGCGGGGATTGTTAACCACCTGCTTGGCGACCGCCAGACGAATGTCATGGATATGGTAAGCCAGGTTTCCGGAATGGACAAAAACCAGGTGGGCAACCTGATGATCAAGCTGGCGCCCGTGATCATGGGCGCTTTGGGCAAAACGAAGCGCGAAGGCGGATTGGATATTGGCGGGCTGGCTAACCTGCTCCAGGGGACGGTTTCTCAACAGAAACAATCCAACCCGATGATGAATATGGTAACTTCTTTTTTGGATAAGGACGGCGATGGCAGCGTAGTCGACGATCTCATGCAATCGGCAGGCAAGAGCCTCCTCCAGAAGCTTTTTGGCGGCAAAAAGAAATAGACGGCCCTATAGTCCGTTTCCTGCCTGGATTCGATAAAAAAGACCCCGGCTCTGGCGAAACTTTCTGCCGGAGCCGGGGTCTTTTTTATCGTCCCGAGGGGATGTTACATACAACTACCCTCAGACCCTGCATCGCGTCGGATCAGAAACAGGCAGCGAACCGAACCCTGAGCGGGAAATGCCCGTTAAACTGCTTACTCCTTCTCCTCGATCTGCTTGCGATCGGTGCGCTCGGATTCCCGAATCCCTTCTTTGATTTCATTTTCAATCGAAGAACGGGCCGCATTAAATTCGCGGATTCCCTTTCCGATACCGCGCATCAGTTCGGGAATTTTTTTGCCTCCAAAAAGCAAAAAGAACAGCAAAAGAAAATCAAGAGGACTTCCCACGGGCCTTGTCCAAAAATAAACAACAACATGGGTGACATAATGCATGATTGTTTTTGATTCCAAAAACCGGGACGCGACCCGGAAGCATATTTGTTTTACTCAATAAGAATGGAACAAGGTACGAAGATTTAAAGTTTGAGGCAAAAAAAATAGGTCTGAGGAATTATTGCCTGGGTGGTTTATAGCCCGATTGGTTGAGCAGGGCCTGGCTGTCTTTCAGGCGAAGCAGTTCCGGAAGGCTGGTTTCGGGATGCTTGGCCATATAACTATTGATGATTTGCCAGCCCAGCCAGCTTCCGGTGCGTCCGGGCGCTTCGGCAGGCATGCCGGGGGAGTTGGGGCTGTACTCCACGTATTTCCGGATTTTTTGCCAGTCGCTGGAATACAGATAGTCCTCGGAAAGGAAGAACGCCCAAATATCCCGCTCATTATCCGTAAGCCAATCCGTCTGCTCCGCGCTCATTTCCAGCAGGGTGCTATCGGCAAGGTCCGGCAGAAGTTTATCCAGCACGTACAGTTGTTTTCCGGTATGGAGGATAAAGTCCAGCAAACGGTCGCCCGGAGCGTTTCCGTTGAGGTCCTCCACCAAAGGGATCAGGGTTTTCAAAACCAGGTGCTCGCGGGTGAACGTGCGGGTGAGATATGCAGAGAAATTGGGGTTTTCGGGGTTGTACTTCTGGTAGGGGTACGAGGCGCCCAGGAAAAAATCCAGGCCAACAGCCAGGGATTGCTCGCCGTAGATAAAACTGCCCACCGTGTATTCCGATACATAGGTCGTTATATCTGGGGTTGGCAACGCAGGAAAGTAGTATTTCAGGTAGCGGAACGCCTGGTTGAATTCGTTCTCCATGGCTGCGAAATTTCCATATTGTTCCTGGCAAGTTGTATAAAGCTGGCGGACCTCCGGATGGGTAAGAAACCCGCGCAGATAGGCTTCCGGGCCTTCCAGGGCTATTTTGGGGTTTTTGGCGGGAACGATCCGGGTAAAGAACAAATCGGCGAATTCTCCATATTCTTCTTCCAAACGTGCCAATCCAGGCGCTATATTTGCCGTGTCCAATGCAAAAAGCGCCTGGTCGAACCGCCGGATGCGGACGTCTGCCTTTATGTGGCCCACATCCGGTTTGGATTCCTTTTCCCCAACCTGGCAGGAGGACAGCAGGGACAGCAACGCAAAGAAAAAAAAGTATTGGAACGGGTTCCGATCGCGCATAGGACAGGTAATTTTGACTTTTGATAATTTTTTTTAAAAAAACGAATAAATCCGGCGGTCTTTATTCGTTTTGTGAAAGATGGGCCTTGAGTTGGCGATTTTTGCCACCTTTGCCTGGAAAATAGACTCCAATAAAGCCGGCCGATTTTGGCAGCAACTCCAAAACGCACACAAAAAAACTCGACGATCATGAAAAAAATTGTAATCGCCCTCTTTTTTTTCTGGGGATTCCAGCAACTTGGACTGGCTCAGGAGGGAGACCTCCGGTTTGGGTTTCAGCTTAGCCCTTCCTTCTCCTGGATGAACACCAACGATACCCGGATCAATCGTTCCGGCACCAATCTTGGTATGAAACTCGGAATGCTGGCGGAATATTACTTCCGGGAGAACTATGCGTTTTCCACCGGCATTGGCTTTGCGTTTAATCATGGCGGCACCCTGTTGTTCGAATACGGAGGCAGCTACTGGAAAAATTCCAATTTGGGATCCAGCCTGGACACCCTTCCCGATGGGGTCAAGTTGAAATACAACCTTCAGTTCGTCGAAATTCCGGCAACCATCAAAATGCGGACCAGAGAGTTTGGCTACCTGCGTTACTTCCTGGAACCGGGGATTACGATCGGCCTGCGTTCGCAGGCGCGGGGCTCGATAACCGGAAGAGGTATTGGAGACCAGGCCGATAAGTTCGACATCCGCCGGGATGTCAATGGCCTTAACCTTGCTTGGGGCATGGGCGGCGGCGTAGAATACAGCCTGACCGAAACGACGAGCCTGGTGGCCGGTTTGGGCTTTCAGGTCGGGTTTGCCGACATCACGGAAGATAAAGGAACCGTCTTTGACCCCGACCGCGGCAACCAGCTCGAAAATTCCAAAGGCAAAGTCAGCGCCCTGACCCTGAAGTTGGGCCTGATGTTTTAATTCATCCTCTTTCCTTTCCATTATGCTGAACGCACAGGAAACCAAATGGCTATCGCGGTTCATTGAGGATGGCTTCAAGGAGGATGTCGGCCAGGGAGATCATACCTCCCTGGCCTGCATCCCGCCGGATGCCCGCAATACGGCCCGTCTGCTGGTAAAAGATCACGGAATACTGGCTGGGGTAGACGTCGCTAAGGCCATTCTTCTTGCTGCGGATCCTGCCTGTACCATAAACCAGTACCAGGAAGACGGGGCGCGGGTAAAGCCGGGCGAAACCGCGTTTGAGGTAGAAGGCAATACCCAGGCTTTGCTCCAGGCGGAACGCTTGCTCCTGAATACCATGCAGCGCATGAGCGGCATTGCCACCGAAACCCGCAAATACTGCGACGAAGTAGCCGGGTTGCCCGTCCGGATCCTGGATACCCGCAAAACGACCCCGCTGCTCCGGTTTCTGGAAAAGTGGGCGGTCCGCATTGGAGGAGGCGAAAACTACCGGAGTGGATTGTACGACTGGTTCATGATCAAAGACAACCATATCGACGCGTGTGGGGGAATCCGCAAAGCCATCGAACGCATCGCCGCCTATCAGCAGGCGAAGGGGCTGTCCCTGAATGTGACCGTGGAAGTGCGCAACCTGGAAGAACTGTCGGAAGTGCTGGACACCGGGAACGTGACCCGGATCATGTTCGACAACTTCAACCCGGCTTCCCTGCGGGAAGCCGTCAAGCTCACCGGAAAGCGGTTCGAAACGGAAGCTTCCGGCGGAATTACCCTTAATACCTTGCGCGAATATGCCGCAACGGGCGTTGATTTCATTTCGATCGGCGCGCTGACCCATTCGTTTAAAAGTCTGGATCTGAGCTTTAAAATGAAACGCTAAACCCCCTGCGGGTATTCCTGCATGGTCATCCAGATCAGCAAACTCAGGGAAAATAGGAGGAGCCAAAATCGGACGTCGCGCAAAATTCTTTGTTTTGTTTGTTTGATCACGGCAGTTGGAATAAATCGTTCAGGCTGGCGTTTCTCCATTCCTTCGGAGGCGCCGCCATATACTTTACTCCAAAAATGATACCATAGCAAAAAAAGATAATATGATCAGCCCGCGCTTGAGGACTTATCCAGCTCCAGTCAGGATAAAAGCGCGCGGTTGATGTTGCGGACCATGGAGGGCCCTTCGTAGATCAGTCCGGTGTATACCTGGACCAAGTCCGCTCCCGCTTCTAATTTTTCCTTAGCATCCAACGGGGTAGCAATGCCTCCTACGCCAATGAGGGTCATGCCTTTAGGCCCGTGCTGGCGCAGATACTGCAGGATTTGGGTGGAAGCTTTCCTCAAAGGCGCTCCGCTCAATCCTCCGGGCCCCATGGCTTCCCAAACAGCTGCCGGGGTGCGCAACCCGTCTCTTTGGATCGTGGTGTTGGTTGCTACAATGCCGGCAATGCCGGTGGCGCGCACGATGTCGAGGATGTCGTCCAACTGGGAAGTAGTCAGATCGGGGGCGATCTTCAGCAAAATCGGTTTGGGAGCGCCGAGCGCCTGGTTCTCCGTTTGGAGGGCGGACAGAATCCGGGTCAGCGGTTCTTTATCCTGCAACTCCCTGAGGTTGGGCGTGTTGGGAGAACTGACGTTGACGACAAAATAATCCACCAGGTCGTGTAATACGCGAAAGCAGTAGAGGTAATCATCGACGGCCTGTTCATTGGGGGTAGTTTTATTCTTTCCGATATTCCCCCCAAGAACCAACCCCTTGGGTACGGGGGTAGTTCGAAGCCTGGCGGCAAGCACGTCGGCGCCTTCGTTGTTGAAGCCCATGCGGTTGATGAGGGCCTGGTCGGCAGGCAGGCGGAAAATCCTGGGGCTTGGGTTGCCCGGCTGGGGTTTGGGCGTGACGGTGCCGACTTCGACAAAACCAAAGCCCAGAGCGCCCATCGCGGGAAAGAGCTTGCCGTCTTTGTCAAACCCGGCTGCCAATCCCACCGGATTGGGAAATCCGATTCCCATAACCTGCCGGCCCAGCCTTGGGCCGGACACCAGAAAGTAACGCCGAAAGAACCCGGAAATCCCGGGCAGGACCAGCAGCGCTTTCAACAACATAACGGTGAGCGCATGCGCTTTCTCCGGCGGGATGAGGAACAGCAGTGGTTTGATGAAGCGTTTGTACACGGTCGTTGGCTTAAGGGCAAAAAAAAGCTGGGCAAACGCAAAGCATTACCCAGCCATAATCATAATCCCAAAAACTATATCATGCTTCTTCACCAGCTTTCACGAGCAGTTGGAATCCGTTGCCGTGAATATTAACGATCTCAATGTTTTCATCCAGACTGAGATATTTTCTCAGTTTGGTGACGAACACATCCATCGAACGCGCGGTGAAGTAGTTATCTTCGCTCCAGATCTTGGTCAGGGCCTCCGATCTTGGGAGAATGTCGTTCATATGAATAGCAAAAAGGCGCAATAGTTGCGCTTCCTTGGGAGAAAGCTTGCTTTTGGCCTCCTGGCTTCCTCCGGCCTCAAAAGTAAGAATTCTTAATGGAAAATTAAAATGGTATTTTCCAATGATAAATTCTTTTTCTTCTTCTTTGATCTCGGTTTTCTGACTTCGCTTTAAAATAGCCTGTATTCGGGCGAGGAGTTCTTCGGAAAGAAAGGGTTTCGTGATATAATCATCGGCGCCGATTCGGAATCCTTCCAGGACATCTTCTTTCATGGCCTTGGCGGTAAGGAAAATGATCGGCATTTCCTCATCCTGGGTCCGGATCTCTTTAGCGAGCATAAACCCGTCCATTTTGGGCATCATGACGTCAAAGATGCACAAGTCGAAATGGCCTTTGCGGTAGTTGTCCAGCCCCTCGAGCCCGTCTTTGGCCAGGGTCACCACGTAATCATGCATTTCCAGGTAAGACCGGAGCACATCCCCAAAGTTCTGATCGTCTTCAACAAGTAAAATTCGGTGGTTTTCCATATTGCGCATCTTTTTCATTTGTACAAAAAGGCAGAAGATCAGGCGTCCTGGACCCGAAAAGGAAAGCGCAGGATGAAACTGCTTCCTTTTCCGGGTTCAGACCGCACGTCGATCTGACCTTTGTGGGCGTTCATCATGGCCTTGACGTAACTCAGCCCAAGGCCAAACCCTTTCACATCGTGGAGGTTGCCGGTTGATACCCGGTAAAATTTGTCGAAGATATGTTTCAGGGCGGCTTTGCTCATGCCGATGCCTTTATCCTCAACCACTACTTCCACGCCTCCGGCTACATTCCGGGTATGCAAGCTGATCTCCGGCTTTTCCGGAGGATATTTATTGGCATTGTCCAGCAAATTGTGGATAATGCTGGAGATATGCGTCAGATCTCCTTCCACAACCGGGCTTTCCGCGCGTAAAACCGCCTTGGCTATTCCATCTTTCTTTTCGACCTGCAGGTTGATGTTTTCCACGGCGGCCTGGATCACTTCGTGCAGGTTTACGGGGGCTAGTTTCAGGGAGAAGTCCCTTTTGTCGATCAGGGCCATTTGCAGCACTTTCTCCACCTGATTATTCATACGATTATTTTCCTGTTTTATTATGTTGGCAAAGCGTTTGACCTTATCGGCCTGGCCCACGATCATTGGGCTGGAGATGGAATCTGCGGCCAGGGAGATCGTGGCTATCGGGGTCTTGAACTCGTGGGTCATGTTGTTGATGAAATCGTTCTTCATTTCCGACAACTGTTTTTGCCGGAAAATGACGTACAGCGTATATCCGAAGCAAAACAAGATGATGGACGTAAAGAAAATGGACCCGAAGAAATTTTGCCAAAGGGAACTCCACACGATATTGGTCCGGTTGGGAAAGAAAATCCTCAATTCCCCTACCGGAGGCTTTTCGTTGGGGAATACGGCTACGGAATAGTCGGGGTTATACAGGTTTTTGGGGTGTAGCCCGGGTATTGGATCTGGCTGGGAAGGGTTTTCCGTGACGACATAGTGCCCGTTGACGATGACAAAGCTCTTTCTCGCATGAGAATATATTCCATAATGGAAGGCATATTTCGGAGACTGGGGGTCCATGCCCTGGTTTAGAAAGGCCTGTTCGAGGATCTGTTTCAGGAGGCCGGGTTTGATCCGGTCTTCTAAGGGGCGGTCGCCAAGGGTAAGGCCGTAAAGGGCGTATACCGTGGGATCTTCCATCAGCTCGTTGAGCAATTGATTGCCGGAGATCGCCGCCGAGGCGCCTATGGCCTGCCCTTCCTGCCGCTGGCTGGAGAACCGTTCCTGCTGGACGTACTTGGTGATAAACCCATTGAGACTTAAAGAGGAAAAAAGCTCTTCTCTCGCTTCTTCTTCTTTGAGCTGCTCCACGACCTTGTTCAGGACGTTGTAGACGTTTTTGTCAAAACGTTCTTCATTGACGCGAATCGACATGCGGATGAGGTCCATCTGAAGCCAGACAACCCCCATGACCGCAGCACTCATGAGCGCAATGATGATCCAAATCGCATTTTTTTTCATTGATACCCCGGCTAATACCCGCCGTTTTGCAACCAGCTGGAAATTTTCTATGGGAAAGCCCCTGATTTTAACAAAATTAGGCTTTCTCCGTTGCTTCGGGGTACTTTAACAGAGATTTAACCGGGTTACAAACTAAACCGCACCACAATCCCTCCGGAAGCGTCCGTTCGGGGGAATCCGGCGGACGTTTTGGGCTCGGTGCGGCGGTAATCGAAGAACAAACGCAGCGACAAGCGCTGGTTGAGCCGGTACTCCGCCGATGGCGAAATGCTCAGCAGGTAAGTTCCGCGGGTCGGTTCAATGACCCCCTGGTCGAGTAAGTGGTTGTAGGTCACGTCGTCGGTGAGGCGGAAGTTGAAGTTGATATCCAGGTCGTTGCCTTGCGCTACCGATTGAGCGGGCCCGGTAGTTCCTGCATTCGTGTTTCCGATGCCGGGCACGCGCTGGCCCCGGGCGGGTTTGGCGCCTTTTTTCCCGGTCAGGAATGGAATATTAAGGTTTCGGACCAGATACCCAAATCCGATCACCATCTCTTTGTTCCGGGTCTCGGCCAATTGGTTGCTGACGAGGCTGAGGGCCAGGGTGCGGGTGCGTTTGTAATCCATATTAAATGACATGCCGTTTTTCAGCGTAGCCTGAATGGCGATAAGTGGACTGAATCCCTCCTGGATGATAATTTCCGGTACCTCCAGCCGGGCGTAGAAGTTTCCGTTGAGCTCGTTGAGCGCCCCATTGTCGAGGGTGCGCAGGTAATCCAGGCCGGTGTTGAACCGGTTGATCGTCAGCGTGGACTTATAGCCGTGGGTGAGGCTGAAATTCTGGAACAGCTCGCTGAACAGCTTGATCCGGGACAACCCGTTGTAGTTCAACCGCCAGTTCACTCTGGGAACGATGTCAAAAACATCCAGGCCGACGGAGGCGGGGTCTTCTCCGGTATAGGCAGCAAGGAACGCCGGGATCAGCACGTCTTGTTGGGTACGGCCGTATCCGTAGGTGTATCCGGACTTGGCCAGGGTGGAGTCGAGGTGATCGCCTTGGCCAAGGCGCTGAGAAATGACGAGGCGGTTGGCCTCGAATTGCCGGAAGAGGTCGGTGATCTCCTCCCTGCTATCCTGGAACAGCGTAGGCAGCGCCCCGAAGCTTACGGTCATCGACCCCAGGTCTTTGGGGATGGCATGCACGAAATCGGCCGTGTTGTCGTAAAGGGTATCTTTAAAATACTGGGCGTGGTTTTCTACGTAGCTCCGGTTGGCTTCGATCTCAATCCGGAAATCGCGGAACGGTTCCAGCGTCAGGCGGCCATCGTAATCTTCGGCATAGTTCTGGGTAACTTCCTGGTTGAGGAACACGTTGGAGCTGATCCACCCCTTGCTGGCTGCTTGGGCCAGCCAGTCGTTCTTGCCAAAATAGTCATTCTGTTCCAGCGTGCGGATGCGGGGCTGCCATCCGGCTACAAAGTCCCAGCCTGGGGTGCTCAGCTTGTCGCCCATACCCAGCATACGGGCTTGGGGTAAAAATCCGGGAACCACCGTATTCGCTTTGGTGGAGTAGTTGAATCGGGCTTTTCGTACGAGTAGCAGCGGCCGGATTAACCCGCGTAAAATAGGGCTTATCTCTCCTTCTGCTTTTTCCTTTTCCTGGTTTTCGGCCCCCTGCCTCGGCACGCGCCCTCCTGGCGCGGACGCTCCGCCCCGGTTGATCTTTTGAAGGAAACCAATCTTGTTGTATAGCCCCTCAAAGTTCAGATCGGCCGTAAACTGGATATTTTGCGAATTCTGAATAATGTTGCCCAGACTATCGGTGTTCAGAGCGGCGGCGTTCCAACCGTATTCCGCCTGGTACTGTGCCCGGGCCTGTATCCAGTCCATAAACGGCAGCAAGCGGATAGGCAGGTTGTAGCTGGCAAGCAAGGTATGCCGGTAATTCTTGGTGCGGCCAAAGTCTTTGATATTCTGCCAGATACTATCCCGGCGGGCTTTTTCTACATTCTCAATAGATGGGTCGTCGATCAGGGCAATCTCGTCGGGTTCGTCTACCACGCCATTGTTCAGGGCCGTAAAGGTGATCTTGAACGACTTCGTGAGGTCCCACTGAAGGTTGTAATCCCGGTCCCAGGTGAATCGTTTGTTGTAAAAGGTGTTGAAGCGCTCTTCGAGGCCGGTAAACCGGAACCGGGTGCGGTTGAACTGCCGGTCGAGTTGGGTGCGGAAGCTGAACGAGTTGGGAAGCGGGTTGATGTTGATCTCTTTGAAGATCTTGAGCAACTCGCCGTTGAGTCCTTTCAGCGGTTCGATGAATTTGGTCTGCCGGCTGAAGTTGTAGTCCACCCCCCCGCTTCGCCGGGTAAGCTCGTCGAGCTCGATTAGCGCATCGCGGCGTTCTGCTTTGGAAAACGCGTAACTGACGGAAAAATTCTCGATATCCCAGGGGTAGGGTTTGCTGTTCCCCCCGCCGGTGCGCTCTTTTCGAACATTGGTAAAGGTATAACTCGACAGTTTGGACACTTCCTGAGTCGTGTTCTGAATCGAGTCGCGTTCGGCGCCGCTGGTGTTATTGATTTTTTCCTTGAGCACGATGTCCAGATCGTAGGGGTCAAATTCCGGTGTTTTGACGATGTTGGACTGCTGCGCGTAAAAGGAAGGCGGATACCCCAATTTTCGGGGAGGAATTTTCCGAGTTCGAGGGAGGCCGACACATCGTACCCCACGATCTCCTCCCGGCTGCGCTGCGCCACTTTCTGGTCGATGGCGCCAAAGCCGATGCTGCTGTAATTCCCGGCCAGGGTGATATTACCCAAATCGGCGAGCTGCATATCCATGCGGGCAATGGCGGCGCTACCTCCGCGCTCATCGAGGCCGGTAAGGCGCAATTCGTTGAGCCAAACCTCTGTATTTAAAGGCATCGCTTGCCCGCCGCTTGGGTTTCTTACCCCGATCATGGCGATCTTGGTCAAACCCAAGCTAGGGTTTCCCTTGACTTTGACGCGGTGCGGGAACCCCGGCAACCCGACATCGGCGAGTTCCTGCACGTACTCGTCCGTCACGGGTATGCCAAGCTGATTGCGTTGCTCTTTGATGTCTTTGAGTTGCTTCAAGGCGATGTCGAACTCGTTTTCAGGCCGCCACACTTCCTGTTTATACTCCGCCGACCGGCTGTCGGCGGGAAGCAGGTCGGGGTCGGACATGACGAGCGGGATTTCGTATTCGTAGTAGTTTTCTTTAAAATCGCTTCCCAGGCGGATGAACATGCTTAGATCCCCATTGCGGATCTGAAGCTGGTCCAGCGCTTCGGAGTGCACAAACATTTTGAGGCGCTCGTACACCCGGAAGTCGAGATCGAGGCGTTTGAATACCGCTTTTTCTTCGCCGTCGCACAACCCCCTGATGGTCATGGTCAGCGATTGCTCGTTTTGCTGGGTGCTGAAAACGCCCAACGACAATTCGCGCTGGATGCCCTCGGGCAACACGTAATTGAACGGACGGCGGTTGCTGTTTTCTTCGATATTGACGGCGTCCACGTCAAACTGGGTTTGGGCATCGCAAGGAATAGGATTGTCGGGAGAAAGGTCCTGCGTAAACCGGCGCCATTGGTTGCGGACAAACTCAAGGCGGGCAAACCGCAGGGTGGTCTGCTTTTGAAACCCCTGCATGTACATCCGGATAAAGCGGATGGAACGGAAATCGCGGATACCCCCTACAGCGACCTTGTTAGGGCCGTCGAGCGGGATTCGGAACCGGTACCAAATACGCCCGTTGGCCGCTTCGATGCGGTCGGTGACGAAGGGCGTCCGGTTGATGTCGATCTCCCTGGGATCAACGGGGTTCGCCCGCAGGGGAATCTTGTATTGGAAGTAGTTTTCGGTTTCGTTCAGCGTATTGTCCCGGTTGAGATCTTCCGCATCCGGAATGTTGGTTGCGGAGTTGAGTTCGTTGCTGCCGGTATTGGACCTGGAGTTGCCCTCGGGGTTGGTGAAGAAGCGGTATCGGTTGATGATTCCGTCGGAAGAGGAGAACCCGCTGTCGCCATAATAGCGGAAGTTGTCGTTGGAAGGGTCATTGGCCAGGCGGTCGGCCGCGACGGGGTTGGCAACCCGGACTGCGTTGAGGAAGGGGGCAAACTTGGTTCGCTCGGCTTCGTCGTTGAGTCCGTCGAGGCCCACGTCCTGCCTGCGGCGGGTTTCTTCGTCGTTGTCAAAGGATTGAGTGATCTGCTGGGCAATCGGCACCACGGACCAGGCGGTGGTATCTACCCGGCGGTCGGGGTTGATGGGCCCGGGGAGGCCGTTTTCGAAAAACTTCCGGGAGTCCCGGAGAATATCTTCGGAAACATTCCCGAGGTTAATATACAGATCTCCTTGCTGCCCCTGAAACTCGGGGTTGGGGTTTTTGGCGTCGGCCTGATCAAGGAAGGGGCTGAGCATCCAGAATTCCAGGAATTCCGTATTCGTGCTCTGGAAATCGTTGCTGTTAAGGGCCCGCATGATCCCTGCCCAGCGGGTTTCGGGTTCGCGCAGGACGGCGGAGTCTCCAATAAACCGGATGCCGCTGGAAATACCGGGATACCCGCCGGGCACATCGAAGTTGTACGGCCCGCGTTCCTCCGGGAAATACGTCATATCGAATGTTTGTACGTTGGGCAGGTCGGTGGGCGCCAATTGGGCATTAGGGAACACTTCGATCTGGGGCACCAGGCTGGTATAGGGGTTGGCGTCGTCGCCTTCGCCGCGGGCAGCCTGGTCGATGCGGTACCAACTCATCCGGGCGCGGTTGGCGCCGGAGCGGAGGTCGTTGATCAATTTCCCTTCGGGGAAAAGGGGATTGTTGTTCAACTCATCGTTTTGGGGGATACTGGCCAGAAACCAGTTGGCCGTAGGCTGGCGGAGATCGATGGTGTTGGCGCTTCCCTCAAAGTCGTCGATATAGACCACCCCTCCTTTGTCTTTACTATTCTGGTTGATGGCCCTGGAGTGGCCGGGCTGAATACGGGCGCCTTCCGCACTAAGGCTGAAGCGCGACATGGCATTGGTCGACAAGCCGGGGATGGCGTCAATGGCTTTGGTAAGCCAGGGCGCTTCCCGGCTCAGGTTCAAATCGAGGCCGTAAATGCTGTTGTTGATGGGGTCGTCGCCAATATTTACCTTTTGGGTGAAGGGGCGTTCGAACAGCTTCATGACCGTCGCGCCGATGTTGAAATTCTTATCTACCTCGTAGTCGGCCCTCAATCCAAACAAGCTTTTGGTCTGGAATCCAAATAGGGTATTGTCTTCATACGACACATCTACAGGCACCCCGGAGCTGATGATGGCGTCGTTGAGGATGCGGACTTTTCCGATGTTGTAGTCCACTTCGTAATCGCGGCCTTCGAGCAATTGCTGACCTCCGGCGCTTACCTTCACCGATCCCGGCGGAATATTGAAGGCGCCCAGGGAGATCTCGCTGGCAACCGCCGACTTATAACTCCCCCGGATGGTAAACCGGTTTTTCTCCTGAAATTCCTGCGCCAGGAAGAGGGTGGAGTCGTAAAGCGCCTGGTAGGAATATTTTTCCCGCAACACCGGATCGTCGATCTGTCTGGCCAGGGAAGAACCGAAAGGTTCCAGAACGGGGAACATGATCCGGCCGTTGCGCAGGTTGATTGTCACGCCGGGCACAAAGTCAAAGACCCCGTCGGGCTGGGGATCACCCTGGGTATTCAGGCGGTCGAGGTTAAAGATCCGGAGCAGGGGGCGGCCGGCGAGGTTGGACTCCGGCAAAAAACGCTTTTGCCCTTTGCCGGGATCTTCGTAAAAAATATCCAGCCGGAAATCAGCTTGATTGACCTGGAAAGCGCCGATCGGATAGACGTTTTTCATCATCAGGTCCCAGGTGGGGACATCCGTCCGCTGGGTCGTACTTTTCAGCATTTTGACGAAAAGCACGTTGAGCGAGGAATCGGGCTTGGTGTTTTCGGAGTTGATGGAAAGTTCCCCTACTTTATAGGTTCGGCCGTTGTAGGTATACTGGTAGGCGACCCCGATCACCTGATCCGGTTGGACGTTGATGTTGAGCGAAATGAATCCCAACTCCGGATGGATGTTATATTCCGTGGGTTTGAGCTTGCGGGCGCTTACTTTTTCGAAGTCGAGCGACTGGTTCATCCGGAAGTCGTTCTGCAGGGTAGATACTGCCTGGTCAATTTCCCGCATTTTGGGGTTAGCAACGATCCGGGCGTACAGGTCGTTGGAGTTATTATCCGGCAGGGCCTGGCTGAACAGGTCGCGGTAAGGCGGGTTGGGCAGGGGAGGAACGGCTGCAGGGTTTACCAGTTGGGTGGGTTCGCCGAGATCGGCGAGGGCGACGATGTCCCGCACGTTGTCCACTTCATTGCGGTCGTTGGTCAGCCACACTTCGATATTCTCAATTTTGAATACGGATCGGATCTGGGGAAGGTTGACGAGGCTGCCCTCGAAGTTGTCGCGGTTGTAAAACGAGAGGAAGAAGTGGCGGTTTTCGTCGTATTGGTCCGCTTTCACTTCGAACTCCTGCACCTGGCTTCCGCCCTGAATCTGGAGGTTTTGGCGCTGAGACTTTTGCTGGGAGCCGATGGCGGTCAGGCGTAAATGGCCAAACTGGAGCTCGGTTTTCAAACCAAACAGGCTTTGCGCTCCCTGGATAAGGGAGCCGCGAAGGGAAGACTGACGTTTCCGGCTTCGATCTTTTTGATGATCTCGTCTTCGCTGAACTGATCGGCGTTGTAATTGAGCTTGATCTGGTTGTCGAAATCGAAGGTAGCGCCGGTATTATAATTGGTAGACAGGTTGAGCTTCTCTCCGATCTTCCCGGTGACGTTCATCTGAATGTTCATGTCGAAATCGAAGCCTCCGGTCCGGCGTTGGCGCTCGGTGAGAATGGGGTTTTCCAGGAACTGGTAATCGCCGCCAAAAGTGAGGTCGATACTGCCCTGGGGTTTGATGCTGACGTCGGTTCCGCCAAAGAGGCGGTCGATGAGGCTTTTTTTGATGTCGAACTTGGAGAGGGGGTCAGCGGTTTCTTCCCCTTTTTTGCCGGTATAGGCGCCGGACAATTGCCGGAAATAGTCCTGTTCGTCCTGCTTGCGCCGGTATTGCAGGTATTCCTCAAACGTCATGTAGGTTGGAGGGCGGAAATAATCCTCGCCAATGCGTTCCTGAAGCAGGTAAAACCCGGTCGCCGGATCGTATTCGATGTTTTTATCGATGGAAGCGGGATCCTTGAGGTCGATGAGATTCCGGTTTAGGTCGTTGAGGAAATCGCCGGTGCGGTCTTTGATCGGGGGAAGGGTGTCCGCAAGAGCGGTTGGAGCGCTGTGCTCGGGTTGCCATGCAGGGCGGTAAGAACCTCCAAATGCGCTGAGCGTCATAACGGTGACCGCAGAAATCAGAAAAAGGAGTAATGCTTTGTTGCTCATAGGTTACAAGTGGCGGGCGTACTTACAAAAGGCGATCGCTCAGGCATGGCGGCCGGGGAGCCCGGAGTGGGCGGGGTTTTCCCGGTGCGAAGCCGTACCTCAACAAAAAGAACCTTTCGTAAAATCCTCCCTTTGCGTTCTCAAATATATATGTGCCGGGTTAGCAGTTCTGTTTCCATTATCTCAAGGTCAAACGACGTATTGTGATTTATGACGCAGAAAACCCGATAATTAACACGAAATGGGCTCGGAAATGAAAAAATCACTTCCGGGACCTACCATAAGCCAGACCGGTTCGTGGGATGCTGCGAGCCTACGACGATAACTCTCTGAGCGCCTGTTTGATCAGGGCTTCCACGTTGGAGATCGCGGGTTGCTCTTTCAGGATTTTATTCAACGCTTTTTGAACCAGGATCCGGTTAAATCCCAGTGCAACTAAACCTGATAACGCCTCTTCCCGCATCGTATTGTTTGCCGGAGCAAGGGTTATGGAAGGGATTTCTCCGCCTTCCTTTGAAAGTTTGTCTTTCAGGTCCAGAATGATGCGTTTGGCCGTTTTGGGGCCAATGCCCCGAACATTTCGGAAGGCGTCGTCCCGTTCGCCCAGAATAGCTGCCCGGACTTCGTCGGGCTGCATGGAAGACAGAACGATCTGAGCGGTGGAAGGGCCGATTCCGGTTACGGAAATGAGGTGCCGGAACAGGCTGCGTTCGTTCTCGTCGGCGAAGCCGTAAAGCGTGTGGCTGTCTTCCTTGATATGGACGTGGGTCAGGATCTTAACCTGCTCGAGCTTTTCGATCCGGCTGTAGGTGTACAAGCTGATGAAAACCTGATACCCTACGCCGCCTGTTTCCAGGATGACAAAGGCCGGGTTCTTGAAGGTGATTTCTCCTTTTAGGCATGCAATCATGATGATCTCCCGATAAATTCAGGCAAAGGTACGAATTATCCCGGGGGAAAAGGTTTTCCGCAATCGTGGTTATTGCCGTCGCTTCACCCTATATTTGCGCAAAAAAAGATGAATATTCTTTTGTTGGGAAGCGGGGGCAGAGAGCATGCTTTCGCCTGGAAAATAAAACAAAGCCCGCTTTGCGGCCGCTTGTTTATCGCACCCGGCAACGCCGGTACCGCTGCCCTGGGAACCAACTTGCCAGTAAATCCCAACGATTTTCCCGCCGTGGCTGCTGCTGCGCTCCAGCACCAGATCGATCTGGTGCTCGTCGGGCCCGAAGAGCCCCTGGTCCTGGGGATTCGCGATTATTTCCTGGCTAATCCGGAACTTGCCAACATCCCGCTCATCGGCCCTTCCCGGGAAGCGGCTCAATTGGAAGGCAGCAAAGGATACGCCAAGGTATTTATGCAGGAAATGGGGATCCCCACCGCTGCTTACCGGGAGTTTGCACCGGACACCCTGCAGGAAGGGCTCAGCTATCTCGCTTCCCACCCCCTGCCCGTGGTCCTCAAAGCCGATGGCCTGGCAGCGGGCAAAGGCGTCGTGATTTGCCAAAACAGAGAAGAAGCCCAAACGGAGCTCGAAGCCATGCTCAACGGGAAATTTGGCGAAGCAAGCAGGCGGGTAGTGGTGGAAGCCTTTCTATCAGGAACGGAGTTCTCTGTGTTCGTCCTTACGGATGGCAAAAGCTATAAGATCCTGCCGGTAGCCAAAGATTACAAGCGCATCGGCGAAGGCGATACCGGCCTCAATACGGGCGGCATGGGCGCTGTTTCCCCTGTTCCTTTCGCCAATGACGCGATGATGCAAAAAGTGGAAACGCGCATCATTCAGCCCACCCTGGAGGGGATCAAACGCCGGGGACTCGACTACAAGGGGGTTATCTTCCTGGGACTGATTGAAGTCAACGGAGACCCCTTTGTGATCGAATACAATTGCCGGATGGGCGACCCCGAAACCGAAGTCGTTTTACCCCGCATGAAATCGGATTTGCTGGAATTGCTCGCCGCCTTGCCGGAGGGCCGGCTCGATGAAATGACGCTGGAAGAGGACGCCCGCGCGGCCGCTACCGTCGTTCTGGTATCCGGCGGGTACCCGGGCGATTACGAAAAAGGCAAAGCGATTAGCGGGCTGGATCAGGTGGATGGTAGCCTGGTCTTTCACTCGGGAACCCGAACCGGCGAGACCGGCGGCTTGTTAACCAATGGAGGACGCGTATTGGCCATCACTTCTTATGGGAAGGATTTGAAAGAAGCATTGGAGAAAAGCAACGCCAATGCCGGCCGCATCCATTTTGAAGGAAACTATTTTCGCAGGGATATCGGGTATGCGTTTTAGTTCGCATTTTCGGGGCTGTCTCAAAAGACCGTCTTTGGCGCTTATGGGCAAGGACAGGCTTTTGTGGCAACTTCGAGGCTTAAACCACCAGGAATGCCTTATTCTATTGAGGAAATTATCCGGGCGCTCGGCGCCCGCTGCCTTCAGGGCGTTCATCCTGTTCCTCCGGTGGAGCACCTGCTGTACGACAGCCGCCAACTTTTTTTTGCCGAAACGGGGATCTTTTTTGCGCTGAAAGGCAAGCGGCACGACGGCCACGCTTTTATCGCCGAGGCCTATGCGGAAGGAGTCCGCAATATCGTCGTTTCCAGGCCTGTTCCGCTGGATGGGTTGGCTGGCGCTAATGTGCTTCTGGTGGAGGACACCCTTCGGGCGCTTCAGGCTCTTGCTGCATACCATCGCCGCCAATTCGATTCCCTGGTGGTCGGGATTACCGGCAGCAACGGCAAGACGATTGTCAAAGAGTGGCTGTTCCAGATGCTTCAGGAGGACCACGCCCTGATCCGGAGTCCCAAAAGCTTCAACTCCCAGGTGGGTGTTCCGATCTCGGTTTGGCAACTCAACGACCGGCGTCAGATGGCGCTGATCGAAGCGGGCATTTCCAAAATGGGCGAAATGGCGATCCTGGCCGATATCATTCGCCCGGAGGTAGGCTTGTTTACCAACCTCGGGGAAGCCCACAGCGAAGGGTTTCCTTCTTCGGACGTCAAATTGAGCGAAAAACTGCGCCTGTTCGAGACTGCCCGGCACATCATCTATTGCAAAGACGATCCCCGCGTAGACGAAGCGATCGGGAAGCTGGGAAAACCGGTGTTTACCTGGTCGAGGCGCCAAAAAGCTGACCTGAGCATCGTTTCCTGCCGGACTGCTGGTCGAAACACGATCCTTGAAGGAGTATACCAGGACCAGACCCTTGCCATAACGATTCCTTTTACGGATGCCGCTTCGATAGAAAACGCCATCCATTGCTGGGCGTTTATGCTGTTTGCCGGCGTGCCGCCGGAGCGCATTCCCGGGCGCATGGAGCAGTTGAAACCGGTGGCTATGCGCTTGGAATTGAAAGAAGCCGCCCGCCACAGTCTGGTGATTAACGACGCCTACAACTTTGATCTCACCTCCCTGAGTCTGGCGTTGCACTTCCTGGACCAGCATGCTCAGGGCTTGTCCCGGACCGTCATCCTGTCGGACATGCTCCAGGGCCAGGGAGAACCCGAAAGCCTGTACCAGCGCATCGCCCAGATGCTCCAGGAACAAAACATTGGGAGGCTGGTTGGGGTGGGGAAGGAAGTACGCCGGCTCAACAACTTATTGCCGGAATCCGTTCGCAAGGATTTTTTTGACAGCACGGATGCTCTGCTTGAGTCTTTTGACGCGCTGGATTTTGATCACGAGATCCTCCTGATCAAAGGCGCCCGTTCGTTCGGACTGGAGCGGGTGGCGGATCGTCTTTCGCGCCAGGTGCACCAGACTACCCTGGAGATCAATCTCAATGCCCTGGCTCATAACCTTCGGGTGTATCAGCGCCAGCTTTTGCCCTCGACGAAGATCATGGTTATGGTCAAGGCGGCCGCCTACGGCTCCGGGAGCCGGGAAGTAGCCAGGTTGCTCGAGTTCCAGCGGATCGACTACCTCTGCGTTGCATACGGCGACGAAGGCGCGGAGCTCAGACAGGCAGGGGTGCAGACTCCCATCATGGTCCTTAACCCCGAACCCGCTACCTTCGACCAGCTGTTGCGGTACCGCCTGGAGCCCAAAGTGTACAGCCTGGTTCAATTACAGGCCTTGCTGGATTACTTCGAGCGCCAAAATGCCACCTTGCCCCTGCATATCAGCATCGATTCGGGCATGCACCGGCTGGGCTTTGACGACCACGAAATTCCCGCTTTGGTCGGTTTCTTAAAGAAACACCCCAGGCTGGATATCCGGACGGTTTTTTCCCACCTCGCGGCGAGCGAAGACCCCCGGCACGATGCGTTTACCCACGAGCAGTACCAGCGCTTTGCCGTAGCCTATGAAGATATAGCCGGGGCGTTGGGCTACCGCCCTATGCGCCATCTCCTCAACTCCAACGGCATCAGCCGGTTTCCGCAATACCAAATGGAAATGGTGCGTTTGGGAATAGGCTTGTACGGCATCGACGCCTCCGAAAGCCTCCAGGAAAAACTCCAGGTGGTGCTGACCCTCCAAGCTACCGTTTCACAGGTGAAAGAACTGACTCCGGGCGAAAGCGTGGGCTATGGCCGGCTTGCGCAGGTGGATCAACCTATGCGGATTGCCACTATAAGCATCGGATATGCCGACGGGTTGCCCCGTAAAGCGGGAAACAGCCGGTTTAGCGTGGTCGTCAGAGGGAAACCGGCCCCGGTTCTTGGCGCAGTATGTATGGATATGTGCATGATCGATATCAGCGATAATCCCGAGGTAGTTGCCGGCGATCCGGTACTTATCTTCGGAAAGAACCCCAGTGTGGAAACCCTTGCTGTCGCAGCAGAAACTATCCCTTATGAGATTTTTACCGGGATTTCCTCCAGGGTCAAGCGGGTGTATGTGCAGGAGTAGGGGAAGAGGGTAGAGGATGGAGAGGATGTGAAGGATGGAGAGGATGGAGAGGATGTAAAGGATGTAGGGGATGTGAAGGATGGAGAGGATGTGTGAGGGATGTGAAGGATGTGTGGGGATGTGAAGGATGTGTGGGGGTGATTTAACCGGCTGAATTGCGTGGATTATACTAATTTTGCAGTCGTTTTTTACCGAATAAAAAAAACCGTCATGAATAGGCTCATTCTTTGTCTTCTTGGAGTGGTATTTTCTGCCCAGGTTTTTGGACAGAAGGAAGATCCGGTGTTGTTCAGCGTTGCCGGAGCTCCGGTGCATGTTTCCGAGTTTGAGTATATCTACAACAAAACCAACGGAAAGAACGCCGACTATACCAGGGAGTCCCTTCAGGAATACCTCGATCTGTACGTTAAATTCAAATTGAAGGTCAAGCGGGCGAAGGAGATGAAGCTGGATACGATCACCCAGCTAAAGGAGGAGTTGGATGGATACCGCAAGCAGTTAGCCGATTCCTATCTGATCAATAAGGAAGTGACGGAGCGCCTGGTTCGGGAAGCGTATGACCGTTCGCGCCAGGATGTGGAGATCAGCCATATCTTGTTTTTGGTGAGCCCCGAGGCTTCCCCTGCCGATTCGCTGGCTGCTTTTCGCAAAGCCCAGGCAGCCAAACGCCAATTGGATGCCGGGGAAGAAACGTTTGCGAATCTGGCGGTTAAGATTTCCGAAGATAAATCGGCGCCTAAAAATAATGGCCGCGTAGGTTTTCTGAACGTACCTTTTCCCAATGGGTTCTATGCGCTGGAAACCGCAGCGTATACCTTACCTTTAAATAAGGTGAGCGATCCCGTCCGTACCACGGCAGGATACCACCTGATTGTCGTGCATAGCCGCCGGCCCGCCCGGGGCGAAATAGAAGTCGCCCAGATCCTGATTCGTAAAGACGAGCGGGAAACGATGGAAGCGGCGGAAGGAATGATTCGTGCGCTATACGACCGGCTGAAGGCAGGCGAGTCGTTTGAGGTTATTTGCAGGCAAAGTTCCGACGACCGCAAAACGGCGGACAAAGGAGGGTATCTGGGCTTCTTTGGCATCAATCGCTTTGAGGCGCCTTTTGAAGAGGCCGCTTTTGCGCTGGCTAAAGACGGCGACTATTCCGAGCCGGTAGAAACCTCTGTCGGCTGGCATATCATCAAGCGGATTAGTTATAAAGAGCCGGCAGGCTACGACTTGGCCCGCCCCCAACTCGAAGCCAGGATCAAGCGCGATGGGCGCTTTGAACTGGCCAGAAAGGGCATGATCGCCGACATCAAGCGAAACAACGGATTCAAAGAAACACCGGCAACCCTCGACCGGTTTGCCCAAACCTTGTCCGATACCTTCTTTACCTTCCGCTGGAAACCTTCCGGCGCCAATGCCAAGGACGTGCTGTTCACCCTGGGTAACCAGCGGGTTACCCTCCAGGATTTCAACGCCTATCTGGGCGATGCCGCCCGCGAACGCATGCGCTTGCGGGAAACGCCCATCCCCGACGCCGTCCAAACCCTCTATAACGCATTCGTCGAGCAGCGTTGCATGACCTTCGAAGAGCGGCAACTGGAACAAAAATATCCGGATTTCCGCTCCCTGATCCGGGAATACGAAGAAGGTATCCTGCTTTTTGAAGCGACCAGAATAGAGGTATGGGACAAAGCCGCCCAGGATTCGGTCGGTCTGGAGCAATTCTTCCAAACCATCCGCGGAAAATACCGTTGGAACGATCGCGCCGAAGTGACCAAATATGTGGTGGATGCCCTGAACATGAACCAAATGGAACCGCTCCGCGCTTTCGTGAAAATGAACCCCAAAGAAAGCGCCCTGGCTAAATTCAATACCGGCGACAAGCCCCCTATTCAGGCAGAAACCTTCGTGATCGAACGCGACAAAAGCCCCGAAGGCCTCGACCTCCGCGAATGGGCCACCGGTGAAGTTAGCTCTCCCAAAGTGGACCGCAATACCAACCAGTTCTATTTCCTGAAAGTGGAGAAAGTGATCCCCGCTACCCCTAAGGAACTGTCGGAAGCCCGGGGGTACATCGTCGCCGATTACCAGGACTTTCTGGAGCAACAATGGGTAGAGGCGCTCCGAAAAGCCTATGAGGTCAAAGTGAACCAGACCGTTTTGGAAAAACTCATTCGAAAATAGACTGGTTGCCACGGGCCAGCGTGGTGGGGAAGAGCCATTTTAAACCCACCATGCCCCCCTCGCAACAAGTCTAATAATCTTCTTGCATGATGCAGCGTTTTTGGATCCTTTTGGCAATGGCCAGCCTCCTTTTCTCCTGCCAAATGGGCAAGGGTAAAGAAAACGGCGCCAACCGCCTGCTCGCCAAAGCGTACGGCAAGGAATTGCGGGTTTCCGAAATGGAGGGCATGTTTCCTCCCGGAATTTCTGGAGAAGACAGCCTCCTGATCATCAACGCCTATGTGCAGCGCTGGATCAGGGAAACCCTCTTGTTGCACGAAGCGGAACGCAACCTCCCCAAGGACCTCAATATCGACAAACTCGTGCTCGACTACCGGGCCTCCCTGATTAAAAACAACTACGAACAGGTACTCGTGGAGCAACTGCTGGATTCGACCATTACCAAGGAGGAGCTTCAGGAATTTTACGAGCGCAACAAGGATCAATACCAACTGGAGACCCCCATCGTCCGGTGCTATTTCATCAAAGTGCCTTCTTCTGCTCCCGAGCAGGATAGCCTCAATCGCTGGTGGAATAACCCCAACGAACGAAACCTCGCCCGGCTCAACCGCTATTGCGACCGATACGCCGTAGCCCATATTCTGAATGACAGCACCTGGCATCGGGTCGATGAACTGGCTTCCGCTATGCCGGAAGGGACCCTTAGCGTGGATAATATTGACTCGAGGAGGGAATTCCGCCAAAGCGACGATTCGTTCCAGTATTTTTTCCGGCTGCTGGAACTCCGAAACAGCCGGGAAATCGCTCCCCTGGCCTATATCGAATCTCAGGCCCGGAAGTTTATCCTCCACGTGCGGAAAACCAAATTGCTGGAACAAAAACGCGAAGACCTCTACGAAGTGGCGATGCGCCGCAAAGAGGTCCAACTTTTTACTAAATAGAACAACCTTTTCAAAGGGACTTACGTCCTTATCCTAGCTTAATTATTTGCCAATGAGATCTATCGTATTATGCTGCCTGCTGTTTTTTTCCCTAACACCCGGCTGGGCGCAAAAAGAGATTATCGATAAAGTGGTAGCCCTGGTAGGCGGTGAGTACGTACTCCTCTCCGAAGTGGAAGAGCAATTGGCCTTGCTCAAATCGCAACGCCCTGGCGAACCCCTCCCGCCGGACGCCCGCTGTATGATCATTGAACAGGTCCTCGCGACCAAGTTGCTGCTCAACCAGGCCAAACTCGACAGTGTCGAGGTGAAGGACGACGAGATCGAAAACCAGCTCAACGCCCGGGTCGAACGCATCCTGGGGTATATGAACAACGACGTTGCCCAGTTTGAAGCCTACTATGGCCAAACCGTCAGCCAGGTGAAAGATCAGCTCCGGGAAGACCTCCGCAACCAGCTGCTCTCCGAGCGGATGCGCGGTCAGGTCATGGGGGATATTACCGTCACCCCGTCCGAAGTGAAAGCCTTCTTCCAAAAAATCCCAAGGGACAGCCTGCCTTATTTCAATTCCGAAGTGGAAGTAGGGGAGATCGTCTATAAGCCGAAAGTGAATGAAGAGGAAAAACGCAAAGCCATTGAACAGATGGAAACGGTCCGGAAGCGCATCGTGGAAGGCGGGGAAGATTTCGGGCTGATGGCTCAGAAATATTCCGACGACGGCTCTGCCCGCGCTGGCGGGGATCTGGGCTGGGCAAAACGCGGCAAATTCGTCCCCGAGTTTGAGGCAGCCGCCTATAAACTGGCGCAAGACGAGGTCTCGCCGGTCGTGGAGTCGGAATTTGGTTACCACCTGATCCAAATGCTGGGCCGCAGAGGGAATACCATACACCTGCGCCATATTCTCGCCAAACCGGAGATCACCGACGCCGACGTGGCGCTGGCCCGTCATGTGCTGGACTCCGTCAGCGCTCTGATCGACAGCGATTCCATGAGCTTCTCCTACGCAGTGAAGAAATTTTCGGACGACAAGCAGCAAAGCTACAACAACGATGGCCGAATGGTTAACCCGGTTACCGGCAACACCTTTTTCGAAGTCGGCGACCTGGAACCAGATATTTACTTCGCCATCGACACCATGGACGTTGGCCAGATCTCCTCGCCTATCGAATTTTCAGACCCGGCCGGTGATCCCTTCCTCCGCCTGATCCAACTCCAATCCCGCACCAAACCGCACCGTGCCAGCCTGGACCTGGACTACTCCAAAATTCAGGACGCCGCCATCGAATCCAAGCGCAACGATTTTCTCAACAGCTGGATCGAGGACAAAATCCGCCGCACCTATGTTCAGGTAGATCCCAGCTTCCGGGCCTGCCCAAATATCGAAGATTGGTTTGCGATGCAGAGCAGAGCGAAGGATTGAGCAAAGAATAGCGTTGGGATCTTCGGCCCCCTGGTTGTAAAAGATCGGGAAAGCTGACGCAAGTGCGTGGTAATCGAGGACAAACTGGGCGTCTTTGCCCCATTAAGGTATAAAAGCAATCAGGGCCTCAATAACTCTTGTATAGCGTGATAAACCTTTAAATAAACCGTATCAGAAATCTGACCCGCCGATTTTAATATTAAATTTTTATCCGCAGTAAATATTCGATTAGGACGAATATTGGAGGGTGAAGGAAGCGATCCGGAAAAAAAGTCTGCGCTATTCAGAGGTATTGCAAAGGGGTCTTTGGAAGAATTTTGAGAAGTGATCTGGCACAAAATAATGTCATCACCGGGTAAATCGGCCAAAACCAAGGCAGGACGGCGCTTGCTGCCTGACAAATCGGAAAATGGAAACGGGATGACAACGACCTCTCCTTTTACAAATCCTGCCATGCTTCATCTTCTGTTTGGGTAAACCAATCCTTGCCCAAGGAATATTCGCTTGCGAGGTGAGTAAGCGTCAAATCCTCTTTATCCGCTTGATGTCCCAGGAGAAAGAGCAAGAGGTTGCGTCGTTCGGATGCGCCCAATTGTTGAACGATTTCCAAGACCTGCTTGAATTCAAGTGGTAAATACACGGGTTGAGCTGGAGAAGCCATTAGATTTGTCTTTTGTGAAAGATTCGGCGGTCAAACTCCCTATACATCCAGGCGATAAAGGCCTATATTCCAAAGGAAGGATGGATATCAACTGGTATGCCGGAAGTTTTATTGCTGAATGGACAAAGTTAGGCCAAAAGGAACATAGGCGCAAGGGAGAAAGATCTACCCTGACGCTCTTTTTACAACTCCCGCTCCTCATCTACCGAAACCTGATAATCCGACACGAACTCAGCGGCGCTCGGGCGGAAGTAAATGAACAAACCCACTCCCAGTGCTGCCAGGAGGTAGAGCTGGATGTTGGCCGATACAAAACCAAAAATGATGGCCGTAAGCACGGCAGATTCCGTCATGGCCAGCCTCAGCAAAACCCGCTGCTGGTAGTGCCGGAGCCGCTCTTCCAGCGGCTTACCTTGCCCCGGCGCCTTCCTTTTCAGGGTGTCGTTCAAAACCCATGCGGCGCCCCCCATAACCATCATAAAGATAAACGGCAAGTAAAAAAACAGCCCGGTATCGGCCAGCCCGGCGCTTTTATTGGCGGGCAGGAAAAAGTAAGCTACCGCCGCAAAAAGCGCCTGGCCGGCGAGCATCGCTAAAAAAAGGATTTGCGTATTGCGAATCATATGTCTCGGTTTATTTCCCCCGTGCAAACAGCCACAGGATGATATCTAAAACGCTAAAAGCAATGAGCCCGCTCAGATCCCCGAAAACGCCCAGCGATTCCGGTTCGAGCAGGCGAAGCTTGCTCAGGAAATTGATGGGAGCCCCATTGGAGTCATAGCCCACCGTATATCCCAGCATTCCCGCGATTATAATCCCGGTAATAGACCCCCCGGCAATCAATCCG
Source organism: Haliscomenobacter sp. (assembly GCA_016713275.1). Taxonomy (GTDB): domain Bacteria; phylum Bacteroidota; class Bacteroidia; order Chitinophagales; family Saprospiraceae; genus JADJPL01. Next base: position 853,416 of record JADJPL010000001.1, read on the forward strand.
GAACTGAACAAAGCCCCGGGGCCGATCTCAGATTCCGCCGCCTTGTTTTTGTCTTTGCGCTCAACCAGCCATTTGACTAACCCCCCGATGAATATCGGTGAAGTGGTAGAAAGCGGCAAGTAGGCGCCCACAGCGAAGGCCAGGGAGCTCACCCCGCACAATTCCACTACCGCAGCCAACCCCATCCCGGCAATAACCAGCCCCCAGGGCAGGTTCTGGCTCAGCAACCCTTTGATGACGGTCGCCATCAACGTCGCCTGGGGCGCCGGGAGCGGGTTGGGATGCTGGGCTGTCGCTTCTCCAATCCCAAGGGTGCGTTCCAGCAACAACACGGTAAACCCGATCACTATCGCGGAGGTCGTCACCCCGATCATCAACCCGATCTGTTGCTTGAACGGCGTTCCGCCTACCAGATAACCGGTCTTGAGATCCTGAGACGTTGCCCCTGCGTTCGCCGCAGCTATACACACCACCGCGCCCACGACCAGAGCGATCGGCTGATAGCTGTCATCGGTCCACCCCAGCCCCAGGAAGATCAGCGAGGTGGCCATCAGGGTGGCAATCGTCATACCGGAAACGGGGCTGGACGAAGAACCGATTAACCCGACGATCCGCGAAGCAACCGTCACAAAGAAAAACCCGAAAATGAGGACCAGAATGGCCGAAAGAAAATTCATCGGCATATTCGGAAGCACCGACATCAACACCACCAAAACGACACTCCCCACCAAAACCCAGGTGATGGGCAGATCCTTTTCGGTGCGGCTTTGCGCTGCTTTATTCCCGCTGCGGTTCTGGCGCAAGTCGGCCATGGAATCGCGGAACGCGCTGACGATCGTCGGCAACGTCTTGATCAGCGTGATGATTCCCCCAAAAGTTACGGCGCCCGCTCCAATGTAGCGGATATACCGGCTCCAGAGCTCGGACGGACTCATGTCAGCAATCAGTTTCACCGCTTCAGGAGGGAAGGGCGCCGGCAGCCCGGAGCCAATCACCGTGATCAGCGGGATCAAAACCAGCCACGACAAAACCCCGCCGGCGACCATGACGCCCGCAATCTTGGGCCCAATGATATACCCTACGCCTAAAAGCTCCGGCGTGATCTCCCCATTGATCGTCCCGTTGGGCAGGGCCGAGTCTTTTTTGAAGACGACGGTAGGCGTGTCTTTCCAAAGCCCCAAAATGGACATGAGCAGCTTGTACAAGAAAGCGATCCCAAGCCCATAATAAACCTTCTGTGCCAGGGCGCCGCCTTTTTCTCCTGCTACCAGCACATCCGCACAGGCCGTGCCTTCCGGATAGGGCAGGTTGTCGTGTTCCTTCACGATCAGCGAACGGCGCAGGGGAATCATAAACAAGACCCCTAAAAAGCCGCCGACCAGGCCAAGTACAAAGATTTGGAAATATTCGAAGTAGGCTTTTCCTCCGTATAAAAACAACAACGCAGGCACCGTAAACACCACCCCGGAAGCAACCGACTCCCCGGCAGAGCCAATCGTCTGTACGATATTGCTTTCCAGGATCGTCGCCTTGCCCAGCTTCTTAAATACGGAGATGGCCAAAACGGCAATAGGGATCGACGCGCTCACCGTAAGCCCTACCTTCAGACCAAGGTACACGGTAGCCGCGCCAAAAATGATACCAAAAAAAACGCCCAATAGAATCGCTTTGGGCGTAAACTCTGGAATAAAATCTTTCGCCGAAATGTACGGCTCGAAAGCGGGTTTGTTGGGTTCCATAAGGGTTAAGGATTAAGGCGTGAGGCGCAAGGCGAAGGGCATGGGGGCCGGGGGGATAGGGTGTTGTACCAGGCCCTGCGCCTTATGCCCTGCGCCTTAAACCTGAATTAATGCACTCCATGCATCCATTTCTTCAACCAGGGGGAAAGAAGGAAAAGGACTGCGGCGGCGCCAAGGGTGACATAAACTCCCCAGGTCACGTATACATTGATATAGGCCGACAGAGCTTCTGCCGGGGCGGCGCCGTCGCCGGGCGTGGCGATCATCTGCCCCAGTTTGCCGGCTATTTTATGCGCAAAGGAGATCGACAGGAACCAGGTGCCCATCACAAAGCCCACCGTTTTGGCGGGGGAAAGCTTGGTAACTACCGATAATCCCACCGGCGACAAACTCAATTCGCCGGTCGTGTGGAATAAATACATGAACACCAGGAAGATTACCGGGATCAAACCGCCGTCGTTGACTGTGCCCAGGACGCTTCGCGCGCCCGCCACGATAATGAAATACCCCAGCGCCATCTGCAAAAGAGCAAACGTAAACTTGATCGGCGTGCGCGGCTCGGCGTTTCGCTTGCTCAGGCCATTCCAGATCCAGGTGAAAACAGGCGCCAGCAGGATGATAAACAGCGCATTTAATGACTGGAATTGCGACGTTTCAATACCGTGCTTCTGCACGTACTTGTCTGTAAGGAAGTTGAGCGATCCGCCAGCCTGTTCGAACAAGGTCCAGAAAATCATGTGGAAGAAGAACAGAAATACAAAAACGATCAGCCGTTGGCCTTCTTTTTTGTCCTCCGCATAGAATAAGGAAGAAATGATGATATACCCAATCACGCCAATGCCGGCAATGATGAGGATGTAGTTCGTAATACCTTCATTGTTAATTAAAAAAGCAAAGATCGGCGCGGCAACGATAATGCCTATGAACACCAGCCACTGCTGAGGAATACCCATAATCGAAGGTTTGGATAGCGCCTCCACACTCGGCGGATTGCCCTGGTCTTCGTATTTGCTCATGTTTCTCCAAAAAACGACCAACCCTAAAAGCATACCGATACCGGCAGCGGCAAAGCCAAGCGAGTAGTCGTAGGTTTCTGCCAGATAGCCGCAGGTCAGCGGCGCAAGGAACGCGCCGACGTTGATCCCCATATAGAAAATGGTAAACGCGCCATCTTTGCGGCGGTCGTTGCGGTCGTAGAACGTACCCAGGAAGCTGGAAATATTCGGCTTGAAAAACCCGTTGCCAATAGCCAAAATAGATAGTCCCAGGAACAACAAAAAGGTCGTGTCGGCAGTAGCGGCATTAAAAGCCATAGTGAATTGACCAACTGCCATTAAAATCGCCCCAATGATCACCGCCCGGCGGAAGCCCAGGAGGCGGTCGGCAAGCATCCCGCCCACGATCGGAGCGGCATAAAGGAGCGCGTTAAATGCCCCGTAAATCCCCACAGATCGTCCCATAGATCCGCTTTCTCCCAAGCTTTCGAAAATCTCTTTAGAGATATAGAGCACGAGGAAAGCGCGCATCCCATAAAACGAGAACCGTTCCCACATTTCGGCAAAAAACAGCGTGAATAACGCCTTGGGGTGCATTTTCCGCTGGGACAACACCGTAAGGGGTACCCAGATCAGCACGAAAGCCCACCCTATGATCAGTGATAGTAGCGCAAAACTCATTGAGAATAAGGTTTTAAATTGGTGTACGAATAACTATTCGGCCCTGAATCTACAAAAAAAAATGGCGCATTAAATGAAAATGCGCCATTTTTCAAGCCTCCGGCCTTCGCCCACCCTTTTACCCCGCTTGTTTTCTTCTGAGAAGCCCCGCGCTGATCAGACTTACCAGCAACCCGACCGGAAAAACCTCCATAAGGGTAATGGCAATATTAAAACGGCCATCAGGGCGCCATACAACAGGAGTTCTTTCTTCATGCGGGAGGCGGCGTACTTGCCCGAAGTACAGAAAGAAAACGCGGTTGCCCAAATTTTTTCGAAAAACGCTTGCCGGATCACTCCGCCGCTTTGATCACCCGGGCTTGCCAGCTCCGCTCCCGGTCCCGGACCACCAGCAGATACGCCCCCGGGGCCAGGTTATCCAACCGGATAAAAGCCATTCGGTGCTCCGGGTCAATGGCCCGGGAAAATTGCGGAACCCCGCAGGCCGAAATGACGTCCAAAACCGCCTCCCGGGATAGCCCGTCGGGCAACTGCACGCTGAGCTGGGACGAAGCAGGGTTCGGGAAAACCCGAACCCCTGACGTATAGGTATTGGCCGACCTGAATGCGGCCACCTGCGAATAGTGCACGCTTCCTTCCCGGTCGGTTTGCGCCAGCCGGTAGTAGTTGATTCCCGGGTAGGGATAAGCGTCGAGAAACCGGTAGTGGACGGGCAAATCGCTGTTGCCCACGCCTTCTACCTGCCCAATCCGGGCAAAGGTTAGCCCGTCGTGGCTTCGTTCCACTTCGAAAAACAGGTTTTCGCGCTCCGAGGCCGTGGTCCAGTGCAGGGTAATCCCCTGATCATGCGCATCGCCCCGGAACTGGGTGAGCTCCACCGGCAGGGGGGCATTCCCCATCATCAGGATATCGTCCACCCGGATCGTTGCTGCAAGCCCGGAGGGGTGCTGCCCATAAAAATAGATCTTGAAAACCGCCCAGCCTCCGGCTTTGGTGTAAATAGGCGTCGGGGCGCCATAACTTCCACAGGACGTACTGTGGGTGGAGCCTGCCGTCAGAATCGTTTCTACCGAACCGTCAGAGGAGTACGTCACCGTGTATCCGGTGGCGCTGTAACTGGAACTCCGGCTGAACGAAAAGCCAAAATAGTTGATTTCCATCCGATATCCTGGCTTGGCGTATACCTCAAAGATCAGATAGTTACCGAGCTGGAAGGAACCCGCCGTGGGCCAGAAATTCGTGGCCCAGCTTTCATTTCCGTTACAGGCGTCGGGGCTGCCGATATTCGTAGCTCCAGATACCGAAGCCGAAGCGGACGCAATGGACGCGCTGGCGAAAGAAGGAGGGATCGGAAGGGATGGAACCGCGCTCGTGAGGTTCTCGAAGGTCCAGACGGCAAGATCCTGGCCCCAAAGGCCAGGGGTCCATGCCGCAAGAAAAAAGAGCGTCCAAAAAGGTTTCATACTGGGGTTTGGTTTCCTGATCAATTGATTTTGAGCCAAATTACATGGACTCAGGCTATTGGTCAAGAGAGCACCCCGGAAGGCCCCCAAGCGGCAGGGTAGAGGGGCATTAAAATGTTTTTATCGTATGCAATTAAAAATCAACATATTAAAACGGATCTGTTGTTGCGTCTGCCGCAACCCTTGGCAGGTACGCCGAAGGCGGACCTGGGTGGGAATCGCTCGATTTTTTTCCAGCTGGAGGGGCATCATCCATAATTCAACACCGGGGCGAGCCATTTCTCGGCGACGTCCACTTTGATCCCTTTTCTGGCAGCATAATCCTCCACCTGGTCTTTGGAGATGTCTCCGAGGCCAAAATATTTCGCTTGCGGGTGGCTGAAGTACCATCCGCTTACCGAAGCGGCCGGGAACATGGCAAAGCTTTCCGTCAGGGTAATCCCGACGAGTTTTTCCACGTGGAGCAGCTGCCAGAGGGTGGCCTTTTCGGTGTGGTCGGGGCACGCCGGGTATCCGGGCGCCGGGCGGATGCCCTGGTAGGTTTCGGAGATGAGGTCGTTGGTACTGCTGGTTTCCTCTGTAGCGTAGGCCCAGAATTCCTTCCGCACCCGTTCGTGTATGCGCTCGGCGAGGGCTTCTGCCAGGCGGTCGGCAAGCGCTTTCAGCAGGATGGCCTGATAATCGTCGTGCTGTTCCTCAAAGCGTTTGACCCATTTTTCGATTCCGATCCCAGCCGTGACGGCAAAAGCGCCCAGGTGGTCGTCGCACCGGCGGGGCGCATGCCCGGCAATAGGGGCACGTTCCGGGCAAAGCGGGGCTACGAAGTCCGCGAGGCACAGGTTGGGCTGGCCGGGGGCTTTGGCGCGCTGCTGCCGCAGAAAATGCAGGGTAGCCAGGGGTTGGTCCCGGTTTTCGGAGGCAAACAATTGCACGTCGTCGCTGCCGAGGCGGTTTGCCGGAAAGATTCCGATCACCGCACGCGCTTCCAGCCACTGTTCGTCGATGATCCTCGCCAGCATACGCCGGGCATCTTCAAACAGCTTGGTGGCTTCCTGGCCTACGACCGGGTCTTTCAGGATAGCAGGATATTTGCCCGACAATTCCCAGCTCTGGAAAAAGGGGGTCCAATCGATATACTCCGCCAGTTCGCCCAGCGGATAGTTTTCAAACGCCTTGACGCCCATGAACGCGGGCTTCGGTGGCTCATACCCTTCCCAATCGATAGCAGCTTTGTTGTTTCGGGCTTCTTCCAGCGCCAGGTATTCTTTGGAAGTAGCCCTGCCGGCGCGTTGCTCGCGGATCCGCTGATACTCTGCCCGGATTTCCATCTGGTATTGCTGCCTGCGGGCGCTATCCTCCGTCAGGAGCGCGCTCGCAACGCCTACGCAGCGGGACGCATCCAGAACGTATACCACGGGCCCTTCGTATTGCGGCTCGATTTTTACGGCCGTATGGGTTTTGGAGGTGGTGGCGCCGCCGATCAGCAAGGGGATCTCGAATTGAAGCCGCTGCATCTCTTTGGCTACATGCGTCATTTCTTCCAGCGATGGAGTGATCAAACCGCTCAACCCGATGATATCGGCTTTTTCCTCCAGCGCTGTTTTCAGGATCTTTTCCGCAGGGACCATGACGCCCAGGTCGAGAATTTCATAGCCGTTGCACCCCAAAACCACTCCCACGATGTTCTTCCCGATGTCGTGCACGTCGCCTTTGACCGTTGCCAGCAGGATTTTGCCTTTGGCGCTGCCTTTTCCCGCCGCCTTATCCGCTTCGATATAGGGGGTCAGATAGGCCACCGCTTTTTTCATCACCCGGGCGCTTTTCACCACCTGGGGCAAGAACATTTTTCCTGCGCCAAACAGGTCGCCTACATGGTTCATGCCCTGCATCAATGGGCCTTCGATCACCTCCAGCGGAGAGCCCAGTTCTTTGCGGGCATCTTCGGTATCTATCTCGATGTAATCCGTAATTCCTCTGACCAGCGCGTGCGTAAGCCGCTCCTGCAAAGGAAGTTCCCTCCAGGCCAGGTCTTTCTGCACGCTGCGGCCGCCTTCGCCTTTGAGGGTCTCCGCGTATTCGGTGAGGCGTTCGGTCGCGTCGGGGCGGCGGTTGAGGAGGACGTCCTCCACGCGTTCGAGCAACGGAGCGGGGATTTCTTCATACACCTCGATCATCCCGGCATTGACGATGCCCATATCCATACCCGCCTGAATGGCATGGTATAAAAACGCCGAGTGCATGGCTTCGCGCACCGGATCGTTTCCGCGGTAGGAAAAGGAGACATTGCTCACCCCTCCGGAAACTTTGGCCCCAGGGCAGCGTTGTTTGATTTGCCGGGTAGCCTCGAGGTAGTTGAGGGCGTATTCGTTGTGCTCTTCAATGCCGGTGGCGACGGCAAAAATATTGGGGTCAAAAATGATGTCCTGAGGAGGGAATCCCACCTGCTGGGTCAGCAGTTGATAGGCGCGCTCGCAAATGGCGACTTTTCGGGCTACGGTTTCGGCTTGGCCTTGTTCGTCAAATGCCATCACCACGGCAGCGGCCCCGTAGCGGCGCACCAGCCTGGCTTGGCGGATGAATTCCGCTTCGCCCTCTTTCATGGAGATGGAGTTGACAATACATTTCCCCTGAACGCAGCGCAAACCCGCTTCGATCACCGAGAATTTCGAGGAATCGATCATGATGGGCAGCCTGGCAATCTCGGGCTCCGACATCATCAGGTGGAGGAAATCGGCCATGGCTTTTTCCGAATCCAGCAGGCCTTCGTCCATGTTGACATCCAGCACCTGGGCGCCTCCTTCTACCTGCTGTTGCGCGACAGCCAGCGCATCTGCATACCGGCCTTCCCGGATCAGTCGGGCAAACTGGCGGGAACCCGTCACGTTGGTGCGCTCGCCGATGTTGACAAAGTTGGTTTCCGGCCGGATGATCAACGGCTCCAGCCCGCTCAGCATGGTATACGGAGCGATTTCTGGTATAGGGCGGGCTGGCAGCCCGCGTACCGCTTCTGCCATCGCCCGGATATGGGCAGGCGTCGTGCCGCAGCACCCGCCAATGATGTTGACAAACCCGCTGGAGGCAAAATCCCGGATATACGCTTTCATCACTTCGGCGCTCTGGTCGTACTCGCCGAATTCGTTCGGAAGCCCTGCGTTGGGATAAGCCGAAACAAAGCAGTTGGCGATCCCGGAAAGGGCTTCCAGATAGGGCCGCATTTCTTCCGCCCCCAGGGCGCAGTTGAGCCCGACGCTAAGCAGAGGCACGTGGCTGATGGAAATCCAGAACGCTTCCACCGTTTGCCCCGACAGGGTGCGGCCGCTGGCATCGGTAATGGTTCCGGAAACCATCACGGGAATCCGGATACCGCGCTCATCGAACAGTTGTTCGATCGCAAAAAGCGCTGCCTTGGCATTGAGGGTGTCGAAAATGGTCTCGACAAGGAGTAGCTCAGCTCCGCCATCCAACAGTCCCCGGGCCTGATCGTAATAGGCTGCCCTCAGCTCCTCAAAACTGACCCCCCGCAGGCCAGGGTTGTTCACATCCGGAGAGAGGGAGGCGGTTTTATTGGTCGGCCCCATGGCGCCAGCGACGTAGCGCGGTTTGGCCGGGTTTTGGGCGGTGAACTCGTCGGCGGCCCGCCGCGCAATCTCTGCAGCGGCTTTGTTGATCTCGTACGCGAGGGCTTCCAATCCGTAATCCGACTGAGAAATAGAGGTACCATTGAAGGTGTTGGTCTCCAGGATATCGGCGCCCGCATCCAGATAAGCGCGGTGAATTTCTTCGATAACGTCGGGCCGGGTGATGGACAGCAAATCGTTGTTGCCGCGCAGGTCGCGCGAAAAATCGGCAAACCGGGCGCCCCGGTAATCGGCTTCCTGCAGGCGTTTGCGCTGGATCATCGTCCCCATGGCGCCGTCGATGACGAGAATGCGTTGGGAAAGCAGGGTCCGGATGTCTGGTTTGGTTTGTTGGTCGCTCATGGTGTATATATCGCTTGGGTAAATAACTTCGTGTTCAACCCGGAGGTTTAGCAAAGGTAGGGTTTCCGGGATTCCCAAACTTTATTTTTCTTTGAGGTAAAAATAGACCTTGGCAGATCATATCCACCCCATTTTTGACCGCCTGCTCACCCGCGACGATTACGAGCAGCGCCTCGGGCAGCGCGGCAAAGTCCTCTGGCTGACCGGCCTTTCGGGCTCCGGAAAAAGCACCCTGGCGATCCAACTCGAACGAAAACTTTTCGAAGCCGGGTTCTTCTCCAAAGTGCTCGACGGAGACAATATCCGCACCGGGATCAACAACAACCTGGGATTCTCGGAAGCCGAGCGCATGGAAAACATCCGCCGGATTTCCGAAGTAGCCCGGCTTTTCCTCGATACCGGAATCATCTGCATCAACGCCTTTATCAGCCCAAAACGAGCGATGCGGGATATGGCCCGTTCCATCGTTGGCCCCGGCGACTTTATCGAAATCTACGTCAATGCCACCCTGGATATTTGCGAAAGCCGCGACGTGAAAGGGCTCTACCAGAAAGCCAGGCAGGGCATGATCAAAGGGTTTACGGGCATCGATGACCCGTACGAACCGCCTTTCGCTCCCGATTTGGAAATCCGCACCGATCTCGTCGAATTGGAAGATGGGGTTGATCAAATTTTCGCGTATCTTCGACCGCTGATCGCGCTTGCCTGAATCGAAGCGCCGTCCTTTTGCCCTTCCGGATAAAACCGCCCGGGGCTGCCTGAATAGATCGTTCTTTGGTCCCGGCATGAAATCGTTTTTTCAGCCCGGGGCGAAAACGGCCTTTCGAGACAGACCGGAAGAAAATCGTTTGTTTTAAAGACCTTTAAAACGATTGAGGTGGAACGTTTTAATTACAATCTCTCCCATTTAAAAGAGCTCGAGGCCGAATCCATTTTCGTTATGCGCGAAGTGGCTGCCCAGTTTGAAAATCCGGTACTGATGTTTTCCGGAGGAAAAGACTCTATTCTGCTGACGTACATCGCCCGCAAAGCTTTTTTTCCGGCCAAAATTCCTTTCCCGTTGCTGCATATCGATACCGGGCACAATTTCGAGGAAACCATGGAATACCGCGACTGGTGGATCGGCGAACTCGGGGTGCGCCTGCTCGTAGGGTCCGTACAGGAAGCGATCGAAAAAGGCCTGGTCCTTGAGGAAAAAGGGTACAACGCCAGCCGGAATTCCCTTCAGACGGCGGTGTTGCTGGAAGCCATCGAGCAGGGAAAGTTCGACGCAGCGATCGGCGGCGCCCGCAGGGATGAAGAAAAAGCCCGCGCCAAAGAACGTTTTTTCTCCCACCGCGACGAATTCGGCCAGTGGGACCCCAAAAACCAGCGCCCCGAACTTTGGAACCTCTTCAATGGCCGTAAACACCCGGGAGAACATTTCCGGGTATTTCCCATCAGCAACTGGACCGAACTCGACGTCTGGCAATACCTCGCGCAGGAAAACGTCCCCCTGCCCAGTCTGTACTTTTCCCACGAACGCGAAGTATTCGAACGGGACGGCATGTGGCTCGCGGCAACGGATGCAATTCCCCGCCGCCCGGACGAAGAAATCCGGAAAATGCGCATCCGCTTCCGGACGATCGGCGATATGACCTGCACCGGCGCCGTCCCTTCTGATGCGGACACCATCGAAAAAATTATCGAGGAAGTGGCTGCTTCCCGCGTTACGGAACGCGGAGGCCGGGCCGACGACCGCCGCACCGAAACGGCGATGGAGGACCGCAAAAAGCAAGGCTATTTTTAACCCCAACCGCTTTTCTCCAAACAAAAAAAACGCTCCTATGGAAACCGAAAACACCGAGTTGCTCCGGTTCACTACCGCAGGTAGTGTGGATGACGGAAAAAGCACGTTGATCGGCCGCTTACTTTACGACTCCAAAGCCATTTTTGAAGACCAATACGAAGCCGTGCGCCGCGCCAGCGAACGCCGGGGGGAAGAGGAGGTCAACCTCGCCCTGCTCACCGACGGGCTCCGGGCTGAGCGCGAACAGGGCATTACCATCGACGTAGCTTACCGCTACTTCGCCACCCCCAAGCGGAAATTCATCATCGCCGATACCCCCGGGCATATCCAATATACCCGGAATATGGTTACCGGCGCCTCCACCGCCAACGCTGCCATTATTCTGGTCGACGCCCGCAAAGGCATCGTCGAGCAAACGCGCCGCCACGCGTTTATCGCCTCCCTGCTCCAAATCCCGCACCTGGTGGTGTGCATCAATAAAATGGACCTGGTCGATTACAACGAGGAGGTCTACAACACCTTGAAAAAAGAGTTTGAGCATTTTTCTTACAAGCTGGACGTCAAAGACGTGCACTTTATTCCCATCTCCGCCCTGCGGGGGGATAACGTCGTCGACCGCTCCAAGAACATGCCCTGGTACGAGGGGTCTACCTTATTGTACTATCTGGAAAATGTGCATATCGGGAGCGACCACAATTTTATCGATACCCGCTTCCCCATTCAGTACGTCATCCGCCCCAACACGGATGCTTATCACGACTACCGGAGCTACGCCGGCCGGGTTTCGGCAGGGGTGGTCAAAAAAGGGGATGAAGTTCTGCTGCTGCCTTCCGGCTTCAAAACCCGGATCGCCCGCATCGATACCTTCGACGGGGAACTCCAGGAAGCCTACCCCCCCATGTCGGTTTCCCTGCTTCTGGAAGAGGACTTCGACCTGAGCAGGGGCGATATGATCGTCCGCGAACACAACCAGCCAAGTGTGAGTCAGGACATCGACGTCATGGTGTGTTGGTTCAACGAACGTCCGATGCAGCCTCAGGGGAAATACCGCATCCTGCACACTACCCAGGAAGCCCGCTGCATCGTCAAAGAGATTCGCTACAAATTGGACATCAATACCCTCCATCGCGATACCGCCAACGTGCATATCGGCATGAACGACATTGCCCGCCTGGTGATCCGAACCACCAAACCGCTCTTTTTTGATTCCTACCGCCGCAACCGCCAAACCGGAAGCTTGATCTTTATCGACGAAGGCTCCAATGAAACGGTAGGGGCGGGGATGATTATTTAGAGAGGATGGAGAGGATGTTGAGGAGGTAAAGGATGTTGAGGATGAAAAGGATGTAAAGGATGTAAAGGATGGAGAGGATGGAGAGGATGTTGGGGAGGTAAAGGATGTTGAGGATGTTGAGGATGGAAGGGATGGAAGCCCTGTTCGCAGGAAATTGAGGATTTCAGCGAACAGGGCGCGATGCAGGTGGGGCTGTCCCAAAAGATGGTTTTGCCTATAGCAGCAAAAAATAGGTTCGTTTTTTTGTACCAAGGGCAAAAAACGGTCTTTTGAGCTAGTCCTTATTGGTACAAATGGGTATAATATTCCTCCAGCATGCGCTTCACAGCGAATTGATCCTTGGTGCTGAGGATGCTGGCTTTCATCATGGCCACCCATTGCTTCCGGTTATCGTAATACGTGGGGACGACTTCCTCTAAAAGCACCTTGAACAGGGCTTTGCGGTCGTTGGCGTCCAGCTCGTCGAAATCCTCGCTTTCGAAGCCATCGCCAAACTGCCATCCGTTGACGCCGTGATCGCAGGCTTCCGGCCACCAGCCGTCCAGGATACTCAGGTTGAGCACGCCGTTCATGGCGGCTTTCATGCCCGAGGTGCCGCTGGCTTCCATCGGGCGTCGCGGATTATTGAGCCAGATATCGGCGCCTCGGGTAAGCATGCGCCCGATGGCGATGTCGTAGTTTTCCAGGAAGACGACCGATTTGGGGAACCGGCGGGTCATGGCCACCAGGTCGCTGACGATGTTTTTCCCGTTATCGTCGAGGGGGTGGGCTTTGCCGGAGAAAATGAGCTGAATCCTTCCTTCTTCCAGGAGGGGTTCGATGAGTTCGGGCTCGCTGAAGATCAAGTTGCTGCGCTTGTAGGGGACCGCTCTGCGGGAGAAGCCGATGAGCAGTTTGTCCTCGTCGAGGCGGACCCTGTTTTTGGCTTCCACGAAATCGATCAGGGCGCGTTTGTTCTGCAGGTGGGCGGTCCAGAGGTCGCCATCCTTTTCGGCGAGTTCCAGCATGTTGGGATCAACCCAGGTGGGCCGGTGGATGGCGTTGGTAATGGCGACGATCTCCGAGCGGTTGTCGATATCCTCCCACATTTTGTTGGCGGTCGCGCCATGAAGCTGGGCAACGGCGTTGGATTTTTTTGCCAGCCGCAGCGCCCCGACTGTCATGTTGAAGGGATCGCCGCCGAGGGTTTCCAGGTCCTCCCAGCTCAAACACATATTGGCGCCCATGTAAATGATGCGCTCGATGGGGTGGGATTCATTTCCCTGAACCACCGGAGTGTGGGTGGTGAACACAATATAAGGCTTCACCGCCTCCCAAGCCTCCTCGAAGGTATAGTCTTCTTCCTCCATCTTTTCCCGCAGCAGCTCGAAGCCGGCAAACAGCGCATGCCCTTCGTTGAAATGGTACAGCTCGGGATCAATGCCCAGCTGCCGCAGCGCCCGGACGCCCCCAATCCCCAGCACCATCTCCTGAGCAATCCGTTCTTCGCCAAACCAGCCGTACAACTGCCCGGTGATCCAGGCGTCGTTGTTGCCGGGAATATCGGTGTCGAGCAGGTAAATCGGCGCGTTGCCAAACTTGTCGACCTTCCACACCTTGCATTCCACTTCTATACCCCGGATCTCCACCATCACCGAAATGCCGGTGTCCTCAAGGAAATCATAGCGGTAATTGTGGTAAGTGTCGTACGGGTATCCGTCGGGTCCGATGCGCTGATCGGTATACCCTTGTTTCCATTTAAGGCCGATCCCAACTATCGGGAAATCGTGGTCTTTTGCGCCTTTCAGGTAATCGCCGGCTAAAATGCCGAGGCCGCCGGCATACGTTTTCAGAGCCTGATCCAGGCCGTACTCCATGCAGAAATACGCAACAGTGGGTAATTTTTGTGTTGACATAAGCGTTTGTGGGTTTTAATAATCATTCTGCCATTGGGCCAGGTTCATACGGATTCCTCCGCCCAGGAAGCCCTGGGTACTGCTTCGGTTGGGATCATCGCTGGTTTTCTTTCTGGAAAAAAGCTGAAGATCCAAAAACGTTTGGTGGGCGATCCGGTAGCTAAGGTCGAGGCCAAGGATTTGGATATCGGCGCCGACGCCCTGGCCGATTTCGTTGCCATAATCCTGGCTGCGGGTATCGCTGGAGAGCAGGGGATTTGAACCCCAGTTGCTACCCTGGGCGTCTTCTCCGGTGCGGGCCAGGATGATCCGGCCTTGTGCCAGCAGGCGGGGCAAAATCTGCCAGCGCCCGAGCAGAACCCATTCCGAAAAATTGGCGCCCAGCGGGTGCGCGAGCGGTTGCCGGTAATGAGTATAGGACGAGCTTTCGTCAAAGTGGGTATAGATAAACGGCCTGGCCCGGTTGTACTCGGCCTGGAGGTCGAGGTGGTTGATTCCAAGCGCGTTGATGTATTTCACCCCGGCCTGGTACGCATATTTGTTCGCCCACCAGCCGCGTTTTTCCACAAAGAGTTCGTTGAATTTGAACTCGTCGAGCATAAACTGCCCGTACACCTGGAAGCGGTTCAGGAAATTCCACTTGCCGTCCAGCCCGATCAGCACGTTGTCGGGGCTGCCCAGACCGTGTTCCACGGTCCGGTAGAACACGACCGGATTGAGGTATTGGAATTCAAAATGGTTTTCCCGGTTAAATACCACCGCTTCAAACAACCCGATGTTCAGCTTCGGGGTGAGGTTGATGCTGAGATGGTGGGCCGCGAAGTACTTTTTGGGAACGACCTTATCGCCAGGAACGGCATTGGCCGAAGCCGGAATTCAGCTCCCCGAAAATATTCTGAAAATGCAATTTCCACACCTGCCAGTTGAGCTTCAGGTTCAGGTAGTTGAAGGAAAAGTCGGAGAGGAGGACCGACCGGTACCCGTTGCCGATAAAATTTTTGCCGTAGCCAAACTGCGCGCCTACGTGCCGGGTAAAATTAAACCCCACATACCCCTGGCTAAGCAAAAAATCGTATCCGTTTTGGACGCCGAATCCGGTATAGCCTTTTACCAATCCCACTCCGGGCAAGGATCTGGTCTGGTTGTACCGATCGCGTACATAGCCGGGAAACTGGGCCTGGTTTTCCACGATGTTCATCAGCACAAAAATGCGGTCGTCGATCCCTGCCCGCAGTTCTAGCCCTCGCTGGTTGAGGTAGTAGGGCTCGTCGTTGTTTTGCTGCTGCCCGTATTTGAATTGAAGCAGCGGGTTGACGCGCAGGTGAAACGCGGGGGTATTGACTTCCAGGAGGTTGGCGGGCGTCGGATAAAAGTAGTTGAGAATAGGCCGCCGGCTTTTTACATACAACGGATTGGCCAGGGCGGATTCGATCAGCGAGGAGGCATTTCCCTCCCCGCTTTTGCGGCTCGATTTTTCGCCGAGGGCGGTAGGGTAGGGTAGGGCGCCCAGCCATTCGTTGTTGCTGAGAAAGACCTGGCGCAGGTCTTCTTTGTCCAGCGTGCTCAAAGCGCTTTGGGCGCTATCCAGAGCCAGGGCATACGCAACCAGCGGGCCTCTGGCGTAGGGTTTGAGGGCGCTATGAAAAGGGGCGGGTTTGCCCGTGCTGATTTCCAGCCGGCTGAGGATCGACTCTTCCTGGCTGCCCAAAGGAAGCGGGCTTCCCTGGCCGGACAGGTTCCTTTGCCCCAAAACAGTCAGCAGAAAAGCGAGAAACAGGTAACGCATGGATGAGGTTTTCGGGGGCCAAGATATAAAATCCTACCTTGCCGCATACGCCTTAAAGTATTTACATTCCTGAACGACGAACTGGTAAAATTGGGTATCGGTGTAGTTCCGTTTCAGCAAGTCGAAATAAACATACGTCCGTGGCGCTCTCCGGGTAAAATATTGATTTTGTTCGCAACGAGCGGCCATAAATGCCGCCTTGGCGGCAAGTTCTTTGTCGGGGCTGAGTTTTCGGGCCAATTCAAAATATTCCAGGGCCTTGGAGCAATCGAAATTTTCGCGGTTGCCCAGGGGGAAGCGGATGTCGGGCACTACGTCGGGGTCGGACGCGGATTTGGGGCGTTTCAGACTAACGCCGCTGCGGAAATAATCTTTTGTCTTCCAGGCGTACCCGAAATACGACATATTGTAATATCCGAGCCCGAGCTGGAACAAGTAGCGCGCGCCTTCTTCCCGGCTGGCCTGCGCCTGGTACTGGAGGTCGAGCAGCTTTTCGATGATTTGCCCCCGGTTGAGCAGGGAGGACGTATCCCGGAGGTTGCAGTGGATGCATTCGGTATACCGCTCGATAAACGGGTTGAACAGGCCGTAATCATCCCATTCCGTCGGGTCGATGTTTTTGAACACTTCCAGGGCGGCTGCCAGTTGATCATTAGCGAACAGCATGGTGGTTTTCATGGCGATCAGTTCCTTTCGCAGGCGGACGTTGTCTTCTTTTCGCAGGAGGTCGCGTTCGTAGCGGGAGAATTCTTTTTGCTCGGTCAGGGCAAGCACGTCGTTGATCAGGTCCTCCTGGAGGTTTAACTTCAGGTCCTGGAAAGAGTGCCCGACGAGAAACCCCTTGCCCGGGCGGTTATTTTTGGCGTATAGCCATTGCATTTTGTCCTGAAAAAAATCGGGGAAGCTGGGGTATTTTTTGAACAGGGGCTCGTCCAGCATAATTTCTGCGGCAACTTCCTCCACTTCGGGCGTTGGTTGCTGGAAACCGGCGATGCGGTTGGCCAGTGTAAACACGTCGATTTGTTCGAGCAAGATCTTGTCTTTGGTGGCTTCCCTGGCGAGGAGGAAAGAGCGGTGGGCGGCATAGGTGTCTCCGGCCAGGAGTTCGAGGTACCCTTGCCCGACGAGCCAAAGCCCTCTGTTCGGTACGGTGTCATCGGCGTTGACCTTGCGCACAAATCCTTGCAGGGCAATCAGGTACGAGCGGATTCCCGCCTCGGGCACGCCGTGGTAGCGGCGGTTGCTCTCCCGGTGGCTGTTGAATTCCATGCCCAGAAACTGGCGTTCGAGCTTGCGGATTTCCCGGGCCAGCAGCACTTCCAGATAGGGGCTGGAAGGGTCGAGCTGGTAAATGGCCTGCATTTCCTCCAGCGCTTTGCTGTCGCGGGCGTAAGCGCGCATGGCAAAGAGGGTGGTGCGTTCCTGGTCGTCCTGGCAAAGCAGCAAACATTGGCGCCACTCCTCATCGGTTTTGATGCGGAAGCTCCGGTACGCCGATTCCCGTTTCCCGGGGCAATGCAGAAAAACCCGGGCATACAGGTAGGACGCCTCCACGTGCTTGCCAAGGGCGAGGAGAGCCCCGGCTTTATGCCCCAGGATCCAGAACTCGATCTTGCTGGGGTCGTGGTCGATCTTGGGCATCAGGTAATCCCACAGGTCCAGCACGCGCTGGTACTGGCCGGAGTAGTGCGCGAGGCGGATGATTTGATAGGCATAGCGCAATCGGAGGTAATGCGATTGAATGCCCAGAAAAACGCTCATCCCTTTGTCGATCAGTTGGTCCATTTGCTGGGTCCGGAAGGTTTTATCCTCCGGAGACCAGGGGTCGCCGCGCCGGGTCACGTAAGGCTCGCAGTCTTTGGCAAAGAGCAGGTAGTCGATCGTTTCCAGGCACTTGTGGCGAATCAGGTAACGGACGAAGGCATTCTGCCGGAGCATGGGGTCGATGACCGCGCCTTTCATGGTCATAGCGGTGCTAATCTCCAGGTAGTCGTTGATCGAATACCCGTAAATAACCGACCGGATGTCCTCCAGATCGGGAATATCGCAAAACCGCTGCCGCCATTCCTCGATATTTTCATCGGCCTGTTGTTGTTCCTGCCGCCCAAAGCGGTTGTACAGCTCCTGGAAATCGAGGGCCAGCGCTGCCCCAGGCAGCCTGGGTTCGATCATCAGAGGGTGTACAAAGGAATAACCCTGGAACGCATAAACGTCGGGCAGGCATTGTTCGCCGCTAATCTGCACCGGGTGCAGCAACGCCGGGAGCGCCAGCAACGCCGCCGCAATTGCCGGACGCAGCCGGCGGTTCGGTTTAGCGGAAGGTGTCGAAAACATGGACCATGGTCTCATGAGGAATTCTTTGAAGCAGCGAAGGTTCCAGATGGTAGACGGCAACCGTCAGGGAGGGGGCTTTCCGGAAGACCGGCGCGAGCCGTCTGGCCGCCAGCTCCATCTCCCGGGCGCCGGCTTCCTCCAGGCGTAACCGGTCTCCCTGGTACAAATAATACCCCTCAATATACGTACTTTTTCGGACGGCAAACCGGTTTGGGCCCGTTTCCACAAAGCGCGCCGAATCGCGCAATGCGTTTGGTTCAAGCCCATGAATGAGCCGGACCAGGCGCCCGTCCCGGAATACGACGCCCCAGCGAAAGGCAGGCAAAGCCAGATCGAGGGGCAGCGGATACGGTTGGATGCCCTTGAGATAAGGCGCCATTCGTTCTTCACTGACAATACTGTTGGTTTCTTCCCAGTCCTCCAGGCGCCCGGTATTATAGGCCATGAGCATGCCGCGATCTGCGGGCGGAACGCCCGTTTGGTCCGGATACTTGAGCTGGTGCAGCCGGATAGTGACGGACAACTGCCAGGCTCTCCGGCCAAACCCTTCCTTAAGGCGCTGAAGTAGCAGAAAGTACGCCTGGCGCGTGGAGGCGGTCCAGTCGCAGTCGATCTGCACTTCCGGAATGGGGGTATGGGCAGGAAGGGTTTGGGCGAGGTCTTCGATTTTGGTTTGGATGCGTTTTGCCAGGAGGCCAATCCGGTCTGGAGGGAGCTTTTCGATGGCCCGGTTGGCGATAAAAACGCAGGGAATCACCGTCCAGGATTTCCCCAGGGAAGCGGAATCGATCTGCACCTGGGCTAAAGGAACGACATCCTGCAGGTCGGGGTCCCAGTCGGCGTCAAAGAAACGCACATACACCTTCTGAACGCCCGTCTGATCCAGGTAAGCGCGTTCTTCGGGGCTCAAGGACAGGCGGGTTTGCCAGTGGTATACGCTGCGGAATACCTGCCGGTTCGTTTGGCGGCAGGAGACGAGAAAGACGGTAGCGAAGAGCAGGAAGGCGGCGCGCGGCATAAGCGGTCAGATTAGGCCTTCCCGGATGAGGTCGTGCAGGTGGATGACGCCGAGGTAAGTCTGATCGTCGCCGCAAACCAGCAATTGGGTAATGCTGTGGTTGCGCATCATCCCCAGCGCTTCCACGGCCATAGCTTCCGGGTGGATGGTTTTGGGATGAGGAGACATGATGTCCCGGGCGAAGAGGGAGGAAAAGTCGCGGTTTTTTTCCAGCATCCGGCGCAGGTCGCCATCGGTGATAATGCCCAGCAGGCGCTGGTGCTCGTCCACCACGGCGGCCATTCCGAGTCGTTTGGACGTCATTTCGATGATGGTTTGCTGGAGGCTGTCGCCCGGAAAGACGGCAGGCTGTTCGTTGAGGGGATAGAGGTCGTTGACCCGCAGGTAGAGCTGTTTGCCCAGGGCGCCACCGGGGTGGTACTGGGCAAAATCCTGGGGCGTGAACCCTCTGAGCGCGAGCAAGGCCGTCGCCATGGCGTCTCCCAGCGCCATTTGGGCGGTGGTGGAAGCGGTTGGGGCGAGGTTGTTGGGGTCGGCCTCCTGGTCAATGGGCGTCAGCAGCACGAAATCGGCCTGCCGCCCCAGGAAGGAATCTTTCCGGCTGACCATCCCCACCAGTAAGTTGCCCATATGCCGGACGAGCGGGGTAAGCACTTTGATCTCGGGGGTCTCTCCGCTCTTGGAGAGGCAAATCACGATATCGTCGGGCCGGATCATGCCCAGGTCGCCATGAATGGCGTCGGCAGCGTGGAGAAAACTGGCCGGGGTGCCCGTGGAATTGAACGTGGCTACAATCTTTTGCGCGACCAAAGCGCTTTTCCCAATCCCGGTCACAATCGTCCGTCCGGAAGATTCAAAAATAGCTTGCACCACCGAAACAAAGCCGGATTCCAGGCTTTGCCGGAGCTTGTGTAACGTTTCCGCTTCAATTTCCAGGGTGCGGCGGGCGGTCTCCAGAATAAGCGCTTCGGTTTTCCCCATTTTTTTACTATTTTGGGCAGCTTTTCAAATAGCGGCCCGGAAACGCGTGAATGCAAAGAATTGAAAAAAAAGGGTTCGAAATGAGTAAGCCCCGATTTTTTTTCTTTAATTTTAGAATGCGGGTTTGCATGCTGCCTGGCAGGGAGCCGGGTACATGGACCCAATGCGATTTGTGTTAGCCTGGAAGCCGTTACCCAAAGGATCATTTAAACCAAGACTCGGTCCTGGGTTTCGTTTCGAAAAACAAAACTACGTCAAAAACTCGGTTCAAAGTAAGCGCCATGATGGCAACACAAGAAACTTTGCAAGAAGCCCTTCAGAAACACTTCGGTTTTGATACGTTCAAGGGAAACCAGGAATCGATCATTTCCAGCATTTTACAGGGTAAGGACACCTTCGTGATCATGCCTACCGGCGGCGGAAAATCCTTATGCTACCAACTACCCGCCCTGATGCTGGAAGGAACCGCCCTGGTGATTTCCCCCCTGATCGCCCTGATGAAAAACCAGGTGGACTCCATCCGGGGGTACAGCCAAAACGACGATGTGGCCCACTTCCTCAATTCTTCCCTGACCAAGGCCCAAATGAAGCAGGTGAAGCAGGATATCGCCGACAAGCACACCAAACTGCTTTTTATCGCTCCGGAGACCCTTACCAAAGACGAAAACATCGAGTTTTTCCGCCAGGTCAACGTCTCCTTTGTCGCGGTCGACGAAGCGCACTGCATCTCGGAATGGGGCCACGATTTTCGGCCGGAATACCGCCGGATTCGCTCCATGCTCGATGCCATCAATCCCACCACGCCTATCATCGCCCTTACTGCGACGGCCACCCCCAAAGTGCAGTCGGATATCGTCAAAAACCTGGGGATGCGCGACGAACAAACGTATTTCTCTTCCTTCAACCGCGAAAACCTCTACTACGAAGTCCGCCCGAAAGGCAGACCCGAGCAGGCCCTGAAGCAAATCGTTCACATTATCAAAGCCGTCTCCGGCCAGTCCGGAATCATCTACGTGCAAAGCCGCCGAGCCGCCGAAGAGATTGCCAAATCCCTTCAGGTCAACGATATCAAAGCCGCGCCTTACCACGCCGGGCTCGACGCCAAAACGCGCTCCAAAACCCAGGACGAGTTCCTGATGGAAGATGTGGACGTTATTGTGGCGACCATCGCCTTCGGTATGGGCATCGACAAACCCGATGTGCGCTTCGTTATCCATTACGATATGCCCAAAAGCATCGAAAATTACTATCAGGAGACCGGAAGGGCAGGCCGCGACGGGCTCGAGGGCAGGTGCATCGCTTTTTATTCCTATAAAGACATCCTGAAACTGGAGAAATTTCTGCGCGACAAGCCTGTTGCCGAACGCGAAATGAGTACCCAGCTCATGCAGGAAGTCATGGCCTATGCCGAAACCAACGCCTGCCGCCGCCGTTTCCTCCTTCATTATTTCGGCGAGGAGTACGACGAATCGAAATGCGACGACAAATGCGACAACTGCCTCCACCCCAAAGAAAAAATTGAAGCCAGCAAGGAAATCCAGATCGCCGTCAAAGCCGTGAAGGACCTTCATGAAAATTACGCCATGAAGACCCTCATCGATTATATCCTCGGCAACGAAACCAAAGAAATCAAAGACTTCGGTTTCTCCAAAAAGAAGCGCTTCGGCATGGGCAAGGATAAAGACGGGAATTTCTGGAGCTCTGTTATCCGTCATGCCCTCCTCAATGGCTTGCTGGTGAAAGATATCGAAAGCTACGGTCTCTTAAAGGTTACGGAAAAAGGCCACGCCTACGCTTCGGATCCCTTTCCTATTCAGATCCCTCTGAATATCGATTACGAAAAGGAACCTTCCGATCACTCAGAAGAATCCGGACGGACGGCCGTTCTCGACGAAACCCTCGTCAAACTGCTCAAGGACCTGCGCCGGCAGGAGGCCAAACGCCACAACGTCCCTCCATACGTGATCTTTCAGGATCCGTCGATGGAGGATATGGCCACCCAGTATCCGGTCTCGATGGAGGACATGACCCAGATCACGGGCGTTAGCCGGGGGAAAGCCCTCCGCTATGGGAAAGCCTTCGTGGAGCTCATCCGAAAGTACGTGGAAGAAAACGATATCGAACGGCCTACGGATTTTGTGGTTAAGCAGGTGGCCAACAAATCCAAGGTCAAGATCGGCATCATTCAGGCCATCGACCGCAAAATCCCTCTGGAGGATATTGCTTTTTCCAACAACCTTACCATGGATGAACTGCTGGACGAGCTGTACGCTATTGTGCTGTCCGGCACCAAGGTAAACATCGATTATTATCTCGACGAGATGATCGATGAATACGCCCGGGAAGAGATCTACGACTATTTTTTGACCTCCACCGAGGATTCGGTAGAGAAGGCGTATAAAGCCTTAAAAGAAGAGGATATCCGCATGGAAGAAATTCAGCTGGTCCGGATCAAATTCCTGTCCGAACTGGCCAATTAAACTGGTAAGGCGATGAAAATCCTGATCATCAACGGCCCGAACCTCAACTTACTGGGCGTGCGCGATCCGGAAATTTATGGACGCGAGACCTTCGAAGAATTTTTCCTCGAGCTCCAGGCCGAATATCCTACCGTTACCCTGCACTATTTCCAAAGCAACCACGAAGGCGACCTGATCGACAAACTCCACGAAGCGGGCTTCGGCTACGATGGCATCGTATTGAATGCAGGCGCCTATACCCACACGTCGATCGCGCTCGCCGACGCTATTGGGGGTATCCGCACGCCGGTGGTGGAGGTCCACATCTCCAACGTCCACGCCCGGGAGCCGTTCCGGCATACCTCCTTCCTGGCCGCCAAATGCGCGGGCAGCATCGTGGGGTTAGGGCTCAAAGGATATGAACTGGCCATCGAATATTTTCTATCCTTGTAAGGCTGGTTGCACCCTACCGGACATTTTGGGAAGTTTCGCAAACCTGGAAGGTCTGGGCGCCAGGAAAACGAAAATGTCCAGTAGGGTGGACTGGTTTGGCGCCAATAATCCAAAAATTGTCGTCTGCCAACGGTCTTCCGCCCGACTTTCCCTTCCGGAAATATCAATATTTGTTTAACATTGCGCAGCGCTCTAAATACCGGCTGTATGTTGCGAAAGCTATTCTTGGGATTTTGTTTCCTTTTGCCCGCCTTCCTGCTTACGGGGCAGACCGCTTTATCCGGAAAAGTAACGGACGAAGACTCTGGCGCCCCCGTCGAATTTGCCACCGTGGCCTTATATAAAAACGGGGTCCTCATCACCGGCCAGGAAACGGACGACAAAGGCAACTTTAATTTTCCGGATATCGACCCCGGCACCTACGATGTCGAAGCGTCGTTTACGGGCTACCAGCCCCGGCGGATTACCGGAGTAAAGGTTTTGGCCAGCAAGGTCAACAAACTGGATATTGTAATCAGCACCGGAGGCGGTATCGTCCTCGACGAGATTCAGGTCACGGAGTACCGGATTCCTTTGGTTGAACAGGACAATACGACGTCCGGGCAGGTGATCACCAGCGAAACCATCCGCAATCTGCCCACCCGCAGCATCAACGCCCTCGCTGCCACCGCTGCAGGGCTTGCTTCCGCGGATGAGGGCGGCGCGATCACCGTGCGTGGATCGAGGGCGACCTCCACCGACTATTACATCGACGGAATCCGTATCCAGGGCAGTCTCATTCCCGAATCGGAGATCGACCAGCTTCAGGTGATTACCGGCGGCGTCGAAGCCCAATACGGCGACGTGACCGGCGGGATCATTTCGATCACGACCAAACGCTCCTCCGGAAAATTTGCCGGCTCCGCCGAACTCGAAACCTCTTCCGGGGTGACCCCCTACGGAAATACCCTGGCAGGGCTCAGTCTTTCCGGCCCTATCCTCCGCAACGCCAAAGGCCTTTCCATCCTGGGGTACCGTTTCTCCGGCCGTTACACGTACCGGATAGACGACGACCCTTCCGCTGTGCCTATTTACCGGATCCGGGAGGATAAGCTTCTGGAACTGGAGGCCAACCCCGTTCTGTTGCAATCCGGCTCCTTACTCGTAGCTGCCGATTTCCTCACTGCCGGCGATGTGGAAACCGGAAAGGTGCGGCCTTTTGAAGAAAGCGAACGCCTGGATGTCAACGTCGTCCTCGACGCGTATCTCAGCGACGCGATCGATCTTTCGTTTACCGGGTCTTATGCCGACTCCAAAAACCGGTTTACGCCCGATCTCTCCTGGCGGACGCTCAATAGCCACAACAACCCCTACAGCACCGGAGGCACGACCCGCGGGCTCGTAAAATTCCGCCACCGCCTGGGCGGAGCTAAAAAGGGTTTGATCCAGAACGCTTCCTATACCCTCCAGTTTGGTTTTGAACGGTCGGATGGGGAAACTTCCGATCACCGCCATGGATTCAATTATTTCGATTACGGCTATATCGGGAAGTTCGACATCGATTGGGTGCCCACGTTCTCGGTGCAGTTTGACCAGGCCCTCCAGCGCGATGTGCTGCGGCATACGGATTACCGGCAGGTACTCCGAGGCTATGAACCGGCCGCCGTCAACCCCGTGCTGGCCAACTACAACAACGCGCTTGGACTGACCCCCGGCGAAGGGATTAACTCCCAGGTAGGCAAATATATTCTTTCCGATGTTTTCGACGACCAGTCGGTACTTTCGCGCGGGTCGTTTATCGCGCCGAATGGCTTTATTTCCGGCGTATTCAGCAATTCCTGGGGATTCCACACCAACGTGGGGTGGGTGTACAACTCGGCCTCCACCGGGCAGAACGACGTGTACACCGCTAACGCCCGGTTCAACTTCGATCTGGCCTCCAAAAACTCCGACAAAGGCCGCCACAACATCCAGGCCGGGTTCATCTATGAACAACGGGCCGACCGCGGCTACAGCGTGGCGCCCCGCGACTTGTGGGAAGTGGCCCGCCAGCAGGCCAACAGCCATATCCAGGGTATCGCCCCCGGCGCCGACACCGTCGGGTATATCGATATCCCCAATGCCGCCCAGACCCCGCTCCTGGAAGTTTCTATCTCCGAAGATTCCGACAACCGCTTCTATCGTGCGATCCGCGAAAGCCTGGGATTGCCGCTGAACGCCTTCGTTAATATCGACGGCCTTACCCCGGATCAACTCCGGATGGACATGTTTTCCGCCAAAGAACTCAACGACCAGGGCGTGATTGGGTATTTTGGGTACGACTACCTGGGCAACCCCTTCAATGGCGCCTTTGAAGACTTTTTCACCGCCACGGACGCCGACGGCGTCCGCACCTTCCCGGTCGCGCCCAACCGGCCCGTTTACGGCGCCGCCTATATTCAGGACAAATTCACCTTCCGGGATATTATCTTCCGCCTCGGCGTTCGTATCGACCGCTACGATGCCAATACCCGCGTGCTCCACGACCCTTATGCCTTATATGAAGTCATTGGCGCCTCGGAATACCATTCCCGGTTTGGCGGCGAGCAGCCTGGCAACGTCGGCGATGATTTTAAGGTCTATCTCGACGATACCGGAAGCAACATCCAGGCTTACCGCGACGGAGACCAGTGGTTCCGCGCCAATGGAACTCCCGTGAACAGCCCGATCGACATCTTCACCGGCGGATTGGTCTTCCCCCGCTACCGCGACGACCGCGCCCAGGCCAATCCCAACTTTATCAAAGCCCGCGACTTCGACCCCTCCGTTTCTTTCCGGGACTACCAGCCCCAGATCAACGTCATGCCCCGCCTGGCATTTTCGTTCCCGATCTCGGAAGCCTCCAACTTCTTTGCCAACTACGACGTGCTGGTCCAGCGGCCTTCGTCCAATACGATCGCCACCCCTGCCGACTATTTTTATTTTACCGACAATCCATTTTCCGTAAAAAAATAATCCGGACCTCCAGCCGGAGCGCACCATCACCTTCGAGGTGGGTTTCCAGCAGCAATTGTCCAAATCGTCCAAAATCAAAATCTCTTCCTACGTGCGGGAGATGCGCGATATGATTCAGGTGCGCACCTTTTTCCCTGTACCTGTGATCAGCCAGTACACCACCTACGACAACCTGGATTTCGGTACCGTAAAAGGGTTTTCTTTTGAATATGAACTGCGCCGGACCGGCAACACCTCCCTGATGGCCAACTACACCATCCAGTTCGCGGAAGGCACCGGGTCGGATGCGAATTCCCAGCGCGGCCTCACGAGCCGCGGGAACCTGCGTACCCTTTTCCCGCTGAACTTTGACGAACGCCACCGCATCAACCTCAACTTTGACTACCGCTTCCTTTCCGGCAACGCGTATACCGGTCCGGAGTTTATGGGCGCCAAAATCCTCGCCAACACCGGGATCAATTTCCAGGGAATCGCCGTTTCCGGCCGGCCCTATACCGCCCAGCAAACGCCGCTGGAATTGAGCGGCGCCCAGACGATCGGCTCCCTCAACGGCGCCCGAAAACCCTGGACCCTTTCGGTGAACCTGCGCGTGGACAAGACCTTTGCCGTAACCAAGGGACTGGACGTCAACGTCTATTGCCGGGTATCCAACCTGCTCGACCGCAGGAACGTCCTGGCTGTATATCCGGTAACCGGTTCCGCCGAAGACGATGGGTTTCTGGCTTCTGCCAACGGGCAGGATAAATTGCAAACCATTCAAACGTCTGCCCGCCTCGTAGACGCCTACCTGGCTTCCTACCAGTGGCGCATTCTGAATCCCGGATTTTTTGGCGGTCCCCGCCATATTTTCATCGGTTCAATCGTGAATTTCTGAAAACCAGCCGCTATGCGACTTCATATGACTCGTGTCTTTCTGTTTCTTTGCGTCCTTTGGTCAGGTCCTGCCCACGGGTATATCAACCCGGAATGGGCAAAAAGACCCCGTCCTACCAGTGTGCAGCCCCGCTTTCGGGCCGATTGCGACAACGCGATTGCTCAGGTCGACCAGGCGATCAACAACGTCCGCGCCCGCCTGACCACCGGGGGCGATGTGTGGTGGAACGGTACGGATGGCCGCTACATCGTACCCAAAGTGCCTGCGGGCATTCCCGAAGTATCCTCGATCTACTCCGGCGCCGTTTGGCTCGGCGGCGTCGACCCGGCGGGCAACCTGAAAGTGGCCGCCCAGACCTTTGGCCGCAGCGGGGGTACGTTTGACTACTACCCCGGCCCGCTCAACCCGGAAAGCGGCCGTACCTCCCAGGATATTTGCGCCAAGTGGGACCGCTTTTTTGTGGTGAAAGGGGAAAGCGTCCAGGAGCACCTCCGCAACTGGCAAAAGGCCAAGCGCGAAGGCGTGGCTTACAACCCCAAAGATATTCCCCGCGACATCAAAGGCTGGCCCGCCCGCGGCAACCAGTTCTTCTTCGAAGTCCACCGCTTCGAACTGCCCAACACCTCTCAGGGCCTTGCCGGATTTTGGGATCAGGACGGCGACGGCGTCTACAACCCCGACAAAGGCGATTTCCCCGTGATCGAAATCCGGGGATGCACCGATAAACCACAGTTCCCCGACGAAATGATCTTCTGGATCTACAACGACGCCGGTGGGACTCACGCCGAATCCAGAGGCGATGCCATTCAGATGGAGGTCCAGGTTCAGGCCTTTTCTTATGCGACCAACGACGAGATCAACGACATGACTTTTCAGCGCTACAAGCTGATCAACCGGGCGGTGGAAAGCATCGACAGCACCTTCTTCGCCGTTTGGGTCGACCCCGACCTGGGGTGCTCGACCGACGACTACGTCGGTTGCGATACCACCCGAAGCCTCGCCTACATCTACAATGAAGACGCGCTGGACGGGCAAACCGGGTGCGCCTGCCCGGGCGGCGTTAATACCTATTGCGACGAAGTGCCCCTGCTTGGCGTCGACTACTTCCGGGGACCGCTTGATGAAAATGGCGAAGAGATCGGCATGTCCTCGTTCACCTATTACAACCACGCCGGCGTTGGAGGGCCTCCTCCGGGAACTACCGACCCCTCCACTGCTCAGGAGTACTACAATTACCTTTCCGGTTCCTGGCGCGACGGAACGCCCTTTACCTATGGCAACGACGCCTATCAGGAAACCTCTTTCCCCCTCCGGTACGCTTTCACGGAGCGCCCCAACGACATCAACGGCTGGTCGATGTGTTCGGCAGGCCTTCCGTTTGGCGACCGCCGCACCATTCAGGCTTCCGGCCCCTTCCGCCTGGACCCCGGCGCCGTTAACGAACTGATCGTCGGGGTGGTTTGGGTGGCGGATCAAATTTATCCTTGCCCGGACATCAGCAAACTGCTCGAAGCCGACGACATCGCCCAGGCGCTGTTTGATAATTGCTTCGAACTGACCGACGGCCCCGATGCGCCGGATATCGACTTCCTCGAACTCGACCGCGAAATCGTGGCGATCTTCACCAACGATACCCTGACCTCCAATAATGCCTACGAAGCCTATGCCGAGCGCGGCCTCCAGGTTCCTGCCGGGGAAGTAGACAGTTTGTACCGGTTTGAAGGCTATAAACTCTACCAGTTGACCAGCTCCCAGGTTTCGGTGGCCGACCTCGAAAACCCCGACAAGTCGCGGCTGGTTTACCAGGTCGATGTGCGCAACGGCGTGAGCAAGATTTTTAACTGGAAGACGGTCGATAACCCCACCGGCCTGGATTACTTCGTTCCAGAACTTAAAGCGGAAGGCCAGAACCAGGGCATACAGCACACGTTCCGGATCACGGAGGACCAATTTGCCGAAGGCGACCGCCGCCTCGTCAACCATAAAAAATACTACTTCCTGGCGGTGGCGTACGCCTACAACAACTACAAGCCGTTTGACCCCAAGGTCAACGTCGGGCAGCGAAAACCTTATCTGGAAGGGCGGCGGAACATCGGCGACGGCGTGAACCCCTTCTATACCGTCATTCCCAGGCCGGTCACCGACCGCAAGCTGAATGCCTCGTTTGGAGAAGGCGTGGTCGTTACACGCATCGAAGGAGGCGGTACCGGCAACAACTTCCTGGATATGGAGCCGGCCATCCGCCTGGCCATCATGAACGGAACCTTTAAAGGAGAGATCACCTACCGGCCTGGCCGAAGCCCGCTCCAGGTCAAGATCATCAACCCCCTCGACGTCAAAGACGGCGTCTTTGAACTTCGGATCACCGATAAGGATTTGAGCGACAGCGAACTGGACGACGCTCCTGTGCGCTGGGAACTCCGCAACCTGACCGACTTCCGCGAGCAGGTGATCTTCTCCGAGCAAACCCTCGACAAACTCAACGAGCAAATTATCAAACGGTACGGGTTCTCGATCACCCTTGGGCAAACCGAAGACACGGGCGATCGGGCAGATGCCACTAATGGCGCTATCGGCTATGAGGAAGAATACCTTTCCGCAGGGGGCGCCCCCTGGTTCTATGGCATCAACGACGGCCTGGAGCCGGGGTTCCTCGATTTTGACCAGCAGGTATTCGATTTTATCGTTCCGACCAGGCCCTGCAAAACCGACGGATCGCCCGATCCCCAAGACCTGGATCCCAACTTCCCGTTAAGCCAAATGGGGCAGGGATACTTTGTCCCGTACGTGCTGGCGAATTACTGCAACTTTGAGGCAAGCCGGTTTTCCAAATACATTACCCCGGCCTGGACGGACATCACCGGCAACAACGTCGCCCTGGGCACCATGCGCCTTCAGGACCTGAACAATGTGGATATTATTCTTACTTCCGATAAGAAATACTGGAGCCGGTGCCTGATCCTGGAAACGGCCAACCGGTTCCATCAGGAGGAACGCCTGCCTACCCAGGGCAACCGCAGGCATTTCGACCTGCGCTCCGCGCCGAATGTGAGCCGCGAGGATGTCAACAACGACGGGCTTCCGGACCCCGACACCGAAAACCCAGGAACTGGCTATGGCTGGTTCCCAGGGTATGCGATCGATGTGGAAACCGGACAACGCCTGAATATCCTCTTTGGCGAAAACTCCGTCTACGGTGGGTTGGGCGATCCCCGGTTGGACAACGGCCGGGATATGATGTTCAACCCCTCCTCCATCCTTTCGCTGGGGTCGTCGGAAAACGGAGACCTGTTGCCCTACGTGGCCGGCGGCCAGCATTTTATCTACGTGACCAAACAGGGGTACGACGGATGCAAGAACCTGGAATCCAGCTTCCGAGGGCCCTCTCTGTCCAAGCTGCGCGGGGTGCGGGAGATCACTTGGGCCGGTTTGCTGATGCTCCGCCCGGGGGCTCAGCTCAAGTCTTATAAAGATGGGCTGATCCCTTCCGACGTCGCCATCAAACTGCGGGTGAAAAACCCGTATTCGGTGAAGAAAACCGACTCCGGAACCCAAAATGGTTATCCCGTGTACCGGTTTATGATCGAAGGCAAACAAGCCTCTGCGTTGGATGCTCCCGGGATAAACGAGGCGCTAAACCAAATTAAAGTAGTTCCTAACCCCTATTACGGCTTCTCCGATTACGAGGTGTCCCAGTTTACCACCACGGTGAAGATCACCAACCTGCCAGCACAATGCGTGGTGACGATCTATACGCTCGACGGCAAGTTTGTACGGCAGTACCGGAGAGACGAAACGGGGCTGATCCCGCGCGGCAATAACCGGGCCATCGAACAGCAACAAATCACGCCCGATCTGGAATGGGACCTCAAAAACGCCAAAGGGATTCCGGTGGCCGGAGGGGTATACCTGATCCACGTCAAAGCCGATGGCCTCGGAGAACGGACCATCAAGTGGTTTGGAATTAACCGGAAGTTTGATCCGTCGGGGCTGTAGGGGCGTGGTTAGTGGGTGGTTAGTGGTTAGTGGTTGGTAAGGGCAATGGCTTGTCCCCCTTTGGAGGGGGTCGGGGGGAGGACAGGCAAAGATAGGTAGGTTGAGTGGGAGGCGCCGGTCGGGGGACCGGCGGATAGTTCCGCTAGGAATCTGAGGATTCCTGCGAACAGGTTGGAATCTGGGGATTCCTGCGAACAGGTTGGTAGTTCCGCTAGGAATCTGAGGATTCCTGCGAACAGGTTGGAATCTGAGGGTTCCTGCGAACAGGGGAATCTGAGGGGTTCCTGCGAACAGGTGGAACGGTACGAGTACGGGTTTGGCAGGGTTCGAGTTTAAGGTTCAAAATGGAACCGGGATTGGTAAAAAGTAAAGCGATAGCTATGAATATAAAGAAGCCATTTTATGTGTTGGCTTGTTGTCTGATGGTTTCGGGAGCGGCGTATGGGGGCAACCCCGACCGGCAGGGCGAAGCGGGCGCGTATGAGCTATTGATGAACCCCTGGGCCCGCAGTGCGGGGCTGCACTCGATGAGTACGGCGATGGTGCGGGGGGTAGAAGCCATGCAACTCAATATCGCCGGGTTGGGCCGGGTGAACAAGATGGAGATCGGTTTTGGGCACAGCTTGTACCTGCAGGGTACGGGCATCCGGCTGAATGCGGCGGGGCTGAGTCAGCGGGTTGGGAAAAGCGGTGCGTTTGGCATTCATCTGATGGCGGTGGATTTTGGCGATATTCCCATTACCACCAACAACCAGCCGGAGGGTACGGGCGCCACGTTTTCCCCCAATTTCTTCAACCTCGGCCTGGGGTATTCCCACATGTTTGAAAACCGCGTTTCTGTTGGTATTTTGGTCCGGGCCGTTTCGGAATCCCTGTCCAATGTCACGGCGTTTGGGTTTGCGATTGACGCGGGCGTCCAGTACGTGACCGGCCCCAGCGACAACTTCAAATTCGGGATCAGTTTGCGCAATGTGGGCACGCCGATGACCTACCGCGGGGAGGCGCTGTCGGTGCAGCGCCCGAGTCCCAACGGCGGTTCGTATCAGCTGACCCTCGATCAGCGCGGCGCCAAGTTCGAACTCCCGTCCCTGCTGAATATCGGGCTCTCCCAGGACCTCTATTTTGGAAGCTATCACCGGCTGACGGTGCTCGGCAATTTTGCTTCGAATTCGTTTTCGCGCGACCAGCTCGGCGCCGGCGTAGAATATGCGCTCCGCGAAATCTTCATGCTTCGCGCTGGTTACAACTACGAGCTCGGCGTGTCGACTGCTGCCGAAGCCCCTGTTTATTCCGGAATCAGCGCCGGAGCGACCCTGGAGATGCCGTTTTCCAAAGATCAGAAGGAAAGCCGGTTATCGATCGATTACGCCTTCCGGGCTACGAAAGTCTGGAGCGGCACCCATAATTTTTCCCTCCGGATCGGACTTTGATCCGCAGCAAATTTCCGGAAGAACGCTTCCGGCGCTTGATTTTTAGAAAATAATTTCGGATATTTGTTCTACTAAACGACGAATGAACGTTTTCACAAATGCGATGTGAAAGCGTTCATTGTTTTTAGCGCATTCGGGGCTGCTTTAAAGCGCGCCCGCTTATTCGGTATGGGCTGCCCGGTAATCGCCGGGCACAAATGGCCGGAGGGAGCGCGCGGAAGTATGAACATACCTCCGTCATTGCCAGGCTTGCGGGCTTTTGCCCCGGCTTGACTGATTTCCAAGGAAGAGAAGGGTCCGGGAAAAAAACCGGTTGGCGGTCACGCCTACCGGAATAGATGGTTTTCTCCGGACGGTTTGTTGATAGTAAAAAAAATTGGTTATGTCTGCGATTCATTACATGACTCGTGAAGGGTACGAGAGGCTGAAGTCGGATTTGGAGGAAATGAAAACCAGAGGCAGGGCAGAAGCCGCCCGCGCCATCGGGGAAGCGCGCGAAAAAGGAGACTTGTCGGAAAATGCCGAATACGATGCGGCCAAAGAAGCGCAAGGGATGCTTGAGCTGCGCATTAACGAGCTGGAAAAGCAGCTTTCCGGCGCCCGGGTATTGGACGCTTCCAGCGTGGATACCTCCCAGGTGACGGTCCTGGCCAAGGTAACTATTGTAAATATCAAGAACAAAGCGAAAGTGACCTACCAGTTGGTTTCGGAGTCGGAAGCCGACCTGAAATCCAAGCGGATTTCCGTCAACTCGCCCATGGGCCAGGGGCTTTTGGGCAAAAAGGTGGGCGAAATCGCCGAGGTGAATACCCCGAATGGAACGATGCAGTTTCAAGTGCTTGAAATCGGCGTCTGAGGCTTTCTAATCCGTTTACCATGCCCACTATTTTTTCCCGAATCGTCCGTGGCGAGATTCCTTGCTACAAAGTGGCGGAGAACGACGAGTTCTTTGCTTTCCTCGACATTCGCCCTCAGGCGAAGGGCCATACGCTTGTCATTCCCAAAGAGGAGATCGATTATCTTTTCGACCTTCCCCTGCTCAATTGGGCAGGATTATGGAGTTTGCTCAACACGTAGCCCGCGCCATCCGGGAAGTCGTACCTTGCGAGCGCATTGGCGTAGCGGTGATCGGCCTGGAAGTGCCGCATGCCCATATCCATCTGGTTCCCCTCAACAGCATGAACGATATCAGCTTTGCCAAGGCGCCCCTGAGCTTTCCGGCGGAGGAAATGCAGGCGCTGGCTGCGGCCATAGCGGCCCGGATCTAGCGGAGGCTGTTATTTTACGCGGCCTGGATTTTCCCGGAGAAAGGCGTCCCATCCTTTTTGGAAGCCAGCCCGGCGAGCGGATTGGCGGATTGGTAATGGTGGCACACGGCGGTGGCGAGGGCGTCGGTGGCGTCGAGGTATTCGGTGGTGATCGGTACGCCCAGGATGCGCTCCAGCATAGCCGCCACTTGCTCTTTGGCGGCGTTCCCGTTGCCAGTGATGGCTCGCTTGATCGTTTTTGGGGAATATTCCGTTACCTCCAGCCCTTTGGTGATGGCTGCGGCGATGGCTACGCCCTGGGCCCGGCCCAGTTTGAGCATCGACTGTGGGTTTTTTCCGTAGAATGGCGCTTCAATCGCCATGGCCTGAGGCTGGTGGAAGTCGATGATCCCCTGCAACCGCTCGAAAATCCGGCGGAGCCGTTCGGGGTGGCTCTCGAATTGGTGCAGTTTGATGACCCCAATCTCCAGAGCGTGCAGCGTTTTGTTTTCCACACTCAGGACGGCAAATCCAAGGATGTTGGTTCCGGGATCTACGCCCAGAATGCGATTGGTTTTCAATTTTTCTGTCAAAGCCGCTGCATTTCCGCTAAAGTAAAACTATTTTTACGGGAGTTCAAACTTTTAAAACGCTTTGTTTTGCGTTTCAAACTAAACCTTCCATTTTCCGGGACGTCATTTTCTGCGGGTTTCTGGTGGAAAACGCTTTTGGGCGCGCTGCTGCTTTGGCTGCTGATGCGGCAGATCTTTGGCAGCCGGGAAGCGAAAATGACGCTGGATGCCCTGCATGGGCAGCGATTCCAGCCCAACTGGCTTTGGCTGGGAATCGCTTCGGCGCTCATGCCGTTGAACTGGCACCTGGAGGTGCTCAAATGGCGGAATTTTCTGCCCAGGGAAAGGCGGCCTCCGGTGGCGCATAGCTGGAAAGCCATTTTAGGCGGCATCGCCTGGTCTTTCCTCACCCCCAACCGGAGCGGAGAGTACGCCGGCAGGGTGCTCAGCGCAGGAAAACAGGAGCGGTGGAACGCCGTATATGCCGCGGTGGCGGGCGCGTACTGCCAATTCCTCGTGCTTACCGGCCTGGGTATTCCGGCGTTTGCGCTTTTCGGCGCCTATCGCGGCAACGCGGAATGGCAGGGCTGGCGCGGTTTTATCGGAATGGGCCTCGTGCTGCTGGCTTTCCTGTTAGCTGCCGGTCTTTTTATCCAACCCATCCTCGGTTTTTTGATCCGCAAGGCGCGAAATCCCTTTTGGAGAAAATGGCTGGCCAAAGCGGAACCCTTGCGCGCGTTTACCCGCAGGCAGCTGACTGCCGGATTGGCGCTGGCGACCCTGAGGTATCTCGTGTACATGTTCCAATACGTGGCCATGCTCCGCTTTTCCGGTATCGTTCTCGACCCGGGGAAAGCCTTTGCCGGCGTGGGTACGATCTATCTGGTTCAAACCGGACTGCCCCTTCCTCCTGCTCTCGGGTTCCTGGCGCGCGGAGAAATCGCCCTCCTGGTTTGGCAAACCTGGCCGGTGAACGCGGTGCAGGTCCTGGTGGCAACCTACGGTCTTTTTGTAATAAATCTCGCCCTCCCGGCGTTAGTGGGAGTACTGTGGATGCTTCGAAAAGAGGCCCCCAAGGCGAGATGATTTCTGTCCATTCAAAACCATTGGTCTACCGCATGAGAAAAACTACTTTCCGGCTTTCGGTGCTGGTACTCTCCGCTTTTTGCCTGATGGCCTTCCGGGGCTCCGATTCCGCTCCGGCCCACTCCGCCATCTCCGGCGCAGACGCCGTCCAGGAGGCTTCTGCCGCCCAATGTTCCATCTCCAATAACACCTTCCTCTCCGGGGAAGAGCTGGTGTATAAGATTTATTATAACTGGAACTTCGTCTGGATGTCTGCCGGCGAACTCGTGTTCCGCGTGCGCGACCTTGGCGACCGCTACCACATTACCGCGCATGGCAGCACCTACAAGTCGTACGACTGGTTTTACAAGGTGCGGGACAAATACGAGGTCTACCTCGACAAAGCCACCCTTCTGCCAGTGGCTTCTTCCAGGGAAGTGGCTGAAGGGAAATACCGGCTGATCGACAAGCTGACCTTCGACCGGGCTAACAACAAAGTGATCTCCCAGCGGGGAAAGACTAAAGAAGACCTCGAAACCGCCGAGTATGGCGTCGACCCCTGCGTGCACGACGTTTTGTCGATCATCTATTATACCCGCAATGTGGACGTAGACCAGCTGAGTGTGGGTACCGCTATTCCCATCAAGATCTTTATCGATAAAAAAACCTGGCCCTTGCGCGTGCGCTACCTCGGCAAGGTAGCCGACAAGCGCATCCATAAACTCGGCAAGTTCAAAGCGATCCTCATGAGCCCCGACGTGATCAAAGGATATATCTTCAAAGACGAAAACAAGCTCAAGATCTGGGCCTCCGACGATAAAAACCGCCTGCCCCTGATGATCGAATCCCCCATCTCCGTTGGGTCCGTCAAAGCGATTCTCAAAAGCTATAATGGAATCAAATACCCCCTGACCGCGCAGCTCTCCAAAAACAGTAAGGAGGTCGACGCGGAGTTGCCGGAGTAAAAGTTGCGAAGTTTCGTAGTTGCGAGGTTGCGAAGTAGGTTACTTCGTAACCTAGTTACTTAGTTGCTTCGTAACTTCACTACTTTTTACCGGCTCCTGGAAACGATCCATCTGAACCTTCCATCCGGCGCTTTCGGCAATGAAACGGATGAGTTCCAGCATCTCGATGCCTTGTTCTTTGGCTTTGGGGAGCAGGTCGCTTTGGCGGGCTTTTTCTTCGATGAAGGATTTGGCGTTTTTGTTGATTTTATTGTAGTCCGTTTCGCTGAACGCATTGAAGGCGCCTTCGGAAATATCGTAGTAGTCGAGCTGGTGGTCGATGGAAATAATCTGGGGCGTATCCGGGATATTGCGGATAATGATCAGGTTTTGGTCTGGCTGCACGTCGAACGCCAGGCCGCTGAGGTCATACCCGGCGGATACTTTGGCCTTCACCCGGAGGATGGCTTTCTTTCGGAAGATCCACCAATCGTAGGCATAAAAGTCCTTGTAGTTGTAGAGTTCGGAAAAATACCCCTCTACCGTCACTAGCTTGGCGACCGTCTGGATCTTTTCCAGGAGCACGGTGGCGTCTTCTTCGGTCTTTACCTTTTCCTTTTTTTGGTACATCGAACGGGCAATCCAAAACCCGAGGACGAACAGGCCGGCGAGGGCGAGGAGCGTAATGAATGGGCGGAGGAAGCGCATAGGTTAGTGGTTGGTGGTTGGTGGTTAGTGGTTAGTGGTTAGTGGTTAGTGGTTAGTGGTTAGTGGTTGGTGGTTAGGGAGTAGGGAGTAGGGAGCAGGGAGGGAGCAGAGAGTAGGGAGTAGGGGGGGTTAATCGTCTTTGTTGCGGTCGGAGGAGATTTGGATGGGTTGGCGAAATGGTTGCCATGGCCGATGTTTTGGTTGCTATAAAGGTAAGGGATTAAGGAGTAAACTTTCGGAATTTAAGTCAAATAAAGCGCAGGGTAGGGTCCGTTGCCGCGCTACTGGACATTTTGGGAACGAGACCTTCCAGGTTTCGCAAACCTGGAAGGTCTGGGTGCCAGGAAAACGAAAATGTCCAGTAGGGTGGTCCGTTGCAATCGCTAAACCTTAAAAAACGCCCAAATGGTTTTCGCCAATTCCTGCCACTCCGTTTCTTCCTGATTGGCTACCCCGGGTATCCGGATCACTTCCTCGAACAGCTGCGTCGCGTGGTCGGCTCTTCGGATAAACGTACTTCTCCGGAATGCAGGTAGCTGGTGCAACGGAGGGGCAAAGGTGGTGGTCAGGATTTCTGCTTGCGCCAGGTGGCGGCGCAGCTCCCGGGCGCGGGAACAGGAAAAACTCAGGGTCTGGAAAGCAGGTTCTGCTTCTGGCAGCGTTTGCTGCCAATGCAGATCGGGAAGTTGGTGGAATGCTTTTTGGACGAAGGCCAGAAACGCTTTGCTTTGGACGCTGGCGGCGCGCAGGGCGGGGAGTTGCTCCAGGCTGATCCGAACGAGGTGGAATTCGTAGGGATAACGGCTCAGCAGCGGGTGTTGGGGCAGGGAAGCCATGGCCTGCTCGTCGCGGCTGATGAGCAAAGCGCCTTTTTCGTCGTATCCGGAAGGATGCACATCGAGGTTGAAAACGCCCAGGTCGCCGTAAACGCCTACAGGCCGGCCCTGGAAGAACGACCCCGTGGCCTCGCTGACGTCCTCAATGATTTTCAGGTAAAAGCGGTGGGCGATAAACCGGAGCTGGTTCATATCCACGGGGTTTCCGTTGAGGTGCACCGGCGCCACCGCGCGGATGGCCTTGCCCGTTTTGCGCAGGATCAGCTCGTCGCGCTCGTTGACGATGGTGTGCCCCATCAAAAACTCCTCCATTAAGTCGAGGTCCATCAGCCAGTTGGATGGGTCTACATCGACGAGCACCGGGTCGGCCCCAGCCCGGACCAGCGCCCCGGCAAGCGCTACGCTCGCCAAGGCAGGCGCCAGCACATGATCCCCCGACCGCACTCCAGACTCGATCAGCGCCATGTGCAAGCCCGCTTCCGCACTGCGGCTGAGCAGGGCTGATTCCGGCGATATGGGCGATGCTGCGAAAAGTGGATTCATTTTTGGAGGTACGATTTACGGTTGACGATTTACGGTTGACGGTTGACGAAGTACGATTTACGAAGTTACGAAGTTGCGAAGTTGCGACGGGGTTGCGAGGTTGCGAGGTTGCGAGGTTGCGAGGTTGCGAGGTTGCGGGGTTGCGAGGTTGCGAGGTTGCGAGGTTGCGAGGTTGCGAGGTTGCGAGGTTGCGAGGTTGCGAGGTTGCGAGGTTGCGGGGTTGCGAGGTTGCGAGGTGGAGGACTCTCTGCTCCCTACAACAACCTTCCCAGGTCCATGGCTTTAATCTGGGCGGTGATGGCTTTGATCTCCTGCTCCTGGTCTTTGGGCCAGATGAGGAGCACATCGCCCTCGTCGACGACGATGAAGTTGTTCAGATCTTTGATCACCACGAGTTTGTTTTTGGGCGCCCGGATCAGGGAGTTGTGAACGTCGAAGAGCAGGGCGGGGTCGGCATTGAGGGCGTTGTGGTGGTCGGTTTTGGGCGCTTCGGCGTGCAGGGAAGCCCAGGTGCCCAGGTCGGACCAACCAAAGGCGGTGGGGATGGTATACACGTTATCGGCTTTCTCCAAAATCGCATAATCGATAGAGATATTCGGTGTTTCCGGATACGCCTGGTCAATGAAGGCCTGCTCGCCAGAGGTGTTGTAATACGGCATCCCTTTCGCCAGCATGTCGTAGATGCCGGCTGCATGCTCTTTGAATGCAGCCAACAAGCTTTCGGTTCTCCAAATGAATATGCCCGCATTCCAAAGGTAGTTTCCCGCTGCGAGAAATTCGCGGGCTTTATCCAACGGGGGTTTTTCAGTAAAACGGAGAACTTTGTGGGCCTCCCCCCCGGCCCCCCTGACGCTTTGGTCTGTTCCCCCTCCTTTGGAGGGGGTTAGGGGGAGGCCTGCTTCTGCATCCAGGGGCTGTGCAGTCTCATAGGGGAATTTTTCCGGGATCTGGGGGCTGGCCTCCCGGCCCCCCTCCGAAGGAGGGGGGAGGAGTTGGTTTCTTCTGTCTGGGGATGGTCTGTTCCCCCTCCTTTGGAGGGGGTTAGGGGGAGGCCAGAACTGTCCAGTGTTCGTTTCAGCCTTTCGAGCAATGCGTCGCCTCCTTTTAAAATTTGTTCATTGGAAAGGCGTAGGACTTCAAAGCCGAATTCGTTGAGAATAGCGGTTCGTTCCTCGTCTCGGAATTTCACATCTGGGAGTTGATGGATTTTGCCATCGACCTCGATGATGAACTTTCATCAAGGCATATAAAGTCCGCAATGAATCGGTCAATGATATGTTGCCGCCTGAATTTATAGCCTCCCAGTTTTTTATTTCGAATTTTCTCCCACAAGTAGGTTTCTGCTTCCGTTGGATTTTCCTTTTGAAGAGCAGCCATCTTTTTGAGGAATTTGTAGGCCCTGGGATTCGCAGTCTCATAGGGGAATTTCTCCGGGATTTGGGGGCTGGCCTCCCCCCCGGCCCCCCTCCGAAGGAGGGGGAGGAGTCGGTTTCTTCTGGTTGGGGATGGTCCGTTCCCCCTCCTTTGGAGGGGGTTAGGGGGAGGCCAGCTTCTGCATCCAGGGGCTGTGTAGTCTCGTAGGGGAATTTCTCCGGGATTTGGGGGCTGGCCTCCCCCCCGGCCCCCCTCCGAGGGAGGGGAGGAGTCGGTTTATTCTGGTTGGGGATGGTCTGTTCCCCCTCCTTTGGAGGGGGTTAGGGGGAGGCCAGCTTCTGTATCCAGGGGTTGTGCAGTCTCATAGGGGAATTTCTCCGGGATTCGGAGGTTGGCCTCCCCCCCGGCCCCCCTGACGCTTTGGTCCGTTCCCCCTCCTTTGGAGGGGGTTAGGGGGAGGCCAGCTTCTGATTCCAGGGGCTGTGTAGTCTCGTAGGGGAATTTCTCCGGGATTCGGAGGTTGGCCTCCCCCGGCCCCTCCGAAGGAGGGGGGAGGAGTCATACTGTATATATCCATACCCCGTATCCGGCCGCGTGGGCTGAATACCCAGGGTGAGCAGGGCGTCGTGAGAAGAGGTGAACTCCAGCGCGTACCGCAGGTCGTCGAGGAAGGTGGCTTCCTGGAGGATGATGTGATCGGAAGGGGCGACGACGAGGTTGGCGTTGGGGTTGAGGGCGTGGAGCTTGAGGGCGGTATACGCCACGCAGGGCGCGGTGTTGTTGCGGGAAGGCTCGGCCAGGATTTGAGCGGGCTGGATTTCGGGGAGCTGTTCCAGAACGAGCTCCCGGTAGGCGGCATTCGTGACGATATAGATGTTGGCTACGGGGCAAAGCGGGCGGAAACGGTCGAACGTCAATTGGAGGAGCGACTTGCCGACGCCCAGAATGTCGAGAAACTGTTTGGGCATGGCTTCCCGGCTGGCAGGCCAAAAACGGCTGCCGACACCTCCTGCCATGATCGCCACATACGTGTTTTCGGGGGTATACATGAATCTCCTTTTTTTCACAAGATAAGAAATGCCCGTTGAAGCCGGAGCCTCTCTTTTTTTCATTTTCGGGTAATTTTTTTACTCAATGTTGATCTTGTTTTTTACCTTTACCGCATAACTCCCAGGCAAATGCTCGACGCGCTTATTTCCTCCCAAACCCGCATCAAGCTGCTGTTGAAGTTCTTTCTCAACAGCGATACGACGGCGTATCTGCGCGGCCTGGAAACGGAATTTGGCGAATCCAGCAACGGAATCCGCCTCGAGCTCAACCGCCTGGAAGACGCCGGCATGCTCGTCAGCCAAACCGAAGGCAACAAAAAAGTCTTTAAAGCCAATACCCGCCATCCGCTTTTTTCCGAAATCCACAGCCTCGTGCGCAAACACCTCGGCCTCGACCAGATCGTCGACCAGGTTGCCCGCCGCCTCGGCGACCTGGACAGCGTTTTTCTGGCCGGCGCTTTCGCTAAAGGGTCGAAAAAGCGGAAGGCCTCATCAAACGAAAGATCCGTTACCTGATCTATACCCCCGAGGAATTTATCCGGCTGCCCCGCTCGTCGAACGAGCCCCAGCCGTTGTTGCTTTGGGCGAAAGAAAATAGTTAGGGTAATGTTAAAGTTAGGCAATGGCGAAGTGCGAAGTTCAGGCGAAGTTACGGGTTGCGAGGTTGCGGAGTTGCGAAGTTGCGAAGTTGCGAGGTTGCGAGGTTGCGAAGTTTCGAAGGTTGCGAGGTGGTAAGTTGCGAAGTAACGGAGTAGGATGACTAACCACTAACCACTAACCACTAACCACTTAACCACTAACCACTAACCACTAACCACTAACAACCAACCACCAACCACATGTACGACTATTTAATCATAGGCGGTGGAATTGTGGGGCTGGCAACTGCCCTGAACCTGCTGGAAAGACAGCCGGGGGCAACGGTTTGTGTGGCGGAAAAAGAGGACCGCGTGGCCGCCCACCAGACCGGCCACAACAGTGGGGTGATCCATTCCGGGATCTATTACCGGCCGGGGAGCCTGCGCGCACTCAACTGCCTGGAAGGCTACCAGGCCCTCCTGCGGTTTTGCGACGAACATCAGGTACCGTACGAGATCTGCGGCAAAGTGATTGTGGCTACCCGGGAATGGGAACGCCCTCAGCTCGACCGGATCATGGAAAACGGAACCGCCAACGGGCTGGAGGGCATCCGGCGCATCAGCCGGGAAGAAACCCTCGAACGGGAACCCCACGTAGCGGCGCTCGACGCCATTTGGGTTCCCCAGACCGGGATCATCAACTACCGCAAGGTAGCGGAAACCATGGCTGCCCGCATCCGCCAAAAAGGCGGCGAGGTGCGTACCGGATTTCAGGTGACCGGAATTTGGAAAACGGACGCCGAAATAACGGCGGAAGGCCCGGCCGGCGACCTCAGCGCCCGGGTGCTCGTCAACTGCGCCGGGCTGTACTCCGATAAAGTGGCCGCCCTGACC
The DNA here is from genome assembly GCA_016713275.1 of Haliscomenobacter sp. Classification (GTDB taxonomy): domain Bacteria; phylum Bacteroidota; class Bacteroidia; order Chitinophagales; family Saprospiraceae; genus JADJPL01. The sequence goes on from JADJPL010000001.1 coordinate 895,366, forward strand.
GGCCAGGATATGCGCGGCATGAAAATCCTCCCCTTCAGGGGAGAATATTATACCCTAAAACCCGAGAAGCGGCATTTGGTCCGCCACCTGGTTTACCCGGCCCCCAATCCGGCCTTCCCTTTCCTCGGGGTGCACTACACCCGGATGATCGAAGGCGGTATCGAAGCCGGACCCAACGCCGTTCTGGCCTTCCGCAGGGAAGGGTATTCCCGGTGGGATATCCACCCCGGCGAACTGGCAGAAACCCTGGCCTTCCCGGGGTTCCTCCGGATGGCCCGCAAACACTGGCGCTTCGGCCTCGACGAGTTTAAACGCTCGTTCTCCAAACGCGCCTTCGTCACCGCCCTCCAGCACCTGATCCCTGAAGTGGGATTCGACGACCTGGAGCGCGGCGGCGCCGGCGTCCGCGCCATGGCCTGCGACGCCCAGGGCAATCTGATCGACGATTTCGTCGTTCTGGAAAGCCGGAACGTCGTGAACGTTTGCAACGCCCCTTCCCCCGCAGCTACCGCCTCCCTGGCTATCGGCAGGGTGATTGCGGAAAAAGCGATAGGGCACTTACCCACTACCCACTACCCACTAACCACCAACCACCAACCACCAACCACTAAACACCTTTGAACTACTTATAAAACACATCATGGAAAAACTTCAAATGGTCGACCTGAAAACCCAGTATCAGCAACTGAAACCGGAGATCGACCAGGCCATTCAGGAAGTCATCGATTCGACGGCCTTTATCGGAGGCCCCGCGGTGAACCGCTTTAAGGAAAGCCTCCAGCAGTACCTGGGGGCGAAACACGTGATTCCTTGCGCCAACGGTACCGACGCGCTGCAGATCGCGCTGATGGCCGCCGGCCTCCAACCCGGCGACGAGGTGATCGTTCCTGCTTTTACCTATGTGGCGACCGCCGAGGTCATCGCCTTACTGCAGCTCAAGCCAGTGATGGTCGACGCCGACCCGCATACCTTCAACCTGACTGCGGAGATCTTCGAGGCCGCCATCACCCCTCGCACCCCAGCGGTGCTACCGGTGCACCTCTTCGGCCAAAGCTGCGACATGGGGCCCATCATGCAGGTGGCGGAAAAACACGGCATCTGGGTGATCGAAGACAATGCCCAGGCCATCGGCGCCGATTATACGTATCCCGACGGGCGCACCGTCAAAACCGGCACGATCGGCCATATCGGATGCACCTCCTTTTATCCGTCCAAAAACCTCGGCGCCTACGGCGACGGCGGCGCGATGTACACCAACGACGATGCCCTCGCCGCCAAACTCCATATGATTGCCAACCACGGTCAGGTGCGGCGCTACTACCACGATCTGGTGGGCTGCAACTCCCGCCTCGATGGCATCCAGGCCGCTATCCTCGACGTCAAACTCAAACACCTCGACCGATACGCCGCCCAGCGCCACCAAGCAGCCGCGTACTACGATAACGCTTTCGCCGGCATCGCCGGGTTGCGTACCCCCGCCAGGCAGCATAACTCCACCCACGTCTTCCACCAGTATACCCTGCTGGTCGACGGCGGCCGCCGCGATGCCCTGGCCGAATACCTCCAAACCAAAAGTATTCCAACGATGATCTATTACCCCCTGCCGCTATACGACCAGGAAGCCTTTAAACCGTTTACCGATATCACCTTCCTGCCCGTCACCGATCACCTGTGCAAAGGCGTTATCTCCCTGCCCATGCACACCGAACTGACGGAGGAACAACTGGCGTATATTTCGGATGGGGTGGCAAGCTTTTTTTAATGTACGAAATACGATGTACGAAAGGGAAGATGTAATGCACCGTAGGGAGCAGGGAGCAGGGAGCAGAGAGCACCCCGCAACCTCGCAACCTCGTAACCTCGCAACCTCGTAACCTCGCAACCTCGTAACCTCGCAACCTCGCAACCTCGTAACTTTTTAACCATGTTTAACCAACTGATCTCCAAAGAAAAAGCGATTTCTGTAACCGGCCTGGGATATGTGGGATTGCCGCTGGCCCTGGAATTTGCCAAAAAATTCCGCGTCATCGGGTTTGACATCAACGAAGAGCGGGTGCAGATGATGCGCGAAGGAATTGACCCTTCCCAGGAACTGGACCGCGACGTTTTCCTGAACAAGGACATCGTCTATACCAGTAATTTCGAAGACCTCAAGCAGGCGCACTTCCACGTGGTGGCGGTGCCGACGCCGATCGACGAGCATAACAACCCCGATCTGACGCCGTTGTACAAATCGTCGGAAACCATAGGCAAAATCCTCAAACCGGGGGATTACGTGGTCTTCGAATCCACCGTCTACCCGGGTTGCACCGAGGAGGATTGCGTGCCCATCATGGAACGCCTCTCCGGCTTGACGATGGGGCCGGATTTCAAAGTCGGCTACTCCCCCGAACGCATCAACCCCGGCGATAAAGAGCATACCGTGGAAAAAATCCTGAAGGTGGTGTCCGGCAACGACCCGGAAGCCGCTGATGTGGTGGCCCGCGTATACGAAGCCGTGATTGTGGCCGGGGTCTTTAAAGCCAGCTCGATCCGCGTAGCCGAAGCGGCTAAAGTAATCGAGAATACGCAGCGCGATCTCAACATCGCGTTCATGAACGAACTGTCGCTGATCTTCGACCGCATGGGGATCGACACCAACGAAGTGCTCGCAGCGGCTGCCACCAAATGGAACTTCCTGCGCTTCTCCCCCGGATTGGTGGGAGGGCACTGCATCGGGGTAGACCCCTACTACCTCCTCCACAAAGCGAAAGAACTCGGCTTTACGCCTCAGGTCATCACGGCGGGCCGGCGGATCAACGACGACATGCCCGGCCATATCGCCAAGCGCCTCGTTCAGATGCTGATCCAGGCCGGTAAAAACCCCGGACAGTGCAAAGTGCTGGTCCAAGGCATCACCTTCAAGGAGAACGTCGCCGATATCCGGAATTCCAAAGTGGCGAACCTCATCCGCGAGTTGATGCAGTTCTCCGTTAATGTGCACCTGGTCGACCCCTACGCGTCGCCCAACGAGGTCGCCCACGAATACAAACTGACGATGGTGGATCAACCCGCCGATAATTACGACGCCGTGTTGGTGGCCGTAGCGCACGACGCCTACAAAACCCAGACCCCGGCCTATTTCAAAACCCTGATGAACGGCGCCCCCCTCCTCGTCGATGTGAAAAGCATCTACAACCGGACCGATATGGAAAAGGAAGGAATCGGGTACTGGAGGCTCTAGGGGACGGGAGACGGGAGACGGTGGACGGTGGACGGGAGACGGTGGACGGGAGTAGAGGAGCAAGAGAGCAGGGAGCGTATTTCATGGACTTTGTTTGGTACTCAACGAGACTGTTCAAAAACCCTGGGTCTCGGCCTGTTGCGCTCCGCCTCTGGTCCGCTCCGCTCGGCTCCGCGGAGGCTCTGCCTCCAACCAGACTTTCCGGACGTAATCGGATACTTTTTTTTAGCAGGACCGCAAACCAAGAAGAGGGCTATACACACATTTTTGAATAGTCTCTACTCAATATAGACCCTTTGCCCTCCGCGTTCTTTTTTTGGGCGAGCAAAAAAAGAACATACCCCGAGGCCGGGGGCAAAAACGGGAGACGGTGGACGGGGAGACGGGAGACGGGAGACGGGGAGACGGTGGACGGTGGACGGGAGACGGGAGTAGGGAGCAGGGAGCAGGGAGCAGGGAGCAGGGAGCAGGGAGCAGGATCATCGCTTTTAGTAAACAAACACATATGTCTAAACCCAGCACATCCATTAATCAACTGCACTTGGCAGAGGCCCGTTGGTTCGCCGTGTATACGGGGTTCAAACGGGAGAAACTGGTGCGTCAACGGCTGCAAACCAGAGGGATCGAGTCGTATCTGCCGCTGCAACGGCAGACGAGGTACTACACCCGAAAGATCCGCCATGTTGACCTGCCGTTAATATCGTGTTACGTTTTTGTAAAAATTGTGCGTAAAGAGTATGTTCCTGTTTTGGAAGACCCGGATGTTTTGTATTTTGTCAAACAGCGGTCCGACCTGATCGCGATTCCCGAAAGGGAAATCGATATTCTGAAAGCAGTCACTGGCGAGCACATCGAAGTAGAAGTGACGCCGATCGCCGGAAGCCCAATTCCTGGCGATGAGGTCGAAATCATTAAAGGCAGGCTGTATGGCCTTAAGGGCTTGTTGATCGAACAACAAAACAACCGGAAAGTCGTGATCGAATTGGAACAGCTCGGTCTGGCACTCCGCCTCCAACTCCCGGTGGACCACGTCCGGCCTACCGGAAATAAGAAAAACGTTCCGGGGCCGTCTTCCCGGCTGGAGCGAAGAGGGTTTTTAGACCGGTTTTAGTGGTTAGTGGTTGGTGGTTAGGGCAATGCCCTGTCCCCCTTTGGAGGGGGCCGGGGGGAGGATAGGCAAAGAACGGCAGGTTGAGACGTTAGGGCGTTTAGGCGTTAGGTTGAGGGGGTTTAGACGAATAGATTTTTTGAGCGACTATTTATATACTTTTGACTGATTTAGAGATAAGTATATTTTTTTCCGAAAAGCCCCTGCGACTTTTCGTCGGCGAAGCCGTTTTTAAAAGTTGCGAGGTTACGGAGTTGCGGCGTTGCGAGGTTACGGAGTTACTTTGCCGTTAATTACTTCGCAACCCCGCAACTTCGCAACTTCGCAACTTCGCAACTTCGCAACTTCGCAACTTCGTAGCTTCCAACCATGAAAATACTAATCACCGGCGCGGCCGGATTCATCGGATTCCATCTGGCTAAGCGGCTTATCGACGACGGGCACGACGTGCTTGGGCTCGACAGCATCAACGATTACTACGACGTGCGCCTGAAGTACGGGCGGCTGGCCGAGCTGGGCGTCGAGCAGAAAGCCATTCAATATGGATGGGTGGAACAAAGCGAAACCGAGCGCAACTTCCGGTTCATCCAGCTCAAGCTGGAGGATCGGGTAGCGCTCGACGAGTTGTTTCAAAATGAACAGGTAGAGGTGGTCGTCAATCTGGCCGCACAGGCGGGGGTGCGCTACAGCCTGATCAACCCCTACGCCTATCTCGACAGCAACCTCACGGGCTTTCTCAACTTGCTGGAATGCGCGCGGCATAGCCGCCACCTGCGCCACTTCGTGTACGCGTCGAGCTCCAGTGTGTACGGGCTAAACGAGGCCATGCCCTTTTCTACCGGCGACAACGTCGACCACCCGGTGTCGCTGTACGCCGCAACCAAAAAGAGCAACGAACTGATGGCCCACACCTACAGCCATCTGTTTAAAATGCCCACCACCGGCCTTCGCTTTTTCACCGTCTACGGCCCCTGGGGCCGCCCCGATATGGCCTTGTTCCTCTTTACCAAAGCCATCCTCGCCGGAGAACCCATCAAAGTGTTCAACCACGGCAAAATGCAGCGCGATTTTACCTATATCGACGATATCGTGGAGGGCATAACCCGCATTATCGCTCAGCCTCCTTCCGGCAACGACCAATGGAGCGGCCTCCATCCCGACCCCGCCTCCTCCCCGGCGCCCTACCGCGTATACAACATCGGCAATAACCAGCCCGTCGAACTCCTCGAGTTCATCGGCGCCATCGAAAAAGCCCTCGGCAAAACAGCCGTCAAGGAACTCCTCCCTATCCAACCCGGCGACGTGCCCGCCACCTACGCCAACGTCGCCGACCTACAACGCGATTTCGGCTGGAAACCCAGCACCGATATCGGGACGGGGATTGGGAAGTTTGTGGAGTGGTATAAAGGGTTTTTTGGTGGGTGAGTAGAGACGCAATGCATTGCGTCTCGGGTGGGTGAGTGAAAATGTAGAGACACAATGTATTGCGTCTGTACGGTCCCCTGGCGGTGCGACGGATTCAGCCATAGGGGACTGGCCTCCCCCCAACCCCCACTGTGTGTTTTTTTCAACGAGGGTTGGGGGCCCCCCCCCCCCCTTTTTCCCCGCCCCCGGTTTTTGCTCTTTCCCCCCCCAAAAAAAAAAAGGAGGGGCCCCCCCCCCCCCCCCCCCCCCCCCGGGGGGGCCCCCGCCCTTCCGCGGCCCCCCCCCCCCCCCGCCCCCCCCCCCCCCCCCCCCCCCCCCCCCCCCGCCCCCCCCCCCCCCCCCCCCCCCCCCCCCGCCGGGGCGGCCCCCCCCCCCCCCCGCCCCCCGGGGGGCGGCACGCGGCAGGCCCGCGGCGGAAAAAAAAAAAACACTCCGAAGGAGGGGGGAGTAGCCGGCCTCTGAAATTTGAAACCTACCCCCTGCATAGCTCCCCCTCCTTTGGAGGGGGTTGGGGGGAGGCCTAACGATGCCCGAATGATCTCCTCAAGGTTTACCAAATTAAAGGATAGTCAGAATACATCCCCCTTAACCACCAGAGACGCAAAACATTGCGTCTCTACCCCCTAACCACCAACCACTACGTTTCTTTTCCAAAAAACCCCCAAATACCCCTCCTATTCCGTCCTGGGCCGGGACTTCCACTCCCATTTGCTGCCCGGCATCGACGATGGCGCGAAGACCATGGAGGACAGCCTGTCGCTCATCCGGCAGCTGCGGGAATTGGGGTTTGAACGGCTGATCACGACGCCCCACATCAATTCAGAATACTACCCGAATACCCGGGAAATCATACTGGGCAAGCTCGAAGAGGTGCGCGCCGCGCTGCGGGAACACGACATCCCCGTGGAGCTCCACGCCGCCGCCGAGTATTACCTCGACGACCACTTCGAAGCCCTCCTCGCCTCCGGCGAGCCCCTGCTTACCCTCTGGGATAATTACGTACTGGTGGAGATGTCGTTCTTCGGCGCGCCACCCAAACTGGAAGACTACATCTTCCGCCTGCGCACCAAAGGCTATGCCCCCATCCTGGCCCACCCGGAACGCTACGGCTTCCTGCACCAGGATTTCGGCAAGTACCAGCGCCTCAAAGACCTCGGCTGCCGCTTCCAACTCAATATCCTCTCCCTGAGCGGATATTACGACCGCCCCATCCAGCAAGCCGCCGAAAAGCTCGTCCGCCTCGGTATGGCCGACTACCTCTGCACCGACCTCCACCATCAGCGGCACCTCGACTGCCTGAAGGAAGCGCTGGAAAGTAAGGAGGTGAGGAAAGCGATGGGGAAGGTGATTGGGTAGAGACGCAATGTTTTGCGTCTCAGGTGGTTGGTGGTTGGTGAAAATGTAGAGACGCAATGTTTTGCGTCTGCACCGTCCCCTGGCGGTGCGATAGTTTCCGGCATTGTCGCCGGGCCTCCCCCCCAACCCCCCTCCGAAGGAGGGGGGAGTAGTTTAAGCCTCTGAAACGGGAAACCTACCCACTGCATAGCTCCCCCTCCTTTGGAGGGGGTTGGGGGGAGGCCCAACGATGCCCGATTATCTTCTCAAGATTGACCGAATGAAAGGATAGTAATAATACGCCCCCTAACCACCAACCACCACCAACCAACCACTAAAAAATGCGCTACCCAATCCTGTTCTTCCCTTTGCTTCTGGCGGGCGTCGGTTGCGTCAGCCATGAGCAGCTCGTCAACTTTAATCAGGGGCCGGAATTTCCGGCGGCGGGGCAGGCGATCGCGCCGGTCCCCGAACCGCTGATCCAGCCCTTCGACGCCCTCGCGCTGTCGATCAACGCCCTCGACGCGGAAGCGGTGGCGCCTTTCAACCTGCCCGCGACCAACCCAACCGGCGCCTTGGCGCCGACTGGCTCCGGACCCGCCCAAGCGGGCGCCAACTACCAGGTCGACGCGCAAGGGAACATCGAATTGCCCCTCGTGGGGACCTTCCGTATCGGCGGACTTACCGTGGCTCAGGCCCGCGACAGCATCGCCGCCGTCCTGACGCGGTACGTGAAAAACCCATTCATCACCCTGCGCCGATTCGCGCAGTTCCGCTTTACAGTGCTCGGGGAAGTCAAAACCCCTACCACCTTTACCCTCACCGAAGACCGCGTCACCGTCCTGCAAGCCATCGGTATGGCCGGCGACCTGACCAACTACGGCGACCGCGAACACATCCTCGTCGTCCGCGAACAGAACGGACAACGCCTCTACGGCCACGTCAACCTCCGCGACCGCAACGTGTTTCAGTCGCCCTTCTTCTACCTCCAGCGCGACGACGTCCTCTACGTCCAACCGCTTAAACAAAAAGTTGCCACGGTAGCCGATCAAACCACCCGCATCTTGCCCTGGATCTCCGCCGGGACCGTCTTCCTCAACCTGGTGATTATTTTGTCGAGGAGGTGATGGTGGTGGTTGGTGGTTGGTGGTTGGTGGTGGTTAGTGACCCCCATTGCCCCTTACGTTCTTTTTTCCGAACTTTGCAGCTAAACACCCAACGCATGATTACCGATTTCGAGCAGCTGGATTTGGGAAAAAGGTATACGTACGCCGATTATTTGACCTGGCAGTTTGCCGAGCGGGTGGAGTTGCTTCGGGGTTGGATCGTCAAGATGTCTCCGGCGCCGAACCTGCGGCATCAGCGGATTTCAGGCTATGTTTTCAGAAGGATTGGCGCTTTCCTGGAGGAAAAGCCTTGCGAGGTTTTTTCCGCTCCCTTCGACGTGCGCCTGCCTTTGCCCCCGCACCGGGTGAAAGGCGATAAAGTAGACACCGTCGTGCAGCCGGATATCGTCGTGGTCTGCGACCCGGCCAAACTCGACGAACAGGGTTGCATCGGCGCGCCGGATATTGTCGTGGAGATTCTTTCCCCGGGCAACACGCGCCGCGAAATGAAAGATAAACTGGAACTCTACCAAACCGCCGGCGTGCCGGAATACTGGATCGTAGATCCCGACCACGAATTCATCCTCGTATTTACCCCCAACGAAACCGGCCAATACACCGGTAGCCTGCCCTACACCGAAGGCAGCGAACTCACCAGCCCCGCCCTGCCCGGCTTTCGCCTGGACGTCGGGAAGGTGTTTGAAGGGAGGTAGAAAAAGTTTAGGCGTTTAGGCGTTTAGGCGTTAGGGCGTTAGGGCGTTGAGGGGTAGCGATTGGATTAAAACCAACTGGCGCGAGGCCCCTGCCTCGTGCCCTGTACCTCCCCGAGGCTCCAGCCTCGGTTACCCTTTTGGCGGTTGGGCGTTGCTTCATCGTCTGAATCACGGATTACACGGATAAATCGCATAGATACCCTACGCCTTACGCCTTTTTCGTCTGAACTGTGATTCATGTGATTAATGGATTTCTTTGATTTTTTAGAGAACGCCCCCAACCCCGGCGGGGTGTCATGATAGCAACTTCGCTACCCCAAATGGTCTGAACACGATTTACAAGATTAAAGGATGGCCAGGATAGGGGTTGGTGGTTAGTGCATTAGTGGTTAGTGGTTAGTGGTTGATTTTAAAAGCAATGCACTGTCCCCCTTCGGAGGGGGCCGGGGGAGGCCCAACGATGCCCGGATTACACAGATCAATATCATAGATACCACTACCCCTCACCACCAGAGACGCAAAACATGGCGTCTCTACCCACTCACCATGAAAAACGAAGAAGAAAAACCGCTGCGCGAATCCCACCTCCGGTCGGTGCTGAAAGGCATCACCTGGCGGATTTTGGGTACGCTGGATACCATGGTGATTTCTTATCTGATTACGGGAAGTGTTAAGTGGGCGGTGTCGATTGGCGGGGTTGAGGTGTTTACCAAAATCCTGCTGTATTATGTTCACGAGCGGGTCTGGCAGTTCGTGCCCAGGGGGGCGGTGAGGAAGTGGTTTGGTGGTAGTTATTAGTGGTTGGTGGTTGGTGGTTGGTGGTTGAGTGGTTAGTGAATATGTAGAGACGCAATGCTTTGCGTCTGCACTGTCCCCTGGCAGTGCGATAGTTTCCGGCATGAGGGCCGGGCCTCCCCCCCAACCCCCCTCCAAGGAGGGGGGAGTAGCCGGCCTCTGAAACAGGAAACCTACCCTGTTCGCCGTCCCGCCATAAGCGGGATCAGATTCCGTGCGGAACTATCCGCCGGTCCCCTGACCGGCGTTCAACCTGGGGCGAGGCCCCTGCCTCGGTTACCCTTTTGACGGTTGGGCATTGCTTCATCGTCTGAATCACAGATTACACGGATTACACAGAAAAATCGCCTAGATACCCCCAACCCCCAACACCCACTAACCACCCCCCCCTTGCCCCCTACTTTTATTCTCTTTAACTTTGCATCAAAAGAAATTACGTTAGGTGCTTATTATGGATAAGGAGATGGTGTTGAAACGTATTACGATAGACTCGTCCATTTGTGGGGGTAAGCCGGTTATCCGGGGCATGCGTATCCGCGTTACCGACGTGCTCGAGCTGATGGCAGCCGGCCTCTCCACGGAACAGATTGTAGAAGAACTTCCCGACTTGGAGCCAGATGATGTGCAAGCATGTCTACTATACGTTATCCAGCGATTTGATCATCCTGTGGTCATTACATCTTCCTCGGCGGCGTAATGATTTGGCTGGACGCGCAACTTTCGCTGGCATTGGCGCCCTGGATAGAACAGACGTTTGGCATCCCTTGCCAGGCCCTCGGGGGGAGGCCCAACGATGCCCGGATTACACAGATCAATATCTTAGATAACACCCACAACCCACTAACCACCCACCCCCCTTTTATTAAAACAGCATGTATGACTAGCCAAGAGAACATACTTTCCTTTTTGAGGCAGCAAAAAAAACGCTTTTTTGAAGAATACCGGCTGGTCAAACTTGGCCTTTTCGGGTCTTTTGCCCGGGGAGATGAAACGGAGGCCAGCGATATTGATCTGATCGTTGAATTTGCACCGGGTACGGAGGACCTGTTCGGGAAAAAACAGCAGCTCCGGGAAATTGTAGAACAACAGTTCGATCGCCCGGTAGACGTTTGTAGGGAAAAATACATTAAGCCCTATTTCCGGGCACAAATTCTTCAATCGGCCATTTTTGTCTGAAAAAGATAAGGCGAACCTGCTTGCTATACAGGAGGCCTGCAAAAAAATCCGGCAGTTCGTTGAGCATGTCTTCGATGCCGATGCTTTCTTTGCCGATCAAAAAACATTCGACGCGGTATTGATGAACTTCGTCCTCATCGGTGAATCCGTTTCCCGGTTATCAGAAGCATTCAAAGCAAAGGAAGATCAAATAGCCTGGACCAAAATCAAAGGCTTTCGGAATATTGTTGCACACGATTATTTTGGCGTAGATGCAGAAGAAGTATGGCAGATCATACAACACCATATTCCAGACCTTGAAAATCAGATCAACAGGATTATAACCTCCGGTTAAGATTCAACCTGGGGCGAAGCTCCTGCCCGCAGCGTCAGGGGCTGGTGGTTGGTGGTTAGTGGTTAAGTGGTTGATTTTAAAAGCAATGCACTGTCC
>JADJPL010000002.1 GCA_016713275.1 Haliscomenobacter sp.
GTGTGAAGGGCTTCCGGGAAGCGATGCAAACCAACCTCCCTCCTGAGAGACAAGGACGATTCTGGGTCGGCAGAAGTTGCAATAGCGTCCCTACTTTTTGCCTATTAGAGCCAATACACGACCAACAACCAAAAAAGGCGGATAAAAGGGCACATTTTGGTCTCCTAAAAACACGAAAAGGGAATCTGACCGGGGAATCTCTATTCAAATGGCTGGCAGCCGTATAAAATTGTTAATTTTGAAACTGAATAAATCCCTGCATCGTATATCGTGAAGTCCCTAATCCCTCATTTTATCCAGAGAAAGTCCTCGAACGCCAATGGCACGGCCCATTGAACGCCTATGTCATGTTCATCGACTTGTCGGGCTTCACCTCCTGACGGAGACGTTGATGAAAAAGGGAACCAGGGGGGCGAAGAACTCTCCTCATTCTCAACGATCTTGGAACCCTGGTCGGGTTTGTCTATGAACGGGGCGGGTTTCTATTCCCCATTTTGCCGGTGATTCGTTTTTCGCCCTATTTCCCCCTCTAATGCCGATCCGCAGAGCGGCAGGTGTTTTCTTGATGCAGCAGCAATGGCGGTGGAATTCTTCAAAAGCTCCTTTCCTTTGCGTTTCTCGCATCGGGCTCAAGATCGGATTGTCGCACGGCTAGCGGAGTGGGCATTGCCGGCCATGTGACCTTTATGGCGGTCTTACTTAAGGGCGCCCTTATCGATCAAAGTGTGGCATGCCAGATAAAGCCAAAGACAAGAACTACTCAGAGTCGTGCTTGATAACCCGCGCTGCTCGTTTGACCGATTTGGCGTTGGACGCCACGGAATTCGAGCCTGTTTTCTTTGGCCCGCCACCTTCCAAACCTCGGGCCAAACGAAAGCAGACCGTGCAGCCTCCCGCTGCAACGGGAAGTCATGTTGAGCTTTTTTGCCTCAGGAGGTCGTCGAATTTCTCAACAACGGGGGAGTTTCGCACGGTGGTCTCTGTGTTCCTGGCCTTGACGGGGTCAAGGAGCGCCGCATCCTCAACCTACTGATCAACGTCCTTTCCGGGAGCAGATCACTACCTTCTCCTTGTACCTCAAGGAATCTGATTTTGCGGATAAAGGCTCCCTGGTATCGTGTTTGGCGCCCCGGTCTCGTTTGAGAACAACGACAACCGCGCCGGAGTTTATCTATTCGCTCCGGCAGGAACTGCACGAACTGATGGAGACCATGGGGTGAAGTTTAGAGCGGCGCCACCATGGGGATGGGCAAATACCGGCATTGTCGGAGGCAAAGTGAACCCGGCCGTTGTACGCCATGGCTGTAAAATAGGTTAACCTGGCTGCCCGGCTCATGGCTTCTCCGACACGCCTGCTGGGGCGAAGTGCTGGTCGACGGAGAGATCAGCAAAAACCGCCACTTTATTTTCAGCATCACGGGAGATATTCAATATAAAGGGATCGAAAGGAATATTCTACTTACCGGCTGGAAACTCGCAGCGGAGAGCAAGCCTCAGGCGTGCCCAGGCCCGCTTATTAGCCGGGATGCGGAGTTGAACAAGTTACTGGATTTTGCTTCCCCGCTATTCCTCAAGCGGCTTACTGGAGTCGCCTTCGTCTTCGAGTAGCTGGTTTTGGCAAAGCTTCTGCCCAGCTATGAAACCCGGAAAGAAATCGCGGAAAGCAGGACGTCATGTGGGCTTATTGCCCGCAGACCAAATCCTGCGCAAGCCATTCAACCCCTTTACGTATTTTCTGAAAAATTACTTTGGCCAGTCTTCCGAAGAACAGGCTTCCCGCAATCTGGAGCGATTTGAAAGCAGGTACCAAAATCTGTATGAGCGCCTGGCCAACGTTCCCGGTATTGATGCCCAGGGTTTGCGCGACGAACTGGCCCGCACCAAATCGGTGCTGGGCGCGCTGGTCGGCATTGTTTACCTCGATTCGGTATGGGAGCATAGATGCCCGCGGACGGTACCAAAATACCATCCAGGCGGTAGTGAACCTGTTTTGCTGTGAAGCTCTGCTCCAGCCATTGGTGATCGAACTGGAAGACGCGCATTGGATCGACGAGAACTCTCAGGAACTGGTCGTGGAATTCCTCCGCCAGATCACGCGTTTCCCGATGTTGCTGCTGGTCACTTCCCGGTTTAATGACGATGGAAGCCATCCGCCCATTTTTGAGATCTCCTGTCCCGTGCAGCCCATATTCCCAAGCTGGAAATCGACTTGAATGCCTTGCAAAGCAACTTCGTCCGGCAATTTGCCGAAACCGGCTCAATGGGAAAATTACGTCCGAATTCCTGGACCTTCTGCTTCGGAGCACCAACAGCAACCCGTTTTACCTCGAACAACTCCTGGAGTATTTTGAGGAGCAGCAGCTTCTGAGCAACCACAACCAGGTCTGGACGGTCAAAGATCCGAATATCCAGCTTTCCAATTCCATTAACGCCATTCTTACGGCGCGCATCGACCGGCTATCGGCGCTGGCTAAGGAAACCGTCAAAGCGGCGGCTGTTATCGAGAGGAGTTCGAATTACCCGTTTTGGCAGAACTCATGCTCCACCACGAGGAATACCTCCGGCAAAACGGAAACTCCCTGCACCTGCTCCACGAACAAGTGCAGGTAGGAGAAAAGGACAGATCTGGAGAGCGATGACGGAGCTTCGGTATATTTTCCGGCACGCGTTGCTGAGAGAGGCCGCTTACAGTATGCAATTGCGGGCCACGCTTCAGCATTTGCACCGCCTGATCGCCGAAGCGCTGGAAAGACTGTACCGCGATCAGCTCGAAGACCGGTACTTCGACCTGGCTTTTCTTATGAACAGGGGCCGCGTTTCGGAAAAAACGGTCTTCTACCTGGAAAAAGCCGGGGATTTTGCCCGTAGCCGCTTCCTCAACCAACAGGCCTTGGAGTATTACGACAAACTCCTCCGCCTCGCCGAGGTTCAAAGCAACCCTGCGCAAAAGTCGCAAATCCTTCTCAAGAAAGCCAAGATCCTGGACCTGATCGGCAATTGGGACGCTTGCGCGCTCGCGCTGAAGGAGGCAATTTCCAACTCCCGCAAAACCCAGCTTACCGACCTTCTTGGGCAAGCAGCTAACGCCTATGGCCGGCTGCTCATGCTTCAAGGCGACTACCCCCAGGCGATGCGCCAGCTTCAGGAATCCATCCAGATCTTTGACCAGCTAGGCGACAAAGGCGGCAGAACGGAAGCGTTGGGCAACTTGGGCAACCTCTATTTCCCGCCAGGAAAATACCCGGAGGCCGAACAGTACTTCCACCAAAGTATCGAAATCGCCCGCCAATTGGAAGGGGGTTTCATCTCGATGCCCAAATCGTGGCCAACCTGGGCCTAACCTACATGAACCGGGGCAACTACGAAGAGGGCATCCGCTGCCAGCTCGAACATCTGGCGCTCTGCGAGCAGCAAAACGACAAACCCGGCATGGCCGTCATCGATACCTATCTGGGTATCGTCTACCTGAAAAAGGCAGCTACCAGGAAGCGCTGGACAGCTTCCAAGGGGCCTCGCCCTGTGCAACGAGCTCGGCAACAAACAGCTGATTTCTATCGCCATCGGCAATATCGGTATCGTCTACGAAAGGCAGGGCAACTACAAACAGGCCATGGAGAATTACCTCAAAGACCTGGAACTTTGCGAAGAACTGGGAGATAAACAGGGAACCGCCATCGCCCTGGGTCTGATTGGACAACTCTTGAACATCCAGGGCGAGTTTCACCGGGCCATCGAATACTTGCAGAAGGACCTGATGCTTTGCGAAGAACTGAGCTACCAGAAGGGAATTGCCAAAGCCGTCAATACCCTGGGCGATATTTTCTTCAACGTCCAGCAATACGCCCGCTCCCTGCATTTCTACAACCGGGCTATCGAGGTGACCCGCCAAATCAAAAATAAGCTGGTGCTGGGGTTTAGCCTTGTAGAAAAAGGAACCGTCCTGTTGGAAACCGGGGATTGGCCGGAGTTGCATAAAGTGGTTCAGGAGGCTCAAAACGTGGCCGAGGAGTTGGGCAACCCGACCTCCACTTTGAAGCCCGCTTGCTAGCCGCCAAAACCCGGTACGCGCTTGGGAAAACAGAGGAGGCAAAAGACATGCTTGTGGCCTTGCTCCAAACCACCAATGGAATAGACCATGAAGCCTCCTTGCACTACGAACTGTTCCGAATCGATCCGGACAATGCCGAAAGCCGGGATATAGCCCTGGCGCTTTACCGGGAGCTGAATCAGGCTACGCCCAGGTACTTGTTCAGGCTGCGACTCGAAATTCTGGAAAAATTACAAAACGTCTGACGCCTCCGGCAATCGGTCTCCCGGCTGGTTGAACAGGCGCTCCAATAGCGCGGCGTAGTCCGGAAGGATCTCCCGAAAAGCCTCCGGAAAATGGAAAAAGTGCACCATGGCAGCGGGCAGTAGTTCTACATCCGGGCGATTGACGTACGCGAACAGCGCGTCTTTCTGAAATCCGCTCACCTGGGTCAGGCGTTCCCAATCGCTATCGGCGCCGGCGGGCCACGGCAGGTCCGGATAGCTGAGCAGGAAGCCCCGCGCCCACTCGTGCAAGCCCACA
This sequence comes from Haliscomenobacter sp., assembly GCA_016713275.1. Classification (GTDB taxonomy): domain Bacteria; phylum Bacteroidota; class Bacteroidia; order Chitinophagales; family Saprospiraceae; genus JADJPL01. The sequence goes on from JADJPL010000002.1 coordinate 4,571, forward strand.
TTATAATATTGCGTGGGTTCAAAAAAGCCCTTGATCAGATGCTGAGCGGAAAAAATCAGCACCCCGTCTTCTTCAAACAACTCTGAAGCATGAAAATCCATCGGATACTGAGGGGAAGGAAAGGGGCCGGGATAGATGACCGTCACGTTGAATTTCGGCAATAAAAAGGAGGCCTTGTGGCGGGTCAGTAAACGGCATTGGCTGCCACGATAAACTGGATGTCTTCCGATATCTTGTCATCAAATGCAGGCCCTTTAAACTCGATGTTCATCCGAAACATCGCCGTTTTTTGCCGAAATAGGTCTTTCTCCATACCGGAAAACCGCTGGTAGGGCTCAAAACGCTCCTCCAGCATCGCACGGATAGGCGCCGGCACATCCGGAGGAAACCGTTGATACCACCACCAATCGAGCTGAGGGCTAAGTACGTAAATTACCCCTAACAAAATGGCCGGAAAAATTACGTACTTGAGTACTGGTCGTCGTACGTAAAAGCCCAATACAGCATAAAAGCGGCAAAAAGCGCCAGGGGTATCGCGAGGGTCTTGGATGGCGTCATCATTGGCAATGGTGGGTTGATCCGAAAAAACCTGGTGGATTTTTCCCCAAAAGTAGCACTTTGCCCATACTACCAGGCATTTTTCGTTTAGACCTTACTCGTTTCTCCCCTCTGGCAGGGCTGGATTCGTCGAACCGCAAAAGTCCGGCAGGTTATACAGGATTTTTTACCCGCACTTGTGCCAAACAAAAAAACCGGTTATATTTGCCGTCGCTTTCCTAGAAAGCAAGGCCAATATGCACGGTACGGTAGCTCAGTCGGTAGAGCACAGGACTGAAAATCCTGGTGTCGGCGGTTCGACCCCGCCCCGTACCACCAAAAGAACGCTATGTATTCTGTAATGCATCACCATCATCATTCCTTCTCTTGCCCTCAAAGCAAGTGGTGATGGCTGTGTGAGCGAGCCGAAAGCTCAAAAAGAGGTCTACCATTTGCCGGTAGACCTCTTTTTTTTTAATTGCCCAAACAAACCTTTAATCATGCAAACCAACCTCAAAATCGCCGTCCAGAAATCCGGCCGCCTCCTGGAAGATTCCTTGAAAATCCTCAAAGAATGCGGGATCAAGGTGGAAGAAGGCAAAGACTCGCTCAAAGTCCAGGCCAGCAACTTCCCCATGGAGGTGTTCTACCTGCGCAACTCCGACATTCCCCACTATGTGCACGATGGCATCGCCGATGCCGCTATTTTGGGGGAGAATACGGTAGTGGAGACCCAGCGCGACCTGGATATGATTCTACCCCTGGGTTTTTCCCGCTGCCGGCTGTCGGTTTGCCGTCCCCAAAGGCGCCCCTTATACCGGACTGCAATGGCTTCAGGGAAAGAAGATCGCCACGTCGTATCCCAATTCGCTCCAGGACTTTTTGAGCAAAAACAACCTCCAGGCCGATATCCACGAAATTTCAGGCTCTGTAGAAATTGCGCCGAACATCGGTCTGGCGGACGCCATCTGTGATCTGGTCAGCTCTGGCAACACCCTGTTCATGAACAACCTGGAGGAAAAAGAGGTGGTCCTCAAATCGGAAGCCTGGCTGGTAGCGGGTAAAAACCGTTCCAGGGAAGCCGACGAACTGCTCGACCAACTGGCGTTCCGCCTCAAATCCGTCCTCGCGGCCCGCAACAACAAATACCTCCTGATGAACGCCCCAACCGAAGCCCTGGAAGATCTCATCCGCATTCTCCCCCCGGAATGAAAAGCCCCACCGTTATGCCCCTGGCAGAACCAGGCTGGAACTCCGTCCACACCGTGATCAGCGAAGACCGGTTCTGGGAAATTATCGACCAGCTCAAAGCCCATGGCGCCCAGGGGATTCTTATCATTCCAATTGAAAAAATGATCCTTTAACTAGACGTCAGACCTTAGCCGTTAGACCTTACAATTTAATAACTCCGTCTACCGTCCCCCGTCTACCGTCTACCGTCCCCCGTCTACCGTCTAACCTCTAATAGTTATGAAAATCGTTGAATTTCCTCCAAGATCGCAGTGGCCTCAAATCCTCGCCCGGCCCCAGATGGAAACCCGGAACCCGGAGCAAACCGTTTCGAAATCCTGGAAGACGTGCGGATCAACGGCGACGAGGCGGTGAAACAATACACCACCCTGTTTGACAAAGCCGAACCCGACCGTCTGGAGGTTGCCCCGGAAGAATTCGAGGCTGCCGAGGCGGTCGTTTCGCCGGAGCTGAAACAAGCTATCGAGACCGCCCGGCAGAACATCTTCCGGTTTCATGAAGCCCAGAAAACGGAGGAGCTGGTCGTGGAAACCATGCCGGGCGTCAAATGCCGGCAGCGCAGCTTGCCTATAGAAAAAGTGGGGCTTTATGTCCCTGGCGGAACCGCGCCGCTTTTCTCTACGGTCCTGATGCTGGGCGTACCGGCTGTGATCGCAGGGTGCAAGGAGATCGTGTTGTGCTCTCCTCCCGGCGCCGACGGCCGGATTCACCCCGCCATTCTGTATGCCGCTCAGGCAATTGGCATTACCCGGGTGTTCAAAGTGGGAGGCATTCAGGCGATTGGAGCGATGGCTTTTGGCACCGAGACTATTCCCCAGGTATATAAGATTTTCGGCCCGGGCAACCAGTTCGTCACCGCAGCCAAACAGCTGGTCAGCCGCCTGGGTACGGCCATCGACATGCCCGCCGGGCCTTCCGAAGTGCTGGTTTGCGCGGATCATTCGGCCGTGCCGGCGTATGTGGCTTCCGACCTCCTGTCCCAAGCCGAGCACGGCCCGGATAGCCAGGTCGTGCTGGTCGCTTTCGACAAGCAACTCATCGAAAACGTTCAGGCCGAACTGGAAGTGCAGCTTCAAACCCCTTCCCCGCCAGGCCATCGCCCGGCAGACCTTGTCCCACAGCGTCGCCATTCTCGTAAAGGATAAAAAAGAAGCCATCGAGGTGATTAATGCGTATGCCCCCGAACATCTTATCCTTGCCCTGGAAGATGCTGCCGAAGTAGCCCGGCAAATCGCCAATGCGGGGTCGGTGTTCCTCGGCAACTACACCCCCGAATCCGTTGGCGACTACGCTTCCGGGACCAACCATACCCCTCCCAACCTACGGCTTCGCCCGCGCGTTTAGTGGAGTGACGCTGGATTCGTTTCAAAAGAAAATCACCTTCCAGCAACTCACCCGGGAAGGCCTGGAACTCCTGGGACCTACCGTAGAAACCATGGCCGAAGCCGAAGAACTGGAAGCGCATAAACAGGCTGTCCGCATCCGACTGCAGTCGATTTCATCGCCCCCCAACACCTAATCCTTAATCCCTGCTCCCTCTATGAAAAACCGGTCCTTGTTTCTGTTGTTGGGGATGGCATTTATTTTGGGCTTATCAGTACACGCCCAAACGTATTCGCCCGATAGCCTGTATACCGGCGCGAAAGGGTATATCGAATACCTTCCCCGGACTCTGCCCCTCGTTTTTGCTGCATCGCACGGAGGAGACCTGGAGCCGGCAACGATACCGGACCGCAGCTGTCCCGGGTGCGTGACTACGACCGACCTGAACACCCAGGAACTGGCCCGCCAAATCCGCCAGACTTTGTTTGAGCGCACCGGATGTTACCCCCATGTGGTGATCAACCGGCTTAAGCGCACTAAACTGGACGCCAACCGGGATTTGGCCGAGGCGGCCCTGGGCAACCCGGAGGCAGAACAAGCCTGGCGCGATTTTTATTTTTTCCTGGAAAAAGCCAAAGCCCAAATAGAAACGGCTCAAGCCAAACGCGGCTTGTTCATTGACCTCCACGGGCATGGGCATTCCATCCAACGCCTGGAACTTGGCTACCTGTTGTCCGCCGCTTCCTTGCGCCAATCCGACGCCGCGCTCAATGCCCCGGAAATTGTCAACCAATCCAGTATCCGCCAACTGGCTATGGATAATCGGCAACAACAAGCCCATGCCGATCTGATCCGGGGAGCAGCCGGGCTGGGAACACTCCTGGAACAGGAAGGCTACCCTCCGTGCCCAGCTTGGGAGACCCCGCACCAAAGAGCGGCGAAGCTTACTTCTCCGGCGGGTACAATACCGAACGGCATGGCTCGGTAACCGCTGAAGCGAAAATCGACGCCATCCAGATCGAGTGCAATTTCCAGGGCGTTCGGGACACCGAAATCAGCCGGGAATTCTTCGCCGCCGCCCTGGCCAAAACGCTGTTGGCGTATTTGAAGGAACATCACTACGAGTCGCTCCCGGAATGCCGCCCAACAAAAACCTCAGAACCTGAACTGCACATAGGCGTTTTCTACCCTAACCCGGGCTGCGGCGTCATCCAGTTGGATCCGGGGGATCAATCCCTGCAAGGAATGCAATTGGAGGTTTTTCGAGCCGACGGCAAGTCTCAGGTGCGGTTTCCGGAAGTTCCCCAGGAGATTCTGTTTTCTCCAGCTCAATTTCCCAATGGCGTCTATTGGATCGTTCTTTACCGATCCGGGCGCGTAGTTAGCCGTACCGCCTGGGTGCAAAACTGCCCATAAGGAAGGGCAACAAGTCCTAAAGAAAAAACGAACAACTTTTAGCCAATGGATATTCAACGCCTCGTTCGACCTAACATTCTGAAGCTCGTGCCCTACTCCTCTGCCCGGAGCGAGTTCAAAGGCAGCGCCGATATTTTCTGGACGCGAACGAAAATCCCTTCCAAACCGGCCTCAACCGCTACCCCGATCCGTTGCAGCGCGCGCTGAAAGCGGATTGCCGAACTGAAAGGCGTCTCCCCGAACAGATTTTTCTGGGAAACGGCAGCGATGAAGCGATTGATCTGGTCGTGCGGATTTTCTGCGAGCCCCGTCAGGACCATATCTTTCATCCTGCCGCCTACCTACGGCATGTACCAGGTAGCCGCCGATATTGCGGATGTGGAAGGCGCCAGGTGTCGCTGACGCCCGATTTTCAACCCGACGTAGCCGCCATTCTGGCAGCGGCTACCCCTGCCTCCCGGATCGTGTTCGTGTGCAGCCCCAATAACCCAACGGGAAATCTGGCCGACCCGGAGGCGATCCGCCGGTTAGCAAGCACATTCCAAGGGATTGTGGTCGTTGACGAAGCCTATATCGATTTCTCCACCCATACGGGAGCCTTGGAACTGCTGCCCGAATTCCCCAACCTGATCGTCATGCAAACGTTTTCGAAGGCCTGGGGTATGGCGGGTATTCGTCTGGGTATGGCGTTTGCAAGCAAAGAGATCATTCACCTGTTCAATAAGGTCAAACCGCCTTACAATATCAATCAGCTCACTCAGGAAAAAGCCCTCGAAGCCCTACAACGCCCGGAAGAGAAAGACCGGATGGTAGAAATCCTCCTTCGGGAACGCGAAAAACTGGAAACCGATTTTGGCAAACTCCCCTCCGTGCACCGCGTTTACCCTTCCGATGCCAATTTTCTCCTGGTCCGGGTAACAGACCCTCACGCGATGTATACTTACCTGGTGGAGCAGGGAATCATCGTCCGAAACCGGGCAAATGTGCATCTTTGCGAGGGGAGCTTGCGCATCAGCATCGGGACCCCGAAGAAAACACGGCGTTGATTGCCGCCCTCAAAAATTATCCTAACGATTGATCGCCTCTTTAAGGAAACGCATCATGAAAAAATCCTCTTTCTGGACCGCGACGGAACCTTGGTTCGCGAACCGCACGATTATCAGGTCGACGCCTTCGATAAGATCGAATTCTATCCCAAGGTATTTCAGTTTCTTTCCCGGATTAAGGCAGAACTGGATTACGAATTGGTGATGGTTACCAACCAGGACGGCCTGGGTACCCCTTCACTTCCGGAGGAGGCCTTTTGGCCGGTGCATAACGCAATACTGAAGGCCTTTGCCAACGAGGGAATCCACTTCAAGGAAGTAATCATCGACCGCACCTTCCCACACGAGAACGCGCCCACCCGAAAACCCCAAACCGGCTTGCTCACCCACTACATGGACGGCTCCCTGGACCTCGCGCGTTCCTTCGTCATCGGGGACCGCCTGACGGACATCGAACTCGCGAAGAACCTGGGCGCCAAAGGAATCTGGATTAATACCGAACCGGAACTCGGCGCCGGAGAAATTTCCAGCCGGCAAGCCGAACTTCAGGGCGCCATCGCCCTGGCTACCCAGGATTGGGCGGATATCTATGCGTTTCTTAAAAACCAAACCCGGAGCGCCGCCGTTTCCCGAAAAACCAAAGAGACGGAAGTAGACGTGCACCTCCACCTCGATGGAAACGGAACCTATAAAAACCGCACCGGAATCGGTTTTTTTGACCATATGCTCGACCAGCTCGCCAAACATTCCGGTTGTGATCTCCAGGTAGACGTAGCAGGAGACCTGCACGTCGACGAGCACCACACCATTGAGGATACCGGGATCGCCCTGGGCGAAGCGTTCCGCCTGGCTCTGGGCGACAAACGGGGCATAGAGCGGTATGGCTTTGCTATCCTGCCCATGGATGACTGCCTCGCTCAGGCTGCCATCGACTTTAGCGGCCGCCCCTGGCTGGTCTGGGAGGCCGATTTTCGCCGGGAAAAGATCGGAGACCTGCCCGCCGAAATGCTCTTCCATTTTTTCAAATCCTTTAGCGACCATGCGCAATGCAACATCAACCTCAAAGCAGAAGGAACGAATGAACACCACAAGATTGAGATCTTGTTCAAAGCGTTCGCCAGGGCCATTCGTATGGCCATCGAACGCAAGCCTGGAAATACCGACCTGCCAACAACCAAGGGAACCCTTTAACCGTCATATGTTATGATCGCCATTATTGATTACAACGCAGGCAATGTGCAGTCCGTCTTGTTCGCCATGGAGCGGCTGGGCGTACAGGCGGTTCTGACTGCCGATCACGAGACCATACGCCGGGCGGATAAGGTGATTTTTCCAGGAGTAGGAGAAGCCAGCACCACCATGGCCCATTTGCGTAAAACCGGGCTGGATCAACTGATCAAAAGCTTGACCCAGCCGGTACTTGGGATCTGCCTGGGGATGCAACTCCTCTGCCGGCACAGTGAGGAGAACGACACGCCCTGCCTGAATATCATTCCCCAGGAGGCAAGACGGTTTCAAACCGTAAAGGAGAAAAAGTCCCCCACATGGGCTGGAACAGCCTGAAAATCCGGCATAACGGCTTGCTCACCCCTGACCAGGAAGGGCAATATGTGTATTTCGTGCACAGCTATTATGTTGAGGACGGCCCGTTTACCACCGCCCTCAGCGATTATATCCTTCCTTTTAGTGCCGCCATACAAAAAGACAACTTTTTTGCCACCCAGTTCCATCCCGAAAAATCGGGCCCGGTTGGCGAAAAGATCCTGCGCCAATTTCTCAATCTGTAACCGCCATGTACATCATTCCTGCCATCGATCTTATTGAAGGGAAATGCGTCCGCCTGACCCAGGGGGATTACGGCCGAAAGACCGTTTATAACGAAGACCCGCTTGAAGTAGCCAAAGCCTTTGAAGACGCTGGACTGGAGCGGTTGCATCTCGTCGATCTCGACGGCGCCAAAGCCGGGCATATCGTCAATTATAAGGTTTTGGAACGGATCGCTTCCAAAACGCAATTGTTCGTGGATTTTGGGGGTGGGCTGAAATCGGACGGCGACTTGCGCATCGCATTTGAATGCGGCGCCCGCCAGGTCACCGGAGGCACTATCGCCGTCAAAGCCCCGGATACTTTTATGGGCTGGCTCATCGCCTATGGTCCGGAGGCGATTATCCTGGGCGCCGATTTCCGGGACGGGCGCATCGTGGTCAACGGTTGGCAGGAAGAAAGCCAGCTGGAACTGCTTCCTTTCCTGGAAGCGTACACGAGTAAAGGCATTGTATACGCCATTTCTACCGACGTTTCCAAAGACGGACTGCTGGAGGGAAGCGCCCTGTCCACGTACCGGGATATCCGCGAAGCGCTCCTCGACCTGAAGCTGATTGCCAGCGGCGGCGTTGCCACCCTGGAAGAACTGGACCAACTCCGCGAGATCGGATGCTATGGCGCGATTCTAGGAAAAGCAATTTACGAAGGGCGCATTGCCCTGAACGATCTGGTAAAGAGGTAACCATGCTGGCTAAACGCATTATCCCCTGTCTGGATATAAAAGACGGGCGCACCGTTAAAGGAATCAACTTCGTCAATCTGCGCGACGCCGGCGATCCGGTGGAGCTGGGCGCGCTGTACAGCGCTCAGGGCGCCGACGAACTGGTATTTCTCGACATTACCGCCACCCATGAAAAACGCAAGACGATGGCCGCCCTGGCCCGGGAAATTTCCCGCCGCCTGAGCATTCCATTCACCATCGGGGGCGGCATCAGTTCGGTGGAAGACGCCGGAGCTATGCTGGACGCCGGCGCCGACAAAGTGAGCGTCAACTCCGCCGCCGTGCGCAACCCCAACTTGCTGGAGGAACTCGCGCTGGCCTTTGGAAGCCAGTTCGTCGTTCTGGCCGTCGACGCCAAACAGATCGGCGGGCAGTGGTGGGTCCACCTCAACGGAGGCCGGATTCCCACAGAACGCCAACTCGTGCCTTGGGTGAAAGAAGCCGAGTCGCGCGGCGCCGGAGAGATCCTGTTTACCTCGATGAACCACGACGGCGCCAAGACCGGGTTTGCCCTCGAAGCGACCGCCCAGGTATCGGAAGCGGTCCGCATTCCCGTCATCGCCTCCGGAGGGGCCGGTACCATGGAGCATTTCTACGATGTGTTTACTGCCGGGAAAGCCGATGCCGGGCTGGCTGCCAGCATTTTCCATTTCAGAGAAATCGGCATTCCCGACCTCAAAGACTATTTAAAAACCAAAGGAATCGTCATCCGATAAACTCAAGTTATGGCAACGATCGACTTCGAAAAATCTGGGGCCTCGTTCCCGCTATCATCCAGGACGAAGACACCCATCAGGTGCTCATGCTGGGGTATATGAACCAAGCTGCTTTCGATAAAACGCTGGAAGAAAACGTCATCACGTTCTATAGCCGAAGCAAAGACCGGCTCTGGACCAAGGGCGAAACCTCCGGCCATTTTCTCCATCTCGTCAGCTGGAAAGTGGATTGCGACCAGGACACGCTCTTGTTTCGGGTACATCCCCAGGGGCCGGTGTGTCATACCGGCAGCGATACCTGTTTCGACGAGCCCAACGTGAATCTGAACTTTCTGGAGAAACTGGAAACCGTGATCCGCCAGCGCCGGGACGAGCCGGAAGGAACGGCCTCCTATACCGCTTCCCTGTTCCGCAAAGGCATCAACAAAGTGGCCCAGAAAGTGGGAGAGGAAGCCGTCGAACTGGTTATTGAAGCCAAAGACGACAACGAAACCCTGTTTCTCGGCGAGGCTGCCGACCTGCTTTTCCATTACCTGGTTTTGCTGGCGGCGAAGGGATATGCATTGAAGGACGTAGTGACCGTACTCCAAGCCCGGAATAAATAACCGCTGCCTGGCCTTTCCCGGCATGAATTATTTGCTTATTTTTGAAGGCATCGTTTTTTTAGGGAGCAGAGGGCAGGGATTGGAAAGGTAGCCCATTCGGAATTCTGTGTAGCTTGAATATGGACGATAAATATGCCCCAAAAAATCACTTTTTATGCTATCGTCTAACAGCTACTCCCCTGCTCCCTACTCCCTAACCTCTAAAACTCAAGCATGCTGGAAAAAACGTACCTCTCCTCTCCATTTGGCTGCTGGGAAATTCAGGGCAGCGAGCCGGGCATCAGCCGGGTCCAGCTGACGGAAAAACGTCCTGCCCGGAGGAACCGGTACCCCAAGCGCTTCAGGATGGCGTTCGCCAGTTGGAGGAATACTTTCGGGGCGAGCGCCGGGAGTTTGACCTCAAGCTCGACTTTGGGGGCGCGCCCGACTTTAACGTAGCTGTCTGGAAACAGCTGCTTCAGGTGCCTTATGGGCACACCACGTCCTACCTGCCATCGCGGAAGCATTGAACAACCCCGCTTCCCGTGCGCGCCGTTGGGCAGGCCAATGCCCACAATCCGATCGCTATCATTGTGCCCGCCACCGGTGTATTGCCAAAAGCGGCGACCTCCAGGGATATTTTTATGGACTGGATATGAAACGAGCCCTGCTCGAACTGGAAAACCCGGCAAGTTTCGCCCGGCAGGGTACCTTGTTTTAGCCCGAATTCAATATGCGGAACCTCTTTCTTACCAATCGCTTTTTCTGGTGTTGTGGCGGACTGGCGCTCGCGTTTGTCCTGGGTTTTGCCTTTCCGGCTGTTTTTCCGCTGGCACAGGTTGCAGGGCTGTTTTTCCTGGTTTTGCTGGCATTGGACATCTTATTGCTTTATTCCCGCGACCTGGAAGTTTCCTGTACCCGCACGCTCCCCAAAATGTTTGGCTTGGGGGACGACAACCCTGTCCATCTGGAAATCCTCAACTCTGGCCGGATGCCGCTGGCTTGTACCCTTATCGAAGAACTTCCCGTTCAATTCCAGATCCGGGATTTTGAACGAAAACTCGCGCTTCCTCCCTGGTCAGCCCCAATCGGTTGACTACACCCTACGCCCAACGACCCGGGGCGGGTATGCGTTTGGAGTCACCCATCTTTACCTTTCCAGCATCCTCGGCCTGGTGGAGCGGCGCCTGAAAGCCAATCGCGAACCGGCCGAAGTACCGGTTTACCCTTCGGTTCTTCAGATGAAGCAGATGGAACTAAAAGCGTTCGACCGGATCAGCACCCATCATGCGATAAAAAATTCGCCGCATCGGGCATAGCTACGAGTTTGAACAGATCAAAAACTACGTCCGGGGCGACGATTACCGCAGCGTTAACTGGAAAGCCAGCAGCCGGAAAGGGGAGCTGATGGTCAACCAATACGAAGACGAGCGCGCTCAGCAGTTGTATTGCATCATTGATAAGAGCCGGGTCATGCGACTCCTTCAAAGGGCTGAGCCTGATGGATTATGCCATCAACTCCACCCTGGCAATCTCCAATATTGCCCTGCAGAAATACGATAAAGCGGGGTTGATTACGTTTTCTGATAAATTGGGCGCCGTGCTCAAAGCCGATAGTAAACCCAACCAGCTAAGCGCCATCCTCAACCAACTGTATAAAGAGGAGGAGCGCCCGCTGGAAGCCAACTACGAACTCTCGTTTTCGCAGCGCGCAAGCTGATCTCCGGGCGGAGCATGATCCTCCTGGTTACGAACTTTGAAAGTATGCACGCCCTGGAGCGCGTCCTGCCTTCCCTTCGCCGGATCAACCACGTCCACCTGCTGGTCGTCGTCCTGTTCGAAAATACCGAAGTTTGGGAATTTGCGTAACAAGCGCCCCAAACCCTGGAAGGGATCTATCAGCAAACAACGGCACAGAAATTCCTGGCCGAAAAACGCCAGATGGTCCAAAACTGCGCCAGTTCGGAATCCAGACCATCTACACCAAACCGGAGGAACTGTCCATCCATACGGTGAATAAGTATTTGGAATTGAAATCGAGAGAGACGGGAGACGGTGGACGGGAGACGGGAGACGGGAGACGGACGGTGGACGGGAGACGGTGGACGGGAGACGGGAGACGGGAGACGGCGAGACGGGAGACGGCGGGACCAGTGGTTCGTGGTTGGTTGCAAAAAACGCACTAACCACGAGACGAGACTGTTCAAAAAACCCTGGTTCGAGGCTCCGCCTCGGACCCACTCTGAGTGGAGGCTCTGCCTCCAACCAGACTTTCCGGACGTAATCGGATACTTTTTTAGCAGGACCGCAAACCAAGAAGAGGGGCTATACACACTTTTTGAACAGTCTCCTTACCACCAACCACCAACCACTAACCACTTAATCACTTAATCACTTAAATAAATGAAGAACCTTAAATTTTCCCTTTCCTGACCTTTGGATTAGCAGCCTGGACGGCCCAGGGGCAGAACCTCCGCTTCATGCCGGAAAAACCCCTGGCAGGCGAAACCATGACCGTGGAGTATGCGGTGGCGAAGTCGCCCTTTGCTAAAGAAAAAGACGTGTACATCACGGCCTATAGCATTATTGCCGATAAAATCAAGGCGATGGATGTGGACCTGTCCGGGCAGAGCGGCATGCTGAAAGGAACTATTGCCGTCCCGGCAGATGCGAAAGCGATGTATTTCGTCGTTGGCAGCTCGGGGTCGGAAGCCAAAGACAACAACGACGACAAAGGCTGGGGGACGCCGGTCTATCAAAGCGACCGGAAAACGCCGGTAGCCGGGTATGCGCTCACCGAGGCCGCTATTTACAGCAGGCATAGCTATTACCTTCAGACCAAGCGCAACGACAGCGAATCCAGCCGGATATTTAGCGAACATTTCCAAGGAGTTGACGGCTAACGAATCTCTTTTGAATATGTTTGGTGTCCAGGCTGTCCGGACAAAAAATGCTTCGGCTATCGCCCAGTTGAAAGCCTATGCTCAGGAGGTTTTGGCGAAACCCAAAGCGACGGAGGACGAGGCTGGCTTCGGCGCTGGCTTTGTCCCAAACGATGGAAGATGAAACCCTGGCCAAAGCCCTCACCGAGAAACTCAAAAAGAAATATCCCAAGGGGTTTATCGTATGGGGGAGAAAAGCAAGCCCTTTTACGAGGGGAGTCCTACCCTTGATCAGCGAAAGCGATTGTAGACGAACTCGCCAAGCTTCCGCTTCCGAAAAAGGAAAGCGCTGCCCAAACGCTGTCCAGCATGGCCAACCGGGTTGCCAGCCTCTGCCTGCGCGCCAAGGATTACGCCGGATTTGAGAAGTACTCGGCTCTCGTGACCAACCGCATCGACAGAGCCATGATGTACAACAGCTTGGCTTGGCCGGAAACCGGAGAAAGCATCGACGCCCCGGCAGGCAACCTGGAATTGGCTAAAAAATATTCCGGGGGATCGCTTCAACTCCTCAAGCAGGTCATGCAAGGCCCAACCGAACAGGAAAAATACCCCGAGCTAAGTCCCAAGCGGATGAACGAAATGCTGGAGTCCTGGTACGCTATGTTTGGAGACACCTATGCGCTGATCCTCTATAAGGAAGGTCAGGCAGAAGAAGCGCTGAAATACCAGCAGCTGGCCTGCGAACAGCGCCAGTTTAAGGACCCCGAAACCAACGAACGGTACTGTGTTTATCTGGAAAAGGTGAAGGAGCGGACATGGCCGAGAAAAAACTGGAAGACCTGATCGCCGGTGGGTACGCCTCGCCCGCAATGAAAGACCAGTTCAAACGCCTCTTTATGGCCAATGCCCCGGAAGAAATGGCCGCCAAGTACCTTGGCATGCTGGAAAAGAAAGCCGGATGCGCATCAAAGAAGAAACGAAGAAGAAAATGATCGACGAGCCCGCGCCAACCTTTACGCTGCGCAACCTCAAAGGGGGAAACCGTCTCCCTGGAGTCGCTGAAGGGTAAAGTGGTCGTGGTCGACTTCTGGGCTACCTGGTGCGGCCCCTGTATCTCCTCTTTCCGGGTATGCAGCGCGCTCAAAATGCACACCAGGATCGCGGAGACGTCGTGTTCCTCTTTGTCGACACCTGGGAAAACGGCACGGAAAGAAAAAATGCCCAGGCCTTCATCGACAAGAACAAATACACCTTCAACGTCCTGATGGATAACGACAACGAAGTGGTCGGAAAATACAAAGTAGAAGGGATCCCCACCAAATTCATCATCGGCCGCGACGGCCATATCCGCTTCAAAAGCGTCGGCTACAGCGGAAACGAAGACGCCCTGGTCGACGAGATGTCCTTTATGATCGAACTCGCAGGCGAAGGGGCGGTTGACGGTGGACGAATGGAAGGGGGACGGTAGACGGGAGACGGGAGACGGATGGACGGATGGACGGTGGACGGTGGACGGATGGACGGTGGACGGTGGACGGATGGACGGTGGACGGGAGACGGGAGACCGGGAGACGGGGAGACCGGAGACGGGAGACGGGAGTAGAAGCAGCGGAGTTTGGGTTGTGTCCATTCGGCGCCAGGGAATCCGGCGGTTTTTTCCCCTAAATGAGCAGGATGCTGACTGCGTCAGCATCCTGCTTTAATTTGGATTAGTATGAACGGCGGCTTGCTATGCTTTAGAGGCACTTTTTTGCCGGCCTTTGCATTTGCTGATCCCGATTTTTCGCACTTCGACGGATCGCATTTGGTCATGTCGCATTTCGACATGTCGCATTTGGTAGGATCACACTTCGACGGGTCGCATTTCGTGGGGTCGCACTTGGTGGGATCGCACGATTTGGCGCCTGCTGCCGGATTGCTTGCAGTGGAAGCCGGGATAATAAACTGAACCAAACCGGCAGTTTCCAGCACTTGGGTTGCCTGGGTGGTACCGCTGGAAGCCTTTGCCATGCTTTCGCAGGGGGTAGCGGTTGCAGTGGAAGCGGTTTTTTCCGATTTGCCTTTAGCGCAGCACGATTGCGCCTGGAGTGACTCGGCGCCTGCAAACAGGAGCATGAACGCCATGAGAAGGGTAAAACGCATAGGAATTCAGGGATTTGACTTTCTACCCGGATCCGCCGGGTAAGCGGCATTGCTGATCGTCGGCAACGATACAAAGGTATTTCAAAGGCCAACGGGAAGGTGTTTTTCGGCTGTTACGCACTTGTTAAGCACCTGTTAAAAGCCCGTTCTACTTGCCTTTTTTGCCGTCTTTTGTGGTAGAATTATGATTCAAGCGCATGACAACGAAGCAGATATATTTCGTCATTGCCGCATCCTGCCTGGCTTTGCTGGGCTTGATCGCCATCCAGGTGCGTTGGATGACCTACTCCCAGGAATTGCTGGAAGAACAGTTTGAACACCGGGTAGACATGGCCCTCTGCCAGGCGGTTGAAACCACGACCAACGAACCCTGCTGCGGCCCAACAGGGACCGGCTCCGCGACCCCGATCAAGGGCTGCCGCGCAGAAGACGTTACGGAGAGCATGATCCTCAGCGACTCCCAACTGCGGCGCAACCTGAATAGCTCCCTGGCTTTTATGACATCCGGCTGCCCTATACGGTGCAGGTGGCCAATCCTTCAGGCGCCGGCGCGGATAACATCCCGCCTACTCCTGCCAGCTGGATCCTCTGGTCGCAGGCGATACCCGCCGCCTGGAGCTGGTTTTTCCAACCAAAGAGAACTATATCCTGCGCCGGATGAACGTCATGATCGGTAGTTCCATCCTGATTCTGAGCGTCATCCTCCTGGTGTTTTTTGTCGCCGGTTATTTTTTGATCAAACAAAAAAGATTAGCCGACCAGAACATCGATTTTTTCAACCACATGGCGCACGAGTTTAAAACGCCGCTGACGAACATCAAGCTTGCCGCCGGGTTGCTGGGCCGAAAAAAGCCCGATCTCAAAGACGATCAGGTGCTCCAAATCATCAGCAAGGAAAGCGGCCAGCTGATTCATCAAGTCGAGCGCTTCCTGCAAATGGCGGGCCTGGAATTCAATAAAAACCCCCTCCAACTCCACCCCCTCGATCTGGAAGCCCTCCTGCGCGATACCATCGGCGGCCTCAGCCCTCTAATCCAGGAAAAAGGGGCCAGCCTGACGCTGGAGGTCAAAGGGCCCCTGCCACTGATGGAAGGCGACGAGCTCCACCTCCGCAACGCGTTCCGGAACCTGATCGACAATGCCCTGAAGTATTGCGAATCCGCGCCCGAGATCCACATCGCGCTGGAAGCGCCCACCCCGCAGCAGATCCAGCTCACCATTCGCGATAACGGTCTGGGCATCGATCAGCAGGAACTTCCCGGTATTTTTCAGGAATTCAAACGCGGGCGCCAAGCGTCCTCGATGCCTTTTACCGGGTTTGGGCTCGGCCTGGCCTATGTCAAAAAGATCGTGGACCTGCACCGGGGAGCAATCTCCGTCATCGCAGAACGCCGGAAAGGATCGAGTTTTTCCCTTAGCTTTCCGGTGAAATGAAAGAACCCAAGGGGCATATTTTACTGGTTGAAGACGATCTCAGCATGGGCTTTCTGCTCATGGAACTGCTGGAATCGGAGGGCTATTCGGTCAAACTCGCCCGAAACGGCGAAACAGGAGTGGAGCATTTCAAACGCCAGGGATTTGATCTGTGCATTCTCGACGTCATGCTCGGCGAAAAGGATGGGTTTCAGGTGGCCCGGCAAATCCAGCTCGAAAACAAGCAAACCCCGTTCCTGTTTCTCACCGCCCGCCTGCTGAAGGAAGATGTCCTGAAAGGATACGCCCTGGGGCGGAGGATTACATCACCAAGCCCTTTGACGAAGACGAACTGCTGTGCAAGATTGCCGTCGTCCTGCGTCGCAGGCAGTCACAGCCCTAGGATGAAACCCCAGCCCGGTTTCGCATCGGCGATTACTCCTTTGATTATACCCGCCAGGAACTCATCTACTGCGAGCAGGCGGAGCGGCTCACCGAGAAAGAAAACGAAGTCTTGCGCCTCCTGTGCCTGCACCAAAACAGCATTCTTCGCCGCGACGACGCCGTGGAACGGATCTATGGGGAAAAAGACTATTTTCTGGGCCGCAGCTTCGACGTGTTCATCTCCCGCCTGCGCAAGCTCTTGCGGCACGACCCGCGCATCACCATCGAAAACGTGTTCAAGGTCGGTTTCATCCTGAAGGTGACAGAAGAGGGGGTGGAGTGAGGGGCGCGACAGCCCCTCTTCGCGTCATGTAAATAACTTCAAGGCAATAGAAAAATTCAGGATTTCTTAAAAATATCTTTTAAACTATTGGAAAAAAACCTTTGGTATGCATGTTGGTAATTGGACTGATATCCATTAAAGCGGTAAATGGTTTTTCCATTCCTGTCGATCAGCAAAAAATGGGGGAAGCCTCCAGCTAGCTTTTCGCGATATAGATTTCCATCCCGATCCAGGAGGATTTTCATGTCGTCATAGGGAAAGCGCTTGTTGGAGAAAATAATTTGAGGATTATTGGCTTCCTTTTTGTTCCTTTTACCTTGGCTGTACAGATAAACATGCACGAAGCCTTCGTATTCCTGTTCTTTATGCTTAAAAAAGGATGCAGATCCTCATAGCGGCAAAACACGCCCCGCAATGTTCATTCCATGTTTCAAAAAGAATAACCTTGTTCTTCAGGGGAGTCCAATTGATTTTGCCCGGCTATATTTTCCAACCGGATATTCCTGGAGTCAGCAAAAACGGCGGCTATCATTTGACCGTGTTAAGGAAGGGGAAATAAACCCTTTGTAGGGATACCAGAAAAAGCATAGAAAACGAACAAACCTAAAAATAGAGGCGACCACGCAGGCCAATGCTTGATTCGGAATGCCCAAAATCCCAGAGAATAGGCAATGAAACAAGCCATAGGGCCAGTAAATAAATGATCCCAACTAAATACCAACCCTGAAATTGCATAGAAAATAAACGCTCCTCCAGACAGAAAATACAGCCTCGTTAAATTAATTGCTTTAAAATACCTTCGAAAAAAAAAATTCCGGTTAGCAAAGACAAAATTAAAGCAATCAAAATAGTTGAACTTCTGGAAATATTGACGTCCAGAGTTAACAAACCGACAGTTGCAATACATGCCAAATAAAACAAGATGAAAAAAAGGACTAGTTTCATTGGAAAAAATTCGATGAAAAACACTCTTCCGCAGCCTACATTGGACAGATTTCCAAAGAAGGCTGCGAAAGATTTCTTTGGAAATATTCAATCTGCTGGGTTAGGAGTTTCTACACCGCATAACCCTTTGCATGTTTGAAGCCATAATAATCCACACCCCAATCTTCCTTCACACTCAATTTCCTCTGTTACGCAATCCCCGATACTGCCTGGACACCACGTCCCCCACCGGCAAGTACATTTGCAATCACAATCATAAACTTTTCTGAGAGCTATGGAACTTCTTTTCTTTCCGTCTATTCTCAAGTCCTCAAAACAAAATCCCGAAATGACTGCACAGCACTATTCTTGTTTTTCCAGTGAAGATCCGGGACAAAATCGGACAAATCTCCAAATATTTTTCTACCCTCCTCCTCTGAAAACCTATCGCCATAATTTTCAAGCCAACCCAATAGTTTTTATTGCTTGTGATATTGGAATTAACACTTTCTGAAAAATAAAAGATATCCTCTATTTCGCCCTTAAGTTCAAGAATAGCTTCTTTTTGCCCCGAGTTTATCTCAGTTGAAAGTATTTGATCAAACTTGGATTTCCATAATTTTGATTTTTGAGAAGCCGATAATTTTCTAAATGATTCAATCCTTTCATCTCCTGACATCAGAGAAACCTCCTTCCTGAATTCGTTTATGGCTTCATTATTTACAAAACTTTCTCTTTCACAGGAAAGTAGAATCAATGAGACTAATACAGGTAAGAATGCTTTATGACTTTTCATTACACTTAAAATTGAGGTTTAATAAAAATTTTATAGTATGGAAATTCTCCCGGGAAACAAATTTGCCATACATAACAGGGTAAACATAGCACTAAGCGTGCCAAAATTTTGGCACGCTGCTTTTAAGCAAAATTATTTGTTCACTTCGGGGGGAGAAAAGGCGCTTCCGGCGGTGCGGTAATAATACCGTTTCCCTTTTTTACAATACGCGACCTCCGCGCCAAAGGAGCGCAACTCGTCAAAAAGCCGGAAAAGGGTGCGGCGGGAAACGCCAAGCCGGGTGGCTACCTCTTGGGCTGTGCCGGGCGTTTTGCGGCGAAGGAGGCCATCCAGGCGCTGGAGGTGCAGGAGTTCGTCAAATAGGGGCATCGTTTAACAGGAGTTTTAGTAGAAAGAGGAAAACAAGATGAGGTTAAACTAAATGTTTTTGGAAAACGGCGCAAGAGGGGGAGCGAAAAAAGAGCGGGAAGATGGCATTGGGGCATTGGGGATGCCCGGATTGCAAATCCGGAGAACGTATCGGATTGCAAATCCGGAGAACGTATCGGATTGCAAATCCGGAGAACGCATCGGATTGCAAATCCGGAGAACGCATCGGATTGCAAATCCGATCTACATTACCGCACCACAAACTCCGTGCGGCGGTTGCGCTGGCGGTTTTCAGGGGTGGTGTTGGGCGCCAGGGGCATGCTTTCGCCGAAGCCGCGATAGCTCAGGCGGGCGGGCGCAATGCCTTTTTCGATTAGATAGCCGTACACTGCTTTGGCTCTGCGGGTGGATAAGTCCAGGTTGTCGGCTTCGGCGCCAACGTCGTCGGTATGGCCGTGGAGTTCGATGCGCATGGCGGGGTTGGATTCGAGCAGCCGGAAGAGGCGGTCGAGCTCTGCGGTGGACGCAGGGCGCAATTCGGCGGAGCCGGTGGCGAAAAGACATTGCGCAACACCACCGGAGGGAAGAAGGGGTCTGATCTCCCGGAGGAGAAGCTACCGCAGGCGCCGGGTACAGCAGGATTTCCACTTCATAGGGGCCCGCTTCCCGTTGTTCGCGGAGTTCGTAATTTTCGGAGAAGAACAAATACCCTTTTTTTCTCTACCGTGAAGGCGTAGTTCTCCCCAGGGGCAGGCAGATAAAAAACGAACCGTCCTCCAGGTGGAAAGCGAATCTTCCCGCAGGCCTCCTTCCACGGAAGCGATCTGGACGGTAGCCTGTACCGGCGTTTTGGTTACACGCGTCTTTGACGCGCCCCGAACGTAGGTGACAGGGGGTAGGCCAGGCTTCCGCATACAGATCAAACTCGTAAATATCTGTCACCGGCCTGCCCTTAGGCTCGGCCTGTTTTTGGTCTTTGGTGAACAGCGCCTTTTTGCCGTCGGCGCTGACGATCAGCGCGCCTTCGTTGTCGAGGGTGTTGATCGGATAGCCCAGGTTTTGGGGCTTCTCCCATTCCCCGCATCCTCTTCCGGGAAAAGAACAGATCAAACCCGCCCATGCCTGGGTGGCCTTTCGCTTATAAAATAGAGGTGCGTCCATCGGGATGAAGGAAAGGCGCCTGATCGTCTTCGGCGGTGTTAATCACCGGCCCGAGGTTGCAGGGCGTACTCCATCGCCCGTCGGGCGGTCGCTTTGCCACAGATCGTTGCCGCCAAACCCGCCGGGCCTGGTAGAGGCCAAAGAAGCGTGTTCCCGTTGGCGGACAGCGTGGGTTGGGTTTCGTAGCCGGGGCTGTTGACCGGAGCGCGGAGGTTTCGGGGAGGACTCCATTCCCCTTGCTCCAAGGTGGAAATATACAGGTCGCAGCTTCAAGCCCATCTCTTTGGTTGCAGGCGGTAAAGACCAGCACCCGTCCATCGGCTGAGAGGCAATACGCCCCTTCGTTCACCGGCGTGTTGAGCTCTTCCAGGGTTGCGGAGGGCTGCCAATCGTTCGTTTCGGGCGAACGGAAGGAGAAATAAAATCCTCCTGGCCGTTCACCACCCGGGTAAATACCAGGAGCTGGCCATCGGCGCTCAGGGAGAAAGGAAAGGTACTCGGGCAGCGGGGTATTATAAAGGAATGGAGCGGCTGAGGCTGAAAGGGGACAGGGTTTTTCACCGCCTGGGCAGCAAAGCGGGTTTGTTCCAGCAGTTGGACGGCAAACGCTTTCTGGCGCTCGTTTTTTGGATTTTGGGCCAGGTAGGTTTCCAGCTTAGGAATGGCTTCTTCAAAGCGCCCCATTTCTCTCAGCGCCAGGGCGGTTTGGTACCAAATAGCCGGGCGGTAAAGAGAATCCAGGCGGAGCGCCTTTCGTATGTGGCAACGGTCGCTTCCCATTCCCGCCGTTCGCGGTGCAGTGTGTCCCAGGTCGACCAGGCGTCGTAATAATCCGGAGCGACAACCGGGGCGTCTTTCAGGAAACGGATGGCCTGATCAGGGTCTTGGGCTTTTAATCCCGCTTCCGCTTTTTC
>JADJPL010000003.1 GCA_016713275.1 Haliscomenobacter sp.
CGTTGAAAAACCCTTCTCTGGCCAGGGAGACGAAATTGGCGACCGTCCCCGGAGCATGAGCAGGGAATAAATCAAGCTCAATCCGCCCTTTGGTCGTCGTAAGGACGGCTTTGGGCTTGCGCCCAAGCTGGCCCGCCAGGTCCCAGTTGATCGGGTGATTGAACTTGGGCTTTGCAGGAGGAGGCGTTTTCCCTGTGCGCAGAAATTCCGCCGTTTGCTGAATTTCCTGGTAGGTTTCCTGGTCTCTGGGTATTTGCAGCGTAGCCAGGGCGGTGTCGATGAACGTCAGCGTATCGATATAGAGCCGGTACTGGCGGGCAGGCTGGCGCAAAGCGCCCGCTGCGATCGCCATAGGTCAGCATCCCCGAAAGCAGGATGGTTTTGAATATGCCCGCAAATTCGCTGGCGGTTTTCCGGTGGCCAAAGCCAAAGTATTTATCGAAATCGGTACGGGCGCTGATGGCGGCAAGGGCTTCCGCTGCGGCGCTTCGCACGGCCGGATGCCGGGCTTCCGTCCACGCCCGGAACAGGTACCGGTAGTTCCACCCGTATTCGCCCAAAGCGCGCAGGTAGGCCGCTTTGTTGTATGGTTTTTGTGCCAGCTCAAACCGGACCCGGTTGTCCTGGTTGATGGCGCCCCGGGATTCCTGGAAGTAAGCAGGCAAATGCCGTTGGGCAGCCCCCAGTAAAGCCGCCTTGATGGGAGCGCTAAGCAGGGTGTCTCGGGAGAGACGCCAATAGGCCATGGCATCGTTGGGCTGTCCGTATTCCAGGAAAAACTGGGCTGCCCTGTTTGCTACATGCAACTGGGGGTCTTTCAAAGAGGCAATGATCAGGTCCCTGCTTCGGGTATAGTCAAAGTTGGCAAAGGCCCGGATGAGGTTAACTTTTACCCGGTAGTCGGTTTCTTTGGCGTACCAGGAAACCAGGGTGTCGATGGCAACGGGACGTTTGACTTTGCCAAGGGCCGTAGCCAGCGCCATGCGGATCCACGGATCGGGTTCGGTTGGGGCCGATTGGGCGAGCGGGCCGGCAAAGGTGTCGAGTGGTATCTTGGCGGCCCGGGCCAAATAATTGGCCGCCATAAGTCGCGCAGAAGCCGGGTACGCTGGTTGGACCGCGAGATCGACCATGCGTTTGGTACCGCGCTCCGAAAGGATCCCCCGAAGCCCGAACCGGTAAATTCCCCGGGCTTGCCCAAGAAGCAACAAGGTGTCGGTGTTGCGATAGGTGACCACGCTGCTCATTTGCTCCAGCGTAGCCGCTGAACCGCATTTCCCCAAAGCCTCCAAAATAGCGGCGTTCACCTGAGTAGCAAGCCCCAGGCTATCGTAGGGATCGAAAGCTTCGATCAGATGCGGTTCGGCTTTTGCAGACCCGATTTGCCCCAACGCGTACGCTGCCGCTTCCCGAACCGCTCCAACAGGATCTCCGAGCACCCGGGCTAGCGAGTCGACGGCGCTGCTATCCCGCAGGGAAGCAAATGCATTAGCCGCTGCCAGCCGGTAGGTAGGGTCGGTATGCCGCAGGTAAGGATATAAACTATCCGAAAGAAGCTGGTCCTGAAGATTATAGATACGCTGATATTCAGGGTCGTTGAGCACATCTGTCCTGATCTCCGTAAGGATTTTCTCTTTTTGGGGAGGGATGCAGGAGCTAAGCGCAAGGCTAATTCCTACTGCCAGCCAAACCCCGGGTTTGATCATTTCGGTTAATTTTTTGATGACCGTATGTTAATGTTGCCGGATGGAAGGGTCTTGCCGGATTTCATCTCCGAACATAGATTCCTCCTCGTCGAATTGCCCTTCCATACTGGGGGCCCCGCCCTGGTATTTGCTGCAATCCAGTTCGATTCCCAGATCGCCGGGAGGCCGGAAAAACCGGGCTTCAGGGTCGTAATCGACCAGCGAAGAACGTTCGATGCGCTTGAGAAATTCTGCGAAGAAAGGCTTGGCCATCCGCGCCCCTTGCCCCATTCCCGAAGACCGGAAAACGATCCAGCGGTCTTCGCCCCCAACCCAGGTGCCGACGACCAAACTGGGCGTTATGCCCATAAACCACCCGTCGACATTGTCGTTGGTCGTGCCGGTTTTTCCGCCTACCTCGCTACGTACGCCCCCAACGGCGGCGGAGTAGCGGAGCATGTCTACCATAACTTAATTGGCATTCGGCTGCAGTGCCCGTTTTTCCTCCTGAATTCCTTCGTAAATGATCCGTCCGTTTTTGTCTTCGATCCGCAGAATCGTATTAGGCCGGTTATAGATTCCGTTATTGGCAAAGGTCGTATAGGCGCCGGTCATTTCCATCACGGTCAAGTCCGTAGAGCCCAAACAAATCGAAGGCGACTGAGGTACTTTGAGCCGGCCATTGGGGTAACGCGCGCTGCTGTCGATACCCATTTCGTGGATCAGCGCCCGAACGGGCTCCGTATCTCCAAGTTGTTTCATCAGATACACCGATACGGTGTTCTTCGAATTTTTTAATCCTTCGAATAACGTCACCTGCCGGTTGGAGTAGCTTTCTCCGAAGTTCTTGGGAGTCCAGGGGGTGATAAGGCCAAAACTGCCCTCTCCCACTTCAATCGTCTGAGGCATATCCCAAACCTTGAAGCAGGGAGAAATCCCTTGCTGGGCAATAGCGGTCGCATAGACAAAGGGCTTGAAGGAGGACCCAACCTGCCGGTTCGTGCGAACGTGATCGTATTTGAAATATTTATAATTAACTCCGCCAACCCAGGCTTTGATATATCCGGTGCGCGGGTCAACCGCCAGCATACCCGTTTGCAAAAACATCCGGTGGTATTTGATCGAGTCCAGCGGCGACATAACCGTGTCCTTTTCCATTTCCCTCGTTATACGCAAATACCCGCATGGAAACGGGAGTTCGGAACTCCCGCATGGTCTCTTCCTGGAGGCGCTCCCAGGTCGTTTTTAACTGGGGAAAGACCGAACTGCGCTCGACCCTCCGAAGCCTGCTGGCGGTGCGGGACGTGAGAATCCGCGCTTTCTCCAGGCTGTCCAGATAACCCGGTCTGGCGTTTTCCCGCATGGTCAGTTGGATTTCCCTATCGTTTGTGCTCCAGGCAACATCGGGAAACTCATTCTGGAGTACGGATAATACCGGCCCCAGGTAGCGCTCGCGGAGCACCTGGTAGCGTTCGGTTTCCCGGATGACGCGTTGGAGTTCCTGTTCCCGGGTAGTCAGCGGCACCTCGTGATCCGACCGGGTGCGGTATTTCCATGGATCGAGGCCTTTCCATTCCTTGAAGAAGATTTCCTGGGTTTTCGCCATGTGTTCCAGCATGACGGATTCGGCAATCCGCTGCATTTCGGCGTCGATGGAGGTGTATATCCGCAATCCGTCGCGATAAATGTCGTACATGGTTCCATCCGATTTCAGGTTTTCCTCCCTGCTCAGGATGTCCTTGATATCTTTGGCTAATTCGCTGCGAAAATAGGTCGCATTCCCATCGAGGAACGTTCTGGGAGAAAAACGAATCCCCAAGGGTTTTTGCCTCAGGTCATCGTATTCGGCACTGCTGAGAGCGCCTGCTTTGACCATTTGTTTCAGAACCACTTCCCGGCGTTTGAGTACCAGCTCGGGCCTGCGGAGGGGGTTGTACAGCGAAGAGTTTTTGAGCATACCGATCAACGTGGCCGCTTCCTGTATTTGCAGGCTGTCCTGGGATTTGTTGAAATAAATCTCCGATGCCAGCTTAATCCCCTGCGCACCATTGATGAAGTCGTATTTGTTCAGATACAGGGACAGGATCTCATCTTTGGTGTACTTTCGTTCGAGCCGAACAGCGATGATCCATTCTTTTAACTTTTGAAGGACCCGAACGAACTTATTGGAAGCTCTTTTACCCGTAAAAAGGAGTTTGGCCAACTGTTGGGTGATGGTGCTGGCGCCGCCCGAGCTTTCTTTTTGCAATAAGACCGTTTTGAAAAGCACCCGGCCCAGCGCTTTGAAGTCAATCCCGGAATGCTGGTAGTACCGAACGTCTTCGGTAGCAATCAAGGCCTGGACTAAATAGGGGGACAGCTCGTCGAATTGCACCGGAACCCGGTTTTCGGTGTAATAACGGCCCAACACCTCGCCACTTGCTGCAAAGACTTCGGAAGCCAGCTCGCTTTTGGGGTTTTCAAGCTGTTGAACCGAAGGGAGGTTGCTAAAGGAAAGCCCGAAAAACAGCAAAAGGGCAGCGGCAAAGCCGCCAAAAACAATCCTCCAAAGCCATTTGATGATGGAAACGTATTGGGGGTCGTCCGTTCCGCTGAATAAATAATCGATCAATTGCCGCATGGCGTATGCATTTTCACAAAAATAAACGATTTCGGCAAAGCCCCATAATTATACCCCAAATACACCGGCTTGCCGGGTATTCATCCCATCGCTTCTTTGACTTAAGCCGCAACGCACCAGGAAGTTCCTTTGGATGAACTGGAGCATTGGGTTACTTTTATCCGAAAATTGGAATACATGGAAATTGGTATTGTCGGTTGTGGGGCAATGGGAACAGGAATCGCGCAGGTCGCCGCCAGCGCGGGCCACCCGGTTGCCCTCTGGGACGTGGACCCCGACGCGCTAAAACGGGCAGAACAGGACCTCCAAAGAGGGCTTACGCGTTTGGCAGACAAAGGCAAACTTACCCCGGAGCAGGCAGGAGAAATTCTGGCTAGAATGCGCCTGGTGAACGACCTGGAGGAACTGCGCCACGCGGGATTGGTGGTCGAAGCGGTGGTGGAACGGCTGGAGGTGAAACGGCGCCTCGTTGCCCAACTGGAAATGGTCGTTTCTCCGGACTGCATTCTGGCGACCAATACCTCTTCGCTGTCCGTGTCCGCCATTGCCGGAGGGTGCACGCAGCGCCCGGAGCGGGTGCTGGGACTCCATTTTTTTAATCCCGCCCCGGTTCTGGAGCTGGTGGAAGTCATTCCGGCCCTTCAAACTGCGCCGCAATATGTGGCGTTCGCCGAAGCGCTGGTAAGGCAATGGGGCAAAACCCCCGTAGTAGCCAGGGACACCCCGGGGTTTATCGTCAACCGGGTTGCAAGGCCGTATTATGGCGAATCGCTTCGGATATTGGACGAAGGGCTGGCCGATACGGCTACGATCGATTGGGCCATGACCGAGATCGGGGGCTTCCGGATGGGGCCTTTTGCCCTGATGGATTATATCGGAAACGACGTGAACTATGCCGTGACGGAAAGCGTATTTCAGGCCTGTTATTTTGATCCCAGATACCGGCCGTCGCATACCCAGAAGCGGTTGGTCGACGCAGGGCAGCTCGGGCGAAAAACCGGAAAGGGGTTTTACGATTATAGCGATTTGGCCCAACCCCTCGTTCCCCGAAAAGATCAGGGCTTAGGGAAAATCCTTTTTGAGCGCGTATTGATGATGCTCATCAACGAAGCGGCGGATGCCGTCTATTGGGGCATTGCTACCCCGGAAGACGTCGATCTGGCGATGACCAAGGGCGTAAATTATCCCCGGGGCCTTCTGGCCTGGGCGGATGCGATTGGCCTTTCGAGGTGCGTCCGGATATTGGACACGCTTTTTGAAGAATACCACGAAGATCGCTACCGGTGCAGCCCCTTGCTCAGACAAAAAGTGAGGGACTGCCAACGTTTTTTCCGCTGAGTATTACTTCCCGATAACGAGCTTGTGCACACTGCTGCCTTTGGAACTACGGACCCGGAGAAAATATACTCCTGCGGGAAAGCTCTTGACCGGGATCGCCGCCTGCCCGTTGCCCCCAAACAATGACGGATCGTACTGAGCGACGCTCCGGCCATCTGCGGCAAGGAGTTCCAGGGATTCCAGCGCTATGTGGTCCAACTGAACGGAAACCCAATCCGAGGCGGGATTGGGAAAGATATGGACCGCAGGGGCGCCCAGAGGGTCTGTTTCCAATCCTGTAAATACCGAAGGTTCAACAATGCTTCCCCAACCGGCAGTCTGCGCGCAAACCATTTCCCCTTCACTGCTCAGAACGCATGCCGGCGAAGCGTAATGGAAGGCATCGAAAAGCTCCACTTCGTCGATATACCACCCTGGGAGGAAGGAAGATCCCCGGCCCGGAGCATCTTCATTGGTCGCAAAGCGGAAACGCAGGCGAATGGATTTGCCGGCATACGGGCGCATATCGGCATAACTTGCCTGAAAACCGGAAGGGCTCTGGCCCGAAAACCCGTTTTGGGTGGCAACGCCAAAGGCATTGTTGTAGAGCGGGCGAGCGTACGGCATGCGGAATATCAACGAATCGGGAATAGGGCTCCAGGTGATGCCTTCATTGAGGGAAACCTCCACCACCCCTCCATCGTAGGTGGTCTCCGTGGTATATTGATGGAAAAAGCGGAGTACAGGCTTGGATCCGCTAATTTGGAGCGGTTCCGTGAGTTCCAGCGTATGGTGGTTTTCTTTTGAGCTGGAAGGGATATTCCAGCTCCGGCTGCCGTCTCCGGCACTGATATTGCTTCGTTCCCAGGTAGCTTCGCCCTTCAACGCGGACGTACGCCAAAGAAAGCTTTCCGACTCAAAATCTTCTTTGAATCGCTGAGAAGACGCCAGGGCGTCATCCGATTTCAATTGGTATCGAACGGTTTTGGTTTCTCCAGGCGCCAGTTCCCCCAGATCAAAAAACAGGATGCCCTTTTGCTGGTCTATTTGCAAAGCGCCCCGGGCAGAGTAAGCAACAAAGGTGGCGTTGGCCGGTACAGGGTCTTCTATGACGGTATTGGTTGCCTTGCTTTTCTTGTAGTTCGAGACGGTGAGCTCGACGTCGATGCGTTCTCCGGGAAGGATCAGCGGGGTGGATTTTTTTTCCAGAACCAGTGTTTCCTGGCAGGCAGGGGGGGCGTCAAACGCCTGAATCCCATCGTTTCGATCGTTGATGTTTCCCTGGTCGGCGCTCCAACCCAATCCGCGGCGGGCAAACACTTCCCAGATCAGGCATTGGTTAGCGCCCTGGTTGTTGATTAAGTCTGCTTTCAAGATGGCATCCCGCCCGTCGATGAACCCTGGATTGCAGGGCTGGAGTTTCATTCCGTCCATCACGAGTTGGATCGCCAGATTGTTCCCCCCCTTGCCGCGAAACATGTCGGGATCCCAGCCATACCGGTCGGACAGCGCCCAGTACAGATCCCAAAGCGTAGCGGCCCAGATTTCCCCGACGGGGTGCGGAACGCGCGTCGTCGCTGTGGCTAACCGGGTGCCGATGATATCGTTGTACACCTGGTTATTGATGGAAAAATCAGTGGAATAAGGCTTCCGGCGGATACCAGGGCCCTGGACACCCAGTCGAACCGAATAATTTCCCACGCCCCGGGCTTCGGCGCCGGTTTGGCCGGTAAGAACGGTGGTTGCGAGCGCAAAAAAATCGCTCCAGCCTTCTCCCATGCCTTCGTCGTTGAACAGGCAATCCGCCTTGGAAGGGCCTCCAGTTAGCCGGTTCGAGATCCCATGGGCGTACTCATGGGCCACGACGCCGTTGTCGAAGCTTCCGTCCCGTAGGGCAGGTCCTTGCCCCTGATACGCTATGTTTGCTGTCACGGTGATTCCCCGGTTGATCTCCTGCAGGATCCGCGCCGCGTCGGAAGAGCGAATCAGAACAGCAGGAATGGCAGGGTTGGGCGCTTTGGTATCGCCTCCCATAGTCATGATCTGGTCTTCATTATTTGCAATGATCACCCCGATTGCGCCTGCTTTTTCCGCTTGCAGCACCTTGTTTTTAAACGTACAGGACCCTCTGGTAATCAGGGCGATGTTTCCGCGGATTGCCCCGGAGTTGAGGATATAACTGCAAGCCAGATTGACGCCGGCGCTATCGATAACGGGGACGACCTTGCCCACCGTAGGCTTGGAAGAGATCAGCGGTCCAAACGAAGCGGCGCCAGTTCGCCGGGATCCGGAAAGGGATGCTGGGGAGATGATTTGCAGATACTCGGCGTTGCTTGGCGTCCAGAAATACATTTGCATAGCGCCCGGGTCGCCGTCGGGCAAGGTGAGGAAGTTGGCGTTGTTGACGCCGCCGCCATCCTGGGCTTGGGCCAATACGGCATCCTGTTCCTTTCCGCCTTTCTGGTAGTTATTGACCTGGAAATTCCCGGCCGCTTCCGTGAATCCGTAGTGATAGGCCAGGTCGTGCATGACGTTATTGGTATAGAAAAGCTGGGTCATGGAGGGTTTGGGAAGATCGAGCGGCTCCATGGTTTCGGAGTAGGAAAAATCGAAGATGAGTTCAGGCCCTCCGTCGGGTTCAGCCCCGTCGCTCGCGTCGTCGTCGTCGCGATCCAGGTAGGCAAATACGTTGTTGCCCCGGGTGATGAAAAATTCCGGCCCCTGGAGGCCGTTGGTATCGTGCCAGCCAAAAGGAGAAGCGATCGGATCGGCAGGGTTGACGAGCATCTCCTGTTTTCCGTGAATCGGGCTTTCCACCGGCAGCGGGAAAACCTGGTAAACGGCCTGATCTCCGGCCAGGAGGGGAGAGGGGCCCGCCAGTGCAAAGGAATGTTGCTGCCCGTGGGTTTTGTGCATCGGGTCGTTGCAGGCGTCGTGCTGGGGGTTGCCGGATCCGAAATGGCAGTAAATGGTCCGATTGAAGCGATCGAGGATTTCCCCGCTAACGGCGTCGACGAAGGTGACCCAGTAATCCGGATTCCGGGGGTCGTAGATTCCCGTTTGCCAAGCCAGGCGAAGGCTGCTGTCGGGCATGGGCAGGTAGACCAATTCGACAGGAATAGGCATTCTGGATACTTGAGCATCCGTATAGGTCGTGGGCTGGCCATCCCGGCGCCTTGGAAGCACGGGGATACGGGCCATGGGGAGGCCCATGGCCTCAGCCGTTTGTTTCAGGGCAGATCCGGCGCTAAAGGCTTCTTCGGAGGTATTGATCCGGCGGGAAAGCTGGGGCCAGAAGCGGTTTTCGGCGTGAACGACGTTGCCTCGGGCATCGAGATGGATTCCGGTAACTGCATGGATAATAGGGATGCCCGCGATCCGTTGCTGCAGGTAGATATGCTCCGTCCCGTTATGGCCGCTGGTGTAGCGGTCCGAAACGACAAGGTCCGCCAGGTCGCCGCCGGTCAGGTTCCACCGGGTTTGGATCTGATGGAGAAAGGCAAGTGCCGGTTCGGGAATCGAAGCAGGTTGGGCAAAGGAAGAGGAGACCGACCAGATCGAAAGGCTAAAAAGGAGGAAGGTTAGACGCAGCATGAGGAACGAAGGTATTTTGTGTACATTTGAACGAGTTTCTGAGGCCGGGCTTGCAAAAGGCGGAGGACCCCGGCGCTTCCTATCATAACTTAAACGGGGAGGAAAAGTAGAGAAAAAAGACCTGGATTTTTGGCGTAGGAATTACATTTTTAGTTTAAATCGCTTTTATAGCGCGGGTATATAAAGAAACAAGCGGAAGAAGGAATGAACGAACAGTCGCAAACGGGTAAAGAGATCATTTACGGGCGCCATCCGGTAGCGGATGCCATCCGGGCTGGGATTTCCGTAGATAAGGTGATGTTGCAGCAAGGCCTACGCGGAGAATATGAAAAAGAGATCCGGGCATTGTGCAAGGAACGGCAGATCCCGATGGTGGTAAGCCCGCGGGAACGGTTCGGAAAATGGGTGCAGGGAAACCACCAGGGCGTGCTTGCATTCATTGCCCCCATCGCTTTTCAGCGGCTGGAGGAGGTACTTCCCGGAGTATTTGAAAAGGGAGAAACCCCGCTCTTTGTGGTGATGGACGGCATTACCGACGTCCGGAATTTTGGGGCCATTGCGCGGACTGCGGAAGTTTGCGGGGCACACGGCCTGATCGTTCCGCGCAAGCGCACGGCCTGGATCAACGCAGAGGCGATGAAGGTTTCTGCAGGGGCATTAAGCCATATCCCTGTGTGCCGGGAATCCAGCCTGGTCGTCGCACTGGACTATTTGCGGTTATCGGGCGTGCAGGTGATGGCCAGCGATCTGGAAGCGGACCGGTACCTGTTTGATCTGGATCTGGTTGGTCCAACAGCGCTGGTCCTTGGATCGGAAGGCGAGGGAATTAGCGCTCCGGTTCGAAAGGCTGCCGACCGGACGTTTCTGATTCCTCAGAAAGGGGTGACGGATTCGCTGAATGTGTCGGTTGCTGCGGGGATCATGTTGTACGAAGCCATGCGGCAGCGATGGGCTAAATGACAATCAAAAAAAGGGGCTGTTTCAAAAAGCAGGGCATAGCGTTCCAGAGAGCAACTATGGATGCTTTTTGAGACAGCCCCTGGAAAGCAGGAACTATACTACAGAGAAAAGAATAGACGGCGTTATTCCAGTTCGGTTATTTTCCGAACTACCTGGTACAGGCGGGTATACTCGTTCACCTCTTCGGTAAACGGATCGTGTTCGAGGTGGTTGGCAGAGATCAGCTTTAGCCGAACCACCCGATTGTTTTTATCGGTGATTTTTTTGACGTATTTAACCCAGATGGATCCGTTGTTTTTGACGGCGTAGATCTTGTTGTCCCGTATTTCGTGCAGGCTTTGGAGTTCTCGGCAGATCACCATGTCGCCGTCCTGAATAACCGGCTCCATACTATTCCCGTGGATAGGGAAGGCGACCATACCGCCGCCGCTCAGGCCGGGGATATTGAAGTATTCGTGGTCTTCCGTGGCAAAGCCACCCAATTCGACGGTGGGGCCGGCAAACGCCTCGGTGGTGGTAAACAAAATGTTGTTTCGGCGGTACAGATGGACGGGCTCAAGCGCATGCGCAGGTTTGGGGAGATCAAATCCAAAAGGGGCGCCGATTCCGTCGATTAAATAGCTTTCGTTCACGCCATATTCCCTGCATAAAATGCGGGCATGGCGGTAATCGATGCACCGTTTGTCGTCTTCGTTGAGGAACGCGCGGACGATATGGCCGTAGGAGCGGTTTCCCAGGATCTTTTCGGCAAAATCCCCAATCCCTTTCCCTCCGCGGTCGTTGGGGACGATATCCCCGCGTTCCACCAGCAGGTTGAACACTTTGCGAAACCTTTCGTTGAGTTGCATCCGGTCATCGCGTATCATAACGGAAAATTTTTGGCTGACAAATAATCAAATGGTCTAATCATTGCGCTAATGTCAAACAAATAATTGAATAAAACAAATAATTGGACAATTTTTTGTAGGAAAATTCTTTTCGTGTTTTTTTTGTTCAGGTGGGTAGAAATGTGCAGTTTTGTTTTTATTCTGTGGAATTTGCTTATTTTCCCGGATTACACGATTATGAAACCTTTCATTCATGGCAGCCAAAGGGAGGAGAAAACGCGCCCAACTCGCATTGAAACTGGATATCAACGATGAACGGATTCCCAAGCTGGTAGGCGTCGTATTTCTCTTTTTCGCGTTTTACTTTTTCATCGCGTTCACCTCTTACCTGTTTACCTGGCGGGTTGACCAGGACCGGGTGATTCGGTTCTCCTGGGAGCTGTTGCTCCGGAGCGATTTTGAAATGGCCAACTGGCTGGGCCGCCTGGGCGCGATCGTCTCCAACTTTTTCTTTTACTACCTTTTTGGCCTTCCCTCGTATTTGATCATCTATATAATGGTGTTGCTCGGCTTTGGATTTATCCGCCGCGCTCCCTTGTCGGTTTATTGGCTCCGCATTCGCTATGCGCTGGTGATCATGCTTTCCCTGGCTGTTCTGTTGGAATTCCTTTTTCCAGGCGCTGCCTTTTCCTGGGGTGGGGGCGTAGGGGAAATGATTAACCAGTGGCTATACCGGTTCGTGGGCGCGGCTGGGATGATTGTCTTTTTCCTCGCGATTCTGGCCGGGATGTTGATCTGGTTCCGCAACCCCAGTTTTACCGACCTCACGCCAGCCCAGGCCTGGGATGAACTCAAAGGCGCTGTGGACGATCTCCTGCATGGCCGTTGGGTCGTGCGAAAGCGCCCTACCCAACGCCTCGAAGACGAAGGCGTGCTGCTGCGGCCAAAACGGGTTCCGGCAGACCCGCAGGATAAAGCCATCAAAGGCGATGGGGAAGGCGGCAGCCAGCTGTCTTTCGATCTGGTCAAAGACGCCCAGGTCATCCGGGGGCTTCCCCCGCTGGGGCCCAATGCCGAGCTGGAAATTTCCGCTCCTCCGCCCGGCCCAACCCTGGATAAGCCCGTTCTGCCTCCTGTTGCAGGGGTGTCGGCGATCGGCGCCGAAGAAGAACATTTCAGCGAACCCTACGATCCGACGCTGGAGCTTTCCTCGTATGAATATCCGGTAGTGGCTTTGCTCAACGATTACTCCGACCAAAAGGTGGAAATCGACCGCGAAGAACTGGAGACGCATAAGGACCAAATTATTGAAACCCTCCTCCATTACAAAATTGAGATCACCAAGATCCGCGCCACCATCGGCCCTACGGTGACGCTGTACGAAATCGTGCCCGCTCCGGGCGTCCGGATCTCCCGCATCAAAAACCTGGAAGACGACATCGCCCTCAGCTTGGCTGCCCTGGGTATCCGGATTATCGCTCCGATCCCCGGCAAAGGAACTATCGGTATCGAGGTGCCAAACAAGAAAAAACAGGTGGTCTCCATGAAGGAAGTCCTGATGTCCGACAAATTTAAACGGGCGAAAATGGACCTGCCGATCGTGTTGGGAAAAACGATCACCAACGAGGTGTTTGTCGCCGATCTCACCAAAATGCCCCACCTGCTGGTGGCAGGGGCTACGGGCCAGGGAAAGTCGGTCGGGATCAACGCTATCCTGATGTCTATCCTCTACAAAAAGCACCCCTCTCAGGTAAAACTCGTTCTCGTCGACCCCAAGAAGGTGGAATTATCGCCGTACAGCACGCTGGAGCACCATTTTCTCGCTTTTCTTCCAAACCAGGACGAGCCCATTATTACCGATACGACCAAGGTTATCCATACCCTCAATTCGCTGTGCATTGAGATGGATAGCCGCTACGATCTGCTCAAAAAGGCTTCTGCCCGCAATATCCGGGAGTACAACGACAAATTTGTGGAGCGCCGCCTGAATCCGAATAAAGGACACCGCTTCCTGCCGTTTATCGTTCTGGTGATCGACGAGTTTGCCGACCTGATCATGACGGCAGGAAAAGAGGTCGAACTGCCAATCGGCCGCCTGGCTCAGCTTTCCAGAGCGGTGGGTATCCATTTGGTACTAGCCACTCAACGCCCTTCGGTCAATATTATCACTGGTATCATCAAAGCCAACTTCCCTGCCCGGATCGCTTATAAGGTAAGCTCCAAGGTAGACTCCAGAACGATCCTCGACGGCGGAGGCGCCGATCAGCTGATTGGCCGGGGCGACATGCTGCTGTCGATCGGAGGAGAAACGATCCGCCTGCAAGGCGCGTTCATCGACACGCCGGAGGTAGAACACGTGGTGGATTTTATCGCCAAACAGCCTGGTTACCCAGAACCATACTTCCTGCCTGAATTTCACGGCGAAGATGACCTCCCCGGCGCTGTTGATCTCAAATATTCCGACCTCGATGAGTTTTTTGAAGACGCCGCCCGCCTCATCGTTCAAAACCAGCACGGATCGACCTCCATGATCCAGCGCCGCCTCAAACTGGGCTACAACCGCGCCGGCCGGATCATGGACCAGCTTGAAGCCATGGGGATCGTCGGCCCCAGCGAAGGCAGCAAACCCCGCGAGGTACTGATCTACGACGAGAGTGAACTGGAACGTTACCTCGACGATTTGAGAAAACGAAAGTAGCCGGGCTTTTTTCCCTTTACGCCATCTCCTCGTCTTCCTCCATAAATGGAAACGGCTTGATCAGTAGTCCTTCCTCCAGAGGTTTCCGGAACATGACATGGACGCGGTTGACTTCCACGTTCAGCTTCGAATAGACGCTGCGGATCTCATAATTGTGCGCCCGAATCCCCGCGAGGTACATATAGGGATAGCGCACCTTGTTGCGCGCGCTGGCCAGGTATTCCATCAGGAGCGCAAAAATACCCTTGGACTGGAACTCGGGGTGAATGCCAAACCCCATCCCTTTGGCGTTATACGTTTTTTTGAACGCCTTTTTGGCCAGAAAAACCAGCAGGTTCCAGGGGGTTAATTTGCCCTTGGCGTGCTTTAGCAAGGGGTTGATATCCGGATACAGGGCAATGAACCCGGCGGGCTTTTTATCGTAATACGCAAGCGCCGCAATGTGGGGGTCTGCAATAGGCTTGGCCTGGAGCATCATGTTGCGAACCAGTTCCGGGCTTACCGGGTGAAAGTGGTCGAAAACCGAAAACGAGGCGTTGTACACTTCCGCAAAGTCGTTGGCAAACTTGTCCAAATGACGGTAATCCAAGCCTTCGACATACATGGGCTGGCGTTCTTTCAGGCGTTTGGCAACTGCAGCCAGGCGTTCGAAAGGAATATTCTTGGACGCTCCGGCGTAGGTGAGGATCTGCTCGAACGGGATAAACCCTTCCTGGAGAAAATAGGCCTCATAATACGCCGGGTTGTAGTTTTCCATGTATAAAGGGGGCTCAAACCCTTTGACCAAAAGCCCCCAGTATTTATCCCGTTCGCCGAAGTTGACCGGCCCTTCGATGATTTTCGCTCCTTCGGCCCGCAGAAACTGCTCCGCTTCCCGGAACAGGGCATGGGCGTACTCCGGGTTGGGGATGCACTCGAAAAAGCCTATGCCGCCTATAGGGTGGGGTTGGAGTTTGTTGGCCTCCCGGTCCATAAACGCGGCGATCCTTCCGGCGGGTTTGCCCTGTTCGTCCAGAAGCACAAAACACCGGGCAACGCCGTTGTTCCACGCCACGTTTTTTTCCGGATTAAAAATGGTCCGGAGATCCATCTCAAGCGGGGCAATCCAGTTGGGATCGCCCTGGTACACCCGCTGGGTAACCTTGAAAAATTGCGCCCAGGCTTTGGGGCTTTTAACCTCTTGGATTTGCATACCGTGCGATTTTCCTTTACCGGCTCGAAAGATAAGCAGGCCGGCGTGATTTTTTTTGATTCTCTTTTCTAAATCCCGGATCAAACAGGGCGACAAGAGCGATGAAGGCGCCGGACGACAGGCGGCTACCCCCCCCGCATGCACCCCGCCCGGTTAAAGAGCCTAAATGGCCTCCAACTGCTCCAGAAGCCATTTGCGCTCGAGAAGCGGATTGGCGGCTTCGATCTCTTTGCGCAGTTTATCCTTTTGCTCCCGGTCGTAGGGGTTAAGGCGCACCAGGCGTTTGGTAAACCGGATGAGGTTGTTGTAGATGTTTTTTTGATAAGCGATGGTCTTTTTCCGGCTGATGTAGGTGCGCAAGCTCTCCAGAAGCGAATCCAGAGCGGAAAACTCGCCTTCTTCGTAGTATATCTTGATCAGCATGGACTTGGCGATGAGGTTGAACAAGATATCGTCGTAGTCGAATTGCATCAGAAAACGCTGGGCTTGCTGGTACTCCCGTTTTTCGAAGTGGAGTTTGGCGAGGGAAAATGGACAAAATTCTCCCGGTACTGTGGGGCCAAATACTGTTGGTAGTTCTCGATGAATTGCCGGACCCACTCAAATTGTTTTAAGGTGATGCCGTTGGTGATGATGTTGATGAACGTCAGGTGGTTCAGTACCCCTTTGTCCAGGAGCGCTCCGTTTTCTATCCCCCGTTTGTACAGGTCAAAGGCTTCTCCGATGAACCGGGAAACGCCGGTATTCATCTTGGCAATACAATAGTTTACTGCCAGCAGGAGGATATCCCGCTGCTCTTCCGGGGTGAAAAAATGGTCGTACTGAAAGATCGTGTCCTTTAAGCTGAAAAAATAGGCTTCGTTGGAGGGATCGCTCAGGGTCTTATAGACATAGTAGTAGATGCGGATAGCAGGGAGTTCTGGCAAGCCTTTCGCCTCGACGTAGTTCAGCGCTTCCTCCAGTAATCCGACCTGGATGTCCTGCGTATAGATTTTCTGGACCGCTGTGATCAGGGATGCGAGCCGGAGCTTGCCGGCGATAAAATACAAGTCGAGGGCATCGGAATAGGCCTGCAGGTTCGTATCGGGAGTCCGTTTTTTCTCTGAAATGTACTTGTATTCCAGCGATTGGATCAGGAAGTTGGCCTGCAGGAAGCCTTCGTCCTTGACCCGGCTTTGATCCTGGCTTTCGTTTAACCCCTTCAGGGCTTTTTCGAGTAGCCGGTCCAGGTTTCTTCTCCGGTAACCTTCGGCGAGCAGCAGCTCGCGCCGCGTAGGCTCCTCCTGGAATTCCTTGTAGGCGAGGAAATCCTCCATACATTTCTGTAAAAAGTGGATGGTTTGCCGCATCCGGGCATCGTCATAGGGTTCGCCGGGGAATATTTTTTGGAAGACCAGCTCTTTTTTTCAGTTTTGAATCGTTATTCAGGTGATCTTTCTCCTGGAAGTAGTCGAAAAGCAGAAGCACATCCTCCCGCTGATTGTGGAAAGGCGAGAGAAGCCACTTTCTCAATTCCCGGGTTTCCTTTTTATTCAGCGAACGAAATAGGTGTATTAGCTGACTATTTTGCATTAAAGGCAAAGTTTTTTTTCAACAAAGTATGTTATTTGGAGGTATTAAAACGTATTGAAAACTAAATATTGAAAACGTTTTTCATTAAAATATCAAATCCAATGTATGGATATTTTTTTCAACAAACCTGTTTTTTTGTCTTTGAATCAGGACGGCATTCAATGCATTTTTGTAACGTATTAATGAATGTAGCACCAAAAATAGCGCTCATGAAAAACAGACCAGCTCCTTTCTCTTATAGGGGCATCCTCCACAGGGTGCGGGGAGGGGTATTGCTGGTGATGGTTTTTCTGTCCTCTTTTTCCGGGTTGTCCGCTCAAGGCTGGCAATTCAACTTTGGCGCTGAAAAAACAGACGAGGGCTGGGCGGTGCTCCAAACCGAAGACCAGGGCTTTCTCGTGGTTGGCTTTGGCGAGTCGTTTGGGAACAACAACGATCAGGATATTTTTGTCCTCCGTACCGATATCGACGGGACGTTGCTTTGGTCTACTTACTTCGACGAGGGCTTTCAGGAGCAAGCGCGCGCTATCTTGCCCACTTCGGACGGCAATTTCCTTATCGTCGGCAACATCATTAACAACGTAGGGGAGAACGAAAATATCTTTTTACTTAAAATCGACCGGAAAGGCCGCAAGATTTGGAGCAAACAGTTTGGCGCCTCTCTCGCCGAACGCGCAAGCGGAGCAGCTATCGATTCGGATGGCAGCTTCCTGGTGGCAGGCTCCATTAAAAATGCGAACGAAGACGAAGATATGCTGCTCGTCCGGTTTGATCCCGACGGCAATGTGCGGTGGTCGAAATCTTACGGTACCCCCCGCGCCGACGTAGGCGCCGCCATCGC
The DNA here is from genome assembly GCA_016713275.1 of Haliscomenobacter sp. Lineage (GTDB taxonomy): Bacteria > Bacteroidota > Bacteroidia > Chitinophagales > Saprospiraceae > JADJPL01. The sequence goes on from JADJPL010000003.1 coordinate 17,307, forward strand.
GGTGCTTCCCGGGAAATCAGGCCTGGCCCTTGCCGGGAATTCCCGGAACGAAAAAGGGTTTGACAACGACATCGTCCTGTACCGCCTGGATACCGCCGGCAAATCCCTATGGGACCGCCGCATTGGAAACGCTTTTCGGGAAGAAGTCCGGGATCTCCTGGTCACCAAATCGGGCGACCTGGTTCTCGCAGGGCTCTATAACGACAACCCCGATGCCTTTGTCGCCAAATTTGACCTTAGCGGCAACTTACTATGGGAACAGACCGTGGGAGAGGCTGGAGTGGAAGAAGAAGCCAATGCCATCGCCGAACTGACTGACGGCAGCCTCGTCCTCACCGGGTTGAAAGTGATCGGCATGGTCAATGTCGACATCTTTATCGCCAAACTTTCTGCTGAAGGGCAAATCCTTTGGCAAAAACACCTGGGAGACCCGGAAGCGGCAGAAGAAGCCAGGGATATCCGGGCCACTGCGGACGGCGGCTATGTGCTTACCGGGTACAACGCCCAGGTGCTGACGTCCTTTAACGACCTCATTCTGGTTAAAACCGATGGCGACGGCAACCTGATCTCCAACGCGATCACGGGGCGCGTTTTCCTCGATCAGGACAGTGGTTGCGATAACGACGCCAACGAACAGCCGCTAAAGGGTTGGCTGGTTCAGGCGGAAGGACAGGGGAAGGTCTTTTACTCCACCACGGATAAAAACGGCTTTTACCACATTCCGGTAGATTCCGGCAGGTTTAATGTCCGTGCCCTGCCGCTAAACCTTTATTGGGACGCGTGCATCCCTCAGGGGGTTACGATCAGCTTCCCAGGGTTCTACGATTCCGTTCGGGTGGATTTTCCGATGAAGCCCGGAATTGTTTGCCCATTCCTCGAGGTGGGCGTGGCTACTCCCTTCCTTGCTCCGTGCCAGGATTTGGAGTATACGGTGAACTACTGCAACATCGGAACGGGCCAGGCGGAGAATGCGTATGTGGATCTTGCCCTGGACCCTAAAATCACGTTTATAAGCGCGACGCTGCCGCATGCGGTCCAGTCCAACGGCGCCTACCGGTTCCAACTGGGTTCTATTCCGGCAACGGCTTGCGGGTCGTTCCTGGTACGCGCTAAAATGGCCTGTACCGGGATTGCGGAAGGTCAAGCGGCCCTGGTATCGGCGCATATCTTCCCCGATGTGAGCTGCTTGCAGCCCGACCCCAACTGGGATGGCGCCAGCTTGAGCGTCCGCGGGAATTGCGAAGGGGATTCGGTGACATTCCGGATTCGGAACGAAGGCACGGGAGATATGAAATCCTCCAAGCGCTCGATCGTTATCCAGGATGCTATTTTACTCCGCCAATTCGACGTCTTGTTGAATGCTAAAGAAGAACAAATGGTGCGCGTTCCGGCTAATGGCGCCACTTATCGCCTGGTTGTAGAACAATCCAGCGGCCACCCCGGCAGAAGTTATCCCACTGCTGCCGTGGAAGGTTGCGCCACCGAAGGAATGCCGGTCAGCACCGGCAAGGTAACCATGTTCCCCGAAAATGACTTCGACCCGTTTGTGTCGATCGATGTGCAGGAAATAACCGGCTCTCCGCTGCCGGTCGAATTGAGAGGCTATCCCAAAGGGTATCGCGATTCGCTGATCGCACCCGAAACCGATCTGACCTTCAAGGTCTTGTTTAAAAACACCGGCACGGATACGATTACGCGGATGGTTATCCGCGATACGCTGCCTTCCTGGCTTGATCCGAGGAAGGTAACCCCCGGCGCCAGCAATTTTTCTTACCGCCTGGATGTATACGCCAACGGGATTGTGAAAATCTCTATGGATAGCATCCGGTTACTGCCGGCCACCGACCAGAATCCTGGTTTCGGATTCGTCGAGTTCCGGGTTGGGCAAAAACCCAACACCCCGCTGAAAACGGTTATTGAAAACCGGGCTACCGTCACCTTCGACTACCAGGCGCCGGTAACTACCAAAGCGGTTCGCTATGTAGTAGACCAATTCCCGGATTTCATCACCGTCATTACGTCTGCTAAAGAAGTGTTCGTGCCGGGAGTGCGGGTGAACGTCTACCCGAATCCTTCCTCAGAGTCGGTAACCTTTGATGTGGAGGGGCAGGACTTCAGAAAACTTCACCTGAGTGTGTTCGACCTGGATGGGAAATTGGTCAAACGCCAGGCTTACAGTGGAAACCAGTTTACGTTGTTCCGGGACCAGCTTCCCTCTGGAATGTATGTCTACCGCCTGACAGCGGAAGGCAAGCTGATCCATACCGGAAAGTTCATTGTTCGATAAGTAGTGTTTTTATAATCCCATTAACAACAAAGGTTCCCTGCAGCATGTCTGCGGGGAACCCCTCGAAAAACAAAATCCGTAAGGATCAAAGAAATAAAAGGGAACGCAAAGGCGTTCTTGTTAAGATTTAGGTCGTCTTTTTTTCATGAGATTATGATTTGTTATTAGCGTGAGGCCGCATCCGTCGAGGGTGCGGCTTTTTTTGTGCCTCTAACAAAACATGCCGTAAACATAAGACAAAAAAATTAATTTGTCCAAGTACTCCGGGGGCAAAAATTTAAAAAAAAATAAAATACCCGAAATCGGGTAGGCTAACAGGACCTGTTTCAAAAGACCGTTTTCGCCCCTGGCAGCCAAAAAAGAAATAAAATTTCATGCCGGTGGCAAAGCGTGGTCTTTTGAGACAGGTCCTATGTTAGAAGTCGGCGCTGCCGGGCGTTCTCGGGAAAGCGATCACGTCGCGGATGTTGCTCATGCCGGTAATAAACTGCACCATGCGTTCAAAGCCGAGGCCAAAACCGGAATGCGGGGCGCCGCCGAACTTGCGGAGTTCGAGGTACCACCAAAGGTCTTCTTCGGGCACATGGGCTTCGTGCATACGTTCGAGGAGCTGGTCATAGCGTTCTTCCCGCTGCGAACCGCCGATCACTTCGCCGATACCAGGGAAGAGGACGTCCATCGCCGCCACGGTTTTCTGATCCTCGTTCAGGCGCATGTAAAACGCCTTGATCTCTTTGGGATAATTGCGCACGATGACGGGCTTCTGGAATTCTTTCTCTACCAGATAGCGCTCGTGTTCGGCCTGTAAGTCGCGGCCCCAATCGACCGGGAATTCAAATTGCCCTTTTTTATAGGGCTTGGATTGCTGAAGCAGTTGGACGGCATCGGTATAGGTGATTCGCTCAAAAGGGTTGTCGGTGACAAACCGGAGTTGTTCGATCAGCCCCATCGGCCGCCGTTTTTCTTTGGGCAGGTTCTTTTCTTCTTCCTGAAGGCGTTGATCCAGGGCTTCCAGATCGGCGTAGTTGTGGTCGATGACGTACTGGATCAGGTATTTACAGAATGCTTCGGCCAGGTCCATGTTGTCGTGGATGTCGTAAAAGGCCATCTCCGGCTCGATCATCCAGAACTCGGCGAGGTGCCGGGGAGTATTGGAGTACTCCGCCCGGAACGTAGGGCCGAAGGTGTACACCTTGCCGAGGGCAAGCGCTCCGATCTCTGCCTGAAGCTGCCCTGAAACGGTCAGGTTGGTGGCCCGGCCAAAAAAATCAGCGGACCAATCGATCGGACCGGCCTCTGTCCTGGGCAGGTTCTCCGGATCGAGGGTCGTCACGCGGAACATTTCACCGGCTCCTTCCGCGTCGCTACCGGTGATAATCGGGGTATGGAGGTAGAAAAATCCGTTGTCGTTATAGAACTTGTGCACGGCAAAAGCGACCGAATGCCGGATCCGGAACACGGCGCCAAAGGTGTTGGTCCGCATGCGGAAGTGCGCTTTCTGGCGCAGGAATTCCACCGTTTGCCGTTTGGGCTGCAGCGGGTATTCGTCGAGATTGTTTTCTCCCAAAATGTCAATCTCCTGCGCGAGCAGTTCGATGTCCTGGCCTGCGCCCTGCGATGCGGAAAGGACGCCGGTAGCAGATAAACAAGCGTGGTATTTAATCTTCTTTACCAGTTCCTCGTCCAGTTGATCGGCTTCGATGACGACCTGGAGGTTGCCGGGGCCGGAGCCGTCGTTGAGCGCAATGAAGCGGTTGTTACGGAAAGCGCGGACCCAGCCTTTGACCGTGATCGTTTGACCAATGGGCGACTGGGAAAGAACTTGTGCGATTTCGATGCGTTGGGCCATAAAAAGGCATTTATTCAATCTAGAGAATTTCGTTAAGACGGCCCGAAATTACAACCTGCTTCCCGGCAGACCAAATTTTATCCTCCCGGTCGCGGGCTTATTTTTTTAATTCAAGGTAAGCCGCGCTGATGCTGCGCTCAATTCCCTGCCCGGTCCACGCTTCGGCGCCAGGGATCAGCTTGGTTTTGGCGAGGAGGTCTTTTTCGGCTACGCCTTCTTTGACCGCTTTTTTGACATAGGCGAACATCTTACTCAGGTAGTTTTGCATAGCCGCCAGGTCGTCTTTGGTACCCGTCACGGGGTATTTTTCACCGGCGTGGCCAAAAATGAACAGGGTGTCTTTGTCGTAATGCTTCCGGATCTGCTGAAGCGCCTCGATCCAGTTTTCAATGGAGGCGCCTGCGGTTTTGTCGATAAACGGGAACCGGCGGTTGAACATTAAATCGCCCATATGGGCCACGTTGGCATTTTCGAAGTGGATCACTGCGTCGCCATTGGTGTGGCCTGGTCCAAAGTAGGTCGCGGTAACGGTCTCGGGACCGATTTTCTGACTCCAGGTTTGGTCGAACGTCGTGTCGGGATACAGTTGCTGGGCTTCCGTTTTGCGAGCCACCGCCACGGTTTCCTGGTTTTTCTTTGAGTTGGCGTGCGCCACCACCTTGTCCACGATGCCTTTAAAGGCGATATTCCCTCCGGTGTGGTCGCCATGGTGGTGGGTGTTGATGAGCAGGTCGATACGCCGTTGTGATTTTTCCCGGATGCGCTCAATCAGATGCTTGGCCTGTTCGGGGAATTGGGAATCGACGACCACGATCGCCTCTTCGTGGATATACCAGCCGATGGTACCTCCGCTTTCGGTGTAAAAGCCGGTATTCCCGCGCAAAGGCTCCAGTTGGCCAGGGGCGGCGTTGAGCAGAGCCGACAGCCATTTGTAGTTGGGCAACGCCAGGATACCCGCTGCAAAAGCGCTTTTCTGGATAAAGGTTCTTCGGTTTTCCATGCTTAACGGATTAAAGGTGGAAGATTATAAAAATCGTTCTTTTAGCTCCGGAGAGGGAATCATGCATTGGTCCTTTTTCCCAAACCACCGGTACCGGTTATGAGCAATCCAGGTGTAGATGCGGTCTCTCCATGTTTTGGGAACAACCTTGAACGCATACAACAACGCCCAGCCCCCGCCCAGCAAGCGGGCAATTTCCAGCACGGCATCGGAGTGGATAAAAACCGTTTGGTCTTTGATCAGCACGACGCTGTCCAGTGGAGGGCCTTGATAAGCGGCAGCTTGGAGCAGTTGCTGCCCAATCTCCGACTGCAGGGAAGCAAACCGGAAAACCTGCTTCCGGTCGGCGCGGAGGATAAACTGTACCGTTCCATTGCACAGGTTGCACACGCCGTCGAAGAGGAGAATAGGGCCGGTTGGATTCGGTAGTGGCTTCATATACCCTTGAAACAGGTCAGCGAAAAGAAGGTTGCAGAGCGGTTAGACGAACAGGGCGGTGTACAATTCTTCGATGCGCGCCAAGGCATGTATCCGGATGCCGTATCGGCTGGTATCCAGTCCTTTGATGTTGTATTTGGAGAGGTAAATGGCTTTAAAACCCAGCCGGTCGGCTTCCTGAATGCGCTGTTCGATGCGGTTGACCGCCCGGATCTCTCCGGAAAGCCCGACTTCTCCGGCAAAACAGATATTGGCCGGAACGGCCACGTCTTCCAGGGAAGAAATCAGGGCGCACACGATCGCCAGATCGATGGCCGGATCGTCGACCCGGATGCCACCGGCAATATTCAGGAAGACGTCGTTCATGGCCATAGGGAAACCGCCGCGCTTTTCCAGCACGGCAAGCAGCATGCTCAGGCGGCGCAGGTCAAACCCCGTAGCCGACCGCTGCGGGGTGCCGTAAACGGCTTTGCTCACCAGGGCCTGGGTTTCGATCAGCATGGGCCGAAGGCCCTCGATAGTGGCGCCGATGGCGCTGCCGCTGAGTTCTTCCTCTTTTTGGGAGAGCAGCAGTTCGGAGGGGTTGCTGACCTCGCGAAGCCCAACGGCCTGCATTTCGTAAATTCCCAATTCGTCGGTAGAGCCGAAGCGGTTTTTCAAGGTGCGCAAGATGCGGTAGGCGTAATTCTGGTCGCCTTCGAACTGAAGGACGGCGTCGACGATGTGTTCCAGGAGCTTAGGGCCGGCGATGGCGCCGTCTTTGGTGATGTGTCCGATAATGAAGACCGGAACGTTGCTGGTCTTGGCAAAGCGCTGCAATTCCCCGGCGCATTCCCTTACCTGGGAGATGCTCCCCGGCATGGAATCGATGTAGGGGACGAAAAGGGTTTGAATCGAATCAATCACCACGAGATCGGGCTGGAGTTCTTCGGCCAGAACGAGTACCCGGGACGCGTTGGTTTCTGTGAGAATAAAACAGTTGGCGCCTGCGAGCCCAAGGCGCTCGGCGCGCATTTTGATCTGCTCTTCGCTTTCTTCTCCGGATACGTAAAGCACCTTTGCTTTAAGGGAAAGGGCCATTTGAAGCAACAAGGTGGATTTTCCAATACCCGGCTGCCCCCCGATCAGGACCATGGACCCGCTGACGATGCCGCCCCCAATACCCGGTTGAGTTCCTGATCTGCAGTGACCAGCCGCCGGGTGACGCCGGTAGCGATTTCGCCCAACGGCACCGGTTTGGGGCCGGTTCCAGGTTTTAGCGAGGCATTTGCCCGGGCGGGGCGCATCGTTTCCGGCGTATCGTCCCGGAAAATCACCTCTTCCTGGTAGGTATTCCACTGCTCGCAGGCGGGGCACTTACCTATCCATTTGGGGGCCGTGGCCCCGCACTCCGAACAAATGAAGATCTTTTTTACTTTAGCCAAGAGGCTTTCGGTTTAAGCGCTTACTCCCTCAGGCGGGAAAGCAGGCGAAGGATTTCCAGGTAGATCCAAACGAGCGTAACCATCAGGCCCATAGCGGAAAACCATTCCATATAAGCCGGCGCGCCATATTGTTCGCCCATTTTGAAGTTGTCGAAATCGAGCAGCAGGTTGAGGCAGGCGATAGCCAGAATGACTGCGCTGATCCCCAGGCCAATCGGGCCGCCCTGGTGCAGGTAAGGCATCGTAATGCCAAACAGGTTGAGAACCAGGCTGAGAATATAAACCAGCGCAATGGCCCCGGTAGCCATGACGAGCATGGTCCGGAACCGGCCCGTCACCTTGATGATCCCGGACTGGTAAATGAACAGCATAGCAAACAAAGCGGCAATCGTCAGCGAAAACGCCTGGAATACGATGCCTGCAAACTGAGCCGCATACACAAAAGAAACAGCTCCCAGAAACAGGCCTTCCAAAGCGGCGTACACCGGCGCCAGGGTAGGGGAGAGCTGGGGCCGGAACGACATGACCATCACCAGCACGAACCCTCCAATCGCCCCACCCCAAACCATCAACGGGCTTGGCATGGAAAAGCCGATAGCGGCGGTGAACAACAGAATAGCGGCAAGAATAAACGATTTGGTGATCGCTCCGCGGACGGTCATCCGCTCTGAAGCGACGGAAGTCATCCCCGCGTCCAGCACTTCCTGTGAAGCGGTCCGGTAAATCGATTCCCTCATGACCGGGTTCCCGGACTGAAATAAACTGCGTCTAGCCATGGTGTTGGTATTCAGTTATTTAAGTTGAATGATAAAAAAGATACAAGAGCTGTTCCAATCAGGCAAGTATAGCCAAAATTGGGCGGATTTCGAATTTTTCCTCCCGAAAACCTCCAGATTTTGGACTAAGGGCGACGGAACGTTTTTTCCGATCTATTTTTTCGTCCGTATAAAATACATCTTTCATCAACAATTAGTTTCCCTTTTTCTTTCCCCAGTTAAAAAAGAACACGTCGGGCCGGTTGTAATGCCCGGCGGCGTCAAAATCCAGGCGTGCCCGGAGGATATCCTCCGGATCTAAGGCGGCAACCAGCATGCCTTCTTGGTCCCAAAGGGGACCGGCCAGGACCTCGCCAAGAGGGGAAATGATGGCGCTGCCTCCTCTGGACAGCACCTCCGGCTGATCCCGAAGTTCGTTCAGGAAGGTTTCCGGGTACATGTCTTTGCGGACAAATTGGTTGCAACTCAGCACAAAACACCTCCCCTCACAGGCAATGTGCCGGATCGTGGATTGCCAGCTTTCGCGCTGATCTGCCGTGGGCGCGAGGTAGAGGTGGATATCCTGGGCGTAAAGGGCCATTCGGGCGAGGGGCATATAATTTTCCCAGCAGATCAGCCCTCCAACCCGCCCCAAAGGCGTAGACAGCACCTCGAGGTCGTCGCCTTGCCCTTCTCCCCAAATAATCCGTTCGGCGGCTGTCGGCTTTAATTTGCGGTGCCGGTGAAGCAATCGACCGGAAGGATCGAAGTATAACAGGGTGCAATACAGCGTTCCGCCGCTTTCTCCTATCTCGGTCACCCCAATGGCCAGAAAAAGCTGATTTTCCCGGGCGATCTGCCCAAGCCGTTCCGTCGCCGGCCCCGGCACGCGAACGGAATTTTGGAAGTACGTCAGCCAATCCTCCCGCCCTTTGGGCGTCCGGCTGCCGACCACGCTTCCAAACCCCAGCCCTCTGGGATAGGCGGGGAGGAAAGCTTCCGGGAACAACGCAAGCTGAGCGCCCTCCGAAGCGGCCTGGCCCGCCCAATAGGCTACTTTGTCCAGACTGTCTTCGAGATCAAATAAGGCTGGCGCCGCCTGAACGACGGCTACGGGGATTAAACTCATCGATGTGGTTGTTTTTAGGGAGCAGAGAGCAGAGAGCAGAGAGCAGGGATTAGGGAGCAGGGACTACCAAACCAGCGAGAGGCTCGATTTTGTTCGCAGGAATCCTCAGATTCCTCGCGGAACTATTCGCCGGTCCCCCGACCGGCGTCCCCCTGCTCCCTAATCCTCAAGCCCCCCTCGCGGGCCGCCTCGTGCTCCGTGTATTTTCCCATCTTTCATAACCCATTTGACGTTTTTCAGTGCCAAAATATCCGTTTCCGGGTTGCCGTCAACGGCGACGAGGTCGGCGAGGTATCCGGGGCGGACAAAGCCCAGTTGATGGTGGAGGTGAAAGATCGTAGCGTTACCCGACGTTACGGCTTTCAGCACGTCGAGCGGAGGCATGCCGAATTCCACCATGAGTTCGAGTTCCCAGGCGTTGGCGCCGTGGGCGAAGACGCCCACATCGCCTCCGGCGACGATGGGAACGCCTTTGTCCAGGGCGTATTTAAAGCTCGTCCTTTTTTCCCGGATGCGTTCGGGCTCGGGCTCGGCGCCTTTTTTCCACCCGCGGTATTGGGAGATAGCGGTACCGGCAGCGATAGTAGGGCAAAGGGCGACGCCGCGTTCCGCCATCAGGGCGAACACCTCCGGCGTTCCGCCGTCGCCGTGTTCGATGGTTTCGACGCCGGCGAGGACGGCTCTACGCATGCCTTCCGGAGTAGCAGCGTGGGCGACTACCGCCCGGCCGCTGCTGCGTGCTGTTTCGACAATAAGGCGGAGCTCTTCTTCCGAGAAGGTAGGCCGGGCCTCCCCGTTTAGCCCCCAGCGGTAGTCGGCATATACCTTGATCAGATCTACGCCTTTCCCGATTTGGGTCCGCACCGTTCGGATCAGGTCATCCCAGCCGTCGGCCTGATCGGCCCCCTGGGGCACATCGACATGGCTGGCAAACCCCTTGGGCCCGTAGCTTCCTGAAGCGACGATAGCCGGCCCGGCGACCAGCATTCTCGGCCCGGGGATGATCCCTTTTTCAATAGCCGCTTTGATCCCCATGTCGGCGTACCCTGCGCCTTCGGTACCCAGATCCCGGACGGTGGTGAAACCGGCTTCCAGGGTTTGCCTGGCATGCACCGAAGCCCGGACGACCCGCTCCGCTTCGGATTCAACCAGCACCTGATCGTTCCAGGTGGTCTCGTTGTAGGGGTGGAGCAAAAGATGGGAATGGCCTTCGATCATTCCTGGTAGCAGGGTCATCCCTTTCATTTCAATGACGGTTGCCTGGGCAGGGGATGCGGTCTGGCCTGCGGGGCCAACGCTTTTGATGCGGTTGTTTTCCACCACAACGACCCAATTGGAATGCATCTCGGTCCCGTCGAAGACCCGGGCAGGCTTCAGCGTGTAGAGGCTTTGCGCGCAAAGAGGCCACAGAGGCGCCAGGAGCGCGAGACAAAAGAAGAAACGCATCGGCATGGTATTAGACTTCCATTAATGGCTGGGCTTTCCGCGATTGTTCTTCGAGGTATGCTTCGACATGGGCAATAAAATCGCGATAAAGCTGAGCGGCTACCGGGCCGGATTTCCCATCCCCAACCACCTGGTCGCCGACCTGTACGACCGGAAGGACGCCCTTGATGGTGCTGGTGAAAAAGGCTTCCCGCGCTTCTGCTACCTCCGAAATATGGACATCCCGCTCTTCCACCTGGTATCGTTTTCCCGCCAGATGCAGGATCTGCTTGCGGGTGACGCCCAGGAGCACCTTGGTACCCGGAGTCACAACGCGTTGGCCGTCGAGTACGAGGAAAAAGTTGGAACGCGCCGATTCCCGGATCCACTCCCCGTTCTCCACGAAAAGCAAATCGTCGAAGCCGCGCCGTTGGAGTTCGGGAAGCAGGCTGATGCCAGTGACGTAGTTGGTGGTTTTTACCTCCGGGATTTCGCGCAGGAAGGTATGGGTCATCAGTTTGATTCCCTGGGAGCTCTGCCAGGTCTTCGCGGGGAGCGGCGATTGGAGGATTAGTACGTTCGGCTCGGCGGGGGTGTAGCCGTCGGGGGAATACCCTCCGGTCAGCAGGAGCCGGATTCCCCCTTCCTCCTGCCCGTTGTGCTCGATCAGTTGAAGGATTTGACGGGCAAAGCCGGCTTTGCTGAAAGGGACTGCCATATGCAGCAACTCGGCGGATCGGTAAAACCGGTCGAGGTAATCATCCAGAAACAACGGATGGCCCTGCCGGAAGAGAAAAAAGTCGAAGATGGCAAACCCCCGGATGACAGACAGGTCGGAGACCTTCAGGCTGGCTTCGCCGGCAGGAACGAGGTGACCATTAATGTTGGAATAATTGATCATTGTCATTGTTTATAAGTACAACAGTCTGAGAATACTTACAAAAAACAGATTTTTAAAAAGAGAAAAAAATCCTGGCATGTTAAGCCCTCCATTTTTTTGCGCAATAGCCGAAAAATAGTAAATTCCATCACTTTTGTCTATACTATCTCGCAGAATCGCACATGGGCGGGCTGTGAGGAGATCATTCACTGCAAAATTGTATGACATATGAGCTTTGACACCAAAAACATTAGAAACGTCGTACTGCTCGGGCACTCAGGCTCGGGCAAGACCACATTCGCCGAGACGATGCTTTTTGAAGCCGGGGAAATAAACCGCCGGGGTACTGTTGAAGAAGGAAACACCGTGTCTGATTACTCAGACCTGGAGAAGGAACGCGGAGGATCGATTTTCAGTACCCTGATGCATGTCCAATGGAAAGATTCCAAGATCAATATTCTGGACACTCCCGGTTTGGATGATTTTGTCGGCGAGGTGGTCTCTTCTATGAAAGTCGGCTCTACCGCAGTCGTTTTGTTAAACGCGAAAAGCGGGGTAGAGGTTGGGACCGAATTGATTTGGGATTACGTGGACACCTTCCAGGCGCCGGCCATGTTTGTCATTAACCAAATGGATCACGAGAAGGCTGATTTCGATAACACGCTGAACCAGGCCATTCAACGGTTTGGCAGCCATGTGATCCCGTTCCAGTATCCGTACAATTCGGGCAAAGAGTTCAATACCATCATCGACGTATTGCGCATGGTAATGTATGTATTTCCTCCCGAAGGCGGGAAACCGGAGAAACACGCCATTCCGGAGTCCGAAATGCCCCGGGCCATGGAAATGCACAATGCCATTGTGGAAGCTGCCGCAGAGAACGAAGAAGGGCTGATGGAACAATACTTCGAAAAGGGCACGCTGACGGAAGAAGAACTGGCGCAGGGGCTTCGGATCGGGATCGCGCACCATCAGATCTTCCCGGTATTTTGCTGCTCCGCCACCAAAAATATGGGCAGCGGCCGGATCATGGGCTTTATCAACGATGTATGCCCAACGCCTGCCGACCGCAGGCCTGCCCGCCTCCAGGGAGGAGGAACCCTTCCTTGTAAAACGGACGGCGGCGCCACGGTATTTATCTATAAAACCATTTCCGAACCCCGGGTGGGGCTGGTCTCCTATTTCAAAGTGTATTCCGGCATCTTGCGCGCGGGCGACGAACTCGTCAACGCCAACAACCGCGGGGGCGAGCGCTTCGGGCAGGTCTTCATCGCCAACGGCAAAGACCGCATCCAGGTCGAAGAACTTCGGGCCGGCGACCTGGGCGTTACAGTGAAATTGAAAAACACCCACACCAATAACACCCTGAACGTGAAAGGAACCGACCGGGTCCTCGTTCCGATCGAATTCCCGGAACCGCGCGTCACCGTGTCCATCGAACAGCAGAACAAAGCGGATATGGAGAAACTCATGAAAGCCCTCCACCTGATCAGCGAAGAAGATCCTACCGTGGTGGTCGAGCAATCTGCCGCTGCCAAACAGATCCTGATGCATGGCCAGGGCCAGTTGCACCTGGACATGATCAAGCACCGCGTCGAAACCATACAGGGCGTCTCTATGGATTTCGCCAGGCCCCGAATCGTTTACCGGGAAACCATTACCCGGGAAGCGAATACCCAATACCGGCATAAGAAGCAAACCGGCGGCGCAGGGCAATTCGCCGAGGTGCATATGCGCATCGAACCCTATGCGGAGGGCATGGGAGACCCTGCCGGGCTGACCGTCCGGCATCGGGAAGTGGAAGACCTCCCTTGGGGAGGAAAACTCGCTTACTACTGGTGCGTCGTCGGGGGATCCATCGATTCCAAATTCTCCAACGCCATCAAGAAGGGAATTCTGGCGAAAATGGAGGAAGGGCCCCTCACGGGTTCCTATTGCCAGGATATCCGGGTGAGTATCTTCGATGGTAAAATGCACCCTGTGGATTCCAACGACAACGCGTTCATGACGGCTTCCTCCCAGGCGTTCAAAAATGCGTTCAGGGAAGCGGCGCCCCAGATTATGGAACCCATCCTCAAACTGGATATCCTCTGTCCGGATGAGGCTATGGGGGATATTATGGGCGACCTGCAAACCCGAAGGGCGATTATCCTGGGAATGGACTCCGATGGGCACTACCAAAAGATTATCGCTAAAGCGCCACAGGCAGAACTTTACCTGTATTCCAGTACCCTGCGTTCCGTGTCTCAGGGAAGGGCCAAGTTTCACCAGGAATTTGCCGAATTCAACTCCGTTCCGCCTGATATTCAGCAGAAGCTGATCGATACGCATCAGGCCGAAAACGAAGAATGATGGGTGGACGGTTGACGGTGGACGGTTGACGGTTGACGGTTGACGGTGGACGGTTGACGGTGGACGGCGAAAATCGTCGCCCGCCCGTCCCCCGTCAACCGTCAACCGTCCCCCGTCAACCGTACCCCGTCCCCCGTCTAACTGCACTTGGAGTATCCGCAGCTTTTGCAGATCAGGCATCCTTCCTTATAGAGGAGGCCTTCCGGGTCGTTGCATTCGGGGCAAGCCGATTTGACGGCTTTGGTTCCCGTCTGGCACGAAGAGTTTAAGGGCGCGGACGACGCCGTTCTTCCAGGTATTGATGTATTCCTGTTCGACGTTCAGCCCGTCGACGAGCTCTACCGCGTGCTGGAGGGGCATGCCGTGGCGCAGCACGCCGGAGATCAATTTCGCGTAGTTCCAGTATTCCTTGTTAAACGAGCGGGATAGGCCTTCGATGGTGACCCGGTATCCGTCGCGGTCCATGAACTGGAAGTCGTAGCGGTTTTTCCCGTGTTCGTCCTTGCCTTTGAGGACCCATCCATTTTCCACATAGTCTGGCAGGCGGAAGATATCGACGGCGGCGCCGGTGAAAATCTCGTAGGGCTTCCCCTGGTAAATGCCGAGCACGGCGATCCAGGGTTGATCGGCGTTGAGGAAACGAACGATTTTAGCTTCCAGGCGTTCGGGGCGTTTGGGGGCGCCGGTTTCCTGGAAATGTCCGTTTTGATCCGTTTTATTTTTCTTTTTGCCTTTATCATTGGCTACCAAAACCCCTGTCCGCGAACCGTCGCGGTAAATGGTGCAGCCTTTGCAACCAACTTCCCAGGCGGTCTGGTAGATCTTCTTGACCATGTCGACGGTCGTCTCCTGAGGAACGTTGACGGTGACGCTGATGGAGTGGTCGACCCATTTCTGGATCGCCCCTTGCATTTTAACTTTCTGCACCCAGTCTACGTCATTGGCAGTCCCTTTGAAATAAGGGGATTTTTCTATAATAGGCAGGAGCTCTTCGGAAGGGAGCTTGGTCGTTATATCCACATCGTAGTTGTTGATCCGGAGCCAGTCGACGAATTTATGGTGGAATACGTGGTATTCTTCCCAGTGATCGCCGACTTCATCGATAAAGCTCACGTGGACGTCCTTGTCGTTCGGGTTGACTTTCCTGCGGCGTTTGTAGCTAATGAGGAACACGGGCTCAATGCCGGAGGTTGTTTGCGACATCAAGCTGGTCGTACCGGTGGGGGCGATGGTCAGCAAGGCAATATTCCGGCGTCCGTAGGACACCATATCGTTGTATAATTCCGGATCGGCTTCCCTAAGGCGGTTAATGAAGGGGTTGTTCTTCTCCCGGGCAGCGTCGAAAACAGGAAATGCGCCGCGTTCGCGGGCGAGGTCTACCGAAGACCGGTAGGCGTTAACCGCCAGGGTTTTATGCACCTCCGAAGCATGCGCGATGGCTTCGTCGCTGCCGTACTGAATCCCCAAAGCGGCGAGCATGTCGCCTTCCGCTGTGATGCCTACGCCGGTGCGCCGGCCTTCGATACAGGTTTTGCGCACTTTTTTCCACAGTTCCAGTTCGACCGCCTTGATCGAAATGCCTTCGGGGTCGTCGGCAATTTTTTCGATGATGCGGTCGATTTTCTCCAGCTCCATATCGATAATATCGTCCATGATGCGTTGGGCATGACGGACGTGGGCGCTAAACTTTTCGTAGTTGAACCGGGCTTGCGGAGTGAAGGGATGGTCGACGTAGCTATACAAGTTTATGGCTAAAAGGCGGCAACTGTCGTAGGGGCACAAAGGGATTTCCCCGCAGGGGTTGGTGGAGATCGTTTTGTATCCCAAATCGGCGTAACAGTCCGGTACGGATTCCCGGATGATGGTATCCCAGAAGAGGACGCCGGGCTCGGCAGATTTCCAGGCGTTGTAAATGATCTTGCTCCAAAGGTCGGAGGCGTTGATGTCTTTGACGATCAGCGGGGATTCCGAATCTACCGGAAACTGTTGCCGGTAGGTCTGACCGTTTACGGCTGCCCGCATAAACGCATCGTCGATGCGCACCGATACGTTGGCGCCAGTCACTTTTCCTTGTTCGAGCTTGGCGTCGATAAAAGATTCGGCATCGGGATGTTTGATCGAGATACTCAGCATCAGGGCGCCGCGCCGCCCGTCCTGGGCTACTTCCCGGGTGGAGTTGGAAAAGCGCTCCATAAACGGCACGATACCGGTGGAGGTAAGCGCGGAGTTCATGACCGGGGTGCCTTTCGGCCGGATATGGGACAGGTCGTGCCCAACCCCGCCCCGGCGCTTCATCAACTGGACCTGCTCCTCGTCGGTGCGGATGATACCGCCGTAGGAATCCGCGTTGTTGCCGATCACAAAGCAATTGGAAAGGGAAGATATTTGGTAGTTATTGCCGATGCCGGCCATCGGACTCCCCTGGGGAATGATGTACCGGAAGTCTTTCAACAGTTCATAGGCATCTTGTTCGGAAAGCGGGTTCTCGTATTTAGCCTCAATCCGGGCAATCTCCCGGGCAATCCGGCGGTGCATATCGTCCGGAGAGCGTTCATAAATATTGCCGAACGAGTCTTTGAGCGCATATTTATTGACCCAGACGTTGGCCGCCAGGTCATCTCCCTTAAAATAAGCGGTGGCCGCTTTCAGGGCTTCCTCATAGGTGTAGGTTTTAACCCCATTCTTTGGTTGCTGCTTCGCAGTCAGCGTAGTTGCCATGAACAATGTGAATTTGAAATTGAAAAAAACGAACCTGGTCAGAGGCCTTCCTGCGTTCCGGACACGCTTCAGGCGAAATGAGCAATCAAGATAAACCCCTTCGGACAGAAAGTCAAAGTTTCCACAGAACAAGTTTTGCACACATTGTGGATAACTTTGAATTTACGTCGACATAAATGGCATACCCTGAAGTATTTTTTATTTTAAAAAATTGATTATCAACTGTTTTTTTTAATTAATATTGAATTTAAAAAAATATGATTACACTTGAGTTGTTAAATCGATTTGTGGAAAACTAATTTTTTTTCCACATTGAATGTGGAAAACTACAATGATAAAGCGAACAAACCCTTATTCCCTTGGGGGGAATACCTTCTTTTCCTTCCTGAATAGGGAAAATACGCGAACGGATGGTCGTCTGAATATGGACGGTAAAGATACGAGAAAAGCGGGAGGCGCATTCCCGGTTTTTTTCCACAGGTTGTGGAAAGTGGAATCGGATCCGGGAGGATTTGCGATTTCGTAAGTAGAAAAAACCACCCCGGACGAGCCGGAGTGGTTTCGGTATCGGTAAGGCGCTTTCGAAGCCTAACCTGCGAATGTCCGTTTAGATGCGTTCAGCGGCCATTCCCCAGCTTTCCGGCGAGCGCCAGAGACCGGAGAGGAGCAACTCGCGCATAAACAGGAACTCTTTTGGTAGTTTATCGTAGAGCTGAGCAAACAGTTCCTCGTGGGCAAGGACCTCCTTTTTCCACAATTCCCGGTCAACGGACATGATGTGGGTGAAGTCGTCCTGGCTGAATTCCAGCCCGGTCCAGTCCATATCCTTGTAGCGCGGCATCCAGCCGATGGGGCTTTCTACTGCGGAGGAGCGGCCTTTGGCGCGTTGGATGATCCATTTGAGCACGCGCATGTTCTCGCCGAAGCCCGGCCAGGCGAAGTTGCCGTTTTCGTCTTTGCGGAACCAGTTGACGCTGAAGATCCGGGGCGGGTTGGGAAGATCCCTTCCGAATTGCAGCCAGTGGTTGAAGTAGTCGGCCATGTGGTATCCGGCGAAAGGCAGCATGGCGAAGGGGTCGCGGCGTACCTTGCCGATTTCTCCAAACGCAGCGGCGGTCATTTCCGAACCCATGGTAGCGGCCAGGTATACGCCGAAGCTCCAGTTGAACGATTGATAGACGAGCGGTACCGTAGTGCTCCGGCGGCCGCCAAAAATGAACGCGGTGATAGGAACCCCGCTCGGGTTGTCCCATTCGGGATCGAGGACCGGGTTCTGCGTTGCAGGGGCGGTGAAGCGCGCGTTAGGGTGCGCAGCAGGCTTGCCGCTGGCGGGATCCCAAGGCTGGCCTTTCCAGTCGATCAGGTTGGCTGGAGGCGTTTTGGTCATGCCTTCCCACCAGATATCGCCATCCGCGGTTACGCCGACGTTAGTGAAGATGGAGTTGCCTTTGATACTCTCCATGGCGTTGGGGTTGGTCTTGGCGTTGGTGCCGGGGGCTACCCCAAAGTATCCGGATTCCGGGTTGATCGCGTGCAGGCGCCCGTCGTCGCCTTTGAAGATCCAGGCAATATCATCGCCAACCGTGGTGATTTTCCAGCCGCCCATCGAATCCGGAGGGATTAGCATGGCAAAGTTGGTCTTTCCGCAGGCGCTGGGGAAAGCGGCTGCTACATAGCTTTTCTCTCCTTCCGGCGATTCGGCGCCCAGGATCAGCATGTGCTCGGCAAGCCAGCCCTGGTCTCTGGACATGGCGGAGGCGATGCGCAGGGCGAAACATTTTTTGCCCAGCAATGCGTTTCCTCCGTAGCCGCTGCCATACGAAACGATGGAGTGGTCTTCCGGGAAATGCACGATGTATTTAACGGTCGGGTTGCAGGGCCATTTTTGGTCTTCCTGTCCGGGCTCCAGCGGGGCTCCAACGGTGTGGATACATTTTACATAGTCTCCGTGCTGTTCGATGTGTTCGAGTGCGGCGCTTCCCATACGGGTCATAATACGCATGTTCGTAACCACGTATTCCGAGTCGGTAAGTTCCACGCCGTAGCGGCTGTAGGGAGATCCGACAGGGCCCATGCAATAGGGGATGACATACATCGTCCGGCCGCGCATGCTGCCTTTGAGAAGCCCTTCGAGGACGGCCTTCATTTCCTTGGGGTCCATCCAGTTGTTCGTCGGGCCTGCATCGTCTTTGGTCCGGCTGCAGATGTAGGTACGGTCTTCCACCCGGGCGACGTCGCTGGGGTCACTGAAACAAGCGAATGAATTGGGCCATTTCTCCGGGTTCAGCCGGATGAAGGTTCCTTTTTCCACCAGTTTTTCACAAAGGGTTTGATACTCCTGCTCTGATCCATCGCACCAATGGACCTGATCGGGCTGACAGAATTCGGCAATGCGTTTAACCCACTCACCGAGTTCTTGGTGGGTACCCAGGTAATTTTTTTGGGAAAGAATGTTTTCCTTAACCATTATAGTACAGTTTATTGAAAAATATAACCGTCCAGGCGGTTTATTTGGTTAAAGCCTTGAGCTAGTTGGCCTTCTTGCCTTCGGTTGCTGCGGGCGCTGGCTGGTTCAATCGTTCCAGGACCAGGGGCGTGATGTCCAGGCTGTCGTTGACCATGAGCACTCCGGTTCCGGGGCCGTAGTTCAGAATATAATCGTATCCCTTTTCTTTTCGTACGGCCTCCAGAATGTCTTTGACCTGCTTTTCCAGCTCGGTCAGGAGTTTCTGCCGTTCGTCCATCAGTTGTTTGCCGACTTTTTCCTGTTCGGCAACGAGGCTTTGCTGTTTTTGCATGAGCCGTTGTTCTTCCTGCTGCACCTGATTGGGCGCCAGAAGCCCCTGCTGGACTTTCTGCTGGGCCTGAAGGAACTCCCGTTCCAGCGCCCGGCCTCTGGCCTGCAGCGCCGTTTCGGCATCCTTGCTCTTGAGATCCAGTGCGTTGACTTTATCCTGGTAGAAAATATACTTTTCCAGCAGGGTGTCCGAATTGACGAAGACAATGTTTAAGCTCCCGGAGGAGGCAGGCGTAGCTGTAACTGCTGCCTTGCCAGAGGAGGCGCCGCCCTGATTTTGTGCAAAAAACAGATAACCGACTGCAATAAGCAAAATCGAGCTTAGAATTAAAGCAATGTTTGTTTTCATAAAAATTGAATGGACAGTTGTAAAAATGAAGTGTCTGTTGCCTGGATGCAACAAGACAAAACTGCCATAAATTTTTGGTATCCCCAAGATTTCCGGGACATTTGGCCAGGGTGGTCTCTAATCCATATCAAAAATAGATACAGGGATCAATTGAGTTGATGATGGAAATCAATGCCCAAAATGATCCTGCTCATTGTGATTAAGATCACATAAGGGATGAAATACCTCACCGAGGGATTTGGAAGGTATCGCCGGGAAGGAGGACCTGGAATTTCAGGCTTTTGGAACCCAGGAGTGCCCCGTGCCGGCCGACGGTAGCCCCTTTCCTGGCCTGATACAGGATTACCTGGCTGTCTCCAACAACGGTGGCTTGGTCTCGATCCACGATAATGGCGGTGGCTTCGTCGATGCCGATACCCAGCATGCCGGGGTTTTCCAGCACGACCGTTATCAGCCGGTTGTGGCGCATCCGGTACACGAAATGCTGGTCGACAATGGCGTTTTTCAAGAAACCGAGCCCGGTGGACAGTTCCACATTCCCGGTTTCGATAGAACGGAAAGATCCCCCATCGTCCGGGTGGAGTACTTGTTCGCCTGTGATCATTTTCTGGCTCATGACGGCAGCGCCTGCGCTGGTGCCTGCAATGACGGCGCCGTTGCGGTAGGCGCTCCAAATGGCTTCCTGGACGGGGCTTCCCTGGATCGTATCCATGAAGCGGGTCTGGATGCCGCCGCTGAGGTAAATCAGCCCCGCGTTGGCGATGGAGTCCAGCAAATGCTGGGGGCAATGCTCCCGGCTCAGGTGAAACCCAGTGAGTTGGGAAGCCGGCACCCCTAACTGCCGGAACTGCTGGATACCAAAATAGATCGAGCTATCGGGCTCGGCGCTCGACATCGGCAGGATGACGGCGTAGCGGCCCTGGTCCAGGCCTCCAAGGCGGATCATCTCCCGTCGCATCGCTTCGGGCCGGCTACCGCCGCCAATGATGAACAATTTGCCCTGCCCTAACCCTGTTTGGGGCAAGATCAACGTGGCGAAAAGAAGCGCTTGGATGAAATAGCGTGCCATAGACTTTGGGTTTTGCTCCGTTGAATTTAGGGAAAATCCCTCTATTTACCCTTGTTAACCTTGTTTTGAGAAAAAAATCAGATGGTCTGCTAACGAAACCGTCTTTTTCGGTATCATGAAAAAATTCTATGGGACTTGTAATTTCTCTGTTGAACCATAAAGGAGGCGTTGGAAAAACCACCTGCGCGATTAACATCGGCGCCGGCATGGTGGAATGGGGAAAAAAGTACTGCTGATCGACCTCGATCCTCAGGCCAACCTGACGCTATCGCTCGGTATTCCCCGCCATCCGACCACGATTTACGAATCCATCCGGGGCGAATCGCCTCTGGTGCCATATACCGCAAAGGAAGGCCTCGATGTCGTCATTTCCAGCCTGGATTTGTCTGGCGCTGAACTGGAACTGATCAACGAAGCCGGCCGCGAGCAGGTGTTGCGCGAATTGCTGGATCCGGTACGCGACCAGTACGATTATATTTTTATCGACTGCCCTCCTTCCCTGGGCCTTTTGACGCTGAATGCCCTGACGACCAGCGATCTGGTCTATATCCCGCTGCAAACGGAGTTCCTGGCGCTTCAGGGACTGACCAAAATCAAGCAGGTGATCGACAAGGTCAAGTTCCGCTTGAACAAAGAGTTGCGGATCGGAGGGGTGATCGCCACGATGTACGATGCCAGAAAAGTGCTTAATCGGGACGTGGTGAATACGATCAAGAAATATTTCGGAGAAATGGTATTCAAAACCATGATCCGGGATAATGTTTCCCTGGCCGAAGCGCCTTCCAAGCGCATGGATATTTTTTCGTATAGCCCTGGAAGCCCGGGCGCCGAAGACTATATCTCCTTGTGCAAAGAAATTGTGGAGCGTACCGATTCGGCTGCGGTATCCGCCTGATGAACTTTTGGGAACCTTTGTTGCTATGAGGGCGGTTATGCCTTCGAATCAAGCCATATGAGCAAAAAGAAATTTACGGAAGGTCTCGAAACGTTGTTTTCTGATTTGGAGCAGGACTCCTTTTCGGGGCAGCATGCGTTGTTGAAGACAACGGGAAAAGACCGTGCGGCGGCGGCTTCCGAAAAGGAAGCTGGAGGGGAAGCGGAAAAGAAATCTTCGGGCAAGCGGTTTTCGGACGATCTGGAGTCTTTTTTGCATTCGGCTTTCGAAGATTCGTTTGAGCGGCAGATGCGCAGGGAACCCGCTCCCACAGAGGAAGCAGCGATCAAAAAACGCACCCACCGGCCGGTCAGCGGGTTGGATACCTTGATTCGCAACACCGTGGACCTCAAGCAGATCAATTACGAAGAACTGCCCACGCGCCGGCTCACCATCGTTTTTGATACACAGAAGTTGCATAAGCTTAAAGAGATAGCCCGCCTGGAGAAAACGATTCTCCGCGACATCATCGATGATATTGTGGCCCAATACATTGAATCGTACGAGAAGCGGAAGAAAAAGTAAGCTTTCTCTTTCCTTTTTCTGGTTTACACTTGGGCTCTTCGTATCCGCAGCGGGCTGAATCTTACGGGAAAACGAATGCCTGCGCCATGAAGTACCGGTCTTTCCTTTGGATTTTTGTACTACTTTTTCCTTTCTGGAGTTTTAGCCAGGAAGAGTCAGCGCCGGCCAGACCGAAACTGGGGCTTGTTCTCAGCGGGGGAGGGGCCAAGGGGTTTGCCCATATCGGTGTATTGAAAGTTTTGGAAGAAGCCGGGCTTCGGCCGGATATGATCAGCGGCACGAGTATGGGCGGAATCATCGGAGGGCTGTATTCCATTGGATATTCTGCCGATACGCTGTATCAGATCGTACGGTCCCAAAACTGGAGCCGTGTGCTGAGCGACCAGATCGATCTGAACGAAGTGCTTTTCGAGGAAAAACCGTTTTTCAAAAATGAATTCCTCGAACTTCCTCTCCAAAACGGGAAAGTGGCCCCTCCTTCGGGACTGATCGAAGGGCAGCAAATCGAGCAACTTCTCAGTAAATTGGCGCTTCCGGTATTTAACCAGGAAGATTTTAGCGCGTTCCCGATCCCGTTCTTATGCGTTGCGGCTAATGTGGCTACGGGAGAGCCCGTTGTTCTGGATAGCGGTTACCTGCCGGATGCCCTGCGCACCACGATGGCGATCCCGTCTGTATTTACGGTAGTGAACCGGGATTCCCAGGTGTTGGTCGATGGAGGGCTGGTGCGGAATTTTCCGGTGGTGGAACTGGTGGAGCGCGGCGCGGAGGTGATTATCGGCGTCTATACCGGCGCCCGGTCTTCTCCTCAGAATAAGCTGACGTCCTTCTCCGATATTTTATACCAAAGCGGGTTTCTGATGAGCATCAAGGACGCGGAGGCCCAGATGCCCTATCTCCGGCTTCTCATTGAACCCGATTTGTCCGAGCTGGGGGCCGACCGTTTTGATTCGTATGAAGCGATCATTGCGGCGGGCGAGCGGGAAGCCCGAAAATTCATGCCTGTTTTAAGGCATCTTGCCGACTCCCTGAATGCCCTGGGCCCGCTTTTGCCGCTTTTGCCAATACCCCGGAAGGATTCGGTATTCGTCGACCTGATCGAGATTAACGGAAATCAATTTATCGAAGGGGTGGAGATCCTTGGGCGTTCGGGGCTCGAGCCAGGCGCCTGGCATACTGCGGAGGATCTGGACTATGCGGTACGGCATTTGTATGGCGCCAATCTATTCCGAAAGGTCAGTTATTGGCTGAAGGAGGAATACGGCCAGACCCGCCTGGTGTTGCGGTGCAAAGAGAAACTGCCTGCCGTGTTGAGAACATCCATTCTTTACGATTCTTATGGCGATAGCGGCTTTTTGTTCAGTTTGACTGCCCGGAACAAGTTGTTGCCTGCCTCCCGGGCTATGTTCATCGGGCAGGTTACGGAAAATTACCATTTCCGGCTAAACTACCTGAAATATTTGGGGAAAAGCCAATTGTCCAGCCTGTTCTCGCAAGTGAGCATAGCTAAAGCGCTCCTCCCTAATGTGGAGCAAGGCGGGCTCGTCGGCAATGAATACCGGCTGGTGGAAATCCCCTTTGAACTGCGCCTGCAGCGCCGTATCGGCAACAACGCGCAAATCGCGTTAGGATTAAAAAGGGATTATATTTCCCTGAGACCTTTAAAAGGCAAAGACGCCGAGTGGGTGGAACGGGTGCGTTCCCAAAGCTGGTCGGCTTCCCTCTCCGCCGGAGTAAACACCCTGAACAGCAACGTGTTTCCTACCCGGGGAATCGCCATGCACGCCGAATTTACGCCTGCACTGGATGTAGAAACCCGATTGGAGCTCCGGAAGCAGGCGATCCAGGTTCCCCCCGAAGTGGATTCCCTTGGCAAAGCAGGTCCATACCAAAAGATTTTTTTTCATATCCTCGGGTATCTTCCCCTGCATAGCCGGGCTTCGCTGAAATGGGGGGTAGATGCAGGGCTGTTGTTTAACGTGAAAAACCCATTATCCGATTTCTTTCTGCTGGGCGGCCCCGAACCGATGGGCCCGAGAACGACCCCGTTTTATGGGATGGCGCCCAATGAATTAAACACCAGCCGGTTGGCCATAACGTCCATCGGCTATCAGCAAACGCTGACCAAACGCGTGCTTTTTTCTCTGGATGTGAGCGCAGGCTTTATCACGGCCCCTTTCCCTGTGCCGCAACAGACCCTCCAATTGGATACCTACCTCATGGGTGGGGGACTAACGCTGGGGTATCGGACGATAGCAGGCCCGGTAAAAGCCACGATTTCCAAGCCGTTGGTTTCCAGCAGTTGGATAAAAAACGATGTGCGGTTCTTTCTGAGCTTTGGATACCGGTTTTAATCAGGTAGTTTTTGGACTTCTGCCGAAGGGGAATAGACACGTCTGAAATTTATTTGGAAAAGTTTTGAAAAACAAAATAACCCGACGTTGGAAAGGCGTGGAACTGCATACCGCGCTGATCCGCCCAAGCCGCAAGTCCGTATTGGTTTGTTGAAGAGGATTTGGGAATTTCCCAGCCCATTTCGCGCTGCGTATAGTTTATTTACCTGTATCTTTCGCCCAAAACCATTCGGGTTATGATTTCCATACTCTTACTGACCGGCGGGGTGATTGCGGTGTTGATAGGCGCCAACTTTTTGGTTGACGGCGCTTCCTCCCTGGCGAAGAAACTACAGGTGTCTGATTTGGTCATAGGCCTTACGGTAGTCGCTTTTGGCACCTCTACGCCCGAGCTTACCGTTAGCGTGTTTTCTTCCATGCAGGGAGAAGTGGACTTGGCATTAGGCAATGTGGTGGGAAGCAACCTGTTTAACACCATGGTTATCCTGGGGATTGCCGCGATGATCTATCCCCTTCAGGTGCATAGCAATACGATCTGGAAGGAAATCCCGATGAGCCTTTTGGCCGCATTGGTGCTTTTGGCGCTGGTCAGCGACCGCTGGCTCGATGGCGCCGCCAACCCCGGTATTTCCCGGGCGGAGGGGTTGGCATTATTGGGCTTTTTTTCTATTTTCTTGTATTATACCTTTTTAGTCGCAAAAAACACCCCTCCTAAGGAGCTCCACAATGTTGTCAAAACCTACCCTGTCTATTTATCGCTTCTGATGGTTGCCGGAGGGCTGATTTTGCTTGTCGTTGGCGGGAGGTGGATAGTGATTGGGGCGGTGGAAATTGCAGAAAGGCTAGGAATGAGCAAGTCCATTATCGCCTTGACGATTGTTGCTGCGGGCACCTCCATTCCCGAACTGGCTACTTCCGCGGTGGCAGCGTTCAAAAAGAATGCCGATATCGCAGTGGGGAACGTTGTAGGGAGTAATATTTTCAATATTTTCATGATTCTTGGAGTTTCAGCGGTGATTAAACCGCTGGGGCTGGGAAGCATAACGATACTCGACATTTCCCTGGTGGCGGTGATCAGCCTGGTCCTGTTCATTAAATCGTACAACTATACGGTAAGCCGGGTCGAAGGCGGATTGTTGTTGCTGATGTATGTGGCCTATGTCGTATACCTGATCTTGCAAAGCTAAGCCGGGCTTACGCCCGCTCCAACACCACCGCATAGCCTTGCCCTACCCCGATACACATGGTAACGAGGGCATAACGTTGTTTCCGGAGGCCCAGTTCCAGTGCGGCCGTCAGCAACAACCGGGCGCCGCTCATGCCCAGCGGATGGCCGATGGCGATGGCGCCGCCGTTGGGGTTGATGCGGGGATCGTCGCTGGCAAGACCCAGTTCGCGGGTGCAAGCCAGGACCTGGGCTGCAAACGCTTCGTTGATCTCGATCAGGTCTATTTGGTCCATCGCCAGGCCGGCTTTTTTCAGCGCCAGGCGCGACGCTTCCACAGGGCCTATGCCCATGATGCGGGGTTCTACGCCCACCACTGCGCTGGCCGCGATGCGGGCCAGCGGCTGGAGCGCATACCGTTTGATTGCATCTTCCGATGCCAGAAGCAAAGCGGCGGCTCCGTCGTTGAGGCCGGAAGCGTTGCCTGCGGTGACCGTCCCTCCACCGGGCCGGAAGGCGGGTTTGAGCTTGGCCAGAATTTCCAGGGTCGTATTGGGCTTAATGAATTCGTCTTCCGCAAACAAGCGGGTTTCCCCTTTTCCGGCCGGGACGGGAACCGGTGCAATCTCTTTTGCCATCCTGCCGGAACGCTGGGCTTCTGCCGCTTTCCTTTGGGACCCATACGCGAACCGGTCCTGGTCCTCCCGGCTGATTTGGTATAATTCCGCCAGATTTTCTGCGGTTTCCCCCATGCTGTCGATTCCATACTGCGCTTTCATCGCAGGGTTAACGAACCGCCAGCCAAAGCTGCTGTCGTACAACTCCACGTCCCTGCCAAAAGGCTGGCTGGATTTGGACAGAACCCACGGGCTGCGGGTCATGTGCTCTACACCGCCGGCCAGGTACAGGTCTCCGTCGCCGCAACGGATCGCGCGCGCTGCATGCACAGCGGCAGCCATACCCGAAGCGCACAGGCGGTTGACGGTCTCTCCCGGAATCGAATAAGGGAGCCCCGCCAAAAGAAGCGCCATACGGGCTACGTTGCGGTTGTCTTCTCCCGCCTGGTTGGCGCAGCCAAGCAGGACGTCGCTGTAGGCGTCTTCGGGAATCTCCGGGTGGCGCCCGGCGAGGGCACGCAGGGCATGGGCCGCTAAATCGTCGGCTCGAACCTGGGACAAGGCGCCCGTAAACTTACCAACCGGAGTGCGAACCCCATCTATAATATACGCTTGCTGCATCGGAATACCCTTTTGACTAAAATCACAAAATAACGGACAGTCCTGAGTCAATTTTGTTCGAACAAAAATACCTACTAACACCGGATTGGGTATTAGATTTGCACAAATTCAAAAATCTGTTACCATGAAACCACTTTTTTATACGTTGGTAAGTTTGCTGCTTCTTACCCTGTTGGGTTGCGGCAATGAAAAAAAAGCCCAGGAGGCAGAACAAGTTCAACTTCGCTCCGAGCTGATGGCGGCACACGATGAAGTGATGCCTATGATGGGCGAACTCACCAGCCTGGCCGGACAACTGAAGCAAATCCTTCAGGCCGATTCCACACTCGCTGCCGACGTGCGCGCCCAGATGGAAACCGCCGTCGCCCAAATGACCGAAGCTGAAGAAGGTATGATGGACTGGATGGCCAACTTCAAACAACCCGAAAGCCTTCGTGCGGAAATGGACCACAAAGCCATTATGGCTTACCTGAGCCAGGAAAAAGAGAAGATCAGCGAGGTCGGCGTTCAGATCAAATCGGGGATCGAAACAGGAAAGACGCTGGTGGCTGCAACCGGTAAATAGTAAATAAAAAAGCCATGCTAAAATACAGCCTATTGCTTTTAGGAGCAGCGCTCCTTTTGGTTGGGTGCAACCTGAAGCGCACGCCGGAAGCTTTGCCTATTTTGGGCAATTCGGAAATCGTAAATGGGGATACCATCTACCACCAGGTGCGGGATTTCTCCTTTATCAATCAGGACAGTCAGGAGGTCAACAATGCCACCTTTGAGGGGAAAGCCTATGTTGTGGATTTCTTTTTCATCAGTTGCCCCACCATTTGCCCGATGGTCAACAAGCAGATGCTCCGGGTATACGACAGGTTTAAAGACGACGACCGCTTGCTGCTTCTGGCGCATTCCATTGATACCAAGCACGACACGATTCCCAGGCTGAAGCAATTCGCTCAAAATCTGGGTGTATCCAACGATAAGTGGATCTTCGTGACGGGGGTAAAAGATTCTATTTATTCCATCGCCAACGATTACTTCAGCATCGCCATCGAGGACCCTGAGGCGCCGGGAGGGTTCGACCACAGCGGCCGGTTGATCCTGGTAGACAAGAACCGCCACGTTCGCTCGTTCTGCGATGGCACCGACCCGGAAAGCGTCGACCGCTTTATGAAGGATATCGAAGTTTTGCTGAAAGAAATGTAAAAAAAGTTGCGGAGTTGCGGAGTTGCGGAGTTGCGGAGTTGCGGAGAAATAGAACCTCGCAACCCCGCAACCTCGTAACCCCGCAACTTCGCAACCCCGCAACTTCGCAACCCCGCAACTTCGCAACTTCGCAACCTCGCAACCTCGCAACCTCGTAACCTCGTAACCTCGTAACCTCGTAACCCCGCAACCTCGTAACCTCGCAACCTCGCAACCTCGTAACCCCGCAACTTCGTAACCTCGCAACTTCTTTAAAGCCTGACCGCCACTCCTGCGCTGATCCCAAACCCGCGGTTGTGGGCTTTTTCCTGTACCAGGGGGATGTCGTAGATTTCCTGGAAGCCGTGGGTGTATCTCCCATCGATAAAGAACTTGCCAAAACCCGTGTTAAACTCGGCGCCAATGCCTCCGACGGCGCTGATATCCCAGCGCTCAACGCCCAGGGCGCCGAGGTCGAGTTTGGTGTCGGTGAGGTCGAATTCGATAATGCCGGTGGTTTTGGTCACCAGGCGCGCACCCCCGGCGTAGCTGATGGCGGGGCCAGCCATAGCGTAAAACTTGACGGCTTCGCTCCCGAATTTGGCTTTGGCCAGAAGGGGCATTTCGAGATAATCAAAACGGGATTCGGCATCTACGCCCAGTGGAAGATTCACGCCAAACAAATTGACATCCGTTCCCAGGTCTAACCCAAACCCCTTGCGGGTATAACCCAGCTCGGCCTGCAACGCGAAGTTGGGATGCAGTTCCCACTCGCCAATAGCGGCGATGGACGCGCCGGTCACGTCGTGCAGATCGGGACTGATTTCCTTTAAGATGTCCGTTTGCCGTACGTTGGCAAACTGAACGCCGCCGCGTAGACCAACGGAAAATTGAGCCTGAAGGGAAAAGATCGATGCGCAAAGCGCAAATACAAGCAAAAGGTCTTTTTCATGGTGCTTACTCGTTTTTCGTATGCAATGGAAATATGCTGCCAAATTGCACCGAGTAAGTGTTAACAGGGGTTATGGGAGTGTTAGGCTTATCTTAAAGTTGATTTTCGCCGTGCGAAAGCTACCGGAAGGTAGACTATTCCGAACATGGCCAGGGCCAGGGGTTCGATCGCCAACAGGTACCAGGGCCAGGGACCGAGATAATCCAGGGGAGAAGCGGTAGGCGGTTTGCCAAGGAGGTATACATAATTGGCGCCCAGAACCAGGTTACACCCTAATATGACCAGGGCGTAAACCTGAATAGCCAAAAACGCGCGGAAAAGAGCATGCGGCGGAGGGTAAAAACCCAATGCACGGGTAGCGTAGACGGCATAAATGACCAACCCGCCGTGAACGAACCAGTACTTGAAAAACGTAAAGGCCGGAAACCCGTCGTATAAATGTGGCGTAAGCACTGCCTGTATCGTACCGGCAAGGATCCAGAAATAGAGCACCTCGTGTACGGCCCTACGGGGAGTATGCGCAAAAAAGGGCAAGGTAAGGGCCATCATATTGCATATATCGAGTGGAAGGTCGGTCCGGGGATCAAAATCCCCCAAAGCGATACGGGTCAGCGTCCAGAATAGCACCCACCCGGAGATCACCCAGCTCAGGGCCCGGGCGACGCGGACCCGCCCTTGGTCATCCAGTTTTCGCAGCGCCCAGGAGGGAAGCGCCACGCTGCCCAAAAGGATCAGTCCCAATACGATCAGGTGTTCCTTCCCAAAGAGGACAAATCGTTCGTTGTATGCAAAAAAATCCATAGTTCATTGAATGCCTGAAACACGTTAAGTACAAATTCCGAAAATGATAAATTTCAATTGTTTCGCCAAATAAAGTTTACCTGAAAATAGGATACTAAGATCAGATTTATTCCGAAATCCAGCCGGATTAGTGAAAAGTTTTCTCTGGTTTTGTACTTTCGTTACCAACACCTAACCAAATGGAACCAATACGCATACTTCAAATTGGTTTAGGCCCCCTGGGCCGGAAAACTGCTCAGTTTATTCGCGAACGAAAAAACGTGGTAACGGTCGGAGCGGTAGACAAAGACCCTGCTTTAATCGGTAAAGACTTTGGCGCGCTCTGCGAAGTAGACGTGGAGGGCGTTACCGTTTCCGGGTCCGTGGCAGAGGCGCTGGCCAAACAGCCGGCGGATGCGGTGATCCTGACGACGGTCTCCGACATGGCCCGCATCACGCCTCAGATTCTGGAGATTCTGGAAGAAGGGCTTCCTGTGGTCAGCACCTGTGAAGAATTGTGCTATCCCTGGGAAACGTCCCCCGCATTAGCCCATCAGATCGACACGATGGCCAAAGCCAAAGGAGTAGCCGTTGCCGGTACCGGGGTCAATCCAGGTTTTCTGATGGACACCCTGCCCGGAATGCTCACCGGGGTCTGCCAAAAAGTCGATTTTGTGCAGGTAAACCGGTTTCAGGACGCCCAGTTCCGGCGTATTCCTTTCCAGGTGAAGATCGGCGCCGGGTTAAGCCTGGATGCCTTCGATGCCAAGAAACGCGACGGCGCCCTTCGCCATGTCGGCCTGACAGAATCCCTGCATTTCATCGCCCGCTGTGTGGGCTGGAAGCTCGACCGCACCGAAGACCTGATTTCGCCGGTGGTGGCCGATCGGGATGTCAAAACCCTGGCCATGGAAATACCGAAAGGTCATGCCCTGGGCGTACGCCAGGAGGGCAATGGCTACGTCGGCGGCGAGGTGAAGATCAAACTGGTATTCCAGGCGGCTATCGGCGAGCCGGAATCTTACGACGAAGTGATTATCCACGGCAAACCCAACCTGCTTTCAAAAATTGCCGGGGGCGTAAACGGCGACGTAGCCACCTGCGCTATCGCCATCAACGCCGTCGGCGCCGTCCTGCGCGCAACGCCCGGGCTGAAGACGATGCGGGATTTGCCACTCGTAACCTATTTTTAGATGTACGATGTACGGTTGACGGTTGACGGGAGGGGTTGGGTGTTTTTTGCTCCTCCCTGCGGGGGGGGGGGGGGGGGGGGCCCCGCCCGGGGCCCGGGGGGGGCGGCCGGGCCCGCCCCCCCTCCCCCCGAAGGGGAGACGATGGAGCCAGAAGGGAGAACGCCATTTTCTATAGTTTTGAGATGCCTTCTAATCATTATTTAGCGTTTCAAGGCAAATGGCTATTAATCAAACTTACCTCACTCAGCTTTCTTCGTACTTCGTAAATCGTACTTCGTACCTCGTACTTCGTACCTCGTAAATCGTACCTCGTAAATCGTACCTCGTAAATCGTAAATCGTACTTCGTACATCGTAAATCATAAAAAACACTCACTATGCGCAACAAACTCATTCTGCTGTTATTCTTTTGCGTCGCATTCGCTGGAAGCGTCTGGGCGCAGCGAACGGTTACAGGTACTGTAGTGGACAAAGACGGGGAGCCGCTGATCGCGGTGAACGTCATTGTTCAGGGGACAACTACCGGGACGATTACGGATATTGACGGGAAGTATTCCGTGGAGGTATCCGGACCGGAAGCAATCATTGAATTTACATTTGTCGGATTCATCACCAAAAGAGAAACGGCAGGCGCCCGAACGGTGATCGACGTAACGATGGAGGAAGACGCCGAATTGCTCGAAGAAGTCGTGGTCAGCGCCCTGGGGTTTGCCCAGAAGAAAGACCAGATGGGGTCGACGTACTCCACCGTATCGTCTCAGGATGTGGTGCGGTCAGGAGAGTCCGGGGTAATCAATGGCCTGGCCGGTAAAGCGGCAGGGGTGCGGATTGCCCGCTCCAATGGGGACCCTGGCGCGGGATCGACGATTCAGATCCGGGGGGCCAGCACGATTACCGGGTCATCCGAACCGCTGATTATTGTCGACGGGGTTCCGATCAGCAACTCCACGATTTACGGCAACGGAAACGGAGGGAAAGACGCCGGCGTTTCGCAGCAATCCCGCCTCAACGACATCAACCCTAACGACATCGAGTCGATCCAGGTGCTCAAGGGCGCTTCGGCAGCGTCGCTGTGGGGATCCCGTGCCGCCAGCGGCGTGATTGTGATCACCACCAAAAAAGGAAAATCCGGCAAACCGACGATCACGTATTCCAGCACGTATTCGTTCGACGAGATCAACGTTCGTCACCCTATTCAGGAGGCTTTCGGCCAGGGGCTGAACGGGGTTTGGAACGCCGGCGCCAGCCAGTCTTGGGGGGATAAAATTGCCAATCGCTCCGGCGCGGCAGATTCGGTTAGGACAACGGGCGAGCGTTTTGTCGCGGCAGACGGGACGATCTATTATCCGGTTTTAAAGAAGAATTCCAAAGAAACCTTCAACGAATCGAACTTTGATGCCGCTTTTCAAAACGGGCGCTTCTGGCAGAACGACCTGTCGGTTAGCGGCGGTTCTGAAAAAGTCGACGTTCTTTTCAGCCTGGGCAACCTGACTCAGGAGGGGATTATCCGAAACAGCGATTACAGCCGGACCAACCTGCGGCTGAACAACCAGACGTTTTTGACCAATTGGCTGAATATGGCCACCCGGGCGGCGTATACCTTTACCTCTTCCAACCGGATTCAGCAAAGTTCTAACATCGATGGATTATACCTGGGTCTGTTGCGCACCTCTCCAGATTTTGACATTCGCGATTATACCGGAACGTATTACAACAACTCCGGCCAGGCTTTCCCGAATGCGCATCGGGCATACCGCCGCCACCTGGGCTACCCTGCGCCGGCTTATGGAAACCCCGTTTGGGTGACGGATGAGCAAAAAAGCACCACGGAGGTCAACCGGTTTATTATCAACTCGGAATTGAATATCGATCCGCTTCCCTGGCTGAAGTTCACCCTCCGGGGTGGGGTGGATGCGTATACCGATGAACGGGTGTATTTCTATCCTATCCTGAGTGCTGGGGCGCCAAACGGGGAATTATTCCAGGATGATATCCGCGAACGGGAAATCAACTTTGATGCGATCGCCAAAGGGTCCTTTAATCTGGCAGACGATATTTCCCTTCTGGCCACCGTGGGATGGAACTACAACGACCGCCGCCGGGATCTGGTCTATACGGAATTGCTTTCCTTCCAGGTAGACTACAGGGAACCCATTACCGCGCTGAATACCAGTAACGATGCGTCGACCATTGAACGCCTCAAGAGTTTCCGGCGTTCTAACCGGGGCTACGGCGTGCTGTCTTTTGATTTATTCGACCAGTTGTTCGTCAATACGTCCGGTACCCTGGAAGCGGCCTCCACCGTAAAAGGAAACTTTTTCTACCCATCGGTAGATGCCGCCTGGCAGTTTACCCAACTCCCTTCCCTTTCCGGAAAGAAAGGCCTGAGTTTTGGAAAACTTCGCGCTTCCTGGGGGCAAGTAGGGGTTCAGCCTGGACCACACAACTTCCAGACACTGGCGGAAGGAGGAATCACGTATACATCCTACAGCGACCCGCTCAACGTCGCTCAGTTTGGAGGAGGATTCCGGATCAACAATAACCAGGGCAATCCTGACCTTAAGCCTGAAATTAAAACCGAATGGGAAATCGGCACGGATCTGCGCTTTTTCAGAGACCGGCTGGGGTTGACGGCTACCTATTACCAGAACGAGATCAAAGACCTTCTGTTTAACGTATCCACCGCCGCTTCTACCGGATACACCAGTATCTATACCAATGGCGGAAGAATGGAAAATAAAGGACTCGAATTGGAAACCGATGTTGATATCATCAAAAAGAGGGATTTAAATCTGAATCTTTTTGCCAACTGGAACAACAACCGCAACAAAGTGATTGATTTGCTTGGAGTAGAATCGATCGACCTCACTTCCCAGTCCATCAGCGGCCGTGCTGTGCCGGGGCAACCACTGGGCGTGCTGTGGAGCAGCCGCGCCCGCCGCAATGCCGATGGGTCGCTGTTTCTGAATGAAAATGGCTTCCCGGAACTTGCCCCTACTCAGGGCGTGATCGGTAATCCCAACCCCGACTGGAGGGGTGGTCTCGGACTTCGGGCAAATTATAAAAACTTGACTTTCAATATTCTCTTTGAACATTCCCAGGGAGGTGATTTTGCTGAACGGACCCGTTTCGTGCTTTACAGCTTTGGCATGCACGCCGATGTAGGCAATGAGGTGACGCTTACACAGGATTTGAAAAACGTCAATGGGCAGGTGATCAAGGCCGGAACCACCGTGCGTGGGAATATTCATGATTACGGCGCCGGTCCGGTTCTCCTGGATCAGGCTTGGTATACCGGACGTGGCGGCGGCTTGGGAGGTTCTGCCATTAACGAATTTTCCCTCGGCGACTTCACCTGGACCCGGCTTCGGGAAGTTTCTCTTAGCTACAATCTGAACAGCCCGGGCTTCCGGAAAGCGACAAAACTCAGCTCCGTCGTGTTCACGGCAACTGGCCGGAATCTTGCCCTTTGGACAGATGTGTTGGGGATTGACCCGGAAACCAACCAGTTTGGCGTTGACAATGGATATGGGATTGATTACTTCACCAACCCAGGAACGAGGTCGTTTGTGTTCTCGTTGCAGATTACGTATTAGAGGGAGCAGGGAACAGGGAATGAAAAGTGGAATGGTTAAAATGGATCGATTCCTCGTTTTCGAATAATTATTTAAATGCCTGTTTTCCCGGCCTTTGGGTTGTTTAATTATTAAATTTCAAAATCAGCATCGATGAAACGATTAAAAATAGCGTTTTTTATTCTTCTCGCAATGTCATTGGCTGCCTGCGAGAGCCTTGTGGAAGGCATTAACGACGACCCCAACAACATTCCTATCGACGCCGTATCGGCGGTCAATTTTCTTCGGGCGGCACAGATTGCCAATATTCAGGTGCAGTTGGGGCATGAACAGCGGATTACCGCCTCCTGGACGGGGCAAATGGTGGGGTACCAAAACCTGTATAAGTCGCTTTACGAGTATAATATGTCTTCTGAAGAATCAAACGGGTTCTGGTCTTTTGGCTACCAGGGCGTGATTACTCAGGTACGGCATATCCGCAAGGTAGCCGAAACGGATAAACTGTTGGTGGGCATCAGCAAAGTGATGGAGGCTCATACCATTGGCACGATGGCTGCCGCCTATGGAGATATCCCCTATGCGGAGGCGATCAACCCCGAGATTTCAGACCCGAAGTTCGACAGCCAGCGGGCGGTATTTAACGCGTTACAGACCCTGCTGGATGAAGCAATTGCAGACCTGACCGGCGCCACCAAGCGCGCGCTTCCGGAAGACCTTTATTATGCCGGCGACAATGCTAAATGGGTTGAAGCGGCTTATACCCTGAAGGCACGTTACTTTACACTGACCAAAGAATACGACAAAGCGCTGATTGCCGCCCAGAAAGGGGTCTCCAAAGTGGCGAACAGCATGCTCTTCAAGCCACTTACTTCCAGCAACCTCAACGACAAGAACCTGTTGTTTCAGTTGTTCTCTGGGAGCCGCTCCGGCGATTTGGGCAACCGTACCAGCTACCTGATTACCCTGATCAACCCAGCCAACGCCAATTCCCGCAACAACGCCAAAACACAGGAAAATGCCCGCCATGCTTACCTGCTGCTCGATGAACGCAATGGAGGCAACAACAAAGGCGCCGCCAACTCCCTGGAGCCCATGCCGCTGATCACTTATCAGGAAAACCAGCTAACGCTGGCCGAGTGCGCCGCGCGCACCCAGGGATTCGACCAGGGATTGCAGCACCTGAATGCCTACCGGGCAGCGCTTGCTTCCGGTACGGTGTTCAAGAAGATCAACGCCGCCGACCCCTTGAAGTACGACGCTTATGTCGCCGCCGATTTTGATAACGGAGGTATGGAGAACGCCACCAACCTTGCGCCCCTGCGCGCCCTGCTCCGCGAGATCGTGGAAGAACGCTACATCTCCTTCTTCAGTCAGTGGCTGGTCTTTAACGACGCCCGCCGCTTGCGCAAGAGCGACAGCGATATCGCCGTGAAGTTTCCTTCAATACGCCTACGGCGACCAAGTACCCCGAGCGGATTGTATACGCCCAAAACGAACTCAACGCCAACGAAAATGCCAAGGAACCCGCCGAAGGCATCTATTTCGTGGTGGAGGTAAACCGGTAACCATGTAGCCCGGATTTCCAATCCGGGATTGTTCAGCGG
Source organism: Haliscomenobacter sp. (assembly GCA_016713275.1). Lineage (GTDB taxonomy): Bacteria > Bacteroidota > Bacteroidia > Chitinophagales > Saprospiraceae > JADJPL01. The sequence goes on from JADJPL010000003.1 coordinate 53,271, forward strand.
ATTTTTAATCCGCGCCCGAGCGCTCCCATGGGAAGCTCGGCATCAAATCCCCTGGAGGAAATGCATTTCCTTCAGGGGATTTTTTTATGAGGCGCTTTAAGGAAGACAACAGATTTTTTGCCGCGATTTTTCAAAAAAATTAGGGTTCATACATCCCATACATCCCATACATCCCTTACATCCTCTACATCCTCTCCACCCTCCCCGCTCACCCTCCCTTCTCCCCCACACTGCTCTTTACATACCTCACGATCCGGCGCACCGTGCGGCGCCGGATCTCCAGTTCCATTTCGCGGTTGATCTGTTTGAGGACGTACTGGAATTTCATGGCCAGGCTGTCTTTGCGGATGTCCACCACCCGGAGCCAGAAACTTCCCGGCTCGATGTATTCGTGGTAGTCTTTCAGAGTCTCGGTCAGGTAGGCTTCCAGTTCTTCTACGGAAGGCACGGCGGTAAGCGCCGCTTCGAATTCGATGCTCACCCGGCGGATCTGCTTTTTGGTGTAGTTCACGATTTCGCTGGAAAAGACCTTGGTGTTCGGGATGAAGATGATGTCGTCGTCTTCGTCCAGAAAGGCGATCTTGGTAAGGCTGAGGTCGATGATCTTTCCCTTATGCGTCCCGATCTTGAGGTAGTCTCCAACAGAAATTTCGTTGGAAGAAAAGCTGATAATGATGCCGCTGATGATCTCCGAAATATAATCCTTGGATACGATGGCAATGGCGGCAGCGACGATACTCAGGGAGGTGAACAGGGTTTTGGGATCGATCCCGAACAACCCGAGAATCGTGGTAATTACCGCCCCTGCCATCAGCAGGTAGTAGATGTTTTTGATCCCCAGCACCACATTATCGCCTTGCTGTTCTTTTAAGTGCGCTCTTCTCCGGTAGAGCCAGGACAAAACGACGACCAGCATATTGGCCGACAGGAAAAAGATTAAAAAGCCCAGGAGGATGTCCAGATCCTGCACATCGATGTTTTTGCCTTCGACCCACTGATGGTATTGGGTTTTGACGTAAATGACAGAAGCCAGAGCCACGATGCGGAGCGCTATTAGAAATGGTTTCATGCGAATGGGTTAAATTGAACATGGGCGGAAAAACTTTTTAAGGGGTCCGCTCATTGTATACTAGGAATAATCATAACAACCGGTTCAGGTTTACGGCTTAAAATAACGCCCATCCCATGGAAAAAAAATTTATTCAGGAACTTTTTGCCGCGCACCAAAAAGCCAGGGAGCTCCCTTCCCCTTCCCAGGTGTGCGATTGGCTCAACGGGCTGCTGGGGGTTCTGTTTCCCGAACTGGCCGACCACCGGTTCGCCACCCAGCGGGAATTCGAGCAGTATTTGCGAGCCCTGGAACTCGACCTGTTTAAAATCCTCGACACCCTGGGCGATTCCATCGGAGAACAAGCCCCGGCCATCGAATCGGCTTTTATGGACCGTCTGCCCTGGGTCAGAGACATGCTGCAGAAAGACGCCACCGCCATCCTCAAAGGCGACCCTGCCGCCGTTAGCCTCACCGAGGTGATCCGTTCCTATCCCGGGTTTTACGCTATTGCGGTTTTCCGCCTGGCCCACGAGTTTTACCGGCTCCAGGTTCCCCTCATCCCGCGCATCCTGGCCGAGCATGCCCACAGCAAAACGGGCATCGATATTCACCCCGCCGCTCAGATCGGAGAATACTTTTGTATCGATCACGGCACCGGCATCGTCATCGGAGAAACCTGCGAAATCGGCAATGAGGTTAAAATTTATCAGGGCGTCACCCTGGGCGCCCTGAGCGTCAAGAAAGAACTCGCTCAAACCAAGCGCCACCCCACCATCGAAGACCGCGTAGTCCTTTACTCCGGCGCTACGATCCTCGGCGGAGACACCGTCATCGGCCACGACAGCGTCATCGGCGGCAACGTTTGGGTCACAGAAACCGTCGCCCCGTTCTGCCGGGTTTACTATACCGGAAATGTGCGGCAAAAGCAGACAATGGAAGAATAGAAAGTTGCGAAGTTACGAGGTTACGAAGTTACGAAGAAACGGGAAGCAGGGACAAAAAGGCGCCCCCCTCCTCGTTACTCGCTACTTCGAGGCACAGACGCAAAATATTGCGTCTCTACTTACAAATTCCTTCGCAACCTCGCAACTTCGCAACCTCGCAACTTTTAGAATATGGCATCCATTCTAAATTTGATCGGCAACACGCCGATGGTGGAACTCACCAAAGTCATTGCCCGGCCCGGAGTGCGGGTTTTTGCCAAGCTGGAAGGGCACAACCCCGGCGGTAGCGTGAAAGACCGTGCCGCTTACGGCATGATCAAAGGCGCCCTCGACCGGGGCGAAATCCGCTCCGGGATGAAACTAGTTGAAGCGACCAGCGGAAACACCGGCATCGCCCTGGCTATGATTGCCCGGGTATTCGGGCTGGAGATTACCCTGGTAATGCCCGACAACTCCACCCTGGAGCGGGTACAGACGATGGAGGCCTTTGGCGCCGAGGTCGTGCTTACGCCGGCGGCAAAGGGGATTGAGTATTCCCGGGAATACGCCGAGGAGAAAGTCAATGAAGGAGGGTATTTCATGCTCAACCAGTTTGCCAACCCCGATAATTGGGGCATGCACTACCAAAGCACCGGCCCCGAAATCTGGCGCGATACCGAGGGCGAGGTTACCCATTTTGTTTCCTCCATGGGCACCACGGGTACCATCATGGGGGTTTCCCGCTACCTTAAAGACCAGAACCCGGACGTTCAGATCGTGGGCGTTCAACCCATCGAAGGGGCAAGTATTCCCGGCATCCGCCGCTGGCCCCGGGAATACCTGCCCAAAATCTTTGAGCCCGAGCGCGTCGACCGCATTATCGACGTGTCGCAGGAAGAGGCAATCTCCATGATGCGCCGCCTCGCTGCCGAAGAAGCCGTTTTCGGTGGCATGAGCAGCGGCGGCGCCGTTGCCGCCGCCGCCAAACTCGCCTCCTCCCTGGATCAGGGGGTGATCGTCTGCATCATCTGCGACCGGGGCGATCGGTATCTGTCTACGGGGTTGTTTGGGAAAGGATGAGCGGAGGTACGATGTACGATGTACGATGTACGAGGTACGAGGTACGAGGCGCCCTGTTGTGCGTAGACTTCCGTCTACGCATTCGTTCAATCTTCAGATTGCCCTTGTTCGCCGAAATCCTTAGATTTCGTGCGGAATTATTAGCCGGTCCCCCGACCGGCGTCTTCCGTCTCCCGTCTTCCGTCTTCCGTTGCTTGTTGTCTGAACTGTGATTTGCAGGATTAAAGGATGGCCATGATGGGGGGCAATTTGGGCTTAAGGCGTAGGGCTTGAGGCGCAGGGGCCAGGTACATAGGCGCACCGTCTCCCGTTTCCCGTCTCCCGTCACCCGTCACCCGTCACCCGTCCACCGTCCACCGTCCACCGTCCACCGTCTTCCGTCTTCCGTCCACCGTCCCCCGTCCCCCGTTGCTTGTTGTCTGAACTGTGATTTGCAGGATTAAAGGATGGCCATGATGGGGGGCAATTTGGGCTTAAGGCGTAGGGCTTGAGGCGCAGGGGCCAGGTGTGTCATCGTTGAAATCCAGAATACCCGGGAAGCGGATTATTTCCAGCGTATGCTGTACGGAACGGCAAAAGTCATTGTGGAGCATATCGCCGAAGGGCAGCCGTATTCCCAGGTGAAGAAAGTATACTCGGTAAACATCGTCTATTTTGATCTCGGTCAGGGAGACGATTATGTTTATCGCGGGACCACCACCTTTGTTGGAATCCATAATAACCGCGAACTGGAACTTTCCGAAAAGCAGAAAGAACTGTTCCAAAAATCGTCGGTGTCTGATTTGTACCCGGAATATTTTGTCATCAAAACCAATCGTTTTGACGAAGTAGCCAAAGACAGGCTGGATGAATGGATATACTTCCTGAAAATGGCCGAAATCAAGGAGGAATTTACCGCCAAAGGGTTGAAGGCGGCCAGCCAAAAACTGGACATTCTGAAATTAGACCCAGCCGACAGGAAGGCCTATGATCGGTATATGGAGGTCCAGCGAAGCGACGCGAGTTTTGTGGAAACCGTTCAACTTGAAATCACAGCAGCGGTTAAGGAAGCCTTAAAAACCAATACCGAGAAAATTGTTGAAAACGCATTGCGCCAAGGAGCAACGAGGGAGTTCGCCGCTGAAGTTACAGGGCTCTCGTTCCAGGAAGTAGCGGAAATTGCTGCCAGGCTGGGCTTGTAAAAGAGGCCACTTGCCCAATGTTTCTAACCATTCTTCGGTTTTTCCGGCCATTCCATCTCGTTCTCTTCCGTTGCCGGCGCAGGCTTGGCGTTTCCGTATACCCGGCAGAACCGGGTGCGCTGGGGATAGGAGAAAATCGTCACAATCTCGCCCTGCCGTAACCGCTCCTGAACGTCCTGCCAGAACTTCACATCGTACAGGTCGGCGTGTTTTTTCAGGAACATGTCCTTGATCACTTTTCTGCCAATGAGGAATTTGGGAAATTCTTCGGGAAAAATGTCGTTGGGCCCGACGGAGTACCAGGGTTCGCCCGACCATTCGTCTTCGTCGTTTCTGGATTCCGGGATGCGGCGGAAGTTGTAATCGGTGAGGAAGCCAATTTCATCGTAGTCGTAAAAGACCACGCGTTTCAGGCGGGTGACGCCGAAGTTTTTCAGGAGCATGTCGCCGGGGAAGATATTCACGGCAGCCAGGTCTTTGATGGCGCGCCCGTAATCCCGGATCACTTCTTCGGCTTCCTCCGGGGTGGCGGTTTCGAGGTAGAGGTTGAGCGGGATCATTTTCTTTTCGATGTACATGTGCTTGATCTCCAGCTTGTCGCCGTCGATCTTGAGCTTGGAGGGGCATTCGCGCAGCAACTCCTCAATCAGTTCTTCGCTGAACCGGCTGCGGTCGAAGACGAAGTTCTCAAACATGTGGCTGTCGGCCATCCGCCCGCCGCGGTCGTGCATACTGACCAGCTCGTATTTTTCCTTCACCTCCCGCTCCGTGACGTTTTTTGGGGGCTGGAATTTGTCTTTGATCATTTTGAACACCATGCTGTAAGAAGGCAGGGTGAACACGGTCATGACCATCCCTTTCACGCCCGGGGCAGGGATAAACTGATCGGAAGTCAGGCTCAAATGCCGCAGGAAATCGCGGTAAAGTACCGTTTTGCCGTGTTTTTCAAACCCGATGGAGTTGTACAACTCCCCAAGGCTCTTGAACGGCAGGATGGTGCGCAGAAAATCCGCCATGTCGCTGGCGATGTCCGTGTCCACCAGGAAGTACGCCCGGTTGTAACTGAACATGGAGCTGACGTAGTTGATCTCCAGGAGCAAGGTATCGGCATAGATCCCGTTTTCTTCGTTCATCAGGGGGATGACAAACGGGTGGAGGCGCTCCTCGAGGTAGAGCTTTCCTACCAGGTATGCCGTTTTGGAGCGGTAAAAGACCGACTTGAGCATTTCAATCCGCGCGTGCCGGAGGCTGTGCTGTTCAATGGCCAGTTTTTTGCGCAAGGTGTCGGCGATATACCCGATATCGCGGTCCAGGTTTTCATAAGGCACGTCAAAGGTATACCAGGAAAAGATCTGGTGGAGGGTGTGTTCTACCGGGTTGGTCAGGAAAAAGGTATGGTAAATGGGCAATGCCGACCGGAACTCCCGGTAACTGCCTGTAGCCTGCACAAACATCAGGTCTTCATCGGCGCTCAGGCCTCTGTGGGCATGCCGGAAGACCGAATTGAAAAACGTTTCGGCGATGTTTCGGGTGTTGAAGTTGAAGATCTCCTCCAGGTACATTTCCTTGATCTCCCTCCAGGTCTGCCCTGCCCACCGCGTCGCGGTAGAGCGTCAGCCGCTCGCGGGTGTCGTTCTGGATGCCGTGCCAATCCCGGAGTTCGAAGCGGATTTTTGCCCGTTTGGTGATCCGCTTGAACTGGTGATGGTAATGAATATAGGAATCCAGGATCAGGTAAGCGGCTTCGTAAGGGAGGAGTTTTTCAAACATGCCAAAAGAAATTTATCAGACAGACAAAAGCGCGTCAATTCGGCGTCACGGGCTGGGTCCAGGCCATTTCCGTATCTCCGGGAAAATAGGGGTTGAACTTGGGCTTGTCCGAAACCAATCGGGCGCGGATGAAAAGGTCGTCGGGTTTGAACGCATACCGGGCTTCGGTTCCTTCCACGGCGGCCAGGATTTGGGATTTTTTTCCTCCTTTTTTCCAGCCAACAAACTCAATCCGGTACTTCACGCCTTGCTCCTGACGGATTTTCACGGAGAGGTTTTTGGAGTTGGAAACCAGGCTATCCAGAACAATCCCCGAGCTGGAATAAAAATCCCCGGCTTCCATCGAGGCGATCAGGGATGCCGGGCTGAGGTCGGGCGCGTTGACCATCACCCAGCCCCGTCCGGAATTGCTGTATGTGGGGCCAAAGAAGAAGTAGTTGTGGCTGTCGTCGGTAGCCAAGCCAAACATGAGTGGTTTGCCTTGCTGCAGGTAAGCGTGGTTGATCTGGTCCCACATTTCCTCTGTGCCCAGCCGGGCGCTGTCGCCGTAGTTGTTGACGGCCGGATGGCCATTGTAGACTTCAAAAAACCGCTCGCCGGTGAGTTCCATCATGTCTTCCGCCTTGATGGCCCAGCCGAAGTTGGGGTGGTTGATATGCGGGAACATAGGCTGCCCGGTAGCGGCGCGCTGCTCCAGCACCGCGTTGATGTTGTTCTGCATCACCTGGGCAATGCTGGCGCCCGAACGGGGTTTGATGAGCGATTGCACGTTGGTGGCGTTGAGGTGCACCGGCTTGCCAAAGAACGAACTCGTAATCTCTTCGCTGCGCAGGATCAGGAATTTCTCGGGTTCTTCAAAAAGCCCCCGGTATTCGTCCAGGGTTTTCAGGCGCACTTGAAGGGTATCGCCACCCAGGCGCCGGGAATCGACCCAGCGCTCGCCGAAGTTGCGCAGGTAGCGCTCGAAGACCCGCTGCCGGATCTGTACTTTCGGTACGTTGACCCAGCGCTCGCCTTCCTGAAGCGTGTTGTGGTCGGAAAGGCCCACAAACTGATAGCCGTTGGCTTTGTACCAATCCATGACCATCTCGGGGTAATCGTCGCCGTCGCTCCAGAGCGAATGCGTGTGGAGGTTGCCTTTATACCAGTTTTGGCCTTGAATAGGGCCCATAGCAATAAAAAAAAGCAGGCCGGCGCAGCAGGACCGGATCAGTTGAGTTGCTTTCATTGGAGTTGAATGGTTTTAGGATGCGTTTCGTATCAGGTGTTCCAGAAAATCGCCAACAAAATACGAAACAGCAGCTGCAATTACACCCAGAGCCAGGGTTTCCAAAATTCCCCTCCACCGGGACGTTTCCGTTACGTACGTCTTTAAAAAACCAATTACCCCAAAAGCAGAAGCAGTGAGTAGGGAGGCGGTCAAAAATAAATTCCCCGGAAAACCGGCGATAAAATCCCAAACATAGACCAGCAACGGAATCAACCCTACCGCTAAAAAGGCTAAAAAGGTTACCAGCCCGATCTTGAAGGGGCTGCGCTCTTCTTTCATCATGCCCAGTTCTTCCTTCATCATCGTGTCCACCCACCGGTCGCGATCCGAGCAGATCACGTCGACGACTTTTTCGAGAAGCTCGCCTTCGAACCCTTTGGCAGCAAAGATTTCCCGGACCTCGTTGCGTTCCATCTCGGGAAGGTGCTCCACTTCCCAGTATTCGATTTTTTCGTGCCGGCGAAAATTGTCCAATTCGGATTTATTAGACAAATACGCGCCTACCGACATGGCCAACAAGTTGGCGAAGCCCAAAATGAGGATAACGGCGCTGTCGAGGTTTGCTCCTACCGCGCCCGCTACTACCGCAAAGGTGGTCACGCTTCCGTCGATCCCCCCGTAGACAAACTCCCCAAGGTACTTCCGGAACCGGTCGATCAGCCCTGTTTGATTATGCTGGATGGCTTCGTTGTGGTCCATGTGATATAATGGTCGGTTGCAAAGTTGTGAAGAAAAGTTACGAGGTTACGGAGTTGCGAAGTCCATTCAATACATCGTAATTTCGCAACTTCGCAACGCCGCAACTTTTTAATCTTCTTTTTCTCCATTTTCTGCTCCCTGCTCTCTGGAATCATTTTCGGCTTTGGCGTATTCCGCTTTAAACCATTCGACGAGCTGTCCTCTTTGAGCGTCGGTTAGTTTGGCGCTGGCATGCATCCAGGTGTAGGATTCGAGCGGCATTTCTTTGGATTCGACCACTTCGAAACACTCCTCCAGTTTATGGTTGGCCCGCTTGGCTGGGTAGGTCGTCCAGACGGAGAAGTTTAAATGTTCTCTGCCTTCGTCAACGTGGTCTTTAAGGAACCAGCCTGCGGGTTGAACGTAGGAATACCACGGGTAACGGGTGAGATTGGAGTGGCAATCGTAGCAAGCTTCTTTCAGAATACTGGTAACTGCTTCCGGCGGGTTAGCGGTGGCGAGGTAGTCCTGGGCAGGGTCGGCAGCTGGGTTGGTCTTGCTAATCTGCAGGAACTGGATAAAGACGAGCGCGCCCAGCAGGGCAAGCAGCGTCCAACGGATGATCTTTTTCATAGGTTGTTTTGGTTTTGCTCAAATATAAAGATATTCCTATTTTTACACGATGAATGGTGTTCCTGCAATATACGTTTTGTTGCTCTACCTGTTTGCTGCCCTGGTCCCTGCTTCTGTCAAAACGGAGCTTGGCAAACTGGACCAGCTGCTGGCGCATTATCTGGATCACCGATCAGAAACGCCGGAGTTGTCTTTCACCGGATTTCTGAAAATGCATTACGGCAAAGCCTATCAAGGGCACCGCAGCGCCCATGATCACGGCAAGCTCCCTGGAAAAGACGCGCCGGAACATACCCATGTCATCGCCTGTGGATGCAGCCCACTGGCATTGCCCGTCTCATTGGCCATGGAGTTCCGCCAGCCGCTCTTCCCTTCAAAACGCGATTTGGTACCCTCGGAAGCGTCGTTGATCTCCTCCGTGTTCGCTTCCTGCATCTGGCAGCCGCCTCGCCAGGGGTGATTCCCATCTTTTTCCAAAAGAAAGTTGGTTTGTGCTGATTCGTCATGCGCGCGGTGGCATGCACGAGCGCCGGATGCAGTATTCAGCAAATCCCGCCGCTTCCGGATTTTTTTCAAACGAAAACAAAAAGCATGTTAGACGCCATTATCCGGTTATCTATCCATAACAAGCTCATCGTTGGGGTATTTACTGCGGCATTGATCTTTGCCGGGGTGTATTCCTTCCTGCAGCTTCCGATAGACGCCATTCCCGATATTACGAACAATCAGGTGCAGGTGCTCACCGTGAGCCCGACGCTGGCCACTCAGGAGGTGGAGCAGTTCGTCACTGCGCCGATCGAATTTGCGGTGCGCACTATTCCAGGGGTGGTGGAACTGCGTTCCATTTCCCGCTTCGGATTGAGCGTGGTGACCGTAGTTTTTGAAGAAAAAACCAATCCCTACCTCGCCCGGCAGCTCATTGCCGAGAAGCTGAAGGTTGCCGAAGAAATGATCCCGAAGGGATTCGGCACGCCGGAGATGGCGCCCATCTCCACAGGGCTCGGGGAGATCCTGCACTACCGGATTGAGCCGCTTCCTGGATATGAGCACCGGTACAGCCCCGCCGATCTGCGGACGATCCAGGATTGGATCGTCAAGCGGCAGTTGGCTGGAATCCCAGGGGTTGTAGAGATTAACAGTTTTGGGGGATTGCTCAAACAATACGAAGTGGCCCTGTCGCCGGAGCGGCTGCGCAGTTTTGGCATCGGAATTCAGGAGGTGTTTGCGGCGCTGGAAAATGCCAATGAGAACACCGGCGGCGCGTACATTGAACACACGAGCAACGCCTACTTTATCCGGAGCGAGGGCTTGGTCAAGTCCCTGGACGATATCCGGCAGATCGTCGTGCGCAGCAGTGCCAGTACGCCGGTCAAGATTGGAGACATCGGCGAGGTGCGGCTCGGGCACGCCCTGCGCTACGGGGCCGTCAGCCACAACGGCGAAGGCGAGATCGTGCTGGGTATCGTCATGATGCTCAAAGGGGAAAATGCCGCGCGGGTCATCAGCCGGGTGAAGGAACGGCTGGAAACGGTCAAGAAGAGCCTTCCGGAGGGCGTGACCATCACGACGTTCCTCGACCGGGAGAACCTGGTGAACCGGACCATCAAAACCGTGCGCAACAATCTGACAGAGGGCGCATTGATCGTCATTTTTGTACTGGTACTCCTGTTGGGCAATTTCCGGGCAGGATTGATCATCGCCTCTATCATCCCGCTATCGATGCTTTTTGCCCTCTGGATGATGCATCTTTTCGGCGTGAGCGCCAACCTCATGTCGCTGGGGGCTATCGATTTTGGTCTGATCGTCGACGGGGCGGTCATCATCGTGGAAGCTACCCTGCATTTTCTGGGGGTGAAGATCGCGCAGCGCCGGGCCGAAGGAGAAACCGCTTTGCGTTTTACCAGCAAGGAAATGGACCATTATGTCGGCGCCGCTTCCGGGCGGGTCATGCGTTCCTCCGTATTTGGCATCATCATCATCCTGATCGTATACCTGCCGATCCTTTCCCTGTCGGGCATTGAAGGCAAGATGTTCAAACCCATGGCGCAAACGGTATCCTTTGCGCTGATCGGCGCCCTGCTGCTCTCGCTGACGTATGTGCCGGCCATGTCCGCGCTGTTCCTGGGCCGGAAGATGAAGACGGAAGCCACGTTTTCCGACCGGCTGATGGACTTACTCAAGCGGTTTTATGCGCCTACATTGGAGTTCGCTCTGAGGTGGCCGAAATTGGTGATCGGCTCAACCGTATTCGTTTTTTCTGTTTCCGTGGGCTTGTTTCTGCGTATGGGCGGAGAATTTATTCCTACGTTGGACGAAGGGGATATCATGATGCACGGCTTTTTGCGCCCCGGCGCCTCCCTGACCCAGACCCTGGAGAGCCATCGGTTGGTGCAGCAGGTCATTCTTGCGCATTTTCCCGACGAGGTGGAGCAGGTGATCTCCAAGATTGGCTCTGCAGAGATTCCTACCGATCCGATGGCCATCGAAACCGCCGACAACATCATTCTGCTTCGGGACAAATCGAGCTGGACCAAAGCGGATACCAAGGAAGAACTCGTAGGGTTGATCGAGGAAAAAGTACACGATATTCCTGGAATGGCCTTTGAATTCACCCAACCCATTAAAATGCGCTTTGACGAAATGATGACGGGGGTCCGTTCGGATATTGCGGTGAAGATCTTCGGGGAAAACCTTGACTCCCTGGCGCATCATGGCCGCCGGGCAGCGCGCTTACTGGAGACCATCGAGGGGGTTGTGGATGTGAAAACGGAGCAGATTGAAGGCTTGCCGCAGATCGTGGTCCAATACGATTACGGACGGATTGCGCGCTACGGCCTGCACGTTCGGGATATCAATGAAACGATCCGGGCAGCTTTTGCGGGCTCTGTGGCCGGGGTCGTATTTGAAAATGAGCGCCGTTTTGATCTGGTGGTGCGTCTGGATACAGCATTTCGGGGAGATATCAGCCAGGTCCGGAATTTGCCGCTGGCGACCCCCGACGGGCGCCTGACGCCGGTCTCGGAAGTAGCTGAGGTGCGTTTTCTGCCTGGCGCTGCCCAGATCAGCCGGGACAATGCCCAGCGCCGGATCGTGGTCGGCGCCAATGTGCGCGGAAAAGATATTGAGACCGCCATTGGAGAAGTACAGGAACTTATGGAGCGCCAGTTGAACCTGCCGCCAGGCTATTTGGTGGCCTATGGCGGGCAGTTCGAGAACCTGCAGGCGGCCAAGGCCCGGCTTTCGCTTGCGGTGCCGGTCGCGCTGATTCTGATCTTTGGGCTGTTGTATTTTACCTTCAACTCGCTCAAGGAAGGGCTCCTGATTTTCACGGCGATTCCTATGGCGGCGGTCGGAGGGGTGTTCGCGCTCTTGCTTCGGGGTATGCCCTTTTCAATCTCTGCCGGCGTAGGCTTTATCGCGCTGTTCGGCATTGCCGTACTGAACGGCATCGTGCTGATCGCTTACCTCAACCAGTTGGAGAAACAAGGAATAACCGATATTCATGAGCGGATCACCCAGGGCGCCTTGACGCGCCTTCGGCCGGTGCTCATGACGGCAGCCGTAGCCTCGCTCGGTTTTTTGCCCATGGCGCTTTCTCATGGCGCCGGGGCAGAGGTGCAGCGCCCCCTTGCCACCGTAGTGATCGGCGGCCTGGTCACTTCCACCTTGCTCACGCTGGTTGTGCTACCGGTATTGTACGCTTTATTTTTCCAACTAAAGAAAGCAAAATGAACAGCTCCATAAATTCATCCTGGCCATTCCTCGTTGTCCTGGCTTGTTTTGCCAGTATTCCAGGAGAGGGGTAGGTCGTTCTGACCGAACCGCAGGCCGTTGAGATCGCCTTGCAAAACCACCCCTCGGTGAAAGCGGCCCTGATCCAGGTCCAGGAAAAAACCATTCTGAAAGGCGCCGCCAAAGTCTGGGAGCCTGCAGAATTTTTCCACAACATTGCGGCCGATCCGGACTACGGGATGTTTGGCGCTACCGCTTTTGGTCTCAGCCAGGCTTTTCCCGGCCGCAAAACGACGGTAGCCAACCGGTTGTACGCCGACCGGCAGCGAACCCTTGCGGAAGCCGGCCTGAACCTCACCAAACAGCAGCTTGCCAAATCGGTGCGGGAACTGTACCTGCATCTGGGCTTTATAGGAAGCGAGGCCGCGCTGTACCGGCGGCTCGACAGCCTCTACCAGGAAGTGGCGGCTGTAGCCGATAAGCGCTATGCTGCGGGAGAGGTCGCTTTGGCTGAAAAGCTCGCTTTACAGGACAAGGCGGCCCAAATGCGGCTGGCTCTGGAAACGACCGGCCATGAGATCGAATTCGACCGCGTCGTGCTGAGGCAGTTGTTGGGGCTTTCCGAGCCGGTATCGCCGGTTCTTCAGCCTTTTGAACGCATGAGTTTTTCCCTGGCCGATACCGCCCTGGTAGGGAATTCGGCGCAGTCCTTGTTCAACCGGGCGTCCGTAGGCGTGGCGGAGTCGGAGCAAGCGATTATACAGGCGGCCAGAGCTCCGACCTTCGCAGGCGGGTTGTTTGTGCAGGCGCTGCCCAACGGCATCGTCCAGCCAGGATGGCAACTGGCGCTGCGCGTCCCTTTGGCGGCAAAGAGCCTTCGCGCCGGCGAGGAAGCTTCCGGCCTTCGAGTTCAGTCGGCAGGCGCTTCCTACCAGGCAGAGTTGCTCCGGCAGCGCAACGACATGGCCCACCTGTTGCACGAACAGGAAAAATACGAGATCCTGCTCGGGTACTACCAAGCCCGGGGCAAGACGCTGGCAGAGGAACTGCTGCGTTCCGCCGCACTGAATTATCGCTCCGGCGAGATCAGCTTCGTGGAACTTACCCAGGTAGCCGAACAGGCTACCCACATCGAATTGGGCTACCTGGAAAACCTCTTTGGGCTGAATTTGACCGTGATTGAGTTGAAGACCCTGACAGGGCAGTGATTTTGCCGGCCCGCAACACGGGCTTCCAAACCAATGGCTCGCAGCAAAGCCGCTGGCGCCAGGTCATTCGTTTAAAAATAAAATAAATTGAAGATGAAAAGATATGCCTTGATCTTTTTCCTGGGCGCCCTGACCGCATCCTGCGGAAAAAAGGATGTCAGCCCAGAAGCGGGCGACGCGCAGGAAACAAAAGAAATCCATTCGTATATTTTGCTTACCCGGGCGCAGCATGCGCAGGCAGGCATTGAAACCGGCAGCTTTAGCTTCCGGGTCATGCAGGAGTACTTTCCTGCCAGCGCGGAGCTGTTTCTGGGTACGGAATACACTGCCGCGGTGAGCGCTATTACGGAAGGCATCGTTTCCGAGCTGCGGGTGCGGCTCAACCAACCGGTGCGTAAGGGCGAAGTGGTGGCCGTGCTGCACAAGCCGGGGCTGCTCGATTGGCAGCAGGAGTATCTTGAACAAAAGGACCGGCTGGTATTTCTGACAGCAGAATACGAGCGCTACCGGGGATTGGCAGCAGAAAACGCTACAGCGGCCCGGAACCTGCAAAAGGCAGAAGCCGACCTGAAGGAGGCGCAAACGCGGATGGCCATCCAGGCAGCCAGGCTGCGGCAGTATCAGATCGATCCGGAGCAGGTGAGCGCGTCCAACCTGAAGACCCAGTTGTTTTTGCGCGCGCCCATAAGCGGCACGGTGACGAAGATCCACGCCGGGATAGGCGCTTCGTTAAGCGCCGGCTCAGCGCTTTGCGAAATCGCCGATTTTTCCGGCATCCAGCCCGTGGTCTATATTTTTGAAAAAGACATCTTCCGCGTCAAACCCGGCGCCCGGGTATTGCTGCATTTTGCCGCCGACCCGTCGAAGACCTATGCGGCTACGATCCGCGACATGGATGGGGCTGTTGACCCCGACCGAAAAGCCTTGCGCGCATTTGCCCGCTTCGCGCAGCCGGTAAGCGGGCTGATTGCCGGCGCCTACATGGAAGCCCGTATCGCTCCGGCAGCCGGGGTCGAAACTGCCGCGCTGCCTCAGGATGCCGTGGTGCGGGAAGGCGACGGAGAGTTTATTTTCTTTCTGGAAAAAGAACAGGCAGATGGATTCGTGTTCCACAAGGTCGCCGTGCGTACCGGCGCTGCTGACGGTGGTTTCCTTGCAGTAACTCCGCTGGAGGCTGTCCCCGAAGGAGCAAAGATTGTGGTGAAGGGAGCTTACTACGTGTCGGCCCAGGGCAGCGGAATCGAAATGGAAGAGTAACCTTGGGCCTGTTGTAAATTACAGCGGTTGTATAAAACGACATTGGGCGGCGTCAGCAGCCCAATGTCGTTTTATACAACCGCTGTAAAGCGCATCAGATCTGTTTTTTCGACAGATAGAAGTCTACCTTTTCGTATTCCGTATTGGCGATGCGCTCATTCATTTCCTCGAGGGTTTTGGCGGAGGAACGATGGCTTTATCGCCAGGATGCCAGTTGACGGGAAGTGCAACGGACTTTTCGTCGGCGGTCTGAAGGGCAACCAGAATGCGCTTGATTTCCTCCATGTTACGGCCGATATTCAGCGGATAATAGAGGATCAGCCGGATGATGCCCTTGGGGTCCATGAA
Organism: Haliscomenobacter sp.; assembly: GCA_016713275.1. GTDB lineage: Bacteria > Bacteroidota > Bacteroidia > Chitinophagales > Saprospiraceae > JADJPL01. Next base: position 68,402 of record JADJPL010000003.1, read on the forward strand.
GAACACCGCGCGCACCGCTGCGGTGGTGCTGGCATCCGGATGCAACATACCGTACAGATTGGCCACTTTCATGTCGAGGTCGGCGATGATGGGGAAGTCCATGTATACGCCCGTTTTTTCCCGCACGTTGTTGACCCAAGCCAGGTGGGAGTGGATGCTGTCGATGCTCAGACCGATCAGTTTGGTGTTGTGGGTGGCGTAAAAATCCTTATCGACCGCGAAAGCGGATAGCTCGGTTGTACATACCGGCGTAAAATCGGCCGGGTGAGAGAACATGATCACCCAGCTTCCTTTGTTGAATTCGGAAAAGGTGAGGGGACCAAGCGTCGTAATCGCCGTAAAATCGGGCGCTTTTTCGCCGATCAGCGGCATGTTAGGTTTCTGAACTGTTTGATTTTCCATATTGGTTTATAATTAGATGAAAGTAAATCCTGTTGAAAGGTTCAATGGTAAGGGAGCAAATTCATTTTAATCCTATTAAATTAATAGGAGTTGTAGATTTTAACAATCTTTTTTCCTCTTGGCTGACGAAAAAGGACATTTTAACATTTCCCGCTGCCGGAATTTTGCCGCAAGTTAGCCTCCTTGCTAAAAGCAGCCAGTAACCGAGATCACAAGCACAGTAGGAGGGTGCAGGGAAAATTTGGCAGGGACAGGATTTTTTCTATCTGTAATGTGACAAAAATCACTGTTAAATATGAGTAAAGTCATGTTGGGGCCCCTGTGCCGCCTTTACTTTTGAACCTATAAATGACGCCAATATGAAAACGAAAGCATTAATTCTTTTACAAGCGGTACTTTTTGCAGGAATAGGGTTGACGGCGCAGAGCCCGTTTGTAGTGAAAACCGTCAAAATGACCGTTGATGGGACTTCTACCATGCACAAATGGGAAATGGCCGTAAACAAAGTCACTGCGGAAGGAAAACTCACCATGAATGGCAGTGTATTGGAAGACATCCAAAGCCTGAACGTAACGGCGGGCGCCAAGAGCTTGAAAAGCACCCATGGTAAGATCATGGACGAAAAGACGTACGAGGCCCTAAAAGCGGACGAATACCCGAACATTACCTTCCAACTGACCGGGATAGAAAGCATCACTCCCGCTACCGGAGGATATACCGTCAAAGCTAAAGGCAATCTGACCATTGCCGGGGTGAAAAAGCCCGTAAGCATGCAGGTTAGTGCAACCGTTGCTTCCAACGGCTACGTTACTTTCAAAGGCAGTCGCAAGATCCTGATGACCGACCACAACATGACGCCTCCCAAAGCCGTCATGGGTACCATCAAAGTCGGACCGGAAGTTACCGTAAATTTTGAGGTGACCCTATGCCGGCGGCTATCTAAACGAGGTATGCAGATTCGTTTCTGAATCCCTTTTAACCAAGATTAGAAATTAAGCATCAGTGAAACAAGGCTTTGTGATCAACAGAGCTTGGGTTTCCTGTCGAGTTGTTGTCCTAATTATCCATTTAAAACAACCTTTTTTATGAAAACGACAAAGAACCTACTCACACTGGCATTGGTCTTTCTTGCGGTGACGCTGTTTGCCCAACAACCGGGTATCCAGTATTTCCGTCCTTGGGACAAGACCGGGATCAACATTTTCGAAGCCCCTAAAGGCGGAGACCAACCCGCATACGAAGGCCTTTCCGTACGCATCGGCGGCAGCTTTACCCAGGACTATCAGAGTCTGACCCACGAAAACAATCCTGGCGCCGCAAAAAACTACTTGTGGGGCGTCAACGTTTCGGAAGATCCAAACTCAGCTAAGCTTTCCGGCTTTAACCTAGCCATGGCTAACCTGAACTTCGACTTCCAGATTGAAGACGGAATCCGCGTTTGTCTGGAAAACTACATGTCTGCACGCCACCACAACGAATTTTGGGTAAAAGGCGGCTATATTCAGATCGACAAACTCTCGATGTTCGGTAGCCCCGATTGGTTTACCAACAACTTCCGCGTCAAGATCGGGCATTTCCAGCCCAACTTCGGCGATCAGCAGTTCCGCCGTACGGATGGCGGGAATGCCATGTTCAACCCTTTCGCTGAAAACTTTATCCTCGATGCTTTTACCACCGAGATTGGCGGCGAAGTATACGCTTTCCCAGGTAAAGGGCTGATGCTTATGGTTGGTATGAGCTCTGGTTTGATCAATGGCAACGTGGAGAATCCTCCAAGCACTCCGGTGGGTTCTAACAAAGAAGCCACCAAACGCAACCCTTCTATTTTCTTCAAAGCAGCCTATGACAAGCAGTTTACCGACGACCTCCGCTTCCGCCTCTCCGCCTCGATGTACAATAACTCCAGCATCTCTGCAAACACGCTTTACTCTGGCGATCGCACGGGTTCGCACTATTTCATGATGCTGGAACCGACTACTGGTACCTACCTCGCCAACAAAGATTCAGGCCGCTTCAATGCCGGTATGCGCAACCGCATCAATGCCATAATGATCAACCCATTCCTTAAATTCAAAGGGTTGGAACTATTCGGATCTTATGAAACCGTCAAAGGCGGCGCGTACTCGGAGACCGACGACCGCAAATGGAACCAGCTTGCCGTTGAAGGGCTTTACCGGTTCGCAGCTAATGAACAACTGTATATCGGTGGACGGTACATCTCTGCCAAAGGTCGCCCACAAGGCGCCGCTTTTACCCAGGATGTAACCATCAACCGCACGGCTTTCGTTGCCGGCTGGTTCCCAACAAAAAACCTGTTGCTCAAAGGCGAAATCGTTAACCAGAAATATCTTGATTTCCCGGCTTCTGATATCAAAAGCGAAGGCAAATTCAATGGTTTTATGGTTGAAGCGGTGATCGGCTTCTAACATAATCTCTTGAAAAGTATACATGCAAATTGAATTTGTAGCCTTAAAATGATCCGCAGCCCGGAGCCGGGTAGTTTCCCGGCTCTGGGTGGATCATTTCAGAACAAACTTCTCCCCTAACGCCAATAGGATTTTTTATTTCTGATTTTGGACTTTTTATAACGGTTTAAAGGAACTTAAGCGGTTTTCTATTTGTAAAATTAGGGCGGGCTATTCTGTTTTTAATCAAGTTTTTATGCGAAAACCAATGGGCAAAATGGGCAAAACGGCAAATCCTCTCGCAGCAGGCGCGTTCATCGCGGTCTTTTTTCTGGCTTTTACCGGTTTCCACACGGTTAAGGAGTCGTTGTCCTTAAGCCCGGGCGACGTGCTGATCACCGAACAAAGCAAATTGTCGCTCAGCGGAACCAGCAACGTCAACAAGTTCACGTGCGCGTGCAACCAAAAATTTTCTCCCCTGACGATCGGCGCCTCCGCCTCGTCCAACCGTTCCCAGATCGTTTTTGAACACACCGTGCTCAAGCTGACGACGAATAAACTCGACTGCGGACAAAAAATCATGAATAAGGACATGTACCGCACGCTCAAAGCGGACGAACATCCCTACATCTCCATTGAGTTGAAAAAGGCCCAATTTCCGGTTGGGGTTACTATCGATGATTGTTCCGAGTGGGTAGAACTGGATGCCGAAACGGTGATCACCATCGCCGGAAACGCGCGCAGAGTGCCTTTAAAAGTCAAAGCCCGTAACCTGTTCGCTGGCCGGTTTCAATTCCGCAGCGCTCAAGGGTTAAAAATGACGGATTTTGGTATCCAGCCTCCCACCGCAATGATGGGGGCGATTAAAGTCCGGGACTCAATCACCATCCAGTTTGATCTGATCGTCGCCGTGTCCAGCGCCGGCGAAGTCAGCGCGTCATAGCTCCGCCAGCCCGCTGGTTTTTTTCTTGTCCAGGGAAAGCATTCCGCTTTTTTTGCCGGGAATCTGGATTTGTACCATATTCCGTTGGTCGTCGAAGAGTTCCAGAAAGATTTGATTGTCGATGGCGATCGTTCGCACGTCGGCGCGTTCAGGCTCCAGCCGGAGGTAACAGGTAATGGCGCCCATAGTGTTTTCGACGCGCTGAATTCGGAACCCTGCCCGCTCCCCATCCATTTTAACGGTGAGTTTTTGCTGCAAATAGCGCTCCATCAAAGTCTCCGCTTTGATTTTGCCCTGCTGGATCTGTTTTTCATAGGTCTGGTAATGGATCGCTTCGCCGAAGTCGTCCATAAACAGCGTTACGGACATGCCGATTTGCCGGGTTTTTTCATCCCGGTAGATCTCCATCACGCTCAGGTGGACGGGGTGAACTTCCGGGAGGGAAGGCCGGATCAAAGGGATTGCGGCAATCAGGAAAGCGGAAATGGGCAGCATGCGCTTTTTTCGAAAAAACAAGCTACCCATTCCCGAAGTTTTGACGAACCCTTCCTTTAAGATTTATTTAGGACAGCGCACCCGTTTGCGCGGAGGCCGGGCGCCTATCCGGATGGCATTGCTGATCCGGTAGCTCCAGGCCAGCGCGATAGAGTAGTACCAATCCCTGCCCGCGCCCCCGCGCACATGCGGCACGAGCGGGTCGTCGGAACCCGGGTTGAAGCCCGGTCTGCTCAATTGGGCGACCTCCGCCCCTTTGTGTTGCATGAGTTTGGCATAGGGGATGCGGCCTGTGCTCACATCGTCGAGGTAGTCGGTTTGGGTAAAACGGGCGGTATATTCCAGCGCGATTCCCCAGCGCCCGTCCATCAGAAGCTGTACCCCCGCGCCATAAGGAAAGACGGCGGCGCTGGTGGGGTAGGGAAGGGGTAGCCCTTAATGCCTTGTCCTTCCGTTCCCAGAGGCTGGAGGTCGATCCAGCGGCCATCAGTTTTGGCCTGCGGCATGAAGCGGATACGTCCGGCGCCGAAGTGGAGGTAGGGGATTCCTTCGACCGCTCCTTTGCCTGCAGCGAAAGCCAGAAGGCGCCATTCTCCGGAAAGGGAATATTCGGTCATACTGGTCTGGAAATGCAGCCCCCTGGGCCGCTGGCTGAGCGCGTCGCTCCCTGCCAGCGTGACCGATTGGGCAGTAAGGCGCAACGCCCAATGGGGACTCAGATGCCACTTTCCCCAAACACCGTAGGCAGGGCGAAGCGTCCGGAATACCAGTTCCGGTTTTTTGGGGCGAGGTCCCCGTCGTAAGCGGCCAATCCGGAGATTATGCCAAATTCCGGTTCCTGTCCGGAAAGCGCCAAACAAAGGCAACAGGCCGCCAGGGTAAAACGTTCGTGTCATAACTGGAGTTTGTTTTGGTTTCTGCCCGGCAATTTGAAGGCAATCTCCCGGAAGCGCAAGGAAAAAAGTGGCGTGTTTGTTCCCCCGCAAAAAGATGTTTTTTTTCATCTGACTTATGAAAAGATATTCATAGATTTGAATATCCAATTGACCAAACCACCTCAATGCGCTCTTTTCAGGATAGATAAAAGAGGGTTTTAAGGGTTTTTGTAAGCATAAAAAGTACCAGGGAATGGCAGCCGGCATCCCCTAAATGGCAGTTTGATGAAAGCGTCTACATTTTTTCCGATTTCCGACTGGATTACCCGATACCGGCTCAATGATTTCCGGTGGGATGCCCAGGCAGGATTGACCGTAGGGGTGATGTTGGTGCCCCAGGGCATGGCGTATGGATTGTTGGCGGGTTTGCCGCCGATTTATGGATTGTACGCCAGCATTGTGCCGTTATTCTTGTATGCTTTTTTTGGCACTTCCCGGCATTTGTCGGTGGGGCCGGTTGCCTTGGTTTCGTTATTGGTTGTGACGGGGGTTTCTGCTTTTGCCGAGCCGGGGTCCGAGCGTTTCATCGCTTTGGCGGTGGGCACTGCCCTGCTTGCAGGATTGATTCAGATCCTGCTGGGGGTATTCCGGCTGGGATTTATGGTCAACTTCCTTTCGCACCCGGTGATGTCGGGGTTTACTTCTGCCGCTGCGTTTATCATTGGGATGAGCCAATTGAAATACCTGCTCGGGATCGATTTGCCCCAGAGCAATCAGATCCAGCGCATCGGCGCTGGGCTGATCCAAAATATCGGGGGGATTCATTGGTTGACCGTGGCGATCGGCTTGGCTGGAATTGGGTTGATTCTGTTCCTGCGCCGGATTAGAAAAACGATTCCCGGGGCGTTGATTACGGTTGCGCTGGGAATCGCAGTGGTTTGGGGATTTCGTCTCGACCTGCATGGAGTAGATATCGTTGGGGTGGTTCCCCAGGGGCTTCCTTCTTTTGGCGTGCCCAAGGTGTCCTTTCAGGATTTTCAGCAATTGCTGCCCTTAGCGCTGACGATCTGCCTGATCAGTTTCATCGAGTCGCTGGCGATCGCCCGCGCTTTAGAAACCAAGCATAATACGTATAAAGTTATCCCCAATCAGGAACTGATCGCGTTGGGGATCACCAAAATGGGAGGCGCCTTTTTTCAGGCAGCACCGACCACGGGCAGCTTTACCCGCTCTGCCGTGAACGACAGTTCGGGGGCCAGAACGGGAATATCTTCCATCGTAGCATCGCTCGTCGTCGCGCTCACGTTGTTGTTCTTGACGCCTTTCTTCTTTTACCTGCCCAAAGCCTTGCTGGCTTCGGTTATCGTAGTGGCCGTTATCGGTCTGGTCGATTACCAGGAAGCGGCGCATCTATGGAAAACAGACCGGAGGGACTTTTATACGCTGCTGGCAACGTTCCTCGCGACCCTTACCCTGGGCATCCAGAGCGGCGTGTTGATTGGGATCGTTTTATCGTTGGCCCTGATGCTGTACAGCAACTCCAGACCCCATGTCGCGGTGCTGGGAAGGCTTCCCAATACCGCCCATTACCGCAACATCACCCGCTTTGGCGAGGCCAGGCAGCAAAACGACCTGCTTATTTTCCGGTTCGACGCCCAGCTCTATTTCGGGAATTCCAGTTTTTTCCAGGACAATATCCAGCAACTGCTGCTTACCCAGCAGGGTACGCTAAAGGCATTTGTACTGGATTGTTCCAGCATCAGCGATATCGATTCGTCGGGCATGCGGGTGTTTGCCAAATTGATCAAAGATTTAGAAGAAAAAGGGGTAGAGTTGTTTTTGGCGGATGTGATTGGTCCGGTACGCGATAAGTTGGTCACCTTCGGCCTATTGGAAAAGGTCGGGGAAGATCACCTGTTTTTCAGCGTCCACGAGGCAGTGGAGGCCTTTAACCAGAGAAAATCGGGCTGATCCTTTCAAAAAAGCATAGGAATACCGCAACAGGTTTGAAAAAAGGAGTATATTTTCATTGGTTCATATTTATCGGATAAACCTTATAAAACCAGCTTTTCTATGAGATATGGTTTCATCATTGACAACCGCAAGTGCATCGGATGCCATGCTTGTACCACGGCGTGCAAGGCAGAACATCTGGTGCCGCTGGGAGTCAACCGCACCTGGGTCAAACAGGTAGAAAAAGGGGAATTCCCTAATACCCGGCGTTTGTTTTCCGTCATGCGCTGCAACCATTGCACCGAAGCGCCTTGTGTAGAGATTTGCCCGGTGGAAGCGTTGTTCTTCCGGGAAGACGGAATCGTCGATTTTGACAACCGCCGCTGCATCGGATGTAAATCCTGCATGCAGGCCTGCCCGTACGACGCGCTCTACATTGACCCCGAAAACCACACCGCCGCCAAGTGTAATTATTGCTCTCAGCGGGTGGATATAGGGTTGGAGCCCGCTTGCGTCAACGTGTGCCCGGAACATGCCATTATCTCGGGCGACATGGAGAACCCGGACACCGAAATCGCGCAGCTTCTGGCCAGAGAACAGGTGACCGCCCGAAAGGTATCTAAGGGCACCGTTCCTAACGTGTTTTATAGCAATGGCGACGAAGCGTCCCTTACTCCGTCGCTGACAGAGCGCTCCAACGAGTATTTCTGGAACTCCCAGTCGCTGGGCGTCGGGCATTACGCCAAAGAAGCCGAGAAGCTGGCGTTCTCCAACGGCGATGCGATTCAGGCGCTGATGCAGAGCAACGGGCAGGCCGCCACCGCAGGCGAAGTAGCCCAAAACGGCCCTAGCAAATCCATCGATCTGATGCTGGGCAAGCCGAGAAGAATTTACGACACGCCAGAAAAGGCGTACTCTGGGGCTGGGAAGTTTCCGGTTATGTGCTGACCAAGGCCATTTCTGCCGGCGCCTTTCTGGTGCCGTTTTTATCCCTCGTCAGCGGGGCGGCCCAACCCGGATTGAATAACGTATGGTGGGGATTGGGTCTTGCGCTCGTCTTCCTCGGCGCTACCGGCGCCTTGCTGGTAAAAGACCTCGACCGTCCGGACCGCTTCCTGAACGTCCTGCTTCGCCCGCAATGGGGTTCCTGGCTGGTGCGCGGCGGATATGCGATTTCCGTTTACGGCGCCCTGGTCGCATTAAACGGGTTGTTCCTTCTCCTGAACATCCGCGTTTTAGAGATGGCCCTGATATGGGTAACCGCCATAGCTGCGGTCATCGTAGCCATTTACACCGCCTTCCTGTTTGCGCAGGCCAAAGGGCGCGATTTCTGGCAAAGCCCCGCGCTTTCCCTCCACATGCTGGTGCATAGCGTTATGGCTGGCGCCGCCGCGTTTGGCATCCTGTCCTTCTTCCAGGACGCTCAGGCTGACTGGACCCGCTTTTTGATCACGGTGCTGATCGCCGGACTGTCCGTCAACCTGTTCACCATCATCCTGGAAATCGTAACTCCGCACCCGACCGTAGATGCCAAAGCAGTGGTGAAGATGATCGTTAAAGGCCGCTACCGCCGTCTGTTCTGGTTCGGCGTGATGGCTTTCGGCAATATCCTTCCCCTGGTTTTGCTGTCGGCCGCAGGAAGCGAACCGATGGTGTTAGCCGCTTCCGGGCTTGTTGTCCTGATCGGCATTTACCTGACCGAGCATATCTGGGTGGAAGCGCCGCAACGCATTCCGCTGGTATAAAATCCCTGCTCCCCGCTCCCTACCCCCTACTCTCTACTATTTTTTCAACCGCAACAGCTAAAAAGAATGAACCATAAACGCCATCATACCTTAATTGAGCAGATTGCCGAAAAGATCGGGTTGATCCCCAATCTGCACCAGGAGACGGAAACGCCCCTGGATCGTTTGACCGAACCGGGCCATCTGACCAACTTCCCGCCCCCCGAAAAATGGGACGACTGGGTGGAATACGAAGCCAAAGATTGGCCCAGGTTGTCGAAAAAGCATTACACCATTGTGCCGACGACCTGCTTCAACTGCGAAGCCGCTTGCGGGCTTACCGCGTTTATCGACAAGGAAACCGGGCAGGTGCGCAAGTTCGAAGGCAATCCTTACCACCCCGCCAGCCGGGGCAGGAACTGTGCCAAAGGGCCGGCCACCATCAACCAGATTACCGACCCCGACCGCATCCTGTACCCCATGAAACGCAAAGGCGAGCGGGGCGAAGGACAGTGGGAGCGCGTGAGTTGGGATGAAGCCCTCGACGATATTGCCGCCCGCATCCGCAAAGCCCTTCTGGAGAAGCGCAACAACGAGGTGGTTTACCACGTAGGCCGCCCCGGCCACGAAGGCTATATGGACCGGGTGCTCCAGTCGTGGAACGTCGATGGGCACAACAGCCATACGAACATCTGTTCTTCCGGCGCCCGGTTTGGGTACAGCATTTGGTACGGGTACGACCGGCCCTCTCCTGATCATGCCAACGCCGATTTTATTTTCCTTATCAGCGCCCACCTGGAGAGCGGGCACTATTTCAACCCGCACGCCCAGCGGATTATCGAAGCCAAAATGAAAGGCGCCAAATTAGCCGTACTCGACCCTCGACTGTCTAATACGGCCAGTATGTCGGATTATTGGATGCCTTCTTACCCGGGTACTGAGGCCGCTGTGTTGCTCGCCATCGCCAAAATTCTTCTGGATGAAGGCCTTTACAATAGGGCCTATATGGAAAAATGGGTCAATTGGCAGGATTATCTCAAAAAGATGCACCCTGGCGTGGATGTGACTTTTGAGAACTACATCCTCAAAATGCAGGAAGAATACCAGGAGTTTACCCCTGAGTTTGCTGAAAAGGAAAGCGGCGTAAAAGCGACGATGATCGTAGATGTGGCCCGGCAGATCGGCAAGGCGGGCGAGCGGTTTTCTACCCACAACTGGCGCAGCGCCTCTTCCGGCAACCTCGGCGGCTGGGCCGTCTCGCGTTGCCTGCATTTTCTCAACGTACTCACCGGCAGCGTCGGTACCGTGGGAGGAACCTCCCCCAGCGCCTGGAACAAAATCAAACCCAAATTCTTTGACACGCCTCCGGCGCAGACGTTCTGGAACGAGCTGCACTTCCCGAAAGAGTACCCGCTCGCTTTCTTCGAACCCAGTTTCCTCCTTCCACACTTCCTGAAGGAAGGCCGCGGGCGAATGGAGGTTTACTTTACCCGGGTGTTCAACCCGGTGTGGACCTATCCCGACGGGTTCACCTGGATCGAGGCGCTGTCGAGCGAACAGATGATCGGCATGCATATCGCCTTGACGCCAACCTGGAACGAAACCGCGTTCTGGGCCGATTATGTGCTGCCGATGGGGCTAGCTTCCGAGCGGCACGACTTGAACAGTTACGAGACCCATTCCGGCGTCTGGATCGCTTTCCGCCAACCCGTCCTCCGGGAGGCTGCCCGCCGCAACGGGAAGCCCGTTACCTTTACCTACGAGGCCAACCCGGGCGAAGTTTGGGAAGAAGACGAGTTCTGGATCGAGCTCTCCTGGCGCATCGACCCCGATGGCAGCCTGGGCATCCGCAAGCACTTCCTGTCGCCGTACCGGCCTGGTGAAAAGATCAATGTCGACGAATACTACCAGTACATTTTCGAAAATATAGCCGGCCTTCCGGAAGCCGCGCGCAACGCCAGGCCTGACGGAACTCGATTACATGAAGCGGTTTGGCGCTTTTGAAGTCGAAACGCACAGCTACAAAAAGAACGAAAAAGTGCTTTCGGAAACGGAATTGGATGGTAGCGCCTTAGACGAAGAAAGCGGCCTGATTTCCAAAAACGGCAGCGCCATCGGCGTCATGGTGGATGGGAAGCCGTTTGTAGGATTCCCGACGCCTTCCCGGAAGAACGAATTCTTCTCTCAGACCATGATCGATTGGAAATGGCCGGAATATGCCATTCCAACCTATATCAAAAGCCATATCCACCTGGACCATTTGGACCAATCAAAAGGAGAATACGTACTGGTGCCCACGTTCCGCCTTCCGACGCTGATCCACTCCCGGTCCGGAAACGCGAAATGGCTCACCGAGATTTCCAACCGCAACCCGATCTGGATGCACCCCGACGATGCCGGGCGGATTGGGGTAAAGACCGGCGATCTGCTCAAAGTCAATACGGATATCGGCTACTTTGTCGATAAAGTATGGGTTACTCAAGGCATGAAGCCCGGAGTAGTGGCCTGCTCCCACCATATTGGCCGCTGGCGCAGGCAGCAGGACCCCGAGGGCAACCGCTGGGCAGTGAATACGGTCAGCATCGAAAACGACGGAAACGGCGGATGGCGCATGCGGACGGTTCGGAATGTCGGACCGTTTGAAAGCAAGGACCCGGATTCCAAACGGATCTTCTGGACCGACGGCGGCGTGCATCAGAATATTACCCATGCTGTTCACCCCGACCCCATCAGCGGCATGCACTGCTGGCACCAACGGGTCCGCCTGGAAAAGGCCGGCCTCAGGACCATTACGGCGATATTTTCGTGGACACCAACAAGGCCCACGAAGTGTATAAAGAATGGCTGAAGATGACGCGCCCTGCGCCCGGACCAGACAACCTCCGCCGGCCCCTGTGGATGCCCAGAGCGCTCCGGCCCGCTAAAGAAACCTACTACTTCCCGGAGGAATAAACGCTCCTCCCGGGAAACCTGAATACTGCGTAGGATAGGGGGGCAGGCCGGAGTAGTCCGGTTTGCCTCCTTTTTATTGGGGGGGATATATCTCTTACCTACGACCTGCGCGGCAACATCGGCACGCTACAGCGCCAGGGCTTCATCCAAAGCACGTGCAACTTGGCTTCCCTCGGATCACTGAAGCTCCAACGAAGTCGAATACTTGACTTCCGACATCACGAACACGCTTTGCACATGGCCTATGTTGTCGAGGGTGGCCAGCTTGTTGACCATGAAATCCTGGTAGGCCGCCATGTCCTTGACGATGACCTTGAGCAGGTAGTCGAACGTGCCTGCGATGTGGTAAGCACTCCACCACTTCGGGCAATTTCCGGGCTTCCTTTTCAAAAAACTCCAATAAGGGCCGGTGGTGTTCCTTGAGCGACACGTTGCAAAAGGCGATGATGTGGAAATCCAGTTTTTCCTTGTCGACGAGCGCCACATAGCGCTGAATGAACCCTTCCTCTTCCATTCGGCGGATCCGCTCATAAACGGGGGTCGTCGTCATACCTAACTGGCCTGCAATTTCCTTGATCGTGGACTTGGCGTCGTTTTGCAGCAGGTTCAGGATTCGGTAGTCAATGCTGTCGAGGTTTTTCATAGAAGTAAACAAGCTTCTTCCTTAAGCCAGGCTATGGCTAACCGGCAGGATAACTACCCTGAAAAGGCAGTCTCCATCAGAAAGTGTTGAATTTATTGGGTGTCCATAAAATTCCCGGCTTTCAACGCCCGAGAGGTAAAGGGTAGATTCCCTTGCCTTCGGGATGGCCAAAACATTCGATATTATGGTGTTCGTCAAAAACGAGGGAATGATTATTTGTCTAGCTGGTGAAGTTAGGTTATTTATTCTTTGATTTGAGCGGTTGGGCCGAATTTTTTTGGCAATCTTCTTCGAGGGGCGCATCGTTTGATGGATTGGGCTAAATTCGGGGATAAAAAATGGATATACGCCCCATGATGGAAGACGCTTGCCCGCTTAGCCGGTGGGAGCTTTTGCGCCAGCTCCTGAACAACCTGACCCTTGACGAATTGCCTCGCTGGCTGGAAGCGCATCCCGACTGGATCGTGCTCGATGTCCGCACTCCGGAAGAGTTCGATGCCGGATCGTTGCCCCGGGCCACTAATCTGGATTATCTGGGCATCGATTTTATCGACCGTTTGCTGGCCCTGGACAAAGAAAAGGGCTATCTGGTGTATTGCCGCAGCGGGAGGCGCAGCGTGCGCGTATCCACCCTTTTGCGCAATGCGGGCTTCCCGCATGTCTACCATTTGCACGGAGGCTTGCCGGGCGGCGTGATTTCGGTCACTGAACAACCCGATGAAGGTTCCTAGCTTTGACCCCGAAAACCCGAAACGCAAGCGCCAATGAATATCAAACAGTTTATCCCCGCCCTGGAATGGCTGCCCAAATACACCAAAAAGCAGTTCAGCGGAGATTTGTCGGCGGGCCTCACCGTAGGGGTGATGCTCATCCCTCAGGGCATGGCCTACTCCATGCTGGCAGGCCTGGACCCCATCTATGGCTTGTATGCGGTTACCCTGCCGTTGATGGCTTATGCTTTCCTGGGCACTTCCAGGCAACTGGCCGTAGGGCCGGTCGCCATGGTCGCTTTGCTGACGGCTTCCGGTATCGGCGGGCTGGCGGAAGCGGGTTCTGGCCAGTATGTTCAGCTCGCCTTTGGCCTGGCATTGCTGGCCGGGGTTATTCAGCTGCTGCTCGGGGTGTTCCGGCTGGGTTTTTTGGTGAATTTTCTCTCCCATCCGGTGATTAGCGGATTCACCTCCGCTGCCGCCCTGATCATCGGCTTGTCCCAGCTCAAGCACCTGCTGGGGATCAGCATCCCCAACAGCGAGCATATCCACGAGATCGTCCTGGCTGCCGCCCAAAATATCAGAGATACGAACCCCTATACCCTCGCTTTAGGCCTTGGGGGCATAGCGCTCATTCTGGCGGTCAAACGCATTCACCGCGCTATCCCGGGCTCTTTGCTTGCCGTGTTGGCGGGGATTTTAATCGTTTGGGGCTTTGGCCTCACTGGCCAGGGAGTCAAAATCGTGGGCTCGGTGCCGAGCGGCTTGCCTTCGTTTGTTGCGCCCCAGCTGGGCCTTCCGGATTGGCAGGCGCTGATTCCCGTCGCGCTGACTATTTCCCTGGTGGGGGTTATGGAAAGTATTGCCGTGGCAAAAGCTATCCAGGCCCGGCATCGGGATTACAAGGTGGATGCCAACCAGGAACTCATTGCCCTGGGCGCAGCCAACCTGTTTGCCGGATTTTTTAAAGCATTCCCGGTAACCGGAGGGTTCTCGCGGACGGCCGTCAACGACCAGGCAGGCGCCAAACCGGGCATGGCTTCGTTTATCAGCGCCACATTGATCGTGCTTACCTTACTCTTCCTGACGCCCCTGTTTTACTATCTTTCCAACGCCATTCTGGCGTCGGTGATCCTGGTGGCCGTTCTGGGGTTGATCGATGTCAAAGAACCGATGCACCTTTGGAAAAGCAATAAGACCGATTTTTATATGCTGATGGTCACGTTTGTGGCAACCCTGCTCGTTGGCATCGAGAAAGGAATCGGCCTGGGCGTGATCCTTTCGCTGGTCATGGTGATTTACCGCACCACCAAGCCCCATATCGCCGTTCTTGGTCAGGTGCCCGGCACCCGTACTTACCGCAACCTGGCTCGTTTTGACCATCTGATTGAAAAAGAACATCTGCTGATCTATCGCTTCGATGCCGATCTCTACTTCGCCAACGTTAGTTACTTCAAGGATTCCCTGGAGGAACTGGTTCAGCAAAAAGGCGCCGCTTTAAAAGCAATCATCATCAACGCGGAAAGCGTCAACAACCTCGACAGCAGCGCCATCCACGCCCTGGAGGAAGTCATTGACGAAAACCGCAAACGGGGCTTTGAAATCGCCTTTACCGGCGTCAAAGGACCTATCCGGGACGCTATGAAGAAAGCCCATCTGATCGATAAAATCGGAGACAACCGCTTCTTCCTGACCATCCAGGATGCCGTTGATGCCTGCGACGCACACTGCCAGCGCGCCGAAGCCGGCGATTACGAACACCAGGATCTGGCGGTGCAGACGAATGTGTGATGGGAGGAAGGGAGGATGGAGAGAGGATGGAGAGGATGGGAAGGATGTAGGGGATGTAAAGGATGTGAAGGATGTAGGGGATGGAGGGATGTAGGGGATGTAGGGGAGAGGAGGTGGAAATGGTGGGGGAGGAGAATAGCGAAATAAAAGTTGACAAAAGTCACCAGATTCGTGTGATCAAGGTCATAGACAAGAATTATTATTGGGAATAATTTTGTTTTCCGAATGAAGCATTTTATTAAAAAATATGAATACATGTTCATTTGTTTTTCTAACCACTAAAACGTTTTCCGTATGAAAGTTGAACAGCTGTATACCGGATGCCTTGCAGAAGCCGCTTATTACATTGAGAGCGAGGGAGAGGCCGTGATCATCGATCCGTTGCGCGAGACGGAACCTTACCTCGAAAAAGCAAAAGAAGATGGCGCCACGATCAAGTATGTGATGGAGACCCACTTTCATGCCGACTTCGTTTCCGGGCACCTGGATCTGGCTGCCAAAACCGGAGCTGAAATTGTATACGGACCTACCGCCGTGCCGAATTTCAAAGCGCACATCGCTACCGATGGAGAGATTTTCCAGGTGGGCAAAGTGACCATCAAAGTATTGCACACCCCGGGCCATACCATGGAATCCTCTACGTTCCTGCTCAGAGATGAGGAGGGCAAGGACTATGCCATCTTTACCGGCGATGCCTTGTTCCTTGGCGACGTTGGCCGTCCCGACCTGGCTGTTAAGACCGACCTGAGCCGCGAAGACCTCGCAGGCCACTTGTACGATAGCCTCCACAACAAAATTATGCCGCTTGCCGACGACGTGATCGTTTATCCCGGCCATGGCGCCGGCTCTGCCTGCGGCAAGAAGATGAGCAAAGAGACCTGGGGCTACCTGGGCGACCAGAAGAAGACCAACTATGCGCTTCAGCCGATGACGAGAGAAGCGTTCGTGAAGGAAGTAACGACCGGTCTGGTAGACCCGCCCCAATATTTCCCGAAAAACGCCGTGATGAACAAGATGGGCTATGAGAGCATCGAGGTCGTTCGTCAGCGCGGGCTGCAGGCCCTGAGCGTTCGTGCGTTCAAAGCTGCCTGGGAAGAAGAGCACGCCCTGGTACTGGATACCCGCCACCAGGATGAGTTCTCCGACGCGCATATCCCCGGTTCCGTCTTCATCGGCATCGACGACAACTTCGCTCCCTGGGTTGGCGCCCTGATCACCGACCTTCAGACGCCCATCCTCATCGTTTGCAACGAAGGCCGCCAGTTGGAAGTAGTTGACCGCCTGGCTCGCGTAGGATACGACAACCCGATCGGCTACCTCGAAGGAGGATTCGGCGCCTGGGTGACTGAAGGCGAAGAAATCGATTCCATCCCGGAAATTACCGCCGAAGAATTCGAAGAGATCTTCCGCACTCAGGAATTCAACCTGCTCGACGTGCGCCGCGAAAGCGAGTACAACGCGCAGCACATCATGGGCGCTCAGAACTTCCCGCTCGATTTTGTCAACCGCAATATGAACGCCGTGGATCGCGATACCCCGTATTACCTGCACTGCGCAGGCGGATACCGCTCCATGATCGCCGCTTCGATCCTCAAATCCCGCGGCTTCGAGAACCTGATCAACATCAAGAGCGGCTTTAACGCGCTCCAGGAAACCGGCCTGCCGATGACGGAATTCGTCGAACAGGTCACCGAACTGTAAAATGGGTTTTTAGGTGTTTGACATGGGAAAGAGGCGCGCTTTCGCGCGCGTCTCTTCTCCTGTTTTCCTGAAAACATCGAAGAATAATTGTTCGATTTTCATTGGTAGGGGTTAATCCAGAAGGGGTTAACCCTTTTTTTGATGGGCAAAAGGCAAAAAGGCTTAAGGCAAAAGGCAATGTCGCCTTAGGCCCTGCGCCTTGAGCCTTCCACCCTTTCCACCAATGTGTGATCGGTGTTACGGATATTGAATACCCCAACCGGTATTTTTGCCTCATCAATCACCAAAATTACAGCTCTGTTATGAATCTTCAGAAAATGCTACAGGAACCCACCGCTACGGTTGTCGATGTACGGGAGCGTTGGGAGTTTACGATGGGAAAAGCCGAAGGCTCGATCAATATTCCGTTGGGTGAGGTGATGGGCCGGATAGGCGAATTTGAAGCCATGTCCAAGCCCCTGATTCTCATCTGCCAGTCGGGCAACCGCAGCGGCATTGCCGCCGCGATTCTGCATGGCAAAGGCGTGCGCGAGGTATACAACGGCGGCTCCTGGATGGATGTCAAGGCGCTTCAAAGCCGGTTTACAACCACGAAGGCATAAGGGTTTGTTTTGAAATGGAAAAGAGCCGGGAAGCGGGTGCGCTTTCTGGCTCTTTGTTTTTTGGGGGGGGAGCGGGAAGTTTCGTTTCTCTTCAGGCTGGCAGGGGCCATTGCTACCCAATCCCCGGTATTGACGATTGTCAACTTCCCGTACTGATTAATCTCATTTTTTTCCGGGGAAACAAAATGCAACTTAGATGTGATCAAAACCATATGGTATCACCAAAAACTTGGGCTATGTCAATCGTTCGTTGGAATCCGGGCGCCGTGGCGCCGTCCTTCCGGTCTTGGGTGGAGGATTTCTTCGGGGACCTCAAGCTGTTTCACGGCGATGGCGCAAGCCTCACCCCCGCAGTCAATATACGGGAGACGGAAGACTTGTTCATCGTTGAAATGGCTGCACCCGGCATGAAGAAGGAAGATTTCGTGATCGAAATCAAAGAGGGCATTTTGATGATCAGTTCGGAACACAAGGAAGAAAAAGAAGAGAAAAAAGAGAACTACACGCGCAAGGAGTTTAGCTACAACAAGTTCAGCCGTTCTTTTTCGCTTCCCGAAAACGTGCATGCCGAAAAGATCAAAGCCACCTACAAAGAAGGGCTTTTGCTGATCGAACTTCCTAAACTGGAAAAATCAGCGCCCAAAGTGAAAAAAGTGACCATCAGCTGATGCGTCCTTTACGTTTTTTGCGCATTTAAAGTGAAATTTTTTAATCAGGATTTGAGCAACCGGGGGCTGTCTCAGAAGATCGGTCTTTGCCCGTGGCCGCCAAAAAAGAAAATAAAATTTCATGCCGGTGGCAAAGACCGGTCTTTTGAAACGGCCCCCGTGTTGTGTCCTGGCGTGTGGAAAACGCAAGGAGGCTTATCTCTCCTGAACCAAAATCTGAAGCCATGCTGAACTCATTGAAAATACCGGTCGCCGAACTCATGACGCGGGAATTGCTTATCGTAGAACCCGGAGATACCCTGGAAAAAGTCCGGGACATTTTTCAATCCAACAACGTCCACCACATACCGGTCGTGGATGAGCATGGCAAGCTCGCCGGGATTATCAGCAAAAGCGATTTCAACCGCGTCAACCATATCCTCACCTTGTTCGATGGGGAAAAATACCGGGAATACAACGATATGCTCTACCGGTCGATGACCGCCGCAGAGATCATGACCAAACAGGTCGCAACCGTCAACCCCGACGACGCCCTCTCCCTGGTGGCGGATATGTTCAAGGAAAATCTCTTTCACGCCGTGCCGGTTGTCGACCGCGGTATCCTGGTGGGTATCGTCACTACCCACGACGTGATCAGCTACTGCTGCAGCGAAACCAATTTCCTTACTTAGAAGGCCCTGCAGCAAACGGACTTTTTTTCACCATAAAATTGATTGGCTTATGTCTGTGATTCAAGTAGATGTACAGGTCCTGCACTTTGAACACCGCACGTGGATGAATGAACTCGAATTTTTTGAAGGAGAACTCCACTTTTTCGAAAACCGCCTCAGCGACCTCGTCATGCGCTACCGGGAAATCGAAGTCCTCGCCAAACTGGAACAGTTCCAAAACCAATTTATCCGCCAAAAAGAAGTGCTGGATAAACTCCTGCGCGACATCCACGTCCATGAACAACAACTCGGACTAAAACTCCAAAAAGAACTGGATCTCCAGGATCATTTTGTCAACGACCACGCCAACATGCGCGCCCGCATGAACAGCTACCGCAAAATTTATAACGAACTTAAAACCGACTTCTTCCAGTTTCTGGCTACATGGCATTGAGGTTAGGGAACAGGGGAGGAGCAGGAGACTGTCCAAAAACCTGGTTCAGGCTCCGCCTCCGCCTCTGGTTCGAGGCTCCGCCTCGGACCCACTCTACGTGGAGGCTCCGCCTCGGACCCACTCTACGTGGAGGCTCTGCCTCCAACCAGACTTTCCGGACGTAATCGGATACTTTTTTAGCAGGCCCGCAAATCAAGAGGGCTATACACACTTTTTTGAACAGTCTCCCTCTCTCCCTTTCTCCGTGCTCCCTCTCTCCCTACTCCCTCTCTCCCTGCTCCCTCCCTCCCTTCTTCCTCCCTCCCCCCCTTCCCAAAAATTCGGCATTCCCCCATTTTCAGAAAGAAAATACTGTGACACACATCACTGCCTGTGCATGTGTTTGGAAATATTTTTGCCTCAGTTTTCCGGCAAGCTGAACCATGGGGCTTGCTTTTTTGTCCTAAAACATGAATATTGTATCATACTTTTTTTTGAACACCAAATTGTACCAATGAAAGTCGAACAAATTTATACCGGATGTCTGGCTGAAGCAGCCTATTACATCGAAAGCGAAGGGGAGGCCGTGATCATCGACCCCTTGCGCGAAACCCGCCCCTACCTGGAAAAACTCAAGCAGGAAGGCGCTACCCTGAAGTACATTTTCGAGACCCACTTCCATGCCGATTTCGTTTCGGGCCACGTCGATCTGGCTAAGAAGACAGGCGCGACCATCGTCTATGGCCCCAATGCGCAAACGGAGTTTGAGAAGATGGATACCGTCGACGGCCAGGAAATCAAGGTGGGCAAAGCGACCTTCCAGGTGCTCCATACCCCCGGTCATACTCCGGAAAGTACTACCTACTTGCTTCGCGATGAGCAGGGTAAAGAATACGCTATCTTCACCGGAGATACCTTGTTCATTGGCGACGTAGGCCGCCCCTACCTGGCGCAGAAAGCCGGCAGCGTTACGAAAGAAGACCTTGCCGGATGGCTGTTCGACAGCCTGCGCAACAAGATCATGACCCTGCCCGACGACGTGATCGTGTATCCCGCCCACGGCGCCGGCTCCGCTTGCGGAAAGAACATGAGTTCCGATACCTGGGACACCCTGGGCAACCAAAAGAAAACCAATTACGCCCTGCGCGCCGATATGACCCGCGAGGAGTTTATCTACGAAGTGACGGCCGGTTTGATGCCGCCGCCTCAATACTTCGCCAAAAACGCAAAGCTGAATAAAACCGGATACGGCAGTATCGACGACGTGCTCAAACGCGGCACCGCGCCCCTCAGCCCCAGCGCCCTGGAAGCGGTCATCGAAGCCGAAGGCGCTCTCCTGCTGGATACCCGCCATGAAAACGAGTTCAAAGACGGATTTATCCCCGGGGCTGTATTTATCGGCATCGACGGGGATTTTGCGCCCTGGGTTGGCGCATTGATTGTCGACCTCCAGCAACCGATCGTCGTGGTAGCGCCGGAAGGCCGGGAAGAAGAAGCCGTGACGCGCCTTGCCCGCGTCGGTTACGACAACACGATCGGCTATCTCGAAGGCGGAATCGCCGCCTGGATTGCCGCTGGCAAAGAACTCGATTCCATGGAGTCGATAACTGCCGATGAACTGGCCGTGCGGATGAAAAACGGGGAAGCCGATCATATCCTCGACGTGCGTAAACCGACGGAATACCTGTCTCAGCATGTGGAAGGCGCCGACAACTTCCCGCTGGATTACATCAACCGGAATATGCAGCGCCTCGACCCGCAGAAAAAATACTACCTGCACTGCCTGGGCGGCTACCGCTCCATGATCACCGCTTCGATCTTGCGGGCCCGCGGCTTTGGCTATCTGGTCGATATACAAGAGGGCTGGAGAGCCATTGAAGAAGCCGAGGCGCCCAAAACGGATTACGTCTGCCCGACGTCGATCTCCCAGGAGGTGATCGATCAGGCGATCGAGGCCGTGATTTAATTTAAGGTTGAGGCTGGAGCCTCAATCAGGTACAGGACACGAGGCTGGAGCCTCGCGCCAGGACACGGGAGCCTCGCGCCAGGACGCCAGGACACGAGGCCGGGGCCTCGTACTAAGTCGAAAACATACCATCGAGCCGGAAGCCGCGCGTTGCATCGCCGCTTCCGGCTCCTCTCCAAATGAAAACCATGCGCCAAACCACCTTTTTTGCTTTGCTTTTCCTGACGGCTCTCGCGGCCATAACCGCTTGCAACCGCCAACCTAAGGCCCCTGAGATCAGTCCGCTGACGGAAGAAGAATCCGCCCGGTTCCTCGAGCAGGGGCAGGAAATCGCTCAGGCTACGTTTGCCGCTATGAGCGGGCGCCTTCAGGCCGCTATGCAGGAGGGGGGAGTCGCTCATGCTGCCCAGTACTGCAATACGGCCGCATTACCCATTGCCGATAGCCTGTCTGGCGTTTACGGCGCGAAAATCCGCCGCACCAGCCTGAAGGTGCGCAACCCGGAAGACCGCCCGGATGACCTGGAAAAATCGGCGCTGGAGCAATACGCCCGCGATTGGTCCGCCCAATTACCTCTTAAGCCGAAAGCCGTGCTCATAGACAATCAAACCGTCGCTTTCTACGCGCCCATAAAGGTCAATGCCTTTTGCCTTTCCTGCCATGGCGAGGTGGGCGCCTCGTTGAAAGCGGAGGATTATGCCACCCTGAAATCCCTGTATCCGGAAGACCAGGCAGTCGGATATCAGGATGGAGACTGGCGGGGCCTTTGGAGCATCCGTTTCGACCGAAACCTTCACGAACCTAAATAGCATACCCATCAATGAACGTTTTACGCACTGTATTGGAATGGAGCCTGGTCCGCAAAATCCAGGGATTTTTTGGTCTGATCTTACTAATCGGCTTTGCCGGCCAGCCGGACGACTATGTCTCCCTTGGTTTCGGGCTGTTTTTCCTCACTCAGGCTGTCTTCAACATCGGTTGCGCCGGCCAGGCCTGCGCGGCGCCTGGGCAGAACGCTTCGCGGAACAACCTGGCAGAGGCAGACCAGGACCTGATGGTGACTTACGAAGAGGTGGAGCGCCGGTAAGCGGCGATAGGAATGAACCGCCTGCAATTGGAATCCAGCCCTTATCTGCGGCAACACGCCGCGAACCCCGTGGATTGGTATGCCTGGGGGGAGGAAGCGCTTGGGAAGGCCCGCCGGGAAAACAAACCTGTTCTCGTCAGCATCGGTTATTCTACCTGTCATTGGTGCCATGTGATGGAACGGGAAAGTTTTGAAGACCCCGAGGTGGCCGCCTTGATGAACCACTATTTCATCAACATCAAAATCGACCGGGAAGAACGCCCCGATCTGGATCAGTTGTACATGGATGCCTGCCAGGCGCTGACTGGAACAGGCGGATGGCCGCTGAACGTCTTCCTGACCCCTGAGGGGAAGCCTTTTTTGCCGGGACCTACTTCCCCCCACAACCGGGTTTTAAGCGTATGTCCTGGGTACAGGCCCTGGAATATGCCGCCTATAATTTTTACGAAAACCGGGAAGCCGTCGACCGGCAAGCGGAGCGAATTGCCGGTACCTTGCTTCGCGCGGAGCAGTTGATGACGGCTACCCCGTTTTCTCCTCTCCAAGGCGAAGCTCCGTTTTCTCCATCCTGGGCCGAACAGGTTTTCCAAATGTTCCGGACCCGGTTTGACGTAGAGGAAGGCGGTTTTGATCAGGCGCCTAAATTTCCGAATACGATGGCGCTGGAGTTTTTGCTTCGCTATGCCACGCTGTTCCGGAGCAGGGAAGCCTGGGACCACGTGGCATTTTCCCTGCAAAAAATCCTGTACGGCGGTATTTTTGATCAACTGGGCGGCGGCGTTGCCCGCTATGCCACCGACCGAACCTGGTTTGTGCCGCATTTTGAAAAAATGCTGTACGATAATGCCCTCCTGGCCCGGCTTTTGGCCGATGCGTACCGGGTTTCGCCCCAGCCCTTGTTCCGCGAAGGATTGGAAGCTACGCTGGGGTTTGTCCTCCGGGAGCTTTCCGGACCGGATGGGAGGTTTTATGCGGCGCTGGACGCCGATGCGGAAGGGGAGGAGGGAGGTTACTATACCTGGTATGCCGACGAGATCAAAACCATACTCGGCGAGGACACCGAGTGGTTTATGGGATATTTCAACGCCACCGAAGGAGGCAACTGGGAAGCGAAAAATATTCTCTATCGGCGGGAGCCGGCTCCGGATTTCGCCAGGCGCCAGGGTCTAGATCCCGCGTTTTTTTGAAAGCTGGCTGGACCGGGTCAAAAAGGAAATGCTCGAGGTGCGTCTGGCGTTGCCCCGTCCTCATCGCGACGAAAACGTGTTGCTGGGTTGGAACGCTCTGGCGGTCAATGCCTTTACCCATGCTTTTCACGCCCTGGGCAATCCCGAGTATCAAGCCCGGGCCCTGGATGGGATGACCTTCCTGCAACATCGGTTCCTTGCTCCCGATGGGGAAACACTATTCCATCAATTGGACGAAGGGGAAAAGCCAGGGATGGTGGCGTTTCTCAACGATTACGCGTTTTTTATTGAAGCGCTTCTCGACGTGTATACCCTCGATTTTAACCCAGACCGTCTCCGGCTGGCCCTTCGCCTGACGGAAACCGCAATCCGGGATTTCTACGACGAGGAAGACGGGCTATTTTTCTTTACGGAAAAAGGCCGGGAGGACCTTTTCCTTCGCCGCAAGGAGCTCTACGACGCCGAGATGCCTTCTGGCATTGCGACGATGATTTCTAACCT
Source organism: Haliscomenobacter sp. (assembly GCA_016713275.1). Lineage (GTDB taxonomy): Bacteria > Bacteroidota > Bacteroidia > Chitinophagales > Saprospiraceae > JADJPL01. The sequence goes on from JADJPL010000003.1 coordinate 92,090, forward strand.
GCAACGTCTTTCGGTAATTTTCGACCGCCGGGATTTGCGTGCGCTGGCGGAAAAAGCGATGCGCGCAGTGCGAAACACCGTTACCGAAGATCCGATGCCGTTTGCCCGGTATGCTACGGCCATGCTCCAGGAAGTGGGCGGGGCGGCAGAGATCGCTGTAGTGGGGCCTGATGCCAATACCGGCGCTGCAGATTTATGCCGGAAATTCCTCCCCGGGGTTGTCCTTATGGCGGATGAGCGGGAAAACCCGGAATTCCCCTTGTTGTCGGGCAGGGGAGCGGCAGAAGGCCGAACGGCATTTTACCTCTGCCAGGATTATGCCTGCCAGCGGCCGGTTGACAGCGCGGAAGCGGTATGGAAATCTCTTTCCTTTTACATTCCTTGAGCGGTCATGCCGCCATCTACTACCAGGTTTTGGCCGGTAATGTAAGACGCTTTATCCATGCATAAGAACGCTATGGCTGCGGCTACTTCTTCCGCTTCTGCAATGCGGCCTAAGGGCGTATTGTTCAGAATGAGGGCCAGGCGGTCCGGCTGTTGAAGCACCGGTTCGGCCAACGGAGTACGGGTGTACCAGGGCGAAACAGCGTTGACGCGGATGCCCAGCGGCGCCCATTCCACCGCCAGGTGGCGGGTCATTTGAATCAGGCCGGCTTTGGTCATGCCATAGGGCGCTCCGCTGCGCACATCCACCAGCCCTGCCACGGAGGCAACATTGACCACGCTGGCGTTGCCCGACGCTTTCAGCAGGGGGAAAAACAATTGGGTCATGGCCATAGCACTGAACAGGTTGGTCTCAAAAACCCGGCGATACTCGCTTTCTTCGTAGTCCGCGTAGCTTTTTCGGATATTCATTCCCGTGTTATTGACCAGGATATCCAGCCGGTCCCACCGGTTTAGGACCTGTTCCAATACCCGCTGCTGATCGCGGGGATGGCTGACGTCCGCAGGAGTGCCCCATGCCGGGATACCCAATGGCTCCAGTTCGTCGATGGCGGCCTGAAGACCGGGTTCGTTGCGGGCGATCAGGCACACCTCAGCGCCCAAAAGCCCCATCTCGCGGGCGGCGGCAAAGCCAATGCCTTTGCTGCTGCCGGTAATCAGCGCCCGTTTTTCGGTTAGATTCCAGCTATTCATATTGGGATAAATTAAGGTACATCAACCAGTCGTCCTGGGGGTCGGCGCCCATCAGGAAGCATTGCTCGCCGAACCGGGCGAGTCCCTGCCGCTCGTACCATTGGATGGACGGTGTGTTTTTTTTCCACACCCCCAGCCAAAGATATTCCTGCCCGAAGGTCTGTCCGGTTTCGATGGCTTTGTCCAGGAGCGCCTTTCCAATGCCCATGCCTTTGTATAGTTTTTGCGCGTAGATCCGTTCCAGTTCCATATGCGGCGCGTCTTCGGGAAGCCCGGAAACCTGCCGGTTCAAATTGATTTTGCAGTATCCCGCGAGCCCGCCTTCGTAATAGGCCAGGAAAAAAAGCGACGCGGGAGACAGAAGCTCCTCTTGGAGTTTTTCCTCGGTAAAGGCAGATTCCACGTAGTCCCAGAAATGCAGGGGGTCGTTCTGCCGTTCGTAGGTATCGATGAAGGTTTCCCTGCTGAGGTCGACCAGGAGGAGCAGGTGTTCGGGCTGTGCCTGAAGAATTTGGATCGGGTTCATGTGCGGTGTGGGCGTTATTTTTTTGCTATGACGATATAACGAGTAGAAGGACAGCTGTCTGCGGCCTCAGGTATAGGGGCAAGGGTCACGGCATCGTACAAGTCAACCCCGCTGGCAAAATAGCGCTCGAAATAGCGGCGAACCCGGTTCATGGGAGGCAAAAACCGTTGGTGCTTTCCGGCGTAGGTGACCTCCATCGGGCCATCGGCAAAGCTGATATTGACGATTTCACTCTCCTGGAACATAGCGCCCTGCTCTTCGATTAATTGGGGCGTCCGCAGGGAAATCACCTGCTTATCGCGCGAATAGAGGATATTGGGATACCACCGGATATGGTCGGGAGTAATAAAATCCCCCAGGAAATACCCGCCGGGGCGGAGTTGGGAAGCCGCTGTTTTTACGGCTTGTTCAAAAGCGGTATGGGGAAGGTAGTGGAATACGTTCAGGCCGCTGTAAACGATGTCCCACGGATGTCCTCCTGTGTTTTCCTCCATGTGCAGCAGATCGAGTTCCCAAGCCTGAATCCGCTTTCGGGCCTCCGCGAGCATGGCGGGCGAAACATCCGTGCCCCAGAGCTGGGCATAGGGGACGTGAAACTGGTCGATCAGATGCCGTTCTGCCAGGCCGGTGCCGCATCCCAGGGATAGCACCGTTTGATCAGGCCAGGAAATACCGTATTGGCGGGTAAAGAACTCCAGGTATTGGCGCATAAACTGGTCGAAGCTGGGCTGGCCAATGACCGCGTCGTAAAACTCGGCATACCGGTGAAACCGGTCGTTCTGAGCTTGCTCATCCTGGAGTTCGCGCTGGAGTTTGGAGGCTTCTTTCAGTTCGCGGTTCAGGATACGCCAATAGACGGAGTTGGTTTGGCGGCCATCGGCGTTGGCGTTGGTTTCCAGGCAACGCAGCAGGAAATCGCGGTTTTCGGGAGCAAAAATCGCTGCCTGAGCTTCCTCCAGGGTATAGCCGGAGCGCTCGTAATCCAATGGCGCCATTTGGCGCATCCGGCGGAAGAGTTCGATATGGAAACGAATTTTCGTTGGAAAATCCGGAACCGGGGCCGGTTCGGTTGACCCGATAGCCGCTGTGGGCAAGGCAAAGAACACGCCGCCGTTAACGCGCTGGATCTGTTGCTTGAACAGATCAAAAACCCGGGCGTCTCCGGTAATGGAAGGGTCGTCTTCGGGCTCCCCGTAGATGTGCAGGCTGAGGAAGGGCTGATCTGCCGTAGGGTTGCCCATCTGGTGCACCAGGTCGTGATGCACCCCTACCGCTTCATAAGGCTCCATCTGCCACCGCGCAAGTGTGCTGATCCTCCCACTGTCCACCCGGAAGGTAGCGTGCTCGGCAGGGCCGAACACCTGGACTGCTCCCCATTGGGTGTGCCCATGATCATGAATGGAGGAAAAGTCGCCCGGTTTCCAGGACATGACCATGATCTCAAAGTTAGGCCCTTTATACGCCATTTTGCGTCCGTAGCTGTCTGCATCCGGATGGTCGAAATCAGCCCAGGGGAGTAATTCTTCCGGGCGGACATTGGCATCGAGCAGCAGCTTCCTCATTTGGCCAGGGGTGAGCAGGCGGTTCTGGTGAAGGTGGTTTGCGATGGATTGCAGCGAAGGCGGAAGAAAGTGGTTGGTCATTTTTTAATGCTTTTTCGTTTCGTCGGCACAAAGGGTTGCGGCGCTCTAAAAAGACCGCTCTTTGTTATAAGAGAAAATATTTTTAGGCGGCCATGGGCAAAAACCGTCTTTTGAGTCAGGAATATAAAAATAACGGGAACACCTGAATATTTGAGTGATTCCCGTCACCTGAACCGGATTTTTGCGGATTGTGACGCGGGTCACTGTTGGAAGCCAGGGGACGAACGATCTTTGCCCTGTACAACGCTTGAATTAAAAGTGTTGTTTATCTTTAAATGGACATAAAATGGAGAAGAAAGTATCTTTCAAAGAGTTGATCGCCGGGGACAAGCCGGTTTTAGTGGATTTTTCGGCAGAATGGTGCGGGCCTTGCAAGGCCATGGCGCCCATTTTGCGCGATGTGGCAGGGGCGATTGGAGAAAAAGCCTCTATCGTGAAAATCGACGTCGACCGCAACCCGGCTCTTGCACAGCAAATGCAGATCGTGGGCGTCCCGACTTTTGTGCTGTTCAAGAATGGGCAGGTTAAGTGGCGCCAGTCCGGTATGCAATCGGCGCATCAATTGACTTCGGTGATCAACCAATACGCGGAGCAGGAAGTGTAAGATCCGTAAGCCGAAACCAATTTAAATCGAACAATACGTATGGAAACAACGCTCACACTTGGCTTTGTGGAGCTGATCAGCCAACCCTGGCATTGGTCGGTTTCGGGGGCCGCCATCGCGCTGACCCTCTTTCTGCTGACCTGGATGGGACGCAGTTTTGGGGTGTCGATGACGTTTAAAGACACTTGCGGGCTTTTCGGCGCCGAAAAGATCAATGATTTTTTCAAGGTTGACTGGCCCAACGAAACCTGGCGAATGGTGTTTGTTTTCGGTGGACTGGCAGGGGGCGTGATCGCCGGATTATACCTGCGCAGCCCGGAGGCGGCAGCTATTTCCCAGTCGACCATCAGCCATCTGGCCGACTGGGGGCTTTCGTATCCCGAAGGCGATTCCAAAGGCCTGGGGTTTGTACCCACGGACTTTTTTAACTTTTCCAGCGTGAAAGGAATTATCCTGGCGCTTTTAGGCGGCTTTTTAGTAGGGTTCGGCGCCCGGTATGCGGACGGATGCACTTCCGGCCATGCCATCACGGGGCTGTCTCACCTTCAGGTGTCGTCGCTGATCACGGTCATCGGTTTTTTTATCGGAGGCCTGGTCATGACGCATCTGCTGATGCCGCTAATGTTCGGATAATTTTTTCCCTCAACCATTAACTGGAAAAGCATAATGAAAAATATAGCCTTTTTTGCCGTAGGGATTTTCTTTGGCATCACGATGACGAAATCGGAAGCCATCTCCTGGTTTCGCATTCACGAGATGTTCCGATTTGAGAGCTTTCACATGTACGGGATTATTGGGACGGCGGTAGTGCTCGGCGCCATCATCCTCCAGGTCATGAAGCGCACGAAAATGAAAACCTGGAATGGAAACGTCGTAGAATATACGCCTATGCCGTTTAACCTGGCCCGGCACCTGATTTCGGGAACGATTTTCGGCCTGGGATGGGCGCTGGTGGGTTGCTGCCCGGGGCCTATGTACGTGCTGGTAGGGCATGGGTACTGGATCATTCTCGTCGTCATCGCAGGCGCTGTTTTGGGGACCTTCTCTTATGGGCTGGTCAAGCATAAGCTCCCGCATTAAGAAATACCCATTGGGTTAAAGATAATAATCGGGTGATTTTCATTAGGGTTTGAATGGGCGGCTTCTCTTGGAAGCCGCCGTTTTTTTAGAGCCACGGGCAACGGGGTACCGGTATAATTGCCTAACGCTTGGGATGGTTTTGATTTTCTGATCGTTTAATTCGGTTCGCATGCGTTTTGGGGTACTTTTTCTGGCGGCTTTTTTATTCTTGCAAAAGGGAGTTTCCCAATCCCAGGAGGCGCCTCCTGCTTTTGACAAATGGTTGAAATTCAAGGAAGGGTTCCGGATTGAGCCTTTCCTAATGTTTCAGCTTTGGAGTCTGTACAGCATCAACGAGGAAATTTACCAGTCCTCCACCCAGGCATATGAGCCGGTTGACGACCGGTTTAATGTCGAACTCCGCCGGGCTCGCATTGGGTTTCGCGCACAGCCGTTTGAGGATTTGCGCCTGACCGTCCTGACGGCTTACGACCTGATCGGTAGAGATGCGCTCACCGGGACCGTGGGCGGGACGAATAACGCATCCGTTCCCGCTTTGGGCATTTGGGATGCGTTCCTTGAATGGCGCCTTATTCCAAAGAGCGAACGCTTATTCCTCGCTGGGGCTATTTCCGGCCCCAGTATAGCCGGAAAGCATTACCGGAGCATGGGCAGTGTCTTCCATGGAAAAATCGATGTCTCAGAACTACCTGCGCCGGCATCTGACCGGCGCCGGACCCGGCCGGGCTATGGGGATAAACCTGGGGGGATTGTTTCAGGAAAAAGACCGCCTGGTTGCCATAAACTACAACCTGGGCGTGTTTACCCCTTCGTACCTTAGCCGGGGGGGAATCACAACCGGGAACCGCTTTTCTCCGGTTTGGGCGGGGCGTTTGGCTCTTTCTATCGGGGATCCGGAATGGGAGCGGTACGCGCTAAACTACAATCAGAACTTTTACAGTCAGCGCAAAGGCGTCACCCTGGCCCTCAACGGCGCTTGGCAAGGTCAAACCGATGTATTCCAGAGCAGCGCCGCCGTGGCTGCCGATCTGCTGGTTAACTGGGGCCCCTGGAATATGGACGCAGAGATCAACCGCCTCAGCCGGCGAGGCGAGCGACCGGGCGGAGGAAACGGGCAAGCGGAGTTCCAATCTGCTCAATATACCGGCCACCTTAGAGGAAGCTATAACTGGGTGGTTGGCGGAAAGGCCTTTTTAGAACCCGTGTTCATGGTTATGTTTTTCGATGGGCCTATGGATGCACAAGGGCAAGCCGATGCTGCTTTGCTTAGAATGTCTTCGGGATCGGAGCAAACGCTGGATGCCGGGTTGAACTGGCATCTGCAGCAACGACGGCTAAAGCTACTCCTGCATTATACCTGGCGGCTCGGCGATCCAGGCGCTGCCGGCGATGGGGCGCAGGTGAATATGTATTTTACCGAAAGCGGCGTAGGCGCGATCCGGCGGGGTAATTGGCTGGGCCTGGGGATGCACGCCATTTTCTGATTTCTACAGGGAATTTTGGCCGGATTCCCAGGTGCAGGATGCGCCCGCCCGTAGGGCTGATGGGGTCAATGCCTTTGCCGATCACTACCCCGTACTCCGGAGCGGCATACTGCCGGTGTAACTGGCCAAAAATATTCCGTACTTCGGCGATGGGTTCTCCTTTTTGGACAAAACATCCCACCGGAGGGAATACCTCCAGGATACCCCCTTCGTCGGTGTAAATCCAGTACGAGCTCTCGCACAATAGGGTCGTTTTTCATGCATTTGGACGGCGCCTTCCAGCATGCCCAGGTCGTAAAGTACATTCCGGATTCCTACCAGTGCTTCGGCGATAACGTTTTGCTGGAAAATATGGGGATCTCTTAACTCCAAAGTGATCGCTTCAATGCCCATAGCGCTGGCGGCGCCCCGGAAGGTGCCGTCGTTGGGCTTGTTGTGAAGGAGAATTTCCGGGTTCTGGAGCCGGGCCATGCGCGCGGTTTTGGGAGCGTTCATATCGGCCCGGATATACCAGGAGTTGACCCTTCCGAAACTGGCGGTGTGCAGGTCGATCAGGTATTCAAACTCCGGGAGGATCTTTTGCACGAGCCGGTGGATATAGACCTGGCTCACCTTGCCATCGGGCCTCCCGGGCGCAATGCGGTTCAGGTCGGAGCCGTCGTTGAACTGCCGTTTTTCCAACAGCAGGCCGGGTACGTTGAATACCAGGACGCCCACCACGCTACCTTTAAGCACTGTTGGGTCCAAATCCCGGAATAACTTCTGGATCAGCGCAATGCCATTCAGTTCATTTCCATGAATGGCTGCAGTTAACCCCACAATAGGCCCTTCCTCCTTGCCCCGGGCAACCATGAAGGGGATGTTGATCGGCTCTCCAATCCCGTTGTCTACCAGGTTGAGCCAGTATTCGCCAATCGTGCCGGGGGGCGTGTCCTGAATGCGTAAGGCATCCACCACGGGAACATGATCGTAAGGGAGCCGGATCGCGTTTTTTCTTCCTTGCATGCGTACGATGAATCAGATGGATGGAATAGTGCGTGATAGACGGAAAAGTTAAAAAAAAATTAAAATAGCAGGCAGCGTATTCCGGTCCTGGTTCGTTCTTGGAGTATAAAATGAAAAATGGCCTTCCAGAATTGGAAGACCACTACTCTACACTCACTAGTTTATGAAACTTAAGCCGACAAAAAACTTCTTACTTTACAACCTGTCTTGAGGACGATTATTGTGATTGTCCTCCAATTTATTATTTTATTCTATAGAGTGCAAAAGAAATGCAAAGGTTGGTCAAAACCTTTGCATTTTGTTTTTGGAACGGCATTTTTTTCAGACTTTCTCAAAAGACCGTTTTCGCTCCTGGCTACCAAAAAAGAAAATAAAATTTCACGCCGGGAGCAAATAACGGTCTCTTGAAACAGATGCCAACCTATTGCACGCGTTTCTTCAGGAGCATCCGAACCCAAAACCAGGGCTTGACGAGCTGCTCCCGCAATTGAAAGTCCGTATACATGTTGGAAAAAAAATCCAGAATCTTTCGGTTTCCAGAGATGATGGAGGCCAAGATGTTCAGCAGGCGGGGAGAACCCCGCTTTTTGCATGCGGTAACTCAATTGCATTCCGAACCCAAAACCCGTTGCACCCGCTGGTCATAGGCTTTCATGAAGGAAGCGCTGAAATCCCGTTCTTTCAGGCATTCTGCAGCATGTTCGGCAGCGATAAACCCGCTGTAAAACGCATTGCCGATGCCTTCCCCGGTAAGGGGGTCGATCAGGTGCGCGGCGTCGCCGACCAGCATGAAATGATCGCCGGAAATGGGCCTGGCCTTGGACCCCAGGGGCAGCCCGTAGCCCTGAAAGGCGCTCATGCGTTCAGCCTCCTGGAAGCGGGGGCTGATGCCCGGATCGGAGGCGAATGATTTCTTCCAGGATCTTGGTTAGTTGAAATCCTTTCTTTTTTAACGACATCGGTGCGCATTCCTATTCCGACATTAGCCCATCCATTGGGCAGGGGAAATATCCAGAAATATCCCGGACATAGCGATTTCAGGAAATGCATTTCGATGAATTCTTCCTTGTTAAATCCGGTAACGTTGCAGTAATAAGCCCGAACCGCCGCCGCATGATGGGCGGGGTCTTTTTCCAGTCCAGCCACCTTGCGGCTGAACGCCGAGTGCGCGCCATCCGCAACAATCAATAAGGAAGCCTGGATGGGTCCGGCATCCGTCTCTATATGGTACCCTTTCTCCAGGGCGGTATATGCCGTAGCTGCCGTGCCTTCCAGGAACGTAATGTTGGGGCGGTTGCGGACTTCCGATACCAGGAAGTGGTCGAAGTCTACCCGCTTGGCTACATAACCGGGCGCCTCTTTGGCGTTCCGGGTATAATCGGCTTTAAAAGGAATATCGATGATTTGCCGGTTGGGAGCAAAAAAACGGATACCCCAGATGTCGGTTTGCACCGGCAACTCCAGAAAGCGCTGAAGAATCGCCGGATCCAAACGGTTGAGTAGCGTCGTAACTTTGCTGCTAACCGCATCCCCACAGATTTTATCTCTTGGGAAAACCGCTTTGTCCAGCAAAATGCAGGGGGATATCCAGATAACTTAAGCGCAGGGCCGTGGCGGCGCCGCCAGGCCCTGCGCCAACGATGCATATTTCCGTTTCGAGCATGCCGCTTTTTGTGGCAATTTAGGCAATCCCGCTGGAAAATGCGTTTTCAAAATTCAGGAGAATACCCGGGAAATATTTCAGGCGGCCTTTCCCTTTCTGGTCCGCGCTGCCTGAAACGCCTCCTTGGCCGATTTGCGCAAGGACCTGGCCTGTTCCAGTTTTTCTCCCCACTTGGTCTTGGCTTTTTCTTTGCCTTTTCTGGATTTCAAATCCTTATAGGCTTTTTTGATTTTAGCAAGCGCCCGTCGGGCTTTTTTGAGCTGTTTGGAGAGCTTCTCCAATTCTTTCTTCGGAGCTTTCTTGTCGATGCGCTTGGTCTTTGGTTGAGGCTGAGGGGCGGTTGGGGCGGTATTTTCCTCCGGCTGCGGGGTCGGGTTTTCAGATGCGGCTTCCGTCAGTTGAGGATCCTTTTCTTCCATGTCTTAACTTTTGATTAAATTTAAGTTTACAATAAGTTAACACAAAGGTATGTAAAAACCCCAAAGGATGCCAGGCCCAGGGAAGAACTTTTTTGGCAAGAAAGAAAAGCCCCGGGACGTCCTCAAAAGACCATCCTTTGCCCAAGGCAGCATGAAATTTTCTTTTCTTTTTTCAATTTCAATAAAAAATCGCTTTGCGGTTTTTTATTGAAATTGAAAAAAAAAAATTTCATGCTGGAGGCAAAAAATGGTCTTTTGAGATCGTCCCGGGGCTTTTTCGCCGGGATCTCTGTCCGGAAGAAATCGGACAAAAAGCTTAGTTATTCCCCAGGATCAGCGGCAAGCCATCAGGGCCGCTCCCAACGATAATGACTTTGGAGTTGGGGAATTCGCAAGCTGCAGCGTGGCTTCGATCCCTTTGTCCTTGAGGATTTTGTCGGTAAGGCTGGCATTGAGCACGATGTTGGCGCGCGCTTTGGCCTCGGCTTCAATGACCCGGCGCTCGGCTTCTTTGCGCGACTGCTGCAGAATGTACTCGTACTTCATGCCGCTTTGTTCCGCCTCAATTTTGTCTTCAATGGCCATCCGCACTTTATCGGGGAGCATGATTCCCCGGATCAGGGAAGCGCGCAACTCGATATAGTTTTTGTCCAGCGTAGTGTTCAGGTCTTTTTGAATCATTTGCTGCACTTCATCCCGGCGGGTGGAATACAGCTCCTCTGGCGTAAACCGTCCGATAATTTTGCGCACGGAGGAACGCACTTCGGGCCGGACGAGGGAGGTGAGGTACTCTTTGCCGAATTTGTCGTGCAAGTCGCCGATTTTGTTGTATTTCGGATTCACGCGCACCGTAACGTCTACCTTGATGTTCAGGCCGTTACTGGAAAGCACTTCCATTTCCTCTTCCAGTTGTTTTTCACGCACATCGTAGGTGTACATGGTGTTCCAGGGGGCGAGTACATGGAAGCCGGGGCCATAGACGACGGACTTATCCAAACCGCCGGCGAAACGGCGGAAAAGAACGCCTCGGTGGCCGGCGTCGATCGTCAGAAACGTCGCATTGGAGAAGATCAAAATGACAACGAGGGCGAGAAAAATCACTACGCCTGTAGTGAATAACCTGCCTTGAAAGGGGCTGCGCAATTTGGGTTCGCTCATCTCTGTTATGTTTATTTAGTGGAAAATTACGGCATTTTCCCCGTTTTACCGCATTATTTAGGCGAAATACCATTAATTGCCGATAAGGATGGGGTTTATCAAACAAGCGTATGCTATTTTTGTTGTTTTAGCGATGAAAACATGGTTTTCGAAAGTGTTTGACAGGTATGTACCCAAAATTCTCAGGTTTTCGGTAGGAAAAATCCCACTACAGGACATTTGGGGAACGAGCCCCGTCTGGACGCCCGGAAAATAAAAAAGTCCAGCAGTGCGGGAAAAAATGCCCGATCTGCGGTATTTTGGATATACCTTTAGTTCTTGAAAAAAAACGGTTGTGGGAATGAAGCAAATAGTTGTCGCTGCCTTTCTGGGCACAATGCTGTTGTTGGGCGCCGCATATGGGGATCAGGCACTCGCTCTTGGCGCCGCCAATGCCCCAAAACCCGATGGGGAAAAGATCTACAAAGTATACTGCATCACGTGCCACGGCATGAAAGGGGATATGGGCGCCAGCGGAGCGGCCAATTTGTCGGCTTCCACCTTGTCTTTGGAAGGCCGGATCAAGGTAATTGCCGAGGGTAGAAATACCATGACCGGTTTCAAAGCCCTGCTCACGCCCGATAAGATCAAAGCGGTGGCCAAGTACACGCTGGAGTTAAAGAAGAAATCGTAAGAACCTGCGTTTTTGTGCAGAACAAAATACACCCTAACCAACGAATCTTGGTAACCGGAGCTACCGGATTGCTCGGGTCTTACTTGTTGCGCTATTTGCTGCACAGGGGATATACGCATATCTATGCGCTCCGGCAACCGGAAAGCAGCATGGAACTGATTAGCCCGGCAGTTGCCGGAAGCGTTCGTTGGGTAGAAGCGGATATTCTGGACATTCCTGCTTTGGAAGAGGCGATCAAGGAAGCCCAATGGGTGTTTCACTGCGCCGGGATTATCTCTTTTGACCCCCTGAGCGCGCGCCAAATGCGGCTGGTTAATGTAGAGGGCGTCGCCAATGTAGTGGACCAGTGCCTGGTTCATGGGGTGGAAAAACTCCTTCACGTCAGTTCTGTGGCTGCTCTGGGCCGCACCCAGCCAGGCCAAACCATCTCCGAATCCAATAAATGGGAACGAAGCCCGTACAATACCCGCTACGGAATCAGCAAATTTCTTGGCGAGCAGGAAGTCTGGAGAGGGATGGAAGAGGGACTAAATGCCGTCGTGATCAACCCTGCGATTATCCTCGGCAGCGGCCGCTGGGAAGAAGGCCCTGCCCGGTTTTTCCGGATGCTGCATCGCGGGTTTCCGTTTTATCCCCAAGGAGGCACCGATCTGGTGGATGTCCGGGACGTGGTCCGCGCCATGGTGGCGCTCATGGAAAGCGATATCAGCCACGAGCGCTTTATCGTTTCAGGCGGCCATTTGACCTATAAAGCGTTCTTCGAACGCATCGCGTTTCACCTTGGAACGGAGGCCCCCCGGAGAACGCTGTCCGGTTTCCTTCAGGAAATCGCCTGGAGGGTAGCCTGGTTTCAGCGGTTGTTCAATGCCAATCCCGGGCTGCTTTCCAAAGAAACCGTCAGGCAATCAGCCCATGAATATTTTTACGATAACCAAAACTGAGGGATCGTCTGGCATTTCAGTATACGCCCTTAGAGCAAACGATTGGGGAAATCGCCCAGGATTATGCCGGGTCGGTTGGGCCGGAGCATAGCGTCCGGGTATTGCCCTTTCAGGCGTTAAATGGGTAAGCAGGCCAAGTCGAGCCAAAAAACTCAGCCAACAAGCGCTGCATTCAAGAAAGGCAGGAGATTTTCCGTTTTAATCCTTCGAGGAATTACTCCACATTTCCTCCGTCAAAAACTTGAAGAACAAATCCATTTTCCTTTCCGGATAACGGTTCATTATTTCCGTCAGTTTGGATTCCGGGGATGGAGGAGAATCCACTTTGGGATGGATTTCTTCGCGCCCGACTACATCGAGATGAAGGGTTGCGTCCAAAACGCGCGCAATCTTGGCGAGCTGATCCACGCAAATACGGGAAAGGCCACTTTCCAGTTTGTTGTAAGACCTCAGCGAGATACCGAGCTGGGCGGCCATATAGGCTTGCGTGAAGTTCCTTTTTAGCCGGAGGGCCCGGATTTTTTTGGAAATAGGGTCGTCCATTGGAGCTAGTCTTTTTAACAGAGATTACATTTTCACCATCGTAATTTAGCTTATTTCCAAGGATGCGCAAACTATTTCCTATGGTGTGCAATATTTTGCTCAACATGAGCAAAATATTGCGCATATGCGCGTTCGGAAAATTTGGCATCTTATGCTTCTGTCCTGAACTTGTGAGGGAAAAGGGACGCATTTAATCAGTCTCTTTGCCGGTTGAAAATTTATCGGATATTAGCTCAAACTCTACCCTGATGCGCAAAGCGATCCTAATCCTCCTGACCGCCTTTGGTATTCTCTTTTCACCCTGCCTCCAGGCGCAACATGTAAGAAATTCTTCTTCCAGGATTTCATCTTCTCCTATCTCTGACGCAGGGGCAAAGAAATCCTTCTGGACACTTTCAGGGAAAGTGCCGGAACAAATGGCGGACCATACGGTTTTTTCACAGGCCATGAGCAACATGATTGAGGTATGTCCAACAGGAGGCCAGGCAGTAGCGGTGATTACGGACTTGCCTTCGGTGACTCAATACACTTCTTTTAAATACTACTTTTGGGACGAAAGCGGCCTTCCATGCATTGCCCCTTGCCTGCCGAACCAGATTCCGTTTAGTCTGGATATCCCCCAAACCGGTCAACCTGTTTTTGTTATGCGACGATACATGGATGGGGAGGTATTCAAAGATTCCACGGATGTATGGATCTTTGTAAGTCCCCTTGTTCCTGTAATTTCAGCCTCAGTGTCTCCGGCAAGCGATTGTTGGAGTCCTTCAGGAAGCATTGCCGTTTCTGATATTTCAGGGAATCATGGGGATGTTAGGCGCATTTTCCGGTTGTTCAATCCCTCCGGTTTAACGATTCAATCAAACAGCCTTTCCCAAAGCAGCTACACGTTTTCCGGGCTTGCTCCAGGGAGTTATACCATCCAGATATCTACTGGCTGTAACACGACAGAGGCACAGGTTGTCGTGCCGGTCAGTACTAATTTGCAGGCAGGTATTTCCGGGCCACTCACTGTATGCGCTGGAACCAGCGCGACCCTTACTGCAGACGGAGGAGGAACCTATCAGTGGAGCACAGGGGCGACTTCAAAGTCGGTTTCTGTTGCTCCTGCCCTGCCTGGAAATTACACCTACAGCGTTACCATTACCAACGGCTATTGCAGCGACGTCAGATCCCATACGCTTACCGTTAACCCGTTGCCTACGGCATCAATTGAAGGACCCAGCCAGGTGTGCGCGAATACAGGAAATACACTCAGCGCGAGCGGAGGAGTAAATTATTCCTGGAGTTCCGGACAAACCAGCCCGTCTATAACCATCAATATTTCAAGTCCGGTTTCGTACATGGTGACGGTGACCAACGACAAAGGGTGCCAAAACATAGCTTCAAAAACCGTTACCCCGTTTACGATCCCCAAAATTTCCGGGGTAACCAAGGTTTGCCAGGGAGGCGCAGCATACCTGGTCATTAACCAGGCCGCCACTAGTTTTCTATGGAGCACCGGCGCTACAAACTCCTCCACCACGGTTTACCCGGCCGGAACTACTAATTATACCGTCACCGTCACCGATGTAAATAACTGTACCAACGCTATTTCGCACCAAATCGCCGTTGATGTCCCCTCGCGGGTACAAATCACCGGCCCAGCTTCTATATGCCTGGGCGATACGGTGACTTTGGGCGCCTACGGAAGTTACGACAACCAGTGGAACACCGGACAGACCTATTATGAAATAAAAGTCTCCCCGGCTCAAAATACTACCTATACGCTAACGGGGAGAGACTATTCGAACTACTGCCAAGGCAGAGATACCCTAGAAATCATCGTTATCCCTCGCCCGGACGCCACCGTAGAAGGTCCCAGCCAGATATGTTCCGGGCAACAAGCTACCCTGACTGCTGTTGACTGGGGCAGCGGAAACGGAAACTTATCATATCAATGGAGCACTTACGCGTATTCCCCTTCAATCGTGGTATCGCCTACCGCTGCTCAAACTACCTCGTTCAATTACCGTGTTACCGTTACCAACCAAGGAGGCTGCTCCGTTGAGCTATCCAAAAACATCACCGTTTATCCTGCCGTGCACGCTACGGTTACTCCCGACCTAAGTTTGTGTGCGGGCGACTCTGCTATTCTGACCGCTTCCGGGGGATCAACCTACCGCTGGAGCACTGGAGCTACTTCTGCAAGCATAAAAGTCAAGCCGCTGCAGTCCGCCACCTATACCGTTACCGTAAGCAATGGGGCGGTTTGCAGCGACACGGGAGCGGTCAATGTCACTGTTTACACGACCCCTGGCCTTAGCATTCAGGGTCCGGTGCAGATTTGCGCCGGGCAAAGCGCCACCCTTATCGCCAGCGGAGGACAAAGCTATGCATGGAATACCGGGGCCACAACACCCAGCATCCAGGTAAGCCCGGGCGCCACGACTACGTATACCGTCACCTCGGGGCTGCCGGGGTGTGCCGCCTCCAAAACCCATGAGGTGCAGGTGAATCCCCCTCCCTCAGGGGTAGTCCAGGGGCCTGCATCCATTTGCCCCGGACAGCCTGCCACGTTAACCGCTTCGGGCGGAACGAGCTACCGCTGGAGCCCTGGCAATTTCACCGATTCTTCCATCACGGTGAGTCCTTCCCAAACTACGGACTACTCCGTAACAATCGCCAATGCAGAAGGATGCAGCGTAGTAAAAACCCATTCGCTGAACGTTGGCATCACCGGGGACATCAGCAACGACGGGCCAATAACCTGTCTTAAATCCAGCGCCCTTCTCAAAGGAACCGCTTCCGTACCTGGAGTAGCTTTTTCCTGGAAGAATGCAGCAGGAACGGTCCTTTCGGTTACCGATTCGCTTCGGGTTTCTACTCCGGGGACGTATTACCTCACCCTCTCCACTCCAGACAGTTGCTCGGTGGTGGTTTCTTCCCAGGTGTTGTCCGATCTGGCGGCGCCAACAGGCAGTGCTTCTGCCTTAGGGCAAATTACCTGCTCTGTCTCCAGCGTCCTCCTGCAGGGCAGTTCGTCTACCCCGGGGGTTACTTACCAATGGCGCAATAGCGGGGGAACAGTAATTTCAAGTGCCCAAAACTTTGGGGTCAGCCAGCCCGGCACTTATACCCTGAAGATCTCTGGCGCCAATGGGTGCTTCATTGAGAAAACAGCCACGGTGAGCTCTGGGGATTTGAACCCGCCCAACCTGACCGTGAAAAGCAACGACACCCTCACTTGCACCAAAACCAGCCTCGTTCTGACCGCCAGCTCCTCTACACCTGGGGCTACCTTCCAATGGAAAAATGCCGCAGGAGCGGTGATCAGTAATAGCCCCGACGCAACGGTTAGCACGGCAGGGGTTTATGAAGTGAACGTTATGGCGCCAAATGGATGCAGCGCTATTGGGTATACTAATGTGATTCAAATTGGGAGCTTGCCTACGATCAGCGCATCGAACAATGGGCCCATTACCTGTTATCCAGTAATGGTTAATGGTTCTTCCACCTCCTCTGGAGTAACTTACGAATGGCGAAACCAAAACGACCGGGTGGTTTCTACCCAGGCAACCTTCCAGACGAACATACCCGGAGTGTATACGGTCAAAGCTACGGCGCCAAACGGTTGTACCAGCTCGGCAAGCACAAACGTTTCAAGCTCCTATTCTTCGCCGGAAGGTAGCACAATGTACCTGGCTTTTGATGGACTTTGGACGGGAGGCTCAACGTACTATACCCGGTCCTTTTCCTGCACCAAAAGCTATGTGCAACTGCAGGCTGCCCCAACAACCGGGTCGCCCTGGTTCACTTTGACCAACTCAAGCGGAACCCTTCTTCAGGAAGGAAATAGTATTTATTATTCCATTTATCAGGCCGGAACCTATATCGTCCGGATGCGCGACTCCAATGGTTGCGAGGACTCCAAGGAAATTCTAATCAAGCCGTATGCCCCTCCGAATGCCCAAATCACTGGGAATTTGGAGACCTGCTATGGAAAAAACACCACACTTACAGCAAGCGGCGGAGGGACTTATTCATGGAGTATCTGGGGGAGTACGACTTCTTCTATTACCGTAAGCCCATCAGTTACGACCACTTATTCTGTCGCCGTTTCTGATGGATGCCACCAGGATACTGCAACCGTTACGGTCTTAGTAAATCCAAGTTTAGCAACAGATGCGCAATCAAACCTTACAATTTGCTCTGGGAATTCGATCACAATAGGCGGAAATACAACTGGCGGTAGTGCCCCGCATTCCTATCAGTGGAGTACAGGCGCTACCACTCGAACTATTGCCGTAAGCCCTGCCTCTACTAAAAGTTACACGGTTACGGTCACAGACAGCAAAGGCTGTACGTTGATTAAATCAGTCAAAGTCACCGTCAAGTCTAGCCCCACCGTATCCATTTCATCCCCTGACGCCATTTGCCCTGGGCAAAGCGCAACGCTCGCCGCCAGTGGAGGCGGGACCTATTCGTGGAGTACCGGGTCCACGGCTTCGTCCATCACCGTAAGCCCGGCGGCCACAACCACGTATACCGTCACGGTGACTGGCTCCAACGGGTGCAAAACGATTGCGTCCAGAACCATTGCGGTTCATGAAACGCCTCTGGTTTCTATTACTGGACCCGGTACGGTATGCCAGGGCCTGAGCGCTACCCTGCAAGCGGAAGCCAGCGGGGGCGGAGGCGGCTTTACCTATGCCTGGAATACGGGACAAACTGCAGCGTCGGTCTCAACGCCTCCTCTGCTCAACCCAGCGACGTATCAGGTTACGGCAACCAGCGCGTACGGGTGCACTGCCTCTGCTTCCCAAACCTTGAGCCCAGCCGCAGCGCCTCAGCTTACCCTCAGCGGCGGGAGCTCGGTTTGCGCCGGCGAATCCGTTGGCCTCGTGGCTAGCGCCAACCAGGCTGTCTATTTTCTTTGGAGTACCGGGGCCTACCAGGCCGCAGCTACCTCCCATCAGACGCATCTGGCCCCTTTAAGTACCGAGGCCTATTCGGTTACTGCTACCAACCCTGCAGGCTGCAAAGACACTGCCACCTGGGCGGTAACCGTGCACCCAAAACCTACGGCAGCGATCTCAGCCCTACTGGCCAACTGTTTTGGCGAGACTTCTACTCTCAATGCCAGCGGCGGAGCCTCCTTCCTTTGGAGTACGGGAAGCGTTTCTCCATCCCTCGTTGTTGCGCCAACCCAAACTACTGCATACGCTGTCACCGTCACCAACGCGGAAGGGTGCGCCGCCTCCGACAGCATCCGGGTCCCGGTACCGCCGCCTTTTACCCTGAGCTATACTCTCGACAACCACCTCGACTGCACCCCAGGCAACGTCGTCGTGTGGCCCTCCCCAAGCGGCGCACAGGGGCCTGTTGCTTTTACCGCGCTCATGGACGGGATCGCCCAGCCCAACCCGCCGCTTTCCGGATTGAGCGCCGGCGCCTTTACGCTTCAGGCTATTGATTCGAAAGGCTGTATGGCAAGCGTGGGCGTAGAGATTGAGGAACATGCTCCGCTTCAACTTACCTACGCGCTCGACAACCCCGAGGATTGTATTCCCGGAAACGCAAAGGTGCAAATAGACGTTATAGGAAATAGGGAGGCAGTAGACATTTATCGTATGTACGACGGCGCCATCTGGTACGATGAGGGCAGTTTTTCCCCAGGATCGGTATTTACCGTAGCCTCGGGAGTTCATGCGTTCTATGGATTAGACTCCCTACAGTGCGCCGATAGCCTGTCGGTGGCTCTGGACGAAGACCTGATGCGCGACCTGGAGGTCGTCCAAAAACAGCTCGACGACTGCGACCCGGCCAATACGCTGATCTTAGCCGCTGCGCACAGCCCCCGGGGCAGTATTTCTTTTAACCTGGACGGGGGCGCCTGGCAGACAGACCCCGGGTTGCCAGATGTGCCGCCCGGCGCGCACTTCCTGCACTTCCAGGATGCGCTGGGGTGTCAGGATAGCCTCTTTTTTTTCGTAGAGGATGAATCCGTTTTGCCGGCCATTGCGCAGGATGCCAGCCACTGCGACACCGCCGACGCCGAGGCGCTTCTTCCGCTTATCCCGTCGGATACTTCCGCCAAGTACCTCTACAGCCTCGACCATGGCGCCACCTGGCAGGACAGCTACCAGTTCACCGGCCTGGCGCCCGGGGCTTACCGGCCCGCAATTAAGAAACTGCCTGCGGGCTGCGTCGTCACCGGCGATACCCTGATCGTGAGCGACACCTGCGCCCAGACGGCCATTGCCGGATTTACCGCCGACACCCTGATCATCCGCAGTCCCGATCAGCTCGCCCGCTTCCCATGGACCATCCACACCCCCGCCTGGATGCGCGATTCCTTCGCTCTGCAGCTCGTGCTGGCCGGCTCGGGAGCGCCCCATTTCGCGCCGTTTGCTGCCGATACTGTTCTCGAAAAATCAGGCGGCGATGCGCGCGTTTTTGCCCGGCAGACGTACTACGGCGGCTATGCCGGCCCCGGGGAAGCGCAGATCCCACTGGCTGATTCGTCAGGCCAATTCCTTTATCCCCAGGAATACCTTTTCGAACTCGAAACCCTTACGCCGGAAAAGCTCCTGATCGATCCGCAGCGCAAACAACTGCGGGTGCTGGCCGCCCTGGGACCGTTTGACTACGAGGAAGAAAATTTGATCGTCTGCGCGGGAGACCCCGTCGCCCTCGATGCCGGCCCCGGCAACTGTTACCTTTGGGACGACGGCTCCGCCGGCAACCCCCGCACCGTGACGCCCCTGCAAGACGCCCGCTACAGCGTCACGGTGCTCGATGCGCAGTTGCGGCCTGCGATCAAGCGGTACCACGTGGAGGTGGTCAGCATACAGGCGGAGCTGGTGGTGGCCCTTGCGCCCGGCGATTTTTGTGGTAACGGCCCCATTACCCTTCGGGTGGAAGGCGCCCTACCTCACTGCACCTACCTCTGGAGTACCGGCGAGACTACCTCCGAGATCCAGGTCTCGCTCTCCGGCATGGCGGCGGCGTACCGGGTCACCGTCGCCGATGCCCGGCAGGATGGGGCCGGGGTGTGGAAGACCTGCGAGCAGGCGCTGGAGATGCGCGCGGCGGAGGCGCTGGCAGCGGTGGAGGCGCAGAAGTGCGAACTGCTGTTCGATCGGTTGTTAGGACTTGGACTAGAACCAAGTATCGTAAAAATGAGCGAGCCTATTAACGCAGTTTCGCTACGTTCTAATCCTTCTGCTATCTGTAACGTGTTAGGCAATACTGATTTCACAATAGAATGGGATGAAAAAACGATTGACCCCCGATCATTAATATGTGCTGAACTAGCAAGCTTAGGAGAAAATAATCGTGGATTTATTTACTCCTCAGAAGACGTATGTACCGAAGAAGATTTAGTTGCCTTAGAGCCCTTCTTTGACGAAAAAACTATTATCTACTTTTTTATAAAATCTTGTAGCATAAATGGATATAATTATCTAATGAAATATAATCCATATTTTGAAAACAAAAATATTGTAGAAACCCAAAGGTTAAAAAAGGATTCCGTTGCTTATGCAGGATACCTGGAATTCATTAAATCAGAGCAAGGAATGAGATTTTTAAAATTATTTGGATATGGTGGAAAGCATGCCAACTTTCCCGTATACTTTGATAACTTCCCAGATTCAGAACAAGACGATGTTGCTGACAATGGACTCGCTGAGGCAATTGCGGTTAATCAAAGTACAAAAAAAGAGGTAATACTTAAGCCGAAAGAGGATATTGACAGATATCCTGTGCAACTGAAGGGATTTAGAAGTAGCTTAAATGAAGGCGAATATTTAAAATTTCGGATTCGAGTTGATGGTTATGGGAAGGATCCAAAGGATAAAACCGGTAAAACAAATACTGGGTTACGCTTTTTACACGAATCTCAGCATGTAGCAATTATGGCTGAAGACTACAAAGCTAAAAACAAATTAATTTATGGAGCATATAATCAACATGTAATTATGAAAGATAGCAGATGGCCATATTTTAATGAAAGATTTAACTTTTATAAGCAAAGGCGCCCTGATTTCAATGACAAGCAAATTCGAGAAGTTGTAAATGGTTTTCCTCTGGAAGGAAACACATGGTAAGAGAAAATAATTTTCTAATTGGCGCAATCTAAAATTCAACAAGAAAATGAATTTTAAAATATTTTTTCTTTTTGTTTTAAATTTTTTATTTACATCTTGCCTTGAACCGAAAAGGGAGGATTCTTCAGCTCCCATTATTCAAAAGCATATGTCATATAATAGAATTGGCTACAATTCATTTGAGACAAAAATTATCGAATATGAATTCAGTAAAAAAAATTCAAATTATTTCATTAAATTTTTACAATGCTTGCCAAATAAGCGAAAGCAAGAAATATTTATCGACAAAAATTCGGGTCAAGAATCCAAAATAGTCACTTTCTACAACGACACCCTTTCAATGTATTTTGTAGAAAAAAAGTCATTTGTACTCAATCAAGAAGAATTTGAAGTTTCTAAGTACATAATAATACCAGAAGGAATAAGAGGAGAGACAATAATTCTTATTAATCATAAAATTGGAATTCTATATAAAAAGAACGTAAATTCTGGAAGTTTTTTGAAAATTTATTCTTCCGGTGAGCAGAATTACCAGCAGCTAATAGATATTATCATAGATGATTTTGAATTTGCCAACAAAACCGGTCTTCCTATTCCACCCCCGCCTATTCCACCAGATTAAAGGAACGAAAACATGTATAACTAAACATTGAAAGCAATCCTATGCACCCTAACAATCCAATTGATCCCTACGTAGAATGGTACGAAGAAACCCTCGACCCCGCCAGCATCCTGTGCAGCGAACTGGCGGAAATGGAGGGTGTGACCCAGGGGTTCATTTATGCTTCAGACGATATCTGCACCGAAGCAGACCTGGCCGAAGAGGAAGCGCTGATCAACGACGAAACGCTGCTGCATGTGTATCTCAAGCCTTGTGGTGGGGAGGAGTTTGGGGTTTTGATGGAGAAGGGGGCGCAAGATCCGACCGACATTGCAGCAATTGGTGAGGCCTACAACTACTATTTTGATTATAACGGATCGATGTTATTAAAAGAAGCGATTCCCTTACCTATGTTGCCTGGAAAGGTTTTCGTCCGAAAAAACGATATCGACAAATGCCCTTGGCCATCTTTGTGCAGCAATATGCCATTGGTTACTCGATATGATTTCGAGCAATACGATATGGGGTTTGTTCATGAGTTAATTGGACTGGTTGCGGGAGAAGCATCGTCCAACTACGAGGAGGCCCTTGGAATAGGGTGCGTTATTCGAAATCGATTGGGAACAACCAAAGGAGAAACAATAATTAGAAATAAAGATTTTCTGAGCCACCTTGGAAACCGAGGTCAATATGACGGAGCAAATGATTACAATAGGTCTGGTGAAAAAACTCCTTACTATCTGGTAACTCATATGTCAATAAAAAATGCAGCCGAATCAAATAATTACGGTATTAGAGTAAGAGGTGCAATCGCTTCTCTTTCAGATATTTTTTATTTTTTCGGAAACATTAAAATTAACAATGCCTATTTTTGGGAAGGAGCAGGTTCTTATTACAATTTATCTGAACCTAACTATTTTCGAACAAAAGTTAATGAAGAAACCTTAGTCTTAGTGGCTGAGCTTGGAAAATCAGTATTCTTTACCTACAACCCTAAATTAGAATCATCCTATAAAAGAGGCTGGCCATGAAATACTACTTTATGTTTTTTTTTATTGTGTTCGCGTTATTTTTATGTGTTTTAGGGTGCAAAAAAAAAGCAACAAGCACTACTAGTAGTTCCATTGTAAAACATTCGACTTCAAATGAAAAACGGATTGGCAAAGATGGATACCCAAATTTTTTGGAATCCTTAAAAAATGACAATGGCACTTCATTAAAGGTAATTCGCCGCATCGTGATTGATGAAAAGGGTAATAATTTTGAAGTTTATGCAAGACATAACCCAGAGTCTCTTAATATTGATTTGTTTCTAGTCTTTCAAAGCGAGTGCATTGATACTTTTAAGCTATGTAATGATTGTAGCAATTTAAGTAATTTTAATTTACTGCCCTCAAAAAAGCGATTGCATGTTGTATACGAACTAAGGTCGAGTGGATGTACTCAGAGTATTCAGCAAGAAATCCTAGAAATAAAAAATAACAAATTATTTGTTTCTTTAGATTTTAATCGCTTTAACGGCTCTTGGTGTGCCTTGGGAAGTTTTGAACGAATAGATTCCACAGCAATATCTGATGAGCTAGATCTAAAATTATTGGACTCTTTGAATCTATGTAAACTTTACCATACTGAGTATAGAAGAATTTATACAAATTCCAATTTTTCTAAAATTGTTCAAAAAAGAAGGGAGATTCTTTTGAAATATGATTCGGTTTCTAGGGTTTTTTATTCCAGATTAGTATTGTTAAATGCCGAAGTCTTGGTGCAGGGAAGAGAAAAGAGAATGTTGGATGGAAGATATTTAATATTGGATAATTATAATAACAAAGAAGGATCATTTTCAATTTTCATTAATAGCCGTTGGTGGCAATATTCAGATGGCTTAATTACTAGGGGACAAAAACGGCTAGATATCCCAAGCATATGGGGGGATACCACATATGTGATACCTGGAAACTTCAACTTAAATTAGAGATTAGAATGAAAAACGAAATCAGAGCCTCCGCCGGCAACCCCCGCACCGTGACGCCCCTGCAAAACGCCCACTACAGCGTCACGGTGCTCGATGCGCAGTTGCGGCCTGCGATCAAGCGGTACCACGTGGAGGTGGTCAGCATACAGGCGGAGCTGGTGGTGGCCCTTGCGCCCGGCGATTTTTGTGGTAACGGCCCCATTACCCTTCGGGTGGAAGGCGCCCTACCTCACTGCACCTATCGCTGGAGTACCGGGGAGACTACCTCCGAGATTCAGGTCCCGCTCTCCGGCATGGCGCCGGCTTACCGGGTCACCGTCGCCGATGCCCGGCAGGATGGGGCCGGGGTGTGGAAGACCTGCGAGCAGGCGCTGGAGATACGCACGGCGGAGGCGCTGGCAGCGGTGGAGGCGCAGAAGTGCGAGCTGCTCTATAGCCGCCTGGAAGCGCTCGGCTTTGAAGCCCGCGAGGTAAAAATCGTAGAACCGGTACAGGCCATCGCCCCGCGCTCTCGCGCTTCCGCAACTTGCAACGTGAACAAAGTATTTGTAACCCCAACAACCCAAGAGAAACCACGAATTTCCAATACCCGAAAAAATTCAACAACGCCATGAAAACAAAACCAACCCTGGTCCTTTTGCTCCTCGTTCTGGCATCTGTTGCCGGCTATTCTCAGGCAGAAAAAGCTATTCGGGTGAGCCTGATGAAGCCGTCTTGCGGGTGCAGCGGCCGGGTGCGCGTAGAGATTGCCAAAGACGCCCTCGTACCCATGACGATTGTGTTCACGCATGAAAAAGAAGCGCAGCGCGTGTTTCACGACGTAACAAAACCTTTGGAAATAGACGGCCTTTGCTCTGGTCTTTGGACGGTGTCTGCCAGCCCCGAAAAAGTGGCGCAATGCACGGCAGTGGAGGATCATATTCAGGTGCCGGAAGTAAAGCTGGCTATCCGGACTATCCGGGTAACCAACCCCTCGGGTGCAGGCCAGACGGACGGGCGCATTGTAGCCGGGGCTTTTGCCGTAGACGCCAACGGGATGGAACATCCAACGGGCTTCCAGTTTATCTACCATTGGAGCAATGGCAGCACAGGGAACGAGCTTCAAAACGCGGGACCCGGCGTATATACGCTCATAGCGACAAACACGGAAACCGGGTGCGCGGCTCGGAAGGATTTCCATCTCAGCGCTTGCTCGGCTGCCCCGGCTGCTTTTGAGGTGATTATTAATGGTGGCATCGCATCCGGCGCCGATGGCGATTTCATTCCCGTTAGCTTGTCTTTCAAAAAGAATCCCCAGGAGGAGTTTGGTCCCGTGCCAGGAGAATATGTCATTGAGTGGGACTACGGCGATCAGGAAGCGTCGGGGCCCGAAATAAGTGTTCCCATCAGCATGGCCCCCATTGAGGTCATCGCTCTGGTGTACGATGCTTGCGGAAACAGCAAGACGGTGCGAAAAAGAATCGTGACGTGCGAAGCCTCCAAACAAGAAATCCGGAATTTCCTGATCTCCCAAATCATTGAGCCGTGCTTCGGTCATGACGATGGGGGCGTGGTGCTGAAATTTACGGGCACCCCTGGAGACAATATTCATTTGGAATTGGATGGCAGGGTCATCTTCGATAAAACAACCGGCGAAGGCGTCCAATCGTTGGGAGAAAATTTTCTAACGGCCTTGTCGTCTTTAAGAGGTGGCAGAACGTATACCCTCTCGGGGTATCTGGGCGATCATTGCCCCATTGATTTTTCCTTTGTTTTACCGGAAAAAGAACCGGAAAAAATTTGTGCGGGCTACGATAAGAAGGAAAACATGTGCATCTACGACGAAGCCTGTAATGGAGAAAGAACCGGCCCTTCCCAAAATTATCGTTCCCCTGCTTTTACAGTGGTGAACGAAGAAAACGCGAGAGGATGGTTTGAAGGCAGTATTTTCCCGCGCTGCCGCAGCGACTTGTTTTGTCTGTGCAACGGAAAGTATGAAAAAAAAGAAAATGGAAAGGAAGCCTGGAAAACCGTCCGCATTGGCGAATATTGGGAAATTTTAGAAAACCATGGGCGTAATACCGGTATCGATTGGCTAAGTACCAGCCCGGCCGCCGGCAAAGATCCCTGCGGCCATATCACGTATTGCACCCTGGATCCGGCTGTTTATTCGGGTTTCTTCAATTTTGCGGAGAAAGAAAAACGCAATTTGCGCGAGTCGGCCATTAAAGACGGAAAGGCCTGCACCCAGTTTACCTGTAAAACGTTGGGAATATTCCGGTCCAAATTTATGGCTTGCGTGACCAATATCCCTCCTACTCCAGATCCGCCCACTCAAGTCGTTGGGGAATCCGGTTATGCGATTACCGGAGTTTCAACCTGCTGCAGATGTTGGTGTGGCATAAAAACGGCACACTTGCCAGGAGATTTCCGGGGCCTGAGGCAAATCTTAAATACCAGGGATCCAAATTGGAAAACTACCTGAAAGGTTTTACCAATTTGACGGACAAGAAATTGCGGTGTGCCAGTATTTCTTTTTGCATCAACGATTTGAATGGCTTTATCGATTCAGATGTTAGCGATAACCTTTGCGGAATAGAAATAGTAACTCAAGAACAACGCTCCGTAATTAGTTGCGATGTTGCCTCCCTCAATATTGAAGGACATTGGTATGGAAGGGATTACAACCGGCAGGAAAGAGAGCAATTGTTTATTACTTCCCAAAACATGTTGGAACGCGCGGTTTTCTATTGTAATAATTCCTCCAAATCTAGCAATGTCAATTACGAAAATAATTTATTTCCTGATGCTTTGGTTTTAAACGATCCTGTCAGCCAGGACCAGGCGGCGAAAATTCAACCCACATTGGGAATGACTGACGCCTCGCTCCTCCAATCGTTTTTGGAGGACCCTGTTGAAGAAGACAATGAAAGACTCGAGGTGCGGATATCGGATGACTATGACCAGGAGCGCCTGCTCCGCTTTGGCGAACTGACCTTCGAAAACCAACGAATTCCAAAAGGAATTATCGCTGTAGATTCCTTCCAACTCTTTGGCGTCTTCGTTTTCGGAAACCAGGTATTGGCCAAAACGCCGGCTCACCATCTGATTTTCCAGGCTTCCAATTGGGATACCCGTACCGATGTATATATGGAGGAAACAGAACCCGGGAGCAAATATGGATTTTTGTTTTCGGATACCTTGATCGAATACCATGGGCTGCTGGCTTCCCAGCTCTTCCTAAAGCCGCAACACATTTCTATTCAAGATACCAGTTTGGTGGTTGCCGGCATTTTCAAAGGCGATCTGCAACTGGATTCCACCTTGATCGGTTATTCGGACGACCTTTCTGCCTTTTATCTCAAGGTTTCCAGGCAGGGGACACCCCAGGGGATTCAAATCGTAGAAAAAATTGACACCCTCCTGGGGATTCATTTTTCGGAAAGCCGCCAAGGGCAGGTCGCCTTAGCCGCAGGCTTTGATCAGGGCGTCCTGACTGTTAATGGCCAAACCGTAACCATGCCTTTTCAGAAGGGAATTATTCTTGCCAAACTGAATCAAGACCAGGCGGAGATTATTCAAAAAATTGAAGGAAACGACCCTGTTTTGATAAAGGGGATTTCATTTGATCCGGATACTACACAAATTGGACTACTGCTATATGGGTTGGATTCCCTACGCCAGGGAGCGCTGGGTGTTGCCGGGCAGAGTGCAAATAAAGTTTCGATCGCAAGTTTTTCCTCCGAAGGCATTCTGAAATGGACGGTCAGCTTGGCAGCAGACCATTTGGACCTCCTCCAGATGGCCATTTCCGATGGCTTGGATAATGGGATCTTTGCAGGGTTTACCTACCGGGACAGCCTTCACATAGGCAACAGCCTCCTAAACAGCAAAGGGGAAGAAGACATAGCCATTGTAAAATACGATAGCGCTGGCGAAATGGTCCAGATCGATACCATTGGTAGCCCAAA
The DNA here is from genome assembly GCA_016713275.1 of Haliscomenobacter sp. Taxonomy (GTDB): domain Bacteria; phylum Bacteroidota; class Bacteroidia; order Chitinophagales; family Saprospiraceae; genus JADJPL01. The sequence continues at coordinate 119,579 of JADJPL010000003.1, forward strand.
CCGGGAGACCGTATCCCAAATGATGCATTCAGATTACGTGCTCTTTTCGGCGGAGAATTAAGCGGCCCGACAAAAATCCGGACCATAGGGTTGATGGATTATTACAACGAAACGGACTTGGATGGCCGGGTTTATATTTCTGCAATAGCAGATACCCTTGGTATGGACATGCAACCCACCGATACGCTCATCGAATCCGCGCTACCCAAACTGCCTTTGGCTGAGAAGGCAGAAGTAGCCAAGCCCTTGCAATTATCCGTTCCTTTATTTGTATTCCCCAATCCGTTCCAAGAGGAATTGAACTTACAATTCCATGCCCTTGAAACGGAAACCTGGGAAATCCGGTTGCTGGACAACCTCGGATCAGTAGTCAGACAACAACCTCAGGAGGTGACCAAAGGATTTAACAATACCCGGTTTTCCACTTTATCCGTCCCGCCCGGCATGTATTTCCTGCAATGCGTTTCAGCCAAAGGCTATGTGCTGCAATCGGCAAAGGTGGTTAAGGTGAAATAAAGGAGAGGTGGAAAAGTGTTTTTATATGGCATCACCTCCACCTATACAGCGGATGACGCCCAAAGCCTGCTTCCCAAAATCCAGGCTGATATGCAGACCCAATTCAATGTGGGGCAAAATATCCCCTATGCTTTAATGGTCTCCTGGCTGGATCCCAACGATCAGCAGGCCAAAATGCTGCTGGTGCTGAATTGGGCGGGTTTTGGGCGCATTTCCGAGTTTTCGCCCCAGCAGCAAGGTCTTATTTACCAATCGGTACAGCAGGAATTTGAAAAATCCATTTTTAACGGTGGTAGCAATGCCTTGACCCTCGCCCTGCGGGAATCCGTCGCCGAGCTCGACCGCTTACTCACCGCGTCCATGCAAGGCTACTTCGAGGTAGATGGCAAGTTCTACGGGCCAAACGATACCTTGTTTACCTGCAAATGCAATACAACGCTCGAGTTGAAGGTTTTCCGCGCAGATAGCCTGCCATTCCCCGAAATTTCAAAGCCCAAAGTGCTTAAGCCCATTGCTAAAACCAACAGGGCCCAAGTGGATCGGATTAAAGCTTCAGGCAATGGCGGGACCGTTGTGGAGGCGACGTTTCAGGATAAAGACACCGTCCACACAGCCCGACTATTGGTTTATGTGATGGACGTAGATTTTGAGCATGCTCCTCAAAGTCTGTATAGCTTCGACGAAAATGAAATTGCCCAATATAACACCTATGCAAAAAATGCAGCCGGCGACTTTGTGCGCTGGAAACTGGTGCCAAAAACCTTCGACGACCGGGTTGGAGTTAAGATTACGCCCGGCGCCGTAGCGGCTAACGTCCATTTTACAGCTTCGAGCGGAGTTGTAACTCCTCAAATAGCCGGAGCAGCCGCTCAGACTGTAACGGTGCAGGCAGGTAACCTTACAAGAGACACCTTAAAGGCGCATATCGGAGGCTTGCAAGGGTGCCGCCTGGATAAATTGATCTTATGGCATCCGGATACGATCACGCTTTATTTAAGGTTTATTTGGGTCAGTGAAGAAGACGATGATGTTCAAGTTATTCCAAAAGGCCAAGGGAAGCCTATGTCGATCGGCATATTGCCAGGCAATGACGGGTTCCAGAGCACCCCGGCCGGGGATGATGGTTTTTCTGTAGACAGTACCTATATCCACACGGGATTGAACGGCATCCTGGAAACGACGATTGCAAGTGGAGATAACATCTCTCCAAATATCAGAAAGAAAGGAGAAGGCCAAAGCAATCAGACTGCGATTACCAGAGGCGCCAATAATTTTTTAGATACCAACCCAATCAGGCTGGGTGGTGATGATGCGCTTTTTTGGACCCAGTATCCAAAGACACGGTCATCTCCACAGGCCCCAATGGGATATGTGAAACCATGGCAGACAGTTTGAGCAGTATTCTTTATCAAAATGAGTTGGAGCCTAATTTAGTACAAGAGGGGGATGTTATAATTCGAAAAGTTGGAATATATATTAAAGAAGAACTTAGGAAGACCGATACGCTTCAATTTGATCAAGATTATGATGGCGTTTTGTTGAGGCCAAATCCCCTTGAGTTTAATAACCTCATTATTAATTACAATATGAAGCAGGACGTTTTTTTCGATAGGATCAATCCAGGTGTAAATAGGGTTACTATCTTTTTTATTAAAGGACTTTTACAGGATAGCCCAACTGGAATTTATGATGGTGTTTCTCCCAAAGGAAGCTTTGCTGTTGCTATTCCTATCAATTTTTCTGGTGGGAGTAGAACATTACTTCATGAAATCGGCCATGGAGCCTTCGACCTTGGGCATACTCATGACATTAAAAATGCAGTAGATAACAAAAATTTAATGTCCTATCCTCCGGGGCCAGAGTTACGAGCCTATCAGTGGCAATTGATACAACAAAAAGTACAAACAATCGGTAGATTCTAAAAAACTATGAAGATGAGTACTTATAAATTTTTTCATCTCATTCTTTTTCTTTTTTCTTGGATTTTATTGTCTGCCCAGCAGGATTCCCTTCTCCAAAAAATTAAAGAAGGAATCAATAGTCCTGGGGCAGGTATTTCTTCTGATCTTGTAAAAACAAAAATATTTCAGGATAAAGGTATTATCCTACTAGAAGAGATGAGCCTTAATATCTCCAGCGAGAATCATTTTGTGCGGCAAGATTTTTACAATAAGCTCATTGGCATCTATTCGCTTGTACCCCACGGTAGCGAATCCGGAAAAAAAATGACTGAATTGATCTTACGGGCATGCGATGATCAGTCAGAATGGCTGCGGGCTATGAACATGAAATATTTAGTAATGATTGCCCGGCCAGAGGATTTTGGAAAAGAACAACTTGGACTACTAAAAATCTTACTCCTGGATACCATACACCACCGTACTCCTTTATTCCCCATAGTAGGCCGTCTCGATTGGCCGGAAGGAGACCGCATTATGGAGCAGTTTTTCCGGGAGGGTCCAGAACTGTTAGAATTAGATAAAGATATCCCAGGAGGTTTTATCGCTTCTCCAAAATGGAAGGCGGCTATAGCTCTGGCAAGAAAGGGCAACATGCAAGCCATGACCTATTTACTGCAAAAAGCCGGCGAACAAACTGACCTACAGGTTATTTCCCTCATCACCCAACAATTTGCATTGGTGAAAAATCGCCCAACCATTGATTTCATCATAGATTTTTTACTCAGTGATGCCTTTGCCAATCCAGAGGATTACGACAAACAGGAATATTTTTCAGTTGCCCTCATTATGCTCGCACAAATCATTGATATGCATAATTGCCCTAACTTCGGGTCTGTCGCTGTCCGCCAATGGCTTCGAGAAAACCGGGCCACCTATCAGATACTGCCCGATCCGGATTGATGCGACATAACCCAGGCGCAAAGGAAAACCAGGACAGTCCTGCAAAAACACACAAACCATGAAGTCCATGTCGCTGATCACGATGCTTTCCCTCCTTACCACATTCGCCATGGCGCAGCCTGTGGATATTAAAGAACTTATTAATACCCGAATAGCAGCTCGCAATTTCAATTTTCCGGATAGTATACTCAGTAATCGGGAGTTTCAGCAACGAATCATCCCAGAGTTGGAAAAAGCCAATAAAGATATTTTGGCCAATCCCCACGATATTTGTGACAGTTATTACTGGGCTTTGACGGATTTATACAGGCAGAATCCCGAACCAGAAATCCGCGGAAAGCTGGCAGAGCTAATGCTCTACGGATGCCTGGACCAGTCGGAATGGCTGCGCTTGAACAATATGCATTTTTTGGTACGCCTGGCCCGTCCGGCCGATTTCAACGCGCAGCGACTGGAGATGCTCAAAGCCCTTATCCTTCACCCTACCTTGCATACTACGCCCCTTTTCCCCCTGGTAGGCAAACTCGACTGGCCCGAAGGGGAACGCCTCATGCGCCGGTTTTTCGAACAAGGCCCGGAGCTGCTTCCCGACGATGCCGACCGCCCGGGCGGATACCGGGCTTCCCCAAATGGCGGGCTGCTATGGCGCTGGCCCAAAAAGGCGATCAGGCAGCCCTGGACTATCTCATTCAAAAAACCCGGCAGGAAGAAGACCGCGACGTCCTGTATAGCATGTTGTTCTACGACTTTGCCTTCATCCGCACCCGCGGCAGCATCGACTTTCTCATCGAATATGTGTACAGCGATCTGAGGGAGCCTGTTTGCGAAGACCATTTGAGCCGGGATGATTTCAATTTTGTTATTTCGCTTCTAAGACCAATCATCAAAGATTTACATGGTGTTATTTCTGCCTCTGGTCGAAAAAAGGACATCATCCGCGCCTGGTTTGATCAAAACAGAACCAGGTATGAAATATTACCGGAGAATTAGGCTCCCAGCCTTTCTTCGCTGACCCTTGGCAAAAATCCTTCTTTGTTGCCCTCAAAAAACCACTGCCACATGAATCAATACCTCTTTTCTACCCGCCTGCGATTCCACGCGATAATGCTGGCGCTGGTCTTGCCGGTTGTAACGGTCCATGCCGAATGCGCCTGGCCTGCCACCGACTCCCTGCCCGCCTCTTTCCGGCTCCTTGGCATCCACCATGCGGGCCGGGCCCTGCTGCGCTGGGCCCCCGAAGATTTTCCTTCCTGGCAGCGCGGGATACAACAGGGGTATATCCTGGAGCGCTATACCATGCTGGATAACGGCGACAGCCTGAGCGAAACCCAGACCGCCGCCTCGCGAATCGTGCTGGCGGCCCGCATGCTGCCCCAACCGGTAGCCGTCTTCGAGCAGATGTCGGATACCAGTAATGCGGCCGGGGTTGCTGGCGCTGCCCTATACGAACCCAATGTGGAAGTGACCGTCAGCACCGGCGATGCGTTCATCCGCGCCCTCAGCCAGGCGGAGCAAAACGATAGCCGTTTTGGACTGGGCCTCGTGGCGGCCGACGCGTCGTTCCCCGTGGCCGAAGCCATGGCCCTGGGATACACCGACCCCACCGTGGCGCCCAACTCGGTGTACGAATACCGCATCGCCTTTTACGCTACCGATTCCGCCCTGGCTGCCCTGGCGCGCCGCGTGCAAATCGACACCCGGGCGGCGCTGACTTTGCCGGCCCTGCCCGTGCCTGCGCTGGAAGCCGGCGCCGAGACCGCCCTCCTGTCGTGGTCGAGCCGCGGGCTGGACATGTACTATCGGGGGTACGACGTGGAGCGCTCCGCCGATGGAGGCGCTACCTGGCAGCCCCGCAACAGCGAGCCCGTTTTGCCCCAGGAATCGGAATCGGCGCCCGATCCCACCGCCCTGCTCTATATCGACACCCTCGAATCGGCGGAGACTACCTACCAATACCGCTTGAGGGGCCACTCCATTTTTGGGGTGAGCGCCACAGGCGAAGTGGCCGCAGGGAAAAGCCTGCCCGCCCCTCTGGCCGCCAAACCCGAGCTTACCGGCATAGCGCGGGCCGATGGAGGTAAACTGACCGCCCAATGGACCTTTCCTTCCGATCTGGAGGACCAGATACAGGGGTTCCAGGTATACCGCTCGCCTTTTTCCGATGGTCCCTTCGAGGCTGTCGGGGCCTTGCTGCCCGCTTCGGAGCGGGCCTTTACCGACGGGCAGCCCCGCCACACCAATTATTATCTGGTCAAAGCGGTTGACCTTTTCGACCGCGAGGTGGAATCCATTTCCCTGCTCGGACAGCCCGAAGACCGCACTCCGCCGGTGCAGGTGAGCGGCCTGAGCGGGTCCGTGACCCCCCTGGGCGCCGTATCGCTGCAATGGACCGCTAACCCCGACGACGACCTTTACGGCTACCGCGTTTACCGGGCCGGCCAACTGGAGGCCGAGTACGTGCAGGTGAGCGAGGGCACGGTGAGCGAAAACGCCTTTTCGACGCAGATTGCCATGAATACGCTGGCGGAGAAAGCCTATTTCCGCGTTCGGGCGGTGGACTTTCGCGACAACCTCGGCGCCCTCTCCGACCCCCTGGAGTTGGCCCTGCCCGACGTGATGCCTCCCGCTCCGCCTCACCTGGCCTCCGTAGAGCCGGTGAAGGATGGGGTGAAGGCGGTGTGGTCGCCCAGCCCCAGCGAGGATGTGACGCATTACGAAGTGCAGCGCCGCTCGCTGCTCCATCCGGCTTGGATACCCGCTGCCACGATAGCGGCCAGCGACACCCTGAGCGCATGGCAAACTACGCTGGACACCGAGCTGGGCGGCGCAGCCGACTGGGAATACCGGGTAGTAGCCACCGACGAAGCCGGCCTCACGGGCATCTCCCCCACCCTGCGGGTGACCCTCCCCAACCCGCGGCGCGCACCGGCAGACCGCCTCAAAGCCGAAACCACCATCGCGGATAAAAAAATGGTCGTGAAGCTGAGCTGGGAGTACCCTTACGACCCCCTCCTGCACGAGTTTGCGGTGTACCGCTCCGACAACGGCGGCCCCATGCGCCTGGTGCGCTACCTGGAGCTGTCGGCGTTCCCTCCCGTTGCCGTAGTAGAAGCAGGCCGCGGCTACTTCGTTTGGCGCGATACGCAAACCGAGCCGGGCAACGCCTACCAATACCGGGTTGCCGCCCGCTTCCTCGACGGCAGCGATTCGCCTTTGTCGGCGGTGGCAAGTAAGGCCTTTTAAGCCGCTTTTTAAAAAAAGAAAAAACCAGACAAACATGAAAAAGACAGGCCTTCTCCTTTGCTTTCTGCTTGTGGGCGGCATCAGCCTGCACGCTACCATCCGGATTGTAGCCGTAACGCCCGCTTCTTCCGAGTATTGCGAAGGCAGTATCACCATAGAAGCCACCGGAAGCGCTGGCCCCTTTCGCATCCAACTGCTGGGCGCCGGAGGCTTCCTCGAGGAAAGAAGCCTGACCGGTCCCATCGAAACGTTTTCCGGCCTCTGTACAGGCGCGTACACCGTGCTGGTGTACAATGCCCTGGGCTGCGCCAAAACCCTCTTCGCTACGGTAGCGGTAGAAACCCCCGGCGCGGTGGCGCCGGTTGCCGCCCCGAACGCAGCCTTGCCCGCCAGTCTGCCCGAGGGCAATAGGTTCTCTCTGCGCGCGCGCCCCAACCCGTTCAGCGCCGACTTCCAGCTCGACGTGTTCTGGGACCGCCCCGAACAGGAAACCCTGCACATTGAGGTCTTCAACGCCCTGGGACAACTGGTCCATACCCGCAGCCTGGACGCCGTATCGGGGCAAAACACCGTTTCTATCCAGCCCACCGGCCCCAATGCCGGCGGCCTGCTCCACATCCGGGCACGCGACGCGTCGGGGAGGAAAGCAGGGTTGCGGGTGGTGCAGGTGAAGGAGTAGGAAAATTAGTCGTCTCTTGATTTAAGCAACTAACCTTAATAGACGTGCAATGAGCGCACCTTTCAAATCATTAATCCCATGGTTTTTCTTGTTCTTCGGCCTGTTTGTTTGGACCCAAGGCAATAGCCAATGTTATATTCAGCTCGGCGATTATTCCGGTTTCGATACTTCGCCGTATCTTGAAGGCCTGGATGCCGTAGCCTGCGATCTGGTACGCGCCCTGCCGCCGGAATTCCGCAATCAGTTCCGGGTCTATAGCTTCGCATTCTACAGCCTCAACGCGTATATGGACGGCGGCGAAGACCATATCTGGCAGGACGTCATCCGGCAGTCCGCGCAAAGGACTCCGTATTATTTGATCTTTGGGAAGGAATCCAGCAGCCGGGGTATTTTTGCCACCATCCGCGTGGCCGTGCATCTTCCTCCGGCGGAATCTTTCGGCTGCCCCCAAAAAATAAATGCGGGGGCTATAGAGTATTATTTGACAACCTTGCTAAATCCAAACAGCAGCCCCTATGCCTATCCCAAAAAAGAAGCAGATGCTATGAATTATCTCATGCAGTTGATCAGCTGCCGGGAGATATGTGGAAACGATATCGATGACGATGGCGATGGATGGTCTGATTGCAATGACTCCGATTGCGCCGAAGCAGGCGGCATAAGCTTGAGGTCTGGCCCCGTATGCCAGGGACAGGCTGTCTTCAGGGAGCACCCGGAGCAGAAGTTTGGGTTTGATGAGAATACAATTAAATCATATCCAACTTATAAAACACCTTTTGGAGAGGGGACTCCCTGGAAGTCAGTCGGAGTAGGTCAAACAGATATGGTTATTGTTGAATTCTCACCCGGTATTGACCTTTCGGCAATTCGTTACCGGGCAACAGGGGTTGAAATGATGTCAGGAGATACGCCTCGAAGTTATTCGGAAACGATTACCTTGCAGGCTCCATCACCCACCAAATCGGCCTCCATTGAAGTCTTGGATGGTAACGGATCTGTTATTGGCGCCTTGAATGTTGTGGTGTTGCCAAAACGCGAAATGGTTTTGAATCTGATTCTCATGAAGTTGCCAGGGGATGCCACCTATCCGAAACTCAATTTTACTGAAACAGAACTGGAGGAGGTTATGATCCAAGCTTTTAAACAGATCAATATGTCCTGGTCCATAAAACCCATTGACCGCTATGAATGGGATTTTGATAAGAATGGGAATGGTAAAATGGATGATCAAGAGTATTACTATATTTTGGCTGAATATCTATGGATTGAACAGGATTCTCTGCGCAAACTGAGGTATTATCCCGATCCTGATGAGAATCCACTTCTGTACAATAAAACCTCAACTATGTTTTTATACAGCCCGCTTGGCACAGATGAAAAAGGACAACAAATTAATGGCTCCTTCGGATTCGAAACAATTTATGGTTTTGCAAGTAGTACCTATCAATATAACAAACGCACCATCGCCCACGAAAATGGCCACCGGATAGGGTTGAAGCATCCCTGGGAAGAGTTTAAGGGCTTGTATGCCCCATTTTCCGATGCTGACGCCTTGATGGACTATGTGAATATTATTAATGGCTATAAAATAAGAGCATACCAATGGTAAGAATACTGCTGATGGCAATATTTTTTATGGGCACCTATTCCGGGGGAAAGGCACAAACGACCCAGGATACCCTTTTGGTGTTAACGAGTTACCTGACAGAGAAGCCCCATGCCGAGTTAGTTAAGATAGAATGGACAGGCAAAGGGGGAAGGCTGAAACAACTCTTCTACGAGCAATGTTTGTTGGATTCGGGAGAGATAACCCCCAAAGGATTTTTAAGGGTCTTAGACCTGGTTGCCAGAAAAGAATATGATTCACAATATGATTCTCTTTTGGTAAACTATTTTTTGAATTCGCGAGACGGGCCGCTATTTATATTGGACAATATTCCTTCGATTGCTAGAAAGTTCTTGCGGTCAAATTACAACAAAGAATCCTTAAACAAGCTATCCTTTTTTTCTACTCCGCAAAGTTTGCTTTTCTGGGACCCTTTCGTAGCAGAATACCAGACGTTTCTGGAATTGGATTCGGTAGGGACAACCTTGTTGTTACTAAAGCGCAACCTGGCCTGTTTGACTACCCTTAACCCAAGGCTGCTGCCCCTGGCCGAGCAGGATACGTTACTACTCAATTTACATTTGGCGCGTTTGGGCTTATTCAATGATACCACGGTGGTAGAGCAGATTATTCAATCAACGCCAAACTACGGATATATGATCGAGTTGTTGTGCAAAGTTCGCACACCTTACGCTTTCGCTCGGATTGGTCAGTTCCTTTTAGGAGAAGCCATTCCGGAAAGATTTTCGGCGGAATCCTATCGTGCTCAAATTTCGAAAATAGCCCTGAGTGCCTACATCCGCTACGTAGCCAATTTTCCCGATCGCGCCATCAAATTTCAGGATACCATGGATCGCTGGAATTTGGTAACCTTCTCAGCGGCTCATGGTCGGGATTATTCCACGCCGGAGTATCTGGATTGGGCCCGTCAATGGTATCGGGAGCATCAGGGAGCATTAATCCTGGATCAGAATAAATTCTAGCAAGGTTAACACAAAATCAAGAATGTGCCAGGAGTTCCTCTGGAGCACAATGTCTAAAGTCCTATGCGCAGCTATTTCTGGATAATCCCCGCTCTCCTCTTCGCCCTGCAGGCCCACGGTCAGGCGCCCTATGACGGGTTTCCGGATTCTGCCGCAGCGGCCCTCCGGGTGCAGGCAGCCGCGATCAGATCCACCCACCTGCTTTTGTTGTGGCGCTTCGATGCCGGCGGCCTGCTCCACATCCTGGCACGCGACGCGTCGGGGAGGAAAGCAGGGTTGCGGGTGGTGCAGGTGAAGGAGTAGGAAAATTAGTCGTCTCTTGATTAAGCAACTAACCTTAATAGTCGTGCAATGAGCGCACCTTTCAAATCATTAACCCCATGGTTTTTCTTGTTCTTCGGCCTATTTGTTTGGACCCAAGGCAATAGCCAATGTTATATTCAGCTCGGGAATTATTCCGGTTTCGATACTTCGCCGTATCTTGAAGGCCTGGATGCCGTAGCCTGCGATCTGGTACGCGCCCTGCCGCCGGAATTCCGCAATCAGTTCCGGGTCTATAGCTTCGCATTCTACAGCCTCAACGCGTATATGGACGGCGGCGAAGACCATATCTGGCAGGACCTCATCCGGCAGGCCGCGCAAAGCACGCCGTATTATTTGATCTTTGGGAAGGTAAGTACGCCAAAAGGGCCTTGCTCCAAAATTCTTGTAAGCCTTTCCCTTCCATTATCTGAGCATCAAGCCTGCGGCAATAAAAGCGCAGTCATCGAACGCAAACTTGAAGCATGGTTAAATGCGGATGGATTAAGCCCATATACCTATGCCCAAAGAGAAGCTAGCGCTATGCAAACCGTGCTAAAACTGAGCTCATGTGAAGTATGTGATGACAATATTGATAATGATGGAGATGGCTTTGTGGATTGTGCAGATTTGGATTGTTTGATCGAGTTGTTTGGGCTAAGAAGCGGTAATCCCTCAGAAAACTGCCGGCAGCCTGATGCATTCGAAATGGAATGCCTGGTAAGGTATCGCGACGAGCTTAATATCCACGGATGTGAAGATGCGGCATCTGCCCTAAAGTTTTGCGAAGAGCTCACACAAATCCAAAATCTGATCCTGCCCGATTCTTCCAACTATGAAAAACTCATCGCCTATATCCGCACCGTACGCAATATGACCTGTAATCGCTGTACAGACTACGCGTTGTACTGTGAGTTCCTTGACAATTGGCTCGCCACAGTAGGTAATCATCCGTCTGTGACGACAGATGAAATTTATGCGATGGCCCTATGGACTAAAATGATCCGCGAACGAATCCTGACCAGCCATATGTTAGCCTTTACAGAGCAACTTCAGATTGCCCTGGATATCGCCATGTGGGAGTTTGACCTTGCTGCTACCCTCCGGTTCTTCAGGTCAGTTCCTCCAAGTGCCCGGAATTATGGCCTCGAACGTTTGATCGCACAACTCAAAAAACCCGTATCTTCGTTTGCACAGTTGAAATATGCACAGAAATTTGGCATAAATACTGAAGCAGAATTAGTGCAGATATTCAAGGATTTAGGCTGGAACAGAACGACCAAAGGCGTCGAATTCCACCACCTGATTGAGCAGCGATTCCGAAATGTTGCTGGTATTGATACCTGGCTGGGAAGCGCAGATCCCATAAAATGGAAGTGCATCGTTGTAGCTAAAGGAACTGCTGAACATGCGCCTAAATTTACAGGGCCATGGAGGAAAGCAATACCCTATGTGACGGATATTCCAGGGCCAGGTGGATTAAATACCGCAACTGCCTCATTAGACGATATAAAGAAGGCCGCACGTGAGGTGTATAAAGGTTACCCCGAAATTCTAAAAGCATTAGGATTATGATGTATGGAAGAACTATATTCGGAAAATGGGCAGAACACCACGTCAATATGCTCGCCCAGCATGGGATATCCGTTACTGAAGGCTATGCCATGTTTGGCATAGAAGAGAATGATTTGTATTTCAAGATCATTGAGCAATTAAAAGATGCTCCTGAATTCAGTGACAGAAGATCCATCGCTCGATTTGATGCTCAAGAATTGCGAAAATCAACTACTTACCTGATGCATGGTTTAGGACTAGGCCCAGCATTGGCTTATCCTGCCCGCTTAGGGAAGGAAGACGATGGTGATGAATACCTGCGCTTTGCATTTGGCGAAATATGTAAACGTTGTAATCGTATTCCGTTAGGAGAACAAATCCAGCCTATTACGTTGGAAAAGGAACCTAAACTAGGAAAGAAATATTTATGGGGAAGTTTTCATGGGGTAAGTGGGTATTTGTTCACGGATAGGGAAAGATTTGCGTTACTAAACGACACGTGGGGTATAGGTGCGCGGGAGGTACTCATAGGTAGTCGTCAATGGTCTGCCAACAATTTTGTTCAATTGGACATTCCGGTAGCCCAAAGTCCATTGTTCTTTGGAGAATCTAGTTTTGGGCAAACCTTTGCTACAGATCGCTCAGGTAATCTGAGTGAACAACCGGAATATTGCCCTGGATGCGGGAGAGCCCTATTCACAAATAAAATCCTGGACTTTTTCCCAGCATTCGAGCAAGAAGCTTATGAGTTTGATCTCGTATTTACGCAAGAGTGGTTTGGGTGGTACAGAAGACTGGTTGTCAGCAAAAAATTTGCGCAATGGTTTGTAGATCATAAATTCGGCAAGTGGGATTCAAATTATTTTATCCCGATGAAAAGTTTCAAGCCTTAAAATCATTTGCTATGCCAACCACCCGCTTCCTCCTCCTGCTCCTCCTCCTGGGCAATCTGTTTATGGCTTACCGTCCTTTACAGGCCCAGCACCTCTACTTCCTCATGGCCCATTCCGAGGACTTGATCAATGACGGCCATCCCGATTACAAAACCACCTTTCCCCAGAATGACTCGACTAAACTGGCCATTTTATTCAAATACACCGCAGATAGCCTGCAAGTAGTGGATACCGTAAATTTCGACTGGAAGCGCAACAGCAAAATCAAAGAGCTCCGCCATTTTGACGATTTTCGATTCTTTTTTATGGAAGAAGAAGAAAATTTTGACGCAGCAGAGTATTGGGCCGCTGGAGATAAATTCTTTGAACGACAACATTTTATTTCTACAATTGATTATTCTTCAGATACCCTTATTATTAGGAAAGCAAACAGAGATTCATTATTGTTAGATTTTGTTCGAATAAACGGGCCTGCATTTATCCAAAATGGTTATCCAGGTTATATATTTTCAGTTGATCCAGTAAGCAATTTACATTCCGATAAAAAAATCATTAATAAGAATTTGCACGTATCCGGCATAAGTATAAAAAATTATTTAGATAGTATTTATATTTCGACAGAGGCTGGATATTTCCTCAGGATTAGGTATGGACTGCCTTACAATAAACAAGGCAAACTGGTTCAAGGCTTTGATAGAACAAAGGTAAATGAATGGCTGGAAGTACTTATACATCCACCTTACAACGAAAGGGATGGGAAATATTATAAATCATTTTCTTATCTGGTGAAAAAACCAGATTTCAGATATCTTATCGGCCATAAAGAAAAGTTTGGCGGAGGAACCGATTCCCTCACTACCTACTACACTTACAACAAGACCCAAGCTGCCTGGGACAGCATAACGATCCCCTATAGGATCGCCGGCATGAACACCTATGGCGACTGCCTCGCCTACGGCGCTCTCATCAGGCACAAACGTAAGGGGGCCAACGAAAAGCTGGATATGCGCTACACCACCAAGTTTGGCGCCCCTATGGACAACGGATCGTACCTGCTGGGCAAATTTTATATCTATAACGTCTGCACCAACCAATTCTCCATATTCGCCTCCAACGAAATAGATACCGAATTGCTCCTCCTGCACGATGGATGGGTCTATCTGCGCCAGTTCGACACCCTCAAACGCGTTAAGCTCACCAACCTGAAAGCAGACCTGGACGAATCAAAGATGGAACTGCTGTTCAAGGATTTGGACATCGTGCCCAATATCCATCACATGTTTATTACCCCTAAAGCCTTGTATCACCACCCAAAACCTTAAAATTCATATGCCCCACAACTATTTCTGGATAATCCCCGCCCTCCTCTTCGCCCTGCAGGCCCACAGTCAGGCGCCCTGTTACCGGCTGCTCTTCGACGGGGCCGGGTTGAATGCCGAGCGCAGCAGAGCGGCTGCGCAAGCCTGTGCGGCCTGCGATTCGGCAGGCAGCGATTTTGCGGTCTTCAGCACGGTGTATTACCCGCCATCCAGGTACTTCGCCGGCGGGTTTCCGGATTCTGCCGCAGCGGCCCTCCGGGTGCAGGCAGCCGCGATCAGCTCCGCCCACCTGCTTTTGTTGTGGCGCCCCAATGCCGGCGGCCTGCTCCACATCCTGGCACGCGACGCGTCGGGGAGGAAAGCAGGGTTGCGGGTGGTGCAGGTGAAGGAGTAGGAAAATTAGTCGTCTCTTGATTTAAGCAACTAACCTTAATAGACGTGCAATGAGCGCACCTTTCAAATCATTAATCCCATGGTTTTTCTTGTTCTTCGGCCTGTTTGTTTGGACCCAAGGCAATAGCCAATGTTATATTCAGCTCGGCGATTATTCCGGTTTCGATACTTCTCCATATCTGGATACCTTGGAAGCCGCAGCCTGCGATCTTATCCGGTCTTTACCCTCAGAATTTCAGAACCAATTCAGGGTGTATGATTTTGGGTTTTATCGGTTGAATGATTATATGGAAGAAGGAGTGGATAAAATCTGGCAGGAAATGATCCGGCAAGTTGAGCAAATGACCCCCTATTATTTGATCTTTGGAAAGGAATCCAGTACCCAGGGCATTTACTCTACCATCCGAGTGGCTGTGAAACTCCCTCTGGCGGAATCTTTTGGCTGCCCGCTCAAAACAAATGCTGGATTAATAGAGTCTGATTTGGTAAACTTGCTGAATTCAAACGATAACCCTTATGCATATGCAAAAAAAGAAATCGATGCCATGAAATACCTGAAATGGGAAGAAATATTGGCTCAATTCGATAAGCAAAATTGCGACCTGCTCTACAGCCGCCTGGAGGCCCTCGGCTTCGAAGCCCGGCAGGTGAAGATCGTGGAGCCGCTGCTGGCAATCGCCCCGCGCTCCCGCGTTTCCGCTACCTGCAACGTAACCGACAACACGGATTTCTCCGTAGAATGGTACGGCGAAACCCGCACCCCCGCCAGCATCCTGTGCAGCGAACTGGCGGAAATGGAGGGTGTGACCCAGGGGTTCATTTATGCTTCAGACGACATCTGCACCGAAGCAGACCTGACAGAAGTGGAAGCGCTGATCAACGACGAAACGCTCTTGCATGTGTATCTGAAGCCTTGTGGTGGGGAGGAGTATGGGGTTTTGATGGAGAAAAGCCCGGTGGTGCGGGGGGTGAGTGCAGAAGTGCTTCGGAAAATCAGGGTTAGTCAAGAATATTATTGGCCAGAACTAGCTGAAGCATTTTTAATTTTTGCCAGTTCTTCCGAAGGGTATGCGCTTTTGTCAAAATTTGGAAAGAAGGATCAAGTTCTCTCGTATGCTCACCAAAAAGAAATTCCGCCTTTTAAGGAGGATGGGGAGTATTATAGTCAGGGCATTGACCTTAATTTGATTGCTTGGGATCTTAATGGAAAAGATGAATACGGGAACACATATGTTTATGGTGGCAATGGTTCAACAGGTTTTTATTCTAACGGGCCCAACCGGTACTTGGTAAGGGTTTCCATAAACAAATCACTAAATGAAAATAACGTTTTTGCTGAAAACTACAAATTGAAAAAGACTGAAGAAAATCGCATAAATTACACTATGACAAGAGTTCGAACATATTTTCATGAAATGGTGATGCACGCAATATTAGACGCTGAGGATTGGAAGGACAATAAGAAAAAAGATCTATCTAATATTCCGGATGAGCACAAAAAAAATACCGCATCAAGCGCGACGGCACAGCATGATTACATGAAAGCGAGTAGTTCTGTTTGGAATATAAATTACATTCCAATTATTACGGCTATCTGGATCAAAAAGAATCCAAAAATAGCTCGATCAACTATAATAGATCATCTAAAGGACTATCACTAATGAAAATTATTTCTTTTTTATTGCTTTTCCTGATTTTATCGTTAGTTGCGAGCGGCTGTTTGCAAGAAAGATTAAGTGGCGATGAAGAACTTACTCAAATCCTATATATAGCGCTGCCTTTCGAGATGGAAAGGCTCCTTGCTGAAAAGGATGCTCAAGCCCTCAAAATGAAAATTCCGTCCGACTCAAATTTGATCTATCTGATTCCGGGATTGACCGGCAATTTTCAAAAAGAAACTTTGAAACTAATTTTAAATCCCTTAAAAGAGCCTTTCCATGAATTGAATGTATCTTTTGGGAAGTATCGTCAAATTGCAGCTAAGCTTTGTATGGAGAATAAGCTTGAATATACAATACCAGAAAATGCAAAAGAGCTCAACAATAAATTTCAACAGGGAAGATCTTTTGCAAGCATTGAAATGCATACGGTCTGGATCAATGAACATCGAAATCGCTGCGTTTATTTTTCCAGATCGGGCTTTGTAATCCAGCATAATTATTACCCTGGGTCTTCCTCTGCTATTTTTTTAAAGAAGAAAAAGAAAAAGTGGGTAATTGACATGATAAAAGAAGCAGGATAACCCCCTATTGGTCGCAGTTTTCTAATTACGACCAGGCTGGCTCGGGTTGCAGGTGGAAAAGTGTTTTTATATGGCATCACCTCCACCTATACAGCGGATGACGCCCAAAGCCTCACGACCAACAGCGTCCGGGTCTTGCCGTTTCAGGCGTTAAATGGGTAGCCCGTTTATGTTGACCAAAAAGATGAGGCCGAACAAGATCACCGTTGCCAGGATTCCCCACATGAAGATCGTATAGCAAACCCGCAGGTATTGGTACTTGACGCCAAGGGATTTGCCGAGGAAAAATAAATCCCGCTGGATCGTATCCTCCAGAAAGTCGTGGTCTCCGAGCACCAATTCGACCCCGGATTTGTATTCCTCGAAGTTCATGCGGAAAAAGTTGCCGAAGAAAAACAGATTGGATTTTTTTTGCCGGATCGTTTCCATGGACGTGTACCCGGACATCCGGATCGGCCGGGTGGCCAGGGTCGCAAAGACCATCGAGGTCAGGCAGGAAAGCAGCAACACCCCTAGCGGGAAGACGAGGTTCGGGGTGTTTTGGACCCGGTCGGCGGTCAGCGGAACCACGATGGTGATGATCAATGCGTTGACGCTTAGCATCATATTCGCTTTGTTATCGGCAAGGGAGCTCAGGTCGATGTGGTTGCGAAGGGCTGCTTTAAACATCATTTGTGCGCTTCTGTTTTCTTGAATCAAGACCGGTTCTTTTTTTTCTTCCGCGTTTTTCTGGAGCTGCTTGGCTTTCTTCTTGAGGTGCTTGAGGTTTTCATCGCGTTGCGCTCCAAAGATGGCCCAGGCGCCAGGGGTATAGAAAACCTGCCCTTTCAAAAACTCCAGATTGAGTCTGAGCCATTCTGGATCGGCGTACTGCTGTTGCAGGAAAACGGCCCATTCGCGGCGTAAGGCTTTCAGGTACTCGGCGTAGTGCGGGCTTCCCAGGTGGCTCATATCGGCATCCCGAAGGGTTTGCTCCAGGAGGTTGGAGGGAGATTGAGCTAATCGGGTGGAGCCAATAGCTTGAAGCACCTGGTTCAGGCGGTCTGCCGGATAAGCCAGGGATTCGAGGAATTCCCGGGCGATGCGCTGCGAAGCGGTTTCGTGGTCGAGGTATTTGTCCACAAAGCCGGTGTCGTGGAAAAGGGCGGCGAGTTCCAAAACTTCCATCTCGGTTTCGCTCAAGCCTTCTTTTTGCCCGATCTTCAGGGCGGCATCCCTGACGGAAAGGGTGTGCGCTACGTCGTGGAATAAATAATCAGGCCCAAGGTTGTCCTTGAGTAAGGCAATAACAAAATGTTCCGCTTTCGAACGGATGGTGCTTGGGTCCATGTGGGTCAATAGCGTTACGTTTAGGTGACTGGCTCGAAAGATCGGAATTTTCGCCGGGTTTTTCTACTACCCATCGCGGGGTTTTGTGCATGAAGGATAGCGGCTATGGGAAGCGCGAAAGCATGCGCGGAACCCGGCAACGCGAAGGATAAGGCGTGTACCAGAGGAAAGCGTTCGCCTGGAGCAAAAACCGTCTTTTGAGACAGCCCCGTTAGGGGAGGCCGCTCACACCCGGGAATGGGTTTTGCGATAGCTTCTAGTGAAACTCACCGGTGGTCTCTTCGGAACGTTTCCGGGCTCATCCCGGAGTATTTCCGGAAAAACCGGGAGAAGTAGGAGTTGTCCTCGAACCCCAGTTCCAGGCCAATCTGAGCTACGGTTTTGGTTTCGTGAATGAGCAGCCGTTTGGCCTCCAGCATGATGCGGTCCCGGATCAGTACGCCGGCGTGCTTGCCCGTGATTCGGGTGCATAGGGTATTCAGGTAGTTCGGGCTGATCAGCAGGATTTCCGCGTAATCCTTTACCTGGTGCTTTTGGAAATAGTGTTTGCTGATCAGTTGGGTGAATTGCCGGATCAGTTTCTCTCCCTGATTTTCCTCCTGGTTTTGTGCTCCGTATTGCATAAGGTATTCCCGTTGAGACTGCAGAAGCAGGATATTGAGATAAGACCGAAGCACTTTTTCATAGTCCTTGGACATCGTCTGGTATTCTTCCAGCATGGACTCCCACAAGGAAAGGAATTCCTCGCCTTTGCGGCTGGCGAGATCGATCTGAATGAAGGGAGAAGCCGCTTCATAGTGAAAGAAGGGAAACTCCTGAAGTTGATGGTTGTGATAGCGCAGATTGAAGAAATCGTCGGTAAAAAACAGGACGTATCCCTCGATTTCCTGGCGGGCTTCCCAAGCGTGAATCTGTCCGGGGTACATGGTAAACAGCATGCCGGGGCGGGTATCGTGCCGCTGAAAATCAATTAATTGACTTCCTCGGCCGCTTTTTACAAAAAAGAGCATGTAATAATTATGCCGGTGGGCTTTGGAGCCAAGAGGAGATTCGCGGAAAAAATCTTGTGCGCGGAGAATGTCAATAGGCATATCCTTTTTAAAAAAGGTATGACATCGAAGATTTTCTATGTTATACAGACGCGGGGGCATGGGAATGAAGGTTTATTAAAAGTACCCTCAGTCCCGTCACTTTTTCAGTGACTTTTGTCGGTAAAACGGTGATTTTTGTGAATAGGTCCTGGAATAGAGAACCCCCAAGAGCTGATATTTAGGAGATCAACTCGATTTTATTCCGTCCGAGTTTCACCATGCCATCATGCTCCAGCTGTTTGAGCAACCTGGACACGGCTTCCCGGGAAGCGTTCAGATCGTAGGCGATTTCCTGATGGGTGGCGCTGATGATGCGCGATTCGGTAGCCTCGGCTTTCTTTTTGAGATAATTCAGCAAACGCTCGTCCATGCGCTTGAATGCGATGCTGTCAATGGTGCGGACGAGCTCCATCATCCGGTAGTCATACGTGCGCATGACGAAGTTTTTCCAGCTTTGGTAACGGGTCATCCATTCGTCGATATACCGAACGGGAATCGCAATAATCGTGGTTTCTTCCTCCGTGGTAGTCCGGATTTCGCTCTTTTTATTCATCATGCAGCAGGTGAACGACATGGAACACGTTTCGCCGGCTTGCAGATAATAGAGGAACAGCTCGTTGCCTTCCTCGTCTTCGCGCACGACTTTGATAACTCCGTCGATGACAAGAGGCACCGTTTTGACGTAGGCCCCTACGTCCATTAAAACCTGGCCGGGCTGGAAGTGAAGCAATTTACCTACGGTAGCGATTTCTTCCTGAAGCGCTTTTTCAGCAATTTGCGGGTATTTCTGCTGAACGAGATGTAAAAGATGCGTATCCATGGGCAGTTCGATTTCATTTAGGGTGCAGCGGGCCGGGTTTACCCTCCTCCGAATCCCGGCGAGGAGGTTTTGGGGTGGCAGCCCAAGGTGTCCAAACGCTTTTGGGGCCGCTTTCCGAGCGGTTATTTTCGGCCAACGGTTTCTTTGGCGCCTGGATGGTATTTGACGGTCAGGCCAATCCATATAGAACGAGCCAGGCGGAAGAGGTAGACGTACAGCAGCGCCCCAACCGCCAGAAGGAGCCCGAAAGAAGCCAGCATGCTCCAATCCAGCACCCAGTGAAAAAACAATACGAAGCCTATAGAAAACCATCCGGAAATGATGTAGGAAATAAACATGGCGCCGTAATAAAACCCAGGCTCCGGGAAATAAGATTGTTTGCAGTGCGGGCAATGCGGGTACATGTCAAAAGGTTTCCGAAAGGAAAAGGCGGGCGTTTCAAACAAGTCGCCCTCATGGCATCGGGGGCATTTGAACCCCAAAATTCCATAGGCCTTTGTGCCTTTTTTTAATATTCCCATGACGATTGCTTCATGTTTTAATTGGCCGCAAGTAACGAAAAATAGAAAAAAACAGGGATGCCTGGCCCTTATTTTTTTGCAAAAAGGCGGACTACCGCCGCTTTTCCGGCGTGAAACCGTCCTTCCTGAAGGTCCGTTTCCACGGCTTCGGCGCGCAGGATCTCCAGCCCTTCAAAATCATCCAGCAACAGATCGGGGGAGTACAGCAACTCCGGATTTCGGGGCCCTCCGGAGGAGAAGGCCATTTGGCCGGGGGAAAAGGCTTCGAGGATGACATGCCCTCCGGGCTTCAGACTCCGAATGACTTGCCGGTGCAGGTAAACCCGCTGCGGTTCGGGAACATGCGCAAAAAAAAGCCCTACCGCATCATAGGCGTTTTCGGGCCAGGGGAAGGACGAAATATCCTGCGTGACGTAGCGTATGGTCTGGCCTGTCTGCCGGGCCAAGGCTTCCGCCTTTTGGCGGGCCACGACGCTAAAATCGAACGCCTCGGCTTCCCACCCCAAACCTGCGGCGAAAACGGCATTGCGCCCTTCTCCTTCCGCCGGCAGCAACAAGCGCCCCGGGGAAAGACTGCTCAGGCATTCCCTGAAAAACCCATTAGGGGAAATGCCGTATACATACTCTTCTCCGGCGTAGCGTTCGTCCCAAAAAGACTGCATATCAAACGAAAATTTACATGTTGCACTGGCAGTTTTCCAGGCACTCGATGATCAGGGAAACATCCCGCTCTTTGAGCGAGTACAACATGCTGCGCCCGTCGCGCTTTACGCTCAGCACTCCTTTCAACCGCATGGTTTGGAGGTGATGGGAGGTGAGGGATTGCTCGCTTCCGAGCATGTCGCAAATTTGAGTAACGGAAAGCTGCGGGTATTGTTCCAGCAAGTGGACAATACCTAATCGGAGCGGATGGGCGACGGTTTTGAGAATAAAAGCGATCCGCTCCAGCTTTTCGGCGTTTTTTTGGTCGATTACACCGTTGTTGATTTCCATAGGGTATGATAAACGCGTGGACCGGGCAATGTTACCCGGATTAACTTTAGAAAGATACAAACTGAAAAGCAATTTGGTTGGGCTGCCTTCGAAAAAGGGGAAAGAAAAGAGGAACGAGAGTGAAAATCTGGTGCCCAGAACAAGATTCGAACTTGCACACCCTTGCGAGCACTACCCCTCAAAGTAGCGTGTCTACCAATTTCACCATCTGGGCAGATAAAAACACACTCTCGTTCCTAAGGGAAGCTTTCGATATTAGGAAAGCGAGGCGAATTTAGATAAAAAAGTGTTTTCGCGCAAGCCTTTGGGTGGTTTTTCTACTCCAAAACACCAGACTTGTTGCGGTGGGTCAGCGTGGAGCGGCGGTTGTCTCAAATCGGGACCACCCCAAACGATCAGTGGGTATGCCCCGCGTCCATGGCCGCGTTGCGCAATCGCTGAAGAAAAGGAGAAGCGAAGATGAAGTTCTTCAGGATCTCATTGTCGCTGCTTAATACCTGATGGCGATCCCCTCTCCAGGCGATCTTCCCGGTGTGGAGCAGCACGACATTATCGCCGATTTCCATCACCGAGTTCATGTCGTGGGTGTTGATCACCGTGGTGATGTTGTAGTCCTGCGTGATACTGCGGATAAGCTCGTCGATGACCAGCGCGGTTTTGGGGTCCAGGCCTGAGTTGGGCTCGTCGCAAAACAAATAGCGGGGATTCAGTACAATGGCGCGGGCAATCCCGACGCGCTTTTGCATCCCGCCGCTGACCTCGGATGGGAATTTGCGGTTCGCGCCTTCCAGGTTGACCCGTTCCAGGCAGTGGTTGACCTGAAGGTGCTTCTCTTTGGCGGTCATATTGGTGAACATATCCAGGGGGAACCGGACATTCTCCTCTACTGTCAGCGAGTCAAACAAGGCCGAAGCCTGGAAGAGCATGCCTACTTTCATCCGAAGCGTGCGCACTTCCTTTTTATTCAACTGGCAAAAATTGACGTTGTCGTAGTAGATCACCCCGTTGTCGGGCGCAAGCAACCCCACCAGCAGCTTGAGCAGCACCGTCTTTCCGCTTCCGCTTCGGCCAATGATCAAATTGGTTTTCCCCGGGAAGAATTCGGTCGTAATCCCTTTCAGGACGTGGTTTTCGTTGAAACTTTTATACAGATGCTCTGTCCGGATCATAGCTCGGGTTTTTTGGGATTGGAAATCAGGTGAGTATGACGGCAATCAGGTAGTCGGCCAAAAGGATCATGATGTCGCTGATCACTACGGCATTCGTGCTCGCTTTGCCGAGTTCTATACTCCCTCCTTTCACAAAATACCCCTGGTAGCAGGAAATAGAGGTGAGCAAATACGCAAATACCACTGCTTTGATGAACATCAGGAATACGTTGTACGGCTCAAAGAAGGACCTGGCGCCCTGGATGTATTCCTCTGCGGACATTAGCCCTGTGGGGACGGCAGCAACATATCCCCCGACAATACTGATAAAAGCGGCGATGGCCACCAGCAAAGGAATTACCGCAATAGCGGCAACGACTTTCGGCATCACCAGATAAGCAGCCGTGTTGACTCCCATGATCTCCATGGCGTCGATATGTTCCTTTTGCCGCATTCCTCCGATTTCTGCAGCCATATTGGACCCGACTTTCCCCGCCAAAACCAGGCAGGTGATGGTGGGCGCCAATTCGATAATAGCGCTGTCGCGAACGATATATCCAATGTAATAAATCGGCACCAGCGTCCCGTCCAGCTGGTAGGCAAACTGAATTGCCGTGACTGCGCCAATGAACAGCGAAATGATGATGACGATGATCAGGGAACCTACCCCGATGTCGTTCATCTGACGCATCGTCTCTTTGTAGTACATGGCGGACTTCTCCGGCCGGGCAACCGCCGTACCCATCATGATGAGGTAGCGGCCGAAGTGCGATAGCAATTTTGAAATCATTGGCGTTTTTTCCGTCCTTTCTGAAACCGCAAAAATAGGGGAAATTTTTGGGGCTGCCCCAGGATCGGCGCATTAATTCCTGAGAGAAATCATTCGGCTTGTTGCGACGGGTCAGCGTGGGGTGCAAAGAGCCATTTTAAACCCGCGATGATCCCGTCGAAACAAGTCTATTCTGGAGTAAATTGAACCAAACCGGGGATCGCGTTGTTACATTGGCCACCGCCCGTAAGGGACTACTGGACTTTGAACAGACCAGGTTTCGCAAACCCAAGGTCTCCCAGGAAAGTCCAGGGGGGTTTTCGGATTAAAAACCATGGAAATGAACCGCATTATCCTCACCGGAGCAAGCCGGGGAATTGGCTACGAAACCGTTTTGGCTTTGGCCGCAGACCCGCGCCGCCGAATCCTCGCCTTATCCAGGAATTTCCAGCGGCTCGGAGCGTTGCAGCAGGAAGCCCGGCGCCTGCATCCGGATACGCAAGTCTTTATCGCCGAAGTCGACCTGGCGCGCCCCCTTCCGCCTTCGTTTGCGGATTTGGTAGAACAAACCCTGGGCGGCGCCGACGTACTGATCCACAACGCCGGATTGCTGCTGAATAAACCTTTTCTGGAATTGGAACGGACCGAATGGGAACAGCTCTTCCAGGCCAACCTCTTCGGAGCGGCCGAGTTGTCGCGCCGGCTCTTTCCTTTTTTTCAGCGCAACGCCCAGTCCCATATCGTACATATAGGCTCTATGGGCGGGATTCAGGGGAGCGGCAAGTTCCCTGGCCTCAGTGCGTATAGCGCTTCCAAAGCGGCGTTGGCCTGTCTGGCCGAGTGCCTTGCCGAAGAGTGGAAAGATGCTGGAATTGCCGTAAATTGCCTGGCTTTAGGCGCCGTTCAGACGGAAATGCTGGAACAGGCTTTCCCCGGGTATCAGGCGCCGGTAAGCAGCTCGGACATGGGCGCCTTCGTTGCCGATTTTGCCCTCAACGGGTGGCGCTTCTTTAATGGAAAAATTTTGCCGGCGTCTTTGTCGACGCCCTAAACCACCGTCATGTGCACCGTTACCTACGTCCCCCGTTCCGGGGGAGGATTTTATCTGAATTCCAACCGGGATGAATCCCCTTCCCGGGCAGCGGAAGGCTTGGTCCAGATCATGCCGAATGGTAAAAAAATCGTCTTCCCCAAAGACCGCGGGGCGGGAGGAACCTGGATTGCCGCCAATGCGGATGGGATGGTTCTTTGCCTGCTCAATGGCGCATTCGAACGCCACGAGCGAAACCCGCCGTACCGGATGAGCCGCGGATTCGTCTTGCTGGAACTTCTGGAGACGACCGATATCCCCAGGTCTTTTTCGGAATACAACCTGGAGGGAATCGAACCTTTTACCCTGGTCCTGGCGGGCTGGCATGCGCTTTGGGATTTGCGCTGGGACGGCGATCAGCGCCATATACGCCCGCTAAATGGGGAGGAAAGCCATATCTGGTCGTCTGCCACGTTGTACGACGCCGGCGTCCGTAGCCGCCGGGAAAAATGGTTTCGAGCCTGGGAACAGACCGATAAAGCGACAGATCTGGAAAAAATGCTTACCTTTCACCTCTATGCCGGAGAGGGAGACCCCCGGAACGATGTCGTGATGAATCGGGACGGCCTTGTGCAAACGATTAGCGTCACCAGCATCGTTCACCTCGGGCAGCAGATGGAAATGCATTATTTCGACCTCCTTACCCAAAAAAAGGAGCGGGCACAAATTGAGTTGAACCGTGAATTGGTGGAACCCGGCGCAACGCCGTCTTTTCTGGATTAAGCTGTTCAATTGGGAATATTGGCCGACCATGGCCTTTTATTGGCCTATGTTCCTTTACGGCCCATTACTCGCATTGCGGTACCGGCATGTGTGTTTTTTTTCGGCCGCCAATCCCGGCATGTACCTTAGCGGGCTTGGCCTGGAGTCCAAGTTCGACACCCTGAAAATGATCCCGGAACGCGTCCGGCCCAAATCCGTTCTCGTTCCTCACGGTTCGCCGCTTTCCGAAATAAAGGATTGGCTTGCTGAAGCGGGAATGGGCTTTCCGATGATTGCCAAACCAGACCTCGGCTACCGGGGCTTGCTCGTCACCAGGATACCTTCGGAAGAAGACCTCGTGGCTTTTCTTCGTTCCTATCCCATCGATTTTATTCTTCAGGAATTCCTGGACTACCCCGAAGAAGTCGGCGTTTTTTATTGCCGGATGCCGGGGCAGGATCGGGGGGATATCATTTCCCTCACTCTGAAGAAATTTCTTGCCGTTACCGGAGATGGCCGCTCCACCGTCCTGGATTTGGTGAACCAAAACCCCAGAGCTCTGCTCCAGATGGACCGGCTTCAAAAAACGCATAGCCAGGTATTGCAGCGCATCCCGAACCAAGGCGAGCAAGTGCCGTTGGGGATTATCGGAAACCATTCCAAGGGGACTCTTTTTATCAATGGCACGCCTTTGGCAGACGAGCGGCTGGCCCGGGTTTTCGACGAAGTAACCAAGCCTATGGCCGGCTTTTATTACGGCCGGTTTGATATTAAATGCCAAAGCCTGGATCTGCTGAAGGAAGGAAAAGCCTTCAAGGTCATTGAGCTCAATGGTATTGGCTCCGAACCAACTCATATCTACGACCAGACCCGAATGACCTATCCCGAAGCGTTATGGACGATCCTTCGGCATTGGACCCTGGTAGCCAAGGTGTCTTCAACGAATCACGCCGCAGGCATTCCTTATATGCCGGCAGCCCAGGTCCTCAGAGCCCTTGCCGGGTTGAAGGCCTATCACCGGAAATTGAAGCCGCATCTAAAGTGATTTTTCCGGGGCCTGAGCGGGCATTTTTCGCCATATTCCTTCTCCAGCCGAAGGATAAAGGCTTCTGCCGGAACCCCGTTCAGGAAGACCTTGTCGATCAGGGCTACTCCTTTTTTTACCCGCAAGCCTACCTGAAGCGACACCTCCAGGCTGTCCAGGCGCCCTCCATGGATTGCGTTTTGAAGCGAGGAAGAAACTTCCCGAATTTTCGTCCGGTCCAGAAAATAGGTCTGGACCGTGGCAGGCATGTCAAAATGGGTCCATTTGCGCTGGAGTGGGCTAAACGAGACCTTCGTGGCGATATAGTCGGTTCCGTTGACAGGGAATTTGTGGATCTTTTTAAAAAAAGCTTTTCCTTCTGGGGTTTTGGCAAGTTCGACAAAAACCTTCTGGTGAAAGCTAAACGTGTCGGTGCGGGGAAGCCGGCTATCCCAGGGAATGTACAAGCTGTTGATACCCAGCCCGGAAAGTAACTTATCGCCGGGAATATCGAAGGAATAATACGCTCCTTTGGTCAGAATTTGTTCCTGATAACGAACCATCGACCAGGGGAACCAAAGATAAAGCGCGGCCAAAGCAGCGAAGAGTAAAGGTTGAAGCGGTTTCATATAGTTGGCGGGCATTGGTAAGCAATCCTTCCGGCTTCCCGCCGGAGAATGGGGCTGTCTCAAAAGACCGTTATTGCCAACATAAAATTAGCTGAAATTTTCCACTATCTCCGGAGATTAGTTCAGGTTTTCCAGGACGGGCGCCCCACTTACCCGAACTTCCCCTTGGCGCCGTCCCTGCCGCTGCATTTCGATCCCTTGCCAGCGCATGCCGCAAGCGTTGTGGAGCCGGCTGGATGCATCCAGGATCAGCACGCCGCCAGGCTCGACCAGAATTTTTCCGTTCGCCGGCAGGGATATGCGGCAACTGATCCGGAGTTCGGCGCCGGATTTGACGACGACGCTCCCTTCGAGGTCGGCAGCCGTTTTCCAATGGGCGTTTCCTGCGACCACAATAGATTGCGCTTCGTTGAGGGCGCACCCGTTCGGAACCAGAAACTTCCTCGACAGGTGGTGCTCATTGGCCATCCGCTGACGGATTCGGGCAATCTGGCAAGGCGTCCAGGCATTCTGAAGGGCGTTGTAGTCCATAACGTTGTTCGACGCGGCCGTATCGCAGGGCGGGGTTTCGGTCCGGTTCCAGCAGGGCTGGTTATGCTCGGGGGTGTCGGGGCAGCCGTCGGCCTGCCAGGCGTGGTTCAATCCGAACACATGGCCCACCTCGTGATTCAACACGCCCCGGTAGGCCCAGGGCGGTTGTTTGCTTTCGAAAAAGCCCGCCATTTTGATAAAGTCGTGCACCATGACCCCCACCGGCCCTTTGGGATACGTTGGGGAACGAAGGCTATCCGGGAAATGAGGGAGAATGAAGAGATTCAAAATGCTGTCGCGCCCAATCCCGTAGCGCTCCGCCATCCGGCGGTCCATCAGGTTGTTGTCCTTCCCTTTGTGGATATAGTAGCACAACGCATCGTCGTAGTGGAAATAAATGCCCCGGTCTCCCGGTTGAGCGCTGAGTACCATTTCATACCCCACTGGAAAAACGGGGATCTGGTTGCGGTGGGGCAGCCAGGAGGGATTATTTTCACGTAGGTCTTTATTTGCGGAAATCAGGAGGCCTTCTACGAAACGGTACGCCTCTTCTTCCGGGTAGTTGTGCGCGCTGTCGCTGCTGTTCATGAAATGGACGTTCACCCGAAGGCGCCGGGTCGGGTATAGCCGGAGATCGATGGAATCCGGAAGGTAATTTTCCTGGGCTGCGCATGGATCGGCAAGCTTTCCGGGTTCGAAAGGCCGGGCATTGTTCTTCAGGGAGGCTTCCTGCTGGTCCGGAACGTAGAAAGCCGAATGCAAGGCCGGTGTGCAGGCAGTCAGGCCGGTGAGTACGACCGTATAAAGAAAAGGATTGATCCAATCGGGCATCTGCAAGGTGTTCTTTACCAGTCGCCTCCAGCGCCGCCTCCGTCGAAGCCGCCGCCCCCGAAGCCGCCGAAATCCCCCCATCCGCCGCTATCGTTGTTTCCCCATCCGCTGCTTCCGGAGCCGCTGCCGCCCCATCCTCCGCCGGGAAAGATGATCCATCCGCCGCCGCCGCGCCGTCCGCGGGGATCTGCGTCGTAATGCCCGCCGCGGTAGTATCCGCCTCCCTTGTCGTTGGTATTGCTAAGTACAGAGAAAAGAACGATGACGCCTACGACGATCAGGAGCACCAGCAACACGCCGCCGGCGCGGTTGCCCTCTTTTCCGGCCGCTTCGTTGGTATACGTGCCAGAGCCCAGCTCGATCATCACCGTAGTGGCCTTGTCCAGGCCTCCGTAAAAATCGCCTTCCCGGAAGGCGGGCCGGATGAGGTTGTCCAATATTCGTTTGGACACGTTATCGGTCAGGTAGCCCTGAACGCCGGGTCCGGCGTGAATATACAGCTTGCGGTCTTCCAGCGCGGCGTAGATCAGGATGCCGTTGTCGTTGCCTTTGGCGCCGATGCCCTAGGCTTCGGCGAGCCGGAAGGAATATTCAAACACGTCGTCGCCGTCCAGACTGGATTCCAGTACAATAGCAATTTGGGTGGATGTGGAATCGGCGTAAGCAACGAGCTTTTGTTCCAGCGCTGTCTTTTGGCCCTGATCCAGTATCCCTGCATAATCATTGACGAGGGTATTCGGACGTGGAGGAATCTCCTTGGAAAAAACCAGCGCAGGGAAGCAAAGCAAGGAAAGGAGCATGCCCCCGGCTAGGGTGCGAAGTTTCATGTGTACGTTTTTTCTTATCGGCAAATTACCCCATATCCCGGCCGGAAGCGAAAAATATCGACGGAAGGGCAGGGGGGATAGCCTGAAATTCAATCTTCTTCACCGAAGGAGATATCGTCGCTTAATTCGTTCGGGTTTTCTGTTTGCACGGGAAAGTACGCGTGGAGCTTCTCGCCGACCATGCGGACGGCGGCGCTGATCCCCTCGGATACCAACCCCTGACGAAAATGTTCCCGGAGCAGATCCCGGATATCCTCCCAAAAATGGGAAGGAACTACCTCGTTGATCCCCTGATCGCCCAGCACGGCGAACTGCCTGTTTTCTGGAGAGATGAAGAACAGCACCCCGTTTCGCTGGCGGGTTTGGTGCATATTCAGTTTGAAAAAAACTTTTTGGGCTTCCTGTAAGACAGGGCCGGCCAGTTTTTTCTGAATATGCACCCGCACCTCGCCCGACGTTTGGGATTCCGCGTCCCGGATGGCATGGATGATCGCTTCCTCCTGTTGTTTTGAAATAAAATGCGGCATGATCAATGGTTAAGCAGGGGCTGCCCGGAGCAACAAGGGAGCAGTGCAAACGGCGTTCTCCATGATGCGCAAAATGAAGCGGCAGCCAATACCCTGCAGGGACTATTCAAAATCGACGGTAGGCGCGTTCTGCGCGGATTCGCTGGCCTGGAACTGAGCTTGTTGCTTGAATCCGAACATGCCGGCAAACACGCTGCCAGGGAAACGGCGAACTTTCTTGTTGTATCGGGTTACCACGTCGTTGTAGCGGTCGCGCGCCACTTTGATCCGGTTTTCGGTACCTTCCAGTTGCGTTTGCAGCTCGACGAAAGCGGCGCTGGCCTTGAGTTCCGGATAATTTTCCGAAATCATAAGCAACCTGCCCAAAGATTGGGAAATGCCGGATTGCGCCTGCTCAAACGCTTGCAACTGCTCCGGGGTCACGTTCTTGGGGTCAATCGTGATGCTGGTTGCTTTGGACCTGGCTTCGACGATGGACGTCAGCGTTTTTTGCTCGAAGTTGGCAACTCCTTTTACGGTGTTGACGAGATTGGGGATCAGGTCTGCCCGGCGCTGGTAGGCTGTTTGAACCTTGCTCCACTCGTTTTCCACTTCTTCGTCCAGGTCGACGAACGCGTTGTAGTTATTGCATCCGGTACTCAGGACGATTAAACCAAGAATGATCAGCACGACCGAAATGGTTAAAGACCTCATGTTGATGATTGTGTTTTATTATTGAACAATGAAATCACGAACGGGTTCGCTTCTCTTTTTTAAAACCAACCGCGATCCAAGCGTCCCTTTGACGACGGCTTCTTCCAGCTCGGGCAACCAGGATTTGATTCCGGGATGGTCGTAGAAAAGCGCTTTGAGTTGCTCCAGGACGGTTTCGTGCATCCAGTACCGGGCCTGATGCTGGCGTTTGGCGGCAAACGAGCCATTTTGTTCGGTAAGCCCCTTATGTTCCAGGATTTTTTCCCAGATTTGAGCAATCCCCTCGCCGGCCATAGCGGAGCAAAGCTGCACGACGGGGGCCCATCCGTTTTCTTTGGGAGGAAACAGATGGAGCGCATTGCGGTATTCGGCCTGGGCCTGCTTTGCCCGGAGCAGGTTTTCTCCGTCGGATTTGTTGACGGCCAGCAGGTCGGCCATTTCCACAACGCCCCGCTTGATGCCCTGAAGTTCGTCGCCTGCTCCCGGGAGCAACAGCAACAGGAAGAAGTCCACCATAGAATGCACCGCAATCTCCGCTTGTCCTACTCCTACTGTTTCCACCAGGATGACGTCAAATCCGGCCGCTTCGCAAAGAATGATCGTTTCGCGGGTTTTTCGGGCTACCCCGCCCGAAGAATGGCCTGAAGGAGAAGGGCGGATAAACGCAGCAGGCAGGGAAGCGAGTTCGACCATCCGGGTCTTATCCCCCAGGATGCTGCCCTTGGTCAATTGGCTGGAAGGGTCGATGGCCAGAACGGCCACGCTCAGGCTTTGTTGGATCAGCATTTTGCCAAAAGCTTCGATAAAGGTGCTTTTCCCTACCCCGGGAACTCCGGTGATGCCGATGCGGATTGAGTTGCCGCTATGCGGCAAACAGCGCTCGATGATCTCCTGAGCCTGCTCCTGATGCCTGGCATGTCTGCTTTCGATCAGGGTGATCGCCTGGCTGAGCAGCACCCGGTCGCCCCGAAGGACGCCTTCAGAAAGGGCTACTACTCCCGGACGGGCCTGGCGATGCAGATGTTTGCCCAGTTCCGGGTTCAACGGATTGGAGGGGGTGGTTCCTTCCTTCACGTGTAGTGCAGATTCGCGATGCCCTTTTTTTGAATGCTTCATCTTTCGGCAATCCTATTCCCCTTTGAACACAGGAGGACGTTTTTCGAGAAATGCCTGTACGCCCTCCTGGTAGTCGGCGGTCTGGCCTGCTTCGGTTTGGAGGGTTTCTTCCAGGGCCAGTTGCTGGTCCAGGGTGTTCTCCATGCTCTGATTAAAAGCCTGTTTGGCGAGCCAAAGCCCCTTGGTGGGCATAGCGGCCAGTTTTTGAGCTATAGCCAGGGACTTGGTGGCGAATTCGTCGTCTGGAAAAGCCTGATAGATCATTCCCATGGCCACAGCGTCCAACGCGGAGACTTTATCCCCCAGCATGGCCAGGGCGCAGGCTCGCTGAAAGCCGATCAGGCGCGGCAGAAAAAAGGTTCCCCCGCTGTCGGGAATGAGCCCGATCTTACTGAACGCCTGGATAAACGAGGCGGATTGAGCGGCTACGACCAGGTCGCAGGCCAGGGCAATGTTGGCGCCCGCGCCGGCGGCAACCCCGTTGACAGCGGCGACGATGGGTTTCCTCAGGTCCCGGATGCGCCGGATGATTGGGTTGTAGTGTTCTCCGAGGATAGAGGTTAATCCAATAGGTTGCGGCCCCGTAACTTCGTTGAGGTCTTGCCCGGCAGAGAACGCTTTCCCGGCGCCGGTAAGGTAAACCGCCCGAATGGCGGGATCGTCCTGGCAGGTATCCAGATGCTGTTGCAGCAGCAAAGCCATCTCCCGGTTGAAACTATTATAAACGGAAGGCCGGTTGAGGGTGAGCAGGGCGACTGCCCCTTCTTGGGAAAAGAGGACGGAGTCCATAATTTAATGGCATTTAAAGTAATCAAAAGGTTCCCTGCAATCGAGGCATCGATAAAGGGCTTTGCATGCGGTGGAGCCAAATTGGCTGATCATTTCCGTATGCTGGCTTCCGCACTGGGGGCAGGGGATAAGCCGTGATTCCTGAAACAGGGCGTTTTTATCGGCTGAACTGGTTTGAGGCGGAGCGATCCCGAATTCCAGAAGTTTTTGCCTGCCCTGTTCCGTGATCCAGTCGGTTGTCCAGGCTGGCGTTAAGACCGTGGAGATCCTTACGGGTTCGATACCTCGATCCTGTAAAACCGCCCGGATATGCACTTCAATGGCGTTCATCGCCGGACAGCCGGAATAGGTGGGCGTAATAACTACCTCCACGGCGCCATCTTCGCGGATAACAACGTCGCGGAGAATGCCGAGATCCTGGATGGTTAGTACAGGTATTTCCGGATCGCAGACGTCTTCGAGGATACGGAGAATGGCTTGTTTACTTGGCGCAGAAGTTTTTTCCATCGGCTGAATATCCATTTTGCCGGCAAAGGGTCCTTGCGCCACTTTTTGGGGCAGCAACGGGCGGGTTCTAATCCAGGGCTTTGACCGGATCCATGTTCCGGATCATAAGCAGGTAGGATTTGGCGAACGCCGGCAGCGAATCATAAGTTAAACTTCCTGTAGCAGCATGTAGTTTGGGGTAGGCCGCTTTATTTTCTTCCAGGATTGCCTCGATCATCCCTTTGATGCTTTTCTTGTTCAGCGCCCTGGCGCCTGGATCGTGGAGATTAAAATCCATCCCTAGCGCCCGGAAATAGTCTGGTTCGCAAATTGGGTAAAATAACTGCAGTAGTTCCCGGATGGGCTTTGGCGGAGCGTAATTGAACAGGGAGTAACCGACAATATACCCAGGAATAGCCAGCGCCGTATCGGGGTAATTGTTGTCGAGGTACCAGTCCATATGATGCAGCTCGGAGTCGATAAAGGTGACGATCCGGTCGTGGTTTACCGGAATGGTGATGCCGAAAGTGAAACTCACCTGATACATTTCCTTGAAGAACTCTTCCTTAGGCCGGGCGATGAGCTTGTCGAATTCCTTGCACAGGATCTGGTTTTTTTCGATGGTGGACTTTCCATCGTTGGAAAAATAGACCCGGTGCATCCGTTCCAGGGTTTCCATCATATACCCCTCGGGCTGCGTAAGGTAATCGAGTTTGTAGATCAGGTTGAGCAGGGAATACGCATGCCCGCCGGGAAACTGATCTTTTCGGACAGGGTCGGGTTGCATGCCGGACTTGACCCGCTCGATTTGCGATTTAATGTACGCGTATTTGACCTCTTTGTGTTCTGCCGGAACGTCCTGGATTTTGGCGTTATCGATCTGCTGAAGGATTTTGAATTCGTCCACCAGGAGGTCGTCGAGTTTGTCGGCGTTGGTCGCTACTTCCTTCAGGGCGAAGTAAAGCTTGTACGGAGAGCCGTCCAGGGTGAAGGTGTCGAAGACGATGGTCAGATTATTCTGGGGGTCCAGGGCAAAGCGGGCGTACTTGAGCATGAAATTCTTTTCGATCAGCCGGCGCATAAACCCTACGTTAAGGGATTGGGACCGGGCGATTTTGGCTTCGCACTTGATGTTTTCCGTGGTGGCGAATCCTTCCATTTTTTTGGAACCCTGAAAGATTTCGAAGGACAATTTGCCCTCTTCAAGGGAGAAGAACACGTTATCCTCTTCCTCATCCCGCAGGTAATGAAAAAATTCCCGGTAGGACTCCAGGTATTTCCCTTCGTCAAACAGCCGCAGGGAGCGGTCCCAGGCTTCGTAATTGGACGGCTTTTTGTAGGAATCGCTGTATCGGCCCAACTTGACCAGGGGAATACGCGTTTGCCTGGAGGAAGATCTGAACAGCCGGTCGAAAAGTCCCATGATCTTTTGGTGACAACGTCTTTGATAAATGGATTTCCGGGCGGTGGGAGGCCTTTTGCAGCCAACCCGATATTCCGGGTTCGAAAAATACTATTTTTAACGGAGAATCAATAATGCATATTAAAATCAGTTACGGATAATGGACTTTCGGACGCTTGTTCCGCCAGGGGCTTTTGGTTTGGAGATCGGGCATAACACCCCTTCGCTGGTCATGGGGTCGTGTTTTGCCGAGTCGATCGGGGGGCGTATGCAGGAATTGAAATTTCCGGTCGTGGCTAATCCATTCGGGATTTTGTTCAACCCGTTATCCCTCGCCTCGGCCATCGCCCGTTTGCTGGAGGGGACTCCTTTTCAACCCGGCGAACTGGAATTTCACGATGGCCGCTGGTTGAGTTTTGCCCATCACGGGCAATTCAGCGGGGCTGACCGCGAGGAGGTGCTGGGCCGGATCAACCTGGCTTTTGCTGAAGGGAAGGCGCAAATTCAACAAGCCGGCCTGCTGATCCTCACCCTGGGCACGTCGTTTGTCTGGGAAATCAGGGGCCGGGAAGCCGTAGCCGCGAATTGCCACAAGCTTCCGGCATCGATGTTTGTCCGCCGCCGGGCGTCTCTGGAAGACCTTACCGCCGCTTTATCCGCCGCTTTGGATCAACTGATTGCTGCCCGGCCGGACATCCGGATCCTGCTTACGGTAAGCCCAATCCGCCATCTGCGCGACGGATTGATCGAAAACCAGCGCAGCAAAGCGGCATTATTGCTGGCATGCAGTATTTTAGAGGATCGAATACCCAATGTACGTTATTTTCCGGCGTATGAATTGCTAATGGACGACCTCCGGGATTACCGGTACTACGCCCGGGATATGATTCACCCCTCCGAAATGGCTCAGGATTATATCTGGGACTATTTTTCCAGGTCCTTTTTTTCGGAGAACACCCTGCGCTTGATCCGGGAGGTTGAAAAGGTGCGTCAGGCCATGCAGCACCGCCCGCTGAGGCCCGATAGTCCGGAACATCAGGCATTCAGACAGCGGCAGCGGGAGCTTATTCTGGCTCTTGAAACCGCCTGGCCTGAGCTGGACTGGCAGATGGAAAAATCTTTTTTTTCATAGAAAATCGAACACTAATATGAGGTCTTCTTTACGAACAAGCGCCTTGCTGACGATGGCTTGCTTCCTTTTCGTTACGGGCTTGCGAGCCCAGCATCTGGTGAAGAGCACGTTTTTGCGTACCTATGCCAAGACGGAAATTGGGGTGTTTGTCCCTATCCCCGGTTTTGTTAAATACGATGTAGACGTGTATAAGCTGGAGTATGCTACTCCTAATGTGCAGGGAAAGCCGGACACCGCTTCCGGCCTTTTGGCTGTTCCTGTGGTCAAGAATTTGTCCTTCCCGCTCTGGTCTATCAGCACGGCACCGCCGGCTCCAGGGAGGCGGTACCTTCCCGGTTGAGCTTCGAAGCTACGATAGGGCTGGTTGGGGGCGCTCTGGGTTATGTATCGGTGCTTCCCGATTACCTCGGATTGGGAGATTCCGATGGGTTTCACCCGTACCTGCACGCCAAAACGGAAGCTTCCGCCGCAGTGGATATGCTTCGCGCAGCCAGGCAGTTTGCGGCTTCGGCAACTATTGCACTGAATGGGCAGGTTTTCGTGTCGGGCTATTCCCAGGGTGGTCATGCGGCCATGGCCCTGCACCGGGAATTGGAGACGAATTTGAGCGCCGAGTTTAAGGTCACCGCTTCCGCGCCCATGTCCGGGCCGTACAGCATTTCCGGAGACATGAAAAGCCGCCTGCTCAGCGAGGAAGAATATTTTTACCCGGGATACCCGCTGTATACCATGCTTTCCTACAACCTGGCGTATGGCGTGTACGACAGCCTGGCTCCAAATTCATCCGCGCGCCCTATCTGTCTATTGCGCAGGCGTTCTATTCCGGCGAGGAAACCCGGATCGACTCCATCCATGCCCGCATGGCGCGCGCGTTAATCCTGGAAAAAGGAAAGGTAGTCCCCAAGTATATTTTTCCGGACACGTTGCTTGCGGCGATTGCCTCCAACCCCGCGCATCCGGTCAATGCCGCCCTGTCGGATAACGATGTGTACAAATGGGCGCCCAAGGCGCCCACCCGCTTGTTCTATTGCCGTGCCGACGATCAGGTCGTATACACCAACAGCGTCCTCGCTGATTCGGTCATGCGTTCCCCGGGC
This sequence comes from Haliscomenobacter sp., assembly GCA_016713275.1. GTDB lineage: Bacteria > Bacteroidota > Bacteroidia > Chitinophagales > Saprospiraceae > JADJPL01. Next base: position 155,715 of record JADJPL010000003.1, read on the forward strand.
TCGGTGGATATCCAGTCTGCGGACCTGAATCCGAACTTCGACCATGGGCAGTGCATCCAGCCAGCGTTGTTGTCGACGATTCTTTTCTTCAGCTTCTACCAAACGACGCCTACCGGAACCGAGGACGGACTTCCCGAACTTCCTGTATACATGTACCCCAACCCGGCATCCGGATCGTTTACCCTTGAGGGATTGCCTCCCCAAAGCAGGGTGCATCTGACCGATCTCTCCGGGCGATTGCTCCGAAGGATACCGGCCGGAGAAGGCGCCCAGGCCATTTCTTTATCCGGCCTGAACCGGGGGATGTATCTGGTGCGCGTGCTGTCGAGCGCGGGCGTTTGGACGGGCAAACTGGTCGTCGAATAACCGGGTTAAACCAAGCGCCGGACCATGGAGTCCGGAGTCAGTTTAAGGTCCGCCTCCAGGTTGAGCAGGAGCAAGCCCGGTTTCTTGCCGGGTTCGATGCTGCCCAGGCTGTCGTCAAAACCGAGTGCCCGGGCGCCGTTCAGCGTAGCCCATTGCAGAAGCGTCTCGAAAGGAACGTACGATTGGTATCGGGCGATGGTTTTCATTTCCTCGAGGATGGAAAGCTGCCAGTTGGACGTTAAGCTGTCTGTACCTATCGTCACCACGGCGCCGGTATCCAGAAAATGCTGGTAATAGGGTAGGGCGTTTTCGATATACAGGTTGGCATTGGGACAGGTTGCCCAGAACACCTGCGTGTTCCAGTCCTGGGCTGCGCGAATGTCCTCCGGTTGCGTAGTCGTGTTATGGACGAACAACACCCGGGTATCCGGGCGCATATGCTCCAGGGCATAGTGGATGGAGCTTTTTTGAGTCGGAACAAAATGATCCAGTGGGAAGCCAAACCTCTGGTAGAAATCGAGAAAGCCTCCGGATTTAGACCGGAAGAGCTCGTTTTCCAGGGGCGTTTCCTGGTTGTGGATGCTCACGGTTTGCCCGGGAGCGTTCGCTTGGTTTATCCGGCGGAATAACTCCGGAGAAACCGTATACGGCGCATGGGGGACGCAGCTTTTTCGGTTGCCCTTCCGGTCGCTTTGCCCTTTAAAGACCTCGAAATAGCGGGCAAACGTGCTTTCCGCCAAATCGTTCTGCAAAAAATCGAACATCTCGACAAAGGTGTAATACAGGATGGGGCTATTGTCTTTGTGCCGGGCGGTATCCAGTTTGTTCGAAATATCGCCCACCGCCATAATACCGGCTTCGTACATGTCGCGCCCGGCCTGGTCGATGGCGTCGAGGATCACTTCCATGGGGAAGTCCCGGTAGGCGACTACGCTGTACAGGAAGGGCAGCAGGGTAGTGCCGGTTGGCACAAGGCCTTTCATGTGGGAAAGTTCCAGGTGGCAGTGGGTGTTGACAAACCCGGGGATGATCGCGCCCCGGTAGGTTTCGAGGCTGGCCGGGTCGTGGTCGTCTCTGGAAGTAATTTCCAGAATCAGGCCCTGGTCGTCGGTGATAATGACGCCTTCCGGTACCGGCGCGGCACTAACGGGGAATACGGTATCGGCGGTAATCTTGCGCATAAGACAGCGTTTGGGTTAACGATTCAGACGGTGGTCCAGGGGGCAACGATCAGCCCGGTTTTTACCCTGGGTTCAAACCAGGTGGATTTTGGCGGCATCACGGCCCCTGCCCGGACGAGGGCGAAAAAGTCGTCCGACGGTACGGGGTACAGGCAAAAGGCTGCTTTGCCTTCGTGTTTCTCCATGGTTTTTTTCAATGCGGCTACGCCTCCCGGGCCTTCGATATACAAGATGTTGGGATCGTTGCGCACGTTGGCGATGTGCAAAATAGGCCCTAAAAGGTAGGTGTTGAGCAGTTCCACGTCGAGCAACACGCCGTTTTCCGGCAAGCCTTCGAGCAATTCCGGCTTCCAGTGCAGGATGTATTCGCCTGAAGGAAGCAGCAGCAAAAATTCGTGCTTTCCCTCCTGTCTCTGCCCTTCCTGGCAGGGGTTTACGGAGCAATAAGTGCGCACTTCCTCCAGGAAACGCTCGCCGGCAAGGCCGTTCAAGTGCGTAATCACCCGGTTAAAATTGTGGATCTCCAGGTCGGCAGCATCAAAAAAGCGCATAACAACCGGGAGAAAGGCTTTTCCGGACGCTCCTCATGGAGGGCGGCGGCAGCGGAGCAGCGATGATGCCCATCGGCAATGAACACCTCCGGGACGTTATCGTGGAAAAGCGCCTGAATTTTCCGGATCGTTTTTTCGCCGGAAATGGAATAGATCCGGTGCGTAGTTTGTTCTGAAGGGAAATAGAACTCCCGGGCGGGAGGCTGACTGCCGGAGAATGCATCCATCCACGTTTGAACCGGGCGGGAAACGGGATAGGTGCACAGAACGGGTTTGATCATGGCCTGTTGCTCCAGGAAAAGCGATTTCTGGAGATCCTCCTTGGCGTGGATGGTTTGCTCGTGTTTTTTTATACGCCCTTCGCGGTATTCGGAAATATCCACCGAAGCGATAAGGCCGCGGAAAGTGCGCCCGGGGCGGACGATTTCATAAAAAAACAAGGCTTCCTCGTCCAGCGGTTGGAAATACCCTTGTTCGAAAAGCGCAGGGAAGACTTCTTTACAATCCGCGAAAAAAGTTTCGGGAGCGGGGATCCGGTCCGTTACAGGTAGAAAAGCCTTGAAAGGGTGCAGGAGCATGACAAAGCAATTTATGCGTGGACCGCTTCGGCAGGGAAAGGTAAGGATTTTTTTTGAGCCCCGGCTTAGGCGCTTCTGAAAAACCAGGAATGCGTTATCTTCGCCACGTGGCTGAACGCAGGAAAATAACCGAACGATGAACAAAAAAATTATGGTCACCTCGGCGTTGCCTTACGCCAACGGGGCTTTGCATTTGGGGCACCTGGCCGGCGCCTACCTTCCCGCTGATATTAAAAAAAGAAGGGATTTCTCCGCAGGAGATCATCGATAAATACCACGCGCTGAACAAGGAGACCTTCGAAAAACTGGGGATCTCCTTTGACTATTACCACCGCACCAGCGCCCTGCTGCACCACCAAACCTCCCAGGACCTTTTCCTTAAACTGTACCGCGACGGAGACGAGTTTGAGGAGCGCACCATCGAACAGTACTACGACGAAGCATACGGACAGTTTCTGGCCGACCGCTACATCATGGGCATTTGCCCCAAATGCGGGCATAAGGAAGCCTACGGCGATCAATGCGAAAACTGCGGAACCGCCCTTTCCCCCCTGGAACTGATCGAACCGCAATCTATGCTGAGCGGCAAGCCCCCTGTGCTTCGACCCACTAAACATTGGTATTTCCGGCTCGACAAACACGCCGGCTGGCTGCGTGAATGGATCGAAAAAGGCATACTGGACGGAAAACAGCACCACGACCCAGACCAGTGGAAAAAACACGTGGTCGGTCAATGCCTCTCCTGGCTCGACGGCGGGCTTCAGCCCCGCGCGATTACCCGGGATCTGGACTGGGGAATTCCCGTTCCGCTACCCGGAGACGAGGCCAAAGGAAAAGTCCTCTATGTTTGGTTCGACGCGCCGATCGGGTATATTTCCTCCGCCAAGCAATGGGCCCTGGAAAACGGAAAGGATTGGGAAGCCTACTGGAAAGGCGACGACGTGGATTTGATCCACTTCATCGGGAAAGACAACATCGTCTTCCACTGCATCGTTTTCCCCGCGATGCTCAAAGCCCACGGGGAATATGCCTTGCCCCGCAACGTTCCTGCCAACCAGTTCCTGAATTTTGAAGGACAAAAATTTTCCAAATCCAGAGGCTGGGGCATCGAACAGCACGACTACCTGGAAGAATTTGCCAGCTTTCCCAATAAAGAAGACGCGCTCCGCTATGCCTTGATCCGGAATATGCCGGAAAACAAGGACGCCGATTTCAAATGGGACGAGTTCGCGGACTTTTACGACAAGGAACTTGCCGATAACCTGGGGAATTTCGTCAACCGGGTAGTCGTCCTGACGGAAAAATATTTCGGTGGCATCGTTCCCGACTCCAACGCGGATTTGGGCGATATCCTGGCAGAGGCTGATGTGCTCGCCCGCCGGCTTACTCGCGAGTTGGAGGCGTTCAGCTTCAAAGCAGCCTGCCAAACGTTGATGGAGATCTCTTCCTTTGGCAATACCTACCTTCAGGACGCAGCGCCATGGGCGCTGGCAAAGGAAAATCCCGACGACCCCCGCATCGCTGAATGCCTGTTCGCGAGCCTTCAGATGGTCGCGTTGCTGAGCGTGCTCTGTCAGCCGTTTATTCCGTTTACGGCGCCCCGGATTCGGGCCTTGCTGGGGTTGGAAGCCCTCAAAGACGGGGATTTAGCCGAGGTGCTTTCCCGGTTGGAAAGGGGAACCTCTCCTGGCGCCCGGGAGCCGTATTGGGACCCCGGAGGTGTTGTTTCCCAAAATTTACGACCGAAAGGATACCAGCAGGCTGGAAATCCTGGAGCGTCAGAAAGCCAAACTCCAAGCGATCATGGAACAGGAACAATCCAAGCAGCGCGAGCCGTTCAAGGAGCCCGTCGCCTACGAAGATTTTGCCAAGCTCGACCTGCGCACCGGCACGATACTGGAAGCGGAGAAGGTGCCTAAAGCCGATAAATTGCTCAAGTTGAAGGTCGACCTCGGCTCCGAGCAGCGGACCATTGTTTCGGGCATTGCCGGGCATTTCGATCCGGAAAAGATCATTGGGCAGCAAGTAACGGTGGTGGCCAACCTCGCGCCCCGCACCTTGCGGGGGATGGAATCGCGAGGGATGATCCTGACCGCCGAAAACAACAAGGGCGAGCTCATGTTTGTTTGTCCGGCCGTTCCTTTTGGCAACGGATTTATGGTAAAATAGGAATCTACATGGGCGTTGCACGCAAATATGCGGTTTGGGCCGGCTTCCTGATGGCATTGATTTCCGCCGGAATGCTTTTTTTGCGAAGCCGGCAGGAAGCGCTTTGGGGATATTGGCCGCTTTTTCTTTTCCTGGGCTTGTTTGCCGTGGTGTTTTTTCGCCGCCGGTTTGTTCAGGAAGGAAGTTTGCACCAACGGAGGCTGGGGTGGGCTATCCTGAGTGGCTTGATGCTGGGGTTAGCTTTCCCGGATGTCGTTCCGATAGGGTTTTTGGCTTTTGCAGCCTGGATTCCCCTGCTTCGGCTCGAGTATTCGCTTAGGGAAAAACCGGTTGGAACTTCCTGGAAAGCCCTGGTCTTTTACAGTTACCCTGCCTTTGTGTTGTGGAATATCCTGTCGACCTACTGGGTGGCCAATGCGGCTCTTCTGGCCGGTGCGTTTGCCATTGTAGTCAACAGTGCGCTAATGCTGCTCCCCTGGACCTTGTTCCATATAAGCCGCAGGTATTTTACCCGGCTGGGTTATTTTCCGTTCATCGCTTACTGGCTTGCGTTCGAACACGCTCACCATCGATGGGAACTGGCATGGCCCTGGCTTACGCTGGGAAATAGCCTGGCCGATTTTCCGTTCCTGGTCCAGTGGTACGAATACACCGGTGTGTTGGGAGGTTCGCTATGGATTTTGCTGATTAACGTATTTTTGTTTGCGGTTCTTCAAGCCCAGGAACCGGACAGGCGCCGGGCATTGAGCATGCAGACGGCGGCTGTCCTTCTCTTGCCTTTAGTGGCGTCTATTCTTCGGTATGCCAACTACGAGGAACAAGGGCAGAAAATCGAAGTGGTAGCGGTTCAGCCCAATTTCGAGCCGCATTACGAAAAGCCCAAGACTCCGGAAATGGCACGCATGGATCGGATGATCGCCCTGGCCGAGCCTTTACTGGGGCCTGAGACCCAGTTTCTGATCTACCCCGAAAGCAGCATCGGATACGTGGAGGTCGCGCAACTGCCGTTTTATCCTCCGGTTCAGCAGTTTCGCCTGCTTCAGACCCGATTTCCCCAGCTGACCCTTGTTTGTGGGCTTGATGCGTACCGGATCCTTGGGCCGGATGAACCCTCCACCCGCGCTACCCGGGAACAGCAAGATTCCCAAGGCGAAGTGCGCCGGTTTGAGGTCATGAACGCTGCTCTTTACCTGCCATCCCTGAACTCGGGGCAAGGGCCGGAAATCTATCAGAAATCCAAATTGGTACCGGGCCCTGAACTGTTTCCCTATCCCGGGGCGTTGGGCTTTCTTCGTCCGCTGGTAGAACGGTTGGGAGGAACGATGGCCGGGTTTGCTTCCCAGAAAGAACGGGAAGTATTTCAGAACGGGGCTGCCAGGGTAGGCCCCGTGATTTGTTACGAATCCGTGTTCGGGAGTTTTCTGGGCGGTTTTGTGCGCAAGGGCGCGGACGCATTGTTCATCCTCACCAACGACGGCTGGTGGGATTTGCACTGCCGGCCATCGCCAACACCTGAAGTATGCGTCTTTGCGGGCGATCGAACTCCGCAGGGATATAGCCCGGTCGGCCAGTACGGGAATCTCCTGTCTGATCAGCCAAACCGGCGACATCCGCCAGGCTACCGCCTATGGGGAAGCCACCGCTATCAAAGGGGAAATCCGCCTCAATCAGGAGCGCACCTTTTATAGCCTTTGGGGCGATATGATCGGGCGTCTTGCCCTCTTTATGAGCGTCTTGCTCTTATTAAATGCGGGGGTTAAGGCGATAACCCCCGGCGGCCGCGAGCCTGTTAACGGATAGGGGGCCTGCGGCGCTTGCTCCCAGGCTTTAAAGGCATTTGCCCAGCTTTCATACCGCCCATTCTTCCGGCGGCTTTGAGCTGCCCCTGCTGCTGCAACACCTTTTCCATCTGGACGATCTGCTCCTTGATCGTCGGTTCGGTAATCCGCATTTGCTTGAGGTTGCGCATATGCACTTCAGCTTGCTTCCAGCGGCTCTTGTTGAGGTGTACACTGGCGAGTTGCAATTCGATCATGGCCCGTTCATTATCTGTAGGAAGCTTGAGCTCTTGCGCTTTTCTTAACCAGGCTTCTCCTTCCTCAGTCCGCTTTTGGGCCATGGCTACCGAGCCTTTGATCAGGTAGTAATAGGCCCTGTTGGTCACATAGAAGCTTTGGGCTTAGGGTGAGATTCAGGCGCTTTTCCGTAGCTTCCAGGTCGGTCGCTTGCATAAACTGCGCAGCAGATTGCACCGTTCCCAGAAGAATATAACCAACGATAAGCGTCAGCGCAGCCAAAAAGAAGGGGAAGGCATACCAAAATCCAAAAGCAAAAGCCAGGACGGCGCCACCGATGATCGATACGGCAATCAGCGCAAATCTCAGGTAGATATTGATCGTAAGCATAGCTGTTTTTATTTTCCAGGCAAAGGTAAGGAATCGGGCGAATAAGGGCGGCAAAATCCATGACGGGCTTTTGAGATCCCCTGTATCCGCCCCAGGGGTGTTGGATGGATTCGTTCCAGATGGCGCCCGGCTCGTTGTGATTTCGATTAAATGATTGATTTGCAATAAGATATTTATTTGTATGAATTAGGCTGCCCAGAAAAGTCGGGGTGAACAGGCGCCTCGCTCCTGGGTTTGCGCTCAGGAAGAGAAGGGTTTAGTTTTGGAGAAAATAAACCCCAGTTATGAAAAAACAATCCCTCCCGAATGATGGCCCTTTCTTTGCAGCAGCGTGTAAAAAGATCGTTATCCTGGACGAAACGAAAAAGGGGATCAGGCCCCACAAAAACAGGAATTGATGGCCATGGAGGCCCATGCAGAAGAAATGTCCAAGAATTAACTTAACGCTTCTAGCCTTGGGCGAAAAAAAGTGGCAATTTTGTGGGGAAACCAATTACTATGAAGGTATACGCCCAATTGCTCCTAACGTTCCTTTCTATCCCCGTTGCTTTTTATGCCCAGGAATCCCGGTCGGTGTTCGATCTGCTTTCCGCCAATGAACTAGTGGAAATAGAACTAACTACCGACCTGCAACTGCTACGGGATCAGAAAAATACCAATGAGTATCAACCTGCCACCCTGTCGTACGCCGTAGGGAAGAAGCAGACGGAAAGCTGGGGAGATCAAAATCCGTTCCAGAGGAAAATACCGGCGTCGGGTTTGCGTGTTTCCGCCACTGAAACTCAATTTCCCTAAGGGGCAGTTGAAGGAAAAGGGGCTTTCCGAAGAAGACGAGCTGAAATTGATCACCCACTGCGTGGAAGGAGAGCCAGGTAAAGACTACCTGATGCGGGAATATTTAGTTTATAAACTGTTTGAAAAGCTCTCTCCGGTTTTTATCCGGGTTCACCTCGCTAAGGTGAAGTATATCGACCCTGTCACCGGGGAAAAGATCAATGCCTGGGGGATTCTGGTGGATGACGAAAAAGCCATGGAGCGGCGCTACCAGGCCGACTTATGCGAAGACTGTTTTTCTTTTCCAAAGGAGGGTTTTCAGAAGGAGCAACTTTGCCTGGTGTTCTTGTTCGAATACCTGATCAGCAACACCGATTGGTCGTCGGCTATGGTGCGGAATCTGTACCTCCTCAGGCCAAAGGATGGCAGCGGCGCGATGTTGATTCCCTACGATTTTGATTTTTCCGGGTTTGTCAACGCCAGTTATGCCCGCCCCAATACGGATTTTAAACAAACCCACATCCGGGAACGCCTGTTTCTGGGCCCGGACCTTTCCGATGAGGAGATCAAACCGGCCATCGAGTTGTTCCGCAGCAAACGCAAAGAGCTGGAAACCGTCATTCGGGAATTCAGGTATCTGTCGGGCGAATCCAAAATAGATTTGCTGGATTTTCTGGACGGGTTTTATTTGTCGCTGGGCCAGGGGATCAAGCGGCCAGCCCAAACGGAATAAGGTTAGTCCAGCAGCGTCCGGTCGTTGAGCAACATCCAGTTGGTGCCCACATCGAGGTAGGTCCCGTTGGGAAAAACCGGCAGGAAGCTGTTTTCGAACACCCGTTGCGCCCGGCGCCGGTCTTCGGATTCCATAGCGAAGCAATTGAAGACCAGGATTCCTCCCGGGGCCAGGACCCTTTTGAGTTCTTCCATGAAAGAAACGCCTGTAAAAGGCGCGGGGATGAGATCGTCGATAAATAAATCCACACAGACCAGCGCAAACACGCCATCGGGAACGGCGCGGATGTACGCGCCGGCATCGGCGCAGTAGATGTCAAACCCCGACTTCAGCCGGGATAACGTATACTGCTGGGCCAGGTGTATGATGGCCTCGTCTATTTCCACGGCGGTGTAATGATACGTTCTGCGGAACTTCTTTTCGAGCAATTCCGGGATGCTACCCAATCCAAGGCCCAGCAGCAACACCTGATCGATGGCGCGCTCCCTGACCCGGATGGCCGAAAATACCCGGCTGAAGTTGTAGTACAGGTCGCCAAACGAATAAACGGCTTTCGCCGTACTGAGCTGGAGCCGGCCCTGCTGCAGGGTGACATTTAACTCCGGGTGGACCCGGCTGGAAAGCGATTCTACCGGGATATCGGTAAAATAGCTGAGGAAGTATTTCCACCGGGGAATGCTATTTCCCGGAAGGTTTCTCCCAGGGGCGGTGCGGCGCGGTGTCTTCAAAGAGGCGGATTAGGGTAAGCCGTTCCGGAATGCTTAGCTGACAGTTGCGCCGTTCCATCATCCGGTCCATGGAAGGAATGGCTTTTTCAGGCGGAAACGTCTGCAGGGAAGCGGGTCCGGCAAGGGTGAACGAAGGGATGAAATTCCTTGGAAAATGGGCGCCGTAAAGGTTGCCAGCCAATCCGACAGACGTGCCGGAGTTGATCATCATGTTGATCCCCAGCCGGGAATGATCGCCCATGATCAACCCGCAAAACGTTTGCCCGGTGGCGTCAAAAGATTGCGTGGCATAGTTCCAGAGCCTGACCGGCCCGTAATCGTTCCTCAGGTTGGATATAGTCGTGCCCGCTCCAATATTGCACCATTCGCCGATCAGGGAATGCCCCAGATAGCCGGCGTGCGCTTTATTGGAGTACCCCTGAAAAATGGTATGCTCGATCTCTCCGCCGGCTTTGCACCAGGGGCCAACCGTCGTGGCGCCGTAGATCTGAGCCCCCATTTTGACCACAGAGTTGTGGCAAAGGGCCACATTCCCCCGGATGCAGGCGCCTTCCATAACCTCCGCTTGGTGGCCAATATAAATCGGACCGGCTTGTGCATTTAGAAAAGCGCCCTCTACGCGGGCGTCAGCCTCCAGGAAGATCCGCTCGGGGGCAATCGCCCGGTTCGTGCCACTTAATGGCTGGGATTTTCTTCCGGAAGTGAGCAGGTGGAAATCGGACTCGAGAGCGATGCTGTTTAAAAGGTATAAGTCGGGAAGTTGGTTGATTTTGTGGAAGTCCACTCCGTCCAGAGAAAGTGGATGCAGGTCGTCGATGTCTTCGTCCTGGATCAGTTTTTGAAGCTGCTCCCCGTCGAGCTTGGCCGCAATCAGTTCGTCATCCTGGAGGTAGGCGTCTCCAAACTCCATGTTGCGGAGCAGCCGGCACAATTTTTCGGAGGGCAGGACAGAGCCGTTGATTACCAGATTCTCCTCCCCAAAATCGAGGTGATAGCTTTCCGCCAGATGATCCTGGGTAATGTACGAGACCTTGCTTCCCATCCAATGCTCCCATTTCTCCCGGATGGTGAGGATGCCGATGCGCAGTTCGCCAACCGGCCTCAGGAAGGTGAGGGGAAGGAGATGCGTGCGCACGTCGCTGTCAAAAAGGATGATATTCGTCATGTTAGGGGTGTTGGGAGTGCCGGATAGCACGAATACAAAAAAGTCCCAACCAGCAGCTGATTGGGACTTCCTGGTTTTGGCGCAACCTGGTTATTTTTTCGCGAAGCGCGAGTTGGCAAACTTCTTGTTGAATTTGTCAATCCGGCCTGCGGTATCTACAAACTTCATTTTTCCGGTAAAGAACGGATGCGAAGCGCTGGAAATTTCGAGTTTGATCAAGGGGTACTCGTTGCCGTCTTCCCAAACGATCTTCTCTCTGGTGTTGGCGCACGAACGGCCAAGCCAGGCTTCATCTACGGAAAAATCTTTGAACACAACCGTCCGGTAGTTTTTCGGATGGAGATCTTTTTTCATGACGCGTTTCTTTTTTCGATCAGGCTGCAAAGATAATGGCCTTTTTAATAAAAGGAAATCCCCCCGGATAATTTATTTTCCATTCTATTGCTATGCCTGTGGAGCTGAACCAAGTTATTCCCCAAACCAATTCGCGGCATGGTTAACTTAGCGCAAATTTCCAGAAACCATGGATTTACCTTCTTTTCCCCCCGGACTGAAACGCTCCGCAGCGATGGTGGTTCTTCAACACGGGGAATTTTTCCTGCTCTTGAAGCGCAACAAGCCCCTTTTCAGGGGCATTACCTTCCAGTGGGCGGAAAACTGGAGCCTTATGAAGACCCCTACAGCGCAGCCCGCAGAGAACTATTCGAGGAAACGGGGATTCAAGCGGATACGCTCCGGTATGGCGGGGTCTTGATTGAGACTTCTCCGCTGGACTACAATTGGCAAAGCAATATTTATATCGTGGAAATCGATTGGCAGACGCCACCCCCGTGCGATGAAGGAACCCTCGAGTGGGTCCCTTTTGCCGATTTGGAACGCCTCCCTACGCCTCCTACCGACTGGCATATTTATCAATACCTCAAAGCAGGCCAGCCATTCGCCCTGAACGCCATCTACGACCAGCAGATGCAACTGCGCTCCATGGTGGAAGAAATTAGCGGCTGGAGTTTAGACGGTTGACGGTGGACGGTGGACGGGATGGGGACGGGGACGGGGAGTGTTTTTTGCGAAAAATGCCGATTGTAACCCAGACTGGGTCTGTCAATAAACACTCATGCTCTTTGCTCCCGTCTCCCGTCTCCCGCTCCCCGTCTCCCGTCTAATTAGCATTGATCAAGTCGCCGCTACCGGAGCCGGAGAAGTCGATTTGTGGGTTGCCCCGGTAGAGGATGTCCCCGGAGCCAGTGATACGGGCTTTAAGGAAGTCGAGGGCCCAAACTTCGGCATCGCCGGAGCCGGTGGTCCGGATATCCGCGCGTTTGAGTTTGAGTTTGAATCCCCGGAAATCGCCGCTGCCGGTCACGTCGAGGATGAGCTCATCCGCTTCGCCTTCGAGGAAGAGTTTCCCCGATCCGGTCAGACGGGCTTCCAGGTCGTCGGCATCGATGCCAAGGTCAACGTCTCCGGAGCCGGTATTGGTGAGGTACAGGTCGTCGGTCACGAGAATATTCTCGCTGATGATATCGCCGGAGCCCGTATTGTGCACGGCTTCCACCTCCGGCATGGTGATGTACAAGGTGAGGTCGCCGATGTTGCGCACGCAATCGTTGAGGGTGATCTCCCAAACCCCGTTGCGCACACGGCGGTTCAGCTCGTCGATGATGTTGGCGTAGCCTTCCGCTTTGACCCTGAATTCGGGCCCTTGGGTCAGGTATACCTTGGCGGAAATGTCCAGGCTGATGCCTGTAAAATCGGGTACCTGGATGGTTTCGGTGACCACCGGGCCGGAACCACGAATGCAGGGGCCGTCGTCGTCGTAAAAATCCACAATGCAGCTGCTCAACGCCAAAAAGAAGAAGGTCGAGGATAAAAGAAGCAATAAGATCCGTTTCATAATAGCGGGTTTTGAATCGTCAGGTATTTTTTCAGTCACAAGATGCCCGTCAATCGTCATGGCGGTGGGAGCGGAACCGGCCGAACCCGCCGAAACGAAGGGTCATGGAGGCGTACGTTCCTCTGAAGTCGTCGTTCGTATATCCCAGATTCTTGTTCACGCCATCGAGATAGCGGTAACCAACCGCTCCGGCTACCCGAAACCAGCGGGTGAGGTTGATCTCGGCGCCGATCTCAGGGGTTACGACAAATACATGGTCGAGGTCGTCGTAGCGAATCACCGGATCGTTGAGGTCGACATTTACCGCTCCCCAGCCAATGCGCGTACTCCCGTAGAGGTGCAGCAGCTTGAAAGAAGGAACCGTAAAGCCCAGCCACAGGCCGGTATGGGCCAGATCGAGCTGGTCGATGTCCTGGTTGTCTTCGAGGAGTTTTTCAAAGTCAATACTCCCCATACCGTAAAAACCGAGGAAGAAATCGTTGATAATTACGCCGCCTCCGCCGCCAACTGCGGTGCCGAGCTTGTTGTTGAGGCCCCATTCTACGATTGGGCCGCCAAAGCCGCCGACCACGGTGGTCCGGCCAAACAGCGTTTCATGCCTCTGGGCCTGAAGCCCGGATGCGAGCGAAAAGAGGCAAAACAAAACGACAATCCATTTTACTTTCATCATGATACAGTGGGTTTTTATAGATCGAAAAAATTAAGCGTTTAATCGTTAAGGCGTTTAGGCGTTGGGGAATGATTTACAGGACAAGAGCTGTACCGGGCAGAGGAAATGGATTCCTTTGCAAGGGTTGCCCTGTGCTTTTGGATGGGAAGAAAAGTTGTTGGATCAGATCCGGACCCCGGCGGTCAGCCCGCCCCAGAATTGGTGGGTCGTATGCCCTGCTTTGGCGTGGTTGATCCACAGATAAGGCGCCAGACTGGTCTGGAGGAGGCCGCTTTCCGGGTCTTTGCGCCGGGAGAGCAGGTAGTTGGCCGTTGGGCCCAGGTAGATGCTGGCGCGCGATCCGAAGCGGACATCCCAGGTGAGCCGGAGCTGGTTTAACTGATGCAGGTCCGGGGTCCAGAGTTCGCGCTCGTTCACGTGGATACTCAGCGCTTCTACATTTAACAGGCTGCGGGCGCCGAGCGGAATCGCTGTTCCAAGCGCGTATCACAATCCCCAATTCAACACCTTTCCGGCGCTTTCGCCGGGGCCGGGGGGCATGGGGTCATTTTTCCATTGCCCTCCCAGATAAAAGATGTTGTAAAAGGATTTCACCCCTAGTTTGAGCGCAACATTTCCGAAAAAAGTTTCGCTGCCCCCGATTTCCACCCGGTTATACCCTTTGCGAATGATGTTGATCAACCCGAACGACGCTTTGGAAACCGTATCGGCGAAGTTGATCAGGCCGATCTGATACCCCTCCACTTTTTTGCCAACATTCAGCATGCCGCTGATTTGGTTATTCTCTACGTCCCCGGCCAGGTTGAACCCTCCGGCAAACTGCGACTTGACTTTTCCTCTGGAAATGTTGAACCCCCCTGCGCCCTGAATACCGGACGTGGCGCCCCCGCAATAATTGAATAGCCCTGCGCCCTGGATGCCGTTAAAACCGTTGACGGCCACATTGAACGCGCCAGCGCCCTGAATGGCATAGGCTTTGCCTGCAAAGTTGAACAGGCCTCCAATCTGGACTCCGCTTACCGTATCGCGGACCATATTGAACATGCCGCCGTACTGAATCCCGGTCACATCGTCGCCCACGACATTGGCCCAGCCCGCAAGCTGAACGCCCTTAACGTCGTTGCGGATGGTGTTGACAAACCCGCCTACCTCAAGGCCTTCCACACCGCCATTGACTCCCCAGAGCAGATTCACCGACACCTGATTGGACATCTGGGAGCTGTAAATCGAGTTGGTACCCAAATAGGGGAGGAGGGAGATTTGGGCCAACCGGGAAAGCGGCTTTTTGTCAGCAGGAACTTCCGGCACAACCGGCGTCAGGCGGTATTCCGACAGATCGCCAGCGGTATCGGAAGAAGACGTCTGGCTTGCCGGCGCTTTTTGCCGTTGTTCCAGTTCGGGAAGGCTTTCCCGCCATTTCTGCCGGCGCTCCTCCATGACAGCTCTCAGGCGCGGATCGGCATAGATGGGGCTTTTCTGAGGCACTTCCTCCGGAAGATCCCTGCTGCCCAACTGCCCTTGTCCCGGTTGGGGGAGAACCTCAAGACGACCTGGCGGCCAACGTACTGGTGCCGGATAGGGAGCGGCGCAAATAACTGATCGAGGGTTTCCTGGAGCGACGCGTTCTGCACCTTGAGGTGAACGGGCTCCTGAAGGGGAATGAACTCCGGGCTGTAGGCGAAGCGCACGCCATAGCGTTTGCTTAGATCCTGTAATACATCCTCCAGAGAAGCCCCTGCGTACTGGGCCTGGATCTTTTGTTCGGCCATCTGAGCGCCAAGCCAGGAGGGAGAAAAGAAAAAAAAGCCTAACCACCCAACCAGGAAGGGCAGAAAATGCCGGGATACGCGGCCGGAAGCCGGATTATTCGCATCCATTGCCAAAAAATTCGTAAACGCCGTCTCGTACCTCGATTTCCAGGTCCATGCTTATCTTCAAGACGTTCAAAACCTCCTCGATATCGGGCTTTACAAAGCTCCCGTGGAAGGTGCAGTTCATCAGGTCGGGATTGAGTACTTCGATCTCGATATCAAAATAGCGCTCCAGCGCGGCGATCAAATCAGGCATGGGGGTGCTGTCGAAAATCAGTTGTTCGTCTTTCCATGCCGACGCGTTCACCGAAGGGACCGGGACCAGTTCGATATGCTCTTTCCCCTCCAGGAATACCGCCGACCGCCCGGCGCCGACAGTCACCGACTGTTGCACGGGGCTTTTTATTTTCCGGGTAGCGTGCAAATCGACCTGTACGGTTCCTGTGCTAACGCTGACTTCCACCTGTTGCTCCCCGGGATAAGCCCGCACGTTGAAGGTCGTACCCAACACGGTCGTCTCCAGGTTTTTGCTGAAGATGGTGAACGGCAGCTTTTCCAACCTGGCAACGGAAAAGAACGCTTCTCCTTGCAGCTTGACTTCCCGCCGCTTCAGGAAATTTCGGGCATACGTCAGGGTGGTATTTTCGTTAAGCCATACCGTGCTCCCGTCTGGGAGCGCTACTTCCTGGCGTTCCCCGGAAGCCGTTTGAACGGCGATCCAATCTTTTTCTTCCCTGGAGGTCCCTTGCCGGCTTATTTGCCACCAGGCGGCGAGGAGCAGGAATGCGATAGAAGCCGCAGCAGCCCACCAGCGGCGCGGCCGGAGCCGCTTGGGCCGCGAAATGGGGATGATCGGCGGCTCGGCCCCGCCACGGTCCTCCTGCGGAGCCTCGAAAAAGGGCGGTTTGACCCCGGCAACCCCGTTTTCTATATCCAGCAGGGCATCCAGCCGATCCCAAGCCCTCGCCGGATTACCAGGGAATACCGGATCGGGGACAGCTCCGGAAAGCTCCCATACCCGGGCCATCTCGTCAAAAAGCAGGCGGTTCTCCGGAGTAGCTTCCACCCAGGCCATAAGCGCCCGGGCCTCCACAGTGGAAGCATTCCTCGAAAGGTATTTGGCAATGAGATCCAGATAAAGCGTTTCCTGCGACATAGAATTTCGGTCTAGGAAGAAGATGCAAACCGAAGCCTTCCCCCCCTACGCAAAAATAGATTTTTAGAAATAATTAATCGGGCGTTCAATATAAAAACTGGTGGTTAGTGGTTGGTGGTTAGTGGTTGGTGGTTAGTGGTTGGTGGTTGAGTAAATAAAGACCATTGTACCCTACCTCGTACTTCGTACTTCGTACTTCGTAAATCGTACTTACAAATACCCTTTAAGCTGATGGCGCAGCACTTTAAGCGCTTTGCTCATTTGGTTTTCGACGGTTTTGATGGAAATGCCAGCTTGTCGGCGATTTCCTGGTAGCTGAGTTCTTCAAACCGGCTGAGCTGGAACACTAGCCGGCATTTTGGAGGAAGCAGGTTGATGGCTTCCTGGATGTTTTGTTCCAATTCCGCGTGCATGACCTGCGCTTCGGCATCCGCGCCGGATTCCACGGCGGGGCTGACCTCTTCAAAAAAACGCTGGGTACGCAGGTAGGCCAGGGCTTCGTTGATGGCCATGCGCCGCAGGTAGGCGCTTAGGGAAGACGTGATTTCTATTTGATGCCGCTTTTGCCAAAACCGGAGGAAGACTTCCTGAGCGAGGTCTTCCACGATGCCGTGGTCGGGAACCAAACGCTGGATAGCCGAGCAAACAGGCTGGTAGTTGCTCTGGAAGATGGCGTGGAGCGCCCCCTTATCGTCGGATTTCAGGCGCGCCAGAATATCGTGGCTGGACTGTACTTGCATCCCGAGGGTTCAAGGCAATTAAACGCATGAAAGATATAACAATAACGTATAACCCGCATTATTGCTTCGACGAAGTGGCCGTTTATTTGGAAATCCGGCTATATTAGGCCTGCTAAATTCGTTCACCCAAAATCCAGTTTATGTTCCGTTTCCTATTCCCCGTCCTGGCGTTTCTGCTTTGCGCCGTGTACAGCGCCGGACAGATCAAACCGGCCCTGCCCGCAGGGCAAACGCCCCTCTGGCAGGCTTCGCAGGTGCTTCCCTTTAACCGGCTTCCCATTTCGCCAAACCCTGGAAGCGCTCTGTCTGGCGTAGATCCTCTGGCCCGGTTTTCTACTTTTCCGATCCAAATCGAGCGCCCTGCGCTTATTGCCCGCGATGATTCTACCGGCCTTCCCATTTTTATCCAAAAGAAAGCTCCGGCTGCGACGCTGATCGTGCACCGCAGCAGCGCATTGGAAAACCAAGTGTTTTCTTACCTCGAACACCATAAAGAAGCGCTGGAAACAGCCATTCCGGAGGAAACCTTCTCCGTCCAGGAATCCTGGCAGGACGGCCAGGGCTGGACCCACGTCCGCTTGGTCCAAACCCATCTTGGGGTGGAGGTCTATGGCGGGGAACTGCTGGCGCACCTCAAAGACGGTGTGGTGGAATTCCTCAACGGGCGCTACCATCAAACCCCAACCATTCGCGAGGTAGCCCCCACGATCGGCGCTGCCGAAGCGCTCGCCCTGGCTTGGACCAGCCTGGGATACCCGGATGGCCCTCCTGCTTTGGACCCCAGCATAGCGCCCCTGATCGGGGAACGAATTGCCATGCAAAAACTGGTGGTGCGCATGCCCCGCACTGGCGCCAGCCCTGGCCATCTGGCCTGGTACCTGGAACTAGCCCCCGGAGTATCCCATCGATATGCGGTTTTTGTCGATGCCCACACCGGGGCCATCCTCGAATCGTTCAGCCAGCTTTGCCGCCTCGGCGCCGGCCACGCGCACACGCACCCACCCCTCACCCCCTCAACTTCTCTACCCCTCAACGCCCCAACCCCCCAACCCCTTAACCCCTCACCGCCTCAACCCTTCATCCTCCCCCTGGCCGACGGCCCCGATTCCGCCTCGGCCAAAGACCTGCTGGGCGTGAACCGCCGCATCTATACCTACCGGGCTGGGAGTACCTATTTTTTAATGGATGTTACCCGGTCTATGTTTAACGCCGCCCGCTCCCAGCTGCCCGACAACCCCCAGGGCACTATCTGGACTATCGATGCAAACAACAAAGCGTTTCCATCATCAATATTGCCGACGACGATGGAACGGGCCTGGACAACGCCTACTGGAATGGGAACGCCATTTTCTACGGGAACGGCAAACAAGCGTTCTCCTCCCTGGCCCGGGGCCTCGACGTGGCCGGCCACGAAA
Source organism: Haliscomenobacter sp. (assembly GCA_016713275.1). Taxonomy (GTDB): domain Bacteria; phylum Bacteroidota; class Bacteroidia; order Chitinophagales; family Saprospiraceae; genus JADJPL01. The sequence goes on from JADJPL010000003.1 coordinate 174,051, forward strand.
TGACCCACGGCGTGATCCAAAATGCCGCCAATCTGGAATACTACGGCGAACCGGGCGCCCTCAACGAGTCCTTTGCCGATATCTTCGGGGCGATGATCGACCGGGAGGACTTTAAAATCGGGGAAGACGTGGTCAAGCTGTCCGTATTCCCTTCCGGCGCCATGCGCGATATGGCCAACCCCAACAACGGCGGCAAAAGCCTCGCCGACCGGGGCTGGCAGCCTGCCCATACCGGAGAACAATACACCGGCGACGCCGATAACGGCGGCGTCCATATCAATAGCGGGATTCCCAACCGGGCATTCTACCTTTTCGCTACCGCCGTGGGAAAAGAAACTGCCGAACAGGTCTACTATTACGCCCTGAACAATCTCCTTACCCGGACGTCCAAATTCATCGACTGCCGCCTGGCCGTGGTGGAAGCCTCAAAGGTACTCTTCGGCCAAAACGTGGCCTCGGCAGCAGAACAAGCTTTCACCGCAGTGGGCATAACCGGCTCGTCTTCTACCTCCCAGCCGGGTATGTATGCCGCCAATCCAGGGCAGCAATACATCCTTGCAGTGGACATCGACAGCACGGGGATGTTCCTCTACGATCTCAAGGGCCAGGTAGTAGGTACCCTCGCCCCCAATGAGAAAATCATCAACAAACCCAGCATCACCGACGACGGCAGCGTGATCCTCTATGTGAACTCCAACCGCCAGATCCGGTACCAGGTCATCAACTGGAACAACGGCCAGGTGCAGTCGGGGACCCTGAGCAGCCAGAGCATCTGGCGCAACGCCGTCATTTCCAAAGACGGAGGCAAGATCGCCGCCATCACTTCCGACCCCCAGCCTCAGATCTATGTGCAGGACTTGGGAACTGCGCCAAAGTCTCAATTGTTTACCCTCTACAACCCCACCTTCACCGAGGGCGTGCAGTCGGGCCAAGTGCGCTATGCCGATGCTCTGGAGTGGGACCTCAGCGGCGAGTACGTGGTCTACGACGCCCTCAACGAAGTATCCCTCTTCGGTGGTGTTTCTTACCTGTATTGGGACATTGGCATCCTCCACGCCTGGGATACCGCGACCGGCCAACCGGCTAAAGGAGCTATCGAAAAGCTGATCTCCGGCCTCTCCGACGGCGAAAGTGTCGGGTTTCCGGCCTTTTCCAAGAATTCGCCTAATATCATCGCGTTTGACTACGTGATCGACGTGGATGGGAATAACCAGTACACCCCCTCAGATGAATATTATCTGATCGGATTGGATATCCAGAAGGGAACGCTGCGTACTGTACTTCAAAACAACACTTTCGGCATTCCGAACTACGGGGTGGACGACGATTACCTGCTTTTCGATAACAAAACGGCCAACGGCTCCGCCCAGGTGGCGTTCGTGGAACTCAAAACCGACAAGCTCAGCCCTGCCGCTAACCCCGGCGTATTTTTAACCCAGCGTAAATGGGCCAGCTGGTTCGCTGCCGGCCAGCGGGTGCTGACGGACGCCAAAGAACGGCCCGGCCCGGAACAGGCCCTGAGCGTTTTCCCTAATCCCTTTGACGGAACCCTCCAGATCGCCCTGGAACTGCCCGAAGCGGGCGACCTCCAGGCGTCGCTCTGGGATGCCCTCGGCCGCCGCGTCTGGTTCGCCTCCTTTCCTGGGCAACCTTCCGGGTCCTTCGGCCATTCCCTCTCTCTGCCCGCGTTGCCCGCCGGGGCCTACCTGCTCCGCCTCCAGCACAATGGCCATACCTGGACCCGCCAGGTGATCCGAAACCCTTGAGCCTGAAAACAGAACAGCCGCCGGAGCGATCCTTTGGACGTTCCGGCGGCCATACTCATAATCCCATAAACAACATTAGCTATGCTCCCCTTTAACGTTGCTCCCTACTCCCTTTTTTTTACATCAAAACAATCAACGGTTTTAAAAAGCATTTCCAGATAAAATTAGGAAGCGAGTAGCGTGCCCTTGTATTTCTTTGGAATGAGCGATACTATATTGCGTAATATGGCCTTTTTTTTAAATGATAGATCAATATAGCATTAGTATTGGTTAACCTGGTAGTAGCATGGAGGGGCGCGATGGTCTACTTTTGTTCGTGTTAAAATCACACGAACTATTTTATTCACCCAAACAGATTGTTCTTATGAAACGAGTATTTGTAAACCTGTTGCGCAGTGCCCTGGTGTTGGGCGCGATCGTTGCGGCTTCGGCTTCGGCCCTGGCCAATTACCCGAGCGTATTGATCAAGGTAGGCCTGGGGCAGCGCCTCCAGGTCGAGATTCAGCAACTGGCGGGCAAGACGGAAGTCGCCCTTGTCAACGCCCTGGATGAGACGGTGTTCCAGGAGACGGTAGGCGCCAACCAGCGCTATTACGCCAAGACCTTTAACCTCGCCAACCTGGAAACGGGCGATTACACCTTTGTGGTGCGTACCTCCACCCGGGAGATCCGCCAGCCGTTCTCCCTGCAGGATCGCAGCGTTGCCCTCGACAGCAAGGCCCGCCGCGAGGTGTTTCTGCCCCAGATCCGGTTGCAGGAAGACGCGGTGGAGATCAACCTCCTCAACCGCCAGGTAGCCACCGTGCGCGTGTCGATTCTGACGCGCGAAGGCGAGTTGGTCTACGAAGACGTGATTCCCAATGTGGTCGCCCTGGGCCGCCGCTACAACGTGAGCCACCTCGAAGACGGTGACTATACCTTCGTGGTGCGCACGCCGGAGCGCGTGTTCTACCAGGATTTTCAGCGCGGAAAATAACCAATTGTGAGGGATTTACCCGATTGACCGCCATCCCGGCCTCAGCCCCGGGAGGCGGTTTTTTTCGGCCCCCGCAAATTCAAAAGTTTGTATTTTGCGCCCAAAATCGACAAAACCATGAAACATACTGCCTTCGCCGCCGGCCTTCTGTGCCTGGCACTCCTGAGCGCCTCCTGCAAGAACGACAAAAAAGCCTCCGACGCCTCCGACCTGACCACCTCCACCCAGCCCGAAGCGCCGGTGTACCGCGACGCCGAAGCGGCCGAGTTCGTGGGCGAATTCGCCGACGCCAACTACCCCGACAAAGGCTTCTGGAAAAAAGTGACCGTCCAGGCCGTCGCCGGCAATAAACTTGAAGTCGTCTTCTCCAGCGCCAAAGACCCCATGACCGGAGTGGGCTGCAACTTCAAAGGCTTGGGCGACCACCGCAACGGCTACGTGCAGGTGCCCCTCAACCCCGAATCTACCGATCCCACCTTCCTCACCCTCCGCTTTATGCCCACCGGCGAACTCATCGTCGGCGCCGAAGGCGGCGGAAGCGAAAACCCCACCGACGCCCTCCAGCTCTTCTGTGTCACCTCGCCCTCTAATACCCTGGGGGGAGTGTATGAGAAGGTGAAGTAGAAGCGGGGCCACTTTTTTTTAAGAAAATACTGGGTCTGTGCGTTGGATTACGCACAGACCCAGTGTCGTTTTGGATAAATCGAAGGGGTTAAGTTTTTGAAATTCAACGATTTAATTTCTTTTTCTGAAGAAAAAGCCAAAGTTTCTTGGAGGGAACCGGGGCTCGGACCTAGTCTTTGGAAGGAAGCAGAGCGATCCGCTAAATTTGGGATAAGCAATCTCAATTATGGAAAAGGAAAAAAACGAATCGCGCCAATTTTTTCATATGCCCCAAATCGGGCAGCGGGCATTCCCAGGTATGCTCCAACTGTTTAGGTGTGGCCGGGATATCCTGTTTGGGAAAGCCAAAGACGTTCGGGATATTGCCATTTTGACTGAAGAAGAAGCGCAGGGGGCTATAGCAGCCAGAGCGCTGTTTTATAAAGCCGGGTCGAATGCTCTGGGCGTTTATCTTCCCAAAGCAGGGGTAGGCCATTTCGCGGTTCAGTCTTTGATTTCCGGGTTCATTCAAATTCAACGGCCTTATTGGGTGCCATCTTTGGTTGGAACCAGCCTTCTCTTCGATCGGCAAGTGGTCGTGTTGCCCGGGGAGTATCCCATAACCGAATTGGAAACGCATTATGTCGTCGTATTTAGGCTGGCTTCGATGAGTTGGAGCCAGGAGAAAGAGGGGTAGAGGAGGTAGAGGATGTAGTGGATGTAGTGGATGTAGAGGAGGTAGAGGATGTAGAGGAGGTAGAGGGTGTGAAGGAGGTAAAGGATGGAGGGGATGTAGGAGTAGAGGGTAAAGGAGGTAGGGGCAGAGGAAGCTCAGGGGGAAAGGAAATAATACGATATGAGTTACGGGTGCTTTTCGGGAAGCAGAAGATCTGCCTGGAATGGGCAGGTCTTTCTGCGCCCTTTAGTTCCAGGGAAGAAATTTTAGTTTGATTTTTTAGTTATTTCCAGAATGTTTTTTATTTTCCTTTCATGTAAAAAGCGCGGGCTTAAATCCCTAATAGAAAAATAAACTGGTATGGATTCGTTGAAAGAACTCATTCAATTTATTGACCGCAATAAAGTCAAGTCTATTGAAGTTTTGGGGTACCATCAGGAAGGAAAAAAACGCTGGTCCATCAGTTTTATCAGAAGATTGCTTCTGGCGAGCTGGATACAGATGAAGAAGCCGCCGATATGTTTTTCCGTGTTTCGCCTTCCGATATCCTGTACCGCAAGTTGAAAACAAAATTGAAGTCCAGGCTGATCAACACCGTTTTCTTTCTCGATCTGAAACAGCCAAAATACTCCGAATCGGACCGTGCTTATTTAACGTGCTGGAAAGAATGGTCGGCAACCCAGATTTTGTTCAAGAATGGAGTTGCCAAGGTCGCCGTGGAGCTGGCGCACCGAATATTGAAGCAGTCGCAGGCCTTTGAATTTTCTGATATTTCGTTGAATATCGCCAGAATGCTGAGGGCTGCCTATGCCACCCGGTTCCCAAACGCCAAAAAACATGAGCAGTTCAATGAACTCGTCAATTATTATGCGGGAGTGCAGGCTTCCGAACTGAAAGCAGAGGAATATTATTTTGACATCGTTAGGCACTATGCGGAAAGCCAGGCAACCCAACCTGAAGTTGGAGCGAAAAGCGAAAAATATGTTCAGGAGTTGGAGCCTTTGGTTCAATCTTATCAATCCCATCGCCTGCTTCGGTTCTTTTACCAGATCAAGGTGGCCTCTTATATGTGCCGGAATGACTATCGGACCACTATCGGGGTGTGCAACGAAGCCTTGTCCGCGTTGCAAGCCAAAACGTTCTATCCCCAATCACATAATGCGTTCTTTTATTTTCAAAAGATTGTATGCCTCGCTCAGTTAAAGGAGTTTGAAGAAGGCAAACGCCTGGCGGAAGCCTACCTGATTTACGACGAACAGGGTTCCTTTAACTGGTTTAAAAACAGACAACTTGCCGTTTTTTTCAGCTTTCACTCGGGGGATTACGAAGAAGCCCTCAGGGTATTTGAACAAGCGAGCGCTCACCCGGCATTCAGACGGCTTGATCCAGTAAATGCGGAGACCTGGAAAATATCGGAAGCGTATCTGCTGTATCTTCTTTACACCGGAAGGATTCCCTCCCCGTCAGAAAAGGCATTCAATTTCCGAATTGCCAAATTTCTCAATGAGGTCCCCATTTATTCGAAAGACAAAAAGGGGATGAATATTCCCATCCTAATCGTACAAATCTTATTCACCATTGCCCAGCAGCGCTACGATTTGGCGGTCCTGCGCATAGATTCCATTGAAAAGTATTGTACGCGGTATTTGCGCAAAGACGACACGTATCGCAGCAGCTTGTTTATTAAAATGTTGCTGTGTATTCCCCAGGCGGGGTTTCATCGCGTGGCCGTGTCCCGCCGGGCTGCCAAATATTCGGAATTGTTGCGCAAACACCCTTTGGAATATGCCAATCAGGGCCATCAAATCGAGGTCATCCCCTACGAAGCCCTTTGGGAAATGGCGCTGGATTCCTTGGGCACCCGCATTCACGCCACTTCGCGACCGTTGCCGAAGGCGGGCGAGCCGTAGAAAATACAAAGCCCCCGGCAGCAAAGCGCTGCCGGGGGCTTCCAGGGGAAAGGAGTTGCTGTAAGGGAAGGATTCGAACCTTCAAGGGGAAGTTAGCATCGGAACAAATTTTGCGGTGGTCAACCCCAGTCAGGAGCCGGCTTCGCTTGGTGTTGCCAAGCGAGGTCGCTTTGGCTTATTCCGTGTTTATCCAGGTCCCAGCCGAAGCCGGGGTCCCCACCCCCGAGACAAGGGGGCATGGCTGCCTGTTTCATCACCTCACATTGTTTGTTTTGCAGGGCGTCTTTTCGCCGCTGTTGATGATACAAATATAGAAGCAGCCCCTATTCTTTACAAATTTTTTATAAAAAATTATAAAATTTTCAAAAATGTCAATGATGTGGCTTTTTTGTTGATTACATTTAAAAAGGCATTCGGTTTTTGCCTCCTTCTTGAAGATTTTGCAATGCCGGGGAGACCCGTCGACCGTTAGGGTTAGGGCGTTTAGGCGTTAAGGCGTAAGGCATAGGGCCTGTGATCGAAATCTGCTTTCCCTGTTCCTGCTCCTTAACGCTTCAACGCCTCAACCACGCCTTTAACAGAAGGCCCTTCCAGTACAAGGGTGGTTTTACCGGCGCTTTCTTCAAAGCGGGCGCGTAGACCGTTGGCGGGTGCGAAGAAGGCCCCGCCGCCTTGATACTCCATGTCTTTGCGCAGGGCGTCGTATTCGCGGCGGTCGAAGAGTTGGTCCCCATCCCAGACGTATTGCATATATAGGGGCTGGCGGACGAAGTCGATGCGCAGGGTGCTGAGTTTGAAGCGGCCCTGGCGGCGCGACACCGTTCCGATATGGGTGGCTTTGACGAAGGCCCCGCGGCGTTCCTGCTGCTGTTTCCAGTAGGGCTCTGCGCGTTGGGCTACTTCCTCTGTGGGTTCGCCGGAGGCTTGGGCCAGGGGTGCGAAGTCGCCCCGGAAGATGCCCTCCGCGATGGCCAAGCTGCGCTGAGCCGCTGCCTGGGTGTTTTCGGGGGTCTCCGTGCCGTCGCCGCTGAGGAGGAGCAGCAGGGCGGGATCGTCGAATTCGGCCTGGAGGCGGTCGTAGGCGTCGAAGCGTACGCGCAGGGCCGCGCCGGAGGGTAGGGCATAGGTCCCGGTCCAGCGCGCGGCTTCCGGGTCGGAAAGGGTAGGGGACCCGCCCGACAGCAAGGCCTGGATGCGCATAGCGATATCGTCGGAGATTTGGTCGTTGGAGTTACTCGACACCACCACCAGCAGGTCTTTCGTGGGCACGAAGCCCATATAGGCGTTGTAGACGCCGTTGCCGCCGTTGTGCCAGATGAGGGTGTCGCCGCCGATGTCTTCCACTACCCAGCCGTAGCCGTAAAAGCTTGGGGCTGCGCCTTCCTTGCGGTGGGGCGCCCACAGCTTACGGATGGAGGCGTCGGAGAGTACGGTGCGGTTTTTCAGGGCCAGGTACCAGCGGCGCATATCAGCCGCGGTCGAAAGGATGCCGCCGTTGGCGCGCAGGTGCCAGCCGGGGCCTTCCTGGGCCCAGGGGCGGTCGAGGGCCGTGCCCCAGCGCTCCCCGTCGCGGTAGCCTACGGCAAGCTCGCCCGGCGAAAAGCCCGGCGCCTGATAGCCCGTACGGGTCATGCCCGCCGGTAGGAAGAGGTGTTTGCGAAGGAAGGCTTCGTACCCCATGCCCGAAACCTGCTCGATCACCATGCCCAGCAGGCTGTACCCCACGTTGGAATATTCGTATCCCGTGCCCGGCTCATACAACAAGGGCTGGCTCATGGCCAGCGCAAGAAAGCCGCTCGTGGAGACCGTGTCGTAATCGTCGCCGATGGCTCCGGGGAAACCCGCCCCGTGCGTCAGCAGATGGTGGAGGGTGATGCCGTCCTTGCCGGAGGGCACGCCAGTAAGGTATTTGGAGAGCCGGTCTCCGACCGACAACTTGCCCTGCTCCTCCAGCTTGAGGATCGCCGCCGCCGTAAACTGCTTGGTGATGGACCCCACGGAAAAAACCGTCTCCGCCGTCTGGGGCCGTTTTGCTTCCCGGTCGGCCATGCCGTACCCTTTATCGACCAGCACCCGGCCTTCCGAGGCGACCAGCACCGACCCCGCATAGCCGCTTTGCGCTACTTTTTGCAAAAACGTTTCCACCCCCGCAACTGGACCGGAAGCCGGCGAGGTTTGGGCGTTCACTACTCCGGCCGTCCATACGGCCATCAGAAAAAGGAGGTGGATGGTTTTCATTCGGGTAATTTTCGAACAAAATACGAATGTTTTCGTAGGTTAAAACTAAACCTCGAATCAAAAAACGCCGGTCGGGGTATCGTTTAGGCGTTTGGGCGATTAGGGGTTTAGGCGCCCTGATCGAAATTTGCTCCCCGCTTCCCTGCTTCCCCTACTGCAACTTCACCCCGCCCTCCCCGCAACTTCGCAACCCCGCAACTTCGCAACCCCGCAACTTCGCAACTTTTAATCCCTATCTTTGCCCCAAACCGCTATGTATGCAAACACCTGCGCTGCAAAAAGACGATCCCCGCACGATCCGGTCTTGGGCGATGTACGACTGGGCCAATTCTTCGTATTCGCTGGTGGTGAGTTCGGCGATTTTTCCGGCGTATTATAACGAGGTAACGCGGGTCAATGGGTCGGGCAGGATGACGTTTATGGGGTTGGAGGTAGAGAATACGGGGCTGTACTCTGTGACGCTGGGATTGTCTTTTGGGGTAGTAGCGCTGGTATCGCCCCTGTTGTCATCGATGTCAGATTACGGGGGCAACCACAAGTCGTACATGAAGTTTTTCTGCTACGTGGGCGCTTTGGCCTGCATGAGCCTGTTTTTTTTTACCGGCCCGAACCTGGCGCTGGGCCTGGCCGCGCTGATGCTGGCCACCATCGGGTACTCGGGGAGCATCGTGTTCTACAACTCTTTTTTACCTGCCATTGCTTCGGAGGCGAGGCAGGACCAGGTCAGCGCCCGGGGCTACGCCTACGGGTATATCGGGGCGTCGACGCTCCTTTTGCTCAACCTGGCGGCCATCCTCAACCAGAAAGCGCTGGGGGTGACCGACGATACCCTGCTTCCCCGCTTGTCGTTCTTCCTGACCGGACTCTGGTGGCTGGGCTTTGCCCAGATCCCTTTTGCCCGCCTGCCGCGGGGCCTCTATGTCCGCAAGCCGGAAGGCCATTTCCTGCTCCACGGATACCAGGAACTAGGCAAGGTGTGGCGCCGGTTACAGCAAGAACCTTTGCTGCGCACGTTTCTGCTCAGTTTCTTTTTCTACATTATGGGCGTGCAGACGGTCATGTTCATGGCCGCTTCGTTTGGAGAAAAAGAGGTGGGCCTGCCCGTAACGGCTTTGATCATCACGGTGCTGAGCCTGGAGTACGTGGGCATCGCGGGCGCATTCCTGTTTGCGGCCTTGTCCAAACGGATGGGCAACCTGCCTGCCCTGATCCTGGCCGTATGCGTGTGGATCGGCATTTGCATCGGCGCGCTGCAGATCAAAACGCATGCGCATTTTTTCATTACTGCCGTATTCATTGGGTTGGTCATGGGGGGCATCCAGAGCCTGTCGCGGTCGACCTACGCCAAACTCATCCCCAAGACGGAAAACAATGCCGGGTATTTCGGCTTTTTTGATGTTTGCGAAAAGGTGGCCATGATGTTCGGCCTGGTGATGTTCGGCTACCTCGACAACCTCACCGGCAGCATGCGCACGTCGATCTTTGCGCTGACGATATGGTTTGCCATCGGACTGGTTTTGCTGCTTCGGGCCCTTGCACTTCGCCGGGCTTGATTTTTTCCTTTTGCCCTTGGGCGGCCACTTCGTTACCTCGTTACTTCGTTACCCCGCCACTTCGCCGCTTACTGGAAAAGACGGCGTTCATCGTCGTGATGTATCCGGCAAAATCGTCTTTTCGGATCTTGTAACTGACATCCCACATGAGGATTCCTTTCAGGATAAGGGCCAGCAGCACGATGGCGATGCCAAGCGTGGTATGGCCGGGGCCAAGCCGGCTGATGGCCGGCCACCCGGCCTGGATAGCGGCGTAGAGGAAAAGCAAAGGAAGCACCCACCGGTGGAAGCGGAACACGTGGGAACTCAGGCGGCTGACGAACATGGCTGCGCCGACCGCATGAAATACCGACAGGGCGAAAACGAAAAAGGCGCCGCCTAGCAGGCGTTCGGCCACGGCGCCCGCAAACAGGGCAAGACCAAGGGCGATTACCACGCGCAGGGTCCGGATAAAGCTTCGGTTGCGGGCCGGAATGCTGGGATAGGCAATGCTGGGCGTATCCAGGATATAGAACATATAATACAGGAAAAACCCGCCGGAGAGGTTGATCAGATCGGAAAAGATCCAGGACAATTGGTAGAACCGTTGGACGACTTGTTCCGAATCGTAGGCCCAGAGTAAAAAACCCCACTTCAGCGTCAGCCACAGGTAGAGGAAGCACATGCTGATCCAGAAGCCGACCCAGCCGACGCGGAATTGTTCCATGGTTTGGCGTACGATGCCCGGGGCAAGCGCACGGATCTTTTCTTCCGTGCCTTCGGCGAAATAGATCAGGAACAACAAGGTGGGGAGCAGGATCACCTGAATAGCCGACAGGGCCAGTTCGACTCCAATCGTTGCCCGGCTGGGGAGGGCTTCTGCATTGGGTAGCGGGACTGGCGACAGATACAGGGAGGAGAAAAAACCCAGCGCCAGGATGGCCAGATAGGCCAGAATAAACGCAGGCACGGCTTGCTGAAGGGAAAACAGGTCGATGCCCCAGAGCCGGAAGGTTAGAGGCGGATCGTCCAAACCAGATGGCGGCGCCGCGTCGGAAGGAGCAGCAGCCGGGGATTGTTCCATCTCGGATTGCAACTGGGCGCAAATAGAAGGGAGGGTAGCTTCCGAAAACCGTTCCCAAAAGGCCAGGTCCTGCCAGGTCCGTTCGTTCCACTGGTCAAAATCGGCGGGCGGGGCATCGTACAGGTAACAGGCAAGCGCGTAGACGATGTTGGGTCTGGGCGGGTTGGCGATTTTCACCCGCATAACGGCCTGTATATTGTCTTCCAACCCTTTGTTGCGCTCCACCTGCTCTTTAAAAAGCGCTCCGCCCATGAACCCGGAGATGGCTTCGATGAAACGCTGGGTCTTCTGGACGCCTGGGGTTTCCCCAAGCTCCTCGTTCAGGGCTTTCTGCCATGCCTGGCGGAGCAATTCCCGCAACAGGAGGACGCGTTCGAGGTCTTTGTTCCAGATAGAAGGCACGATTCAATGCATTTGAGTTCAATATAGGAAAAGGGAAGCATATTGTTGGAGAAAAAATTCTCCAAGGCAGGAGACCAGGAGAATTTTTGGATTTTTTGTTTCTTCTTGGCGGATTCGGAGATATTGTTTTTTTTTGAAAGCCGAATATTAAACGGCTTAGGCCCAATTAAGTAGATCGTCGAAAACGAAATCGGAAATGGCTTGGGAGGGAATAACTACGCAACAGACTTTTGCAGGGAGGGGAGAGAACCGAAAAAAGTTTTGACAAAAAACAGATAAGTTATACCTTAATCCGCTGTTAGCGCGGATTTTGCGCGAATACCATTTCATCACTATGTCAACCTGAGTTTATGTCAAGTCAACAAGAAAACTGGGGCTCGCGCGTTGGGTTGGTTCTCGCTATGGCCGGGAACGCGGTAGGGTTAGGAAACTTCCTGCGTTTTCCGGTACAGGCGATCCAAAACGGCGGCGGTACCTTTATCATTCCCTATCTGGTCGGTTTCCTTCTGATGGGGATCCCCCTGTTGTTTGTCGAATGGTCCATGGGCCGTTTCGGGGGCCGTCATGGGCACCATAGTACGCCATTTATCCTGGATTCCATGTCCAAATTTGCGTTCTGGAAGTATATCGGCGTGTTCGGGATTTTCACCAATCTGGCGGTAGCGGCCTATTACTGCTATCTGGAAAGCTGGGCGCTGGGCTACGTCTGGCACTCGATCGCCGGAGCATTTACCGGTCAAAGCAGCGATCAGGTGGCCCAATTTTTGGGGACTACACCAGTCTGAATTCGGCGCAACCGATCATCTTCTGGCTCACCTGCCTTGCGTTGAACACCTGGATCCTTTCCCGTGGCCTGAGTGGGGGAGTGGAAAAAGTAGCCAAAGTCGGGATGCCGTTGCTCATCGCATTTGGCGTCATTCTGGCTATCCGGGGGATTACGCTGAAAGCTGATCACGACGGCGCCATTTTCTCCGGCACGGAAGGCTTAAACTTCCTCTGGACGCCCAATTTCAGCACGATCTGGGAACCGAAAGTCTGGCTGGCCGCCGCCGGGCAGATCTTCTTTACCTTGTCGGTGGGCATGGGGAGTATCCAATGCTATGCCTCGTATCTGCGTTCGCGCGACGACGTGGCCCTGAACGCCATGTCGGCTGGTTGGATGAACGAGTTCGTGGAAGTGGTCCTCGGCGGCGCTATTGTCATTCCCATCACGGTGGGCTATTTCGGCGTAGACGGCATGATCGAACTGGTCAATAAGGCGGGCGGTCTGGGTCTTGGATTCCGCACGCTTCCGTATTTGTTCCAGCAATGGGGCCTATTCTGGCCGTACTTGCAGGGGTCATGTGGTTTGGTTTACTTTTCTTCGCCGGTATCACGTCTTCTCTGGCGATGGGCACGCCAATCATGGGCTTCATGCGGGATGAGTTTGGCTGGAAGCGCGAAAACTCAGCCTGGCTGTTTGGCGCTTTGATTCTTATCCTGGGCTTGCCGACCGTCGTGTTCTTCAATTACGGCGTATTTGACGAATACGACTATTGGGCGGGCACGGTGTCGCTGGTGATTTTTGCCTTGTTTGAGACCATTTTGTTCGCCTGGATTTTTGGAATCAACCGGGGGTGGAAGGAGATCACCATGGGGGCCGATATCAAGGTGCCCATCGTGTTCAAATATGTGATCAAATACGTGACTCCCGTGATCCTGGGCGCCGTGTTCATCGGCAGTTTGCCTTCCATTATGGACACGATCAACAACACGGCAATCCATGAACAATTAGCTACCGCAACGGATGAAACGACCATCAGCACCCTGAAGAAGACGATCTTCTTCAAAAATATTTCTCGTTTTGCCTTGCTGGGCATGTGGGTTAGCATTGCCGTAGCGGTTGCCATCGCTTACCGGAAGCGGATGCGCGAAGGCCGCTTTACGAATGCAGAGGCTTAAGCAAACCGATTTTTTCACCGGAGGGAGACTGTCTCGAAGACCGTTCTTTGCCTCCGGTATGAATTTTTTTTCTTGGAGCTGTATCAAAAGCCTGTTTTGGGCTTCATGGGCAAAAACAGGCTTTTGATACAGCCTCAAGAAAACATTTTTTAGCTGCCAGGGGCAGAACCGTGTTTTGAGAAAGCCCCTGGAAAAATAGAAAGTCTTATGAATCCAACCGCTTTAATTATGTGGCTTAGCGCCTTAATCATCGTTACGAGCGCGACCTCTTATTTTTTCTACAAAGTGCTGGTGACTCCTCATGGAAAAACGGAGTCTGAGGACCAGCCTACCCCTCCCGTCAAGTCGTTTGACGTTTCCTGAAAGGGGGCTGGCATAAAATGAAAATGGGGACGCCCCGACAACATCCGTCGGGGCGTCCCCATTTCATTTTATGTGCCTGTTACAGCTTAGAAGCTGTTATCTCCTCCGTCTTTGAGGTCGGAGTTATTGATCTTGCTGCGGCGCTCGCGGCGAGCCCCGGTGAAGTCGAGCTGCCCGAACCGGTAGTTAAAGCTCAGCCCAAACGAACGCTGGGCAATGGTATAGCTGCTTTCCTGGAAGAAGGTGGGGCCTTCCAGGCGGTTGGGAAACTTGAGGTATTTGCGGAAAGGCTGATCGACCACAAAACCCAGGCTGGCTTTTTTATTCGCAAAGTCCTTGCGGATACCGATGCTGTAGCGGGTGTGGGAAGCGCGGTACCCCTGCAGGCTGTAACGGGGTGAGTTGTAGAACCCGGATACTTCCACGCGCAGGTTTTTGGGGAAAGCATAGCTGATATTGAAGTTCCCGCGGTACTGAAGGCCGTTGTTGCTGAGGCGGGTCCCGTTGATCGTTGCCTCTGTATAGTAATTGGCTACGTTTAAACCGCCACGGATATTGAGCTTATCTTTCAGGTTGACAGAGGAAAAGAAGTCCAAGCCATAGGTATAGTTGGTTCCGATGTTCTGATAGGTAGTAATCGAGGTTCCGAGGTCGTCGATTTCGAGATAGTTCTCGATCACGTCGTTGGTATGCCGGAGGAAAAGCGATGCGTTAAAGACCACGCCTTTGACGAACGTGTTGTACCCGAGTTCGTAGGCGTTGGTGGTTTCCGGGAGCAGTTGGGGGTTGCCGACGGTAATATCTCTGGGATCCTCCAGCGGGATATAGGGGTTGATGAACCGCAGGCTTGGCCGCTGGATGCGCTGGCTAAAGCTGACGCGCAGGTTGGAGAACTGGTTCAGTTTGCGGCTGAAGATGATGCTCGGGAGCAAGTTGTCGTAGTCGAAATTGAAGGTTGTTTCGTTGGTGTTGAAATTCCCATCGATGGTGGTGTGCTCGTACCGGCTTCCGATAACCATGCCGTAGTTTTTACCCAGCGCAATATTAAAGGACAAATACCCGGCCAATACATCCTGCTCGTAGTTGAGTACGTCGGAGCGGGTGAAGTCGGTGAGGTACAGCCCGGACAATTGGTCAAATACATTATAGCTGAAATCGCTTTCGATTTTCCGGACGATGGCTTTCGCTCCGGTTTCCATTTTGATCGCCTTAGAAAACGGATGGACGTAATCGGCCTGAAGGGTCGTTTCTACATTCAAGCCGTCGTTGTCGTTCTTTTCGTTGCGATACAGCGAGGCGTCGCTTCCTTGCTGGAGCACCTGGTTTTCCTGCAGGCTGGCGTCGCCGTTGATCTGGATGGCGAAAGAAAGCTCCTGCTCCGGTTTTTGAACGTCCGGCGGTAGTCGGTCGTCCAATCGAACCCTCCATTGACGGATTTGCTGTTGGATACCCGGTCGTAATCCTGATTGATGCTGTTAATGGGGTCGTTGAAAACGGACGCCGTGGTGTTTTCCTGTTTTCTCCCGAAGGCACGAAGGGAGAAGGAGGTACTTACGCTATTAAAGGCGTTGAAGTCGTAGTTGGCGCCCAGCGTAGCGCGCGGCCCAAAAAAGTTGCCGTCGCCGGTGCTGAATTGGTTCAGGGTACGG
This sequence comes from Haliscomenobacter sp., assembly GCA_016713275.1. Lineage (GTDB taxonomy): Bacteria > Bacteroidota > Bacteroidia > Chitinophagales > Saprospiraceae > JADJPL01. Next base: position 189,191 of record JADJPL010000003.1, read on the forward strand.
GTCTGGTTGTCGATGTAGTCTTCGCGGACGAAGGTGGTTTCCGATGGCCTGGAGTAGGAGAACCATCCGCCGCCGCTGAAGTTCAGCCCAAACCGGCCCCGAACGAGGTTAAGGCTGACGTTGGAATTGCCGCTGCGGGTCCCAACCGATCCTCCAACCGACCCAGTAAAGCCTTCTGCGGATCTTTTCTTGGTGATGATATTGACGATACCGGCAGAGCCTTCGCCGTCAAACCGAGCCGTGGGAGCAGTGATAACCTCCACGCTCTTGATCTGATCCGCCGGGATGGTGCGCAGGGCATCCGCCGGATTGGCGGCAAAGATCCCCGAGGGGCGGCCGTTGATGAGCACCTGCACCTGGGAAGAACCCCGGAGGGAAAGGTTGCCTTCGGCATCTACCGCCAGCATGGGCACGCGCTGGAGCACATCGGTGGCGTCGCCGATGGAGGTGTTCACGTCTTTCTCTGCGTTGTATACGAGCTTGTCGATCCGGTTTTCGTAGGTTCCGGCTTCGCCTTTCACTTCTACTGCCGCCAGGTCGATCCCTTCCCCTACTAATTGCAGTTTGCCTGCTTCGTAATCGGGATTTTTAGGGGTGAGCTCGATCGCGGTGACTTGTTTCGACTGGTATCCGATAAAGGAGACCTGCAATTGGTATTTTCCCAACTTTACAGCCGGGAACTTGAACTGGCCTTTTTCATCGGTAACAACCCCGCCGCGTTGCTGCTGGGTTTTTTCATCGATCAGAACGACGGTAGCGAATTCGATCGGCGTATTGTCGTTCGAATCCAGGATGGTTCCGGAAATACGGCCAGTGATGCCGGCCTGGGGCATGCCCGTAGGAGGGCCCCCGGCGCCTTCAGGGCGCTGGGCGTTGAGCACGTTTAGGGATAGGAAAGCAAAAAGGGTGATAATCAGGGATTTCATTGTGGTCGATTGGTTTAATGACAAGACTTGACTTTTCTGTGACAAAAATGACCACAATGAAATGTCTGGACAAGCGGATTGTTTAATCCTTGACCTGAAAAAATCCTAACGACAGCTCCCCGTCGACGAACGGCGTCAAACTGATCTTCTTTGTTTTATAAATTTTCTTCCTAAAAATCGATCTGATAACTCAATACAGGAACGAGGCTGGACTGTTCGCGGTAGATCCATTTTCCGAGATCGGGATCGAAATCGCGCGTCAGTCCGTCGATGTTTTTCCGGGCGATGGCGTTTTGAATGTCAAGGGCCAGCATCCAGGCGGTATTGGGCTTGTCGCGCCGGTAGGCAATCCGCAAGTCGGGGCGGAAATAAGCCGGTACGCGGTCCTGGAAGGCCAGGCTTTCATTGACGCGGGGCGTTTCGGGGTCGTAGGGGTCGGGCCCTGCAGGGGTAGCCAAAGGCGTCAGGCGCTGCCCCTGGTTGTAGAGGATGCGCAAACCGGTTTGGAGCGTTTTTCCCTGTCCCAGATCCCATTCTTTTCCTCCCAGGAAATTAAAACTCAACCCGGTGTCGAAGTTGGTTGGGTAGCGTTTGCCGTTCAGCGGCACGTAGGTCGATTTCAGGAGCGAAAGGGAACTGAGGAAAAACGTGCCGTTGGAGAAGACTTTTTCCAGGATCAGGTCTATGCCGATATTCCGGCCGGTTCCCGAGCTTTCCAATGGGCGGTATGCAAACCCGTCGACCAGGTTGATCATGGAATAGGTGCTGTTGGCGTTCGTGCTGACCGGCACATCCTCCAGGGCCTGGAGATAGGCCTCCACCCGCAGGCGATACAGCTTGGAAAGGATCTGCTCCACTGCGAATACGAAGTGATGGGATTTCAGGAGGCCGAGCTGTCGGTTTGGGTACTGGATCGCTCCATTTTGCTCTACCCGGGTGAAATAGTTGCCCAGCGGCAGCACCTTGCTGTGCAACCCATAGGCGAGGCTCAGGTGGCTGGTAGCCGAAGCCTGGTACCGGACGCCGAGGCGCGGTTCGATCGAAGAGGTTTCGTTGAGGGCAAAGTATAGCCCATGCAGCCCCAGGTTGATATTCCAACGCGGAGCGGGTTTCCACCGAAGGGTGCTGTAGGCTTGTCCCTGCCAGGAATTGCCCTCTTCGTCGAGAAAGGTTTTGTAGGCGCCTTCCAGCAGGTATTTCCGGAATAGATCGTATCCCAGGCGGGTTCCGATGACCCCGCTGCGGAGCGTCGCCTGATTGCTCAACTTGAGCGAATATAAGGTGTGCACGGTGAACTGCCCCTGACGGTAGTCTTCGTCGTTGACTACGGTAGGGCTCAGGGAGGGACTCAGGGTATCGTTCCGGAAAAGGATGTGCTGGCCGGTGAGCGCCATATTGACGGAGAGGAAGGAATGGTCGTTCACCAGATACGTGTAATTCGCGCCCACAGCGCCCATATCGGTGTCGAAGTCGCGGGTCAGGTAATCGGAATAGGATTTCCAGTTTTCCGCGCCTTCCACGGCTTCGTTGAACTCATCGCTCATCCCGCCGATGCCCCACAAGGAGAACGCGTGTTTGTAGTCCTCGCTGTTAAAGTGCAGTTTGAAGGAAAGGTCCTGAAACCGGTTGCTTTCCCGTTCGCTCACCAGGCGGATATCCATGGCATCCAGAATGCCCAGGGTAGAGTAGCGGTAGTTGACGAGGTAGGAACTCCGGCCTTTGACGATCGGTCCTTCCGTAGCAAAGTCAAGTCCGATCATACCGGCCCGAAGGGTATATTCCCGTTTCTGTTTGTTGCCGACCCGGAATTTCATGTCGAATACGCCGGAAAGGGCATTGCCGTAATCGGCAGGGAAGGCGCCGGAAGAGAAGTCGGAATTGCTGAGCATGCCGACGCTGAAAATGGTAATCCCACCGCCGGAGGAACCTTTACGGGCGAAGTGGTTGGGGTTGAGAATGTCTACGCCTTCCAGGCGCCACAAGACGCCGAAGTTGGCGTTTCCCCGGACGTTGATATCGCTCCGGTTGTCGCGGGCCGGCTGCACTCCGGAAAGCCTACCGCCATGCGGCTGGGGTCGTTGGCGCTGGCGGCGTAGCGCTGGGTCTCTTCGGCAGAGAAGGAGCGGGTGCTGACGATAGCCAGTTCGTTGAGGGGTTCATTGCCCAGTTTCCGGGCACGGACGACCACTTCTTCGACCATCACCCCGGTTTCTACCAGTTCGATGGTCAGATCCAGTTCTTTGGCCGAATTGAGGATTACGTTATCGGAAACGTACGTTTCGTAGCCCAGGTACTGGCACTCCAGCTGATGCCTTCCAACCGGAACCGCGTTCAGTTCGAAGCGCCCGTCTGCGTCCGTGACGGCGCCCACCGGCTGTTCCACGTTCATCAATTGTACCGTCGCTCCAATCAGGGGCTGGCGGGTGTCTTTGTCGAGTACGAGACCCCGTATGGTTTGAACCGGCTCCTGCGCCTGGGCCATTGCAATAAAGCACAAACCGGGTAAAAACCACCGTGCGCCATAAAGGAGAACCCTTTGAAGGCGGGTATTCCATTGCGTTTTCATAGGTACAAGGGTTTTAGCGGCGTGAATAAATCATGCGGAATTAAAACCCTTTAAGATACGCAAAATATGGGGGCATTACCAGCGCATTTGGAGAAAAAGGGCGCTGTCTCGGGAGGCCGATCCTTGCCCCGGTGTGAAATTTTAATTTATACTGACGTTGGAGAGGGTTGGGTTTCGAAACCTTCTCCAGGGGGCTATCTCAAAAGACCGTTTTTGCCCAAAGAAGCCAAAAAAGAAAATAAAATTTCATGCCGGGGGCAAAGATTAGATGTTATCTCAAAACCCTTTCCAATGTGTTGGGGGTATTCCTTAACCCCATGGCTCACAAAGGCTGATGAAGCACTTTCCCCCTTTGAAGGGGGTCGGGGGGATGAAACCTTTCCACCAGTATCCCGGAAGTTTCATCCCCCTAACCCCCTTCAAAGGGGGAGAACGCCATATACTATAGTTTTGAGATGACTTCTAGTCTTATGACACAACTCCACTTCGCGTCAGGTATATTTTTTGGCGGCCAAGGGTAAAACAATTTTTTGAGACAGCCCAGGCAAGGGCTTGACCTTCAGCATTTTTTTCCATATCTTTAAGAAAAATCAGTTTTGTTTTCTTAACGCTTTTTTTTGCGGCTTTTTCGGCAAAAAAAATTGTCATGCCCATTCCTAAAAAAATTCCGCTAAACTCCTGCAACTCCTGAAATCCTTTTTTGGCCGGATCAAAAAGGTTCTTTTTTGTCTGTTTAATCGGCTGAATTGCCATTCCTGCGCCGGCGCTCCTTTTTGCGCTTAACAATTTCATAATCCTTTTTTATTGAAAACCAGTGTGGTAGGCAATATCTTTGTTATATATTTGCGGCATAGTGTAGAAAATACACCAACTATTTTTAATCGATTTATTTTTCAACCATTAACACCTCATGACATGCTGAAAAAACAGTATCTGAAAAGCAAACCGGTGTGTAAAGTCACGTTCAGCCTGCCCGTGGAGGCGGTTGAAGGAGGCGCCGAAGTACGCGTCGTTGGCGATTTCAACGACTGGAACTGGGAAAACGGATTGGCCATGGAACTCAAGAAAAACGAGTACGTAGCCAGCGCCGAACTGATGACTGGACGTAATTACGAATTCCGTTACCTGGTAGACAATGATCATTGGGCGAACGATTGGAACGCCGATGCATACCTTCCTTCTCCGTATTTTGGAGTTGAAAACTCCGTTGTGCTGCTCATGGAACACGAATTCAGCGCAGGCGGACAAACCGAAGAAGCGCCTGCTGCAGCTCCTGCGGCGAAAAAAACTGCCCCCAAAGCTGGAAAGACCGCCAAAACAGCCAAGGACGACCTCAAGAAGATCGAAGGCATCGGGCCGAAGATCCAAACGCTTCTGGAAGCAAAGGGTATTTCGAGCTTTGGCGATCTGGCGAAAGCGGATGTGTCCCTCCTGATGGAAATCCTGGAAGCTGCCGGGAGCCGTTTCAAAATGCACGATCCCACCACCTGGCCCCAGCAAGCCAAGCTGGCTGCCGAGGGCAATTGGGAAGAACTGAACAAGCTGCAGGCGGAGCTGAAAGGCGGTAAGCGCTAAGTTGACGCGATTCGCAGCAATGGCCAGAGGCCAGAGGCGGTGGACACCTTACGGGTTTCCTCCGCCTTTTTTGTTTCCTTCTGCAACATACCCAAATCGTTGCATAACTCGTTAAATGTTGCGACTTTACCTGTTTAACCCAGTTTTTTCCCAAAACCCGATGGTTATGCACCGCATGCGTGTTCTCCTCCTGGCCTTTGCGTTGGCTTTCACCCTTTGTTCTTTGGGCTTACAAGCCCAGGAAAGCCCGTATGGCTTTTTGGAAAACAAAGGGCAACTCAGGGATCAGTGGGGCCAGCCGAATCCCGAAGTCCTTTTTTTGCTCCCCTCGGGGAACGGCCTCCAGGTTCAATTGAGAACGGATGGATTTAGCTATGACGCCTACCGGATCGATGGCGCTCCGGAAGCCGGGCAGGGGAGGCATAGACCATCTTCTGCAACAGGAACCCTCCGGATCCACCGGATTGACGTCGCCTTTGCCGGAGCAAACCCGGATGTGCGCATTGACGCACAGGATAGGGCTGCCGATTACCTCCTGTATTATCCGCCCGGCGGAAACCCGGACGGCGCCCGCGTCAGCCATTACCGGAAGATCGTATACCGGGAAGTTTACCCTCACATCGATGTGGAATTCATCGCCTGGCCCGACCCCCAAAAGCCTGTCGAATACAATTTCCTGCTCAAACCCGGCGCAAAACTTTCGGATATCCGGCTGACCTACTCAGGGGCTTCTCAGGTGGCGTTCGCACCCGATGAGATCCGCCTGACGCTTAGCCTGGGCCATTTATCGGAGCGCATTCCGGCCAGTTTTTGGCAAGACAACCGGCAACCGCTGGGTATTCAGTACCGGCAAGTAGCGACGGACCCGGTTGCTGCGAATACCCTTTCGGTTGGATTTCAGGACCTGGATGGGGTTGTCGACCGCCCTTTGGTCATCGATCCAACCCCGCATCTGGATTGGGGTACCTATTACGGAGGCAGCGATATGGACGAAGGGCGCGGAATGGCGCTGGACGGTCAGGAAAACGCCTATGCGATAGGAAGGACGCAATCCGCTTCAAATATGGCTACTGCCGGCGTGCATCAAACAACCTTCGCTGGCGGAACGGATGCGCTGATCGTCAAATTCAATGCCGCCGGCGCCCGTGTGTGGGGCGCCTACTACGGAGGGACCGGCAATGAGTCCGGCCAGTCGGTTGAAGTGGATGCTCAGGGGAACGTTTACGCCGTTGGCGCTACGGAATCGGGTACCGGTATTGCTACGCCAGGCGCTTTTCAAACGCTTTACAATGCCGGAAATTCCGATGTGTTTGTGGTCAAACTACGTCCCGACGGGACCCGGATCTGGGGGACCTATTTTGGGGGACCGGATTATGAGTTTGGCAATGACCTGGTCATTGACGGGGCTGGCAATGTGTTTATCACAGGGTGGACCATGTCTTCCGCCGGGGTTGCCACGATGGGCAGCCACCAGCCTGGTTATTCCGGGCAGTTGGATGGGTTTGTAGCCAAATTCAACCCTGGCGGGGCCAGGCTTTGGAGCACGTATTTCGGAGATATTGGCTTCGACCTGGGCCTCTCGGCTGCGACCGACGCATCCGGCAACGTGCTGATCTCCGGGTGGACTTCTTCCACTTCCAATATCGCGACTGCCGGAACGTACCAGACGACCTATGGCGGCGGAGATGCCGACGCGTTCATCCTCAAATTTGGCGGCGCCAATGGGGCGCTGCAATGGGGCACCTACTACGGCGGCGCCGGCAACGAGTATGGGGATGGCTTCGCTCTGGACGCTGCGGGCAACCTCTACCTGACCGGACCGGTCAATTCCGGCAATGCCCATACCACGCCGGGGGCCCACCAGCCGGCCTTGCGGGGCGTTTGGGATGCTTTTGTGGCCAAGTTTGACCCTTCCGGCGTCCGGCTTTGGGGAACGTATTTCGGAGGCGACGGGGATGAATCCGGCTATGGAATCCGGGCAGACCCAGCCGGAAGCGGCGCGGTGTTTGTTTCGGGGTTCACCAATTCGGTAAACGGAATTTCCACTCCAGACGCCCACCAGACAGCATACGGGGGCGGGCCCAACGACGCTTTTTTGGCCAAATTCGCTGCTTCGGGTATTCTGGAATGGGGTTCTTACTACGGCGGAAACGCCGAAGACCGGGGCTATGGCATTGCTGTAGACAGCGCACAGGTCACGTATCTTTTAGGCTGGACGGCGTCCCCGTCCGGTATCGCCAACGCCAAAGGCCATCAACCAGTGTTTGGGGGCGGAACATCGGATCTGCTGGTTGCCAGATTCTCGAATTGTTACGCTCCGCCCGCCCCTGTGAATGCGACCGATTCCGCTGCGCTTTCCATCTGCCCAGCTGCGAACACCGTGCTTCGGGCCCTCGGAGAGGGGGTTCTGACCTGGTACGACGCGCCAACCGGCGGAAGGCTTTTGGCTTCCGGCGATTCGCTTGTAGTATCCGCGTTGGCGACCACCCGCACCTACTACGTTCAGGATAGCGTATGCGCCGTCAGCGCCGCTCGAACCCCAGTTACCGTAACCGTGATTTCAGCTCCGGCAGTGGATGCCGGCCCCGATCTTTCGGTTTGCTCCGGCAAAGGAGCGATCCTCAACGGGAACGCTACCGGGGGAACTCCTCCATACCGGTTTATGTGGAGCTCCGGCGCTACGATAGCTTCTGCCCCGATCAACCCGGCGACCAACACGTCTTATTTTTTGACCGTGACCGATAGCAACGGCTGTTCGGGTACGGATCGGGTTGGGGTGAGCGTGGTCGTCAATCCTTCCGTTAGCGCCGGGAGCGATCAGACTATCTGCGAGGGAACCACAGCGACCCTCGCGGCGACTCCGGGAGGAGGCACGGCCCCTTACCGGTATGCCTGGACCACCGGCGATTCCCTGGCGCGCATTTCCGTGGCGCCAGGCGCTTCGTCGGTTTATACCATTGTGCTTACAGACTCCAATAATTGTTCTGCTTCCGACGAGGTGCATATTCAGGTAGCTCCCCTTCCTGTTGCTTCGATCCAGGGCAGCAACCAGGTTTGTCAGGGGAACAGCGTTACCTTAACGGCATCAGGGGGAAGTTTGTTCCGGTGGAATAACGGAAACACGAGCTCCCGGATTTCCGTTTCGCCTGGGGTTTCATCGGTTTACGAGGTAGTTGTGAGCAATTCAGAGGGCTGTTCCGATACGGCTTCCTTCAGCCTGGAAGTACTACCGTTGCCGGCGGTTTCCCTTCCCGGGCAAGTAACCCTTACCCAGGGAGAACGCCTGCAACTCGACGCGGGCGGCAGTGCGGATACCTATGCATGGACTCCTGCGGAGGGATTGAGCTGTGCAGATTGTCCGGCCCCGGTTCTTCAACCAAAGGCTGGCGGCACGTATTGCGTAACGGCGGTCAAAGACGGATGTGCGGCCGAAGCTTGCATCGACGTGACGGTTTCGGACGAGTGTCCGGTGTTTGTGCCCAATGCGTTCAGTCCCAACGGCGATCAGATCAACGACCTGTTTTGTCCGTACAGCAACTGCCTCCAGGAACTCAAGCTCGAAGTGTATAGCCGCTGGGGCGCGTTGGTATTCTCTGGCGCCGGAGCAGAGGCCTGCTGGGACGGCGCCCAGGGCGGACAGGACCAAAACAGCGGGGTCTATGTCTACAAAATCGAAGGAACAACCCTGAACGGAAAAAAAGTGGTTTTGGCGGGAGAATTCTCCCTACTTCGATAAACAAAAGGAAAGATTCCTGAAAAATGCGTTAATTTTGGTTTTAGGCGGTGAAGACCTCCAAGCTGGCTATTTTTGTTTTTAGCCTTTTCACCTTTTAGTTTTCAACCATGAATCCAGTAATCCCTCATAGCCTCTTCACGGAATACGACATCTACCTCTTCAAATCCGGGAAGCATTTCCGGATTTATGAAAAGATGGGAAGCCATATTGCAGATGTAGAAGGCGAAACCGGCGTTTGTTTTGCCGTTTGGGCGCCCAATGCCCAGCAGGTGTCGGTAGTCGGTAATTTTAACCATTGGAATCAGCAGTCCCATCCCCTTCTTCCCAGGCTGGACGAATCGGGCATCTGGGAAGGGTTTATTCCCGGTATTGGGAAAGGAGAGCTCTACAAATACCATATTCAGACGATTGAGGGGCGGCATCTGGAAAAAGGCGACCCTTATGCGTTTTTCTGGGAAATTCCGCCCAACACAGCTTCAATTGTCTGGGACCAGGATTACCACTGGCAAGACGCTGCCTGGATGGAGCGGCGTCAAAGCCTCGAAGGCAAACCGCAGCCCTATTCGGTATACGAGGTGCATTTGCCTTCCTGGAAAAAGCGTCCGGGCACGACCCTGTCGCTGGGGTATCGCCAATTGGCGGAAGAGTTGGTTCCTTACGTCAAAGAGATGGGCTATACCCACGTCGAGTTGCTTCCGGTGATGGAGCACCCGTATTATCCCTCCTGGGGGTATCAGGTGACGGGGTATTTTGCCACGACCAGCCGGCTTGGGACGCCCCAGGATTTCAAGTACCTCGTGGATGCGTTTCACCAGGCGGGCATTGGGGTAATCCTGGATTGGGTGCCTTCCCATTTTCCGACCGATGCTTTCGGGTTGGCGCAATTCGACGGCACGTACCTCTATGAGCACGCCGACCCGCGCAAGGGGTTTCATCCCGACTGGAAAAGCGCTATCTTCAATTTTGGACGCACCGAAGTCCGGAATTTTCTGATTTCCAATGCGGTGTTCTGGCTCGACCAGTTTCACGCCGATGGCCTACGGGTGGATGCGGTGGCCTCCATGCTATACCTGGATTATTCGCGGGAAGAAGGGCAGTGGATTCCAAACCAGTACGGCGGAAAAGAAAATATAGAAGCGATCTCCTTCCTGCGCGAGTTCAACGAAGTCGTATACCAGGAATTCCCGGATGCGATAACCATTGCAGAAGAATCCACCGCCTGGTCGGGGGTCTCCCATCCGACGTACGCCGGTGGGCTGGGCTTTGGGCAAAAATGGATGATGGGGTGGATGCACGACACCCTGAATTTTTTCAAAAACGACCCAATTTACCGGAAATACCACCACGGCCAGATCACGTTCAGCCTGATCTATGCGTTCACGGAGAATTTCATGCTGCCGCTTTCCCACGACGAGGTCGTACACGGCAAAGGCAGTCTGGTTGGACGAATGCCTGGCGACGAGTGGCAGCGCTTTGCCAATCTCCGCTTGCTGTATGGGTACATGTATGGCCATCCGGGGAGCAAGTTGCTGTTTATGGGCGGCGAGTTTGCCCAAACCACCGAATGGAATATTGAATCGGGGTTAGCCTGGGATCTTACCCAGCACGATTACCATCAAGGGGTGCAGCGCTGGGTGCGCCGCCTCAACGAATTTTACAAGGCCCATCCGGCGCTCTATGAACAGCAATTTTCCGGCGACGGATTTGAGTGGGTCGACCATGGGGATTCCAACAACTCCATCCTCAGCTTTTTGCGCAAAGATAAAGAGGGGCAGTCCCCCCTCCTGGTCGTGTGTAACTTTACTCCCGTATCCCGGCCCGAATTCCGCGTCGGCGTTCCCGTAGAAGGCGTTTGGAAAGAAGTATTGAACAGCGACGAAAAAACGTACTCGGGCGCTGGCGGCCACCTCAATGGCGTTCACCACAGCGAGGAAATCGAATGGAATGGAAGGCTCCATTCCATTACGATCAAAATTGCTCCTTTAGCAGTCATGGTTTTTGAACGGGAAACCTCTCCGGCTTAAGCCCTGGCTTCGAAAGCGGATTAAACCCCCAAGAACTCTGGTTAAGACCCGGAAATTCCAAGGAAAAAGACCAGTCCCTGCAGGCGGTATCCCGTTTTTCCTTTTGGAATGATTTCATCCGATTTCATCTTTTGGCGTATTAAGCGGTACACCCCTTTGTAGACTTCTCCATTGAATTCCAGTTCGCCCTGCTTGCCGCCCACCGAATCTCCCACCGAGAAAATCAGGATAAACCCGTATTCGCCGTAAACCGGGCGGTCCAGAAACGCGCCGGCCTGAATGGTCTCCTCCATCCCAAGGGGCCGGATGGGGTCTTTCATGTTGGGGCCGGGAGGGTTCAGAGGACTATCTTTGGCGGACATCGTCCCGTCGGTAACGATAATGGTCAGTCCTTTGCCTTTGGCTTGCCCCTGAAATTGAGCGGAAGCCAGGAATGGAAGAAACAGGAGGAATAGGGTAATAATCCGTGCGTTCATAGTTTTATAGTTTCTGCAATGGTACCCAAAGCGCGCCCTGTAGTTGGGCAAAACCAAAGGGTTGGTAGTTATAAATGGTGTTAAATAAATTCCTTGACAAGTACATGACCCGGTTTAGGCTGGAGTCCAAAACCGCTCCAACGGGTATATACAAAAAGTAAATATACCCTTCAATCGCATTCCCGCCAACTCTAAACAGGTTGTTTGAACAAAAAAACTGCAATTCGTGGCATTAAATTGTAAAAATTCCCTAAAAATCGTCCTTGTGCCTTTAGTAGAACGATTTTTAGGGAATTTTCGCGAAAAAGGGCAGATGAAAAAATTAGTTTTTATTGGCGTCTAAATCGGGTTTGCCGAGCTTCATCGCCGTATCGATCATTTGCAGGAATTCCCTTCGGTATCCATGCGTGTCGGATTCTTTGGCTGAAGCGGATTGGGCCAGCTGGTAGCAATGGGCGTAGGTGGCTTCTCCTTTGAATTCTGATTGCCGCAGCAGCATACCGAATTCTGCCACGGAAGCCGCCCAACGGAAGTTTTCACTGGCGGAATCCAGGGATTTGGCAGGGCCCTGGACCGGTTTTTCCAGCAGCTGGCTTTTCATGCCCTGGGGTTCTTTATACCGCAATTTGATGTGGAGCCACTCTTTGGAGCCTCCCTTGGCTGCAGGAGCCGATTGTCCTTTCTGGTATTTCAGCGGATCGACGCTGCCCAGGAGATTGGTTTCTACTCCGGCAGGGATGATTTCATACAAAGCGGTAACGGTATGCCCGGCGCCCATTTCGCCAGCGTCTTTTTGGTCGTCGTTGAAGTCTTCTTTGGCCAGGAGCCGGTTTTCGTAGCCGATGAGCCTGTAGCCCTGGATTTTGGCGGGGTTGAATTCGATCTGAAGTTTGACGTCCTTAGCAATGGTGAACAGGGTTCCGCCGAATTCGCGAACCAGCACTTTTTTGGCTTCTTCGATCTCGTCGATGTAATAATGGTTGCCGTTGCCTTTATCCGCCAGTTCCTGCATTTTGTGGTCTTTGTAGTTGCCCATGCCAAAACCAAGAGCAGTAAGGAACACCCCGCTTTCGCGTTCTTTCTCGACCATGCGGACGAGTTCGCCTTCGCTGCTGATGCCGACGTTAAAGTCGCCGTCGGTGGCCAGAACGACCCGGTTATTCCCGTTTTGGGCCAGGTTCTCTTTGGCGATCCGGTATGCCAGTTGAATACCCGCTCCGCCTGCCGTAGACCCGCCGGCCTCCAGCTTGTCGATAGCCGCTTTGATTGCTTGTTTATCGCTGCCAGGAGTAGGGGGGAGGACCAACCCCGCCGCCCCGGCATACACGACGATAGCCACCCGGTCCTGTTCGCGAAGCTGGTCGGCAAGCAGTTTGAACGACGCTTTAAGCAGGGGGAGTTTGTTCGGTTGGTCCATGCTGCCGGACACATCGATCAGGAACACGAGGTTGGAAGGAGGAAGGTTTTCCGCTTCAACCCGCTTGCCTTGAAGGCCAATCGCCAGTAGGTGATGCTTGGGTTGCCAGGGGCAAGGCCCCAGTTCGGTATGTACGGCAAACGGGTGTTCCCCATTGGGTTCTTCGTAATTGTAGGTAAAATAGTTGACCATTTCTTCAATACGGACCGCGTCGGCTGGAGGCATTTGCCCGTTTTTGAGAAAACGGCGCAGGTTGCTGTAGGAAGCAGCGTCCACATCGATGGAGAACGTGGAAAGCGGATCGTCGCCCACCTTGCGGAAGCGATTGTCCTGAATATGGCCGTATTCTTCCGTATTCCATGCGGGCACGGCCTCGCCCATCAAGCGCGGCGTAGTGCCGGAATAAGTGGCAGCTGCAGGAGCGTAAGATGGAGAGGCCAGTTGTTTCCTCGATTTGGCTACCGCAGGGCCCAAAGGCTGAAAGCGCATCGGTTCCTCAAGATGCTCAGCGGGAAAACGCAAAGCTACTTTTTGTCCGGAGCAAACGTTGGGTTCGCGCAACGTACCGTAACCGAGATGGGCCGCAACGAGCGCGACGCAGCGCTGACCCACGCCAAGAGCAAATTCCCCATTGGCGTTGCTGTACACCGTATCCTGCTCATTTTCGGCCCAGATGGCCACCTTTGCCAATGGCCGGCCATCCGGAGTAAATACGACACCTGAAACGGTGTACGGAGTAGACAAGGAAGTAGACGCTGGCGTCATCTGGCCGGCCAGGAATCCCAGAAACAGGGCTAAGGAAAGGTTTTGGATCATGGTTTTAACTTTTTCTCTCAGGATGCCCGAAGGAGGAGGTTTACACAGACAAATGAAAAATTTTCGGGCAAAGTCAGTAAATTGCCCGCTCTGGAATGATCCATACAATAAAACCCATGCGCTTTCGCCTACCTCAAAAATCCGGACCGGAGCGCGACGCCGAACTCCTCGAACAATACCGCACGGAAAAAGACCTGCGCGTATTGGGCCGCCTATATGCGCGGTATATGGATTTGGTCTATGGGCTTTGCCTGAAGTACCTGAAAGACGAAGAAAAGGCTTCGGATGCCGTCATGGAGATTTTTGAAGTGCTGGTGCAAAAAGCCCTCCAGCATGAAGTCCGGGAGTTCAAGCCCTGGCTGTATGTGCTGGCAAAAAACCATTGCCTGATGCTGCTTCGGAAATCCGGTAACCAGCGGGAACAAACTTTTGACCCCGCCATTATGTATTCGCTTAGCCCGGAGCATCTTTCCGAAGAAAGCGATGCGGAGCGCCGGGAGGATCAGCTGAAACGCCTGGAGGTATGTATAGAGCGGCTTCCTGACGAGCAAAAACACTGCATCCGTTTATTTTATCTGGAAAACATGACCTATAAAACCATAGCCAGCCAGGAAAAACTGGATCTTGGCTCGGTGCGCTCTTATATTCAGAATGGCCGCAGAAATTTGCGAAATTGTATGGAACCGTGAAAACGCCAAATGAAGGGAACGATCTATTGCGCCGTTGGCTGGAAGGCTCGGCGAACCGCTTCGAGGAAAACCGCCTCGACGAAGCGGCAAGCCACGACCCATTTCTGGCCGAAGCGATGGAGGGGTATCGCCACCTGGAGTCCAAAGACCACGAGGCTTCGCTCCGTGCGCTGAATAAACGCCTTTCCCGGCGCAGCCGGCCTTCCATTTCCTGGGCTACCGGGTTGCGGGCTGCCGCTGCTGTGGCGGTGCTGGTCGTTGTTGCCTGGGCCGTTTGGCGGATAACTCGCCCTTTGGGCCCGTCGAATTCGCTGGCTCAGGACGCTGCCCCTTTAGATAAAATCCAGCAGGAAGCGCCGGCGCCAGCTCCTTCCAGCACGCCCGAAGCAAAAAAAGCTCCCGAGCCCGCTATCGCATCCAAAACCAAAAAAGCAACGCCGGCAAAACCGGCGCCATCTCCTATGCCCTCAGAGGAGCCGGTCAAAATCCTCGACTTGCCCTCCGCGTTTAAAGAAGAAACCGAGGCGGAAGCCTCCCGGAAAGAAGAAGCTACCGCATTCCGGTCCGCAGCAAGCAGAGCCCCTGCGATCATGCCTTTACAGGGCACGCTAACCGGAAAAGTGATCGATGAACAGGGCAACCCTCTGCCCAATGTCGACATTAGCTGGGAAAACCAAGGACTTGCCACCCGCTCCGATGCGGAGGGGAATTTCCTCATCCCTCAGGATGCCGGCAGCAAAACCCTGGTCTTTTCAAAGGATGGAAAAACAACCTCTTTTATGCCACGAGAGGGCGCCCCCTTCACGGTAGTGCTAGGGAACCAGGCAGGCCATTCGGTTGCTATGACCCGCAGCACGGCAAAATTCGCCAGCCCCGAATCGCCGAAGGCCGCGCCGGTGGTCAAAACGCCTGCTCCGGAGGGGGGATTCCCCGCTTTGAATAACTATATCCAAAGGAATCTTCGCTACCCCGCCCTGGCCCTCCAATCCCGGGTAGAAGGCGGCGTTGCGGTGGAGTTTTCCATCCCCGCTTCCGGAATTCCTTCCGATTTTAAATTGCTGGAAAATCCCGGTTACGGTCTGGACCTGGAAGCGATCCGCCTCCTGGAAAACGGCCCCAAATGGGTTGCCGCATTCCCCGGGCAACGCTATGTCTATACGGTAGTGTTTAAACTCCCGTAATCCCGGCGCGCTTATTCCAGCAACCTTTACCATCCTCGGTATTGGGGCGGTTTGATCCCTTTGAGCCGCAAATAAACCATGAGTTGGCCCCGGTGGTGGGTCATGTGGTCATGGAGCAGCGCGACGATCTGGCGCTTGTTCATTGGCCCTGCAAAAAACTTGACCTCTTCCTCCAGCGCTGACGCCGGAAGTTGGGCTATGGCCAACGCGGAAAGCTGAAACTCCTCCCGGATCATCTCGATCACCTGTAATTTCGTATGGGCTTTGTCCTTGAAGTTGGTATTCGATTTTTGGCCGCCCAGATAGGAGCTACTCAGCCAGGAAACGTTATCCATCATGTGGAGCAATTGCTCTTTGAACGTCATTTCCTCTGGAGTAGGCTTGAAATCATAGGCACTATCCGGCATGAGTTCGGCAACTTCCAGCGTATACGCCATTGCGTTTGCCCATTTTTTGCCAAAATCCCGGATGAATCCGTCTTGCTGGGCATGACCAAAACAAGAAAGGAGAACCAGATAAAAGAGGAAAAAGTATTTCATAGCATCTATTTTGGTATAGCATGAACGTGTACAAACCGGGAGCAAGGCAGAGCCTTTTTGATTTTATTTCCTTTGTTCGCTGTCCCGCAATAGGCGGGATCAGATTTCGTGCGGGGCTACCCACCAACTTGCCGTTCTATGCCTGTCCTCCCCCTGACCCCCTCCAAAGGGGGGCAGTACATCGCCCTGAAAATCAAGTACTAATCACTAACCACTAACCACTAACCACCAATCCCCCGTCAACCGTCCAACACGACTTCCATCATCGTTTGGTGGAGCACAAAATGGATCAGGGTGCGAATCGGGCGGCCATGCAGGATCGGTTTCAGGCCTTGGCGGCAGAGGTAACACCAGGAAGCGAGTTCCAGGGCTTTTGACGGCAGGGCTTTTCCTTCGCCGGAAAACCCGGAATGCTGGATAAGCGTCCAGCCGGAGGGGGTATCGAGGAGGAGATCGATCGTGGTTTCGAAAAGCCGGCCTCCGGTAGGGTAGTAGAGTGGGTATTTCCGGTATGTCGTGGTCGGCGCGAATTGCTGTTGCACGAAGTGGTACCAATAATTGCCAAACTGGCAAAGCTGGTTTGGATCCAGGACAGCCTCTACATCGAAGGACGCGGTGAGGCGCTGGGCCATCTTCAGGGTTTCCGGGTCAGCTTCAGCGGGATAAAACGCGTGAAGAAATGCTTTGAGGGCTTTGCCGGTTTGGCGGTCTGCGCCACCCTGCGGAACGAGAGGAAAGAGATAAGGATAATTCGTTCCAAGAGCCGGTTTGTTGGGAAGGGGCCATTTTTCTTGCCGGAGGTCGATATAAAATGGCGGGTGAAGTTGTTTGCCCTGGGGAGGCGAAATAAAATCAGCCGGATTTTCTTCAAAATCAGCCGGCTCAAAGGATCGGGGGAATTCGAAGCGGCGCGGCTGGATCGGGATTGGCCTGCCCTCCCATTCCCAGGGACTTTCCGGCTGGTCTGGATCAAGGGCGGGAACGTCGTCACGCCCATCGTGCCAGGTGCGGTTGAGCCATTTCGTTGGTTTATAGCCGAGGGGGAAGATCAAATAATCCCGGGCACGGGTAATTCCTACGTAAAGCAGGCGGTTTTCTTCTTCCAAATACTGCTGTTTTTTCCGGGCGTAAGCAGGGCTGGCGGCAATCCGCTCGGCAAGTTGGGTGCCCTGGTACTGGCTGCCGTAAGGGTTTACCCAATAGCGAACTTTCCGGTTGCCCAAAATTTGGTTGAGGTCAATTTCCGGGCGCTCCGAAACGATATCGATTCCCCAGACGTCGGCGCGGAGGTCTTTTTCCAGACTATGGCAAACGACGATGGGCCATTCCAGGCCTTTGCTGCGGTGGTAGGTGAGGACGTTGACGGCCTGGGGACTTTCCCCGGAACTCTGGAAATCTTTTCCGCTAATCTCCAGGGAATTCAGCCACAGAATAAAACCGCCCAAGGAGGCGGCGCTATGCATGCGGTGGCAAGCGTCTTCGTATTGGAGGGCAAACTGACGGAGCACTTCCACGTTGTCGAGCCGTTGTTGGGGTTTTCCCCAGGAGGCAATCAGGCGGCGCAAATCCAACTCGCCGAGCAGAAGCTCCAGGGTTTCGGCGCTGGAAAGCTCGGCAACGCCCGGTCGGAGCCGGTCGAGTTCGCGAATGGCGGCAAATTGCTGAGCCCACCGGCCGGACGCTTCCCGGCGTTTGGCCAGATCGAGATACTCCATACGGTTTTCGATGACCGCTTCAATCGGCAGCCCTTCGGCCAATAACAGAATCTCTGCCACGGAAAGCGAATCGGAATAATGAAGCAGGTATTTGAGGCAGGCCAGCAGGAGTTTGGCTTCGGCGGTTTGCATAAGCCCTGCCCTCGACATGGCCGATCTCAGCCCGGCTTGGGGCAGCGCTTCGGCCATTTCCATGCACTCGGAGTTGGTGCGGCACAATATGGCCACATCGCCGGGCACGGCTTTTCGCGCCGATTCGGCGCCTTTGGTTGAAGGTAAACGCCCTTGTTCAGCCAGTCGGTCAGCGCGCGGGCGATGCTGTTTTCCATCCAGGGCTTGCCCGGAGGGCGGCTGTTTTGTTCCAATTCCTCCGGAAGCAGCTCGAATTTCCAAAGGTGAAGGGCGGGTCCCAGGGCCTCGGGGTCCTGGTGCAAGGTCCGGACGGGTTTTAAGGCTACCTGCTCGGGGGGCATGTGGGCGAAGGCGCGGGTAAAGATGGCATTGGCGGCAGCGACGAGATCCTCCCGCGAACGCCAGGAAAATTCCTGAATATCTTCCGGCTTGATTCCCCCATTTTGGCTGATAATGGCCTGCATAAGTTCCGGGGCCGCTCCCCGAAAGCCATAGATCGATTGCTTGGGGTCGCCCACCCAAATGGAATAGTTGGCCAGTCCGGACAATTTGAGAAAAATCTCCAGTTGCATGGGGCTGGTGTCCTGGAATTCATCGACCAAAAGGAGGTCCAACTCGTCAGCCAGCACCCGGCGCACGTCCTCGTTGCCGAGCAGGCGTTTGACGAGGGCCTCCATGTCGGTATAATCGATCAGCCCCCTTTTCTGTTTGTACTCCTGGTATTCGCGGATCGCTCCCATGGCGAGGTCGAAGACTTCGGCAATGAACTCCCGGATATCCTGGCGAAAGGCGGGGTCCTGGAGGTGTCCAAGGGCCAGTTCCCGAAGCGCGTTCATATCGTCCCTGCTTTTGGCGCCGGGCTGGAGCTTGCCGAGTTGGGCCCATTGCCTCCAGGTGAGGGTACCTTTCAGGGAGAGTTCCCGAAGGGTTTGTTGCAGGGTTTTGGCTACTTCGGCCGTTTTCAGGGTGGTATCTCCGTTGGTTCCAAGGCGTTCGATCGTCGCTTCCAGAACCCTGGAGAGGGTTTCTGCCGAGGGGCCGCCGTTGGGATTCACGGGGCCCAGGAGTTCTGCAAAGGAGGCAAACGAGGCGTTTTTGCTGGCTTCGAGCACGTCCTCCTGGAAATCGTTGGCCCTGGCTATTTCGGTGAGGGCGCGGACTTCCTGCCTCCAGTCGAAATACGCATTTCCACTCAGCCCAAGCTGATCGCACAGCCGCTCCATCCGGATCACCCGCGCTTCGGTCAGGACCATGGAGAGCGACTGGTTAAACAGGATTTGCTGGTCTTCGTCGGCGATGATCGACACCTCCGGGGAGACCCCGGCTTCATAGGCGAAGCGCTGGAGGAGTTTGACGCCCAGGCTGTGTACCGTGCCGATCAACGCGTGGGTGAGGTCCTCCGCTTGCTGCGTCAGTCCTTCCTGGAGTAACTTCACCCGCACCCGTTCCTGGAGTTCGGCAGCCGCTTTCTTGGTAAAGGTGGTCGCTATAATGCCGCTGGCGCGGACGCCCTGGCGGAGCAATCCGACCATTTCCGCGGTCAGGCGGTACGTTTTGCCGCTTCCTGCGCCGGCGGAGATGATTTTTAGCTGCATGGCGGAAGCAGTTGGCGGTTTTTACTCATTTGCTACGCCGTTAATAATATCATTCACTTCCTTTTCTGTGAGTTCCACAGAAATAGCAATGATGCTAAGAGGGACTTTATTCTGGTGCAGTTGTCTTACCACTCTTTCAATCCGCTTTCTTTCTGCTAATTCGACCCTCCCTTTTTCATCCTGCTCCCTTATGCCTGCATAGATGTACGCGTCATATTCCTCTCGCGTCCAATTATGCTGTGCCGCTTCTTCGTAAGCCTCTTGCAGGCCTTCATCATCCGTGTTGTCGGGCATAACTTCCAATGCATCCGCATTCTTGATGAAATAAGTCCATTTGTCAATAATATGGTCTAGTTCGTGCGCTCTTTTTCTGAACTTGGGGAGTTCAATAAACCGGAATTTCATATCCTTGAAAACGCATTCACCCGTTTGCTCATCGACGATCAGGTGCGAAGACAGGTAGCTTTGTCCGGAAAAGTATTTAAAATCCAAGATACCGATGAAAAAAACAGGGCGAAGATTCGGGTATTCTTCTCCGATATGAATTTGCCCCGAATAGTCTTTGGAAGTATAATACAGAACGCGTTTGTCAAAACCGGCTGGTTCGGCAACCTGCATTTCCACGATGAATGTAGCGCCTTTATGGTCCGTTGCCTTGACATCAATAATAGATGATTTCTCTCCTGCTATGCGGGGAAGCTGGAAAGGGTTGAGTAAATTAACCTCCTTAATCCGGCTCTGGCCTTCCAGTTCCAAAACAGCATTGAGAAAGGAAATCAAAATGACCTTTTTCTTCTCGTTGCCAAATATTTTCCGAAATGCAACGTCGTTTTTAACGTCGACAAACCGCATAATATGTTTTTTACAAAGGTAGGCTATTTTGTTTAATTTTTAAACTTTTTGTTTGGCGAAAAAAGGCGTTCTATCCAATGCCGCAGGTTTTGGGTAGCGCCAACGGATTGGCGGTTTAACAATTTGCCATTCGGATTATAAACTGAACAGAAAATGCTTCAGGAGCCAAACTTTCTCCCGTCTTTCCAAAGTTTTCCTATCTTTCTCCGGACGGTTCGAAACTGGCGTTTACCGTGCTGAACCGCCTGTATGTCATGGACTATCCCAACGGAACGCCAAAACGGGTGACCGGCGCCAACCACACCGAGGCCATGCCTGCATGGTCGCCCGACGGGCAGCAACTGGTCTATGTCACCTGGGAAGGCGATGGCGGATACCTGTACAAAGCCGGCGCAAACGGAGGCGTCCCCACCCGTCTGACTGCACAGCCCGGGGTATACTCCGACCCGGCTTGGGACGGCAAAACCAACCGCATCGTATTCCTGTATGGCACGGCCCAGGTTTATAAAGATGCTATCGGCCCTCAGGCATTTGGGTCGATTGCCAACCTGGGATGGGTAAGCGCCAACGGAGGGGAAATCACCCGGATCGACGAGGGCAAAGGCCGCCGCCTTCCGCATTTTGTGGAGGCCAACGACCGGATTTACCTGTTTTCCGGGGATAAAGGATTGCTCTCCATTCGCTGGGATGGAACCGATCAGAAGGAACATCTCAAGGTGAGCGGCATTACCACCTATCCGGCGTTGGCAGACCACGAACATTGCATGTTGGTGGAAACAGCCCAGGAACCGGCCCAGCGGCCCGCCGAAGCGGAATTGATCCTCATGGCGCCGAAAGGCGATCAGGCGCTGGCGCAAATCAACAACGAGATCTACGTCGTTACCGTTCCCAAGGTAGGCGGCGCCGTGCCGTCCATTTCTGTCGCTAAAGCGGAAAATGCCGTTTTCCCCTCGCGCAAACTGACGTTCCTGGGAGGCGAGTTCCCGCATTGGAGCAGCGATGGCAAAAAGGTATTTTGGTCTTTGGGGAATGCCTACTTCGCTTATGATCTGGAAGCGGCCAAGGCAAATGAGGAGCAATTGAAGCTCGAGAAAAAAGCCCAGGAGAAGGCCAAAGCCGAAAGCAAAACGGAGGAAAAGAAGGAAGGCGAAGAGAAAAAAGAAGACAAGACCTACAAACCGGCGGAGCAGCGCATCAAAGTGGAAATCCCCAGGGACATTCCCGACGGCGTGATCCTGCTTCGCGGCGCGCGGATCATCTCCATGAAAGGCAACGAGATCATCGAAAAAGGAGATATCCTGATCGAAAACAACCGCATCCAGGCGATCGGGAAATCCGGGTCGGTGAAAGTCCCCGCAGGCGCCAAGGTGATCGATGCAACCGGCAAGACCATCGTGCCGGGATTTGTAGATACCCACGCCCATATGTGGCCCAACTGGGGTCTGCACAAAAACGACATCTGGATCTATCAGGCCAACCTGGCTTACGGCGTCACCACTACCCGAGACCCACAGACAGCCACCACCGACGTGCTCACCTATAGCGATATGGTGGATGCAGGCCAGATGGCGGGCCCCCGGATTTACTCCACCGGCCCCGGCGTCGGGTATTGGGCCTACCGGATCGAGAGCCTGGACCACGCCCGCAATGTGCTCAAGCAATACTCGGAGTACTACAACACCAAGACCATCAAAATGTACCTGACCGGCAACCGGCAACACCGGCAGTGGATCATTCAGGCGGCAAAGGAACAGGGCCTGATGCCCACCACGGAGGGCGGACTGGATTTCAAACTCAACATGACCCAACTCCTCGATGGCTATCCCGGTCATGAACACGCCCTGCCCATCTATCCGCTGTATAAGGATGTCACGAAATTGGTGGCGGAGTCCCAGATGTGTTATACGCCGACCATGCTGGTAGCCTATGGCGGTCCTTGGGCGGAAAACTATTTTTACGCCACCGAAAACGTTCAGGGGGATAAAAAACTCAACTACTTCACGCCAAAAGAAGAGTTGGATGCCAAGTCCCGCCGCAGGCCGGGCTGGTTCATGAAAGAAGAGCATATCTTCTCCCGCCATGCCGAAGGCGTGAAAGCGGTGGTGGAAGCGGGCGGACTGGCCGGCGTTGGTTCGCACGGGCAGCTCCAGGGACTCGGCTACCACTGGGAACTTTGGGCGATCGCTGCCGGGGGAATGAAACCCCACGATGCCCTTAAAGTGGCCACCATTCTCGGCGCTAAGGCGATCGGCCTGAGCAAAGACCTGGGCTCCCTCGAAGCAGGCAAACTGGCCGACCTGGTTATCCTGGATAAAAACCCGCTGGAAAATATCCGGAATACCAACACCATCCGTTATGTGATGAAAAACGGCCGCCTCTACGATGGCAATACCCTCGACGAGGTAGCGCCCCGCCAGGTCAAAGCGAAAACAAAGGAGCGCCCTCCGGGCTGCCGGGGATGAAATAGACGTTAGACGTTAGATGTTAGACGTTAGAAAGATTCCCTCTAACATCTAACTTCTAAGGTCTAACGTCTAAAACCTGTTTTTCCACATCATACTTTCCACCGGTTTTTCGGTGCGCTGGTTGTATTTGGCGTCGCCTTTGGCGTTGTAGTAGCGCTCGATTTCCCCATCAACCAGAAAGTAGATCAACTGGCCTATGGGCATGCTTGGCGTAGATCCGTACGGGTTGGGTGCAGGAAATCTCCGGGGTCCAGGTATTGCAAAAGCCGACATCGCCCTTGCCCGCAGTGGCATGGATATCGATGCCCAGGCGGCCTACACTGGATTTCCCTTCCAGGAAGGGCACGGAATTATGGGTTTCGGTATATTCCTCCGTGACGCCCAAATAGAGCGTTCCGGGCTGGAGCACAAAGCCTTCTTCCGGAATCTCAAAGTGGGTGATCTGGTTGTGTTGGCGGGCGTCGAGTATGGGGTCGTTGTAGGTGGCGAGCCATCTACCGAGGTGCACGTCGTAGGAGTTGGTGCCAAGGCATTCGCGCAGGAACGGTTCGATCACAATTTGCCCGCTTTCAATAGCTTCCAGTATTTTTTTATCGGAAAGGATCATGCCGCTTTGGTTTTAAGCGGCAAAAGTAAAAAGATTTTCAGGCAGTGGGTTCCCAAAGGATGAGGGTTCGGTCGTCAGAACCGGAAACGAGTCCGTTTTCCTGCCAAAGCAAGGTGTTGACGGAATTGAGGTGGCCGCCCTGGCGAAAGGGGCCAAGCACCTGGAGCAGTTTAAACGTGCCGGCATCCCAGATTTTGACGGTTTTATCCCGGCTGGCGGTGGCAAACAAATGCCCCTGGGGATGGAAGGCGATGTCGTTGATGGTGTACCAATGGGCGGGAATGGAATGGGTTTGCTTCCAGTTGGCAGTGTCCCAAACCTTCAGGTGGGCGTCGCGGCCCCCGCTGAGCATGTAACTCCCGTCTGGGGCGTACCGGACAGTAAACACGGAATTCAGGTGCGCTTTGGGGATTTGGTGTTTGATCTCCAGCGTTTCGGCGTCCAGTATGTAGATATTGCGGTCGCTGGCGCCTGTGGCCAGTTCATTGCGGGCAGGGCAGTAGTCCAGGCAACGAAGGCTTTGATGGCTCAGGAGCAAGCTTTCGGCAGCCCGCATTTCTTCGACGGCCCATCGGGTGATGCGCCCGTCTCCTCCGGCAGAAATCAACCCATGCTCCAGGTCGAGCAGGCTGAAAACGCCTTTTTTATGGTGGGCGATATCCCGGTTATTGGCAGGGTTTTCGAGGTCGATCCAGTGGAGCCCGCCATTCATATCGCCGGCGACGATCAAGGGGCGGCGAGCCAGTTGAATCACCGCAAATACCTGCCCTTCCAGTTTGGCCAGTAACTTCCCCATATCGGGATTCGACCATTGCCATTGAACGATCCACCCTTCTCCTGAACCCGAGAGAAAAAATCCCGGCTCACGTCCCTTTGCCGTAGTATAAACGGCCGCCTGGTGTCCTTTGAGTTGTGCGGTTTTGTGAAACATGTTGCGAAGTACGAGGTACGATTTACGGTTTACGGTTTACGGTTTACGGTTTACGGTTTACGAAGTACGATTTACGAAGTAGCGAAGAGAGGTCGGCGCCCACGCCTAAACACTTAAACGCCTAAACGCCTAAACATCTAAACGCTCCAACGCCTACAACGTTAAAACCTCTCCCGGCCTTATCTTGTTTGCTTGGAAACGGAATCGCTATGCCTTTTGTAGATTTGGGACACCTGGAGCCGGGCGCGAGGTTGGGGTTGTGGGAGATCCGGGAGCAGGAAAACTGGTTTCTGGAGCGCGTGGCGCTTTCAGAGGAAGAAGCGGCGCAGCTGGCGCCGATCAAGGGGCAGCGGAGAGTGGAATTTTTGGCGGCCCGAAAGCTGGTTCATTTACTCAGCGAAGCCCGGTACCGGCATCCATTGGTGAAAGACCCGTCGGGCAAGCCCCACCTGCCGGAACTGTCTTTTTCTGTTTCGATCAGCCATTCCAGGGGGTATGCGGCAGCGATTCTGGCAGAGGGGGCCGTTGGAATCGATATTCAACATATCGTAGAAAAGATTGGCCGGATAGCGCCCAGGTTTTTAAATCCGGAAGAAGTATCGGCAATCTATCCGGACACTCGGCTGGAAGCGCTGCATGTATACTGGTGCGCGAAGGAAGCCTTGTTCAAAGCCTATGGAAAAGGGCAGGTTGATTTTTGCCGGCATTTGCGGGTCTTGCCGTTTACCTTTGGAGCTGCCGGGGGCCGGTTCTCCGGACAAATCCTGAAAGATTCAACGATTCGCACGTTTACCTTGCGCTACCTGCGCATGAACGGCCACATGCTCGTTTGGGCAATGGAAAAAACGCCGGCTACACCAGATCTTCTTCTGCAATAACCAATCCGGGTTGTTCCCGCTGGGTGAGGTCGGAGAGTTCAAACATCACCAGGGCGGAAGCGATCGCTGCGAGGAATGGGCCAAACACGCTGCCCAGCACCGGTACCAAAAACAGTGCTTGTAAAATCAAGCCCAGGGCGATCGCAACCCCAATGTAGTTTCGGCAATAGCGCAGGCTTTCCCTGATCGACATGCCGAATTGCTCGTTGAAGTTATCGATCACCGTTATGCCGGTAAACATACACTGGATGCCAAAAACAGGGACCGCTTTCACAAACTCAGGCATGTGCATCATGCCCAGCCCGGTTTTGGTCAGCGAAGAGAAGACCGATTCCAGGATATAACACACCAGCGAAATTTTAAGCATGCGTATCTGGGCCCGGATAAATGCCTTCAGGGTAGGATCCCCGCTTTCGAGTTTCAGGATGTTCAGCGTTCGCCGGGTGATATGGAAAATGAGGATCTCCAGAAAGATCAGCATGGTATATTTCATCCCTCCGGCAAAAAGCAGGTTGTATTCCTCTTTAGCCACCTCCTGCACAAAACCGCCCATGACGCTCATCGCCTGAAACGGGTTGGCGCCCTGCACCCGGTTGGCGTATTTCCAGAACACCTCCAGAAATTTAAACCCGGCAATAATGCTCAGTAAAATGGCCAACCTGGATACCCAGCCATATTTTAAAAATCCTTCCCACAAGCGGTATTTGCGGGTAAACCGGAGACCGTCCCCAAAGAATAAAATACATAAAGAAATTGCTGGTACTGTTCGCGCAAAATGCCGGCATTCATAGGTTGAGGGTTTGGTGAAATCGCTCCTCCAAATATACGCGTTTCCAGACAGCATGCATCGGACGTTAGACGACGGGCGAAATACGGTAGACGAGTTTAGGCGTTTGGGCGTTTACGCCTTCTCCAAACAACAACCCCCACCGCTCCTGCGAGCCACAGCGGCCAGAGGTATAGGATGCCGAGGGTCAGGCTTTGGAGCAGCTTCCATCCGCTGGCCAGGTTGTCTAAGACCCGCTTGCCGAAGGGGTATTCGACGCTTTCCGGCTCGGTTTGCCGGGTGACGGGCTGGTAGAGTTCCAGGGTCAGGGTGCTTAGGGCGACCTGGTTGCTAAGGTATTTGAGGCGGCCTTCCTGCGCTTCGATCTCTTCCTGGAGGACGCGGATTTTTTCCTCGGCGTCGAGCACTTCGGTCACGGTGCGGGCTTTATTGCGCAGGATGTCGATATAGCGGTCGCGGACCTCTTTTTGGTGCGCAGGCGGGTTTCGATGTCCACGTATTCCTGCGTGACATCTTCGGATTGCAGGTTGCGGTAATGGACATACGTGGCTTCCTGCTGATCCGTTCGAGCAAGGTGTCCAGTTTGTCCGAAGGGATCCGGATGGTCAGCATGTTTTCTATGGAGGACTGGGAATGCACCCAGTTCATCTGGGTGACCGACCCCTTCATCCCTTCTACGGACTGGCGGACAGACTGGGTGCTGCGCTCCAGATCCTTTACGCGGCAACGCATGGAAGCCGTCAGGATGATTTTTGGTTCGATAGCTGCATCCTGCTCGCCGGGGGGAAGCGGCGCTTCGGCGGTGCGGGGCATTTCCATAGACATCATTTTGTCGGACTGGGCGAACTCGGCTTCTCCGCCGGAGTGGTTGCAGGAGGACAGCAAGCCGGCGAACAGCAGGAGCATCAGGTAGCGGTGCATAGAGGAGGTTTTTATTGGTGAAAACGAAGGAATCAAAATACCCGGTATTGCCAATAAGATGCAAGCAAAAGGAAAATTGCCTAAACAAAAGGAAAAAAAATATTCCGATGAGATGGGCGTATGGATTTCTGTTTAACTTACAGCCCGCAAAAAACACGTAAAATCGAACCATATGACCATTCAGCAGACCCCTGCCCCCCGCATGGCAGGTATCGTTTCTTCCCTGGCTAAAAATGCCTGGGTGTGGGTAGTCGTCACCATTGCCGCTATTCTGAACTGGCTGGCATTTAGCCTGGACGCCGTGCCCGAAGAAGCCGCGTTAGCCTCCCGCTGGGTGGCCATCCTGGCGCTGGGATACCTGACCTGGAAAAAGAAGAGCCTGACGGTCTGGATCTTGTACTCCCTGGTCCTGGGCGCCGAGCTGGGCTTTGATTTTCCCCAGTTTGCCGATTGGTACAACGTGTTCAGCAAGATTTTCATCAAGCTGATCAAGACCATCATCGCCCCCTTGCTTTTTGGTACGCTGGTAGTGGGTATCGCCGGGCATGCCGACATGAAGCAGGTAGGCCGCATGGGCCTTAAGTCGCTGATTTACTTTGAAGTGGTAACGACGATCGCCCTGGCGATCGGGCTGGTTGCGATCAATATCTCCAAAGCCGGGGTGGGCATTCCGCAGATGGACCTCAGCGGAGAACTTCCCGAAGTGCGCACGCCGATGACTGGTCCGGAAATCGTCCTGCACACCTTCCCCGAAAATATCGTGAAATCTATCGCAGAAGGAGAGATCCTGCAGATTGTGGTATTCTGTCTGCTTTTTGCGTTTGCCATGACGCTGGTGCCGTTTGGACAGCGCCGCCCTTTCCTGGTGTTTGCCGAGAGCCTTTCCGAGATCATGTTCAAATTCACCGGGTTGGTGATGTACATTGCCCCGTTCGGGGTTGGGGGCGCCATCGCCTATACGGTAGCCAAAATGGGGCTTGGAGTCTTCCAAAACCTGGCCATGCTGCTCGTGACCCTGTACGTGGCGCTTTTCGTCTTCGTGTTATTTGTGCTGGTACCGATTGCTTTGCTCTTTAAAGTACCTTTGCGCCGCTTCTGGAAATACGCCAGTGAACCGGTGACGATTGCTTTTGCGACCACGAGCTCCGAAGCCGCCTTGCCCAAAGCGCTGGAGAATATGGAAAAGTATGGCGTATCGCGCAAAGTGGTCTCTTTCGTGCTTCCCACCGGCTTTAGTTTTAACCTCGACGGTTCTACGCTCTACCTTTCCCTTGCAGCGATTTTCGTCGCCCAGGCAGCCAATATCCACCTCAGTATCGGCGAGCAGATCGCCATGCTCGTCACCCTGATGCTGACCACCAAAGGGATTGCAGGCGTATCCCGGGCGTCGCTGGTCATCCTTCTGGGCACCGCTGCCTCCTTCGGCCTGCCCGAGTGGCCCATTGCCGCTATCCTTGGCATCGACGCCCTGATGGATATGGGCCGTACTGCCACCAACACCCTGGGCAACTGCCTCGCTACCGCTATCGTCGGCAAGTGGGAAAACGAAGTGCATTTCGAGGAAGGTAAGGATGCAGTGCCTGCGCCGGCAGTGGACGGGCATTAGACGGTTGACGGTTGACGGTGGACGGTGGACGGGAGCAAAAAGCCCGGAGAAGTTGATCGGATGATGAATGCTTGGGTAGGGCAAAAAGACCAGGGGGATCTTGCTTTCCAGTTTTTTCAGTAGCTCCCAGGTGGTAGCCCAACAAGTCTTATGTTTGGCGTTTAGTCAATCATAAATCAAAGAAAATTATCTAGAAGTCATCTCAAAACTATAGGATATGGCGTTCTCCCCCTTTGAAGGGGGTCGGGGGGATGAAACCTTTCCCCTGCACCCCGGAAGTTTCATCCCCCTAACCCCCTTCAAAGGGGAAAGCGCTTCGTAAGCCTTTGCGAGCCATGGGGTTAAGGAAGACCCCCAACACATTGGAAAGGGTTTTGAGATAGCTTTTAGTCAAAATAATTTTCGAAAAAGCTGTGTTTGAGCCCACACTTTATTTGTAAAAAATAGACGCCATTTAGAAGGGTTTTCGCAAAATGGAATTCTTTAAATAGGAGACCTTCTTCCATTTTGGGGCAGAAAACGGCTGGACAAGCTGTCCTTGCAAATTAAACAGCCCCAAAGAGAAGAGTACATTCATATGGCCATCGAGGGAGGGGTTAGGAAAAAGGTATGGCTTTGAATTCACTACCGAATTTTGGGAATGGAGAAGTCCAGGATTTCTCTTATTTCAATCAGATTCAGTTTAAATGCCTCCAATAACTCCTTATCGAGGTTCCCTATTTTTAGCCCTTCTATTAATAAACTATTTTTTTTGAGCTCCCAGTCAACCTTTTTTGAAGTGCCTAATTGGATAAAATCGCCGACAGTAGTATAGGTAACCTCCAAATGGGAAGCCTTTTGTGGATCCTTTAACTCCCCAATTGTTTCGCCATCAATTACAATTGTTCCGTGATTGTCTATCGAAACTTCGGGAGGCGCAGCTTGGGGAAGCTTGCCTTTGCAATCATCCAGGCACACCCAATCGCCAGATAAAATAAAATCATTACAACAAACCCTCGGGTCCTTATCATTTGGAAAATCGAACATTTTAATCGTATAGCATTTAGGTTTGTTTGGCCTGCATAAAATGGCAGTTGCTGGATCGAGATCTTGTGCAAACAATATGTGGAACGAAAAAAATAATACGCCAACTGTCAAGAAACAAGACTTAAGCTGTTTCATATTCTACTAAATTCTGGGTTTATTCCTACTCTGTTCAGGCTTTTCGGATTCCGCCTACCCATGGACATTGGAAACGGCAGCAATTAATCCCCCGTTATTTATGCAAATATTTTGAAGGCTTTTTTGGGAAAATAATCAATCTACATAATGGTGTATTGAAAAAAAATGGCATTTCTGCTTATGGTGCGAATTGATTTGGGGGTTGCAGGCCGCTTTGAGCTGGTACGTTAAACTTCCATGTTTATGTCCGTAATATCGTAAAGAGCTATACATGGGGGCTGTTTCAAAAGACCAATCTTTACCACCGGCATGAATTTTTATTTTTTGGCAGCCAGGGGCGAAAATGGTCTTTTGAATCACCCCCAACCCCTAAACCTTTATAAAAATCCGATTCCGATACAGCGCCCACGAGCAAAGGAAGATGAACGCAATATGCAGGATCGCGAATCCAAGCGACGCGTTGATGGGGGAGAAATAAGGCGTAAACAGGGTATCGTAGAGCCAGCCGCGGACGGTTTGGGTCGTTTCTGCATCAACCTGCCAGTGAATGGCGGACATCAGCTTGGCCAGCACGCCGGAAAGCACAAACGCAAACAGGGCGTTTACGCCGTATATTTCAAAAGGTTTGCTCCAGGCTTTGATCCCCTTGAGGTCGATCAGCCAGTAGGCCGCGCCGAGGAAAACCTGGGCCAAACCGCCGACGTACAGCACGTAGGAGCTGGTCCAGAGGGCTTTGTTGATCGGGAAAACCAGGTTCCACAACTGTCCAAGGGCAATCAGGACAGCGCCGCTGATCAGTAGCCAAATTACTTTTTGCATACCGGTTTTGGACGAACGCAGCAGCTCTCCCGTGAGAATGCCTGCAATCGCGGTGCCTATGGCAGGGATGGTGCTCAGGAAACCTTCGGGGTCCCAGGTCTTGGATTGGCTCCATAGGTGCTGGATGCCAAATACCGTGCGGTCCGACCAGGCAGCCAGGTTGATTCCGGGTTCCAGATTGGGCGCCAGGCCGCCGGGAACCGGCACAAGGGTCATCAGCCCCCAATAGCCCAGCAATAAAACAACCGCCACCCCAAACAACACCCGGGGCGAATAATGCAAAAAGAGCAGCGACGCTACGGCGTACACGATGGCAATGCGCTGCAAAACGCCGGGGATGCGGAGCGTCCCCAGGTAGTAGTGGTTTAAGCCGATCATCGCCATAAGAATGGCGGCGCCAAGCGCTACATACCCCAGCCATTTTCGGGCATTTTGGTAACCTGGGCTCTGAAATAATTCCTGATCAAAAATTTCGCGCACAAAAACAGCCAGCATGGCAACCGACAAAAGGAGGTAGTGGGCGGTCCGGAGCCAGGCAGGGCCTTCAAACCGGAAATGGGGAAAGGCCGCCAGAAATACCCCAAGCCCAAAAATCACGGCAGCGCGGTATCCGATCTTGCGGTACATCGCCGCAGGGGCGTCGCCGCGGTCTTTCCGCTTGCCCAGGGCAATGGAAATCGCCACCCCAACGATGAATAAAAAGAACGGGAAAATCCAGTCGGTCGGCGTACACCCGTGCCAGGCGGCGTGGCGCAGCGGCGCATAAATATTCCCCCAGTCGCCGGGGTTGTTCACCAGGATCATCCCGGCAATGGTAAGCCCCCGGAATACATCCAGGGAAAGCAAGCGTTTGGAAGGTTCCATATATTTAGTTTGGTTTTAGGCGATGCACGATTAAAATTAAGCCTAAAAGCGCAATCCTGTATAAAATCTTTAACAAAGCAACTTTTACCGGCTTTTTTCGTCCTTATAATAAAAAGATTACGCCATGAGACAGGTCCTTTGCAAGTTGATTTTGGTTTCAGCTGTGGCGGCTTTTCCCTTTGCTTCCAAAGGCCAGGAGCATACGTCGGCAGCTATGGCTATTCAGGGAGAAGGCCCCTTGATGGAACAAACCTGGAACCTGGCGCCGTTTCACAGCTTGTCGCTGGGGATTACGGCCAAGGTCTTGCTCCGCCAAGGGGATGTGCAGAAGGTAGTCGTTCGGGCGCAAAAAAATATTCTGGAAAATATTCAGCAAGAGGTTAAAGAGGGGGTTTGGCAGATCCAGTTCGAGCAGAAGGTCAAGGCCCACGACTCGGTGTTTATCTGGGTGACGATGCCTTCTTTCCGCAATTTAACTATTGGCGGGTCGGGGGTTTTTATTTCCGAAAACGCTTTTGTGTTGAAGGAGGAAGCGGAACTCGTGCTCGGTGGCTCCGGGTTTTTTAACCTTCAGGGGCAGGCGCCAAGCCTTAAAATCAACGTTGCCGGCAGCGGCCGGGCCTTATTGACGGGTTTTGAGGCAGACAAGGTTCATGTGAGCATAGCCGGTTCCGGGGAGGCGCAGGTGGCGCCCCTTCAAACACTGGAAGCGTCTATTGCTGGTAGCGGGCGGGTGCTGTATGCGGGAAATCCCTCCGTCCGGTCCAGCGTGGCCGGTAGCGGCACGGTGAAGCCCATCAACTGATCCGGCTCCAGCCTTTCCATTCGCGTTTGTCTTGAGCTAAGAAGTGGCGGAGCGTGTCGTTTTCGGGCCGCTGAAGCTGCGGATCTTCGCCGAGGATGCGCTCGGCCATTTCCCGGGCAGCCTGGAGGATTTTCCCGTCTTTGGCCAGATCGGCGATATAAAGCTGTACCAATCCGCTTTGCTGGGTACCCTGAAGGTCGCCTGGACCGCGCAGCCGGAGGTCGGCTTCGGCAATTTCAAACCCGTTATTGGTTTCTACCAGGGTCCGTATCCGCGCTTTCCCATCCGCGCTGAGTTTAAATCCGGACATAAGAATGCAGTACGACTGGTCGGCGCCCCGGCCCACCCGGCCGCGCAACTGGTGCAACTGGGAAAGCCCAAACCGCTCGGTGTTTTCGACGATCATGACAGAAGCATTGGGCACGTTGACGCCTACTTCGATGACGGTGGTGGCCACCATGATCTGCGCAATCCCCTGCACAAAACGCTGCATCTCGAAATCTTTTTCTGCCGGTTTCATCCTTCCGTGTACGATACTGATCTGATAGTCCGGCAGCGGAAATTCGCGCTGGATGGCTTCGTAGCCTTCCATCAGGTTTTTGAGGTCGGCTTTTTCGGATTCCTCGATCATGGGGTAGACGACGTAGACCTGCCTTCCAAGCGCGATTTGTTCTTTCATGAACCCGAAAATCCGCAACCGGTGGTTTTCGTTGCGGTGCTGGGTGATGACTTCTTTCCTTCCGGGAGGGAGTTCGTCGATCACCGATACATCGAGATCTCCATAGAGGGTCATCGCCAAGGTACGGGGAATGGGGGTGGCGGTCATCACCAGAATATGCGGAGGGTAGGCATGGCTTTTCTGCCAGAGTTTGGCGCGTTGCGCTACCCCAAAGCGGTGCTGTTCGTCGGTAATCGCCAGGCCGAGGCGCTGGAATACGACGTTGTCTTCCAGCAGGGCATGGGTGCCGATCAGGATCTGAATGGCGCCGGATGCCAGTTCGTCCAGGATAGCCTGGCGGGCTTTTCCCCGGATGCTACCCGACAGATAAGCGACGCGGATATTCATGGCGCTCAGGTAGCTGGTGATCGACAAATAATGTTGTTGCGCCAGGATCTCGGTGGGCGCCATCATCGCCGCCTGGAATCCATTGTCCAGGGCAAGGAGCATGCACAGCAGGGCGACCATGGTTTTGCCGGAGCCTACATCTCCCTGGAGGAGCCGGTTCATCTGTATGCCCGACCCCAGGTCGCGACGGATTTCCTTGATCACCCGCTTCTGGGCCTCCGTTAACTGGAACGGAAGATGTTGGGTGTAAAATTCGTTGAACGAATCGCCCACTTTTTCAAATACGTATCCGCGGATTTCCTCTTTGCGTTTGTATTTCATCCTCAGGAGCCGGAGCTGAAGGTAAAACAGCTCTTCGAATTTAAGCCGGTTGCGCACCCACTCCAACTCCTCCTCGCTTTTGGGGAAATGAATACCCTGGAAAGCTTCCCATCGCTTTGGAAAGCGAAATGCCTGGACAAGGGGTTCCGGTAGGTTCTCCGGCAGGTCGTCTGGAGTTATTTTTTCCAGCAAGGCTTTCATCAGGCGGCGCCGGGCTTTGGAGTCCAGGCCCTGGGCGTTGAGCTTTTCCGTGCTGGGGTATACCGGGGCGAAACTGGCGGCCGCCTGCGTGTTTTCCTCTGAGACGACCTCCATTTCCGGATGGCTGATGCTCCAGCCATCCCTGAATGATTGGATTTTTCCGTAGACGACGTATTCCTGCCCCACCACCAGCTGTTTCTGCAACCAGTGCACCCCCGAAAACCACACGAGCTCGATCGCGCCGGTATCGTCGCGGAACTGGCCGCTCAAACGCCGCTTCCGGCCCTCGCCGGCTAAATCCAGGCGGCGCAGAATACCGCGAAGCAAAACCGCTCCGCTGTCCTCCTCCAGTTCCCGGATTTTGTGGAACCGGGTCTTGTCCACATACCGGAACGGGAACTGAAACAGCAAATCCCGAAACGTATGGATCTGAAGCTCTTTGCGCAATAGCTCCCCCCGCTTCGGGCCCACGCCTTTCAGGTATTCGATCGGGCTGTCCAGGATGTCTTGCATGTTTTAACAGGTTGCAACGTTGAAACGTTACGAAGTTACGAAGTTACGAGGTTACGAAGTACGAAGTACGATTTACGATTTACGAGGTACGAAGTAGGGTGGACGGGGTGGTTGGTGGTTGATTTGTGGTTGGTGATTGGTGGTTGGTGGTTAGTGGTTGGTGGTTAGAAGCATCTCAAAACTATAGAATATGGCGTTCTCCCCCTTTGAAGGCTAATCTTGTAGTATTTTCATAACTAACGGCTTGTCCCTGAATTGCCCTCCGCAGCCCGGAGCCCGTAGGAAACGCCATTCCCGTTCGAAGAACGGGATCGCCTTATGGGATCAACCGCTTGGAATGCAGGTGAAACGCAATGATCGGTGTTCAAAGCGGTTGAAGCCCATAGAGCGAAGGCGTTTCCACGGAGCGCCAAAGGCGGAAGGAGCGCCCTTTTTTGGTTCTTTTTGGGCGAGCAAAAAGAACAAAACCTCGAGGCCGGGGGCAAAAACGGAGGAGGGACTGCATCAAACCATGGTTTAGGAAAAAATACTACAAGATTCGCTTCAAAGGGGGAACGTGCTTCGCCGGCCTTTGCCAAGGGGTTAAGGAATGCGGCCAACCTGTGGAAAGGGTTTTGAGATAGCCTCCCCCTATCCGCTCGTCTCCAGACGAGCGCCTTATTCAACGTTCATATTTTCGATTATCTTTACCGTCAAATGATCCGGGTATGGAAACCATAAAGCAAAAGCAGATCGGCGAGTTGGTCAAGCGGCATTTCAGCCAGGTGCTGCAGGAGGAAGGAGGGTACGTCTATGGACCGGCGCCTTTGGTAACGGTGACGGCGGTCAAAGTATCTCCGGATCTGGGCCAGGCGAAGATTTACCTGAGCGTATATAATACAGAGAATAAGCAGGCGGTAATCCTGGAGATGGAGGAAGAAAAAACCGGCTCAAGCAGTCCCTGGCCAGCCGGTTGCGCAAACAAGTGCGGCGCATCCCGGATGTTCAGTTTTTCCTCGACGATACGCTGGACGAGATGTTCCGTCTGCGCGACTTGTTCCAGCGGCTACACGACGACAATCAAATGGGGTCCGACAGCGAGGAGTAGGGGGCGGTTCGTTACAGGCTTTCGAGCAGTTCCGACAGCATCCCTTCCTTCAGATCGTATTGGGAAACCCAGATTTCTTCGAAGGCCGAGGCATTCAGGATGAAATCAATCAGGACCATCGCCACGACGATCATATCGGCCCGGTAGGGGGGCACGCCCTTCAGATGCAGCCGTTCTTCCAGGCCTGCCTGCACAAACTGTTCCAGGATTTGGGGAAACCGGTTGATTTTATTGATCGAGTAGGTGGGCGCTGTGGAAGCGCGTTCGAGCAAGTTTTCCAGTACGTCAAACGTTCCTGAAACGCCTACTAATTGGGAACAGGGGTGCGTTTTCAGCGCTTCGGTTAGTGGAGCCAGCTTGGCCGCCAGGAACTGACGGAGTGCGAGCATCTCGTTTTCCTCAATCGGTTCGTGCCGGTGGAAGGTTCGATACAAAACCGCGACGCCAATAGGGAAACTTTGCATCCAGAACACCTGGGTTTCGTTGGCGATGAGAAATTCCACGCTGCCGCCGCCAATGTCCATGATCAGTTTGGGCGTTTCGTCAAAGGGAATGGCCAGCCGGACTCCCCGGAGGATATATCGGGCTTCCTGCTCCCCATCGATTAACTGGATGGTAATGCCGGTTTTTTCCTTGATCTCGCGGACAAAGTCCGCTCCGTTTTGGGCGGTCCGGAGGGCGGCAGTGCCAAACGCGCGCACCTGGGCGACCTGATGGCGGTCCAGGATCTCCTTGTAGTCCAGCATCGTTGTCAATCCCCGTTGGTACGCCGTTGGGTGGATAAAGTCAATGCTTTCCTGAGCGAGTTTGACAAATCGCCTTTCCCTGAAGATTTCGGAGAAGCCGCCTGCGCTATCCGCCTGGGCGATGAGCAAGTGAAAGGTGTTGGTTCCCAGGTCGATCACTGCCAGCGGTTGGTTCGTTTTGGTCATATTGGGGGTTTTCTACAGCAAAAATACGCCCTGGATGCTGATCGCACGCGGGATCCATCTGGGAGCATTGCCATCGGATTGAAGGTTGGTAATATGTTTCGACCAGCGGATATTCAGGCCGGATTTAGGCGTAAAAAGACGGTTGCTCCCAGGACGGCAACCAACTGGTTCGCGTTAAAGTCCTGAAGGCTGCTGACGTCGTCCCCAAACGCGTCGATGGTTTTGAAATCAATCAGCCGGGCATAGCTTGCGCCTGCCCCCAACTGGAATTTCCATTCATTGAACCGGAGCATAAAAGGGATTTCTACGAAACTGAGGCGGATGCGTTCGTAAGGGGCTGCCGGATCGTCGTTGTTGTTCCGCCGGGCGCCTCCCTGGGAGTAGCGCATTTCCATACTCACTTCCCAGCGGTCGTTCAGGGGAGCGTTCACCTGCAGGCCGCCGGTTAGTCCGGGTTGGTTAAAGCCCGCGAGTTTGTCGCCGTCGATTTGAGCGAAGTTGACTCCGGCGTTCAGGTAGCCCTGAAATCGCTGGCCGGCCAAGGAAACCGGACCAAGAGCCAGGGCGAGAAAGAAAAACCGTTGGATGGCGAATGGCATGGGCGTTGTTTTTATGACGGATTGTTTAGAAGGGCGCGCAATTTGGCGTATTTTTGAGGACAGCCGGCGGCGGACCTTTCACGGCACAAAAAAAGATATGTTTAAATATACCAAACACTTTTTAAAAAAACTGGAAAGCCTGTTTGAAGAATTGGGATATGTCGTCCGCTATGAGAAAGGCAATTTTCAGTCGGGCTACTGTCTGGTAGAAAACCGCAAGATAGCGGTCATAAATAAATTTTTTGACACGGAAGCCCGGATTCAGGTATTGCTGGAAATCCTTGCGGCCCTGGCGCCGGATTCGGCCGCTTTGGGCGAGAAAAGCGCCCGGTTGCTGCAGGATATTCGGAACAACGCGGTTTCCACCGAAAACGACGAAGAGGAGGAACAACCATCGAACTGAGCGTAACTTTATTAGGAACGGGCACATCCCAGGGCGTTCCGGTGATTGGCTGCGCCTGCCCGGTTTGCGCTTCCCTGGATGCCCGGGATCAGCGGCTGCGTACTTCCGCCTGGATACAGGCTGGCCCTTGGGATTTGATTATTGACTGCGGCCCGGATTTCAGGCAGCAAGCGCTTCGAGCCAGGGTGCCGAAAGTTGATGCGATTCTGCTCACCCACGAGCACAACGACCACGTCAGTGGTCTGGATGATGTGCGGCCGTACAATTTCAGGTCGGGCAAAGATATTCCCATCTATGCAGCACCGCGCGTAGGGCAGGAAATACGAAAAAGGTTCGAATATGCCTTTGAGGAGGTCAATCGGTATCCCGGCGCGCCTATGCTGGTTACGGTTCCTGTTTTCGCCTCCACGCCGTTCACGATTGGCGATTTGCCCATTACTCCGGTAGAAGTGATGCATGGGGCCATGCCGGTGTTAGGCTTTCGTTTGGGCAATTTTGCCTATGTGACGGATATGCGAACCATTTCCGAAAACGAGATGGAAAAACTCAAGGGCGTGGAAGTGCTTGTCGTTAACGCCTTGCACTTCCACGCGCACAGTACCCACATGAACGTCGATCTTGCGCTCGAATTCATCGAGCGCCTGGGGCCCCGGCAGAGCTATCTGACCCACATCAGCCACCGAATGGGGTTGTACGAGGACGTTAATCCCGCGCTTCCTTCCCACGTTGCGTTAGGCTACGACGGCAGTTTAGACTTTAGACTTTAGACGTTAGAAAAATTACCCCTAACGTCTAACGTCCAACGTCTAACGTCCAACGTCCAACATCTAACCTCCCCTATAACTTGCCGGTAATTTTGCGTTTAGGCTGGTCATTCCGCACGAATGCCGCTTCGGGCTTCTGGAGGTGGAGGGCGCCGAGAATCGCCTCGTGGCCGTTCTTTCCGGCGAGTTGCACGGGGGTCAGGCCGAGCAAGTTCGGGCGGTTGGGGTCGGCGCCGGCGCCAAGGAGTACCTGGGCTATTTGGGCATCCCCGTTTTCCAGGCTCAGATGAAGCCCGGTATTTTCGAGGTAGTCGCCTTCATTGGGGAGGGCGCCGTGCTTGAGCAGGGTACTGGCCATAAGGGGATCATTTTGCCGGATGGCCAGATGGAGCAGAGGTTCTCCCAGCGGGGTTTTCCAGTTGGCATCTCCGGCCGGATCCGGGCTTTTGTTGAGCAAAAGCTCGGCGACATCGCTGCGTTTGTTGCGGACGGCCATGAGCAGCGGCGTTTCTCCGTTTTCGTTCGGCTGGCCTGGGTTTGCTCCTGCCCGGAGCAAAATGGCGGCTGCTTCCAGCTTACTGAGGGCGGCGGCGAAGTAAAGAGGGGTCACTCCGTTTGACTTGCGCTCCACCATCGCACCCCGTCCGATCAGTTGCTGCACCAGCGCCAGGCTTCCTTTCTCCAGGGCCAGCATCAAGGGCGTTTCTCCCGAGTTGTTGGGCAGGTCGGCTTTGGCCCGTTGCAGGACCGACTGAATGATAGGCGGGGTCCCTTGCTTTAGCGCCAGGGTGAGCGGCGTTTCTCCTGCTTTGTTCTTCAGGTTGATGACGGCTTTTTCGCTCAGGTAGGCCACCATGGCTTCATCCTGTTTCTGGATGGCCAAGGTCAATGCCGTTTCGCCGGCTTCGCTGTGCGTCAGATGGGACAAGGGCGTGTACCAACGCTCGACTTCATCGATATTGCCGGCTTCAACCCCTGCGAAAAACCGCTTTCGCTGCTCCGCTTCGCTCAACTCCGCGTCCTTCTCCGGTTTCTTCTTCTTCTCTTTTTTGCTTTTCTCCGGTTGGGCGGCAGCTTCCACAAGCTCTGGAGATGGGACGGTTTGCCCATACAGCATGCCGGAAACCCCGAGCGACAATATCGCTGCGATAAAAAATGGGATACGCTTCATGGTTCAACTGGTTTTAATGAAGTAGAACTTATAGCATATCCGGGCTTTTTTTTGATGTACGATGTACGATGTACGGTGTACGGTGGACGGTGGACGGTTTACGGTGGACGGTGGACGGTGTTTCGAATTGACCTTAACATTCGTACTTCGTCCACAGTCTCCCGGCCACCGTCTAACGTCTCCCGTCTAACGTCTCCCGTCCGGTGTTTATTCCAAAGGAAATGTTAAATAAGAATCGGTAGAACCTATGGTTTTGCTTATCTTTCTGCGAAATAACGGTTTATCTATGTCCCGGTCTGATTACATCAATATTGGCATTATTGCGGTTTGCCTTCTGGCGCTGATCTTCCTGGTGTACAAATTCGTTAACCTGGATTCGCCGAAACCGCAGGAAGGCGAGCCGGCGGCCGACCAGCCGGAGGAGGCGTACTATCCGGATACGCTGCCTTCGGATACGTACGAAGATGCCACGTACCAGTATGATCCGGCGCCGGATACGGCTAAAGCACCCGCGCCTGCAGCCGAAAGCAAGGCTCCTGAAAAGCCGGTAGAAACAGCGCCAGCACCGGAAATTCCGGCAAATGAGCCTGCCGGGGAGGCCATTTCTTCTTCTTCGGGATCGTATCTGGTCCTGGCGGGGTCCTTCCGCCAGCGCGCCAATGCGGAGGCGCTCGTGCGCCGGCTTCAAAAGAAAGGCTATACGGAGGCTGAACTGTCGCTCTTTAATAAGGGGGCGTACGCCACCGTATTGGTTGGCCGGTTCGAAACCCATGCTGAGGCCCAAACCCGGGTTGCTGCCTTGAAAAAGGATGGCGTAGACGCGTATATTCAGAAAAAGCGGGCTGCGCAAGCCCAATAATGCCCTGGGATTGTGTCAAAAGACGGGTATTGCCTATAGCGGCCAAAAAATAGAATTTCATGCCGGAGGCAAAGAACGGCCTTTGGGGGCGGTTCCTATTTTTCTCCAAAAAGCTCGATCCAGGCCAGCATACCTCCTTCCAGGTTGCGCACGTTTTGGAACCCTGCTTGTTGAAGCATATATTGCGCCGTGGCGCTCCTGCGTCCGGAGCGGCAATAGATAATGACTTCTTCTTCCTGGTGTTCTTCCAGTTCGGGAATGGTGCGGGGAACGGTACCCAGCGGAATCAAGAGTCCGCCCACGTTAAACGCCTGGTGTTCGTCCGGCTCCCGAACGTCGATGAGCACAAAGCGGTCGCCGCGCTCCATTTTGCTTTTGAGTTCTTGTACGGTGATATCCATTCTGGGTAGGGAATTTTTTGGCCTTGGGTTTCTATTGTGTTCGATTTTCTTTATGAAAACATAACGGTGGGCGTCGCCCTATTGTTCGTTACAGCCTTCCGGCCGGGTTTCGGTCAGGTACAGATTCACTTGCTCTCCGACATTTAATTTTAATCCGGCGGTGAATTCCGGCTCCTGCTTGTACACAAACAGCCCGGGCGAGGCCTCGCCCGGGGCAAAGACAGACCCTACGACCAACTGGCTGCTGCGCAGCAAAAAGGCCGCTTCCTCATACGTAAGGCACACGAGATTGGGAATGTCTACCGTACCGGTATTGCGGATAGAAACCACGAAATCGATCGTGCTGCCTTTAGGGACGTCTACGCCCCGCTTCAGGTCGGCTGCCGAGATCCGTTGCCCATCGAAAATGAGATACAGGATGGTGTTGTCTTCCAGATCGGCATTGAACTCCCTGGTTTTTATCCGGGCATTAATGCCCAGGCGGCTGAGCTTTTTGCTGTATTGCTCGTAGTCGTCGTTGCCCCCGACCAGATTGGGCAGCGGAACTTCCGGAGGGGTCCCGGAGCTTATCGTCAGATAGATATTGCGGTTTTTCTTAATCCTGGATGCCGGTTTGGGGATTTGGTCCAGAATGGTATTCGGGGCTTTCCCAACGATGTATGCGGAATCGTTGACTACCACATCGAAGCTCCTGGCTCTGGCCTTTCTTTTGGCCTCCCGGAACGACATGCCCCGGTAATCCTGCACTTCCACCGACTGCCCGTGGTGGGTATACCAATTCAGCGACGCGTTCAGGAGGAGAAACGACACCCCTCCCAGGAGTACCAGAGCGACCAGGTTTTTCAGGAAAATGGCGGAACTGATAAAGAACCAGAAATCCCAGGCCATATCTTTTATCATGCCGATAATGCCGGTAGATGGCAACTCCGGAAGTTTTCTGCCGGGTTTCGAAGGGGGAGAGGGAGTAGGTTCCATAGAGGCTTCAGATGTTTGCTCCCTGTTGGTTTCGAAAGGTTCTTCCGGCGCAGCGGAAGAAACGAAGGGAGAGGTATAGGAAATAAGGCGCTCCGTTTGGGCTTCTTTGTGAAGGGCCGTCCAACGGTTGCGTTCAAATGCATCGCCGACCAAGCGGGAGAGCGTCTCCCCCGGATACTGGTCCTTGTGCAGCAGTTGGGTGATCAAAGGGTCCTCCGGGGCCCAGCCGGGAAAGGGATGGATATCTTCCAACAAGACTTCCATGCGGTCGTCTTCGTAGATCCGAACGAGGAGGTCCAGTTCCGCCGGGCCGAACAGCCCTGTCATCCGGATTGCTTTCTCCGCGTGGCTTTTCAAGGTATTGGAAAACAACAGATGGGAAGACGCGGATTCGGAGAATCTGACGGGTTGGTCTGGCCGCTGCCCATCGGAAAGGCTTAGATGACCAGCGCCTTGCGCATACCATGGCGCCTTGCGCGCCAGCGGCGCCAGAACCTCTACCTGCAGGTTTCCTTCTTTATCCAGCCAGCTGATCGCGCCAACGTGGAGGGGAAGGAAATAGTCCGCATTTTTCGGATGGGCGACTTCCTGGAACAGGACCTGGTCGCTCCGGGGAACGGTTTGGCCCGGCTTGAGCCGGAGGATTTTTCGAAATTCTACCCCCTCCGCATGTTCCGGCCGGAAACTCAGGCGCGTGAATGCTTCCAGTTCCTGGCGCTGACGAAGGACCAACGTATCAAAATGAGGATGTTCTTCAATAGATCGGGCTAAAAACGGGTACGTGAAACAGCTTTCCACTCGTTGGAAAAACGCGGACGCGTGCGCTTCAAACTCCGGTTTGGCCAACAACAGAAATTCCGGCGTCTTCAAAGCGCCTTGACGTTGAAATAAACGGAGGCGTTGATGCCGGCTGGCTGCCACGGTAGCCGTACCGGAAACAGGACCGGTAAACGGCATGCGCATGGTTTCCAGTTCGCGTTGCAACGCCCCTCCTGCCGGGCCGAAACCGGCAGCAATTACCACGCCTGCGGCCAGTCGGGGCA
Organism: Haliscomenobacter sp.; assembly: GCA_016713275.1. Classification (GTDB taxonomy): domain Bacteria; phylum Bacteroidota; class Bacteroidia; order Chitinophagales; family Saprospiraceae; genus JADJPL01. The sequence goes on from JADJPL010000003.1 coordinate 231,609, forward strand.
AATCGGCCAGCGCCAGAGGCCCCGTATTCCATGGCTTGGATTTCGAAGCCGCGAGCTGAAACTTTTTGAGCGATTCATCGGGTTCCAGAACCCCTGTTTGCAGGCTCCAAAACCCATAGAGGGCGGGAATATCAAGGGAAATGGCGCCCGAAGTTGAATCCAGCGCAACGGGAATCGGAACATAATCGCCCAGGGCAGCAAGGTATTGGACGATCTGCCGGGCGGTTTCCGGAACCCGGTTTCCAGGGCTTGGATCAGGGGAATAGAGCACGGCAATATTCGGACCAGCGGTTTTTTGAGCCCAAAGTTCGTTGAGAAAGCTTTGCAACCCTCGGTAACTCATCTCGGAAGGCCGTTCGGTCAGGCGCTCCCGCAAAGAGGTCCGGATCAATAAGGTAATCCAGTCGGTAGGGCTTAATCCAATCCGGGGACCAGACTGAAAAAACGGACTATCCGGAGTAAACGCTGGAAGGATTTCCAGCCGATGGAAGAAGATATTCCCATGGATATCGACGATGCCGGAGGCCAGGCCAAAACTTGGCATGCCGCATGCAGCGAAAAAGGCGGCCCCAGCGCTGCGGATACTTTCCGATGTTTCGGGATCGAAATCGGCAAGCGGCAGCCCGGTTTCCTGCAAGCTCTCCGACGGCCTGACAGGAAGGAAAGCTGTAGCCGCTTGATCCTCATTCTGCACCAGAGCGAGATGGAAGGGTTCGCCCATCAGCCGGGATTCGAACATGACCCGTTCGGAGGGCAGCCGGCTTTTCAGGCTGCACGTTTCCCCTTCATACGCGGAGTCATTAGCCAGACGGTTGAGGAAGTGGAGGAGCTCTTCCGGATGCCGGATCAAGGCGGTTTCCTTAGCAATCGAAGCCTCGACCGGGAAACCCAGCCCCGCCCGGAGGTCGGTCAGGTAGCGGATATGGTCGGCTCGGTCAAAACTTCCCATAGACTGCCAACGGGCAATCGGGATACGTTCGATGAAAAAAGCCGATTCAACCGCTTCCTGGAAGCCTTCGAGTCCGGTTTCTTCGTCTATAAGCGAAGCTTTTCCAGGGTCGGAAGCAGGGAAAACCTGAAAGGGCAGCCCTAAATAGTTTATAGTCTGTTGAAAAACCTGTCCTGGGCTTCGGCCTGACCAATCCTCCCCGGCGAGCGTCTGAAAGGCTGGAAAAGGGATGCCTTTTTCCTTCATGATCCCGCGCTGGAGCAAAGGATCGGCATGGTACTTGCAGATCCTCGGGCTGCTGCCGGTGTAGGGGATGCGCAAAGCGTCCAGTTCGGCTTGCAGCTGGCCGTCGGCGCCGTACGTTCCGTGCAAGGCAATGACAGCCAGGTTCACCAGTTGAGTCAACTCTTCGGGAGCGATCCGGCGGCCTGTTTTTTCCACTACCCGGTCGTATTCTTCGTCGGGCAGGTCGCCAAGACTTTCTTCGTAAATCGGAAAACCCAAGTGCGTTGGCGGCAACAGGTCCTGGGGAGGGAAAAAAGCTTGCAGGGAAGGTTGGAAAAGCAATTTCCAGTCCAGCAGCAAAAATTGGCGGCGGCTGTCCACGAAAAGCGGAACGGGCTCGAACAAGGTTCGGTCGAGGTGTAAAAAATATGTCCTTCCGCTGGCAAACGACTGCTCGCGCTGCCTGGAAGGACCTCCCATAAAAATGCCGACCTTGATTTTCATACCCGGAGCTGACAATTTGCCGCCAAGCTACAAAAAAGCGCGCAATTGCCGCATGCCCAAGCCTAATGCTGTACGGCAATCTTGTAGATTCGCTGCCGGGAACCGGTTTTTACCCGAAGAAGGTAAAGCCCGGAAGGGAGCCCGGCAGTAGACACCTCGGCCCGTGTTTGGCCTTTGGGAAGCGTCGCCCGGCGTATTCCCTGGCCCTGTAGATGGACGAGTTCCAACAGGCCGTCTTCCGGAAAAGGTTGATCCCATACCACATAAACAACAGCATCCGCCGGATTGGGATAAAGCCGGAGTTCCTCGGGCGCCCTTATGTCCTCCACCCCTACTACCGCATTGGGGTCGATCGCGATGGTGAATTTTTTCGTGGAAATAAATCCTCCTTTGCCGTTTTCTACCACGAAGGTGAACCCATCCTCCTTTTCCGGGCCGTTCCCATGCGTATAGCTCAGGCTAAAGGTGTTGATGGTTTCCTGCGTAAACTGGTCGCCGGCGGTCAGGGCAACCCGTTCGCTTTTAGCTGCCCTTTGGCGGGAGGGCGGACGATAGTGAACCGGAGTTGATTCGCTGGGGTGGACGCATCCGTCGCCAAAAGCTCGGCCTGCGTGAGGGGGTTGGTTTGCCCCGGAGGAACTTTCAGGGTGTCATTTATCGCCAGCACAGGAGGAGGAGCGGTTTGGGTGGAACAGAATTCGAGTTTCCAGGACTCCAGCGCGCCTGGGCTAAGGCTTTCGTTTCGGAGCATGGCCACTTTTAGTATCCACACCCCCTGAATGTTTTCGCCTTTGAACGCCGACAACATTTGGTTGGGCCGGAAGACAATTCCATCGTCTGGAGGACAAACCCCGCTGCCGGTTACCGCTTGCGGCGCTTCGTCGTCGAATCCGATCAATAATTTGCTGGTGAGGGCGCAATGCCCGTTGTACATCACGACTTCTGTGCCTTTGGGACTAACCAGGCTGATCCTGAGATTGCGGACGTATTCTTTATTGATCTTGACCAGAGGAAGGTTCACGTCGCTCAGGATGCCGGATTGGCTCACCGTGATCCTGGATTCGATGGTTGGCGTCCCGGCTCCGGCGATATTGACGGGAGTGTTGTTTTCCAGCGTGGTACAGCTAACGGTGGCGGTATGGAAGGTAAACGGATCGACAAAAGGCGCCGCTCCGCACAGGTTGACCGGCTGCACCCTCCAGAAATAGAGCCGGTTGTTCTCCAAAAGCACGCTGGGCTGGAACGTATTGCCGGTGATACTTTCCTGTCTGGCGAGGACGGTATTTCCAAACCGGGGGCTGGTCGCCAGTTCCAGGTTATAACTTGCCGCATTGGAAACGGGGGTCCAGCTTAGTGGGGTAGACAACACAATGCCGGGGCTTCCGTCAGCAGGGGAGAGCAGGGCAAGACCGGAAAAGTCGTTGGACAATGTAGCGGCGCTCACGGTGCGTTCGATCGTCGGGCCCCCTTGAGCGCTTGCCCGGATAACGAGATCCAGCGTGTCGTTGGCGGTGTTGGCCAGCGTGATGGTAAGCACGCTGCTGTCGCCGGGCTGAATGGGGTTTTTACTGAATTGAAACACACTTCCCTGAGGCAGTGGCGTGGTCAGTTCGAGTTGAAGCGGGGCGTTGAAGGCCATCAGCCGGGTGCTGTAGATGGTGTATTTCAGCGGGTTAGGCTGGCAATGCAAGGGCTCCGTATAGGGGTTAACCGTGAGGGCGTACCCCGGAGTGGTGGTTTGGACAATAGAAAAATGGGCGTTTGAAATGTCGAAAAAGATATTATCCGCCGCTTCTACTTTGATCCGTGCGCTTTCGGTAATAATGCCGGGCACGGTGATCTGTGCGGAGCCGGTATTGCGCGCATTCTGAGCCAGCAGGTAAGGATAGGTAAGCCCGCCATCCACCGAAAGCCGGATGTGGACATACCGGCAATTGACCGGAGCGAGATCGGTTTTGGCGACATCCCAGGTAACGGTTTGGGTGGAGCCGGTTATCCAGGTTATTCCTTCCTGGGTTGGAGCGGTAACGAGAAACGGACCCGCTTTGTCGGTGACATCGAATTGGGTCTGAGCCCAAACGACGCCCGCTCCTCCGGGGTGGTTGTCGCGGACGGTGCAGCGAAAGGTCAGTTTGCGCGCATAGGCAGGAAGGACCTCCCGCTTGTCTTTTTCGTTGTTTACCAGCGCGCTGATCCGGGGGATGGTCCGAACGGGGTTCGTATTGGGCCGGAACGACCGGAAGAGGGGGGAAGAAAAGGAGGCTTCTCCCAGCGGGGTAGTGGGGCCCGTGTCGTATTGCTCCCAGCAATAGGTAAGCGGGTCTCCGTCGGCATCGGTAGCGGAAGCTTCGAGTTGGAACGGTGTGCTAACCGGAATGGCGAACGACTTGGGGTATTTCAAGGCGATCACTGGGGCTCGGTTTTGGGTTGGAACGATCGTGGCGCAGGTATTTCCCTGGCCTTTTCTGCTGAAGGCATAAAAATCGTCGAGAGACCCCACGTGGTAATAATCGTCGGAAGCGCTTTGCACGTTATCCGAGCCGCATCCGCCCGCATAGGACATAATGGTGCTGCCGCTGCCGGGTTCGAAGGCGTCGTCGACGTCGTACTGGCTGGAATAATCGGGGCAGCTGTTCCAGCTGTGGGCGCAGGAAAACTGGTGCCCGAGTTCGTGCGCCATGATCTGGACGGCGATGAACTCTACACTGTTGGTGAAGTGACAGGTGACGCCGGCTCCTTTTTCCGCGCCGCAGGCGCTGGCGTAGCGGGCAATCCCGCCAATGCTGTTAGAGCAGCTCAGGGTGAACACGTGCCCCAGATCATAGGCGGAAGCCCCGATCACCTGGTTGAGGACGAGGGTGTTTTGGCCGAGTAGGGAGGGCGCGTTGTCCGCAGAAATAAACGGATCGGTCGAGCCGTTGAGATAGATCAGGGTGTCGTTGTTGGCGATCAACTGAAGGCGGATAGCGGTCTCTTTTTCAAAGATCTGATTCACCCGGTTGATGGAAGTGACCATGGAGGCCAGCACGGCGGTTTTATTTCCTCCTTTGGCTTGTCCGTATTCTCCGGTGCATGCCAGGGCCAGGCGGTAGGTTCTCAGTTCGACCGTCTCTTCCTCAGCATCCCGCAGGTTGAAGGCCGATCGGTTGGTAGCCTCTTCCGGCAGGTCGCGCGACAGGTTCAGCGGGGCGTCCGTCACGCCGCAATGCGGGATTTCCTGCCCCTCCGGAAATTGAAGGTCGCGGGTATAATAGGCGGAATAAAAATCTCTTTGGCCATCGGCCAGCGGGTCGATGTAAAAGAGCCCTTTGGGCGAAACGACGGCCCCGTGAAATCCGGCAGGGGTAATGTCCAGACGGGCCGTGAGTTCGGGCCGCTGGAGGCCTTGCGCGAGAAAGGTCTGGATTTGCGGATACCGGGCGCCCAGCTCCGGCGCCATCACCGGCGAACGGACCACTCGGAACCATTCTGTTCCCCCTTCTGGAAGCGGCAACAGGAACGCCAATTCACTTGTTTTGGCGCCTTCTAATGGAGCTCTGCGGAGCAGCGACTCGGCGCGCTGCACGTCCAGTTGTAGCAGCCGGTACCGGGATGCGGCAAGCGACATGCCGGTCCCCCGGGGCAAAACGATCGATTCCAGCGAAACATCTTCCCAGAGGTTGATGGGGCTTTGGGCGAAAGAGGCAGAAATTGGCAGCGCGACAATCAGCAAGGCGAGGAGGGTTCTCATATTGGACCGGCTTTATTCAGGGAAACAAAGATCGGAAATTTCCCATCCGGTTCGGGCAAAAGTTTCGCAATTTGGCTGACAAGGTTTCCGAACCTGGCGCGAGGGCGGGCTTAAAACACCGCCGTTACCTGCACGCTTCCGGTGTGCACGACCGCATTCGTTCCCGTTTTGCGCCCGTCGTACGTCAGGCGGAGTTGGAGGCTTCGGTTGAGCTGGCGGTCTGCGTTCAGGCTCCATAGCCAGTTGGCGCCGGTCTGAAGGCCGTTGAGGATGGCAAAAGCGGCGGGAGACCGCTTGTTGCCCGTCAGGTCAATGCTGGTATAGGAAAGACGAAGGCGGTAGGACGTATTTCCTTTGGGATTGTAGGTGTGTTCGGTGCTGAATTCTTTGGAAATAGCCCGAAGGGGTTCTACTGGAAGCAGGTTCTCGTCTTGCTGATACCGGAAGCTGGCTTGGGCCCGGTACGTTTGCACGGGCAGCCAGGATGCCTGGGCTTCCAGTCGGTAGAACCGCAGTTCGTAGTCGCGGAGGTTGAAAAATTCCGAGTCGCTGAGCTTGGTACCTTCCGAGCCTTGCAGGCGCAGGGTCCATTGCTTGGCCCAATTCCAGCGGAGTTGGAGGGTTTGGTCCTGCAGTTCCCGGAGTTCGAATCCTGTCGTTTGGGCCTGTTTGCTGAAGGTATGCTGCCGGGTCCATTGGAGTTCCCATTTGGGGTGGGCGCGGTTGAGAGCGATGGATTGCCGGATCCCGGCGTTCAAGGCTACGATGGCGGTGTCGGAAGGATCGTAGGCAAGGCGGAAACCGGGAAACCCTTTGCCTCCGGCCTGGTTTTTTTGCTGAATCCGCCAGGAGAATTGCCCGGAGAGCTTGCTGAGGATTTTGGAAACTGGTTTGGCCGGAGATTTCCAGAGCGCGCGGGGTTCAATCTGGAGGTTTTGGTTGAGTTGCGAATAGTCGGTCCGGATAAATTGAGCACTGACGGTAGCTATCCGGATATAGTCGGCCAGGTCCTGGAAGGGAGCGATTTCCATTTCATAGGGCTGGATGACGCCGTCGTTGTTGTACAGGGAGTCTTGCCAGATATAGGCGCCTTCCCCCGGGGCCACTTTGATATAGGTAAACTCCAGGCGGGGCTCTTGCCCGGACCCCAGTTCGTACACGGTATTGGACCTGAAAAATCCTTTTCCCCCATTCAGGTTGGCGTCGAGACGCCCCAGTAGGGTATTGCGCTGGGGGTCCAGTCCGGTGGCGAGGAGCGTATCGGCGCGCAGGTTGCGGAACCGGAGATTCCCGCTGATCCGGGCTTTTTGCTGCCGCTGCCATTGACCGGTAAGGGAATAATCGCGGGAGCGTATCGCGGCTTTCCAAACCCCATGTTGCGGGAGCCAGTCCTGGCGCTGACTTGCCTGCACCTGCATCGCCCAGGTTTTATCTTTGGGGCTTTCCCATCCTGCCTGCGTATTCCAAAAGGCGAAACTCCCCTGGAGCAGGCTGTCGGACGCCGGTTGTTTCCGGGCATTTTGCTCGCCTTCGGCGAGCAGAAACACCGTCCATCCTCCGATGCGGGGAAAGGCTTTGCGTATTTCCAGATTCGGTCGCAAAAACCGGTTGGTTTCGCCTTCTTTTTGGGCATCGAGCAGGCGGACGTTGCCCAGAAATTCCCAGGTTTTAGGGCGGAGCGACCAATCCAGCCGGTGTTGTTCGCCCCGATAGATGTCCCCCCTGAGGAAGGATTGAAAGGCGTATCCGGTTTGGCCCAGTTGGGGGTGCTCCAGACGCGCTTCGCCCCGAGCCAGGAACTCCCTGGCTGGTACGGTTGTTCCCTGGCCCAGAAAATCGGCAAGGCTCCAGTCTCTCAGGAATTCCGGGTTGCGGTAGGGGTTGATGGGCTGGAAATCCGGGTGCAGGATTTCCATCGACAGATTGGAAGACAAAAGCCACCCTGCGGGGCGGTCGCTCAGGCGAAAGCGCTTTTGGAAGCGGGTTAACGCCGCCCATCCCCAGTCGTTGGTATGGCCGAGGGGAGAAAGGCGGTTGCGGTCCAGGTGGCTGAGCGCCACCTCTGTCACCCAGCTGCCTTGCCGGCCGAGGGTCCATTCCTGGCCCAGGGTGAACAGTTGTTGCTGCTGCGGAGGGGCAAGCCGGACGACGGGCTCGTACTCCCCTTGGGGCAAGCAGGTGAGCGGGTCGGGTCCAACCCACTCGAAGATCCGCTCGTTGGCGGTTTGTTGGGGTGCGAGCCTGTAGTTCCCCTTACCTTGCCCCAGGAAGGTGAACCTGGCAATTGCTCTGGCATCTTCCGGGTTGGTGGAATAAACCAGGATGGAGTCCTGGCGTCCGCACGGACCCAGGGTATCGCGAAAGGCGTAAAACACCCGGGAAGGGGTGAAGGCTTGGGACAACTGGAGTCCTGAGATCAGGGCTTTTTCGGGGTCGTCGCCTGCTGCCGAAAGGATTTCGCGGTCTGCGAGGCTGAGTTCCAGGTTGGCGGTCGGGGTGCGGCTGTCCTGGCGGCTATAGGCGTTGAAATAGGCTTTGAACTGCTTACCGGCATATCCGGAATGCAGGGCGTACACGCTGCGGACGAAATTCTGGTCGGCGTATTCGTATTCGACAGCTACCCGGCTTTCCCTGGTGATGAGGCGTTTGGCGGTGAACTGCAGCTCGCCCCGGTTGTAGTCGATGACATAATCCTGATCCGCTCCCGCTGCAGGAGTTCCCCGTTGAGCCAAACGCGCTCGGTTCCAGCCAGAATGACGATGAAGCGCTCGCCCTCTCCTCCTTGCAACGGGTAGGGGCCTTGGTTTCCTTCCTGGGCCGGCAGGGTGTAGCGGGTGAATTTACCCCTGGCTATGGCGAAAGCCGCGCTGTGGCGCCACTTATCTTGTTGGTGGAGACGGACTTGCCCGCCCTGAAGGCGGTTATAGTACTGCAAAAAATAGCCGTTTTCCGGCCGGAGGTCGTAATCCCCTGCAGTGATCTCGGCGTTTCGGCGTTTGATCTGGACAAAAACCCGGTCGAACTCCCGGAGTTGCAGGGAGTTCCCTTCCGGCTGCAGGGGAAGGTTTTCGTCGGAAATTGCCGCCCGGATTTCCATCCCATCGCCCAGGTCTCCGGAAAGCTGGAGGTTGAAGCTGGAGTTCAGGGCCAGGTCCTGGGTATTGCCCAGGGCGATTCCCCGGGTAAAACTTCCGCTGTAGTCCATTTTCCGGAAGTTGATGGATGGATCGGGCTCAGAATAAGGCGCATAGCGGTATCCCAGCGCCAAATCTTGCCGGGCAGTATCCAGCAGGGCGCTATCCAGTAGAAAACGCGGTTGCGTCAGCCAGTCAGGAAATAATCGATAGCGGACCACGACGGGGAAGCCGATTGGAAGGGTGTTTGCCTTCCAATAAAGCACCCCGTTGTTATAATCGTAAAAAGCGCCCGAGAGGATTTTTCCGGAAGATAATTCCCAAACCTGGACCGAACCGGGAATGAGGGAAGCGGAATCGGGAAGGGGAAGTGGGGAAAGATCGTAGGTTACGATGCGCTTCCAATTGGCCCCAGCCCCTTTTTCCTGGGCATTTAGGCAAGCCGAAACCAGAATAAAAAGAATCCCCCACGCTGCTGGCCGGCAAAACATAAAAAATTTTTGAATATATACTCAATTTACCGCATTAATCATAAAAAGTACTGGAATAGAACGAAAAAACCGCGTACATTTGTTGCACTTCCAATCTGAGCTTTGAGAGGCTTCCTCCACAATACCATTGCGCGAGTATAATTGTTTTGCCTTAAGCACAATGAAAACCAGACAATGACAAAAGCATCCTGCTTTTTGTCCTTGTCTGGTTTTCATTGAATTCCTATTTTTCCGTCCGTTTTGATCATAACAAATTAAAAAGACCATGAGACGACCTTTACTTACATTCACAGGGGCCATGCTGCTGGTAATGCCGCTATGGGCCCAGTTCGACTTCATGAACTACCGCACCATCGATGGGCGCAATAACAACCTGACGTTTACGGAGTGGGGCGCGGCGCACACCCGAATGCCCCGGATGGTTGGCGCTTTCTACAGCGATGGCGTTTCGTCGCCCGCCGGCTTGTCCCGGCCGAATCCGCGGGAAATCAGCAATGCTTTATTTGCTCAGCCAGGCGTTTTGAGCGAGCCGCTCCATCTCAGCGATTTTACCTGGGTTTTTGGTCAGTTTCTCGATCACGATTTCGGATTGACTCCGGACACCAACGAGCCTTTGATGATCAATGTTCCCTCCGGAGATGCCCACTTTGATCCATTCGGAACCGGTAAAGTGGTGATTCCGATGGCGCGGAATGTATTTGATCCCGCCACGGGTTCCGGACCCGGTAATCCGAGAGAGCATCTCAACGTCATCACGTCTTTCATCGACGGCTCCAACGTTTATGGGTCGGATGACGAAAGGGCTAATTGGTTGCGGTCGTTCCAGGGGGGCAAACTAAAGGTATCTAAAGGCAACATGATGCCTTATAACACAGTCAACAACGAGTATGACGGCGAAGTTGACCCCACGGCCCCTGCCATGGCAAACCCGGTTGGCCGTAGCAAGAAACTTTACGTTGCAGGTGATGAACGCGCTAATGAAAACCCCTTGCTTGCTTCCGTTCACACGCTGTTCGTTCGCGAGCACAACCGGCTTTGCGACGAACTGGCAAAGGCCCATCCGGATTGGACGGACGAACAATTGTATCAGCAAGCTCGAAAGATCAACAGCGGAATTATCCAGTCCATTGTATATAATGAGTGGTTGCCGGCGCTTCGCATCCAACTCCCTGCCTACGAGGGGTACAAACCGGATGCCGACCCCTCTGCTATGAATGAATTTACCGGCGCGGCATTCCGCCTTGGCCATACGCTGCTCAATGGAACCCTTCGCCGGATTATGACCACCGGGGAACTGCATCCCGAAGGCCATGCCGCTCTTCGCGATGCGTTCTTCAACGTAGAAATGCTCGAGGAATCGGGCGGGCTTGACGTGTTTTTCCAGGGAATGGGTACTCAGGTGATGCAAACCTTTGACGCAAAAGTGGTAGATGATGTCCGTAATTTCCTGTTCGGCCCTCCAGGCGCAGGCGGGTTGGATCTCGCTGCCATCAACATCAACCGGGGGCGGGAACGCGGGCTCCCCGATTTCAATACCATGCGCAAGGCGGTGGGCCTGACGCCTTATATCGCCTTTCAGCAAATGCACAAAGACCCCCGGATCTATCACACGCTCCTTAGGCACTACCGTAAAGTAAACAATATCGACCTTTGGGTCGGGCTTCTGGTTGAGCAACGCGGTTCTGGCGAATTGTTCGCCCCAACGTTGAAGGAGATCCTTAAGCGCCAGTTTACTGCGTTTCGCGATGGCGACCGCTTTTTCTATGAAGCAGATCCAGTTCTGACGGAAGAAGAAAAGACCGAGATCCGCAACACCGCGTTCCACGATGTCATCATGCGCAACACCAGCATGAAGATGATGCAGGATCACGTATTCGAAGCGATGAGCTTTGACCAGATCTGCGGCGACCTGGCTGTGAACGTGTCCGGAAAGATCGAAACCGAAACCGGCACGCCATTATATAATACGACTGTCATGATTGGCATGGAAAGCGGAACCATGCAAAGCTCTTCCGGCACGGATGGCACCTTCAACTTTGACGGCGTGCCGAGCTGCAGCGCCCACGACATGCTGCTGGCGAAGGAAGACGACTTCTCCAATGGCGTCAATATTATGGACCTGATCAAGATGTTCAAACACATTCTGGGCGATGAGTTGCTGGATTCTCCATACAAAATGCTGGCCGCCGATCTCGACGGCTCCGGTAGCATTTCGCTGTCCGACATGATCGCCATGCAGCGGCTTATCCTGGGGCAAACCAACACGTTCCCCAACGCCGATACGCCCTGGCGCTTTGTGCCTTCCGACTTTGCGTTTGATGACCCGTACAATCCCTTTACGTCCGATATGCCGGAAGGGATGCACTTCGATCTGCCAACGGCAGACGTCCATCAGGACTTCATCGCATACAAGCTGGGCGACCTGAACAACTCGGCATCGGCTGGGCCGCAAGCCCTGGCATTGGCGCCGCGTAGCGCCGGTGATCCGCTGCATATCAACGTTCAGGATCAGGCGTTCCAGGCTGGCGACCGCGTGCGCGTGGCCTTCCGTGCGGCAGATCTCTCCGCTTTCCAGGGCTATCAGTTCGCCCTGAGCTTTGACCCCGAAGCTTTGGGGTATGAATCGCTGCAAAGTGGCGCGATACCGAACCTGAACAAAAACAACTTCGGCGTGTTTGCCGCAGACGGCGCCATCACGACGCTTTGGAGCGCGCCGGCCACAGCGGTCGACGCCCAGGATGCCACCCTCTTTACGCTGGAATTTGTCGCATTGAAAGCGGGCAAGGTGAGCGATTACCTGGTCCTCGACCGCCGTCAATTGCGGGCCGAAGCATATGACCTTGGATTGAACGAACGGCCGCTGGCGCTGAACTTCCAATCGGTCGGCGTGGCAGATGCCGCTTCCCTGGAAGTGTACCAGAACCGCCCGAACCCATTCGTCGAGGAAACGACTATCCCATTCCGCCTTCCTGAAAGCGGGCAGGTTACCCTCCGGGTATTCGACGCTGCAGGCCGTCAGTTGCTGATGCGCTCCAGCGTATTTGACGCCGGTAACCAGGAATGGACGATCTCCGGCGCCGACCTTCCGGGCACAGGCCTTTACTTCTACCGCCTGGAAACTTCCGCCGGCGCCGTAACCCGGAAGATGATCAGGAGATAGTGGTTAGTGGTTAGTGGTTAGTGGTTAGATTAAGGTGGTACTTAAAAGGACAAGGTTCAAGGGGGAGGCTCCTTGGGCCTTGTCCTTTTTCTGGCGCGAGGCCCCAGCCCCTACGCCTTGCGCCTTTTGCCCTACGCCTTATTTTATTCCCCTTGCGCCAAACTATTTTTTTTGTTACTTTTACCCCATCTTATGTTCCAAAAGCCACCCGCCCCCCCGGTTATTCAATCTAAACGCCGCCGACAGCGGCTGTCATGCTCATCTTACAGGAAATCAAAAACAGCCAGAGGGTTTACGCCAGTCAGGGGACCGGCGGATAGTTCCGCACGGAATCTGATCCCGCTTATTGCGGGACGGCGAACAGGTGGTTAGTGGTTAGTGGTTAAGTGGTTAAGTTAATAAAGACCATCGTACTTCGTTAATCCTACCTCGTACTTCGTAAATCGTCCTTCGTAAATCGTAAATCGTACTTCGTACATCCCATAGAACATACCAAAAAACAGGAAAGATGAAAAAGATGACCGCTTTGATCGCCGACGATCAGCCGATTGTGCTGGAAGGGCTGCAATCCTTTTTAGGAAAGAACCCCGGGCTGGCCGTGGAGGTTACCGCTACGGCGGCTGATGGAACGGAGCTTTTGGAGTTGGTATTCGGCAGACCGTTTGATTTGGTGATCCTCGAGCTGAATCTGTCGGGCGTGGATGGCATGACGGCCCTCAAGAAGATTCGTTCGCGTTTTCCTGGACTTCCCATTATTATTTTCAGCCGGTACGACGATCCCAAGATCGTGTGGTCAACGATCCGGGACGGGGCCAACGCGTACCTGCTCAAGAACAGTCCGCTGGAGGAGTGGCGCCGCGCGCTGGAAGCGATCCGGGAGGGCCAAACCTATCTGGGGAGCGGAATCCGGCTCGAACACGTCAAGCGGCCGGAGCATGCGGAAGTAAAAAAAGCCGTTTTCTCAGGCGAAGCGGTGGAGGATAATGCCCCCGGCATTTATTTGCTCACCCGGCGGGAGTCGGAGATTCTCGCACTGATCGCCCAGGCGTTGAGCAATAAGGAGATCGCCAGCCGCTTGTATATCAGCGACCAAACCGTCAGCGTACACCGCAAAAACATCATGCGCAAGCTGGGGGTTTGCAATGCCGCCGGGCTGGTGAAGGCGGCGTATGAACTAGGCATCAGTTAATGTTTAGGCGTTTGGGCGTTAGGACGTTTAGGGAGGGAGCTAATCTTGCAGGCAGATAGTCCGGACTTAGGGGACTGGCCTCCCCCTAACCCCCTCCGAAGGAGGGGGAACCGTGTGTGCAAGGGTTTTGATAGACTCAGTTTATAAATAAAGCGACATCATTTTTATATCTTTTTCTAGAATATACGGGGTTTTTCCCTGTTCCCCTCCTTGGAGGCTAATCTTGTAGTGTTTTTTATAACTAACGGCTTGTCCCTGCATTGCCCTCCGCCGCCCGGCGCCCGTCGGAAACGCCGTTCCCGTTCGCAGAACGGGATCGCCTTATGGGGTCAACCGCTTGGGATGCAGGATAAACGCAAAGGTAGCCGTTCAAAGCGGTTGAAGCCCATAAAGCGAAGGCGTTTTCCACGGAGCGTTAGGGCGAAGGAGCGCCCCTTTTTGGTTCTTTTTGGGCGAGCAAAAAGAACATACCGAGGCCGGGGGCAAAACGGATGAGGGACTGCGCCAAATAATGGTTTAGGAAAAAACACTACAAGATTAGCTTGGAGGGGGCTAGGGGGAGGCCCAAAAGCAACGATCTCAACTCAGGCCAGCATAGGCGCTATTCGCTGGCTTGTTACTTAGAAGCTATCTCAAAAACCCTTTCCAGGGTGTGGGGTATTCCTTAACCCCATGGCTCGCAAAGGCTGACGAAGCACTTTCCCCCTTTGAAGGGGGTTAGGGGGATGAAACTTCCGGGAAGCTGTGGAAAGGTTTCATCCCCCCGCCCCCCTTCAAAGGGGGAGAACGCCATATTCTTGAAGTTTTGAGATGGCTTCTATTAAAAAAAAATTACCCCAAACAGGGTATTTTGTTTTCCCGATTTTGATGTATATTTGCAGAGTAATCCAAAAACGCCGGGAAGTCCCGGAAAAATCAGTCCCATGAAATTAAACATCTACTCTAAAGCAGTGTTCACTGCAGTTCTTTTTCCATTCCCTTTCAGGGGGAATCCTTTCCAAGTCCGGTTATCCAGTCCCTTTCGAATGTTAACATAACGTTTACGTGGGTTCTTGTGATGCGGTTTTCTCTTTTTGGACGTTTTCGTAAATAATTTTTTCCAATTCGTTTTGATATTCTAAAACGCGCTGTATTTTCGCATCGATAATGTGAAGTTTGTTTTGCGGCGACCTAAGAAAGAGACCTAAAAGAGAAAAGACCTAGCTTTGGCTAACTTTTTTAATCATAATCATTTTTTTAACCTAACTTTCAACAAATTGTAGTCTTATGGAAAAACGAACTCTACTTTCGTTCGTCCACTCCGCTGGCTCGGTACAGGCATGCTGCTTCTGGCTGCTTGGGTGTTGAGCATGTCCAATGTTCAGGCCCAGGGGAACGGTTGCGGTTGCGCCGAAGTCAATGTTACGCTGGACGCGGATTCTTGTCAGTTCGCTCTGACGCACGCTAACCTGGGCCTTGGCGCAGGTTGCGCTAACCTTACGGTTCGCGTTGTGGACAACTATCCTGCCAACGGCAACATCATCGATTGCCCTGGCTACTGGACTTATGGCTTGTTCAACGGCAACACCCTGGTATGCTGGGGTAAAGTTCGCGCCGAGGACAAGTCTGGCCCATTGTATCAGCTTCAACTCGAATTCGACAAGCACAGTGCCGAAAGAGATTTGACAGCAACCAGCGCAGACACACCTACATTGACGCCAATGGCTGATGACCAACACGACAGCTCTTTCCTTTGCCTGGATGCTGAAGAAATCTACAACAAGGAAAACACCTGGAAAACGACTTCCGATCGCCTGTATGCCGGTAAGCCTTATTTTGGCGACGCTTGCGAAGACCTGACGCACCCGAACCACCTTACGGGCACGTTGAGCGAGATCACTTGCAAGTGTGCTACGACGCTGAAGGCTACGGACCAGATCACGTACTTCACCTGCGATGATATCCACGACAACTATGCAGGTGTTCCTAATGGCTACGAGGCATGGGCACGCATCAAGCGTACGTTCACTGCTACGGATTGCTACGGTAACTCCACTCAAGGGTGGCAGTATATCTATTTGGTACGTCCGGAGCCCAACACGTTTGCTAACCAGCTTCTGCAGAGCCTGAAGGATCAGGTGGCATCGGCTTCCTGCGACGCGATGTAGAGGATTACGATCCGAACAAGAACTGCTGCGGCGAAGTAGATTATGAGATCGACCTGGCTTGCCTGATGGGTGGCGACAAGTGCGCTGCGCCTTCTTCTGAAGAGATGCTGCGCATGTTCAAGACCAAACTGAAAGTGAACAATCCGCTGGATTGCTACACTACTGCTGATTACAAGTATTCTTATGCATTCTTCCAGGATGCCGTTACGACCGGCACCAAGCTTCTGGGCTGCAACTACAGCTTCGACGCGAAGGTGGTAAACACGTTCCCGGTATGCGGCAGCGGCAAGAAAGTGCTGGTTAAACTGTCTTACTTCGACTGGTGCAACCCAGGCGAAGAGCATGGTTTGGAAGAGTGTACCTATATCTTGCTGAAGTGGTACGACGACAAAGCGCCTACCTTCACGGATAAGCGTAAAGTAAAAGAGGAAGATCGAATATATCAGGCACAATTGCCCATCTGGTTCTACGACGGCTACTCCGGTATCCACGCTGTCTACGGGCGCGATGGATTGCACCGCTGCTTTGTTCATCGACCGTCAGGGCTTGCTGGATTACCTGGGCTGGGAAGTTAAGGACAACTGCGATCCGAACCCAAGCGTTAGCGTAATCAAGATGGAGCGTTATGGGAAACTGTATGTATACGGAATTCCTGTAGACAACAACGAATGCTGGCGTGATGAGACCTATCAGGTGATGGTTGTAAACGGCCGTCCGCTGGTAGTAGGTCTTGCTCCTGGTTTGTATCGCTTTACGGTTGAAGCGTTCGACCACTGCTACAACAAATACACCAAAGCGCTTTACTTCCGCGTGGTCGACAAGATTGCTCCGGTAATGAAGTGCGACGATCAGCTGAACATCACGCTGTCCAACTCTCAGGGCGGCGCTTACGGACAGCGGTATCCCCCAGAGCTACGGGCATCTATGGCTATGCACGGGTGATGGCTCGCGACGTAGACGAAGGCAGCTGGGATAACTGCGCTCTGGACCGGATCAAACTCCGCCGTTCGTATGACGCGACTTGCCAGGCTGACTTTATTGCCAAAGGCTACGACTGGGATAAGAACAGCAAGATTGAAGCAGGCAAAGACGGCTTGGATGAGAACAGGCGACGGCAGCTGCCTGCCCACGAGAAATTCGTATCCGTAACGCGCAATGGCGTCGCTACCGTAATGACTCCTTGGCTGGACTTTGCCGAGTTCTTCTGCTGCGACCTGGGCAACAAAGTAGTTGTTGAACTGGGTGGCTGGGACAAATCCGGCAACTTCAACTACTGCTGGAGCGAACAGCTGATCGAAGACAAAGTGCTTCCTACCTACATCCTGCCATGGCCTGTAACGATCAAGTGCACGGACCGTGCATGGGTTGAAGGGCTTCTGACGGCAGCTGGCAAAGGCGCTATGGATGTAACGGGCAGCGACTACCAGAGCCTAGTATCTGCAATCCTGACCGCACAAGGCGGCGCTCAGAACGTACTGGTGACGATGAGCGGCAACGATTGTAAGAATACGGTTGTTAAGGCGACGGTAACCACCAACCTGCACTGCGAAGCAGGCACGGTAACGGTGAGCTACTCCTACACCAAGACGACGAGCAAAGGCGATGTAACCAGCTCGATCGGTACGGTAGTAATTACGGTACAGCCTGTACACGAGTACAATATCATGTTCCCTGCGGATCTGGAAGGCGACTGCGTTAACCTGCGCGACACGGCGAACGTGATCGACGGCGGCGAACTGTCTTGCGACGTGCTGGCAGTGAACGTAGATGACAAGCGTTACAACGGCGCTACGCTGAATGGCGCTCCGGTTGCTGAGTGCTACAAGATCTTCCGTACGTTTACGGTGATCAACTGGTGCCAGTACGACGAGCGTTGCGGCGAGCCGATGCAGTGGGCAGTAGTTGTACCACGCGATCCGAAGAACAACGGCACCAAGTGGAATGATGGGGGTGGCGTAAACGTTCTGGTCCGCGATTCCAACATGGATAAGGTAGAAGAAATCTACTACGAAGACGAGGATGGCAACGTAGCCTACCCGAACGACGCCGTGAACTGGGCGAACAAAGGCGGCAAGACGGTAAGCAAGGACGATGTAGTACCGACTGATCTCCATTATGCTTGCGAATACGCCAGCTATGGCAACAACGGCAATGAGCGTTTTGCATGGATGTTCACGCAGTACATCTTCGTACACGACAAGGTACGTCCTGAAGTGCTTGATCCTACTGACTTCACGTTCTATCAGAACAAGAACAATTGCAACACGAGCATTTCGATCGAGTTTGCTGCACAGGATCTGTGCTCCACGAACACGGAAGTTCAGCAAGTACCTGCTGTAGCGGGTAACCTGGCTATCGAGCGCGTGAAGCTGAATGGCGGTGAACTGCCTTCCTTCCTGACGGTTACTCCTTCGCATGCCCTGAACGGTGACAACAAGGGCACGAACTCTTGGGTAGTTGCTGGTACGGGTACTTCCAGCCAGCTTCCGATCGGCGACCACAAACTGACGGTGCTCGTACGCGACGATTGCGGCAACCTGTCGCTGTCGAAAGACATTCCGTTCTCCATCAAGGACACGAACGGGATTGCTCCGATCTGCTACCATGGCTTGAGCACGGACCTGATGAAGGATCCCGATACGGGCGACGGTATGATGGCTATCTGGGCTACGGACTTCAAAGCAAGCGACGTACAGGATTGCAACGCCAAGACGAAAGGCACGAAAGAGAACATTCCTGACGCTCAGTACTATGTTGTAAAAGACGTAGACGGCGACGGCGCATGGACTGCTGCTGATGGTCTGGACGAGCATGGCATTCCTACCGATCCTGCTACTTCTGTGATCTTCACTTGCGACGACCTCGACGGCGACACGATCGCAACCGTAATGGTTCGTTTGTACACTGTTGACGCTCTGGGCAACTGGGCATGGTGCGAGACCTATGCCGTAATCACCGACGCACGCAAAGTATGCGGTGGCGGACCTAGCGCTGCTGCTGCTGCTATCGCAGGCGCCATCTCTACGGAAGGTGCAATCAATGTAGAAGGCGTAGAAGTGAACCTTTCCGGCGATGCTTCCATGAGCTACATGACCAACGCAAACGGCCAGTTCAACTTCAACGGCTTGAACAAAGGCTACGACTATACCGTTACTCCTCAGCTCGACAAGAACTACCTGAACGGTGTTTCTACGTTCGACCTGGTGCTGATCACCAAGCACATCCTTGGCGTACAGCCGCTGAACAGCCCGTACAAACTGATTGCTGCTGACGTAAACAACAGCAAGTCGGTTACTACCCTCGACCTGATCCAGCTGCGCAAGCTGATCCTGAACATCGACAACAAGTTTGGCAACAACACGAGCTGGCGCTTCGTGGACGCTTCCTACAGCTTCCCGAATGCCGCTAACCCATGGGCTGCTCAATTCCCAGAGGTTGCTAACCTCAACGACCTGGGCGCTGACGCTCGCGCTAACTTTGTAGCTGTTAAGATTGGCGACGTGAACGGAAACGCAGTAGCTACCAGCCAGGTTCGCACCGCTGGTGAGTTCGGTCTGAATGTTGCCGATCAGGCACTGAAGGCTGGCAACGAGTACCGCGTAGAAGTAGCTGGCGACCTGAAGTCGATCGAAGGTCTGCAGTTCTCCATGAGCTATGACGTAAACGCAATCGAACTGGTTGACGTTGAGTACGGCGTAGCGAAAGAAGAGAACTTCGGTATCTTCGCAAAAGAAGGCGTTATCACTGCTAGCTGGAACGGCGATGCCAACAGCAACACGTTTGCTACCCTGGTATTCCGCGCTACGGCTGACGCTAACCTCAGCGAAGTATTGAACCTGAACAGCCGCTACACTGCAGCTGAAGCATACCGCAACAACGACCAATTGAGCGTTGCGCTCAACTTCGCTGGCGCACAAGCTGAAGTAGCTGGTTTCGAACTGAAGCAGAACACCCCGAACCCATTCGCTGGGGAAACGGTGATCGGCTTTAGCCTGCCAGTTGCTGGTGAAGCTACGCTGACGATCCAGGATGTAACGGGCCGCACCCTCCGCGTTGTTCGCGGTCAGTTTGCTCAGGGCTACAACCAAGTAACCCTCAAAGCAACCGACCTCAATGCTACGGGCGTTCTGACTTACACCCTCGAAGCAGCTGAGTTCACTGCTACCAAGAAGATGATCATTGTTGAATAATCAGCATTGACCACCGGGAGTGGCCCCATCAGGGGCCACTCCTGTTTTTTTTTGCTTTCGTTTTTTGAAAATTTTGCTTACCTTCGTGCTTGTGAGCAAAGTTTTTTTGTTTTTAATAATCCCATGATGCTATGAAAAAGACAGGAAAAGCGCACCTGACGGCGCTGTTCTTCCTTGTAATTGCCTGTTATGGGGCCATCGCCCAATCTTCCGCTCCGATATTCTCCGCCCCTACCGACACGGCGCAATTCTCCTCTTCGCGCTATGTGGCGAACATTCGGGTTTCCCAATTCAAAAAAATTATCGGCACGCAGTTTACCCTTACATGGGACCCTGCTGTTTTGTCGCTCGACAGCGTCGGGCAGTTTGGCCTGCCGATGACCAACGACAATAACTTCGGGCTGCTGGCTTCCGAATCCGGTATGTTGCGCTTTGCCTGGAACGAGGAAGGCTTGAAAGGCATAGATCTTAAAGACAACAGCACGCTGTTTTCACTGTTCTTCCGCCCGATAGGCAAACTCCACTCCGTTTCTCCACTCCATTTCACGGATGTTCCTACGGTTAAGGAAGTGGTCGACCTTTCCTACAAAGCCGTGCCCGCCGAATTTCGCAACGGCTGGGTCGTTCTGGGAGAAAGCGGCAGCGCGGTCACGTCCGTCTTATCCAACCAGCCGGAATGGCTGGAAATCCGATCCGCCTTCCCCAATCCCCTGGAGGCGGGTTCCTCGCTTCAGGTGGAGTTTTTCCTGAAATCGGCCCAGCCGGTTCAAATCCAGGTGCTGGACAGTCAGGGGAAAGTAATTTATTTGCAAGACCGGAATTTTTCTTCCGGTATCAACCGTTTTGAGCTTGCTTCACCGGTTTTTCCTGTGACAGGGGTATACCTGATCCGTCTAAACCAAGGTGATCGATATAGTACGCAAAAGATCCTGTTCCGCTAAGGCCGGACTTGAGAAAACGCTATTTTTTATTGTCCCAAATTCCGAAAAAAATGAGCCAGAACTTTACCCGCCTTTTTGCCGGGTTGATGCTTATTCCGTTGTTGCTTGGGCAGGGTTTGCTGTATGCCAATGCGGCTCATACCCCCGGCAGCATGGTCATGAACCTGGAGGCCATTATTGGGAGCGCTTCGGTAGCCAAGGGCGCTGAAGTATGCGTTCCGGTTACGGTCAACAACTTTACCAATATCCTGGGGATGGAGTTTACCATCACGTACGACCCCACCCGGATGACCTTCAAATCGGTCAAGAACCTGAACCTGACCGGGCTTTCAGAGACCAGTTCTTTCGGCCTCCCTGGCCAGGGAACCAATCAGCCCGGAACTATTAAAGTTTCGTGGCTGGACCCCAATGTGGCCGGCCTGACCATCGCCAACGGTACCAAGATTTTTGAAGTGTGCTTTACCGCGGGCGCCACCGATGCGACCACGGCAGTTAACTTTGGCGCTTCCGCAGAGATCATCGACGCCAACGAAAATACCATCGGATTCTCGCCTACCGGCGGTACGATTACCATCGGTACCGGCACCGGCTCTGGCGGTGGCGGAACGGGTGGCGGCGGTACCGGTGGCGGCGGCACGGGTGGAGGCGGAACCGGCGGCGGTACGATTGGCTCCGGGACGTTCACCCTGGACATTACCGACACGGTCGTAACGGTGAATCAGCCGTTCTGCCTGCGCGTAAAAGCCGGCAGCTTCCGGGATATCCTGGGCATGGAGCTGACCATTAACTACAACGCCACCGCGCTCACCTTTGATTCGGTTTCCATGCTCAACCTGCTGGGTTTGTCGGAAGCCGCTTTTGGCCTTCCACTGGGGGCCAATCCCTGGGGTCCATCAAGCTTTCCTGGGTCGACCCCAACGTGACGGGGATTAGCATTCCGGATAGTACCGTGATCTTCCAGTTGTGTTTTAAAGCCAAGACCAATAACGTAACCACCAACGTTACCTTTGCCTCCAACGCGGAAATCGTAGATAAAGATGAAGACTTTGTTCCTTTTAACGGCGATGGCGGCCGGGTGATCGTGGGTACCGGCACCGGGGGAGGCGGTACTTCAGGGCCCTTTACCCTGGATCTCCTGGACGCTTCGGTACAGTCGGGCCTGGAGGTTTGCCTGCCGATGACCACGACGAATTTCAACAATATCCAGGGCATGGAGTTTACGGTCACCTATGACCCGGCCAAGCTCCAGTTCAAAGAAGTAAAAGACCTCAACCTGACAGGCCTTGAGTTGGCCTCCTCGTTCGGATTGCCGGGGATGGGCAGCAACCCGGTAGGCACCATGAAGGTTTCCTGGAATAGCCCGGACGGATTAGGCAAGTCGGTGAACAACGGCACCACGCTGTTCCGGGTGTGTTTTACCGCCATCGGATCCAATACCACCGCCGTCGTTGGTTTTTCCAACACGTCGGAGGTGATCAACGGGAACGATCAAGTTGTTCCGCTGACAGCCAGCCCGGGCAATATAACCATCACGGGCTCCGGGGGCAATGCCAACCTTTCTTTGGTGGTAGGCAGCAAAACAGTGGCTCCCAACCAGGAAGTGTGTCTGGATGTGAAAACGGCTAAGTTTACCAATATTCTGGGCGCCGAATTTACCCTCAATTACACCCCCGCGCAGTTGCAGTTTTCCCGGGTTACCGGGTTTAACCTGAGCGGACTGGCGGAGAGTTCTTTTGGCCTTCCAGGCCAGGGTACCAATCAGCCGGGCGCGATCAAGGTGTCCTGGGTGGATCCCAACGTGAGTGGGGTAACGGTTGCCGACAGCACGTCGATTTTCCAGGTGTGTTTTACCGCTCTTGGCTCAAACGGGACGGTTACGCCCGTCACTATTAATTCTACCCTGGAAGTGACCAATGCCAACGAACAGCCGGTGCCGGTGAACCGGGTCAACGGATTTGTTACGATTGGCGGATCAACCGGAAGCAATAAGCTTCTTTTAGCGCTTACCGATAAGACGGCGGCAACCAATTCAGATGTTTGCCTCGATATGGCGGTGACGAACTTTGCGGGTATTGTGGGCATGGAATTTAATTTGGCGTACAACCCCGATTCGCTGACGTTTAAATCAGTCGGCAGCCTCAACCTCAGTGGTTTGGAAGCCAGCAACTTTGGTTTGCCCGGCGTGGGGGTTAATCCAATTGGCAACATCAAACTGGCCTGGGTGGATCCGGCGGTTTCCGGGGTTACCCTGGCAGGCACGGTGAATATCTTTCAGGTGTGCTTCACCGTGAAAGCCGCTTCCGGGGTTGCCCGGGTGCGTTTTGATACGCAAAAAACCATTGAGGTTACCAACGCACAGGATCAGCAGGTAGCCCGGGATTTGGACAACGGCTTCATCACGATTCAGGGCAGCGCACAGCCGCCGGTTATCGCTACCCCGGCTCAGGTAACCAACGTGGGCTGCTTTGGCGCCAGTACCGGCGCCATTAACATCACCGTATCCGGGGGGAGTGGGAATTACACCTACAAATGGAGTTATCAGAATGCGGCTACACAAGATTTGACCAATATCCCGGCAGGAAATTATACTGTAACGGTGACGGATGCCGTGAGCACCCTCACCGCTACCCAATCGTATACCGTGACACAGCCCGCCACAGCGGTTCAGGTGGTCAGCGTGACGCCTACTCCGGTCGCTTGTTTCGGACAAAGCAGCGGAAGCCTGGCGGTAGTAGCCCAGGGAGGAACCGGCACGCTGAGTTATGCCTGGTCAGGAGGGCTTCCCGCCGTGGCCAACCCAACGGGCGTTGCCGCCGGGACCTATACCGTCACCGTGACGGACGCCAACGGCTGTAAGGCGGTTTCCAGCGCTACTTCGGTTACGCAGCCCCAGGCAGCCCTGACGGTCAATGCGACCACCGAAAACGCTGCATGCGCCGGACTGAGCAACGGGCAGATCTCCATTTCGGCTTCCGGGGGAACAACTCCTTATACCTATGCCTGGAGCAATAACCTTCCTGTTAACCAGACCACCCAGTCCAGCCTGGCGCCCGGATCTTACCGGGTTACCGTTACCGATGCGCGCGGATGTACCATTAGCACCACCGCTCAGGTGAACCAGGGAACTGGCGTGGCCATCGTCTCCATCCAGCCTACCTTTATCGATGCGGGCAACGACGGCGCTGTGAACATCGGGGCAAGCGGGGGCACGACGCCCTACCAGTTCTCCTGGTCCGGACCTCAAAACTTTTCGCGCTCGACTGAAGATATTACCGGTTTGAATACGGCAGGGCAGTATTGTATCACCATTACGGACGCCAAAGGCTGTAAGGATACGGCCTGCGCCATGGTGTTGCAGAAGTTGAAGTTTGGCGCCGTTTCGGTTCAGGAAGCCTGTTTCGGAGAAAAAAACGGAAGCGTGACGGTTAACGCGACTGGAGGACAGACCCCTTATTCCTTTAAATGGAGCAATGGGGCTACTTCCCAAAACTTGTCGTCGCTTTCCGCTGGGGTTTATGGGCTGACGATCACCGACTCCATGAATACCTCCATCAGCGGCAGCTTCGAGGTGCCGGGATTGACGGCCATTGTGATCAATGGAACGGCGACCGATGCCATTGGTTCTTCCAATGCATCCAACGGCAGCATTGTATTGAATGTTACCGGAGGCCAGCCTAACTACGCCTACAAATGGAGCACTGGAGCGACCACGTCCTCTATTAACAACTTAAAGAAAGGAGAATACTGTGTGACCGTTACGGACGATAAAAATTGCTCTGCGGTGAAATGTTTCCAGGTTAATCTGGTGGCACTTCCGCTGGCATTTAATGCGCAGGTGTTTAGTAACCGTTGTTTTGGGCAATCCCTGGGGCGGGTCGTCCTCACGGTCAATGGAGGCCTGGAGCCATATTATGCTACGTTCAATGATGGTACCCGCGTCAATTCGGTAGCCGGGTTAATTGAGCGAAACAACCTTCCGGCAGGCGTTTTCACGTATGTGATTACGGACAATGAAGGATCGACGATTCAGGGTTCCGCGACGATTACCCAGCCGACAGCCATTACGTTGTCTCAGACGGTAGTTCGGCACGATACGGAGGCCCCGGGTTGTACGGGGAGCATTTCCATTACGCCTACCGGGGGGACGGGCAGCTTTAATGTTCGCTGGAACAGCAATAATGCCGGGGGGCTTATTTCTAATTTGTGCGAGGGCAACTATATTCCAACGGTTGAAGACGCCAACGGGTGTACCCAGGTATTTAATGCAATTGCGGTGAATACCTTTGGCGCATCTGGGGCGGTAGTCGATAATAACTGCCCCGGCGACCAGGGCGGCGACGTCAACCTGACGGTTGCCGGAGGCGCCAGCCCGTATGTGTATGCCTGGTTGAATGCTAAGGGCGACACCGTCGCCCGCGCCAAAGATTTGTCGAATGTGGTTTCCGGAACCTACCGCGCGTTGGTTCGCGAGGCTTCGGGCAATATGCTGACCAAAGAATTTACGATCGGAACCAAATCGGCGCTTGCTGCCAGCGCTCAAGTGATTTCCAATTTCCGAAATTTTGGGGTAAGCTGCCTCAACGCCAGCGACGGCATTCTGGAAGCTACCGCCCGAAACGGGGTCGGCGCTAACTTTATTTATGAGTGGTTGCGCAACGACCAGCTGGTCGGATCGACGAAACGGCTTCAAAACGCCCAGGCGGGCAACTATACGGTGCGGATTACGGATGAGGTAGGTTGCATGGCGGAGACGACGGCTACCCTTACTGCGCCTCTGGCCGTAGGGATTAGCGGTTCGGTGAACCACATTTCCTGTACGGGCGCCCGCGATGGGGACGTGCTGGTTTCTGCCAGCGGGGGCGTTCCCGGTTCGGTGTATACCTATGCATGGAGTACCGGCGCTGCCGGGCCGCGGATCAGCTTCCTCACCAAAGGCAACTATACCGTTTCGGTGACCGATGCCAACAACTGTATGTCGACAGCCACTTTTGCCGTTCAGGAGCCAAATCCTATTACCGTTACCGTAGAAACGGCCCCCGCCACAACGGGTACTCCGGACTGCAACGGCGCGGCCAAGGTGACGGCGACCGGCGGAACCCGTCCTTATAGTTACGTCTCCAAGGTGCCCAATGCTAAACTGACGGATTCCGTTTATCTGAAACTGTGCCCTGGGGATTATACGCTGGAGGTGGTGGATGCCCGTGGATGTAAAACGACTCCTGCACGCATTACCTTCAACGTACTCGACCGTACCCTGCCCTGCCTGGATATGCGTACGGTAATCTCTCCGGATGGCGACGGCGCCAACGACGAGTTCGAAATCCGTTGCATCGATGAGCTGAAAGACAACCGCGTGTTGATCTTTAACCAGTGGGGGCAACTGGTTTATGAAGCCGACAACTACGATAACCGGTGGAAAGGCCTGACGATGAAAGGAGAGGAACTGCCCGAGGGGGCTTACTTCTTTGTTCTGGAGTATACCGATAACGAAGGCAAACGGATACAGGTGAAAGGGTCGATCTCGCTGCTGAAGGAATAATTAAGCAATGTAAAAAAGCCTTGGCCGGCGTGTGGCCTCCCCGTGGGACTACCTCAAAAGACCGTTTTCGCCCCTGGCTGCCAAAAACATTTTTTTCAATTCTTTTAAAAAATTGCAAAGCAATTTTTTAAAAGAATTGAAAAAAAAATTCATACTGGGGGCAAAGAACGGTCATTTGAGACAGCCCTAGGGAATCCTCAAAAACTATTTTTTTACCAATAACCGATGACTCCGATGAAAAAATTTTTCCTCTCGATAGCTATGGCCTGCTTTGCCTGGGCTCTGGGCGCCCAGAATGAGGCATTGGTGACGCATTATCAAGTAGCGCCTATTCTCATTAACCCGGCCTACGCTGGGTTCAAGGGAACGCACCAGCTTTTCTTTAACGCGCGTACGCAGTGGATTGCCTTCCCCGATGCGCCCAAAACGGTGGGCGTCCAATACAACGGGCCTATTGGCAACACGTTTGGATTGGGGGTAGGGGTGATGACGGAAAGCGCCGCACGCATCAATAACTTCCGGGTGCGCCTCAATTACGCCTTCCGGTTTAATCTGGACGAAACGGTGAAGCTGTCGGTTGGTTTTTCGACCGAATACAAGCAGATGCGGCTGGGAAATAATATTCTGACCCAGGCAATCTACGATTTTGACGATATCATTAACGGAGCGGTGGACGGCCAGCAGTTGTTCGACGCTTCGTTTGGCGTGTTCGGCACCTTCAACGACCGCACCTTTGTGGGCTTGTCGTTCGCCAACCTGATCAGCGCCCGCCTGGACGATATTGTTACGTCTACAGAAGAGAGTACTTTTTTGAACCATTATGTGATTTTCGCTTAGCCACCGGTTCGACTTCAACAACAACGCCGTATCGCTGGAGCCTTCCCTTATGATCCGGCAAATCCGGGATGCGCCTTTCCAGGCGGACGTCAACCTGAAGCTTGGCTTCCTGAACGACCGGGTGCTGGGCGGCATTTCTTACCGCTCCCTGAAATCCCTCGGCTTTATGTTTGGCTCGGAAGTTTCCAATAGCTTCCGCCTGTTCTATACGTTTGATATGAGCCTTCAGGATATCCAGCAATTTAGTTCGGGCGCCCATGAACTGACGGTTGGGATCGGGCTCAATACCCCGGATAAGCGGGCGAGGTTAAGGAGTAGATAACATGCGCGGGCGTGCCCGAGTCCTGTTGAAAACTGAACGTGGAAGAAACCAGAAAGGGAAAATAATTGGCAAAAAGGTATTTTTTATTTATATTGGAACCCAATTCCCCCCCTTTCATTTCCCCCTCGTTTGATACCCCAAATTGGGGCCTGAGGCAAACGCGTGTTTTTGCCATGGCCGCCAAAAGGTTTTTTTAATTGGCATAAGCCATTGAAAAAAGAACATAAAATTTCACGCCAGATGCAACGAACGGTCTTTCGAGACCGTCCCAGCGTTCTCGACGTATACCAGCCGCCTTTGTGCGCATAAGATAAATCGGTTTTTGGGATGGCCTCTCTCCACGTTGGAGGGGGGCTTTTTTATTTCCCTGAAAAAAACATTAAAAAAAATTCTACTTCTTTCAAGTTTGGCACGGTTTTGTAAACATATTAGGAAAAGTTATTAATTCATGATGCGCGATGCTTTACCAGCGTGCGGGAATGATCAAACAAACCTAAATGTGAGAAAACGAGGCCAGGACTAGCCTGATTTCAGGCTGCCTGGCCGCTACCGGCAATCCTTCTGCTTCATTCATGGGATGCTTCCAGCCTATGTGCAAGACACAAGGATTGCCATTTTTTTTAACCGTCAAATTCCAGACTATGAAAAAAGTAATTCAAAAACCAGTCCGGGATAGCATACACCCGGGAAATGCATGGGCAAGCGGGAGCGGCCGGTGGAAGAGCCGAGCCTGGTTGCTTCTCTTTCTTGTCTTTGGGTTGACCGCCTGGCAAAAGATAGAGGCCCAGATCCTGGCGCCTTGTTCTATTGTCTGCCTGGCGGATGATCCGTCGATTGCCGTGTTACTTCGGCTGGACGACAGTTGCAAAGTGACGATTAACGCTACGTCGTTTATTTTCTCTCAGAGCTGCCCATCGGATAAAGCGATGGTGGTAAGAGACGAATATGGCGCCATAGTTGCCCAGGGGCAAAACCAGTTGCGGGTGGATCTGTCGGGCAAGGTCGGGCAGTTGTTTACCGTAACGGTGGTCGATTTGGGTACGGGACTAACGTGTGTGGGGTATGCCCGGGTAGTGGATGAAAACCCTCCCCAGATCATGTGCAGGGATACGCTGCTTCCCTGTAGCGCCGATACCAGCGTTGCCGCTTTAGGGATGCCGCTCATTCTCGAAAACTGCGACACGTCGTTTTCAATCAAACGTTCGGATCGTGTGGAATTCAGGGGTTGCACCGGGGATACCTCGGCCATTATTTACCGGACCTGGGTAGCCAGGGATCGGTACGGCAACTCGGATACCTGCGTTCAGCAAATTACCCTTCTGCGGGCTACCCTGGCGGAAGTCGTATTCCCTAAAGACACTACGCTGGAATGTACCGCCCCCAGCACGCATCCCGACAGCACGGGGTATCCCCGCTGGAGCGACTCGGAACTGCTCTACGGGGGCGGTTTGTGCCGGTTTGGCGTTTCCCAACGGGATGTCGTAACCAGCACCTGTGGGAATGGGATAGGCCGTATCATCGCCCGAATCTGGACGGTCGAGGATCTGTGTAATGGAGGCCAATCTCGCACGCATACGCAAATGATCACCGTGGTGGACACCAAACCCCCGACGATCGTTTGCCCCCCGGCCAAAACGGTCCGGACCAATAGCGGAGAATGCCTGGCCACGATACTGCTCGACAAACCGGTAAGCATCCAGGATGCCTGCGATCCGGATGCCACCTTCCTCGTATCCGCCTCCTTTGGAAAAGTGGGCCTTGGGCCCCACTATTACGTTCCGGAGGGAATTCACCAGATCACCTATACCGCCATCGATGCTTGCGGGAACACCAGTGTATGTTATACCACGCTAACGGTGAAAGATGACGAACGTCCGATCGCCATTTGCGACGACGAAGTCGTGATCTCGCTGAACGAAACAGGAACCGCTGTATCCGCTGCCCGGGTGTTTGACGAAGGAAGCAAGGATAATTGCGTCAAAACGCTGTATTATAAAGTGCGCCGAATGGACATTGGCGGCTGTGATTCCCTGAACGGAGATGATTCCGCGATCATAAGCGGCTACCAGGAATGGTTCGACGATGTCGTATTCTTCTGCTGCGAGGACGTTGGTTCGAATCCGATTCCCGTTCTGCTGCGCGTATATACGGTCAATCCGGGTCCGGGGCCTATCGATCCGGCGCGGGAAGCGCAAGGCGGCGATTTATTCGGAAAATACAACGAATGTATGTCGATGGTCCGGATCAAAGACCCGATTCCTCCGGCTGTTTTTTGCCCCGGAGACGAAACCGCTGCATGTACGGAAGACCTGACCGATCTGGCAGGCTTCGGAAGCCCGGTTATCCTTTCGGGATGCGGATATACCCTGGATTCGACGGTCGTTTCGGAAATTAACCATTGCGGCAAAGGAACGATCAAGCGGATTTTCACAGTGACCGGCCGCAATGGGATGACGGCGATGTGCCTGCAAACCATCACGGTGGTCAATACGCAAAGCCTCGATGAAAAGGATATTACCTGGCCCAAAGACATTTCCCTCAATACCTGCGGCGCCAACACTGACCCGGATAACCTGCCGATCGGGTATAACAGACCTCAATTGTCGAGGCAGCCGGCATGCGGGCTTGCAGCGATTATGCACGAGGACAAGTTGTATGATGCCGCTCCTCCCGCTTGTTTTAAAGTATTCCGCACGTGGACCATCATCGATTGGTGCGTTTACGATCCGGCCAAGTCGCAAACGATTGGCCGGTACCAGCACACCCAGATTGTCAAGGTGGAAGATAGCCAGGCGCCGAGTTTTGTATGCCCGCCCGATATCGTGGTGGCTGCCGACAACGCGTGCGCTTCGGCAAAGGTGACCCTCCCTGCGCTGGTGGCAACCGACTGCAGCCCCAATGTGTCCATCGTAAACGATTCGAAGTATGCCGCTTCTCCGGGCGCCAATATCAGCGGGATTTATCCCCTTGGCACGACGGTAGTGACGTACAAGGTCAGCGACGGGTGCGGGAACGTGGCTACCTGTAAAGTGCGGATTACGGTTGAAGACCAGAAGTCTCCGGGAGTAGTCTGCTACCACGGGCTATCCACCTCCATCGCTCAAATGCCGGGAGGGATTATGGCCATGGTCGACGCCAAAGCATTTAATGCAGGCAGCCGCGACAACTGCACGGATACCACCAACCTGAAATTTACGATCCGGAGGGCCTCTCTCAACCCAACTGTGCCTCCTACGGCTACGCAATTGACCTTTGACTGCGCGGATGTGGGCACACAGGGGATCGAACTATGGGCCACCGATGAATCGGGCAACAGCGCGTACTGCCTTACGACCATCCTGATCACCGACAATGGCCAGTTGTGCCCGCCCGATGTCGGCCTCGGCGTAGTAGCAGGCATTATCAAGACGGCAGATGGAAATAACGTGGAGAAAGTCCGCATTTCCATCAAGTCCAAAAAGCCTATGTACTCTACGACTAATGTAAACGGCGGATTCCAGGTGGAAGAAGTTCCCTTCGGGTACGACTACACCCTCGTCCCGGAGAAGAACGACGACCTGATGAACGGGATCAGCACCATCGACCTGATCCGGCTGAGCAAGCACATCCTGGGCGTGCAGCCGTTTACTTCGCCCTACCAGTGGATCGCGGGCGATTTGGACAGATCAGGAACGATATCTACGCTGGACCTGATCAAGCTTAGGAAACTGATCTTGAATAAAGATACCGAACTGGCAAACGGAAATACTTCCTGGCGCTTTGTCGACGCCGAGTACAAGTTCCCGCAAATCGAGAACCCGCTGGAAGCGCCCTTCCTGAGGTGAAGAATCTCAACAACTTCCGCCTGAAAGACGCCAAAGCGAATTTCATCGCCGTGAAGGTAGGGGATATCAACGGCTCGGCCATCGCCAATCAGCTCATGAGCAGCGAAACCCGGACTACGGGCGGCGATATGCTGATCCGGGCCAAAAACAAGTCGTTTGCTTTCGGGGAAACCGTGACGGTGGATTTTTATTCCTCGGATTTGCACCAAGTGAACGGGTATCAGTTTACCCTCGGCTTTGACGATCGCCTTCTGGAACTAAAAGGATTGGAAATGGGCGACGTAGCGGAAATGTCGGAAGAGAACTTTGGCTTTGGCGCCCTGGCTATGGGGAAAATTATAACCAGTTGGAACAAAAGCGGGGCTTCCGTTTCCAAGGGCGATCTGGTCTTGTTCAGTCTGACCTTCCAGGCCAAGCGGAGTTCCGACCTGGCAACCGCGCTGAAATTTAGCGACCGGCCGGCGACTCCTGAAGCGTACAATGCAGAGAACGAGCACATGCAGGTCCTGTTTCAGATCGAGGACGAGGAAGGGAGACCGGTAACAGGGGGAGGCTATCTCTTGTACCAAAACATCCCCAACCCCTTCCAGGATGCGACTTCCATCGGGTTTTCCCTGCCTAAGAAGGAAGAGGCTGCTCTGCGGATTTACGATTTGTCCGGACGGCTGGTTTACCAGCATCGGGCCCTGTTTGAAAAAGGATACAACGAAATACAAATCGCCCAAAGCGCCCTTAGTGGAAATGGAATGTACTATTACCAGTTGTCCACCGAGGCCTTTACCGAAACCAGAAAGATGATGCTTAGCGGATCGCGTTAAAAACGAAAACCCCGCCAAGAATAAGCTTTTCATAGTTGTTTATGGACGGAATGAGGCGGGAGCAAAGAGGCTCCCGCTTTTTTATTTTTTTGCCGGGTAAGCCGTACCTTCATGGAGAAAAGCAGCGCTTCATTCGTCAGTCCTCTGGAACATGGCCTTAAAACACGAGTTGGGCAAGCGGGGAGAAGCCATTGCCGCCCAATATTTATTAGACAAAGGGTACCGGATTTTGGAGCGCAACTGGCGCTACAAAAGGGCGGAAGTAGACCTTATTGCGGATGACGCAGGGGTGCTGGTATTTGTCGAGGTCAAGACCCGCGCTTCCGAGCGGTTTGGCGCTCCCGAGGTCTTTGTGGGGAAACGCAAGCAAGCCTTTATGGCATCGGCGGCATCGTTCTTCTGCGACCAACAGGGGCATGCCGGCGAAGTGCGTTTTGATGTGATTTCGGTGCTGTTCTCGGGAAAAGATTTTCACACGGCGCATTTGCCGGATGCGTTCTTTCCCGGCCTGGGTTAAACTTTTTCGTACGCGCTTTTGGTCAGGCCAAAGAGCAGCAGATCCAGAGGTTCTCCGCTTTTCCGGCGCATTTCCTCCCTCAGGTCGCCTTCCCTCTGGAAACCGCATTTTCGGGCCAGCCGCTGGGCGGCGGTGTTTTCGGTGCTAACCAGAAGGGTGAGCTTTTCCAGTCCGGCATACCGGAAGGCGAAAGGGAAAAGGGAAAGAAGGACCTCCGACATGTATCCGTTGCCTTGCCTGTTTTTGTCGATAAAGCCGGTGACAGCCGCTTTGGGCAACGACCAATCAATCGGACTAAACGCTATGTACCCGATCAAGTCGGCGCTTTCTTTATCCCATATCGCATAGTGAAACGCCTCCTGCCGGAGCCAGGCAGCGAGGCAGTCGCGAACAAAGAATTCGGCTTCCTCCGGGCTGTTTACCGGCGGAAGCACCATGGGTTGAACATCCAGGACTGGGCTATTTTCGCCCAGAAGGCGGAAGAAAACCTTGCCTTCGTGTTCCCTGAATCGCCGCACGACGGTTCGTTTTGTGATCAGAACGGTTTCGAGCTCCAAAAGAGAAACTTTCATAAACGCGGTTGCCCGTTTTAGTGGTTCTTGCGAATGTAAGATTAAAGCCCTTTTGCTCAATTTTTTTTAAAAACGCACCCAAGGCTATTGCATTTTTGTGTTTTAAATTTATTTTTGAACACGAATTGTTTATACGGCGCCCGTCAAAACCCCATTTTATGAATTGGCGGGAGTTTCCTTTCCTTACGATTTTTCTGGTTTTTGGTCTTGGCATTCTGGCTGCGGAACACGGTAGCGGATGGATTCCTCCTTCTGGCTGGGTATTGCCGCTGCTGGCGGGAGCTGCAGGCCTTGCTGCCTGGGCGGGTTTTCAAAAACTTGCTTACCGGCATGCGTTTCTTTTTTTGGTATGGTGCTGGGCGGCCTTTTTTCTGCTGGGCGTATGGCGAAGGCAGTCCGTTGAGGAGGGTCCCCCTCCTGGGCATTTCGAGCGGCTCCAGTTGGAGCAGTTTTATGGAAAGGTATTGGTGGAGGAAGCCAAACCCGGGAAGAAAACCTGGAGAGTTTTTGCCCGGGTGCTAACCGCAGGCCCGGCGCCGGGCACGCAATACGAGGCGAGCGGGAGCGTGTTGCTCTATCTAAAGCCGGAGGGGCATGCCCTTCCTTCCGGAGGGGATATTCTGGCGGTTGCTGGCCGGTTGGGCCGCATACCGGAAAACGCCAACCCGGAGGCGTTTAATTACGCTGCTTACCTTCGGCGGCAGGGTATTCATTATCAGGCTTTTATTCCAGATTCCGGGTGGATGGCCTTGCCGGAGGAGCGCGTTCGGGGGTGGAAGGCCGTTCTTTATTCCGGCAGGGAATTCTGTCTGAAACGGCTTCGAAACGCGTTGCCCGACCTGCAGCGTTATGCGATCGGCGCCGCCCTGATCCTTGGAAACCGGGAGCGATTGGACCTGGAGGTTCTGAACGCATTCAGCAAAACGGGAGCGATGCATATTCTTTCCGTATCGGGCCTGCACGTTGGGATGGTGGCCTGGTGCTTGTCGTGGATACTGGGAAAGGCGCCTCTGCCAGGCAGATGGGGGCTGGCGGTGCGCGCGGGGACCCAGCTTGCCGGCATATGGGGGTACGCCATTCTGTGCGGGGCAGGCGCATCGGTGGTCCGTGCGGCGGTGATGTTTAGCTGGCTCCTGATGGGAAAAACCATCAACCGGCCCGGGAATATTTGGAATACGCTGAGCGGGTCGGCTTTTATGTTGCTGCTCTACGATCCGCAATGGTTGTTCAATATCGGGTTTCAGCTCTCCTATCTCGCCGTTGCGGGATCGTTTTGCTGGAACCCCCCATCTATCGGCTGTTGCACCTCAAGGCCAAGGCGGCCGATTATTTTTGGAAGATGACCGCTGTCGGCATAGCCGCTCAATTGGCGACGGGCCCATTGAGCGTGTTTTATTTTCATCAGTTTCCCACCTGGTTCTGGCTTTCCGGTTGGGTAGCGGTGCCTTTGGGCGCCGTGATTCAAGGGTTGGGGCTGGCGCTGGTGGTTTTTGGCTGGGTTCCTGGCGTGGCCTGGAGCCTGGGATGGCTCCTGGACTGGAGTATACGTATTTTGTTCGCCGCGCTGGAGCACATGCTTTTATTACCGCTGGCTTGCATCGAAGGGCTATGGCTTGAACCTTGGGAAGCGCTTTGGTGGTATCTTTTGCTGGGCGTTGCGGCGATCGCTTTCTTCCGTCCGAATAAGCTGTGGATGGGAAGAGTTCCGTCACGGAATTCTGGAACGGCCGTCGTGCCGTTGTTTTTCAAACCGGCAATTCGGCGCAGATCCTGAATCAGACCAGCGTTTTTCATCTGAAAAAAAAGCCGGAGCGCATTTCCATGCGAACCCTTGGGGAAGAGACCGCATCGGGAGATCTCCCTCAATCCGGACCTATGGCCGTCTTCAACGGTAAACGGTTCTTTATTTGGGATGGCGAAGAAGGAAAAGATCTGCTGCCTCCGGCAGGCGCTGATTACTGGATTCTGCGCAACAACCCGTTTCTCCCCAAAAAGGGGTTGGAAGGGCGGATGCCTGCCCAACTGGTCATCGCCGATGGGAGCAATGATCCGGGTAAGCGGAAGTATTACGCACGGTTTTTTAAAGAGAACAAGACCGCTTTTTGGTCCACCCCAGACCAGGGCGCATGGAAAATTAACTTTTAAACCCCTGATTATGAAATGGAATTGGAAAAGCCTTGGGTATTTTTCCCCTACCGAACGGCGGGCTTTGCTTTTGACACTCGCTTTTGCCACAGTGTTGTTTGCCGCTCCCAAATGGGCGTTGCAGGGAAAGACGGACCCTCCGCTGCTTGCCGGGGACGACCAGGAATGGCTGAAGCAGCATTGGGAAAAACTCGAAATCCCTTCTTTCCAGAAACCCGGCAAATCACAGGTTCATCGAATGAACCCGCTGAAGCCGGTCCGGTTTGACCCCAATCAGGTCACCGCAGCGCAGCTCGAAGCCATGGGCATTGTTCCTTATCTGGCGAGAAACTGGGAGCGCTACTTGCAAAAAGGAGGGAAATTCCGCCAGGCGGAATCGGTTCGAAAGCTCTACGGAATGACCGACCCCGTGTTTGAGGCGCTGACGCCTTTTATGACCATAGGCAGGCAGGATTCGGGTAATAGGGTAGGGCAGAAGTGGGTTTCGGCGGATTCCAGCCCGGTTTCCAAAAGCTATTACCGGAAGAAAACCTGCGACGAGCTGGAAATAAACACCTCGGATTCCGTCGGTTGGGAGTCCCTCCCGGGAATCGGCCCCGTCCTGGCTTCCCGGATTCTCAAGTTCAGGCAGCGGCTTGGAGGTTTTGTTTCCGTTGACCAGGTTCGGGAAACGTATGGATTGCCCGATTCCACGTTCCAGAAAATCCGGCCTTGCCTGATCCTGGCTACTGCCCCCAAAAAACTGGCTATCAACCTGCTCGGAGAGGAAGAACTGAAGAGCCACCCCTATATTGGGTATAAACTGGCGAAAACCCTGACGGCTTACCGGCAGCATCACGGGCCGTTCCGCTCGGTAGAGGACCTTTTCCCGATCCAGGCCGCGTCGAGGGAAGCTTGGGAGAAA
This sequence comes from Haliscomenobacter sp., assembly GCA_016713275.1. Classification (GTDB taxonomy): domain Bacteria; phylum Bacteroidota; class Bacteroidia; order Chitinophagales; family Saprospiraceae; genus JADJPL01. The sequence continues at coordinate 267,747 of JADJPL010000003.1, forward strand.
CTGGGACCCTATCTTGATTTTTCCGGAACTACGCCAGCGCCGCCTCCGAATTAGAACCTGGGCGCCAACGGTCTTTTGAGACAGGACCAGGCGGCTTCGAAAGCGCCTGGCAGGTTGGGGACTTCAGCTATTTTAGCCGTTTTACATGGGTTAAACGCGTTTTGCAATTTTGTTCTGCTAAACACGGGTTCCTTTGAATTACCTTTGGAATTATTTTTTTTCAGATTCCAATATGTTGAATCCGGTTTTTCTTTTTATTTGGCAGAAAAAGTGTAATTTTTACACTAATTATGGCATTTACTTACATTGGAGAGGAAATGGCCCATGCGCCCGAACGAAAAACTCCTGGGCCTGTCTCAAAAGACCGTCTTCGCCCCTGGCGGCCAAAAAATAGTTTCTTTTTTCAATTCTAATAAAAAATTGCAAAACAATTTTTTATTAGAATTGAAAAAAGAAAATAAAATTTCATGCTGATGGCAAAGATTGGTCTTTTGAGACAGCCCCAATGGGATTGGAGAAAAACTGAAGCGTGGTATGATTAATTTTGATAATTACCTCAAGGCGTCTTTTACGGTCGACAACGTGATTTTTGGTTTTGACGAGGGAGACCTGAAAGTGCTTTTAATCAAACGGGCGGAGGAGCCCTATTTTGGCTACTGGGCGTTGCCTGGCTATTTCGTATATCCCAACGAGGATCTGGAAACGGCAGCCAAGCGGGTTTTGTATGAGCTGACTGGTTTGCGCAACGTTTATCTGGAGCAGGTACATACCTTTAGTGCCATCGACCGGCATCAGTTTGGCCGGGTAATCACGGTGGCTTATTTTTCGTTGATCAAGATCAGCAATTATGCGCTGCAGGTCTCGTCGATCGCTTCCCAAGCGCAATGGCATTCCGTTTCGACGCTTGGGCGCTTGGGGTTTGACCACAACGAGATTCTCCGGGAATGCTTCAACCGCTTGAAATGGCTGGTGCGGTCCCGTCCGGTTGGGTTTGAACTCCTTCCTCCGAAGTTCACGCTGACGGAGTTGCAGCACCTGTATGAAGCGATTCTGGAAACGGAACTGGATAAACGGAATTTCCGGAAGAAGATTCTTTCTATGGGGCTGTTGATCGACTTGGGAGAAATGCAGGAAGGGGTTGCTCACCGGCCAGCCCGGCTGTACATGTTTGACCGGGTCAGGTATCAGGAATTTCTTGAAGAAGGGTTTAGTTTTGAACTCAAAGAAACCCGCAAAAAAGAACCTGCCAAGCGGAAAATTTCTAAAAACCTCATTTGAAGGGGGGATGGGGCTGCCTCAAAAGACCAATTTTTGCAACCGGCATGGAATTTATTTTTCTTTTATTCAATTCTAATTAAAAATGTTGCAATTTTTAATTAGAATTGAAAAAAAGAAAATATTTTTCGGTTGCCTTGGGCAAAAACCGTCTTTTGAGACAGTTCCGGCTTTTTTCCGGGTAGACCTGCCATGCGTTCTTTCGCATGGGCGAACACGGGTTGCCTCTCATGATATTGAGGGAAAAAAGGAAATGAACCCGGAACAGCATGGTTTTTTTAGCTAATTTGCACGCTGAAAAAGGCCTCGGCTGCTCCAGGCGGAATCACAAACACCGCCGTTTCCAGAGCGTTTTAGCCAGGCTGTAGTGAATAGCAGAGGGAATATGAAAAACATCCGGAATTTTTGTGTCATTGCGCATATTGACCACGGGAAGAGTACGCTTTCAGACCGGCTTTTGGAGTTCACCCGAACCATCGACAAGCGGCAGATGGTCGATCAGGCGCTGGACAATATGGACCTGGAGCGCGAACGCGGCATTACCATTAAAAGCCATGCCATTCAATTATACTATCCCCATACCGATGGGGACGTATACACGTTTAATCTGATCGATACGCCCGGCCACGTTGATTTTTCGTACGAGGTTTCCAGGTCTATTGCAGCATGCGAAGGCGCTTTGCTCCTGGTAGACGCATCTCAGGGGATTCAGGCCCAGACCATTTCCAACCTGTATCTGGCCATAGACCACAATTTGGAAATTATCCCCATTCTCAACAAAATCGATATGGAAAGCGCGATGATCGACGAGGTGTCGGACCAGATCATCGACCTGATCGGATGTAAAAAAGAGGATATTATCCTGGCAAGCGGACGGACCGGGCAAGGCGTGGAAGAAATCCTGGCAGCTATTGTCGATCGCATTCCCGCTCCCAAGGGGGATCCGAATGCTCCGCTGGAAGCGTTGATTTTCGATTCGGTATTCAACGCGTTCCGGGGGGTGGTCATTTATTTCCGGATCTTCAATGGCACCATGCGCAAGGGCGACAAGGTGCGGTTTTTTCATATCGGTAAGGAATACCTTGCCGATGAGATCGGCATCCTCCAGATCAACCAGATCCCAAAGCAGGAGTTGAGCGTCGGAAACGTGGGGTATATTATCACCGGGATCAAAAACTCCAAAGAGGTCAAGGTAGGCGATACCCTTACCCTCGTCGATAACCCCTGCAAAAATGCGATCCGGGGGTTTGAAGATGTAAAACCCATGGTGTTTGCCGGGATTTTTCCCATCGACAACGACGATTACGAAGACCTTCGGGACAGTCTGGAAAAGCTCCAGCTCAACGACGCGTCCCTGGTTTTTGAGCCCGAAACCTCCATCGCATTGGGTTTTGGATTCCGCTGCGGTTTTCTGGGAATGCTGCACCTCGAGATCGTCCAGGAACGCCTGTCGAGGGAATTCGATATGGAAGTGATCACGACGGTTCCCAACGTTTCCTACAATGCGTTTACGACAAAAGGGGAGGAGTTGGTGGTCCGAACTCCCACGGATTTGCCGGACTCTTCGAGGCTGGATTATGTGGAAGAACCCTACATCAGGGCGCAGATCATCACCAAGCCGGAATATATCGGCGCCATCATGAGCTTGTCGATGGAAAAGCGCGGGATATTGGTCCGGCAGCATTACCTGACGACCGACCGGGTGGAGCTGACCTTTGAAATGCCCCTGGCGGAGATCGTATTTGATTTTTACGACCGGCTTAAGTCCATTTCAAGGGGGTACGCTTCTTTCGATTATTATATGATCGACTACCGGATGTCGGATCTGGTCAAGCTGGATATCAAACTAAATGGGGAGAATGTGGATGCGCTTTCTGCCTTGGTCCACAAGGATAAAGCCGAAGCGTTTGGGCGCAAGATTTGCTCCCGCCTGAAAGACCTTTTGCCTCGCCAGCAATTCGTGATTGCTATCCAGGCGGCAGTTGGAGCAAAGATCATTGCCCGGGAGACGATCTCTGCCCTCCGCAAGGACGTCACTTCCAAGTGTTATGGCGGCGATATTACCCGTAAGCGGAAGCTGCTGGAGAAACAGAAAGAAGGGAAAAAACGGATGCGCCAGATCGGCAGCGTCGAAGTGCCTCAGAAAGCCTTTCTGGAGGTGCTTAAGCTCAATAACTAAAAATCCGCCCCAGCTGGGGAGGCCGGGGCGGAAATGGGAATGGCGCTTGGTAAGGCATAGCAGCCTTGAGCGCATATGTTTTAGGTGTTTTTTGTTCCGCTTACCGGGAGCGTGCTCCCGTTTGCATAAGCACGAGCTGAACCTTTTCCCAAAGGGTATGATTTGTTATTAAGCGGGAAAGATTCAGCCCATGCATGCAACGAATGCGATGTAAAAGGGTGGGGGGACGAACAGGGAATAAGAACCCGATTAAATTCTACGACTGCGCGAAGCCAGGTTATCCAGGCTTAGAATGATCCCACCTCCCAGGACGAAAGCTGCCAAAACAATGTACAGAACGAGCATGACCGATTTGATTTAGAGTGCGTTATAAAAGAGATTATGACATCCGCAGCAGGGATTGTCCATGGGCTCTATACGCTAACTGAGGTGCTGAAATAAATAAAAAAGAGTCTGATGCGCCTGGAAAACAGGTTGACTTGGGATGGGATCGGAAAAACGTTTGGATATGTTCGGCGAAATACCTGAACTAGGATCAGAACAAGAGCGAAAATGCGAAAAAATTGCAAAACGGCAAATAGCCGGGGCGTTTTTTTTTTATTTTTTAATTTTCGCTTAACATAAGCGCATATCTCGCCTTAGATTATTCCGCTTGCCATAAGTTTGGAAACAGTGGGATGTTTGCTTCCGCCGAGGGTTCGATTGTAATATTGAGGCTGGCCGCTTGCGGCACGTATTGAATCAGGTGCATGTCGCCGCCATTCAGCTGGATTAGCCCCAGGGGAATCATCTCCCCATCAACATCTGCCCATACCTGATACTGATGCCCTGCGGGAGGAGCAGGCAGGCCGCCCGAATTCAGCCAGGCTGTTTTTTTGGCGGGATTCCAGAACACCACCGACCGGGCGTCTGGGGCGAGTTGAGTACCTTGCAGGGGGACAGGAAGAGCGCCTTTTGCGGCGATTTGGGAGTATAGCTGCGCGACAGCCTGGTTGTCGTCCTCCTTTTCTATGCATGAAGCAAGCGCTTGCCGCAGGCGCTGCGTCTGAGCTGCTTGCCGGGTCCAGGCAATGGAGAAAAACGCCAGCATAACGGCGCCTATGGCAAACGGCGCCAGGGAAGCGAATGTTGCCTTGGGTTTGGGGCGTCCGATTTCTGCCCCGCCGGAAGCAGGAAGAGCTGGCGCGTGGGTCTTGGCGTAATGAAGCAGGTTTTGTTTCAATGCGGTTACCTCGCGCCGCAAAACAGGGTCTTTTTGAAGCAATGCCTCCATCTCCTCATGCTCCTCTTCGGAGGTAAGCCCCAAAACAAACTCATGGATCAAACCTGATCCTGCAACCCGCTTTTTATCCCACCTGGTCCTTTCTTCTAATGGTTCTGGTACGGGGTTCCTGGAATCATGCTCTTTGCCCGGAACCCGTATGGAGCGTATGAAGGTTCTAAGGCACAAAATGCACCTCCTTCAAAATCAGAAGAGTAACCAAAGGGGATGAAAAAAGTTTTTCGAAAATCAGAGAATTTTTTCCCGGCGGGGGCGGAAGCCCCCTATACTTTTTTTCTTCTTCTAGGGAAAAACTCGTTTCGCAAATGTTCCTGGTTGAGGTAAATGACGCCCAGGAGCATAATCAGGAGTAGAATGCTTTCTTTGTTGTACATAGGTTTTAGTTTTGTCCTGCTCGTTGCAGGAGGGGTTTTACGGAAGGAATAAACGGTTACCTGGGTTAGACTATGTAAACGGTGAACGTTTAATTCGGGTCGAATTTTTTTCGCTCCGAATTAAACGAACAAAATAATTTCTGCCACAGGCAAAGCCGGCGACAGGCACAAAGGTATTAACGAATTTGATGGAGCGCAACGTCCATTGCGTTATTTAGGACAAGCTGGCGGCGCTTTTTTTTCGGAGTTCAATACACGCTACTTCCGGGAGGATGCCTACCCGCCCCGGGTAGCCCAGAAAGCCTAAGCCCCGGTTCACATAAAGGTACTGTGCCCCACTTTGGTACAGGCCCGCCCATTGCTTGTACATGTACTTGATCGGGCTCCATTTGATCCAGCCCGGGATTTCGATGCCGAATTGCATGCCGTGCGTGTGGCCGGATAGCGTCAGGTGGATATCGTTGAATTGTTTATTTACCTCCATATCCCAGTGCGATGGGTCGTGGGAAAGCAACACCTTGAACGCGGCGCCTTCAGCCCCCTGAATCGCTCCGGCAAGATCTCCCCGGCGGGGGAAACGCAGGTGCGCGGAATGGTTTTCTACTCCCAGAATAGCAAGCTGCGCGCCGTTCACATCCAGCAGGCGGTGCTCGTTCAGCAAAAGGTTCCAACCCAGGCGCCGGTGAATGGCCTTTAGTTCATCCAGGTTCGCTTCTTTGGCTTGTTCGGATTCCCATTCGGCATAGTCCCCGTAATCGTGGTTGCCCAAAACGGAATACACGCCGTGTTTGGCCTGGATCTTATCGAAAACATCCATGTACGGGCGCATTTCGGTTGCTTTGTCATTCACCAGGTCGCCGGTAAAGAACACCAGGTCGGCGCGTTGTTCGTTTATCAGATCAATGGCCGCTTTGACCGGTTCTTTGAACATAAAGCTGCCGGAGTGAATATCGGAAATCTGAACGATCCGAAGGCCATTGAGCTGGTGGGGTAAATCGTCGAATTCAATCGTCGTTTGGAACAATTTATACCGGTAGGGATTCCGGATCATGCCGTAGGTGAGCGAGAAAAGCGGAATGCTTCCAAGGGCAAGACCAACGTTGGACAAAAACCGGGACCGGGAAAGGCTAAACCCGGTAGGGCGCCAGGTTTTTTCGATAATCCATTGGAATCCTCTCCGCAAATCATCTATAGCCAGGAAGGGAAGGACCACAAATTTGGAAAGGTAGATAATAAATATCCCGGTGCGGGCATACGTGAGGAATTTCTTGTTCCAATGGTCTGTCAGCCCATTCAAAGAGGCCAGCGTCAGGCCAATAGCAAAAACAGGAATAGCCCAAAATACCAGATTGACCGCATATTTTGCCGAAGAAGGCCAGCTTTGAGTCCAGAGCCGCAGCGCCTGAAAGCTGTACGCGTCGATCGCAAGCAGAAAACCGATGAAAAACCAAATGCGCATAAAAGGTGTTGTGGGTGAAAATCCGGGTTCAATACATACTGTACCAGGGGTCTGCCTTAAAAACCCGCTATTTGCCACTGGTGTGAAATTTTATTTTCTTTTTCAATTCCCATAAAATCGCTTTGCGATTTTTTATGGGAATTGAAAAAGAAAATATTTTTTGGCGGCCAGGGCTAAAAACGGTTTTTTAAGACAGACCCCAAGATAACATAACCTTAGTAACAAGACCTAGCGTTTACGGTTCAGTATTCCTACCTTTGAGGAAAAACTTAACATGGCCTTGGATATACCGAAATTATCAAATCAGGACAAAGGCAATTTCTTTTTAATTGCCGGCCCCTGCCTGATCGAGGGCGAGCAAATGGCCTTCGATATCGCGGGGCAGGTGTCGGAGTATTGCCAAAAAGTGGGTATACCTTATATTTTTAAGGGGTCTTACCGGAAAGCCAACCGGTCGAGGCTGGATTCCTATTCCGGAATTGGGGACGAACAGGCGCTGGAGATCCTGAAAAGATCGGGGATCATTTCCGCGTACCGGTCACCACCGATATTCACGCCGATGAGGAAGCCGCTTTGGCTGCCGGGTATGTAGACGTGCTGCAGATCCCCGCGTTTTTTGTCCAAGCAAACGAGCTTGCTGGCCGGTGCGGCGAGCAGTGGGAAAGTAGTCAACGTTAAAAAGGGCCAGTTTATGAGCCCGGAAGCCATGCAGTTTGCCGTCGATAAAGTGCGCCAGTCCGGCAATCCCAACGTTCTGCTGACCGAGCGGGGCGTGACGTTTGGGTACCAGGATCTCATCATCGATTACCGGGGAATTCCGGTAATGCAATCTTTGGCGTCCCCGTGGTGCTGGATTGTACGCATTCCTGCAGCAGCCCAACCAGGCCAGCGGAGTGACGGGAGGGCGGCCTGCACTGATCGAAACGGTGGCCAAAGCAGGGATAGCGGTCGGCGTGGATGGCCTTTTTATCGAGACGCACCCCAAACCCTCCGAAGCGAAATCGGACGGCGCCAACATGCTGCCCTTGGATCGCCTGCAACCCTTGCTGGAAAAACTATTGCGCATCCGCGCGGCCATTCAACCTTGAATTTTTTACGATGAGGCAATATAAAAACCGATTTCATCTATGGGTGGGCGCTGCTGTTTTGGCGGCACTCCTTTCTTCTTCGACGGCGGGCGCGCAAACCCAGCGCATCGTGCATTCCGCTTTCCCGTGGCCGGATTCGGCCAGGCAGTTGACGGTGGATATCCCCTGGGCATACGCGACTGCTTCCTGGGTGAACAACACGATTCTCGTGGAGATGACCATCCGAATGGAGAATGGGTCGGAGCCGCTTTTAAAAAGCGTTTTGGAAAATGGCCGCTATGCCCTGACGCTGGAAGGAGGCCAGGATTCGTGCCGCTTGACGAATAGCCCCAAGAGCCTCCTGCCGCTCCAGACTTCCAGAGGAAAAGTTACGGAACAACTGACGATCAAAATCTTCCTGCCTGAAAAACTGATTGCCCAGGGGGCCAACCGATGGGTGCGGGAAGAAAAGAAGCCGGAGTAAACAGAAAATAAGGTGGGAATTATTTGATTTGTGGGTGTATGATCAACGTGATTGATTTGGCCTTGGCGCCTTCCGAGGCGAAGGAAGAAGCCCTTGTGCGGGGAGCGTGCCGCTGAATTCCTGAACGTGGCTTCCGGGGAGATCACGCATATCCGGCCGGTCAAACGGTCGGTTGATGCGCAAGGGCAGCTGGCCGGTGGTGCGGTTGCGCCTGGAAGTTTTCGTCCAGGAACTTTTCACCCCGAACCCGCGCTTCTGGAACAACTCCAGCCTGTGGGTGGCCGCCGGGAAGCCATTATCGTTGGCGCAGGGCCTGCCGGGTATTTTGCGGCCCTGGAACTCCTGGAGCGGGGGATCAAGCCCGTGATTTTCGACCGGGGCAAGGACGTTCGGGCCCGGCGCAGGGACTTGCGGGCCATTCAGCAGTTCTCCGTGGTGGATCCAGACTCCAACTATTGTTTCGGGGAGGGAGGCGCGGGCGCCTATTCCGATGGAAAACTCTATACACGTTCGCACAAACGCGGAACCATTGATAAAGCCATGCGCCTGCTGGTGGAACATGGCGCCAATCCAGACATTCTCGTGGATGCGCACCCGCATATCGGATCGAACAAGCTTCCGGGGATCGTGGCCAATATCCGCGAGACGGTCTTGCGCTACGGCGGGGAAATCCACTTCGACTCCAGGGTCACCGGATTGGTTTTGGACAAAGGGAAGGTGCTTGGCGTGATCGTCAATGACCAGGACGAGCGTTTGGCCGGGGCGGTGATTCTGGCGACCGGACATTCGGCGCGGGACGTCTACGCCATGCTTCACCGCCAGGGGGTTCGGATGGAAGCCAAACCTTTCGCCCTGGGGGTTCGGGTTGAACATCCCCAGGAACTGATCGACCGGATCAATACCGGCAATCTCCGCGCGAACCGGATCTACCGGCTGCCAGCTACAAGCTGGTGGCTCAGGTAGGCAAGCGGGGGTGTTCTCTTTTGCATGTGCCCGGGCGGGCTGGTGGTGCCCGCAGCTACGGCGCCCGGCGAAATCGTGGTGAACGGCATGTCGATGTCGCGCCGGGATTCGCCCTTTGCCAACTCCGGCGTGGTGGTTGCCGTGGAGCCCGAAGATGTGGCCGCATTCGGAGGCGGAGGCATATTCGCTGGCCTGGAATTCCAGCAATCGGTGGAGCAACAGCTTTTTCTTTTCGGCGATGGGAGCCAGAAGGCGCCTGCTCAGCGGCTGACGGATTTCGTCCAGGGGAAGCCCTCGGCCAATCTTCCGGATTGTTCGTATATTCCGGGGCTCACCCCGGCGCCCCTTTATCAATTACTTCCGTCGTTCATTTACCAGCACCTGCGCCAGGGCGTGCTGGAATTCGAAAAGAAAATGCGGGGCTATTATACGGCGGAGGCAGCCGTTTTAGCGACGGAAAGCCGCACGAGTGCGCCGGTGCGGATCCCCAGGGATCCGCTTACCTTTATGCATCCCCAATGGGAAGGGCTATTCCCTTCGGGTGAGGGCGCCGGCTATGCCGGAGGAATTATCTCGGCTGCGATGGACGGGCAGAATGTAGCCAGGGCGGCCGGGTATTTATCGTAAAACGGGTTAAGGGAATCAGCTTCCCGGCCCCCAAAGCGCATCCAAATGAAAGCAATACTTGACTTACTGGGCAGGGTGTTTCTATCCGCCATCTTTTTGTACGAAGCGGTAGACTCCTTCCTCTATTTCGAAAAAACCCAGGAAAAAATGACCCTTTATGGGATTACCTGGCAACAGGACTTTTTATTGACCACCTCTATTTTCGTTCTGGTGCTGGGCGGCGTGTTGATCCTGACCGGCTACCGGGCCGGGTTCGGCGCTTTTTTACTGCTATGCTATTTTTTTCCATTAACGCTGATCCTGCACGCGTTCTGGCAATATCCGCCGGGTGAACAGCGAGGCCAAGCTATTCAACTCATGCACGACCTGGCTATCTGCGGAGGGCTGATGCTGGTCCTGGTGAATGGCGCTGGGAAATACAGCATTAAGCGGATTTTTTCCACGATCAAAGTGCGGAGTGCGTAGCCTCGGTGGTATTTTTTCGTCCTACGGCAGAGGGAGCGTTTGAATTTCCAGATCTACATCTGTTCGGATTTCATATGTTAAACATTTTTATCCTGGAAAAAAGGTTCAATATAAAAGCTGAATTTGTAACTTGCACCAGTATAGTCTCTTGATACTTAAACCGGAGTTCCGTGATTAAAGCTATTATTGTCGAAGACGAGCCCATGGGCAGAACGAATCTGAAGAGCCTGATCCGGTCGCATTGCCCGGATGTCGAGGTAATCGGGGAGGCGGCCAATAACAATGAAGGGGTCGAACTCATGGGGAAGCTTTCGGAGCGGCCCGATGTTGCTTTTCTGGATATCAAACTTCCCGATGGGTTGGTATTCAAAATGCTAAACCAACTGTCCACGATTGATTTTGAAATTGTTTTCGTGACGGCCTGGCAGGAATTTGCGATCAAAGCCTGTGAATATAGTTCTATTGGGTATATTCTTAAGCCAATCGATCCGGATGCGCTGAAAGATGCTATGGCAAGAGTCCGGGCTCGTTCAGCCAACCAGATTGAGAAGCGTCTGGATATTTTCAACAGTTTCTACCACAACCCCAATACCTTCTCCAAGATGAGTATTTCGGCGGTAGATGGGATTTACTTTGTGAATATCAAGGACATTATCCGCTTTGAAGCGGAAGACAACTACACGCACATTTTTCTGGAAAGCGGAGAACGCATTACGGCATGTAAAACGATCAAGTCCTACGAAGAACTGCTGACCCCCTTTAATTTTTTCCGGGTGCACAAGCGTTATATGGTCAACCTGAACTACATGCGCAAATACATCCGGGGAGAAGGAGGCTATGTGATCATGGAAGACGACTCACAGATTGAGGTTTCCCGGCGGCGGCGTGCTCCTTTTATTGACCTGCTTCGCCGTCTGCAGGGAGGAAGACAAACCGACTAATACGATCCTCGTTTAAGATGAAAGATTAAAACCCCAACGTGTTTAGTTAAACCCCTTAAAGCAAAGCCAGATGAAGACGCACCTAGTTTCTCCAATCTCCCCAAACCGATTAAATTCACTACTATGGGAAAGTTAACTAAAGAAAACAAGCTCGAAGAAGCCAAGAAAAACCTGAAGACCGTCAAAAAGGAAGATCTGAAAAAGATCAAAGGCGGTAAAGGAAAAAGCTGGCAGAATGGGTGTTCGGATATTATCCCCCAATAGCTGCCAGTAGGTTCTGCACTTAGGGTCACGTCCCTCGTAAGGGGTGTGACCCTTTTGTTTTAGCTGATGTTTTGTAACTACCCATCCCATGAATTTAGCAAGCGTCTGCTCTTTTGATGTAGCTGCTCTGGAAGAGCGGTTGGAACACGCTTCCAACCCTTTGGATCGCCTGGGCCTGATTGACCAACTTAGTTCCTATTATATATTTGCCAACGTGCAGCGTTCCCGGCAACTGCTCAATGAGCAGGAACGGATCTTACTGCGCCATCCGCAGGAAGATTACCTCAGCCGGTTTTATATCCACCGGGCTATCCTCGAAAACCAAGCCTACCAGTATGGCTTGGCAGATTTGTATTTTCAGAAGGCGATCCGTTTGATCGAAGATAATGGGGATGCCGGGATCCAGGCGGAAACCTATATCGATTATACCGGTACCTGCATTAACAATAAGCGGATGGACGAAGCCAGTTCCTACCTGGAAAAAGCGCGCCGCCTCCTCCGCATCTACCCAAACCCCAAATTGGAAGCCCGGATTACCTGCCGGGAAGGGTTCGTCCAGCTCCACTATTCCAATTTCTCCCGGGCGATCGAACTGCTTCTGGAAGCCGACCGCCAGATCATGGCGATTCGGGATGAACCCCTTGAAATTAAAGATTATTACTTCCTGGTCCTTATCCACAGTGGGTTGGGAAATATCCACGAGCGCAACGACGATCTGGACAGCAGCGTCAAAGCCTACCTCCGGGCAGCTTCTACCGCAGAAAGCCTGGGTTTGTGGAACCGCATGTCCTGGATGTACCTGAATATTGGGAACGGGTATGTATCGATGGGCAAGTACAGTCAGGCCGCCGCTTTCTTCACCAAAGCCGTCAAACTGCACGAAGATTTTCACCCCGTGTCCAAAGCGAGCGCTTATGCCAACTTGGGGTTCTGCTCCCTGATGAGGAAAAATTACCCCAAAGCCTTGCAATTACTGGAAAAAGCAGAAGCCATCCTGGATCAGGTGGAAGACCCAACCTATAAAAACTACGCCTTGATTGAATCCTGGCGCGGGCTGGTGTACGCTCGCCTGGGGGAGGTAGAAAAGGCGGAAACCCATTTCCTGGAAGCGGTCACCTGGGCGCGGATTGAAGACGACTACAAACGGTTGTCCAGCGTCTTCCAGGATATGGCCGCCTTCTACGCCGAACAGAACGACTACCGCCGGGCCTACGAATACCAGGTTCTGCACAGCCAGCATGCCGCCAGATACAATCAGGAGGTCAACCTTCGCAAGCGCACCGAACTGGAATACAAATACGAGGCCGAACAAAAACAGCAGGAAGCCGAAATGCTCCGCCTCCAGGCCACCCGCCTGCAAATGAAAGCCCTCCGGGCACAGATGAATCCCCACTTTATCTTCAACGCCCTCAATTCCATCCAGCACTATATTACCTCCTACGAAACGGATTCGGCATCCAAATACCTGGCGATGTTCGCCAAGCTTATGCGCCAAAGCCTGGATTACTCCGATCTGGAGATCATTTCGCTGGACAAAGAAGTGGAGTTTTTGCGCGATTACCTGCTGATCAACCAAAAATTGCGCTTCAACAACGGGCTTCAATATGAGGTCGTCGTGGAGGAAGAGATCGAAGAGGATATTTTTGGGGTCCCCACCATGATCGTCCAACCCTATGTCGAAAATGCCATCGAACACGGCCTGCGAACCAAATCCGAGGGGATGATCCGGCTACGGTTTTCCCTGTACGACGAAAATACCCTGCTTTGCGTTGTGGAAGATAACGGGATCGGCCGGGAGAATGCCCGAAAATTCCAACAGCAAGACCCCAAGTTTCACAAGCACCTGTCCAGAGGTACCAGCATCACCGAGCAGCGGCTGCAACTGCTCGCCCAATCCAAAAAAAGACCGGGTCTTCGTGAAAACGATCGATATGAAAGACGAAAACGGCTCCCCTTGCGGTACCCGCGTGGAGATCAAGATTCCTATCATGGATCTCCCTCTTAATGATTAGCCGTGCGTGCCTTTTGAGAAAATCGATAGCTTTAGTGCGCTGAAGATCAATGATTTATTGCTTGATTTAGTGAAAAGAAATAATTTTTTATATTAAAAAAAATTATTATATTTGCACTGTTTTCTCGTAGTAAGTTTGTTTGATCTTCCCGCACCTCTAGTTCCTAGAGGTGCCTTTTTTTTCCGCTTTCTCGGGTTCTCCTTCCAGTTTCTATCCAACGCCTGCTTTCCCTAAATGCCTGTGTTTATTAAGGAAGGTTTAAGTACCTTTGCAACAGTTTTCTCATAGTATGTTTAATTCTCCTACGCTTGTTTTACAGGCGTAGGCTTTTTTTTGGGGGTAATTCGCGGCGCCTGGTTTTGTGTATGCCGTCGGGCGTCTCCCAGCATTTGCCTGAAGCGAAGTACCTGCTGTTTTTCAAGTACCCAACCAAAGAGAGGGCCGTATCTCCGCGCCAGGCATCCGGTTTTTTCCGTTCGCTAAACCGAACGGCACATTTGCGGAAGGAATATCCCTATTCCCTAATTGCCCCCTGCTGGTATGAAAAATAGGAAGTAATATTGCGACGTAGTTTTCTCATAGTATGTTGCCGGCTCCCACATTCGAACCTCCCTGAATGTAGGAGCTTTTTTATTCTTTTCGCTTTTCTGCGATTTCGAATCGCTGTTCCAGGCGGTTTCCTTCATTATCCACCACGGTTAAAAGATGTTTTCCTGGCCGGGGATTCAGTTCCATATGGTGAAAGGTTTGGGTAGATCCGAGGTATTCCTGGTCTATATGCCAGTGAATCACCGCTTTGGGGTTGCGGTGAGCCAGCCGGAAGACGGTGCGGGAGAGGTTTCCGTCCAGATCTACGGGTACGTAAATCCTGGCGGCATTGAGCGGGTAAATGAGTTGCATCGGGCTCCCTTTTGCGGCTGAGGCGTCCTGGCAATCTGCCCGCCACGGCGGCAGGGGCTTGTAGTCGGGATGCCTGAGCCGGTAATAATGTTCCTCCAGGGGAGGCAAAACGAACCAGCTTCGGTGAACCATATTTCCTGGAAGTTCGCAGTTGGCGTTCACCTGAAAAGCTTCTGTCGGGTCTAAATGGACCAGTGCGTGCATGGTACAGGGCTGAGCGTGAACGCCCTGTTTCGGGGCAGGCGTGGAGCTTTTAGGGCAGTGGGGCCCCGCCAGCCACCCGCTCTCGCGGCAGATTTCTATTTCCTGCAGCTCGTCGTAGGGCGTAGCAAACCAGTTGGAGGAAGGCAGCAAAGTGAACAGGTCGAACATAAACGGAGCGGCAACCCGGGTTCCCACCAGCCCGGGGCGGCCTTCGCCATCGGCGTTTCCCACCCAAACGGCAACGAGGTATTCGGGAGTCAGGCCAATAGACCAGGCATCGCGGTATCCGAAACTGGTTCCGGTTTTCCAGGCCACTTTGCGGCTGGAGTGAAAAACCTCCCAGTTCCCTTCGCTCTCCGGGCGTTGTACTTCCTGCATTGCATGAAACGTATGCCACAGTACGCCGGCATCAAAGACCGGCGCTTCGCGTTGGAGTGCCGGCGTATCGGCGCCCCGGTCGGTTTTTCGATACGTCAGGGGGCGCTTATCTGCGGGGTTGTACCGGCTTTGGTAGGTTTCGAAGTGCGAAAGCGATCTGGCCATGGATGCGTAGACGCCGCCGAGGTCCCACAGGCTGGCTTCGGCGCCCCCCAGGATCAACGTCAGGCCGTAATGATCCGGAGGCCGGCGAATGGTTGTCAGGCCCAGCTTTTTCAGCTGATAGTGAAACCGGCCAATGCCATAGTCGCGAAGCAAATGGACAAACGGCACATTCAACGAGCGGGAAAGGCTTTCCGATGCCGGTACCATGCCGTCGAAATCCCGGTGAAAGTTTTCGGGGCGGTATCCGTTGATGTTCATCGGGATATCGGGGAGCAGGCTATGAGGCAGGATAAGGCCTTCCTGTAGCGCCAGGGCATAAAGGAAGGGCTTGAAAATGCTTCCCGAACTGCGTGGGGCGGCGATCACATCCACGGCCCCTCCATGTTCGGGGCCTGCATTGGGCGCGTTGCCGACGTAGGCCAGCACGTCTCCGGAAGGAACGTGCACGATGAGCGCCGCCAGGTTGTGGATCCCGTTCTGGGAGAGGATGGCTTGGTGTCGGGAAGCGGTTTCGGTGGCACTAAATTGAAGCTGGAGGTCGATACTGGTTTTTAACCGGGCAGGCGCGCCTTCCTTGACGGCCCTGTCCAGCAGGTGGGGCGCCAGCTGAGGGAGCGGGAGCGGCGCCTCCGGCAGGGATTCAGAAACAGCAAGGCTTAGGGTCGTGGCATCCAGCGTGGCTTTTCGGGCCAGTTTGCGGAGCAGCCGGTTGCGCTTTTCCAAAAGCGGCTCGCGGTTCCGGCCTGGGTGCATGTAGGACGGGTTGTTGGGGAGAACGGCGAGGAAGGCAGCCTCCGCCCAGGAAAGGAACTCCGGGGATTTTCCGAAATACCTCCAGGACGCGGCATCAAGTCCCACCACGTTGCCTCCAAACGGAGCATGGGATGCGTAAAGCCTCAGAATGCGCTTTTTGGAATATTGCAACTCCAGGCGCGTAGCCAGAACACTTTCCAGCAGCTTGCGAAAAATGGTCCTGGGTTTGTTCTTTTGCGCCAGCCGGATGACCTGCATGCTGATGGTGCTGCCCCCGCTGACGATTTTCCGGCTGCGCAAGTTTTGCCCTACCGCCCGGCCCATAGCGAGCGGATCTACCCCCGGGTGATAAAAAAAACGCTGATCCTCGAAAGCCACCAAGGCCTCCACGTATTTGGACGGGAGGCTGTCTATTTCGGGAAACCGCCATTGGCCGTCTTCCGAAATACGGGCAGAAAGCAGACGCCCCTCCCTGTCCTCCAGCACCTTGCTGTACGGCGTTTGAAACAAAGGCGTGGGCAGGCTGAACCCATACCAAATGCCCAGAACAAAAAGAGGATGCCCATGCCCTGCCGCAGGGGACGGCCTTTAAAGAAACCAACGAGCGTAGATTGCAATAGGGTAAAATGGTTCACGCGTGATATTCGAAGAAAAGGGTTTTCGCCAGGATCATCGGGCCTGTCTCAAAAGACCGTTTTCGCTCCTGGCGGTTAAAGTCCATAAAAAAGAATCCTAAAATTTCATGCCGGGGGCAAAGATTGGCCTTTGAGACAGCCCCTGAATATAAAATTACCCACCCTGCCCGGAGATCATATCCTCCGGGCGCACCCATTCGTCAAACTCTGCTGCCGTAAGGTATCCAAGGGCGACGGCAGTTTCTTTCAGGGTGGTATTGTCCTTAAACGCTTTCTGGGCGATCTCCGCCGCTTTATAGTAGCCGATTTTCGTGTTCAGTGCGGTGACCAGCATCAGGGAGTTGTTGAGGTGCTCCTGAATGCGGGCGTAGTTGGGCTCGATACCGGCGGCGCAGTGTTCGTTGAAACTCAGACAAGCGTCGGCGATGAGTTGGGCGGAAGTAAGGAAATTAAAAATGATCAGGGGCTTGAAGACGTTGAGTTCGAAATGTCCGCTCATGCCGCCGATATTGATGGCTACGTCGTTGCCGAGCACCTGAGCCATGGCCATGGTCAGCGCTTCGGATTGGGTGGGGTTCACCTTCCCGGGCATGATAGACGAGCCGGGTTCGTTGGTCGGGATCAGAATTTCCCCGATTCCGGACCTGGGGCCGGAGGCCAGCATCCGGACGTCGTTGCCGATTTTCATCAGGCTGACGGCAACTGTTTTCAGGGCGCCGTGGGCTTCCACCAGGGCGTCGTGGGTGGCGAGCGCTTCAAACTTATTGGGCGCCGTCACGAAAGGCAGGCCGGATAATTGGGCGATGTGCCGGGCCACGGTTTCGGAATACCGCGGCGGCGTATTCAACCCGGTTCCTACGGCCGTACCGCCGAGGGCCAGTTCGGACAAATGCGGCAGGGTATGCTTGATTGCTTGGATCCCATATCCGAGTTGAGCGGCGTAGCCGGATAATTCCTGGCCGAGCGTCATCGGGGTGGCGTCCATGAAGTGAGTCCGCCCGATCTTGACCACCCCCATATACTCCCGGGCTTTGGACTCGAGCGTCGACCGGAGGGTTTCCAGGGCAGGCAAGGTTGCCGAAACCAGTTTTTGGTAGGCGGCAATATGCATTGCAGTGGGAAAGGTGTCGTTGGAGGATTGAGACATATTGACGTCGTCGTTCGCTTTGAGCACCTTGGCCTCGTCGGTCAGGGTACCGCCGGAGAGCACGTGCGCCCGGTTGGCGATAACCTCGTTGAGGTTCATGTTGCTCTGGGTGCCGGATCCCGTTTGCCACACCACCAGGGGGAATTCATC
The DNA here is from genome assembly GCA_016713275.1 of Haliscomenobacter sp. Lineage (GTDB taxonomy): Bacteria > Bacteroidota > Bacteroidia > Chitinophagales > Saprospiraceae > JADJPL01. Next base: position 285,471 of record JADJPL010000003.1, read on the forward strand.
GTCGTGTTGCCCCTGAAGAATCTCGTCGCAAACCTGGCAGATCAGCTTGGTTTTCTCCTCGGGAAGGACGCCGAGTTCCAGGTTCGTCAAGGCAGCTGCTTTCTTGAGGATGGCAAAAGCCCGGATTATTTCCATCGGCATGCGGTGGCCACCGATTTTGAAATTCTGGAACGAACGCTGGGTTTGGGCTCCCCAGTATTTCGTTGCGGGCACCTGAACGGGGCCAAGCGTGTCTTTTTCGATACGGTATTCCATAGGTTCCGGTTATTTAAATGAATGCATGAAAAATCCGGCTAAAAGTAAGGCAAAAATCGCAGGCTTCGGCATAAGTTGCGGTCCGAATTCCGGAGGAAAAATGACGGTAAATCGCCCTTTCGGATAAACTAATTGGGTAGGCGGGCGTTACAAAGGTAGTTTTGTCTTTATCCTGTTTAACTACCAAAAATCCAAGTTTATGGCTTTTCAACTTCCCACCCTTCCGTATAGCTTTGACGCCCTCGAGCCTCATATCGACGCCCGGACCATGGAGATCCACCATGGAAAGCACCATGCGGCCTATACTAACAACCTGAATGCGGCCATTCAGGGTACGGAAATGGAACAGATGACCATTGAGGCTATTTTGGCCAGCATTTCCAAATATTCCCCTGCTGTCCGCAATAACGGGGGAGGGTATTACAACCACAATTTATTCTGGACGCTGATGTCTCCCGACGGTTCTGCCCAACCTGCTGCGGGTACGGCGATTCACGACGCGATCGTTGCGGATTTCGGCGCTTTCGACGAGTTTAAAAACAGTTTTCCGCTGCGGCAGCGACCCGGTTTGGATCTGGCTGGGCTTGGCTGTGCGTAGGCGCCGAGGGCAAATTGGTCGTTTCTTCCACCCCGAACCAGGACAATCCGCTGATGGATGTGGCTGAGCATAAGGGCCAGCCGGTGCTGGGCCTCGACGTTTGGGAGCACGCCTATTACCTGAACTACCAAAACCGCCGCCCGGATTATGTTGAGGCGTTTTTCAACGTAATCAACTGGGATGAGGTAAATCGTCTCTACCTGGCCGCGAAAAAGTAGCGGATAGCCGATTCAGAAAAAGGAGGGGCTGTCACAAAAGACCGTTCTTCGCTTCAGGCAAGAAACTATTTTTTTGCTGCCTGGGGCAAGAACCCTCTTTTGAGACAGCCCCTTTTGTTATCCTGGAACCTGGCCCTGGTTTAATAAAAAAATGCCGGAAGCCTCTTTTTGCCCTTTTCCCGCCCCTCATAGCGGCCAATTTATTTATATTGCGCCATCTTTTCGTAACTAAACCATACATTTCCCATGAAAGCGTTTGCCAGTCTTTTTTTCCTCTCTTTCCTTTTTCTGCTCCCGCTCTCCGCACAAGATACCGTGCGCCTGTCCCTCGAAGGCGGAACGGCCATCAGAGGGAAGACCGTTTGCTTTAAGCTGAATACCCAGGGATTTTCCAACCTGACGAAAGTTCAGTTCAGCCTGCATTTTTATTCCAGCGAATTGGAGTACCAATCGGTGCAAAAGAACCCGGATTTGCCGGGAACGCTTACGGTACAGGCGGTTGGCGCAAATGTGCTGACGGTGGTCTGGGAATCAGGGGTCGGCGGCACGCTGCCTTCAGGCGTTTCGATGGCAGATTTTTGTTTCAAAGCGGTTCGGGCCGGCGCCCCGATGGTTTTTTTGAGCGATTATCCTTTGTTGAAGGCTGCATGGAAAGGGCAGCAGGCCGTTCCCATCCTCACGGTTCCCGGGACCGCCAAGGTGATCCCTGACGAATCGATTGGCCTGGCGGTTTCAGATACGGTGTTGGCGCCGGGTCAGAAAGCCTGCGTCCGCCTTGGCGTAAACGCGTTTGGCGACACGTTGCTGGCCATTCAGTACACCATAAGCTGGGACCCGGCCATTTTAACCCTCGATACTGTTCAAAATCTGACTTTGCCCGGCTTGAATCCAGATAAGAATTTTGGAATGAGCCTAAGGAGCCAGGGGAAGCTTACGTTTTCCTGGATTTCGGAAGATTTGATCACCGGCCTGGCGTTAAAACCCGGAGATACGTTCTACGAGTTATGCTTTACGGCGTTAAAGGAAGGCGTTTCCAAAGTAGATTTTACCCAAACGCCTACGTTAATTGAGCTGATCGATATTGAGGAAAACCTGCTCAACCTCTACCGCCAGCCAGGCACTATTACCGTCGAAAAAGACCCTCTGATGCGCCCCGGCGACGCCAATAAAGACGATGTGGTAAACCATTTCGACCTCTTGCAACTCGGCCTTGGATTCGGGGGCGAAGGACCCGTCCGGATCGACCAGTCTATCGGGTGGAAAGCCCTCCCGGCGGCGAGTTGGGCATTGGCAACCCCGGCAGCCAAAGTGAATTTCAAGCACCTGGATACGGACGGCAACGGCCATGTAGAAACGGGAGACGTGGCTGCTATTGAGGCCAACTGGGGCAAAACAAAAGCGCAAAGCGGTTTTCAGCCGATAGAACCCCTGATCCCGCGCGCGGCAGGGGCGCCTCTTTTCGTCGCTCCCCGGGAAGTTCAACCAGGGGAAATGGCCACGTTTGATATTATGCTTGGGGAAAAGGGCCAGCCCGCCAGCGGAGTGTATGGGGTTGCCTTCTCCGTTCTGTACGACAAAACCCCGACCGTGCCAGGCAGTGTAACCGCGCTTTTCTCTTCTTCCTGGCTCAACGACCCTTCCACCCGCACGTTAACCATACAGCGAAACTTCCCTGAAGCAGGCCGTATCGATGTAGCCATCAGCGCCAGCAACCGGGTCAACCGGTCTGGGTTTGGGGCCATTGCCCAGCTTAAGGCCGCCATCGACGCGAAAGCCGCGCCTTCCGGCCTGAGCTTCACCATCGAAAACGTACGCCTGATCAACGCGCAGGAGGAAGTCCAGGCCTCGGCGCCCCGCGTTTCTTCCAGCACGATCGTGCTCGCCACCGGGATCAACGACCCTGCCCTTGCCCGGCGGGTTACCCTTGCTCCTAACCCGGCTTCCGGATTTTTTAGCGTAGATGCCCAAGGGCTTACTCTGCGCCGTTTGGTTTGTTACGACCTCCAGGGAAACCAGGTTCTGGAAAGCGCTTCAGCAGACAAGCTGCCAGCCAGCGGCCTTCCTTCCGGACTGTATTTGGTGAAGATTTGGACGGATGAAGGGGTTGTCGTGAAAAAATTAGCTGTAAACCGATAAGCGTAATCTACCTGGGGCTCTAAAGCCGTGGCTTATCCCACTTCAGCCACCTCCTGAAGCTTTTCCATCTTCAGGAGGTGGATGTCTTTGTCTTCCAGGCGGATCAGCCCTTCTTTCTCAAAGCTTTTCAGGATTTTCACGGCGCTTTCCGTCGACATGCCGGCGAACTCGGCGATATCCCTGCGGGAAAGGGCTGAAAAAATGTCGTTCCGTTCTCCCTTAAACCCTTCGATGTACAGCAGCACATCGGCCATCCGGCCATTCATCTGTTTGTACGCCAAATGGTGCATATTGGCCAGAAGCCCCGTTTGGAACCGGCAGAATCGTTGGGATATCCGGAAACTGAAGGCGGCGTTGTGCTGCATCAACTGGCCGATGGCGTCGATTTCGATCAGAAACGCATGCACCTCGCTCAAAGCGGCCACCGAGTAGCTGAACTTCCGGTCGGTGAACACCGCAGGCAGGCCGGCAAATTCGCCCGGCCCAAGGAGGCGGATGTTTAAATTCCGGGTTCCTTCCGCTTCGATGTATTGCTTGGCGATTCCGCTATGCAGAAACAGAATATACGAAGCAAAAGCGCCCTGCTTGACCAGGGTTTCTCCCTTATGGAAAAGGACCTGGGTTTTGCTCTCTTGGAGGAGGGCAAGTTCTTCCGGAGAAAGCGCCTGAAAGCAGGGCGCCTGAATATCGCATACGTAAGCTTGGTCCTTTTCGGTGAGCGTTTTCATTTTTTATCTTTTGCGGCTTAAAAGTAGCCGATTTCAACAAAAAAGTTGAGCAGTTTCAATGGTTGAGTTGTCGGATCGCAACGGCTCAATCCGGCTTTCTTCTTCATTCCACCCTACCTTTGCTGGACAAAAAAACATAGAAACGATGCTTTACACCAATCTCAAACACATCGAAAGCGCCAAGGCGCACGAAAAAGCGATCAGCGAAAACGAAAACGTCATGATTTGCTGCGGCCGCATGGGCCCTATGTGTATCCCCGTATACGAAATCATGGAAGAACTGGAAAAAGAATATCCCCATGTGACCTTTTACGACATGGAGTTTGACCATCCAGACGCCCACGTGATCCGCCACGCTCCGATGTGCCGCAACTTCATGGGGCTGCCATTTACCGTGTATTACAAAAACGGACAAATGGTTAAGGCAACCTCCAGCATCCAGAACGCGGACCAGATTACGGCGATTTTGAACGAATACCTCCCCGCGCCTGTAAACGCTTAACCCATGCAAGACCCGAAGCATTACGATGTCATTATTGTCGGGCCGGGCCGGCCGGACTCACGGCAGGGATTTACCTGTCGCGGGCCCGGCTGCGCGCGCTTATTCTGACAGATGGGACGGTAGGCGGGCAAATGGTGCTCACCCACGAAATCGCCAATTATCCTGGAGTGGAATCGATTAACGGGTACCAGTTGGCGAGCATCATGCGCAAACAAGCCAAGTCTTTTGGCTGCGATATTCGTTCGAATATCAAAGTGGCCGGCCTTTCTATGGAGGGGCCTGTTAAATCGGCGACCCTGGGCAATGGCGAAACCTTCACCGCCGATGCGCTGATTCTGACCCCGGAGGAAGACCGCGCACCCTTGGGGTGGAGGGAGAAACCGCTTTCAAAGGGAAGGGGATTTCTTATTGCGCTACCTGCGATGGCGATTTTTTCACCGGCAAGGAGGTCGTCGTGGTTGGAGGAGGCAACTCCGCGCTGGAAGAAGCCGTTTCCCTGACGAAATACGCTTCCAAGGTCACCATTGTCCATCAATTCGATCATTTTCAGGCGTTCCCCTACGCCGTGGAAGAAGCCCGGGCAAACGAAAAGATCCGGTTTATCATGCGCTCGGTTATCGAAGGGTTTCATGGAGGGGAAAATCTGGAAAGCGTCCGGATCAGGAACCTCGATACCGATGCGGTGATCGAATATCCCACCGACGGGGTATTTATTTTTATCGGATACCTCCCTAACACGAACTTTCTCGAGGGGCAAATTGCCATGAACGACAAAGGGGAAATCCTCGTCGACCCGGCCACTATGGAGACCCGCACCGACGGCGTATTTGCAGCGGGAGACTGCATTGTCAAAAAGTACCGTCAGGTAACCACGGCGGTGGGAGAAGGCACCGTAGCCGCTTTAAGCGCCGCGGAATATATACGGCAACAGCAAACAGAGCGGGAGCGGGCGCTACCCGCATTGGAGGAAGTGGAACAATGACTTTTTTTGTCAAAAAAGTTAACAAATCGTTAGCGCTCTTGACACGTGAACTGGTTTCGCTTAAATTGGGACGACGATTGAAGCACCCCCGGTTTTTTTAATATCCCAATGTTTGTCCCATGATCATATTCATCGTATTGCTCCTGATTCTGTTGGTATTGAGGCTGGAAACCTTCCGGGAGGCCTGAGCAGCGGTTTATTTAACCGCTTCCTGATTTTGACGCACTGCCTGAAGGAGCCGTTTGGCCTCCTCCATGGTGAATGCCTCATTAAAGCCTGTGGTAAACACGTACTCCTTATCCGCCTGCAAATGCACGTAGCGGAAACTGTAGACGGTGGTTCCATTCGGTTGGTTGAGGCTGTAGACAAAGCTTTGCTCGTCCTCCTCCAGGATTTGGCGGAAGTCCGGATTGCTTTTCACTTCGTTGATCTGGTTGGCCTTGAGTTCCGCCATATCGCTGGTGATGACCGGTTGGACGTAGATTTGCACGGAGTATCGTTCCGTACCTTCATTGATCACCGTAACATCTTCAATAGCACCCACCTTGGTCACGCTGACCCGTGCGCTATCCGGCGCTATCACGGCAATGGGAAACCCGTGCGGCATTAAGTCCAGCACAGGCCAATTTGGCCCGTCTTCCTTGTTTCCGGTACAGGCAGCGAACGCAAAAGAAAAAGAGCAGTCCAAAAAAAGAGCTTGGTTTTCATAGGCCGTATAAAGGTTTCACGTCAAAGGTAACATATTCATGGGACCTTGCCGGTACGGTCTTCGCTTGCGGAAACGCGGAAAGTTGGTTTTTCTTTCCCGCAATGCGGCAAAACCTGTATTTTGGTCCATCGCAAAAAAATGCGCTATCCTTCGGGTTATGATTAAAAGACTTCATGTCCGGAATTACGCTATTATTGAAGAACTGGATCTGCATTTTGCAGACGGGCTCACCATTATTACGGGAGAGACCGGGGCAGGGAAATCGATTCTGCTCGGCGCTCTGGGGTTGATCATGGGCAACCGGGCGGATAATAAAGCGTTGTTCAACGAGCAGGAAAAATGCGTGGTGGAAGGCTTTTTCGACATCCGTTCCTATGAGCTTCAGGAGTTTTTCCAGGAACACGACATCGATTACGAGGACGAGTTGGTGCTCCGAAGGGAATTCACCCCCGCCGGAAAGTCGAGGGCCTTTATCAACGATACCCCCGTCAACCTGAAGCTGATGCAGGAGCTTTGTTCTCAATTGGTGGACTTGCACCAGCAATTCGATACGCTCGATATCAACGACGCGTCTTTTCAGTTAAAAATGTTGGACGCCCTGTCCGGCAATAAGGACCGCCTGGCCGCTTACCGCCAGCTATTCCGCGCCTATCAGAGCAATAAACGCCGCCTGGACCAACTGGACCAACTGCGTTCCAGGTCGAATAAGGAATCGGAATTCCTGGCGTTCCAACTGGAAGAACTCCAGGCTGCCGGGCTACAATCCGGAGAACAGGAAGGACTGGAGGCCGAACTCACGGCTCTTGCCCACGCCGAAGAAATTAAAAAACGGCAGGCGGGCTGTATGCTCAGTTGATCGAAAGCGAGCAATCCCTTGTCGGTCAATTGCAGCACACCGGGTATCTGCTGGGGCAGGTCAGCCGGTTTGATGCGCGTATGGCCCGGCTGCAGGAGCGGCTCGGCGGAGTGATCGCCGAGCTTCAGGACCTGGGCGCCGACCTGGAAAAAGTGGCCGAAGATACCGAATACGACCCCGAACGCATCCTGCAGATACAGGCCCGGCTGGATCTGATCTACCGGTTGCAGAAAAAACATGGCGTCGCTGCCATCGGGGAGTTGCTTGACATCCAGAGACAGATCGAAGCGCAATTAGGAGGGTTTGCCGACCAAAGCGCTGAAATCCAGGCCCTGCGGAGCCAGATAGAGCAGCAGGAAGGGGAGTTAATCCGCATGGCTCAGGAGTTGAGCGAACGCAGAAAATCGGTAAAAGACGACTTTTCCCGTCAGGTGGTAGACCTTTTGGGGCTATTGGCGATGGAATATGCCCAGTTTGAGGTGCAGTTTCATTTGCTTTCTGGGCTTGGTCCGAATGGATGGGATGAGGTCAGTTTCCTTTTTGCCGCCAACAAAGGAAGCCGCCTGCAGGCCATCCGGGATGTCGCTTCCGGCGGGGAGTTGTCCCGCCTGGCTTTGGTTACCAAATCCCTGGTTGCCAGTTCCATCCCTTTGCCGACCCTGATCTTCGACGAGATCGACTCCGGGATTTCCGGCGACGTAGCCTTGAAGATGGGGAATATTTTGCGCAAGTTATCCAACGAACACCAGGTAGTGACCATTACCCATTCGCCCCAAATCGCCTCTAAAGCGGATCGCCACTTCTTTGTGTACAAACAAATTAGAGACGACCGCACGCTGACGAAGGTAAAAGCGTTAGATGAAGAAGCCCGGGTGCTGGCCATCGCCACCATGCTGAGCCAAAGCCCGCCAAGCGATTCTGCGATAGAGAACGCCCGGGAGTTGCTTCGGCTCAAAGCCGGATAAGAACTTAAATCAGCTGAAACCATAAGTATCATGGGAAACAACCTATTGAAAGGAAAACGCGGGGTCATTTTTGGCGCCCTGGATGAAAATTCGATCGCCTGGAAAGTAGCCGTGCGCTGCGTGGAGGAAGGAGCGGCCATCACCCTCACCAATGCGCCGGTGGCCATGCGTTTTGGCGAAATCCAAAAATTGGCGGAAATCACGGGCGCCGAGGTCATTCCTGCGGATGCGACCAGCGAAGAAGATCTGGAAAACCTGTTCGTCAAATCGATGGCTATCCTGGGTGGCCCCCTGGATTTTGTCCTGCACTCTATCGGCATGTCGGTCAATGTGCGCAAAAAGAAAGACTATACCGACCTCAACTACGAATGGATGCTGAAAACCTTCGATGTGTCGGCCATCTCGTTCCACAAGATGATGCAAACCTTGTGGAAACTCGATGCCATGCAGGAATGGGGTTCCATCCTGGCGCTGTCGTACATTGCCGCCCAGCGCACCTTCCCGGATTACAGCGAAATGGCCGAATCCAAGGCCCTGCTGGAGTCTTTTGGCCGCAGTTTTGGCTACCACTACGGAACGGCCAAAAAAGTAAGGGTGAACACCCTTTCTCAGTCGCCTACGCGGACGACAGCGGGCTCGGGGGTGAAAGGATTTGACGAGTTCTTTACCTATGCCGATAAAATGTCGCCCTTGGGCAATGCTTCCGCAGAAGCTTGCGCCGATTACTGCGTTACGCTCTTTTCCGATCTCACCCGGATGGTGACCATGCAGAATCTTTACCACGACGGCGGATTTTCCAGCATGGGAATGAGCCCGGCCATTCTGGATATGAACTAAGCGCCCGAAAGGGTCTATTAACATGAGGCGTATGTTTGGTCATTTCCCGGCAAGCTTGGGAATAATCGTCGTTTTGGCCCTGTCCGGTTTTTCCGCACAGGGCCAAGGTTTTCCTACCGGACCGAGAAGCTCCGCCGGCGCCGGCCCTTCCGGTCAGGAGCCTCTGGTTTTGGACAAGGAGGTGCTCGATACCTTTCCCATCTATTTTCTGTACGCAGCAAATCCGGAGCTGGCGGTTGCCTTTTCCGATTCGCTGCTCGACGATTTTTTTCATCAGTACGATCCGGTACGGAAACGGGTGTGGGACTACAAGAATCTGGGCGTTCCGGGGTCGGCGCATCAGGCGTTGGTGTACGAGCCGCGCATGCGCCGGGGGTTTGATCCCGGTTTTCATCAATACGACCTGTACCTGCTCCCGGCGGAATCGGTTCCTTTTTACCGGCTTCAGCGGGCGTACACCAACCTGGGGTTTAACCGGGGCGCCGAGCAGAACAATAGCGACTTTACTGTCCAGTTTAGCCGGAATTTCGCTAATGGACTGAATTTTTCCTTGGACTACCAGCGCCTGGGCCAATTGGGTACCGCCGATCTCTTCCCCAACCAGCGCGTTCGGAATACCGCCCTGGGATTGGGATTCTGGTTACAAGCAAAAAATGGACGGTACCAGGGATTCTTTGCTTATGCCGACAACAAGCTGGAGCACGACGACAACGGCGGAATCGTGGAGGAACCCGTGCGGGAAGGCGCTTTTTTCACCCCCAATGCCACCGACGTCTATCTGGACAATGCAGGTACCCGGCACCGGCATCAGGAGATCCTTTATACCCATTACCTCAACCTGGGCAAACGCGATACCCTGGCCCCGGATTCCCTTCCTCCGGCGCGACGCATTTGGAGGGTAAGCCACCGGATCGGCTACCGCAGCAGCACCTATACCTTTTTTGATCCAAGTCCGGCTGCGGATGCATCCTATTATGGCCTTTTTCAAACCGATAACCGGGGACTTCGCCATTTTCTCCTGCACAACAAGCTGGAAAACCAGTTCCGGCTACAATCGGTTAAACCCAGCCGGGCTGCCGGTCCAGGCGCCGGCGACCGCCGTCTGGAACTCCACCTTACCCATGTGGCGCACCAAATCAACCAGGAGCCCGTAGATTCTTCCCTTCAGGAAATTTTTATCGGCGCGGACTGGGCGGCGGCTCCTTTGCCTGCCCTGCAACTGGAGGCCCAAGCCCAACTGGGGGTATTGGGAAGTATCGGCGATTACCGCGTGAAGGGACGGATCAAGACCATTCTGGGCGATTGGGGCGGGTTGGAAGCGTTGTTTCTCAACCAATTGTATAGCCCTACTCTGGTACAGGAATCGTTCTACGTGACCCAGCAGCCCGTTTGGGGAAATGCGTTCAAAAAGACCCTGGAGACCAACCTTCAGGGTACGCTTTTTCTCTCGAAATGGGGGCTGGAACTGGGCGGCGCCTACCATTTGATCAATCAGGCTATTTATTTTGACACGGCAGGATGGCGCCAAACGGGAGTCCCCGTAAGCGTTTCCCAATTGTTCGTGCGCAAGCATTTGAGGCTTTGGAAAATCCACAACGAAAACCAGTGGGTGGTTCAGGCGGTTTCGGGGGATGTGCTCCGGCTCCCTTTACTCGCCGGGAAACACAGCCTGTATTTTAGCGGCAAACTCTTCAAAGTACTGGACACCCGGATCGGGGTTGATCTAAGGTATACCTCCGCCTATTCTTCGGATTATTATTTCCCGCTTACGGGGCAGTTTCAGCTCCAGGACCGGGCCCAGATCCCGTTTTACCCGGCAGCAGACGCCTATTTCAATATCCGGGTAACCAAATTCCGGGCATTTGTCAAAATCGAAAATATTAGCAGCAATTGGATGGGCGGGCAGCTGTTCTATCAGACTCCGGATTACCCTTGGCCGCCGGTTTCGGGGTTCCGGATTGGGATTAAATGGAGGCTGAGCGACTAAAAAAAAAGACCGGAACTAGAAAGTTCCGGCCCAAAGTAAAACTAAACCCCAGTTAATAGTTCTTTATCTAAAAGTAAGATATAATCTCAACTTAGAAACGTCGTTGCATCGTTTGTTCCCGCAAATATACAGGAAAGCTGTGAATTATTCCTACTATTTTTTTATCAAAAATGCTTTTTCCTGCAAAAAAGTAGCAAAATCCTTCAAGGAAGGGAGTAACGCGTCCGGTTTAAAAGGGCTCAAGGCTTCCGGATCGTGGGTTCCATTGGCCAAAGCTACAGAAAAAGCGCATCCAGCAGCTTGTCCCGCCTGAATGTCCGAAGGAGTGTCTCCAACGGCGATTACCCTTGAAGCGTCTTTAATGCCGAGGACTTCCATCGATTTGAAAATCATGTCCGGGTGCGGCCTGCCGTGGGCGACCTGGTCGCTGGAAACGGAGAACTGGATGAGGGAGCCGGCCGATCCCACATAGCGTTCGTCGAGGCCATTCAGCCACCCGAGTTTATTCAGGATGATATCGGCCACTTTGCGATAGAAGCCCGTGGTGAGGGCGATTTGGACCCCATGCTCCCTTAGAAATGCAAAGGTTTCCAGAGCCCCTTCGGTGGGCTCCACCGGTTGGGTGAGGTAATGGGTTTCGAGAATATCGCGGAAAACCTGGAACCCATGGTCGACGTGTTCTGCCCAGGCTTCGTCGCGCTGGCCGATCTGACGTTCCCAGAAGGTTTCAAAGACAAAGCGCTTAGACCATCCCTGGACCGACCGGATTTCTTCTTCCGTCATGTGGAGGCCGGTAATTTGGGCTGCTTCTCTGAAGCAGGATTCAACTTCGTGGTGATCCTGGACCGTGGTGCCGGCCATGTCAAAAGCGACCAATTCGATAGGGAGGTGCATAACGAGGGATTGCGTGTGGTGAAAAATGTCGGCGCAAATATAAACCGCAGGCCGGGTATGTGCATTCTCTTTTTGCGTTGTTAGCATAAAATTAACCCGCCCGCAAGCGATTTCTGCCCGAAGGCGGGGCTCATTCACTGGTACCCGGTATGAAAGCATCGTTTGAGCAGATCGACCCCGAGTTTGGGAGCTCCTTTTCTTTAAAGCGGTTTACGCAGGAGTTGGAAGCAGCGGCTCCGTTCTGGCATTTTCATCCGGAATACGAGATCGTTTACATTTCCCATGGGCGCGGCAAACGCCATATTGCGAACCACATTTCGTATTTCGAAGATGGGGATTTGATCTTCCTCGGCCCCAACCTGCCCCATTTAAGTTTCACGGAAGAGCTGTCGGAGAGCCATACGGAGATTGTCGTTCAGATGCGGGCTGATTTTCTGGGCAGGGATTTCTGGGACGTTCCCGAAGTTGCGGGCATCCGGCAATTGTTCGAGCGGGCAAGGACCGGGATCTCGTTTTACGGCGATACGAAACGCTGGGTCGGAGAGCGCCTTAATGACATGGTCGGACTGGATGGGCTGGACCGCCTTCTGGCGTTGCTGGAGGTGATGAAAGGACTGGCAGCGACTACGGAGTATTATCCTTTAAATGTGGATGGGTTTTCCCTTCCGGTGGATGCGTTGAACTATGAACGCATTCAGCAGGTATACAACTACGTCAATGCCGGGTTTCAACGAGAAATCACGCTGGCGGAAGCGGCCGAAAAAGCGAATATGACGGTTCCGGCTTTTTGCCGGTTTTTTAAGCGGCTGACCGGCAAGACGTTTACCCAGTTTGTCAATGAAGTCCGGATCTCCCATGCCTCGCGGTTGTTGTCGACCGGAACGCAGAGTATCGTGGGGATCAGCTTTGAAAGCGGGTTCAATAACTTATCGCATTTCAATAAGCAATTTAAAGCCTTGACCGGGGTTTCTCCGAGCGCGTTTCGGGCGCAAATCAAAAAAGTGGTCGAATAGCCTTTTGCCGCCGAATTAAAAAAGAACCCTTACCTTAATGCGGCTAAACGAACAAATCATGAAACGCATTTGGCTGATATTCCTCCTGGGCTGGTGTTCCGGCTGCGCCGGGCGGCAGGAAAAAGCCCATTTGTGCCAGGAGTGGAAGTACGATTTGGCGGCAACCCGCCAGGAAATGGCGATCCGGGAAGCCGGTTTTGCCGAAACGAGCTACATGGAAAGCATTATGGCCGGATTGCAGTTTGCCCGAATCCGTTTTTTTGATAACGGCCAATTGGAGTTTCACCTGGATAGCCTCCGGCAGGAAGGGAAATGGCGTTTCCGCAGAGCAGGAAAAGAACTGACGCTTCGGATTACCGATAAGGAACAAACGCACCAGATCGTCCGGATCGGTCCGGATACGCTGGTTCTTCAGCCTTTGGCCGAGGAGGGCCTGCCTTTCCCCCGGGTTTTGGTCCGGGATACCCTTCAATAGACACAAATACATTGTCAACTTAGAAACAAAATGGGAAAGACTGTCTTCGCTCTTGTTCCCCCTCTTTTGGAGGGGGTTAGGGGGAGGCCTCAACGCTGTTTGGCATATAATCACCTTTTGACAACGTGCCCAATTCTTAATCATTTCATAATTAACGTTTTACTTCCAGTTTACATTAAAGCGGGAGTTTTGTCCCCAAGGTAAACCCAATATACCAGTCGGGACAAATCATGAAAAGAGAACTGGACATTGTCATCATTTCAGATGTTCATTTAGGAACGTACGGCTGCCACGCCAAGGAGTTGTTGAATTATCTGGGAAGCATCAAAGTAGGAACGCTTATTCTGAACGGAGACTTCATCGATATCTGGCAGTTCCGCAAACGCTATTTCCCCAGGGAGCACATGCAGGTCATTCAACGGATTCTCAAAATGGCCTCCAAGGGGACGAAAGTCTATTACATCACCGGCAACCACGACGATGCGCTCCGGCGCTATACGGAATTTGCTTCCGGGAACATCCACCTGCGGGATAAACTGGTGCTTCAGCTGAAGGGCCGCTCGTACTGGGTTTTCCATGGGGACATTTTTGATATGTTCATTAAATATTCGCCCTGGATCTCCAAGTTGGGGGGTAAGAGTTACGACTACCTGATTCTGGTCAACCGCTGGATCAACCATATCCGGACGTCCCTGGGCATGTCGCGCTTGTCGATCGCGCAAAAGGTCAAGCAAAGCGTGAAGGAAGCGGTGAAATTCGTAAGCGATTTCGAAGATACCGCGATTCGTCTGGCCGGAGAGCAAGGCTACGATTATGTGGTGTGCGGCCATATTCACCGGCCTCAGATGCGCACCGTGGAGACCAAAGACAAGAAAGTGACGTACCTCAACTCGGGAGATTGGGTAGAGAACCTCACGGCCCTCGAATACAAATGGGGGCGCTGGTCCATTTACGAATACGACGAAGCGGACTATGAATACGTAAATCCCAAACTCCGGGTACCGGAACTCCAACACGAAGACGACGACGAGACCGATCTTAGCCTCCTTACGGATACCCGCGATATGTTCAGCCATATTGTTCAACGGCGCACCGACAGCGAAGAGCCTCTATCCCATCCTTAAAACCATCCTTTATCCATTTTCCTTCAATAACCTTAATTTTGTGAGCAAGCCGGGGCTACCTAAGTTCCGGCTTCTTTTTAACCGGATAGCTGACCGGCCCTTTTTTCGCTCAAAATACTGGCGCGAAATCCAAGCAAGGTTCCCAGTTCGGCCAAAGCGACGGCCAGAGCGCTGTCTCCGTCCTTTTTTCCAAACGGACCGTCCTGAAGCAGGGAGAAGAATAGGTTCTGGCTTTTCCAGAAGTTGATGGCAATCGCCATATCGTCCAGAATGTGCAACACCTGGTTGAGGTTGAGCAGGCGTTCCAGGCGGTCTTCCGGATCTTTTTCGATGCGTTGGATTTCCGAGTAGATGCGTTCGCTGGCGGTCAGCTGCAAACTAGCCGCGTTGGCCAGGGTGACTCCCCATTTTTTGAATTCGCTGGCCAGGCGTTTCAGCTCCCGGATATTGAGGCTGCCGTTGGAGAAAAACCGCACCATGTCCTGGTTGAGGATATGCTGGGCGGCGTTCTGGAACGCTTCCGGCAGCGGGAGGCTATTGAGCTGGATAATCGTCATGAGTTGGTAGCTGTCTTCGTAGATCTCCCGGTAGGCGGTGTCGATCAGCCGCGAGCTTTTCGCGCCTATATGGCGGAAAATTTTCCGTTTTTCATCCCGGAATAACTCCCGGAAGGAGAAGCGGTCTTCCCCGAAATGGGTTTCCATATGTTCGATGACTCTTCCCAGGTCGCTTTTTTTGAAGTCCTCGATCAGGTCGGCGGCCATTTCGTCAAAGGCGCTCCGGGTCATATTGACCGAAATCTGCCCCAGGAAGTTGAGCTGCCCCAGGTAGAGCACGGCAAAACTGAACAACTTCTCGGATTGGGTCACCCTGGAGGTCACGCGGGTACGGCCGATAGCCAGGCGCTGAATCCCGGCTTCATAGCGGTGGAACACTTCGCTCTCGGCGAAGTAATTGAAGATCGCCAGCTTCTCGGGGTATTCCTCAAACAGGGAAGATGCAGCGTAGTGCATGCCGACCCGCACCAAATCGGCGCGCGCGCTCATGACGTTTTGCCGGGAACTTACCGAACCATCGGCGTAGACGTTACTGGGTATTTGTTCCAGGCGCTGAAGGAACAGATTATGAAGCCGGATACCGGCTACTTGCTCGGCGTAATGGATCGCCCGGTTGGCGTATTGCAGGATCTGATCGGTTTCCATCCCGGAGATTTCGTCAAAAAACCATCCGCAACTGGTAAACATCAGCATGGCGTTGCGCTGCATCTCCAGGAGGCGGAGAATCGACACCTGCTCGTCTTCCTTGAGCTTCTGGCGGGCGTGCCTGGCCCAAAACGCTTCGATGGTTTCTTCTGAACGGTAGAGCAGCACCTCTATATAATCGTTTCGGGCCGCCCAGGGGTCTTTCAGCAACCGCTGGGTTTGGCGCTCGTAAAGGGGAATGAGCTGGTCGCGTAGCCAGTTGAGCAATTCCCGCAGCGGTTTCCGCCACTCCTGGGTCCATCCGGGCCGCCCTCCCGAGTTGCATCCGCAGTTGGCTCTCCAGCGTTCGACGCCATGTACGCAGCTCCAGGAACTATTGTCGTGCACCTGAGCTTCCCAGTCTGGCGGAAACAGGTTCAGGTACTGGCTGTAATTGGTGAGCGCTACTCCGGGCAGGTCTTCCAGATGCTGAAGGCAAGCGGCAAGCGCCATTTCCCCGAAGCGGTGATGGTGGCCGTAACTCTCCCCATCGGTAGCGATGTGCGCCAGCTGGGGCGATGCGCTCTCGTCGAATGCGCCCATCAACGCGGAAGCAAACCGGGCGCCATCGTTGAGCAGGCCGCTAAACGCGACGCCCTGGGAAATATCCCCATGGTAAAAAAACAGCGCAATGGATTTTCCGGAGGGAAGCAGGCAGCGATAGGGCCTTCGGGTATCTACGGTCTCGGCAGAGACGTATTGCCAGTTATCCTCTCCCGGCGCTTTGACCGCCTTCGCCTGCCTGGGCGCCAGCACGGTAAATTGAATACCCTCTGCGGCCAGCACTTCCAGCGTTTCGGTATCGACGGCGGTTTCGGCCAGCCACATGCCTTCCGGCTTCCGGCCAAACCGGCGCTCAAAATCCCGGATGCCCCAAATAACCTGGGTTTCCTTATCCCGGTAGTTGGCCAAAGGCATAATCAGGTGGTTGTACACCTGGGCCATGGCCGAGCCATGCCCCCCAAACCGCTCCATGCTTTTGCGGTCGGCTTCCTGGATTGCCCGGTAAGAAGCCGGGTCGGCATGTTCCAGCCAGGAAAGCAGCGTAGGGCCAAAGTTAAAGCTGATCCGCTCGTAATTGTTGATGATATCTACAATCTGCTCCCCTTCGCCCAAGATGCGCGCCGCCGTGTTGGGGGCATAGCATTCGAAGTTGATGCGGTCGTTCCAGTCGTGAAAAGGCGCTGCGGAATCCTGGGTTTCGATCACCTCCAGCCAGGCGTTCTCTCTGGGGGGTTGATAAAAATGCCCATGCACGCAAATATATCGGGTTGGTTTCATGACAACAGATCCTGGTGACTTAATACGGGGTTGAAAATAAGCAACCCCCCCGCTTCTTTCTATTCGGCGACGTTAAATTTCTCCACATTCTTTCCCCCTGAAGCGCTCCGTCCGGCCGCAAATTCTTGCACCGCTTCCGGATTCCTTCCTATATTTGCTTTCATTCCCCTGAAATCATTCCAAATCGCCAAATTAAATGATGATGATGCGTTTCCGTAAGGTATGGTTTATTGTAGCCGTTTTCTTTTGCGCTCCTTTCCTGCTTCTGGCCCAAACTCCTAAACGGTGGACTTCCGCAGAGATCCATGAAGCAATCAAAAAACTGAACTTCCTGGGCTCGGCCTTATACGTTGCTGCGCACCCGGACGACGAAAACACCCGCCTGATTTCCTACCTGGCCAATGAAGTCAAAGCCAATACCGCCTACCTTTCCCTTACCCGCGGCGATGGCGGCCAAAACCTCATCGGACCAGAAATCGAAGAACTGCTGGGTCTGATCCGAACCCAGGAACTCCTCGCTGCCCGCCGGATTGATGGGGGGAACCAGCTCTTTTCCCGCGCCAACGACTTCGGGTTCTCCAAAAACCCCGACGAAACTTTCCGCATCTGGAACAAAGACGCGGTATTGTCGGACGTGGTTTGGGCCATCCGGACATGGCAGCCGGATATTGTCATCAATCGCTTTGATCACCGCACCCCGGGCCGCACGCACGGGCACCATACGGCTTCGGCCGTCCTTACCCTCGAAGCCTACGAGCTGGCCATCAACCCCAAAGCCTATCCGGACCAACTGGCGCACGCCCCGGTTTGGCAGCCGAAACGGGTGTTTTTCAACACGTCTTCGTTCTTCTACGGAAGCAGAGAGGCTTTTGAAAAAGCAGATAAGTCCAATCTGGCGCAGGTTGACGCCGGAGTGTATTATCCCGCCCTGGGCAAATCGAATACCGAGATCGCTGCCGAAAGCCGCAGCATGCACAAATGCCAGGGGTTTGGCTCCTCCGGAGTTCGGGGGTCCGAGCCGGAGTACCTCGAGTTGCTGAAAGGGGAAATGCCCAAAGAAAAATCCAACCTGTTTGAAGGAATTAATACCACCTGGAGCCGGGTACCCGGAGGCGCCCCCATCGGCGCTCTGCTCGCCAAGGTGGAGGCGGGATTCAGCCCCAATCATCCGGAAGCCAGCGTGCCCCAGCTGATGCAGGCTTTCCGGTCGATCGAACAGCTTCCGGACGGCTACTGGAAACGCGTGAAGCTGGCGGAAATCCGGAACGTCATTCAGGCTTGCCTCGGTTTATTCCACGAAGCGCTGGCCATAGAGCCCAGCGCGACCCCCGGCGAACCGGTGACGTTGCGCGTAGAGGTCATCCAACGCCTCGGTGCGCCCATCGTTCTGGAAAACGTGGGATTCACTTCGCTGAGCGCCGACACGGCCTTCGCCCTGACCCTGAAAGTCAACCAGCGCGTCAACTGGAGCGCCCGCGCCGCGCTGCCCAACGACATGCCCATGAGCGATCCTTATTGGTTGCGGGAACATCATCCGGTGGGACTGTACACTGTTGGCGATCAGGCGTTGCGGGGGCTGCCCGAAACGCCCCGGCAGTTTAAAGCGCTATTCCGGTATTCCATCGCCGGAATCCCAATAACGTTTGAAAGCAACGTCGTATACAAGGATACCGACCCCGTGAAAGGAGAGGTCTATCAGCCGTTTGAGATCACCCCGCCGGTCTACGCCCGGCTCGACCGCAAGGTCTATATTTTTGCCAGCGCCACTTCGCAAAAGGTACAGGTGTCCGTCAAGGCCGGAAAGCAGGCTGTTTCGGTAACCTGCGCCTGGACGCTCCCAAGGGCTGGAAGGTGGAACCGCTCCAAATTCCGTTTCAGATCAAGCGAAAAGGGGAGGAGGTCCAACTGTCGTTTACGGTGACCCCTTCCGCCGGGCCCAGCGACGGCATGCTTACTCCGTATGCTGCCGTAGAAGGCAAGGAATACCATCAGGCGCTGGTTCAGGTTAAATACGACCACATCCCGGTCCAGACCGTGTTCGCCGACGCACACAGCCGGGCGGTGCGCCTCGATTTGCGCAAAGAGGGAACCAAGGTAGGGTATGTCGCCGGCGCCGGCGACGATGTTCCCGACAACCTGCGCGCCATCGGATACGAAGTCACCATGCTTCGGGGCAACGAGCTGAATGCCGATAACCTTCGGCAGTTCGATGCCGTCGTG
Source organism: Haliscomenobacter sp. (assembly GCA_016713275.1). GTDB lineage: Bacteria > Bacteroidota > Bacteroidia > Chitinophagales > Saprospiraceae > JADJPL01. The sequence continues at coordinate 304,492 of JADJPL010000003.1, forward strand.
ACCGGCGTCCGCGCGTACAATACGAACGACGACCTCCAGTTCCGGCAAAGCCAGTTGCTGGAGTACGTTAAAAATGGGGGCACGCTCCTCATTCAGTACAATACCAACTCCGAACTCCGCGTGCCCGTAGCGGAAATGGGACCCTATCCGTTCCGGATCTCCCGCGACCGCGTGACGGAAGAGGACGCTGAGATGCGATTGCTTCAGCCCGGGCATCCGGCGTTGAATTTTCCCAATAAAATCACGTCTGCTGATTTCGAAGGCTGGGTACAGGAGCGCGGACTCTATTTCCCGGATCAATGGGACAAGAATTACGAAGCCCTGCTTTCCTGCAACGACCAGGAGAAACGCCCAAAGACGGAGCCTTGCTGGTGGCGAAATACGGGGAAGGGCATTTCGTCTATACCGGATTGTCCTTTTTCCGGGAGTTGCCTTCGGGAGTCCCCGGCGCTTTTCGCCTTTTTGCCAACCTGATTTCCATTGGTAAAGCGCCCAAACCCTGATCGATGACGACGAACAACGACATGACTACGGCAGGGGAAGGCCCTCCCGTACTCGGTACCTGGAATAAGGTATCCCTTTTTCTGTTGGTTTTCCAGGCGATGCTGCTCCTGGGATTTTATTGGTTTATGCGGTCGTTTTCCTGAGGGTAGGGCCGCAAAAAGAGAATCGCTCATGGAGGCACTGGACTGGACGGTTATGCTGGCCACCTTGCTGGGTATTGCCGGATATGGAATTTGGAAAACGCGGCACGTGAACAGCGCCCAGAGTTATATGCTGGGCGACCGAGACCTCAAGTGGTGGTCGATCGGTTTGTCCATTATGGCGACCCAGGCCAGCGCGATCACCTTTTTGTCCACCCCCGGGCAAGCTTACGAAGACGGGATGGGGTTTGTACAGTTCTATTTTGGACTTCCCCTGGCGATGATCCTCCTGAGCGTTTTCGTCATCCCGAATTATTACCGGCTCAACGTGTATACGGCGTATGAGTTTCTGGAAACCCGGTTTGGCTTGCCCTACCCGGGTACTCACGGCTTCGTTGTTTTTGATGCAACGGGGGTTTGCCGCCGGGCTGACCATCCTGGCGCCTTCAATCGTGCTTTCTCAAATCATGGGCTGGCCCTTGAACTGGACGATCTTCCTGATGGGGATTGTCGTGATCATCTATACGGTTTCCGGCGGGACGAAAGCGGTGAGTGTGACGCAAACCCAGCAGATGGTGGTCATTTTGCTGGGCTTGGTCCTCGCTTCCGTTTTGATCATCCTCAACCTGCCCAGGGAGTTCACCTTCGGCGAAACCCTGACGGTAGCCGGTAAAATGGGCAAGCTCAACGTGCTGGATTTCAAATTTGACCTTTCCAACCGGTACAATTTCTGGTCCGGGATGCTGGGGGGACGTTTCTGTTTTTATCGTATTTCGGTACCGACCAATCCCAGGTGTCCCGCTACCTTTCCGGGAAATCCCTGACGGAGAGCAGGCTGGGACTGATGTTCAACGGGTTGCTGAAGATTCCGATGCAATTCGTCATTCTGTTTGTAGGGGCTTTGGTGTTTGTGTTTTACCAGTTTAACCCGGCGCCCGCCCACTTCAACCGGGCGAATGTGGAGCAGATACAGCAAAGCAGCTACGCCCCGGCGTATGCGGGCCTGGAAACGCAGCTTCAGCAGGTGCAATCGCAGCGCCAGGAAGCCATCCGGGAGATGATTGCCGCCGAGCGCAGCGGAGACGTTCAGGCCTCTGGCGCCGCCCAGACCCGGGTGCTTGCCTTGCAGGGGGAAGACAAACAGCTACGGGCAGATATCCGGGAATTGATTGCAAGGAACGACAAGGAGGCGAACACCAAAGATACCGACTATGTATTCATTACGTATGTGCTGAACTTCATGCCGATCGGGGTGGTGGGGCTGCTCCTGGCGATGATCTTTTCCGCTGCCTGGTCGTCGACGTCGTCTGAACTCAATGCCTTGTCCACCACCACGGTAGTCGATATTTACCGACGACTTTTCGTGAAGGAAGCTTCCGACCGCCATTACCTCCGCATGTCCAAATGGTTTACCGTCCTATGGGGCGGGGTGGCGCTGACGTTTGCGGTCGTCGCCCAGCAGTTTGAAAACCTGATCCAGGCAGTCAACATTATCGGATCGCTGTTTTATGGCGTGATCCTGGGCGTTTTCCTGACCGCTTTTTTCCTGAAGCGGGTAGGGGGGAGGGCCGCGTTTATCGGCGCACTGATCGCCGAGGCCTGCGTCATCGCTATTTTTGTGATGGGCGAAAACCAATTCGGGTTCATCTTCCTGGGCAAGCTGGTGGTGGTCAAAATCGCTTACCTATGGCTCAACCTTATTGGTTGTGTCTTGGTGATGGGAACTTCGCTGGTTGTACAGCGGATAGGGAAAAAACGTTAACAAAAACGTTCAAGGTTCAAAGAAAAATGCCTTGAACCTTGAACCTATTATCTTACCCCTCAAACCCAAAATACGCCTTCGCATTGCGGAAGCAAACATCCTGCACGATCTTCCCGATCCATGGGATATCGTTGGGGAGTTCGCCGTTTTCTACTTCGCGGCCCAGGATCTGGCAGAGGATTCGCCGGAAATATTCGTGGCGGGGGTAGGACATAAACGACCGGCTATCGGTGAGCATACCGACGAAGCGGCTGAGCAAACCCATATTGGACAGGGCGTTGATCTGTTTTTCCATCCCGTCTTTCTGATCGAGGAACCACCAGGCGGAGCCGTACTGGATTTTCCCCGGAATGCTGCCATCGTTAAAGTTGCCGATCATGGTAGCCATCAGCTCGTTGTCGCGGGGGTTGAGGTTGTAGACGATGGTTTTGGTCAGTTTGTCCTCGTTGTCGAGGCGGTCCATAAACCGGGCGAGGGCGGCGGCCTGCGACCAGTCGCCGATGCTGTCGAACCCCGTATCGGGCCCAAGGGTGCGCATCATGCGGGAGTTGTTGTTGCGCAGGGCGCCGAGGTGAAACTGCTGGGTCCAGCCTTTGGCGTGGTACATAACGCCGAGGTGGTAGAGCAGGGCGGACATGAATTCTTCGGCTTCCGCAGCTTCCAGGGTTTGCCCGCCGAGGCGTTTGCGGAAAATGCGGTCCGTCCCCGCCTCCGTAAACGGCGCGGCATAGATCTGCTCGAGTCCGTGATCGCTCAGGCGGCTGCCCATGTCGTGAAAGAAGGCGATGCGGTTTTGGAATGCGTCGAGAAGATCCTGGAAGGTAGCGATTTCCCTGCCGGCGGCTTCTGCCAGTTGGCGGATGTATGCCGGCCAGGAAGGTTTTTCGATCAGGATGGCTTTGTCGGGGCGGAAAGCGGGCAGGATGGGGATTTCGAAGCCATCCGCTTTGATATTTTGGTGGTACACCAGGGAGTCGACGGGGTCGTCGGTGGTGCAAACGGTAGCAACGTTCATTTTGCGCAGGAGGTTGCGCACGCTGTATTCGGGGAGTTGAGCAAGGTGCTGGCCTCTTGGTAGACGGCCTGGGCGGTAGCCGGGCTCAGAATTTCCTGGATGCCGAAATAGCGGCGGGCCCAGGTGGGTCCAGTGGTAGAGCGGGTTGCGCAGGGTGAAGGGAACGGTATTTGCCCACTGCTCAAATTTTCGTAATCCCCGGCGTCGCCGGTGATGAACCGCTCGTTGACGCCGTTGGTGCGCATCGCCCGCCATTTGTAATGGTCGCCGTTGAGCCAGATTTGGGTCAGGTTGGAAAACCGTTTGTCGGCGGCGATTTCATCCGGTGGGAGATGGCAATGGTAGTCAATGATCGGCATATCTTTGGCATACTCGTGGTATAAGCGGCGGGCCGATTCCGTATTCAGAAGGAAATGCTCGTCGAGGAAAGAGGGGATGGATTTTGGATTAGCGGTAATCATGTGGAAAAATTTTCAAGTAAGATGATTATCCAAAAGGAGCAGAAGCATTGTCTTTATAAAGGTCTGAAATAATCAGGGAATCGAAGCCGTCAAAAGTTCACATTCCGGGAGCAGAAAGCGCTTACCTGGTTTTTGGGGGTTTTGGCTAGCAAATAGTGAATTCAGGAATAGGCTATGTAGGGCGCGGGTAGTACTTTTAGCTCAAGCTTTTCAAAAGATCCAATTTGCCAAACAAATAACTTGTCATGAAAAAGATCGTCACGTTTGGGGAGATCATGCTGCGGCTGACCCCTCCCGGATTTTTGCGATTTTCTCAGGCTTCTTCCTTCGATGTGGTGTATGGGGGAGGCGAATCCAATGTAGCGGTTTCTCTGGCCAACTATGGGCTGCCCACCGAATTTGTCACCCGGCTTCCGCAGAACGATCTCGGCGATTGCGCCCTGATGGAAATGCGCAAACGCGGCGTTGGCGTGAACCACGTGCTCCGCGGCGGCGAACGGCTGGGCATTTATTTCCTGGAAATGGGCGCGGTCAGTAGAGGCAGTAAAGTCGTTTACGACCGGGCGCATTCCGGTATGGCGTCTATCGCCAAAGGGATGATCGATTGGGAGAAGGTGTTCAGCGATGCCCAATGGTTCCATTGGACTGGCATCACGCCCGCACTCTCGCAGGGAGCGGCCGATGCCTGCCTGGAAGCGATCGAAACCGCCAACCGCATGGGAATTACCGTTTCCACCGACCTCAACTCACCGCAAGAATTTGTGGAAATACGGCAAAAAATCTTCCGAAGTCATGGAAGCCCTGGTCGCCGGTTGCGATATCATTTTGGGCAACGAGGAAGACGCCGAAAAACATTTCGACATCCACCCCGAGGGGATCGACGTCACCCAGGGCCATACCATGGACGCCAAGTCCTATGTCTCCGTCTGCCAGCAAATGATGCAGCGGTTCCCCAGAGCGAAAAAGGTTATTATTACCTTGCGCGGGTCCATCAGCGCCTCCCATAACACCTGGGCCGGGGTGCTCTACGACGGCCAAACCTTGTTTGAATCCCCCACGTACCAGATCACCCATATCGTCGACCGCGTCGGCGGAGGCGACAGCTTCATGGGCGGCCTGGTCTACGGACTGATCCAATATGCAGGCGACGACCAAAAAGCGCTTAATTTCGCGGTTGCCGCGTCCTGCCTCAAGCATACCATCTACGGCGACGCCAACCTCGTCACCGTTGCCGAAGTCGAAACGCTGATGAAAGGGGATGCCAGCGGGCGCGTTTCGCGGTAAACGCGACGAGCTTGCGAGGTAGCCCGAGGCTGGAGCCTTGGGAAGGTGCTGGGCACGAGGCCCAAGCCTCGCGCCAGTTGGACTTCGCTACTTCGTAACTTCGCTACTTCGTAACCTCGTAACTTTAAAAAAAAAATGGCCAAATACACACGCATCCAAGTAGCCCAAACCATGCAGGAAACGGGTTTGGTGCCATTGTTCTACCACAGCGACCTGGAATTGTGCAAGGGGGTGGTAGAAGCCTGCTACCGGGGCGGCGCCCGGCTGTTGGAGTTTACCAACCGGGGCGATTTCGCTCATGAAGTATTCGGTAGCCTGAATAAATATTGTTTAAAAGAACTGCCCGGCATGATGCTGGGGGTGGGGTCGGTCACCGATGGGGGTACCGCCAGCTTGTTCATGCAGTTGGGGGCCAACTTCATCGTCACTCCGGTGCTGCGGGAAGATATTGCGGTCGTATGCAACCGGCGCAAAGTGCTCTGGTCGCCGGGGTGCGGATCGCTGACGGAAATCGCGCGGGCGGAAGAGCTCGGGGCGGAGGTGGTCAAGGTGTTCCCCGGTGGGGTACTGGGGCCGGGTTTTGTTAAAGACATCAAAGGGCCGCAACCCTGGACGAGCATCATGCCCACCGGCGGGGTGTCTCCTACCGAGGAGAGCCTGCGCAAGTGGTTCGAAGCTGGAGTAACCTGCGTAGGCATGGGCTCCCAACTGATCGCCAAAGACATCCTCGACGGGCGCAAGTTTGACGAACTCGCCGAAAAGGTGAAAACGACATTGGATTTAATCCGGATGATCCGGGGATAACACGTTGCCTGGAGCCCTCTGCCTACCTGGTGAACCACCTGACGGTTGGAAGGCCTCCTGCTCTTTTTTTGAATCAAACACCAAACCTGAAATGGACCAAACCACGACCAAAATTGGCCGGTACCGTTGGAGAATTCTGGCGATGCTCTTCGCCGCCACGACGATCAACTACATGGACCGAAGCGTCATCGGCGTTCTGGCGCCTACGCTGCAACACAAAGTTTTTGGATGGACGGATGCGGATTACGGCTACATCAGCGCTTCCTTCCAGTTGGCTTACGGGATTGGCATGCTGGCCATGGGCGCGTTGATCGATAAGATCGGAACGCGTTGGGGCTCACGTTGTCCATTGCTATTTGGAGCGTGTTCGGTATGCTGCACGCAACCATTCGGCCGGCGTTCAGCTTCGTCGGATTTGCATTGGCGCGCTTTGGCCTTGGATTTGGGGAATCCGGAAACTTCCCTTCCTGCATCAAAACCGTGGCCGAGTGGTTCCCCAAAAAGGAACGGGCGTTTGCCACAGGCATTTTCAATGCGGGTTCCAACGTGGGAGCCATCATGGCGCCGCTGATCATCCCGCTGATCGTTTCCGATACGGGGCATAACTGGCAATACGCGTTCCTGACGACGGGCGTGTTCAGCGCCATTTGGGTCGTTGGCTGGCTCTCTATTTATCGCAAACCCGCAGAACATCCCAAGCTCAGCGCTGCGGAACTGGCTTATATCAAGAGCGATTCCACCGGGGAAGAAACCACGACCAAAGTTCCTTGGGGAAAAGTGCTTCCGCTGCCTCAAACCTGGGCTTTTGCCATCGCCAAACTGACCGACGCCGTGTGGTGGTTCTATCTGTTCTGGGGAGGAAAATACATTGCCGAAACGTTCGGGCTGAACATCCGGGGCCTGGGCTTGCCGCTGATCATCATTTACGTCGTCGCCGATGTCGGCAGCATCGCAGGCGGCTGGTTGTCCGGCTTTTCATGAGCCGGGGCTGAGTGTGAATAAAGCCAGAAAGACTGCCTTTACTGATCTGCGCCTTGATCATTCTTCCGGTCATGTTCGTTACCTTAACGGACAACAAGTGGCTTGCCGTGGCTTTAATTGCTTTAGGGCAGGCGGTCACCAGGCCTGGTCGGCGAACGTCTTTACGTTGGTATCTGATGTGTTCCCGAAGAAAGCAACCGCCACGGTAGTGGGCATCGGCGGCGCTATGGGCGCTTTTGCCGGTCTGGCAGCTCATATTACCCTGGGCGAACTGCTGACCGCTTCCGGTCCCGGCGCTTACTTCTTCGCGTTCCTGATTGCTGGGTTGATGTACCTCACGGTGCTGGGCGTAGCGCACTTGCTCATGCCGAAGATGACGCCGCTGGGCGATGATTTGAAGCCTGTTTATAGTTAAAACCAAGTCTTTACTATCCTATGACCAGTTCATTTTTTATTCGGTTTTCCCGCAGTGCGGACGAAATGAAGGGGTTTAATACCTCCCAGTTTCGGGAAAATTTTTTGGTAGACGGTATTTTCCGACCCGATCATATTTCGGTGACGTATTCCATGCAGGACCGGTTTGTCATCGGGGGCGCGCAGCCAGTTGGCGAAGCCCTGGCTATGCCCGCTTTTGAGGACCTGACGAAAGCCTCTTTTTTCCTGGAACGGAGGGAAATGGGGATCATTAACGTGGGCGGCCCCGGCATGGTTTCCGTGGATGGGGTAGCTTTTCCCCTGGGGTTCAAGGATGCGCTTTATGTAGGCAAAGGAACCCGGGAGCTGGTCTTCCGCAGCGATTCCAGCGCCGAGCCGGCCAAGTTTTACTTCAACTCCGTCGGCGCTCATGCCGTCTATCCGCCGGCCTTAATCCCGCACCAAACGGTGGCGCCCGTGGAATTGGGCGAGCACGCGACAGCCAACCGCCGGAATATCTACCAGTACATTGTGACCTCCCGGGTGCAAACCTGCCAGCTGGTGATGGGCCTGACGGAACTCATCAGCCCAAGCACCTGGAATACGTTTCCTCTGGCATACCCATTACCGCCGCAATGAAGTGTACTTTATTTCAACCTGGCCGACGACCGTACTGTGGTGCATCTGATGGGCGAGCCAGCAGAAACCCGGCACCTGATCATGCGCAACGACCAGGCGGTGATCTCCCGGAATGGTCGATCCATTCGGGGTAGGCACCAACGCGTATACCTTCATTTGGGGGATGGGCGGCGAAACCAGGAATACACCGATATGGATAAAGTAGAACCCAAACAACTCCTCTAACGATGACTATTCTGGACCAATTTAGTTTGAAGGGTAAAGTAGCCCTGGTAACGGGTTGCAGCCGGGGCATCGGCAAAGCCATGGCCCTGGCACTGGCTGAAGCCGGGGCCGACATCATCGGCGTGGCCAACTCCATGAACGCGGAAGGCAGCGCTGTAGCCGAAGAAATAGCGGCGCTGGGCCGCCGGTTTTTCCCCTACCAGTGCGATTTTAGCGTACGGGCGGAATTGTACGATTTCATAGAAGCTGTACGCCGGGATTTTCCCGTGGTCGATATCCTGGTAAACAACGCAGGGACTATCCTTCGGGCCCCGGCGGCAGAGCACCCGGACGACTATTGGGATAAGGTCATCGAGATCAATCAGAATGCGCAGTTTATCCTGACCCGCGAGATCGGCAAGCGGATGGTCGGTCAGGGAAGCGGGAAGATCATCTTCACCGCTTCCCTGCTGACGTTTCAGGGTGGAATCAACGTGCCGGGGTACGCCGCCAGCAAAGGGGCGATTGGCTCCCTTACCAAAGCCTTCGCCAACGAGTGGGCAGGTAAAGGGGTCAACGTCAACGCCATCGCGCCCGGCTATATCGCTACCGAGAATACCGCCGCCCTGCGCGCCGACGAAAAACGGAGCCAGTCTATTCTGGACCGTATCCCCTGCAGGCCGCTGGGGCGAACCCGAAGATTTTAAAGGCCCCCTGGTGTTTCTGGCTTCCGCCGCCTCCGACTACGTCCACGGTACGATTCTGACCGTGGATGGCGGATGGATGGGGCGGTGATGGAAAAGCAAATCCGCTCCAACGAGATCGCCGTATTGCCGTGGAGGGAGGTGAGGGAATGGTAAGAGGGTTCGGCGATCCCCTCCGCAAATCCCCAAAATTGTCGTATTTTTAGGGTTATGAAACGACGCTTCTTCAATACCACCGGACTGTGTATGCCGGAAAAGCACTACATGGTCGATCCGTTTCGGAACTTTTACGACGATGTCCTGCGTCTGATTGAAGCAGAGCAATACTTTGTCATCCATGCGCCGAGGCAAACGGGCAAGACGACGTTCCTGCACTCCCTGGCTCACCGGCTGAACCAGGAAGGGACGTATGTGGCCACGGTGTGTTCTTTGGAATCGGCAGGGTACCCCAGTATTTCGGTGGAAGATGCCAACGGCCTGTTCATCCGGTCGCTGTATCAAACGGCAGCTATTTTTCTGAAGGAGGAGGACATGCCTCCGGGTCCGTATGCCTACCCGGCAAGTGCCCAGTTGTTGAGACAGTACCTCGCCGACTGGTGCAAAGCGCTGCCCAAACCGCTGGTGCTGCTGCTGGATGAGGTAGACGCCCTGTACGACGATGTGCTCATTTCTACCTTGAGGCAGCTCAGAGACGGCTTTCAGACGCGCCCGCGCCATTTTCCGCAATCGGTAGCGCTGGTTGGCCTGCGCGATATCCGGGAGTACCGCCTCCGTGCCCGGGCGGATAATCCGTCGATCGGGGCGGGATCGCCGTTTAATGTCAAGGCTGAGTCCTTTTTTCTACCGGTTTTCACCCGGGAAGAGGTACGTGCGTTGCTGGATCAGCATACCCAGGATACCGGGCAGGTTTTACAGCGGCTGTTTTGAACGATTGTACGCCTATTCCAGCGGACAGCCCTGGCTGACCAACGCCCTGGCGAATGAGATCGTGGCCAGGATACTCAAAAACGACTATACGCGCGCCATTACTGCGGAGATGGTGGACATCGCCAAGGAGCGGCTGATCGAACAACGGCAAACCCACCTGGACAGCCTGACCGATAAGATCAATGACCCCCGGGTTCGGCCCATCGTGTTGAGTATCATCAACGGCGAGGCGCCCGACTTTGACGGATTTGATGACGCTATGCGGTATTGCCGCGATCTGGGGATCATTAGTGCGGGCCCTATTCGCTTTGCCAATCCGATCTATCGGGAAATAATTACCCGAATCCTCAACTCTTCCCTTCAGTATGGCATCAACCAGGACCTCGCGCAAACGTCCTGTACCAGCCCCGGCGGCGCCCTGGATATGGACAAACTGCTGAACGCCTTTGTGGATTTCTATCGCTGGCATTCCGAATCCTGGCTGGAGCGCTTTCAGTATAAGGAAGCAGGGCATCAGCTGCTGCTCATGGCCTTCCTGCAGCGCATCCTAAACGGCGGCGGCCGAATCGAGCGGGAGATGGCGATCGGCAACGGCCGCACGGATCTGGCGGTGTTCTGGCAAGATCAGGTCTTTCCCATTGAGCTCAAGATGCATCACAACGCCCGGTCCGAACCGGATGGCTTGCAGCAGCTCGCCCGTTATATGGACAAACTCGGCCAAAAGCAAGGCTACCTGATCCTGTTCGAGAAAAAAACGTCGGAAGAGCTGCCCTGGGAGGCGCGCATCCGCAGGGAAGTACACGAGGTGGATGGGAAAGAGGTGATTTTGCTGGGGATGTAGGGCTGCCGGTTGGCAGACCATGCCCATGCCGCAGGACATTTTTGGGCTTATAGCGTCTGTAACCGCCAAATTTATTTGGCGGAAGCATGGGGAAAAACACACGGGGCCAAATAAATTTGGCCGTTACAATAGGGGCTGGAAGCATCTTTCTAAAATGTCCAGTAGGGTGAAGAAAGCTTCGCCTCATGGGCAAGACCGGTCTTTTGAGGCAATCCCCCAACCGTGGAGTAACTTCCACGCCTGTAGGCCTGGAACTTTAAAAAAAGCGGATTCCAGAATAATCCGGAACCCCATGGCGTTTAGGGAAGGTAGTTGGTTCTCAACTTTTAACGCCAAAACCAAGCTCCATGAAACCCCTTCGTCGCATGCGGACGCTGCCTTTTTGGGCCTGCTTGCTCTTCCATTGCGGCCTTTCCACGAAGGCCCTTGCGCAACTACCGGGCGCCTGTCCCATTCAGATCACCAACCAGAGCAGCGAGAAGCTGATGTTTTACCTTCTCGAATCAGGGGCCAAACTCGATAGCCTTACCCTGGAACCATTTACGGTTGGATGCATGCAACCCCCGTAACCTAAAACCTCATTGGAGCTGGGCATGAACAGGGCCAAGTATACTTTCCCGTTTTTTAAAGACAAGGGCCAGCCCGTTCGCATCGCCTTTCTGGGAGGATGGAAGTTCAAAGTGGAAGGCAGCCGGCTGGACTCTATGTGGCGGACCGCTATTGGCCTACTGGATTCCCCGGAAGCTGGTATTGCTTTTTTCCTGGAGCGCTTCGAAAGCCAGGGTTTTCAATCGTTTAGCGCCATGCTCCGTACCGACACGGCCCTGGCTATCCGATTTTTAAACAATTATGTTCCCCAGCTTAAAAAAAAGGTCCAACACGGCCCCATTTTTTTCCCTTCGCCCGTGTACATGGATAGTTTGATCCGCCAGGTTCGGGGTCTGGAACCGCCGCAGGAGAAGTTGTTAGGGGATTTGATTGACCTGTCTCAACGAAGGCCCGGGACCGACTTCTATCATTTCGATTATGGAGGCATCGACGGAGATACCCTGCATACGGCAAGCATTTTTGAGCGATATAAGGGAAAGAAAATCTTAGTCGATTTTGGGCAAGCTGTTGTTCGCCGTGCCGGAGAAAAAACCAAACGCTGAAACAACACTATGCCGAAATCCTGGCAAACAACACTCAAATTGTCGGTTTTACATTGGACGACAACCCTTCGGATTGGAAAAAAGCGTTGCAAGAAGACCAAATACCCTGGTATCAGGGGTTGATCCTGCCTGAACAAAAGGAAACCATCTTAAAAGGTTCTTCTGTGCAGGAGTTCCTCATACCTACTGTTCTCGGAAGAGGGAAAGCTATTGTTTCTTCATCCTTCCTCGAAGTCCTTTTGAAGCATTGAGGTATTATCCAGCGAACATGGCGCCTTTTGGCCGGGAGATTCGGGGAAATGTGGGTTGTTATCTGGTGGACACGTATGCAAACCTCGTCAAAAAGGATAGGGAGTAGTTTCGGTAAGTAATCCTTTGCGCAGGCCCGGGAGGGGAAAATAATCTTGCGGGCCGGAGGGAGGCCGAAATGCGCCCCTCTGCAAATCCCCAAAAATGTCGTATTTTTAGGGCTATGAAACGACGCTTCTTCAATACCACCGGACTGTGTACCCCGGAAGACCACTACATGGTGAATCCGTTCAGGACGTATTTGGAAGACATCATGCGGCTGATCGAAGCGAAGCAATACTTTGTCATCCATGCGCCCAGGCAAACGGGCAAGACGACGTTCCTGCACTCCCTGGCTCACCGGCTGAATCAGGAAGGGACGTATGTGGCCACGGTGTGTTCTTTGGAATCGGCAGGGTACCCCAGTATTTCGGTGGAAGATGCCAACGGCCTGTTCGTCCGGTCGCTGTATCAAACGGCAGCTATTTTTCTGAAGGAGGAGGACATGCCTCCGGATCCGTATGCCCACCCGGCAAGCGCCCAGTTGTTGAGACAGTACCTCGCCGATTGGTGCAAGGCCCTGTCCAAACCGCTGGTGCTGCTTTTGGATGAGGAGACGCCTGTACGACGATGTGCTCATTTCTACCTTGAGGCAGCTCAGGGCGGCTTTCAGACGCGCCCGCGCCATTTTCCGCAATCGGTAGCGCTGGTTGGCCTGCGCGATATCCGGGAGTACCGCCTCCGTGCCCGGGCGGATAATCCGTCGATCGGGGCGGGATCGCCGTTTAATGTCAAGGCTGAGTCCTTTTTTCTCCCGGTTTTCACCCGGGAAGAGGTACGTGCGTTGCTGGATCAGCATACCCAGGATACCCGGCAGGTTTTTTCAGCGGCTGTTTTTGAACGATTGTACGCCTATTCCTGCGGACAGCCCTGGCTGACCAACGCCCTGGCCAACGAGATTGTAGCGGAAATACTCAAAAACGACTATACGCGCGCCATTACTGCGGAGATTGTGGATATCGCCAAGGAGCGCCTCATCGAACAACGGCAAACCCACCTGGACAGCCTGACCGACAAGATCAACGACCCCCGGGTGCGGCCCATTGTGTTGAGTATCATCAACGGCGAGGCGCCCGACTTTGACGATTACAACGACGCGGTCCGCTATTGCCGGGATCTGGGCATCATCACGTCTGGCAATCCGGTTCAGTTTGCCAACCCCATATACCGGGAGATCATCACGCGCATCCTCAACAGCAGTTTCAGTGATGGCATCAACCAGGACCTCGCGCAAACGTCCTGGTACCTGCGCCCCGGCGGCGCCCTGGATATGGACAAACTGCTGAACGCCTTTGTGGAGTTCTACCGCAGGCATTCCGAATCCTGGCTGGAGCGCTTTCAGTATAAGGAAGCAGGGCATCAGCTGCTGCTCATGGCCTTCCTGCAGCGCATCCTCAACGGCGGCGGCCGAATCGAGCGGGAGATGGCGATCGGCAACGGCCGCACGGATCTGGCGGTGTTCTGGCAAGATCAGGTCTTTCCCATCGAGTTGAAAATGCATCACGACAGGTGGTCCCAACCCGACGGCTTGCAGCAGCTGGCCCGCTATATGGACAAACTCGGCCAAAAGCAAGGCTACCTGATCCTGTTCGAGAAAAAAACGTCGGAAGAGCTGCCCTGGGAGACGCGCATCCGCAGGGAAGTACACGAGGTGGATGGGAAAGAGGTGATTTTGCTGGGGATGTAGGGGGCTCGACCGCAGCCGTTTTAGCGCAAAAAACAAATTATAATTAAAAAAATATACGAAGGACACTAGTGTCCGGTTATAAGTCAAACATATTCAATTGATTACATTGGTCTTCGTTGGTTTTTTGGTATTGCATGTTGTTAAATAGCTGATTTACAGGAGTTTTATCAAAAACCGAAACGCTGACTATCTGTAATAATTCATTCATACTTTGTAAACTTTTTGATCTGTATTTCCAAATGGCCACCAGTACAAAGGTACAGATGGCGATCCATATTTGAGTTTTGACAGCATGGGCACTTTCGCCCCAAAAACGTTTGATGCGCAGGTGCTGCTTGATCCATTTGAAGAAAAGCTCCACTTTCCAGCGATTCAAGTACAGGCCGGCAATCTGTATCGCTTTTGCATCCAAGTGATTGGTCAAATACACATAGGTCACCTTATGCACCTCATCCACGTATTTGATCCTTCTAAGTTTGCCCGGATAGCCGATGGCTGCATAGTGTCCTTTTAGGCGCACCGTCTGATCAACTTTAGCCCCGTGCTTTTGTCCACCGGCGCAGAGTAAATCCGCTCAAAGGATAAGTTCTTTTTCGCCCGGATGACAAAGAAGGCGCCTGCTTCATGGATTTTATAGAGCCGTTCCCAGTCGGTGTAGCCCCTGTCCATGACGTAGAAAGCCTCCGGTTCAAACTCAAGTATGTCCAATACATTGACATCGTGGAACTTACCATCAGAAATATGGATGAAGCAAGGGATTTCGCAGCGTATGTCCAGCAGGGTATGGAGCTTTACCGCTGCTTTGTGCTTACGGAATTTTGCCCACCAAAACACCTCCAGGCAAAGTTCAACCGTTGTAGAATCCAAGGCATAGACCATATTGTCCAGGTCAATGGTGGAAGGTTGCCCTTGGTAAAGCCTCCGGGCTTTGGCAATAAGTAGATGCGCCAAGGCCTCATAGATGCGGTAATCTCTGGCTTCGTTTGAATCCGCCAAGGTTGAACGTTTTACCCCATTGGTCAAGCCCAAAAGGTAAAGCTTCTCCGGATGAGCATTCAAACAGATGACTACGTCGCGCAAACTTTCCCGCTGGGTGAGTTGTCCGAAGCTCATACATAGCAATTGGCGCCAGCAGGAGAACGTCCGCATAGGGTCATGGCCGCCATACTTTTCAACGATTCGCGCGAAGGTTTGGCGATGGATCAACCCCATAAGCTGGGAGAAAACATAAGTTCCTTCATTCATGAGCGCCTCTTTGGGCCTCTAGTCAATTCAAATCGGTCACATGAAAAAACCTTTATAACAAATTGATTAACAATTAATTGATCAAAAATTAAAATTGCTTAACCGAACACTACTGAGTGATGAAATACATTAATTACATTTCGTTTTTCCTCTTCCTTTTTCTGGAATTTTCATTTTATGTTAGAGTCAAATCTCAATCAAGTACTTCAGAAGATTTTCAGAATATTATTACCGAATTAGTCATTTGTCATTGATTCGATGGTATTGACTTCAAACAATATCCTTGCTGCTAAGTGGCAAAGGGAT
Source organism: Haliscomenobacter sp. (assembly GCA_016713275.1). Lineage (GTDB taxonomy): Bacteria > Bacteroidota > Bacteroidia > Chitinophagales > Saprospiraceae > JADJPL01. The sequence continues at coordinate 319,909 of JADJPL010000003.1, forward strand.
TTAGACTTTTGGACGGCTACCTAATACCTACTTTTTCTGCAACGGACATTCACGGAAGATCCAAAATATTACTTACAACGGCCATTTAACCCTTCGTAATTTCTGGTTTATCGCATGTCCTCCTTGCATTGAGGAAATCCCTTTTCTAAACAAGATGCAAGATACGTACAAAGAAGAGCTGGAAGTTATTTCAATTTGCAGGGATGCAGAGCCAGAAATTATTGAGTTCATGATGGACCATCCAATAAGTTATACGGTCATTCCCGATGCTCGGAAAATAATTGAACACACGTTTAGGATGTCATGGGGGTATCCTAAAAACATCCTGATTGGTCCCGATGGAAAAGTATTGGCAATGACAAGAGGTTTTTTAGGGGTGGATGACCCGAATTATAAAAAAATTGAGCACCTAATATTGAAATACACCAGATGATAGCACCACTATGGTACTCATAATGACGAGTTTGAATGATGCATCAGCAAATTTAGTGATGAATTATTTATGGTCACTAGTGTCCGGTTAAGAAAAAAAAGATAGCTAAAGCCCCGATGAATTCCGGCAAATACGTTTTCACACAGATCCTTGCCTTGGCAACCCCAAGGAGTTTGCCAACTATGTCATGGATCGAGGCAGAAACGCGGAGTAAGGCCGGAACCCCCCTCCGCAAATCCCCAAAAATGTCGTATTTTTAGGGCTATGAAACGACGCTTCTTCAATACCACCGGACTATGTACCCCGGAAGACCACTACATGGTGAATCCGTTCAGGACGTATTTGGAAGACATCATGCGGCTGATCGAAGCGAAGCAATACTTTTTGTCATCCATGCGCCCAGGCAAACGGGCAAGACGACGTTCCTGCACTCCTGGCTCACCGGCTGAATCAGGAAGGGGACGTATGTGGCCACGGTGTGTTCTTTGGAATCGGCAGGGTACCCCAGCATTTCGGTGGAAGATGCCAACATGGTGTTTGTAAAATCAATGCACCGCATAGCCAGCGTTTTTCTCGAAGCGGCCTACATGCCCCCTTTGCCTTCCGGCTACACGGCAAGCCCTTCTTTACTGGGCGACTATCTAACGGATTGGTGCAAGGCCCTGTCCAAACCGCTGGTGCTGCTGCTGGATGAGGTAGACGCCCTGTACGACGATGTGCTCATTTCCACCCTGAGGCAGCTCAGAGACGGCTTTCAGACGCGCCCGCGCCATTTTCCGCAATCGGTAGCGCTGGTTGGCCTGCGCGATATCCGGGAGTACCGCCTCCGTGCCCGGGCGGATAATCCGTCGATCGGGGCGGGATCGCCGTTTAATGTCAAGGCTGAGTCCTTTTTTCTCCCGGTTTTCACCCGGGAAGAGGTACGTGCGCTGCTGGATCAGCATACCCAGGATACCGGGCAGGTTTTTACAGCGGCTGTTTTTGAACGATTGTACGCCTATTCCAGCGGACAGCCCTGGCTGACCAACGCCCTGGCGAACGAGATCGTGGCCAGGATACTCAAAAACGACTATACGCGCGCCATTACTGCGGAGATGGTGGATATCGCCAAGGAGCGGCTGATCGAACAACGGCAAAACCCACCTGGACAGCCTGACCGACAAGATCAACGACCCCCGGTGCGGCCCATTGTGTTGAGTCATCAACGGCGAGGCGCCCGACTTTGACGATTACAACGACGCGGTCCGCTATTGCCGGGATCTGGGCATCATCACGCCCGGCAATCCGGTTCAGTTTGCCAACCCCATATACCGGGAGATCATCACGCGCATCCTCAACAGCAGTTTCAGTGATGGCATCAACCAGGACCTCGCGCAAACGTCCTGGTACCTGCGCCCCGGCGGCGCGCTGGATATGGACAAACTGCTGAACGCCTTTGTGGATTTCTATCGCTGGCATTCCGAATCCTGGCTGGAGCGCTTTCAGTATAAGGAAGCAGGGCATCAGCTGCTGCTCATGGCCTTCCTGCAGCGCATTCTCAACGGCGGCGGCCGAATCGAGCGGGAGATGGCGATCGGCAACGGCCGCACGGATCTGGCGGTGTTCTGGCAAGATCAGGTCTTTCCCATTGAGCTCAAGATGCATCACCCGACGCCCGGTCCGAACCGGATGGCTTGGCAGCTGGCCCGCTATATGGACAAACTCGGCCAAAAGCAAGGCTACCTGATCCTGCTTCGAGAAAAACGTCGGAAGAGCTGCCCTGGGAGACGCGCATCCGCAGGGAAGTACACGAGGTGGATGGGAAAGAGGTGATTTGCTGGGGATGTAGGGGGCTGCCGGTTGGCAGACTATGCCCATACCGCAGGACATTTTTGGGCTTAGAGTCTGTAACCGCCAAATTTATTTGGCGGAAGCATGGGGAAACAGCACGGGGCCAAATAAATTTGGCCGTTACAATAGGGGCTGGACAGCATATTTCTACAATGTTCAGTAAGGTGTTCTTTGGAATAGGTTCCTCAGTATTTCCAGTCTTAACCCTTTCACAATGCCTGTAAACGTCCTTATTCCCATCATTAGTGGTTTTGGTTCTTTCTTTGACGAAAGAACAGGGGGTGATGTTTTGAGACCTATCCGTAGCAGGTGTAGTGAAACCATTTCTGCTTTTAATAATTGCAAAAACAACCTTTGTTTGGACAACTTGATTTCGTCTCAGACAGCTCAGCGATCTGCGAGATTCAGATTGTAATAAGGCTAAAGAAGTTGAAACATTTTATTTAACAATCAAAGGTAAACTCCTTGATAGTATCCGCATTGACAAAGATGCATTTGGCTGCTTTAACATAACCACCGATCGATCGTTGTTGCAGCTGGATACCAAAAAATCCAAATCACGCCTTCTGTTTTTTAAAGACAAGAACAGGCCTGTAAAGATACTATTTGGGGGAGGACGTGAATTTCTTGTTGAAGGAAGCAAGCTGGATTCCATCTGGCGAGTAGCTGTATCTATTCAGGATTCTTTGATTAAAAATGTTGAAAATTGTGCGAGTAGAAGTTCCGGCGACTCCGCTTTTATTTCGGTAAAGGAGAAATATGAAAATTGGTGTTTTAATGAGTTTACCTCCATGTTGAGTAAGGACACCATTTTTGGCTGTCCGGTTTTTGAATTACCATGTCCTCAATTTGAGGAGAATAACATTTGTTTCTCCTATTTACACGGATAGTATTATACACTTGGTTGCCAAGTTTAATCCTCCGAATATTGATCTGTTAAATGATCTGACAAGCCTGTCCCGCCTAAGACTCGGTTCTCAAATGGTTCATTTTCCGTTTACCAGCCAAGCAGGAGATACACTGAACACTTCGGAGTTTTTTATGAGTCAAAGCGGCGATAAAGTCCTGGTCGATTTCTGGGCGAGTTGGTGCAAGCCTTGCAGAGCAAAGAATAAAACCCTAAAAGAGCGCTATGCAGCGCTCCGGGAAAGAAATATTCAGATACTTGGAATTTCCCTGGACGAAAAAGCTCCAGCTTGGGAAAACGCGCTGGGGGAAGACGAACTGCCGTGGCCTCAGGGCTTAATCCCTGGTAGCGAATTAAAAAAATTCAGCGGGTTTTCAATTGCTACGCTATTCCGTGTTCTGCTGCTTTCTCCCTAAAGGAGAGCTTTTGTTAATTAATCCTACAATAGAAGACCTTTATCAAGCCTTGAGAGGGTAGTTTGTCCTCTTCAACTTTTAACGCCAAAACCAAGCTCCATGAAACCCTTTCGTCTGGTAAGGAAGCCATCCTTGTTATTTTTCGTGCTCTGCTTGTCGCTCGTCGTTCGCTCTCAAGACCGTCTTTTTGTGTTTTCGTTTATTCTTGATGAAGATTTTCCCAATTTTATTGTAGGCCGCTGCCTGGAATTGGATTCGGGATTGGTTTTTAAGTTATCTGATCTCAATCAAAATGGAAATCATTTTGAAAAAGGGGTGGAGTATTTGTCTATTTATTATAGGCCATTAGGAATCAGTGGCGCTTTAAAGGTGAAAGACCAAATGACCTTCAATCTTCGAGGACAATCTTATCAAGCGCTCGTTTCTCCGCCCAATATTTTGGTGAAACCCTTGCTTGAGCCCGTTGCTGAGGCGGATGTTGCCCTGGTAGATACGCTTCCGGCGTTCACCGCCATCAACTTACAGACCAAAGACACACTCCATATTTCTGAAAACCTTATAAAAGGATATGATTTTCTATATGTATCCGTTTGGGCGCATTCTTGTCGCCCTTGCATAGAAGATATGCCGCAATTTGAAATTTTCGAAACCACCTTTAAAAAAAGAATTCTATTTATTCACCTCAGTTCAGAAAGAAATATAGAACAAGCGCTAGAAGTTCTTAATCAAGTTAAACCGCCTGGGATTTATGCCGTCTGTTCGGAGTCGGTTTTTTCAAGATTGAATGTTAGCGGATTTCCTCGGGGCAATCTGTACGATAAAAAAGGGAAATTAATGCGCTCTTTCTCGCATATCACCTCGGCTTTCAATTATCTGACGGCTCATTTTTAGACGTAATGCGCTATTTACTTCTTTTTTTTCTGTATTTTCTTACACTACCTATTGCCAAAGGCAAACAGGTTAAAATTCTTGTAATCGGAAATAGTATTTGTGAATATAATGACATGCTCGGGTTGTTTCAAAATATCGCCTTGTTGAATGGAAAGGAGGTTAAAATAAAAGCAACTTTTGAAGGAGGAGCCTCCATAGCAGAAAATATTTGTAAAAATTTGATCCCTGGCTGCAGGATAATAAATTATAAAGTTGAATCCCCATATTGGTTCAAAGAGAACAAACAATTTTCTTTTTTTATCGATATTTTTAAAAAGTACGATTATGTATTGTTTCAAGGCAGAAGCGCCAGCGATTCTCATTTTTTAGAAATTTCAAAGTCAATTGCAAATTCTATTTCTAAAAAGCAAACTATTTTTATTTTTCAAAATTATTCTTCAATTCTATGGAATGATAGCCTGCGTAGAGTTAGTCTGGAAAAGGACAAAGCTGTTTTTCAAACTATTTGCAACTCTAATAAACGTATTAAGCTTTTTCGGGTTGGAGATTTATTTGATTTTGCCCAAATTTGTTTTCCCGAGACAATGCTTTTAAGATCAAATAATCATCCTGAACCCACAGGATCTCTTCTTATTGGTGTTTATTTATACGATTCCATTTTTAATGAATTTCCGGCAATAAACATCAAAAAAAATCACAAAAAACAAATCTACGCAACAGATGAACTAGAAAGGTGCATCAATATTGTAAATGAATTCAAAAATGAATAACACTATTTTAATCTTGTCAAGTGAAAATGATTGGCCTATTAATTCTGTTGTTGACTGGATAAATTATCTTGGATATCACTAGTGTCCGGTTAAGAAAAAAAAAGATAGCTAAAGCCCCATAAAAATAAGGCGTTTCGGCGATTTTAATTTTCGGGAACGATTTGAAAAGGTTTTGAATTGTATCTTCTCAAAAAAGAGGATAGGATGAATTCCTTCATTCGTTTTCGCACAGATGACAAAGGTTTTAGGGAAGTGCCAAGATAGATCCCTAATTATAAAAAAATAGAATGCTTAATATTGCAAAAATGCAAGATTTTAGCACCCCAACACTATGGTACTCAAAATGGTCGAGTTTTATTGATGCATCAAAAAATTTTCAAATCCCTTATCTTCCAGTTTTTGGTCCATTAGAGGATGAAAATCCAATGTAAACTCAATATAATAAGTTTGGAAGAAAAATGGATGCCGACGCCAAAGAGTCCCAAGATTTATTCAGTATGTTGAAACGATCGATACTGGAGCAGATTCAAGGTCGGCACTTTTTTTCAGCTGCTATTTTCTCAAAATGACCCGAAGCCGGATCATCCTAGAGATCAGCAATGTAAAAAGAAAACAGAGAAGTATCCCGTTTGGGGTCCCATTCAGAATAAACGTTAAAGGATAATCAGTGGCTTAGGTTCGAAGCCTGGTTCTATTGCCTTGAGTTAGTCACTGATGATGGTCATTTTCGCCTTTGAGATGACTAAGAAATCAATGGAATGCCTGGCCGATGCGCCCAGAAGTGGCCGGTCTTGCACCTGTTACAGAAGAACAGTACTGTCAAATAGTACAATTTCGAAATAGGAAGAAAGACCGATTTGACTTCCGATAAGCGAATGGACGCCAAAGAAGTCCAACCTATTTGGCGTTTTAACGATGCAACATAATTCAAGCATCAGCAAGAACCAGTTATGCTTTTTTAAAACCCATAAGCAAAATAGTTAACCTACATGAAAGCGACGTTAGGCTTGTTTAACTTCCTAGTTGGGGCATGCCGGATGAGGTGAGCCCGGTGACCGGATTTTTGACGCCAAGGTCCATTATTTTAATAAGCAGGTTCAATTTGAAGTGGGCGGAGGCGGACGTTAAAACGTTAAGCGTATGATATAAAAAGAGCAATGATGCAAGTTGATCTCAATATCCCGGAATTTTCCCATTAGCAATAGGGAAAATACGTTTTTACACGAATTCCGAATTTATCCGGCACGGAACCCAATGTCTGATCTGCCAACTGTGATAAATGCAATAAGAGATTTAATCTGTCAAAAATGGTCAAAAGCAGCAAAAAAAAATATATTCAAGGTCTGGAAAAACTCGGATGTTAGCAATTCAATTCGGCTATTTTTCGGCCAAGATAGAAGAAGTTGGGTTTTTATACGTATTGCAACCAATCCGAAGTCAAAACAATTCCGGTTCTTTTGTCCGGTGGTTGAGGAGGTTGAAAGTATGGAAAAATAATGGATCAGAACTTGAAAGTCTCTAGCTTTATAATTGGCTTTCCCTTTGAAAAATTATCAATTTCAGACTTTTCCATGCTTTACACCAAGAATCAGCACCCGGTAAATTTGGTATTATTAGCCAAGATATTTCTGTTTAAACACTAAGTCTTTTCTGAAGCATTTATTACAAATCTGCTTCACCGCAAAATTGCCATTGACATCGAGGCAACATCAAGAATTTCCAGCAGATTGGTAATTTCACTTCAACTTGCAAGACCTCAAAGAAAAAATTTCCGGTTTATCGGCTATTTTAACCGGACCATGGCTAAGCCTTTTAACTGGACTTACAATGGTAAGCCCCTTCAGAATGGGTAACAACTTACGGGATACTTATATTTTTAACCACTAGTGTCCGGTTCAAGAAAAAGATAGCCAAAGCCCTCCACGATGGAATCTTCCGGCAAATGCGTTTTCACACAGATGCATCCTGCCTTGGCGGCAAAGATATTCTGCCAAACAAAATAAAAAGGACCCTCAAATTCGAAAAGCGGAGTACAAAGCCGGAACCCTCTGCAAATCCCCAAAAATGTCGTATTTTTAGGGCTATGAAACGACGCTTCTTCAATACCACCGGACTGTGTACCCCGGAAGACCACTACATGGTGAATCCGTTCAGGACGTATTTGGAAGACATCATGCGGCTGATCGAAGCGAAGCAATACTTTGTCATCCATGCGCCGAGGCAAACGGGCAAGACGACGTTCCTGCACTCCCTGGCTCACCGGCTGAACCAGGAAGGGACGTATGTGGCCACGGTGTGTTCTTTGGAATCGGCAGGGTACCCCAGCATTTCGGTGGAAGATGCCAACATGGTGTTTGTAAAATCAATGCACCGCATAGCCAGCGTTTTTCTCGAAGCGGCCTACATGCCCCCCTTGCCTTCCGGCTACACGGCGAGCCCTTCTTTACTGGGCGACTATCTAACGGATTGGTGCAAAGCCCTGTCCAAACCGCTGGTGCTGCTGCTGGATGAGGTGGACGCCTTGTACGACGATGTGCTCATTTCTACCTTGAGGCAGCTCAGAGACGGCTTTCAGACGCGCCCGCGCCATTTTCCGCAATCGGTAGCGCTGGTTGGCCTGCGCGATATCCGGGAGTACCGCCTCCGTGCCCGGGCGGATAATCCGTCTATCGGGGCGGGATCGCCGTTTAATGTCAAGGCTGAGTCCTTTTTTCTCCCGGTTTTCACCCGGGAAGAGGTACGTGCGTTGCTGGATCAGCATACCCAGGATACCGGGCAGGTTTTTTCAGCGGCTGTTTTTGAACGATTGTACGCCTATTCCAGCGGACAGCCCTGGCTGACCAACGCCCTGGCGAACGAGATCGTGGCCAGGATACTCAAAAACGACTATACGCGCGCCATTACTGCGGAGATGGTGGACATCGCCAAGGAGCGGCTGATCGAACAACGGCAAACCCACCTGGACAGCCTGACCGACAAGATCAACGACCCCGGGTGCGGCCCATTGTGCTGAGTATCATCAACGGCGAGGCGCCCGACTTTGACGATTACAACGACGCGGTCCGCTATTGCCGGGATCTGGGTATCATCACGCCCGGCAATCCGGTTCAGTTTGCCAACCCATATACCGGGGAGATCATCACGCGCATCCTCAACAGCAGTTTCAGTGATGGCATCAACCAGGACCTCGCGCAAACGTCCTGGTACCTGCGCCCCCGGCGGCGCCCTGGATATGGACAAACTGCTGAACGCCTTTGTAGAGTTTACCGCAGGCATTCCGAATCCTGGCTGGAGCGCTTTCAGTATAAGGAAGCAGGGCATCAGCTGCTGCTCATGGCCTTCCTGCAGCGCATTCTCAACGGCGGCGGCCGAATCGAGCGGGAGATGGCGATCGGCAACGGCCGCACGGATCTGGCGGTGTTCTGGCAAGATCAGGTCTTTCCCATTGAGTTGAAAATGCATCACGACAGGTGGTCCGAACCCGACGGCCTGCAACAGCTCGCCCGCTACATGGACAAACTCGGCCAAAAGCAAGGCTACCTGATCCTGTTCGAGAAAAAAACGTCGGAAGAGCTGCCCTGGGAGACGCGCATCCGCAGGGAACTACACGAGGTGGATGGGAAAGAGGTGATTTTGCTGGGGATGTAGGGGGCATGGGCAAAGAAGGCTCCTTTAGACAGGCCCCAACAGCGAACCACCTACATCGGGCTGCACGCTTCCTGCTACCGAATTGTGAATTTTTGGAGGGACCCATTTCCGCCCCCTCTGGTTTTTGCCTTGTATTTTTATCCCGGATTTGTAGCCTGCAGCGCTTCGGAACCGCTTGCCGATCCCGAGGGTTATGCCGTTGTAAACCAGGTAGATAGCGGGAGGTCTAAACGCTGGGCAACCTCCCTTCGTTGGAGTCTAAGCGCCAAAACCTGAAAAGCTGTGCCTCCAAAAACCGATTTTCGCCTGCTGTTAAACTGCTTTCTATGAAAAATGTGTTGTTCCGATCCTCCTTCAAGGCGCTCCTTAGAACCCTTCTGGCCGCCGCCGCCGCCTTCGTCTGGTTTTCCGGACAGGCCCAGCTTCCGGCGTTTCCCGGGGCGGAAGGCTACGGCAAATACGCCTCCGGAGGCCGGGGAACGCTTGCAACCCCAACCACCGTGTTTGAAGTTACCTCTCTGGAGGACATCAATACCCCCGGCACCTTGCGCAATGCGCTAAGCGCTCCGGCTACCTACCGGACCGTCGTGTTCCGGGTAGCGGGCACGATCCGCCTGAAATCCAAACTCAGCATTCCCGCCAACACGACCATCGCCGGCCAAACCGCTCCCGGCGGAGGGATCTGCCTCGCCGACCACCCGGTGGTCATTAGCGGAGACAATGTCATCTTGCGCTTTATCCGCGTTCGCATGGGCGACCGCTACCAAAACAAAGGCAAGGTAGACGGCAGCGGAGGCGACGACGCCCTCGGCAACCTGGGGAACAAACGCCTCATCATCGATCACTGCTCGGTGAGCTGGAGTTCCGACGAAGCATTGACCATTTACCGCGGCGACAGCGTCACCCTTCAATGGAACATCATCTCCGGAACCGCTAAACTATTCCTACCACTTCGAATCCGGCGGCTCCGATTACCAGGAGCATGGCTACGGCGGTATCTGGGGCTCCCGCAACGGAAGCTTCCACCACAACCTGATCCTGCACGTGAAAGGCCGTGCGCCCCGGTTTGCCGGCAACAGCACCTATCCCGCCGGGGTGGTGGAAAAAGCCGATTTTCGCAACAACGTCATCTACAACTGGAGGGATTACAGCACCAATGGGGGCGAAGGCGGTACCTACAACCTGGTCAATAACTACTACAAATACGGCCCCTCGACCTCTACCGAACCAGCCCGGCGTTCCCAAACGAGGGATGATCATGAACCCTCCAAATCAAGTAGTTTGGGCTACCCCAAAATCTACCTGAGCGGAAACTTCGTCGACGGTTATTCCGCGATTACCGCCGCCAACTGGAAGGGAAATGGCTATGGCAGATGGAGGAACTCTGGCGGATACGGCGCTGTCCAAAACCAACGCTCCCTTCCCCTGGGATTCCGTCGTGACCCATTCCGCTACGGAAGCCTATGAACTGGTTTTAGCCCATGCCGGAGCCGCGCTGCCGCAGCGCGATACCCTCGATCAGCGCCTCGTCAGCGACGTTCGCAACCGCGCCGGGCGGATTATCGACGTTCAGGGCGGCTTTCCGCACGGTACCCCCTTCGAGCAAACGATCAGCGCCTGGCCCGCTTTGGCCTCCGGCACTCCACCGGCGGACACCGACAAAGACGGCATGCCTGATACCTGGGAAACAGCCCAGGGACTGGACCCTCAAAACCCGTCCGACCGCTCCGGATAGCCCCAACGGGTACACCCACCTGGAAAATTACCTCAACGGACTCGTCAGCCCGCTTATCCCCGTAGGCACTACCGGCTTTTTGCCCCGAGAGGGCTTTAACCTGTATCCCAACCCCGTTTTCAGCGAGATTGCTCTCGAACATCCGGCATATAAAGACTCCTCGGTCATCGCCCTTTTCAATGGCAATGGCGCAACCATGCAAACCGCCGTTTGCGCGCCTGGTAGCGTCAAAACGACCCTGCGTGTAGAGCTACTCCCGGCAGGCATGTATTTCCTGACTTTCCAAAATGAAGGAAAGCGGTTAACGCTTCCCTTTGTAAAAAAATAATAGCAGCCCATGCTCCGTCCCGGTTTACTTTTGGCGTTCTGTTTTTCGTTGGTATCTCTGTTTTCTCAGGGAACAGGCAAATCATGGGTAGTCGCCAAAGATGGAAGCGGGGATTTTACCACCGTCCAGGCTGCCCTCGATGCCGTCCCTTCCGGCAATACCGTTCCGGTGAAGATCCTGATCCGCAAAGGCGTGTATTACGAACGCTTGTTTTTGGATACCCGGAAAAACGGGGTGTCGCTCGTAGGCGAGGATGCCGCCAACACCATTCTGACCTACAACAACCACGCCGGAAAAGTGCTGCCCAACGGCGATACCGTGAATACCTGGACCTCGGCCAGCTTCTTTATTTACGGCGACGATTTCAGCGCCGAAAACCTGACATTCCAGAACGACGCCGGGTTTACCGCCGGGCAAGCCGTTGCCCTTTTCGTTCATGGCAACCGGGTTGCCTTCCGAAATTGCCGGATGGTGGGATTTCAGGATGTGCTGTTCTGCAGCGGGATCGGATCGAAACAGTACTACGAAAACTGCTATATCGAAGGAACGACCGATTTCATCTTCGGGCCGTCCACCGCAGTCTTTGTCCAGTGCCATATCCACAGCAAGAAAAAATCGCACCTTACGGCAGCGTCCACGCCACGCGAAATCCCTTTCGGGTTTGTTTTTTTCGACTGCAAGCTGACCGCCGACCCCAATTTGAAAGACATTTCCCTAGGCAGGCCCTGGCAACCCAACGCCAGCGTGGCCTACATCAACTGCTGGATGGGACCGCACATCGCCGCCTATGGATGGCATAACTGGAACAACCCCAATAACGAAAAACAGCGCGCTACGCCGAATACCAAAGCGCCGGGCCAGGGGCCAACCCTGCCGCCCGCGTTCCGTGGAGCAGGCAATTAACCGAAGCAGAGCGGGAAAAATATACCCTGGATCATATCCTCGGCCCCTGGAAACCCTTTGCCGGCCAGTAAACGCTTAGGACCTGTTGTGATGATCAAAGAATTTAGCATACTAGTGAACTTTGTGTGGAGTATGTGCCTGGGATTGCCCCTTTTGGGGCAGCATCCCCAGGCACGTCCCTTTTTTCTGGTGGCCAAGGATGGAAGCGGAGATTTTACCTCTATCCAGCAAGCGATTGATGCGGTAGATTCTCTTGGACAAAACCAAACCGTGATTTTTATCCGCAATGGAGTATATCAGGAAAAGCTTTTTATCGCCAAAAACCGGATTACCCTTCGGGGGCAAAGTGAAAAAGGCGTCGTCATCCAGGCGGCGATTGCCAGGGACATCTGGCGCTGCGAAAACCCCGACGATTGGGGCGCCGCTACCGTGAACGTCAAAGGGAGCGATCTGACGTTCGAGCACCTCACGATCCTCAATTCCTTTGGATTTGACTTACAAGCAGATACGGTGGTTTCCTGCGCCAATGCCCCGAGGGGAACAAAAACCGTTACCAGAACAGGCCACCAGTTCGCTTTCCGCTCGCTCCCCGGCGCCGTGCGCCTGAGTTTCCGCCAATGCACCTTCCGGGCTTTGGGAGGCGATACCGTCAGTCCCTGGGATGTGGAGAACGGCATGTATTATTTCAACGATTGCACGATGGAAGGCGGGGTGGATTTTTACTGCCCCAGAGGATGGGCCTATGCCGAAAATTGCCGGTTCATCTGCCACAACCGGGAAGCGGCTATCTGGCACGACGGCTCCCAGGCCGAATCCTCCCGGACGGTACTCGTGAACTGCCGGTTTGACGGAGACCCCGGGTTCAAACTGGGCCGCTACCACCGCGAATCCCAGTTCTACCTGCTCGGTTGCCGGTTCTCAAAAGCCATGGCCGACGCCGATATCTACCAGGCCGCTTCCGGCCCGGGCACGCCGCGCTGGGGCCGGCGCGTGTACTATTATAATTGCCGCCGTGAAGGCGGCGACTTTTCGTGGCATAAAAATAATTTTCCCATAGATCCCAAAGGAATCACCCCATCCTGGACGTTTGACGGGAAATGGGATCCAGAAAAGAGGCAAGTAGATTAATAAGTATTTACCACTATGCAAATCAAAACAGGTTTGACCATGCTGATTTTGGGCTTATGCTGGAGTGCTTTATCCGGGTGCAGTCCGGCTGCTCTTTTAGCCAGAACAACGCTGCCCGTTCAAACCCCGGCGGCCGATACCCTGGCCGACAAAATGCTGGTTTTCCAGCGTGCCAGCGGCGGGTGGCCTAAAGCGATCAACGACAAGGCCATTGACTACAAAAAACCGCTGACCGAGGCAGAACGCCTCCAAATTCAAAAGGATTCCCTGGCCAACGACGCGACGATCGACAACCAGGCCACCACCCGGGAACTCACGCATTTGATCAAGGCCTATCAAGCGACCCAAAACCCGCGCTACCTTCAGGCGGTAGAAAAGGGGATCGCCTACTTGCTGAACGGGCAGTACGAAAACGGCGGCTGGCCCCAATTCTTCCCCAATCCCAAAGGATACCAAAACCACATTACTTTCAACGACGGCGCGATGGTCCGAACCCTCAACATCCTGAAGCAGGTTGCCGAGGGAAAACAGGGCTTTGAACGGGTAGACAAAAAATGGGCGCCCTTGGCCCAAAAAGCAGTGGCCAAAGGCGTGGACTGCATCCTCAAAACCCAAATCCTGCGCAACGGGCAACGCACCGGATGGTGCCAGCAGTACGACCACGTTACCCTTCAGCCCGCAAAAGCCAGGGCTTACGAACTGCCTTCCAACTCCGGCCAGGAAACCGTGGGAGTTGCCTTGTTTCTGATGAGCCTGGATCAACCCTCCGCCGAAGTACAGGAAGCCGTTGTCGCCGCCGTCAAATGGCTGGAAGAAGTCAAAATCCCCGGTTGGGCATATCAGCGGATCGATGATCCTTCCCAACCCACTAAAAAGGACGCCGTACTGGTCGCAGATTCCGCTTCGACGGTGTGGGCCCGGTATTACGATCTCGACACCAACCGGCCATTCTTCTGCGGCAGAGACGGGATCAAGAAAAATACACTGGCAGAAATCGAGAACGAGCGCCGCGTGGGCTACGCCTGGTACGGGCCCTGGGCGGAAAAATTGCTTGCCAAAGATTTCCCCAAATGGGCGGCCAAATGGAAGCCCTAAATCCTTAACCAATGCACCAATTCCTGCTTTTTGCTTTTTTCCTGGAAATGATCGCTCTCGGCCCCAAAAAGCCCATTACCGTTTTTATGGCCGGGGATTCCACTATGGCCAACAAGCCCCTGGAAAGCCCGGAGCGGGGATGGGGACAGCGCTTCCCCCTGATGTTTGACGAAACGGTCCGGATCGACAACCGGGGAGCCAACGGACGAAGCACCAAAACGTTTATTTTGGAAAACCGCTGGCAGGCCATCATGGACACCATCCGGCCCGGAGATTACGTCTTCATCCAGTTCGGACACAACGATCAGGCCAAAGACAAACCGGAACGCTATACGCCTCCGGACGAATACAAAGCCAACTTAATCCGCTTCGTCCGGGAAACAAGGGCGAAGAAGGCCAAACCGGTTTTGTGCACCCCCGTCGCGCGCCGCAATTTCGACGCCCAGGGCAAGGTGACCAACCCGCATGGGGTTTATCCCGATCTGGTGAAGGAAGTGGCCGCCGCCTTCAAGGTCCCCATGATCGATATGTTCCAGAAAACCAAACAACTGGCTGAATCCTACGGCCCCGAAGCCTCCAAAAGCCTGTTCCTCTGGGTGGAGCCGGGTAAAAGCGCCTTTTTCCCTGACGGCAGGCAGGACAATACCCATTACAACGAACTGGGGGCCACAAAAGCCGCTGAGCTCGCCGCAGAAGGCATCCGCGAACTGAAATTGCCATTGGCCAAACGACTTAAATAAACGCTATGTTTATGCTTCGCCTGTCCTCCTTCGTTACCGCTGGTTTTGTTGTCTTTTGCTCTGGCTTCCTTTTGGGGCAATCCTTCCACCTCCCTGTTCCCCAAGGCGATGTGAATAAAGCCTGGATGGCGGATAAAGGAAATGGAACGTTCAAAAATCCCATCCTCCATTCCGATTACTCCGATCCGGACGCTATCCGGGTAGGGGAGGACTATTTCATGACCGCCTCCAGCTTTAACTGTGCTCCGGGGCTGCCCATCCTGCATTCCAGGGACATGGTCAACTGGACTATCCTGACGCACGTGTTTACCCGCCAATTCCCGGTTGACCATTTCAGTAAACCCCAGCACGGCAACGGCGTTTGGGCGCCGGCCATCCGGTATTACGGAGGCATGTTCTACATTTTTACGGAGATCCGGATTTTGGGATTTATATGACTAAAGCCAAACACCCGGCAGGACCCTGGACGGAGCCCCACCTGGTCAAAGCGGGAAAAGGCTGGATCGATTCCTGCCCTTTCTGGGACGAAGACGGCAACGCCTACCTGGTCCATGCCTTTGCAGGGTCCAGATCGGGGATCAAAAGTATTCTGGTGTTGCACCGGATGCGCCCCGACGGCACGGCCCTGCTCGACGATGGGGTGCTGGTGTTCGATGGGCATAAGGAACATACCACCGTGGAAGGACCTAAAATGTACAAGCGCAACGGATACTACTACCTTTTTGCGCCTGCAGGCGGGGTAGCGACCGGCTGGCAACTGGTGCTCCGTTCCCGCAATATTTACGGCCCGTACGAAGCGAAGGTCGTCATGGACCAGGGCAAAACCAAAATCAACGGCCCCCATCAGGGCGCCTGGGTAGACACCCCGGGAGGCGAGTCCTGGTTTTTTCACTTTCAGGACCGGGAGGCTTATGGCCGCATCGTCCACCTCCAGCCTATGAAGTGGGTCGCCGATTGGCCGGTCATCGGCAATGATCCGGATGGCGATGGCAAAGGCGAACCGGTCATGGAATTCAAAAAGCCCCTTGTTGGAAAGGCCTTTCCTCTGGCTGCTCCGGCTACCTCCGACGAGTTCGACCTGCCGCAGCTTGGGCTCCAATGGCAATGGCAGGCTAACCCCCAACCGGAATGGGGATTTCCGACAGGCTACCTGGGCTTCTTCCGCCTAAACGCCGTCCTGAATCCCTCGGGATTCAGGAACCTCTGGGACCTGCCCAACCTGCTGCTCCAGAAAATCCCTGCGCCTGCTTTTTCGGCAACCGCCAAGCTGACGTTTTCTCCGAATACCACAGGAGAAAAAGCCGGCCTGGTCGTCATGGGTGCAGATTATGCGTATATTGGACTGGAAAAAGCGGACGGCCAATTGCACCTCATTCTGTCCTCCTGCAAAGCAGCCGACAAAGGAAGCGCCGAAACTGTGCACCTTAGCCAGCCGGTTTCTTCGAATACGGTCTACTTCCGGGTGGAGGTAAAAGAGCCCGCGATGTGCTCTTTCAGCTACAGCACCGATGGGAAAACCTTCCAACCGGTGGGACCTCCCTTCGAAGCTAAACCAGGACGCTGGATCGGCGCCAAGATCGGCCTGTTCTGCTCCAGAACCCTGGTAACCAACGACAGCGGATACGCCGATGCCGACTGGTTCCGGGTAGAATAATTTTATTATAAAAAAAACCGGGCACATGCGACCGAAAACCTTGAAAGTGCACCCCGCCGACAACATCATTGCCGCTCTGGACCATCTTCCCGCCGGATCGGAGGCGCCCTGGAATGGCAGCGTCATCCGTCTGGCAGAGGATATTCCTTTGAAGCACAAGTTTGCAGAGAACGACCTTCAGGAAGGCGACGAGATCATCATGTATGGCGTATTGGTGGGGAAAGCCACCCGCCCGATTCCCAAAGGAAGCCGGATTTCCCGCGAAAATGTCCACCACCAGGCCAACCCCTTTGAGGTGCGCGAATCCCATTTTCAGTGGGCCGCCCCGGACGTCTCCCGCTGGCAAGGGAAAACCTTCGACGGGTTTCATCGGGCCGATGGCCAAGTCGGTACCCGCAACTACTGGCTCGTCATCCCGTTGGTTTTTTGCGAAAACCGCAATATCAAAGTGCTCCAGAGCGCGATGCAGGAGCAGCTGGGCTATATTTCAGAACGCGATTTTTCTGTAGACATTCAGTCCCTCATCCAGAAATACCAAAGCGGCGCCGGAATAGAGGAGATCATGGAGACGAACGTCCTCATGTCGCCCCAGGAAATGCGGTCGCGACGGATATTTCCCAATGTGGATGGGGTGAAATTCCTCACGCACGATGGGGGCTGCGGCGGTATCCGTCAGGACAGCGAAGCGTTATGCCGCCTGTTGGCAGGGTATTTGACCAATCCCAACGTGGCGGGCGCCACCGTGCTTAGCCTCGGCTGCCAGAACGCCCAAATCCCCGTACTGGAAGAAGCCCTTGCCCGCATCGCCCCGGATTTTGCCAAGCCGCTGTACTTTTTGGAGCAGCAACAAAGCGCTTCGGAACGGGAATTTATCGCCGAGGCGGTCCGAAAAACCTTTGCCGGGCTGATCGAAGCCAACAAAGCGGTCAGACAACCCGCGCCGCTCAGCAAGCTGGTGCTGGGCCTGGAATGCGGCGGGTCCGACGGGTTTCCGGGATTTCTGCCAACCCAGCCCTGGGTCAGGCTTCGGATTACCTCGTCGCGCTGGGAGGAACCACAGTTCTGTCAGAATTTCCCGAACTGAACGGCGTCGAACAGGACCTGATCGACCGCTGTGTCCATCAGGAGATTGCCCATAAATTCGGAGATCTGATGCAGACGTATTCTTTAAGGGCAAAGCAAGCCGGCTCCGGCTTCGACATGAACCCCTCGCCTGGTAATATCAAGGACGGACTGATCACTGACGCCATGAAATCGGCAGGCGCGGCAAAAAAAGGGGGAACGTCTCCGGTAACCGACGTGCTGGACTACACCGAACAAATCGTCCGGCCGGGATTGAACCTCCTGTGTACTCCCGGCAACGACGTCGAATCAACCACCGCCCTGGCGGGATCGGGCTGCAACCTGATCGTTTTTACCACGGGATTGGGGACTCCCACCGGCAACCCGGTCACCCCAACGGTCAAAATGTCGAGCAATACCGGGCTGTTCGAACGCATGAACGACATCATCGACGTCGATGCAGGCACCATCATCTCCGGCGAGGATACCATTGAAACCAAAGGCGCCGAGTTGCTGGATTACCTCATCCAGGTAGCCAGCGGACAAGCGCTGACCAAAGCCGAACGGCTTTCTCAGGATGATTTTATCCCCTGGAAACGGGGCGTTTCTTTATAAGTTATGTTTTACGGCGCCAAATGCGCCTTTGAAAAAACGACACCAATGACTTCTTTTCCATCGTTAACCCGCACCACCCATCCCGTTCCTCCCCGCACGGAGCGCATTCTTCAATTTGGCGAAGGCAACTTCCTGCGCGCTTTTGTCGATTGGATGATCCAGGTCATGAACCAGCAAGGGGTTATGGACAGTGGGGTAGTGGTGGTCCAACCTATCGAGCAGGGGTTGGTCCACCTCCTCAATAGCCAGGACGGGCTATATACGCTCTACCTGACGGGCCTGAAAAACGGCCTTCCGGTGCGCGAGCCCATTCTGGTAGATTGCGTGCAACGTGGCCTGAATCCTTATTCCGAATTTGACGCCTTTCTGGAAACGGCCCGCAACCCGGAGATCCAATTCATTTTTTCCAATACTACGGAAGCAGGCATTGCCTTTGTGCCGGAAGACCGCCTGGAGGACGCTCCTCCCGGGAGCTTCCCCGCCAAACTGACGCGCTGGCTCTGGGAACGCTACCAGCATCCGGAAAGCGCCGGCAACAAGCTGGCGGTTATCCCTTGTGAGTTGATCGAAAAAAACGGGGAAATGCTGCGCCAGGCCATCCTGCAATATGCCGCACATTGGGAGTTGCCCGAGGCTTTTGCGGAGTGGATCGGAAACACCTGCTCCTTCTGCAATACCTTGGTGGACCGCATCGTGCCGGGCTATCCGAAAGACCGCATCGCCGAGATTCAGGAAGAATTGGGCTACGACGACAAGCTGGTGGTCGAAGGGGAGCATTTCCACCTTTGGGTAATTGAGGCCCCGGAGTGGGTGCAACAGGCACTCCCCGCAGATAAAGCAGGCTTGAACGTGCTTTTCCCCAAGGATCTGACGCCTTACCGAACCCGCAAGGTCCGCATCCTGAATGGCGCCCATACGGCCATGGTCCCCGTAGCCTACCTCCATGGAATAGAAACCGTCCGGGAAACCGTAGAAGATCCGTTGGTGGGAACCTTCGTCCGGGATCTGGTATACGAGGAGATCATCCCTACGCTCGATTTGCCCTTGTCCGAACTGGAAGCGTTTGCCGGCGATGTGCTCGACCGGTTCAGAAACCCCTTCATCAAGCATTTCCTGATTTCGATCGCGCTGAACTCCATTTCCAAATTTGAGACCCGGGTACTGCCGTCTTTGCTGGAGTACCAAAAGCGGAAAGGCGAACTGCCCCGGAGGATCGTCATTTCACTGGCTGCCCTGTTCCGGTTCTATGCCGGCGAACTCGGCGAAAACCTGATTCCGGTGAACGACAATGCCGTATGGGTGGAATGGTTCCAGGGTATGTGGAAAAAGATCCGCCAGGGAGAAACAACCTATCTGGAGTTCGTCCGGGAAGCCTTGTCGCACAAAGCGATGTGGGGCATGGACCTCAACGAGGTCCCCGGATTGGCAGAACGGACAACGGATTGCCTCCAGGAGATCGACCATGGGCAATTGGGGGAATTGATCCAATAGCGAAGTTCGGCAGGATTCCTGCGAACGAAGTTGTTTTGGAACCGGATTTCCTTATTTTTGGCGGAATGACAGATATGCCGAAAGCGCAATGATTCCAGCCAGGTTATTCTATGTCTTGGTTTTTTTGGGGCTGTTCGCCTCCGTATGCGAGTTGAGGGGACAGGAAGCCCAGGATAGCGTCTATGCCGTTCTTGCCGGGATGGACGATAAAGAGCAGGCAGAATATATAAACGACCACTTCTTCGCCATCCATTCCAGAAGCGCCGCGTTGGCTATCGAACTGGGCGAAAAGGCGCTGGTTCTGGCTGAAAAAAACCAATGGACCCGTCTCGAGGCCCAAACCAGAAAGAACCTGGGCGTGGCGTATTACCTGGAGGGGAATTACCCTCAAGCCCTTTTGTGTTACCAAACGGCGCTGGATCTGTTTGAGCTTGCCGGAGACCCCTCCGGACAGGGGCAGGCACTCAAGGGAAATGGCCAACTATTTCAAGAAGCTGCAACGGTACGACAAAGCCCTGGAACACCTCGAACAGGCTATTGCCATTTGCACGGAAGTGCGCGATACCCACTGTATTGCCGCTGCCCTTGATATTAAAGGGGTCGTGTATATCGAGCAAGGCCGGCTCGGAGAGGCGGAAACCATTTTTCAACAAGAACTCGCACTACAGCGCCGGCTCGGCGACGAAAAAGCGCTGAGCTATACCTGGGCCAATCTGGCAGAAGTGGCCATCGCCCAGGGGAATTTCAAACAGGCCGAAGCTTTTCTTTCGCGGTCGACCGAAATCCGGAAGCGCCTGGGCGACCGGATCGGCGTGGCGATCAATATCAATAACACCGGAGAAATGTTCCTTCGATCCGGCCGTCCCGAGAATGCTTTGCCCTACTTCCAAAAAACGGTGGAGGAGACCGAACGCATCGGCTTTGCCGACCTGCAGCGCCACGCGATGCAAATGCTTTCCGAAACCCATTCCGCATTGGGGCGGCATCATGAAGCTATTGGCTGGCTGAAAAAAAGTTATGTGCTTAAAGACAGCCTGTTCAACCTGGATCACAGCAGGCAGATCGCGGAGATGGCAGCGAAATACGAAGCCGTGAAAAAGAGAAAGAACTCGCTTTGCGGCAACGGCAACTCCAAACCCGCAATATGCTCCTGGGCTTGTCCATCGCCGGGTTGATCCTCCTCGCGGGAGCGTTCGTTTTGGTTTTCCGATACCAGAAGCAACGCCGGATTCAATGGAAGCGCGAGACCGAGCTCAAAACCGAACTGATTCGGTCGGAGCTTTCCCTGAAGCTTCAAAACGAACGGCTCCGCATTTCCAGGGATCTCCACGACAACCTCGGCGCCGAGCTGACGATCGTTGGGGCGCCCTTTCTCGAAGGGCCCATATTTCTGCTTCCCTGGAAGAACGATCCGCCCTGGAAACGATCGCACAAAATATCCGGCAGGCAATGGCGTTATTGCGGGAAAGTATCTGGGCGATCCGGTATGAGCAGTTTTCCCTCCTAAGTTTGGCGGACAAAATAAGCGACTTTGCTGCCCGGGCTTCCTCCCTTCCTCTGCAGGTTTCTACCCCGGAACACGACGTTAGCCTGTCGCCCGCTCAGACACTCAACCTGTTTCGCATTGCCCAGGAAGCCATCGCGAATTCCATCAAATACTCGGAAGCTTCCCAGATCGGACTTACCTTCCGCCTGGAGCAGGACCAGCGGCTTTCTATGCTGCTTTGGGATAAGGGCAAAGGATTCGATCCGGAAGCCTTGCCTGCCGGCAACGGCCTCGGCAATATGCGGTTCCGGGCCGAGGAACTGGGCGGGTCGCTGGAGGTGGAGTCGGCCCCCAACGAAGGAACCCGAATCCGGGTGGTGATCCCGCTCCACCAACAGGGCCTCCCCGCCTGAAGCGCCCTTAGGTACCTCCCCTGACGCGCAGTACTTGCATTTAAACCTCCCATCGATTTTCGAAGCTCCCTGGCCGGGAAACCCAAATACGCAATTCGTCGTATTGCCGGATTCGGCGAATGGACTCATTTTGCGGGCAAATTCAGCGGAATGGCGCTTGAAGCCCTAACCGCCTATTGATGTCTTTTTTCTAAAAAAAGTCCATACCATGAGAAAATTTTGGATGCCGGTTGCGTGGCTTGCCGCGATGTTATTCCTGGGGTTAATCTCGGCGCCTATACACGCCCAAACTCCTGCTGAAACCCTCGAAAAAGGCGTTAAGGAATACAATGCCCTAAGGGATTATATCCGGACGTGGAAGCCGAAAACGCTTACCGATGAAGGCGTTTCCAATACAAAATCCCGGATGGACCAGTGTATTGCTCTTCTGGAACCCGTGTTGAAATCCGGGAACCAGGAGGAAGCGCGGGTAGCCCGGTATTTTATAATGAATGCGCAATACGAATATTCCTTTATTCTGGGAATGAAAGGGGAAAACGCCAAAGCCCTTGACGTGATGAAAGGGATCGAGGGCGAATTTTCCAGCCTGAAATCGGCCGATTTCCCGATGCGGTATATTTTTGAGGGTAAAAACTTCATCATCAAGTGGGAAAACTTCGGTACTACCCAGGCCGAATTTCTCACCGGTTTGGGCGAGGTGGCTTATAACATGGCGCAGTACGACTATGCCGCCCGGATTCTGCGCCTGGCTACCATGCATCCTGGCATTAACAACTGGCTTAAATATATTTCCTATAACAAACTAATTGATGTCTCGGAGAAAAGTCCGTCTATACTGAAACCCGAAGAGGTGGAAGATTTTGCCCTTCAGGCCTTGGTCTATTACCACGAGCTCGATACCACGTATAAGAAAACCGTTCAGGAATTCAATTACCCCAAAGCGCTTCGGGGGATGCGGATCCTGCTCAGCGGCGCCAAGCGAACCAACGCACCCGTGCCGGTATTCAAGCTGGCTAAAGGAGTGGAGATCGCCGCCAAATATGAATCCGACAACGCGCAGGTGCTCCAATTGTACGATGCGTGCTATCGAAAATCCTACCCTGGAGATGCCGCTTTTCACCGCAATGCTGAGGATTATGCACAGAAATGCCGGACTGCCGATCCGGCACTGGCCAGATCGGTGGCCCTGGCCGCCCTCCAGGCCTTGTCTGCCGTCACCCCTGCTACCGATTGCGGCGGACTGGAATACCTGGCCTATCGCTGCAGGCATTGGGCATTAACTGATCTGGAAGCCGCTTACCTTAAAAAAGCAGCCTCCTGCAACGCCGAACGCGAGAAGGCCGCCCGGCAGTTGGCTAAAGCCAGCAAACGCTCCGATAGCGGATTCAACCTGTACCTCGGCGCCCATTTGCTCCCAATGCTGAAATCCTCCGACAAGCGCGACGTAGGAGGCGTGGTTAACTTGGCCGGCAAACGAACCGCATGGGAATTTTCCTACCTTCAGGTGAAAAACAACAAAGAGAATATCTTCGACCTTTGGATCAGGGAAGTGGAGGATGCCGACCAGGACAATATTTCCCCATGGGACGGATTCAAAGCCCATATCCATCCCAAATTTTTCTCGTCCAGGGGCAGTGAATTCGCTTATGTCGGGCTGCTGCTGGGGTATGCAGACAAAAACTTCGACCCCCAAACGATCGCCGTCACCAACGACCAAACCGGGGCTTCCTCCAGCGCCGTATTCCAGCCCGGCATTACCCAATACACCGCATTGCTTTCCATGGGCGGTCTGTTCCTCACCAAAGGGTTCGGGATGGATTTGTATTGGGCGTTTGGGCCGAACTACAACCAGTTTGATCCCGGCAACGAGCAAATCGACCGGGAAGCCTATACGATCGATAACCCCCTGTTTGAATATCGAAAAGATGTGTTCTTCGGATTTGAAATTCGTCTGGGGCTGACCATCGGGTTGAATTTCGGGAACGGAAGATAAATGTACCTTTGCACCCGTGCACGGGCGCCGGGGCTGCCTAAAAGCCACGTTCTTGCGCCTGGCCATTAAGAAATGATCTCCGCTATGGGTCCTCGTCCGTTTTTCGTCCATATCGCAGAAGATATTCCCCGCCTGGCGGATATGCTGAAGGAGGCGCTGGGCTTGTCGCCGGAATTCAACGTCACCGGCGTGGCGGCCAATGGCAGCGAATTGCTGGAGCAACTCGCCCAACTGCCTTCGCTGCCCGACCTCGTCTTAATGGACATCCAGATGCCCGTGATGGACGGGATCCGCGCTACCGAAGCGCTAAAGGCGAAGCATCCCCAAATTAAAATCCTCATGGCCACCGTCTTTGACGATGAGGAAAATATCTTCCATGCCATTCTCGCTGGAGCGGACGGGTACCTGCTCAAAGATGAAGCGCCCGAAGCCCTGCATCGGGCCATTCAGGAAGCGATGCAGGGCGGGGCGCCGATGTCTCCCGCTATAGCGCGCAAAGCGCTGGCATTGCTCCGCCGGGCCCCGGCGCCTCTGCCCCGGCTCGAACCAGAGGAAGCCTTGAGCGATCGCGAACTGGAAATCCTCGAACAGTTAAGTAAAGGGCTCCGGTACGAACAAGTGGCTGCTAACTTGTCGATTAGCGGGGGCACGGTGCGAAAACATGTGGAGCATATTTACCGCAAACTTCGGGTTCACAATAAAATTTCAGCAATCGAAGCTGGAAAAAAATGGGGTTTGCTCTGATTGCATTTTTTCCTTCTTTTCTTCTATTTTATTTCTTGTTTTTTCCCTGACCTCCGTGACGGTTTTCCTCCTTTTTTTGGCTATGCATTTGTGAAATCTTGCTAGGTAGGATTTACTGGAGATTAACGGATTTCTCTTGAAATTCGGGAATACTTCCACCGCTGTATGCTGGACCTTGGTCCAGGACACCGGTTGGCAATGAATACAGGGAATATGCCGCCAAAAGTTGCTTCAATTCCTTTTTGCAGGCATTACAGTTGCTGTTTGAATATCAGGGCAGGCATTGGAAAATAAGCCTGCCCGCTTTTGCTCCTAAAGTGCGTTTGCTTATTATTCATTCTGAACTTGCTTCCTTTTGGATGAGGAAGCGTTAAACCGCGCCGTATGAAATGGCTACCATTAAAACAAACCGTTTCCTGTTGTGTCTTTGCAGGATTTCTTCTTTTGGGGAGTATGCTCCTGTTTGCCTGCGATGCAGCCGGGTCCGGCGAAGCGAACCCTGATTCTTCCTCGTTCAAGATTCAGACGATTTCCGACAACCTCCCCTGGTCGGAGCGGGTTGCGTTAACCACGATGAAGGAAAATCCCCAATCCTATATGGTCGATTTTCAGAAGAAGCCCAAGTGGAACTACACCGGTGGATTGGTCATGCTGGCGATGCAGGAAACCTGGCGGCGCACCGGGAAGGAGGAATATTATGCTTATGCTAAATCGTATGCGGATTCCCTGATCGACGCGGAAGGCGGCATCCACGGCGGGTATTCGATTTACGATTTTAATATCGACCACATCACTCCCGGACGTATTCTGTTCCCGATCCTGGAGCGGACCGGCGACAAGCGGTACGAAAAAGCGCTGGTCACCTTGCGTCAGCAAGTAGCCTGGCAACCCCGGACCACCGACGGGGGGTTCTGGCATAAGCTCAGGTATCCCTGGCAAATGTGGCTCGACGGCCTCTATATGGGGGCCCCCTTCTATGCCGATTATGCCCGGCGCTACGGGCAGCCGGAAGCCTACGATGATATCGCCCGCCAGTTGATCCTGATGGAAACCCATGCCCGCGATCCCAAAACGGGGCTTTTGTATCATGGCTGGGATGATAGCAAAATCCAGCTTTGGGCCGACGAGGAAACCGGGTGCTCGCCTCATTTCTGGGGCCGCGCCATGGGCTGGTATGCCATGGCCTTGGTGGATGTGCTGGACTTCTTCCCCCAGGATCATCCCCAGCGCCAAGCGATTATCGATATCCTGGGCCGCCTGGCGGAAGCGATTGCTCCTTATCAGGATTCCGGCACCGGACTTTGGTACCAGATCGTCGATCAGGGTACCCGCGAAGGGAATTACCTGGAAGCCACCGTGTCTTCCATGTTCGCTTATTCGCTGATCAAAGGCGTTAAGAAAGGCTATCTCGACCCGAAATACCGCGAGGTGGGCGTCAAGGCCTATCAGGGGATTATCGATCACCTGATCAAAATCGGTCCGAACGGAGAAGTGATTATTCAGAAATGCTGCTCGGTGGCCGGGCTTGGGGGCGACCCCTACCGGGATGGGTCTTATGAATACTATGTCAGCGAGCCCGTTCGGGACAACGACCCCAAAGCCGTTGGCCCCTTTATCCTGGCCAGCCTGGAACTGGAAGATGCCAAGCTGACGACCCGCTAGGGGTCCTTTTCTGCCCAAATCCGGCTTTCATGGGGCATTTGGTCAAAGCTTTCCAGGTATTCGGAAGGCGTCAGACCGAATTCTTTCTTGAACGCCCGGCTGAAAGAATTCGGCAGGTCGTAGCCTACCATGTAAGCTATTTCCGCCACGTTGAGCTTGTTTTGCTTCAGCAATTCCTTGGCGCGCTGCAAGCGGAAGGACTTAAGCAGGTCGATGGGCTTTTTGCCCGTCAGTTGCTTCACTTTCCGGATAAAGTGCATATGGCTGAGATGCACCATTTCGCACATCTTATTGACGTTGAAATCGGCATCTCCGATGTGCAATTCCATGATCTCGGTCAGGCGGCGCAGCAGGGCTTCATCCGGCGACGTGACCTGGATGTCCTTGGGGCGCAACAAGAGCTCTCTGACGTATTTTTCCCGGAGCTTTTGCCGTTGTTCCAGGAGGTTGCCTATACGTACCAGCAGGAGTTCCGGGTTGAAGGGTTTGGTGATGTAATCGTCGGCGCCGGTATGGAACCCTTCCATGATATGATCTTCCTGGGCTTTGGCGGTGAGCAGGATAACGGGGATGTGGCTGGTCAGGAGGTCGGACTTGATATGTTGGCAAAAGGCCAGCCCGTCCATTTCCGGCATGATGATGTCGCTGAGAATAAGGTCAATCGCGTGGTGTTTGGCGGCTTCCAGTCCTTCAACCCCATTACGCGCTTTGACGACGGCGTATTTGGCGGAGACCACCCCCTCCAGGAATAGCAGCATGTCTTCATTGTCTTCCACGATCAGGACTTTGGGACCTTCTTCCCTGTCCGGTTCGCCTCCCTGGTCCCCGTCGGTTTCGCGGCCATACGTTAGCAGGCTGTGCAATTCCATTTGGGTAACCTGAAGTTCCTTGCCATAAGCATGTTCGAGTAGGGGCAAGGAGGCGTCTTTTTGCAGGTTGGGAAGCCAGATCGTAAAGCGCGTTCCTTTCCCAGGCTTGCTTTGGGCATCGATGGCGCCTTGATGGAGCTCGATCAGGTCCTTGATGTAGGAAAGGCCGATTCCTGAGTTCATCAGGTCAGGCCGGGCCGAGAAATACCGGTCAAAAATATGCGCCAAATCTTCCGGCGCAATACCGGACCCGGTGTCTTCTACTTCAAGACAGATGCCGGGCGCCCCGGCTTTGGCCGATTCCGACAGCACAACGGAAATACGTTCTCCGGGCGGGGTATGCTTAAACGAGTTCGAGAGAAGATTGACGAGGATCTTCTCTATTTTGTCGGGGTCGAACCCAAGTTCCAGATTAGGGCAATGCGATTGGAAGACCAGATCAATCTTTTTTTCCTGTGCCAGCAGGTCGAAAAGCCCCGAAATCTGACCGATAAACGCCGAAATGTTTCCTCTGACCAGGTTGAGTGCCAGGGCGTTGCTTTCAATCCGGCGCACTTCCAGCAGTTGGTTGATCAGGTTCAGCAGCCGAAACGCGTTGCGATCGATGATCTCATAAAGCCGCTTCCTCCCTTCGGGCGCGATGAGGGCCTTGGAATGCAGCAATTGTTCCACAGGCCCCAGAATCAGGGTAAGCGGGGTGCGCAATTCGTGGGAAATATTCGTAAAAAAATTGACCCTTGCCCGGGAAAGGGTTTCCACCTTGTTGACCATGACCTCCAGTTGGTCTCGCTGGGACTGGATTTGGTGGTTTTGCTCTTCCAGCCCGGCATTGCTGATTTCCAGCTGTTTTTTCTGATCCAGAATCTGGTTTTGCTGCAGCAGGATAGCCCGGTTTTGCTCTTCAATCTGCTGCCGTTTGTGGTCCAGAGTGGAATTGACGTCGGTCAGGGATTCGTTGAGCCGGGCCAGCTGTTGATTGCGCTTCAGCACGCGGTACTCGAACACGCCCAGGGTGAACAGGAACGCAGTGAGCAACCCGATGAACCAGGTTTGTTTCCACACCGGGGGCAGCACCCGGAAGCGGATACTTGCCGGCGTGGGGTCGATGTTCAAATCCAGGTCTCTGGCCCGTACTTCCAGCGTATAATGCCCGCTGGACAAGCCCAAAAACGTATGATAGGTTTGCGGGGAAAACGGCGACCATTCGCCTCCGTTGATCCGGTAAGAGAAAGAGAGTCTTTCCGTGGGGGTTTCGGAAAAATAGTCTTCCCCTTTCCAACTGATCAGGGTGTTGCCAGGAGGTTGGACCTCATCTGAGAAAGCGACGATCTGCGTTTCTGGGCCTTTGTCGTCAGGAAGATAGCGGTAGGATACAAAATGCCGGAACGCATCCAGGCTGGCGCGGTTATAGCTGAAGGCCCTTCGTTTCCATTCCCGAAGCGACTTGGTGATCCAAATGGCGCCATCCGAGCTAAACAGAATCATGCCTCCCTCAAAATCCATATTGAGGGCTTCCGGAAACACGTGGGTGGTCCAATTAGCTCCATCGAAGCAGCTGATATCGTTTTCGGTCGCGGCATAGATCCGGTCTTTCGACTGGGCAGCGATGCTGATGATGGTGTTGCTGGTCAGACCGGATTGCGTGTCGTAGTGGCTCCAGCTCTTGCCATCGTAAAGGAAAACGCCATACGACCGGGAGCCGGCGAGCAGGAGGCCGTTATGGCTATTGACCATATTGACAAACTCGTGCAACTGGTCGGGCTCCGCTATGCTCCAGCCTTGTCCGTTAAAGGCATAGAGGCTTCCTCCGCCGAGCCAGATTCGTCCGTCGGCGGTTTGGCCGATCCCGTAAGCGTTGGATTGGTTAAGGCCTTTGTCCTGGTTTCGAAGGTGAATAAATGTTTTTTCGGGCGCTGTGGGGTTGAGCAAATGAAGCACGCCCGCCTGATGGCCTTTTTGGGGATCGCTATCCACGCATCCGCCAAACCAGAGCGAACCGTCGGCCGCTTCGAACACGGCCCGGTAGTCGATTCCCCAGGAGAGCCCGGGGTGGGAGGTGGTATGCCAGCGTCCCTGTTCAAAATACGAGGTGGCCGCAACCCCTTGGTGCGATCCGGCAGCCCAGGCTTGGCCTTTGGTCGTGCAGATAATTCGTACAGGAGCATCCATGAGCCCGTCGGAAGCGTCGTAGGCGGTCCAGGATTCGCCCTGCTGATACACCGCCCGCCCGGTAACATCCAAAAACCACCTGCCTTCGCCTTTGGTTTCGCATTGGTAATTGAGGTTGTTGTAGGTGAGCCAGCGGGTCGTGGAATAATCGAGCAAAAAAACCTTGGAATTCATTCCTGCCACCCAAAGTTTATCACCCTGGCTGGGGCGAAGAATGAGCTTATTGGCGGGGATGCGGTACTCCGGCGCTTTGTACATAGACCATTTCCCGTTCTGATAAGAATACAGCCTTCCCAATCCGCCAATCCATATGGTGCCATTGTGGGTTTCGGCGATGGCATTCATGTATTCATCCCCGCCAAAATGGGGACTCAACGGGATATAGGACCATTTTTTGCCGTCATACACATTAATTCCTTTTTTATACGAGGTATTGATCACCCAAATGTCTCCCTGGCTACTGCGGAGCAGGCGCTGCGTTTCCCCAAAAGTGAGGCTTTCTCCGGAGGCCCAGAGCTGGTAGTTCTTCAATACGTCGTTTTGGACCTGATCCAGCGAGAACTTCAGGATAGCCCCTTCTTCATCCGAGCGGGTGATGGCTACCCAAATCGCACCGGAGGGATCCTGAAGAGCATCCGAAACTTCCAAAAAACGCCCCTGGCGCCCGGTTTCCTCGGGAAGGAGCACCCACTGAAATCCTTTTAAGCGGGATTGAAGGGTTTCCCGAATGCTTTTATGGGTGAAAATTTGAATGGCTTGGCCTTTTTTGATTCGCAGCAAGCCTTGATTGGAACAAACCAGCAGGCTTCCATCTGCCAGGCTCTGGATTTGAAAATAGTTAAAGTTCAGAGAGGGTTCCGGGATAAATAAGGGGCTCCATCGACCTCCCTGTAAGGAAAAAACGCCCAAAGGCGTTGCTGCAAATACGCGGCCTTTGCTATCCGTATGCAAATACGAAACCGGATGCCCCAGCAGGCCGTTCTCCTGGTCGTGGTCGATCCAACGGTATCCGTCGTACTCCATCAGCGTGGAGTCGCCTCCAAACCAGACGCGTCCATCCGGGCTCTCCGAAATACAGCGGACCCCTTTCCCTTCCAGCCTGGAAAACTGCTTCCACCGCCAGGTTTCCAACAGCGGATTGACGATTTCCGGCAGGTAGGGCTTGGCCCCGTTTGCCCCACTCCCCCCAAGGATAAACAACCCAAGTAAAAGTAATGGGTAGAACCGGCGACGGCGTTTTTTTTTGGTCATGTTGCGAAGCGCAAGGTTTGGTTAGGCCCAAAGGACATTTTACCCAAATTCGATAAAAATTACCAGAAATGAAAGGATGCCCAAATTTAATAAATGCAGCGGTTAGGAAACAAAAACAAATCCGGCGACGATTTGGTGGAATTTTGCACACCCTCCTGCCCTTTTTCTTCCGATTATTGCCGGTACAAGAAAATACCAAATTCAAATGAAAAAAATAGCTTTTCTTTTCCTTGGCCTTCTGCCCGGAGCGTTTGCTCCGCTTTTGTCCCAGAACCCATGGAAGCAGGCGAAAGCGATCGTTCAATCGATCGAGCGCCCGGCTTTTCCCAACCGCGAAGTGTCGGTCTTAAGTCTTGGGGCTAAACCCGATGGGATTACGGACTGCCTTCCCGCCCTCAAAGCAGCTATCGCTCAAATGCATGAGCAAGGAGGCGGGAAAGTAGTGGTGCCTCCGGGAACGTACCGGCTCAATGGCCCGATTCACCTCCGAAGCAACGTCAACCTGTACCTGGCGGAAGGCGCTACCCTGAATTTTAGTACCAATCCGGAGCACTATCTTCCATTGGTGGAAACGACCTGGGAAGGGATCGGCTGTATGAACTACTCGCCCCTGGTGTATGCGTTCGAACAGGACAACATCGCCATCACGGGTAAAGGGGTTCTGGATGCTCAGGGGAGCAACGAAAACTGGTGGCCCTGGTGCGGCGCCAAAAGCTATGGCTGGACCGACGGGATGCCCAGTCAGCGCAGCCCCGGCAACCGCCCCGGATTGATGGAGATGAACACCCGGGAAGTGCCTCCAACCGCGCGGATCATGGGACCCGGCCATTACCTCCGGCCTTCGTTCGTGGAGCCATTCCGCTGCACCAGGGTGCTTATCGAAGGCGTAACGTTGAAAAATGCCCCCTTTTGGGTTATGCATCCGGTGTATTGCAAAGATGTCACCGTCCGGGGCGTCAAGGTAATCAGCCACGGACCCAACAACGACGGTTGCGACCCCGAAGCCTGCGACAACGTCCTCATCGAAGATTGCTATTTCGATACCGGCGACGATTGCATCGCCCTCAAGTCCGGACGCAACCAGGACGGGCGCCGGAATAACAGGGCCATCGAAAACGTCGTCATCCGTAACTGCATCATGAAAGACGGCCATGGCGGAGTGGTGATCGGGAGCGAAGTATCCGGGGGCGCCCGCAACATTTTTGCCGAAAACTGCCAGATGGATAGCCCCAACCTCGACCGGGCAATTCGGATCAAAACCAATCGGGCCAGAGGCGGAGTCATCGAAAACCTGTATTTCCGAAATATCGTCGTCGGACAGGTAGCCGAAGCAGTGGTGAAGGTGAATATGCATTACACGCTGGACGGAGAAACGGACGTGCTGATCCCTACGATCCGAAACATCCAGGTAGAAAATGTACGATCCACTAAAAGCCCTTACGGGATCATGGTGCTGGGGTACGACGAAGCGCACCCCGTAGAGGGATTGCATATCCGAAATTGCCGCTTTGACGGAGTGGAAAAGGGCAACCGCATCGAACACGCTAAAGGGTTACGCCTGGAAAAGGTCCGGATCAACGGGGTAATGGCAAAGCCGTAGCGATGGAGGCCGTAACCTAAATGGGCTCCCCAGGCGGCAAGTTCAGCAGGAGCGCTTCCTCTACCAGATTGGGCAGGGTGATTTTCAATAGCGGTTCGGACTCCATGGCTTTTTCGGCGCTGTGGATGGCGCCGGGGTTTCTGGCCCAGCTTCGGCGGGCAATGCCGTTGTTCACATCCCAGAACAGCATGCTTTGCAGGCGCTGCTGCGCCTCCTCGCTTCCGTCGAGTACGAGCCCAAACCCGCCGTTGATGGCTTCCCCCCAGCCTACGCCGCCTCCGTTGTGCAAGGAGACCCAGGTGGCGCCCCGGAAGGCATCTCCGATGGCGTTGTGAACCGCCATGTCGGCGGTATATTTGGAACCGTCGTAAATGTTCGCGGTCTCGCGGAATGGAGAATCAGCGCCGGAAACGTCGTGGTGATCGCGTCCAAGTACCACAGGTCCGCGAAGTTCCCCTTTCCGGATGGCCTCATTGAACGCGGAAGCGATGCGGATGCGCCCTTCGGCATCGGCATACAGGATACGGGAGAGCGACCCCACCACGGGAATGTTTTCCTGGGCGGTTTGGATCCAGTGGAGGTTGTCCTGCAACTGGTGGCGGATGTCCGCTTCTGCAGTTTGGAGAAGGTCTTGCAACACCCCGGCCGCCAGCGCATCGGTGCGGCGAAGGTCTTGGGGGTCTCCGGAAGCGCAAACCCAGCGGAACGGCCCAAACCCGTAGTCAAAACACAGGGGCCCCATAATGTCTTCTACATAAGAAGCATACCGGTAGGCGAGCTGGCGCTCGTCTTGCCAGATGTCTGCGCCGCAGTGCCCTGCTTCGAGGAGAAAGGCGTTCCCGTAATCCCAGAAATACATGCCCTGGGCCGTCATCCGGTTGATGGCCGCGACGTGCCTGCGGAGGCTTTCTGCTACCGCTGCCCGGAACGCCGCCCGGTCGCGGGCCAGTAACTCCTGGGCTTGCTCATAGGTATATCCTGCCGGGCAATACCCCAGATCGTCGATGTTGTGCAGAGAGGTTTGGTCGGAGCCGAGTTCAACCTTTACCCTTTCCCGGGCTAATTTTTCCCAAAGGTCTACGATGTTGCCGTGGTAGATGAGGGAAGCGGCTTCCTTTTGCTGCCTGCAGCGTTCG
The DNA here is from genome assembly GCA_016713275.1 of Haliscomenobacter sp. Lineage (GTDB taxonomy): Bacteria > Bacteroidota > Bacteroidia > Chitinophagales > Saprospiraceae > JADJPL01. The sequence goes on from JADJPL010000003.1 coordinate 352,878, forward strand.
ATTTCAGGCAAGAGCAGGTCCAGGTTCTGAAAAACCCGGTCTTTTTGAATGTAGCCATCCTTAATGCGTTGCTGGATAGCGTCAGGGTCGACTTCGGCAATGACGCCCACGGCGCCGGTAATGACCGCCGCCAGAGATTGGGCGCCAGACATGCCCCCCAGGCCGGAAGTGACAAACACGCTGCCGCGCAAATCCTGCGCGCCCAACCCCTGAAGCCGGCCGGCATTCAATAAGGTAATCGTGGTTCCGTGCACAATGCCCTGAGGGCCTATGTACATAAAAGACCCCGCCGTCATTTGGCCGTAGGAAGTGACCCCGAGGGCGTTGTATTTGTTCCAGTCGTCTTTGGAAGAATAATTGGGCACCATCATGCCGTTGGTGACCACCACCCTGGGTGCGGAGGGCGAGGAGGGAAACAACCCGAGCGGGTGGCCGGAATACAGGACCAGCGTTTGTTCGCCGGTCATTTCGGCCAGGTATTTCATCGTGAGCCGGTACTGGGCCCAGTTTTGGAACACCGCGCCATTTCCCCCATAAGTAATCAGTTCGTGGGGATGTTTGGCCACTTTGACGTCCAGGTTGTTTTGGATCATGAGCATGATGGCCGCAGCAGCAGGCGTTTGGCAGGGGTAGTCTCCAACAGGGCGGGCATGCATTGGGTATGCAGGCCGAAAGCGGTACATGTAGATGCGCCCGTAATGCTGGAGTTCTTCCCAAAACTCCCCCGCAAGCACCGCGTGATGGCGCTGGGGGAAATACCGGAGCGCATTCCGGACCGCCAACAACTGCTCCTCCCGGGACAAGGCATGGGCCACATCCCGCTTGGGGGCATGGCTTACCTGGGCATCCCTGGGTTGAAACGGAGGCAATTCGTCCGGAATGCCTTCGAGGACCGCTGCTTTAAAATCGCTGGCAGAAAACGTCATGGCTGGCTATTCCGTGGGGCCCAGGAGTTTGAACGAATCCTTGGCTTCACGGAGGTATCGTTTGTATTTCATCCGGTAGGTTCGGTAGTAGGTGCGGTAGCGCTTTTTCATCGCCTCATAGCTGTAGGGATAAGGAGAACCTTCCCCCGGAACTTCTCCGGAAGAGGGCCCTGCGCTGGGTTTGGCAGGCTGAGCCGGTTGGGGCGCCGGCGTTGTGGGCGCGGGAACGGCTACAGGTTGCTTCTCGGGTTCTGCTTCCAGGAAGCCTTGCTGGCGCATCCAGTCGTCGTTGAACACCTTGCCCAGATACCTCGTGCCGTGGTCGGGGAACAGCACGACGACGACGTCGTCGGGTGTCAGCTGGTCTTTGAACTGGAAAACCGCCTGCAAGGCGGACCCGCTGGAGTAGCCCACCATGAGGCCTTCTTTTTTGGCCAGTTCCCGGGTGCGCAAGGCGCTGTCTTTATCGGTTACCTGAACGAACTGATCGACGTATTGGATGTGGAGGTTATCCGGGATAATATTTTTCCCGAGTCCTTCCACTTTGTAGGGCTTGATTTTGCTTTTATCGTATTCGCCGGTTTGGAAATAGTGCGTCAGGACGGAGCCGAAAGCGTCTACGGCAATGACGTTTACCTTGGGGTTCATTTCCTTCAGATACCGGGCGGTGCCGGAAAGGGTTCCGCCGGTGCCGGCACAACAAACGTAATAAGTAACCTTCCCCTGGGTTTCTTCCCAAATCTCGGGGCCGGTCGTGTAGTAGTGAGCGCCGGCATTATCCAGATTGAAGTTTTGGCCGAGGTAGAACGAGTTGGGGGTTTCTCCGGCGATCCGTTCGGCCTGAGAGTAGTAGGACCGCGGGTCGGTGGGTTCTACTTCGGCAGGGCAAACGACCACTTTGGCGCCCATAGACTCCAGAAGCGCGATTTTCTCTGCCGAGGCTTTGGTCGTTAAGGTGAGAATGCAGCTATACCCTTTGAGGGCGCTGACGATGGCGATACTGAAGCCGGTATTTCCCGAAGTCGCTTCTACGATGGTCCCTCCAGGTTTCAGTTTTCCTTTGCGCTCGGCTTCATTGATCATAAACAACGCAATCCGGTCTTTGGCGCTTTGCCCCGGATTAAACGACTCCACTTTGCCAAGAACGGTACAAGGGAGGTCGGCCGCGATCCGGCTTAATTTGATCAGCGGAGTATGGCCAATGGTTTCGAGAACATTCTCGTAGATCATATGTGCTTGGTTTTCAATAAAAAAAAGATACCCAATACCCGGAAACGGAACAGCCCGCCTCCAAACAAACCAGAAGAAGCAACTTTTTTCGGATGATGGGATTGTCCATGGGTTGGTGAACGTACTTCAATGTGTTGGCATTGACCGGATTGATCGGCGTGAGGCAGGGTACGTTTTCTTCGCAAAAATAATATTTGTTCAAAATAATTTACGCACTTTTTATTTGTGGGGTCCCTTCTACCTCATATTGTTTTACCTTTGTAAAGCCTTCGAAACGAGGCGCCTGCCAGACAAAGAACAAGTTAACACAAAAACGATGGAAAGAGGTGTTTCCCTGAAAGCACGGCTCATTCTATACCATAAAGGCCAGATCCTTTTGTTGAAGCAAACCAAGCCGAATGGAGGGAATTACACCCTCGTAGGAGGCACGGTGGAGTCCTTTGAATCGGCGCGCCAATCCCTTATCCGGGAGGCCTATGAAGAAGCCGGGATCATCCTGCAGGAAAAAGAACTCCGCCTGGTTCACGTTTTGCACAAAGCGAAAAAAGGCCAGCAACGCGTGGTTCTGTATTTTAAAGCCTACCGCTGGGAAGGCAACCTTCAAGCCCGGGAAACCCATAAGTTCAACGAAGCCGAATGGTTCGATCTTGACAAACTTCCCAAAAATCTGACGCAGACCGTGCGTAAAGTCCTGGAAGAATACCGCCACGGCAATCTCTATTCGGAAGTGAAGTGAGGCGTAAGGGGCATAAGGCATAAGGCGACAGGCTCATCTTGAGCCTGTCGCCTTAAACCTTATGCCTTACGCCTTATTTCTTGTCGGCGGAGGTGAAAATCCGGTTCCAGCGGATGCCGTTATGGGAGGAGAACCAGATGAACAGCGGCTTGCCCACGACGTGGTCTTCGGGCACGAAGCCCCAATAGCGGGAATCTTCGGAGTTGTGCCGGTTGTCGCCCATCATCCAGAAATAATTTTGTTTGAAGGTATAGCTGCCAGCTGCTTTCCCGTTGATCAGGAAGGCGCCGTTGCGCTCCTCCAGGGTATTTTTTTCGTACACCTGAATCACGCGGCGGTAGAGCGCGATGGTTTCCGGAGTTAACGTAACGGTTTGTCCTTTTTTAGGGATGTAGATCGGCCCGTAATTGTCCAGTTTCCAGTTTCCGAAGTGGGCGGGGTCATGCGGGAAGAGGTGGGTAGGGGAGGAATAGAGCTGGGAATAAGGGAAGGATTCGATTTTGATCCCGGAGTCCATTTGCTGAATCCTGGATTTTTGTTCCTCGTCGAGGATCAGCAGCATGCGGTCTCCGGCATTTTCCCGGAGATCGTCTTCGGAAATTCCCCACTTGACGAAGTTGCGGGTATTGATGGGGCCGCCGGCGCTTGTCAGCGTATAGTGATGTTGAACGTATTTAGGCTGGCGGGTTCGTTTGCCGTTGATATATACCTTTTGATCCCGGATTTCAAGCGAATCGCCGGGGAGCCCGATGCACCGCTTGATGTAATGGTCTTTTTTGTCCAAAGGCCGGGTGGTAAGCGGTTTTTGCCCGCTCTGGATCGCCGCGTTGACCATGGGGTCGGGGATGCCGCGGCGGAAGTCGTAGATGCTCCAGGTTCTGCCCGGGAACACGTACACGCTGTCGCCTTCGGGGTAGTTAAACACCACCGGGTCGTTGTGATCGATTTGCTCCAGGGGCTTCAGCCGCTGATAATCCAGGCTGGGCTTTTTGAGGTACGACTCCCGGTTGAACATGGGGACGCGGTTGTGCAACAGGGGAATCATCGCCACCGTTTGGGGCATGCGGATGCCGTAATGGGCTTTGCTCACAAACAGAAAATCGCCGACCAACAGGGAACCTTCCATAGACGGCGTAGGGATTACATAGGCTTCGATGAGGAACATACGGATAAACGCAGCGGCAAACACCGCGAAGATGACTGCCTCTACCCATTCCCGTATAGCGCCTTTTTTGTAGGGATTTTCCTGGTTCAGTTTGCCCAACAGACGGGTATTGCCTTCCTTTTGGGCCTGAAGGTATTGCTCTTTGAACTGGCGTTCTTTCTGGAGCACCGGCCCATCGTATTTGTCCCTGGCATTCAGGCCGAGGTAGGCAAAGTAAAACGGCGCACCAACGACCGCCAGCACGCTTTCTCCGAAGCCAAACTTCAGAAACGACCGCGCCAGGTCGATTGCCATGCCGGCAAAAATGAATATGTTGACGATGGGGAACAAGAGCCACAGGGCATGGAGCCCTTTGCGCCCAATGAGCTGGCACCAAACCGCGAAATTCAAACCAGGAACCAGCGCCTTCCAGGGCGCTTGCCCGGCCTTTTTGAATACCGGATACAAACCAATGCTCATCAGGAGGTACAACCCCAAAACAAATAACCAAAAATTCATAGTATTTTCTTTTTGCGGACGTAAAGATAATCCGGAACTCCAATTTCCGAAGCATTTGATCGGGCCTGTTCTTAGCCCGGGCAAATTCTTGTTTTTCGGAGGCAAGCCCAAAATTATTCGACGAAACCTTCCAGGTAAAGCTTCTCGGCCTGGCGTTGCCCGCTGAAATAGACTTTGATCATTCTTCGGAACGGTCCGCGCGTCGTGCCTTCGAAAACCACCCGGATGCGGCGGCGAATGCCCGGGGCCAGAGGTTCTTCCGGCCATTCCGGGGCCGTGCATCCGCAGGTAGTGCGAACATTATCGATGACTAGGGGCTTGGGCGCCGAATGGGAGAACTCAAACACGGCTTGCTTCCGTTCTCCGGCCTGGACGTTGCCGAGGCGGACGGTGGTTGGGGAATGCCAGGTTACGAGGCTACTGTCTTGGCCAGAGGCGATGCCGTGGATCAGGACCAGGCAGCTAAATAATAAAAGGCGCATGGAGAAAAATGATAAAGCCCGAACCGGGTTGCCGGTTCGGGCTTTGGGGTAAGGAAGCCTGGCGGTGGAGCCAGGCGTATCATTAATTCAGCGAAAACGAGGTCGTACCTGCCAGATAGCCTTTGTTATACACTTCCAGCTTGTATTGCCCTTCCGGGAATGCTTGTCCTGGTTTCCAGTCGGCGCACACTTTGGCGACGTTGTTCTGGTAGTCGGCTTCTTTGGCCCGGGTATAGCGGAGCTGTTCGCCGTTGGCATTGTTCACGAACGCGCCGGAGCCGAGTTCGTCCAAAGCCATGGTTTCGCCGGAAGGAAGGATCAGTCGGATGAGGAAGAGTTCCACGCCGGGCTCGGCCACTTCGTTAACGACGGTATTGAAGCAGATGTTCAGCGCAAGGGTGTTTTTAGACTTGCGGGTTTTCTTATTTTTGGCATCCAACCCGGTGACGGCCAAGTCATTTACCTTAACCACAGACGCAGCGTTGACCTTGCGCGACAAATTTTCTTTGGTCTTTTCCAGTTCCTCTTTTTCGGTCTGCAGTTGCGCTTGGGTAGAGGAAAGCTGCTGGTTGGTCTGGCGTTCCGACTCAAGCGTGGAAGACAGCTCCTGGTTTTGGCCGGAAAGCTGCGTATTCTCCGTTGCAAGCTGCTCATTCTGCTGACGAAGCTGATTGATTTCGGCCAGGTATTGCTCTACCTTGGCGTTGAGGCTGGTAATCTGCTGACGGGCTTTGGACAGGTCGCCTTTGTTGCGCAGCAGCCCCTCGATCTGATTTTTCTGGTTGGTCAGTTCCACCTCTTTCTGCTCGATCAGGGCATTGAGTTCGGCGTTGCTGCCTTTCATGGCTTCGAGGTCGGTGAGGGCCTGGTAGTATTCTTTTTCCAGTTCAGCGCGTACCTTTTCGGTTTCGTCCAGTTTTTCGCTGAGTTGGTCGTTCTGCTTGGATTGGCTATTTTTGTTCACCCAGAGATATACGTTAAGAGCTAAAAGCGCAACGATGATCACGCCGGCTACGATCAATAACGTTTTTTGAGGGTTGCTCCCAGAGCTGGTTGTTGTGACTGTCATAATGTTTTAGATTTGGTTGACCTATTTTGGCGATTGAACGTTAAAAAAAAGGGGTAAATTGTTCCTTTCCGCTTTTTTTTGCCCAATGCCATTTACTTAAATTTTCCAATATGGAACAGGTAGATTTAACGCAGGTACTTTTCCTGGACATTGAAACGGTTTCCGCTACCGGAATTATGAGGATATGCCGGAACACTTTCAGGATCTCTGGCAGATTAAAGCCAAATCTTTTGTGCCTGCCGATGCGATCCCCGGACCGGAAGCCTGGGCCGAAGCCTATCGCGACCGCGCCGGGATTTTTGCGGAATTCGGGAAAATCATCTGCATCTCCGTCGGTGTGTTGCGAAAAGTAAAAGAAAACGAGGAGGTTCACGTCGTCCTAAAATCGTTTGCCGGCGACGACGAAGGCGCCATCCTCCGCGATTTTTCCGACCTGCTCCGCAAATCCTACTTCGACCCCAACAAACACTATCTTTGCGGGCACAATATCAAGGAATTCGACGTGCCCTATATCTGCCGGCGCATGGTGGTGCACCGCCTCCCTTTTCCCAATTTGCTGGACCTGAGCAGCAAAAAACCCTGGGAAACCAAATTCCTCCTGGACACCATGGAGCATTGGAAATTTGGGGACAGGAAAAGCTATACCTCCCTCAAATTGCTGGCGGCGCTTTTAGACTTCCCCTCCCCCAAAGAGGACATCGACGGCAGCCAGGTCGGAAGAGTCTATTGGGAAGAAAACGACCTGCCCCGCATCGCCTTATATTGCGAAAAAGACGTGCTGGCTACCGTCCAGCTGGCCTTGCGCTTCAAGCGCTTACCTATCCTGGAGCCCGGGCAGGTGGTACACCGGGAGTTTAGACGGTAGACGGGGGACGGTGGACGGGGGACGGTAGACGGGGGACGGTAGACGGTGGACGGTAGACGGTGGACGGTGGACGGTGGACGGTGGATTGTTCAAAAAAGGGTGTATAACCTCTTCTTGGTTTGCGATCCTGCTAAAAGGGGTATTGGATTGCGTCCGGAAAGTCTGGTTGGAGGCAGAGCCTCCACTTAGAGTGGGTCCGAGGCAGAGCCCAATGCTGTCTGGAACCCGTCAGTGAGCCATAAAATTAGGAACGCCGGTCAGGGGACCGGCGGATAGTTCCGCACGGAATCTGAGGATTCCGGCGAACAGGTTCCACTTTTTTCTACCTCTTGAACAGGTTCCAGACAGCATTGGGCGGAGCCTCGAACCAGGGGCAGAGCCTCGAACCAGGGTTTTTTGAACAGCCCTCACAGTCTCCTTCGGGTTTTTTGAACAGTTTCGGTTTAATGCAGGGACAAATACGTACTGCGTCCCCCCGTCCCCCGTCCCCGTCAACCGTCCCCCGTCAACCGTCTATTCCCTGCATTGCTCCAGGAGCCAGTATTTGTTAATGACGTTGTCTTTTTCCTCGATCTTTTTTCGCAGGGCCTGTAACTGCTCATTCATGGGGGTTTTGGAATAAACCGGCCCCTGAAGTTTCAGGTTGACCAGTTTTCGGGTAAGGCCCAGAAAATTGGTATATCCCTTTTTCTCTGTTGCTGGAATCTGTTGGTTGCGCAGGATGTACAGGCGGAAGGTTTCGAGGAGGGACATGAGGGCTTCGGTATCTCCTTTGGCAAAATAGGTGCGCAAGATTAAAAAAGGTGGTATTGAGATGGTACTTCACGTCGGTAAACTGCACCCGGAACAGGGTGGAGAGCACCCGGTCGTACATTTTTTTATTGTAGTACAAGTTGGCCAGGTTGTAGTTGTAGGCGTTTTCCCGGCGGTTTGGAGGGAGTTTTTCCTGGAAGGCCTCCAGGAATTGTTCGGTCCATTCAAATTCCTTGAGGCTGCAGCCCAGGGTTGCAATGTTTTTGTAATCCCATTCCGAGAGATGGCCGTTGACGACCAGAAGCCCCCGGTCAAGGCCTTGTTTATACAGATCAAACAACTCTACCTGATAGTCGCTGTTCCCGGCGTTGATCTTTCGGATACAGTAGTTATTCGCAAACCCGTACAGGTCGGTTTTGGCTGCCGGGGATAAGCGATCGAACTTCTCCCGGAGCAACGCCTTCAGATGCAGGTAATGGGCATCGGATTGTTCCTCCCGCAAACTTAGAAGGATCGTATAATAGGTATCCAGATCCGGATCCTGGGTATACTGCTCCGGCCCTTCCGAGAGTTTGGAGAGGATGGTATCCAGAAAGGAAAAGTCATAATGGACGGCAAACAGGATAGAATGCGCCGTCAGATGGCACGCATGCCGGAGTTTCTCGACCAGATAATAGCGGTCGAGGTGGTCGAGCATCGTCTGGAAAATGTCCCTGGTTTTGGCGCGTTCCCCGAAGGTGCCGGCATGGTATCCCGAAATGACATTCAGCTGGTAGCGGGCGTGGTAGTACTGGTCATCCCGGAAAGGGTATGCCTCCAGCTTTTTGTTCAGCAGTTTGGTCCGGTTGGAGAACAGGTCGAAAAGGTTTCTCCGGTGGCTCCCCTCGATGGCCAGAACTTCCTGCTGGAATGGTTTATTCTCCAGCTCTTCCCAGGCGAGGAAGCGCAGCAAGAGTTTTTTCAGGCCGGACAGCAGGTTGTGCAGCCGTTGTTCTTCAAAGGGTTCTCCCGGAAAAAGCTTGGCAAACAACTTCTCCGCAGAAAGGGGGGCTTTTCCTGCCGAAATCCTCCTTAGAGCATGATCTAACAGTTCCTGGGTTTTTTGGTGCTGGTTGATGTAGGGAGAAAATACAAACTGCCTGAATTTTTCTTGTTCCTTGCCAGGAAGCGCCGCAATATATTTAAAAAGTTTGCTCTCCTTCATGAAAAATGGAATGAATCGATGATCTTATTTTTTTGTAAACCAATTTATTGGATAAAAATAAATAATTTTTTTCATTCCAGAAAATAATGAAAATGTACTTATGCTGATCTGTTTTTGTAGCACCTTTGTCAGGTTATCACAATGAAACACTATCGGATGCACTCGGTGAGGTACATCTTAACCGGGCTTCCCCTCAAGAAACTACTAACAACGGTAATCCTCACATGTGCGTTCCTTCCCCGAAAGGAAGGATCCCCGAAAGTATGCTGGCCATCGAGCCAGGTTAGGACGTTTATAATCTCATGAGTGCGTTGAAGGCGCTGCGGTTTCGGTTGCAGCGCCTTTTGGGCGTAAGGCAAAGGGCATAAGGCGTAAATGCCTTACGCCTTACGCCCTTTGCCTTACGCCTATTTCCTCCAGGGCAGGTCGTTGATCTTCCTTCCTACCCGATACCCCAAGCCAAGGCCGGCTTCAGAGTCCATGCGGAAGTGCACGCCAATGGGGATGCGGGAGTACGCGCTTTCTTCTGCCATCTCGTAGAAGTGATCAAACTGCCGGGGATTGCCGAGGAATTCGGTACGCCCTTCGTGGCAGCGGTCGGTAAAAGGGGTGTTCCCGTAAAGAGCGGTCAGCACTTCGGCAGCGGCGGCGCCAAAGGTGGCGTGGCCGGAAGGGTAAGCAGGAAAAGGCGGAGTGAAAAATTGCCCGGAACCATCTGGGCACATGACGGTATTCCAGTTGGGATCGTTCATCACGCGGCGGATGTAATCGATCGGCCGCTCCACGTTGAAGCGGTACTTTTCGCCCCATGAGCGAATGCCGGCGTCTGCGATGGCCATACCGACCCGGGCATAGGTTTCCACGGCGAGCGCCAGGTTGGCGCGGTTATTCTCTATCGCCTGGTTGGCTACGGCAATCCACCGGCCTGCCGGGGTGAAGGTCAAAATGGGGCAATCGTCGCTCCAGAAATCGGCGATCCAGCGGTCTTCATACTTTTCGCCTGCTTTGATCTGGTTGACGAGGCGCTGGGTTTCCACTGCCTGCTGGTAAATGGGCGCTCCTGGCGAGGTAGACATCGGAAGCGGATTGGGCACGATATCCGAGGCATCGGCGGCAAACGTCCGCACACTTCCCCATCGGGGCAGCAGGGCGGGAGCAAAGTCCGGATACGTAGGCTGCCACAACCCGGGGCCGGCAGGCGGGGTATAGGTGGGGTCGTTGTTGTGGAGGTAGCCTTCGTGCCCAGCCTTGTCGGTGGCCGACCAATGGTACACCGCATCGGCTACCCGCCGGCCGTACTCCACCGAACGAACGTAGAGTTCATTGGAAATCTCATTGCGAAACGCGTCGTTGAAATCGCTTTCCAAACGAAAAATTTCAAACAGCTGCGCGGCCGGCGCCGTAGGGAAAAAATGGGTCATGATGCGGGCATAAGTGGCGTTTAACACCGTCGGCCAGTGGTACGTGAGTCCCTCCTCCACTTCGGGAACATCCAGACCAGGGAAAAACCCGTCGAATGAATTGTACTTGTCCTCCATGCCGGGCTGGATGGATTCGAACGCCGCGAGATTTATGTACCCGATGTTCCGGGCGGATACGGGAGGGCGGTAACCTGGGGTGAACCGTTCCAGATTTAATAAGGTGGTATTCCATTTAACCGCCACTTCGTTGCTGTAATCTTCCGGCGAATCAAGGGTGACCGTAGGGTCTTCGTCCCGCTGGCAACCGGAGAACACCGCTAAAGCCAGCATCACTACAAAGGCGGCTTTCAGGGAATGGGTAAAAACAGTTTTCATAGGATTAGATTTGTTTGAAAAAGGTGGAATATAATAATTGGCATACTAACAACTAGCAGGTAATTCGAGTCGCCTCCAGCGGTAACTGGATACCCCTTCAAAAGGACCAAGGTGTATTTCAGAGATCATTCACAGGAGGTATGTTTCGCTTCGGTCAGTCTTTTGGTCCAAACTGCAGCCTCTTTCTCGTCTTTGATCCCGGACAGGAAACGGCCTATCACCTCTTCGTGTTCTTGTATCCGGTTCTGATTTTCTTTTAGCCGGAGGGCGAGGGCGACGTCCTGATCCCCGGCCTGTTCTACCAGCCTGTGGATAACGGTATCCAGTTCGGAATACACCTCAAACATCTGGATCAGGCTGGTGTTTCGAACGGCGAGCATGTTCCTGCGTTCGTCTGCCGGCATGTCTGGCGGTAGTTTTTGGTCCAACGCCACCGCCACGCTATCCCACAATGCCTTCAGCTGAACGCCAAGCGTTTTTTGCTCGCAGGCTAATTTGGCGCTTTCCGCCACCAGCGCTTCGCCCTCTGCGGAAATCGGGCTTTTCTTTCCGGCAGGTTGGCATCCAACCGCGAAAAAAAACAAAAGAATCCAGGCAGCCTGGATGGTCCGGTAAAGGGTCATGCTCCATGAAGTTGTTATCCAGAGACGCCGTTCGGGCAATCGCTGAATGGGGTGTTCAAATCAAAGGGTAAATTGCCTTTGGTATTAATCGGACGCGGCAGTAGGGGAGGCCTTTTTGCTCTTTTTGTCTTAAATGTTCGCAAGCGGACATTTTGATGGCCCAAAATTAGTATGAATCTTATCAAAATGTCAAGCCCTTCCCTCAAAAAAAACACATTCGGTACAGAAGGCATCTCAAAACCTTTTTCAGGGGGTGGGCAGTCTTTCCCCAACTGCGGATTAAACAGCATTCTATGGGTTTGAGATAACTTCTGGCGAAACCGAAAGCAGGCGACTGATTTAAATAGGTAGTTATACGACCAAAGCGGGTTTGGGTTATGCATAAAATCAGCAAAAGCCTGGCATGGAGAGACTTCTGAAGCGCTTGGAAAGGCATTGCCGGGCCTGGGAATGGATTAGATTATCAGTTGTGGGAAATAAAAATATGTTGTGCCCGAGAAGAAAAAAATCTTTTTTTAAAAGATTTCAACTAAAAAAAGATAATTAAAAAATTGAAAAACAAGTATTTGTGAAAAAAATAGCAAGATGAATGAATTCAGTAATTAAAAAAAATGTACTATATAAGGGGGCGGAAAAGCTACACTTTTGTAATGTCAAAAGGAATTGACGAAGACGATAAGACGATTTACTACTAACAAACTACATGAACAACGACTCGCAAGCGCGATGTAATCCCACGAGCAAGAAAGCAGATTGTAATCTCATGAAATTTTTTTAGGGACGCCAAAAGAGGGGTCCCGTGGTATGTAGATAGCCTCTCAAAGCTCTTTTTGGAAAGCCGGTTAGGGAACCTAGCCGGTTTTTTTTATTTTTGGCCATCTCAAGCGCTGTAAATGTAACGCATTTTGCTGAAAGGTGCAGCCTTTTTTAGTTAACAATCCGAACAATCTTTGCGCGCCCCATTCATTATCTGTGTTTTATGAATTCATTTTTTTGCGTGGCTGCTCCTTCCGGAATACCTCCCTGTAAAGGACAACGAACCACATGCCATGGCCTTGCCTAACCACTTAGTTGCTCCTTCCTTGCTGGCTGCCGATTTTACCCGTCTGGCAGAAGAAATTCAAATGGTGAACGAAAGCGAAGCGGACTGGCTCCACCTGGACGTCATGGATGGGCGTTTTGTGCCCAACATCACCTTTGGCATGCTGGTTGTTGAAGCCGCCCGGAAATTATGCCAAAAACCGCTCGACGTTCACCTCATGATCGTGGAACCGGAGCGGTACATCGATGCGTTTCGGGCTGCGGGCGCCGATGTGATTACCGTCCATTACGAAGCCTGTCCCCACCTTCACCGCACCCTGCAACAGATCAAAGCTACCGGCGCCCAAGCCGGCGTGGCGCTGACCCCGCACACGCCCGTTGAGGTCCTGGAGGATATTCTGGAGTTGACGGATCTGGTGTGTATCATGTCGGTGAATCCCGGTTTTGGGGGGCAGAAGTTTATCCCCCGAACTATTCCCCGGGTGCGCCGCTTAAAAGAATTGATCCTGGCTTACCAAACGCCTACCCGGATCGAAATCGACGGAGGGGTGGGGCTGCACAATGCGGAAACGCTCCTGCAGGCCGGCGCCAATGTCCTGGTGGCCGGAAGCAGCGTATTCGGCGCTCCGAACCCCAGGGAAGCCGTTCGCCAGCTTAAATCTATCGGAATCGAAACGCTCCGGTTTTAACTTTCTTTCAACCTCGTTGAATCCCATGAATCCAACACGCGTTCTCCTTTTGTTCTTCGCCTGCCTGATCGGCGCCGTCCTGCATGCTCAAGAGGATAAAAAAGCCTCCGTCAGCGGTTTGGTGACCGATGCCAATACCGGCAATCCGGTGGATTACGCCACGATCTACGTACAAGGTACCAACATCGCTACGGAATCGGCGGTCAACGGCCGGTACAGCTTGTCGGTCCCCGCCGGAAAAGATTTTGTTCTGGTGTTTACGCGTATCGGATTCAAAGAATCTCCGGTTACGGTCAAAGCGCTGCCCGATCGGTCCCGCATCCAGATCGATGTTCAAATGGCGCCTTTGGATTCTGATCTCGAGATCATCGTGACGGAAAGCCGGATTGAAGGGGCAGGCATGGTGCGGGAAGGAGTCGAGCAGTTAAAACTGATCCCTACCACGACCGGAAATCTGGAAAGCCTCCTTCCGCATATCGCCCTGGGCGCCAGCACGGGCACCGGGGGCGAACTGAGCTCCCAATACAACGTCCGGGGCGGGAATTACGACGAAAACCTGGTCTACGTCAACGATTTTGAAATCTATCGCCCCCAGCTGATCCGCGCAGGGCAGCAGGAGGGGCTGAGTTTCCCCAACATCGATCTGATCCGGGATCTGTCCTTCTCTTCCGGTGGGTTTGAGGCGCGGTACGGAGATAAGCTGTCGTCCGTGCTGGATATCAAGTACAAACTGCCCGACAGCCTGAAGGCTTCGGTTGGGTTTAGTTTGCTGGGCGGTTCGGCGCATGTCGAAGGGAGCTTGCCCGTTGGGAAAAACTCCTTCCGAAAGTTCCGTTACCTGGTCGGCGCCCGCTATAAAACCACGCGCTACCTGCTTGGCACCCTGGATGTGGAAGGAGAGTATACCCCTAATTTCACCGACCTCCAGGCATACCTTACCTACGATATCAGCCATGATCTGCAAATCGGCCTCCTGGGCAACCTCAACCGCTCGATGTACCGGTTTAGCCCTTCCACCCGAAGCACGGCGTTTGGACTGGTCAATTTTGCGCTACAGTTATATACAGTGTTTGAAGGGCAGGAAGTCGACGACTTCACTACCGGCATGGGGGGCATTTCGCTGACCTACCTTCCCGATAAAAAGCGAAACCCTTTCTTTCTCAAGTTCCTGGCGTCCGACTTCCGGTCGGACGAAAACGAGCGCTTCGATATCAACGGCGATTACAGCCTCCGGCAGATTGAAAGCAGCCTCGGCAGCGGGGAATTCGGCGAGGTAGTGGCCGAACTGGGGGTAGGCACCCAGCAACAATATGTCCGGAATTACCTCGATCTGCGCACCTGGAACCTGGAGCACAAAGGCGGCTGGGAAATCCAGACGAGCCCCACCGCCAGCGAGGCTACCGCCAGCCATTTCCTTCAGTGGAGCGTTAAATACCAGCGGGAATCTATCGAAGACCGCATCAACGAATGGGAACGGCTCGACTCCGCCGGCTATTCCCTGCCCAACGACCCCGACCAACTGCTGCTGTTCAGCGTGCTAAAAACCCGCAACACGCTCCTGTCGTCCCGCATAAGCGCCTACCTCCAAAATACCTACACCTACCGCGACGACGCCCGGCACGAATGGCGCCTGTCGGTCGGCGTACGGGCAAGTTCCTAGGGCCTGAATGAGGAGTTCTTCGTAGCGCCCAGAGCCCAGTTGCTGTACAAGCCGCTTAAGGGAAACAAGGATATTTCCTACCGCTTGGCGGGCGGGTTGTACATTCAGCCTCCTTTCTACCGCGAGATGCGCCGTCCGGATGGTAGCGTGAATACCCAACTGTCGGCCCAGAAATCCGTTCACCTCGTCGGAGGCATCACGTACGATTTCAATCTGGGAAAATTCAACCCCAAGAAATTCCGGTTCATTTCCGAGGTATATTATAAAAGCTTGTGGGACCTGGTCTCCTACGAGATCGAGAACGTCCGCATCCGGTATTCCGGCGAAAACGACGCTTCGGGGTACCTGGCCGGCCTGGACATGCGCCTGAACGGCGAATTTGTGCCCGGTGCAGAATCCTGGATCAATTTGTCTTTCCTCCAGGCCCGGGAGCGCCTGAAAGGCGTCCAGCACCTGCAAAGGGAAATTGGCCAGGAGGAGGCTACGGAGGTGGACTACGTCCCCCGCCCAACCGACCAACTGATGACGCTTTCGGTGTTTTTCCAGGATTACCTGCCCCGGAACGAGAACTTTAAAATGCACCTGAATTTTACGGTGGGTACCGGGCTTCCTTTTGGGCTTCGCGGAAACAATACCGTTTTCCGGAACACCTACCGGTTTGATCCGTACCACCGGGTGGATATTGGTTTTTCCTTGTTGTTGTGGGATCGCAACCTATCCGCCTCCAAGCATCCCAACCATTTATTCCGGTTTACCCGCAGCGCCTGGACGAGCCTGGAGGTCTTTAACCTGATGCAGGTGCAAAACCAGGCCGGCAACACCTGGATCAAAACGGTGTTTGAACAGCAGTATGCTATCCCCAATTACCTGACATCGAGGCGGATCAATCTCCGGTTCCGGTTCGATTTTTAACCTTACTAACCCATGGCCCAAAAAGCATCTCCTTCCTCGTCCGGGGGCGCCCGGTGGTCTGCTCAACGCGTGCTGATTTTGCTGGTATTGGTCGTTCTGGCGCTTTTTCTGCTCCATAAAATGGGCGTACCGATCATCTGGCGCTCGGAATCGACGGAAATCATCGAGCATCCGCACCGGTAAGGCCCTGTCCCCGGCTTAGTGCGATGATTTTTTCGCATTCCCTTTCATTATTTCGCAAAACAACCTATCTTTGCTCCCCGTTAAAAACCCGCTGTTTGTTTGGCAAAGGAAGCGGGTATGGTTAAACCGCATTAAATTTTAACATGACATGGCTGTAAAAATCAGGTTGCAGCGAATGGGCCGTAAAAAGGCGCCTTTCTATCAGATTGTTGTAGCGGATTCCCGCGCTCCCCGCGATGGCCGCTATATCGACCGTTTGGGGACGTACAACCCTATGACCAAACCGGCGACCATCGATATCGACCGGGAAAAAGCCTATGACTGGATTACCAAAGGCGCCCAGCCGACCGATACCGCCCGGGCCATCCTGCGTTTCAAAGGCATTTTCTACAAAAGCACCTCATGCGCGGCGTGCAAAAAGGAGCGATGACGATCGAAGAGGCAGAAGTCAAGCACAAGGAATGGATCGATACCAAAGAAGCCCGTATCGCAGCCCGCGCCCTGCAGACGGCGCAGGAGAAAGCCGACTTCTTTGCGGCTGTAAATGGAACGGCGCCGGTGAAGATCGCCGCCCCTGCCGCTCCCGTTGTTGAAGAAGCTGCGGCGGTAGCGCCTGCCGTTGAAGAGGCCCCCGCCGTCGAAGAAGTCCAGGAGGTTCCGGTAGCAGAAGCTGCCGGCGAGCAAGAAGCAGCTGCAGAAGCAGCTCCGGAAGGTAGCACGGAACCGGAAGCGTAACGGCCCGCGCCAGCCAGGATACAATTTCTGGCATATTTCCTGTAGCGTGGAATAGGATTTCTTTTTCCGATTTCCTATTTTTACGGGATTAAGGCTACACGATTATTTTAAGATCATATTGCGGAACCTGGTAGTACCCGAAAACGTACTATCAGGTTCGCCTTTAAAATGGCAAACCATGTACGAACTCGAGCAGGAATATCTGGAAGAACTTGAGGCGCTCGCCGGGGAAATCCAGGAGTCGGAGGATCTTGCGAAATACCTAGAATCGGAGGAGGAAGAAGACTATAACCGGCTCAAAGAAGCCTTTGAACCGCAAATCGGCCTTCTGTACAACCGCGTAGCCGCAGAGAACCCGCTTCAAATTATCCCGTTTGAACTCGTCCTGCTGGACCCCGCCTTCGAAGGGTTGTTCCTCCCCAAAATTCTCGGATATGCGGTTCTGCGCGGAGAGCTCAACGACCAGTACCACTATGTCCGCTCCCAGGAACACTTCAAAGAGGTCCTGATGGCGATCTGCAACTCGACCAACTTTGAGATCCTGAAGCAACGTATCGGCCAATCGATCCAGATCGGCTTCGCTTTGAGCAGCGATATCTGGATCACCAACCTGATCAACAGCATCCCCAATAAACGCATCCGCTATTTTCTCCAAAGCCAGGTGCTGGAAAAATTCCGCCGCCTTCCGGAACGGGTGCATGGATACCAACGGTACAACAACCAGTTTCGCAACGACAATTTCCAAACGGCGGAATTCCCGGAAACCGCTACCGAACTCCCGGTGTTTTTTTCTTCCCTGAAAAACTTCCTCCTCTATCGCGCAAGCATTAAAGCGGATAATGCCAGCCTCGTTGTTCCTGTCGCTTCTTTTGTAGAAAATAAAGAATTTCAGGGCACGAAGGAGCATCTCCAGATCATGATGATCTATGCCATGTATTTTGAAAAAGGAAGCGAGGAGCGCCAGGCGCTCGCTGCCGTTTTTCAACAGGTCCGGTCGTCTATGCCCAACTTTACGGCGGCTTTCCTGGAATTCCTTTTGGAGCTCCATCATCTTCCCGATCCGATGGAGCTAGGCCCTGCCCAGGACAACCGCA
This sequence comes from Haliscomenobacter sp., assembly GCA_016713275.1. Classification (GTDB taxonomy): domain Bacteria; phylum Bacteroidota; class Bacteroidia; order Chitinophagales; family Saprospiraceae; genus JADJPL01. The sequence goes on from JADJPL010000003.1 coordinate 370,539, forward strand.
TGTCGGAACTGGCAGACAAATCCTATCCGGATGAACTCAGCGCCTACTATAAGCTCACCGACGCGATCCACCAACAGGGATATATCCAACCCGAGGTACAGGAAGCCGTTAAAGTATTTTACAACCAGCACGAAGGGCTTTCTTCCATTAACGAGTGCCTGCGCCTGACCATCCGGCATTATTTTGAGCAATTTATCCGCCATTTGGAGGAGAGTGCCTACCCGGATTACATTGAAATTTGCAAACTTTTCCCCGTCTATATGGGTATTTTTGTCAACCAGCAGTTCAATCAGGATCTGAAAGAACTCTCGATGGACTACCTCCAGCGCATGCTGGTTTATTATACCGACAAAAGAGGAAAAGATTATCAGGATATCAAGCGGTTTGTTTCTTCCGCTTTCCAGGAATTTGGCTTCCTGAAGGAAAAAGAACTGGTAGAAATCTTCAAGACCCGCCGGAAGAAAAAATCCGAATAGGATGTAAAGAGTAATGGTTAAAGGATGTTTGAGTGGGCCTCCGGCAGGAGGTCCGCTTTTTTGTTTCCTGCCCTATCCTGCAAATTTGTATCCCACGCCTCGGATGGAGTGAAAATACACCGGGTTGCGGGAGTCCTGCTCGAAATGGCGCCGAAACTTCAGGATGAAGTTGTCAATCGTGCGGGTGCTGGGAAATACATCGTATCCCCATACCGATTGCAGGATTTGCTGCCTGGATACGACTTCGCCCCGGCGGTCGATCAGCAGCTTGAGCAGCATGGCTTCTTTTTTGGTCAGCAAAAATTTACCCAATACGCCGTCCGCCTCGTACGTGATAAAATTGATCCGGTTGCCCCCGAATTCAAATACCTCTGGCGTGTTGGCCGGAGCTTTGCTGCTTCGGCGGATCAGATTCTGCACCCGGAGCAGCAGTTCCTCCAGCACAAACGGTTTGGTCAGGTAATCGTCGGCGCCCCGCTTTAACCCGGCAATCCGGTCGGCAGCCGTGTCTTTTGCCGTTAGGAAGATCACCGGCACGTCCATATTCGTAAGCCGGATCTGCTCGCAAACCTGAAACCCGTCCATCTCCGGCAGCATGACGTCCAGAATGAGCAGATCAAAATGCTGTTCGTTGAACAGACGGATCGCCTCCCTGCCCGAAGCGGCCTGGATCACCTCGTAGTTTTCCATCTCCAGGTTGAGGGTGATCACCTCGCGTATGTTCTCTTCATCTTCGACGAGCAAAATCCGCATAACGCATTCATTTTCTTTTCCGGGCTAAATTACGGTTTCTTTAGCGGAATTTATCCGCCGGTTTGGCGAGGCCCTTCTGGGAGAAGAACGGGCAAAGCAACTACTGGTCAGGATTCCGGGAGGAACAAGGAAAACACCGTACCCCTGGGGTGGTTGTCTTCTACCCTAATCCGCCCGTTATGGGCCCTTGACGATCTGATCGACAATATAAAGCCCCAACCCGGTGCCCTTGGTTTTGCGGGTATTTTCGTGGCCGATGCGGTAGAATTTTTGGAATACTTTCCTTTTTTCCCGGTCGGGAATGCCTGCCCCTTCATCCGCTACGGCCAGGGTGAACCCAGCAGGGCGTTCCTGGTAGGCCAGCCGGACGGCGATAACAGGCTTTTCGGAGGAGTACTTGACGCTGTTTTCCAGCAAGTTCAGCGCTATAGAGGTAAACCCCAGCTTGTCCCCGTACCAGGCCGGGATTTCCCGCTGGATGGCATATTGAAATACGGCATGGGGGTATTTATCCTGAAGCTTTTGGATGGTGTCCAGCAGCAACTCTGGTAGATTGACCTTCTCCCGGTAGGGCTGGTAGGCGGTCTCGAGTTTGGCGGACAGCAGCAGGTCGTCGACCAGATGGGTCAGGCGGTCCGTTTCTTTCAGGGCATTATTGCCCAGTTTTTCTAATTGGGGCCGGTCCAGATCGCGTTTGAGGACGGTTTCCAGCACCAGCCGGATGGAGGCCAGCGGGGATTTGAGTTCGTGTGTGATCGACAGCAGGAAATTGCGCCGGGTTTGTCCGGCGACGATCTCCTTATGATACCCCGGTTGATGAACCAAATCCCCATGACGAGACTCAGCACAAAAACGGAGGCCTCCCCGAGGATCATCCATTCCTGATTCCGGTACCGGCGCTGCAGGGTTTGGTAGATTTCGGTTTCTAAAAATGCTTCGTCGGTCCGCACAATCCCCTGGGCAATCAAGCCGATCTTGATCAGGTCCCGCTTTGGCATAAACGCATCCCTGTTCTTGGTAAACAGCAAAACAGACCACCACGTGAACGCCATCAGCATATAAGCGATCACGACAAATGACAACAAGCGCAACTGAATATTCCGGCGGTCTTCCATGTACAAGTGCTAATCTACCATAAAAACTTCATCCAGTGCCCCGCAAAATGCCCGTGCAGCCCATTCCAGATCCGCTTCTGTGTGCGCGGCGGATACAAATCCTACTTCATACCCGGAAGGACCGAGGTAAATCTGGCGGTTGAGGAGGGTCTGGTGAAGGGCTTTGAAATCGTCCATTCGCTTCGGATCGATTTCTTCGGCAGAACGAATGGAGGACTCGGAGAACGAAACCCAGAATATGGAGCCAATATGCGGGAAGCGGACCGGATACCCTTGCTCCCTGCAATGCGTCTCGATGGCGCCGGTAAACCGGTTCGTTTTCTCTTCCAACGCCTCGTAAAAACCGGGCTGGAGCAGTTGCTTCAACGCAGCAAGGCCTGCCGCCATCGCCACCGGGTTGCCGGAGAGGGTGCCAGCCTGGTATACCGGCCCATCGGGCGCTACATGGCCCATCAACTCCTTGCTGGCGCCATAAGCTCCAACCGGCATGCCTCCGCCGATGATTTTGCCGTAGGTCACGATGTCTGGCCGGATATTAAAATATCCAGCAGCGCCCTCAATACCCACCCGAAATCCAGAGATCACCTCGTCGAAGATCAGCAGCGCCTGGTACTGGTCCGCTAAGCGCCGCAACGCTTCCAGAAAAGCAGCGTGCTGGAGCAGGAGGCCGTTGTTGGCAGGAATGGGTTCGATGATGATCGCGGCGATCTCGTGGCTATGGCGTTCCAGGGTTTCCTGCACGAGGGCGTCGTCGTTGAGCGGAAGGACGAGTGTTTCCCTTGCAAAGGCCTCCGGGATACCGGCGGAAGTGCCGACGCCGAAGGTAGCCAGCCCGGACCCCGCTTTCACCATCAGCGAGTCCACGTGCCCGTGGTAACACCCTTCAAATTTGATGATCTTGGATTTGCCCGTAACGCCCCGGGCCAGGCGGATCGCCGACATCACCGCTTCCGTGCCGGAGCTGACGAACCGGATTTTTTCCACAAACCGGTTGTTGCGGACGATCAGTTCGCCTAGCTCCAGTTCAGGCAGCGAAGGCGCCCCAAAGGACGTCCCGTTGTGCACCGCCTCCAGAATGGCTTCGCGTACGACCGGGTGGTTGTGCCCCAGAATAAGAGGACCCCACGACCCGCAGAAATCGACGAAGGTGTTTCCATCCGCGTCGGTGATCCGGCAGCCGTCGCCCTTTACGATAAAAAGCGGCGGGCCGTTTACGGATTTGAAGGCCCGCACCGGCGAGCTCACTCCGCCCGGAAAAACGGCTTTGGCTTGTTCAAACAATTGAGCGGAGCGGGTGCGGGAGATAGGAGAGGGATGTTCCTGCGGCATGGGCATGGTATTTAGATAAACTGCAAAGCTAACGCATCCCCGGGAAAAGGGTTGCCGCGCGCTTGTCATGGATGGGTAAAAAAGCAACGCGCGGAGTTACCACCAAATGCGGAACTCCGTCCAGCCATCGCTTTGGGTTTCCAGCGCAAACTTCCACCCGTGCTGGAGGAGGATTTCCCGGGTGAGGGTCAGCCCAATCCCCTGACCGTCGGGCTTGGTGCTGAAAAAAGGGGTGAACAGGTGCTGCCCCACGCTTTCCGGTATTGGCGCGCCGTTGTTGCTGACTTTTAGTTGCCGGGCAGATACCTCTATCCGGATCTGATCCCCCGCCTGGCAGGCATCCAGCGCGTTTTTCAGGATGTTCAGGACCGCTTGCTCTACCTGGGAGGGATCGAGTTTTTTTACGATTTCTCTTTCTTCTATCTGGAGGCTGAGGGTTACGCCTTTCTCTTGGGCCATAAGGGAGAACATAGCGCTTAACCCGCCGATCAATTCCCCGGCGTTCTTGTTTTCATACAGGGGCGCCGGCAGCCGGACCACGTCGGCAAAGCGCCGCATGAACTGGTTCAGACGCTCGTTTCGGGCCATGGCGATCTCCAGCGCCTCTACAAACCGGTCCTCCTCCATGGCGAGTGTTTGAAGATGCCTGGCCGTGGAGTCCAGGATGGAATTCACCGGACCAATCGAGTTATTGACTTCGTGAGCCATCATCCGGATCACTTTTCCGTACGATCGTTTCTCCGTCTCCAGCATTTCTGCTGTTAACTCTTCCACCAGCATAAACTGCCGTTTGAAGCCCCGGTCCATGAAAAAAGACCGCTGCGCTTTATACCGTTCCACCCCATTGACCTGAATAGACTGAGCCCCTCCCTCCGGGATCCCGTCGAGCAGCGGGGCTAACGGATGCGGGAGTTCCCGGATGCGGAGGCCGCGAACCGGCCGGTTCCCGACGCCGAACAAGGCGGCAGCCTGCGGGTTCAAATCCGAAATCCGCTCGTCATAATCCATCAGAATCACAGCGACAGGCAGCGCATGGAGGAGCTTTTCCAGGAAAAAATGCTGCTCGGCCAGTTGGGTGCGCTCCTTCCGAAGATGATCGATCATGTCGTTGTACACCTGAATCAGCTGGTCCAGCTCTTTTCGGCCAACTTTCCGGAACTTAACCGTAAAGTCCTGCGATCGGATAGCCTCCACCCCGGCCAGCAAAACGCGCAAGGGCTCGATAAAGCTTCGGTACAGCCGGAAGGAAAAATACAGGGATGCCAGGAGAAACACCTCCGAGGCAACAAACAAGACCTTGTTCTCGCTCAGCAGTTTGAAGGTCAGCAGCAGGATGACGAGGTGCAGGAAAACGACAAAGAGGATATATTTCAGGCGGAGGGTCATAGCGGGGGTCAGCTTTTGGGGTCAAATGCAATGCCGTACTTTTCCAGCCTGCGGTACAGGGCAAACCGGGTGATGCCCAGGGCTCTGGCTGCTTCGGAAAATTTGTTCTGGTGGTAGGCCAGGGCTTTGCGGATCATCTCCATTTCCATTTCTTCCAGTGTCATGGCCCCTACTTCGGGCAAGGACCGGGAGGATGCTCCGCCGGCCGCCGGCGAGAGGTGCTTTTTGAAATCGGCAATCTCCAGCAGGTCGTGGCTGGACAGCAGCACCGTTCGCTCCGCGAGATTTTTGAGCTGGCGGATATTGCCGGGCAGGGAAAGGCCTTGGAGCCAGGCCAGCGCTTGTTCGCTGACCCGTAGCGCAGGACGCTGGTAGATCGTCTTCAGGTTTCCCACAAAGAAGTCCACCAGAGCAGGGATATCATTGGGCCTTTCCCTCAGAGCGGGAAGGCGGAGGGTGATGAGGTTGATCCGGTAAAAAAGATCTTCCCGGAACTGCCCCTGGGCTACCATGTCTTCCAAATCCCGGTTGGTAGCGCAAACCACGCGTACGTCCACCGTTTTGCTGCGACTGCTGCCCAGGGGTTCAAAGGTGCGGTCTTGCAAAACCCTCAGGAGTTTGACCTGGCTGGACAGGTCGAGATCCCCGATTTCGTCCAGAAAAATGGTGCCTTTGTGCGCCAATTCAAAGCGGCCGATCCGGTCGGACCGGGCATCGGTGAAGGCGCCGCGGAGGTGCCCGAACATTTCGCTTTCAAACAACGAAGCGGAAATGCCGCCTAGATTGACCTTAACAAAGGGGTTTTTGTTGCGCCTGCTGTTGAGGTGGATCGCCTCGGCGATCAATTCCTTGCCCGTGCCGCTTTCCCCGGTGATCAGCACCGGCGCATCGGTGGGAGCGACTTTACTCACGGTATTGAGCAGGTCCAGGAGACTGGGATGCTCGCCGACGATATGACCAAACTGGAATAATTGATCCAGGTCGCGCCTGCCGGAGGGGCGGCTGGGCGCGGGTTCCCCGAGTTGGAGCGCTGTTCGGACCGACTGAAGCAGGTAGCCGTTGTTCCACGGTTTGGTGATGAAGTCCCTGGCGCCGCGTTTCATGCCTTCCACCGCCAGGTGGATCGTCCCCCATCCGGTAAACAGGATGACCGGAATAGAAGGATACGTTTCCCGAAAGCTGCTCAACGCAGCCAATCCTTCCTCGCCGCTGGTTTCCAGGGAGAAGTTCATGTCCAGCAGGATCAAATCCGCCTTCTCCCCGGCCAGGATGCGCTCCGCTTCCCCGGGGCTTGCAGCCGAACGGGGAATAAACCCCGCTTCCCTGAGCAGCAGGGCCAGCGAAGCCTGTACAGCCTGATCGTCGTCGATGATTAATATCATAGGTTGCGTGATCGCGGTTTCGTCCTATATTTTTGCCGGGTTAAGTTGGATATCCTTCGGTTGCCCGGTATGGCGCCCCGCCTCCCGTCCCCCGTCTCCCGTCCTCCGTCTCCCGTCCTCCGTCTCCCGTCCCCGTCTCTCCGTCCCCCGTCTCTCCGTCCCCCGTCACCCCGTCCTCCGTCTCCCGTCTCTCCGTCCTTCCCCGTCCTCCGTCCCCCGTCCCCCGTCCTCCGTCCCCCGTCCCCCGTCCCCCGTCCCCCGTCTCTCCGTCCTCCGTCCCCCGTCCCCCGTCTCCCGTCTAACCCCCTATTCCTCGTGCAATGCCGCCGCCGGCTGAATTTTGGCCGCCTGGCTGCTCGGGTAAAGCGCGCACACCGTCACGAGGGCGTAGATACTGGCAAGCGCCAGGAAGAGCGCTGCGGTATATACGCCGGTTGGCAGATCAAAGATATGCAGGATCGGAAACTGTACGGCAAAAATCAACCCGATCGCTACCCCGATGGCGGTAAGGAGCCACATCTCTGCCACAAACTGCCGGGTGATGCCGGTTGCGGAGGCGCCGAGGGCCCGGCGCAGACCGATCTCGTCGCGCCGTTTGTTGATATTCAGGTTGAGTACGCCGAATAACCCCAAGGCTACGTTGAGCAGCAAAAAACCGCAGATGACGGCAAAAATCAGGGCGGGTACGGTGGCGATCTGGTTTTTGCTTTTGCGTTGGTTGGCCAGATAGCTTAGTTCCAGGTTCCATCCTTGGGCCATGGCCCCCAGGTCTTTCATCATCCGGGCTTCAAATTCGGCGGTTACTCCCGGTTTGACCTGGATCAAACAGGCCGAAAACCGGTGTTCCTGTGGATTGGCCAGTTCGAATGCGGCAGGTTCCAGAGGGGTGTATTCGCCCCGGGATTTGAAATTGCCGATGACGCCCACGACCCGGTTGGGATTTTCCCCACTGCCCAATACCTTTCCCAGCGGGTTTTCTGAGCCAAACAACCGCAGGGCCGCTTCCTGGTTGAGAACCACCGGCCGATACGTTGACGTCAGGTCGGATTTCTGGAACCACCGGCCCTGCCGGATATTGATGTCAAGAACCTTGGGGTAGTCGAAATCGGTAAAAAATACATCCGAAATAATCTCCACGCCCTTGTATTCCATCGTCCGGTTGGAGGTATTCATCGAAAAAGGGGTGTTGCTTTCCGTCAGGGAAGCCGCCTTGACCTCCGGGTAGGACCGGATTTTGCCTACGATTTGGTTGACCTTCCCTATGAGGGCGGCCGTGTCGCTGCCGGAGTTCAGGTTCAGCGCCCAGGTGTTTTGGTACCGGAACCCCAGCGGCTGCCGGTAATTCTGCCCGTTGTACAGCACCAGGCTGAACAACCCAAACAACACCAAAAAGGAAACCAGAATCTCGGCGATGACCAAGCCATGATGCCGTTTCTTATTCCAGATCAGTTTTAAAAGATGTTTCGTCATGATTGAAGGTATTTGATGATCCCTGGAATGACTATTTGGTTTTAGTGAAATAATCAGCCCAGTGAAATTTTTTAAATGGATATGCAAATGTTTATGCGTAAATGGGGTTGTTTTAATTCCTTCCGCGGTTCAAAGTGAATCTTGCAGGGGGGGAGTGCAACATATTAGCGCGAGGCTTCTGCCCCATCCATCCCCTGTAGTTCTTGCCCCCGGTCTCGGGGTATGTTCTTTTTTTGCTCGCCCAAAAAAAGAACCAAAAAAAGGGCGCTCCTTCGCCCTACCGCTCCGTTTGGCAAACGCCTTCGCTTTATGGGCTTCAACCGCTTTGAACACCGGTCGTTGCGTTTATCCTGCATCCCAAGCGGTTGACCCCATAAGGCGATCCGTTCTTCAAACGGGAACGGCGTTTCCCACGGGCTCCGGGCTGCGGAGGGCAAGAGCATGCCTTTTGCAGCCGGGGAACAGCGCGTTGCTTTTAAAACCAGTTACTTAACCGCCTCCCGTCCCCGTCACCGTCCCCGTCCCCGTCCCCGTCCCCCCCCGTCCCCCGTCAACCGTCTACCGTCCCCCGTCAACCGTCAACCGTCCCCATCACCGTCAACCGTCCCCGTCACCGTCCCCGTCAACCGTCAACCGTCCCCCGTCAACCGTCCCCGTCCCCCGTCCCCCGTCTACCCCGCCCTCAACGCGTCGGCAACGGGCATCCGGGACATGCGCCAGGCGGGGTACACCCCGGAGATAAACCCGAAAAGCAGGCACAGCAAGATACTGACGAGGAAAACAGGGAAATTAATGACGAGTACGGCATTGGGGATCCACCGCTTTGGTTTATGATCGTCAGCACCAGGAGGGTAAATGCCAGTGCGATAACGCCTCCAACGAGGGCGATAAACATATTTTCCACCACAAATTGCCATAATATCGTCGAAGAAGGCGCTCCAAAAGCTTTTCGGATGCTGATCTCCGACGACCGCTCCACAATCCGGCTGATGTTCAGATTCACCAGGTTGATCGTAGGCAAAAGCAGGATAATCAGGGCGAGGAGAAACAGGGCAGAATAGAACTTGGGCACTCCGTCTTCTTCGATGAAATTGCTCAGCCAGCTTTCCAGGTAGGGCAGGGCTTCGGACTCCATGTGATATACCCGCATCCCATCCTCCTCCAGCGGTTTGGGAATGCGGCGGATGATTTCGGCGTATTCTTCCTCGATCGCTTTCCGCCCGGCACGCGTTTTGGCGGTGGCCAGAACGACAAAGCTGCCGACATAGCCTTGTTTTTCGTAGTTGCTTTTCGAAACGGTATAGGGGAAATAAGCGTCTCCACTGGTCATCGGCCGCGTGGAGGGCACGCTCTTGACGACGCCTATCACGCGGAATCGTTCGTTATCGATTTCAATCGTTTTTCCTGTTGCCGGACCGTTTCCCCCGAAGTACTGTCCCCGGAGCTTGTCGGAGATGACCACGACATTGTCGCGGTTTCGGATATGCGCTTCGTTAAAAGGTTTGCCTTCCAGGAAATCAAAGCGGGCAACTTCCCAAAACTCCGGGTTGGAATATTTGACGCCTAGTTTGATGCGCTGCCCGTTGGAGTACGCATTGGCCTGATTAAACATATTGACAATGCCCACCTTGTCCGCACTTTTCAGGCTGGCCGCATATTGATTGAGGAACTGGAACGTCAGGGGGCTTATCCGGGTGGACTGCCGGAGGGAATCCTGCTGCTTGACCCGCGAAATGTACACCGAGCGGTCGCGGTATACCTCGGGATAATGGTTGCCGATGAGGTGGTCGACAAAGGAGGCGATCACCATCAGGATGGTTAGTGTAAACGTAATCCCGAACAAGGTGATAAAGGTGTAGAACGGGCGCCGCAGAAGAACCTTCCAGGCGATCTTTATATAGTTTTTCAACATGGCGTATACATTTTTTTGCAAAAAAGGAAGATCAGCTCACCTGCCTGCCGTCGAAAAGCCGGATCAGGCGGTTGGTCTTTCGGGCCATTTGCTCGTCGTGGGTAACCATGGCGATGGTAGCGCCTTCCTGATTGAGTTGGAGCAGGATATTCAGAATCTCGGCGCCCATGACGCTGTCGAGGTTGCCGGTAGGTTCGTCGGCGAGAATGATTTCCGGTTTCCCGACGATCGCCCGGGCAATCGCGACCCGCTGCTTTTGGCCACCCGAAAGCTGGGAAGGGAAATGCTTCATCCGGTTGCTCAGACCCACCTTCTCCAGGGCTTCTTTAGCGAGTTCGCGGCGGCTTCTCCCGGTAGACGTCCGGTAAAGCAGCGGGATCTCCACGTTGTCCAGCACAGACAAGTCGTTGATCAGGTGGAAACTCTGGAAGATGAAACCGATCTTTTGGTTTCGCAGCCGGGCCAGCTTTTTGTCGGAATACCTGGAGATTTCCATTCCGTCGATTTCGACGGCCCCTTTGGAGGGATTGTCCAGCAAGCCCATGACGTTGAGCAAGGTGCTTTTGCCGCACCCGGATGGCCCCATGATGGATACAAATTCTCCCTTGGGAATCTCCAGGTTGATGTTGTCAAGCGCCAGGGTTTCAATGGTGCTGGTTCGGTACACTTTTTCGATAGCGGTTAATTTGATCATAATTCCTGGTTTGTGTTGAAGATCAATAGGATATTTTTTGGTTTTTCTCAAAATCGTAAAGGGTAAGCCAGCGCAGGGAATAATAGGCCTGCCAATAATCCCGGAGCGCCAGAATAAAGTCTCTTTTGGCCCCATCTTTTTCCTGAAGGGCAATACTGAGGTCGGTCACGCTGAGGTCGCTCAACAGGAAGCGGTCCTGAGCGATCTGATAGCGCTGGGAGGCAATCTGATCGGCTTCTTTGCTGAGCTGCACCTGCTGCTGGAGCATTTCAAAAAGGGCGATTTGGGTGATGATCTCCTGGCGGAAGGTGATCTTGTCCTGATCTGCGGTTTGCTGAGCAAGGGTCAGGTTGGCTTTGGCCGTTTCGGTCCGGGATTTGGACCTTCCCCAGTCCATGATCGGCAGGGCAAACTGGATTTCGGCAAACTCGCGGTCCTGGGGCTTCCGGTATACATCGGAAGGGCGGCTTCCCCGGTTGGACAAGCCAAAAGCCAGGCTTAAGGAGGCGTTGAAGCCATTTTCCTTTTTGGCCCGGTCCAACTCCTGCGACGCTTCCAGTATCCTTCTGCCAAAGGCAATGGCGTCGGGGCGGTTGGCGAAGGCTTGTTGCAAGGCTTGGTCGGGGCTGACAGTCAGGGTTTGGATGTTCTCCGGAGCGCTTAGCTGAAAAGCCGTTTCCTCCCGCACCCCCAGGAAGGCGTTGAGTTGCAGGAGGGCAGCTTCCTCCTGCTGCTGGGCGGAAGACAAGTCCTTTCGGGCGTTCAGGACGCTGAGGCGGAGCTGAAGAAGGTCGTTTTGGGAAATTTTCCCCAGAGCCAGGCGTTCCTGAGCGATCTGGAAAAGGGTATCGTTGTTGGCGAGGTTGGTCTGCGCGATTTGCCGGTTGATCTGGGCAAGGAGCAAATCGAAGAAATAGTTGGACACATTCAGGGAGGTTTCCTCCATAGCGGCGATGAACTGCTGCCGGCTTTCCTCATAACGCAACGGTTCAATTTGCTTGCCCCATTTCAAGGCATTAAAGCGGAACAGCGGCTGGGTATAACCGATGGCGAAAGGGATGCCGTTGTACAGGGTGTTGTTGCGGTCAAAATCGTCAAAGCGCTGCAATTGATGCTGTAAAAAGACCGTCCCTCCTGTTTTGGCGATTTGCTGGCTTAAGGAAAGCTCGAGAGAGGAGTTGTTGAAAGACACAGGGTTAAACGCAATCGTTCCATCGGGCTGAACGACCTCGACGAACGAGCGGGTAAACCCTGGCAGGTTACCGTTGAGGGCCAATTGAGGCTTAAGCTCGGACAGGAACGTCCGCCATTGCCAATAGGCGGTTTCCTTGCGCGTAGCAGCTCGTTTGGCGGCAATCGAATGTTCTTTGGCCAGGCGGATGGCTTCGTCCAGGGTGAGGGCGTTGGACTGAGAAACGAGCCAGCCCGGCAATACGATGAAAAGAACGGTTATCGAAAGGATGCGCATGATCCGGAGGTTGAAAAGGTTATTTGACGGTGATTTGCTGAAGGTGTTCAAACCGGCTCAGATCAGAGAGAATGACCCGCTCTCCCGGCTGGATCCCTTGTTTGATCTCGATATAATCGAAATTGGAAACCCCCGTTTCCACCGTTCGGCGGTAAGCTTTTCCATCTGCGCCGATGACGAATACCGAAGCGTTTCTGCGCCCGGAAAAAACGGGCCCGTTGGGAAGGCGGACGCAGGTTTCCACCCGGTTGGTGACGATGAACAGATCGGTTTTTTGATTGGGCCTGAGCGCCGGGTGCTGGGGCTGATCCAGTTGAATATTGAAGCGGATCACCCCGTCCTCGATGGAGGGCAGGATCTGGGTGATCACGCCTTGGAGCGTGTCGTCGTTCAGGCGCAGAATGACCCGCTGTCCGGCAAGAAGCCGGCCCGAATAGGCGTCGGAAGCGGTACCCACAGCGCGAAAACTGCGCAAGTCGGCCAGTTTGGCCAGGACTTCCCCTTCGCTGACGACCATCCCGGTTTGTTCCTGTACCCAGGTGAGCACCCCTGGCCGGTCGGCCACCACGTGGGCCATATTCAATTTGTGGTTGAGTTCCGCGAGGTTTTTTTCCTCCATTTGGGCCTGGATTTCCGATTCTTTGAGGCTGGCGCCCATCGATTGCTTGCTGTAGCGGAGGTTGTTTTCGAGCTGTTTTTTCTCCAATTCGGCAATTTTGAGCGCATTTTCTGCCCGGGTTACATCCTCCTGGGTTCGGCCGCCAACGCGGTACAGGCGGCGGGTATCTTCCAGCTCGGCTTGCAGCCGGCTGATGTTGAGGGTTTTGATCTCGTTGTTGATCTCTGCGTCAAAAAGATCTTTATTTAGTTGCAGACGCAGTTTTTCAATGCCATTTCGCTTGAGGGCCAACTGGTCCTTGAGCCTGGCCGCGTCGATTTCCATCAGGGATTTATCGAGCTCGATGATCACTTCTCCAGGACGTACCTGCGCGCCCGTGCGCAACAGGACGCGCTGGATATTGGCTCGGATTGGGCTGGTCAGGAGTTGTTCGGAGGCCGGGATCACTTCCCCGCTGGCGTTGAGCGTGTTTTCGACGGGCCCGACGTCCGCAACGGCTGTCTGGATTTGCCCGGCTTGGATCGACGAGCCCAGGACCCTTCGAAGCCCCCATAACCCTAAGGCAAGCAGCGCGATGGCGAATATTCCGATGGCCCAGTTCCGAAACCGGCGCCGGACGACGTAGCTGGAAGAAAGGGAACGATCCATAGTATTGGTTTTTCTTGTACAGGGGGATTAATCCAAAAGGCGTGCCAAGATGTAAAAAACTGATTTTCAGTGTTTTAAAATGATGGAACGAGTAAAAAACGGTGCGATTTCGCACGTGAAATGAAAAAGCGCACGGGGAGGGAGCCTTAGGTTTGGTTATCTCCCCGGAAGGTATTTCTTTTGTATCTGGATTTATCCTTGTTGAAAATGAAGCAAATAGACGTAGCTGCCTGTATTGCCGGCCTGTTGCCGGACCATCCTTCCATCATGATTCCTGGATTGGGGGGATTTACCGCTGCGTATGCCCCTGCCAAAGTCGATCAGGTACTGGGCCATATGCAGGCGCCCGGTTTGGAGGTGCGGTTTGACGAAAACCTGGCTGCAGACGACGGGCTGCTTTCCTCTTGTCTGGTGGAAACGTACGGTATAGGCTATGAAGAAGCATCGGCGGCTATCCGGGAGTTTGTCCGGGAGGCCAAAAGCGCGCTTCAGCAAAAAAATTTGGTTTCGTTCCCCAAAGTGGGGCGGTTACGTCTGGATTTTGAAGGGAACATTCAATTCCTTCCGGACGCTGAAAATCTTAACCCCGACTCGTTCGGTCTTCCGGAAATCCGGTTTCGTCCCCTCAAACGGAGCGAGCCCGAACCGCTTCCGCCTACGCCTGCCTCCGCCGCGCCTGCCCGGTTGCGGGCGCCTGTGTCTTCAGGCCTGGTCCTGGGGCTGGCCATCCTCGCCGTTACGGTGACCGCTTATTTTTTGTTCCGGCCGCAGATCAACGCGCTGTTCTCGTTCCGGGCGGAGGAAGAAGCGCCCATGGAGCGGGTTAACGTCGCTCCTCCCGAGCCGCTCCGGGAACCTTCCGCCGAAACTCCGGACGAAGAAGGGGCGGCGGATACGTTGGAAGCGCCAACCCTGTCGCCTAAGCAAAAGCAGTGCATTGTCGTGATTGGGCTGTTTCGGGAAAAAAGCAACATCGACCGGCTGGTGCAACGGATTTATGCGGAAGGATTTGAGCCCTACCTGGAAAAAAACGGCGCGATTACCCGGGTGGGCGTTCAGTTTCCCTATACCACAGAAGAAGATATCGCCGGGCCGTTGCGCAAAGTCCAGTCCAACCTGGAGCCCAAGGCGTTTGTCTGGAAAAAGTAGCCCTTCTTTAGCGCATGAGCAGAAAATCTCCGCTGATCCGCTGGGTTGTTCCGTTTCCTAACTGAATTTCAGCCACAAAAAGGTAAATACCTGCCGGCGCCGCCTGGCCTTTAAAGGTTCCATCCCATCCGCCGGTTTCCTGAACGTTGGAGGCTTCATACACCAGTGCTCCCCAACGGTTGAAGATCCGAAGGGTACCGATGGCCTGGACTTCCGGACCATAAAACAGAACGAACCGGTCGTTCTGGCCGTCTTCGTTTGGGCTGAACGCACTGGGCGCAAAGACGCGCTGCTGGTTTTCTACAATGACGGTCAACACATCCGAAACAACGCAGCCCGAAGTGTCGGCGAGTTCCACCCGGTAGGTGGTCGTGCGAAGTGGCCGGACCAAAACGGCCAGCGGATCGCCTGCCAGCGGCGCCGCCTCAGCCGGGCTCCAAACCACCCGCTCGGGCGCAAAGTTGGCTGTTGCAGTCAGTTGCACGCTGTCGCCGGATTGGACCACGCGGTCTGGACCGAGGTCTACCCGCGAAACCGACGGCTCGGTCAGCGTGAACGGCGTTTCCGAAACGCAGGTATTGGCGTCTTTTAATGAAAACCGGTAGGTTCCGGGCGCCAGCCCTTTCAGGGTAAAGGGAAGGTTCCGGACCGTCTGGAAGGTCTGCCCATCGGTCGAAAACAAATAGGGGGGCGTTCCCCTGTAATATTTTTTATCAGGAGCCTGCTTTCTTCTCCTGGCAGCCGGCAGAAGCGGTTTCCAGAGACGGCTGGATGGGTGCGGGTTCGCTGAGCCGGACCGCCGATTCAATCTTGCAGCGTTCGGCGTCGGCGACGGTTACCGGATAGGTTCCCGCAGCCAGGTTGCGCACCAGGCTGGTGGTGTCGCCGGTACCCCAGGAAATCCGGTAGGGTTGAACGCCGCCCCGGATTAGGACCTGGGCTTCTCCATCGGTCGCGCCGGAGCAACTGACCGCATTGCCTCCAAACCGGGGAACCGCCTGCGGAAAAACGCTCAAATCGTTGACCCGGATGTTGAACTTCCGGAACGGGCGGATCTCGCATCCGCTTTCTTCGGAAATTATACTTAACAGCGTAATCTGGGTGTTGCCCGTTGGTTTCAGATTGAGGGGTCTCCGTTTCGCACCCCTGTAAGTTCTTTATTCGCAGCGCCATCCGTATAGACGATCCGGAAGCGGTCGCCGCCGCTCAGGTTCCAGGTGAGGCTCAGGGGTTCGCCGGGGCAGATGAGGGTGTCGCCGGTGAGTTCCGCTGAAACGGGTTCGCTGTAGGTCAGGGATACGATGATCAGGCTGTCGCAGCCCGATTGGGTAGCATTTAGCAACCGGATGGTGTCCCTCGGGTTGGAGGCGTCGTAGGTTTTTTCGCGAACCTGATAGGTCTCCCGCGCAAAGTACGGGCTTGATCTCGTTGATGCCCGTGGCGCCGGCACGGACCACGCTGCGCTGATTGTTCATAGGGGTGGAACAGCCGTTGGCATCGGTCAGCGTATGGTAGGTAAACACCAGGTCGCCTTTTGCCAAACCGAACTGGGCGGGGCAGATATTCCACACCGCCTGGCTGCTGTCGAAGGTAATCTGTCCGGGAATGCTGGTATTTCCGCCAACCCCCAGCGCGTACGCGAGCAGGAAAGGGGCTTTGCCGGTAAGGGAAAAGCCCATCGGAAGGCAGGGTTCTCCTTCGCAAAGCTTGCCCCCCAAGGGCAATTCAACGGTTGGGGACTGCGCTGCGATCAGGTCTACGCCTAAAGGGCCTGCGGTACAGGTCCCATCGACTACCTGAGCAAATACCCGGGCGCCGGAACTGGTAAACTGGGCGGGGTTGGCAATTGGATTCTGAAGCAGGCTGTCGCGAAACCAGCGGACCTGGCGGCTGGGTATTCCTCCGGCGATCAGGCTATCGCGGGAACGCAGATCGAACGTGGCGTCTCCGGAACCGGAGGTGCAAGCCAGGATGGGCGGAACGGGAGACAGGCTGTCGGCCGGCGTCACCCGAAGGAGGAGCGGATCGCCGATATTGGAAAATACCGGGCACCCATTAGCGTCCGTTATCGACAGGAGCTGGATGTTGGTCGTGGCGTTCGTTTGATACCGGACCGAATCGCCCGGCATCGCCTGGTTGAGCAAAAAGTATCCCGGCCATCGGTATAGCTTACCAGGAAGGGGCCTCCGGTTGCCGGCAAAAGGAAGCGGAGGGTTTCCGGAAAGGGGCCGCAGGAAGAACAGATTGAACACTGGAGGGCAATGCCGCTGGGCAGCAGATCCAGCCGGGTTGGCGGAGCGGGCATGGACGCGCAGTTGGGGAACGTCGTCCAGTTGGCCGGATTGCCGATCCTGCTGATCCACTCCAGTTGGGTGGCAGGGCTCTGTGGGCCGGTATAGCCGATATAATCGGTAGTATTGCCGGTGGGCTCCATGTGGTAGCAGGAAGCGATGTCCGGGTGCAGGCCAGAGTCCTGGGAATTATCGGTGAACGCGTTCCAGGTGGTTTTGGTATTAAACCCGAAGAGCAAGCGCCCTCCGGTATAGGTAGCGTCGTGGTCGAAATTGACGCCTGTGTTGGAGTTGTCCCAAACGCCGCCCTGCATGAAATAGAATTGTTCGCCGCCGGAGTTGAGGTTGAGGGAGTTAAAGCTCTCCTCGCTGAAACTCCAGCCGGCATCGGGGGCAATAGCCCGGTAGGCGGCATTGCCGATAGGGGGTAGCAGGAAGGTGATCACCGTGCCTGCCGGGATCGCCGGGCCAGTGCGGGTAACCGCAACGAACCCCTCGGAATTTCCCCATCGCCCGGGCAGACGCCGTTCCCATCCGTTATCGGTTATTTGAAGGACGGTATTGGGGAGAATATCCTGAAAGCACACAAAGCTGACCAGGTCGTCGGCGCTGTTGTTTCCGCTGCAATCCCGGTTGTTTGCATTGACGCGGATAATGGCCAGATCTCCCGGTTGGAGAAGGGTTTGGGCGGCAATCGGGCTGGTTGGCCCCCAGGCAATACCCGCACTCAGAAAAGCGAGCAGCAAGCCGCAAGGCAGGGGATTCGACAGGTTAAAGGGAGTTCTCATAGCGATTTAGGGTGCAAGGCTACAACGAACGGATAAAGCGGAATAGTGTTATCTTTTTACAAAATCCCATTCTTTTTATCCGGGCATTTTTTCGGGAGTGGAAATTTTTAATTATTTTTTGGCGAACAAAAAATGCGCCTGTTTGGCTAAAATTTGCGCGCTCTACTCGATTTTTCCGAAAGAAGACATTATCTTTGCGTTCACTTTTGAAAAAAGTTCTTTACTATGAGTGGCTTGGTTCCCTACTCGCTTCCGATACAGGGCCTGAAGATTGGTATCCACGAATACGAATTCCACATCGACCGGGAGTTTTTTGAGCATTTCGAAAACTCTCCGGTAACGGAAGGGGATATTGATCTGACGCTCATTCTGGACAAGCGCCCTGCGATGCTTCTGCTGGAGTTCGATTTCGAAGGAACCATCCGCACCGAATGCGATCGCTGCCTCGCGGAGATCGACCTGCCGGTGGATGGGGTGGAGCAGTTGGTGGTCAAGTACAGCGAGGAAACCGAGCAGGAAGAAGCGGACGTGATCTTCATACACCCGGAATCCGAGCATCTGAATGTGGCCCAGTTTATCTACGAGTACATCGTTCTGGCCATTCCGATCATCAAGGTGTACGACTGTTGGGAGGAAAACCCTCCGGTGTGCAACCAGGAGATGCTGAAGTTACTGGATGCCCAGGAGCAACCCAACGAGGAGGAGGAAGGAAAGGAAGGAGAAGACAATCCGCTATGGAAGGAGCTGAAAAAGTTCAATCGCAATAATTAATTCATCACGGCCGGTATGCCTGCTCAGGTTTCGCGGGAACGTCCGGCCAAATAGTCGATCAAATGGCACATCCTAAGAGCCGGGGCTCAAAGCAGAGGAAGCATAAGCGCCGCACGCATTTCAAGATCACTGCGCCCAACGTGGCAACTTGCCCGGTAACCGGTGAAAAACACCTGCGTCACCGCGCCTATAACGACGCAGAAGGGAATCTGTTTTACAAGGGGAAAATGCTGATAAAAGCCGCAGAAGAACTATAGCGTTTTTTGGCTGCCTTGGGCAAAAACCTTCTTTTGATACAGGCCCATTTCCTTTAACCTGTTCAGGAAGCTCCCCATCGGACCGATGATGCGGAGCTTTCTGTGTTAAACCCAACCTATGAAAAAAATTATCCGCTCTGAAAAAGCCCCGGCGCCGGGAGGCCCCTACAACCAGGCGATCGTCCACAACGACACCTTGTACATTTCCGGTCAAATCGCTCTGGATCCCCAAAGCGGGCAGTTGGTTACGTCCTCTATCGAGGAGGAAACCAACCTCGTGCTGAAAAACGTTCAGGCAATTTTGGAAGAGGCCGGACTCACCTTCCGCGACGTGCTCAAGTGTTCGGTGTTTGTCACCGACATCAACAACTTCGGGCGGATCAACGCCGTCTATGCCACCTACTTTGAGGAAGCAACCGCTCCGGCCCGCGAACTGGTGCAGGTCGCCGCTTTGCCCAAAGGCGCCAACGTGGAGATTTCGGTCATCGCAGCGTTTGATTAATAGACTTGTTGCGACGGGATTTAAAATGGCTATTTTCCGCCCACACTGCGCCTTTTTTCGGTCACTTAGCCTGGCTATACTCCCTCAAAAAGCCTTCGTGTGGACAGAAAATAGCTCATTTTTCCCATCACGCTGCCCCGGCGCAATAAGTCTGATGCTTTTCCTGCCGGACGTTTCCGGATGGCTGGCTTCTTTTTATCTTTGCCCCACCCAAACAACATCCAAATGGACAACAGAAAAACGGTCCTTTCCGCGATTCAGCCCACCGGCGATATGCACTACGGCAACTATTTCGGGGCAGTAAAGAACTGGGTTCGCCTCCAGGATTCCTACCAGTGTTTCTACGGGGTGGTGGATTACCACGCCATGACCATGCCCTTCAACCCCAAAACCCTGCGCGAAAATACCTGGGAACTGATCTTCAACCTCCTGGCTACGGGAATCCGCCCCGAAAACCTGTTCATCCAGTCGCTCGTGCCCGAACACGCCGAGTTGTGCTGGGTCTTCAATTGCTTTACCTCTTTCGGCCAGCTGACCCGCATGACTCAGTTTAAGGACAAAAGCGCCCAATCCGGGGAGGACGGCTTTATTTCGGCCGGAATACTGGATTATCCGGTACTCCAGGCAGCCGATATTTTGATCTACCGGGCCGATTATGTACCGGTGGGCAAGGATCAGGAACAACATCTCGAACTGACGCGCAACATCGCCGAACGGTTCAACAACCAGGTGGGCAAGGAATATTTTGTGCTCCCCGAAACGATCTACACCGAGGTGCCCAAAGTGATGTCGACAGCAGATCCGTCGCGGAAAATGAGTAAAAGCGCCGGAGAAAAGCACTATATTAACGTGTTTGCCGACGACAACCGGATCCGCAAACAGGTCCGGTCTGCCGTGACGGATACCGGCGATACCCCCGAGGGCGCCATGAGCCCCGGCGTCGCCAATTTATTCGAGCTGCTCAAAGCAGCCGAACACACCGCTGTCCGGGAATCGTTATTAGCAGATTACCATAGCGGCCAGCTCAAATACGTCGATCTAAAGGATGCCGTTGCGGAGGCATTGATCGGCATCAGCACCGAAATCCGAAACCGGCGCGCCGATCTGAATGCGCACAAAAAAGAGGTGAAAGACCAAATTCGCCAATCCACGGAGCAAATCCGCAAACGGGCTCAGGAAACGATCCGGGATGTAAAAGACCTGGCCGGATTAATGAACGTCAAATTCTGAGCGATGAAAATCATTTGCATTGGCCGGAACTACTCCGAGCACGCACGCGAACTGAACAACGCCGTTCCGGAAGACCCCATCGTGTTCATGAAACCGCCTTCTGCGCTGCTGGTCAGCAGCAAACCGCTCTATTACCCGGAATTCACGACGGCGTTGCACTACGAGGGAGAGATCGTCCTGCAGATCGGCAAGAACGGCAGGCATGTGCAACCCGAGTTTGCCGAAAGCTACATCTCCGGTATCGGGTTTGGGATCGATTTCACTGCCCGCGACCTGCAGCAGCAGTGCAAAACGAAAGGCCTGCCCTGGGAAATCGCCAAAGCGTTCGACGGGTCCGCCCCGATCAGCGATATGGTGCCGGTGGAGGAATTTCCCGATTTCCCGGAGATTGCCTTTGAACTGCATAAAAACGGAACGCCCGTGCAGACCGGCAACACCAAAGACATGCTCTTTTCTATTACCGATATCATTGTCTACGTGTCCCGGTTCTTCAAACTGCAAATGGGCGACCTCATTTATACGGGCACCCCGGCGGGCGTCGGGCCCGTACAGATCGGAGACAAGCTCGAAGGATTTATCCGCTTCCCCGACGGGCTGCGGAAAATGCTGGAGTGCGAAATCAAATAATTGGAGTTTAACTTAACATTGACCGGCTCGCTCTGTTTTTGTGCGGATAGTTTCCTAATTTTGCCTCGCTTTGCGAATGCTTAATCTTTAACTCAAGAACATGCCATACCTGTTTACTTCCGAGTCGGTATCCGAGGGCCATCCGGATAAAGTCGCCGACCAGATTTCCGATGCCCTGGTAGACCATTTCCTGGCGTTTGACCCCAACTCCAAGGTGGCCTGCGAAACCCTGGTTACCACCGGCCAGGTGGTTCTGGCCGGCGAGGTTAAGTCCAAAGTCTATCTGGACGTGCAGCAGATTGCCCGTGACGTGATCCGCCGGATTGGCTATACCAAGTCGGAATATATGTTCGAAGCCAACTCCTGCGGCGTTCTTTCCGCTATCCACGAGCAGTCGCCCGATATCAACCAGGGCGTGGAGCGCCCCAACCCCGAAGACCAGGGCGCCGGCGACCAGGGCATGATGTTTGGCTACGCCACCAACGAAACCGAGAACTACATGCCGCTGGCGCTCGACCTCGCCCACCGGCTTTTGGCGGAGCTGGCCGATATCCGCAAAAACCACCACGAGCTGATGCCCTACCTGCGCCCGGACGCCAAATCGCAGGTAACCATCGAATATTCCGACGACCACAAGCCCGTGCGGATCGACACCATCGTCGTTTCGACCCAGCACGACGATTTCGCCAGCGACGAGCGCATGCTCGCCCGCATCCGCCACGATGTGGAGCATATCCTCGTGCCCCGGATGAAAAATAAACTGCAGCCCAGCCTGCATTCGCTGTTCGACAGCCAAATCATCTACCACGTCAACCCCACCGGTAAATTCGTGATTGGCGGCCCCCACGGCGATACCGGCCTGACCGGCAGAAAGATCATCGTCGATACCTACGGCGGCAAAGGTGCGCACGGCGGCGGCGCGTTCAGCGGAAAAGACCCCTCGAAGGTAGACCGCTCGGCGGCTTACGCTACCCGCCACATCGCCAAAAACCTGGTTGCCGCCGGCGTTTGCGACGAAGTGCTCGTGCAGGTGTCCTATGCGATCGGCATCGCCAAGCCCACCAATATTTACATCAATACCTACAACACCGCCAAAGTCGACATGAACGACGGCGAGATTGCCCAGAAGGTGTACGCGCTCTTCGATATGCGCCCCTACGCCATCGAGCAACGCCTCAAGCTCCGCAATCCGATCTATTCCGACACGGCAGCCTACGGCCACATGGGCCGCCCCTCCTCCACCAAGCTCGTCGAACTCCGCGACGGCTCCGGCAGCCTGGTCCAGAAAGAAGTCGAAACCTTCACCTGGGAAAAACTCGACTACGTAGACCAGGTGCGGGAAGCGTTTGGGATACGGTAGGGAGAAAGTTGCGAAGTTGCGGGGTTGCGAAGGTACGAGGTACGAAAAGTTCTGTTGTGCGTAGACTTCCGTCTACGCATTCGTTCAATCTTCAGATTGCGCGTGCAATCTACTGCCATTGGGGGCATTGCTGCGTTGTCTGAACTGTGATTTGCATGATTAAAGGATGGCCATGATGTAGCTCGGATTGGAAATCCGAGGCTGTTGACCGGAATTTTATTCCGGGAGACGCGTCGTGCAGTCGTTGTTTCGTTTGGTATTGCGTAGCCTTCGCTACGTTGTCTGAATCTTCAGATTGCGCGTGCAATCTACTGCCATGGGGCATTGCTCGGTTTTCTGAACTGTGATTTGACATGATTAAAGGATTCATGATGGGGGCGCCCCATTTGGGGCTAGGGCGTAAGGGCTGTAAGGCGCAAGGGCAGGTACCAAAGGCGGCCCATCTCCGTTTCACCCTTCAGTGCCGTCCACCGTCCACCGTCCCCTTCTGCCGTTGCTTGTTGTCTGAACCAGGATTTGGGGGGATTAAAGGATAGCCATGATGTAGCTCGGATTTTCAATCCGAGACTGTTGACCGGAATTATATTCCGGGAAGCGCCCCATGCAGTCGTTGGCTTCCCCTGTTGTGCGTAGACGGAAGTCTACGCATTCGTTCAATCTTCAGATTGCGCGTGCAATCTACTGCCATTGGGGGCAATGCTTGTTGTCTGAACTGTGATTTGCATGATTAAAGGATGGCCATGATGTAGCTCGGATTGGAAATCCGAGGCTGTTGACCGGAATTATATTCCGGGAGACGCCCCATGCAGTCGTTGGCTTCCCCTGTTGTGCGTAGACTTCCGTCTACGCATTCGTTCAATCTTCAGATTGCGCGCGCAATCTACTGCCATTGGGGCAATGCTATGTTGTCTGAACTATGATTTGCATGATTTAAGGATGGGCATGATGGGGGGCAATTTGGGCATAAGGCGTAAGGCGCAAGGTGTTTCAGCGTCTGCCGTCTTCCGTCTGCCGTTTCCCGTTTCCGTGGCTTTTTGTCTGAATCACAGATTCCACTGATTTAAGGATGGACGCAGATGGGAAGAAGGCGCCCAAAATAATCCTGCCCATCCTGTAATCCCCCCAAATCCTGGTTCAGACAAGAAGCAAACGGGAGACGGCAGACGGTGGACGGGGGACGGGGGACGGGGGCCCCTTGTGCCTTACGCCTCAAGCCTTACGCCTCAAGCTTTACGCCCAAATCGCCCTCATCCTGTCCATCCCTTCATCCTGCAAATCGGGTTCAGACAACGGCAGCCTACGCACAACAGGCCGTTGAGTATCGCAGGAGTTTTTCATTTAACTGATTGATAAACAGGAATTTGTTATTGTTTTTGTTTTCCTGGCTACCACAGAGCCCAAAAAATTTGGGTTGTGGGGTTTCTGGTGCCGATCTACTTTTATTTCCGGTTCGAATACAACACCCTTCCACCAAATAGACCTGATTCCGTTCGGAGTAATCCGGGGCCTGGGGCGGCTTGCCTCAGGGGGTCATCGCGTTTCTCCGCACTACAGCAAGTGGGTATTTCTTTTGGCGCTCTGGGCTTTCGCGGCCTGGGCAGCCTGGATAGTTATTGTTTCATGAAAAAACAAGCACACATGAAAAAAATTGAAGCCGTCGTCCGGCTTTCCCGGTTTGAGAAGATCCGGGATGGGCTGGCGCAAATCGGGGTTAAGTTTTTCACCCTGCAGGAAGTAAAAGGCTATGGCCTTCAGAAACGGGAAAAACTGGTTTACCGGGGCAGCGTCTACGACGCAGATTACATTGCCCGGTTGCAAATCGACATCCTCACGACCGAGGACATGGTGGAGCCCATCATCACGGCCATTGTCAGCGCCGGACGAACCGGGGAGATCGGCGATGGGAAAATCGCCGTCTACGATGTCGAGCAGGTGGTGCGCATCCGCACGTCCGAAAAAGGCCAGGAAGCGATCTAGGCCAACAATCCATTGATCACCATTTAATCAGATTGAAAATGAACGAAGCCATTTTTACCGTAAATAACCTGTGGATTCTCGTTTCCACGATACTGGTCTTTATTATGCACCTGGGGTTTGCGACCCTGGAAGCTGGGTTTGTCCAGAAGAAAAATGTCGTCAATATCCTGTTCAAAAACACGATGATCGTCGTGATCGGGTTGCTGACGTATGCCATTGTGGGCTTTAACCTCATGTACCCGGGCATGAATGCCGGGGGCTTTTTCGGGTTCAGCGGGTTTGGGCTGAGCCTGCCGGGCGGCGACCCCATCGAGTACGCCGGCGGCAATTATACCTATTGGACGGATTTTATTTTCCAGGGCATGTTTGCCGCTACCTGCGCGACGATCGTTTCCGGCGCAGTAGCGGAGCGGATCAAACTGGTGCCTTTCCTGCTGTTTTCAGCGGTTTTTGTCGCGCTTTGCTACCCCATTACTGGGTTTTGGAACTGGGGCGGAGGCTGGCTGAAAGCGGCCGGATTCTACGACTTTGCCGGGTCCACCATGGTGCATGCAGCCGGCGGGTTTGCAGCGCTGGCCGCCGTTTTGGTCCTGGGCCCCAGAAGGGGGAAGTATACCGACCATGGCATCAAGCCCATCCCGGGACATAGCATGCCTTTGGCGACGATTGGGGTGTTCCTGCTCTGGTTCGGCTGGTATGGGTTCAACGGCGGGTCGGTGCTTTCGGCCAATCCGATGGGCGTTTCCCTGGTGTTCGTGACCACCTCGCTGGCTGCAGCTGCGGGCGCTTTGGTCGCTTTTATTGCCGGTTACCTGTTGTTCAAGTCTTACGACCTCTCCATGACGCTCAATGGCATTCTGGGCGGGTTGGTTGGCATTACCGCCGGAGCCGACCAAATGAGCCCCAATGAGGCCATGCTGATTGGCGCGATCGCCGGCGCGATCATTCCGTTCTCGGTAGTCTTTTTTGATCGCCGGAAAGTCGACGATCCGGTGGGCGCTACGTCGGTGCACCTCGCTTGCGGCGTGTGGGGAACCCTCGCAGTGGGCATTTTTGGGGCCAAAGCTGGCCTGAATCAGGTGCTGGTTCAGCTGATGGGCGTGGCGGCTATTGGCGCCTTTTCCTTTGCCGCGGCGTTCGCGATTATGTACGCGCTGAAGCAAACGGTCGGCATCCGCGTAAGCGAAGAGGAAGAAATGATTGGCCTGGACATCGGCGAGCACGAAATGTCCGCTTATGCGGATTCTCCTTCGGAACAGATGGCCATGGCCGTTTCCTGATCGCGCATTTCGTTTCTTTCAAGTATAATCCCTTGTAAAAAGCTCCCTGGCACAAAGGCCAGGGAGCAAGATTAAGAAAACGGTGATCCATTTTCTTATTGGCAATCACAAAGATATTGGTTCAGGACCATTCAGGCAATGCATTTTGGTACCCGGAACAGGATCGCCGTTTCTCTTTTTCCGCTGGCGGGGCTGAGGAAGCCTCTCCGGGCAGGGGCGTGAAACCTCCTTTTCTTAACTATTCAAATCATTGACCATGAAAGTGTCTGCTTTATTGGGTTTGATGCAAACCCTGTTGTTGCTTTGCTTCGTGCATACCTTGGCCGTCGCCCAGGAATCCTCCGGGCCTGCTCCTGCCCCAGTGGCGGTAGCGCCTATTCCTGCCGAGGAGGATGCTGCGGCGCCGTTGTCGATCTCCGGCTTTGTCGATGCCTACTATTTTCACAGCTTCAATAACACGGTGTTTCCAACGAGTTTCACCCCCAACAACAAGTCGTTTTCCCTGGGCATGGCGAATGTGGTTTTTTCCAAAACGGGCAAAGTCGGTTTTGTTGCCGACCTCGCTTTTGGCCCCCGCGCCGAGGCGGCGAACGGATATGCCGGCTCTTCGCTGGCTTTGATCAAACAGCTTTTTGTGACGTATGCGCCAAGCGATGCGCTCACGTTGACGTTAGGGAATTTTGGTACGCACGTGGGGTACGAGCTGATCGACTCCAAAAGCAATATTAACTACAGCAC
This sequence comes from Haliscomenobacter sp., assembly GCA_016713275.1. Lineage (GTDB taxonomy): Bacteria > Bacteroidota > Bacteroidia > Chitinophagales > Saprospiraceae > JADJPL01. The sequence continues at coordinate 396,761 of JADJPL010000003.1, forward strand.
GTCCTACCTGTTTTCCTACGGCCCGTTTTTCCACACCGGTCTTAAAGCCAATCTGGCCTTGAGCGACCGCTTTGGCCTGATGCTGGGCGTTTTTAACGACACCGATACCAAAATCGACGTGGTGAGCGGGAAGCGCCTGGGAGGACAGCTTTCCTATGCCGGCGACAAGCTGTCGGCCTACCTCAACTACATTGGGGGCCGCGTGGCGGACGAAGACGAACTCACCTCCGAAACCATGGCGCACCAGATCGACCTTACCGCCAGTTTTAAAGCGTCCGACGCCTTTGGCCTTGGCCTGAACGCCACCGTGAAAACCGTTAAACCAGACGGCGCTTCTTCCCAAAGCTGGTCCGGAGCAGCGCTGTATGCCAAATATGCGCTCAGCGATTGGTTCACCCTGGGTGTCCGGGGAGAACTCGTCAACGATGGCGACGGCCTGATCACCGGTCTGGAGGACGACAGCATCACCTCCTTTACCCTCTCCGGCAATTTCTACCTGGGCCCCGTGACGATCATCCCGGAAATCCGGATTGATAACGCCAAACAGGAAGCTACGTATACCAGTTTGGAAGGCAAAGGGCTGAAATCCGCTTCGGGAGCGCTGCTGGCGGTCGTGTATAGCTTTTAAGAAATCACCGCTTGCGCTGGAATCACAGGCTTCAATTATTTTTTTCTTTACCACCTTGCTTCGGCAAGGTGGTCCTTTTTGGTGGGCGGTGGACGGAGGACGGGAGACGGAGGACGGGAGACGGTGGACGGAAGGACGGGAGACGGAAGGGCGGTGGACGGGAGACGCCGGTCGGGGGACCGGCTAATAGTTCCGCACGAAATCTAAGGATTTCGGCGAACAAGGGCACGCAATCTGAAGATTGGACCCAAGCGTAGACGGAAGTCTCGCACAACAGGACTTTTCGTACCTCGTACTTCGTACCTCCGCTACTTCGCTTTCAAGAGAAACAACATCGGAATCTCCAGCCGTTTGGCCCAGGAGCGTTCGGAGTGGTCTTCGCCGGGAAAGCCTTTGGTTGTCCAGTTGGCTGAGGAGAACCCTTTGGTTTTCATAATCTCGTCCACCTGGGCTTGGAGGGGAGGGTAGAGGGCGTCGAGGGTTTGGTCGCCATAGTCGAAGTAGAGGCGGTTCTTCCTGGGGGTGGGCAGGTGGTCTTTCAGGTAGGCCTGGAAGGCGGCGGGAAGGGGGTTGTTGGCAAAGCTTCCCGCTCCGGGCCAGTGGGTAGAAACACAGGCTGCCGCCCCAAATACCTTGGGGTATTCGCAAATGGCGTACATGGAGATGAGTCCGCCCATGCTGGAACCCATGATAAAGGTATGGTTCTTGTCTTTTTTTGGTGGAATAGGTATTATCGATAAAGGGCTTGAGCTCCTTCACCAAAAACAGGAGGTACTGGTCGGCCAGCAGGGCAGGAGCTGTTTGGTTGTTGGCGGCCGACGCTTTTTCAAGCCGGGCTTTTTCTTCCGCAGACAGGTAATCGAACGCTTTTTGAGGGAAATACTCCGGCCACCGCTTTTGGCCGTTATTCCAGATCCCCACAACGATGCAATCCTTGATCTTCCCTTCCCGCATCAGCCGGGAAGCCGTCTCGTCGACGCCCCATTCCTGATGGTTCCAGGTGGTCGCGGAATCAAACAGCATCTGCCCGTCGTGCATGTAGACCACCGCGTACTTTTTCTTTGGGCTATACCCCTCGGGCAGCCAAACGTCCACATTCCGCGGATCTACGTATTGGGAAGAAAATTTTTCAAGGCGTTTTACTTCGCCGCCAGCTACCTGCACCTTTTGGCTAAAACCAATGGATGCCAGGAGAAGAAAAAAGATGAAGAGGGAGGTTTTCATACGAATTACGAATTACGAGGTACGAATTACGAAGTACGAATTACGAAGTACGAAGTACGGTCAGTTATTCCCTGCTCCCTGCTCCCTGCTCCCTAACCCCTAACCACTAATAACTAACCACTAACCACTAACCACTAACCCCTAACCTCACTTCCCTTTGCCTTGCAAGATAACCAACGCGGTATAAATCATGATCTTGAAATCCAGGGCCAGAGACATGTTTTCGATGTAGAGGATATCGAATTTGAGGCGTTGGATCATTTGATCGACGTTGGAGGCGTAGCCGTATTTCACCTGGCCCCAGGAAGTGATACCGGGGCGCACTTTAAGCAGGTGTTTGTAATGCGGGGCGCGCTCAACGATCTGGTCGATGTAAAACTGGCGTTCGGGGCGAGGGCCGACGATAGCCATATCGCCTTTCAGGACGTTCCAGAATTGGGGGAGTTCGTCGAGGCGCCACTTGCGCATGACGGCGCCCCAGGGGGTACAGCGGTCGTCCCCATCTTTGGAAAGCTGGGGGCCGTGTTGTTCGGCATCTGTGTACATAGACCGAAACTTGTAGATCCGGAAGGGTTTCCCGTTCAGCCCGATGCGTTCCTGGCTGAAAAAAATGGGGCCGGCAGAGGACAACCGCACCCGAAGGGCGATGTAGGCGTAGAGGGGAGCAAGGAGCAACAGCATAACGGAAGAAACGGCCATGTCGAAAAGCCGCTTGACGAGGGCTTGCCACCGGGGCAGGAGATCCTGTTTGATCTCGATGAGCACCGCCCCATACACCTGGCTCATTTTTACGGTCCCCAGCATGATGTCGTACATGTCGGGAATGATCTTGATCATAACCTGGCGGTCGAAATCAAAAAGCGTGTTGAGGATTCCGCGGAGCTTGTTGTGTTCGCTGGTTTCTACGGCAATGATCACTTCTTCGACTTCCTGAGCCCGGATAACCGAAGCGAGCTGGTCCACTTTTCCCAGACAGGGAAGAAATTCCCTCAGCTCATTGGTGCTTTTTCCGTTGCTGTCGATAAACCCGAGAAAACGATAGCCCAGTCCTTTTTGCCGCCCGCTGATATCGGTATACAACTCAACCGCATTTTGGTTACCCCCAATAATGAGGGTGTTGTAGCTGATCAGCCCGGCCTGAAGCCTGCGGTTGGCTTTGGTGAGCAGGATAACCCGGGAGAAGGCGGTCAGCAGGAAATGAAGCAGGAACAACGTGAGAAAGGAGGAGTAATATGTCCGGTAATTGGACACGAAATCGTCCAGGATGAGGGTGAAGAACAGAAAAATCACGCCAAAAAAGCTCAGGAACAGGGTGCGTGCCAGCGTCCCGGTGCGGGACAGCCGGTAAATATCCTTGTATTGATCAAATGTAGAGTAAAAAAGCAGCCAGCCGGTGGGGATAAGGGCCAGACCGTACCAAAAATTAGGGTCCTGAAACAGGGAAGCCATCTGTAGCGGCCGTTCCAGGCTGGCCCGGTAGACGAAGAACAGCGCCCAGGCCAGCATGGCGGCTCCGAAATCGGCGGCCTTGTAGACCAAGGTGTGCCGCCGGCGTTTATGAGCGGTATTCTCTGGCAGGGCAATCGTTTTTGGGGCGCTAGAAATGGACCAGTTTGAGGTTGTCCAGTAGGATTCGCGCATTTGTTCTGGATAATGTACCATCAGTTTTCAAGGGTATTGCTGCTCCTAGTATGATCTGGTAATCTTCCAAAGTGCTGCCTGAGAATGCCGGAGAAAGATTAAAATAAATTTTTTTCCAGGTTTCTGAAGGATTAAAACCGGCGACATACTGGATGGTGGAGCTTCCTCCTCCCTTGGGCGTGGAGATGACCCCGAAACGGACAGGCACGTCCGACCGGTAATTCACCTCCAGGTATACGAACGCGCCGCGGGCGGTCAGCCCGCTGTAGCGCGAGGTCGTGGCCAGTTCAACGGCGGGGTTATTGGCGTCCAGCAGGATCTGCCCCGAAGCGTTTCCTTCGAATACCTCCGAGGCGCTGATCTGGATTCGGCCGGATTCGTTGCCCGAAACCAGCGACTGGAACAGATGGCCGCTGTTCTCAAATCCTTCGAGCAGCGAAAACCGGGTTTCGGGACGGTACCGGATGCGGGGTTCCACCTTCTGGGGTTGTTGGGGCGCCAGTACGGCTTTTAGGGTAAAGGGTTGGTAGAACGGATAAATTTCCGGCGTCGCCCCGATGCCGTTTTCCTTGATCCCGGCCTCCAGGGAAATCGTTCCTCCGGCTGCGTCCAGAAGGGGAATATCGGCGGGCAACGCATAAACCCCCAGAAATTCTCCGTTTATTTTGAGCCAGGCTTCGGTAATTGCCGCCGACGCGCTTCCCTGGCTCCTGCTATCCGTTTGCAGCACAAAGGGTTCCACCCGCAGGTAAGCCGGAATGGGATCTTCCGGGTCGAGCCAGGTGCAGGAAGGCAGAACGGCCAACCAGAGGCTCCAGAATAGGCCTCTTCGGACGGATTTCCAAAAAGGAGCAGAGCGGAACCAGGTCACGGAAGAAGCGGTTGGTTGGCAATTCGTTTTTCGTCAATGCTTTCGATGATTCGATAGGCTAATTTGAGGGCCTGGTAGCCGTCTTCGATATCTACCCTTGGCCGGGTCTGGTCCAGGATGCTTCCGGCAAAGGTTTCCAACTCCATTTGGATGGCGTTGCCGGGTTCGATGGCCGGGGAGTCGATGTGCAGGCGTTTGGCGCCTTTGCTGGTGGGCAGTTCGAGCAAATTGTCCATCCCTTCCAGAGAGGGGTCCCCGGGTTCGAACAAGCGGACGACCTGGGCTTTTTTCTCCAGGAAGTCCAGGCTGATATACGCGTTGCGCTGGAAGAGGCGCACTTTGCGCATTTGTTTCAGGGAAATCCGGCTGGCGGTGAGGTTGGCCACGCAGCCATTCTCAAACTCGATCCGGGCGTTGGCAATGTCGGGCGTTTCGCTCACCACGGCGACGCCGCTGGCGTCTACGTGCTTGACCGGAGAGTCCACCATGCTGAGGATAATGTCCAGATCGTGGATCATGAGGTCGAGAATTACGGAGACGTCCGTTCCTCTCGGGTTGAAAGCGGCGAGCCGGTGCGCTTCCACAAACATCGGTGCGAGGGGCATATCCCCCAGCGCGAGCAATGCGGGGTTGAACCGCTCCACATGCCCAACCTGTACTTTTACCCCTTTGGATTGGCTTATCCGGATCAGCGCTTCCGCTTCTTCGAGGGTATGGGTGAGGGGCTTTTCAATGAAAACATGCTTCCCTTTTTCAATCGCCTGCCGGGCCAGCTCAAAATGCGTGACGGTGGGCGTTACGATATCGATCACGTCCACCGCATCCATCAGGGATTCCGCATCTGGAAACGCCCGGACGCCGAACTGCTCGGCTGCTGCCCGCGCATGCCCTGGGTTGGGGTCGTAGAAGCCAGCCAATTCGTAGACTTCATTGGCCAGTTGAATGCATTTGATGTGGATCTTCCCGAGGTGTCCTGCGCCTAATACGCCGATCTTCAACATACGGATTGGGTTAAATGGATTTGCGGTTAGGCAAAAGTACGCTATGAAACACGTTAATGAACGCCTTGACGTCAGAATTATCCGTAAAATAACGTGGTTTTGAAGGCTTATCTGCCTGCAAACTCCTTGCTCTCCGGTTTTCCCTCTGCTCGAGGCCCCTGCTCCGGGCCGGCTACCGGTAATACATGAGGATGGCGCCAAACAGGGTGATCAGCGCTGTCAGCACCGTGGCCATCCGGATGGAATACCGAAGGTGGTTGGCAAAGGTCTCGATTTCGTTTTTCATCTGCGGGTAACGCGGGTGCACTTCCGCCTCCCTCCGGCTCCGGTTGAACACGTGTACCGCTCCAAATTCGACCTTGTTCCGAACCAGCACCTTATAGGCTTTCAGCACCTTGATCCGGAAATAGATGTTCAGGAACAGCATAGCTGCAAATAATCCGATAACGATGCTGATTAATAAAATATACATAGCGGGATGCGTTGTGCAATAGACTTGTTGCGACGGGTCAGCGTGGTGGTAAAAATGAGCTATTTTTCGTTCACACGAAGGCTTTTTGAGGGAGCATAGCCCAGCTACGTGACCGAAAAAAGGCAAAGTGTGGGTGGAAAAGAGCCATTTTAAACCTGCGATGATCCCGTCGCAACAAGTCTAATAAAAAAGAAAATTCCTCAGGCCAGCCAGCGTCCGACGAAACGCAGGAGCTTGAGCTTCGCATTGGTGTAGGGCGGATAAGCGACGCTAAAATCAAAGAAACGCCGCCGCAAAACCGGTTTGGGATTGGAAAATTCCAAAAAGCCCGCATGCCCCATATACCTGCCGATCCCGCTGTTGTTCACGCCTCCGAACCCCAGCTCGGGATTGCCAAAGGAAAGCATGAAATCGTTGACGACGACGCTCCCGGAAGACGTATGCTCCAGAACAAACTCGGTGAATTTCCGGTCCTTGCTGCCGATGTAGAGGGTCAGTGGTTTGGGCTGGCGGTTTATGATTTCGACGGCTTCCTGCACATGCCGGAAAGTAACGACCGGTACGAGGGGCCCAAAGATCTCTTCTTCCATAATCTCCATTTCCGGATGGACATCCGTCAAAAGGGTAAAAGGAACAAACAGGTCGTTTTCGTTCCAGGTACCGCCCAGGGCTTCTTTCGCTCCTTTGGCCAGCGCGTCTTCGTAAAGCCTGCGCAGCCGCTGGAAATTCCGCTGGTTGATGATGCGGGCGTAGTCGGGCGACTGGGCCAAGTCTTCCACCGGATAGAGCGTTCGAATGGCCTGTTGGTAAGCCTCGACGAACGCTTCTTTTTGCGATTCCTGCACCAGCACGTAGTCGGGTGCGATGCAGCTTTGGCCCACGTTGAGCCCTTTTCCCCACACCATGCGCAAGGCCAGGGAAGGGAGGTCTGCAGTGTCGTCGACCAGGGCCGGCGATTTGCCGCCCAGTTCCAGGGTGACGGAAGTGAGGTTTTTGGCTGCTGCGGCCATGACGATCTTGCCTACCTGGGGGCTTCCGGTGAAAAAAATATGGTCAAAGGGCAACTCGAGCAGGGCTTGCGCCGCGTGAACGTCGCCTTCCACCACGGCAACTTCTTCCGTGGGGAAAAGATCCTCCACCACTTTCCGGATAAACCGGGAGGTGTGGGAGGAGATCTCCGAAGGCTTGATGATAACGGTATTCCCTGCCGCCAGCGCGTCTACCAGCGGGGAAAAGGTCAGGTTGAAGGGATAATTCCAGGGGGAAAGGATGAGGCAGGTTCCTTTGGCTTCGTATTGTACCGACGAGCTTACGCCGAAAAGCATCAACGGCGTGGCAGCCCGCCTGGGCTGCATCCAGCGCCGCAGATGTTTGCGCGTGTGGCGCAGATGCTGGAGCACCACCGCAATCTCCGAAAGAAGAACTTCCGCTTTGGGCTTCCGAAAGTCCTTGTACATCGCCTGAAAAAGCCCTTCCATTTTGGCTTCATTCAGGATGTATTCTTCCAGGCGGCGCAGCCGCTGGATTCGTTCCCTGGAAGCAGACCGGTTGAGCTTGGGCGCATGGCGCTGCTGAAGTTCAAAAATCCCTGCGACTTCCGCCTGAATAGCTTCTTCGGTTAGGTTGGTTTCCATGATTAGGCGTTATGGGCGTTGAAAAAAAATTGGTTTTCGGAGTTAGATACTGAATTTTTCCACATCGTATTTCCGGAAGATCCACCGTTCGTAGGCGCTGGGGAAAAGCCGGGCCATCCAGTCGATCTTTCGGGCGTCGGGGCCGATGACGATCCGCTTTTTCTTTTTGCGTATCCCGTTCAGGATCTGGGCGGCGGCGGCTTCTGCCGAGGTAATGGCCATCTTTTCGAAGACCTGGGCAAATTTCTCTACGCGTTTCGGGTGATCGCTTTGGATGTTGCGGGCGATGTTGGTCCGGATACCTCCCGGATGGATGCATACGACCGCTACCGGGCTTTTGGCCAGTTCGATCCGGAGGGTTTCCGTGAAGCCCCGGACCGCAAATTTGGCGGTGACGTAGGGCCCCTGGTTGGGGTACCCGATCACTCCGAAAATGCTGGATACATTGGCCAGCACCGCTTGGGGCCGGGCTTTAAGGTAAGGCAGGAACGCTTTGCTCCCGTAGATCACTCCCCACATATTGATGCCAATGACCTTCTCGAAATCGGGATAACCGGTGCGCTCGATCATGCATTGTTCCAGGGTGATTCCCGCGTTGTTGATCACCACATCGACCTGGCCAAACCGGGCGGCCACATCTTCGGCGAACCGATATACCGCTTCTTTTTGCGACACGTCGAAAGAATGCCCCCAGGCTATTCCTCCTCTTTGCTCCACCAGGGCGATGGTTTCCCGAAGGGTGGCTTCGTTCCAGTCGTTCAAGGCCAGGCGGGCGCCCGCTTCCCCAAACTGCAGGGCCAGTGCCCGACCGATTCCAGAACCTGCCCCGGTGATGACAACTGTTTTGCCTTGAAAATTATTCATATGCGATGCGATAAATGGTTCTTGTTGGAGTTAGCGCGTTAAGGCCAGGAAGCCATGGGGTCCGATTCCCAGATAATTTCTTCCTGGCGGGCGTACCAGGTCCAAAACCGGTCCTCGAAGCGTTTGTTCAGTACTTCGCGGCGGATTTTGAGCGTAGGGGTAAGCACGCCGTTGTCGACCGTCCAGGGTTCCTGCAAAATGACGAGGCTTTTGATGCATTCAAATTTGGCCAGGGTGGCGTTGACCTCCTGGAGGGTAAGCCGTAGTTGCTCCTGTACCCATTCCCGGGGCGCCTGCAACCCGCGTTCCGACAGCACGACCAGGGCCAGGGGCTGGGGGATGGTCCGGCCGGTTACGCAAATTTGTTCGATCAGCGGGTTTTCGGCGAACCCCCATTCGATGGGGGCCGGAACGATAAATTTACCTTTGGCCGATTTAAAGGTATCGGTCACCCTGCCGGTGAGGCGCAAAAACCCTTCTTCGTCGATTTCGCCCTGATCCCCGGTATGCAGCCACCCGTCCTGGAGGACTTCCGCCGTTTTTTCCGGATCCCTGTAATATCCGGTCATGTTCCATGGCGCCCGCATGAGCACCTCGCCGGTTTCCGGGGCGATCTGTAAGTCTACGCTGGGCAGGGGTTTGCCTACTGTGCCGGGTTTCAGCAGGGTTTTGGGCATCAGGGCGCAGCCGCCGCAGTTTTCGGTCATGGCATAGACTTCCTGGATGGGGAGGCCAAGCCGGAGGAAAAACGCTTTGAGCGCGTCTGGAGTTGGGGCGGCGCCGGTGAGCAGAATCCGCGCCTGGTCCAGGCCCAGCCCTTTTCGGATCTTATTTTTGACCAGCCCGGAAACCCAGGGGATGTGCAGCAACGTATTCAGTTTGCGCTGGGACATTTTTTCCAGGATGCCTATCTGGAATTTAGCCCAAATCCTGGGTACAGCTAAAAAGAGGGTAGGCCGGGTGTCCCGGAGATTGCGGGCAAACGTGTTGAGGGATTCTCCGAACGAGATGGTCCCGCCGGTGACGATGGCCGCTACTTCCACAATCATGCGCTCGGCGATGTGGTTGAGGGGTAGATAAGAGAAAAAACGGTGCGCTTTGCCGGAAAAGATTTGGAGGGTATTGTGGACCCGCTCGTTTTCCATCATCGTCGCCGGGGCAATATAGGTAAGCATAACCCCTTTGGGAGACCCGGTGGTGCCGGAAGTGAACAGGATGGTCCAAAGATCGTGTATCCCAGGTTTCGGCGTTTCGGTCAGTTGTCCGGAAGCATTCAGGGCTTCGTCCCAATCTATTCCTTCCTCCACCCGGCTGTTTCCCGGATACGCGGGAAAACGGATCAGAGCCATCTCCTTCGGGATGCCGGATTTCATGGCGTTCCAATCGTCGAGTTTTCCCACAAAAAGGGCTTTGATATCACTCATCCGGGCTACCTCCCCCAATTGCCTGCCGGTCAGGTTGGGATAAAAAGGAACCGAGACGAACCCGCCTATCATGATGGCCAAATCGGCCAGGACCCAATGGGCGCAGTTTTTGGAAACGATCCCTACGTGATCCCCCGGCTGAAGACCAAATTGTTGTAAAGTGGTGGCGATTTGCCGGGCATGCCTGCCCGCTTCTGCCCACGAAGTAATCTTCCAGGTTTTTCCTTCCGGTTGCCGGAGGAAAGGAGCGCCCGGCATTTCCTTTTCCCAATGAAGGAAATAGTCCAGGACTGTTCTTAAAGAGAGGGCTTCAAAATCCATTGCCGCCAAATTAGAAGAACAAGGTATTTATTTTTGGCCATTTGTTTGATGTACGAGGTACGATTTACGAGGTTCGAGGTGCGAGGTACGATGTACGATTTACGATTTACGATGTACGAGGTGGTACGAAGCCCTCGCTACCTCGCTACCTCGCTACCTCGTAACCTCGTAACGTAACCTCGCAACTCCGCAACTCCGCAACTTCCCAACCTCAAATCGCATACTGTTGCCCGTACAGCCGTTGCCCGCCGTCGACGTAGATGGTTTCCCCGGTGATATAAGCTGCCATGGGGCTGGCGAGAAAAAGGGCTGTCCAGGCGATTTCATCGGTGGTGCCCAGGCGTTTCATGGGGATGGTGTCTTCGATCCCGCGGACCAGCTCCGGCGGGTACTGGTCAAGTCCGGAGGATTGGATGATGCCAGGGGCGATGGCATTGATGCGGATGTTGTATTTCATCCATTCGATGGCGAGGGTTTTGGTGAGGTTATCGACGCCCGCCCGGGCGGCGCCGGTGTGGGCCATTCCCGGCACTCCGCGGAAGACGTTGACGATGATGTTGATCAAATTTCCCGATCGCTGGGGAATGAAGAACGTCCGGGCCATCATTTGGGTGACAAACCAGGTGCCGTTGAGGTTGTTGTTGATGACGGCGAGCCAGCCTTTTTCTGAAATATCTTCGGCCGGGGAGGGAAACTGCCCCCCGGCGTTGTTGACCAGGAGATCCAGGCGTCCTTCCGCGTCTTTGATGCGGAAGGCCATTTGTTTGACTTGCTCCGTATCGCGGATATCGCAAACGATATATTCACAGGGGCCGTAGGCGCCTAGTTTTTCGACGGCGGCCTGGAGTTTTTCTTCTTTCCGGGAAGCGATATAGACTTTTGCCCCGAGCCGGAGCAGGTGTTCGCTGATGGAGAATCCAATACCAGAGCCTCCTCCGGTGACGAGGGCGGTTTTTCCGTTAAATAGTCCGTTCGTAAACATAGTGGGTTGCTTTTGATCTTTCCGATGAAATGAATTCCTAATATTCGCGACTTTGTCGGACATAGCCTAACGCGTAGCAGACGAACCTATCGGTTCTGCGTTTTTTTGCGAAACTCCAGGAAGGTGGACCCGGAATGCTGTTTGAAAAACCGGCTGAAATGCCCGGGGCTGTGAAACCCCAGGTCATAAGCGGCTTCCTGAAGGGAAATGCCCCTTTGCGAGGCTTTGCGCCGGGCTTCCAGGAACAAGCGCTCCAGGATAAGCGCTTTGGCCGGCTTGCCGCAGGCTTTTTTCAGGACTTCGTTCAGGTAGCCCAGACTCAACCCGATTTCCCTGGCATAAAAGGTTGCCCTGCGCTGATGCCTGAAATGGACGTCCAGCAGCTGGTTGAAACGAAACCAGACCGCATCCTGTCCTGAATGCGGGGCGCTCCATTTTCCCCAAAGCCGGAGCGTTTGGCTTAACAAGATGCGCAAATACCCGGCCAGGAATTCCGGCGCTATAGGGTGGTTGCTTTCCTGTATTCTTTCCAGGGCTTCAAACACCCCAACCGATTTAGCTGTGAATTCCGCATCTGTTGGTACCAGGGGGCGTTCTCTGCGCCGTAGGAGTTCGGCTTCGAAAACCGTGCCCGCTTCCAGACCAATGAGCGGCAGGAGGCTGGCGTGGAAAGCAATGACCCATCCTTCCGTGCCTTTTTCCGCTTTCCATTGAAACCGGGTTCCCGGCGCGGGACAAACCAGTTGGTTTCCATCAACAGGAATGGCGTCAAAATCCAGGACAATTACCCCTCCGGCCAAATGAAACCAAATCAAGTGGAAAAATTCTTCCTCAAAAGCGTATTCGGCCTCCAATTTGGCCCTTCCTTTCCCAGAGGTGATCCGGGCCGTCTGAAATAGCGTTTTCACCATCCAGATTATTTACAATGAATTACAAGGAGATGCAAATTTAAATAGTAAAAAGTAATCGGTTTTATCGGTAGCAGACTGAGGCAGCGCAAAAAGTGGCTCCATCTATCCAGTAAAAATTGGATAATCTAAAATAAAATTTGGAAAAAAATTCAATTTTGTGTATTTAATTATTATTACTATTTTATTATAGGGATTAAAAATTTGATTTTCTTTACCGAACCAAATTTTAATCACAACCAAAAACAGTTTGAACCATGGAGCGCCGTGTTACTACTTATCTGAGCTTTTTTACTGATTTTCGCTTTGGGCTTCGTTTCCTGCCAGGTGGACGAGGCTAACCCGGACGAGGTCGTTTCCCAGGAGGTGATCAACCAGGTTTACCGTCTCGGCTTCAATCCGGATGGCATTGTAAAAGTGGAAGAAGGATATCGCGTGGAGCGCGACATCATCCTCACCGAGGAACTCCTCAACAGCACCCCTACTGATCACCGTGTCCCGAACATGGAGCAGTATCGCACGACCAACCTGGTGAATGCAGGCACTGGCCGCGTGATCAAGGTTTATGCCTCGACAACTTCTTTCAGTCCCGGGATGATCGCCGGTCTGGATGAGGCTATTGCGCGTTATAATGCGCAAAACCTTTTGCTGACTTTCCAGCGGATCACTACCAGCACGGGGGCAAATATTACGTTACAGCGTTTGTCCAGAAGAGATGAACTGCGGGGCGTTTTGGGCTCTGCGGGCTTCCCTACCAATGGTAATCCGTACAAAACAATCAAAATGAGCGGTGTCCTGGAATCTTCTTACGGGCTCAGCACCGGCGGCATTGCCACGATCATCGGGCATGAAATGGGCCATTGCATCGGCTTCCGCCATACGGATTACTTCGACAGGAGTATCAGCTGCGGAGGCTCCGCTGATAATGAAGGCGCAAGCACTGTTGGCGCCGTGCATATTCCCGGCACCCCAACCGGCGCTACCCTTTCTGCCAAGTCCTGGATGCTGGCTTGCACCGACGGCAGCGACCGTCCGTTCAACAACGACGACAAAACAGCGCTGGACTTCTTGTACTAAAAGAAATAGGTTCTGGAACTGAAAGCTGCAGGGGCGGCGCGCAACCGGCGCGCCGCCCCTGCGCAGTTAATGCACTACTACCCGTCCGGTTTGCTTTCTTTCCCCGTTTCTAAGGATCTCGTAAAAGTAAATCCCTGCTGCCAGATTAGTCAATGAAATGCCTTGCAGTTCGGCGATCAGGCCTTCCTCGGCCACTGTCCTACCCAGGCTGTCGTACAAACGAAAGCGGGCGCCTTTGGGAATTTTGCTCAAAACAAGCAGTTCTTCATTTTGGCGGACCGGGTTGGGGAATAACATAAACCGGTCGCTGCCCAAATAGACCAGCAGGTTTTCGTCGGCGTAAAGGGTCCTGCCGTCTACCAGATCTATCCTGGCGCGGTAAAGGTTATAGCCATCCTGTAAACGTATGTCTTCCCCCAGAACCGTCTCTCCAAACTGATTCAGAACAGCAAGCGGCGCATATTGGCCGTTGACGCGCTTTTCAAAAGCCACTTCCCTGACCAGAAAGGGCGCTCCCAGCTCCAGCTTCAACTCGGCTTTGTCTCCGCGCAGGGTGGCCAGGAAATTCCGAATGTAACAACCGGCGTTTTGAAAGCCGGCCCTACGGGTAGGGCTCCGGACGCCGGTTTTGCCTCCTGCGAGCAGCGGGGCGACCGCAAAGTAAGGCGAAGGAAACAGGCTTTTGGTTAAAAAAGCAGCGGTATCGGCGGTTTGCCGGATGGGGCGCATCGCCCCCGATCCATAGGAATAAAGTTGATATTGGCTAATTCCTCCGGCCTTTTCCCAATACCAAAGCAAGGAATCCGGACAGTCCAGGGCCAAGACGGGCCTCAGCGGTTTAGAGATAACAAAGGTATCGGACAGCACCGTACCGGCGGGCGTTTGCATGCGCAGTTGCGCCAGAGCGGTGGTATCCGGAACCTGCCAGCGGAAATAACCGGAGGCGAGGTCCGCTTCCCCTGGTATCGGGTTCCATTTGGAACTACCTGCATAGGTATACTCCAGGGTCCCAGTTTTGCCATACATGGTACTTTCCCATCGAACCGGGACCGGCTTTCCGGCTTCGGCATGATCCGAGGCGGTGGGATACGTCCACCGGAAGGCATCCAGCGTATCCCAATCGTAGGCGACATAGAAATCCTGCGCGCCTCCGGGCAGGTTGGACGCAGCAACGCGAAGGGTGTACATTGCCGGGGCAGGATGGTTCAGGGAGATGTGTTCCTGGTTGTTTCGGTTGTCAATGCCTCTTTTAGCTGAAGCAGCCAGGGAATCCGGATGCGGGAACGCGCTGAGGACCCAGGGGAAGCCAAACCGAATCCCCTGGAGTAGGGATACGTCGAGATCGTTGACCAGGGCCTTTGGGGAATTGACCAGGGCTGGAGGGTCGGCCCAGGCCAGCGTCGCCCGGAAGTGGGCGGCCCCGGGAGGTATCTGGATTTGGAATTCGGCTTTACCTCCGGGTTCGAGGCTACCGTGGAAGGTCTGCTGTTTCCCAATCAGTTCCACCGCTTTGGCAGCCTGGATGCTGCCGTACCCCGAGGCGTAATCCGGCCCTTCCGGCCCGAGGTCGCGGGCGCTGTTCAGGAAGACGGCCCGGATCAGTGCTGCCGGAGGCAGCGAGTCGTTATGGAGCTCTTGATAGGCTTGCTGGACTAGCAGTGCGATTCCGGACACCAGCGCGGCGGCGCCCGAGCTCCCGTCCTGGCCAAAAGCGACCAACTCGGGCTTCACCCTGCCGTCAAATGCCGGGCCCCGGGAGCTTAGGGTTTCTACCCGGTAAAACGAATCAATTGCCCCGACGGTCAGAAGGTTTTTCGCCATTTTAAAGGCGCCGGTAAGATTAGCAAAGCCCGCTACTCCGGCATAAGGCCCGGAGGGGCTTGCGCTGGCGCCGATATTTCCTGAGGAGAACACGTGCAGCAGGGTAGGGTAGCGGCGCGCCAGCTCGTCATAGGCCCGGGCTTCTGCTCCGTAGTAGTTTTCGATGCCCAACCCGTAGGAATGGTTTTGCACGGCGATGCCGGCCTGTTTGTAGTAGGCATCGGGTTCGGGCATCAGGTTGAAGAAACTGGCGGAAGAAATTCTGGCGCCGGGAGCGGCGCCTTTGCCGGTATAAAAGGAATTGCCGGCGCCAGCAATAATCGTGGCCATGGTGGTGGCATGGGTGGCAGTAGCCGCGGTGGAGATCCCTGAAGGAAAATAGCGATCCCCAAAATCAATATCCGTGCTGTCGGGCCGGTATTCTTTGAGCGAGACGGTCAAGCCCTGGCCCGTAAAGCTGGGAAATTGGTGGTGTACGAGATTGACCTGGTTAACGGACAGGTCGAAGTTGGGTACCGCCAGTTCCGTTGTCGGCGCTGCCGGTCTGGTGTCGATAAAAGACACCCAGGGGGAAGGCAGTAAAAAGCGCTTCATTTCCCGATCGGAGATTCGGAAAAGCATAGCCTGAAATTCCGGATATTCGGCAATGATCGTTTTGGTCAGATTGGCCCGTTCCAGGTCCGCTTTCAGTGCTTCGGGGTTGTTGGTTTGAACGATCACCTGCATGGACTCGCGCTGTTGGCGCGCCGCCCGCTGTTCCCATCCCGGCGCCAGTTTCCATTGGTCGTTCGCGGGAATGATCAGGGCAAAGTGTTCTTCGGCCCTTTTCTGAAAGATTTCCGGTGGGCCCGGAGATACAATACAAAACAGGCTGTCCAACTCCCGGACGACAGCCCAGGAATCATCGGGCGGAATCCCCGGGCGCTTTCGTTGGGCCAGATAAAACCGGTGGTTTTGCAAAGGCTGCCGGAGGCTTCCATCCAAAATGCCTGAACGGGTTGGATGCGGTGCAAGCCCAAACCGGGATACGAAGTCCTTTTCTGTTTTCTGGACCTGTGCGGACAGGGCAGATCCCCACAAAAACAGGAAAAGGACCCAGTAATAAGGGGCGGTATAGGGATAAAAACGGGCGATCCAAAACATCATCTCCTTACAGGTTTACCGGACAAGGTATTAAAGATTTTTTCAAGATGGAGGAGCGGTTTCCTGCGGGCGGTCTTGTTTTCCGCGTTTGGCCGGGGATGCGACGAAAGTCAGTAGCTTTTCGGCGGTTTTCGTCAAAAATCACTGCAACCAACCGGCTTGGGATCGGTTTAAATGTGGTATTTTTGCAGGAATTTCCTAACCAAGTTGAGAATAAACGCAAGATGAAGAAAACGGATATTTTCGATCAATTCGAACGCAGGCATATTGGCCCTGATTCCGAAGAGCTGACTGAAATGCTTGCCTCCATTGGGGTTGAATCTTTGGATCAGCTCATCGAGGAGACTGTGCCATCCGCAATTCGGTTGAAGCGCCCGCTGCATTTGCCCAGCCCTTTGTCCGAATACGAATATTTGCAGGAATTGCGCGCTATCGCGGCGCATAACAAAGTATTCAAAAGCTATATCGGGCTGGGGTATCATGGAACCATTACCCCTTCCGTCATCGCCCGCAATATTTTTCAAAATCCCGGGTGGTACACGCAGTATACGCCTTACCAGGCCGAAATTGCCCAGGGCCGGCTGGAAGCGTTGCTGAATTTCCAGACGATGGTCAGCGACCTGACCGGGCTCCCTATTGCCAACGCTTCCTTGTTGGACGAAGGCACTGCTGCCTCTGAGGCGATGGCCATGTTTTACGGCCAGAAAAACAAAAAAGGAAAAGGCGATGCCGCCAATGTGTTCCTGGTTTCGGACCAGGTATTTCCTCAGACGATCGACGTCCTGTATACCCGGGCGAAACCCTTGGGAATCCACGTGGTCGTTCAGGATTGGAGGTCGTTTGAGCTGACGGAAAAGACGTTTGGCGTCCTCTTGCAATATCCGGATGCCCAGGGGGCGGTTGAGGATTACCGGGAACTTGTAGAAAAAGCCCATGCCCACGATGTTTATGTAACGGTGGCAGCGGATTTATTAAGCCTCGCGATGCTTACCCCCCCGGGAGAATGGGGGGCTGATGCAGCGGTTGGAAATACCCAGCGCTTTGGAGTGCCGATGGGGTACGGAGGCCCTCATGCCGCTTTTTTTGCCACCAAAGACGAGTTCAAACGCGTGATCCCGGGCCGGATCATTGGCGTGTCCCTGGACGCGCAAGGAAAACGAGCGCTCCGGATGGCTCTCCAAACCCGCGAACAACATATCCGCAGGGAAAAAGCTACGTCCAATATTTGCACCGCCCAGGCCTTACTGGCGACCATGGCGGGTATGTACGCGGTGTATCACGGGCAGGAAGGGATTAAAGCCATTGCCCTGAGGGTGCATACGCTGGCCCAGATACTGGACCGAAATTTAAGGGCGCTGGGGTTTGAACAAACCAATGCGCATTTCTTCGACACGGTCCGCATCGCTTCCGACCCTGCCATGGATGACCGCGTCAAAGCGGCCGCGCTTAGCGCAGGGATGAATTTTTATTTTACGGATCAGGCGATTCAAATCACCCTGGACGAGACCACCATGCTGCGGGATGTCGAGGCCATCGTTCGGGTATTTGAAGAAGTGAAAGGGACGGACCCTCGCTTTGATTCAGCCGAACCGGCACAGGATCAGTTGCCTGTCGCCTTGCGCCGGGAAACGGATTTTCTGACCCACGACGTCTTTCGCAGTTACCATACCGAAAGTAAGATGATGCGCTATATCAAGCGCCTGGAGAACAAAGACCTTTCCCTGTCCCATTCGATGATTTCTTTGGGCTCTTGTACGATGAAGCTCAATGCCGCTTCGGAAATGATTCCGGTAAGCTGGCCGGAGTTTGCGGATATCCATCCTTTTGCTCCGATTGATCAAACCCTTGGGTATCAGCAAATTTTCCGGGAACTCGAAGCCTGGCTCTGCGAAGTGACCGGATTTACGGCCTGTTCGCTCCAGCCCAATTCCGGCGCTCAGGGAGAATATACGGGCCTGCTTACGATCCGCGCTTTCCACGAAGCGCAGGGCAACAGCCACCGCAACGTGGCGCTGATCCCGTCTTCCGCCCACGGCACCAACCCTGCCAGCGCTGTGATGGCCGGCATGGACGTGGTGGTCGTCAATTGCGACGACCATGGGAATATCGATCTGGAAGACCTGAAAGCCAAGGTGGTTCAGCACAGCGCTAATCTGGCTGCGTTGATGGTCACTTATCCGTCCACCCACGGCGTGTTTGAAACCAGTATCAGGGAAGTTTGCGAGCTTATCCACCAGCACGGCGGAAAAGTTTACATGGATGGCGCCAATATGAATGCGCAAGTCGGTCTAACCAGCCCGGCGGAAATCGGCGCGGATGTTTGCCACCTCAACCTGCACAAGACCTTTGCCATTCCGCACGGCGGCGGCGGCCCGGGAATGGGGCCTATTTGCGTGAACGACAGCCTCAAACCATTCCTGCCAGGCCACACCCTGGTGCATACCGGCGGAGGAAAAGGGATTCACGCCGTTTCTTCCGCTCCCTGGGGAAGCGCTTCCATCCTGCTGATTAGCTACGGATACATCCGGATGCTCGGGGCAGAAGGGGTGACCAATGCGACCAAATACGCCATCCTCAACGCCAACTACATCAAGTCCCGTCTAGAACCGGCTTTTCATGCCTTGTATACCGGCGAACACGGCCGCAGCGCCCACGAATTGATCGTGGACTTGCGCCCGTTCAAGGCGCTGGCGAGCGCGGAAGACGTCGCCAAACGTCTGATGGATTACGGATTCCACGCGCCTACCCTTTCGTTCCCGGTCGCTGGAACCATCATGATCGAACCTACTGAAAGCGAAAGCAAGGATGAACTCGACCGGTTCTGTCAGGCGTTGCTCCAAATCAGAAGAGAAATCGACGAGATCGCCCAGGGCGATGCCGACCCGCAGAACAACGCGCTCCATAATGCGCCCCATACGGCGGAAACCGTCGTCAGCGATTCCTGGGTTTATCCCTATGGCCGTGAAAAAGCCGCTTATCCGCTGCCGTACCTCCGCCAGGGATTCAAGTTCTGGCCCTCCGTCAGCCGGATCGATAGCGCTTATGGCGACCGAAACCTCATTTGTACCTGCCCGCCAATTGAGGCGTATCAGGAAGCTTGAAAAGTTGAAAAGTTGCGAAGTTGCGGAGTTGCGAAGTTGCGAAGTTGCAACCTCGCAACCCCGTAACCCCGTAACCTCGTAACCTCGTAACTTCGTAACCTCGTAACTTCGTAACCCCGTAACCCCGCAACCCCATAACTTCGTAACCCCGTAACCTCGCAACTTCAAAAAAATGATCATCATTACCGGCGCCGCAGGATTTATTGGCAGTTGTATGGTGGGCAAGCTCAACGACCAGGGGCATATGAACCTGCTCGTGGTGGACGATTTTTCCAGAGAGGATAAAAACCGTAACCTGCTCAACAAAAAGTACATTGCCCGGGTGCATCGGGACGACCTCTTTTCCTGGATCGACCGGATGCACCATAGCATTGAATTTATTTTCCACCTGGGGGCACGGACGGACACGACGGAGAAGGATACCGCCATTTTTGACAGGCTCAACCTGCATTATTCCCAGGAGGTGTGGAAGCGCTGCGCCCAATATGGGATTCCGCTGGTGTATGCTTCCAGCGCAGCCACCTACGGGCTGGGGGAACTCGGGTACGACGACCGCCATGACATCGTGGACCGCCTGCGTCCGCTCAACCCATACGGGGTTTCCAAAAACGATTTCGATATCTGGGCGCTGGAACAGGAAAAAACGCCCCCTTTCTGGGCTGGGCTGAAGTTTTTTAATGTTTATGGGCCGAATGAATATCATAAGGGCCGGATGGCTTCCGTTATTTTTCACACCGTCCGGCAGATCAAAGCCACCGGAGGCATGAAGTTGTTCCGCTCCCACCGTCCGGACTACGCCGATGGGGCCCAAAGCAGGGATTTTATTTTCGTCCGGGACGTGCTGGACATCCAGTACTTCCTGTACCAAAACCGCGCGCACAGCGGGTTATACAACGTAGGGACCGGAAAAGCACGGACCTTCCTCGATCTCGCGACCAATACCTTCCTGGCGATGGGGCTGGCCCCCAATATTTCCTTTATCGACACTCCGGAGGATATTCGCGATACTTACCAGTATTTTACCGAAGCGAATATGGACAAGCTGCGCGGGATCGGGTATGACCAGCCGTTCCACTCGCTGGAGGACGGCATCCGCGAGTACGTGCAGCAATACCTGCTGGAGGAGAAGATTTTTTGATTTACTCTGCTTTCGCAACCGGATTTAGGCCGGCGTAGTAAATCAGGTTCCACTTGCCGTTCATACGGGAGAATCGGCGCAGCATAGCGTAGTCGCCGCTTTCGTGCACGATGCGTTCGATGATCAGGTCCTCTCCAAAACCGGCCAATTCCTGTTTGAAGCTTCCTTTCGAAAAATCGACTGGGTGGTGGGTTTTCCAGGTTTCTTTTTCCCAGCGGAACTTCTGGGGGTCGATTCCCTGCCCAACCGCATTGTCCGGCAGGCCTTCTAATGGAAAAACGATGCGTTCCAGTTGAAAGACGGAATCCTCGTGGAACCGGGAATAAAACTGGCCAAAATCTTCGCTCTGCTGATTTCGGTTCCCAAGCGGGTTTTTTTCGCAAGCGCTTAGGGCGAGCGTTGCGAGGAGCAGGATTGCAGGCAGGGTAGGCCGGACCGTCCAATTCATGTAGCTGCGATTGATTGGTTCAATAAATCCCATGCGAGTTGGGCCAGGGCAGATTCGGAAGGCTTGGCAGGCAGAAATACCTGGTGCACGCCCAACCGGATCAGCTCCTTCCGGGTAGATTCTCCGATGGCGATAACCCGTTGATGGGCTTTCACGGGGTAAACAGAAAAAAATGCCTTTGCGTTCATAGGGCTGGTCAGAATCAGGAGGTCGGACTCCGGGATGCAGAAGGAAGGCCTGATCCGGTTGGCGTACACCGTCAGATCCATTATCATGGTCTTCGGACCAAGGTACGGATGAATGCTTTTGCGCGACTGTTCCGCCTGAGGGAATAAAACCCGCTGTCCAATGCACTGAGCGGCAAAAGCCGGTCCGGCATGGTCCGGGTGGCCATTGCCGGTGAAATCGGGTTCTTTTCCGAAAGATGCCAATGTTTGGGCTGTTCCTTCGCCCAGGGCAGCCCAGCGAACGTTTTCCGGGAAGCCGGTCTGAAGCGCCCCGGCCCGGGAAAAGAAAAACCGCACCGCGTTGCTGCTGGTAAAAAAAATCCAGTCGGCATCGGGAACCGCATCGAAAGCAATGGGGGAGAACTCCAGCAGGGATTCGCCCTGGATCTCCAACTCCGGGAATTGGGCCGCCAAAGAATGAAAAACACTTTCCGGAGCCACTTTCCGGCTGATAAAAAGGCGTTTCATATAAGTAAGCATGCGGTTATCCTGCAACGCGTTGAGCGATTCATGGTGTTTTTTGTCAATGGATCAGGGAGAACTCACCCTGGATGGAAAGCAGGTTGCCGTCGGTAAGTTCTAGTACGGCGCTGTAAACATACACCCCGGTTTCGAGGAGTTGCCCCCGGTGTTTGCCGTCCCATCCGCTATGGTCTGCATTGGGGGCCAAGTCGTGGGATTCAAACACCATAAGCCCCCAGCGGTTGAAGACCCGCAGGGATCGGACCATGCGAACCTGACGGGTATCTGCGTACACCATCAGCCGGTCGTTGACGCCGTCGCCGTCGGGCGAAAAGGCGGAGGGGACGAAAATGGCAGCTTCGCGGTCCAGCTTGATAATGATCGAAGCCCCGTCGGAACAACCAAACACATCGGTGATCTTGAGCAGTAAGGTTTCATTTTCCAGCGCCGTCAGGATCGGGCGAAGGCAATCGCTACAGTTCAGGTGGGCAGCGGGCGACCATTCCAATTTCCCTACCAGGGTTAACGGAATATGCAGTATGGGCTCGATGGGGTATTTTTCTCCGAGCTCCAGTTTGACGGAAGGGACGAGCTCCACCATCCGGGAATAGCGCGCCGGCATAAGGAAGGACTGCTGGATCACGCAGCCGTTGGCGTCCCGGGAATATAAAGTGTACGTGTCGCCGGGCCGGAGCTGGTCGAAAAGGGATTGGTCCTGGAAATTTTTTCCATCGATAGAATAGGCGTAGGGAGGGACCCCCCCTTTGGCGCTGAGCACCAGAAAAGTCCCCCTCAAATCCCGGCAGTCGAACGTCACTTCTTCCAGCTTGGGAGGTTCCTTGATCGTCACGGAGGATTCGGCAAAACAATTATTCCGGTCTCTTATGGTGAAGGGGAAATCGCCGGCAGGGAGCCCGCTCAAGCGGGTCGTGTCCCCGGCCCAGCCGTTCCAGTCGAACCGGTAGGGGGCCGTTCCGCCGCTCACTTCCACCTCAATTTGTCCATCCTGGCGCCCGGCGCAGGTCAGGTCTTTTTTGCGGATAATGGTTTTTAGGGAGAAATGACGGATTTCTGCCTTCCCTTGTACGATGCCATCGCAAAAGGCGTCTCTAAACTCCGAAATCACCAGGGACCCCTCTCCCAGGACGGGGAGGCGGTAGCCTTTGTCGGGGATATTTTTTACGGTATCTTTTTTTCGCGCCGATGGAATAGACGAAAGAAAAGGGAGGTTCCCCGGAAAAGCAATGGGGACATAAGCGGTATCGCCCTGGCAGACGTCCTGGTGGCTTTGGACGGAAAGCACAGGCGGCGGCCTTCGGGAAAGCCGGATCTTGCTGGCGCTTGTTCGCCCGCAGGCATCGGTGATCGTAAGCCCCACGGTGGAATCAGCCTGGGGTTGCAGGAGGATAAAGCTGGTGGTATCTCCTGTAGACCAAAGGTAGGTATAACCCGGCACGCCGCCTTCCGCTTTAGTTTCCACCCGTACGGATTCGCCAATGCAGATCGTTTGGTTTTCCAGGCCGGAAGTCAGCGGGGGAGGGTCTTCGATAAAGAGCCGGGCCGTATCGCTGATGCAGGCGCAGGGAAAATCGAGTTCCAACACAATGCTTTCAACCGATTCCTGGCGGCTATCGATGAGGATTTCGATGGGGACGGCAGCTTCTGCGGCCCCTGCAGGGATGGTAACGGTTTTGGGAAGCGGCATGAAATCCAGGCCCTGGATAGCAGTGCTGGCAGAGGAAACCCGAAGGCCAATCGTAAGCGGCAAATCGGTTTTTTCTCCTTCCCGGCGGCGGGCAAGAAAGTACCCGGTGTTGCATCCTTCCAGGATCGTATCCTGTCCGTTCGTCGATCCGGCAGCCAGGTTGATGTTTCCTCCGATGTTAAAGCTCTCGGCTTCCAGAAAGACCGCCGAGTCGTAATTCCCGTCGCTGACGTCGGCAATGACGAGCCGCAGGTGGTAGGTCTGGCAGGGGATTAGCTTCAGGGTGGCAGTCATGGGTTTGGTGAAGCCGTCGAACTCGATCAGGCTCAGATTGGCAGGCTGCGTCCATTCGATCTGGCAGCGTTCGGCATCCCTGCGGGGTTCGTTGCGCACAAACAGGGAATCGTTTTTCAGGTGGTTGATATTGTTGATAGAAACATATTCCTTGCCGCCGGGAACCAGGGCTACATTTTGGGATTGGTTGCTGAACGTCCCGTTGATTCCCGGGCCGCTGACGAAAAAGCCGAACACGTCGTTAAAAGAAGTGCCTACAAACTCGCAGTATTCCTCCGAAGCGAATACATACCGGAAGGTGACGATGCTATCCAGAGGCACAAAGTCAAACTCTACGCCTACCGCGTCATAAATTGGCGCAGAGGTAAGGATCTTCAGGTCGCCGTCTCCGGCAGTGTCTTTGAAGTCGCCCCCTTCGTCCCCCTTTTCGTTAGGCCCTTCGGCATTTCCCACCGGGCCGGTGGCCAGGAGAATACCCCGCTCAATGCCGATGATGCTTTCTCCCTGCTCGAAGTAGCCGATTCCTTTTTTATTTCCTATGGATTTGATCTTGCTGACGTTTTTGCATGCTCCTCCAACGAAAATATCCTGGATCAGGGCGTCGACGGGAAAGCGGTCGGAGGTGCGTATGCCTGCCAAAGGCGCAGGCGCCCCGCCGGGGCCCGGCACGGAGCACGCGATCCAACTCCAAATTAGCCAGGTTAGGGACATAAGGACGGGATTTTCGAAAATAATCTTTGGGAAAGACGCACCTCTAATGAAAACGCGATTATCCGGGCCAAGATTTTCGAAAGATAAAAAAGACTTTGCCTTTTTTTTACGGTTAACTGGCTAAGTCTGTATATTTGCGGTACATCCCCCCCTTATTTATTCTTTTATTAGGATTATTTTTATATTATCTTGTTCCCGGAATCCTGAAAGGTGTGCATCTGCCTCCAGATTGCGGATACAAGATCCTCGTCTTTAAGCCAGGGAAATCAATCAACACCTTGCCCCAATCCTGTTTACAGTTACCGGTCTGCGGACTGAATCATTTTGCCATAGTCTCAAATTATAATCTCTATGATCCACCTTCGACAAATCGTTGTATTGCTATTTTTCGTCTGGAGCAGCGCCCCGGCGTTTAGCCAAACGGCATGGAAATGCGGCACGGATACCCGCATCGCTCTGGAAGGAACTACCGAAACAAGCGTGTTAACCTGCGCAGAGGACGGGCGCCCGAGCATCCTGACCTTTGAGTCCAGTTCCTCGTCGTTGCCTTACGCCTTTGTGGTGGCAGATGAAGCGGGCATTATCCAGTTGGTAACGAACCGGCTTTCCATCGATTTCGACCAGTTTGCCATCGGCAATTACCGGGTGTATGTTTTGTCCTATTTGGGGCATCTGTCGGCTAAGGCGGGTATGAACATTAACAAGGACCCGCTTGGGAAAATCTGCTACGGCCTTTCGGCCAATTATATCCGGGTAGGCCATCTGACGCCCAACGGAGGTCAGATTGAATTCGCCGGAGGCGGGACCTCCCGGCTGGTCTGTGCCAACAATGAAAAGCCCGATGTGCTTTCCTTCCTCACCACCAGCACGGATCCTCAGTATCGGTATTTTCTTACCGATGCCAATAACGTGCTGCTGGAGGTGCTGGACGGCAACTCCCTGGATTTCAACCTGGCGGAGAGCGTCCGCCGCATTTGGGGCGCGTCCGTCGTCGGGGAAATCACCGTTCAACCCGGGGAAATCCTCACCGGGGCAATCCTTGCCTCAGAGTGCTTTGGCTTGTCAAGCAATTTCCTGGAAGTGGTCCCCATTGAGCCGCAGGGGGGGCAAGTATCGTTTGCCGGCCTGGGCGCCCGGGTTGAGCAATGCAGCAACGACGACCGCAACGCGGTTTTCCCGTTGAGTTCTACATCTACTTCGCTGGCTTCCTACCTATACCTGCTCACCGACGAAGAGAACCGCCTGATCCAGGTCCTGAACGATGCCCGTCTGGACGCTTCCGGGCTGGTAGCAGGGAACTACCGGATATGGGGAATGTCGTATCTGGGAAATACGGCGCTTACGCCGGGCATGCAGATAACCGCAGGGGCCCTGAGCGACGATTGCTTTGAATTATCCGCCAACTTCGCGGAACTGGAGATTTTCGACCTGGATCCCGGAACCATTCGGACCCAGGGCAATGAATCCCGTAAGGTGCTTTGTCTCAATGACCAAACCGAGGATAAGCTAAGCTTTCTGGTTACTCCTTTTCCCGGTTTTGAGTACCTGCTGGTAATTACTGACGAGAACAATCAAATCGTCTCCCTGGCTAACCCTGGCCCGGCGGTCGATTTTGCCGCCTTGCCCGGCAATAAGTATCGGGTATACGGGCTTTCTTACCAGGGCAAGGTGTTGATCGGCCCTGGCATGCCGCTTGGGAGTCAGCCGCTTGCCGAAGGGTGTTTTGCCCTTACTTCGAGCTTCGTCGAAGTGGAGAAGAAAAACCCGGATGGTGGGATCGTCAAACTGGAGGATGGAACCGATAAGGTGCAACTGTGCTACCTGTCGGGGAGCACGCCAGGCAGCCTCCGGCTCACCACGACGGGAAAGAACGGGGAGAATTACCTCTTCCTGCTTACGGACAGCAACGACAACATCCAAACCATTTCCGCCGGCGGGCAGTTCGATCTGGGAAGCTTTCCCGGGGGCGCTTACCGGATCTATGGGTTGTCCTATACCGGAGCGCTTTCGTTCCCCTCCGGCGCCAACATCAACAATACCAACTTTTCCAATGAGTGCGCCGACCTGTCGGACAATTTCGTTTCGATTTCCAAAACAATCCTGGACGGCGCCTCCATTTCTTTCCAGGACGGAAGCTCCGAGGCGCTCCTTTGCACCGACGGCGCCGGCGTTGCGGGCGCCAACCTGGCGAACACCGCTACCGCAGTTCAGCAATACGCTTACCTGCTCACGGACACCGATAACAAGGTACTCCGGATTTTCCATGCGGATAACCGCGTGACCCTGGAAAAGGAGGAAGAAGGCGATTTTCGCGTTTGGGGGGTCGCTTATAGCGGGACGCTTCTTACTCAAGTGGGAAGCAACCTCAGCCAGACTATTCATAGCGATCAGTGTTTTGAGTTGTCGAAGAATTTTGTGGTGCTCAAACGCCGCAATGTAGAAGGAGGAGCGGTACAACTCGCCGGCAATGCCCCGTCTTTCCTTGGATGCTTTGACGGAGGAAGCGGCGCTCCAGTTCTGGAAGTGCAGTTTTCGCGCAACCCGATAGGCGCTCGGTCGGCTTTTTTGGTTACCGATGCCAACAACGTCGTTCAGGCCATCAGCCAGACCAGGCAGGTGGCATTTAATGGATTTGCTCCCGGGAATTACCGGGTATGGCATCTGGCGTATTCGGGAGAACTGAAAGTAGAAGCAGGCCAGGGCATTGGATTGACCTCCTTGTCCTCCGAATGTTTCGATTTGTCGGACAACTTCATTCCCGTTACGCTGGAGCGGGTGGAAGGCGCTATGGTCCGCTTGAGCGACGAAACGACCGAACGCACCATCTGCCTTGGGCAGGAATCCGGATTTGTATCCTTTAAAAACACCGGAACCTCGGCATCTACCTATCGGTATGTGCTGACGAATGGCAAAGACGAGATGATCCTTGCCCTGATCGGCAGCAGCTTTGACATCAGCGTGGCGCCTGCAGGGGATTACCGGATTTATGGCATTTCTTATACCGGCAACTTGCTGCTTACCAACGGACAGAATATTCGCACCGCTCCGATTTCCGACCGCTGCTTCGCGCTTTCGGACAACTTCATTTCCCTTCGGAATGAATTGGTCAGAGGAGGGTCTATCTTCTTTAATAACGGCGCTATTGGCGACCGGTTTGTATGCCCGGATGATCTGGAGGGCTCGGTGATCAAGTTTAGTAAAGCGGCAGAGGTGGGCCCGGCGTATGCGTATCTGGTTACAGATCAGCAAAGCCTGATTGTGGCGGTCAGTACTTCGGATAGCGTGAACTTCGCCGAGTTGCCCGAGGGGATTTATCAGGTTTGGGGGTTGGCGTATTCCGGAAAGCTGAATGCCGCGCCGGGAGTGCATCCGATCCGCGTGCCACTGGCTGACGGGTGTTTTTCGCTTTCGGGCAATTCATTGATTGTTCGCCGCACAAGCCCTCTGGGCGGCACGATTTCCCTTCCGGATGGGAGCGATTTCCTGGCGATCTGCCCTGAAAGCAATCAGCCCAAGGCGATCCAGGTCGAAGGCAGAGGCGGCCAAGGCGGGCAGGAAGTCTTTCTTTTATCCGATAGCAACAACGTCGTAGTGGAATCTTCGCTTTCCGGCCGCTTCGTACTTGACAGCCTTCCCAAGGGAGACTATCTGGTGCGCACGCTGATTTTCAATGGCGATTTGCTCGCTGCCGCCGGCGTCGATATGGATACGGCGGAGTTGGCGACTTCTTGTTATAGCCTGAGTGCCAATGCCGTTAGCCTCCTGGTGGAATCTCCCAATGCGGGTACCGTAACCGTGACCCCAATGCATCTGGTAACCGGTAATAACCTGGGCACTTGCATCAGCGGCGTTTCGGATTCCAATAACGTCCTTTTGGTGCGGGCGTTGGGTTCCAGCCAGACCCCGTACCTGATTTTGGCAACGGACACCCTGAATCAGTTGCTGTTCTCCCTCGAAGTCAAACCAGCAACGGTTCCTAACGATCCGACGGCGTTCTTCTTCGAAGGGCAAATTCCTTTTGATGCTCTTGGCGGCGGCGATTTCCTGTTCTATGGTCTTGCCTATACCGGCAACCTCAACCTCACTCCGGGTAAGCGTATCGAAGGGGTTTCGCTCTCCGATGATTGCTTCAGCCTGACGCAAAGCGCGCGCTTCACCCTTCTGGAAGCCGACGGTGGCCGGATCGAAGCGGATGGCTTTGAAGGCGACACCGTATTTGTATGCCCTGGCGATCAGGTCCAGGATTCGATCTTCTTCTCTACGTCGTCTCAGGGATATGGGGCGGGTTATCGCTATTTCCTGACGAATGCTTCCAACCTGGTGCTCTCCGAACTGCCGGGGAATGTTCAGAATTTTGAAAACGCCGGCTTCCGCGAATTACGGATCTGGGCCGCTTCCTTTACGGGGAATTTCGCTTCTCCGCGCAACAAAAACCTGCGGACGGCAACGCTTTCCGACGCTTGCTTTGATTTGTCGGACAACTTCCTGACCATTATCCGGGAAGCGCCCGAGGCAACTTCGATCAGTACGGCAGACAACAAACAGGAGGTTTATTTTTGTCCGGGCAAGGATGGGTCTACGGTACAGCTCAAGACGGCATCCAAGGCCAAAGCGGGGTTTGTCTACATCCTCACCGATGCTTCCGGGGTGGTCAATGAAATTAACCGGACGGGCAGCATTGATCTGAAAGCAAAGGCAGTGGGCGTCTATACCGTGTATGGTCTTTCGTATACCGGCCGCTTATTGTTCCGAACCGGAGACACCCTGAACCTCAACGCCCCCTTATCGAGCAGTTGCTTTGTGCTGGCTTCTAATCAGGTGAAGCTTACCCGGGGAGGGGAAGTGGACGGGAAGTCGATTACTACGCTTTTCGGGGATTCGCTGTTCTACACCTGTCCTGGCGACGGGGTGAGCGATTTGGTGATCGTGTTCCCGCCGCAGCCTGAGAATGGGTCGGAGTACCGTTTATTCATTACCGACGATCAAAACCGGATTGTTTTCCCCGACGTTCAGAGCGATTTGATTGATTTCGACGCCTCCGCTCCGGGCGTGTACCGGGTTTGGGGAGTATCGTATACCGGCCAGTTTTTAGGGCAATTCGGCATGCGTTTGGACGAAGGCGCGCTGAGTTCGGATTGCTACGATTTGTCGGACAACTTTATCACGGTGGTCGCTCAAATCCCTGTTGGAGGGGCGCTCACTACAAGCGATGGGCAAACCAAGGTGAATGTCGTTCGGGCGGATGGAAAACCGGATATCTATGGCTTTGTGCGCACGGGAGGCTCTTCCGGCACGCCGGTTCGTTACCTGCTCACGGATATCGACAACGTGATCCTGGCGGTCTCTTCTACCGATAGTTTTGATTTCGATCAGCTGGAGGTGGGCGAGTACCGGGTTTGGGGCTTAACCTTTACCGGGATATTCCTGGCAGCCCCAGGCGCCGACGCTGATTTGTCGCCGTTGAGCGACAACTGTTTTTCGCTTACCTCCAACTTTGTAACCATTAACGTAATCGCTTCGAGTGGCCTGTCCAACGCCTGGATTGCTACCCTGGGGCCTGAAAAGGAAGCCCGCCCAAGGCTTTTCCTGAACGCGGCCCCCAATCCGGTCTCCGAGACGTTGCAAGTTGGGTTTTCCGTGGAAACCCTTCAAGCGGGAGAAGCGCACTTGCAACTGTTCTCCTCACGGGCGAACTCCTGCGCGTGCAAAGATACAACCGCTTGCCGGGTACAACACGGCAGTGCTGGACATGAGCAGCCTGACCGACGGGGTGTACTTCCTGCGCCTGTTCCATCAGGGAGCTCAGGAAACCCTCCGGGTGGTGAAGATCACCCGGCCCTGACGCCGGGGTAGCCCAAAACGAAAAGGGCCCAGGAAAAACTCCTGGGCCCTTTTCGTTTTTTAGAAAAAAAGGAATCAGCTCTTTGCCGCCATTTTCTTTTCCTTGATACGCGCTTTTTTGCCAAGCAGCGCACGCAGGTAGAACAAACGCGCACGGCGCACTTTGCCGCGCTTCAGCAGCTGGATTTCCGTGATATTCGGAGAAGAGAACGGGAAAATACGCTCTACGCCTACCCCGTTGGAGATTTTGCGCACGGTGAACGTTTTGGTGCCGCCTTCGCCTTTGATCTGGATGACATCGCCGCGGAAAGCCTGAATACGTTCCTTGTCTCCCTCGATGATTTTATAGTTCACCACGATGTTATCGCCGGGGCGGAACCTCGGAAATTCCCGCTGAGGTGTTAACTGCTCGTGAACAAATTTAATCGCGTCCATTGCTCTGAAATTTAAAAAATGATGCGTCTCGAATTAGCCGTGCAAAGGTAAGGAAATTACTTAAAAAGTAAGAATAATTTTACAGCAAAAAAAGTTTTCGCTGCCTGTTATCTGACCAAAGTAACGAAGCCCTTGTACTCATGCGAGTCGCCTCTGGGGCCTTGAAACGCAACCAGGGTAACATATACTCCCGGCGGCGCTTCCTGCCCTTTGTTGAACTTACGCCCATTCCAGCCCACCTGGGGGTCGTCGGTTTGGAACACCATTTCCCCCCACCGGTTCCAGATCTGGAACTGGAAGTTGCGGATGCCCGGCAAGATACCTACTCCCTGGAAGACATCGTTTACGGAATCTTCATTGGGGGTAAAGGCGTTGGGCAGGAAGTACGTCACCAAGGGCTTGACGTCCACGATTTGAGAGGACGTGTCCATGCATCCGCTGGGGTGGGTGACGAAGAGTTTTACCTCGAACCTCCCCGTATCGGGAAACGAATACACCGGGTTGAGCTCCCGGGAGGTGGCGCCGGTCCCGAAATCCCAGAACCAGCCGATAGCGCGTTCGGACGCTTCCTGGAACTGAACTTTGGGGTAGAGGTTGCTCACTTCTTCCGGGCTGTAAGTGAAATCGGATTTGGGCGCTTCGAAGATGGTGATCAGATTCTTGAAGGTGGTGTCGGTTTTGCATCCTATAGGGGAAATGAGCTCGAGGTCGACCGTGTAGATACCGGGGTCCACATATTGATGCCAGGGGCTGATGGCATTGCTTTCGTTGCCATCTCCAAACTTCCACCGGATGGAATAGGTATCGTCGATGGGGTAGGACAGGTTTTCGAACAAAATATCCGCTGGGGTACATCCCCTGAAACTGCTTGGGGCAATGACGATAAGGGCGGGTACGGGGAAATAGGGCACTTCCCTGGTTTTTGTAGCCAGGCATTGGTTGGTATCCCGGACGGTCAGGGTGACGGGGATATTTCCGGGTTTTCGGTATACATGTTCGGCCTTTTTCCCCGATCCTTTCCCTCCATCGCCGAAATCCCAATTCCAGGAGGTAAGGATGCTGGCGGTTTTGGACCGGTCCTGAAACGCTACCGGCCCAGCGACGCAGGTGTCGTATTCAAATCCAAAATCGGCATTGATATCCGGATACACGTTCACCAGGATATTGGCCGTATCTCCGCAATCCGTATTGGGGTTGAGAATGAGTTGGCCTTTGTACACCCCAACCCCAGGGAAGGTGACGGTGGGCTCCCATTCCTTAAATGTCTGCAGTTTTCCTTTGATATCAAACCGCCATTCAAATTGGGTGATGAATTGCCGCTGATAGCTTTCGTTGATAAACTTAATGTCGGTAATCCCGCAGGAATTGACCTGATATTCCCTATCGCTGATAATTTTTGATTCTTTAATGTCTGCCACCACGGTAGGGTCGCAATTGGCCACATTGAACTGAAAATCCCGAAATACCCTGCTGAGCAGCTTGCCGGTCGTTTTGTCGTATTCGGATAAACAAACCCCACGACATATTGGCCCTGGATGCGCGGGGTGCCGGTGATGAGGCCGGTGTTGGGATCTATGGTTACGACGGGATCTCCACCCATTGGCGCCAGGGGTGAATAGAGGCTGTTGACGAACTGAATATCCTGGTAAGGCGGAGGGCAGGCAGGATCGGGATAAGCGCCATCGCAACTGGCATAAACCAGCGGGTTTTGCTGAAGCGGACCGCCTCCATCCAGCGGGGCACAGAACCCATAAACCAGTTGGTCTCCATCGGGATCGGTGGCGGAGTGATCAAACCGCAACGGGGCATCTGCACAGATGACCGTAGGCGGAAACTGATTGAATCGGGGGCTGTTATTGCATTTCTTCTGCGCTTCCGGGGTGATCTCGATCGTAAAGGTGGCGCCATGGTCGCCTGGGTTGATGATATTGTTTACGGTAAGGTTGCGGCAGCAGCGTTGATAGGAAATGTGGTAGCTCTCGTCGGATAAGGGTAGACTGACTCGGTACTGGCTCAGCCGGAATTTGTAAACGCCCAGTTCAACGCAAACATTCGGAGGAATAAGGCAGGGGTAGGTGGGCTGTTCTACGAACGATCTGTTCTGGAGCGGGACGTTGAGCCTGGCAACGTAACTGCGCTGTCCAAGTAGCGCGCAATTCGTTGCGCCCCCGCAGCGGTAAATCGCGATAAACGCTTCGGGGTCGAGCAAGGCGCACCCAGTGCAGCCGCAATCCCGGTAAATCGATAGCGTAAATTCGTAATCGCCGTTTCCCAGGCATTCGTAGGTCATGTTGCCTCCAATGATATGGCGGGCGGCGCCGATCCGGGGAAAGAGCCCCAAAGCCAGGATCGCCAGGGCGGCGGCCAAAAGGATTTTCTGCATAGGGAATTTCTCGTTATCTGATCAGTGTAATGGTTCCTTCCTTGATGCCGGTTTTTCCTTCCGCATCTTTTACAATCGCCCGGTAGAAATACACGCCTCCGGGGAGTTCGTTACCGGTATTTTGAAACTTGCCGTTCCACCCCTCCTGGGGGTCCTGGGTTTGAAAAACCGGGTTCCCCCACCGGCTGTATACGGTGAATTGGAAGGTTTCCACCCCAAATAAACCGCCTTCCGGCTTGAAAAGATCATTGATGCCGTCGTTGTTGGGAGAAAAGATGGTGGGCCAGTAGGCTTTGAGCGTCGGATCGATAACGATCGTCTGCTCAAAAGTATCCTTGCACAGGGCGTCCGTAGAAGCAATCAGCCGGACGGTAAAGGTACCGGCAGGAGGGAAAGTGAACAGGGGGTTGGGATCGGCGGACTGCCCCAGCCCTCCAAAGTCCCAATTCCAGCTTTGGGCGTTTGCCGATAAATCCTGAAAAGTGACGGTCGGGTTGGCGCTTTCCGGTTTTTCCGGAGTGAACGCAAACCGGGCGAGAACGCCTTCTTGTATATTCAGCGGTGCGGGTAAATTAGCGGGAGCGGCGGGCCCGCCAGGGGTAGATAGTTTTAGCGAAACCGGAAATTGGCCCGCTTGCCGGAAGGTGTAAACCGGGTTTTCCTGTCCTGCGGTTTCGCCGTTACCGAAGTCCCATTTCAGTTGATAGGAAGATCTGAACGGGCCGAGGTTGGAATTGGTAAACGTGATTACCGCCGGGGTGCATCCAAACGCCGGACTTGCCTGGATGGACAAGCTGGAAGGTAAGGGATATACATTCAGGGTTTTTTCGGCCTGTCCGGTACAGCCGTCGGCGGTGGAGACGTTGAGCTTCACCGTCCAGGTTCCGGCTTTGGCGTATTGATAGGAAGGATCGGAGGCGGAGACCTGGGGCGATCCGTCGCCAAAATTCCAGGAATAATTTTTCACCGGCTGCCCGCCGGTATCTGTCCGGTTAACGAATTGGAGCGGCTGGTCGGAGCAGGTGTCGCCTGTGATGGTGAAATCGGCTTTTACGGGGGGCAAGATGCGCACTTCGACGTTGGCGGTATCCGCGCACAGGGTTCCCGGGTTGAGCAGAAGGCGCCCGGTGTATGCGCCGGGAGCAGGGAATGCGAGCATGCCGTCCCATTGGGTGCTGGTTAGGATGCCCCCAGGTACGTCAAACTCCCATCGGAAATCCTGGATCAATTCGCGTTTGACGCTCTGATTGATGAGGGTGACCATGGTAGCTCCGCAAGACTGGACCAAAAACTGCCCATCAGCGCTCAGGCTGTCTTCCTGTATATCCGCAACTACATTGCGCTCGCACCGGGTGATATTGAACTGGAAATCGCGGATCACCCGGCTCAGCAACTGGCCATTCCGGTACTCCGACATGCAAACGCCGACGACAAACTGGCCGAGTTGTTGCGGGGCGCCGGTCATGATCCCGGTAGCTGGATCCAGCCGGAACGCGGCTGTTGCTCCCAGCGGTTGGGCGCTGCTAAACGTGGGCATTTGGTAGACTACCGGTGCGTAAGGAGGGGGGAGGTCAGGGTCGGGAGCTACTCCATTGGCGCCGTGCGGCAAGAGGCCATTTTCCCCTCCGCCCAATAACGAAGGACAAAGTTCATAGGTCAGCGAGTCGCCTTCCGCGTCGGCGCCAGAGTGGTTGATGGTGAAAGGCGTTCCCGCGCAAAGGGCGATTGAGGGAAAAAACCGGAACACCGGGCTGTTGGTGCAGCTGGATTGCGCTTCGGCCGTCAGTTCAATCGTATAGGTGGCCCCGGAACGTTCCGGGTTGACGATGTTGGTAATGGTATTGTTTCGGCAGCAGCGCTGGTAGCTGAGAATATAGCTTTCGGAAAGAATGGGCAGGTCGAGTTCCAGTTCAAAAACGCCTTGTTCCACACATACGTTCTGGGGCACGTCCACGCAGGCATTCCCGGGGTCGGGCTGGATTTTGGTCACTTTAGGCGCGGACAGGTAATGCACCATCGGCCGGTTGGTCTGGCTGCTCCGGTACAGGGTAACGGATGCCGGGAAGTTGCCTGGGGTAGAGTCGAAATTAGAACCCGGCGCGAGGCAATCGCGGTAAATTTTCAGGGTGAACAGATACCGGCGAGAGTTCGAACCGGGGTCGTTCCGGGTAAATCCGAGGCATTTATAAGTGATTTCCCCTCCAATGATGTGAGCGGCATGCAGGTTCTGCAAGGGGGCGGCCCCTAGGAGGAAAAGACCGGAGGCTAACAATAAAAAAGTTCTCACGTACGTTTATATGGTTTTCTATGCATCAAGCCTCTTGGAGGAAACCAGATGCACCATGAACGAAAATAAAGGATTTACGCTTTTTTTTAAAGTTACCAATGGCACAATTCTACTTTCGTACTCCATTTGACATTCCCTTTGCCCACTGTTGGGGCGTTGCTATCAAGCAGGAGACTGGATTCCGGGATGTAGCTTTTTCCACTCGGTTTTATCTTGAGCGGGCAACCTGTTTCTTTTTTTACAGGCTATTGGCCACGCTAAAGGGCGATAGCCCTTCCGTAATAACGGCATTTCCGGCGGGGTATTCTGTTTTGCGTGCGATATGATGCATCGGCGCGTGGAGGATTGGTTAGTTGTGTCGCGAATAAGCAATGGAATGATGGAACGAACTACGGCCAGAAACTCTTCCCAGAGCATGGTATACAGCAAGGACATGGATCTGGCCCTGGCTGCCCTGCAAAATGGAGGATTGATCCTGCTACCCACGGATACGGTCTGGAGTCTGGCTGCTTTGATCTGTTTTCCAGAGGCGGTAAGCCGGTTGAAGCAACTTAGCCTCAGTTTGGAGGAAAACCCCCTGGAGTTGCTGGTGGGATCGGTGGAAGAGCTCAAACGCCACGTGGTTCATATGCATCCGCGCCTGGAAACGTTGTTGCTCTACCACATGAGGCCGTTGTCGATTGTATTCGAAGACCCGATAGGGGTTCCGGCTAATGCCTTGCGGCAGGATGGGCGGATGGCCATGCGCATCGTCCTCGACCCATTTGTCCGCGATTTGATTGAACTTGCGGGGATCCCTTTGGTAGCTACTCCCGCCCCCGCTCCAAACCGCCAGGTTTCGGGGCATTTTGGAGGCATCAGTTCAGAGGTGCTCCAGCAGACGGATTACGTGGTCAAGTACCGGCAAGGCGAACGCCAGATCGGCGAACTCCCGGTCATGGTTCAGCTTTCCGAGGAAGAAGAGCTGGATTTTCTTCGGGAATAAGCGCACTCATTTTCTCCTGGGCTTGGGAGATAATTCAGTCAGCGGTTCCGGCGAGGATAGTTTTTTGATCGCCATTGCAATAGCCGGATCTTCGGTATTCATTATGGCAAAATAATCAGAGGCGCCAAAAAGGTCTTTGGCAATGTTTGCTTTGATCAGCAAACGGAGGTCATCCTCAAGCCGGTCCAGGTTTTTCAAAAGCGCTCCTTCCGTGTTTTCCTGGGCGTACCGGGAAAAATCCTGAAACATCGATTCGCTTATTTGGAATTTTTTCTTGAAATCTGCGCTGTTCTTAGGGAATGAGGTCCGGTTTCCTTGAATAGCCTGGACGGCGAAAGAAGGAACCAGTGCTTTTAGCTCCTGGAATTGCGGGTTTAAGTCGAGGCTGTCGAGAGGGATGAAGAGATCCGGAATAATCCCTCCCCTGCCATAAACGATCCTGCCGTTGGTGGTGAAAAACCGGGTGGAGTCCGAAAGAGAAATCCGGTTTTGGGAAATTAATTCCCCGGATTGGATGCGGTTCTCGAGGTCGTCCTGATATTCGGAGTTATCCTGGTAGGGTTTTTGAATGGAACGCCCCGAAGGGGTAAAATAGCGGGCAACCGTCAGGCGCAGCGCCGACCCGTCGCTCAGCAAATATTGTTCTTGTACCAGTCCTTTGCCAAAGGATCGCCTGCCGATGAGGATTCCCCGGTCGTGGTCCTGGACGGCGCCGGCGAGAATTTCGCTGGCGGAGGCGCTTCCTTCGTCAATTAGCACAGCGACTTTTCCAATCGGGAAAAAAGCCCTTCCGGTAGTCAGGTACTCCGACCGGCGAACCGTCCGCCCTTCGGTATACACGAGCAATCGGCCGCGGTCTTCGAAGATCTGGCTGAGAATATTGGAGGCTTGCTGGAGGTAGCCCCCCGGGTTATGGCGAAGGTCCAGAATGAGGTCCAGCGGCTTGTTCTGGCCGCCCAGTTTTTCGAGCGCGCTCAGAAACTCTTTGTCGGTAGTGGCGCTGAACCGGTTGATACGGATATAAGCCAGTTGGTCGCGGATCAGGTAAGCCGCATCAATGCTTTCGATCGGGATTTTTTCCCGGGTGAGTTCAACCCAACGCGGGGTTTTCGACGGGAACCGAACGACGGCTGCGCGGACTTTGGTGCCTTCTTTTCCACGCAAAAACCGGATCACGTCGCTGCTGGAAAGCTGCTTTCCTGCAATGGTAGAATCCCCGATGGCCAGAATCTTGTCGCCCGGGCCCATTCCTGCCCGCTCGGCAGGCCCGCCGGGAAAGACGGAGACCACCACGACGGTGTCTTCCAGCATCATGAACTCAATCCCGATTCCTTCAAATTGGCCTTCCAGTTGTTCGGTCACCTGAGCCAGGTCGTCTGAGGGAATATAGGAAGAATGAGGATCCAACTGCCTAAGGATGCTGGTGATGGCCTCGTCGACCAGTTTTTTTCGATCGACTTCATCGACGTATTTGGCTTCAATGTAGCGGATCAGCTCTTCCAGTTTATTGTGTTCGGAGGCGGGCATTTGCCCGTTGATTCCCACCGAAGCGCTGGCGGCAGGTTTGCTCAGCCGGAGCCCTATGAAAATACCCAGCGCCAGGAAACCGGAAAGCAAGAATGGCATCCAAACGAATCCCCGCGAGTGGTGTTGGGGTGCTTTAAGCGGCATACAACTACAGGATTAACAGACGGGGTGAATAAAAAACAACTTTTTTCCAGCCCAATGTTCGGAAAATTTGTAAAAATAAAACCACAAAACAAACAGGCAGTTGTTTGATTCCCTGATTTTTGATCCGATGTTCCTCCGGTTTCATCGCGAGGCAGGATGAAAAAATCGATAGAATTTCAAAAATATCTCAAATTATTTCTATTTTCATAAACGACTAGGCAATTATATGCAAGACAATTGCTTAATTGGCAAAATTGATCTGTTTGGAGAAAGCGCCTGCTGGCGCCTGTCAAAATAACCGCGCGTATGGAAATGTATAAAAACGTTGAGATCGACAGCCTGGACCGGCAAATCTTGTCCACCCTGATGCACAATGCCAAAATGCCCTATACGGAAATCGCCAAAAAGCTGTACGTTTCCGGCGGCACGATCCACGTGCGCATGAAAAAGCTGGAAGACGCGGGGGTGGTGAAAGGGTATAGCCTGGATATCGATTATGGAAAGATCGGGTACGACATCAGCGCCTTTCTGGGAATCTACCTCGATAAAAGCTCCCTGTATGATGAAGTAGCCAGAGAACTGGCTAAAATACCGGAGGTGGTGGAAGCCTATTACACGACCGGCCTGTACAGCATTTTTTATCCGCATCATCTGCCGGGACACGAACCACCTGCGGGATATTCTACACGACAAGATCCAGAAAATTGGCGGGATACAACGCACCGAAACGTTCATCTCTCTGCAGGAAAGCATGAACCGCCCGTTGCAGATACTGGACGAAGAAAACTAGGTTAGACGTAAGAGGCTAGACGTAAGAAGTAAGGCAACAGTCCATTCCTTCTAACGTCTAACCTCTAATTTCTAGCGTCTAAAATCACGCTCCCAGGTAGTTTTTCAGCAACTTGCTTCGGTTGGCGGAGCGCAGTTTGTTGATGGCTTTGTCTTTGATCTGGCGGACCCGTTCGCGGGTCAGGCCAAATTTTTCTCCAATATCTTCCAGCGACATGGGGTGTTCCACTCCGATGCCGAAGTAGAGTTTGATCACGTCGCACTGGCGGTCGGTGAGGGTGCTGAGCGAGCGTTCGATTTCTCTGCGCAGCGATTCGTTGTAGTCGAGTTCCTGATCGGTGTTTGGGGTGCTGTTGTTTTCCAGGACATCGAGGAGGGAGTTGTCTTCGCCCTCCACAAAGGGAGCGTCCATGGATACGTGCCTGGCGGCTACGCCAAGGGTTGTTTCCACTTCCTCCGTGGGAATGTCCAGCAGTTCCGCCAGTTCTTCGGGAGAAGGTTCCCGTTCAAACTCCTGTTCCAGTTCGGAGAATGCTTTGTTGATTTTATTCAGAGAGCCCACTTTGTTCAGGGGCAGGCGGACGATCCGGGATTGTTCGGCCAGCGCCTGGAGGATGGACTGGCGAATCCACCACACGGCGTAGGAGATAAATTTAAATCCTCGGGTTTCGTCAAATCGTTGGGCGGCTTTGATCAGGCCGAGATTGCCTTCGTTGATGAGATCGCTCAGGGAAAGACCTTGGTTTTGATATTGCTTGGCAACGGAAACGACGAAGCGCAGGTTTGCTTTGGTCAGTTTTTCAAGGGCAGCCTGGTCGCCTTGTTTGATCCGTTTGGCCAGTTCCACTTCTTCTTCCGGCGTAAGCAAGTCCACCTTTCCGATCTCCTGCAGGTACTTTTCCAGGGACTGACTTTCGCGGTTGGTAATAGATTTGGTAATCTTGAGCTGTCTCATGCAAAAAGCTGTTTTATACGCTGTAGTATATAAAAGTAATTGATTTCGATACAGGGGCTCTAAAGAAAAGGAAAGACGTGCGGATTCAAAAAAGAACCGATTGGTGAAAAGAGTCGCTCCAATGCCATGTTGCTAAATCGCGTCGTTTCAGTTTCAGCGAACAAAAATACCGGTTTCACCGAAACCAGTCAAGTATAAAAAAACATGGCTCGCGAAAAAGTTTCATTGCAATAAACTCTTTTGGAAATAAAATGGGGAGTTTGGAATTGTCGGTTTTTTATTTTTTATTGCGCCCAGTACTGGGAAGTTTTTAATCTGCTCTGGCGGCTTTCCATTTTTTGGTATTGAAACTGGCGGCAAACTCAGGTTTGTTTTCAAAGGGGTTGACTTTCTTTTGACGAATAGGATGCCTGCCCGGCATACATGCCTTAACCCATGGCGGTGAGCCATAGAGCGCATTTTGTTTGGGACTGCCTTGAAAAACCGTTTTTGAGACGGCCTCATGCCCAATCGCTTTTTGTTTATTGCCTAAAGAAATGCTTATGGAACGCGTTAGGATTAAGTTGGAATTCATTTTCCGTGCTTCTCCTACCATACTTTATCAGTTCTTGACGACCCCTGCTTGCCTGGTTCGCTGGTTTTGCGATGAAGTAGACATTAACGGACATATCTACTCCTTTATCTGGGGGGGGATGAACGAGGATGCCGAATTGATCGAGGATATCGAGGACGAGCTGGTCCGTTTCCGCTGGGCGGAAGCCGATTTTCCGAATTAATTTTTGGAATTCCACATTTACGAATCTCCTGTTACCGGGGAAACGATCCTGGAGTTAACCGATTTTTGCGATGCCAACGAGGTCAAAGACCAAAAACAATACTGGGACACCCAGATCCAGCTTTTACAGAAAGAGACCGGTGGATTTGGCTAACCTTGGCCTGCTCTTTTGCTTGGTCCTTTTGAACTTCCGAGCCCATGATGCGCATTGTATTTGGATTGAGTTTTGACCGTTCCGGGCCGATGCACGGCCAATCGGGAACAGGAGGGGTATTATATGCAGGCCCTGCCCGCTTTTTGCAGGTCATGGAGCATGCCCTGGGGCTGGGGTGGGGAAAACCGGGCGAAGAGTACCTGCGCATCGAACAATACCGCCAACTCCTCCGGGAAACCCTCCAGGAAAATCCGGAGACTTTTTTCAGGGCTTCCTTTGGAGCCGACCAGTTTGCCACCGCTGCCGAGCTCCTCTCCCGGCGGGACGAACTGGTTCTGGCCGGCTTTGATTTTTCCATTGACGGGGAAGGGATTCCGGACAGGCTAAAGGTGCTCGCCGGGCTTAAACGCCGGGAATCGGGCCTGGAGACGGGTATGGCCGACCGCCTGGAAGCGCTGTACCAAGCGGTGCAATCCCGAAGACAACCGTTTGAGGCGATCGAAGTCCAGGAACCTGCTCATCTGCTTCCGCCTTTCTGGGAGCGGCTGTTTACCCGCCTCGAAAAAAACGGGACCGCTATCCGATATGGCTTGCCGGAATATCCTCAGCCGGCCCCCTGTACCGATCTGGGGTTGTTCCAGCAGCGGATCGGCTTTTCGGAAGCCGGCGGCAAGGTGGCAGCGTCGGCGGATGGCTCCCTCGTCTTGCTCAAAGGCCGCAGGGATACCGATCTGGCCGCTTTTGTGGCGAAGTGGCTCCGCGAAGAACCCAAAAACGAAGCCGGCTTTTTGCTGTCCGAAACATCCAGGTCTTTGGACAATGCCCTGGTTCGCGAGGGCATGCCCAGTCTGGGGGTCCAGTCTGCTTCCCTCGCCAGGCCGGCATTGCAGGTGCTGAAGCTGATTTCCGTTTTTCTCTGGAACCCACTGGATCCGTTCAAGGTGCTGGAGTTCGTTTCTCTGGCGTTGAAGCCTTTGGAAGAAGAACTGGCTGCCCGCATTGCCCAGCACATGGCGCAAACTCCGGGTATTCTCAGCGATAGCTGGTTTGCCATGCTAAGCCAATATTTTCGGGATATGGAGTCCAGGCCCCGGCCTGCTTCCAGCCCGGGCGTGGAGGAGATCCGGCGTCAATACCGCTTCTGGTTCGAACGCAAGCGGTACGACATCAATGAAACAGCGCCTAAATCGGAGGCCCTGGAAATGTATCGCTACCTCGCTCAATGGGCCATGAAAGCCCACGAGCGGGGAGAAGGAGGGGCTTCCCTCCTTACGCTGGGCGCTCAGGCTTCCCGAATCGTGGAGCTTCTGGACGCGCTGCCAGAGGATCGCCTCACCCGGCTTGATCTGGAACGGATCGTGCGCACTATCTTCGAAGCGGCGCCCCTGCAATTGCGCGACCGGGAGGCGGGGAGCGCGCCTTATGTTCAGCAGGCAGGCGCCCTGGATGCCCCGGTAGATACCCTGATTTGGTGGTATTTTGGACAATCCGAACCCGATTTCTTCTTCTCCAGATGGTCCAAAGAGGAACGAAGCTGGCTGGAGACGCAAAACGTCCGCCTCCTTAGCCCGGAGCGGCAAAACGGGTTGCTGATCTGGCAGCGC
This sequence comes from Haliscomenobacter sp., assembly GCA_016713275.1. GTDB lineage: Bacteria > Bacteroidota > Bacteroidia > Chitinophagales > Saprospiraceae > JADJPL01. The sequence goes on from JADJPL010000003.1 coordinate 438,737, forward strand.
AAACGGCCTGTCCTCCTCACCCGTACGCGCCTGATCCTGGTCCTGCCGTCTACGGCGGAAGGAAAGGACGTTCAGCCCCATCCCTTAATCGGGGATCTGGAGGCTTGTTTTTACACGCTGTCCCCGCTGATACTGGATATCGACCATCCTCCGGAGGGGCTATCCTCTTTGCTGCAAAACATTCCCGCCAAAAACCGGCTTTCGCCCAGAAGGCTTGGCGCCCCTTCCCCTTTCATCGAACTGCGCGCAGGCGAAACCCTTCAGTCACGCGACGCAGAGACCTTCAGCAGCCTGGAAACCCTGCTGTACTATCCCTATCAATGGGCATTCCGGTACAAGCTCCAACTAAAAAAATCGGCTATCCTCAGCATCGTTCCCAACCAAACCTTATTCGGGAACCTGGCCCACCGGCTGTTCGAGGCGCTTTTCCAGGAAAAGGATTTATTGACATGGACCAAACCGCAGGTCGAGGGATTCATCGAGGCGATGTGCCCTGATTTGTTAGCCAAAGAAGGCGCGGTGCTCCTCCTGTATGGCAGGGAACCGGAGCGCGTGCAATTGATCAACCGGGTTCAATACGCTGCCTGGAGCCTCGTGGATCTGCTTCAGCGCAACGGCTGGCAAGTCGAGGCTTCCGAACTTCCTTTGTCCGGCGCGTTTTCAGGCCTTCAAATCGACGGCAGAGCCGATCTGGTCCTCCGCCGCGGACTTGAGCTGGCTGTAGTCGACCTCAAATGGCGGGGCGGGGCTAAAAGAGAAACGAGCATCCGGAACGAGGAGGATCTGCAATTGGTCTTGTATAGCTTCTTGCTCGGCAGCCAGGGCGCCAAGGTACATGCCGCTTATTTCATCATGGAAAACGGCCGGATGATCGCCCGAAATCACGCCGCGTTTAAAGGCATCAACGCCGTCAGTCCCCAGGCAGATCACGAAGAAGTTCAATCCCGTATTCTTCAACGCATGGAAGCGACGCTGAAGTGGCGCATGGAGCAATTGGCTATCGGCCGCATCGAAGTGCGTTGCGCTCAGACCCGGCAAGCCCTGGAGCGCCATTATGAGGAAAGTTTGCTGGACCTTCTGGAAATGCGTATCTCGGATGCCCCCTACGACGATTACCGGGTGCTGATTAACCTGGCCGATTGATTTTGTTGTCTGAATGACAGAATAGGTTGAACCATTGAAATACAATTGGCATTTACTCCATTTAATTGTTGAAAAGAGAAAAATTGCTTTTAAATCGTTATCCTATGTTTCGTATTGTCGCGCTTGTGGGGGTTATGGTTTTCCAGGGGCTGGTTTTTTCGGATATCCTGGCGCAGGAATTGAATCCGGGGTCCATCGATGCCGGCTTATTGTCGGAAATCAGAAACAGCCCCGAAGAAACATTTCACGAAGTGTTTATTGTGCTGAAAGACCGGGTGAATACGGAAGCTTTTACAGCTGATTTCCTGAGGTCCAGCGATTCCAGGGCGCAGCAGACAGCCCGGATGCTGGAGGCGCTGCAAACCAAAGCCCGGGCCACTCAGGCGCCCGTGCTGGAGCATATCCGCATGTCCGGGGATGCTGATCAGAGCCAAGTGATTCCGTATTGGATCGCCAATATGGTCTTTGTCCGCGCGAAGAAAGCGTTAATCGCGGAGCTGAGCCAACGAGCGGATGTTTCGTGGATTGAAAAAAACGAAATTCTGGAGCACGAAGGGGTTTCCGCTGCTGCTCCGCCAGCTCCTCCGTTACCTAACGGGCGCGAACCAGGGCTTACAGCGATCAATGCGCCCGCGCTTTGGGCGCTGGGATACACCGGCTACGGGCGTAAAATCCTTATTGTGGACAGCGGTCAGGACCCCAACCACCCCGCCTTGCAAAGCCAGTTTGCCTATAATTACCTGCCGCTTACCAGCGCCTACCTGAGTTCCAGCCTGCCGGATTATTGCGATCCGCACGGAACGGGTGTGGCTAGTGCTGCCGTAGGTCTGGATCCGCTGACGAGAGATACGCTCGGCGTGGCATTCAACGCTCAGTGGATTGGCGCTCCCATCAGTAACCTCCAGAACACAGAGACCAATGAGCGGTGCGTCTACAAAGGATCGGTAAAAGACGTGGCCGGCGCGCTCCAATGGGCGCTGAACCCGGATGGCAATACGTCCACGAACGATGTCCCCGACGTCATCAATAACTCCTACGGAAGGACGCTGAGCTCCGTTTCGGAGTGTTCTCAAGTGTGGCCCGACTTGTTCAGGTCGCTGGATGCCGCCGGCATCGTTGTAGTTTTTGCGGCGGGGAATGAAGGCCCGGACCCGGGGTCGACCAATTTGCAGGCCTCGATCAGCGTAAATGACGTCACCCCGTTATCTGTTGGAGCGATTAATTCCTCCACAAAGGCGGTAGCGGATTTTTCGGGCAGAGGGCCCTCGCTTTGCTCCAATTTTCTCGAGCCGGCTTTGGATATCAAGCCGGAGGTAGTGGCGCCCGGGGTACGCATTCGCGTAGCCACCACCGGGAAGGCTCTTTACGAGACGGTAGATGGAACTTCCTTCGCTGCGCCGTATGTCGCCGGAGCGGTATTGCTGCTCAAAGAAGCGTTCCCGTATCTGAGCGGCAGGGAAATTGCCCGGGCGCTTTACCAATCGGCCGTGGATCTGGGGGCTGCCGGAGAAGACAACGCGTACGGGAAGGGCCTGATCGACGTCCTGGCTGCCTTCAATTACCTGAAGGGCAAAGGGTACCAACCGATTGCTCCGGCTGCGGCTCAGGTAGATGTGGCCAATCTCAGCGCATCGCCCCGCCTGCTCAACTGCGGCGGGAAAGCCTTTCTGGAAGTGGTTTTCCGGAACCTGGGAACCGAAACGGTCAATGCCCTGGATATCGTTGTTCGCAGGGAATTTACCGCTACCCCTATTTTTACGGGCAAGTGGACAGGCGCCCTGGCGCCAGGAGGCACGTCTTCTTATATGATCCCGGAATTTTCAGCTTCGTTCGGCACTTATGCCGTAGAAGTGGAGCTGAAAAACCCCAATGGCAAAGAGGACCAGCGCCCGTTGAACAACCAGTTGAAAAAGAAAATCAACGTAAGCCCTCAGCCGCTGCTGCCTTCCGTAACCCAGGCCTTGTCTTCCGTATGTTCCGGGGGCCGCAACCTGATCGCTTCGAACTACGACGGCGACGGCGTCCTGCGGTGGTATAACCGGGCGGAAGGGGGCGCCTCCTTGGCTCAGGGGCTGAGCTTTTACATCGGTCCGCTTACCCAGGATACCACTTTTTACGCCGAACTTCGTTTTAACAAAAAAGCGGGAAAACCCGATAACCTGAGCGGAGAAACCGGGCTCTCCGATGCTTCCACCGGCGGATTGCTCTTCGATTGCCTCGCGCCGTTTACCCTCAAAACCGTCCTGGTTTACGCCGACGTGGCCGGCCCCCGGAACGTGCGCCTCAAGCGGCCCGACGGCTCGATCCAGCAGCGCCTGGTCAACGTCTCCAAAGCAGGCGCCAACCGGGTTACCCTGGATTTCACCATCGAACCCGGCGATGGCTATGTGTTGGATATCTCCCTGGGTAAAGAACTGTACATCAGCCGCACCGGAACGGAATTCCCCTATCAGATCCCCGGGGTTTTGCGAATCGAAGGATCGGAAAATATCAATCCTACGTACTATTCTTTCTTTTACGATTGGGAAATCGAATATAATTATCCCTGCGGCCGCCTTCCGGTACGGGTCGACGTAGAGGCGGCGGCACAAGGGGTAAAGGCATCCTTTACCGGCCCTGGCAGCGCCCTGCCGTTGTCGAATGGAGAGGCCAGTGTTACCTTCCAAAACACCTCCACCGGGGCTGCTATCTATTCCTGGAATTTCGGCGATGGGAATACGAGTACGGAAACCAATCCGGTCCATACCTACCGCAGCGCCGGTAAATTTCAGGTGGTCCTGACGGCTTCCAATGGCGGAATCTGTTCGGATATTGCCTTGAATACGGTGGAAATCGGGTCGGTTACCGGAATCGATGGCCCCGCCGATTTGGACACCCGCATCTCCGTGTTCCCCAACCCGGACAGGGGAGAGGTGTCCCTGACCCTGACCCTGGATCGCGTGCAACGCGTGTGGCTGGTATTGAGCGACGTGCTGGGCCGGACGGTCCGCACCTGGGATCTGGGTCAAGTACAGGAACGGCAAACCGCATTGGATTGTACCGGCCTGCAGGCCGGTTCCTACCAACTGACGATCATGGGACCAGGTTTTCGCCACGCGAAACGATTGGTGTTAATGGATTAAATAGGCTTTTAAATTACGGTGTACTATGTCTTACCTGGAAGATCCCCGCGTATTTTTCGCTGGAGAGCGCACGCTTTTCGCATGGGTTCGAACCGGCCTGGCGCTCACGGCGATGGGGCTGGCCATTTCAAGGTACCAGTTGTTCCTCGCCACCTTCCGGCACGAACCAATGGAGTTGGTGAAAACGCATGCTTCCTTTTACCTCGGAATGGGGTTTGTCCTGATTGGCTGGTTGTGTATGGTCATTCCTACGTTCCAATTCCGGGCATTTTTCCGGAGCCTGGATACGAAAGAACATCCTCCGAAGTACCGCATCTATTCCTCGGTGTATGTCGGGCTCGCGCTCAGCCTGCTGGTTGGATTGTTGATGGGGTTTTTGGTTTTTGAATAGGAGGGTGCGGGCAGAAAATGGCCTGGGTTAATCCGCGCCGATTTTCGTTGTGATACGGGAAAAAATTATTTTTTTAAAAGCCCTTGACTTCTATCTTTCTATTTCATACCTTTGCACTCACAAAATCGCGGCGTGGAGCAGTTGGTAGCTCGTCGGGCTCATAACCCGAAGGTCGTAGGTTCAAGTCCTGCCGCCGCCACAAAGAGAAGTGCCCGTTGTCATTAAATGAACAATGGGCATTTTTTATGAACTTTTGGGTATACGTCCTTTATTCCAATAAGGCTGATCGCCTTTATATCGGGATGACATCCAATCCGAGGCCAGAATGCAAGTCATAATGTACTTGGTAAAAAGGGATTTACTGTCAGGTACCGGCCTTGGGACCTAATCTATTCTGAAACATTTGACTCCAAAGTCGCTGCTCTTGGAAAGAGAACGGCAATTAAAGAGTGGGCGGGACGAGCATGGATTAGAAGCAACTACATTGATAATTTATATGTAGCCTTTGCCGGGCTCTTATCCGCCGGAGGCGGACGTAGGTTCAAGTCCTGCCGCCGCCACAAAGAGAAGTGCCCGTCTGAAATGAACGATGGGCATTTTTTATAAAGTTTTGATGGAGTCCAGGTTCAAGTCCGCCCCACAAAGAGAAGTGCCCGTTGTCTTAAATGAACGAGGGCATTTTTATAAAGTTTTGGGTGCGAGTCATTTGCCGGGCTCCTATCCGCCGAAGGCGGACGTAGGTTCAAGTCCTGCCGCCGCCACAAAGAGAAGTGCCCGTTGTCATTAAATGAACAATGGGCATTTTTTATGAACTTTTGGGTATACGTCCTTTATTCCAATAAGGCTGATCGCCTTTATATCGGGATGACATCCAATCTCGAGGCCAGAATGCTAAGTCATAATGTACTTGGTAAAAAGGGATTTACTGTCAGGTACCGGCCTTGGGACCTAATCTATTCTGAAACATTTGACTCCAAAGTCGCTGCTCTTGAAAGAGAACGGCAATTAAAGAGTGGGGCGGGACGAGCATGGATTAGAAGCAACTACATTGATAATTTATAAGGTAGCCTTTGTCGGGCTCCTATCCGCCGGAGGCGGACGTAGGTTCAAGTCCTGCCGCCGCCACAAAGAGAAGTGCCCGTTGTCTTAAATGAACGATGGGCATTTTTTTATAAAGTTTTGGATGCGAGTCCTTTGCCGGGCTCTTATCCGCCGGAGGCGGACGTAGGTTCAAGTCCTGCCGCCGCCACAAAGAGAAGTGCCCGTTGTCTTAAATGAACGATGGGCATTTTTTTATAAAGTTTTGGATGCGAGTCCTTTGCCGGGCTCTTATCCGCCGGAGGCGGACGTAGGTTCAAGTCCTGCCGCCGCCACAAAGAGAAGTGCCCGTTGTCTTAAATGAACGATGGGCATTTTTTTATAAAGTTTTGGATGCGAGTCCTTTGCCGGGCTCTTATCCGCCGGAGGCGGACGTAGGTTCAAGTCCTGCCGCCGCCACAAAGAGAAGTGCCCGTTGTCTTAAATGAACGATGGGCATTTTTTTATAAAGTTTTGGATGCGAGTCCTTTGCCGGGCTCTTATCCGCCGGAGGCAGGTAGGTTCAAGTCCTGCCGCCGCCACAAGAGAAGTGCCCGTTGTCTTAAATGAACGATGGGCATTTTTTATAAAGTTTTGGATGCGAGTCCTTTGCCGGGCTCCTATCCGCCGGAGGCGGACGTAGGTTCAAGTCCTGCCGCCGCCACAAAGAGAAGTGCCCGTTGTCTTAAACGAACAATGGGCATTTTTTATAAAATTTTGGATGTGAGTCCTTTGCCGGGTTCCTATCCGCCGAAGGCGGACGTAGGTTCAAGTCCTGCCGCCGCCACAAAGAAAAGTGCCCGTTGTCTTAAATGAACGATGGGCATTTTTTTATAAAGTTTTGGATGCGAGTCCTTTGCCGGGCTCTTATCCGCCGGAGGAGGACGTAGGTTCAAGTCCTGCCGCCGCCACAAAGAAAAGTCTGAAGCATGCTCGTTATGCTTCAGGCTTTTTTGTTGTTCTTTGCTGCCTTTTTTCTTAATAATAGTTGGGAAAGTCCCCCTTTTATTTTTGCCTCCGGCTAACAGCGAGGGGGCTCGCGCCAAGAGCCGCGCTAGGACACCCCAGCCTGCAGCTTCGAAAACGAGCAGCAGGCTGAAAATCCGGGATGGCTTCTGTTTTGGGAGGCCCCATTTGTCCTGATAATCCCTTATTTTTGCAAAAAACCGCCTTTTATGCGTGTCACTGCCAAGCTTCCAAAAACTCTGGCCGAACGCCTCCAGCAGGGGGGGCATCCCCACCGGATACCTGCTTCATGGGCGGATTATGTGGATCTGCTCAGCGCATCCGGCGACCTTCCTGTGGAATATGACGTGGAAAACATCATCTATATGGGCATTGCATCGGATAATCATGAAGCTATTGTGGCCAATATTATTATTTGCCTGGGCAATATTCTTGGAGATGTTCCGGACATGTTTATCCGCGGGAGCAATCGCCATGTTTATATTCCTGATTTCCAAAAGGATTATGCTCCTGATGTCCATGTAATCCAGGGCGCCCCCGAAGTATTCGAATTGCGCAAGGGCCTGACCGCCAATACCAATCCCTGGCTGGTGGTGGAAGTGCTCTCGCCCAGTACTTATGTTCGCGACATGCAGGAGAAATTGCCGTTTTACAAAAAAATCCCCTCCCTGCGGCATATCCTTTATGTGGAGCAAGACCGTCCGCTGGTGACGGTGATGAACCGGGTAGGCGATTCCGCCGTTTGGGAAACCATCGATTTAGACCGGCCCGAAGATGCTTTCCCCATCGCAGGGCAGTCGGTTTATCTAAAGGAGGTGTATAAAAAAGTGACGTTTGAAGCGCCGGAAGGAAAGGCGAAAAAGCCCCGGAACAAAAAAAGCGGGGACCTGTAGTTCCAGGGCTTTTGAAACTCCCATCTAAAGATTCCAGGCGAAGCCCAACTTCCAGAAAAACGGCGTTCCCGGCGTAAAATGCAGTTCCGATACCGGCTCCAATTCGTTGAACAGCCTCGACTCGGTGTCGAATTGCGCTTCGTTCCAGTCGGCGTTCAGCAAGTTTTCCATGTGCAGGCTGATCTCGAAGCGGGGCCGGGTATAGTTGATCCCGGCATCGAGGAGGAAGTAGCCGAGGGCCTCGACCGTTCCCTCGGGGTTGGCGGGGCGCTTTTGCACGTAGCGGTAGCGAAGACTTCCATTGAACCCTTTGGGTTGGTTGAACGCCAGTCCTCCCGACGAGGTCAGTCTGGGCGCCAGGGGAATCGCATCGGCGCCTTCCGGATCGTCCACGCTGCGGCCATTCGCCACGCTAAGATCGGCATCGGCAAATAAAACGGGAGATAATTGGTAACGCAACGACGCGTCGAGCCCTATCCGGCGCGTCCGTCCGCCGGCCTCGACGATGGCTTCGTCGCCGACGTAAACGAATTCCTGCTGCAGAAAGAGATACCAGCCAGCCAAGTGAAAAAACAACCGCTCCACTGGCTTGGCATTGAACCCGAAATCGACGCCATAAGCGGCGGGGAGAATGTCAACCCCATTCTGGGCGACAACTACCCGGGTGTCGTTAGAATGGAAACCTACGCCCGATTTGAGAAACCACTGAAAGTTGGGCCTCCAGTCATACACCAGGCTGAGCTTGGGTCCCAGGAACGCTTTCTGGGCGCTCTGGGTCCGGTACAGGGTTTGGAGTTGGTCGTTGTACTCGGAGCGGAAAAAGTCCAGGCGCAGGGCGCCCTGCAGGGCCCAGCGTTGTCCGAAAAGGATCTCTTCCGCAATGTAAGCGAAGGCATTGAGCTCATTAACGTCTCCCAGGGAGAGCCTCTCGGTCGTCGTTTGACGGTTGAGGGAGCGGGAGAGTTCGTTGTCGGTTACCTGATCGTAGCGCAGGCCCCAGCCTCCGGTCGTCGTGAAACGCAAGGGGCCCAGGAGGGTTTGCCGCTCGTATTTTCCCTGGTAGCCAAAGATGCTCCGGTGCTCTTTCTGCCGGATCTGGTCGCCGTTGACCGGATCGTTGAGGAAGAACGTGAAATTGGAATAGAGCCCGAAGTCGTAGTCTACCCAATAGATCTGCTGGTTCAGGAAGGCATCGCCCGGCATATTGCGGGTGAGTTCAACCGACAGGTTGCTCCGGCTGGTAGCGCCTCCTTCCGTATCGTCGATCGCTCCAAAGCGGTTGATGGCCCCTTGGTCGATAGCTCGTTGCGGGATCTGTCCGGAAGCGTCCCACTTGCTTTTCAGCACGGAGCCCTGGATGCGGAGCAGGTCGCCGTTGGCCATGCGGTAGGTATATTTTCCGAACAGGTTGAGGCGGTTGAAGTTTTGCGGGCTTTCGAAGGGGCCGTCGGTAAACTGGTATTCGGAAGCGACGTACGCGTATTGTCCGTTTTGCCGGGCTTTTTGCCCGAGTACTTCGCTGATCGCCAGGGCTCTTTGCGTGTTAAACCGGCCGCTTTGGATTTTGAACAGGGATTGTTCCGGCACGTCCGGGGTATGGAACTCCACTTGCCCAGCTGTGCTGAAATTCCCGAACGCCGGGTTGTAAGGCCCCTTGCCAAATGCTACCCGCTGAATCAGTTCGGGAATGACGAAATGCAAATCGGCGTACCCCTGCCCATGCGCATGGGAAACCATGTTGACTGGCATGCCATCGACCCAGATCGCGATATCGGTCCCGTGGTCAATGTCGAACCCCCGAAGGAAAATTTGCTCGGCCTTGCCGCCACCGGCGTGCTGCGCAATAACCAGCCCAGGAACGCTTCGGAGCACCTCCTGGGAAGAGTTCACGCCCCTGACCCGCACGTCGAGGTCTATCAGTGTTTTGAGCGGGTCGGGGGTTTCGCTGATGGTGATCTGCTGAAGGCTGATGGTCGTGGCCTGGAGCTCCACAAGGACAAACCGCTCGGGCCCGGATAACGCGATGCGCTGGGTTTCATATCCCAGAAAAGACACCACGAGGGCTTCTACCGGGGTTTCTGATTGAAGGACGAAATTGCCTTGCTCGTCGGTATTGGTCCCGTAGGGCAGGGATTCCGCCAGAATGGTAGCCCCCTGCAACGGTTCCTGAGTCCGGGCATCGACCACCCGGCCTTTGTATACTTCGTGTCCAAAGGAAAGGAAAGGGAGAAGGGTCAGCAAACCGATGCTGAGGAAATAGGGTAGGCCGGGAGAACGCATGGGTGAATTTTTTCGAAAGATAAGACATACAGAAAAAAATCGTTGCCCCGGAAGTCAAAAAACAGTCATTTTTCCCAGGCTGGTCAACCCCTTTTTTTTCAGGTGATGCAGGCTGGAAAAGCCAGGTTGGCGGCAATTAAACGGCGCTGGCCTGCAAAAAGTCGTATTTTTGAATTACTCCTAACCAAAAAACCTGTAAGTAATGAACGAAGTCTATATCCTGTCCGCAGTCCGCACCCCGATCGGTAGTTTTGGCGGTACCTTGTCCGGCATGAGCGCCACCCAATTGGGCGCTATCGCCATCCGGGGCGCCCTGGAGAACGCCGGGGTTGATCCCCGGGAAGTGGAAGAAGTCCTGATGGGAAACGTCATTTCCGCCAACCTGGGCCAGGCGCCTGCGCGCCAGGCGGCTTTGGGCGCGGGAATCGGGGTTAACGTACCCTGTACCACGATCAATAAGGTTTGCGCCTCCGGCATGAAAGCGGTCATGTTCGGCGCGCAGGCGATCCAGCTGGGCCAGGCGGGGCTGATTGTAGCCGGCGGCATGGAGAGCATGTCCAATATTCCGTACTACGTCCCCTCGGCACGGTGGGGGAGCAAGTATGGCAATATGGAGTTGGTCGACGGACTGGCCAAAGACGGCCTCACCGACGCCTACGACCACCTGGCTATGGGCATCAGCGCCGACCGGACTGCCGCCAAATTCGGGATCAGCCGCGAGGAACAGGATGCCTTCGCTATCCGCTCCTACCGGCAGGCAGCTCAAACTACTGCTAATGGGCAGTTCCGGGACGAAATCGTTCCCGTATCGGTCCCTCAGCGGAAAGGAGCCCCCCTGATTCTGACCGAAGACGAAGAGTACAGGAAAGTGGATTTTGATAAAATTCCCGCCTTGCGGCCTGCCTTCACCCCCGACGGTACGGTGACAGCCGCCAACGCGTCTACCATCAACGACGGCGCATCCGCCCTGGTCCTCGCCAGCAAAGCCAAAGTGGATGCCCTCGGCCTCAAGCCCATCGCGCGTATCCTTTCCTACGCAGACGCCGAACAGGAGCCGCAATGGTTCACGACCTCTCCTATCCTGGCCGCCCCAAAAGCCCTTCAGCGGGCAGGCCTGACCGCCGCCGATATCGACTTTTTTGAAGTCAACGAAGCCTTTGCCGTCGTGCCTATGGCCTTTTACCGGGAACTGGGCATCCCTGAAGACAAGATGAACGTCTTCGGCGGCGCATGCGCGATCGGGCATCCCCTCGGTGCTTCCGGCGCACGCATCATCACTACCCTGCATAACGTGCTCCGGCAGCATGGGGCTTCCACCGGCTTGGCCGCTATTTGCAACGGCGGCGGCGGCGCTTCGGCGATTGTGATTGAAAGGATGTAGAGGATGTAGAGGAGGTAAAGGATAAAGGATGTAAAGGATGTAGAGGACCCTGTTGTCCGTAGACTTCCGTCTACGGGTCGTTCAATCTTCAGATTGCGTAACGGTGTCATCGAGGACCCTGTTGTCCGTAGACTTCCGTCTACGGATCGTTCAATCTTCAGATTGCGTAACGGTGTCATCGAGGACCCTGTTGTCCGTAGACTTCCGTCTACGGATCGTTCAATCTTCAGATTGCGTGTCGGTGTCATCGAGAACCCTGTTGTCCGTAGACTTCCGTCTACGGGTCGTTCAATCTTCAGATTGCGTATCGGTGTCATCGAGAACTTTGCTACCTCGTACATCGTACTTCGTACCTCGTACTTCGTCAGGTTTTTCAAAAAATAGTATTTTGCCTCCTTTCTGAATTATGGCATTGTTTTTTTTAAAACCGACATCACATGAAAATTTTGTATCTGCTTGCGTTTGGGTTTTTCCTTAGCGCGACTTCCCTGCATGCCCAGAAGATGCCGTTGAGCTATTACCTGCCGGAAATGGCTTACGACGCTAAAATCCCCACACCGGAGGCTTACTTCGGTTTTCAGAGTGGGGAGGGGCATATCAGCGACGACCAGCAGGTTGCGTATATGCGCAAGCTGGCGGAACTTTCGCCCCGCGTGAAGCTCGTTGAGCACGGCCGCACGTACGAAAACCGGCCGTTGATCCACCTCCTTATCACGTCTGAGAAAAACCACCAGAATCTGGAGTCCATCCGGACCCAGCACGTCGCCCTGACCAATCCCGACGAATCCGGAAAGTTGAAACCGGAGAGCATGCCTGCGGTGATCTACCAGGGCTTCAGCATCCATGGCAACGAAGCCAGCGGGGCCAATGCGGCGCCCCTGGTGGCCTATTACCTCGTCGCCGGCCAGGGCCCGGAGGTGGAAAAGCTGCTCAACGACGTGGTGATTGTCTTTGACCCCAGTTTTAACCCCGATGGCTTAACCCGTTTTTCGACCTGGGCGAACTACCACAAAAACCAGAACCTCACCGGCGATTCCCAGGACAGGGAGTATTCCGAAGCCTGGCCTGGCGGGCGTTTCAACCACTACTGGTTTGACCTTAACCGCGACTGGTTGCTGGGGGCGCACCCTGAATCCCGCGCCAGGGCCAAGGTGTTTCACGACTGGAAACCCAATATCCTGACCGACCACCACGAAATGGGGACCAACTCCAGCTTTTTCTTCATGCCGGGAGTGCCCACCCGTGTCAACCCGATCACGCCGAAGCGCAACCAGGAACTGACGGCCAAGATCGGGACCTACCACGCCAAATTCCTCGACGAGATCGGTTCCTTGTACTATACCCAGGAAGGGTACGACGATTTCTATTACGGCAAAGGGTCAACCTTCCCCGATGCCAACGGCTGTATCGGTATCCTGTTTGAACAGGCCAGTTCCAGAGGTCACCTCCAGGAAACCGTAAACGGCCCTCTGGCATTCCACTTCACCGTCCGCAACCAGGTGCGCACCGCGTTGTCGACTCAAAAGGCTGCCGTAGAGATGCGCCAGGAGCTGCTCGAACACCAGCGGGGCTTTTTCAAAGACGCCCAGCAGGAAGCCAAAGCCGACCCGCGCAAAGGGTTTATTTTCGGCGACCGGTACGACCTGGCGCGGGTAGACCAATTGGTGGAAATCCTGCGCCGGCACCAGATCGATGTTTTTAGCCTGAAAAACCAGGTATCGGTGGACGGCAAAACGTTTGATCCGGGCTCGGCGTTCCTTGTGCCGCTGGAACAAGCTCAGTACAAACTAATCCGGGGGATTTTTGAAACGGCAACCGTTTTCGAGGATAGCATTTTCTACGATATCTCGAGTTGGACGCTGCCTTTGTCCTTCAATCTGCCCTACGCTGCCCTGGGCAAAACCTGGAACCCCGGCCTGCTGGGACAAAAGGTAGCAGGCGCCCGTCCGGAGCGGACGGCGAGCGCGCCTGCTCAGGCCAGCTATGCCTACCTGATGGAATGGGACCATTACTACGCACCCCAAGCGCTTTATTATATCCTCCAATCCGGCATCCGGGCCAAAGTAGGCCGCGAACCGTTTGTGCTGAACGGAAAGCGGTACGAACCCGGCACGGTGATGATCCCTATGGCCAATCAGGAAAAAACGGCAGCGGAAATTCAGCAGATCGTGCGGGCAGCGGCCCAGCGCAGCGGAGTGGCTTTTGACGGCGTTTCTACCGGATTTACCCTTGAAGGGATCGACCTGGGCAGCAACGGTTTCACGACCCTCCAGACGCCCAAAGTGGCGGTTATCGTAGGCGAGGGCGCCTCCCCGGCACGGCAGGAGAAGCCTGGCACTTACTGGACACCCGCTATGGGATGGTCGTCACCAAGCTGGAAACCGACGATATTTCCCGGGCAGACCTTACCAGATACAATGTGATCGTTTTAGGGGCGGGCTCCTACAACAACAGCATCGGCGCTACCGGGGCAGCCAAACTGAAAGATTGGGTCCAGAATGGCGGTACCCTGATCGGCATCCAGAGCGCGATTTCCTGGCTTAAAGCCCAGGGCATCGGGGCGGTGGAGATCCGGCAGCCGAAAGAACAGCCCCAGGGGCGCAAATCCTATATCCAGATGGATGAAGATATCGCCTCTTTGGAGATTCCGGGCACGATTTTCGCAGCGGACCTCGACAACACCCACCCGTTGGGTTTCGGCTACCGGCGCGGCAAAATGCCGGTATTCCGCGACAGCGAAATTTTCCTGGAGCCCGGAAAGAACCCCTATTCCACCCCCTTGATCTACACCGACAGCCCCCTGATCAGCGGCTACATCAAAAGCACGATGACGGGAGTTGCCCAAACGCACCGCCGGGATCGTTGTCAGCGGCGCAGGCAGCGGCAAAGTGATCTTTATGGCCGATAACCCTAACTTCCGGGCGCATTGGTTCGGCACCAATAAGCTGTTTGCCAACGCGGTTTTCTTCGGTCAGACGATTAGCGGGATGTCGCTGGAAAGAGGGAGGGAGTGATTTTGCCGCCTAAAAGAACCCCTCCATCAACCCCACGTCCTCTCCCCACTCCTGCAGCGCGCGCTCGTAAGAAGCCTGATTCTTGGTGAGCCGAAGCGTATAAGGCCTGCCCCGGTTAAGGGTTTCCCGGTCCAGATCGAGGTTGGCGTGCTGGATGGCGAATTCCATGGCGGCGCGCTGGGCCTCGATGGCCTGGTAGTGGAAGACGCTTTCCGTGGGCGATTCCATGAAGTTGCGGATGATCCCCAGGGCGCCGTCGCGGATAGGGGAGGGCATCGGGCGCGACCAATCTGCCGGAGGGGCGGGTTTGGCGGCAACGCGTTTTTGCAGGTCTTCGAGGCAGCGGCGGCGCAGGGCTTCGGCCAGCAGGTTGCCGCGGTAGGCAGGTTCCTGCAAAACAGGTATCAGCACCCCGTTGACATACAGGCGGGGTAGCGAAGCGCAGAGCGCCTGCTCCACCGCCTCCAGCCAGGCTTGATCCGTTTCCCTGTAATGGCTGAGGGCCAACAGCGAACGGACCAGGTTTTGGGCGTCTTTTTCCTGGGTTTTAGGGTCGTTCCAGGAATAGGAAATTGAGGGGTCCCTGGGTTCCCAGAATTGGTATAGCCTGGCCGCGCGTACAAGAACGGGCATATTCGGCATTAAGGTCTGGGCCGGCTCCCGATGGCCCGCCTGATCGAGCGCCTCCAGGACTTGCAGGAGGCGCAGCAGGCGTGGAATGTCTTTTTGACGGCCGCCTTTTTGAGCATAGGCACGATAGAGGCCGTATCGTAGGCTTCCGCGAGGGCGATCCAGGCGTTGGGTTCGATCAGCAGGAACGCCTTGTCCAGCAAGGTAGCGCCTGTAGATTGCAGCTCGTCTTGATCTGCCAACTTCGCGAGCGCTGCGGCAGCAGGGAGGTAATTCATCCTGGAATAAGGCGGTTCTTCCTTTGTGCGGAGTTTTTCGCTCAGGGACTTCAGCGCAAGAAGCGCATACGCGCGGTTTTCCGGGTTCCAGTGCTGAACATAGTGACGGAGCCAGTCCAACTGCGCTTCGGCGTCCATTTCCCCAGCAAGCGCTTTTGAGCGCTTTGGGGCCAGAGTACCACGGCGCCATAATGGTACCAGTACTCGATGGTCATCCCCGCGTTGCCGGTGTAGCCTTCCTGCTCTTGCTCAATAGGATCGTCTTCTCCGATTTTCAGGTCGGAGAAAATATGGGTTTCCGGCACTTCTATTTTGCCAAGCCCGGGAAGGGGCCCATCATCTGCCCAGTGCTCAATAGCGGTATATTCTTCGTACACCTCGCCCATCGTGCCGTCCTCCGGCTGATCGTCGTAGTCATTGCGGTGGCGGTTTTTATACCGGTAATATGGGTCGTAGTCGAGTTCCAGTTGGCCCATTTGGTAGTGGGTCACCAGCCCCTAATTGGGCCATAAAACCGGCATTTTTGGCGGCAGCCAGCAGGGCCTCTGCCTTTGGCCGGTCGTTCAGTTTAAGTTGCGAAAGCCGGAAATTGGCAGGCGTGTACTGATGGCCAAGCAGGATAACCACAGGCGCATCGGCGCCTTGGGTTGAGGCCTGCCGAAGCAACCCGGCGATGGTAGCCGACTGTGCGCCAAATTGGGGCGAGCGGAGCGTGCCTTTTTTGCTTTTCTGCACGAGGTTGTAAGTCAGGCAGACGCGGTAACCGGATTGTACCGGTTTCACTTCATGTTCGCAATCGGCATAAAACGCGGCGAATGGGATCGTAAACCGGCTGGCTGCTTTCCCAAAAGCAGTCCGCATTTCCTGCCCCTCAAACCGGATGAGCAGCTCGCCGCCGGTGTGGGCGGAAGGCAAGCCGATAATAAGGGTACCAAACATACCCGGTTCTTTTTCAGAGTCGATATGCGGAAGGAAGAACCCACCAGGCTCGTAAATCAGCAATTTGTACAGGTTGGCGGCGACTTTGGCCTCCTCAATGCCCAGCTCTCGTTTAACCAGGGTCAGGATTCCGTCCAGGCAGTCGCTGATCCAGTCCGGATTATCGAAAGCCACCTGGTTGGCGTCTATTTCCCAGGTGTTGCGCACGGCCGTATCGGTGATGGTTTGGCTGCCTTTTCCAAAAGGGGCTTGGCGGGCTTTGTCGATCAGCGCCCGGGCTTGAAGGGCGTTGATGGGCAATCCGATTTCCCCAAGGCCTTCGATTCGAAGCCCGGGATGGGTGAAGGGCATTTCGCCGATGGCGGCATAAGCGCCGCTGCCGGTAATGGAGGAAAGGGTTTTCAGGAGTTGAGCGCCGATTTTCTGCAAAGACGGCCCTTGGCCTGGTTGGGGGCCCTCATCCGGACTTTCAGCGGAGAGCAATTCGGCATATTTCAATTTCAGGGCCTGCGCGTGTTTTGGGTCCTGTGCTGGGCGGCTGCGGCCGTGTATGAGTTCCACATCGGAGGCTTCCAGGAAATAAGAAGCAAATTCATATCCCTCCAGCATCGAGTTGCGGATGAAATCCGGCGGCATGCTGTTCAGGGTGGGGCTATCCCATTCGATCTCCAGCATGTTTCCCTTCTGGTTATTGACTCTTCCGCACCAGCCTGAAAGATTCGTGCCGGTGTCTTTGTCCGTAATTCCGGCTTTTACCCGGACGGTTTTTCCAATGAATGACTTCATAGCGTACGTTTTGACCACCCTGTCGGATATTTTTGGATCGAGACCGGTCCGCCTGGGCGCCCGGAAAGTAAAAATGCCGAAGAGGGTGAAGGTTGTTTCTTTTTCAAAGTTAAAAAAAAGCAACTTGAGTGAAAAATCGCACTACTGGACATTTTCGTTTCCTGGCGCCAAGAGGGGCTGTCCTGTGCATCCTCAACTGGCCTTCTCGCACCCAAGTCCTCATCGGCTGAGGGATTTGGCGCCCTGACCAAACGCTTTCCGATAAGAAGCAAATTAGACTTTTCAGCGGTTGAGCGTGCTTAAAAAAAATCCCCACGCGATATTCAAAATTCCCTTATCTTTGTCCAGTGATTTAAAATGAGTGTTCTTTGCCAGGCGTGGTTATTTTTTTGGCAACCAGTTTTCTACGAATCCGCAAGTAACGTCCTCTCCAGCAGCTTATCCGCTTCAGGTGTTCTTACTTACCCTCGTGTGAACTTCTTCCCTCTAAATACTAATGACTGCGCAAAGCGTTGCTCGTGTTTTTTCTTATTTTCAATTTTTATTCGTAATGAACATTTTTGTTGCAAAACTCAGTTTCGACACTCAGTCGGAAGATCTCCGCGAAGCATTCGAAGCATTTGGCGAAGTGACTTCCGCCAACGTCATCATCGACAAAATGACCGGCAAATCCAAAGGTTTCGGATTTGTAGAAATGCCGGACGATGACGAAGCACTCAAAGCGATCGAAGACCTCAACGAGAGCACCCTCGATGGCCGGACCATCGTTGTGAAGAAAGCAGAACCGCGCGAAGATCGCGACCGTGGTGGCTTTAACCGTGGCGGCGGCGGCGGTGGCGGCTTTAACCGTGGCGGCGGCGGCGGTGGCGGCTACAACCGTGGCGGCGGCGACCGTGGCGACCGCGGCGGCTACAACCGCGATAGGCGCTATTAATCGCTTCCATACCGGTTGCGATATATCGATCGCCCCTGTTCCCTTCCGGGACAGGGGCGATTGCATTTTAGCCTGCTTCTGGATAATTCAACATCTTGACAACTTGACAAGATTTGATTATTTTTGCAATAAAGTCAAACGCATGCAAGTGTTCACGGTAGGAGATTTCAAATCCCATTTCTCGGAATTGCTGGAGCGTGTCCGCAAAGGCGAAAAAATTGCTATTGCCTTTGGCCGGAAAAAGGAAGTGGTGGCTATTCTGACCCCGCCCCCAAAACCTCCCGGCTTGGCTCGCCCCCTTGGCATCCTGGAAGGCAAAGCCCAGGTAGTTTTTTCCGAAGATTTTAGTATTACCGAAGAGGCCTTTTTGAGCGCATGAGCTACTTGCTGGATACCCACGCATTTATCTGGGCCCTTACAGAACCCCAAAGACTTTCTGCAAAGGTGCGCTCGGAAATCCAGGATCCATCCAGGTCTGTTTTTGTTAGCGCGGTTACCTTCTGGGAGATTTCCCTGAAATTTGGCCTGGGCAAGCTACAGCTCACGGGGATTCAGCCAGAGGAATTACCCGCCATCTGCAAACAAACAGGGTTTGATATCCTGCCTCTTGACGGGGAAACCTGCGCTTCTTATCATCTGCTGGTCCCTTCCTTCCACAAAGACCCTTTTGACAAGATGCTCCTTTGGATTGCCAAAACCAAAGGCTATACCCTCATCAGCAAGGATGAATCGATGCAACGGTAGCGGCAGGAAGGGGTTGCCGTATTATGGTAACTCACTTGCTTATCCCACCATCTTCTTTGCCAGTTCCACTACCTCGTCAAGCCCCGCTTCGTTCTTTCCTCCAGCGGTAGCGAAGAACGGCTGCCCGCCGCCGCCTCCGTCGATGGCTTTGGCGAGTTCGCGCACCATATTGCCGGCGTGGATGCCTTTGGTCTCCGTTAATTCTTTACTGGCGATGACCATCACCTGCGGTTTGCCGCTAACCAGGGCGGCGAAAACGATCAGGGCATTGCCCACCTCGTTCTCCAGCTGATATGCCAGGTTTTTCAGTGCAGCGCCGTCGGTGACGGGAACCCGGACCGCCAGGAAATGATACCCCTGGACCATCTGAAACTGCTTTTTCAGGTCGTCCTTGAGCGCGCCTGCCTGAGAAGCCTGTAATTTTTCGATCTCTTTGCGCAAGGATTTGTTCTCTTCCTGCAGATTAATGACCTGCTTGATGGTGTTCGGGGCGTTCTTGAAGATAGCCCGGATTTCGGCCAGTTCATGGAGTTCCTGGCGAAGATAGGCCTCGGCGTGTTCGGCCGTTACCGCTTCGATGCGGCGGATGCCTGCAGCTACAGCACTTTCAGCTATGATTTTGAACAGGCCAATCTCTCCGGTAGCCGATACGTGGGTGCCGCCGCAGAGTTCCCGGGAGAAGCTGGCGTCGAAGGTGATCATGCGCACGGCGTCGCCGTACTTTTCACCGAATAGCATCATGGCGCCGGCTTTTTTGGCTTCGTCAATCGGCAGGTTGCGCTGTTCTTCGAGCGGAATGTTTTCGCGAATCTTTTGATTCACCATCTGCTCGATGTGCAGCAATTCCTCGTCGCTGACCTTCTGGAAGTGGGAAAAGTCGAAGCGCAGGCGCTGATCGTCCACATCCTGGCCTTTTTGAAGCGCGTGGGCGCCCAAAATGTGGTGCAAGGCGGCGTGCATGAGGTGGACGGCCGAGTGGTTGCTGGACGTCGCCTGCCGTTTGGAGGCGTCGACGTCGGCCCGCACCGGTGCATCCAGGTGGTGGGGGAATTTATCGACCACATGAATGATGAGGTCATTTTCCTTCAGGGTATCCAGTACGGCAATGCGCTCATCGCCAAACCAAAGCACTCCGGTATCTCCCGCTTGTCCTCCGCTTTGGGCGTAGAACGGGGTGCGGTCGAGTACGATCTGGTATTGCTCGGTTTTTTTGATGGTGACGGTCCGGTATTTTAATACCCTGGCGCCGGCGACGGCCAGATGGTCGTAGCCAACGAATTCAACTTCTCCTTCGTGGAGCGCTGCCCAGTCGCCGTAGGCTTTGACGGTGGCCGAACGGGAGCGTGCTTTTTGCGCCTGAAGCGCTTTTTCAAACCCGGCATCGTCTACTTCGTACCCGCGTTCTTGGGCGATAAGGCGGGTAAGATCGATCGGGAAGCCGAAGGTGTCGTACATTTCAAACGCATCCTCCCCTTTGATCGTATTTTGGGTAACTTCCAGGGTTTCGAAGCGGCGCAGGCCGTTTTCGAGGGTATTGAGGAATGCTTGTTCTTCTCCTTCGATCACGCGGGCTACCTGTTCTTCCTGGGCTTTAAGCTCAGGAAACACGTTGCGGAAGTTTTCCGCCAGCATTGGGATCAGCGTGTGCAGGAAGGGCTGGCGGAGCTCCAGGAAAAGAGTAGTAGTACCGCACCGCCCGGCGCAGGATGCGGCGGATAACGTACCCCGCGCCCGTGTTGCTGGGCAGCTGGCCGTCGGCAATAGCAAAAGCGATGGCGCGGATATGGTCGGAAATCACCCGCATAGCGATATCGACCTTATTGTTGGGGTCGTAGCTGAACGTGTAGGTTTTGCCGGAAACGCGTTCAATGTATTGAATAAACGGAGCGAAAATATCGGTGTCGTAGGTAAAGGTCTTATTTTGAAGCACCATGCACAGGCGTTCGAAGCCCATGCCGGTATCGACGTGCTTCTCGGGCAGCGGCTCCAGAGCGCCATCGGCCTTTCGGTTGAACTGGATGAAGACGTTGTTCCAGATCTCGATCACTTTGGGATGATCCCTGTTGACCAGTTCGTGGCCAGGTTGGGCTGCCCGCTCGGCATCGCTTCGCAAATCGACATGAATCTCCGAGCAGGGGCCGCAAGGACCGGTGTCGCCCATTTCCCAGAAGTTGTCTTTTTTACTGCCGTATAAAATATGGTCTTCGGGAAGGAACCGTCTCCAGATATCGCGGGCTTCGTCGTCGGCAGGAAGCCCGTCTTTGGGATCACCCCAAACACGGTGGCGTAGAGCCTGTCTTTGGTCAGGCCGTAGACCTCGGTGAGGAGTTCCCAGGACCAGGCGAGGGCTTCTTCCTTGAAATAATCGCCGATCGACCAGTTGCCCAGCATTTCGAACATGGTATGGTGGGTGCCGTCCTTGCCGACGTCTTCCAGGTCGTTGTGTTTGCCCGATACGCGCAGGCATTTCTGGGTATCCGCTATCCGGCGGTTGTCGGGAACGGCGTTGCCCAGAAAGAAATCCTTGAACTGATTCATCCCCGCGTTGGTGAACATGAGGGTGGGATCGTCTTTGTTAACGATCGGAGCGGAAGGCACGATTTTGTGCGCTTTGGAGGCGAAAAAGTCGAGAAAATGCTGGCGGATCTCAGCGGAGGTCTTCATGAACGATGTATTTGAATCGAAGAAATGTGTTAATTTCTTTGGAAAATGTAACAATGTGCGTTGGAATTCGGATATTTGTTCAGACATATCCAATAAGCCGCTCATTCTGAATTTGGCTATAATCCTATCCAAGCGCCCCAACCAGGAATTCTTTAGCTATTTTGCTAGTATTATTTAATCATGTTCGCATTTTGATGATGCGTCTATCTAAAAATGCGCATTTTTTTTTGCTAAATTCAATTGCTCCTTTTATTTTCGCTACGTGCAACTGCACAAACAGGGAGGAACTAAATAGGTAACGTCTGATCACTTAGGTCAAAGCGCTGCAAATTTAGTTAAATTGATAAGATCATTGCTCATGGGAAAGGAAAAGTTCGTTTTCAACGTACACACGCTCAGCTACGAAAAGGTACAGACCTCAATCAAACAAAATCTGATTCGCGTTTTTGGGTTTCTTTGTGCTGCAGCGGTTACGGCATTTCTTTTTACGCTCGTCATGCACAATTTTTTCCCTTCTCCGCGGGAAAAAACCCTTCAACAAG
Source organism: Haliscomenobacter sp. (assembly GCA_016713275.1). Lineage (GTDB taxonomy): Bacteria > Bacteroidota > Bacteroidia > Chitinophagales > Saprospiraceae > JADJPL01. The sequence continues at coordinate 460,521 of JADJPL010000003.1, forward strand.
AAATCTCGGTCATGGAATCCGAGTACGAAAAGCTCTCCGAAGAAATCAAGACCCTCAATCAAGCCCTTGGCAACATCAAAGAGCGGGATGCCTATGCCTATCGCATGGTGTTTGGCATGGACCCGATCGATGAAGACGTCTGGGAAGGCGGTGTTGGGGGGCACGATGAGTACGCCCTGCTACGCCAGAACAAAAATACCGGCAAGATCGTGGTCGACGCCCTGGAAAAAGTTCGCAAGCTAAAACACCAGATGGTCCTCCAGTCCAAATCCCTGGATACCATCATGCACCTGGCCGAAGAGAAAGAAGAAATGCTGGCGTCCATCCCTTCCATCAAACCGGTGCGCTCGGATAAGCTTTCCAAGAGCGTCGGCTTGCTTTCGGGGTTTGGCTACCGGATTCACCCGATCTATAAAGTGCCCAAGTTCCACGCCGGCTTGGACTTTACTTCGCACCGCGGCACTGCCAGCCCGGCTACCGGCGACGGGGTGGTGGTCAAAGCGGAATACCACAGCGGATACGGGCGCTGCGTAGTGATCCGCCATGGATACGGCTACGAAACCCTCTACGGCCACATGGATAAGATTATGGTGAAAAAAGGCCAAAAAGTAAAGCGCGGCCAACAGATCGGCAAAGTTGGCAATACCGGAACGTCCACTGCTCCACACTGTCACTACGAAGTTCACCTAAAGGGCAAGCCCGTCAATCCGATGCACTACGTACTCGACGGCTTAAGCCCAAAAGAATACGAGGCGCTGGTGAAAGCGGCCGACGCCGTCAACCAGTCGTTTGATTAACATTCGTAAAACCTTATTATCGGAAGGCCTCTGCACTGGTGCAGGTCGATGTTTTCGATGTACGAGGTACGATGGAGGTGCGATGTTACGAGGTACGATGTTGGTCGAAGTCTGAAGACCTGCTGCTGGGGAGCCCGCCAGTACAATGAACCCCAACTTCGTTCCCGACGTTCCTTTTGCCGATTTTTTTACACTCCTGAACTCAAAGACCTTATTTTGAAGAAAAATAGCCTCGCTCTAACGTCTAACGTCTAACGTCTAACGTCTAACGTCCAAACTATGGAACCCACGCCTTCCCCTTCAACCCACTGCCCCAACTGCCAAACCCCAATGGCAGAAAGCGCCCGTTATTGCGGACATTGCGGCCAAAAGCGGATTCGCAAAATGGTATCGCTATGGGAGTTGGTTTCGGATTTCGTCGTTTCGGTGTTCAATCTGGAATCCCAAACCTGGCGGACCCTCCGGGATATGGTCGTGCCCGGAAAGCTGACGCGGGCCTATTTTCAGGGAGAGCGGGCGAGATATCTTACCCCTTTGCGCCTGTTTTTCCTGATGGCGGTAGCGCATTTTGCTGTTCTGGGGTTTAGAGCCCATGACGCGCTGAAGGACGACCTCGACCGGCTTACCCGGCAAAGCAGAGACCAAGCCTATGAACGCCTTTACGGACGCCGGATGGACTCGCTGATCCTGGAGGTTCGCGGAGATTTTCCAGCGGCGGGCAGCGCACTGGATTCCCTGCGCAGACGGGGCAATATCCGGGCGGATAGCTCGGCTTCCGCAGCGGGGATGGGCCTGCTTCGATTTCAGGATGGCAAATTCTCGTCTGCTCCGTTGAATTTGAGTCTGGAGGACCTCTACGCCTTAGCGCCGGAGGAACTCGCAAAAAAATACGAGGTCCGTGGGCCTTTTGAAAAAGCGCAATTACAAATTTATCAACGGGCGTTTCTGGAGCCGGACAACCTGATCCAGTTCCTGCTCAGCAAGCTGATCTGGATGGCTTTGCTGTTGGTGCCCGCCGTGGCGCTGGTGCTCAAATTCCTTTATTGGCGCCGTCGCCGGTATTTTGTGGAGCACCTGGTGTTTGGCCTGCACTACCATGCCTTTGCCTTTTTCCTGATGGCCTTGTTTTTTCTCACTGCCTTCCGCCAACCGCAATACCTGGGGGCGTCCTCCTGGTCCTCTTTTTATTTGGGCTCCTGGCCATGAAACGGTACTACGGCCAGGGTTGGTTTAAAACCCTGATCAAAGGCGGTTTCCTCCACTTCGTTTACCTTTTTCTGGTGAATATTTTCCTCGTGCTGGCCGTGCTGGTGAGCGGATTTTTGTTTAGTAATCCGTAGAGGTCGTCCATTTTTTTCTGTAGCGGAGGGGTTGAATGGCTTTCTTTTTCAGAAAGATCCTGTTGAAATAGGCCAGGTTTTCAAAACCCGAGGCTTCAGCAATCGCGCTGATGGGCCAATCGGTTTCTTTTAACAGAACGCAGGCATGGGCAATGCGCACCTCGTTGACATAATCAGTGAACCGTTTGCCCGTGGCTCGCTTAAAGAACTTACAGAAAGCGCTTTCCGACAAATGGAGTTGTTGGGCAGCCTCCTGAATGTGGATACTACCTTGGAATGATTTTTGAATATACTCGATAATAACCGGCAACCGGCGTTCCGACTGCTCCCTGGCTGTTCCAGGGAAGTATTGTTCCGAAGTCAGCTTTTGACTCCTTTGCCGGCTAAGGCCATCCAGCAGGTCAATCCAACGGCTTAATGCAGCTGCTCCTTCCTGCTTGGCCAACCCTTGTATTAATTCTAGTATAGGAGGATTCTGTTTTTCGGCAAACCATAGCCCATGACCAGCCAAGTCCAGCATCTTCAAGATGTGCGCCATTTCAGGATAGCTGGACAGCGGCGCTAACCAGCTGGAAGAAAATTGGACCACCCAGGCCAGGCACCCTTCCCCGGCCTGGGCATCGCTCACCCAGGTATGGGGAAGATTGGGCCCGATTAATACCAGATCTCCCTGGGTGAAAGGTTGGACGCTGTCTCCTACGAAACGCTTTCCATGCCCTTGTTCGATCCAGGTGAGTTCAAACTCCGGATGGTAATGCCAGTAAAATTCAAATCGGGGAACCTGCACCGGATAACACAGAAACGATTTATCCGGATGGGGAGACGCCAGCAATTCAAGTTTTGGTCTCATATCATATGGAATACAGAGCCTGTACTACAACGGATTCCTGTCAATATAATATCTTTTTTTGCCGAAATAGTGTTTTTTTTAACTCGAAAAAACAAGGAGTTTTGTCTTAACTTATTCAAACCATTGCCCATGCCAACCCTTCCAACCCACATCGCCGACGAGCTGCATACGCCCTATGCCCTAAGCGAGGACCAAATTCGTTTTTACGAGAAAAACCGTTTCCTCAAGCTGAAAGGCGTGCTGTCGCGCGAAGCCGTCCTGTTTTTTCAGGAAGCGATCACGGCGCGCGTCCGGCAAATGAACACCGTGACGACGACGCTGGAAAACAGGGATACTTACGGCAAAGCTTTTCTGCAACTCTTCAATCTGTGGCTGCACGACGACTTGGCCCGCGCGCTGGTATTCAGCAAGCGTCTGGCCCGGATCGCCAGTGAACTTATGCAAACCGGCGGCGTGCGTCTGTACCACGACCAAGCCCTGTACAAGGAAGCCGGAGGCGGAATCACGCCCTGGCATGCCGATCAGTTTTACTGGCCGCTGGAAACCGACAAAACCGTTACCGCCTGGATTCCGCTACAGGAAACGCCGCTGGAAATGGGGCCGCTGGAGTTCAGCGCCGGAAGCCACCGCATCGTCAACGGCCGCGAACTGGCCATCAGCGACGACAGCGAACGCCTGATCGGCGAAAAGCTTCGGGTAACCGACTTTCCACACACCATCGAACCATTTAGCCTGGGCGAAGTAAGTTTTCACTCCGGCTGGGTGTTTCATCGTGCCGGCGCCAATACCACGGAGGAAATGCGCCGGGTTATGACGGTTATCTACATGGACAAAGACATGACCTTGAAACAGCCTGAGAACGACAACCAAATCCTCGACTGGGAAACCTGGTGCCCTGGCGCCAGGGTAGGGGAGGTTATCGATACGCCGCTGAACCCGGTTTTGTTTGAACAGGTATGATTATCCGCTACATATGCCCTTCCTGGGGCCATGGGCATTTGGCTCCCGGGGAGTTGCTTCGCCGTATCGCCGAAGCTGGATTTGACGGAGTTGAGATCAATCTTCCCGACCCTGGCCCTTGGGTTGAGGCGTTTCTTTCGGAGCTGGACACTATACGAAGGCAAATTCCAGGCTTTCTTTTTGTGGCCCAAGCTATTACTTCTCCATTTTCAGGAGAAGAAGCGGCTGCTTTTTTGGAGCGGACAAAGAAAAACCTGCAGGTACTGCTGTCTTATCGGCCGGATTTTATCAACGCGCATTCCGGGAAGGACTATTACCCGTTTGAGGAGAACTGCCGCGTGCTGGAGACCGGTATCCAACTGAGCGCGGAAACAGGTATCCGCATTCTCCACGAGACGCATCGGGGCAGGTTCTCTTTTCATGCGCCGGCGCTGATTCCCTATTTGCGCACCTTTCCGGAACTGGAGCTTGTGGGGGATTTCTCCCATTTTTGCGTGGTTTCGGAGAGCATGCTGGAGGATCAGGAACCTTTCCTGGAGGAGATCGTCCCCCGGATTGGGCATCTTCATGCGCGGATTGGATCGGAGCAGGCGCCGCAGGTTAGTGATCCCTTCGCTCCGGAATGGGGAAGCCACGTAGAGCGCTTCTGGGGATGGTGGAAGCAGGTGGCGGACCACAGGGCATCCACAGGGCAGACCTGTTTGACCATCACTCCCGAGTTTGGGCCAGTTCCTTACATGCCGGTGGCTCCTTTTACGCAACAACCACTGGGAAACCAATGGGAGATCAACCTGCGAATGAAAGATTTTTTGAAAACCCGTTTGGGTTAATCCTTTTTCTGTAGATAAAAGCTCATCCATGCGTATACGCTTTTTCCTGATGCTGACTTCCCTGGCCATTTTCTCTTGCCAAAAAAACGACAACCTCCAGGGGGAAGAAGATTTCACCGGATATGTCAACCCCTTTATCGGTACCGACGGCACAGGCCATACCTTTCCTGGCCCTTCCCTGCCTTTTGGAATGGTACAGCCTGGACCCGATAACAAAAACTCGGACTGGGCCTATACCAGCGGGTATCAGTACAGAGACGCTACCGTTTTGGGATTTTCCCAAACGCGCCTCAGCGGCACGGGGATTGGCGAAATGGGCGATATCCTTCTTTTGCCGTTCTCCGGCGCCTGGCAAGACACGGTTAAAAACAGATTATTAAAAGAAACGGAGGAAGCTCGTGTGGGATACTATTCGGTGCACAAGGCTGATCAGGTGCGGGTAGAACTGACCGCTTCTTCCAGGGTTGCTTTTCACCGGTATACCTTTCCCGGGCAGAAGGCCCGGGTGTTTTTGAACTTTCAGCATGGTCTTCGCTTCCTGACAGATAGCCTGGTGCTCGATTCCAAGGTCAATCTGGAGAATTCCCGAACCTTGAGCGGCTATTGCCATACGAAGAACTGGGTAGAGCGGACGTATTATTTTGTGGTTCAATTTGACCGGGATTTTCAAACGCACGAACTGCTTCCCCGGGCGTCAAAGGAAAATGCGCCAAAATACTTCCTCGGATTTGACCTGGGGAAGGACAAGCAGTTGCAGGTGAAAATCGCCTTGTCTACGGTGGACGTACCCGGCGCCAGGCAGAACTTAGCCGCCGAAATACCGGATTGGGATTTTAACCGCGTCAGAAAACAAGCGGTCCGGGAATGGAACCGCTACTTAAGCAGGATCCGAATTGAATCCGATCGAAACCAGAAAGTCCTTTTTTATACTGCACTTTATCACTTACTCCTTCAACCTTCCAACATAGCCGATGTAAGCGGTAAGTACCGGGGCGCCGACGGCCGGGTAGCCCAGGCGCCGGATGGCGTGTATTATTCGACGCTTTCCATTTGGGATATTTACCGCGCTGCTTTTCCCTTGCTCCAACTGGTGGCGCCGGAACGGATCGATGGGATTATCAATACCCTGTTGATTCACCACCAGGCGGCAGGATTTTTGCCGATATGGACGGCTTGGGGGCAGGACAACTATTGTATGATCGGCAATCATGCCATACCTATGATTTTATCGGCGTGGAATGCGGGTTTCAGGGGGTTTGATCAACAGGCTGCTTTAAAAGCCATGGTGGAAACCTCTACCCAAAGCCACGTCAACTCCAATTGGGAGCTATATAACCGATTGGGTTATTACCCTTTTGACAGTCTGGACAACGAAGCCGTTTCCCGGACCCTGGAAAGCGGATTCGACGATTGGTGCGTAGCTGAAATGGCCCGCCAACTGGGCGATTCGGCAATCCACAGGACGTTTTCCCGAAGGGCGCTTTTCTACCAAAACCTGTTTGACCCCGAGACCAGGCTCTTCCGGGAAAAGATTCCAAAGGGGCATTTCGCTCCCCATTCGATCCCTTTACGGCTACCTCTCCGATGAATAACCCTGGGGATTATACCGAAGCCAATGCCTGGCAATACTTTTGGACTCCTGCCCAGTACGATGTGCCGGGTATGACCGCTTTGCTCGGAGGGAAAAAAGCCTTTACCGAAAAACTCGATTCCTTTTTCGCCATCCCGGCCAAGAATCCGAATGCCTTCCTTGGGCAGGAAGCCATGATCGGTCAGTACGCCCATGGCAATGAGCCGGGCCACCATATCGCTTATTTGTATGCTTTTTCCGATAACCCTCGAAAAGGACAGGAAATCGTTCGCCGCATTTTGGAAACCTTTCATCAGAACGCGCCAAACGGGATGATAGGCAACGACGATTGCGGCCAAATGAGCGCCTGGTATGTGCTGTCTTGTCTGGGTTTTTACCCGGTAAACCCCTCCACCGGCGCTTTTACCCTTGGGGCGCCCCAACTGCCTCGAGCGACTATCTTTTTGCCGGGTGGCAAATCATTCGATATATTGGCCGAAGGGCTTTCCCAAGGGAAAATCTATACCGAAAAGGTTTTTCTGAACAACCGGCGCCTGGATCGAAATAACCTGAATTACCAGGAAATCAGATCGGGGGGGAAGCTGAGGTATCAGATGCAGGGTGCGAAATGACGAGGCGGAGCCGCATACTGCCCGACGTTTTTGGAACGAGAGACCTTCCAGGGTTTCGCAAACCTGGAAGGTCTGGGCGCCAGGAAAACGAAAATATCCAGTAAGGTGGGCAGAACCTCAATCCCGGATCCGAACACGGATTTGGACTGGAAGGAGGCTATGGATTTTATAATTACCTAATTTCATTTTATATGAAAACCAAGATAGTGCATGCATGCTCCTGCGTTCTTTTGATCCCCTTTTTTCTCCAGAGTCAAACCCCGTCAACTATGGACCGGCCATCCAACGCTTCCCCCTTAAAAGAAACCTTAATTCGCCTTCCGTTCGCCTCCATTCGTCCCGAAGGCTGGCTCAAGGCCCAAATGCAACGCGATATGGCTGGCTTCGCCGGCAACCTGGACCGGCTGGTTCCCGGCCTGATCGATGACCAGATCTACACCGAAGGGCGGCTTCACAGAAAGAGCGCCGCACGCGATTTGGGCAACCTCAAATCGGGCGACGCCGAAGGGGAGGACCAATACCAATGGTGGAATTCCGAAACCCAATCCAACTGGTGGGACGCCTATATCCGGAATGCCATTCTGCTCCAGGACCCCGCTGCCCTGGATAAAGCCCAACAGTACGTGCGGCGCATGTTGTCGTCTCAGGATGACGACGGCTACCTCGGCATCTACGACAAAGACCTTCGCTACCGCTTTTCCTCTGAAAACGGCGAACTCTGGGCCAAAACCACGCTGTTTCGCGGCCTGCTGGCGTATTATGAATACACTCAAAGCGGGGAAGTATGGAATGCGCTGGTGCGCGCCGTCGATGACGTCATGGCGAATTATCCGATGGATCAATCCAGTCCGTTTTTCTCTAAAGGTGGATTCAATGGAGGAATCTCACACGGACTGACCTTTACCGATGTGCTGGACCGGATGGCCCAGCTGAGCGGGGACCCCAGGTATCTGGCCTATGCCGCCTTCCTGTACCGCGATTACTGCCAAACCGACCAGTCGGAGCAGGATGCCCAATTAAAAAACATCCTCAGCCCAGACTATAAACTCCAGTCCCACGGCGTCCATACCTACGAGCACCTGCGGCCGCTGGCCGTCGCTTATTATGCCACCGGCGACCCCCAACTGAAACAGGCCTTGGATGTTTATCTTGGCCGGATACAGGCAGCGGTTACGTGCGCGGGAGGCCCGATAGGGGATGAGTGGATAGGCGGCCGGATGCCGGATGCAACCCAGGTGGGGTACGAGTATTGCTCCATCCACGAGTTGATGGACAGCTACGCGCTCCTGCTTCAAAAAACGGGCAACCCAACGTTTGCCGATGCGATGGAGGACCTCTTCTACAACGCTGCCCAGGGCGCCCGGCATCCCGAACATTCGGCTATTGCCTACCTGAAGACCGACAACTCCTATGAGATGATGGGTACAAAAAACGGAGAAGCAGAGCCCAACCGCGTGCAGACGCGGTATAAATACTCCCCCGTCCATCAGGATGTAGCTGTGTGTTGCGCCCCCAACGCCGGCCGGATTTCCCCCTATTTCGTACAGGCCGCCTGGATGAAAAAAGACGACCGTACCCTGGCGGCTCTGCTCCTGGCGCCCAGCACCCTGGAGACCGAGGTAGACGGGGCGCCCGTGCGAATAGTAACCGAAACCCGATACCCGTACAGTCAGCAACTGGTATTCCGGCTGGAGCTCTCCTCCCCGCTGGCGTTCTGCCTGAAGGTCCGCAAACCGGCGTGGTGTACCGAGGTTAAGAGCTCGGAGGCGTACCGGGAGGAACAGGGTTTTCTGGTATTCGACCGCCGTTTTGCCCCCGGCGACGAGATCCGGCTGACGCTGGAGTCGGACGTCCGGGTCTTAACAGGAGCAGCGGGCGACCATTATTTTGCCTATGGGCCGCTGGTGTATGCCCGGCCTATAGAGGCGGCAGAAGAAATCGGACGTACGTATGCCCCCGGCTTCGAAGACCGGATGTACCGGTCGTTGGATCCCGTGCGGTATGGTTATGTGCCCGGCCAAAAGGCCCAATTCAGCCGGGGACGCATTCTGGCCCGGCTGAAAAACCAGGCTACCCAGAAAATAGAGCAGGTAGCGTTGGTTCCGATCGGGAAAACGGTGCTGAGGCAGGCGGGGTTTTAAGGAATGCCCCCGCGTCCCCCCGTTACTTCGCTACGTCGCAACTTTCCCTTTGTTTTCCCCCGGGAATATCGGATTTTTGAGGCCACAAAACGAATGACGTATGCCATATGACCGGTACGAGACGGTGATCGGACTGGAGGTGCACCTCCAGCTGGCCACCCAGAGCAAAGCCTTCTGCGGAGACGATACCCGCTTTGGAATGCCGCCCAATACCCAGGTGAGCCCGATTTCTCTCGGCCACCCCGGAACGCTTCCCCGACTGAATAGCCGGCAGGTGGCCTTTGCTGTGAAGCTGGCGTATGCCCTGAACAGCAGGGTGAACCCCGTGAATACGTTTGACCGAAAGAACTATTTCTACGCCGATTTGCCGAAGGGGTACCAGATTACCCAGGACAAGCAACCCATTTGTGTAGGCGGCGAACTGCCGGTCAAGCTCGGCGATACCTGGAAACCGATCCGCATCCATCACGTGCACATGGAGGAAGATGCCGGTAAGTCGATCCATAACCTCCACCCCCGAAAATCCCTGATCGATCTCAACCGGGCAGGAACCCCGCTCCTGGAGATCGTGACCCAGCCCGACCTGCGCTCCGCCGAAGAAGCCGACGCCTTTATGACCGGGATTCGCCAACTGGCGCGGTATCTGGAAATCTCCGATGGCAATATGGAGGAAGGTTCCCTCCGTTGCGATGTCAACGTTTCCGTTCGACTCAAAGGCGCCACAGCGCTGGGGGAACGCTGCGAGATCAAAAACCTCAACTCCATGCGCTATGCCCGTCAGGCGATTGAATACGAAGTAAAGCGGCAAATCGACCTGATCGAGGCGGGAGGAAAAGTCCAACAGCAAACCCTGAACTTCGATCCCGCAAGCGGCGCGACGTCTGCGCTACGGGAGAAAGAAGACGCCCACGATTATCGCTATTTCCCGGAACCGGATCTGCCGCCTGTGGTATTGAGCCCTGAGTACCTGGAAGAGGTCCGGCAGGAATTGCCCCCGCTGCCCTGGGAGGTGTACGCTCAGCTCTCCGCGGAAAATGGATTGAGCGACTACGATGTGTCTATCCTCTTTGAGGAACGGGAAACGGTCCTGCTCTTTGAGGCGGTCAGCCGGTATTGCCCCAACAAAAAAGGGATTGCTAACCTCTTGATCAACCGCTTGATCCCGTATTGCCAGGAACAGAAAATTCGTTTAGGCCAATTTCCAGTGCCCCCCGAGCATCTGGGGGCGTTCATCCTGCTGATCGATTCGGGAAAGGTGAGCAACAGCACAGCCTATCAGCGCCTGTTTCCTGCCATGATCGAATCGCCCGGCGCCAGTCCGGAAGCGTTGGCTACTTCCCTTAACCTGCTTCAACAAGCCGATGACGGATTTCTGGCGGATCTCATCCGCCAGGTCCTGGAAGCTAATCCCGATAAGGTGAAAGAATACCAAAAAGGGAAAAAAGGCCTGATGGGCTTTTTCATGGGCGAGCTGATGAAACGTTCCAAAGGCAAAGCCGATCCGGCCAAAGCCACCCAAATGCTTTCCGAGGCGCTGAAAAGTTAGTGGTTAGTGGTTAGTGGTTGGTGGTTGGTGGTTGGTGGTTAGTGGTTAGTGGTTGGTGGTTAGTGGCTGGTGGTTGGTGGTTGGTGGTTGGTGGTTAGTGGTTGTGGCTATCTTTTTAGTATATTTGGAGACTGGTCAAAAAACCCTGGTTCGAGGCCCCGCCTCCGCCTCTGGTTCGAGGTCCGCCTCCGCCTCTGGTTCGAGGCTCCGCCTCGGACCCACTCTACGTGGAGGCTCTGCCTCCAACCAGACTTTCCGAACGTAATTTTAGCAGGACCGCAAACCAAGAAGAGGTTATACACACTTTTTTGAACAAGCTCTATAGTTGTCCATATGAACCGTCCACCGTCTACCGTCTACCGTCTAACCGTCCCCCGTCCCCCGTCCACCGTCTAACCGTCTAACCGTCTAACCGTCTAACCATGCTGCCAGTCAAAGATGATCCTTTAAAGCGGTATTACTCCATGGGGGAGGTGTCGGAAATTCTGGGCGTTTCCAAATCCCTGATCCGGTTTTGGGAAAGTGAGTTCGACCATATCAAGCCGCACAAAAACAGCAAAGGCGACCGGCGGTTTACTGCGGAGAACGTCGAGCAACTCCGCATGGTTTATCACCTGGTCAAGGAACGCGGGTTCACGCTGGCGGGGGCGAGGCACGAGATTAAAGAACAGCGGGACCGTCTTCGGCAGAAGATCCAGGTGTTGGACAAGATGAAAGAAATTCGCGGTTTTCTGAAGGAACTGGCAGGAAGCACGGAAGAGGAAGAATGATCAATTCTTTTTCTTCGAATCGTTTTTCCACTCCCGGGTATCCAGGATATTTGGGCAAAAGGCATAATCCGCTTCCACGTTGGAGGCGACGACGATCAGGCGGTTTTGGCCAAAATCCCGGATCAATTGATGGTACCATTCAATTCCCTGCGCATCGAGATTGGTGCCGGGCTCGTCGAGCAGCAAAAGAGGCGTTTGGGAGCAGATGGCCAGCGCGAGGCGCAAGCGCTGTTTCATGCCGGAAGAAAATTGCCGGATGGGCTTATGCGCTGCCCGTTGCATGCCGAGCAACTGGATAAGTTTGGGAACGTCCAACCCTTCATAAAACGGTTTAAACTGCTGATGGAAGGCAAGCGCTTCCTGAAGCGTAAACTCTTCGATCAACTCGATATAAGGAGCGGCATAGCTCAAATGGGGGTAGATCAAGGCGGGGTCCAAGGGGCGTCCTTCTTTGAAAAAGCGCACCTTTCCGGCAGAAGGCCGGAGGTGGCCGGAGAGCAGGCGCAGAAGGGTGGATTTGCCCGACCCGTTTGGGCCGGTTACGGCGTACCGATCCGGCTGGTTGAATTCCAGGCTGACCTGGCGCAGCACCCATTCCAGGCGATAGCGCTTCCCAACGCCGGCGAGTTCAATCTTCATTGACCTTGCTGCCGTTGAGGTGCCGGAACCCTTTCATGATCCCCATATCCTCCACCTTGCGCACGAATTGCACAATCTCGTCGCGTTCCGGGCTGTAGGGGAGTTCTTGCTCGATGATTTGGAGCGCTTTGGTCAAGCTATAGCCCCGGACGTAGAGGATGCGGTACACGTCCTGGATCATATTGATCTGTTCCTGGGTAAACTGCCGGCGCCTCAGCCCGATCGAGTTGATACCGGCATAGCTCAGCGGTTCGCGGGCCGCCTTGACGTAAGGCGGAACATTCTTGCGCACCAGGGAACCGCCGGCGATGAAGCTGTGCGCGCCGATCTTGAGAAACTGCTGCACGGCGACAAGTCCTTCGAGAATGGCGAAATCCTGGATCTCCACATGCCCAGCCAGATTGACGTTGTTGGCCAGAATGATCCTGTCCCCCAGGATACAATCATGAGCGACATGCACGTAGGCCATCAGAAGGCAGTGATTACCCACCACGGTTTTCCCCGCAGCTGCAGTGCCCCGGTTGATCGTCACATATTCCCGGATGGTCGTATGGTTGCCAATCACGGCAGTGGTGTTTTCGCCCCTGAATTTGAGATCCTGGGGGATCGCCGAAATGACGGCGCCGGGAAAGATCCGGCAATGGTGTCCAATGCGTGCCCCCTCAAAAATGGTGACGTTCGGACCAATCCAGGTTCCGTCCCCGATGGTGACGTTTTTATCAATAAAACAGAATGGCCCTATGGTGACATCCTGCCCGATCTGAGCTTCGGGGTGAACGACGCTTAAGTTACTGATACTCATATAGACGAACGCTTGATAATTTGGGCCGTTAGCTCCCCTTCGGATACAATTTTATTGCCGACATAAGCTGTAGCCTGCATTTGACAAATTCCTCTGCGGATGGGGGCCATGAGCTCCATTCGAATCAATAGCGTGTCACCCGGCACGACCTTTTGTTTGAATTTGGCATTTGCAATCTTGAGAAAATACGTATCCCAATTGCCAGGGTCCTCCACGGTAGACAGCGCAAGAATGCCTCCCGTCTGGGCCATCGCCTCGATCTGAAGTACTCCGGGCATGACTGGATTATCCGGAAAGTGGCCGGCAAAAAACGGTTCGTTGAACGTGACGTTCTTTACTCCAACTACGTGTTTTTCGGATAGCTCAATAATCTTGTCCACCAGCAAAAACGGATGCCGGTGCGGAAGCCAGCGCGAAATGGCTACCGTATCGAATAACGGAATTTGATCCGGATCGTATTTGGGCTTGCCTTTGAACTTGCGTTGCTCCAGGTATTGTTTTTTCAGCAGCTTGGTGAACTCTACATTGACCCCATGGCCGGGCTTGCTGGCGATGATCCGGCCTTTGATGGGTTTGCCCAACAACGCAATATCCCCAATGACATCGAGCAGTTTGTGCCGCGCGGGCTCGTTTTTGAAAAACAGCTCGATGGTGTTGAGCACGCCTTCGTGATCTACTTTCACGCTGGGCTTGCCCAGCTTTTTGGCGAGCTCGTCGAGGTAGTCCTGGCTTACCGGTCGGTCCACAATGACGATGGCATTGTCGAGGTCGCCTCCTTTGATCAGATTTTGATTAAAGAGAAACTCCACTTCGTGCAGGAAAACAAACGTTCGGCAGGGGGCGATATCTTCTCTGTAGGTGGTCAGTTCCCGCAAATGGGCATATTGCTGCCCAAGTACTTTGGAATTGAAATCAATCATGGTAATCACCTCGAAGCCATCGAACGGAAGGGCGGTAAGTTCTGCGCCGCTGGCCTCGTCGCGATAGGTGACGGGCTCCTGGACTTCGAAATATTCCCGGTCTTCCTCCTGGGCCAATCGCCCTGCTTCGATCAGCGCGTTGACAAAAGGCAGGGCGCTGCCGTCCATGATCGGTACCTCGGGGCCGTCCACCGTGATGAGCACGTTGTCGATTTCAAGACCCGACAAGGCCGAAAGGGCGTGTTCGACAGTATTGACCACGACGTTATTGTCGGAGGCAATGGTCGTTCCCCGGGTGGTAGATAGAACGCGGCTGACGTCGGCATTGATCAACGGCTGATCCGTTAGGTCAATGCGTTGAAATTTGACGCCATGGTTATCAGGAGCCGGGTAGAACGTTAACGTGACGGTTTTTCCGGTATGCAATCCAATACCGCTCACAGAAACCGGCTTGTTGATCGTGTGCTGTTTCATAAGCGCAAATCGATGCTTGAAATAGGCTAAGGGTTGATTGATTTAAAAAATTTTTCCATCGAAAGGAAACGCTTATAGATCTCGGGAAGTTGCTTAAAGATGGTATGCGCCCGGAGATATTGTCCGTATTCAATAGCGGGGTACCCGCAAATGGTGGTGTCTGTTTTTTTGACGGAAGAAGCTACCCCGGTTTGAGCCTGGATCCTCGTTTTATCCGCTATCTGAATGTGCCCCACGATCCCTACTTGCCCCCCAACAAGGCAGTATTTGCCTACTTTGGTCGATCCGGCAATGGCCGATTGGGCGGCGATGGCCGTATGGGCGCCCACCTCCACATTATGCGCAATATGAACCAGATTATCCAGCTTGACGCCTTCGTGAATGATCGTGGAGCCCATGCTGGCCCGGTCTATGGTGCAATTGGCCCCGATTTCGACGTGGTTCCCGATGGCGACGTTTCCTATCTGCGGTATTTTTTTAAACCACCCATCTTCCTGGGGGGCAAACCCAAAGCCATCTGCTCCGATCACGGCATTGGCGTGCACAATGCAGTGTTCGCCAATGGTGCAATCCTCCAACAGGCGAACGCCCGGATGCAATATGGTGTGGCCGCCCACCTGCGCGTTTTTTCCCACATATACCTGCGCGCCGATCCGGGCGCCATCCCCAACGACGGCCCCTTCCTCAATGACCGCATAGGGCCCAATATACACATTCTGCCCGATCACCGCCGCCGGATCCACCGTGGCCCGGTCCGACACGCCCCCGCCGGTAGGCTGCGGCCGGTTGAACTTTTCCATCAGAAAACTGACGGCAGCATACACGTCTTCTACCCGGATCAGGACGGCCTGGATCGGCTTCCTGGGCTTGAAATCCTTACTGACCAGCAAAGCAGAAGCGGTAGTCGTATAGGCGTAGGGCTCGTATTTGGGATTGCCCAAAAACGATATACTTCCTTCTCCCCCTTCCTCAATTTTGCTGGGACGATGAATCAGGACATCTGGATCTCCTTCAATGGTTCCGTTTAGCAAGGCTGCTAAAGCGATCACTTTTATTTCCATGGCCGCAAAGTTAGGAAAATTTGGGTTCTACTATT
This sequence comes from Haliscomenobacter sp., assembly GCA_016713275.1. Classification (GTDB taxonomy): domain Bacteria; phylum Bacteroidota; class Bacteroidia; order Chitinophagales; family Saprospiraceae; genus JADJPL01. The sequence continues at coordinate 475,888 of JADJPL010000003.1, forward strand.
TAGTGTTTTCTTCCGGGCTTCGTCAGATTTTCGTCCTTCCTGCCAGGAATTCATTGGCGCCACTCGGGGAAGAACCTATCTTTGCGCGAAAATTACGGATTTGAAGCGGATTATTCGAATTGGCACAAGAGGGAGTAAATTGGCGCTTTGGCAGGCAGAATATACCAGCCAGGAGCTCCGGGCGATTGGCGCCGAGGTGGAACTCGTGATCATCAAAACGCAAGGCGATCAGATTCAGGACCTCTCCTTCGACAAAATGGAAGGGAAAGGGTTTTTTACCAAAGAAATCGAAGACGCCCTGCTGCGCGGAGATATTGACCTTGCGGTCCATTCGATGAAAGACTTGCCTACCCGTCAACCCGATGGCTTGTGCATTTCCGCCGTCTCCTACCGGGAAGATCCAGCCGATGTGCTGCTGGTGCGGGAAGAAATAGCTATCCCGGGAAAATTGCTTCAGCTCCCGGATGCCGCCGTCACCGGCACCTCCTCCTCCCGGCGAAAAGCTCAGATCCTGGATTTTCGCCCAGACCTCCAGATTCGGGACCTGCGAGGCAACGTCCCCACCCGCCTGGAAAAGCTACGCCAGGGAGACTACGACGCGATTCTGCTTGCCCGGGCCGGGTTAAACCGGCTGAACGCCAGCTTGTCCGGGCTGACTGTCATCCCGCTTAACCCCCGAGAGTTCGTGCCTGCGCCCGCTCAGGGCGTACTCGCCTGGCAAACCAACGCAGCCGATGCTCCTGTCCGGCGTCTTCTCCAGCGCCTCCACCATCCGGAAGTATCCGCCGCTACCAACGTGGAGCGCAAAGTCCTTCAACTGCTGGGCGGCGGATGCCACCTCCCCCTCGGCGTTTTCTGTGAACGCGACAGTATGGGCCACTACCATGCCTGGGCCGCCTACGCCCCTTCCTGGAACAGCCCTGTGACCCGGGTACGCCTTTCTTCGAGCACCAATTATCAACTCGCGGAAAAAATCGCGGAAAGCCTTATAAAGTAATAAAGTTGCGAGGTTACGAAGTTACGAGGTTACGAAGTTGCGAGGTTACGAAGTTACGAGGTTACGAAGAACCTCGCAACCTCGCAACCTCGCAACCTCGCAACCTCGCAACCTCGCAACCTCAACCTCGCAACCTCGCAACCTCGCAACTCCGCAACCTCGCAACCTCGCAACTTCGTAACCTCGCAACCCCGCAACTCCGCAACCTCGCAACTCCGCAACTTTCTCCGTTACTCCACAACTTGTATTCCAAACGTTGCCCCGACCTCTTTACCTGGTTCCAGCCGAATCAGTCCTTCTCCGTTGTTGAAGGCGTCGGCGTTGCAGGTCATGGGTTCGATGGCGATTGCGTTGCGATCGGGCGGGGTGAATACCTGGAAGAAGTTGTATTTGCTCGGGCCGGTTTCCTGCCAGTAGCGCAAGGCGCCTTTTGTCCCCTTCAGCAGGATTTCTGCAACGCCTTCCGGGGCGGGCAAGCTGAAGCAGTTGTCAAGCACGGTGGCCCCAATGCGGCGCAGATCGGAGAAATCGTCGTAGGGGTATTTTTTCCCGGTGGGGATCATACGGCTGTCAACGCCTACCATCTGAGCGGCAGGAAGTTGAAGGTGCATGTCGTCGATGCGGTCAGCGAGCGTGAAATACGGGTGCCAGCCCAATCCGACGGGCAGGGCATCTGCGCCGTCGTTCCGGAAGCGCATCTCGATCTCCACACTCCCTGGGTTTTTCAAAAGGAACTGAATCGAGAAGGTGAACGGGAAGGGGTAGAAATCCTGGTCTCCGGGATCGCTGTACCGGCAAAGCACGGAGGCGTGGTCCTCTTTGAGTTGAAATTGGAAAGCCTGCATCGGTTTGTCCTGACCAAATCCATGCAGGGCAGTGCCCGACAGCGGCTCGTTGATGGGAAATTGATAGGTCACGCCGTCCCAGGCATAGGTTCCGTCGTTGAGCCGGTTGGGAAAAGGAAACAGGACGGTGTTCTTTGCCCATCGGTTGGCTTCGAGTTCCACGGGGGTTTTGTATCCATCGAGGATAGAGATCCCTTTTAATTGCAGGTCGAGCACACAGGATCCGAAACCGGGCACAAAAGTTAAGCGTTGGCCAGCGGATTCGTCCACAAGGGTATGTTTGGTGTACGAGCCAAACGCTTCGGTGAGGTGTTTATACATAGGTAGTTTTTTAAGGTAAATAAGGATTATTTCTTTTCAAGCGCCAAAAAAACGCCGTTGGTCCAGCCAAACCCGTCCTGAGTTGGGTATTCTCCTCCCCCGCCTGGCGCGTTGAGGTCGATGACGTTGTATTTCTCCATCATTTTGCCGTTTTGGCGGTATGTTTTATCGATTTGGGCAATCCAGCGGGTTTGAATGCTATCGGCCAGCGCTGTAAACTGGTAGTTCCTTAATCCCTGGATCGCCATCCATTGAAGGGGGGCCCAGCCATTGGGCGCGTCCCACTGCTGGCCGGTTTGGGAAAGGGTAGTAACCAACCCGCCGGGCTGAAGAAAGTCCTTTTCCAGCGTGGCGGCGGCATTCGAGGCTTGCGACTGGCTGGCCAACCCGAAAAACAATGGGAACACCCCTGCCAGCGTAGGGATTTGCGAGCGCTTCCGGGTTGCGTGATGGTAATCGAAGAAAAAACCCGCTTCGGGGTCCCAGCAATATTTGGCCAGGGCCTGTTGGCGGTTTTGCGCCAGGGCTTTGTACTTCCTGGCCTTATCCTTTCGCTTGGCCAGCGCCCAGGCTTGGGAAAGGGTGGTTTCCAGATTCCAAAGGAGCGCGTTCAGATCTACCGGCGCCAACTGGGTTGTCTGTATGGTATGCAGCTTGCTGGAATCGGCAAGCCACCGGCTGCTGAAATCCCATCCCGATTCGCATGCGGCTCTCAGATCCCGGAACACTTGCGCCGCGGGACGATTGGAATTCCGGGCGGTTTCGAGGTCTTGACGGTAGCTTTCCGGCCTGGGCGTTGCGAGATCGTCCCAGTACCGGTTCAAAATCCGCCCGTCGGGCATCCGGACTACCCGGCGGTGCGCCGGAATTTGGGGCGCCAGATTGTCCTGGCCATCCATCCAGAACAGGTACTCTTTCTCCAATTGAGGCAGATAACGGACCAGGAGGCTGTCGCCTTGCAGGCTGGCCGTAAGTTGGACCATCAGCGAGAAGAAAGGAGGCTGGGAGCGGGAGAGGTAATACGTGCGGCTGCCGTTGGGCACAAACCCCAGGCTATCGATCAGGAAGGCAAAATTATCGGTCATGTGCCGGATGGCCAGGGTGTCGCCCATCTCCCGGAGCCCGAGCATGGTGAAGTAGCTGTCCCAGTAATAAAGTTCCCTAAACCGGCCCCCGGGAACGATATACGGGTAGGGCAGGGGAATGAGCGAGCCCGAAGACGGGCCATCTGGTTGGCGAACCAGAAGCGGCATGAGGCGGCGGATATGCGCTCCGGCCGTTTGGCTGGTATCCGGCCGGAAGCGGGACTTATCGGTTTTGGGGAGCGTGAAATACTGCCGTACAAACCGTTTCAACGAGAACCACCGGCTTTCACGAACTTGAGCATACCGGTCGAGAATCTGGTCGGTAGGGTATTTGGGTTCGGCATCGGCAAAGGTCTTGCTGTCGGGAAACATCCCCGAGGTTTGGACATCGATGAACAACTGCCCGAAACGCAGGTCTGGAGAAATTCCCTGCTTGTCTTCGATATAGTTGGAGTCGCCTGCCTTGGGTGGGCGGTCGCAGGAGATAAGAACGGAAATAAGGAATGGTAGGAGGTATATAGCTTTCATTCAGTCCATGATTAATGGCAGGCTAAACCAAAAATACAGGTTTTTTAAGTGTTTAGCGCATAGGGGACTTTTTTAGTTCAGAATAACTGCGCTGCCCAAACCTTCATCACCTGGCTGGCCGTATGCGTCAGGTTTTCTGCGGTTTGGCTCATGGCGCCGCTGAGGGTTTGCGGGCGCCTGCCGATAGCGAAAGCGGCGCTCAACCCAAGGTTTTCGATCTCTGGAAGATCAAGTTCTACCGCTCCACACAGGGCAATGACCGGCTTATGGTACAGGCTGGCTTTTCGGGTAATTCCCCGGATCAATTTGCCCTGAAGGGTTTGACGGTCGAGCCGTCCTTCTCCGGTGAGCACCAGATCGGCGGTTGGGAGGTGTTTTTCAAGCCCGGTGAGGTCCATTACGGCGTCGATTCCCGGAAGGAGTACGCCATTCAGGAAAGCCAGTACGCCGGCGCCCAATCCCCCGGCAGCCCCTGCCCCGGGGATTTGCGCCAGCGGCGTGTGATTGATGCGGACTCCATAGAGGACAGCATGGACGGCTTCCAAAACCGGAGCGATATGCCGCAATCCCTGGTCCAGCAACGCAACGGCATCTTCATTGGCGCCCTTTTGCGGTCCAAACACTATGGCGGCGCCTTCGGGCCCAAAAAGCGGGTTATCCACGTCGCAAAGGCCAATAAACTGACAATCCCGCAGGTTGGGGTGGCGGTTCTTTGCGTCCACTGCCGCTACGTGGCTCAGGGATGCTCCGCAGGGAGGCAGGGCTTTTCCTTGCTGGTCCAGGAAGATCAACCCCAGTGCAGCGGCCATCCCCAGGCCGGCGTCTGTAGTGGCGCTGCCGCCCAACCCCAGAAGGATTTTCCTGGCCCCGCGCTCCAGCGCATGGGCGATCAATTCTCCAACGCCGTAGGTGGAAGTGTGCAGGGGATCGCGCGCTTCGATAGGCAACAACGCCAATCCCGCCGCCTGGGCCATCTCGACAAAAGCAGTTTGCTCCGCCTCCATCCACAGGTAGGAAGCCTGAACCGGCCTTCCTAAGGGGTCGCTTACCTGCGCTTCGATTACCTGCGCGCCGAGGTGGTCCTGCAGCACAGCGGTCAATCCTTCGCCTCCATCGGCAAGAGGAAATAGGGAAACGTCCGTTCCCGGAACAGCCATGGTTACGCCTGCGGCAATCGCCTGGCAGACCTCCTGTGAAGAAAGCGCTTCCTTGAAACTGTCGGCACAAACGAGTACATGCATACGCTAAAATTTGAATTATCCCCGGGGACGAATCGGAGAAACCGAAAAACCATTCTACTGGTCTGGGGCCAGGAAAACGAAAAAATTTAGTAGTGTGCCAGAAAATATACCTGGACCCTTGCGCAAAACTTTCTTTGAGACGACCCCGGATAGCATGATTCAAACAAAAAAATCCGTGCGCTAAGCAACGTAGATCATGCCCTTTTTGAAAATTAATTCTCTGTAAATCTTGGTCTTATTGTTTTTTTTTATATTCAAATTTTGTAAATTGGGGCAAGGTTTTTCTAATTTTCAAATTACAAACTTAATCTCATGAAAAAAAAGTTTACCCCTGTTGTTTGGACCTTCCTTTTCATGCTAGGCATGATTTCTGCACAGGCCCAAACCGGAGGATTTGCGGTCCGCTATCTTCTGCCCAATTACCAGTTTCCCATCACGAGCAAGTTCAAATCAGGCGATTTCACCAGCGGGGCCGAATTGGAGTACACGCATGTACTCGATAAGGCGTTCAACCTGGCATTTCCGCTCAAATTAGCCAAAGCAAATTACCCGGTTGACGAGCACGGTCAGGTCGACGACGGGATTTACATGGGTCTCGATCTCCTGGTGCAGTTTAAACACTTCCGCCCGGAGTCGGCGGTAAGCCCGTACCTTTTTGCCGGTGCGGGTCTGAATTTGGAAAAAGCCGAATTCCTGAATGCCTCTATTCCTATTGGCGCCGGATTGGATGTTAAAATTTCCCGCAGCACCTACTTTGCTCCGAAAATCGAGTACCGGCTGGCTTTGCAGGATCCCAACCTGCGCAATAACCTCCAGGCCGGATTGGGGCTGAAAGTGTTCTTCGGAGGCGAGGAGAAAATGCCCGAACCGGCGCTGGTGATGCCTGCGGTGCAGGATCGCGATAAAGACGGCGTAGAAGACAGCCGCGACCGCTGCCCGGACGTGCCTGGCCCGGCCGCGCTTTCCGGTTGCCCGGATACGGACGGCGACGGAGTAGCCGATGCCGAAGATGCCTGCCCCAGCGAGGCCCGAACGGTGACAGGCTGCCCGGATACGGATCGCGATGGAATCGCCAATAAGGACGATCGCTGCCCGGAACAGAAGGGAACGCCCGCTTTGTCGGGCTGTCCGGATAGCGATGGCGACGGCGTGACGGATGCCGACGACGCCTGCCCCAACCAACCCGGATCCGCCTCGACCAAAGGATGCCCCGACCGCGACCGCGACGGGATCATCGACCGCGACGATGCCTGCCCGGACCAACCCGGCGGCGCCGCAACCAAAGGCTGTCCGGATAGCGACGGCGACGGGGTCGCCGACGCCCAGGACCGCTGCCCGAATACGCCGGGCCTGATCTCCAACAACGGCTGCCCTGAACTAAAAAAAGAAGATAAAGAGGTTCTGGACCTCGCCATTAAAGCAGTTCAGTTTGAGACCGCTAAAGCGACCATCCGCACCGCTTCCTATGCCGTCCTCGACAAAATAGCCGATATCATGGCCCGCTATCCCGATTTCGTGCTCGCCATCAGCGGGCATACCGATAGCCAGGGCAGCGATACCGCCAACCTGGCGCTTTCGGAGAACCGGGCCAAAGCTTGCCTGGAATACCTCGCTTCCAAGGGCGTAGCCGCCGCCCGGATTACCGCCAAAGGCTACGGCGAATCCAAACCGATTGCCGACAATCTGACGGCAGCCGGCAGGGAGAAAAACCGCCGCGTTGAGTTTGAACTGAAACCCAAAAACTAATGGGATAAACGGGCCGGTTGATAAAAAAGGAAGGAGGCCGGAAATCAAACAAGATTTCCGGCCTCCTTCCTTTTTTATCCAGAATCGCTAAGTCTGTTTTCAAAGGAAATCCTCCTCTAATTTCACAACCATTATTCTGGATTTTTGTATTACATCCGTCTAATCAAAAGAAAATGGTTTTTAACAACAAACGTTTTGCGCTCCTCTTGGCAGGTTTCTTGATGGGCTTTTCTTTACTGGCCCAAAACGGCCTCATCCGTGGGAAAGTAACCAGCAAGTTAACCAACGACCCGATTGCTTTCGCCAATGTGCTGGAAAAAAAGACCGGCAAAGGCGTCACCACCGACGAAGAAGGGAAATACGAGATCGCCGGCCTGGCGCCGGGTTTATACGATCTGGTCGTCAGCTTTGTCGGCTACGACGAAGTGGCAATCTATGAAATCCAGGTTTCCAATGCCAAACCCGCTATCGTCGACGTTCAGATGGAGGAAACGGCCGAGCAATTGTCGGAAGTGGTGATCCAGGCCTCCGCGTTCAAGAAGACGGAAGAAAGCCCGGTGTCTTTGCGGACCATCGGCGTGGCCGAGATCCAGCGCAACCCCGGCGCCAACCGCGATATTTCCAAAGTACTGCAATCCCTTCCCGGCGTCGTGACCCCACCTCGTTTCGCAACGATCTGATCATCCGGGGCGGGGCGCCAAATGAAAACCGGTTTTTCCTGGACGATGTCGAGGTGCCCAACATCAACCACTTCGTCACCCAGGGCGCTTCGGGAGGCCCCGTTGGGCTCATCAACGTCAATTTTATCAATGAGGTAGATTTTTTCAGCGGCGCTTTCCCGGCCAACCGGGGCAATGCCTTGAGTTCGGTGATGAACCTCCGGCAGCGCGACGGACGCGACGACCGCGTTGGCGGCACCTTTATGGTCGGGGCAACGGACGTTGGATTGACCCTGGAGGGCCCAATCGGGGATAAAACGACCTTCCTGTTTTCCGCTCGCCGTTCCTATCTGCAGTTTTTGTTCAAAGCCATTGGCCTGCCATTCCTGCCCACCTACAACGACTTTCAGGCTAAGGTCAAATACCGGATCGATCCCAGAAATGAGATCACCTTCATCGGATTGGGCGCTATCGACCAATTTGTACTCAACCTCGAAGCCAACGAAACCGAAGAACAGCAGTTTATCCTGGATCAGCTCCCGGAAGCCCCCCAGTGGAACTACGTCAACGGGCTCGTGTGGAAGCACTGCGGCCAGAAAGGGTTCTGGACCTTTGTCCTCAGCCGCAACATGCTGAATAACGAATCCTTCAAATACCAGGACAACGACAGCAGCAATCCGGACAACCTTATTCTGGATTACACTTCCCAGGAAATTGAAAATAAATTCCGCGCCGAACGAACCATCCGTTCCGGGAAAATGAAACTGAATTACGGGGTGAATTACGAGTTTGTGAAATACAACACGTCTACCTTCAACCGTATTTTTACCTTTAGCGGGCCTCAAACCATCGACTTCGCCTCGGAGATCGATTTCAGCAAATACGGGTTTTTCGCCCAGGCCAGCCGGCAAATGCTCAACGACCGCCTGGTGCTCTCTCTTGGTGTGCGAAGCGATGCCAACACCTATTCTTCGGAAATGGGCAACCTCCTGGAACAAATCTCCCCTCGTTTGTCTCTGGCGTACAGCGTCTCAGAGCGGCTTTCGCTCAACTTCAATACGGGAATCTATTATCAACTGCCCCCCTACACCTTACTGGGATACCGGGAGGGTGGCGAACTGGCAAACAAAAAGAATGGCATAGACTATATTAACAACGCCCAACTGGTGGCAGGGTTGGAGTACAACACAGCTGCGAATTCCCGGTTCACCGTGGAAGCGTATTACAAAAAATGGAACGATTACCCCTTCTTACTTCGCGACAGCATTGCCCTGGCCAACCGGGGAGGAGATTTCGGGGTTATCGGCAACGAACCGGCCATCCCGCTTTCCGATGGGCGCAGCTACGGGCTGGAGTTTTTGTTCCAGCAGCGGCTCTATAAGGGATTTTACGGGATTGCTGCCTATACGTTGGGCTGGAGCGAATTTCAGGACAAAGAAGGCGCTTTCGTCCCTTCGGCCTGGGATTCCCGGCATATCCTTAGCCTCACGATGGGCAAACAATTCAAGCGCAATTGGGAGGTGGGGATTAACTGGCGTTTTCAGTCCGGATTGCCGTTTACGCCGTTCTCGGATGCATCCGCTCTGGCGATCAACTGGGACGTCAACTACCGCGGCGTGCTCGATTACAACCAGCTGAACACCGAACGCCGGGATGCTGCCAGCACCATCGACCTGCGGGTGGATAAGCGCTGGTTTTTCAACAAATGGAGCCTCAACCTCTATTTGGATATAGAAAACGTGACCGGAAACGCCGTCGGCAACGACCAACTCATACTCGACCGGCCTCTGGACGATAACAACAAACCGATTGGCGGCCCTATCGTCATCAACCCACAGGCGCCAGCCAACCAGCAGCGTTACGCCCTGAAAACGATCAACGACGCCACCGGCACTGCAATCCCAAGCCTGGGCATCATGGTGGAATGGTAACCTTTTACTCAAACTACTGGACATTTTAATTTTCCTGGCGCCGTTTCGCAAACCTGGAAGGTCTCGTTCCCAAAATGTCCAGTAGTATGCCTTTTACCACCCCATGTGCTCGCGCAACCCGGTAATTTGCCCCAAATGGTGGTTTCCATGCCAATGGTAAAGGGCCAGCATTTGGTCCAGGCGGTACCGGTGATGGTATTCCGGATGGATGTAAAACAGGCTCCAATCCTCCACCCGGCGAAGCAACGACGCCCAACGCTTGTGCACCCCCTCCAGGATTAGCAAAGACCATTCCATCGGCGCCGTTTTGTTGTCTACCAGGTTGGACCAGGCATCCTGATCGTACGGCTTGATGGTGGGCATGTCCTCCGTTAGTACCCATCGGGTGCGCAGAAAAGCCTGCATGTGGCTATCCGCCAAATGGTGGACTAATTGCCGGATGGACCAGCCGCCCTCCCGGTAGGGAATGTCAATTTGATGATCGGAGAGCCCTTCCACCCCATGCCGGACGGCGCTGGCGAAGTGATCGATGTCGGCAATCCAATGGTCCAATTGTTCGGGGGAAAATTCCGTGGGCATGATGAATTTTCCCACCGGATATCGCAAAACTTCCAGATTTGGAGACATGGCAGTAGTTTTTGGTTCACAGGCGAAGATAGCAATCTTTGGAGGATAAAGGGGGTGGTTAGTGGTTAGTGGTTAGTGGTTAGTGGGTGGTGGGTGGTGGTTAGTGGTTAGTGGTTAGTGGTTAAGTGTTTAATCCGGTTCTTCCGCCTTCAGTTTTTGGTAATAGGTCTGCAATACCCGGAACGCCAGTTTTTTGTGTCCTCCTTCTCCGATCAGGCCTTTGCGGTTCCACATATCCTGCACGTGGGTCAAGGGTCTTCTTGGGGAGCGGAAGTCGGCTAAAATCCAGGGGCTGAACCCCGCTAATCCCGGGATATTGGCGATTCCCTCCAGGGTTTTTTTATACAGGTGCGCCTGGTAGTCTTCTGTCCAAAGGGTCAAGGAATCGCCCCGGAGGCCATAGAGGGCGCCGCCGCCCCATTCGCTGACGATTACAGGTTTGGGATACTTGACGTCCCAGCTGATTTTGGGGAAATCATGGATGTTGCCGCCGTACCAGCCATGGTACTGGTTGAAGCTGACGATGTCTGTCCATTCGCCGAAGGGATCGTCGATGACTTTGTTCATCGGGCCGCCTCCGTGGACTTCGAGCGCTGCGGAAATAAGCCGGGTAGGATCGAGGGCTCGGGCGGAGTCCACCAGGGATTTCAAGAACCGGTTTCGAACGTCCGACACCGGCGTTTCATTGGCCATAGACCAGATGATCACCGACGCGCGGTTTTGATCCCGGGCGATCATTTCCGTAAGCTGTTGCTGCGCTAAGGCGAGCGTTTGGGTATTTTCCCATTGAATAGTCCAGTACACCGGAATTTCCTCCCATAATAAAATTCCCATTTGGTCGGCCAGACGGGCCATATATTCACTATGGGGATAATGCGCCAGGCGGACGAAATTGGCATTCAGCTCGTTCGCCCAGTCCAGCATCATGCGGGCTTCGGACTCGGTGGCGATCCGGGTACCGGAAACCGGATTTTCCTCGTGCATACTGATGCCGCGAAGAAAAATCTTTTTTCCATTCAGCAGCAGGTCGCTGCCCCTGGTTTCTATGGTGCGGAAACCGATTTGGTCTGTTACGGTTTCCATTTCCGTGCTCAACAGCGCCTGATACAATTTGGGGTTTTGAGGAGACCAAAGCGAAAGGTTTGGCGACGGAATCTCAAAGGATGCCTTACCTTCCTGATCAGGCGCGTAGGTTTGGTCGATGCGGAGTTCGGGAATTTGAACCCGGACGCGCAGGCCCTGCGCCGGGCCGTCTAGCTGAATCCATCCCTGTATGGTTTTCTGCGAACGGTTGCTGAGTTGCAGTTTGTAGTTGCGGATAAACGTTGGGGGCATTTCCAGCAGATGCACGCTGCGGGTGATGCCTCCGTGATTCCACCAATCGGTATTGACGGTCGGCGCCCCATCCAACCGGCGGGTATTGTCCACTTTTACCACGATGCTGTTTTCTCCGTCCAGAAGTAGCTGCGTCACCTCAAAATCAAACGGCGTAAAGCCGCCCTTATGGGTTCCGGCTTTTTTTCCGTTCACATATACGTGGCTTTCGTAATTGGCCGCTTCAAAATGCAGAAACAGGCGTTTATTAGCCGGCTTGCGGTAATGGAGTTTCCGCTGATACCAAACAGTACCCTCATACCAGTGGAGCTGTTCCACCTGCATCCCCCAGCTTCCCGGAACTTGCAGGGTAGGGGTTTGAGCGAAATTGTATTCTAAGCGGTCCATGTTGGATTTCTGGACGGCATCTGCAAAGTACGCCTCGCGGTTGGGTTGCTCCTGCTGATCGTAAGGTTGCCTCCGGTAATTATAGTACCCCGTTTCGTAGGGATCGACGAGGTAATGCCATTTGCCGTCGAGGGAAATACCCGGCCTGTTCGGGATATTCGTAATACAACCAGCTCGCCCTGCCGCCTGGATTCCAGCCACGAGAAAGGGCAAAAGAACGGCCAAACGGAACCTTCTCATTTTGTGGGATTGGGTAAAAATTCGCGTGGTTTTCTGCGCTGCATAAAGATTGCGAACATTTTGGCGCCATGTGGAAAGCGAAAGGCATAAGGCAAGGCTGGTGGTTAGTGGTTAGTGTTTAGTGGTTGGTGGTTAGTGGTTGGTGGTTGGTGGTTGGTGGTTGGTGGTTGGTGGTTGGTGGGTAGTGGGTGGTGGTTGGTGGGTGGTGGGTGGTGCCTCATGCCTTGTCACACTCCGGTCGTCTCAGGGTCTTTTTTCCTTTTCCAGAATGCGGATGTAGTTCGCCCGTTCGTAGGCGGTGGGGTCGGACACGTTGCGCTGGCTCATGGCGCCTTTGAACGCGTCTACGGATTGAAATCCCATGCGCTGCATCCAGTCTTCTAATTCAAACTGCATTTTGGCGAGGTAGGAGATGCCGAATTTATAGAGCGCGGAGGCCGTCATCGCCACATCAGCGCCGGCCAGAAGGTATTTGATGACTTCCGGCGCGCCCTGAACGCCCGTGGTGGCTGCCAGGGAAACAGGCACCCGCCCGTAGAGGATCGCAATCCAAAGCAAGGGAAGGCGGATCTCGTTCGCTACGCTGTACTGCAGGTCGGAGAGCACGTGCAGCCGGTCGATGTCGAAGTCGGGCTGATAAAACCGGTTAAAGAGCACCAACCCATCGGCGCCCGCTTCTTCCATCCGGGCTGCCATATTGCCCATCGCGCTGAAGTAAGGGTTCAGCTTGACGGAGAGCGGGATTTTGACCGTTTTCCGAACGGCGCGGATAATGTCCAGATAGCGATTCTCTACTTCCGTAGCGCTTAGGCGAATGTCCGCTGGAATGTAAAAAATGTTGACCTCCAGCGCGTCCGCACCCGCTTGTTCGAGGTCGCGGGCGTAATTGATCCACCCTTCCGGCGTCGTGCCGTTCAAGCTGGCAATGATCGGAATGCTGGTGCGCTCCTTGGCCATGCGCAGGTGTTCCAGATACTGGCTGGTGCCGACGTGGTAATCTTCTAATTGTGGAAAATAATCCGATGCCTCCGCAAACATATTGGAGGTGGAAGCCAAAACGTTCTCCATGTTTTTTTCTTCCAGACGGATCTGCTCCTCAAACAAGGAGAACAAAACTACCGCCCCCGCCCCCGCATCTTCCATCCGGAGAATATTGTCGATCTCCTCCGAAAGCGTACACGCGGAGACGACCAAAGGGGAACGCAGGTCCAAACCTAAATAACGGGTTCTTAGGTCCATGTTTTATTATTTCTTTAGAATTATTTGTATCATTTTAATGTTACGAAGTTGCGGAGTTGCGAGGTTACGAAGAAAGGAAATTTACATTTATTCGCAACCTCGCAACTTGTTTAAGCTATCGGCGTAAAGTCCGACGCTTGTTTGGTCGCCATTTCCTCGTAGGTTTTCCAGCGGAGGTTGACGAGTTCCTGAGCCAGCTTCATCAGTTCTTCCGCTTCTACCGGGTTGGTGAGGGTAAGGACTTTGTAGCGCATTTCCTGATAGGCATAGTCTCGCATAGGCATGGTAGGCCTTGGCGAATCCAGCACGAAAGGATTCCTGTTCTTCTTGCGCAGCGCAGGGTTGTAGCGCAGCAAAGGCCAGTACCCGCTATCTACGGCATTATTCTGCTGGGTTAGGCCGTCTCTCATATCAAACCCGTGGGCGATGCAATGGCTGTAGGCCAGGATGAGCGATGGGCCGTCGTAGGCTTCCGCTTCGCGCATAGCCAGCAGCGTTTGCTGCGGGTTGGCGCCGAAAGCGACCCGCGCCACGTACACATTGCCGTAAGAGATGGCCTGCATAGCGAGATCTTTTTTACCTACCCGTTTCCCTGCTGCGGCAAACTTGGCGGTGGCCGCCGTCGGGGTAGATTTCGACATTTGCCCGCCGGTGTTGGAATACACTTCGGTGTCGAGCACGAGGATATTGACATTTCTGCCGGTGGCCATGGCATGGTCCAGACCGCCATAACCGATATCGTAGGCCCAGCCGTCGCCACCGACGAGCCATACGCTGCGGCGGACGAGCTGATCGGCAATAGACAGCAGGTGCCGGGCTTCGGAACTGTCGATCGTCGCCAGGCGGCGGCGAAGTTCAGCTACGAGTTCGCGCTGATGGGCGATCTCGGATTCCACCAGTTGGGGCGAGCTCATCAGTTGGGCAACGAGGTCTTCGCCCAGTTGCGGCATCAGACGCTGGAGCAGGTCGCCGGCGTAGGCCATCTGCATGTCGGCAGTAATGCGCATTCCGAGGCCGAACTCGGCGTTGTCTTCGAACAAGGAGTTGGACCAGCTGGGGCCCCGGCCGTCTTTGTTGGTGGTCCAGGGCGTGGTGGGCAGGTTGCCGCCATAAATCGAGGAGCATCCGGTCGCATTGGCTACCAGCAGGCGGTCGCCAAAGAGCTGAGTCAGGAGCTTGAGGTAAGGCGTTTCGCCACAACCAGCGCAAGCGCCTGAAAACTCAAAGAGCGGTTCCAGAAACTGCATCCCATGCACCGTGGAGAAATTGACCTGGGTGCGGTCGTTCCACGGAATTTCCTCAAAATGAGCGATATTTTCGCGTTCCGCTTCCAGAATAGCTTCTTTCTGGCCCATGTTGATTGCTTTGCGCGCGCGGTCGAGCGGATCGGTAGCAGGGCATGCCTGAACGCAGAGTTCGCAGCCGGTGCAATCTTCCAGGTAGACCTGAAGGGTGTATTTGGTTTCCGGGAAACCGCGGGCATTGATAGGCGCAGCTTTGAACCCGTTGGGCGATTTTTCCATGTGATCTTCGTGGAAAAACTTGGACCGGATGACGCTGTGCGGGCAAACATAGGCGCAATTCCCGCACTGGATGCACAGGTCGGGCTCCCACACCGCAACCAGGTCGCTGATGTTGCGTTTCTCCCACTTGGTGGTGCCGCTGGGGAAGGTGCCGTCGACCGGCATCTTGCTCACCGGAAGGTCGTTGCCCAGGTCGGCCATCATCATCGCAGTGACTTCCTGTACAAATGCGGGGGCCTCGGCGGGTACCACCAGAGGCATCGCCATATCGCTGGAAACTTCGCCCGGGACCTGGACTTCGTGCAGGTGCGCCAAAGTAGCGTCTACCGCAATGAAGTTTTTCTCGACCACGGCGCGACCTTTCTTGGAATAGGTCTTTTCGATGGCGTGTTTGATCTCCTCAATCGCTTCTTCCCGGGGTAGAACGCCAGAAAGCGCAAAGAAGCAAGTCTGCATGATGGTGTTGATGCGCGTGCCCATGCCGGTTTCCCGGGCAACGGCGGTCGCGTCAATCACGTAGAAATGGAGTTTTTTCTTTAAAATGTCCTTCTGCACGGAAGCGGGAAGTTTATCCCATACCTCGTCCTTGCCGTAAGGGCTGTTGAGCAGGAAAGTCCCTCCCGTCATGGCTTGGGTGAGCATTTCTACCTTCTCCGTGAAGTTGAACTGGTGGCAGGCGATAAAGTTGGCCTGAGTAAGCAGGTAGGGAGCGCTCAGCGGCTCCGGCCCGAAGCGCAGGTGGGAGACAGTACGTGCCCCGGATTTTTTGGAGTCGTAAACAAAGTAGCCCTGGGCGTACAGGTTGGTGTTTTCGCCGATGATCTTGATGCTGTTCTTATTGGCGCCAACGGTACCATCGGCGCCAAGGCCGAAGAAGAGGGCCTGGGTCCATTTGGATTCGTCGAGGGTGTACGACGGGTCGTATTCCAGACTGGTAAAGGTTACGTCGTCGTTGATCCCAATGGTAAACTGTTCCTTGGGTTCCGGTTTTTTGAGTTCGTCAAAAATCGCTTTGACCATGGCCGGCGTAAACTCCTTGGAAGAAAGACCGTACCGCCCACCGATTAACCGGGGGATTTGCTTGATCACTCCGCGTTGGAGGTACAATACCAGGGCTGACATCACATCCTGGAAGATCGGTTCACCGGTTGCGCCCGGTTCTTTGGTGCGGTCGAGCACCGCGATGGATTTGACCGTTGAAGGCAGGGCTTTCAGGAAGTGCTCCATCGAGAAGGGCCGGTAGAGGCGGATCTGGATCACGCCGGTTTTTTCGCCGGCCTGGTTCAGCGCCAGGGCTGTTTCGGAAGCGGTTTCTGCGCCGGAGCCCATGAGGATGATCACCCGATCGGCATCAGGGGCGCCATAATATTGGAAGAGTTCGTACCGCCTGCCGGTAAGTTCGAAGAAGCGGTCCATGGTTTCCTCCACCAGTTCCGGGGTAATGGCGTAGAAGGGATTCACTGTCTCCCGCCCCTGGAAGTAAACGTCGGGGTTTTGGGCTGTGCCCCGGATGAAGGGGTGGTCGGGGTTCATGCCCCGCTTCCTGTGCGCGAAGATCAGGTCGTCGGGGATCATGGAGCGGATCTCGTCGTCGGTCAGCAACTCCACCTTACTGACTTCGTGGGAGGTGCGGAAGCCGTCGAAGAAGTGCAGGAACGGCACCCGGGATTTGAGGGTGGCAGCCTGCGAAATCAGGGCGAAGTCGTGGGCTTCCTGTACGCTGGCCGAGCTCAGCATGGCAAAGCCGGTGCTCCGGGCGGCCATTACGTCCTGGTGGTCGCCAAAGATGGAAAGTCCCTGAGCAGCCAGAGAGCGCGCAGCGATATGGAATACGGCTGACGTGAGTTCTCCGGCGATTTTGTACATGTTGGGAAGCATCAGCATCAGCCCCTGGGAGGCAGTGAAGGTGGTCGTCAGGGAGCCTGTCTGCAACGCGCCGTGTACGGTACCTGCTGCGCCGCCTTCGCTTTGCATTTCAATGACTTCCGGTACTGTTCCCCAGATATTCTTAATGCCTTTTGCCGCCCACTCGTCGGCAAACTCCGCCATGTTGGACGAAGGCGTAGTGGGATAGATGGCGCAGACGTCGTTGACGCGGTAGGCGACGTAAGCAGTCGCGTCGTTGCCATCGATCATGGCAATGGCGTGTTTTTTATTAGGCATGGTTGGAATCTTTGTCAGGTTCAGGAATCATGTCAATGGCATAGCATGGGCATTGCTCGAAACATACGCCGCAACCGGTGCAGGCGTCGTAATCGAATTTGTACCCTTTTCCCGGGCCGAGCTTGATGATCGCGTCTTCCGGGCAGGCGCCGAAGCAACCGTCGCACTCGAAGCAGTTGCCGCAACTGAGGCAGCGCTGGGCTTCGTAGCGGGCTTCTTTCTCGCTGAATCCGGCGACCACTTCTTCGAAGCTGCGTACGGCAATGCTGGGTGCTAGTTTGGACTGCTCCTGCAGGGGCGCTTCGGTTTTGAACCACATGTGCATTTTGCGGAAAAATGCCGTGGCGTTTTTGACTGGCTTCTGGAAGGCCTCGCCTTTCAGGTAAGCGTTGATGTATTTGGCTGCTTTTTTGCCTTGTCCGAGCGCGATGATCACGCTGCGTTCGCCTCCGGCGACGTCCCCGCCGGCAAAGATGCCGGGGTGGCCGGTGGCGCGGCCTTCATCGACGGCTACCGTGCCGTCGTCTTTAAGCTGGAGGCCATCGATGCCCTGGAGGAAAGACGTGTCGCCTTCCTGGCCGGTTGCCAGGATGAGGGAGTCGGCTTCCAGGGTTTCGTAGGTACCGGAACCGACGATTTTCCCTTTTTCCATTTGCATAATTTCTACCTTGAAGCGGTTTTCTTCCACTTCGCGGATGGCGCGCAGGAGTTTGATCTCGATGCCTTCGGCGATGGCGTCGTCGGCTTCAAAATCGTAGGCGGGCATCAGTTTCTGGTCGCCGCTGTACAGCACCTGGGCGGTGATTCCGAGGCGGCGCATCACGCGCGAGAGGTACATAGCGAGTTTGCCGCCGCCGTAAATGATGACGCGGTTGCCGAGCTGGGGCGGCTGGTTTTGCGAAACCCCGTACAGCACCTGGAAAGCGTCCCAAACCGGTACGGCGTTGGTATACGCGATTGGTTCTTTTTTGCTGATCTGGGCGCCAACGGCGACAAAGACGGCGTCGAACCGGCCTTTTTCTTTCTCGAGAAGGACGTCGTCCACTTTATGGTTGAGGTGCAGGCGCACCCCCATCGACAAGACCCGGTCGATCTCTCCGTCGCGAATCTCGGCGGGGAGGCGGTAGGAAGGGATTCCGTAATGCAGCAATCCTCCGGGCGCGCTGCGGCCCTCGAAGATCTCCACCTTGTGCCCCATGCGGGTGAGGTGGTAGGCTGCGGAAAGCCCGGCAGGGCCTGCGCCCACGACGAGCACTTTTTTGCCGGAAGGCTTAGCCTGGTAGCGCACCGGCCATTTAGCCTCCAGGGAGAGATCGCCGATAAACCGCTCCACCGCGTGGATGTTGACGGTGGTGTCGATATGCGTCCGGTTACAACCCGTTTCGCAGGGGTGTACGCACACCCGCCCGCTGATGCTCGGGAAGGGATTGTCTTCCATCAACTGCTGGAAAGCCGCTTCGTAGTTCCCGGATTGCGCGAAAGCCATCCAGGCCTGGACGTTCTCCCCGGAAGGGCAGGAGCGGTTGCAAGGCGGAAGAAAATCTTTGTAAACGGGAATCCGCGACCGGAGCGCCCCGGTGCCTTCCGCGTGATCGGACAGATCGACGGGTTTTGTTAGATCGAATTCGGAAGATTGCATACAACGCGTGGTTTATCCAAGTGAAGAGGGTAAAATGCACGAGCGAAAAAAGCATATAAAACCCGGCTTGGGCGTCCGTTCAGTAGGGTAGGGCGGCAAAGCCGGGCCGGTGTACTTTTTTACGGGTTAAACTTAGCACCCCCCGAAATATCTTTATATGATTTTCGTCATCGGGAGGGGTGATAGGGGTCACTTGTTGTAGTCCGGATTTCCAATCCGGGAATGTTACCGGAATGCTATTCCGCTCCGCTCGGGCATCTGAAGGGGGACTCTGAAAGCGGACTCTTATTGAGGCAAAACCGGCTGTTGAGACAGACCTGATGCTGCTCGAATAGCTTGCCCAAAGGGAGATCATTTGCCGGAAACCAGGAGTGGTTTTGTGGAAACCAGGCATGCGGGTCTGCTGCAAAAAGCAGTGCCTATCCTTTTCCTCGCGAAATGTGTCTTTTTTTACCCGATTTCGCGAGCTATCCAGCTTTATTGTTCGCGAAATCGGCCTGTCAGGAGAAGATTGAATCCGAAATCACCACGCCCTTCTTCATCCTATTTCAGCTTTTGCGCATCCTGCAATACTTCTTCAAGCTCCAGCGCCGAGATGGGTATTTTAAGCTCAGATAAGGCAGACTCAAACTGAAAACGGGACATTTTTCCCCCATTTTTCCTTACATCGCTTCCAACCAAACTTTTCCCATCCCGTGACTGCCCTATCGACGCCCCCGCAGACGCCGCGGCATTGTCCGCCGCCTTCGAAGGCAAACCCACCCCCAAACGCAAAGCAGACATCCAGCGCCTCCTGGAAACCCTGGCCGCCCTGGGGCAAGCCGAGGAGGTTAGGGAAGGGTGGTGGGGCCGGGCGTAGCGGCCCACTGCCGTGCGCCTCCACCTCCGGGCACGGGCGCTGCGTCCCGCAAAAAAATCAGGAAATAAAATTTTCCCTGTCTGATACAGAAAGCAATGTCTTTTGAGACATCCTCGCTTTGGGCAGTAAACACGGGGTTCTTGTCAGATCAAAAAAAGCGGCTTTTTGCGAAAAAAGATAAGGCTGTTTTTGGGGTGTAATGGATAAAATTTCATATCTTTAAAATGATTTAAAAAATCACTAATTCGATATGAAATCAAAAACCCTGTCTGTGCAATCAGCCAAATTGTTGGAGCGCGCGCATGAAGCAGACGTGCCTGCTTTCCGCATGGAGGACGCCTACCGGTGGCTGCCCGGCTCGAGGCCAGATGCGGTGCGGCAGTTGCTGGCAGGCATGGTGCGCCGGGGCTTGCTCATGCGCGTGAAAGAAGGGCTGTACTACATCGTGCCGTATGAGCAGCCTGTGGAAGCGTTCATGCCCAACTGGCACCTGCTGGGGCATTATCTGGCGGGTGGGGCGCCTTACTACATCGGCTATGGCTCAGCTTTGCAGTTGCGGGGGCTGAACGTGCAGCCTGTGCTGGAGGAGCACATCGTGGTCGCCAAGCAAGTGAAGCCCTCGGTGTGGGAAGTCAAGGGTGTGCCGTTTCGGTTTATCTATCACAATCCCAAGCACTTTTTTGGCTTTTCCAAGACATGGGTTGACGACCACCACCGTGTCCAATGCTCCGATTTGGAAAAAACGCTGGTGGACTGCCTCTTCCTTCCGCAGTACTGCGGCGGCATTACGGAGGTGGTGCGCGCCATACATAAATCAAGGCAAGAGATAGACCAGGAGCGGCTGTTTGAACATGCGCAGCAGTTCGGATCGCAGGCGGTGACCAAGCGCTTGGGGTTTTTGTTGGAAATATTGGGTGTAGTAGGGCCTGCCCTGGCAAAGTTACATGAATCCAGCACTTCCGCACCTGTTCGGCTCGACCCTTCTGTAGAGGGTAGTAGTGAAGGGGTTGCCAATCGGTGGGGATTATACAGAATGTGGAAACGGCTACGCTTATAAATGCGATAACTACATGATGCGATGATACTACAAAAGGAAATTAGCCGCATGGCTGCCCGCCATCGGGTACGCGACACACAGATCGAAAAGGATTACGTATTGTCGTGGCTTCTTTTTTCCATCTCAAAACAGCCACACTTGCAGAAGATCCTTGTATTCAAAGGTGGCACGGCACTCAAAAAAGTTTTGTTTGAGAACTACCGCTTTTCGGAGGATCTGGACTTTACCTTGTTGGATGATGCTTTTGCCGATGCAGAGGAAGCCCGCTTCAGGAAAGGCTGGGAAAACAAGCTCCGGTCCCAAATCCATGAGTTACCGCCTTTTGAAACGGTTTTCAGGGGAGCTAAGCGGCATTTTAAATTGGTGTAATCCAAGAAACGCCCTCCCCGTGCAGGCTGCCGCCTTCGAAGGCAAACCCACCCCCAAGCGCAAAGCAGACATCCAGCGCCTCCTGGAAACCCTGGCCGCCCTGGGGCAAGCCGAGGAGGTCCGGGAAGGGTGGTGGGGCCGGGCGTAGCGATGCCCGGGCGAGGTGGGAGGCACTTCCGAAGTGCCTGCCACCTTTTTTTATGTATGCGTAGGATTAGGAAGGAAAGCAGGTGTTTTATCCGTATGACCTGGATCCTCTGGTATTACTCAACACATGAAAAATCAGCCGCCAGAAATCCGGAAAAACCTTTAATTTTGAATGGCAAACATCGAAGTACTATGCGTATAACAATCGAAGCGGTGGATATTCTGGAAGTGGAAAAAATAATCTTCCTGTTGAAAAGCTTGAATATTAAAAGTGTCGAGGTGACCACAGCGCCTGTTAGACAGAGTCCTTCAATCACAAAAGGGAATAAGACGATTGACCCTGCTCCACTCTTCGGGCTCTGGGAAGATGATCCGAGAAGCATTGAAGCAATCCGAGCAGCAAATTGGAAACGCGCCTGGAATGCTTGAGCCACGGCCTTCAAATTCCTGATGCTATTATTGCAGCTACTTCGATTGTTTATCAAATCCCACTCCATACCTATAACGTAAAGGATTTCGATTTTATCCCGGAAGTAGTACTTTATCACAGTAAGTAAGCTTTTTGCGATGCCCACACCTCGCAGAGACACACGGCCGTGGGTCTCCACCCCGCGCCCGGCAAAAAAACACATTATCTGAGCGCTGCGCCCCGCATTTTCGCCCGGCGAAAATGCGGGGTGCAGCGCTCAGACAGAAAAAAATCCCCGCCGGATGCGGTGGTTTTGTTTTTTCGAAGGTGGCTTTTTGCCAACGAACATTTCAAGTTTGAGGGAATGCATACGGTGATCGACAAGGATGGCCGTATTCGCCAACGGCCAATTCCGCCCAAGTGACTGCCCAGATCAGGGGCGCTGTAACTGTTTCACTGCCTCATCCGGCAAGGGAATGGCTACCTTGGTAGCTTTATGCACCGGCCAGGGCGCGTTATTCCGGACGAGGATGTTGCGGAGCAGTTTGGCCAGGCGCAGGGCTTTGCGTGGGTAGGTTTCCAGCAGGTTATGTTGTTCTCCAGGGTCCTGGGCGAGTTGGTACAGCTCGCATTGCTGGGTTTTGTGGAAATAGACCAGCTTCCAGTCCCCTTGCCGGATGGCGCTGCCCCAGGCGACGCCCTGCTGGTCGATGTTGGTCCAGTTATGCGGGTAGTGCCAGACGAGCAAGCGCCGGTTTGGCGACGGGTGGGCAGGCTGAAGGATATGGGGGGCAAAGGAGCGGCCATCCACTTCCTGGATGGTCTTTGGCCTGCGGATACCGGCCAGTTCGAGGACTGTCGGGAACAGGTCCTCGGCGGCAACAAGCCGCTGGCATTTACCACCCGGTTGGGATAGCCCGGGGGCATAGGCCAAGAGCGGCACGCGGATGCCGCCTTCGTATACCGACCCTTTTCCCATGCGCAAAGGCAGGTTGTGGGTGTGCATGGGCTGGGCCCGGGGAGGAGCAAGGCTCAAACCGCCGTTGTCGGAGAGAAAGAGCACCGCCGTTTCCTGCAGGAGTCCTTTGGATTCCAGATAGTCGAGCACATCGCCCAGACTTTTATCCATGCCCTCGATCAAGGCGGCGTAATTGGCCTCCGCCGGCGGAAGGCCCTGATCCAGATAAGGCTGAACAAACCGGGAATCCCGTTCCAGCGGCGTATGAACGGCATAATGGGAAAGATACAGAAAAAACGGCTTCCTGGAAGCAACGGGAACAGCCAGGGCGGACAGCGCCTCCCGGGTGAGCGCCTCCGTCAAAAAATCGCCTTTACTATGGTAGGCATCCAGTCCGCGGACGCCCCTGAGGGTGTCCTGGGCATTGGCGCGGTAGCGCTTTTCCGGAAGGTAACTGCCCGGATGGCCGGCAGCAGTACCTGCAATATTGATCATGAAACCCAGGTTGAGCGGGTCGCTCCCGGGAGTGGTGTAAGGGCCAAAATGGGCTTTTCCGGCGAGGATGGTGTAGTAGCCGGCGTCCTTCAGGAGTTGGGGTAGGGGAGTAGCGTGAAAGGCGCGGTGCTGCCGCCCCGAGGGATCGAGGCCGTTCAGATTCCAGTCTACCTGCCCGAGGAGGGAGTCCGGGTGATCGGTATGGGTATCCGGCCGGACGTTGGTCCAGTTCGTCACCTGATGGCGCGCCACGTTGGCGCCTGTCAGAAAACTGACCCTCGACGGCGTGCAGACCGGGGTGGCGTAAGCGTTTGTAAAGGCGGCGCCCATCCGGGCCAGGCGCTCCATGTTGGGCGTCCGGAAACGCCGGTTGAGCGCCGTCGCGGAATCGGCAAAAGGGAAGGAGGTATCCTGCCAGCCCAGGTCGTCTACGAGGAATACCACGACGTTCATTGGGCGCTGCCCCGTCAGTGCATTAGGCGCAAGGGCCCCGAAAGCTATCCAGAGCGTCAGGTAAACAGCCTTTTTCGAGGTCATTGGCGATTTTTCCCCCAAGGTAAGTTTTTCGCCGGTACAACTGCGGTCTCCATCCCACTCAGATCCGCACCTTGATCACCATCTTCTTGATCTCTCCATCCCCGATCATGGGCGCGTGTACGTCTTCGGGGAAAAAGATCGCAAACTGACCTCCGGTGAGCTGGAAGAAGGTATCGGGCTGATCGCTGAAAAAGCGAACGTCTTTCTCTTCGTTGTATTCCCCATTGGGAAGCGCGCAGGCGGAACGGGGTTTCCAGCCGATGGTTTCCAGGCCGTCGATGCAAAACTGGATGTCGATGTGCTTATCGTGGCATTCGAATTTTTTGAGGCTGTCCTCTTTTGCCTTGCCTGCCGCAGTGCTGACGATGCTTTTCAGTCCGTCGGCAATATCGCCTTTGCCGCCGGCCATGTTTGCCGGATCGCTTTCCCGGATAAACCCGAAAGCGCGTTCAAACAACGGGTGCAGGGAGCGGTATTTCTCTGCATTTTGAATGGTGTCAATGATCATGGTTGGAAGTAGTTTATGTGAATAATGAATGAACGGATTTTCAAAACCGGCTCGGCTAAAGATAGGCATTTTGGGGCGTTGGGAGAAAAGCTGAAAAGGACTAAATATCGGGCTCGTAAAAAATTCCTATTTTCCCCAAAAAATCGCGTTATGCATCAAAAAGCCTACCTGCCTTTCCTTTTGGGCTGTTTGCTGATCAGTCAGTTTCTCTTTGCGCAAAAGCCTTCCCTTTCGATCGGCCAGATCATGCAGGGCGACCGGTTTGTCGGCTTTTTGCCGGAGAACGTCTTTTGGGGCGACGATAACCAGACCATCTATTTTTCCTGGAACCCCGGCATGGATACGCTGCGTAGTCTATATAAGGTATCCATTGCTGGCGGCGAGCCGCAAAAAGTTTCGGCTGCTGAACAGCGGTCCCTGCTTTCGGGCGGAACCTATACCCGCGATTTCTCCCGCAAAATCGCCGAACGCAACGGCGACCTCTTCCTGGTGGACGCCGCTTCCAACTCGGCAAGGGCCATCACCCAAACACTGGACCGCGAAAGCGGCGCTTCTTTTGCCGACGGCGACACCAAAGTCGTTTTCTCCCGCAACAACAACCTCTTCGTTTGGAATATCCTCGACGGAAGCACTTCACAGCTCACCGACTTCCGCTCCGGCGCGGCGCCCGCCGAGAAAAAAACTACCCCCCAGGAAGCCTGGCTGACCGAACAGCAACTGGATCTCTTCGAGGTTCTGGAATGGCGCAAAGGGCAGCGCGAAGCGCGTCTGAACCAAAACAAACTCTTGGAGCCAGACCGTCCGAAAACCTATTATACTGGTACCAAGCAATTAACAGGACTTGACGCCAGCCCTGACCTGCGCTTCATTACCTTCCAACTGATCAAACGCGCCGAGTCCAAGCGCACCGACGTGCCGGATTACGTCGCGGAATCGGGGTTCACCGTCAATCTGCCCTCCCGACCCAAGGTGGGCTCGCCCATGGATAGCCAGGAGTTTGGCATCTACGATGCCGAACGCGATACCTTTTATTTCGTGGATCCGAAAACGCTGCCCGGGATATACGACAAACCGGAGTTTCTGAAGGATTACCACAAAGGCGCGGAGGCGTTCAAGCCCCTGTACGACAAGCCCCGGGAGGTGAACTACGCCGGGCCCGTGTTTTCGGAAGACGGCAGGGCCCTGCTCGTGATCCGCTCCCAGGACAATAAAGACCGCTGGATCGTTTCGCTCGACCTGCCCACCGGCGCAATGACCCTGATCGACCGTCAGCGCGACGAGGCCTGGATTGGCGGCCCTGGTATCGGCTGGTCGGGCGGCGCCGGCAATGTGGGATTCCTGATGGATACCCGCAAGGTGTGGTACCAGTCGGAAGAAACCGGCTATTCCCATTTGTATGTAGCGGACCTGGAAACCGGGGAGAAAAAAGCGCTTACGGAGGGCAAATTTGAGATTCTCAGTGCCCGGCTCTCCCGCGACCGGCAGTATTTCTTCCTGACTGCCAACGCGGAAGGCCCGCACGAAAAGCATTTCTACCGTCTTTCCGTAAACGGAGGGCCTTTGGAAAAGATTACCTCCATGGCCGGGAGTAACGAAGTCTCCGTTTCTCCCGACGAAAAATACCTCGCTATCCGCTATTCCTACAGCAACAAGCCCTGGGAAGTGTACTGGATGGAAAACCGCCCCGGCGCCCCGGCTACGCAGCTGACCCGATCGACCACCCCCGAGTTCAATCGCTACCCCTGGAGTGATCCGCAGATCGTATGGTTCAAAGCCCGGGACGGGGTGATGGTTCCTGCCCGGTTGTACCGGCCTGCCAAACCCAAAAAAGGCGGCCCGGCGGTGATCTTCGTCCATGGAGCGGGGTATACCCAGAACGTGCATAAGTGGTGGGCCAGCTACTTCCGCGAATTCATGTTTCACCATTTCCTGGCGGACAACGGCTATACCGTGCTGGATATCGACTACCGCGCCAGCGAAGGGTATGGCAGGGATTGGCGCACCGCCATTTACCGCCACATGGGAGGCAAAGACCTCGACGATCAGGTCGACGGCGCCCGGTATCTGGTGAGCCAGTATGGTGTAGACGCCAACAAAGTGGGTATTTACGGCGGTTCTTACGGCGGCTTCATGACCCTCATGGCCCTGTTTAACGCGCCCGAAACCTTCCGCTCCGGCGCCGCCCTGCGCTCGGTGACCGACTGGGCCCATTACAACCACGGCTATACCGCCAATATCCTCAATACCCCGGTAGAGGACTCCATCGCCTACCAACGCAGCTCGCCGATCAACTTCGCAGAAGGGTTAAAAGGCGATTTGCTTATCCTGCATGGGATGGTAGACGTGAACGTCCATTTCCAGGATGTGGTGCGCCTTTCCCAGCGCCTGATCGAGTTGAAAAAGAACGGTGGGGAGTTCGCCGTCTTCCCGATGGAAGACCACGGCTTCATTGAGCCCAGCAGCTGGACCGACGAATACCGGCGAATTTTCGAATTGTTCGAGCGAACGCTGAAGTAAGCGAACCCAGCTCTGTTGTGCGTCTACCCTGTTGTGCGTAGACTTCCGTCTACGCATTCGTTCAATCTTCAGATTGCGCGTGCAATCTACGGCCATTGGGGGCGTTACTGCGTTGTCTGAACTGTGATTTGGGGGATGAAAGGATGGCCATGATGGGGGCAATTTGGGCGTAAGGCGTAAGGCGCAAGGGCAGGTACAAAGGCGGACCGCCCCGTTCACCGTCCTCCGTCGCGTCTCGTCGACCGTCCCTGTTGTGCGTAGACTTCCGTCTACGCATTCGTTCAATCTTCAGATTGCGCGTGCAATTTACTGCCATTGGGGCGCTGCGTTGTCTGAACTGTGATTTGGGGGATGAAAGGATGGCCATGATGGGGGCAATTTGGGCGTAAGGCGTAAGGCTTAAGGCACAAGGTGTTTCAGCGTCTTCCGTCTGCCGTTTCCCGTTTCCCGTTTGCCGTTGCTTCTTGTCTGAATCACAGATCCCACTGATTTTTGGATGAACGCAGATGGGAAGTGGCCTTTCAAAATAATCTGCGAAATCCTTTCATCTGCGTCATCAGCGATTCAGACAGAAAAAGCCATGCACGCATTTTTTTCAGGCCTCCGGCCGCTTCGCGGGGTGTCGTAGTCTGAGGACTACGACCAACAGGCACTCAACGCCTCAACCCCAACCCCCCAACCCCCAACCCCCAACCCCACCAACCACCAACCCCTAACCACCAACCACTAACACCCCCCCTGTGACCCACCTCACGAAACCCTATCCCCTAACCCCTTATTTTTGCCGCAAAAAAGAATCATGGATATTCTGCAAACGGTTTTTCTGGCGATTTTGGTCGCGTTTCTGGGGTTTAGCCCGCCCGGGATGATCAACATGACGGCGCTGAAAATCAGCCTGGAGCACCACCGGCAGCATGCATTGTTGTTTATTTTGGGGGCTTCGAGCGTGATCTTTGTTCAGGCGCTGATTGCGGTGACGTTTGCCAAATTTCTGGCCAATAACCCGCAGGTGATTGAATACCTAACCTATGCCGCCATTGCCATTTTTTTCCTGCTGGCCTGGTTTTCTACCGGCAGGCGCGGAAGAAGGTGCAATTTCAGCTGAAGGAAGGAGGGAACCAAAGCTATTGGGCGGGCCTGACGATGGCGTCGATGAACATGCTGGCCATCCCCTTCTTTTTGGGGTATTCCACTATTCTGGAAGCAAAAGACATTCTGCAAACCCAGGCGCCGCACAACTGGTTTTTTGCGCTGGGCGCCATGGCTGGGGCTTTTCTGCTTTTCGCCATTTATGTGTCCTTCGCCGGGATTATCCAGAAGCGGATTCAGTTTGTCGCCCGCAACATCAACTACATTCTGAGCTTGTTGTTCCTCGTGCTGGCACTCAGTACCATCTACAATACGTTTTTTGCGTGAGCGACGTTATGTTGGAATAAAACCAACAACCGTCCGCCATGAAAATCATTCAGATTACCGATTTGCATATTGGCCGGGAGGGCGAACTTCCCGTTGGGTTGGATGTCCGGGCGAATTTCGCCGCTGTTCTGGAAAAAGCGGCGGCCATGAAACCGGATTATCTGGTGCTGAGCGGTGATCTGAGTTTCCACGACGGCGACCCCGAGGCCTGTGAATGGGTGCGGTCGTTGGTCGTTCCTCTCGGGATTCCCTTCGAAGTCATTCCGGGCAACCACGACGACCCGGCGGTGCTGGCCCGTATTTTTGGCTATGAGAAGGAGGACTTTCACCAGGGCGAGCTTTATTTTTCCAGAAAATGGGGCTCTCATACCGTCCTGTTTCTGGACTCGTCTCGGGGAGAGATGTCTCCGGCGCAGTGGCAATGGCTGGAAACGCAACTAGCCGGTTGGGCCTCTCCTTTGGCCCTGATTTTTATGCACCACCCCCCGATGACGGCCGGCGTTCTCTTTATGGATCAAAAATACCCGTTCCGTCAAATACCGGCATTTGAGCGCCTGATTCAAACCTATCCGCACGCTTATCAGGTGTTTTGCGGCCATTACCACGTAGAAAAAACGGTCGCCCACCGCAATGGGAACGTGTTCATTACCCCGTCCACTTTTTTCCAAATCGCCCAGCACACCGATACCCTGGCAATCGACCATACCCGCCCGGCTTTCCGCATGATCGATCTCCAGGAAAATGGCGATCTTTTCACCACTGTGGCGTATATTTGACAAGGCTGGAGGAGGTTGCGAGGTTGCGAGGTTGCGAGGTTGCGAGGAACTAGGGATGCCATTACTCCGTAACTCCGTAACTCCGTAACTTCGCAACCTCGTAACCTCGTAACGCCTAACATAACACATGACTGCTCCCAACATCAAATGGCTCGACGCCATCGCCGAATTTCTGGACAACCGTTTCCGCATTCCGTTTACCAAGATCCGGTTCGGGGTGGACGCCCTGATTGGTTTGATCCCCTATGCTGGAGACGTACTGAGTTTCGCCGTATCCGGAGTGCTCGTCCTGTACATGGCCAGGCATGGCGGCAGCGGTATGCTGGCGGTGAAAATGGTCGGGAATATTCTGCTGGACGGAATCGTGGGCACGGTTCCCCTGCTGGGCGATCTGTTTGATCTTCGGTACCGGGCCAACCTGCGCAACGTCCACTTATTGAAACAACATTACGAACAGGGCCTGCACAAAGGCAGCGCCTGGTGGGTCTTATTCCTGCTCCTCGGGGCTATGGTTTTTTCCTTTGTCTTTTCTCTTTGGCTCGTTGGAAAGGTGATCCAGTGGATCTTTTGAAGTACGAGGTACGATGTACGAAGTACGGGACAAAGATCCCATTATCGGCTCGTCTCCAGACGAACGAAGGGGTAATTTTGCAAACAGTATGGATATTTCGAACGAATTCAACACCTGGCAATCCGGATACACTGACAAGATTCTGCGCTGGGTACCTCACTATCAGGAACTGCTCGGATCCGTTTTGGAGTCATTAGCTTCCGATGTTACCCCGTCGCATATTCTGGACCTGGGCTGCGGCAACGGCAACGGGACGGACCTGTTGATGCGGCGGTTTCCGGACGCGTCCTTTACCCTGGTCGACGCATCGGAGGAGATGCTGGAGGCTTGCCGGGAACGTTTTCAGGATCGGCCCAACGCGATCCGCTATGTGCAGGGCCTGTTTCAGGATATCGAGTTGGAGGCGGAAAGCGCCGATCTGGCCATTGCGGTACTGGCCTTTCATCACTTGAAAGGGGAGGAAAAACAAGCGCTGTTTCCGTCTCTGTGCTCCTGGCTTCGGCCGGGCGGCCGGCTGGCGTATGCGGATTTATTTGCCAGCAAGCGATCTGCCACTTATCCGGAGGAAGTCCTGATCCCCTGGGAGCGCTATGCCAAGTCTCGCGGCACCGAAGACCAGGAATGGGACGTGCTGATGGACCACCACGCCAAGTACGATTTCCCCGACACCTACGCAGACACCCTGGCTTGGCTTGAATCCGCCGGTTTCCAAAACTGCCGGATTGCCCTGCAAAAAGGCCCCTGGGGAATGGTTGAAGGCGTTAGGGGGGTGGTGGTTAGTGGTTAGTGGTTGGTGGTTAGTGGTTGGTGGTTGGTGGTTGGTGGTTGGTGGGGGGGGGGGGGGGGGGGGGGGGGGGGGGGGGGGGGGGGGGGGGGGGGGGGGGGGGGGGGGGGGGGGGGGGGGGGGGGGGGGGGGGGGGGGGGGGGGGGGGGGGGGGGGGGGGGGGGGGTTGGTGGTTGGTGGTTAGCCAGCCTTACGCCCTAAGCCTTGCGCATTCACCCACCAACCACCAACAACTAACAACTCACCCGCTCTCCCCATCCTGAAATCCCCCCAAATCCTGGTTCAGACAAAAAAGCAACGCCCTGCTGTTCGGCTACTTCCCCTGGCTAAAACCCATCCCGTCGAACCTCCGGCATCCAGTCCATTGCCTGTCCTCCCCCTAATCCCCCTCCAAAGGGGGACAGTGCATTGCCTCACCCACTCACCCAACGCCTCACGCCTCACCCACTCACCCAACGCCTCACGCCTCACCCACCAACCACTAACCTCCGGGGGCGAACGAGACTGTTCAAAAAAGTGTGTATAGCCCTCTTCTTGGTTTGCGGTCCTGCTAAAAAAAGTATCCGATTACGTCCGGAAAGTCTGGTTGGAGGCAGAGCCTCCACGTAGAGTGGGTCCGAGGCGGAGCCCAATGCTGTCTGGAACCTGTTCAAGAGGTAGAAAAAAGTGGAACCTGTTCGCCGGAATCCTCAGATTCCGTGCGGAACTATCCGCCGGTCCCCTGACCGGCGTTCCTAATTTTATGGCTCACTAACGGGTTCCAGACAGCATTGGGCGGAGCCTCGAACCAGGGTTTTTTGAACAGTCTCTAGTGGTTCTGGCTCTCCCGTCCCCCTCTCGTTCCCGTCCCCCGTTCCCGTCCCGTCCCCGTCTGCCGTCCCCGTCCGCCGTCCGCCGTACATCGTACCTCGTACTTCGTACCTCGTGCTTTCCAAGAAAGTTGTACTTTCGCACAACTAAAACTCTTACGTCATGAGCGAGGCGATCCTGTTTCTTGGCCGGTCTCATCTTCTGCTCGTCCATTTCCCCATCGGAATGATGATTCTGGCGCTTATTTTTCAGCGCATGGGCCGCAAGCCCAAGAATGCGGTTTTTCGTACTGTTATTCCCACCACCTTACTTATTTCTTCCTCCATTGCGGTTCTGGCCTGTATCACCGGGTTTATTTTGGTCCGAAAAGGGGAATATCCGGCGCAGGCGCTTTTCTGGCACCAATGGCTGGGCATTCTGGTTACTGTTTTGGGCATAGTGGCCTGGCGGTTTAGCGGGCATAGCCCGGGGTCGTGGCAGATCAATGTATGGAGGAATTTCATCGCGGTTGCGCTGTTTGTATTGCTGCTGCTGACGGGATATCTTGGCAGTACCATCACACATGGCAGGGGGTATCTCTGGGAGAAGCAAGCTACGGAGATGCCTCATTCTCCGGAACAATAGAAAAGGCCGGGGCGTTACGTTGTCATGGCAAATCCCTGGAGCGCGTCTAATGAAGTTCCCATATTTCGCCGTCAGGGCGACCAACTGATTCCGGCAAGCGACCGCCTTGCTATTGAGGAGCCTTTGGAAATCCGTCTTGGCTTTGGTCCAAGCGGCATGCGGCAGCAGCGAAGTCTCGCCGTCACCATGAGAACACCCGGCGACGACTTCGACCTCGTTCGGGGATTTTTACTCTCTGAAAGGATTATTTCCCGGAAAAACGAACTTCTCCAGCTTCGGTACCTTGGAGCGGGGTTGGAACCTGAGGTGCAGCAGAATACCGTATTGGCGGAGCTGCATCCCGGGTTGTCCATCGATTTTGACCGGCTCACGCGGAATTTTTTTGCCGCTTCAAGCTGCGGTATCTGCGGGAAGGCTTCCATGGAGTTGGTCCAACAGCCCTCTGTATATCCGCTGCCGCTAAGCGGAAGGCTATGGGATGCGGCAACCTTGAGCAAGCTGTCGGGAGCGCTTTGGGAAAATCAGTCTTTGTTTCAGGAGACCGGGGGCGTGCATGCCGCAGCGATATACCATTCAAGCGGCGAATTGGCGCTGGTTCGGGAAGATGTGGGGCGGCACAACGCCCTGGATAAACTGATTGGCGCTGCTTTAAACAAGGATATGCTTCCATTGGCCGATACCTTGTTGCTGGTCAGTGGCAGGGCAGGGTTTGAGTTGGTCCAGAAGGCCCTGTCAGCAGGAATCCCCTTCATGGTTTCCGTGGGGGCGCCTTCCAGTTTGGCTGTAGAGTTGGCGGCGGCTTACCGGATGACCCTGGTGGGTTTTTTGAGGCAGGATAGTTTCAATGTGTACTCTGGAAATGAGCGGATTGTCAATTAATCTGTTGATAGCAAGAGTGTTTTGAAAAATAAATCATCGCAAATTGATGAAAAATTACTTTTTGAGAAATTGTACTATCCTTGTGCAGTAAGCCTGGAATTAAACTTATTTGTAAAAATGTAAAATATATCTCTAATTGTTATTAGTTTATTATTTTTAATTGCCTATTTTTTTGATATTTCTTTTATTTTTTCAATATTGGTCCCAATTTCAGAAAATTATTTTTAATGGATTTTTGTGTTTTGATAAAAAATTAAATTTGATTTGAATAATTATTTAAAAATCCATACGTTTGCGCCTGGCATTAATCCTGCTAATGCCAGGTATTGTTCAGGCCAGTTACTTTTTCAATTCGCAGGAGTCATAACTTACATACGAGTGTTTTGATTTGGGCGACCAGGTCAAAATATTCCCCAGTTTCCACTTATACCCATAATTCGTTGAATCGTACGCCCCGTTGAGGGTTGACGCCTATTCCGCACATATAGGCGACGGGAATGCGTAGTATATACGCCTTCTACGGTTCCTTTGTATTGACCGGAGCGTCGACTACAATTAATTACACTAAAGCGGCTTAAGAAAATAAGCCCGGCATGACCCCTGCATTTTAATAGTATTTATTCCCCAGTTTTGAGCTTTACCCCAAAACAAGCTCATTTATTATGTATTATAATTTGATAAACTTATGAGAAACTACTTACTTCCAACTCGTTTGATTTCAATTCCAAGTTAATACTTCGTATTCCAGGCATCATCTGATCCATCTGTAATTTCTGATATTAAGATAATCAGGCCTTTGTGCGCTCGTTTGAGATGATCCAGGCTGCTTCCCCGAAGCAGGGTGGTGTTTTATTGTGTTTGAATTAAAGATATCAATTATTTTTTATTCATAAATAATTGATATTCAAATTAAAATATTTTTTTGATATAGATAAATAATTACAATTAAAGTGCCGTAATATGGGAAAATTTCTACCCTTGGCTTTTTCCGTCCTGGAAAGAAGCCTGATCTTCTTATGCTCCAACAGTTGCTCTAACAAAAGATTTCGACCTGCGCCAAATCCAGGTCATTTGTTCTATACGCCTCGCTGTTTGGCATTTTTCTTTAGGTCCGGTAAGTTTATCGGCAACGAATCGTCGCCCTTTCCTGAGCGGGGAATGGCCTTTGAGTGCTGAGGCAAGGGCTGCAATAGCCCCTTGGCTAACGGATTGCAATTGCTCGAACAATCTGGTGAAAAACGCAAGCTTTGAAAGCGGAACCACCGATTGGTCGTGGAGCGGAGGCAATTTTGCTTCGATCAACTATGCGCCTCAGTGCGGAGTTCTTCATGGTAGCCTGGAAATAACAACAAGTTTAGGGAAATTTGAACAAACGCTTCCTGATTTGGTCCCTGGGACCCAGTTTTCCCTGAAGTTTTATGCAGGCACACATAATAGCGCTTTCGACCATGAAGCCGGCGTGTATTTTTATAACAGCGCCGGGACGGAGATCCAAAAAGTTGTGGGGGACGTCAACACGATTTTGCCTTCGATGGGCTTTTTTAGCTTCAACGCGACCGTTCCCAATGAAACGGCGACCATCAAAGTGGGCGGGTCCGGCAATGGCGATTATATCAAAACCGACGCCTGGTGCGTGTCCATTACCTCCTGCGATCCGGATAACCAGGTTGCGCCTCCTTTTTGCGCTCCTTCGCCAAGTTGCGAATCGGGCGAACTGGCCTGGTCCCAAACAATCAACTCCCAAACCGGAGACCCCGCTTCCGTCCGGTTTTATTGCGGAGGCACCTCCTCGTATCAGATCCCGGTGAGCCTGCCCGCCGCTTTTTCCGGGGCGGTGGACGTCGAAATAACCGAAGCCATCGCATGGGATGGCTATGTGAACCGGAGTTCCACCGGGGACCAACCCAACGAAAAATTCAAGGTTGTTTTTCTTAAAAATAATGTAGTGCAATGGGCCTCCGACTGGACAGGCTCCAATTCCTCTGGCAGCGATGGTATCGCTACGGGAGTTGAACAAGATTATTGGTCCGGGGCACTTGGCAGCGGCAGTTTGCCCAATGGCGCCGATAAAATCCTGTTAGTGCATTGGGGCAATGCCACCTATGGCAAAAACGATTGCTCCAGCCCTAATTCCGTCGTGCCTTCCAGCGTGTGCATTAAATACACTGTAGCATGCAATGCCGCTATCACCGGACAACCTCAGAACAAAACCGTTTGCGCAGGCGGCAGCGCTACCTTCAGCGTCACTGCAACGGGCAGCCCGTCCCCCAGCGTGCAGTGGCAATACCTTAACGGCAGCACCTGGGCGAATGTGTCCAATGGAACCCCCGCCGGGGCGGTCTATTCAGGGGCAACCAGTGCTTCCTTGACGGTTTCCGGTATCTCGGCAAATGGCGCCTTCTCCTACCGCGCCTCGGTTACCCAGTCGAGCTGCCCCGCCGTTACCAGCAACGCCGCTATTTTGACGGTAACTGCCGACCCTTCCATCAGTATCGCCCCTTCCTCCTCCTCCGTATGCGTGGGCGGCAGCGCGACGCTGACGGCCACCCCAGGCGGAGGCACAGGCACGTGTACGATCCAGTGGCAGTCGAGCGCAAATGGCACAAGCGGCTGGACCAACATTTCCGGGGCAACAAATACAACCTATAACGCCCCGACTTCAAGCGCAGGCACAACCTATTACCGGGCTACCTATAGCTGCACGGGCGGCGGCTGTGATGTGGCAACTTCGGGTACGGCAACCGTGTCTGTTTTTCCTGATCTGGATGTAACCGTCTCCGCCTCAGGCCAATCCGTTTGCAATGGAGAATCCGTCCAGTTGAGCGCCGATGTTTCTGGCGGTGTTGGAACGATCTCCTACCAATGGCAAAAAGCAAGCGCCTCCGGTGGGCCCTGGACGAATATCACCGGCGCAAATGCCGTGGATTATTCTACGGTTCCTTCCTCCGGAACAACCTATTACCGGATGGTCGTCAATGCAACGGGCAATGGGTGTGGAAGCGCAACTTCTTCCTCGCTGTCTATTACCGCTTCAGAGTGCCAGTCCTGCGCGACCCGAACGGTCGGGAATACCGCAGATTGCGGCGGAAGCGGAAGCTACGGCTTTTTCGCCGAGGACTTGATTTCCGGGTTGAGCGAGTCGAAGCATTATACCTTCTCCGGAGGAAACTTTACGGAGTACACGGATGGAACGGCCTTGCTCACCGGAACGATCACCAACACGTCCGTTGGAGGCGCTCAGTTTACGGTCAACGTCCGGTTTAGCGGACGTACCACCTCTACTCCTTCCGGGAGCCCTAAAACCCCCGTTTGCGACCATTTCTCCATGAACTCAACGGATTTTTACTATTATCCCAGCTATTCCGGAGAGCTGATCGGTCATGGATTGCTTGCAGGGGGTAAAATCCAGGTTTCAAATATGGGACCTGCTTTTCAGGTCGGAACAGGCGCCAATGTTCAGGAAAATGTATACGGAGCATCCGGTTGGTTAACCATTGCGGTATTCAGACATCCGGATAATGCCGCTTATCGATTTAACACCCCATCCGCAGATTTCAATATTACGCTTTCAGGAAATTCCTGCGCCTCATGCTTTACTCCCCCTACCGCCTCCATTACCCCGCAAACCTCCACCATTTGCAACGGCGGTAGCGCGGTGCTGACCGCCTCTGGAGGAGGTACCTATTTGTGGAGCACGGGCGCAACGACGCCTTCGATTACGGTAACTTCCTCCGGCACCTATAAGGTTACCGTTACAGGCATGTTGGGCTGTACCGCCAACGCCCAAGCGAGCGTGACGGTAACCCCGGACCCTTCGGTGAGCATCACGCCGTCCTCCTCGACGGTCTGCGTCGGCGGCAGCGTAACCCTGACTGCCACGCCAAGCGGCGGCACGGGCACGTGTACGGTGCAGTGGCAGTCGAGCGCAACCGGCACAAGCGGGTGGGCGAACATCAACGGCGCGACAAATACAACCTATAACGCACCCACTTCCAGCGCGAGCACGATGTACTACCGGGCTACATACAGTTGCACGGGCGGCGGTTGCGACGCAGCGACGTCGAACAAAGCGAGTGTGACGGTTATTGAAGGGGCATCCGTTTCCATCACGCCGTCCTCCTCGACGATCTGCGTCGGCGGCAGCGTGACTTTGACCGCTACGCCAAGCGGCGGCACGGGTACGTGTACGGTGCAGTGGCAGTCGAGCGCAACCGGCACGAGCGGGTGGGCAAACATCAACGGCGCAACAAATACAACCTATAACGCCCCCACTTCCAGCGCGGGCACGCTCTACTACCGGGCCACTTATAGCTGCACGGGCGGCGGTTGCGACGCAGCGACGTCGAACACGGCTTCTGTGACGGTAACCCCGGACCCTTCAGTAAGCATCACCCCGTCTTCGTCGACGGTCTGCGTCGGCGGCAGCGTAACGCTGACGGCCACGCCAAGCGGCGGCACGGGCACGTGCACGATCCAGTGGCAGTCGAGCGCGACCGGCACAAGCGGGTGGACGAACATCAGCGGCGCGACGAATACAACTTATAACGCCCCGACTTCAAGCGTGGGCACGCTCTACTACCGGGCCACGTACAGCTGCACGGGCGGCGGTTGCGACGCAGCGACGTCGAACAAAGCGAGCGTGACGGTTATTGAAGGGGCATCTGTTTCCATCACCCCGTCTTCGTCGACGGTCTGCGTCGGCGGCAGCGTAACGCTGACGGCTACGCCAAGCGGCGGCACGGGCACGTGCACGGTGCAGTGGCAGTCGAGCGCGACCGGCACAAGCGGCTGGGCGAACATCAACGGCGCGACGAATACAACCTATAACGCCTCGACTTCGAGCGCGGGGACGCTCTACTACCGGGCCACGTACAGCTGCACGGGCGGCGGTTGCGACGCAGCGACGTCGAACACGGCTTCCGTGACGGTAACTCCAGACCCTTCAGTAAGCATCACCCGTCTTCGTCGACGGTCTGCGTTGGTGGGAGCGTGACATTGACGGCTACGCCAAGCGGCGGCACGGGCACGTGCACGGTGCAGTGGCAGTCGAGCGCGACCGGCACAAGCGGGTGGGCAAACATCAGCGGCGCGACGAATACAACTTACAATGCACCCACGTCAAGCGTGGGCACGCTCTACTACCGGGCTACGTACAGCTGCACGGGCGGCGGTTGCGACGCGGCGACGTCGAACACGGCTTCCGTGACGGTAACTCCGGACCCTTCAGTAAGCATCACCCCGTCTTCG
Source organism: Haliscomenobacter sp. (assembly GCA_016713275.1). Taxonomy (GTDB): domain Bacteria; phylum Bacteroidota; class Bacteroidia; order Chitinophagales; family Saprospiraceae; genus JADJPL01. Next base: position 513,357 of record JADJPL010000003.1, read on the forward strand.
TCGACGGTCTGCGTTGGCGGGAGCGTGACATTGACGGCTACGCCAAGCGGCGGCACGGGCACGTGTACGGTGCAGTGGCAGTCGAGCGCGACCGGCACGAGCGGGTGGGCGAACATCCACGGCGCAACAAATACAACCTATAACGCCCCGACTTCAAGCGTGGGCACGATGTACTACCTAGCAACCTACAGCTGCACGGGCGGCGGTTGCGACGCGGCGACGTCGAACACGGCTTCCGTGACGGTAACCCCAGACCCTTCAGTAAGCATCACGCCGTCTTCGTCGACGGTTTGCGTTGGCGGGAGCGTGACATTGACGGCCACGCCAAGCGGCGGCACGGGCACGTGTACGGTGCAGTGGCAGTCGAGCGCGACCGGCACAAGCGGGTGGGCGAACATCAACGGCGCGACAAATACAACCTATAACGCACCCACTTCAAGTGTGGGCACGATGTACTACCGGGCCACGTACAGCTGCACGGGCGGCGGTTGCGACGCGGCGACGTCGAACAAAGCGAGCGTGACGGTTATTGAAGGGGCATCCGTTTCCATCACGCCGTCTTCGTCGACGGTTTGCGTTGGCGGGAGCGTGACATTGACGGCCACGCCAAGCGGCGGCACGGGTACGTGTACGGTGCAGTGGCAGTCGAGCGCGACCGGCACGAGTGGCTGGGCGAACATCAACGGCGCGACGAATACAACTTATAACGCACCCACTTCCAGCGCGGGGACGATGTACTACCGGGCCACGTACAGCTGCACGGGCGGCGGTTGCGACGCAGCGACGTCGAACACGGCTTCTGTGACGGTAACCCCGGACCCTTCGGTGAGCATCACGCCGTCTTCGTCGACGGTTTGCGTTGGTGGGAGCGTGACATTGACTGCCACGCCAAGCGGTGGCACGGGCACGTGTACGGTGCAGTGGCAGTCGAGCGCGACCGGCACGAGCGGGTGGGCAAACATCAGCGGCGCGACGAATACAACTTATAATGCACCCACGTCAAGCGTGGGCACGATGTACTACCGGGCCACGTACAGCTGCACGGGCGGTGGTTGCGACGCAGCGACGTCGAACACGGCTTCCGTGACGGTAACTCCCGACCCTTCGGTGAGCATCGATCCGTCCTCGTCGACGGTTTGCGTTGGTGGCGGCGTGACATTGACGGCTACGCCAAGCGGCGGCACGGGCACGTGTACGGTGCAGTGGCAGTCGAGCGCGACCGGTACGAGCGGGTGGGCGAACATCAACGGCGCGACGAATACAACTTATAACGCCCCGACTTCAAGTGTGGGCACGCTCTACTACCGGGCAACCTACAGCTGCACGGGCGGCGGCTGCGACGCGGCGACGTCGAACACGGCTTCTGTGACGGTAACCCCGGACCCTTCAGTAAGCATCACGCCGTCCTCGTCGACGGTCTGCGTTGGCGGGAGCGTGACATTGACTGCCACGCCAAGCGGCGGCACGGGCACGTGCACGATCCAGTGGCAGTCGAGCGCGACCGGCACAAGCGGGTGGGCGAACATCAACGGCGCAACAAATACAACCTATAACGCACCCACGTCAAGCGCGGGCACCCTCTACTACCGGGCCACGTACAGCTGCACGGGCGGCGGTTGCGACGCAGCGACGTCGAACACGGCTTCTGTGACGGTAACTCCCGACCCTTCGGTGAGCATCACGCCGTCTTCGTCGACGGTTTGCGTTGGCGGGAGCGTGACATTGACGGCCACGCCAAGCGGCGGCACGGGCACGTGCACGGTGCAGTGGCAGTCGAGCGCGACCGGCACGAGCGGGTGGGCAAACATCAACGGCGCAACAAATACGAACTATAACGCCCCGACTTCAAGCGCGGGGACGCTCTACTACCGGGCCACGTACAGCTGCACGGGCGGTGGTTGCGACGCGGCGACGTCGAACACGGCTTCTGTGACGGTAACTCCGGACCCTTCAGTAAGCATCACCCCGTCTTCGTCGACGGTCTGCGTTGGCGGGAGCGTGACGCTGACTGCTACGCCAAGCGGCGGCACGGGCACGTGTACGGTGCAGTGGCAGTCGAGCGCAACCGGTACGAGCGGGTGGGCGAACATCAACGGCGCGACGAATACAACTTATAATGCACCCACGTCAAGCGCGGGCACGATGTACTACCGGGCAACCTACAGCTGCACGGGCGGCGGCTGCGACGCGGCGACGTCGAACACGGCTTCCGTGACGGTAACTCCCGACCCTTCGGTGAGCATCGATCCGTCCTCGTCGACGGTTTGCGTTGGTGGCGGCGTGACATTGACGGCTACGCCAAGCGGCGGCACGGGCACGTGCACGGTGCAGTGGCAGTCGAGCGCGACCGGCACAAGCGGGTGGGCGAACATCAACGGCGCAACAAATACAACCTATAACGCCCCCACTTCCAGCGCGGGCACGCTCTACTACCGGGCCACTTATAGCTGCACGGGCGGCAATGGGCCCCACAGCTGCACGGGCGGCGGCTGCGACGCGGCGACGTCGAACACGGCTTCTGTGACGGTAACCCCGGACCCTTCAGTAAGCATCACGCCGTCCTCGTCGACGGTCTGCGTTGGCGGGAGCGTGACTTTGACGGCCACGCCAAGCGGCGGCACGGGCACGTGCACGGTTCAGTGGCAGTCGAGCGCCACCGGCACGAGCGGCTGGGCAAACATCAGCGGCGCGACGAATACGACCTATAACGCACCCACTTCCAGCGCGGGCACGATGTACTACCGGGCTACATACAGTTGCACGGGCGGCGGTTGCGACGCAGCGACGTCGAACACGGCAAGTGTGACAGTAACCCCAGACCCTTCGGTGAACACCCATCCTGTAGGCGCAGCTTATTGCGGACCTGCTAGCCACGTTTTACAGGTAATTGCTTCCGGAGGAACCCCAGGACTTATCTATCAGTGGCAGGATAGCCCGGATGGGCAAGCGTGGACCAACATACCTGGCGCCATCAATGCTTCCTATTCAACAGGCGTTCTTCAACAAAGCCGGCATTTCCGCGTAATCGTTAGTGCAAGCGGGTCGGGATGCAATTCGATCCCCTCAGACCCGGCATACGTGCAGATTTATCCGCCGGCGACCGTTAATGCGGGACCCGATCAGGTACTTTGCGGTTCGGGGGATTTCCAATTAGCAGGCCAAATTGGCGGCGGCGCCACCCAGGCAACCTGGACGGCCAGTGTTTCCGGAGGGCAGTTCCTTCCAAACGCCAACACCTTACAAGCCATTTATGTCGCTCCTTCAGGGGTTAATTCCGTCGTTTTAACCCTTACCACAAATGATCCTGCAGGTCCGTGTCTTGCCGTTTCCGACCAAATGGTCGTTTCCGTTAACACGCCAGTAGTTGCCAATGCAGGCCCAGACGAAGCGGTGTGCGGGAATTTGATCCAATTGACAGGCAGCCCATCAGGAGGAACCTGGACGGGAGGACAAGGGCAATTTGGCAACAAAAACAATGCCCAGACCACCTATACAGCAACTCCTGCTGAAATGGGTACTACGGTAGTATTGACCTGGACGGTTCCCGATCCGGATGGCGATGGGCCTTGTATCGGATCTTCCGATGAAGTCAATATTTCCTTCTTCCCGCCGGTGGTCGTTCAAGCAGGTTCAAATCAGGTCATTTGTGAAGGAGGAACGGCATCTCTGGTTGGTTCCATTTCCGGTGGCGCCTCTTCCGGGAGGTGGAGTGCTAACGTAGCCGGAGGGACCTTTATGCCCAACGACCAATCGCTATCAGCGACGTATATTCCCCCTTCAGGCTATATTGGAAGTATCCTGCTGACCCTTACTTCCATTGATCCAAACGGCCCATGTCAAGCCGCTTCCAGTTCATTGACTTTGACCATTAACCCGGCAGCCACAGTGGAAGCCGGCGAAAACCGAACGGTTTGCGCCGGGTACTCGATCCCTTTGTCCGGGACAATAGGAGGTGGCGCTTCATCAGGTACCTGGAATGCCAGTGTAACGGGCGGATCTTTTTCTCCAAACGCCAATACGTTGACCGCAACGTATACCCCACCTTCCAACTTCACCGGGGCGATGACGCTTACCCTTACTACCAATGATCCTTCCGGCCCATGCCCGGCAAAATCCGACGACTTGACGGTTACGGTGGTACCCGATCCTTCCGTAAGCATTTCGCCTTCTTCTGCCGAAGCTTGCCTGGGTGGATCTGTAACCTTGACTGCTTCCCCTAGCGGGGGCACGGGAACCTGTACGCTTCAGTGGCAATCGAGCCGGAACGGCACGAGCGCCTGGACGGATATCATCGGCGCAACGAATACAACGTACGCAGCCCCTGCATCCGCCTTGGGAACGGTATATTATCGGGCGATCTATTCCTGCACCGGAAGCAGTTGCGATCCGGGCGTTTCGAATACGGCAGCCGTTACGGTGGCGCCCGACCCTACGGTTTCCATAAGCCCAACTTCCTCCAATGTGTGTGTTGGCGGGCAAGTAACCCTTAGGGCAACAACTACCGGTGGGGCAGGTACATGCACCATTCAGTGGCAGTCCAGTCCAAATAATACCCAGAACTGGACGAATATTCCAGGGGCAAACCAAAACACGTATGTCCCATCCACTTCAAATACGGGGTCCACATACTACCGAGCGGTCTATTCCTGTTCCGGAGGAGGATGCGACCCGGCAACGTCCAATCTGGCGGTAGTGAACGTTTATCAACCGGCAACCGTGAGCATCACGCCTTCATCCTACCGGATTTGTCCCGGAGGCAATATTACTTTCACGGCTACTTCCGCCAACAGTATCGGTTCCTGCACCTTCCAATGGCAATCCAGCAAGAATGGAGCCGATGGCTGGGTTGATATCTCAGGGGCCACAGGGTTCCAGTATATTGCCGATATCACCGAAACGGGAACCGTCTATTTTCGGGCTACCTATGTTTGTGCGGCGGGAGGCTGTGGTACGGCGGTTTCCAACGTAGCTACAGTGGAAGTCACTCCAGGCCCTTCGGTCAGCATTTTCACCTCTTCGCCTACGACGGTGTGCGTGGGAGGAAACGTATTGCTCAGGGCTTTACCCTCCGATGGAGCAGGGAACTGTTCGCTTCAGTGGCAATCCAGTCCTACCGGAACCGGCGATTGGACCAATATCCCCAGAGCGGCCAACTCGAATTATACGCCGCCAACGGCAACTGCCGGTACTACGTACTACCGGGCCATCTATAACTGTACGGGCGCTGAATGCGGATCTTCTGCCTCGAATGTAATTAGCGTGACCGTTGCGCCGGATCCTTCCGCAACCATCACGCCTTCCTCGTCCTCCGCTTGCGTAGGCGAGCGGGTCGTTTTAACCGCAACACCTGCCGGAGGCGCAGGTACCTGCACGATTCAGTGGCAATCAAGCGCTTCAGGTACGGACGGGTGGTCGAATATTTCCGGAGCGACCAAAGCAACCTATCTTCCTCCTTCGTCCACCATGGGTACCGTTTTCTATCGGGTTACCTATTCGTGTACGGGAGGTGGATGCGATGCATCCGTGTCGAATACGGCAAGTGTAACGATTGGTTCCTGTGCTCAGCCAGATATCACGCGGGTCAAGGACCTGGGTAGCGTAGCCCCTGCTGCGAACGGCCGCTATACGGTGACGTACACCGTAACGGTTAAAAACACCGGCGGCGCTACCGGCCAATACACGCTGAAAGACACGCCGTTGTTCGACGACGACGTGACGATCCACAGCGGCAACTACAGCGGTCAGGCGAACGGTCAGATGAATACGGGCGGATCGACGACGCTGGCGGCAAACGCATCGATCGGCGCCGGGTTGACGCATACCTACACGGTGAGCTTTGAGGTGAGCCTGAACCTGAGTGCGGGCTCCACCGACGGCGGGGACAACGTCTATACCGCGTGCGCGGTTGCGGGCAACGGACCCGGCAGCGGACCTGGCCAGGGCTTGTACAACAAAGCAGAACTGGACACAAACAACGACGGTACGCCAGAACAGACGGACGACGCGTGCGGGGACCTGCCCAATATCACGCTGGTCAAGGATCTGGTTAGCGTAGCGCCTGCTGCGAATGGCCGCTACACGGTAACGTACACCATAACGGTTAAAAACACCGGCGGCGCTACCGGCCAATACACGCTGAAAGACACGCCGTTGTTCGACGACGACGTGACGATCCACAGCGGCAACTACAGTGGTCAGGCGAGTGGTCAGATGAATACGGGCGGATCGACGACGCTGGCGGCAAACGCATCGATAGGCGCCGGGTTGACGCATACCTACACGGTGAGCTTTGAGGTGAGCCTGAACCTGAGTGCGGGCTCCACCGACGGCGGGGACAACGTCTATACCGCGTGTGCGGTTGCGGGCAACGGCCCCGGCAGCGGACCTGGCCAAGGCTTGTACAACAAAGCAGAACTGGACACAAACAACGACGGTACGCCAGAACGGACAGACGACGCGTGCGGGGACCTGCCCAATATCACGCTGGTCAAGGACCTGGTTAGCGTAGCCCCTGCAGCGAACGGCCGCTATACGGTAACGTACACCATAACGGTTAAAAACACTGGCGGCGCTACTGGCCAATACACGCTGAAGGACACGCCGTTGTTCGACGACGACGTAACGATCCACAGCGGCAACTACAGCGGTCAGGCGAGTGGTCAGATGAATACGAGCGGGTCGACGACGCTGGCGGCAAACGTATCGATCGGGGCCGGGTTGACGCACACCTACACGGTGAGCTTCGAGGTGAGCCTGAACCTGAGTGCGGGCTCCACCGATGGCGGGGACAACATCTACACCGCGTGTGCGGTTGCGGGCAACGGACCCGGCAGCGGACCTGGCCAGGGCTTGTACAACAAAGCAGAACTGGACACCAACAACGACGGTACGCCAGAACGGACAGACGACGCGTGCGGGGACCTGCCTCAATGCGACCTTAAGGTCGCTGTTAGTCAGGTTCAGTGCAACAACAAGGGCACTCCCGCTAATCCGGACGACGATACCTTTACCTTTAGCGTTCTGGCAACCGGATCGGGTCAAGGTTGGAAAACTACGGTGAAGGGTTTGGAAATCACAGGCAGCTACGGCGTTCTGAAAGTTTTTGGCCCCTATAAAATCAGCGAAGGGAACATCTCGCTGACCGTTGCCGACCAAACCCAGGCGGGCTGCACCAGTGGGATTGTGGTGGTGAATGCGCCGCAGACCTGCTCGGGCGAAGCAACCTGTAACATTTCAGGGACGGCAGTGACCAACGTGCTGTGCAATAATAAAGGAACGCCCTCCGACCCAAGCGACGATACCTTCACCTTTGAATTAACAGTCAACGGAAATGGGGCCTCGAATACCTGGGTGGCAAATGACGCTGCGAAGACAACGGGCAAGTATGGAGTGAAAGTTGTCATGGGGCCATATAAAATTGCCGATGGAGATGCCAACCTGATCCTCACCGACAAAGACGATGCCCGTTGCGAAGCCGCTGTTTATGTGCCTGTGCCGCGTACCTGCTCCAACGAATGCGCCATCGCGGCAAAAGTTACGGACGTGGTATGCAACGATCAAAACACCTCCGACCCGAGCGATGATACCTTTACGTTTAGTCTGACCGTAACCGGAGGAAATGCGCCGCAAGGGTGGATTGCCACGGACAGCAAATTGACGACTGGCAAATACGGGCAACCAACGGTTTTCGGACCGTTTAAGATTGCCTCCGGGCCTATTGCCTTTGACGTGATCGATCTGCAAAAAAGTACCTGTCGTCAGGCGGTTAAAGTGGACCCGCCGCAAGCGTGCTCTGCCCCCGACTGTGATATTGCCACCGCCATTATTAATGCCGTGTGCAATGACAATAATACCCCTTCGGATCCCTCCGATGACATGTATTCGTTCGAACTGGTCGTGACCGGAGGCGATGCAGGCGGGCAGTGGACGGCGAACGACCCGGCAGCCACCAAAGGCGCTTATGGCGTTCCCGCTCAATTTGGCCCGTACAAAATTTCCGAAGGCGACCGCCAGATCACCATCCGGGATAGTAAGGATGCCAACTGCAAAACGATTGCGTATGTGGCTATTCCGAAGGATTGCTCGGGAGCTTGCTCCATCCAGGCAGTTGCTGTGGATACGCTGATCGATAAGAAAGGGACCCCTGCGCTTTCAGACGATACCTGGACCCTGATCGTCCGTGTGACCGGAAAGAACAACTCGACGGTCTGGGTTGCTTCTGACGGAATCCATCCGGAAGTTAAAGGGTTCTACGGCTCGGAAGTTGCTTTTGGGCCTTATTCGGCAAACCAGGGCAAAGTCGTTATCGCCATTCGGGACTTGTTTGATCCGGCATGCCGGACTACACTGGAATTTAACCTGACCCGGGAACTTCCCGAGTGCCCGTATCCCGTTTCGGCGATCAAATTGGAGCGCAAAGCCCAGATTTGGTTAGGGACGGTTGATGAAGCAGACGCAGAAACAGATCCTCAGCCCGGAATGTGCGGGTGGCCCGAGATTACCCTGCCTTCCGGCAAGCGGTATGAAGATGTGATGTCCTTCAAAACACCGCAGACTGTGGCGCCTGCCCAGAAATATACCTTTGTGCTGATGACGCAGAAACTGGCGCAGGACCTGCTTGAACTTCTCCCTCTTTGGAGATGGGACAGGAGGGATCTATGCCGATAAACTGGCCGAAGGCAAGCAAGATTGCGAGCGCCTCCTTACTACCTGCAAAAACCCGGAATCTTACCTGGGTGCTGCTAAGGATACCTCTTTCTGGAAGGCTTCCATCCTGGATCGTACTCTTTGGAGGCCCGCCATGCAGTTTACCGTTGAGCTCCCTGGCGGCAAAATTTATCAATTGAAGACAAGCAGCCTGTTGCCTGGAGCGGGCGGCGATTTTGCCTGGGTGATTATACCGGAAGACCAGAGCTCGGAGTTGGAGCTCCTGGGCGATCAGGTTGAACTCACCAGCCCTGCTTTCCGCACCAGAGACCTGGTCTGCGCGGATCTTGAGGTGATGCTGAATAACCCGGCATCCTTGAACTGGGTGGAATACCTCCCCGCCAATGCGGAGAAACTGGGCATTGTCAAAACAGAGTTTAAGGACATTCTGCATCGCGACGGCGCTTGCGGATTGGATACGCTGATTCGCACCTATACCTATACGCTTGCCGATAGCAGCACGGTCACCTGTTCGCAGATGATCACAGCCCGTAAAGCCAGGTTGCAGGAGGTAGCTGCGCCGGCATGTCATGCCTCCTTTAGCTGCGATGAACCCATTGCGCAATTGGATGCCCAAGGGCATCCCCACCCGTCGGTTACCGGTTATCCGTTCCTCGTAACGGCTCTGCAAACCGAACTGCTGAACGAAAGTGTATGCAATCTAAAGGCTACCTACACCGATCAGGTTGATTCGGTCTGCGCCAATACCTACCGGATACATCGCTTATGGACGGTGAAAGACGCCTGCGAACCGGATTCGGTGCGCTATATGCCGCAGACGATTCTGATTGGCGACTTCAAGGCGCCGGTAGTAAGCTGCCCGCCCAACCAGAAGTATTGTCCGGTTTGGGATCAGAATATGCTGATGTATCTGCTCGATCCGTTTGAATGCACCGCTACGTTCGAAGCGCCCCTGCCCACAGTGGAAGACGGTTGCAGCGAAACTTATTCGATCCTGACGGAAATCCTGAAGATTCAAATTCAATATGGAATTGATCCTGTCGACGGAACGGCCGACACCTTATTTACCTATCTGGTAATCGACTCGATCCTGCCCGGTCAGGACCGCACCGTAAGCCAATTGGCAGCAGGAGAATATTATTTCCGGTATACCGTAAAGGACGCCTGTGGGAACCAAACGACCGAGTGGTGCCGCTTCCGGGTGATGGACCTCGAAACGCCGGTGGCTATTTGCAACGACCGGATCAATGTATCGCTTAACTCGCTTGGGTTGGCCAGGCTAACTTTGCGCCACATCGATGGCGGTAGTTACGACAACTGTGGCATTCAGGAAATTCAGCTTCGCAGGAAATTCACCATTAATCCACAAACCGGCGATTCACTGGCCTATTCCTTCTACAGCGATTGGGGCAAGTACGTGGATTTCAACTGCCTCGATGCTGGAAGTATGGTGGAAGTCCAAATGCAGGTTATCGACTCCGCAGGGAATGCCAATATGTGCTGGACCAAACCGCTGGTGGAAGACAAACTGGCGCCTTATTGTTATGGGCTGAACGATACCACCGCGGCTTGCGCCGGGTTGCCGGACTTGTTTAACCCGCTCGATACGGCCCACCTTAAAATGCTCTTTGGATCGGCGGCAGTTCACGACAACTGCGGCGGCTTTGCCCGGGAGCTTGCTCCTGCAATCGATACTACGGCAAATGGACAATGCCGGACTACCCGCTTCTTTATCGCGGAGGACTACCATGGGAATGTGGCGGCAGATACCGCCCGGCAGCAAATCGTGTTGCAGGCGGATGGCGTTTGTAGCGCATGCAAGGTGACCTCCAAAGCCAACATCCAGGGAAAGATCGTCTCTTTGAAAGGATTGCCGATACCCGGGGTGGAGGTATCCCTCAATGGCCCCTCGGATCAGTTTACCGATAGCGACGCCAGAGGAAGTTACCTCTTCCGGCAGGTTGAAACAGGACATGACTACTCGGTGGTTCCTTATCTGGATAAAGACCACCGGAATGGGGTAACCACCCTGGACATAACCTTGATCACCAGGCATATTCTGGGTATCGCACCATTCAACGATCCGAGGAAATTCATCGCAGCCGATATCAACAACTCGAAATCGGTTACCGTTTCGGACGTTCTGAACCTCCGGAAACTGGTCTTGGGCGATTGGAACCATTTCCCCAACAACACCAGCTGGCGGTTCCTGGACGCTGGATTCCAGTTCCCGGACCCCAGCCAGCCCTGGATTCAAGACCTGCCGGAACTGATCAGTTGGAATGACCTTCCGGAGGGCGTGTCCACGGCAAACTTCATCGGGATCAAGGTAGGCGACGTCGACGGATCGGTAGCGCCCTCCTTGGGCGCACTGACCAACCGGTCGTCGGAACGCCTGATCATCGAAACCCAGGATGCATCCTTCCATGTGGGCAACGAGGTGGAAGTCAACCTTACCCGTTCCTCGCTGCAACAAGTAGGCGGGTACCAGTTTACCCTCCGGTTTGATCCTGCGGCAGTTCAGCTGACGGAAGTTATCCATGGCGAACTACAAGCAGAGCACCTTGGGTTCCGGTACCTGGAGGACGGCCTGATTGCCGTGAGCTGGAACAATCCCGATGCGGCATCTCTGAACGGCAATACGGGCCCTGTCGCACGCTTGAAATTCCGGGCGTTGCGAAGCGGCCGCCTGAGTGAGGCACTGGAACTCAATTCCCGCATCACCCCGGCGATGGCGTTTGATGCGGCCGACAGGCTCATGGGCGTTGAGCTGGCGTTCATCCAAACCGAGGCGGCGGCAGCAGCATGGAAGCTGTACCAGAACTATCCCAACCCCTACCAGGGCGAAACGGTAATTCGGTTTGATCTGCCCGAGGCAGGTCCGGCTACGCTGGAAGTCCGGGATGTGCAGGGTAGGCTCTTGTGGAGGACCGAAGGCCAATACGAGCAGGGCGCCAACGAAGTGCGGCTCAAACGCGAATGGATGGAGCGCGCTGCCAGCGGCGTCTTGTTCTATACCCTCAACGCGTTCAACCAAACGAAAACGCTCCCGATGGTCTTGATGCCGGAATAATCAAGGCTTATGCGGCACGCTAGCGGGAAGCGGATTCCAGGTCAATACCTCCTTTTGACCTGGAATCTGCTTCCCGCTTTCTTTTTTTACTTCTTTTTTTGCTGGCGAATAAGTTTTGCATATCTTTGCGCCTCTCTTTGGCTGGAGGTCCCGCTTCGTATACTATTCGAATGGACCGGCGCGGCAAGAGGGCAAGGGGGAATCCTGATCCAGGGAAGATTTTTTCAATAATCTTCCTCTGAGAGTTGGAGATTCATTTGGAAACTTCTACCTTTGCGTGCGCTTTTGGATAAAGGCGTTTAGAGGTTGGAAAAAGGCAAATTACCGCAACGAATTAAACAGTTTTGTTTATGCCTACGATTAATCAATTGGTCCGCAAAGGCCGGGAAAAAGTGGTTTACAAGAGCAAGTCGCGCGCGTTGGACGCATGTCCGCAGCGTCGCGGGGTTTGCACGCGGGTGTACACCACGACTCCGAAGAAGCCGAACTCCGCGCTGCGGAAGGTGGCCAAGGTGCGTTTGACCAACCAGATCGAAGTGATCGCGTATATTCCGGGAGAAGGCCATAACCTGCAGGAACACTCCATCGTACTGATTCGCGGAGGCCGGGTAAAAGACCTTCCAGGGGTTCGTTATACGATTGTACGCGGCGCATTGGATACAGCCGGCGTGAACGACCGCAAGAAAAGCCGGTCGAAATACGGCACCAAGGCGCCTAAGAAATAATTCTGTTTCCTATTGAAACTTTGACCAAAGAAAATGAGAAAGAGAAAGCCCAAATTGCGCATGATCATCCCCGACCCTCGGTACAACGATCCGATGGTCACCCAATTTGTCAATAACCTGATGTGGGAAGGCAAAAAAAGCACCGCACTGACCCTTTTTTATGAAGCGTTGGATCTGGTTGCCGACCGCACCAAGCAGGATGAGCATGGCCTCTGGAAAAAAGCCCTTAATAACGTCATGCCACAGGTCGAAGTGCGCAGCCGCCGGATTGGGGGCGCCACCTTCCAGATCCCGACGGAAATCCGCGCCAAGCGCAAGGTTTCGATCGGAATGAAATGGCTGATCAAATATTCCCGCCAGCGCAGCGGTAAAGGAATGGCAGAACGGCTTGCTTCGGAGATCATCGCAGCAAGCAAAGGCGAAGGAAGCGCGGTGAAGAAAAAAGAAGATACGCACCGGATGGCAGAATCCAACCGGGCCTTCGCACACTTCAAAGTCTGATTCCTTGGAGTTCCTTTAACCAACAATAACGCAATCAAGGCTTAGCCATGTCAAAAGATCTTAGATTCACCAGAAACATCGGTATCGCGGCGCACATCGACGCCGGCAAAACGACCACCACCGAGCGCGTGCTCTACTACACCGGCATCAGCCATAAAATCGGCGAAGTTCACGACGGCGCCGCTACGATGGACTGGATGGAGCAGGAGCAGGAGCGGGGGATCACCATTACCTCTGCTGCTACCAAAACGCATTGGACCTGGAAAGACAAGGACTATGTCGTGAATATCATCGACACGCCCGGCCACGTGGATTTTACCGTAGAAGTAAATCGCTCCCTGCGGGTTCTCGATGGGTTGGTGTTCCTGTTTTGCGCTGTTAGCGGCGTAGAACCCCAATCGGAGACGAACTGGCGCCTGGCCGACAACTACAAGGTACCCCGGATTGGTTTCGTCAACAAAATGGACCGCTCTGGCGCCGACTTCTTCAGCGTCGTCAACGATGTGAAGACCAAATTGGGCTCCAACGCCATTCCGCTCCAGGTTCCGATCGGCGCAGAAGAAAACTTCAAAGGCGTCGTCGACCTCATTACCAATGAGGCCATCGTGTGGAATGAACACGATATGGGAATGACGTACGACGTTATTCCAATCCCGGCAGACCTCGTAGAGACGGTTGCCGAATACCGCGAGAAACTGCTTGAAGCGGTTGCCGAATACGACGAGACCCTCATGGAGAAATTTTTCGATGATCCGAACTCCATTTCTCCAGACGAAATGCGGGCTGCTATCCGCGCCGCGGTCTGCGATATGAAGTTCGTGCCCATGATGTGCGGCTCTTCGTTTAAAAACAAAGGGGTTCAAGCCGTACTCAACGCGGTTTGCGCTTTCCTGCCTTCCCCGATGGATGTGGATGCCGTTAAAGGAATCAACCCGAAAACGGATGCGGTGGAAATCCGCAGGCCTTCCGTGGACGAGCCTTTTGCCGCGCTGGCCTTCAAAATCGCCACCGACCCCTTCGTCGGCCGCCTCGCCTTTATGCGGGTGTACTCTGGCGCGCTGGACGCCGGCTCCTACGTGTTAAATACGCGTTCGGATAATAAAGAACGGATTTCCCGTTTGTATCAAATGCACGCCAATAAGCAAAACCCGGTCGACCGGGTTGAAGCGGGTGATATCGCCGCTGCGGTTGGTTTCAAGGATATTCGCACCGGCGATACCCTTTGCGACGTCAATAAGCCGATCGTACTCGAAAGCATGGTATTCCCCGAGCCGGTGATCGCCATCGCCGTCGAGCCCAAGTCTCAAAAAGACCTCGACAAACTGGGCATGGCCCTCGCCAAGCTGGCAGAAGAAGATCCTACCTTCCGCGTCCGCTTCGACGAAGATACCAACCAGACGGTGATCAGCGGGATGGGCGAGCTCCACCTCGAAATCATTGTCGACCGCCTTCGCCGCGAGTTTAAGGTAGAGTGTAACCAGGGCGCGCCCCAGGTAAACTACAAAGAAGCGCTTACCGCAACCGTTACCCACCGCGAGCGCCTCAAGAAACAGACTGGCGGTTCGGGTTTGTTTGCCGATATGGAATTCGAACTTGGCCCTGCGGACGAGGAATTCCTCAACAGCGACGACTTCAAGAGCGGCAAAACCAAGCTCCAGTTCATCTGGGGGATCGTTGGCGGCTCGATCGATAAGAACTACTCGAAGCCGATCCAGGACGGATTCAAGGCGATGATGGATAACGGCGTACTGGCCGGGTTCGGAATGGACAGCATGCGGGTTCGCGTTTTTGACGGCGGCATGCACGCCGTGGACTCCAAGCCGATCGCTTTCGAACTCTGCGCCAAGGAAGGCTTCCGCGCTGCTGCTCCGAAGACCAAACCGGTCATCCTCGAACCCATCATGAAACTGGAAGTAGTTACTCCGGATGACTATGTGGGCTCGGTTATCGGCGACCTCAACCGCCGCAGGGGCATGCCGAAAGGCCAGGAACCCCGCGCTGGCGGCGCCATCACCATTCAGGCCGAAGTGCCGCTCGCAGAGATGTTCGGCTATGTAACGCAACTTCGTACGATCACTTCCGGCCGCGCCAGTTCCACGATGGAGTTCTCCCACTATGCGGAGGCGCCCTCTGGTATTGCCAAGGAGGTAATGGAGAAAGCAAAAGGCGCCGTAAAGGCATAGATCAACGCATAAAAGCCGCCCCGTGAATGAACGGGGCGGCGGATTATTCTTGACATTATAAATAATATTTATGCAATGAATCAGAAGATCAGAATCAAACTCCGCTCTTACGACCACAACCTGGTCGATAAGTCGACGGAGAAACTCGTGAAAACGGTGCAGAGTAGTGGCGCTGTTGTAACCGGACCGATTCCGCTGCCCACTGAAAAGAAGATTTTTACCGTGCTCCGTTCGCCGCACGTCAACAAAAAATCTCGGGAGCAGTTCCAGTTGCGCACGCACAAGCGCCTTATTGAAATTTATACGCCCACCCAAAAGACCGTGGACGCCTTGTCCAAGCTGGAATTGCCAAGTGGGGTTGATATTCAGGTTAAGTTGACGTAAGTATTCGTTGATTCAATTTATGGCATGACCCTCGCGGGTTAAGCGCATTGAACCAAATGGTTCCTTATCCTGCGCCGTCGCTGGCAGCTTTCGCAAAACGCTGCCCGGATTTCGCCGGAAAGAGGAGCTCAAAAATATAGAGCTGATGAACGGATTGATCGGTAAAAAAATCGGCATGACCAGCATCTTTGATCAGGCTGGCCGCAACGTCGCCTGCACTGTGATCGAAGCGGGTCCCTGCGTAGTTACGCAGGTAAAGACGGACGATACGGATGGATATACCTCCATCCAGATGGGCTTTGGAGAAGCCAAGCAAAAGAATACGTCTCAGGCTCAGATGGGCCATTTTCAAAAAGCTGGTACGGAGCCTAAGCGCCGGATCATGGAATTCCGCGATTTCAACGCCGTGAATAAATCTCTGGGCGAAACCGTCAAGGTAGACGAGATTTTCGCCGAAGGCGACATGGTGCATGCTATCGGAACTACCAAAGGGAAAGGCTTTCAGGGCGTTGTTCGCCGCCACGGGTTTGGCGGGGTTATGAACGCTACCCACGGTCAGCACAACCGCTTGCGCGCGCCGGGTTCTATGGGCGCCTCCTCGTTTCCTTCCCGCGTATTCAAAGGCAAGCGACTGGGCGGCCGCATGGGAAATGACCGGGTGAAGATTAAAAACCTGCGCGTGCTCAAAATTTTCCCCGAACAGAACCTGATCCTGGTCAAAGGGGCTATCCCCGGCCATAACGGCGCTTTCGTAATCCTGGAGAAGAAAAAGTAATTGTTAACTAGCCGTTTGGCGGGTTAAACCTTTTAGCGATGAAACTTGAAGTATTAAATATCCAAGGCGAAAAAACCGGACGCCAGATCGAACTCCCGGAAGATATCTTCGGGATCGAGCCAAATGAGCATAGCCTATACTTGTCTGTGAAGGCTTATCTGGCTGCTCAGCGTCAAGGTACGCATAAAGCAAAAGAACGGTCTGAAATGTCGGGTTCTACCCGCAAGCTCCACAAGCAGAAAGGAACGGGCGGTTCCCGGAAAGGCGATATCAATAACCCCTTGTACTATGGCGGTGCGCGCGTTTTCGGCCCTCGCCCAAGGGACTACGACCAGAAGCTGAATAAAAAAGTGAAGCGCCTGGCGCGCAAATCGGCTCTGAGCTCCAAAGCCAAAGCGGGCGCCATTGTAGTGGTGGAAGACTTTTCCTACGAAGCTCCCGGCACGAAAACCTACCTTCATATGCTTGGCAACCTGAATGTGAAAGACCAAAAATCCATTCTGGTTACAGCAGATTATGAGAAGGAGGTCTACCTGTCCAGCCGCAACCTGCCGAACGCAAAAGTAGTTCGCGCTCAGGACCTGAATGCATACTCGATTCTGAACGCCCAAAAACTGGTTTTGGCAGAAGGGGCGATAGAGAAAATTAAACAATCATTCGAATAATCAGGATTCCTGGCAAAGGACTCTGAAACAGCGCAACGATGGCAGCTAAAAAAACGATTCTGATCAAGCCGTTGATTACGGAGAAGACAGAAAAGATGTCGGAAAAGTTGAACAAATACTGCTTCATGGTGCATAAGAAGGCTAACAAGATCGAGATCAAGAAAGCCGTTGAAGCCATGTTTAATGTAGCGGTAGAATCGGTCAATACCACGATTATTCCTGCCAAAACGAAAAGCCGGAATACGAAATCGGGGATTGTCCGGGGCCGTAAGCCTTCGTTCAAGAAAGCTTATGTTACCCTGGCAGAGGGAGAAGAAATTGATTTCTACGGCGAAATCTAAAGAAAGGATTCACGTTTAACCGCGTTCGTGTCCGGAGCAGGGTATGGCTGAGCTCCGCGGCGATGAACCAAAAAACAACCATACAATGGCTGTAAAAAAATTCAATCCGATTACACCCGGTACGCGCTATCGCGTGGGAAGTAGTTTTGCCGAGGTGACGACCGATACGCCGGAGAAGAGTTTGCTGGCGCCGCTGAAAAATCCGGTGGCCGAAATAACTCTGGCCGCCGCACGATGCGCCATATCGGTGGAGGGCATAAACGCCGCTACCGGATCATCGACTTCAAACGCGACCGGGATGGCGTTCCTGCGACGGTAAAAACGATTGAATACGATCCCAACCGCACGGCCTATATCGCACTGGTAGAATATGCCGACGGGGAAAAGCGCTATATTCTTGCCCCCAACGGGTTAAAAGTAGGTGCTGAGATTCTGTCTGGCGCGGGCGCTCCGCCGAATACCGGCAACGCCTTGCTACTCAAAGAAGTTCCTCTCGGTTCCTCTATCCATGCTATCGAAATGCGTCCTGGTCAAGGCGCTTCCCTGGCTCGCAGCGCCGGTACCTACGCTACCCTGATGGGTAGGGAGGATCGGTACGCGGTGATCAAATTACCCTCCGGCGAAGTCCGCCGCGTATTGCTCTCCTGCAAAGCGACGATGGGCGCGACCTCCAATGCCGACCACGCGCTTCAGGTATTTGGCAAAGCAGGCCGCAAACTCTGGATCCTCCGCCCCCCGCGCGTTCGTGGCGTCGCTATGAACCCAGTCGATCACCCCATGGGTGGTGGTGAAGGACGGGCCTCCCGAGGCCACCCGCGCTCTCGCACGGGCATCATGGCCAAAGGGCAAAAACCCGCAACCCAAGGAAGAATTCCAGTAAACTGATTATCACCAAACGCAAAAGTTAGAATCCGTAAATCTTCCGCAGGCTAACCCCTGCATGGTAAATAAGCGCTCAAATGGCAAGATCAATTAAAAAAGGTCCTTACGTGTTCCACAAACTGATGGAAAAGGTGCTCAAATCAAAGGAGTCGAACCGGAAATCGGTCATCAAGACTTGGTCTCGCGCTTCAATGATTGTACCGGATATGGTAGGGGAAACCATCGCTGTGCACAATGGCAAAACGTTCGTTCCGGTTTTTGTTACCGAAAACATGGTTGGCCACAAACTCGGCGAATTCGCGCCTACCCGTAACTTTAGAGGACACGCAGGCAACCGGAAGAAATAATTTGCTTAACGTTTAGGAACGGCGCAGAAGCCCAGGCCAGATCCGGTTTCTGCGACTTTGACTGAACGGAAATTTTAAAGATTCATGGAAGCAGTAGCAAAACTCAAAAACGTCCCCATGTCGGCGCGCAAAATGCGTCTGGTGGTCGATACCATCCGGGGAAAAAGAGTGGACGAAGCCATCTCTATCCTCCGTTTCACCAAGAAGGAAGCGGCTACCTGGATGGAAAAACTGGTGCGCAGCGCCGTAGCCAACTGGGAAACTAAAGTCGGAGGCGGAGAAAGCGCCGATGATTACGACGTCTATATCAAAACGGCTTTCGTCGATGGCGGCGCCATCGTGCGCCGGTTCCGCCCTGCTCCGCATGGCCGTGCACACCGGATACGCAAGCGCTCCAACCACGTAACCATCGTTGTGGCCAATCGCATTCCTATGGATACAGAAGGCATCGAAGACGCTGTTTCCGTGGAAGAATTGTCCGCAGACTCTCAAGATTAACCAAGATAATCAACTCAATAGCTCATTGATATGGGTCAGAAAACAAATCCGATAGGCAATCGCTTAGGGATCATCCGCGGCTGGGAATCCAACTGGTTCGGAGGAAAGGAATACGCCCAAAAGGTGGTGGAAGATGAAAAGATCCGCAGCTATCTTATGGCGCGTATAGCAAAAGGCGGCATCGCCCGCATCTTCATCGAACGCAACCTGAAGCGGATCACGGTAACCATCCATACCTCCCGTCCGGGGATTATTATCGGAAAGGGTGGCCAGGAAGTGGATCGCATCCGGGAAGAATTGAAAAAACTGACGGGCAAGGACGTTCAGATCAACATCACCGAGATCCGGAAGCCGGAACTCGATGCAGCTATCGTCGCAGAATCCGTTGCCAAGCAGCTCGAAGCGCGTATCAACTATCGCCGGGCGATCAAAATGGCGATCCAGTCAACCATGCGCGCCGGAGCGGAAGGGATCAAAGTCCGTATCTCCGGCCGGTTGAACGGCGCGGAAATGGCCCGTACCGAAGAGTATAAGGAGGGCCGTACGCCCTTGCATACCTTCCGCGCCGATATCGATTATTCCATCAAAGAGGCTCAAACCGTTTATGGAAAAATCGGGATCAAGGTGTGGATCTGTAAAGGCGAAGTCTTGGGCAAGCGCGAACTGACCCCGATGGTCAGCAGCTCTACACCGAAGCGCGAAACCGGCCGTCCCGGCGGAGACCGCAATGAACGCGGCGGCGGCGGCGATCGCGGCGGGCGCCAACGCAGAGGCCCCGGCGGCGGCGGCGGCAACGATCGCGGCGGGGACCGCGGAGGAAGAAGAAACGATCGCAGACGCTAGTTTTTTAGTTGAAAATACGTTACCTTTGCCAGGCTTTTTTGAAAAGCATCTGCGGAGCCTCTAATATTCTGAAATTCTGCAAAATACGATATAAAAATGTTACAGCCTAAAAGAACCAAATACCGCAAACAGCATAAAGGTCGCATCAAAGGCATAGCATACAAAGGCGGAACGATTGCGTTTGGGAGTTTCGGTTTGAAAGCAACCACCGGCGGGCGTTTAACCAACCGACAGATTGAGTCGGCGCGTATTGCCATGACCCGTCATATGAAACGGGAAGGAAAGGTCTGGATTCGCATTTTCCCCGACAAACCCATCACCAAAAAGCCTCAGGAAGTGCGGATGGGTAAAGGGAAAGGCGCCGTCGACCATTGGGTAGCCCAGGTACAACCCGGCCGGATTATGTTCGAGATCGATGGGGTGCCTTATGAAACTGCCCAGGAAGCCCTGCGCTTGGCTGCTCAAAAGCTGCCTTTGCTGACCAAAGTGGTCCTGAGACCGGATTACGTGGCGTAACGATTTATGTAAACTATTGAAATTCCGGACATTAGATCTCTTTTGAGGTCCCAATCCGGGGTTGACGTTTCTATACCATCATCGTTAATCTTAATGCAATGTCTAGTAAGAAATTCGAAGAACTTCAAAACTACTCTTTGGAGGATCTGACTGCCGAGATCGAACAGACCGAGGCTAGTTACCAGAAACTGAGGTTCGACCATGCAATCAAAGGATTGGAAGATCCGATGCGGCTCAGAGAGGTTCGGCGCGATATCGCCCGGCTCAGAACCGAGCAGCGCCGCCGCGAATTGGGGGGGCTGTCGGCAGAAGAGCTGGCAAATCGCAGCAAACTGCGCAAAAGAAGAAGTAACCGCAAATAAGTTTATCAAGCAAGCAATAGCCTCTCCCGTTGGGAGCCGCAATAGCCTTCAAAGCAGATATCATGGAAAGAAATCTTAGAAAAACAAGGGTCGGGGTGGTCTCCAGCAATAAAATGGAAAAGACGATTTCCGTATCAGTGGAGCGTAAGCTGATGCACCCAATTTACGGAAAGTTCGTAAAAAAGACCAAAAAGTTCATGGCCCACGATGACAGTAACGCCTGTCAAATAGGCGATGTGGTGCGCATCATGGAAACCCGCCCGCTCAGCAAAAACAAACGCTGGCGTTTGGTTGAAATTATCGAAAAGGCAAAATAATTCTCGGATTTACGATGTGCTCCCCTGCCTGGCAGGGAAGAGTTTATCCGCTAAAACCAAAACGTCATGATTCAACAGGAAAGTAGGCTCAAAGTAGCAGATAATAGCGGCGCCAAAGAGGTTCTCTGCATCCGGGTTCTCGGCGGATCGCACCGCCGGTATGCGTCCATCGGCGACAAAATCGTCGTCGCAGTTAAAGACGCTTCCCCGGGAGGGATCAAAAAAGGCACCGTCTCCAAAGCAGTAGTCGTACGTACTAAAAAGGAAATCCGCCGCAAAGACGGGTCCTATATCCGCTTCGACGACAACGCCTGCGTACTTTTAAATGCGCAAGACGAACCAAGAGGTACTCGTATTTTTGGACCGGTTGCCCGCGAACTCCGCGAAAGAGACTATATGCGTATCGTCTCCCTGGCGCCTGAAGTGATTTAATCCATGTTTCATCGGACTATGCCCCGTGGGGCTGTCCTCCAAGATTTTAACCATGGCTGTTAAGAAGAAAATAAGCAATAATATCGCCAAGCGGTTCACCCCCAAGCTCAAGATTAAAAAGGGCGACAAGGTGGTCGTGATCGCCGGCGCTTATAAAGACCGCTCCCGGGTACGGGAAGTGAAGGAGGTTTATCCGGACTTAAACCGCGCCCTTGTGGACCAGGTCAATATGGTCAAAAAACACAAGAAACCTACCCAGGACGATCCAGGGGGTATTGTGGAGCAAGCCGCCCCAATCCATATCTCCAACCTCATGCTCGTCGATCCGAAAACCGGCGAACCTACCCGGGTTGGGCGCAAGGAAGGCGAAAATGGGAAATTGGTGCGCTATTCTAAAAAATCAGGCGAAATTATTAAGTGATGAGTTACGTTCCTAGACTTAAGAAAAAATACCTGGAGGAAGTGGTTCCCGCTTTGATGGAACAATTCCAGTACAAGTCCATCATGCAGGTTCCCCGCGTGGTGAAGGTCAGCCTGAACCAAGGCGTCGGCGTGGCTACCCAGGATAAGAAACTGGTCGATGTCGCGGTGGAAGAGATCTCCATTATCACAGGGCAGAAAGCAGTGGCTACGAAGGCCCGCAAGTCCGTGTCCAACTTCAAACTCCGGGAACACATGCCGATCGGGGCTCGGGTGACCCTGCGCAACGAGCGGATGTACGAATTCCTCGACCGCTTTATCCACGTGGCGCTCCCCCGGGTGCGCGACTTTCGCGGGATTAACGACAAGAGCTTCGACGGCCGCGGCAACTATTCGGTAGGCATTACGGAAAATATCATTTTCCCGGAAATCGATATCGATAAGGTAAGCCGCATCACCGGAATGGACGTTACCATCGTGACGACCGCCAAAACGGATGCTGAGGCTTTGGCGCTGCTCAAGGGGTTGGGCCTTCCATTCAAAAACCAGAAAAACTAACGCTAGATCATGGCTAAGAAATCGTTGATCGCTCGGGAAAGGAAAAGAGCCCGCTTGGTGGCCAAGTACGCCGATGTGCGCAAACAACTCAAAGAAGAAGGGAAGTACGACGAACTCGACAAGCTTCCCCGCAACTCCAACCCGATCCGCCTGCATAACCGCTGTCAGCTCACCGGACGTCCGAAAGGCTACATGCGCTTCTTCGGCCTTTGCCGGGTCAAGTTCCGCGAAATGGCCCTGGACGGCAAAATCCCCGGAGTGACTAAATCCAGCTGGTAATATTTTTTTCACGGCCCGATAGGTTCCTCACATTGGAAAACCATCAGGCGCAACTTCGACCATAATGGCAGTTACTGATCCAATCGCAGATTATTTAACGCGCATCCGCAACGCGCAGCAGGCAGGCCACCGCATCGTGGATATTCCTGCGTCGAAACTCAAAAAGTCCATCACCGAGATCCTCTACGATCAGGGGTATATCCTCAAATACAAGGTGGAGGAAAAGGCCGGAAAAGGTGGGCAGGACGTGATTCGCATCGCGCTCAAATACGATCTGGTGACCCGCAAACCGGTGATCCGCGAACTGGGACGCATCAGCACCCCCGGGTTGCGAAAATATGCCAGGTCCTCGGAACTACCGCGAATTATTAATGGTTTAGGTATTGCGATTGTTTCTACGTCGCAGGGAGTGATGACCGACAAAAAAGCCCGAGAACTCCATGTCGGAGGCGAAGTGCTTTGCTACGTTTATTAATCCCTTAACCGATCCAAAATTGCGAAATCATGTCTAGAATTGGAAAAGCTCCGATAGCACTGCCCAAGGGCGTTGAGATCAATGTAAGCAAGGGCAACCTGGTGACGGTGAAAGGCCCAAAAGGCGAGCTGAAGCAGCAAGTCGACCCCGATCTCTCCATTGAAATGGATAACGGCGAACTGCTCGTCAAGCGCCCTACCGACCAAAAGCGGCACCGCGCTATGCACGGCCTCTATCGCTCCTTGCTGAACAATATGGTGGAAGGCGTAAGCAATGGGTTCCAGGCGAAAATGGAACTGGTCGGCGTGGGTTACCGCGCCGCTGCAACCGGACAGTTGCTGGAACTTACGCTCGGCTACTCGCACCCCATCATCTTCATTCTTCCGAAGGAAGTCAAGGTGGAAGCCAAACAGGACAAAGGGGCGAACCCGATGATCCTCCTGGAATGCAACGACAAGCAACTCCTGGGCGCTGTAGCGGCCAAGATCCGCTCCTTCCGTAAGCCCGAACCTTACAAAGGAAAAGGGATCCGTTTTGCGGGCGAAGCAATCCGCCGGAAAGTGGGCAAAACAGGCGGGAAAGGCAAGAAGTAAACGCCCGGCTGTTCGGGTATTTGATACGAATTTGGTTTCAAACGGGCTTTGGGTTTGGCGCCTGCGCTCTACACTAAAGCCGCAAGCTTAACATAATGAAACTCACAAAAGAAAACAAACGAAAGCGGATTCATTTCCGCATCCGGAAAAAAGTAAGAGGCAGCGCTGCTCGCCCGCGTCTGAATATTTTCCGCAGCAACCGGTTCATTTACGCGCAGGTCATCGATGATCTGGCTGGAAATACGCTCGCTGCCGCTTCTTCCCTCGAAGGCGATGTGCCTAAAAACATCCCCAAGACGGAACAGGCGAAAATTGTTGGGCAACGCCTCGCCGAACGGTGCCGCGAAGCGCAAGTGACTACCGTGCTGTTCGACCGCGGAGGATACCTGTATCACGGCCGGGTCAAAGCCTTGGCCGACGGCGCCCGGGAAGGGGGGCTTAATTTCTAATTCAATCAAGCGGATCATAAAATGGATAAGAGAAGTGCAAACCGGGTAAGACCTGCCGAAACCGAACTCAAAGAGAAGCTGGTTCAGCTCAATCGGGTAGCCAAAGTAACCAAAGGCGGCCGCACGTTTAGCTTCGCGGCTATTGTAGTGGTTGGCGACGGCAATGGCACCGTAGGCCATGGGTTGGGTAAAGCCCGCGACGTGTCCGAAGCGATCGCCAAAGCCATCGACGACGCCAAGAAAAACCTCGTCAAGGTGCCAATTTATAGAGGAACGATCCCTCACGCCATCAAAGCGAAATTCAAATCGGGCAACGTCCTGATTAAACCGGCTTCGGATGGTACCGGCGTAATCGCAGGCGGCGCCATGCGCGCCGTGCTGGAAATCGCCGGAGTACACAACGTTTTGGCCAAGTCCCAGGGGTCTTCCAACCCCCACAACGTGGTTAAAGCAACCATTTACGCGCTTTCGCTGCTCCGCGAACCTGGAGAGGTTTCCCGCCAGCGCAACGTGCCCATGGAAAAACTGTTTAACGGCTGATTTCAGAGCGCCGTATTAATTGTTAACCTTCAAAGAGGAAACAGACAATGGCTAAGGTGAAAATTACCCAGGTCCGGAGCATTATCGACCGGCCAAAACGCCAGAAAGACACGATCAAAGCTTTGGGCCTTCGCCGGATCAGCCACTCCGTGGTTAAAGAGGTGACGCCCCAGATCAAAGGAATGATCGCTAAAGTCAATCATCTGATCAGCGTGGAAGAGGTCGCCGAATAAGGGCCGCCCTCGCCAAAACGTTTTTCGTTCATCAGGAAAAAGAAAATCAATGGAACTGCATAATCTTAAACCTGCAGCCGGCGCCGTAAAGAAATCGAAGCGAATTGCACGCGGACAAGGCTCCGGCCATGGAGGTACCGCTACGCGCGGACATAAAGGGGACAAGGCCAGGGCCGGCCATAAGCTCAAGCGCCACTTCGAAGGAGGCCAAATGCCGCTTCAGATGCGGTTGCCGAAAATAGGCTTCAAGAGTTTGAACAAAATCCACTACGTGCCGCTTAATCTGGAACAACTTCAATTCATCGCCGACAAGTTCCAGCTTGATACGATTGACTTGGCGGTTCTGCGGGATAAAGGTTACATCCGGCGCACGGACAAAGTTAAAGTCCTTGGCCGCGGCGAGTTGACGTCCAAACTCAACGTTAGCGTGCATGGCATTTCGGCTTCCGCTAAAGAAGTCATTGAAAAACTGGGGGGTACTGTTCAACTCGTTTAATCCAGGATCATGAAAAGTTTTATTACGACGCTTCGGAATATTTGGAGCATTAAAGAATTGCGTTTCCGCCTTCTTTTTTCTTTGGCCCTGGTCGCCGTTTACCGGGTTGGCTCCTATATCGTGCTTCCCGGGGTAATCCCCTCCAGGCTCCAGCGCCCGGATAACGGAGCTCCAACGGACCTGGTCGGCTTGATCAACACCTTCACCGGAGGCGCGTTTACCAACGCCTCTATTTTTGCGTTGGGGATCATGCCGTATATCACCTCCTCGATTATCATTCAGTTGCTCGGCTTCGCTGTGCCTTACTTCCAGCGCCTCCAGCAAAAAGAAGGGGAATCCGGCCGCAAAAAATTAAATCAGATCACGCGTTTGCTCACGGTTGCCATCACTCTGGTGCAAAGCGGGGGATACCTTACTTACCTCACCACCGCAGGCGCTGTTGACCCCGGCCTTCCTTCCGGGATTTTCTGGTTCTCCAATATTATCATCCTCTCGGCAGGCACCGTTTTTGCCATGTGGCTGGGAGAACGCATTACCGACCGCGGTATCGGCAACGGGGTTTCCTTACTGATCATGGTGGGGATTATCGCTTCGCTTCCCGGGGCGTTCCTCTTTGAGTTTCAGTCTCAGGTCTCCGATAACCGGCTCCTGCTGTTCGTCCTTGAACTGGCGATTCTTTTCGTGGTGATTATGCTGAACATCATGGTGATTCAGGCCGTACGCCGGATTCCCATCCAGTTTGCCAAACGCATGGTGGGCCGCGACGCCGGGTCGGTGCCTCAGTCTGGCGCCCGCGATTACATGCCGCTGAAATTGAACGCTGCCGGGGTTATGCCGATCATCTTTGCCCAGGCGCTGATGTTCCTTCCGGCTACCGTCGCTCAGTTTGTCAGCCGCGATGGGAGCGGATTGGCCGCTAACCCCATTTTAAGGTCCTTGAACGACTTTACGTCGATCCCCTATAATGCGATCTACTTCCTCCTCGTCGTCGTGTTTACGTATGTCTATACGGCGCTGGTCGTGAATCCGCAAACCTACGCCGAACACTTGAAGCGCCAAAACGCGTTTATTCCGGGCGTCAAACCGGGCCAGGCTACTGCAGAGTATATCGATGCGATCACCACCCGCGTTACCTTGCCCGGATCGGTTTTTCTGGGGATTATCGCGATCCTTCCAGCATTCGCTAAGGCTTTCGGGGTTAACCAGGGGTTTGCTATTTTCTTCGGGGGCACCAGCTTGCTGATCCTCGTAGGCGTTATCCTGGATACCCTCCAGCAAATTGAAAGCCAGTTGCTTACCCGTCATTACGAAGGGCTTGTGAAATCGGGCCGCATTCAGGGCCGAACGGGCACCGGCCGCTTCCAGGGAATTGGAGCAAATATGTAACAACCGAATACCCGATTAACGAACAGCGCTTTATGGTGTATTATAAAACTGCGGACGAAATAGAGCTGATTCGGGCAAGCTGCCTTCTGGTGTGCCAGTCTCTGGCTCATGCCGGAAGCCTGATTCGCCCCGGCGCCACTACCTGGGAACTCGACCAGGCAGCCGAGCAGTTCATCCGCGACCATGGCGCCGTACCGGGGTTCAAAGGATACCGCGGGTTTCCCGCTACGCTCTGTATTTCGATCAACGAGCAGGTTGTTCATGGAATCCCTTCAAAGGATCGGGTGATCCAGGATGGCGATCTCGTTTCTATTGACTGCGGGGTGCTCTGGAACGGATTTTATGGAGACGCCGCCTATACCTTCCCCGTAGGCAACGTTTCGGAAAAAGCCATGGAACTTTGCCGCGTTACCGAAAAATCCCTGTATCTGGGGATTGAACAAGCGGTGGCGGGAAACCGCCTGGGGGATATTAGCTTCGCGATCCAGGAATTCGTCGAAAAGAAACATAAATACGGGATCGTCCGCGATCTGGTGGGGCATGGCGTAGGACGCCAGCTCCACGAAAAGCCCGAAGTGCCGAATTACGGCAAGCGCGGCCGCGGGCTGAAACTGCAGGAAGGGCTGGTTCTCGCCATCGAACCCATGGTGAATATGGGCCTGAAGGAAGTTAAAACCCTGAAGGACGGATGGACGGTTATTTCCAAAGACAAGTTGCCTTCCGCGCACTACGAACATACCGTTGGGGTGCGCAAAGGACAAGCGGATATTCTATCGGATCACCGCGTGATTGAAGAGGCGATCCTCCAAAACCAGGAGTTGCAGCCGCTCCGGTTAACAACGGCTATTGCTTAAGGAATGAAAGAAAGAAAGTTTTTTGTTTGACAAACTCCGTACTTTAGCACAAACTTTCTTATCTTTGCACTCCGAAAATCGTTTTATGGGAAAAAAAAATTTGATCAAACAGGACGGGATAATCGAGGAGGCTTTGTCCAATGCGATGTTCCGCGTCCGGCTCGAAAATGACCATCAAATTATTGCCACCATTTCCGGCAAAATGCGTATGAACTACATCCGCATTCTGCCAGGCGACAAAGTCTCCGTGGAAATGTCCCCATATGATTTGACCCGCGGAAGGATCATTTACCGCTATAAATAACAAGAAGACGCAAGCCAAAACAGAGGACCATGAAAGTCAGAGCATCCGTAAAAAAGAGAACCGCCGACTGCAAGATTGTGCGCAGGAAGGGTAAGGTTTATATCATCAATAAGAAAAACCCCAAGCTGAAGCAGCGTCAGGGGTAATCGCAACTTAAAAAAGAAGTCTAACCATGGCACGTATTGCTGGTATCGATTTGCCAAGACATAAACGCGGAGTAATTGGGCTAACCTACATCTTCGGGATTGGCCATTCCTCTGCAAAGCATATTCTCGACACGGCGGGCATTGATGAGAATGTAAAAGTGGAAGATTGGACGGATGAAAACATCCGGGAGATCTCCCGCATCATCACTACGGATTTCAAAACCGAGGGGGAACTTCGCACCGAGGTTCAACTGAATATCAAGCGGTTAATGGATATTGCCTGCTACCGGGGCCTGCGTCACCGAAAAGGGTTGCCGCTGCGCGGTCAGCGTACCCGGACCAATGCGCGTACCCGTAAAGGAAAGCGTAAAACGGTGGCAAACAAGAAGAAGGCAACCAAGTAATCCGGAATTGCTTCACCATCAATCGCGTTGTTTTTCATTTTTATAAACCAGGGTAATGGCAAAGGCAACTAAAAAAGTAAAGAAAAGAAACGTAAAGGTAGACCCGGAAGGGTTTGCTTATGTACAGGCTACCTTCAATAATATTATCGTTTCCATCACCAATAAGCAGGGACAGGTGATTTCCTGGGCGTCTGCCGGGAAGGCTGGTTTCCGCGGTTCCAAGAAAAATACCCCTTATGCAGCTCAGGTAGCTGCAAACGACGCCGCTAAAACAGCTTACGACGCGGGCATGCGCACCGCCGAAGTCTTCGTCAAAGGACCGGGTTCCGGACGCGAAGCCGCTATCCGCGCTATCGACGCCTCCGGCATCCGGGTATCCCGGATCAAAGACGTCACTCCGGTCCCGCACAACGGTTGCCGCCCGCCTAAACGCAGAAGAGTCTAATCTAAAGAAAAAGAAACAGGACAATGGCAAGATATACAGGTCCAAAGACAAAGAAGGCCAGATCGTTCGGTGAAGCGATCTATGGCTTCGACAAGTACTTCGAACGCCGCAAGTTCCCTCCCGGCCAGCACGGCCAAACGCGTAAACGCAAACAGCGTTCCGACTACGCCGTGCAGCTCATGGAAAAGCAGAAGGCCAAGTACACTTACGGCGTGCTGGAGCGGCAGTTCCGCAAAACCTTCGAACGGGCGACCAGCAAGAAAGGGGTTACCGGCGAAGTGTTGCTCCAATTACTCGAAGCGCGCCTCGATAACGTGGTCTTCCGCCTGGGCATCGCACCTACCCGCGACGCTGCCCGCCAGCTCGTAACCCACAAGCATATCGTCGTGAATGGCGTGCTGACCAACATCCCGTCCTTCTCCTTGCGCCCGGGCGACATGGTGTCCGTGCGCGGAAAATCTCAGGGCTTGGTCGCCATCCAGGGCAGCGTGCATTCCAAAAACGACAACAGGCGATTCGGTTGGTTGGAATTCAACCCCGACAAACTGGAAGGTAAGTTCCTGGAATACCCCTCCCGCGACCAGATCCCTGAAAAACTCAACGAACAGCTGATCGTCGAATTATATTCGAAATAATACACGATACGTCCCGGCTCCAACCGGGGCGTATTTCCGCTTAGATTGTTCGGTCCGCTGTCTTCTTTCCTCATCAATTCCAGATCAACAGCATATGAGCATTCTCAATTTCCAGAAGCCTGATAAAATCGTGATGCAAAAGTCAAACGATTTTGAAGGGCTTTTTGAATTTAAACCCCTCGAACCGGGCTTCGGCCAAACTATTGGCAACTCCCTGCGCCGCATCCTCCTTTCTTCCCTGGAAGGCTATGCCATCTCTGCGGTCCGTATTGCCGGGGTAGAGCATGAATTTGCCACCATCCAGGGCGTCGTGGAAGATGTCGTAGAGATCATCCTCAACCTCAAGCAGGTCCGGCTCAAAAAAATGATCTCCGACGACGACAATGCCGCCGACAAGATCTACCTGACCATCACCGGCAAGGATGAATTCGTGGCGAAAGACATTGAGGCCCACACCAACGTGTTCCGCGTCATGAACCCCGACCTCCATATCTGCACCATGGAACCTTTCGTCAACCTCGAAGTCGAGCTGACGATCTCCAAGGGCCGGGGCTATGTCCCCGCAGACGAAAACCTGCCGAAGGATGCGCCCATCGGCGTGATCCCGGTCGACGCGATCTACACCCCGATCAAAAACGTTGCCTACCGCCTGGAAAATACCCGGGTTGGTCAGCGTACCGACTACGAGAAGCTTACCATCGAAGTGAAAACCGATGGCACCATCCACCCCGAAGACGCGATCAAGGAGGCTTCCCGCATCCTGATCCAGCACCTGATGCTGATCACAGACGAGAACATCACCTTTGACGACGCTTCCAGCAGGGAAGACAACATCGTGGACGAGCACATCCTCCACATGCGCAAGCTGCTGAAAACTTCCCTGGAAGACCTCGACCTGTCGGTTCGTGCCTATAACTACCTCAAAGCCGCCAAGATCAATACCCTGGCTGAGCTAGTGCAGTACGACACCCACGAGTTGCTGAAATTCAGGAACTTCGGTAAAAAATCTTTGGTAGAAATTGAAGAGCTGCTCCAGGATAAAGGCCTGACCTTCGGGATGGACCTGTCCAAGTACAAGCTCGACGAAGAATAACAGATCGGTTTCCGGCTGCGGATATTGGCTAAGCCGCCGGAATCATTTCATCTTGCAATAACCGGCATCCGGAGGGGCAGCCATAACCCAAAAGGCCCGGACGCGGTGTTGCGAAGCTTATTTTAAATCGTCATGAATCACGGTAACAAAGTCAATCCTCTTGGCCGGAAGGCGGCCCACCGGAAAGCGCTGATGGCCAATATGGCCAGCGCCCTGATCGAGCACAAGCGCATCACCACGACCTTGGCTAAAGCGCGCGAATTGCGCAAGTACATCGAGCCTATGGTCACCAAATCAAAAGACGACACCACGCACAACCGTCGGGTGGTCTTTAGCTACCTCCAAAACAAAGACTCGATCAAAGAACTGTTCAGCACGGTTCGCGAAAAAGTGGGCGACCGCCCGGGCGGGTATGTCCGCGTCATCAAAATCGGTTTCCGGAAAAGCGACGGTGCAGAAATGGCGATGATCGAGTTCGTGGATTTCAACGACGTGTACCAAACGGATAAAGCAGGGGCAAAAACTGCTGCTTCCAAACGGCGCGGACGCCGCGGCGGCAAAGCGACGACTACCGCTAAGCCGGCAGAGACGGCGCCGGTAGTTGCTGTAGAAGAGGAAATCGTAGACGCTGCAGAGGAAGCGATTGAGCCTGCAACGGATGCAGCCGATCAACCTGCCGCCGAAACGACAGAAGAAGACAAGAAAGACAAGGAATAATCAATAGATTATCCTTTCCCAGATACAAGGGGGCTGTTCCAAAAGACGGTTTTTGCCCAAGGCAGCAAGAAAAAAAAATTTCATGCCGGAGGCAAAGAGTGGTCTTTTGAGACAGTCCCCTTTGGTTTTATTACCGGTGGTGGACGGAATAATTGCCCTTCCTCCCATAATGCAATCTGCGTTTATTTTCCTCCCACCTTTCCACCTTTTAATCCTATCTTTGCACCGGTTTTGGGCTCGCGGTGTTCCCTGCTGTTTTTCCCAGCCGTGTTCTTTGATTCCCGCGAGTTTTTCTTATGACCCAAATTGTGCTTTGGCCCATGCCGCAAATGAATGATCTGACGTACACCCCCGCGGTGCTCCTCCTGGAAGATGGAACGGTTTTTCACGGAAAAGCAGCCGGAAAGATCGGGACGACAACCGGGGAGATTTGCTTTAACACCGGAATGACCGGCTATCAGGAGATTTTTACCGACCCTTCTTATTTTGGACAATTGCTCGTGGCCACCAATGCGCATATCGGTAACTACGGCGCTAAAAAGGAAGAAGTAGAGTCCGGTGCGATTAAGATTGCCGGGCTGATCTGCAAAAACTTTACCGTTCCCTTTTCCCGCCACCAGGCCGATTTCTCCATTCAGGATTATTTCGAAGAAGAGCAGCTTGTCGGTATCTCCGATGTGGATACCCGCGCCATCGTGCGCCATATCCGCAGCAAAGGCGCTATGAACGCGATCATCTCTTCCGAAATCACGGATATCGAATCGCTCCAGGAGCAACTGAACCGGGTGCCCTCTATGGCGGGGCTTGAACTAGCCTCCAAAGTGAGCGCGCAGGAAGCCTATACCGCCGGAGATCCTTCCGCCCCCTTGAAAGTCGCTGCGCTCGATTTCGGGATCAAGCAAAATATCCTGGACTGCCTGACGGAGCGCGGGTGCTTTGTCAAGGTTTTTCCCGCTAAAACGCCTCCGGAAGAATTGAAAGCCTTCGCCCCCGATGGCTATTTCCTCTCGAACGGCCCCGGCGACCCGGCGGCCATGGATTATGCGGTCCTTACCGCCAAGGCGATTCTGAAGGAAGACAAGCCGTTGTTCGGGATTTGCCTGGGGCACCAACTCCTGGCCCTGGCATTGGATATTCCGACGTTCAAGATGCACCACGGCCACCGGGGAATCAACCACCCGGTGAAAAACGTGATCACCGGACACTGTGAAATTACCAGCCAAAACCACGGCTTTGGCGTCGACCCCAACGCGGTGAGAGCGCGCGCGGACGAGGTGGAAATTACCCATGTCAACCTCAATGACGATTCGATCGAGGGCATTCGGGTGAAAAACAAGAAAGCGTTCTCGGTGCAGTATCACCCCGAATCTTCCCCTGGGCCCCACGATGCCCGGTACCTTTTTGATCAGTTCATCCATCTGATGCAATAAACTACTTTCCAAACTTTTAAACACCAGGACCACGATGAGTTCCATTATCGATGTTCACGCCCGGCAAATCCTGGATTCCAGAGGGAATCCTACCGTTGAAGTGGAAGTGATTACCGAAGAAGGGTATTTCGGCCGTGCGGCCGTTCCTTCCGGAGCCTCCACCGGAAAACACGAAGCGGTCGAACTCCGCGACGACGACGCCTCCCAGTACATGGGCAAAGGGGTCTTGCAAGCCGTTGAAAATGTGATCGAAGTGATCGCTGACGAACTTCTGGAGACCGATGTGTTTGACCAGGTCTTTATCGATCAGATGATGATCGACCTGGACGGCACCGAAAATAAATCCAAGCTGGGCGCCAACGCCATTCTCGGCGTTTCCCTCGCGGTAGCCAAAGCAGCCGCAGAAGAATCCGGCCTCCCCTTGTACCGCTACCTCGGCGGCGTGAATGCCTGCACCCTTCCCGTTCCGATGATGAATATCCTCAACGGAGGTTCGCATGCCGACAACAGCATCGACTTCCAGGAATTCATGATCATGCCCGTAGGCGCCTCTACTTTCTCCGATGCCCTGCGCATGGGCGCCGAGGTGTTCCACCACCTCAAGAGCGTGCTGAAGAAAAAAGGCTACTCCACCAACGTCGGCGACGAAGGCGGCTTTGCCCCCAACATGAAATCCAATGAAGAGGCGATCGAAACCATCCTCCAAGCCATCGAGGCGGCAGGATACCGCCCCGGCGAAGATCTCGTACTTGCTATGGACGCCGCTTCTTCCGAGTTCTTTATCGAAGAAGAAGGCGTTTATCATTTCAAGAAATCCAGCGGCGAAAAGCTTTCTTCGTCCGATATGGTCGCTTTCTGGAAGGATTGGACCAGCAAGTACCCCATCTATTCTATCGAAGATGGTCTGGCAGAGGACGACTGGAACGGATGGGCTGAACTGACCCGCGCCCTGGGAAGCCAAATCCAACTGGTAGGCGACGACTTGTTCGTGACCAACACCAAACTGCTCAAAAAAGGGATCGATCTCGGCATTGCCAACTCCATCCTGATCAAGGTCAACCAGATCGGCACCCTGACTGAAACCATCCAGGCCGTGCAAATGGCTACCCGGAACAGCTACTCTTCCGTGATGAGCCATCGCTCTGGCGAAACCGAAGACACGACCATCGCCGACCTGGCTGTGGCACTGAATACCGGTCAGATCAAAACGGGGTCGCTTTCCCGCTCCGACAGGATCGCCAAGTACAACCAGTTGCTGCGCATCGAAGAGGAACTGGACGAAACAGCGATCTTCCCCGGCTGGGATATCTTCCGGAAAAAGTCCTAACTTTGAGGAAAATCCCTAAGGAATGTATAAGCTTTTTCAACCTCTGCTGGATTTGATTCCGCCTCCTTTCAGAAACCGCTACTTCCTCGTGCTGGCCTTTTTCTTCTTTTGGATGATCTTTATTGACAAGCACGATGTGGTTACGCAGTGGAGACTGCAACGGACCCTTAACAAGCTGGAGGCTGAAAAAGCTTATTACCACGAAAAAATTGAACAGGCGGAGCGCGACCGGCAAAACCTCCAGACCAACGGCGAAAAATTTGCCCGCGAGCGCTACTACATGAAGAAGCAGGGAGAAGATGTCTTTATTATCGAAGAAAAGAAGGACTAATTCAGCTATACAAAAAACTACTTTCGCTCATGTCAGTTCTTGTCAATAAACACTCCCGGATCATCGTCCAGGGATATACCGGGAAAGAGGGTACCTTTCATGCCACGCAAATGATCGAATACGGCACCAACGTGGTGGGAGGCGTCACCCCGGGTAAAGGAGGTACGCTTCACCTCGACCGGCCGGTTTTCAATACGGTACAGCATGCCGTCGAACAGGCAGGCGCAGATACTTCTGTGATCTTCGTTCCGCCGGCTTTTGCGGCCGACGCCATTATGGAGGCCGCCGATGCAGGAATCAAGGTCATCATTTGCATCACGGAAGGGATTCCGGTTCAGGACATGGTCAAGGTGAAATCGTATATCAGCGACCGCAACTGCCGCTTGATTGGGCCTAACTGCCCCGGCGTCATCACTCCGGATGAAGCGAAATGCGGCATCATGCCCGGCTTCATTCACCGCAAAGGAACCATCGGGATCGTTTCCCGGTCTGGCACGCTCACCTACGAAGCGGTTGATCAGATCACCCGTATCGGGCTGGGCCAATCGACCTGCATTGGCATTGGCGGCGACCCCATCGTCGGTACCACGACCAAAGAGGCGGTTGAGTTGCTGATGAACGACCCGGAAACTGAAGGAATCATCATGATCGGCGCGAAATCGGCGGCGGCATGGAAGCGGAAGCGGCGCGGTATGTACAAGCCCACGGAACCAAGCCTGTTGTTGGGTTTATCGCTGGGCAGACGGCTCCTAAGGGCCGCAAAATGGGCCACGCCGGCGCTATCATTGGCGGTGCAGACGATACGGCTGCCGCCAAAATGCGCATCATGGAAGCATGTGGAATCCACGTAGTGAGTTCCCCGGCGCGGATCGGAGAAACGATGTTCCGGGTGCTGCGGGGCTAGGATAAACAAATGACGTTTTCTAAATGGCCAGTTTGGTACCGGCTGCATCGCAAGCGGCTGGGAAGGTTCTGGCAATGGATCGCTGATCGCCTGCATCAGCGAAACCACCAGATCTTAGTGAGCGTGGCGATCGGCCTCGTTGCCGGATTAGTCGCTGTGGTCCTGAAATGGAGCACGCATACCGTGCGGGACTGGGTCTATGGAGGTAATCCGGCTGCGGGTAATATTGGGTTTTTTATCCTCCCGGGAGTCGGCATTGCCGTCACGACCTTTTACCTCCGCCGGGTACTGCGCAAGCCTTTTTCCACAGGCCTTTCCCCTCTGGTTCATGCTATTTCTTCCAAACGCATCCACATTCCCAGGCATGAAATCTACTCTCATGTGGTGACCACGTCGCTCACCGTTGGGTTTGGCGGTTCCGTTGGGATGGAAGCGCCCATCGTCCGCACCGGAGCGGCTATTGGCGCCAGCCTGGCCCGGATCTTCCGAGCGGGGAGAAAACAGGAAACCCTGTTTCTGGCTTGCGGGGCTGCAGCGGGCATCGCTTCGATCTTCAATAGCCCGGTAGCAGGCGTGCTTTTCGCCTTTGAAGTATTGCTTCCCGGGGTAGCCTCCATCGAGTCGTTTATCCCTCTGCTGATCGCCGCCGCCACGGGTACAGTGGTGGGCAGGTCCTTGTACTACGAGCAGTTGTTTTTCCTGCCTTCCAGTACCTGGACGATCACAGACGTGCCTTTTTTCATGCTCCTGGGCGCGCTTTGCGGACTCCTTTCCGTGTATATGATGCGCATGAATGCCAAAACGCGCGATGCGCTGGGGAAAATCGCCAAGCCTTATGTCCGGATTGCGGTGGGGAGCCTGATCCTGGGGGGGCTGATCTTTCTTTTTCCGCCTTTGTTCGGAGAAGGGTACGATACCGTTAACCTGCTCTTACAGGGAGAATTTCGCGAAGTGCTCGGGCATAGTTTGTTTTATGCGTATTCCCGGAATACCTGGGTCGTCCTTGGGTTTGTCGCTGTTGTCATGTTCCTGAAAATTATCGCCACTTCGGTGACGATCAACAGCGGAGGAAACGGAGGTATTTTTGCGCCAAGTATGGTGATCGGATCCACGCTCGGCTTTGTGTTTTCTCACGGCATTAATGAAATGGGGTGGGTGATTCTGGAAGAGAATAACTACATCGGCGTCGCCATGGCCGGCATCCTGAGCGGGGTTTTTAAATCGCCTCTAACCGGCATCTTCCTCATCGCAGAGGTAACCGGAGGTTATTCGCTTTTCGTCCCCCTGATGTTGGTCTCCGCTATATCGTACTTTGTTTCGTACTATTTCGAGCCTTTCGCGATGCATACCCGAGAACTTTTCCAAAAAGGGCTTTGGGTTCCTCCCCATAAGCAGGACCTGGTCATATTAAAGCATCTGCGGCTCACGGATATGCTGGAGACGGATTTTTCCATCCTTTCGCCTACCAGCAACTTGGGGGAAATGGTCAAGATCATCGCCCATTCCAGGCGCAACGTATTCACTGTGGTCGATGAGAAAGGGCTGTTTGCGGGAATTGTGCTGCTGGACGACGTGCGCGAGCTGATGTTTAAACCCGAGCTATATGAGCGGGTGCTGGTCCGCGATTTGGCACACCAGCCTCCGGCGGTTCTTCAGGCGGCGGATTCGATGGACCGGGTGATGCGCTTGTTCGAAGCGCATGGCGCCTGGAACCTGCCCGTGACAGCAGACGGGAAATATTTGGGCTTCGTTTCCAAATCTACCGTATTTAACCGCTATCGGGAAGCCCTGCAAGGGTTAAGCTCGGGGTTCGGGTAACTATTATCCCACCGATAAAATCAGGATAAGGGCTACTACGAATAAAACGATTAACGCCAGGACGAAATAAAACTGGTTGTTGCTGCGAAAGGTATTGTACAGCAAGTCCATGAGGTCTCTCCATTCCAGCTTTTTCGCCAGCGGCTCATGTGCCAGCACAAAATACTTGGCTTTCCCAAACCGCTCCTGTTCGCCGTGTTTTTTAAGGATAAAGAAGTTTTTGTCCATATAGGCCAAGTCGTACAGTTCCGTATCTCCGTGGTCAATCAGGAATTTATTGGCCGATTCGAGATACCTCCAGTGCCCCGTACTGACATCGCCATTTTCCGATCGAAGGTATTCTCCTTCTTCGTTGAAAAAATGAAGCACGATGTCGTGAAACTGATCGTCGTCCTGAAATTCCAGCCAGGCACGGTTGACGTAGTGTTTCTCCTCCCGCAGATCTTCTCCCCAGGGGCGAACTTTGGGAATGAGAAAGTCCAGGTACTCGTCCATAGAGGAAAATTCCGGCAATTCTGCCCGAAATGCCTGGCCTACCGTATCGAGAAGTTTTTCGTTGTTGGATGCCACGACTAGGTTACATCTGATTTTATCGCGAAAGATACGCAAGTAAGCCCCCCGCCGCCCGGCCCCCGCCGGGGGCCCGGTTCCGGGGGGGGTTCCCCCCCCTGCCCCCGGGGCCCGGTCGGCGGGGCCCCCGCGGCCCCCGGGGGCCGCCTTCGTTCCCCTACAATTCGAGGCAACGGTTTGGGGCGGCCTTCTGCATTCAGGAGCGGTTTTCCATCTGCTTTGCCCCAGCCCACTCCTTCCGTTTACGGAAATACTTGGGGTGGACGAGCAGCAAGCCAAAGCTTTCCCCGTCTTCTTTGCCGGTTTTGGTATGATGGCTGCCATGGGCTCTCAGAATGGCTCTGGAATATGGGGAGTCCAACTGCTTAAACCACTTGAAGCGCCGGTGGATGTATACGTCGTGGATGAGGAAATAGATCAATCCATAGATCGAAATGCCGATCCCTACAAATAGCAGCCACCGTTGGGGCGTTGCCAGGCCAACCATATAGGAAACGGCGCTCGGGATAGCAAATACGAGGAAGAACAGGTCGTTTTTCTCGAAAAAACCGTGTTTCTCGTGATGGGGTTTGTGGTGGTCTTCGTGCCACACCCATAGCCATCCGTGCATCAGGTATTTGTGGGCGCTCCAGGCGACGAATTCCATAACCAGAATGGTGGCGAGCGTAATCAGCGTATAAAGGACAACAAGCATCGCGTTTAAAATTTAATAACAAAATCAGATAAGTGCAAAAAACAACCCTTGCAAGATAAACAGTGCAACGGCCACGTTGTTTTTCACCGGACCGATCCACGCCCCAAGCAGGACCTGGAGGGGAAGCGCTACCGAAAACCAGCCCAGATAGTTCTGCATGGGGGCGTCGCCGTTCTCCCAGGTCCAGAACCCGTATTGGATCGCGTCGGGTTCACTCAGGACGTCGAGCAGGACCATGGCCCCTGCCGCTAGCGCGCTTCCCGCCAACCGGGGAAGCTTGGGAAAAACGGCCCAAACGGCTGCTGCTGCCGAATAGGTTACCAAAACCCAGTTGACGCCGATGAGCAAAGGGGTCTCCAAGACCTTAAACCCAAGCACTTCTCCGTAGGTATAGGCGCCAAACAACCGGCCGGTTTGAACGCCGTATACTTCCGCTCCAAAGCCCACCGCGAAACAGATCCCCAGATAACCCACAAACCGGCTGCTCCATCCCTGGTGAAATCCAAGCATCACCGCCAAGGAGACCAACAGATTCAACGGCGTTAAGAAAATGAAATCCGGATGTATCGGCAGCAATACGCCGGCGACCCCGACGGCGTATAAGATCGACAGGATGGCAATAGCCATCCCTTCCGGCTGCTGCAAAGGAGCAGGCAGGAATCCAGGCGCCGGGGAATGACGAAAAAGGCTGGCCATAATGCGTTTGTTTAATTTGATTCCTGAATGCGTTCATGCACCAGTTTGGCCGACATCAGGCAGAGGGGGATGCCGCCCCCCGGATGAACGCTTCCTCCGCAAAAGTACAGGTTTTTTATCCGGGAGCTGAAATTGGGATGCCGCAAAAAAGCAGCCATCCGATTGTTGGAACTGGTTCCATAGAGGGCGCCTAAATGCGACGAAGTCCTGCTTTCAATCGTCCGCGGGTCCAGCCGGTCTTCGCATTCAATCAGCGCCTCTATATCGGTTTGGAGCATGCGGCTGAGCTTTTGCAGTACATTCGTTCGGGTGCGGGCAATGATCTGATCCCAGTCCTGTCCGGAATGGTAAGGCACATTGACCAGCACAAACCAGTTTTCCGACCCCGGGGGCGCGTCTTCCGGACTGTGTTTGGACGTGAGGTTGACGTAGATCGTCGGGTCGTCCGACACCTGGCCTTTGTTCAACAGGTCGAATTCTTCGCGGTAGTTATCGCTGAAGAAAATGTTGTGCATTGTCAGTTCGGGAAAGCTCCGTTTAATCCCCCAGTAAAAGATCAGCGCCGAGGTGGATTTTTCCTGCCGGAGGGTGCGTTCCGGCTGGGGCTGATCGGACAGCAGACGCCGATAGGTGAAGAACACATCCATATTGCTGACGATCCGGTCGAAGGGTTGATCGGCGCCGTTCACTTCCAGCCCGATCGCTTTCCCGTTCTCTACCCGGATAGCCGTCACCGGCGTTTCAAAATGGAACCTTGCGCCTTTGCTTAGGGCAAGGCGGTACAGGCTTTGCGCAATCGCATACATTCCTCCCTGAGGGTAGTAGGCGCCAATGTGATGCTCAAAATGGGGGATGATGGTGAGGAGCCCCGGTGTTTTGTAAGGGTTTGACCCGTTATAGGTAGCGTACCGGTTGAACAGCTGCACGAGCTTGGGGTGGCCGAGATGCCGCTCGTTGACCGCGTTCATAGTGGTGAACAGGTCGAGCCCGGGTATCCGGAGCATGGCTTTTGCTACCTTCGCTGAGGTCCAGGTCCGGAGCAGATGCAGGGACTTTTCCAAAAAAATCCTGCCGGTAAGTTCGTACTTTTTTCGGCTGTCTGCCAGGGCCGCAAGCACTTTGCCTGCGGGCACTCCAAGCGTGTTTTCAGCTTCTCTGGCGAAATCCCCGGGATCGGCGTGGGCCGAAAGCCGGGTTCCGTCTTCCCAGAAGTAATTGCATACCACAGGCAGGCGTTGGTAGCTGAACCAGGCCGCCGGGTCTTCTCCGGCGGATTCAAAGATTTCGTCGACGTAACGGGGCATGGTAAACAGGGACGGGCCCGCATCAAACCGGTATCCGTGCATCCGGAGTTCTGCCATTTTACCTCCAGGGTATGCATTCGATTCGTACACGTCTACTTCATTCCCCTGGGCGGCAAGCCTTGCCGCTGCGGCGAGTCCGGCAACGCCGGCGCCAATGATACCTATTTTCAACGCCAAGTGCTTTTTGCATGGGGTAACAAAATTAGATGGAATAGGTTTTGGGCATACTTCTAATTGGTGGGAAGCTCCACGAAAAACGTTGTTCCCATGCCCTGTTCCGTTTCGAAATAGATCCTTCCGCCAGCCTGCTGGATCATATTTTTGCACATGGCCAGGCCAAGGCCCATTCCGGAAGACTTGGTCGTGAAGTTGGGGGAAAACACCTTATCCCGCACCGAATCCGGTATCCCCAACCCGTTATCCGTCACCCGGACGGTCGCCCAATGCGCGTCGTGGGTCATGGAAATCGAAATCGTCGGCGCCCGCTCCTGGGGAATGGCTTGCATGGCGTTGTTCAGCAAATTGTTAAATACCCGGACGACTTGCTTTTTGTCTGCTACGACCCAGACCGGTTCCTCCGGAGGAACAAAAGCAATCCCTATCTGGGGGCTAAATAGCCCTACCGAAGCCTGAA
Source organism: Haliscomenobacter sp. (assembly GCA_016713275.1). Lineage (GTDB taxonomy): Bacteria > Bacteroidota > Bacteroidia > Chitinophagales > Saprospiraceae > JADJPL01. The sequence goes on from JADJPL010000003.1 coordinate 554,603, forward strand.
TCGCTTCTGCGAGAAGGAAGCGTTCGTTTTCTGCGGCGGGCATTTGGGCGAAATGGGAAAACGCGGTGGCGATTTGCGCCAGTCCGTCGATTTGCTCGGTAAGGGTTTGGGCGGCGTTAGGGAGAAGCTGGCCGATTTTTTCCGGCTGCTGGCGATAGGCATGAAGCAGATATTGAATGCTGAGCTTCATAGGGGTTAGCGGGTTTTTGATCTCATGGGCCACCTGTTTGGCCATTTCCCTCCAGGCTTTTTCGCGTTCGGTAAGCCGGAGTTGTTCGGCACTGGCTTCAACCTGCTGGACGGCGGCATTATACGCGGCGACCAACGCTCCGATTTCGTCGTCTTTCCCCGGGTTGGGGAGGTATTGATTGCCTCCGATCTTCATCGTCCGGAGGTGCTCGCTGATTTGGAGCAAGGGAGCGGTGAGCTGGTTGGCCAGCAGCATGGCGGCGCTACCGGTGATCAGCAGCAGGAAAACGGAAACCATCAAAATAGAGCCAAAAAATTCCTGTAAAGCCGGGCTTACCAAATCTTCCGCTGATTGAAAAGGGACGCCCAGGATGAGCGGGGCGGCAGTTCCCTGTAAGGAGACCGGCAGGTAAAGCTTGATATTCCAGGGAGGGCAACCATTCCTTTTCGGAAACAAAAAGGGCTGGTTCCTCCTTCGTCAGCGCGTTCATGACCTCCCGGGGGCATTGTTTTGCTCTTGAGTCCCTTTTCGTAAAGGGCTAAATGAGAAGAAGCCAGGAGCGCTCCCGTTCGGGTATCGTAAAGGTCAAAATCCAGATCGTAATACACGGAGAGCCGGTTTAAAAGGCTGGTCAGCGAGCTATCAGTCCCTGGCCGGACTGCCTGCACGGCTGTCTGCCGGGCATCGTTCGCCCGTTGGATGATGCGGTTTTCCTGGTCCTGAATGGCGGCAAGACGGAAATAAGGAATGGAAATCGCTGTAAACAAAACAATCGGGACGAGCACGATGGCAAGGACCGCCCGCTGCAAGCGGTTCCGAAACCGGGAACTCCAGGGAAAGGGCAGGGTAGTGGCTTCCGGCAGGAAACCCCACTTCCGGTTAGCCCAAGCCAGAAAGGCTGTCAGGACAAGCAAACCGAGGAAGAAAAGCGAAGAAAGCGCCAGAAGCGGCAGGATGCCCGGGCGTTTTTGATCTGCGTAAACCCAGGTTCCTCTCTGGTTCCCTACCCACACGGACGCCCGTTCTGTGCTTATTCCGGAAGAAATAACGCGGTTGCCCAGAGCCTTTTTTGGGGGAAGAAACGAATACGCCTTGCCTGGAAGACGGGCAGCCTGGCCAAATGTCTTCGCCAAACGGGTGTTGGGGGCGCCCACGACCTGAACCAGGCGGCCTTTTTCGACCCAAGCCATGTTCCAGGCGCCTTCCGTCCCTTTTTCTCTAAAAAAAAGACGTATAGGCGATTGGTGGGTTTTTTTTCTTGCGGGAGCCCTTCGGAAAGGGCTTTTTGGGCGCGATCCTGCAGAACCCGTATATCTTTTTCCTGGCGGTAGCGGGCGATCATCGCAGCGCTCAGGAGGGCAAAAAACAGTGCCCAGACCAGCGACCACGCCAGGCCGCTGTTGCGGTAGTCCAGAAAAAGATCGAACAGGAGCAGGTAACTGAATCCAAAAAGGGCTGCCGGTACAGGCGATAACCCCGTCCAGCCGGAAACCGACGGAATCAGCATGACCGAAGATACCACAGCGAACAACAGCACCCGGGCCGGCAACTCCGGGCTTCGTGCCCGCATAGCCTGAAGCGCCCATTGGGAAAAAAGATACAGATTTTGCAGCCCCAATCCTGCGATCAGAAAAACGGTCCACCCGGACATCCCTGCTTGCAGGAGGTTCTCGTATGCGACGCCATGGGTGGCGGTAGTGACTAAAAACCGCAGGCCGGACAGAAACCCGGCCAGGGCCGCCGCAGCCAGTAAGGGAAAAACCAGGCCTGCAACCCATTTGGGCCATGCCGGGGCGGGAGCTTTATGCAAGAGCGCGACCCACCAGAACAGCCCGGCCAAGCCCGCCAGAATCCATCCGGGGCTGGCGATTCCCCAAATTCGGGCGCCAGCAACGGGAGTTTCGCTACTGCAGGATGGTGTAATACCCGGGAAGCTGCCCATACCATGACCCCAAGCGCACCCAAAAGCAGACCGAGCGCAGGCCAGGGGCGGCGGCTGATCCACGCGTTCAGAGGCTGCCAGGTAATCAGCGCCACTACAGCAAGCCCGGCCACATGCAATCCCAAACCAAACTTCGCAGAAGGACAAAACAACCAGGGGTAGCCTGCGAGCGCAGGCAATACCAAACCAGTTATCCACAGGATAACAAGTGCCCAGCCGCCTGATCTCCGGGTTGTTTTCATAGTTGTACAACACCGTATACGAAAAATGGCCCTCCGGGTTGCTGCGCTTCGGGAACCCCTCCTTGATATACTCCGTTTTTTTGCACTACCTTTAGCCCGCTGCAAGCTACCCTATCGCGGTTCCGCCTCCGGCGGAAATGAGGAAAGTCCGGACAACGCAGAGCGCCACACCATCTAACGGATGGGTCCCGGTTGCAGAACCGGGAACAGATAGGGTCACAGAAACTAGACTTCCCCGGCTCCGGCCGGGGTACAGGTGAAAACGTGCGGTAAGAGCGCACGCCGTCCGACAGCAATGCCGGAGGGGGATAAACCTTGTGGGTTGAAATGCCAGGTACACCCCGATTCAGGTTTGCCTGAGCAGGGTTGCTCGCTTTGTTTTCCGTAAGGAATGTCGGGGGGGGTAGGCAGATGGACCCCGGTCGCGAGGCCGGGGCTAGATAAATGATAGGGCGTTTTCGCAAACGCGAAGACCGACAAAATCCGGCTTATCGGCTTGCAGCGCTTTTAAAACAGGGCCTCAACGTTTTCCCCTGGCGGCCAAAGATAGTTTCTTTCGATTCAAATAAAAATTCGCAATTTTTATTGATCAAAAAGAAATAAAATTTCATGCCGGTGGCAAAGATTGACCTTTTGAGACAGCCCCTGTTTTAAAAGACCGTTTCATCGGTTTATTCCCCGGCCAGGGCAGCGAAATCAAACAGCAAAGAGAACCGCAATGTATTGTCCAGCGGGTTGCGCTGGTTGGTGGTTGGGACCAGGTACGAGAAGTTCAAGCCGAAGATATTGTATTTCAATCCCAATCCTACGGAGAAGAACTTCCGGTTTCCCTTCTGGCGGTGTTCGTTGAAATAGCCGGCGCGCACGGCAAACTGGTCGCTGTACCAATATTCGGCGCCTACGGAGTACATCAGTTCCCGGAGTTCTTCGCTAAAGCCTTCCGGCGCATCGCCCCAGGAGGAGAGGATCGCGCCAATGGGGGATTCATCTTTGAAATCGGGGTTCCCGTCGCCGTTGAGATCGCAATCCAACCCCTGGCATGGGGTGGGAACCAGCAGCTTGTTGACGTCGGTCGTAAACGTGATCTTGTTGAAGTCGTCGAAGTTGAGGGTCCAGGCTGCACCCAGGCCGAAGTTGGCGGGGAGGAAATCCCTGAACTTGTTGTTGGTGTACGTAATTTTAGAGCCGATATTGGTGAGGGCCAAGCCGAGGGTGAGTTCGGAATCGCCCTGGCGCGTCTGGATGGGGGCTTTGTAGGTCAGGGAGAAATCCGCTGCTCCGGCGATCCCGGGTTCGATGGTTTCTCCATTGACGATGTTGCCTGCGGCAAGGTTGGAGTAGATGAATTTGGCGGAAACGGCGGCGGAAAAGTTATCGGCCAGTTTCCGGGCATACGCGGCGGCTACTTCAAATTCGTTGGGCCGGCCGGTATTCAGGGGTTGTCCGTTGGGGTCGGTAAACTGGATGCTGCCTAAAGAAAAATAACGCAGGCCCATGCCCAGCGTCTGAAATTCGTCAATTTTGTAAAAACCGGTCAGGTAAGCCAGGTACACGTCGTTGAGCCCAAGCGCACGCAACCACGGCGTGTAGGTTGCGGAAACCCCGATTTGATCGTCGGCGAAAACCAGTTTGGACGGGTTGAAGTGCATGGCGTTGCCGTCGGCAGAAATGGCAATGCCGGCATCGCCCATAGCGCCGGAACGGGCGTCTGCAACAATGCGGAGGAAAGGAACTGCCGTAACAACGGTGTTCGTACAAGGCGTTCCGTCCAGGTTGTAGTATTTCCCATCTTTTCCCAGGGTACATTGACCAATCGCTGGAATGGCAACCAATGCAGCTGCCAGGATCATTACCGTCTGGAGTAGTACGTTCTTCATGAGATAGTAGCTTGATGAATTAAAAGGTTTGCAAATATACGCAGCAATGGGGTTGAATCCATCATCAGGATGAATTATACATTTTCCATGCCAACCTTTCTCTTTTACGCAAAAACCGTATTCTTATTTTAGGAGCACCAATTTTTCAAATTTGCTTTCGCCCTGGATCTGTTGCGACCCAGGCAACGTAGCCCTGATTTGGACCTTGTACAAATACACCCCTCGCGCCAGGGTATCGCCGTAATCATCCCGCCCGTCCCAGGCTATGCAATCATCCCTGCGCAAAGCCCCGTCGGAAAACAGGGTCTGCTCAATGGTTTTGACCAGCCGCCCGGAAACGGAATAAATCCGGATCAGCACCTCGATTTCCTGGTTGGCGTAGTTGTGGTCAAACTGGAAACAGGTGTGGCTGGTGAATGGATTGGGGTAGTTGAGCACGTGCTGAAGGGCAATGCCCGCATCTCCTGCAACCACAAATTCGGTATATCCTTCCGCCGGGTTGTTGGCAATATCCCAGGCTTTGACCTGGATACGGTGCACGCCCTCCGGAATGTCTTTCAAGGGATAGCGGACTTCTCCTTTCCGGTAATCGTCGAGGGCAGCGCTGAAGAAGTCGTTTAGCACCAGGGTGTTTTGCGTGTTTTCATCCAACGTGGCTTCCAGGTCATGGCCGATGCTATTGCCTGCTACGTTGATTCCGTTGTCATCGGTGAGGACGACGAGCAGCAGCGGGTCGGCTTCGGTCGTTCCGCCGGAAATAAAATCGGTATTGTTCATATAGACCTCTACGCGTGGCCCCTGGTTATCGTTGATCTGCGCCGTGGCATTGCCTCCGATGACCACGCCGGCGTATTCTCCGGAAGCGTCTATCAGGCGCGTATTATCTGCTGCATAATAACTGAGTTTCCCGGCGCCGAACGCGTAGTTGATGTCCTTGGGCGCCACAAAGGTGAAGGAAAACCGTCCTTTTTGGATGCTGGACCTCCCCCTGAAGAGGACGTTTTTTTGCAACGTATACGGATAAGGGTAACTTCCGGCATCCTGACCGAGGGTTTTCGTCTGGATGGCTTTATCGAAAACGCTGGGATACAGCACCCCGTTAAAATCCTCCAGCAGGTTGCCGTTCAGATCGGTGAGGACGCCTTCAATGGTTACTTGCTGGAGCGCCCGGAGCGTATCGTTTTGCCCTGCGGCGAGGGGTTTTCCGTTGATAGCGGTGGTGGCAACCCGGTACTCCGGGATAGCCAGGCGCATGGCCGGATCGCCGATCAAGGTAAATTTCCGGGAATTGGTGGTAATACCTATACTGGAAGAGCTGTTTTTAGCCAGCTGCATAGCTTCTCCAAGGGTAGGGTAGACGCCATTTTGCTTTTTGAACAAAAACTCCAGCGATTTCTGGGTCAGGGCAGCGTTCTGATTGGCAAAAACGGCCCGGACGGTTGTCATTAGCGCCATGGCGCCGCCTTTGGCATTAAGGAAGGCCTCCTCCCCGGCAGAAGTAAAGGTGGGGTCGTCGTAGTTGGTAAACGAACAGGTTGCCGTGAGGAATAACGCCTGCTGGTCGTAGTTTTTCCAGTTGACGATATCCGGAATGTTGAGAATCCGCTCCTGGGCCCAGCCAAAGGGTCCGCCATGCCCGAGGTAGGTCACGATCAACGCGCCCTTGAAGATCGCCTCATTGATGGATTCCGTCACGGCGGGAATGCGGTTTCCGCCGGTGGTGGAGGTTTGGGCGTAGGCGTCGAGGTAGGATTTGTCGATGTTGATCGCCGGAAACCGCCCCTGCAGGTCGGTGGCGATCAGGTCGGCATCCTGGGTGTGTTGCATGCCGTCTTCGTCGTCGCCCACAAACAGGGCCCGGTTGCGCCAGTCAGAGAACGTAGCCGGGGACGTATCGTAGTGAATGATCTTCTGCACCACTTGAGCCGCCTCTTCCCGGGTATTTACGGTAAGGCGCCCAACGGCAATCTGGAGCCTGCCCGACAGGGGGTCGGTTGTCGAAGGGAGGTCCAGGAGCGCATAATAGTCGTCTGTAGGAAAAGCGAACAGGGGATTGAAGGATTCATTCTGAAAAGTGGGGATGAAATCGTTCCCATACCCATAGACGTCTTTGGGGTCAAAGGAGCCGTCGCCGAAAAGCAGCAGGTAGCGGAAGGCCGGATCGCGCAGAAAAAGCATCCGGGCGAAGTTGCGGATTGCCGAGGGGTCTTTTTTTCCGGAAGAGAATTCGTGGTACACCTGCCCGATGTCTACCATTTCGACGGTTAGGCCGCTTTCTTTTCTGCGGTGCTCGGCTAGCAGGGCCGCTTCGTCTTTCAGTTCGGAAGGGTAGAGGAGGATCATGTCCGCCCGGGTCAGTCCGTGCAAGTTTTGGTTGTCTATTTTTCCCACAGCCTTGGGAGAAAGCAAGGGACGCGAGGGCGAAAAGGCGATAAACTGGCGTAGGGTTTCCGTAGCGACCCCAAAGCGGAGGAGGCTGCCCGAGCGCTCCGTTTTTTGAAGCCTGGGAGTTAAAGGGTCGGTAATTTCCCAAACAACGACGTCTGATCCAGCGCCGGAAACCTCGAAGGTAGAACTGGAATAGGTCGTCGTTTGGATGTCCCGGAAGGCCATTTGATCTCCTGAAAAAATCAGCTTGCGCCGCACCTGCAGTTCGATGTAATCGACCCAGCCCTCGCTGCCGTCGTTGGCGCCGCCAGGGTTGGGGTACCGGATAACCGCTTCTACGTTGTCGGAGGTCAGGTTAGCCGTTCCATCCAGCAGCGCGTTTTTGGCATAGTCCCGGATATTGTCAAACTCGCCTTCAAGTTCCACCACCCGGTCGGCCAGGCTGGAGGTGAGGGCTGTCCCATTCAGCAGGAGGGTAAACCGGGAGTTCTGAAGCGCACGCACCGCCATTTCCGATTTGACGTAGACCGGGCTTTCCGGGACGAGGTTGGGAATTTAAAATAGTTGCCGTATTTGTATTCCCGCACGTTTTTCATGTGATCGCCGAACCACCTTTTGCCCGAGCCTCTGGATTTGGGCCATTCGTGCTGGAGGTTGACCTTGTCGTCTTCCAGCCGGGCGTAATCATCAAAGGAGGACGACGTATAGGCGGTGGCGCTAAGGGCGTTTTGTTCTTCGATGCGTTTGCCCTGTCCCGAACTGATTTTGAGAAAATAAAATTGCTGCGGAGCGTAGACGTTCCTGGATTGGGTAAATCTGCGGGTAGCCGCGTTATAGGTCCACCGGTCTGGCCCTTCCGCGTAAAACAGGAGAAAATCCCCGCCGTCGAACTTCCCGTCGGCTTCGCCGGAGAGGAACACCGGGATTTCCTGCAGGTCGTCGGGTTTGGGTTCGGAAAGCAGCTCGGGAAGCATGCCGCCCCGGTTGCCGAGCAGTTTGATTTGCCGGGGATCGATCCGGTCTATATCCACTTTGAGTTCGTTCTTCAAAAATTCATAGGTGATTTTATGCATGCCCTCTTGCTGGACGGCAATTTTATACAGCGTGCCATCCCGAAGTAGGGAGGCGTCGGCAAATTCGGCTGAGCGCGAAGCGATTTTGGGCTGGCTCACCCATTCGGCTTCCAAACGGTATCGGGTAATGCGCTGGAACGCGTTTCCCCGGCGCAGGATGGGCACAAACTGCACTTTCCCCCAATATTGCCCCCGCTCCTGTTCTACTGCGGTTTGAAACTGAAGCGTTTCTCCCAGTACGTCATCGCCCGGCGCTATTTTTTTTGGAAAGGATTCCTGGTCCAGCGCGATGATCCGGACATTCAGCACACCGGGCCCTGGAATCGGAAAGGTTTCAATCGCCAGGGGCTGAAAGGGGGAGGCCTCATCCAGCACCGCGCCCTGAAAAAGCCAGAGTTGCTGCGCTTCTCCGTCTACTGGAATCAGCCGGGGAGCTTTGTCCCAAATCAGGGAGTCGGCCAGGATAAACGGGGAATTGGCGGATGCAAGACGGAATAAAAAAAGGAGCAGCAGGGTTAAATTAAAATTCTTCATACCTTTCAATCGTTTGGCGTATAATAAACCGGGGTTGTTTAAGGCTTGGGCAGAAGGAACCTGGCAGGTTTCCGAATCTGTTTTCCATGGTCTGGCGCCGGCGTTGAGTCAGGCCGCAAGATAAACGAATCCCCGCCTAAAACGTTAAGGCTTAAGCAGGCATTGTTGCCCGCATGGTTGGGAGGCGACATTTCGGCACATAAAAATAACTAAAAGGGAGTTCAATGGGGAGAAAGCTGGTCCTGGCGCACGTGTTATTGGTTTGGGTGGTGATCAAGACTTGGGGCCAGGACCCGGTTTTCAGCCAGTTTTACGCGGCGCCGCTGCAGCTCAATCCGGCGTTTGCCGGCGTAGCCGAAGCGCCCCGGATTACGATGAATTACCGGAATCAATGGCCGGCATGGCCTAACGCATACCGGACCTACGCGCTGAGCTTTGAGCAGCCGCTTCCTTTTTTACAAAGCGGCCTTGGGCTGTCGGCGCTCGCGGATGACGCCGGCAACGGGATTTACCGGACCCTCGCATTCAACGTTGTCTACAGCTACCACCTGCAAATTTCCGATTCCTATTTTTTGAAATTCGGCGTGGAAGGCGGCGTGTTGCAATCCCGGGTAGACTGGGACAAGCTGGTGTTCGGCGATCAGGTGGACCCCATCGAGGGCTTTGGCGTCCCAGGATCGCCTGCGACGCCAAGCGAAGAAAACCGCCCCTCGGGCTTGCGCAACCACGCTGTGGATTTTGGAACAGGCCTGTTGTTCCACAGCCAGTCGGTGTACGCCGGCGTTTCCGTGCGTCATTTAAACCGTCCGGACGAGAGCCTGCTGGAGGCAAACGACAATTTGCGGATCGGCCGGCCGATGCGCCTTTCCTTTCATGCAGGCTGGGAAATTGGGTTTGCCGAAGGCAATAACCTGAAATACCCCGCGTTTATATCACCGAACCTGCTGCTGATCCGGCAGGCAGACTTCACCCAGCTCAATGCAGGCGCATACCTGGGGTACAATTTGTTCTTTGGAGGGCTTTGGTACCGGCATAGCGGAGGAAATCCGGACGCGGTGATTGGGCTGATCGGGGTCCGGGAAGGACCCTTGCGGTTTGGGTATAGCTACGACATGACCATGTCCGCTTTGGGCCCTATTCGTACAGGAGGAACCCACGAAGTGTCCCTGACCATCAACTTCGCCGAAAGCCGGGCGTTCCAACGACGCAAAAAAGCCTCCCGGTACAATAATTGCTTTAACATGTTCCGTTAAGGCTCTTATAAATAAGGCCGCGAGGGAAACGCTCCCGCCGGATAAAAAACAAGGGATCGTATTTATTAACACTTGGAAAATACTATTTTCGCAGGCGTTTCGTTTTGCCCAATAGTTGATCTCCAGGGATAAATTACCGGCAATACCAAACAAAAACTGGGGAGCTTGCCTGGCCCGGAATAACTTGGTCTTTTCTAATTTAAAACAGTCAGACACTGATGAAAAAGCTTTTGAAGTTTGGCGCTTATATCTTCCTAGCAGCTGCGCTGTTAACTTCTTGCAAAAGCAAGGAAAGCTCTTCCACTACCGGTTGGGCGTACAACGACAAAAAATGGGGTGGATTTGAAAAACAAGACTACGAAGGCCAGATCTCCGGCCCCAACCTCGTTCTGATTGAAGGCGGCACCTTCACCATGGGCCAAACCCAGGACGATGTCATGTACGAATGGAATAACGTACCGCGCCGTGTTACCGTTTCTTCCTTTTACATGGATGAAACGGAAATCTCCAACCTCGATTACCGCGAATACGTGTATTGGCTGGAGCGGGTTTTCCGGGAAAGCTATCCGGAAGTCGTGCAGGATGCTTTACCCGATACGTTGGTTTGGCTGGAAGAATTGGCCTACAACGATCCCTTCGTGCAAACCTATTTCCGCTTCCCTTCCTATGACAACTACCCTGTGGTGGGAGTGAATTGGGTGCAGGCCAACCAGTACGCCCAGTGGAGAACCGACCGGGTGAACGAGATGCTGCTCATTCAACGCGGAATCCTCAATCCGAACCCCGACCAAAAAGATGAAAGTAACTTCGCTACCGATGCCTACCTGGCCGGTCAGTACGAAGCCAACGTGCGCCGCAACCTTAAGGATTACCGCACCGGAGAAGAGCGCAATGTTCGCTTTGAGGACGGTATCCTCCTTCCGGATTACCGCCTGCCCACCGAAGCAGAGTGGGAATATGCCGCTCTGGCCCTCCGCGGCAACCAATCCGCCGACCAGGACGAACTTTATACCGACCGCAGGAATTACCCCTGGAACGGCAATTCCGTCCGTTATCAGGTCCGGGATAAAAACCAGGGCGCTATCCTGGCCAACTTCAAAAAAGGAAAAGGGGACTACATGGGGATCGCAGGCAAACTGAACGATAATGCCCATATCCCGAGCGAGGTGCGTTCTTTCCTTCCCAACGATTTCGGCCTCTACAACATGGCAGGCAACGTGGCGGAGTGGGTACTGGATATTTACCGCCCCCTCACGTCGATGACGCTGCGCGACGCCGACAACCACGACCTGAACCCCTACCGGGGCAACGGATACAAGCGGGTCGTTACCGATCAGGACGGGGTGCCGGTTGAAAAAGACAGCCTTGGCCACCTCCGGTATCGCCACCTGACCCAGGACGAGCTCGTCAGCCGCGAAAACATCCGCCGCGGCGAAGTGTACAACTTCCAGGATGGCGACCCCGAATCGGAAGTTACCTACGATACCACCCATACGCTGATCACGGACAAATCCCGCGTCTATAAAGGCGGCTCCTGGGCTGACCGGGCCTACTGGCTCTCTCCTGGCGCCCGCCGGTTCAAGAACGAAGACGAGGCCGACCGCACCATTGGTTTCCGTTGCGCTATGACCCGTCTGGGCAGCCCCACCGGAAACGAGATCCCCAGCGGTAACGCGTTCAAAACCAAATCCAAGCGGACCGACCGCCGGTTTAAGTAGCCGGTCCTCCCGAACAGAAAAAAGAAGGGGGCTGCCAGCGTTGGCAGCCCCCTTCTTTTTTCCTGCCCCGAATTTTCCCGGGATTCCGGATGCGTGCTTATCTTTCCGTTGTTTTTTCCATGCACCTAATCCATCTTATCTGATCATGGATGTGAATGAACTTTACGAGTTGTTCCAGCAAAGCGGGAGCGTATCCACCGATTCCAGAAAGATTGTCCCCGGTTCCATTTTTTTTGCGCTGCGCGGCGACCGGTTTGACGGGAACCGGTTTGCGGCAACAGCCATTCAAGAAGGGGCAGTCTATGCGGTAGTGGACGATCCATCGGTTGCCATTCCCGGCCAACCTTTTATTTTGGTGGAGGATGCCCTGATTTCCCTGCAACATTTGGCCCGGCATCACCGGAGGCAGTTCCATATCCCGGTGATCGGCATTACCGGGAGCAACGGAAAAACGACGACCAAAGAGCTCGTGAGTTCTGTTCTGGCCTCCCACTCCGTCACCCATTTCACCCGGGGCAATCTGAACAACCATATCGGGGTATGTCTCACCCTTCTGGCAATGAGCGAAGACACCGAGGTGGCGGTCGTCGAGATGGGGGCCAATGCCCAAGGCGAAATTGCAACGCTCTGCCGGATTGCGGAACCTACCCACGGGCTGGTTACCAATATCGGAAAAGCCCATCTCGAAGGGTTTGGGGGAGGGGAGGGCGTGAAGAAAGGAAAGTCGGAGTTGTACCGCTATCTTGCGGAACGAAAAGGGACGGCATTTGTCAACCAGGAGGAATCCTTCTTAGCCGACTTATCCTCTAAAGTCACCAAGCGGATTTTCTATGGGCTCAGCGATACGCCTTCCCTGGAAAACCGTCCGATCGAAATCAAACTGCTTGCTGAGCAACCTTTCCTGAAAGTAGCCTTTCTGGATGAAGCGGGTCAGCTTGTCGAAATCCAATCCAGGCTGATCGGCAGGTACAACCTGGGCAATCTCATGACCGCTATTGCCCTGGGCAGGTACTTTAAAGCGCCTTCCCTGAAGATCAAAGCGGCTATTGAGGGATACGTTCCCCAAATGAACCGGTCTCAAATCATCCCCTGGAACAGCAACACCATAATTCTGGACGCCTATAATGCCAACCCGTCGAGCATGGAAGCCGCGCTCCGGAATTTTGCGTCTATGGGCGAGGGGCGGAAGGTGGCTATTCTTGGAGCGATGTTTGAGCTGGGAGAAGAATCGCCCGCAGAACATGCCCGGATCGGAGCGTTGGCAGAAGAAATGGCCTTTGATCAGACGCTGTTGGTGGGAAAGGAGTTCGAAGTGTTTGCCCTTTCCCGGAAGATCCCGTTTTATCCGGATGTTCAGGCGCTGCGATCGTGGTTCCAGGCGCAAACCTGGGAAGACACGCATTTTCTGATTAAAGGTTCCAGGGGAATGCAGTTGGAAAAACTCCTGGATGCCGGGTAGTCCCGGGGGTTAAATAAATCGTTTAAACGCGGAGATCAGCCGTTCCGGCAATTCGTCCTGGCAAGCCTGTTTGTAGTCGTTGTAGGAACAAGGGATCAGCCGGTGCCGCTGGTGTTTGCGCGCCGTTTTAACCGGAACCTGGATCCACCACCGGCCGGTTTTTGGGCTTTTCCAAAACGTGAGCTGGTAGTCGAGTTGTTTCAAATCGACGACATATTCCACCAGTCCTTCAACGGAAGCCGGGAAATCGCCTTTCCGATGGTGAAACCCATCCAGAAAATACCAGATCATTTGGGCAACAGCCTGGGCGGTTTGCGTTTTCCGGTCCATCGACGAGCGGAAGCCGAACACCCCAAAGGCTTTGAGCTTGTCGCTCATACCGGCGTAGCGGCAAATCTGGCAAGCTTCTTCCAGGATAAACCCGCTGGGGGAAGGCGTACTTTGGCCGGGAGCATCTGCTTCCTTCAGCACGGGGAGGTTGAGCAGAAACAAATCGCCATCCCGGACGATGGGTTCCACCTCCGGCAAGTTGGTTTTGGCAAAACCCAACCGGATGGTGTCGAAATTGCGCCGCTCCATTTCCCGAAGCGTTTCCGGAGGGGTGAAATGCGTTTGGTACCCGATAAGGCCCAGATGAAACAATTGGGATTCTTCCGGCAAAATGATTTCGTTGAGGAACTGATCCGAAGCATCTGTTTGCTCAGGCCGGAAGCGGATGCGTTCATCGGCAACCACGAGGTTGATGTTTTTCAGGATTTGCTGGGCTGCTTTATAGAGGGAAAGCCCAAAGTACAGGTCATTCCCGATCAGCACCGGCAAGATCCGGGCTTCCATCAATTCAGCGAGCGCCGGAATAATGAAGGACAAATTATTTTTCCGGATATTGCCCAGGTCGGCGATTTTCAACCCATCCATCGGGAAACTCAGGCTGTACAACGCCGACCGGACCGCATTGGCGTCTTTTTCTCCAACGCCCACCAACGCAATCCGAACCCCCTTGAGGCTGGGGAGCCCGTCTCCGGTGTATATGCGAAGATGACTTCCCAAATGCCAGGGGGCAAGGGGCTCTGCAACGATTTCGCCCAAAGGGACAGGGCTAAGCCAATTTTCCAGCATATGGTGTTTCCGGTTGGGTGCGCAGGGAAGATTGGGTTTCCGGCGCGCGGTTTTGGTGCGTAAATTAGCGCTTCCTTTCCCTTTGGCGCGATGCCAGAGGAAAGAAATTAAAAAAAACGGCCTAATGCGCGTCGAAAATGGTGACTTTTTCTGTTTTTTTGTATAAATAGGGAGAAAATATAAAATTTGAACAAGGGCGCAGGCATGCGCTATTTGCCAACCTGCATTTTTGGCTTATCTTTGGCGTTAGACTTTAGACGTCTGGCTTTAAAGGGAGGGGGCTGGCAAAGGTTCTTTAAACTGATATGCACGTCTAACGTCCAACGGCTAACATCTAACGTCTAAATTCTACCTCATATAATCCCATCATGTTCACTCATAATACCAAAACTATGACGAAACGATTCTTCCTGCTGAGCCTCTTATGCATATTTGCAGGCTTCACTTCTCTTTCTGCCCAGGGGACGCCTCCCGAAGAAAAACCCGCCAAAGAAAAGACCAAACAGGCGGCATCCAGCGCGCCAACGCCGAAAAACATGTTCGAAGTCGGGATCAACGGCGGTTTGTCTATGCTTGGGGGCGATGTGAAACCGCTTCCTTCCTACGGAATCGGCATCCACGTGCGCAAGGCCCTGGATTATATTTTCTCGCTCCGGGGCGATTTCCTCCTGGCCAAACTGAAAGGAGCGGATGAAACAACTGCCCAGCAAGTGCTGGACCGCGAATTCGAAACGGATTGGAAATCGGGCACTGTTTTTGGCGTACTCTCCCTGAACAGCCTCCACTGGAACAAACCCGTTCGCTCCACCAATATCTACGTGATGGTAGGCGGAGGCGGCAACTCCTACAACGTCGAATACCAGAGTGAAACGGTGCGGAAAGGCACCTTTAAAAGCGGGTTTTCCCCGCATATGGCTTTGGGCGCCGGGTTGTCCGTACGCGCGAGCAACCGAATTAATATAGGACTAGAACAACAAGTCTTTGCCATTTTCGGAAGTAATGCGGACCTCGTGGATGGGATATTCTTTGACAAAGGCCAAACCCAGGAAAAATCCATTTTCCGCGATGTCCTTTCGTTCACCAACCTGACCATCAACTTCAACCTGGGGAACCCGGCTACGCAAAGCGAACCGCTCTACTGGATCAACCCGCTGGAAACGGTCATGAACGATATCGAGGCCCTCAAAAACCGCCCGGAAGTGTCGCTGGAAGATGCAGATCAGGACGGCGTCATCGATGCCCTGGATCAGGAGCTTAGCACGCCTGGCGGGAGCAATGGTCGATACTAAAGGCCGTACCCTGGACTCCGATCGTGACGGCGTTCCGGATTACTTCGACCGCGAACCGTTCTATACTCCTGGCGAGAATGAACGCGTCAACAGCGAAGGGGTGGTCATTAATCCCAGCGGCCGCGGAGGCGTCACCGAAGAGCGGGTCCGGGAATTGATCGACGAAGCCCTGCAATCCAACGGCACGCTGAACGACGTGCGGAGCACGGCAGCGGAATGGTTCCTGCCGATGATCCATTTTGGCACCGACAGCTACTCCGTCAAATATTCCGATTATGGCAACCTGGCCAGCATCGCCCGGACCCTGCGTTCGAACCCCAGCATGCGCCTGGTCGTTACCGGGTATGCGGATGCTACCGGGGCGGAAGCCTACAATAACCAGCTATCCTATAGCCGCGCCAAAGCGGTTATCGACCACCTCGTCACCGTCCAGAATATCGGCCGCGGCCGTTTTGTCCTGCAATGGAAAGGCTCTAACGAAAGCCTGGTCCCATCCAACGCCAGCTATATGAACCGCCGCGTAGAATTACGCGTCGCTGGCGCCGGGGATGTAGAAATGGACCCGCCTTCCGGAAAAACGGACGGGTACTGATTAGACGTTAGACTTCAGAAGTTAGACGTTAGAAGTAGAAGTTAGGCGTTGACGTTATGGAGCGTCCGTCTATCGTCTAATTTCTAACGTCTAACGTCTAACCTCTAAATTAACGTGCGTTAATCTTCTCCTAAAATGTGTTAAGGGAATAGGGGGCAAGGGCGCTCGCCTCTATCTTTAATTCAAGACAGGCATGGGTACCAGACGCTTGTCCCTTCGTTCACCCTTAACCTTTAGCTATGAAAACCCGCACGTACTTTTTGTTCTTGGCTCTGAGCTTTTTTGGCCTGAGCTCCTGCACCGACGGTTGGCGCCTCGACAACAAGGAAGACCGTCTGACTGGCGAATGGATGATCGAGGAAGCTTATTTCCGGGAGAACGGCGATTTGTTCCGCGAGGAAGTAACCCGTGATTTTCGGGGCGACCGGATCGAGTTTTTCCGGGATTACACCGCGGTGTACGACGATTATTCCACCCGCAATTTCTACGATGGCGAATGGGAGCTGTTCCTCGAGCGCGACTATTACGACGACGGGGACGATGTGGAGTTTTTCCTCGACCTCTACTTTTACGACCGGGATGGCCGCGTGGCGTTTTCCTGGAACGGAGAAGTGACGCTGCTAACGTATGAGAAGCTCAACCTGAGGGTCAACGACCGGGCTGGGGTATATACGTTTAAGCTGAGGAGGTATTAAGACTTGTTGCGACAGGTCAGCGTGATGGGAAAAAGGAGTTACACTGACGGGAGCTGCCTCAACAGACCGCCCATTGCTCCCAGTATGAAATTTTATTTTCTGCCTACACGAAGACTTTCTGGGGGAGTATAGCCCAGCTACGTGACCGAGAAAAGGCGCAGTGTGGGCGGAAAAGAGCCATTTTAAACCCGTGATGACCCTGGCGTAAAAAGTCTATTAAAAAAGAAGCGTGGATCGTTGCACAACGATCCACGCTTCTTTAATACAGATTATTGTCAATCGCTTATTTCGTGTAGCTTGGTTTTTGGGCCGTATTCTGAGCTACATCCATTTCCCGTTTTTACACTATTTTAACATAAATCTAAATAAAAGTAAGCCCCTGGCCAATTTCAAAAGCAGGTATCCGGCGAATCCTTATCTTTGGGCCTATTAAACTCAAGGGGTTCCCGGTTGTTATGCTAGTGGACTTATTACGCTTCCTTCCTGCTTCCCCGAGAGCTATTGCTATGAAGAAAGAACAACCCATGATTCGCATCAAACGCCAGGCGCAGGCCATGATTCCTACCCCCTGGGGAAATTTTATCATGGTGGCTTACTCCCTTGATCAGGAGGATTGGATGCCGCACCTCGCTCTGGTACATGAACAGTTTGACCCTTCTCGGCCCGTACTGACGCGTATCCATTCCGAGTGCATTACCGGCGACCTGTTTGGATCCAAGCGCTGCGATTGCGGGGAGCAGTTGCATCAAGCACTTGAACTGACGGCCAGGGAAGGCGGCTTGGTGCTATACCTCCGGCAAGAAGGCCGCGGCATTGGGATTATCAACAAGCTTAAAGCCTATAACCTCCAGGATCTCGGCCTGAATACCGTGGATGCCAACATTCATCTGGGGCTGGAAGTGGACGCCCGCCAATACGATATCGCCGTGGAAATGCTCAAGGAACTGAACGTCCAGCGCATCAACCTGCTCACCAACAATCCCGACAAGATTGAGGCGTTTGACCATTCGGGCATTGAGGTGATTGCCCGGGTGCCGCTCGTGATCCCGCCCCGGGAAGAAAACCGCAATTATCTGGAGACCAAACAGCGGGAGCTGGGACATTTTTTTGACCTGCTTTAGAAGCTGTTTGGATTTGATTCCCGGAAGTAAAGCGCTCCTTTTTTCCAAGTAACCAGCTGCCGTTATGAAAGCTATTCTCTTCGACCAACCGGGGCCTCCGGAAGCATTGTACATGGGAGCGATTCCAGTTCCGTCCCCAGGAAAAGGGGAACTGCTGATTCGGGTTCGGGCGGCGGCATTAAACCGCGCCGACTTGTTGCAACGCAAAGGGAATTATCCCGCGCTACCTGGAGAAAGCCCGGTGCTTGGGTTGGAATTGGCGGGCGAAGTGGCGGCGGTTGGGCCTGAGGTTACCCAATGGACTGGCGGGGAAGCCGTTTGCGGCCTGGCCGGCGGGGGCGCCTATGCGGAGTACGCTCTTTTGAGGGAAGAACTGGTGCTGCCACTTCCCGAGGGCTGGACCTGGGAAATGGGCGCCGCTATCCCGGAGGCCTTTCTCACGGCCTGGCAATCGTTGGTTTGGCTGGGCAAAACCCAACCTGGCGAGCGGGTGCTGATCCATGCCGGCGCCAGCGGAGTGGGTACGGCCGCTATCCAGCTCGCCCGGGAATTGGGCGCCGAAGTCTGGGTAACGGCTTCCGCTGCCAAACACGGGCTGTGCCTGGAATTGGGCGCTTTTCAATGCATCGACTATAAAACAACCGATTTTGTGGAGGCGTTGCGCGGTTTTGAGCAAGGAGTCTGGCCGGACGTCATCGTCGATTGCATCGGGGGGAGCTATTTTCAACGCAACCTGCAAGCCTTGCGCATGGATGGCCGCCTCGTTCTACTGGCTCTGATGGGGGGCGCCCGAATAGATCAGGCCGACCTCTCCCCCCTGCTGCGCAAGCGCCTGACCATTATGGGCAGCACCTTGCGGAACCGGAGTTTGGAATACAAAAGCCAACTCGCCCGGGATCTCTACGCCTTTGCATGGCCGCGGTTTGCCGACGGGCGTCTTAAACCCGTTATCGGTAAGGTATTCCCCTGGACCGAAGCAGTTCAGGCCCACCAATACATGGAAACCAACCAGAATCAGGGCAAGATCGTTCTTACTTTGCCCTTGCAATAGGACCGCCTTGCGCTGCTACCGGTAAAGCGAATTCCTCCCAAATCCAAACCGGTTCGAACGAGGCATTGATGTGACTAAACCGGCAGGTGCGCAACGGAAGTTCGCTTCCCTCGGCTTTAATCACCGCTTTCCCTTTTTGAAAAACGGTTTTGGTGAGAAACTCCGCGTGGTAAATCAACTGGATCTCCCTGCCGTCCCACAGGAAAAACGCCCGCTCCATACCGGTTTCGCAGCCCTCAAATAGGGTTGATGCTTCGAAAAAGCGCACTTCCGGGTGCGCAGGATCAGTCAAAATCCGAAGCAGGGGGCTGGTGTCGCAATCTTTAAACAGGCAAAGCCCTTTGATCTCTTTTCGCGCCAGGAGTTTTCCCTGTTTGATTACGCGGAGCTCTGCACGGATATCGGTTAATTCTGCCCGTGGAGAGGGGCTAAGCCCCAGGGTCACTATTTCCAGGGCGCCGTCTCCGTCGAGGTCCGTTTTTCTCCACCCTTTGGCGATATCGCCACCCCACACGAAGCCTGTAAAGGGTTTCCCTTCGGCGGTTTTTCCTTTTACTTTGTGCCAGATATCCGAGTATCCCTTTCGCGAACTTTGAGGAATAAATCCATCGGGATAGGCCAGATTGGTTACCGTAGAGTTCATCGGAAGCAGAGCCAGCACCGCGCTTTTTTTCGCTGGGCTGGGACATCACTTTGGTTCCTTCGTTGAAAATCAGGAGTTCCGATTGGCCGGTACAAAGAGCGGCAGCCTGCGCGCGTTGGTGAAACCAGTCATAGAACCGGCTGTAATCAGGCGTTTGGGCGGCCAGACTGGTCAACGTCAGGCACGCCAAAGGAAAGGCAAACCATTTCATGGTATATTCAGTTTAAGGGATCACGACCGGTTTGGGCTTCGTTTTCCCTTTGATTTACCTTTTGACGGCAAACGGGCCCCCAGGTAACTTAGCCGGAAGCGGTTTGGGAAAACGGCGGGGGTTGGTTTTTGGAAAAACCAGATTAATTGGTGTTTAACCTTTATATCCAAACTTTTTTAAAGCAAAATATATTGTGTTGCAGCAATAATTTTGAAAAAGAAAGGTGCAGGGGCTATTTTCCTTCGACACATAATTGATGAAAGTAGGCAAGGTCTAAGAACCCATGCGCAGAAGCGAGGAGGGCCGCTTGCTGGTAGGTTTCAAAGAGTTCGATCGCGGGCGTGCGGGCTTTTTCCAGCAGGGGCTTAAGCCGTCTCAACCGTCGGAGGTGCTGCACATCGCGGATCAGGATAGCGAGGATTCTCCCAGGATAACGCTCTGCTATTTCATAGTATAGGTATGGATCTTTTTCGCCGCTGTCGCCAACCAGAATAAACGGAAGTTCGGGGAAGGTTTCCAAAATGCGGAGAATGCTTTCTTTTTTATGGCTATAGTCCCTTGTATGTAATTTATAAGGGATCCCTATATCCCTCAGCAAGAGCGGCCCTTTGGGAAGTTTGTGCAGGCGCAGGTATTTTTTTACCAAATCGTGAATATTGCGCGGGCTGTTGGAAACGTAAAAAATGGGATTGAATCCATTGCTTTCGGGCCCGGCTTTGATCGCCCGGAAGAAGGCGGCCACTTCTTCATATACTTTCCTCCGCGCCGCGCTTTTGAACAAGGTATTGTACAAAACTTCCCATTTCAGCGGGGAGGTGACTCCGGTGTGGATGATGGTATCGTCGAGGTCGGTAATTACGCCAAAACGCGCGCCGGAGGGAGGAATCAGGATTTTGGTAGACGCAAAGCTGGCAAGCGGCCCCCAAGGGGTTTCCAACAATTCGATTTTGACCGACTTCCAGGGGTCCGCCGAGGATTCCAGCGGGGGGGAAATAGTCTGATACAGCGTAAAATATCCTTCCTGATCGGTATCCGTTTCAAATTCCCGGTCATCCAGCATGATACGCAGCCGGGCTCTTGGGATTTCATCGGTATGGAGCCGGTGATAGGAGTCGACGAGTTGTTGCCACGCGGTTTGGAATGGTTTGTTTCGGATAGACTTTCGGATCAGCACCCGGCCCTGAAGGAAAAAGCAGTCGGCTCGTCCAAACCCCCGGTAGGTGGCAATTTTGACCTGGATCGGTTTGGTTCGACCTGCTACCCGGATCATTCGAAACCGCAACCCATCGAACAACTGATCGAGTTTTCGGATCAAGTTCAGGAGGACGTAGCGATGCGGAGGCATTTTCTGCGAAAGGTAAGAAACAATGTGCGGAATCCGTAGCGATGGGTTTCAAACCCATCGCTACGGATTCCGAAGGATTTTAGAGAATGAAAAAATAGCGTTTATCCTCCAGGCACACGCTGGATAGGGTATTTGCGTTTAAGTAGAAATGGAGCACGAATTCAAAAATAAACAAAAAGTTTTAATTTTGTAAAAAAACATAACTCATGAAACCATTTTTTTTTCTTTTTTTATTCCTTGCTGGATTCCAGGGCTTTGGACAAACAACGGTTGCTCCGGCCTACGACGTGAGCACCGTTGACGGGATCGTTAAGGGCCTGTACCAGGTCATTTCCGGCCCGGCAGGCTATCGGCGGGATTGGAACCAAATGCGGAATCTCTTCCGGTCGGAGGCGCGGTTGAATTCGATTGGCGTAGACCGGGAAGGCAAGCCGCGTTTTTTATCTATGGCCATTGAGGATTATATCCGCAATGCCGCTCCTAATTTTGAGCAAAACGGATTTTTCGAGCAGGAAATTGGCCGGGTGACCGAACAGTACGGCGACATGGTGCACGTGTTCAGCACCTATGAGAGCAGAAGGGAGGAAAAAGGAGAGGTATTCTCCCGCGGCATCAACAGCATCCAACTGGTGAAGAAGGATGGCCGGTGCTGGAGTGTCAATATTATGTGGAATTCCGAAACGAAGGAAAACCCCATTCCGGAAAAATACCTGAAGAAGTAACCGGCATCTACATCCGCGTCACAAACCCATTGACCAGATACTGGCTCCGGATTTGCTGAAGGTGGGTCTCCGCTTCGGAAAGTTCTGCAAACCCACCGGAGATCAGCCGGTAGATCGTGGCATTCCCCGAGGCTGCCTGCATGATATAGAGATACGGCACGCCTTGGTTGAGCAGCGCTTGCGCCTGCCGTTCGGCATTATCCCGGCTACCGTAGGATCCTATTTGGATGCCGTACAATCCGCTTCCCTTCTGGACATAGCGGATCTGGGAAGCACTTGGAGCAGCCGTAGTAGAATAACTCTGTGGGGAAACGCCTTTCGCCGTCCAGCCAGAACGCGAATCGGTGTAGTTGTAATACTCCACAGGCTGCTGCGGCGAGGTATTGGAAGCCGGGGCCGTAGACCGCGCCGTGGAGGGCGGAACCGGCCCGTAGCTTTGAGGCGATTTGTAGGTCATTTCATAGCTTTGCGGCCCTTCGGTCTGCCGGGAAGGGACGGTACTGTATTCTTTTGGTACGACATAGGACGGCTTGCTGGACGCGGTTTTAGGCAGCAGCTCTTTGCTCGTCGGCATGGCGGGGTTGTAGGAGGTAGCCGTTCGAGTCTCGGTGGAATATTCTTTGGGTTGCGCATACGCCGATCGGGCGGTATAGGTGTTGTATTCCGCCGGAGCCTGGGATTGGGTTCCCGTGTAGGGTTGGTTGGCGGCAGCATAGCCGACGACGTCGACCTGAACCCGTGCTTTTCCGACCTCGTCGAGGCCTATGGCGAGCGCCCCGGCGAGCGAGAGGCTGACTACAAAGCCTTCGGTGAATGGCCATTTGTCGTTGACGCGCACAACGACCGAGCGGCCGTTATCCGTGCGGGTGACCCGCAGCAAGGTTCCCTGCCCCAGCGTGCGGTGTGCGCACGTGAACTGGGCCCGGTCGTAAAGTTCCCCATAGGCGGTTTGACGCCCTGGAAGTAATCCGAGTAATAATTGGCCCAACCGGTTTCGCTGTATTGGCCGTTAACCGAAGTTGAACTGGATATCGCAAGGATCAGGTAAAAAAAGTATATAACCGCTTCATTGGGAATGAATTGAATGAATGCCTACAACATACACGAAAAAATACGAAAAAAATTGCATTTAGACGTTAGCCTTTAGTCTTTAGACGTTAGAAAAGACGCCACGCCCTTCTGACCAACCACCAACCACTAACCACTAACCACTAACCACTAACTTCCTCAAACAAGGCGTCGACAAAACGGGCTTTATGGAAGACCTGAAGTTGTTCGATGGCCTCCCCCACGCCGATATATTTGATTGGTATTTTAAACTGATCGGAGATCCCGATGGCCACCCCGCCTTTGGCGGTGCCGTCGAGTTTGGTGAGGGCCAAACCGGTTAACGCAGTCGCTTCCGTGAACCGGCGGGCTTGCTCGATGGCATTTTGTCCGGTCGTTGCGTCGAGAACGAGCAGCACCTCGTGAGGGGCGGATTCCATTTTCTTTGCGATCGACCGTTTAATTTTGGTGAGTTCCTGCATGAGGTGGATTTTCGTATGCAGGCGGCCTGCGGTATCGATGATGGCCACGTCGCAGGCATTGGCCATCGCAAATTGGATCGTTTCATAAGCGACGGCGGCGGGGTCGGCGTTCATCCCTTTGCTGTAGAAGTCGCAGCCCACGCGCTCGGACCAGATCTTGAGCTGGTCTACGGCCGCAGCCCGGAAGGTGTCGCCTGCGCCGAGGACGACCTTTTTGCCCTGCTGTTTAAATTGGTAGGCGAGTTTGCCAATCGTCGTTGTTTTTCCAACGCCATTTACCCCCACCACCATGATGACATAAGGGTGGAGCCCTTCGGGAATGGAAAACCCGTCCAGGTCTTCCGTTTGGTTTTCGGCAAGGAGTTGAATGATTTCGTCGTGCAGGATATGGTTGAGCTCGCTTGCGTTCATGTACTTGTCGCGGGCCACCCGGGCTTCAATCCGGTCGATAATCTTGAAGGTCGTATCCGGGCCCACGTCGGCGGCGATCAGCAGCTGTTCCAGATTGTCGAGTACTTCTTCGTCGACCGAGGATTTTCCAGCAATAGCCCTGGAAAGTTGGGAAAAAAAACTGGTTTTGGTCTTTTCCAGGCCTTTATCCAGGGCCTCTTTTTCCTTTTTGCCAAACAGATTGCCGAATAGACTCATTGGGTTAGACTTTAGACGTTAGACTTTAGAGGTTAGAAGTTAGAGGTTAGAGCGCTCCAACGTCTTACGTCTTACGCCTAACGTCTAAACCTAAAGAGGCTTCCCTCATACGAAGAAAGCCTCTTTAGAGGTAAAAACGGATATCGGGAAAGCGACTTATTTCAGTTTGGAGAGGAACTCGTCTTTTTTGTCCTTGTGGACCATCTGCACTTTGTAGCTATAGCTGCCCGTTTTGGGGTCTTTGACGCTAACCACAATTTTGATGAAGTCCTTACCCGAGCCGGCAGATGCGCTACGCTGAGCAACCCTTGCGTTCTTGGATACTTTTGCCATGGCAGTTCGTTTTAAATAGGTTGATTGCGATTTGATTTCATTCCATTAACGATCCGCAAGGGGGAAAAGTTTCCGCTTCCTCGGGTTCGTTGCCGCAGGTATTACTTGATTTCGCGGTGCACGGTACGGCGCTTCAGGACCGCGTTGTACTTGGTCAGTTCGAGGCGGTCCGGCGTATTCTTGCGGTTTTTCTCCGTGACATAGCGGGAGGTACCTGCCATACCGCTTTTTTTATGTTCGGTGCATTCAAGAATGATCAGAATCCGGTTGCCTTTGCTCTTCTTTGCCATTAGAATAAAAATTGAAGGTGCTGAAAATATCGGGGTTAGCGTTTTACTGAAGGTCAAAACCCAGGCGAACGCCTTTGGCTTCCACTGCTTTTAAGTACTGGTAAATCCCGAGTTTGTCGATGGTGCGCAATGCGCTGGTGGATACTTTCAAGGTTACCCACTGGTTGGTTTCCGGAATGAAAAACCGTTTTTTCTGCAGGTTAGGCAAAAAGCGGCGTTTCGTTTTGCGGTTTGAGTGCGAAACGTTGTTGCCGCTGATAGGGCGCTTTCCTGTAAGTTGGCAGACTTTTGACATGACTTCCTGAAATTTGAAAGTCCAAGGCGTTTGCTCCTGTTTCCCTGCTGGAACGCTTACCTTGAACTTTGCCGATCAATTTGTTTAATCC
Organism: Haliscomenobacter sp.; assembly: GCA_016713275.1. Classification (GTDB taxonomy): domain Bacteria; phylum Bacteroidota; class Bacteroidia; order Chitinophagales; family Saprospiraceae; genus JADJPL01. Next base: position 579,250 of record JADJPL010000003.1, read on the forward strand.
TGTAGTGACTCCGAAAGGATTCGAACCTTTAACCTTCTGATCCGTAGTCAGATGCTCTATCCAATTGAGCTACGGAGCCGCGAACGACCAATACTTCAAATGCGGATGCAAAGATAATTGGCTTTTCGCTTCCACGAAAGTTTTTTTTGAAAAAGATTTGAGGTTAGACGTTGGATGTTAGACGTTAGACATTGGACGTCTAACATCCAACGTCCAACGTCTAACCTCTAACGTCTAAAACACCTGCACCATTTTGACCATGACTTCCTTGCCCCGAAGCAGTTGAACGTAGTAAGGTCCGGGAGGCCAGCTGCCAACCTGGATTTCCTCGGTACGGATTTCCTGGAAGGCGGGTTGAATCGACTGGTGGAAGACGGGCTGTCCCAGGGCGTTGAATATCCGTATTTGGGTAGGCTCATTTGCCGGGGCGACGAAATCGAAGTACAGGGTCCCATGCGCGGGGTTTGGGAATATGGTAAAAGTGCTGCCCAGTTCTTCGGGATCCCGGCAATCTTCCATGAGGAGTTTCATGCTGTTGAACACATTGAGGCGTCCTCCCGATTGGGTAAATTCTGCGAGACCAGGCTTGGGGTCTACGCCGGTCAGCAGGACTTCCCTGATTTTCAGCGCGGTTTGCTCCGGTTGGTTGACGGCATTTTGCCCCAGGTTGCCGCAGGGGATGCCATACAACAAGGCGATGGCGCCGGCCAGGTGGGGAGCGGCGGCGGAGTTGCCGTTGAAGGCGCCGTACTGGTTAAACGGTTTGGTGGTGAACGAATTCTGCCCTGGGGCGCCCATATCGATGGATTGGCGCCCATAGGCGGAGCCAAAATAGCGTTCGTCCAGGGTATTGGTGTTGAGGACGGTCAGCAAGAAATCGCTGGGGCAGGTGGTCGGCATATCGCCTACTTCGTCGACATCCCAGGCGTTGTTGGCGGCCGCAGCGGAGGTCAGGATGCCCACTTTGCCCAGGCGGTCGTACATCTGCCCCCAAAGCGGTTGCTGGTCGCAGAAAATGCGGTTGACACCGAACGAGGCGTTGGTGGCAACAACGAAAGCGCCCGCGTTGCCGTTGGACCGGTTGTAGCGGTCGCGTTGTTCGATGATGTATTCGTAGGCGGAGATAATGTCGCTGACCATCCGGGTTTCCAGGAGCATGAGCTTGATATTCCAGTTAATGCCGCTCACGCCTTTGTCGTTGTTGCCCCGGGCGCCGATGATACCGGCAACGGAGTGGCCGTGCTGGTCGGGTTTGTGGTCCGGGGTGTCGGCGATAAAGTTCCACCCGTACACATCGTCTGCGTATCCGTTATTGTCGTTGTCTTTGCCGTCGCCCGGGATTTCGCCGTAGTTTTTCCACAAGTTCTCCTGAATGTCTTCATGGAGGATGTCAAAGCCGCTGTCGAGCACGGCAACGACGATCGTATCGCCGCGGGCGGTGAGGCCTCCGTGGGTCAGGTCCCAGGCTTTGTCGGCCTGGATTGCGTAGATACCCCACTGTTCGCCCAGATCCGGGTCGTTGGGCCCCTGACGGTCTTCGAGGAAATAGTCGAAGGTGACGCTTTCCACATCGGGAAAGGACTGAAGTTCGTGCATGAGCTCCTCTGGGGAGATGCTGGCGGTGTCGTACCGGATGAGGTTGATGTTGTCGCGAAGGCTCAGTTTTTTCTCGATCCAAACGCCGCCTCCGGCCCGGCTGTGTGTGGAGAAGTCGGCGATAAAGTATTCCGGAGGTACAGCGCCTTTGAGTTTGACCAGAAGCTGGTTTTTGTTCATGGTCGCCGGGTCCTGGGCCATCAGCCCGGCACATAGGAATACAAGGAGCACGAGTAGTGTTTCTCTGCGCATGGTAAGTTTGTTTTGCTTGATCGAATAAAAAAAGCTGACCCTCCGCGCAGGGCAGCGGAGCGATCAGCTTTTCATAGTTTACCATGAATTAGAAGCAAACACCGTGCCAAAGTGTGGCTCGGATAGACATCCTACAAGATGGTGAACTCTCCTGGCAAGTCGTATCGGGTCTCAACGAAACCAAACGTGAGAAACAACCGGAGGCTGAACCGCGCCCCCGGCGCCACGCCACCCGGAACGACAAACTGAAGCCGCTTGGTGTCCTTGTATTGGACAGGAATGCGAATGGCCGTGCCCAAACCTAACTGATACTGAGCAAGCTCCATCGGCAAGTTCTTTCCAAAAATGGTAATCGTGTCTCCCGGCTTTCCGGATAAGGGGGCAAAATGGGTTACCTCCCACTTCAACGGATCTCCCTCAAAGTTGGTGGTTGGACCCAACACGGTTCCCTCCCTCGTAACGGCATAGGCTCGAATTGCTGTTTTCCCATATGCAGGATATTTCACCTTCCCGGTAAACAGATAGGGTAGTGCAGGCGCACTGGGAAAAGAAACCGGGTATTTCTTTCCATTGGAGGGAAAGGGCCCTTCGGTGAACGGTCCTTTATTATTATGGTCATATTTTTCCAAAAACCCCAGTTCGATAATCGTTTTGGAGTCCGGGATACTGGAAATGGCGCAACGAACCAAGATGCTGTCTTCTTCTACGCCAACGATCTCCACAAAATCCAGTTGCGCAAATTCCCTTGGTCCAAGATCCTCTTTGGCGCAGGACCCGATCAACGCCAGGAGTCCGGCGGTATAAAAAACCGTTGCAAAAAGCGATTTGGGGTTCATTATCAGCAGGGTTAAAAAGTGATCAAAAAAAGCGCCTGAATAGTATATCCAGAGCCCCGGTTTTCGTCGAAGGATCGGAAGATCTTGGGCGATTCCCGCTCTGCCCGAAACTCGCTGTACAGGCGGAACCTTCCAAGCCGGACCACCGGGATACCGGCGCCGCCAAAAAAGCTGAAAAACAAGCGCTCGTCGAGGCTCCACCGATAGTAGTCGGTGGAGGTCAGACCGGAAAATTGGGATTCCCTCGACACATATCCTTCGGATTCCAGCGTGAACACTGGGCCCACCCCCAGCCGCAGATACGGATTCCATTTGCGGTCGGGAAAGTGGTACAGAAACGACAAGGGGACCTTGACGGAACGGATATGGGCTTCGAGGTCATATCGGCGCAAAATACCGGCTTCGTCGGTTTGCGAAACGCCGATGAAGCGGTTGTCCTGATACCAGACGCCGAATTCAGCCCCAAGCCGGTATTCGGTGCGGGGGAAGTCAAACCGCACTCCAGCCATGGCGTTTGGCTTGAATTCCGGATCAAAAGAGGAATGGTTGAAGTATTCGTCGCTGCGGCTGGGGGATTCAAAAGCCAGATCGGAAAGGGTGCCGGCCAGCGTAACTACCGGGTGCAAAATCGTCCAGGGTTGCTCTTTTTTGAAAACGGTATAGGGACTATCCATACATTCATTATAGGCCCGGACGAATTGAACCAGCTTGCGCTCGTTGATGTCGATATTTTTTATCTTTTGGTCCAGTACGCCGCAACTCAAATACTGCCGGACCAGCCGGATGATCCGGCGCGCATCCTCCTGTTGGAGTTCCTTGCTGTTTGGAGGGATGCCGGCTTCCGGGCTGATATCTACCAACGGCAGTTCCCCTCGCTTCAGGTAGAAGCGGCCTCTGTAAACGTACAAGTCAGCCAGGCCCCGGACGAGGTATTCCAGAAATACAGGGTTTTGCCGGGCGTTATCCACATAACCTGTGACGAAAAACTTATCCCCGGGGAACCCATAGCCAGGAATCTGATCCGGGGCGAAGGTTTCCAAAGGCCCGTTTGGGGTGGCCCGAAACCGGCAAAGGTCCTGGTTGGGGCCGTCGGACCGGTAGTCGATCCAGCCTTTCAGGGTGTCTCCGTTGGGCTGAAGGATAAACCCCTCCCGGAAATCGGTTTGGGCAAAGAGGGTAAAACAAACGAGTTGGAAAAGAAAAATCAGGATGGAACCTGGACGCAGTTGGGGCATGGGAAGTTTCTTTTCCCAAATTTGAGGTAATTCTACCTTTTCCACAACCCGGCGCCCTTTTTTTTGACAATATTCTGATATTCCGGATGCGTCAGGTTGAGTGAAAGGGGGCTATATTTGCCCGGCTTACGTATGCCCTTTTATTACTCAAATGACCTCCTCATGTTCACCCAAACGCTTTTCTCCGTTTATGCTTCTTTGGTTTTTTCGTTGGCCGCTTCAAACCCGGCAGAACCCCTTGGAATAACTCCAGCCAATACGACGCCGGTTGCCGACACCTTGCGCTATGAAAAAGAAACCCACTTGCGCAACCTCCGCCAACTCACCAACGGGGGCAATAACGCGGAAGCCTATTTCAGCTTTAATGGAAAATACCTGGTATTTCAATCGGATTTCTCCGGTTGGGGCAATCAATGCGACCAGATTCATTATATGCCGGTCAAGGGAACAACTAAAGGCGCCATGCCTCCCCGCGTCAGCACCGGCTTGGGCCGCACGACGTGCTCCTATTTTCTGCCGGGGGATAAAACCATCCTGTATGCTTCTACCCACCTGAGCGCCAAAGAGTGTCCCGAAACGCCCCGCTTTGTGAACGGCAAATACGTTTGGGGCATTTATCCTTCCTACGATATTTTCGTCGCTGACCGCAAGGGGAAAATCCTCCGCCAATTGACCAATGAACCGGGTTACGATGCCGAAGCGACCGTTTCCCCCGACGGCAAAAAGATCGTCTTTACCTCCACCCGCTCCGGCGACCTGGAGCTCTGGACTATGAATATCGACGGCAGCGACGTGCGTCAGGTGACCCGCGACCTGGGCTACGACGGCGGCGCGTTCTTTTCGCCCGACAGCAAAAAATTGGTCTTCCGCGCTTCCCGGCCCAAAACTCCCGAAGCCGTAAAGCTCTATAAAGATTTATTGGAGGAAGGCTTGGTTCAGCCGACCGATATGGAAGTTTTTACCTGCAACGTGGATGGTTCCGATCTGCGCCAGATTACTAATCTGGGCAAAGCCAACTGGGCGCCCTTCTATCACCCCTCCGGCAAAAAGATCATTTTCACTTCTAACCACCACCTTCCCGGCGGCCGCGTTTTCAACCTGTTTTCCATCAATGCCGACGGTACCGGCCTCGAACAGATCACCTTCGACAAGGTCTTCGACGCCTTCCCTATGTTTTCTCCCGACGGCAAAAAATTCGCCTTCTCTTCCAACCGGTTCAACGGCGGAGGCCAGGACACGAATGTTTTTGTAGCCGATTGGGTGGAATAGACGGTTGACGGCAGACGGTGAACGATGGACGGTAGACGGGGCAAGGTCTAACCTCTATTTTTTGCGTTCCGGCAAACTTCTATTATTTTGCAGGCGTTCTTCCATTAAACAATTGCGGAATGAAAAAATGGTTGTTGTTTCTTGGCCTTAGCGGGCTGATGAGCGGAGCGTTGCCGGCTCAAACCGATGGCGCCAAACCCCGTCTCGTGGTGGGCATCACCGTAGACCAGATGCGGTACGATTATTTGTATAAGTACTACGACAAATATGGTTCCGGCGGGTTCAAGCGGCTGCTCAACGATGGGTTTTCCTGCGAGAACACCCATTACAACTACATGCCGACCTATACCGCTCCAGGGCATGCCAGCATTTACACCGGAACAACGCCCTCCGTACATGGGGTAGTAGGCAACGACTGGTACGACCGGTCCAAAAACCGCACGCACTACGTCACGGCGGATGAAACGGTCAAAGGGGTAGGCACAGACGGCGCCAACGGCAAGCATTCGCCTTCCGTCCTGTTAGCCTCCACGATCACCGATGAGTTGCGGCTATCCAACGCCATGCAATCCAAGGTGGTTGGGGTCTGCATCAAAGACCGGGGCAGCATCCTGCCTGCAGGCCATATCCCGAATGCCTGCTACTGGTTTGACGATGCGAACGGCTACTGGATCAGTTCGAACTACTACCCGGATACCGCGGCCCTCCCGGGATGGGTGCAAAAGTTCAACGAAAAAAACCTGGCCCTGCGGTATTTATCCGAGCCCTGGAATACCGTCGAGCCCGAACGCACGTATACCGAAAGCCATCCGGAGTGGGACAAGTACGAAAACCGGTTTAGCGGAGACACCACCGGCGCGTTCCCCCACGTGCTTCCGGCCAACCCCACCAAAGGAGGCCCCGGACTGGTTCGGGCAACGCCTTTCGGCAATACCCTCACCACCGATTTTGCCCTCACCGTGATCAAGGAAATGAGCCTTGGAGAGGATGCCATCCCCGATTTTCTGGCCCTGAGCTATTCGTCGACCGATTATGTCGGGCATCAGTTTGGCATCCATAGCAAGGAAGTTCAGGACACCTATATGCGTCTGGACCGCGACTTGCAACGCCTGCTTGATTACCTGGACGAAAAGATTGGGAACGAAAATATTTTGGTGTTTTTGACCGCCGATCACGGCGCCGCAGAAACGGTACCGTTTTTAAAAGACATCCGCATTCCAACCGGCATTCTGGAGGAGCGGCAGTTGGTCAAAGATCTGAATACCCATCTGGAAAGCGTTTTCGGCGTGCGCATGCCGTATGTCAACGCCGTGATCAACCAGCAGGTGTACGTCAATGAGCAGGTATTGCCGATCGCCAAGCTCGAAGCAGAACCGGTGCGCAAAGCGATCGTTGCTTATCTGAGTAAAGTGCCCGGCATCCGGTATGCCGTAACCAAAGAGGAGTTATTTACGGTCGCTTCCGAACTGCCGTTTATCGAGCTCGTCCGGCGCGGGTTTCACCCGAAGCGCTCTGGCGACGTGATTTTCCACCTGGAGCCCGCCTGGCTGCCCGAACCGACCTTCGCTAGCGGGGGGACCACCCACGGCAGCCCTTATGCCTACGATACGCATGTGCCCCTGGTTTGGTACGGCTGGAACGTGCCCAAAGGGAAAACCTACCATCCGGTTTCCATCACCGATATAGCCCCCACGTTGGCCGCTATGCTCCGCATCATGGAACCGAACGGATGCACCGGCAAGGTCATCGTGCCTTTGTTGGAGCGCTAGGCAGTCTTGACAGGACGGTGGACGGGGGACGGGGGACGGTAGACGGAAACCGGAAGACGGTGGACGGAAGTCTACCAACCTGTTGTGCGTAGACTTCCGTCTACGCATTCGTTCAATCTTCAGATTGCGTGTATATTTTACTGCCATTGGGGGCACTGCTGCGTTGTCTGAACTGTGATTTGCATGATTATAGGATGGCCATGATGGGGCGCAAGGCGTAAGGCACAAGGAGGGGAATAGGCCCCTGTTGTGCGTAGACTTCCGTCTACGCATTCGTTCAATCTTCAGATTGCGCGTATAATTTACTGCCATTGGGGCATTGCTTCGTTGTCTGAACACGATTTACAGGATTAAAGGATGGCCAGCATGAGGGGGCGCAATTTGGGCTTAGGGCGTAAGGCTTAAGGCGCAAGGGCAGGTACCAAAGGCGGACCGTCCCCCGTTTCACCCGTCTGCCGTCTGCCGTTGCTTCTTGTCTGAACCAGGATTTGGGGGGATTAAAGGATTTTCGGATTGACAAGGGTCCAATTTTGTTTTTATCTTAGTCGGGAAGTTCTAAGCCCATTGCGGTTATGGCCAAATCAAGCGGTTCGAAGAAAGGGATCAAGACGGAACCAGAGCCTGCCGGGCGCATGGGGGACCACTACCTGTTGGCTATTGCCATCAACGAATACAAAAGCTGCCTGCCGCTGAGCAACTGCGTGCAGGATGCTGAAGAGCTCATCGCCGTTCTCCAAAACCAGTACCGGTTCGATCCGGAGCATACCATTACCCTTTTCGAAGAGCAGGCCACCCGCCGAAATATCCTTAAGGAGCTGGACGGGCTCAGTTCCAGAGTCGGCGGCAACGACAGCCTTTTGATCTATTTTTCCGGTCATGGCGAAATCCGCCGCAACATCGGTTACTGGGTTCCGGTTGAGGCGGAACCGGATTATGTGGCGGATTTTATTTCCTCTCACGATATCATCAACCACCTGGATGCGATTCCCAGCCTGCATACGCTATTGGTCGGGGATGCGTGTTTTGGCGGCTCTATTTTTTCAGGCGCTAAAAAGGTGCTTCAACTTCCTAAAGACTTCACGCGGGCTTCGCGCTATGGGTTGGCCTCCAGCCATAGCAGGGAAACAGCTAGCGATGGACTTTCCGGAGAGCATAGCCCCTTTTCTCTTTCGCTGATCCAGGAACTGAAGCGTAACTCCGGGCCGCTCAGGATTTCAGAGCTGGCGCCTGCCGTAGCGGCAGAAGTCAAGCGCAGAACGAAAGAGCAGCAGAACGCGGTTTTCCGGCCTCTGGATGTGAAGGGGGATGATCAGGGCATATTCGTGTTTTTCCCCCGGCAGGATGCCTCTTCCGACTGGGTAGCAGCCCAGGCCGCCCACACCGCCGCCGCCGCCCTCCAGTTTACCCCGTGAAATAAAAAGCAAGAACAATGTATTTCTATGTAACGGCACTGCAATACGAACAAAATATGGAAACTGCGCAGTAACTTGCTTGTAGAATTAGCCGAAAGGGTATCAGAGCAGGTTTAAACCGTTCAATGCCTCTCAAATGGAGCCCCCACTATGAGCAAGAATAATGATTCAAAAACAGTGTTCCAAGCGCTTGCCAGCCTGGGCATTGCGGGTATTGCCGCTGCCACTACCTATGGGGCAACGGGTGCGATAGGATTACCCGCCCATATCCTTTCAAATCTCTTCAGCGGCATCTTTACCAATATTGGTTCAGATCAACTTCAGAAAATAGACTTTGGGGAATGGTTGAAAAGTGGTAGGCCACGAGACACGCCAAACCACGATTTGGTAAAAGGATTGAAGGACTCCCTTATAAAGGCTTTAGAGGGAGTCGTAAAGGCTTATTTGGACGACTCTTCTAAAGATCGCTTCCACCAAGGGGGGTGGAAACGAAACTTGAGAAGTTAAAAGGGCTTCATCCAGGATAATTTTGTTTCACACTTTGAGAGCAAACAACAAGGAGAACAAGACATCCTGCATTTTGCCGAACAAGAAGACAAGGGAAGACTCTACGAAGAACTGTTCCGCTTCCTTGATCTGGATCAGGAACTTTCTGGACATGGGGAAGCGTTTCAGAGTTTCATGGAGCGCAATCTCCCTAGCGCCATTCAACTGGCCTTCAGCGAACATTTGAAGGAGAATCCTCGCACCTGGGTGGCCTATCAGCGCCTGCTACTTGATGATATCCGCAAAAACGTAAGTGGTCTTAACCAGAGCCAAAAGGATAAATGGAATGAGGTTCTTTCCCAATTGACAAATCTTGCCGGTGAATTTGGTGAAATCCGAGATATTCATGAGTTGACTGTGAAAATGGGTGAAGTAGCCATCGGTGAAATGAGAACATTCTGGGATGAAAGTAGGATAAAGCTTTCTGCCATCAGTAGGGATATAGGGAATTTAGGCGTCCAGGTGGGTGGAGTTCAAAATACGGTCGATGATGTTCAAAGGGAGGTAAAAGAAATTCATGACCTTCTAACATCGGGGGCAGCACATGGGCTTTCCGCGCCTCCTGGTGGTGTCCATCATGGCTTTTCATGGGAAACTGCCTTGCATAGTTTTTATTTTAGAGTCAAGCCTTTGCCCAAAGCGTATCTGTACACTTGCGACCGTATGGCCGAATTCGGAAAATTGCTGGCCCATAAAAAGAAAGTGGGCAACAGGCACCAGTTTTATTTTATTCTTTCCTGCCCTACCCAGCAGCCCGATACGCTGGTCAGGCATTTTGTTTTTTACCAATTAGAGAACGAACTTACCGGGGATGGGGATTCGACCATTCATTTTTCCCGGGAAACGAATTTCGAGGCTATTAAAATCCACCTTCTGGGTGATTACCCTACTAAGATAAAATTAATGAATACCTGGATTGGACAGCTTCCAATTAATGGAACACCTGTTTCTGACTGGCACACCCTTCCGGATTTTGTTCAACATAAGCTTCCTGAATACCGATATACCCATGTCATTTCTGCTTTTGAGTGTTCAATTGACGGTTTGGACAAAGAAACACTTGAGGCATTGATTGAACCCTGGATGGGAATATTCAACAGCGAATCTGCCCAAGATCCACTGTGTTTATTCTTTTTCATTATCAAGGCTCCTGAAATTCATTTACCGAATAGGGAAGGCGCAGAAACCAGAACTCAAGAAGTTATCCAGTATATCCGGTCCCTTCCTGAGAGTCATAACCAGGTTTGTCTGATCGATCAGATTGGACCAGTGGATCGAAGACCGGTAGAAGATTGGTTAGGCCAAACACTGGAAGGGTATAATCCCATTCAGGTTTTTGAACAATGGGGACTAAAAAAGCATCCAGGAATAAGCTTTGCAGGAAAAATCAATATGGACCTTATCCATCAATTCCAGCGCGATTTCTGGGAGTTTAGCAAACGATCATCCTAATAACCATACAATTATGAACTGGTACACGCAAGAAAAACCTCAAACCCCACTTCCGGCTTTAATCCTGAATACAAAAATAGACGATCCTTCCTTTTATAAACCCGGACCCGGACTCAAGGCTGCGGTGGATGTTGCCCTAACGCTCGGTCAGCCGCTTTTGTTGACCGGGGAACCCGGCGTCGGGAAATCCCAGCTTGCCTACCACCTCGCCTGGTTCATCGATCAAGGCAAACCTGCCGTCGTGCCGGTTCAGACCACCAGCGTTGCCCGCGACCTCTTTTACCGCTACGATGCATTGGGGCATTTTCAGTATAATCAAAATCATTCTACCCCTTATCTGCCGAGGAACTGGAAGCGCGCTTCATTACTTACCAGGGAATCGGCGAAGCCATCCGTACCCAAAAAAGAATGGTGGTGCTTATCGACGAGATCGACAAAGCGCCCCGCGACCTGCCCAACGATGTGCTGACTGCTCTCGACCGCATGGTTTTTGAGGTGCCTGAAATAAGAAAGTCCTATAGTAGCGACAAATCCCAATTGCCCATTGTGGTGATTACCTCCAACTCCGAAAAAAACCTGCCCGACCCCTTCCTGCGCCGGGTGGTGTACTACCACATTCCTTTTCCTTCGGACGCTGAGTTGATGGGCATCCTTAAAAACAAAATCAATCGCCTTGATGATGGGGCTATTGAGGCCATGCTCCAATTTTTCAACAGGTTGAGAAGCGATGAGCCGCGCCTGCGCAAAAAGCCCTCCACTTCCGAATTACTGCTTTGGGCGGATCTGCTGGCGCGAATGTCATTTAATGCTTCCGGGCTGGCCGATCCGAAAAACCTGAATCCTCAAGACAAGGAAAACCTGAGAAAAAGCATCTCTGTACTGGTCAAAACCCAGGAAGACCTCGAGGCAGTTTACAAATACATACAATAAACAGTCTGTTCACATGATGTTGTCCCTTGCAGAAATATACGCTATCCTGGCTCAGGTGCTGAGTCATCTCGCATCCAGGGGACAAACGCTATCGGTGGACCGCTACCTCCGCCTTTTTTCCTTCCTGCATCAATTGGACAACAGCTCCGTATCCCGCGATCAATTGCCGCTTTTGCTTACCCCGCTTTTGGCGCAATCTCCGGAAGAGCAACAGGTCATTTATGCTTGGTTTGAAGAATCCCATGTTTGGCGTCTGGAACCTGACATCGAAAGGGGAATCTCTCCTGCTAAAGCCCCATCCAATTGGACGCTTTTTTTTCGCAGGATTTTAGCATTCCTGGCAAAGTTAGTTCCTTTTACTAAAGCCTCTTCAGATCCAATTGTACAGGCCTCTGGAGATGCCCCTGCAACCTGCGGATTGGAAGGAGGACCGACCGGCAGATAGTCCAGGGCAGGCTAAAGAAAGCCTGCCCGGGAAACTATAGTCGCCGAGTTACAGCGCTTCGACAAGCCGCCTTATGTCTGGCATATCGAGCTTGGGGCTGAGCACGAGGTGCTGGAGCCCGGTAGCCTGCGTTTGCTCGTGAATCGCCTCCAGCATAGGCAAACGCTCCAGGCTCGTGCGCTTGACGTGGAGGCCACCATCAAGGCAGTGGCGGTGCACCCCGGCATATTGTCCCTTCAGTACCGGCAGCTCACCCAGGCGCCCAGTTACCTGCTTTTGATCGACAAAAGAGCGCAAAATGACCACCGCGCCCGGGTTTTCAACCTCTTACATGGGTATCTTCGGTTTAACGATGTAGAGGTGCGCCGTTTTTTCTTCGACGCAACCCCAAAGTTGTGTTTTAACGACGATTTTCCCTTTGGTATTACCTTATCTGAACTGTTCCACCAGCATCGAAGCGCTCGTCTTCTGATCCTCAGCAATGGATATGAGCTGTTTAGCCCCTTCACCAACGAATGGCTGCCCTGGACGCGCGCTTTTTCTCCAATGGGAAGACCGGGCCCTGCTGAGCCCGCTTCCAACGGGGAGCTGGGGGGGTGGGGAGCATAAACTGGCCGAGCGGTTTGTTCTCCTTCCTGCTACGCCGATTGGACTGGGCGCAGCTATTGAAGAATTTGGCCGCGAGGAGGCCAGCCACTGGGAGTCTTATCTCAGCGATATTTCTGATGCCATTCGGGAGCCAGTTTATTTTCGGGACAGCCTGCTGCATACCCTGGAGTACTACTTCCCGGACCGCCTCCTGCGGCTCTGGATTGCGGCCTGTGCTTTTTACCCTTCCTTGCACTGGGAGTTGACGCTCCATCTGGGTTCTTTGATCCAGAAACAGTATGGCCGGGCCGGACTCATCTCGATGGAGAACCTGCTGGAACTAACCCGGCTCCCTTGGTTCATCGAGGGCCGGATACCAGATCTCACCAGGGACGAACTTCTGCATTGGTTGGAGGTGTCGGGGGAGGAATCTACCCTCCGGACCCTCCTGCTGAGATCCCTCAGCCAGGCGCCCGCTCCGCCCGATGGCTCCGCAGCCTATGCCGATTATCGGATGCAACTGGTTTTTAACCAATGGATGTTGGAACAAGACCCCGAATTGAAAACCAAAATGGAAGCCGAATTTGCCCAGTTCCTCAAAGCCGGGCTAACTCCGGAATTTGTGGTGTTTAAACGCCTGGATCGGGCCTTGAGGCGCTCAGATTTTGTGGTCCCCCCTGAGTGGCTAAAATACATTCATATTGACGTTGACCCTGTCCATGGGGACCCGCCTCCGGACACTCCTGACGAATTGGACATCCGCTCGCCCAAGGGAGATCAGTTGGGCCGTATGGTCTCTGTCAAAGGCGGTACCTTCACCATGGGCTGGAAAAAGGAACGGGATGGGGAAGGGTATGATGATGAAAACCGGCTCATGAAGTAACCGTTAAGGATTTTACATTGGCAAATACCCTGTGACGCAGGCGCAATGGCGGGCGGTAATGGGCAATAATCCATCCAGTTTTAAAAAGCTGTGATGAATGCCCTGTGGAACAGGTCTCCTGGAACGATATCCAGGAGTTCCTGCGCAAGCTCAATGAAATGACCGGCAAGCGCTACCGCCTGCCCACCGAGGCAGAATGGGAATATGCTGCTCGTGGAGGTAAAAAAAGCAAGGGCTACTTGTACAGCGGCAGCAACAACCTGGATGAGGTGGGCTGGGAGCGCAGCAACAGCGGCGACAAAACCCGCCCTGTCGGAGGAAAGAAGCCCAACGAACTGGGGCTCTATGATATGAGCGGCAACGTTTGGGAGTGGTGCGAGGACGACTGGCACGATAATTACAATGGTGCGCCAACGGATGGCAGCGCTTGGGTGGATAGTCCCAGGGGTGGTCGTCGTGTTCTTCGCGGCGGGTCCTGGAACTATTACGTTGGCAGGATTCTCCGCTCTGCGGGCCGCGACGGGCCCAACGCTTCAAATCGGTTCAACGACAGCGGGTTCCGTCTTGCCCGGGACTAATGTTCCTCTTTGTGCTTTTACGCTTTTACCCTTTGCACTTTTTTTTTTCTAACTTTTTCGCCCCAACACAGGCAAAAGAAAAAAAGAGTACCTTTGACTCGGGCGGTTGTGCCAGCAAGGTGGTCGTCGTGTTCTTCGCGGCGGGTCCTGGAACAATAACAATGACAGGAATCTCCGCTCTGCGAACCGCAACAGGAACAACGCTACAAATCGGAACAACAACAACGGGTTCCGTCTTGCCCGGGAGTATGCCCGGCCCAATGCCGGCGCCAGAGTCCGGCGAGGAAGCAAAAGCCCGCTGGAGCGTGCAGTCTGCATAGTCCGACAACTCTTGTTGCGCGTAGACTTCCGTCTACGCATTGGTTCAATCTTCAGATTGCGCGTGAAATTTACTGCTATTGGGGGCATTGCTATGTTGTCTGAACTATGATTTGCATGATTTAAGGATGGGCATGATGGGGGCGCGCAATTTGGGCTTAGGGCGTAAGGCTTAAGGCGTAAGGGCAGGTACCAAAGACGGACCATCTCCCGTTTCACCCGGTCTACCGTCAACCGTCCCCCGTCCACCGTCTGCCGTCTTCCGTCTGCCGTTTCCCGTTTCTCGTTGCCCGTTGCTTCTTGTCTGAATCACAGATTCCACTGATTTATGGATGAACGCAGATGGGAAGAAGGCGCCCAAAATAATCCTGCCCATCCTGTAATCCCCCCAAATCCTGGTTCAGACAAGAAGCAACGGCAGACGGTGGACGGTAGACGGTGCGCCTATGTACCTGGCCCTTACGCCTCAAGCCCTACGCAATAAGTCCAAATTGCCCGCCATCATGCCCATCCTTTAATCCTGCAAATCTTGGTTCAGACAAATAAGCAACGAACAAAAGGGTACAAACCACCCCTTCCCTGCCCCTTTCCCGGAATACAATTCCGGTCAACAGCCTCGGATTGAAAATCCGAGCTACATCAAGCAGACGGGGGACGGGGGACGGGGGACGATAGACGGTAGACGGTGGACGGTGGACGGTAGGTGGTAGACGGTAGATCTGAAGATTGCTCGAATTCGTAGACTTCCGTCTACGAGCAACAGGAGTAGTATCAATGCCAAAACAAGCTCCCCGTCGACAGCGTGGTGCGGGCTGCCCGCTGGGTGACAAAAGCGGTGGGGATGGTTTCTTTTCCTTCCAGGGTTGGGCGGTAGACCTCAAAATGCAGGTGGGGGCCAGAGCTGTAACCGGTGTTGCCACTATATCCGATGGGTTGGCCGGCAACCACCCGCTCGCCGGGGTGGACCAGGGCCCCGCGATGCTGCAGGTGCCAGTACCCGCCTACCGTCCCGTCGTCGTGCAGGATGAGGATGTAATTCCCGTCGGGAATGCAATCGGGCGTTGGGCAGCCCTGATCGCTGTTGCTCTTGATCTCGGCCACAATTCCCTCGCGGGCAGCGCACACGACCGTCCCTTCATCCATTTGGAAGTCGATCGCGTAGGTATTCTGGTGACTTATCATGCCGAGGTACCCCTGTGTGACCAAAGTAGCCACTCCTCGGGGATAAGGAAGCCGGTAGCGCACGTCTTTTTCGGGCCGGCACTGTTCCGGGTCTCCGACAAACGCGGTATACCGGAATTCCACCCGGGGCGGACCGTTGAAATCGGGAACCAACGTGGCCAAGACTTCTTCCTGGCGTCCCTGAATAGCTTTCTTAAACTGGCTGCCGGGCTTGATGTCCACATGCCACAATTCGAGGCGCCAGATGTTCACGACGTAGGGGAGTTCGCTGTTGTTGCGGGCAACGAGGTACTTCGTTTGGTCAGCCCCAGAGACTTCAAACACCTCAACCGGAATCGATTGAGCCAACAAGGGGCTTCCCGGCAGGAAAAGCCCCAGCAGTATGACATAATTAAGTCCCTTCATTCCCCGAGGCGATTCTGGATCTCGCCGAACTGCGTTTAGTTTTTAATAAGCCAATTTTACCGTTATACGGCTATACGGCGTTTGGGTTTCAGGGCATTGAAAACGGATTTCGGCAACCGCCCCTTCCTGCCGGACAATTTCGGCGTTTTTTGCTTGTTTTAGAGGCAACCCCGACCACACCTTGGCGGTATAGGTTTGCCCCGCAACGCCTTCGTAGGTGATCCCAAGGGCGCCTTCTTCCCATTGCTGACCGACGATCCGCGCGCCCTGGCTTGCGGAGTTGGGTTCGGGAATATAGCAAAGCGGGAGTGCTCCCAATCCGCCCTGATGCCTAATGACAATGTCCATGGTTTTTCCTGCCGGAAGGGTTATTTTTTCCAAAACGAGTTCCATCGCTTCCGGCCCGGGAACGGAGGAACCCTTCAAGGGCATGCCATTTATGGTGATGCTGCCGATTTCCGTTCCAAAGGGGAACGCGGGTTGGAGTAGCAGGGAGACCGGCTTGCTCCCCACCCCTTCGTTGGTTATTCGGATATGGGTTTGCTGCGGCGTTTTTTTCCAGGTAAAATGGACTTTGTTGGTTCCTATCCGGATGTTACGAACCGCGACCTCGTTCCAGTCCCAGGGGAAACGGGGCGCCAGGGTAAGCGCTCCTGCCGGGGCATCGGCCTGAACGCCAAGCATGCCTTCGATGGCTGGAAGCAGGACCATGGTTTCCGACCAGCATTGCTGACTGCACACCCCTGCGGGGCGGAATTCCGTTCCGTGCAGGGTTTCTTCCACGCTGCCTTTCCCCCAAAAACGGTAATTCATCAGGCTGGCAAACAGGTGGAAAAACCCGCTGTTGAAATACCCGGTCCGGTATTCGGCCAAAGACGCCCATCCTCCGTACAGGGGCCAGACCATCCCCGCATGGTAGGAACGGGGGTTGAACTTGGGATTGTCGTCCGGGATCATCCGGATACCCCAGTCGGGACTCATGGCAGGGCCCGAAAACGGCTGAACGCTTTGCCGCGCTTTCTGGTCATCCTCCACGGCTTGGAGGTAGACGGGGACCGCCTGAAGGACCGTGGCATCGTCCATATAGCTGCCGTCCTGCATTTTTCCATTGAAAAAGTACTTCCCTCCCGGGTTCCAGAATTCCCGGTCAATAACCCCTTTAACCTTCCGGGCATCGGCCAGGAGGCGCTTGTCCCAATCGGTCTTGTTCAGGTGTTGGGCCAGGTACGCGCCGGATTCCAGGCAGGCTGCCCAGACGCCGGCGAGGTAGAATTCGGTGTGGGTTCCAAAAAGCGCCCCGCCCTCAATCCAGCCGTGCCCAACGTTGGTATTCTCGATCAGTCCGTCGCCATCCGTATCGGTGGCATAACAAAATTGCAGGGCTTTCTCCAGGCTGGGCCAAAGACTGCGCACAAAATCCAGATCCCCGGAATAGCGCAGGTAATGGGCCGCCAGGACGACATAAAGCGGGGTGGCGTCGGACGCGTCGTAGTGCACGGCCCCGCTGCTCGTCAGCTCGTGGTAAATTTTTCCGTCCAGGTTTTGATACCGGGCGAACACCTTGAGCATTTCCTTCACCCAGGGAAAATCGCCGTAGGCGTTGACCGCCATGCCGCTCCACTCGCCGTCCCTTCCAAAATACCAGGCATAGCCGGGACGGCCGCTCACCGCTTGACTGCCGTTCCACCCCCGGGCCGTTGTACCGAAGCCCGCCATGTGGGTAGTGCCCAGTCCCGGCGTGGTTTGGAACATTTGATCCGTGCGGGCCATAGCCCACCGAAAGCCCTGATTGAATACCGAATCGGGGGTTTCTATTTGCAGTTTGTCCGAGAGCAAATCGCGGTAATACCGGCCGGTGGGAAGGTACAACCGGTCGAGCTCGGGTTGCAGCCTCTGGAAGACTTGCAGCAGCGAATCCATTCCTTCGCTGCTTCCGGCAATGGCATAATTGAAGGATCGGGTAGGAGGCGGGTCAAAGGTAAACAGGGCGCCAACCTGGAGGTTGGAGGTGGTTTCTTCCTGGAAACGCTGCCCCCCCTGCCAGGCGAATGAACCAAACTGACCCGCCTGGACGGTCGCCGGCGCCTGACTGAATCCCATCAACGCAGCGAGCGCTCCGTTTTGGCCGCTGGTAGTCAGCGTCTTGGAGGCAGGGTCGTAGTCAAAGGCCATGCGTTGCGTAGCGCTGACGTCATAGGGCCACATCAACCGGGAGTTGAAGACCGCCTGCACAACAAACCCTTTGAACTGCACACTTTCAGGGAATTCGTAATGAACCAGTGCCAGGGGCTGATCGAAGGAAACGGTGAGAATCTCCCTTAAGACGCCTTCCGGCAGCGTGTATTCCCGGAGAATTAGCTCCGGGGAGAGGGTTACCCGGCAGGGGATCTGGTGAAGCCAAAGCAGTGAATCGCCCCAAAGGATGCCTGTTTGCAGGTCGCGCGCCGTCATGAATGGATGGGTCCAGATCTCGTCGATTCCCCCTTTTTCTTTCCCCATGAGCAGGATGCGCCGCCCGGCCAGGTCGAGGAACGCATCGTCCCCCCGTTCGGCCGTTTGGGCAATAGACAGGGGCGGGAGCGTCCATGCCCGGCTGGGAGGCATGGGGGTAGCAGGGTGGGGGAGGGGCGCCTGACTTACCACAGCAGGGGAATAATCCCAATAGAACGCCTCTCCCTCCAGGCCATGCGTCAGCCATTCGACGCTGTTTCTGCAAAAGCGCTCCAGTTCCGAGCGGTTGTAGTTGTCGGGAGCAAACCCGATAAAAGCGCCTGCTGAAAGGACCTTGCCTTTCCCAACCGGATATTCCAGCACCAATTTGCTGGATTCGTGAAAGGTGATATAGGTCCATTCAATCCCGATCACGTTGGCCTGGGGATTTCCGGGAAGCGCGTTATCGAAAAAACCGGTTTTTCGGGCCAGGTGGTCTTTCTTTTGCTTGGACGGGTACGCGCCCCCGTGCATCCCTGCAAAAATGGGGTGCTCCTTAAAAGCGTGGAAACCCAGCGGCCGGCCAAACCCCTCGTCCCGGACCGTATCCGTTCGGGTTTGCAATGGATTCGGTTCAAACCCCCAGTGATTGAGGTAGCGGGCAGCTTCCATGGTCAGCAACAGCTTGCCGCCTTGTTGAATATAGGGCGCCAGGCGCGCTCCGGCTATCCGCGAGGCCGCGCTAAACGCGGTATCCGTCTGATGCACCCATACGATGTCAATGCCTTTGGGGAAGGGTTTCCGTTCGGCTAGTTGTTCCCAGGTTCGCGCGGTTATTTTCCAGTCTTGCCGGGCAGCGTAGGCAAGCCAGGCGTTTTCTTCTGCAGAAGGATTGCCTCCGGTAATCAACAGTACGCGGATGGGGCCGGCGCATAATAGCTCCGGTGTGCAAAGCATTCCGAGTAGCAAAATCCAAGACAGGACGGATGTTTTTTTTAATAAAACTAGTGGAAAAGGCATAGGAAGGACATTTAGACGTTTTTGGATCTATATCCCAAGGACAGGGTTAAACCCAACCGACTCCAGATACCTTTTCTTTAAAAGGCGGGTGGTGGGTACCTATACTTCGCGGCGCCAGGGTTTGAAACAACTTCAACCCGGCGCAATATGCACAAAACCTGTTGCAGCGCAGTAACTCCCGGAAGTTATGGAATATCCAGATTCATTTGACCCTTAATTTGAAAATAACCTTTGGCCATGAAGCGTATTTTTTTGTTACCCCAAGCATTATTGTGGGGAAGCGCGTTCTTTTTTTGGGGATGCTCTGCCCAAACCGACAGTCAAGCCACTCCTGGCGGGTCTACTGGCGGCGCGCCCTGGCTGATTCCCCAGGAAGAAGTATTTAGCGGAGGACCTGGAAAAGATGGCATTCCCTCTATTGATCAGCCTCGTTTTCGGGCGGCTGATGAAACAGACTATCTCTCGCCGGATGACCTGGTGGTTGGAGTAAGCGCAGGAGGGGAGTTCAGGGCCTATCCACACCCTATTCTGGATTGGCACGAGATCGTAAATGACGATTTGGATGGGCTAAAACTGGCTCTCACCTATTGCCCTTTGACGGGAACGGCGATAGGTTGGGACCGCAGAATCAATGGTAAAGAAACGACCTCGGCGTATCGGGGCTATTGTACAATACCAACCTGGACGCCTACCACGTTTTTAAACCCAACCTGACGTTTTCCTTCGCCGGCGTATACCGAGTCACTACCGCAAGCGCGCGGTACAACGGATTTCAGGAGTACCGCTTTGGGAACGAAATCCAACTGCTTGCCGGCTTTTCCGATACCTATTTTCTCGGAGGCCTTCCATTAGGCCCCTCCTTGTTATGGAGGTACCGCCATACCTCCCGGGATCGCCTGAACGGGGCTTGGGGGGATAATACCGGGGGCCAATGGATAAATATTGTCCCCGGTATAAATCTTGGCTTTTCTCCTTCTTTTCGCATTTTGATTTCAACAGAAATCCCGGTGTGGCGCAAGCTGACCGGCGTTCAACTTACTACTACCTACAGATTGAGCGCAGGGGCCTCCTATCTGTTTTAATCTTGCTGTTTTTTTGCCCTGCTACAAGCGAACATACCTGCGCCCTGATTTCCCCAAACCACTTCGCTCCGGGTATAAAAGACTAGCCTGGCTCCGGGCCTCCAACAAATAAAAGTTCATACCGGGAGCAAATCAGTTTCATCCCTACCTCGTAACTTCGCAACCCCGCAACTTCGCAACCCCGCAACTTCGCAACCTCGCAACTTCGCAACTTCGCAACCCCGCAACTTCGCAACCCCGCAACTTCGCAACTTTTTCAATACTTCGCCGGAACCCCCTTCCCAGGCAGCGAGGCCTGGATGAACTCCCGGATATCCTCGTTGGAGGAGGCCAGGTCTTCGCGGCGCAGGTACATCATGTGGCCGCTCCGATAGCCTTCGAAACGCAGGCGGTCTTTGAACTTGCCACTGGGGTCCAGATGCCACATCGAATATTTGGCGTTGAAATACGTGGTGGCGCCGTCGTAAAAGCCGGATTGGACCATCACCTTCAGGTAGGGTTTTGGGCCATCGCCTGGCGGAGGTTGGCGCCGGTGTTGTCTCCGGTGCGGTCCCAGGGGTTGACGGGTCCAAACATGTTGTATTTGATGTCCGTTTCGTACTTCAGCTCTTCCCTCAGGTAATAATTGATCGCCTGCGTAAAGGAATGCAGCCAGGAAGTGATTTCGGCATTGTAATCCGTATCTTCTCCCGCTTCTTTTACATCGATGCCTTTGTACCGGGAATCCAGCCGGCCTACCGTAAACCCGCCACGTTCGCGCAACAGGTCTTTCCAGAAAAAGGAAGTGGGGACGTCGAGGTTATGCTGCAGCAGGGTTTTTTCCGACAATCCGGAGTACCGGGCCATTTTGTCGGCCATGGCCTGCCTTTGCGCAGGGGGTAGAAAACCGCCCTGAGCCATAGCGGGCAGGAGTTCCTGGATCGTGAAGGTTTCTGCTTCCTCCAAAACAGCGGGAAGGTCCTTTCGCTGAAGATCCGAAGGCAGCGCTTTGTGATACCAGGCGGTGGCGGCAAAGTAGGGCAGGCGGTTAGCGGCTTCCACCGGGCCGTCGCGTTCAATGCCCAGGCCGGTTGGAGAAACGAGAATTACCCCGTTCAGGTACATCCATTGGTTGTTCTGGAGTTCCAGGGCCAGGCCCGATACCCGGGTGGTGCCATAGCTTTCGCCAATCAGGTACTTGGGCGAACGCCAGCGCTGGGCGCGGGTGACGAAGGTATTGATCCACTCGGCCAGATACTTGATGTCGGCCATCACCCCGAAAAAGGTAGCCGGCTTGGCCTCTTTGTCGAGGATTCGGGAATACCCGGTGTTGACCGGGTCGACATACACGATGTCTGCAATGTCGAGTATGGAATGCGGGTTTTCCTGGGTTCCGTAAGGCTGGATGGGGTAGCCTTCGTCGTCGATGCGCAATACCCTGGGGCCGGTATAGGCCACATGCATCCAGACGGATGCCGAGCCGGGCCCCCCGTTGAAGGAGATGACCAAAGGGCGGGCGGCGCGGTCCTGTACATCGGTGCGCTGGTAATAGGTGTAAAACAGGCTGGCAATGGGCTTCCCTTCCTCGTTCCAAACCGGTTGGGTGCCGGCGGTGGCCGAATACGGAATCTTTTTGCCCTTGATGGTTACTTCGTGCTGCGTCGTAACGGCAGATTGGGCTTCCAGCACGCGGACCTGGGCGGTCAGCGCAACACCTGCTCCAAGAAGGAGGAAAATAAGTAAAACGAGTTTTTTCATGGCGGAAATGGGTGTTTTTCCGCCTAAACTAACCAATGAATCCGAATTCAGCAGAGGTTGGGCCTAAATATTTTGCCGGGATCTTATTTGTCGGCCACCGGCAATATCAGCGGCGAACCGGATTTGGCTTCCAGGCTGGATTGCCCCATGAGGTACTCATCGACCGCTCTGGCGGCTTCCCGGCCTTCCGAAATGGCCCAAACCACGAGGGACTGCCCCCGGCGCATATCGCCGGCGGCAAAGACCTTTTCCACGCTGGTTTGGTAATTGGCGGCGGTTTGCACGTTGTTCCGCTCGTCGAGGGCGAGGCCGAGTTGATCGAGCATGCCTTCGCGCTGGGGGTGGAGGAAGCCCATCGCCAGGAACGCCAGTTGGCAGGGGATTTCCCGAAGGGAGCCTTCTACCTCCCGGAAACCGCTTTTGCCGGTGGTTGGATCTGTATCCCAACGCACGTCGACGACCTCTACTGCGCGGAGAAAGCCGTGTTCGTCGCCTAAAAACGCTTTGGTGAGCACCGCCCAATGGCGCTCGCAGCCTTCTTCGTGGGAAGAACTGGTGCGCAGGATCATGGGCCAGTTGGGCCAGGTTTCCGGATCGCGTTCTTTAGGTGGTTTGGTCAGCAGTTCCAGCTGGGTAACCGACCGGGCCCCTTGCCGGTTGGACGTGCCGACGCAGTCGGCGCCGGTGTCTCCGCCTCCGATGACCAGCACGTGTTTGCCTTTGGCGGAAATGAACTGGCTGACGTCGAGGGAGTCGCCGGCAACGCGGCGGTTGTTTTGCTCCAGGTATTCCATAGCGTAGTGAACCCCCTGGAGGTTTCTTCCCGGAATCGGAAGATCCCTGGGGATGGTGGAGCCTCCGCAAAGGAGGAGCGCGTCATATTCTTCCAGCAGCGAAGCCGCTTCGATGTTTTTTCCAACTTCAGCGTTGGTCCTAAAGCGGATGCCTTCGGCTTCCATAAGGGCAATGCGGCGGTTCAGGACCCATTTTTCCAGTTTGAAATCGGGAATACCATAACGCAGGAGTCCTCCGATCCGGTCTTTGCGCTCAAATACCGTGACCAAATGCCCTGCTTTATTGAGCTGGGCAGCAGCCGCCAGCCCGGACGGCCCGGATCCGACCACCGCCACTTTTTTTCCGGTGCGCAACACCGGCGGTTTGGGCCGGATATACCCCAGCTCGTAGGCTTGTTCGGCAATGGACTTTTCAATATGCTCAATGGCTACCGGTGGTTTGTTGATCCCCAGCACGCAAGCCGCTTCGCAGGGCGCAGGGCAGATTCTGCCGGTAAACTCCGGGAAGTTGTTGGTGCTATGCAAGATTTGAATAGCTTCCAGCCAATCCTGACGGTACACCGCGTCGTTGAACTCCGGAATGATATTCCCCAACGGACAGCCGGAATGACAAAACGGGACTCCGCAGTCCATACACCGGGAAGCCTGCTCCCGGGTCTTCTCCACCGGAAAAGCCTCATAAATTTCCTGATAATCGCCGGTGCGTTGCCGCGCCGGCCTGGAAGTGGGCAATTCCCTGGTATGTTTTAAAAAGCCTTTTGGATCTGCCATGGAAGTACGATTTACGAAGTACGATTTACGAAGTACGATTTACGAAGTACGATTTACGAAGTACGATTTACGAAGTGACGAGGTTCCCGGTTACACCGTTACGCAATCTGAAGATTGGACTATCCGTAGACGGAAGTCTACGGACAACAGGGGGCATAGACCCCTACATCCTCTACATCCTCTACATCCCTTACATCCTCTACACCCTCTACACCCTCTACTCTCTGCCCCCGACTCCCTTTTTCACTTTTTTCCCGGCTCCGGCCCCGGCTGCCTCAGCGCGTTGTTTTTCGAGGACGGCCTTATAGTCGCGGGGCATGATTTTGACGAAGAACCGTTGGGTGTTTTGCCAATCGTCCAGTATTAGGCGGGCGCGTTTGCTTTGGGTAAATTGTTCGTGGCGCCGGATCATGTGGCGCAGCTGTTCCAAATCGGGTTCGCCGGGGGTTTCGAGGTCAGCCATTTCATCATTGAAAAGACTGGGCAGTTGGCCGTTGGGATCGAAAACGTAGGCGGTTCCGCCGCTCATGCCGGCGGCAAAATTTTTACCTGTTTCCCCCAAAACGACCACGGTCCCTCCGGTCATATATTCGCAGCCATGGTCGCCTACGCCTTCGACGACGACATGGACTCCGGAGTTGCGCACGGCGAATCGCTCGCCGGCCATGCCGCAAATAAAGGCTTCTCCGGAGGTAGCGCCGTAGAGGGCTACGTTGCCGATGAGGATGTTTTCATGGGCTTCGAACCGGCTGCTGCGGTCGGGTTTGACGATAAGCCGGGCGCCGGAGAGCCCCTTGCCGAAATAGTCGTTGGATTCTCCTTCCAGCACAAACTGGATTCCCGGTGCGGCAAACGCGCCAAAGCTCTGGCCTGCAGAGCCCCGGAAATGGAAATCGATGGTTCCGTCCGGAAGTCCTTCCCCCAAATAGCGTTTGGAAACCTCGTGCGACAGCATGGCGCCAACCGCCCGGTCGGTATTGCGGATGGTGAAATTAGCCGTCACCTGTTGTTTGCTTTCCAGCGCTGCAGAAGCCTGGCGGATCAGCACGGTGTCCAGCACGCGTTCGATGCCATGATCCTGTTCGAGCATTTTACACTGACCCACCGTTTCGGAGGCAGGTTCTTTGTACAAAATGGGGCTCAGATCGAGGTGTTTGTATTTCCAGTGGTGGATGTCCTGGGCCAGTTTGAGCATTTCCACCTTGCCGACCATTTCCTGCACGGTGCGGAATCCCAGTTCGGCCATGCGTTCGCGCAAGTCCTGGGCAAGGAAGGTGAAAAACTGAATGATATGCTCTGGTTTTCCGGTGAATTCCTTGCGCAACTCCGGGTCCTGGGTTGCGATGCCTACCGGGCAGGTATTGAGGTGGCATTTGCGCATCATAATGCACCCCTCGGCCACCAGGGCTGCGGTGGCTACGCCCCATTCCTCCGCGCCCAGGAGGGCGGCGATGGCGAGGTCGCGGCCGGTGCGGAGCTGGCCGTCGGTTTGGAGGACGACCCGGTCGCGCAGCTTGTTGCGGACAAGGGTTTGGTGGGTCTCGGCGAGGCCGAGTTCCCAGGGGAGCCCCGCATGGCGGACTGAAGTAAGGGGCGACGCGCCGGTGCCGCCGTCGTGGCCGGAGATCAGGATGGCGTCGGCATGGGCTTTGGCCACCCCGGACGCGATAATGCCCACCCCTGCCTTTGAAACGAGTTTGACATTGATCCGTGCCTTGGGATTGGCGTTTTTAAGGTCAAAAATGAGTTGGGCCAGATCTTCGATGGAGTAAATGTCGTGGTGGGGCGGAGGCGAAATGAGGCCTACCCCGGGGGTGGAATGCCGTACCCGGCCGATCCATTCGTCGACTTTATGGCCGGGAAGCTGTCCTCCTTCGCCGGGTTTGGCGCCCTGGGCCATTTTGATCTGGAGTTCATCGGCGTTGGTCAGGTAATAGCTCGTTACGCCGAAGCGGCCGGAGGCGACCTGTTTGATGGCCGACCGTTCCCAGTCGTTATTCGCTTTTCGGGCAAACCGGGAGGCGTCTTCGCCGCCTTCCCCGCTGTTGCTTTTTCCGCCGATGCGGTTCATGGCGATGGCCAGGGTAGTGTGCGCTTCGTGCGAGATCGAGCCAAACGACATGGCGCCGGTGGCAAACCGCTTGAGGATATTTTCGACCGGTTCCACTTCGCTAATGGGGATGGGTTTGCCTCTCCGGAAGGTGAGCAGCCCCCGCAAGGTTAGGGCTTGTTCGGTTTGTTTGTTAATCAGATCGGCGTATTTCCGGTAGGCGTTCAGATCGTTTTTCCGGACGGCATGCTGGAGCAAGTGGATCGTTGCCGGGTTAAACATATGGGCTTCTCCGCGCTGTTTCCATTGGTATATTCCGCCTACTTCCAGGTGGGCGCCAAGGCGCCCATTATCGGGATAAGCGAGCCGGTGGCGCACCAGCACTTCCTCCGCGATGCCGTCAAAGCCCAGGCCTTCGATCCGCGACACTGCGCCGGTAAAGCATTTGCTGACAACCTCTCTGGAGATGCCCAGGATTTCGAAGATTTGGGCGCCCTGGTAAGATTGCAGGGTGGAAATGCCGATTTTCGACATGATCTTCAGGATACCCTTTGCGGTGGCTTTGTTGAACCTGTCGATCCATTTGTCCACGGGGTAATCGCCGTTAAGCACCTGGGTTCGCTTCAGTTCGGCGATCGATGCATAGGTGAGATAGGGGTTGACGGCGCTGGCCCCAAACCCCAGCAAGGTGGCGAAATGGTGGGTTTCGCGAATGTCTCCCGCTTCGATCACCAACGAGGTTTGGCTTCGCAGCCCTTCCCGGATGAGGTGGTGGTGCACCGCCCCGGTAGCCAGCAGGGAGGGGATGGGGGCATGGTGGTTGTCGGCATTGCGATCGGACAGGATGAGGATATTGGCCCCATTGCGGGTAAGGTCTTCGGCGGCGGCGCAAATATGCTCAATCGCCGCTTTGAGGCGGCCTTTTTGCCCGTCGGACCGGAACACGATGTCGATGACGCCGGTTTTAAACCCGGGCAGGTTGCTGTATTTTACCCGGTGCAGATCTTCGTTGGTCAAAACGGGCATCTCAAGGTGGAGAAAGCGGGCGCGCTCGGGGGTCAGGTCGAGGTGGGGGGGCGCTCCTCCCAGCATAGCGTAAACCGACATGACCGACCGCTCGCGGATGGGATCGATGGGCGGATTGGTGACCTGGGCGAATAGCTGCTTGAAGTAGTTTGCCAGGTGCTGGGTATGATGAGACAAAGCAGCCAAGGGCGTGTCGGAACCCATAGACCCCACGGGTTCCTGGCCTTCTTCCAGGGTCGGCTGAAGGATCACTTTGATGTCTTCCCGCGTCACCCCAAAAAGCAACTGCTGCCGGAGAAGGGTCTTTTCATCCATTTCCACGGTGGCGGGAATGAGCAGAGGCAGGTCGGAGAGCGAGACCCGGTGTTCGTTGAGCCAATCCCGGTAAGGCAGGCGCTGGCAGATAATGGACTTTACCTCTTCGTCCCCGACGATCCGCTTGAGGTCGAGGTCGGCGATGAGCATCCTTCCTGGCTGGAGCCGCCCTTTCCGAAGGATCCGGCTTTGGTCGACGGGGAGGGCGCCTGCTTCGGAGGCTACGATGAGGGTGTTGTCGTCCAGAAGGCAATACCGGGAAGGGCGGAGCCCGTTGCGGTCAAGGGTGGCGCCGACCAGAATGCCATTGGTAAAGACCATGGAGGCTGGCCCGTCCCAGGGCTCCATCATGGTCTTGTGGTACTCGTAGAAGGCCTTTTTATAGTCCGGCATATTGGGGTCGTGCTGCCAGGCTTCCGGGATCATCGTCATGAGGGCATGGGGAATGGAATACCCTCCCAGGATAAGGAATTCCAGGACGTTGTCGAAGTTGCCGGAGTCGGAGAGCGCTTCCCCGCAGATCGGTTTCAGCTTGGCAAGTTCTTCCTCGTTGAACACGGCGGAGCGGAGGTGTTTCTCTTTGGTCTGCCACCAGTTGAGGTTACCGGTGATGGTGTTGATCTCCCCGTTGTGGGCGATATAGCGGAAAGGCTGGGCCAGCTTCCATTTGGGAACAGTGTTGGTGGAAAACCGGGAGTGGATCAGCGCGATGGCCGACATGCACCGCTCGTCCTGAAGGTCGGGGTAATAGGGCCGAAGCTGATAGGTGGTGAGTTGGCCTTTGTAAATGACGGTTTTATAGGAAAACGAGGGGATATAAAACTGCTCCTGCGATTGGGGGTAAATGCGGTGGATGTTGTGGGTGGAAAATTTGCGAAGCACGTACAGCGCGCGTTCCAGGTCCAGTTTCTCGAGGGGCTTTTTGGGTTTGACGAACACCTGTTCGATCCGGGGTTCGGAGGCGATCGCCGAATCCCCGAGCAATTCGTTATCGGTGGGCACTTTCCGGTAGCCGAGCAATTCGAAGCCCCCTTCGTCGATATAGTCATTAAACAACACCCGGCATTGGCTGCGCAGGCTGCGATCGGAGGGGAAAAAAACGACGCCCACGCCGTAAGCGCCGAATTCCGGCAAATCAAAACCCAATTCCCGCGACTTATAGCGAAAGAATTCATCGGGTGTTTGGATCAAGATACCGGCGCCATCGCCGGTGTTGGGCTCGCAACCGCATGCGCCCCGGTGCTCCATATTGGCGAGCATGGTGAGGGCATCCTCAATCAATTGATGGGATTTAATCCCATTCAGGTTGGCGATAAATCCGGTACCACAGGAGTCCTTCTCTAGTTCGGGCGTATAAAGCCCTTTCTTGGGTGCTTGTTGTTCCAGTTCCATTCGTTCATGCGCTTCAGGTAAATAGGCAGGCCTGCACCGGTTTGGGAGCAGCCTGTTAAAGCAATCATTCGTTGAACTGGTTAGGGCAAAAATGCAGAGCAGGTGAAGGTAAAGCTTATCAGCCGGGTATTCCACATCCGGCGTTTCAACTTCCGTTTTAAAAATCGCTAAAAATACAGCGGTTAAGCTTGGAAAACAGCAAAAGACAGGTGGATTTGCTAAAAGAATATCAAATCAAGCGACATGAATTTTATTCTGAATTTTGATTTGTTTTTTTAATTAAAATTCAAAATTGATATATTTTATGTAATAAAAATCGGTAAAATCAAAATTATTTCAATCAATCTACGGTTCGAAATTGTGTCTTGGAATTACAATCTCAAGAGGCGGTTGTTAAAGATTTGCCTGTCCGTTTTTGATGTTTAGTTCATAGATGTCTTTCCTTCGGTCTTTCAGGTTGCGAACGCTGCCGTAGGTGTGCAGTTCGCGCAGGAGGTCGAGGTCGACATCGGCTACGAGGATCATCTCGGTATTGGCGTTTGCTTCGGCTTTTATTCCTTTGGACGGGAAGGAAAAATCGCAGGGAGTGAACACGACCGATTGGGCGTACTGAATGTCCATGTTATGGACTTTGGGGAGGTTGCCGACGCTTCCGGCAATAGCGACGTAGCATTCGTTCTCGATCGCCCTTGCCCTGGCGCAATAGCGGACGCGGGAGTACCCGTTTTGGGTGTCCGTCAGGAAAGGCACAAAGAGGATCTTCATCCCCAGTTCGGCCAGCACGCGGGGGAGTTCGGGGAATTCCACATCGTAGCAGATGAGGATGCCGATGGGGCCGCAATCGGTTTCGAAGACGGAGATCCGGTCGCCGCCGACCATGCCCCAGAACTTGGATTCGTCAGGGGTTACATGGAGTTTTTCATAGGAATCCCAGGACCCGTTGCGGCGGCAGAGGTAGCCTACGTTGAGGAGGCGCTCTCCATCCAGGAACGGCATGGAGCCAGTGATGATGTTGACGTTGTAGCTGATGGCGAGCTGAATAAACCGTTCGCGGATCTCTTCGGTGTACTCCGCCAGGCGCCGGATGGCGTCGGGTTCGGATAAATGGTTGTATTGCGCCATCAGTGGCGCGTTGAAAAACTCCGGAAACAGCGCAAAATCGGATTTGTAGGCAGAAACGGCGTCGATGAAATATTCGACCTGCTCGAACAGCTCGTCCAGTCCCTGATACGTCCGCATTTGCCATTGAATCAGGCCAAGGCGGACGATGGATTTAAGTGTGGAGAGCTTGCCTTTGGGTTGTTGGTAGAAGATATTATCCCACTGCATGAGTACCGCGACCGCTTTGGATTCGAGGTCGCGTGGCATGTACCCTTCGAGGATTTTTTTAACGTGGAAGTCGTTGGAAAGCTGAAAGGTAAGGACCGGGTCGTAGATCTCTTTGTGTTTGACCTTGTCGATGTATTCCCAGGGTTTGAGTATGGCCGCGAAGTGATGGTAATTGGGAATCCGGCCTCCGAAGATGATCGCTTTGAGGTTGAGGCGTTCGCAGAGCTCCTTTCGGGCGTCGTACAAGCGCCGGGCCAGGCGCATGCCGCGAAATTCCGGGCGCACGAAAATATCGATGCCGTAGAGGGTGTCGCCTCGGGGGGTATGGGTGGTGAAGGTAAACTTTCCGGTAATTTGGGCATAGGTATGTTCGTCTCCGTAGAGGTCGTAATTGACAATAAGCGTCAGGGCGCAACCGGCTAATTTGCCATCCACAGTCACCACCATTTGGCCTTCCGGGAACACCTTGATCAGGGTTTCCACGTGCTGGCGGCGCCAGTAGGCGCCGGGCCAGTTGGGGTACGCTTCGGTCATCGATGCTTTCAGTTCGTCGTAATCATCGAGGTGCAGTTCCCGCAATTCAATCGTTCCTATGCTTTCCATTCGTCTGTATTAAAGCAGGTTGTTTTCTCGGGGCAAGATAGGGGTTTTTGGGGAACTGCAGCCTTTCGCTTTGCGGGGTCAATTGGTAACCGGCTGATCGAGCAACAGCTTATTCCCCAACCCTCTGACCTCCACCCGGAGGGTGGGCGCGGGTTTCGACCAGTCGATCCGGAGGAGGGCGAAATTGCGGGCGATCACCATGTTTCCTACCCGGAAGGCGTTGGGCTCTGGGTCGCTGCCGAGCGACCAGGTGTGGGTGAGCCCGCTGGAGGTCAGCTCGTATACGGTGTAGGATTTTCCGGGGAGGTCTATTTTGTTCAATTCCGCGATGTGGCGATCTCCGCTGATGAGCAAAGCGCCTTTGGGTTGCAGGGCGCCGAGCAGGTCCAGCAACCGCTTGCGGGCAGCCGGGAAGTTGGCCCATTTTTCGTACCGCTGCTCGGTGGGGATGAATTGGACCCCGCAGCCGATGAGATGAACCTGGGCGTCGCTGGTTTTCAGTTCCTGTTCCAGCCATTGCCATTGTTTTTCCCCCAGCATATCGCCCTGTTCGTTGGGCTGGTAGCGGACTCCGGAGAGCGGGGCTCCAGGCTTGAGTTCGTCCCGGAAATACCGGCCATCGAGCAGGATGACTTTGATGCGTTTGCCCTTAGGACCGAAAGTAAACGATTGGTATGCGCCTTCCTGTTTCCGCACGGCTGCATCGGCGGGAACGTCCAGGAAATCGAGCATGAGTTGCTGGCTTTCCTTTTTCTTGGCATACGTTTTATCGCCGTCGTTGACGCCATAGTCGTGGTCGTCCCAAATTCCAATGACCGGGGTGCTGGCCCGGAACTGCCGGTATTCCGGATGGTGTTTTTGCTTCAGGTACATCGAGCGCATGGCGTCCATGTCGTCGGTGTCGGCATAAATATTATCTCCGAGCCAGATCCAAAGGTCAGGCTGGTTTGCCAGGATAGCGGGCCACATTTTCTGGTCGATGTCGACCCGGTTGCAGGAGCCAAACGCGATGGTCTGGAGGGGTTTGTCTTTGGGTAGTTTCTGTCCCTCGTAGAGGGCGCCGCCCTGCAGAGAAGCGTCCGGTTTGTTCTGACAGGAAAGGGAGTTGGAAAAGATCAGGAAAAAAACAAGGGGAAGGAGGAGGGATTTCATTGGTCTTCGGTTTCTTTTTCAATTTGTTGCGCCATATTCAGCAATTCGTCGTGCCGCAGCGCCTGAAGCGGTTTTCCGAGGCGTTCGGCCGCCTGGGACAGCAAGAGGTATTTTTCTACCGACACCTTGATCCAGGCGTCGGCGATTTCCACTTCCAGTTTTGGGGTGGCAGGCTGGATTGGAGCGGGCTGTTCGTTGGGCATGGGCGGTGCAATTATAGCAAATGATTTCTTTCGTTCGGGAATGGGCTACTCGGCGGCCTCTATCGCTTCAGGGTATCGCAGCCCGATCTGGTGGCGGATCGCATCCAGCGTTTCCATGAGTCCTATGCTAAAGTCCAGGGGCATGAGCGGGCTTTCGCGAAGCCCGGCGTCGAGGCAACGCATGACCTCGGCGATCTGGAAGGAAAACCCTTCGCAGGGATATTCGAAGGTCAGGATTTCCGGCCGCTCCGACGGGCGCAGTATGCTTAGGGTAGTTGGTTCAAACCAGCGGGAGTGCAGGTTGATGGTTCCGCGTTCGAAATATACAAAGGCTTCGGTCTTGGTTTGGACCCGGATGGTGGTATGCAGGTGGGCCATTTGGCCGGAAGGGAATTTCATCAGGATGCCGAGTTCCTCATCGACGCCGGTGGCGCCCAAACAGCCGGCTGCGGTGATTTCGGAAGGCTTTCCCAGTAAAAACTGAGCCAGGAAAACGGGGTAAATTCCGATGTCCAGCAAAGCGCCTCCTCCGAGGTTGGGGTTGAAGATCCTGCTTTGGGGATCAAAAGGCGGTTGAAACCCGAAATCCGCTTTCACTCCCAGGATCTCCCCCAGGCTTCCTTCGCGAAGGATCGCCTGCAGCCGTTCCATGGTTGGCAGAAAGCGCGTCCAAAGCGCTTCCATAAGGAATACGTCTTTGTTTTGGGCTGCTTCGGCCATGACTCGGGCTTGGCGGCTATTGATAGCAAAGGGCTTTTCCACCAGAACAGGGATGCCGTGTTCCAGCGCCCGCATCGTCCAGGGGAAATGGCCCTGGTGCGGGGTGGCGATATAGATGACGTCGAGGTCCGGGCATTGGAACAACTCCTCGTAGCTTCCAAAGGCGTGGGTAGCGCCATATTGGGCAGCGAATTCCCTGGCCCGGTCGAGCGACCGGGAAGCCACGGCGTGGAGTTTGGCCTGGGGCAGAACGGCCATGTCCCGGGCAAATTTTTGCGCAATTCTTCCTGGGCCCAGGATTCCCCAGCGGTAGGTCCGGTTCATATCGATTGTGTGTCTGCTTTTGCCCGCTGAAAGTAAGGAAGAATTTCCGGTGAACGGCCAATTTTCAGGTCTTTTTTAGGGGCTGTCTCAAAAGGCCAATCTTTGCCACCGGCGTGAAATTTTATTTTCTTTTTTAAAAAAATTGAAAAAAGAAACTGTTTTTTGGTTGCCTTGGGCAAAAACTGTCTTTTGAAATAGCCCCGGGCAGGATGATTTTAGGGGGTAGGAACGGAAAATTTTATTATTCTTACCATTTCATTCATTAGACTTGTTGCGACGGGATCATCGTAGGTTTTGCTCACCAGGAATGCTTTTTTATGCAGGATATCGACTCTATCCGGATCAATTTCAACGCCGAACAGCTGACGCTGCTCAACTTATGCCTGGCATTTATCATGTTTGGGGTGGCGCTGGATTTGCAGATTGAATATTTTAAAAAGGTGTTCCGGTCGCCCAGAGTGCTGGCCGTGGGGTTGGCTTCCCAGCTTGTGGGCCTTCCTTTGCTGACGCTGGGTCTGATATACCTGCTTCGCCCCAATCCAAGCCTGGCGTTCGGGATGTTGCTGGTGGCCGCCTGTCCGGGAGGCAATGTGTCGAACTATGCCACCCACTTGTCCAAAGCGAATACCGCCCTTTCCGTGGCGATGACCACGATCTCCACCCTTGGCGCCGTGCTCCTGACTCCATTGATTTTTTCCAGTCTGACGCCTTTGCTCCCGGAGGGAGGAGCCCTTTCCCGGCAAGTATCCGTCGATCCCTGGAGTATGGTGTGGTCCATTGTTCAGCTCATCCTGATCCCCCTGGCTGCGGGGTTGGTTTTCCGGCACTATTTACCGCATTTAACCGCCCGGATCCTGGGCCCCATCCAAAAGCTTTCCATGGTAATCTTTTTGGGCTTTGTCGTGTTTGCCCTCTACGGTAATTTTTCCAATATCGTCCGCTACCTGGATCTCGTTTTTCTTCTGGTCGCTATCCACAATGGCGCCGCGTTGACGATGGGGTACTTCTGGGCCAAATGGAACAAGGTAGGCGAAGCCAACGCCAGAGCTATCGCCCTGGAAACCGGCATCCAGAATTCCGGCCTTGGCCTCGTCCTCGTATTCAATTTTTTTGATGGGCTCGGCGGAATGGCCATCATCGCCGCCTGGTGGGGCATCTGGCATCTGCTCTCCGCGTTCAGCCTGGCGATGTTTTGGAGGAGGAAGGGGGTGGAGAGGGTGGAGAGGATGTAAAGGATGTAGAGGATGTAGAGGATGTAAAGGATGTAGAGGATGGAGGGGTCTATGCCTCGCTACTTCGTTACCCTGTTACTTCCAAGGGGTTGAAGGACACCTATGTTCCTCAAATGAGTTCAATATCTGAGATGCTTTGTTCTTTTTGGCAGGAGGGGAGCATTTGGCCCGCTCTTTTCAGGGTCAAACGCCTTGTCCAGGGAAAGGAGGAACTGGTCCATTCGGAATCCGTCTTCGCGCATGGAAAATTGAACGATGTGTTTGCCCGGTTTGGCAACATCAAGATAGGTGAGATAAGGTTCGCCGCAATGGTTTTTTTGAGTGCGTTGCTTGCTTCCCCACTTCCAGGCGTTTTTTCCTTCACACCATTGCATCCGGGCTCCACTTGCCGGCCATGTTCCGTTTAATCCAACATGAACGCTGTTGTCTTCCGCTCCGCTTGAAAAAGCGCGAACCCAAACGTAATACCTTCCCGGCTTTGAAATGCGGACAGGATAAGAAATAACAGCCATTTTCCCTGGCAAATTGGAAAAATTCACCCCATTGACCAGGCTGTCTTTGTCGGTGACGCGCGTATCGGGAACGATATGGATATAGGCGCCGCCTGAAGCTGCGGAATCTTCCTCTATTGTCCATTGGCGGACCTCGCTTTTTTCCTGCCCGGCAAAAGATTCTGCTTCAACAATGATTATCCTTTGTTTAAAACTGGAGTTTGGCCAGCTATAGGTAACCGCAAAAACTGCCAAAAAAATCATATTTTTCATACCCAAACATATTTGCTAACTAAATAAACCAAGCCTTCCGAAATCGAGAAAACCATCAAAAGGTTTAGATGTCTCTTTCTATTCAACCACATACAAAGGTGTTATGGCTCCATGTGATGTTAGAATTTCCAAGCTATCGCGTCTGTTTACATTTTCAAAGGAGCCCCAGCGAACAATCGAATCTTTTTAACCCCTGCTTTGCCCTTAATGACGACGAAGACATCGTGGCTTTTATTTGCTCCGCGAAGGAATGTTTCATGGATTCCAGAATGTTGGGCAATCACCGTGCCAGCCAGTTTTCCGTCAGGTGTACCTAGGCGAATCTCCGCTATTACAGGAAACTCATCAGCTATTATATGAATGCCTGAATAGTAGTAGCCCGAGCCCATATTGATGTTTTTGTATTCAAGAACATTGATATCTTTTTAATTTTATTGACTTTCTCTGAAGAACAATTTGGTAAGGCTGCTTAATGACTACTTTATTTACTCCAGATAGAGACTGCTGGACCGGCTTAATATATCCATCGTTTCCGTATTTCAAAGAATCGATGCAAACTGAACGTTGTGTCCAGGTTCCGGGACCCTGGAACGCATCTTGGCGCCAGGACGACAAAGCGGATGTATGGTAAAAAAGATATTCTTGCCCGTGGTATTCTACGATGCCCCCATGATTGCTTTGAAAAAGTCTCCATGGAACGTAATCTTCCCCGGGTAATTTCGGACTGTCCTTGACGTTTACTCCTAGTTCATGGTTCAAAATTCCCCCATATTGAAATGGCCCTAAGGGCGAATCTCCAATGCAATACGAGAGAAGTGATTTTTTCCGGCTAGGGTCGTCCGGGTTATGCGGGTCTACTGGTTTATCATAGTGGGTATGATAGGATACGTAATATTTTCCATTATACTTGTTCATCCAAATGGCTTCCATAAAGGTATCATCATCCAAGCGCATCTTAACCGGATCAACAATCTCGATCATATTCTCTTTTAGTTTTGCCCCAAAGTGCGCGCCATAGTATAAATATATTTCACCGTCGTCGTCGATAAAAACAGAGGGATCGATTCCTTGAGTGCCTTCAATTTTGGGGTTTATAACCGTAAACTTTTTATCTGGCGAATCGCTGACGGCAACTGCAATATATGACTTGGTTTTGCGCGATTTTTCTTCATACCCATTGCTGGTATATAAAATTCGAATTGGGAAAAAGAGGTAATACTTACCCCGAAAATAGATCAAATCAAGAGCCCAAAGTGCCCAATCTTCTCCCTCGGGGTCGTTTTCTCCTCTTACGTCTTTAATATTTAATATTTCCCCATGATCTACCCAATTGACCAGGTCAGCTGATGAAAAGCTATGGTATGTATGCATCGTCGAATATCCTCCGCCATCTTCATTGTCGACTGAAGTAACCATCCAAACCCTGCCATCCGGCATGACGCGGGGAGCTGCATCCGCTGTATACCGGTGTTTTATCACCGGGTTTCCATAAGGATATGGCGCCTTGTTTGAATTTGTTTTTTGTGCTTCCAAGGTAAACGCGAAAAAAGAGCCAAATCAGCCACATTGACCTTTTCATAACAATTGATATTTCACTTAACTTGCAGATGATATTCTTTCTTACACTACTGGACATTTTGGGAACGAGACCTTCCAGGTTTGCGAAACCTGGAAGGTCTGGGCGCCAGGAAAACGAAAATGTCCAGTAGTGTGATTCTTTGTACACCGCCATTAGTCTTCCAAAATCCATATTTTGCCAGAACAGTTACCTGCTTTTTTTTCTTTCCCAGGGCATTAAAGTCATCCCATTGGGGCGATATTCTTCGATCATCAGACCGCTTTGGGCGGCCCTTTCCCTTTTTCATCAAACACAGCCTGCGTATCTCCGGGATTCCAATACCAGGGATGAGGCGTATGGGCTGTATTTAAAAAGGATTCTAATTCGTTAACTACCTTTGGGAAAAATGGCGCCAGATCGTGTTCACAAATGGGATCTTCTTCGGGAAGAAACAGCCTCAAAGGATCCCCGGGCCTTTTTCGGTAGCCAAACCAGGCGCCTTGTCTGACAGCCTGCTCATCGTTCTTAAAAAAGTAGAAGGCTCTGTTTTCTGGAATTCTGGCGGGTTTTTCGATTAGAAACGGCAGCAGGCTATATCCATCCAAGTCCTTGGGCGCTCTTTGGTGCGTTAATTCTGCCAGGGTCGGAAACACGTCAACGAGCCAGACCGGCTGGCTGACAGCGGATGCTTTTTGTTGCCCGGGGTAATGAATAAAAAAAGGAATGCGCAGCCCTCCTTCCTTAACCGAAAACTTTCCTCCATCAAATGCCCCTTTATTATGTAGCCATTCATCATCCGGCCAATACGTATTCCCGGAATCATCCTTTTTTAGATTATGCATGGAGTATCCGTTGTCTGAGGCAAACAGAATTATCGTTTGGTCATACAGCCCTTCTTCTTTTAGTTTTCTGATAATTTTGCCTACTGAGATATCCAGGCGCTCTACCATAGCCCCCCATTCTCGCGATAAAATAGGTACAGAGTCCTTGCCTGTCATTTGGCGAAGGTCATCTACGATGGCTGGGCCATGAGGCAAATTGGTCGTATAGAAAAGAAAGAAAGGACGGTCCTTATTCTTGCTAATAAACGCAAGGGATTTTTCATCCATTTCGTCAGTTGCATAGGTCCTTTGGCCAGCGGCCGGAAAAGTTAATTTTCCTTCTTTATTGTACATGCCTTCATAGTTATGGGCATAGGGATTATCCTCCTTTTGATAAAGAAAGTCCATTTTAAATCCTTGGTTTTTAGGATATAAAACCTCCTTTCCGTTTTCGTATAATTTCCAGGGAAAATAAGAATGGGCCTCGTAGTGGGATAAATAACCAAAATGGTAATCAAACCCCTGGTTTAACGGAAACCCGGGGGTGTTTTTATTTCCCAGTCCCCATTTTCCGACTACGGCGGTAGTATAGCCTGCTTTTTTCAGGAGCTCGGCAAAGGTAAACGCGTCATCAGGAAGGAATTCAAAACCTCTTGCGCTGGAATTATTCCGTATAGGACCTTTTCCTGCATGGATCCCAGTCAACAAGCACCCTCTGGAAGGAGCACATTCCGGAGCCGCAGAGTAGGCCTGCACAAATCGCGTGGAAGTAGACGCAAAGGCATCTATTTGGGGAGTAGAAAATTGTTTTTGCCCATAACAGCTCAAATCCCGATAACTTAAATCATCAGAAAGAATAAAAACAATATTGGGTTTGCGGCTGCTTTGCGCCAGAACGCTAGCCGAGGAAAAAACAAAGCACAGGAGGAGTATTTTGACCATTTCCGTTTTTGCTTTTTTAAGAGATGCTTTGGCTTCCATCAGGAACGATTTTATTTTTTGCTCATTCGCTTGAATTCGCTGAGATCCAGCAAAATAATACCATGCCCTTTGCCTGTTATTTCTGTTGTCTCGGCATATTGAAATGCAATGAATTTGCCATCCGGGCTTACAACAGGATTGCTGGCCTTATATCGCATGGCGTCATTGAAATAGGTGATCCGTTGCAGCTCGCCGCTTCCGTCTAATGGGAGTTTATAGAGGTCAATCAGGTTCCAGTTTTTGATGTCCTGAACCTCTGCAGGATGATGTCTGTTGCTTTCCACCAAAATAGCGCTCCCGTCGGGAAACACCCCTTCTGGTTCATCGTAACGTTCAGGGCCCATCGAGTAATTAGAGATCTTTCCTGTTGTCGTGTTTAGCCCCATTACTTCTGCAACATGGTTGTTGATAGGGAAGTGGGCATTGAACAGGAGTTCGTTTTCAAACGGAGGTCTAAAATCCTGAGGCTCTAGATGCCAACCCTTTAACTTTTCCGGAAGATCGGATTCTGATAAGCATTTTTTATGATTCGTCAGAACTGGCAGGCCTTCCCGGTATTCAATATCAGCGATAAAAAGATCGGGGTCAATGACCCATGCAATGCGTAATTCATTTCTTGCGACAGCAATTCCCTCTTTTATCGTAATGCCTAAAGGGATCGGAGGACCTGAAAGATCTTTTTTCAATATCCAGACCTGGCAGTTTTCGGGGCGTCTTGCTTTTCCGGGGTTTGCAGCATCGAAAAAATTAGCTCCGGTTAGCAGGTAATCTCCATTGGCCAGGTAGTGAACCCGTTGGAAACCGTAATGCGGAAAATGATGAGTTATCGGGCGGATTGCTCTGGATTGCAGATCGATTTCGTATACGTCTCCGTAAGTTCTGTTAAGGAAAGCGATTTTCATTCCGTCGGGCGACCACGCCGCGCGCTCGCCAAAATCCGTCAGCCGGGTCATATAGTCCGGAAGCGTTTCCGGGCTGTATGTTGTATCCAATTCGTGGTATTCAAACCAGTCGAAAGCTGCATGGTTGCTTGAGGGTAGCCCCTTACTGGTGGCGTATAAACCCACAAAAGGTCCCGTAAACCCGCCGGCAGATTCGTCGGTAAGCGGAAAAACGGATTGCGGGCTCCCGAGTAATTCCATGGCGGCTTTACTTTTCCCGAAATAAAAGAAAAGTTTGCCCGTTTCACATCTTACCCCTAGAACGAGTTCATTGTCTTCATAAGACGCATTGGCTAATTCAATCGGTTTTTGTCCATTTTGCTTCTTTATGATTTTAACTTTACCCCCTTCCCGAACTAGTTGGAAGTAATTTGTACTTGACCTGTAAAGGATCATTCCGGCAGATTCTTCCCTGTTAGGAGAAAATGAAAGTTTTGTATGCGCCTCAAAGAAATCATTTTCGATGCGTCTGATCAACATACTTGGGTTTGAAAGACTATCTGCGACTTCGGGGCGAACCTGGAGAACCAGATTTCCATCATTCAAGGCATACCACTGAGAACTTGGACTGCGGACCATATTCCAGTGCAAATCCAACGAATTGCCTGAGAAGTCATCAATTCTTTGAGGATAAGCCGGAATGGTCTGCTTCAGATTAGGGGCCGTTGCTTCCATCTGGATCCTCCCAACCCCAGGATTAAAAACTGGGGTTCCATCCTGAAAGGCGACCGGAGTCAGGAACGTTTCCCTGCCAAGTAAAGTCTGGCCTTCCTTATTGCGCCGTTTCGCCAGCATGACGCTCCACCAATCGCCGTGCTGGGTCTGTACGAGATCTGCATGGCCGGTTGCATGCACAGGGTAACCCTGACCCAGGTTGCGATGAGTCAAAACGGGATTGCTGTGGTCTGGGATGTAGGGGCCATAAATGCTATCGGAATGGAAAACCGTAACGGCATGATGAAAGCCTGTTCCCCCTTCCGCGGCTACCAAGAGGTACTTTCCATCGATTTTGTACAAATGCGGCCCTTCCGTCCAACGGGCATTTGAAGCGTGCCCATGGGTTATTTGTTTTTTCTCCCCGAGTAATGTATTCGTCTTTAAATCTAGCTCCTGAATCCAAACACCTTCCTGGTTAGGCCATTCTTTGGGGCCATTTATTTTCCATGCCCCACGTAGTAACATTTCCCATCACTGTCCCAAAACAAGGTAGGGTCGATTCCGCTTGCCTTAGGCAGCCACTGCGGATCAGACCATGGCCCTGCTGGGTCTTTAGCGGTGATATAAAAATTGCCATTACAATTAACGCAAGTAGTAACTACATAGAACGTCCCATCCTTATAGCGAATCGCAGGTGCATAAATCCCCTTGAATCAGGCAATCCTACAGGCAAAGGAACTTGATCAGGGCGGGTTATTCCATAACCTATCAAATTCCAGTGGACCAAATCAGTACTGTGAAAAATGGGTAATCCTGGAAAAAATTCAAAGGAGGAGTTCACCAGATAGTAATCTTCCCCAACCCTGCAAATAGACGGATCCGGATGGAAACCGGGAATGACCGGGTTACGAAAGGATTTGGGGGCTGGCTGGGCTGAAAGCGCCCTGTTCAACAATTCATCGTGTATTTGCCTGGACCATTCCTGAAAGGTTTGCTCATTGCGTTTTTCCAATTCCATAGTATTTACTCCGTTTGGGCTCAAATCAGCCAGGCTTACGCCCCAATTACCAAGTAAAACCCAGAAAGTTGCCGCGTCGGAAAAGTCTACTCCATTAAACACGAATTTCCCCTCAGCAAAAAGCGTCCCGAGTTTGCTTTTTCTAAAGCGTTCAAAATAAGCCTTACCAAAATGGCCTCCGCTTACAATGCCATGCTGGCCGATAGC
This sequence comes from Haliscomenobacter sp., assembly GCA_016713275.1. GTDB lineage: Bacteria > Bacteroidota > Bacteroidia > Chitinophagales > Saprospiraceae > JADJPL01. The sequence continues at coordinate 620,073 of JADJPL010000003.1, forward strand.
GCCGCATTCGTAGTACGTAATTTGTCTTGCTTTTGCCTGCGATTTAATGTATTCGCATGCCTTCAGGTCTTCGTTGCAATTTGCTACCTTCCAGGGTTCTTCGGGGGTTCCTGATGCAACCCCGAGTTAGTCCAATGGCCAATAAAACGCACTCTTTTCAAAAGGTCAGGCCTACGGGTATTAAGGCAATGGTTAACAAAAATAGCCGGTTCGGTCAACGACCCCCAGCACAGAATGTACAATGGTTCCTCCTGGGACAAAACAGCATCCATCAAAGCCTTAATCGAAGGGTACCCCGAAAGGTCTATGTACTTGCGAGTTGGATCATATTTTTCACCCGACTCCTTGATTGCCGATTGCAGGAAAGGGATGGAATCGGGATATCCACCAATATTTCGGTTCAGGTGAGGCAGATCTGCTGCATATGCCGTTTCCCAAATGCGTTTTGCCCATTCTGCCTGGTTGGGTGTTGAGCGATGCTCCATCCGGTGAGTGCTGGCTACAACGATTCCCTTGGTGTTAAAGTGGTTCGCCATGAGCAGGTAAGCTGCCAGGGTAGAGATATCGTCAGGGTCATTAATGGTTCCTTCTTTGTTCTTGCCGGGAAGGGTTTTGTCCGACATATCGGTAATTATCCAAACATCCGGTTTTTTGGGCTGGGGCAAATCCTCCCAGAGCGCATAAAAACAAGAGAACTATTCCACTTTTCATAAAGCATACTTTGAATTATCCGTTTGCCAGGGCTTCCTAGCCCTGTTTAGATTGAAAAAAAACGTGATTCTCCTGGGCAATCATCTTTATAGACTTTGTTACCTGAGCATTGGTGAAGATTCGTCCCTCCCCTGTAAGGACAAGGCCCAAACCGAATGATTCATAAAAAAAAGAGTTCCATATTTGGCCGCATCAGACAAGGGCACTAGAAAACCCAATATCCAAATGGAATGGAAACACTCCCTTGTTGCCGCGTCCCCAATCTTTGTGCAGAAGTACATTTTTTTCTCTTCGGGAAAACCGTTCATCAGGGTAGCTTTCCTTTAAGTATGGACAACTGAGCAAAAAAGGCGGCCATGCGAACACTTCCGTGAATGGGGTAGTGACGTAGTTTTGGACAAACGCAATTAAAACGGCCTTTTATGAAATGGTTTAATCTTCGCAGAGGCTACATGCTGCTTGTCTTGGTGTCCGGAACCTCTCTTACATGCACCAGAACGATGGTTCAGCAAGGGACAACCATGAATCATAAGGTGCTGGCCAGGGATTATCCATCGGTTTTTCAAGCCTGGTACGGCATCGACATGCCCGGATTCCCTCAGGATAACCTGGAGCAGCGGCTGCAATCTGCTGCGAAACATGACCTCCTTTGGGAGGAGCCCTTAGCCAGCTTGGAGAGGGGGTGGAATTGGTGCTGGGGTTGGTTTGGGACCATCCGAACCATGGCCTTGCGGGTCGGTTCACCGAGGCCAGCCTGGCCCAGGCAAGGTCTAACCGAAAGAGGCTGGTTGAGTTGAATCCCAACATGCTGCTCCTTATGGAAATCCGTTGGAGGGACGCTCCCCGCAGCTTCCTTCCCGAAGACAGCCCCTGGTGGTTGCGCGACAGTTCCGGCAATATTGTCAAAGGATGGCTCGGAGGCTGGGAGCCCTTTTACATGCTCAATTATGAGCATGAGGCCTTCCAGGACAATGTGGCGCGTCAGGCAAAAATAGCCGTCGAAAGCGGCGTATATGACGGGATTATGCTGGATTGGAGCGGTCATTTTGAGGTTATCAAAAAATCCGGCAGGCTATAGGCCCGGAGAAGCTGATCGTCGTCAATATTCACGACGATATTGAAGATGGGAGACGGTACAGCGCTTACATCAATGGCTCTTTTATGGGATTAAATCCCCTGGATTCTACCAGCGTATTTAACAGCAATAAGAGGAACTGGTCCAAGATCAGGGAGGCATTGCTTTATTTTGAAGAGCACCTTCTCCCTCCCCGTATCAATTGTTTGGAAGTTTGGGGCAACCGGGACGACCTATCCCGAATGCGGGCAACCACTACCCTGGGGTTGACCCACTCCGACGGATATATTCTTTATGGGGATCCCAACCCGCTAAAAACGCCCGATCATTTGCACGACTGGTACCCTTTTTGGGATACTCCCCTGGGGAAACCTGTCTCCAAACGAATCGACCGCAGCGACGGAGCCTTCCAGCGCGATTTCAAGTCAGGTACGGTAGTGTACAATCCCTTCGGCAATCCGGGGGTCATCCTGGAATTCAAAGAAGACCGGGTTCGCGCTTCGGATGGAAAAGTCAGCAAACAGTTTGCGTTGGACGGGCGAGATGGGGATATTTTTCTTTTTCCTGACCAAACCAAATAACATTTAGTAAGCATGAATGATACCATTGCACTGCAAAGCACGGATTACCTGACTTTTTTAGGGTATTTTCTGTTGCTCAGTTTTGTTGGATACTGGTTTGGGCGAAAAAAGAAAACCGATTCCGAAGACTATTTTCTTGCCGGGCGCAGTTTGCCTTGGTATGTAGTGGGCGCCTCCTACATTGCCGCCAATATTTCTACGGAGCATTTTATTGGGATGGTTGGCGCCGCTGTCATTTACGGCATTTGCGTTGCCACTCCCGAATGGAGTTCCATCATCGCATTCAGTTTTCTAACCTGGATTTTCATTCCGTTCCTCTTATCTGCGAAAGTATTTACAGCGCCGGAGTTCCTGGAGAAACGGTTCAACCCGCAGATGCGAATATTTTTTGCCATAATTACCGTTATCGCCAACATTGTCGCTTTTTTGGCGCCGGTCATTTATGGAGGCGGGCTAATCCTGGACAAGGTGATCGGCCTCAATACCATTTTGGGCGGAATTCAGGATACCGGATTCAATATCGGTCTTTTTCTCAGCATTGCCGTCATCGGGATCGCAGCGGGTATTTGGGCTATCTGGGGTGGTTTGAGGTCCGTTGCCTGGATGGATTTGATCACTATCCTGATCATGGTGGCGGGGGGATTAACGGTAACCGTGCTTGGGCTCAATTACCTCGGCGGAGAGGAAGGCGGCATCTTTAAGGGTTTTCCGCAATGATAGAGTACAACAAGGCGGCATCAGGCGTCTATGCAGATGCAGTAGAGCACGTCAGGCCCTTTATTACCAAAGAAGACAGCTATGACCGGCTATCCGTAATCCAACCCCTGACTCACGAAACAACTCCATGGTCGCATTGGGTCTTGAGCTTTTTTTACATTGGACTCTGGTACACCGTGATCAACCAGTTCATGGTCCAGCGCGTACTGGGAGCAAAAAATTTATACCATGCACAGATGGGAATAACGTTCGCCAGTTTTTTGAAGTTGCTCCTTCCCTTTATCGTCGTCATTCCCGGCTTGATCTATTTTGGCATGCACCCGGAGGTTCTTTTAAATGGAACAATGGCCCAAATCAGACCGGAAGCAGACAAGACCTATATCAATCTGATCCGGGAGCTGGTCCCTGCAGGTGTTAAAGGGCTTTTGCTTGCCGCGCTGTTTGGCGCCATTCAATCAACGGTGAGTGCAGTGCTCAATTCCACTTCTACCATCCTCACCCTGGATTTTACAAACGCTATCTCCGGCCGGATGCTTATGAGCAGGAAGTACTGAAAGTAGGAAAGATCATTACGGCTACCGTTTTAATCGTTTCCATTTTCCTTGGCATCTGGGTCAGCACGCTTGGGGAAAGCTTGTTTATCTATATACAGGAGTTATTTACCTTTTTTGCTCCGCCTTTTTCCGCAGTGTTTTTACTGGGCGCTTTCTGGCCAAGGATAAATGGGAAAGGAGCTCTTGTCACCACTATTTTCGGGTTGATCTTGGGCGTCCTGATCAAGGTCTGGGTCAGGCAAGGAGGAGCTTGGGGTTTGGAAGCCCCAGATTGGCTGTTCCCCTATGCCAACCAGGGGGTAATTAACTGGGCTTTCTGCATGGTCTTGTGTATTGCCGTTAGCCTCAACACCTCCCCGCCCCGGCCTGAACAGGTGACTGAAGACCTCACGTTTTCCTTCAAGCGGTTGTGGAATCAACGCGATACTGCAAGGCCCTGGTATCAACAAGTGGCGTTGTGGTGGGGAATCAGTGTCATTGGCATGTTCCTGCTTATTTTCATTTTCTCTTTCGTGCTTTAATCTGCAGACTATCTAAGACTGGATAATACCACTTGATTTTCGCAAACTAAGTAAACGCAAATGAAAACCTACCGAATTGCCGTAGTACCCGGGGATGGGATTGGCCATGAAATCGTTCCTGCCGCCTGGCAGGTTTTGGAGGCGGCCGCAAACAAACATGCTTTTCAATTGGAAAAAGAAACCTTTCCCTGGGGTGCTGGCTATTACCTCAACACCGGAAAATTCATGCCCGAAGAGGGTATGGAATTGCTCAAATCGTTTGACGCTATTTTTTTTGGCGCCGTAGGCTTGCCGGAGGTAGACGACACGCTTCCCGCAATGCTTTATACGTTTAAGGTGCGATGTGGTTTTGAGCAATACGTCAATTATCGGCCAGTCAAGCTTCTGGCCGGATTGGAAAGCCCGTTGCGGAATAAAGGACAACAGGACATCGATTTCGTCGTCCTGAGAGAAAATACCGAAGGAGAGTTTGTACAAAACGGAAAGATCTTTCATCCCGATAGCCCTCACGGGCTGGCCACTGAAACCAATGTCTTTACCCGGCAGGGTATTGAACGGATTGCACGGTATGCCTTTACCCTTGCAAGCCGCCGCCGGAAAACAGTAACCAATGTGACCAAGTCCAATACGCTTATCCACACCCTGGCGTACTGGGATCACGTGATAGGGCAGGTATCGGCTGAATTCCCGGATATTGAATATCGAAAAATGTACGTCGATGCCGCCTCCGCTAATTTTGTGCTTCATCCGGAATATTTCGATGTCATCGTGACAACCAATATGATTGGGGATATCCTGAGCGATCTGGGAGGGGCGATTATGGGAAGCCTTGGATTGGGAGCCAGCGGCAACCTCAATCCTGAAAAAGATTTCCCCAGCATGTTTGAACCGATTCACGGCTCAGCACCAGATATCGCAGGAAAAGGAATTGCAAACCCAATTGGGCAGATCTGGTCGGGCGCCCTGATGTTGGATCATCTCGGGGAGCATAAGGCTGCCCTGGAAATTCTTCAGGGGATAGAACATTGCACAAAAGAAAAGATTCGGACACCCGATCTGGGGGGATCGGCTACGACCATGGAGGTAGCCGCCAAGGTAAAAGAATGGGTGTTAACCTAATTCATTTGGAGTTGCTGGCTATGAATACGCAGAATGTGGTAAGAGTAGTGGATTTAACCCGGCCGTTCGGGCAAGGATTTCCGGGATTTGACAAAAAGATTGCCAAAGAGCTGCCTGCGGACGGCTGGAATGCCAGTTCTTTGAACTTTTACTCTCATGCAGGAACCCATATGGATGCGCCGGTTCACTTTTTGGCAGATGGCGCTACTTTGGAGCATTACCCCCCCGGTCGTTTTCTGTCACAGGCATGGGTTGTCGACGTAACCTGGGTTAATGAGAAATCGATTATCGATATAGCCCATTTAGGAGACGCTTCCCGGTATCATAAACCTGGCCAAAGCCTGCTGCTTAAGACCGGCTGGAGTTCCCGGTTTGGAAGGCCCGAATACCGGGAATCACTTCCGAGAATCGCCCCTTCCCTGGCCCATTGGTGCGTAGACCGGAAGGTGAACCTGCTCGGCGTGGAACCGCCTTCGGTTGCGGATGTGCAAAATTTAGCGGAAGTCACTGTGATCCATCAAATCCTGTTGGAAGGAGGAGTCATCCCTTTGGAAGGATTGGTCAATCTCGATCAGCTCAGCACTTCAAAGGTATTCCTGATCGCATTACCGCTATTGATCGAAGGCGGGGACGGAGCTCCGGCTCGGGTAATCGCCCTGGAAACTCCCGAGTCCGCCAATGATTTTCCTTATTATTTACCAGCATGAAAAATTCCGGTTATGAACATATTGGCACAACCTTATATGGTTGAGGATATTCTGAAGAGCCTCCCCCCTGAAACCTTCGTCGATTTGGCTAATGCTATCCGGACAGCCACCCGTGAGAAAGCAGACGTCGTGATCGTTCTGGACGACGACCCGACCGGGACCCAAACCATCTACGATGTACCGGTGCTTACCGATTGGTCGGAGGAAAATATCAGGACGGAATTGGCGCTTCAAACCCCAATGTTTTACATTCTGACCAATTCGAGGAGTATTTCCAGGGAGGAAGCTCAGGACCTTGCTTTTGAGATCGGACAGAATATTGTAAAAGCCTCTAGAGCTACCGGTAAAAGGCCCTTCGTGATCAGCCGCTCCGATAGTACTTTGCGAGGCCACTACCCTTGGGAACTGGACGCGCTGGAACTTGGGATGGAAATCCAGAACGGGGTTCAAATTATCATTCCAGCTTTTTTTGAAGGAGGGCGTTACACTATTGGCGATGTGCATTTTGTAAAACGGGAAGATCTGCTTGTGCCGGCTTCTGAAACCCCCTTTGCCTTTGACAAGGTGTTTGGTTACAGGTCATCCAATCTTAAGGAATGGGTAGAAGAAAAAACCGAAGGGTTTGTGCATGCAGAAGATGTCATTTCGTTTTCCATTAAGGAACTGCGCAATGGTACACTCCATTCCATTGTGGACAAGCTGGACCATTGCGAACCTGGCTCAGTATGCATTGTAAACGCGGCGGCTCATTCAGATCTACAAACCTTTACGCTTGCTTTATTGATGTCAAAAATTGAGCCTGTTTGCCGTTCCGCGGCGTCCTTCGTAGCGGCTTTAGCGGCCCTGCCACCCAAAAACCTTTTGACGAATGAAGAACTGATTTCCCCCAATGCTTATGGAGGGTTGATTATCGTAGGTTCTTATGTTCCCCAAACTACGAGGCAACTGGATCATTTGATGGCAAACACATCCATGGAGTTTCTTTCGGTTGATGTTAGGGAGATTTTACAAAGACGCCGGTCTGTCAAGCCGCTGTTAGAACAATACGCGGCCAAGATCAACCGGCAATTGGAATCAGGACGGGACTTAGTTGTGTATACCAGCCGGGAGTTGATTGCATCCCAGGCGCCAAAAGAAAATTTAAAAATCGGTCGGAAGGTTTCCGATTTCCTTACAGGGTTGGTTTCCGCTATCAAAGTGCGGCCGAGATATATCATGACCAAAGGAGGGATAACCAGCAGCGACATTGCAATCAAGAGCCTTAATGTGCGCAGAGGGACCGTAATAGGGCAGGTTCTTCCCGGTATTCCAGTATGGAAGCTCGGTCCCGAAAGTAAATTTCCTGGGTTGTCCTACATCATTTTTCCTGGGAACGTAGGGACGGATGATGCGATCACCCAAGCGGCGGGGAAGCTTTTGCCAGTTCATTTTTCGATTTGAACCTATTCTCATGCGAACACCTAAACAAGGAAGGCATCTGCTTGCGGGAGGCATGTTCCTCCTTTCCCTTCTCCTTTACATAGACCGGATTTGCATTTCCGTTGCGAAAGACCCAATCGCGGAGGAATTGGGTCTCACCGACCGGACCATGGGCTGGGTGCTATCTGCGTTTGCCCTCGGATACGCGCTCTTCCAAATTCCGAGCGGCATGATGGCTGAGCGGTGGGGGCCCCGGCGGATATTGAGCAGCCTCGTCGGGATTTGGTCCGTTCTTACGGTATTGTCAGGAATAGCCTGGAACTACCTTTCGCTACTCTTTATCCGGTTTTTATTTGGCGCAGGGGAAGCCGGCGCGTTCCCGGGCATGTCCCGGGCCGTGTTTTCCTGGTTCCCTTTAAAGGAACGGGGGACGATCCTGGGGATTAATTTTTCAGGGTCCAGGCTTGGAGCGGCATTTGCTCTCCCGGCGGTCGCCTGGCTCATTGAATGGGCAGGATGGCGGGCCAGTTTTTTTGTTCTCGGGGCTGTAGGGATCGCCTGGGCAATAGGGTGGTGGTTGTCCTTCCGCGACAAGCCCGAGGAGCATCCCTGGCTGCAGGCGGGCGAAAAAGACTATATTCTTGCCAACCGCCAGGAATTGGCGCATACACCGAACGCAGATCGCTTGCCGTTGAGGGCATTCCTGAGGCTGAGGTCTGCATGGCTGCTGATAGGGCAATACTTTGCGAGCAATTTCACTTTTTTCTTTGCCCTAACTTGGTTATATCCTCATTTAAAAAAGACGTTTCAGCTTAACCCGGTGGAAACAGGCATTTATGCGCTTGCTCCTTTTCTTGCAGGCGCTTTAGGCAATTGGGTAGCCGGCTTGGCTGTCGATAAACTTTACGAAAAAGGCATGGGGAATGCTTCCCGGGTCATTCCCGCAGTAATTGGTTTTGCCCTCGCCGCCATAGGAATGGCAGGGAATGCCTTTGCAAATGATGCGCTGACTGCAGTCGTCTTGTTGAGTGTTGCCATTTTCGGAGCCGATATGACCTTGCCTCCCTCCTGGGCATTTTGTGTTGATATTGGCAAAAAAGATTCAGGAACCGTATCTGGCGCCATGAATATGGCCGGAAACTTGGGATCTTTTGTTACCGCTTTGGCCTTTCCTTATTTGGCCTTATGGTTGGGATCCGAGCACTTCTTTTTTTACACAGCAGCCGGGCTAAACCTTTTTGCTCTTGGCATGTGGCTAAGTATCAAAGGGTCGCATGTATAATTCAGAGAACAGAATGCACGGCTATAAAAGGAGACGATTAGACGCCACTACAAAGGGTTTTGTGCCTTGTGAACGGGACTCCTCCTTTGGAAGGCCGGGAGGTTTTGGATGGAAAGCACAAATCCGGACGCCGAGAAGCAGTATCGTATTTACATGGGCAAACGCCCACAATTTGAAGTAAGGATGCGAATAGTATGCGTCGGAGCTGGTTATTTTGCTCAATACCATTTGGAAGCATGGACAAGACTGCCTGAAGCCAAGGTAACGGCTATTTGCGAGCCCGATCGGGTCAAAGCGGAGCAAGCCTGTAGAAAATTTAATATCCCCAAGGCCTATACTCGTCTGGACGATGCGCTTGCAAAGGAAAAGCCCGACATTGTCGACATTATTACCCCTCCGGAAACCCACTATGCCTTATGCATCCAGGCAATGAACCAAGGGGCTCATGTTATATGCCAAAAACCGGTTTCCCCGGATCTGAAAGAGGCGATTGAAATGGTTCAATGGGCTGAACGCACCAAGGTACGGTTTCTGGTGCATGAAAATTTCCGGTTTCAACCCTGGTACCGAAAAACCAGACAGTTGCTCGACGAAGGTGTTCTTGGAAAGCGAGTCCACACGCTCGAATTTAGGCTTCGAACTGGCGACGGGTGGGCTCCCGACGCCTATCTTAGCCGTCAGCCCTATTTCCGGAAGATGCCCCGGCTTCTGGTTTACGAAACCGGCATCCATTTCATCGATACCTTCCGATTTTTACTTGGAGAAGTCGAGGAGGTCTACGCTCGCCTCAGGAAATTAAATCCGGCCATAGCCGGAGAAGATTGCGGTATTGTGACCTTTCAGTTCGGTAACGGATCTCAAGGCGTCTGGGATGCCAATAGGTTTAACGAATCGAATGCCGCCAACCCCGCTATACCTTTGGAGAGATGTGGCTCGAGGGAGAAAAAGGCAGGCTGCGTATGGATCACGACGGTCAATTGTGGCTTAAACTGCTTGCAAACCCGGAAATACAAATTGAATACAATCCCTCCAAACTCCATTTCTCGGGGGACTGCGTTTATGCTACACAACAACACCTACTGGATTGCCTGCTGAATAACCAACCTTCCGAGACGGAAGGCAAAGCCTATCTGCGAAATCTGATTATTCAAGAAGCTATTTATTTAAGCGCAAAAGAAAATAAACCGGTTTCGGTTTGATCCTAAAACATACCAATATGGATAAAATCATGGAAAATAGATTACCTGCTTCATGGGCTTGGAAGCCCCCTATGGGCTGGAATAGTTGGGATTGCTTTGGCGTTAATGTAACCGAAGCAGAAGTGCGCCAAAATGCAGAATTTATGGCTCGCTATCTGAAACCCTTTGGGTGGGAATATATCGTTGTCGACCTTGGCTGGTATGCGCCGGACGCGAATAAAGACAACTACAAGCACTCCAGGATACCGATGATTACGGACGAATACGGCCGTCTGATTCCAGATCCTGTCCGTTTTCCTTCTTCCTCCAACGGAGAAGGGTTTAAGCCCCTTGCAGATTATGTTCACCAATTAGGATTGAAATTCGGCATTCATATCATGCGAGGAATTCCCTGGATTGCTGCTGAAAGGAATTTACCCATACTTGGATCATCCCAAGGGGCAAAAGAGGTGTCAAACCCGGCAGACATGTGCAAATGGTTTAACAGCATGTATGGAATCAACATGACCTTGCCGGGAGGACAAGCCTATTACAATTCCCTAACCGAATTATACGCATCCTGGGGTGTCGATTTCATAAAAGCAGACGATATGGGTTCTTGGGATGGCGAAGGAAATTTGACGCCATACCGGACGGACGAAGTAGAAGGGTTAAGCAAGGCAATTGCTCTTAGCGGCAGGCAGATGGTACTCAGCATTTCTCCAGGCGCCGCTTACATCGGCCATGCGGAACACCTCAGGAAACACGCGCATCTTTGGCGGATTTCCTCCGATTTTTGGGACGATTGGGAAGCCCTTAAACGCCAGTTTTCCAGGTGCGCCGCCTGGGCCTCCCGGGTCACCCCAGGCCATTGGCCCGACGCGGATATGCTTCCTTTTGGAAAAATAGGCATCCGTGGGGAAGTGGGCGAACCCCGTCAAACCAATTTTAACGAGCAGGAATTAGTTACCCTTATGACCCTTTGGTGCATGTTTCGGTCGCCCCTGATGTTTGGAGGGCATCTCCCGGAAAGCGATCCGATAGCCCTGCAGTTGATCACTAACCCCGAGGTCCTTGCAGTTAATCAGTACAGCCAGAACAACGCAGAATTAGCCAATTCGGATGATCTCGTCATATGGGGCGCAGCGCAGGAAAAGGACCGCGGAAAATATCTGGCAGCATTTAACCTCGGTGATACGGAGAAGACTGATGTAAATCTATCTTTTTCTTTGGTGAACCTCGCCGGAGCATGTGTAGTCAGGGATTTATGGTTGCGGGAGGACATGGGCGTATATTCCGATCATTTTTCCGCCCGGATTCCCGCACATGGAGCGCGGTTATGGTTAATAACCCCCAATGTCGTACAATAGAGCAATTCTGGCAGCCTTTTGAGCAATTCCTTTTCGGCAGCGAAGACTAGTTTGCCGGAAAATTTAGTTCAAATGATGAGTCCTGTATTTCATTGGAGGAGACAAAGGGGTGGGATATTATTCCTTTTTTTTACCCTGCCTTTGTTTCTTGCCTGCCAGCGGAACCTTAAGGCCCCACAGCAGAACCATCCAAACGTTATCCTTATTCTCGCCGATGATATGGGGTATGGCGATCTTGGCTGTTACGGGCAGAAGACCTTGACAACGCCCAGGATCGACGAGCTTGCCTCCCATGGAATGCGATTCACCCGGCATTATGCTGGGGCTACTGTTTGCGCACCTTCCCGGGCCGCTTTGTTAACCGGCAAGCATCCAGGCCATATTTCAGTAAGGGGAAATGCGCCTCCTGGCCAATTGCTATTGGACTCCGAGGTCACCCTCGCCGAAATTTTTAAACGAAACGGTTACGCCACCGCTGCTATCGGAAAATGGGGAGTTGGCCATCCGCCTTCGCTGGACGATCCGAAGAAAATGGGTTTGACCATTTTTTTGGCTACGTCAATATGTGGCATGCCCATAATTTTTATCCCGAGTTTCTGTACCGAAATGGCGAAAAAGTTCCCCTGCCAGGTAACATTACGAATCGCAACCTTCCGTATGACAAGGATATGCCCGAAGGAACCGGCGTCGCACAAACGAAAACATCGCACACGTTTTACGAGCTACAAAACGAGGCGCTAACCTTCATTGAAAAAAATAAAAACAATCCCTTTTTCCTTTACTACGCATTAAATATGCCTCATGCCAACAACGAAGCGGGTTATTTCCTTAACGACGGCATGGAAGTTCCGGATTATGGGGCCTTTGAAGGACAGAAATGGCCCAATCCCGAAAAAGGGTTTGCCCGGATGATGGAGATGGTCGACCAAACGGTTGGAAATATTCTAAGCAAGTTGAACGAGGCGGGGGTAGCCCAAAATACTATCGTGGTTTTTGCAAGCGACAATGGCCCCCATGAAGAAGGAAACCATCAGGCGGAATTTTTCAACAGCAATGCCGGCCTCCGCGGAACCAAACGCGACCTTTACGAAGGCGGGATCAGGGTACCCATGATCGTACACTGGCCCGGAAAAGTGCCCGCAGGGAATGTGTCTGAACACGTATCTGCTTTCTGGGACTGGCTTCCCACGCTTTGCGAACTCGCCAGCATACCATCCCCTTCCGGCCTGACGGACGGTGTATCCTTTGCTCCTACCCTTCTCGGGAAACCCCGGCTTCAAAAGCCTCATGATTTCCTGTATTGGGAGTTTTACGAACTTGGAGGAAGACAAGCCCTACTGCAGGAGAACTGGAAATACATAAAACTCAACGTGAAAAGCGCCGACCCAAATCAAGTGGTCCGGGAGCTTTACGATTTATCCAAAGACCCGGGCGAAACGGACAACCTGATCGGGGAATACCCGAGAGTCGTCCAAAAATTGGATTCGCTCATGAAAACAGCACATGTTCCTCATCCTTTGGTCTCTTTATTTGCACCACAAGGAAAGACCGAAACCAAATTCTGACCCCGGTACACATTTCAATACCAAAAAACCAATCGTTGTTTTCCATGGAAAAGACACAAATAATCCTTTTTGTCCTCGGATTCTCTCTTGCACTTTCAGGATGCGTCGACAACAAATTATCCCCGAAGCAGAATAACTTTTCCACAGGGCCAGGCCATCCATCCGGCTTGGTAGCACGGACCCCTCCTATGGGCTGGAACAGTTTTGACGCGTATGACTGCCGGATTAATGAGCAGGAATTCAAAACCGTGGTGGATTTCATGGATAAGAACCTGAAATCGTATGGATGGCAGTATGCAGTCATTGACTATATCTGGTTTCATCCGGAACCTGGCAACTGGAATAATCCCGACCGCCGATTCGGGCATCCGAATATCCGATACAAACCGACCGGGGAACCTGTTGACCCGCTGGTCATGGATGTCTTTGGCCGATTGATCCCGGCGGAAAATCGGTTTCCTTCAGCAGCTGGAGGTAGGGGATTTAAGCCATTGGCAGATTTCGTTCACAGCAAAGGGATGAAATTCGGCATCCATATCATGCGTGGGATACCCAGAGAGGCTTGGTATAAAAACTCACCTATCAAGGATTCCAAGTTTCGCGCCAGAGATATTGCAGAGCCCTGGGACACCTGCAATTGGAGTAACCACATGTTCGGGGTTGACCCAACCAAAGAAGGCGCCCAGGAATACTACAACTCCTTATTTGAATTGTATGCTTCCTGGGAAGTTGATTTTATCAAGGCAGACGATATGATGTTCCCCGATTTTCACAAAGGGGAAATTGAAATGATGCAAAAGGCCATTCAGAAATGCGGGCGGCCTATGGTACTTAGTCTTTCCTGTGGCGAAGCGCCCTTGTCTCAAGCAAACCATTTGGCTGGAAATGCCAATATGTGGCGAATTTCTGGCGACTTCTGGGATAACTGGGGGGATCTGCTGCACAGTTTTACTTTACTGAATGCCTGGTCTCCTTTCATCCAGGAAAACCATTGGCCGGATGCAGACATGATTCCCATCGGCCATTTATCCTTAGGAGGAAGGCCTCATGGCCCTGACCGAATGTCCAAATTCACGATCCCCGAGCACTATACGCTTATGACGCTTTGGAGCATTGCACGTTCGCCGCTGATGATTGGCGCCGATTTATTATCGACTCCGGATTCCATTCTGGCTTTCCTGAAAAATGAAGAAGTGTTGCAGGTTAATCAACGAAGCGCCGATAACCGCCAGGTAATGCGGAGGGACAGCCAAGTGGTTTGGATTGCTACCGATCCAGAACAAGGAGACCGGTTTGTCGCCCTCTTTAATCTATCAAATAGGCCAAAAGAAGTCGTTTTTGAGTTGGAGTGGGAATACATGAGGGGCAAGTATATGGTTCGGGATCTTTGGGCAAAAAAAGACTTGGCTTCCTGCGAAAATCTATTTAAAATCAAACTCCCTGCTCATGGCGCTGGGCTGTATAGGTTCAGCCCGGAAAAAATGCCAATAAATCAGGTCACTGGGGCTGGACGAGGTGCCAATTAAATCAAAAACGCCATTTAGCAGATTCAAATCCTCTTCATTCGCGAAACGACAAATACGGAATTCTTTCTAAAATGCTAATTTAGAGGGCAGAGCCGAGCCCTGAACCGTTTTGTAAAAAACCAAGCCCGAAACAGCTAACCAAATATGTTTGTGAAGCATAAAGCCAAATTGGTTCTCTTTTTTCTTTGGTTTTTCGGCACGACCTCGTTTGTGTTTTGTCAGGAGAACGCTTTTCAGTTCCACCGCCTTACCGTCGATGAAGGTTTAGCGCATACGGATGCGACGTGTATTCGGCAAGACGGTTATGGATTTACCTGGATAGGAACCTATTCCGGCCTGAACAGATATGATGGGTATGAACTAAAAACCTACCCGAATCATACTCAACCCATCCGCAATGTGTATAATAACAGAATAACCGACCTTTACATCGATCAATCAAACCGGATATGGTTAGCGACGCAGGGCGGATTAGGATGTTTTGATCTTACAACGGAAACGTTCCTCCCGTTAAAAAGCGATTCTCAGGCAGCTATTCAACAAAACCTTGACTTGGTTTTTTTTGATGACGAACGGAAACATATCTATGCTGCCGGGACCAGTGGCCTGGCCATTTTCCAATACGTCACCAGAGGAGAATTAAAGAAAACGGTCCCAGTTACAGGAAAAGAACACCTGTCTGGTGTATTTCACAGTATCCAAAAAGGTCCGGATGGCAACATCTGGATTGGGAAAGATAATGGGCTGTACGTCATTCACCTGAGCTCAAAAGGAATCCATATTACTCCGATCAACCTCGTGGATGAGACGGGTAGAAAATGGGACTCGAGCATATTGGATCTTTTGATCACCTCAAAAGGCGAATTTGTCGCCGGAATGGTGGGGGGCATTTTTAAAGCCCAGCCCCATCAAAAAAAAGCTTCCTATCTCCAGGGAGTGTTTATTCCTGTTGTCAGCACAGAAGTGAATCCAAATCTTTCCTTACCGGATGATAACACGCTGGCTATACTTAAGATCAAAGAGGACGGGCATGGCCGCTTTTGGCTGGGTACGATATCCGGATTAATACAACTCCAAATCCAGGACGGGCAAAAAAAGCTAACGGGGTTTCTGAAATCTGAACCTTTGACCAAATATAACCTCACCTCCAACCATATCAGCGATCTTTATATCGACAATGGCAACATCATCTGGATTTGTACTTTTGGTGGGGGCGTTAATTATGCCAATTTAGGCCGAAATGAATTCCAACTCCTGCAACGCAATCCGCTTCAGCCTGGGAATACCCTGTCGGGAAATTACATACGAGCTCTTTTGAGCGACAATAAAGGAAATCTATGGATTGGAACCCGTGATGACGGACTGGATGTTTACGATTTTTCACTCCGCAGGTATACGCATTACAAACACCGGGTACCAGACCCCGGCAGCCTGTCAAGCAACAATATCCGGGCGATTACCCAGGATAAACAAGGACGGATCTGGGTGGGCACTACCGCCGGGATTAATATCCTTGATCCAGGTCAATCGGATTTTGCCCACTTAATTCAGCAACCCAACGCGCCCAACTCGATCAGTAGTAATGTCATTTTTTCTCTTGCGGTGGACTTATTCGGGCAGGTATGGGCGGGGTCTTGGGATATGGGTCTTAACCGAATCCAATATACCTCCCCCCAACAATATACCGTGGAGCGGATATACCATCAAAAATCTCCAGGGCATATGGGACTTAGCTCAAATAAAACTACCTTTATTTATGCCGATCCCGATCGGCCCGAACTGTTTGTAGGTACAGATCAAGGATTAAACCACTTGTTTTTGAATCCGGATGGATCCATCCGAAAGATCTTGCATTATCAGGGCAAAGACCAAACTCCCGGCTTATTGAGTTCCAATTTCATCTGGCCGATTGTCCGTACAAGTCAGAATACCCTTTATGTCGGCACTCTGGGTGGAGGGCTTAACAAAGTGACTCTGGACCCCAGGAAGGAGAGTGGGTATTTCGCCGAAGCGTTTCGCGTAGCAGACGGGGCGCCTTCCGATGACATTGAGAGTATTCTGGTTGATCGTAACGGGGACCTATGGCTTGGAAGCAGGGGGTTATCGCAATTCAATCCCAAGACAAAAAAAATCACCAATTTTGATGTTAATGATGGGCTGCAAAGCAATAGCTTTAAAATTGGGGCTGCGGCTAAAGGCAACAATGGCATACTCTATTTTGGGGGCACCAATGGCATCAATTATTTTCTGCCGGACAGCATCAAGCCATCTCTTCAAAAACCCCATATTGCCCTGACCGATCTAATTGTAAATGGCGTAATCGTTAAACCGGGCGAAAAAATCGCGGAAAAAATTATCCTGGACCAGTCTCTAAACACCGTTAAAAAGCTTCGAATCACAAATGAAGTCAAGAGTTTTTCCATTTCATTCACCGCCCTGAACTATGGGAACCCCACCAAATGCCAATACCGCTATCGCCTTGAAGGCGTCAATAAGGACTGGATAGTCACTGACGCCCAAAACCGGCGGGCTACCTTCGCCAATCTGGACTATGGGGAATATACGTTTAAGGTAATGGCCGCCAACCGCGATGGAATTTGGGGCAATGAGCAGAAATCCATTTTAATAGAGGTTATTGCTCCCTGGTATGCCACGCAGTTGGCAAAGGTTTTTTATTGGTTGATCGGCCTGGGAATTCTTGCAGGAATCTATTATTATATCATCCATTGGAACAAACTCAAGCGCGCATACGAAATCACCCTCCTCGAAGAAAGAAAGATGGAGGAAATGTATCAATTGAGAATGCAGTTTTTCACGAATATTTCTCATGAATTCAAAACCCCCCTGGCACTTATTTTGAACCCATTGGAACGTTTAATGAATGGAAGCGCAGGACCAAGGAAGACGCAGCGTTATTACCATTTAATTTTTACGAACGCCAAGCGATTGCTCGATCTGGTCAATGAACTCATGGATTTCCGAAAAGCTGAATCCGGCGCGTATCCGCTTCGCATCAGCCTTTTCAATCTCAAGACTTTCGCAGAGGAAATCGCCCAGGCCTTTCAGGAAACCGCCCAAATTAAAGGCATCCGGTTTTGTTTTGAGCCGCGCGGGAACGATTTCCAGATTTGGGCAGATAAAAAGGCCCTGGAAAAGGTGCTAATGAACCTGATGAGCAACGCCATTAAGTACACCAAACCTTCCGGCGCCATCAAACTTGAATTGTTTGATCATCTGCCCGAGTCCAGCCCTGCTTTTGTGCATTCCTTTGCTATTCGGAGCGAAATCCGGGCAAAAGACTATTTATGGATTAAGGTTACCGACACCGGACTAGGCGTTTCGGAAGACGCCTTGCATCTCATTTTCGACCGGTATTTTCAAGCGTCTAATACCAGCCAGGACATCCCAATGGGAAGCGGCGTTGGGCTGGCACTCGTAAGAAGCCTGGTGTTGTTACACCAAGGCGATATTCAGGTTTCCAGTGAAGAAGGAAAAGGAACCGAGTTCATCCTCTCTTTCCCCAAAGGAAACCTCCATTTTAAGCCGGAAGTTCTTATTGAAAAAGCGCCAGAACAAGACCTATCTCCCATTCCAGCTATCGAAATAGACGAACCGGCAGACGGCTTATCTCAAGTAGAAGAAACCCAAACCTTTTTTAAACCGAAGGTGCTTCTTGTAGAAGACAATACCGAATTTCGAAGTTTTCTCAAGGAAAACCTGGAAGACCAATTTGCTGTCCTTGAAGCGCAAAATGGGAAAACCGGATTTCAAATAGTTCTGGAACATCATCCCGATGTCATTGTCAGTGATATCATGATGCCCGTAATGGATGGTGTAACCTTTTGCAAGGCAGTTAAAGCAAACCCAGAATTCAGCCATATCCCGTTCATTTTACTTACCGCCAAAAGTTCCCTGGAAAACCAAATCGAAGGAGTTGAATCCGGCGCAGACATCTATTTTTCCAAGCCGTTAAGCATCCGGGTATTGCAATTAACTATTCAAAATCTTCTCAAATCCCGCAAGTTGATCAAGGATCTCTATCTCAATAATGCTTTTGCAGAGGCCCGGGAAGTGGCTGTAAACGAGAAAGAAAAATCGTTCATGGAAGCCTTTATGGAAGTATTGGAATCCAGGATCGAGGACCCCGAGTTTGACATTGAACAATTATGCAGGCAGGTTGGAATGAGCAGAACTAAATTATATGGCAAGATTAAAGCCTTGACGGGAAAACCAATAGGAGATTTCATCCGCAGCTTGCGGCTAAAAAAAGCGGCCCAGATTTTAGCCAGCGAGGATATTTCGGTAGTTCAAGCCATGTACCGTGTTGGTATTCAAAGCCAGTCTTATTTTACGAAGTCCTTCAAAAAGGAATTCGGCAAAACACCTGCCCGGTTTGTTCAGGAACTATCTCATAAATCCAAGACACCGGACTTATAACACAGCTGGCTATTTTTCGTAATCAGTTTCGTTGACCCAATTGGCCCGCATGGGTTCTCCGCGCAGGTATCGGGCATAAAAATTAGCTGTTTCCTTTCCCGCATACGGATACGCATCAAACAGATATCCTTGGCCCTTCATTCGCGGGTCTTTTTGCCGCCGAAGCTGTCTGAATAATTCGGCACGTAGTTTGTCCTTTATCTTTTGGTGTTGCGTCGAATACGCCAAATTAGAAACACAGTCCGGATCCCTGGAAATAAGATACAGTTCTTCCTCAGGCCGTTGGCCAAAGCACCAATCCCACCATTTCGTTTCCCTCCCTTCCCGGCGGGCATTAAGAATCAAGGTTTTGGTGGGGCTTCCGTCGCAGTTCAAATATCCGGTTTCAGGGTTACCTGCAGGCCATCGGGAAGGCTCAAAGTTTATCAGATAAAGGAAACTGTCGCGGAGAATTCCCCGGATGGGATAACCTACGTTACCTGGACGCCCAATATCATGGCGTTCCTTCCCCAGCAAGACCACATTTCGTTTTGGATCAATCTGGCCGCTTTCCGGCCGCTGAAACAGATACGTCAGGCTTTTTCCTGTCACAGGACTCATGCCGGTTTCTTTGACATCCACTCTCGCCAGTTCCAGAAAAGTGGGGGCAAAGTCTATAAAACTGACCATGTCATCGATAACCCTTCCAGGAAATGCAATCCCTTTTTTCCACATCATGGCCAAGGGCATGTGATTGGAAAGTTCATAGGCCTGGCCCTTAATCCTGGGGAAGGCCAAGCCATTGTCGGCAGTAACAACAATCAGGGTATTGCCCAACTGCCCTCTACGGTCCAATTCTTCCAGCATTCTTTGCAAATGGAGATCAAAATGCTCGGTTTCGTAGGCCATGTCCAGTAAATCCTGCCGAACTGAATCCGTATCGGGCCAGAATTCCGGAATCCGAGGGATTTCCTCTGGCCGCTTACCGCCGTTGGCGCTGCCCGATCTAAAACGAAATCCCCGATGCGCTTCATTTCCTCCATACCAGAAGCACCAGGGGTGATCTGATGGAACCTGATCCAGGAAAAGGGCAAAATTGGCAGCGTAATCGGTTTCTGAAATATCGCTGGTTGGAGGAATGCTTTTCCTGGCGTTAAAAGGTGGCCCTGCCAATTGACGGGGCTGCCCGTTTCTGGTCCCCTGATTTCCAGGAGCCCAAGCTTTCCCTGTACTTCCTACAAAATACCCCTTATGTGACAACGCTTCCACGTAGGTTAGGAACTTGGAAGGGAAAAATCCGTAATGATTTGCAGCTTCCTCCAATTGCCACGAATTCCTGCCCGTCAGGATACAAGACCGGGAAGGAGAACATTTGGAATTGGGGGTATAGGCCCGTTGAAACAATAACCCTTCTCTGGCTACCCGGTCAAAACCGGGGGTTCGAACCCATTCGCAGCCATAGGCGCTCATATAAGGATACGAAACGTCATCTGCCAGGCAAAAAAGAATATTGGGCCTGGGAGGATTTTCGTTCTGGGAAGGTACCCATGCGAGCCATCCAATTAGGAAGGAATAAACCAACCACCCTATGATCATTGTGTTTCTTTTAAAGCATACGCCCCTTCTGACCGGAACCCTTGGTTAATCTGAAGGGGAACCCAAAAAATGTATACGTCTTGGTGCGGTCTTGTTATGCCAAACATCGTCGGGCTCCATTTTTTAGGTTGATCCTGGAAAGCCGTTCGACGCCCGGCAGGAGGAACTTTTCAGGTAGCACTTTTTAAATCGAAGCGTTGGATATTATTTGACAATATCCACTTCGCCTGTTAGCCGAATATCTTCGCTCGAGCTACCGATTAGAATCAATACTGGGCGGGGCTCCATTACCAATTGAACATCGCGGTTCCAAATCGATAAATCTTCAGAAGATAGGGTTATTGCAATGCGCTTTTGTTCCCCGGGGCCCAAGTGGATGCGTTTAAACCCTTTTAACTGAATTACCGGCTGAATCACGCTTGCGTATTTGCTGTGCAGGTATAATTGAACCACTTCATCGCCTGCCACCGCGCCGGCGTTTTTGACATCCAGGCTTACTGTCAGGCTTTCACCTTGCTTAACGACCTTTTTATCCAGCATCAGATTGGAATACCCGAAAGAAGTATAACTCAGCCCATGACCAAAGGGGAACATGGTCCGGCCTTTATCAGGGTCTTGAAACCCTCGGCTTCGTCCAATCGCTTTGTAATTGTAATATCTGGGGGAATGGGCTGAAGATAGTGGAAACGTCACAGGTAGTTTTCCGCCAGGGCTGAAGACGCCCATCAGGGTTTCGGCAATAGCATTGCCTCCTTCTTCGCCGGAATACCAAGACTCTAGAATGGCCGGAACATCTCTTTCCCAATCTGCCATCCCAATGGCAGCCCCGTTAACCAGAACGACTGCCATAGGTTTGTTCAAAGCGGCTAATGAACGTAGCAGCAACTCTTCTTCCTCGGGAAGATCAATATCCGGGCGGTCCCGAAATTCCCCTTCCGAAATACCACCAGGCAGCACGATTACTGCATCGGCTTTGGCAGCCATTGCAACGGCAGCTTTGATGTCGTCTTCCACGCCCACCCGCTGATCCCAGAAAAAATTAGCGAATGGGGTATTTGCGGCGCTCTGAAATTCCAATTGAATCACATAAGTTTTTCCAACCTCAAACAGAAATTCTCCTAAAAACTTTGGATGACCAACGTCATTTAGCAACCCCATTTCACGGGCAGTCGCTTCAAATGCGTAGAATGGCTTGCCGGAATTGCCATTCGTATTAATAACCTCCCGGCCATTGATCAATAATCTCATCTGTGCGGGGGTTTCCAACTGAAACCGGGCAGTCATTGTAGCCGGGGCCGCAAACGTCCCGGTAAACCTCGCCGAGAATTGATCCTGCCGGGTGATTACCTCTGGGACATTTCTAGCCCAAAATGCCCATCGAATCTGGGCAAGGTTGGTCCAAAGGGTGGCTGCCGGGGCGCCTTCCAAATTTCTGTTAGAATAATAATCAGCCCGAAACCCAGCATTCCCATCCTGAGAGATCAGATTCCCTGGAAACGCAGTCCACTCTGCCGAAGCGCTTTGAATTCCGGGATGAAATAACACGTTCTGGCTTGGGAAAAAAGCACTCAACCCTTCCAGCAGGCTCACTTTTTTCATTCCTGTTCCGCTGTAATTACCAAGTTGCTGGTTTCGCGCTGAATTGCCGATGACGGCTATAGTGTTAATCTGCCCGGTGTCAAAAGGCAGGGTCTGGCTTTCGTTTTTCAATAAAACCAGACCCTGCCGGGCCGCCTGCCGGGCCAAAGTACGGTGATCCTTTGAATCGTTGATTTGGATGGCTTTTTTCTCATCGGCAAATGGGTTTTCAAAAAGCCCAATTTCCATTTTAAGCCGGAGAATTCGTTTGACGCTTTCGTCCAGTGTGGATGTCGCAACCAATCCCGTCGCAATAGCCGTTTCCAGTGGCTTCAGATAGAATAAAGCGTTAGGCCATTCTACATCCATTCCGGCGTTCAAGGCGAGTGCAGCCACTTCTTCATCCTTATTTGTCAGATAGTGCCGATCTTTTATTCCGGTTACCGCTGAAAAATCAGCGCCAAAAAAACCTGTAAAGCCCCATTCTTCGCGGGCTTTTTTGGTTAATAGCCAGGGGTCGCAAATAGTAGGCACTCCGTTGAGGGAGTTATAGGAAGGCATAATACTCCGGCTCCCTGCCTCCCTTATACACGCTTTGTACGGAGGGAAGTAGATCTCTTCCAGCAAGCGTTCAGATATATCCATTGCCCAACTGTCCCGACCCCCTTCTCCAGAATTGGCTACAAAATGCTTGGGGGTTGTGATAATATTCCGCTCCTCAAAACTCTTACAGAAAGCAACGGCCATGCGCGAAACCAGGTAAGGGTCCTCCCCATAGGTTTCCTGAGCCCTTCCCCACCGAGGGTCGCGGGCAATATCCACCACCGGGGACAACACTTGGTGAATACCCCGCGATCTGGTTTCTTCAGCTATGGCAACCGACACCCTGCCTATAAGTTCTGGATTCCAGGTGGATGCCAAAGCGATAGCCTGTGGAAAGCTTGTTGCCGAGTCGGCACAAAGCCCATGTAAAGCCTCTTCAAAGAATAGAAGAGGTATTCCAAGCCTTGTTCTTTCAATTTGCTGCTTTTGATGGTCGTTGATAAACCGTGCGCCAGCAGCAGGCCCTAACGTATAAACCGTATTCCCTAAATGTCCAATGGGCGATTTGGTTAAGTCCAAAGGCTGAGAACTGCGGTTTATAAGGCTTCTGACTTGGGCGAGCTTTTCTTGCAGGGTCATTTGGCCAAACAGGTCCTCTACCCGTTGTTCAATGGGTTGGGCCGCATCTTCGAAAATATCTTTTTTCCCATTTTGTTGAAATCGATCCACCCATGGTGGTAAATTGCCGTCTGGGACTGGCCATAATGGGAAAAAAAACTGAAAAGGATTATAGAGGGCCATCTTAACTTCTTCATACGATTAATAGTGTAGAATCAAAAAATCAGGTCCCAGTGTTGCTTCTTGGTCTGCCCCTTCGGTCAGCTTGAACCTGCTGGTTCTCAGCATATGCGCTGTGGATAAAGTGAACGGATTCTTTCCTGAGTTTGTCCAGGTTAGGGATATTTTCAGGGAATTGGGCTAAAGGGCTATAACCTTCCATGCACATACTACTGGACATTTTGGTTTCGCAAACCTGGAAGGTCTGGGCCCCAGGAAAACGAAAATGTCAAGTAGTGTGCCATCCATGTTATCTCCCGGGATGTTCAGGGCATTCGGATGTTGGACTACCGAAAATTTCAGAAAGAAATCCCTAGGGGTAAGCGTTATAAAGCGAATTGAATAAAAATTCATAAAACATAAGATATTGATATTCAAATAGTATTAAATATTTTTTCTATTTTATTAAAATTCCTTCCTCCACAAAAGCCCCAAGTTTCCGGTACTTCTGATACCGTTTGGCGTAAAACGCCGCCCGCTGGGGGTCGGGGCGGTATTCGGCGTCGAACCCACTGCCCATAGCGTCCATGGCGTCTTCCACCTTGGGATAGAGCCCGGCGGCGGTGGCCGCAAACATCGCTGCGCCCGGGGCGCAGGTCTGCTCGCTGCGGTGGATGCGGATGGGCATATTCATCACATCGGCCATCATCTGCATGATGTAGGGCGACTTCTTCGCCACCCCGCCAAGGCCGATCAGCCCTGTAACGGGGATGCCCTCCTGGACAAACCGGTCGGCGATAGCTTTGGCGCCAAAACAGGTCGCTTCCACCAGGGCGTTGAAGATCCTGGGCGCGTCGCTGCCCAGGCTCAAGCCTGCGATAGCCCCTTCGAGCAACTGGGTGGCATCCGGGGTGCGGCGCCCGTTCATCCAGTCGACGGCCAGTTCGGCATCTTCTTCCAGAGGCAGCAAAGCGGCCTGCGCGGAGAGTTCCGCGATGAGCTGCGCGCTGAGCGCTTGCTGGAGCTGGCTGGCCAGCTCGGCGTCGAGCAGTCCGGTTTTCGGCAGCACGTGCTTCAGCGGCCATTCCAACAGGTTCCGAAACCAGGCATAGATATCTCCGAAGGCCGACTGCCCCGCTTCGAGGCCCACCATGCCGGGGATGATTGATCCGCCTACTTGGCCGCAGATCCCGTTCACGCATTGGCTGCCGATCTCTGCGGTGGGCGCTACCAGCATGTCGCAGGTAGAGGTGCCCATCACCTTGCTCAGGTGGTAAGGTTCGATCTGCCCTCCAACAGCCCCCATGTGGGCGTCGAAAGCGCCTACGCCAACGACCACGTCCGTAGACAGCCCCAGCCGCTGGGCCCATTCCGGACTCAGGGTTCCTGCTTGCTGATCGGCGGTATACGTTTCCTTGAACAGTTTATCGGTGAATCCGTCCAGCAGCGGGTCCAGGCTGGCGAAAAAGTCGTTGGGAGGGAATCCGCCAAATTCAGGGGCCCACAGGGCTTTATGTCCTGCGCTGCACACGCTGCGCTTCATTTCCGACACCGCTTTTCCTCCCGTGAGTACGAACGGGATCCAGTCGCAGTGTTCCACCCAGGAGGCGATATGGGCGCGTACGGCTTCGTCTTCCCGAAGCGCCCGCAGCAGCTTCGCCCAAAACCACTCCGAGGAATAGATTCCCCCGACGTAGCGGAGGTAATTCACCGGAAACTTGCTGGCGTGGTCGTTGATTTGCATCGCTTCCTGCACGCCGGTGTGGTCTTTCCAGAGGAAAAACATCGCGTTGGGGTTGTCCTCAAAGCCCGGCAGCAAGGACAGGGGCGTTCCTTCGGCATTGACTGCCACTGGAGTAGAGCCCGTGGTGTCGACCGACAAGGCCCGCACCTGGGCCGCGATCTCCGGCCCGGCCTGCTCCAAACAGCTTTTGACGGTGTATTCCAGTCCTTCGAGGTAATCCAGCGGGTGCTGCCGGAACTGGTTTTTGGACGCGTCGCAATACAGACCCGCTTTCCAGCGCGGGTAATAAAACACGGAAGTAGCGATTTCCGCGCCAGTAGACGCATCAACGAGGATGGAGCGCACGGAATCCGTGCCGTAATCAATGCCGAGGACGTAAGCGTTCATAGGGATTAATTGGCTTTATTGGTCTGGTTTAAAGTATCCTGTTCAGGAATCCACTGTTTAAGGCCATCCATCAGCTCGCGGTATTGGGGCTAGTAGCCAAATTAGCGTATTCATTGGGGTCTGAGAGGTGGTTGTAAAGCTCTTCCGAACCGTCCTTGTAGAGAATGTAATTCCATTGTTGAAACACTACGGAATGACTACCTTCCGGATAAGTGACCACCGCAGGCACAGATCGTTTGGACGTGGGTTTTTTTAATAGCCCGGCGAGGGATTGGCCTTCCAGGAAGTCCGGTTTGGGCTGGTTAAGGAGATCGAGTATTGTGGGAAATAAATCCATTAACGACACCGCCTGATGGCACTTGTTGCCTCCTGTTTTCATCCCTGGATACCTGATAACCAGTGGGGTGTTAGTGCCCTGGCGCCAAAGGGAGTATTTTTCCCATCGAAACTTATGCCCCAGTTGCCACCCATGGTCGGTCCAAAATACCACGATCGTATTGTTTTTGTATGGGCTATTATCCAGAGCGTCTAACACCCGGCCAACGCAATCATCGGCAAAACTCATGGACGCCAGATAGCCTTGAACCGCTTTAGGCAACTGGTCCTTTTCCAAAACTTTTCTTACAAACGGAGAAGAGAAATTGGATTGAGCAAAAGGGGGAATATCGTCCATGTCATTTGCCGGGAACTCGGGAACCCAGATCTGATCCAGCGGGTACCGGTCAAAATATTCTTGCGGAGCTAATTGTGGAGAATGGGGCCGGGAGATCCCAATGGCCAGAAAGAAGGGTTTTTCGTGTTTTTCTTGCAGAAACCTGGCCCCGAAATCAGCCATTTTCCAGTCGCCGCAATCTTCTTTTGGTTGCGGAATGGGGCCCCAAACCCCGAATTTCGTCAGGTATTCTCCACCGGTTTGCTCAGGTTTTTGGGACTTGCCGGTTGGGAGTTCCATCCACAAAGCCTGGTCATAGTCGTCTAAATACTGCTTATGGCCTGGAGTTCCGACTTCTCCAGACTGCTGGAAAGTCCCGGAATCCGGATCGGAGATGGGATTGGGCGTTTTGCCGGCGCCTCTTGGTTGGTGAAAAATCTTGCCTGCAGCGATCGTTTCATAGCCCTTTTGGCGGAGGTACGCGGGCAATGTCAAGCGGTCTTTTCCACCAGGTTTTTCCCTGAAATTTCCAGCATTTTCAAATTGCCGGGTGGTTTCGGACGTTGTCCGGTCATGATTGCCGTCCGGGAAGGGTTGCATGCTGGCACTGCGCAATAGGCGTTGGTAAATGTTACCCCTTGATAAGCCAACCGGTCAATATTCGGCGTTTTGGCTTGGCCTCCAAAAGCACCGACCCAATTATTCATATCGTCAATAGCGATCAAAAGGATATTTATGGGCTTGTGGCGAGGCGCTGCGACATCCTGCATCCCGAATATAGGGATAATTAAAAGCAGAAATATGCTTTTCCGGTACGCGAAAATCAGATTCATAAAACAACATTATTTTAACTGGTGAAAAGTATTTCTCACTTTGCGTACCCAGTTGTTATTCTATCCTGCAGAATTGCTGGTTCGTACTTTTTTGCGGTACGGTGATGAAAAAAGTGGGAATGCGCATTTGCTGAAGCTGGAAATGTTTGGGAGATTCCCGGACTGCTTCGCATAAACTATAAAACCAATACGAGGTGCTTTATCAATTGTACGATTGAGCAATGAACAAGCATAGGCGGATGATCGTCCAAATGCCAGGCGCTTTATTTTTAATTTCTAAATCAAAACCGAGCGGTATGTATCTGGTTAAAAAGCGCATTATTCTGGCCATTTGGCTAATTGCGGGGTGCTTTGCCCCGGGTATTGGCCTGTCTCAACCCACCCCAGAAGTGTTATTTAAGCAATGGGCTGAAAAACCTCCTATGGGCTGGAATAGCTATGATGCCTATCATGGCGCGATCACAGAGGCGCAATTCAAAAAATCGGTAGATATTCTAAGCCAAAAGATGCTTCCGTTTGGCTACGAATATGCGGTGATCGATTTTTGCTGGTTTCATCCTGGACCAGAAGGCTGGGATCCGGATACCAACTGGAAGCCATTTAAACTAAAGCAGCATCAGAACAACCAAGGAAAGCTGTTTCCCACCCTCATTATGGATTCTTATGGGAGGCTTCTTCCTGCTGCAAATCGTTTTCCCAGCGCCATGGAAGGCAAGGGGTTTACGGAGATCAGCCAATACGTTCACGGCAAGGGTATGAAATTTGGGATTCATATTATGCGGGGTATCCCCCGTCAGGCTGTGGAGAAAAATACCCCAATTTTTGGCACAAGATACCGGGCAAAGGATATTGCCGAGACATTTGACACTTGCAAATGGTTGAATCATATGTATGGAGTAGATGCCTCCAAACCAGGGGCCCAGGAATACTATAATTCATTATTTAACCTGTATGCCAGTTGGGGTGTCGATTTTGTAAAAGTAGACGATATTTCAGCTCCCACTTACCATAAATCTGAAATCGAACTCATCCGGAAGGCTATTGACCAATGCGGAAGGTCTATGGTGCTTAGCCTTAGTTGTGGGGAAACCTTTATCAGTTATGGCAAGCACGCGGACGCCTTCACCAATATGTACCGGATTTCCATCGATTTTTGGGACGAATGGAGCGACGTAGCCCATATGTTTGATCTCCTTTATGCCTGGCAGCCCTTTATCGGAGACGGCTCCTGGCCCGATGCAGATATGATACCTATCGGTAAGCTTTGCCTTTCCAATTATCCTTCCGAGGATGCCAACGGTCAGATCCCCAAGGGGAAGCGGGAACACGATTCCTTCCTCACCCCGGATGAGCAAAAGACCTTGATGACCCTCTGGTGTATGGCCCGGTCGCCGTTGATCTGGGGGGGCGATCCCGAACGCAGCGACTCGGCCGCTTACACCCTGTTGACGAATAAAGAAGCGCTGGAGATCAATCAGCACAGCACTAATAACCGGGCAAGCGCCAATTTTGTGTATTCGGGAATGAAAGGGGATATCCGGGTTTGGATTGCCGACCAGCAGGAGGGCAAAGGACATTATCTGGCATTTTTTAACCTCTCTGATTCCCCAAAAGAAGTATCGTATTTTTTGGAATGGGAAGAAATACGCGGCAGGTTTGCTCTCCGCGATGTATGGGCAAGAATCGATCTTGGCGAAACAGGCAAGGAGATCAAAGCCGCTATTCCCCCGCACGGAACGGTTTTATATAAACTTACCAAACTTTAACCTATGACCCGGCTGGCAGTAGCATTTCTTTCGTTTTGGGGTGTACTCGTCGCTTTGAACGCTCAGGATCAGACGGTTCGGGTATGGAAGCGGAGCGACTTATATATTCGAGACCCCTTTATCCTGGCAGATCGGTCAACTGGAAACATACTATCTATACTCCAGTTCTTATGACTTCAAGGGCATGCCAGATCGCCGGATGGGTGTGGTTGTATACAAAAGCAAGGACCTGAACCAATGGCTGGGGCCTTATCCTGTATTTCAAACTGGAGCTCCTTTTTGGGCGGACACCAGCCACGGTGTGTGGGCGCCGGAGGTCCATTTTTACAAAGGTAGATACTATCTTTTCGCTACCTTCACAAACCCAGGTTTGTCTTTGAGCCCGATGGCCGAAAACCGCAACACCGAAGCCATTGTCAAACGCGGCACGTGTATCTTAGTCGCTTCTCAGCCGGAAGGTCCTTTTACTCCGTTAGCTTCCGAATCGCAGACACCTCCTGAATGGATGGCACTGGATGGAACCCTGTTCGTTGAAAGAGGAAAGCCGAAAATGGTTTTTTGCCACGAGTGGATACAAACCCGGAATGGGACCGTCGAGGTCGTCAACCTGTCTAAGGACCTTGCGAAGCCCATAGGAAAACCTAAAACCTTGTTCAAGGCAACCGACGCTCCATGGGTTCGGTCCCTGAATTTGCATCAAGGTGGTTTCGTTACGGATGGGTGCTGGCTGTACCGCACCAAATCGGGAATCCTGTTGATGCTTTGGTCGAGCTTTGGACCAACGGGCTACGTCACAGCGATTGCTATTTCTGAAAGCGGGCGGTTGAGCGGCCCCTGGAAACACCTCCCTCAGCTTATATACGAAGACAACGGAGGGCATCCCATGCTTTTCAAAACTTTTGACGGTAAGCTGGCGATGGCGATTCACCAGCCCAACGCTGGTCCAATTCGGGCCCGGTTGTTTGAAATGGCGGATACCGGGGAAGGACTAGTCGTAATTAAAGAAATTCCTTTTTAATCCAACTTGGTTTGGGAAATTCCCATTGTAGAAAGCAGTTACGCAAATTCGCAAAAAAGCGGTATGGGTTCATTAGTCTGGATTTAACTCTTCTATCCTCAACGCTTTCCCGGTTTTCTTACCAGTGCTACCCAGTCCCTTTCCTGGTCGGACGGCGGAAGGCCTATCTCCAGATTGATTTTTCCTTTTACCTTTTTTCCGGCGCCTTGTCCTTCGCCGGTTCTGGGATTAAACCAAATAACTTCCCATCTGCCTTTCACTCCTTCGAGGACCAGAGGCAATTTTTTGCCGGTGCGTTGATAAACCAGGTAAATCCCGGACGCGCCTGGTTTGCAGAAGACGTAATCCAGCGTGTCTTTGGTGATTTCATCCTTGGCTTCCATTTCCCAGAAAGGGAGCTTGTTTTGGGAGAAGAACTCAAGCGCATAGCGGCTTTGATCCCACATGCGATCTCTGGATCTCCAGTCTTCACAGGAAAGGTCGGAATGGGGGTGCTGGTACCCAAAATACCATTCTACGCCAGCGCCGCCGGCGGTCAATGCACCCCAAAGTACGTTTTGTCTTTGGATGTCGTGGTTGGGGTCTTCTGCATCCGTTAGCAGGGAATGGCCGGCGCTTCCAGGCTCGTCAAGCGCCACGACCCAGCGCTTTCCTGCCTTTTCAGATAGCCGCCTCCAGTGTATAATTTCTTCATGCACGTGGTGTGGGCGGGTTTCCGCATGATGCCCCTGCACAGAAACCCCGGTAAGTTTGGATTCCGGCCCAAGAAGGTCGTCAAAAGACTGCCCGTTGTGAATAACAATATGGTGGCGGTATGGATCGTGATCGAAAAAATACTGGGCCATAGCCAAGCGCTGAGCAGTAGTCTGCGGCGGCGTTGGGTGATTTTTAACCCAACGGCCATTTTCCTCGCCCAGGTTCCAGTTTAAGGCCAGATGGTGGGAAAACCGGGCGATTAGTTCGCGGTAATACAACTTGCGTTGAATATCGACTGCCCCGCTGTCAAGGAGCCCCTGGTTTTCGTGTTCCTGGGTTTTAAAATGGAGATAAAGCCCTTTTTTTTGCCCGTGGTCAAATATCATTTCCCACTGATCCAGCTTGGACACGTCCATCCGGAAAAAATCGGTGTAGGAAACATAAGGAAAGACGTTTTGATCATCCCCAAGAATATTGAAGGTGAGAAAGGAAAAAACATTCATCCCTTTGGAAGCCAGGTAGTTCAAAGCGCCGATCAAAGCTTTACCTTTGTTATCCCCCCAAACAGGGTCGCCCTCTTTCCAGTCTTGTAAATGAGCAGACCAGGTTTTGACGAGGTTATCCTTGTGCTGATCATTTTTAAAGGTCCCGTCAAAGTCCGCAAAGGACAAGATATTCTCCGGGGAGTCAGCGCCAGCTTTAAGAAAATATTCGCCTGTTTCTGCGAATCGAAGGTAGTGTTCGCCAACATATTGCAAACGCCCTTTCGCCCTGAAATCCCTTCCGGTTTTGTCGGAGGAGGTTATTGAAAAGGCCCCGGACTGTCCATCCATAAAACCGGCGGGAACGCCTGCGCCGGGATCGTCATTTACGGCAATATTTTCCCCTTTTCGGAAG
This sequence comes from Haliscomenobacter sp., assembly GCA_016713275.1. GTDB lineage: Bacteria > Bacteroidota > Bacteroidia > Chitinophagales > Saprospiraceae > JADJPL01. Next base: position 651,301 of record JADJPL010000003.1, read on the forward strand.
AAAACCTGGTATTTCCAATCCCCTACCTCGTCGGGAGTAAACCGAACCCTCCACCGGTTGCCGTTTTCTGCAGAAGTATTAGCCGCGTTGCCGTCTGCCGCAAAGTAACCCGGAACGAGAAACTGTTTGTCGCCTTTAGAAAAAAGAACGTTCAAGCGATAGTTCAAAAAGGGATTATATGGATCCTGCTCGCTGGCGTGGGGTCCTTCAAAGGTCAACGTGACGGTGTGCCATTTTTTTAACTCCCCGCTTAGAACAGGGCTTGAGCTAGATTGCCCAAAAGCAAGGTTGCTTGCGCAAACTGCCGCAAGAAACAGGGACTGTATTCTCCTACCATTCGAATGGATATTCATTCTTTTGCTTTTTTGGTGAATCCAAATGGGTGGAGTTGAGGGCACGTTCGTTACCCTCAACAACCCTTAATCTAATGAAGCTAAAGCCGAAAACTAACCTTCTTTCTTGAAGAAGAAAAACAGATAATAATCTCAAAATCGGGTCTTTTTGTCACTCTATTTGTTCAGTGCGTTCTGTTCTTTTGCCTGAATGTTCAAAATTGGGTTTGGGGACGTTTTGCTCAACCGTTCAATTTTTCCGATTTTTTGCCTTATTGTTTATTTGCGCTTAGGGCTATTGTGAGACCAATCCATTTTCCTCAACTTAGTGAAAATGAGAGCAGATCTTTGTATTCAGAGGGAGACAAACAAACCAAAAGTGAATGATACTTACATTGAAACAATCTCTTGCAGCATCCGTCTTTCTATTGCAGGCAGCTCTACTTCCCGCGCAACAACAAACCCTGGATCTGTCGGATAATGAATGGAGCATTTGGCTCGACGAAACCGCCACGTGGATTGACGATAGCCTTTACCTGCTCCCACCGCCTATTGCCCAACTGCCAAACAATCCCCCCACCTGTGGGTGGGAACAACTTTGGGACGGGCGGGGCAAACGGATCTCCTTACCTGCCACAGTGGAAGAACACTTTTGGGGCAATAACGGCCATCCTTTTGGCGTGGCGGGCAACTATAAAGGGGTATCCTGGTTTTTTTCCAAGCTCTCCATTCCCGTCTTTTCATCAGGAGAAACGGTAGCCCTCCGTTTTGAAAGTGTTCGTCTTAGAGCGGAGATATATCTGGATGGCCGCTTGGTGGGATATGATCTCATAAATGGAACCGCTTTTGAAATAGACATCACCCCTTGGGCTCATTCAGGCAGAACACACGACTTGGCTATTCGGATAACCGACCCGAGCGGCAACTTCGAGTGGATGGATCTCGCCCCGCATACCTGGGGGAAGCACGACATCCCTCCAAGTCATGGATTTGGAGGAATTACAGGAAAAGTGTTTTTGGAAATCCGCCCTCCAATGTTTGTTGAGGATGTTTTTATTCGGAACAAGCCCATTCCCCATAGCATTGACGCGGAGATCACGTTGAATGGGACCCCCTCAAAAAATGGAAATCTACTACTCGAATTGGTGGATACCAAGGCTCCTTACCGGATTTTACTGGCTAAAAAGATCAAAGCAACCACGCCTGTGGTAAGGGCCACCCTTACTCTTCCAGGCGCCCGATTATGGGATCCCGGCGATCCCAATCTTTATCTTTTGAAAGTAACCTACCGAGCAGGCTCTGGACAAACACATGTTTTGGAAAAGCGGTTTGGGTTCCGGTGGTTTGAAGTCAGGGAAGCTGGCGGCGACAAACAATTTTGGCTCAACGGCAAGCGAATCGTCCTTCGCACATCCATTTCCTGGGGTTTTTGGCCTATAAACGGAATTACACCCACCTATGAATTGGCTAAAAAACAAATCTTGGCGGCTAAGGCACTCGGGTTGAACTGCCTGAATTTCCACAGGCACATGGGCCAAACGATGGTGCTCGATCTGGCGGATGAGCTTGGTTTGTTGTACTATGCAGAGCCCGGAGGCTACAAAACGGGAATCGCCTCCAAATTCACTGCTGATTGGAACCGCGAACGCATGGTTCGGATGATCAGGTCGTTTCGGTCTCATCCATCATTGATTATGTATAACATGATCAACGAAAGCACCAGGAACCCTCAGCTCCATGAGTACGAGGACATCCGATTATTCCACCGCCTGGACAACACCCGCTGTATTACGTTTACTTCCACCAACTTCACTGACCGGTTTTACCCAAATGCCCTGGAGGAGGGTATTGAAAAGCCCGTGAAAATGCATATGCTTCCTTATGATACGACCGTCTGGTTCAAAGGATGGTGGGATATGCACTTTGCCGACGGGCCAGGGGTGTACAAGGATGAGTTTTATCAAAGCCCCCAAGAATACCTGCGGAACACTTCCAATTTTGGGGAAATCGTCTTTTGGGGAGAAGATGGCGCCATTGGTACCCCGGAACGCCTTCAACTCAATGTTGAATCCTATACCAATGCAAAAAATTTGGGCTGGGACGGAGACACCTATCTTGCTCAATACCGCGCTTTTGATCAATTCCTCAAGGCCAAAGGGTTTTCTTCTGCTTTCCCCGATGTGGACAGTCTGTGCAGGAGCCTCGGGAATAATGCTTTGTATTACCAGGGAAGGATCATTGAAAATATCCGAATCAATAACGCGACGGATGGGTATGTCGTAAATGGCTGGGAGGGTTCCAAAATCGAAAACCACAGCGGCATTGTCGATGTTTGGCGCAACCCCAAAGGCGACCCCGCAATAATGGCGCATTACAACCAACCATTGTTTATCGCTATAAAAGCCCGAAACACTGTTCTCCAGACAGGGGACAGTACTTTTGCTGATCTTTTCATTGTTAATGAAAAAAATATCTCCGGTGCATATCAACTTTACTTGACCGCTTCCCTCGGCAAGGAGCAAGTTTGGTCAAGAACCTATGAGGTGAACATAAGCGGAGGGAATCAATATGGAGAATTGTTAGTAGACAGTATACCGGTAACCGTTCCGACAGCGGGCTATCTGACCCTTACGGCAGTCCTGAAGCAAGGGGCGAATCCCATTGCTTCAGGCCTTGAACGCGTTTTTGCCACCGATCTGCCTTTGGAGAAATTAACTCAGCCGGTTTTCGTCAGCGACACCTCAGGCGTCATTCAGCACATGATGAGGCTTTGCGGGATCCCATACAGCGAGCAGAAGGGACCTTTTAATCCTGTAAATGGCATTCTTCTGCTGGATGGGAACAACGCCGCTTTTTTAAGGGACAATTGGAGGGTGAACAATGAGTTCATTGAATGGGTCAGCGATGGGAATACGGCGATTTGCCTCGGGAACTGCGACGTGTTTGCTGATTTTCTGGAGCGGAAGGAGGTTGTAGATTACTATGGGAAACAAGACATCGGCAAGGTGTGGTATGGGGGAAACTACTTTAATCGATCCCATCCCGTCTTCGATGGTCTTCCACAGAACACCGCCTTTAATTGGGAATGGCAAAGGCTGGCCGGGTATAATCTCAAACGCTATGGATTAAGGCTCGAAGGGGACATTGTTCTGGCTGGCGTTTATTCCGATCACCGGCGGGAAATGTATTCGGCCCTTTCGATTATTCCAGTTGGGAGAGGAAATATTATCCTCTCGACATTCGATCTCCATGGCGGGATACAGCCACAAAAACCAAGCTCCGCAGTAGCAAAACGCCTGTTGTTAAATTATCTCTTGTTCGCTCAACAAGAAAACCTACCGCGCTAAATCTTTACATAACCTTGCCGCGAGAAAATGAAAATCTTATCTGCCTGCCTGTTTATTTGTCTTTTGACTTTTACTTGGCGCCCCATGGACGCGCAAAGGAGTTCGCGAGCTTTTTCCTATCAAAACCCGATCGTGACCGGCATTGACACCAATGGACTTCAGGGATTGCCAGGTTCTCCGGGATGGGAAATGGTGGTACCTAACGGGAACCTCCTTCCCGCACTGGGCCCGTCAGGAACAAAACGGCGCCCTTAACAAAGGCGTCGCACTTTATCGTTCCAAAGATTTATTACACTGGAAATTCAGAAAGTACATCGTGCAAAGAGGCGATCCATCCAAGTGGTATTATTTGCGCTTCTGGGCGCCGGAAATCCATAAACTTAAGGGAAAATACTATGCCACCTTCAATTGCAGCAACCCCGAAATGGGTTATCCAGGCCAGCACGGAGGATATGCCGTTGCTGACCGCATCGAAGGCCCCTACGCGGTGGTGACAGAAAATAAACCCCTCGTTAATGGCAACGACCTGACCTTTTTCGAGGATTACGATGGAAAAGTGTATGCATTTTGGAATCAGGGAAGGAATTTCGGTATTGGATTTGCACAAGTAGACCTTGAAAAGGGTAAACTACTAACAACGCCTGTTTCTGCAATCCACCCTGGAAAAGTAGACTTTGAAATACTCCCGACCGGAGATACTTCACAGGTACCCGGTTATGACGGCCGCCTCATCAACAAGGTAAGCAAGTACCACTCCTGGGATGCCATTGGAATAGAGGGCGCGTATGTCATCAAAAAAGACAGTATGTACTATCTATTTTACTCCAGTTGGACCCGTGGCTACGAAATTGGTTACGCTACTGCCAAACACATTACAGGACCCTGGACCAAGAACGAACAAAACCCCATTTACGGTGCTCAAAGCAGGCAGGCTTGCGAGCGAAACGGGCTGCCTTATTCAGGAGACGATACAAGTCCCTTCAATCAGGTTGGCCATAATGAAGTGTTCGTTGGACCTGATGGAAGGTTTTGGCTTAGTTGTCACGGTATTCGGAAGCCTGCAGGAAATGTAGAAGAAAAACCATTCCTTGTTATTGACCCCATTGCTTTTGACAACGAAGGCCGAATAAAGATCAATGGGCCCACCTATTCCCGGCAGTCGGTTTCTTTGAATCCTCGACAGCGCAAAAAAGGAGAATAACTTGCTGCCGGCGCTGGTAAACCCCTAAATTGCTGATCCCAGGCCCTATCGGATAAACAAGGGCAAGTCCATGCTATGGAATCACGATTTTTTTAGTCCATTGGCTTTGCCGAAACCGTACCTGCACCAGCATAATCCCGCGAAAATTCCCAACTGGTATTTGGGTTTCTCCGCCCAAAACGGGCCGCTCCGCAAGTAATCTTCCATTTAGGTCATAGATGGAGGCCATGGCGCCTTCCCCAAGTTTGAAATTCCGTAGAACGATTTGCCCTCTGCGGCTTTCAACGGAAAAAGAATCCGGGAGCGGCTCTGCCGTCTGCACCAGGGTGCCACATTGAAACAACACCCCGCTTACATTCCCTTCTATCGTCAGATTAAAGGAACGATTATTCTCCACACAAGTATCTCCTGAGAAAATATTCTCCAGTTTGACGCCATCGATGAGGCTTTCTTGGGGGGCGATCAAATAGTTGCTTGCCAGATTATTTCCCCTATGGCGAACATTGGAAACTGACAAGTTGGTAACGCTTCCCCCATTGGCTTTTATCCCGAGCGTACGTTGCACATCGTTATCTATATATAGATTCCGGATGGATACATTCTGTATTGAAGATCCTCCATTGTTAACCAGGTTGACCACTGCCGTATTACTGGTGGGACCTGGCGTCTTGAGGGCGTCTTTCACTACGTAGATATTCTCGGCAAGAACAATTACTGCATGCGCCGTAGGCATTCCATCCCAACTGTAGCACAGCGCCATTGATTTGCTTATAAACGACCAGGTTTTCAGCCCGGTTATTATTCCGGTAAAGCTTTACGTAATCATCGTTCACCTTAATAAACGCATCCGAAATCACCGACCCCTGGTTCCCGCCAAATCCGTCGGTTTGGTGCCACCAGCCAAATAACTTTACATTGGTGCAATCCAGGGTCCCTCTCGAAAGAATGCAATAATGGGGCACATTGCAGATCGTAATGCCTTCAATACGCTGACCGGCTCCACCCGTATTGAAAAATAGCGCATGGTAATCGAAAGACCCCCTCTACAGAAGAACCCAGGCGTTCTTTTCCGCATAGGGAGATGATCCCTCTTCCCCTAACGGTCGTATTGCTCGCATTTTCACCATAAAAAGTGGCCATCACATAAGCGCCTCCCGGGATATAATACGTCCTGTTTCCGAGAAGGGGGATTTTATACCCGGCATAGGATATGCCGGTCTCCGGGCCGTATTGATGGATGCCCTTGTCAAAGTAAATAATGGGCTTTTCCGTAGTTAATATGGCGGCCCGCACTTCAGAAGCCGACATCCCCGGACGAATCAGTAAGACGTCTGGGTCCAACGGTCCAGGTGGATCTTCTTCCCTTGGGTCTGCAAAAATAAATAAGGGTTGTTTGTCCAATCCCTCCATTTCCACATAGAGTTTCCTGGGCCGGTCCAGTTTCAGCCTCATTTTTGCCCCATCTATTGAAAAGGGGATGTTGAAGGCAAGGGGGTAAACCTCTGCTTTCCCTACCGGTTTGCCATCCAACCGGATGATCTCAACCCCGACGCTTCCCGAAAAAGAAAATGTGGTTGAATGGTGCCAATCCGTCATCAAGGCCTTTTGCGCATCGGGAAACGTATTCTGGTCGGCCAGCACATAGGAACGAAGCGTATCCTCTCCCTGGATCACTTTAACCTCGTAAAGAGGAGAGCGGATGTTTTTTCCCAGGCTCTGGCTGTAAACAAGCGTATCCGGGTATGAATAAACCTCCACTTGTCCTACTAGTCTGCCGTGTAGGGATAAAAAAACGAGGGCATGAAAAAGAATACGTTGGTTAATCATTAATGCTTTCATGGTCGAAATTTCTATTCAGGCCCTGAACGGCCAAATATAATGTGCAAAGCGAAAACCTGTTGAAAACTAATCAGATCTTGTCAGGCCGGGCAGCAGCTGAATCCGCGTGCTTTGCTCATACATACATTTTTCCTTTTTCTCTGGCCCAAGCCACCCCTCTCGAACCCCCTTTTCTTTTTGGGTGTCCAGATCGGATTTACCTGGCACAGAATTCATTAGGGCTTGCCCCGCGAAAACTGGCTGAATTGACCCAATTGTACAAATGGACAAAAAAAGCGGACAGGCGAAGCATTGCCTTCAAATCCTATTTTCCAAATTTGTTTAAGAGAAGCCGCGCCAAAACAAAAATAGTTTGGCTACACTCTCTATTTCAAAACAAACAATAACTCATTCCAACATGCGGCACCTTATCATCTTCTCAGCGCTACTGTTATTGGGATGCTCATCCCTACTGGCGCAAACGCGAAACGTGACCGGCCTCGTCAAAGACAGCCGGGGGGAAACGCTGATCGGAGTAGCAATCCAGGTCGTTGGAACCGACCGGGGAACACAGACCGACCTCGATGGTCTTTTTTCCCTTGACGGGCTGTTGCCATCCGATTCCCTAAACTTTACCTATGTAGGATTGGAAATGCTTACCATTGCCGTTGGGGATCAAACCGTGATTAATGTTACCCTGACGGAAAGTACCGTTCAACTTGCCGAAGTCGTAGTCGTAGGCTATGGAACCCAGACAAAGCAAAGCGTAGTGGGTTCTATCGTACAAGCTACCGGCGACGATATCCGCCAACGAAATGCCGGAACCGACCTCTCTAATACGCTCACCGGCGTGCTCCGGGCTTAGTAACGATCCGGACTTCCGGTATCCCCGGCGGCGCTGGGGAAGACGATGCCGGGACTAGCATCTATATCCGGGGACTATCCACCTGGAACGGTGGGCAGCCTTTGATCCTTGTAGACGGCGTCGAACGGCAAATGTCCGATGTCGATCCGAACCAGGTCGAAAGCCTCTCCATATTAAAAGATGCTTCCGCAACAGCCGTTTTTGGAGTAAAAGGCGCGAATGGGGTCATCCTTATCACCACCCGGCGAGGCAAACTGGGTAAACCCTCTCTGAGCTACAATAGCACCCTGACCGCCACGACTTTGTCCAGGACCTACCCCATGCTGGGATCTTATCAAGGTAACTTGCTCAAAAACAGAGCTATTGAAAACGAAGTGGCTAAAAATGAGACCTCCTGGCCCAGCTACGTGCCCTATAAATGGCTACAGTACTACCAAAACCAGCAGTACCCCGAGTTGTTCCCCGATATCGACTGGCAAGATGAATTTGCTAATGACGTTGCCTGGTCGCAAAAACATTCCCTGGACATCTCCGGAGGCACGAAATTTGTCAAATACTTTGGTTCGCTGTCCTACCTGCAGGAATCGGACATCTTGGCTACCAAGGATTATGGGCAAGGGTACGATCCTGACTTTAACTATAAGCGCTATAACTTCCGAAGTAACCTTGACTTTTCCGTAACCCCGACGACTACCTTTAGTGTCAATCTGGCTGGATATTTCGGCAGGCAACAGCGTCCGGCAGGTGATAAATTCAACTTCTGGAAAGGCTTTACAGGCCGCCCACCAGATCTTTATCCCGTTCGTTATTCCGATGGGACTTGGGCAGATGCAGCTCAATTCGACCGATACGAAAATGCCGTGTACCACCTAAATTATGGCGGATTAACCAACGAAAACCGCTCGGAGATCAACACCGACTTTATCCTAAAACAGGACCTGAGTTTTATTACAGAAGGATTGAGCTTCACCGGAAGTTTATCTTATGATAACCGGTTTTTCTCCTATGGTTCTAATATTTCGGACGATGGGGAGGTGCTAAAATGGATTGACCCTAAAGCGGTGGAAGAACTTCTGCCTGGAATGACCGAGGAACAAATACAGGCAGTGTATGAAAAGTACACTATCTACCAGTTCCCAAGCGGATTCAATGGGGCTTCAGGGTATAGTTATGTAGAACAACCCATCAACAAAACTACTGAAGTGGTCCGGACTCAGGAATCCAATCAACTGTACCGCTCCCTGTTTTACCAGCTTGCCATGAACTATAAGCGGACCTTTGGCAGCCACAACTTCGGGGGCACCTTCCTGATGAACCGCAATGAAAAAGCTACCGGGACCGACTTTCTCACTTATCGCGAAGACTGGGTAGGCCGCGTCACCTATAACTTTAGCTCCCGGTACTTCCTGGAATTTAACGGCGCCTATAACGGCTCGGAGAAATTTAGCAACGAGTACCGCTACGGGTTTTTCCCATCCGTTGCTCTGGGGTGGCTCGCCTCGGAAGAGGCATTCTTTAAGTCGCTGTTCCCCATAGCAAACAAATTCAAGGTTCGGTATTCGAATGGCATCGTGGGCAACGATGAAGGCATCCGTCGCTGGTTGTATATTGGAAACCCGGAGGTATTAACCAGGACCTGGCAATTCGGAGCCCCATTCCCGAATAACGCTTATCCTTGGCGGTTGGAAGGGACAATAGCCAACCCCGAGATCCACTGGGAAACAGCGCACAAACAAAACGTCGGTGTTGAGATCGGACTGTTCAATAGTCTGGTTGAGATAAATGCCGATTATTTCTGGGAAAAACGGACGGATATGTTTCTTCGGGAAACGGAGCGCAATATTCCGATCCTTTTCGGCGCCGACCCGGTGGGTATTAATGCAGGAAAGGTAAACACCCATGGATTTGAGGTGGACGCTAAATTGAACAAAACCTTCTCCAATAAATTATTTTTCTCTATCAGCGGCATGCTAGCCTATGCCAAAGACGAAGTCATTTACCGGGAGGATCCTGAGTTGGCGCCTGCATATCAAAAACAAGCCGGATTCCAGATCGGGCAGTCCAGGTCGTTGCTCAACCAACCCGGACTAATATATACCTGGGACCAAATCTACACTGGGGTATTGCCGCAGAACAATACCGCTTTTATGCTGCCCGGGGATTTTCGTCAAATAGACTATAACGGGGATGGCCAAATCAATGATTTTGACGTCGTTCCATACGGCTACCCTAGCCGGCCTCAGTTTAATTACGGGAGCACTCTCACCTTGGAGTACAAGGGGCTCAATGTAATGGCACAGTTTTTTGGAGTATTCAATATTAACAGCGCCCAAAGTTATGGCGAATTTGGATTGGGATATACGCTCGTGCGGCCCCTGCACTGGGAAGAAGCTTGGTCGCCTGAAGATGACCGAATCGAAAATGCCACTTACCGGGGGCTCAGATACCTCACCGCTACCAATGCAGCGCCTACCGGCACGTACTACCTTTGGGACAGATCCTATTTGAAACTCCAGAATGCAGAGATCGGATACCGCCTGCCTTCAAAACTCACCCAATCGTTCGGCTTAAGCGCGCTTAGGGTCTATCTGAATGGAAACAATCTGTTTATGATCTCCGAATTGAAGGAAGACCGGGATGTCAAAGATTCATCAGATAGGGCATACCCCCTCACCCGCCGATACAGCCTGGGCGTAAACGTAGTCTTTTAACCAAATAAAGAAAAATCAATGAAAAATACGTTTTCAAAATTAATAAAATACGTGGGATTGACGGTGCTCCTCGGAATGTGGTCCTGCACCGACTACCTCGATCAAACGCCGGATGCTGCTGTTTCCGAAGAAGACCTCTTCGGCACTTACCGGGATTTTCAAGGATTCCTGGATCCTGCCTACTCCCTGGTGATGGACCTCAATGGGCATGCGCTCACCACCTCGCATTGCATAGGCGGAGAGGTGCATAATTCCACCCCTTGGGGCTCGGGCGCCCGGGGTAACAATGGCGACTACCTCGCTATGTGCCCAAGCGGCGCAACCTTACAATCCAACTTTTGGTGTACGGATGACAATTTATTGGGGGACACAGACAGCGGGCTCTGGATCGACTCCTGGAGAGGCATTCGCATCGCCAACATTGCATTGGAAAAACTCCCATTGCTTACAGGAGCCACCGAAGAAGAGCGCAAACTCATTGAAGGGCAGGCTTATTTCCTCCGGGCTTTTTTCCATTGGGAACTCATTCGGGCCTGGGGGGGAATGCCTTATGTCGAAAAAGCCTACAGTCCAACAGATGACCTTAAGCTCCCCAGACTAACCTACCAACAGTCCACTGATAAACTGGTAGAAGATCTGAACAAAGCAGCTTCTCTGCTTCCCACTAACTGGGACAATACCAATGTGGGCGCCGCTGCGAAAGGCTCTAATACAGGCCGGGCAACCAAAGGCGCCGCTTTGTCTCTTAAGGCAAAAGCGTTGCTGTATGCGGGCAGTCCCTTGATGAACAAATTTTCCGGAGGCAGCGCCGAATACAACAAAACCTATCTGGAAAAATCCGCCGCCGCCGCCTGGGAAGTAATCCAATTGGCCAATCAGGGCGTCTATGCGCTGGTTCCATGGAAAGATTACCAAAAGAATTTTGCTACCTCCGATAATACGATGCCCTGGACAAGCGAAACCATTTTTGAAAAAGTGAAGTCTGGGGTAGGGTCTGGGGAACTTACCAACCGGCTAGGTCGTATTTTTACCCCGGTTCGCATGGGGGGCAACGCGGTCAAAGATTGTCCAAATCAAGCATACGTAGACCTGTTTGAAATGGCAGACGGCTCCCGCTATAAAGAGGCTTATGATTCTGACAACAATAAGCGCTGGAATGGCCGCGATCCCCGGTTCCGCCATGCTATTTGTGTTGACAGAGACAAGATGGGTACTGCAGCCTCCACTGTCATTGAATTATTCGACGGAGGCAAGGACCGTACAGCTGGTGTGGTAACTCCATATTACATTCGAAAATTTTGGCCTGTTGGCGTCAATACCATCGACAAAGCCTGGAATGGCTTCCGTTGGAACACACCGCATCTTCGGCTTGCAGAAGTTTATTTGATATATGCAGAAGCCGTCAGCGAGGCATATAGCCCCTCCTCAACTGCTCCAGGAGCTTCCTTAACAGCAGTGGAGGCTGTGAATATTGTCCGTCGGAGGGCTAATATGCCTGATGTTACAGCAACCCCCGCGGGCTATACCAGTTTCCGCGAATTACTGCGCAACGAACGGTTTGTCGAGCTCTGCTTTGAAGGACATTGGTGGTACGATATCCGCCGTTGGTATGTAGCGACGCAGCCAGAATACAAACTGGTTACCTCTCTGAACTTCGACAAGAACTGGACCAAGTTCACCCGGTCGGTCATTTTTAACCGTGTTTTTGACGAACGGCACTATTGGATGCCCATACCGAGGTCTCAAACCCTGTTATATCCTGAGTTTGGCCAGAACCCGGGGTGGTAGCTACCCGCGCGGGAAAGAGTCCCTAGTAAATAAATAAAATGCATGACACTTATGAAAAATATCTTTTTCCTGTCCGCAATAAGCTGTTTGGTACTCCTACTCACAGCTTTTCCGGCGCAAGGACAAAAAAACAAAAAACCGGCCATCAGCCTGGCTACCATATCTGCTACCGTTGTTGACGATGAACGGAAACCTATCTCGAATGCTTCTATTTTTGTTAAGGAAGGGGCTTCGCTCATCAAGACTGATGCAGAAGGTAATTTTACCGCTAAAGCCACTATGGACGACCAGATCCTGATCGAGGCTCCTGGGTTCCAATCCATACTCCTCCCCATTTCTGAAGCATCAAAAAGTACCGAGATTGAATTAACCAGACTCCCCTTCTTCATGCGGGAATCCGATGGGATTCACGTACCCTTTGGAGAATTCAAAAAATACCGTATCCCCGTCGCCGTTACCGCGTTGAATTCGGAAGAGTTGATGGAATTTGATACCCGTCAAAATGTCTACGATGTGCTGAACGGACGGGTTCCCGGCCTTTTTGGTTCCCTAAATATACGGGGAGGGGGCGATGCCCTGGTAGTTGTTGACGGCATTCCACGCCCTGCCAATACCCTCAACCTCATGGAGGTCGATCAGATTACCGTTTTAAGAGACTTGACGTCCCAAATGCTCTATGGCGCAAAAGCGGGCCAGGGAGTTGTCCTGGTAACCACCAAACGAGGGAGGTCCTACAAGCGCACGATGAATATCACTGCAGAAACCGGTTTCCAGTCGGCCATCAGCTATCCGGAGTTTCTATCTTCAGCCAACTACATGGAACTTTACAACGAAGCCCGCATCAATGACGGAGAGGCTCCGGTTTATAGTCAAGCGCAAATCGCCAACACCCGGGCTTCCACAAACCCCGTTTTGTACCCAGATCAACAATACTACACTTCTGATTTTTTGGCCGATAACCCTCGTTTCCAAAGCGTTCTTGTTGAAGGCGCTGGAGGCAACAATGTTGCGCAGTACTATGTAAATATCGGGTGGAACCGGGTGAATGGCTTTCTGAAATACCGGGATAACGAAGCTCAGCACTCCGACCGCCTAAATCTGAGGGGCAACGTAGATTACCAGCTTAACAACTGGATCAACCTTAGCCTCGATGGAATCGCACAGCTTTCGTTCGATAAAGGACCAAGATATTCCGGGAGTGATTTCTGGAATCTGGCGGCGACCAGATTACCTAATTTATCCCCACTCCTCATACCGATCAATCTGCTCAAAGACCCAGGGTTAATAAACAACGCTACTTCCGTAAATGGGGATTTTGTTTTGGGAGGATCTACCGAATTCCCCAACAACCCCTATGGGGAGTTACAATTGAACGGATTCAGTAATGCCATTCAACGGGTTGCTCAGATCAACTCCGGGTTGTCTATGGACCTGAAGAAAATTACATCGGGCCTTACGGCCAAGGCCGGGATTTCTTTTGATTTGACCAATTTATACTCAACCGTTCAGCCTGATCAGTATGCGGTGTACCAGCCGGTCCTTGTTCCGGGAGCCACGGGCCTTGACAGCCTTATGTTTACCAAGGTGGGCGCCGATCTCAACCGGAACGATCAGGATATTACCAGCGTCGATTTCTCCCGAAGGATTGGCCTTTTTGCCACCTTGGATTACAACAGGAATTTTGCAGACCGGCACGACGTTTCCGCCACCCTTTTGGGATACCGCTATCAGCTATCGCTTAACAATGTGCTCCAGCCTCAAAAAGACCTTCATTTTGGGTTCAGGACCAATTATATGCTTGATCAAAAGTATATTGTTGAGTTAACCACCGTTTTGGCAGGTTCCCCGGCCTTTTCAAAGGAAAACCGGTTTGCGTTGTCTCCAGCGATAGGGCTGGCATGGGTTCTTTCCAGGGAGGATTTCCTCGTCAATAACCAAACGATCAATTTTTTCAAGCTCCGGGCAAATTTTGGAGTGAGCAAGACCGACTTGAATGTTCCCGTTTCCTACTTATTCCAGGATCTGTATAATGAATCCGGATCCTATGTGTATAACAACGGGACTGCCAACAATGCCATCCAGTTGTTTGCACCTGGCAACCCTAATCTGGATTGGATCAAGAACCGGGAGATCAGCATTGGTTTTGAATCGATGTTGTTCAGCAATAAAATCTGGTTGGAAGCGCAATACTTCAATAATAAGCAATCCGACCTGATTGTCAGGCGATCCAATTTTTATCCGGATTATTATGGTGGCCTTATCCCTTACGAAAACTATGAAGCCTACGGCCGAAACGGTATCGATCTTGGGCTAAGTTTGGGGATAAATCCGGAGGTTTCGAATACCAACTTGGGGTAAACATAGCTTACTCAGAACCCAAAGCGCTAAAAGTCAATGAACCAACTTACGCTGATGCCTACAGGCAGCGGGAAGGCCAACCTACGGACGCCCGCTTCGGTTGGGTAGCAGAGGGACTTTTTAAGGATCAGGCCGACATAGAGGGACATGCCACCCAAACTTTTGGCGCTATACAACCTGGCGATATCAAATACAAAGACCTCAACAACGATGGCATCGTTGATGAAAATGACCAACAGGTTATCGGCAACTCTGGCGACCGGGTGAATCTTGGAATCCATTTAAATCTTAAAATTAAGAACCTGGAATTGTTCGTCCTTGGTACCGGTCAAATGGGAGCGGAACGATTGCTTAACAGCTCTTATTTCTGGGTTTTGGCGACAGAAAATATTCGCAACGGGTTCTGGACCGGTGGACTCCCTCAAACGTCAACGGCGCCTCCTATCCCCGCCTTTCCGCTACGGAAAACGCCAATAATTTCCGAACATCCACCTTCTGGCAGATCAAAGACGATTGGTTTAAAATAGCGAATATGCAGCTTACGTTTTCTCCAAACGTCAAGAGTCAAACCTTCAAGGATTTGCGCGTTTATTTGCGGGGAAGCAACCTCTTCTTTTTCTCAAAACAAAAAGAGGTTCAGCAATTGAATGTGACCTCAAGCCCTCAAGCCAAGAGTATTGCTTTAGGGGTCAATGCTTCATTTTGATGTTTCCATTGATTTAAAACGAAAATTATGCGAAATACCACCTTATTCAAATCCATTTTCTTGGGAAGCCTCCTCCTGCTTAGCGCTTGCGAAGACTTCCTTAGCCCGGAATTGGACAATAGCCTGCAGGAAGAAGAACTCCTCAAGAATCCAGCTGGCGTGGAAGGGTTACTGCTCAGGGCTTACAACCTGTTGCCCAACGATTATAACTTCAATCTCGATGTCGCATCCGACGATGCGGTAACCAATGATCGGACTTCTTCTTTTCAGAAAATGGCTACCGGCGCCTGGCGCTCCAACTTTGATCCAAACTCCAAATGGAGCAATTCGTACCAGGCACTTAATTACATTCACCTGTTTCTGGATAAGTACGAAAGCGCCGACTGGTCGAATGAAGAACCCGCGATTAAGGAAGGGCACCTTAAACGCCTGAAAGGAGAAGCCCATGCGCTCCGTGCCTGGCACAATTTCCAATTGCTCCAAAATCATGGAGGCATAGGTTCTGACGGGAAACTTCTGGGGTTCCCTATCCTGACCAAGGCCTTATCCATCGAAGACAACTTTCAGCTTCCCCGAAATACTTACGCTGAATGCGTAAAACAGATCTTGGACGATTGCGATGTGGCTATTGCCAACTTGCCCGTCAAATATGTCAATGTGGGGACAGATCCGGTCATCAATAATACCATTGGATCCCGTTTTACAAACAGGGTGAACGGAAATGCCGTTAAAGCGCTTAAATCCAGGGTTTTATTATATGCTGCCAGTCCTGCATTTGCAGAAAGCGAGGTTACCTGGGAACAAGCAGCTAAAGCTACCGGAGCGTTCCTGAAAGAGGCAGGAGGATTGACTACTGTTTCGGCAAAGGGGTTAACCTTTTTTAAAACTAAAGACGATCCCGAAATCATCTGGGCAAATTCTCAGGTTCTGAAACGCAGCTGGGAGGAGAACAACTTCCCCCCGTCTCTTTTTGGTAAAGGCCGCACAAACCCTACTCAGGAACTAGTGGACGCTTTCCCTATGCTTAACGGATATCCAATCAACCACCCTTCCAGCGGATATGCCGCAAACAATCCCTACAAGGACCGCGACCCAAGGTTGAAAGAATACATCGTTTACAACGGCAACTCCATCAAATCTGCCGTTTCGACTTATGAAGGTGCAGCGCAGGATGGCATCAACTCCCTGCTAACCTCCACACGAACCGGGTATTACATCCGTAAGTTCATGGACTCGGGGGTCAACTTTGCTCCAGGTACCAACGTCGTCAATACCCAACATTTCATGACCCATTTCCGCTTTACTGAGGTTTTGCTCAATTATGCAGAAGCTGCTAATGAAGCTTGGGGTCCGGATTCAGATCCGGAAGGATTTGGATTTACTGCCAGAAAGATTGTGGAAGCCATCAGAAAGCGGGCAGGGCTGAAACTGCCGGATGCCTATTTGACAGCTATTACGTCGAAAGAAGATTTTCGGAATCTGCTGCGTACGGAACGCCGTATCGAACTCTGCTTTGAAGGTCACCGCTTTTGGGATATCCGCCGTTGGAACGACGTAGCGTCCATGACCCTTCCTGTCTCTTCCATGACCATCTCTACCGATCAAACCAAGTTTACTGTTTCAAAAGTGGAAGACCGCCTTTTCCAGCCGTTCATGGTCTATGGCCCGATTCCTTTTAATGAAACGCTGAAGTATAATATCGTTCAAAACAAGGGTTGGTAAACATTTAATACCTGGACATCATGAGTAATAAAATAAAAAACAGGTTGATCATAGCCGGCATTGCCGTCATGTTCGCTGCTTGTCAAAATAAAGAAAATGAATTCTTTGATTTTGACTATACCTCCGTCTATTTCCCCCTTCAAACGCCCGTGCGGACCCTCTCGCTTGGAGACGACCGGGTAGACAATAGCCTGGATAAAGAATTAAAATTCAATATCGGAGTCAGTATCGGCGGCCTTTACACTAATACTAAAAACTGGTCGGTTACGGTAGAACGCGCCGACGACCTCGTATTGAATAAAATTCTGATAAACGACAAAGGAGACACGCTGAAAATCCTTTCAGGGGAATATATCCAGTCCATCACCCCGGTTCTTCCGGCCAATGTCACGATTCCTTCAGGAGAATTTAACGGTTTAATGACGGTACAATTAAAAGATGCGTTTCTCGACGATCCGAAGGCTTTCAAGAACGTCTACGTCATCCCGCTTCGAATTACGGCATCAACGGCTGATTCTATCCTGACCGGGTTGCCCGCTACTCCTAACCCCAATCCATATATTGCCAGCAACTGGACGGTTCTGCCGAAAGACTACACCCTTTTCGGAGTTAAGTTCGTCAACCCCTACCACGGAAAATACCTTCATAGAGGAGTTGATATTACAAAAGACGCCTCTGGTGCTACGCTGAAAACCACGAACTACCGTCAACTTTACGTTGAACGTGACCAAGTAGTAGGTTTGGTTACCAATGGGAGGAATAAAGTCATTTCCGATTTCATTGGTAACACCGTGAGTACCAAAGGGGATTATGCCATGCAACTGACGGTAAGTAGTGACGGGACGGTAACCATTTCTCCTGTTCCAGGCGCAAAATTCGCCGTGACCGGAACCGGAACATTTGCAAGCAGCCGGCAGTGGCCAGGAATGGGGCGGTGAAAAGCGGGATGCGCTATTTCTTGAATACCGCTATGCCGAAGGCGCCAATACCCACGAAGTACGGGATACCATGGTATTCCGAGACCGGCAGATCGTATTTGAACAGCAAGTAATTACGTTCCTGAAATAAAGAATGGTATTTACCTGGATGGAGTGCTGTGCGAAGAACTGGTTCTACAGCGCTCCATCCCTTTATCTTTTTGTAAAAAGCTAACCATCCGTTATGCTTTTATTTTTTTTGGAGATATGCACCCTGCTCGCCATACAGGGCAATAGGGTTCAGCCATTGGTTTTTACGAACCAGGAAAAGGCGCTTCCTGCCGATTTCCCTTTTCAATCAACGGTATACTCCATCCGCCTCAAACCGAAAGGAGCGGCAAATTGGATTTCTCCTTACTTGTTTGTCGATAAAAATGAGCGCGAAGCCCCTGGAAGCGCTGGAAGTTCAGAAACGCACTACTTTTCATTTTTCAATTCAAGATCTACATGGGTTGAGGCCACGAAGTTCCATTCTACAGCAACCCATGCTCTTGTTCTTTTCAGTGATGGCAAAACAAGGAAAATAAGAACCACGAAAATCCGCCTGCACCGAAAGATAGCTTTCGTGGTTCCGGCCAAAACCCTAAAAATTGCTGTGGAGTTTATTGATTCCTCCGATTATACAACCACCCGGCAAGGCCTTGTTACTCCACAAAAGCCGCTTTTGATTTTTTCAGGCCCTTCAAAAGGCCGCCCGGATGCTCCCAGCCCTGCTCAAAGCCATGTTTGGGCCGCCAATTCAAAGGAAACGACTTCCTGGCCCGGAAAAAATATCCCATCGCATGCTACAAAAATCTACTTCCACCCTGGCTACTACCGGATAGGCTATTTTAAAGTCCCTCCCCAAATCAACGAAATCTTTTTGCCCCCTGGAGCATATGTAGAAGGGTACTTGTATGGTGAACGAACGCAAAGCATCACCATACAGGGCGGAGGAATACTGGCTACGGCGCCCGAATGGCCTTTCCATGCCAGCGGTGCAGATATCCGTTCGCCCGCTTCCCGATATGATGAATGGGCCTACATGATCGAATTGCAAGGAGCCCGCCACCATGTTATCCGGGATTTAACTATTGCCGGGGCGACGGCTTACAATATTTGGCTCAATTGCTCGGATTCCCGGGTGGAAAATGTGAACATCCTTTGCAACCTTTACAATGGAGATGGAATCACCCTCCTGGGGAAAACCATCGCATATCCGACTGTTTTATTCGAACCAACGACGATGCGATCATTCATTACGGTTCCGGGCATGTAGTAGAACACACCACCTTCTGGCAATTAAACAACGGCGCTTGTATTCAATTAGGCTGGAGCGCAGGTAGTAAAGGGGGCCTAAGCCCGGAAAACCCAGACCGGTTTCAAAATCTTTCGGTTTTCCATTTGCAATCGGAAATCTCCGAGTCATCTCAGGGAAATAATAGATCGTTCATCGCTTATTCCTGTAAAGATCAGAGTGGAAAAAACGATGCGGTAGTTCAGAATTTCCTGTTTGAAAATATCTCTTTTCACACGCCCATCCCCCGTTTCCTGGATATTATCGCCAAAAGAACCGAAGCTGTCAAATCCGTCTGTTTCGAAAATTTTACGTTTAAAAATATAAATATTCCACTGACAATCAACCACAAAAATAATCTCAGTTTTCTTAAAGGGTATGACAAAACCCACCTAATTCGGAATTTTCAATTCCTCAAAGTGAAAGTAAATGGAAGGCTAATAACCTCTTCCAACTGGACAAAAACAGGAATATCAGGAGGAAATTTTATGGCAAACGAATTCACCGAAATGCCCATTTTCCATCCCTAAACCTTAAACCAATAACCTCTAATTAGACTATGCAATGAACTATCATCTCCCTTTTCTTACCCTGGGAATCTTCCTGAGTCTAGGAACACTGGGGTTTCTTATGCTCCCAAAAGAAACGAAACCGCCTGTGCCGCAGGCAGGGACTTATAATGTTCTGTTCATCTCTGTAGACGACCTCAACCATTGGATTGGGTATACCGGCCGAAACCCCCAAACCCAAACGCCGAATCTAGACCGCTTGTCTTCCAAAGGAATGAGTTTTTCCAATGCCCATTGCCCGGCGCCTCTTTGCTGCCCATCCAGGGCGGCTTTACTTTCTGGATTAAGGCCATCTACCTCAGGTGTTTATAACAATGGAGACGATTGGAGAAAGGTCATTCCGGATTCAATTACCATGCCCACCTTCTTTAGAAGAAACGGGTGAGAAGTAGTTGGCGGCGGAAAAATTTACCACGGCGGCTTCGACCGGGACAGTGAATTTGATTATTATTATAGAGAGGGGAAAGACCGCTCCGGTCAAAATCTGATAAAAAAAGGGCAATTTGGCGGTATCCGCTGGGCCCAAATGGAGGCCGGAGACGAGGCGTTGAATGATTTCCATACGGCTTCCTGGGCAATCAAGGAACTGGAAAAGCCCCATGATAAGCCTTTTTTTATTGCCTGTGGAATTTTTCGCCCCCATATGCCCTGGAATGTCCCCCAAAAGTATTTTGATCAATTTCCTTTGGATCAAATCGTGTTGCCCCCTTACAAACCAGACGATTTAAACGACATCCCTTTACCTGGAAAACGAATTGCCGACAACGGCGACCATAAAGCCTTGATGAAAACCGGCAACCCGGTCGCCCTTTGGAAAGAAGCTATCCAGGCATACTTGGCCTCTATTGCGTTTGCCGATGCCCAAATTGGAAGAGTTCTGGACGCCCTTGAAAAAAGCTCATACCGCGAAAATACGATAGTTGTACTTTGGGGAGACCACGGGTGGCATTTAGGCGAAAAGGACCATTGGCGCAAGTTTAGTCTGTGGGAGGAAGCCACCAGATCCCCGTTGATATGGTATGTTCCTGGAATGACTAAGCCGGGTAGTATATGCGACCGCTCCGTCGATTTTATGTCGATCTATCCAACCCTGGCAGACTTGTGTGGCCTGCCTATCCCCAATCATATTGAAGGGCCAAGCATTAGATCCCTGCTGGAAAATCCAGCTTCGAGCTGGAAAAACCCGGCTTTAACAACCTTTAATTTCAATAACCATTCTGTCCGTAGCGACGAATGGCGCTATATCCGGTATAATGATGGGTCCGAAGAATTATACAACGAAAAAACAGATCCATACGAATGGACTAACCTGGCCG
The DNA here is from genome assembly GCA_016713275.1 of Haliscomenobacter sp. Classification (GTDB taxonomy): domain Bacteria; phylum Bacteroidota; class Bacteroidia; order Chitinophagales; family Saprospiraceae; genus JADJPL01. The sequence continues at coordinate 672,287 of JADJPL010000003.1, forward strand.
ATAACCCAAAATACAAATCGGTTAAGAAGAAACTGAACAAATTTCTTCCCAAATACAACAATGGTATAACCATAGGGAACGACACCGGGCAAAGAATGGAAAATTAATTCAGTTATGGATTCTCCTGGCTTTGTTAGCAAACGTCTTTTCTTTTTCCTGATTGGAAACGCCATCATACTAAACTACATATCGGGTCAAAACGGGTCGTCTAACTGGGCGCTATTGAGTACTCAAAATTTACCAATTCCGCGGCATGAATGCGCAGCGGTTGGTATAGGCAATAGCCTTTTTCTTTTGGGTGGGCGGCGCCTAAATCCGGTAGAGTCCCTGGATTTGAAAACAGCTACATGGACTTCCCTGGCTGCCCCTCCCTTCGAATTGCATCACTTCCAGGCCATCACCTGGAAAAAAGAAATCTGGGTAATAGGCGCATTTACAGGTCCTTACCCTCATGAAAAACCGGCGCCCGATATTTGGATATTCAACCCCAAAACCAATAAGTGGAGACAAGGCCCAATAATCCCTGAAGGAAGAAGGCGAGGTTCCGCAGGTGCTTTTGTGTATAAAAAAAAGATTTACCTCGTTAGCGGTATAATCGACGGCCATTGGGATGGTCACGTTCCCTGGTTTGATGTTTATAATCCCAAAACAGCACATTGGGAAGCCCTCCCGGATGCGCCAAGGGCAAGAGACCATTTTCATGCTGCCAGGGTTGGGACGAAATTGTATTTGATCGGCGGAAGACGATCTTCTGGAAAAATGGGCCAAGTCTTTCAGCAGACGGTCCCCGAGGTGGATGTCTTTGATTTTAAAACCCGGAAATGGTCGGTTTTGCCTCCAAAAGCTAATTTGCCTGTTCCTACAGCGGGGTGTTCCTCCGTCGCAATTGGTAAGCATATTTGGGTTATTGGGGGAGAAAGTACCACCCAGGGACTGGCACATGCGGAATGCCAGGTTTTTTCAACTAAAACACTTCAGTGGCAGCAACTTCCCAAATTGCATACTGGGAGGCATGGCACACAGGCCGTCTTTTTTCCGAAACAGGTTATTGGTGCCGGCCGGTAGCGCAAAGCGCGGAGGAGGCCCCGAACAAACCTCGGTTGAATTTTTCATCCCCCCTTCACAGGGAATTAAACGTAATCAACGAAAGGCAAAAGCCCAAACGTAGTCTGAACCTCTTGGTGTCGCAGGTCAAAACAAATCGATATGAAATTTAAATGTCGAGCTTTTCTTTTAATGCTGGTCTCCTTTTTATGGTCAATAAATCTAGCCAATGGCCAAAGTTGGAAAATGGCCGACGTACCCCTGAAAACTCCTTGGGCCGATCTGATCGGCCCATCTGATCCGCTTCCGGAATACCCCCGGCCAATGATGACGAGACCAAAATGGATAAACCTGAATGGTATCTGGGAATTTCAGGAATTAGAGGCAAATTACGCGCCTCTTTTTCAAAAAAAACTCAAAGATGAAATATTGGTTCCTTTTCCCTGGGAATCTGCATTGTCGGGCATCCGGAAACAGTTTTCGGGCCAACGTGCAGTTTACCGTAGAACATTTACCATCCCAGAGGATTGGAAATCCGAGCGCATTATCCTGCATTTTGGGGCCGTAGACTGGGAAGCCGTGGTTTATGTCAATCAAATCTGTGTAGGTACCCACCGTGGCGGATACGACGCATTTTTCTTTGATATTACCGATGCCTTAAAGGACAAAGGGCCGAGTGAACTCATAGTTCAGGTTTATGACCCTGGCAGCGACGAAGGAATTGCTTGTGGAAAGCAAAGTAATGCCCGGTTCGTCGATCCCCAACGATATGCTTACGCTCCCGCTTCCGGTATTTGGCAGACGGTGTGGATTGAACCTGTTCCTGCCGTTTCTATCCAGGATTTCCATATCATCCCGGATATTGATGCAGGCCGGATCTCCATCACTGTTAACGCTTCCCGGTCTCTTGGAACAAGATGGAAAGCTGAGGTGGCGGTATTTGATGGAAAGGAGGAAGTGGGAAAAGCTTCCGGCTCCTTGAATGAACCCTTCTTTGTCTCCATCCCCAATGCCAAATTATGGTCGCCGGATTCTCCTTTTCTCTATGGCGTGCAAATCCGGTTGCTGGATAGCTTGGATCAATCCGATTTGATCGGAACCTATGTTGGCATGCGAAAAATATCCTTGATCCCTCACAAGGGTCAACCCAGGCTCGCCCTTAATAATAATTTCCTCTTCCAGTTCGGCCCTCTGGATCAGGGATATTGGCCTGATGGCATTTATACCGCTCCAACCGACGAAGCGCTTCGCTGGGATATAGAACAAATTAAACAATGGGGATTCAACATGATCCGGAAGCATATTAAAGTTGAACCCCAGCGCTGGTACTATTGGTGCGACAAAATGGGAATTCTCGTCTGGCAGGATATGCCCAGTTCCTTTAAAAAACGCACGGAAGCGGAAAAAACGCAGTTTGAATTGGAGCTGCAAACGATGGTCAAAACCCACTGGAACCATCCAAGCATAGTCAATTGGGTTGTCTTTAATGAACATTGGGGGCTGTATGACGTCGAGCGGCTTACCGAATTCGTCATGCGGATGGATCCATCCCGCCTCGTAACAGGCAACAGCGGAATTGATGCCGGAAATCCGAATATCGACTATGAAGTAGGACACCTAAAAGACAACCACAGTTACCGCCCACCGTCCGTCCCTCTAGGCAGCCACCGTAGGGCAATCGCTAACGGAGAATATGGCGCTATCGGATATCTTGTCCAGGGGCATATCTGGGACATCGATGGGCCTTGGGTCCATTACAACTACGCTGGCAAGGAGGAAGCTACGAAAGAATATGAACGGTTCGTTGAAATGATCACTGGCAAATTTCAACAAGAAGGATTAAGCGCAGCCGTGTATACTCAATGGACGGATGTAGAAAATGAAATGAACGGCTTATTCACCTATGACCGCAAAGTGACCAAACTCGATAAAGATCGAATTACCGCTGCCAATAAATCGGTTTGGAGTGCAGACAGGATGAAATAATCTTCCCCTCAAATATCAGGGCAATGAAAACGTGGACTTTTTTATTCGTAATGATCCTGGTTCTGGAGCATTCTTTTAGCGCCATAGGCCAGGATTGGGAACGCTTCGAAAAGGTGAAAATGGAAGGCCAACCTTTAGCCGATCAAGGAAACGGATTCTTCCTCAACCCAATCCTTTCGGGTAATTACGGCGATCCCTCCATTGTGCGAAGGGGAAACGATTATTTCATGGCCTTTAGCCGTGGAGATGGGATGATTCTTTGGCATTCCAGGGATTTGGTCAACTGGACGCCCGTAATCCGTCATTTCTTACCGGAAGGATACCAACGGGTATGGGCAGTAGACCTTCAATATTTCAAGGACCAGTTTTATCTGTATATGCCTATCAACAGTTACCCCGGCAGAAAGGAAGGAGAAACAGGGTTTGGAAATTTTGTGATCACCGCAAAAAATCCGGAAGGTCCCTGGAGCGAGCCAATAAAAATCGACATTCCCAAACCGCCCGGGATTGACCATTGGGGCGCAATCGATCCGGGAGTCATCCGCACTCCAGGAGGAAAATTTTTTCTCTACCTCAGCGCTGGTTGGGCCCTTCCACTAGATGAAAGCGGTACAAAGTCTACTGGGCATGCCCAAAAAGTGTACGACGGTTGGGAATACCCCGCTTCCTGGAACGTAGAGTGTAAATGCCTGGAAAGTCCTAAATTGTTTTTCAAGGACGGCTATTTTTTCCTGGTGTCCGCTCAAGGCGGCACCAATGGGCCTTCAACCGCACATATGACCATCGTTGCCCGCTCCAAATCTCCCCTGGGCCCCTGGGAAAATTCACCCTTTAATCCCCTTACGCATACCTACTCTGAAGACGAACGATGGTGGCATCAGGGGCACGGGACTATTTTCGAGGCAACAGATGGGAGTTGGTGGACCGTTTTCCATGGTCGCCTTAAAAACTATACTGGTTTAGGAAGAGCCACGTTGCTTATGCCTGTGGAATGGACTCCAGATGGCTGGCCGGTCATCAAAGACGGGTTCCAGCCCTGGAACCTAATCCCCAAACCGCCAGGGGAGAATATAGGACACGGATTTCCCCTTTCCGATTCGTTTTTGTCCTCCGAACTGGGCCCTCTTTGGCATTTTGATAATGCCAAAAAAATGCTTTTCAAACCGGGCAATGGCCAACTTCAGGTTACCGCCACCGGAAACAATCACCGAGACGGCACACTCCTGACTCTCGGCGCCGTCAATAATAGCTTTGAAGTAACCGTAGAGATCGAACTCCCGGGTGAAGACGCCACTGCCGGCTTGGCCCTGGAAAACGACGGTTTGGTATTTAACGGCCGCTCCGCCACCTTCACAGAGGGGCCGGATTGGCGCATGAACCAGGCAACTTTTTCCTCCAGGGAAACGGGCCATATTTTCTTCAAAATCAGAAATTTTCGAAAAGATATTTCCTTGTTCTACAGCGACGATGGGGCTGCTTGGACCTCGTTTGGCAAGGGGATTCGCAGGGAAGATAGTTACCGAATAAAATTATTTGCTGCGGGCACTGGCCAAGCAGTTTTTAGAAACTTTAAGTATACAGGACTGGAATAATAATGAAATGTGGGGATATGGGATTTTCCCCAATCATTAAGAAATGGTTCAAGGTGAAACCAGTCAGATGAGTACTCGTTCTAACGATGTTGGTTTCCAATGGGCATTCTGAAACTCAGAGAAAAAAGAATACCAGGCCGAACATCGTTCTCGTCATGGCAGGAAATTGCCCCTTGGAATTGTCCAAGGGAGTAGGTTAGTCCATTTCCATTTTGGGTTGCAAGATACTTCGTCCATCCTCTGGAATTATTCCCCATAATCCCTTAACTTGGTTTCGGATTGAACTACCTAATAAACAATTTGGCCTATGCGGCATTGGTTTACCCTCTTCCTGCTGCTTTTCTCCTTTGGCGCGGTGTCTCCGGTAGGTGCTGAAAAAACGCCGGACCCAGGTATTTTCAGGGGATATCTGGTGACGCTGAATGGCTTATCCCTCACCGGCCACGTGGCGGGAATGGGTTATTCGGGGAACCGGATGTACGTCCAATACATCAACGACCTGGGAACGTTTTACCGGATTTGGCCCCAGATGGTCAAAGGGTTTGTCTACCACGATTTTCAAAATACGGTCGTATTTGAAAGCTGGCAGGATAAAAAGCGGTGGCGTTTCCTGCAAGTCCTCTATAAAGGCGCGGCGATGTCCCTTTACCTCGAGCCCCAGGTTGTTTTGGACGCCGCTTCGCCCGATGGGATCGGGCATACGGTCATCCAATCCGCGCCCGTGTATTTCGTCGAGGTCAACGGCCGTATTGTTAAAACAGGACCCGCGAACTTCCGCAAAATCATGCCCCACCTCCTGCAGCAACGCGCGCCCCACCTGTCCCGAAAAATCGGAAACCCTGGCTACCGCTTCAAAGACCTTTGGAACATCGTTCAGGAATACAACGCGTTCTGCAAGCAAAACCCGTTCTTGCTCTAAGAATTTACGAAGTACGAGGTACGATTTACGATTTACGATTTACGAGGTACGATTTACGAGGTAGCGAAGTAACGAGCCTTTACATCCTTTACATCCTTTACATCCATACATCCTTTACATCCTCCACATCCTTTACATCCTCTCCCTCCTCTCCCTCCTCTCTACCTTCGCTCAAACGCGACCGGATATGCTGCCTTTCCTTCAGGCCCTTGCAGGGTGAGGAAATACATGCCGGATGGGACTTGCTGCCCGGAGGAAGCGGTTCCGTCCCAAGTCAGGCTTAGATCGTGGATTTTTCCAGCAGGAAGACCGGTGAAGGTTTTCACTTCCTGTCCCAGCGCATTGCAAATACTGATGCGGAAGGAAGCCAGGTCGAGCCCTTTCCGAAATGCGAACCGGATGATGGTTTGTTCCGAGAAGGGGTTGGGGCTGAAGGTCACTTGCAGCAAGCTATCCAGAGACCGGTTGGGGATGGATGTCACCTCCCCTTTGGATTGATCGGTGCAGGTTGGGCAGGGCTCGCCCCCCAGCGAAGGCTCCAGGCAAAGAAACGCGGTATAGCGCGAAAGGATGCGTTCTTTCAGGCTCAGCCCAATGATTTCGCCAGTGGTGCGGTTGTTGGGGGCGTTTTCTTCCAGATGGCGGATATAGTAGCCGTGCCATAAGGTCTTGAGGGTAGAATCGCTGGGAGAAAGGACGGATTCGTCCATGGCAATCCCGTTAAAGAACAGATTTTGGTGCAAGCTGCCGGATAGCTCGACCAGAAAAGGCCATTGCCCCTGATACCGGCCGATCTGGAAAATCGGTTTGGTAAGATCAAGCGATTCTTCGGTGGACTCACTGAGCAAAGGGTAGCGGTTGAAGCAAAAGCCTTGTTTCAGGCTGGTATGGAAATCCACCTGGGCTTTTTCGATATAAAGCAGATCCAGGATGCGTTCCGCCAAACGGGGCAAGTCGCTTTGGCCGCAGCAGGAAGTCATCAGCAGGTAGTCGCCCTTGGTTTGTCTGGAAAGGTTATAATAGAAGTATTCATTTCCCCGGTAATTGGTTCCGCCGATGTAATAACTGGTCGCATTGATGTTTTGAAAATCGGCAATAAAACACGGGGTGGAGGCACTGTGATCCAGCGCGCTGAGTTCATTGAGCAATGGGTTGGCAACGGTGGGGTCGCCTTCCGCGCTGGAATTGGCAAAAAGCAGCATTTTTCCGCCCGTTTTTTGCTCTCCGATCCAGGAAATTCCTTTCCCTATCAGCGTAGGCAAGTTGCTGGAACTGATAGCGGAGGATTCGGCCTGTTGAAAAAGGTGCTGGATATTCGATTCCGTGGCGGCGACCCAGGTTGGAGCAACCGGCGAAGGGGACAGGCTGGCTACCATGACGTTGATAAAGTCGCCGGGCCTTACTTTTTTCATCAACTGGTTCCGGATGGTTTGCAGGTACGTTTGCAGCGTGATGCCCAATACTTTTTCCGGATTGTAATGCAACAAGACCAGCACCCGCTGGGGAGGGAGAATCTGAGCGGCCCCCAAAACCCTGGAAGGCAAAACCCCTAATTGGTAATACCCTTCGCTCCCCGAACCATACCGGCTCAGATAGACTCCTTCCTTCCAGGGCGCATCAAAGGCGATCTCAAGCTGCTTATTGGTGGAGAGGTAGTTTCGAGGGATAGTGGCTGCCTTAAAGCTGCCCAGTTCCGGGGTGGAAAAGTCGCGGAAGGGTACGTCGGGATGGGTGTATACCCGGGGATTCGTCCATTCCGCCGAAGGGAAAACCCGGACTTGCAAGTCGGGAACGTTGCGCGATAAGGAGACCAGACTTTCGGGAATAGCCATTTTGACTTCGTTTTCCGACCAGGAATTCGGAACCAGAAAGGTCAGTTTGACTTTTCGGCTTTTGCCCATGGGCAATGGGTAAATCTGTAAGCGATAACGCCCGGAGCCTTCTTTAAAAAGGATCGAAGGATCCCGGCGGCGGTTGACGATGCTTTCGTAAATCTGGGAGGCCGTCCAACGGTCGAGGATTTTTGCCTGGATGATTTGGTCGTCGACCCACAGCCAGGAATCGGTCACCATGGCTTCCCGGGGCAGTTGAAAATCAAAACGCACTTCCAGGGGAAGATCTGGAGTAAAAAGCGATTCAGCGCCCTTGGCAGAGAAGGTCAGGTACATCCCCACTTCCGTATAAGCGCCATGTGGGGCCAGGGTAAATATCGCTTCGTCGATGTTGGCGGGGGCGGTTCTCCATGAGGCTTGAGGGTTGTAAACCCTCAGGTAATTCTGGGCGGAGCCAATGATTGGCAAGGCGGCGACCAGGAGGCTCGCAGCCAGCAGGAGGAGTTTTTGTTTCATTTCCGGTTGGTTTTCGAAGGTAAACAGTTGGTTTGGGGCAAAGCGCTTTTGCTGGCCTAAAGGTAAGGACTACCGCTGCGGGGGTCAACCTGCAAAAGGGAATGCGTCTGCCAGTTTGCAAAAGGAAAACGGCGCTTAATCCTCCAGTTGAAAGGGGGCGCCTTGGAGAAATTCGAGAAAAATCGCCGCCGCTGCCGCCTCATTCCCACGGTCTAACCCAAGGTGTTCAACCAGCGAACGCTGCGGATGAAAGAACAGGTGAAATCCATATTCCCCCACCAACTCCAGCGTGTCTTTCCGGACTTTATGGGCCAAGTCGCGGAAATCGAATTGAAGCAAGCCCTGGTACAGGAGCCAGTTTTCCCAAAGATGCAGCGCGCCTTTTCCGGGCGCGTGGAAATCCGTGTGGTTGGCAGGAATAGGTTGCGTGGGGCAAAGCCGGTAATCGTCGTCCAGAAAGTTGGCTTCAAAAGAAATCCGCATGGCTTCGGCGTTGGCTTGGTCGGGGATAGCAGAAATGAGCGGCATCCAGCCAGCTAGAGACCCAGATATGATCGTATTTCCGGACAACAGATCAACGGCAAAATAGGCGCCGTATTCGGCGTTCCACAGCTTTTCGTTGACGCTGAATACCGTCAGCTCCTGCAACTCCAGGAGTTCGGGGGCCCCTATACGCAAATACCTCCCCATGTGCAGCAGGGCGGTGTTGGACAAACAGATCAATGCGTTGAGATAGGGATCCTGAATCTGGAAAAGGGAATCTTTTTCCGTCAGAATGGATACAGCGGATCCTCCGGATGCTGCCCGATGAGCGGGAGCGTTATACTGAAAACCAGCTGCAGCCGGAAAGGTTTCTTTCTCTAACAGGTCTTCTGCTTGCACCGGCAGCGGCGCTTCCAGCGGGTGGATCAGACATACCAGCCCGTTGTCTTCCAGGTCGCGGTTTCGATACCAATACTGTTGGTGTTTCAGGATCTTTGGAAAAAAATGGCGAAGCAGGTCCAACCCGTTTTCCCGGCTGGGGGCGGATTCGAAAAGGCGCCAAAGCGCCAGCGCCTGGTATGGCCGTTCGAGTAGCAGAGGCGCCGTTGGGAGCGCCGCGCCTGGGACCGACAATGGGATAGCCCCTGAAGGGAGCTGTTCCTTCAGGGCCTGGTCAAAACATTTCCAGGCATAATTCCAATCCGAATGCGCATAGCCCAGGGCATACACCGCCCACTCCCAGGAGGTCGTTCTGGAAGGCGGGGCCGTTTCCTGAAAGCGCGAAAAGCCAAAAGCCAGACGCTTTTGGGCTTCGTTCACAAGCTCCTTGTCCAAAATTCCAGTGTTTAAGTAGCCTCGGAGATAAAAAAGGGGGGGAAATATTTAGTAAATGTAAGAAAGGTTTTTGGATTTGCCGCAGCCGGGTATTCCAGCAGATTCGTTTTTTTTTGCCGGAATTTCCGTTACTGCGCATTTTTAGTAAATTAGCGATACGGAAGCCATACTCCCTGCTCCCTAATACAAACAACCCTTTTTTCCGAATCACAAATAGCGAACTTTATGAAATTCGAAATTTATCAAAGCGAAGGAGGCAAATTCTATTTCCGGCTGAAGGCCTCCAATGGCCAGGTGATTTTATCCAGCCAGGGGTATGCCGCCAAAGCCAGCGCAATCAACGGCGCCGAGTCGGTGGCGAAGAATGCCGCTTCCCGCGACAATTTTGAAGTGAAGACCGCCTCTGACGGCAGCCCGTTCTTTAATCTGCTTTCCGCCGCCAACAAACAGGTGATCGGCACCAGCCAAATGTATTCCTCTTCTGCTGCCATGGAAGGCGGGATCGATTCGGTGATGCGCACTGCGCCTGAGGCAACGATCGTGGACCTGACGTTGGGGAATAAGGCCTTTTTCGGGCTACCGGCCTGTTTGGCCTGGCTTTTTTACGCTAAAGGAAAGGGCCTGTCTCAAAAGACCAATCTTTGCCACCGGCATGAAATGTTATTTTCTTCTTTCAATCCTTCGATTTAAAAAAGAAAATAGTTTTGGCGGCCAGGGGCAAAGATGGGCCTTTTGAGACAGCCCTTTTTCATTCCGGCCCTAAAAAACGGCGCGCAAAGAGAGACAATCGAGGTTTTGCCTTATTTTTCCACCAAAATCAGTTGCATGGTTCCCGAACAGCACGCTATAAAAGAAACGCATTTTCAGTTTCCCGGCCAGACCGGGTTTTACCTGGGAAAAGTAAGGGATGTATACCGGATCGGGGAGTTGCTCGTTATGGTGGCCACCGACCGCATTTCCGCTTTTGATCACATCCTCCCCAGACCTATCCCCTTTAAAGGCCAGGTCTTGAACCAGACCGCTGCCCATTTCCTGAGGGCTACGGAAGATATCGTACACAACTGGGTGCTGGTATGCCCGGACCCCAATGTGGCTATCGGCTATGCCTGCGAACCCTTCCGGGTAGAGATGGTGATCCGGGGCTATCTCGCAGGCCATGCCTGGCGGATGTACCAGGCAGGTCACCGCACCCTGTGCGGAGTCCCTATGCCCGACGGTATGCGGGAAAACGACCCGTTCCCGGAGCCCATCATCACCCCGAGCACCAAAGCCGCTGAAGGCCACGACGAGGATATCTCCCGGGAGGCGATCCTTGCCTCCGGGCTCGTACCGGAAGCCGATTATCTGGAGATGGAAGCCTATACCCGCAAGCTATTTACCCGGGGCTCGGAGATAGCCGCCGGGCAGGGATTGATCCTCGTCGACACCAAGTACGAATTCGGTAAACGGGGCGAAAAAGTGTTTGTGATCGACGAGATCCATACCCCGGATAGCTCCAGGTATTTTTACCTCGACGGCTATGCCGAACGCCAGGAACGGGGCGAAAGGCAAAAGCAACTCTCCAAAGAGTTTGTCCGCGAGTGGCTGATGGAGCGGGATTTTCAAGGGAAAGAAGGACAGGTGATGCCCGATATGCCCGACGCGTTCGTCTGGGATGTTTCGCTGCGCTATATTCAGTTGTATGAAAAGATTACCGGCATGCCCCTGCAAAAGCGGGATACCCGCTATATGCAGGAACAGGTATATCACAACGTCCTGGAAAGCCTGCGCAGCCTATAGTTGCCGCTCGGCTACATAATCCTCCAGATAGGAAAACAGGGGGCACAGCGCCCCTTTGTCGGCGATGGTTGCCCGTTCGAGCACTGGACTGTGGGATTTGAAAAATTCGGGCAGCACGCGGTCCAGAAACATTTGTCCAAACGCCGTGGAAGCGTCGCGCGGCATTTCGTTGGGCAGGTTGTCGATAGCCATGACGTCGATGCGATGCTCCTGGTAGGGGGCAACTTCTTCCCCTGTGTGGGGGTCATACCCATACACCGGGGCGGCAATGGTGGACGGGCGGATCGTCGACGGTACAGACGACACCGGGGCGATGTCGCAGGTGACGTCGGCTATGGTCCGGATGCGAAAATCAGGTTGGCGCATCATCTCCCGGGTGAAAAAAACCGGCGCCCGGTTGTCCCAGAAAATGCCATTGATGAAGATATCGGCGGCTGCGGCAAATGGAGCAAAAGCGCTTTCGTACTCGCCGGGGTGCGCGTAGTAATGCCGGGGCTCGAAAGGCAGGCCTTCCTGATGCCGGACATATTCCCTCGCCCGCAGCTGCGTAAACACCGCTTCCCTGAAAATCTTTTTGCACGAACGTTTCCGCATCGACCTCCCGGATGCCCATATCGCGAAGCACTTCTGCCGCCCCGCGGCCTACCCGGCCCGTGCCGGTCAGCACGATCTTTACCGGCGGCCATTGCATATGCCGGTACAGCATTTTGGCTTCTGCGTAATCCCGGCAATCTTTCATTCGCCGCAGGCGAAAGGCTTGCGTCCGTTCTCCATACGCGTACAGGGCATTATGGGCGCCTACCATACCGGCAAACTTGCCAAACGCGATCAGCCGTTCGCCTTCGTCATCCGTAAGCACCTCGTAATCGATCAGCCGGATGTCCTTCTCCAGAACGGCCTGGAGTAATTTCCGGTTGTAGGGTTGTTTCTTGATGGTATGGGAAAAAAAAAGATAGGTCTTCCCCGGGATCAGGTGCTGGATGGGCACTTCCTTCACCCCCAGGAGCAGGGTACAATCCTGCAAATCTTCCTGAAGCCGGATGCCGGCCTGAAGAAATTCCTTGTCCGAAAAGCAACGGCCCGCAAAAGGCTGCACGGCAACCTCGACGGGCGCGCGCTGCTGGATCTTGCGGCATTGCTCAGGAACGATAGGCACACGCGAATCCGCCGGTACCTTTCCTTCGCGAAGGATACCCATTTTCATCGTACATTCTGGTTTGGCGCCCGGAAGATAGGAAAAAGTTATTAGTTGCCGCTTGCGGCTTTTGCTATAATGCCGTTGAAAAGGAAGCAGCGCGATAGATTATCCGGACGGCTTTTTATACCTTTATACGACGATGCGGAAAGTGCCATGCAGATTCCTGCATCCCGCCTTTATTCCATTACCTTATTTCCAGAAACTATGAAAACCAGACCATTTCTTCTGATTTGCGCTTTACTTTTCCCTTTAGCAGGTGTGTTTGCCCAAACGGGCGCCCTGAAAAGCCCCAAAAAACGCGTGGCGGTTTTTGTGTTCGACGACAAGACCGACAAAGGGATGGGGGTGGTTTGATCAAAAAACCGTAGGCGAGGGCGTTTCGGATATGATCGCCACCGAACTGGTCAAGTCGGGACTCTACCGGGTCATCGAGCGCCAACAGCTCAATGTGCTTTTGGCGGAGCAGGACCTTGGCGCTTCCGGCGTAGTGACCGCAGAAAGCGCCGCCAAAATGGGACAGGTGCTGGGCGTGGAGATCGCCGTGGTTGGGGCGGTAACTGAATTTGGGTATAAAAAGAACGAAACCAATATCAGTATCGCAGGCAAACGCCTGGGGGTAGGCGCTCAGACCGCCGTTATGGCCCTGGATATCCGCCTCGTCAATACCACCACCGGAGAGATCCTCATGGCGGACAACGTGCGCCGCAACCGCTCGGTGCCTTCCGGGTCGATCGGCATCGGACGGGTCAGCTTCAGCAACCAGCAAAGCTTCGACGAAACCATGGTCGGGAAAGTCGCCCGGGAAGCCGTGGAGGATGTCGTGGCCATTGTTGGGAAACAGATGGACCACGTGGCCTGGTCGGCTAAAGTGATCACCCAACAGGGGGCCAACGTCTATATCAATAGCGGCGCAAACGACGGCGTTTCGGCAGGCATGGTGCTCACCGTGATCCGCAAGGGAGAACCCCTCGTCGACCCCGACACCGGGCTGCAGTTGGGCGCCCTCGAGTCGGAAGTTGGCCAGGTGGAAGTCGTCAACCCGGCGCAAAGCGAAGGACGGGTGGCTATTTGCAAGGTGCTTAAGGGAAGCGGTTTTGTCAAAGGCGATATCGTCCGGATTCGGGAATGACAGCGCCCGCTGGCATCGTCGAATTCCTTTTATGCCTTCCAGCGCGTTGTTGGTCTATTTTGAGGATTGAGGTGTAATCGATTGCGCTTTGTTCCGTATTTTAGTACGCTGAATTCATAAGGCACATGCGTATCGTTTCTCTTCTTACCTTGATGATCCTTCTCCAAACCGCCGCCGTGTTGGGCCAGCCGTCCAACCGGGAAAACCTGATGATTTACCTCGATTGCGGCCAATGCGACGGCAACTTTATCAAACAGGAAATCCCTCAGGTCAACTATACCCTGGATCCCTTAAGGGCACAGGTACACGTGCTCGTCAGCGTGCAGGGGCTGGATTCCGGCGGCCGGATTTACCTGTTCGAATTTATCGGCCGGGAGAAATTTGAAGGCGACCGCTTTTCCCTGGAAATTCTGATCGATCCTCAGAATACCAACCTGGAACGCAATGAAAAAATCGTGAACGCCCTCAAAGCCGGCCTGGTGGTGTTTGTGGCGCAGAACGGAGAAAGCGATCGCGTTCAGGTAACGTTACCCGCCCTCAAACCCGTAGTTCCAAGCGGTGTGGAATCCACCACCGAAGGGAATTTGGAGGACGAGGACCTCCCGGGAGGCTTTTTCAACCAATGGATTTACGACATCTTCAGCAACCTGACTGGAATAAGGAAACGAACCGGAGCACCCTCAACCTTAGGTATGGAGGCAACATGAACTACGTTACCGATCAATGGAGGGTCCGGATGAACTCCAACTTCAACTATACCGAGGGATTCGTGCAGGATGACGAGGAAAAAATTTCTTTTTCCCGCAGAAACAACGCGATCTCCTCCGCCCTGATCAAAAGCATAACCAGCCATTGGTCGGCGGGCGTGTTCTTTAGCTGGAGCCAGAATACCTATTCCAATATCCAAAACAGTTACTGGCTGACGCCGGCGATCGAGTACAGCATTTTCCCCTATTCGGAGGCGGTGACCAAAGAGTTTACCATCGCCTACCGGCTGGGCATGACCGACCAGCACTATCTGGAGGAAACGATCTTCCTTCAAACAAGAGAAAAACTCCTCCGGCAGTCCATCGAGGTCCAACTGGATATGCGCCAGCGATGGGGCAATGTGGATGTTCGGATCTCCGCAGCTAACTTTTTCCAGGACTGGAGAAAAAACCGCCTCAACATGGAAGCCGACGTCAGCTTCCGGGTTGTCAAAGGACTTTCTTTCAGCGTCGGCGGGAACTACATCGTAGTCAACGACCAAATCAACCTGCGCCGCGGCGACGCCACCCTGGAGGAAATCCTCCTCGGCCAGCGGCAACTAGCCACCGACTTTGAAAGCGGCCTGAATTTCGGTATGCGCTACACCTTTGGCGCGCTGTATAATAATGTCGTGAATACGAGACTTTGACGAAGTACCTCGTACTTCGCAATGAAACTTTTCCCCTCCTCTTGGGGTTATACTATTCAATCGGGCAAAAGCGTCCGAAAAAACCTGGGGACGTACTGGTATTGACAGGATCGTTTACGGGTTAGTAAGCATGCCGGAGCACGATTGTTCACTCCGTTATCAAATGGCGATCAACAACAAGTGGCAATAGCTACGCACTCGCTGCCTAATTAGTACCAGGTATTAGTTAGCGGCTGTATGCGACGCCTGCGCGCCAAGGCGCGCCCCGGCTTCCGCCTGATAAGCCCTGCGTCCATGCATCATCAAAACCAGGCTGGGTAGTATAAGTGGCCCACTTATCCTGCCGAGATCCAGGGCTGGGCGCCGGACCGGTTTGCTGATGAACCTATCCCGGCGCTGAGATCCAAATCAGCAGCTAAGCATGTAGAAAGCTAGTTCGTGCTTTCTCTGGACGCGAGTTCGACTCTCGCCGTCTCCACAAACATGAATTAAACCCCTTGCTTATCAATGGATTGCAAGGGGTTTTTTGATTTTTCCCGCCGGTTCATTCACCCAAATGAAAACGCTTTGAGCCGGACGTTTCTCCCGATTTTTTTGAACTTTTTCTCATTTATTCTGTTGAAAACCTGATTGAAAAAATTCTATTCGGTGAAAGAAATTAGGAATATTATCCAGGTTTACGATTCCCTGGATCATACCCGGGAAAAGGTGGCCCTCGCCTCGGTAGTCAGCGTAGAAGAATCTTCTTACCGCCGGGTCGGCGCACGGATGCTGGTCCAGAGCTCGGGAATGTGGGTAGGAGGAATCAGCGGCGGGTGCCTGGAAGGAGACGCCTTGCGCAGATCCCAGGCTGCCATTTACAAGAACCAGCCTTCCCTCGTGGTGTACGATACCATGGAGGACGACCGCAACCAGATCGGCGTAGGCCTGGGCTGCAACGGACGCATCGAAGTGCTGCTTACTCCGATTGACCCCCACGATCCCAACAACGAAATCGAACTGCTGAAAAAAATCCAGCACGCCAACCAGCCCAGCATGTTGCTGAAAGTGATCGATGCCCCGGAAGAAGCGGGTATCCTTGGCCAACTCCAACTGGTTTCAACGGACACGGCGGAAGCAGCCTTTGCCGGGATTGAACCAAGCGAACTCGCTGTTTACATACAGGAAGTCAGGGCACAAAAAACCGCCAAAACATACTACAGCCAATCGTCCGTTTATGGACGGATTAAAATCCTGATCGAATTTATCCGGCCAGAAACCCGGCTCGTTATCGCTGGCGACAACTACGACGTCAACGCCATGGCTGGGGTAGCCGCAGAGCTCGGCTGGGAGATCTACGTGATCGGCAAAGCCAAAAAACTTTCCAGGCAGGTCTTCGCGCAGGCCAAGCAAGTGCTGGACTACGAGCAGGCCGACCAACTGGACGTCAATGAATATACCGCCGTGGTCCTGATGTCGCACGATTATCAGAAAGATTTGGACCTGATGCCGCTTTTTTATTCCAAACAACCGGCCTATCTTGGCCTTCTGGGGCCCAAGAAGCGGTTTCTGAAAATGAAAAACGAACTTCGGGACTTTCATTTAGACGATACAGGCTTTCTGTTCACGCCGACCGGCCTTGAAATCGGGGCCGAATCGCCCCAGGAAATTGCCCTGTCTATCGCCGCCGAGATCGTCGCAGCGATGCGGAACAAGCCCGGGGTTCCGCTCCGGCTAAAAGAAGGAACCATTCACGAACGGGGGTAATAACCCCTACTTTGCAAAAAAAATATGATCGACGTAAACCAGGCGGTTCAACTCATCGCTGCTCAAGCCGCCAGCTTCGGAACAGAAACCATCGACCTTTCCGCCAGCCTGAACCGCATCCTTAAAGAGGATTGGATCGTAGACCGGGATTTACCCCCCTTCGATCGGGTCACCATGGATGGGATCGCCATCCGCTATGCCGCTTTTGAAAAAGGCATCCGGACCTTCTCCACCGAAGGCGTAGCCCCCGCCGGCGCCCCCCAAATGACGCTGCAGAACGACGCCGGCTGCCTGGAAGTCATGACGGGCGCCGTTATGCCCTTACAGGCGGACACCGTGATCCGGTACGAGGACCTGGACCTCCAGGACGGGATGGCCACCGTTTTGATAGAGGACATCGCCAGAGGACAGAATATCCACGTCAAGGGAATCGACCGCAAAGCGGGCGAGGTAATCGTGGCCGCCAACACGCGGATCGGCGCCCCGGAAATCGGGATTGGGTCCAGCATTGGCAAAGCCCGCGTCACCGTAGCCGCTTTGCCCAAAGTGATGATCATTTCTACCGGCGACGAACTGGTCGAGATCACCCGTACGCCGGAACCGTACCAGATCCGCCGCTCCAACGAATACCGCATGCGCACTACACTCCAGGCGCAGGGCATCCAGGCCGATGCAGACCACCTGCCCGACGACCCGGCGGTCATCCGGGAAAAACTGGCGGTTTACCTGGACCAGTACGACGCGCTCATCCTGAGCGGAGGCGTATCGAAAGGGAAGTTCGACTTCCTGCCGGAAGCGCTGGAAGAACTCGGCGTGGAAAAGTTGTTTCACCAGATCCAGCAACGTCCCGGCAAGCCCTTTTGGTTTGGAAGATACCAGGGGCGCTGCACCATTTTTGCGCTGCCGGGTAACCCGGTCTCTTCCTTTATGTGCCTCCAGCGGTATTTCGTGGATTGGCTGAACCTTTGCCTGGGCGCCAAACCTACCCCCCGGCCAATGGCCATACTCACCCGCGATGTGCCTTTCAAGCCAGACCTGGCCTACTTCCCCGAAGTTAAACTCAGCTACAACGATCAGGGCCAGATTCTGGCTACTCCTGTGATCGGCAACGGCTCCGGCGATTTTTCCAATCTGGCCGAAGCAGAAGCCTTTATCGAATTGCCCAGAGGGAAAAATGTGTATCAGGCAGGCGAAGTGTATCCGGTGTATATCTACCGGTGATCCACCAGACTGTAGTCTTCCGGTGTGTCGATATCCCTTAAGATGGCATTGGTCTGCATAGCCTGCCGGACGACATGCTCCCGGTTTTTTTGCAGGATCTCCTTGCATCCTTCCATTTTGGGATGAGCCAGGATTTCTTCCCGGTATTTGCTGGAAAAAATGACCGGGTTGCCTTTTTCTTCGAGATAAACAGGGACGAGGATGCACGAGGGGTCTGCGGGAATAGCCGCCGAAAACCCTTCGATCAACGAGGCATATTCTGCGGACGACAAAAAGGGCTGGTCCGACATGCAGATCATGTAGCCTTCGGCATCCTCGCGGGCGTTTGCGACCCCGGTTTGGATGGACGTCGTCATGCCGCGTTGGAAATCCGGGTTAATGACGATGTGGAATTTAGCGTGGATACTGTCGTCGAAGCGAGCATCGTTCTCCGGATTGGAAACGACGATGATCTCGGCAGCCGGAGATTCGGAAAGTGCATCCAGCGTAGTTTGAATCATAGATTTCCCCCCCACTTCCAGGAAAAGCTTATTGGCGGCGCCCATGCGCCTGGATTCGCCGGCCGCCAGGAGGATGGCGCTTACTTTTGCGGTTTGGGGAATCACTCCGGCGCCGTTTTGGTCATATATTTTGCCGGATCTTTTTCAAAGCTGACCTTGCAGCCATCGCAGCAGAAATACACCTTCTCGTCTTGGTACACGAGTACGTGTTTCGCCGTACTTTTCTGGATGGGGATGTTGCACACCGGGTTGAGGTAGTAGTCGTTGTTGGGAAGCGCGCCCAGGCCGTTTTCTGGTTTATGGTTCTCGATCTCGGCCTGTTTGGCGCGGAAAACCTGGATAATCTCCGCCAGGATGCTGATGGCCACCTCTTCCGGCAGCTTGGCGCCAATGTCCAGTCCGGCAGGAGTACGGATTTCCTTGAGTTGGTCCATGGAAATACCTTTTAGCCTGAGCTCCTGGTAAATCCCATTGGCTTTTTTGCGGCTGGCAACAAAAGCCGTATATGGCGCTTTCAGGAATAGCGCCTGGAACAGGGCTTCCGCATCACCTTCACCCTGGGTGCAAACGACCACATAGCTGTTCTGGAATACGTCGCCTCCGGGGAAAGCAGTATTGGAGAAGACCTCATCGACGGTAGGGAAAACGCCCTCTTCGATCGCAGGGACGACTGCCGCGACGCGGTAATCCATCGTTTTGGCCATGCGGGCCAGGGCCATGGCAATATGAGATTTTCCGAAGATCAGGATCTGGGGCTTGGGGAGTACGGGTTCGATATATACTTCTACTTCTCCTCCGCTTTGACAGGTCATGGTATAGCGTTTGGTTTGACCGGAGGCGCCCTCCTCCCGGGCGTCCGGACTGATGTGCACCACTCTCGGCTTATGGTCCCGGAGGGACTCCAGCGCTTCCTTCAGCACGATTCCGCGGGTGCATCCGCCTCCAATCCAGCCGTGGATTTGGCCATCCGGCGTGATAATGGCTCTGTCGCCGGGTTTGCCGGAAGAAGGGATCTGCCGCCGTACGATAGTGGCTGTGGCGTAGGGTTCGCCGCTGCGATTGAGGGTTAGGGCCTTTTCTAAAAAGGAATCAAGCATCGGTCAATATATTTTCCAGTATGAACAAACTTTCCAAATTGTGGGCGGCGCCGAAATGGTGTAGGGCAGGCATAGCGGCTTGCATGCCGCGTTGTATGGGTTCGTATCCTTGCATGCCTTTCAGGGGGTTAAGCCAGACGACCTTTCGGGAGCGCAGCTTGATTTTTTGCATCGCCTCTTCCAGCACGTCGGGTTCCCCGGTATCCAGCCCGTCGCTGAGAATAATCGTGAGCGTATTCCCATTCAGGAAACGCTTGGCGTAATGGTCGTTAAAGGTTTTCAGGCAGGCCCCAATTTGGGTTCCGCCCGACCAGTGGCTTGCGGTTTGCGATACGTTGCGCAACGCGGAGGCCAGGTTTTTTTCCGAGATTTCGTCGGTGATCCGCATTAGCAGGGTACTGAAAACGAACGCTTCAATGTGTTTGAAGTGGGATTTCAGGGTCCAGAGGAATTTCAGCAGGTAAAAAGAGTATTTATCCATGGACCCACTTACGTCCAGCAGGACGAGCAGGCGGTAGCGCTGCTTTTTGCGTTTCAACCGCGCCAGGTCGATCAGGGCGCCTCCGTTTTGGATGTTTTTCCGTATGGAAGCGCCCATATCGATCGCACCCTTTTTGGCTTTCTTTCGTTTGCGCCGGATTCTCAGGCTCATTTCCCGGAGCAACTTTTCGGCAAGCTCATCCAGCAGGGCAGATTGCTCCTCGGTGAGCTGGCTGAAGTCTGTTTTTTTCAGGGTCTCTTTGGCATTGGCGCCGGAGGTGTTTTTCGACTCTTCCGTGTTTTCGCTTTCCGTTGTTTTTCCGGTTCCAACCATCACCGCGATGCGGTTCTGCTGCTGGAAAACGCGCTTTTGGTTTTGTACTCGGTTTTTTGCCGGACCCTCGATCCTTTGGGCTTCCAGAACCGGTCAAAACGGCCCGGAACCGCTCCCGTTCCTCTTTGTCCGTGCAAAAAAAGGGCAGCGAGGGCAAATTCGAACTGCTCCAGATCCCACCAAATGCCGTGCAACGCAGTAGCTACGGCGTCGCAGCTGCATTGGATACCCGCAGGAAATCCGTGGGACCGGGCTTGCTGTACAAAGCCGATCAACGCGCCGGTAAACGAAGAATAGTCGGTATAATGGTCCACCTTCGGGCAACGTATGGATTAATCGTGGTTAGGCAGCGCTTTGACCTTTTTCATTTCCTCGATCTGTTTCCGGATCGCTTCAATGTCCACCTGAAACGTCCGGGTACCGGGCAGGTCAACGCGCTTGTAGTGGTCGGCAGCCTGTTTGGCTACTTCCTGGCGTTTTTCTTCCTGTTCTTTGTATTCTTTCATTAAGGATGCCATAGCAAGAAGTTTTTCTTTGTTTAAAAAATGTCTTCCATCACGCGTTTGATGTCGTGGTCGGATTTCAGCAGGCAGGCCAGACTTTGGACCATTGCCTCGGACGAGCCATTCAGCAAGGCAATCCCTCTGGCCCAATCGATGGTTTCGGCAATTCCTGGCGCTTTGTCGAGCTTCAGGTTGCGGATGCGGTCCACGTAGGCGACGATCTGCTCGGCGAGGCGCTCTTCGATATCCGGCAGTGTTTTTTAATGATGCGGATCTCTTTGTCCATCGACGGATAGTTGACCCAGTGGTACAGGCACCGGCGCTTGAGGGCGTCGCTCAGCTCCCGCGTCCGGTTGGACGTAAGCACTACTAATGGTTTAAACGCCGAACGGATGGTTCCTAGTTCCGGAATGCTGATCTGAAAATCGGATAATAGTTCCAAAAGAAACGCCTCGAACTCTTCGTCGGCGCGGTCGATCTCATCGATGAGCAGGACGCAGGGCCGGTCTGAGCTGATGGCTTTGAGGAGCGGTCTTTTGAGCAGGTAGTCCTCCCCAAAGATCAGGTCTTCTTTTTCGCGTGTCGTTTTTCCGCTGTGTTCGTGCAGTTTGATGGCCAGGATCTGCTTTTGATAGTTCCATTCGTAGATGGCGTTGTTGACATCCAGGCCTTCGTAACATTGCAGGCGCACCAGTTCGTAACCCAACAGTTCGGAAAGGATGTACGCGATCCGGGTTTTGCCGACTCCTGGGTTGCCCTCCAGAAGCAACGGTTTCTCCAGCTTCAGCATGAGGAACAATACCGTGGCAAGTTCTTCTTCGATGACGTACCCCAGCTCATCGATGATTGGGATCAATTCTTTTGGATTGCTGACCACAGGCTAGTTCTTTTACCGAATATGCTTTTAGCCATAGCGCCCAGCATGGAGCCGGCAGAGAGGTCGGTGTCGACGGATTCGCCAGCCAGTTTGGCTTTGAAGTTTTCGACAAACTGGTTGAGCAGTTGGTCGGAGACGTCGTTGATCAGTCGGGAGCCGAATTGGGCCAGCATGCCCACGATGGCGATATTCATCGAGAACTTCACGTGGGTTTTGCCGTCTGTTTCCGTAAGGGTTCCGTTCATGATCATATCGGCGCTGCCTTTGCCTTTACTATCGAGCCCTTTCCCTTTCAGGACCATGACGTGGTTGGTCTCGTCGAGTTCCTGGATTTCGATATCCCCAGTATAAGCGGCTTTGATGGGGCCGAATTTAGCCACCACCTCCCCTTTGAAGTTGCGGTCGTCCACTTTTTCCGTAAGGGAAGCGCCGGGCACACAGGTGACGATGTATTCCGGGTCTGCCAGGGCTTTCCAAACCAGGCCGATAGGTTGGTCGATGTCGAATTCTTTTTGGATGGTCGTATTCATTGCGGATGTTTTTTGGATGAAAAAATTGGGGCTGTCTCAAAAGGTATTTTTTGCCCTTGGCAGCCAAAAAGCCTCTTTTGAGACAGCCCCAATTTGAACTATTTAAAGTAGCCCACCGCTTTCAGCTCCTTAAAGAGCTTGTATGGGGTTACCGGAATCTCGAGGTGCTTGATACCCAGGTGGGAAACCGCGTCCACGATGGCGTTTACAATGGCAGGGGGAGCGCCAACGGTGGGCGATTCCCCGACGCCCTTGGCGCCAATCGGGTGGTGCGGCGAGGGGGTCACCGTATGGCCGGTTTCCCAGCTCGGCGATTCCACGGCAGTGGGCACCAGATAATCCATAAACGTCCCGTTCAGGATATTTCCGGCCTCGTCGTAGATCAATTCCTCGTACATAGCGGGCGCCAGACCCTGGGTAAGGCCGCCGTGTACCTGCCCCTGAACGATCATCGGGTTGATGATGTTCCCGCAATCGTCGATCGCTACAAAGCGGCGGATCTTGATGTGGCAGGTTTCGGGGTCTACGTCCACCACGCAGATATAGGCGCCGGAGGGGAAGGTGAGGTTGGGCGGATCATAATAGTGCGTGGCTTCAAAGCCCGCTTCCATCCCCTGTGGGTGGTTGGTATAGGAAGCGAAGACGATTTCCTGGATGGATTTGGCTTTCTCGGGAGCGCCTTTGACGAAAAATTTCCCGGGTTCCCATTCGAGGTCTTCTTCGCTCACTTCGAGCAGGTATGCGGCGATTTTCTTCGCTTTATCGCGAAGTTTGCGGGCGGCCATGGCAGCGGCGGCGCCGGCGGTTGGCGTACTCCGGCTGGCGTAGGTGCCCAACCCGTAGGGCGCGGTATCGGTGTCGCCTTCTTCGACCTGGATATGCTCCATCGGGATACCCAGTTCTTCGGCCACGATTTGCGCGTAGGTGGTTTCATGACCCTGGCCCTGGGATTTGGTACCAAAGCGGGCGATGGCTTTCCCGGTAGGGTGCACGCGAATCTCGGCGCTATCGAACATTTTGATCCCCAGAATGTCGAAATCCTTGGAAGGACCTGCGCCGACCACTTCGGTAAAGGTGGAGATACCAATGCCCATCAACTTGCCTTGTTTGCGCAGTTCGGCTTGTTCCTTGCGGAGTTCATGGTATCCGATGGCATCCATGGCTTTTTGGAGTCCGGCGTGGTAATCTCCGCTGTCGTAAGACCAACCGGTAGGCGAGGCCCATGGGAACTCGTCCTTTTGATGAAATTTTGCATGCGCAAATCCGCCGGGTCTCTGCCGATCTCCCGGGCGTAGATATAGGTGATGCGCTCGATTGCGTGCACGGCCTCTGTCACCCGGAAGGAGCAGCGGTAGGCAACGCCTCCGGGCGGCTTGTTGGTGTACACGGCGTCGGCTTCCATGTAGGCGGTGTGGTAGTTATAGGAGCCTGTGCCGATAGAGAAAAGCCCGGTTGGGAACTTGGACGGGTTGGCCGAAGCGTCGGTGTACCCGTGGTCTGCCAGTACTTTAAAACGGGTAGCCAGAATTTGGCCATCTTTGGTGCCGGCCATTTCGGCAGTGATATGGTAGTCGCGGGCAAAGGAGTCGGCTTGCAGGTTTTCGCTGCGGTCCTCGATCCATTTCACCGGCAATCCGGTGAGGAACGAAACCGCAATGGCGATGACGTAGCCCGGGTAAACGGGCACTTTGCCTCCAAAGCCTCCGCCGATATCCGGAGAGATGACCCGGACCTTCTCCTCCGTGAGGCCCGTGGCCTGCTACGAGGGCGATTACCGTGCGGATCGCGTGAGGCGCCTGAGTGGTCATGTACATGGTGAGGTGGTTCTCCACCTTATTGTAGGCAGCTACGCAACCACAGGTTTCGATGGAGGCCACGTGGATACGGGGATGTGCATTTGCTGCTTTACCACCACGTCGGCCTGGCTGAACACGTCATCTGTTTTCTCCTTATCGCCAACCTCCCAGTGCCAGATGTGGGTGTCGGTTTTGCCCGGCTTATCGGGGCGAAGCACCGGAGCGTTTGGATCGAGGGATTTAAAGGGGTCCATGACAGGGGTCATGGGCTCATACTCGACGATCACGGCGTCGCGGCCATCGCGGGAAATGTATTTATCGGTAGCAATCACGGCGGCTACTTCCTGCGCCTGATACATCACGGTATCGGTAGGCAGCACCATCTGGGTATCCGACATCAGGGTCGGCATCCAGTGCAGGTTGTATTGCTCCAGATCTTTTCCGGTTACCACGGCCAGGACGCCAGGGATGGCCAGGGCTTTGGAGGCGTCGATCTTTTTATTTTGGCATAGGCATAAGGGCTGCGGACGATGTCCATATAGACCATTCCGGGCAATTTGACGTCGTCGACGTAATGGCCTTTACCCTGGATGAAACGGGCGTCTTCTTTCCTTTTTTTGGAATGGCCCATCCCACCGATTTCCTTGGACGTTTTGCATTCTATCATGAAAAATGGATTTCTTCGGTTAAGCGAATAGAGGGTTAAACAAATTCGGGCTCAGTGGAGGGCAATTCGCGGCCTTCCATCTTGGCGGAAGCGTATTGAATGGCCTTGACGATATTGTTGTATCCGGTGCAGCGGCACGGGTTGCCGGATATTCCCCAACGGATCTCTTCTTCGCTGGGGTTGGGGTTTTTCCAGCAGTTCGACGGCCCGCAGCATCATGCCGGGGGTGCAAAAACCGCAGTGGAGGGCATGGTTGAGGTGAAAGCCTTCCTGAAGGGCATGCAGGCCCTCCGCTGTGGCCAGCCCTTCTACGGTAGTAATCGACTTTCCGTTAGCCTGTACTGCCAGGACGGTGCAGGATTTGGCCGACTTGCCCTCGATCAGGATCGTGCAAGCGCCGCAACTGGAGGTGTCGCAGCCAACGTGCGTGCCCGTCAGGTTCAGGATTTCCCGGATGGCGTGCACGAGCAGCGTTCGGGGTTCCACCTCAATGGTATGTGCCGTGCCGTTCACGGTTAGGGTGATGGATTTTTTCATAGGTTTTTATGCGTTTTGAGCTCTTTCAATTGCCAGTTTCAACATGCGTTTGGTGATCACCTTAACCAGGTGCCTTTTGTATTCCTCGTCGCCCCGGAGGTCCTCCGAGGGGTTGCAATCCTCCGAAGCATACCGGGCGGCCAGTTCGATCAGATCGTCGGTGAGCTTGTTGCCCACCAACGCTTCTTCGGATCTGGAGGCGCGCATGGGCAGGGGATTGACGTTGGTCAGGCCGATCCCGGCTTTGACGCAATTCCCATTTCCGTCGAGCTGAACCATCGCTGCTACGCCGGCTGCGGCGTAGTCGCCCGCTTTGCGTTCCACCTTGTAGTAGGCCGACCCATAGTTGCCCGATGCAGCGGGTATGCGGATCTCGGTCAGGATCTCTGCAGGTTGGACCGCGGTGGTGTAAAACCCGAAAAAGAACTCGTCGATTGGAACCGTCCTCCTTCTTTACTGCTGATTTCCACTTCGGCGCCGAGGGCAAGCATCACGGCGGGGTGGTCGTTGGCCGCGTCTCCGTGGGCAAGGTTGCCGCCAATAGTGCCGAAATTCCGGACTTGCGGGTCGGCGATCAGGTGGGTGGCGTCTTTGAAAATGTGGTACTTCCGGGCAATGAGGCCGGAGTCTTCCAGGTCAACTTCCCGGGTCATGGCCCCGATTTTAAGGTAGCCGTCCTCTTCTTTGATATACGCCAGTCCTGGGATGCGATTAATATCGATCAGGTGGGTGGGAGAAGAGAACCGCAGCTTCATCATGGGGATGAGGCTATGCCCGCCCGCCAGGATTTTTGCTTCGTCTCCGTGGGCTTCCAACAGGGCAAACGCCTCGTCGAGAGTTGAAGGAGCATCGTAGTTGAATGGTTCTGCAATCATCAGTGAATTAAATTTTGGTTCGCAAATTTAAGTTGGCCAATAGGGAAAAATAAGTTCGTTTGAAATAAGCAAAGCTCCCGTTGTACCATATTCCGAAGAACAGAAGACCCACCCCCAGGTAGTACAACGGCATGGAAATCCATACGATCTGACTCATTACCAGGCAAACAACGCCCGCAATGGCGATAAGCCCCGCATGGAAGGTACGGACGCCTTTATGGTTCAGCAGAATGCCCAACAGCACCACCACAGCAAACCCGATGGTCAGGTAAAGGGACACGTTTCCGGCGTTCGGATAAATCGTCTTTCCTCCGCAAAGCGGGACAGCTCCCGCATACGCCATGATGCAGAAAGGGCATTTGGGTAAAATAGCTACCACCACGGCAGGGAGCCACGGCAGATGCCGCCACCGCTTTTTAGAACAAGGGGTGCATGCGCTCATGCGTTCTCCAATTGACGTTTTATCAATAAGAAAGAAAAATGAATTGAATTTTGTCGTCTTGTTGAAAAGGGGAATATTATTTCAATTCCGCAAAGTAACTTGGTTTCGGGGAAAAGGTTTATAAATTTTTAAAATTTTTCTTTGAACAGGGAATAAAATATAAAGTTCTGGTTTAGTGTCTGCAAAAAAAATCAATTAATTTTTTTACGTCTGAAGGCTTTCGGTATATATGATTGTTTTTTCATTTGATTTTATAAAATAATTTTGTATTTTGCAAGCTACTTGATTGTTTCACCAAAACCGAAATTGCCATGAGACCAACCGCTATCCTCCTTCTGGGGGCTTTTATTCTCCTGTTTGCAGGCGTCAATCAGAATGCCTTTGCACAACCCGGCGCCAAGCCTGCTACCGCCAAAGGCGTTTCGCAGCAGATCAAAAAGCGATTACTGAACTTTTAAAGGAGTAGATCCGTCCAAGTACCGACTGCAATTCAATGGTAAAAGAACCACTTTGGGCCAAAAACCGTGCGCATGCAGGATATAGAGCAGGTACGCAAGTTCACCAATCCAGTGGAAGCAGCGGTTGGATTGTCTTTGTGGTAGAAGGCGATGACGTTATATACGTTCTGGCAGTTGGGAACTCCAACCTGGTCAGTGTCTTGGGCAGGGAAAAAAGCGGCCAAGCTGAATTCGATCATGGCAAAATACAAGAGCTAGTTTTTCATTTGAAGACAGACCTGGCCACAGAATAGGGGCTGTCTCAAAAGACCAATCTTTGCTACCGGCATGAAATTTTATTTTCTTTTTTCAATTCTAATAAAAAATTGCAGAGCAATTTTTTATTAGAATTGAAAAAAGAAAATATTTTTTGGCCGCCAGGGGCGAAGACGGTCTTTTGAGACAGGCCCTTTCCCATTATATCCGTTTGCGTATGAAAAAACTCATTTACTTCCTGGCATTTTTTCATTTGAGTGTAATCGCCGTTGTTATTTTTCATGGGCTTGATTCCGTCGTACACAAGGGGTGGTGGGAAAAACCGCTTGCATTTATCTGCAGCATCAACTATTCGATATGGCAGTATGGTTTTTTCTCTCCTGATGTAGGGAAAAGCTCCGAGGTAAAAATTCGTGTTTTTGAAGATGGGGGCTCGGTAAAAGAATATTCGACCCTTAACGGGTTCGATTTTTACACGCACCATCCGGAATCCCTTAACCGGTTTTACGGATTCAAACACCATACGGCAACAGATACGGTTTTTCAGGATTTGTGCGCCAGATCGGTCGCTACCCGAATGCTCAATATTCATCAGGATGCCTGGAGGGTTGATTATACCATGCGCAGTATACACTATCCCAGAATCAGTCAGTTTAAGCCCGGAGCGCCCGTAGATACCGTGGCATTTTACCTGACCACCTTCCAATTGCGATAAGCCGAATCCAAGACGTTATGACTTTACCAACGTTAGCGGAAACCCAGAAACATTTGAAGCATTTTTGGGAGGAGCCGCTTTCCCCGGAGCCATTGGGGTTGTTTCGAATTCTCATCTCCGGTTTTGCCTTGTTACAGGCCTTTCTTTGGTTGCCGGATTGGCTGGCGTTTTTTGGTCCGGATGCCTGGATACAATGGGAAATTTCCAAAGCGTTGAACGCCGCCTGGCACATCCATATACGGGAGGTATACCTGTTGCTTCATGCTGCATTTGGACTAACAGAAAACCAAGCAGTGATGGCTTTTTTCTGGTTTTATGTGCTTTCAGCAAGTGGATTGCTCCTAGGTTTGTATACGCGATTTTGGGCGTTTTTGACCTGGCTGGGTCATTTTATTATCATGAGTAGTATTCCTTCTTTTATTTATGGAGTAGATATTTTTTTACACATCGCTTTATTCTACTTAATCCTGATGCCTTCAAACAAGGCATATTCCCTGGATCGCCGGTTAGGTATTGCCTCCGGTCTTCCTTCCTGGGGAGTAACGCTCTCCTTACGGGTTTTGCAGGTTCATATGTGCCTTGTTTACCTTTCGGCAGGATACGAAAAAATGCTGGCGCCAGACTGGTGGAATGGCAACGTGCTTTGGCGATCCCTGGTTCAGCCCGATTTCCGCCAGTACGATCTGACCTGGCTCGCGAAATTCCCCTGGATTACCATGCTATTGAGTTGGTTCACCATGCTCATTGAAACCGGGTACTGCATTGGAATGTGGATACCCAAAGTGCGCGTGTTCTGGCTTCTTGGGATTATTTCTTTGCATGTTGGAATTATGGTATTCTTAGGGCTTGGCCTTTTTGGGACCATCATGATTCTTCTCTCTATTTCTGCTTTTGGTTTTGCTGCCTGGAAGGATGTTCAGCGCTGGATTCGAAAGGACAGGCAGCTTGATTCCATACCTGATTTTGAATTGGATAGGGCTTCAGGGTAACTGGATTATGAAAACCATACTTCCTATCTTAAACACTTAAAACTGAAATGCCATGAAAATTTCGTTTTGGATCATACTTTTAGCGTTCCTTGTTTTTTCTCCGCTGTATTCACAGGATGAAGCGTATCAGGAGATTAAAAACACGGAGGTTTCCATTCCTTCAGCTCCGGCCTTCGCTTTGTTGGGAGTTAATCCGGAAATGGTGCTCCGGCCGGCCGACCTGAAAAGCTTTAAAGTGGATTGGAGGCTAAAAAACTACGTCCTGGCTCCGGATTTGGCTATTGAGGCCCAACCATTGTGGCATTTCCATTACAAGAACAAGTCGTTTAATGAATATGCCGGCATCAGCGCTTTTGAAAAAAAGCTTTCTACCCTTAGCTTTTCCTTTGGCACAGCCAAGATCGACAACATCAACCACGCTTCGGTTGCGTTGAAAATGAACCTGTTTTCGGATAATGATCCGTTAACCGATGCGACCTTGATGTCCCGGTTACAAAACGAGTATAATGCCTCCGTTCTCGATATTCAGCATCAAATGGATTCCATAAGGGTTTTAAGACGAACAACGGAAGACCCCGCTCGAAAAGGGGAACTGGAATCCACTCTGGAAACCTTGGAAGTGGAAAAACAAAGCCAAGCCAATCAAATGCGGGATAAATACCGGTCTGCTATTGAGGAGCATTATCTGAATAATTGGAACAGAACCATGTTGGACGCGGCAATGGGCCTGGTTTACACCTATGACAATGCAGGAACGGATAGCCTGAAAGCCAAGAGAGCCGGTATGTCTTTTTGGATAAATGGAAGCCTGCGTGCAGGTAAGCATGGCATGTTGGGAGGGATCGTCAAACTAACCCGGGTGATTGACAGCTCCAACAAATTAATAGGGGTCAGTTATCGCTATGGCGATTCCAGGTATAATTTTTTTGTAGAACTGGCTTTTGAAAACCTGGGCAACTACTTTGACGAAAATCTTGTAGATGCCTTTGACGAGGAAGAGTACTTTGCCCCCAAATATATTGAAGACCTCGGATCCGGCTGGTTTAATTTTAATAACGAAAAAACACTAAACCAATACACTATTGCCTACGGAGGCGATTTTAAGCTTTCCCGCAACATCCTGCTCAATTTTGCCCTTAGAACAAAATTTACGGACAAACTTAAAATGGACAAACTTGTTCCCGTGGCCAACGTGATCTGCCTGATGAAGTAGACAGGCGCCATCTGCCCCGTTGTCTATAGCCGAAAGCCTCCGGCTTAGAGATTTTTGTATTTCTCAAAAAATGCCGGCTGCGCTTTCAGCCCTTCAAAAAAGAAAAACACTTCTCCATTAACGCCATTTCTCCGGTTTTCCTGTACCATTTGCTCCAGGAAGGTGGCGGATGCCGTGTATGATCCGACTTTGAGGAGAATGCCCGGAAACAGCCTTTGTTTCTCGGTTGCGGTCAGCTGCTGGTTGACGATCTTGCTGAGTTCGCCCTGGTAAGCGCCCAGGTCATACCGGTATATCTGGGGACAAACCATGTCCGTATACCCTTCTTTAACCCAGGCAGGCCAATCCTGCAAGTATTCCTCTTTGCTCCAGGGGAAAATGCTGGGAGACATGGACACCACGATGCCGGGTTTGACCGTCTTGACTTCCTGATAGAGCCGTTTGCCAAAGTCGTTGAGTTGCTTGGCCCGCCAGTCGACCCACGCCGCGTCTTTGGAGCTGGCGGGTGGATTAACGCCAAACTGCGCCTTGTACCGGGCAACAGTCAGGCTGTCGTACCCGCCTTCGGAAGGCATGGCGGGGAGCCGGTCGTCGCCCTGTATCCCCGTAATGTCGTATTTGGCGGCCACCTCTTTCACCAGGCTGATCATGAAATCCTGGACTTCCGGGTGGAGGGCGTTCATCCACTGAAAATTGTTTTTACTTAGAATCTTCCCCGCTGAATCCCTTCCTGCCCAGTGCGGTTTTTTCTGCAAAAGCGGACCGCCGTCGCTGGGGGCGCCGTACGAACTGGCAAACCCATACTCAAACCAGGCGTACACCTTAATCCCTCGTGGCTTGGCCAGCTCGATCAATTCCTGCAGCGGGTCCCGGGCGCCGAGGCTGGGATCGATTTTAACCCCAAACGTCTGCTCCATCACCGCACTGGGGAAAAGCGTAAATCCTTTGTTCCAAACCACCATGAAAATGGTGTTGATCTTGTATTTGTAACACAAGTTTACCGCTGCCTGGATCTTGTCTCTCGATGTCAAAGCGTCGCTGTCGACATTGGTCAGCCACACGCCCCGGGTGGGGCCGTCGGGGAGCGGATCTTCACTCATGGGTTCCGGTTCGGGCTCGGGAGCGGGTTTGACGTTGTCTTTCTGACAACTGAGCAGAAGGACGATGCTGAAGAGGATGGTTTTCCAGAAGAGCTGTTGCATGGCAGTGGTTGGTGGTTGGTGGTTGAGTGGTTAGTGGCTAGTGGTTGGTGGTTGAGTGGTTGAGTGGTTAGTGGTTGAGTGGTTGAAGTAAAAGTAGCCAAGACCGGCCAATTTCCCAAAACCGCCGGAAATCAAAATTTGGTGTATATTCGATTCTTGTTTATACAATAATCAAAAATCTCCTGCGTTTTTTGATTACTTATCTGCCCAAATCTGTTTTCTTTCCCGGTTGCGGTCTTTTCGCAAAATCCTGAAGCGTTATTCAGGGATTCCAACACCTTACATTTTTTATTATGAAAAACCGTGTTTTGCCCCTTATTTGGGTGGGGTTGCTTTTGCCGCTGTTCTTTTCCTGTGAACCGGATGATTCCGTATCGGTAGCGGTAGATGAAGTAGTCACTTCCGGTAACTGGAAAGTGGTATACTATTTCGACGACAAAGACGAAACCTACAAATTCAACGGGTATTCGTTTGTTTTTTCCACTGATGGGAAGCTAACGGCAACGTTTTCCGGCCAGAACAAAACCGGCGCGTGGTCGGTTAACTCGTCCAGCAACAAGTTGATCATGACCATTTCCGGAACCGATGCGCTGGACGATATGACGGACGACTGGCTCATCGTGGAAAAGACGGATTCGTTATCAAACTCAAAGACGACAACCTGACCAAAAAGAGGAGATCCACCTCCAAAGAAATTAACCTGGCCTGGGCGGGCAGTTTCGGGTAATGTTGTATCTTATCCTGAAACTGCCTGCTATGAAGCCATCTGTTTTTTCCCTTTTTGCTGCCGCCTTGATTTCTGCGGCGTTCGCCCCTCCCAAAGAAAAAAAGCTGGTTATTGGGTACGTGTTCGGAAGGAAGCCTCTGGACATGACCCTGATCGACGCCCATAAGCTGACGCACATCAATTACGCTTTTGCTGTTATTGAGGGGACGGAAGTGGTTCCGTCAAATGGCAACCGGCATGATTCCATCAATATCCCGGCGCTCATAGCCCTGAAGCGGCACAACCCGGATCTTCAGATCCTGATTTCCATCGGCGGGTGGGGCGGCTCCGGCGGGTTTTCCGACGCGGCGCTGACTCCGGAAAGCCGTTCGGCGTTTACGCGCTCAGCGATTTCGTATATGCAGCGCTGGGGATTCGACGGGATTGACATCGACTGGGAATACCCCGGGCAGCCGGGGGCTGGAAATCCCTACCGGGCCGAAGACAAGCAACATTTCACCCTAATGCTGCAATCGCTTCGCGAAGGACTGGACTCGCTGGCCAGGATCACAGGGGAAACGCACTATGCCCTCACCATTGCCGCCGGCGCGGGCGCCCGCTTTCTGGAGCATACCGACATGGCAGAAGCAGCGCGTTACCTCGATTTTATCAACATCATGACTTATGACTTTACGGGTTCCTGGAGCCTCCGGACGGGGCATCACACCAACCTGTTCGCGTCTACGACGGGCCCGGGTTCGGTAACGGATACCCGAAAATCGGTAGATCTGATGCTGGCCCAGGGAATACCTGCGGGCAAACTGGTGATTGGCGCTGCCTTCTATGGAAAAAGCTGGCGATTGGGGTCTTCGAATGGCCATGGGTTGAATACCGATGCGCTTTCGGCAGGAAGAGAATTCCGGTACCACGAAATCCGCGACAGCCTACTGGCAAAGGCAGGTTACCAGAGGCATTGGGATGCCGAAGCCAGGGCGCCATACCTGTTTCATCCGGACTCCCTGGTTTTTGTGACCTACGACGATCCGAAGTCTATCCGTCACAAAATGAAGTACGTATGCAAGCACGGGCTCCGGGGGGTTATGTTCTGGGAATATTACGGAGACCCTCAAGGGGAACTGGTCCGGGTGATGGATGGCACCCGATAAAACGCTTACTCATACCCGTTCGCAAATCCGATTTCCTGCCCTTTTTTCAGTTGGATTTCCAGGATGTTTCCGGGAGCGGTCCGGGCGGATTCACGGGAAAACCCCCGCTCCACCCAGGTGCGGAAGGGGAGTTTGATGCGCAGCAAGCCGTCTTGTTCTGCCCGGATGGCGACTTCGGTGGGAACGCCGTTTTCTTTCGTCGCCGACACCAAAAAAGCGCCTTCGGCCCGAAGTTGCTGAAAGGAAACTTGGCGCCAATCCCCCGGGATAGCGGGAAAGACCTCCACATATCCTTCGTGGCTTTGGATCAGCATTTCGTGGATGCCCTGGGCGAACGCCAGATTGCCTTCCAGGGTAAAGGGGCGGTAGGTAAGGCTGGAATACTGACCGCCTTGCTGGTCTCCGTTTAAGTGAAAGCTATTTTTGGAAACAAAATTGGAAGCGAATTTCTTCAGGTCGGCAGCGGCGGCGTCGCCCATGCCGGCTCGGGCGTACAGGCAGGCCGACCAGGAAAAGGAGTAGCCGGTCCATTGGCGGGTACCCATTTTGTCCAGGTGAGCCAGCGAGTTATCGATCCAAGTTTGATCGGGTTCTTTGCCCGGGTTTAGCAGCACGAGGGGATGGATAGCCATCAGGTGCGCGTGGTGCCGGTGCGACTCGTCCAAATCCTGCCCCGGTGCGACCGTTAGCCCGGTGGCGTTGGCGTCGTAATCCGGCAATTGGGCGCCAATCGTTTTCCAGTGGAGGGCCTCTTCTTTTTTTTCCAACGCAGCGGCGGTTTCTTCAGCGGCGCGGAACGCAAATTTCATGAGGGACAGGTCGTAGTTGGTCGTGTTCGTAAACCAGGCTTCCAGGCTGTTGTTGTGGTATTCCGGACTGGAGCTGATAGGCAACCGGCGTTTGCCGTCCGGCCCGGGCTGGGTTATGGCCTCCAGATATACCGCCGTTTCGCGAATCCAGGGATAGGCGCGGCGGCGCAGGAACGACCGGTCCATGCTGTACTTCCACTGCCAGTAAAAATGTTGGGCAAGCCAGGCGGAGGCCGTGGGCGACATGGCATACTGGATCCAGCCTCCCATAGGTTTTCCGCTGATCGTGGATACCCCGGGGACGTTGATCCCCGGCGACTGGAAATACCATTCGGTGAAGCGCCGGAACTCCTCCCGGCAATCCCACATCCAGTGGATAAACGAGTGGGCTTCCGCAAGCCGGTTCCCCGAATATGCGGGCCAGTAGCTCAGCTGGGTGTTGAGGTCGTGGTGGAAATCGCCTTTCCATGGGGGCAGGTTGCCGTTGTCGGCCGTCCAGATGGCCTGCAGGGTAATGGCCGGGGTATTCGTCCTGGCGATACTTCCCAGCTTGTAGAGTTCCAGATAGTATTGCCGCTCCAGCAAAGGATCGGGCAAAGCGACCGAAGATTGGGCCCAAAACCGTACCCACCAAGCCTTGTGCTCCGCCAGCGCGCCGTCCCAGTTCCAGCCCGGAACCGCCGCTTTCCGGTTATTGGCGATGGTCCAGGCGCCGGTGAGGCGGCCATCCGCTTCCGTCCATTCCACGAGCGCTTGATACGAAGTCCCGTTCCAGGTAGGCTGGGTGTAGCGGATTGATTTGGCTGTTCGTTCCACCGCACCCTGGGCATACCCCAGGCGCTCCAACCCTTGTCCTTCTACACTGTTGCCGGTTTTGCCTGCGGCGCCGGTGTGGTAGTTTGGGGGAATGAGTGCAGGTGTTACGCCTTGCGGCAGGGGGGGCCATTGAAAATACCCCGCTTGCCGGCTGGCATGAACAAAAGAAGCAAACCGGGCGCCCCCGGAGAAGGCCACGGTTGCGACCCCGGTACCGATATCCAGCCGGGCTTCCGTAACGGTACCCAGTCCTTCGAGTGCGAATTCCAGGGCGGCGCCCGGCAATTTGGTGGGCGCCGGGTGGCGCTCATAGGGGGCGTCGCCGATTTCCTGAACCTGGCTATAGGATCTGTTTGCTACCTGTTTCGCTACCCAGGAATAGGTCAGTTGGTCGATATCGGGCATGGGGCGGTCGTCCCAAAGATCAGCGCGGTCGAGCGACAAGCGGAGGCTGCTGCCTTTTTGCCAGACCAGCGCCCCCAACCAGCCGTTGCCCAATGGCAGGGCTTCGTCCCAGCGGGCGGGTAACGAATTAAATTGCAGGTGATGTTCCGGACGGGGTTGCCCACCCAAAACCAGGGAAAGCGCTAACGCGCATATCCCTGCGAAGACCCATGTTTTCATGCTGCTTTTATTGCGCAAGGACGCAACGATCCAGCACCACATCCATCAGGTATCCGGTGCAGATGCCTTTGAGGCAGACCTGCTGTCCTTCCTTAATTCCGGAAGGAATATCGGAATATTTTTCCGGATCGAGGGAACACAAAACGACGCCCATGCCTCCGGTGGCCAGTTGAACGGTGATCTGGGCATCGCCGTCGCCTTCCGAAACCGAAGCGACCGATCCGCAAACCTGCACGATTTGGTCGAGATACTTCTCGTTGGCGGCGGTTTCATCCGAAGAAAATTCTTCGAAAAGCGCTGTGGCATCGACCGATTTCGCTGCTTCGGCCTGTTCTACTTCCCGGTGCGGTTTGTTCCATTGCCGGTAGGCATAGTACCCGCCCAGGGCGCCCACGACTACCAGGGCGAGAAAGAGGTTGCGCAAGGTTTTGTAAGTCATATCAAGGCTTTTTTGCGATTTGGAAAACGCGGGAGAGGTTGAACCCAAAGCGGATATCGCCATCGAAGAAATCGCCGTTGGGGTCGGCGAGGAAGGCCCGCTCGTTCATCCCGGTGGAATTGGAGAAATGGAGCTGGAAAACGTGGCCGCCGGTTTCAATGTCCAAACCCACCGACAGCGGGTTGAGGGAGGCGTCTTCCGGATACCGGTTGAAGGCTAGCCCGTAATCCCACACGAAAGCCATGCGTTTGGACAACTTGATCCGGCCGCCTATTCCGAGCGCGAACAGGTCGTTGGGCGCGAGTTCGTTTTCTACGAAATTCTGGTGAACGACCGTTGGCGAAATTTGAAGGGAAAAGGCCTCGCTGAATTTACGCCCGATGATCAGTTCATGGTAATACGCCAAACGGCGGGTAGCATTGGCTTCGACGGCAGAAAACGGGGTCTTCAGCCCATTGTTGGCGATTCCGCTTACCCAGATCAGGGATACGGGAAACGGTTTGGCGCCGGCAGATTGCCCCAGGATGCGGAACTTGGCGAAGGCGTCCAGCTCTTTTTTTGCCGTGCTCCGCCCGACACCCAGGGTAACCCCGTCCGTTAAGGCGTAATCGAACCCGATGCGCATGGAGGCCTGATCCAGCCCAAACAGGTCGTAAAATCCCTGGTTCACCGGCCCAAACCGGTGCAGAATGCGGAAGTCCAGGACTCCGGCCCTCAGCATTTCCATGCTGTGCCCGTTGATCACCCGGGGGCTCTTAAACGCATCGCGGACCAGGTCGGTCTGCTCGTCCTCCCCAAGCAGAGAAAGCAAATCGTCTTCCTGGGCAGAAAGCACAGGCATGGCGCTCCAAAGGAAAAGCAACGAAAAAAGGAAGTGGCGTGCGGATTTCATTCTATTGGATTTTAGTTGATCTAGAAAAAGGGAACCGGCGCCAAGCATTTTCCCCCTTTGAAGGGGGTTAGGGGGATGAAACGCGAAAGTGCTGGTGAAAGGTTCATCCCCCCGGCCCCCTTCAAAGGGGGAGACCGCCATGCCGGGCAGCTCATAAAAAAGGAATTTTAACTTAGTTGTTTGGTGCGCCCGCATCCACCCAGGCTTTGATCTTGGAGATGTTGCAGTCGGAAAGCCTTCCTCCTACCGGCATAGCGCTGAACCCGGCTAGCTGAGCAACCGCTCCATACAAACGGCCTTGATCGACTTTTACTTTTATGGCAGCGTAGGAATCCAGGCGAAACCCGGCAGACGGCGTATTGCCGTTGTGGCATCCATTGGAGCAGCTTGACTGGACAATAGGCGCTATGTCCGTAGAATACTTGACATTGCTGGTGTCGCAGCCATTGGGCTCTTCTACCTTTTCATTGGTGCAGGAAAACGTCATTAAGGAAATTGTGAACACAATCGTTGTGGCTACACGAAAAATGATACGCTTTTTCATAAGGGTGAAAATTGGATGAACGGAATTAAATGAATTAGGAAACAGGAAGAATAACGGGTCCAATATCGTCGGTTTTCCTTGTGCTTATCCGAATTGGGGCAAATTCTTTAGGAATAAAAAAGGATATGGTAGGGTACATGACAAAAGGGAAATTAGCCGGGGAAATGGAGTTTGGCCAGAAGGGCTTTAAACCGGGGTTCTTGCCTGAGGCTGGTCCAGGCTGGTTCGAATTGCAGGTACGCCAGCCAGTTGCTGTGTACCTGATAGGAAAGTTCGAGCAGGTCCAGTGTTTTGGACGTTTCCCCTAAGGCAAGGTAGGCCATGGCGAGTTCCGCCGGAATGGTTTTCTTCGCAACGGAGTCGGCATCCAGGGCGAGGAGGCGTTGGCGGGCTTCTTTTTTTCTTCCGGATTTGGCCCAAACCATGGCAAGGTGGGCCTGGGTCCAGGCCTGTCCGCCGGAAAGGGTATCCGCTTTCCTGAAAGCGGTCTCTGCTTGGGCAAGGTCTTCCAAATGGTAGTAGGTCATACCGAGGATCCAATAGGTATCGGTATTTTCCGGAAAGAGCTCCAGGGTGTGCTGGGAAGTTTTCAGTGCGGCTTTAAAATTGCCGGACAGGCGGTAGATATCGGCGAGGTCGACGTTGTAGTCCAGATTCAGCGGGTCCAGGTCGAGAGCTTTCTTCACCAGGCGAACGGCTTCGGGAAAATTCCCGGTAAAGGCGTGGTACCATCCAAGATCAAGGAGTGCCGCCCCTTCGGAAGGATTGAGTTGCAAGGCGCGTTCGAACGATTCCTTTGCCGCTTTCCAGTTCCAGTCGTGCCAAAGCTGGACGGATCCCGAGATCACGTGGGCATAGGCGAGGGTACTGTCGAGGTCAAGGGCTTTCTGCGCATACACGCCCGCCTTGGGGAAGGCCTCATTTCCCGGCAGATAGGCTCCCCATCCCAGCCAAAGGTAGGCATCGCCCAATCCGGCATACGCCTGGGCAAACCCGGGGTCGATGTCGAGTGCTTGCTGGAAAAAGGCTGCGGCTTCTTTGGGCTGATCCACCCGCTGGGAGAGCAGGTGTCTTCCTCTGAGATAGAGTTCGTATGCTTGTGGGTTTACGGTTCGGATTTTGGTTTGGGGGATTCGGCGCCTTCGCCGGTTTGCAGCGCAAGTTGCAGGTTGCTGACCACGGCCCTGGCGATTTCGTCCTGAACGGCAAATATATCTTTGGCATCGCGGTCATAGCGTTGCGACCAAAGCTGGTATCCGTCTACGGTTTGGAGCAGGCGGGCGGTAATCCGGATGCGGTCGCCGTCGCGGCGAACGCTGCCTTCGAGGACATGCCGGACGCCGAGTTTTTGCCCCAGTTGCAGCAAATCGGGCGTTTCACTCCGGAGGGCAAAGGAAGAATGCCGTCCGGCGATCTTCAATCCCGGGATCATGGACAACGCATTCAATACTTCCTCCGCAATCCCTTCGCTGAAAAAAGCCTGGTCCTGATCCGGGCTTAGATCTTCGAATGGAAGCACGGCCACCGACTTCTGGGGGATTTCGGACATGCTTTTCATCGTCCGGTTTTCGCGGAAGCTTTGCCAGGTGATCACGGCGATGGCCAGGCCTGCCAGAAGGATCAGGGGCAGCACAAACGGGTTGCGTTTAGGTTTTGGAACGGGGTGTTGCATTCCCATTCTTCCGGGCAGGTGCTCGGGGCCAGGCACCGGAAATCCTTCGTTGGACAGCGCAAAGACCTCCAGCGGCTCGAGTACGTTTTTCAGGTTGACCTTGCCCAGGGAGACGGTTTGGAGGTCGGGGTGGCTGCGGATATCGTGGATGACGCGTTCGGTGAAGAGCA
This sequence comes from Haliscomenobacter sp., assembly GCA_016713275.1. Classification (GTDB taxonomy): domain Bacteria; phylum Bacteroidota; class Bacteroidia; order Chitinophagales; family Saprospiraceae; genus JADJPL01. The sequence continues at coordinate 711,270 of JADJPL010000003.1, forward strand.
CGGCGCCGGGAGCGCCCAAGGCTTCTACCCGGGCGGCGAGGTTGACCCCGTCGCCGTACACGTCGCCGTCTTCCAGTACGACGTCGCCCACGTGGATGCCGATTCGCAGCGGTACGACGGGTTCTTTTTGCAGGATGGTTTGGATTTCGAGGGCGCAGCGCACGGCGTCCACCGCACTGTTGAATAACGTCAGGCTGCCATCCCCATAATTTTTGAGCACCTGGCCGTTGTAGTAGCGGGCTTTTTCTTCCAGCACCTGCCGATACCGGCGGAGTTTGCGCAGACCTTCCTCCTCATCCCGCTGCAGCATAGCGGTGTAGCCGGCGATATCGGAAAACAGGATGGCGGCCAAACGGCGGTTGGAAGACATGGGTTGGGTGTCATTAAGACTGCCAATTTACAAAAAAGCGGGAAGGACGAACAAACTGTTTTATCTTTCCCCCGAAATATAACCCGGCTTTCTTTCATGAAGTGGAATACATCGTTCCGGCGTTTGCTGGTCCTATCGGTTTTTTCCTGGCTCCTGGTAAGTTGGTGGCATCGGCAATGCGTCCGGCCGGACCGGCCGGAAGTGGTCGCGCTTTATGTAGATACGTATGGCCCCGTAGCCCGGGAGCTGTACGACCTCACGGGCGTGCCCCCCGCGATCCCGCTGGCAGTCGGCGGCTTGGAAAGCGGATGGGGACGGAGCGAACTGGCCAAACAAGGGCACAACCATTTTGGGATCAAAGCCAGGGGCAATCAGGCCCGCTACTGCCTCGAAACAACGGAGTATTTTGGGGGCAAAAAACACCGCGTGCGCGATTGTTTCCGCGCTTACCCCCACGCGGAAGAGAGCTATCTCGACTTTACCAAATTTTTAATCTCGCAGCCGAGGTACGACGGATTGTTCCGCATCCCTCCGGACAACCTGGAAGGATGGGCCAACGGATTGCAGGAGTACGGATACGCTACCGACCCCCATTATGCGCGCAAGCTCATGCGCGTGATCCGCGCCCGGCATCTCTCAAAACCTTCGTGTGGACCGGCTATTTTCCACTAGACCCGTCGCAACAAGTCTAATCAATCTCCATACCGGTAAAGGGCGAACGCCGGCGCGGTCGCTTCCGGAATATCTTCGCTGGAGAACAGGTAGGCCATCCCCCGGTTGAGCAGGGTGTGCTCTGCGGCCAGATCCATCAGCGACACGGTGGAGGCGCGGGGTTTTTCTTCTATCGTCACTTTGTTTTCTGCCGGCAGGTATTGTCCCCAGATATCGGTTTGGCGGTTGATAAATAAGGCCTCAATTCTCCCTGCAATGGCGGCCGGGACGATTTGCCGGATATCCGCCGATGCTTTGGGGGTGTCCTGGAATTGGAAAAAGCGGTCCAGCTGGTTTTTCCGGTCCTGGTCAAAATGGGGTTGCACGAGATCCCAGGCTTTTTCGTGGAGCCAGTTGGGGTCGTTTTGCCAGTGGTTTCCCGTCAGGTGCTTGGGGAACAGGTACTGATAGGTTGTAGCGGATTGGTAGATTGGAAAATAGAAATCCTGGCAAGCCAGCACGAGCGGCGCTTTTTCCTGGTGCAAAATGGTCGTCAGACCCTTATCAATGGCCTTCAGGTAGCGTTTGATCTCCTCTTTTCGGTCGTCCTTCCCTTCGCCGTGCCCGTGAAAAACCCCTTGCTTGCCGCCCTGCGGAACGCTTCGGAACTGGACAGATTTTTGCTCATAGTCGTAGCCTACGACTTCTTCCAACTGGGAAGGGACGAGGTGTTTGACGGAAATTTCCTGCATGCTGTACCGGGAAGCCCGGTAGAACCGGACGTGTTCCAGGTCCAGAGACAGGATGAAAAACTGCCCGTCTCCGCTGAAAGCGGGCAGGAGCGGTTTGGTATAAAAGCTGTTCCCGACGTAATGGAATTCATCAAAGCGGATAGGTAAGGCGTAGGTTTGGAAAAAGCGGTCGGCCAGGAAAATGGCCAGGCCGTCCAGCTGGCCCCTCCAAAATCCGGTGTCTTTGACAAGCGATTCTATCGGGGAAAGGAATTGCTGGATCTTTAACAAGGGCATGCCTTCTTTTTCAAGCTGGTCTTTAATCTCCTTGAGCTTGTTTTTCAGCACCAGCGCGTCCACCTGGTTCAACACAGGCTGCCCTTCGCGGTGCGTAGGGATAAAAACAGACACGCAGACCGGCTGGCGCACGCTGGCCAGGGTCCCAAATGCTTCTCTGGATAAGATTGCCATATAGCGTTGGATTGAGGTGTAAGAATTCAGTTCATACCTCTAGCCATGGCACTGGGAGGAGGGCGCGGAAGACGGAGGAAACCCGTTTTCCTCCCTTGTCATGCACCTCCTAAGTTACCAAAAAAAAGGGAAAGGTGCAAGGGGAAACGTTTGGACGTTTAGGCGTTTAGGCGTTAAGGCGTTTGGGCGTTTGGGCGTCTTCATTACTTCGTAACTTCGTAACTTCGTTACCTCGTAACTCGTACTTCGTACCTCCATGAGGCTCTGCCTCGACCCCATTTTTTCCTTATCTTCGCAAGGATTTACTTGTTAACCAAAAACAAATATTCCCATGCGCACGCGTTATTTTTCGAGCATTTTGGGATTTGGGGCCCTGGTCCTTCTATTATTCAGCGCCCGTCCGCTCCCTGGTCAATCCCGGGTGAAGGTCGACGGAGACGGCGTGATGGTTTGGGAGGAGAACGGCGCGGAAATCCACGGATTTGGGGTGAACTACACGCTGCCGTTTGCATTCGCCTACCGCAACGCCAAACGGCTGGGGCTGAAGCCGGAACAGGAGATCGACCGCGATCTGTACCATTTTTCCAGGCTGGGGTTTGATCTGTTCCGCGTCCACGTTTGGGACACGGAGATCAGCGATACCCTGGGGAATCTGCTTTCCAACGAGCAGTTGAAGCTGTTCGACTATATGTTGCATAAAATGAAAGCCCAGGGGATGCGCATGGTGCTGACGCCGATCGCCTTCTGGGGAAACGGCTGGCCCGAACCCGACGAGGACACCCCCGGGTTTTCCCATAAGTTTGGCAAATACGCCTGCCTGACTAACCCGGAAGCCATGGCAGCCCAGGAGCGGTATCTGGCCCAGTTTCTCAACCACGTCAACCCGTATACCAAAATCGCGTACAAAGACGACCCCGCCATCCTGGCGTTTGAAGTATCCAACGAACCCCACCACCGGGAAGCGCCCGAACAGGTGACCGCTTTCATCAACCGCATGATTGCCGCTATGCGCGGCACGGGCTGCCAGAAGCCGGTGTTTTACAACATCAGCCACAGCGTTCACCTGGCGGATGCCTACTTTAAGTCGGATATGCAGGGCGGGACGTTTCAATGGTACCCCACCGGACTGGGCGCGCAGCGCGAACTCCGGGGCAACCTCCTGCCCAACGTCGACCGCTACGCCATTCCTTTTGCCGGTCACCCCGGATTTGGGCGTATAGCCAAGTACGTGTATGAGTTTGACGCAGCCGACGTCAACCGCAGCTATATTTACCCCGCCATGGCGCGCAGCTTCCGGCAGGCGGGAATCCAGCTCGCTACCCATTTTGCCTACGACCCGCTGTACTCGGCCTACGCCAACCCCGAGTACAACACCCATTACATGAACCTGGCCTATACGCCGGGCAAAGCGATTGCGCTGATGATCTCCGGGGAAGTGTTCCGCAGGGTTCCGCGGTACGCGGATTTGGGCGCTTACCCCGATAACGCCCGTTTTGGCCCCTTCCGGGTGGACTACCTCCAGGATCTGGCAGAACTGGTGGCCGACACCGTATTTTATTACACAAATTCCACGCCTACACCGCATCCAGGCCCGGCGGCGCTGAAGCGGATCGCAGGGGTAGGTTCTTCCTCCGTAGTCCGGTACGACGGCACGGGGGCCTATTTCCTTGATCAGCTGCAGCCCGGCGTCTGGCGGCTCGAAGTAATGCCCGATGCCCTTCCATTCCACAATCCCTTTGGCCGCAACAGCCTGGATCAGGAAGTGACCAAAATCAACTACCGCACGTGGTCTATGTCGGTCGACCTGTCCGACCTGGGGGGCGCCTTTAAGGTAACGCCTATGAACCAGGGCAATACCCATGCCGCCGTGGTGGAAGGAAACACGTTTGCCGTTCGGCCCGGGGTTTACCTGCTGGCGCGCAACGGGATACAACCTGCTCAAAAGCCCGGCGACCGCTTTCGATACCACACGCTGGGCGCCTACGCCGCCCCGAAGGGATCGCTCCAGGAAACCTACGTCATCCACGAACCCGCAGCCGAGCTGACGGCCGACCTGCCGTATACGGTGGAGGCATTTATAGCCACTCAAGAGGCGCCCAAATCCGTTTATCTGCAAGTGTTTGGCCCACAATACCGCCAGCACCGCATTGCGATGAACCCGGTGGGCGGGTACCGCTACCGGGCGGTGATTCCGGAAACCATGACCGGCCCGGGATTCCTGCGCTACCATATCGCGGTAGAGGAACAAGACCGGACGACTACGTTTCCTTCCGGGGTTCCTAAACCGCCCTACGCCTGGGACTTCTTTGGGGAAAAAACCTATGAGGTTCCGGTCGTTCCGATGGAATTTCCGCTGGTGTTGTTCGATGCCCTGAAGGACGCGCCCCTGCTCAACCGCCGCTGGCTGCGCAGTTCTTCCCTTCAGCCCCTGCCGGCGCCTGGAGAGGCGGAGTTGCGTATCGATCTGGAACAACTATCTACCGAAGACCCGGAAAACCTATTTGCTCAGCCCGTCCACGACTACAGCATGCGCTTTTACTTTGGGGACAAAACCGAAGGCCGAAAAGGAGACCGGGCTGCAAAAAAATACCTGTATATCAAAGGGCGCTCCCTCAACGACAAGCCTTGCAAAGTGCAGCTCGCGCTAATCCAGAAAGACGGTAGCGCTTTTGGCGGCACGGTTGACCTGCTGCCGGAAGGGGGCGTCTACCGTCTTGACCTGGCCCAGCTTGCCCCTGTTCCGATCGTCACCCTGCCCCGCCCTTATCCGACCTTTTGCCCTATTTCTTCCAACGCCAACCAAGCGCCTTCTCCCTCCAGGACGCCGAAACCCTGCAAATCTCCATTGGCCCTGGCATCCCGCAGGAGGAGATCTACCGCCGGCATGGAATGGGGGTTACGAGGGTGTGGATGGAGTAGAGGATGTAGAAGATGTAGAAGATGTAGAGGATGTAGAGGATGTAGAGGATGTAGAGGATGTAGTTACATCCTCTACATCCTTTACCTCCTCTACATCCTAAAATTTGGTCCAAAACGGAATGATATACCGCCGTTTTTCCCCGTCTTCGCTTTGGTCGGCGAAATCGATTTGGAAGGTATGTTCGCCGGTGGGCAGGGAATCGAGGGGAATGTGGAGCAGGACGCCGGGGGTATTGCCGCGGGGGTGGTCGTATTTTTTAAGGGACGGCCTATTGACGGGTTTGCCGTCGATGGAAACGGTCAGGTAGTTTAGCAGGCAGTTGGTGCGGGCGGCGCGGGCTGCTTCCAGGTTTTCCTCTGCGGAAAGTTTGTCGTCGTCCTGGTAAGGCGAGCAGCGTTTTTTCAGGATGCCTTCGTCTCTGCCCAGGATTGGGACGAAGACCTTGAGCCAGGGCTTATCGATGAAGTCCGATTCGATTTCGGGGAAGAAGGGCGCTTCGGACGCGGATTGATCGGCATAATGGAGGAAATAGATGCGGTCGCTGCGGTTGCTTCGGGCAAAGAGGCCGTTTTCCAGGAGCAGGATCGCGTTGGAATTCAGGAGAAAAACGGAACCGACCACGATCGCGATAGCGAAATACGATCCAAAGAAGGCGAACAGGCTGCTTTTGGTGAAATTGGTATTGAGAATGAAGTTGATGTAATAGACCGGCCGGTAAAAGAAGAGGAAGATTACTTTTCCGAACACTTTGTTCAGCAGGGGATAATGGATTTTTTGCACCCAAGGTTTATCCCGCAGGGGTTTGATGTTCATAATTCCGCCCAGGAAGGCCGGTAGGACCATCAGCCCCAGGTACCCGAGAAAGGCGGTTTTGATCCCGATGCCGGGAACCAGGCTGTGGAGGATTCCGGAAACGACCATGGCGAAGAGCAGTTGGATGGAAAAAGCGACCATGGTCAGGGAGATAGAGAAACTCATGGCAAACATCAGGCTGCACAGCTCGTCGAGTTTTGGTTGAAGCTGCGCACGTCGCTAAAATCGCGCGCTGCCTGCTCGAGGTAATGTTTGCTGAACAGGTCGGAATGGGTATTCACCCCGTTGGGGAAGACCGAAGCCAGGCCCACCAGCCCCACCCAAAGCGAGCGAAGCAGGAAATGCCCGATGAAGCTGGTAATGAACGTGGTTGCCGCCAGCAGCAGGTACCAGAACACGAAGTAGAACAGAAAATGATAATCCCCCGGCAGGTTGACGATCACGTGGTTGACGAGGGTTTCGATCAGCCCCGGCAATTGCAGGGAGCCGTAGATCGCGATACCGGAGATGATGAGTTCCGCCTGCCAGCTATCGAGCTCCAGCTTCTCCAGCCAGGCGTTTGGAGCGGGGGATTGGGACCGATTTTCCATTGGGTGTTTTGGGTTGTTGGGCAAGATACAAATTTGCAGGATGTAAAGGATGTAGGGGATGTAAAGGATGTAGCTCGGATTTTCAATCCGAGGTTGTTGCCCCCTGTTGTTCGTAGTTTTCAAACTACGATCCGGCAATCTTCAGATTGCGTGCAGATTCTATTGCCGGTTGGGGCATTGCTTAGTTGTCTGAACTGTGATTTGCAGGATTAAAGGATGGCCATGATGTAGCTCGGATTTTCAATCCGAGGCTGTTGACCGGAATTGTACCCCCTGTTGTTCGTAGTTTTCAAACTACGCTCCGGCAATCTTCAGATTGCGTGCAGATTCTATTGCCGGTTGGGGCATTGCTTAGTTGTCTGAACTATGATTTGCAGGATTAAAGGATGCACATGATGTAGCTCGGATTTTCAATCCGAGGCTGTTGACCGGAATTGCATTCCGGGAAAGGGGAAGGGTAGGGGTGGTTTGTGGTCTTTTGTTCGTTGCTTATTTGTCTGAACCAGGATTTGGGGGGATTAAAGGATGGCCAGGATGTAGCTCGGATTTTCAATCCGAGGTTGTTGACCGGAATTGTATTCCGGGCATGATAGGGAGGTTTGGGTAAGAACAGCACAATTTTATCCCCGAAGTTCGCCCTATGAAGGTTGTTGTTTTACCCAAAATACGGGTTTTCTCTATCCTCTTAACTAAATCGTCTGAATCACGGATTACACGGATGGCGAAACTTACCCCTTTTGAACCTCGCAACTTCGCAACCTCGCAACTTCGCAACCTCGCAACTTCATAAACTCCGTACCTTGCACTACTAATACCGAAAAACGTATGTCCGCATCCGCTGAAATGCCGTACTTCATCCGCCCTTCCGTCAACTTGCCGGAGGGCGAAAAAATCGCCGCTTACGAAGCTGCGGTGCAGGCTATTGCCGCCAACCTGGAAGGGGAAACCGACCCCATCCTCAAGATGGCCACCATCAATTGCCTGCTGAAGACGTACCTGCCGTATTATTACTGGGTAGGCTTTTACCTCGTGCGCGACGGCCGCCTGTCGGTGGGGCCCTACCAGGGCACGCTGGGGTGCCTGCACATCGCCTTCGGCCGCGGGGTCTGCGGGCGCGCGGCGCAGGAGCGCCGCACCCAACTCGTGCCCGACGTGCATGCCCTCGCCCAGGGCAGCGAACACATTGCCTGCGACCCCAATTCGCAGTCCGAGATCGTCGTGCCCGTCTTCGACGCCTCCGGCCACCTCATCGCCGTGTTCGACGTCGATTCCTCCCTCCCCGGCTCGTTCGACGAAATCGACCAGCAGTTCCTGGTGGGAGTGATGGGGGTGGCGTTTGGGCGTTAATTTAGGCGTAAGGCGAAAGCAGGTTAAGGCGTGGGGCTTTCGCTTAACGCCCTATGCCTTTCGCCCTATGCCTTACGCCTTAAGCCTCACGCCTCACGCCTTACGCCTCATCAAACCAAACCTTCGTCTGGTCTTCCGGGTCGCCGTTGTAGCTCACGGTGATCTCTTCTCCTTTTTGAATATCCCTCAGGGCGATAAACTCGATGGTTTCGTTGTCGATATCGATCAGGTATTGGGCGTTGGGGGTGTAGGCGTGGTTGTAGAGGGAGCCGTAGCCAAGGGCGATGGCGCACTGGTCGTCGTCCCAGCCCCACATGAAGTAGTAGTCGTGGAGCCTGGTGTTGTGGATGACGGGCAGGTCTTCAGCCGGGAGCACAATGACGGGGCAAATCTCAAAAACGGCGCCTTTCAGGATGAAGGAGCGCGTAAATACGCCCCGGCCTCCTAAGGGGCTTGGCCCAAAATACAGAGCAGGAAGGCGTTGCATTTAAACGGATCATTTTCTTTCCGGGAAAATTAAAAAAAGGAATTATCTTTTTGCACAAAACGATTGATCATGAAACGCCTTGCTTTCTTTCTGCTCAGCTTTTCCTGTTTTTTCCTTCAGGCTCAGCCTGTTGACCCCATGATGTTTTCGGCCATGAAATGGCGCATGATCGGCCCGCACCGGGGCGGGCGCACGGTCGGCGCGGTGGGCGTGCCCCAGCAGCCCAACGTATTCTACATCGGCGTGAACAACGGCGGGGTGTGGAAAACGACCGATTACGGCCGTACCTGGGTTCCCATTTTCGACGACCAGCCCACGGGATCCGTTGGCGATGTGGTGGTGTCGCCTTCTAATCCGGAGGTCATCTATGTCGGCTGCGGCGAAGGGCTTCAGCGGCCCGACCTGTCGGTGGGCGACGGGGTCTACAAATCGTCGGATGGGGGCAAAACCTGGAAAAATACGGGATTGCGCGACGGGCAGCAGATCGGCGGCATGGCCATTGACCCCCGAAACGAAAACCGGGTGTTCGCCGCCGTGCTTGGGCATCCTTATGGGCCCAATACGGAGCGGGGCGTGTTCCGCACGCTCAACGGAGGCCAATCGTGGGAAAAAGCCTTGTACGTAGATGAAAACACGGGCGCCATCCAGGTCGAGATCGACCCCAAAAATCCGAACACCGTCTTCGCCGTCCTCTGGGCAGCCCGTCAGGGCCCCTGGGAAAACGGCGCCTGGCAGGGCCCGGGCAGCGGACTCTATAAATCAACCGACGGCGGCGCTACCTGGCGGAAAATCACCCAGGGCCTGCCTACCTTCGAGCAAGGTCTTGGCCGCATCGGCTTTTGCATCGCTCCTAGCGACCCCCGCCGCATGTACGCCTCGGTGGATGCGCCTCAGGTGGGCGGTATTTTCCGCTCCGACGATGCGGGCGAGTCCTGGTACCGCGTCGCTACCGACAACCGCCTCTGGGGCCGGGGCAGCGACTTCGCCGAGCTCAAAGCCGACCCCAAAAATCCGGATATCGTCTATTCCGCCAATATCGCTGCCTGGAAATCGGCCGACGGCGGCAAAACCTGGCAGGATTTCCGCGGCGCTCCCGGGGGCGACGACTACCACCGCATCTGGATCAACCCTCTCAACCCGGACATCATCCTCTTCGCTACCGACCAGGGCGCCATCATCACCGTCAACGGAGGCCAAACCTTCAGCTCCTGGTACAACCAGCCCACCGCTCAGTTTTACCACGTGAGCACCGACAACGCCTTTCCCTACAACGTCTATGGGGGGCAGCAGGAGAGCGGCTCGGTATCTATTTCCAGCCGCGGTAACGACGGCCAGATTACGTTCCGCGAGTGGCATCCCGTGGGCGTGGAAGAATACGGCTACGTCGCCGCCGATCCCCTCGACCCCAATATCATCTACGGAGGCAAGGTTACCCGCTTCGACAAACGCACCGGGCAAACCCAGAATATTGCTCCCGAAGCGGTGCGGAGCGGCAAATACCGGTTCATCCGCACGGCGCCTGTGTTGTTTTCGCCCATCGATCCCAAGACCCTCTACTTTGCTGGCAACGTACTCTTCAAAACCCAAAACGGCGGCCATTCCTGGGAAGTGATCAGCCCCGACCTCACCCGCGAAACCTACGACATCCCCGCCAGCGTGGGCGTGTATACGGACGAAAATATGAAAACCATGCCCCGCCGGGGCGTGATCTATACCGTGGCCCCATCGCCCAAAGACCTCAACACCATTTGGGTGGGCACCGACGACGGCCTCATCCACGTTACCCGCGACGGCGGCAAAACCTGGACCGACGTTACTCCGCCGGAAGTAACCTCCTGGAGCAAAGTGTCGCTCATGGATGCCAGCCCTTTTGATGCACAAACCGCCTATGCGGCCGTTAACCGCATCCGGTGCAGCGACATGCGGCCGCATATCTTCCGCACGACCGATGGGGGCAAAACCTGGAAGCGCATCGTCAACGGCCTTCCCGACGACCCGATCAACGCCGTTCGGGAAGATCCCCAGCGCCCCGGATTGCTCTTCGCCGGGTCGGAGCGGGCGGTGTATGTGTCGTTTGACCAGGGCGAGAACTGGCAATCGCTGAGGCAAAACATGCCCGCTACCTCCATCCGCGATCTGGTGATCAAAGACGACGACCTCGTGGTCGGCACGCACGGCCGCTCTTTCTGGATTCTGGACGACATTACGCCCCTTCGTCAGCTGACAGCCCAAACTGCTCAGGCACAAGCCACCCTCTTTAAACCGCAAAAGGCCTACCGCGTGCGCTGGAGCATGTACACCGATACGCCGGTACCCCAGGAAGAGCCCGCAGGCCAGAACCCGCCGGATGGCGCCGTGATCAATTATTTTTTGAAAGAAAAAGCCAATGGTCCGGTTACCCTGGAAATTCTCGACGCCCGGGGTCAATTGGTGCGCAAATACAGCAGCGCCGACCAGCCCGCGCCCATCCCTCCGGTCAACTTTCCTAAATATTGGATCCGCAAAGAACAGATCCTTTCCGGAGCGGCCGGCGCGCACCGGTTTGTCTGGGATTTGCTCCATACGCCCAGAAAAGCAACGCCTTCATTCCCTATCTCGGCGGTATATCAAAATACCGCTCCTAACCCGACGAGTCCCTGGGCGATGCCGGGAATGTATACGGTCAGGCTGACGGTGAATGGCAATGCCTATACCCAGCCCCTGCAGGTCGTAATGGACCCCAGGGTGAAGATGACGGAGGCGGAATTGAAACAGCAGTACGACTTGTCGGCCCGCTGTTATCAGATACAGGAAGAATTGAAACCCGCTATTGAAAATTTGGTGATTCTGCGCGAGGTAGCCAAAGACCTGCTTCCCAAATGCAAGGGCAAAACCCTGCTGGCGTTGCAAGCCTACGACAAAAGCGTGCAGTTGCTCCTGCGGGGAGAAACGACGGCGCCAGGGCCCAATATGTGGTATGTAAACCAGGCTGCCGGGGCGTTATTCAACCTCATTCAGGATGCCGACATGCCGGTGACCCAGCAGGCCGCCCAGGCGGCGAAGGAACTGGACGAGCTGTTCGGCCTGGCCTGGAGCCGCTACCAAGTCCTGATCGATAAGGAACTTGCCGGATTGAATATTCAACTGAAGAAGGCCAAACTGGAAATGCCCTTTAAACCCAAATAAACCGGCGAACCCTATGCATGCATCCTTCCCCTCGCCGGATTTTTTAGCCAATTCGGAGGTCTATCAGCTGTTGCAGGAAGACTTGCTTATTCAGTTTGAGCAATTTTTCCCCGACCCCCTGGCGCCCAAAACGGTGGTCATTTTGCCCAGTCTGACCCTGGACCCCCAAATCCTGAGCAAAATTGTGGGCCATATCCACTACGAGGAACGGCTGCTTTGCATGCTCATGCTTCTGCGGATGCCCCGCACCCACGTCATCTACCTGAGCAGCATGCCCATCGACGCGGTGATTATCGACTACTACCTGCACCTGCTGCCGGGAATCACAGGCCTCCATGCGCGCAAGCGCCTGCACCTTCTCTGTTGTTACGACGCTTCCACCCGCTCTCTGACAGAAAAAGTGCTTTCAAGGCCCCGGCTCATCAAGCGCATCCGGGAGTGCATTCCCAAAGACCACGCGGCCCACTTGTCGGGGTTCAACATCACCCCGCTGGAGGAAGAGCTGGCTTACCGGATCGGAATCCCTCTGTACGGCTGCCCTTCTTCCCTCAATTACTGGGGCACCAAAAGCGGAAGCCGGGAAGTGTTCCAGCGGGCGGGGGTTCCTTTTCCTCCCGGTTTTGAAAACCTCCGGAATATGCGCGAGGCCGCCGATGCGCTCGAAAAGCTGAAGGCGCAGCACCCCTACCTCAGCAAAGCCATGGTCAAGCTCAATGACGGCTTTTCCGGCGACGGGAACGCCATTTTCTATTACGAAAACCATTCCCGGATATCCGAAGAAGTCTTGCGCAGCAACCTCCGCATCGTGGCTGCCGGCCTGGATTTCGACGCGTTCGCCACGAAGTTTCACCTGATGGGAGGCATTGTGGAAGCGTTCCTCGACGGGAGCGTCAAAGCCTCTCCCTCGGTGCAGTGCCGCATTACGCCCATGCGCAAAGTGGATATCATTTCTACCCACGATCAGGTGCTGGACCGCGAAACCGGGATGATCTACATGGGCGCTTCCTTTCCCGCCGACGAAGCCTACCGCCGCGAAATCGGGTATATCGGTATGCGCATCGCCCGGGAGCTGAAATCCCTGGGCGTGCTGGGAAGGTTTGGAGTGGATTTTATGTCCGTTAAAGAAAACGGCGAATGGAGGCATTACGCCATCGAGATCAACCTCCGCAAAGGGGCACCACCCACCCTTTCCTCATGCTTCAGTTCCTGACCGACGGCCAATACGACTACGAAGAAGGCGTATATAAAATGCCCAACGGACAGACCCGCTACTACTTTACGACCGATGGCCTCCAAAATGAAGCCTACAAAACCTTGACCCCCGAGGACCTCATCGATCTCGCTATCTGCAATCAGGTCCACTTCGACGGCACCACTCAGGACGGGGTCATGTTCCACCTCATCGGCGCCCTCTCCGAACACGGCAAACTCGGCGTCCTCAGCGTCGGAAATTCCCCCGAACAGGCCCTGGAGTTTTACCACCGCACCGTGGATGTGCTGGATAGGGAGACGGGGTAGACGGTGGACGGTGGACGGTAGACGGTGGACGGTGGACGGTGGACGGGAGACGGGAGACGGGAGACGGGAGACGGGAGACGGAGACGGGAGACGGTGTTGTGCGTAGACTTCCGTCTACGCTTCCGTTCAATCTTCAGATTGCGGGTATTCCGAAGTACGATTTACGCCTCTACATCCTCTACATCCTCCACATCCTCTCTACGCTATGCCCAGCAATTTATGCATCTGCAGGCTCAGTTTCCATTTCGGGTGGGCGAGGCAGTAAGCGAGGGTGAGACGGGTATTCTCCTCGCGGCTGGGGCCGTCCATAGGCTGGAGGAAGAAGTGTTGGAAATCCAGGTGCTGGTAGCGCTCGGGTTCGGCGCCGGGTTGGGGGAAGACGAGTTTGAGCTCGTTTCCGCTTTGGAGTTGGAGGGCCGTATGGGCTTTGGGGCTGACGCAGATCCAGTCGATTCCTTCGGGGGCGGCGAGGGTGCCGTTGGTTTCTACGGCGACTTCAAACCCGGATTGATGCAGGGCTTCGATGAGTTCGGCGTCGAGTTGAAGGAGGGGCTCGCCTCCGGTGCAAACGACGTAGGGATGGCCTTCCGGGGCGGGCCACAGGGCGGCGATACGAGCCGCTAATTCTGCCGCCGTAGCGTAGCTGCCTCCGTTTTCTCCATCCATTCCCCAAAAGTCGGTGTCGCAGAATTGGCAGATGGCTTTGTGGCGGTCTTCTTCCCGCCCCGACCACAGGTTGCACCCCGAAAAACGACAAAACACCGAAGGGCGCCCGCTTTGCGCGCCTTCTCCCTGAAGCGTGAAAAAGAGTTCTTTGATTTTATATGCCATTGCCTGCGTTTTCAAGTCAACATAAACGCCGGGCGCCGCCCTTAGTTTAATCCCCTTACATCCTCATGCTCCTTTACATCCTTATACTCCTTCACATCCTTCACATCCCCTCCACCCTCTCCACCCTCTCCACCCCGTCCCCCGTCCTCCGTCCTCCGTCCCCTCCCGTCCCCGTCCCCCGTCCCCGTCCCCCGTCAACCGTCCCCCCGTCAACCGTCCCCCCGTGCCCCTCCTCCCCACCAACGCCACGTAATCAAAAATCCGCCCCCGTTTCAGGGTTTGGGTTCGAAGGATCTGTATTCCATGGCTTTCCAGCATATTCCGGTAATCGTCCAGGGTGTACTGGTGTGGGTGGAGGGCATCCCCGGGAAGCAGTTGGAAGATGGGTTTGAGGAACGAAAAGCGGTGCGCGTCGATGGCGAGCAGCAGCAGTCCATTGGGGGCTAAGGCCGTTTTGAGCCGCGACAGGCTGGCGTGGAGGTCGCGGAAGTGGTTCAGGGCGTTGAGGCAAAAGACCAGGTCGTACGTTTGGGAGGGAGACCAGTCTTCAAAGGCCACGGAATGGAAGCGGACCCAGGGATAAGCGGCCGGATCGAAATGCGGGAGGCTTCGGGCATACTGGTCCAGCAGCGGGTCTACGGCGTCGGTGCGGAGTTGGGGAAGCGCCATAAAAATCCCGGCGGGGCCGCATCCGGCGTCCAGGGCAGATTGCCCCGGCCTGGGCTCGACGCCGGTTTGTTCCAGCACCCGTTCCCAGTAGGCGCGCTTGCGGACGAGGTACGCTTCCGGTCCTTGCGGGCGCAGGTAACGTTTCCACCAGATCAGTTCTAATTTTTGGGCCAGGGCCCAGCGCAGGTTGTGTGGCATGGTGGTGGTTGGTGGTTGGTGGTTGGTGGTTGGTGGTTGGTGGGTGGTTAGTGGTTGGGGTGGGTGGGTGGTGGGTGGGTGTGAGGAAAAAAATTAACACTGTGTTTACAGAGGTTTTTTTATTTTTATTGTATCCTTTTTCCTTGTGGATAGCATCTGTATGGAAGGGTAGGGTAGAAGGGTGAGGAATGCGTTTGGCCCCATGAAAATAACTACATTATGCATAAACTAAGCCAATTTCTGATTCCCTGCGCTTTTTTCCTGAGCGCGCTTCCATCCTATTCCCAGTCGCCGGTAAAATGGGGCAAGATTCCGGAAGAAGACCTTAAAATGACCCTGTACCAACCCGATACCGCTGCGACGGCGGTGGTACTGGGCGATTTTGGGATCGCTTATTTTGACTTTGATCAATCCGTGACCGAAGTCGTTCTGGACCGGCACCGGCGGATCAAGATTTTGAAGCGGGCGGGATTTGATTATGCGGATATCGGGATTGTTTATCAATCCGGCAACCGCTACCAGAATGTGTCCAACCTGAAAGCGCAGATCGTTCAGCCGGATGGCAGCAAAAGAGCGCTGGAGCGAAAGGAATTTTTCGAGGAGAAAGTCGACGAAAATTTCACGCGGATCAAATTTTCTTTTCCCGAAGTAAAAGAGGGTTCAGTAATTGAATACAGCTATTCGCTGCGTTCCTCCGGGGTATTTCAGCTTCCTGAGTGGTACTTCCAGGGGGAGATACCGGTTCGATGGAGTGAGTACGTCATTCAAATGCCGGAGTTTTATCAGTACGTGACCCTGCGCAACGGCCCCAAATTTGCCATCGATGAATCCACCCCCACCTCGATCGTGGTGAGCGGCCAATCGGTCGAGGGCTACACCTACCGGATGGCTTGTAAGGATCTCCCGGGCTTGTCCGAGGAATCGTTCATCACGACCATGGATGATTACCTGTCCAGGGTCCGGCTCCAGCTCAGCGAAGTGAAGCGCTCGGGGGTCTTTGAGCCGGTGCTCAAAGACTGGAAAGCCCTGGCATCCGAACTGCTGGAAAACGGCAGCTTGGGGAAGGTGTTCAATCAAAAGAACGACTTTAGCGAGGCTTTTGCCAAAGTAGCCCCTTTGGTGGGAACCGGCAAATCCAAACAGGAGACCCTGCAGATCGTGTACGATTTTGTGCTCGGGGAAATGAACTGGAACGGGCGCAACGGCATTTTCGCCAGCCAGAGCCTGAATAAATGCTTTCAGGAAAAATCCGGCACAGCCGCCGATCTGAACCTGCTGCTGATCGGGTTGCTCCGCCAGTTTGATATTCCGGCTGTTCCTCTGATTCTGGGTACCCGGGACTTTGGCAAAGTGGTCGATCTGTACCCTATTGTGGACCAGTTCAACTACCTCATGGCTATGGTCGAACTGGATGGAAAGTCCTATTTCCTGGATGCGACCAACAGCTACCGGCCCATCGGCTTGCCTTCGATCAACGCGCTGAACGAAAAAGCCTGGAAGGTGGATAAAGACAACCCGGCCTGGGTGGCGGTCGCGCCGCCCAAAGCTCAGGTAGTGCGGGCGTTCAACCTGACCATTACCGAAAACGGCGAACTGGCGGGCGAGCTTTCCGCTTCCTACGATGGCTATGCCGGCGTGGATATCCGGGAAGAACTCTCTTCCGGAGACGAAACCAACGAAAGTTCGGATGCGGAGGTCAGCGCTACCGAAGCGGAGATCGTGTACGACTCCGTCGCGCTCACCAACAAAAACGACATCAGCAAACCCCTGGTGTACAAAGCTTCCGTCCGCATTCCCGAGGCCCTGACCGATGGGGGCGAGCGGGTTTATCTCCCCTCGGTGCTCCAGCCGACGTTTGACGAGAACCCGTTCAAACTGACCACCCGGCAGTACCCGGTAGATATTCCCTACCCGATTACCCACCGCTATGTGTTGACCCTGAAGATTCCTGAGCAATACGAGGTCGAGCAGCTTCCGCAGCCGGTGATTGTCACCATTCCCAACAACGGGGGCAAATTCAGTTTTGCCGTTCAGAAAAATGCGCCGAAAATGATCCAGATAGTCAGCTCGATCCAGTTGAATCAGTTGCATTTCGAGCCGGAGGAATACCCGTTTGTCAAGCAGTTTTTCGATATGCTGATCGAAAAGCAACAGGAACAGATTGTCCTGAAAAAGCTATAACCATGAGGTATTTGCTATGTCTTTCGGTGGCGGTTGCGGCGTTTTGCCTGCCGGCATCGGGCCAGTTTTTCCCCGCTTCGGCGATTGCCGATTCCTTGCTTACCGACGCGTATTACGTGATCCGGGAAGAAGCGCAGGTTATGGAGATTAAATCTCCTGCCGAAGGAACCCATCGGTTTCGGCAGGTCGTTACCCTTACCGGCAAAGAGAAAACCACCTTTACGGCTGGGACCTCCTACGACACCGAAAGTCCGCTGCTCGACATCAGCGCCCGGGTGTACGACAAAAACGGGGCTTTGATCCGGGCGTACAAAAAAGCGGATTTTAACGACGTTTCGGCGGTCAGTAGTTTTTCGCTATACGAAGACAACCGGGTGAAATACCTGGAAATCGCCCATTCAGAATACCCCTTTACGGTGGAATGGACGTACGAGCAGAAAGTCAAAGGAATCCAATTGGCGTTGATGCCGGATTGGCTGATTCAGGATTTTTTCACCTCGGTGGAGCACGCGCATTTCACCCTGGTTTTCCCGAAAGAAGCTGCTGTCCGGCATCGGGTAGCCAACCTGGCGATTGTGCCGGAGGAGGCGTCTGTGGAAGGGAGGCGGCAATACACCTGGCGGGTGTCCGGCCTGAAAGCTATTCGGGAAGAAGCCTATGCGCCGCATCCGAAGGACGTGCTGCCTCAGGTGCAGCTAGCGTTATCCAACTTTCAAATCGGTCCGTACCAAGGGCAGTATGGATTCCTGGGAAACCTTTGGCCGGTTTATTGCGGGGCTGTACCAGGGGCCTGCCGCCGCGCCCCCTGCGCTGACCGAAGAGATCCGGGCCCTGACCGCTACGGCCGCCGACAGGAAAGAACAGATCCGCCGGATCTACCGGTACGTGCAGGAGCGGATGCGCTATGTCAGCGTTCAGTTGGGGATTGGCGGGTGGCAGCCGTTCCCGAGCGCGTATGTCTACGACAACCATTTTGGCGATTGCAAAGCCTTGAGCAATTTCGTGAAAGTGGCTCTGGGAATCGCTGGTATCCAGGCTATTCCGGCCATTATTTCCAATGGGGACCAATCCAGGGCCATCGATCCGACATTTGCGCATGACCCCGGGTTCAACCACGTGGTGATTTATGTGCCGGAGGAGGATTACTGGCTGGAGTGCACCTCCAACCTCTACCCGCCCAATTACCTGGGCAGTTCTAATGCCGGGCGGACGGTGCTCCTGGCAACCGAAAAGGGCGGGGAATTGAAAACCACCCCGGCGCTGGGCCCGGAGGATAACTGGCAGGAATGGACCCAGGCGGTGACGCTGAATCCGGAAGGCAATTCAACGGTCCAGGTACGGGCTCAACTGGCCGGAGAGCCCCATGAAACCTATCGCCTGGCGGCCCACTTGCTCCCGGGCAAGGAACTGGATAAATGGATGCAGGACGAACTCAAATTGCCTTTGCTCGCCCTGGACAGCCTTCAAATCGAACCCAACCGGGACCTTCCCCAGGCAACGCTCCGGTTTAATGCCCAACTGAGCCGCCTGGGCAGCCGGTCGGGGCCGCGCTGGTTTTTGCCCCTGTTTCCTTTAAACGCGGTCAGCGAAGTTCCTGCTAAACAGGAAGACCGCAAACAGCCGTTCTCCAATCCCCTGGGGTTCGTCTCTACCAACCGGATCACCTACCAGATCCCCCCAGGGTACCGGCCGGAAAGCCTGCCCAAAACGGATTCCCTCCAGTCCCGCTTTGGTTCCTACCAGCTCGAAGTTCGCCAGGGAAACGCCGAAATCCAGATCCTACGCCGCCTGGAACGCTCCCCTTCCGGCGGCTCTCCGGAGGATTATCACGCCTTCGCCGCTTTTATGCGGGAAGTAGCAAAAAAGGATCAGGCAAAAATTGTACTTTTGAAAGAATAAGCGATTTACGATTTACGATTTACGATTTACGATTTACGATTTACGATTTACGATTTACGATTTACGATTTACGATTTACGATTTACGATCCTCTACATCCTCTACACCCTCTACACCCTCTACACCCTCTACATCCTCTAAAAAAAACCAGACCTATGAAACCCATCCTTTTTCTTTTCGCTTTTGGGCTGAGTTTAGCTTCCTGCACTACCGGGCCGAAGCCGGGCAGTGGTTCCAAGCCGGCGCCGGCGCCTGTCCAGGAAGTGTTTGAATACGTCTGCATGGGGACGGAGCCATTTTGGTCGGTAGAAATAACGGCGGCGGGAATCTATTTCTCCACCCCGGAAATAGCGAAAACGGCGTATCCGTACAAAGCGCCGAAGACCACCGATGCGGGGGCGGTGTATGAAACAGAGGCTATGATCGGCGGGGTGAAAAGCAAACTGAAGGTGACGGTATCCCCCGGTGCGTGCAGCGACGGGATGTCGGATACGGAATACCCCTACTTTTCGGAAGTGGTTCGGGACGGCGAGACCCTGAAAGGCTGCGCACGGGAAAAGGATTGAGGATTATTTTCCACCGCGACAGGTTTTGTGCATTTTGCGTATGACTACTCCTTTAGGAGGTTGGGAGGCGCGCGATGGCATGCACAAAACAAGGCGCCAAGAAGCATATTGATGTTAATACCCATTGGCACGAGAGTTAAATTCCGCCATTCCCCGGAGGAAGGCGTAATCACCGAGGTCATCGACGACCGCA
This sequence comes from Haliscomenobacter sp., assembly GCA_016713275.1. GTDB lineage: Bacteria > Bacteroidota > Bacteroidia > Chitinophagales > Saprospiraceae > JADJPL01. Next base: position 730,870 of record JADJPL010000003.1, read on the forward strand.
TGGTCAGCGTGTATGTTGCCGCGTGGGACATGGATATTCCGGTCGGTATCGACGACCTGCTGATCGCCGACCCCTCCCAGATTCCCGGGTATAAGCCGGGGAAGAAAAAACAGCCGCCTGTTGCGGAACCTGCCAAGACGCCTTCGCCTGCGAAAGAACAGGGGAAAGGCCTGCGGAAGACGGCAGCGGAAGGGGAGTGGGATTCTGTTGGCCTTCGACCCCATTTTGAAAAGCGACGCGACGCCGGAAAAATTCCGGGTATTGCTGCTCAACGACACGCCTTTCGATGTCATCTTCAACGTGGAATTGTTTGTGCTCGACCAAAAACGGTTTTCCAAAAACGGAAAACTGAGCTCCGGAAACTGGATTGACCTGGGTATGCTGCTTTTCGACGAGCTAAACGATTTCCCCGTGGTCGAGGCGGAGTGCTGGCGGATTACCACCGACGGTACCGGGGGCAAGCAGGTGAAGGACCTGCGCATCAAGCCCAAAGTGTTTTTCGGCAGGCTGCAACTCACCCCATTTCTGGGCAGGCCTACCCATTTGTTTCCTCTGTTTGAACGCCTGCAGGACCAGCGCCTCGAAGCCCCTGGAGAAGACCTGGAAGCCTACACCAAGCGCAATATGCCCCCGTCTGTGATCCTGAACGCCATCACCGAAGACAAAGAAATTACCCACGAAGTGCGGGCAGCCGCCGAGTTTCAGCCGGAACTCGACCTCCACATCGAAAAGCTGATCAAGGACCCCTCCCACCTGAGCAATTCGCAAATCATCCAGCTTCAGATGAAAGTGTTTGAAGCCTATATGGACAAAGCGATCCGTTTTGGGTTTGAACGGGTGTTTATCATCCACGGCCTCGGCAAAGGCCGCCTCAAAGTCCTGATCGCTAGCCGCTTGATCCGTATGCCGGAAGTCCTTACCTTTAAGAACGAATTCCATCCCAAATACGGGCATGGCGCAACGGAAGTGATTTTTATTTAAAGGATGGAGAGGATGGAGAGGATGGAGAGGATGTAAAGGATGTAAAGGATGTAAAGGATGTAAAGGAACCCCGCTTGCAACCCGACCCGCAACCCCGCAACCTCCTTCGCAACCTCGTAACCTCGCAACCCCGCAACCCCCAACCCCGCAACCTCGCAACCTCGCAACCTCGCAACCCCGCAACCTCGCAACCTCGTAACTTCGTAACCTCGTAAATAGCTATGAGTCCAATTAAAATTTTATCCATCGACGGCGGCGGCATCCGGGGGGTGATCCCGGCGCTGATTCTTTCGGAGATCGAGAAACGCACGGGAAAAAAGATCACGGAGCTGTTCGATCTGCTGGCAGGAACCTCTACCGGGGGCATTATTGCGGTCGGCTTGAACGTAAACGACCCCGAGACGGGCGCTGCGTATTCGGCGCAGAAAATCGCCGGACTCTATGAACTCAACGGAAAAACGATCTTCAAGAAAAGGAGTTTTTTCTCGAGCGTTGGGGGACTGGCGGAGGAAGCCTTTCAGCATGAAGGGCTGGAGGAAGTCCTCAAAAGCTATTTTGGAGACGCGGAGCTGAAGGATTCGCACAGCGCGCTTTTGGTCACTTCGTACGACATCGAACAGCGCAAGCCGTTTTATTTTCTGTCCCGGGAAGCCCGGATGAAACCGGATACCGAAAACTTCCTGATGCGGGATATTGCCCGGTCTACTTCGGCCGCGCCGACTTATTTCGAACCGCATTGGATGCCCTGGGCGGAGAACGGCCACCTGACTTTGGTCGACGGCGGCGTTTTTGCCAACAACCCTTCCGTACTGGCCTATACCGAAGCCATCAACCTCATGCGCCTGCGGGAGTTTGAGAACAGCTTTGGGGAACCCCAACCTGCGGAAGACGCCAACCCCGCTGAATCGCGGTCGGGGGTCGGAAGCCGCGATTTCACGGCCGGCCTTCCCGAATACATGGCGCCGGACCAAGCGCCGGATTTTTTCATGGTGTCGCTGGGTACCGGGCAGGCGTGCCGGCCCTACCCCTACGAGAAAGCCAAAGGCTGGGGGATGGTGCAATGGGTGCAGCCCATTATCGACATCCTCATGCAGGGCGTTTCGGAATCCGTGCATTATCAGATGCAATACCTGCTTCCGCCTACCCGCGACGGCAGGCAGCACTATTACCGGATCAACCCGGCCATGCCGGAATCCTGCAGCGAAATGTCGAACGTGTCGGAAGAAAATATGAAAGCGCTCCAGGGCGTCGCCCGGGAGGTTATTGAACAGGAGAGCGGAACGATCGATGCGATTTGCCAGGTCCTATTGAGTTAAGCTTTCCGCCCAGGCGCTCAGGCTGGGAAACCGGGCATTGATCTGCTCCTGCATTCGTTCCAGCCTGGGCGCGTCTTCTTCTTTTCCTTCGATCAGCACCGTGTACATGCCCAGCCGGTGACCAAAAGCGATATCTTCGGCAGAATCGCCCACCATGACGGATTGGGGGAAGTCGATTTCCGGGAAATCGGCTTTGGCTCGCAACGCCATCGCTGGCCCCGGCTTGCGGCAATTGCCCGCAACGGTAGCCAGATCCGGGCAAAAATAAACGCCGTCGATCCGCCCGCCGGCGTGTTCCATTTCCCGGAGCATCCGCGTGTGCACGGCCTCCAGCTCCTCCACCGTCATCACTTCCTTTCCAATTCCCTGCTGGTTGGTAACGACCACGATACGCTCAAAGTGCCCGGAAAGGATGCGGAGCGCATCCAGCACCCCCGGCAAAAAGCGGAATTCCTCCCAGGTGCGCACGTACGCGCCGGGGAGGCGTTCGTTGAGGGTGCCGTCGCGGTCGAGAAAAAGCGCGTTCATATACTGGACTTATTCATACATCTTCTACATCCTTTACATCTTCTACATCCTCTACACCCCTCACATCCTCTACATCCTCTACATCCTCTACATCCTCTACATCCTCTACGTTTTCAAAATCTTTTTGCGAAGTTCAACAACCCGGCCGCCATCAAATAGCGCCATTCCAGCCCTTTGACGGGCTTTCGCAGGATGTTTTCCTGTTGTAAAAGAGCGATTGCCTGCCGGACTTTTTCTTTCATGGGCTCGCTTTCCAGCCAGCGTTGCTGGGGCGGCTCGTAGCCGATCTTATCCCGTCTCCAGGCAATCTTTCCGGGCAATAGGGGCGCCATGGCTTTTCGCAAGATGTATTTCGTCCAGCCCTGGAACAACTTCATTTCGATAGGCAGGGAGAACAGGTATTCTGCGAGTTCGTGGCTCAGGTAGGGGAGCCGCACCTCGACCGAATGGGCCATGGAGTTGCGGTCGGCGAAGCGAAGCAGGGCAGGCAGGCCCATGTCGAAGGTCGCCAGTTTCAGTTGGTCGGAGACGGAATCCCGCTGCACGTAGGGGTCGGGGGTCGTGTAGAGAAAAGGCCACATGGAGGGGTGGAGCCCGGAGATTTTGGGATACAGGAACGGCGCCGCTTTTTTGGGCAGTCCTTTCACCCGGTTGACAAGGCTTGGAAAAGCGGCCCGGAACGCCAATTCGAGATCCGCGCTTACCTTAATTCCGGTGATTTCCTCAAACGCCCGGCGCTCCGTTTCGAACTTGGTGCGGTTGCTGCGGTAGAGGTCTTTGAGGTAGTATTTAAAATAGAAAAAGTGGTAGCCGCCGAGCATCTCGTCCGGCCCTTGTCCGTCGAGGAGTACGATCGTGCCGTTTTCCCGGGCGAGGGCCATGACCTGGTCCTGCACGACGATGCTGGCCGAGCCGAAGGGCTCTTCCTGATGCCAGAAAATGCGATCGATCTGATCGGCCAGCACCCCTTCATCCGGCCAGGTGAAGTGCGGCTCCACCCGGCAGCGGTCGATGACCGCCTGCATGTAGGCCCCTTCGTCTTTGGCAAAGTTTTGGAAGCGGGCGGAGAACGTCCGCTGCATCTGGCCCTGCCCTTTAATAGCGTCGATCAGCAGGACAATCGCCGAAGAATCCAGTCCGCCCGACAAGCTGGAGCCCACGGGCACATCGGAGCGCAGCCTCCGGCTGATCGATTGCTTCAAAAGATCCTGCACCTTTTCTGCAGCGGTATCCAGATTGTCCCGGCAGGGGGCCCTGTCTACCGACCAATACCGGGTTTCGCGAAGTTGGCCTTCGCGGTTCACGATCAGGTAATGGGCGGGGCGCAGTTGAAAAACATCTTTAAAGAACGTTGCCTCCGGCGCCTGGACCGACTGCACGGTGTCGTACACCAGGTACTGGAAGAGCTTATCCCTGCGCACTTCCGGCCGGACCAACCCGCTGGCGAAGAGGGCTTTCATTTCCGACCCAAAAACAAAACGGCTGCTGTTCTGGGCGTAGAAAAAGGGTTTTTCCCCGAAGCGGTCGCGGGCACAAAACAACTGTTCCTCCCGCGCGTCCCACAGCGCGAAAGCGAACATCCCATCGATGGCCTGAAGGCATTCCGGGCCGCGGTCGGCATACAGCGCCAGCAAGACCTCCGTGTCGGAATCGGAGGAAAAAACGTAGCCTTTTTGTTCCAGTTCCGTTTTTAATTCGAGGTAGTTGTAGATTTCCCCATTAAAGGTGATCGTATACCTCCCGTTGCCGTAGTGCATCGGCTGCCTGCCCCGATCCGACAAGTCGATGATCGACAGGCGGCGGTGACCAAAGCCCAGCGATTGCTTTTCGTTGATCCAGAAGCCTTCGCCGTCGGGGCCGCGGTGGGCGAGCTGGTCCGTCATCCGCTGAAGGGTGGGGTGATGGACGGGTTGGGGGGCGTAAGAGAGGTAGCCGGTGATTCCGCACATGGGAGAGCTATTTTGGGCTTCCTGCCCGGACTTTTTTCTTGCTGTGTCCGCGTTGGGAAGCCGGATGATTCCTGCAAATATCTAAATTTGTCCAGGAGTTTTTTGGGTTGGAAGGCATTTATATCCCTCAAATTGTTTCTTCAAAATCTGCATGAACCTGATTACCATGGTTGTACCGCATATCGTTTGTCATCTCACTACACAGCATACCCGTTTCGACCCCCGAATTTTTCAAAAGGAATGCCTTGGATTGGCTAATGCAGGCTACAGCGTAACCCTATATGTTGCTGATGGAAGAGGGCCGGAGGCAATACAGGGGGTATCAATCCAGGATATAGGGCGTGCGGGTAGCTCGGTTGTTTCACAGTACAAAGATGGGTTCAGGATCGTCAGGGAAGCCGCCAAACGGAAAGCTGCCCTCTACCATTTTCACGATCCGGTGCTTTTGCCTGCGTGTATTTGGTTAAAATTGCAAGGGCATGCGGTAGTCTACGATGCCCACGAAGATACGCCCATGGAGAAGCTCACCTCAGAGGGGCTTCCTTTGATCAAGCGTCTGGTTTATTATGTGCTGTTTGGTACGATGGAAATGGTTGGCGCCTGGATGTTCGATGGGGTTATTGCGGCGACCCCTTTTATTGAGAAAAAATTTAAACGCTTTACCTCCCGGACAGCTCTGGTAGCCAATTATCCCAAAGTGGAGGAATTTGAGGGTTCGGCATCCATGCCTTCCAGGGAACACGCGCTATGTTATGTTGGGGCTATAACCAAAGACAGAGGCATAAAAGAAATGATGGATGTTCTCGGGGATTTTCCCGGACTGAAGTTGAATCTGGCAGGTCCGGTCGATGAAGGGCTTTAAAAGAACTGTCCCTGCATCCAAATTGGAAATCCGTGGAGTACATGGGCGTGATCAGTCGCCAGGAAATTGCATTGGTATTAAATCGCTCGAAAATTGGACTGGTGATCCTTCATCCGAAGAAGAATTATCTGGAAGCGCTGCCTACCAAGTTATTTGAGTATATGCTTTGCGGAATTCCAGTAATTGCTTCTAATTTCAAGCTATGGGAAACGCTGGTAGAGGAAAGCGGCGCAGGGTTTTGCGTAGATCCTTTTCGAGGAACAACTTTCCAGCCGGATCAAGCACCTTCTGGATAACCGGAAGTAGCGGAAACCATGGGCAAACAAGGCCGGAGGTATGTGGTGGAAAATAAAAACTGGAAAAAGGAGATCAGCCGGTTACTAGCGGTCTATGAGCGGGTAATCCCAGCTACTAAATAGAACTCTCCAACCCTTACTTTGTGGACGGTTTTTGGGGTTTTTAATAGGCCAAATTCCGTTGAAGAGGATTACCGGATAATCGTAAAATCCCCGCTAATTCGGATAGGTTCACCTTTCAAACATTTTCCCGTTAGTAAAAAGACATAGACTCCAGCAGGGGCTGGGGTGTTATTTATCTTGGCATCCCATTTGGGATGTGGACCGGCGCCCTCAAAAACCAATCCTCCCCATCGATTAAAAATTTTTAGATCCAAAAATTCTGCTTGAGGAGAAAATGGTTCGAATTCATCATTCACGCCGTCTTCGTCAGGGGAGATGATATTGGGGATATACACTTTACAGGGTGGCTGGACACAGCTTTCTGCATTTGCTGGCTGAATAAGAACGGAAATCAAGGAATCACAGCCGTTTATGCCAGGCACCCTAAATTGGAAACTACCTGTTGAAAAAAAGGCCTCCCCTTTAACATGAATCGTATCTCCCGGGCAAAGCGCAAACTCCATGAACCCTTTTTCCAATTCAATTATCTTAACCATCGAGGAAACTAAGGTGTCGCATCCCATTTCATTAAAAAGGGTATCTGTAAAAAGGCCGGCATGGGGAAACACTTGCATGCCGATTCGGAGTTCTTCTCCTTCGCAAAATGAATATTCCCTTTGCACCACTGGCAAAGCATAGGGCGAATTGGCCTGACTTAAAGGAATGCGCTTGTAAATAAAACCATTTGCCCCGGGCGTCGCATAAGATGTTACAGGTTTGCCTGTGCATTCACTTAACGTTGGGGTATTCGTCATGACTCCAGGCGTGCCTCCACTAACTTCGGCATAACTAATGGCGCCTCGGGAATAAATCACGCCTCCTCCTCCCCGCCTCCAGTTCCATGACAATCATCCGGATAAGGTTCACTATTGTTCGACCCGCCTATCCCGCCATTGCATTGAATGAAAATGGATGTATCTACCTGTGCGACATCAAGCACCACCGTTCCTCCCGCTCCGCCTCCTCCAGAGCCGTCATAGGCGCCAAGTAAAGCCGCACCGCCGTTTGCCATAATGGAGGCGCCAGAAGAAGCGGATAGGCGTTCGGCAAGAACATAGATAATTCCTCCTCCTGCAGCTCCGGAAGTTCCCCCTTCGTTATTGGCATGTCCTGCTCCGCCTCCCCCGCCAAAGAACAACCTTCCTTCGTATGGCAATGCCTTACCACCGAGACCTTGGGTCAAAATATCCTGGTCGTGATAGGTCCCTCCCATCCCTCCTTTTCCGCCATTAGCGCCACCCCCTCCGCCTGCATTAATATTATTTCCTCCACCCCCTCCATTTGCAGCGCTTCCTTTTCCCCACAGGAATTGGTTTCTGGATGTGGAAACACCCTCTCCTTTCATACCTCCTTCTGCACTTTTTGCACCGTAGTAATCCCAAAAACTATTTGGAGGGTAATTGGGATCAGGAATCACTTCTCCACCTCGAAACCCTCTGGCTGATGCATTTACATTCCCTGTAAGCGTTAGGTGTTTCCCTTCAAATACCAGAATGCCGCCCTTTTTGCCATCCCAGGGCTTACAGGTCAGATCGCAAATAGAGGCATCGCCAAAATTTGGGACATTGACTATTTGGGGATTCCCCGAAAGGTCATAGGAATGAAGCAGGTTAAACTTCAGCGTGATTTGGTTTCCTTTAATCGATTGAATGTAATTAAACTCAAACCGCCCCGCGTTTTCCAGACTAGTCACTTCGCCAAAAGCCGGGCCATTGGCTGTGTTTATTACGGCGCCCTGGGTTTGGAAGATCATAATTTTATCTCCCGGGCTAAACCCAGTAATCGAATCAACTGTCAGGGAACCTCGTCCACAAAAATTAACAATGGCTGCATAATGGTTAATCAGTCCTGAAATACAAGCCGGGGGAGAGTGCAGGGGAGAAAAAATTGAAGAGGGATGACCCTTTGCCTGTTCTTCGAAGTTCGGCAGATAATTATGGGCTGCTGTACAGGACCCCATTGCCATAAGCAGGGGAAAGAAAAAAAGAAATTTCATGGGGATAATTTTGCTTTCTTGTACTTGCATTAAATAAACCCTCGTGGGCTACATCTCACCTAATGAACGTTTCTATCCTTATGGAATGGACCTGGGATGGCGGTTTTTTTTAAAAAATTTGTCAGAATAAAATGGATGTCCTCTGATATCCGAAAATAGACAATTGGTCCGGCGAAGGTGATCACAAGGACGGCCCCTTTAATTAAGATATTCAAAATGGGGCTTCCTGTTTCAGGAAGCCAATATGCCGCCCCGTAAGATATCCCGGCAAAGGCCAGGACCATTAGCGTGGAGCGGGAAAAAGGTTGCATTTTCAGGACAACTAGGGTGAACATGAAATTCACCAGATTGTACCCTGTTATGGATAGGGCTGTAGCCATGGCGGCGCCAGTGATTCCAAACTGGGGGATGAGCCAATAATTGAGGGCGATGTTCGATCCCGCCAGTAGAAGTAACGATACCAGGTTGAAGCGGTAATACCTGGACAGGTCGATGATCAGGTTGTTCATGCCAATGACCATTCCGACGACCTTTGCGATTCCCAGAAAGAACACTACCTGTTTGCCGGCGATCAACTCATCGTAGCGGGGCGTAATGCGGAACAGATCCTCCACGCAGATCCAGAGGCCCATAAAGACAAATAGCCCGGCGATAAGTAAATTTAAGGACGCTTTGCGGTAAATAGACATAATATGTTCCCGGTCTCCTTGCTGGAACGCATTGGCGATCAACGGCGCCGAAATGGCGGCTATCGCCAGATAAGGAATCTCAATGGCGTTGGCCATAAATAGCGCTATGTTATAAACCCCATTGCTTTTGACATTGATCATCGAAGCGACCATAATGGAGTCGATCCGAAAAGCCAGTAAAGCGCCAACGCTCGTCAGAATGCCGTATAGAGCATAAGAACTCATTTGCTTCAACAGACGGGGGGAATACATGGAGGGGCGGATTTTCAAGCGGATTTGCCCGAGACTGCCTGCATACCACAAAAGCCCAAGCAAGCTTACAAAGCCTAAGCCTGCCAAACTCATTTTAAACTGCCCAAGAGAGAGAGTCCCCCAGTAACAAAGGAGCAGCAAAACCGGGAGCCCGATTTTTTGTACCAGATTAGAAAAAATATAAGGAATAGCTACCCGTCCAAAATTGCTGGACCACGATTCGAGTATCCCGGAAAAGACCAGAAAAAAGCCTATTGCCAGAACATATCCCAAATTGTTAATGAAAAGCTCCTGGTCAAATTCCATCCACTGAATAAAGGAATAAAACGGAGTCCGAAACAGCCATGCCAGTGCAATGAAAAGGATGAAAAATGCTAACCCCCTCCAAGCAAAAAGCCCAAAAAGCCATTGTGGCCATGCTGCTCATCCTTGAAGGCAGGAAAAACCTTACGGTCAGGGCGTTGATGCCCAAGGTTGCGAAGGGGAAAAAAAGCGGCGGTATTGAGCAGAAACTGGGCCAATCCATAGGTCTCCAAAGCCAAAGGATAGATAAATAAGGTACTCGCGGCGCCAATACCTACTCCGAGAAACTGAATGATGGATCGTTTAATGCCCTGGCGAATGATGATGCCCATACTGCGCTACACTTTTTCGATGTGAAAGTAAGCGATTGTTTCATTTAATTAGGAACTAAAAACGGACTCCGCCGCCAATTTTCAACATGGAAAGTATTTTGTAGATTGGTCCCGGAAGCTATGCTGGAAAGGCCTTTTTAATTTACAACGCATGAAAATTGGCGTAATCGTCGACAACGACCTCAACGACGACGTTCGGGTGAAGCGGGAAATCAAACTCCTCCGTAATGGCGGCTTTGAGATGGGCGTCCTGTGCTTTGCCTTTGATGGAAAAACCTACCCGGATGCCGTGCCTGCGCGGGTACAACGCATCCCTTTTTCCCGCAAACTGCAAGGCTGGTTATTTGGGCTGATCAACACCTTTCCGCTCTATGAATGGATTTGGGCCCGGCACATCCGAACATTTATTCTGTCTTTTCAGCCGGACACGCTCCACGTGCACGACCTGTACATGTCCCGGGCCGCTTTTCTCGCTGTCCGCTCGTTGAATAAGCAGATCCCTATCGTGCTCGACCTCCACGAACACTTTCCGGAAGCGATCAAAACCTTCGACTGGAACCGGGGGTTCTGGCGCAAACTGCTCACCCGGCCGGATCGATGGGCCGCAAAGGAAGGGCGGTATCTGAAGTACGCTTCCCGGATTATCGCATTGAGCGGGTCGTTTCGCGAAGACCTTCTCGCCCGGCATCGCTTTCTCGATCCCGGAAAGGTGTTTGTTGTGCCCAATGTCCCCGACCTGGAGACCATGGAAAGTTATCCGGTTCGGGATCTGTCTTCCGTGGGGTCTTCGCTACAAAACCCGGTCTTTTTTTATTTTGGAGTCATTGCGGCGCGGCGCGGCATTTTCAGGATCTTTGAGGTGTTTAAGCAATACCTTGAAAGAGGCTACCAAGGCAGCTTGCTTCTAATCGGACCCGTGGACAAATCCGACCGGGCCCGGTTCCAGGAATTCCTGGACGACCCGATGATCCAACCCCGGCTGGCTTATGTTCCCTGGATCGATCTATCCGAACTTCCTTCCTATATGGCTTTGGCAGACGTTTGTTTGGCGCCTTTCTCCAAAGATCCTCAGCACGAATCGGGCATCGCCAATAAAATATATCAATATATGTATGGGGGAAAAGCGCTGTTGGTTTCGGATTGCAAACCGCAGGAAGAACTGGTGAACGCCTACGCCTGTGGATTGTCTTTTGCCAACGACGCAGAATTCCTGAACGGCATGATCTGGATGGCCGAACACGATGAAGCGCGAAAGGCAATGGGCGAAAAAGGCTTTAAAGCGGTCAAAGAAACCCTGAACGCCGAAAATATCCAGAAAGACCTGGAGGCGGCTTTTCTATGATCCTACCCCCCAAACACCCCTTCCTCTATCAACTCGCACAAAATATGCCCCATGAGGATATGCGATTCCTGAATACGGGGCGTGATAGCGGAAGGCACGTTGAGCAGGTAGTCGCAGGCTTCCCGCATCTTTCCTCCGCTTTCTCCGGTCATGCCGACCACAAGCATGCCCTGGGCTTTGGCGGCCTCTACCGCCCGGAGAATGTTGCCCGAGTTGCCGGAGGTGGAAATCGCAAAGAGCACGTCTCCCGGCCGGCCCGCCGCGCGCACCATGCGCGCGTACACTTCGTCGTAGGAGTAGTCGTTGGCCACCGCCGTTAGAAAGGACGTGTTCACGTGAAGCGCTTCGGCAAACAACGGCGCCCGGTCTTTGTAGAACCGCCCTGAAAGCTCCGCCGAAAGGTGCTGCGCATCGGCCGCACTCCCGCCATTGCCACAGAAAAGCAGCTTGCCATCCGCTTTAAAACAGGCGATGCACGCCTCTGCCACCTCCTGCAACCTGCCTACCAGGGCCTCGTCTTCAAGCAACCGTTGTTTGACCGCGATGCTGTCCGATATAATGGTTTCAATTCGAGTTTTCATATAATTTTAAATAATGATCTCTTCGCCAGGTTCCAGTCTGAAGACCGCCAGACAGGGATCGAGGCAAGCATTGAGCTACTGCGCAGCTTTGAGGCAGAGCCTCACCGAGGTAGTGGGCACGAGGCAAAAGCCTCGAATTACGATCAGTTATTTGCTCCCTGCTCCCTGCTCCCTAACCACCAACCACCAACCACCAACCACTTACTTATAATAATCCCTCGTAAACCCTTTCGCCACTTGCTGGCCTTTTATTTTCTGCCAAATACCGCTCCACGCGCCCATGCCGTAGGCGAAGACCTGTAAAAACAGGGTGACGATAGAGAGCAGGGAAACGCGCAGGCTCCTATACCGCTCGAAGGATTGCGCGAACGCGAGCGCGGCTACCCCGGCCATGCCGGCCAGCATCAGCATCAACAGCAGTTTTCCCAGGGGAAAGAAAACGGCCAGCAAGACCACCAGGGCGGCGCCGGCCACCAGTGCGGCGGGCGCCAGATGGATGGGCTTGAGCAAATCCGGGTACTTCGCGCCCAGGTTGATGCGGGCTACGCCCCAGTTGAAGATCTGCTTGTAAAACCGGCGCAGGTTGGTCCGCCGCTTGTGGTAGACGAACGCGTCCGGGATAAGGGCAACCTTGAACCCCGCCTCGTAGATCCGGGCCGACAGGTCCATGTCCTGGCCGTGGCGCAGCTGGTTCATGCCTCCGATTTGCTCGAATACCTTGCGGTGGATGCCCATGTTAAAGCTGCGCGGGTAGAATTTGGTGACGCTCTTTTTCGACCCCCGCGTGCCGCCTGTGCCCAGGAACGAGGTCATGGAATAGTTGATCGCCTTCAGCAGCGGCGGAAAGCTGGGATGGCAATCGTCGGGACCGCCGAACGCATCGACTGGCTGGGCTTCGAGAAAACGGTCTACTTTGGTTAGGTAATCAGAAGGGATGATGCAATCCGAGTCGATAAAAAGGAAATAATCGCCCCGCGCCTGGCGCATGCCGTGGTTGCGGGCTTCGCCCGGGCCTTTGTTCTCCTGGAAAAGATACTGAAACGGAAAATCGAAGGACTGAGCCCGGAGGTATTCGCCCGTGCCATCCCGGGAACCGTCGTCAGAAATTACCAACTCAAATCCGTCTTTCGGAAAATCAAATGCCCGAACCGAAGCAATCAGCTCTTTGAGTTCTTCCAGGCGGTTAAAGGTCGCTATGATGATCGAGTACTTCATGAAGCGCTTGGTTTGGTTCGCCAATAATTGAGCAGGGCAAGGCGCCAGATCAGCTTGGCCTGGGAGTTATCGCCTTGTTTGTACCGCTCGATGATCTGGTTGGCTTTGCGGGTGTCGAACCCTTCGATGGGCTCGAAGGGGAGATCCAGCAGAAACCGGAGCGGCCCCCGGAGCCACTGCACTTCTCCAGGGGATACAAACCCCTTTTTGTCTTTTCTGGCATAAATGGCTTCGGCAACTCCTCCCGGAGCGATTCCCGGAGAATATGTTTGGTAATCCCCCGATGGGCCTTGTAATCCGTGGGCAGGGAAAAGGCTAGTTCAACGAGCCGGTGATCCAGAAACGGTACCCGGGATTCGATGGAAAAGGCCATCGAGTTCCGGTCTTCGTAATGCAGCAAGGAAGGTAATTCCGTATGAAAAAGCAAGTGGTACAAGAAGTTATCCACTTTGTCCCGCCCATCTCGGGCGAGAGCGAACGGCGCCTGACGGTCCAGGGGCATAAAGGGCAGCAAATGGTGGTACTCGAGTTCGGCCAATGCCTGTTCGTCCATGATCCAGGAGGCAGCGCCTTTCCCAAACCGCTTTGCCGCTTCGGACAGGGAGTATCCTTCCCGCCGGACGTGGTCCTTCCAGATGGAAAACGCGCCCAACCCCGGCAACGCCTGGCCAATCAGCCGGTAGAACGACCGGAGGTAACCGATCAGGTATTCGTCCGACCCCTGTCCGTCGAGCATTACCTTCATGCCGTGCTGCCGCGCAAGCTGCATGACAAAATACTGGGAGAAAGGGGATGACCCCGCAGGTGGAAAATCCTGAGCCCACAAAAAATGCTCAAAGCGGGCGGCTATGTCTTCTTCCCGGGGCTGGTATTCGTGGGCGATGAGGTTGGGGTATTTGGCCCCGACCTGTCGGGAGAACGACCGTTCGTCCATCCCGCGCTGCCCGTCGTAATAGATCGTAAAGGTATGGAAAGCGAGCTCCGGATGCGTAGCGCCCACTACCGATACGATGGAGGAACTGTCGATTCCCCCGCTCAGACAACTGCCTACTTCTACGTCGCTGCGCAGGTGGAGCCGGATGCTGTCGTAAAACCGCTCGCGGAATAATTCCCGGGCTTCCGGGAAGGAAAGCCCGGTTTGCCGCCCGGCGGGGATATCCCAATACGGGCGATCTCCAGATGGCCGTCTTGCCAGACCAGGTTATGGGCGGCGGGAAGCTGGTACACGTCTGAAAAAAAGGTTTCCTCCCGGTACGACATCCATCCCAGTTGCAGGTAGCGCGCTACTTGCGAGGGGTTCAACGCAGACGAAAACAACGGGCAAGGTTGCAACGCTTTGGCCTCCGAAGCGAAGTACAGGCGCGCGCCCTGCCGGATGTAGTAAAAGGGCTTGATCCCGAAACGGTCGCGCGAACAGAAGAGTTTTTGTCTGGGTTCATCCCACAGCGCAAAGGCCCACATCCCGACAAACTTTTCTACGCAGGCTTCTCCCCATTCCAGATATGCCGCCAGGACAACCTCCGTGTCCGAACTGGTTTCAAACCGACGGCCCAGGGCACGAAGTTCTTCCCGGATCTCAACATAATTATACACTTCCCCGTTAAAGATCAGGCTGTAGCCGTCCCGCTCCATGGGTTGGTTGGCCTCCTCGCTCAGGTCGATGATACTCAGCCGGTTGTGCCCAAGCGTCAGCGCCCCGTAGGTACGCGTATCCCGCGCATCCGGCCCCCGGTGTGCGATCGCCTCCAGCATGTTGCCGATGACCTGCTGACGGCGTCCTTCTTCCAAACTGGCATCAAAAAATCCGGCTATTCCGCACATTGGGTTGTTTTTGAGGGATTAGAGCGCAGGGCCTGTCTCAAAAGACCGTCTTCGCCCTGGGGCTAGAAAATATTTCCTTTTCAATTCTAATAAAATTGCTCTGCAATTTTTATTAGATTGAAAAAAGAAAATAAATTTCATGCCGGTGGAAAGATTGGTCTTTGAGACAGCCCCTGCTCCCTAACCCCTGCTCCTAATAAAATCGCTCCATCGAAAAATCCTTCCCATCAAACGTTGGGTCGAGAAACATCTTTTCCCAGATAGCCAGTCCTACCGCGACCCAGAGGAAATTGTAGTGCCAGCGCATGCGGGGATGGGGCGGATGGTTCATGATCCGGCGCAAATAGGCGTAGTTGAAAATCCCCTGGCGGTCGACAAATTCCGGGGTAAGGAGGCGTTCGGCCACCGTTTTCAGGTCTTTCTTAAATTGTTGATAGGGTTCACCGTGAATCCCCATTTCTTTTTGGATATAATCCGGGGCGGCAAGTAAGGCGCCATCGCCTTCCGGAACAGGTACTTGGTCTGGTTGTGCTTTATTTTGAGCCCAACGGGAATACTGAACCCGAAATGCACCAGGTCGAGGTCCAGGAAAGGCACCCGTTCTTCAATGGAGTGGGCCATCGACATGCGGTCCTCCACCAGGAGGTAGTCGTTGACCATCTTGCTTTGGGCTTCCACGAAAAGCACCTGATCCAGGGCATTCAGGTGCTTGACCTGAGCGAAAAGTTCGTGAAACTGCGCTTCCACCCTGGGAATATCCTTTTGCATGGCCTTCCTTAGCCGAGGATGGTACACCTCCCGGTAAAATCCCGGATCGACATCCCATACATTGCGAAGGATCAGGTAAAACCGCTCGATCTGACCAATCGAAAGCAGCAATTGCACGCCGCGCCGGTACTCATCGTAGGGCAACCCATTCACTGAAGTCTGAACCTGAAAAACAAAGTCCGACTTCCACTGCAGCAGCCGCTGCAGCGGCTCGGGGATCAGGTGGTGCACCCGGTTGAACGGATACACAAACCGGTGGATGTCGTAGCCGGCCAACAACTCATCCCCGCCAAGGCCGCCCAGGGCGACTTTGATCTGCGGCTGCACAAACCGCGACATATTGAACCCTTGAAGCAGGTTGATCTTGGGCTCCTCGGCGTGCCAGATCACCTTGGGGAATTCTTCCAGCGGGTTTAAGGTCAGGCTGAGTTCCTGGTGATGGGTCCCAAAATGCTCTGCCACGCGCCGCGCATCGGGAAACTCATCCGTGGGCTCATTGAACCCCAGGGTAAAGGTATTGATCTGAGGTACGCCCAGCTCGTGCATTTTCTGCACGATGGCGGAAGAATCCAAGCCGCCGGACAGATACACCCCAAGGGGCACATCGCTCACCAGCTGCCGCTCGACGGCCTGACGCAGGTGCACATGCAATTGCTCCATGGCTTCGCCCTCGTCCATGTTTTGCCGTGGGCTTGGCTGAAGGCGCCAATAGGGCTTCAGGGATTGGATCGCGCCATCCCGGTACACGAGATAATGCGCAGGCGGTAGCCGTTTAATCCCCTCGAACAAGGTTTCTTCCCCCTGGGTATAGCGCAGGTTGAGCTGATGATGGAGCGCCCGGTAATTCAATGCCCTGGGAACCTCCGGATGCTGGAGGATGGTCTTTTGTTCGGATCCGAATAAAAACAGGCCGTCCCTGGAATAATAATGCAGGGGTTTGATCCCAAAATGATCCCGCACCAAAAGGAGTTCCTCTTTTTCCAGATCGTACAAGGCAAAGGCGAAAATCCCGTTGAGCCGGGCCAGAAAGTCCAGGCCGAAGACCTCGTAGGCTTCCAGCAACACCTCGGTGTCGGAGTTGGTCCTGAACCGGCGGCCCAATGCCTCCAACTCCTGGCGGATCTCCCGGAAATTATAGATTTCCCCGTTGAAGACGATGCACCTGGACCGGTTGGCGTTGAACATCGGTTGGTCTCCTGTTTCCAGGTCGATAATGGAAAGCCGCCGATGCCCCAGGATGGTATCCTTGTGCCGGAACATAGACTTTGCGTCCGGCCCCCGGTGGGCCAGTACATCCAGCATCCGGTCCATCAACTCCGACCGGTCTGCGTGCTTTTCTACGATGCCGATGATTCCGCACATACTATAACGGTTGACGGTTGACGGTTGACGGTTGACGGTTGACGGTTGACGGTCCGTCCACCGTCAACCGTCCACCGTCCACCGTTATTTAAAGGGGTGCTTCGCCAAAGGAAGCGCCGCCAGTTCGTGGTATTCGCCGTGCAGGCCTTCGGGTTTGCCGTTGCGGATATCGTAAACGACTTCCACGGCGGCGCGGGCGTCTTCCAGCCCAAACCCGTTGCCATCAAGGGCATGCTGATAACTCATGGTATGCAGGTCGTTGAAGCCTTCGCTGAATTCGAATTCTTCGCCTTCAATTTTCAGGGAACGGTAGGTGCGGCCGCCTTTGGCCTTAACGGGTTCGGGGAGCACGTCGTAATTGATGCTGAGGAACCAGCGCACGCGGGCGTTTTCCAGTTCCAGGAACCCTGCGGCCCGGTCGTGGGTGTGGATATGGACGATATTCTTTTTCACTGGACCGAAGATCCACATGAGCATGTCGTAGAAATGGATGCCGATGTTGGTGGCAATTCCTCCGGATTTTTCCACGTCGCCTTTCCAACTGGTGTAGTACCAGTGCCCCCGGGAAGTCAGGTAGGTGAGGTCGACGTCCCAGATCTTGTCTTTTGGGCCTTGCTGGATTTTTTCCCGGAGGGCGATCACCGCCGGGTGGAGGCGGAGTTGCAGGATGCAGTTGACCTTTTGCCCGGTTTCCTGTTCGATCTCCTTGAGGGCGTCGATGTTCCAGGGGTTGAGTACGAGGGGTTTTTCGCAGATCACGTCGGCGCCGTACCGCAACCCGAAGCGCATGTGGGCGTCGTGGAGGTAGTTAGGAGAGCAGATGCTGACGTAGTCGACGGGTTTGCCCTGGCGTTTCAGTTTTTCGAGGTGGCGGTCGAAGCGCTCGAATTCGACAAAGAAGTCGGCGTCGGGGAAATGGCTGTCGATGATCCCGACGGAATCAAATTTATCCATGGCGGCTACCAGCACGTTTCCCGTGTCCTTGATCGCCCGCATGTGGCGCGGCGCTACAAACCCGGCGGCGCCAATCAACGCAAAATTTTTCATGGTTTATTTAGTTTTTTGGACCTTGCCGTCCTTGAGTAAATACCTTTCTCCGTTGCCGGGGCACCGGGCTTCTCCCTGTTCGTCGAACACCAGTTTTTCCCCGTATTCGCTCATCCATCCGATCTGCTTTCCGGGGTTGCCGACAACGAGCGCATAGGGAAGCACGTCGCGGATAACCACTGTTCCGGCGCCGATGAAGGCGTATTCTCCGATGGTGTTTCCACAAACGATGGTGGCGTTGGCGCCGATGCTGGCGCCTTTTTTTACCAGGGTAGTGCGGTACTCGTCTTTGCGAATCACCCCACTGCGCGGGTTGAACACGTTGGTGAACACCATCGAAGGGCCCAAAAATACGTCATTTTCGCAGATGACGCCTTCGTAGACCGACACGTTGTTCTGGATTTTTACGTTGTCTCCAATGACGACCCTGGTGGCGACAAACACGTTTTGGCCCAGGCTGCAGCCTTTGCCGATTTTGGAATGGGCCATGACGTGGCAAAAATGCCAGATTTTGGTCCCTTCGCCAATGTCGGCGGGCTCGTCCACAAGGGCTGTCGGATGCGCGTAATAGGTTTTTTCTTCCATTGTTTTGGGTTGTTTATGAGGCCGTTTTTAGCCTGTTAAAGACGGTTCAGTTTCTTTAGCGCGGTAGCTTTAAAACGATACATGCGCAGTACGTTCGCCGGGCGAAGGTAAGCTTCTAGTTTCATCGCATAGCGGTGGAAAAAATCGTCGCCGGTAATAGCGTGCAGGATGCTGAGTTGAGCGGCCACGAGCTTCAGGTATCCGATGGTACAGGGATCGTCCTGCGGGTAGCCGGGCAGATCGCAGCGGTTGAACCGAAGCCAGAACCCCATGTCGAAGCCGGGCAACTGGGCTTTTAGCCCTTCAACGCCTTCCTCAAACCGGACTTTTGCCAGCGTACGGGCTTCGGCGTCGATATCGGAGGAGATCGCCCGAACGGCATCGTACAATCCAAAAAGCGAGAATAGGTGGCCATCCAGGACGCGGGTAGGAGCTGCCGCCACGTATTCCTCGTAGAACGTTTGCCCGGAAGCGCGGTCTGCCGAAACGCCTCCCTGGGAAATATCCAGGCCGAACAGAACCAACGCCCTTTTGGCAATGCGAAGGTACTCCTCGCTCCCGGTGAGCTGCCAGGCCCTCAGCAGCACCGACAGCCCCCGGCTTTGGGCAAATGCCGACTTCCAGGGGGCGGTAACCCCGTATTCCGGTTTGGGCACATCGGTCAGCCAATAGGCGCCCCAGGTATCCGACTCGGTTCGGTTTTGGCAAAACCAATCGGCGATGCGCAAAAAGTGGGCTTTTTTTTATCCGCGCTGCCGGTATCCAGCCAGGAATGAAATACGGCCAGGGCATACTGCCCTATGCTGATCGGGTAATAGTGCAGGCGTTTTTCCTCCACGTCGATATAGGTGGTATTCAGCGGGATGCCCTGTTCGTCGAACCCGGCGATCAGCCGGTTGAGTTTCCGGGGTTCCTCCCGAAACCGGATATAGTAATAGCCCAGGGACGCCTCCTGTACCGAAAGGTTGGCGGGGATCCTCCGGTTTAGGGCCCGAAGGTCGTTCCAAAGCTTGCCCGCCATGAAAATCCCTTTTCTCAGTTGCATAAGTCGTCAAAAATGGCCGTAAGTTGGGCGGCCTGCGTTTTGCGGTCGTAGCGCAGAATTTCGTTTGCGTTTACCTCATGGGGAATGCCCTCCTGCCAACGGCGGATCTGCGCTTCCAGAACCGGCGCCGGGTCCTTGTCGTAATCGATCATCACGCCGCCCCGGCATGTTTTCAACAACCCGGCGGCGTCGCCGGGTTCATCGCCGATTCCCAGGATGAAATTCCGGGTAGCGAGGTATTAGAATCCTTTTCCCGTCAGAATGCCCTTTCCGTACTCTGCGGGGATGAGCAGCAGGAGCAGGTCGGCGTTGACGATCTCGGTGAGGATTTGGTCATGAGGCAAATAAGGCAGGAGATGGACCAAATCGCCAACTCCTTCCCTGGCAATGGCCTCGTGCGTCTCCCGATCGGCTTTGCCATAAAACCGGATATCCAGTAGGTCTCCAAAAGACGTTCTCAAAGCGGCTATAGCCTGAAAGAACCGGGTCGGGTTCTGGGAAGCGGCAATATGTCCGGCGTATACGATGCGAAACCGGGAAGAAGGCTCCTTTTTTGCTGTAAAATCCTGGGCGTCGTAGCCGTTTGGGATCACATAGGTGTGTTCGCGGGGCGCAGCGGCCAGTAGTTCCTTTACCCCGTTGCTGACGGCGATGAGGGCATCAGCCCCGGTAACAACCCGTTGCTCCATGCGCTTATTGCGCGCGGCAGCCCAGGAGGTACGCTCCATAGATTTATCCCAGAACGCTTCCGTCCAGGGGTCGCGAAAGTCCGCTACCCAGGGGAGGCCCGATTGCCGTGCCAGCCGCCAGGCGGCAAGCTGGAGGGAATGCGGAGGAGAAGAAGAAAAAATCAGCGCCGGCTTTTCCTTCCGGATGATCTCCATTCCTTTTCGGAAGGCGAAGGGCGCCCACCCCAGGCGGGCGTCGGGGAGGAAGAGGTTTTGGCGAATCCAGGCAAACAGGCGGTCTTTCCAGCCGGCCTGTTTGCGGTTGAGGATGTAGGTCTCAATCGGGGCTTGGGAATTCCTTCCCGTAAGCCGTTTGAACAGGGAAAAAAATTCCAGGCTTTGGGTGGCGTATACCTTTACCCCTTCGGGGATTTCCTTCAGCAAGGAAGGGTCTAAAGCCGGGTATTCCCCGTTTTTAACCGTCAGAATAAGCGGTTCCCAGCCCCATTCGGGCAGGTATTTGACAAATTTCAGGACGCGCTGAACCCCGGGCCCTCCGGCAGGGGGCCAGTAGTACGTCAGGATCAGCACTTTTTTGGACGAATTCCGTTCCGAAGCCGGATCAGCCATTATTTTTTTCGGGGTTTGGGCTTGGTTGTGGGGGTTGTTTTGGCGGCGGGGCGCTGCGGCTTGGAAGGCGCTGGCGCTGCAGCAGGCTCAAAAGCCGGCAAGCTCTCGGGCAGGACCGGATTTTTTGTCCATTTCCAAAATCCAAAACCGGCGATCCCGATGAATCCAAGCAGCAAAGCAAGGGAAGAAATGGAAGAAACCAGGCCGCCCAGCTGCACCGACCGGGGTTCAAAAACGAATTCTACTTTGTGTTGTCCTGCCGGGATGCGCATGGCGCGGAGCGCGTAATTAGCGCGAATAAAGGGGGTTTCTTTTCCGTCGACCAGCGCTTTCCAGCCTTTATCCGGGCCGTACCATATTTCGGAGAATACCGCCAGCTGTTCGGTAGGCGCGTTGCTCTGATACGTCAGATGCTGGGGGTTGTACTCCTGAAGGGTGATCGTCCCCGCTTTTTCCGGATCAAAGCTGCCAATGTAGTTTCCGCACTCTTTATCCAAAATCACGGCTTCCGAAGCAGGGGTAAAATCGGTTAGCGCATCGATTTCCTGGTTGGGCGTCCGGACAATGCGCACGCTGTCGACAAACCAAACCGGACCGACGGCGCCCGGATTTTGCTGAACCTGCCCTTCTTTGGTAATGATGTATTTGGCGTTCAGCATATCCAGCACCCTGGAGTTGTTTTTGACGATGTGGAAATCGATCAAATCCTGGAACCGCTGCAGTTTAGCTGCGCTGTACCCTCCAATCGTATTGTGGTAATAGCTGGTCATACTGGAGTTGAAAGTATTCACCGCGAGATCTAGCACGCGGTAGTCGCCGCGCCGTTTTTCTATGGCCAGGATTTGCTCATCGGCTGGGCGAGGCTGGAATTGGGAGGTGTATCCGGCCTTGGGAACAAACAGCTCCGGTCCCACGTAGCGGCGCCCAACGCCCCACAGATCGATAAAGGTCAGCAAGCCAATTCCGGCGATGAGCACGATAGGTCCGAACGCTTTGCGGACATACCCCCAGATCAGCCCGGCCGAAACGGCGATGAAGAAGAACGATCTCCAGGCATCCGCAGAGAGCAACGACTGCCGGTCTTGCTTGAGCAGTTCGACCAGTTCGGCCTGATAGTTGCTGTCGCCCGGCGTGGTAAAGGTGAAGAACGAAGATCCAAGCACCGCGAAAAACAGGCATACCGCACCGGTAATGCCTCCGGCATACGCCAGGGCCTTTTGAACTTCTTTGGCGTCATAGGTCTTTTTGACGATGCCCGACAACGCGTATATTCCCAACAAGGGAGGGAAGAAGGCGGTTATGGTCAGAATGGAACTCGGCGCCCGGAATTTGTTGTACATCGGCAAATAATCGAAGAACAAGCGCTGGAAGAACTCGAGGTTCTTTCCCAGGGAAAGGAGTACCGTAAGCAACACGGCCAGGCCTGCCCACCATTTCAGAGAGCCTTTGACCAGGAATAGCCCCAGGACGAAGAGAAAAACGATCACGGCGCCAAAATACACCGGACCGCTGGTAAAAGGCAGCGCGCCCCAATACATGGGCAGCTGCATGGACCCATCCGGGTTGCGCTGCATTCCGGAAGCGGCCAGAGCGTCGTAGGTGGCGCCCGATTTCACTTTTTCGTTCGTTCCGCCGCCGGCAGCGCGGGGTACAAGAACCGACATGACGTCCTGCCAATTATTACTCCACTGCATAGCATAATCCCAGGCCAGACCGTCGGTCGTGCTGCTACTGGAAGGGTCCGTCTGGGCGGTAGCTTCCAGGATGGGCTTGCGCCGCATGGTGTCTTTGGCGTACTCGTAGGTGGGCCATAAGTTGGACAAGACGGCGCCCAGGGCAAGTCCAATACCAGCCACCGACAACCCGGCTGTGACCAGGAACGGCTTCCAGGAACGGGCTTTGACGCTGTCGGCGACCCAAAACAGGCCCAGGATAAGCAGGCAGAGGGCGAAATAGTAGGTCATTTGCACGTGGTTGGCGCCCAGGTTGCCTCCGAGGGCAAGCGAGAATAAGGCCCCGCCAAGGAGATAGCGTTTTTTATAGAACATCAGGAAGAGCCCCGCAAAGACCAGGGGAAGGAAGATCAGAATCGCCAGTTTGTTGGAGTGCCCGGCTTCAAACAAGACAAAATTGTTGGTAGTAAACCCAAACGCCAGGGCGCCTGTCACTGCCAGCCAGGGGTGAACCCCCATTACGGCGAGCATGATGTAAAATGCGATCATCATGGCCAAAAAACCGCCGATGGGCCAGTTAAAACCCAGAGACAGGATTTTTTGCACCCAGCCCAGAAAAAAGCCCTGGTATTTCATGGCAATTTGGTAAGCCGGCATCCCCCCGAACATGGCGTCCGCCCAGAGCAATTGGTCTCCGGTTTTGGTTTCGTAGTCCTTGATCTCCTTCGAAGCGGCTTCCCAGGAAACGATATCCCCTTGCCGGGGAACCTTGCCTTGAAATTGGGGTGTAAAAAACAAGGCGTTCAGAGTGAACAGGACCGCAAGCGCAATCAGGTGCGGCGTCAGGGCTTTAAATACGAATTGGCGATTCATATGGTCTTGGTTTAATCCAATGCAGTCAACATGGTTTCCAATGCGGCTTTCCCGGTAACTTTTTCTACCAGGTATTTATTGCGGTTCGGCGCCGACCGCACCAGCAATTCCGCCAGAAAACCTGCGAGAAAGAGCTGGGCGCCGATCACCATACACGTGAGCGCAATATAGAAAAAAGGATTGCTGGCCACCAGGGGCGCTTTCATTCCGAGGTAGAGGTAGTAGAGTTTGTTGGCGCCGAGATAGGCCGCAGCGATCAAACCCAGAAAAAAGATGAGGGTGCCGAACGTTCCGAAAAAGTGCATGGGCCGCTTCCCAAAACGCCCGACAAACGTGATGGACAACAAATCGAGGAACCCGTTGATGAAGCGTTCAAACCCAAACTTGGTTACGCCATATTTGCGGGAACGGTGTTCCACCACCTTTTCCCCGATTTTTTTAAACCCGGCCCATTTGGCCAAAAGCGGAATGTACCGGTGCATTTCGCCGTATACCTCAATACTTTTGATTACTTCCCGGCGGTAGGATTTTAGTCCGCAGTTGAAATCGTGCAGGTAGATTCCGCTAATCCAGCGCGTCACGGCGTTGAAAAACTTGGAGGGGATGGTTTTGATCAACGGGTCGTACCGCTTTTTCTTCCATCCGGAGATCAGGTCGTATCCTTCTTCCGCAATCAGGCGGTAGAGTTCGGGGATTTCGTCGGGGCTGTCCTGTAAGTCGGCGTCCATGGTGATCACGACGCGGCCCTCCGCGGCGTGGAACCCGGTGTGCAGCGCGGCCGATTTGCCGTAGTTCCGGCGAAACTTAATGCCTATGAGGTTTGGGTTTTGTTCCTGAAGTTTTTCGATAACCTGCCAGGACTGATCCGTGCTGCCGTCGTCGATTAAAATAACTTCATAGGAAAAGCCTTGCTGGTCCATGACCCTTTGTATCCAGGCCGTTAGCTCGGGCAGGGATTCCTCCTCGTTGAGCAGGGGGATGATTACGGAAATATCCTTTTCCTTGGTCGGCATATTATTCTTTTCGCATTAAGTATCCAATAATCAAAGACAACACGAACCCGCCAATAATGCTCCTGGCCAGGGCCATCAGGGCGGCGCCCGGAGTAAGCGCGATTCCGGCTTGCTGAATATCCCGTCGCAGATGTTCCGCGTTTTGCTCTCCTACCACGTTTTGGTACTTGCTCAGATTTTCCATCACCACGTCCTCCTGGATCGTCGCCAGCTCCGGACCGCCGTAGTTATAGAGGAGGTAGTAAAAGAGATGGTACATCACGGCCGCCAGCACGTACACGGCAAAAGCGGCGCGAAGCCCAAGCTGCCAGGGGTATTGACCTTCTCCTGCCAGGCGCCGCGCGTTGCGGACGGCCAAAACCATACACCCGATGAAAATCAGCAGAGATGCCCACTGCACGCCCAGACTGAAAAACAACCTGGGCTGGATAAAATAAAACAGCAGGAAGTACCCAATCGTGGCGCTTCCTGCTATAAGTCCGTATACTAAAGTCTTCTGCTTGTTCATGCCTTCGCGCGTATAAAAATAGCTAGCGCGAAGGTAAAAAAAACCTTGGACTACTAAACGTTACAACGCAGCGGTCTTTGCTTCTTTCTTCATGATCGCGGCAACGATCAGGGAGATGATCAGGCCGATCAGAAGGGTGCCAGCGAAAGCGAAGAGGGCCATAGCCCAGGGCTTCATAAACATGCCCATCATGCCGGCGGCCGCTTCGATTTGCTCATCGGAGAGTCCTTGCGCCTGCTGCTTTTCCTGGGTTACTTCCATAATCTGGTCCACCAGGTCCGGGTTGATGTAGGACATATAGATGAAGGTCCACACCATGGTAATGGCGCCGATAATCAGAATGACAAACATGCCGAGTCCGAACGCGCGCTTAAAAGAAATGAGTCCGCCCAGGTCGGAATCCCGGTGCTGTTTGACCGCCATCACGATAGCGGCGATCATAATGCCATAGGTCAGGATGTTCATCGCAATACCGCCGGGGCCGGATTGGTTGGCGGGGTCCGACAGTCCGGCGACCTGGCCGATAAGCCCAAGGGCGATCAGAACCATCGAAGCGATCAGGCCAAAACGAAGGCCTACAGGACGGTACGAAACCTGCGGTTGAGTTTGGATAGGAGAATCAAGCGTGCTCATGCGTATTGGTTTAAATAGGTGAAAAAGAAATTTTAATCTGCCCACCATGCCTGCCCGTTGTTCACCACGCCCAGCACTTTTCCTTTGAGTTCCACTCCGATCAGGGGGCTGTTGGCAGATTTTGATTTTAGATGTTCCCTGCGCAGGACCCAGCGATGGTCTGGGAGGAAGCACGTCAGGTTGGCTTTGCCGCCTTCCCGGATGCTTACCGGTTCCAGGCCGAATAGCTTCCTGGGGTTGATTGCGAGTTTGCGCACCAGTTCTTCGGTAGTCAGCGTTCCCTCCAGGGCTTTGTTTATCAGCCCATAGGCGGTTTCCAGGCCGATGGCGCCAAAATCAGCATAGGGGAATTCGAGCATTTTCAACTCCACCTCCAGCGGGGAGTGGTTGGAAACGATCAGATCGATGGCGCCGTCTTTCAGCCCGGCTTTGAGCGCCTCCTGGTCTTCCGGGCTGCGCAAGGGGGGCATTACTTTGAAATGGGAATCGAATTCGACCAGGGCCCGGTCGTCGAAGGCCAGGTTCAGAACAGGGACCGAGCAGCTGACCTGCAAGCCCCTGGCTTTAGCTTTGCGAACCAGATCGACGCTGTGCCCGGAGGACAAGCCAAACAGATGGATCCGGGATCCGGCATAGTCGGTGAGGTAGATATCCCTTTGGGTCATCAGGTCTTCTGCCAGGTTGGGGATGCCGCGCAACCCCAGGCTCGTACTGACGACGCCCTCGTGCATTTGGCCCTCAAATCCGAGCGCTTCGTCGTAAGGCCGGTTGATGACGATGCCTTCGATGGTGCGCACGTATTGCAGGGCGCGAAGCATCAAGCCGTTGTCCTGCACCGCCGATTGGCCGTCGGAAAACGCGATTGCTCCGGCGTGGTGCATATCGATCATTTCGGTGATCTGTTTCCGGCGCTATCGGTAGAGATGGCGCCGATCGGGAAGAAGTCCACCAGCCCGCCTTTGGTCTGTGTAACCAGGTACGCTACTTCCGATTTGCTATGAATAACCGGCTGGGTGTTGGGGAAAACGCCAATCCCGGTATACCCTCCGGCAGCGGCAGCCCGGGCGGCAGATTGCAGGTCTTCCCGATGCTCCAGCCCCGGGTCTCCGGCTTGAACCCCTATATCTACCCACCCCGGGGAGACATGGCACCCCTCCGCTTCTACCACCTTGTCGGCTTTCAGTTTGAGGTTGGATCCGATCCCGGTCACGGTATCGTTTTCGATGAACAAATCAGAAACCTTGCCATGGTACGGAGAATGGGGGTCAACGACGACCGCTTTCCGGATAAGCAGTTTCATGTCCTGGTTGCTTTTGTCAAATTTACAAAATTAAAAACGGCATAGTATCAGGAACTCGACCAAGGGCCTTGATCGCCGGTTAAACTTTCCAAAGACGGAGGATAAACACCTCTGCGGCCAGGAACAACATGGCCAGGATAATACACCAGCGCCAAAGCACCATGCCCCGGCTTTGTTCTTCGATTTTGGCTGCCAGCACAGCTTCGTCGGTCGCGGTAATCACGTTGGCAAGGGGGCCGGCGAATTTTCCAACCCTTCCGCGTCGAAATACTCCAGTTGGGATTCTTTCCGGTCGTAGTTGAAACTGAACTCCTGCACGGTTTCTCCAGGCTGGAGGAAAAGCTGGTAGTGCCCGGCCTCCCGAACCTGCCCGTTGACGTCCAGATAGACCGAATTCCCAACGACCCGCTGCTCGGGGATGAATTCTTCCTCTTGGCCCTTCATCTTGTAGACCATTTCGGCGCCACCCCCCTGATGGCGGGCTTCGAGGAGCTCGTCGCGGCCAATGGTATACGCAATGCGCAGGTCATTTCCCGCAGAGATAGCCATTTTATACAGCATGGGGATAAAAACCTCCCCGTTGCTAACGAGGTTGTTGTATTCTTCCGCCAGCGGGGAGGCGCACACGTATAAGCGCCCTTTGCCGGTTTTGAATTTGGTCAGGTAAGGCCCTCCGTCCCGGAAACTGAGCAAAGGCTCGCCTTGCTGCCCGGCGCCCCGCGAAAACGGAAACTGCCCTGCACGGAAGGCAGGCGCAGGTTGGCGCTTTTGTTTTCAAACACGTCCTTGAAAATGAATTCTTCGGTATTGACCTCGCTTACCTGGCGGGGGCGCTGCTCAAACTCCTGCGGCTCGTTGGCGGAGAAGGCCTTCATGAATTCGCGCAGGTTGGCCAGGCTGAGGTTACGGTTTGGGAAAACCCCTCCAGCCGGTGCGCAGGAGGGTGAGGTTAAAGGTATCCGTGACGGTGGAACGCGA
The DNA here is from genome assembly GCA_016713275.1 of Haliscomenobacter sp. Classification (GTDB taxonomy): domain Bacteria; phylum Bacteroidota; class Bacteroidia; order Chitinophagales; family Saprospiraceae; genus JADJPL01. Next base: position 758,578 of record JADJPL010000003.1, read on the forward strand.
AGGGATGGCGAATTCGCCCACTGGTTTGGTCTGCCCTTCGAATTGGATAGAGAGGCGGATATTCTCCGCCAACTCGTCGCTGTGGTTGCGCAGTCGGATAAACAGCGGGTTGGTTTGGTTGAGCATTTGGACCGGCGCTTCAAACCATACGGAGTCGATGCTGATGTTGCGCTCCCGGACCGCTTGCAGAGGCATGAGGTTCAGCTCAACGGTGGAGTCGGCGTATTGGGCGATATCGCAGGCGCTCTTCTGGAAATCGGAAAGCTGGTAAGCGACCAGATTATCCGTTTTTCCGAGGGAAAGCGCTTGCTTTTGCCGCTCCAGTACGGCCGACAAATTGCGGGCGTCTGGCGCCAGCCGAATCTCCTCGATGGCGGCCAGCGCGTCCTCCTGGCTGACCAGCCGCTGCTGCCGCCCCGAAAACTCATTGCTGATCACCTGAAAGCGGTCTTCCGTATTGTAGGATTTGACAATCTCCCGCGCCCGCGCTTTGGCTTGTTCTAACAAGGGGACATCCTGGCTCAACGCGCTCATACTAAAAGAATTATCGACATACACGCTCACCGCCTTGATTCCCTTTTTCACCGCTTCGCCCCTTTGGATAAACGGCTGGGCAAACGCCAGCACCAGAAAAAGAAACACCAGCAGCCGCATCAGCAGCACCAGCAAATTCCGAAGCCGCGAGCGGGAGCTCGTTTCCTCCTTCACTTCTTTCAAAAACCGCACATTGGTGAAATATACCTTTTTGAACCTCCTGAAGTAAAACAAGTGCAGGATGACCGGAATCGCCAGACTCAACGCGCCCACTAAAAACAACGGATACAAAAACTGCATGCTGCCGTGAAGTTATTTATCTGCAAGTATACGGTTAATCGGGGAATTTTGATGTACGAGGTACGATGTACGAGAGCCACTAACCACTAACCACTAACGCCTAATAACCAACCCCTTCTCCCTCCTCCCGTATTCGAAGCGCAATAAAACGGAGTCCCGTTTGCTGGTCAAATCCAGCGGCATGAGGTAAAATTGCCCGCGCTGGAGCTGGTCCTGAAGCCGGATGGGTTGGCGGCGCAGCCGGTTGAGGTAGAAACTGGAGGTGAATGAAAGGACTTTTTCTTCTCCATACAAATAGAGGGGGCGGTCGCCGGCAAGTTGGTAGAGTTGAGTGGCCAGTGTTTTATTGCGCTGCGCTTCGGTGTCGTGGGCGCGCTGGGGGAGAACGGTCAGATCAAACAAAAGCCGGGCCACTCCGAGGGAAATCAGCAACAGGGGAAGCGGCCAATCCGGCCTCCGGCGCCAGACGAACCCCAATCCGGCAAAGACCAGCGCAAAACCAGCGGATGCAGGCCAGATATAGGGGATAAACTGCAAATCGGGTACGAAAGGCAGGGCCAGGGCGCCCAGCGCAAACAGGCCGGTGACAACGCCTGAAGCCGTGCGGAAAAAACGGCCTGCCCAGACCGCCGCTTCGGCCCGGCGCTCATATCCCCAGGCAAGGATACAGGCGGCAAAAGGGAACAAGGGGTATACATACCGGATACGCGTGCCTGGCGATAGCCAGTACAGCGCGATATTGACCAGCAGCATCAGCGCGCAAAACCGGATGAACGGATGCCGCTGAAACAGCAAATCCCGCGCATCCCGGCGGAACAGGAATACCGCCAGCAGCCCGCCCGGAAGCAGGTCTTTGAACACGTCCAGCGGAAAAACGACGAGTTGCCGGAAAAAATCCCTGGCGGAATTGGTGGCTACCGTCCGGTCGCTGGATTCGCCCACCAGGGTCTCCAGCAGGAATAAGGGGTTGTTGTATTGGGCGTATTTCCAGGCATAGGCGCCCAACAGCCCGGCAAGCAGGAGGATGCCCCCTATATGCGCCGGAGAAAACAATACCTTGAACTGTTTTTTATCGATGAAATAAGCGAGCAGCGACAACGCCGTGAACGCCAGAGAGGGCAACCCTTTGGCCATCACCCCAAGCGCGCAGCTCAGGTAAACCAGGAAAAAAAGAAGGCCATACTGCCTTCGCTCCCCAAAATGGTAAATGGCCAGCAACCCTCCAAAAACGATCAGCGCATAGAACAGATCGATCTCCGCCAGTGCGCTGAAATAAAACAGTACCGCGCTGAAGCTGACGAAAAGCAAGGCCGACACCATACCAAAGCGGGCGCTGATATACGTTCTTCCCGAAAAAAACAGCAACCCCGCCAACCCGGCCACCGATACTACTGTAGGCAACCGCAACGCCCATTCGTGAAACCCGCCGCCCAGCCAGGCAAAAAGAAGCAATACCCAATTGAACAGCGGCGGCTTGTTGTAGTACCACTCGCCGAACAGGGTGGACGCCCAGTAGTTGCCGGAAGCCAGCATCTCCATGGCCACCAGCGCCCTGCGGGGCTCCTCCAGATACAAAGGCGCTTTACCTGAAAACAGCAGCATCCCCGCCAAAAACAGCCAGGCCGCTACCTTGTACCATCTCCATTCGCCGATTTGCCGTTTCATTGGTTTCTTCGATGTTTCAGCGAAAATAGCGAAGATTCCCGACCGGGCAGTGAAATTCCTGTGGGGGAGTGTTTACTTTTGCTGCGCAACTTCATGCAAAAAAATAATAAGATGGCGCGTTTCCTCCTTTTACTCGTTTCGACGGCCGCAGCCCTTTTTTCGGGCTGCCAGCCGGAAAAAAAACCTGACGTTGATTATGTCACGCTGGAAGGCGAGGCGATGGGCACCTACTACCGGGTGACCTACGCCGATTCATTACAGCGGGACTTTACCCCCGAGATCGAAGCCTTTCTGCTGGATCTGAACCGCGAAGCGTCGACCTACCTGGATACCTCCATCATCTCCCGGTTTAACGCTACACCGGCCCTGGATGTCGTTTTGCCGGTAAGTGCCCGGCATTTTTTGACCAACTTCGTCAAATCCCGGGAAGTATTCGGGGCGAGCGACGGCGCTTTCGACCCCACCGTGATGCCTTTGGTTTCTTATTGGGGGTTTGGGGTGAAACCAAAGAAAGTGGACCGGATCGATAGCCTGAAGGTCGACTCGCTGCGCCGGATGGTAGGTCTGGATAAAATTCGGATGACCCCGGTAGGAAAAGATTCCGTCCTCCTCCGGAAAGCAGCCCCTGGCGTCCAGCTCGATTTCAATGCCATCGCGCAGGGGTACGGCGTGGATGAAGTGGGCCGCATCCTGGAAAGCAAAGGCGTTAGCGCTTATCTGGTGGATATCGGCGGCGAAGTCGTGGCCCGTGGCCTCAACCCCCGCGGCCAGCCCTGGACTATCGGTATCAACACGCCCAGCGAAACCGGCCAAACCGACGAGATCTTCACCACCGTGCCGTTGATCGACCGCGCTTTGGCTACCTCCGGCAATTACCGGAAGTTTTATCAGGTCGAAGGCGTCAAGTTCAGCCATACCATCAACCCGCATACCGGGTATCCGGAGCGCAACGCCCTGCTCAGCGCCTCCGTTTTTGCTCCGGACGCTATGACTGCCGATGCCTACGCCACCGCCTGTATGGTCCTAGGCCCCGAAAAAGGCATGGCCATGATCGAACGCATGGAAAACCTCGAAGCCTACTTCATCATCGGCGAACCCAACGGCACGATGTCCGTGAAATATTCCCGCGGCCTGGAACGCCTTTTCCCAAATAAAAAATAGCATTACCCACCACCCACTAACCACCACCCACTAACCACCAACCACCAACCACCAACCACTCAACCACCAACCTGCATCATGATGACCTTGTCCCTCGACCGCGACCTCATCTTCTTCGACATCGAAGCCACCGGGCTGAATGTCGTGACCGACCGCATCCTGCAGATTGCGATGATCAAATATTCCAAAGACGGCAAAGAACCGCAGGAACTGGCGATGCTGATCAACCCCGGCATCCCGATCTCTCTGGAAGCGATGCTGGTGCATGGCATCTCCCCCAAAGACGTGGCCAAAAAGCCGACCTTCGTCCAGGTGGCGCCCAAGCTCCGGGAGTTCATCGGGGATGCGGACTTTGCCGGCTACAACTCCAACCGTTTCGATATTCCCATGCTGATGGAAGAGTTTGCCAGGGTGGGCATCGAGCTGGATATGACCCGGCGCCGGACCATCGATGTGCAGCGGGTTTTTTACAAAATGGAACCCCGTACCCTGAAAGCCGCGCTAAAGTTTTACTGCGACAAAGAACACGACGACGCACACGACGCCATGGCCGATGTGCGGGCGACCATCGACGTGTTTTTCGGTCAGTTGGACCGGTATCGGGAGGTGGACTACATCGACGAGCAAGGCGCGGTCATCCCCGCTCCCATAATCCCGGAGGTAAAAGCGCTACACGACTTCACCAACGATACCAAGTTCCTGGACGCCACGCAGAAATTGCGCGTCGACGCCGACGGGACAGTGGTTTTTAATTTTGGCAAATACAACGGTCAGCCCGCCGCGGAGGTCCTTTTCAATGACAAACAATACTACAACTGGATCTTGAACAAGGAATTTACCTCCCAGATGAAGCAAATAGTCAAAAAGCTGGTCCGCGATTATGAGAAAGAACAGCGCAAAGATGCTTAAATGGGGCTTTTTGGGGGCGCTCCTGTTGTTGCTAAGCGCCTCAGGGTGCGCCGTGCGCGAGGAAGGATGCCTCGACGTGCAGGCCGTGAATTTCTCTGTAGAGGCGGAAAAAGCGTGTTCTTCCTGCTGCCAATATCCTCAGCTCCGGCTGGACCTCCTTCATAAATATACGGTGAACGATTCGCTGCTGAATCTGACCCTCAATTCTGGCGCCTACCCCGATGGAGCGGGCAATATGATCCGGTTCAAAGATATCCGGTTTTACCTCAGCGAACTCCACTTGGTTACCGAAGACGGGGCCGATATTGGAGTGGGGGAGGAGGTACTCCTCCGGAAATGGGTCTCGGGAAGCGACAGTCTGAAGTTCGAAGTGGAAAACAATTTTGCGCTGGCTACGCCCGCTTCCCTGTCCAGAAAGGTTTTGGGGACTTTCCTCCAAAGCGGCAAGATCAAAGGCATTCGCCTGACCCTTGGAATTGCTGCCCCTGCCCGGGACGCCGACCCCGCCTCTGCCCCAACGGGCCACCCGTTGAGCCCCCAAACAGATCCGCTTTGGATACAGGGAACGGGTTACCTAGACGCCAAACTCTCGGTTTTTCCCGGTAGCGGACCGGCGGATACGATCCCCCGGGTACTGGAATTTCCTTCTGGTGGCGCGTTTTTTCAAACCATTGAGTTGCTTGCCCCCCAGGCCGTTTCTATTGCCCCTGGGTATCATGCTTCCGTGGGCTTGCGGATCGATTACGGCGCCTGGTTTAAGAACGCCGACGTTCGCAATGACCCGGTGGAGGACCTTCTTCGCAAGGTAGCCGACAATGTGAAAAATTCCATGGCAGTGACCCTGATCATTGCCCAGGAAAATTAGTTATAGTATATTAGCGGTTGTCTGGGAATCCTAATATAACTTTTTCCAATGAAGAACCTGATCTGGATACTCTCCTTTGCTTTTCTGGCCTTTGCAGGCTGCGAAAACGAAAACGGCGCTAATACGGACCAAAAACAGGACGTTGCCGTTAATTTTCAAGCGAGCTTCGGGCAGCAGCCCCTGGTGATGTTCGCCCAGGATTATGCCTATGAAGCCAATATGCGGATGAAATTCCAGTTATTCCAGTTCTATGTATCCGATCTGGGGTTGTTGAAGCAGAATGGGTCCCAAACCGATACCGTAAAACTCTTCGACATCGAGCTGATTAATTTCAAAGACGTTCAGAACACCACGCAGGCAGCGGCGGGTATCACGGTGGACGTCAAGGACGTCCCGGAAGGGAAATACAAAGGCGTCGTGATGGGCCTGGGGGTATCTCCCGTGCTGAACGCCACCAGCCCCAACAGCTACACTCCCCCGCATCCGCTGGACGGAAACTACTGGTCCTGGGCGCGCGGGTATATTTTCTTTAAAGTCGAGGGCAACGCCGATGTGAAAGGCGATGGGCAGTATGCCGAAAAACTGACCTTCCATATTGGCGAGAACCAATTCTACCGCACCAAGACCTTCCTCCAGGATTTCACGATCGACGAAAAACATAAGACGTTGTCTTTCCATGTAGATGCCCGCCGGGTTTTGGTGTCCAGCGCTACAGATTTTGTGGATTTCCGGAAAGTGACGATCGACCACACCACCGATATGACTTTGGCCAAATTCATGGCCGATAACCTGCAAGCTGCTGTTTCCATGAGTGGGCAATGACCTCAACAACTGTTGCACGGATCTGTTTTTGGTGCCTGGCATCGGCAGGCCTGACGGCTTGCGGGACAGGGATTTTTGAGGCGGACACCAAACCCACGCCGGTGGTCTGGAAAGATCCGGCAGGTTTTCCTCCTATGGTTATTCCCCTAGACAACCCTCTGACAGAAGAGGGGATTGCTTTGGGCCGGCGGTTGTTCTACGATCCGGTTTTATCGGCCGACAGCAGCATGTCGTGCGCCACCTGCCATATTCCCCAACTGGCGTTTACCGATGGCAAGGCAGTAAGCGAAGGGGTAGTAGGGCTGGAAGGCACGCGCAGCGCCATGTCGCTGGTGAACATTGGCTACTACCATACCGGGCTTTTCTGGGACGGCCGTTCGCCGAGCCTGGAGGAACAGGCTTTCCACCCCGTCCGGGACCCCAAAGAAATGGCTTTCAACTGGCCGGAAGCGGTCCGCAGACTGCAACAAGCTCCCCAGTACGTCCGGTGGTTCAAAGAAGCATTTTCCATTCGCAACGCCCGGGAGATCGACAGTCTGCTGGTCGCCAAGGCTCTGGCTCAGTTTGAGCGGACGCTGGTCAGCAGCAATACCAAATTCGACCGGGTGATGCGCGAAGAAGCGGCGTTCACTCTGGCAGAGAAACGCGGGTGGACGATCTTTTTCGATGCGTCCCAAGAAATGTCGGTGTCAGAGTGCAACCATTGCCATGTAGACCCGCTGTTCTCCGACCTGCACTACCACAACAATGGGGTTCAGCAAGCTCCTGTGTTGGAGGGGTTCGCGGATCCAGGCCAGGGCGGGGTTACGGGCAACCGGTTCGATCTGGGAAGATTCCGGGTACCAACCCTGCGCAACGTGCTCCTGACCGCCCCCTATATGCACGACGGGCGGTTTAAAACCATGGACGAGGTGCTGGACCATTATGCTTCTGGCGGCCATGCCGCTGAAAACCTGAATGCCAACGTCCGCAAACTCTATTTGTCTGCCCAGGACCGGGCGGATATGATGGCTTTTTTCGGAACGCTTACGGACACGGTGTTCCTTAGGAACCCTGCGTTTCAAAACCCCTGGTGACAAACCAGGACAAACTCCCCATCTCATGAACCATTCGCGCACGATCGCCTTTGGGATTCTTGGCCTTCTGGCTTTTAGCCTGGCTGCCGTTTCCTGCGAGCCCGATACTCCGGGCACGGATTGTACCGATTGTACTACGGACGACCGGATCACCGCTACCTACGACCCCAAGCCCTACGCTTTTAACCTGCCTTCCTGGTTTCCGGCCCCGATTATTTTGCCGGACAACCCGCTTACGGTGGACGGGGTGGAGTTGGGCAGGCATTTGTTTTACGACCCCATTCTCTCCGTCGATAGCACGCTGGCCTGCGCCAGTTGCCATCGTCAGGAAAAGTCATTTGCCAATGACCGCCCCGTCAACACCGGCGTTTTGGGGCTTCCGGGCAAGCGCAACGCCATGGCCCTGATCAATCTGGCCTACAACCCGCGCGGTTTTTTCTGGGATGGACGCGCGGCGTCGCCCGAAGAGATTGCCTTTGTCACCATCGAAGACCACCTGGAAAACAACGATACCTGGGATAACGTAGAGCGGAAACTCCGCAAACATAAATCGTACCCCCAGCTGTTCCGGAAGGCGTTTGGTATTGAGCGGACCTCTGAAATAACCCGCGACCTCGCTTCCAAGGCGATAGGGCAGTTTGTGCGCACCCTGGTCAGTGCGCAGGCGCGCTACGACCGCGTCCTGTGGGCAAGGCAAGGGTTTCCTACCGATTCCGAACAGCGCGGGATTTCGCTCTTTTTCATCGAAGACGACCAAACCGTCGAGCACCCGGGGTGTTCCCATTGCCATTTTAACCCGTTCTTCTCAGATCATAACTTCCGCAATAACGGCCTCGACAGCGCCGCTACCCTCGATCAATTTCCCGATTTGGGCCGGGGGGCGATTTCTAAAAATCAATACGACAACGGCCGGTTTAAGGTGCCTTCTCTCAGAAATGTGGAGCTTACCGCTCCGTACATGCACGACGGGCGGTTCAAAACCCTGGAGGAAGTGCTGAATCATTATAGCTCCGGAGGGCATCCGGCGGCCAATGTAGATCCGAATATCCTCAAGTTTACCCTCACCGATCAAGATAAAGCCGATCTCATCGCCTTCCTGAAGATGCTCACCGATACCGCGTTTGTGAATAATCCGGCGTTTGGGAAGCCGTTGTGAGTTGGTGAGTTGGTGGTTAGTGGTTAGTGGTTAGTGGTTAGTGGTTAGTGATTGGTGGTTAGTGGGTAAGTGGGTAAGTGGGTAAGTGGGTGAGGGCGGGTTGTTTTTGGTTTGGGTATTTAGAGGAGAGGGTTTTTTATTTTTTATTTTTCAAAAGAAAATGTTCACAAAAATTGATGATAGCTATATTTTAATTTATTGATTTTAAGTTGATTGATTTTTTTTTAAGTTTTTTATTTAGATTTTTTTTTTCACAATGGGTTGTTTTTGTTTTGACGGGGCATGAAAAATAGAAGATGTTTGTATTGTCAAACGAACGTCCTGGTAAATGTACCGGACGCGAAATTTGGATATGTTCATGGGATCCTTTTCCTTGCTGTATAGTAAGTCGGATTGAGTTGATTGGTCTGACTTACTATAAGCAAGCTTTCAAAGGACAACGAAAAGAAAGCGCTCCGCTTCAAGATATACCTGCAAAAGGTAACGAATTGTTTTAATGTTCATGGGATTATATTCGAGCAAGTCGTACTGGTTTCCAGTGCGACTTTCTTTTTTTAGGCCCCCGGCTTAACAATTTGTTAAAGTGTTAAAAAAATCCATAATTTTTTTATTTAGGAGAACTTTTTTAATCAGATCCTTGTATATTTGCATAAGGAATCAAAAACAGGCCAAGCGGACGGTTTGGTTTAGAAAACGGTTCCTTTTTGGTATGGAAGGTATATTCATGGGATTATAATTTGTTAGTAGTAGGTCGTGCTGCATTCGTAGTACGACTTTTTTTATTTTCGCACTTTTTTGATTCTTAATGGAAAAAGTGCTTTTTTTTGCATCAGCTCCGCGAAGTTTTTCGACTTATCATTGCGGGGCCTCTACCCATATCCTCGTTAACACTCCAGCAGAGCATGATCTGGCCCACTCCTTTGCATGTTGGCAACTGGTGCTGTCTCAAAAGACGGTTCTTGCCCAAGGCAGCAAAAAATATTTTCTTTTTTCCATTTCAACAAAAAATTGCAAAGCAATTTTTTGTTGAAATGGAAAAAAGAAAATAAAATTTCATGCCGGAGGCAAAGCGTGCTCTTTTGAGACAACCCCCAAATGGTATGTAGTTCGTGTCATAATAACAAAAACTGTAATCCATGATGACCTCTTTACGCAAAAGGCCTTTTCCCTTAACGAGTTCCTTATTCCCACTTGGTTCGTTTTTTCTTGTCCTGTTTTTTGGGTGGGGCATGTCCGCCTCCGCCCAGCTCAGCGTCAGCTTTAATATTACGCATGTCCAATGCGGGAGTGCAGCCACCGGCGCCATCACGGCGACGGCCAGCGGAGGAACGTCTCCTTACCAGTATGCCTGGAACACAGGCGCGAGTACGGCAACGATCACCAAACTGCCTCCGGGCACGTATACCGTTACGGTGACCGATGCGGCCCAGAACAGCATTATCCGGTCGGCGACCGTGAATGGCCAGCCTCCTATTGTAGTGACGTTTTCGACTAACCAGAACTGTTCCGGTCCGGTGACGGTAACCGCCTCCGCCAGCGGCGGCACGGGGCCGTATACCTACAACTGGGATGGCGGGGTTTCCGGCCAGGTAAATACGTTTACCTCCTCCGGTAAATACTGTGTCACCGTGGCCGATTCCAAACTCTGCGGCCGGATCGAATGTATCCAGGTTTCGGTCGACCCCCTCACCATCAGCCTTCAGGCTCAGGGCGTAACCTGCCCGGAAGGGACCAATGGTTCGGTGACTTCTACGGTTTCCGGGGGCATTGGCCCGTTTACCTATCAATGGAGCAATGGCGCCTCAACAGCAAACCTCTCCGGCGTGCCTGGAGGGACCTACAGCGTGACCGTCACCGATTCCAAGGGGTGTAAAGCCAACGCGTCCGCGACGGTTACGACGCCTCCGCCGTTTGTGGTTGGGATCACTTCCGTTGGCCCAACCTGCGAAGGGGACGAAAACGGAAGCATAACGATTACCTCGGTAACAGGGGGCACTCCTCCGTATACGTATCGCTGGAATTCCGGCCAAACAACGGCTACCCGCAACAATCTGGGCGCCGGGGTTTTTGCGGTCACCATAACCGACGTCCTGCAGTGTACTGCTGTCCGCCAGGTTGAACTCATTCCCAGGTCCAGGTTGCAGATCAGCACCACCGTCAAAGACGAAACTTGCCCCGGTGAGAACAACGGGATGGTCACCGTCACCGCAATCAATGGCGTAGCGCCTTATACGTATATCTGGAGCAACGGTGGCGCCGGCCCGAACGCCAAGAGCAACCTGGCCCCCGGAACCTACTCCATTACGGTCACAGACGCAGTGGGTTGCCAAAAGACGACTTCCGTGACCGTTGATCCGGCCAACCCCCTTGCCATTACTACGGTTAAAACCGATGCCACCACCTGCGGCGCGGCAGACGGAACCGCCGAGGCGAAAATCACCACCGGCACAGGGCCCTTTACGTATGCCTGGAGCAATGGAGGGTCTACCGCCAAGATCGTCAACCTCCGCCAAGGCGTTTATACCGTTACCGTGACCGACGGGCAGGGTTGCGAGAAGATCAGCTCGGTTTCGATCAGCGAGCCTCCGTCCGTTGCCGTGCAGGTTTTAGCTACCAATGTCGTGTGCGAGGGTTCCACCACCGGATCGGCGACTGCGGCCGTTACCGGAGGAACCATGCCGTTTATTTTCCTCTGGAACACCGGCGCCAGCACGCAGATTGTCCAAAACCTCGGCCCCGGAACCTACCGGGTAACGGTGACCGATTCCAAGGGCTGTGAAGCGTCCGCTTCGGCGACCATTCAGCAAGCCCCAAAACCCAATGTGACCGTTACGGCCTCGGGCATTGTCTGTGGGGGCCAGAATACGGGCACGGCGCAAGCCCAGGCAAGCGGAGGCGCCAGCCCTTATGGGTATTCCTGGAATAATGGCGCTACCACGCAAAATCTTTCCGGCCTTGGTTCCGGAACCTATATCGTAACCGCTACCGACGCCAACGGCTGTACCGATACCGCTCAGGGCGTGGTGGAGATCATTCCCGCCCTGACCCTCTCCACAACCGCGAAGGATGCCGATTGCAACAACGCGGCTAACGGAACGGTCAACGTCTCTGTTTCCGGAGGAAAACCGCCGTATTCGTACGTATGGAATAACGGCGCAACCAGCCCTCAGGTCATCGGGGTGAAAGCAGGGGTATATACCGTTACTGTTACCGATGCCGCAGGTTGTACCGCTTCGGCCTCCGTAACCGTCAACGAGCCCAATGCCATCCAAATCAATCTGTCCGGCCCGGTTCTGATCTGTACAGGGCAGCAAAAAGCAACGATCTCCTCCTCGGTTTCCGGCGGTACCTCGCCGTATACGTTCGCCTGGAGCAACGGAGACACCACCGGTAACCTCCAGAACCTGGAGCCGGGCACGTATACCCTTACCGTAACCGACGCAAAAGGATGTACGGCAATCGCTACCCGAACCATCAATGGAACTCCGCTCCCACAAATCCAGATTTCTGCTATAGACACGATCTGCGGGATTCCCAACGGAGGCATGGCCGAGGCCATCGTGTCTTCCGGTATGTCTCCCTATTCCTATCTGTGGAGTACTGGCGCTTCGACTGCGAAGATATCCGGACTGGGTAGCGGGACTTACCGGATTACCGTGACCGATGTCAAAGGATGTACGGATACCGATTCGGTTACTATCGTTGTGGTTCCGCCCATCCAGATCAGCGTAATGGTAACCCCTCCGGCCTGTTACGGCGACTCTACCGGCAGCGCTATGGCCAGCGCAGAAGGCGGCCTTCCTCCGATTGCCTTCTCCTGGAGCACTGGAACCCTAGGTCCCAAACTGACGAACGTCCCTGCCGGAACCTATACGGTTACCGCCACGGATGCTGCCGGCTGCCGCGCGGACGCCACGGTGATTATTTCCCAGCCGGATTCTATTAAACTGACATTAAGTGCCAAAGACGTAGACTGCGGGGAAGCGGGCACCGGCTATGCTGTTTGTAAGGCTACCGGCGGAAAAGCTCCTTATAGCTTCCTTTGGAACACTGGCGCTTCTACTGATACGCTCTTTGGGCTGTCTGCTGGTACCTATACCGTCGTTGTCACGGATGCCAACGGATGCGAAACGACAGGTACTGTGGTGATCCGGGATTTTGGCGCGCCACAGTGTAATATCGTGGTCACTAAACCGGTGAGCTCTCCTACTGCTTCCGATGGCGAAGCCACCGTGCTGGTTTCCGGAGGGGTGGCGCCTTACGACATCCGCTGGAGCAACGGGCAGACGGGGTCTACAGCTACGGGGCTCAGCTCGGCGGATTATCAGGTCACCATTACCGACGCCAATGGATGCCGGACGACCTGCTCCGTGCGGCCGACGGTGTCCAATGCCCTTGTGGGCGATTATGTTTGGTTTGATACCGATCAGGATGGGGTGCAGGATGCCAATGAACTGGGTATTCCCGGAATCACCGTTATCATTACCACGGTGACAGAAAATCTTCCTCCCCAAAACGATACTACGGTAACGGACAAGAACGGGCTCTACTACTTCGTCGTGGAGCCGGGAAGCTATAAAATCACGTTTATTCTGCCGGATTCGCTTCAGTTCACTACCCCGAACAACATCGCCAACGATTCGCTGGATAGCGACGCTGACCGCGTCATGGGCATGACCGTAGTCTTTACCGTGGACGCTGGCGAGATCGACCTGACCTGGGACGCCGGTATGGTGAACGATATCAGCCTGTTCCCCTCTTTGGAATGCGAATGTTTGGATAACGCCACCGCAAAAGGGAACGGTCAATTCAAGGAAGTGCTCGAATTACAGGGGCTCACTGGCGACACCTGGCGCATCATCGAACAGACGGGCATGTACTTGTCTTCGAGCCCGGCGCCCCCCGCAGCGCCGTTGCCGGTACCCGTGGGAACCATTTTGCAGGAGATTCGTTCCGGGGTATACCAGTTTGGATTCCGGCACGTCGACGCGAAAGGATACCAGGTTAAGGTGACCAACGGAGTGGATACTGTTTCGTTAGAAAATGTTTGCCGGTATCCGGAGCTTGAATTCGGGTTGCTCCTGGAGACGTTCTGCTTTAACGACGAGCCGTATACCATCAACGTTCCCCTGCCAATGCCGGGCAAGATGTTTTATTCTTTGAATGGGGCGCCCGTTACCTCCATCAACCCTAAAGCGCTGGGGCCAGGCTCGTATGACCTGGTGGTCCGGTTCGTTCCCGACAACTCGCTGGAGTGCGAAGCAGTAGAAATCTTCCCTTTCCGGGTGGTTACGGATAACTGCCAGGTGAAGATCGGAGATTTTGTCTGGTTTGATAAAGACGAAAACGGCATTCAGGGAGTAAGCGAACCGGGAATTGCCGGGGTGAAAGCGATCCTTCAGAAAGTGGGGACCCAAACCGTGAACATCGACACGGCCATTACCGACAATACCGGCATGTATATGTTCCTGGTCGACCCCGGAACCTACAAGATTACCTTCATGCTGCCTTCAGATACGGATTTCGTCCCTACCAAGGCCAATGCAGGTAGCGACGATGCGAAGGACAGCGATATGGATCCGGTTTCCATGATGACGCCGGTATACACGATCTCGACCGGGGTAAATAACTTAACCATTGACGCCGGGTTTATTATGCCCTGCGTGAACATCACCGATCCAGGCGAAATTGGCTACGACCAAACGCTTTGCGGAATCGGCATGGATCCGGCGCCGCTGGTGAGCATCCGGGATGCTTCCGGCGGGAAAGGGGTTCTCGAGTACGTGTGGATGTTTTCCACCGTCAAGGATACCTTCGAAGCAGGTTCCTACCAGATGGTCCTCAACTCGAATTCACCCACCTACGATCCAGGGCCCCTGACGCAAACGACCTATTTCGCCCGTTGCGCGAGAAGAGTAGGATGCCCTAACTTCCTGGAACCAGAGGTGGTCAAGATCGTTGTCGAAGGCAAAGCGCTTGCGGATATCGTGGCCGAATATACCTATTGCAAAGACGCGCCGTTCAACCTGAAGGTGGAAACCAAAACCGAGAATCCTCAGGTGAAATGGGAGATTTCTCCGTTGTTCGGACCCGTAGAGATTTCGCCCAACGTGGCGTTTGGCAAGGTAGCCACCTTCGTGCCTAAAAGCGTTGGCTGGCTGGTGGCTAAGGTGACCGTTACCGAAAACAACTGTACCGTGACCGATTCCGTGCGGTTCTATGTCACGACCAGCCCAACCTATTGCGAGGGAGAAAACCTCGTGGTAAACGCCCTGATTGACAACCGCAATCAGGTGAACCTGCGCTGGCATATTCAGGACGACAACCTGGATTATGCCTTCGAGGTGCAGGAAGGGCCGGATGGCGAACGCTGGAAAACGATTGCCGAGGTGGACGAAGAAATGACCGCTAACGCCGGGGTGCGTTATTACCAGTCATCGACACGGACGTCAAAAACGGCCGGAACTTCTACCGCGTAATGGCGCAGGATGAATTTGGAAACCAGATTTACTCCAACATAGTCAATGTGGCGGTAGCCATGGAAGGGCAGCAAAGCCTGGCGTTTGTTTACCCCAACCCGGCGGAATCTACCTTGTACCTGGATATCCTCAAGGATGTGCCATCCAATGAATTCGTCCGCGTGGAGATGCTTCAATCCAATGGCCGCCTGATGCGGACCTGGAATATGGCCGGCTCCCAGGTTCAGGATAAAATCGACCTGACGGGGCTGCCCAATGGATTGTACTTCTTGCGCATCCGCATTGGGGCTTCTTCCACCGAAGTGATCAAAGTGGTGAAGGAATAAGCACCGAATTGCAGCGATAACCCAACAGGCTGCATCGATAGACCTTGCGTTGCTCCGGACCTCCGGATACCAGCGTTGTCTATCGGTGCAGCCTGTTTTTATTCGATATGCTGCCACAAGTCTAGCGGAGAAAGCCCTCCGGGAGGAGCCGATTCGGGGGATGATCGGAGCGGATTTAATGAAAATTTATCCTGGGGGCGTTACGAGCATAATAGTTTACATGGCTCTGATAGTAAGACGCTCGTTTTGAATGGGTTGAATTTTTCCCCTTTAACCCCGGGTTGCGTCAAAATTATGGTTTCATTAAATCGCTCCAGGGCATCGTTCCGTTTCTGGGGGGTGAAATACTTTTGAGGAGTATTTCATTTCTCATTAACGCAACCCAACAAATGGATCACATTTTTCCTTTTCTTTCCCAAACGAGGAAGATGTTCAGTATTTTGATGCTGGGCCTTCTTCTTATTTCGCATTTCCCGGCACAGGGCCTGGGAAATTTCCCTTCCGCCTCGCGAGCTTACCCAAGCTTGGTGTCCTCATCCGTAGAAAAAACCATCACGGGCGTGGTACTTGATGGCAGGACCAGAGAGCCGCTGATCGGCGCGACCATTTCGCTGAAAGGAACCACACAGGGGACCACCACCGATTTGGACGGACGTTTTTCGTTTTCTATCCCGGACGAAGCCAGCGCCATCCTGATTGATTTCATCGGGTATGTCCAATTAGAAATTGCCCTGGACGGCAAAACCGACCTGGAGATTCTCCTTCAGCCGGAAGCGCTGGAGCTTTCCCAGGTGCTGGTTATCGGGTATGGAAGCACCACCAAGCGGGAGATGACCGGCTCGGCCCGGTCGGTCAAAACGGACGAATTCAACAAAGGAATCATCAATTCCCCGGAGCAGTTGCTGCAGGGCAAAGTGGCCGGGGTAAACGTTACTTCCGCCAGCGGAGAACCCGGTTCCGCTCTGAACTTCTCCATCCGCGGCCCCGGCGGGGTGCGCACCGGAAGTACGCCCTTGTTTGTCATTGACGGGCTTGCGCTCGACAATTCCGGCACCGGAGGCTCTACCAACCCCCTGGCCTTCCTCAATCCGCAGGATATCGAGGCAATTGACGTACTCAAGGACGCCTCTGCAACGGCCATTTACGGCGCCAGAGGCGCCAATGGCGTGGTGCTGATCACGACCAAGAGAGGGAAATCCGGAACCTCCTCCCTGAATTACTCCGGCAATATCGGTTTTTCTACCCTCGCTAATCCCATCGACGTATTCTCTGCCGACGAATACCGCAAGCAGGTTCCCGCCGTGGGCGGCGTGCTCGAAGACCTTGGCGCAAATACCGACTGGCAGGAAGCGATTTCCCGTACTGCCGTGACGCACAACCACAACCTGGCGTTGAGCGGCGGCAGCGACAAATTAGCCTATTACGGCTCTTTTGGCTTTCAGAACCAGGAAGGGATTCTCAAAGGCAGCCAGCTCAACATCGTTTCCGGCAGGGTCAACCTGAACCAGAAACTCTGGGGCGACCGCCTGCAAGTTGATGTCAACCTGAATGCGGCCCGCACTTACAACGAACGCCCTCCCATCGGCAGCATGATCGCAAACGCCCTTTCCACCAACCCTACCTACCCGGTATACGATGCGAATGGGCTTCCTTATCAGTACCAAAGCGGCTCCAACCCGCTTCGACCCTGGAGCTGGAGCAAGATTATACCACCATCAACCGGGTGATCGGGAACATTACCCCTTCCCTTAGACTGGCCAAAGGCCTGGTGTATAAGCTCAATATCGGCGTAGATAACTCCGCCTCTACCCGCGATTACCAGTCTTTGGCCAGCAACGTGCCAAAGCAGGATGGCCGCCTGGTGACGGTCAGCACTTCGAACGAAAACAAACTCGTGGAAAACTACCTTACCTACACCCTTCAGGGCGCCAAGCACAGCCTTACCGCGTTGGCAGGGCACTCCTACCAGCGCATTTTTGTGCAGGGCAGGGCTTTCAGTATCAATAAATTTCCGGTTTCGGACATCGAACCCATCTACAACCCGGGCCTGGGGCAGGAGCTTACCCTGGCTACCAACAAACCCAGCGGCTATGCGGTCGTCAACGAGCTTCAATCGTTTTTCTCCCGGGCCAGTTACCAGTACCTTGGCAAATACCTGCTGACGGCCACGGTACGCGCCGATGGCTCGTCCAAGTTTGGCGAAAACAACAAGTATGGCATTTTCCCTTCGGTGTCTTTGGGATGGGTGCTTTCGGAAGAAAATTTTCTGAAGAACGGACCGTTTACCGACCTGAAATTGCGCGCTGGATGGGGGCAGACCGGCAACCAGGAAATTCCTTCCAAAATTACTCAGGCGCTGTTTACCTCCCAGGTCTCCAGCTCGGCGAGCTACCCGCTGGCTGAATCCGGACCTTTCCCTGCGGGAACGTCCTATTCCCGCCTGGCCAACCCCGATATTCAATGGGAGGTATCCTCCCAGACCGATATAGGCCTGGACTTCGCCCTGTTTAAAGGAGCGCTGAGCGGTACGGTGGACTACTTCAACAAAGTGTCAACGGATATCCTGCTGGAAGTAATCCCCGCCGATCCGGTCCAGCCAGCCGGTACGTTCTGGACGAACGTAGGGGACATGGAGATCACGAACAAAGGCCTGGAGCTCGAACTCGCTTACCGCCACGGTTCGATCAGCGGGTTCAACTACAGCATTGGGGGCAACGTCACCTTTATTGACAACGAGGTGCAGGGCTCTCCCTATACCGTTATCCCGTCGGGCTCGGCTTCCGGTTCGGGCCTTACGTCCGCTACGATCAACGGCTACGTCAATGGCCAACCCATTGGGACCTTCTTCCTGCGCGACTTTACCGGCCTGGACGACAAGGGCCTCAATACCTTCCGCGATGCAAACGGAGATGGGGTAATTACCGATCTGGACCGCGTTTCCCTGGGCAGCGCTCTGCCTACCCGGCTTTACAACTTCAACGGAAGCATCGGATACAAAGGCTTTGAGCTGGCGGCCAATTTTAACGGCGTGAGCGGAAACAAGATTTACGACAATACCGCCAACGCCAACTTTTATAAGCTCCGCCTGTCTAAAGGCATCAATACGACGGAAGAAGCGATTGAATTTCCCAATGAATCCACCAGCAACTCCGCTCCTGTTTCGTCCCGCTACCTGAAAGACGGCGCTTACCTCCGCTTGAACAACCTGACCCTGAGCTATTCCCTGAATACCCAGCAATGGGGCATCACCAATTGGGTGAAAGGGCTGACGGTTTCGCTCACCGGCCAAAACCTCCTGCTGATCACCGACTACGACGGATACGACCCCGACGTGAACACGGATCGCACCATTAACGGAATTTCTTCCTACGGTATTGACTACCTGAGCTTCCCGAAAGCCAAATCCTTTATCGTAGGCCTTAATGTTCAATTCTAAAATCGCAGACCAATGAAAAAACGGATCATATTTTTTCTCCTCTTGATTGGCCTTTCTTTCGTCACCCACAACTGTACTGACCTGGCAGAAGAAGTGCTCGACGAGACCTCGGCCACCGGTTTGTCAGACAAACAAGCGGCCGACGGGATTATCGCCCCGGTGTATGCCCTGCTTCCGACCATTTTCCAGCATACTACCTATTTCTCCCTTCAGGAGATCACGACGGATGAGGCCATTCTCCCGTATCGGGGAGGCACCGACTGGGGCGACAACGGCATCTATGTCGAGTTGCACAAGCATACCTTTAACAGCGCTACCGCCAACGTTCGCAACACCTGGAACCCGATCCTCCAATCGCTTTCCAGAGCGGTCACGGCGATCAATGCGCTTCCCTCCAACGCCGATCCTTCCTCCAAAGTGTACCTCGCGGAAGCCCGCGGCATGCGCGCGTATTATTCCATGCTGACGCTGGACTTGTTCGGGCTGGTTTTTGTCAAGGAGGACCTGGGACAGAACTCGACCATCCTTCGCGGCGCGGAAGCGGTGGAGTACATTAAAAGCGAGCTGCTGGCAGTGGAGCCCCTGCTGGACGCCAACGTCGGCCCGGGCCGTCTGTCCAAAGGCGCCGTTTGGGGATTGCTGGCCCGCCTGTATCTGAATGCGGCGGTTTACCGCAGTCCGTACGCGGATTCCTTCGACTTCAAAGCGGAAGACATGGACAAAGTGGTGGAATACTGCGACAAGATCATCAACTCCGGCTCGTACAAGCTCTCCAACGATTATTTTGCCATCTTTAACGACGAAAACCACACCAACAAGGAATTGATCTTCGCCGTCGATCAGCGCGCTGAACTGAACGGGCACAACCGGATGGCCTATTTCTCCCTGTCCGGCGATCAATATCCGCTTCCCAACTTCCCGAGCGCTAACGGCACGGATGGACCAGGGATTACGCCCGATTACTACCGCACCTGGGTGAATGCCTATGCTCCGAAAGACCCTTCAGCCGATCCCCGCTTTTATCAGCAGAACATCTCCATTTACACCAATCCGGGAGATTCCTGCGTTTCGGGAAGTAAATTCAGGATGGATCGGGGCATTCTTAGAGGGCAGCAGTATGGGCTGATCCGCCGGAGCGGCGCGTTTGTGAAGTGCGCCAACGGCGACTTTCTGGTGGCCAAGCTTTTTCACGATTCGCGCAACAAGCCCACTTTGGCCGTCGACTTTACCGAACAAATCGACTTTACGGTGGCAGGCAGCAACTACAATACCGGGTACCGGGTGGAGAAGTATGAGTTCAGCAAGAAATCGTCCAGCGGGCGTAACCTGGGCGACGCCGACCTCATCATCGTCCGCCTGGCCGACGTATACCTGATGCGCGCCGAAGCCAAACTGCGCAAAAGCAATGACGCCGCCGCTGCCCTGGCTGATGTGAATACCGTTCGGGCTGCCCGCAATGTGACTACGCCGCCGCCCGCGCTGACGTCGATGACCTCGACCTGCTCTACCGCGAGCGCGGGTTTGAATTTTACTGGGAAATGCTGCGGCGCACCGATATGGTCCGCTTTGGAAAATACGAAGATACCTGGACGGAAAAGACCGACAAAAACAAGTTCCGCCGGGTGTTTCCGATTCCCCAAACCGCTATCGACGGGGCTTCCAACCTTCCGGGCTATCTCGTGCAGAACCCCGGCTATTAACGCGTTTCCTTCTTTCCCGTTATACGGCGTTGGAGAGGTTTGGGCCTCCAAACCTTCTCCAACCGTCCATATCTGACCAAAGTGGGGGCTGCCTCAAAAGACCGTTCGTTGCTGCCGGCGTGAAATTTTATTTTATGGCGGTCATCAGCAGGAACAGCCTTTTGCGACAGCCCCTGCTGAATTTTTATCCGGGAAGATCCGTATCTTGTTTCGACGGTGTATTTGTTCGTATTTAAACCCTTTCTGCTGTGAAAATCTATATTTCCTTCCTGTTTGGCCTCTCGTTATGCCTGCCGGCTATGGCGCAGCAAGCGGAGCAACCCCTCCTTCTGCCCGGATCGACCCGCGTTTTGGACAACCAATTGCCCATCATCATGCCGTACAACCGGTTGGTCGCCTCCGCAGGAAAGGTCATTGAATTCGGAAACCCCCGCCTGGAGAACCACGCCCTGGATGTGGCTTTGCTCCCCAATCCGCGCTATCTGGCGGTGGAAGACCGGTATGGGGTGGCGATTCTGGACCGCGAGTCCAATGCGATCCGTTCGCGCTGGACATTCCAGGACACCCCCCCGTTCAGGGCGCTCATGAGCACCTTTTCCGGGTTGAAGGCGTTTGAATTTGAGCGCCAAACCTACCTGGTCTGGGGCGCTTCTCAGCGGGAATCCGGCCGCTCCGGGATTATGCTGCTGCGGTGGACTGCCGATTCGCTGGGAAAACCGGAGTTTATCCCGATCGCCGCCGCCGCTCCTGCGCCGATCTCGCTGCCCAACGAGGTGGAAGTGGCTTTTGAAGGTGGAGAATGTTATTGGTATATTGCCCTGAATGGAAACAACCAACTGGTGAAAATGCGGTTCCGCAACCGCGAAATCGTTTGGACGGCGCCCACCGGCGTAGCCCCTTTCGGGGTGAAGCTGGCGCAGGGCAAAGCCTACGTCAGTAACTGGGGAGGGCCGATGCCCTCCGACCCGAACCTGGAAACGGCCGGCGTGCCCTGGGGCGCCGCTTATGTCGAGCCGCGCACCGGAGCGATTTCCCAGGGGTCTGTATCCGTGATCGGACTTCAGGAAGGCCGTGTCCTGAAAGAAATCCAGGCCGGGCTGCACCCCAATGCCATGGTCTTAAGCCCCGATTTCCAACGCTTGTATGTGGCCAATGGAAATAGCGACGACGTGACGGTGATCGATACCCGCACAGACGAATCCGTGCGGACTATTCCCGTCGGGCTCTTCAACACCAAGACCGCCCTGATCGGCAGCAGCCCCAACGGGCTTGCCCTGGATAAAACCGGAACGACGCTGTACGTGTCGAACGGCCTCGACAACGCGGTAGCTGTCGTTAAACTGGGCGATACGCCCTCTGTAACGGGCTTCATCCCCACCGAAGCCTATCCTTCCGGGCTGCTTTGCCTGGACAATACCCTGTACGTGGCCAATCTGGAAGCCACCGGCGCCCGCGTGCGCAACCAAACCCCGGACCTGAAACAGCGCTTCCCCAAACTGGAACCAGAGGAGGCCTTTGAAGGCGCGTTCAATGCCCACGAGCAACTGGCCTCCATTTCCGTAATCAAAGTCCCCAGCCCCGGAAAACTCCGTAAGTACACCCGCAAAGTGAACGAATTGAACCTGACTTTCCGGGAGTTGTGGAGCAGGCAGGCCCCCCGGCCGGGGGTAGCTCCCAAACCCGTGCCGGAGCGCATCGGCGAACCCTCTTTGTTCAAACACGTCGTATACATAATAAAAGAAAACCGGACGTACGACCAGGTGTACGGCGATCTTCCGCAAGGACGGGGCAAACCGGAGTTATGCGTATTCGGCGACAGCGTCACCCCCAACCAGCACAAGCTGGCCCTGGAATATTCCCTGCTCGACAACTACTACGCGTCGGGGAAATCCTCCGCAGAAGGCCATCAATGGACCGACGCGGGCATCGTGTCGGATTACGTCGAAAAGAGCGTCCGTGGATGGTTTCGAAGCTATCCGCACCGGCAGTACGATGCTATGGTGTACACCAAAAACGGATTTATCTGGAACCATGCCCTGGACTATGGCAAATCGGTTCGGATTTATGGAGAAGCCTGCTTCCTGGAGTTCGACGAATCCCTGACCTGGACGGACATTTACCGGAAATACCAAAACAAAGAGCCTTTTGAATTCCGCAACACCAGCACCATTTCCCGTGTGCGGCCTATCCTGGCGCAGTCGTTCCCCGGGTACGACGACCCCAAAATCAACGACCAGATGCGCGCCGATGCTTTTATTGAGGAATTGAACGCGTATGAACAAATGCCGGGAGATAGCCTCCCCAACCTGATGATCATTGCGCTGCCTAATGACCATACCGCCGGGACTACTCCGGGATACCCAACCCCCCGGGCCCAGGTAGCCGACAACGACCTCGCGCTGGGGAAAATAATAGACGCCCTGACGAAAAGCCGGTTCTGGGACTCTACCGTGGTGTTTGTCACGGAAGACGATTCCCAAAACGGCTGGGACCACGTCTCCGCTTACCGCACAGGCGCTCTGGTGATCAGCCCCTACTCCAGGCTGGGAAAAACAGTTTCCGTCAACTACAACCAGATCTCCATGCTTCGCACCATCGAGCAAATCCTTGGACTGCCGCCTATGCACGCTATCGATGCGACGGCGGAGCCCATGTTTGCCTGCTTCTCCGAGAGCAAGCAATCCGTTCCGTACAGGTATATTCCCAACCGAATCCCACTGGACGAGATGAACGCCAAGCTCTCTGCCCTTTCCGGGAAAGCCCTGTATTATGCCCGGCAATCCCAGGAAGTCATGGTCGGAGAGGGGATAGACAACGGAAAAGACGATTTAATGAACCGCATTTTGTGGTTTGCTACCAAGGGGGATCAGCCGTATCCGGGGAGGAGGTAGGAGGGGATGTGGAGGATGTAGAGGATGTAAAGGATGTAGAGGATGTAGAGGATGTAAGGATGTAAGGATGTAGAGCAGACAGGGGATGGACTAAAGGCATTTATTTTCTGTTCGCTGAAATCCGCAGATTTCGTGCGAAATTTTCCTGTTCGCCGAAATCCGCAGATTTCGTGCGGAACTATATTGCGGTCCCCTGACCGCAGTAAAGCCTGTTTGATTGGAAATTGGTGCTGGACTGCGCGCAGACATTTCGGTTGTGGGGCTGTCTCAAAAGACCGTTTTTGCCCCTGCCGGTGGCAACGATTGGTCTTTTGAAACAGGCCCGGCAACCGAATATTTTTAGGCCATTTTGGCTATTCCTGTATCGCTTTGACTCCAGGCAGGACCTTCCCTTCCAGCAGTTCCAGCATGGCGCCGCCGCCGGTGGAGACGTAGCTCACCTGATCGTCGAGGCCCATTTGGTTTACTGCGGCGACGGAGTCGCCGCCGCCGACCAGCGAGAACGCGCCGTTGGCGGTCGCTTTGGCCAGGGATTCGGCGATGAGTTTGGTGCCTTCGGCAAAGTTGGGCATTTCGAACACGCCCATGGGGCCGTTCCAGAGCAAGGTCTTGGATTGGGCGATGACTTCAGAAAAAGCCGTACGGGCTTTGGGGCCGATATCCAGGCCCATCCAGCCTTCCGGCGCTTCGGCGCTGGAGGCGGTCTGAATCGCCGCGCCGTTGTCGAACTGATCGGCGAACAAGGAATCTTCAGGTAACAGGAGCAGCACCCCTTTGGCTTTGGCTTTTTCCACCAGCCTTAGGGCGAGCTCGAGTTTGTCTTCTTCTACCAGGGACTTGCCGACCTGGCCGCCCTGGGCTTTGATAAAGGTATAGGCCATGCCCCCGCCGATGAGGAGGTTGTCGACGAAGTCGAGCATGCGGTCCAGCAGCTGGATCTTATCCGATACTTTGGCGCCCCCGACGATGGCGGTCAGCGGCCGTTCGGGGTTGTTGAGCACGCGGTTGGCATTTTCCAGTTCGTCGTTCATCAGGAACCCAAAGCCTTTAGCTTCCGGTCCGAAGAATTGGGCCACGGTGGTGGTAGAGGCATGGGCGCGGTGGGCGGAGCCAAATGCGTCGTTGACATAGGCGTCGCCCATTTCTGCCAGTTGGCGCGCCAGGGCTTCATCGCCTTTGGACTCGCCTTTCAGGAAGCGGGTATTTTCGAGGAGGAGCACCTCGCCGGGCTGGAGGGCGGCAGCCATTTTAGCGGCTTCGTCGCCTACGAATTCCGGGCAAAACTGCACGGGGCGGCCCAGGAGTTCCGACAAATGCGGAACGAGGTGGCGCAGGGTGAATTTTTCGACGTTGATGCTGCCGTCGGGAAGCAGCTTGTCTTCCGGGCGGCCGAGGTGCGACATCAGGATGGCGGCGCCCCCGTTGTTAAGGATATAGTTTAGGGTGGGGACGGCGGCGCGCATCCGCGTGTCGTCGGTGATTTGATAGCTCTTGTCCAGCGGAACGTTAAAATCGACGCGGAGGAGCACTTTTTGTTTTGGAAATCAATATGTTTCATGACCTGAAGTTTAAAGGGACATGGCAAAGAGAAACAGGGGTTGTCTCACAAGATCAAGCTTCGCCACCGGCATGAATTTTTAGTTTCTTTTTTCAATTCCAATAAAAAATTGCTTTGCAATTTTTTATTGGAATTGGAAAAGAAACTATTTATTGGCTGCCTTGGGCAAAAACAGTTTTTTGAAACGGGCCCGGAGCGGCGGAACGCAACGAGCAAAGTGAAGGGGGCGCCCCGAAAGGGAAGCGCCCCTCGTTTGGGTTAGAGACCTGATCAAATCTTGAGCGCCAGTTCGGCAAGGCGAGCCGAGTAGCCGGCTTCGTTGTCGTACCAGCCTACCACTTTGGCGGTATTGCCGATGACCATCGTTAGCTCGCTATCAAAGATACACGAGTGGGGGTTTCCGATAATATCGGTGGAAACGATCGGATCGGTGCAATATTCCAGGATGCCTTTGAGGCGGTTTTCAGAAGCCGCTTTGAATGCGGCGTTGATTTCCTCGGCCGTAGTTTTTGTTTTCAGGTTGACGGTAAAGTCCGTAACGGAGCCGTCGGGTACCGGCACGCGCATCGCGTTGCCGTTGAGTTTGCCTTTGAGGTGCGGAAGCACCAAGCCAACCGCTTTCGCTGCCCCCGTGCTGGTAGGCACGATCGACAACGCTGCGGCGCGGGCGCGGCGCAGGTCGGAGTGCGGCGCATCCTGAAGGCGCTGATCCGCGGTATAGGCGTGGATCGTGGTCATGAAGCCTTGCTCGATCCCAAACGCGTCGTCCAGAATTTTCACCATCGGCGCGAGGCAGTTGGTGGTGCAGGAAGCGTTGGAATAGATGCTGAACTCGGGGCTGATCTGCTCGTCGTTCACGCCAAGCACGATCGTAGGAATGCCTTCGCCTTTAGCGGGAGCAGAGATGACCACCTTTTTGGCGCCGGCTTTGAGGTGCAGGCCCGCTTTTTCGACGTCGACAAACCGGCCGGTAGATTCGATCACGATGTCGACGTTCATGTCTTTCCAGGGGAGAAGCGCGGGGTCTTTTTCCGCTAAACCGCTGATCTTGGCGCCGTTGACGTAGATGAACTGGTCGTCGGCATGTACTTCGCCTGGAAACTTGCCCTGTGTGGAATCGTACTTGAGCAAGTGGGCCAGGGTTTTGTTGTCGGTAAGGTCGTTGATAGCGACTACCTCCACGCCGTCCATTTTCAGGAGTTCGCGGAACGTCAAGCGGCCGATTCGGCCAAACCCGTTGATTGCAATTCGTTTTGCCATGGGCGAGTAAAATTTATAGGTTATTTACTTAGTGTAAATGTAACAATAATTAATGAAAAAGGAAAAATTTTTTACAAATTTTATTTGGTGATTTTTGTCGGACTTTTTGATGACAAAAAAATAGAACGGTCATTTGAACCTGTATTTTAGTTTCGTTTTTTTAACATCCATAAATAAATGAATATTAGTTCATTTTAAAAAATGTCAAATAAAAAGTGACAGAATAATATTTTGAAATAAAAAAACGCTTCAAAAATCAAGCCGGGGCGAACCAAATCAGTGAGGAAATAGTTTTCCCTATGTTCTGGGTAAGCAGGCAGCCGTATCGCGAAGGTAAAAACTTTTTACCCTCCACTTTTTTGTCATTTGCCAAAAGGTTATATATTTGCAACGCTTTTGAAAAAAATAGCATTTAGTTAACATTCCGTAGCTTTTTTCTCAAAACAGGGTTGCAACAGCACGGTCCGTTCGTCTAGGGGTTAGGACGTATCCCTTTCACGGATAAAACACGGGTTCGATTCCCGTACGGACTGCCACCTTTTTTGTATGCATCTGGTCCGTTCGTCTAGGGGTTAGGACGTATCCCTTTCACGGATAAAACACGGGTTCGATTCCCGTACGGACTGCCAGGAGAAGGGCGCCCCCACGGGCGCCCTTCGTTTTTTGAAGGGATTCCTTTGGGTTATTTCCGGAAAATTTGGCGGGTGTCTATGGCCAGGTCCAGGTAGCTGGCGTTCGCTATTTCGCCCTTATCTATGCGCCCGGAGAGTTGGTATGTATTTCCGTCAGGCGCCCGGAAGGTGTAAATGACTTGCCCGGCCAGGTCGATCAGCCAGCATTCAGGCACTCCGCTTGCTGCGTAAAGCGGCAGCTTGACGTCCCGGTCGAAAGCCGCCGAACTATCCCCCACTTCAATGATCAGGAGCGAATCGGCGCCTTTGGGATGCTCGTTTTCGTAAAAATCATCCCGGTAGTATACCACGGCAATATCGGGTTCCGGTTCAGAAAACCCGTCTGCGAGGATTGGATTTTGTATCCGAACAATAAACTGATCGTCAAGCTGGCGCGAAAGCAATTGATTCAGCCGGTCAACCATTGCCGCGTGCTTACTTCCAATGGGGCTCATGTCGATAATTTCGCCGTTAATTAACTCGATTCCGCGCTCCGGTAACATGCCTGTTTCGGCCATTTTATGGTATTCCGCCACAGAAACCCGGCGAACAGATGATTTCATTTCCATCACAGTGCTTTTCGGTCTGATTCAAAGTTAGGGCTTTTTTATACACGAGGCCATTTCATTTTTTTATATTATCCTTCCTTCCCAATGCGTTACATTTGCATCGGCTAACGTCCAACGTCTAACAGCTAACGTCTAATTTATCATCCATGAAATACGTGTATATAGCGGCTCTGAGCCTTGCTGTACAAAGCCTTGCAGCCCAAACCGCAAGAAACGCTTCCATGAACTACAACGACTATCCGGTCTATTCCGGGAAAGATCTCGGATTGACCTACACGCCCGACAGTTCCACCTTCAGGGTATATGCGCCCTCCGCCAAATCCATGCGCCTGTTGTTGTACCAGGCCGGCGAAGGGGGGGAGCCCCAAAGCATTATCGAGATGGACCCCTCCAAACAGGGCGTTTGGAAAGCGGTGGTCAAAGGGGATTTGAAGCGGCGGTTTTACGCGTTCCAGACCCAGATTCGCGGCAAATGGTCTAACCCCGTGCCCGACCCCTACGCTAAAGCGGTGGGGGTAAACGGGATGCGCGCCCAGGTCCTTGATTTAGAAGACACCCATCCTGCCAATTGGTATATGGACCGGCGTCCGGAGCTGAAAAGTTACAACGACATCGTCTTGTACGAACTGCATGTCCGCGATTTTTCTTCGCACCCGTCGTCAGGCAGCCGCTATCCCGGCAAATACCTGGCGTTTACGGAACGGGGACTCTTAGCCCCGATGGGCAGATCACCGGCCTGGAGCATATCCGCCAGTTGGGCGTGACCCACGTCCATTTGCTGCCGGTTTTCGACTTCCGTTCCATCGACGAGCGCCTCCCCATGGAAAAAGCCCCGTATAACTGGGGCTACGACCCCCAAAATTACAACGTACCCGAGGGGAGCTACGCCACCGACCCGTTCGACGGGGCCGCGCGGATCAGGGAATTCAAGCAGATGGTCCAGGCGATGCACGCTTCCGGGCTGCGCGTGGTGATGGACGTGGTGTACAACCATACCGGATGGACGGAGGAGGCGCTGTTCAACCAGTTGGTTCCGGGGTATTACTACCGGCAGGACGACAAAGGCGGGTTCTCCAACGCCTCGGCCTGCGGCAACGAAATCGCTTCGGAGCGGGCCATGGTCCGCAAATTCATCGTGGAATCGGTTGTCTATTGGGCCAAAGAATACCATATCGACGGGTTCCGGTTTGACCTGATGGGCATTCACGACCTCGAAACCATGAATGCGGTCCGCAAAGCGCTGGACCAGGTAGACCCCTCCATTTTCATCTACGGGGAAGGCTGGACGGCAGGCGGATCCCCGCTGCCCGACTCGCTGAGAGCGTTAAAAGCCAATACCTTTAAACTGGACCGGATTGCGGCGTTTAGCGATGAATTCCGGGACGGCCTGCGCGGGCATGTCTTTTCTCCTACCGATACGGGGTTTATTTCCGGAAAGCCTGGATTGAAGCAAAGCGTTCAGTTTGGAATCGCAGGCGCTGTGTTTCATCCCCAGGTCGATTATTCGCAGGTCAATTATTCCAAGGCGCCCTGTGCGAACGAACCTACCCAGGCGATTAACTATGCTTCTTGTCACGACAACCATACCTTGTGGGACCGCCTGGCGCTTTCTGCCGGAAAAAAATCCCGGGGGCTCCGGTTTCGCATGCAGAAGCTGGCTATGGCCATGGTACTGAGTTCCCAGGGCGTGCCGTTCCTGCACGCGGGTTCAGAAATTCTGCGCACCAAGCAAGGCGTGGAGAATTCGTTTGAATCCCCCGACAGCATCAACCAGATCAACTGGGCCTGGAAGGAAACCAACGCGGAGTTATTTGATTACGTTCAGGCGCTGATTACCATCCGCAAGTTGCATCCCGCATTCCGCATGCCCACGGCGTCGATGATTCGGGAGCGCCTTACCTTCGTGGAGCACGAGAGCGAGAACGTCATCAGTTACGTCCTCACCGATCATGCCAATGGGGATTCATGGAAAAATATTATGGTTATTTTTAACGGGAGCCCGGAATATCAGGGGGTGGCGGTGCCCCCGGTGAACTGGACCATCGCGGTCAATGTGGATGCCGCGCATCCGGAAGGGCTGGGCACGTTTCGGGCGTATAACCTGCTGGTGCCGGCTTATTCCGCTATTGTGATGTTTACCCAGGAAGACATCCTCCGCCGCGACTAGGCATAGGGGAGGTCTATTGCATGAAATCGAAGATTTTTAAACCTTGCAAAGAAAAACGATGAATCGGTTAGTTGTTGTTTTTTCGCTTGTTGCCCTGACCCTGGCCTTTGCCTCTTGCCGGAACGAACCCAAACCTGCTGCTCAACAAACGCCCGCAACCGGGGCGGAAACGGCAGGCATGGAGGTTAAGGACGATGGAGGCCCCAAGGACCAAAAAGCGATTGAGGCATTTTCGGCGGCTATTGACGCCAATTTGAGCACGATGACCCTCAGAGGCCCCCAGACCGTCGATTTTTCCAGCGGGCAGCGGGGGGAAGTTACCGTTTACGCCGACACCTCTGCCATGCCGATGCTGGCGTACTGCCAGATTCGGGAGGTGGAACAATGGTATTATTTGTATAACCGCCGGGTCGTCCAATTCAAGGAGCGCCGCCCGGGAAAGAAGGGATTCGAGGAACGCCGCTGGTATTATAGCCAGACGAACCTTCTTGCCGGGGAGTTGCGCAAAGCCAACACGCCCGACGGGCTGGCTGCAGCAACTCCTAAGCCCCTCAGCCCTTCGGATGCGCAGCCTGAAGAGACCCTTGGCGCTGTAGGGATGCGCGTGCTGGAGATTCTATTTGGACCGCCCCCGCAATAAAAACCCACAATCGATGTTAACCCGTTTCGTACTGCTTTTCATATTCGCTGCCGTGGCGCCCGGCTTGTTGCCGGCGCAACCCGAGGCGGCAGTTGAGGTTTGCGACCTCACCCTGCGGCTTAAAGGCGACGACGTGCAGGACCTGTATTATGGCTTTGCAGCGGGGGACCGCCTGGTATTTCGTTTCGAAGAAACCGGCGGCTTGGCTATCGCCAGAGTGGAAATTTCGGAGTACCCGGATCAACTCCGGTTCCAGGAGTTGGAGACGGCCCTGGTGGAGGAAAAGGTGATTTACGTCCAGCGCAGCGGGGTATTCCGCTTCCGGTTTGCCAACGACCGGAGGGAGAAAAACTGCAAAGTGACGATCCAGCGGATTCCCGGCAGCGCGCAGACCCGGGGGTTTCGGACGGCGGTCCGCTGGGTGGAGCAATACGATACCGTGTACCAGGATCGGCCAGCCCAGATGGAAACGCGGCAGGTGGAACGCCGGCGCTGGGACCTGGTGCGGGTCGATACAGCCGTTGTCAACCTGATCGACAAAAAAGAGCGGGTGCACTCGCGGGGAAATTTCCATGAGGAATCCAGCAGTGTGGTCAAGGTTTCGCTGCCTAAAAACTATGAGGAGCCGGGCCGCACCTACGAAGTCATCTCCTGGGCTTACTGGATCGGGGTAGGGGAGGAGGCAGAAGGGCAGTACCGGGAAGCCAACCGGACTGCCAAGCTTGCCAAATCGGCGACCAATGCGGTGAAAAACTTCGGCATCTTGGCGGGGCCGTATGGCGCGCTCGCATCGCTTGCCATCGATGGCGTCAGCTTCTTCCTGCCGCCGGGCAAAGGCGATAATGTGCAGTACGAGGTTCGCGCCGGGGGCAAGCTCGTCGATCAGGGCGATGGGCCCGCTGCGTTTGCCCGGCACGGGAATTACACGCAGGGGGAAGTACAGTTTAAGCTAAGCAACGACAACCTTCTCGACGCTGTTGACGTGAGCCTGCGCGTGATGGCGGTTGCCGCCGTGAAAACGTATAAAGAGTCGGTTTATCTGGAAACCCAGGAAGCTCCTGTGGTGAAAAAGGAAATTACGCTTAAAAAAGTGCCCGCGCTCTGGAATTAAGGGGTTTGAGCCAAGCGCGAGGTAACGGCATAATTTTGAGAAAAACCGGTTGGAAATCCCTACCTTTGTTCAGAAGGGCTGTAGCTCCTTTTATCCATAACCAAACACATTCTTCCTTGAGGTATCCGGTTTTTGCCTAAGGAGGAGCTAAATCCCTTTCTTGTTTTTTGTTCTTTGAATAACTTATTGAAATTCAGAAAGAAAATGCGCATTCAATAAGCTGTTCTACCTAGGGCGCCTGTGTTGGTTTTGCTAGATGTCTATTATAATCCCATTACTGATGAAACCTTACGTTTACCTTTCCATTTTATTGGTTTTTGTAACCTTTTTGCCTGCGTTTGCCCAAAACGATCGGGCCAATCTGCCGCTTTCGTTTCGCCCATCAATTCAGGACCGGCTCTATCAGGCCGGGCTTAAGATGAACCGGCTTCCGCAGCCGGATTTACGGCGCGTCCGGCAGGAAGACGAGATCCATCCCGGCACGCGGTTTGCCGTTCCACTGAACGCCGACTTTGGGCTTTACCAGTCCGGTACCTGGACGGATTTGCCCGATGGGAGCCGGTTGTGGCGGCTCCAGCTCGAAGCCAAAGACGCTTTGGGGCTGGTGGCGCTGTACGACGATTTTTTCCTTCCGGATGGAGCTACGCTGTTCATGTACAGCGCAGACCGGAAAACCGTGCTCGGGCCGTTTACCTCGAAGGACAATACCCCTTCCCGGAAATTTGTTACCGGCGTTGCCCAGGGCGAATCGTCGGTATTGGAATACTGGGAACCCGCCGCCGTCCGCGGCCAGGGTAGGCTGCATATCTTTCGGGTAGATTACGCCTATCACCGGCAAAACCTGCTCTCCTCCGGTTTCTCCACTGCGGGCAGCCTGGATAATGAGTTGGGGTTCGGGGCTTCGGACTCTTGCCAGACCAATATCAACTGCGGCGTGGGCGCCGATCTGGCGAAAGAAAAACGGGGCATCTGCCGTATCATGCTCGTGGTGCAGGAAGGAACCGGTTTCTGCACCGGCAACCTCATGAACAACACCAAACAGGATGGCCGCCCGCTTTTGCTGACGGCTTTCCACTGCCAGGATGGCTACATCCCCCTGTATGATTTCTGGAGGTTTGATTTTAATTACGAATCGTCCTCTTGCGAGAACCCCGGAGGGGAGCCGCCTTACAATTCCATTGTAGGCTGTACACAGCTTTCGGGGCGCCGGGAAAACGATTTTTTGCTGCTGGAGATGAAGCATGCCGTTCCCGGATCGTTTAAAGCCTATTTTCTGGGGTGGAACCGGACGATCGCCGCGCCTTCTTTTGGATCGATTATACATCACCCCCGGGGGGATATCAAAAAGCTCTCTCTGGATGATGATGGGATCAGCATTTTCAGGGATTCCATCATCTGGAACAACGACGTGACGACCCCGTCGGAGCACCATTTCCGCTCCCGGTTTGATCTCGGCAGTTTTGATATCGGGTCTTCCGGCGCCGCTTTATTGAACCAGGACCGCCATGTGGTAGGCCACCTGCACGGAGGGGCTGCTTCCTGCTCGGGCTCAACGGCTTACTTCGGCCGGTTATTCATGGCCTGGGAAGGGGGGGGCGGCGCGCTTACCCGCTTAAAAGACTGGCTCGACCCCGAAGGAACCCTTCAGCTTACCCTGGACGGCATGGAAAATTCCCTGAACGCCACAAGCGTGGTCGCTGGCACGGTGTCTATGGAAAACGGCAAAGGCGTTGCCAATGCCTCGGTCAGTTTGTTGTCCGGAGGAGGGCTGACGGTAAGCACAATGACGGATTCGCTTGGGAAATATGCATTTAGCGGGGTTCCGGTTGGGGAATCGGTCGAGATATCGGTGACCAAACAAGATGTTTCGCTGAACGGCTGCTCGGTAGCGGACCTCATCAAAGTGCAGAAACATATCCTCAATGTCGAGGGCTTGGGTAGCCCATTTCAGTGGATTGCTTCGGATGTGAACCTTTCGCGAACGATTTCGACGCTGGACTTGATTCAGATCCGGAAGGTAATCCTGGGGCTTGATCAGGAGTTTAAGTTTGTTCCGGCATGGATATTTCTTCCGGCAAACACGTCGTTCCCCAACGCGCCGAGTCCATTCCAGGGGTCTACTGCCTTGCCAACCCTGTTCCAGATTGGCGCGCTTGCCGGCGACCGGCTGGATGTGAACTTTACCGGCGTCAAATACGGCGATGTAAACAACTCCGCAAACCCGCAGAATTAGCGTTTGTTGAGGGAAACCTTAATGATCTTCACCGGACAGGACCGCGCCGCCGATTCAAGCCCTTCCAGCGCTTCGGTCCGCGAGGTGCGCACGGTGTGGAATCCTCTTTTCTCCTCCGAGTGGAGGAGGTTGCTCTTTCCGTCTTTCTTGCTCATGCGGAAAAACTCCGCCGCATGGTCTGCGCAATAATTGCAGCCAATGCATTTTTCCCGCTGTAAGGTGATGGTGATTGAGGGCATTGTTAAAGTTGCGAAGTTGCGAAGTTGCGAAGTTGCGAAGTTGCGAGGTTGCGAGGTTGCGAGGTTGTGGGTTGCGGGGTGCGAAGTGGTGCGGTGGGTTGCGAAGGGGTTGCGAGGTTGCGAAGTTGCGAAGTTGCGAAGTTGCAAAGTGACGCTCTACCGCCCATCCGCTTCCACCAATTTATACAGCTTATCGGATGGTCTGATTTTGAACGGGGTGGGGAAGGTGCATTGATCGCCTTTTCGGGCTTCGTTTGCCGGTTGGTCGCCGACCATGAGGGCGGCGAGGGTGAGGGTTTGGGCGCCGGTGGTGGGGCCGGTGATGAGGATTTCATCGCCGGGGGAAAGGCTGAAGGCCTCCACTTTAAATTGGGCGATGCCTGTTTTGGAGAAATAATTTTGCCCCTGGCCGATATAGATTTTTTTCTGGGTGGCGTGGGAGCCGGGGTGGTCTTCGGTCCATTCGCCCAATTCCTGGCCCAGGTAGTATCCGTTCCAGAACCCCCGGTTGTAGACGGTACCCAGTTGTTCCAGCCAGCCTTCTACTTTCTCGCGGGAATACGTACCTTCCTTCCAGGCGTCGATGGCTTCGCGATAGCAGCGGGTTGTGGTGGCAACGTAGTCGGCTGCGCGGCCCCGGCCTTCGATCTTCAGCACCCGCACGCCTGCGTCGAGCACCTGGTCGAGGATATCGATGGTGCAGAGGTCTTTGGGCGACATGATGTATTCGTTGTCGATGAGCAGTTCTTGTCCGTCTTCATCGGTGACGTAGTATTTTTTACGGCAGTTTTGCCGGCAGGCGCCCCGATTGGCGGAGGAGTTGTGGGTGTGCAGGCTGAGGTAGCATTTGCCCGATACCGCCATGCAAAGGGCGCCATGGGCAAAGATTTCGACCTGCACCAACTCGCCGGAAGGACCCAGGATGTGCTCCCGGCGAATGGAATCGACGATGGTTTTGACCTGGCTGACCGTCAGTTCCCTGCTGAGGACCATGGTATCGGCGAACAGGGAATAAAATTTAACCGTTTCGGCGTTGGTGATATTTGCCTGGGTGGACATGTGGACTTCTACGCCTTTGCTGCGCGCATAGGCGATGGCGGCATGGTCGGCGGCGATAATCGCGGATACGCCCTCGGCCGCTGCGCGGTCGACGATCCGGCGCATGAGCGCCATGTCGTGGTCGTACAGGATGGTGTTGAGGGTGATATAGGTGCGCACCCCGCGTTCGCGGCAACGGCGAACGATCTCGCCAAGGTCTTCTTCCGTAAAGTTGATGGAAGAAACCGCCCGCATGTTTAATTGTTCGATGCCGAAGTACACCGAGTCGGCGCCATTATCGAGCGCAGCCTGCAGGGCTTCGAAGCTTCCGGCAGGCGCCATGAGTTCCACGTGATTCATTATTTAGAATTATTCTGCAAAGATAAGGAAAAAGCGTACCTTTCAAGTAGGAATGCCATTTCCGGAAGAAAAGAGCCTGTCTTTAACGGAGGGGCGCCCGTTTTTCCCACTGCCATCCGCACCCTAAAACCGGAGTAGTATGAGAACACCCGTGTTTTTATTGCTGTTCTTCCTTTTGATTTTTCGCTTCCCATCTTTTGCCCAGAAAATCAAAGATCCAGCCCAATTGCTTCGCGACCTGGAACACGCCAAAGGGGTTGAACGTTCTGCGCTTTATTACCAATTGGTATTGGTTCATCTGGGAAACGACAAAGCCAAGGCATTGGACTATGGAAGAAAGGCGTTGGCTGAAGCTCAGGCGGTTCAACACGATTCCATGCAAATTGAGGCCCTGGCCATCTTAGCCATGGCGCACCAGCATCATGGCGAAGACCGGGAAGGGCTGAAATATGCCCAGCAGGCGCTGGACCTGGCCAAGGCAAAGGGAACCAAACACCAGCTGTTGGAGGCCTATGGGACCAATACCATCGGGATGATCACCCTCCATCAAACCGACCAAGCCCTGGAAACTGCCCTGGAGGGTTTGAGGGTAGCAGAGGCTGAAAAAGACACCCTGATGATGGTCAATTTCCTGGAAATTATTGCCGCTTCGCATAAAGCGCTGCACCAGTGGACGGAAGCGGAAGGCATCTTCCGGCGCGAGCTCGTCCTCGTCGAGGCCCTGGGCAGGCCTTTTGAAAAAGGCAGGTTGTTTGCTAACTGGGGCGAATTGTATGGAGCACAGTTTCGTTTTGAAAAAGCGACGCCCCTTTTTGAAAAAGCGTGCGAAAGCTTTCGGGCGATGGAGTATAAGGCGGGGGAGTCGATCTCCCTCCTCAACCTGGGCGATTGCTACTATTACCTCAACCAATCGGATCTGGCAGAAAAAACCTATCGAAGAGCCCTCGACCTAAACCAGGAAGTCCAGGAGCCCGAGTTGGAAGGGCTGGCGACTATTGGCCTTGGAAGGCATGCGTTTGAACGGGGAGACCTGGAGGAGGCAAAGAGGCTCTTTCTAATAGCGGAAGGCATTGGCAAGCAATACCGAATATACAACGTATTAAAAGAGGTGTATTCCGAATTGGAAAACCTCCACACCAGCGGAAAAAATTTTGCAGAAGCCCGCCAATACGACCAGCTCTTCGCCCTGTATGAAGATTCTATGCTTACCCAGGATATCCAAAATCGCGTCGCAGAACTGGAAGTGAAATACGAAGCCCAGAAAAAAGAAGCGGAAATCGCCGAGCAGCGGCGCACCCTTTTTCAGCAGCAGGCGTGGTTGATTGGTCTGGTAGCCGGAATTCTGGCTTTGACAGCCCTGGGATTTCTTTTCCACAACCGATACCGCCTGCGCCAGAAAGCCAGAATGGACGCAGCCGTTATCCGTGAACAACAACTTGGGCTGAATGCCGTGATCGAAGCGCAAGAGGGCGAACGGCAGCGGGTAGCCAGGGAATTGCACGATGGCGTGGCACAGGAGTTGCTGGCTGTTTCACTGGGTTTTAAAACGGTTAGGAGAAAACTGGAAAAACAAGCCTTGCCGGAAGCGGATATGGTTAGGGAGCTTGATTCCAAACTGGAGTTTTTGGGCACTGAGGTTCGCCAAATGTCTCACGTGATGCTCCCGCCATCCTTAAAACAACATGGCCTTGCCCCTAGTCTGGAATTGCTGGTTCGGAGCATTGAACAACATGCGGGCTTTAAAGTAAATTTGGATATGGATCCGTTGCCGGCTCGACTGGAAGAACGGGTCGAACTTGGTTTGTACCGCATCGTCCAGGAATTACTCCATAATATTTTTAAACATGCTCAGGCCGGGCAAGTGGCTATTCAACTTCGGCAAATAGAGGACCAGGTCCTGCTTCGGGTGGAAGATAACGGAGTGGGATTTGATTTTGAATCGGCCAGGCAAAAAGGAACCATGGGCATTCTGAACGTTCTTAGCCGGGTACATACCCTGGGAGGCCAGTTTGTCACAGAACCCGCCGTGCCGAGGGGCACCGTTTCGATCATTCGCATACCCTTAGCTGCATGAAAACGCCCGTTCCAATCTTCATCGCCGACGACCACCAACTGGTTCGGAAAGGGTTTCGGTCCCTTCTGGAGGAATTGGATTGGGTCGAAGTAGCCGGCGAAGCCTCCAACGGGAAGGAAGTACTGGCTTTTTTGCGCTCCCGGGCATTCACCGGCGTCGTCCTGCTGGATTGCGAAATGCCGGAGATGGACGGCCTCCAAACCCTGGAGGTGATCCGGCAGGAGTTTTTCGGGGTAAAAACCATCATGCTTACCATGCTGCAGGACAAAGCGCTGATCCAAAAAGCTGTCGATCTGGGCGTGAATGGGTTCCTCTTTAAAAATGCCTCCCTTGACGAGATGGAAATGGCCCTGCGCGAAGTATCCGCCGGAGGGCGGTATTTTGCCAGCGACGTAGCGCTGACCTTGTTGAAGCCGGCCCATGCGCCTGGACAGGAACTCCTCGCAGCCCTTAGCGAACGCGAAGTAGAGGTGCTGAAGCTGGTTGCTCAGGGGCTATCCAGTTCGGAAATCGGGAAATTACTTTTTATCAGCCCCCGCACGGTGGATACGCACCGGAATAACCTGATCCAAAAGCTCAAAGTCCAGGGCATTGCCGGGCTGATCCACTTCGCCGTGCGGCATAAGCTCATTTGAGTTCAGCCACCCTTTCCGCTCGCCCGGCGTTATCCCCTGTTCGCCGTCCCGCAATAAGCGGGACAGATTTCGTGCGGAACTATCCGCCGGTCCCCAGACCGGCGTCCCCCCCCGTTTTTACGCAGATCTGCGTAGCCAGATTACACAATCCAGCGGATGATTTCCAGGACTGGGCCAACGCATCTTTGCATTATCCTTCGGGACGAGCACATGTTCCTTTTACACCCTAATGCCTTTTTACCTATGAAAATCCTTAAAATCATCCTCCTGTCGATTGTCTTGATTGTCCTGGGCTTTTTCCTTTATGTTCAACTTACCTGGACCAAAACCTACGACGCGCCGTACCCGGAAATCAAAGCCAGCGCCGATTCGGCCGTCATCGCCCGGGGGCGTTATCTGGCTTACAGCATTGCGCATTGCGCTTCCTGCCACGGCCCCGGCGACCGCGTGGAAGAAACCCTGGCGGGCGCCGAGCTGCCGATGAGCGGCGGGATGGAACTGGAAATTCCTGGCTTGGTGTTGATCCGGTTCCCCAATATCACTCCGGACAAAGAGACTGGCATCGGCAAACGCACCGACGCACAGCTGGCCAGGTCCCTTCGCCATTCGGTAGGCTACGACGGCCGCCCGCTGATGCCCTTCATGCCGTTCCAGGAGATGAGCGACGAAGATCTCACAGCGGTCATTTCCTTCCTGAGGGCTCAGCCTGCAGTTTACAACAACGTAGAGCCGTTGAAATACACCTTCCTGGGTAAAGCCCTGCTCTCCTTCGGGATGCTGAAACCCGAAGGACCCAAAAACACGCCTCCCAAATCGATGGAGCGGGCGCCAACTGCCGCCTATGGAAAGTACCTCGCCTACAGCGTGGGAAATTGCAAAAACTGCCATACGGAAATGGACAGCAAGGGCCAATTCGTAGGTCCGGAGTTTGCCGGCGGCGCCTATTTCGCTCCGGATAATCTCACCAAAGGGTACTCGTTCGTCTCGCCAAATCTCACGCCCGACCCGGCCACGGGAGTATTGGCCAATTGGACGCAAGAGGAGTTTATTTCCCGGTTCAAATCCGGCCGCGTTCACCAGAGAAGCCCGATGCCCTGGGAGTTTGTTGCCAAAATGGACACCGTGGATGTGAAGGCGCTGTACCAATTCCTCAGCGGATTGAAGCCAGTGGTGCGAAAAGTGGAAAAGACGGTGTTCAAGCCGGGGGAAAAATATACAAAGTAGCTCTGCGCTCTTTTTTACTTCAAAGACAAAAAAATCATGCAGAATCCATCCACGAATCCACCTATCGTTCAGGCCTACCAGCTGGCTACCGGTTTTGCC
This sequence comes from Haliscomenobacter sp., assembly GCA_016713275.1. Lineage (GTDB taxonomy): Bacteria > Bacteroidota > Bacteroidia > Chitinophagales > Saprospiraceae > JADJPL01. The sequence goes on from JADJPL010000003.1 coordinate 797,776, forward strand.
ATGACGCGTTCCCTGAGCGTCCTTATTCGCCTGGGAATTCCCGACCTGCTGAACGAAGCGGCGATGGCCGTTCCGGAGATCGCCGCCCGGCTTGGCCTGGACCCGACGGCCTTATTTCGATTCTTTCGGTTTTTATCAAAGAACGGCGTGGTAATCCTGGAAGGCGACCAATGCAGGCTGAGTCCGGTAGGTCAATTTCTCCGCCGGGATGTTCCGGGCAGCCTGGCAAAGGGGTTGGAATTGCTTAGTTATGAGCCTTGGCAGCGCTCCTGGGAGCATATCGAGTTCTCTTTGCGCACCGGAAATTCTGCTTTTGAGGAGGTGTACCAAATGCCGGCCTGGACATATTTTGAAAAGCACCCGGAATACGGAAAACCGTTCAATGAGTGGATGACCACCCTTTCCAAAATGAGCGCGGATACCTTCCTCCGGACCTACGACTTTTCCTCCTTTTCTTCTATATGCGACGTCGGCGGAGGGCATGGATTTCTTTTGAAGTCCATCCTCTCCCGATATCCCATGCTGCAAGGTATTTTGTACGACTTGCCTTTTGTGGTTAGCGGGCACGAACTCGAGGAATTTCAAGACCGGGCTACTATTGCCGGGGAAGCTTTTTCGAAAAAGTTCCAACGGCAGACTGCCTGATCCTGAAATCCATCCTCCACGACTGGAACGACGACAAAGCGCTGGAAATCTTGAAAAATTGCGCTGCAGCGCTCAATCCAGGCGGAAAACTGCTGGCTATGGATATGGTAATCCGCGATGGAGGCAATCCCGTAGGGTATTTCTACGACCTCCACATGCTCGTCCTTCTGGGCGGCCGGGAGCGCACCGGGGAAGAAATGCAAGCCCTGTTTGCGCAGGCCGGATTGCAGATTCTCCGCTTTATTCCAACGGGTGGGCCGCAGGAGATTATTGAAGCGGAGAAAATGTAAAAATCTATTAGACGCTATCTCAGAACTATAGAACTATGGCGGTCTCCCCCTTTGAAGCTAGTCTTGTAGTGTTTTTTCCTAAACCATTATCTGGCGCAGTCCCTCTTCCGTTTTGCCCCCGGCCTCGGGGTTTGTTCTTTTTTTGCTCGCCCAAAAAAAGAACCAAAAAAAGGGCGCTCCTTCGCCCTACCGCTCCGTGGGAAACGCCTTCGCTCTATGGGCTTCAACCGCTTGGAACACCGGTCGTTGCGTTTAACCTGCATGCCAAGCGGTTGATCCCATAAGGCGATCCCGTTCTTCGAACGGGAACGGCGTTTCCCACGGGCTCCGGGCTGCGGAGGGCAATTCAGAGACAAGCCGTTAGTTATGAAAAAACACTACAAGATTAGCTTCAAAGGGGGAAAGTGCTTCGTCAGCCTTTGCCATGGGGTTAACGGATGCCGCCCACACCCTGGAAAGGGTTTTGAGATAGCTTCTAATTATTAAACCATTCAATATTAACCATTTAAAATTTTTAGCAATGTCGAAGAAAATTGCACTCGCTGCACTGGCAGCCTGGGTTTCCCTCACGGTGGTAGGCTTCGTCCTTTTTGGGTCATTCATGAAGGTATTTGAAAAAGAAATGGCCGGCGCCGGCGACTGTGTAAATATGGACGCCCCGGTTGGATTGATCCTGCTGGCCAACCTGATGCTCGCCCTGCTTCTGGCCGTGGTATTCGTCCGCTGGGCCAACGTACGCACCTTCCTGGGAGGAGTAACCAGCGGTATTATCATTGTCCTGTTGGTCATGGTTTGGTTTGACATCTGGATGTTTGCCAATTTCCATTTCATGACGCTCACGTTAGGTCTTTTGGACATTACGTTGAATACGATCAGCGGCGTCCTGGCAGCAGGCGTTGCCGGCTGGGTGTTGGGGAAGGTGAAGTAATGGTGTGGGGTTAGAGGCCGGAGCCTCTAAGAGGTACTGAACACGAGGGAGTAGCCTCGCGCCAGGTTGACAGGGGGGATTACGGATCAAAAAACCGTTTTCCCCCTTTTAATTTTTTCAGGGAACGTGCGATCTGCTATCCCTTACGGATTGGCCAACTTGGCGATGACCAGTTCCCGGATGTCGTTGCGCAGTTTCTGGCCGTTGCCCACCGTAAATTCCTTGGGGGTATTGGGTGGATACTTCCCGAATACCGCCAGGTTGGCTTCCCTTCCGGAAGCAAGGAAATCGGTGGACACCACCTTGTATATTTTCACCGGGTCGATGGCTTTTCCGTTCACTTGCCAGGCGCCGTTCATCTCCTGTGCATTGTGCGTTTGTAAGTAGCCTCCGGTAGTTTTGTTGGTCACCAGGCCGGTCTGCAGGATTTGGAGCACATCGGCGCCCGGTATTTCCTGCATGGCGATGCCTCCGCCAAAGGGGTAGGTGCGGAGGATGTCGTATTGGGTGATCGTTCCGCTGATGTTGTCGTCCAGGCGCATAGAGCCGGAGTTGAGCAGGTAGAGGTCGGCGCCCGGCCAGGCCATTTCGAACGACCGGGTGGTGAGCTGCCCGAAATTGGTGGGGCGGCTGCGCACGTCGGTTTCCTTGCACTCCAGCGGTTCTTTGACGGTGGCGACTACCTGGCTGGGTTCAAACCCGTTTTTGCGCATGGTTTCTGTGGCCAGGTTTTGCCATTTCTCCACGACCAGCTGGGTGAGCGGTTCGTCGGGAAGTTTGGGGTCGATGGTTTCGAGGGTGGATTGCACGTTGAACTGGCGGGTGGCAGGGTCGAAGCTGCACCGGTGCACATAAACCGTTTTGGCGTTGGCGTCGGCTTTGGCGATCAGGGATCTGCCGGAGGTGAGCATCATGTGCTCGTGGTCGTGTCCGCCAAGGAGCAAGGGAATGCCCGGAACGGCCAGCGCCATTTTCTGGTCGTCGGCCGCATCGAGGTGGGTAATGGCCACGATCGCGTCGCTCACCGGCTGAAGGGCCTTGAAGGCCTGGCGCAGGCTTTCTTCCACCGGCAGATAGGCGACGTAGTCTTTCTGGGAATAGGGGAGGAGCACTCCGGTCAGCCCAAGGCGGAATTTGCGGCCTTTGGCGTCGGTAAATTCGTGGACCCAGTAATCCGGCACGGAAACGGTCTGCCCGTCGAGCACCTGGGTAAAGGGGGCCGTCGATCCGTCGGGCAGCTTTTTGCGGACGTTGGCGCAGATGAAGCGGAATTTGCACTGCTGGAAGCGCCGCTGGGTGAGCTCGCCGTCGGACAGGTCGAATTCGTGGTTGCCGAAAGTGGCGTAATCCATGCCCAGGGCATTGAGGGTTTCGATCATCTGGAGCCCGGCGATGCGCTCCCCATTGTCCATTTTAAGGGTCGCCATCAGGCTGGGCGACATGAAATCTCCCGCGATCACGGTAATGGTGTTGGGATTCTCCTCCAGCAGGCGCTGCCGGAGTGCGGCTACGCGGGCCAGCCCTCCCGCTTTTCCTCCCTCCAGCGGAGAAATCTCGTAGACGTCGTTAAGCTGCAAGATCGTGAAGGTAAATGGCTCGGCAGGCGGTTGCGGCACATGGCATGCCTGAAAGCCGATGGCGAGAAGCAAGAATAAAAACAAACGATCATATTTCATGTCTTGGGAGTTAAGTGGGTAAAATGAAAAAGCCTTTTGGGATTGGCTACCCGAAAGGCAAAGTTACAAAAAAGGCGGGAAGGTGGGGGGGAGTGGTTGAGTGGTTGGTGGTTGAGTGGTTGGTGGTTGGTGGGTAGTGGTTGGTGGTTGGTGGTTGGTGGGTAGTGGTTGGTGGTTAGTGGTTGGTGGTTAGTGGTTGGTGGGTAAGTCCAGAGAGACTTGGGGGTTGTTCAAAATTACTCTGGTAGAGGTCTTGTCCGGCGTTCAGAAATAAGCGGGATCCGGTTTCGTGCGGAACTATTCGCCGGTCGGGGGACCGGCGAATAGTTCCGCACGAAATCTGAGGATTTCGGCGAACAGGGGTATTTAAACCATCTTCCCTTTCGCCTAAATGTCATAACGTCAAAACTCCAACCGATAATTAAACACCGGAAGGATGCCCGTTTGAAAATAGGTTTCGATATTCCCGGAAAAGTCGCTGTAGTATTTGGAGAATACGTTGGTGCGGTTGAACACATTTTGTACGTCCAGCGAAATGGCGTGGGCTATTTTGGCGGCATTGATCCGGTAGCTTACGCTGGCGTCGATGCGGGAATAGGTACCCAAGCGCTCGGTATAGGGCCGGTCCTCGTAGCGGACGGTTTGCTCCTGTTCCCTGGAGGCTTGCAGATCGATGGGGGTCATGCGGCTGCCTCCGGATAGGGTGAACCTGCCGTTAACGCCAAACCGGTTTTGTTTTTTTCTACCCGTATTAAACTCTCTTCCGGCCAGGGCATTGAACTGGTATTGTCCGTTAAAGCGGGTGTGGTACCAGTCGCCGGTCGCTGTTTTAAACCGGGAGTCGTAAAGCGACCCCGTGATCAGGAAGTAGGTCTGATTGGAAAAGAACTTTTCCAGGGTCAGGTCCATTCCGTAATTTCTCCCCGTTCCTTGGTTATTGGCGCCCGTGATGCCGAGGATTTCCCAGATGTTGCTGGCGTTGAGGATGGAGCGGGTACTGCCGGGCTGGTTTTCGACCGGAACGTCAAACAGGTGTTGGTAATACCATTCAGCTTTCAGGCGGAGTTGTTCGTTCAGCCGGCGGTCGTACCCCAATACGGCGTGAAACGCTTTGGTCAGCTCCAGGTTTTTGGTTGCCGGGCGCAACGCGCCATCCGCCAGTACGCCGTCGAAGAGGTAGGTTGCCGGGTGTTCGATCTTGCTGTGGAGGCCGGCGGCCAGGCTGATGGTTTGGGCCGGGCTGATTTGCCATTGGAGGGAAGCCCGGGGGTCGATGGCCTGCCTGGAGTTGAGCAGGAGCCGGGTGTAATGGAGCCCGCCATGAATGGCCAGGGCAGGGCTCAGCCGGTTTTTCCATTGGGCGAACGCCTGGATGGAGGCCATATTCCCCGTGTTGTCGAAAAATTGGGTCCAGAGGTCGTCGTCGTTTTCCCCGGAGGTGGCAAACTCGAAATGCTGCTGGGTAGCAATAACCCCTGCTCTCAGGCTGTTGCGGGCGTCCATTTTCAGGTTGTAGGTAATGCTTGCCCGATAGGTATCGTGCCGGGAATCGTCTTTGGAATTGGGGTGTTCCTGGTAATTTTTCTCCTCATCGAGCCAGTAGGACTCCGTTTGCCCCCGGTTGGAGGAAGCGGCGAAGACCGTGCGCAAATAGCTTTTGTCGTTGAGCAGGATGCGGTGGGAGCCCCCTATGGTGCCGACTTGCTGGCGCTCATCAAACCCCCACCGGTCGTCGTCCGTCTCCCATAAGCTGGCATCCGGCTCGGGATCGAAGTACGAGCGGTTGGCGCCCCCAAGACCAAAGAGGGCAAACGTGCCTGCTTTCGCCGTAGGAAGGTGGATTTTAAACGCCAAATCCTGGTAACTGGGCAAAATATCTCCGGCGGGGTTCAGCCCCAGCTGCTGCATGGCAGCCAGGGTGGAATAGCGGTAATTGACCAGGTAAGAAGCCCTGGATTTTTTGCTGAACGGTCCTTCCGCCGATGCTTCGATGCCCAGCAGGCCAAGCATAAAGCTGAACTCCCTTTTTTCGTTGTTCCCGTTGCGCATGTTCAGGTCGAACACGCCCGACAGCGCGTTGCCGTATTCCGCGGGGAAAGCGCCGGTGAAAAAATCGGAATTGCTCAGGATGCTGCTGCTGAGCATGCTGATGGCGCCGCCGGAGTTGCCCATGGCGCCAAAATGGTTCGGGTTGGGAATGTCGATGCCTTCCAGGCGCCAGAGCAGTCCGGAAGGCGAGTTGCCCCGCACCACGATTTCGTTGCTCAAGTCGTCGCTCCCGCCCATGCTTACCCCCGCGAAATTTTGCGCCATCCGGGCAGGGTCGTAATAGCTCCCGGCGTACCGGCTGGTTTCTTCCACGGAAAAGGACCGGGCGCTGACCACCGCCATTTCGTTCAGCGGGCCCGATTTCTCCGCCGCCGCCGTTACGGTGATGGCCTGGATCTCAATGGCTGATTCGACGAGCTCCAGGGTGAGCACGACTTCTTTTCCAGAGGTGACCATCAGACTGCCGATGCGGTAGGGTTCATACCCCAGAAAGTTGATCTCCAGGTCGTGCCGGCCAACGGGGACGTTCTCCAGTTTGAAACGGCCTTCTTCGTCGGTCGCTGTTCCCAGCGCGGGATCGGTGTTCATAACGGCAATGGTGGCGCCCGCCAGTGGAAATTGCGCTTCCTTGTCCAGCACGACGCCCCGTATGGTTTGGGTCCTGGCCTGGATCGTTTGGGCTTGCGCCCCTGCTGCGGCAGACAGGCTAATAGCTAATAACAGGTTGAAAATTAAGATGTTGCGAAGCATAAACAGGTTGAGTGATTTGGTGATGAACGTTTTTTTTCGCCTTCTTAACCGGGTGAAGGGGCATGCGTCTCGTGCGCCAGGTTTTGTGCATGCACCGCGCGCCTTCCGGCCTCCAAAAAGCGTAGCCCCGCGCGAACGGCACAAAACGTGTTTAATGGGAGCATAAAAAGCGCAGCCCTTTTGCATGGACGCATGCAAAAAAGGAAAACAACAAACCTCCAATTTGCCGGTAAAAAAGGTGGTAGAATGGAACCAAAGGAGGGGAGGAGCCGGTCACACTACTGGACATTTTGGAAAATAGACCTTCCAGGTTTCGCAAACCTGGAAGGTCTGAGCCCCGGGAAAACGAAAATGTCCAGTAGTGTGGGAGCCGAAACTCCTCTCCGTTCTTTGGGCACATTCGGGTGATTTCAATAAGGAGATGAGATGGGAAAGGGAATCCCCCTATGCGGAAGGATCATTTTTCTTTTCAGCTGAAACAACTTTTTCCTGCTTCTCCTGTCTTTTTGTCGAAACGAAAGAAAACCTACCTTCGCCCTTCAAAAAATTCCTATGCGCCTGATTGCATTGTTCTTCCTGCTTTTTTCCTTGAAAGGTTTCAGCCAGGACTACTCGCTCCGGATAGCGGTACAGTCGAAAGACAAAGAGCCTCTGATCGGGGCCAACGTCCGGCTGCTGCATATTGCGGATTCGGCGGTGATGTACTCCACCACCGATGCCGATGGGGTCGCCCTGTTCGCCCGCTTAACCCCGGGGCGGTATTCCGCCCTGGTCAGTTATGTTGGCTACCGCAACGAAGAAGTGGAGATTCTGCTAAAATCCGAAAACCTGCAGCGGGTTGTTTCGATGGAAGAAGAGGCGGTCGCCCTGGAGGGCGTGACGGTCACCGCGCGCCGGCCGCTGATCTCCCAGGAGGACGATAAAATGATTATCGACCCTCAGCCCATTGCCAATACCAGCACCAACACCCTGGAGATCCTGGAAAAAACGCCCGGTCTGTTTGTCGATCAGGACGGAAATATCTACCTCACCAGCGCCACGCCCGCTGTGGTCTACATCAACGGGCGGGAGCAGCGCATGGGCGCACAGGACATTGCCGGCATTCTCCGAAGCCTGCCGCCCGACAATATCCAGCGGATCGAGGTGCTGCGCACGCCGTCCACCAAATACGACGCCGCCAGCTCGGGGGGGATCGTCAATGTCGTGCTGAAAAAGGCGTCAAACTCGGGCGCTCCGGCGCCATCAGCATGGGGATGAACCAGGGCGTGTACGGAAACCGGTTTGCCGGATTCAACGTGAACGACAGCGGGGAGAAAACCACGTACTACCTGAGGGCCAACCTGAGCCAAAGCGATGCGGTGGAGGATTTGACTTCGGTCCGCTATGTGACCGCCGACTCCCTGCTCCGGCAGGAGGCCCGGACCCGCCGCCCGGGCGACCAGGGCTTCGTGGGCCTGGGGGTGAGCCTTGATCCCAACGAGCGATTGAATCTCAGCTACGACGCCCGCTTCAACGCCAGCCACTCCAAGTCCGCTTCGCAAAACCTCAATTTGCTGGAGACAACAGAAAATATACGGCTTTCCGAAAACGACAACACGACGCAGAATAACTCGCGGTTCTTCAGCATCCAGCAAGACCTGGGCATGCAGCTCAAACTCGACACCATCGATTCGGAATGGGAAAACAAGGTCAGTTATTCCTACAATTCCCGGGGTCCAATGCCCAGGAATATTCGTCGGCCTTTCGGACGCCCTTCAACGCCCTGATCGAAGGCCAGGGCGACAACGCCCAAACCCGGCATTTTTTGCTCGTCCAATCCGACCTGACCCTGCAACTGCCCCGTAGGGTGAAGGTCGAGACCGGACTAAAAAGCACCTACCAACACTACGACAGCCAGGCCGATTACTTCCTGAGCGCCGGCGGCGGGTTGGTCGGCGACCCTGCCCGCACGAACGCGTTCCGGTATCGGGAAACGATCCACGCAGCCTACGCCCAGGCATCCAAAACCCTGCCCGGCAATTTCACCCTGAAAGCCGGGACGCGCATGGAATACACCCATATGAAAGGAAATCAAACCATCCCTTCGGATACGAGCTTCCTCATCAAGCGGGCCGATTTTTTTCCATACGTGTACCTCAGCCTGGCCGGTGATCGAAATCGCCCAATTTGCACTCCGGGGTTTCATCTACCGGCGCACCATCAACCGCCCCGGCTATCAGAGCCTCAACCCCTACATCCGCTACGTGGATCAATACCTCTACGAAACCGGCAACCCGGGTCTGCAACCGCAGTTTACCGACAACTTCGAAGCCAATCTCAGCTTTGACGATATGCCCATTCTGGCCGTGGGGCGCAATTAGACCACCAACATCTTTTCCCAGGTCGTCTATCAGGACCCCGCCCAGGAGAACGTCCTCGTGCGCACCCAGGACAATGTGGGCAAAAACGTGGAGACGTATTTTCGCATTACCGGGGCCATTCCTCCCGGCGGCAAGTACTTTTTCGTGGTGGGCGCCCAGTACAACTACAACGAGTACGACGGACTGTACGAAAACCAGCCGCTGAGCTTTGCCCGCGGCAGCTGGCGCTTTTTCACCTACCACCAGCTCAACCTGACCAAAACAACCAGGCTGACGGCCAACGGCTTCCTCCTGCTCAAAGGCCAGCAAAACTTCTACGAGCTGGACCAATTCGGCCAGCTAAGCCTTGGGCTCAACCAATCCCTGCTCAAGAGCAAGCTCCAGATCACCCTCAACGCCACCGACGTGCTGCGCACCATGGCCACCCGCTTCACCCTCAACCAGGGCGGCGTCTTCACCATCGGCGACCGCTACAACGACAACCAGCGCTTTGGGGTCAATGTGCGCTACCAGTTCGGCCTGCGCAAAAAAGAAGAGTCGCGCGACCCGGCGTCGTATGATGTGGAGTGAAAAAAAGTTGCGGGGTTGCGAAGAGGGGATGGGCTTTGCCTCGGGCTGCCTTCAATGGTTCCTTTTGCGGTGTTTTTGCCCCCGGTTTCGGGGTTTTGTTCTTTTTGCTCGCCCAAAAAGAACCAAAAAAAAAGCTCCTACGCCCTACCGCTCCGTGGCAAACGCCTTCGCTTTATGGGCTTCAACCGCTTTGAACACCGGACGTTGCGTTTATCCTGCATTCCAAGCGGTTGACCCCATAAGGCGATCCTGATTCTTCGAACGGGAACGGCGTTTCCCACGGGCTCCGGGCTGCGGAGGGCAAGGGCGCCCGCTTTGCTTTTGGGGTATTGGTTAGCGCCTGGCAAAGCACGCCCGAGATCTGATGAAAATCATTGAATTCCATCCTTTTTAGCAATAAATTGCGAAACAGACCTCAGAAAGGATCTGCGGGAGAGTTGTTTTAATTTTCCAACCATCTAAATCTACAGGCATGAAAAAGATCATTCTGTTAGTATTTATGATTTCCTCCTTTTTAAACCTTTGGGGCCAAATCAAGCCTAAACTTCACTTCTCAGCTACAAATGAATATCACTTTGCATGGTATAACGGGATGGTGACAATCGGAAACAGTGCGCACCTTGACGAAGATAGCGGGCCGAAATCCTATATTTTTCCGACCGGGAAAAGTGAAAAAGATCTACTTTGTATTTCATCGAATTATGAAAAACTGAGAAAAAATATTCAACATTTCGCATGGTTTAAAGACGGGACGGTTAGCATGGGACAACACTCCAGGACACCGGCTACAATATCTTTAACAAACGGCAGAAGTCCTTACCGATTTGTATTGGCGCCGGAAAACGATGGAAGATGTTTTGTGTATTTCTTCCAACAGCGACATGCACTTTGCCTGGTACAAAGACGGGACAGTCAGTGCAGGTAAAGCACTAACCTCGCCAATGAAAGAAGTCCCTACCGGTTTGTACTGGCGAGGGGAAAAACCATTAATGATGTTATTTGTATTTCCTCAAATGACGACATGCACTTTGCCTGGTACAAAGACGGGACGGTCAAGTGCAGGATCCAGCGATAATCTGGCCAGCAAAAGACAACTTACCCATTCAGACTGGGCTTTCAATCAAGAATTTAAGGAAATTCTTTAAAGCCCTGAAAACTGGATTTGCCATTGGAACGGAATATACAGTCTGCTTCTGCAAAAAATTAACACAGGAGTGTGGGCTTGCCCGCACTCCTGTGTTTTTACCCGTTTGCAGGGTCCTTAAAACCTAGGAGAAGCTAGACACAAAGCGCAGCGAGGCGGGCCGGCCATTGCGCCTTACTTCCGGAATACCGGGCGCAGGGGGCGGCTGGCGGCAGGGCTATCCTCGCGTGCTAGAGCGAGCGGCTGCCCTGCAGCGAAGTGAGGGGTAGCTGTCTGTATGTGGGCATGAGGCGGACGACAGGCGTACCATTTCTCTGTGCGCGTGCCCAGGAGCGGGAACAGGATGCCCGCACCCGCAATTTGCCAACAAAAATTTGGCTCCTGGCTTTCTGGTTTGCCACAAAAGCAGTACATTAACCTTCAACAATAAAGGGCTATGGGAGGCGCT
>JADJPL010000004.1 GCA_016713275.1 Haliscomenobacter sp.
CAAACCCCACTGTGTTAATACATTTATTTAACAGTTCAGCACTAATATCGGCAGCAACTTCATACGGCAAATCGGTTTTGTTATGACCATATACATATCTGCGTATTTTTTCGGCAATTCGTTTTGCAATATTCAACTTTTTGAAAAGTTTCTGAAACATATCTGTGATTTCTTGTAACGCAGGAGAATTGTCGGCAGCTAAAATCTGCTGAATGGTTTGTTTTGTCATTTAATGTAATATGTGCAAACCAATAATCAATTAAGGTCTCTGCCAACTGTTGTGCGTTATCTTTTATTAAATCAACATTCCTTTAATTAGTTCATTTAAATCAACTTGTTTTACAGTAAGTTTTGCTCTAAACTGTTCTTTTTGTTTATCAGTTATTTTTTGCGTAATGCTTGCAAAGGCGTTCAAAATAGCTATCTGCGGTATCGTTTTCAATTACATGTACTTGCATTCTGTATGTGCTGTACTTATCTAAAATCAACTCATGACGGTGTTCAATATCATCAACCTTTTTACGAAAAACTTCGAGAACCGAGCCTTCATCAAGCATCAATTCCTTCATAAGTGGACCGAAATGTTTTATTCCTTCGGCCCTGAAAGCCGTATCCAACTGGTATTGAATATTTCCTGCAGTAGCCTTTGCTTTTTTCAGGTCTTCGTCCTTGTCTTCGGTGTGGAAGAACTGGAGAAGTTCGGCAACGAGTTCTTCCTGACGGAATTGAAGTGCAGACTGGAATTGTTTCCCTCGTGCTTCATTAATTTGCTCTGAAGCGACTGTTAATCGGTCACGTGCTGAATTGTGAACCGTCACAATTAAGACTTGCAGCGCTGTTCCAAGATTTTTCGGGGTTACTGAAATGTCTTCTGACAAAAAAGGATATTCTATGAATGATTGTTGAAGGTCCCGCCTGAAATTGGGATAGGAACTGGGAATAATTTCTTCAATTTCACGAGGTGGATAACCTCTGAAGATATTTGACTGACCTTCAGAAGAAAAATGATAATCCCTTAAAAGATAGATATTTTGAAGTTCGGTTGAGCGATGCTCCAGTTTTGTGCAGCCATTCATGGCCCAAAATCTCTTTTCAAGAACCTTGTCAAAGCGACTGACCAGCGGGCATCTAATGTATTGCGACGGCCTTGACCATCTGCTTTATCAAATTTCAAATCAATATTGAATTTTGTGGCGATAACAAATAGCGCTGGTATAGGTGAAAAATAGTCGTTGCGTTTTTGGGGCGTATCTCCAATCATATTTCCAATCCAGCGGTTAATGGTTTCAGGCATAGCACTTTGTGCGGACATTACAGTATCGTGGCAAAACAGTAAAGTATTGATTCTAAACGAATCGGAATATTTGTTGAACAGAAAGGCACTTTCCCCGCAGTAGCATTTGAACAATAATTTTGTTATCAATATCTGACTCATCCTTGCCAAGACGATGGCGTGCTCCAGGGAAGTCAAGTAAATCGTTTTTGGCAATAAATGGTTTACTGGCAATCAGATCGCTGGGTAACCGGAACACGAGTTCTGCAACTATAGCACAGAGAAACGGCTTTGGGAATGACGGCAAGACGAAAGTCCCTTGCCTTTCTATTATTATCGGTATATAAGACTGAAGTATCCGGCTTATAATCAGGCTCGGTCCCAGAATATTGTTCATAGATTTCTTTCAACCGGTCAACGTCAAGCAACGTTCCTTGGTCACGCAGAACTGCTTCCATCGGCAGATATACATCCTTGGCGTAATGGAGCATTCCGAGATGATAAATCAGAGTAGCATAGAGTTCTGTAATCGGTTTGTTTTCGTTCCATAAAACAGAAAAAATCTCAGGCCATTCTCCTGGCTGGATTTTTGGAATAAGAGCAGCAATTTCTTCGAAATATTTGGCATCCTTTATCGGATCGATATTAGCAAAAATATTAATCTTAAAATACTCCTGCATATCCATTATAGCGTCTTCATCTATGATGGATTGCTGCGACTACGAGAGGCAAAGCGAGATTCAAACAGCCTGATTTTTTCTTCAATGGCTTCGCTCCGCAAAGTTGAGCGATTGATTTTCAAATCACTGTAGTAACTATCGCAAAGAATCAAAGCTAAATCGGTTGGTGATAACAGAGTCGCTTTTATAGGAAACCTATCATCAATCCAATCCTGTACTTGTTGAAAATCGAGTAACAAGACTTGTTGACTCGGTATCGTGCCCCCTGGGATTAATTTGATTTATAAAGTCGACGAAATGCCGGTAGCCATCTACTGAGAAAAAGGATTGCCCTCACCGACAACAAGCTGCTGATGCCAGGATAGGATTTTCCTTTCTGACTTTCACCATATACTGCAGCCGCAGGGTTTCTTCGAGAGCATCTTTCCTTTTTTTTTAAGCTCCGACGGCACTGACCATATTCCGGTAGGCTTTTTGTTTATTGCCATCCAAAGAAGCTCTTATCCAAGTATTGGATTTTTCTATTAATTCGAGTGCTTTATTTATATCTTGTATCATGTTTTGTCCTCCTCCTTAATTTTGTAAGTTATTCACCGCCACAAGAAAAGTTCCGGAATCGAGCCAGAAATTTCCAACTTCGCTCATGCTTTGCACTTTGCAAACTGATAAAATTTTTTGTTGATATGGTTGCCTTCGCTATCGGTAATACCTCTATTCGCAATGTTTCCATATCTTCATCTTTATCGCGTTCAATGCTTATTTTAAGTGGCTTATTACGAAAGATTTGGTTTTTTTCTCTTTTTTTTTCTTGTTGAACGGTATTGACATCAATATCATCATCAAAACGCCCTCTTCCACGGTCTTCAATTTTGAAATCGTTAAAATCAAGAAATGTAGAACGGACGCGAAGGATATGCAGAAATATCTAATTGACGGACGCCAATTCACGGGTAGAGACATAATTTCTAAGGTTGTCCGGATTATTTTGGCGAAATAATTGTATCGGTGTAAGCTAGGCCATCATTGAGCTTGCCGAAATAGTTTGTTGTTGGAATAATTTGGATTTTTCAATTTTTAAGATTTAATGTAAATCCGTTTAATCCTCCATTTTCAGCAATTTGCCTATCAAGGCGCCTGTAGTAACAATTGATTTGGGGTTGATAAATTTTCCGTTACCGTTAATAAATGGGTGGCGTTTATCTTGGGGATACCAACGCCCAACGCGATAATCGTTCATTGATTTTAAACGGTTGGGTGTGATAGCGTAATATTTTTTTAAAAATAAATCTGAGAGCGGTTTTAGAGAAGTAGGTCTTCCAGAAAGCAACACAATATCGTAAGCATGATGCGAAAAGAGCGAAGAAATTTTGCCGACTAGTGAATCAAAGGTTTTTTCTACAATCGCCGAAAGAACTTTTTTTTCGTATTGCCATTGTAAATTTTCAAATTCAAATCCGAAATGACTTTTGAAATGGTTGAGTACTGCTTGTGTTGGCGGATTATTTGCAAAATATCCCCAAACGATAAAATTAAACTATCCTCTTTGTTTTTATTCAACAATTCAAGATAAAATAAAACGATAGGAACGGATACTTGTAAGTTGAAATCACGGCGTAATTGTCTATCATGGAATGAAACACCGAGTGCCCCAAAAAAATTATGCATAATGTCCATACAGGATTATTAACTATAGATTTTATTTTTTTCTATCGGAGAATATTTTCCTTCAATGACAAGTTGGTGGATAAGCTCCTTACAAGAGTCGTCTCCCGCTTGGTAAAAACTTTCCCAAAACAACGGAACGGGCGTTAGTGTACACATTGTCCGGCGGTATCATCGTATTTATAAGCAGCAATCATTACATCAGTTGTTCCTGCGCCAATATCCACGGAGCCGACAGTTAAAGATTTCTTGTCGTAATCCTGTAAATTATTGCGTATTTTTCCGTAAAAATCAAAATAGTCTTTGACATTTTTTTGATAGCGTTCTTTAATTTCCGCATAAAGAAATACAAACTGTGCAGCGGTAGCTTCATCATAAATCCATTCAGTCTTTCTTCTTTCAGAAAGTTTTTTAGAGGAAAGGATGACTTGAACGCCTGAACGGCTGTCTCTCTCATCCATCTTAGAATTAGCTGAGGCATTAAAAAATCTGTGAGTATAATGGCAGCATCTTCGGCACATTTACGCAATGCTATCTGCTCAATTTTCGACATTGCCGTCGGGCAGGTAACAATTATTCGTCCGATTTTTCGCGGTAAAGATTCGTTCCCCAATGATTTCTTTGTTCATAAGAGTTGATTTGCATGTTTGCTTGGGCTAAAATTTCAAGGAAAGCAAAAGTCATCAACGCTTTAGGAGTAGTACATTAAAATATTTCACTACCTTCAGTGTTCAAAGAGCCATCTTTCGTTCAATTGATTTGAAATTCCTGCAATGTAAAATGGGCTTGGCTGTTTCACCTTCCAATTGTATAAATTCCCATTCTTGCTTTTGTGGTTTTGTGTCCCACAAAAACTTTTCTCAGCTTGAAAATGTACTTGTTTTTCGGCGCCTGTATTCATGTTAATTGGCCTTATTAATCAGGCGACTGGCCTCTTCCCAAACGTATCATACTTGGATAGACAAATTGACGGCTGTTTTCAAGTCCGAATTTACACCAAAATCGGTCTCACGAAATGCCAAACGCATATCAAAAGAGTCTCTATATTTGTTGAGCTTTTCTTCAAAAACAGGAATAGTAAAATCCTGCAATTCCAGAGGGCTTGATTGGGTGAAATCACTATTATCAAAACAAAACGGCACATGTGCGTGAGTTGCCAATATCTACAACCAAATCAACATAACAATAGCTACATTTTGATTAGAGTATAAAGTGATCCTGGTAAGTTTCCAAATTGCTGTATATACCTGTTAATGAAAATGTATTGAGCTAAATAATTTAGTTTTGGTTTTGTAATCTCAGATCATTGATATTATTTGTTTCTGTAACGTGAAACTTTTTTAGGATATATTTATCAACCCAATCGCATTTAAATGCTTCGGAACAACAGCTGATTAATTTATATTCATTGTCGCACAAAGCATAATATTTTAATTTTTCAGAAGCATTTGTAAATACAGGGGTTTCGTTCAAATCTTCTTCTTCAAACTCTTCTTCTTCAAAACAGCTCCTTGTATCAAAAGCCAACAGTATATTATACTTTCTACTTCTGCCACTACTTTCTACAGGTATTAGTTTGAAACGACACCAATTTGTCGGCCCAAATTCTGACTGTTTGCCATTATGCAGAAAAAATGGCATCGGAAACCAAGTATTTTCAAATCGTTCCCAATTAATTTTTCCTATTGACTCAGGAAAGCAACCTGGAATCTCTTGCTTCTTCCGTATCAATTGGGCTGGATTGAGCTTGATCAAAATCTTCATCATTTTGGATTGTTTCCCAACTTTCAGTTACGCTTCCGTTTATTGCGTAGCCGAGTAAAGCCAAATCGTGTTTTTTACCCAAACTTCTTCTTCCGAAAAGAAGGGCGATTTCCAACTTTAGTTGGTTATCTTCAGTGTCAAATTCATTCATGGAAATACATCTTGAAGTTGTCATTCAAGTTGACTTCCAATGGAACTGAATAATACTGTATACCGGTGTTTGTTATTAGATTCATGTTGTTGAGCTTATAATCAAATTGACGTTCATTTCACTTAATACTTCAATTCTCATTAGTGAGGATGTCCATTGCCTACTCTATACCTGGCTTTCCCTCCCCCGAAAAATCTCCGAAAACTTCTTTTTCCCGCTGGAGGACCCGGCGGGCTTGTTAATGCAGAGTTTTGAACGCATTGTCGCAGCATCTGGTTATGGTTTAGTAATAAAAAAACTTTTGAGAAATGTCTACTTCCTCAAAGCCTCTCTTTTTCAAAAAGAAATTTAACTCTTTTGAGGACACCTAAAAGATGATTCCATACAACCCAATTGCTGATTTTTATCATCTCTCGGCAGGATAAGTGGAGTGGAGGATTTCCTTACCCTTTCCAGGCCTTCCTTAAGTCCACTGCACCACTCAGCACTCGATGGTCCAAGCTCACAAGCCAGGACGCCCAACAAAAACGCGCCGACAATGCCGCCGCGCCGCTTTTTTTTTTACGCCTGTGTAGTGTTTTTAAAAAAAAGGGGGCCGCCTGCAAGCAGGCGGCCCCATGGCGTTCGATGAATCATTGGTCTATTGGAGTGTCAATCAAGCCAGATCGAAGCGGTCGAGGTGCATCACCTTGTTCCAGGCAGCGGCAAAGTCACGTACGAAACGTTCCTGTCCGTCGGAAGCGGCGTACACTTCGGCGATGGCGCGGAGCTCGGTATTGGAACCAAAGATGAGGTCGGCGCGGGTGCCGGTCCATTTCAGTTCGCCGGTTTTGCGGTCGCGGCCTTCTAATACGTCCTGCGCATCGGAGGCAGCGCTCCATTTCGTGCCCAGGTCGAGAAGGTTGACGAAGAAGTCGTTGGTCAGGGCTTCGGGGCTGTGCGTGAACACCCCGTGGCTCGACTGGTCAACGTTGGTATTTAATACCCGCATACCGCCCAGTAGTGCCGTCATTTCCGGCGCGGTCAGGGTAAGCAGCTGGGCTTTGTCGACGAGGAGTTCTTCCGCCGAAACCGAATACTTGGCTTTCAGGTAGTTGCGGAACCCGTCGGCCACCGGCTCGAGGACGGCGAACGATTCCACATCGGTTTGTTCCTGAGTCGCGTCTCCGCGGCCCGGGGTGAATGGCACGCTTAGCTCCACACCGGCGTTCCGGGCCGCTTGTTCTACGCCGGCACAACCCGCCAGCACGATCAGGTCGGCCATAGAAACCCGTTTGCTGCCGGTTTGGGCGCTATTGAACGTGGTTTGGATGCCTTCCAGGGTAGCCAGCACACTCGCCAGTTGGGTCGGGTTGTTGACTTCCCAATCCTTTTGCGGCGCCAGGCGGATGCGGGCGCCATTGGCACCTCCGCGCTTGTCCGACCCCCGGAAGGTAGACGCGGAAGCCCAGGCGGTGGAGACTAATTGGGATACCGACAACCCCGAAGCCAGAACCTGGCTTTTCAGGGCAGCAATATCCTGCGCGTCAATCAACGCATGGGTAACCACCGGGATCGGGTCCTGCCAGATCAGTTCCTCCCCTGGCACTTCCGGTCCGAGGTAGCGGGCGCGAGGCCCCATATCGCGGTGGGTCAGCTTGAACCACGCCCGGGCAAAGGCATCGGCAAAGGCGTCCGGATTTTCGAAAAAGCGGCGGGAAATTTTTTCATAAGCGGGATCGAACCGCAGGGCGAGGTCGGTTGTCAGCATGATCGGCGCGTGGCGCTTGGAAGGGTTGTGGGCATCCGGCACGCTGTCGGCGCCCATACCATGCTTCGGTATCCATTGATGCGCTCCTGCCGGACTCTTGGTGAGTTCCCATTCGTAACCAAACAGGTTCCAGAAGAAGTTGTTGCTCCACCGGGTTGGGGTGGTCGTCCAGGCGCCTTCCAGGCCGCTGGAGATGGTGTGCTCCCCGTGTCCGGTTCCAAAGGTATTGTTCCAGCCAAGGCCTTGTTCCTCGATGGGGGCGCCGGCAGGCTCGCGGCCCACGTATTTGCCCGGATCGGCAGCGCCGTGGGTTTTGCCAAAGGTATGCCCGCCGGCGATGAGGGCCACGGTTTCTTCGTCGTTCATCGCCATGCGGCCAAAGGTCTCGCGGATATCGCGGGCAGCGGCGATGGGGTCCGGGTTTCCGTTCGGGCCTTCCGGGTTCACATAGATCAAGCCCATTTGGACGGCGGCGAGCGGATTTTCAAGGTCCCGGTCGCCGGAGTAGCGCTTGTCGCCCAGCCATTCCGATTCGGAGCCCCAATAGATGTCTTCTTCGGGCTCCCATACGTCTTCGCGGCCACCGGCGAAACCAAAGGTCGTGAAGCCCATCGACTCCAGGGCGCAGTTACCCGCCAGGATCATCAGGTCGGCCCAGGAAATTTTGCGGCCGTATTTTTGTTTGACGGGCCAAAGCAGCAGGCGGGCTTTGTCGAGATTGACGTTGTCGGGCCAGCTGTTGAGCGGAGCGAAACGCTGCGTGCCGGAGCCTGCGCCCCCGCGCCCGTCGGCGATGCGGTAGGTGCCGGCGCTGTGCCACGCCATGCGGATAAAGAACGGCCCGTAGTGTCCGTAATCGGCGGGCCACCAATCCTGAGAATCGGTCATGAGCTCGAAAATGTCCTGTTTCACGGCAGCCAGGTCGAGGGATTTAAATTCCTCGGCGTAGTTGAAGGCTTCTCCCATGGGGTTGGACAGGGAAGAATGCTGGCGCAGGATGCTCAATTTCAATTGGTTGGGCCACCATTCGCGGTTGGAGGTACCTCCTCCTGCCACTTTGTTCAGGATGCCGCTGGAGAACGGGCACTTGCTTTCTCCGTTTGGGTGGGCCGCGCCATTGGTTGTGGGTTGGTGTTTATGTTCGCTCATATTTCATTTGAATTTTGTTCGCTACAAAATAATGAAAAATCAACCAAATAAATTATCTATAATAATAATAACTTAATAGATAGTATCTATAAAATTAAGGAAAATACAAAAAATTCTACCTATATTTACTTTGTTCACTTCCCAAAATCACCAAAACACCGGTCATGGCAAATCGAATGCTGGTTTTCCTGATTCTCTTGGCGCTGGCCAATAGTTCCGCCGCTCAACCCACCTCCAACCCCGCCCAATTTCTCTTTATTCTCGATGCCTCGGGTTCGATGTGGCAAAAACTCGGGCCCGATTTCAAAATCTCCATGGCGAAATCGGTCATGAAAGATCTGACAGAAAAACTACCCGGAAGCTCGCGGGTAGGGCTGATCGCCTATGGGCACCAACGTGAAGACGATTGCGACGACATTCAGGTCCTCGCGCCCCTTGGCCCCCTGAATAAGCCTGCCTTTATTTCCCAAATTGAAGCCATCAATCCTGTAGGAAAAACGCCTATCGCGAAATCCCTTCAGCAAGCACTGGATTTGGTGAAAAGTCAAAGCGCGCCGGTTACTATTATCCTTGTAAGCGATGGGCTGGAGACTTGCGAGGGGAATGCCTGCAACATAGTCGCATCGGCACGGGAACAAGGAGTAAAAATAACCGTTCATGTCGTCGGTTTTGGGATCGCCGAAAAAGACATCTCAGCCTTAGAATGTATTGCTCAATCCGGAGCCGGCCAATACCTTCCGGCCTTCAACGCAGGAGAATTGACTGAGGCGCTTCAACAGACCATACAGCCCCCCTCCCCATCGGCGGATACCTGTCTGTAAAAGTCTCCATGGAGGGAAAGCTGACGGACGCTAACATAAAGGTGTTCTCCTTAAACAACCCGCAAAAAGCCGTGATGGTAGGCCGCACGTATACCGGCCCGGCCACCAATCCCCGGGTCATGGCCCTGCCCTCGGGAGAGTATTTCGCCGAAGTGACCGCCTTGGGTCTGGAAGGCCAGGCTATGCAAATCCTGGAAAAACTGACGATTGGAGGCGAAGACACCCTGGCTAAAACAGTGCATTTTGACCAGGGCGTATTCGAAGTCCTGGTTACGAGAAACAACGCCCTTTCCGATGCGGTTGTGACCTTATACAAAGCAGGCACTGCCGTTGTAGCCGCACAAACCCGGTCCTATACCCACTCCGCGCATAATCCGGCAAGGCTATCCGTTCCTCCCGGATTGTACGACGTGAATATTCGCTCGCTGGAAGTCAATAACAAAACGACCGTTACCATAAAAAATCAAAATCTGACAGGAGGAGGCCAGATTTCCCTTTCGCAAAACTTTGTTTCCGGCGAGTTGAAAATTGGCGCCAAACAAGGGGCAGGCTTGGTCGATGCGACCATCGCCATTTATTCAAAAAAGACAGGCGAACAAATTGCGGCTGGCAGAACTTACCAAGCGACCTCTTCTAATCCCCGCACGTTTGTTCTGGAACCCGGCGGGTACGAGGTGCGTCTTACCCCCGTCAAACCAGCCGGATTATCCCCCAAAATCCTTTCAGCAGCGGTAGCCGAAAAAGGCATTTCCATAGTAACCGGGGAGTGGAAATAAACATACGGAAGACTATACTACTTTTACGCAATCGGTTGTAATTTGGGCAAAATCGCTGAACGCCGATTTTGATTGGCCTGGCGCCCTCGAAAACCAAACGCATACCGGCATGAAAAAAGGTCTCGTTCTCCTTCTCTTCCTCATTGCCTCCCAGCTGGGGCATGCCCAGTTTTCGCAAGCTGCCCGCGACAGCCTCGCCAAGCTCACCGCCCAGGATCACGCGCTGATGAAAGCGCAGATGGGCATCACCGCGCCCAACCGGAATGGGGCGTCTGGGGATCCCTCCTCCCCCACTGCCGCCAATC
This sequence comes from Haliscomenobacter sp., assembly GCA_016713275.1. Classification (GTDB taxonomy): domain Bacteria; phylum Bacteroidota; class Bacteroidia; order Chitinophagales; family Saprospiraceae; genus JADJPL01. Next base: position 10,332 of record JADJPL010000004.1, read on the forward strand.
GGTACGAATCGAAAGTCCCCCCTTATACGCTTCCGGACCCACTGAGGTTGAAAAATGGAGTAGCCGTAAAAAATGCGGCCGATTGGTGGGCAAAACGCCGCCCGGAAATCGTGGATGATTTTGAACGGGAAATCTATGGCCGCCTTCCGGCAAAAATCCCGGCAACTACCTGGATATTAGAACAAACACGGGACACCACAGTGGGCAGATATCCCATCAAGGAAAAATATTTAAAAGGAGTGGTGGACCATTCCGCTTTCCCCGAACTCAGCGTAGAGATCGAGTTGATGGTGGCCACTCCGGCGGGCGCAACCGGCCCGGTTCCCGTGGTGCTGGAGTTCGGGTTTATCCGCTCGCCTTTCCGGGCGCCCGCCGGCGCACCGGCCAATCCCATGATGGCTGCTGCCGAACCCGATTGGAAAGAGCAGCTGATTTCAAGAGGCTGGGGCTATGCGATCATCGTGCCTTCCAGCATCCAGGCAGATAACGGCGCCGGGCTCCGGCAGGGCATCATCGGACTGGTCAACAAAGGGCAACCGAGAAAGCCCGACGACTGGGGCGCATTGCGAGCCTGGGCATGGGGCGCCTCCAGAGCCATCGATTATTTTGAAACCGATAAAGATATCGACGCCAAGCGGATAGCGATCGAAGGATTGTCGCGCTACGGCAAGGCCGCGATCGTGGCCATGGCCTTTGAACCGAGGATCTCGCTGGGGTTCATTGGCTCTTCCGGGGCCGGAGGCGCCAAAATCTTGCGCCGGGATTTTGGAGAAAAGGTAGAAAACCTGGCTTCGACGGGAGAATACCATTGGTTCTGCGGTAATTTCATCAAATACGCCAGTTCCCTCACCCCCGCCGATCTGCCGGTGGACGCCCACGAGCTCGTCGCGCTGTGCGCGCCGAGGCCTGTCTTCATCAGCTCGGGGTCGCCGCAGGTAGAAGGCCAATGGGTGGATGCCAAAGGGATGTTTCTGGGCGCGGTACACGCAGGCCCGGTATATACCCTGCTGGGGAAAAAAGATTTGGGTACTTCCCAATTCCCGATGGTTGGCACGGCCTTATGCGACGGCGAAATAGCGTTCCGCCAGCACGCCGGCGGCCACACCACCGGCCCCAACTGGAGTACCTGGATCGCCTGGGCTTGCCGGTATTGGGGGGATTGCAAGTACGACTAATAAAACCAACACCACAAATGAAAAAGCGACTACTCGGCAAAACGGGGTTTGAAGTATCCGAAATCGGGTTGGGAACCTGGCAGGTGGGAGGAAAATGGGGCAGCGCGTTTGATCATTCCCTCGCCGATTCGATCCTGAATGCCGCCATCGATAACGGCGTCAATTTCATCGATACCGCCGACGTGTACAGCGACGGGGAGAGCGAAAAAGCGGTGGGGCGCCTCATCCGCTCCCGCAGCGAACGGATCTACGTCGCGACGAAATGCGGGCGAAAGCTGTCGCCCCACACCGATTCCTCCTACCAGCCCGGGGTGTTGCGCCAGTTTGTCGAGGATAGCCTGAAGAAGATGGGCCTGGAAACCCTGGACCTGATCCAGCTGCACTGTCCGCCCACGGAAACCTACCGGCGGCCAGAAATTTTTGAGTTATTTGCCCGCTTAAAAGAAGAAGGAAAGATTCTGAACCTGGGCGTCAGCGTCGAAACAGTGGAAGAAGCCTTAAAAGCCATTGAATACGACAACGTTACCACGGTGCAGATCATCTTCAATATGTTCCGGCAGCGTCCGGCTGAACACTTCTTCGCCGAAGCGGCGAAGAAAAACGTCGGGATCATCGCCCGTGTACCCCTTGCCAGTGGGTTATTATCCGGAACGTATTCCCACGCCACTACCTTTGGCCAGCAGGATCACCGCACGTTCAACCGAAACGGAGAAGCTTTCGACAAAGGCGAAACCTTTTCCGGGGTGAGCTACTCCAGGGGGCTGGAAGCCGTGGAGGAGTTAAAAAAGGTGTTCCCGGACCAGCCCAATTTATCCCCCGTTGCCCTAAAATGGATTTTAATGTTCCGGGAAGTAAGCTGCGTGATTCCCGGGGCGTCGAGGCCGGATCAGGTGGTTTCCAATTTGAAGCCGGCCGGGTTGCCGGATTTAACGATGGAGCAAATGGACGCAGTGAACCGCATTTACGCAGAACGTGTCTGGCCGGAGGTTTCCAAAGAGAAATGGTAGATGCTGCTCGCTGAGTTCAGCCCTTGGGCTTGTCTCAAAAGACCGTTCTTTGCTCCCTGCGTGAAATTTTATTTTCTTTTTTACGGCCTTGGGCAAAAACCATCTTTTGAGACAGGCCCGTTCTTGGTCAAAAAACCGATACTCCAAAAAATCGTTTTTTTGCCGTAAACTCTTAACTACAAATACCTGCATATCACTTTATTGAAAAACTTAAACCGATTGCTTTCTTATGGGGCGGACAGACCCAGTCTTCTTCCTTTTTTGCACGTACCCTTACCCCTGAAAGCCCCCGAAAAGGGATAGCAAGACCCTGAGGTATCGGGGCATACCGCTAGATTATGGAAAAAAACCTCAAAACCCCGGGAATCCCCTCCTGCATTTGGCCGCCTTCCGCGCCTTTTAATCCACCTACAGGGCAAAACGGTTGATTTATCAGGTCTTGCCCCTCATTCCCTTTTGGGGTGGAGCGCGGTTTGATTTTTTATAAAAAAAAATTATGCAATCGGTTTCAAAAAACAGATTCGTTTGCTTACCTTTGGCTAGGCTGAATAATATTCGGAAACTAACTGACAAAAAAAACAGCAATGCGAAACAACTCACAACCTTTTCCGAGACCAGGCCGCCTATGGAAGGCAGCCCAGGATCTGCTCATTTCCCCGAGCATACTTCGTTCTGTTGAGAGCAGCCGGAGCCTGTTGAAGCGCGTCGCCTTATGCGCGTTCCTGGCTATCACCGGCTTAGGATTTACATCGATGGCAGCCCAGGACCTTATGATCAAAGGCGTTGTTAAAGACGAAACCGGATTGACCATGCCCGGTGCAACGGTTGTCGTGAAAGGCACGTCAACAGGGACCGTAACGGACCTCAACGGCGCCTTTTCGCTGGAAGCGCCCAGAGGAAGCACCCTGGTCATTTCGTTTACCGGCTATGGAAGCCAGGAATTCGTCGTTAACGACAACACGCCGCTCAACGTCACCCTGACGCCTGAAACGGTCATGTTACAAGAATTGGTTGTAGTGGGTTATGGCGCCCAGCGAAGGGAAGCCGTTACCGGCTCGGTGGCCTCCTTGGGCGGCGAGATGTTGCGCGAAGTGCCTTCGTCCAACGTTTCCCAGGCCCTGCAGGGCCGTTTGCCCGGCGTAGAGATTTCGCAGGTGAACACCAAACCCGGCGCGTCGACACAAATCCGTATCCGCGGCTCCCGCTCGCTGACGGCCAGCAACGACCCCTTAATCGTACTGGATGGCATTCCGTTTGCCGGGTCGTTTGCCGACATTAACCCAGGCGACGTGAAGAGCATTGACATCCTCAAGGATGCTTCCGCTACCGCCATTTACGGCTCCAGGGGCGCCAACGGGGTTATCCTGATCTCCACTTACAAAGGCCAAAAAGGCCAAAAAGCCCGGGTTAGCTACAATAGCTTTATCGGCGCTAAAGAAGTTTTCTCCAAGTACCCCATGATGGATGGTCCGGAATTTGTGGCGCTTCGCAAAGCCGCCGGTCTGTATTCCAATGGAGTAGATGAAAATGACGCGGTGAATTTTGACTGGCAGGACGCCCTGTACCGGACCGGAATTTACTCCAACCAGAACCTGAGCATCACGAGCGGCACCGAACGCGGCTCCTACAATTTTGGCTTCGGGTACAACAAGGAAGAAGCAGTGCTTCCAGGTCAGGAATTCGAGCGTTTTTCATTGAACGGCTCTATCGATCAGGAGGTTGGCGAATTGTTCCGCTTTGGTATTAACACCTATACCAGTTACACCCGTTCTTTGGGCAATGGTTTTGACCTTTACCAAAACTTGAGTACCACTCCGATTGCCGACCCATACAACGCAGACGGCACGCTGAAAAGAACCGTCAGGATGGCCCTCGATGAAAACTGGGTCCGCACGCAGGAAACCATGGACGGGCTAGGCGATTCCTGGATCGACTTAGGCAAAAACTTTGGCTCTACCAATAACCTGTATGGAGAAGTAAAAATTCCCGGGATCGAAGGCTTGAAATACCGCCTTAATGCCGGCTTGAACTACCGCATCTCCACCGGCGGCGGCTACACGGGAGAAGGGGTATTTAACACCAACCCAACTACCCTGTCTTCTGCTTCTATTAACAACTCGCTCTTTACCAGCTGGGTGATTGAAAACGTGCTGACCTACGACCGCATCTTTGCCGGCAAACACAATTTGAACCTGACCGCGTTATATTCTGCTCAGGAAGACCGGTTCAACAGTTCTTCCGCGAGCGCCCGCGACATTCCCTCCGACGCGTTCCAGTTTTATAACCTCGGACAGGCGCTGGGCGAAGTTACTTTAGGCCAGGGCAACTTCAACGAGAGCGGATTGATTTCTTATATGGGCCGCGCAATGTATTCCTTCAATGGCCGCTACATGCTGACGGCCACGTTGCGCTCCGATGCCTCGTCCCGCCTTGCCAAAGGAAACCAATGGCATACCTATCCTGCTGTTTCGGCTGGCTGGAACATCAGCGAAGAACCGTTCATGCAGGGGGTAAAAGTGATCGACCGGTTGAAATTGCGCGCCGGCTGGGGGCAAACGTCCAACCAGGCGATCAACCCCTACGCTACCCTTGGCGCTTTGGGAACCCGGAACTACAACTTCGGCAGCGCTTTTGTAACAGGGTATCTCGTCACTCAATTGCCGAACACCAACCTGGGTTGGGAATTCTCGAATACCGCCAACGTCGGCGTGGACTTTGACCTGTTCAACAACCGCCTTTCGGGTACGGTAGAGTATTATGTCACGAATACCAAGGACATCCTTTTGAGCGTAGGTCTGCCCAGTACCTCTGGGGTGAGCAGCTATACAGCTAACATTGGAGAAACAAAAAACACCGGGGTGGAAGTTTCGCTGAATGGGGTCCTTGTTAAAAGCAATAGCGGCTTAACCTGGGAAGCGGGCATCAACGTCTATTCGAACAAAAACGAATTGGTCGCCCTGGCTTCCGGGCAAACCCGAAATGAAGGCAATGCCTGGTTTGTGGGGCATCCGATCAACGTCATCTTTGACTACGAGAAAATAGGACTTTGGCAGGATGAAGATCCGTTCCTGACGGTATACGAACCCGGCGGAAACGTCGGTATGATCAAGGTGAAATATACAGGCGGATTTAATGCCGATGGGTCCCCCGTAAGGCGGATTGGCCCTGATGACCGGCAAATCATTGACGTGAATCCTGATTTCCAGGGGGGCTTCAACACCCGGCTCACCTATAAAGGATTTGACCTGGGCGCCGTTGGCGTTTTCCAAAGCGGCGGTACCCTGGTTAGTACCCTCTATGGATCGGGCGGTTACCTCAACCTGATGAGCGGCCGGAGAAACAACGTAAAAGTGGATTACTGGACGGCAGAGAACCCCGATGCCAAGTACCCCAAACCAGGAGGTCTGGCAAGTGGCGATAATCCCAAGTACGGCTCTACGCTGGGTTATTTCGACGCCACCTTCCTCAAAGTGCGGTCGATTACCCTTGGATACGATCTCAAACACGCCTTGCTGAAGTCTTCCAGCCTCGTTAACCGGATGCGGGTTTATGCCGTGGTAGAAAACCCGTTCGTCCTGTTCTCGCCCTACTACAAAGAATCCAAAATGGATCCGGAAACCAACTCGTATGGCAACCAAAACCAAGCCGTAGCTGGTTACCAAAGCCGTATTTTGGTTATCGGTACCAACACGCCGACCACCCGCAATTTCCTGATTGGTCTTAATGTCACCTTCTAATTAATAAAATGATTAACCATGAAACGATTTCATATAAAAGCTTTTTTGGGGACCCTCGTCCTCACGGTGCTCATGGCCGCTTGCTCCGAAGATATTTTGGTAGAGCAGCCGCGCAGCATTTTTGAGCCTGGTTTTTTCAAGACTGAAAAAGGGGTTCAAGGTGGTATCACTTCCCTGTACGCGCATTTGCGCTATATCTATGGGCAGGCCTACTACTATAATTCCACCCAAACGGGTACAGATGAAGCCACCTGGGCTCAGAGCGCCGATGGAAACTTTAAGGACGCCGACCTTTCCGGCGTAGGAACCCTCAGCTCGACCAGCAGCCGCAGCGACGTATTATGGGGCACGGCTTTTTCGAACATCAACACCGCCAGCGGTATTATTGAAAATGCGGAGGATGTCGGTATTTCAGCTGCCCTCATCGCCGAAGCCCGGTTCTTCCGCGCGTTCGACTATTTCCTGCTCGTTCAGACCTTCGGCGGGGTACCCCTCGATCTGGGCTCTGGCGAACTGAAGTTCAACACCAGCCCGGTGAGAACCTCCGTTCGAAACACCGTACCCGAAGTTTACACCAAGGCCATTTTCCCCGACCTGCTCAAAGCGGCTACGGACCTTCCGGAAGTTGGACGCGTCACCGGCGGCGTAACCAAAACCCTCGCCCGCCTCTATTTGGCAAAAGCTTACCTGACCTACGCCTGGTGGCTGGAGAATCCAAAGAACATTCCTACCTTCCCGGAAACTGCCCGGACCGATCCCGATGGCAAAAACGCCCAATATTATTACCAGCAAGCATACGACGTGGCGACTACCGCTATTGAAAATCCAGGCCCGTTCAAACTCCAACCCACCTTCTACGACCTGAATCTGGGCTCGAACGACCGCAACAGCGAAATCTTGCTCTATGCCGACCACACCGAAGCTAGCGAGAAATACAACGGAGGAAGCCTTACGTTTGGCGGCGGCGGCGCTCCCGATAACTTCGCCGTCTGGATGATGACCTGGAACTATACCGAACTCAGAAGCTATTCCAAATCAGACGGAACCGGCTCTATTAGCTCCGTCCAACGCGAAGCAGAACAGCATCTGGGCCGCCCCTGGACGCGGATGTGCCCCACGATCAACGTCATTGAGAAAACCTTTGCCGACAAGACGAACGATTCCCGCTACGACGGTACCTTCACCACCACCTACCGCGGCAACTGGCCCAAAGGCGGCGTTACGAATGCCGTTTTATACAATGCCAACAACCTGGAGGTCCGCCCTGGAGACGCCATCCTGCCGCCGAAGCAGCTGTCAAAGGCGCAACCACCAAAGCGGGCAAATCCGCCAGAGAATTGGTGAACGTACTCCGCGCCCGCGCCGGTAAATGGCGTTGGGACAACAACGGCAACAAAGCCAAAGCCGAAGACCGCAGCGCAGAGATGATGGCCGCCACGCCAACAACCATCGACATCGACTTCATCCTGGCAGAACGCTCGCGTGAATTCTATGCCGAAGGCTACCGCTGGTTTGACCTCGCCCGCACACAGAAATGGGCCGAACTGGCTGGTTCGTTTGAAATCTGCGGACCCACCAAAGGCGACCATACGCCCGTAAAATACACGCGCGACATTCAGCCCTTCCACTATCTGCGCCCAATTCCTCAAGGCCAGCTAGATGGGATGGAATTGACCGCTGACGAAAAGAAAGCGTATCAGAATCCGGGGTATAACTAATACCATGACCGGAACTGTTACCAAAACCTTTGGGGCTGTCTCAAAAGACCAATCTTTGCCACCGGCATGAAATTTTATTTTCTTTTTTCAATTCTAATTAAAAATTGCTCTGCAATTTTTAATTAGAATTGAAAAAAGAAAATATTTTTTGGTCGCCAGGGGCGAAGACGGTCTTTTGAGACAGTCTCAAAGGTTTTTTTGTTGCGCGGAGTTGTGCGTAATTTTAATCCTAATAGCTTCCTAATACGCATTCCCGATGAAAACAAAAAATCTTCCTTTGTTCAGACGTGGTTCGCTCGCTGGCGTTTTTGTGCTATTTTTTACGATTTCCCATGGCCAATCCAAACCTGTTCAGGTAAGTAATAATAGCCGTTTCGAGCGTGTCCAAATTATTGCTACCGAAGCGGCTTTCCCCGAAGCTTCTTTTTTAACAACCAATAAAGAAAAAGGCCAATTTGCGTTAGTTGAAAATGGTATTCCTGGCAGTATCCTGGTGAGTGCCTCTGATTTTCCAGGGGTGCTAAAAATTGCCGGGTTTTTTCAAAAGGACTTGAGCCGGGTGTCCGGGAAGGAAGCCCAGTTGGTCCTTGGCAACGAGCACCCATCTAAAAGCCTGGTTATTGTAGGCACCCTTGGGAAAAGCAGCCTGATCAATCAATTAGCAAAAAAAGGTAAGATTGCCGTTTCAGGGCTGAAGGGCAAACGGGAACAATTCTTCATCATCCCGGTCAAAAAGCCGATGAAGGGCGTCGAAAACGCCCTGGTCATCGTTGGAAGCGACAAACGGGGGACCATCTTTGGCATGTTTGAGCTTTCCGAAAAAATGGGCGTTTCTCCCTGGTACTGGTGGGCGGACGCGCCCATAAAATCCCGCAAGAACATTTATGTGAAAGCGGGTATGCATACTGCAGGCGAACCCAAGGTCAAATACCGGGGAATCTTTATCAACGACGAAGACCCCGCGTTAGCCGGCTGGGCAAGGGAAAAATTCGGCGGACTGAACCATCTCTTCTACGAAAAAGTATTCGAGTTGATCCTTCGGATGAAAGGGAACTACCTGTGGCCTGCCATGTGGGGCAAATCCCTTTGGGACGATGACCCCCTAAGCGCGCCTATGGCCGACGAAATGGGGGTGGTCCTCGCCACCTCCCACCACGAACCCCTCATGCGCGCACACGTGGAATGGGAACGCCATGGAAAAGGCGCCTGGAACTACGAAACCAACGCCGATACGCTTCGCCAATTTTGGAAGCAAGGTATGGAACGGACCAAAGGCCAGGAAAAGGTCGTTACCCTGGCGATGAGAGGAGACGGCGACGAGGCGATGAGCGCGGAGACCAATATCGGCCTGCTGGAGCAGATTGTTAAGGACCAGCGAAAAATTATTGAGGAGGTAACCGGGAAACCGGCTGAAGAAACGCCGCAGGTATGGGCCCTCTACAAGGAGGTTCAGGACTACTACGACAAGGGCATGCGCGTGGACGACGACATCCTCGTGCTGTTCTGCGACGACAACTGGGGGCGGGTGCGGATTCTACCCGCTGCAGACGCCAAGCCCCGCAAAGGCGGCTACGGATTGTACTACCATTTTGATTTCGTTGGCGGCCCCAGAAGTTATAAATGGCTCAACACCGTCCAAATCGAGAAAACCTGGGAGCAACTGCGCCTTACGTATGCGTATGGGGTTCGGGAAATCTGGTTGGTGAATGTAGGCGACCTCAAACCCATGGATCTCCCTATCCATTTCTTTTTGGATTACGCCTGGAATCCGGATAACATGACCGCCAACGACCTTCCAGGGTATTACACCAAGTGGGCGGACGCTCAGTTTGGCGGGTATTTTGCCGAAGAAATCGGCCAAATCCTGGCAGCCTATACCAAATACAATGCCCGGAGAAAACCGGAATTATTGGAACCTACCACCTACAGCCTGACCAATTTTAATGAGGCTGAAAACGTGGTGCGGGACTATAACGCGCTAATGGAAAAAGCCAAAGCGATCGGAAAGCAATTGCCTCCAGAAGCGCAGGATGCGTATTTCCAACTCGTTTTATACCCGGTTGCCGCTTGCGCCAACCTGAATGACATGTACGTTGCTGCTGCCAAAAACAGGCTTTACCGCATGCAGGACAGGGCCTCCACGAATTACTACGCAGACAAGGTTAAAGACCTGTTCTTTAACGATGAGGCCCTCACCCAAAAACACAATGGATTTGCAGACGGCAAATGGAACCACATCATGGAACAAACCCATATGGGGCACATCAGTTGGAACGATCCCGCGGTCAACAAAATGCCCGAAGTGTCGTATATCCAGCCTAAAGCTGCTCCAGGAATGGGGTTCACCCTGGAAAGTCCGGTTGTGATGCGCCGGGGACGGTTCAGCCTTCCGAGCCGTAGCTTTACCCCCTTCGACCCGGTGAACAACCAAACTTACTATATCGAAATTTACAACACCGGGAAAGAGCTGCTTAACTATTCGATAATTGCTAAAAACGACTGGATTAAGCTGTCGGCTAAATCCGGCACAGTGCAGTACGAAGAAAAGGTCTACGTAAGTATCGATTGGGCCAAGGCGCCCAAGGGACAACTGGAAGGGGAAATCGTGCTTTCCGGTGGTTCAGGCCGCGATATTTCCATAAAGGTTCCTTTGCGCGCTAATATGCCTGAAAAACCTTCCGGATTTATCGAAAACAATGGCATCGTAAGCATCGACGCAGCGAGCTTCCAGCAAAAGAAAGAGGCGAATCCTATTGCCTGGGAAATCATTCCAAACTTAGGCCGCACGGGGTCTGCGGTTACTGCCAGGCCAGTAACGGCTCCGAGGCAAACGCCAGGACCCGGCAGCCCTTATCTGGAATACCAGGTTTGCCTGCTCGACACGGGCAAGTATTCCCTGGAAGCCTGGTTTTCCCCTACCCTCAATTATCAAAAAGACGACGGGTTGGATTACGCCTTCTCCATAGATGGGGGCGAGCCCCAACGAATGAACCTGCACAAAGACGCAAAAGCAGCCGATTGGACCTACCCGAAATGGTGGAATGATTCGGCAACCGACAATATCATGAAGCAGACCATTGTGCAAAAGGAGCTTTCTGCCGGCATCCACACCATCCGATACCACCTGGTAGATCCAGGCCTGGTACTGGAAAAAATCGTTTTGAAAAAAGAAGAAGCCAATACAGACTCCTATTTGGGACCGCCCCAATCGGTAAAAAAGTAAGGTCCAACGGAGAACCAATGGCGGGTTTGTGTCTGTGTTTTGTTTTTTCCTTTAATTCCTGATTTTCCTGAATGAAATTATTTAAAATTACGGACGGAACCCTTAAAAACATAGCAGCCTAATGGAAATCACAGGTAAGCAATTGATTGGCAATACCTTGTCGCAAGCCGGAAACCAATCGTTTACGGGATTTAATCCGGCCACTGGCGCGCCGCTCCTCCCTGTTTTTTATGAAGCGGACGCCTCAGAAATTGATCAGGCGGCGGCTTTGGCAGAGCAAGCGTTCCAAACGTACCGCAAAACCGGAGGAGCGGATAAGGCCTTTTTTTTGGATGCTATTGCAGAAGAAATATTGGCATTAGACGCCGAATTGATTGCAACCGCGTGCCTTGAGACGGCGTTGCCCGAAGCCCGGTTGACCGGGGAACGGGGCAGAACCGTTGGACAGTTGCGTCTTTTTTCTGCCATGCTCCGGGATGGAACGTGGAAAAACGAAATCATAGACCCGGCTCAGCCCGAGCGCCAGCCGCTTCCGAAGCCGGCTCTGCGGCAAGTGCAAATTCCCATTGGCCCTGTTGCCGTTTTTGGGGCAAGTAATTTTCCCCTGGCCTTCTCGGTTGCAGGAGGAGATACCGTATCCGCGCTCGCCGCCGGCTGCCCGGTCGTATTCAAGGCACATCCGGCGCATCCAGCTACCTGTGAGTTGGCAGGCCGGGCCATTTTGAAAGCGGCCGCCCGCACGGGAATGCCCGATGGCGTATTTTCTATGGTACACGGCATTTCTCACGAGGTAGGCATGCAGCTGGTGCAGCATCCGCTGATTAAAGCGGTAGGATTTACCGGTTCCTACCGGGGTGGAAAAGCCTTGTACGATCTTGCCGTGCGCAGGCCGGAGCCCATTCCGGTATACGCCGAGATGGGCAGTACCAATCCAGTCTTCTTCCTTCCGGGGGCTTTGCAGAAAAACGCCGGTGCCTTAGCTCAGGCTTTCGCTAATTCGGTGACCCTTGGAACGGGGCAGTTTTGTACTAATCCGGGGTTGTTTGTCGCCCTCAAATCCGACGAGCCCTTCCTGAAGGCGGTTGCCGAGCATCTGAGTAAACTATCCGTTGGGGCCATGCTGACTTCAGGAATCCGTCAGGCGTTTCTGGACGGAATTCAGGATTTGCAAATTCAAGAAGGCATTACCCTGATTACGCCGAATTCAACTAATGACGTTGCGCCCACCTTGTTAAGCACCACGGTTTCTCATGCTATCGCAGCGCCTAAGGTCACCGAGGAGGTTTTTGGCCCTTCCACCCTTGGTATTATCGCAGAGGATAAAGCGTCGGTACTAGCGTTTGCCAATAGCCTTCAAGGGCACCTGACGGCTACCATCCACGCAACAGAGGAGGACATAAAAGAATACATCGAATTAATTGATATTTTGACCCAGAAAGTGGGAAGGTTAATTTTTAACGGGTTCCCAACCGGCGTGGAAGTCAGTCCGGCGATGGTGCATGGCGGGCCATTTCCCGCTACGACCAATTCCGGCAGCACTTCGGTAGGTACCACGGCGATTTACCGGTTTACCCGTCCTATTTGTTTTCAGGATTTACCGGATAGCTTGCTTTCAGAGGTATTTTAGTTTTCCGGAAAAGAAAAGGGGGCTTATCACAACAAGTAACCCCTCCTCTTTAAAAAGTACAAATTCTTTTTTCTTTTTTTGCAATCGATTGTATCGTGCGCTGCTGCTGCCCAATGTCTACTCCGTACCCGTTTATCGTCTACTGCTTAAACCATACCCTCTTAACGCGGACCGATTTATGGAATCGATTGAAAATAAATCGCCTTCATTGCGCCTGAAGGGCAGCCAAAGAGGGCGATCGGTCATAACTTTCTCATTTAATCCGTATTAAAATGAAAGCTTATTTCCTCTTCCTGATCCTCCTCGCCGCGGTTCAGGGCTTCTCTCAAACCTACCCGTTCAACGATCCGGCTTTAAGCCCGGAAGCACGGGCGAAAGATCTCCTGTCGCGCTTAACCATTGAGGAGAAAGCCTCCTTGATGTTTGACCAATCGCCGGCCATCCCTCGTTTGGGAATTAAAAAATTCAATTGGTGGAGCGAAGCCCTCCACGGCCTGGCCAATAACGATAGCGTCACCGTCTTTCCCGAGCCCATTGGCATGGCTGCTTCCTTTAACGATTCGCTGGTGTACCAAATCTTTTCGGCCACCTCCGACGAAACCCGCGCCAAGTACCACGATGCCATTCGAAGCGGGAAAGAAAACCGCCGCTTTCTGAGCCTCTCGGTCTGGACGCCCAACGTCAACATTTTCCGCGATCCCCGCTGGGGCCGCGGCCAGGAAACCTACGGAGAAGATCCTTACCTGACCTCCCGCATGGGCGTTTCCGTCGTAAAGGGACTGCAAGGCCCAAGCGATTCCAAATACCGAAAACTGCTGGCCTGCGCCAAACACTTTGCGGTCCATTCCGGGCCGGAGTGGAGCCGGCACTCCCTGAACCTCAACCAGGTGGATCCACGCGACCTTTGGGAAACGTACCTTCCTGCGTTCAAAGCCCTGGTGCAGGAAGCCGATGTACGCCAGGTCATGTGCGCCTATCAGCGCATCGATGATGACCCCTGCTGCGCAAATTCCCGGCTCCTGCAAGACATCCTGCGGGAGGATTGGGGGTTTAAATACGTCGTCGTTTCGGATTGCGGGGCGGTCGGCGATTTTTATACCAGCCACAAGGTTTCCTCCGATGCGATGCACGCCGCCGCCAAAGCCGTGCTAGCCGGCACCGATGTGGAATGCATGTGGGAAGGATATACGTACAAAAACCTGCCCGAAGCGGTAAAGAAAGGGCTGATCAAAGAAGAGGTGATCGACAGCCGGTTAGTACGGGTCCTCGCTGCCCGGTTTGAACTGGGCGAAATGGATAACGAAGCGGACGTGCCGTGGACAAAAATTCCCAAATCCATCGTCAATAACGCACACCACCGAAAGCTGGCCCTGGATATGGCCCTCCAGTCCATGACCCTGCTACAGAACAAGGGCAATGTCCTCCCCTTACCCAAAACGACCAAAAAAATCGCCGTGATCGGTCCCAATGCCGATAACGAACCCATGCTGTGGGGAAATTACAACGGAACACCCATTCGAACGATTACCATCCTCGATGGGATCAAATCCAAACTCCCTGAAAAGGCAATCTGGTACGACAAGGCCTGCGATTTGGTCGAAAACAAAGTGACGGAAAGCTATTTCGGGCAATGCGCATTCGAAGGAAAAAAGGGATTCAAGGCCACCTACTGGAACAACCGCGATAGAAAAGGCGAAATGGTAGCGATCGACCAGCTTGAAAATCCAATCAAGCTAACCACGGCAGGGCAGCACGAGTTTGCTTCCGGAGTTCAGCTGGAAAACTTTTCCGCTTTATACGAGACCGAATTCGTGGCCGGACAGACCGAAGAAATTGTTTTCAAATGCGGCGCTACCGGAGCTTTTCAGCTTTTCGTCAACGGGAAGCTGGTTCAGCGATATAACAACTGGCGAACCTTGCCCTCCCGGGTTCCTTTCCAGGTGGAGAAGGGGGTTAAATACAAAATAGAAATCCGGTACGCCCAACTCAACAACTGGCAAGCCAATATCGAGTTCGATTTTGGTAAAGAACTGGACATCGATTTCAGCGGCCTCATCCAGCAACTCCAGGGAATCGACGTGGTGGTCTTTGCAGGCGGCCTTTCCACCTTGCTCGAAGGGGAGGAAATGCCTGTATCGTTTCCCGGCTTTAAAGGAGGCGACCGCACCGATATTCAACTCCCGGAGGTACAGCGCAACTGCCTGAAAGCCCTTAAAGCTGCCGGCAAGAAGGTCATTTTCGTCAATTGCTCCGGGTCCGCTATCGGATTGGCGCCGGAAACGGCCAGTTGCGACGCTATCCTTCAGGCCTGGTACGGCGGCGAGTCGGGCGGACAAGCGGTTGCCGATGTATTGTTTGGAGACTACAACCCCTCGGGCAAACTCCCCGTCACTTTTTATAGAGACACCACCCAGTTAGCTGATTTTGAGGAGTATTCCATGAAAGGCAGAACGTATCGGTACTTGACTTCCGATCCCGTATTCCCCTTTGGATTCGGGCTAAGTTATACCTCCTTTACCATTGGAGAAGCCCAGCTCAGCAAACCGGCTGTTAAAAACGGCGAAGCAACGGAACTGAAAGTCCCTGTTTCCAATACTGGCGCCCGAAACGGAACGGAAATCGTGCAGGCGTACGTCCGCAAAGTGAACGACGCCAACGGCCCTCTCAACACCTTGCGCGGGTTTCAACGGATCGAAATTCCCGCTGGAAAAACGGTCAACGCCGCCATTCACCTGCCCTACTCCTCCTTTGAGTTTTACGACGAAGCCAGCATGCGCATGGCGGTAACGCCGGGGGAATATGAAATATGGTATGGCGCCAGCTCCGCTGCAAAGGATTTAAAAGTGGCTAAGCTTAGTATTCAACAATGAATAGCGTAATGAAACAAGTTTTAATTTTAGCGATTATTTTGGTTCTATTTCTTTCGCCCCTGAAGGCTCAAACGTGGCAAAAAACGGGATCGGGAATAAAAGCAACCATTAGCCAAATCGACCTGGAAATTCAGTTCTTCAGCCCCTCCATTGTCCGGATAATCAAAGCCCCCGAGGGCCGCCCTTTTTCAAAAGAAAGCCTTTCGGTTATAAAAACACCGCAACAAACGGCTTTCAGCGCAAAGCAACAGTCCGGAGCGCTTCATTTGAAAACCGAAAACCTGACGGTCAGCCTGGATCTTCAATCGGGGCAAATATCGTTTTATTCCGGCGCCGGCGCCCTGCTCTTGCGCGAAAAAGCCGGGAGCGCCACCTTTACCCCTTTTAACGATTCAGGCAACCCAACCTTTCAGGTGCGGCAAGCATTCACTCTGGACAACGACGAAGCCATTTATGGCCTGGGCCAGCAACAGACCGGTAAAATGGTTCAACGCAACCTGACGTTGCATATGATCCAGGGCAACACCGATGATTATATTCCCTTTTTCCAATCGGTAAAAGGCTACGGGGTTTTCTGGGACAACTACTCCCCTACCTTGTTTTCAGATACCCTAAGCAGTACCACCTTTCAATCCGAAGTCGGAGACGGGATGGATTATTATTTTCTTTACGGGGCCAATGCCGATGGCGTCATTCGGGGAATGCGCGACCTGACAGGCCAAGCCCCGATGTTTCCGCTTTGGACCTATGGCTACTGGCAAAGTAAAGAGCGGTACAAAAGCCAGACAGAGGTGGTGGATGTCGTAAAAAAATACCGGGAGTTGGGCGTTCCCATCGACGGGATTATCCAGGACTGGCAGTACTGGGGAAACAATTACCTGTGGAATGCCATGGAATTTTTGACGCCCGAATTCAACAACCCGCAGCGAATGGTCGACGAGGTGCATCAACTAAACGCCCACATGGCCATTTCCATCTGGAACTCCTTTGGGCCCCATACCAAACCCTACCGGGATTTGGAAAAAATTGGCGCGCTGATGGATTTCACCACCTGGCCCTTGTCGGGGTCGGACCGATGGCCACCAAACTTCGACTATCCCTCCGGAGTCAGGGTTTACGACCCTTACCATCCCAAAGCCCGCGATATTTACTGGAAACACCTGAACGCCGGGATCTTTTCCCTTGGCATGGACGGCTGGTGGCTGGATTCTTCTGAGCCCGACCACCACCAGTTCAAACCCTCCGATTTGGACAATAAAACCTATCTGGGCTCCTTCCGGAAAGTGCGCAACGCCTTCCCCTTAATGACCGTCGGGGGACTCTATGATCACCAGCGCGCTGCCTCCACCGACAAACGGGTGTTCATCCTTACCCGGTCCGGATTTGCCGGGCAGCAACGGTACGGGGCAAACACCTGGTCGGGCGATGTGGTCGCGTCCTGGGAGACTCTGCGCAACCAGATTTCTGCCGGGCTCAATTGGTCGCTTTGCGGTATCCCTTATTGGAACAGCGATATCGGAGGTTTTTTCCTTTGGAACTACCCCAAAAAGCTGGAAGACCCCGAATACCGGGAGCTGTACGTCCGCTGGCTGGAATTCGGCGCCTTTTGCCCTATGATGCGCTCCCACGGAACCGACGCCCCCCGCGAAATCTATCAGTTTGGCAAAAAAGGAGACAAGGCCTATGATGCGATTGAAAAATTCATCCGCCTCCGGTACCGGTTGTTGCCCTATATCTACTCCACCTCCTGGCAGGTTACGGCCCATCAGTCGAGCATGATGCGGGCTTTGGTTATGGACTTTCCCAAAGATGCCCGTGTTTGGGACATCAACGACCAGTACTTGTTTGGCCAATCCCTGCTCATCGCGCCCGTCACCCAGCCTATGTATATAAAACAGGTCGTTCAGAATCGGGACACCTCCTATGTCGAAGATTTCCAGACTGTTAAAACCAAAGAAACCTACCTGCCCAGCGGGGCGGACTGGTACGATTTCTGGACAGGTGAGAAACAGGAGGGCGGGAAGCAGGTGTCGAAAGAAGCTCCTTTGGATATCCTTCCCATTTACGTTAAAGCCGGCTCTATTCTTCCTATTGGACCCGAGGTGCAATTCGCCGAAGAGGAAAAATGGGACCATTTGGAAATACGCGTCTACCCTGGAGCAGATGGCCAGTTTGTCCTCTACGAAGACGAAAACGATAATTACCATTACGAGAAAGGGGCCTTTTCTACCATTGCTTTCCATTGGAATAATAACAAAAAGACCTTGACGATTCAAGACAGAGGTGGCTCGTTCCCGGGCATGCTCCAAAACCGCACCTTCCATATCGTGTTGGTTGGCGCGCGCCACGGGGTGGGCGAACACCAGTCAGCCAGGCCCGACAGGATAATACCCTACACCGGTAAAAAAACTGAACTGCAATTTTAAACCCGAAAAGTAGATTTATGGCTTCAACGTCAACTCTATCGCAGCGCCATCAAAGGAAAACCCTTTTGGTCTTCCTGCTGGGATACATCCCTTTTCTGGTTGCAGGCCAGGTCTATCAAAAGCATACCGCGTTACCCGATAGGCTTTCCATCGAACTCAGCGAGGGGGTTTTAAGCATTCTCCCCCTTACCAGCCAGGCGATACGGGTGAAATGGGAAAAAGGCGCCATCCAGGAACCGCAAGAATTCGTCTTAATCCATCACCCCGCCATTCCGCGCTTCAAGGTAGAAGAAACAGAAGCCACCCTAAAACTGATTACTTCCCACGTAACGGTCCTTTTCGACAAGCAAAAAGGCGCCATCCAGTTCGCAGATAAACAGGGAAGCGTTTTTCTAAAAGAAAAAGAAGCCAGCCGGAAGTTACTTGCAAGTACCGTTTTGAACCAGCCTTGTTTTATAGCGGAGCAACAATTTGAATCCCCGGCTGATGAATATTTATTTGGGTTGGGGCAGTTTCAGGATGGTTTTTTCAACCTGCGCCATGCAACTCGGAAACTAATCCAGGTCAACTCCCAGATTGCTATTCCCTTTCTATACTCCAGCAAGGGATATGGGATTCTCTGGCATCAATACGGATTAACCTGGTTCAATCCCGCCGATAACGAGGTTGCCCTCGCCAAAAGGGATACCACCGCAGGGGAAAAGCGGGAGGAAGAAGTAACCACCACCGCCGGCACGCAGCGGGTTTCCCAGCAACAGTCGGTGTATTATGGGAAGTTCAAAGTGGACGAAGCTGGCGAATATTCCCTCTTCCTCGACCTGGGGAATATGGAAAGCCGGCATCTGGTCATCGTTGACGGAACCCCGGTCATTGATCAAACCAACCTGTGGCTTCCTCCCGCCGTTGGCAAACTGCTTTATCTGGACGCTGGCGAACATGCCGTTCAAGTGGTCTGCAAATCCTCCAATACCCCCAAATTAACCTGGAAACGCACGGCTAACGAAACCACCTTTCGCTCGCCAAATGCCAAATCGCTGGATTATGTAGTGTTTCATGGAGAACATGCCGACGAAGTGGTTGCGAACTACCGGAACATCACCGGCAATGTCCCCATGCTTCCTTTGTGGGCTTATGGCTTTTGGCAATGCCGGGAGCGGTATACTTCCGGTAGTCATTTAGTAGAAACCGTAAAGGAATTTAGAAAGCGGGATCTTCCTTTGGACGTCATTGTGCAGGATTGGCAATATTGGGGCAAATACGGGTGGGGGGTTCCCAAGTTTGACGAAGCCAACTATCCCAATCCGGAGCAGTTTATCCAACAATTGCACGATTTAAATGCGCATTTTTCCATTTCGGTTTGGGAAAACCTCGATAAAAAATCGGAAATCGCCCAGGAGTACGTTTCCAAAAACCTTTACATCCCCAATAGCCCCTGGGTCGATATGTTTAATCCCGAAGCGCAAAAAACCCATTGGCGGGTTTTGAACCAAAACCTGTTCGCCTTTGGGGTGGATTCCTGGTGGATGGACGCCACCGAGCCCGAAAACGATGCATTAACCGGCAAACAAACGTTTTTAGGCTTGGGCGACTTTTACCGGCTCACGTATCCTCTGTTTGTGAGTAAGGCCGTTTATGATGGGCAGCGACTCACCGACCCCCAAAAAAGAGTAACTATTCTGACCCGGTCGGCTTTTGCAGGGCAGCAACGCTATGGGACCATTAATTGGTCGGGCGATGTTGGGTGGAATTGGGATGCCTTCAGAAGGCAGATCGTGGCAGGGCTTAATTTCAATCTAACAGGAATTCCTTACTGGACCACCGATATTGGCGGGTTTTTCCGCCCGGGCCGCGGGCAGTATACCGATGAAACCTACCGCGAAATACTTACCCGTTGGTTTCAATGGGGCGCTTTCAGTCCCATTTTTCGCATGCACGGCTATCAGTCCGAAACCGAGGTATGGAAGTATGGGGAAACGGTGGAGGCGAATGCCCGCAAGATGCTCCAGCTCAGGTATCGGCTATTGCCTTATATCTATTCGGAAAGCTGGCAGGTTTCCAGCAACGGCTCTACGATGATGCGCCCGTTGGTGATGGACTTTCCCTCCGATACCACAGCCGTCCAACAAGCCTACCAATACCTGTTTGGTAAATCCTTATTGGTAGCGCCCGTTACGGAGGCAAAGGTTGCTGAATGGAACGTGTACCTGCCCAAACAAACCGTATGGTTCGACTTTTGGACGGGCAAACGCTTCCCTGGCGGCCAAACTATAGCAACCACTGCCCCACTGGATAAAATTCCCGTGTTTGTCAAACAGGGCGCCATCCTTCCAATGGGAAAATTCCTCCAACACTCCGGGCAAATGACCATGGACACCCTTGAAATCAGAATTTATAGCGGCGCCAATGGCCGGTTCGATTTATACTGCGACGAAGGGGATAATTACCAGTACGAGAAGGGCCTCTATAAAGTGATCCCATTGGTATGGGACGAACAAAAACAAACGCTCACCATCGAAAAACAACAGGGCTCGTACCCGGGGGCATTGGCCCGGCATGTTTTTCATCTCGTATGGGTCGATGAAACGAAAGGCTATGGAATCGGTACGACCCCAAATCCAAAAACCATCTTGTATACCGGAAAACGAATTAAAATCAAAACAAAGTAGGATTAAACCCGACTTGTTGCGGATTGGATCGTTACCGACGCGAAAGGATTTGGATAAATCTCCACCCAATTCGCGGCAGGTACGCTCAGCCCCGACAAACTTATCGGCCTGTCCGGCCGCTTTGAAAGGGTTGGAAAAAGTTATAGCTTTGCATGCTGTCAACAAAATAGAAATGAGCCGAAAGCGGGTAACGATTTATGATATAGCGAAAGAAATGGGGAAATCTCCGTCCTATATCTCCAGAGCCTTGAACGACCACCCATCCGTCAGCCTAAAAGTAAAGGAGAGTGTTAAGAAAAAAGCCCTCGAGCTCAACTACAAGCACAATTCCCAAGCGGCCAACCTGCGCCAAGGTTCTTCCAAAACCATAGGGGTCATTGTTCCCCATATTAACCAAAGCTTTTTCTCGGATGCCATCGCCGGGATTGAAGAAGTTTGCTTTGAAAACAACCATACCCTGATCATTTGTCAGTCGCATGAATCCTATGTGCATGAATGCAAGGCCATAGATACCCTTGTCCGTCAAAATGTAGCGTGCATCTTGATTTCCGTCTCTGCTGAAACGCAAAACGTCAGCCATCTTGAAAACCTGAAAAGCCACCATATTGAACTCGTTCAGTTTGACCGATGCCTGGAACAGCTGGACAGCCATAAAGTATTGAACGACAATGAGGAGGTCTCTTACCAAGTGACCAAAATCCTGATCGGGCAAGGGTACTCGAAGATTGCTTTCCTGGGAGGGCCCAGCCATATCCTCAACTTTAAACGCCGGAAAGAAGGATTCCTCAAAGCGATTGAAGAGAATGAATTGGTTATTCCGTACAATTTCATCGTCGACGACGCGCTATCCGAAGACAAAGCCAGCGTCATCGCCAGAAAACTGCTGTCGTTCAAGGAGCCACCCGACGCTTTTCTGACCGTTTCCGACCATCAATCGCTGGGGGTGCTGCAGGTTGCCACTTCTATGGGGATTCAGGTGCCGGGGCAATTGGGGATTTTCGGTTTCGCCAACGAGGCCTTCGCTTCCGTCATCACCCCTTCCCTTTCTTCCGTCGACCAGAAAAGCAAGGAAATTGGCAAACGTGCCGCGAGCTTGTATTTCGAATATTTGTCTGGCGGCGCCAACCGAGAGGTTTCTTTCAGCGAAGAAATTATTAAAAGCGACCTGCTCCTGCGGGAAAGTTCGAGCAAGCCAAAATAGCCCCTCCTGGTTTCACCGATTTCATAAGCACGAACAAGCGTTTAATCGCATTTTACCTGCGCCTCCCATTGTCTCATTCAAAATTTTGAAATCGATTTCAAAATTTTTACCTTTGGTTCAATGCGGCAAACCAGGCCATAGAGCTCATGGCCGCTTTGCCAACAGGTCCAGCAGGGTGGCCAAAACCTGAATCTCTATTAACTAACCATCAATACGTATCCAAATATGAATAAGCGCTGGGTATAATGAAAGCCCCCTTTTGAGTATGGCTTAACTCAAGGTGAACTGCAACAAAATTATTCACCATTTAGTACCTCCCCTCATGATGGATACATTGGTTGACGAAAACGTCAACAAGGATAAAGGCCGGTTGATGCTTCCTCCTGTCCTGTTTGGGACCAGCGGCTTGGGTAATTTATTTGTTTCGCTTGATGCATCCGCCAAGCGCGCTATCGTCAAAGCATGTGTTGATCTGTCTCCACATCCGGTTGTTTTTGATTCGGCAGGGAAATACGGCGCTGGGTTAGCCCTGGAGGTCCTTGGCAGCAGCCTCCGGTCACTGAATGTCCCTCCCGACCAAGTCATCATAAGCAATAAACTGGGATGGTACCGGACGGAGCTAAAGACCGAAAGCCCGACTTTCGAACCAGGAATTTGGATGGATTTGAAAAACGATGCTGTCCAAAAAATCAGCTACGAGGGCATTTTGGCATGTTTTGAACAAGGGAACGCGTTACTGAATGGCTACATCCCCAAATGGTTTCCGTTCATGACCCCGATGAGTACCTGGCAAACGCGGAAAACGAAGCGCATTTTCAGTCTTTGTACCATAACGTATTGGAAGCCTATCGGGCATTAATCGGCCTGAAAGAGGCCGGGGTAGTTAAAGCTGTTGGCGTCGGCGCCAAAAACTGGAAAGTGATCCGGCAAATTGCCGCTGATGTAGACCTCGATTGGGTCATGATCGCCAACAGTATGACCATCAAACAACACCCCCAGGATTTACTGGAATTCATCTCCGGGCTTCATGAAAAAGGCGTTTTGGTGATCAATTCGGCGGTGTTTCATTCCGGCTTTCTGGTTGGTTCCAACTATTACGACTATCAACTCCTCAACCCCAGCGCCCCGGAAACCAAAGAGCTATATGCCTGGAGGGAGGCGTTTTTTCATTTATGCGCCGACTACCATCTGAGGCCGGCAACGGTTTGCGTACAATTTGCATGGAAGATTCCCGGGGTGTCCAGCGTGGCCTTGAATACGACAGCCGCCCATAGGGTAAAAGAAAATCTGGAACATATTCATGCGGACATACCGGCTGCGTTTTGGGAAAAGATGATCCTTGCCGGATTGTTGGAACCCGACTTCCATCGCCTGCTTGTTCCGTAACACAGATCAGCCATCGCCTGGTTATGCCTGGTGAAAACGCCAATAAGAAAAATAGGTCCTTACATGAAGGCACTTACCTGTATAAAACCCGGGGTCTTTGAATACACCACTTCCAAACGGCCCCCTTTGGCAAAGGGAATGGCGGTAATTAAGATTCGCCGTATTGGCATCTGTGGTACCGATCTTCATGCCTATGAGGGCACCCAACCCTATTTCAGTTATCCCCGGATTTTGGGTCATGAGCTTTCCGGGGAATTGATCGACGCAGGTGGCGCCCCAGGGTTTTTCCCTGGTGAAAAAGTGACCCTCATCCCTTACTTTGAATGCGGCGATTGCATCGCTTGCCGCATGGGCAAACCCAATTGTTGCGCCCAAATGAAGGTGTTTGGAGTGCACATCGATGGCGGAATGATGGAATACATTTCCGTTCCTTCTGCCGCTCTGGTTCATGGCGAGGGGTTGGATTTCGATGAATTGGCCCTGGTGGAACCATTGGCTATCGGCGCCCATGGCGTTCACAGGGCCAACGTAACCAACGGGGAGTTTGTGCTGGTTACAGGCGCAGGGCCTATTGGCTTAGGCGCCATGGAATTTGCCCGGATAGCCGGAGGCAGGGTGATTGCGCTGGACATTAATCCGCTGCGCCTCCTTTTTTGCAAGGAAAAACTCGGTGTGGAGTATACGGTAAACGCCTTGGATTCCGATGTGTTCGAACAACTACAGGAAATCACTAACGGCGATATGGCAACCGTCGTGATCGATGCCACAGGCAGCTTGAAGGCTATCCATAGCGCGTTTCGGTATTTGGCGCATGGCGGCAGGTATGTGTTGATCGGTTTACAGAAAGGCGACATTTCCTTTAGCCATCCCGAGTTCCATAAACGCGAAGCCACCTTGATGAGCAGCCGGAACGCAACCCGGGAGGACTTTGGCCAGGTTATCCGCTGTTTGACCGCCAGGGACATTAACCCCGCAACCTACATTACCCACAGGGTTTCCTTCGACCAGGTAAAGGACGAATTCGAGAATTGGTTAAAACCCGAATACGGCGTCATTAAGGCGATCGTTGAACTACCTCCTGCAGACCTCCTTATTTCATAACCATTTCAATCGATTGAAAAATCGGTTTATGGCTAAGCAAACGCCTATGAAAAAAGTCTCCCTGTTCTTTCTCCTGATCCTGCCGGTTGCGGGATTTCCCCAAATTGCCCCCACGCTGAAGTTGTGGTACAACCAGCCGGCGGGCATGGTATGGGAAAACGCGCTCCCTATTGGCAACGGACGCCTCGGCGCTATGGTTTACGGCAATGTTGCCCAGGAAACGATCCAACTGAACGAACACACGGTTTGGAGCGGAGGTCCCAACCGCAACGACAACCCGGCCGCTTTGGCGTCCCTTCCCGAAATCAGAAAACTGATCTTTGAAGGGAAACAGAAAGAAGCCGAAAAACTGGCCAACCAAACCATCATTACCAAGACTTCCCACGGACAAATGTTTCAACCCGTGGGTAGCCTCCATCTTTCCTTTGAAGGCCATGAAACCTTCTCCAATTACTATCGCGAACTGGACATCGAAAGGGCCCTGACCCGTACCTCCTACGACGTGGGAGGCGTCACCTACACCCGGGAAACGCTGGCTTCTTTTCCCGACCGGGTAATCGCGATGCGGCTCACCGCGAGCCAGCCTGGCCGCCTTTCCTTTGCCGCGCATTACGCCTCCCCTCAGCGCCAAAAAAGCATTGCCGTGACCCCCGCCAGAGACCTCATCCTTTCCGGCGTCACCAGCGACCATGAAAGCGTTAAGGGCATGGTGGAGTTTATGGGGATTACCCGGATCAAACTGGAAGGAGGCAGTATGACGTCCTCTGATACTTCGCTTACGGTAACAGGCGCCACTTCGGCAACCTTGTTCATCTCCATGGCCACCAACTTCAACAACTACCAGGATGTAAGCGCCGATGAAGAAAAAAGAGCGGCGGATTATTTAAATAACGCGTTCTCCAAACCCTATCCGGAGATCCTGTCCGGCCATATCGCCGCTTATCAGCACTATTTCAACCGGGTAAAGCTGGACTTGGGGACAACCCCTGCCGCTGCGTTGCCCACCGATAAACGCCTGGAGAATTTCCGAAATACCAACGACCCCCACCTGGTGGCGCTTTATTTCCAATATGGGCGGTATTTGCTGATTTGTTCTTCCCAACCCGGCGGACAACCGGCCAACCTGCAAGGGATCTGGAACAGCCGGATCAACCCACCATGGGACAGCAAGTACACGATCAACATCAACGCCGAGATGAACTACTGGCCCGCCGAGAAGACCAATCTGGCCGAATTGCATGAGCCTTTGCTCAAAATGGTCAGGGAGCTGTCCCTGACAGGGCAGGAAACTGCCCGGGTCATGTATGGCGCAAGGGGTTGGATGGCCCACCATAATACGGACATCTGGCGCATCACCGGCGCGGTAGATGGCGCGCGCTGGGGCGTTTGGCTTGCCGGAGGCGCCTGGTTGAGCCAGCACCTTTGGGAGCATTACCTGTACAACGGCGACCAAGCCTTTCTGGCTTCGGTTTATCCTGTCTTAAAAGGAGCCGCTTTATTTTATGCCGACTTCCTGGAAGAGCACCCCCAATATCAATGGCTGGTCGTCAACCCCGGCAACTCCCCGGAAAATGCGCCGGCAGCCCACGACGGGTCTGCGTTGGATGCAGGTACCACCATGGACAATCAGATCGTGTTCGATGTATTCAGTACGGCCATCCAGGCTTCTTCCATTTTGAAAAGGGATGCCGCTTTCGCCGATACCCTGAAACAACTGCGCAGCCGCCTCGCGCCTATGCACATCGGGCAGCATCATCAGCTCCAGGAGTGGCTCGACGACGTGGACGACCCCAACGACCACCACCGGCATATCTCTCATCTGTACGGGTTATTCCCCTCCAACCAGATTTCAGCTTACGCCACCCCCGCCTTGTTTGCCGCATCGCGCAATACCCTGCTTCAACGAGGCGACGTTTCCACGGGCTGGAGCATGGGCTGGAAAGTCAATTGGTGGGCCAAATTACAGGACGGAAACCACGCGTTCCAACTGATCCAAAACCAATTGACGCCCTTAGGGGTAAACCCTGGCGGCGGTGGCACCTACAACAACCTGTTCGATGCCCATCCGCCTTTTCAGATCGACGGAAACTTCGGCTGTACTTCCGGAATCGCGGAGATGTTGATGCAGAGTTCCGATGGCGCCATGCATCTACTCCCCGCTTTACCCGATGTGTGGCCTGCCGGAAGCGTCACCGGGCTCCGGGCCCGGGGAGGGTTTGAAATCCTGGAAATGCAATGGAAAGACGCCAGGCTGGTCAAATTGGTCGTAAAATCCACCCTGGGCGGAAACTTGCGCCTGCGGGTACCTACCGAAATACAAAAAAACAAGGGCGCCAGGTTACACGTCGCCGCGGGCAAAAACCCAAACCTGTTCTATCGTATGGAAGAAATACCAGCGCCTGTAATTTCACCCAAAGCGAAGGTCGAACTTCTGGAGTTGAAAAAATCCCACCAGTATGACCTGCCCACCAAAAAGGGACGCATCTATACCCTGGTGGGGAAAGGATAGCTTTTTGATAGGTAATCGATGTTTGGAAAACGGCCCTGAAATGCTTTCTGTTTATTAATCTGCCAAATCGTTATTTCATGAAAGTAGTACTCTCCATTTCCGCCCTGCTGCTGTGTTTTGCCCTTCAGGCGCAAACCACTTACACGTTAACCGTCCGTACCACCGACGAACCCATCGCAAAAGGCGCTTATGAACCCACCCTGGAATCCCTGCAAAAATACCAGGCGCCGGAATGGTTTCGAAACGCCAAGTTCGGTATCTGGGCCCATTGGGGCCCACAATGCCAACCCGGACAAGGCGATTGGTACGCGCGCATGATGTACCGGCAAGGTAGCCATCCCTACAACTGGCATGTCCAAAACTATGGCCACCCCTCTAAATTTGGATTTAAGGACGTAATCAACACCTGGAAAGCGGAAAAGTGGGAACCCGAAAAATTAGTCGCGCTCTATAAACGGGCTGGAGCCCAGTATTTTTTTGCTATGGCCAATCACCACGACAACCTGGATATGTGGAACAGCAAGTACCAGTCCTGGAACTCGGTCCAGGTGGGTCCGCACAAGGATATTTTGGCTGGGTGGGCGCAGGCCGCCAAAAAGTATAACCTTCCGCTGGGACTCAGCATTCACGCAGCACATGCCTGGTCATGGATGGAAACGGCACAGCAGTCCGACAAAGAAGGGGAATACGCCGGCGTGCCTTATGACGGCAAATTAAGCGCTGCCGATGGCAAAGGGACCTGGTGGGAAGGATTGGACCCTCAAGAACTTTACGCCCAAAACCACCCCTTGAGCGAAGGCAGCGAGAACATCAACAAAATTCACAGCCAATGGACTTGGGGCAATGGCGTGGCTATGCCTTCCCTGGAGTATTGCGAAAAATTTTACAACCGAACCGCCGACCTGATCAACCAGTTTCACCCCGATCTCCTCTATTTCGACGATACGTTTTTGCCCTTATTTCCAGTTAGCGACGCCGGGTTAAAAATCGCGGCGCATTTCTACAACAGCAACATGGCTCGTCACAAAGGCCGCTTGGAAGCGGTTCTGCTTGGCAAAGTGCTGACCGAGGAGCAAAAAAAGAGCCTGGTTTGGGATGTCGAAAGGGGCGCGCCCGATCAAATACAAACCAAAGCCTGGCAAACTTGTACCTGCATCGGGGAATGGCATTATAAAAATTCGATTTATGACAACAATGGCTATAGATCCTCCCGGGAAGTCATCCACTCGCTTATTGATATAGTAAGCAAAAATGGCAATTTGCTTCTGAACATTCCGGTAAGGGGCGACGGAAGCATCGACGAGAAGGAAATAGCCATTTTAGAAAACATTGCTGCATGGATGGATATCAACAAAGAAAGCATCTTCGATACCCGTCCATGGATCGTGTTTGGGGAAGGCCCTTCCGCCGAAATGAAAAACCCCATTACTGCCCAGGGCTTTAATGAAGGCAAAATAAAATTTTCGGCCAAGGATATTCGCTTCAATGCGAAAGGCAAGGTCCTCTACGCCACCGTATTGGGTCCTCCACTTGAGGCAGTGGTTATCAAGAACCTAGGCGCTGCAACCAGCCAAAACCAGATCAAAACCATTAAACTGCTCGGAAGTAAAGAACCGGTCAAGTGGGCCCAGCACAACGATCACCTCAAAATTGAAAAACCGGCCGTATTCCCCAATGATATTGCCCTTGT
This sequence comes from Haliscomenobacter sp., assembly GCA_016713275.1. Classification (GTDB taxonomy): domain Bacteria; phylum Bacteroidota; class Bacteroidia; order Chitinophagales; family Saprospiraceae; genus JADJPL01. The sequence goes on from JADJPL010000004.1 coordinate 38,668, forward strand.
TTATAAAATCACTTTGCGCTAAAATGACAACCATTTGTATCCCGAGAAAAAAAGTATTTGTGCTTCCTCCCGCTATAGGCCATACGAATGGGTTTTGGAATTTCTCCCTACACATTCGCATCCGTATATGCCGTTTTCTCACTTGTCAAATCAACCCGCAAAATGAAATATAACGTTTTTTTCTCCGCGCTTATCGGATGGGGCATCTGCCTGGCTACACATGCTGGCTTTGGGCAAAATCCAATAATTTCAACCCAATTCACCGCCGACCCCTCTGCCATAGTATTTGGAGATCGCGTCTATCTTTATCCTTCCCACGATATATTCGCCACAGAAGGCAAAGGTCGTCTGGGCTGGTTTTGTATGGAGGATTACCATGTTTTTTCCTCCGATAACCTCGCTGATTGGACGGATCACGGCGTCATCGTTACCCAGAATGAAGTACCCTGGGTACGACCCAATAGTTACAGCATGTGGGCGCCCGATTGCATTCTCCGAAATGGAAAATATTACTTCTACTTTCCCACCTCCCCTCAAGACACCGCCCTTTACGGAAGAGGATTTACGATCGGAGTGGCCATTGCAGACAGTCCAACCGGGCCTTTTGTCCCCGAACCTACGCCAATTAAAGGCGTGCGCGGCATTGACCCAAATGTCTTTATCGCCCAAGATGGGCAAGCCTATTTGTACTGGTCGGCAGGAAATATTTATGGCGCCAAGCTCAAAGAAAATATGGTTGAACTCGATTCAGAGGTATTCACGCTGACAGACCTACCCACTAAAGGATTAAAAGAGGGGCCTTACCTTTTGGAGCGCAACGGCATCTATTATTTAACCTTCCCCCACGTAGAAAATAAAACCGAACGCCTGGAGTACGCCGTAGGGGATAATCCGCTCGGCCCTTTCAAAATGACGGGGGTGATCATGGATGAATCTCCCACCGGATGCTGGACCAACCACCATTCGATTATCCAGTTCAGGGACCAGTGGTACTTGTTTTATCACCACAACGATTATTCCCCTTCCTTTGATAAAGCGCGGTCGGTTCGGGTAGATAGCTTATTTTTCAACGCCGACGGAACGATTCAAAAAGTGATTCCCACCTTAAGGGGCGTAGGAGTGACCCCCGCTTCCAAAGAGATCCAAATTGACCGGTATTCCAAACTCAGTGAAAAAGGGATATCGATGGTTTTCCTGGATACGCTCGACCGGTTCAAAGGATGGAAACTCGTATTCGACGCGGTAGGGGCTTGGGCGCAATACGACAAGGTTGATTTTGGAAAGGAACCGTTCACGACTATCTCCGCAAAAGTATTCTCCGCGTCTGGCAGCGGTTTAGAAGTACGCGCAAACCGAATAGACGGGCAGGTATGGGCCAAAGTTAAAATTCCAAAAAACACCAACTGGAAGATGGCCAAAACGTCATTAAAAAAATGGGAACCGGGAATTCATACCCTTTTTATCGTGAGGAAAGGCAAAAATCCCGTAGAGGTAGATTGGGTTCGGTTTGAATAGGCTTTTGCTTTATGCCTTTTTCAAAGCCGAAGAAAAAAATGGAAGAAAAGGTATAGGACCCTAAATGTATCAGGTATATCCGCTTGGATAACGTTCTTATTCATCCTTCGAAAAAAACAAAAAGGTAAATGCCATGAATAAACACCTGTTTCTCTTGGTTACCCTTGTGTCTCATGGCTTGTTCGCCCAGGTCAAGCAAGCGCAAAACCCCGTTATTTTTGCCGATGTACCCGATATGTCCATCGTGCGGGTGGGCAAATCGTATTACATGAGCAGCACGACCATGCACCTGAGCCCCGGCGTGCCTATCATGAAATCCACTGATTTGGTCAACTGGAAATTGGTCAGCTACGCGTACGATACCCTGGCCAGTATAGATGAATTAAACCTCGCCAACGGGAAAAGCACCTACGGGAGAGGCTCCTGGGCGAGTTGCATCCGCTACCACAACGGCCTGTTTTACGTGTCGACTTTCGCTCAAACGACCAACAAGACCCACATTTACATTACCAAAGACATCGAGAAAGGCCCCTGGAAAGCGATTTCTTTCAAACCCTCTTACCACGACCATACGGTGTTTTTCGACGACGACGGAAAGGTGTACTTGATCTACGGGGTAGGCCAGCTTAAAATCGTGGAACTTTCCTCCGATCTCTCCGGCGTCAAGCCCGGCGCCACCGAAAAGGTACTGATTGAAAACGCCAGCGCCCCCGCAGGAACAAATATCATGCTCCGGGCAGAAGGATCCCAACTGTTTAAGGTAAATGGCAAATACTACCTGTTTAACATCACCTGGCCCAGAGGCGGCATGCGCACCGTGGTGATCCACCGGGCCGATCAGATTACCGGCCCATGGGAAGGCAAATTAGCATTTCAGGACCTGGGCGTGGCGCAAGGGGGGCTCATCGATACCCCGAAAGGCGATTGGTACGCCTACCTGTTTCGCGATTATGGCGGAGTGGGACGCATCCCCTACCTCGTGCCAGTGAAGTGGGAAGACGGCTGGCCTGTTTTAGGCGTCAACGGCAAGGCCCCCACTACCCTCCCCTTGCCTCCGGGCAAAGGCCTGATCCCGGGGGTTGTCCATTCCGACGAATTTAAACGAAAAAAGAGCGGCCCCGCGCTACCCCTCGTTTGGCAATGGAACCACAACCCCGATAACGCCCTTTGGTCCGTCACCGAAAGGAAAGGGTACCTCCGCCTCCAAACCGGCCGCCTCGATACCGCCTTTACCCAGGCTAGAAATACCCTCACCCAGCGCACCATCGGCCCCGAATGCACGGGCGCCACCTCGCTGGATGTTTCCCTTCTGAAGAACGGCGATTTTGCAGGCCTGTGCTTGCTGCAAAAGCAATATGGCTTGCTGGGCGTAAAGGTTCAGGAAGGGCAAAAATACCTTGTTTACGTCAGTGCAGCGTCCGGACAACCGGTGGAGGAAACCCGGGTTCCCATCTCCCAACCCACCGTCTTCTTTAAAGCTGAATGCAACTTTAGAGACCGGATCGATACCGCCCATTTCTTCTATAGCCTGGATGGCAAATCCTGGACGCGTATCGGGGCCCCGCTGAAAATGCCGTATACGATCCCCCATTTTATGGGCTACCGCTTTGGTTTGTTCTGCTATGCCACGGAACAGACCGGAGGAATGGCTGATTTTGATTACTTCCGGATTACGAATCGCATGACGCCTGCTAAATCGTTTTGATTTAAGACCAAGACCACCCTACTGGAGATTTTCCCCTTCCGGGCATCCAGAGCTTCCAGATTTCGAAAACCCGGAAGGCCTCGTTCCATTTAAGCCGAAGACTTTCCAGGTTTTAAAAACGTCTAATTCCACCCCTGGTTAAATCATTCCAAACTCAATAAAACAAAGGGTTATGCAAAGAATAATGGTTTGGCTTCTGCCATTTTTTTGGCTCGCTGGGAACACCCTTCCTGCCCAGCCGCTGCGCTCCTTCCCCCTTTCGCAGGTCCAACTCCTGGATGGCCCGTTCCTGCGCGCTCAGCAAGTGGATTTACAATACATTCTTGCCCTCGACCCCGACCGTTTGCTGGCGCCTTTTTTGAAAGATGCCGGTATTCCGTTGTTGAAAGAAAGCTATGGGAATTGGGAAAACTCCGGGCTTGACGGGCACACGGCCGGGCATTATGTATCGGCCCTTTCCGCCATGTACGCCGCCACCGGCAACGAGGAATGCCTCCGCCGTCTAAACTACATGCTTTCCTGGCTGGATTCCTGCCAGCAAAAAAACGGCAACGGGTATGTGGGCGGTGTGCCCGGCGGCCACGCCCTTTGGAAGGAAATTTCAGAAGGAAATCCCAACGCCGTTTCCAAACGATGGGTGCCTTTGTACAATATCCATAAGCTATATGCCGGACTGTATCACGCCTATACCTACGCCGGAAGTGAAAAAGCCCTCGGCATGTTAACCAAACTCACCGAATGGCTTTACCAGCTGATAACTCCCTTGACCGACGCGCAAATCCAGGAAATGCTCCGCGTCGAACACGGGGGCATAAACGAGGTCGTGGCGCAGGTGGCCCAAATCACCGGCGAGAAAAAATACCTCGACTTGGCCGTTCGCCTGTCGCACCGAGCCCTTTTGGATCCGCTATTACAAAGAAAGGTCACCCTCGAAGGCCTGCATGCCAACACCCAGATACCCAAGGTCGCCGGTTTTAAATACATCGCCGATGCCAGAGGGGACGCCGATTGGAGCGATGCTTCTGCCTTTTTCTGGAAAACGGTCGTGGACCAATGGACGGTTTCCATCGGAGGCAACAGCGTGCGGGAGCATTTTAATCCGCCCAATGATTTCTCCTCCGCCCTCCAGCTCAACGAAGGCCCCGAAACCTGTAACACTTACAACATGCTCCACCTCACGGAGTACCTGTACCTCACCGACCCCCAGACCGCCTACATGGACTATTACGAAAAAGCCTTATTTAACCATATCCTCTCCTCCCAGCACCCCGGCAAAGGGGGCTTTGTCTATTTCACCCCCATGCGGCCCCGCCACTACCGCGTGTATTCCCAACCTCAGGAGACTTTCTGGTGCTGCGTGGGCACCGGCATGGAGAACCATGCCAAATACGGCCAAATGATCTACGCCCACGACGACCGGTCGCTGTACGTCAACCTCTTCATCGCCTCCCGGCTCGATTGGAAAGAAAAAGGAATCCAAATCACCCAAAACACCCGCTTTCCCTATTCGGATAAAACCGCGCTGACGGTGAAGGTAACGGAACCTGCCCGCCTCGACCTGAAAATCCGGATACCGGAATGGGTGAATCCAGCGGAAATTCGTTTATCCATAGGCAAACGAAGAATGAACGATGTCCAAATCGCCAACGGCTATATTGTTCTTTACCGCGAATGGCGCGACGGCGACGAAGTAGCCTTGGAATTTCCCATGCGCATTGGCCTGGATTATTTGCCTGACGGATCTTCCTGGGCCTCCATCAAATACGGACCCATCGTATTGGCTGCCATCAGCGATTCTACAGGCCTCGACAGCCTGTTCGCCCCCGGGAGCCGGTGGGGCCATATCGCACGGGGGCCGTACTACCCTATTGAAGAAAGCCCGAAGGTAGTTTCTCCACAGAAGGACTTCCGTGCAAAGATTAAACCCATTAATAAAGACCAATTGACCTTCAAAATGCCCGCTTTGATCTATCCAGATAAATACAAAAACCTGGTTCTCCGGCCGTTCTTTGATCTACACGATGCCCGGTATATTATTTATTGGCCGGTCGTGCCTGAAGTAAATGAAAAGGAATTAGAAAAATTAAAAAACCTTGAAAAAAAATAATTTCTATGAAAAAACAAAAATGGATTTCCAAAGCACTATGGGTTGCATTAATGGGGTTGCTCCCGGTGATCTCCGCTTTTTCCCAATCGATCGCCATCACCAATCCCATTCTTAAGGGATTCTACCCGGACCCCAGCATCGTCAAGGCCGGTCCGGATTATTATCTCATCAATTCCACGTTTTCCTATTTCCCTGGTATTCCCGTATTTCATAGCAAGGATTTGAAAAATTGGAAACAAATCGGAAACGTCATCCACCGGCCTTCTCAGATGGATTTCATGGGCGAACGCATGACCCGGGGCCTGTTTGCCCCTGCAATCAGCTACCATAAAGGTACGTTTTACGTGACCTGAACCGATATCGACCACATGGGGAATTTTGTGGTCACCGCCAAAAACCCGGCAGGGCCCTGGAGCGACCCGGTTCGCTTCCCTGAAGTGCGGGGGATAGACCCTTCGCTCTACTTCGATGAAATAGAGGGCAAAGCCTACATCGTGTACAACAGCGACGCGCCCGACCGCAAACCTCTTTACTCCGGTCATAGGACCCTGCGCATGTACGAATTTGACCCCGTGGCCCTTAAAGTAGTGGGCGAAGAAAAAATGCTGGTCAACGGCGGGGTAGACATCTCCAAAAAGCCGGTTTGGATCGAAGGGCCACACTTCATCCAGCGCAACGGCTGGTATTACCTGTATGCGGCGGAAGGCGGCACTTCCGTCAACCACTCCGAAGTCGTCCTCCGAAGCAAGTCCATCTGGGGGCCCTTTGTACCTTACGAACACAACCCCATCCTCACCCAAAGGGACCTTCCGGAAGACCGGAAAGATCCGGTCACCTCCACCGGGCACGCCCAACTGGTGGAAGGCCCGGACGGGAAAACCTATTCGATCTTTCTGGCGGTCAGGCCCTACGAAGGCGATTACTACAACACCGGCCGGGAGACCTTCCTCGCTCCGGTGGAATGGAGAGACGACTGGCCCATTATCAACCCCGATCACAAAGAGGTGCAATACGCCCATTCCTTCCCATTTAAGGAAGTCAAGCAAAAAGGCGCGCTCCCCCAGTCCGGTAATTTCGAATACACCTTGCGCTTTAAAAAACAGCTCGACCCTTCCTTCCTGTTTATGCGCACGGTGGACAGCAGTTCCTTTTCCATTTCGCCCAAACAAGGGCTCTCGATGAAACTCAAACCCGAAACGGTGATGGATTTTGGCAACCCTTCGTTCATCGGAAAACGCCAGCAACATCTCTACAGCATGGCTGAAACAGCAGTGCAGTTTCAGCCCAACTCCTCCCAGGAAAAAGCAGGGCTTCTCATTTTTCAGGATGAACGGCATTTCTATTTCCTGTGTAAATCCAAATCAGAAAGCGGAGAAGTCATCCAGCTATATAAAAGCATGGCCAGAGAAAAGTCCATGGAGTTGCTGGCCGAAGCGCCCTGGAATGCACCCACTGCCCAAGCCGGCCTTCGGATCAGCTCGGCGGGAAATACCTACAGCTTTTACTTTTCCGGGGATATGAAAAACTGGACACTCCTTAAAGGCGGGCTGGATGCCAAATTTCTGAGCACCAAAGAAGCCGGCGGATTCATCGGTTGCCTTTATGGCATGTATGCCACTTCTTCAGGTGAAAAGAGCAACAATACCGCTGCATTCAAGTATTTGAAATACCGGGGAGACGATCCGATGTATAAATAAAGAAAGATGAAAATAAATAACCTGTTTTTTTTCGCTATTTTAATCGCCGCAATGGGCTGCGCCAAAGAAGAAGAGGAGAAGCCCGCTCCGGTTACTCCGACGTACGATGCAACGATTACCTTGCGGGCCGGCGAAACCTACCAGGTAATACAGGGTTTCGGTTGCGCTTCCGCCTTTACGCCGCCGGGAACCTCGGCGTACACGACTGCGGAATTTGACCGGCTTTTTGGGTCGGGTGCCGGGCAAGTCGGCCTCCATATTTTCCGTATCCGGCTGGCGACCGACAACGCCTGGAGAACCACGGAGCTGAACTACGCCAAAGAGGCCGTCCAGCGAGGCGCCCGAATCATCGCGAGTCCCTGGAGCCCTCCCGCCAGCATGAAAACCAACGGCAACCTGATCGGCGGATCGCTCAAACCCGACAGTTCCGCGGCTTTTGCCCGGTATCTGAACGATTTCGCCCTGTATATGGAGGCCAATGGGGCGCCGTTGTACGCGATTTCCGTACAAAACGAGCCCGACTATGTCCCCGGTTATGAAGGGTGCGGGTACACGGCGGAACAGATGCGGGATTTTATTCGGGACCACGGACAAACGATTACCGCTACCCGGCTGATGGCCCCGGAATGCGCCAGCAACAACCAGAATTACCTCAATACCATTTTATCCGATCCGGGCGCAGTGGCCAACCTCGACATCGCCGCCGGCCATATCTATGGTGGCGGAGTTACCGAAAACCAATTGGCCAAAAGCCTGGGAAAGGAAGTCTGGATGACCGAGCATCTCGACACCAATATCACGTACGCCGCGAATATCAACACCGCATTAGAAATCCACGATTGCCTCACCAAAGCCAATTTTAATGCCTACATCTGGTGGTACGGGAAACGGTTTTACGGCCCGATCGGCCAGGATGGGCTAGTGACCAAGCGGGGCTTTGTCCTGTCCCAATTTGCCCGCTTTATCAAACCCGGCTCCGTGCGCCTGGGCGTTGGCGTCAACTCGAGATCCGATGTGTTTATCTCTGCTTACCAAAATGGAACCAAGCGGATCATCGTGGCCATCAATACGGGCCCGGGGGACGTCAACCAAACGATTTCCATCGATACCGGGACGCTTTCAGCTATGGTTCCCTATACTACGACCGAATTGAAAAATGTAGAACAAGGGAATCCGATTACCGCATCCGGCAATAGCATAAAAGTGCTTTTGCCGCACCGCAGCATTACGACGTTGGTAGAACAATAGAAATAACATTCGCAAATTATGCCCGGCAAGAGCAATCCTTCCACTTGAAAATTAACGGTTATGAAAAGCTTTTCTGTTATCCCAAAGGCCCTTTTCCCGCTTTGCGCGGGAATGGCCTGCCTGTTTTTCGGAGCCAGCCTGTCTGGCCAAAAACTCGTGTTAAACGATTCGTCCTATTTCGAGAAACCGGGCGTCAATGTCTTGGTATTTAGCAACCTATACAACGGCATGTTTTTCGATGAAAAAACGGCGGGTATCGAATGGATCCACCATGGAGTGCGGACTTCAACCGGCGGGGCTGTGCGCCTGCAACCTACTCCGGAGCAATGGGACTTAATTCCCACCATGGCCGATCGCAGAGTGGATAAAGCCAACCAGCTCATCGAGGTGGTTTTAAAATACAAGGAATACGATTTCACTTCAAGGGTAACCGTTCAACCCAAAGACGAGGGGGTCGAAATAAATGTATTTCTCGACCAGCCTATACCGGAAAAACTGGAGGGAAATGCGGGTTTCAATCTCGAATTTTTGCCGTCGGCCTATTTTGAAAAAACCTATTTAATGGATGGGAAACCTGGAATTTTCCCCTTATACCCATCCAGCAATACCAAGGTGGAATCCATCGCCAAAAAAATACCCCAGTTTGGCGGGTATAATACCTTCGACGAAAGGGGAAAGCCGGAATTTATCGTTCCGCTGGCCCTGACAAACGGCAAAACCCTGGTTTTGGCGCCCGAGGACCCCGAGCGCATGGTAACGATCCAATCCGACTCGGAGATGATGCTTTTCGATGGGCGCAACCTGGCCCAAAACGGCTGGTTTATCGTGCGTAGTCTGCTCCCCGCTAAAAGAACGGGAAAGGTGCTGACCTGGTTCGTAAAACCCCATGCCATTCCAAATTGGAAACGGGCGCCGGTCATCGGTTTTTCGCAAGTAGGCTATCACCCGAAGCAGGAGAAAGTAGCCGTCATCGAATTGGACAAAACGGATACGCCCTTAAAAACGGCATCTCTGTTTCAAGTAAACGCCGATGGGCAGGTCGTAGAGAAATTAAAAGGCGAAGTAAAACCTTGGGGGCTGTTTTTGCGCTACCAGTACGCCAAATTTGATTTCAGCGCGGTCGTGGATCCGGGGGTTTATTTCATTCAATACGGCGGCCAGAAGACCAACACCTTTGCTATAGGACCCAACGTACACGATAACATTTGGCACCCCACCCTGGATGTCTGGTATCCCGTACAGATGGACCACATGACCGTCAACGAAGCCTACCGGATATGGCACGGAACGCCGTTTCTCGACGACGCGCTGCAGGCGCCCACCAATATCCAGCATTATGACGGTTACAGCATGGGCGATACCACCGATACCAAGTACAAACCCTATGAACGCATTCCAGGGCTGGACGTTGGCGGTTGGTTTGATGCAGGGGATTTTGATATTCAAACCGGATCGCATTGCAGCGCCTTGTTAAGTTTTGTGGATGCCTGGGAGCGATTAAAGCTCGACCGGGATCAAACCTATATTGACCAAGCCAAACGCTATGTGGATATTCACCGCCCCGATGGAAAACCCGACCTGCTGCAACAAATCGAGCATGGGGCCCTAAACCTGGTTGCCCAGGTTAAACATATCGGGCATCCCGTTCGGGGCATTGTCGTCCCCAACCTCCATCAATACCACCATTTAGGCGATGCCAGCACCGAAACCGATAACCTGCCCTACAACCCCAGGTTAAAGCCCTACGAATCCGATGGAAAATCGAGCGGCACGATGGACGACCGGTGGGCATTTACCACCCGAACCGCCTCCTTAGACTATTCGACCGCCTCCGCCCTGGCGGCCTCCAGCCGGGCGTTGAAAGGCTTTAACGATTCCCTGGCTCAACAATGCCTCCAATCGGCCAAAAAGCTCTGGAGTGAAAACGAAGGACGCCGGTCTGCCGCAGATACCTCCCGGTTTGCTTCTGCCTTCAGAAGAGCCTCGGAGTTGCCCGCAGCCCTTCAACTATACCTCGCGACCAAGGACGACCGCTACGGCAAAAGATTCAGGGATTCCATCTTTCAGACCCTCGACAGGTCCCTGGCGTTTGGCATATCCGCTGCGTTGCAGGCGTATCCGTATATGGACAAACCGTACCAGGATAAATTAAAAGAATATGTCGTCAGGTATAAAGCGTCCCTCGACAATCTGAGCAAACAAAATCCCTATGGCGTACCCGTGACGGGAAGAGGCTGGGGAGGAAGCGGAAACGTCGTTAACTGGGCAATTACCAACTATTATGCCCACACCTATTATCCCGACGTGGTTGGCCCTGAATACGTTTTCAAAGGCCTGAATTATATTTTTGGCTGCCACCCCTATTCCAATATTTCCTTCGTTTCCGCCGTGGGCGCGCGCTCCAAGAAAATTACCTATGGAAACAACAGGGCAGATTTCAGTTACATCGCAGGAGGCATCGTCCCCGGATTGCTTCTGTTGAATCCGGATTTTCCTGAAAACAAAGAAGATTGGCCCTTCCTATGGGGTGAAAACGAGGTGACCATCGGCGGCTCGGCGGCGTATTTGATGCTCGCTGGGGCTGTTTCCGAAATGATGAAAAAAAAGTGTTTCCCCCCCCCCCCTTACCCCCCCCTAATACCCTGCTCATCCACTTTAATCAAAAATAAATGAAACGGACCGCCTTCTTTTTCGTTTGTGTTTTGGCGCTGCCTGTTGGCGCCTTTTCCCAACCTACCGTAATGCAGGCCCCGCAGGGGTTTGACCAAGTAAGGGTAGGGATTCCCACAGGGAAAATAGATACCATTCAATACAAATCCGCTACCGTCGACACGACCCGAAGGGCTCTGGTCTATACGCCTCCCGGGTTTTCGAAAACAAAAAAATATCCCGTTTTTTATTTGTTACATGGAATTGGCGGCGATGAGAAGGAATGGTTGAAAGGAGCAACCCCCCAGGTCATTTTAGACAACCTGTACGCCGAAGGAAAAATTCAGCCCATGATCGTGGTCATGCCCAACGGCAGGGCAATGAAGGACGACCGCGCCGTTGGCAATGTCTTTGACCGGGAAAAAGTGGAGGCGTTTGCTACATTTGAAAAAGACTTGCTCAACGACCTGATTCCTTTTATAGAAAAAAAATATCCCACCCTGACAGATAAAGAACACCGCGCTATTGCCGGCCTGTCGATGGGCGGAGGCCAGTCTCTGAATTTCGGTTTGGGCCATCTCGACCAATTCGCCTGGGTAGGAGGGTTTTCTTCGGCGCCTAATACCAAAAGTCCGGAGGAATTGATCCCCGACCCCGAAGAAGCTAAAAAACAGTTGAAATTGCTCTGGATGTCCTGCGGAGATAACGATGGCCTTATCACGTTCAGCAAACGTATCCACGACTACCTGTTTCCATACGACGTGCCCCATATTTACTATATCGAGCCGGGCGTCCACGATTTTAAAGTATGGAAAAACGGGTTGTATATGTTTTCCCAGTTTCTCTTCAAACCCGTCGACCCCTCCACTTTTCTCAATACACCCTTCTGGGAACTCCCGCCGCCTCCAATGTGCGCAACGCGCGGTACCCTCAGATTTTGCCCGACAACCGGGTGCTTTTCCGGATCAAAGCGCCGGAAGCACAGCTCGTGCAAATCGACCTGGCCAAAAAATACGATATGAAAAAAGACACCGGCGGGTTTTGGACCCTCACCACGGATGTCGTCAGTCCCGGATTTCATTACTACTCCCTGCTCATCGACGGGGTAGCGGTAGCCGATCCCGCCAGCGAAACGTTTTACGGCATGGGCCGCATGGCCAGCGGGATTGAAATCCCGTTTAAAGAAGGCGATTTCTATGCATTGAAAAACGTGCCGCACGGCAGCATCCGCATAGAACGGTACTTGTCCAAAACCACGAATACCTGGCGGGAAGCCTATATCTACACCCCTGCCGGATACGACCAATCGACGGATAAATACCCCGTTTTGTATTTGCTTCACGGTGGAGGCGAAGACCAAAGAGGCTGGGCAACCCAAGGCCGGACCAACCTCATTCTGGACAACCTCATCGCCGCATCCAGGGCCAAGCCTATGCTGGTAGTTATGCTCGATGGAAATACAGGCGGCCCCGGCGGCCTGGCTGGTTTTAATGAAAACGCGCTGCGGGCATTTGAAAACGAACTCAAACAAAGCGCCATCCCCTTTGTGGAAAGCAACTTCCAGGTACTGACCGGCGCCAATTCCCGCGCTCTGGCGGGCTTATCCATGGGCGGGATACAAACCCTTTATGCAGGGATCAAAAACACCGACCTCTTTTCCTATCTGGGCGTGTTCAGCTCGGGATGGTTTGCCAATAACCCCGCCCTTTCCGACCCCAATACGCATTCATGAAAACCAACGCCGCAACGATCAACACCAACCTCAGGAGTTCTGGATTTCGATGGGAGGCCCCGAAGATATCGCATTCCAGAACTGCAAAACCATGCGCGCCAAATTTGACGAAATGGGCATCAAATACCGCTACAGCGAATACCCCGGCGGCCATACCTGGCCGGTTTGGCGGCACGATTTGTATGCCTTTGCGCAGTTGTTGTTCAAGTAAGAGAGACTAGCTATCTCAAAACCTTTTCCAATGTGTTGGGGGTATTCCTTAACCCTATGGCTCGCAAAGGCTGATGAAGCACTTTCCCCCTTTGAAGGGGGTTAGGGGGATGAAACTTCCGGGATGCTGGGGAAAGGTTTCATCCCCCCGACCCCCTTCAAAGGGGGAGAACGCCATATCCTATAGTTTTGAGATGGCTTCTAAGCCATTTTACCGGTTTCTAACCGGTATCCCACCCCATGCACAGCGACAATAGACACCGACGGGTCGGCCGACAGCTTTTTCCGCAACCGGGAGACAAAGACATCCACGCTTCGGCCGACCAACACCCCTTCATCAGCCCATACCTGGGTGAGGATGAACTCCCGCTCGAGCAACTGGCCGGAGTGGGTAACAAAAAGCCGGAGCAATTTCGCCTCCCGAAAGGTCAAGTCCTGGCGTAGGCCTCCGCATTCCAATACCTGGCCGGCCACGTCCAAACGCGACTGGCCAAACGTAAAGCCAAGGCGGTCCTTCCGAAGGAGGGCCGCCTTGGGCCTGCGGCGCCGCAAAAACAACCAAAGACCAAGCCCTACTGCCCAACAGGGCTATCCATTGCAGGCTCTTTGTTCGCATAGACCACCTGCCCGGACTGGCATGCACAAACGAAATCTCCAGGTAATGGCAGCCTTTGGGCATCGACCTTCCGGTACAGGGTACGCCCTCGCTGCCAGATAAATCCGCCTTTTGATACCCCAAATCAATGAGCGCATCGGCACAACGACGCACGGTCACTTCGTATGCATCGCGGATTCCGTAGTGGTCCAGGGATTGCTGTAACAAAGAAGGCAAAGAGTCGTACGCAAAGGACGATTCGAGGCGGACCCGCCAAATGCCATCGGCAACCTGCTCCACCGCAGGTATCCGGCTCGTGCTGTCTCCTGCTGCCCTCAGCAAACCGTCCGCCGTGCGGCGCAATGCGAGGTTGACCTTCTCAGGCGCCTTGCCCGGGTATTTTTCTGGCGTAAGGGATAGAATCCATGCCGTAAACGGCAAAACGGCCAGTAAAACCCCGTATTTTTCAAATCGAATCCATGGCATACCCGAAGATAACGCGCTTTTTCAACAGCCCGTAATCCTCAGGGCGAAAATCCGGTTTTCCGACGCCGTCAGGCGGATAAAAGTTGCCGCTCCGGCATCAAGGGGTTGGATCAACTCCCATGTTTTGCCCTGGTCTGCCGAGCGGAAAACCCCGGCATCGCTGGTGGAGAAAAGGTATTCGCCCGCTTGCTCTATTTCGTACATGCTGTTCAGCGCCGTTGGGAGTTTGCCGCCGTTCAGCGCCTCCCAGGTGGCGCCCTGGTCGGAGGAGATAAATACCCTGTTTCTTGGTTGTCTTCCAAACTGCGTTTCTGCTCCAAGAATGGCGGCCATGTTGTCTCCCAGCATCCCGATGTGCACTGCATGGCCTCCCTTTAGCGACCAATCCCACTGCGCGCCGCCGTTGGTCAGTACCCAATCCCAGTGCGCTCCGTTGTCGGTAGAGCGCATCACGCCCCGGTTGCCCCCGGCAATCAGCACGCCGTTTATCTCGATGAGTTTGGTGATGGCGCCACTTGTCGAGGAGAAGACCTGCTCCCAGGTTTTGCCATAGTCAGCGGATCTATAAATCCCCTTGTCGCAGCCAACGAACAACGCCCCGCCCTGGGTTTCCGCGACCGAATGAATCACCTGACCGTTCAGCCCCTGGCTCAACGACATCCAAAGGCCCGTGGCCGGTTGGCGGTGAACCAACCCATTCCTGCCGTCGAGGACGAGGAGCCCGGATTTCCCCGAATAGATTTTCGTGATAGGACTTCCGATCAACAGGTCTTTCTCCCAAACAGGCTGTCCGGAGACCATGCGTCCGCGATACAACCCTTCAGCGGCGCCAAGCCACCATTCGTTTCCTTCTGCATAAAAATCAAATGGCTGCACCTTGCCAGGCAGCCCCGCGCTAACCTCTACCCAGCTCTGGCCCCCGTCGGCCGATTGCTGAAGGATTTCCTCTTCCGGTTTTGGAAAAACTTCCGGAAATGCCGCCTTCAGGCTTGCCGTTGGGGTCGAAATGGCCTCCGGAGCAGGACCGCCGGCGAAAAAATCGGAGCGAAAAAGAAGCACAAAAAGAAAATGGATCGGAATCATAAATTATTTATTTTGGACAAATATGAAGCCTTTCGCCGCTTCCGGCTGGGTATTGCCGGTAAAATGATGTAAAGGAAATGTAAAAGGTGGTTGAAAACTCATGAAAAGGAATCGCCCTCTGAACGAGTGTTCCCCAGAAGAACCAGGACGGCTCTTCCCTATCAAATTCGTTCCTAATGCCTCCCCGCGGCCGGGATGGTTCGCCGAAGAGAAAAGAACGCTTTAGCGTTTAACAAAATACAAAAAGTTACTCCAATATAAAACATTTTGTATTTTTGACTTACCGGCTTTCTTAACCGGAAACACCTTTAAATTGCTAAAAAATTCGCCATCCAATGAATCACCCGATGTACCCTTGCCTTTGGTTTGACCAAAACGCCCAAGAAGCGGCGGCGTTTTATTGCTCCGTTTTCCCCAATTCCCGGTTGCTGCAGGAAAGCCCAATGGCCGTCACCTTCCTGGTGAACGGGACCAAACTCATGGCTCTGAACGGCGGCCCGACGTACCAGATCAACCCCGCCATTTCCTTTTTCTACTACTGCGGCAGCGAAGAGGAGATTTTGCGCCTTTATCCCATACTTTCCGAACAGGGGCAGGTGCTGATGCCGCTGGATAAATACGACTGGTCGCCCAAATACGCCTGGGTCGTCGACCGGTTTGGCGTAAGCTGGCAACTGGATATGGACCCGATCAACTCGCCGCAAAAGGTTGTCCCCAGCCTGCTTTTCGCCAATGCGAAATCGGGCGAAGTCAAAAACGCCCTGACCCACTACAGCCGGATCTTTCCCGACTCCAGGATCTTGATGGAAGCCCCCTACCCGCCTTCGGCGCAACAGCCCGAAGGCGCCCTGCTCTTTGCCCAGTTCAAGCTGTCGGGCTTTATCTTCAATTCCATGAGCAGTTCCATACCCCACGATTTTGATTTCTGCCCCGCCGTTTCGTTTGTTATCGAGGCGGACACCCAGGAAACGATCGACTATTTTTGGGAGCAGCTCGGCGCTGGCGGCCAATTCGGCAGGTGCGGATGGCTGGTCGACCGGTTTGGCGTGTCCTGGCAGGTGATTCCAGCATTGCTATCGGCATTAATGAACGATCCGGAAAAAGCGCCCCGGGTAGTCCAGGCGTTTTTGGCTATGGACAAACTGGACCTGGAAACGCTCCAAAATGCCTGATGATTTAGCCCGATGAACCGTTATTTCTGGACCGGAATTTGCCGCACAGAACGCCAGGAGGGAATCAACCAAATTCGGGACTGTATCGGGCGTTATGGATTCCTGACCGATTCCCGGTTCTTTTCCGATCTGGCCATGAGTATGCAGATCGAATTGGAAGAACGGCAGGTCCCGGCATGTTACTCCGACCTTGCCGGCGTTATCCAACTTTCGCCGTTGCCGCCAGAACAACCCGCTGAATCTTCCGAAGAATGTCTTATTTTGCTGCACGTTGCGTTTGCCCGGGGAACGGGAAATCTGGAAATAGATATTCCCGAAGTACCCGGATAACCCATTTTCGTTCGAACTCTGCCATCCGTTCCAAATTTTAAACAAAACCAATTCCTATGCCAGTCCGCTCTTTAGGTCTATTATCGCTCATTGGGCTTTTCTTTTCCTCTTATCCTGCGGAAACCAATCCCAACCCACCAAAGTCCTACTCCTCGCCGGCGCCCGACTCGGCCGCCGTAGCAGATGTCATCCATGGGTTTTATCAGTGGTACGACGCGTTTATCGAGAATGGCGGGGAAAATCGGGGTTCACAAAGGAAGAAAACGGTCATTTGGCGTTGGATTCCGTTGCCTTTGAGGCCTATTTTGCTCAATTCCAGGAAACCGGATTTGTCAGCGAGGAATTTGTACAAAACGAATGGGCCTTCTTTAAAAAATGTGCCGCGTTTTGGCAGAACGAATCCCTGGGCGAAGTACCAACCTGCCTCGACGCCGATAAATATTTCTGCGCCCAGGATTGGGACATCCAGTTTGGACTACCGCTCCGGTAAGGATCAACCCACTGGGCGACAACCGGATGGCCGCCACCCTTTATGGTGGGAGTTCGAAGAACGCAACTTCGAGCTAAAAAGAGGGCGATAAATGGGTATTGACGAAAATCGAATGCGATATGGGGATGGAAGAATAGCCTGCTGTTCATGGGGCTGTCTCAAAGCCAACTTGCCGGCAGATTATTCTCTTTTTCAATTCTAACAAAAATTGCTCTGCAATTTGTTAGGATCAGACCTTTGAGACCGGCTCGTTCGCGGGAATCCTAAGATTCCTCGTTCGGTTCGCGGGAATCCTTAGATTCCCTGCGAAACTATCCGCCGGTCCCCTGACCGGCGGGCCATTCAATAAACCATTTTGCAATAAAGAACACCTGCCACTCCATGCCGCTATACACCCATGCTATTGTCCGAGAAG
The DNA here is from genome assembly GCA_016713275.1 of Haliscomenobacter sp. Lineage (GTDB taxonomy): Bacteria > Bacteroidota > Bacteroidia > Chitinophagales > Saprospiraceae > JADJPL01. The sequence goes on from JADJPL010000004.1 coordinate 56,102, forward strand.
TACCCGATGCCTATGCCGAATGCCTGACTCTGGAGGCCATCGAAGTCCCAATCGATGTGCCCAAAGCCCGGGAGCAGCACGAGCATTTTTGCGCCATCCTGGCCGGCCTGGGGCTTGAGGTAACCCGGGCTGGAGGCAGACGAATCCCTGCCCGATTGCTGTTTTATCGAGGATACTGCCGTTCTGGTAGACGACCTCGCCATTTGACCAACCCAGGGCGCCCAGCCGGATAAAGGAAGTGGAAGCCGTCGAAAAAGCGCTCCACGGAATCAAACCCCTGGCGGAAATCCTCCCCCCCGGAACCCTCGACGGGGGCGATGTGCTGGTCATCGGCAAAACGATCTATATCGGGCTTTCTACCCGGACCAATGAAGCAGGCATAAGGCAATTTGCCGCTTTGGTGGAGCCCAACGGATACACCGTCGTCTCCGTTCCCGTTTCCGGGCTGTTGCACCTGAAATCAGCGGTTACTTACCTCGGAAACGGCCAGGTCATCCTGGCGCCAGCCTATGTAGATCCCTCCTATTTCAAGGAATACCACCTGCTGAAATTGTCCGAAGCGGAGGCCTACTGCGCCAACTGCCTGAACGTGAATGGAACCATCCTGATGCCCGAAGGATACGAACAAGTGAGAAAACAGATCGAAAACCTGGGCTTCCCGGTAATCGAACTGGACATGTCGGAATTTAAAAAGGCGATGGCGCCTTGACGTGCAAGGCGTTGTTATATTAATCATAAAAAAGAATGTGATGCTCATCAACCCATTGACCAACAAACCAGCCATTCAAACGAACGCCCGGCTGGACAAGAAAATCGCCCGGATGGAGCGAATCATCGACGCTGAACCAGAAACCCATTCCGGAAGCAACCGCGGAGTTTCTAAACGCAGAAATTGAAGCGCTCAATGCCTTTAAGGGTTCCGAGAAAGCGTGGGTTGCGCTGTTGCTGCAAAAACAAACCCGGATGCTCAACCGCGTAAACAAAGAGCTAAAGTACGTGCCCAGGCATTATTACCGCACTCTTTGGATGAGCCTGGGCATGGCCGCTTTTGGGCTTCCATCGGCGTCGCTTTTGGAATGAGCCTGGGCAATATCGGTCTTTTAGGCTCTGGGCTGCCAATCGGCCTCGCCATAGGCGTAGCCCTGGGTAGCGGCTTGGATAAAAAGGCTTTTAAGGAAGGAAAACAGCTGGATCTGGACATTATGTGAAAAGATAATCCTTTTTTTAAACCTGTTCAGAGCAAACAAGAATCATGAACCTGACCGACTGGATCGGCGCCGCCGGCGTTTCCGTCTTATTGGTTGCCTATGTGCTCAGTTTAAGGAACATCCTTTCCAAAGACGGCAGCGCATACGCTTTCCTCAATTTCCTTGGGGCGGCCCCTCGCCTGCCTGGCATCTGTTATGCTGCGCTATTGGCCCTTTATTGTTTTGGAAGCCGCCTGGGCGTTGGTTTCTTTAGCCGCCTTGATCCAGAAAACCCTCGGAAACCGCTAGCCTATGCGAGCCCTCCTCGACACTGAATTTTAAAATTTCACCCAAAATTAACCGCCATGGAACGCAGAACCAAAGACAATCCCTGGAAGCTCAAAACGCCTCCCCTTACCTCCGATTACGAGATGTACATCGATGAAAAAGACGGCCAGGAGGTCATCGTGTGCACGGTTGGCAAAACCGTGCTGCTCTACGACGCCCGCTGCATCAACGACCTCCACGCCATGCTTAAAGCCCACAGCGACTGGATGGAACTCGGCGCCGCCGACGAGCAAAGCCCGCCAAGGAAGGCACCGTCGAAGCCTGGGGCCGCTCGAAACCAACCCCGTGGGCGGCTGGTACGGGCTAAAAAGGCCTCCGTGGCCGGTTTGGGATGTACCTCCCCCGCTCCGGAAGCCCTCGGCCTGGCTGAAGTAGAACACAACGCCCGGAATAACCGGATGCGGGCGATATAGGCCCTTTAGAAAGAGGGGCAGAGTCAGAAAAGGCCTTTTTCTTCCTTGCTTGCCTGGTCAACCGGTTCGGCAGGTTAACCGTTTATTTTATAGTTGGTCCATTACTAGAATTTAACCTAAAATCGAGATCATGGAGTTACGCCTTTCCTTTCTGGCCCCTTTCTCTTAAAATCGCCGGAGTGCCTTGGCGCTATTCCTGCTATATGCTACGGCTTTATTGGCCCAAACGGAAAAAGCAAACTTTACGCTCAATGCGCATATTACCGGGCTAAATTCCCCGTACGTGGTCTTTTCTATAAAAAACGACCAGAACAAGTGGGTGTCCGACACCATACCCGTATCGGACAATCGTTTTGTGTTTTCGATAAACGTCGATAAAACGACCTACATGCGCATAGATCCCAAAATGCCCCAAGTAGTCAAAACCGTCATCCGAAATGGCCGCAACCAAGGATATATTCCATCCATCTGCTCATATATTGTCTTTTTCGGATCGCCTGGCCAAACCATTGAATTTGGCGGCGACATTCTCGATTTTGTAATGCGTACCCATCGGGGAATCCGGAAAACGACGACCTGGCCGCCATCCACCGGAAAACCTTCCCTCTGGTCAATCAAAGCGCCAATGCCTACCTGAAGGCCGCTCAGCTGGACGAGTCCGACTCTACCCGCAAATCGCTGGAAATAGAATAGGAGTTACGCATAAGCCACGACCGTTCCTATGAAAGATCGTTGGGCATGGAGATAAATGATTTTTCGGATAGCGTACGGAGACGGAATTAGTCCATCTTTGGTCCAGCAAGCCAGGCGTTGAAAGGCTCTAAGTACGCAGAAAACATGGGTGTTTACAGCCCTGGCAGCGCACACAAAAGGATTCGAGGCTGCAAACCTGCTTGATCGTACGGAACATTTGTTCAATGTGCCAATGTAGTTCTTTGACCTGCTTAAAGACTTCCCGGTTGATGCGCGACCGTTGCCTGGGGTTTGCTTCGTAAACGGCGTAATGCCTCACGTCGCCGTCCGGGGCGACTCCGGAATACTTTACGAAATCAAATCCTTTCAGGTGGGTGACCAGTCCGTCCTCGGGGATATCTCCGATTTCACCGACCTGTTCATACCGCCCGGGCGTGTGCTGACGGTGCGATTGCTTTTCAGGCCAACGAGAAAAACCTAATTCCTGGTTCCTCAGGAATTTCAAGTTTTCAATGGACGAATACCAACTGTCGGCGCTAAACCAGCGGGGTCGCAAACCCCATTGGAACACCTCGCGGACCATCTGCTGGAGCAGATCATGTTTCGAAAAAACGTCGTGGGGGTTGAATATCCTGAAATTCACCGGCAAGCTCATTCCCGGGTATCGGTGTAGATCAAGGTAACCAGACATACCCTAGCACGGGTTTGTGATGCTTACCAGAGCACTGTTTCGCTACCAGGGGGTTGGATTCCGGATCGGAGTAGGGCTTATCGGCAACGGAGTCATCCAGGCTTAGCTGACCTCCTTCCAAAACCAGGTTAGCTGCTGCTTTGTCAAGAAGGTCTTTGCCCGTATAGGCACCCTCGTTCAACAGCCGGTTGACTTTGTCATGGCTAACCTTCAGCACCTCTCCGGCACGAACACAGCTGTTTCCCGACGGAGTGCTCAACAATTGTGCGATGTATAATTCTATTTCCATGACGGAAGTTAACTATTTTGCGTAACTCCTATAGAAATAAAAAAACTGGACATGGAAGTGGCCTTCATCAAAAAAAGAGTTTATTAAAGCGCATCCTGCCTCGGTGGCCTCGGCCTTTATCTTCAGGATATGATGATGCGGCGGGAGCTAACCGAAGAGGAAAGCCTGCGGCTGTCTGACCAATTGGCCTCATCACTCGCAGGCAATCCTTTCTATTCCGATATCCTCTCCAGAGTAAAAGGCATCAGCGCTTCTAAGGTCGGAGCCGTGTTGGCGGATTTTCTGCCACGAATGTTTTGGATAACTCGGTTTTCGATATTAAAAACACCAATGGAAAATATGTGATCCTCGATTTTTGGGGCACCTGGTGTGGCCCCTGCATTTCGGAAATGCCGGAGATGAAGGCCTTGTCGGAAAAGTACGCTGACCGGATGATGCTGGTCGGAGTAAATAATGGAGATACCAAAGAAAAACTCCTCAGTTTTGTAAAGGAAAAAGGATATACCTGGACGCAAGTGCTGGATAAGCAAGAAGGAAAAACGTTTTCGACGGTGTTCAATGTGAACGGATACCCAACCAAAATTATTCTGGATCCCAAAGGAGAGATCCTGGGAAAGTATCTTGGCACAACTCCTGATTTTTTGACCAAAATCCACCAGCTTTTGATAAATAGGAACTATGCTGGTTGCTTCATTCAAGTCCCGAAAAAATGATCTTCTGTTTTTAAGTTTCGTTGCTGCCAAGTTTTTGATCCAATATTCCCTTGTCAGCCCGGAAAACGAAAATGCCCAGTAGGGTGATCTAAATAACCGGGGCCTCCTCCTATCAGGTTGAATCGAACAAAAAAATAGGCCAGCAGCCCAATGCTCAAAAGGGCAAAGAACAGCAAAATCAGGAAGAGATGCTTTTGCTGTTCTTTACTACGCTTGAATGCAAAGAAAACTCCCGTCTTTCCCTCGCTTAGCCTGTCATAACCCGCACACCATGACAACGCCTTTCTTCCGGGTCTCCCTGCTTTCCCTTTTTGCTTTTTTCTCCTGCTCCGCCTCGGGACAGCTCCGCCTGCCGGCCGTTTTTGGCGACCACATGGTATTGCAGCAAAAACCGATGCCCGCATCTGGGGCTGGGGGAATTCGGGTTCCCAGATCAAGGTAACCGGAAGTTGGAGCAAAGACACGGTTACCGCCAAGGTGGCCAACGACGGGACCTGGCAGCTCAACCTCCCTACGCTGGCTGCCGGAGGACCCTACACCGTAACCCTGCTCAACAACCAGGAGATCGTTCTGGAAGACGTCCTGATTGGAGAAGTCTGGCTTTGCTCCGGTCAGTCCAATATGGAGTGGAGCGCCAATTCAGGAATTGTCAACGCCGAAGCGGAGGTCAATAACGCCAACCATCCCAATATCCGGTTTTTCCACGTCAGGAGGGCGGGCAGCGACTACCCGCAAGACGATTGCCACGGGGAATGGGCGGTTTGTTCGCCGTCCACCATGCGCACGTTCAGCGCGGTGGCCTATTTTTTCGCCCGGCATGTGCAGCAAAACCTCAATGTGCCCGTAGGGCTGATCAATGCCAGCTGGGGCGGAACCCCCGCCGAAGTATGGACGGATAAAAAATTCGTGGAAGCCGACCCTATGCTCAGCGCCTACGCCTCCAAACTGAAACCATTCGACTGGTGGCCCAAAGAGCCCGGAAGGCTGTACAACGCCATGATCGCCCCACTGACGCCTCTGAACATCGCGGGCGCGCTTTGGTACCAGGGAGAAAGCAACGTTGGGACCTACCCCGGCTATTCCCGGTTGATGGGTGCGCTGATCCAAAACTGGAGGGCTGCTTTTGAAAAGGATTTCCCCTTCTATTTCGTGCAAATCGCACCGTATACCTACGGCAACCCCGCCGCCGCCGAAGCGGCCCGGCTGCGGGAAATGCAGGCCCAATGCCTGGATGTTCCCAAAACCGGCATGGTTGTTGTCAGCGACCTGGTGGACAACATCAAGGACATCCACCCCGAAATAAACAGGACGTCGGCAAACGGCTGGCCCAAATGGCCCTCTCGGAAACCTACGGCGTCACCGGACTGGCTTATAAATTTCCCATCCTACCAATCGGTCTCCGCAGAGAATAACGCCCTGCGCGTCCAACTGAAGGATGCGGAAAGCGGACTGATGGTCAAAGCAGGCGAAAAGCCCATGGCGTTTGAAATCGCGGGGGCTGACAAAGTCTTCGTCCCTGCCGAAGCCCGAATCGAAGGCAGCACCCTGGTCGTCTCAGCCAAAACGGTGGCCAAACCGGTGGCCGTGCGGTATATGTTCACCAACGACGGGGTGGGTAACGTGTTCAGCAAGGAAGGGCTGCCGGTGGCGCCGTTCCGGTCGGATACGTGGTGATTACGCTATTTTAGCTGGCTTTTATCCAGGCGTTGACCTCCTGCGACAGGTACATGCCCTGTCCGTCGTGGCTTACTCCTTGCACGACGACCTTTTGGCTTTTGTGCACCCCGGCATACCGGGTTTCCAGCCACTGGAACACATGTTCGCCCCGCTTGAACCGGCTGGAACCCAACCAGGTTGCTTCGCAATCCGTGGTATTTAACGTCGGATCGGCGCCGGTTCCGTTGCCGAGCAGATAGGCGATGTTGCGCTGAAGCAGCCGCGCGTTCAGGGTATCCTTGCTGATGGTATTCACGTAAGCCGGGCGGTTGACAAATCCCATTGGCCAATGATTGAAGGTGGGGCAATTCGCCGGCTGGACGAACTGGCCTTTCCCTTCGTCAAATCGCATATCGTCGGGGTAGTAATAATACTGGGTGTTCGCCGCGCCGTAGGAAAATTTCAACCCGGGGTACTTTGTTTCCAGGCTGTTTGCCGCTGCATAAAGCTGGACGAACAACCCGCCCGAACTGTGCCCGGTGATCAGGATATTTCGCATTGCCGGAAAATGTTCCTTGTCGGCCAGGCGCTCCACCAATTGATCGATAACGCCAAAAGAGCTGACGCTCGCCAACCCGGGGGTGAGGGACGATTGCCCATCCCTCCAACTCGTAGAGGTCCAATACCACTCCCCTGCCTGGGCTTCGGAACTGTTTTTGAAGTCGGGCGCGATCAAAATGGTGTTGTCCTGAAAGTTGCCTTGCTTCAATGCGGTGGTCAGGTAGGAATAATACAGGTCGGCATCCCGGTTTTGGCCATGCAATACAAGGACGGCGTGTTGAAGATTCTTCCAGCGGGCGTCTTCGAGAAAAAGAGGGAAACTGGCGTAAAAAGAAAACCGCCCGCCACCCGGCAGGGTAACCGTTTGCAGGCACTCCCCTCCGGCGGAGACGCAAGGCGCCATTTCCATGATCAGCCCTTTTTCCATGGTGGTGAACGAAAGGCTAAGGGGTTTGTCCAACGATTCTCCGTTCTTGCCAATCGCCTGGGCGGCTACCTGTAGTTGGTAGCCCGTATTGTATTCCAGGGAATCCATGGTAAGAACGGCTTTGGACCCGGCGTTGACATAGGAGAATTGCAAGGATACCTTACCGGATGCTGCAGTAAGTGAACACGCTGTCAGGAATTTCCCTGGGTCTAACGCGCCCGAAAACGTAAGCTCAATCGTAGGTTTGATCGCTACGTTTTTTGCTCCATCCTCCAATTTCTGTCCATTGACTGCTGCCGTCAGCAGGGTCATAGATGGAACAGAGGGTGCTTCCTTCTGGCAGGAAACGCCCAGCAAGACAAGTATCCCAAAAGCAGGAAGTATTCTTTTATGGAAACGCATAGGAAACGGATTTTCAGGTTTGTTGCAGTGAGCCCCACAGCAACAAACCTATTTTTTTTCAACGACCCGTCTGTATTGGGCCATATCAATTTCATTCTCGCTTTTGGCAATGACGACGGCGGCTACCGTATTACCGATAAAGTTGACAATAGCCCTACCTTCGCTCATAAACCGGTCAACTCCAATAATCATCGCCAACCCTTCAATGGGTATGACCTTAATCGCGGTCAGAGTAGAAGCCAGCACCAGAAATCCACTCCCGGTAACCCCTGCCGCTCCTTTACTCGTCAGCATCAAGACGCCGATAATCGTCAATTGCTGACCCAAAGAAAGGTCAATTCCAAAAACCTGGGCCAGAAAAATAACGGCCATACTTAGGTAGATCGTGGTCCCGTCCAGGTTAAAACTGTATCCCGTAGGAACAACAAGCCCTACGACTTCTTTTTCGCATCCGGCGAGGGTGAGTTTTTCCATCACGGATGGCAGAACCGCTTCACTACTGCTGGAGCCTAACACAATGAAAATTTCCTCTTTGACGTACCCCAGCAACTTCCATAAGCTGATTTTATAGAAGGAGCAAACCAGATTGAGCACCACAAAAATGAACAACAGTCCCGTGATATAAAAGGTCAGCATTAAATTTCCGAGCAAAAGCAAAGAACCAAATCCAAACTTGCCAATAGTATACGCCATCCCGCCGAATGCCCCGAGCGGGCTGATTTTCATGATGATGTGCAGGATGTTGAACAAGACCTTATTCAGCCCTTCAAACGCGCTTAGAATACCGCTCCCTGCCTGGCCCATTTTCTTCAATCCAATGGCAAAGAGGATGCTGAAAAAAAGCACCTGGAGGATGTCGCCCTTGGCAAAAGCATCCACCACGTTAGAAGGTACAATATGCGAGAAAAACTCCCCCCAGTTGATCTGGCTGGCTTGTTCGGTATATTTGGCCACCTGGCCATTGGTTTCAAACCCTTCCGTAGACACGCCAACTCCAGGCTTAACGGTGTTTGCTACGATCAGTCCGATGACCAGCGCCAGGGTCGTAACCAGCTCGAAATAAATCAACGCTTTCAACCCGACGCGCCCCACCTTGCCCAAATTTCCCGCGCCCGCTATTCCGGATACGATGGTCAGGAAAATGACCGGCGCAATAACCATCCGGATCATATTGATGAAGGTATCGCTGATCAGCTTGGCTGCGCCGGCAAAGCCCGGAAACAGCCATCCGGTAAGGACACCCAGAACGATGCCCAGAAGGACCTGGACATAAAGGATTTTAAAATACTTCATCTGGAAACGCATTGAGAAATGCAGGGAATTGCGGACAAAAGGAAAAAGAAAGCCGGGATTTTTCTCAAAAGGATATTTTTGCCTGCTTGCGAAAAAACACCCTTTTAAAACCAATCCCGGCCTTCCCATCGAAGCTTGGATCCATCCACCCGGGTTCCCGGCGAGTAAGCCAGGGCCCCATTCGCCGTTTTGTGCAGGACAAACCCTCCGGTAATGTCCGGCGAGCGGGTCACGGATTGATCTATGCCAAAGTTGATCCCTGCAGCGTCGGTTGCCGAATTAAAGGTCAGGAACACGTTGCCGTTTTTATCCTTGATGGTAATGACATCGCTGGCGTTGGACAGGTTCATATCCCCCGTCGTTGTAACGCCCGTTTGGGCCCCACCAAAAGCGCCGGTTGGCGTCCCTCCGCCAAACAATACGTACACCCCTTTGGGCGGCACCACGGTATTGGCAGGAAAAACGTGCCGGGGGGTGTTTGCCGCCAGACCGGTTTCATCAAAGAGCGTGAACCCGCTTAAGTCGACGGCGATCTTCTGATCGTTGTAAAATTCGATGAACTCATCGGCAGAAGCGCTGCGGGTTCCGTCGCCGTTGGCGTCTCCGGCCAGGTCATTCGGCGGATCGAACAAGACCTCGTTGATGATAAAGCCTTTGCCTGGCGGCTCAGCAGCAGCGAAAGGCTGGCCGCTGGTCTTGGTACCGGGAGAATAGGCCAGCGCCGGATTGGCTTCTGTATGGGCTGTATACGGACCGTTTATGTCTGGCGAACGGGTAATGGACTTGTTGGCATTGAAATCCAGTCCGGCCCCATCTGTAGCCGTACTAAACGTGAGAAAAACCTTCCCATCCCGGTCCTTAAGGATGGCCATATCTCCCGCGTTATTCAGATTGAGGTTGGAGGTGGTCGCTACGCCTACCTGAGCCGTACCAAAATCCCCCGTAGGCCTTCCCCCGCCAAAAAGGACGTATACCCCTCCAGGAGGCACTTTGGTATTCGCAGGAAAAACATGCCGGGGCGTATTGGTCGCCAGGTTGGTTTCATCAAACACCGTGAAACCGCTTAAATCGACTTCCTTATCGGAATCGTTGATGAATTCGATAAACTCGTCTTCGGAAGGAGAGCGGGTTCCGTCCCGGTTGGCATCGCTTACGAGACCATCCGGCGGATCAAACAGGATTTCGTTGATAATGAAACCCTGATCGGCAATCCCGTCTCCATTGCTATCGATATCGTCGTCCAAAATCCCAAGGGTCACCACTTGCGGGGTAAGCTCAATCGCGTTGACAATACTGGAAATACGCACGATGACCGTCTCTTCGCCTTCGGTGGTATTATCCTGAACCGAGGTAATCGTGATCGTCCCGGTTTTGCCGCCTACCGGAATAGTAATACTGGTTGCGCTGGCGCTATAATCCGAGCCGCCTGCCGTCCCTTCAAACGCCAAATTGACCGTCACCGGTTCCAGGGCGTCTTCGCTCAACGTCGCAGTAACCGTGGAAATACCCGCAGCTTCCGCCAGTTTAAGCACATCGGCAGAAAGCGCAACGTTGGCAGGCACAAAGGCTTTGGTAGTGAACTTCAACGCGAAGGGTTCTTTGAGTTCTTCCTCTCCGTTCCCAAATTTGCCTGGATTTACAGAAATCGTATAGGCGGTTTCATATCCCAACCGGGTTTTGTTCGTCAGGGTGATCGTCGAATTGGTATTCGAATACGCGATGTAGAACGCCACCGCGCCGGAAGGCCCCGTAAATGAAAGGGCTTCCTGAAACTTGGCCGTATTGAGGGTATGGGAAAAGACGATTTCGATACTTACTTTGGTATCGATCCCGGTAGCCCCGCTGGCCACTTTCTTCCCATTCAGGGTTTGCTGCAAGACGTAGATGGTGCTGTAGTCGATATCCAACGCGTCTTTGGAACAGGTGAATGCCAGCAGGGACAGGAAAATGGCCCCGGCATACCTGGCTAAGATCGAACGATTTAACAAGCCTTTCATAGGTTCTTTTTTTCGTGTTAGGGCAAAAACCCGGATGCGTTTTTGCGAAAAAATGGCATCAATTCTTTGGCGTTTTTCCTTTAAAGCGCGGGAGGCCGGACTCGTCGACCAACTGCCGGAAAAAGGCGGCGTCCTCCTCTGCAAGGATAGACAGGTACAAATTTTCTCCGTTCTGGTCCTTGGTTTGCAATCGGTTCGGTATAGAGGCAGCTTTCTGTCCGGTAAGTTTTTTGAAAAAGATCAGTCCGATCAGGTAGGTAGCTTCCGGGGAAGGATGCTTATCGTCCGAATACATATCCAGGTCGGGCCGGAGCCGGCGCACTTCGCTCCAAATGGGCCCAACCGGGGCTATATCCGTTCCGGTTTCTGCGCCCAGGCGGGTATACCCTTCGGTGATAGCCTTCTGCTGAAGGGGATTAGAGTGGTAGGCCCAGGTAAGGAAAAGCAAGGGTTCCGCTCCGGACGTCCGAACGGCTTCGATCCATTTTTTTCCGTAGTCATCAAATTGCACCGGCTGGTCGATGGCGCCGGTGCTATGGTTCTGGAGCACGACGACGTCCCATTTTCCCTCCTTGACCATCGCCTGAGTGGAGAGCCCCTTTTCTCCTTTCCAGTGCTGCTCCCAGGTAGCGCCGCCAGCGGTCGATTGCCGGATGCGCATCGGGATTCCCTGGGAAGCTGCCATCGCGCCAACCACTTGCGGGAGATTCCAGTAAAAGGTGAAGCTGTTGCCCACGAACAGGACATCCAGGGTGTCCCTCTGCTGGGAATACCCCAGAAAAGGGAGTAGCGCCATCGCAGCGAAAAGAAACCAGCGCTGCGGTGAAGTAATGAACAGGAAATGTTTCATGATTACTTGTTTACGGCAGTTACGTCAAATAATCCAGGAATAGGGTTGGGCACGTTGACATTCCGGTCGATCTCCGTTTGCGGATACAGGAAACGCTGAGGGAGCAGATTGCCTTTGTTTGGAATGACTTTCACCCTTACCGCCGCTTCCTTTCCCGTACGGCGGGTATCGTTAAACCCTTCGATCTGGCCGAAAAAGGTCACATACCGTTCTTCGAGGATTTCCCTCAACAACGCGTTGTCGGCGCTTAGATTATCCGGGTTTCGATGCCTCCGGGAGCAAAATCGGCTTCCGTGTAGGCATCGTATTTCAGCTGGGCCAAATTGGGCTTGGTCAGGTAACCGCCTGTTGCCATGAATGCCCGGAACGCGTTGAGGCGCTGCAGGCCAACGGCAAACCCCTGAGACCGGAAACCAGCTTCTGCCAGAATCAGCAGGTTTTCCTGGTAGGTCACCATAGCAGAGGGGGCGGTTTGAGCGGCGTACTTATCCGCCAGGGTATTGGGTTGAACGCCGACGTTGGTCGTGCGGAAGAGGAAATCGTAGCGCGCCCGTTCGTCTGTTTTGGCATTTCCGCGGTAGTTTTGCGGGATTGGATTGACCGCCGCGTTGGCCTGGATAAGGCTGGCCATGAAATTGGACGTTTTAAGATCTGCAGCCCGAACATTGATGGCAAAAAACAGGTAATTCAGATTGGACTCATCCAATCCGGTCCCGTGGGAAGAATACAGACTGTTTTTAAAGGCGCTTACTCCCTTACTTGCCGCTGTAAACGCGGCGGCGTAATCGCGGGTATGCATGAAATACCTGGCTTTCAGCGTATACGCTACCTCCTTCCAGGGCGCTGGATTTCCATCGAAATAAATCTCCGCGCCGGCAGCGGGCCTGCCGGTTCCGCTTTCCAGGTTGACGATAGCCTGATCCAGCAGGTTTTGGAGCTTCCCGTAGATGGAGACCTGATCCTCAAATACCGGATGTTCGATCTCGATCTTTGCCGCTTCTTCAAAAGGGACGTCCCCGTATAAAGAGGTTACGGTGCCGATGATCTGGGCCTGAAGCACCTGAAGTATCCCTTTGGTGATGGGGCCAATCGCTTCAGCTTCGGCGGCTTTTTCCGCTTCTACGGCGTTTCGGTATGCGTCGATGTATGCGTCTGACCACTGTGGGTCAAAATTGGCGGTCGTGAGGTTGTATTCGCTGAACCCCAGGTGCTGACGGTCTATTCCAGTAAAATACCCACAGAAAATTCCCGCTTTACGGGCGGTTTCTCCGGTTTGTAAAATGATGTTGCCCACTTCGGCGCCAGTGAGGACGTACTGATAGGAAGCACTGGTCGGGTTGTTGGGATCCTCATTGATCCCTTCGACGAGATCGCTGCAGGAAAATCCCAGAAAAAGAAGCACCGCGGTTATGATAAATGGTTTCATATCGAATCAGATTGATGCATTAAAGGAATTAAAGGTTGACAAGCACGCTGAACAGGTACGATTTGGTACTCGGGTTGTTGAAATACTCCATACCCCGGGCAACATCTACCCCCGAAAGGTTGGTATCCGGATCGGTTCCTTCGAAATTGGTCCACAATACGAGGTTTCTGCCGGTCAGAGAGAATTCGACCGAACTCAATCCGACGCGCTGCTTGAGCCATGGAGCGCGCAAGGTGTAGGAAAGCGTCAACTCCCGCAACCGGGTCCAGGAGCCGTCTTCGATATAGAGCTCGTCAATGGCGTTGCTGAAGAAGCCGCCGCCAGAATTGTACCACACTTCGGTTAACGCTACCGGCCCGGCGCCAAAATCGCCTACTTTGCCGCGGAAAGTGGTACCGATAGGGATGATCTTCCCCGAATAATCTTTCAGGTTCCGGATGGCGGTTACCTCATTGCCGGAGTCCTTCCATCGGCCCAGGTCGTAAAGCACGGCTTTGGTGCCCGCATAAATATCTGCACCCTGGTAGGTTTCGAAGAGGACCGATAAGCGGAAATTTTTGAAACTCCAGCCCGAGGTTAGCGACCCCTGCCAATCGGGGTTGGGATCGCCGATCACCCCTTCCGTCAGGTCCTGGCGGGGAAATCCATTTTCGTCAAAAACGATGGAACCGTCTTCGTTGCGCTGGATTCTCGATCCCCACAATACGCCCAGTGGCTGTCCTTCCACTGCCCGGGCGCTGACGGCGGCAAGCCCGCCCAGGTTAATGGAAGCGACTCCCTGCATATCCACCACCGTGTTCTTTACGCTCGTGAAGTTGGCCGAGAGGTCCCAGTCGAAATTTTTTGACCGAACCAGTTGGTATCCCAGGTCCAGTTCGATCCCTTCATTCTGGATTTCCGCCCCATTCGAATACACGTCGGTGTACCCGCGGGAGTTGGCCACCGGGAAATCCAGCAACACGTCCACCGTGCGGTTATTGAAATAGGTGCCGCTCAAGGAAAGACGGTCTTTCAGGAAACGCAGATCAGCTCCGGCTTCAAACTCTTTCTTGCGCTCCGGCCGGAGGGCGGAGTTGCCGCGGGTGGAACTGGGTACAAATCCGCCGTTTCCATAGAGGCCGAGACTCAGGTTTCCTCCGTATTGATCGCTGAAAGCAGGAGATACGTATACGTTCGAGGTATTGAAGCGGGCGGGCTGAACGCCTACTTCGCCGTAGGAAAGACGCAATTTGCCAAAAGAGAACGTCTCGTTTTCCAGTCCGCCAAGTTTGGAAAACTGCCAGGCGAGGGAGGCCGACGGGAAGAGGAAGGTATTATCTGCGGCATCGCCAAAGGTGGAAGCCGACTCAACCCGCACCGTTCCTGTTAGATAGAGCATATCCCATCCGGAAAGGCCCATGGAAGAATACACCGCGGCAGTGCGCTCCCTTCCCTGGGAGCTGATCGTAGTTACGTTTTCCGGGAGGGCATTGTCTTTGTCCCGCACCCCGCCGGCTACATCGGCAAACTGGATAAAATTCACGGTATTCACCCCGTTTACGGTAAGGGAGCGGCTATTGTAGTTAAAGCCCACGAGGAGGTTTCCGTTCAGGTTTTTGGCGAGTTTGCGGTTGGCTTTGGCGATGTAGTCCATGTTAAAGATCGTACTAGACGCCAGGGTTTGTTCGTAAAGGCCGATAGAGAAAGCGCCCGCAGCTGATCCCGGAGTATAAAACTCGTTTTTCTGTTCGCTGTAAAAATCAATGCCTACGCGTCCGATAAGATCCACCCACGACAACGGGGAAGCTGTCAGTTCAAAGCTGGAGATAAAGCGATCCACCCGGGCTTTGTTTTCCTGCTCATTGAGCGTCCAGGAAGGGTTGTTGTAGGTGGGGGTGTTGTCACCGCCCAGATACTCCAGATACGACCGGTGCCGGTTGGTAGCAGGAGAAGCGGTGGAATTGGCATAGTAGCTCCCGCGATAGCCGGTGTTGTCAAAATCCGGCGGCGTACGCAAAAGCCCGAGGTGGAGACCGGAAGAGGTGGCGCCTTTAAGGATCCGGTTGGAGCCGGTGCGCGTATAGGTGGATTTGGTGTTTAATTTGATCTTGTCCGATAGCAAGTGGGAGGAGTTGAGGCGGGCAGTGGTGCGCCGGTAGTCCGAATTGTTGCGGATGATGCCCTGCTGGTCGAGGTCGCTCAGGCTGAAAAATACATTGCTTCGGTCGTTTCCTCCGGTAAGGCTGAGGCTGTTTTCCAAAAACTGCCCGTTGCTGAACACCTGATCAAAGTTGGAATCGTCGTAAATAGTCTGGGAGTTCTTTTTCAGAATAGGATAGTAAGTGGTCCCGTTCTGGTCCACGAAGAACGCGCCGGAGGTGTTGTACTCATCCGGGCCGCCGGAGCGGTTGGCGATCTTGTCGCCCCAGGAATCGCGGGCGCGCGGGTTGAACACCCCGTTGTCCCCCTGGCCGAAAGCTGTTTGCAGCGGGAAACGCTCGTTGATAACGTCCAGCGAATACGTAGATCTAAGGGAAACCGATAACTTCTGGCCGAATTTCCCGCTTTTGGTCGTAATCAGGATAACTCCACCGAGGGCCTGAGTGCCATAAAGCGCCGCGGCGGAGGCGCCTTTGAGTACGGTGATGCTTTCGATATCGTTGGGGTTGATGTCGTTCAAACGCGATTCCGGGTTTACGCCCGTGCTGCTGCTGTTGCCCCGGACGTCGTTGCTGATCGGTATGCCGTCGAGCACGATCAGCGGCTGGTTGTCGCGGGTGATCGTCGAAAGCCCCCGGATCTGGATGTAAGCGCCTGCGCCAGGGTCGCTGGAGTTGCGGGAAATCCGCACCCCCGAGGATTTGCCCGAAAGCGATCCCAAAAAGGTGGACTCACCGGATCCGGTAATCGCTTGCCCGCCCACATTGGAGCTGGCATACCCCAGAACGTCTTTGTTTTCCTGTAAACCCAAGGCAGTGACTACGATTTCGCCAAGCAAGCCAATTTCCTCTTCCATGACGATATCGATGACCTGGTCTGTGCCGACAGGCCGCACAACTGTTTTCAAGCCTACGTAACTAAAGACCAGAACGGCGGCATCACCTGCCACTTCCATTTCGTAGGCCCCGTCAATCGACGTGACCGTCCCGTTGGTCGTCCCTTCTTCCAGTACGGTCACCCCGATCAGCGGGGCGCCCTGCGCGTCGTTGACCACGCCTTTAACCGTGCGCTGGCCAAAGGCCGTTCCCTGGAAAAACAACGCCAGGAAGGCGATCGCAAATAAACATTTTGGTTTTTGCATGGTGTTGCTGATTTTTCTAATGACAATACCTATTTAATCCAACTGGAGGGAAATGCTCCCGGTACGAACCCCCATAAGAGAGGCAGTGCCCAGTATATAGCCAAGGTGAGTAGAACAATAGACAGGATATTCATCCAGATTCCCGCCCGAACCATGTCCGGAATGCGCAAATACCCGGAGCCGAACACCACTGCATTGGGCGGCGTAGCCACAGGCAGCATAAAGGCGCAGGAGGCCGCAATCGTTGCTCCAACCATCAGA
This sequence comes from Haliscomenobacter sp., assembly GCA_016713275.1. Taxonomy (GTDB): domain Bacteria; phylum Bacteroidota; class Bacteroidia; order Chitinophagales; family Saprospiraceae; genus JADJPL01. The sequence goes on from JADJPL010000004.1 coordinate 72,589, forward strand.
CTCAGCGGATGTACCCCTATAGCCAGAGCCAGAGGCGCCAGCACAGGAAGAATCATGGCGGTAGTAGCCAGATTCGAGGTGATCTCCGTAAGGAAATTGACGGCAGCGATAATGACCAGAAGGACCAGGATCAACGCCACGCCGTCCAGCAACGTTAGCTGAGCGCCAATCCACCCGGCTAATCCGCTCGTTTTAAACCCCTCCGCAATAGCCAAACCGCCGCCAAAAAGCAGCAGAATGCCCCAGGGAAGCTTGACGGCTTCCTGCCAGGTGAGAAATGCGCCCTTTTTTTCTTTCGATGTGGGAAGAACGAACAGGAGGACCGCTGCAACCACCGCAATCATCGTATCATCCAGTTCGGGAATAAACCGGTTCAATACATACGAGCGACTGATCCAGGCCAGGGCCGTCATGGCAAAAACCACAAGAACGATTTTCTCCTCAAAAGAAATCCGCCCCAAAGCCTTTAGCTGTTTGGCGATCTCCTCCTTTCCGCCCGGGAAAGACTTCTGGGTGAAGCGGAAAGCGATCGTGGTCAGGTATTTCCAGCATAAGAGTAACAGAACAGCAGATACCGGAAGCCCAAAAATGATCCAATTGTAGAAGGTAATCTCCATCTGATAGAGGTCTTTGACCACACTGGCAAAGACCAGGTTGGGAGGGCTGCCCACCAACGTCGCCATGCCGCCGATGGATGCGCTGTACGCAATCGCCAACATGAGGGCTTTCCCAAAAATCAGGTTCTCATCCTCCCGGGTATTGGGGTTGTCCTGCAACTGAGCAACAATCGCCATCCCGATCGGATACATCAGCACCGCCGTAGCGGTATTGGAGATCCACATCGACAAAAACCCCGTAGCCACCATAAACCCAAGAATGATGCTCTTGACATTGGAACCGATCAGATGGATAATCGTCAGCGCCATGCGGCGGTGAAGATTCCACTTCTCAATAGCAATAGCCAGCATAAACCCGCCGATGTACAAGAAAATATATTGGTGCCCAAAACACGCCGTCGTTTCTTTTATCGGCAGACCGCCCGTAAGAGGGAATAATAAAATCGGAAGCAACGCCGTCACCGCAATAGGAACCACTTCCAATATCCACCACGCCGCAATCCACAGCGTAGAACCCAAAATGGCATTCGCTTCTTCAGAAAGCCCTTCCGGTCTGAAGAACAACCGGGTTGCCAGAAATAATGCAGGCCCCAGAATCAGCCCTATCCGCTTTGTGTTCATCTTTGGTTGATTACTTCCTCCCGTATTTGGCAGGATTTTTCTTATTTTTAGTGAACTTTAAATTTAGCCCCCCGCCTATCCGAGGGGTTATTGTTTCGCTAATCTATTGCGCAACATCCATATTTAATAAAATTAAAGTCTGTATTAAATATTTTTTACAAAACTTCATACTGTTTTACACTTTTTTACACATTCAGATACATTCATGAAGGACTTACGCCAGGAGTTTCTGGATCAGTTGGAACATAAATATGGCAAATGGGATAAAACCACTTCCAATTTCGGATCAACGCCTTTCGGATTGATTGCTAACGACTTATCTATCAGCGCCAGCCAATTCACCAAGTTGCTTTCCGGAACGGCAACGGAAGGCATGTACACCCGGTCGATCGACAACGTCAAGCGGTTGATTCGTTTGGAAAACGCCCTGAAAGAACTCGAAGAAAGCCGGTCGGTAAAGGAAAAAAATGCAACCCTCCTCCTGAAACAAGACCGAAGGCTTCGCCAATCGGCAAAAAGATCGATTATCCTTGCGCTGGTAGCCCTGATTGCAGGAAGCGCCGGAATGTACCTGATCCAGAGCGGACGCCTGGCGAAAGAACCGAACGAGACCAGAAGCAGCCTGAACCCCTGACGGCGTTTTTCGACCGGGAATTTAACGCAGACTTCCAATCTCCTTATCTCAAAGAATCCGACGTGCAGGAGTATTGCCCTTGCAGCGCCTTCGAGGGGGTTTGGTCCCTGGAAGAAGAATACAAATTGCCGCTGCCGGGTAATAAAAAACCCGGGATTTATTACCTGGCCAAAAGCGCCGATGTGCGCATGAAATGTTCCAAAAGCGATACGCTCCCCGCAGGCAAAGGGAATGTGCTATTGGTTTTTGAATACCTGATCAACGAAATCTGGGTGGACAAACGCAAAATCCCTTTGTTTCCAACTTACTTTGACAAAGAGACCAAACAATTTACCCAAGCCTTCAACGACCTCGTTTTCGAAAACGACCCCAATTTTCAGAAGGTAGCGACCATCCATTCGTTCTTCATTAGCAAAATTGAATTGTATAAAGACTCCATTGTCCGCAAAGGCGAGCCCTGCGGACGCTATGCCACCGGTGTAAACGAGGCACTAGTCTCGGAATACGCGATCGATTTGAAGCATATCCTCGAGAATGTCCTCGGGGATCTGACTCAAACCAGTTGCCATTCGATCGCCAATTACTTTTGCGACCCCAACCTGCTGCAGGAAGGAAAAAGCGTGCTGTCCTTTGATTGTCTGTATACGATTAAATCGGAAAACCTCGGTATCGGCGGCGGCTACCCTTACCGGAAAGGATACCGGCTGCAAAAACAGAATTACTCCGACAATCTGACCTGTAATTGCGATTCGTATCCCGGAGACTAATCCGGTTATTTTCAAACCTGCCTAAAACCCAACCACATGAAAACCATCTTTCGTGTTCTGCTGACGCTCGTCCTCCTTGTCCTCGTCCTCGCCCTGCGCACCCTCTTCCTCGCTGGCTCCTTTAAGTCCCTCAAACCCCACAAACCTTCCGAAGAAATCCGCATTTCCGGCATGATGGGCGTGGAAGACATGACCATCGATCCTGCTACCGGGATGGCTCTGGCCTCTTCGAACGACCGACGGAGGGTCCGCGCAAACGAGCCGTCCACAGGCGCGATTGTTCAGTTTGATGCCGCCGCCCCTACCCCTGCGTTCATCGATCTGACGGCGGGGTTAAACCTGCCGGAGTTTCATCCCCACGGCATTTCCCTGTTCACCGACCCCTCGGATGGAACCAAATGGGTCTTCGCGGTCAACCACCGCAAAGGCGCGTCCTGCATAGAAATCTTCCAGTATACCGACACCACGCTGGTTCATTCTGCTACGATCCAAAGCCCCGAATTCATAAGCCCGAACGACGTGGTGGGCGTTGGAAAACGCATGTTCTATTTCACCAACGACCACGATCAGCGTCCCGACGGGGGCGTTTCCAGCCTCAAAGATTTTTTGGTCATCGGCACAGGGCAGGTGGGCTTTTTTGATGGAGAAAAAGCAACCCTTTTGGATAAAGGGATCCGCTACGCCAACGGGATCACCGCAAGTCCGGACGGAAAGTTTCTGTATATGGCAGCCTGCACCGACGGCGCTATCTATGTTTACCAAAGGGAACCGTTCCAAAAAATCCGGGAAATCGAATGCGGCACAGGAGTAGATAACCTGGAATGGGACGCCGAAGGCAACCTCTGGGCTGGAGCGCATCCCAAAATGCTCGCGTTCCTGCTGCACGCCCGAAAGTCCGACAACCGCTCGCCTTCCCAGGTGCTGAAAATCAACCTTCAGAACCCGGAGAAGCCCTATAGTGGAAGAGATATACCTCAACACGGGCAATCCCCTTTCCGGGTCGTCGGTCGCCGCCGTGTACCGCAACCGGCTGTTTATCGGCAGCGTATTTGAAGACGGGGTGTTAATGCTCGAGAAGGAGAAATGGTGATATTAATTTTCGCCCTCGAAAAGCAATTCGTCTTTGATTTTGGTATTATTCCATTTCCAGGTAAACCCGACATAAACGATGGGAACCCTGCGCCTGGTGGAGGTTCGCTGGCTAAGCTCTTCGGATTCAATCCGCCGCTTGACCTCGTAGGTGTACAACAGGTCGGTGGCGGTAAGGGTAATCGCCGCCCGGTTGCGAAGCACCTGCTGGCGAAGCCCCCCGTTGAGGTAAAAATAGGGGCTCCTTTTGCCCTGAGGGTTGATGGAGGGAAAATAGTAAAAGGCGTTGAATTGCGCCCGGGTACCGGCGCCGATCTGAAAGGTGGAATTCACTTTGATATTTCCCGAAACCACGCGCTTCTGACCGGCGTACCCCAAATCGGTCGCATCGATGGTCCGGTGAAAAACATTGCCGGTAAGATTGATATTGCTTCTGGCAAACAAATTGGAGTTCAGCACGATTTCGAGCCCGGCCGATTGCTGCGCATTCAGGTTTTCGATAGTCGTAAGCACGGTGTTATCACCAAGCGATTGGCGAAGTTCCGTAAAGGCGTCGTATTCGTATCGGTAATACAAGGTATTGGCGAGGGTAAAGGCATTCCCTTTATACCGGAAGCCCAGTTCGACCGAATGGGTCTGCTCGGGCAGCAAGGCGGGATTCCCGGCTTCAGCATTTCGCGGGTCGGTATATTCCGGGTTGGGGTTCAATTCGTCGGAGTCGGGCCGGTTCAGCCGTTTGGAGTAACTGAGGGCCAGTTCGGTCCTGCTCGACGTTTCCAGGCCCAGATGCAGGGTGGGAAAGGCTTTAAAATAGGCATTGCGGGATAACGAATCCGAAGGCGCCAGCAGGTGCGCGCGAATATGGGTTTGCTCGGCGCGCAACCCGGCTTTTGCGCTCAGGATGCCGAACCGTTTTCCGATTTGGGCATACCCTGCATGAATGGTTTGGGTAAACTCAAAGCGGCTGAACGCCGGATTTGCATACTCGATATTCTCGAAAACGCGCTCGCCTGCGTAGCCCGCTTCCAATTCCCCCTCTTCGCCCAGAGGCGTCACAAAGTCCAGCATCCATTCCTGCTGGTTGCCGTTCTTGTCGATCCCAATGGAATTCAGCTGGGTATAAACCGAAGGAACGGAGTATACCTGCTCAAACCCAAGGTCCTCCGCTTCGTCAAAATCCGAATGGGTAAACTGGAAAGCGATCTGGCGATCTTCCTGGTTCCTGAACTGGCGTTCCCAGGAAAAGCTGAACTCCCCTTCCCGCTCGTAGTTATCTTTCGTATTCCGGCTATTAAAGACAGAAAGCGGTTGACCAAGGTGGTTGGTATTGGATATATCAGAGAACCCGTCGTGAAACGAATTTTGGAGAAAATACGTCCATCCCGCCTCGATCTGGTTATAGGGATTGGGGTCCCAGGCGCTTCCCAAAAAAACCGAATGGGACCACCCATCGTTCTGAAATTGCCCATTTTCCAGATAATCCGACTTTTTATTCAGGTTTTCGGGGTGTTTGTACACGCGGGCGTCGGAGAACAGCGTCCTTTTGCCCGTATGCTGAATGCCATAATTTCCGGTGAAGTTGATTTTTTTTTCCGCCGTAGTTCACCCGCGCATTTCCGTTGGCGCGTTCTTCATTGCCGATATTGAGGCCCAACAGGCCGTTCCATCCCTGCCCCGCTTCGCGCTTCAGCACGAGGTTGATGATCCCGCCAACCCCATCCGGGCGGTATTTTGCCGAAGGGTTGGTGATAATCTCTATGCGCTCAATGGAGCTGGCAGGGATTTGCTCCAGGTAACTTTCGGCGTTGCGGCGCAACATGGCCGAAGGCTTCCCATTGACAAAAAAAGCGATGTTGGAGCGGTTCCTCAACTTGATCTCCCCGTCGATATCCACGGTCACCGACGGGATATTCTGCAGAATTTCGGAAGCGGAGCTCGATTCGGAGAACAAATCCTGGCTGACCTGGTATACTTGCCGGTCAAACTCCAGGCTCACCGGGGTTTTCTGCCCGGTGATCAGTACGCTGTTCAGCAGGAATTTGGAAGGCTCCAGGGCAAGCACGCCGAGGTTGGTAGACCCATTCAGTTCCAGGGGAACGTCGTAGGGATTGAACCCCAGGTATTGAATATGGAAAACGAAGTTTCCGCCGGCAGCAAGGTCGATTTGAAAATTTCCGGCGGTATCGGAAACGGAATGCGCCAGCGCCGCGGAGTCGCCGGGCGCCGTCAAAAAGACCGTAGCTCCTTCCAACGGTTCTTTGCTGGTTCGCTCAATAACCTTCCCGCTAAGCTGGAGGTTTTGAGAAAAAAGATCCCCGCTCATGGCCATGAAAATAGCCAGAAGATGTATATATTTCATTGGTTAAAGAATGTCGCTTTCTGTCGTTGGAGCGGTAAGCGGCTGATTATAAGCACCCTGAAACAACAAAAGATGGAAAACCCGCCTTCTCCGCCTAAAACAGTAGACGAATATATCGCGCTATTTCCGAAAGAAGTGCAAGAAATCCTCGAAAAGTTAAGAACAGTTATTTCGGAAAACGCCCCGGACGCAGAAGAAACCATCAACTATCAGCTGCCTACCTTCAAACTGCATGGTAACCTGATCCATTTTGGCGCCTTCAAGAACCATATCGGCCTTTATCCCACGCCTTCGGGCATGGAACAGTTCAAGGAAGCGCTCTCGGCCTATGAAAACGCCAAGGGTTCGGTCAAGTTTCCGTTGAACCAGCCCCTGCCCTGGGATTTGATCCGGGAGATCGTCCGGTTCCGGGTGAACGAAAACCTGGAAAGGCCCGGTCCAAAGCCCGGAAGCCCAGGAAAAAAGATTGATCCAATGCAACCACGAACCTATGCCCGAGTACCTGTCTTTTGAAACCAACCGGCTTTTCTTAAGGCCGACCACCGGAGCGGATGCGCCGTTTCTATTGGATTTGGTCAATTCGCCCACCTGGCTGCAGTACATTGGCGACCGGAACGTGCATAGCGTGGAGGATGCAGAAACCTATATTCAAAACCGCATCACGCCCCAACTGGAACGGCTGGGATATGCCAACTACACCCTGGTACGCAAAGCGGATAGAACGAAAATCGGGCTCTGCGGGCTCTACGACCGGGAAGGACTCGATGGGGTGGATTTGGGATTTGCCCTGTTGCCCGCTTTCGAAAAGCAGGGATATGCGTTTGAGGCTGCCCAAAAAATGCTGGAAGCAGGAACCCGCTGTTTTCATCTTCAAAAAATCCTGGCCATAACGACCCACGTAAACCATAACTCGCAAAAACTGTTGGAAAAATTAGGCTTCCGGTTCGAAAAAACAATCCGGATGGCCAACGACCCGGAAGAACTTCTTTTATTTGCGTGGAACAAATAAATTTTTTCCTCTTAATACTTAAAATCTGCATACATGAATAAGCGGCAATTCCTCAAAACCAACCTCTCCTTATTAGGCGCTCTGGTGACTGCTCCTATGCTCGGCTGGGCAAAAACCTGGACCTGGGCAGGGCCTGTGCCCGCTTCCCCGGAAGACCCGTTTTCGCTTCCGGCACTGGATTACGCGTTCAACGCTCTGGAACCGTTCATCGACAAAAACTGCTCAACGCCGCCAAAGCGGTCTTCGGCTCCGGCTGGGCCTGGCTTGCCGTCGACGCCAAAGGAAAACTGTTCGTCTCCTCCACGCCCAACCAGGACAACCCCCTCATGACCAACCTGGCAGCCCTGAAAGGAACGCCTGTGCTGGGTATCGACGTCTGGGAACACGCCTACTACCTCAAGTACCAAAACCTCCGCGCCGACTACCTCGAAGCGGTGTGGAACGTGCTGAACTGGGAAGAAATCAGCAGCCGGTACAAGGCCGCATTGCCTAAAAAACCCGGCACTTTCGATCTCTGGCCTATGCTTGGCGCTTTCCATAAAGTGATGTCCGCAACCTTCCACCCCATGGAAGAAGGCGACCTGCAACCGATCAAAACCCGCTCGGGGGAAATGGCCCAACGGGCAGGCGAAGTCGCTTCCTCCCCCATCCCGGCGCCCTTCAACACGCCTGACATCGCAGCCGCCGTCAAACGCCTGAAGAAAGACAGCAAGGCCCTGGACAAGCTGGTGAAAAAGCAAGGAACAGACGAACAGATCAAATCGTCGCTGACTGCCCTGCACGACGTCTTCCACAGCATTGTCGGACTTTGCCGCGACGAAAACCACTAACCGCCTATGGTCTCCTTACTGCGCGCAAATTCCGAACACCCCGATTTTATCGAACTGGTCCGCCATCTCGACGCCGAACTGAAGGTCCGGGATGGCGACGACCACGCGTTTTACAACCAGTTCAATAAAATCGACCTGATCCGCCACGTCCTCGTCGCTTACCTGGATCAAACGCCCGCCGGGTGCGGAGCGATCAAATTATGGGACGACCGCACCATGGAAGTGAAGCGGATGTACGTGGTCCCCGAGAACCGGGGCAAAGGCATCGCAGGCGCGATCCTGCAATCCCTGGAAACCTGGGCCGCCGAGCTCGGCTACGAGCGGTGCATCCTGGAAACCGGCATGAATCAACCTGAAGCCATCCGGCTGTACCAGAAAAGCGATTATATCCAAATCCCCAACTACGGGCAGTATGCAGGTATTGAAAACAGCGTCTGCTTTGAAAAAATCCTGAAATGAACAAGAAAGAACTCAAAGAGCAATACAAAGCGATTAAACCCAGAATCGGCGTCTTCCAAATCCGAAACACCGGCAACGGAAAAGTCTTTGTAGAAGGCAGCGCCAACCTCGACAAAATCTGGAACCGGCACCGGGCCCAGCTCAACTTTGGCGACCACCCCAGCGCAACCCTCCAGCAGGATTGGAAGACGTTCGGAGAAAACAGCTTTGTCTTTGAAATCCTGGGCGAATTAACCCTTCCCGACGAAGCTACCGATAGCGATGCCAAGAAAGAAATGAAACTCCTGGAGTCTATGTACATCGAAGAACTCCAGCCTTTCGGAGATAAGGGGTACAACAAGAAACCAACAAAGGGGTAGGTCAAACGTGTTTGCCGTCCCGCAATAAGCGGGATTAGATTCCGTGCAGGACTATCTCTTGTTTGCCGGAATCCCTGTTTGCCGTCCCGCAATAAGCGGGATTAGATTCCGTGCAGAACTACCTGTTTGCCGTCCCGCAATAAGCGGGATTAGATTCCGTGCAGGACTATCCGCCGGTCCCCCGACCGGCGTCAACAATCACGACAACGGTACCTTCCTGTTCATCGTTTCCTCAAAGAAATGATGCAGATCAAACGTTTGCTCCGCCCCCAATTTCTGACCCGTTTGCCCCATAATATATAGAAAAACCGCCGCCCCGGCCAGCACCGGTAACGCCCAAAGGATCGGTGCGTTCATGCCCAGGCTCCACTGGGAAAACCCCATAATGCCGATAAACAGCATCAGAATGGCAATCGCGCCATAGCCAAGGGTAAAAAACGTCCATACATGCGGGCTGGGCCCGTACCACGCGCGGATGAAGGTGCCCGATCCTTGTTCTTCCAAATGCACTTCCAGCCTTGGCGACCAGAACTGCTGCTCTGCAACCGGCGGCGTAAGAACGATATACTGGGGGAAGAACACAATCGAACACGGCGCCCCCTGCGCCTCCGCCCGCTTCCGGAAGCGGGCTTCCACCTCCTTGGGGCTTTCCTCCACTTCCATCCGGAAGCGGGGACGAATACGGAAACTGGTCATAGGTAGGGTTTTGGTTAGGTTAATACAGCTTGATAAACTTCGTCTCATACGGCTTCAACGCAACCGGCGCGGTCAGGACAGCCCCCTCTTCTTCGAGGATATTGGTCTCGACGGCCTTGGTGGAGCGGGTCGAGGCCTGAAGTCCGGGAATATCCAATATTGCCGGTTTGCCTTCCACCTCCCGCACCTGCAGGGCGATGCTCTTGCCATCCAGGGCCAGCCCGGCCTGCACCAGCAGGATATTGGGGGCGCCCAGGTTCGCCAGGGAGACGGAAAGCGGCTTGCCTGGCGAACTGCCTTTGGACGGCAACAGCACCCGCGAAAGCAGCGGGGTGCGCACGCCCCAGCCAAACCGCGTGGCAAACAGGTCGGACGGGTCGGCGGACGACGTGAGGCTGTACCGCCAGCGCAGTTCGCCTTCCTGACTGGCTTTGAAGTTGGTGACCCAATAGTTGTTCAGCACCCAGGAATACAGGTGGCTGGTCGCCGGGTTGAGGCGGTAATAGTACCGCCCGGTGTTGATGTCCCCAAACTGCACCAGGGGAATGTCTTTGCTGACGAAAACGATCTGAGCGTCGGAGCTTTTCACCGAAGCAAAATTCTGGATCGTATTCCAATCGGACGAACTTCCCTCCAGTTGGTTCACGCCGGGGTACACTACCCCGCCCTGGGCTTCAAACGCCAGTTTGCCGCCTTCCAGGTGGAGCGGAAATGCCACATAAACGCCTTCCGGGGTTTGTACCGGAAGCTTGACCATTTGGTACAACAAGTCCATCCGCTTTTCGGAATGATACAGCCGGATTTCGATTTGTACGCCCCTGGCGTCGGCGCAAACCGGCATTTCGCCGTGGAGGAAAATACTTTTGTAAATCGGCCCGTTCGCCGTTTTCACCAACCGAACCTGTTTCAGGGTTTCCCGGGTGAGGGTGAGCGGTTTGTAGACGGTGTCCCGGCTTGCCTGGGTCAGGCGCTCCATTTCGTGGCGGTTCGCCAGTTGCTCGTAGATGAACTGGCCCAACCCGGCGGAAGCGTTGGCATCGATCAGGTCTTTTTTCAGCTCCTTGTCGAACATGCGGGTCAGGCCGCCTTTTGTTTCGTCAAAAACAAGAGAGTAAAATGCATTTTCAAGAGGAGAAAAAGCGTCTGCCGGCTGCGGCGCCGGCTTTTTACCCAACTGGATCTGCAGGGTTTTGTACCCCATGGCGGGGATCGCCTCCACATACAGCTCGTAATACGCGCCTTCCATGCGTTGTTCGTGCATTTGAGCGGGAACTTCGCGCCCCTCGCTATCGGAGATTACATAGTCCGCACCGGCGGGGAGCACTTCGTACGGAATGAAGAGCTCCACGACGCCCGACCGGGGCCAGTTGAGCGTATTGAACACCGCGATCTGAGGCGCGGACGAACGGGGAATCCCGGCGGAAATGGTGGAAAGGGCTTTTTCCTGCAACGCGCCGGAGCGCTTGGCGGCATCCCAGGCATAGGCCGCCTTCATCCCCCACTGGTTGACCGTATTTTGGGCCAGCGGGTCGGAAATGCTCTCTGCGGCGCCATGGGTGTGCTCGTCGTAGAAAAGCAGGTTGTCGTAAATGGCGCCTATATCCTCCGGCAGCCCGGCGGGCAGTTTTTGGCCCATCCATTTGGCCATAGCCAGCAAGGCGGTGTTGGCGGCCATGTCGGACTGGACGTTCCGGACGGTCTTGGTTTCGTTGGCGGCGGAGCCCACCCCGTCGGTCCACCAGTCGGGCCAGGCAACCTGCTGAGTGGCGAGCTTCTCAGCGTGCTCCTGCTCCAGATAAACGAGAAATTCCCGGGCCAGGGAGCTCCGCAGCTTGGGCCATTCGTATTTCTCGTTCCACTCGCGAATAATATCACAAACCTTGGTCGATGGCGGGGAGTTGTCGGTGGAATAGCCCGAAAATTGCAGGGACACCTTCTCGTACGGATACCCTTTCTGGACCAGGTCTTTGAGGTAATCGGTCAGGTTGGCGCGAAAAACATCCATTTGGCCGGTCGTGAGGCTTAAGGAGTTGCCCATCATGTAATGTTCTGCGCGGAAAGCCAGCAGGCGGTTGCCTGCTGGCGACTGCCACCAGAATGCGGTGGGCACGGCAAACGGCCTGCGGGCGCGGTGGGCGTGAATGCCCATGTCGAGGTATTTGACCCCCGTGTTGTGAAAATAATCCACCGCAGCCCAGGCGATGCCGTTGACGTCGTTTTGCATGGCGGTGGTCACCTCAATGCCGTGGTCTTTGATCATGCGCAGGGTTTTGGTCTGCGCGGCCAGGGCGGGCTCGTCGATGATCTCCGAAAAATTGAGGAACATCCCGGTAGCCTCGATCCGGCTTTCTTTGATGCGCTGCAGCAGGCGGTCGATCTGAGCCGGAGGGCGGGTTTTGAGAAATTCGCGCACCGACCAGGAGGTTTCGCAGGTCCAGCGGAATTGAGCGGCCTCGGGATAGCCGTCGGTCTGGTCGCAAAAATCGAGGGCGTTGTCGATATAGCGGATATGTTCGGGCAGGATTTCCGTTTGGGGCCGGGTGTAGCCGATATCGGTATGGGTATGCTGGACGAGGAAGATCTCCCACTCGCGCACCGGCGCCAGCGTGAAGGCTTTGGTGACGGGGGCGCTGCCCTGTTTGCGGATCACAGCTTTGTAGGAAGTGGGCTTTTCCGCTTTGGGAAGAAGGATTTCCATCTTGTTGAACCCCGCTTTGAGCACGGTTTCGGTGCGTTGTTTCCCGATGGTGACCGACGTGGGCGCGTCCTCCCCGGTGTGGATGAAATCGACGCTCACGGAATGCCAGAGCTTGCCGTCCTTCCGGGCGACCACGTCGTTCTGGTAAATGTCCAGGCGGTCTTTGACCTCCGTTTTGAAGGTCATGAGCCAGGAGTTGTTGTTGCGGGTATCGGTATCCACTTTCAGGGCCACGGGCTGGCCCGGTTTCAGGGCGGACACGGGCAGCTTCAGGACGGCAAAGCCCATCTGGTCCTCGTATTTATCGAGCATGGTCACGTTGAAGCTGAGGCGCGCGCCCCCTGGTCCGTCGTAATGCGACCATCCCGTCTGGCTCAATTTGGAGCTTTCAAACCGGAAATACGGCTGCCCGTTGACGCTCAGGCGAAACGCGACCGGGCTGAGGGTGACGTCCATACCGAACAGCCAGATGAAGGAGACGAAAGGGTCGGAGTAGCCGACTTTCAGGGGCTCCGTTTTCCATTCGATGGGAGCATAGTCGGCCTGTCCGCGCAGCAGCAGCGCCGGCGACGCATTGGAGAACGGCGAATGGTAGGCAAAGCGTTTGCCTGCTACTTCTTCGGCATAGCCCTGGAGGTATTCCGGGTTGGCTTGCTGGGCCCAAAGCGCGCTGGAGAGGCACAGGAGGAGGGCCGGGAGGATCCCTTTTGGGTTCATAAGGCGAAGGTTTTATTTTGGTTCGTTCGTTGCAACAACATTCCGGAGCGTAGCGGCTTAAAACGTATCTTTTGCCGACAACATATTCCGGACCGCATAAAGCGGATACACGTCAATTTGATTCAATCTCGCGAAATTTTCGAGAGAAAACCGAATCCCTTTGGCACTTTTTTTCTCTTCCATAAAAAGGTACATGCTTTGCATTGCGCCTTTCGTACCGGATTTAACCTCCACCGGCACAATATCCGCCTGGCGTTGAACGACATAATCCACTTCCGCCTGACTGTTTCTCGTTTCCCGGCGCCAGAAATAGAGCGCTCCGGGTTGATAGGGCGAGGAATTTTTCAGCAACTCGAGGCCAACGTGCAGTTCGGCGATGGCGCCTTTATTGATCCCCTGCAAGGCATCCTCCAGGAGCATATCTCCGATAGACAAGCCCAGGATGCGCTGGGCGATGCCGGTATCGAAAAGCAGGTATTTGCGGTGTTTTATGTTGACTTCCGCCCCTAAGGGAATGCCATTGGCGGCGGTATGCGTCGCAGGATAAACCAACCCAGCCATGCGAAGCAACTCGAGTACTTCTTTAATTTGGGCATTATTCAACGTAGCATTCGGATACGAGTAGGAAAACTTCGATCCGGTTTGATGCGCCACCGTATTAAATACTTCCCGAATACGGGCGGCAGCGACGCTGTTTTTATACTTGGCAAAATCGCTTTCCACGGACACCAGGAGGTCGTCCAAAACCCGCTGGGCTTAGGCCGCGCGGGCCGGGGGGGGGGCCGGGGCGGGGCGGGGGGGGCCCCCCCCCCGGGGGGGGGGGGGGGGGGGGCTGCAGGACGAGGCTTGCGCTTGGCGGACAGCCGCCAGCGGTCTAATTCAGCGTCAATTAATCGGGTTAAATACATGTCTTAAAAAATCCAAACCAATAATTTGGTAATTAATTAAAAAATCCAAACCAATGATACGGAAAAAATAAGAAAAATCCAAACCGGTTCTGCTGCCGTGTTCGGGCGGTTGGCGCTGTCTAAAAAGACCGTTCCCTGCCTCCGGCATGAAAAAAGAGTTCGATTCGCTAAAATATTGCAAAGCCATTTTTAAGCGAATCGAACCAGCTTTTTTGGCAGTCAGGGGCTAAAACGATCTTCTGAGACTACGCCTCACACGGGGCATCCAATTTGCCTTCTAATGCCTTGACCCTTCCGGTTTATCAGAGGGGTTGCGGCCATCCGGTGCAGTGGGGCGGCCCGCTTCAGGGCCCGGCGTTGCGCCTCGGGTGGATGGGTAGCTCCCAGGATGGTTATTTCGGTTTGGACCGCTTCCGGCCGATGGGGTGTGGCGCTCGCCAGAGGGGTTGCGGCCATCCGGTGCAGTGGGGCGGCCCGCTTCAGGACCCGGCGTTGCGCCTCGGGTGGATGGGTAGCTCCCAGGGTGGTTATTTCGGTTTGGGCCGTTCGCATTCGGGTAGGCGTTGCGCTCGCCCGAAGGGCCGCGATGTTCCTGCGCGCCGGGGCGGTCGCCATACGGGGCGTTCAAATGTTCCCTTACATTCCCATTCGGATACGAGTTATGGGGACGGTTATCCTCCCTTGGGCGGTAATCCGGTTTATTCCTATACGCTGACCGAGTCTGGTTGGTGCGGATCACCACATGGTTGGAATAGGACCGGTGTGGACGGTAATACTGATGGGCGTGTACGCTACGGAGCCGGGGCGCCATCCGGTAGTTCCGGTGATAGACGACCACTCTCGGGTTATAGACGTTCCAGCTAAGGGGGCGCCAAGCGGTCCACCATGCCGGATAATATTGCCAGCGGTAGGGAGACGCATAGACCGTGTATTGCGGCCGGAGGATATCCTGGACAACAGGCCAGAAATACACATTTTCATAATCGCGGTAGTCGGCAGGATACCCGCCTCTTGAGCTGGCATATCCGATAACCGGTTCGACAATCACTTCTTGTCCGAAAAGGTCTTCATCTCCAATGATTTGGAGTGCTGCCTCTTGCCTTCCGGTCAGTTCGATTTCAATAACCGCCACATCCTGCTTCTCGTACCGGCTGACGAGGGCCTGGAGGATGATCACATGAAAATTCCCCTTCCGCAGGTGCTCCACGCGGATATAGTCGGTACGTCCGTCGTAGTCCAGGTCCAGGTTGTTGACCCAACGGTCCTGGGTGTTGAGCTTTCGTTCAAAATCCTCTAACGTGCGCGATTCCTGGAACAAGGCGAGCGCGCCTTCCAGGCTGAAATAATCGCCATCGTAGCCTGTTCGTTCGGTCCTGTACTGGGCGGACAGCGCCGGCAGGACGAGCAGGAACACCAAGCAGTTTAAAAATACCTTTTTCATAATTTTCGTTTTTTCCCGTTTCAATGAATAGTTAGAATCCAAGCGCTTTCTATGGTAAAAGACGATGAATAAATAAAGAAGCCGCAGGTTTTTCCCCGTTTTAATTCAAGTTTAACCAAGGCCACTAAGAATTACGATTTTATAAGAAGGCCTTAACAAGGGTTAAGCAAACGTGAAGAGAGGCTGGGGTGGCGAGCAGGATGCGCAGTCTTGCCTAGCTGTCGTTTTTGCCCCCGGCCTCGGGGTATGTTCTTTTTTTGCTCGCCCAAAAAAAGAACCAAAAAAAGGGCGCTCCTTTCCGCCTTTGGCGGACTCCGTGGCAAACGCCTTCGCTCTATGGGCTTCAACAGCTTTGAACGGCACGTCCTTGCGGTGTCCAGGGCATAACCTTCTCCCCCTTTGAAGGGGGCCGGGGGATGAAACCTTTAACCAGCATTTCGGACGTTTCATCCCCCTAACCCCTTCAAAGGGGGAATGTTGCTTCGTGGACTTTCCCACGGGCTCCGGGCTGCGGAGGGCAAAAGTCCAGATCGAAGCGTTTGAGGGGCCGGCGGATAGTTCCGCACGGAATCTGATCCCGGCCTCGCGCCGGGACGGCGAACAGGGGAATCTGATCCCGGCCTCGCGCCGGGACGGCGAACAGGGAAATTCCCTAAGGTATCCTTGAAAAAAAACCTTATTTTTGAAACGCCACTTTAAATTTTAATACTTAAAATTCAAAGTGGGTGGGCCGAGAAATTACCCGGAGTATTTAACCCTTAAAATCACCCTTAATGAAAACCCTGCGCCAAACCGAACGCATCCTTCGAATTTTGTACCCCGTCTGGGCCCTGGTGGGCATGTTCAGCCTGATGTATGTTCCTTCCCAGGTGGTCGTGCCGGGAGATGCTGCCGCGACGGCGGCCCAAATCGCCTCCCAGGAGCTGTTGTTCCGGGCCGGCATTGTGGGTAGCCTGGCTACCCAGATCCTTTTTCTCTTTGCCGTATGGTACCTCTACCAGTTTTTCGAGCATACCAGCAAGGGACCGGCCCGGGTGATGGTCATGCTGGCCTGCGTCAGCGTGCCCATCGCCATGCTCAACGAACTGACCAAATTCGCGGCCCTGGGGCAGCTCGACAACCCGGACCAACTGCTTTTTTTCCTGGGCCTCAACGGGCACGGGATAACGATCGCTTCCATTTTCTGGGGGCTTTGGCTCTTTCCGCTGGGGTATTTGATCTACCATTCGGGGTACTTCCCCAAACTGATCGGCGTAGCCGTTTGGATCGGCGGCGTTGGCTATACCCTGGGGTCCTTGACCGATATCCTTTTACCGGACCAAAAGACCCTCCTCACCGTCTTCGAAACGATGACCTTCGGGGAAATCGTCTGGTTGCTGTGGCTGACTATTCGGGGGGCTAAGTGGCCGAAGGGGGAGGGAGTGGGGAGTAGGGAGTAGAGAAGTGGGGAGCAGAGAAGTAGGAAGCAGAGGAGCTGGGGGAGTTGTTCCGGAATGAAATTCCGGTGAACAGCCTCGGAATACAATTCCGAGCTACATTCCCGGAATGCAATTCCGGGCTACAGTCTCGGATTGAAAATCCGAGCTACAGGATCGCGGGTTTGGTCTGGCGCCCGAAGGGCAGCCTGGCTTGTTTTTCATGCATCTTTGAAAAAAGGCTTATGTAGATTGTAAAATTAGGCTATGTAAATTTGAAAATTACGCTATGTAAATTTGAAATAAAAGCCGGCCGGACCATCCATACATGACGCACTTCGGTCAGCATACCTCAAACCACCTTACTGGACATTTTAACCATTTGCCCGAAAGCCGCATTGGTAACGGCCAAATTTATTTGGCCGGAGTTCCGTTTTTCCAGGCTGCCGCCAAATAAATTTGGCGGTTACATCGGGTTCGCCCAAAAATGTCCTGTAGTGCGACCCCAGACACTTCCAGGCATGGACTCCTTCGAAGCCGCCTCTGGTGACCGGGTGCGAGGGTGGCGCACCTGCGGCGATGCAGGGTAACGGTGCTGCACATTTGAAAAAAGATTACATTGCATACCTATGCCAAGGAAACCTTTTTAAAACAAAAATGGCATGACTTCTTCAACCAATAACAGCTACGATACGCTGGAGCAAATTATTTTCGAACAGGGTCTGCGTATTGTTGGGGTCCATTGCTATCCCGAGATGGATTTACTACTCATTGTGCTCAACAACAAGAAGGTACTAAAACGCAAAATAAGTGCTTCCGCCCGCTTGTTGACGGCTACCCCTCAACAGCTCCAGAATTTGCAGCTTCTTGGAGATGGAATCGCTATTCATTGGCCGGATGTGGACGAGGATCTCAGCTTAAAAGGCTTTTTAAAAGAGGAATTTTCCCTTAACGCCATGGAGGCATAAGTTCCATACCCCCTAATGAAAAAATTTGCCATCCCTACCCTCCTCCTCGCCGCCACGGCGCTGGTGTTGCACTTCCTGTTCGTCGACTACAACCACGCCAACGAAACGGTCTATTTTGGTGGGCCGATCCTGACCATGTCCGACGCGCAGCCGAGGGTGGAAGCGCTTTATGTGAAAAACGGGAAGATCCTCGCTGCCGGGACCAAAGCCGAGGTGATGCAGGCCAAATCCAGGCGCGCCACACTGACCGACTTGCAGGGCAAAACCCTCTTGCCGGGCTTTTTTGACGCCCACGGGCATCTCGACCTCGCCACCGCCCTGTACGGCATGACGGACATCAGCGGGTTTACGCACCGAACGCCGGAGGGCGTCTGGAACGCGGTCGCGCAAAAAGTCAAGGCTACCCCCAAAGGGGAATGGATCTTCTGCCTGGGGTACGACCCCATTCTCACCAAGGGGCTTGAGCCGCCGTCTACAGCGTTCCTGGATTCCCTGGCGCCCGACCACCCCGTCGCGCTCATCGCGCAAACCATGCATTCGTATTACGCTAACAGCAAGGCCTTCCAGGCGGCCGGCATTACCGCTCAGACCCCCGATCCTTCCTCCAGCAGCTATTACGAGCGGGATTCGTCCGGACAGCTCACCGGACTCATCGTGGAGCAGGCCGCTTTTGAGCCCTTCCGGGCGATCATGCAGGAAAAACTCATGGATTCCTTCGTGGAAAACACCCAAAAAGTGCTGGCCAAAAACGCCCAAAAGGGAATCACCAGCACCGTCACCATGGGGTTGATGACGGTCAACAAGAACATCCTGATGCTCTACCAGGACCTCTCCGGAGAAAAGGTCAAACCGCTGCACAACCTCATCCGGATCACCGGGGCTTTCCCCGAGCGCAAACCCAACCTGCGGCATTTCGTTTTCCTGATGGAGCGGTTTTCGGGCTATTTGCCCAAGCCGAAAAACCGGGGCGACGACTTTTTCCGATTCATGGGGGTGAAGCTTTGGTACGACGGCTCGCCGTATATCGGCTCCATGTACATGAGCAGGCCTTATCTGGCGTCGAGATACAACCTGGAGGCGATCCATCTGCCTCCCGGTCACCGGGGAGAGGCGCTCCTCCAGCCCGAACAACTGGAAGCCGCTATCCGGAAATACCAGTCGGACGGATGGCAGGTGGCCATCCACTGCCAGGGCGACCGCGCTATTGCCGAGGCGCTTGGCGCTTTCGGGCGCGTGCATCAGGAGGCCCCCCTCAACGCGCGCCGGCACCGGCTGGAACACCTGCTCATGCTGCCCTACGACCAGATCGCTACGATGCAGGAAATGGGCATTTCGCCCAGTTTTCACATCAACCACATCCTGTATTACGGCGATTTCCTCCAATCCGACATCCTGGGCCCCGAGCGCACCCAGCAACTGCTGCCGGTCAACCAGTTTGCGGCCAAACAAATTCCGTTCTCCCTGCACGCCGATCAGCCCATGTACGAAGCGGACCCCTTGAGCCTGGCAAGCACCGCCGTTAACCGTCAATCGGAAAGCGGGCTGGCGATCAACCCCGCGGAAGCCGTCAGCGTCTGGGAAGCCCTGAAAAGCATTACCATTTACGCCGCCTGGCAGCTGAAGATGGAGTCGAAACTGGGCACGCTGGAAAAAGGCAAATACGCCGACCTGGTGGTGCTGGATAAAAATCCGCTGGAGACGCCCGCAGGGGCTATTGCACGTATTCAGGTTCTGGAGACGATTGTAGCGGGAAATACCGTTTGGAAGAAATAAAAACGATAAACCAATTCAAAACTATAAAATTATGGCGTTCTCCGTTTTGGCCCCGGCCTCGGGGTTTGTTCTTTTTTGCTCGCCCAAAAAAGAACCAAGAAGCGCTCCTTCGCCCTACCGCTCCGTGGCAAACGCCTTCGCTCTATGGGCTTCAACCGCTTGGAACACCGATCGTTGCGTTTCACCTGCATTCCAAGCGGTTGATCCCATAAGGCGATCCCGTTCTTCGAACGGGAACGGCGTTTCCCACGGGCTCCGGGCTGCGGAGGGCAATTCAGGGACAAGCCGTTAGTTATGAAAAATACGACAAGATGAGCTTCAACGGCGGAAAGCGCGTCGTGGATATTCATCGATAAGAAAGGAAAAAAAATCAACCACTTATGAGCTTCCTCGAAGCCGAATGGCGAAAACTCGCGATCGCGAACTACGAAATCGACCCGTCCCTGCTCCAGGAATACGTCCCGTTGGGAACCGAGCTGGACCTGTGGCAGTCCCGGTGCTATGTGAGCCTGGTGGGGTTTATGTTCCTGAACACCAAACTCCTGGGTATGAAAGTGCCCTTTCACATAAACTTCGAAGAGGTGAATCTGCGGTTTTATGTAAGGCGAAACGAGGGCAGCGAATGGAAGCGCGGCGTCGTGTTTATCAAAGAAATTGTTCCCAAACCGGCGATTACCTTTGTGGCCAACACAATTTACCGCGAAAACTACGAAACCCTGGCCATGGCCCACCGCTGGGAAGAACGCCCAACCCACCGCGAAGTGGAATACCGCTGGAGAAAGAAAGGCCAATGGCATTCCTTTGCGGTGAAGGCAGGCCTTAAGCCGGCACCGATGGAGGAAGGCAGCGAAACCGAATTCATCACCGAACACTACTGGGGATACGCCAAAGCCGGCGCCGCCAACACCGTGGAATACGAAGTAACCCACCCCCGGTGGCAAGCCTACGACGTGGAGGAGTACCAACTATCCGTGGATTTTGGGGCGGTATACGGGCCCAACTGGTCGCTGTTAACAGGAAGGGAACCCGCTTCGGTGATGCTGGCGGAAGGCTCGCTGATCACGGTAGAAAACAAGCGTTTGATTTCTTTTTAACCTGCTGGTTGAAGCCTCCAGGTCCGCTGGTCGAAGTCCCTGCTGGTCGAAGTCTTCAGACTTCGATCCCTATCCGGCGGTCCCCGACCGAAACCCCACGAAGCAGTCAAACTAACCTGGCCAAAGCAAGCATCCGGCATGCCAGCTCCGGCCACAACCCATCAGGCCGTTACAAAGAAATAAAAAAGCATCAATTTTTGATACTATTTTTTGATTATGATCAATTTTTGATATATCTTTGTAAAGACAAGGAGCACATATGAAGGTAAAACTGAAAGAAGCTGCCTCGAACAAATGGTAGAAGCCATTATTTCAAAGCGAATAACCGTGAATTTCCCTTGAAGAAAAATGGCTGGCAATTCAATTGGAAAGATTTGGGCAAAACAGAAGGCGCTGAATTCTACAAATTGTCCAAAATCAATACTCCCGGTGAGATCGAAGGCATGCTAATGTTGACCTTGCTTTATGAAGAAATGCTATTCATGAACAATATTGAGGTCGCTCCTCATAATTATGGTTCCAAAGGAAAATACGAGCATGTCGCAGGTTGTCTATTAGCGTATGGTTGTTATAAGAGTTTTGAATTAGGCAAAAATGCTTATGTGGGTTATTTATCATTCACAAGCAAAACCGAACTGATTGAATTATACGAAAAAAAATACGGCGCTACCCATGCGATGGGGCAAAAGATGTTTTTTGGCCCCCAGTCTGGGAGACAGCTTATGGAAAATATTTGAACCTTCGATTTTTATAAGCCCTAAGGCTTTTTATTTGTTTTAAAAGCGCGTTTTCCCACACTACTGGCCATTTTGGGAACGAGACCTTCCAGGTTTCGAAAACCTGGAAGGTCTGGGCGCCAGGAAAATGAAAATAGTCAGGAGAGTGGAGTTTTCCCCTCTTTAATCCCCAACAAACCATGAAAAACACGAATACGGGAGGAATTAATGGGCTTGGAGAATCGCTCATCAATACGAACAGCGAAGAGTTTAGAGCCCTGAAACGCGTTATTGAAGCGCATTATGGTGCGCAGGATGAACGGGTAAAAATGGAAAATGGCTTACTGTCTGTCCGTTTTCAAATGGAGTCGTATTTAAATGCGGAGGGGCCTGGACCACATCCAGCCAGCAGGCTTTTTATTGAGCGGTTCCTTCAGGCGGCCAAGGTGAGCAAAAACAGTTTTCGAACTATATCCAATACGAATATTCCAATTTCATTGCCTTAATCAAGGGCAGGCGAAGGATTAACAGCGAGCTGGCCATCAAACCCGGACAAATTTTCAAAGTAGATCCGGCCGTTTGGCTTCATATTGAAAGCAAGAACGAACTCCTGCTCGAATTGACGAAAACCGATCCCCGATTGAGTTTAGAGGATTTGATCAAAGAAGCCTCCTAAGCCCCCCATTTTTGACAAAAATCACCCAACAAAACCGCTTCATTGTCCCGCTTTTTTCTAAACTTTATAAGTTCCTAAAAGCCCGAAAAATATAGGTATTTCGTCATTTCAACGGGCTTTCTATGAACTGGCTGACCAAACTCCGACTCTTCGTCCATATCCTCACCTGGCGCTTCACCTGGTCGAGGCATAAGCTGGACTACAAACCGTCGAAAACGCGTTCGCCCAAGTTCGTCTCCGCCTGGGACGCCGCCGGTAAGATGGCCGACGGGGCCTGCGTGTTTTCCAACGGCTTTGCGGGCAATGCCCGGTGCTCCATTTTCTTTTACGCTATCCGCGACCGCTTTATCCGCACCGGCCACCCCAAGGGGCTTACCTGGATCAACAACGGCGCCCAGGGGTCCCGGGGCAAAGTGCCCGGCACGGTGGAGGAACTCGGTATCCCCGGACTGATGAAGCGCTACCTGGCCGGCCACCTGGAAACCTGCAAAGCCCAGCTCCGCCTGGCCGAGCGCGGAGAACTGGAGCTGCACACGCTGCCCCAGGGCGCCATTTCCCTGCTGCTGGAGGCCCAAACCAGGGGCGAGCAGCACCTGAGGTCCAAAACGGGCGTAGGCTCGTTCCTGGACCCCCGGACGGGCACGGGATCGGTCATCCATCCGCCGGGCGCGGAATCTTTTGTCGAGGCCGACGGCGACGCGCTGATCTACACGATGCCCCAGCCGGATGTGGCGTTGTTCAACGCGCCGTACGCCGATGCGGAGGGCAATATCTATTTCAAGCACGCGGCGACCCTCACCGAAAACCGGTTTTCGGCGGCTGCCGCGCGCCAGAAAGGCGGGCTGGTGATGGCGGCCGTCAGCGGCATCATCCCCAGGTCGGACGCCGAGATCAGCATGCCGGCTTCGGAGGTCGACTACATCGTCGTGAACCCGTACAACGAGCAAACCGTCAGCGTGCCCCAGCACCGCTACTGGCCCATGTTCACGCCGGCGTGCGCCCTGGATACCCGGGCGGCCGTTCAGCGCCTGAAATTCATCAACACCTTCCTCAAGATCACCCCGGTGCGCGACGAGATCGGCCAGCGGATGGCCCGCCTGGCAGCGGATACGTTTGTGAAGGAAGTACCGAAAGGGAGCATGATCAACATCGGCGTGGGGTTTCCGGAGGAAGCGGTACGGGTGCTGATCGAACGCGGACTGGAAGAAACGTACACGTTCACCACCGAAGCCGGCTCGTATGGCGGCTTGCCGGCGCCGGGCATCTTTTTCGGCGCCGCGATCCATCCCCAGCATTTGGAAAGCTCGCAGGACATGTTTCACCGGTACCAGACCGAGCTGGAAGCCGCCATGTTCGGCTTTCTGCACGTCGACCGCCAGGGCAACGTCAACGTCTCCAAACGGGGACCCCGCCTCACCGACTACGTCGGCCCGGGCGGCTTGCCCGACATCGCCGAAGGCGCCCGCACGCTGATCTTTGTAGGAAACTGGATGCACGGCGCCGAATACCGCCTGGAAGGCGAAACCATCCGCCTGATCAAGCCCGGCAAGCCCAAATTCGTCGACCAGGTCCCCGAGGTGACGTTTAACGGACAGGTGGGCCTGGCCGCGGGGAAGAAGATCTTCTACGTCACGGAAGTGGGCCTTTTCCAGCTTACCCCGGAAGGACTGACGTTGAGGGAGGTTTCCCCGGGCATCGATGTGGAGCGGGATATTTTGGCGTATTTTAGGCCGGGGGGCGTTGGGGCGTTTAGGCGTTGAGGGGTTTATGCGTGGGGCGTAAGGCGTGGGGCGTAAGGCGTAAGGCAAAAGGCCTAGGGGGTGGGGTACCGTTCAGTTTTTGTCCATAAAATAATCACCTGTTCGCCGGAACCTGTTCGCCGGAATCCTCAGATTCCGTGCGGAACTATCCGCCGGTCCCCTGACCGGCGTCCTCTGGTATTCTGGTTGCCTTACAGGAGACGTATCCGGAGCGTAAACCCGTTTAGTTTTTGCCCATAAAATAATTCTCTACAAAAGCCTGTAGGGCTTCTCCGTGGATATTTTTGGCGATGATCGTTCCTTGTGCGTCGAGGATCAGGTTGGAAGGGATGGTGCGGATGCGCAGGGCGTCCAGGAAAGGGGTGGAGTCGCCGGTGAGGTGAGAAGCCTGGGGCCAGGAGGCGCCGTCTTTTGAAATGGCGCCGCTCCAGGAGGCTGCGCTGCGGTCGATGGAATACCCGACGATTTGGAGGCCCTTATCGCGGTATTGGCGCCAAAGCGGCGCAAGGGTTTCCCGGTTTTCGACGCGGCAAGGGAGGCACCAGGCGGCCCAGATGTCGAGCACGGTGAGCTTTGTTCCCAACATGCGGCGCACCGGCAAGGTATCGCCGCCGGCCATCGGCAGGGGGTAATCGGGGACCCGGTCGCCCACCAGCACCGGCAACCGCTCCCGGTTGGCGATGGCGCAAACCTGGGCGGCCCAGGGGTCGCCCGGCCGAAGGGGAGCCCGTTTTTCGCACCATTGGACCACCAGTTCGGGGGTGCGCTCGTAATCGCCCGAAGGACTGACCCACCGGACGGCGGCGAGGCTCGCCCAAAACGAGGCGCTGGTATCGGCAAAAGCCATCAGGGGTTTGCGCCAGCGCTGCTGCGCCGCCTCGTATTCCAGCAAGTTGTCTTCATCGGGGCCGCCATGAGGGCCCAGCAGGGCGCTGTCGCGCAGGAAAGCGCCGTGGCGGAGGTCGCGGAGCTGAAGCAGCGCCCGGTTGTCGGCCGAAGGATTTTCGAGCGAGAAACTCGCCTGAAAACGCCCCGATTCTGCGGTGCAATAAAACGGCTTTCCCGCCTGCAGCACCACCGGCATGTAATTCGCCAGCAGCGGGTTTTCGTCTTCCCGTTTATTGGGGTACCCACTCCCCTCGCGTTGCAGGCAAATCTCGTACAGCGTAGGCTCGGCGGGGAGCTGCACCCGGGAAAATACAAACCGCCCATCCGCGCCGATGACGGCCGAATCGGCAACCACCCCGCCGTAATTCATGGCGATCTCCCCCAACTGCCGCGGCTGGAGCAGGTATACCACCCGCTTCCACCCCCCGGACAAAGCCACCACGCCCGAAGGCGGACGGAGCGGCGTCTGGCAACGGGTAGCAGTAAGAACCAACAGGCAGCCAATGCCCCCAAGCAACGCGTTTCGCAAGCGCATACGTTCTGATTATGTGCGCCGCGAAGGTACCCTTTTCAAGCGGTTGGAAGAAACCGGCAAAGCGGTTTTTTCCCCCACGCCCCTCCACGCCTCAACCCTCAACGCCTAAACGCCTCAACGCCTCAACCCCTAAACGCCCAAACGCCTAACTTTCCCTTGCTTCTTTCCCAAACATTTCCTACATTTATCCGGATAGAGAGGCTATGAGAAAGCACGCGCTTTTTCGTAGCCTTTTTTGCTTAAACTAACCCAAACCGTATGCTAAGCCGCAGCGCGTTGCTCCATTCCCGTTGTAGTCTGCCGGGTCCTCCGGCGGGCGAGGGGTGTTTTTCCAGAAGGATAAGGGTTGGGGTGTTTGGGGAAGGAAACCTGGAAGGGGTTCGCTTTTGGGGGTGGCCGGATGCGTGGAGATAGGGGAAATGACAGGTGATGAAGGAGAGAGGAACTGGTTGGGGGGGGTGTTGGGGATGAACTAAGTGGGGGTAAAATGAAGGGAAATAGAGGAAAACCCACACAGATAAGACATATAGGCGCAATTGCGGACAATAAAGTAAGGGCGAAATATTTCGGTTTTTCCTTCGGTGGGTTTCGCTAATACAGTAGTTATCAGCAACCCTAAAACCCGACAGTGCGACCATTAACCGACAGACATAAACCGACCGACAATGCAATTTTCGGCAAAGCCGTTTGGCTATCCCTTCGCAAAATAAAAAGAGCTGCAAAGCCACCCACAAGCCGACCCACTTTTGCAGCACATTTTATTTTGCCCTACCGCACCACTGCCACCCGACAACATTCTGCACAACCGACAATATTTTTACCTACATTTGCCCCGTGAAACAAGTTTTGACACTCATATTCAGTTTTTACATTTTGGCTTTGTCCTGCATGTATTGTAGCGACAAGGACGACTGTAATTATATGAGTGCCGACCAATCGACCTTTATCACTACCGACCATTCCAACCAAGACACCGACACCGATATTTGTTCTCCCTTTTGCCAATGCTCGTGCTGTCATGGTTTTGTTTTATTGCATTTCAGCAAATGCACTTCACCGCAACCTGTTTCACCCGACAAGCAGATTGCTTATTCCGAAAACTTTTCTTCTTCCTTTTCAGGCAACATTTGGCAACCGCCAAAAACCAGTTAATGAATTTCTGATGTTCTGCTAACGCAGAACAAAACAAACTTACTTGCAGTGCTGACACACCGCAAGTAGCCATGTATTCATTCATTAAACTGATTTAAAAAATGTTAGATAAAATAATTGCGTTCAGCATAAAAAATAAATTCATCATCGGCATGATGACCCTTGCACTAATCATAACAGGTGTTTGGAGTGCCATAAATCTGCCTATTGATGTAGTGCCAGACATAAGTAATAACCAAGTGCAGGTTATTACCCTTGCCCCTTCATTAGGGGCACAGGAAGTAGAGCAGTTCATCACTGCACCCATCGAATTGGCAACAGGCAACATTGCCTATGTAACCGAAAAGCGTTCCATTTCCCGTTCGGGACTTTCAGTAATCACTATTGTTTTTAAAGACAATGCTGATGTCTATTGGGCAAGGCAGCAAGTAAACGAAAAGCTGAAAGATGTGCAATCACTAATTCCCAAAGGTATGGGTGAACCACAGCTTGCTCCAATCACAACAGGGTTGGGAGAAATTTATCATTATGTAGTGCATACAAAGCCCGGTTACGAAGAAAAATATTCGGCAACCGATTTACGCACTATTCAGGATTGGGTCATTAAACGCCAAATGGCTGGTGTGATTGGTTTAGCCGAAGTAAGCGGATGGGGCGGCTATGTAAAGCAATATGAAATTGCATTAGACAATGAAAAGCTCAATGCCATGAACCTCACCATTTCCGAAATTTATGAAGCCCTTGAAAACAATAATCAAAATACAGGTGGTTCATACATTGAACAACAAGACAACGCCTATTTCATTAGAGGAATGGGTCAGGTAAAATCCATTGAGGATATTGAAAGAATTGTGGTGAAAACAATTGACGGTTTGCCCGTTCTTATCCGTGATGTGGCAACGGTGCAGTTCGGAAGTGCCACACGATATGGTGCAATTACCCGAAACGGAGAAGGAGAAGCAGTTGCAGGAATTACCCTCATGCTCAAAGGCGAAAATTTCAATGAGGTAAGTAAAAATGTGAAGGAACGGATAGCACAGATACAAAAAACACTTCCCGAAGGAGTAGTGATTGAGCCATTCATTGACCGCTCTGAATTAGTTGGCAGGGCTATGGGAACAGTAGAAAAAAACCTGCTTGAAGGTGGATTGATAGTAATATTCATCCTTGTTTTACTGCTTGGCAATTTAAGAGCAGGGTTGGTGGTCGCATCTGTAATTCCGCTTGCAATGCTTTTTGCTCTTTGCATGATGCGTTTGTTTGGAGTATCGGGAAACCTCATGAGTTTAGGTGCAATTGATTTTGGTTTAATTGTGGACGGAGCAGTGATTATAGTGGAAGCAATCGTGCATCGCATCACCATGAGCAGTCAACATCATCAGGGAATAAAAAAACTAAGCAGGGCACAAATGGATAACGAAGTTTTTGCTGCCGCCTCAAAAATTAGAACCAGTGCCGCCTTTGGCGAAATTATTATCATGATTGTTTACTTGCCCATATTGGCGTTGGCGGGCATAGAAGGCAAAATGTTTATCCCGATGGCACAAACAGTAGCATTCGCCATATTAGGGGCATTCATTCTTTCCCTCACTTATGTTCCCATGATGTCAGCTTTGTTCCTGAACAGAAATACAGAACATAAACGAAATATCTCCGACAGGATAATGGATTTCTTTCAGCGAATTTACACGCCTGTGCTAAACCTTGCTTTACGGTTCAAAAATCTGTGGTGCTCATATTCTTTACTCTCTTTCTTTTTAGTATGTGGGTGTTCAGCAATATGGGAGGTGAATTTATCCCCACCTTAGAGGAAGGCGATTTGACAGTTGAAATAACCATGATGCAGGGAGCATCTCTTACAAAAGTGGTTGAAACATTCAGCCATGCCGAAAAGATTTTGAAGAAACAATTTCCCGAAATACGCCAAATCGTTACCCGTATCGGCAGTGCCGAAATTCCTACCGACCCTATGCCCATTGAAAGAGGCGATATGATGGTGCAAATGAAGCTAAAGGAAGAATGGACAAGTGCCGAAACCCGTGAAGAAATGCAGGAAGCAATGGAAGAAGCATTGACTGTTATCCCAGGCATCAGGGTGGAAGTTACCCAACCCATGCAAATGCGTTTCAATGAACTGATGACTGGCATAAGGCAGGATGTGGCAATAAAAATTTTTGGCGATGATTTGGATGAACTTGCACGGCAAGCCAATATAGTAGGTGCGTTGATAGCTCCTGTAAAAGGGGTTACAGAACCCACCATTGAAAAATCAACAGGTTTACCGCAGATACTGGTGGAATACAACCGCGATAAAATTGCACAGTATGGCTTAACAATTTCCGATGTCAATACAGTATTAAGCACTGCCTTTGCGGGCAATGTAGCGGGAGTAGTGTTTGAAGGCGAAATGCGTTTTGATATGGTGGTTCGCCTCAAGCGTGACTTGCGTGAAGACATACTCAATATCGAAAATCTTTTCATTCCGCTTCCTTCGGGCAGCAAAGTTCCTTTGAGCCAGTTAGCCGATATTAAAATTGTTGATGCTCCTGCACAGGTTTCAAGAGAAGGCGGAAAACGCAGAGTGTTTGTCGGTTTTAATGTGCGGGGAAGAGATGTAGAAAGTTTGGTGGAAGAAATTCAAACCATACTTGACAAAAATTTAAAACTGCCTTCGGGTTACTATATAACTTATGGCGGACAGTTTCAAAATCTCAAAGAAGCAAATCAGCGTTTGTCCATATCAGTGCCAATTGCATTGGGGCTTATTCTGCTTCTGTTGTTTTTTACTTTTAATTCATTCTCACAGACACTTCTAATCTTCACTGCCATTCCGCTTTCAGCAATAGGCGGTGTATTTGCTTTATGGATTAGAGATATGCCTTTCAGCATTTCGGCAGGCGTTGGTTTCATTGCCCTGTTCGGGGTGGCGGTGCTGAACGGAATTGTTCTCATTGGCGAATTTAATTTTCTGAAAAAAGAAGGCATCGAAGATATTTATGAGCGGGTGCGACAGGGAACAAAACATCGCTTAAGACCCGTGATAATGACTGCCGCAGTAGCTGCCTTCGGATTTTTCCCTATGGCATTTTCTACAAGTGCAGGTGCGGAAGTGCAAAAACCATTGGCGACAGTGGTTATTGGCGGACTTCTTTCTGCCACTTTACTTACACTGATTGTTTTGCCTGCACTCTATATTTTATTTTCAGGAAAAAGAAAAGTGAAAGGAAGTGTAGCATCTGTTGTTTTAGTTCTCGCACTGGTTTCTTTCAGTAACGCAAATGCTCAATCTCCAACTGCAAAACAAATCTCGGTTGATGATGCAATAAACATGGCTTTGAAAAATAATCTGGAAATACAATCGCAGCAACTCAATGTGCAATCATCTGTCACATTGAAAAAATCTGTTTTTGAATTGCCCAAAACCAATGTCAATTTTCAATACGGACAATATAATAGTATTAACCAACGACTTGGCTTTTCAAATTAATCAATCCATTTCTTTTCCAACCTATTATTGGGCAAAAGCAAATTTACACAAAGCCGAATTGCAGGGCAGCCAGTTTCAGCAACAGGCAACAGCCAGCGAAATAAAAGCACAGGTTCAATACTGGTTTTATCAGTTGTTGTATTTGCAAAACGCAAAAAAGCAGTTGCAGTCTTTAGACAGTTTTTATAACGATTTTGTAACTGCTTCTGCCTTGCGATACAAAACAGGCGAAACAAATTTGTTGGAGAAAACCACAGCCGAAACCAAACGGGGACAGCTTTCGCTTTTACTTCAACAAAATCAAACCGACTATGCAACTGCTTACAATTCGCTGAAAACCCTGATGAATACAAGCGAAGAATTTACGATTGACAATGGTGGAAACTTCCAACCGCTTGTATTAAGCAACTCATTGGACACATCAATGATTGCCAACAACGCTGCTTTAAAAGTTTTGTATCAGCAAGCTGTAATTGCAGAGAAAAACAAAAAAGTAGAAACCGCATCAACGCTGCCCGATTTTAATGTGGGGTATTTCAACCAATCTTTAATCGGAACACAAACAGTAAACGGTGCAGATGTTTACTTTGACCAAAGCAAACGCTTTCAGGGCTTGAATGTCGGGATTAGTGTTCCACTGACTTTTTTCAGCAATGCTTCAAAAATAAAATCGTTGAACTACAAACAACAAGCATTGCAAAAAGAAGCCGACAACGGTAAATTGATTTTACAAACCCAACTGCAAAATGCCTTTGCACAATACAATCAAAATTTGTCGCAATACAATTATTACAAATCAACTGCTTTGCCCAATGCCGAAATAATCATCAGCACGGCAAAAGTTGGTTTCAAAAGTGGCGACATTGGCTACATTGAATATTTACAGGCATTGCAAACAGCAACCGATGTGCAGCTTAACTATCTGCAATCCATCATTCAAATCAATCAATCCATCATCAACATCAATTTCATCATCAACAAATAATTATAAAAATGAGAAACATATTTATAGCAATGCTCAGTGTATTACTAATCACAGCTTGCAACAGCAATAAAACAGAAGAAAACAAACCAGCCGAAATTCCAAAAGAAGAATTGGTAACATTTGTTGAACTCACCAAAGAACAGTTTGAAGCAGTGGACATCCAGCTTGGTAAAATTGAAAAACAGAACATCAAAACATCCATCAAAGCAAGCGGGCATCTGGAAGTGCCGCCACAAAATAAAGCCGAGGTTTCTACTTTTATCGGAGCGGTTGTAAAATCAATCGCAGTGTTGGAAGGCAGTAAGGTTCAAAAAGGACAAAGGCTTGCAGTTCTTGAACATCCCGATTTTATCAAATTGCAGGAAGAATACATCACCGCCAAAAGCAATTTCTCTTTTCTCGAACAGGAATTTCTTCGGCAAAAAGAATTGTATGAGCAAAATGCGGGGACAGGCAAAATATTTCAGAAAGCAGAAAGTGAATACAATTCAGGAAAAGCAAAATTAAATTCCCTCGAAAGCCAGTTGAAAATACTTTCAGTAAATCTGAATGAACTTGCAAAAGGAAATATTTCTTCTTCTATGGTGCTTACCGCACCCATTAGCGGCTACATCGGGCGAATTAATGCCAATACTGGTGCGTATGCCGAACCCAATAAAATGCTTTTTGAAATCATTGACAATAGCAAGATACATTGCGATTTGCTCGTGTATGAAAAAGATATTTTCAAAGTAAAAGTCGGGCAAAAAATACATTTTGTAATCACCAACATGCCTGAACATCAGGGCGAGCATAATGGTAAATCAATTGAAGGCGAAATTTTTGGTATCAATAAATCATTTGAAGATAATTCAAAAGCCATTAGCGTTCATGCCATCATTAAAAATGAAAACCATGAACTCATTCCGGGCATGTATGTAAGTGCCTTTATTGACATTGGCGAAAATAAAACCACTGTTGTTCCAAGCGAAGCAGTGTTTACCACCGATGGAAAGGAGTTCATTTTCGTTCGTAATAAAATGACAGGATGCACGAAACATCCTCTGTGTGCGGCACACGAATTTTGTGCCGCTTCCGAAAATTGCCCTGAACACCCCGATTGCGAGCAGCACGAACACAGCCCACTCAAAGAAGTATGCACAAAGCATCCCGACTGTGAAGCACACGAAAAATGCGAGGAAGTTCAGAGTGAAGAAGCGTTTTACTTTACCATGAAAGAAGTAAAAAAAGGAGTAAGCAATTTAGGTTATACCGAAGTAAGTTTTATTGATGATGTACCCGAAGATGCAACCATAATTACAAAAGGAGCATTTTACCTCTTATCAAAAAGTAAAACAAGCGGACAGATGGACGCTTGCGGACAATAAAAAAGTAAATAAATTTCAATTCAATAAACAACAATTAAAATCAAATCAAAATGAAACAATCAATTTTCTCCATCATGCTGCTTGGCAGCATCATTCTTTCTTCCTGCGGAAACAGCAGCAGCAAACTTGACTTAACCGCTTGCGAAGACCACGCAAAAAATTGTCCCAAGGCAGAAAACTGTCTTGAGCATCCCAAATGCGAAGCACACGAAAAATGCCCTAAAGCCGAAGATTGCAAAGAGCATCCCGAGTGTGAAGCGTTTGAGCACAAAAAAGGCAGTTAAAAAATGCACCTCTTAAAGCATTGCTCAACACGGACTGTGTTGGGCAGTGCTTTCATTTTTCAAAATAGAAAAGCAGGTAAGAACTAAAAATCTATCAAACAATGAAACAACTCCATCAACTCATGCAGGAAATTACCCTGCTCACAACCGAAATTGAAACCAAATATCCCGAACTATACAAGTATTTGGATGAAACACCCACCACCATTTGCGAAACAAAAGAGCAAACAATCTGCACTGATGATTTGAAGAAATATCTTGAAACGCTAAAGGCACAACTTCAACATCAAATCGAAACACATAAAAAATGAAACTACCACTCAACGACAAAAAATTTGTTTTTCTTCTTTTCGCAATCACGATAGTTGTTGCCTTAGAAGTTTTATCCATCATCGGCATTCATATTCCAATGCCTTATGCACCCTTCGTATTCGCCATATTCATTTTAGGAATTGGCTACAATGTTTTATGGAATGGAGTAAAAGCAATCTTCAAACTCAAATTCAGCAACATCAATCTGCTGATGCTTATTGCTGTTATTGGGGCATTTTATCTCAAAGAATTTCCCGAAGCTGCTGTATTAGTCGTGTTGTTTGTTTTAGGTGAAAGATTGGAGGAAATTGGAATTGCCAACAGCAAATCTGCATTAGATGAATTAGTAAGCAAAGCACCCAAGACAGCTTTTGTAAAAGCAGAAAACAAAAATGTTCCAATAGATAAAATTGCAGTCGGAACAATCATTCAAGTTAAGGCAGGTGAAATGATACCGCTTGACGGCAAAATAATTTCAGGCGAAACAATTGTTGATGAAGCCGCCATTACAGGCGAACCAATTCCCAAAGACAAACACACAGGCGATAATTTATTTGCAGGAACGCTAAACAAAAACGGTTTCATAGAAATGGAAACAACCAAACTTTCAGTTGACACAACCTTCTCAAAAATCATTCGCCTTACATTTGAAGCACAGGGCAACAAAAGCGAAACACAAAAATTCATTCAGAAATTTTCAAAGTATTACACACCTTCCATTATTGCAATGGCAATTTTGGTTTTCGTAATTCCTGTATTTGCAATGCAATTAGATTTTGACCATTGGTTGCAACAGGCAATTACTCTTTTAGTAATCGCTTGTCCGTGTGCATTAGTCATATCTACTCCAGTTGCCATTTACGCAGCAATCGGAAACGCATCAGCAAAAGGAGCATTGATAAAAGGCGGAAAATATTTGGAAGCATTAGCGAGTATAAAAGCCATTGCATTAGACAAAACACGAACCATCACTTTTGGCAACCCGATTGTTTCAGATATTTTTCCGTTGAACGGAACAAGCCGCGAAGAACTTTTGGCTTGCACCGCAGGAGCAGAAATATTTTCAGAACACCCATTGGCACAAGCCATAGTTGATGCAAGTAAAAAAGAAGGATTTGAACCGCACAAAACCGAAGGTTTCAAAAGCATTATGGGCAAAGGGGCAACAGCAAAATGTTTGGTGTGTGAGGACGAAACAATTTATGTTGGTAAACTTGATTTCATAAAAGAACATCAACATACAGATAAAGAAACTGAAAAAATCGTAGAACAACTTTCATCCCAAGGAAAAACAAGTGTAGTAGTAAGTTTTGGTGATGGTGTGGCAGGTATTATAGGTTTAATGGACGAAATAAAACCCGACAGTGCAGCAGCATTAAAAGAAATAGAAGTAATGAACATAGAACCCGTTATGCTTACAGGCGACAGCGAAAAAGCAGCAAACTATGTAGCCGAGCAAGTAGGCATCAAAAAATATTCGGAAATATGTTACCCGAAAACAAAGCCGACAAAATCAAAGAACTTTTACAGCAGTATAAATTCGTAGCAATGGTAGGCGATGGCATTAACGATGCACCAGCTTTAGCACAATCCACCGTAGGCATAGCAATGGGAGCAGCAGGTAGCGACACAGCAATAGAAACCGCAAATATTGCATTGATGAACGACAAACTTTCACTCATACCGTTTTTAATTCGGTTAAGTCAAAAAACATTACGCAGAATAAAATTCAACACCATCGGGGCAATAACAGTAAAAATTATTTTATCACATTGGCTTTCGTAGGTTACAGCAATTTAGTTTTGCTATTGCCGCAGACGTGGGAGTGACATTAATCGTAATTTTGACAAGTTTGAATTTGATGAAGTTTGAAAATAAAATTGCAATTGCTCAATGAAACCAACAATCTTGACGACACAGCATACAAAGCCAACGCATTTGCACTCACATTTGCTTTTGCCACCACACACAGGCAAACGCAGCAAAAGCAAAAGAGAGTGCAAGCAACCGCACCCGTTCACCGCAGACCAGACCGTAAATAACGTGGACAATTCAGTGTATATTCAACAACGACAACACTTCGGACAGACAGAAGGGCAGCTGATAACAGCGGTTTGGCAAAAGTGGCGGTTCTGTGCTTCGTAGGACAGTTTTTCGTAAATTTGAAGTGTGTGCTTCGTATGAAACTTCAGTGGTAAAATCGCCACCTTCGCCAAGCCGCAAAACGTTACCGGTAAGCATAAAAACGAGGAGTGATTAAAATAGTAATCCAATAAATTCTAATGATGGAAGAAGTAAAAAAATCATTAAACAAAGTAACTGCTGGCGACCTATCCAAAATCTTTGAAAAATTAAAAGATGATGGATTGATTTTTCGATGCACTTTTTCTCAAATCTCCAAGCACCTGCTTAAGGAATTTTTGACGGTTAACCCCTTTTCAGTTGGTTTTGAAACACTAACAAAAGCATACCTTGACCACATTGAATTTGATATAAAAGAAAATGAGGAGAATGAAAATGAATTATTTGAAGAATTCCGTAAAGAAAGAAGAAATGAAATCCTGACAGTAACGAAAAATGAATCAGAATTTCATAAATACATCTGCAAATCTTATTTCGATTTAATTAAAGAACCAAAAGAAGAATTGCTGGATGCCTTTGTAAAAGCAAGTGAAGACATAAAAGAAATAGATGAAACATTAGCAGACATCCAAAAGAAAATGGATGAAATTTATAAGAATAATGATTCAACTGAAATACAAGAGAAGAAACCAATTCTTTATTATTACCAAGAGCATAACGAAAAAGCCAAAGCAGAAATATTGATTTTTATCAAAATGAGATAAAGGATTATGCCTTGAGCAATTGTTACGATAATTCGCTACTAAGTGGATTAATGATGCGGACTCCATACGGATACAAATGGAATCCAAAATCATATAAACCACGATACCCAAATGACTTGGAAAACAAGTTTGGCGAATTACCATACCCTTCCTTTGTTAAATTGTGCGAACAATACAATGAAGAC
Source organism: Haliscomenobacter sp. (assembly GCA_016713275.1). GTDB lineage: Bacteria > Bacteroidota > Bacteroidia > Chitinophagales > Saprospiraceae > JADJPL01. The sequence goes on from JADJPL010000004.1 coordinate 108,236, forward strand.
AAACCAGCATTCTACAAATTTCTTTCAAAACATATAGCTGACGAAGAAATACTTTTCTCAACAAATGAGTTGGTTCAGCATCACCATATCCTTGATGTAAGAAAAGAAATCATTTACGAAACATTAAACATTTATCAGCATGGGGCAAAAATTATGTTTGCCATTGCCGTGCCTACAATTATAGAAGGCATACTTCATGATTTGTGTTTGCAAATTGGAGAAAAGGAGAATGACTTACTGAAAGAAGGTTTTCAGTATAAATTGGATAAGCTTCAAAATCAGTTTGGCTGGGAGTTATACTATGAATATTATTCATTCCGTTTCCGTTTATTCAGAAACAAGGTTTCACACGGTAGATTAACCAAAGTAGATGTTGATGAATTAGCAGACTTGTTGCTTTTAGATTTATATCAGATTTGCAGGTTAGTCCAATCCGATAAACTGAATTTGAATCATAAAAGATTTGTGATTGATGAGCTCAATAAAAATATTGCCAAACCTGATTTCAAATATCTTATGCAATATTTATTATTAGACAAAACAGAAATACCTGCATTCTACAAATTAGAAAAGCAAATTGAAGAAGTTGAAAAACTGATTGTTGGTAATGAGTTTTGGGAGTTCCTCGAAACTGAAATGGACAAAGGTGGCGAGCCTGTAAAACATGGAATTTATTTGGTTGTAAAAATTATCAGTATCCGAAAACCTTTTTGACAAGCGTTGTACTAAGATTTTAAGAAATCAGGAATAGAAAAAGCCGACAAGGAAATTGCGAACAACTATCTTAAATATTTAACAAGAGACTTTTAATTAAAAAACAAGAAAGCCGGCCGGTAACAATGCATAAAATGTTCATGTCGGCTAAACGCTGCCACGCCATTTATGCAAACCGTTGGCTGTGACTATGAATAAACCAATAACGGAATATTTATAAATATGAAAGTATTCAAAATAGAAATTAAGAATTATCGATTGTTAAAAAACTTCTCCATGGACTTGGAAGAAGACCTATCACTAATTATTGGTAAAAATAATACTGGTAAAACTTCAATCCTGTTAGCTCTTGAAAAATTTTTAAGTCAGACCGAAAGGAATAATTTTTCATTTGACGATTTCAATATTGAGTTCAAAAAAGAAATCAGTAGACTGATTGATAGTGATGAAGAAGTTCTAGAGGATAAGTATGACCGGTTGGGTATTAAACTCAGACTATTCATTCAATATACGGAAACTGACAACTTGTCAAATGTAAGTAGGGTCATGATGGATTTGGATCCTAACAACAATGTTATTGTTCTTGGATTTGAATATTCAATGGATTTTAATGGTTGTTCCAGTCTTAAAAAAGACTACGCTGAATTTAAATCCACTGAAAAAATAAAAAAAGAGGCCAAGCCAGATTATTCTATTAGAAGTGTATATGATTTCTTGCGATTACATCAAACGAATTATTTCAAAATAAATAAACGATCATTTGAATACGATCCTACATCTCAATTGGCAAATGAAGAGGTATCTATTGATCTTGAGAAAGAGAAAATTAGTATTTCAGATATTATAAACTTTAAGTATATCAGTGCAAAACGGGATGTTGCTAATAAAGATGTTGATAAAACACTATCCGGCCAGACATCAAGAATTTATCGACGTACCGAGACGAGTGATGACCAGAATCAAGCAGTTGAGGATTTCAAAGACAAACTAAGCGAAACTGATAGCCATTTAAGTGGAATATATAAGGCACTTTTTGAAGATATAGTAAAGAAAGTAAGAGATTTTGGTGGTATAAAAATCAATGAGTCAGAGATTGAAATAATTTCAACGCTACAACACAGGGAATTACTCGAAGGGAATACTACGGTCGTTTACAAACATGATGAAGGCAATCACCTACCTGAGCATTACAATGGCTTGGGATACATGAACCTTATCAGTATGATTTTTGAAATTGAAATACTTGTAAATGAATTTAAGCGTGAAAAAGATAAAAAACCTGCGGACATTAATCTCCTTTTTATAGAAGAACCAGAAGCACACACCCACCCACAAATGCAGTATATTTTCATCAAGAATATAAAAAGCCTACTTGGGGAGGGTATTAAACGAGAGGACGGAGAAAACAGAAATTTGCAATATATTATAAGCACTCATTCTGCTTGTATATTATCTGATAGCGATTTTGGCGACATAAAATACCTAAAAAAAGAGAGTGGAAGCGGCATCATAGCTAAAAACTTAAAAGCATTGGAGTCAGAGTACAAAGAAGAAACAGCACAATATCAATTTCTAAAACAGTATTTAACAATCAGTCGGGCAGAAATATTTTTTGCAGATAAGGCGATTTTGATTGAAGGCGATACGGAAAGAATACTTATCCCAACACTAATGAGAAAGATAGATATTGAAGAAAAAAAGAAATATGAAGTTTCAGGTGAACGAGATAAATGCCTACCATTGCTTTCGCAAAATATTTCAGTCATTGAAGTTGGAGCATATTCTCAAATATTTGAAAAATTCATAGAGTTTTTAGGGATAAAATCATTAATAATAACCGACATTGATGCTGTTATGGTGACGGGCCAAGATGAAAAAGGTAAAGACATTATTAATGCTTGTAGAGTTTCAGAAGGTACGTCCTCTAGTAATTCAGCACTAAATCATTTTTTTTCTGATAAAAGTTGGTATGATTTAATAGATTCACCAATAGAAAGCAGGATGATTCTGTTGGGAGAAGCCAGCGTACTTATATCATATCAGTCCTCGCAAAACGGATATCATGGAAGAAGTGTTGAGGATGCATTTATTTCTTTAAATATTGACTTTGTTAAAGAAAAGCGTTCCGAGTTTAGAGGTCTTAAAAACATAAAGTATTTAGATGACCCTGCTAAAGACCCCTATGACCTTGCCCATGATTGTGTTAATAAAAAAACTCATTTTGCTTTAGACATACTGTATCACAGTAATGAAGAACTGAGTAACTGGGAAATTCCTGATTATATAAAAGAAGGTTTATTATGGTTAAAGAAAGATTGACATTAGAACCTGAGGTGCAGGAAATTTTACATTTTATAGACAATAAGCGCAATTTCTTGTTAAGTGGAGGTGCAGGAAGTGGAAAAACGTATTCTTTGATTCAAGTTATTCGACAGGTAATTGCCGAAAATCCGACTTCAAAGGTGGCTTGTATGACATATACCAATGCAGCAGTTAAAGAAATTGAAGAGCGGGTAAGTCATAGAAATTTAAACGTTTCGACTATTCATGATTTTTTATGGGATAATATTAAGCATTTTAAAAAGGCGTTGAAGTCTGCTTTAATCGAATTAATAAATGATGTAGAGTCTAAAATTAATATTGACGAGACAACTCCCATCCTAAATGACTATTTTGATCATCTCGAAAAAGGGATTCAATATAAGGAGTATTTAAAAATCAAAGAAGGAATTATTTCTCATGACGAGTTGCTAATAGTATCGAATTTTATTTTTGAAAAATATCCAAGCCTTAGTAGTATTGTTAAGGACAAGTATCAATTCATTTTTATCGATGAATACCAAGATACCAGCAAGACAGTTGTTGATATTTTTCTAAATCATTTTAAGAAAAGCAAAAACTAAATATTGTTGGCTTTTGGAGATGCAATGCAATCCATCTATGATGATACAATTGGAAATTTAGATGAATACATAGGTGATACGATAGATATGGTGCATGAAGTAAAGAAAACTCAAAACAGAAGAAGTCCACATAAAGTAATTGAATTAGCGAATAGGTTAAGAACTGATGGAATATTACAAGAGCCTTCCATTGATGGGAGCGCACCAAATATGGTAGATGGACGGGTAAAAGAAGGGAATATTCTATTTATTTATTCCCATAAAAGCGAAGTTCTATCTGTAAAACAATATTTATGTGAAAAATATGGATGGAAGTTTGAAAATGCAATGGAAACAAAAGAACTAAATTTAACACATAACCTAATAGCTGATAAAGCTGGTTTTCGGATACTGATGGATATTTATGACAAAGATATGATATTGAGCTATAGGGATAGAATAAAAAAGTATATTAAGGACAAAGGAATTACCACCGATTTTTCTGAAAAAACATTTGGAGAAGTTATTGCCGTATTGGAGCAGGGAAAAACTGGAAAAGAATTCAATCTAGTTAGGCCCACGAGTGCCATGCAGATATTTATTGATTGCAACCCCGAGTTATATCAGAAAACCTTAAATTACAAATATGGGGTATTCTGTAAAATGTATGTCAATAAAGATCAACTTCTCGATGATAAAAAGCAAGATGAAGAGGATGAAAATAAAATGGGATCAAAAAGAGATAAGTTGATAAAGCATCTGTTTAAAATTCAAAACAATATAATGCTTTATTTGAATGGTCGTTACAATGAATTTTTGAGAGCAACTGACTATAGAGACAAAATTGTTCGGATTGAAGACAAACGTACTTTAAAATCTAACATTGAGAGTCTTGTAAATGTAGGAGACAAAACGATTGACGAAGTAATTAATGATGCGCATGAAAAAGGCATCTGCCTGAAGGATGACAAACTTGAGGATTTTAAGACAAAAAATGGATACCTATATACCTGTACCCGAGCAAAAGATAATTTGGTCGTTTTTTATCACAATCCGAGTCCAGCAGTCATAAATAAGGCGAGTGAATGGTTTGGCAAAGACAATATTGTAGAATTGTAAACAGCCAACTAGGTGCTATCGAAAAATGCTCCTAAACGTCGCATCTTCGTCAGCACAAACGTTAGCAGTTATTATACAAAAATAGACTCATGGCAAGAATAATTCCTCCTAATTTCGATGTTAATAAAGAAGCCCTCGATTCAAATGAATTAGTAATCAGAGACACTTTAAAGGTGAAAATTGTCAATTGGGCAAAATTTAGATTTTCAATCTATGCAGGTAATAGTTCTGATGTGCTATTAAGTCCGAACCCAATTGATAATGATGTAAAACAGGCCTTTATTGAACTTGCTAAATCACATTATGAAGTTGTTAATTCTATTGGTTACGCAAAATTTAGTTTATCTGAACTTCAGACTTTTGACAAGGCCAAACTTGACTATTTATTTAGAATAAATAAAGGCCTGAAGGAGTTTTATATTCATTTGGGTTCTGTTTTTGATAATTTAGCTCGTTTGATTTTTATTTTGAATATCGCTGATTCTGCCACCCAAAAAAAGGGTCAAGATTAATTCGCCATTGGATAGATTGGCCTCAACTGTCAAAAGAATATAGCTTTAGTAAATATAGCTCAATTATTAATAATCAAATACTTAACGAGATATTAGTTTTAAGGAACAACTATATTCATAATTGGCGTTCTGTAATTTTTATAGATTCCAAAACAGGAGATTTATTCCTCTCCAATCAAATTAGAGCAGATAGAAATTACTTGTGGCATTATGAAGAAAGTGCAGAGTTTAATAGTAAGTACCGAAATGACTTGAAACCTTTAATTCAATTCATGACTGACGATTTTAATTTTGTTGAGAATTGCCAGAATACGATATTTGAGCAATTAATCTTTGATTTGTCGATATTTGAAACTAATTATAATTTAAAGATAAAAGAATAACAAAAGCTAACCACGTGTATAAGCAATGGCAAGGCTTGTAGCTTGACAAGCATATCGTCTCGCATCGCAGGTCAGAAATGTGGGATGCAAACGAAGCTAAGAAGTCCACAACTGCTCATACCGGCCCCCGTTGGCAGCAAGAATAAAAAAGAAAGACACATGAACTGGAAACAAGCAAAAAACACAGTAGAAAATCTATACGACATTCCAGGAGACTGGTTAAAAATAGAATATTTTGAAGCACTCAATATTTTATTTAGAGTAGAAAATTCGCTTCGAGTATTTGTTTATATTATCTTAAAAAATGGATTTCAAGACAAATGGAAGGACTTATCCATAACCAGTGATGACGCTGAAAATTCCACAATTGGTGCTATAGCCAAAAACGGCTTGCTCAAGACAAAAACTACGCTTATTTGGGGTTTGTATTAAATAGTCCTCTCCTCCATCTAACAAGCGGAGAATTAATTAGAGTAATCACATCTGATGCATATTGGAAATTATTTAAAAACTACTTTTTAGGTTCTAAAGACATTATTAAAAACAAACTTGATGAAATCGGAAATGTAAGAAATTCATTAGCTCATTTTAGACCTATAAAGAAAGGAGACATTGAACTTGTAAAACAAAATTCAATTCACACCTTACAGGAAATTGAAAGAACTCTGGAAGACTTTATTACATGCCCTGACATAGTCCCAACAAACACAGAAGAAAATTGGTATAAGGAAATTATTACCCTCGGTGTAGAAGAATGTAAAATATCCTTTAAGCAAAGTAAGAAGGAACAATGGATAAAATTGATACTCTCTTTTAATGCCCCTGTTTTAAAGATTTTAAAAAATTACTTCGGATATAACATTGCCACCGTTAACCTAAAGACTGACCGAATTTTAGTTGATTATCCCCAAATAGCTAAACATACAATTTGCGTGACGGAAGTTGTACCATCTGCATTTACAAAAACACCAGAAGAAAATAACTTTATCAAACAAATTCGCTTTACTTTTAGCAGAACTTCTTTAGAGAAAAATCACTCTGAAATTAAAGCCGACCTTGAAAATATATTACTATCAATATCAAAGGAAATTGCGTTAATCAAAGATGACAATTTGGCAAGGGGTAGGTTGATAGAAGTTGTCCATTGCAGATTTGAAAAACAAAGTGACATTGAATATTATGAATTAGATGGTGAAATTTTTCGAACTGAGTTTGATGAAGAAAGTCCTGTTGAATATTGGGGAGCATTTAATTTTTCTTCAAAAAACTTTATCACAGACACAGATAAGTATCCTTGGATGCCAGTCGAAATTTCTGAAGACAATGAATTACCATTTTAGAATGCCAGCTGCCAATAGCTGTTTTCAAAAGCGGGGGTTTCGTACTTCTATTAAGGGGAAGTGCTGAATCCAAGCTTTGAGCATCAAATGAAGTTTAGTGCAAAAGAGCCTCGCATTTGCAAAGCGGCCAAACGTTAATAGCAAAATTCTCATCAATACACAAATAGAAACTATGGACTGGAAAGAATATGAAGAAATCACCAAATACGTTTATGAGACTTTGGGCAATGCTGCTGGAACTAAGATAGTAGGACATGGAAGAACTTGTAAAGTAGAAGGCAAATCAGGTGTCTCCCATCAAATAGATATCTTGACAAGTCATTCCGACGGAGTTCATAATTATCGTACAGCCATAGAATGTAAGTACTGGGATAAAAAATTAATAAAGAAATTGTCATGAAAATCGCCGAAATCATAGAAGATTCGGGAATCAATAAAGGCGTGGTTGTATCTAAAATGGGATTTACTGAAGATGCGATTTCTTTTGCTGAGTATAAAAATGTTGGCCTTGTTGAACTAAGGGAAATGGAAAAACGGGATTGGCAGGATCAGTTAACAAAACCATCCTTTCAAGTTGCATTGGTTTCGATTACCACCGCTATTACATTAAGACGTCCCGAAATTTCGAGTATAATTATTCATCGTATCAACGACAACCCCATTAAAATAAACCCAAGACACATGGCTGTGAGACATAATAGCGGATATGAGGTTTCTATTGACCAATACTTTGGAGCATTTAAAAAGCTTTTACATGATCAAGAGCCAGAAAAAATTTTGGAGAAATATTATGAACTCAAAGATGCCATCCTGATTAACAGAACTACTAAGGAAGAAACTCCAATTAGTGGCTTTACGTTGTTAGGCAAACTTACGGTTAGAAATGATGATGTGAAACGGGAAATAGAAATAGTGGATGAAGTATGGCTGACCATGAAAATCCTGTTCGAGGGAAACTCATTTTCTGTTTTAAAGAGTGGTCTAATTAAAAAAGATGAATAGGGATTTTGCGCCACGATGAACAAAAATCGAGCCGGAAGAGGCAAGCCCTGAGCCCACCCCTTCCCTTTCTCACCACCGTGCCTACGGACCTTGTACACAGAGGTTCACGGAACAACCACAACGTTCTTATGACGAACGGTAGAACTTTTGGGGCACAAGTGCAGCAAGGCGGCACGATTTCCACCAAGAGCACAAAAAAGGCTGGAACAAGAGGCTAACGGTCGCCCGCCATTGCTCGACGCGAAGCCATTTGGGGATGGTACTGAACGAGTTGGCGCCGGCGCCCGAAAGCAGGATTTTCGTTTGAATTAGCTAAAAATTCCTTAGATTTGCATAACATTCCGGGGAGTGGCATTCCGGAGATTAATTAAGCCAACCACATCTTAAAACATGGCAACGGTTCTAAAAATCAACATAAATGACCTAAACGCCCAGTTTTTTCGCGATTTAGGTCAAAAGATTTCGAGTTCTACGGAAATTGAAATTCGGATACCTGAAAAAAAACCAAAGGTTGAAATTTTTTCAGATGCCGATTTTTGGCAGGTTATTGAGCTTTTCGACTGGTCGAAGGAAGACTCAGACGATATAATGGCTCCTGCTATTAATAAATTAGCAGGCATGCCCGTGGTCAACATTTATCTCTTCGCGGACAAACTATCGGAGAAGTTACACCAGTTAGATACCCGCTTACACGGCGAAGCCTATTTAAAAAATGAGGGCGGCGACTATTTGTCGGTTGATGACTTTCTCTATGTTCGGTGCGCTGTCGTGGCAGAAGGGAAAGCCTATTTTGACAACGTGCTTCAAAATCCATCCGAATTTCCTGCTGACCTTAGTTTTGAACCTATATTAAATCTACCTGACCAAGCCTACGAGCTCAAAACTGGGAGAACATTCGAATCTTTTCCTACGGTAAGTTATGAGACTTACAGCAATAAAAAAGCCTGGGATTAAGGATGCCGCACAACCATTCTAATCAAAATATGAAACCGTAGGGAGAGGTAAGCCATAGACACCCTCGCCAGCCCTTTCCCACCTCCGTGTGTACCGGCCAGGCACACAGCCGCCCGTTGTTCAACCTACTCAAAAAGAAGTTTCGGTAGGGATGTGTACACAGGGGATTGTAACATTTTGAGAAAGAAGGTATCTTTGGAAGAGATTAAAAGCCGCAACCGATGACCAAAAACCTGGAAATAAGGAAATATAAGTTGATCCAGGAAATCATCCGTATGGATGACGAAGCCTCTATTGCCAAAATAGAGGGGCAAATTGAAGCTATGCAAAAGGAAGATACCGTTTGGCATGCCGCCATCAAACCATTGCGAAAAACGATTACGTTATACATGACGCGAAGTGGTTTGGGAAAATTCCCAAACCACTTCGCGTCATGTATAGATGCTTCAAATCAAAAAGTTAAAACATGAACATAGAAGAACAAATAAAAAATTACATGGACAGCCTGCCCGAACCCAAACGTTCTGACATGGAAGCATTGCACAAACAGGTACTTCAGTTATTGCCCAAAAGTACCTTGTGGTTTTTAGACGGCAAAGACGATAAAGGAAAAATGGTTTCTAACCCTAGTATTGGCTACGGACTTCGAACAATAAAATACGCAGACGGAAAGACCAAAGAGTTTTATCAAATTGGTATAAGCGCTAACACGACAGGAATATCCGTTTATATCATGGGTATTGAAGACAAAACGTATTTGCCTGAGACCTACGGAAAAAAAATAGGCAAAGCAAGCGTAACGGGCTATTGCATTAAATTCAAAACGTTGAAAGATATTCGTATGGACGCCCTTGAAGATGCCATTCGAGACGGTGTACATCAGACTTCATAACCGACAACAGATCACCAACCGTATGCCAGCGCGCGCACTACTGGACATTTTCGTTTTCCTGGCGCCCAGACCTTCCAGGTTTTCGAAACCTGGAAGGTCTATTTTCCAAAATGTCCAGTAGTATGCCAGCGCGACACGTAACCTGTACGCTAAACAAAAAAACATGCAACTCAACACCTTACTCGGACTCATGTTGACCTTCAACTTGGCATTTGGACAAACCCAGCAAATTACAAGACTCGACGGAAGTAAGATTTCTGTTGTTGAAATTGACAACACCGTAAACCGCCTAATGGACAGGGCAAATGTTCAGGGGTTGAGTTTGTCAATACTCAATAAAAACCAACAAGCCTACCTAAAAACCTATGGGTTTAAGAACATAGATAAAAACGAATATTTAGACGCTTCAACGGTTTTGTATGCAGCATCATTTAGCAAAGCAGTATTTGGCTATTTAACAATGAAATTGGCCCAGGAAAAAGTAGTAGATTTAGACAAACCGCTTTACAACTATTTGAGCAAACCAATTGCAGCATATGAGTATTTCTCAGACCTGAAATCGGACGACAGATGGAAATTGATCACTGCAAGAATGTGTTTAAGCCATACAACAGGACTTCCAAATGTTAGATGGCTTCATCCAACGACAGGCGTTTTAGACACCCTTGGCGTTATGAAAATCTATTTTACCCCAGGGCAGAAATATGCTTATTCGGGTGAAGGAATCAAACTTTTGCAATTGGTTATAGAAGAAATAACAAAGCAAAGCGTAGAAGAATTGGCAATTGAAAAGATCTTCAAACCAATTGGAATGACAAGAACAGGATATATTTGGTACGACCGATTTGACGATAATTATGCAACAGGACACCTTGCAGACAATACACTCAACCCAAAGAAAAAGCGGACGACGCCAGTTGCTGGGGGTTCTTTGGTAACAACCATTACCGACTACACGAGATTTATTGAATATTTGATGCAACAGAAAGGATTGGACAAACGGATTTTAAAGGAAATGATTTCACCTCAAATTGAAATACTGTCCAAAACACAATTTCCATCAATTACAGAAGAAACCACCACGGAAAACAAAGCAATAAATTTATCTTACGGTCTTGGCTGGGGTCTTCTGAAATGCCCGTATGGTAGAGCCTTTTTTAAAGAAGGGCACGATGATGCCTGGAGAAACTACAATATAAATTTTATAGACAAAGGAATTTCAATAATCATAATAACGAACAGCGCTAATGGAGAATTCATTTTTAAAGAACTATTAGAAACCTTAATTGGCGATACGTTCACCCCTTGGAAATGGGAAGGATATTTTCCGATTGACTACCAGAAGTAAACGGCGCAAACGCCTATATACTGGCTTGGAGAGGTAAGTGCCCAATAATTCAGTACGGTGGATGCGAGCCAGAAAGGAACAAACACGATCCCTACATTCCGGCCATTTCTGGATACTTTCGGGTGGTGCATTCTGCTCAATCCCTCGTTGGGCCTCCCTTAACCCCATGGCAAAACCTGACGAAGCACTTTCCCCCTTTGAAGCTCATCTTGGAGTATTTTTCATATCTAGCGGCTTGTCTCTGAATTGCCCTCCGCAGCCCGGAGCCCGTGGCAAACGCCGTTCCCGTTCGAAGAACGGGATCGCCTTATGGGATCAACCGCTTGGGATGGAGGGTAAACGCAACGACCGGTGTTCAAAGCGGTTGAAGCCCATAGAGCGAAGGCGTTTCCCACGGAGTCCGCCAAAGGCGGATAGGAGCGCCCTTTTTTTGGTTCTTTTTTTGGGCGAGCAAAAAAAGAACAAACCCCGAGGCCGGGGGCCAAAAAAGAAAGAGGGACTACACCAATCCATGGTTCAGGAAAAAACACTACAAGATTAGCTTTTAAGGCGGTTAGGGGGATGAAACTTCCGGGATGCTCGGGAAAGGTTTCATCCCCCCGACCCCCTTCAAAGGGGGAGAACGCCATATGCTATATTGCCTCGGCCTGTTCAAAAAAAAGGCTTTACACGGTCGCTTAGTGGAATCGAAACGACCTGAAGCCGAAGCGGCATGTTGGTTTGCGCCCGTAAATGGTGTTTGTTAGAATCCTCCGAACATGCCATTGGCATTCGCCAATCCTGTGGTCGGAACAGGCTGGATCACATCCCAGTGCTCTACAATTTTCCCACCTTTCATGCGGAATAAGTCATAAAAAACTTGTGATTTACCGCTCCATTCGCCTTGACTCACCGTAAGCACGAAGTTGCCTTCGCCCAACACCTTGTGGATTCTGGTATACTTGAACATATTGTTTTGCGAAGTGAGGTACTGTACGGCTTCTACCACGCCACTCAATCCGTCTTTTACTCCCGGATTGTGCTGGTCGTATTGTTCGGCACTGATGTATTCGGTGATTTTACCCGGGTTTTTACCCATCAGCAAGTCTTCTACAAATGCCCGGGCCAACGCTTTATTCGCTTCGGTTTTGTCCAGGTCTTCAATGGTCGTGGGGCCATCGGTTTGCGACCTTCCGCTGGCGGTTTCTTTTACCAATGCGGTCATCGCGTCCCAGTGTTCGGCTACTTTGCCGTTTGCGTCGACGCGGATGATGTCGAAAGCCACCATTTCATCGGCGCCAAAAGGTTTGGCGTTTTTCCAGATGTTGTGCATGACCACATAGTTGCCATCTTGAAACATCCGCACGTTTTCGGCATACGTGCCGTGTTCTTTCAGCATGGGCAGCAGCCCGATGAATGGCTCCAGTCCGGTGGGAACAAAGGGGTTATGCTGGATGTAATCGGCATTGGCCCATTCGCGCATGGCGGTGGCGTCTTGTTTTGCCACAGCACCTAAGAAGGCGCCTACGATTTGTTTGTTGTTCATTGTTTTTGTTTTTGATGAATTGACCTCGCTTGTTGATTGGGGTTGACTTATGCCACCGGAAGCGAGCATACCGGATAGCACAACTACGCTGATTACTTTTCTCATTGATTTTGTCCTTTGACGATTATTTATTACTTTTGTTTCGCAAGCAAAAATACAACATAGCTTGCATTATGCAAGCAAAATCAAAAAAAACTTGCATCTTGCAAGCGATATTTAACAAAGGCTTAACCTATGCGACCGGATTTCAGGTGTAACTGCCCGTTTACTTCCGCCCTGGATGTGGTAGGCGACAAGTGGATGTTGGTTATTGTCAAGCAGATGCTCATCGAAGGCAAAGAAACCTTTAAAGACTTCACGGAAAGCGAAGAAGCCATCGCGACCAATATTCTATCGGCCAAGCTCAAACTCCTGGAGGAAGTGGGCATCATCATCAAAACCAAGCGGCCCGATAATAAAAAGACCAGCCTCTACCTATTAACCGACAAGGGATTGGCGTTGACCCCTGTACTGGTAGAGCTGGCAACCTGGAGCGATAGCTACCTCCGGGACATCCATCCGGCCATTGTAAACGGAGAAGCCATGGAGCTCTTGCGGCAAGACAAAGCCGCCTTTGCAAGCGCGTTAGAGAAAACCTACCGGGAAAAACGGGCTGCCCTACCCTATCTGCCCTAATGCTCTAAACGACAAACCAGACCAATGCAGGAAATCTACCTACAAGACCAAACGTTTGATCAAAACGATACGCTCACAAAAGGCGAATACGAAAACTGTATTTTCAACGGTTGCAACGTTTTAAGCAGCGACCTTTCCGAATTTAAGTTCATCGGCTGTACGTTTAACGGGTGCAATCTCAGTTTGGCAAAACTCAACAAGACAGCGTTTCGGGACGTAGCCTTCAAAGACTGCAAAATGCTGGGACTTCGGTTTGACACCTGTAACGAATTTGGTCTTTCCTTTTCGTTTGACGGTTGCCAACTCAACCATTCTTCGTTTTACAAGACCAAAATCAAAAAGACCCTTTTCAAAAATTCGCAGTTACAAGAAACCGACTTTGCAGAAGCTGACTTGACAAGTTCCGTGTTTGACAACTGCAATTTGGCACAAGCCGTTTTTGACCATACGACACTTGAAAAAGCCGACTTTCGGACTTCTTACAATTATTCCATTGACCCAGACACAAACCGAATTAAAAAAGCAAGGTTTTCAATTTCCGGCGTTTCGGGCCTTTTAGACAAATACGATATTGACATAGAAAAATGACGCCCTGAAACCCTACCCGCCTTTTTCACCTCCTCCTCCCCTTTTGAGCCCGTGACGTTTGGACGCGTTGCGCTTATTCGTTACATTAGGGGGGTAAAGACCGAAAGGCTTTTGCCATGAAATGGCGAGAAGACAGCAGTTCACCGCAATTAAATCGACTATGCGTAAATTGACATTTCTTTTTCTATTAACCTTATTGAGTGGACTTGTTAGGTCTCAAAATATTTATTCTGCATTACAGTTGAATGCAGAACGAGAGTACAAAACTCAAAAGCCAAAGAAAATTGTTGAGACAAACACTTTCTTTGATTCAAGTAGCAAACAGGTGGACAAAAACATCAAGACCTTCGACAATGCAGGCATGCTTCTAACAGAAGAACGGTTTGATGAAAACGGCAGGTTGAAAGCAAGATTCACTAATACAAACGACACCGTTCACAGAATCACATTGTCAAGAGTTTTCGAAAGGTGGACACCATTAGGATATTCGAAAGAAACTGCGTTTTATACCTATGACAAAAACTTTTTTTTAATAGGCAACACCAATAAGGATGCAAATGGAAACATCATTAGCCAAACCAATCTTGTTTGCAATCAAAATGGACATCCAATTGAATTGACTCTATTGGACGGAAATGGGAACTCTTTTGGAAAAGAGATAGCCAACTATTTATACGACAAAAATAAAGTGGTAACATCTGTAGTGGCTAATGACGGCAGCGTTTTATCAATCGACACTATTAAGATTAGTTTCATAACAGCAAGTAAGTTTCGGGAGTGATGAAGTTTATAACGTTCATGGTGATTTAATAAAATGGACAAGTCGAAACTTAAACGGCGGTGAAACCATATTTGAAGAAGAATACACCTATGACCAGTATGGCAACTGCACAGAAAATAAAATTTTCAGGGTTAGAATTAAACGTAATGGCAAACAAAAACGAGAGCCAGATCGAATATTTAAAAAAGAATATACTTACTGACAAAACAACTGCTCCCAAGGTCCTACTGACAATAGCTGGCAGCTAGATGAATGCTCAACACTTGTAATTCCATTGGGCATTATTGCCCAATACCTATCGGGATAAGCCTGACGTTATTCAAATGCTCCACCATCGCTAACACGTAAAACATTGGCAGCAATAGCAAAATGAAACTCGCAACCGCTACCCTATCGGCCCTTTTATTCTGTGAAGCTACTTTCGGACAGAAGTATCCACAGACCCTTGTTGACAGCTTATGCAACCTGACCATTGAGTATTACTACACGGACTTTATGAAACCTCCAGACCGTGTTGAAGCCATACCCTTTAAGCCGAGAGACCCATTCATTTTAAAAAGCGAGTTGACATTGACATTAAAATCTCAATTAAAAGATTTTATGGTTCGTTTTGTGACGCAGCAAGAAGCATTAGATGAATTTGCAAAGACGAAAAACAGGACAGGCTCTTTGGAAAAACTCTTTGTCACCCAATTGCAGGACACAATCGATATTGACATTGGTAGCTGGGAGGTTCGGGTGACAAAAGTTAAGTATAAGAACGGAAAGTCATCCCAATTCACTCAAGTTTCACTACCAGCTGCGGCGGGACACTTGGCGCTATTCCATATGCCGTTTCATTTATGAAACGGCGACACATTCGTGGACAAGGTACACTTGGCAAGAGACCGCCAACGCAATCAGGAAAGCGAACCAACGAGAGTGAAAGCTCCCCAAAAACTGGCACAGATAAAAGTTTAAATTTGTGTGCAGATGAAAAAACCAAGATCCAGCGAGACGCAGATCAGTTTGAAGAAACTTGGGTGTTATCAATAAGGAAACTAAAAGTAACCGATAGCTAAAAACAATGGAAAAGGTAAATCTTGAGCAAAAGTTCCAACTATTTGCAGAACATTGGTCACCCAAAATAGTAGGGGAACTCAACGGGCAGCACGTAAAACTTGCCAAACTCAAAGGTGAGTTCGTTTGGCATAAACACGACCACGAAGACGAACTCTTTTTTGTCGTTAAAGGAAACTTCAAAATGGAGTATCGGGACAGTACCGTGGTAGTAAATGAAAACGAATTTTTGATCGTGCCCAAAGGGGTAGAACACAAACCCGTAGCAGACAAAGAAGTGTGGGTCATGCTGTTTGAGCCTGCAACCACTTTAAACACAGGCGACAAAGAAAACGAATTAACTAAACACGTATTGGACAGGATATAAATACCTTTGCAAAACCTTTCTGTCTACGTATACCGAAAAAAGTGCCGCTTCGAGGATGCCCCCCTCAAAAAATTCAGAAACCAAAAATTTCGTACACCTTAAAATTCGTTGTTATGCATACGCCCTTTTTCAAAACCGCCTTTCGGTTTATCTGCCCGATGGTTCTGTTGGCTACCTTTCATCTCGTTCATGCCCAGCCGGTAGAACGGATGGTGAAGGTGATCGTGGCGCCGGATCACACCGACTGGACCTACAAAACCGGGGAGCCGGTTAAATTCACCATCACCGTGCTGCAAAACGGAAACGTCGTAAAGAATGCCGTAGTGACCTACGAAACCGGTCCCGAGAAAATGGAACCGCAGAAAAAAGATTCGCTGGTATTGCCCGCCGGAACGACGGTGGTTGATGCCGGAACCATGAAAGAACCCGGTTTTCTGCGCTGCGTGGCGGTGGCCCAGGTGAACGGGAAAACCTACCGTGGGTTGGCTACGGCCGCATTTAATCCGTTGCAGATAGAACCTGCCATCGCGGTTCCTGCCGATTTCTCCTCCTTCTGGAATAAAGCCAAAACGGACCTTGCAAAAATCCCCCTGGACGCGCGAATGACCCTGATGCCGGAACGCTGCACCGAAAAGGTAAACGTCTATCATGTCAACCTGCAAAACTACCTGCCCGGCGTCAGATTGTATGGCATCTTGTGCATGCCGAAAAAGGAAGGGAAGTACCCCGCCATTCTGCACGTTCCAGGAGCAGGCGCCAGGCCGTATGCCGGCGATATAGCCAACGCGGAGAAAGGGTTTATCACGTTCCAGATTGGTATTCACGGCATACCGGTCAACATGGACGTATCGGTATACAACAACCTGATGAGTGGCGGCCTTGCGGGTTACTGGAATTACAACCTCGATGACAAGGACCGGTATTATTATAAACGAGTGTATCTCGGTTGTGTCCGGGCAAATGATTTCCTTGTAAGCCTTCCTCAGTACGATGGAATGAACCTTGGAGTAACCGGCGGCAGTCAGGGCGGCGCTTTATCCATTGTAACCGCGGCCCTTGACCCGAGAGTAAAATACTGGGCGGCATTTTATCCTGCGTTATCCGACCTCACCGGTTATTTAAAAGGCCGCGCCGGTGGTTGGCCGCATTTGTTTGATAAGAACAATGCGGCGTTCAACCAAACCAAAGAAAAGATCCAAACCGCAAGCTATTACGATGTGGTGAACTTTGCCCGGCAACTAAAGGCGCCTGGATTCTTTTCCATGGGCTATAATGATGAAGTGTGCCCTCCAACGTCTATGTTTGCCGCATACAATGCCATCACGTCCCCTAAAGAACTGTTCCTTGCGTTGGAAACCGGCCATTGGACCTATCCGGAACAGAATGAAGTACTGACCAACTGGTTGGTGGGAAAACTCAAGGGGCAGTAGAGATCCCAGGGTAAGATACACATGGGGGCGCGAATCGAAAGAGCGCCCCTCCTATCCTCTCCCGCGCTGCTCACCAGATACCGCCCTGGTACACGGAAGCGATGCAGAAAAGCGGGGGGCAACAGGAGCCGTTTGGGTGTCCTTTTTTTCGGGGGGCAATTCCCCTATTTTTGTTGCAAATGGCGCAAAAACAGCTAGAAGCAGCATTTGGACGCGGCCATTAAAAGGAAACCAGATCAAGTTAAAAAGGCAAGACGTCAGATCTATACTGACCGAAGTGGGGCTGTCTCAAAAAACCACTCTTTGCCTCCGGCATGAAATTTTATTTTCTTTTTTTGCTGCCTTGGGCAAAAACCGTCTTTGAGACAGCCTCATTTCGCGCCATATCTATAATTCGATATGAGATCTAATCCAAAAAACAGGAGCAGCCGCAAAAGCTTCCCCAACCGCAGGTCAATACGCCTGAAAGGATACGATTATTCACAGGCGGGATTGTATTTCATCACCATTTGTTGTGATGGCATGCGTTGCCGTTTCGGGAGGATTGAAAACAACGAAATGATTTTGAATGAATACGGAAAAATCGCTTACAATGAATGGATAAAATTGGCAGAACGATTCCAGCATTTCGAATTGGGCGTTTTCCAAATTATGCCCAATCATATGCACGGAATCATTATTTTAACCCCCGCCCAAAATGATTCCCCCGCCCAAAATGCCGCCTCCGCCCCCAATATCGTACGGGCGGGGTTCACCCCGCCCACAATGCCACCGCAGCCCAGAAGGATTCCCCGCCCACAATGCCACCGCAGCTCAGAAGGATTCCCCCGCCCAAAATGCCACCGCAGCCCAGAAGGATTCCCCCGCCCACAATGCCACCGCAGCTCAGAAGGATTCCCCCGCCCAAAATGGCGCCGCCTATTTTGATCCCTCAGCCTATATAGATCCTTCAGCCCATATTGATCCCCCAGCTCAAATTAATCCCTCATCTCAAATTGATTCCTCAGCCTTTAATGATCCTTTGGCTCATCTTGATCCTTCAGCCCATATTGATCCCCCAGCTCAAATTAATCCCTCAGCCCATATTGATCCCCCAGCTCAAATTGATCCCTCTGCCCCCAATATCGTACGGGCGGGGTTCACCCCCGCCCAAAATGCCACTGCAGCTCAGAAGGATTCCCCCGCCCACAATGGCGCCGCCTATTTTGATCCTTCAGCCTATATAGATCCCTCTGCTCAAATTGATCCCTCAGCCCATATTGATCCCTCAGCTCAAATTGATCCCTCAGCCCAAATTAATCCCTCATCTCAAATTGATCCCCCTGCTCAAATTGATCCCTCCGCCCCCGATATGGTACGGGCGGGGGTGAACCCCGCCCGTACCATATCCAGTGTGGTTGGGGCGTATAAATCGTTGGTGGCAAAGGGGTGTTTGGAAATTTTCAAATCCAAATATGCAGCAGCGGGGTTTGCCCCCGATCAAATTCCAAAGTTTGGAAAATTATGGCACCGCAATTATTACGAACATATCATCCGAGACCAACGATCCTACGAGAACATTGCCAACTACATCCTGAACAATCCCGCCAAATGGCAGAAAGATAAATTTCGTCAGGGGAATCCCGCCGGTAGACCGAAAAAATAGAAGGAGACTACGGTTGTTTTATTAGCTGTTGGGTGTGCCTGCCCGCCTTCGTATACATTTCGAGAAAATACAACCCCACGGGGATGGAAGAAATATCGAGTTCCGAAACGCGGTCACCGCTCTTTTCCAACAACAACCTGCCGTAAACGTCAAACACCCTGCACCGGTGGGTGAATTCGGGTAAAAACACCAGCCCGGACGAGGGATTCGGAAACACAGGCGGCAGGATTACGTCTTTTATCCGCTCGTTGGTCCCCACCGCCGCGCCGCATACCCTCTCGATAAATGCCAGATCGGCCCCCATGAAATCCGTGTGAAAATGGTGGGAGGTCCACATCACATCGATCTGGTCCAGCACGAAATTGCGCTGCACCGTGGTTAGGGATACCATCACCGGCCAATTGGAAGGCTGGCTGGCGACCAACGCTTCAATCACCGCAGGGGCTTTGGAAACGTAATGGGCGGCGTTGAGGCAATGGTTGTTCTTGAGTTCGTTGAAAATGGCCTGCGATAAGACGCCATTAATGGTAGAAAGCCGCTTAAACCGCTCCGGATAGACCGGCGAAGGCCGAAGCAAATAGAATTGGGCGCAGTTCCCTCTTCTTGTCAGGGTATCAAACGCTTGATACGCATCGACATTCCCTTCCTGCCCGACGTCCGGGTGGGCATCCAGCAGGTTCATACTGGCCAGCAGCGGCGTTTGGGTTATGCTCACCAGATAGTACACCGGCGGAGCGCAATGGGTGATCCCCGCCTTCCACCCCAGTACGGTAGCCAGCAGCGTCGAAAACGCCCCTCCTGCGGAAAACCCCTCCGCTGCATGGAGCGTGGAAGGCGTGATCCATCCCCTGCGGATAAACGTATCCCGCAGGGCGCGGATATTGGCTATATCGACATTCAGGAGGGTGTCCGGGCTGTAATCGTACCGAAAAACGCCGTCGTTGCCAAACAGGTCCCTGCCATACGTCACTTCCTCGCTTTCCGTGACGACCACGGCATACTGTGCCGCCATTAAGTAGTTGGCAAACTGCCGCTGTTCGAATTCGACATTCACCCAGGTAGCGGCCGACCCGTTGGTGCCGTGGAAGAGCCAAACCACCCCTTTGGGCTGCCCCGCCGGAAAATAATGATACACCCGCTTCAGGGTGTCGCGCCCCCGGATGCTTTCCTGAGTAAAATTCGCGCCCTGCGGAAGGTCCTGCTTATTGGCCCTCACGGTGATATTTCTGGCCGGCATCAGAAGCGTCGTATGCCACTCCTCCGCGCTTTTCAGCCAAACCGTTTGCCCGGTCCAGTTCTTGAAGGTTTGGCCGGGAAGCCATTCTTCCGCCCAAATGTGGACGGTATCTCCCGGCGCGTACTGCCCGGAACCGTATCCGTTCTCGACGGTCAGCGTGTATTGCTGACCAGACAGGGTGCAAGCCCCAAAAAGAAAAAGTAAACAAGGGAAAAAACGTTGCAGGGACATCATGGCTTTTCGGGTGTTTGGAATTTCACCCCAAAGGTATACGCGCCAACCCCTTCCCACCTCCCGGAAATCATAGATTTTAAAAAATACCGGAATTCATGTACTGACCGAAGCGGCCAAGTGGTGGAGTTAGCGTTGCGGTTCCACTCTCCGCTTCTTCCGCATCCGTTTCGGCCCATACCAAAGCCAAAACCCGGTAACGGTGAACGTCAGCAACGCCAGGCCGAGAATGGAGGTGTAGGCCAGTTTAACCTGGCCGTTGCCTGTGCGCAAATACTTGTCAAAGAGGGAGCCGTCGTGGAGGTTCTCGATAAAATCCGACCTGCGGCGCTCTATGGTCAGCACCCTGCCGGTCGCCCCATCGAGCTGGATGCCCCAGTAATGATCGGCAAATACAAACTTGACGATCCCTTTCTCGTTGCGCACATCGATGCGGTCGAGCGTTGCGGACAAATCGGGCGAAACGGAGTCTCTCAAAACCCGGCAAGCGATCGTGTGCAGGCTGTCGAGCGAAAGCCATTCTTTGAGTTCCGGCGTAGTTCCTTTTCGGGTTTTGGCCAGCAGAAAATCTCCGGTGTGTTTTTTCCAGCCCAAGAGCAGCCCGGTGATGGCCACGATAAAAAAAAGAGAAAAAAGCCAGGCGCCGGTGATCCGGTGGACCTTCCGGAATACCCGAAGTAGTTTCGCCTGATGCTGCCGGGATGGGTTTTCGGTCATGAGCAGTCGTTTTGTTGCGAATAAAGGAATTTATCTTGATTTTTGGTACTTTTAAGGATAAACCTTTGCGGCTTTGACCCAACGTCCGATCGACATTTTACGCCAATACTGGGGCTACGACCAGTTTCGCCCGTTGCAGGAAGACATTATCCAATCGGTGCTGGACGGGAAGGACACCCTCGCTCTCCTGCCCACCGGAGGAGGGAAATCCCTTTGTTTTCAGGTTCCGGCGTTGTGCATGCCCGGCGTTTGCATCGTCGTCTCCCCGCTGATCGCCCTGATGAAAGATCAGGTCTTTCAGCTCCAGAAGCGGAATATCCCGGCCGCTGCGATTTATTCCGGCATGCCGTACCGGGAAATCGACCGGATCTTCGACAATGCCGTGTACGGCGGGCTGCGGCTGCTCTACCTTTCTCCCGAACGGCTCACAACGGAATTGGCCAAAGAACGCATCCGCCGCATGCCGGTCAACCTGCTGGCCGTCGACGAAGCGCATTGCATCTCGCAATGGGGGTACGATTTCCGCCCGCCCTACCTGGAGATCGCCCGCATCCGGGAATGGATGCCCAAGGTTCCCGCGCTCGCCCTTACCGCCACCGCTACCCCGGAAGTGGTGGAAGATATCCAGGAAAAGCTCGAATTTCAGAAGAAAAATGTGTTCCAAAAAAGCTTTGCGAGGGAGAACCTGGCCTACGTGGTCCGCCATACCGAAGGCAAAGAAGCCCAATTGGCCGATATCCTGAGTAAAGTGCCCGGCTCTGGGGTCGTATACGTGCGCAACCGCCGGCGGACTAAAGAAACCGCCGACTATTTGAAACACCTGGGCATCTCTGCCGATTACTACCACGCCGGGCTAACCCACGAGCAGCGCAGCGCCAAACAGGACGCCTGGATACAAAACCGGACCCGCATCATCGTCAGCACCAACGCTTTCGGCATGGGCATCGACAAACCCGATGTGCGCACCGTCGTCCACCTCGAACTGCCCGACAGCCTCGAAGCCTATTTCCAGGAAGCGGGCCGGGCAGGCCGCGACGGCAGGAAAGCCTTTGCCGTCCTGCTGTACAACGACAACGACCGCCGTCAACTGGAAAAACAATACCAGCAAGCCTTCCCCGAGCTGGCTGAAATCCGCCGCGTATACCAGGCCATCGGGAGCTTCCTCCAACTCGCCACCGGGGCGGGGAAAGGCGAAAGCTATGATTTCGACCTCAGCGCGTTTGCCCAAGCCTACCAGTTTGACCCCGTGGCTGCCTTCCACGCCCTTAAAGTGCTCGAACAGGAAGGGTGGATCGCGCTGACGGAAGCGGTGGTTCAACCCTCTACCGTTCAAATTCTGGTCGACAAAGACCAACTGTACGACTACCAGCTCCGCCATCCGGAACTCGACAAGATCCTGAAAGTCCTGCTCCGAACCTACCAGGGCGCTTTTAGCGGCCCCATTCATTTGCAGGAAAAACGCCTGGCCGGTTTTCTAAAAATACCGCTCGACGCCCTGCGCCAGGGCCTTGTACGCATGCATCAGGAAAACATCCTGGAATACCTTCCCCAGAAAGAAAAGCCGCAGCTGGTATTCCTGAAAGAACGGGTCGATGTCCGGCAGCTTGGAATCGATCATCAACGCTACGGGTTTCTGCGAAACCGCCACCTGGAGCGCATCCGGCAGGCCGTTGGGTACGCGCAGGATTCCGATTGCCGAAGCCGCTTTCTGCTGGCCTATTTTGGGGAGAAAGAGGCCCCTGCCTGCGGCGCCTGCGATCTTTGCCTCGAACGGAAGAAAACCGGACTTACCGAGGAAGGCTTTGCCCGCTACCGGCAAAAGATCCGGCTCGTCCTGCGCCACGAGCCCCTGAGCGCCAGGGAAATTCTCGATGCTTTCGCGCCAAAAGCGCAGGACGATGTGCTCCGCACCCTGGAATACCTGCTGCAGGAGGGCATCGTCGTGGAAAAAGACCAGCGCATCGCCTGGGTTGGCCCCTAAATCCGCACGCTTATGCCCCGCATCGTATGTACCGTAACCACCGATCTCAACCACGACCAGCGCATGATCCGGATCTGTTCGACGCTGGCGCAGGCGGGCTACGACGTGCTGCTGATCGGCCGAACGCTCCCCCTCTCCCCTCCCCTCGCAAACCAGCCGTATATGCAAACGCGCCTATCCTGCTTTTTTCACCGGGGCAAAGCCTTTTACCTCGAGTTCAACCTGCATCTGCTCTTTTTTCTCGTGTTTCACCGCTTCGACGCGGTTTGCGCAGTTGATTTGGACACCCTGGCGCCAGCTTATATTGCCGCCCGCCTGAAGGGAAAACCGGTCGTCTACGACGCGCACGAATATTTTACCGAAGTACCTGAACTCATCGGCCGCTCCTTCACCAAGCGGTTATGGGAGGCGCTGGCCCGGGCGGTCGTGCCAAGGGTGGACAGGGCCTATACCGTGGGGCCCGCACTGGCAGAAATCCTCTCTGTCCGCTACGGCGTCCCCTTTGAGGCGGTCCGCAATGTCCCCGTAAGGAAACGGAACGAGGCCCCCTCCGCCAAAGCGCCCACTCCGGTGGTGTTATACCAGGGCGCGCTCAATCGGGGCAGAGGCCTGGAACAAGCGATCGAGGCCATGGCCCTCCTTCCCGGCGTTGCCCTTTGGCTGGCAGGAGAAGGCGATTTATCCCAACCCCTTCGGGAACGCGTTCGGCAAGCAGGGCTTCAGGACCGGGTCCGGTTTTTGGGAAGGTTATCGCCGGACGATCTGGCCAGAGCAACTCCAAAAGCCTGGATCGGACTTAACCTGCTGGAAGCAGAAAGCTTGAGCTACTATTATTCTTTGGCCAACAAAGCCTTCGACTACGTCCAGGCGGGGATTCCTTCCCTGCAAATGGATTTTCCGGAATACCGGAGGCTGAACGCGGAATGGGAATGCTTTCTCCTTCTTTCCAGTCTGGATCCCAAAGTCATTGCCGAAGCCATCCGCAGCCTGCTTGGCGACACCGGGCGGTATCAAAACCTGGCGGCAAATTGCATACCTGCGGCAGAAATCTGGAATTGGGAAGTGGAAAGCCCCAGGTTGATCACCCTTTATGCCGGGTTGTTCAGTAGCAGGCAAAGGTAACCGAGCTTGTACAGGTCCAGGCGCCATAACCGGGGCGCGGGCCCTTCCAGGCGCTTCCGAAAGGCGGCTTGATGGCGTTCAAACCTACTGGCAGCCCAGGAGGCCAGGCCCAGGCGCCGGAGCAGGCGGTATGCGTCCAGGAGGCGGGAAGGCAGCAGGTTCCCCTGCCCATGAAGAAATACCAGGTTCCGGATACTGCTCTCTGTTTTTGTCAGGAATACAGCCGACGGCTCCAGCCCGGCATGCTTCAACGGGTTGTCGAGGTGTGTGATGGACACGCCCGCCTGCTGCAACGCCAAACCAAACAACGTGTCTTCATGTCCGTAGCCTCTCAGGCGTTCGTCAAAGCGAATCTGCTGAAAAACCGAACGGGCAATGACAAAATGATGGGTCAGGAAGCTGCTCCAGGGCGACCGGCGCCGAAGCGCAACCGGGCGCTGTTCGCGGCGTGTCCCATAAAGCCACCGCAAATACAACCCCGGATCAGCCGGTGGTTCCGGGGAATAACACGTGCCTCCCACCAGAACGCGGTCCTCTGCCGCCGCCTGGAGATACCCCTGGAGGTAGTCCCCCCGAACGACCTCGGAATCGGAATCCATAAATAACAAGAAAGGGTATTGCGCAAGGTCCCCCAGCCGGTTGCGGATGGCGGCCCGGCCGATGTTTTGGGGCAGTTCCTGGTAGTTAACCTCCGGAAACCCGGAAATAGACCGGTTCATTTCCCGGTATTCGGGAGCAGAACCATCGTCCAGCGCAAGGAGTTCGAAGGGAACGCCTAATGCCCGGCCCTGGGCAATTAAATCCCCCGCCAGTTGGCGGATGTCCCAGTTGTAAATCGGAAGGAGGATGGAAAGGATGGTGGTTGGTGGATTGGTGGTTGGTGGTTGGTGGTTGGTGATTGGTGGCTCACTAACCACTAACCACCAACCACCAACAACTAATCACTATTACTGAAACGCCCGGAACAGGCTGTTATTCCCTTCGTAGTGATCCACCTGGCCCATGATCAGGCGGATAAAGTCGATCAGGGGAATCAGGCCGAAGAAGCCTCCCAGGGTAAGGAAGTACCACAGGATAATGATCGGGTTGGACTTCAGGTATACGCGGTGGATGCCCAGGCCTCCGAGGAAGAAGCACAGGAGGATAGCCACCAACTGAGTGTCGGAACCCGCCAGCTTTTCGCTCAGCCAGTTGAAGAAACGGGCGCGGCGCTCTTCTTTTTTCAGGGAGCGCATTTCCGCTTTTTTCTCTTTCACCAACGATTTGGTCTCTTTCTTCGTCAGGGAAGCGGTAGCGGCAACGCTGGTTGCTGTGTTGGACTCAGGACTTACCTGTACCGAGGCAAAAGCGGGAGCAAAAAACAAGAGGCCCGCCAGGAGCATGAATGTAAACTTTGCGGTTTTCATATGAAATGGTGTTTGAGAATAAAAGATGCAGGAAAAATAGCAAAATTTCCATCTCCGGCAAGCGGATTGGGCCGGTATTTTTTTGTTGGAAACCGGATCGGGCTACATAGGGCTGTCCTAAAAGGCCGTTCTTTGCCCCTGCCTGAATTTTTTTTCCTGCCAGGGACAAGAATCATCTTTTGAGACCGTCCCCTTTTTCAGGGTTTTCTATTTTTACGCCCTGAGCTGAACCCGCCTGCATTTTTCCGGTTAGGTAGATGGCTGTTTTTTCTTTCAATAAAAACTGAAAGTTTAACTTTGTTGTTACCAAGCAAACGCAACTTATGGAAACATCCCTTCAGGCGCAAGTACTCTTGAACGATCCCCAGCTCGATGGAGCGCTCAGGCGAATAGCAGACAACGTCATTCAGGGAAAACGCCTTACCATGGAGGAAGGCGTAACGCTTTTCGAAAAAGGCACTCTGGGGTATTTGGGCGCCCTGGCCAACGTGGTCCGGGAGAAGTGGCATGGAGGGAATACCTATTTCAACCGGAATTTCCATATCGAGCCCACCAACGTGTGTATTTACACCTGCACCTTCTGCTCCTATTCCCGGCTGATCAAGCAGCGCAGCGACGGCTGGGAATACACCATCGAGGACATGCTGGACATCGTCCGCAAATACGACGGGCAGCCCGTCACCGAGGTGCATCTTGTCGGCGGCGTGCTTCCGCAATACGACCTGGACTTTTACACCGAATTGTTCCGCCAGATCAAGGCGCACCGGCCCGACCTCCATATCAAAGCGCTCACGCCGGTGGAGTACCACTATATGTTCAAAAAAGCCAAGGTGAGCTACGAAGAAGGCATGCAGCGGATCAAGGACTCGGGAGTGGATTCCCTTCCCGGAGGCGGCGCCGAAATCTTCCATCCCGAAATCCGCGACCAAATCGCCGGCGGCAAATGCTCCGGGGAACAGTGGTTGCGCATCCACGAGATCTGGCACGAGCTCGGCATGCGGTCCAATGCCACCATGCTCTATGGGCATATCGAATCTTATTTCCACCGGATCGATCACCTGGAGCAGCTCCGCCAGCTTCAGGATAAAACGGGCGGTTTCCAGACCTTCATCCCGCTCAAGTTTCGCAACAAAGACAACGAAATGTCCCACCTGCCGGAAGTTTCCGTAGTCGAAGACTTGCGAAACTACGCCGTCAGCCGGATTTACCTCGACAACTTCCCGCATATCAAGGCCTATTGGCCGATGATTGGACGCCATACCGCCCAACTCGCCCTGTCCTTTGGAGTAAACGACATCGACGGAACCATCGACGACACCACGAAAATCTACACCATGGCGGGCTCCGAAGAGCAAAACCCTGCCATGAGCACCAAAGACCTCGTGCACCTCATCCGGCAGGCGGGGCGCCGCCCCCTCGAAAGGGATACCATGTACAACATCCTGACCGATTACTCCGATACGGTGTTTGAGGACGACAACCAGTTCAAGGGTTACATGGATCTTCCCGTGGTAAATTGATCATAATGAGCAACATATAAAGAATGACAAAAAAGACCATTTACTTCATCCGCCACGGAGAAACCGATCACAACCGCAACCGGATCGTCCAGGGCTGGGGCGTCGATACCAGCCTGAACGAAACCGGAAAAACCCAGGCGCAGGCTTTTTTCAATAAATACGCTGATTTCCCTTTCGAAGTCGTCTTGACGTCCCGTCTGAAACGCACCCACGAAACGGTGGCGCCCTTCCTCGAAACCCGCAACCTCCCATGGGAACAGTTCATCGAGCTCAATGAAATGAACTGGGGAAAATTTGAAGGACAAAACTACGACGACAGCCTGCACCAATATTTCAAGGAAATCACCGGGGCCTGGGCCCAGGGCCATTACCACGTGCCCTTTGCAGATGGGGAAAGCGCGCTGGACCTTGCCGCCCGCTTGAACCAGTTTCTGGACCACCTCGTGCAACGCCCCGAGGAGCGCATCCTGGTATGCAGCCACGGCCGCGCCTTGCGCTGCCTGGTCTGCCTGCTCAAAAAAGAGCCGCTCTCCAGTATGGAGAAATTCCATCACAGCAATACCGGTTTGTACCTGGTCCATTACGACGGAGAAACGTTCGAATTCGAACTGGAAAACGATATGAAGCATTTGAAGGAACCGAAGCCAAATTAATGGCATCACCCCGGAAGGCGAAGCATACTATGGATAAAATACGCATCACCGCCGTCAGCTACCTGAACACCAAACCGTTGCTGTATGGCTTATTCAAAAGCGACCTGTCCGACCGGATTGATCTGCAGCTCAATATCCCCTCCGTTTGCGCGCAAAAACTCCAATCCGGCGAGGCGGACCTGGCATTGGTCCCCGTGGCGGTGCTCCCGGAATTGGACCAACCCCGGATTGTTTCCAACTTTTGCATCGGATCCGAGGGGGCAGTACGAACGGTAGGGCTTTTTGCTGAAAAGCCGCTGGAAGAACTAACGGAGATATACCTCGACTTCCACTCCCGCACCTCCGTGGAGCTCACCCGGCTCCTCCTGGAACAATACTGGAAGCAATCCCCAACACTTATTCCAGCCAGTGAGGGTTACGAACGCCGGATCGCCGGCGCCACCGGCGGATTGGTCATCGGCGACCGGGTCATTGGCCTCGAAAACCGATTCCCGTACTTCTACGACCTGGGCGAAGCCTGGACGGCCATGACCGGCCTTCCTTTTGTCTTTGCCGCCTGGGTCAGCAATCGCGAACTGGATCCCGAATTCCTGGAGGAGTTTAACGCTGCCCTCGCCCTGGGACTCGACCATCTTCCCCAACTGGTGTACCTGCTGCCCAGCCCTGCTCCCGGCTTTGACCTCCAGGAGTATTTCACCAAAAACATCAGCTACCAACTGGATTCCTCTAAACGAAAAGCCCTCCGTCTGTTCCTCTCCTACCTTTCCCCTACCCTTCCGCCTTCCCTCCTCCATAGCCTGGAAACCGTCTCCGCCGCGACGTCGCCGCCCATTCTTTAGCCTTCGGGTAAACACTTCGAGGGTTGGAGCGTTGGATTAAAAGTTGCGAAGTTGCGAGGGTACGAAGTTGCGAAGGTAATGCTTTGGCAACCTCGCAACCTCGCAACCTCGCAACCTCGTAACCTCGCAACCTCGCAACCTCGCAACCTCGCAACCCCGCAACCTCGCAACCTCGCAACCTCGCAACTTCGCAACTTCGCAACTTCGCAACCTCGTAACCTCGTAACCTCGCAACCTCGCAACCTCGCAACCTCGTAACCTCGCAACCTCGCAACTCCGTAACTCCGTAACTCCGTAACCTTCATAAACATGTCCATCAAATTACTTGCACTAGCGACGAGCGTCGCGCTTTTATCGTGCACCAATCAAAACCAGGCTGCTATGTCCGAAAAAAAACCGGTATCCAAGGAGATTCTACCTGTAACGAACTTGCCGGAAGGCATGGAGATCGCCACCCTGGGAGGCGGATGCTTCTGGTGTGTAGAGGCCGTCTACCAGGAGGTGGAAGGGATTAAGTCCGTTATCTCCGGGTATTCCGGGGGCACTCCGGAAACGGCGAATTACAAGGCGGTCGGCTCCGGAAATACCGCCCATGCCGAAGTGGCTCAGATTACCTTCGACCCCAAGGTCATTTCCTTTGCCGAAATCCTGGAGATTTTCTGGAACACCCACAATCCCACCACGCCCAACCGCCAAGGCAACGACGTGGGCCCGCAGTACCGGTCGGTCATTTTTTACCATTCGCCCGAACAGAAAGCGGTCGCTGAAAAATCCAAAGCCGAAGTCGCTACCGAGGTTTGGGAAGACCAGATCGTCACGGAAATCGTGCCCTTTCAGGGGTTCTGGGAGGCGGAAGACTACCACCAGGATTATTACAACACCGTAGGAGACCGCAACCCCTATTGTACGTTTGTGATTACTCCGAAAGTGGCCAAGTTTCAGAAGCAGTTTGCCGATAAGCTTCGGAAAAACTGACGTTCAAAAAATCGGGGAAGGGGCGGTCTCAACAGACGGTTTTTGCCCAAGGCAGTAAAAAATAGGTTCTTTTTTCAATTTCAATAAAAGATGGCTTTGCCATTTTTTATTGAAATTGAAAAAAGAACCTAAAATTTCATGCCGAAGGCAAAGAGTGGGCTGTTGAGACCGCCCCTTTTTATAAAAATGACAAAAATCACCAAATTAATAGGGCACGGATACCCGGAAGACCAAAGGGAATATTTAATTTCCGGACCAAAAGCCACCCTATGAAATTTGGAATTCTCAAAGAGTACGACGACCAGCGCGTGGCCATCGTGCCCGAAATCGTGCCAAAACTCAAACAACTCGGCCTGGAGATTCTGGTTGAAACCCAGGCCGGCGCGACTGCGCTTTTCTCCGATAAGTTATATCAGGAACACGCATCCGTAGTCAGCCGGCAGGAAGTACTGTCCCAAAGCGACATGTTGATCAGCATCCACCCGCTTTCGGATGCCGATCTGCAGCAGGTCCGGAAAGGCGTCCTGCTCATCTCCCAATTTGCTCCTTTTGCCAGCCCTGGCGTTGCAGAAACCCTTCATGGAAAAGGCTTTCAAGCCTTTAGTCTGGACATGATTCCCCGCACCACCCTGGCGCAATCGATGGACGTGCTATCGTCCATGGCCGGCATTGCAGGCTATAAGGCGGTGTTGGAAGCGGCGCGCCTTCTGCCCAGGTATTTCCCCATGATGATTACGGCAGCAGGCACGATCCGGCCGGCCAAGGTCCTGATTCTTGGAGCAGGCGTTGCCGGCTTGCAAGCGATTGCGACCGCCCGCCGCCTTGGCGCTCAGGTGGAAGCGTTTGATACCCGCCGCGCTGCCAAAGAAGAGGTCGAAAGCCTTGGCGCCAAGTTTGTGGAAGTGGAAGGCGCCGTGGAAGATACCGCCGCAGGCGGATACGCCGTAGCCCAATCGGATGAGTTCCTGGCACGGCAACGGGCAGAAGTGCAGGCCAGAGCCGCTAAAGCAGATGTCATCATCACCACAGCTCAAGTCAGAGGGACAAAAGCCCCCATTCTGCTGCCTAAAGAAACCGTCAGCCACATGAAACCAGGCTCGGTAGTAGTCGACCTCGCTGCCTCCACGGGCGGCAATTGCGAACTTACCCAGGACAATGCCGTTATCCAGGCGCACCAGGTAACCATTATCGGCAACTCCTACCTGGCCAACCTCATGCCTCAGGATGCCAGCGTCATGTACGCCAACAACGTGCTGAACTTCATCAAGACGTTCGTCAAAGAGGGCAAACTCAACCTGGATATGAACAATGAAATTATCCGGGGCGCCATGATCACCCCAATTCCTGAAACACAAAATGCATGATCTTATGGATACCTTTATTCAAAGTTTCAACGACAACATCCTCTTTATCTACCTGCTGATCTTTACGATCGTTCTGGGCTTCGAGATCATCTCCAAGGTGCCCACGGTGTTGCACACGCCCCTGATGTCGGGCGCTAACGCCGTATCCGGGGTGGTCATTCTCGGCGCCATTTTGTTGATCCGGCAGAGCGAAGCCGACGATTATGTTTCCTTAAGTCTTGGGTTTATCGGAGTAGTACTTGGCATGCTCAATGCCGTTGGCGGCTTTGTCGTGACCGACCGGATGCTGGAAATGTTCAAAAAGAAAAAGAAATAACCTTCAAATTCCAATAGATCATGTATACCGAGTTCTATATAAAACTGAGTTATCTCGTTGGTTCGCTGGCCTTTGTTTGGGGATTACGGCTCCTGAGCAGTCCGGATAGCGCGAGAAAAGGAAACATTATCGCCGGATTCGGCATGGGAATTGCGATTGTAGCGGCCATGCTCGACCCGGATTACCTGGTGGGGTCCAATAACTACGGGTGGATCGTATCCGGCGTCATCGTCGGCGGCGTCATTGGCGCTACCTGGGCCCGAAGAGTCCAGATGACGGCGATGCCCCAGATGGTTTCCATATTGAACGGGTTTGGCGGCGCCTGCGCCGTCGTCCTTGGCGTAGCAGAGTTTATCCACATGTACCAGGGGGACCGTTTTTACGGAAGCACCGAGATTTTGATTCTGTTGTTTGCGATTCTGGTAGGGGGCATTGCCTTTACGGGTAGCTTCCTGGCTTTTGGCAAACTGGAAGGCTGGGTGAAGGACAACTTCCTGGTGGTGCCCAAAGTGCACCACATTTTCAACCTGAGCCTCCTGGCGGCTATTCTCATCCTTAGCGGCATCGTCTATTTCCAGGGCGCCGATTCGCTCTTCTGGCTGATGGTCGCTATGACAGTTTTGTCGCTTTATTACGGGATTTCTTTTGTCGCGCCGATTGGCGGGGCTGATATGCCCGTGGTCATTTCCCTGCTCAACTCCTTTAGCGGGATTTCAGCCGCTGCGGCAGGGTTGATCTACAACAACCAGTTTATGCTGGTCGGGGGATTCTGGTTGGGGCTTCCGGCACCATTCTGACGCTCCTGATGTGCCAGGCCATGAACCGATCCTTGCTCAACGTGCTCGTTGGCGGATTTGGCGGGTCGGCGGCTGGCGCTGCTGCGGCGAAAGGGGATCAGGTGATCCGGGAAGTCAGCCTCAACGACGCCGCGATCATGATGTACTATTCCAAGTCGGTCATGGTCGTTCCAGGGTATGGTCTGGCGGTTGCCCAAGCTCAGAAAGTGTGCAAAGAGGTCGACGATCTGCTGTCCAAAAACGGCGTAGATGTCAACTACGCTATTCACCCCGTAGCTGGGCGTATGCCGGGGCACATGAACGTACTGCTTGCCGAAGCCGACGTTCCCTACCCCAAACTGCTTGACCTGGACGACGCCAACGGCGCCCTGCCCAATACCGATGTGGTCCTCATCGTCGGCGCCAACGACGTGGTCAACCCTGCCGCCGAAACGGACCCGGGCAGCCCGATCTATGGCATGCCGGTTTTGCAGGTTTGGAAAGCCAAGCAGGTGATCGTAATGAAACGAAGCATGCGCTCCGGATATGCAGGTATCGAAAACCCCTTGTTCTTCTACCCCAACAACCGGATGCTTTTCGGAGATGCTAAAGATACCCTCAGCAAACTGACCTCGGAGTTGAAGCAAATGAGCTGACGCCATTTCCCTTCAACCGGGTCCATTGATCGCTTTTTTTCCTCTTTTCATCCAGATTATGAAAAGAAGCGATCATTTTTTTGTACTTTAAGTGGTGTAAACACCAAGCCTGTCTCAAAAGGCCGTTCTTTGCTCCTGCCGTAAAATTTTATTTTCTTTTTGGGAGCTGCCGGCAAAACAGAGGTTTCCTACAGGCCCAGGTGCGGCGTTATTCTAAATAAAAACCAAAGCGATTATGTATCCATTACTCCCTTTTATCCTCTTTTTCCTTGCCCTGTTGATCCTTTTTTCAGGGATTTTCATCGTGCGGCAACAAACAGCAGTTCTTGTGGAACGGTTTGGGAAATTCCAAAGCGTCAAACAACCGGGATTGCAATTTAAGATCCCCATGGTGGATCGCGTTGTCGGAAGAATTAACCTTAAAATCCAACAGTTGGATGTTATCGTGGAAACCAAGACCAAGGATAATGTCTTTGTCAAACTGAAAGTGTCCGTACAGTTTAAGGTACTTGCAGACGCCATTTTCGACGCGTTCTACAAACTCGAGAATCCGCACGAGCAAATTACCGCCTACATCTTCGATAACGTGCGCGCCGAAGTGCCCAAGATGAAACTCGACGAAGTGTTTGAACGCAAAGACGATATCGCCTTAGCCATCCGCAGGGAATTGGAAGAGGCCATGAACGAATACGGCTTCGGTATCGTCAAAGCCCTCGTTACCGACATCGACCCGGACAACGCAGTGAAAAATGCGATGAACCGCATCAACGCGGCCGAACGCCAAAAACTGGCCGCCGAATACGAAGGAGAAGCCGAACGAATCCGGATCGTCGCCAGAGCCAAAGCAGAAGCGGAAAGCAAACGCCTCCAGGGCCAGGGGATCGCCGACCAGCGCCGCGAAATCGCCAAAGGCCTCGAAGAATCAGTCGACATCCTCAACAACGTGGGGATCAACTCCCAGGAAGCCTCCGCCCTGATCGTCGTTACCCAGCACTACGATACCCTGCAATCGCTCGGCGACCACGCCAATTCCAACCTCATCCTCATGCCCAACGCCCCGACCGCAGCCAGCGAAATGCTCAACAGCATGGTCACCTCCTTCACCGCCTCCCAGCTTATCGGCGAAGATATGAAGCGGGCCAAAGCCCTCAAATCCGGACCAGAACCAATGAAAGTGCCGGAAGTGATCAAACACAAGGAGTAGACGGGAGACGGGGAGACGGTGGACGGTGGACGGGGGACGGAAAGAATGAAAGAACCCGATCTCTACTTCGTGAAGCGCCTTGGAAATCCCTTCTAAGAATAGACTTGTTGAGACGGGTCAGCGTGGTGGTAAAAATGAGCTATTTTTCGTCCACACGAATGCTTTTGGAGGGAGCATAGCCGAGCTACGTGACCGAAAAAAGGCATAGTGTGGGCGAAAAATAGCCATTTTAAACCCGCGATGATTCCGTCGCAACAAGTCTAATACAAATTAAAGGCAACCGATTGAATGGACCTTGCCGGGCTACCGTCTGGCAAGGTCCATTCAATGATCATGTCTTTGGCCAAAGGGGTTTCAAAAACCTCCTGCATATCCTTGATGCTGCCTGCCGGGATGTCCTTTTCGAGGCATTTTTGCAGGAAAACGGCCCTTTCCATCCGGGAAATCGCCTTCGCTAAACCTTCGTTAAGTTCCTGCCGGTGTTTCACGCGATCGGCATTCGAGCCAAACAGGGGGAAAGTTTTCCATTCTTCCAGGTCAAGCACGTCGCATAGAGCCTGGAATTGGCGCTCAGTGCCAATGGCCAGCACGATGGGTTTCCCGTCGGCGCAGATAAATGGATCGCCATACGGGGCAATATTGGGATGCCGGCTCCCCATGCGTTGGGGGATATGGCCGGCCATAAGCCAGTTGGTAGCCTGGTTCGCCAGGGACGCCAGCGCGGAATGAAACAGCGAAGTTTCTACCAGCCCGCCTTTGCCGGTTTTTTCTCTTTGCAGTAAAGCCAGCAGGATGCCTTCTTTCAACTGGTGGGCTGCCAAAAGGTCGATCAGCGCCACCGGCATTTTAACCGGATCCCTGCCGGGTTCGCCGGTCATGAACAGAAATCCCGCTTCCGCCTGAAGCACGACATCAAAAGCCGGGCGGCCATCGCCGGGGCCGTATCCGGTAAGCTGGCCAACAATGAGTTTTGGAAACGCCTTCGAGAGCCGGGCATAATCGAGCCCCAGGCGTTTCGCCGAATCTTCCCGGAAGTTGGTCAGCAGGATATCCGCTTTGCCTATGGCCTCCCAGACTACCGCCCAGTCGCCCGGGGCTTCCAAATCCAGGAGCAACGTTTGCTTGCCCCAGTTTACACAGGCATAATAGGCAGAAAAGGAGGACGAGGCATCTTCTTCCGGAACTTTCCAACGGCGCGTCACATCGCCGCCGGTGGCTTTATTTTCAATTTTCAGCACCTCGGCGCCTAATTCAGCAAAAAACAGCCCCACCGCCGGCCCGGCCAGGACGCTGGCCAGTTCCACCACTTTTAACCCGGACAATACCTTGGAATGCGCTTCTCTTTTCATCGTGGTTTTTCTCCATTTTTCCCTAAATTACCTAACTTTCACCAGCTTTCAATTCAGGAATTCAATCGAATGAAAATCCTTTTTAGCCCCCAGATTCGGGAAGCGGACCAATACACTATCCGGCAGGAACCCGTGGCTTCCATTGAGCTGATGGAACGGGCGGCTACCGCTTTTGTCCAGTGGTTCGAATGGCGTTTTCAAGACACGTCCCAAGAAGTGGCGATCGCCTGCGGTACCGGAAATAACGGAGGCGATGGACTGGCGATTGCGCGGCTGCTCTACCACCGTTTTTACCCGGTAAGCGTTTTCCTTATGCAAATCGGAGAAACGCTTTCCCCGGATTGTCAGGTCAATTTGGAGCAGCTTCCTCCCGGGAGGCGGTCCCGGTGACGGTTGTGGCGGATGGAGACTCCTTGCCTACGCTGCCGGAAAAGGCTATTCTGGTGGATGCTCTATTTGGGTCCGGGCTAAACCGCCCGGTAGAAGGGTATTGGGCGGCGTGCATCGAGGCGTTATCCAGGCATCCCGGGGTGAAAGTATCTGTTGACCTTCCTTCCGGGTTGTTTGCGGACACCCACAGTTCGGGCACGGTTTTTCGGGCTGATTTTACCTGCAGTTTTGAGCTTCCCAAACTGGCGTTTTTCATGCCGGAAAACGGCCCTTTTACCGGGGAATGGGAAATCGTGCCGATTGGGCTGAGCCCATCCTTTATTGACCAGGCAGAAACGCCGTATGGGTACACCCGTAAGGAAGACGTGCAGCCTTTGCTCAGGCGCCGAAACCGGTTTGCCCACAAAGGGCATTTCGGGCATGCTTTGCTGGTTTGCGGCAGCTATGGCATGATCGGGGCCGCGATTTTGAGCTCCAGGGCCTGTCTGCGAAGCGGAGTGGGCCTGCTAACGGTCCATACGCCCCGGTGCGGGTATAGCATCCTCCAAAGCACGGTCCCGGAGGCCATGGCCAACCCCGACCGCCACGAACTCCACTGGACAGAAAGCCCATCCCTCCAGGGGTATGCCGCCATAGGCGTTGGCTGCGGCATAGGAAAGCAGCCCGCTACGCTGGAAGCGTTGCGCGATTTACTGAAGCAGGCGCGCCAGCCTTTGGTTTTGGATGCCGATGCCCTCAACCTGCTCGCAGCCTCCGACCTGCTATCCTTGATCCCAAAAGGAAGCATTCTGACGCCCCACCCCAAGGAATTCGAGCGTTTGTTTGGTCCTTCTTCCAATGATTTTGAGCGTCTGGCCCTGCTCCGGGAAAAAGCGAAAGCACTCGGGTGCGTCCTCGTTTTAAAAGGCGCGTTCACGGCGGTAGGTTCTCCGGAAGGCGCCATTTGGTTTAACGGCTCCGGCAACCCGGGGATGGCTACCGCCGGCAGCGGAGACGTCCTTACCGGCATATTAACCGGGCTGCTGGCGCAAGGATACGCTCCCTGGGACGCTGCCCGGCTTGGCGTATTTTTGCACGGACTGGCAGGGGATTTGGCAGCCGAAAGGCTTGGGCACGACGCCCTCCTGGCGGGAGACCTGGTAGACTGCCTCGGACATGCTTTTCAATACTTGAAATAAATCGTTTCCATGGACAGACATATCGTGGTTTTAACCGGCGCCGGCATGAGCGCAGAGAGCGGTATCCCACGTTTCGCGACAGCGGAGGGCTTTGGCAGAAGTACGACTTCATGGAATTGGCCTCCATTCAGGGGTGGCAGAAAAACCCGCAGCTGGTTCTCGAATTCTACAACGACCGCAGGAGAAAGCTCAACGAAGTAGAGCCCAACCCGGCACACGTAGCCCTTGCTGAGCTGGAAAAGCGCGTCCTGGTGACGATTGTTACCCAAAACGTAGACGACCTGCACGAGCGGGCAGGCAGCCAAACCGTCCTTCACCTACATGGGGAACTACGGAAAGTACGGAGCACCAAGGATCCAAAGCTTGTTCTGAATTGGACCAAAGATCTGCACTTGGGGGACCTCTGCCCTTTGGGTAGCCAGCTTCGCCCCCATATCGTTTGGTTTGGAGAGGAAGTCCCTATGATCGGCACAGCAGCAGGGATCGTTTCCACGGCTACCGATCTTATGATCATCGGGACGTCGATGCAGGTTTATCCGGCAGCGTCTCTGGTTCAGTTTGTAGCTCCCGAAATTCCGGTATATTATATCGATCCCCATCCGGCCGTTAGCGCCGAATTTGAAGACTTGGTCCAATTTACCCTGTATGCCGAAAAAGCAAGCATAGGAGTTCCCAAAGCTATTGAGCGCATACTCAGCTAGGCAAGAGCAAGAAACTCCCTTCAGAGCCAGCGACGAATAAGAAAATCGATCAGAAACGGCGGTAAACGACCACACCTGTGAACAGGTAAATGTCGTCGGCGTCCGGACCAGCAGCCATGCTGATCCCATCGATGTAATCCGAGAAAGTCAGCCGGAGACCAGATTCAACCGCAAAGGAATACTTGGTACTCAGGTCAATCTTGAGGCCCAATCCGATAGGCAGTACAATGTTCAGGCGGGTGCTGCTTTCCCTGAGATCAGCGGCTATTTCATCGCGGAGGGAAGCAGAGGTATTCCCGCTGAAATCCGGGTTGAGATTCATATAAGCAAACCCAAGCCCTGCGAACAGGTAGGGGGAGATTAGCTTTTTCGGATGGGTTAATGTCTCCGGAATAGTTTGCTGCGCCTAAGAAAAATCCACCTTCCCAGTTATACACCTTTGTAATCTGGGATAAAGCGAACAGCGGCATCATCAGCATAAACAGGAACAGATGGATAGCCTTCATTGGAATTCGGTTTTTAGAATGTGGTATGTACGGTAAAAATAAAGAATAACATCCTATCCCGCTACATCCGGAATGGCATTATTCATATTTTGTTTTTCGCAATACTTCAGAACAATAAAGAAGGCGCTTCCACATCGGCTACTTGCTATCCACCGCCAGGATCAGTTCAAACTCCACCCGCCGGTTGATTGCTCGCCCTTGAGGGGTCCGGTTATCACGGATAGGAAGCGTTTCTCCATAACCCTCCCACCGGATGCGTTCGGACGGAACCTGCATCTGGACCAGGTAATCGAAACAAGCTTGCGCCCGCTTCCTGGAAAGGATCAGGTTGGACTCCGCTTTTCCCTGGCTATCGGTATGGCCCCGGATATCCAAAGAAAAGGCGGGGTAATTCCGGACCAGAACGACGATTTGGTCCAAAATCTTCCGGGAGTCGGTCAACAGAATAGCGCTTCCAGTTTTGAACCGGACCTCCTTCATCGCTTTTTCCAGGAGTTTTTTCTCTTCGGCTTTCAGTTCCGGGCACCCTTGCAGCGAGTCGATGCCGGGTTCGTTCGGGCAGCAATCTTCGGGGTCTATCCACCCATCACCGTCGGAATCCGGGCATCCGGTGAAGCCAATGGTGTCCGGAGTATGCGGACAAAGGTCCATCGCATCGACAATCCCATCGCAATCGGAATCGGGCAAAGGGCAGCCGCCGTGCTCCCGGAGGCCGGCTTCCAGCGGGCAGGGGTCTTCCGGGTCGGGAATAGAATCAAAATCGGAATCCGGGCAGCCATCAAAAACGAGCAAGCCTTCCGCGTCCGGGCAGGCGTCCAGGCTGTCGATCACGCAGTCGTTGTCCCGGTCGGGGCATCCATGCGTATCTTCATAGCCAAAAGCAAACGGACATTGATCGGCTTTATCCATGATCCCGTCTCCGTCGCTATCCGCGCATCCGCTGTACTCGGCTAAACCAGGCTGGTCGGGGCAAGCGTCCTCCGCATCTTCTACCCCGTCTCCATCCCGATCAGGACATCCCCTGGCGCTGGGGCTTCCAGCCAATCTCGGGCAGGCATCTTCTTTATCTGCAAAACCGTCCCGGTCGGAATCCTTGGGCTGGAACCGAAAACTCAAGCCCGTACCTGCTGTGAGAAGCCAATCCCTGGCTTTGGGGTTTCCGGAATGGCTGATCCCATCAAGGCGGTCCGTCCATTGGTAATGCGAATTGACGTGAAAGAAAAGAGAAGCCGAACGCCCAAGGGGGAGATTCCATAACCCGCCCATCGTTATTCCGGGAAGAATCAAAGGCGATTTAACGTCCAGATCCCGCTGAATGGCCGGCGGAACCGGCTGATCGTCCTGGAGCCCAAACCGGGGCTCCGCCTTCAGATACATCGCACCTACTCCCACCACGATTACCGGAGCGACGAAACACCGGCTGCGGAGCATTGGTTTTTCTTTGGACAAATAAGCCCAGGGATCCCACTCCACCGCAGCAGACAGTTCGCCGAACTGGCTTTGGAAACTAAAATTCCGGCGCCGTTGTCCGTTATCGGGTTCCGCCTGGCGGTCATCCCCGCGAAACCCTCCATAAAGGGCCTGAAAGCGAAATGACCAGGCAGGGGTTTGCCGCATCCGCAATAAAAGCCCATACGCAGGCTGAACCTCCGCAGGGGCGGGATAAAAGAAAGGAGTAAGATCGCCCAGATAGCCTGCCCCTCCTCCCCATACTCCCAATTCCAGGCGGGATTGTGCCGCGAGCGCCCCCGAAAAAAGAACCCATAACCAAATGAACAGGTAGTACCTCATCCAAGTCAAACTTTTCAGTTTTCATGGGCCAGGCGGCGGAGTGATTTCCGAAACCCGCAATAGCCCGAATAAACGAATCGGGGGAGCTGAATCGATTAGACCGGGGCGGATTTCTCTCAAACGTATTATTCGCGAATCTGGTACGCAACTTAATTATTTTTATCAATTTTTTGGCAATTTAATACCGGTTACCTGGCATTTTCAGCCATTTCCTCTAAGCCGTCCTCCCTGCTCCCGGCAACAAAAAAGGGCGAGCCGAATGCTCGCCCTTGATATCAGTAAGTTAAACAAGGGAGGGGTAGGTAACCCCGTATCGTCGACATGCTCGTCTGCTTGTTATCAGGTTCAAATATAGGAACGGAGGAAAAAAATTGGTTGAAAAGTTTTCCACAGGAAGTGGAAAACAATCACAGATTACTAATAACCAAATCTTTACAAGTTTTCCACATGGTGGAAAACAGGTGGAAAAAACGAAGAGGACCGGAAACCAACGCCCGATGGATTAGGGTTCAGAACAACCGTTTGCGCTGAAAATACCAGGCGATCACGACGCTGACCAGCGCAGAAAATACGAGAATAACAACGATCGCAAACCGGCTTGCGGAAAAAGGCAACGGCAAGTTCATGCCGAAAAAACTGGTAATGAAGGTAGGCACTGCGATGAAGATGGTCACCAGCGTCAGACGATGGATGGTGACGTTCATATTGTTGGAAATGATGGAAGCATAGGTATCCATCGTGCCGCTGAGAATGTTGTTGTACACATTCGCCATTTCCAGCGCCTGCCCGTTGTCGATGATGATATCTTCAAACAGGTCTGTTTTTTCTTCATCCTCCCGGATATTCAGCAAGTCCGTTCGCTTCATCTTCATTTTCAACAAGTCATTAGCGCTCAATGAGTTGAGAAAGTAAACCAGGCTTTTTTCAATGCTCAGCAGCTGCTTGAGTTCCCGGTTTCTGCTGGCATGGTAGAGCTCCTGTTCGATCAGATTTCGCTTCAGGTCCAGTTTTTTCAAACAAGTCAGGAACCGGTACACGTTGTGTTCCAGGATTTGCAGGATGAACATGGTTTCCTCGGCCGGGTTGAAGTTTTTCACCTTATTGTCCAGAAAACGCTGCAACACGGGATTTTCTACCGAAGTGATGGTGATGAGGGCATCCAGCGCAAAAATGATGCCGATGGGCACGGTGATATAGATGGCGTCGTTCTCCTCGTCGGAGGGATTAAGCACGGGCGTATTGACCAGGACCAAGCGGACCTCGTCTTCCACTTCGAAACGGGACCGCTCATCCATATCGAGGGAGTCGGTCAGAAAATCGAGCGGAACTTCAAAAGTCTGGGCGACCTCCTCCAGTTCTTCCTGGCTGAACGGAGGGGAAATATTCACCCAACACCCATGTTCCGGTTGTTCCAGCTCCCGCAATCGATCCCCAACTTTTGCGTAATACCGAACCATACGCCAGGCATTTTTTCCTCGTAAACCGCACAAAAGTACAATCAATACCCCAAATAAAGAGGTTTGCCGCTTTTAAATATACCAACCCTTCTTTAGACTTGTTGCGGGGAGCATCCGCACGGGTTATTCTGCCCACGCTGCCCCTGCGCAACAAGCCTTTTGGAGGGGCCGCCGTAAAAACCATTCCGGACCGAATCCACCGCTTCCTGTTCTGTAACGCAGGCGATCCAAAAATAGTGAAGTATTTCTTTTGTTACAGGCCTTCTTTATTTAAACCGGATCGCTCGGATCGGGCTGATTCGGGTTACGAGGTAGGAAGGCAGGATGAGGAAAATCAGAATAACCGCCAGAGCGCCTCCATTTAGC
This sequence comes from Haliscomenobacter sp., assembly GCA_016713275.1. Taxonomy (GTDB): domain Bacteria; phylum Bacteroidota; class Bacteroidia; order Chitinophagales; family Saprospiraceae; genus JADJPL01. The sequence continues at coordinate 150,187 of JADJPL010000004.1, forward strand.
ATCAGCACGCTAACCGGATTGAGATCGATAGGCGCATAGGAAAGGTAATAGTTCTCTTCCGACAGCCGGATAAATTTCCCATACTTTTCCGCCAAACAGAGCGCTATGCCCAACACATTTCCCCAAAACAACCCGACTGCAACTATATATCCGGCATACATCAGGAAGATCTTTCGGATGCTCCAGTTGGAAGCCCCCAGGCTTTTCAGGGTTCCAATCATGTAGGTGCGTTCCAGAATCAGGATCAGCAAGGCCGTAACCATGTTGATAATAGCGACCAAGATCATCAGCACCAAAATAACCACCTCGTTGATGTCTTGCAACGCCAGCCATTCGAATATTTGGGGGAGTTTTTGGCGAATGGTTTCGGCATAGAGGTCCACCGGCAGTTCTTTGTAATAAATGTAATCGAAGATGGGGTCCAAGTCGCGGATATCCTCAATAAAGACCTCAAAACCGCCCACCATGTTTTCCTCCCAACCCAGCAATTGCTGGATCTTTCGGATGTCGACCAGCGCAAATTTGCGGTCGTACTCTTCCAGGCCGGTTTTAAAAATCCCGGCCACCTCGAAGTTGCGTTTGATCTGGTTGCCCTTTTCTACAAAATGTACCCGGAACCGGTCGCCCGTGCGGACTTTGAGGCGGTCGGCTGTTTGTTTGGAAATCAGGATTCCGTCAGAAATGCCGTCCCCCTTCAGATCCATCGGCTTGCCTTCCACGAGGTAATTCTTCAGAAACTCCCAGTCAAAATCGGCGCCAATCCCCTTGAGAATAATCCCTTCCATCTCGCGGTTGGCCTTAATGATGCCTGGTTTGAGGGCAAAGACCTGCACATGCCGGATGCCTCCATGGGTTTCGATTTCTTTATCCCAGGAAAACCCAAACCCTTGGCGCTTGGAGACGTAGCTCACCGACCGGACGGAGTCAAGGCGGGGGTAAAAAGGCTGATCGATGGAAATCGGGTTGATTTCCAAAAGGGTCTGGTAGAGTTCGGTATCGGTGATATGAATATGCCCCCAGAAACCGAATATCTTTCCGCTGATTTCTTTTTTAAACCCCGCGATCAGGGCCATAGCAGAAATCATGACCGCCGTGCTCAGGGCAACGGCCACAACGGCGATTCGGATAATCAACCGGGCGAACGAATGTTCGCCGGCTCGAATCACCTTCCGGGCTATAAAGTATTCAAACATCCTTAATCCAGCAGCAGCATTTTTTTGGTTGCCGTAAAGCTAGCCGTTTTGAGCGTGTAAAATAGTACTCCCTTGGCGTTTAACCCGCTTTTACGGACAAGAATTTCATTCACTCCGCTTTCGAACAACCCTTCCTTGCGCCACAGCAACCTTCCTTTGAGATCGTACACGCTGATTTCCGCTTGCTGGGCTTCAGGGAGCGCAAACCGGATGACCGTTTCCTCAGCGAATGGGTTGGGAACGTTCTGGTACAATTCCGGGGTTCTGGCCTGGGACGTTTCCCCTTCAAAAGCCAGCTCCATGAAAAATTCCCGGCCTTCCCTATCGTAAGCGGCAGAAGGCGTAAGCCTGGAACTCAGCCGGAGCGCCTGTTTGACATCCACCCGGTAGTTGGCCTGCACGACCAGTGTGATCAGCGCCGACGTGTCCGACGCGACCCCGTCCGGCGGAGCGACATAACTCAGCGTAATAGCGCCTTCGTCATCGAACACCGCAAACGCGCCCTCTTCCGCCAAACCCGGTTCCACGTCTAATAAGGTCAGGGCCTCTCTATCGTAGTCGAGGGTAAACTGACATCCGGAAATGCCCCCCCATCCGGAGGCCGTGATAGGTATCCGGCGCACCGCCCCCTCCGGCAACTCAGCATGCGGCACGGAGACCGCAAAGCTTCCTCCGGCATGGCCTCTGCTTCGGATCATCTGGCTGTTGGCAGCCACATTGCCGCTAACATCGCCCACCTTCACGCCAATAAAATTGCCATGGCGAATCGTATCCGGAAGGTCGTTATAGTTTAACACCTCGGGGATGGTCCGGTTCCAGGGATTGTAGCGGTCGGTAAAAGTATGGGAAGCGGAGATAAAGCGCCAGCTCCGATTGTTCGGGAAACGGGATTCCAGATTCAGGATTACCCGGCGCAATTGAACCATATCCAGGGTCGTCACGCTTCTGGAATTGTTTACATCGGCAGCAATGATCTTAAACGGACTGGAAAGCAGTTTTTGCCCAAGGATATGCTGCTGGATCAAAACGAGGTCGAAGGTCGTCACCCCATTGGCGTAATCGGTGTTTTTGCTGGGGTAAACCGAATAATCGTAGCCGGAGTCAATCCCTTCAAAGTAATATTGCCCATCGACCCGAGTCACCATCATTTGGTTGGCGCCTCCGCTGAGCAACACTTCCACATCCTCAACCCGATGATTCTCCTCCGTGGAAATCTGGCCTTCAATGAAGCCAATCCTGGGAATGCAGGCGTTCTGATTGTCGGTGACAAACAGGAAGCTGGTACAGTAGCTGTGGTTGCCCGACTGGTCCCAGGCATGCACCTCAACGGGGACATAGCCTCCAGCGTCCGCACAGACCAGGGGAAGGTTACTGGCATTCATATCCTCTGGCACCGTATCCCGGTTGATGCTGAACTTGAGCATTTGCCGTTGCCCTTTCTCGTTTAATGGCCCCTGCCCGTTGCAGTCGAAAGACGGACTGGCGATCAAGGACGAAGCCAAAACCACCATGGCCCCTTTGTCCGGGCGGTTGTCCCCGTTGGTATCGATCGGCATCAGGTTAACGGAAAGCGATCCCAGGCAGATTGGCGGAACCACGGTTTGGTCCAATACATTCAGGTTCACGGACTTGATTTCGGACAAATTCCCGCAGCCGTCGCTGACTTGAATTTTCAGGATATGCCGGCCTTCTGGGAACGCGCCGGTAATGGTCCATTTATTATTACCTGCATACGCGACCCCCGCGCCCGGGATAAAATCCTGAAGCAACACCGTCCCCATACTGAACCGAAGCGGATCCGGGACGATCCAGACCGCATTCATAGCCACATTCCCCTGGTCGGTCAGTTGGGAGTTCAGACGAATCAAAGAGGCGCAGTTATCCCCGGCAGAAAAGGTGAAGGACACCTGCGCCGTGCAGGTTTCCGGATTGGTAGCAAAAGTAATGGAATCAGCCGCTGCGATCACCGGTTTTTCCGTGTCCGCGACCCGGATCAACTGGGTATACACCCATGCAAACTGAGGATTTTCAGCCTGCGGGCAAGCGCTGTTCTGCTGGTTGTTATAGGTAAAGTTGGAAACGCGTTCGAACGCATCCGGCGTCCGGTTGCCATTGTCGTCAAAATAAATTTCTTCAATCCCATCGAAGGGCGACCGGTCCCGAACCAATACATGCACCCCGTCAAATCCGTCGTTGCCGGGATCTCTGGGCACTACTACCGCCCATTGGGCCGGGTCTCCGCAGGCTTCGTCGTACTGGCACCAATTGACCACCGTATAGGTCCGGTAAATCGTATAACATTCCGGCGTGCCCGGGGCCAGTGCGTCGCAACCCAGCGCTTCCAGCGCCAGGCTGGAATCGGGCATGCTGCCGCATTGCGTGATTACCTGATCTGCCGGAAAGAACAGGTTGTATTCGTGCACCGGTAAGACGGTTATGCGCACGGGTTGGGTGTTCAGGGTAACGGCTTTGCCCCCTGCATTTTTGGTGATGGTCCAGTAGACGTCCACGTACCCTGCATTGCATTCCAGGCGGTCTTCCAGATTGAGTTTCAGGTCCACCGTGCCGCAATCGGCGCCGCCGGTGATGCGCAGGTCGCTGCCAAGCGCTTGAACAACCATTTGGTATTCCGGGCTTCCCTTCAAATAAGAACCCGCTTTGGTGAACGTTTCGATGAGCGCCGGATTATCGCACCGCACCGAAACCGGATTGGGGACAATCCAGGAGGGAACGGTCTTATCCTGCACCAGGACGCTGGTAGTACAGTAATTGCGGTTGCCGGAAAGGTCCTCCGCCCAAAGCTGAACCCCAATCGTATCGTCGGCATCGCAACAGAAAAATTCGACAAAATCAGTCAGCGGGGCATCAGCTTTCCGGTGGCGGCATCTACAGAAAATTTCTCTCCGAAGTCCGCCAGGTCTCCGTCGCTATTGGCGTCTATTCCATCCTTCGAGTCGATCTTCCCATCGTTGTTGCTGTCATAGCCTGCTGCAAGGAATTGGCTCAGGCAATCCGGGTTGTAAGGCCTCCGGATGCGGACCCACTTCAGACCGCAGTTATCTGCCGCGCCCTTATCGATGTCGGAAGGCGTCATTTTGCCATACCCGCCCAGATACCCTTGGCCGTCGGTCAGGGAGACATTGACGCGGTCCCCGCACTTCATCACAGGCGCAATTTGGTCTTCGATGGTGAACTCGAATTCTTTGGTGGTTTTATTCAGGCATTCGTCAAACGCTTCGATGACCAGCTTGTGTTTGCCGGTTCGGGCGCCGGTTGCGGTTAAATAGTCTTTCCCATCCATTCCCCGAACCATCGTCCTGGGATAATTCGCGACCCTCCACGCTACCGGATCGATGGGAAACCCTTGGATATATTCCGGCCCGTAGAACCAAATCACCACGGAAACCACCGGGTTGGCGGTGCAATTGTCGGAGACCTTAATGCCGAAGAAACGCTCCAATCCAGCGAGGTCTACCCCAAAGGAAGCTTCACAATTCTCCGGTCCGGTGGAAATGACCACCGACTTGTAGGCCGTAGCGATCACCGGGGGCCTGCCGTCCGAAACCTGCAGGAGGAAGGTGTCCAGGGGGATGGTCTTTCCGGAACATTCGTCGAACGCTTTCACGGCAATCTCCACTTTCCGTCCCCCAGAACAGATATTGAATTCCGAGAGGATTTCTACATCAAAACTATAGCTGCAGTTCATGAGGAATTGCGCCGCTCCCGCCTGCACCGCCTCGGGGAAGTAGGCGTATTTCTGCGGATTGCCACAGGTATAGGGATGGTTAAAGACGTAGTATTTTTCTTTAAACCGTTTCACCATTTCGGCGGTGGAGGGCGCGGTGCAAACCGTCGAATCCAGCACGATATTCCGGATGCCCTGTTTGCGGTAATAATCCGGGTCGAGCTCCGGGCGGCGGAAATAAATGGTTTGGATGGTTTGGGTGGTATTGCCCCGGCAATCGGTCCCGGTAAAGGTCCGGACCAGCCTTGCCCAGATTTTGTCCGCCGGTAAGGTATTGCAATCGTAGTAGAAGAGCTGGTCGGTAACCCGGGTGCTCACGCCGCATCCGCACGCATCCTTACAGGCATCCGAAAAGGTGACCGATCCCGTATAGAACGCATAATTCAGGGAAGACCAACTGGATTGGTTATTGTAGACCAGGAAGGGGTCGGTGCAAAGCAGGGTATCCGTCCATGGCTGGTTAGCGGAAATTGCCCTTCCGCAACGTCCGGTTCGCTGGGTAATTTGGGGGCCGGTAAAATCCTGCCCAACGACGATTCCTTCGCAAGGCTGAAACGTAAAGCAATCTTCAAATCCTGGTTTGAGCCGGACGAGGTAGCGGAAACTTCCACAACCATCGAGGTAATGGTCTGCATTGCCATCGTCCACCACGACTTCCAGGGCGGCATAAATCGTCGGAAGGTCAGGGCATTCGCCCCCTACCCGGAGCACCATATCCGGGGTGATCGCTTTCCGGCAGGAACTATCCAGGGAAACGTTGATCTGGCTGGCACAAGCCAGGCAGGAGATGGCAACTTTGGGTTCCACCGTGACGGAAATATAGAACACAGCTCCCGGGCAGGTATTGTCACTCCCGGCAGTCGCTTTATAAACAACCATCTGGGGCGAGGAAGAGGTATTGGTGAGCACGTCGTTGATCATCTTCCCGGTTTTCGGCGAGGTAGACTCGCCGGTAAGCTGGGGATTGTTGGCCATAGCTACCCAGGAAAAGAGGTGGTCATCCCGTTGCCGAACAGGTTGACGTTGGTTTGAAGGTCATAGTCCACCGGCACGCAGGAAGCGATGAGCTTGCTGTGGTCCCGTCCTTCCGCTCCGGTAGACACGGTAACTTTATACGCCGGCGAAACGGCGGTTCCGCAATCCAATCCGGTGCAGGAAAGAGAAGCCTGGTAAAAGGTAGTGGCCGTTGGCGCGATAGGCAGGTTGAGCCCGCTTTGGCCAGGAATCACCTGCCAGGAGTTGCCGTCGGAACTGGATTTCCACACAATCGTGCAAGATCCGATTCCGCCGGTAGGCGTACAAGTTAAAACGCCCTGGGAGCCCATGCACAAACTGGAAGGTCCTGACAACGAAATGGCCGGATCGGGTGAAACCGAAATGGTCAATACGTTAGAGAATGCGAGGTTGCATCCCCCGCCGGAGCAGGAATACGTGGCGCGGTACTGCGTGGTTTGCAGGGGAGCGGCTATCAGGGAAGCGCCGTTTGCTCCGGGCACATTGTTCCAGGTAACGCCATTGGTACTGGATTGCCATTGGATGGTGCAAGCGCCCGTGCCATTAGCTGTGGTTGCTTGTAAGGTCATTGATCCTCCTGCGCAAATTACTCCTTCCCCGGAAATGTTGATGGTCGGGTCGGAAAGAACTTGAACCGAAACCACATTCGACGGGCCAGCATTGCAGGTGGCGCCCGTACACGTATACAAGGCCCGGTAATAAGTCGTCGCAGTTGGACTAACCGTCAGAGAATTACTTTGGGCGTTCGGAATGCTGGTCCAGGTCTGATTATTTGGGCTGGATTGCCATTGGATGCTACAGACGCCGGCGCCGCCGCTCGTGTTGGCGAACAACGTAACCGATCCGCCCGCGCAGAACGTGCCGCCGCCGGAAACTTGCACCGAAGCCCCGGGAAGAACATTCAAGAGGAAGACATTCGAGGTGTCGCCGCAATTGCCCGGGCAGCCGTAAATCACCCGGTACCGGGTAGAAGCGCCCGCGCTGACGTCCAGCGCGCCCGATGCGGCGTTGGGGATAACCGACCAGGTCGTGCCATCGGTACTGAATTGCCAGGTGAACGAACAACTGTTGTCTGCATTGGAAATCTGGGTGCTCAGCCTGGCCGTTTCCCCGGAACAAACCGAAGAAGGGCCGGTCAGGGTCACTACCGGGGTCTGGGAAACGACCATGCGCAGGATATTGGACGTTCCGTTTTTACAAGAACCCGATGGACAATCATAGGCCGCCATGTAGTCCGTCGATTTAGCAGGGCTTACCTGCAAGGTCGTTCCGGTGGCGCCTGCGATCAGCACCCAGGAAAGCCGGGTAAGGTCGTAATAATACCATTGCAACCCGCAACCAGCTGAGGCGCCGAAGGCAGTAAGGGTAACCGAACCGCCGGCACAAATCCGGGTTGGCCCGCTGATGGTGACGGCTCTGCTGTTGGTGAAGGTCACCGTGAAGGGATCCGAAACCCCTTCACCGCAACTTTCGCCATCGCAGGTAACGACAGCCCGGTATTGCGTCGTTGCGTCCAAATTGCTTATTGCGAGCACCGTGCCGGTTTTTCCGTTGAGGTTTGCCCAGGTGTTCCCCGAAAGGTATTGCCATTGGATCGTACAATTCCCCAATCCGCCCGAAACCGTTGCGGTCAGTTGCCCGCTTCCTCCAATACACAAAGAGGAAGGTCCGGTGATGGTAATCCCCGGATCGGGGTTGACGATAACCGTTTGGGTATTGGAAAAGACCACATCGCATCCCGATCCGGTGCACTCATACTTGGCGCGGTATTGGGTCGTTTTGGATGGAATAACGGAAATCCGGGACCCCGAAACGCCGGGAAGGTCTTCCCAGCTATTGGTATTCGTGTTGAAGAATTGCCATTTGACCAGGCAGGTTCCCACCCCGCGAACGACATTGGCCGTCAGTTGGGCGTTCCCTCCGGCACAAATGGTTTTCCCTCCGGACAGTTGGATGCTTGGGTCAGGAACCACGGTAACAGACTGGATGTTGGAGGTATCCGCTGCACAGCTTCCGGCTGCGCAGGAGTAAATAGCGCGGTACTGGGTTGTGGCTGTTGGGGCAACCTGGATGGATGCGCCAGTGAGGCCATTCAAGGTATTCCAGGACTGTCCGTTGTTGAGACTTCGCTGCCAAATCAAGCTGCACGTTCCCGCCCCTCCGGTCACCGAACTGGAAAGGGTTACCAATCCTCCGGTGCAAATAGTTGTTCCTCCCCCGCTGATCGTCACCTCCGGAGCTTGAACTACCGAAATAGTCAGCACATTAGACGTGCCTACGCAGCCGGAAGACGAACAGATGTATTGCGCACGGTACTGGTACGTTCCGCTTGGGGTAATAGAGATGGAACTGGAAAGGGTATTGGCAATGTTTACCCAGGAAACGCCGTTGCTGCTTAGCTGCCATAAAATAGAACACGCTCCCGAACCTCCCTGCAGGTTGGCGGTGATCACCGCGCTTCCTCCGGCACAAACGGAGCTGGGGCCGCTTAAGGAAATGGACGGGTCGGGGGAGACCGTCACGGTTTGCGTATTGGAAATGGCTTGGGAGCACCCGGACCCCTCGCAGTTCAACACGACCCGGTATTGGATGGTTTGTTGAGGGGAAACCGAATAAATCGGTCCGGAAACACCCGGGATCAGCGTCCACTGGCCGTTTGCCGTATTCAGATATTGCCACTGAAGCCCGCAATTCCCCACCCCTCCTTCGACCAGGGCGTTCAGGGTAACGCCTCCTCCCGTACAGATGGAGGCGCCTCCGCTCAAGCTGACCAGAGGCTCGCTCTGTACCCGGACCTCAAAGGGGCCTGCGAATGGGCGGCAATTGCCATCGGAAGGCGAGGGGTTAAGGATGGCAAAGACATAGTAAATCCCGGGGGTTTGAGGGTAATTGGGATTGCTTAGCACCGCTTGGGTTGCGTCTGCATTCAAGACGGCACTTCCCAGGAACCCATTGGGCGCATAGAGGTTGACCGGGTTAGGCACGTTAAAGTACACAAACCGTATCCCATAGTCCAAACCGCCTACTCCAGACAACCGCATATTGGATAACCCATCTACGGTCAGCGAGGCATTGCTCCCTCCTACGCAAATCCCGTTGGAACCGCTGATTGTTCCCTCGATCGAAGGGCACAAAATTCCAATAGATACGGATGCGCTGCTTAAGCCGGTAGGGCAACCGCCCACAAAGGCTTGCGCCTCTCCGGTATATATCCCTTTCGGCGTTCCGGCTGGTATGCGGGCTTGATAAACCAGGTCCAGCGAATCGCCAGGGCCGATATAGTATTCTTTATAGGGGGTCACAGGGGCGTTTACCCCACCTGTCCAGTTCAGGTCGCCCGTAGAGCCAATAGCCGGAACAGAGGTTGACTTAGCCCCTGTTACTTCACTGGCAGGCATCATCCCCTGATAGCTGAAGGCGGCAGGAAGCGAGTCGGTTATCTGATCTACTGAAAACGGAACATTGGAGGAGTTAATCAGGCGATACGAATAAGCGACCAAGGTATCTGCCAGGGGAATTTCTGGAAAAAACGGTTTGTCTACCCACTTGGATGCCAGAAGCGCCTGGCTGGGATCAACGCCGTTGAAGGACCCGGAAAACGTTCCGGTCCCCCCAAAATCCAGGGTGAAGCCCCGTCCCGACCGGGAGTAGTTGATCACTACCAGCGCATAGCTTTTACCCGCCGCCATGGTTATCGGCGCCAGATAGTTGTTATCGCCGGTGGAGCACCCGCAATACTCGATTTCATCCACTTCGTTGCTTCTCAATCCGGTTGAACCGGTACACGAGGCCCAGTTGCTGATCGGTTGCCCAACGTTTTCTCCGGAAGACATGCACCGGACGGGGGTTTTGTTCGGGCAATCATCCAACCCGCCGGGAAGTTCAAACAAGATAAAATCGATATCGTCAGAAGGGTTAAGCGGCGTAATATCAAAGGTTAACGTTCCGGCAGCGCCGCAGGTCCATTTAAACCAAATCGTCTGTTCTTCTGTCGGACTACATCCGTTTCGCCCGCAGAACCCATCGATTTCATGCGGGTCCAGGCCTTCGCCACCTACAAATTCGACCGTGACCGGGAGTTTACTGCAAAGCACGCTGGATGTTGGACAATCTGCCCGGGGATTAGGCGGTAAATTGAAGTTGTTGAGGCAAAGCTGAAAAGTTCCGCTGTATCCGTTCCGGGCGCCCACCCGGATATAGTACGTTTTACCGAGTTCAAGCCCCCCTGCCTGAGCTTCCACAAAATTGGCGCCCAACCCATCGGAGATACATTGCACTAACGTCAGGGCTCCACACGCTCCGGAATAAACAGCTAATTGAGGGTTCCGCAACGTTCCTCCCGGAGCGCTTCCGGCAGCGCCTTTGACGCTGATTTGAAGGTCCGTTGCCTGGGCAACAAACGAAAACCATACATCGGGCCCGTTGCCGGTCCCCGGAAAGCATCCGGCCCTTGGGTCGGAAGATAACGTAGCTCCATTGGTGGTTAAAGCGCCTGGATTGGAACACCAGTTGGACGTATTGGAAAGGAACGTCGCCGTCGAACATTCGTTGTTGGCTACCTGACCAGTAGCCTGCAGCGAGAAAAGGGAAAAAGCAATCCACAGGCTGATCATAGCCCGCTTCCCTCCGCTCGCGTTCAAAGCCCTTTTTCGAAAAAGAAACGCCGAAGCATAGCTTCTTAGCGCTGTGTAAACAAAACGCATATGTTGCATAGGATTTTGCAGTAATGTAAATCAGCACGCACCTGGATCAACCGTGTTCGCGGTTTTCCAACTCTGGCTTATTGACTTAATAGCTTTTTCAGGGAATACCCTGAGAGACCGAGCATTACTGGGCTCCTTACGAGGTGGTATGATAGACTCGCCGAATTTCCGGTTCAAAAGTAAGAAATTATTTAATGCGAAACACGAAAACGCGCCTCATTCCGCCGCTCCCTACCTCAAAAGCCGCTCCTCTCCTCAAAAATCGTCCGTTGGCTTCCGTTTTTTTCTTTCCCCCCAACAGGCCCACCCTGGAGCAAAAATGCGATGCCATCACTGTTTAGACTGAAAAACCGGTTCCTGTCACTTGCTGGCGTCCTGTTCTTTTTAAGGCATTTCCGGCCCGGGAAATCGGTTTTGCCGGTAAAAAAATTAAATTTGCGCTTCATTAAAAGCAATCGGCAATGGATTTTCTTAAGGAACTGGAATGGAGGGGCCTGCTCCAGGACATGAGCCCCGGCCTGGAAGAAGTGCTCGCCCAAGGGAAAGTGACAGGATACATCGGCTTTGATCCAACCGCCCTTCCCTCACGCTCGGCAACTACGTGCCCATCATGCTGCTCAAACTATTCCAGCTTTCCGGTCACCAGCCTATCGTCCTCATGGGAGGCGCTACCGGCCGGATCGGGGACCCCTCCGGAAAGGATAAGGAACGTGAACTCAAATCCTACGACGAGTTGGACGCCAACCTCGAACACCAGAAAAAACAGATGTTCGAGATGCTGGACTTCGAACGGGAAGGCAACCCCGCCATCCTCGTCAACAACCTCGACTTCTATAAAGACATGCCGGTCCTGGAGTTCCTGCGCACCGTGGGCAAAACCCTGACCGTCAACTATATGATGAGCAAGGAATCCGTTCAGAAACGCCTCGAAACCGGCATTTCTTTCACCGAATTCAGCTATCAGTTGCTGCAGGCTTACGACTTTCAGTGCCTGTACAGCCAGCACCACTGCATCCTGCAAATGGGCGGCTCCGACCAATGGGGCAACATCACCTCCGGAACGGAATTTATCCGGCGCAACCTTCAGGAAAAAGCCTACGCCCTCACCAATCCGCTCCTTACCAAAGCGGACGGAACCAAATTCGGCAAATCTACCGAAGGCAACATTTGGCTCGATCCCGCCCTGACCAGCCCCTATAAGTTCTACCAGTTCTGGATCAACTCCAACGACGACGACCTGCCCAAGCTCACCCGCTACTTTACCCTGAAATCCAGAGAAGAAGTCGAAGCCATGGAACAACAACACGCCAGCAACCCCCCAGGAACTGAAACGCCTCCTGGCCGAAGAGCTCACTGTCCGGATTCACGGAGAAGATGCTTACCGCTCCGTCCTCAATGTCACCGAACTCCTCTTCGGGCGCAACGCCGGCAGAGACGAACTCGTACACCTGAGCGAAGAAGAGCTCGCCACCGTCGCCCAGGAGATCCCTTCGTATACGATTCCTGCAGAGGCCATCGCAAATGGCGTCCCAATCCTCGACCTGCTCGCGGAATTGACCCCTATCACTGCCTCCAAGGGAGAAGCCCGCAGGGCGATCCAGAACAACGCCATCAGCGTGAACAAGGAAAAAATCACCTCCCACGAAGCGGTTGTTCCCGCCACCGAACTCCTCCACCACCGCTACCTGATGATCGAAAACGGAAAGAAAAACAAATACCTGGTTCAAATTTAGGATGTAGAGGACGGAAAGGATGTAAAGGATGTATTTCTACATCCTCTACATCCTCTACATCCTCTACATCATCAACATCCTCAAAATGACCCTTTACCAAATCGACGCTTTTGCCAAATCCGTTTTCCAGGGAAACCCGGCGGCGGTGGTACCATTGGCGGAATGGCTGCCGGATGAACTTTTGCAACACATCGCTGCGGAGAACAACCTTTCCGAAACGGCTTATTTTGTGGATAAAGGGGATCATTATCACTTGCGGTGGTTCACCCCGGCGAAAGAAGTCCGGCTCTGCGGGCATGCGACGCTGGCTTCGGCGCATGTGCTTTTTGAACACCTTGGGTATGAAGGAAATGAAATCCGGTTCCAGGCTTTGGCCGGGGAGTTGAGGGTTCACAAGGAAGGAACCCGGCTGGTGCTGGATTTCCCGGCGGATTTTCCGAAACCAGGCGGGGCGGATACGGAGCTTATTGAACGCATTTTGGGCGTCCAGCCGCTGGATATGTGCCATGGGCTGGACGATATCCTGGTGCGGATCGAATCCAAAGCCGCCCTGGATGGGTTGCAGCCCGACTTTGCGCTGATGCGGCAATTAGACACCCGGGGGCTGATCGTCACGACCATCGGAACCGATACCGACATCGCGTCCCGGTGTTTCTTCCCCACCTACGGCATCGACGAAGACCCCGTCACCGGCTCAGCGCACACGCTGCTGACGCCGTATTGGGCCGACATCCTGGGGCGGAATACCCTGACAGCGGTGCAGGGAGGCGCGCGGATTGGCTATCTGGAGTGTGCGTTGGCAGGAGACCGGGTGAATATTTCGGGCGAGGCGAAGAGCTATCTGGTTGGGGAGATTTGTTGGTAGGTAGAAGCTATTACCTGCACTGCGTGCGTTTGTTTTTTACTATACAAAACCTTATTTTTATAAAAACAACCAAGGCGCAATGAGTTCTGCCGCAACGCCCAACATCGTCACCAACTTTGCCGACCTCGACCCGGAAGGCAGCTACACGTATACCGATTATCTGTTGTGGCATTTTCAGGAGCGCGTGGAACTCATCAAAGGGCGCATTTTCAGGATGAGCCCGGCGCCGAATATGGCGCACCAGCGCGCCTCCCAAGCCTTAAACTTTGCTTTGCTAAGTTTTTTTCGACAGCGCTCCTGCCAGGTTTTCGTTGCTCCCTTTGACGTCCGCCTTCCCGTACCCGACAAAAAAGGACGCGACGCCACCGTAGTCCAACCCGACCTTTGCGTCCTTTGCGACGAGCGTAAACTCGACGAGCAAGGCTGCAACGGCGCCCCCGACTGGGTAATTGAAATCCTGTCGCCGGGCAACAGCCGTATGGAAATGCGCGAAAAATTCCGCGTGTATGAAGAGGCCGGCGTCCGCGAATATTGGATCGTCAATCCTGCAGAAAAAGTGGTTATCCAATTCGTACTCAATGCCCAAGGGCAATTCTACGGGCTCGCACCCGCCATCGAAGACGACCAGCTTACCCCGCATATTTTTCCCGAACTGGTCGTCGACCTCAAGGAAGTGTTTTCCTAAGCACCTGGCGTTGCCCATTAACCTGTTCTTCCTGAAGGGAACTTCCAAAGGAGATAAAGGGTTATGGACTCCATAACCTTTTTTTATGGCAGAAACGCACCCTCTTTTTCCCAGCGGAGAATGGGAAGGATTTTACCTCTACCCCTTCGACACCCATCAGCACCGCATGGAGATTTGGTTTCAGTTCAACGATGGGATCATTACCGGCGGCGGCAGCGATGATGTCAATGACTTTATCTGGCGCGGGACGTACGACACTGCGGCGCTTCAATGCGCGATGGTCAAATATTACCCTACCCATACCGTCCAGTACCAGGGGCACGCCGACGAAAATGGCATCTGGGGGATGTGGACCCTCCCAGGGGCCACCGGAGGATTTCACATCTGGCCAAAGGAAGAAGGCGAAAACAGGGAAGACGCAGTCCAAGCGGCCGAAACAGCAAAAAAACCAAAAGTGGAAAAAATTGGGGTTTAACCGGGCGCTTTCCTTTCAATCCGGGTTACCAGGGTGCGCAAGGATGATTATCTTGAGAAAAAATTACCCATTATGCGTCACTGGAAATTACGCTTCCTGGCAACCCTTGTTTCCGTTGCTTCGGCAACCGGTTTGGCAGCTCAATCCGAGCCGGCTTCCACCCGCTGGAATTTCGGGCTTGAAGCCGATGCCCTCCCCCTACCTAACCGGCGGTTATTTTGCCGCCGGTTGGGCGGGTAAAGGCCTCTGGAGAATCCGTTTGCTGACGGCGGATGTCAACAAACCGGATTGGTTCACCCAGAAAGGATTTACCAACCACCACATTACCGCTTATGCCGCGGTGGCCGACCGCTTTCTGAAACCCGGGTGGGCAGGCTGGTGGATTGGAGGCGGCCTGGTATACTGGAAGAGTACCATTCAAACAGAAGCCCGAATCGAACCCGTCCGGTTCAATAATGTACTGGCCAATGGGAGTCTCGGCTACCATCTCCCTCTGTTCTCCTCCATTTACCTGTCTCCCTGGGCAGGACTTAGCCTAAGAATCGGAGGCGATCAGGATGTCCCCGTCGACCAGAAGACCTATACCCTTCCCTTCCTGAACCCGGAGGCGTCGCTAAAAGTGGGTGTTTTTTTCTGAAATTAATTTAAAATAAAAAGAAAGTGTTAAAAAGGTAAAATTTTATTTAATTACCTAAAAAGATTTTTTTCGTCAACAAACTTGTTGTTTCAAAAAAAGCGGCTTACTTTTGTATAAAACAGCATATCAAGCCGTTATGAAAAAGCAACCCAGCAACCGCCAATATAATTTTCCGGACGCCGACCTGTACGTCCAGGCCCTGGAGCGCATTAAATATGCCTATCGCGACATCAAGCTGTTCGAGCATTACGGATACGGCATGGACCGGCTCAAAGCGATCAAAGCTTTGTGCGACCAGTTTCACGCCCTGCCCGACGACGACGAGATGGTAGGAGACCAGATGATCGTAACAGAGAAAAAAGATGCGGCGGCAGAAAAGCTCAAAACGGCCATCCGCAGCCTGATGACCCGCGTGGCCATGAAGTTCAACAACCGGACCGGCCGCTACCGGAAATTCGGTACCGCCAAACTGGGCGACATGACCGACCCCCAACTCCTCTTCTGCGGCCGCCGCGTGGTGCGCGTCGCCCGGCAGCAAATGGACTTCCTGGCCGACGTTGGCGTGAATGAAAATATTCTGAAACGCATCTCCGATGCCGCTCAGGAGTTTGAAACCGCCCTCAATATCCAGCAGGACAAAGTCGCCGACCGCGACATCGCCGTCGAACGCCGTACCGAACAAGGCAATAAACTCTACCAGGAACTGGTCGTCCTCTGCGACATAGGAAAGGATATCTGGGCGGAGAAAGATCCGGTCTACTATGAAAATTATTGCATTTACGAAAGCAATAACGAACAGAAGAAAGCCCGTAAACAAAGGGAGAATAAAGAAACCAAACCGGCGAAAAAAACCGAATGAAATAAAGTCCTGCTCCGCGCCAACCCTTTCCCCCAAAACGCACGTCTGACTAATAACCGGCAAACACGCAGCCGGATTATTTTATAGACTTGTTGCGACGGGTCAGCGTGGTGGGAAAAATGAGCTATTTTCTGTCCACACGAAGGCTTTTTGAGGGAGCATAGCCGGGCTAAGTAACCGAAAAAAGGCGCAGTGTGGGCGGAAAATAGCCATTTTAAACCCGCGATGATCCCGTCGCAACAAGTCTAATCTTAAAAATTACCCGATGATGCGTACAAACCACCGATGGCCCCTCCGGGCGCTCTTCAGCTTGCTGGCTGTTTTCCTGTTCGCCTTTTCCGCTTGCGACAACGAGGAAAACGACCCCCTCACCGACTCCCTGAGCGGAAAATGGGTGTTGGAAAGCGTTAGCGGAGGCTTTTCCGGGCAGGGATACGACCCCGGATTCAACACCCTGTATTTTGTCAACGCTACCGAATACCGCCTGTTAAAAGGAGATTCGCTGCTCACCAAAGGCGCTTATTCGCTGTTCAAAAAAGATCAGGAGGACTGGATTGAGTTCAATCCCAATCCGATTTCTTCCTTCGTACTTCCTTTTGAAGACCCCGACAAAAAAGTGGAAGTGGATGCATCGCATCTGGTTCTGAGCGATCCTTGCTGCGATTTATTCGTATACCACTTCGATAAGGAGAAGAACTAAAGAAAAAGGGAGGCCAGCATGCTGACCTCCTTTGGTCTTTGAAAACAATTCTTCCTTTTCTCTTTTTCTTCCGGCACAAATTCCAGGGAGGCGGAATTAATGCAATACCGGAGCCCCGTAGGCGCTGGCCCGTCCTCAAACACGTGCCCCAAATGCCCTCCGCAACGGGCGCAGAGAACCTCTATGCGCACCATGCCGTAAGATACGTCGCGCAATTCTTCGATGTGATCCTTTCGGTAAGGCTGAAAAAAGCTCGGCCACCCCGTTCCCGACTCAAACTTCGTACCTGAGGAAAATAAGGGCAAGCTGCACCCGCCGCACAAATAAACCCCTTTTTCGTGGTTTTCGTACAACGCGCCAGTAAACGCGCATTCGGTGGCAGAATGCCGCAGGACCTGGTAAGACTCCGGCGAAAGGACCTGTTTCCACTCCTCCTCCGTCCGGATGACCGGCCGCACCGTATCCCCTGCCAAATTGATAAATACCCGCTTGGCCGTTTGGTTCTGGCCCCGAGCGCTGTCCTGGGCCTGATTGCACCCGCTAAGCAAGCCCATGAATAGAAAGATCAATAATAGACGCATATTTTTTAAGTTACGGAGTTACGGGGTTGCGGGGTTACGAAGTTACGGGGTTGCGGAGTTACGAAGTTGCGAAGTTGCGGAGTTGCGGAAGTTGCGGGGTTACGGAGTTGCGGGGTTACGGAGTTGCGGGGTTACGGAGTTGCGATATTTCAGGATATAGGGTTACATCGCTACATCCTCTACATCCTCTACATCCTCTACTTCCTCTACTTCCTTTTCGGCCGTTGCCGTATCCGGGGGTGGTTCCACTCTTCCCGCTGGGCGAATTCGACGATAGATCGGATCGTGGCCATCAGGCTAAGGAAGATCAGGTAGCCGATGGTGACGACGATATAGATCCACCGGTACGAACCGGCTGCGGAAATGGGGAGCGAAGAGATCGCCCAGGCGAGTAAGCCCGAGGCGGTCGCCAGCCCGAGGTAGCTATAGATCGAAGCCCGCCAATAAAGCGCCATGCTTTTAGCGGAAAGGGAAAACAGGCTGTTGAACACCGCAAAAAACAGCATAAAGGAAGCGGCCACCATCCACGGAAACCGGTCGCCGATATCCAATAGATCAACGCTTCGGATAGCCAATCCAATCAAGTTGAGCGCAACTACACCGGCAAAAACCGCCAGGGCTTGTTTTACCGGGTTGTGTACCTGTTCAAAAAACCGTTCGTTGCTTTGGTTCATTGTGATAATAAAGAATTCCGGCAGGCTTTGGTTTACTATTCCGTAAGGTTAAATCCAAAGGAATGCAAAATTGTCGCCGTCCGGATACGTTATGAAATTGGAAATTGAATTTGATCGCATTTAAACCCAAAAAGCATGAGGACAAACTTCCTGCCCAGATGGGCTATCCTGTTGGTTTCTATCGCGGTACTTGTCCTTTCGTTCGCCGCTTTGGACGATATCACTACGGGAACCGAACCCAATTTCTACCTGGAATACACCATGCTGTTCGTTGCGGGGCTATGGTTTATCAACCTCCTTGCGCCACTTCTCCGAAAAGGTCGTATTCCGTTGCATCCGTGATGCGTACGGTAGCGAAATCGCCGATGCGCACATAGTTGGTAGCGGCCTCTACCAGCACTTCGTTGTCGACCTCGGGGGAATCGCCTTCGGTGCGGCCGACAAAGTATTCGCCCTCTTTCCGGTCGAATAACACCTTGAAAACCTTGCCGACCTTGGCCAGGTTTTTGCGGTAGGAAATTCCCTCCTGGATTTCCATCACGCGGTTCGCCCGGTCAGCCTTAACCTCGGCGGGCACATCGTCTGGCAGTTCGTAAGCGCGGGTATCTTCTTCGTGCGAATACTGAAACACACCCAAGCGGTCGAATTCCGCGTGACGGACGAATTCAAGCAGTTCGTCAAACTCCTCCTCGGTTTCTCCGGGAAACCCAACGAGCATCGTTGTCCGAAGGCTGATTCCGGGCACTTTTTGCCGCGCTGCCGCGATCAGTTCCAGGGTTTCTTCCCGGGTGATCTGCCGCCGCATCCGTTCGAGCACCGCGTTGCTGGCGTGCTGCAGAGGAAGATCCAGGTAGTTGCAGATTTCGGTTCGTTCCGCCATGACGTCAAAGACCTCCAGCGGGAATTTGCTTGGGTAGGCGTAGTGCAGCCGGACCCATTCAATGCCCTCCACATCGGCCAGGGCGTGGAGCAGGCGGGGAAGTTCCCTGGTTTTGTAGAGGTCCAGCCCGTAATAAGTCAATTCCTGAGCAATCAGGATCAATTCTTTGACTCCAAAGCGGGCCAGGTTTTGGGCTTCCCGAACGAGTTCTTCGATAGGCCGGGAAACGTGCTTGCCCCGCATCAACGGGATAGCGCAAAAAGAGCAGGTGCGGTTGCAGCCTTCGGATATTTTCAGGAACGCATAGTGCCCCGGAGTAGTGATTTGGCGCTCGCCCAGCAATTCGTACTTGTAATCGGCGTTCAGGCGGGCCAGCAGGGAAGGCAACTCCAGAGTGCCAAAATAGGCGTCAACTTCCGGGATTTCCTGTTCCAGGTCGTCTTTGTAACGCTGGGAAAGGCACCCTGTGACGAATAACTTATCGAGTTCCCCCCGTTTTTTTCGCTCGGCGTAATCCAGAATAGTGTTTACAGACTCCTCCTTGGCCAGATCGATAAACCCGCAGGTATTGACGATAACAATATTCGCCTCCTCGTTGCTGTCGTGGGCTACCTCGAAGTCGTTCCCCCGAAGCTGGGTGATCAGGTTCTCGGAATCGACCAGGTTTTTCGAACAACCCAGGGTAATGACATTGACCTTATCCCGTTGAAGCGTTTTTGTCTTCATGTAGTTGCGTTAGTAAAATCAAAGATAGGGAATCTGGACATATAAACTTCGCGCAGCCAGGTTTTGTGCATGCGGTTGCGCGCCTCCCAGTGGGCCTGTCTCAAAAGACCGTCTTCGCTCCTGGCGGCCAAAAAATATTTTCTTTTTTCAATTCTAATAAAAAATTGCTCTGCAATTTTTTATTAGAATTGAAAAAAGAAAATAAAATTTCATGCCGGTGGCAAAGATTGGTCTTTTGAGACAGCCCCTAGCGGCTATCCTCCATGCAAAAACCAGGCGAAGGGACGTATACTTAGAACGCAGGTTCCGCCGTTAATGCTAATGAGCCTTTAAACACGCCCGGCGCTATGAAGTTCAATCTGCCCTTTCTCGGTTTTCTTTTGATTCAGGTATCCCTGCACGCCCAGTTGGGCTTCCATGGAGGAATCCAGTTTACCAATGCGCCGGAGTGGAATATTCTGGACCGGAGCAACAACCGGGTAACGGAATTGCCGGGTACCGGCTGGTCGGCAGGCATCGACTACGCCTTCCGGCTGCCCAACACGCGCATTGAGTTTTTGCCGGAACTTCACTTTGCCGCCTACCAGGCAGATGTGATCGACCTCGGCGACCTGGATGCCCGGTTTTACAGCGGCTTCCTCAACGTCAACGTTTATATCCTGGACCTGAAAGGCGATTGCGACTGTCCTACCTGGTCCAAAAGCGGCAATACCCTCACCAAGGGGCTTTTCCTCCAGCTTTCCCCTGGCTATTCCCTGATTTATGGGAATGTCAAAACCACGGAGGTCCTGTATAAAGGACGCTCCACCAATCCAAGCCTTGCGCTGGGCGCCGGACTGGACCTGGGGGTTTCCAAGCGAATGACCATCACGCCTTATGCAGGCGTCCGGTATTTTCCCAACGCCATCTGGCCCGGACTGGAAGAATCCATTGCCCGGGATATCAGCATTGGCGACCGGGTCACTCATAACGAAAGCCCGCTGACCCTGATCTATGCCGGGATCCGCATCGGGGTGCAAATCCACCGGTAACGCCTGTTCCAATTCGTAAGAAAAGAATTCACAACGCTCTGTTTTTCTTGTTCTTATAAAGAAAAACACCGGGTTCTCTCGTCGTAATCCCGGCTTCAATTAAATTTTCCGTTCTTACCAAGAGGGTTACCTTTGAACCTTACCGGGAAAAAGCCCGGATTTCTTCCGTTTTTCATACTAAACAAAACAGGCGCCGGCCTCTGCCTCCTTCTGGTACCTCCCTGCCCGAAGCGGGAAACAGAGTTGCCTACCCTGACAAAATGCTGCCTTTATGCCGGAATTGAATCCATATAGCCGCCGGATTACCCAGGATCAAACCCAACCCGCCGCTCAAGCCATGTTGTACGGCATCGGCCTCACCGAAGCCGACCTCCTCAAAGCCCAGGTGGGCATTGCCAGCAATGGATGGGAAGGCAACACCTGCAACATGCACCTCAATCAGCTCGCCGCATGGATTAAGGAAGGGGTTTGGGCGAATGATTTGGTCGGGTTGATTTTTCATTCGATCGGCGTAAGCGATGGGATTTCTATGGGCACTTCAGGGATGCGCTATTCGCTTCCGTCGAGGGATATCATCGCCGACTCCATCGAAACGGTCGTCTCCGCCCAATGGTACGACGCGGTAGTAGCCGTAACGGGCTGCGACAAAAACATGCCGGGGGCGATGATCGCCATCGGGCGGCTCAACCGCCCTGCGTTGCTGTTCTACGGAGGAACGATCAGCCCGGGGTGCCATGCCGGTAAAAAACTGGATATCGTTTCCGCGTTTGAAGCCCTTGGGCAGAAGATCGCCGGCGCGATCGAGGAAGCGGATTTCCAGGGAGTCATCCGGCACGCCTGCCCCGGCCCGGGCGCCTGCGGAGGCATGTACACCGCCAACACCATGGCTTCCGCGATTGAAGCCATGGGCATGAGTTTGCCGTTTAATTCCTCTATTCCCGCCAACAGCGCCGAGAAAAAGGAAGAATGCCTGAAGGTCGGGGCCGCTATGCGTCTGCTGCTCGAACGCGACATCAAACCCAGAGACATTATGACCCGAAAGGCGTTTGAAAATGCCATCACCGTGGTCACCATCCTGGGCGGTTCCACCAACGCCGTCTTGCACTTAATTGCTATGGCCAAAGCAGTGGGCGTCGAATTGACTATCGACGACTTCCAGCGCATTAGCGACCGCACGCCGTTCCTCGCCGACCTGAAGCCCAGCGGAAAGTACGTCATGGAAGACCTTTACGAGGTTGGCGGCGTGCCCGGAGTGATGAAAATGCTGCTCGAAGCCGGATACCTGCACGGGGATTGCCTCACCGTAACCGGCAAGACGCTGGCCGAAAACCTGGCAGAAGTACCTGACCTGGCTTCCGGGCAAGCGATTATCCGGCCTTTTGCCGACCCCATCAAACCGCAAGGGCATATTCAAATCCTCTACGGGAACCTCGCCGAAGGAGGCGCCGTAGCCAAGATTACCGGAAAAGAAGGCGAACTCTTTGAAGGCCCTGCCCGCGTTTTCGACGGAGAAGAAGCCGTCAATGAAGCGATTGGCGCCAAAAAGATCCAGGCGGGCGATGTGGTGGTCATTCGCTATTGCGGCCCCAAAGGCGCTCCCGGGATGCCCGAAATGCTCAAGCCCACCTCCTCGCTTATGGGCGAAGGACTAGGCGACAAAGTGGCGCTGATTACCGACGGGCGGTTTTCCGGCGGGACCCACGGCTTTGTCGTGGGGCACATCACTCCCGAAGCCCAGGCCGGAGGGCTGATCGCTCTGCTTCGGGATGGGGACTGGATCACTATCGACGCCATCAACAACCGGCTGGAAGCCCGGCTTTCCATGGAAGAAATTGCCGAAAGAAGGGCTTCCTGGACGACCCCGCCCATTCCTGCGACCAGCGGCCTGCTTCGAAAATATGCCCATCAGGTATCCTCCGCCAGCGAAGGCTGCGTAACCGATCAGTTTGAATAACCTCCTTTTCCTTAGCCAAACCATCAAAACCATGAAGCCAACCGAACTGGCAGCTAATCAAACCACTGGGGCCCATCCGCAGGCCGCTCCCGAAACCATCACCGGCGCGGAAGCCGTTCTCCGCTGCCTGCTGTACGAGGGCGTAGACACGATTTTCGGTTACCCCGGTGGCGCTATTATGCCGATATACGACGCCCTGTTCGACTACCAGGACCGGCTCCGGCATATCCTCCCCCGGCATGAGCAAGGCGCCATCCATGCCGCTGAAGGCTACGCCCGCGTCACGCGCAGAACCGGCGTTTGTTTCGCCACCTCCGGGCCTGGCGCCACCAACCTGGTCACCGGGCTTTCCGATGCGCTCCTCGACTCCACTCCGCTGGTTTGCGTCACCGGACAGGTAGCCAGCCACCTCCTCGGTACCGACGCCTTTCAGGAAACGGACGTAATCAACTGCACCATGCCGGTGACGAAGTGGAACTTCCAGATCACCAAGGCGTCAGACATCCCCTCCGTTTTTGCCAAAGCGTTTTTTGTGGCCAATTCCGGCCGGCCCGGCCCTGTCGTCATTGACATCACCAAAAACGCCCAGAACGAGCGGTTTGACTTTGCGTATTCCCGCCAAAACTATATCCGCAGCTACCACCCCAATCCCAAGGTCAACCCCGAAGTGCTTGAGGAAGCCGCCGCCCTGATCAACAACGCTCAGAAACCGATGATCCTGGCTGGCCACGGCATCCAGATCGCCCATGCCCAGGAGGAATTCCGGCTCTTCGTCGAAAAAACGGGCATTCCGGTTGGGTGCACCATACACGGGCTTTCTTCGCTTCCCAGCGACCACCCGCTGCACATGGGTATGCTGGGAATGCATGGCAACTACGGCCCAAACGTCAAGCAAAACGAATGCGACGTCCTGATCGCTATTGGGATGCGTTTCGACGACCGCGTTACCGGCAACCTGGCCCGCTATGCCAAACAGGCTAAGGTGATCCATATCGAAATCGATCCTTCCGAGATCAGCAAAAACGTGCACGCCCATGTGCCTATCCTGTCCGACGCCAAGGTAGCGCTCGCCAAGCTGCTTCCCATGGTCGAGCCCAAATCCTATCCCGAATGGGTGCAAGGATTCAAGGAATACGCCCGCATTGAACAGGAGAAGGTTATTTCCCGCGACCTTACCCCGTCGGAAAGCGGAGAGATCCGCATGGCCATGGCGGTCAAAGAAGTGTCTGATCAGACCAATGGCATGGCCATCGTTGCCACCGACGTTGGCCAGCACCAAATGATTGCCGCCCGGTATTATTGTTACCGCGACACCAACCAGTGGGTGTCCAGCGGAGGCGCAGGCACCATGGGCTTTGGCCTCCCCGCCGCCTTTGGCGCCAAGGTCGCCCAGCCGGACAAGCAGGTGGTCGCGTTTATCGGCGATGGCGGCTTCCAGATGACCATTCAGGAACTGGGCATGTGCGCCCAATGGAAGGTGGGGGTGAAAATCATCCTGCTCGACAACAACTTCCTTGGGATGGTCCGGCAGTGGCAGGAGCTGTTCCACGAACGGCGCTATTCCTCGGTAGAGCTCCAAAACCCGGATTTCATCAAAATCGCAGAGGGCTTTGGAGTCCCAGGCAAAAAAATCAGCCGCCCGGAAGAACTCAAGCCGGCCGTGGCTGAAATGCTCGCCCACCCTGGTCCTTACTTGCTGCATGTGCAGGTTCTTCAGGAAGACAATGTGTTCCCCATGGTGCCTGCAGGATATGCCGTAGATGAGATTGTGCTGGAACCGATAAAGAAATAATTCACCTTTCCAATAAGCGCTTTATGCCCAAAGTATATACCCTGACCGTATTCACGGAAAACCAAACCGGCCTCCTTTCCCGGGTGGTATCCGTTTTCACCCGCAGGCACGTGAACATTGAAACGCTCACGACTTCCAAATCTTCCATGCCGGGCATCCACCGGTTCACCATCGTGGTCAAGGTAGAGGAAGACATGGTCCGCAAGCTCGTAGCCCAGTTGGAAAAACAGATCGACGTGCTCAAAGCGTTTTACTACGAAAACGACGAGATCGTTTTTCAGGAAATCGCACTGTATAAGGTGCCTACCTCGATTTTCATGCATGGCGCCGGGGTGGAACGAATTGTCCGCAAGCACAATGCCCGCATTCTGGAGATCGAACCGGAGTATCTCATCATTGAAAAGACCGGACATGCCGAAGAGACGGAGGAATTGCTGACCGAGCTCAAGGAACTGGGGATTTACGAGTTTGTCCGTTCGGGGAGGGTGGCTATCCCGAGGCCGATGGAGCGCCTGAATAAATACCTCAAATCGATGGAAGAGCAAGCGCTTCAGGAAGAATAGCGTCTAAACGATGGCGGCTTCCAGGTCGGCGACCTTTTCTTCCAGCCAGCTTCGGTTGTAGATATCGGCTGTTTGACGCATGTCTTTTTTGATTTTCTCAAGCTCGGTTTTGGCTTTGTCTGGTTTCAGGTAATCCAGCCTCGACTTGAGCTGGGCTGCTTTGCGGGCGATTTTAAACATATTGTAATACCCGACCCGCCGTACATCCGCAAGCAACTTGTTGCGTTGCAGATACTGACGGAAGGATTCCGCCAGGGAGAATAAGGGCTCGAACTCTTCCAGGTCGTAGTAGGTGCGCAGCAGAAGCGCTTTGGCGCCCAGACTGTACCGCAAATCGCTGTATTCCACCTGAATCAGCAAGTCGAGTACGCGGTCGTATTGTCCCATCGCGTAACAACAGGAGGCCAGGTTGAACCGGTAGGCATTCTCAACGACTTCCGGGTTTAATTTGGATTTATACGTTTCAATAAAATCGAGCACCCATTCCAGTTTGCCTAACCGAATGCCGGTAGTGACGATGTTTTTATAGTCCCATTCCGACAAAATGCCTTCTTCCAGCAACAATCCCTGTTCCAGTTGAAACCCATACAGGGTGAAAATCTCTTCCAAAAATGCCGACTCGCCCCGGTTAATGCGGGCGATGCAATAGTTCATGAAGTGGTTGTACATCCCAATCAGCTCGTCCCGGGAAAAAAAGCGGCTGTTCTGGCGGAAAGACAGAAGGGCTTCCTGATAAAACGCCGGGGGTTCCTGCGTCAGCATCAGATAGATCCGGTAGTACGTGGCAATGGCCGGCACCTGCTCAAACCCTTCTTTATCCGTTTCGATCGACTGGAGCACAGCGTCCAGCAGGCGCAGCTGCACCCCGGTGCGAAGAATTTTTGCCGGACGCTGATCTCGCAAGCGTCCATGAGCTTTTCCAGAATATAAAACCGATCGAGGTTTTCCTGCTTGGCCTGGTAAAGCAGTTCATCGTCGTGGCGTTCGATCTGGTGATTGTACAACACGGCTTCCCGGTCCAGCCGAAAGGCCCGGTAATAGGTTTCCGTATCCTGGGAAGCATCCGCTTTCCATTGTTCCTGAATTTTCTTAACTTGCTTGGCGTAATGGGGAAATAACTCCCGCTTGCGGAGGCCCTGCAACAGGTACAGTTGCTTTTGGAAAGGGTCCTGGCTCATCTCTTCATACACCCAGAATTCTTCCAGCAACCTCCGGCCGTACGTAAGCAAAGGCGCCAGTTTCCCCTCGTCAAACACATCTGCCCCAAATGCCTCCTGAAAAAGCCGTTGCTTTTCACAGGTTTTTTCGTCAAAACGAGGATGAATGCGCCACAGATAGTCGATCAGCCGGCGTAAATCCTTATGCTTGTTGAAATAAGGAGACCTGGAAAAATCCCTGAACCTTCTCAGGTCTTTTTTCGGCATTTTTCCAAAGTTCGGATGAAAATATTGTCGTTCAAAAATTCAATTTTTTAGCCTATATTTTATATCGCAATAAACTGATTTTCATTTTAATAAAAAAATAATCAACGTTGTTTTTTCAATGCTTTTCCCAAAAAAACCGCGAAATCGTTCTTCTTTGATGGAAAAAGAGTTAAGACTTTTGTATCGAGAGGAAAATTTTACCTGAAAGTTCTAAAGGTGCATACCATGAACAAGCATTACCAAACCATTATCCCACTAACCATCCTGTTTTTGTGGCTGGCCCTTCCCCTGACAGCCCAACCGCCTTGCATTACCTTTGACAACCTGGAAAAGGGCAGGACCTTTTCCCTTCTGAGCGCTTCTCCTGCCGATCAGGTGATCGTCAAAGAACCTTGGGTGATCGCCCGATTGCGTTCGTTCACCTCCCCGACTACCGCAACTGGTCATAAAGCCGTGGTGGTCGATCCGGATTCGCTGGACGGGGACTTCCCCAAAGGGAAAAGCGGGCGCTCCAAATGCTCGGCGCCAACGTGGAATTTGATTTCAGCGTTAGCGGCGCCGCCATCGGATCGCTATGCCTTGATTTCTTCTCCCTGGAGGGCGTAAAGAATATCTCCATTAACGGAGAATCCATCCTGGTACTGAAGACGTTTGAACAGCTTAATGACTCTACCTTTAACCAGGGCAAGATTAAAGCCTGGGTGGAAATCGACTCCTCAGGCAACGGCCAAACCGGGAGGCTCTGCATCGACGGCCCCATCAAGACGCTGCTGATCGGAGGCGAACACCTGGTTATCGACAATCTGTGTATTCAAACGACGACCACGACCGACGACGTTTGCCAGTTCAAAGAGCTGGTAGTATATCCCCTGCCTTGCACCCCAAACGGAATTTTCTACGCCCAGATCAAGTTCGACGCGGAACATACCGGAGAAAAAGGCTACTACGTCAAATCCCAGGGCAAAGTATACGGGCCTTTTTCCTACGACCAAGCGTTCCCTAAAATCGGCCCCATCCAACTGACCAACACGGGCGTATACGATTTTACCGTTTACGATGCCATCAACCCCGATTGCCAAATCTCCCGCCGCATCCCGTACAACTGCGGGCCGGTTTGTCCGCTGGAAGGCCGCATTTACGCCAAGATCGAGATTTGCTATGGCGTTGCCCGCCTTACCCTCGAAGACGACCCCAACCTCAGCTTTGAGGACCTCGGCCTGGATTCGTCCATGGTCGCCATCGAGTTTGAAGGATTTAAGGGCTATTTTGACCTCCGCCAGCTTCCGTTCCAGTACCCGCTCCCGGCGATTCCGGCCAGCGGGTTGGTGGTTACCATCAAGGTTTGCCTACCCCAACTGCCCGATTGCTGTTTGGATATTGTCGCCAAAATCGTGGAATGTGAAGACGACGATTGCATCCAGTTCGAACGGCTCCCCGTCGGGAAAAAATTTGGAAAAGGCGCCCACAAGCCGGGAGAGGTCATCTTTTTAGAAGACAGCGTTTATGTATCGCTGGATTCCTTCCTTTACGATAACGGAACAACGGGGTATGAATATGCCGAGGTGACCAAGTCGTTGTTCCCAAACTTCTTCCCCGGCGCCAAAGACCATGCCCTTTTTGTTTCCAACATCAATCTGAAGTTTGATTTCACCAAGGAAAAAGACGTC
This sequence comes from Haliscomenobacter sp., assembly GCA_016713275.1. GTDB lineage: Bacteria > Bacteroidota > Bacteroidia > Chitinophagales > Saprospiraceae > JADJPL01. The sequence continues at coordinate 178,088 of JADJPL010000004.1, forward strand.
AAAGGCCCCGTCCGGAAAGTTTGCTTCGATTTTGCCGACGGGGCGGGGAAGAAAACATCCGCGTCAATAAAGGCAAAACGTATGTGGTTAAAAGCTTGTCCGAACTGGACAAGGACACCCTGGCCGAAGGAGTGGTGGCCTATTTTGTTCCTGGAACTCCAGGAACCCTGGAAAACGGCACGCTTTGCCTGGTTGGCCCCATTGACTCGGTCTTCATCGGTGGGCAAGAATTCGGTTTGGACAATATCTGTTTCGACCGGGAAGACGATCCTTCCGGCTGCAAGCTGAGCGAGGTGAAGGTGACCGATCTTCAGTGCGACAGCACGGGCAACTCCTATAGCCTTACCCTGAATCTCAAAGCCCAAAACACGGCAGATTCCCTGACCGTATCCATCGCTGGCGGCAAATACAAAAAACGCATCGCGGTGAAGAACCTGCCGGTCCGCCTGGAGGGTATTCCCCTGAACCCAGCGTCCAGCAGCCTGACGGAGACCCTTGAGGTTTGCGCCGATACATATACCGACGACGATACCGACGACTCCAACGACGATCTTTCCGAGTGCTGCGCCAAGGTTCGCTACCAGGTACCCTGCCGGCCTCCGGCATGCACGATCCGCGACCTGAAGGTGTACGACCTCAAATGCGACAGCCTGGGACGGACCTTCAGCCTTACCCTTGGCCTCACGGCCGAGAACACCCGCGACACCCTGACCGTGCTCCTGCCTGGCGGGATTAAAAAACGCGTGGCCGCCAAAGATTTCCCGGCCCGCTTTGAAGGAATTCCGGCATGGAACACCGCCAATAGCCTTTGGCAGACCATAGAAGTTTGCGGCGAACGGCAGCCCGGCTCGGGGATTGAACCTGCCGTCATTATTCCCTGCTGCGCGAGCGTCCGGTTTGAGGCGCCTTGCAAACCGCCGATATGTTCTATCCGCGACCTGAAGGTAACCGACCTCAAATGCGATAGCCTGGGCCGCACCTATGGGTTAACCCTGAACCTGATCGCCGAAAATGCGGGCGACACCCTGACGGTTTACCTGCCGGGCGGCATCAAAAAACGCGTTGCGGTAAAAGACTTCCCGGCGCGCTTTGAAGGGATTCCTGGCCTTACGACCAATTCCCTTATCCACGTCATTGAAGTTTGTGCGGACAAACAGCCTTCTCCCTACCCAACGACCGATCCTGCCGGCTTTGCGCCTTGCTGCGCCAGCATCCGGTTTGAAACGCCTTGTAAACCGGAGCTCTGCTCCATCCTCGATGTTAAAGCAGACGACATCAAATGCAGTGAAGACGGCAAGTACTATAGCGTCAAGTTGTATTGGACAGCCCTGAATGCAGGCGACTCCCTGGTTATTGAAACCAATAGCGGATTCCGCAAGGTAGTGGCTGCCAATGGGTCCCCGATCCGCCTGGAAAATATTCCCGTCCCTGCCAACGGTGGCAGCGCGGCTATCTACGTTTGTTCCTTCCTTAAAATATACCCGCCGTGCTGCGGAACCGTCAAGTTTGAGCTGCCTTGCAGGCCACAGGCCTGTTCGATCAGCGATCTGAAGGTAACGGAAATTGAGTGCGTCACGACCGGAACCACCCGCCATTACAATCTGACCCTCAACCTGAAGGCGGTCAATGCCGGGGACTCCCTTTTTGTAACTACGAATAGCGGCTTTAAAAAGAAAATCGCCAACAAGTTCCCGGTGCGCCTGACGGGGATTCCATTTGGCCAGGATTCGAAGAATGGCATTCTGGAAGTCTGTTCGGCTACTCCGCTCACGGTGTATTGCTGCAACAAGGTCCAGTATGAGCTGCCTGGCCCGCCCGCCTGCGCTATCAGCGACTTGAAGGTTTCCGAGATTGAATGCATTACCAACGGGATTTTCCCGCATTACAACCTCACGTTAAATCTAAAAGCCGTTAATGTAGGCGATTCCCTGATCGTTAGCACCGACAGCGGGTTCAAACGGAAAATCGCCAACAAATTCCCCGCCCGCCTTACGGGAATTCCGTTTGGCCAGGATCTGAAATTCGGCAGCCTGGAAGTTTGCGCTGCTACCTCACTCACCGAATCTTGCTGCAACAAGATCCGGTATGAGTTGCCTTGCTACCAACCTTGCGCTATCCGCGACCTGAAGGTCTTCGACATCAAGTGCGATCCGGCCAAAAAGGTATACAGCTTCTCGGTCAACCTCGTTGCCCAGAATCCTGGCGAGGTGCTCTATCTGGAAACCGATGGCGGGTTCATCACCAAAATCGATCCTAAAAAACTTCCTGCACGCATCGAGAACGTACCCTTCGGCCCCGAAGCCGGCTGGGCTACCATCAAGGTGTGCGGAAGCAATAGCGACGATTGCTGCGCGAAGTTGCGCTTCTCCCTGCCTTGCACGCTGCCTTGCGATATCCGCGACCTGAAAGCCTACGATGTCAAATGCAATCCGGAGAAGAAAACGTTTAGCTTCTCGCTTAATGTAATAGCCCAAAACCCGGGCGAGGTGCTCTACCTGATCACCGATGGCGGGTTCCAAACCAAGATCGATCCCGCCAAATTGCCTGCCCGCATCGAGAACGTGCCTTTTGGCCCCGAAACCGGGTGGGCGACCATCAAGGTGTGCGGAAGCAACGTGGACGAATGCTGCGCGAAGCTGCGCTTCCCCGTACCTTGTGCGGCCCCGGTGTGCAGTATCCGCGATCTGAAGGTGTTTGACATCAAATGCAGCGAAGATGGGAAGTTCTATAGCCTGAGTCTGAACCTGGTCGCCCAAAACGCCGGCGATTCGCTCGTCGTCACTACCGACAGCGGATTCAAGAAAGTGATCCCGTCCAACAAATGGCCGTATCGCCTGGAAGGGATTCCTACCGGCAATTACCCCTACGCCGGCATTTTGGAAGTATGCGCATACAAGCCTGCCGGTACGGCGCCTTGTTGCGAGAAAATCAAGTACGAGCTTCCTTGCCGTCCGCAGTGCTCCATCAGCGATTTGAAACCGCTGGAGATCAAGTGCAGCGCCGACGGAAAATCATACAGCATGAGCTTGGCGTTCAAAGCACAGTATGCTTCCGATTCCCTGCTCGTCGAAACCCTGAGCGGTTACCGCAAGGTGATCTCTTCCAGGCAGTCGCCGGTCCGCCTCGAAAACATCCCGGTGGGCAACGATACGCAATTTGGCATCCTGACCCTCTGCGCCCTGAGTCCTTCTTCCGCTCAGCAATGCTGCGATAAGATCCGGTTCGAATTGCCTTGCCGCACCCAAACCTGCGACCTGGGAGACCTCCAGATCGAACGCACGCGTTGCGACGAACAAGGCAAGTTTTCCTTCTTCCTGAAGTTTGAGCACAAAAACACTTCCGACTCCTTCCTGGTGCTGATCAATGGCGCCACGAAAGGGAAGTTTGCCTACAGCCAGTTGCCGGTTAAGTTCGGCCCGTTCCAGGGCCCGCTGACCCAGCCAATGAATATCACCGTATACGACAGCCAAAACCGCGCATGCTCCAGCTTTGGCATTCTCCAGCCTTTCCGGTGCGAGACCGTCTGCAGCCTGACCGACCTGAAAGTATTCGACATCAAATGCAATAACAACGGAACGTACAACCTGAAACTGAAACTCAACGCCCAAAACGGCAGCGAGATCCTTTCCGGGAAGACGTCCACCGGGTACCAGTTCCGATTCCGGACGGACGACATGCCGGTCAAAGTGGAAGGCATCCCCGTTCCAAGGGATGGATACGATGTGGTCCAGGTTTGCGATCCGAACCATCCGGACTGCTGCGTGGAACTCCGCTACAAGGTACCTTGCCAGGAACCTTGTTACCTGGGTCCGTTAACCGCCGAGCAGCTTTGCCAACCAAACGGGCTCTACTTCGTGCGTCTGAATTTTGGGTACAACAACTCCGGCAAACAGTTTGAGGTCTATGTCAATGGGATCAATTACGGCATCTTTACGTACGATAAGCTGCCCGTCAAGGTGGGTCCGTTCTTCCAGACCAATGTGCGCGAACTCAAGATTCTGGTCAAGGATAAAACCCTGGGATGTTCCACCAGTACGGTGCTGCCGGTTGAGTCCTGCGCCGGAGCGTGCAGCTTCAACAACCTGAAAGCGGAAGTCGTTTCCTGCGAGAACGGGAAATTCTACGCCGGGTTGTCCTTCCAGGCGCCTCAGGCCGACAGCAGCCGCTCGTACCTGGTATTCGCCAATGGACGAATTTACGGGCCATACCGGTATTCCCAAAACCCCGTCAAACTGGGGCCATTCAACGCCAACGGCATTACCCAATACAGCTTCCTGGTGATTGACATGGCCAACCCCACCTGCTATGCGTACACCACCATCAAGCCGGTGCGCTGCGCCGGGGAAGAATGCCGCATCAGCAAGCTGGTCGTGAAGCCCATCGAGTGCAAACCCGACGGCAGCCAGCGTATTCTGGTCGATTTCGACCACAACGGCGCTCCTGACGGATCCTTTGCGCTGTCGATGAACAACGGCTTTATCGGAAACTTCAATCTGGACAAACTCCCGCTGGAAATCGTGGTCCGCAAACCGGTCATTACGACCACCGATCGCTTGACGGAGTTCTCTGTTTGCATCCGGGGAACGGACAACTGCTGCGCTTCCGTCAAAACGGACCTCCTCGAATGCCCCGTGGCTTGCCGCGAACCCGAAGTGGCTATCGACCGCAAAGACTGCGACTCTACCGGCGTATTCACCGTGGCGTTGAAAGCGGATGACTCCCTCGACAGCAACTTCTTCTACGCCGTGTTTGTCGACGGCCAAATCCGGGACACGCTCCACGGCGCCAACCGCACCGTGGTAATCGGCCCCTTCAAAGGGGATAGCACTTCGATCTACAAGATCGAAGTGGTTTCCTATGGCCTCCAACGCTGCGTGAAGACCTTCAAGGTTGGCCCTATCGACTGTACGAATAAAGAAAGCGAAGACGTTTGGCCCGGCGACGCGAACCTGGACAATACCGCCAACTACATCGACCTCCTGAATATCGGGATGGCCTTTGGCGCCCAGGGCCCTGCCCGAAAAGAGAAAAGCGATCAATGGGCTGCGTTTGCCGGCCCGGATTGGAACCAGAAGTTCCTGACCGGCCAGGACTACAAGCATGCCGACGCCAACGGCGACGGAACAGTAGATGAAGCGGATATCAAAGCCGTACTGAAGAACTACGGCAAAAAGCACGGGGCGCCCCAACCTGCCGAAGAACTGCCAGGCACCAGCCTCGACCCTGCCATCCAGCTGGAACTGCCCAACGGACCGCTCCCAACCAAAGGGATCTTCGAGATCCCCATCAAGCTGGGGTCCAAGATCAGCCCGGTTAAAAATATCTACGGGTTGGCATTCATGCTGAAAGTAGATCCGGCGGTGATCGACCTGAGCAAAGTGGAGGTAGTCGTTCCGATCAGCTGGATGGGCCAGCCCGGAGTCAACATGGCCCATATCCACAAGGTCTATCCGGCAGAAGGAATGATTGAGATCTCCATTTCCCGGATCGATCAGAACGAAGTGTCCGGATACGGCGTCATTGCCTACCTGCGCGGCGGCATTAAAGACGATATCGCCGGGCGGACGTCCGACATGAGTATCCGCCATGGCGCAGCCGTTCGTCTGAGCCAGGAAACCGTGCCGATTCAGGGTAGTCTGATGCAGTTGCAGGTTGCTCCGCCTTCTTCCGAAACGACCGAAACGCCTACTCCGGAATCGATCAAACCGGGGCTGTCTATCTTCCCCAACCCATTGACCGGCGATCAGCTCCGCATCGAGCACCGCTCGGGAATGGCCGTTGAAGAAGTTCAGCTCATGGGCATCGACGGTAAACCTGCTACACCGGCCATCCGGGGAAGCAACCGGGTTGACCTGACCAGCCTGCCCGCAGGAATGTACATCGTACGGGTCAAAATCGGCGGATTCAACTTCTTTGAAAAATTAATCAGGCAGTAAAAAATTCCTATTCCCAAAAGGGCTTTGAGAGGCCTACTACTACTACGAGTTTTCCCATCCCATGAACCATTGGAAGCCGGGGGCATTTGGCCCCCGGCTTTTTTTTTAGATCAAAACACCGCCGATGCGTCGGCGTTATTGCGTTGATAGGGTATTTTGATGAACTCCAGCGTCCCGGGTTTCACCCGGATATTGAAGCTGTACGTTCCCCGTTGTGGTTGCCAGCTAAAATCCATGACCCAGCAATGCAGGTCGCGGGTAAATCCAAAAGAAGGGTAGCTTAATCCCTGGTTTTTGAAGTCGTACCCAAAGTTCCCTACGGAGATCGCCCAGTTTTTGGTTAACTGAACATTCCCCCGGCAGTTAAGGGAGTTGCTCCCGACCTCAAACCGGGTTTTGCCGTCGGTCCCTGTTTGCCAGCTAAAGTCGATATTGTGGGAAATACTGAAATTCTCGAACAGGCTGAGAAAATCCTCTTCTTCCGCCTGGATCTGTTGTTGTTGTTCTCGGTTGCGCACATCCTCCACCACCGCTTCTTCTTTGCCCTGAAACATCGCCCGGATTTTCCCCACCGTAAGGTCGGTATTAAATCGCAGGGAAGCGCTTTCAAAGCGGAGGACCTGCTTGCGGTCATCCCAGGCAAACACGTTGATCCGGCGGCCTGTCGCGTCTTTGATATACGGGTCGAGGAGCGCAAAAAAGCCCATAGTCGTGGCGCCTTTGAAAAAAGCGCGCCGTCGTGCTCACGCTGACGGGGCTGAATTTGAGGGAATCGGCAGCAAAATTGTAATTTCCGCCCATAACCAGGTTGTCAATAAGCTTGATTTTGCGGGCAATCGTATCGCGCTTGGACTGTACTTTTGCCTGAAAGATGTTGTTCAGCGAATAGCTGAGGGCCATCTGTTGCCCCGACTGCGGGGGCGTGCCAAAAATCCCCCCGTCAAAAATGGAATAGCGGTCGACCAAAGCGGGGTTCCTGGAATCCCGCTGAACCTCGTCGAAATAGCCCAGACTGGGATTGAGGTAATTCGGCGAAAAGACCAGCGAGATACTCGGCCGGAGCTCGTGCCGGAAGCTGCGAAGGAACCCTTTCCCAAAGTTGAGGGTTCCGAAGACCCGGGTGTTCAAACTCAGGGAGGCTGAAAATTCCCGGAAGGAGCGGAATCCCATCAAGGTATCGATCAATTGGCTTCCGTAGGCCAAGGTATCGTACGTCACCTGGAACTGGGTGCTGTCGCTGCTGTAAACGGTATCGGCCTTGAGTACCGGCGCCGGGTTGAAATTTTTGTCGATGGAACGCCACTGCCAAACCTCCCGGTAACTGACGTTGGGGTTGAGGTTGAAATATTTCAGCACCTTGAAGGAGGTACTTGCGCTGACGTCGTGCTTGGCGCCGAATTTGGCGTCGTCGAGGGTTTTTGGGTAAACAGGGTCGTATCCGAAGATTCAAAGCGGTTGCGGGCTTCTCCGGTGTACCGCAACACGATCGTTTCGTACCAACGCTCCTCCCCTACCCGCTCTTTGCGCTTAAACGGATAGAGCGACTGGGTGAGAAGCGAAAATCCGGAAAATTAATACTGACGCTGCGCGTCAGCCGGTTTTGGGTGTGGTTGAAACTGGCGGAAAGGGAATAGGGCTTTCCGGGCCAGGATTTGTCAAAGCTCATGTTGGACGACAACTGGGCGTTCAGGACGTTAGCGGCATCGTTGTAGACCCGGTTCTGGTAGTTGTTGGTTTGAATATTAATCGATCCGCCAAAACGGGCACTCAGGTGGGCTCCGCTTTCCTGGCGGTGCGACCAGGTCAGGAAAGCGATTTGGTGCGGGTAAAGTCGGCGGTGCTCAGGTTTTCCACTTTCCTGGAGTCGAATCCAAGTCTCAAATTACCGGCGTACTTGTAGCGTTTGCGGTAGTCGCTGCTCGCGTTGATCCCCCAGGTTCCTTTCAGGTAAATGTCGGAACGAAGGGCCAGGTTGACGTGTTCGCCCAAAGGGAAGAACCACCCCACATCCCTCAATCCAAACCCCCATTGGTTGGAATACTCATAGTCGCTGGGAAACAGCAAGCCCGTTGAACGGGTTTGTTTGTTAATAGGGAAGAAACCAAACGGCAGCCAAATGGGAGTAGGCACATCCATGATTTCCAATTGGGAAGGACCGACGATCACCAGTTTATTGGGGACGACTTTTTGTTTTCGGCTCCGGATGCCAAAATGGGGATGCTCTGCCGTACACGTGGTGAACAAGGCATTTTCGCTGAAGAAAATGTCATTGGAAGTCGTGTCCTTCTTTTCCGCTGAAATAAACTTGGTTTTCGCCCCGTGAACGATCACGTCGTTTTGCTGAGTCGTCACATCGTACACAATCCCTTTGCCGGTTTTGAAATTGTACCGCATCCGTTGGGCGTTGAACACCTGTTCGCCCTGGTTGAATTCGGGAATACCTTCCATGGTTCCTGTGGAATCCGGTATTCCTTCTGCATAAACCAGATTGTTTTGCCAGTCAAACACGATAAAACCCGCCTTGAGGCTGATATCGGTGTAATTGACAAACGCATTTCCGTAGAGATAGATTTTTTTTTCATCATTATCCAGGACCATGGAATCCGTGGCCCCGTAGTCTACCGGCGCATCCAGGGAATCTCCGCTTAGACGGATAACATCTCCCGGGAGCAGCAAGGTGTCCTGGCGGCTGGAAGCAGAAACAGGCAGGGTATCCGGAACAGCTTGCAGGGTATCTGTTTGAGCTACTGCAAAATAGGCGGTCGCCAGCCAGCATAAAAAGGTGATAAGGGCGTTTGTTTTCAAGTGGTTTATTGTGTTATTTTGCACGTTGGATAGATGAAAGAGCGTTTTTCCTGCTTTTGCGTTGCGTTGCAAGGAAATGCGCCGAACCGGCTACCCCAAACGATCAATTCTCGAACATGCGGCAATATTCTATACGTTCTTTTCTAACGAAACTCATTCTGCTTTTGCCATTGGCCCTGGCAGGTTTTAACACCGCTGTGGCATGCCGGTCCGGCAAAGTTATCAAAGAATGGGCAGTTGCAACGAATGGACCGGAGATTAAAACGGTGGTAATCGACGCGGGGCACGGAGGCCATGACCCCGGGTGCAGCGGGAGTTCCTTCAAAGAAAAGCATATCGCCCTGTCTATCGCTCAGAAACTGGCCGCAAAGATCCGGGCTCAGTTTCCGGAAGTCAACGTGATTTTAACCCGCGACAGCGACGTGTTTATTCCGTTGCACGAACGTGCAGCCATTGCCAACCGGAACCATGCCGACCTGTTCATCTCTATCCATTGTAATTTCATGCCGGGTTCTTCCGCCACTGCCGGCACCGAGACCTATGTCATGGGGCTCCATACGGCAGAATACAACCTCCAGGTAGCCAAGCGGGAAAACGCCGCCATTTTGCTGGAGGAGAACTACGAACAGCACTACGACTACGACCCCAACTCTCCGGAAGGCCACATCATGCTCGCGATGTTCCAGAACGCGTTTATGGAGCAAAGCATCCTGTTTGCGGAGCAGGTAGAAAACCAACTGCATACCCAGGCTCAAAGAAAAAGCCGGGGCGTGAAACAAGCCGGTTTTGTCGTGCTCAAAGCGACGTCAATGCCCAGTGTCCTGATCGAAACGGGATTTCTGAGCAACCTGCGCGAAGAACAGTTTCTGAGCACCGAAGCTGGTCAGCAGGAAATCGCGGCTTCCCTCGCGGTAGCTTTTGCGGAATACAAAGCCGTTATGGAGGGAAGCCAGCTCCAGGGTCGAAATCCGGAGCCCTCTGCGGTCCCTAAGGCGGTGTTGGTATCCAACCCCGCGGCGCAGGAGCCTCCGAAACCCGAATCCAAAGCCAGGGTGAATACGCCGCCGCCAGCGAAAGCCTATGGCGCCGTCCCTCCCCCTGTTAAAACCGGTTCTGCGGCGCCGGCAGGCGCGCCCCAGGTAAGCGAACCGGCCAATCCCAAGCCTGCCGGTCAGTTCAAGTTTTTTGTCCAGATGGCAGCGTCCAGCCAAACACCGTCCTCCAGCGACCAGCGGTTCGCACAGCTTCCCTATGCCGTGGAAGTAGTTCGGGAAGACAATTTGTACAAGTACCGGACCAAACAGCACCTCACGCTTGCGGATGCGCTTGGCGCCCGGGAACAGATCCGGGGGCTGGGGTTCCCCGATGCCTTCGTGGTCGTTTATTTAAATGGGAGCCGGATTCCCCTGGATACGGCGAAAAAGATGCTGGGAATTCCCTGACGGCTTTTGCGGGTTGCGCTGCTGAATGGGGCTAAGCCCGACCACAACGCCCAAGTTCTTGAACATACAGCCTTATTCGGTACACAAACCCTGGCGGGAACGGGATAACACCGCCCTTCCAGATATACTTGCGGGTTTCCTTAGTTTTCCAGGCCAGAAACCCTACCTTTGCGGAAATTTTTTTTGAAATGATCACCCTTCTTATTTCTTAATTTTTTGACAATGAAATTTTTATCCAACGAAGTCCGGGTTGGTATCCTTGCCGTTCTTGCTTTGGCCTTATCCTTTTGGGGCTACCAATTCATTCGGGGAAAAAACGTACTCAAGCTGGCAAACACTTATTACGTTGAATATGAGAACGTAAGCCTGTTGAAAGTATCTACTCCCGTTACGATCAATGGGGTGCAGGTAGGGTTTGTTTCTGCCATTACCCCGGTTCAGGAGAAGACATTCCCAAAAGCACCATTGCAGAAATCCGGGCGGAAGGGTTCATGGGCGGCAAATCGGTTACGCTGTTCTATACAACGCCCTGCAGCGGGCCAGACTGCGCCAAGACCGGGGATTTTATCCAGGGCAAGGTGCTGGGTATGGTGGGGTCCATGGTCAGCCCAGGCGAGATGACCCTTTACATGGAAATCATCAAAAACGGACTCCAACAGACCATCGACACGCTCAACCAGCAATTGCTTAGCAAAGACGCCCAAGGTCCCTTGGCGGAAAGCATGCGCGACCTGCAAGGCGCCCTCGCAAACCTGGAAGGCGCTACCGGACATCTAAACGGGCTGCTCGCCAATTCCTCTGGCGACATCCAGGGTTCTTTGAAAAACTTGCGCAGCGTTTCTCAGAATATCGAGGCCAGCAACGCGAAAATCTCCAGCCTCATCGCCAATGCCGAACAATTCAGCCGGCAACTGGACCAGGTCAACCTCCAAAAGACGATGACTGAACTGGATCAAACCCTCGCCGGGCTGAAAACCACCATCCAAACTGCCGATAAAACCTTTACCGGGATCAACACCGTGGTGGCCGATATTCAGAACGGAAAAGGCTCTCTGGGCAAGCTGCTGCAAGACGATGGGTTGTATGAGGATCTGGGCGGGCTTAGCAGCAGGGCAGACTCCCTCATCACGGATTTCCAGGACCGGCCCTACCGGTATATGCCGCTCAAAAGCCGGATAAAAGTGAAACGCTTCGACAAGCTGGATGCCAAAGAGGCTGCAAAAACGCCGGAAGGAGCTAATTAACCAGCCGGAGGATACCCTGTTAAGCAAGCATGTTAGCCCACTTCAAATTGTAATTTGGCAAGGGCGTTGTACGCGCCATCCGCCTGGGATAGCGATTCGTGGGTCCCTTGTTCAATAATCCGGCCGTGTTCCAGCACGTAGATTTTGTCCACATCCCGAATCGTTGCCAGCCGGTGCGCGATGATGATGGAAGTCCGGCCTTTTAGTAGCTGACTTAGGGCTTCCTGAACCAGTTTTTCCGACTCGGCATCGAGGGAAGACGTGGCTTCATCCAGCAAAAGGATGGCCGGATCTTTGAGGATCGCCCGCGCGATGGCTACCCGCTGACGCTGTCCGCCCGACAGCTTCACCCCGCGTTCGCCAACCAGGGTTTCCAGCCCTTCCGGAAACGATTGAATAAACTCCCAGGCATTCGCCTTTCTGGCGGCTTCGATAACCTCCTCTTCGCTCGCCCGGGGGTTTCCGTACAGGATGTTTTCCCGGATCGTACCCCCAAAAAGTAAGACTTCCTGAGGTACAATCGCCATGTTCTGGCGAAAAGCCAGCAGGTCGTACTCGTAAATAGATTGCCCATCGACCAGAATCTCGCCGGCGTCCGCCTTATAGAACTGGAGCAGCAACTGCATGATGGTGGACTTCCCGGCGCCGCTGGCGCCTACCAAAGCGACTTTTTGGCCCGGCTCAATCGCAAAGCTGATTCCCTTCAACACCTGCACGTCCTTACGCGAAGGGTAGGAAAACTCAACATCCCGATACGCAATAGCGCCTGCAAAACGGGGTAACGGAGGGCCCTGCGGCTCTTCCAGGCGGATCTCCGGATCCTGGGCCAGGATTTCGAGAATCCGGTCGGTAGCGCCCATGGCGGATACCATTTCGGTATACAAACTCCCCAGGCTGGCGATGGCGCCGCCGATAATCCCGGTAAACACCACGAAGTCCACCAGCCCTCCTTTCAGCATGTCTCCGGTTTGAACCATGAGCGCCGCCCGCCACATGATGAAGAACAGGGCGCCGAACATGACGAAGATGATAAATGCCGCAAACAACCCGCGCATGTGCGCTGCCCGGAGCGATATGCGAACAGCTTCCTGCAAAAACTGCCCGTACCGTTTCACTTCCAGCCATTCGTTGGTATACGCTTTCACGGTTTGAATGGTCTGCATGGTTTCTTCCACTACGACGTTGGTCCGCGCCAGCTGGTCCTGCCGCTCTTTCATCAGCTTGCGGATATGCCTTCCAAACACCATCGCCAGAATGACGACCACCGGGAACGTCGCCAGCATGGTGAGCGCCAGCCGGGGCATGGTGATGATGATGATCAAAATCCCCCCCAGGAGAATGATCAATTGCCGGAGAAATTCTGCCAGCGTGATCGAAACGACCCCCTGCACCTGGGTTACGTCGTTGGTGATGCGGCTCGTCAGTTCTCCAACCCGCCGTTCTTCCAGAAATGGGATTCCGAGCGTAACGAGCTTTTGATACAGATCCGTGCGCAAAGCGGCCATGCTTTTTTCGCTGACGAGGGCAAACAATTGCACCCGAAAATAGGATAACACGCTCTGAACGCCAAGCAGCAAGAGTAAGAAAAGAAAGACGCCTGTCAGGGATAGCCCCGTGCGCGACTCCCCCGAAATGATATTGAATATCTCGCCGGGAACCTTCATGATCCCCAAGAACAGCAAACTTCCGGCAGACAAAAAAACCATCCCCAGGATAAAAGCCCAGCGATACGGAAGCACGTATCGAAATATCCGGGTCGACCGCATAAACTTTTCCCTGCTAAAAACTTCCTTGCCAGAAGCGCCTTCCTTCTTGTCCTTATTCCTGTCTTTTTCCATAAATTGAGCTTCAATACACCCTACTGGGCATTTTCGTTTTCCTGGCGCCCAGCCCTTTCAGGTTTGCGAAACCTGAAAGGGCTAGGTCCCAAAATGTCCAGCAGGGTGGGTTCAATATGTAAAGCATCCCGGGTCCCGGGATATGCGAACGCAAAGGTAACAACCCATGCATTGGAAAAGATGAAAAAACGAGAGAAAGTAGCCCCAGGGATCACCGAAGACCCGAGCGAAAGCGGGAATCCCCTTTGCTCCGGAACGTTTTTTTTCACTCTTGAAATTTTTCTAATAGATCGGCGTTTAAGTACTTCGAGGAAACTACAAAACACCCAGTAATTTTATTTGCCCGGGATTCTTTCGCCACGTAACGATCAAGTTTCCCTTTTTTGGAAAAATCCCAAGAATGAAAAAATTCGCACTGGTATTTTGTTTCCCCTTTATGGTTATGCCCTTGCTCAAGGGGCAGGAGGATATGGATTTGGGCATAGTTGGAGGTGTAGCGGTGTACAGCGGCGACTTGTCGGCCCAGGAGTTTGGCATTTATCTCGACGATATTGGCGTGGGCGCGAGTATCTTCACGCGCAACCGGTTTACCCGGTTTCTTGGCGTGCGTACCAGCCTCACGTACGCCCACCTGTCGGGCAATGAAAAAACGGCGGCGGCAATCTTCAGCGCGGGTTGAATTTCAAAACCGACCTGTTCGAGCTCTCGGTGATGGGCGAATGGAATATTTTCCACACGGGCTATTACAAAGCCAAAACCACGTTCTCCCCCTACCTCAGCCTGGGGGTTGGCGCGTTTTATTATGACCCGCGGATTACCATAGGGTCGCGGGAAATCCGGTTAAGGCCGCTCGGAACGGAGGGCCAGGGAGTCTCCGGATACCCAAGCCGGTATTCCCCGTTCAATTCAGTATGCCCGTTGGGGTCGGGGTCCATTTTATCATCAAAGACCGGTGGACTATCGGGTATGAAATCGTGGCCCGGCGCGCGCTGACCGATTACCTCGACGATGTGTCGGATCAAAGCGTCATCTACGGGGATGTCCTGCTCAATAACGGAGAACTTGCCGCCCAGGTAAGCAACCCCTCCCTCTCCCCCGACCCGGCCAACTATACCCAAGCCTATACCCGGGGCGGGCGTTTCAACGACTGGTTTTATGTCACGGGAATTACCATTGCCTATCGAATCAGAAACTCCGGGACCTCCCGGAGCAGATACATAGATCGCAATGGCTGCCCGCGTTTCTAGTGATAAATTTCCACATTTAGGGGTTTGCATGGTTTCAAAGACCCATTCTTTTGTGTTAACTTTGTATTAAGCAATTGGCAAACCCTCTATGTATAGCTCCAAGAGCATTTTAGTTTTGTGTGCGGGAAACTCAAGCCGAAGCCAAATGGCCGAGGGCTATCTGCGGTTTTTCAACGAAGGTTTCGGCGCTTATTACAGTGCAGGATTGGAATCTCATGGCGTGCATCCACTGACCATTGAGGTGATGGCCGAGGATAACATCGACATCAGCCATCACCTGTCCAAAACGTACCACCTGTTCGAAGGCAATCAACTAAACTACCTGATCACCGTTTGCGACGCCGTACGGGACCAGATCCCTGCTGGCCTAAGCTTCGAACGGCACGTGCACTTTTCGATTCCCGATCCCGCCGTATTTGAAGGAGACGAATCCGAAAAGCTTCAGTATTTCCGGGAAGTGCGCGAAATAGTCAAACAGGAAATTTTGCGCTTCATAGGGCAGGAACTCCTGCCGAAAGATCAATTGGCCTTTCCATAAGTTAACAACAAATTAACCTGCTAAAGTCGGCTGGGTTCAACAAAAAGCCTTTCTTTGGTTTCGCCTAAACGAAACAGCATGGCGAACCTGCGTTTTTTCAACCGCGACATCAGTTGGCTGGCCTTTAACCACCGCGTGCTTCAGGAAGCCAGGGACCTTTCCGTCCCCCTCTATGAGCGCATCAAGTTCCTGGCTATATTCAGTTCCAACCTGGATGAGTTTTTTCGCGTGCGGATTTCTGCGCTGCGCTATTTCAAACGGCTCCCGAGAGAACAGCGCAAAGCACTGCTCGATTTCAAGCCCAAAAAAGAACTTCGGGAAGTCCTGGACATCATCCACTCCCACCAAATTGAGTTAGGCGCTATTTTTCGGGATCAGATCCTCCCCGAACTCCGGCAATATGACATCTTTCTACTGACCGATTACCGGGATTTTGCTCCGGTCCAACAATCCTTTGCCCAAACCTTCTTTAACGACCATTTGCGCCCGCTGCTCGCCACTTCCTTCCTTCAGGATGGGGAATCGCCTCCTTTTCTCGAAAACCGCAACTTGTACTTTATCGTCGAATTTACCGGGCGCCAAGCCCTGGGGTTAGTCTCCATCCCGACGACCGACCTTCCGCGGTTCCTCGTTTTGCCTGCCGCCGCTCCGGAAGAGCATGCGGTCACCTTCCTGGACGAGATCCTTCGCATGCACCTTCCCACCCTGTTCCCTTATCCGGTTCAGGCGGCCTATGAGGTAAAAATCTCCAGGGATGCCGAGCTATATATCGACGATGAATATTCCGGGGATTTGGTGGGGAAAATCCGAAACAGTCTGTCTCAAAGAGCCCTTGGCTTACCTACCCGGTTGCTCTACGACGCCGCGATGCCGGTAGAACTGCTTCACCGGATCAAGGCCATTTTCGGTTTAAAGAAACCAGACTTGTTCCCCGGGGCGAGGTACCACAATTTTCACGATTTCATGTCCTTTCCCAACCCGGACGGGTTGGCGTCTTTGCACGACGATCCTATGCTGCCTCTGGCCTGTCCGCCCATGGAGGAAGCCGGGTCCTTATTTGAGCTGATCGCGAAAGAAGACCAGCTGCTACACCTGCCCTACCAAAAATTCGATTACCTGCTCCGGTTTTTGGAGGAAGCGGCGGCCGATCCAGCGGTAGAAGTCATCCAGATCACCATGTACCGGGTCGCTTCGCGTTCTGGGGTGGTCCAGCGCCTGAAAGCCGCCTGCGAAGCCGGGAAAACCGTCATCGCTTTTATAGAAGCCAAAGCCCGTTTCGACGAGGCCTCCAACCTGGAGGCAGGCCAGGAGCTCGAATTGGCCGGCGCCACGGTGTTGTACAGCCACCCCGGGTTGAAAGTCCATAGCAAACTGTTGCTTATTGACCGCCGGGAAAAGGGCGGACTGCGCCGGTATGCCTATCTATCTACGGGAAACTTCAACGAGAAAACTGCCCGGATCTATGCGGATCACGGGTTGTTTACCGCCGATCCAAGGCTCACGGATGAAGCTGCCGGGGTTTTTGAACTCCTCCGCGATCCGGCTCAGCCCAAGCTCTTTCACCACCTGCTGGTTTCTCCGTACTATGCCCGGGCGCGGTTTTTTGATCTGGTACAGCGGGAGATCGATTATGCGATGGAAGGCAAACCAGCCTTCATGATCTTGAAAATGAACAGCCTGGAAGATCCCGACATGGTGGAATTGCTCTACCGGGCGTCCAACGCCGGCGTGCGCATCCAACTCCTTATCCGGGGTATCTGCTGCCTCGTGCCCGGGGTTCCCGGCCAAAGCGAGCATATCGAAGTGGTCTCCATCATCGACCGGTTTTTGGAACATGCCCGGGTCTACTGGTTTGCCAACGGAGGCGAAGAAGTCCTGTATCTGGCTTCTGCCGACTGGATGACCCGCAATCTGGATCGCCGGGTCGAAGTCGTTTTTCCTATTTACCACACCGGCCATGCTGCTGAGTTGAAACACCTGATCCACCTGCAGCTCAGGGATAACGCCAAAGCCCGAATCGTAGACGACGACCTGAGCAACAGCTATAAACCCTCCCTTCCTGGAGGACCTGTTTACCGGGCACAAACCGATACCTATGCGTTCCTGCAGTCCAAAAGCTGACCTTCCTGCCGTTTTTTCGGAAAAATGCCTCCTGCGTTTTCCCTAAACCGATGGATTCAGGTACCTTAGCGCCTTAACCAAAGCTGTCCGCGCCCATGAAGGAAGAGGAATCCATTATCCGCCAGACCTACTCCTTGCTCCAAACCGAGTATGCCGAAATGATGCGCCAACTCGCGTTCGCCGACGTGCGCATCGGCCCAAACCTCACCGCAGTCTGCCTTTCCGACGGAAGTTATGGGGTAGCCAGTACCAGCACCGATCCCCATTTTCATTCCGCTAAAGACAAACGCGACTTTGGCCCGTTTACCCCAACGCAGATCAAAGGGCAAAAACTCGAGGCGCTATTCGAAACAGAAACAGCCTCGCAATTAAAGAACACCCTGAAGCTCGCCGCCCTGAACGCCTTGTCGGGCCGGTTGCTTTCCAGCGGGAAATACCAGGTTCTGGAGCATACAGATCCCATCGATCTGATCCAGATCAAGCCGGATATGCACATCGCGATGGTCGGAGCGTTCCAGTCTTACATCCGTAAAATCAGCGAGACCCAAGCCCGGCTGACGGTCCTCGAACTCGACGAAAACGCGTTGGGGGAATCCCAGAAAGCCTTCTTTGCGCCGGCAGCGCAATACCCCCGCGTCATCCCGGAAGCAGATGTCGTGATTATCACGGGACTGACGCTGGTCAATAATACGCTCAGCGGGCTGCTTTCCGCTGTTGTGCCGGGAACCAAAGTCATCGTTACCGGCCCTTCCAGCAGCCTGATTCCGGACGTGCTTTTCGCCAACAAGGTCTGCTACATCGGCGCCGTCCGCGTAACCAACGGCCCGCGGTTGATGGAAGTAGCCGGCGAGGGCGGGGAAGGGTACCACTTGTTTACCTATTGCGCGGATAAAATTTGTATTGTAAAAAACGGGGGCCAATAGCCCGCTATTCCGAATAACGTGTTTAATCCTTTCCTATGAGTCATGCGTTTTCCCTCCAGGCCCGAATGATCGTCCAGCTCAATGGAGAAAACTTCCTCGGCCCTGGGCGGATCGAACTATTGGAAAAGATCAAATCTACGGGTTCCATTTCCGAAGCCTCCCGGCTAATGGGCATGTCGTACCGGAAGGCCCTGCATGTCATCGACCGAATGAATCAGGTGTATGGGCACGATCTGGTCCTAACCTGGAAAGGGGGGGCGGAAAAAGGAGGGGCTAAAATCACCGAAATGGGCGAAATACTGATCGCCCGGTATCAGGAAGTGTGCCTCAAAATTCACCGTCTGCTCACCCTGGAAGAGCCTCATTTTAATCCGTAACCTGCTTTTTTCTTTCATTAGATGGGTTCTGACCCGTCGCAACAAGTCCATTAACAGCGCTTGATTTTTTCAGTAAACCGATATGTTTTTCAAGTAGCATCGCTATATTTGCCGATGTTACTCATTAAACACATCGGATAATGAAAAAACACTCCCTTCAACTGACCTGTTTCCTGAGCATGCTTTCCATAGCCCGCGTTGTTCCCGCTCAAGATAGCGTCCGCCAGGAACCCATAAAAGTATTCGAGCTGGGCGAAGTCCAGATCACGGGGCGCCGGCTAAAAGACAGCACCGGCGTACTTTCCTGGAAAAAGATTCAGGAGCACAACCGGCTCGATTTGTCCAATGCGCTGAACCTGTTGCCGGGCGTTTCGTTGGGGAATATTGGCCCCCGCAACGAATCCGTGGTATTTATCCGCGGTTTTGATCTCAAACAAGTACCCGTTTTTATCGACGGAGTTCCCGTTTATGTGCCCTATGATGGGTATGTCGATTTCGGCCGGTTTTTGGTTTCGGATCTCTCGCAGATCCGGGTGGATAAAGGGCTTTCGTCCGTTCTGCTGGGTCCCAACACGATGGGAGGGGCTATCAACCTGGTCACGCGGAAGCCGCAGGAAGCCTTTGAATACGAAGGCGCCGCCGGATGGATGAGCGGGGAAGGCTACCGTGCCCACCTGAACCTGGGTAGCCGGGTAGGGAAGTTTTTCACCCAGGGCGGGATCGGGTATTTGGATCGGAAAACGTATCCCTTAGCGCAATCCTTTGAGGCAGTAGCTTCCGAAGACGGCGGAAACCGGGAAAATGCCTACCGGCAAGATCTCAAGCTCAACCTGAAAGTGGGGTTCAGCCCAAACGGGAAAGACGAATACGCGCTGGGATATCTGCGTCAGGACGGGGAGAAGGGAAATCCGCCGTATACCGGAGCCGACCCCAGTATCCGGGTGCGGTACTGGCAATGGCCCTATTGGGATAAAGAAAGCTGGTATTTCCTCTCCAACACCTCCATCGGCGCCGGGAAACAAATCAAGGTGCGCTTATTTTACGATGCGTTTCAAAACGCCCTGTATAGCTACGACGACGCTACGTATACCAAACAGACCAAAGCGTATGCCTTTCAAAGTTTTTACTCGGATTACTCCTTTGGAGGCAATTCGGAGTTTGGCGCCGCTTTCGGCAAGCACGATGTTAAGGTTGCCGCCTATTTCAAGCACGACACCCACAGGGAAAACAACCTGGGAGAACCTCGCCGCACGATGGCCGACAATACCCTTTCCCTCGCGGCAGAAGATCTTTTTTCCCTTGGGGAGCGCTGGCTGTTAGCGCCCGGCCTAAGCTTCAACCGAAGGGTAAGCCTTCAGGCAGACCATTTCATTCCTTCCGAGAGCCGGATCGACGAATTCCCTTCCAACGACAACAACGCCTTTAATCTCCAATCGGCCCTGTACTTCAAGCCCTCCAGCCAGAACCAATTCAGGGCTTCCATTGCCCTCAAAACCCGGTTCGCCACCCTTAAAGACCGCTATTCCTACCGCCTGGGACAAGGAATTCCCAACCCAGACCTGAAATCCGAAAGCGCCATCCATTACGAACTGGCCTATACGGGGAAAGCGGCGCAGCAAAAACTGACGATACAACTCAATGCCTTTTATAGTCAATTAATTGACGCGATCCAGCAAGTTGATCAGGTGCAAGGCAATCTTTTCCAGTTACAGAATACCGGGAAAGCCCGTTTTGCCGGGTTGGAAGCCTCCCTGGAATACCGCCTTTCCAACCAGTGGCAGCTCGGGGCGAACTATGCGTATATTGACCAAAAGAACCAGGACCGCCCGGAAATTCGTTTTCTGAATGTGCCCCGGCACAAAATCATGGCCAGTGGATTGGTTCAAATCGCCCGGTTTGCCAGTCTGCTCGGCAAGGCAGAATACAACTCCGAACGGTTCAGCACCAGTTATGGGACCCACGCGGAAGCGTTTACGGTGGTTTCGCTCACTTCGCGTTGGGTGATCACTCCTGCTTTAGGGCTGCAACTCGGAGCAAACAATCTGCTGGACGCGAATTATGCCCTGGTAGAAGGATTTCCCGAAGAAGGAAGGACCTTTTTTGTAACCTTAACATTCCAGAAGCCTTGAAAAAATCGAATGTATCCTTACCTCTTGCCGACGAAAAACTGCTGGTTATCCGGATCACGGCCCTATGGGCGCTGAATGAAGCCGGGCTTGGAGGAATGCTCCATTTGGTGCGAAGCCCGTTTACCGGAATCTTTGTAGGAGGCACAGCGGTCATCCTGATTTCGCTAATTGGTTTTTTTTCTTCGAAACCGGCGGCAAGTATTCTGAAAAGTTTGGTGGTCGTTTTGCTGATCAAGGGGATTGTCAGTCCGCAATCCCCGTTGCCTGCTTATCTGGCGGTCAGTTTTCAAGGGGTGTTAGGGGCGTTGCTGTTCCAATGGATTCCTTCTTTCCGGATCTCCGCGTTTGTGGTCGGAACCCTGGCTCTGCTGGAAGCGGCGCTTCAAAAACTGCTGGTGCTGACCATCCTTTTTGGGATGCCCCTGTGGAAATCGGTCAATGAATTCACCGATTACGTCTTAAAAGGCTTGGGGCTTCTGGGGAGCGCCACGGAAGGCCAGGGCGCTTTGTGGCTGGCGGGGCTTTACATTGGCGTTTATGGAATAGTTGGCGTTTTAATCGGATGGCTGGCCGGCAGCTTACCCGCTGAAGTACTCGCCGCTTCCCAGCGGCTGGTTTTGCCCGAAATTGGACCTGCTGCGGGAAAACCGACGGCATTCAGCGAAAACAAGCGCCGGAGGTTCTGGCAGAAACCTGCTTTTTGGTGGACGATGGGGACTCTGTTCGCTCTCATGGCCATTCCTTTCCTGATTCCAGGCGCTTCGCAGCATTTTCAGCCTGTTTGGCTTTTAGCCCGGGTTTTGGCGGTTATTGGAGTATGGTATTTCCTTCTTTCCCCGGTATTGCTCTATCTACTGAACCGTTTTTTAGCAAAAAAAATGCCCAGGTACCAGGAAGAAGTCGAAGAGGCCCTGCTTTTACTTCCTGTGTTGAGAACGTATCTGCGCGCGGCCTGGACGGAAACGCAATCGCTAAAAGGCGTTTTTCGGATCAAGGAGTGGGCGGTTCGGGTGATCGCCTACGCCCTCATGCATTCTTCAAAAATAAAATAACCCAGTGACTACTTCCATCCTTATCCTTGCCGGTCCGGTGCAATCGGGGAAAACCACCACGCTGCGAAAATGGATTGGAGCCGAAAAACGGGCAGGTGGCATTCTATGCCCTGATCACCAGGGGTTAAGGCGGCTGATGACCCTAAAGGACCGGCAGGTGCATTCCTTCCAACTACGCCCTGAAGAAGCGGAAAACCTGCCGGAGAACGAGGTGGAATCCATTGGAAAATTCTTTTTTTCTTCCGCCATGTTTGAACTGGCCAGAAAAACCTTACTGGAAGATGCTCAAGCATCCTTCCCCTGGGTTATCATTGATGAAGTGGGCAAGCTGGAATTGGCCAACAAAGGGCTGGAACCTGCCCTGAGCCAGGTAATCGACTGGTATCTAAAACCGGCAAGCGCCGGGACGCTCGTGCTGGTCGTGCGCGATTACCTGGTAGCGGATGTCCGCCGAAAATACCGGCTGCCGCCAGAAATCCCGGAAGTTGGGCTGTCTTTTTTTTATTCGGATTGACTCACCGCCCACCATCTCCCTTTCAATCAGAAATCAGAACCTGGGCTCAAATCCGTGAAAAGACTGTTTCCAAGGCCTGAAAGGTACCCTTTTCGCCAGCTTTTCCTTATTTTGTGCCCGCTTGCGTGCAACAACAGAAGGCGAGCTTGCGTGCGCGCCGTTTTCTAATATTCCAAATAACGACCGATTTGAAACCAATCGACCAATTCCGAGACTGGGTCTTTCAAAAAGTCCACCTCAATAACCTGGTGTATAATACCTGCTGGGAAGATCCGCGTTGCGACCGGCAACTCCTGCAATTGAACGAGGAGAGCGAAGTGGCGATGATCACCAGCGCTGGATGCAATGCGTTGGATTATCTGCTGGACAATCCGGGCAAAATCCACTGCATCGACATGAACCCCCGGCAAAATGCCCTGTTAAATCTGAAAAGAACCTTTTTCCGGACCGCTGGCTTCGAGGACCTCTGGCAGGTCTTTGGCACGGGTTTCCATCCGAGGTTCCCTGACTTTTACCGCCGCAAACTCCGCCCCCACCTCGACGAGTTCGCCCAAAAGTATTGGGATGAAAACCTTCATTTTTTTAACGACCAGGGATTGCGCAAATCGTTCTACCACCACAGCACCTCGGGTACGTTTGCGTGGCTGACCAGCCAGTATTTCCGAACCCGGGGCAAACTATACCAGCGCCTGCAAGACCTCTTCAACGCCCAAACCCTGGAAGAGCAATCGGCTATTTACCTGGAAATCGAAGGGAAAGTGCTCAACAAAGTGCTGGAAGCGCTCGTCAACCGGCATTTCATCATGAGTTTGCTGGGTGTGCCCAGAAGCCAGCAGAAATTGTTCGTTGAGAAATACGAACGGGGGGCGATGGGGTTCATCCAGGAATGTATGCTCCGGGTGTTTACCCAACTCCCCATTCGCGACAACTACTTCTGGAGGCTTTACCTCCATGGCGCCTACACCCCAACCTGCTGCCCTTCTTACCTGGAGAAAGAAAACTTTGACCTGCTCGCCCAACGCGAAGACCGGATTCGTACGTACACCTCCTCATTTAGCCAGTTCCTCAAAGAAAACCCCGGCACGTATTCCCACTTCATTCTTCTGGATCACCAGGATTGGCTGGCGGCCAACAACCTGCCCGCCCTGGAGGAAGAATGGCGCTTGATCCTGGAAAACAGCCGCCCCGGAACGCGCATCCTGCTCCGGTCTGCCGCTCACGAGTGGATTTTTTCCCCGATTTCGTACAAAAAGCCGTTACCTTTGAACAGGAACGGACCCGGATCACACATCAGCAAGACCGGGTCGGAACCTACGCAAGCGTGTATCTGGCGATTGTGAAATAAGGGAGCTGTCTCAAAAGACCGTTATCGCCCAAAAATATTGGGTTTTCACTCCTTTTAAAAATTGCTTGCAATTTTTAAAAGCTTTATATCGGGAGCAAAGAACGGTCTTTTGAGACAGCCCCTGCTCCCTAAAAAAACAACATGACCAAACTCACCACCTCCGCAGACGAACAAACCCAAGCAATGCGCCGGTATTACCGGATGCAATCCAAAATCTACGACCTTACCCGCTGGAGCTTCCTCTTTGGGCGGCGGCGAATTCTCCGGCTGTTGCCATTGGAGCGTTCCGCAACTATTCGAATATTGGAAGTGGGTTGCGGCACCGGGGTAAATCTGAAGCAAATGGCCCTTCGCTTTCCCCATGCGGCTATTACCGGATACGATGTGTCGCCCGATATGATCCAGCTCTCCAGGCGCCATACCGCCCGGTTCGGCGACCGGGTACAGCTGCACGAAGGCCCTTATCTCCCGGGCGAGACTGCCCTGAACGGCCAAATAGACCTCGTTCTCTTCTCCTACTCCCTCACGATGATCAACCCTCAATGGCCCGACCTCATCCTCCAAGCCAAAGCGGACCTCCGGGAGGGCGGGCTGATCGCTGTCACCGACTTCCACGACTCCCGTTTCAGTTGGTTTAAATCCCACATGGGCGCCAACCACGTCCGGATGGACGGTCACCTGAAACCCTTTCTGGAACAGCATTTCCAACCCATTACCAATGAAGTCCGCCCCGCCTACGGCAGCGTTTGGGACTACCTGATCTTCATCGGCAAAAACACGTTAGAGGTTAGACGTTAGACGTTAGACCTTAGACGTTAGATTGTGCAGGCGCAAAACATTGCGTCTCTACATTTTCACCAACCACCAACCACTCAACCATCAACCACTAACCACTAACCACTAACCACCAACCACCAACCACTAACCACTAACCACCAAAACAGTTTGCCATTGTAATTCCCGCATTTTTTGCGCGTAAATCCCTCCCTCAAGTACGAGGCGCTCCCATAAAATGCCTGTACCTTTGCCCTCCGGCGCTTCCGCATAGACAACCCTCTGGTCCTATAGCGCGGGGCAACAGATTGCACCATCGTTTGACAACAATAAACAACCAAAAAAATGGCTAGCATCAATTTTGGCGGGGTAACGGAAAATGTGGTTACCCGGGAAGAATTTCCACTGGAAAAAGCGCGGCAGGTCCTCTCCGAGGAGGTGATTGCCATCATTGGATATGGCGTTCAAGGCCCCGGGCAGGCTTTGAACCTGCGCGATAATGGGTTCAATGTAATCATCGGCCAGCGGTACCCATCCCCCACCTGGGACAAGGCCATAGAAGACGGCTGGGTACCCGGCGAAACGCTTTTTTCGATTGAGGAAGCGGCAGAAAAAGGAACCATTATCCAGTATTTGCTCTCCGATGCCGCTCAAATTGCCGTATGGCCAACGCTCAAACCGTATCTGACCGCTGGAAAAGCCCTTTACTTTTCCCACGGCTTCGGGATCACCTACAAGGAGCGCAGCGGAATCGTGCCTTCTGCGGACGTCGATGTCATCCTCGTGGCGCCGAAGGGGTCTGGCACCAGTCTGCGCCGGCTTTTCCTCGCCGGCAGAGGCCTGAACTCCAGCTATGCGATCCACCAGGACGCCACCGGGAAAGCCTGGGACCGCGTCGTCGCCTTAGGGATCGGGATCGGATCGGGCTACTTGTTTGAAACGACCTTCCAAAAAGAAGTATACAGCGACCTCACCGGAGAACGCGGAACCCTGATGGGCGCCATCCAGGGAATCTTCGCCGCCCAGTACGACTGCCTGCGCAAGCGCGGCCACAGCCCCTCCGAAGCCTTCAACGAGACGGTGGAAGAGCTCACCCAAAGCCTCATGCCCCTCGTGGCCGAAAACGGAATGGACTGGATGTACGCCAACTGCTCCACGACGGCACAGCGCGGCGCCCTGGACTGGTGGAAAAAGTTCCGCGACGCGGTGTCGCCGGTTTTTGAAGACCTGTACGATAGCGTAGCTTCCGGCAACGAAGCCCAGCGCTCCATCGATTCCAACAGCCAACCGGATTACCGCGTCAAACTCGAAGAAGAACTGAAAGCGCTCCGGGAGAGCGAAATGTGGCAGGCAGGCCGGGCGGTGCGCAGTTTGCGGCCGGAATCCCAGCCCGTCCCGACTACTCCTTTGGAAGATTAACACCGCCAATGGTTACCAAACAAAAGGACGCCGCCCAGAAGATTATTCGGGTGGAAGATGTTTATAAAGCCAAAGTTCGCCTGAAAGGGGTTGCCGATGCAACCCCTCTTAAGGTGAATGAGCATTTGTCTGAAAAATATGGCTGCACCGTCCTGCTCAAGCGGGAAGACTTGCAGGTAGTACGATCCTATAAAATTCGCGGCGCCTACAACCTGATGTCCACCCTTCCGAAAGAAGTGCTGGCTCAGGGTATCGTATGCGCCAGTGCCGGGAACCATGCGCAAGGCGTCGCCATGGCATGCCGAAAACTCGGCGTCCACGGCAAAATTTTCATGCCCAGCGTCACGCCGCTCCAAAAAATCAACAAAGTCAAACTCTTCGGGAAAAAGTTTGCCGAGATCGTCCTCGTTGGCGACACCTTTGACGACGCTTACGCGCTAGCCGTTCTGGACGCCCAGGCCAACCAAAAAACGTTTATCCATCCTTTTGACGACGAAAAGGTGATCGAAGGGCAGGCTACCGTTGGTTTGGAAATTCTGGAGGACTGCAAACAGCCCATCGATTACCTCTTCGTGCCCGTTGGCGGCGGCGGGCTGATCTCTGGCGTGGGCAGTTTTTTCAAGGAAGCGAGTCCGGATACCCGGATCATCGGCGTAGAGCCAGCCGGCGCCCCTGCCATGTACGAATCGATCAAACAGGACAGGCTGGTAACCCTGGATCAAATCGATCCCTTTGTAGATGGCGCCGCAGTGAAAAAAGTGGGGGAAAAGACCTTTCAGATCACGCGCCAGGTAGCGGAGGAGATCGTCCTGGTTGACGAAGGGAAGGTTTGCAGCACCATTTTGCATCTGTACACCGAAGAGGGGATTGTCGTCGAGCCTGCAGGCGCCCTGACCATTGCCGCGCTCGATCAGTTTCAGGACGTTATCCGCGGCAAAACCGTGGTGTGCGTGGTCAGCGGCGGCAACAATGATGTTACCCGAACAGAAGAGATTAAAGAAAGAGCCTTGTTTTTTGAAGGCTTGAAGCACTATTTCGTCATCCGTTTTCCCCAAAGGGCAGGAGCGCTGCGGGAATTCCTGAACCTGGTTCTGGGCCCGACGGATGATATTACCCATTTCGAGTACACCAAAAAACACAACCGGGATTCCGGGCCTGCGCTGGTTGGCATTGAAGTGCAGAAGAAAGAGGACTACGAAGGGCTAATCCAGCGCATGGAACAATACCATTTCAGTTTCCAGCCGCTAAGCGACAGCCGCACGCTATTTGAATTGCTGATCTAAGCGGTTCGTTTATTTCCCTTTGACCATCTTGCTGAAGTTCGATGGAAGCAAGCGGATGCTCTCTCCGCTCATCCGCTCAATGGAATACGCCAGCAGGATATACATTTCCGTGACGCCGGGCACGGGGAGAAACACCATGGTGAAAAACGGAAGAAATTTCGGAAGGTCCTTGATCTGATCAAACGCGGCGGCAATCTCTTCCTCACTGGGAAGGTCTTTTCCTTTGGCTATGCCCAGCTGGTGCTGCATCAACCGCCCGAGCGTATCTGCCATTTCCAGGGTTTCTTTATACTCCGCATGGGTCGCCTTTTTCATTTTGGCAAAATTCTGTCCCAGCGCCTGAGCGATCAACGCCATACTGCTCTTCCGGCTGCTGATGAAGGGAATTTTTCGTCCAAAACGGAGCAAAAACCCTCCGAGCGCCAATTTGCTTTCCAAAAGCTCATCGTCCGACAGGGCGAGTTTCTGGCAAAGCGTTTCGAGGAATGCCTCTTCCGGCGCCTGGATTTCTTTGTCGGAGTACAACACCAGCAGGCTGATGTCCAGCCAATACCGCCGGACGGTCCAATCGGCGGATTCCGGGAAATGCAATTGGTCCAGCGTAAGTCCTTCCCGGAAAACCCGGTGCAGCCGGTCTTTTTCCTTTGGGGAAAAGAAATGGGACGACTTTTCAAAATGATGTTCCAATACCTTTTCCCTCCGTTTCAGGCGTGCATCGCAATGCGCGGCGGCGGCGATCAGCTCCATCGTCAGCCATTTCATGGCTTTCTTTTCCTCGAGCAAGGCCTGAAAGTCAACGCTTTCGGGCGCTTTTCCCTCAATAGCCATCCGGAGGTATTTTCGAAAAAAATACCAATCCCAAAACAAATGGGTGTTGATTCCCGTGCGGCGCCAATCCAGCCAATTCCGGTGAAACGTGACGCGGTCGGCTAACAGGTGTTCGATGCTGCGGTCGTCAACCCCGGAATGGGCGGTCATAATTCCCCGGTAATAGGTCCGGATTAAGGCGGCCGCTTCCTTCAGATGGGCGGCATAATCGGCGCCTGCTCCATCCCGCGCCGTCAAGTCGCTGAGCACGCTGTGGAGGATCATATCCACCAGTACCAGTTTGGTGGTCCAGCGGGTTCCCATTTTGCCGGGGGGATGGGGCCGGAAAGGATACAGGAACGGAAAGCCATAGATCAGCCCACTGTGGAGCAGCATGGTATACAGCGGATGGCGCAGGCTGGGAATATTGTTGAGTTGTTCTTCCGAAAATCCCAGCTTTTCCGGATCGGGCAGATCCAGGCTCAGCGGGTGGTCCTTTCGGAATGCGAGGTACTGGTCGAACCATTCCGGCGACCGGAAGTTGATCAATCCTTTCGTTATTCCCTGATCCGGGAAGAGAAACGCCATAAGCTGTAAAATATATTAAGCCACGTTATGCTAATCCGGCACCGAGTTCCATAATACGCATAAATTCGGCTTCTGTCAATGGCATGACCGAAAGCCTTCCCATTTTGACCAGCGCGATATGCTGGAGGGAAGGGTCGGATTTGATTGTTTGGAGCGGTACGGGCTGCCGGAGGGGGCCTACCGGTTTAAGATCGACCGCCGACCAATCGCCGGTTTCGGCGGTAGGATCGGGGTAATGCTCCTGCAACACTTCGCAAAGGCCGACCACTTCCAGGCCTTCCCTGCTGTGGTAGAACAACACCCGATCCCCGAGTTGCATGGCGCGCAGATTATTTCGGGCGGTGTAGTTTCGTACGCCGTCCCACATTGCTTTTCCATCCTCCATTATCTGCTGGAAGCTGAATACAAAAGGTTCGGATTTGACAAGCCAATAGGCCATGATCAGCGGTTGAATTTCCATTTACAAAAAAGTTCCCAAACGACGACCCCCACGCACACCGAAACATTCAGGGAATGTTTCACCCCGAATTGAGGCACCTCCAGGGCGCCATCCACCAGGTCCATCGCTTCGTCCCCTACCCCATGCACTTCATTCCCGAAAACCAGGGCAATTTTTTGCCCGGCAGGAAACACAAATTCCTGAAGAGGGAGACTGCCTGCTGCCTGTTCTACGGCAAGCACCAGCCACCCTTCGGCCTTCAGGCGCCGGATCAGGTCCTGGATATGTGGCGCGTATTCCCAATCCACCGACCCCGTAGCGCCCAGGGCCGTTTTGTGGATTTCCCGGTGAGGAGGCTGACAGGTAATCCCGCACAAGTATATTCGTTCCAATGCAAACGCGTCGGCGGTACGAAAGGCAGACCCCACGTTCAGGGCGGATCGAACGTTGTCGAGGACCAGGGAAACCGGCGTTTTGGGGGCCTGTTTAAACGCCTCCACGCTCAATCGGTTGAGGTCAGACAGAGCGGCTTTCTTCATACCTACTTTAGCGGATGCGGGTCGTTTCAAACTGCTGCCGGTATTCCAAAGCCGCCCGCACGAAGTGAACAAATAGCGGGTGCGGGTTCTCCACCGTGCTTTTGAGCTCGGGATGGAACTGCACTCCCACAAACCAGGGGTGGTCTTTTAACTCGAAAATCTCGATCAGGTCGGATTCCGGATTCACGCCGCTGGCAACCATCTGGCTTTCCTGGAACAGTTTCCGGTACCGGTTATTGAATTCGTAGCGGTGCCGGTGGCGTTCGGTGATCATCTCCCGCCCGTAGATCTCGAAGGCTTTGGAATGGGGGTCCAGGCGGCAGGGGTATACTCCCAGGCGCATGGTGCCTCCTTTGGCGGTGATCTTCTTCTGTTCGGCCATCATATCGATAACCGGATCGGAAGTTCCCGGTCTACTTCGGTGGACGCGGCGCCAGGCAAATCAAGCACATGATTGGCATATTCCACCACCGCGCATTGCATCCCCAGGCAAATGCCAAAGAAGGGAATCTTGTTCTCGCGCACATAGCGAATGGCCCGGATCTTGCCCGCGATGCCGCGTTCGCCAAACCCCGGGGCCACCAGAACCCCATCCAACCCATCCAGGTTCATGCTCACTTTCTGGTAGTCTCCTTCCAGCTGCTCCGAGTGGATGGGAATGACCTTCACCCGGCATTCGTTCATTGCGCCGGCATGTACGAACGACTCGTAGATCGACTTATAGGCGTCCTGGAGCTTATTGTATTTGCCCACCAATCCGATGCGCACCTCGTGCAGTGGATTTTTGAGCTTGCCGAGGAAGACTTTCCATGCCGACAAGTCGGGTTCTCTGCGGTCCTGGAGATGGAGTTTTGCCAAAACGGTGGTATCCAGCCGCTCCTTAAGCATGAGCAGAGGAACGTCGTAAATGGTTTCGGCATCCATGGGTTCGATGACGGAGGCGACATCCACGTTGCAGAACAAAGCGAGTTTGCGCCGGATGTCCATCGTGAGGGGATATTCAGAGCGGCAGACGAGGATGTCGGGTTGAATGCCCGCCGTGAGCAGTTCTTTCACCGAATGCTGGGTAGGCTTGGTCTTCAGTTCCTGGGCCGCTTTCAGGTAAGGGATCAGGGTAAGATGAATAACGAGGCAGTTGTCGGGACCCAGCTCCCATCGCAACTGCCGCAGGGATTCCAGGTAAGGAAGGGATTCGATGTCGCCTACCGTTCCGCCCAGTTCATTGATCACGATATCGTACTTTTGGGTAGACCCCAGAAGCTGAACCCGGCGCTTGATTTCATCGGTGATATGCGGAATAACCTGGACGGTCTTCCCCAGGTAATCGCCGGCCCGTTCTTTCTGGATGACGGTTTCGTAGATCCTGCCGGTCGTCACGTTATTCGCCTGAGAAGTGGGAATGTTCAAAAAGCGCTCGTAGTGGCCGAGATCGAGATCGGTTTCAGCGCCATCGTCGGTGACGTAGCACTCCCCATGCTCGTACGGGTTTAACGTGCCGGGATCGACGTTGATGTATGGATCAAATTTTTGAATCGTTACGGAGAATCCTCTGGCTTGAAGCAGTTTCCCCAAAGAGGCGGAAATAATCCCTTTCCCCAGGGAAGAAGAGACGCCTCCCGTAACAAACACGTACTTAGTCATAGATTGGATTATCATTGTTACGGGCCATAAAGGTAGAGAAAAACCCTGGGATGCTTCGATAAAAAGCGATTTCCTCCGAAAATATTCTCTATTTTTTTCTTCGCCTTCGCGTTCGGGATATGGGGCGTAAGGCATGGGGCGTAAGGCATAGGGAAGAGAATCCCAACGATTACTCCGGGAGAAGATTCCGATGGAAACAAGTCAATAATTTACTATTGATCAACTTTTCTTAAAAAAGGGAGTCAAAAATTTGTTTTTAATGTTAATTTATTGTAAACTTTGTATTAATTAAACATTACCAAAGGCTCGCGAAATTCATTTTTTACTTACAAAACAACCTTAAATAACAAGATGTACAACAAGAAGATTTCGTTTACCTGGTGGTTGATGATCCTGGCTTCGGTGCTATGGAGCCAAAGCCGGGTTTCGTTTCTTCATACGAAACTATATGAAACTCCAATAGACCGGACAACGGTGAGCCGGGGAATTACCACCCTACCCTTTACGCTATCCGGAAAAATGGTGCTGGTGCAAGCCGAACTGGATGGCGAAAAGAAACATTTCCTCTTAGATACGGGAGCTCCGGGGTTGGTCCTTAACTCCCGGGACGATAGACCGGGTTCTATCCAGGCGAAAAGCCTGAACGGAGATTTCCGGGTTGGAGAAGTGTTTGTTCGTTCCTTTACCTGGAGAGAAACCACCTGGACAAAGATAACGGCGGTTAGCCTGGACTTAAGCCACCTGGAACGGTACGCGCGCATGCCGTTAGCCGGGCTGATCGGGATGGATATGCTGAAAACACAAGACATGTTATTTGACCCGGAACGGCAGCAACTCGTTTTCGTCCAATCCGAGAAAATCAGCCTGACTGAATTGGAGCCTCCCCGGGCTTCGCTTCCCATTCGGTATTTTGATCACCTTCCCATGATTCAAGTGGAGATTGACGGCGTCAAGTTGTGGTTTGGGGTCGATACCGGAGCGGGCGCCAGCCTGATCGATCAGGAAGCCTGCCAGCTTTTCGAAGCAAACCTGTTTGCTTCGGGAGGTCAGGAAGAAATCGAAGCGCTTAATCAGCAAAGCCGGATTGGGAGCAGAAAGATTTTTGAAAACGTCCTTTTGGGCGGCGTGAATTTGGGGGACCAATTGCTGATTGCCACCGATTTGAGTAATTTAAAGAACCACGACCCTTCTGTTAAGATCGCCGGTTTAGTAGGCATGGACTTGCTTTCCAAAATAAAGTTTTCCATTAACCACAAAAATCATTTATTCCACATATTGTAGTGCAAGAGACAAAATAAAAATCAGTCCTTACCCTGTCTCCACTAAGAAGAAATTTAACCTTGTCTTAATAATCACTTTACGTTCGTTCCCCACCTTTGCGCTGAACAAAAATCTGGGTAGTGCTCTTGGATGAACAAACGCATCGTGTAATAGTATCAAACCGCTCCATTTCACGCGACCAACTCGCTATCTGGGATTTAGCCTTTCCTTTACTCCTTGGCTTTCTGATCCTTTCTCTCAGTGCATTAACGCAAAGCCTGTTGATTTTCAGCTTGGGTTTGTTGCAGGGCGCCCATATTTTGGTTCGTCTGCATGCCTTTTCCAGGCAAAAAACCGGCGCCTCCGCCTCCCAACTGCACGGTTGGTGGGTTCTCCTGCTGCTCTTCTTTGCCTTTGCACTTCTTCTCTCCTCCGGCCATATTTTAGTAGAAACCTATTGGCGGCTTACCGAGCCCACCCAAATACCCGCGTTAACCGCTTTTTGGGGAATATCGGCTGTCTTCGCGGGGCAAACCCTGATCGAAAAGGGCTTCCATTTTAAAATATACCGCCCCTTCCTGTAGCCAAGTTGCCTGGAAAACGGTATTTCCAGGTGGCGTTTCTTATGTCCATCCTGGCTTTCCTGACCATATACTGGACTGATTTTTTCTGGATCGACGCCCTGCTGGGCGGGCTGTTTAGCCTGCCCCTTTTCCTCGGAGCGGTTTTCGCTTCGCTGGACGCCTACTGGCGTCTGGAAGAAATCGCATGATAAAAACAGGGGGCCGTTTAGGGCTAACACGTACTTACTTATTGCATTTTTTTGAAAATCAAATGTTTATCCATCATGATGCGCAAATTGTACCTTTTGTTTGGACTGCTGGGGCTTTCTTTGGCCTTGTCAGCACAAAACAAGCCGGTCAAGACCATTACGGATGCCAGTCTGGTAGGGGCTACCACCTATACCTGGACCAAGGACACCGTTTATCTGCTTGACGGGTTTGTCTTCCTCGAAACCGGGGGAATACTCAACATTGATCCCGGAACCGTGATCAAAGCCAAGAACAAGCCTGCGAATGGCATCGACAAAACCTCCGCACTGATCATTACCCGCGGAGCGCAAATCTTCGCCCGCGGTTTGGAAGGTTCTCCTATCGTGTTCACAGCTGAACTGGATGACGTAACCAATCCTGGAGATCTGACCAGCCTCGACCGCGGTTTGTGGGGCGGCCTGGTGATCCTTGGCAACGGCGTCATCGGCGAAGACGGCGGCGAAGAAAACATCGAAGGAATCCCTTCTACCGAGAATAAAGCACGCTACGGCGGTACTGCAGAAGCAGACAACTCGGGCGTCCTGCGTTATGTCTCGATCCGCCACGGCGGCGCGGAGCTGGCGCCCGACAACGAGATCAACGGCCTTACCATGGGCGGCGTTGGTAGCGGTACAATTGTCGATTTCATCGAGGTGTTTGCCAACGAAGACGACGGCATCGAGCTCTTCGGCGGCAATGTGGATATTAAGCACGCTGCGGTATCCTTCTGCGGCGACGACAGCTACGACTACGACGAAAGCTGGGGCGGACGCGGCCAGTTCTGGTTCTCCCTCCAGAATGCCCAAACCGGCGACAACGCCGGCGAATTCGACGGCTCCGAGAAAACCGACCTCACCCCGAAGAGCTTCCCGACTATTTACAACGCCACCTTCATCGGCGCTGGCGCTTCCAGCGGACGCAGCGGTAACGACGGGTTCGACATCCGCGCCGACGCAGCGGTTGTGTTCAACAACTCCATCGTGACCGACTTTGGCGGCAAAGGCTTGCGTATCCGCAACCAGACTGCCAGCGACTCTTACGCGCGTCTGACCGGCGGTGACACCAAGTTCCGCAACAACCTCTGGTTCGGTTTTGGCGCGGGCGCAACCCCCGAACTGTTCATCGAACTGTACACCAATACCGCCGGCGGTACCCTTCAGACCATCCTCGATTCCATCGCTACCAAGTGGAACAACCAGGTGGTTGATCCTCTGCTCGGCGGTATTTCCCGCACCAATAACGCAGGACTGGATCCCCGTCCAAACCCCACTTCTCCTGCACTCTCCGGCGCATTAACGCCAACGGATAACTGGTTTGAAACTACCGCTTACCGCGGCGCGTTCTCCAACTCCAATAACTGGGCTGAGAACTGGACCGCACTGGACCAGTATGGCTTCTTTGGCGATCTGACCCAGCGCACCCAGGAAGTCATCACCGATGGCGATATTGTTGCCGACAGCACCTATACCTGGACCCGCGAAAAAGAATACATCCTCGACGGATATGTTTTCGTCGAAGCTGGCGCCAAGCTGACTATTGAGCCTGGCACCGTGATCAAAGGACGCAACAAGCCGACCAACGGCGTCGACAAGTCTTCCGCGCTGATCATCACCCGCGGCGCGCAGATCTTCGCTAACGGCACCGAAGCCCGGCCGATCATCTTCACTGCCGAAGCAGACAATGTTAATGATCCAGCTGACCTGACCAGCCTCGACCGCGGTTTGTGGGGCGGCCTTGTCATCCTCGGCCGCGCCATCATCGGCGAAGACGGCGGCGAAGAAAACATCGAAGGTATTCCTTCTACCGAGAATAAAGCCCGCTACGGCGGTACCGACGATGCCGACA
Source organism: Haliscomenobacter sp. (assembly GCA_016713275.1). GTDB lineage: Bacteria > Bacteroidota > Bacteroidia > Chitinophagales > Saprospiraceae > JADJPL01. The sequence continues at coordinate 213,006 of JADJPL010000004.1, forward strand.
ACTCCGGCGTTATCCGCTACGTATCGATCCGCCACGCCGGCGCAGAGATTGCTCCCGACAACGAAATCAACGGCCTTACCCTCGGCGGCGTTGGTAGCGGTACCACCATCGACTTCATCGAAGTGTTTGCCAACGAAGACGACGGCATCGAGCTCTGCGGCGGTAAAGTGGACATCAAGCATGCCGTCGTTTCCTTCTGCGGCGACGACAGCTACGACTACGACGAAAGCTGGGGCGGACGCGGCCAGTTCTGGTTCTCTATCCAGAATGCCCAAACCGGCGACAACGCCGGCGAATTCGACGGCTCCGAGAAAACCGACCTCACGCCGAAGAACTTCCCGACGATCTTCAACGCCACCTTCATCGGCGCCGGCGCTTCCAGCGCACGCAGCGGTAACGACGGGTTCGACATCCGCGCCGACGCAGCCGTAGCGTTCAACAACTCCATCGTGACCGACTTTGGCGGCAAGGGCTTGCGTCTCCGCAACCAGACCGCCAGCGACTCCTATTCCCGTCTGACCGGCGGCGATACCAAGTTCCTCAACAACATCTGGAACGGTTTTGGCGCAGGCAACACCCCTGACAAGTTTATCGAGTTGTATACCAACAACGCAGGCGGTACCCTTCAGACCATCCTCGACTCCATCACCAAGTGGAACAACCAGGTGGTTGATCCTCTGCTCGGCGGTATTTCCCGCACCAACAATGCAGGGCTCGATCCCCGTCCGAACCAGGGCTCTCCTGCCCTGGCCGGCGCGCTGGCTCCTGCCGATAGCTGGTTCACCGCTACGACCTACCGCGGCGCGTTCTCCAACTCCACCAACTGGGCGGAGAACTGGACTGCCCTGGCGCAATACGGTTTCTTCGGCGACCTCGCTACCCGCGATCAGGAAGTTATCACCGATGCCGACCTCGTGGCTGGCGGAACCTATACCTGGACACGCGAAAAAGAATATATCCTCGACGGGTATGTTTTCCTGGAAGAAGGCGGCAAGCTCACCATTGAGCCCGGCACCGTGGTCAAAGGACGCAACAAGCCGACCAACGGCGTCGACAAGTCTTCCGCGCTGATCATCACCCGCGGCGCGCAGATCTTCGCCAATGGCACTGAAGCCCGTCCGATCATCTTCACTGCCGAAGCCGACAATGTAAACGACCCAGCTGACCTGACCAGCCTCGACCGCGGTTTGTGGGGCGGCCTTGTCATCCTCGGCCGCGCCATCATCGGCGAAGACGGCGGCGAAGAAAACATCGAAGGCATTCCTTCTACCGAGAATAAAGCCCGTTACGGCGGCGCCAACGATGCAGACAACTCCGGTATCCTGCGCTACGTATCGATCCGCCACGCCGGCGCGGAGATCGCTCCCGACAACGAGATCAACGGCCTTACCATGGGTGGCGTTGGTAGCGGTACCACCATCGACTTCATCGAAGTGTTTGCCAACGAAGACGACGGCATTGAGCTCTTCGGCGGTAAAGTAGACATCAAGCACGCCGTCGTTTCCTTCTGCGGCGACGACAGCTACGACTACGACGAAAGCTGGGGCGGACGCGGCCAGTTCTGGTTCTCTATCCAGAATGCCCAAACCGGCGACAACGCCGGCGAATTCGACGGCTCCGAGAAAACCGACCTCACGCCGAAGAACTTCCCGACGATCTTCAACGCCACCTTCATCGGCGCCGGCGCTTCCAGCGCACGCAGCGGTAACGACGGGTTCGACATCCGCGCCGACGCAGCCGTAGCGTTCAACAACTCCATCGTGACCGACTTTGGCGGCAAGGGCTTGCGTCTCCGCAACCAGACCGCCAGCGACTCCTACGCGCGTCTGACCGGCGGCGATACCAAGTTCTCAACAACATCTGGAACGGTTTTGGCGCAGGCAACACCCCTGACAAGTTTATCGAGTTGTACACCAACAATGCAGGCGGTACCCTTCAGACCATCCTCGACTCCATCACCAAGTGGAACAACCAGGTTGTTGATCCTCTGCTCGGCGGTATTTCCCGCACCAACAATGCAGGGCTCGATCCCCGTCCGAACCAGGGCTCTCCTGCCCTGGCCGGCGCGCTGGCTCCTGCCGATAGCTGGTTCACCGCTACGACCTACCGCGGCGCGTTCTCCAACTCCACCAACTGGGCGGAGAACTGGACTGCTCTGGCGCAATACGGTTTCTTTGGCGACCTCGCTACCCGCGATCAGGAAGTCATCACCGATGCCGACCTCGTGGCTGGCGGAACCTATACCTGGACGAAGGACAAGGAGTACATCCTCGACGGATATGTTTTCCTGGAAGAAGGCGGCAAGCTCACCATTGAGCCCGGCACCGTAATCAAAGGCCGCAACAAGCCGACCAACGGCGTCGATAAGTCTTCTGCGCTGATCATTACCCGCGGCGCGCAGATCTTCGCCAATGGCACCAAAGCGCTGCCGATCATCTTCACTGCCGAAGCCGACAATGTAAACGACCCAGCTGACCTGACCAGCCTCGACCGCGGTTTGTGGGGCGGCCTTGTCATCCTCGGCCGCGCCATCATCGGCGAAGACGGCGGCGAAGAAAACATCGAAGGTATTCCTTCTACCGAGAATAAAGCCCGCTACGGCGGTACCAACGATGCCGACAACTCGGGTTCGCTCAAATACGTGTCGATCCGCCACGCCGGCGCAGAGATCGCTCCCGACAACGAGATCAACGGCCTTACCCTCGGCGGCGTTGGCAGCGGTACCACCATCGACTACATCGAAGTCTTTGCTAATGAAGACGACGGCATCGAGCTCTTCGGCGGTAAAGTAGACATCAAGCACGCCGTCGTTTCCTTCTGCGGCGACGACAGCTACGACTACGACGAAAGCTGGGGCGGCCGCGGTCAGTTCTGGTTCTCCATCCAGAATGCCCAAACCGGCGACAACGCCAGCGAATTCGACGGCTCCGAGAAAAACCGACCTCACGCCGAAGAACTTCCCGACCATCTTCAACGCCACCTTCATCGGCGCAGGCGCTTCCAGCGGACGTACCGGTAACGACGGGTTTGACATCCGCTCCGACGCAGCGGTCGTGTTCAATAACTCCATCGTGACCGACTTCGGCGGCAAAGGCTTGCGCATCCGCAACCAAACGGCCAGCGACTCCTACGCGCGTCTGACCGGCGGCGATACCAAGTTCCTCAACAACATCTGGTTCGGATTTGGCGCAGGGAACACCCCTGACAAGTTTATCGAGTTGTATACCAACAACGCAGGCGGTACCCTTCAGACCATCCTCGACTCCATCACCAAGTGGAACAACCAAGTCGTTGATCCTCTGCTCGGCGGTATCTCCCGGACTAACAACGGCGGCCTTGATCCTCGTCCAAATGCAGGTTCTCCGGCATTGAGCGGCGCGCTTACCCCTGCCGACAACTGGTTCGAGACCACTACGTACCGCGGCGCATTCGGCCTGACCAACTGGGCCGACGAATGGTCTGCACTGGCACAGTATGGCTTCTTTGGCAAACTCGCTACCGAAGTAGTCGAACTGGGCGAAAACGACCGCGGGTTGAAACTCGACGTTCCAACTCCGAACCCTGCCAGCAATTTTGCTCTGGTGAACTTCAACCTGCCAGCAGCTTCTATGGTTAACTTCCGCACCTTCGACCTCTCCGGCCGGATGATCGATCAAGCAAACCTTGGACTGTTCCAGAAAGGCGAAAATCAGTTCAACCTGAATGTAACGAAATACCAGACAGGCCTTTACATTCTGGCCATCAAAACAGAATTTGGAGTGGTAACGCAGAAATTTGCCGTTGCTAATGCCAAAAACTAATTAAAACTTAACGATTTGTTAATGCCGCTCCCCGAATCGGGGAGCGGCATTTTTGTTAATTTCGCGCCAAATTTTTAACAAATGAGGAAATGTATCTACGCCCTTTTGGCTCTTCTCTTCCCGCTATGGGTAATTGCCCAGGAAGGCTCCATTAGCGGAACGATTAACGACGAAAAAACCGGGGAGCCCCTGATCGGCGCCAGCGTGTTTATTGAAGGCGCCGCTTCCGGCTCTTCTACCGACTTCGACGGGAAATACCAGTTCAAACTGCCCGTCGGAACGTATACCATCATCGTCAGCTACACCGGCTACTCGGAAAAACAGTTTACCGAGGTGGTGATCAAAGCAGACGAAACGACCTATCTCGATGCCGCGCTGAACGAGGAAGGCATTCAGTTGGATGCCGTGGTCGTCACCGCCAAGGCTACCGAACGGTCAGAAAACGCCATCCTGCTGCTTCAACGCCGGTCGGACAAAATCCAGGATGGGATTTCTTCCCAGGAGATGAGCCGTTTTGCGGTGAGCGACGTGGCGGCAGCTATGAAAAAGGTTACCGGCGCTACGGTTTCCGGCGACAAGTACATTTACATCCGGGGATTGGGCGACCGCTATTCGCTATCCCAATTAAACGGCTTGATTATCCCCAGCACCGACCCCTACCGCAACGGCGCCCAGTTGGACCTTATTCCCACCAACCTGCTGGACAACATCATTACGTCCAAAACCTTCACCCCTGATCTTCCCGGGACCTTTACCGGGGGGAACGTGGATATCCGGACCAAAAGCTTCCCGGAAGAGTTTTCGCTTTCTTTCTCTGTTTCTGGAGAATACAATACCCAATCCAACCTGGTGGACAACTTTCTCACCCACGAAGGCGGCCCTGGCGATTACTGGGGATTCGTAGGAGAAGACCGGGAATTGCCTGCTATCCTGGCCGACCCGGCAATCCGCAACCAGCTTTCCGGCGATATCCCCATTACTGCCCGTCTTGGAAACGCCTCCCAGGCGGCAAAGCGCAAAGAAATTGCCGAACTTTCCGATGTGACTTCCAAAATCCTCAATCGCCAGTTCTCCCCCACCGAAAAAAGCACGCCCCTGGGCCATAGCTACGGGGTGACCTTCGGCAATCAGTTTTCCCTGTTCAATAAACCATTGGGCGTCATTTTTTCTGCTTCGTTCAAACAAAGTTACGAGCACCTGGACCGCTTCCAGAAAGCCAACTGGCTCCTCTTCGACGTCAACGACAACCTGTTGCTAAACCAGGGCGATTTTGAAGATACCCGTTCTACGGAAAACCCGACACTCAACGGGCTCTTTGGCTTGGCCTACAAGTTAAGCCCCCGCCATACGATCAGCTTTAATGCGCTCTACAACCACAATACCGAGAAACAATCCCGGTATGTATTTGGCTCCCGCCCCGATAATATCGTGTATCCGGAACAACTTCAGGCCCGCGGATTGAGCTTTACCGAACGTGAACTCATCAGCTATCAATTGGGAGGAGAACATGCGTTTGAAAAGCTCAACGACGCCCGGATCGAGTGGAAAGTCAGCCTCACCAATTCTTCCATGGATGACCCCTACACCCGCTTCTTCGAAAACCAGTGGGATGTGGTCAACGACGTCTTTGATATTCCGCTTTCCAACGTACAGCAGCCGTTCTACTTCTTCCGCGAATTAACCGACGAGCAAATCGCCGGCAAGCTGGATCTTACCCTGCCTTTTTCCAAGACCAAAGGCAACAAGGTCAAGTTTGGAACGATGCTGACCCAAAAGGACCGCGAGTTTACCGAGTACCGGTTTAACATCGCTACCAGCTCCGTTGCGGAAGCCTATACCGTCAGTGGGAATCCGGAGATCTTCACCCGCGACGCCAATATGGGGATTATCGGAACCGATAACGTCAACGGAGGCCGTTATTTCATCGGCAACTACCTCATTGATGCCACCGTGCCGGATAACAACTACACCGGATACGACGACGTGCTGGCGTTTTATGGCATGATCACCCTCCAGCTCAATGAAAAACTGAAATTTGTAGGCGGCGCGCGGTACGAGAAAACCGACCTCTTCGCTGAAAGCGCAGCAGCCAGCAAGCCGGATTCCGCCCGGATCAGGGCAGATTGATGATTCAGACTTGCTCCCTTCGCTGAATCTGATCTACAACCTGAAGGAAAATATGAACCTGCGGGCGTCGTTCTCTCAAACCCTTGCCCGCCCCAACATGCGCGAATTAGCGCCTTTTGCCGCGTATGACGCGCCGACCAAAGAGTTCTATCTCGGAAACCCGAAATTGGACAAAACAAATATTTCCAACTTCGACTTGCGCTGGGAATACTTCATGAATCCGGGCGAACTCCTCGCCATCAGCGGCTACTACAAATCTTTCAACAACCCGATCGTTCAGCAGTACCGCCGTTCGGCATCTCCCGAGATCGAATTCACCAATGTGGATAAGGGCTTCTTGTATGGAATTGAATTGGAATTCCGCAAAGATCTGGAAGATTGGATCGGTTTTATGCGCAATTTCAAACTGAACACCAACTTCTCCTTCATCGACTCCAAACTGGACGTAGTGGATTTCACGGGAGTGGACCGCGATAACCGCCCCTTTGAAGGCCAGGCGCCGTTTATTGTGAATGCCGGTTTGAATTATGTCAACAAGGAAGCCGGTTTGGATGCCATTCTTGCCCTGAACATTGTCGGCGACCGTATGAGCGTTATTGGCCGGGAAGGAACCCCCGACATTTACGACCGTTCCCGCACGCAGCTCGATTTCAATATTATCAAGGAATTGGGCAAGTTACAAGCGCGTTTTTCCGCTAAAAACCTGCTGAACGCGCCTTATGTCCTTTCCTCGGAGTACAAGGGACAAGATTTTGTGTACAGCAAATTCCAACGAGGCGTTACGTTTGGTTTAGGGCTTTCCTATACGATCCGGTAATTGCCTGCTTTTCTTAATTAAAAGCCGTTCGCCAAAATTTGGCGAACGGCTTTTTACGTTGGGACTGCCCGGAGCAGCTTAAAAGTAGATTCACCCCATTTCTGGTCGGATACAAAGCCTTTTCCTCACCGCACCAAGGTCACGTCTCCTTCGAACTTATCGGTGCTGCCATCGATAAATTCTACTTCGGCATAATAGGCATAGACCCCCGCATTTTGCAATTCGCCCCTGTGGAAGCCATTCCAGCCGTATATCGGGTCGTTAGGGGGAAAGTCGTAGTTGTCGTACACCATGGTCCCCCAGCGGTTAAACAGTTTCAAGGTTTTGATCCGAACGACGTCCAGGCCGGAAAAGATCATGAACACGTCGTTGCTGCCATCTCCATTGGGAGAGAATGCATTGGGGATGTAAACGCGCTGGGTGCGATCTACGAAGACCGTCACCTGATCGGAGGCCTCACAGCCATTAGTGTCGCGAACGGTGGCAGCATATTCAGTGGTATTCAAAGGCTGCAGCCTTAGCTCGCGAGCCGTCTTATTCTGAAGGGTGTCCGGTTGGGTCCAGACCAGGCTTTCCAGGGTTTCCTCCGGGATATTGGTCAACGCCACCAGGCGGACGATTTCTCCTCGTTTAATAAACAGATCGTCTCCCAGGTTGAGTTCAGGGGCGATTCCTGCGTCGATCGTAAACCGCTCCGTATACTCGCACCCCTGGGCGTCCTGGACCGTGATCCGGTATACGCCGGGTTTCAGGTTGGAGAAATTCTGGTTCGCCGAATAACCGTCTGCTCCGCTCAGGCGGAACAAATAAGGCGCTTCACCTCCTGCCACCAGCCGGATAGCCATGCTTCCGTTTTGGAGGCCAACACAGGTTTCCGGACGAATATCCAGTTCCAGGCTATCGGGTATATCGCCATCGAGCAGCACTTCGGCCGAATCCGTATCGATGCAGCCATTTCTGGGGTCTCTGGATTGATACAGATAAATTCCCGGGAGCGAGACGGTAAGCTCCGGCCTCCGGCTCAGGATGAACCCGGTGGAGGCGTCCCGCCAGAAATACTCCCAATCCGGGTTGGGGGTTTCCCCGCCCAGGGTTGCTTCCAGCGAAAGGCAATCCAGGGCTTGGTCCGCCCCTGCCACCGCAACGGGAGGAACGGTGTCGATACCGACGAGCGCCGAATCCTGGCCAGCGCACCCATTACGGGCGTTGACGACGCTCAAGGCATACCTTCCGGGGAAGGTGATCCAGGCGCTGGTACCGGCACTAATAGGGGATGCGGCGCCTTCCAAACTCCAGGTATAAAGCCATTGTTGTCCAAAGGGAGGCGCATTCGAGCGCAGGAGGATGGAATCCTGGTCGCAGGTGAGTATCCCGGCATCGAGAATCGCAGGAACCGGGGCTACGGTATCGATCCCTATGGTCAGGCTGGTTTGGGCCCTGCACCCGGTTAAGGTATCCAATACCTCCAAAAAATAATGCCCAGGCTGGGTTACCCCAACGCGGATGGAATCGCTGCCCAGGGGTCCGGGGGTCCCTTCCCGGGTCCTATATATACCTGAAAACCGGCCCCGAAGCCGACCCGGCGCCGTTGAGGAAGATTTGAGGGGTAACGCAATCCAGCGTGTCTTCGTCCGCCAACGCTACGGCCGGCGTATAGGAAGCTTCGACCACCGACACCTGAGCAGACAGGGAAGGGCAGCCATACACCGAATCGGCCACAACAAGCCGGTACAAGCCCGGCACGCTCACCTGAGGGCGAAGCAGGTTTCGGTTCTGGGCGTTGATCCCAGGGCCCTCCCAGGCCGCCAGAACCCCCATCAGGCTGGCCGCCGGGGCGCCTAACGGCACGGACCTTCTATTGCACGTCAGGCTGGTATCCACTCCCGGATCGGGCACTGGGGGGCTCCACCAGGCGGACCGTTGCCGTGTCGGTCCCGATGCACCCCAGGTCGTTCGTAACCGTAACCCCGACCAAACCAGGTTGGGTAACCGTGATGCCCGGCCCCAGGATGCCATTGCTCCAGGCTACGGTTTGGAAAGTATCTGCAACAAACAGCGAGGCCATACTATCCGCACAGAAAAACAAATCGCCTCCAATATCCGGCTCAGGAACGGGCGCCTGAACTACCCGAACGCTGTCCCTATCCGTACAACCGTTGGCAGCTTCGACCTCCAGGACATACCAACCTGGCTGGGAAACCGTTATTTGGCGGGTGGTCAGGGTATCCGGAAACCACCGATATCCCGGGAAGAGCCCCGAGGAGGTCAAAACCGTCGAATCTCCGGGGCATATTTCCTGGCGGCCAACAGCCAGCGCATCCGGGGATTGAATCGCAATCACCCGAACCTGCGCTTTTCCGTCGCATCCAATGGTGTCGGTGATGGTCACGCCATAGGTGCTATCCTGCCGGACGACAATCCGGTTGGTCGTTTCGCCGGTCGTCCAGGAATAGCTGGCAAACCCGGCTTCGACCTCCAGAACCACGGAGTCTTTGGTGCATAAAAACTTTTCTCCGTCTATGATAGGGAACGGAATCCTCGACTGGACCACCTCCACCTCATCCGAAATCGTGCACCCGTTGGAGCCAAAAACCAATATGCCATACCTGCCGGGGCGGGAAACGACGATCGAAGTGTCGCCTACGACCCCGTTGGTCCAGTTATAAAACACATGCCCTGCCGGTACGGAAAGCCGGGTAGAATCCCCTCGGCAAATCGAAAGGTCTCCGACAATTTCAATATCCGGCGCCGGGCGTTCGATCACTTCCTTGCGCGCCGTTAGCAAGCAGCCATTAAAATCGGTCACCGTCACCCGGTATTCCCCGCCCCGTCCAATATATACGAGATCGGTGGTGTCTCCGGTAGACCACAGGTAATTCAAATAACGGTTCCCTGTGACGATAAGCGGGATTTGCTGCCCTTCACAAAACTCTCCTGCGCCAAAAATACTGGGGGTAAACACGCGAATCGAATCCACGCGAAAAAACACGCTGGAGATGCAATAATTCGTATCCAGTACCGTCAGCTGGTAATTCCCCGCCTGCTTAACCGAGAGAAAAGGTTTCGAACTCCCATCCGACCAGGTATACGAGATAAAACCGGCGCCTGCTTCCAGGCGGACGCTGTCGCCCTGGCAAAACTGGTAGTTACCAGGCTGAAGATCGGGGGGGATGGGCGCATCGGTATCGACCTGAATCGAGTCGGTGCGGGTACACCCATCCAGGGTAGCCACCGTAACCGAATAAATCCCCGGCTGGCGCACCTGGATCAGGGAATCGATCTCCCCGGTAGACCATTCGTATCGGAAGTACGCTCTGGGCACGTGAATGGTGGTAAACGACCCCTCGCAGAATCGGCCAGGGCCTTCAATTTCCACCTCCGGGTTGTCCAGCAAACGCAAGTCGGCCCTTCCATATCCCACGCAACCGTTGGAATCAATCACCTCGACGGAATACTCTCTTTGAGCCATAACCACAATGGAATCGTTCTGATCGCCGGTGGACCACCGGTACGAATCAAATCCCGGCGTAGCATAGAGCTGAGTAACCGTTCCTTCGCAGGCAACGGAGTCCCCCCGGACTTCTACCACCGGAGACGGAACGCTGCGCAACATGACCGAAGTCCCGCCACGGCACCCATTCTGGTCGACTACCAGCACATCGTAACGGCCTGGGATTCGGGCCTCCAACTGAGGCAACGTATCTCCATTGGACCACAGATAGCCCGAAAAGCCGTTCTGCACGCTAAGCAGAGAAAAGGTATCGGGGCAAATGGTCAGCAAGCCCCCGATGATGGGTACGGGGTTGGGATGAACGGTCAAGGTAAGCGAATCGGAACTGATACACCCATTAAACCCCGTTACGGTAACCCGGTACGTGCCGCTTTGATCGACCCGAATATCGGGAAAAATTTCCCCGGTAGACCAGATATACGAAGCAAAGGTGCCTGGGGAAATCCGGTCGAACTGCCCTTCGCAGAGTTCGGTGGGTCCGGTCATCCGGGTCTTGGGCTTAGCCAAGGTATCGACTACCGCCGTATCCCTGCCAACGCAATTAAAGGTATCCGAAACAGTTACAATAAACACTCCGGGCTGTCTGAGAATCTGGAAGGAATCCTGGACGGCATTAGACCATTGATAGCTTTTTGTAACCCGGCGTAGCGATCAGTAAGGTAGACCCGCCGCTGCAGAAAGTCCGGTCGCCGGAAATCACCGGAACAGGATTATCCCTTCTGGTGATCAGGATGCTGTCTACGCTTTCGCAGGAGTTCAGGTCGCTGACCGTTAGCCGGAGCAGCCCAGGAGTATTGACCACGGCAGAATCCAGCGCGCTGCCGTTGGACCAGGCATACGACTGAAACCCGGCATTGGCCCGGATGGTCGTGGACGTTCCTTCGCAAAAATAGGATTGCCCCTTAAGGGTAGGTTTTTGCGGGATGACGTTGCGCACCGTTGTTCCACCGGTAACGAAGCACCCATCCGAGTCGGTCAGGGTGACCCCGTAGAAATCACCGGTTTGGACGGTAATCGTTTGGACGGTGTCTCCGTTGGTCCATTGGTAGGAAGCATAGCCCGGATCGGCTGTCAATTGGGAGGATTCCCCGGGACAAAGGATAGAATCCCCCAGAACCGTTGGGCTCGGGAGGTTTTTGGACTGTACGGTAAACGTATCCGTTCCCTGGCAACCCAAGTGGTTGGTCACGGTAAGCCCGTATTCCCTTGTTTCGGTAACCAGAATAGACGGAGCAGTCTCGTTTCCAGGGGACCATCGATAAGCGGCAAACCCAGGCGGCGCCCTCAGTGTAGCCGTATCGCCGGGACAAATAATGCGTTCGCCGGTTATTTCCGGTTGAGGAAGCGGCAGGACATTGACCGCGATTTCATCGGTATGTTCGCAGTTCCCCTCCCCTATCGTAGCGATAAACGAAAACAAGCCGGCGGCATTTGCAGGGATAGTAATGCGGGTTATCGCGGAATCACGTTGTTCAATAAAGGAATCGGCTTCTCCAACTCCAGACCAACGCACCGAAGCGTTCCCGTTGGTATTTGCGGCGCTCACGGTCAGATTCAGGGTAGTCCCTGCGCAAATCGAGGTATCCGGTTTGGCGTCCACTGTAACGAGATCGCAGTTGGGATTGGCAATGCAATTAAGAAAGGGCGCTGCCCGCCCGCCCCAATTCAGCCGGAAGGACTGGGCGAGGGTCGAATCAAAATTCGTCCCGCCAATACCGACAAAAAAATCGATCAGCATGAAAAAACCCTGTCCGGGCTGTACGATCAGGGAATCGACAAACCCGTCGCCGGTTAGATCTTCGGTGGTATCCACCGCTCCGCCGCCCAACCCGGTCCGGATAATATTCTGATTGGGCGAAATTTGGGCAAAGGAGCAACGCACCGGGCTGCCCAGGCTGTCGCACGTCAGGTTTGGGCCATAAATGGCAAAATCGTAGTCCTGGCCTCTGATGCGGACCGAATCCGACAAGGTGAAAGAAATCCCGTACCCGGGAGGCATATCTTTGCGAAACTCAAAGTAAAACCAAACGGAAATATTCTCCCTGCGTTCGAGGCAGCCCTGGTCGTTTTTGGGATTGAGGAAATCATCCAAACCGGCGCCAAAGCGGGGCGTAAAAGAAAATGGCCTGTCATCGCAAATGACAATGGCTCTCCGGCAATCGTTGGGCTGGGCATGGAGCGCAAGGGCCGGCAGAACGAACCACAGGCTGCAAATCAGGTTTTTGAGATTATCTTTACCCATAGGGTTCCTTTTGTGTAGCGGGGTCCGGATTGGTCCTCGGTGTCCTTGCAACTACCTCAAAAGGGTGCTGCATCAATAAAATTCACCATTTACTAACGCTGGAGCTCCTTCCAAATTGCTGCAAGGAATCACTTTTCACGCAAGCCGCTTTTTCCTGCAATAAGGTATCTCTATCTCCACACTACTGGACATTTTGGAAAATAGACCTTTCAGGTTTCGGAAACCTGGAAGGTCTGGGTGCCAGGAAAACGAAAATGTCCAGTAGTGTGCTCTATCTCACATGTTATAAAAACAAAATACAAGATATAATGCCTTCTTCCTGCCCCCAAAATGTTGTAAAGGCGAATTTAACTAGAAGCTATCTCAAAACTTAAGAATATGACGTTCTCCCCCTTTGAAGGAGGTCGGGGGGATGAAACCTTTCCCCAGCACCCCGGAGGTTTCATCCCCCTAACCCCCTTCAAAGGGGGAAAGCGCTTCGCAAGCCTTTGCCAAGGGGTTACGGAATGCCGTCCACACCCTGGTAAGGGTTTGAGATGGCTTCTAATCCAGGTACGTTTAGGCGTTGGGGCGTAAGCCCCTCCAACGCCTAAACGCCTTAACGCCCCAACGCCTAAACCCTTAACGCATTCCGCGCCGTTTGATTTCGGCCAGCACAAATTGATACTCCCGGCTCATGTCCCCGGAAACGGAGGTATTCTCCTGTGCTCTGCGGATGAGGTAAGGCATAACGTCCTTCACCGCGCCGTAAATCACGTACTTCCCTGCGTTGAAGCCAGCTTGCGCCAGGTTAAAGGTCAGGTTGTCGCTCATGCCATAGAGTTGAGCGAACAGCGCGTGGGGGTGGTTGCGGGGGATGTTTCGCTGCACCATGAGCGCGGCCTGAAGGAGGGCGCTATCGGCGTTGTGGGAAGCGTTGCAGAGGGCAATTTCTTCGTAGTGGTCCAGGCAGAAGCGCAGGGCGAGGTTGTAGTCCCGGTCGGTAGCCGCTTTATCCGGCTGAATGGGGGACGGATAGCCCATTTCTTGGGCGCGGTTTCTTTCCTTCTCCATATAAGCGCCCCGAACCAGTTTGGCGCCGATGAGGTAGCCCTCATTCCTGGCTTGTTCGTACGACGCTTTGAGGTATTCCAGCCGGTCGGTGCGATATAGCTGATAGGTGTTATAAACGACCACCCGTTCTCTGTTGTAGCGCTGGGCCATCATAACGGCGAGGTCGTCGATAGCTTGCTGAATCCATGTTTCTTCTGCGTCCAAAGAGATCGTCAGGCCGTTAATCATGGCGGCATGGCAAATCGCGTCGATCCGTTTCACGACGTTTTCCCATTCCGTCTGCATCGCCGGGCTGAGCGCATCGCCCCGGCTGACCGCTTCCAGCAGCCCAAAGCGCGCCATGCCGGTCACTTTGGTGCTCACCATAGGAATGAACGTATTGCCTTGGGAAAACTCCAGCGCCCGGACGGTTTCCTTCATGGTGTTGTTAAAATCCTCCTCCGTTTCTTTGCCTTCGGCCCCATAATCCAGAATGCTCAGCACCCGGGCCGCGCCAAGGCGCTGGATCGACTTTTCTGCTTCGAGCAACGTGGTTCCACCGCAAAACTGTCCGAATATGGTGTATTTCACCGCGCTCTCTACAAAGGGCAGGTGCATTCGGATAGCGGCAAGGCCTAGCTTAGACCCCATGCCTACGAGCCAATGGTTATTCATCAATCCAAACAAGCGGGCTACTTTTTTCAGTTCCTGATCCGAGCGGTGGGCAAAAGCGTATTCCGTATTACCCAGGTCCAATTCGAGTTCTTCGGGCCAATGGCCAGCCATCTCCTGAACCACAGCGTTGATCTTTTCCAGATTTTTTCTCACGGGTTGAGCAGTCTTTTCCATAAACGAGGCTTTCATTCCGGCTTGCCGGAGTTAAAAAATGGTTTATTTGGTTAGAAGCTATCTCAAAACCCTTTCCAGGGTGTGGGGGGTATTCCTTAACCCCATGGCAAAGGCTTGCGAAGCGGGGGCTGTCTCAAAAGACCGTTCTTTGCTCCCGGCGTGAAATTTTATTTTCTTTTTTCAATTCTTTAAAAAAATTGCTTTGCAATTTTTTAAAAGAATTGAAAAAAGAAAATATTTTTTGGCAGCCAGGGGCGAAAATGGTCTTTTGAGACAGCCCCGCCATATGCTTCAGTTTTGAGATGGCTTCTAGTTAGCATCTCCTTCGGCGGCATTTAGAACAACCCGAAAGCGGACCAGATCTCCCAGGCTTTCTCTGCCTGTCCATAAAGCATCCCCATTCCATTTACGGTTTGGGCGCCCGCCGCTTTCCCTTTTTTCAAAAAGGCGGTTTCTTCCGGGTTATAAATAAGGTCGAACAACAGGTGATCCGGCGTCAGATACGCATAGGGAAGATTAGGAAAAGTACGAATTTCCGGCGACATCCCCAAGGGAGTAGTATTAACTATTAAAGGACATTCTCTCAATATCCCCGGATCCAGCTCCTCATAGACGAGGTCGCCCTTGCCGGAATCCCTGGAAACGACCAGGGGGCGGATTTGTAATTTCCGCAAGGCGAACAAGACCGCCTTGGAGGCGCCTCCAGTTCCCAGCACCAGGGCCTGCTTAATTTCAGGCAGCCGCCCGCCCAAGAACTCAAGCAAAGACCGTTCAAATCCGAAAAGGTCGCTGTTATATCCTTTGGTTTTTTCTTTTTCGATGCGAATCACGTTCACCGCGCCAATGTCTGCAGCTCCTTCGTCGAGTTCGTCCAGGAAAGGCATCACTTGCTCCTTGTAGGGAATCGTGACATTGAGCCCCCTCAGGTTCGGATAGGCTTCCAATAGCTCCGGGAACTGCTCGATAGCCGGAATGGGAAACAGGGCGTAGGCAAACCCTTTCCTTCCCTCTCGCTGGAATTTTTCCGTAAAGTATTTTTGGGAAAAGGAATGGCTTAGCGGGTAGCCGATCAACCCAAATAAATGGCCGGCTTCCAATAACGAAGGATCGGGTTCAAAAGACAGACTCATTCTTTTGTCGTGCCTGCTTTTTCCAGGAAATAGACCAGAACAATCCCCGCTACGACCAGTAGAATCACTCCAGCCAGGTAAGGCTCTCCTTCAAAGTTCCAGGGCCAGACGCTGCGCTCGATCAGCGGTTCTGGCTCCCCGTGGCGGTTGATGCGATATTCCAGGACCTTCTTCCAGGGCCAGATCTTGTTGAGCGAACCCACCATAAATCCGGTCAAAACCGCCATGGTCGCATCGTGGTAATGGCGGAACAGCCAGGTAAGCACCCTGGAAAAGGTAGCTAATCCCACCAGGCATCCCGCGCCAAAAACCCCGATGATGGTCAGGCTGGCCAAATCCAGATTTTCCAACGCCGATTTCAAGCTGGGAATGATTAAGGTATACATGCCGAGAATAACCAGCATGAAGCTGCCGGAAACCCCTGGCAGCATGAGCGCCGAGATCGCGATAATCCCAGAAACGAAGACAAACCACAGGGCGTCGGTTCCATGCCCAGGAACCGCCAGGGTATACCACAGGGCAATCGCTGTGCCGGCTAAAAGCGAAAAAATGGACATGGCATTCCACTTCTTGACCTGCCTGCCGACAAACAGGGAGGAGGCAATGATCAATCCGAAGAAAAACGCCCATAGCAGCTGGGGGTAATGCTCCAACAGATGGGAGATCCCAAACACCCCGGAAACCAGCCCGGTTCCCATCCCAAGTAGCAGGAAGAGCAAAAATTCACCGTCTACCGCTTGCCAGACACCGCGCAAGCCCCCTGATTTCCAGGCGCGGAACACTTCGGGGCCCAATACATTTTTAATACTATCCAGTAGGCGTTCGTAAATCCCGGTAATAAAAGCGATAGTCCCTCCGGATACACCCGGGATCACCTCGGCAATCCCCATAGCTACTCCCCTCAGGAAAAGAGCGATTCGTTCGTTTGGGTTCTTCATAACAACAAAGGTAGTATATGAGCCGGGCAAAAAGACAGATTCAGAACAAAATTTTGCTAAACCAGCCTAAACGCCGGTTACTCATGAGGGCGGCCAAACGCTTGTCCTTTTTTAAACGCCGCATCCATTTCTTTGATTAATTTACTGGTCAAGGGGTCCGCCTGAGCGCCATTTAGGCGGAGCAGATCCGGCTGTCCGGCGTCCACCCATGCCGTGTACCAGGCGCTGCCGATGGATTTGATCGTTTCCCGCCAGCGCCGCTCGACCATCCCTTTCATGGCTTCCTGGTACGCGGCGGCGTATTCTTTGCATTGGGTTCGGATCGTGGCGCCCAGCCGCTCTTCGTAACAATACTGCTTGTCTGGCGGAAAGGTCAGACTGAGTTGTTTTTCAATAAGGAGCACGCTATCGACCAGGCGGTGGCTGTCAAAAACCATGTTCCAGTAGTATTCCTCCACATCGGGAATATAGACGGCCGGCCCGACGAAATAATCGTACTTCTGGTCGGCAAAAAGCTCCGGAATCCGGCTTTCCCAGAACGCGTGAATGCCCAACTGCCCGGTCAGTTGCCCGTTGTAATTCTCTGTGGTATGCAGGGGCACATGGGCGTCTCCAATATAGTGCCCCAGTTCGGCCGACTGCCGCAGAATCACCGGCAGATTGCCCGAGCGAAACGCTTCGGTCAGGCGTCGTTGTACCTGAACCAGGTTGTACGGTAACACCCCATGGGCAGAAAAGGTATCTACCCCAATGACCTCCGAACAGGGAAAGTCCACCCCAAACACCTGTTTGAGGCTATCGCAGGAGGTACGCCATTCCTCTTCGTAAAATTGAGGCAACAGGCGTTGGGTGAACCAGGCCAGATAGGCTTTTTTATCAATCCCCTCCGCTGGCCAATACCGCCGGGAAGGCGCCAAGGTATCCGCCAAAAGCCAACGGCCCTTTTCCTCCCGCACCTGTTCGTACCCCACCAGCAGCAGCGTATCCGAATCAGGCGTGATCACATACACATCGGAAAACCGCGCGCATGCCTCCGCCCACCGGCGCGGGATATGGTCAAAGGGAAACGTCCCATACCGGTCGAGATCGAGAAAATGCCGGGGCGCTTCGTGCCGGGTTGCGTACCGGCGTTTATCCGGATCGACGGCATGCTCCGTCAGGTACTCAATATGCTTTTTATAAAAGCCGATCATTCCGGGAGGCAATGTAAAGACCGCCAGCCGGTTTAACCGGCGATGGCCAAAGAACCCCCACTTTGCCGGCGCTCCGGCTCCCAGAAGCGCCAGCAAAGCGCCTGCAAGGAATAGGATGCGGAACAAACGGATTTTTTTCATTGGTGTTACTGATTTCCTGTTTCAAAGAAAACGGGTAAGCCCAGAAGATCTTCTTGAATACCCGGTTTTGGACCAGCATAAAATCTCCGGTGCTTACGCTCGCAAAATACCGCTCCACCGCCGCCGATCCGGACAACATGCCGGACTTGGGGTCTGTTGCCGGACTTGCAGGCAAGATGGGGTAGAATTTGACCGTTTTCACCTGGTCATCCCTGTCTTTCAAGGTAACCACAGCAAAAGGAATCATCTGCTCGACGGAATCGCGGCCGGTATACGCATTTTCAAACGCTTCCGCAACCAGGTTTTCGAACCCCACCAGGTAAGCCTCTGCGGCGCCCGGGCGGTAAGGCGCCCGGATTTCCGGTGTGCCGGGGTAAAAAGGCGTCACTCGATACCCGGATTCCTTTTTTTCCAACCGAAACGACTGGCTGCGCTGTTTGGGATACTCCACGGAAACCGATAGGATGCGGTCCGGATCTTCCGCGAAAACCGACCGGTCGCGCCAATCTTGCCCTTTCAAGCTATAACGGAACCTCAGGTTGCCTTCCCACCCGGGTAAATGCGCTACGTAAGGCTGGTTGTACCCTTCCCGGATGACGAACGTCCCCCGCTCATCGGGAGTGCTGCCCCCGACATAATACACCGTCAGGAGGCGGTTCCTTTTATCGTAGATTTCCACTTTGATCCCTTCCGATCCTAAGTCGCGAACCATGTTTGGCACGGCAGCCTGGGCAGGCTGGTATTTGATCTCGATCCGCCGGACGGCGTCCAGCAGGTTTTCCATGGCGCCAGGGCGGACCATCCACTTCCCGTTGTAGATCCAGTGGGTCCCTTTCCGTTCGAGCAACACCGTTTCGTTATCCCGGTGGGCCAGGAAGATCTTCCCGATCCGGGAAGTGTCGGGAACGGCAAAACGGCGCTCTTCTTTCAAGGAAGCATACGGATCAGCAGCATTTGAAAGTAAATACCAAACGCTGAGGGCGCCGAGCAGGATAAAGACGGCTGCCAGGGGGAGCCATTTTCTTTTTCGCATAGGGTACGAGTTTAACGGGTAAACCGGCGCCGGCGCAGCCATTGATAGCCTGTTCCAAACAGCGCCAAAACCGCCAAAGGAAGGGCTAGATTAACCAGCCTCCATTTGCCTTTTTCCGCTTTGGCCTTTGCCGTATCCAGTAGACGCAGGTCGACGTTTTTCCCGCGGGCTTCCACGACGCCGGTATCGTCGAGTAAATACTCCACCGCGTTGAGAAGGAAGTCCTTATTATCGAAGGTGTAGCGAACAAACCGGTTGTACCCCAACGGAATGACCTGGCGTTTCTGGGCATCGATCCCATTGCGGGCAATGTCGCCGTCGGCGACCACGATCATGCGGTTTTGGGGGCTCCGGTTGCGGAATGCGATATCCAGCCGGTTCAGGTTGTCCAGCATCTCCTGGGATACGCGGTTTTCGAACATCGACGGGAACTCCCCTTCCATCAACACCGCCAGCGGCTGAGGGCCTTTGTCGAACTTGGTCCGGTCGAGTGGATACTTCAGGAATTCAAAATCCATGCGAAGGGGCAGCAGCTGATACCTGCTGTTCGCTGTGGATTCCAGCAATACCGTGGATTTCAAACCGGTTTTGGTTTTCAGGGCCGTGTCGATAGAACTGGGATATAACAGGTTTATGGGGCCCAGGTTTTTGACCACCGGGTGGGCAGATGCCGGAGTTGAAACTACGTGATAAGGGTATTCAAAAAGCTGCATCTGGGGCTGGTCCCCTACCCTTCCGGTCACCAGTTCAATGCCGGTGCACTGCAGGTCGAGCACCAGGTTGGGCTGGATGCGGAATCCGTACCGGAACAGCAGATCTTCCAGGTTCAGGGCATATTCCTGGGGGAGGTATTCTTTTCTCCCCACCAGGCTGTCGAGATCCACCCGGACGGCGTCGATCAGCCAGAGGAGCTTTCCTCCCTGCATGACGAATTGATCGATTTTGAACTTATCCTTCTCCGAAAACGGGGCTTTGGGTTTGGCTACAACCAGCACATCGATGCCCGGGTCAACCTGCACCACGCTATCGAGCACGAGGCGGCCCGTGTTGTAAAACTGGCGCAGTGCGCGCTCCAGATCAGCGGTTTCGAAAGGCTCGAGCTCGCCGTGGCCGGAAGTGAATACGATAGCTGGCTTTTCGGGCTTCTGGATTTGGCTAATGGCATTGGACAGCTTGTATTCCAGGAAGCGTACCGCTTTGTTCAGGCTTTCTTCCGTCACGCCGGGGCCTCCCTCCAGGAGGTTTACCGGAATGCTTCTTCCTTTGTAATACACCAGCGCGTAAGGCAGCACGGCTTTGGTGGTGCTTTCCGCCTGCCCCGGGAGGCGAAGGGAAATGGGTTGAAGTCCGTCTTTCCGGTAGGCTTCGATGCGCTGATTGATCTCTTTGACGCTGCCGGCAAAGGGGTCTTCAAAATCGTATTCCACCAAGCCGGATTCGGAGCGGAAATCCTCCAGCATATCGGTCGTGGCCGTTTGCAGGCGCTTAAAACCCGCCGGAAATTCGCCTCCGAGCAACACCTTTACAAAAAGCACGTCATCCAGGCCGTTCAGCAACGTACGCGTTCCGGAGGTCAGGGTATAGCGCTTGTCGGCCGTGAGGTCGGCATACCCGTACAACGCTTGCCCCCCAACCCGGGCATTAGCCAGAATATTGACAAACAGGAGAATGCCTGTAAGGAGAAAAGCCCTCACATAAGCGCCCCGCTCCAGGGAGGCTTTGGCCAGAGAAAGGAATAAAAAGATCAGGGACAAAAAGTAGATCAGGTCCCTGGAGTCCAGCACGCCGCGGCTCAGCGAGCGGTAATGGTACTGGATGCCCAGTTTCTGGATCAGGTCGTCTCCTTTGCCGGCAAACACCGGAAGCTGGCTGAAATAATCAAACCCATTGAGCATCAAAAACCCAAGGAAGGCGGCCAGAACGAAGGCGGCAATCTGGTTGTTGGTCAGGCTGGAAGCCAGCATGCCAATCGCCCCGAAGACGGCAGCCAGGAGAAAGAGGCCCACATAGGAGCCCATGATCGCGCCGGTGTCGAGATTGCCTTTGGGGGACCCCAACTGGTAAATCGTATAGTAATAAATAGCCGTCGGAATAAGCGAAAAAAGCACGAGGGTCAGCGTAGCCAGGTATTTTCCCACGATAATCTCCCAAAGGGTCACGGGTTTGGTGCGCAGCATTTCAATCGTTCCTTGCTGGGTTTCTTCTGCAAAAGACCGCATGGTGATCGCCGGCAAAAGCAGCAGGAAAACCAGGGGTGCGTTTTCAAAAAGAGGCTCCAGGGTGGCATAATGGTATTCCAGAAGGCTGGATTCCGGAAAAACGAACAGGATGAGCCCCAAGAGGATCAAAAATACGGCAATCACCAGATAGCCCACCAGGGAGCTGAAAAACGCGTTGATTTCTTTGAGAAAAATGGCCAGCATAGGTATTTTTAAATTGCTTCCGGGGGAAGATATTATTTAACAACGGGCAAAGGGTTTCTTTGATTATAGACCACAATTGCTCGGAGCAACTGCTCCCGAAAATTGGGTTCTCCTTCCTGTAACACCGAGATGGCTCGCCGGATTTCCGGATCGTTATCGGTCCAGCGCAACAGGTTTTCCCGGGTGAATGGGAGGATTTCCCCGGTTTGCCATAAGAGGAGGCGCTCCCGGGGCTCTTGCCTGCTCCGCTGCACTTTCCCTTTCCGGAAAGGCAGCCCCGACTCCGGGTTGTAGGCGGCCATTTCCACTGTGTCGCGAAGAATCCCTTCGTAGGAAAAATAAGAGATGGCGCCGGTGATCGTCAACGGATAAAAGACCACCGAGCTCCGGTTGATGCTGTCGGCATCGATCCGCACCGCAGGTTTCCCGTCCACGCAGACCCCCCAAAGCGACTCCGGGGAGAGGGCAGCGTTTTCGGCAGCGATCAATTCCACTACCGTGACGACTCCCGACTCCGGGTTTCGAAACCAGTTTCCCCGGAGCTGTTTCCAGGAATACCCCGGTTGGTTGGTCTGGAGTTGTTGAAGGGTGAGGTACACCCCGTCTTTGAACCTGACCTGAGGGGTGTTCCGGTTTTGGCCAAGGGCGCTGGTCAAAGACAGGCACCCCAGGATACAGATCCATCCGATGCGCAAGCGGTCAGTTTTCATGTAGTAATTCCTTTGAGTCTCCGGACTGGGTCAATTGGCGGAATACCGATTCCAGGGAGGAGGTTTCCTGATGCATTTCCAACAAGGTCATTTTCTGCGCAACGGAAAAATGGAAGATTTCCGGGCGCAAGTCGCGGCCTGGAGGGCCGCTAAGCTGGTATTTCCGATCGCTGACCGCCCGCACCTTACCCACGCCCTGAATTTTTTGAAGCAGGGCGGCGGAGACGGGTTCTGCCCATTCCGCCGTGACGATCACTTCGCCCTGGAGGCGGTTCTGCAGGTGTTCGATGGAGTCGTCGGCCACCAGTTTACCTTGATTGATGATGAGCACCCGGTCGCATACCGCCTGCACTTCCTGCATAATGTGCGTAGAGAAAATCAGGGTTTTCGACTTGCCCAATTGCCGGATTAGCTCGCGGATCTCGGCCAGCTGGTTGGGATCGAGGCCGGTGGTGGGCTCGTCCAGGATCAGGACTTCCGGGTCGTGCAGAAGGGCCTGAGCAAGTCCAACCCGCTGGCGGTAGCCCTTCGACAACGCGCCGATGAGTTTGTGCCGCTCCCGGGTAAGCCCGGTAAGCTCCACCAGCTCGGCGATCCGCGCCCTCGGATTAGGAATCCGGTAAAGCCGGGCGGCGAAGCGGAGAAACTCCAGCACGTACATATCCTTGTACAGGGGGTTGTGCTCCGGGAGATAGCCCAGCAGTTTGCGGGCTTCGAGGGCGTCTTCGGCAACATCCCTGCCGCAGACGTACGCCTTGCCTTCGGTAGCTGGAATATAGCCGGTCAGGATTTTCATGGTCGTCGTCTTTCCTGCCCCATTGGGGCCAAGAAAGCCGAGGATCTCTCCCGGCCTGGCTTCGAAGGTCAATTGGTCGACCGCGCGTTGCTCGCCGTAAATTTTTGTAAGCGCTTCTACTTTTACTGACATGGAGGCCTTATTTTGGGCGTCGGAACAAAACTAAGCAGAGAAACCGAAGTTTTGTTCGTTCACATCGACAAACGAGATTTTTGGGTCTCAAATTATACCGAACATGACAAAGCCCTTGCAAGCGAAAATCCGGAAAATCGACGTATTCCCGCTGAACATTCCCCTTTCCGAACCTTTTGTGATCTCCCTGGAAACCATTACCCATGCCGAAAATATCCTCGTGCGCATCACCGCCGACAACGGCATGGAAGGATACGGCGAGTGCAGTCCTTACCGCCGCATTGCAGGGGAAACCCAGGCCAGCGGGCTCGCGGTAGCCCCTTTGCTCGCTAACGCATTAACAGGTAAAAACCCGCTGGAGATCCAGTCCTGCATCCAGGCGATGGATCTGGCTATTGCGGGCAACCGCTGCATCAAAAGCGCATTCGACCTGGCGCTGTACGACCTGGCCGCCCGGCTGCTCGGGGTTCCGCTTTATCAGTACCTGGGAGGGCAAAACGCCAAACCGTTGCACACCGATATGACCGTGAGTATGCTGGCGCCAGAGGAAATGGCGAAAGCGGCCCTCCGGTTTAAGACCGATGGGTTCCCGGCGATCAAGCTCAAATTGGGCGGCGGGTTTCCGATCGATGTGGAGCGGGTAAAAATCGTGCGCGAAGCTATCGGCCCCGGCCTTCCCATCCGGGTCGACGCCAATCAAGCCTGGGATCTGCCCACCGCCATACGGGTGTTGCGCGCGATTGCGCCCTTCGGCATTCAGTTTTGCGAACAGCCTATAGCCGCGCACGCTTATCTCGATTTGCCCTACCTCCGCCAGCAAAGTCCCATCCCCATCATGGCGGATGAATCCCTTTTCGACCACATCGACGCTGCCCGGCTGATCCGCCTGCAAGCCTGCGACTTGTTCAATATCAAGCTCTCCAAAGCCGGAGGAATCCACCACGCCGTGAAGATCGTCCACCTGGCCGAAGCAGCAGGCATTACCTGCCAGGTCGGTTGCTTCTCCGAGACCCGGATCGGCATGAGCGCCCTGGCACACTTCGCGCTCGCTTTTGACAACATCCGCTATTTCGACCTCGACGCCCCCCTCATGCTTTCCAAAGATCCAGTGGTTGGCGGACTGGAATACCATCCCGGCGGCCAGGTTACCGTACCGGATGGTCCGGGAATCGGCGCTGTGCCCGAGGACGCATTTATCATGGAGCTGGAAAAAGTCAGGTTATCCTGCTGATTCTTTACGCTTCTGGCTCAGCAGCGTAAAATTCTCTCAACAACGCTTTCTCAATAATTACATTATTGTACATTTGCGTTATGAAAAGTGCTGTTTCCATTTTACTCGCCCTGCTCATCTTGGCCGTTTCGGCTAAGGATGGCTTGTATTGGGCGGGGTTTAAGATGAATCAGCGTTACATTTCCAGCGAGTTGTGTATCAATTGGGACAAACCGGAGTTAAATTGCGCCGGGTCCTGCTTCCTCAATAAAGTAATCAAAGACGCGAAGGAGAAGGAGTCGGGAGGCGCAGCGGCGCTTCAAGTCCCCGCATTCAAACAATTGCTCCTCTTTTTTCAAGCAGACGTATTTCAGCTGCCCGTTCTTCTTCGCCGTCCATCCATTCTCCATCCGGTGATTTTCGCCTTTTGGGCGCAATTTAATCCGGTATCTATCTTTCAACCTCCCAAAGGGTAAGCGCGCTCTGTAGCTTATCCGAACTTCCTTTTTTTACCAAGTTTATTTTCTCACATGGCAAGAAGACTTCTTGTGCTTGCCGTGTTTCTTTTAGCAGGAGTTGAAAAAAGCGTGGGTTGCGATGCATGCGGATGCAGCGCTATGGGTTCCGGAGTCGGGTTAATGGCGGCGTTTCGCCAAAACTCCCTGGGGCTCCAATACCACTACACGCCTTTTTCCTCGGCATTGGAACACGCGCACGGCGCCCGCGATTATTTCCACACGATGGAGACGGTATTTCGTTTTCACCTGGCTACCCGGTTCAAAGGACGCTCTGGGCGGATTTGGCGACACCCGCCTTTCGTTGAGCTATGCGTTGCTTGACCAAAAACCCCTGGGGAAAAAAGCCACGCTTTACGTCGAAGCCGGGTTAGGGGTCAAAGCGCCCACCGGCGCCTACGACGAAAACCTGCTCAACAAAAAC
The DNA here is from genome assembly GCA_016713275.1 of Haliscomenobacter sp. Lineage (GTDB taxonomy): Bacteria > Bacteroidota > Bacteroidia > Chitinophagales > Saprospiraceae > JADJPL01. The sequence continues at coordinate 238,029 of JADJPL010000004.1, forward strand.
CTGCCCGAGAACTTCAACACCGGTCTCGGCGCCTGGGGCGGAATCTTCCAGACCAACATCGGTATTAACCTGAAAAACTCGGGCGTTGCCCTGTCGGGCAATTACCAATCCAACTGGATACCGGAAGGCAAATACCAGTTTGGCGACCAATGGTCGGGGCAGGCGTACGCGTTTCACCAATTCTTTGCCGGCGCGAGGCTCAAAGTCACCCCCTATGCCGGAGGCGCTGCGGAATGGGTTGCCCAGGACCGTCAGGCCGATGGGAAATATGCCCCTGCGACCGGAGGCAGCGGCGTGTTTGCCGCCGTGGGATGCAACCTCCAGGTTGGGAATTGGCTCTTCGGAGGCAGTTTTTTAACCCCCATTAAACAACAGTATTCCAACGACGAAGTAAAGGCCAAGGGCCGTTTTTCCCTTCAATTTGCACGAATTTTTTAACACCCAAAATGTTTGATCATATGAAAAACAAGCTTTTTTTCCTGCTCGCTTTCCTCGCTTTCGGTTTCGCTTCCTGCGAAAAAGAATCGGAATCCAAAGAACCCGGAACCATCGACATTAACTTCGACAACGTGGCGATCGTCAACGGGACCCAGACCCAGCTTTCCATGGCTACAGCAGGTAGTACTACCTATACTTACACCAATGGAATGAGCCAAACGTTTAATGTTACGCTGCTCAGGTATTTCATTTCAGCCATCGAACTCACCGGCCCGAACGGAGAATATTTTAAAGACGAAGTATCCGTCAGCGCTGCCGGTTCCAAAGGGTATTACCTCATCGACGAGAGCAAATCGGCTTCTCAGTACGTCACGCTGAACGATGTTCCTGCCGGCGAATACAACAAACTGACCTTTACCGTGGGCGTGGATTCCACTGGGGTCGTCGACGGCGCTGCCGGCGGAATGCTCGACCCGGCGACGAACAAGATGTTCTGGAACTGGAATTCGGGGTATATCGCGGTGAAATTTGAAGGGCAATCTCCGGTTTCCAATAGCGGGATTACCGGATCCGAGTCCCTGGCCGCCGGAGCGGCTAACGGCATCGTTTATCACGTGGGCGGCTGGAAAAATCAACCCGGCACTGCCTTTGTCTACAACAACAAGCGTTTGAGCTTCACCTTCGACACCAACGTCAAGGTGGACAAAGACCGCAATCCCGAAGTCCACATGGTGTTTGACATGCTCAAGCTCTTTAAAGGAACCAAAACGATCGACTTTACGGGCAACCACAACGTGCATAAGCCCGCCGACGGCGTCGATGTGGCGAATAACATCCCTGCTGCATTCGCCTTCGACCACGCCTTTAAAGGTATTACAAATGAAAAAAAGCTGGATCATCTCCGGGGCGTTTTTTTTTGCTTTAGCTGCCTGCACAAAGGAAGATGCGGAAATCAACACCTACCGGTTTGAAAAACCGCCCCATTTCCCGGAGCCAACCTATACGTTCCATAAGAACCCCATTACCAAAGAAGGCGTAGAGCTGGGAAAAATGCTATTCAACGACCCGTTGCTCTCCCGGGACCAGTCGGTGGCCTGCTCCAACTGCCATGCCAAAGGAACTGCATTCACCGATCCGCAGCACGCACTCAGCCTGGGCGTGAATGAAAGGCAAGGAACGCGCAACGCGCCTTCTATTGCCAATATGGCGTTCATGAAAGAATTCATGTGGGACGGCGGGGTGATTCACCTGGATTTCGCTCCCCCAAACGCCATCGAAAATCCGCTGGAAATGGACGAAACCCTGGAAGCCGTTCTTCGCAAACTCAACCGGCACGGTTCCTATCCGGGGTTGTTCAAAAAAGCCTTCCCGGAACTCGACACCATAACGACGCCCTATCTCTTGTATGCCCTTTCCCAATACCAGGCCATGCTGGTTTCCGCCAGTTCCGCCTACGATCAGTACCAGCTGGGCAAAGGAAGCCTGACGGAGGAAGAGCGCCAGGGGCTTGATCTGTTCAAGGCCAAATGCGCTACTTGCCATAGTGGCGCGCTGTTCACCAATCAGGACTATGCCAATAACGGTCTTGACACCGTATTTCCCGACCTTGGCCGCGCCCGGATCACCGAAAGCGATGCCGACCTGGGAAAATTCAAAGTACCCAGCTTGCGCAATGTAGCCCTTACCGCTCCCTATATGCACGACGGCCGGTTTAAAACCCTGGAAAACGTGCTGGACCACTACGCTGCCGGAGTCAAATCCTCCCCTACCCTGGCCCGGGAATTGAGCGGAGGCAAGGGACAGCTTGGCATTCCTTTGACTTCTCAGGAAAAGCGTCAGCTCATCGCCTTTCTAAAAACACTTACCGACTACGCGTTTTTGTTGGATCCCAGGTTTTGAAACCGCCTCAAGGAAAGGCGTCGTTGTCCGCAGACGGACGGTATGGCGTGTAGGTTTTGGAGAAAGTGTTATCTTCCCAACAGTTTCCTAAAAAGGATGCCCATACTTTTGCCCGAAAAAACAACGATCATGAAAATCACCATTGAGCGCGTGGCCGCCATCATCGCGGCATTGATCCTCCTTCAAACCCTGTACTTCAAATTTTCCGCCCACCCCGACAGCGTGCTGCTGTTCACCACCCTGGGTATGGAGCCCTATGGCCGCATCGGTATCGGCGTTGGCGAACTGATCGCGGCGGGCCTGTTGCTCTGGCCCCGCACCAGCGGTATCGGCGCGGTGTTGGCGCTGGGCCTCGCGAGCGGCGCCATTTTCTTCCACCTCACCAAACTCGGCATCAACCACAACGGCGACGGCGGTATGCTGTTCGGGCTGGCGGTTGCCGTTTTTGTGTGCAGCCTCTATGTGGCCTGGGTTAAGCGGAAGACGATTCCGGTGGTGGGGGGTTGGGTTTAGTAAGGCATAAGGCATAAGGCATAGGGCGTGAGCGTTGGAGCCCTCAACCGCGGCGAACAGGCAAACGCCTAAACGCCTCACGCCTTAAGCCTTTCGCCTTAGCCCCCTAACGCCTATACACATTCCGCAACCGAACCGTATCCCCTTCCGGTCCGACCGTCCACAGATCGTAGCGGAAGACGACGCGCGTACCCAGGGGAGCGTGGTAATACACAACCCAGGCGTCGCCCTCTTTGGTTCCGATGCAGCCGTTGGAGTAAGCCCGGCCGAGGGTGCGCGGATTGGTTGTGGGGTGGATGAGGTGCCCCAGGCGCTGGCCGTTGATCTCCGGCTCCAGCCAGGGGATTTGGGGGCAGGCGGTGAGCAGGCCGTCGTCGCGGCGGGTCACTTCGTACGGTTTGCAGTCGCCGGGGTTGATCCACGCGGGGTAGCGCTCGATGCGGACGATATGCCCCTCCCCTACTGCGGTGCGCAGGTCGACTACCCGTCCGGCCATTTCCAGGTATTTGCGCTCGTTGCGGCCCACCCGAACGGGAAAGGTATACAGCGTATCCGCTCCCTCCAGGATACGAAGGGTGTATTCCGGGATGTTGACGTCGATGACGGTCTGGACTATCCGGGCCATGATCCTCAGAGCCATTTCGGGGCCCGGGATGCCCAGGGTATCTCCTTTCCGCAAGGCCGGCATGCCGGCCTGGTCGTAAATAAAGCGGCCTTTTCCCTTTTGCCGGTAGTAGTCTGTTTCCGCCAGGCTGTCGATGATCCAGGGATTTGCCCGGACGATCAGGTGTTCCGTCAGCGGATAAGGAACCAGGGAGTCGTAAGCCAGAACGAGCGAGTCCATCCACGGAAAGTATTTCCGAATGGGAACCGCCTCCGGCACGATCAGCCGGAAGGCAAAAGAATCCACCGTCGCGCCTGCCACAGGCGCGTCTGGCATGGGCGCCGGAAGGGGCTTCCAAAGGTGGCGCCCCAACCGGGATGGCGCCAGCAGCAGCAGGGCCAACATGCCGATTTTTATCCATATTCCGCGCATATTTTAATTATGCGCATCTTTGTTCAGATTCCCAATGACAAAAGTCAAAAGGGGCACACAACTGGACATTTTGGGAACTATACCTTCCAGGTTTGCGAAACCTGGAAGGTATGGGCGCCAGGAAAACGAAAAACATCCAATTTCCAAAGGGGCACAAGTTCTTGAAGGGCAAAACGTTTACCCCTTGTAAAAGAGAAGGAAAAGGCCTTATCTTTACAAAACATAGAAAGAACACCCGTAATTCTCCCAAAAATCACCCCCTATGAGAAAAGGTTTGCTTTGTTTGCTCCTTTTTGGTTCCCTGGGAACCGCCCTGTTTGGACAGGATATTCCGGCCCTGGAACAAGCCGTGCAGGAAACCTCCGGACTGGAGCAATTCAAAACCCTGATCGCGTTATCCGACGCGTATTTCGGCAGCGGAGACTTCCAAAAGTCCCTTTCGGCGGCTCAGAAGGCGGAAACGCTTGCCGCCACCCTTCAAAACCTGAACTATCCGGCCGAGGCGCTATTCCGGAAAGGAAGAGCGCAAGCCAATATGGAAGGCCGGGCAAAGGCGCAGGCCGTTCAGTCGCTGGAAAAAAGCCTGCGTCTGGCAGGGCTGAAAAACAATACGGCCCTGCAGCAGCTCAACCTGGAAGTCCTTTCCGCGCTTGCCATCGAAAGAGGCAAACCGAAAGAAATCGCCCGGTACAAGGAAATCCTGGCAGAGAGTTCGGGCAATAAGCCGGATGCGACGATCAAACCCCTTCCTCCGCCGCCGCCGGCACTCACCAGCCCGGGCGAGGCCACCAGCATCCGCGGGAAACTCGACGAATTGAGCAAGGAGCTCAGCGCCCAGAAGCAGGAACGCGACTCGATCAACCGGGAGCGCCTTGCGCTCACCCAAACCATCAACCTCCAGCAGAAAGCCATTGAGAGCATGAACGAAGCCCAGGCCAAAGCCCAGCTGAACCTGGAGTACCAGAAGCGCCTGGTGGATTCGCTGACCTTCGAAAAAGAGCTGGACTCCATGCAATTGGCCAATAACGTCATCATCCTCCAGCAAAAACAATCGGAACTCAAGCTCCAAAGCTCGCAGCGCAATCTGTTCCTGGCGATCGCCGCCATGGTATTTCTGCTTTCGGTGGGCTTGTACCTTCGTTACCGCAACATCCGTACCCAAAGCATCATCCTCAAGGAGAAAAATCAGATTATCGAGCAAGAGCGCCAGCGCGCCGAAAACCTGCTTTTAAACATTCTCCCGGCCGCCATTGCCGAAGAACTCAAACTGCTCGGACGGGCGAAAGCCCGGCAGTTCGACCAAGCCACGGTGATGTTCTCCGACTTCAAAAACTTTACGGCCATTGCCGAAACCCTCACCCCGGATGCGCTGGTCAAGGAGCTCGACCATTGCTTTCGCGCGTTTGACCAGATCATCGGAAAGTACCACCTCGAGAAGATCAAAACCATCGGCGACGCGTATATGGTCGTAGGCGGACTTCCCGACCCCGATCCCGACCATCCGCGCCGGGTGATTGCCGCCGCCATCGAAATGCTGCGCTTCCTGGAAGACTATCAACGCGAACGCCGCAAGCTAAACCTGCCTTTCTTTGAAGCCCGCGTGGGCGTGCATACCGGTCCGTTGGTAGCCGGCGTGGTGGGCGATAAAAAATTCGCTTACGATGTCTGGGGAGATACCGTCAACGTGGCCGCCCGCATGGAATCCGGCTCCGAGCCCGGCCGCATCAACATCTCCGCCGAAACGTACAAGCTCGTTCAGCAGGAATTCCAGTGCGTGCACCGGGGCAAGATCCAGGTTAAGAACAAAGGCGAGGTGGATATGTATTTTGTGGAGAATTGAACGACGGTTTGAACGGCTTTTAGTTAACGGGGACAGCCTTCTCTAAAATATAGTTAAAGTGACTAACATCCGAATCATTCAAGCGTAGGATTCCCTTAAAAGTCATCCATTGATCCATTTTGTAGCGTTTGGCGCCGTCAGGTCCAATCTGCAGTTCCACAATCGTTTCTGGTCCGGCGGCGCCGCAAAAAAAGCAGGCCGCATAGGGATTCTTTGAAAGCGCATATACTCTAACGTCGAGAGGAATGACATAACCCGAAATATGCACTTCCTTGCCCTCATAGGATTTAGGCGTTTTTCCAAAAATCGGGACCAGGAATTTTTGGTTATACTCTTTAAAAAAGCGCCATTCAAAATCGACATCCGCAAGATGTTTCCAGGTGAGATTGGGTTGGGCCCAAGCTGTCACCGGTAATCCTATTAATATCACAATTGGCAAGAGTCGGTTTCTCATCTTAACAAACCTGTTTTTATTTCAATAATGCAACATCGTTGCAAATATTCAAAAGTTTTTTTTACTTTTGCAACAACGCTGCATTTAATACGGATTTTAACATTCCTTCAAAATGACAAAGTTTTTTAGTTGGCATTGGGACATTGCGGGATTTGGCGCCTCGTTACTTTGTGCCATACACTGTATGCTGATGCCGTTGGTACTTGCGCTCGGAATGTTTGCTGGCGCCCATTGGCTGATGAACCCGATCACCGATTGGATTTTTATCGGAACGAGTGCGGTCATTGCCAGCTGGTCTTTGCTTCAGAGCTATTTCAGGAAGCATCGAAATTTGCGTCCATTATGGATAAGCGGGATGGGCTTCCTGGGATTAATTGCCGCTCAAAAACTTTCTGTTTCCCATTCCCATTGGCTCATGGCAGCTGGAGGGGGATTTGTTGCTTATGCGCATTTCCACAACTGGCAGTTAGCGCATCGCCCCCAAACGCGGCAAACAGCATCCCAATGGCGGTTATTGACCGGCAGGATAGTGGCCTTAATCTGGGTACTGGGTATCTTACTGGGTTTGCGCAGCCTGTATATACAAAAAAGGACTCCGCCCAATCGGGAAGACCTGTTGCAAATCGTATGGCGAATGCAGTAGTAGCCGACATACGAATTGGGCTGTAGTCTAAAACCGCTCCCTTGAAACACCACGAATAACAAAAGAATCCAAAGCAACCTTATCGTTAACAAAAATGCTATGATCAGTTTACAAGAAGTTGGAAAATCCTATAAGACCGGCGTGGCGTTGGAGAACCTGAGCCTGCACATAAGCGAGGGGGAAATATACGCCTTACTCGGTCCGAATGGCGCCGGGAAGACCACGACCATCAATCTGCTGCTTGGTTTTCTAAAGCCTGACCGGGGAACGGTAGCGGTTAACGGTTTTGATCCTGTTCGGCAGGTTTCAGAATTGCGAAAAACGGTGGCTTACATTCCGGAAAATGTCAGTCTGTACCCCTATTTGAGCGGCCTGGAAAACCTGGATTATTTCTGTAAGCTGGGAAAGTTCCGGTATTCGGAGAGTGAACTATCCGCCATGCTCGACAAGTGCGGCCTGGCGCCGGATGCTCACCGCAAAAAGCTGGAAACGTATTCCAAGGAATGCGGCAGAAGGTAGGTATCGCCATTGCGTACGCGAAAAAAGCCCGCGTACTATTGCTCGACGAGCCAGCCAGCGGTCTGGATCCCGAGGCAAGTAATGAGTTGTCGGCCTCGCTTCAGTCGCTTGCGGCTGAAGGCGCCGCCATACTAATGGCGTCGCATGATTTGTTCCGGGTGCGTGAAACGGTTCACCGCATAGGTATTCTGCACCACGGCCGGCTGCTTCAGGAACTCGATGCTAAGGAAGTTTCAGCCAATGATCTGGAAAAGATCTATCTGCAATTCATGAAAAACTGATACGCGCTATGAAACAGGTACTATTCAACGAATGGCATAGCCTCGTCCGGATGGGCTATGTGCTTCTTTTTATCGTCGTTCCGCTCGGAATTTCTACTTTTCTGGGGCTACAGGACGCACAAATGCAGCAAAACCGACAACTTGAAGCACAGCGGCACATTCGGAAACAGTGGGAAAACATGGGTCCCTCCAACCCCCACAATGTGGCGCATTTCGGCTCGTATGCATTCAAGCCGGTCAATGCGCTGACTGCCCTGGATGAAGGAATCAACAGTTCCGTAGGCAACGTACTGCGGCTGGAAGGGCACGTGCAGAATGAAATGACCTACAGCCCCGGCTCCCAGACGCTGATGCTTTCCCGCTTCGGGCCACTAAAACCTGCGCTGCTCTTGCAGATCCTCATCCCCCTTGTGCTGATTTTTTTCACGTTTTCCTCTGTAAGCGGCGAACGAGAACAAGGGCGCTTCTCTTTACTGGCCCTACAAGGCCTGTCGGCCCGGAATTTGCTACTCGGCAAAATAGTTGCTTACTGGCTCATCGGGACGGCATTGCTGTTGCTTACCCTGGGGACGCAGTGGCTGTTTTTCGCCGGCGATCAACCGGGGGATTTGCTCGCCAGAAGCAGCATCCTTTTCCTGGCCTATGCAGCTTTTTACTGGATAATCTGCGCGTTGACGGTGTGGCTTTCCGCCAGGCTGAAAACCGGCGCCGCCGCGCTTACCTCCATGCTGGCCCTTTGGGCGCTTTGGGTGGTTTTTTTACCCAAAATCGGGGGAACCTTAGCTGAAAGCGCCCACCCTCTGCCTTCCCGGCAGGACTTCAAAACAGCTATGCAGGAAGATCGCAGTCAGGGCATCGACGGCCACAACCCTTCCGACGAACGGGAAAAAAGCTACGCGACAGCGTACTGACGGCTTACGGGGTGGACAGCGTAGCGGCCCTGCCCATCAATTTTGACGGCATCGTCATGCAAGCCGACGAAGAATACGGCAACCAAGTGTGGGACAAGCACTTCGGCGCGCTGTTCCAAACCCTGCAACAACAGAAGCGGACGTACCAGCTGAGCGGTTTTGTCAATCCCTTTGCCGCGCTGCAAAGCCTAAGTATGGGCGCCTGCGGAACGGACCATCTCCACCATGCGCACTTTCAACAAGCCGCAGAATCCTACCGGCGCGGCTTAATCAAAGCGCTGAATGATAAACACGCCTTTGGGGGTAGCAAGACGGGCGACTGGAGCTGGGAAGCGGATCAGGCCTTCTTCAATTCAATCGCCGATTTTAAATACCAGGGGACGCCTATGGCTGGGCTCTTTTCGCATTACATCCCGGATCTGGCCGCGCTTATGACCTGGATTTTGTTAAGCACCCTCGTCCTCTACCGAGGGGCTGCAAAAATAAACGAACCGCAATGATTATCTCTACTCTCTTTCATTACGAATGGCTGCACTTTCGGCGCAGCCCCTACAAGGTGGCCGCGCTGGTTCTATTTGTCCTTACGGCGATTTACGGCCTCTGGAACGGTCATGCCCTGTACCTGGAACGACAGGCGGAGATCGAAAAGATGGAAGCCGCCGCCGAGGAACCCCGCCGCGAGGCGATCGACTGGCTGCAAACCGGTAAAGCCGGCCCCGAGGACCGCCCCTGGGTAAACGTTGGGGAACCCTTCTGGGCAATGTGGTACGCCACCCACTATGCCTATCATCGCCCCAGTCCGCTGATGACCTACTCCATCGGGCAGGCCGAACAGTTCGGATTTTACAAACGCATCAGCATGTGGTCCACTCCTTATGACGGAGATCTGACCGCTGAATTGTCCAATCCGGAACGAATGGCGATCGGGGCGCTCGATTTCAGTTTTGTCTGGCTCTTCCTGATGCCCCTTCTGCTGATTATTCTGACCTACAGTGTCAACGGCCTGGAGCGTGATCTGGGCTTTTCGAACCTGTTGGGCGTTCAGCAACCCAATCGAATTCGGTGGATTACCGGCAGGCTGCTCGCCATCGGCGGTTTTCTGGCGGCGCTCCTGGGGGCCCTGATCGCGGCGCCTGCTTTAGGGGGCGGCTATTTTTTCAGTCATTTTGCTTCGCTGGCGCTTCTGGCCGCCTATTTGTTGGCCTACCTCCTGCTATGGCTGCTGTTGTTCGGACTGATCGCCTACTACGGCAAGGGGCAAACCGACCAGGCGCTGAAGATGATCGGACTTTGGTTGTTGTTGGCAGTTGTCCTTCCCGCCACCCTGCAACAGGTGACCGCGCTGCGGTATCCGGCGAGCTACCTTCTTGAATTCATCGATGCGCAGCGGGAAGAGGGAGAAGCGTTATTTGAAAAGGATTTTTCAGAAATACAGGCCGAGGTCTTCGGCCGTTATCCGAACCTTCAGCAAACCTACTGGGCTCGCCAGGACTCGGTAAGCAACCAAGACGCCCGCAACAGCGCCTACCGGATGGTTTACACCCTGCTGATGAAGAAGGTAAGCGAAGAAATTAATTCCCAACAGGAAGCCCGAAACGCCTTTATTCGGTCCACCTATCTTTTAAATCCCGTTATCGCTTTCCAGAACCGGGTCAATGCGATCGCTGAAACGGATTTTGACGCCGACCTTGGTTTCCGCAACGTCATTCAAAAGGCTGCGCTGCAAATAAATGAGCGCTTACTGATGGATGCGAGGGATGGAGTGAAGGCGGATACAGCATTGTTCAAAACGTATGGGCAAATCGTGGGCCGTTGATGGGGCTTACCATATGCGGCAGGGGAAGGCGCTTTTCAAATGCAACAGACCTATGAGCAATACGAGAATTGAACGACGGTTGGAACGGCTTTTAGTTAACGGAAGTCATCCATTGATCCATTTTGTAGCGTTTGGCGCCCCAATCGATAAAAAATCAGATTTTAACCACAAGGATTTTGTCGATCCGTTGCCCATCCTTATCCACTACTTCGAGCTTTATCCTGATATTACCGGAGTATTCTGATTCGAAGTGGTTTGGAACAGGAGATTTGGGGCGAAGGAAACCAGTGTGGTTTCCTGCAAAATAGGGAAGAAAAAGCACGGATGGTTTAAGTGAAATGAAAATATAAAGCCGGCGACGGACAGTTTCTGAAATCACTTCCGCAACACGAAAGTAGACACCTGGCGGTAGCCATCGTCCGTTAGCGGATCAAGGGCGCAAACGCCTTTCAGGGTGCGGCGGTCGCCTAACATAAAGAGGAAAATCTGAATAGCATATTTGGCCTGGTTGTCGTAGTATAAATACCCTTCTCCGGAAAACACATTGGCTTCCGTCATGGGCGCTTCCAGGTGAATGGAACCTACCAGGCCGTTGTACCATCCAGCTTGCACGCAAATGGCGCCTTGATCGTAGTCGATATTGCCCAGCGTGAGCCAGGTGTCGCCGGACTTGTTGGCGGAGCGGTTCCACGTTCTGCCCCGGTAGGTACCGCGAAAGCCCTCATAACTGGAGACGGCAAACACCGAAATGTCATTGAAGAAGGTATCCGATCCGCCTTTTCCTGGGTTGAAAGAATCATAGCTCCCATTGGTTGCGTTCCGGTACCAGTCGATGAAGTTCATCTGCATGGCCGCATCAATAAGCGCTGCGTCCTGCGGCGTTTGTGCGGTAAGATTTGGGGCGAAGGAACCCATTGCAGTTACCAGCAAAAAAGAGAAGAAAAAGCATTTCATAACCCGGATGGTTTTGGCGAAATGCAAATATAAAAAAGAGGAACACAACCTGCCCGCCCACCCACTTCGAATTCTCTGACAGATTTATTGCGGCGGGAATCAGTGCGGCTCAAAAACTGGCAAAAACGATCAAATTGATCTGATCGCGGTTTCTACCGTTAAGGAATTGATTCATATAGCCTACCTCGAAACGGAGGTTGGAATGGAGTTTATACCCCAATCCGGCATACAGGCGGTTTCTGTCGAATACAGTTTCCCGGGTGTTCAGGAAGATTTCGTTGTATGCGGAGGCATAGAGCGTACGGTCCAACATGTCCTTCTGGGTCAGCGGCACGTTCAGGGAGAGGAAATAGCGGAAGCGGAGCTTGAAGTCGTCTTCAATGAACCGCTGCTCGAAGCGGTAGCGGTGTTGAAGCTTCACCCGCCCTATGCTTTGCAGGGTAATGAATTGCTGGTACAGCCGGTGCTCGGCGACTTCCGTTTTGTCGCTGGAATTGGGCAGGTAATTCTGGCTCAGGATAAAGCCATAGCCCAAAAGCAGGTTGTTGTTGCCGGGGGTCAGGTTCCGGCCCAGGCCGGTGCGGAGCAATAGTTGTTCCAAATCCCCAATGGCGTTGTAGTTCCGGTATTGGACTTCGTGGTGCCAGTTCCAGTTGGCGCCGATTTTTTTATTTCCAAAATAAATAAACCAATTGCCCAGGTTGCTGTCCTGGGCAAAACCAAGCAACGGCAACGCCCCAAAAGCAATTACAATCCAAATCCGCATGTTCATTCGGTGTTTTAGGGTGGTGAATTGGGAAGCGTTGAGGCGGTGAGGAATTTATGCAGATAGAAAATGGGGATACGTTGGGAATTCTAACCTAATATACATGACGCGAAGTGGTTTGGGAAATTCCCAAACCACTTCGCGTCATGTATAGAATTATAGCTTTTCGATCTCTTCCATGGTCAGTCCGGTAAATCGACTAATTTTATCTACTGGCTCCCCTTCCGCTTTCATTTGGCGGGCGATTTCCATTTTACCTTCTATTTTGCCTTCTATTTTACCTTCCATTTTGCCTTCTTCTCTACCTTCATCAAACGAGGTATCCACCACGTTTTTCAAATCGCGGTAATATTTTAAACTCTCCTCATATTTAGTTCTCTCATCAGGAGTAAACTTGGCAATCTCTGCTGTTTCAAACAACTTTTTGAAACCAAAATCGGTAAATGGATTAATATACTTATCCTGAAGCGCCATGAAAACTCCTTTTAAACATAAAATTACAAAAAATTATCACTCGGGGAAAGATCTTGGCCTTTTCAATACTTTTTGTTTAAAAAATTTATATTCTTAACCGGTAAGTTCTATACCTGGCGTGTGAAGTGCCTGCTAAGGAAAACAACGTCTTGATGTAGTGCAAAGGTCACCTCATGAGACGCGACGATAGGGGGTCAGTCCCAACCACCCACTAACCACTAACCACTAACCACCAACCAACCACCACTAACCACTAACCACTAACCACCAACCACTAACCACCAACCACTCCAACAACCTATTCCCTGACCACCACCCGGGTCGATTGCCCCTGCTTGCCCTTCAAGGTCGCGAAATAGGTTCCGGGGGGCAAATGCTGCAAATCGAGTTGCCCTCCGGGTGCTGGCAGAGGTTGCCGCAAAGCCAGTTTCCCGTTGGCGTCAAACAAGTAGCAATCTACAGGCCCGCTTTCCGAGTGGGTAATTTGAATGACATCCGCTGTAGGGTTGGGGTAGACTTCAAATAAATCGGGAACCCTGGTCCCCGCAACGCCCACGGGGATGGAAAGCGAAATATGATCCATACAGAAATAAGCGGGCGTGTTCATACCAAACAGCCCCACATCTGAAGAGCTCAGGGAAAAAGAAAGGCTGTCGGCCGGCCCAAGGGGCGACAAATCCGCCCATTTCCACTGGTTGAGAATATAATCCCGGCTGTTGTCAGAAAACCGGTAATCGGCCAGGTAAACCGCCACGCTGTCTGCCGACAACGCGCCCTGGTAATAGGCTTTGATCGTCAGCAAAAAATAGTCGGGATCATTGCCAGTTGCCCCTCCAAACCTTTTGGAGAACGCATCTCCATCCTTCATACTCAGGTAGGCATAGGTGCTGTTCGTAATATACATGCCTGCAACGGGGTTACCTGCCGCGCTGCCCTGCAAGACCATGTTGTTATTTCCAAAAGCATAGGTGATCGCATAGTGCGCCGATCCGGCGTAGCCTTTGCCGGTAATCGCGCTGTACTGGTTGGTGAAACCCGGCGTGAGGGTGTCGGTCGTGCTGGAAATGGCCCAACCCGACCAACTCATGTACTGCGCATCGAAGGCGTTGCGCAAAAAAACCTCCCCGCTTTTGAACCCGCCACTGCCATCGCTTCCGTTGAGAAACGCCCCTGGCGCCAGGTTGAATTCCTCAAATCCAATAACCTTTTGGCCCATTAGAAAGGGGGCGCAGAAGGCCAGTAAAAGAGTAAGTTGCCACTTCATTGGTCATGTATTTTGGAAAAAATGAAGGAAAATCCTGCTTGAAAATGAATGCCGGGCATCGGACGGCGTTCGACCGCCAGATATTGGGCATTCCAAATATTATGGATATTCAGAAAAAGCGTTCCCCGGCATTGTTTGAACTCCTGCGCGTATTGCAGGCGCGCATTGCCCACCTGGTAGGGTTTCGAGCGGGTCGTTGATCCCTTGGGCTGCCCCCGTGAACGCATGCTGGTAGGCGGCATAAAACGTTCTCCATTCCAGGGCGAGCGTAGCGAACGCGCGGTGCACGGGCGTGTAAATTAGCTGGCCGCCAGCTTCCATCCTGGGGTTTTTCAATGCGATCTGGTTGGTAGAACGAACGAAATCGTACCCGCCCCGAAGCTCCAGGTTACCGCTTGTTAAGGGATGCTTGAGGGAAAAGCGGGGTTCCAACCCGCGGCTCCATACCTTGGCAATATTATTCGCCGACCAATAGGCTTGCCCTTCCCGGATGCTCCACAAAATCCAGTTGCCGATGGTCCGGTTGAAGGCCGTGAGCGAGGCCGTGAGCTCGAAGCCATTTTCTTGCTTGCGGTAATGGAATCCCAATTCCTGGCTCCAACCCGACTCGGGCAATAGATCCGGATTCCCGCCCGGCGCCCAAAACCGGTCGTTGAGGGTAGGCAGCCGGTAATTCCGGCTCGCGCTGCCTTTCACGAGGAGGTTGGGATGGATTTGGTAATCTACGCCCAGCGCCGGAACGATAGGCGCCCCGATTCCGCCCGCTATTTCCTGCCGAAAACTCCCCTGGGCGTTTAGTTTCCTCCCCCGGTATTTCCAGGAAGCGAACAGGGCGGTTTTGTATTCGGTGGGGATTTGATCCCGATAGCCATCCGACCACGCCTGGGTGTGCACATGGGTATTCCCCAATAAAAAGGTATGTCGGTTTCCCCCTCGCCACTGCCCGGTGATTTCCGCGAGGTACGTCCGAAAATGGCTGCGGGAATCCAGTAAAATCTGGTCGTCCACATATTGGAGATGCTCGTCAAAATAGCCCGTTTTAATTTGCCAGAATCCCCTGGCGGTGATGGCGCGATATTCCAACACCAGCCGGGTGGCCGCATCCTCCTGGCGGGCTTGACTTCGGTTTTGCACCTGGGTAGGCGGAATTTCCCGGCTGGTTTCCTGTAGCCAAAGATGCGCCGACAAGCGGCGGCGCTCGTGGATATTCCAATAAAGATCCTGCACCAGGTATTGCTGCGAGAATCGGGCGTTGGTTTGCGGTCTCTTGGGAAGTCCGGCGCCCAGCGGATAATAAAAATCGTTATCGGCCTGCTGATGCGCAAACAGGGTAACGCTCTGCACCTTTTCCGTTCCCAGCCCAATTTTTACCTGCTGTTGAAACTGGCCAAAACTCCCCGCCAGGGTGCTGGTTTTTAGCTCCATTTTCCGGAAAAAATCAACCTGGTTGTCGAGATTCAACACGCCGCCGATCGCGCCGCTGCCCCACAAAGCCGAACCGCCGCCAGGGGTGAACCCGATGGATTCCACCGCCTGCACCGGCAGCAGGGCCAAATCCAACAGACCCAGCATCGGGCTTTGGATCGGGAGGCCGTTCCACAACACCAACGTATGCCCAGCGCTTCCTCCCCGGATGGAGGAGGTCGCCAAACTTCCCAGTCCATAGCTTTTGATGTACATTCCCGTTTCGGCGGCAAGCAACCCCGCCAGATGGTCTGCCTGCACTTTAGCCAGCTGCGCGGCCTCCCAATGTTGCGAGGCGCTGCCGGCAACCTCGTAGCGGATGGAAGCGGAGCGGACTTCGACCGTTGGGAGGACGAGCGTCGTATCCGCAAGCTGCTGGCCCTGCAACACCAGATGAAAACCCAGCAGAAAAACCAAAAACGAGAAAACCTGATTTAGCCGCTTCACATTGCCCTTTTTGCATATTAAAAAATGCATAAAAGCAATGTGGTCAGAACGACATACCTTGATCTGCGCCTGCATTGGGCGCATACGGCTGATGTTCGGACGATTGCTTTTTATGCGAAAGCATCATCCGCACGGTCAAGGAAAGGTAGTCTGACTTATCCGCCCTGGGCGGACTTACAGTTGCGCAACAGCTCACGATTCGCACGTGATTCCCCTTTCTATCCAGGGCTGTTTCAAAAGACCGTTCTATTCTCCCGGCGTGACATTTTAGTTTCTTTTTTAAAAGAATTGAAAAAAGAAACTATTTTTTTTTAACAGCCAGGGGCGAAAACGGCCTTTTGAAACAGCCCCAGCCCTTGATGTGCAAAGCGGCCTAAAGGTAGGGATTATTTCTTTGGGCCTGGGGAAAAGTTTGGGGTAGCGGGATAGCCCATAACGGCAAGTACCGCGCTCAATAGCTCGTTTCGTCGATCTTCACTTTCCCCCAAAAGGCGCGGTAGACGAAAAAGGTATACCCGGCGATCAAGGGGAGGCCAATGGCAGCGATGGTCAGCATGATCCCCAGGGATTTGTCTGAGGACGCTGCGTTGTAGATGGTAATGCTGTGGTTGACGTCGTTGGTGGCGTAAATCAGCTGAGGGTACACCTCGATGGCGACAATGATCAGCAGCAATGCAAAGGTGAGGGAAGAAAAAGCAAACGCCGGTAAAAACTTGCGTTTGGAGATCAACCTCGGGATATTGGCGATACTCAGCACGGCCAGCAAGGGCGCCACAAAGAAAATGGGGGTATTCTTGAATTTGTCGGAAAGGTGCGGGTAGTAGATGAGCGTATAGATGCTCAAGACCATGAAGAGCACGACAAACGCAACGACGGCGTACTTCAGCAGCCCTTCCACCTTTCAAATAATTTCCCCTCCGTTTTCAGGGTGAGGTAAATTCCTCCGTGAAGGGCCATCAGGGCGAGGGTCGTCAGGCCGGTCAGGATGGCGTAAAAGTTGAAAAAGGAAAGCCAATTCCCGGTATACTCGTAGTTGGCGTCCAGAGGCATTCCCTGCAGGACATTTCCCAGCACAATGCCCAGACACACCGCCAGCATGCTGCTGGAAACGCTGTAGGTCACGTCCCACAACGACCTCCACCAAGCCATGGGTTCTTTGCTCCGGAATTCAATAGCTACCGACCTCAGGATGATGAACAGCAAAAACAACATAAACGGCAGGTACATGGCCGACAGAAGGGTTCCGTACAACACCGGGAAGCCGGCAAACAAGGTACCCCCGCCGATGACCAGCCAGACTTCGTTGCCGTCCCAAACCGGGCCTACCGCGTTGAGGGCGATCCGGCGGCTCAGGTCTTTCTTGAAAAACAAATGCAGGGCCCCTGCGCCCAGATCGAAGCCGTCGAGGATAACGTATCCGGAAAATGCCGCTCCGACCAACAAAAACCACCAGGTAGGATAATCTATGCCTATAAAAGTTGCCATGGCGTATTCCAATTTTAGGGATTCAAGGTTTGTTCCTGGAAAGGCCGGGCCATCTCATAGGGATGATCGTCCGGCCCGTGTTTGATTTTCTTATTGAGCAGGTAGATGAACAAGCCGAACAGCACGACATAGACCACGGTAAACAGGACCAGCGAGATCAGGACCTGGTTGGCGGTTACGGTTGCCGACAACGCGTCGGAGGTTTTGAGCAACCCGTATACGATCCAGGGCTGCCTTCCCATTTCGGCGGCATACCAGCCAAATTGATTGGCCATCTGGGGCATCAGCACGGCCCAGACAAAGAGCCCCAGCAGCCATTTCTGTTCAAACAGGCGGTTTCGATAGAGAAAGAAAAGGCCCAGCAGGCTCAGGCCGATCAGCGCCAAGCCGATGGCGACCATCAGGTGATAGAACTGGAAAATGGCGTTCACTGCCTGAGGCTGTTCCGACTCCGGAAAGGCATCCAGCCCTTTGACCGGCGTTTCGAAATCCTGGTGCAGCAGGAAGGTCAGTCCGTTGGGGATCGCCAGTCCCTGGGTTGTTTTTTCCTCTTTGTTCACCCAGCCCAAAAGGTACATATCGGCAGCGGCCAGGCTATCAAAATGGCCTTCCATGGCAGCCAGTTTGGCTGGCTGGTTGTGCGCCACCCCATCGGCCGACTGGTGTCCGGTGAATAATTGGGAAAGAGAAAAGAACGCCGCCACAAACAAAGCAATCCGGAACGCTTTTTTGGAGATTTCCACGTGCCGGTTTTTCAACAGATAATACGCATGCACGCTCAGGACGAGGAAAGCGCCCGCCAGGAAGGCCCCAATCCAAACGTGGGTGATCCGGTCCACGCTCGAGGGGTTGAACACCATAGCCCAGAAGTCGGTGATCTCGGCGCGGGCCTGTAACCCCTCGCCGACGATATGGAACCCCGCCGGCGTTTGCATCCAGCTATTCGCGACCACGATCCACACCGCCGAGAACATGGACCCGAAGAATACGCCCAGGGTGGAAATAAAATGCACCGTCGGGGAAACGCGGTTCCACCCGAAGAGCAAAACGCCCAGGAATCCGCTTTCCAGCGCAAAAGCGAACAAGCCTTCTGCTGCCAGCGCACTGCCGAACACGTCGCCTACATAGCGCGAGTAGGTTGCTCAGTTCGTCCCGAATTCGAACTCCATCACGATCCCCGTGGCTACCCCAATCCCAAAGGTCAGGGCAAAGATTTTCGTCCAGAACCGGGTGAGCTGTTCATAGGCTTTTTTCTTAGTCCATAAATACAGCCCTTCAAAAAGAACCAGCAGAAGACCAATGCCGATACTCAAGGGAGGGTATATGTAGTGAAAAGCGACAGTGAAGGCAAACTGAATCCTGGAGAGTATTTCAACATCCATAAAACCTGTTTTCCCTCAAAACGATCTTTCCGGGGCAAAGGTTTTGGCAAAAGCTTTATTTAATTATAAAAACATGATGTTTTTTTCATTTATAGGACAAACTATAAAAAATGCTTACTTTTCTTTGATTAGATCCTACCGGACTCGGGTAGATGCCGGGCGCTTATTTTTTATTTTCCAACCGATGGATCAACGGGTTCACGCCGCCGTCGTACATCGCTTTCATCATCCAGCGCACAGCCCAGTTCGTTTTGTCTGGCGTACCGCCCTCGATGGGCGGGTGCGGGTCGTATTCCATGTCGAGCATAATAGCTTGGGCGTACCTGTCGCCATAAATGTCTTTCATGATGGCCAGCGACATGTCCATGCCTGCCGTTACGCCTGCGCTTGTCCAGTATTTACCGTCCTGGGTGTAGCGCTGATTAGCGGGAAGGGCTTTATATTTTTTCAGAAACTCCGTTTCCCGGTACCAGTTGGTGGACGCTTTTTTGTTTTCCAAAAGCCCTGTGGCGCCCAGCACCCAAACTCCGGTGCACACGGCGCCGGTATAGCGGGTCGTTTGATCTATTTTGCGGATCCAGTCGTGAAGGGGTTTATTGTAGGCCGCCTCGATAGTTCCCTGGAAGCCGCCTGGAATAATCAGGATATCCAATTGCGTTACGGAATCGATCACCGTTTCCGGCACGATTTCTACGCCCATAACGGTTTGGATATGGCCTGGTTTAATTCCGATGAGTTTGGTGTTCGCCCCCATGGCTTGTCCCAACACGTATCTGGGTCCCATCAAATCCAGATCGTTCACGCCATCATAAACCAGAATGCCTATGTTTCGTATGGCATACTTGGGTTTCCCAAAAATCAATTCCATGGTCCGGGCATGGTTTTCGGGAGTGGCATGTTCGATTTCGCTTGCGATTTTGAGCGAATCTTCCCGGCTCATCGCCACCTTGCCGGGTTGTTGCGCTCCACGATGGCCGGATGGCTTGCCACAGGCAAGCAGCAAAAAAACCAGTGCGGGAATGGAAAAACCAGCGATCCGAAAAGCCTTCCTGCCGTAGAAGGACGGCATCGGCCTACTGATGCCTGGAGCCCGAAAGGCGTGGCCCCAAAGACCCAAAAGATGGGATAGAATGGTTCTGAATTTCATAGTTAAATTCGGGTTTGATGAAAAATTGGACTACTACCTGCCAAGGGGCAGGCGGCTTCGGGACGGTTGGGTCCCTCTCCCCCCGGGGCGCGCGGCCCGCGGGGCGGCGGGGGGCGCCCCCCGCCGGGGGGGCCGGCCAGGCGCCGCCGCCCCTGGCGGGCTCTCAAACGCTGCCTCCCCCGGGTTCGGGGTGCCCGCGCCCCGCGCCGCCGGCTAGGGGGGAGCGGGGGTGTCCCCGGGGCATTCTTTCCCGGCGGGGGCGCTGCACTCCCCGCCCCCACCGCCAATTCGCCCGCTGGGTGCGTTCTGTCCGCGTCGTTTGCCTGCTCTTTCTCCCTGCGGGTATCCGGGGTTCTGTGGCGCTCCGCCTGTGTTTGTCTTTGGATAAAGGGCGTCATAAAAAAAGTTTCTCCCAGGACCCCCCGGGTTCTTCTTGAATCGTACGGGCCCGGTTGGCTGGTTTCCGAGGGGTTCCTCTTCCTCCCCTTGCGCGGCCCCACCAGGAAATGCAACAGGAATTTCTTCATGGCAATCCGGTTAGTCATTTCGGGCCATCGTAGGTTCCGAAGCCGTGTTCAGACTTTTCACAATACCTCCGAAGGAGAACATGTGGAGGTAATTATCCGCTATCGTGGCGGAATGACCATGCCGAAGGGTTTTTGGCAAAACTGATGTTGGCCGGTCCGTTCAACAGGCGCAGGGCATCGGTTTTAATCACCAGGTACTGCGGTTGGTTTGCCTTGATTTTCAGTTCTTTCCCCCCGAACGCCAAGGTGGTAAGTTTAATGTTGTTCAAGGTTTTCTTTTCGCCAATGCCTCCGAATAATCCGATATGGTATAAAAATTTCTGTTGTTTCCGCGTTTCGCTTAATGCAATACGAAGAATTGCCTTCCATTTTGACAAAATATAGCCCGAATTCCTGCCCAATACATATCTTCCTTCTCCCCTACGTCAGGCATCGTGCGTGCGCTGCTCGGCGGTGGGCGCGCTGTGCCGATGGTGACCGGATGGCGGAATATGCGCTGGCGTTATTCAGGGTAGCCGTATGGGTTTTGGCATCGTGCTCCCGGATAAGAAAATAACTATCCTCTTGCGGCACAACGTATTCCGATCCGTCCGCCTTGATCAAACAGAGATTGCTGACATAGTATTGAAAAAGGGAAATCGTGAACTCCTCCTCCAGGGCATTCTTGTAAGTTTTTTTATGGAGCACCAAATCCTCATTACCAACCACGTTGTCAAACTGAATGGTTAAAGCGCCCGTTTGGGCGAAGGCGCCAAAACAGGCCATATTAAAAAAGAATAAAGAACAGGTTTTTCATGATAAATCCTATTGAATGAATGAAACCAAAGAAGCGGACGCCGCCAGGTGAGCCGCTCCAATTCAAATGAATATACTTCGCTGGACGCGAAAAAGGGATTGTCCGGTCTGCTTCAGACCATGCGGGCGGAAGGCGGGCGGAAGATGTCTTCCAGAAAAGCGGAAGAAAGAAAAGAACGGGAATACCCTATCAAAGGAAGGTGTTCTTCCACGCAAGGCACGTGGAAGAAGTCAATGGCCATTCGGTATTGGCAATATAAAACCGGCGCTTTTTCTTTGACGTTTTTCGGCGCCTGCTTATGCTCCTGCTCGTCCGCCTTCTTCCATTGTTTCGACAGGTAGCATTTGCCATTACACATAACGAGGGGTTCCCTCTTGTTGACGCAAAGCACGTTAACGATATACTCCCTATGGATGACATAATCGGCCAGAACGCCCACCCTGGTCAACGCAGGCAGCATAACCGTGATCATCATCGATATGGAGAATGCCCTTTTCAATGCCTTTTGAAAGTTTGTGGGCAAGGTAAAAAAATTGACCGGCACTTTGACTAAATCCGGATATATTTTCAGATTGCCCAACTTTGGGGCTCTCTTGAATCACTTTGGACCAAAAAATTTGTCGCCATTATAATGTATCATATGGTCCGGCAATTCAGAAAGCCAAACTTCGGTTTCCCAGGCAATATCAGCAGAGTGTTTTTTGAATTCCTTAAAATCGGGGAAAGCCGTTATGAAGATTTTACTCGCCTGACAGTTCTGGAACATATTTTCCATTTCCATGATTCTCTTTGGAGAAAAAGGCCCATGGGAAGTAACCGCTTCTATAAGAAAAAGCCATTTTTTATTTTTATCGTAAAGAACGACATCCGGCAACTTACTGTGTTCGCCAATCAAAATGCCCAGCTCCTCCCATCCGTTGGCATCTATGTATAAGGTCTTATTCGCGGTATCTCCTACGTAGAGCAAATCGGCTCCGGGGGCAAAACGGGGGGCAAACGCTTCGATCACCGAAATTTGAACTTGATTGTGTTTGCCCGGAGAAAAGGATAGCTCTGTACCGTCTTTCAGCTTCAACGGGATTTTACTGAATGCTCTTTGCTTGTTGTATTTTTCACGGAGCGACCCGGTATTTTCGCTGAACTGCTTAATTTTTTTGTTCCAGTTTCTGGAATTATAAGATTTAACGACTTCCAATGCTTCCGGCGACAAGCCATAGTGGTTGTATTTGCTGTTTGTTGGCAACCCGGGATTTTCCGGATTGCGAATCGCAATTCCTGCTTGAACAAATTGATGGAGCGTGTACCTGCGAAAGGTTTCCCTTGAGTTTTCAGCATAATGTGCGTTATAATGCTCCGCAATGAAACGAATAATGCCCTTGTATTTAGCATTTTCTTTATTTCCAACGACTGACATACTCACGGCTTTTGCTTTGCTCCATTCGTCTTCTTCCTTCAGGTTGCATAAAGCAAGAAGAGCCAGCGCTGAAGGTACATTTTGCTGCTTTTTTGGAAGACCTAAAGCTTCCAGTATGCGTTTTGCTTCATCAACTTTACTCATGATGCCTGCACAGGTTGAAAATATTCGTTTATCGTTCGATTAATATGCTCTACTGAAAAGTCGTTTGACAGGATCAAGGAGTCGCCAATTTCTTTGAGAATCTCCATGGGAGGTAATGCCATTTGCCTCAGTTCCGTGGCGCTTACATTGACATTGCCATTAAAAATCCTGAAATACGTATCAAAAAGTTTACTGTTGAGCAATGCGCAAAGCCCAACCATTTCATTTCGATACAAACGCCCATTCTTTCGGTAGATGTAATTTACCTTGTTTTCAACTCCGATAAAATCCGATTTGATATCATCGCAGAAATATGGAGCAGCGACTAATCTGCTTTTATCATCCTTACTACTAAAACGCCTCAATAAAACATAGTTTTTGTTAGGGATAAGCAGCGGCGCAGACTTATCCGCCACCAAAATAAACTGTCCTTTTCTGGGTTTAGGCACAGGCCATTCCAAGTCCATTTGTTTTACATTGTGCAGCCAGATAAGAGGAGCCGCCGCGCCGATTTCTGTTTCAACGCTGTCCCTGATATAATCTGCTGCACGGAACGCCACTACAGGTCCGGTTGAAATTTGAATATTATACTTGGTCAGGGTGCCCGTCCAGTTCTTCAAAATCTCCAATACGTTTTCCTCCAGATCTGTTGTTGGCAAATAAAGGATTCGTTCCTTAGTATTTAAATCTATGATATCCTTTTTAGGGAAGGTCTTAATAAAAGGATTGCCCAAGTCTTTCAATCCGGCCGATGAGGATATGGTTACATACGGCTCCCGAATGCGTCTTTTAACGCCTTTAATGATCACTGTTTCTTGCAATACCTTATCCTTACCGAAGGTTTCTTTTCGGGAAACAAACAGGTGCGCCTTTTCTAAATCAATAAGTTGGAAAAAATACTCGCGAAAAGCTTTAAAATATCCACCTGCGGCATAACTACGAGGGGTAATAAAAATAAGCGATCCATTTTCCTTAAGCAGTTTCGCCGACAAAGCCATAAAGATGGCATAAATATTAGGATGTCCATTTACTACCGCTTTGGCAACCTTTGCGCGTTTGTCATCAATGGGAATTTTGAAATAGGGCGGATTTGAAATAATAATATCAAATAGCTCAATTGGAGTGGAAAATAAATGATCCGCTTCTTCAAATCGCTCGTGGTTGTGCATGACAAAGTCTTCCGTTTGAAGTTTAGTCGCGATTTGAATTCCTTTTTCCTTAACCCATTTTTCTAAATAGCTCAGAGATTGCTCGGAAAAGGTATCAATTCCAGGTCCATTTCGTATGCAACCAATTCAATATGGCCCAAGTTTTTGTTAACAGAAACCAGATGTTCTATCAAAGCGCACGATAAAATCAGAGAACCGCATCCGGGATCAAGAACGCGAATGGAATTTCCGGCATGCCCGCAAAGGGAAGCCATAAAGGATGCGATTTCGCGGGGAGTAAAAAACTGCCCGTTTTCCTTTTTGTGCCGTTGGCCAACCGAGGCGGCGTACAAAACGCCTAATCTTTCGGCAAACTGACTTGGCAGTTCTTGATCAATAGGAAATACGACTTGGTTATTCTTCATTTTTGTTATGGCTCATGTATCTGATTTTCTTTTCCGCCACTTTTAAGGCATCCGTCGCCCATTCTTCTCCTTTCAGATCGCCCAGCAGCCGATCGCTTAAATAGTGAATAAGCAATTCCTTTTCATCCACATCAAAAATCCTGGCGATCTGAATGATTTGTTCCCTTGAAGCTTTTCGTTCACCTCGTTCAATCTTGCTTAAAATCGATTGGTCGATATCCAGTTCAGCAGCCAATCTCCTTAAGGGAAGCCCCTGATCAACCCTTAGCTTTCTGATCTGCTCTCCAATGGTCAACATTTGTTTAGACATTTATTTTTTGACTATTTTAGTCCAAAATACGTGCTTTTTTTCTTTTCTCCCTAAAATCCGGCTAAAAAACGGCGCCCTGCAGCCTGAAAAGTTCCCGAACCATTTCACCTACAATTACTTCAAAAAAATTCCCATGCGCCATGCTTCGAAAATCCCCGCAGATGTCGTATTTTCAGCAGACAGACGGGATATGAGAGGCTACCCTCTCTCCATTTGTTCATCCTAAATGGAAGTGTATGAAGACGCAACCCCTGCTTTTCGTTCTACTGCTTACCGCGATGGAAGGTATCAGCCAACCCAAAAACGCGCCCGAAATCAAAACGGGTTTTGAAGCGATGCACCATATCCGGCAACTCCCTCTTTTGTTTCCCTCCGGCGCCGAAACCAAACAACCGCTTGCCTATGATGCGACAGGCGGCAATTGGGACCACCACTTTTTAGCGGCCTTCACCAAATATATCGATACCCTCCGGCAACCGGATGGATCGGAAATCAGAGAATATGTAATTTTTGACGAATATGGCCCGGGATGCCTCTTCCGCCAGCAAATGAATGCCTGGTTTGACCGCTCCGGAATACCTAACGGATGGCTGCCGGTTGGCGAACTCACCCAACCGCGCGCAGATGCCAATATCCGCTATTATTTCGACGATGAAAAAGAACCCCGCATTGACATGCACCTCAAAGATTTCTTCGGAGGAAAAATCGCCCCTTTTGACGGCCCGCTTTGCTTTATTGATTCCCTGAACCTGTTCGCCATTTCGTATTACCCCTTCCCCTTTCAAAAAAGGCTTAAGATAACCATGCGCCCTAACTCCGAATCCTTTGAACAAATGGACACCAAGTGGTATCAATATACCCACCTCATCTACCCAGCTGATTACCAAATCACTACCTGTCAAGTACCCCAAACTCCCAGCAAAGCTGTTCTGGACCAATGGCAAAAAACGGGGGAAAACCCAAATGATTTAACCGGCGCCAAATGGATGCAATCCAAACAGGAAATAAAAACCAATCAAACGAAAACCCTGTTCGAAATCGACAAACCCGGCTCCATCGCCGGGTTGAGAATTTCCCTCCAGCCGTATACAAAAGAAACCTTTTATAATACCTACATTAAAATGTACTGGGACGGCAGCAAAGAGGCTGCGGTGGATTTGCCGCTTTGTTACCTGTTTGGAGGGGGCGCAAAAGACTATGCCTCCTCCTCGGATAAGGTGTTTGAAAAATCCCTTACCACCCTGTTGTTCGGGTTCGATAACCAAACGGGGAGCTTCTACTCTTACTTCCCGATGCCGTTTTGGAAATCAGCAAAAATCGTTTTGGAAAACAAATCCGGCATTGACATCACCAACCTCGTCTGCGATGTGACCTACATTCCAGCCAGCCACTTGAACTACCCCGCCGATAAAACCGGCTATTTCTTCGCTACACGCACCACAGACGCGGACCCCGACACCACGGCATACCACAATATAGCCTTTGAAGCCCAGGGCAGAGGACATGTCGCCGGCATTGTCTTTTACTCCGACAAGTACGATATGGACGGCGATGAGTTTACGTATATTGACGGCAGCCATAATCCGCAGATCCACGGCAGCGGCACCGAAGACGACCATAACCAGGGTTGGGCAGGCCGGGCTTATCAAAAACCGCTTTGGGGAGGCCTTTTCAACGGGTACAACGGCGCTTACCGGATTTATCTGAACGACTGTTATATTTTTAATCAGAATATCCGGATTGCCTATGAACACTCGCTCACTAAAAAACACTTCATCAACGGCGGAAATACCGATGTGGTCATTTTTTATTACCTGTCTAAAAATGGAAGCAACCTCTTTTTAACCGACGAGGTAGACGTTGGCAACCATTTCTCTGAAAGCCTCCATCAATATGCCATCCAAAACCAAACCTGGAAAGGCCACGTAGTAGACTCCTACGACGGATACGAAAGAAACCTGGATTATGCCACCTATTCCGATGACGGCAAAGCATTTAATGGGTCGAGCAGGTTTACCGTCCGCATTGATCCGCAGAACCAGGGCGTCAGGCTGCGCAAACGCATGAACCGGAGGGATAACGGAGTCCAAAGCGCCGCCGTTTATGCCGACGGGGTTTTAGTCAAAGAAAGGCCCTGGCATATTGTCACGCCATCGCTCTCCACCGGCAAAGGGGATCTCGATGGGTGGTTCGACAGCGATTTTAATATTCCTGTTCAGTATACCCGGGGGAAACCCAGGATAACGGTGGAAATTAAATATATCGGCTCCCCGAAAAAAGAAATAAACGAATTTTACTACTGGATTTATAGCTATAAATAACGGCTTCTAAAAAAACCTGATTCAATGCGCAACCTTTTCTTATGCTTGCTCCTTCTGCCTTTGCTGGCGCAACGGCTCCCTGCCCAGGCCGATCTGAAAGCCCTTGACACCTACATCGAAAACGCCCGCAAGGAATGGGCCGTGCCCGGCTTGTCGGTAGCGGTAGTCAAAGACGGAAAAGTAGTCCTGGCCAAGGGATATGGGGTGAAGGAGCTGGGGAAAACCGACCCGGTGGACGATAACACGCTTTTTGCCATTGCCTCCAATACAAAGGCCTTCATTTCGGCATCGATCGCTTTACTGGTAGAGGAAGGCAAGTTGAAATGGGACGACCCGGTAAAAAAATACCTGCCCTATTTCGAGTTATACAACCCCTTCGTCAGCGCCCACACCACGGTGCGCGACCTGCTTTGCCACCGGGTAGGACTGGGCACCTTCAGCGGCGACGTGCTCTGGTTCAAAAGCAACTATACCGCCGAGGAGGTGGTCCGGCACGCCAAATACCTGCCCGCCGCCTACGAATTCCGGGCCGGCTACGGGTACACCAACCTCATGTTCATCGCGGCGGGCGAAGTGATCCGGGCGGTCAGCGGCCAATCCTGGGACGCGTTCGTCAAAGAGCGCTTTTTCCAGCCCCTGGGCATGAACCGCTCCCAAACCTCCGTGAACGATCTCGTCAAAACGGGCAATTTCGCTACCCCGCATAAAAGCGTTTATGGCCCCGCGGAACCCATCGCCTATGCCAGATGGGACAACATGGGCGCCGCAGGCGGCATCCTCTCCAGCGCAACCGACATGGCCAAATGGCTTCAGCTCCAGCTCGCCCACGGCGCCTGGGGTGGCAAACAGGTGTTCAAGCAAGAGTCCCAAGACGTGTTCTGGACGATGCACAACAGCTTCCGCGTGGGCTGGAACGCCCGATCCGCTGCGCCCGCGCGCAACTTCTCCGGCTACGCGCTCGGCTGGAACGTCACCGACAACGGCGGCCGGCTCGTCGTTTCCCATGGCGGCGGCTACGACGGCATGTACTCCCAGGTCATGTTATGGCCCCAGGCAAACCTGGGCGTTGTGGTGCTCACCAACAGCATGACCGGCATCAGCGGCAACTTGTGCAACTACATCGCCGACCGCTTCCTGGGCAACCCGGAGAAAGACTGGTGTAAACAGGGCCTCGACGGCGAAAAACGCCATCAGGCAACCCGCAAGGATTGGGTGGATCAGCGCGTCAAAGCCCGCGTGCAAGGTACATCGCCCTCCCTGCAGCTAAAAGACCTCGCCGGAACCTATTTCGACCCACTCTACGGAGAAGTCGTCATCCGCGAGTCCGGCAACGCCCTGGAACTGCACTTTCCCCACGCCCCCAGCCTCGACGCCAAACTAACCCACTGGCATTTCAACACCTTCCAGATCCAATGGAACGAGCCCCACGCCTGGTTCGATTTCGGAACGATCCAGTTCGTTGCAGATAATAAAAATCAGCGCGTCAGCGAATTACGTTTCGACGTGCCCAACGAGGATATTTTCTTCGAGGAAATCAAGGCGGTTAGACGGTAGACGGTTGACGGGGGACGGGGGACGATAAGGTGACGGGGACGGTTGACGGGGGACGGAGGACGATAGACGATAGACGGTTGACGGAGGACGGGGAGACAGCGTCCGTTTCCCGTCTACCGTCTACCGTCTACCGTCTTAGAATCGTTTGCCGATGCCGAGGGCAATGGACCAGGTATCGTAGGCCTCTTGCCGGGTATCGTAGAACAAAGCGGGAGAAATATCCCAATGATGGCCGAACTCGAATTCGTATTCCGCGCCGAAGCGAAGCAGCTTAAAGTTTTCTTCCTTTTCGAATTCGTAGCCCGGGCCAGCCAGAAACACCAATCCTTTCCAGGGCTTCCAGAGCAGGTCCAGGGAGAGCACCAGGGGGGATTCCCGTTCGAGCATTTCTTCGCCGTCGTGTTCCACAATAAAAGACTGGACTTCCAGGTCGTTGTGCAGGCCAAAGCCCCATTTCGGGTTGAGCCAGTACTCCAAGTCTAGGCCCCAGGAGGGAATGGCAAAATGGTCGGAGCTCGTTCCTGCCGGCACCATGGTATGGCCGATCAGGGGGGCGATGCGCCAATGCTTGAATTCCGAATGCTGCTCAAGGGTTTTTACCTCCGCAGGCGCTTCGTGATGCTGGGCCAGAATCGGGGCGCCAAGCGCCAGCGCCCCTGCCAGAAACCATATCGTTTTCATATCGGGAAAATTTGGGCAAAGCTAGTTTTGCCAAGGGTTGTGGAATGTGTTCCTGATCACAAAGCCCCGGTATTCTTCGTTACGGCCACCATTCGTCGTGCTGGCTGCGGTCCAGACCAATTTCCTCCTGCTCGGCTTCTACCCGAATGGGGGTGATCCAGTTGGTCAGCTTGTACATCAGCCAGGAGCCGGCGAAGGTATAAACCACCACGATTACCAGAGCCAGCAGGTGTTTGGCCAACAGCATCCATTCTCCGGCAATTACCCCGCCGTATTCCCTGGCGAAAATGGCGGTCATGATCATGCCGACCATCCCTCCTACCCCATGGCAGGGAAACACGTCGAGGGTATCGTCGAGGTCGCTGCGGGATTTGCGGCCAACGGCATAGTTGGATATCAACGCAGCGGTGAACCCAATAAAGATGCTGGGGCCAAAATCGACAAACCCACAAGCAGGCGTAATGGCTACCAGCCCTACCACCGCGCCGATGCAGGCGCCCAGGGCGGAAGGTTTATGCCCGCGCATAGTATCCACAAGGATCCACGCTATGGCCGCTGCCGCAGAAGCCAGGTTGGTATTGACAAAGGCTTTTACCGCCAGATTATTTGCGCCCAGGGCCGAACCTGCATTAAACCCAAACCAACCGAACCATAACAAGCCGGTGCCCAACATCACGTACGGGATATTCGCAGGAGAAAATGATTTCCCTTCTACGTGTGATTTCCGCCGTCCTAACACCATCGCCCCCGCCAAGGCGGCGCAGCCGGCTGAAATATGCACTACCGTTCCCCCGGCAAAATCCAGCACCCCCATTTTGAACAGAAACCCATCGGGATGCCAGGTCCAATGCGCCAGCGGCGCATAGATAAAGATCGTCCATAACCCGACAAACACCAGATATCCCCAGAAACGCACCCGTTCGGCAAACGAACCGGTGATCAGCGCAGGCGTAATAATGGCAAATTTGAGCTGAAACGCAGCAAACAGCACAAAAGGCAGGTTGGTCGCGATCCGGTCGTGGGCCGCTGTGCCAACGCCTTTAAAAAACAAGTGCGTCAACGGGTTGCCGACCAATCCGCCGATGCTGTCGCCAAACGACAAACTAAATCCAACCACCAGCCAGACGATCGTCACCACCGCCAGCGCCATAAAACTCTGCAACATGGTGGAGATGATGTTCTTCGGGCTCACCATGCCGCCGTAGAAAAAGGAAAGACCGGGCGTCATCAGCAACACGAGCCCGGCGGCGCTAAGCATCCAGGCGATATCTCCGGAGTTGAACTCGCCAGCAGCCTGGGGCATGGCGCCCGGATAAACCGCAGCAGCCAGAGAAACTGCCAGCAACAGGAGGAAACTGAAACTCGCAATGGGCGAGTTTTTGATCAAACGGGTCATAAGGGTTTGATATAGGGTCAATAATCAGACAGCTTCGTTTGTTCGCCGCCCATTTCGAAGCCCAAATTTAAAAAACCCTGAGATGGAAAAAAATCGAACGAAGTATCCGATTAAGAAAAAAAGAGAATGGAATTGGGGCTGTCTCAACAGACCGTTTTCGCCCTTGGCTGGCAAAAAATTGTTTCTTTTCCACTCTTTCAAAAAAAGAAACTAAAACTTCATACCGGTGGCAAAGATTGGAATTTTGAGACAGGCCCAAGGTTTGGTAGTCTCGACAGGGATCGAACCTGTATCTTGGGTTCCGGAAACCCACATACTATCCATTGTACTACGAGACCTTACAACGATTGTTTTTCGGTTTGCAAAGTTATGCTGTTTGGCACAAAAAATCTAGTATTGGCCCTATTTTTTATCCTCCTGGGGGAAATAGGTTCAAAATTTCTCCAGCCTTCCTTTTTCGGTAATCCGGTAAGTGAGCGGCCCAAAGGGCGCCGAAATGCTGAATCCGTTGTAGTAAACCGTCATCTCGGGGCGGAATCCATCGATAGCGGGCGCCGCCAGCGCGTCCAGACTATTGGCATACACCCCGTGCCGGAGCCGGTATTCCTTTTGGCTATAAAACAACTGCCAAAGGCCCCATTGGATGGAAGCGGAGGGATCGGGCTGGAACGTATCGGAGCCCCGGCCCGCGATTCGATCGGAGAACTGCACCCAGCCCCAGGTTTCGGGGCGGTGGATGTCTATCCTGCCCGAAGGCGCCCAGACCCAGTTCCGTTCCGGATAAGGCTTGCCGGTTTGGGGGTTAATAGTCTTTTGATAAACCCCGTTCACTACGTCCAATTTCCACTGCACCCGGGAAAAGTTAACCCGCCACTGTGTTCCGGCAGCAGGCAGGCTTTTGCCGGTAGTCAGCTCCGCCAGCGCCTGCAAAGGTATAGCCATCTCGACCGTCCAGCACGAATCCGTGCCGTCGGGAAGCTGATTCAGGGTGCCCTCCAGATGTACGGCCGTCTGGATGCCCCGCAGGTCCCAGTTATTCGTAAAAGGGATGCCACTCGCCAGGTGGTATGGGTTAAACAAGAGCAAATCCCACAGGGTATTCAGGGCATTGATCTCCAGCTCGGCGTAATACCAGCCATCGCCATCCGGGTCGATAAATACCTCGAAGTCGTTGTCCTGGAATAATACGGCGTCGCGCTCGGTTAGCGTAGCCCAAAGGTCGAATTCTTCCAGATATGCCCCGATATACAGGTATTGCTGATCCCAAAGCATCCTGACTTCCGTCCACAAGGACGGACCAGGAGACTTCAGCGGGCCTTCAATATCCGAAAAATCCTCTGTCCGGGGAGCGTGCTTCCAGGAGGATTCATCAAGCCTTCCATCAATAGTTAGCGGCGTTTCGGCCCGGTAGCAAATATAGGCCGGAGGATTAAACGGAATCGGGTGCCGATACGCCACAGGCTGGGCAACAGCAAAAATTGCCCCCAACATTCCTACCGCAGTGAGCAACCATCTCCTCTCCCTACTCAGAAATTCATTAACCATAATCGTTTTTTTACCCAAAACGCATTAAATTATTTCATCATACAATATCGCTTCCTTGAACCTAGAACCTTACGCCTTAAAGCCTTAACCCATCAACGCGTCCCAATGCTCCGGCTTCATACTGTTCCAGTCAAACAAAGCAAATCCTTTTCCGCCAGCCGCCCGGGCGGTCCGGATGGCCTCCTGCAGATCGCTGCCGGAAGGTAGATGGGGTAAAAACAGTCCGCTGTAAACCGGTTTGCGGTTGCGGAAGGGCTTCATCCGATCCAGCGCATGGCGGGTTTCTTTGCCGATCCAGGCGATGTCTTCGTTGTAAAATCCCTGATACAACATAGGCAGGAAGCCGTCGAGGTCCCAGCGATGCCATTCCTGGCGCACGCTCTGCCAATTGGGAAAAACGGCGGCAGTAATGGCTTTGCCGTATTTTTTTGCAGCGGGAACCAGGTAAGCGTTCACCAATTCCGTGACGGCATCATACCGGTATTGCCTCCAGGCGTCGTTGGCAGATGGGTCTTCCAGCGCCAGGGGATCGATTCCGGTTTTTTGGCGAAACGGCTCTATGCAGGAGGGGCCGTAACCATAATCATATTGAGGGTATTCCTTATCCTGAACGATGCCGTAGTTGGGTTGCAACCCCTCTGCCAGGATCACATCGGGAAAGCGGATATAATCCAGGTGGATGCCGTCCAGATCCGGTATCTGCCCCAGCGCTTCCACCCGCTGCCGGATAAACTGACGGACCTCCGGGTGGCAGGGACAGAGAAACTTGTAATACCCGACGTACGCCGGTTTTTCGTGGGCAGGCTCTCCCAGCCGGTTTAGGGCAAACCAGTCGGGATGCTGCTGAATCACCGAAGGGTTGTTGCAGGGCATACACCAGATCCAGGCGTGCACCTGAAGGCCCGATGCGTGCGCCAAGGGGATCATCCGCTCCAGCAACCGGGCTTTGGTAAAACCGGGCAATTCAAAAAGGGCCTGGTTGCTGTCGAACACCTGCGGGAGGACGCCCTCGATCCCGGCGCTTGCCATTTGGTCAAAAGCGGCCCGAAACTGGTCGTCGGTCCATTCCAGCGAAGGCCGCATCCAAATCCACCGGGAGGGAAGTTTTTTCCTCGCATCAAGAAAGCCCAGCGGTTCGAGATGGGGGCCGAGCATCGCTCCGGCTATGCCAGAGCCCAGGATTTGTAAAAAAGTTCTTTTTCCATTTAAAACCAGCTTTTGGGCCTGCCCTTGGCAGGCTTGTCTTTGCATTCCTCCGGCTAATATACGATCTTGCCCCAAAATTGATCACCTCCTTTACCATGAGGCGCTTTGCCATATCCGATATTCACGGCTGTCTGAACACGTTCAAGGCCCTATTGAGCGCCATCGGGCTGCAGCCGGAAGACGAGCTTTTCCTCCTGGGCGATTATATCGACCGCGGACCGGATTCCAAAGGGGTATTCGACCATATCTTTTTGCTATTGGAAAGCGGATTCCAGGTGTATCCCCTGCGGGGTAATCATGAGCAATCGCTCCTCCGTGCCGCCGAGACGCCGAACGAGGGTACGATTTTTTACCGGAATGGAGGCCAGGAAACGCTGGCAAGTTTTGGCGTACAGCTAGCCAGCCAAATCCCGGCCCGCTACCTCGAATTCGTTCAAAGCCTCCCCTACTACCTGGAAATTCCAGATTACCTGCTCGTCCACGCGGGGTTCCGATTTGGCCCCAAAGGGCCCCTTTCCTATTTCGAGGAAATGATCTATATCCGCGAATGGTACCTCGACATCGACTACGCCTGGCTTGGTAGCCGGCGTATCGTGCACGGCCATACGCCCCAATCGAAACAAGCGATCCATACCCAAGCCCAGCAACTGCGCGCCTACCAATACCTCGATATCGACGCCGGCTGCGTTTACCCCCAATACCCCGGACGAGGATACCTCTGCGCCTTTAATCTGGATACCGGGGAAGTCGTGTTTGAGAAAAACCAGGAGAGAGAGGAGATAGAGGAGAGAGAGGATGTAAAGATGTAAAGATGTAAAGGGAGAGGCTATCCCTTACATCCTCTACATCCCTTACATCCTCTACATCCTCTACATCCTTTACATCCTTTACATCCTCTACATCCTTTACATCCTTTACATCCTTTAAGTCCTCTCCAACCTCTCATTAACCTTTTTTAACCTTAAATCAAGCCTGCTTAACCCGATTCCTGGGCTTGGCCCGGTATCTTTGGGGCATAGAAATTATCCTAATCCAATATCTTATGAGATCGATTTTATGCACCTTGCTTTTCTCCCTTGTGATTCTTGGATCTGCTGCTGCGCAAAATAAAGCGGCCGTCATCAAAGGGAAAGTGAACGACAGTAAAGAACAGCCGCTCCCCATGGCCACTGTGATGCTCCTGCAGGCGGCCGATTCCGTGCTGAGCACCTTTGGGATGACCGACGACAAAGGGACGTTCAGCTTACCCAAAACCAGCAAAGGGAAGTACATCCTCCAAATCTCCTACCTGGGGTTTCAGAATTACCAGAAACCCATCGAGATTAACGGCATAGACGAAACCATCGACGTGGGTATGGTGAATCTGGAGGAACAAAGCGAACTCCTTTCCGAAGTCGTCGTGCAAGGAGAAGCCAACCCGCTGAATATCAAAAAGACACCATTGAATACAATGCGGTGGCATTCAAAACGGAGCCCAATGCGGCAGCAGAAGAACTGCTCAAAAAGCTCCCGGGCGTGGAGATCGATGCCGACGGCGCCGTTAAAGCGCAGGGAGAGAACGTGACCCGGATTTTGGTCGACGGGAAAGAATTCTTTGGACGGGATCCGAAAGCGGCGACCAAGAACCTGCCTGCCGACGCTATCGACAAAATTCAGATTTTCGACAAACTCTCTGACCAGGCGGAATTCTCGGGCGTAGACGATGGCAACCGCGAAAAAACGATCAATATCTCTCTGCGCGAAGATCGCCGAAGGGGAGTTTTCGGGACCGTTTCCGCCGGAGGTGGCGCCGCGCCTGACCTCCCCTCCAGCGAAGTTGGCCGTTATGAAGGCAAAGTGAACATCAACCGGTTTAGCCAAAACCAACAATTTACCATTCTGGCATCGGCGAACAACGTCAATCAGGAGGCCTTTTCAAGAGATGATTATACCGGATTCACCGGCGGCGGTGGTGGAGGCGGAAGCCGCGGTGGAGGCGGAGGCGCCATGGTGGTTATTCGCCAGGCTGGAGCTGGAGGCGGAGGCCTAAGCGGCATCGGTGGCGGAAGCACCGGCTTTAGTAAAGCCTATTCGGGCGGGTTGAATTTCAACCGCAGCTTTTCAAAAAACACCGATCTTCAGTCCAGTTATTCGTACTTACTGCAGGATCGCATTACGGATCAAACCAGCAATAAAGAAAGCTTTCTTAACAATAGCGAAAGCTTTTTTACCGACAGCGAAAACAACTCCAATCGGATCAACAGCCGCCACATGTTCAATTTCAGGCTGGATCAAAAACTAGATACGGCTCAAAACATCCGGCTAAGCGCCAGCGCTACCTTCTCGGATGCCGATTACACCCAGCTGAGCAGCACCATCAACAAAGACAACGAAAAAACGCTCTCCAGCGAAAGCTACCGCGATAATACCTCCAACGGGAAGAACTTCAGCATGAACTCCAACCTGCTGTACCGCAAGCGCTTTGGAAAACCGGGCCGCAACTTGTCGGCCAACCTGAGCCTGGTCGTTGGAGACGACGATTCCGATGGATACAACAATTCGTTCAATAACTATTACACCGGCGCCAGCCCAATTTTCGATACCCTCAATCAGAACTTCCTCCAGAACAACCGCCGGTTCAACTACGGCGCCCGCCTTTCCTATGTAGAGCCTGCTGGCGGGTACAATTTCCTGGAGTTTACTTATGATTTTCAAAACAACCAGAACGACTTCAGCCAGGAAGTATACGACGTCTACGGCCTCGTCCAACCCGAATTAAATATTGAACTCACCAACCAATACGAGGTTTCCTTTAGTTATCATCAAGCCGGGATTAACTGGCGCTTTGCCAAAGAAGGCCTGGTGGCCTCGCTGGGCGCCAACTACCAGCAAAGTTTGCTCGACGGAACGCTGCTGCTGAGTGAAACCCAAATCAAGCGCGACTTCTCCGCTTTTTTGCCGAGTTTCCGCGCCCGCTGGGAATTTGGAACCTCCAAGTTCCTCAACCTCGACTACCGCACCAACATCAATGCGCCTTCGATTCAGCAATTGCAGCCAGTGGCCGACAACTCCAACCCCCTGTACATCACCGAAGGGAACCCCGATCTGAAACCGGAATATAGCCACTCGGTCAATGTGCGCATCGGGTCCTTCAACCAATTCTCCTTTACCAACCTCTTTGGCTTCGCGAACTTCACGTACGGCAAAGACCGCATCCGCAACGCCCAGACTATCGACGAAAACTTCGTTACCACCACCCGCCCGGTCAACGTCGACGACGACTACCGCTTCTTTGGCAGCCTGAATTACGGTACGCGCGTCCGGCCCGTGAAAATGTCGTTCAACATGGGGCTTGGATACAACTGGAACCGGGGCATTACCTTCATCAACGGAGTTTCCAATTGGACGACTACCTCGGCGCCTAATGTGAGCCTGCGCCTGGAAAACTACCGCAAAGATATCCTCGATTGGTCGCTCTCCGGCCGCATCAGCTATACCCACTCCACGTATGACGTAGCCTCCGAGCAAAACCGCGACATTGTCAACCACAACTATACGGCTAGTGTACGCGTGCCTATGTTTAAGAAGAAATTCAGCATCGGCTCCAATTTCAACTACACGCTCTACAACGGCATCAGCGACGACTTCACCTCCGATATTCCTATCTGGAACGCCTTTATGTACCTCAATTTCCTGAAGAACGACAAGGGTCAACTCCGCCTGTCTGTCTTCGACGTGCTCAATGAAAATAAAGGCGTCAGCATCACCAACGAACTCAACTACTACCTCAACGAACGCACGCTATCGCTCGGGCGCTATTTCACCGTGGGCTTCACCTATGCGCTTCGGAGCATCGGCGCCTCCAACAGCCGCAACACCGGACCAACGTTTATTATGCCTCACTAATTAGTGGTTAGTGGTTAGTGGTTAGTGGTTAGTGATAGTATTGTTGTCCGTAGACTTCCGTCTACGGATTGGTTCAATCTTCAGATTGCGTCCTTCGTTGGAGGAAATAAAAAGCAACGCCCGCCTTTGCATCCAAAGGCGGGCGTTTTTTTAGCGATTAGAAGCTATCTCAAAACCCTTTCCTGGGTGTGGGCTACACTCCTTAACGCCATGACAAAAGCAAACGAAGCACTTTCCCCCTTTGAAGGGGGTTAGGGGGATGAAACTTCCAATGCTGGGGAAAGGTTTCATCCCCCCGACCCCCTTCAAAGGGGGAGAACGCTATATTCTTTAGTTTTGAGATCACTTCTGGTTAGCGCAGAACGCTCGGATGAAAAACCAGGTATTCTGCGCTGCTCCGTTTCCATAAATGCCTTTCCTACCAGAATACAACATACAGCACGGCAAGGATAAGCAACACCCCGTAGGCAGCCAAATTAAAACTGCGGGGGGTGGCGAACGTCTCCTTCAACAGAGGGATTGCTCTTGGGTGGTCGTCATGATCAGATACCACCAGGCTCACCATCATAATCGTCGCAATAGTAATGAGACAGGTGTACATCATCTGGTCGAGGAATGGCATCTCAATAGGCAGAAACTTTAGCAGGAGCGCTACGGGGATGGAAGCCAGAACGCCAACGATCGCGCCGGTGCTGTTGGCTTTTTTCCAGAACAAGCCCATCAGGAAGACGGCCAGGATGCCCGGGCTCACCACGCCGGTGTACTCCTGGATATACTGGAACATCTGAGGCATGGAGTCCAGGGCTGGCGCCATGACCACAGCGATGATCAAGGCCAGGATGACGGCAATGCGGCCAACCGGCACCAAATCAGAGCCATCTGTCCGCTTGGAAAGATAGGGCTTGTAGATGTCCATGGTGAAGATCGTAGCCGTGGAGTTGAGCATCGATGCCAGCGAAGAAACGATAGCCGCTATTAACGCCGCCACGACCAAGCCCTTGATGCCCGTAGGAATGAACGTCTTGATCAGCCAGGGATAAGAAAGGTCATAGTTGATCGTGCCATCGGCTTTCAAAAAGGTGGATTGCACCCCATCGATTATGCTGGTGCCAGCCGGCTGCATGTACATCACATAGGCTATAATGCCGGGGATGAC
Organism: Haliscomenobacter sp.; assembly: GCA_016713275.1. Classification (GTDB taxonomy): domain Bacteria; phylum Bacteroidota; class Bacteroidia; order Chitinophagales; family Saprospiraceae; genus JADJPL01. The sequence continues at coordinate 276,270 of JADJPL010000004.1, forward strand.
CACGAAGATGGGCAGCAACAGCTTCAGGAATGCGGCAAAAGCCAAACCTTTCTGCGCTTCGCGCAGCGATTTGGCCGCCAGCGCCCGCTGGATGATGTACTGGTTAAAGCCCCAGTAATACAGGTTGGCCACCCACATCCCGCCGATGAGCACGGTGATGCCTGGCAAGTTCATGTATTCCGGATTGTCCTTTTTCAGAATCATGTGAAATTTTTCCCCGGCAACCGTGTACACGTGGTCTAAACCTGCAAAAATTCCTCCGTTCGGGGTAACGTGATGGAGTGCGATGAGGGTCGTAATGAAACCGCCGATAACCAGCAGCACGACCTGGATCACGTCCGTCCAGGCCACCGAAGCCAACCCGCCCCAGATGGAATACGCAGCGGCAAACAGGGCCAAACCGATGATGAAATAAACCATGGTCGACCCGTCGCCGTTGCCCAGGATCGTGTCCAGCGCTTTTGCGCCCAGGAACAGCACGGAGGTCAGATTCACGAAGATGAACAGCGCCACCCAAAACACCGCGAGGATGGTCTTCAGATTGGTGTTAAACCGTTTCTCGATAAACTCCGGAATAGTGAATAATCCCTGTTTAATGAAGATCGGTAAAAAAAACTTGGCGACAACGATCAGCGTCAGCGCTGCCATCCATTCATAGGAAGCAATCGCCAGCCCGATGGCAAAACCCGAACCCGACATAGCGACAAACTGTTCTGCCGAGATATTCGCGGCGATTAACGACGCGCCGATAGCCCAGAAAGGCAAGGTTTTGCCCGCCAGAAAGTAATCTTCTGCACTCTTCTTTTCTCCTTTCTTCGTCCGGGAAACCCATAGGCCTACCGACAAAATCAGCAAGCCATACGCGACAACGATGACGTAGTCCAGTGTTTGAAATGTTGTCATAAACCTTTGTTTTTTTTTGGTTTTTGATCTGTTGAATAGCTTTCAAAGTTAGTATCAATTTGGAAGGAGGGGTGGGTTTTGCTCAAAAAAGAATGCCTGCTGAGTCAAAAATAGTATTAAGCTTCGGGATTACAGGATGGTATAGCTATTTTTGAATTTTGGAGTTGGAGCTGCCTCGAGAGACGGTGTTGCCCATGGCAGCCAATAAATAACATAAAATTTCATGCCGGTGGCAAAGAACGGTCCTTCGAGACCGTTCCTTAATCACCTAAACCCTTTCCTGCCATGTTTGAAACGCTTTATCCACAGGAACAACACGCCGCACAACGCGATCGCTATGCACGGATCGCTGCCTTATTCGACCACCATTTCCCCGGCGGGGCGGCGTTTTCTTCAGCGTGCCCGGCCGCACCGAAATCGGAGGCAATCATACAGACCACAACCAGGGTCGCGTGCTGGCAGCCAGTATTAACCTGGATGCGATTGCCGTAGCGGCTCCTTCCGGCGACATGCAGGTAACTTTGTACTCCGAAGGGTATCAAGAGCCCAGTTTGGTCGGTTTGGAAGACCTGCGCGTTTTGGAGGAGGAAAAAGGGACTACGGCTGCGCTGATCCGCGGAATTGCAGCCCGCTTCAAGGCTCTTGGTTATCGAATAGAAGGATTTAACGCCTGCGTTACCAGCGATGTGCTAACGGGTTCCGGCCTGAGCTCCTCGGCGGCCATCGAAGTGCTCATTGGCGCCATCTTTAGCCGGCTGTTCAATCAAAATGCGCTACCTGCCACCCAGATTGCGGAAATTGGCCAATTTGCCGAAAACGTTTACTTCGGCAAGCCCTGCGGGTTAATGGACCAAACCGCCTGCGCCGTCGGGGGCATTATTACCATCGATTTTGCCGATCCGGAAGCTGCTGAGATCCGGAAGGTGCATTTCGACTTTGCCGCCCAGGACTATCGCCTGCTGGTCGTCAATACCGGAGGCAACCACGCCGATTTAACACCGGACTACGCAGCGGTCCCTGCAGAAATGAAAGCCGTTGCCCGCGAACTGGGCCAACCCCATCTTCGCAAAGTCACGCTGGAATCCTTCCTTCCCCAGATCCCCGCCCTCAGAGAAAAAACCGGAGACCGGGCAGTCCTCCGCGCACTCCATTTTCTGGAAGAAAACGAGCGGGTCGTCAGTCAGGTAGCGGCGCTGGAATCCGGCCATTTCCCGGAATTCCTTCGGCTGGTCAGCGCTTCCGGAAAGTCTTCGTTCCAATGGCTTCAGAACATCTACACCCCCAAAATATCCGGGAGCAAGGCGTAACGCTTGCCCTCGCCCTCAGCGACCTGTACATCAGCCGTTTAGGGAAGGCGCTTGCCGGGTGCACGGCGGAGGCTTTGCAGGCACGATTCAGGCGTTCCTCCCCACCCGCGCGGTGCCCGCTTATGTCGGCCTGATGGAACCCGTATTCGGCAAAGGCGCCGTGAACGTGCTGCATATCCGGGACCAAGGGATTGTTTGCGGAACCGGGGAAGTATGATCTTTCTTTCACATCAAAGGAGAAGTACATAAAGAAGCGTTAGCCGCAAAAGGGGAACTTTGTATCCAAGGAACAAGCGAATTCGCACCAACTATTTTTATTAAAATGATTTTTATCAGTGCGTTTCTGATGAAAAAAGACTAAACTTTGCCTTGGATCCGTCTGGGCCCGGTCCCATTCACTGCTGCACGAATATTCCCTGATTTTTCATCCTCTTTAAGCAATGCGCTGATACTAATCAGATAAGCGTTGGTTTGCTTGAAATACAAAGGGGGAACTCCATTAAATTATTTTGCATAGCTTTTGTCAAAAAGCACTCCTCCATCTGGAGGAGAAGGGAGGAAAGGTATATCTCAATCAAAAATTGAAGTGTCCATCTATTTTATAATAACCCAAAAACCTAATTTTATGCCACAAGTCATTGCGCCTTCATTACAAGGACTCGAAGCCTTGGACGACATTCAACTAAGGGCAATCGGTAAAAGAATTGCCAACATGGTCATTCTGTCCGCAGAAAAAGCGACAGCTCACTTTGCTGAACCAACCAAGTTTAAGATGCCTACCGACAAGGAATCCCTTGAGCATCTTTTCCTGGAACGCTTTAAGACTTTTGACGAAGCAAGACGGAAAGCAGCAGAAATCAGAGTCATGCACTCTATCTACGAAACGAAAGAATACCGAAAAGGAATGTTTGACGATCTGTCTAATCTCGATTTATTAAAACCGATTTCAATTGCAGATATGGGGTTTGCCCTTCCGTTCCCACAAACCTTATTGATCCCAAGGAATAAAATGGAAGGGTTTTCCAAGCTCTTTAAGCCATTGGAAATGCCAATAACCCGAGATACCGGCAAACCTCGCTATGCAAAAGCCAAGCTACGGATCCAGCAGGTGAGATGCCTGGACGAAACCAATCCCGAATGGTGGGGAAGCGATGAAATTGCTATGGGTGGAACCTATTTGCAAAAAGATGGGACCGTAAAAAAAGTGGCCAAGTTTAATGTAGGAGGAGGATTTGATGATGGCGACACCAAAAATTATCCTGCTCCAAATTACAAAGAGTTTGCCAATATTGACTTTGGGACGGATAACATCTGGCCAAAGTACCTAAATGCCACCTTGGTTTTGGCAGAAGTGGACATGGGTGGTTTGGCTGATTTCCTGACTAAATTGGTCAACAAGGTCACCGAATATGTAAAAAAATACCTTGGAACCGCAATAGGCGCTGCTATCGGCGGTGCTATCGGCGGGTGGATTGGAGCTGCCATTGGAGCGATTGTCGGGTATGTTCTGGACAAAGTCATTGGGTGGTTAATCTCTTGGTGGAGTGATGATATTTTCCCACCGGTTTCTATTCAATTAAGGCTCAACACCCCCTACGAAATTCCATCCTCGCACCGGATCGATTCCGAAGAGCGCTATGCATACTTCAAAGGCCATGGAGGCCATTACCGGGTTACCTATGATTGGTTGCTCAATTGAGTAACACATTACTTTCCTAATTACGCGTTTAATAGGGCCAACTATGGTTTATTAAAACTAACCTTAATAAGCCATAGTTGGTTTTTTCCATGCGGGAAGTTCGAAGGATCGTTTTTCAATGTTCAATCCGAGCCACACTACCTCGAAACCGGAAGCTTGTTTATCCGAAACACCATCCCATCCATAGTGGAACCAAGGGCGTTGCCCCCGGGCAAGGGAACGACATTGTTCACCAGGGCATTGGAGACTTTGTGAACCCAGAAGATTTGGCGGTCGCTTAAGCGCAACGCATACACGAGGCCTTTATCGGTAGGAATATACAAGATCCCCTCTTTCTCCTGCATTGGAGAGGGCGCAATGTCGTATCCGTAGCCAGTGTGGGTTCTCCAGCGCACTTCCAGAGACCCGTGAGCAGACAAAGCTGAAACGGTATCCTGCATAGCTTTCACATAGAGGGTTGATCCGTCGGGCGAAAGGCCAAGGGACTCGCGGCCAAAGTTGCCGGGTGAACGCCAGATCACCTGTCCGGTTGCCGCATCCAGCGCAGTGGCGATCCGGTCGGGGGCGACGATAAATACGCGCCCGTTGGCCAAAACAGGAACAACCGCTGCCGGAGAATACATGCGGTTGGAACTCCCGTTGCTCCAGCGCCAGGCAATAGAGCCATCTCTCCGGTTCAGAGCATAAAAATACGTCCCCCAGGTCCCAAAATATACCCGCTCGGCATCTATTGCCGGGATGGTTTCCACAAATCCTTCGATTTGCCTGTTTTCCCAAAGCACCTTGCCATCATTAAGCGCTAATGCCCGAAAAACGCCCTCCGAGCTCCCAATGAACACCGTGTCTCCCGATATTTTTGGAGAAGCCACAATGGCCTTGGCAGTTTTTAGCTTCCAGGCCAAACGCCCGGACCCCGCCTCCAGGCAATAGATGGTGCTATCGGCAGAAGCCGCTACTACCCTACCGTTGGCGACCTCAGGAGTGGAATAGATTTTGCCCCTGGCCTGAAACGCCCACAACGGACGGCCGGACTCCAGGTCCAGGGCCTTAATCCCGCCACAGGTGTTGGCATAGTATACCCTGTCGGCATCCACGGCCACCCCGGCGCCCACATCGCAGGGATCCTGAACGGACCACTCCGTATACGCCATGTAGTAGTTTTCGTTGAACGAATAATCCGGTCTGGGGTAACTCCCCCTATCCTGCCTGGGATCATACCGTTTCAGCGCAAAACTGGTCCAGGTCGCCGCGGTCTTTCGCCCGGGCGTGCGTTCATTAAGGTAAACCCAATCGTTTGCTATAGTGACCCAGTTATAGCCCCCAATCTCCTGGCGGGCCCGCAAGCTGGAACGGCCCATAGCAGAGGGGATTCCTTCCGCAGAAAAGGCTTTATTGGCGTGCCCATGACCGCAAAAAGCGGCCTGAATGTTGCCTTTTTTCAGGATGCCAATCACCTTGTCCCAATTAGCCAGTCCGGGATCGAGGGGATAATGATTGAAAAAAAGGATGGGCCGTTTTTTAGGCCCGGACTGAACGACCGAGTCGAGCCAGACCAGATCTTCCGCAGGCACCTGACCGGGCGCCATCCGCATATTGGGTCCGCTGCTGCAGCCCGCAAAGCGATACCCTTTGAAATCAAAACAAAACCGCTCGTACCCGAATATTTGCCGAAAGCTGTTGTTTCCGCTTTCCGACCATTTGGTGTCGTGATTGCCTGGGATGACGTACCAGGGCGCGCGAAGCTGGTCCAGCAGCCGTTTGGCTTCCTTTAATTCCTCGTCGGAGCCGAATTCCGTGATATCGCCGGAGATAATAACCAGTTCCAGTTCCGGGTGCGCGTTGATGTCATCGACCACGCGCTGCAAGTCCTCCGAAGCCGTAGGATTGCCGATATGGGTATCGGAAACCAGGGCAAAATGGAATGGTTCCGCAGGTGGATTGGGCTGAACCCTTGCGGCCCAGGAAAGAATGAATAAAAAAAGAAAATGCATCGGCGGTTAGTTAAGATAAGTAATAGTTAGATTTTCGGTTCGGCAAGGGTGTATTTGATTTTCCGGTCGTCCATTTTTTTACGCACCGAGTGCCACACCTCCGGATGCATCTCCTCCAGATGGTACTGCGCCTCGTTCCGGCCAGGCTTCATCCCGGCAAACAAGTTGTCGAGGTAGCCAAACCACTTCTGGAAATCAGGACTGGAATTATAGGCGTTCACAAATTCAACAAAACCCAAAACGGAGGTTTTGGCCTCTTTGCCATTTTCCGCCGTCCGCTTCACCATCAACTCCCCGATCGCTGTAATGGCCAGCCGCGGAACCTCTACCGCTTCTACCGCCGCCGTCGGGATGTCGGGGTTTCGCGCAAAATAATCAAACCCCGTCAACCCCTTGTAAACGGTATTGAGCATAATGGTATGCTTTTTGGCCCGGTTATCGGAATGGAGTAATTCAATAAAGGATTCGTCTTCGAGTATTTTGCACCACCCAAAATAAGCCCCCACCAGATATAGGGTGCTGATGCAATAATACGAATCGCGCACGTCGTCGTACCATTTGCGGTCCACAAACTGAACGAAATTCTGAAGCCGGCGATCCAGCGCGTCCGCCGCCCGGATACTGGGATAGCGATACTTTTTAAATGCCTGCCGCGCCTCCATGCGCATTTTCATCTGCGCAGGCAGCATCTGCTCAAAGAGGAATTTCGACCACCCTCCTATTATCCCGCCAATCCCCGCAGACAAAACAATCCAAAGGATGGAATACTGCTCAAACGATCGAAGGAACAGCTCTTTCATGGAAAAGAATTTTCGAAGTACGATTTTCGAGGAAAAATCCTCTACATCCTCTACATCCTCTACATCCTCTACATCCTCTACATCCTCTACATCCTCACCTCACCAAAACCACTTCCCCTTTCAGCTCCTCTGCTTTTCCGTCGGTAAATCGGACGAGGGCTCTCCAGACGTAAACGTCTTCCGGAAGGGGTTTGCCGTCGAGACGGCCGTCCCAGGAAAAGAAATCGCTATTCGAACCGGGTTCGGCAGATTGGAAAACGAGGCTCCCCAGCGGGTAAACACTTGAAGCTGACGGATCTCAACGACCCCGCGCCCCAGAAACAGGGTAAAACGGTCGTTGACGCCATCCCCGTTGGGGGAAAAGACGTTGGGCGCATACACATAGCGCACCTGGACTACGGTGACCAGGACACTGTCTCGGATTACGCATCCTGGCTCGTTTATGGCTTCCACCCAGTAGGTTGTGGTCGTATCAGGGGAAACGACGGGGTTTGGGCAATCGGAACAAGTCAGACCGGAAGTGGGCTGCCAGGCGTAAGAAACCACCGGTTGGTTAGCTGATGCCTCCATGAAAATCCGGTCTCCCAGACGAATAACCTGGTTGCCTCCTGTTTCCAGCCGGAAAGGCGCCGGGTTGTTCAATTCGAGGGCAATAGAAAAGGTACACCCTTGAGCGTCCCGTGCCTGGAGCGTATACCCTCCTGCGCCCAATCCAGCGAACTGAGGCGCATCTTGCAGGCGCCCTCCATTTACAGCGTACTGGAAAGGCAGCCTGCCGCCTTCCAATGCTTCAAACCCAATCCGGCCGTCTTTTCCTCCAAAGCAAACCGGATCAACGGCAAAGGGTTTTCCTATGATTTTAATTTCCTCCAGCATGTGCGTGTCGGACGTTTGGCATCCATTTTCCGACGTCACAGTCACCGCGTACGTCCCGGGCAAAACGGCTGTCAAAAAAGAATCCCTGGACCCATCCGACCAAAGATACGTTTTAAATGAGCCGGCTTGAAGGACTGCCGATGAATCGGCGCAAACAAATTCTGGGCCCTGGATCGCAAAACCGCTCAAGTCTTCTACCTGCACCCGGCAGGTGATCAGGCTGTCGCACCCATCCCTGGAGCGCAGGCGCACCTCGTACTCCCCGGGAGAAGTAAAACGCTGCCCCCAGTTGGAGTAGCTTCCTCCCGGGCAGATCATTACGTTAATGCTCGTCCGGAAAACTTTTTTTTCTAAAACCGCCACGTCCGAATTCACCCGGCAGGATGGGGTTGACAGATTAAGCGGGCCGTCGGCAGCCAGCATGCGAAAGAGATGGCCGTCGCGGGGCGTCGAAATAAAATGGGAAGTGGTCACGGCGCCTGCGATATTCGTCCAGGTCTGGCCCAAATCGGTGCTGGTTTGCCACTGGTATACCGGGTTGTTGTAGGCAGCGCCGCTGACTTGAGCCTGAAGCGTAATGGGCGCGGTATCTACGCAAAAAATGGTCGTATCCGGGACCATGATCCGGGGACCGCACGGAAGAAAGGAAATATTGTCGAGCCCAAGGTCATTGCCAATGCCTCCCGGAGCATTGTTGCGCAGGGCCAAGACGATGCGGGTCGTTCCGGGCTGGGTCGTCAAAGCAAACCCATAGGTGTGCCAACGGCGGTCCATGGGGACATTTCCGGTAGAGTATACCTCTTTTCCATCGACCAGAAAAGAGAGATTGGGCTGGATGAAGGTTCCGGTGGCCGGGTCGTTCATGGTAATCACATCGTCGGAAAAGACGTAATCGGTACTCCCGCATACGTCGACCGTATCCAGATAAAACAGCCCAGGAGTCAGGCTGGCATTGACGACCATGAAATAGCCATTGGGATCGGAACTGTTGTCCTTGGTTTTGACCCAAGTATCCCGGGCGAATGATCCCCAGTTGGAGGTGTTGTTGGTGATGGTGTAGTACCCGTCGTTGGGAGGCGGGCTGGGCTGGTAAATATACCCCGGCGCCAGTTTGGGATCGGGAAGAAGGACATTGGACGGTCCGGAACCAAAGTTTCCTCTCAAAAAAATGTTGGAGCCCAGGTTGCCGGTGCAAAGCGTGCTCTGCCCGCTGACCGGAAGATCGAAGCATAGCGCAATGAGGCCAAGGGCCAAAGGCATAAGGCGTAAGGCACGGTTCCTTACGCCCTTCGCCTTACGCCTTTCGCCTATAATTATCGTTGGTTTCAACGTTTCAATCGTAAGTTCGCAAGGCATGGAGCCTAAGGAAAAAGCTCAAGAGAGAACCCTTTTGCCTTCCGCCCTTCGCCTTTTGCCTTCCGCCTGAAAAAATTAGTTCCGGATAATAAATGTCCCACCGCCGCCGGGTCCGCCGCCACTCATCTGGCGCATTTCTTTCATGCGCTCGTCGACCAGCTTGCGGAATTCTTCACGGGTCACTTTTTTGCCTTTATCGGGCATCACCAGCAGGCCCTCCTCCAGGGTTTTAAACGCCACGGAGGTTGCCGTAGTCACTGTTTGCCCCTGGTTCATATCGATTTCCAGGATCATGCCGGGCAGCCCGCCGAAGGATTGTGGGCCTGCCTGAATAGGAATAGCCGGCGAAAACCAGGCCGTGATTTCCCGGGGGCGGCCCATCATGGAATCCGAGCGGGTGGCAGATAAACACGGGTAACCGGCTACCATTTTTTGCTTACCCGTTACTTTCCAACCCGCAATATTGGCGGAATCGATGCCTACGACCAGGAAATCCTTGTCCATGAAGTTCGTCGCCTCGATTTGGGTGTTGGCCTCGAGGTCGCGATACACCACGGTATTGTCGCGGCGGCGCATCGACATCATGCGGAAACCAGGGCCTTCGCCTCCAGCAGCGCCCATTTGTTGTTGCTGCTGCGCGTCGGGCTGATCGGATTTCTTCGGCTTGAAAAGCGTCGTTTTGCCCTTGAACATCAGCTCGGACTCATAGGTTTGGAATTCGGGAATGTACTGTTTCATCTGCTCGTTGGGCAGATTGCGGTGCATGTTGATCGTTTGCTTGTACACGATCACGCCTTCGTTGTTCTGTGCATAAATCAGCAAAGGCTATACGAAGGAAAACAGCAAGGGAAATTTCTTTTTCATCGTGGAGTTTTTTTATTGCAAAACTACAAGGCGCATCATCGTCAGCAAGTTAAACGACCTTGATGAATGGTTAATTAAGGTTAACAAATGCTGCGGGCCATAGTTTCATCCTGTAATTTTGTACCATGATGCTAATTTAACGCACATAATGGGGCAAAAAACGCATTTATATCGACTTTTAACGGGAATCAGCCTGGTCTTTTTGATCCTTTTTCAGGCATATTGGCTTCGCAAGGTATATTCCGAACAAAAGGAGCTGCTGGAAAAGGATATCGACAACCGCTTTGTCCAGAATATCCGCGACCTGCAAGATTCCCTGTATCGCCACAACTGGCTGGTACTGCGGGATTCGTTCCGGCAACAAACGACTGCGGTGGCGATCCAAATCCGGACAGATAGCTCCGGACCGGTTAACGCAGCCCCGCAGCAAACCATTTTTTACGCTTTGACAGCAACGGCCGCGGCGCTAATCATGGGCAGGATTCCCTGTACCGATGGAACCGGCGCAGGGAAAGCGAACCTGAATCCCGCCTCGAACGCAGAGAACGAATTTTCCGGTCCTCCGTCATCGCCGTTCGAGATAGCGGCAAAAACCAGCATGGATCGTTTAGCCCATTTGGGTTCAAAAACGATACGTTGCGATTGGCAATATTAGAAGACAAGCTCACTCTAGACCTGAAGCGGGCGAAGCTTCATTTCCCGTTCCGCCTTTCGCGCCCGGATACCATTCCCGACCTCGCAACCATGCCCGGGATTACCAGTTTTTACCCGGGAGGCTTTCCACCTATCCATTTATACGTCATTCAGGTCGATGATTACCAGGGGTATCTCGTGCGCAAAATGGCGCCAAGCTTGTTGTTTGCCTTGTTCTTACTGGGAATTACCGCCTTGTCTTTTGGGCTGATTTTCAGGAGCCTGAAACAACAGCACCGGCTGGCTAAACTAAAAAACGATTTTATCAGCAACATCACCCACGAACTAAAAACGCCTATTGCTACGGTGAGCGTTGCCCTTGAAGCCCTGAACAGTTTTCAGGGAATGAACAACCCGGAAAAAGCGAAGGAATACCTCAATATTTCCCAGCACGAATTGCAGCGGCTTTCCATCCTGGTAGACCGGGTGCTGAAAATGTCCATGTTTGAACACAAAGCGCCGCAATTGCATTTTGAGCCGTTTGACCTCCAGACTGCATTCCGCAAGGTCCTCGAATCAATGGGGCTGCAATTCGAACGCTCGAAAGCAGAGGTGCAATTTCATCAGCACGGCGCCGCGTTTCAGATGGAAGGCGACCAGGTCCACCTCACCAACGTCATTTACAACCTACTGGATAATGCCTTGAAATACAGCCCAAACCAGCCCCGGATCGACGTGGAGCTCGGAGAAAGCAATGGAAGCGTTCGATTCACCGTTAAAGATCAAGGAATCGGGATTTCCCGGGAATTTCAGGATAAGATCTTCGAGCAGTTTTTCCGGGTTCCGCAACTGGGCCAGCAGCACAACACCAAAGGCCATGGCCTGGGGTTGAGCTATGTCGCCGAAGTCATCCAGCAACACCAGGGCAGGATCGAAGTCGACAGCACCCCTGGCAAAGGCAGCGCGTTTACGGTAACGCTTCCCAAAACCCAGCACCACAAAGCCAAACCCAACGCATAAACGGCATGTCGAAAGCGAAAATTCTATACGTGGAAGACGAACCCTTTCTGGGAAAAATAGTCAAGGAAAGCCTGGAAACCCGCGATTTTCTGGTTCACATGGTCGACGATGGCGCCCTGGTCATGGAAGCCGTAGACAGTTTCCATCCCGATCTATGTATTCTGGACATCATGCTGCCCAATCGCGATGGGTACGAACTGGGAACGGACATCCGGAAGAAGAACCCCCGCATGCCTATTATCTTCGTCACCGCTAAAACCCAAACCGAAGACGTGCTCAAAGGGTTTCTGTCGGGCGGAAACGACTACCTGCGCAAACCCTTCAGCATGGAAGAGTTGATTGTGCGGGTCAACAACCTGCTTCAGATTACCCAGTCCACTCCCCCCGTCAATCTGGAGGAGCACCTCGTTCTGCTTGGAAAGTTTGCTTACGACCCCAGAAAATACGAACTCCGCATCGGCGACCGCGCCCAGAAACTCTCCTACCGGGAAGCGGAACTCCTCAAAATCCTCATCGAACACCGCAACTTTCCCGTGGAGCGCAAACTCATCCTCCAGAAGATTTGGGGCGACGACTCCTTTTTCAACTCCCGCAATCTCGACGTCTATATCACCCACCTGCGCGAATACTTCAAGGAAGACCCCGAAGTGCAGATCATTACCCTGAAAGGAGTTGGCTATCAGTTTGTTGTCTAGGCTTTAGAGGTTAGACTTTAGACTTTAGAGGTTAGACTTTAGATTTCGCCCTAACGTCTAACCTCTAACGTCTAGCGTCTAACATAAAGGGGGTTATTTTTTAACCAGACGAAGGGGCGTAAAAGGTTCCCGCATACCGCGAACCTGTACGAAATAGATCCCGGCAGGAAGGTTATCCAGAGCGAATTGGACCGTGTTTGTTCCAATGGACGATTGTATGCTCTCCAGTCGAACTACCCTTCCCAATTCATCGGTCAGTTCCAACGTAAGATGTGGATAGAACTCCCGGCTGGTCCATTGAAGAGTAGCTTCTGAAGTAGCCGGGTTGGGGAAAACCAGCGCGCCTGAAGCCTGTTGGCAGGGAATCTTTCCGAATACTACAGGGGAATACGTAAACGATCCGTCCAGGTCTATCGTTTTTAGCCGGTAATATTGGCCCTGAAGCCTGGTTGGAATGGGATATGCATAGGATCGCCATTCAACGGACCTCGCAGATTGGGGTTTATGTTCTGCAAAGGACTGAAAAAACACCCCATCCGGGGACGACTCTAATTGAAACCCGCTTACATCCCATTCCGAAGCCGTTTGCCAGAAAAGTTCGGTATTACACCCTTTTACGGCAACCTCAAAAGCCGTCAGTTCCACTGGTAGCGGCGCCTGAACCGGAAGGGAATAATCTTCCACTTCGGCATTCGTAAAAATGCCAGAAGCAGGAGAAGCGGGTATGGAGCTGTCGTCAACGACCAATCGGATCTTGAACGTACTTCCTGCACTCAAGGACACCTGGATATTGTGAACCGCATCCTGGACGCCTGTTCCCGTCACGTTTCCGGAAAAAGACTCGTCAAACGTGCCATCGCTATTCCAATCAAACCAAAGGCGATAATACCGGGCAAGGCTGGAACTGCTGTTCGAATTGGTATGCACCGTGAAATTATAACTTTGCCCCGGGGATAAGCTACCCGAAGGATGCGCCAACCCATCCTCATCCGCAAAACCGCTTCCCGAGTCCGAGCCTGGCTGCACCGTTTCCGCATCGACCAAATCCCCTGCCCAAACCGCGCTACCCGTTCCATCTGGCGCCCCATCATAATCGGAATCCTCAAAAACGGTGACCGCTTTCGCTTGCGCCCAGGTCAATGGGTCCAGGTCGCCATAATCTGCATAACTGGTCGGGCTGACGAAATAAACCGTATAATCCTCAGCTTGGCCGTAAGTGCTAATATCGCATGCCGTGGTCGGAGTACCGCTAAACTTGGAAAGCACCCGCATGCGAAGCCCCTTGTTTAAGGTCACTCCGGAGGAAGGCGTTGTATACAAGTTCGTTCTGGTTCCTTGCGTGTTAGCAGGAAAAGAGGTAACAACTTCTCCGGCTTCAAAGACGCCGTCGTCGTCGTAATCGATGTAAACGATGGCGCCTTCGCTATTGGCCGTACCCGTTCGGATAGTCACATAGTAGGAAGCATTGAGTTCCAGGGTTGTCCATTGCGAACAGGTATAATCCTGGTAATTGCCATTGTTGTGGGAAGTGGAATAATCAATATCGCCCAAAGCAAACCGGAAAATTCCAATACCGAAGGGGTTACCGTTATTAGAATTTGAGGGCAAGGTACAGCCTGTATTCACTGTGGGTGCACTGGCGGCAACGACAATTTTTTTATCTTTTACGGCGGTTGAACTCCCGGAATTGACCGTAAGTTTCACGGTGTAAACACCCGGGCTGGAATACGTATGTTCAGGGTTGCGGGTGGTATAGTCTGTAACCCCATCATTGTTGACGTCCCAAGCCCAGGAATTGTTGGATTTTAAGCTGGCATCGGTGAATTGGACGGTTTTACTGCACGAACAGCTGTAGGTGAAATCGAAATCGATATCCGCGATGGACTGGGAAACAAACACATCGGAGGTGAACAATCCCCTGCCATGGGTGGAAACGACAACCATTTTGTCGGCTGGGCGGTACTTCAGCATCGTACACCGGGTATGCGCCAGGTTCATATTGCTCGCCCCCCACACCGGCGCGCTATTCGTTCCGGGGCCAAAGTTATCGGTAGTCCAAACCCCCAGCTCGGTTGCGAGCAGTACCTGATTCCGGTTGTCGGGGTTGTAGATAGCCCAACGAATGGGAATATCCGGCAGATTGCCTTCTTTGCTGTACCAGGTCGTTCCTCCGTTTGTAGTCTCCCAAACGGACGTTACCCCGTAGTTGGAGTACGTAACCAAAAGGTGGTTGTCATCGGCGCCGACTTCGACGGAAGAAACCCAGCCGGCAGTGGTTATGGGCGTTGATCCATTGTCCAGACGGGTTAAGGTAGGCGAACCTGTGCTTGGGTTGACCAGTTTATACACCTTTCCGTTGGCTATGCCCAAAAACAGGACATTGTTATACGGACTCATTTTCAGGGCAGATATTTTCCCTCCGGTTCCGGCAATGCTCAGGTCCGTGTTGGTAATGGTCCCGTCCATCCCGCTGACGCGCTTGATCGTGTCGTTGGAAGCTGAGGCGTATAAAATTTTTCGCTCCGAGTCGTATTCGCTTGGGTTGATGAACAGGCCGGTGGTCTGAGAAACAATTTTGGAAAAGCTTGCTCCTCCGTTAAGGGAGCGGTAAATATTGTTATTAATATATTGGGTAACCTGAATGAGTGGGTTGATCTGGTCGATATGGCAAAAAGCGCCATCCCCGCCAGTAACCTCGGTAGTTGGGCCAACTTGCGGTTGGGTGAATTGATTGCTCCCATTATCCTGCGCTCCCGCCAGGAAGTAGTGGCTATTCTTGGCATTTTCAGCGGCACAGGAATAAAACTGGGTAACGTTATACCCCGTATTTTTCATTATAAAACTTGGCGTAGCGGCGCCATTTCCTGCATTCGTCGAATAGAAAATCCCTCCGTCATTGCCAAAGATCACTTCGTCGCTATGGTCTGGTCTGAACTGGATAGCATGCTGATCGGCGTGCACTTCCGGCTTACCAAACCCACCGTACCAATGGGAAATTCCAGTCCATGTCGTTCCGCCATCCTGGGTCCGGTGCAGGTCAATCCCTCCGGCGAGTACGAAATTTGGATTCGAAGGGTGGACCGCAAGGATTAAATCATAAAAGGCTTGGCCCCGGGTGAAATGGGTTTCATCATCCTCCACCATAAGTGGTATGGTAAGCGTTCCCCAGGTTGTTCCGCCATCTATTGACTTTTTAACCCATTCGACGTCGTTGTCCCCGCTTCCTCCTTGTGCAACCGCATAAATGGTATTCGCATCGGAGGAGCGCAGGCCAACTCCACCCGTTTGGCATTTCCCATGCCTACATTGGCGGACAGATCGGTCCAGGTCCCGGAGGCGCCATCATCTGCGCTTAACGACTTATAGACCTTTCCTTTCGACCCCACGCCAATACTGGCATAAATATCGCCATTCGCCGCGATTTCCAGATCGGCGCCCCGATCATAAACGGTATTATCGGAAGCATAGGGCGTTACCACACGCGTCCAGGTAGTTCCTCCGTCGGTTGACCGCAAAATGCCTCCCAAGTTGATGTAATAAGCCCGGGTAGCGGCAAAAATGGTGCCGTTGCTTTTTATCGCAATTTTATTGACATAGTGAAAATTGCTGGTGCTGACATACCCTCCCGGCTCGGTGCTGCCCAAAAGAGCCCAGGTAGTCCCGCCGTTGGATGATTTCCAGATGCCGCCGCCGAGTGCGGCGTCCGCATTAAACCAGCCTTCGCCGGTACCGACGTAGATCTCCTGGGTATTGGCTGGGTTGAAAGCGATACAGCTAATGGCGATGTTGTCCCAAAACCCATCGACATGAGTCCAGACAACGGGGTCGGCGGTGATGTCATTCGTGTACCAAAGCCCTCCGGAAACGCCTCCGGCCCAAACCTTCTTTTTGGTCAGGTCGTTGGGATCAAAGGCCAGTGCCCGGGTACGCCCGCCGACATTGTCGGGCCCTCGCTCTTCCCAGTCAACCCCAGCGATGGCCGACTTTTCCAGCATCTTAAGGTCCATTTCTTTATTCGCCCGGCGCAACCGTTCATACGGAACGTTTCCCAAGGCTGGGTCCATGGTCATCAGGTATTCCTGTTCCATGGCGAGGTCCGGCCGGTCTTGTCTGGGGATGGCTCTCCATTCTTTCGGAGTTCTGGATGGACGGGTAAAATAGGGATGGGCGTCAAGAAGGGCAGCCCATGCCTGCTTTTTGGCTTCGATGGAATCGATTCTGGCCGGCGACGCCAGAAACCCACTTTCTACTCCTTCTATTGAATGATCTAAAGGCGCTTCGGCTTGGTTTTCTGCCAGGGGCTTGTTTATTTCCTTTTTTGCAATGGGGTGGATAACTCCCCAACGGGAAAGAAAAAAGACGACAATGGTTATCACAAGTACCAGAAAACCCGAAAATACACCCAGAAGAGAGCGATTGGAATGTGTTAATAGCTTCATGTGAAAAATGCTAAAAAGGAATAGGATTTGCTATTATTCAGTAAGTATACCTTTGGGATTTTTCCTGGAGCTATTTTTTGGCCAATATGGCCCGGATACCAGACTTGATTTGATGTGGTATCCGGCCTATGAAGCGGTTTTCCCTAAAAGCCGAGCGTTTTTTGACTCTGGAGCAACGAAAACCAATCACCTGTACCCTGGTCCTTACTTCACCAGTTCCCTTCCCGCCTGGGTGAAGGCTTCGAGGTCGGTAAGCAAGGACTTGGCCTGCTCTGCGATACGGCGCAGCTCTTCCACGTTCTGTTCCAGCTTTTGGCGAATCGAGGAAGCAACCAGAACCATATGGAAGTCGTGGCCTTCTTCCAGCACGGTGGTGATTTTCTGGACATTGACTTCTGCTTCTTTATAGGATACTTCCCATTTCTTGCGCAGGTCAGCGTTTTTCGCCAGCTCTTCCTTGCGCAGACGCTCGTTGGAAATGCTGCCGCTTAGTTCGTTCAGCTTATCAAAATAGGTGGTTGAGTTCTCGCCAACATCGCTGAAATCAAGCTTGAGCTTTTCATAGCGTTTCTGGATATTGTTCCACTCAATTTCAAAATCTTTGGACACCTGGGGAAGATCCGGACTTTCCTGTGTCAGCGATTCTTCCGCTTCTTCCAGGCTGGTAATCAGCTTATCGGAAAGGATTTTCCTGTTTTTCTCGAATGATTCCACCGAGGCTTTGAGCACCTCCCCATTCTTTAACGCTGTTTTGGTGGTTTTCCAGCGGCAACTGGAAACACTCAGGGCCAACGCGATGCCGGCCAATACGATCAGACCCTTCTTCATTTTTTTTATGCAAATATAAACGTAACGAAGTAACGAAGTTACGAAGTTACGAAGTTACGAAGTTGCGAAGTTACGGAGTTACGGAGTTACGGAGTTGCGGAGTTACGAAGTTGCGAAGTTGCGAAGTTGAAGCTTCGCAACTCCGCAACCGGAACTCGCAACCATTAATTCCCTCCCTGAAAAATCGCATTAAAAATCAGCTTGTACGTTCCTCTGGGCTGCCCCCGGAATTGAGGGCGGAACCCGAACAGCACGACCTTGCCCTTGCCATAAGGGGTTTGCACCAATGCGGCTTTGGAGCGCAGGTAACGGTCGGCGCCATTAGCCCACCCGCTCATCAGGAGATCTTTGCTGCCGTACTCCACGACGACATCGGCTATGGGCTCGGGCGCCCGGGCAGTTTTTTCTTCTCCCCCTTCGCCGGAATAATTGCGTTTAAGGACCTCAAAGGCGCGGCTATCGTCGTAAAACGCGGCTACTTCCGTCTGCATCCCAAATCCGAGAGGGTGTTTGGGATTAACTTTGGCCCGAACAAGGGAGCCCGGGATAAAGAACTGTTGACTGGAGAGTCCTTCTGTAACATTGCGTACAGGAAGCCCGAGCAGTTCAATAGCCAGGTCGCTGGCGGCATCGAAGGTGATCAGGGTCCCCCCGTTGCGCACATAATCGGCCAGCCTGGCGGCGCCTTCAATCTCAATACCTCCCGTGAATTCCTCCGGCATGGTTCCCGGGGCATGGCCGTGAAGGATACCGTTGGGCGATTGGGAAGGCAAAATAATGGCGGAATACAGCGTCAGGTCTTTGCTTCGAATATCGATATCGTGCAAGGTGTCAAAATCAAAGCGGTGCTGTTCGAGCACCCAGCGGGTCCAGCCCTCGTCCATATTGGCCATCCAGCTTTTATACAAGCCTACCTTCACTTTGCGGAGGGGTTTGACCTGGCTACCCGGGCGCTGGTCCAGGCCGGAGAAAGAAACGCCGGTTTCGGCTGCCAGGTTTTCCAGCCTGGATTCCAGGCCGTTTTGCGCGGCCACCCAAAAGGCGCCTGGGGCCATGACTTTCCCGCCAACATTCAAATTGGAATCCTGAAGGATATCCACCGGGAACCCGCCGCGAAGCAGCTCATTCACTACCCGGTAAGCTGCATTTTCCTGGCAGGAAAACGCGAATCCCGCTTTGCCTTTTCCGCTAAGTTGGCCCGGGGTTATGGGGATCAGGCCTTTAAGTTCCCTGGTTGAAGCGGCAAAAGCGGTGTCGATGCGGTCTACCCGTACGCCCATTTGCATGGGGAGGGTCCAGCCAGCCAGGTCATAAGGGGGCACCGGCGGGCCGCCAGGATAAGCCACCTGATTGGGGTGGTTTTGCTTTTCCATCAAATCGATCAGATAGGGCCGGAAAGCTTGCGCGCCATAAAAGAGGACCGAGCCTGCAGGGTAGGTTTTGCCGTTGGCCTGAAAAGAGGCTGTCGCTTCATGAGCCTCCAAGCCGCCTCGCTGAAGGATTTCAGTCAGGTTCCGGGCTTCGCTGGCATCCCATTGATCCTTGGGAAGGATATACGCAAACGCTTGCTTGGTATTGGTTATCGCATCCCGTCCCATTCGGTAAAAGTCAAACAACATGGTTTCCCGGCGGTCGGCGGCTAAATTCAATACGGCCAGGGATGCCTCCAGCGTATAGTCGATGGCATCGCGGAAATGGGATTCCCCGCCCTCCCACGGATAGGGGTAAAACACCTCCGAGCCGTCGGTGCGCAAGCCGGCTACCGTAGCCGGCTTTTTGGCGGGGTCGTAATACCGCGGAGTGGGCGTGGCATGGGCGGTTTCCGTGAGGATGCCGATCATGTTGTGGAAATACGGCGCGGTACGCATACCACCGTTCCACCACATACCGAAGTTGGTAGAAATAGCCCCCGGCATACGGAGCATGGCAAACCGGTTGGACATAGCCGACCCGACGAGGTTCACAGCGCTGGTTACCCCTGGGTGTATATTGGGGTTGACCGGACTGCGAAATGGCGGAATGAAAATACGCGCCCAGGCAGGAGAAGTCTGGTGGTGGTTATGGACGATCTGGGGATACCATTCCTGGTAAAGCACCTGATTCACCGCTTTGGTCTCCGGCATATTGCTCATAAACCAATCCCGGTTGTTGTCGTGCCCCACGTATTCCTGATACAGAATAGGGGGTGAAGTCGTTTCAAAGGGCGTGCCCAGGTATTTCAGGTACCAGGGTACGACGATATCCACCCCATCCGGGTTGATCACTGGCACGATGAGGGTAATTACCTGATCCCGTATTTTTTGCATCTCGGAACTCTCTTCCATGGCTAACCGGTAGGCCAGTTCGGGCATCATTTGCGCCGGGGCGCGTTCGGTGGCGTGCATACCGCCATCAAACCAAACAATGGCTTTGCCCTCTTTCGCCAGCTTCCGCGCTTCCTCCTCCGGAACGCGGGCCCGGGCCAGCTTCCCGCTGATCTCCCGGAATCGGGCCAATTGTTTCAGGTTCTTCTCGGATGAAATGAAAAGCAGTTTCATGGGCCTGCCGTGAACCGACTTCCCGATCTCGGTCATCTGCACCCGGTCGGACGCGGCATCCAGTTTCGCGTAGTAGGCCAGCAACTGGTCGTAATCGGCTAACTTGTAATCGGCGCCCACTCTAAATCCGAAAACGTCTTCCGGTTTCGGCGCCTGCGCCTGAACCGTTCCAGACAACAACAAGACGAGCAACGCCGTCCACCCCCATTGAATGCGTGTTTTAGGTGTTTTTTTCATACAAAAACTGTTTATTGATCTTTTTGGTTTCCCTTCCCCCCTCCGTCCCCCGTCCTCCCGTCCTCCCGTCTCCCGTCTCCCGTCTCCCGTCTCCCGTCTCCCGTCTCCCGTCTCCTCCCGTCTCCCGTCTCCCGTCTCCCGTCCCCCGTCCCCCGTCCCCCGTCTCCCGTCTCCCCGTCCACCGTCTCCCGTCCACCGTCTATCCCTACCCCAACATGTTCCCTGCGATTTCTTTCACGAGCTTAGCGGCAAGGGTGGCGGTCATATCGGCCCAATCCCGGTGGGGATTATATTCTACGATGTCGGCGCCGATCAGTGGGGTTTCCAGCCGGTGGATGATCTCCAGCACCTGCCGGGTAGAAAGCCCGCCGGGTTCGTGATGCGACACGCCGGGGGCGAATGCCGGATCCAGCCCGTCGAGGTCGAGGGAAAGGTAAAGCGGTTGATCAAATTGCAGCGTTGCGGCGCGATGCATATCTTTCATTTCAATCGTTTCCACGCCAAAGCGCGCGGCCTGTTCCCGCTGATGGGGAGTCAGCGTCCGTATGCCCACCTGAACCAGCCGCCGGGCAAGGCCGGATTCCATGATCCGTGCAAGAGGGCAGGCATGGGAAAAGGGATCGCCTTCGAATTCGTGGTATAAGTCACCGTGCGCATCAATATGGAGGATATCGATTGGCCCAAATACTTGCGCATAAGCCTGAACGACCGGGAACGTCACGGAATGGTCGCCGCCCAGGGAGATCAGGCGATGCCCTTGAGCCAGCAAAGCGGCAATCTGCGAAGAAATTGCGTGGTAATCCTCCACGTGGAGGTCCCCTGCATCCTGAAACCGGGGATCTTCCAGGGGGGTGACGCCGAGTTCCGTCCAGGAATTGCCCGCGCCGCTATGAAGCGCGGCGCGGATACGGGCAGGCGCCAGCGCAGCTCCCTGAAGGAAGCTGGATTTGCGATCGAACGGGATTCCGGTAAGAGCAATGGTAAACATAGGTCTTGAAAAATCTTTTGGATCTTCCAAGAAAGCAAGAAAAGGCGATATGGGCAAGCGTCTCCCCCGAGACACCATAAAAAAAGGCGCAGAACTGAAAATCAGCTGCGCCTAGAGTCGGAGCATAGTTTTACTTGGGGGAACTTGTCCGAGAATTTTGGGCGAGGAATTAACTGAGATGAATTTGTGGTAAAGCATAGTTTTTGGGAATAGCATTTGATACAAAGGTATTCCACTTCGTTCAAGCATACAAAAAAATAGAGCGAACTTAAGTCCGGGCATTGGATTGAACTTTTTTTTAAAACCCGTATTCTTCTTGTTAGATATTGTTTAAATATACGACAATAGCTTCAGAACGGCTGTTCACCTGGAGTTTGTCATAGACCCCGCGAATGATTCGTTTTATTTTAGACTCCGATACATTAAGATCAAGAGACATTGCCTTGATCATTTTTCCTTTTTTCAACAGGTCCAGAATTTCCATTTCCTGCTGATTTAACGCTTCCAGCGCATTTTTTTTGCCGCGAAAAGACTCAAACAACATCCTGGCAATATAAGGGCTGGCGGCAGAAAGCCCATGGTAAACATCCCGGATGGCGCCCAACACGGAGGACGTTTCATCCCGTTTCAGGATATATCCATCTGCGCCTGCTCTAAGGGCCTCGAATACCCGTTCATTCTCCCAGATAGTATACATGAGAAACGACAGGTTGGGAAATTTTTGCTTAATGCGCATCATTCCGGAAATGCCGCTCTCTCCCGGGAGCCCGATATCCATGATAACGACATTGGGCGTGGTCCCGGCAACACCGATATAGGCTTCCTCGGCACTGGTGTAGGAGGCCACGAATTCCATATCGGGCTCCCCGGCAATCAAATCTTTCAGCAATTCAGCAATTTCAGGTTCGTCATCTACAATAGAGACGCGAATTTTGGGATCGTTCATAGAATTAAGGGTTAAACATCAGGAAAAAAGGTACGGCGCCAAAGCGTTTTTAATCGATTCCAGATTCCCGGAGGCCGGAAGGGCCTCTTCAGGGGGCAACTAAGGAGAATCGTGGTCCCTTTTTGAGGGGATGAATCCACGGCATAAGATCCTCCGATAGAACGCATTCGTTTGGGCATATTTCTTGTCCCTCTGCCCGGCCGGGGGGCCGAAGGGTCAAACCCGCACCCGTCGTCCTGGATGCGCAGGAATAAGGTTCGGTCCTCTTTCCAGA
This sequence comes from Haliscomenobacter sp., assembly GCA_016713275.1. GTDB lineage: Bacteria > Bacteroidota > Bacteroidia > Chitinophagales > Saprospiraceae > JADJPL01. Next base: position 298,663 of record JADJPL010000004.1, read on the forward strand.
CCGAAATTCGCACCAGAGTAGCCTGGGCGTGTTTGGCTGTATTATTCAGGCTTTCTTTAAGGACCAGCCAGACGTTCTGTCGCTGTTCCGCCCCCACCTCCGCATAAGGAAGCCCTTGAGGAAGCAAAAACTGGTGTTCTAGTCCCATCGAATCGAGGTATTCTTTCGAACGCTGCCTCAGAAACTCCAGGAACACGTCCAAACTGGCGGCTTGATCTTCGGTCACCCGGAAAATTTCTCCCATGCTTTGCATGCCATCCAAAGCCCGGCGGTAGATTTTTTCAAACTGTTCGCGTGCATCTGGATCGGGATTATTCCGGCTGCCCCGCTCGCTCATGGCGCGGATGGCCGTCAGGTCAAAGCCGATCCCGTCGTGGAGGTCGTTCATTATCCGGCTCCATTCCTGCTCGATGAGTTTTTGGCGTTTGACCTCTTCCTTTAATCGCTTTTGGACGAAGTAGTTCACGATCAAAGCAACTATCCCTGCCAGGGCAATAATGGAGCTAAAAACAAACTGCCAGGACAACCAAAAAGGAGGCGCCACGGAAATCGCTAACTCCCGGGTAGGGCTCTGCTGCCCGTTGGGACCAATTGCCCGCATTTGAAAAACCTGTCCTTTACCCCAAATTAAACTGTAATTCAGGTGCTCGCCCGGTTTGATGGTCTGCCAACCCTTGTCGAACCCTCTTAGGCGGTATTGAAGGCGCGTGTATTGAGGAAGGTAATAACCAATGGCAGAAAGCGTTAACCGGATATTTCGCTGGCGGTAGGTCAACTCCAGGGCTTTCAATTCTGCCGGATTCAAACTATCCAAATGAGCGCCATTAATCTGAATATCATACACATACGGGATTGGAGTATCCGGATATGGTTTCAAAAGCTCCGGATCAAAGCAAATGACGCCATCTCTGGCTCCGAAAAAAAATCGTCCATCCGAGGCGGCAACAGCTGTTGCGAACAGGAACGGGCCTGCACGCAACTCTTCCTGGCGGAAAATCCGAACAGAATTGCTCTCGGGAATAAACGAGACCAAGACATCTGGACCCGCAAGCCACAAGCGATTGAATTTATCCAGCAGCACGTCTTTCACGCCGACGCGATCCAGCCACTCGTTCCCTAGAAAAAAGCTTTCGACGGTTTGGAAATCATTTGAGATCCGTTTTAATCCATCGGTCGTAGCGAGCCAAATCGATTCTCGGGCTTTATCCCAAATGATTTTATTAGCATAAGGCATATGGGGTATCTCCGCGATCTTCCGGAAATCGTTCCCATCGGTTTTATAAATCTGTAATGTTAATTCTTTGGCCCTTTGGATAATCAAGTACCCCTCCGAAAGGGAAAATGCCAATACTTTTTCATCGGCAATTTCGATTCCTTTTAATGGGTTGCTTTTTTGAAAAACCCCTGGAGAACGCTCATGGACCGTAAATGCATGCATATTGGTTATCATAAGAAGCTTCCCCTCCTGCAACGGAGCAATCGCTCTCGGGGTTTCCTTGTCAAGTTCAAGCGACAGCCTTTTCCATGAACGGCTATTGGCCGGAATATAAAAAATCTTGCCGCCGGTGTGCAACCAAGGGCGTCCAAAGCTATCGGTGAAAAAGTCCCAGACAGACGAAATCGACAAATTCTCGGGCAGTTTAACTGCATAAGCGGAGTTGTCGTTCAGCACGTGCACGGCCTCCGCCGCGTTGACAAACCAAAATCCGCCGTACAGGTCTTTGGAAGAAAATCTGGCGTCCCTGAGTTTCAACCCATTAACGTTTTCCAGCCGCTGCAACTTAGGCAAAAACAAACTGGCACTTCCCAGCCCCTGGTTGCTAAAAGAAACCCACAACTGGCTTCCTTTCGAGCCTGAAACAGCAGACTCGATTTTATCCGGGCTCAAAACGGGAGCATTCGCCTGTCTTGTATTCAACCGCGCCTCAAACCGCCGGCTTTGTTTGTTAAATATCCAAAGACCAGCCTTTCGGGTACCCACTAGTATACGGATAGAGTCGAGGGGCGACGCTATATTGACATCCGCATCAGGCCAACCCTCCGGCAAATAGACCTTTAGCCGTTCAGGCGCCCTCGGGTTAAAAGCGATCAGTCTTCCTTTGGAACACAACCACACCAAGGTGTCGTTGTCCGCCAGAAGGCGCTCTACATAGATTTCCCGCTCTTTATTGCTGAATGGGGTGTTATAGGATTGAAGGGAGATCACTTTGCCTCCGGCTATATCCAGAACCTCAAAACCAGGGTCCATAACAGGGGTAGCAATCACCCGCTTCAGGAAACCGTTGGCAGGCGTTTCGGCAGCATACCGGGCATTAGGGCCAGAAAAAGAGCCGTTTTCGGGGAAGACCGATTTGCCGTTTTGCCGAAAAAAAAGAACTCCCCCCTTCAACCCCCAAAGCCGTCCATCGGGGTCAATATGTAGTAACGTATATCCTTGGGAGGAACTCCCTGCGCTTATCCGATAAAAATGTTCCTTTTGAGGGTGGTAATAAAAAATAGCATTCCCGTTCGTTATCCATATCCGCCCCTGTTTGTCTTCCAGCAGCTTATGTTGAATAAACCCTGGATGAAGCCAGTTTTTTCTGGCAGAATCCGGCAGGTAGGGTTTAACCAGGGCGCCGTCAAACCGATAGAGCGCACTCAGCGAACTGATCCACAGAAAACCCCGGGAATCCTGGAACAGAAAGGCATGCTCCTCGTCGGCAGGCAAACCTTGCTCCTTTCCGATCAATGAAAATTCATAAGGCGCTGTTTGCCCTGCGACAGGATGACTTATCCAACAAAAAGGAATAAACCACCATAGCCAAAGTATACACCGCTTACATGGCATCATTCATCGCCAAAATTCCTCCAGTGGGGCGGGCAAGGGTATGCTGTAGCGAATGATATCGGCTCGTATGCCGGCGCCAGCGGATCGTAGTTGTCGTTGCGGGCCACTTTAACCGGGTTGACTACCTCCGCTATCAAGGGGGCATACTTCCCGCCCAGCTGTTTAGGGCCAATATTCGGCTCGCCCATAACGAGCAGGCCGCCGAATAAAGCAATTTTGTTTCCGCACCACTTCATCATCCGGAACTGATCGATGCTAAAGTAAGCCAAGCCCATAATTTTGCGGTCCTGCAAAAATTCGAAGTGCGTCACTGGACGGTCTTGGTCATCTCTTGGATATTCCACGGAAATTCGTTCTACAGGAAACTGTTCTTTGGCTTCAATGCACAAGGCACTTCTTTCATCGGTAAAGGCCTTTTTAGCGACGAGGTACTGGCCTTCGTCATTTTCTTCCAAATAAAAAGCGACGCCAACAGCGTCGTCCTTAAGGAATTCAAACAACTCATCGAGTTGGAGGGTGGCAATGGCAAAAGGATTCATAAGGATTTAATTTTTTCGTAAATTACATAAAACCTGCTGACGGCAAAAGGCATGGCGCTCTTTTTTTGGTCCGTAATCTTTTCTGCATTTAGACAGGTTGGCGGCATTTTTTTTTCCGGCCCTGCCCCCGGTTGCATCTTGAAGGAAATTCAGCTAGATTTGCAGCGCTTTGGCCGTCTGGGTTTCCTTTTTTGGTCCCGTAGCTCAGCTGGATAGAGCAACTGACTTCTAATCAGTAGGTCACAGGTTCGAATCCTGTCGGGATCACCGCTTAAAAGCTTTCTTCATGTCTTGAAGAAGGCTTTTCTTTTTCCCTTTCTACCGGTTTTTCTTTTTTTCCCCAACTTTTTTTTTCTTTTTTTAAAAAAACGCAAGAAAAAAAATTTATCCATCAACAAAAATATAAAATAAACAATTGAATATCAATAAATTATTTTTTAATTAATAAAAAAATCGTCAACAAACCCGTTTTTTGTCTTTGATTCAGGCAAAATTGCGTTGCATCTTTACATCATCAAAGGAAGACAACACCCCAGAGCGGTTCGAAAAAGATCGGACCCACAAGATACAAAGAGAGGCTATCTCAAAAACCGAAGTTAGCGTGAAATCCCCTGCGTCGGGGATTCATGATCCCAAAAACAAGGTTCCTTGCCCCCAGGGGCAGGGAACCTTCCCTAAAACCGAGAGCCACTCCCTTAACCCCTTACAAGATGTAAATTCCTTTCAGGATAAAGAAATAGAAAAGTTAGGTCGTCTTTTTTTCATGAGATTATGATTTGTTATTTGCATGAGGCCCTCGTTGAGGGCTTTTTTGTTTTATAGCCCTGCCGTATTCCGAATCCCGATTTTTTTCTACTTTTCCCGGATATTCGGAACACCTAACGACCTGACCATGAAAATCAAGACGTCTGCGTCCATCCAGATTTTACTTCTGACCATTCCTTTCTTTCTGGCAGCCCAATCGCCGAACGGGTATACCGGCATCAACACGACCGTCCGGCCCGAAGCCAAAGCGTCTGCCATGAATACCCTGCCCCAGATCGACGGCGAGGTGCTTTCCGACCCTGCCTGGCAAGCCATCCAACCCTTGGGCGGACTGTGGCAGATCCAGCCCAACGCTGGTCAGCCCGCATCGGAAAAAACGGAGATCCGAATCGCCTATACCACCCAGCATTTCCTGCTTTCTGTAGTCTGTTACGATGCCCAGCCCGGCAACCTGGTTGTCGCCGACGCCCGGAGGGATGCCCCGCTGGATAATACCGACAGCTTTATCTTTATCCTGGATACCTATCACGACGGCCAAAACGGCTTCGTCTTCGGGACCAACTCCCAGGGGGTGGAGTACGATGCCCAGGTAAATAACGAAGGACAGGGAAACTCAAACCCCAACCGCCAGGTTGGAGGCACCATCGGAGGCGTCAACATCAACTGGGACGCGTCCTGGGAAGTCAAGGCTAAAGTCGGCGACTTCGGCTGGAGCGCCGAATTTGCCATTCCGCTGCGCACCCTGCGCTTTAGCCCCGGGGACGACCAGACCTGGGGCGCCAACTTCCAGCGCAACATCCGTAAATCCAACGAAACGGCCTACTGGGCAGCGCTCCCTATACAGTTCAATCTCTACCGCCTGTCGTTGGCCGGTACCATCTCCGGGCTCAAACTCGGCAATCAGGGCAACCTCAAGGTATTCCCCTATGCCCTGGCCCGCGCCGACCGTGACCCATCAGCCGCTAAGGACGATTGGAAAACATCCGCAGAAGCAGGCGCCGACCTGAAATACAGCATCACCCCCAGCCTTACCCTGGACTTGACCTATAACACCGATTTTGCCCAGGTAGAGGTCGACGACCAGCAGGTCAACCTCGACCGGTTCAATCTCTTTTTTCCCGAAAAAAGGCCTTTCTTTCTTGAAAACGCCGGCGTGTTCTCGGTAGGCAGCCCAGGAGAAGTCGACCTCTTTTTTTCGCGCAGGATCGGCATTGGAGACGGAGGGAATCTCGTACCGATTTTAGGCGGCGCCCGGCTTTCCGGCAGAATTAACCGCACCAACGTGGGCGTGCTCTCCATGTTCACCGAAGAGATCCAATCCAGGAGCATCGGTGGGAATAACTTCACCGTCGCCCGGGTCAGCCACGAATTTGCCCAGCGTTCTTCTATAGGCGCCGCTTTCCTCAACCGCCAGGGCACCAGCGGGGAAGACGACGATTTTAACCGAACCATGGCGCTCGACGGGCGGCTCGGCCTGGGCAAAAAAGCCCAGCTTTCGGGCTTTTTCTCCAAAACGGCTACTCCTGGCTTGGACGATAAAGACCACGCCTTCAAGTTCCAGGCCAATTACCTTTGGAATGGCCTCGAAATCAACACCGCCTATACCGAAGTTGGGCAGGGCTTCAACCCGGAAATGGGTTTCCTCCTGCGCAACGCTTTCCGCAAACCCGAAATGCTCGTACTCAAACAGGTCCGGATGAACGGAAAATTCGGGCTACTGGAACTCCGGCCCCATGTGTCTTATCGCGGGTATTGGGACTTTAACGGGTTCCAGCAAACCGGCTTCCTGCATGTAGACAACCACTGGGAATGGCAAAGCGGCCTCGAAATCCATACCGGAATCAATTTCACCACCGAAGGGGTCTCCACTCCTTTCGAGATCTCTAAAGGCGTCACGGTACCCCAGGGAACCTACCGCCACCGGGAAGCCCAACTCGTACTGATGACCAACCAAAGCAAGGTGGTATCCTTCAGCACCCGCCATATCCTCGGCGGGTTCTTCGGAGGAAAACGATACGCCAATACCGTCACCATGTACCTGCGCCTTGGCGACAAGTTCAGTTCGGAATTCACCCTGAACAATAACGACATCCGCCTCCCTTACGGCGATTTCACCGCCACCATTTTCCGCTCCAGGCTTTCTTATTCCTTCACCCCCCGCGTATTTCTCCAAAGCCTGGTGCAATACAACAGCACCCAAAAGCTTTGGTCCTCGAATTTCCGTTTCGGATGGCTACAAGCCGCCAACACCGGCCTGTTCGTCGTGCTCAATTTTAACAAAAACCAAAATACTGTTGATAACCAAAGTTTTATAATAAAATACTCCCGGGTTTTTGATATCCTGAATAGACGGTAGACGGGAGACGGGGGACGGGAGACGGGGGACGGGGGACGGGAGACGGGGGACGGGAGACGGGGACGGGACGGGGACGGGAGACGGAGACGGGAGACGGGAGACGGAAATTTTTCCACCGTCCATCCGTCCACCGTCCACCGTCCACCGTCCACCGTGAATCGTACCTCAAAAAAACCATCTTTGCTTTTTCCTTGTTAGCGTAGATATGAGAAACAGAAATAAGGTAACCTTACAACTTTGGGTTTTCCGCATGTTGAGGCGGAAACGCTTTTATTTTTCCCTGGCCTTTCTTGGGTTCATGGCGTACAGTTATGAGTTCCTCAAGACCCGGATGTCGGACGAAGCGTTTATCCGGCAATTGAACGGGAACCCGTTTGGGTTGGAGGCAACGGTGCATCATTATGAAAAAGAGGGGCGGCCGATGCGGTACATCGAAATCGGGTACGATAGCCTTCCGTTGATCGTTTTTATCCATGGCGCTCCAAGTTCGTCTTCCTTCTGGAAAGGGCTGCTTCAAGACACGCAGTTGCTGCGCAAAGCCAAGCTGCTGGCGGTAGACCGGCCCGGGTATGGATATTCCGGCTTTGGATCGCCGGAGGTTTCCGTGGAAAAGCAAGCGGCGCTTATTGCTCCGATTCTGAAAGCAAAAAGGCCTCTGCACCAAACGATAATCGTACATGGATCTTCCTACGGGGGCACGGTGACGGCGCGGTTAGCCATGGATTTTCCCGACCTGATGGACGGGATCCTGTTGCAATCCTCTTCTAACAAGCCGGCTGCCGAAACGACGTATTGGATCACCTACCCGACCAGCCATCCTTTCATCCGGTGGATGATTCCCGGCGCGCTGCGGGTTGCCAATGCAGAGAAGCTTTCCCATGCCACCCAATTAAAGGCTATGGCAGACCGGTGGGAAAGGATAAAAAGTGCAGCCATTGTATTGCACGGGTTGGACGACACGCTCATTTTTCCCGAAAACGCCCTATTTGCCCAGGCACGCATGAAAAACGCGCGCGCCGTTCAACGCATCATGGCGCCGGGAAGCGGGCATGACCTCCTCTGGACCCAGCGCGGCCTCCTCATTCATTCCTTGACGCGGCTGCTCGAACAATCCTCCACCTATTCTAAATCGCACTAATGCTGCTGATGCTATGGCGGACGTCAAAATAGAGCCCTCCTGGAAGGTCGTTCTGGAAGAGGAATTCAACAAACCGTATTTCGAAACGCTGGCGGCCTTCCTCAAGGAAGAAAAAGCGAAACATACCGTCATCTACCCCCCTGGAAGCCTGATCTTCCAAGCGTTTAACATGACCCCTTTTGATCGGGTGAAGGTGGTTGTCCTGGGCCAGGACCCCTATCACAACCCGGGGGAAGCAATGGGGCTTTGTTTTTCCGTGCCCAAAGGAATCCGGATTCCCCCATCCTTGCAAAACATCTATAAAGAGCTCCAAAACGATGCCGGGGTATCCATTCCCAGCCATGGCGACTTAAGCCGGTGGGCAGAAAACGGCGTTTTCCTCCTCAATGCCATGCTGACCGTAGAGAAAAACAAACCCGGATCGCATCAGTCGATCGGCTGGCAACTGTTCACCGACCGGGTGATCCAATTGCTTTCCGAAAAAAGGCAGGGGTTGGTATTCCTGCTTTGGGGCAATTTTGCAAGGAAGAAAGCGGGGCTGATCGACGCGTCCCGGCACCTGATTCTGGAAGCCGCCCACCCTTCTCCTTTAGCCAAAGGCGCTTTTTTCGGGTGCAAGCATTTCTCCAAGGCCAATGCGTACCTTCAGTCCCAGGGGAAATCCCCGGTTGACTGGCAGCTCGAATAAACCCGGCCCTGCTAAGCGTTTAATCCGGCTTCGGCAATTGATAGGCGATGATTTGGTTGCCTAAAACCGTAATCGCCCCTCCCCCATCCGTCCATTTTAGTCCCTGGCTTCCTCCCACAGGCGATCCGGGCACCTCATTGCCAGCGCCGTCGAACAGATGGAGGGTTCTGGATTTGGCGCGCCCAAGAGCCGCCCATTTTTTTCCCGGTTTGTCCACCAGGATCAGCGTATCCGCCGGAGTCTCCAGTTGCTGAGACCAAAACACCCGAAAGGTTTTTTCTTCATACCCGGACAGCTGCAACTGCTTCCCCTGAAGCGAGAGAAAATCCTTGCGCGGATCGCCTGCGAAATCCGAAAACAGGCTCTGAGAAGGCAACCCAGGGCTTGCAGCCACCCGGAGAGGGAAATGGGCGCCTTGCAAATTGATCACCTGCGCTCTTCCGCGCCCATCAAACACAACGAATCTGGGCGTAGAGGATGTGGGATCTGCTACCGGGGCAGGGAAACCTTCCACCTGCACCCCCACCGGCTGGAAGTGGTCCTCCCCCAGGGGATTCAGTGCGAAAAACCCGCGCAAAGAGGAATACCCTGCGATATAATCCTTGCCTGCATACGGAAAGCAAACCAGGGGAGTAGCCATATCGCCGGCTTCCGGCCCCGGGCTCCAGACGCTTAGGGGCATGCCTTCAAGCGAATAGCCATAGATTCGCCGGTTTTCCGAAGGAAAAAAATAAGCGCCCCCTTTCCCCCCCATTCCTGGCACGAAGGTCAGCCCCGCTGAGGCAGGCGCCCTTAGCAGAAGCGGATACCCCGCTGCCAGATGGCCCTCTTCCGAAAATAGGTAGACGGCGCTGCGGGTATTCATCAGCCATCCCCGCTGATCCAGGGAAGGAATATGCACCGCAAAGACCTCCGAAAGCAGCGGGCCGTCCAGTTTTTTATTCCACAAAATGCCCCCATTGGATTGATCCAGAAAATACAACTGGTTCGCTTCATCCTGAACCGCCACGACGGCTGATCCAGACAGAGGGAAAAAGCGACGAACAGGCAAAGGCAGCGTTATTCGCCAGAGTATATTTCCCTGTGGCTGGGGCTTGCTCCCTTCTATTCCAACCGGGGCGACGTTCCACTTCCAGTCCGTTCCTTCCTTCCCCAACCAGGTGAGGGGCGGCGGGAAAACCCGGCAACCAGGAAGACAGCCAATCCGGAACCGGTTGAAACGGCGAGAGGTAGCGCCAGGAAACCGCCCGCCCGGTTAAAGCCCCCGGATTGAGGCCAAGCTTTCGGTCCAGCATCGCGCCAATGCGGTAAAAGTCGGCCCATCGCTCCAGGGCCTCCGGGCGGTTGGAAAGCAACACATATCCTTCGAGTTCCAGCAGGCATACCGGGCGGTTGGAGGGCATGGACAACAGTTCCGGAACGGATTGGTCCATGACCTGTACGATGCGGAAGGACTGGTACAAGTAAGATTTCAGGATGCCGAAATGCTCCGCATACGCCTTCAGGCGCCGGGAAACGGTTTCCGCGCTGCCGGAAGCCTCCAGGATAACCAAAACAGAAGAGTCTTGCCCGGGAAGACGGGCGAAACCTGGGTCAGATTTCGCCCAGGGAGCAAAAAACCGGCGCCAGGCCAGGTGATCTCCTTTTTCGCTATCCAAAGAAAAAGGCCAGTCGAAAACCGCTACGTCCTCTGGGACCAGCCCGGCGAGCGCCATCGGGAACGGCCGTTGTGCGCCGGGGTAGATCTTTGCCCGGGGGACAAAGGGAAAAGACCTCCACGATGCGTCTGCAGCAGGTTGGTGCGGCGCGCGCAGGAAGCCTTCGGGAGGAACTCCACGGGGAAGGATGGGTTCCGAATGCCGGGAGTCCCAGAACAAAACCGGTCCCGTAAACTCTTCCCCACGGAGCAGGCTGGTCCATGAAGTTGAATTTTTCCTTTTCCGTTCCAGTGCTTCCTCCACCAACAGGGTTCTTGGAGAACAAAAAAGGACCGATCCGGCAAAGGCAAATGTGACCTGACCTACCGAGGGTACGTCTAAAACATAAATTTCGTGGCCAGAATAGGCCAAATGGCGAATTACCCGTACTTTTGGATGCTGATGAAACGGAAATGGTTTGGCTCTCCCCCCAGCCGGAGCGATCATTAGCCATTCCTCCAATCCTATCCCAACCGGGCAATGCGCTAACAGGCAGGGCCCGGGCCCAAGTATTTCCGCCCAAGGCCGGACAAAGGCGGGAATATCCAAATCATGCTCTTTAACTTGTTGAATTACAAGCAATTTGGAAGCATCTTCAGGGATGAATGCCGAAAGCCCCCCAACCACATCTTGTTTACACCCCAATGTGTTGATTATCAGAAACAAACACCCCCAAAAAAAACGTGAAGGCTTGTAGAAATTCATACAAATACTATCTTTGCATTTTGCCCTACCCCGAGAACACGCAACAATGAGGAAACTTTTTTTACGACTTGGAAGCGCCTTAGGCATGTTTGCTGTAATGATCGGCGCATTTGGAGCCCATACCCTGCGGCCCTTGCTTACCCCTGAATCCTTTTCCAATTTCGAAACAGGCGTGAAGTACCATTTGGTGCATTCCCTGGCTATTCTTGGAGTAGCGGCATTGCTTCATTTTGGAAGGAAAAAGTCGCTAGGGGTTGCCGGCTGGCTTTTTGCCGGCGGCGTCGTTTGTTTTTCCGGATCGCTCTACCTGCTGAGTACCCGGGAAGTCCATGGCCTTTCGGTGGAATGGCTGGGCCCCATCACCCCTCTTGGAGGGATTCTGCTTATCGTTGCCTGGGGGTTGCTCTTTGCATCGACGTTCTATCACTACGAACGGCATTACAAAGAGAACAAGGACTAGCCCTCCGGTTCCCCCGATTCTTCTTTTCTTCTGTTGCGCCACCACAGAAAGCCGATCGTGCCTACCAGCAGATAGGGTGTTGCCAGCATATAGAGAATCCCCGCATTGAGTCCTTTCCCTTGGGTGCCTCCGTTTTCCAAATTGCTTTCAGCAGCCATCCGGCACATAGGGCATTGCGCCTCAAGCCCGGAAGACAAACCAACCAGAAGAAGGGCCAGAATCAATCCTGTGATCAAATGATTTACGCGCATAATCTGCTTCGTTTAATGGACTAATAATACAAAATCCTTTTTAAGGATAATAAGGCATTAGAAGAAGGTAGCAGACCGGACCAGTTACCGCCACATAAAGCCAAACAGGAAAAACCCATCGGGCAAGCTTCCGGTGGCGTTCTACCTGTCCCGTATATCCGCGAATAAAGGTAAACAGGATGAACGGGAGCGAAAGGGCTGCCAGGCTGATATGGCTCAACAACAGCACCAGATAGGCGGTGCGCATGCCGCCTACGGCCGCTTTTTCCTCCAGGCTAAGCGCCCCGTCGTGGTTGCTGTCTCCAAACAACGTTTCCGGAGTTGTAAAATGATAGGCAACGTAAGAAAGGAGGAACACCGAGAGGCCCAGCGCCAGGTATATCGCCTTTTGATGGCGGACAATGTCCTTTTTCCGGATAAAGTAAAGCGCCGCCAACAACACCGCCGCAGTTAACGCATTTACGGTAGCGTGAAAGGGAGGAAGAAACGAAAGAGAAACGCCCTCCGGCAAGGGGATTTTAACCTGCCGCATCAACCCAACCAAAAAAAGGACGACTACCGTGAGCGCCCAGGCTCCGGCATTCAGTTTCTTCGAAAGGAGGAGGTTTTCTTCTTGCGAGCGCATAACAGCTGTTATTTTTCTTTTTCGCGTTTCAAGACCGGTTTGTTTCTTTCCATCACCGGCATGAGGGTAGCCACATGCTCCACCAACCGCCGGATCCGGTTGCCATCTCTGAAATCGTAATACTGGCGGACAAGCCCCGACGTATCGGCCAGAGCCACCCAGGAATCCGAAGGCTGCTTCGGATCTCCAGCAAAGGAAAACGGCGGATTGCCCTGAAACACCGGGCGCAGCAGATCCACCTGAGCGGGATCGGTCAAGCGGTTTTTTTCCAATAAGGGCAGGAGGGCGGCAGAGTCTGCAGCCTCAGAAAAAAGGAGAAACTGAACATCCGGGCGCTCGTCGAACTGATGGTGAATCTTGCCCAGTTCGAGCGCAACCTGCTCATCCGCAGCAACTAAGGGGGAAGCAAAGCGGTGTATGACCAACACCTTGCCCTCCAGGGCATCTTCCTCCAGCAGCGTCCCATTGAGCCGCTCATAAGGTCCTGAAGGAAAACGCCCTAATTCGCCCAACTCGCCAAGGGTTTCCATCCGGTACTTAAACCCTTTGTCGAGATAATACCAGCTTATGGCAGGTAATCCAACCAACAACAGCGCAAGCGCCAAATATTGTACCAGCGGGCGTTTCATAGATACCAGTTAAAATAACGCATGTTTACCCTTTCTTAACAGGAACGGGCGGGAATTGTTTTCCCGCCCGTTCCCCGAATGCCCGGCAAAATCCAGTCCGTTTGATTCGGATGGTTTTATTACCCCAGTTTCCCGGTGGGAATGTAGATCTCTTTGGGAAAAAGAAGGCCTTGCTGCTTGGGAACGACTTGCTCCTTCGCGGGCCTGGCGTTTTTATCCTGGATCAGTTCTCTGCGGTTCTTCCAGGAACTGCCTTCCTGAAAGAAAGCAATCACCGCCCAAACCAGCAAGAGCGTTGGCAGCAGAACGGTCATAGCCAATCCCTTTACCTCGTACCGCATATGCATAAACTCATACACGATGAAATAGGCTTTGTAGGCCGAAAGCACGCCAATGACCAATCCGCCGGCATACAACACCCACAGGTACTCGTGAAGTCCTTCAATGATGTGCCCTTTGGCAAGCAACGAGATAAAAACCTCTACTGCGGTAACTCCTGCTAGGAGGTACAGGCCAAAGAACACGCGTTTTTTACTTTCCTCGTAAGTCAGATGTGCAGACATTATCCTACAATTAAAAAGGTTCAACCAAAGGGTTTAAAGCAAATAAAATACCAGGAATACGAAAACCCATACCAGATCCACAAAGTGCCAATATAAGCCAATCTTCTCGACCATCTCATACCCGTTGCGCCGCTCGACGTAGAGGCCGCTAGCGATATTAATGGCAACAATCAGCAAGATCAGCACCCCGGTAAGCACGTGAAAACCGTGAAAGCCCGTGATAAAGAAGAACAACGCGCCAAAAGCCTTCGGGCCGAATTCTTCCGTTTTGACCTTGCCTGCGTCCGCCCCTTCCGTTACTTTGAATTTCCGGTGAACGAACCCCTGGGCATCCATGAAATACCCAGGGTGGTCGCCTTTCTCATAAGCTACATGTTCCCCTCCATGGCCTTCGCCATGCGATTCGCCGCCCGCATGAGCCGGGTCAAATTTATGGATGAGATAACCTTTTCCATTAATAAATGTCTCTTTGGACTCCGACCCGTCTGGATTCAGGTATATGCCATGTTCCGTGTGCGTCCCAAAAGGGTTGCGCGTTACCGACATGTGCTCGGTAGCGATCAGGTTGGTCCACTCCCAGGCCTGGCAGCTCAAAAAGCCCAAACCGCCTAATGCCGTGAGCAATACCCAGATGAGCGCGCCTTTTTTATTCTCGCGGTGACCTTCCTGCACCCCGCGCACCATCGTCACCGAACTGATAATCAGGAGGAAAGACATAATCGTCACAAACCCCAGGGGCACATCATCGATCCCGAACGGCGCGGTTTTAAACACAAAATCCGGAACCGGCCAGCTTGGGCTGCTGAAACGCAACGCGCCATAAGCAATCAAAAAACCGGCAAACGTGAACGCATCGGAAACAAGAAAATACCACATCATCAATTTGCCGTAACTTATCCGGAAAGGCTCCTTGCCCCCAGACCAGTCCGCACCGTTTTCGTGGTGGTGCGCGTCAACATGTGGATCCATAGCAGTATCGGTAGCAGCCATCAGTACAATGGATTTAATGGGTTGGCTAAAAAGGGTATTCAATTTGGGTGTAAAACAAGTATCGCATCAATGCTGGGTTACAAAAAAGATGTACAAGTAAACCCAGAGCAAATCTACAAAATGCCAGTAAATCAAGGTCAGTTCAAACCGGAGTTTTCGAACAGCCGTCTTTTTAAACGGCAACGTGAACGCATGCATCACCGCCACGGCGAGTGCGGCAACTCCTCCAAGGACATGGGCGGCGTGGATTCCGGAGATCACATAAACAAACGAGCCGGACGGGTTGGTATTCAGCTCCACTCCGATTTCCTGGAGTTTTAACCACCCCACATACTGCATCACCAGGAAGGCCATGCCCAGTCCGAAAGCAGCCAGCAGCAGCCCCTTATAAGGTTTCTCCTGGCCCCGCATAAAACCCCGGTAGGCCGCATGCAAAGCCAAGCTGCTCCCCAGGATGATGACCGTATTGATGCCAAAAAGGATCGGAAGCTGGAACTCCAGCCAATTTCCTGCCGCATGGCGGACCATATACGCGCTGGTCAGCCCAGCGAACATCATGACGATGCTCGCGCACGCGAGAAGCAACGCAAATTTCTTGGGATGAATCCGGTTTCTGCCAACGGTCGTATTATCCAGTGTCATTTCCATAGAAACCTATAATTTATCTACCCAGATGGCTATCAGCGCCACCGGGATATAAAAAAAAGAAAAAAACATCAGTTGGAGCGCCGCCTTGCGGTTGTCCTTCCGGTACAAGCCCCATCCCAGGTAGGCATAGAGGCTGCTCAGCAAAAAGATAACGAGGGCGGATGCCAGGCCCGAAACCCCCATAAAATAAGGTACAAGTCCAAGCCCAAGCAGAGGGATTGCATATAAGAAAGCCTGCAAGCCCGTCTGCCGGTCGCGAACGCCTCCGGGAAGCAACTGATACCCTGCCTTGGTATAGTCTTCATGCCCCAGCCATCCGATCGACCAAAAATGAGGAAATTGCCAGAAGAACTGAATGGCAAAAAGCGATAAACCTAAAGCGGAAAGCCGTCCTTCGGCCGCAGCAGCCCCAATCAAGGTAGGCAATGCCCCTGGAAATGCCCCTACTACTACCGCAATGGGACCTACCCGCTTCAAAGGGGTGTACACAAACGAGTAAAGGATCAAAGCGACCATCCCCAGAAAAGCGGTCCAGGGATTGAACAGCGCCAGTAACGTAATACCCACCAACGACATGATGCCCGCGATCAGCACCGCGTCTGCAGGGCGCAGCCGGCCCGTTGCCACCGGGCGGTTGGCGGTGCGCCGCATGAGTTTGTCGTAATCTTTCTCCAGAACCTGATTCAGCGCGTTGGCAGCCCCCGTCACCAGGAAACCGCCCAACGCCAGAATGCCCAACGCAGCATAATCTATTCCTCCCGGGTACGCGATCAAAAAACCCATCAGGGAGGAAAATACCACCGTAAGGGTCAGCCTGAACTTGACCAGCATCTTTAAATCCTGAACCCACTGAATCACTCCTCCAGCCTTGGTTTGGATGCGTTCTTGTGCCTTTACCTCCACAGTTTATAGTACAATTTGCATGGAGAAAGGAGGCAATTCCCGGTTTTGGCGCCTGGAAATTACCTCCTCGACATGGTGAAAAAACTCGAAATACGCAGCACTGCTTGCTGCAGCGCCTTATCTTCTAATGAGAAACTTCGTCCTTCTCCCCTTCGGCCAACGGCTCGATCTGAGAAATGAAATCGCGGTCTCCTTTGCTGTAATCGTAAGCCCAGCGCTGAACGGTGGGGATTTTGCCCGGCCAGTTCCCATGCCCAGGCTTAATCGGCGTTGTCCATTCCAAGGTCGTAGCGCCCCAGGGGTTTTTGTCCATCACCTTCTTGCCGTACCAAATGCTGTAGAAAAAGTTGATCACCAGCAGCAACTGGAAGGCGAAGGTCACGATAGCCGCAATCGTGATGAACTGGTTCAGTTCATCAAAATGGGAGAACGCCTGGAACGTATCAAAACGGTAATACCGGCGC
Source organism: Haliscomenobacter sp. (assembly GCA_016713275.1). Classification (GTDB taxonomy): domain Bacteria; phylum Bacteroidota; class Bacteroidia; order Chitinophagales; family Saprospiraceae; genus JADJPL01. The sequence goes on from JADJPL010000004.1 coordinate 314,914, forward strand.
GGAACGCCTGCTATCCCTACGTAATGCATCGGCCAGAAGATCAGGTAAGCCCCGATCATCGTCCCCCAGAAGTGGATTTTGCCCAGCGCTTCGTTCATGAACCGCCCGTACATCTTCGGGAACCAGTGGTATACTCCGGCAAACATTCCGAAGAAAGCGGCAACCCCCATCACAATGTGGAAGTGCGCCACGACGAAATAGGTGTCGTGCATTTGAATATCGATAGCCGAGTTGCCCAGGAAGATCCCCGTCAAGCCCCCGGAAATAAACATCGAAACAAAGCCAATCGCAAAGAGGCTCGCCGCTGTAAAGCGAATATTGCCCCGGTAAAGTGTGGAGATCCAGTTGAACACTTTCACCGCAGAAGGTACGGCAATGATCAGCGTAAAGATCACAAAGAAATTGGAGATGAATGGATTCACCCCGGACATGAACATGTGGTGAGCCCATACGATAAAGGACAAAAAGGCAATGGCCAGCATCGAGAACACCATGGCCTTATATCCAAAAATGGGCTTGCGGGAATGCACGGCAAGTACTTCCGACACAATCCCCATAGCAGGGAGAATGATGATGTATACCTCCGGGTGGCCGAGGAACCAGAACAAGTGCTGGTACAAAACAGGGCTGCCCCCTACGTGTTCCAGCGCTTTCCCCCCGATGAAAATATCGCTGAGGAAGAAACTCGTACCCAGGCTGCGGTCAAACATCACCAGAAAAAAGCCCGATGCCAAAACAGGGAACGATAGCAGACCAATGACAGCCGTGATAAAGAAGGCCCAAATAGTCAGCGGCATACGCCACATGTTCATTCCTTTGGTTCGCAGGTTCAGCACCGTAGTAATGTAGTTGATCCCCCCAAGTAGTACGGAAACCACAAAAAACACCAGACTAATCAGCCAGAAGGTCATCCCGGATGCCGATCCGGAAGAAGCCTGAGGCAAAATACTCAAGGGCGGATAGGCCGTCCAGCCGCCAGAAAATGGCCCGGTGCTCAGGAAAAGAGAGAAAAACATGACCACACTGGCCATGAAAAAGAACCAATAGGACATCATGTTCAACAACGGCGACGCCATATCCCGGGCGCCCACCTGTAACGGGATCAGCAGGTTGCTGAACGTGCCGCTCAACCCCGCCGTCAGCACGAAGAACACGATAATGGTTCCGTGCATCGTCACCAGCGCATAATAGAAATCAGGCGACAAGGAGCCCATTCCCGTTTCCGGGTTGACTACGATCCATTTGCCCAAAAAGGGTTTTAACCATGCCAGGCTTTCCTCCGGAAAACCCAGTTGCAAACGGAAAACCAGGGACATTAACCCGCCAATGATCGCCCAAATCATCCCCGTAATCAGGAACTGCTTGGCAATGATCTTGTGGTCCTGACTGAAAATATAGGTAGTGATAAAGTTAGACTGATACTTATCCCCATGGTGATGATCGTGAAAGTGATCGTCGTAACCAAGGTCTTCAATCAGTTTCTCCTCATGGGTAACTGTAGGATCGATCGCTACATTTGCCATTCGCTGAAATTTTTTATTGCTGCTTTAAGAGAATATTGGGTGTTGCTGGCGTCCAAAATACAAACATTTCTTCATGTTTTAGGGACGCAATCCGGTTTTATTGGCCAATGATCCGCAATTCGGTTCTTCTGTTTTTAGCTTTTCCCTACTCCGTTTCGTGGGTATCGATTGGCAGCGTGTCGCCATAGCCTTTGGTGCGCAATCTCGAAGCAGCGATGCCTTTCGAGGTCAAATAATCGGCCACCGACTGAGCCCTTTGCTGGGACAGCTGAAGGTTGGAGGCGGAATCTCCGGTATTGTCGGTATGCCCACCAATTTCAACCTGAAGGGAACCCTGCGCCTTCAATGCCTCGACCAGGTTGTCCAATTCGTACTTGGAAATGCTCGCCAGTTTGGCTGAGCCTGTTTCATACGTGATGTAGTTGAGCGGAAGCACCTTTTCTTCCGGGGTAGCCGCCGTCAGGGCTTTTTCCAGGTTTGCGGTAAATTCCGCTTTCCGGGCGCCGATCTCTGCGTCAAACACGCGATCCGTCCAGGGATCGTCTGCTTTGCCCCGCACGTTGGCGAAATAATACGATGGCTGTTCTTTCTGCCAGGCTTCAAACTCGCTGGGCTCCACAATCCGCACCACACGGCGCATGCTGTAATGGCCGCGTCCGCACAATTCGGCGCAAGCCAGCTCGAAATCGAATACTTCCCAAAGCAGTTTGCTTTCTGGATCCTTCGGATCGGCAGGCACATTGTATTCGGGATAGTCCCGCAGGAGTTGGCGGTATTCTTCCGTTGTTTTGTCTGGAGTAAATACGAAATACGTAGGCATGCCAGGCACGGCGTCCATTTTTACCCGGAAATGAGGCAGGTAAAAGTTGTGGAGCACATCCTGGGCAGTGATTCGCACGCGGACTTTCTTTCCTTTCGGCAGCACGATTTCGCCGGGGTGGAAATCGTCCAGGTTTTTGAGATCCTGCCAGTTTTGGCCAATCGGGTTACTGCCGCTGATGAGGCGGAAGTTCTTTTCTCCCAGTTGGCCGTCAGGGCCCGGGTACCGAAGGTTCCAGCCAAATTGGAACCCGGTGGCTTCGATCTCGATATAATCTTCCTCATCGGTGAGGTCGGCCATAACCGTATTCCATGCATCCAGGCCGCTCACGACCAAACCGGTCATGACCAAAGCGGGTACGATGGTCCAGATCAGCTCCAAACGGGTGTCGTGCGCAAAGTAGGTCGCTTTGGAACCTTTTTTGGCCCGATACTTATACGCAAAGTAGAACAGAAGAACCTGCGTCAAAATAAAAACAATCCCGGTGAAGAACAGGGTCACCTTGAACAGGTTATCCAGCGTTCCCCCATGCGCGGATGCGGACTCGTGAGGACCGAAGCCCAACATGTAGTTTTTATAATAAACGCCTGAAATGATACAACCCAGTAAGAAGACCACCATGAAAATGACCATATAGGCCGATTGGCGGCGGTTGGTAGCTTCTTGCATTTCTTCCTCCCCCCGGATCTTCGCGGCGAGTTCGGAAACTTTTCCGATCTGGATCGCAATGATCGTGATGAGAATCAAACTCAGGGCGACAATCAAAAAAGTCATGCGATATGAAATTTATATGCGATGCAAAAGGATTACTTTATAACAATACCGTTTCTAAAAGTTCAACAGACCAGGCACTTTATTCGTGTTCTGCAAATGGCCAGACAGCATGGTGTTTGGACTCCTGCAAATACGGATCGTTGTGCGGCAGCAAGGAGGCTTTTTCCAGCCTCGTCAGGACGAAATAGAGGAAAAACGCCAGAAAACCCAGCATCGTTCCCAGTTCCAACAGGCCAGGATAGGAAAAACCGGCAGCAACGCCCAGCGCATGATGCGCCGCTTCTTCCCCATGCCCGCCGTGGCCCGCCATGGCTTCCATGGCCGTATGGCGCGCGCCCGGTTTAACCATCAGGAAGAAATCCAACCAGTGCCCAAGGAAGGTGATGACCGCCCCTGTGACCATAATCCCCGTTTTGCGCTTGGAATCGTTGCGCATCAACACCAGGAAAGGCAGCACAAAGTTCAGAATGAGGTTGCCGTAAAACAACGCCGGATAATTCGTCATCCGCTCGTGGAAGTAGATCGTTTCTTCGCCAATGTTGGCATACCAGATCAACATAAACTGGGAGAACCAGAGATAAGTCCAGAACACGCTAAAGGCAAACAGAAACTTGCCCAGGTCGTGAAAATGGTTGGTAGTAACATGGGCAAAGTACCCCTGCCCTTTGAGATACACCAGCAGCAGGATCGTCAGCGCCATCGCCGATACAAACCAGCTTGCGCCGGTGTACCAGGCGAACATGGTACTATACCAGTGGGAATCGACCGACATGAGCCACTGCCAAATCAAAACCGCGCTGGAAAAACCAGCAATGGGAAGAAAGACCGCCGACCAGAAACGAATCCAGCGGTGGATCGAAAAATTATCGGCCACCCCCTTGCCCTGTGTGTCCTCCAGAACGGACAACTGACGGAGCTTTAAAGCGAAAAAGATCCAGGCGCCCACCAAAATCAGCGTGCCCAGCGTATACCAGACCGGGTTGAGAAAGCCGGATTTTCCGGTCAATATAGCATCTTTGGCTACTTCGGCTTTGTCTGCCCAATGATACAGATGGTGAAAATGTCCCCACAAGCCCAGGATGATGGGAATCATCAGTACCAGCCCGGGGATCAGGAACAAGGAAAAGGATTCCCAAACCCGTTTCATACCGACGTACCAACCCGCCCAGGAGGTGGTGAAAGCAGCCAGAATGAACAGGGAAATAAACCCAATCCCCAGGAAAAAGACCGTATTGTGGAGGTAATTCGTCCAGAAACGGGTATGGAGCGCATCGTCGGTTAAATAAGTGATGACCATGCACAACAAGCCCAGCAGCATGAACCCGATGAGGAAAGTTCGTTGTCTGGATTGAAGCGTAAATTGGTTCATTGCGATTGTTCTTTTAATTAGGTACAACTACCATTTCGTTCGTTATTGGCGGGAGTTAGCAGCCCCCGGCGCAGAGGAGGCATCCGGAACCTGCTGAGCCAGCCGGTCCATTTGAGCCTTTGGTACGCCAAACTCCGGATTGAGCTCGTTAACCCAATCGGTATATTTTAGTTTCTTGCTTTCGGCCTGCAGCGCCCGGATGTAGTGGATCACTTCCCAACGCTCCTCGAAACTGAGCTTGTCTTTATACCCTCCCATCACGTTTTTTCCATACATGATCGCATGGTAGAACCGGCCGTTTGAGGAAACCAGGAAGGTGTCCAGTAGGAAGTTAGCCGGGGCAGCCGGATATTTCCCGCCCGGGTCCCCTGCTGCAGGGTTGGCATCGCGGACGAGGTAGCCCCCGCCGTCGCCTTTTTCCCCGTGGCAGATACCGCAATGGATATTGTAGAGCTCCTTGCCTCTGGCCAGACCGTCCATCGTAATCGGAAACGGATTGGAGCGGATCTCATTGCTGGCGCGAACGCGCTCGTCTTCCGTATCCTGGTAATAGTACGGAACGTACCCGTTCAGGGGCACGGCAATCGCATTCAGGGAATTTCCTCCGCGCAACATGCTCAGTTGAGCGGCGCGGTCGGAAGCGTTGGCGTAAAAAACGCCGGTATACCCCCTGGGGATCGTTCCCGCTACCGGCAACATAGGCATCGAAAGATCCTTTTTGATAAAGGTGGAGGCGCTGTCCCAGGTGTTTAACCGGTACGCCTGGTACGCTTGCACTTCATAGGCGATGGAATGCGCCATATCGGGCATGTATTCATGGCCGGTGCGGTCGCCTTTGGCCGGAGAGCAGGAAGACAAAACAGCCGAGGCAACCAAGGCAAGCAGGATATATTTGATCTGATTTTTCATGCGCGGTCGGTTTCAATAGCCCGTTAGATGGTTTTGGTATTCACTTCGGATGCGCCGCTTTCGCGGAAAAACCCTTTCAGGCGCTCCACGTCTTCTTCTTCAGACTGGCTCACATCAAAAGCGATACAGAATTTATCGTCGGTAATCCGGTCATCCAGCGTCGGGTTCGTCACTCCAAACCCCATTCCGGAAACGGTGAAGAAGGTGACTACCATCCCTACCGAAGCGAAGAGTACCGTCATTTCAAAGGTGATCGGAATAAAAGCAGGCACGGACCAATACGGTTTTCCACCGAAAATAATGGGCCAATCGCGGGTGAAGATCCACGTCATCGCCAGAAAACCCGTTAAAGCTCCAATGGCGCCGTAAATAAACCCTGCAATATGCAGCCGGCTCTCCGAAAGGTGCAACGCCTCCTCCATCCCGTGCACGGGAAAAGGCGTAAACACATCCATGATTTCCAGATGATCGTGCTTGGCTTTGTGAACGGCATGCAGCAAGACGGATTCGTCGTCGTACAAGCCAAATAGCACTTCTTTATGCGTTGTTTTCATTTGCCTTTGTTGTCTCTGTTAAGGATCGTCAGCAATTTAATTAATGCCCTCCGTGCGAATGCGCGTCCGCAGACTCCTGATGCTTTTCGGCATGCGCGGAACCGGTATACTGGTCGCCGGCCAGTTTGAGAATACTTTTCACTTCAGCCACCGCAACGACCGGCGCCAAGCGGGTGAACAGGAGGTAGAACGTGGAGAATAACCCCAACGTGCCAATAAACAAGCCGACCTCAACCCAGGAGGCGGAATAATAGCTCCAACTGGAAGGAAGGTAATCCCGGGCAAGCGTCGTTGCGATGATGACAAAGCGCTCAAACCACATCCCAATATTGACAAAGATGGACATCAGGAAGGTCAGCCAGATGTTCCGGCGAAGCTTCCGGCTCCAGAACAGCTGTGGAGAAAGCACGTTGCAGGACATCATCCCGATATAAGCCCAGAAATAAGGCCCCATCACCCGGTTGTAGAACGCAAATTGCTCGTACACATAACCTGAATACCAGGCAATGAACAACTCGGTGAGATAGGCCACCCCGACGATCGTTCCGGTCACCAGAATGATCTTGTTCATATAGTCAATATGCTCGAGCGTAATATAGTCCTGCAAATTGAGCACCTTCCGGGTGATCACCATCAGGGTTTGTACCATGGCAAACCCAGAGAAGATGGCGCCCGCCACGAAGTAGGGCGGGAAAATCGTCGTGTGCCAGCCGGGAATCACGGAGGTAGCAAAGTCAAAGGATACGATGGTGTGCACCGAAAGAACGAGCGGCGTAGCCAAACCAGCCAGCACGAGCGACAAACTCTCGAAGCGCTGCCAGTGTTTGGCGGAACCCGTCCATCCCAGCGACAGGAAGTTGTACATTTTTTTGCGCCACCCTTTCGCCCGGTCGCGCACCGTGGCAAAATCCGGAACAAGCCCCGTGTACCAGAACAGCAGCGATACCGTGAAGTACGTCGAGATGGCGAACACGTCCCACAACAGCGGAGAGTTGAAGTTTACCCAAAGCGGGCCGCGGGTATTGGGGTAAGGAAAGATGAAAAAGCCGAGCCACAAACGCCCCATGTGGATAAGGGGAAACTGCCCGGCGCACATGACCGCGAAAATCGTCATGGCTTCTGCGGCGCGGTTCACGCCCGTCCGCCAACGTTGGCGAAACAGCAAAAGGATAGCTGAAATCAGGGTCCCTGCGTGGCCAATCCCGACCCACCAAACGAAGTTGGTGATGTCCCAACCCCAGTTGATGGTGCGGTTCAGGTTCCAGGAGCCAATCCCTACCCAAATCGTCCAGGTGACCGTAAATACGTAAAAAGCAAGGGCGGCAACGGCAAAGATGAAGGCAATAACCCATGCTTTGGTTGGCGTGCGCTCGGTGGGGGCGCAAATGTCCTCCGTGATATCGTGGTAGGTTTTACTACCGGTGATCAAGGGTTCCCGAATCGCAGAAACTGCAGCGCTCATATCGTTGGTTTTATGCGGATCAAAGGTTCGTTAATTAAGCGTCCAACGCTTCATCCCGGTTAATGACTTTCGCCTGGTAGTTCACGGAAGACCGGACGTTGGTTTCCTCGAGCACCAGATAGTTCAGCGGGTTGTCCAGGCGTTTGGAAAGCGTGTTTTCTTTGTCGTTGCGGTCGCCAAATACAATCGCGCCGGTAGGACAGGCCGTCTGACAAGCGGTTTTAACATCCGTGTCATGCAGTTTTCTTCCTTCCCGCTTAGCGGTAAGTTTTCCTTCCTGCAGGCGCTGCACGCAGAAGCTGCACTTTTCGATCACCCCGCGGGAACGCACCGTTACATCCGGGTTGAGGACCATACGGGTGAGGTTGTCCGCCAGGTAAGGAATATCGGTATCTGCGAAATCCACTTCGTTAATGGCAAAGAGATCGGCGGTTGTGTAATCCAGCCAGTTAAAGCGGCGCACCTTGTAGGGGCAGTTGTTCGCGCAGTAACGGGTACCGATACAGCGGTTGTAGGTCATTTGGTTCAACCCTTCAGAACTGTGCGGGGTAGCGGCAACCGGGCAGACGTTTTCGCAAGGCGCGTTGTCGCAATGCTGGCACATCATCGGCTGGTACACCACATTGGGGTTCTCGTAATCCCCAAAGAAGTAGCGGTCGATCCGCAACCAGGTCATTTCGTGGTGGCGCCCTACTTCGTGCTTGCCGACCATCGGGACGTTATTCTCCGCCACGCAGGCTACCTGGCAAGCGCCGCAACCGGTACAGGCGTTGAGGTCCACGTGCATCGCCCACCAGTGTCCCTGGCTATAAATGTTGGCTTCGTATTCGTCGAAAGGATAAAGGGTAGTAGCATTCAATTCAGCGGCTTCCGTGCGCTTTTCCTTGATATGCTCCACCAGTTCGGGCAGTTCCTCTAACCCGCCCCGGTAAATGATCGAACGGTTGACAAGCCCGCCCTGGAAACCAGACCCCAGCGTCATGACGGTTTTTTCGTCTACGTTGATCGTCTCCCCGGTTTTGGGATCCGTGCCGGTCACGCCCATCGAATGGTGGTACTGTACGCAGGCAAACCAATCATCCTCATCGACGCGGTCCGAAACGTTTACCTGTTCTGCATAATATTGGGTGTTCCCGTTGGCATCGATACTGCACCAGGGGAATGCATTCACCCCCACTTTGGAGCCCAGGGCTTTGCCCATCGCGCCTGCCGTTTCCCGGCCATAGCCAAGGGCGAGCGCTACAGAATCCCGGGGTTGGCCAAACTGGCGCACCACGGTGGCTTGCTGCTTGACGCCTTTTACCTCGACCTCCACAATATCGGCGTGGCCATAAGCTTCGCGCTGGTTGAGGTTTTTGAACGACTTGATATCATTTCCGCCCTCCCACATCACCGGGATCGCCAGGTAATTGCCCCAAACCGTGCGGGCAATCGGATCGGGCATTTCCTGAAGCCATGGGTTGTTGGCGTATTGGCCTGCGCCCATATTGACCGTCTCGAAGAAACTGATTTCCATTTCGCTCTTAGACGGCTTGCGCACCTTGGAAGCCGCTTGGCCCATATCGCCGCCGAAGCCAAATTCGGGCCGAGGAGGCAGCGGCGCTTCGAACACACCGTCGTGCAGGCTGCTGTCCCAGAAGGCCTGGAAGGTGGCAAATTTGGTTTGCTGAGGGAACAGGTTGGTTTCCCAGAACCCTTTCAGGTAGTCGAACATCGGCTGATCCGACTCTTTATTCAACTTTTCGCTTTGAGCCCAGGTGAGCAGCGAGATTTCCGTTTGGCGGGTATTGAACAGCGGCGCAATCGTCGGTTGAATGAGGCTATAATGGCCGCGTTTGGGTTCGGCGTCGCCCCAGCTTTCCAGCCAGTGATGGGTAGGGGCGATATAATCGCAAAGCAGCGCCGTTTCGTTGGGCGTCCCGGAGAAGGATACTTTCAGTTTGACCTTGCCAAGCCCTTTGACGAACGTGGCCGAATTGGGAAGATCCCAGGCCGGGTTGGCGCCATCAAGGAAAAACGCCGCATCCACCTGACCGCCGTTCATTTCCTTGACCAGGTTCTGGATCTGTTTATCGCTTCCCTGGCGCTGCATAGAGGCATTCGCAAAATCGATGGTATTGCCGTAGCTGTCCAGCATGGCGTTCAGGCCATTGACAAGCATCTGTTCGCCGAGGTTGTTGGAGCCGGAAACGACCAGCGCCTGGCCGGAATGCTTCACCAACCTGGACGCTACCTTCTTGAGTTTGGCGGCTTTTTCAGATGGCAAAGCCGGGCCTGAAACTTTGGAACCTCCAGTGAGGCTTGCCACCTCGTTGTACAGGGCCACGATAGCTGCCCCCATTTCGGAAGGTTTGATCAGAATCCGGTTATCGGCGTTGGAGCCCGTCAGGCTCATATGGCTTTCAACCTGAACGTGATACGACATTTTCGCATCCTTCACGTCCTTGATCGTGCGGTTTTTAACGTATTGGGCGGCGTATTCCACCGGAGAAATCCAGGCGCCGAGGAAATCGGCATCGAAGCTGACGATCGCCATGGCCTTATCGAAGGCATAGGAAGGAACGACCGCTTCGCCAAAACACTGGGCGTTCGCTTCGAGCAAAGCGGCGCTGGAGATCGGGTCGTAGGAAATCAGTTCGGTATTGGGGAATTTCGCTTTGAAATCCGCAACCGCTTGTTTGGTTGCCGGGCTCAAAACCGTATTGCCGACGATGCGGATGCGGCTTTCCGGTTTGAGTTTAGCCATAATGGCTTTATCGATTTGTTCCCAGGAAGGGCCGGAGGTTCCGCGTTTGCGGGGCTGCCCCAAGTTGCCGTCAGCGGAAGATTCCGGGCCGCTGAAGCGGCTGGTATCGTACAGGCTCAGCACGGAAGCCTGGGCGCGCGCGCTGGTCCCGCCTTTGGTTATACTGGAGAGGCTGTTGCCTTCAATTTTAATAGGGCGCCCTTCGCGGGTTTTTACCAGCACGGGGCAGTAGTCGCCGCCCTGTACGAAGGAGGATGCGTAATAGGTTGCAACCCCAGGTACAATCTCATCCGGTTTAACCACATAAGGAATCGCCTTGCGCACAGGGATCTCGCAACTGGCAGCAATGGTAGCCGCCCCAAGACCAAAACCGAGGTACTTGAGGAAGTCCCGCCGGTTGGTGCTCAAATTGGAAGCGCTTTCCCGTGCCAGTTCTTCGGCGATGTTACCGGCAAATTCCTGCCTGGCCAGGTCCTGCAATACCGGGTCGTTGGTGAGCGATTCGACGCCGATCCAGATTTCTTTATTTTGGTTTTTCATTGGATGTATTTCATAAAAGAGATCAAAAGAACCTTTTTCCAGGGAAGATTAATAATGGCATTTCTGGCATTCCAGGCCGCCAATTTCTTCAACCGTCACCTTATCCCGTTCGCCTTTGGCAATTTCCTTGTGGAACTTGGCGTAAGACTGATAATAGGGATTTTCGGTAAACTTCACGGCCGTTTGGCGGTGGCAGTTGATGCACCAGCCCATAGACAGCGGGGAATACTGCTTAACCACTTCCATTGCCTCCACCGGTCCGTGGCAAGTCTGGCATTCCAACTTACCTACCGATACGTGCTGCGCATGGTTGAAGTAGGCATGGTCGGGCAGGTTGTGAATACGTACCCACTCAATGGGGCCCTGAATCTTGAAATCTCTGGTCTTCTTATCGGTAAGGGCTTCGACAATACCGTCCCACTGCTCGTTGATCGTCCGTTCGCCCATCGGATCGAGGGTGCCTTTATCCGTGATGTAGATGTCGGAGATCCATTTTTTGTAAACCTGTTCAATCTCGTCTTTGCTCAGGTCCTCGTAGTTGGGAATGTACTTGTCGGTGCTGGGGTCATACCCTACCGAAGCAAAGATCTTGGTCAATTCAGCGGTGCCATAGGTAGAGCCTACTTTAATGGCCCGGTGGCAGTTCATACAGGTATTCGCCGCAGGGATGGAAGAGTGTTTGGAACGGCGGGCGCTATCGTGGCAGTATTGGCAATCGATCTTGTGCAGCCCCGCGAGGGTGGCGTGCGAGAACTTGATCGGGCTGCTGGGGCTCATACCCTTGCTGCCTTCCCAGGGAAATCGCGTTGTTCACCGTGGTGTATCCGCCAAGGACAACCAAAGCAAAAATGACGAACGCGACCACTCCCTTGCTGGTCAAAATTTGCGTTAGCGTTTTGGGCTTTTCCGGGGCATTCCCTTCCTTAACCTGAAGCATGAAATTCAGGCTGGACAGAATGCGCGCCATGATAACGGCCAAAACGCCCAGGATCAATGCGAGGAGGATGTATTGAAGGGTGTAATCCTTTTTTACCGCTGCTCCTCCCGCTCCGGCAGCCGGGCCGGCAGCTGCTGGCACGCAGCTCCCATCATAGGTGCACTGGATATAAGCCAGGATATTGTCGATTTCCTGGTCGGTGAGGTTGAAATTGGTCATCAGGGTGGGCTTCCACTGGTTCCACAACTCCGTTGCCCTCGGGTGGCCGGCAGCAATTTGCGCCTGCGAATTCCTGATCCAGGCATAGAGGTCCTCTTTGGGGTAGGCAGCCCAGCGCTCCTGGGTGCCGCCCAAAGCCGGGCCGGTCAGGTTATCCTTCATGTTTTTGTTGTGGCAGGTAGCGCAGTTGTTCTTGAACAACGTTTTGCCGGCCTCAATATCTGCGGTAGCGGCGCCGTTCTCCTGTGCCTGGAGCGCGGTGGCGCACCATAGAAGGGTCACAGTTAATAAAAAACGGCTACTCAGAGACTTGTACCTCATTGGTTCGTGTTTAATAAATGCCAATTCGAACAGGGTGTTCGTGTCATTTTTTTGTCAGCGCAAATATATAACTGCAAGCATATTTTTAACACATAAACTGTAAAAGGACATTCTATTTGGACCCAGTCTAAATAATATGTTCCCTGCAAAAGCATTGTTTGCCGGCAGGACCGCTCGCCCCGCCTTCTCAAACCGAGACCGCTGCCGGAATATGCGGCCAGGGATCATAGCCTTCCAATGCAATATCCTCTGGCTGGAAGCCAAACAAATCGTTCACTTTTTGGTTCAGCTTGATCTGCGGTAAAGGCCGGGGCGCCCGGCTCAGCTGAAGGCGCGTCTGGTCGAGATGATTGACATAAAGGTGCGCGTCGCCAAACGTATGGACGAACGTTCCGGGTTTCAGGCCGCAAACCTGGGCGACCATCAGGTTGAGCAACGCATACGATGCAATATTGAAGGGCACGCCGAGGAACACATCGGCCGAGCGCTGGTAGAGCTGGCAAGAAAGCCTCCCCTCCGCTACATAAAACTGGAACAACGCATGGCAAGGCGGCAGGCCGGACTTGACCATCACCGGAATATCCTTCGGGTTCCAGGCGCTCACGATCAACCGCCGGGAATCGGGGTTTCTTCGAATCTGCTCCACGACGCCGGCCATTTGGTCTACGCCTTCAAAGTTCCGCCATTGTTGGCCGTAGACAGGCCCCAAACCGCCCCACTCCGAAGCAAAAGCCTCCTCCTCTTTGACGCGTTCGACAAACGCCTTCATTTGTTCTTTCCACGCCGGGCTGTATTTGGGGTATTTTTCATCCAGCCCGTTTGCCTGGAGCCAATGCTGGTATGGCCAGTCGTTCCATATATTGACGCCGTTCTGCACCAGATAGCGGATGTTGGTGTCCCCGCGCAAAAACCACAACAACTCGTGGAGGATCGACTTAAAATGGAGCTTTTTGGTCGTCAGCAAAGGGAACCCTTCTTCGAGATCGAACCGCATCTGGTACCCAAAAACGCTGATCGTACCGGTTCCGGTACGGTCGTTTTTCCGAACCCCCGTGTCGAGGATATGTTGCAACAAGGCATGGTACTGGCGCATGAATGGCTTTTTCCGGGCTAAGCTAAGAAACCCGCCATAGAATATCAAAGGCTTTGCAGGAAAAACTGACACGCCGGGGCAAACCCTTTTTCCCGTTCCTTGTTTTCATTCCAAATTCACCGTTATGCGCATCCCGACAATCACCCTGCTGTTTATCGCGTTTTCCTTTGCGCTTGCCGCACAGGAAACGCCATGGAAGCTTAAGAAGGCTTCCGACGGAATTGAGGTTTACTACCGAAGCGTTCCGGAATCTGCGATCAACGAATTGCGGATCAAAACATCGATCCGTGCAAGTATGCCGGCCTTGCTCTCCGTCATGCGGGATTTTTCCCGCTATCCCCAATGGATTTACCAATGCACCGAAGCCAGCCGGATTGAAAAAGTCAATGAACGCGAGTTTATCTATTACGGCGTCATGGATTTCCCCTGGCCGCTTGCCGACCGGGATTTCGTCGCCCGAAGCAAAATGACCCGGAATCCGGAAACCGGAGCAGTCCACATCGAAGTTAAAGGCGCCCCAGGTTACAAACCCCTTGTCAAGGACCGCGTCCGGATACCGGTCATGCATTACCATTGGACTCTGACGCCAGAAAACGGCGTATTGTTGGTAGACTATCAGCTCAAATCCGACCCGGGAGGATCTCTGCCTGCCTGGGCAATCAACCTGGGCCTCGATCAGGGGCCTGTGCAAACGATTAAGAACCTTCGCCAGTTAGCCATGAAAACCTCCGGAAATTCGGCTAACCTGGCGTATATTGAAGACCGCGAAGAACACAAACCATAACCCTCATGCCCTATTCAAGCATGCACGCCTGCGTCCTCGATCTGGAACGCACCCAGCAACTGGTGCGTATCCGCGAGGAGGCCGATCCCGACCTGGAAATGGCCGAAATCCACCGTCGGGTGTACGAAGCCGGAGGCCCCGCTTTGTTGTTCGAAAACGTAAAAGGCAGCCCCTTCCCCGCTGTTTCCAACATTTATGGCACGGTGGAACGCACCCGGTTCCTGTTCCGGCATACCATGGAGAAGGTGCAGCGGGTGATCGAACTCAAATCCGACCCGGCCAATCTGCTTCGCCGTCCTTTGCGCTATGTTTCCGCTCCGTTTACGGCGCTGAGCGCACTGCCCATGCGCAGTTGGTTCAACCCTCCGGTGCGGTATGGAAAGACCCAGATCAGCCAGCTCCCTCAAATCAAATCCTGGCCAATGGACGGCGGGGCCTTTATCACCCTTCCGCAGGTATTCACTTTGCCTCCGGGCGAACAAAACCTCATGAAATCCAACCTGGGCATGTACCGGATCCAGCTTTCCGGCAACGACTATTTGTCCAACCAGGAAATCGGGTTGCACTATCAGCTGCACCGCGGGATCGGCGTTCATCATACCCAGTACAATCAAAGCGATATGCCTTTTCGGGCATCCATCTTCGTGGGCGGGCCCCCGTCCCATGCCTTCTCGGCGATCATGCCGCTTCCCGAAGGCCTTTCGGAGCTGACGTTCGCCGGCATGCTGGGCGGCAGGCGTTTCCGGTACGCCCGAGCCAAGGGGCACGTGCTCTCTTCCGACGCCGATTTTGTGATCACGGGAATCATCCGCAAAGGAGAAAAAAAACCGGAAGGGCCGTTTGGCGACCATTTGGGATATTATTCCCTGATGCACGATTTCCCGGTCATGGAAGTCGAAGAGGTCTATCACCGGAAAAACGCCATTTGGCACTTCACCGTAGTCGGGAGGCCGCCGCAGGAGGATTCGAGTTTTGGGTACCTGATCCACGAATTGGTTAAAACGCTGACGCCGGGCGAGTTCCCGGGCATCTCTGAAATCCATGCGGTAGACGCGGCGGGCGTTCACCCGCTCCTGCTCGCTATTGGCAGCGAGCGGTACATGCCTTTCCGGGAACGCCGCCCGGAAGAGATTCTCACGCAAGCCAACCGGATTCTGGGCTCCGGGCAAACTTCGCTGGCCAAATTCCTGATCATCGCCGCAGAAGGCGATGCGCCCAACCTGCATGCGCACGAAATGCCCGGTTTCTTTCAACATGTGCTGGAACGAATCGATTGGCGCCGGGATCTCCACTTTCAAACCCAGACAACGATCGACACGCTGGACTATTCCGGCTCGGGCTGGAATGCAGGCTCTAAAGTCGTGATGGCTTGCTGCGGTCCAAAGCTCCGGACGCTTCAAACGCAACTTCCGGATGGATTCCGGCTACCCGAAGGGTTTTCCCAGCCGGTATTCGCGGCGCCGGGGATCCTGGCGGTTACGGGGCCTGCCTTCGACGGGGAGAAGTCCTATTCCGACCCCGAAAACCTCGCCCAAACCCTGAACGGCATCGACATGAGCGGCATTCCCCTGATCGTGCTTTGCGACGACAGCCCCTTTACGGCGGCCACCTACAACAACTTTTTGTGGGTTACCTTCACGCGGGCCAACCCATCGCACGACCTGCACGGAGTTGGCGCGTTTACCTCTTTTAAGCATTGGGGATGCCACGGGCCACTGATTATCGACTCCAGAAAAAAGCCGCACCATGCGCCCGAATTGGTACCAGACAAGAAAGCCAAAGAAAAAGCAGACCGGTTTTTCCGCCGCGGAGGCGTGCTGGAAAAGTGGGGCTAAGGGACGGGAATCGGAAATCCATTGGAAATCAGGAATATTTACCTACTTTGCGCGCGCTGGCGAATTCCCTTTCATCCTGCATGCGGAAACATGTTTGCTTCAAAAAATTACCCTGAGGGGCTAAGCGCAGAAAACCTTGATGCCTACCTGGCGAATGGCTGGTACCGGATGGGGCAAGCTATTTTTACTACCCATTTTTGTGCTTTGGAACCGATTTTTTCTCCGCAATCTGGATCCGGCTACCGCTGGAAAACTACCGCTTCAGCAAAAGCCTCACCAAAATCCTCCGCAAAAACCAGGCTCAGTTTCGCCATGAATTCCGCCCGGCCCGGCTGGATGCCGAAAAAGAAAAGCTATACCGCCTTTACCGGGAGCACTTTTCGGGTATGCTTGCCCCATCGCTGAACGACTCCCTGTTGGATGGAGAAGCGCAGAGCATTTACGATACCATGGAGTTTGCGGTGTACGATGGGACCGAGCTGATCGCCGTAAGCTTTTTTGACCTGGGGTCGGAAAGCGTGTCGAGCATTATGGGCATTTATCATCCGGAATACCGGCAATATAGCCTGGGGCTTTATACGATGCTCATGGAGATCGTTTATGCCCAGAAAAACAATTACCGTTTTTTTTATCCGGGCTATGTCGTTCCCGGGTTCCGCCGCTTCGACTACAAGTTGCGTATTGGCAACGTAGACTACCTGGACCTTCGGGGAAATGAATGGCTCCCTTTCCGCAACTTACCCGAGGAAGAGATTCCCATGAAGAAAATGAAAACATGCCTGGACAGCCTTTCTGCTGAACTAAAAGCCAGGGGAATCGCCCATTTCTCCTATTATTATCCCCTCTTCGAAGCCAATTTGTTCGGTTTCTGGAGGGTTCCTTTTTTCGATTATCCGATCCTGTTGTACCTAAAAGCCATTGAATCGGAATCGGCCCATTATTTGGTGGTCTTTGATCCCAGAACCTCCCAGTACCAGCTTTTGCTTTGCTCCAACTTCGACGAAGTCCAGTTTTTCTTTCAGGAAGCCTTTCTCTCGGACATGCCAAACGACCAGTTCTTTTTGCACCTGATCCTTATCGATGAGGTTCTCGAAACGGCTTCTGACGCCAAGGCGATCGCGGCGTTTATCGAGTCCATGTAAACAACCGGGGCCGCAATCCTTCGGCAGAGGCAAAATTCCATCCAACCGTAAACTTTGCGGGGCGAAATCCGTTGACCATCCTAAAATTGCCCCTCCATGAAAAAGGTCTATTTCCTTTTGGCCGCCGCCCTTGTGGCGGTAGCCTGCCAAACCTACCGCGACCTTCCTGCGCCGGCATATCAAACGTCGTGGAAGACTAAGGTTATTCCGCCAAGTCCGCAATCGCCGGGCGGGGATCCGGAAAAAGGGTGGGACTACCTGATCTATGGGGATTATATTGGTTCTGGCGTACCTTTTGCCCTTCTGGAAAAGCGGATTGCCAAAAGCCCGGACACGGTACTTCAGCGAATGGGAACCAACGCCCAGGTTCCCTACGCGCTCAATGTGTTCCCGGCCAAAAACGGGACCCTGGTCGGAAACGGAAATTGCTTCACCTGTCACGCCAGCGCCTTCGAAGGCAAGATCATCCTGGGCTTGGGGAACTCCTTTTCCGATTATCGCCGCAACCTCAAACCGCTTGGCAAAGGCTTGCGCTTTGCGATGAAACTAGCTTACGGAAAAACTTCCCCGGAATGGGAGGCATTTGAAGATTTCGACCATTATTTCAACGCGATGGCGCCCCATATCCGGACCAACCAGCCGGGCGTCAATCCAGCCGCCCACCTGGCGGAAGCCTGCACCGCCTACCGGGACCCAACCGACCTGACCTATACTGGGGCCCCGCTGTATCCGCTTCCTTCGTATACGATAGCCACCGATGTCCCTCCGTTGTGGAATGTGCAGAAAAAGAACGCGTTGTATTATACGGCAGTAGGACGGGGCGATTTCTCCAAGCTGCTCTTCCAGGCTTCGGTGCTGGGAATTCCGGATAGCGCGGCAGCCAGAAAGTCGGTGGAACACTTCAAGGATGTCGTCGCCTGGCTGCGCACCCTGGAGCCGCCTGCTTTCCCCTACCCTACCGATCCTGGCCTCGCAGCCTCGGGGAAAGCCCTCTTTGAGGCGCATTGCAGTTCCTGCCACGGCGTATATGGGGCAACCGAATCGTACCCGAATAAAGTGGTTGCCCTGGACGTGATTCGCACCGATCCGTATTATGCTACTTACGCCGTCCAGGCGCCCATCGTTTCGTGGTACAACCAGAGCTGGTTTGGGACTTCGTTGCCTCAAAGCCGGTTCGAACCGGAAGCCGGTTATATCGCGCCCCCGCTGGACGGGGTCTGGGCCACCGCCCCTTACCTCCACAACGGGTCGGTGCCCACCCTGGATGATCTGTTGAACAGCAGCCAGCGCCCCAACCGATGGGAGCGCAGCGGCGACTCCCGGGATTACGATTACGAAAAGGTGGGATGGAAATACAAAGCCAAAAACCGAAGCGGAGGCAAATGGACCTACGACACGTCCATTCCGGGATATGCCAACAGCGGCCATTATTTTGGAGACAAGCTCAGCGGAGCGGAGCGGAAAGCCCTGATCGAATACCTGAAAACCCTCTGATTATTCCTACGACCATTTGCTCCCCTGATGCTTGCAAAGGTTCTGGATATCCGTATTCGCTCCGAACACCACCAGGATATCCCCTTCTTCAAAGCGGGTATCGGGTTTGACGACGCCTTCCGCAACGTAGGCTACTTTGTTGATGCCCAGCAAGTTGCGCTTGAGTCGTTTGCGGATGACGGTCACGATATTCAGGTTGTGGTTTTTTCGCATATCTACTTCGACCACGGTTTTGCCCACGAAGGCATGCGGGAGTTCCAATTCGACTACCGAGTGGTTGGGGTCGAGGTCGAACGTTTCAATGGCGCTGCGCAGGTTCAGTTTTTTCGCCAGGCGCTCGGCCGCGTCCTGCTCGGGGTGCAGGATCTCGTCGATCCCCATGGCTTCGAGCACCGTTTCGTGGGTGGGAGAAATGGACCGGCTGATTACCCTCGGCACGCCCAAGGTTTTGAGATTGGCGGTCGTGAGAATCGATGCGCCTTCGTTTTCGCCGATCCCTACAATAGCCACATCGGTATCCCGAAGCGGCAAGCTCCGCAAGGCAACCAGATTGGTGGAATCCAGACAGATCGTGTGCGTGACCTGATCTTTGATCATCTCTACCTTGTCGGGGTTTTTATCGATGGCAATGACCTCATGCCCCATTTCAGAAAGCTGCATGGACAGCGAAGCCCCAAAGTTTCCTATGCCAAAAATGATGATTTTCATGTTCGGTTATCTTTTTAAAAGCAGATCAGTTGATCAGTACCGACTCCTGCGGATAGCGGTACGGTAAGCTCTTGGTTTGCCTGATCATGCCAATCAGCAGGTTGAGCGACCCCACCCTGCCTACGAACATAACGAAGATGAGGACAAACTTGCTAAAATCAGACAATCCCGTGGTAATTCCCAAACTCAACCCCACCGTGCTGTAAGCGGAGAACACTTCAAAAGCAATATGCATGAAATCCAGCCCTGGCTCTACCGTAGTAATCAGTAAAATGCCAATACCAATAACGATTAAGGACAAACTGATAATAGCAAATGCCCGGTTGATGGAGTGCTGAGGCACCTCCCTGGATCCCAGCTCGACGCGATTCTTTCCGGAAGCGGTGGTGAAGATGTTCAAGGAAGCCAGGGCAAAGGTACTGGTTTTGATCCCGCCCCCGGTCGAACCCGGCGAAGCGCCGATCCACATCAACAAAATGGTAATAATCACGGTGGGCACTGCCAGTTCGGACATATTCACCGTATTGAACCCCGCCGTTCGGGGGGTAATTGACCCAAAAAGGGAGGTTACCAGCTTGCCCCACCACGAAGGATGCTCTGCCAGGGTGTGTTTTTGTTCCAGAATCAGGAACAGAACCGTTCCGGCGAGGATCAAAGCCCCCGTCGTATACAGCACGATTTTGGTGTTCAGCGTCACCAACCGTACCGTTTTATGGTATTTGGGGAGCCTGAGAACAAACCGGTTGTACCAGCTGAGCGCCTTAAAGCGGGCGTATACAAAAATATTAAATACGATATTAAAGCCGATCCCTCCGGTGACAACCAAAAAAGCGATCGCCAAATGCACGTTGTAACTGAACCGCATAGGGCCCTCGTACAACCCATTGGTCAACGTGGAAAAACCGGCGTTGCAAAAGGCGGATACCGCATGGAAAAGCGAAAAGAACAACCGATCGTCGAGGGTTTCAAAAAAACCTTCCGGCAGGTTAAAAAAAACCAGACAGGCCGCCGCCAGCTCAATTCCCAGGGTAAATACCACAATTTTTATGGACAGTTCCAGGAGCCCTCCCAAGGTTTCTGAGCTTAGAAAATCCTTGATATGAAGGTCTTCCTGGAAAGAAGAAGACCCCTTAAAGAAATAAGCAAAAAAGGTCGTCAGCGTCAGAACGCCCAATCCTCCTAATTGGATAAGCCCCAGAATGATCCAATGCCCCATCCGGGTGAAATACGTTCCTGTATCCACCACCGCCAGGCCGGTGACGCTGACAGCGCTCGTCGCAGTAAATAGGGCATCCAGCACGGAAATGCCCTGCACGGTAGCATTCGGCAGTTTCAGCAAGAGCGTTCCGGACAGAATCAGCACCGCAAAACTGGAGGCAAAGACGAACGCAGGCGACAAGGCCCGGGTATATAAGCGGCTGATGTAGATAGTGAATTCAAAGACCAGCAACAGCAATACGTTCAGAAAAAAAAGAACCTCAAACTGAACGATCGCCCCAAACAGAGTGACCGGCTCCAACAGCCAGGCGATGAGAATGATCACAAAGGTAATGCTGGGAAGAACCAGGCGCAGAATATTGAGGAGGTGGCTTTTCTCGTTGGGCGAAAAGACCCGGTAGAGTTCAAACCCGGTAAAAAAATCGTACTCACGAGGTACCCCGAAAGAACCCACCGTTGTTGTTGCGGACCTTGGTCGTATCCAAAATCATATACTAATAGGACAAAAGACGCTAAAGTGAGTAGCTTGTATATCCGGCCGATCATGGGCATTTGAACTCCTCCTCTGGTTCCTGAGAAATTCAAAAACAGAGGACAAAGTTATAAACATTCCATCCAACCGGTCAAGCGTACCGGGACTATTTTTTTCGATGCCCGTTTCTCAAGGCCGGAGCATGCAGGGAACCCCGTCGGGAGGAAGCACCGGCCCCCGAAGCCGCTGAAGGATCACCAGGAATTTCTCCCGGTTCATCTGGTATTGCTGGATGAGGTCGGACAATTCTTTCGGCGGAAGCGCCGTAAAGTCGCGGGAAAAGATCCGCACATAGGTATTCGACAACTTGAGCAGGTCTTCCCGGTCCTGCTTAACCGACTCCAGAATGGCCGGCGAAACGCCCGCCGAATCGGCAGAAGTCCGCAGAAACTGGTCCAACGCCTGCACCACTTCGTCGAAGCATTCCAGTTGAGCATAATATTCGACCGAGTAATCCCGGAATTTGCGCAGATTTTGCTCGTGGGTGGCGTTTTCAATAGCGGCAATCCGTTCGCCTACGCGTTTGGCACAGGTTTGGCAAAGCGGGTACACTTTGGAGGCCTGGCTCAGCAGCCATTCCTTTTTTTCCTCCACCTGCATCCCGTCCTTAGGTTGGAACCCGGCGTCGAAGAGGGCATTTTCGAGGTCCAGCAGCTTATTCGCAGTAAGCGAATACGTGCTTAGCGACTCAATTTCTTTAGGCAGCTTGCCCTGAATCTCCATTTGCCGGACCCTGTCCCGGAAAAAATCAAGCAACTCGATATCCCTGTACAGGGTTTTCACATCCGCCTGTTGGGGAAGGTAATTCCCGGGGTGATTGAAGGTATTGCACCATTCTTTCCCTCCAGCAATTCAGTGCCAAACCAAAGATCCACGTCGTTCATCACATTGGAGTACAGGCGGATGTATTTATCCCTTGTAATCGGGTCTTGCTTGCTCAATTTGACGGTTTCCTGGTTCTTCAGGTTCCGGATCTCGTAATACAGGTCAATGATACGGGAGTAGGCCAGCCAATCGGTGTATTTGGAATTCAGGCTGGACTGAAACAGATCGATCTGCTTCCGCAGTTCTACCGCCAGTTTGAGGGATTCCAGGAACTCCTTTTCCACCTCTTTTTTGTTCGGGTTCTGGACCTTCCGGAAATCCTTGGCTTTTTTATCGATATAGGACTGGTTGTATACCATTTCGGAGTGATCGGTGTTGTACTCTGATTTGGTATTGATCACCAGGAAATATGGGGTAGAGACATTATTGACCAGTTTGCGGAGGTCGTCGGTTTTCTGCGGGTTTGCGCTTTGGAAATACTTGGAGCGCGGCGGTTTATCGATATCCCAATGAATCCGGTAAAGCGTGGCCGAAACGACCCGTTCCTCGTACAACGCGCTGAGTTCTTTGGATAGCAGCTTGATAAAAAACTCGCTGGAGATTTTTTGCGGATCGTTGACTTGCTCCATGGACCGCAGGCCTTTGTCAATTTGCGGGATAATCTGTTCCGTCAGGGCCAGGAAAGGACCTGCCAGGGACGTTTTCAGGAGATTGGTGGCCGTTTTGCCCAGATCGACGGAGATTTCCGCCGTTTTCTTCCAGAACTCGCTGGCGGTATTGGTTTTGATCGCTTCAAATTTCACTTTGGCTACGATGTCCCCGTTTTTGAGCACCTCATCCGGAATATTTTCCAGAAACCGGCCTCCGTACTCCAGAAGCCGGGAAACCGTCGCCGGGTTGCGCATATCGTGGATCATCAGCGGCACGGTCAGCGCATTCCCTTCCCTGCACCGGATCCTTAATGGTCATGGCGAGGTACATGTACTGCGGATAATCCCCTTTTTTTCAGTCCCACTTCCTTGCGCTCCCTGCTTTGCAGCCCCTCTCCTTCGAATACCCGCTGAAGGCTTTGCCCATTGACGAGGTATAAATACGAGGAATTCAGATTAAAGTCAGAGGAAGGTAAATTGGGGGGGTCGCCCAAGATTCTACTTCAAGGCCACAATAGCATACTGGCCGAACGCATCATAGCCGGACAGGGAGATTGCCGCAGCCAGCGCGAACCGAAGTAACCTGTTCCATGATTTCCACAAATTGCCTTTCATGTGCCGGTCGACGTTTTTTTTTAGATGTTAGAGAGTAGGGAGCAGGGGAGCAGGGAGCAGGGAAACTACAGCATACTTCCATTCCAGTTCCATATGTCCAAAGTCCACCTGTTGAAAACTAAAGATATTCTGAAACAAATATTAAAAATACATTTTTCAACGCTATGCTTTCCCCGAAAGATCTTTTGGGAAAACAGAATAAAAAAGGCTACGGGCAACCAGGCGGATGAGCAGAAGCCAGGGAATGCCATGCACCGCCAGGTCTGCCAGATCCCTCACCAGCATTCCTTTTGCCCCGCTGCCTACCCAGCGAAGTTTGCTTAAGATATGCGGCTCGGGGTAATATGGCGCCAGCCCGAGGGTAAGGCAAGCCAGAAGAACCAACTTCCAGTCGTTGAGGACAGCTTTCAAATTTTGTGGTTTATTCTCCATACAAGGCAATTAGTTTACGCCGTACCTTGTATGGCCAAAGGAATGAAACCATAGCCATGCAAACAACTTTGAACGGGCAACCTCCTGTAATTGTCGTTTTGGACGGGCACACGCTCAATCCCGGAGACCTTTCCTGGGCGCCGCTCCGGCTGCTTGGGGAAACGCATGTTTACGACCGCAGTTCGCCCTCCGAGATTATCGAACGTGCAAAGGATGCAAATATTATTTTGGTAAACAAGATCCTCATTAGCCGGGAAATTATTCTTCAGCTTCCGAGGCTAAAATGCATCTGCGTAACCGCTACCGGCTTCAATAATATCGACCTTCAGGCAGCCACCGAGCGGGGGGTAACGGTGTGCAACGTACTCGGGTATGGCACCTCCTCCGTTGCTCAGCACGTTTTTGCCTTATTGCTGGAATGCAGCAACCACGTTGCCTTACATAGCGACAGCGTCAAAAAGGGCGATTGGTCCAGCCAGCCGGATTTCTGCTACTGGAAGAAGCCCATCTTCGAACTACAGGGCAAAACCATGGGAATCTATGGCTTTGGAAGGATTGGCCAGAAAGTAGCCGCTATCGCGCTCGCGTTTGGCATGCGCGTCCTGGCTACCCATAAACATCCCGAACGCGACGCCCGCACCGGGGTCACGTTTGTCAACCTGCCGGATTTGTTTGCTGCCAGCGACGTCGTCAGCCTGAACGCCCCACTCACCGCAGACAATCGCGACATCGTGAACCTCGAACTGCTCCGGCGCATGAAAACCACCTCTATTCTAATCAACACCGGCCGCGGTGAGCTCATCGTCGAGGAAGACCTGGCAGAAGCCCTGCAGTCCGGCCGCCCTGCCGTCGCTGCCCTGGACGTCCTCCGCGTCGAACCGCCTCGGACGAACCATCCTCTATTCTCCCTGCCCAACTGCCTGATCACCCCCCACCTCGCCTGGGCCGGACGGGAAGCCCGCATGCGCCTCCTCGAAATGACCGTGGAGAACGTCCACGCCTTCCTGCAGGGAGCGCCGCAGAATATGGTCAATTGATTTCAGGGAGCAGGGAATTAGGGAGCAGGGAGCAGGCCTTGTGCCAAACGCTCCCTGCTCCCTTGCTCCCTAATCCCTGCTCCCTGCTCCCTAAAATCAATCCAGCTTCGGAATCCGCAGCACCTGCCCGGGGTAGATGAGGTCGGGATCTTTGAGCATAGGTTTGTTGGCTTCGAAGATCACCGGATACTTCATAGCGTTGCCGTAGTACTGTTTGGCTATTTTGGACAAGGAATCTCCTTTTTCACTTCGTAGAAGTCGGCTTCCGGTTCCGGAACAGCAACCGTCATGCGGTCGTCGACAAACTCCACGTCCTCCACGTTACCTACAGTGAGAATGACTTTCTCTTTGTTGGCCTGGGAGTCTACTTCGCCAAAAACCAGGACGGTGCCCCCATCGATATCTACATGAAAATCTTTGATCTCGATGCCAAGCGCAGAGACGGCGGCTTTGAGCTCATGGACGTTGGCTTCTTTGATCTCGATGCGTTCCTGTTCGGTTTTGGCTTCGGTCGTTTTGCGCTTGAATAGCTTGGCGCCTGCATTTTTGAGAAAGGAAAACAGTCCCATAGTCTTGTTTTTTGGTTTGAGGGTAAATCTTTCCGTAAGATAGGCCCTACTGCCCAAACCGCCAAAGAGAACCCGGGCTTTTTCGCTTTTTTTGCCCGCCTGTATGAGCCGGGAAACGGGCTTGCACAGGCATCTACAAAGCCCCATTTTCAAAATGGAAAGTAAAAGCCGATCTTTTCCCTATACAATTCTTCAAAACGCTTATATTTGCGCAGTTTTTTAGAAAATAAAAGTTACTCAGAAAAGCGGAAGCTATGCAAGGTAAAGGAGTTGTTAGGTTTTTCCTCGTGATCATGGTTTTGGTGACGTTGGTTCAGTTTATGCTGACCATTCCCACCACCCGGGAAGAAAAAAAGGCGGAAGTCTTCGCCCAGGCAGTGAGCAAAAACGCGCCGGCCGATCAGCGCAATGCGGTGTACAAAGCGGCCCGCACAAAATATCTGGATTCCATATCCAGCAAGACGATTCTGAATATCCCACTCCTGAAGAGCTATACCTATCAGGATCTGAAAGGCAGCCAGCTCGCGCTGGGTCTTGACCTTAAGGGGGGGATGAGCGTCGTGCTGCAGGTGGACCTGAAAGAATTCATCCGTTCGCTATCGAACAACAGCAATGACCCAGCGTTTCTCGCCGCTTTGGAGCGCGCCAGCAAAGACCAGGCGAATGCGACCACCGACTATATCACCCTGTTTGCGACCGCGTTCCGGGAGATAGGCGGGGGCCAGCCTATGGCGCCGATCTTCGCCCGTAACGAATCCCTCCGCGAGGAGATTACTTTCGAAGCGTCGGATGGAGAAGTCGTCCGCCTGCTGCGGCAAAAAGCCAACGAAACCGTGAGCCGCACCTTCGAACTGCTCAAGCAGCGGATCGATAAACTGGGCGTCACTCAGCCCAACGTGTCGCTCGATGCGGCCCGCGACCTCATTTTGGTCGAGCTGCCCGGCATTGACAACCCCGAGCGCGCGCGGACCTTCCTCCAGGCTGCCGCCAAACTGGAATTCTGGGACGTGTACCGGATCACCGATCCCGTCAACCCCAACAACCCCGCCGGGTCTACGATCCAACAGGCCTTCGTGGACGCCAACGCTACCCTGGCACGCACCATTGGCTCCGGCGAGATCAAAAAAGAAATCCTCCGCATCGACACCAGCTACGCGGCCGACAGCCTGGGCAACGTCGACAGCAGCCAGATTGCCAAGCTCGACACGGTGTACAACCCGGTCAACGTGAACCAGGGGCCGTTGTTCGACATCTTCACCCTCAACGGCGCCAATACCGCCGCCAGCTACGGCTTGGCGGTCATGGGCGTCGCCGACCGCAATCAGAAAGACTACATCGACACCTTGCTCAACCGCGAGGAAGTGCGCGCCCTCTTCCCACGCGACCTGACCTTTCACTGGACGCGCGACCCGATCCCCGATGCGAAAACCCGCAAACCCACCACGCTGTACCAACTCCACGCCATCCGGCATGAAGGGGGCCGTGCTGACGCCAAACTTACCGGCGACAACGTGACCCGTGCAGGCGCCGATCCGGACCCCAACACCGGCCAGACCGTCGTCGTGCTCGGGATGGACAACGAAGGCGCCCGCATTTGGAAAGATATGACCACCAAAGCAGCTAACGACAACAACCGCGAGGTAGCGATCACCCTCGACGCCGAAGTCGTTTCCTGCCCCGGCGTAAATGAGCCCATCCCCGGAGGCAATACCCAAATCCTGGGCAACTTCACCCTTCAGGAAGCCCAGGACTTGGCCAGTATCCTCGAGGTAGGTAAACTCCCCGCCGAGACCCGCATCATTCAGGAAGCCCTCGTGGGCCCATCCTTGGGTCAGGAGAACATCAACAAGAGTATGCTCTCGCTCATCCTGTCCTTCCTCACGGTATCTGGATTTATGATCCTGTACTACGGCAGCGCTGGTTTTGTCGCCGTCCTTGCATTGATGCTCAACTTGTTTTTCATCATCGGCGCGTTATCCTCTTTTGGAACGGTACTCACCCTGCCCGGTATTGCCGGTATCGTACTGACGATCGGTATGGCCGTAGACGCCAACGTGATCATTTTTGAACGGATCCGGGAAGAGTTACGGGCAGGAAAAACCTTGCTCACCTCGATTGTGGAAGGATTCAAGCATTCCTATTCGGCTATTATCGACGGCAACGTCACTACCCTGCTTACGGGGGCGGTGCTTGCTTACTTCGGTCTCGGCCCCATCAAAGGGTTTGCCGTGGTGCTCATTATCGGTATTCTTTTCTCTTTGTTCACCGCCGTGCTCGTCAGCCGCATGGTCATGGACTGGAGGACAACCAAAGGCAAAGAGTTTACCTTCTACCGCGGGTTCTCCAAAAACGTCCTCGCACATGCAAACTACGACTGGATGGGGATGCGTAAATATGCCTATATTTTTCGGGTACGCTTCTGGTCCTGAGTATCGGCTCTATGGCCATTCGCGGATTTGAACTTGGCGTGGACTTTAAAGGGGGCTATTCATTTAACGTGACGTTTGAGAAAGGAACCAATGTCAATGTGGCCCAATTGCGCAGTGCCCTGCGCACCGCCTTTGAAGGCAATAACCCCATCGTAAAGGCGGTAGACACAGAAAACACCTATAATGTGGTTACCAGCTACCTGATCAACGACACCGGAGAAGATGCTCAGGACCGCGTACTGGAAAAACTTTACGAAGGCGTTGTGCAGGCTTCCGGCAAAGAGATTAACAAAACGTCCTTCCTCGATCCAGATGGAGAAGGTACCCATATCACCTCTTCCACTAAAGTTGGGCCTACTATTGCCGACGACATTAAGCAAAGCGCATTTATCGCCGGTGGACTAGCCCTGCTCGTGATTTTTATCTACATCTTTATCCGGTTCAGCAAAGCGTCCTTCAGCTTGGGCGGCGTTGTGGCGTTGTTCCACGATACCCTCATTACGCTCGGGATGTTCTCCCTCTTCCGGGGCATCGTTCCGTTCTCCCTCGAGATTGACCAGGCGTTTATTGCCGCTATCCTGACCGTGATCGGTTACTCCATCAACGATACCGTTATTGTCTACGACCGGGTAAGAGAGCATTTGCATCTTTATCCAAACAAAAACAAGTCCGAACTGATCAACGGCGCCATTAACAGTACCCTTGGCCGAACGTTGATCACCGGCTTGACTACCTTATTCAGCGTATTCATCCTCTTTTTCTTCGGAGGCGCCAGCATTAAAGGCTTTGCTTTCGCCCTGCTGATTGGTATTGGCTTTGGAACGTATTCTTCCGTATTCGTCGCCTCCTCCTTGGTCCACGACTTTGTTAAAGGAGACCGGATCTCTTCTTCCGCTAAAGTCACCACTACGCCAGGCAAAGGCAAGGGTTTTTCCTCCAAAGCCCTGCAGAAGTAACTGACGAAGAAAATAATCTGCTAAACGCACGCCAAAAGGGTTGAATCCAGAAAACGGGTTCAACCCTTTTTAAGTTTTTAGAGGCCGGAGAAAAAGGATCTTGAAAGCCCCTCCAATTGACAATTGCTCCAAACAATCCGGTTCGTAGCACTCAAGGCGCCGGTCAGGGGACCGGCCCTGAAATTTAGGATTTCGGCGAACAAAAGCGTGTAGGCCCATTTTTTCATAACCCCCTACATCCTTTACATCCCCTACACCCTTTACATCCCCTACATCCTTTACATCCTCTACACCCTTTACATCCTCTCCAAAAACCGAAGACCCCATTCCTGCGTTAACAAAAGAAACGGGCGTACCTTAGCGCCAATCAATTCATTGCTTATGATGCGGTGGGCTTCACTCTTGTCTCTTCTCCTGCTGGCGTTCTCCTTTCAGGGGTATGGCCAGAAAATAAAAGACGGCAATACGGCTTTTGAGCGCAAACAATACCATACCGCCATCCCGTTGCTCAGTAAAGCTTACGAAAAAGCGCCAACCCGGCTGGAAAAGGGAAAATCGCGTTTAAACTGGCGGAAAGCTACCGGATTCTGACCCGCGACGAACAGGCGGCCGACTGGTATCAGAAAGCCTATGACAACCAGTTTGGCGTGGATGCGCTCAGAGAACTGGCTTTTTGCCAAAAACGCCTGGAACGCTACGAAGAGGCCAAAGAAACCTTCAAGAACCTGGGGATTGAAATCGGAAGCCCGTATGAATACCGAAGGGAAATCAATACCTGTGATATCGCCATGGGGTGGAAAAAAATCCAGACCCCGGAGTTCCGGGTAAGCCTTCTGGAATTCAACACCCAGGCTGCCGAATATGCGCCTTCCTTGTATAACGACAAAGAACTGGTTTTTACCTCCGACCGGTCGTCCAGCACCGGAGAAGGCGTTTACGGCTGGACGGGCAACAAATTCTCCGACCTTTTCGTCGTGAACCTCGAAAACCAAACCGTCCGGAACTTCAGCCAGCCCTGGAATTCTACCGATAACGAAGGCGCTATTTCCTTCGCGGCCAATTACCAGGAAGCGTACTTTACCCGCTGCTCCGGAGGAAAAAAAGAAGACGCCTATTGCCAGATCATGGTCAGCACCCTGCGCAACAATACCTGGACCGCCCCCAAACCTCTGGAGTTCCAGGAGCCAAACATCAACTATGGCCATCCGAGCATTTCGGCAGACGGCAAAAAGCTGTATTTTTCCTGTAATCACCCGGATGGCTGGGGCGGGTACGATATCTACGTGAGCGATCGAACGGAAGAAGGCTGGTCTCCTCCCAAAGTCCTTAGCCGCACAGTGAACACCATTGGAAATGAACAATTTCCCTATATTGATGGCGATACCCTGTACTTCTCTTCCGATTTCCACCCAGGAATGGGCGGGTTGGACGTCTTCCGCACTTACCGGATGAAATCGGGGATTGGGCCCCTGCTTTTAACCTCAAACCGCCCGTCAATTCCGGCGGAGACGATTTTGGCTTTCTCATCTACCCCCACGCCCCATTGAAAGAGGGAGTCCTGCAAACCGGTTTCTTCACTTCCAACAGAGGCAATGGAGCAGGTAACGACGACCTGTACCAATTTGAATTACTACCACTTCCCCCTGCCCCTCCCCAACCGGCAACCCCTCCGGTAACGGCTGCTCCCCGCATGCGGCTGGACGTCATCGTTCTGGAAAAAATTTACGCCGACCCCGCCAACCCAAACAGCAAAGTGCTGGGCAGAAAACCTATTCCTGCCGCCAGTCTGGAAATCCGGGATGGAAAGGCCCCGAAAACCGTGGCTGTCAACGAGGAAGGATCCTATTCCCTGCCCCTGGCCGAAGCAACGGATTACCAGTTCCTGGCCTCCAAAGAAAACTACCTCAACAACGCCAGCCGCTTCACTACCAAGGGAATCGGACTGACTTCCGGCCCGGAGGAACAAGTGTTCGAGCTGGAAATCGTGTTGGATAAGATTTTCCTGAACAAGGAAATCACCCTCGAAAACATCTATTACGACTACGACAAATGGGATATCCGCGACGACGCCAAACCCACCTTGGATGCCCTGGCGGAAAACCTACGCCTCAACCCGGCTATCCGGATCCAAATGGCATCCCATACCGATTGCCGGGGCAATGACAACTACAACCTGGAACTCTCCCAAAAACGGGCGCAATCGGCGGTAGACTACCTGATCGCAGCGGGCATCGATCCAGCCAGGCTTCAGGCCCGCGGGTTTGGAGAAACCCAACCGGCGGTGACCTGCGTTTGCGCCCGCTGCACCGAAGACCAACACCAGGCCAACCGAAGAACGACCTTTGCGATTATCGAGTAACCAGTTAGTCGTATCCGATCAGCAACGGGCTAATCCAAACCAACACCCCGGCGCTTCTCAGACTCAGCGAATACCACCCACTCGGCAAACCTTCGACCGGAATTTCCCGGACGATCCGGGGCCCTTTGGGAAGGGTACCGTATAAGACCTCCCTCCCATAAGCATCGTGCATGCGCCACTCCAGACTTGGGAGGGCGTTGACCAAGTCCAATTCCCATCGCACCACCGTACTCGCCGGGTTGGGATACAACCGGGCTTCCCGGACCCAATGGCTCGTCCGAACCATTACCGGAACCACCTGGACCGAGTCCAGGGCGCCGCAAAGCCGGCTGTCCGCGACTGCCAGGGTATACACTCCGGCAGGAACAGAATCCAGCAGCGCCGTCGTATCCCCAGTGTTCCAGGTATATCGGTACGGAGGAGTACCTCCCTCCACCACCGCCTGCGCTGCTCCATCTGGCTGGGCGCCGGAAGGCGGGCTGATCACAAAGCGCAAATGCAGGGGTGGGGTCTCTGGCAACTGGAACAGAAAGTGGCGCACACACCGGTTGCTGTCGGTGACCATCAAATCATAGTCGCCTTTAGGCAAGCCGCCAATTTTGGGGGTATCCACACCAAGGAGCTTTCCGGCTCCATCCCTCCAAACGAGTTGGTAAGGAGCCAGCCCCCCCTGAACCGTCACCTCAATGCCGCCGTCGGGCCTGCCCAGGCAACTCGAGGGAAAGACCGTTTCCCCCACCAGGATTTTTTCGGCGGGTTCTGAAATGGAAATCAAGGGAAAAACCGTGCGGCAGCTATCGGAGTCTACCACGGCCAACTCGTATGCCCCGGCCTTTGCCTTGGAAAGTTGAGCTGTGCCTAATACCCCATTCCAAAAAATCCGGTATGGGGCTCTGCCTCCGGAAAGGACCACCTGAATGGCGCCAGTGGAGTCGCCTTTACAGAGTACCGGATTGACGGCAACCTGGTCCAGTTTTACCGCTGTTTTGGAAGGAATCGTCACAGCGGACAACGTATCGCTGCACAACCGGGCATCCGTAACAACCAACCGGTACGTTCCGCTCCGAAAGGAGACCAGGTCTTCCGTGGTGGCTACTTCCCGGCCGGTAGCCATCTCAAACCAGTTAAACGCATACGGGCGGGTTCCCCCGCTTGCCGTTACAAAGATGGCGCCCGTGTTGGTGCCGGAGCAAGCCACCGATTTGATGCTGTCCCTCCGGACGCTCAACAGAGAAGGCTCCCGAATGGGCTTGAGATCCGACTGCACCTGGCATCCCTGCCCGTCTGAAACCACCACGTAGTATTTGCTATCCGGCCCCAACCCGCCCAGCGTATAAACGGGCTCATTGGTTTTTATGATGGAGGAAGTGCCTCCGAAAAAATAGGTATAGGGAGGCGTCCCCCCGGAAACCGAAGCCGAAAGCCGTCCATCCCGCTCCCCAAAACAACTGATATCCAGGGCCTGGAAATTCAGCAAAGCCAGCGGCTTTCCTCTATCCCGGACTTTGGCAGAAGCGTACAATTTCTGGCATCCATTGCCATCGCGTACCGCCAGAAAATAATCGCCCGGGGAAACATTATTCAAGACCGGATCACTTTTCCCATTGCTCCACCTAAGGGTATAGGGAGGGGCGCCGCCGGTAATTTCTGCTTTCAGCTGGTTGGTCGTATCCCCAAGGCAAATATTCCCGATTTTGACGTCAACCCCAATATTAATAGCCTCTGGTTCGGTGAGGCGAAAACTGGCATTCAGCGGGCATCCTTTTTGATCCTGAATGAAGACCTGATACTGCCCGGCTTTGAGATTATACACCGATGGCGTCTGTGCAGTTGCCCCTTTCAAACATAGGAATACGGAGGCGCCCCTCCGCTTACCGCCAGTTCCAGGAACCCGGTGCTGTCTCCCTGGCATACAATCTCCCCCTGCGCGATCAACTCATAACGCAAAGGCGGAGGCCCCAGCAATGCCAGGCTGTCGAGGACTAATGTACACCCCGCGCCATCCTCAATCGCCACGCTATAGAGCCCCTCTTTCAATCCTTTCCGGTCCTTCTCCCGGAATCCGTTTTCCCAAACGTACTTTAAGGGAGGATAGGTTACTTGAAGCGGCTGTAGCGAAATCAGGCCGTCCCCTCCGCCTGAACAAGACGGTGGAATAGCCGTAATGCCAATTTGGATCGGCACTTCAGCCGCCTTAAGCTGGAAAGTGGTATCGTATTCGCACCCTTGCGCATCAATAACCTGAACTGCATAAGTTCCTTCCGGGACACCCGCCAGGGTGGCGGTCATTTCTCCGTTTTCCCAATGAAATTGAAAAGGCCCGCTACCCTGGGGCATGAGTTCAATGGCGCCGTCCGAACGCCCGCTGCACAATGGAGGCGCCACACTCGCATTCCAATCCAGGCGCGACAAGGTTTCTACGCGGATCCACGCCGTATCGGAAGTGCATCCGTTCGCATCCCGGGCAATGACCCAGTAGTCGCCGGTACCCACCCGGTCCAGGCGGCTGGCTACCGCTCCCGTATTCCAAAAATACAGGTAGGGCCCCGTTCCTCCGGAAGCCCTGGCTTCCAGAACGCCGGAGGTGTCCCCCTGGCACCGGGGCGGCTGAATCAGCTCCATAGAAACGCTTAACGCAGCTGGTTCCTGAATGGTGAATGTTCTTTCCGCTGTACACCGGTTAAAGTCTGTGATGCGCAGCGCATAGTTCCCTTTTCCCAGTTGGGAACGGT
Organism: Haliscomenobacter sp.; assembly: GCA_016713275.1. GTDB lineage: Bacteria > Bacteroidota > Bacteroidia > Chitinophagales > Saprospiraceae > JADJPL01. The sequence goes on from JADJPL010000004.1 coordinate 348,498, forward strand.
AGGGGGCTGAATTCCCATCGCTCCACTTCAACTGATAAGGAGGAACGCCGCCCTGTCCGGAAACCAGCAACGTTCCATTTTCTTCCCCGTTGCAGCGAATGTCCGACAAGGAATCCAGGTGGATGGTCAACGGCGCCGGAGCGGGCGCCTGGATACTTTGGGCCAGGGTGCATCCGTCCACATCCGTTACGGTTACGGAGTAGGTTCCGGGCAGAATTCCCTGAAGGTCTTTGAGCAAAAACCCGTTGTTCCACCGGTACTGGTACCCGCCGCCGCCGCCAAAGACCGACAGGCGGATGGAGGCATCTCTCGAGTTATGACAGGACGCCGGGCTGGTTTCCGCCAGGATCTTCAATGGAGACGCCTCGGAGACGGCCAAATCCTTTAGCACCGTTACGCATCCGTTTTCTGAAATCGTCACCGAATAAAGTCCGCCAGCGAGGTTCTCTGCACAGGCGGTCGTGTCTCCGTTGCTCCACAAAAAAGAAGGGTTTCCGTTTCCTGTCAATTGAATACAGATGGAGCCGCTGGATGCACCAGCGCACGTGACGGGCTGAATCGTAATGTCTCGCACCCCTGCAGCCGGGCCATTCACAATGACCGGGGGCATCACAAACGCGCAATGCTCATTGGATTGGTCGGTGATCGTAACCCGGTAGGCGCCTTGAGCCAGCCCGCGGAGGATAAATGGCACGGTGGCCACATCCAGGCTATCCCCAGCCACCCCCTGGCTTCCTTCCCACCGGTAGCTGAAAGGGGGAACGCCATCCAGGGGCGTCAGAATCAGTTGTCCGTTGGCCGCATTACAAGCGCTCACATCCACTACCTGCCTGCGCAGGGAATCGATACTGCTGATCGTATACACCAACAGACTATCGGTGGCAGCGCACCCCAGGGAATCCGTTACCCGGACAGCATACGACAGCCGCGTGCCAGGCGTCGGGCCTGCAACAGCCTTGGTCTGCGCGCTTTCCGAACCGTTACTCCAAATATACCGGTACCCTCCTGCCCCCGCCGAAGCTACTACCTGAATATCCCTTGCAGACCCGGTACAGATGGAAAAGGAATCGGAAGGGAGCAGTTTCAAGGAAGGCGGCTGCCGTTTGACCAATACAAACGTATCGGAATCCGTGCACCCATCCGGGCTGGTCAGCAAAAAGGCATAGGTTTGGTTGGCTTCCGGCTGGACGATAGTGGAAGATAACCGGTTCATAGGGGTAGCCGGGAGCCCTGCATGGAACGAAGCGATGGCGCCGGTCAAATGCGCATCATGAATCACCAGTCCGCCCAGGTCAAACGGCGTGCCAGGGGGCAGAAACCAGGCTCCTGAGCAAGGCTACCTTCCGGCAAAGGGTTCACGACGACCACCGCTTCCGCTCTTTGAGAAGAAAAGCAGCGAAATTGAGCATCCACCGCTTCTGCATAGAAGCGGTATACGTTCTTCCCTCCATCCTGGGAAGGGGGAATATCCGGATAGAAAAGCTCTGAAACCGCGATCCCGTCGCCTCCAACCGGCTGGGCATACCACAAAACAAAATCTCCAAGTACCGGGGAAGCCTGCAGAACCGGTAAATCGCCGGAACAAATCGTATCGCTGATTACCAGGGGAGGGGGCAGAAAGACGTCGTCTTCTATTCCGTTGCAATTGTTGTCGATGCCATCGCAAGGAACTTCAGCTGCTGCGGGATTAATCCCTGGGTCCTGATCGTTGCAATCTCCGCTTTGCCGCACATACCCTGCCGGAGGGTTTTCAGCGCATAACCAAACCGTCCGATCCGGATTCCCGTACCCGTCTCCATCTGCATCTGCATAAAAGGAGACGGAAGCCGGGCCAAGGTAAACCGAGCCATGGACGGCGATCCGGTCGAGCGCGATATCGCCCAAAGGACCGCTGCCTTTTTTCCCCGTAAAGCGAAACTGCAGGGTAGCGCCATCGGGATAAGGGCTGAGCGAAAGGTAGGCTTTGTGCCAGGAATCTCCCTGGTCTCCGGATTGCTGCCAAAGGGAGTCCCACCGAACGCCATCCTGGGAAACTTCCAGCTTTAAAGATCCGGTATTGGGACCCCACATATGGTAATAAAAGGAAAAATGGCAGGCGTCCGAGCCCCGTTTGTTCAATTGAAAACAACCCGAACTCAGGATAGCCTCGCCCTGGCATTGGTTTCCACTGGCCTCCAGATAGACATATTTGCCCGCTCCGGAAACGCCGGCGGAAGGGCCGGTACCTTGGGTTGGCGTTTTGCCGCTATACAGGATCCAGTCAAAGGTACCCTGAGCGTCGTTTTTCCAAATTCCTTCCCAGGAACAGGTATCCCCGCAAAGGGACTGCAAGGAATTGCCCGCCTGGTCAAACTCCTCCACCACGGAAGGCCCGGGGGGAAGGCAGGCGGTGCGGATTCCCACGGGGCAGGAATTACCGGAAAATCTGCCGGGGCCGCAGGTTTTTCGCAAATAAATATCGTAATCCGAATCCGGCGCAAGCCCGGTCAGCACAAAGGGAGGGCATCCAGCGAGTACCACGGTTCCCTGAGGCCCCGCGCTGCTTCCCGCTCCGGGAGTAAATCCTTTCGGCCCATACTCCAAATACGTCTGCGCCTGGGCGCACCCATCGGCCGGGAACCATTCCAGCACCAGAGAAGTCGTATCCTGCCCCAGCACCTGGATGCCGGTCACCGGCAGGCATTCGATAGGTTCAAAAACCAATTCGACAAAGTGAAGGCGGCCGGAATCCTGTTCGGTGTCGTCGCAAATCAACAGGGTCCAGTCCCCTACCGGACTGGTCACGCTGTCGTTGAAAACATAAAAACTCTCCTGAGGAAGATAGGGCTGGGAAATATACGGCGCGCCGGTTGGAGGGATCGGGTCGCAGGAAGCCATAGAGAAGGAGGCAAAAGAGCCGCAGTCCCGGAAAGCCGGCACGCCGTAGTTGTTCTCTCCTCCTCCGTTATCGGCAGTGAGGAGCGCCGATTTTCCGCCCGGTGAAACCAGCCGGATCTCCAGGTCTGCAACCCAGGTGTGCTGAACGATCAGACGGACTTCTTTCAAGTACACATCCGTACCCAAAGCGGTTCCCGGAGCATCGATCACCCGGATGACGAACCGGTTGGGATCGTAGTACCCGCTATTGCTGGGGCAGGTAAAATCGCGAATCGCCCCAAGGTCATAGCAAAAGGAAGGATTGGGGAGAATAATCGGGCTCTGAGAAAAAAGGGAATGCGCCAGAAGCGACAGTAGAGGAATCAGAATTTGGGATTTTTTCATAGCCAAGGTTTCGGTGTTGGGCTACATGAGGCAATAGCCTGATGCCAGGTCAAAAATAAACGCTCTTGCGGATAACCCCAGTATAGGTTTTATCGCAAAGGTTGCAAACGAGGAGAAAAATGGAAAGGATGGGACAATCCCTGGGCAGTAAATGGCTAAGAAAACGGTTGGTTTCGCCAAACCGCTCCCTCGCCAGTCCACCGCTCATTCGGGACCGCCCCATCCGGCGATGTGGGGTAGAAAAAGATTGAAAACCGGCAGTATCGGCGGTTGTTATTCCGCCACGACAATATTAATCATCCGCTTGGGAACGACCACAACACGTTGAACGGATTTCCCTTCAAGCCATTTCTGCACCACTTCCAGTTCTAAGACGGCTTGCTGAAGCGCTTCCGAAGTGGCATCCGCAGGGAATTCAACGGCAGCTCGGCGCTTGCCGTTGATGCTCACTGGATATTCGATCATATCTACCTGCAAATACCCCTCGTCCAACTCCGGATACTTGCCCTGCTGCACAGAACCTTCCTCGCCCATTTAGCCCCAGAGCTCCTCTGTGGTGAACGGCGCAAAAGGCGCCAGCAACAGGACCATCTCCTTCAGTACAGCCCGTTTGTTGCAGCCTACGCGCTGGCAGTTCGTTCGAGGCGATCATGAACGCGCTGACGCAGGTATTGAATGAAAAACGTTCAATATCGTCCGTCACGCGTTTGATGGCCTGGTGCAGGATTTTCATCTCCTCCCGGGATGGGGAGTCCTCGGAGATTAAAAATTCCCCTTTTCTAGTGAAGAACAAGCTCCAGAACCGGCGCAAGAATTTAGCCACCCCGTCGATCCCCTTGGTATCCCAGGGCTTGGCTTGCTCCACCGGACCGAGAAACATCTCGTACATCCGGAAGCAGTCGGCCCCGTATTGAGCGACCACATCGTCGGGGTTGATGACGTTAAATTTGGACTTGGACATCTTTCCTACCTCAGAGGCCGTAATCAACTTCAACTCCTCCTGGCCACCGCCAGCAGCAGGGTGAAAAACGCCGTCCATAAGAACGCCCGCCGGCCCTTCAAACACCGCCTGCGCGTATTCAGGCCTCCACTCGGCAAACTTCCGGATACCCTCCAGGTTCAAAAAGGAGTTAGGCGAACCGTACTCTTTGACAAAATCGACATGCACAGGTATTTTGACAAACTCCTTGCCTTCCGCTTCCTCTTTGACCGCCAGAGAAGCGCAAACGAAACGTGCGCGGCCATCCTGCTTTTCTTTTTGCAGGTATAGCGATTCAATGACGCCCTGAATCATGCCCTGGTTGACGAGTCTGCGGTACGGTTCTTTGGTAGAAACCAGCCCCAGGTCGTAAAGGAATTTATGCCAAAAACGGGAATACATCAGGTGCCCCACGGCATGTTCCGTTCCGCCAATATACAAATCCACGTCTCGCCAATAGTCGATCACTTGTTTGGAGGCAAACTCCTTATCGTTGCGAGGGTCCATATACCGGAGGAAATACCAGGACGAGCCGGCAAACCCGGGCATGGTATCGGTTTCCCGGCTCCAGCCATCAGGCAGTTGGGACCAGGCTTCATTCCGGGCCAGCGGAGATTTGATCCCGGCCGTCGGTTTGAAGTCATCCTGGGTGGGTAACTCCAGCGGCAGTTCGTGGTCGGGCAGGGGGTGCGCCACCCCTTCCGGATCATACACGATAGGAAAAGGTTCGCCCCAATACCGCTGGCGGCTAAAAATCGCATCGCGGAGCTTGAAGTTCACTTTGCGTTTTCCCAGCCCGCGTTCTTCGATCTGGCGAAGCGTAAGTTCGATGGCGTCGGGCACCTCCATCCCATTCAGGGGTCCGGAATTGATCATGATGCCCAGCTTATCGTGGCGCGTCGCGCCGGGGTATTTGGATTTGTCGATCACATCGATAATCTCCAACCCGAATTTGGTGGCAAACGCCCAGTCGCGGTCGTCGTCGCTGGGCACCGCCATGATCGCTCCAGTGCCGTAATCTTTCAGCACGTATTCGCCGATCCAGATCGGGATCTGCGTGTTCGTAAATGGGTTGATCGCGTAAGCACCCAGGAACGCGCCGGTGACTTCCTTGACTTCTGCCATGCGCTCGCGTTCGGAGCGGCTTTTGACGTAGTTCAGGTACGATTCCACCGACGCTTTTTGATCGGAGGTAGTCAGCAAGGGAACCCAATCGTGCTCGGGCGCCAGCACCATGTAGGTGGCGCCGAAGATGGTGTCCGGGCGGGTGGTGAAAATTTCGATTTTCAAATCCGAACCGGCGACGTCGAAGAACATCTGGGCGCCTTCCGAACGCCCGATCCAGTTGCTTTGCATACGCTTCATCGCTTCGGAGAAATCCACCTCGTCGAGGTCTTTCAGCAGGCGGTCGGCGTAGGCGGTGATGCGAAGGGACCATTGCAGCATAGGCTTTCGTTCCACCGGATGGCCTCCGCGTTCAGAAACCCCATCTTTTACTTCGTCGTTGGCAAGTACGGTCCCCAGCGCTTCGCACCAATTCACAAAGCTTTCCTTCCGGTAGGCCAGGCGGTAATTCATCAAGACTTCGTCCTTTGCCTTCGGGGACATCTGCTGCCACTCGGTTGCCGAAAAAATCCGGTCCTCGCTACTTGCCGCATCGATTGCAGCGTTCCCTCCCTGGCTGAAGATCACCTCCAATTCGGCGATTGGGCGGGGCCGGCGCTCGCGGTTGTCGTAAAAGTGCTTGAACAACTGCAGAAAAATCCACTGGGTCCATTTGTAATAGGCCGGGTCGCAAGTCTGCACTTCCCGGTCCCAGTCAAAGCTGAACCCGAGATTATCTAATTGCTGCCGGTACCTTTTGATGTTTTCGGCGGTGGATATCGCTGGGTGCACGCCCGTTTGGATGGCGTACTGTTCTGCCGGAAGGCCAAAGGCGTCGTACCCCATCGGGTGAAGCACATTGAACCCCTTCAGGCGCTTATACCGGGCATAAATATCCGAGGCGATGTACCCCAACGGGTGCCCAACGTGGAGGCCCGAGCCGGAGGGATAAGGAAACATATCCAGCACATAAAATTTGGGTTTGTCGCTGGTGTTACTGACCTGATACACGCGGCGGTTCTCCCATTCTTTCTTCCATTTCGGTTCAAACTCCCTGGGACGGTAATCCATACGTAATTTTGTGTTTATTTGTTGAACGCCTGACCTTATCCGAACGTCCCGGATTCAGGCGGTTTTGCTGGCGAAAATAACAAAAAATAAGGAAACCAATGCGATCCTCCGCTGACTTCCCGTTTACCCATCCCCATCCCAGGATGCCATTGATCAAAAACAGCACCTTGGTATGGCTTTTTTTCCTGGCATCCCTCGCCGGAGGACTCTCCAGTTGTCAGACGTTCCGCCGCATCCCCTGGCCGGAAAGGCAGTCGGCGCTGGGGGGAACCGCCTTTTATCAGGCTGCAGCGGGGATGAACTGGAGCTCCCGGGATTCCTTTGCCTTGGCCCAATGGAGGGCCGGAAACATCCCTGCCCGGTATAAAGCGTTCCAAAAGATCCGGGTTTCGGGCATGGACACCCTTTCCGGGAAGCTCCTGCGCGCCGTCTATTTCGCTGCCCCGGATTATGTGTCAATTGGCGCCGACAGGGACTGGGCGCGGGTTCCTTTAACGCCGATGACAGGCCAGAAAATCGCCGACCGGCTCCAGTGTTTTTTGCCCACCCGGAAAATGGTGAACGACCTGTACCAGGCCGCCAAAGTCAAATTAGCGCCAGTACCTATGTATGCTTTCCGGGACAGCACCCCTACCCTGTGGCACCACCATTTGATCATTGAAGGCCAGCGGCAAGGAAAGAAAGGGCTTATCGCCGGGATAAAAAAGGACGTCGTCCTCAGCAATAAAGTGACAGACGATCCCCGCCCCAACCGGGTCGCCATCTACGGGTGGCACCGGCTCAACGGGCAGCCCATCCAGCCTTTGTACAGCGGGCATGTGAACTGGTACGTGGATTATAGCCATGGCATCCGGCTGATTTGGCGCCGGATTAAAGTCCATGCAAACGGCAAAACCAGGTGGATGGACTACCAGGAGGTGTTGCGGGACCCGGTCCTGAAGTAAGCTATTGTGCGACGAGCCGGAGTGCTCGTTTTTTGCCTATCCATAAAACCATTTACCCTTTTCTTCGTTCCACTGGAATGAGAACATTCCCATTTTCTGCTTATGGTATTGGCTTGGCTATAGGATTGCTATGCGCCGCTCCTGCCTGCTCTGCGTCCGGGCAGGAGGAAGAAAAGGTCGCACCAGTCAATCCCAAACCGGTACAGAAAGATACGATCCCCTATCTGGCGCTTGGCGATTCGTATACGATTGGCGAATCCGTGGCGCCGATAGACCGCTACCCGGAGCAACTGGCCGGCCGGTTGAAAGCCGCAGGGATCCCCATCAGCGACCCGGTCATCGTCGCCCGAACCGGTTGGTCGACCGGAGATCTGATCTCCGCGCTGGACGCCAACCCGCCGTCTCCTCCATTCCGGATCGTGACGCTGCTGATCGGCGTAAACAACCAGTACCGAAAGTTAGGGTTATCCGGGTACGAAACCCAATTCAAGGAGCTGTTAAACCGGGCTATCCAATATGCAGGACGAGAGCGCGTATTCGTCTTTTCCATTCCGGACTACGCCTATACTCCTTTTGGCCAGCGAACCTCCGACCCCTCGCGCATTAGCAACGAAATCGACGAATACAATGCGCTTAACCGGAAAATCACCGAAAGCCAGGGAGTGCTGTATTTCGATATCACCCCTATCTCCAGGCGCGGATTGGACGAGCCGGTATTAGTTGCTTCCGACGGCCTGCACCCTTCCGGAGAAATGTACCGGCGCTGGGTGGATCTCGCCCTGCCTGCTATTACCGAGCGGTTGAAAAAGTAGTTCCCAAAACAACTCCGGCGAATTCGTATATTTACGGGAAATTTGTGCGCCATGATTAAGTTATTGATCCGTCTCCTGGTCCTTCTGGTCATTGGAGTCCTTGTGTACAACTACTTTTTGGGCACTCCGAAGAAAAAGAATCCTCCAAAACTATTTTCCGGGAAGTCAAGCAGCTTGGAAAATCTGCCTGGGCCTTGCTCAAGTCGGAAAAATCAAAAATGGAGGAAGGAAAGTACGATGCCGCCCTGGATAAAATCGGTATCCTGTACGACGAACTGGAGGAACGCGCCCGTTCCGGAAAAGATCGGGAGTCCCTCGACCGGATTATGGAACTCGACCGGCAACGCCGGGCATTAAACGACCGCCTCACCCAACTGGAGGAGGATCAGGCCGGCGCCCGCACTTCTGCTGAAAAGCAACAAGCAGGCAAAGAAGAAGAGCGGCTGAAATCCGACCTTCGCAGCCTGTTTGCCGAAACCGAGCGCCTCATGAACGATATGGAACAGTAAGGCATTTCCCTATGACAACATCCCCCCGCGCTGCTCCGCCCCGATCCAAGCCGAACTACCTTTACTCTATGGTAAGTGTGGGGCTGGTTTTGTTCCTGCTGGGTTTCTTCGGATTGCTCGTAGTGCATGCCCGGCAGCTATTGCATTATTACCGGGAGCATGTCAGCTTGATTCTGGAATTCAAGGACACCGCCACTGCGGAAGATATCGATCCGGTAACCACCGCCCTGGCAGCCAAATCGTATATCCTTCCGGAAAGCATCCGGTTCATCAGCCAGGAAGAAGCAGCTCGCATGATGCGGCGGGAATTCGGAGAAGATTGCCTGGCGTTGAACCTCCCCAACCCTTTCTACAACATACTGACATTCAACCTTAAAGGACAATACATGGTTCCCGGGGAATTAAAAGGAATCCGAAATGAATGGCGGCGCCACCCGGCAGTCAGCGACCTGTTCTATCAGGAAAACCTGATGGGCGACATTGTCCGGAACCTGCAAAAACTGGGCTACCTTCTGTCCGGGCTTGGGTTGGTGCTCACCCTAATCGTCGGTTTGCTGATCCACAACACCATACGACTTGCGCTCTATGCCAACCGGTTTTTGATTAAAACCATGGAATTGGTTGGCGCGACGTGGGGGTTTGTCAGCAGGCCTTACCTATGGCGTGCATTGGTTCATGGGATGGCCAGCGGCATGCTGGCGGTTGCAGGCTTGGCTGGCGTTCTGTTCTGGGCAAATCAAAAACTACCGGAAATCCGGGCCTTGCAGGATATGCGCCTAACCGGATTGCTGTTTGGAGGCATCGTCCTTTTCGGAATATTCCTGTACCTCCTTAGCAGTTGGGTAGTCGTGAATAAATACTTGCGCATGCGCATGGACGATCTATATTAGACTTGTTGCGACGGGATCACGGGTTTAAAATGGCCTTTTCCGCCTGCGCCTTTTCGGTGGTCCGGGGGGCAAAAGCCTTCGTGTGGACAGAAAATAGCTCATTTTTTCCACCACGCTGACCCGTCGCAACAAGTCTATTGACTCCAAACCGGAAAGAAACCTGCGCGCAATAGGCGGAGTATTCTTAAAAAAAGTAATTTTGCCCATCAACAAAGAAGCATCTTGAATGAGCAAACAGCAAGGCCCTAAGAAAAAAGTCGTGGCAGCCGCCCCAAAAGCAGCAAAACAACCGCCCGTTGTGGCTGCCAAACCCAAAACCGGCCGCCCTTCCCTCGCCGAAAAAAAGGTTGAACTGATCTTCAACCGGAATAATTATATCCTCATGGGCGCCGGCGCCCTGCTCATGGCTATTGGTATCCTGCTCATGGGCGGAGGAGACATGCCCGATCCCAATACCTGGGACGAAAGCATCATTTACAGCCCGCGCCGAATGGTGCTCGCTCCCATATTTATGATTGCCGGATTGGTGGTGGAAGTATTCGCCATTTTCAAACGCTGATTTCATGAATCTGGAATTGCTGAAAGCGGCAGTCCTTGGAATCATTCAGGGACTTACCGAGTTTTTGCCTGTGAGCAGCAGCGGCCACCTGGAGTTGGCAAAATACCTTCTCGGCGACGAAAGCGTGGGCGAAGAAAGCCTCCTCATGACGGTCACCCTCCATTTTGGCACGGCATTGGCTACGCTGGCCGTTTTCCGCAAGGAAGTGGCCGAAATCTTCCGAGGGTTGTTCCGTTTTCAGTGGAACGAAGAGACCATTTTTTCTTCCAAGATTGTGGTATCCATGATCCCGGCCGCTTTGGCTGGTATCTTCCTGGAAGACCAGATCGAAATGCTGTTCAACAAGCAGGTGCTGCTCGTCGGCGCCTGCCTGGTTGTCACCGGGTTGCTGCTCTTTTGGGCCAACCGCTCCCGCGACACCCAAAAACCGTTGGGTTTCAACCACGCGTTTTGGATCGGAATAGCCCAAGCGATTGCCATTTTGCCGGGGATTTCCCGGTCTGGGGCCACGATTTCCAGCGCCTTGCTCCTTGGGATTGACCGCGAAAAAGCGACGCGGTTTTCGTTCCTCATGGTCGTTCCCCTGATCGTCGGAAAAATGAGCAAGGATTTGCTCGAAGGCGACCTGAGCAGCCAGCAAACCAATCTGGCGCCGTTGATCATCGGCTTTGTTTTTTCCTTCATTTTCGGCTACCTTGCCTGTACGTGGATGATCCGCTTGGTCAAACGAAGTAAATTAGCGGTTTTTGCCGTCTATTGCCTTTTGATAGGGGGTGCAGCAATTGTTTATGCCCTGCTCACCCCGGGGCTTCACTAAACGTTTTGGTTCATGAACGAAGAGGACCCCGTCCTTCAACTTCCCGCTCATCTCGACGAAGGCGCCATGCTTCTGGTAGACAAACCAAAGGAATGGACCTCTTTTGATGTGGTCAACAAGATCCGTAGCCGGATCAAACACCATTTCAAGCTTCGCAAAATAAAAGTCGGCCACGCCGGGACCCTCGATCCCATGGCTACCGGGCTATTGATCCTCTGCACAGGAAAGGAAACCAAAAGGCTCGACGAGTACCAGGGGTTGCCCAAAGAATATACCGGAACCATGACGTTGGGGGCAACCACCCCTTCCTACGACGCCGAAACGCCGGTAGACCAGGTTTTTCCCACCGATCATATTACCCCGGAAATGCTGGAGAAGGTTCGTCAATCGTTTTTGGGCGAGATCAACCAGCTCCCACCCATGTTTTCTGCCATCAAAGTGGATGGGCAGCCTTTGTACAAAAAGGCCCGGCGGGGAGAGATGATCGAATTGCAGCCCCGGCCCATAACGATCTATGCATTTGAACTTACCCGGATCGAACTGCCGGAAATCGGCTTCCGGGTAGAATGCAGCAAAGGCGCCTATATTCGATCCCTGGCTTATGATTTTGGGAAAGCGCTGGGTTCGGGCGCTTACCTCAGCGCGCTGCGGCGCACCGCCATTGGCCCCTACCGCATTGACCAGGCCTGGGATCTGGGAGCGTTAACCGACGCGATCGACGCCCTTCCCCCGGTGGAGTTAAAGCGCTGATCGCCCGACGTCGGGGTCCTGCAAAACGGCGATAATCCCCGGATGATCCACCGTAGCCAAATCGCGCAACAAGGCAAACCGAAGCCCCGGATTCAGGACTTCCTGCAGCACAAACGCCTTCAAATTGCTCCGAAATAAGGGACTATCCGGCATCTCCTGCCCCCTTCGCAAAAACAACACCAGCCTCCGGCAAACGGCAGCAGGCGCCTCGGGCTTTTTTCTCGCCAGTTGGTAAAGCGGACGGCCCACCTCCACAAAAAAATCATCGGTTCCCAGTATACGGGCTGGGCCCGGAATACGGTCTCCTCCTTGCTCGAGAAATTCCATAAACGCCGCAGTCGTCAGGGAATCCAGGCTGGCGTTGCCCAGCGTGTGCAGAAAGAAAGGGTCTGCCATCGGATTTTCCAGAACAGAAAGACTTCGGAAAAACTGAGCCAGGCTCCTGGCGGTCGTACGCTCCCCCCCGACCAGTTCGGGATGAGCGAGGACAAAATGGATTCCCGCCTCTGGCAACCCTTCCTGAGCCGCCCAAACCGCCCACTCCTCCGCATCAAACACCATGGTGACATGGAGCGACCGGGTCAGAAAAGCCGGGTCCAGAGGGGTGACCGAATAATCGCCGGTGTCCGGGTTCGCCGTCAGAACAATAAACCAATCGGATGGGAGCTTCCACCCGGGAAGCCCATAGTATTGGAGCAAGGGCATTAACCCGCGCAAGATCCGGTCGTCGGCCCGGTTGACGTCGTCCAGGAGCAAGATGCCTGCTTTGCCGCTAAGCGGCGCCCAAACCGGAGGCCGGTAGGCCGTCCGGCCATGTTCAACCACCGGCAGGCCAATCAGGTCCCCCATCTCCTCGAATTGGGCCGGGGCCAGGTAGACGAAGTCCAGGTCCCGGTCGCGGGCAAACTGCTCAACGAGCTGGGTCTTTCCCACCCCGTGCGCTCCCCAGATACAAACAGGGGAAGGCATAACCCCTTCGGATAGTTGCCTTCGGCTGACGTCCAGAACGTGGTCCAGAAAACGCACGACCCCGCTGGCATTCAGCGCGTTGCCATACGTGGCAGGAGTAGATGATCCCGTTGTTTTCGCCATGCCGTTCAGTTTATGCGTTGTTCAATATCCTTCATCCAGGTCAATTGCCCGGGCAGTTCCAACGGCCTTCTTTCCCCGGCGATCACCCATAGCATGGGGAAACGCGGCGCCACCAAAGGCGCAGGCCCTTCGCCATCGGTAAAGTAGACCATCAACCCCGGATGCCAAACGTCGTTGCCCAACTGGATGGGCTCGTCATACAGCGTCCCGCCCCGCCCCGCCCAAACCGGCGGGCGCTTGCCCGAAAACAGATACCGGGCCCGAACCCGGGTATCGCATTCCGCTACAACAATCCGGATTCCGAGGGCATGTATCCTGCCGATTTCCGCCCAAAAACGAGACAGCATCAGCGAATCTACACTAGCCGAGGTATCCGCCACGACATACAAGGATTTTCCCGGCGCCACCCGGATACCGGGAAAGGTACCAAACCGCTGCGATGGCCGCCTCCAGGTTGGCCGGAGCCGGCTTCCCTGCCTGCCGAGAACAAACCGGCTCAGTATCTGCCGCCAATCGGGACCACCGGAAAGCGCCCCTGGTATCCGTTCCAGATAGTCCTGAACCGCTTCAGGAAGCCCTTCCACTTCCCCCGGACTACCGGACCGGACCACCTGGTGGAGCAACCACGCTTTACGGTCCGCCGCCAAAACTTCCTGCGACGAGCCGCTTTCAGAGCCCCCCTTGCGAAAAACATAGCGGGCAACCACCTGCGCATCAAGTGCAGAAAGGGTATCCCTTGGGAATTCCGGCGCTTCGCAAGCCCGGTAAAAAGCGGCAGCATCTCCTGCCCACGGAAGCGAATCCTTGCTTCCCAATGCGTTCGCGGCCTGGGAAGGAGCGAAAACGCCCCCGGCCGGTTGGCCCTGCAAAGCGTCCAGTGCCCGTTCGGAAGCCCAAACGAAACAGGAAAATCGGCGCATAAGCGTTCCATCGAGCCATGCCCCATGATCCAGAAATACAACTCCCTTTGGAGGAGAAAAATCAGCTGTGGCATTGGCTGCCTGGCCACCCATTCCGGACGAATAAAAAACCGTCCTGCCGGCGAGGAGTCTTCCCGGAGGCAAAGATCGGGACAAGCCGGATCGGCAGTTTTAGGAAACTGCACGAACAACCGGCCCAGAAAGGGGCGGTCCAAAAGCAATTCCATGCCTGCTTGTTCTATTCGCGCTTCCCGATCCTCCATGCGGCCTGTATTATTCCCGCGCCAAAATAGATTCCAGATCAGCAGGTGAATACCCGACCGACTTGAGCGTTTTGCGGTCGTCCTTCCGGTAAACGAGAAAGTGGCTGCCGGAAGGTTCAATGACGGACTCGAACCCCCGGTGTTCTTTATAATACGCAGCAGTCGCCTCTGCTTCTTCCAACGAGGCGCAGGTCTTGCTCATGTTGGACCGCTGCACTTCGTCGAACAAGTCGCGGAATTTGGGCCCGAGGCCAAACTCCAGTACCGCCCCGCTTAATACATATTGCAGATCGCACAAGGCGTCGGCGATGGCGGTCAGGTCCTGGTCATCGATGGCCTGGCGCAACTCCCGCAGTTCTTCCTCCAGTAAAGCGACCCGAAGCTTGCACCGTTCCTCTGAGGGGATGGCTGGGGCCGGGGCCACGGGATGTTTAAAGGTCCGGTGGAATTCCGCTACCTGATTCAATACGTCTAATTGGTCCATTTTCATACGCCCAAATACCTATTTGCTGGTAAATATAAGGACTAAGGCCGGTTTTTGTATTTTTAAGCCAAACATCGAACGCCCTATGAAGACCAGGTTTCTCCTCGCCGCTATCTTGTCGCTATTTGGCCTGTTGGTTGTTCAAGCGCAGAACGACCGGCAGAAAAACGTCCTGCTGATTATCGTCGACGATCTGACGGCCCAACCGGGGGTACAACCCGCAGTGCAGACCCCGCACATGGACCGGCTGAAGCAAAAAGGCGTCCACTTCACGCAAGCCCATGCAGCGGTTCCGTTGTGCAACCCCTCCCGAACGGCTTTTCTCACCGGCCTCGCCCCCTGGCAAACCCAAATCTTCAGCAATAGCCAGGAGTTTCGCAAAACCAAAGGGTATCAAAACGCCATTACGCTTCCTCAATTTTTCAAAAACCAGGGATATATTAGCTTTGCCACCGGCAAGATCTTCCATCACTCCCTGGGCGAGCGCAGCGATCCGCTGTCGTGGACGCAAAACGCAACCCAGGTAGACGTACTGTATGGGTCGGAAGAGAACCAAGCCATCCCGGTCGCAGGTACCGGAGGCGCGCTCAGCGCCTACGAAGAGCAGGTACCATTGGCTTGGGGGCAGCTGGACAAGAAAACCGGGGAGATGGACGATTGGAAGAACGTAACGCAGGCGGTTCAGTTTTTGGAGAAACAAACCCCCGGCGATTCGGCGTTTTTTCTGGCCTGCGGGATTGTCCGGCCCCATTTACCTCATTTCTACCCTTCGGATTTTGCCGGCGTCTATCAGGACCTCCAGCTACCGGCTTACCTGGCGGCGGGGAGCAATGTTCCCGACATTCTGGATTGCCCCCACTCCGGAAATAGCGTTCTGGACTCCCTGCTGGCCCTGCCCGATGGACAGCTTCAATGGAAGCAAGCGGTGCAAAGCTATCTCCGGTGCATGGCGTTTGCCGATTATTGCGTGGGCGCCGTGATAGACGCCTATGAAGGCCTTCCCGAACCCGTTCGGCAAAATACGCTGGTCGTGCTGATTGGGGATCATGGGTATCACCTGGGGCAAAAGTCGGCCTGGGCTAAAGTCTCAAGCGCCAAAGCCCCAATGGTGTGGGATCAAACCACCCATACCCAGATGGTGATTTACGATCCGAAATACCCGGAAGCAGGAGGAAAGACGGTGGCCGCTCCGGTGTCCCTCCTGGACCTTTACCCCACCGTTCTGGAGCTTAGCGGGACGCCGGCGTCTTCGTATCCGGATAACGACCCTTTTTCATCAAGAAAAATCTGGGGAGAATCCCTGGCGAAGGCGGTCGTTTCCGGAACGCCGGAAACCGTTCCCGGGTATGCGTTAAGCGTCATGGCCGGCAACGTGGTCTCCCTGCGAAGTCCCGATTGGCGGTATATCTATTATCCCTTTTTGAAGAAGGGCGAGCTCTATTACCACGGTCCTGCCAGAGAAGGAAGGACCCCCGATCCGGAGGAGCTCCAAAACCTGCTGCATCCCGATCAGGTAACCCCCTTCTACTTGAAAACAGCCCGGAAGATGAAAGGTATTGCCAACCAGTTAAAAAAAGGGAAGCGCCTCGTTTTCTGAAACGGCCGCTGGGTTGGGCGCCTGTTTTAAAAGACCGTTTTCGCCCCTGGTTGCCAAAAAAGAAAATAAAATTTCACGCCGGGAGCAAAGAACGGTCCTTTGAGACAGCCTCTGGCAGAAAACGCTTTGATCAAACCAGGTATTTTTTTCTACTTTTGCGCTGGCAAAAAAACGGTTTTCTCAAACATTTACGCAGTGACCAATCGCTACTTCGACCTGATTGACCAAACCTTTTACTTCCCTCAGGAGGGGTTTGACATCGACGACAACGGGTATCTCATGTTCAATGGGGTTCCGTTGAAATACCTGATTGAAAAATACGGCACGCCGTTAAAGCTGACCTACCTTCCCAAGATCGGGATGCAGGTCAAAAAGGTGCGCAACTTGTTCACCCGGGCGATGCGATCGATGGGGTATAGTGGAAAATACCACTATTGCTATTGCACCAAAAGCAGTCATTTCAGCTATATTATCGAGGAAGCGCTAAGCCATGAGGTTCAGCTGGAGACCAGTTCCGCTTTTGATATCGACCTCATCCGGAAGTTGCATAAAAAAGGCAAAGTCGATAAAAACATTATTATTGTTTGCAATGGGTTAAAGCCGGAGCTCTACCAGCAAAAGATCGTAGAGCTGATCAACGACGGCTTCGTCAACGTAATCCCCGTGTGCGATAATACCCAGGAACTGGCGTATTACAGCGAACATGTAAAAGGAACCTGCAATATCGGAATCCGTATTGCCACGGAAGAGGAGCCCAACTTCCAGTTTTATACCTCCCGCCTGGGGATCCGCGCCTCGGAGATCATGAAATTTTACGAAGAAAAGATTGCCCCGAACCCCAAATTCCGGTTGCGGATGCTCCATTTCTTCGTCGATACAGGCATCAAGGACTCCCTCTACTACTGGGGCGAATTGAAGAAAGCCATCCGGCTGTACTGCGAACTCAAACGCCGCTCCGCTTCGCTCGACGGGATCAATATCGGAGGCGGCATGCCCATCCGCAATTCCCTTGGTTTCGAATTCGACTACAAGTACATGATCAAAGAAATCGTCAACAATATCCTCCATGCCTGCGAGGAGGAGGAAGTTGCCGAACCCGACATCTATACCGAATTTGGAAAATATACCGTTGGGGAAAGCGGCGCCACCATTTTTGCGGTCCTGGGGCAAAAACAGCAAAACGACGCCGAGTTGTGGTACATGATCGACAATTCCCTGATGACGACCCTTCCCGATACCTGGGGCATTGGCGAACGCTTCATCCTGCTTCCGATCAACAAATGGAACAATGAGTACCAGCGCGTCAATATAGGCGGCCTGAGCTGCGACAACTCCGACTACTACAATTCGGAAGTGCACCAGAGCCAGGTCTACCTTCCCGCTATCCCAGCCGACGACACGGAGCCTTTGTATTTAGGGTTTTCCATACCGGCGCCTACCAGGATTCCATTTCCGGGTACGGAGGCATCAAGCATTGCCTGATCCCTTCGCCCAAACATATTCTGGTCGACAAAGACGAGCAGGGGAATTTGGTGGATAGCCTGTACCAGCCGGAACAATCTTCCGATGATATGCTGAAAATCCTGGGGTACTGATTCCTGGTTATTTTTTTTGTGGAAGCGTCACCTGCAGAGGCCGGATGGGATTCCCATTGGGTTTTTGCCCCAGAGATTGCTGTTCCGGCGTGTTGCCAAACGCAATATGGCAGTTGTTGCCCTGCCGGGTACAATCCATCAGGGCGTCGAGCAACTTCCAGTACCCGTAGAAATCCAGCGCATTGGTGTCGCAATGGCGGTAGCTTCGCTTGATCGTTGCGTTGCGTACCCCGTTATCCAGGGCCTCGTCCAGGCTGCAGCACTCGTTGTGGTGGGCGGATATTTGCGAGTTTTCCCTATCAGGATATTGACGGATCAGATTTCGGAAGGGCGTGTGCATCGCGGTGCGAAAAATCCGCTCCTGAAACCGGTCGCCGACCACTTTATCCTGGTCGTTAATCACGACCAACATACGGGTATTCTCCGGCATGGCTTCATACGACCGCAAGCGGACCGCTCTTAGTGGACCTGTTCCAGCTGCGCACAGCAACAACCCTTCCGGCTGCGGAATACCATAGCGTTCATACCGGACGCCCAGGTAGGCCGAAATAGCTCCCCCGTAGGAATGGCCAACCAGGATCAGAGGCCCTGTTTTGGGCCGCACATGATCCCCGGACCGCAAGGTGTCCAGGGCATCCCGAATTGCTTTGGCGGCCATAGACGGGAATTTCCGGGCAGCAGGGCGCAATAGGTTCTTCTGATACCTGGGAAAAATAACAATGTTCCCCTGACGCACGAGATGCTGAAGCCACTTGCCATACACCATCGGATTAATCGCTCCATATCCGTGGAGAAAAACAAGGACATGGGCGGAGTCAGGGAAGGGCGCAGCCGGCTCGATCAACCAAAACCCATCCATTTCCGCCCCATAATCCCCCATCCGGACGCTGTCGTGGCGGTACCGGGCGGTCAATTCCGAGGGAATGGTATCGGGCGCCGAAAATGCATGAAAAGCATAAAGAAAGTATGCCAAAAAGGCGGCTAAACGAAACATGTTTTTTTCTCCTTAACGCCTGGACAGCCCATTTCGTTCTTTCCAAAGAAAGATGCAGATTTTTTCGGCGGTTAACCTTACTTTTGCCCCGAACCAAGAACCTAGTATGCCTGACCAGGAAAACCAGCAAACGGTAGCCGTGGTTGGCGCCGGCACTTTCGGAACCGCCATTGCCAATCTGCTTGCCCATAATGTGCAGGTGCTGTTGTATAGCCGCAATCTTTCGCTCGTCCAAAAGGTTAATGATACCCACCATATTCACGGAGTCGACCTTTCTCCCCGGATAGAGGCGACCACCGATATCCAGGAAGTAGCCCAGCGGTGCGACCTGATCTTTCCCGTGGTCCCATCAACCAGCTTTCAGAACATGATGCACCGCTTAGGACCGCATCTTCGGCCCTACCACCTGATCATCCACGGAACCAAAGGGTTTGATGTGCATGGGATTGAAGAAGAAGAAATCGAAGCCGGTAATATCCGCCCGGAGCACGTACGCACCATGAGCCAGGTGATTACCCAGGAAAGCGTCGTCCGCCGGGTAGGCTGCCTCTCCGGTCCCAACCTCGCCAAGGAGATTATGGAAGGGCAACCCACGGCAACGGTGATCGGATCAGTTTTCAAGGAAGTGATCCAACAGGCAAAATCCGTCCTGAGCAGCGACCAGTTTCACGTTTTCGGCACCCATGATATTTTAGGCGCCGAATTGGCCGGCGCGCTGAAAAATGTGATTGCTATCGGTTCGGGTATGCTGAGAGGAAAAGGATTGGGAAAAAATATCCAGGCCATGCTCATTACCCGGGGACTGATGGAGATGGTCCACTTCGGGAAAGCGTTCGGCGCTACCAGCGACGCCTTTTTCGGTACGGCGGGCATCGGCGATCTGGTGGCTACCGCTACCAGCAAAAAAAGCCGCAATTTCACCTTCGGGTACCGGTTGGGGCAAGGAGAAAACATGCGGGCTATTCAGGAAAGCATGCCGGAACTGGCAGAAGGCGTCCGCACGCTTAAAATCACCAAACACCTTGCGCAGCATTTCAAGCTCCGGGTACCCATCACCCAGATGCTGTACAGCATCGTTTTCGAAGGATACGATATCGACAAAGCCCTGCGCTTCCTCATCACCTACCCTTACGACGTCGACGTGGACTTTCTTTAGGGCTCCTTTTCTTGCCTGTAAATCCCCTTTGCCCTTTAAATCCGGACTTATCGTAAATGGACCGGAAACCGCTTTTCCAAAGGAATTATTTGGCCTACCTTCGGCGAAAACCGGCCCATGAAACGAATCATAATCTCATTAATGGCAGGGGTGTTAGCCCTTGCCCCATCATCAATGCAGGCAGACCAAAACAGCGGCAGTCCTTTCCCAAATCCCCTTTCTCTAGCCTGCAAATTTTTTGTGCCCAATGCCTTCTCTCCGAATGAGGATGGCAAAAACGATGTGTTTTTGCCAGGCTTCGGCGCCGATTGCACCCTGGCAACCTACAACCTCCGGGTCTTTAATCGCTGGGGGATGCTGGTTTTTGAATCTTTAGCCCTGGAAACCGGGTGGGATGGCGAATTCAGAAACGAGCCGGCCCCACAAGGGGCTTACCTCTACTCCATCCAATACACCCTGGAAGGCGACGGAAAATCCGATATCCAGATCCAGAGTGGAGAAGTCATTTTGCTGAGGTAAATATTGCTGAGGTTAATGTTACGAGGTTACGAAGTTACGAAGTTGCGAAGTTCATTCTTCGTAACCTCGCAACCTCGCAACCTAACTTCGTAACCTCTTTTACTTCGTAAACGTTTGCAGCACCATCCGGGAGTCGAGGTTCCCTTTTTTGTCGAAGGTTTCGGACTTCACGACGCCAACGCCTTTGGCAAACCACTGAACCACCTTTACCGTAGTATTCACCAGCATCGTTTTGGAGCTCATCTGGTAGGAGGTGCGGAAGCAATCAAATGTTCCGGCGGGCGTGGTGACTTTCTCCTCCGCCTCGACCACGTATTCGCGAATGTCAAAGGTCATGGTCATAATGGGGGTTCCGTTCATCCCGAGCTTGATTTCGTTGTGCGAATCGGCTAGTTTTTGCCCGGCCTTCAGCGTATTCGGCAGCACTACCCCGTCGCCGGCCAGGCTTACCTCCATTTTGCCAAAGGCCTGGGTCTGGGGGCCAAGCAGGTTGGTAATATCCATGTAGACGGCATCGTCCTTGCAGACCACTTTGGTAGCCCCTTCAAAGGTGGGCTTGTTGTTTTTGTCTTTCATGGAAATCGACATCTGAGCCTCCAGCGCGCTGCCCACCGACTTGACGTCGGTGACGACCGTTTCGGAAGAGGAGGTCAGTTTATCCTTGCCATCAAAATAGGAATATCCCAGCTTGGCGCCCTTTTTGACCGCATAAAAAGCGTCGCAGTCCTGCGTAAATGCGAACGCCGAGGACAGCATCAGAAGAAATAGAAAAGCAACTTTTTTCATGGTTAACGGATTTTTGGTTACGTAACAAATAGCGTTGGCTGTACTCTTTTGGGAAAGCTACCAGAAGCTATCTCAAAACTATAGAATATGGCGTTCTCCCCCTTTGAAGGGGGTCGGGGGGATGAAACCTATCCCCTGCACCCCGGAAGTTTCATCCCCCTAGCCCCCTTCAAAGGGGGAAAGTGCTTCATAAGCCTTTGCCATGGGGTTATGGCATGCCGCTTGCACCCTGGAAAGGGTTTTGAGATAGCTACTAGTCAATAGACGTTGCAAAGAGCGCCTTTACCATCAACGTCCATTGCTCTCCAATTGAGGTCCCAGGCGCCAAAAATTTTGAAAAACCAACAGGCGGGTAAAGCCATTCGGCTCATTTCATTAATTTTAAGGCGGCCTCTGATTACCTTTGGGGCGATCCATTCATCGCTCAATTGCCTTTTCATGCCCATTCCTGTTCTGCCGGAAGCCTTCGTCGAATCCATGCAGTCCCAGGTAGGGCCATCGTGGAATGCTTTTTTAACCGCACTGGCCTCCCCTTCGCCGGTTAGCATCCGTTACCTTCCCTTGAAGAAAAAAACAAGTGAAGAAAATTACGAAAAGGTAAAATGGTGTTCCAACGGAGTATATTTGCCCGAACGTCCGGTGTTCACTCTGGACCCCTCCTTTCATGCAGGGGCTTACTATGTGCAGGAGGCTTCCTCTATGCTGATCGAAGCCGCCGTCAGCCAATTGGTTGATTTGGATGCGCCCCTGCGCGTGCTCGACCTGGCGGCAGCGCCTGGAGGCAAGAGCACCCTGCTCGCGGGCCTGATTCGTCCGGACAGCCTTCTGGTAGCCAACGAGGTCATCCGAAACCGGTACCAAACCCTTCGGTACAACCTGATCAAATGGGGATTGCCCCACGCGATGACCAGCAATCACGACAGCCGGGAATTCGGGGCGCTGGAAGGCTGGTTTGACCTTGTCCTCCTCGACGCGCCCTGCTCTGGAGAAGGGCTTTTCCGCAAAGACCCCGAAGCGGCGCGGGAATGGTCGCCCGACCACGTCCGGTTTTGCGCCAGCCGGCAAAAGCGGATATTCGCCGACGCGGCGGGTTTGGTCCGGCCGGGAGGAATCATCCTGTACAGCACCTGCACCTATAATGCCCAGGAAAACGCCGGCAACGTAGCCTGGTTTTGCCAGGAATTTGGCTATGACCACCTCCCCTTAGATTTTCCGGGCGATTGGGGTATCCTGGCGCAGGAACTAGGATACCAATGTTTCCCCCATCTGGTGAAAGGCGAAGGTTTTTTCCTGGCCGCCCTGCGAAAACAAGCCACAAGCCCCGCCAAAACCGCCAGCCTGAAGCCCGGCCGCCTCCCTGCCTGGGCGCCCCTGGCTGGCAAATGGATCGATCTGGCGAAATCCTGCCTGGAAACCCCGGAGGCATTCTCCTTCTACGCCGACCCGGATCAAACCATCCGCGCCGTACCTAAAGCGCTGGAAGAAGACGTCCTGATTGCCGCGCAAGCCCTGAAACGCACCCATTGGGGAGTGGAAATCGGGCAAATTAAAGGCAAGGACCTCATCCCCTCGCCGGAGCTGGCGCTCAGCACAGCGATTTCCCCTGCCTTCCCGTTTGTAGAAGCCGGCAAACCAACCGCCTTGAGGTTTCTGAAAAAAGAGCAGGTGGAATTCCCGGGCACGCCAAACGGATGGACGCTTGTCCGCTACCAGGGCCTAAACCTCGGATGGGTTAAAATCATGGACCGCCGCACCAATAATTACTACCCCAAAGAATGGCGCATCCTCATGGAGGTGTAAACGAAAAAGCAAAAAAAGTTTGTTTACCATAAATTAATATTGCCAGGGCGATCTTCCGGGAAGGGATTCGTATTATTCCGGGCAATTTTTGCGTTACCTTGGCTTTAGGCCCTTTGACAGAGCAAAGACAGCCGAAAACTCATAAAATAGCCGCATCCGTTAACTCCGAATTCCCGTATATCCATGCGTTGCACCCGCTCATTTCGTTCCTCCTTTTCAAGGAGTTGTACTCCCCGGCCAACATTTGTTTTTCTCTTCCTGCTCATCGCACTCGCGAGCCCATGGCTCGTCGTGGGACAAACCATCGCCACGGCACTGCCGGGGTGTTTGGATGGGGACATTTCGTCGGTGGGCGTCTCCTGCGGAATGGGCGGCACTGATTTTGGGATCGTGGGGACCGAGTTCGCCGTGCGGAATGTCGACGGCGCTGCATGTTGCCCGACAGGAGGCGACTGGAACAGTTATTTTGAGTTCTCTGCAATCAATATCTCCGGCTTTTCCAACATACAGATTTTAATGGATTACCGGGGCGCACTGACCAATGGCCACCCCAGCTTCGAAGACCAGGGAGGCCCTGCCTTCGGATGCACCAATACACCTAAAGATAATGGGCACGATCAGATCGTTTTTTTTTACTCTATTAACGGCGGGCCGTTTGTTCAATCATTGTATGTACACGGGACAACGGTGGGCGATTTCACCGGTACCTGGAACCAAGGCGGCCTGAATGGGAATAGTTTGACTATACGGGTTTTTGCGTCCAACAAATCCCAGGACGAAGCCTTCTACTTCTCCAACCTCGTCGTTTCCGGGACGCCCAAGGCGATCAGCGCCGGACTAGACCGCACCACTTGCGGCAGCACGGCCGTAACCCTGGGCGGATCGGGAACGGGAATCTGGTCGGGGGGATCGGGAGCATTCAGCAACCCCAGTTCGCCCACCTCCAATTATACGCCATCGGCCGGAGAGCTTGGGTCTACGGTCAACTTGACGTTTCGCGGGCAGCCGGCCACGGCTACCTGCGGGGCCAGCTTTCCCGCGCCACAGGATCAAATGACCGTTACCGTAACCGCGCCCCCAAATATTACGCCGATCGCTAACCTGTCGCGCTGCAACAGCTATACCTTGCCCGCCATCACCGGAACCAACCTGACCGCTAACCGCGCCTATTTTACCGGATCCAACGGCACGGGTACCCGCTACAACCCCGGCCAAACCATTACCTCCAGCGCCACTTTGTTTGCCTACGACGGGGTTACCGGTTGCAGCGACCAGGAAGCCTTTACCGTAACGATAACTCCAGCCCCAAGTATTTCCTCTATCTCCAATGTATCCAGCTGCAACAGCTATACCTTGCCTGCCATTACCGGAACCAACCTGACCGCCAACCGCGCCTATTTCAC
The DNA here is from genome assembly GCA_016713275.1 of Haliscomenobacter sp. Classification (GTDB taxonomy): domain Bacteria; phylum Bacteroidota; class Bacteroidia; order Chitinophagales; family Saprospiraceae; genus JADJPL01. Next base: position 372,803 of record JADJPL010000004.1, read on the forward strand.
CGGGACCAATGGCACGGGTACCCGGTATAATCCCGGCCAAACCATTACTTCCAGCACGACCTTATACGCCTACGATGGAACTCCGGGTTGCAGCGACGAAGAATCCTTTTTTATAACGATTACCGCCGCCCCCCAGATCAACGCCATCGCCAATGTGGTTCGGTGCGCCAGTTATACCCTTCCGAATATCAGCGGCGCGAACCTCACGGGCAATCAGGCGTATTATACCGGAACCAGCGGCACGGGTACCCGGTATAACCCCGGCCAAACCCTTACCTCCAGCGTTACCCTGTTTGCCTGATGGGTCGCCCGGTTGCAGCGACCAGGAATCGTTTTCCGTTACGATTACCCCAGCGCCAGCCATTACCCCAATTGCCAACGTAAGCCGCTGTAACAGCTACACCCTCCCGGCGATAGCCGGGACCAACCTGACGGGCAACCAGGCCTATTTCACCGGCGCCAACGGTACGGGTACCCGGTACAATGCCGGGCAAATCCTGACGTCCAGCATCTCTTTATTCGCTTATGACGGCACTAGCGGTTGCAGCGACCAGGAAGCCTTCTCCGTCACCATCACGCAAGCTCCCAACCTCAATGCGCCGGGTAACGTCGTGCAATGCGCGAGCTACCTCCTCCCTTCCCTCACGGGGACCAACCTGACGGGCAATCAGGCCTACTTTACGGGCGCCAACGGCACGGGTACCCGCTATACGGCCGGGCAAACCCTCACTTCCAGCGTCACCCTGTTCGCCTACGACGGCGTAGCTGGCTGCAGCGACCAGGAAACCTTCTCCGTCACCATTACCCCAGCGCCCAGCCTGGATTCGATGCCCGATTTTTCCAGCTGCAACAGCTTTACCTTACCCCCGATTACCGGAAGCAACCTGACCGGCAACCAAGGGTACTACTCCGGCCCCAACGGAACGGGAACCCGGTTTTCCCCCGGGGAAGCGTTTGCTACCGACACGGCACTGTACGTCTACGACGGTGTGCCAGGCTGCAGCGACCAGGACTCCTTTTTAATCGGCATCCTCGTGCAACCCGATCTGGCGCCCATTGCCGATACGTCCGTTTGCGGAGCCTATTCCTTACCGCCCATCCAGGGAAGCAACCTCACGGGCAACCAGGCATACTATACCGAAACCGGCGGGAATGGAACCCAATATGTGCCTGGTCAGCAAATAACCGATTCCCTGAGGCTCTATGCGTATGACGGAACCCCTGGATGCAGCGACGAAGAACCCTTCGACGTCGCCATTCTACCTCAACCTGCACTGGATTCCATCCCCGACACCACCGCCTGCGGATCATTGACCCTGCTCGCGATCGAAGGATCAAACCTGAGCGGTTCTCCTGCCTATTATACCGGACCCGAAGGAACGGGAACCCGGTACCTGCCCGGAATGGTTTTGACGGACTCCGTCCTACTTTATGCTTTTGACACCCTGGGGCCCTGCCGGGACGAGCGCTCCTTCCAGGTGGCGGTTACCCCTCAACCCGAAATCCAACCGGTGGCGGATATAACCGGATGCGGATTTGCCGTGCTACCCGCGATCACCGGCGTAAACCTGAGCGGGCAGGAAGCCTATTACGCCTCCTCCTCCGGGCTAGGTACCCGATGGATGCCCGGAGATACGCTGGTTGCTTCGGACACTCTCTATGCGTTTGACCGCCAGGGAATATGTATCAGCGAAGACACCGTCCGGATCGCCATCACCCCGCAACCGGTACTTTTACCTGCAAGGGACACCATCGCGTGCGAAGCCTTTGAACTTCCTGCCATCCAGGGAGCCCAATTGACGGGAACGGAAGCTTATTTCACCGGACCAGGAGGGACAGGAAACCGCCTAAATCCCGGAGCTATGCTTGCTTCCGACACGTTGCTTTATATTTACGATAACCAACTGGGGTGCATTTCAGAAGATACCTTTCGCCTTGCCATTGTCCAAAAGCCGCTGCTTGATTCTATTCCCAATGTATTGGTTTGCGGCAGTTATTCGCTGCCGTTTGTTTCAGGGATTAACCTGAGCGGAGGCGAAGCCTATTACAACCAGCCCGGCGGGTTGGGCGACCGATACGAAGCAGGTGAAATCCTCTTCGCCACCGATACCCTGTATGCGTTTGACAGCACCCTGACCGGTTGCTTCAGCGAGCGCTCGTTTGTTCTGACGATTACCCCGGGGCCGGTCCCTACTCTTGATATAGCTTCTGGCATTGCTTGTTTCGGCGATAGCACCGGAGCCTTAAACCTGGCGGTAACCGGAGGCGTGCCGCCGTATGCCTACCTCTGGAATGACACGACGTTAAACGGACAGGAAGACCCGCCAACCTGAAAGCGGGCATCTACGCCGTGACGATTTCCGACAGCGGAGGATGCGAGGTAACCGCCCAAATCCAACTCACCGAACCGGCGCCATTAACCGTTGCCTGCACCCCAACCCAAAATACCGGAACCATCAATGGTTCGGCGGGCGAAGCCCAAGTCCAGATTTCCGGAGGAAGCGCTCCATTTCTCCTTACCGTAGCCGGTCCTGTTTCATCCACCCAATCCAATATCCTGCCCGGAACGGCCCTCCTTACCGGGCTGAGGGCAGGTGTTTATTCGGTGACGCTTGTCGATAGCCTGGGGTGTGAACAAACCTGCTCCTTTACCATTCTGGAGCCCGCTTGCGCCTTCCAGGCCCAACTCGCAGGTACCGATCCCGGATGCTCTGGAGAGGCAACCGGGGCGATCGCCATTTCCTTGTCCAACGGCGCAGCCCCTTATCAGTTTGACTGGAGCGCCGATTCGTTAGACGGAATCCAAAATCCCTCCGGCATTGAGGCTGGCCTGTATCAGGTAACGATCCGCGATTCCATTGGTTGTGAAATCACCCGCCAGCTCACGTTGACGGATCCGGCGCCGCTGGCATTGACCTGCGGCCCCGGCGTTCCGGTTTCTACCGTCCAGGGCGCCGACGGCAGGGCCAGGATTCTGGTTTCCGGCGGAAATCCGGCGTATTCGCTTGCGCTGGAAGGCCCAAAAACGGATTCGCTCCTCCTGCCTCCATCCGGCGATACCACCCTGCAAGGCTTGGTATCCGGCCCCTATTCGGTTCTAATCCGGGATCAAAACGGCTGCGTTTCCACCTGCAGTTTTCAGATCGAAGAGCCCGTTTGTACCCTAACCGCCTCCATTGTTCTGGCAAGCAGAATATCTTGTTTTCAAGCGAATAACGGGGTACTTGCGGCGCAGGCAGCCAATGGAACAGGTCCCTTCGCTTATTCCTGGACCGGTCCAAGCCCTGTTTTTGATACCGATACCCTTCGTGCCCTCCAGCCGGGGACGTATGCGCTCACGATAACCGATGCGATTGGTTGCCGCGATAGCGCCACCTTCCTGTTAGCCGAACCCAGCCCGTTGGCGGTTTCCTGTACGGTTCTTTCCGAAGCGCTCACGGTTGGTGGATCAGAGGGGAGGGCACGGATCGCTTTTTCGGGAGGAACAGGCGCCATCCGGATAGATTGGGGCGGGCCCCAACCGGGGATTACGGAACAGAGCGGCCCGGATAGCTTGATTATCGGCGGGTTGCAAGCCGGTAGTTACGCCCTTGTTTTTGCCGATTCCAACAATTGCCAGGAAACCTGCGGATTTAGTATTTCCGATCCCGTATGTACGTTCCAGGTGGACGCCCAATCCCGGCAACCCTCCTGCTCCGGGGCAAGCGACGGCCAGATTGTGGTTATTCCGTCAGGAGGGACGGGCCCGTATAGCTACTCTTGGTCAAATGGCGCCCCTGCAGCAGATACCCTTTCCATGATCCCCTCCGGGGTTTTCTCGGTAACCGCCACCGATGCGATTGGGTGCAAGGATTCGATCCAAATCACCTTAGCCCAGCCCGAGCCGCTCGCCATTTCCTGTACTCCGGTCAAAGCGGTTGGCCGGATTGGAGGCGACGACGGAGAGGCGCTGATCGCGTTAGGAGGGGGAACGGCCCCCTACCAGGTGGTTGTTTCTGGCCCAACCAATAATACCTTCACGTTGCCCACGCTAAGCATTTTGCGGCTAACCGATTTAAGGGCCGGAACCTATGCGGTCGAAGTCACCGACGGCAACGGCTGTATATCCTCCTGTGGGTTTTCCCTGAGCGAGCCGCCCTGCAGCATGACCTTAAGCCTGACCCCAACCCCGCCGCTATGTTCCGGAACCGCCACAGCGCGCCTGACCCCGGTCATTACCCAAGGGATCGCCCCGTTCGTTTACAACTGGAGCGTCGACAGCCTTGATAACCAACCTGCACTGACCGGCATTTCCGCTGGCACGTATAGCCTCACCGTAACCGATTCGATCGGATGCACGGCCAGCAATACCCAAACGATCAGCGATCCCCCTTTGCTGGACCTGCAATGCGGCGTGCCCGTCGCTACTACCCGGCTTGGCGGGGCCGACGGTTCGATTTCCGTAACCGTTCTCGGAGGCGCCCCACCTTATCAGCTTATCCTTTCCGGAGCGCAATCCGATACGATCCAGATACCGGCTATTGGAGCGGTAACCGTGGACAGCCTGCGTCAGGGAAGCTATTCCCTCCTGCTTACCGACCGCAATGGGTGCCCGGCGCCAGCCTGCGCTTTTGCCATCGAAGACCCTGTTTGCGACCTCGACGTCGTGTTGATTCCTACGCATCCATCGTGTACCGGAGGAACCGACGGGCGCATCCAGACCCAGATCACCAGCGGCAGCGCCCGGTATATCTTCGACTGGTCCAATAACATTCTCGACGGAATAGCCAACCCTTCCGGACTTGCGGCAGGACAATATTCCCTGACGGTAACCGACCTTCGCGGCTGTATGGATACCGCTTTGGTGCGGCTAAACGCCCCGCCACCTTTGCAGATCGCCTGTATGGTTGCCCAGGAGCCTACCCGGCCAGGCGGCGCCGACGGGATCATCCAGGTGCAGGCAGGAGGTGGAACGGGGAGGCTAAACATCCAGCTCCTTGGGCCAGGGCAAGGCGCACGCTCGGGTCAAGCTCCCGGCGCGCTGACGATTAGCCAGCTCCCCGGCGGGAACTACCGGATTATTCTTACCGATTCGCTCTCCTGCACGACAGAATGCAGCCTTACCCTTACCGCGCCGCCCTGTATGCTTTCCGCTACGGCTGTTGCCGTCAATCCTTCCTGCGCCCAGGATAGCTCCTTCAAATCCAGGCAACAGGCCAGAACGGGGCATTGAGCTATACCTGGAACACCGGAGACACCCTCCAGGCCCTTAGCCAGCTTAAAGCCGGCATGTATACCGTGGTGGTGGCCGACGATGCCCTTTGCAGGGATACCGTACAAGTAGCGCTTACGGCGCCCCCCCGCCCTGGTTCTGAATGCGAACCCGGCGAATGGCCCCACTGGGCTCAACCGGGACGATGCCCGGGTGGCCCCGGCCGTTTTTGGGGGACGAGGACCCCACCAGCTCCCCGGGTCAGGGCCTGTCAGCGGGCAATCGGCCGCTGCTTCCCCCGGCGCCGATACGTTATCCGGTTTGCCCGCCGGAAATTATACCTTTACCCTGACCGACTCGCTGGGGTGCAGCACCACCAGGACCCTTTCCATTCCGGCTTTCACCTGTAACCTGGCTGTGGTATTAAGTTCGTTTCCTGAAAGCTGCGAAGGAGCGAGCATCCAGACCCGGGTAAGCGGAAACCTTGGAGCGGTAGCTTTTGACTGGAGCGACGATGCACTGGACGGCCTGTCCACCCTCTCCAACCGCCCGTCGGGTCTGTACGCGGTTACGGTAAGCGATCCTTCCGGATGTTCGGCCAGCGCGTCCCTGACGGTGGAAACCTCCGGTCATATCCGGGCCGTGGTAGAAGGCCAGTCAGGGGATTGCCCTGGCGATCCCGGGTCGTTGACGGTTGTTCAACTCCAGGGAGGAAAAAGCCCTTACTCGATCCGGATCGGCAACGGCAATAGCCGGGTGCTGGGTACGTTGCCTCAAACGCTGCGCAACCTCCAGCCCGGCAGTATGCCCGTCGTCCTGACAAGCAGCGACGGGTGCCTTTTCGATACGATAGCGAACATTCCTTCGGTAGCGCCTATCAATCTGGAGCTCGGTTCGGACCTGGAGGTCCAGAAAGGAGATACGGTTGAACTCGCCGCCGCTGTTGATTTTGACCCGCAAACGATCCAGTGGTTGCCGGGAACGGGGTTAAACCAACCCAATACCCTTACGCCCCTTGCCAGCCCCCAAACCACCACGACCTACCAGTTGCGGGTCACCGACGCGAATGGCTGCCCGGTAGAAGACCAGATCACGTTGTTCGTCACCGACGATTTGCAGGTCTTTTTCCCTTCGGCGTTCAGCCCGAACGGAGATCAGATGAATGATTTCTTTACCGGTTTTTCCGGGGGCTCGGTAGAGCGGATCGATTTGCTGCGGATTTACGACCGTTGGGGAGAAATGCTTTTCGAAACGGCGAACATTTTCCCCAACGAGGAGGAGAGCGGTTGGAACGGGCAGTTCCGGAACGAACAAGCCAAGCCAGGCGTGTATATTTTCAATGCCTGGGTGCGCTTAAAAGGCGGTTCCACCCGATTTATGGCAGGCGAGGTGCTTTTGGTCCGGTAGCCGGCGCCCTGTCAGGCCAGCCGGGCGAGGTCGCGCACCAGGATTTTGCCCCGGTTGAAATAGATGAGGTCGGATTTTTTCAAATCGTTCAGCACCAGAGTGACCGTTTGCCGGGAGGTGCAGGTGATGTTGGCAATATCCTGATGGGTCAGCGAGTGCTTGACCAAGGTTTCGTAGCCGACTTTCAAACCCCGTTGCTGGGCGGAATCTTTTATAAAGTCCACGATTCGGGTTCTGGCGTCTTTGAACACCAGGGATTCCAGTTTTTGTTCCGCCCGGATCAGTCTGCGCCCGAAAGAGAGCAGGACCCTGCTGCCAAGATCGAAGTTTTGACTCATGAGTTTGTGGAAATCCCCCACCTTGACGGCATAAACCTGTAAGTTTTCCTTTAGCGCCTGCGAAAATTCCTGGCGTTCCTCTTCCCCGATCAGTCCCATTTCGCCGAACATCGCCAGGGGATGGATAACCGATTTGATCACTTCCTTGCCATCGCTGGAATGCGTACCCGTTTTCACCGCCCCTTTGGCCAGCAAAAACAGCTCATTGGAAGGGTCGCCTGCCCGATAGATCTCGCTGTATTTGGGAATTTCCCGGGGAATCATCATCTGGGCGAGCTGTTCGCGTTCGGATTCGTTCAGCGCCGAAAACAAGGGGAATTGGCGGATAAAAGAAAGTTTGGTTTCCATAGTGCCGTCATTTTTTTATGGGACGTTTCCAGGAAGACACCAAACGATCTTCAAGCCCCCATGCGAACGGCCAACTATTTTATCCTTGCCGCAAGAAAATCCTGGCTGTACCCGGAAAACACCCCTACCCCATTTTTGACATTGGTGAATAAAATGACGGGCTCAGCAAAAGGCAGATCCGGATTCACCCGCTGCCGGTTTACGGCGCTGAAAAACCGGTAGTATTCTTCTGGCACGCTTCGCAAGACGGCGATGACACCAGTAGGCGTCCCCAGATCTTTGGGCAGTTCCAGGGTAACCGGAAAATCGAATGTCTGGTATTTGCCCTCAAAAGGCGTATCCTCCAGCAGCACGCCGCCTTCATAATGAGCTGCCTGAAAATTGGTATTAATACTGGAACTGAGCACGATACTTCGAAACTCCTGGACCGCCGTATCGCCCAGAATGCCCGAGGTCCTTTCCAATTGCAGAAAAAACAGCAGGTGGTAATAATTTTTCTGCCGGTTCGAGGAAGGATCGGCAAAAGCGGCTTTCAGGGAATACTGGTAGGCGACGGTGTTGTTCTCCGGATTGTCCACCGCCTGAACCTGGAAGGCCTCCATCTGATCCAAGGGTACTTTTTTTGGGCTACAGAAACTGCTTCCCGCGGTTGGAAACCCGGGAACCCGGACTTCGAGACGGTATTCCCGGCCGGTTTGGGGTTCGAATTGTTTGGTTTGGTAAAAGGCGTAGCGCCTTCCTCAGGAGGAGACAACACGAGTTGTTCCAAAAACCCGCTGTCGTCAAAAAGCTGGATCACGGCATTGAGCGGATATTCCGTGCTAGCGTCCGCGAGCACGGAGCGCGTTTTGGTCACTTCGACCTTTAGAGGCTCGCCTTCAGAAAACGTACCGACAATTGCCAGGCGGGGATCGGGGTCTTCAAGTCCCAGATCGACGGTGCGTTCGCAGGTGGCGCTTAAAAAGAGCAGCCCTAAGGAGACAAAAATCCAAGGTCTTGTCATGCGTGCTGTTGTTTAGGGAATAGGCTAAACGATGCCATCTTTTCTGGGGACCGGGCGCCAAAGCAAGATACAAAGAAGCGAATAACATTCAACAAACAAACCCGGTTTCCCGTTCAAAAACGCAGGCTATAACTTAGAGATGGGAGCACGGGAAGGAGTTGCACGCCAACGAAGGATTTTTTCTCGGTCAGCCGGCCGTTTTCGACCACCAGCTCGGTCTTCAGCTGATAGTATAATGGATTTTTCCGGTTATACGCATTATATAGCCCAATACGGAGGTTTTGGTCTGCCCCAAAAAGCGTCCGGAGGCGGTAGCTAAAGCCCAGGTCCAGCCGATGGTAAGCGGGCAGCCGGAGCCGGTTTTCTCTCCAAAATCGATGACGGTAACCGGTCCGGTGGGCAAGCCGGAAAACGTAACGGTGAACGCGTCCACAGGCAAGCTGATCGCCAGCCCGGAGCCATACACCCAAACGGCGCTCCATTCGGCGCGTTTGCCGATCGCCTGCACGACGACCAACTTGAGATCGTGCCGCCGGTCGTACTTAAATGGATAAGCTTCCCCTTGATTGACTAAAGGAAATTGGCGCGTCGTTCGGGAAAGGCTGTAAGAAAGCCAGCCACCCCATTTCCCTTTTCGTTTATTGACTAAAAGTTCAGCGCCGTACGAGGCGCCCGAGCCTACGGTTATATTGCGCTCCCAGTCGTCCAGAAACGTAGCGCCTTCCGAATAAGCGGCCAGGTTTGAAAAGGATTTAGAGAAAATGTCTGCGCTTAAATCCAGATACCGGTTCAATCGCCAGTCCAGCCCCGCGCTTTGCTGCCAAACCGAGGAAGGAGGGGCTTTCCCTGTGGCCGGTACCCAAAGGTCGGTTGGAAGGCCAATGTCCGCTCCGGAGAGCAAATGCTGGTATTGGACCATCCGGGTCAGCGCGGCTCTTGCCTGAAGCGACTCCGTTAGCTGGCGGTAAATCGCGATCCTGGGTTCCAGCGCAGAAAAATGGCGGCGATCCACCCACCAATTGGACCAATGCAGCCCGTAATCCAGGCGCCAGGATGAACCCATCCGAACTTCCTGTTCTCCATAAGCAGAAGCCGACCAGGCCTGGATGCGGCGGAAAGCCACGCCATCGCCTGCTTCTACGCCATCGTCCTCATCCCCAAAATCCAGAACGCCCGGACTAAACGCCTGACGGTTGACCAGGACCCCGCCGCGGGAAGCCGTTCCCCGCAGGCCCGTCCATTCCCACTCAGTCCTTCCTCCCCAATCCTGTATCCTGGAAACATAGTCTCCCCGCTGCCAATCGGCGCTTTGCCCTGTACCCGGAAACAGCAGCGTGAGGATTTTCCGGGTATTGTACGAGGCCTGGACCCGCAAATCCGAAGACGTCAGCAAGGCGTGCATAAACAACCGGGGATGAACCACCCTGGTCCAGCGAAGGCTTTGAGCGGTGTTTCTCCAGGTCAGCCGTTCGGTATAGGCCTGGCGCAGGCGGAACCGGTAAAACTGGCTGTCCTGGTTGCGAAAAGCAAACGTGTCCACTTTTTCCCCCGAGTTTCCGAAGCGATCTTCACCCGAAAAGAAACTGTAAAAAAGTTTATCCTTTGGGGAAAGAACGACATGGGCTTTCCCGCTTAGGTCGTAAAACTGATAATTCGACTGCCCGTCTTCGCCCTGCCCGTCTTTATAGACCCTGGTATAGGGCTTTAAATACAAATCCACCAGGGAAGTCCGCGCAGAAAAAAGAAAAGCGCTTTTGCCCTTCACCACGGGGCCTTCCAGCAGCATTTGGGCGGAAGACAACCCCAGATCTACCGATCCATGAAAGGCATGGGCATTTCCATCCCTAAGCCGCACATCCAGAATGGAAGACAACCTGCCTCCATACCGGGCTGGAAACTCGCCCCGGATAAATTTGGCGCTCTTGACCGTTTCGGGATGAAAAACCGACCATAGGCCTGCCGCATGCTGGTAATTATAGACCATGGCGCCGTCGATCAGGATCTGGTTTTGCCCGGCATTCCCTCCACGGACAAAGAAGCCCCCAACCCCGTCGGACCCCGTTTGGACGCCGGGAAGCAGGTGCACCGTCCGGACCAAATCATTCGACCCGACAAGCTGGGGCAAAGCCGCATTGCGCTGCGGATTGAGATATACCGCACTGTGCTCTTTGTTAAACAAGGAGGAATCCAGGTCGGTGATCAGCACTTCCTCCAACGTCAGGTTTCGTCTCAAGGGGAAATTGACAAAGGTGTCTCTCGTTAAAACAACCTGAGTTTTTCTGGACTGATACCCCAAATAAGCGGCCTCGATTTCGGCGGCGCCCGCCGGAAGGGTGAGGCTAAAAAAACCGTATCCATTGGTTGTGCTACCCATTTCCAGGGCTGGCGCCCAGACGCTTCCGTTGATCAGCTTTTCCCCGGATTCCTCATCTTCCAGGTAACCGCTGATGGTGTATCTGGGAATACGAGCGGGGGGTGGCAATTTTTGAATCAGGATATTGCCCCGGACCCATTGAAACCCCAACCCGGTGCCATCGAGAAGGAATTACAGGACTTCGCGTAGGGGCGTATGTCGAAACGCTACGAAAATATCCTTCGGAGGAAGGAGGTCGTTGCTAAAAACCAGTGGGATGGAATCCTGATCGAGAAGGACATAGAGGGCGTCCTCCAGAGAGCTATGCGCAAAGATCCGGTTAATCTTCTTATCCAGCGTCTGCTGGGCGTACGCCGAAACGCAAAAAGACAGGAAAAAAAAGAAGAGCAGGCTTTTCCGCATAGGTTACCGCACATTATTCCTTACAAGGAACGCCTGAAATCCGAAAGGTGTTGCTTCCTGCATCGGCAGGTTGAAGCGTTAGACCGGCTGCCTGGCACAGCAAGCCCAGAGAGGACTCGATATGCCTGGCTTGAATCGTGCCGGTCACCCGGCAATTTGCCAAACGCAGATCCGAGAATTCCACGGTGGCCACATCGTGCTGCTCCAGCAGGGTTTTGATCCGGCCCAGGGTGAGGCCCCGGCAGGCGAGCACTCCCGTTCTCCAGAGCTGGGCTTCAGGAAGCGAAACGGGCGCCGACCCGTTCCCCGTGCCAGGGTGTATCCAACCCCGCATATTTTTTTCGAGGATCAACCGTTGTCCCGACTGGGGGTCCAAGAGAGCTACCTTACCGCGTTCCACCTCCACCTCCGTGGCCTGGTCTTTGGGATAAGCCCGCAAATTGAACCGGGTGCCCAGCACTTCGACCTGCGCCTGATCGGTCTGAACGATGAATGGCCGGCCCGGAACCGGGGTGACTTCAAAAAAAGCTTCCCCCCGAAGGAAAAGTTTCCGGGGTCCTTTTTTTCCAAGATTCGCCACAAAGCGGAGTTCGCTGTTCCGGTTTAACCAAACCGCGCTGCCGTCGGGAAGCGCCATCTTCTCCAAGGGCGTCTTCTGTGCGCTCCATACCGTCCATTCCGGCGCCGGGCGCCGGGTTTCAAACCGCCATACGGCGAAAGCCGTCAGCAACAGCAGCCCGGCCGCGGCAGAAGCCAAAGGAAGAAAACGGATCGTTGTGCGGCGGCCTTCCTTTTCCTCCTGCATCCGGTTCTTAAACCGGGCCCAGCCAGCATCTACATCCGGTTTAAAAGCCTGGTTTTTATAGGTTCCAGCGGCTTTCCAGATGCGTTCGGCTTCCTGTTGCAAAGGAAGAGGCCCATCTTCCCCGGAGGAAGACGATCCCTTTAACCTGCGAATAATCGTTAACCACATGTGCTCCATACCTGCGAATATCATAACACCGACACCAATTTCGGGCATATCCCCTATTTTTCTCTACCCGAACTGCTTCAATTGCATGGCGCCTGACAAAAGAAGCATTAGTCCAGATAAGGACCCAAGGTTTCCCTCAATTGTTTCAGGGCTTTGGTCATCTGGTTCTCTACGGTTTTCACCGAAATGCCGAGCTTCGCGGCGATTTCGGCGTTGGACAGTTCTTCAAACCGGCTGAGGACAAACACCATCCGGCATCTTGGCGGGAGGCCGTCCACGGCTTGATCAATTTTTTCCTGGAGTTCGGAAGCCGCCATTTGCTGCAACGCATCCGTATGAGGCGCCTCGAGGTCTTTGCCGGCGTCTTCTTCCGGCAACAGGCGGTTGTCCCGGATATAATTCAGGGTTTTGTTCAGCACCGCCCGCCGCAAATACGCCCGAAGCGAAAGGCGGATATCGAGTTGATCCCGGCGGCGCCAGAGTTCGAGCAAGGTCTCCTGGGCCAGGTCTTCGGCTACCGCTGATGGAGGCAGTACTTTGTATACCGCCTGGCACAGAAGGGGGAACATCTCCCGGAACAACGCTGCCATAGCAGCTTCCGGCTCCCGGCGCATCCAGATCATCCACTCGGTATCGGTTCGGCTGGTGCTCAAGACGGAAATTTTTCTCCTGATGAAAAACGGCGCCGCTTTCGCCAATCCGCGATCAAATTGCTGTCCAGTCTGGATGCCTGGGCTTCCTTTTTGGGGAGAAACAGGTAATAAAACAGCGCAGCCAGCCCTACCTCCATTGCGGCTCCGGCCAGCACATCTTCCTCAAAATGCAGCACCAGGTAAATCCGGGAAAGCCCGACCAGTGCAGCTGCAGCAAAAAGAAAAAAACCGGAGATCCGTTTTTCAGGTAAGCAAAAAGCCAGAAAAGCGAAGAAAGCAAAAGCCGCCATGGTATGCCCGGAAGGCATGCTGGTCATTCCCTCGAGGATTTGGACGCCGGGCACCGGCACGATGCCGTCCATTCTGCCTAGTTCCTGAAAATACCGCCCCGGGCGAGGTTGCCTGAACCAGGCTTTGGTCAGGTTGGAAGACAACGATACGCCGGCTGTCAACAAAGGAAACGCCAAAGCCCAACGGTAGCGCACCCCCAGCAAAACAGCCAGAACGATAAGGAACCCCTCCGTCTCCCCGCCTTTGGTCCACATCCTGAAAAAAGCATTGCCAAAAGCGCTGCGGTGGCCGCTGAAAAAAAAGAGGAGCTCGCCTTTGGGCATGGCGATCAGCCAGCCTATACCGGTTAAGGAGAACAGGACCCAAGCCAGCAAGAACATCCGGTTATCCGAAACGAACGATTTCCAGGAGAAAGCTGATTTCACTGTCATGCGCATCCGATTTAATCAGGCAACCGCCTTTTTTGTCCACCGAAGCCACCGGCCGATGGGTTTGAGCAACCGGCCCAGCCATCCCACGTTCATCATGCGCGCATCCCTCATGGCGCGCACGGTCAGAATCCAGCCGGTAGGGAAAAGGATCGCGCAAGGCACCCAAGCAGCGGCTTCGGGGGTAAGGATAAACGACTCGGCAATTTTTCTGCAAAAAATCGTGATTACGACGAACAGCATAAAGAATACCGTCGACACCAGGATCGGATATCCAAACCCTCCTTTGCGGATGATCGCCCCCATGGGCGCGCCGATAAACAAAAAAATAAAGCACGCCAGGGCAATACTGTACTTGGAATGGCGGTCAAACACGTGCTTCACTCTCGACTCCTCCATGCGCACGAGCATGGCCTCGGTGGTCTCCGCCTGATTCTGAATACTGCGTACGATGTTATCCGCCCGGATAAACAGGTTTTCTCTTTCCGCATCGTCGATCGTTTCGATAAACGATCGGGCCTTTTTCAGGTCGGTTTTTTTCCGGGGTATCGGCGTTCCCTGGATTTGAACCGGCACCATGGCATGTTGATCGGGGACATATTCCACATTCACATACCGGCTGTCGGCTACCGTCTCGTTTGGGTCCGGCGTGGTATCGCGCTCCAGATAGGTGCTGTCCATTTCCAGGATCTGAACATAACCCGCCATAAAGTTGGACAGGCTTTTGACCCGCTTATCCATTTCCACGGCAATCGAATCGGAGGCCAGTTTCAACTGACTGGCGCTCATCATCTGACGGCTCGATTTGAAAAGCTCTTCGTTGGTCCGGTTCAGTTGAAATTCACTCAGGTCAAAGATTTTGGTGTATTCCCGGAACGAAGTGCGCACAAACGGATAGCGGGAGGAGGAAGAGGTCGCTGATTGGACATACTGATGTCCGTTCGTGAGTTTCATGACAAAATACCGGCCATCGGGGGTAGCAAACATTTCCCCTTTCTCCGCAGAAACCTGGGATACCTTACCGATGCTTCCTCCGAGTGATCGTAAATCAGCACGTCTTTTACGGTGCGGCCGTCCCGCATCCGTTTACCGATATGGATGGCAAAGCTCTGAAAATCGTCGTTGAACACGCCCTCTTCCATGCGAAGCGCCGGCTTTTTCTGCTGAATATCGTACATGCGGGAACCAAACTTCAGGTTGGCGATCGGGATGAGCGTATCGGAGCAATACCAAGAAAAAATGCTGGCGCCAAAACCAAACACCATCAACGGGCGCATGACGCGAAGAAGGGAAATCCCGGCCGACTTCATGCTGGAAAGCTCGTACCGCTCCCCAAAATTGCCCATGACCATGACGGAAGCGAGCAGCATGCCCAAAGGCAGCGCCATCGGGATAATCCCCACGCTGCGGTAGAAGATCAGTTCGATGATCATAAATACCCCAAGCCCTTTGCCGGTGAGCTCGTCCATATAGAGCCAAAGCAACTGCATCAGCAGCACAAACAAGGCAATAGCAAACGCTACCACAAACGGAGGAAGAAAACTAAGCAATACCAAACGGTCCAGTCGCTTCATAGCCGGGAAGTTGCTTCTTGAGCGCAATCGCCTGCCAAAGATAGAGAAAACGCGGCGACCGGTGCGGTAGAAAGCCACAATTGTAGCCTGGGCTCTAAAAAATGCGCAATTTTATCTTTGTGTTGTAACCTTTTTCTCCGGGGATCGTCTTCCCCTCGAAATCACCGACGATGAGCCCTGAATCTTTTAAACATCAGATCATGCCGCTTAAGGACCGGATGTACCGGCTGGCGCTCCGCATTACCGGCAATCCGGCCGAGGCGGAGGACGCGCTTCAGGAGGTGTGGATCAAATTATGGAAGCAGGGAGACCACCTTCTTCAGATCCAAAACCTCGAAGCCTGGTGCGTGCGGGTGACGAAAAACCACTGCATCGACAAGGTGCGCAACAAAAAACCGGAAGTCAGGGAATGGACGGAGGCGGTAGAAACCGTGAGCTGGGACCAGAACCCGGAGCGCAAAGCCGAGCAACAGGATACCCTCCGGCTGATCCGCGACGCTATTGGCCGATTGCCCGAAAAGCTCCAACTGGTGATGCATTTGCGGGATATCGAAGGGCTAACCTATCAGGAAATTGAAGAAGCCCTGGAAATGCCTATGTCCCAGGTGAAAGTGAATTTATTCCGCGCGCGGCAACAGGTGCGCGCCCAACTGCTAAACACAGGACTACAATGAACAACAACGCCGCCATCCGCGAATTACTGGACAAATACTTCGAAGGAGATACTTCGCTCGAAGAGGAAAACTCCTTGCGGGAGTTCTTTAGCGGGGACATTGCCGACCCCGCCTTGAAACCCTATAAAGCGCTTTTTTCCTTTTTTCAAAACGAACAACGCCTGCAGCCTTCCGAACGCCTGGAAGAACAGTTTTTTGAACAGCTTTTCCAGGAGGACGCATCCGAGCCCAAACAGCGGGAAGCCCTCCTCCGCCCCCTTCGCCCCTGGCTGATGCGCGCCGCTATGGTCGCGTTCCTCCTCAGCGGATGCTGGTGGATCTATACCCGCTACCAGCCCCCTGCGCCAACCGAAACCGCCGCTATCGATTGGTCGAAATACGAACCCGAAACGCCGGAGGAAGCCTTCCGCATCACCCGGGAAGCCCTGGGAAAAGCCTCCCGCCATCTCAACGAGGGAACTTCCAAAGCCATTGAAGAAATGGCCCTCCTCGGAGAAATGGGAAAAGTCTTGCATTAATTCGTCAACCACATAAACACATGAGCTATGCGCATCAAACCCGTTCTGTTTACCCTGCTGCTGGCAGGAATTGCCCTTAGCGCCGCCGCGCAAACCGACGCGAACGCGATCGACAAATACTTCCAGCAATACGTCAACGACAACCGGTTTTCGGTCGTCTACATCAGTCCCAAGCTGTTCCAGATGTTCGGCAAACTCGACGTCGGCGTCCTGGACATGGATAACGACACCGAAGCCCAAGCCGTGATGGACATGATCAAGGACCTGCGCGGCTTGCGCATCCTGACTACCGACGAAAACGTGGCCGAATTCTACAAGGAAGCCAAAGCCAAGATCAACACCAAAGAGTACGAAACCCTGATGACCGTCAGGGAAAAAGACGGGAATCAGGTGGAATTTCTGGTCCGGGAGTCCGAAAACAAAATCGCCGAGCTCCTGCTGCTGGCCGGCGGCCCCGGCGCCGATGAATTTGTACTGATGAGTTTCGTCGGGTTGCTCGATCTCAACAAGATTTCCCGATTAGCTAAAGAAATGGAAAAATGAGAACGCTCCTGTTGCTCTGCTGCCTAAGCGCCCTGTTGCCGGGGCCCTTAGCAGCCCAGACCAGCGCGAAGGCGTTTTACCGCGACCACAAGCGGGAAGAAGGCGTCTTCAACTTCAAACTGCCGGGCTGGCTGGTGTGGTTTGCCGGAGGCATCGCCTACAACAGCGTCCGGGATCCCGACCTTCGGGAAGCCCTCTGGTTGGGCAAAAAACTGGGAAACCTGCGCATGATGCACTCCGAAAACGGGAATGGGCTAAGCCCTCAATCCGTATCCAGCCTCGTCGACGGCATGTATGCCAGCCACTACGAAGACCTGATCCTCGTTCGGGAAGGCGATACGCGGGTCCATTTCCTGGTGAAGGACAAACGCGAAAAACTCAAAGATCTGGTGTTATTGATCCATGAAGAAGACGGATTTACCCTCTTCAGCATGAAATCCCGGCTAAAAATAGACGACATCTCCCGGCTTATCGAGCACTTCATCCTCGAAGACCCCAAAAACCCGGAAGAACCAGGAAAGAAAAAGATCCTCTCTTCTAAAAGAAAGGTCCTGATTCCGCAGGCGTGAAGGAGGGGGTAGGGAGTAGAGAGTAAGGGAGCAGGAGAGCAGGGAGCAGGGAGTAAGGAGCAGGAGAGCAGGGAGCAGGAGAGCAGGGAGTAATGGACTTACCTGTTCGCCGTCCCGCAATAAGCGGGATCAGATTTCGTGCGGAACTATCCGCCGGTCCCCCGACCGGCGGATAGATTCCGCTGGGAATTTGATCCCGCTTTTTGCGGTACCGCGAACCGATTTTTCTACTAGAAGTCCTCTCAAAACTATTAGGATATGGCGTTCTCCTAAGAATTTTGTTTTTTTTAAAAAAAAGGGTTTTCCCCAGAGCCCCCCCCCCGGGGGCCGGGGAAGGGGGACCTTGTTCCGGGAACGAAAAACGGTTTTGGGGAATTGAAAAAAATAAAAAAAAATAACCTTTTTTCTGGTGGCTTTGGGTGAGGGCTAGACCCCGACCCCCCCCCCCCCCCCGGGCCCGGGGGGGGCCCCCCCCCCCCCCCCGGCGGCACGCCAAAAGCCCGCCCGGCCCCCCCCCCCCCGGCCCCCCGGCGCCCCCCCCCCCCGCCCGCGCCCCCCGCCCGCCCCGGGCGCGGCCCCCCCCCGGGGCCGCCCCCCCCGCGGGGGGGCCCCCCCCCCCCCGCCCCCCCCCCCCGGGGGGGGGGGGCCCCCCCCCCCCCCCCCCCCGGGGGGGCGCCCCGCCCCCCTTGGTCCTTTGGGCCGGCCCAAAAACACCCACCCCGCGCCCGGGCACCGAAGAGGGCCCCCCCCCCGGTTTGGGAAATACAAGATTAGCTTTGAAGGGGGCCGGGGGGATGAAACCTTTCTCCAGCATCCCGGAAGATTCATCCCCCTAACCCCCTTCAAAGGGGGAAAGTGCTTCGAAAGCCTTTGCCATGGGGTTAAGGAATACCCCACACCAACTGGAAAGGCTTCCAGAAACCAGCTCAAATTGCTTTAGAACGTAATGCCCACCTGGAAATCCAGTTGCCCCATTTTCAACTCAATCGTTTGCCCGGGGTCGAGGGGGTTTTTCCCGGATACGGTATTCGCAGGAACGAGGTTGAGCGAAAAATCGAGCATGCTTTCTCCTCCCAGTTTCCTGCTGAATCCGAGAGCGATATGGTGTTCCACCACGCCAGGCGCGAGGATGTTGAACAACACCTCCGATTCGGGGACGGGCTGTTTGCCGTAGGAATACCCTCCGCGGAACACCCAATTTTCCACGCCGGAAAACTCGACGCCTACCTTGTAGGTGTTCATATCCTCCCAGCCAAAGCCTGCGGCGTTCTCTGATCCAAGGGGTGTCCAGGCCGGGTTTGGAAGGTAGTCGTTGGGATTCGTTGGCACGCCCCCTGGTTTCAGGAAGGCCGGAAACAGGTTTTGGGGAACCATCGCATTATGGATCGACTTGACGCCGCTGTAGTTAATGCGCTTGTAATCGAGCAGGAAGGTTACGTTTTCGCTGGGCGATAACGCGATCCCTACCCCAAACCAGGAAGGAATATCAAAATCGCCGCCTTCCGCAAATAGTCCCGCATACTCTTCAAATTCGCCCATAGCTGTTTTGGACTGATACGTTGCTCCAACGGAGATCAAATCGGAAAAGCGGCCCAAATAGCCCACTTTAAACCCGAAGCCCGTGCTGTTGTCTTTTTCGTTGTTGGACAACTTAGTGGCAGCGCCGGAAGCTGGTGCAAGGGATGCCAACCCTTTCGCTTCAAAATTTTGGTACGCAAAAACTGCAGAAACCCCAAGGCTGTGGCCTTCTGCAACTTGATAAGCGAAACTGGCCTCTGTAAACAGCTGAGCCAAATTGACGCCGGTCAGGTTGGTTACCTTTCCAAAAAGGGCAAACCCGTCAGAAGCCTTAGCCGACGCGTCGCCAAACGTCCGGGTATCGTAGTCGGAGTTCATGCCGCCATTGCCATACACCGCAATCCCCAGACCGGCTTTTTCCCCGATGGGCCAGTTGGCGCCAAAAGAAGGAAGGATAAAGACGGTGGAACCGCTTTCAAAAGTCCCCGGAGCTAACCCAAACGAGTTGGGCTGCCCGGATGGATTTCCAGTCACGGAATACTGCCTTGCCGGACTGAACAAGCCCAGGTTGAAATTATACCTGGCGCCAAGGAAACTGCGGGTAGCCGGGTTTCCCCCAATGAGCGTGGTGCTTTCAAAGCCAAGACCCGCTCCTGCCATGCCTTTGTGGCGGGTAGCGTAAGCGATGGAAAAATACCCGTCGGTTGCCAGCGCCGGCCAAGCAAGGCCCAGGAGCGCCACCAGGGTTAAAAAAGTGCTTTTAGCGTTTTGCATAAACTTTACTCATTTGATTAGGTAATGGGTTTGTACAAACCAATCTTTTGGTAATGCAGAAAATTAAGATTTTTCTATGAAAAAATGATAAAATGTTCATATTAAATCCATTTTCGGCTATTTCCTTCAACTGGTTTGTCGTCCCGCCAAAAGCGGGATCAGATTTCGTGCAGGACTACCCCCTGTTTGCCGTCCCGCAATAAGCGGGATCAGATTTCGTGCAGGACTATCCCTGTTTGCCGAAATCCCCAGATTTCGTGCAGGACTATCCCCCTGTTTGCCGAAATCCTCAGATTTCGTGCAGGACTATCCGCCGGTCCCCCGACCGGCGTAATTCTGTTTGCTTTAGCTCCCCCTATCCCCATTTCCCCCCTTCCCTTTCTAGGCCACTTCCATCCTTTTGCTATCTTTACCTGCGTTAACAGGACAAAAAACACCTAGCGTATGAAACCATCCATCGTTGTACTTCCCCTTTTGCTCGCTTTTGGCGCTGCAACCGCCCAGCAAACCTCCCCTACTCCCGCAGACAAGCGGATCGAGAGCTTCAGCCAGCGCCAGAAGCTCGAAGCAGCCTCCCTCGCCAACGGCATCGAATTCCGCTCCATCGGCCCCAGCGTATTCAGCGGGCGGGTTGTGGACGTCGAGGTAAAGAAAGCGATCCGTCGCACTTTTTCGTCGCCTACGCTTCCGGAGGGCTTTGGAAAACTACCAACAACGGCCAGACGTTCGACCCGCTTTTCGATAAGGAAATGGTCATGACCATTGGCGATATTGCCGTGGATTGGTCCCGCAACACCATTTGGGT
The DNA here is from genome assembly GCA_016713275.1 of Haliscomenobacter sp. Classification (GTDB taxonomy): domain Bacteria; phylum Bacteroidota; class Bacteroidia; order Chitinophagales; family Saprospiraceae; genus JADJPL01. The sequence goes on from JADJPL010000004.1 coordinate 393,186, forward strand.
CGGGACCGGCGAGGTCAACTCCAGCCGCTCTTCCTATTCCGGGACCGGCGTTTTCCGCAGCACCGACGGCGGCAAAACCTGGAAACACCTCGGGCTGTCCGAATCGCACCACATTGGCCGCATTATCCTGCATCCCAAGGATCCCAGCAGGGGCTGGGTAGCCGCGTTGGGCCATTTGTACGCCGACAATCCCGAGCGCGGCATTTTTCAGACCACGGACGGCGGCAAAACCTGGAATAAAGTACTCTTTGCCGACGACAAAACCGGCGCCGCCGACCTGATCATCGACCCCGCCAACCCCAATACCCTCTACGCAGCCACCTGGCAGCGCGACCGTAAAGCCTGGAATTTTGTGGAGTCAGGCCCCGGATCGGCGATCTACAAGTCTACCGACGGCGGCAAAACCTGGAATAAACTCACTACCTCCGCCTCCGGCTTCCCGACCGGCGAAGGCGTTGGCCGCATCGGACTGGACATAGCCCGCGTCAACGGCAAACCGGTCCTGTACGCCGCCCTCGACAACTACCACCGCCGGCCAAAGGAAGCTCCTGAAGACCCCTCCGTCGTCACCAAAGATCAGGTGCGCAGCATGACGGCAGATCAATTTCTTCAACTGAAAAAATACCAGATCAAAGAATTCCTGAGCGGAAACGGGTTTGCCCAAGAATACACCGTTGACCGCGTGATCGGCATGGTCAAGGAGAATAAAGTCACCCCGGCAGGACTTGTGGAATATACCGAAGACGCCAACTCCCTGCTTTTCGACACCGAGGTGATCGGACTGGAAGTATACCGCTCGGACGACGAAGGCAAAACCTGGAAGAAAACCCACAAAGGCTTTCTCGACAACGTGTTCAGCTCTTACGGGTATTACTTTGCCCAGGTGCGGGTTGCTCCGTATGATGCAAACAAGATCTTCGTGCTCGGCGTGCCCGTCATCCGCTCCGACGACGGCGGCAAAACCTGGAAATCCGTCGATCAGGACAACGTCCACTCCGACCACCACGCCCTGTGGATCAATCCCCGAAGGCCCGGCCATGTCATCCTGGGCAACGACGGCGGATTGAATATTTCCTACGACGACGGCAAGAACTGGAACATTTGCAACACCCCGCCCGTTGGCCAATTCTATTACATCGCCGTCGACATGGCCACGCCCTACAACGTCTACGGCGGCTTGCAAGACAACGGCGTATGGATGGGCCCCAGCACCTACCGGGCCAGTAGCCGGTGGCAAAGCAGCGGACAGTACCCTTACCGCGCCATCGGCGGCGGCGATGGTATGCAGGTGGCCATCGACACCCGCGACAACGCCACCGTGTATTCCGGCTCCCAGTTCGGCTTCTACTCCCGCCAAAACACCAAAACAGGCCAGCGCAAATCCATCACGCCCCGGCATAAGCTCGGCGAACGCCCGCTGCGCTGGAACTGGCAAACGCCTATCCACCTCAGCGTCCACAACCAGGACATCCTCTATATGGGCTCCAACAAGCTGCACCGCTCGCTCAACCAGGGCGACCAGTTTGAAGTCATCTCCGGCGACCTGACCAAAGGGGGGATCAAAGGCGATGTGCCTTTCGGAACCCTGTCGACCATCCACGAATCCCCGCTAAAGTTTGGTTTGTTGTATACCGGCTCCGACGACGGGCTTATCCACGTGTCCAAAGACGGCGGCGTAAATTGGGAGCGGATCTCCGACGCCCTCCCGCAAAACCTTTGGGTGGCCCGCATCCAGGCGTCCGCGCATGTGGAAGGCCGCGTTTACGCCTGCCTGAACGGGTACCGCTCCGACGACTTCACGCCCCACCTTTATGTGTCGGAAGATTTTGGAAAAAATTGGAACCAGATCGGAACCGGCCTTCCGCTGGAGCCCCTGAACGTCGTCAAGGAAGACCCCGCCAACCCCAGCATCCTCTATGTAGGTAGCGACCACGGCCTCTACGTCTCCCTCGATCGCGGCAAGACGTTCATGCTGCTCAGCAACGGCCTCCCTGCCGTGCCGGTGCATGACGTGGTGATTCACCCCCGCGAAAAGAAATTTTGGTGGGCACCCACGGCCGCTCGATGTACCTCGGAAGAGGGAAAGAGCTCCAGCAACTCAACGAAACCCTGCTCGCCAAAACCATCCAGGCGTTTGAACCCGATGGGATCCGCTACAACCCGCGCTGGGGAACGCCTTTCGTCGACTGGGCGGAAGCTACCGAACCGGAAACCAGGCTGCCGCTTTATGTCAAGACCGCAGGCGACGTGCAAATCAGCGTGCAAACGGAGAAAGGCGTGGAGTTGTTCCAGTTTGCAAAACCCTGCAAAGCAGGCCTGAATTACCTTTCCTATAACCTCGAGATGAACGCCTCGATGGCCGGAGAGATCGAATCCGCCGTCAACGCCAAACTCAAGGAAGAAGACCGCCCCCTAAAGATGAAGCCTGCCAAAAACGGCAAAATGTACCTCTACCGGGGTACGTATAAGCTCGTCTTTAAAAAGGATGGCGGGGAGAGTAGCGCGGTGTTGAAGGTGAATTAAGGTAGGTTAGGCGAAAGGCAATGGTTGAGGGGTAAGGTGTGGGAGAAGTTCAACCCCTACCAACCTTCTCAATATCTAACGCCTTTCGCCCTACGCCTTTTGCTCCTCATCAATTTCGCACCCGAACCCCAGAAGAACTACCCAGGCCCGGAGTGGCAGGCGCGGAGGCGGTAATATCGACCGGGTTGATCATCATTGGAATGCCCTTTCCATCGGTTATAATGACTTTGGCGTTATTGGATTTGGACAGCTCCATAAACGCTTCGATGGCTTTGAACTGAAGCAGCATCGGATCCAGTCCCTGGGAGATGATGTTCTGCGCGTCGCGAACCCCTTCCGCCTGGATGCGTTTCCGTTCGGCTTCCTGCTTTTCCTGCAGGAGGATGAACTCCATTCGCTGGGCATTTTGTTCGGCTTCCAGCTTTTCCTCAATCGCCCGGGCGAGGCTCGGGGGCATCTGAATGCTTTTCAGCAGGACTGCTTCCACTTCAATCCCTTTGCCCTGAAGCAGCTTATCCATCTGCGAGCGGATATCTTCTTCGATCTTTCCCCGTTCGCCCGTATGCATGTCTTTGGCGAAAAAACGGGCGCTTACATCGGCAACGGCCGACCGGAACACCGGAAGGATGATGTTGCGTTCGTATTCCGGACCAATCGTGCGCAGGATGCCGGGGGCATCGGTAGGTATTACGTTATACAGGATCGAAACTTCGGACTGGATGTTCAGTCCTTCCTTGGAGGGAATAGTCAACCCCACCTCCAGGTTTTCTGTTTGGGTGCTCACTTTAACGATCGATGTAGTAAAGGGGTTGAACCACTTGAGTCCGTTGGTGAACGGCTTTTCTTTGTAAGTTCCCAAGGTGCGCTTCACGCCAACCTCCCCTTCCCGGATTACGGTGCAACTTCCCAGCACAAGGACAGTCAATACCAGCATGCTCAACCGTTTCATATTACATGGTTTGGTTAATAATTAAAGTATTACTATCAATTTAAATTGTTTTACTTTTAAACACTTTTTCTTTACTCTGGTTCGCAAAAAAATCGTCGGCAACTAGCCAACCTCCCCACATTCCCCACCTCCTCTACATCCTCTACATCCCCCACCTCCTCTACCTCCTCTACATCCTCTACATCCTCTACATCCTTCACCTCCTCTACATCCTCTCCCCTTGCTTTTCTCCCCAAAAACCCTTAACTTATGGAGTGCCTGAACGGGCCGCCCGTTCATTCAATTTATAGCCATGAAAATCTCCAGGTCGTTCGACGCTTACCAAATCTGGTACTACAGCGCGCCGCAGTACAAGTACAATGTGATGGTGCAGATGTATTACAACCGGGCTTTTGTAGGCAGGATGCTGTTCATGAAGGAAGGAGAACCGGTCCCGTCCAATTACGAGATTAACGGAAGTCCCTACCTGCATTTCCCTGCCAAAGATTTTGTGCCGATGATGGATTTGCTGCGCAATGAAAAGCCGCTTTATCTCCAATTCATGCCCGAAAACGGCATCGGGTTCATTGCTACCCGGGAAATGGAGCCCGTGGGGAGTATGAGAATGCCTTTTCGTAGGTTGGGGTCTTGTTCTGAAATCTGTGCTTTGTCGTTTTCAAAAAAACGGACCCCAGTTGTTTTATTGCGGTTCTCGCCTTATCCTTGCAAAAGAAAACACCTAATCCTGCCTGCCATGGAATCCACCTATTTTGAGGCGAACCGCCAATTGTGGGATCAAAAAACCGATGCCCACGTAATCTCCGAGTTTTATGCCGTAGACGCGTTCAAGCAAGGCGCCAGTTCGCTGAACTCCATCGAACTGGATTTGCTCGGCGACGTGCGGGGAAAATCCATCCTTCACCTGCAGGTGCCATTTCCGGGCAGGATACGTTGTCGCTGGCCCGGCTTGGCGCCCGCGTGACCGGCGTCGACTTCTCCGAAAACGCCATCGGCAAAGCCCGCGCCCTGGCAGAAGAACTCGGACTGGAAGCGACGTTCATTTGCTGCAATGTGCTCGACATCGATCAGCATCTGAACGGGGAGCAATTCGATGTGGTGTTCACCAGCTACGGAACTATAGGCTGGCTGCCCGAACTCACCCGCTGGGGCAGCCTCATCGCGCAGCACCTCAAGCCCGGTGGCATGTTTTGCCTGGTGGAATTCCACCCCGTCGTCTGGATGTTCGACGACGACTTCGAAGGGATTGCTTACTCCTACTTCAACCGCGAAACCATTGAGGAAGACATCCAGGGCACCTATGCCAACCGCAACGCGCCGGTTTCCGGTAAGTCGTACTCCTGGAACCACGGCCTCGCCGAAGTCTTCGAGGCCCTCCTGGGCGCCGGCCTCCGCCTGAGACAATTCCAGGAATTCGACTACTCCCCTTACCCCTGCTTCAGACACGTAGTCCCCGCTCCCAATGGGTACTACATCAAAGGGTACGAGGGGAAGTTGCCGATGGTGTACGGGGTGGTGTTATTAAAGTAACGAAGTTGCGAAGTTGCGAGGTTGCGGAGTTGCGAGTTGCGGGTTGCGGGTTGCGGGTTGCGAGTCGGGTTGCGGGTTGCGGGTTGCGGGGTTGCGGGGTTGCGAAGTTGCGGGGTTGCGGGGTTGCGGAGTTGCGGGGTTGAGAAGTTGCGGGGTTGCGGGGTTGCGGAGTTGCGGAGTTGCGGGGTTGCGGAGTTGCGGGGTTGCGGGGTTGCGGGGTTGCGGGGTTGCGGGGTTGCGGGGTTGCGGAGTTGCGGGGTTGAGAAGTTGCGGGGTTGCGGGGTTGATGACGTTTGTAGGTAGAGCCCCGCGATTTTGCGTCTAATCCACAAAATCTGGCGCGCAGGTTGTTCGCGCACACGTTCCAATGTCAAATTGAAGAAATCGTACCATTCGCTGAGAGAAACCAGCGGATGGCTGAATAGATTTTTCCCCTCTCCAAAATCCGCTCATTTTTGTTTCGTCGCCGGGAAAAGGGACGTTCGTTTATCGCGTGCGCCTGCGCAAAGGGGCTCAGAAACTGGTTGTGTATATGGATGAAACCGGCAAAGTGGTCTCCAAAGACAGCCTCCCCTCCGATGTAACGGAAGACGAATCGGCCCCACAAGAATAAGGGCTTCCAGCACCCGGGGCAAAAGCTGGTCTGCTTTTGCCCCGGGCTTTTTTGAGATTGTTCAAAAAAAGGTGTATAACCTCTAATGGTTTGCGGTCCTGCTAAAAGGAGTATCCGATTACGTCCGGAAAGCCTGGTTGGAGGCAGAACCTCCATATAGAGTGGGTCCGAGGCGGAGCCCAATGCTGTCTGGAACCAGTTGGTGAGCCACAAAAGAAGGAACTCCGGTCAGGGGACCGGCGGATAGTTCCGCACGGAATCTGAGGATTCCGGCGAACAGGTAATTCCGCACGGAATCTGAGGATTCCGGCGAACAGGGTTTCCATCCTTTCCATCCTTTCCATCCTTTCCATCCTCTACATCCTTTCCATCCTTTACATCCTTTACATCCTTTCCTCGTACTTCGTAAATCGTACATCCATCCTTCCTTCTTTCTTCCTATCTTAGAGTCGTTTTTGACGAAGTGGGAAAGAAGCTATGAAACTCGCTGCCATCGATATCGGTTCCAACGCCATTCGCTTTCAGGTGATCCGGGTGATCCGGTACCGGGATACGCTGAGTTTTAAGAAGTTGGAGTACATCCGCTTCCCTTTGCGGCTGGGTCAGGACGTGTTCAAAAACGGCAAGCTTTCGGAGGTAACGCTCGACCGGTTTGAGCAATTGATGCGGGCGTTCAAAATCCTGATCGATCTCTACGAAGTAAATGGGTACATCGCCGTTGCCACCTCGGCCATGCGGGAAGCCAAAAACGCCAAAATCGCGCTGCAGGCGGTGGCTTCGGAGGTGGGGTTGAACATCCACATCATCAGCGGAGAAGAGGAGGCGGAGATCCTGAGCAAAGCCATCATTCCGTTTCTCGACAACGGCACGTATCTCCACATCGACGTGGGCGGCGGCAGCACGGAACTCAACATCTATAAAGACAAAGTCCGTGTGGACAGCAAATCGTTCCAGATGGGAACGGTGCGCAGCCTGAACGCCAAGGGCAGATCCAAAGTATTCAACGCGGCGGAAGAATGGGTCAATACCTCCCTGGGGCAATCCGAAGACCCGGTAATCGCCGTAGGTACCGGGGCAACATCCGCAAACTGTTCCAGTTATCTATATTTCCGAGGAGCGGGAGCATCACGCTATCCGAGCTGAACGCGCTTCAGGCCTACGTTGCCGCGCTGCCTATGGAAGAGCGGCTCAACCTGCTCAAGCTCAACCCCGACCGGGCCGACGTCATCATCCCTGCCGCCGAGATCTATATCGAGGTGATGCGGCGCGGCAACGCCGACCGCATCCTGGTGCCCAATGTAGGGTTGAAGGACGGCCTGTTGTACCAGCTCTACGAGAACGTATCCGGAGAACCGATTAGTCAGGTGGAGTTTTTGGATCAGATTTAAAACCCTTTTAGGCAACGCGGTTGCATCAACGAAATGCTTATCCACTGGTTTAAATGTTCTTTACCGGAGACCTGCAACCCGACTTCCAGGAAACCTGGAAGTCGGGGCTGTTTTTATCCTCTAAAAAGCCGCTTGAAATAAAACCTTAGAGCGGGTTTTGAGCAGACTGAGGATTCGCGTTCAATTCGTCGCGCGGAATCAGGAACTGCCACTGTACATCGCCAGCAGGCATATCAAAGATAACCGCAACCGCTGCAATATGGCCGATTCCGTTGCGGTTCAGAGGAAGGTTCAGGCGTTTCAGGTCAAGCCAGCGATGCCCTTCCCCCCACAGCTCGATCCGGCGATGGAACATGACCTCTTCGATCAAAGCTTCGTCGGTTAGCACCGATTGGACGTAAGAAGGATCCCGCTTGCTTACCAGATCAAACAAAGCCTTTGCCGCTCCTGGGAAATCCCCGCTTCTGGCTTTTGCTTCCGCCTCGATGAGGAACATTTCAGCAGCCCGCATGAACGGGACATCACCCATCGTACTCGTACTTGGGGTGCCTGGCAGCCTAAACTTTTGAACCATATAAGGCGCTCTTACCCCTCCGGGAGGAGCGATGGAATTCGATGTGGTTGGCGCTTTCACCCACATTTTAGAACGAACGTCCGTAGCTGGTATCCTGTCGTAAAGCAGCTTGTTGATCGTCTTTGGCGTCTGCCGGTTAACGCTTGAGTTGAAATTACAGGAGATATACGAATGGTAACCGCCAAAGAACTCGGATTGGTCTTCGAGGTGATCAAAACCCCACATCCACTCCGGATTGCTGACATCGGCGAAGCCATCCTGGTACTGTGTCGTAGACATCAAAGTGAACCCTTGGCGAGCTTCTTGAGCAAAGGTAATAGCCGCCGACCAGTTTTGCTGGGCCAAAGCTACCCTTGCCTGAATACCCCGCACTACGTTTTTGTTGAAGTGCGACTTTGCCGAGCGAGCGGTTGTCAGCAACTTGGAAGCCGCATCCAGATCCGCATTGATTTGGGTATACACCTCTTCAACTGTCGCGCGAGGCAACCCTTCCTGGGTAGGCTCCAAAACAAGGGATACGCCCGGGGTGCTGTTGGGCTTGGCATTGGCATCATACCGCTTGCCATAATACTGAATCAGGTGGAAGTACGAAAACCCACGTATGGCAAGCGCTTCTCCTTTGATTTGATTGCGCTCGGCTGGCGTACCTACGGCGTTATCGATATTTGCGATAGCCAGGTTGGCATTAGCAATCAACCGGTAATACATGTTGTAGGGCATTCGCGCTAACGTTCCTACGTCGCTGCGATGCGACAACCAACGTTGTTCGTTAAAGTGCCAACCGTTCGTCGAGTTGGGAAAAACCAAGTCTTCTCCAAGGACATCGTTGATGATCATCAGCGCAGGATACCCAGAATGGCCTTGCGAGCCTTCGTAACGGACCATCATCGCCCGATAAATACCATTAATAGCCGCTGCGGCGTTCTTGGTCGTTGCATAAGCTGACCCGGCGTCTACGCTACCCGTAGGGGCCGTCTCCAGATAATCCTTTTCGCAACTAACGAAAACGATACTCAGGATCAGCACTTTGATGAGAAAGAATTTTCTATTAAACATATTCAGCATCATTTAGAAAGTTAAGGATAAACCACCGACGAAGTTGCGGTAGAAGGAATACGTATTGGAAGTGACGCCGTCGAAGCTGCCCAAGCCATCCATCCCTTTGCGCTTATTCCACAACGCCAGGTTTTCGCCATTCGCAAACACTTGTAGTCCCTGGATTTTCATCCTCTTCACCAGATTGGATGGGAAGGTATAGGAAACAGAGATATTTCTCAGGTTCAGCGAGGTGGCATCCGTTAGCCAGCGGTCGGACGTACCGTTAAAATCAACCGAACGCGCTACATCTGCACGGGGAACATCGGTAACATCCCCTGCTTTTTGCCAACGGTTCAGGATATCCACGTGCTTGGCAGAACCATAACCGGAGGAGGCCATCAACGACTGATAAGCTCCATCGTAAATATAACCGCCTACCTGGAAGATGAACAATACCGATAAAGAAAAGCCTTTGTATTCAAAGGTATTGGTCAACCCTCCTGTAAAATCAGGAATAGCCGATCCGTTATAATGGAAGCGGGCATTGTTCAAGCTGGTCGTCACGGTATCTCCCGTCTCAGTGATTCGGGAATTGGTAGCTACGAAGTTGACGGCGCGGTATTCTGCGTCCCCGTTATTGGGGTTAACGCCATACCACTCTCTGAGCCAATAGTCGTAAAGCGAGCTGCCCACCTGCAACTTCTTGGTCCCGGAAATGATCTCTTTGTTGCTTTCCGGCATCCGGGTAATCTCGTTTTTGTAGGTAGTTGCATTCATATCGATGGTCCAGGAGAAATTTCTTGTGCGCACCGGTTCAACGGTAAGCTGCAATTCCAGGCCCCGGTTATACATAGCCCCGATATTGCGGGTTTGAGAAGAGGTACCCGTGGAAAGCGGCAGAGGAACGGAAAACAACAAGTCGTCCGATTCCCGGTTAAAGTATTCGACAACCCCGGTAACGCGATCCCTGAACAACCCGAATTCCAAAGCCAGGTCAAACTGGTTATTGGACTCCCAGCTAAGGGCGGCGTTTCCTAAACTCCCCTGTAAAATACCGGCTTCGGTGGCGTTATTCCAACCGAGACTGAACAATGGCTGCCAGGCGTAGAAGCCAATCCCTGCATTGTTACCCGTCTGCCCATAAGAAGCACGCAATTTCAGCTTGCTGATCATGTCCAATCCTCCCATGAACGCTTCATTGTGAACCTGCCAAGCGGCGCTCCCCCCGAAGAAAGTACCCCAGCGAACGTCCTGATAGAACCGGCTGCTTCCGTCTCTACGAGCGGAAAGCGAAATGAAATACCGGTTATCATAATCGTAATTTACCCTGGAGAAGTATCCTTCCTGACGGTTAAAATCAGCGCCGGAATTCAGGTTAGTCGTTGTGGTGAAATTGACCAGTTCTATATTCCCATCCAGAATCAACTGGGACCGGGAACCTGTAATGAAGTTGTCACGGTAGTCATAATTCTCATGTCCCAAAAGGACATCCACATTATGCTTTCCGAACTGTTTTTTATACGTCAATTGCTGGTTGATGTTGAGGGTCAATTGATTGGTAAAATTAACTGTTGCCCTTCCGGCAGGCGCTCCGTCCCCGATAATCGGGTTGCCGAAGGTATTTCCGTTGTCGTTCGCATAATCGGCGCCCACATTTACCCTGAATTTGAAGTCTTCCAGGAAAGAAACCTCACCGTAGGTACGCCCGCTAAACAAATTGCGGCGGAAGAAGTTCTCATTCAACTCAGTCTCGGCAATGGCGTGGCGTCCTCCGTATTGGGGGCGGTTCGGCAAACCTAACGCATTCAGGTTGCCAAAGTCATATTGCCGATTCCCGTTGGCGTCCAGAAGATACTGGCCCGGGTTATTTGGGTCATACGCGTAAACCGGATAAATCGGTCCCATGCCCCTGGAGAAAAAGAACGGGTTTACGAAGGCCGTGTTGTTGCCTTCGACATCCGACTGGTTGGACTTGGTATAGGTATAGGCCAGATTCAACCCGGTAGAGAACCAGGATTTGATCCGGTTATTGTATTGCAGACGCGCATTGTACCGCTCGTAGTCCGACCGGATCAAAAAACCTTTATCGTCCAGATAAGCAAAAGAGGCAAAATAGTTAGAGCGCTCGTCGCCCCCGCTGAAGTTCACGTTCAATTCATTCCGAACGCCTTCTCTCGTAATCGGTTTTTCCCAATCCAGGTCCTCTTCTTTATATACCAACTGAGCGCTGGGATTCAAAACGCCGCTCGTGCTAACCCTTTTTAGTCGTGATCATGATGACGCCGTTGGCAGCCCTTGAGCCATAAAGCGAAGTAGAGGCTGCATCCTTTAAGACCGTGATATTTTCAATATCATCGGGGTTCAGGTTGGCGATACTCGCATCATAAGGAATGCCATCCACTACATACAGGGGAGCATTGGACGCAGAAACCGATCCAAATCCTCTGATGCGGATAGCCGGCGCAGAACCTGGCTGCCCTCCTCCAATGGTCGCCTGAATCCCGGCGCCTGAACCGGCAATGGCCTGGGTGATGTTGGTGATCGGGCGACGGGCAATTTGTTCGGAATTAACCGTCGTTGCCGAGCCGGTAAACTTCTCCCGGGTCGATTCTCCGAATGCTGTAACGATTACTTCGCTCAACACTTCCGAGGCCACTTCCAACTGAACATCCAACGTAGTGCGGCCGCCAACAAGGACCTCCTGAGACCGAAAGCCCGTGTAGCTAAACACAAGCACGCCTGTAGCAGGGTCTACTTGGATCTCATAAGAACCGTCCAAATCGGTAGCAGTACCCGTAGTGGTACCTTTAACGAAAACGGTAACCCCGATCAGGGGCTCCCCATCTTCTGACGACGTAACTACCCCACGCACAACAGCCTGAGCTGTCAATGCCATGGTAAATAGCAACATCATCCCTGTGAGTGTAAGTCGCATAAACTTCATAGGTTATGTAATTTAAATGAAAAAACGTAAACCTTTTTTGGGATCCAATTGATACAATGAAACTAGATACTGATAATCAGCTCTTTAAAAAGAAAGATTCAAGAATACACCGCCTGAATCCTTTTACGTTTTGGCAAGAACAAAACGGAATACTACGAAAATAATTAAAATTGGAGTAAAACAATCATCAGCAAAGGAATAATCGTTGTTGTGCCATTCTCCGCTGTGGCTGGAGGAGGGTAAGGGCTACTGTTTTCAGGCGGTTGGGAGGCGAGGAAAGCCATACCTTAAGCCCGGCAACCCAAAATAAATGACAAAAAACTGACAATCGAAGGGTTATGATAGGCGTACACCCGGCCTGTTCGTTTTCGCCAATACGAAGACTGACTCCTGTTTACTCCTCCACACTCAGCGCCTTATTCCCAGCGCGCTTGCGTTCGTGTTCTTTGAGGTAGATCTTCCGCAGGCGGATGGACTGGGGCGTCACTTCCACGTATTCGTCCTCCTGGATATATTCCAGGGCTTCTTCCAGGGTAAACCGGCGGGGCGGAATCAGGCGCATTTTCTCGTCCGAACCGGAGGCGCGCATGTTCGTCAGTTTCTTGGTGACCGTCAGGTTGATCACCAGGTCGCCGGGGCGGCTGTGTTCGCCCACTACCTGCCCCTCGTAGATGTCTTCGTTGGAGCCGATGAAGAACGTTCCCCGTTCCTGAAGGTTATTAATGGAGAATGGAATCGATTTTCCGGGTTCTTTACTGATCAGGGAGCCGCTGATGCGGCTCGGGATTTCGCCCTTGTGCGGCTGGAAGCCCATGAACCGGTGCGTCATCACGGCTTCGCCTGCCGTAGCGGTCAGCATCAAACTGCGCAACCCGATGATCCCTCTGGAAGGGATCTCAAAACGCAGGATCATTCGATCGCCTTTGGGCTCCATCGATTGCATCATGCCTTTGCGGCGGGTAACCATTTCGATGGCGCGCCCGGAAACGTCTTCCGGCAAGTCGATCGTCAGGTCCTCAATAGGTTCGTGGATTACCCCATCGATACGTTTGGTGATTACCTGGGGTTGTCCGATCTGGAGTTCGTACCCTTCCCGGCGCATGGTTTCGATCAACACGGCGAGGTGCAACACGCCGCGTCCGAACACCCGCCAGGAATCCGCGGAGCCGGTATCTTCCACCCGGAGCGCCAGGTTTTTCTCCAGTTCCTTCTCCAGGCGTTCTTTGATATGCCGGGAGGTGACGAACTTGCCTTCCTGCCCAAAAAACGGCGAGTCGTTGATCGTAAACACCATGCTCATGGTGGGCTCGTCGATCGCGATGGGCGGCAAAGGCTCCGGGTTTTCGGCATCGGCCACCGTGTCGCCGATCTCAAAACCTTCCAACCCTACCATGGCGCAGATTTCGCCTCCCATCACCTCCGTCACCTTGGCCTTCTCAAAACCCTCAAAGACGTATACTCCGCGCAGGCGGTTCTTCTGAATCGAGCCGTCTTTCTTGCACAAGGCCACGATCTGACCGTCTTTCAGTACGCCCCGGTTCAGGCGGCCAATCGCAATCCGGCCGATATAATTGGAATAATCCAGCGAGGTGATCAGAATCTGGGTATTGCCTTCATGAACCGTAGGGGCCGGTACATACTCCACAATAGCGTCAAGCAGCGGGTGATATCGTTTGTCCGAACCTTCCAGTCCAGGCTCATCCAGCCATTTTCCCGGAACCAAACAGCGTCGGAAAATCCAGCTGTTCCTCGGTGGCATCGAGGTTGATCATGAGGTCGAATACCGCCTCCTGGACTTCATCCGGGGTGCAGTTCTCCTTGTCCACCTTGTTGATCACCACGATCGGCTTAAGGCCCAATTCCAGCGCTTTTTGCAGCACAAACCGGGTCTGGGGCATGGGGCCTTCGAACGCATCCACCAGCAGAAGCACCCCGTCGGCCATGTTAAGCACGCGTTCTACCTCACCGCCAAAGTCGCTGTGGCCCGGGGTGTCGATAATATTGATCTTGTAATCCTTGTAACGAATCGACACGTTTTTCGCCAGGATGGTGATCCCGCGTTCCCGCTCCAGGTCGTTGTTGTCCATGATCAACTCGCCGGGAACTTCGTAGTCCTTGAAAAGGTGGCCGGCCACAATCATTTTGTCTACCAGCGTAGTCTTCCCATGGTCGACGTGCGCAATAATGGCAATATTTCTTAATTCCATGTCCCTGATTTCATTTCAGGGGGCGAAGGTACGGATATTCCCTGGAGATTTCTGTGTTTGAATATTAATTGTAGGTGAAAAGAGGATGGAGAGAGGATGTAGAGAGGATGTAAAGGATGTAAAGGATGTAAAGGATGGAGAGAAGATGTAGAGGATGTACAGGATGTAGATCTTGCCTACATCCTCTACATCCTCTACATCTTCTCCGTCTTCTCCGTCTTCTTACGCAGCTAACAAACTTCTGTTGTCCACGGAAAAGTTTTGGACTACCTGAATTTTGGTAAATGGGTTGGCGACGACATCTACCTTCACGGTGGCGTGTTCGTATTGCAGCGCGTACTGCTGAAACACGTGGCTGTTGTTAAGCCGGGAATTGTTGAGCAGGTCGAGGCCCAGAAAGGCGCCCACCTCGCCGGTAAAGTCCTGCATCAGGTCTTTCACCCCCTGGAGGAGGTTCTCGGCCTCGAGGTTCATCAGGCCGATGGTTAACGCTAATTTGATTTTTCGGATGTTCATGGATCTACGTTTAAATGTTCATGTTCTGGAATAGGGTATGCTATGTCATTTGCATATCTTCTTAACTTTTGTTTCTGCCCTTGTGTTGCGGAAAAAGGTTTAAAGTCTTGTTAAAGAAGGTACGATTTACGAGGTACGATTTACGAAGTACGAGGAATAATCCTTTTCATCCTTTACATCCTCTCCATCCTTTACATCCTCTCCATCCCCTCCATCCTCTCCATCCTCTCTCCACCTACATGTGTCTTTTTCCGTCCTTTTGTACCCACTTTTGAGAAACTATTTTTTAGACGAAAAAATTCCAAAAGGTTTACCGGGGAATAAAAAAAATCCTGCCGGAGGGGCAGGATTTTTTTAAAGGAAGATTCGGTTATTGGTCAGTCGACGTTATCGTGGAGGAACGGGCTGCCGTGGCTGATCTCCGGCTCGTCGTCGTCCGAGATCGTCCATTTGGAGTAGGAGGACGTTTCGGCGGAAGACGGCACGTCGTCGAGGGAGACCCCGCGGCGCAGGTAGGCGGGTTCGGTCTCGAGGTCGATGACGGTTTGAGGGTTATTCAGCTTGGGCGGCGATTGGTTGCGCAGGAGGTCTTTCCGGCGCTGTTTATCGCGTTCGATCTGCTTGCGGCGTTCTTCTTCGGCCCTTTTTCGTTCCTCGTTATCCGTAAGGTAAGGCTCTTCGGCGCCAGGGCGTTTGCTTTGGTTAAATTTATCGATCGCCGAGCGGATGTTGTCGAATTCGTAGGTTTTGGCGTTGCGGTTTTCGGTTTCCTCAAATCCGATTTCCGACAAGGCAGACCGGCTGCTGGGAGAAGGCGTATTCCTGGATTCCGGCTCATCGTCCAGGGAAACGACGATCTTGTCGCTGCCGGGCATTTTGCGCTCTACGTGGGAGCGGTTTTCAAACCCGGTAGCAATGATGGTCACGCTGATCTTGTCGCCCAGGCGCTCGTCGTAGCAGTTCCCCCAGATCAGGTCGGTGCCAAAGCCGGCCTCTTCCTGCACGAACTCGGTGATTTCGAAAATCTCGTCCATGGTCACTTCCTTTTTACCGGAAGTGATATTGAGGAGGATATGCTTAGCCCCCTTGATGTCGTTGTCCTCCAGCAGCGGCGAGTGCAGGGCTTCATCGACCGCATAACGCGCGCGGTCGTCCCCTTCCGCCGAAGCAGTGCCCATGATAGCGACCCCGCTGCCCCGCATGACGGTGTTGACGTCTTCGAAGTCGACGTTCACATAGCCGGGCACGGTAATGATCTCCGCGATGCCTTTAGCGGCGGTCGTCAGGATGTTATCGGCCTGACTGAATGCGCCGGTAACCGAAAGATTCCCATAAATCTGGCGCAGCTTATCATTGGAGATAATGATGATCGTGTCGACATGCCGGCGGAGTTCGGCTAGTCCCTCCATTCCCTGAGCGATCCGGCGACGGCCCTCAAAGGAAAAAGGAAGGGTGACGATCCCCACTGTGAGGATTCCCATTTCTTTAGCCGCTTTGGCAATAATTGGCGCAGCGCCGGTGCCGGTGCCGCCGCCCATACCTGCGGTAATAAACAGCATTTTGCAGTTATTCTCGAGGTACTGGCGCACTTCGTTGATCGACTCCTCGCAAGCCTCCTTTCCCCGTTCGGGTTTGGAGCCGGCGCCCCGGCCTTCCGTGCTTAGAGGGCCGAGCTGAATTTTGGTAGGAACCGCGCTGGTTTCCATCGCCTGGGCATCTGTATTGCAGATAGCGAAATCGACGCCCACGATTCCCTGCTTGTACATGTGGGTGACGGCGTTGCTGCCGCCTCCGCCTACCCCGATGACCTTGATTATCGGGCTTTCATCTTTGGGCAATTCAAATAACATAGCCTTAGGTTTTGATCAGGCGTCCCGGTTCCTTTCCTTCCCGCACGCCGGTGTTACTAATTTTATTCTTTCAGGTTTGCTGGTGGTTGGTGGTTGGTGGTTGGTGGTTGGTTGGTGGTTGTGTTGGTGGTTGGTGTTTTATATCCCTAACCACTAACCACTATCCACTTAACGACTAACCACTAACCACTTAACCACTAACCACTAACCACTAACCACTAAAACTCCGCATCCGGGTCGGCTTCAAACCATTCCCGGGTCTTTTTGAACAGATGTTCGTACCATTTACCTTGTCCTTCCTCGCGGATTTGGCTGGCGGCGTCTGAAGCTCCAGAGGAGCGGGTCTCTTCGCGGACGCGGCCGCGCTGCCGGTCTTCGATCCCTTTGAGGAGCAATCCGATCGCCGTTGCATAGATCGGGCTGCTCAGTTGCTCGCTATACCCATGCGCGAGTTGTTCCACCGGAATGCCGATTCGGGTGCTCATGCCCGTGTGGTACTCGGTCAGTTTATCGATATGCTTCAGCAAGGCGCCCCCGCCGGTCAGGACGATCCCTGCGATCAGTTTGCGTTCATAGCCTGATCTGCGGATCTCCCAGACTACGTAATCCAGGATTTCTTCCACCCGGGCCTGGATGATACGGGCCAGGTTTTTCTCTGAAATCTCTTTATGGTCGCGGCCCCGAACCCCCGGAATGGTCACGATGCGGTTGTCGAACACTTCGTCGGCCATGGCGGAGCCAAAACGCACCTTGAGTTTTTCGGCTTGCTGGATCATCACCGTGCAGCCGTCTTTAATGTCTTTGGTAATAACGTTGCCTCCGAATGGAATAACGGCCGTGTGGCGGATAATCCCATCCTGAAAAATGGTAATATCGGTCGTACCCCCGCCGATATCGACCAGGGCGACGCCGGCTTCTTTCTCTTCCTCGCTGAGAACCGCCATCGCGGAAGCGATCGGCTCCAGGGTCATATTGGCTACCCGCAGGCCGGTGCGTTCGACGCAGCGGAGAATATTATTCGAAGCGGTGATCTGCCCGGTAATAATATGGAAATTGGCTTCCAGGCGCACCCCGGACATACCGATAGGGTCCGTAATCCCCTGTTCGTTATCCACCGTGTATTCCTGAGGAATGACATGCAGGATTTTATCCCCGGGAGGAAGGACCAGTTTAAACATATCGGCGATCAGCTTGTCGATATCGTCCTGACTGATCTCCAGATGGTCGTTATGCCGCACGAGCAACCCGCGGTGTTGCAGGCTTTTGATGTGTTGGCCGGCAATCCCTACATGCACGTAATCAAAAGGCGCTTCAATCCCCCTGCGGGCGATCTCGGTCGCCTCAGCAATGGCATTGACCGTCTTTTCAATATTGGAAACCACGCCGCGGAGCACGCCTTCAGAATGGACTTTTCCCACCCCAAGGATTTCCAACTTGCCGTATTCATTCTTCCGCCCGGCGATAGCGCAGACTTTTGTGGTGCCGATGTCCAATGCCACCACAATTTCTGAATTACGAGCTGTTGAATCCCTCATACTTGTTGTTTTTGTCTGCTGCTTAGGGGTTTCCAGACAGCAGGGTTATCAGTAAGCTTAACATAAAAAGGCAACGGGTGTGGGTGTGGGTAGCGGCGCCAAAAAGGGCGGAAAACCTCCGTGTTTCTTAGTCCGTTCAAACCGGACGGGAGGAGGCCGCTAGCGGCCTACCACCTGTCCGCGGTATCTCAAATCGATGGCATCGTATTTGCGCCACCCCTTGTACGGGATGACTTCCTTGTAGAAAATCCGCAGTTTGCGGAGTTTTTCCGCCGAATCCCGGTAAGGCCCAAACAGAATCTTCTGGTCCCCAACCATGGGCGTCAGCACGATTTCGCCGGTATTAGCAACATAGATCTGTTCCACCATGGCATGCAGGAACGGATCATCCATTAACTCTTTTGCCAGCAAGAAAATATCTTTCACCCGGTGGCGCTTGCGCTCCAGGAAATCCGGCACGTGGGGAGGAATATAGCCGCTGGCAACCAGTACCCGCACCGAAAAGTGCCGGGAAAGCGGCATTTTAAATCCGTCCTTGTCCAGATAATAGTTCAACCCGTTCTGGTCGATGACCCGCAGCACCGGTTGGCGCTGATAGACCTTGATATGCAGCACATTGCGCGCATCGACGTACGCGTCGGCATTCAGGATCAGGGGATCTTTTTCGAGAACCTTCTCCAGGCGGTCTACTTCCAGATCCTTGAGGGCCAGCCCTTCCAGGGCGAAGCCAAAACTCCGGTTGATGCTGTTGCGTATATCCTCCGGTTTTACCATCAGGCTGCCGTCTTCCAATGGCTTGACCACGATATCCAGTTCGCTTACGTGACTGGATTTCTTGGACTCCACTGCAGAGATCACCAGGGCTGCTCCGAGGAAAACAGCGACTAACCACCCGGTTCTTTTGGCTATTATTTTTAATTCCTCGCGGTTCATGCCTTTAGGTTTTCCGGTTTCTGGCTAAGCCAACGCCTGATCGGCTCTACCAGGGTATCAATATCCCCCGCGCCCAGGGTAAGGAGCACTTCGGGTTGGTTTTTGATCAATTCATTCAGCAATTCCCCTTTAGCGAGCAAGCGCTTGTTCGGGTTTTTCATGCGATCCAAAAGCATGGCAGCGCTGACTCCCGGGATAGGCAATTCCCTTGCGGGATAGATCTCCAGTAAAATCGGCTCATCGAGCAGGTCCAGGGCTTCCGCAAAGCCGTCGGCAAAATCGCGGGTACGGCTAAACAAATGCGGCTGGAACACTCCGGTAATTCGGGCCTGGGGGTACAACGCCCTGGCCGCCCCGATAGCCGCCTGCAGTTCCGTTGGGTGGTGCGCGTAATCGTCGAAGTAGGCGGTATGCGCATCCCGGTAAATGAGTTCGAACCGGCGTTTAACCCCCCTGAAAGAAAGCAATCCCTCCCGGATAGCCTCCTCCTTAACCCCCCAGGCTCAGCGCGATACTAATCGCTACCGTCGCGTTTTCCACGTTATGGCGGCCAGGCAGGGCAAAGCGCAGGTTTTCCATCCGATGTTCCGGCGACAGGTAGTCAAAGGCAAAGAACCCCTCTTCCACCCGCAGGTTCTGGCTTTGAAAAGTCCCTCCATCCACCCCGAAGGTCCGGGCTTCCAGCCCTTCAAAAAGGGATTGTAAGGCATGCTGTATCCAAAGCACGCCCCCAGGCTTGAGCTGCATCGCGAAGGCTTTGAACCCTGTATCCAACAGCGTCTGATGGTCCCCGTAAATATCCAGATGGTCGGGGTCAGCCGACATAATCGCCGCCACATCCGGATGCAGGTGCAGGAAGGAGCGGTCAAATTCATCCGCTTCCACCACCACCCAATCGCTCTTGCCCTGTACAAAATTGGAACCCAGATTCTGGGCAATTCCTCCCAAAAAGGCAGTGCAATCAATTCCCCCACTACGCAACAAATGCGTCGTTATCGACGAGGTGGTCGTTTTGCCATGCGTCCCGGCAATAGCCACCGTCTTCATTCCTTTGCTGATAATTCCCAACACCTCCGCCCGCTTTTTTACGGGCGTTCCGACGGCCAGAAAATGCTGCAACTCGGCATGCGTGGAAGGAACCGCCGGCGTATAGATCACCAAATCCACCCCCTCCGGGATAAACCGAACGTCCTCCTCGTAATGAACCCGCATGCCTTCCTCCTCCAACGCCCGCGTCAGAACGGTCTGCGTGCGGTCGTACCCATGAACCTCCACCCCCCGGCCAAGGAAATACCGGGCAATGGCGCTCATGCCAATGCCTCCGATGCCGATGAAATAGATTTTTTTGATGTCTTGAAGGTTCATGTTTATAGTTGCGAAGTTGCGATGTTGCGATGTTGCGAAGTTGCGATGTTGCGAAGTTGCGATGTTGCGAAGTTGCGAAGTTGCGATGTTACGATGTTACGATGTTACGATGTTGCGATGTTACGATGTTGTTGGTCGAAGTCTGAAGACTTCGACATTTAGCTGGTCTTCGGGCCGGCGGGTACGTATCCGGCAAGTTTAAACACTTCCTCAGCAATATGCGTTGCCGCATCTGGTTTCCCGAGCGATTTAATCCGTTCTGCCAGTTTGCTCCGGGTTTCTGGCTCGTCGATCAGCCGGAGCGCTTCCGGCCAGAGTTTGGCTTTGGCATCGGCGTTTTTCACCAGAACTGCGGCGCCCTGATCGGCCAACGCCCGGGCGTTTTTAGTCTGGTGATCTTCCGCCACAAAGGGGGAAGGAACCAGGATAGCTGGTTTTCCGACCAGGCACAGCTCGGAGATAGTCAGCGCTCCCGCCCGGCAGATGGCCAGGTCGGAGGCGGCGTAGGCCATGTCCATGCGTTCCAGAAAAGGCAGGACGCGCACCTGAGGCAACCGGCCAGTTTCGGTATCTTTAAACCGGTCGAAATGCGCCTTCCCGGTTTGCCAGATCACCTGCACGTCCGGGCGCGCGTTCAGCCATTCGCCTGCTTCCGCCGTTGCTTCGTTCAAAGCCAGGGCGCCGAGGCTTCCTCCGAAAAGCAGGACCACCGGTTTTTCCGGATCCAGGCCAAAAAAAGAAGCCGCTTCCGCTTTGCTGATCTGCCTGGAGAAGACGTCGGTGCGCACCTGATTTCCGGTAAGGACCAGCTTCTCTTGCGAGAAATAACGTTCCATTCCCGAGTAGGCCACGCAAATCTTCTGCGCGCGTTTCGCCAAAAGGCGGTTGGTGACCCCCGCGTAGGAATTTTGCTCCTGAATAAGCGCCGGGATTCCCATACGGGTTGCCACGTCGAGCAAGGGGCCGCTGGCAAAACCGCCTACCCCCACCGCCACCTGAGGCCGGAAGGACCGCAGGATCCGCCATGCCGAGAACAAGCTGCTGGCCAGTTTAAGAGGAAACAGCAAATTCTGCGCACTTAGCGACCGCTGGAACCCACTGATCCACAAGCCTTTTATCGGATATCCCGCTTTAGGGACCCGTTCCATTTCCATTCGTCCTTTGGCGCCAACGAACAGAATGTCCGCCTCCGGCGCCTTCGCTTTGATGGCATCCGCAATAGCAATGGCCGGGAAGATATGCCCCCCTGTGCCGCCGCCGCTGATGATGATTCGAACCGAAGATGCCATTTTTATTTATTTATGCCTTCCGGGGATCACGCCCCTTCCTTTTTTCAAGACTCCAGCGATTCTACATACCTGCTCACGCTCAGGATCACCCCAAACGCTAAACAACTGAACATGATGGACGTTCCGCCCATACTCACCATGGGCAACGTCACCCCGGTAACCGGGACTAAATGCGTTGACACCGCAATATTGATAAACGCTTGTAAAACCATACTTATGCTCAACCCGATCGCTACAATCGCCCCAAACGCCTTGGGGCTTTTGGTCACCAACCGCGTTACCCGGAAAAACAGCACCACGTACATGGAGATCAGAACCGCGCCTCCAATAATGCCATATTCTTCGCAAATGATGGCGTAAATAAAATCGGCATACGGAGAAGGCAGGTAATTGCGCTGGATGCTGTTGCCCGGGCCGGCGCCCAGCCACTCCCCATTTGCGATCGCAATTTTGGCCTGTTGCACCTGATACCCTCCATTCGGATCGAACATGAAATCGTTCACCCTGGCTATCCAGGTCTCCACCCGGATGTACTCCGGGAAATAATTCCCCAACGTCACCAGAACCCCGAACGTCACTACTCCCAAAAACAGGAGGAGTCCAATATATTGAAGAGACACCCGCCCGACCACCATCATCAGCACGCAGGTAAAGAACAGCAACACGGCGGAGGAAAGGTCCGCCGGAGCAATCAGCCCGCAAACGATCAGCACGGGCACGATGATCGGGATGAAGGCGCTATGCAGGTCCTTGATGTACTCCTGTTTCCCGGAAATCGTCCGCGCCACATACAGGATCAGCGCCAGTTTGGCGAGGTCTGAAGGTTGGAACGTGCGGCCGACAAATGGAATTTCGATCCATCGGCGGGCGTCGTTGATATTCACCCCAAAGACCAGCGTATACAGCAACAAGGGGATAGCGATCATCATCAACCCCGGCGCCAAACGGCTGAACAGCGAATAATTCATCAAATGCACCACATACACCAGCAACAAGCCTCCAATGAGGATAATTCCATGCCGAACGAGGTACGCCTCTGTATTTCCGCCTTGCTTGAGGTAAGCGAGCGTTCCGGTCGAGCTGTAAACGGCCAGCAGAGAGAAAACTGCCAGCACAGCGATTACCGCCCAAATAGAGCGATCGCCCCGTAGTTCCGCGCTTAATCTGGCAATTACTGTCGACATAATCCTAATTTTCCGTTTCGCGTTTTAATTCCCGGACCGCCTCGCGAAACTGGTCTCCGCGGTCCTCGTAATTTTTAAACAAATCAAAACTGGCGCATGCAGGGGATAACAACACCGCATCCCCCGGCCGGGCAAAACCGGCAGCGGCTTGTACCGCCGCTGTTGCGCTTCCCGTTTCAACGAGCGGTTTTCCCAGAGGGCCAAAGGCCTCGATAATCTTCCGGTTATCCACTCCTAAACAGACAATTGCCCGGGCCTTTTCCCGGACGAGCTCCACGAGCGGAGCATAGTCGTTCCCTTTATCCTGCCCACCGACAATCCAGACAAAAGGCTGGTTCATCGCTTGCAGTGCATAAAATGCCGCCTCCACATTCGTGGCCTTGCTATCGTTATAGTACGCCACCCCGGCGATTTCGCCCACCCACTCCATCCGGTGCGGTGCGTTTACATACGAGGAGAGCCCCTCCTGGATAAGCTCCGCCGGTACGCCCATCGCCTGGGCCGCATGGATGGCAAACAGCGCATTCATCGCGTTGTGCAAGCCCTTTAGCCTGCTTTTGTTCAGATCAAATTCGAAACCTCCTGCGTTCAGGAAGCCGTCCCGGACCATGTCCAGCCGGATTGCCAGAGCCTTGCCCGGTATCCGGGTTTTCCCGTAATATTCCATCGTCAGCGGATCGCTCCCGTTGTAGAGAAAGAGATCCTCCGGACCCTGATTTTCAATAATCCGGAACTTGGCCCGCGCGTAGTTCTCCATCGGGTACGCGTAACGGTCCAGGTGGTCTGGCGTGATATTCAGCAACATGGCGATATGAGGCCGGAAATTCCGGATATCGTCCAGTTGAAAACTACTCAGTTCAAGCACGTGGACCGGGCTTTCCCGCTCCAACACATTCAAAGCAAAACTTTTACCGACATTCCCCCAAAGCCGCGTCGATACCGCCTTGCCGAAGCAGGTGCCAGGTCAGCATGGTGGTTGTCGTTTTCCCATTCGTTCCGGTGATGGCAAGGATCGTTCCTTTGGCAAACCAGGAAGCGAACTCGATTTCCGAGACCAGCTCGATCTTTCGGTTACGAATCTCCTGGACAAGCGGGGCCTTTTCGGGAATCCCCGGGCTTTTTATCACCAAATCGGCATCGAGTATCCGCGGCGCCGTATGCTCTCCTTCCTCAAAAGCAATCCCATGAGCAGCCAGTGTCTGCCGGTAGGTCTGCTTCAGCGCGCCCCCGGTCCGAAACAAAGACCTCAAAGCCTTGTTTCTGGGCCAGTAAAGCCGCCCCTACCCCACTTTCTCCAGCGCCTAAAACGACTACTTTTTTCATGCTTGCCATTTTTCTCCCGTTCTGTTCCTAGCGAACTTTCAACGTGATCATCGTAATCACGGCTAAAAGGATGCCTACGATCCAGAACCGGGTGACGATTTTCACTTCGTGCTGCCCTTTTTTCTGGTAATGGTGGTGCAGCGGCGACATCAGAAAAATCCGCCTTCCCTCGCCGTATTTTCTCTTCGTATATTTAAAGTAGCCTACCTGAAGGATGACCGACAGGCTTTCTACCAAAAAAATGCCGCACAGGATCGGAATCAGCAGTTCTTTCCGAAGGAGGAGGGCCATCGCTGCAATAATCCCGCCAAGGGTTAAACTTCCGGTGTCCCCCATGAATACCTGGGCCGGATAAGCGTTGTACCACGGGAACCCGACACAGGCGCCAACCATACACGCCGCGAAGATCACCAACTCGCCTGCTCCCGGCAAATGCAGGATGTTCAGGTAGTTGGCCGCGATGGCGTTGCCGGAGACGTAAGCGAAAATCCCAAGGGCCGAGCCAATGATTCCCGAAACGCCCGTTGCGAATCCGTCGAGGCCATCGGTCAGGTTGGCGGCATTCGAAACGGCAGTTACGATAAAGATCACCAGCGGCACAAACAACAGCCAAACCCACTTCCGGGCGCCCTCCTTGTCGAGCGGCAACAACCAGGCATAATCCAGCCGGTTGCCTTTGAGGAAGGGCACATTCGTCAGGTTCGTTTTGTAATCCCCCTTTTCGATGGTCCGATCCCCTTCTTCGACATAGATCAGGGAGCCTTTGCGATCCCGGTCGTCCAGGCCAACCTCCTTTGCAACAGAGGTTTCCATACGCACCACGATATCCTGATTCCAGAGCATGGTCAGCGCGATAATCAGCCCCAAACCTACCTGGCCCAGGATCTTGAATTTCCCGCTCAAGCCCCTTCTTGTCCTTTTTGAACACCTTGATGTAATCATCGATAAACCCGATGATGGCCATCCAGGTGGTCGAAAGGATCATCAGGATGACGTACACGTTGTCCAGCCGGGCCATCAGCAGGCAAGGAATCAGTACGGCCATAATGATGATCACGCCGCCCATGGTAGGGGTGCCGCTTTTCTGGGTTTGCCCCTCCAGCCCGAGTTCGCGAACGGTTTCTCCGATCTGAAGGCGCCGCAGGTAATCGATGATCTTCCTTCCCATCAGGAGGGAAATGATCAGGGAGATGATGACGGCGACCCCGGCGCGAAAGGTGATGTACTGAAACAAACCGGCGCCCGGAATATGGCCCAGGATGGAATTTAGCCAATCAATCAGGTAAATTAACATACAATAGAGATTGAATTTGAACTCCGAAATGGAGTCGTAAAATTAGCAATTCCACCCGGACCCCAAAGGGGTAGGCAGGCCCTGGTCCGCTAACTTTTTGGAAGCGGAATCCATTAAGGGTACGTGCTTGTTTTTCCCACATGTCAAGTTAATTGGAAAGGGCTGCTTTCAGCACTTCCTTATCGTCGAAGGGATATTTGACCCCTTTGATTTCCTGGTATTTCTCATGGCCTTTACCCGCTACGAGGATCAAATCCCCTTTCGCGGCCAAACGGCAAGCGGTGCGGATCGCCTCTTTCCGGTCGGTGATGGAAAGCGTTTTTCCTTCCATTCCCTTGGGGATTCCCTGCTCGATTTCGCGGATAATCGCTTCCGGGTCCTCCGATCTGGGATTATCCGAAGTAATTACCACCTGATCGCTGAGGGTGCAGGCGATTCGGGCCATTTCCGGGCGTTTGGTCCGGTCGCGGTCGCCTCCGCACCCAAACACCGCTATAATGCGGGTATTTGTCTTTTTCAATCCCTGCATGGTCCGAAGCACTTTGTCCAGCGCATCCGGTGTGTGGGCGTAATCCACCACCGCGGTGACGTCCCTGACGGGATCCACCTGGTAATCGAACCGGCCCTCGGCGGATTCCACCTGGCTAAGCCGGACCAAAACCTCCTGGGGTTCTTGTCCGAGGCACAGGGCCACCCCATAAGCAGCCAGCAGATTGTACGCATTAAAACCGCCGATCAGCCGGGCGTGGATCTGCTGTCCGTTGAGGTCCAGATGCAAGCCCTGGAGGCTGTTGTCCAGCAGTTTGCCTTTAAAATCGGCCATTTGAAGCATGCCGAAACGAAAGACCCTGGCTTTGGTATTTTGGACCATGACCATGCCGCGTTTGTCATCCATTGACCAGCGCGAAAGCCCCTTTGGGCAGCATATCAAAAAAACCTTTTTTGGCCTGGATATAGCGGTCGAACGTCTCGTGGTAATCCAGGTGATCATGGGTAATATTGGTAAACACGCCTCCTGCGAACTGCAATCCCGCTATCCGCTGCTGATCCGCCGCATGAGAACTCACTTCCATGAACGCATAACTGCAGCCCGCATCAGCCATTTCCGAAAGCAACCGGTTAATGGAAACCGCATCCGGGGTGGTATAAGCGGAGGGAAGTACGCGTTCCCCAATGCGGTTTTCGACGGTGGAGATCAGCCCGCATTTGTATCCCAGATTGGAAAACAGCTGATGTAATAACGTCACCGTAGTCGTTTTGCCATTGGTTCCAGTCACGCCCACGAGCTTCAGCGCTTCGGAAGGGCGGTCGAAGAAGCGGTGCGCCATAAATCCAAGCGCTTCCGCGCTGTTGGCCACCCGGATATAGGTTACCTCCGAAGAAAGCGTGTCTGGCATGGTTTCCGCCACCACGGCGGCGGCGCCAGACCGGACCGCCTGGCCGATGTACTGGTGGCCATCCGATTGCGTACCCCGGACTGCCACGAAAACGGATCCTTCCCCTGCTTTTCGGGAATCAAATACCAGTTCCCCGATCTCGCGATCCAGGTTGCCTCTGATTTCCAGAGGCAGAATGTCCGGTATTAGGTCCCTTAAAAGCATCTTGCGCGAATATTTATTGCAAAGTCAATTTAATGCGTTGTCTTTGGGCGGCTGTCCCCGGGCGGATCGATTGAAGCGCCACTTTTCCAACCCCCTGCACGTCCACCTGCAAACCCAGATTTTCCAGAACGAAAAGGGCATCTTTAAGTCCCAGGCCGGTCACATTGGGCACCTGCCCCCGGAAGAGGGTTTTTTTGTCCAGAAAAACCGAGTCCTTCTTGGCCCGGAGCATCACCAGATCCGTTTCCGGAGCGCCGTAGACCGGCAAGTCCATATATTCCATCACCTTGCGGATATCCTGCTGCTGCCCAAAGTCGTAACTAGGGAGCTGCGCAGTAGCCAGTGTAGGCTTTGGTTGCGTGTTCACGGGCTCGTGAATATCCAGGGTAGCGAAATACGTTTTGTCGGCAATCTCCCGAAAAACCGGCCCGGCGACATCGCTCCCGTAATAGCCGTGGGCTCTCGGGTTGTGGATGACCACGATGCAAGAATACACCGGGTTATCGGCCGGGAAGTAGCCGATAAACGAAGCGCGGTACCCCCGATGCGGGTGCGTTCGGCGCTAAGCCGGCGATAATTGATCTGGGCGGTACCCGTTTTTCCGGCAAAAGAATACCGGTCGGTAAACAGTTTTTTTGCGGTTCCTTCCAAAACCACGCCTTTCAGGAGTTCCTGGGCCAGGCGAATGGTGCGTTCGGAAGCTATTTTGCGTTTAATGATCGTCGGACGGAAGGATTCGAGTTCTTCCCCGTTGCGTTGAATCGAAGAAACCAGGTAAGGCTGCATCATGGTTCCGTTGTTAGCTACCGCGTTGTAAAACGTCAGCAGTTGAAGCGGAGTGATCCGGCTTTCGTAGCCAATCGCCATCCAGGGGAGGGTCGTCCCGCTCCAGCGATCCTTTTGACTGTAGGCTTCTTTGATATACGGCGCCGCTTCCCCTTCGATCTCGATCCCCGTGGGGATATGCAGGTTAAACTGCTGAAGGCGGCGGATAAAGCGGGCAGCATCGCCCTGACCGCCGTAGGCCTGATTCACCAGTTTGGCCATACCGACGTTGGAAGACATGTGAAACACCTGCCGAACCGAGGTCGTGTCGATATGTTCGCTTTCGGGCGAAGAATCGACCATGACATCTTCGTAGAACTGGGTCTTCCCCTTTTCGATGTCGATGGAATCCTCCAGCCGGACGAATCCGTCCTCCAGCATGGCCATCATGGAGGCCAGCTTGAACGTCGAGCCTGGTTCCACCGAAGTCCCCACGGCGTGGTTGTAGGTTTCCCACCACCCTTCCTGGCTTTTCCCCAGATTGGCGATTGCCTGGATGGCGCCGGATTCGACCTTCATCAAAATGGCAGTACCCCAGTCGGCCTCGTGGTAGTTCAAGGCCCGGAGCAGCGCGTTTTCGACAATATCCTGCACGTTGATATCGATGGTGGTGATCACATCGTCTCCTGGAGTAGGATCGATGGCCGACAAGTCCTGGAGCGGCAGCCAGATATCTTTTTTGCGGTCGACGCAGATCATGTATTGTCCGCCGGGGGCGCCCTGCAAATACGGTTCAAAGTAGCCCTCAATTCCTACCGGCTTGGCGCCGTCGCGGACGTAGCCAATGGTGCGTTGCGCCAGAACGCCGAATGGCCGGCGCCGGTCGCTGCGCTGTTCCGCGATGATCCCGCCCCGAAATTGCCCCAGCCGGAACAACGGAAAGCTTTCAATAAACTTTTTTTCCGCGTAGGACACCTTCCGTTTGATCATCAGGTGGCGGTTGGTGGAATCCTGGCGAAGGCGGATCAAATGATCCCTAAGCCCGCCAACGGTATAGGTATCGTCGATATAGGTTGCCCAGCAATACGCCAGGGAGTCGATATAGAGGTTAAAATCGCGTTCGTTGGGGGCCACAGGATCGAAGTACAGGTCGAAATACGGAATAGACGTTGCCAGCAGGCTCCCGTCGGCGGAGAAAATATTGCCCCGGTCGGCCGGAATTTCCTTATAACGCACATAGTTATTCTCCCCCTGTTCCCGCCAGGTGTCTCCCTGAATAATACTGATCTGAACGGTCCGATACAACAATAAGACGGCTACCGGCACCACGATGCCGAAAAGAAGGAAATACACCCGGTAGAGGACTTCGTTCTTAATATCCATCCGTATACGCGTTTTTATCTACGACAATACGCAGCGGCTTCGACGGCGCGGCGATCAGGCCTTCTTCGCGCAGGCGGCCCGCCATTTCCGCCTTCCGGCTGTTGTACATGTTCTCCGACTCCAGGGTCAGGTAATACCATTTCAATTCTTTCATCTCTCTCTGCAGGCCCTGGATTTCCCGCACATTGCGCTCGGCATAATGGGCGTTGGCGATGTAGAGGATCGCCAAAAACCCCAGAAACAGGACAAAAACGAGGTTCTTCAGCAGAAGCTCCTCGGTCAGGTATCCGAGTTCAAAAAATTTTCCGAGCCCTTGACGTTTTGCCATAACCTGTTTCTCTTATTCCTTTCTCTTAAATTTAATCGTTGCGTTCCTTTTTTCTATACAATCGCCTCATCCCCGTCAACCTGTTTTTTTTTGCGCCTCTGCCAGGCTTCCGCGCACCCGTCGACCGTCCCCCCGTCAACCGCACATCGTAAATCGTACTTCGTAAATCGTACTTCGCTCTACATTTTCTCCCCGATGCGCAATTTCGCGCTACGGGACCTGGGGTTTCGTTCAATTTCTTCCGGGCTGGGCTCCAAGGCCTTTTTAGTGATTACCTGGAAGGGCCGGTAGATATGGCCAAAATCGTCCTGTTCGATTTCCCCATCCCCATTTCCGGTTTTCAGGAAATGTTTCACCAGGCGGTCTTCGAGCGAATGGTAGGCGATCACGACCAGCCGTCCACCCGGTTTCAGCACCTCGAGGCTTTGTTCCAGGAATTCGGTCAGGGCGCCCATTTCGTCGTTCACTTCGATGCGGAGCGCCTGGAACACCTGGGAGAGGTAGCGTTGGCGATGTCCTCGCACCAGCGGTTCAGCGATCGACAGCAAGTCGCCTACGGTTTTGATCTCGCGGTGGCTGCGTTCGGAAGCGATCCGCATGGCCAGGGAACGCGCGTTGCGCACCTCGCCGTAGGCGCTGAACAGCTCCTGGAGGTCTTCCGGAGAATAGGTGTTCAGCACCGTGGCCGCAGTGCGGGGCTCCAGTTGGTTCATCCGCATATCCAGCAAATGATCGAACCGGTAGGAAAACCCCGGGTTCCTTCATCCAACTGGTGGGAAGACACCCCGAGATCCGCCAGAATTCCATCGACCGCTTTGACGCCTGCCAGCCGGCAAAACTTGCGCAGCAAGCGGAAGTTATGCGGCACAAACTCCAGGCGGCCGTCTTGCGGCAGGTTGGCTTTCGCGTCTTCGTCCTGATCAAACGCAATTAAGCGGCCTTTGCCGCTTAAGGAATTTAAAATCAACCGGGAATGCCCTCCGCCTCCAAAGGTCGCATCCACATACACACCATCCGGGTGGATAGACAACCCCTGGAGGGCTTCTTCCGCCATCACCGGTTCGTGGTAGCTCATTCGTCTTTCAGATTAGGGAGGGACCTTTTCCGAGTACGTCGTCGGCCAGATCGGAAAAGTCGTCGGGCTCTTCGTCGAGCATGCGATCGTATTCCTCCTTGGCCCAAATTTCGATCCGGTCGTTGTAAGCGGACAGGATGACGTCCTTTTCAACTCCGGCGTATTCCAGCAGGCGCTTGGCTACCAGGATGCGGTCTGCCCCATCCATGGTCACTTTATTGGCGCCCCGGTAAAAATAGCGCACAAAATCGCGGTTTTTCTTGCTGTACAGATTTAACTGGTTGATTTCGTTGGTGATGCGTTCCCAAACTTCCTCGGGATACAGCATCATGCATTTTTCAAAACCGCGGTTAATGACGAAAACATAGGACTCCCGCTCGCCGAGTTGACTAATCAACCCGCTGGGCAACCGCATCCGACCTTTGTCGTCGATTTTGCAATCATATTCTCCCAGTAGCTGCTGCATGGATATACCTATTCATTTTCAGTCCTTCAAAAATATACCATATTTACACATCTTACCACTTTTTCCCACTTTTTTATTCATTTTTTTTAAATTTCTCCCACTCCCCTACTCCTTGACTTCAAGCACGTTATCAAAAAAGGAATATTATAGAACCAAAAAGGGAATACTTTTTGATTTAGACGTTCAAGGGGTTAAGGTTCAAGGCAAAGTGGTGTCCCCTTCTGGAGCTAAGCTGTAGTGTTTTTTCCTAAACCATGGTTTGGTGTAGTCCCTCTTCCGTTTTGCCCCCGGCCTCGGGGTTTGTTCTTTTTTTGCTCGCCCAAAAAAAGAACCAAAAAAAGGGCGCTCCTTTCCGCCTTTGGCGGAGGGCAATGCAGAGACAAGTAGCTAGATATGAAAAACACTACAAGACTAGCTTTGAAGGGGGTTAAGGGGAGGACAAGCAAAGTAAGGCAGGTTGAGGCGTTGGGGGGTTCCTAACCAGCCCTGAATGGGGCGTGGGAGAAAGTGGGAGAAAAATGAGGGGGGGGGAGGCGAAACTTCGCACCTTTGGGGACGCCGGTCAGGGGACCGGCGGATAGTTCCGCACGAAATCTGGGGATTTTCGGTCCCGCTTATTGCGGGACGGCGAACAGGCACGAGGCGGAGCCTCGATAGATAGTGGGCACGAGGCGGAGCCTCGCGCCAGGAGCCTCGCGCCAGAAACTAGGGCCTGGAATGCAACTCCGCGCGGCGGCGATAGGAGGAAAAGAAGCTCCGCCAGCGAAGCTGGAGGACGCCCAGGGCGGCTTCTTTAATGATCTTACCGGACATTTTGGAGGCGCCCGCTACCCGGTCGATAAAGGTAATGGGAACCTCTTTTATCCGGAATCCCAATTGCCGGGCGGCAAATTTCATCTCAATCTGGAACGCATACCCGATAAAATGGATCTGATTCAGGTCAATGGCATCCAATACTTCCCGGCGGTAACAGACAAACCCGGCGGTAGGGTCCTTCACGGGCATCCAGCTCACGAGCCGGACGTAGATAGAAGCGCCATAAGAAAGAAAAATGCGGTCCCAGGGCCAGTTCTGCACCTTGCCGCCCCGAACGTACCGGGATCCTACCGATACGCCGGCGCCTTCTTCCGCGCACGCATGGCGCAGGCGCAGCAGATCCTTGGGGTTATGGGAGAAATCGGCATCCATTTCAAAGATATAGTCGTATCCCTTTTCCAGGGCATACCGGAACCCGGCAATGTAGGCGGTTCCTAACCCCAATTTACCGGAGCGCTCCAGCAGGAACAAGCGGTCCGGGTATTGCCTTTGCTGCTCTTTAACCAGCTGCCCGGTGCCATCCGGAGAACCGTCGTCAACGATGAGCAAATGAAAAGGATGGGCCAAAGAAAACACCGTTTGAATCATGGATACGATGTTCTCTTTTTCGTTGTAGGTCGGAATGATAACGAGGCTGTCCGGCAAAGCAGGAATGTTTGTAGTATTTGAAATAGCCTCAAAGATATTAGACTTTGGAGGATAGACGTTAGAAATTGAGAAGAAAGTCGAACCGGGCGGCGAAACTTTTCAATCTGCGGCTACGCGTGCAGCTCAGACCAATTCATCCTCGTTCCAGTCTTCCCGAAGCTTTTTCTCCCTGGCCTCGGGGCGGGGGGCCTTGTTTAAATCCAGCGGCGGTTCGCCTGGGTTTCCAGCTTCTTCGGCGCCCATGGAGCGCAGTTCCTTTTCCAACTGTTGTTCTTCCCAGGCCTTATCGATCACGCCTACGCCAGGAACTCCAAATACGGAAAAATAATGGGAAACGATGCCTATTCCCCACCCGAAGATAGGCCAGTAAAACCACCAGCTACCCGGCGAGGTAAACAAATTGATGGCGAAGAACATGGCGCTCATTGCGGCGTAGGTTCTGAAGTGTTCGAAGAACTCCTTCTTTTGCTTCACCCGTTTTTTGGCCTCTTCGACTTGTTCCTTTTTCATACGTCCCTATGTGTTATACCAGGTCTTTATCCGACCAGCGTTTGTCGAGGGGTTTAAGGAGCATCTCCTCCTGGTCTTCGCCAGGAGACGGCAGCATTTGGCGCCTGCTCGTCTGGCGGATCTCCGCTTTTGGCCAGCCATAGGCGCGCAGGTAATGGATGGCTACGCCGATCCCCCAACCCAGGGTCATGGGATACCAGTCAAAGCCAAGCCCTCCCCTCCAATGCTGGTAGATAACAAACGCGTTGAACCCCAAATAAACCAGCAGGTGCCGGATGAACCGGTACTTTTGCAGGCTTCTGCGTTGATCGGGGTCCATATTGGCGTACTTATAATGCCTTCGGCCCATAGTTGTCGTTGTTTTCACCCAAGTTGATGCATCTCAGCTAAAATCACTATGAATTTAGACCAATAGCCGCACTTTCCCGAGCAATACTCAATCGATCGCTTTCAGGGCCTGGTTGCCGGTCCATGCTCCAAGGCCCCCAATCAGGCCGCCCAGCAAGCCGCTGACCCAAGGCATCGCAGCGCCGGGAACCCCTCCCAGGAGTTCGCCCATTTTGGCTGCCAAAATGCCTTCATTGCCCAGGTTCAGCCAAAGCGCTTGAACCGACCATAGCAGGAAACTCCCCAAAAACCGGCGGCAAATGCCTGAAATGCCTTCTCGCTGAGCAATGCCCCGGAAACAAAGGCAACCAAAGCAAACGTCCACCAGGGAGTAAAAAACTGGGCGATATAGGATAAGCCGATAATGGCAGCCAACAGGATCAGAAAACGCATATAGAATTAGGTTTAACGGCAAACAACCGGTTTACGATTTAAATTTCCAGGTACTCAGCATCTTGGGTAGTTTCTCCGAAGGCGAAGACATAAAGTTCAGGACGTTGTACTTTCCCTCCGCCCATTGGGTCACCATGTTGTCGTAAAACGGGCTTCCCGGGTTCCCGGATTGCCCGCCTGGGTATACCCCATACGCCTTGACCGGGTCGCCCAGCTCGACGATCATGCGCCAGGAGGGGCCGTGTCCCTGCCGGATCGCATTCAAGGAGTTGTTGTGCCCATCGGTGTACAGATCCAGCCTGGAGAACGCCGGTAAGCGCAAGAGGTGCGAAATATCCGCCCCGTTGAATTTACCCCAATCTGTTTTCCCGCTTTTCAAATCCGCATACCAGGCCTTGACGGCAGCTTTATAGGCTTTTTGCACAATGGCTGCTGCGTTTTCTTTCTCCGGCGTTTGTTTGGCGTCGAAAATCGCGTGGCCGGGGTGATTGGCCAACAGGTCGATAAAGCGCCACAACTCGGGCGTCAGCATCGCCAGAGAATCCGGACGGTCAAAGAATTCGTCGAACGTCAGCGCATAGGCCGAATCGAGCAGGGCCCGGTGCAGCAGCGGCGCTTTGTCTGTTTTTCGGTAATTATAATCCCAGGCCTTCAGCAGCTGTAGCCCTTCGTTCTCCGCCGCATCCAGAGAGGCGCCCTCCAGCAATCCGAGGAACACCGGCATCGACTCCTCCGCCATGATGCTGTAGGAGTTGAACTGAAGCGCCATCATATCTTTTGCTTCGATCCCGTTCATTCCTTCCAGGAGGCGGTTGAGCACCCTGCCGCGATAGTCGTCGAAATCGCCGAGGTAATAATACGGGTACGCCGGGCTGGTGGAATGCTGGTTGGCGGACGAAACAAAGCCGCGTTCCGGGTTGCGGACCTGAGGGATTTGGTCCCGGGGAATGAACGCGCGCCACTGGTTGCCGGAGAAGCTGCCATCCTGCACAAACCGGCCTTGGCCAGGTTGGCGAACCGGAAGTTTTCCATTGACCTTTAACGCGATATCCCCTTCCCGGCTGGCAAAAACAAAATTCTGGGCCGGCGTGTCGAACCCTTTCAAGGCTTCGGAATAGTCGTCGTAATTGCGGGCTTTCATCAGCCGCCAAAACGTGCCCACTTGATGGAACGAATTCCCTGTGGGTTTGTCGTGGGCCAGCCAGCGCATAGCCAGGTCGTAATACGGGGAAGACGGCTCGTCGTACACCACCGGGCCCCAGACGGTGTATTTTACGGTATCCAGGACGGGGGTTTTCCTTCCTGCCACCCGGATCTCCTCGATCACTTCGGTGACTTTCTGCGGCTGGTCGTCGAGCAGATACCGGCTTTTTTGTTCGTCCAGCCATTTGATGGCATACCAGTCCAGCACGTCATGCCCCACGTTGGTCACGCCCCAGGCGATATCCTTGTTAAACCCGATGATGATCCCGGGAAGGCCAGGCAAGGAAACTCCGTAGGCATTAACCTCCGGGGTATGGATCTGGATTTCAAACCAGATAGAAGGCAGGGACAGATCGAGGTGGGGGTCATTGCACAGAATCGGGTTGCCGGAAGCGGTCTTGGCGCCGGAAACCGCCCAGTTGTTGCTCCCCAGGAAAGGAGGAGGCGTAGGCATCATGGGCTGGCGCCACAACTGCCCGATCATGGCCGGCTCCGGCTGAGCGGACGTATCCGGGGCCACCGGCTGAAAATCAAACGGCACGGATTCCGGAATGATGGGAGACTGTTTGGGGTTGTATTCCGGAAAAAGAAAATCGAAGGACTCCCGGCCCAGCGCCCGGAGGGTGTTGGTCGCCGGAATATCGGAGTTGCGGGAGCAAAGGGTTTCGGCCATGCGTTTGGACATCAGGGCCGACTTGAGGGGCGTCCACGGCTCCGGCGAGTAGTTGAGCAGTTTGAACTCCAGGGGATAATCCACCGGGACCAGGGTTTGGATATAGGCATTGACGCCATCGGCGTAGGCTTCCAGCACGGCCCACTCTACCGGATCTCCCTTCATGGCAGAGAGTTCGTTCTCGGCGGCGGTAACCATGCCTTTGCGGCGCTGGATGCGGTCGTATTCCAGGGTTTGTTCCCCCAGGATTTCCGACAGGCGGCCGCTGACAGCACGGGTAGCGAGGTCCATCTGCCACAAGCGCAGAGAGGCGGTCACATACCCTTGCACATAAGCGGCGTCTTTGAGATTGCTTGCAAAAATATGGGGCGTCATGCGCTCGTCGAAGACGACTTCCACTTCGGAGTTCAACTTGGGGAGCCGGATAGATTTCGCCTTTCGGGGCGTTTGGGGCTCTGCCTGCTTCCAGAACCCGTGGCTTGGGCTGAGCAGGAAACCCAGCCGGGGAAGCGACGAGCCGAAGGGATGGTGTTTGTTGAGGGCCCAGATCGAGCCGAGCAGGACCAAAGCGAGCAAAAAAGAACTTAATACGCTGGATCATAAGGTTTCATTAAATTGCCTTAAAGGTCAGAAAAGGTTGGAAAATCCGAAACCATTTCCGCGAATCTTTTTCAATGAATTCCTTTAAATCCCGTTAGTTCGTTTTCAAATTAAAATTTCTTAAAAGAAAAAAACGTCCATACAAAAAACCGGCTTTTTAGGGGCTAAAAAAATTTGAAAGCGAAACAAAAAAAGTGTACTTTTGCCTTAATAAAGTAGTTTTTGTGTTTATTTGTTTGGGTTAGAGGCCCTTGCTGTTTCGGGCAAGGGTTTTTTTATGCCCATAAAAAAGCCCCCGGAAGCGGACCTCCGGGGGCTTTTTTATGCAAACAGGGACGATTAGTTGTTGAAGATCCCGGATTCTTTGGTAGGAACGCTTTCTTTCTCAGCAGCTTGCATCACATCGCCTTTGATGGTCAGGATATGCGTTGCACTTTCGCCTGCTTCGTTGGTGGTGATGGTCACCGTTTTGGTGAAACCGCCGATGCGCTGCGTGTCGTAGCGAACCTTGATCTCGGCCGTTTTGCCTGGCTGGATTGGCTCCTGAGGATAGGTCGTAACGGTACAGCCGCAGCTACCGCGAGCGCCGGTGATAACCAGGGGCTCCGTGCCTTCGTTTTTGAACTTGAATACGCGGAACGGATCGGAGCCCTGCTTGATTTTGCCATAATCCACCGTTTCGGTTTCAAACGCCATTTGGGGACCGGTTTTCTTAACCGTCTCTTTTGCAGGGACTTTGGCGGCAGTCGTAGACGTCTGTGCCTGAACTACCACAGCTGCAGCGAGCAGCAACGCGAATGCAAGGAAAAGCTTTTTCATTAGGAACAAGTTTTTTAGTTGACAATGATGGAACAAAAATAAGGGCCTCCCGGCACTTTGTAAAGCCTTCAGGCTCAGGAAATGGTTAATGGGTTGTTAATGGTCCGTAAACATATTTTGGGGTTAGTTGTATTTTAAGCAGGCCAAACGCATGGAAATTTCTATTTTTGACGGGTTATTTTAACGCTGTTGAGGATTTGAATTTTCCAGTGCCCTACCAAATACCCTCCAAATCCCTCTTTCATGATGCAAAAAACCGCTGCAAGGAAAACGCGCAGCCAATCCGCAGGCGTGGAAATGGTTTTGATAAGGAAACTGTTTTAAAAGACTTCGAGGTCTGCTGTATCAGCCGGGAAGCAAGTATCCTCGCCCGCAAAGAAGTGCTTACGGGCAAGGGAAAATTCGGCATTACCGGCGATGGCAAAGAAGTTCCGCAGGTTGCGCTGGCCAAAGTGTTCCGTCACGGCGACTTCCGTTCGGGATACTACCGCGATCAAACCTGGATGTTTGCCCTGGGCATCTCCAGCGTGGAAGATTTTTTTGCCCAACTCTATGCCGACCCGCACAACGACCCCTTCTCCGGAGGGCGGCAAATGAACAACCACTTTGCCACCCCGCTCATCGACCCCTCTACCGGAGCATGGACCGAGCACCTTGCCCAGTACAACGTCGTTTCGGACGTGTCCAATACCGGCGGGCAGATGGCGCGCGCCCTGGGCTTGGCCCTGGCGTCCAAACACTACCGCGAAAACCCGGCGCTGCATGCCTTTGATACCTTTTCCCATCAGGGGAACGAGGTTTGCTTTTGCACGATTGGCGATGCCAGTACCTCCGAAGGCGTTTTCTGGGAAACCGTCAACGCTGCTGGCGTCATGCAGGTTCCTTTAGCCATCTTTGTATGGGATGACGGTTATGGCATCTCCGTGCCCGTCGAATTGCAAACCACAAAAGGCAGCATCTCGGAAGCGCTCCGGGGGTTCCAGGCCGACGAAGAAAGGGAAGGCATTGATATTTACACCGCCAAAGCCTGGGACTACCCTGCCATGGTCCGGATGTTTACGGAAGGGATAGATACCATGCGCCAAACCCACCGCCCTGCGGTCTTTCACATCCAGGAAGTCACCCAGCCCCAGGGGCATTCTACCTCCGGGTCGCACGAACGGTATAAAAGCAAAGAGCGCCTGGCTTGGGAACAGGAAAACGACTGCATTGTGCGCATGGAGCAATGGATACTCGCCGAAGGCATGGCCACGGCAGAAGAAATCCAGGCGATCCACGCCAAAGCCAAAAAATCTACGCGAGACAGCCGCGACCGGGCCTGGAAAGCGTTCCAGGCGCCCATTCAGGAGCGGCTTTCCGCCCTGAAAGCCATGGTCAAAGGGTTTCCCGATCAGGACCTGATTACCGCAGCCCTCAAAAAGGAGATCCTTAGGCCCGGCCACCAGCTGATCAGCGAAATCCTGGTCCATGCCCGCCGGCTGTTTTACCATACCGTGGGCCTCCAGGAACCGGCGCGGGACCAACTGCTCCAGTGGATACGCCAGATTGAGCAGGAAAGCGGCGCCCATTACCACTCCAATTTGTATAGCGAAACCCCGCAGTCGGCCCTGCTTGTTCCTGCAATCCCCCCGGTGTATGAAGATAACAGCCCGATGAAAAACGGGTTTGAGATCCTGAACACCTTCTTCGACAAAGCTTTGCCCGCGACCCCAGGATGGTAGCTTTTGGTGAAGACGTTGGCCATATTGGCGACGTCAATCAGGGATTGCCGGATTGCAGAAAAATATGGCAAACAACGGATTTACGATACCGGCATCCGGGAATGGACCATCATGGGCCAAGCCATCGGTTTGTCCATGCGCGGACTACGACCGATCGCCGAAATCCAATACCTCGATTACCTCATCTACGGCCTGGAACCGCTTACCGACGACCTGGCCACGCTGCGGTACCGCAGCAACGGCATCCAGCGGGCGCCGGCTATTATCCGTACCCGGGGCCACCGCCTGGAAGGCATCTGGCACGCGGGCTCCCCGATCGGCATGATCCTGAACTCCCTGCGCGGCATCTACGTGCTCGTGCCCAGAAACATGACCCAGGCAGCCGGGTTTTACAACACCATGCTCCAATCCGACGACCCGGCGCTTATTATCGAAAGCCTGAACGGATACCGCCTCAAGGAAAAACTTCCCGAAAATATCGGCGAGTATACCGTGCCCCTTGGCGTACCCGAAGTCCTCCGGGAAGGCCGCGACGTCACTCTGGTCACTTATGGCTCCTGCGTCCGGATTGCCCAGGCCGGCGCCGGCCTGCTCGAACAAGCGGGTATTTCCGTAGAACTCATCGACGTGCAGTCCCTTCTGCCCTTCGATCTGGACCATCGCATCGCACAATCCCTCCAAAAAACCAACCGCCTGGTCGTCATGGATGAAGACGTTCCCGGCGGCGCCTCCGCCTACATCCTCCAGCAGATCCTGGAAGTCCAGGGAGCATACCGGTATCTCGATTCCGCTCCCGTGACCCTCAGCGCGCACCCACACCGTCCGCCCTATGGCTCCGACGGCGACTATTTCAGCAAGCCCAATGCCGAAGATGTGTTCGAAACCGTCTACCAAATGATGCATGAAGCCGACCCGGGGAAGTTTGAGGCGTTGAGGGGTTAGGGCGTTTGGGGCGTTGGGGCGTTTAGGCGTTGGGGCGTTGATTACAAAGGCAATACAAGGGCCCCCCTTGGAGGCTAATCTTGTAGTGTTTTTTCCTAACCTATGGTTTGGTGCAGTCCAGCTTCCCTTTTGCCCCTGGCCTCGGGGTTTGTTCTTTTTTTGTTCGCCCAAAAAAAGAACCAAAAAAAGGGCGCTCCTTCGCCCTACCGCTCCGTGGCAAACGCCTTCGCTTTATGGGCTTCAACCGCTTGGAACGGCCAGGCATTGCGTTTATCCTGCATCCCAAGCGATTGACCCCATAAGGCGATCCCGTTCTTCGAACGGGAACGGCGTTTCCCACGGGCTCCGGGCTGCGGAGGGCAATTCACAGACAAGCCATTAGTTATGAAAAATACTACAAGATTAGCTTTGGAGGGGGCTAGGGGGAGGCCAGTCCCCGAGGCCAAGACTTTATGCAGTTCTTCTTAACCCCTGTCCCCCGGGCCTTCGTTTTCCCTCCCGCGCAGAAGTATTTGTCGGTCGCCCGACCGGGGTAAAATTTCCTTGTACTTACATCGTTTATCTCAAATACCTTACGCCATAACATCCAAACGCCTTAACGCATTTCACATAAACCATATTCCCTATGAAAACCACCCTTTTTTTGACCATTCTGTTCGCCAGCGCCGTTGCCCCTCTTTTTGGGCAGGGTAAATTTTTCAGCCGGGAAGGGCATATTTTCTTCGATGCCACGTCCAACAGGTCGCTGGAAGTCGTTGAAGCCAATAACCGGGCCGTATCCAGCGTAGTGGACATGGCAACGGGGCAAATGGAGTTTGCCGCCCTGATCAAATCGTTCCGCTTTGAACGGGCGCTGATGGAAGCGCATTTCAACGAGAACTACCTGGAAAGTACCAAATACCCCAAAGCGGTATTCAAAGGCAAAATTGCCGACCTGAAAGCAGTCAACCTCGCGAAAGACGGGACCTACCCCGTCAAGGTAAACGGGCAATTGACCATGCACGGGGTGACCAAACCCCTGAACGCCGACGCCAACCTGACGGTGAAAGGCGGACAAATCACTACCGGCAAATCGGCGTTCTCCCTCACCCTGGCGGATTTCGGGATCAAAATTCCTTCGTTGGTTGCGGATAAAGTAGCCAAGGTCGTCAAGGTGGAAATTAGCGTGCCGTATCAGGCGCTTAAATAGACGGTGGACGGTGGACGGTGGACGGGAGACGGTGGACGGGAGGATTTCCCCGTCAACCGTCAACCGTCAACCGTCAACCGTCTAAACTGCGTGTCTCCCATCCCGTAAATTCCTTCGCGTTCGGAGAAGGCGGCGAACAGGTTGGCAAATCCGGTGATGCCTTCTGTTTGGAGTTGTTGGACCACCTTTTCGATATGGCCTTTGGTTTTGCGGGCGATCTCGGCTTCGACTACTTCCTGAAGGTAAGGCAAGCCGGGCACGGGGCTTGCGGCCAGGACGCGCATTCGGTCAAAATCCTGCTGGCTATAGGCTTCCCACATGGCCGCGCCTGTCCGTATGGTTCCGGCATCCAGAAGAAACCGTTTTTCAAAGCAATCCCGGAGGGCTTTTTCGTCCATCCCCCCAAATCCCCTCCAAAGGTCGTGCTGTTTGCGGGAAGCGGGATATACCCGGTATACTTTCCCGATGGGTTCGGGTCTCGAATCCAATACCGACAGTACATACCACAAGTTGGCCTGGCAGAACAAGTCGTATTCGAACCACAAATGGAGTTCGCTGTCCGCCGGCAAGTCCAGCAGCCGGTCGAAAGCTTCTGTGGCATAGGGATGGTACGCCGGGCCGGGCTCATAGTCCGAGGCAATAAATTCAGCCCTCGTTTCCCTGAACGTTTGCCCTCCGGGGCAAGCAATGGACCGTCGATCAGGCATTCCCGGCATACCAGAAACGAACCGGGAAGAGCTAGCCCGCTGCAGGCTTCCGCCAGGGCGTCTCCGTTGAATAGATGCGTCATGCGTTTAGGCGTTTAGGGCGTTTAGGTATTTAGGAGTTGAGGCGTTTGAACTGCCTGTTCGCCGTCCCGCAATAAGCGGGATCAGATTCCGTGCGGAACTATCAGCCGGTCCCCTGACCGGCGTCTGGTTTGATGCGCCGCCTCAAAGAAGCCTCTGCTGGTTGCCAGCTGGGGCGCCGGTTCTGGAGACAGTTCAAAAATAGCGTTTCCGGTGGAAATCCTTCTACTCCACGGGTTAAGGATTTGTTACTGTTTAGCTCAAGCATTTTACGCCAACCGCCCTAACGCACTAACGGATAAACGTCTATCTTTGCCCTCCCTGAAAAACAAACGACATGAGCGCTGTCTACGTAAACAACCTATCCAGAGCGTTGGGCCTTCCTGCCTGGAAAGTGGAGAATACCCTTGCCTTATTGAACGAAGGGGCGACGATTCCCTTCATTGCCCGTTACCGGAAGGAGGCTACCGGTTCGCTCGACGAGGTCCAGGTGGCGGAGATCCAGAAGGAGTTCAAGCGATTGGAAGAACTGGACAAGCGGCGGGAGGCGATCCTGCACTCGATTGAAGAGCAGGGCAAGCTCACCGATGAATTGCGCCAAAAAATCGAGGCGGCGCATACCCTCACCGAACTCGAGGACCTATACCTCCCCTACAAGCCCAAGCGCAAAACCAGGGCCTCTGTGGCCCGGGAGCGCGGCCTGGAGCCTTTGGCCCGCCGCCTCTGGTTGCAGGTGGACACCGACAACCCCGAGAAGCTCGCCCAGGGGTACCTGACCGACGAGGTACCCACCGTGGCCGACGCCCTCCTGGGCGCCCGCGATATTCTGGCAGAGGAAGTCAACGAGAATCCGGACGCCCGCAACCTGATGCGCTTTGTTTTTTCCAAAACCGCCCTCATCAAATCGAAGGTCGTCAAAGGCAAAGACGAAGCCGGAGCGAAGTACCGCGATTATTTCGACTACAGCGAGCCGTTGAAGGACTGCCCATCCCACCGCTTGCTGGCTATCCGCCGGGGCGAAGAAGAGGACATCCTGCGGGTGCTGATCCTTCCGGCCGATGAAGAAGACGCCGTGCGCCAGCTCCAGGACCGGTTCGTCAAAGGCTATGGGCCGTCGAGCCAGCAGGTGGAACTCGCCATTCAGGATTGCTACGAACGCCTGCTGAGCCCCTCGATCGAAACCG
The DNA here is from genome assembly GCA_016713275.1 of Haliscomenobacter sp. GTDB lineage: Bacteria > Bacteroidota > Bacteroidia > Chitinophagales > Saprospiraceae > JADJPL01. Next base: position 435,729 of record JADJPL010000004.1, read on the forward strand.
AGTTCCGCAACAGCTCCAAAGAGAAAGCCGATAAGGAGGCCATCGATGTTTTTGTCAAAAACCTCCGCCAGCTCCTTCTGGCGCCGCCCCTGGGCCAGAAGCGCGTTCTGGGCATCGACCCCGGCTTCCGCACCGGGTGCAAGGTGATTGTCCTGGACGCCAGCGGCAACTTCCTCGAGAACACCACCATCTACCCTCATCCGCCCCAGAACGACGACGCCGGCGCACGAAAAACCCTGGACTTTCTCGTCCAGAAGCACGGCATCGAAGCCATTGCCGTGGGCAACGGCACCGCAGGCCGGGAGACGATGGACCTGTGCCGCAGCATCCGCTTCCCGCACCCGGTCGAGATCTTTATGGCCAATGAAGCCGGCGCCTCGATCTATTCCGCCTCGGACGTGGCCCGGGAAGAGTTCCCCGACCACGACGTCACCGTGCGGGGGGCTATATCCATTGGCCGGAGGTTGATGGACCCCCTGGCCGAATTGGTCAAGATCGACCCCAAATCCATCGGCGTAGGCCAGTACCAGCACGACGTCAACCAGCCGCAACTCAAGGAGAGCCTCGATCAGGTGGTGGAAAGCTGCGTCAACAGCGTGGGCGTCAACCTCAATACCGCCAGCAAACACCTGCTTACCTATGTCTCCGGTCTGGGCCCTGCCCTGGCCAAAAACATCGTCGACTACCGCGCCGCCAACGGCCCCTTTTGAAAGCCGAAGCCAGCTGAAAAAAGTACCCCGCCTGGGCGACAAAGCCTTTGAGCAATGCGCAGGCTTCCTGCGTATCCGCCAGGCCAAAAACCCACTCGACAATACAGGGGTACACCCCGAAAGCTACCCCGTCGTGGAGCGCATGGCCAAAGACCTGAACAGCAGCGTACAGGACCTCATCGCCGACGCCGCCCTGCGCAAACGCATCGACCTGAAAAAGTACGTCACCGACACCGTTGGGCTCCCCACCCTCAACGACATCCTCAAGGAACTCGCCAAACCCGGGCTCGACCCCCGGGGCGAAGCCAAGGCGTTCTCCTTCGCAGAAAACGTCAAAACCATCGACGACCTTTACCCCGGCATGGTCCTGCCCGGCATCATCAACAACATCACCAACTTCGGTGTGTTTGTGGACATCGGAGTCAAGGAATCCGGGCTGGTCCACGTCTCCCAGATCGCCAACAAGTTCGTCAAAAACCCTGCCGACGTCGTCAGCCTCCACCAGGAAGTGCTCGTCAAGGTGCTTGAAATCGACCACGCCAGAGGCCGCGTACAACTGACCATGAAAAACGTGTAACCCTACCCTACTTCCCCATCCACACCTAAAACGCGTTAGCTTTCTGTTTGGGCACCACCACGTCGTTGTGCTCCGTTTTGGGGGACAAGTGCAGGAGGAGTTTGCCCCCGAAGTAGGGTTCGATGGCGGTAACCGCTTTGGCGTGAACGAGGTAGCTGCGGTTGGCGCGGTAGAAATCCGCGGGGTTGAGCATTTGGGAGAGTTCTTCGAGGGTGTAGTCGACGAGGAAGCGGATAAATCGTTTTTGGATGGGTTGTTGAAGTAAGAAAATCTTATTTTACCCCACAAAAACCAACCGCATGAAACGCACCTCCCTTGCTTTATGCCTGTTGTCCGCCCTGGCATTGCCGGGCGGCCTGTTTTGCCAATCCGCTCCCGTATACGACGTCGTGTTGAAAGGCGGCCGCGTCATGGACCCGGAAACGGGCCTCGACGCGGTGCGCCACGTCGGCATCCGGGGCGACCGGATCGCGGAGATCTCCGCCGAGCCGCTCCGGGGGAAGGAGGTGATCGACGTGTCCGGACTGGTGGTCGCGCCCGGCTTCATCGACCTGCACGTGCACGGAATGACGAACGAAGCCCATGAGTACCAGATGCGCGACGGCGTGACCACCGCCCTGGAACTGGAATCCGGCATCCCCTTTCTGCGGGAATGGCTGGCGGCGAAGACAGGCAGCACGCCGGTCAACTTCGGGGCCACCATACCTCACGGCGCCCTGCGCGCGCTGGCCATGGAGCAATACAAACACTACTTCGACCAAGCCAAAAAGCTGATCGAAACCGAAGGCATCGCCAGCCCTACCCTGGCCAAACTTGAGATCAATATGGCCCGCGCCAACTACCAGGCACTGACGGCGGAAGAGACCGAACGGCTGCGCGCGATGCTCGACCTCGAACTCGCTGCAGGCGCCCTGGGCGTGGGCGTGCCTGTGGGCTACTATCCCGGGGCGCGGCCCGGAGAAATCTACAAAGTGTACGAATATGCGGCGCAGAAAAATGTCCCGGTGTTCTCCCACACCCGTGGCTTCGGCATGCCCGGCATCCAGGAAGCGATCGCCAACGCTGCCGCCAGCGGCGCTTCCCTGCACATCGTCCACGCCAACAGCCTCTCCCTGGGCGACATCCAGGTGACCCTCGACATGGTGGCCTCCGCCCAGCAGCGCGGCCTCGACATTACCACGGAGCTCTATCCCTACACCGCCGCTTCCACCTCTCTGGAATCGGCCATCTTCGACGACGGCTGGCAGGAAAAGCTCGGCATCACCTACAGCGACATTCAGTGGGAAGCTACCGGCGAACGCCTCACCGAGGAAACCTTTAAGAAATACCGGGAAAAAGGCGGCGTAGTCATCATCCACATGATGAAGCCCGAGTGGATCCTGGCCGGCATCCGCGACCCCCGCACCACCATCGGCTCCGACGGCATGCCCTACGCGCCGGGCGCCCACCCCCGCACCGCAGGCACCTTCTCCCGCGTGCTGGGCAAGTACGTGCGCGAGGAAAAAGCCATCTCCCTCATGGAGGCCCTGAGCAAAATGACGCTGATGCCCGCCCGCCGCCTCGAAGGCGTGGCCCCCGCCATGCGCCTCAAAGGCCGCCTCCAGCCCGGCGCCGACGCCGACATCACCGTCTTCGACCCCAACACCGTCATCGACAAAGCCGACTTCAGCGGGCTGCGCTTCTCCGGAGGCATCGTCCACGTGTTCGTCAACGGCGCCGCCGTGGTCAGGAACGGTCAAACGGTAAAAGGCGCGTACCCGGGCAGGGCCGTGGTGGGGAGGTATCGGCAGTAGCCCGTTCTTTCCCGGCCCCGGAGAGCGGTTGGCCCGCTCTGCTCGTCGAAAGCGGTTAGCCGGCCTCAGAGAGGCCCAAGGTTTGTAGACTTCCGTTTTGGCCCCCGGCCTCGGGGTTTGTTCTTTTTTTGCTCGCCCAAAAAAAGAACCAAAAAAAGGGCGCTCCTACGCCCTACCGCTCCGTGGCAAACGCCTTCGCTTTATGGGCTTCAACCGCTTGGAACAGCCTGGCGTTGCGTTTACCCTGCATCCCAAGCGGTTGACCCCATAAGGCGATCCCGTTCTTCGAACGGGAACGGCGTTTCCCACGGGCTCCGGGCTGCGGAGGGCAATACACGGACAAGCCGTTGTTATGAAAAACACTACAAGATGAGCCTTAAGGGGGTGAGCCGCCCGCAGGGTCCAATTGCCCCGCTCTGCGCGTCGAAAGCGGTTGCTGGCCTCGGAGAGGCCCAACGTTTGTAGGCTTCCGTTTTGCCCCCGGCCTCGGGGTTTGTTCTTTTTGCTCGCCCAAAAAAGACCAAAAAAGAGCGCTCCTTTCCGCCCTTGGCGGCTCCGTGGGAAACGCCTTCGCTTTATGGGCTTCAACCGCTTTGAACGGCCAGGCATTGCGTTTATCCTGCATTCCAAGCGGTTGACCCCATAAGGCGATCCCGTTCTTCGAACGGGAACGGCGTTTCCCACGGACTCCGGGCTGCGGAGGGCAATATACGGACAAGCCGTTGTTATGAAAAACACTACAAGATGAGCCTTCAAGGGGAGACCCCTTTCTTGTTCCCCCCAAAAAAAAAAAGAATGATGAGCCGCCCGAAGGGACAATTGCCCCTTCCTCTGCGCGTCGAAAGCAGTTGCTTGGCCTCGGAGAGGCCCAACTTTCAACTTGTTAGGCTTCCGTTTCTGCTTTTGCCCCCGGCCTCGGTATTGTTTGTTCTTTTGCTCGCCCAAAAAAAGAACCAAAAAAAGGGCGCTCCTTCGCCCTACCGCTCCGTGGAAAACGCCTTCGCTTTATGGGCTTCAACCGCTTCGAACAGCCAGGCATTGCGTTTATCCTCCATTCCGGGCGGTTGACCCCATAAGGCGATCCCGTTCTTCGAACGGGAACGGCGTTTCCCACGGGCTCCGGGCTGCGGAGGGCAATTCACAGACAAGTCGCTAGATATGAAAAACACTACAAGATGAGCTCCAAAGGGGGAGAACGCTATATTCTTCAGTTTTGAGATTAATCCCCCTTTTCAAAAATGGAAGAAGAAAAAGGAAGAGACGTTGACCTGATGGTAAGAATAAAAACCTGACTGGAATCCGGGACAGAATAAATCACCCGGTACTTTCGAATGATCATCTCCCGAATGGAAGGAATATTAACTTCCGGAACTTTCCTGCCAAGGAAAGGGAACAAGGCCAACTGTTCTACGTTTTCCAAAATTTCATCTACAAGAAATCCGGCAAATTTCTCCGAAAATTGCGCCTGATATCCGGCTATCTCGTCGAGATCCTCTAATGCCTGAAAAGTCCAATTCACTTTTGCCATTTCCGCAACCTTGCTTTGGCTTCCTCTTGCGTCAGGGTTTCTCCTTTTTCCATCTGGGCCAATCCAGCCTCAATCTTCTCCAGCAAAATCAGGCGTTCGACCAGATCATCCAGGGAGAACTCCTCTGGTAAAGATTGTATCGTTTCTATAACTTTATCCTTAACCAACATCGATATTTTTTTTCAAAGATAGCCTGTACTGCCTTGAAATGCAATTTTATATCAAGAAGCCTTCCCATCTGCCGCCGCAACCCCAGCACTACCAAAGGCCGCCTTCAGCCCGGCCTCGGGGCTTGTTCTTTTTTTGCTCGCCCAAAAAAAGAACCAAAAAAAGGGCGCTCCTCCGCCCTACCGCTCCGTGGCAAACGCCTTCGCTTTATGGGCTTCAACCGCTTTGAACGGCTACCCTCGCGTTTACCTGCATGCCAAGCGGTTGACCCCATAAGGCGTTCCCGTTCTTCGAACGGGAACGGCGTTTCCCACGGGCTCCGGGCTGCGGAGGGCAATATACGGACAAGCCGTTAGTTATGGATTAGCCTTAAGGGTGGGGAGCCGCCCGCAATGTCCAATTGCCCCGCGTTGCTTGCCGAAAACGGTTACCGGCCTCGGAGAGGCCCAACGTTTGTAGCCTAACGTGGCAACCTCTATTCGACCCCCACCTGTACCCGAACGCATCAACCCGGCCACAACCCGCATCATTGGTTTTTGGGGTTATAAGGCGTGCGCTCATGCCTGTGCAACAGCCTGTTGAAATCCTCCTCGGTCCAATGTTCGGTTACTTTATCCGCCAGCTCAGTCGCTTTTTGCATAAAATACTGGGCTATGATCCTTCGGAGCTCGGTCCATTGTTCCTCAGGAAGATCTCTGGAGAACATCTTCAGTAATTCAAGCTGTGCATGGGTAAACCGCTGCGGGGATTCGGTCAAAGCCATTTTGTTCTGTATTTTTAATAAAATTAGAAAAAAAACGCATTCCGTCAAACACCCCTTCCTAAAGGCTAATTCCATCCCGGCCGAAGCGGTTTTAGGCGGCCTGCGCTATCTGTCGGGGCAAGTACAGGCTAATGACTATCTGCATCCTGTTTCAACCGCCTTCCTGTAGGGAATTCGCCCCGGAAATAGGATCATCGGTTTCCAAATCCGGCGCCACCAGCAGGTCCGCCTCCAAAACGGCCTCCATCTTGGCGATGCTTTTCAGGGTCAGGTTGTGCAGGCCGCTCAACCATTTGCTGACTTCAGATTCGGACTTGCCCAGGGCGCGGGCGAATTCTTTTTGGGTCCAGCCTCTGGCTTTCAGCAGCTGGGCTACCCTGCTCGCCAGTTCGGCATTTTTTTGCACATACCGCTTGGTTTCTGGTTTGGTCCTGGCCCGAATACGGTCGTATACATTGGGTTCTTTCATGGCAGTGGGATTTCAAGGTTTTGGTCGAAGGTCAAATCTGTTTGCATTTCGTCAAATGCTATCTCCCGGTCAATCAGCGCTTGGTCTATAGCCTTGGCAATCTTTTGGGCCTCGATAAAATACGGTTTCACATTGGGGCACTCTTGCGCTTGCCGGGTTGTTTTCTCTCCTCCGTTCAACAAGATGACAATAGATTCATTTAACCGGATTAAGTAAAGACGAAGACTATTGGATTCCTGAAACTCCAGTTCGAGTTTTCGCCCCAAACGATTTCTCGGACCGCGTTCCGGAGGAAGAGCCCAAACGGAGCGTTCATCGCGAAAAAACTCCAGGTTTGCGCCCGTTGTCCATGCTATGGCATCCAGCCATGCAAGGATCTCCTCCAGGCTTTCCCCCAAATGCACCTCTTTCTCATGCCGTTCAAAAAAATCTTGCACCTCAGGAATACCCCAGTCTTCCTCCCCACGTTGGAGCTGTACAGAGTAATACCGGACTTTTGGCCCGCTTAAATCATCTAACGCTACCAACCGAACAAATATATTCACTTATAAGTTATTTTTTTTCAAAAACAGCTCTTTTAGTAAAAAATAGCACCCCATTGTTTTACCAGTAAATATCACTCAGACTATGCCGATTCAGGAAACTGGAAAAAGTTGGAGGAATGCGTTACCATCCAGGCGTTTGTTCATCCAGGTGATCAATTCGGATACCAAGCAAATGAAAGGGGCAATCCTGGCTGTATTCAACCGTCCTTAGCACTGCCTTTTCCAAATGTCCGATGGCAAATTAAACTTTTTATTTTATATTTTCAATGCGCATAACAAATTATAGCCATGACTTTTGCCGCTCCTCTGCCTCCCGCTTTACCTTATTGCCACGAGGCGGAAAAGCAAGGCCAAACCGCTTCCCCGGCCAAACCGTTATCCTTCTTCCTCTTTCCCCATCTCCTTCAACACGTACTTCCGGAAGTCCTCTCCGGAGGTAAAGCAACGGAATCCGGCCCCGCTGGCCAGCGCGAGGGTTTCGGCGCTTTCGTCCCGGAAGAAGGAAAATCGCCTTGTTCTTTTCCCGGAAAAGGGGTATTTTACTTCCCGCATGCACGACGGCGGAGGACAACCTGGTGTTTGGCTGGGTTTGCAGGGGGATTTGCAGAAAGGGCGATATTACCGGGATAGCGAAGGGGCAAGGTATTCAGCGAACTTCTGTAACTATTTAGCTTCCTTGCAATATAATTGAAAAAGCCCTACATTAAGGGCGTAATATCGTAACGACGATGGGATTACCGTCCACCATAGCAGGCTGTCACCAGTTGATTTTGGACCAAGAGGCCCTTTTGGAGATCTTAGTGTCCAAGACAACGGCTATGGAGGCCCGGATCAACGAGTTGGAAAGCCAACTGAGTCAAAACAGTAAAAACAGCCATCGCCCGCCTTCGAGCGATGGTTACCGCAAAAAGCCTGCACTGGCGCGTAAGCCCAAAGGGCGTCAAGGCGGTAAGCCTGGCCATGACGGCAAGACGTTGAAGATGGTTGCCACTGCCGATCACTTCCAGCCGCTGTATCCGCAGCAGTGTAGTTGCGGGGCTTTGCTTAAGCAGGAGGATATGGTACTACAGGCGCGGCGTCAGGTATTTGATTTGCCAGAGCCCAAACTGGAGGTGACCGAGTACCAGGCGTACAGTTGCCGTTGTCCCCAATGCCATCAGCAGGTGGCCGGGCAATTTCCAGCAGGAGTCCATGCCCCTGCCCAATACGGCCCAGCCCTGAGCAATCTGCTGGACCGCTTGACCGAACACCGGCGTTATGTCTTGGCATTTGCAGCATTTGAGGATATCCCTTTCACGAATAATCAGGCAGAGCGGGATTTAAGGCCTGCCAAAATCAAGCAAAAAGTATCCGGTTGCTTCCGCACCTTTGAAGGAGCACAACGTTTTGCGCGTATTCGGGGGTTCATCTCCACCGCTAGAAAACAAAGCCGCAACGTTTTCAATGAACTGGTGCATGCCATCAGTGGCCAATCCTTTGTATTACAGTTAGCACCGGCGGGTAGCTAAATAGTCACAAAAAAACTGAATATGTCAGATATAAAACTAAAATCCTTTACCATAAAAGGATACAAAACCATAAAGGCGATTGAGAATTTTGAGCCAAGGCCAATCAATATTTTGATAGGCCCCAATGGCGCTGGAAAAAGTAATTTCATTTCCTTCTTCAAGTTCTTGAGTTGGATGCTCAATTCCGATGGCAAACTGCAAGAGCATGTGGCCTATTTAGGTGGAGCCAACGACATTTTGCATGATGGTGCTGATGTAACCAAAAGTATTGATGCTGAAATATCTATCAGTAATCGTTATGGCATAAACGAGTATAAGTTTAGCTTGATGTTTGCCAAACCGGATAAGCTTGTATTTAGAGAAGAAAATTATCGGTTTAGTAGCTTTCAAAAAGAAGGAACTGCAACATGGAGTTCATGCGGAGTTGGTCATGAAGAAGCAAAATTACCTAATGTAAATAACTCGACTACCACGGTAATTCTAAATCTCTTAAGAAAGCTAATCGTTTATCAATTTCACAATACTAGTGACACAGCACCAATGCGATTAAAATGGTCGCAAGCAGACGGCAGATGGTTAAAACAAAATGGCGATAATTTGGCAAGCTTTTTATTCAGATTACAAGAATCAGAAAAACCCTACTACCAGCGAATTGTAAAATACATTAGGTTGGCACTGCCCTTCTTTGATGATTTTGTATTGTACCCTGAGTTTGGTCAAATCCTATTACGCTGGAAAGAAAAAGGCACAACCAAAGAATTCAATGCAGGACAAGCATCAGATGGGATGCTTCGCACCATTGCTTTAATAAGTTTACTAGGTCAAAATCCCAAAGACTTACCGGCAGTATTGTTTTTAGACGAACCGGAATTAGGCTTGCATCCAAGTGCCATTGATGCTGTTGCAGGTTTAATAAAAGCGGCATCTTCACATTGTCAAGTATTTGTTGCCACACAATCCATTAGTCTTGTCAATAATTTTGAATTGGATGATTTGGTGGTTATTGACCGAAAAGGTAGAAATTCAGAATATCACCGCCCCGAAACAGACAAGTTACAATCCTACTTAGAAGAGTTTTCTACGGGACAAGTTTGGGAGAAAAACATAATCGGAGGCCGCCCATGAAGAATTTACACATAATAGTTGAAGGCAGTTCGGAGGAAACCTTTGTGAACGATGTATTGGTGAAGCATTTTGCTGCATTGAGCATTTTTCTTTCTACCCGAAGAATCAAAACAGGTTGGGATAGAATAAAAAATAAACCAGCTAAAGGAGGTTTGTTGAAATACATCAAATTCAGAAACGATGTGTTGCGTTGGATAGAATCTGATAGAGGCAGAGCAAATACATTTTATACAAGCTTTATAGATTTGTATGCATTTCCAAAAGACTCAGAGAGTCCTTATACCCAACAAATTCAAAGCATAGCTGATCCTTATCAAAAAATTACTGCATTAGAAGCTGCAATCGGACAGGATATTAATCATCCAACTTTTATTCCTTATGTTCAGTTGCACGAGTTTGAAGCATTGCTTTTAGTTGATCCAGACAGATTGCTCACTATGTATCCTGATGGACAAACTGGAATTACAAGGCTAAAAGCGAGACATAGGTCAAACAAATCCCGAAGAAATTAATGAGTCTCCAGAAACGGCGCCTTCTAAACGCATCATACAGTATTTACCCGATTATGAAGGACAGAAAGCACAAGTTGGCCCATTGGTAGCAGAAGATATTGGTTTGAATTTATTAAGGCAAAAATGCCCACACTTTAATGATTGGATTAACAAATTGGAAAATATTTAATCCATGGCAAAACAACCTCGATGCACAGATCCTGGTGGTAGGACAGGATTCTTGTGATGAGTGCACCTGCATTAAAACGAAAGCCAAAGTCGAACGCTTTCCGCATAGGTATGAGTATCCGTCCAATGTAAAACAACGGAATCCGGCCCCGCTGGCCAGTGCGAGGGTTTCGGCCTATGCCTTGACGCGAGTTGGTTTGGGAATTTCCCATCCCTCCCCATTACGCCTTCATTCGCAGATGGTCCCGCACGATGGCTTTTGGATCCAGAATAGGGATAAAGACACGCCCCTGGAGCTTTCGGATGGTCCGGATAGCGATCATGCCGCGGACGGTGCTGATCGAGATTCCCGTGAGAATAGCGAGGAATGCTTCCGGGAAATGGATTTCCTTGTTTTTGAGGTCGATAAACCGCGCCAGGCCGTCGATCAGGAACTCCACTTCGCCCAGGAAGTTAAGCAACTCCTCCGGGGCGTCGCCGTCCGATAGGTACGCATACGTTACCCCAACCAATATGCTGAAGCGGTTTTTCTCCAGATTCCACTGATGATCAAAGTTAAACTGGTAATCGAGGCGCCGCTCGTCGAAGTCCTTGATCAGGTCTTCCGGGAGGTAGGGCACCACCAACTCCAGTTCCCGGATATCGGCAATGCGGTATTGAAGCGTTTGCGTAGCAGAAGGTCTTGAAGGCACAGTGATTAGGAATTTACCGAATAAGTGACGAACTCTTTAGCTTTATAGGTGACTCCTTTCTGATTCCGAAGTAGCTCAATTGGCGCATTAAGACTTTTAGTTGAAAGCGGGACCGTTTTTTCGGAAAGTTCAATGGATTTGCTTTCCATAGCGCCATGGCGAACCGAGACCGAGAAAGGCGCCCGCGGCACATAACAGGATTTTTTGCGCACAAATCCTTGAGTTTCCTTTTCGACGACGTCATTCAGATCTTCAAACTCCAGGACCGGCGCTTTGCCAATAGCCAGCGCCAGTTCTACCAATTTGGATACCCGGTGATTAAAATCCCCGCCCAGAACCTGAGAAACATATCCTTTGGTGACACCGAGCTGTTCGGCAAACTGGCTGCGTGTCATGCCCTTTTCGGTCAAATAATCTTCGACCGAGTTAAACAGGTCGTTTTGAATTTTGGAGATCCAATACGTATCAGTGCGGAGGAGTTCGCGAAACGTTTTCATGGTTGGTTGTGTGGTTGTGCTTAGAACTATGGGGTTTATTTTGGAAGCAAAATAGTCTCGTTTTATCGCCCGCATCCTGTCTATTGTTCGTTGTTGCGTTTTTTTCTGTTTTCACTTCGCCCAAGACGATTATTCTGCCCTTTTCGGTATCTTCAAACAGATACACCCGCACCTGTTTGGCCCGGATCTCATAATCCGGATAAGGATCATCTTTGCCTCTATGCTTGAGTTCCTGGAACCACCCCGCCGAAACCCGTTCTCCTTGAGAGAGGAAAGTCAGAATGATCCGAATTTTATTCAGCGCATCATTCTGATTTCCACTATTTCGCAATTCCTTACAAAAAGCGTCGTAGGGCATTTTCCGTCTATCCTCAACTTGAAGAACGCGACGACCGGATAGGGCGGTAATTCGTCTTCCAGCTTAATAAGCTCAAAGATAGGCATAAGGTTTAGTTATTGCTAAACTTTAACAAAAAAATTAACTTGGGACCATCCAGTGGCTGGATAAAGATAAGGAAAAAGAGGGAAGAAACCGCAGCAATTCCATGGTAGAGTCTCGCACCAACAGCTTCCCCGGCCAAACCGTTATCCTTCTTCCTCCTTCACAATCTCCTTCAACACCTACTTCCGGAAGTCCTCTTCCGAGGTAAAACAGCGGAATCCGGCCCGGCTGGCCAGCGCCAGGGTTTCGGCGCTTTCGTCCCGGAAGAAGAAAAATCGCCTTGTTCTTTTCCCGGAAAAGGGGTATTTTGCTTTCCGCATGCACGACGGCGGAGGAAAACCTGGTGTTTGGCCGGGTTTGCAGGAGGATTTGCAGCAAAGGCGATATTACCGGGATAGCGAAGGGGCAAGGTATTTAGCGAACTTCTTCCGGGAGTTGCTTTTAGGATTTGAGGCAATTTAATAGATAGCCTCTCAAAAATCGAGAAATATGAATTTCGAAGAATTAGAAAAAACAGTAAGAACATTCATAGCTCAGAACAAACTGGAAGAATCCATAAATCTATTAAATGACTTCTTTAAGGATGATCCGAATTAGACAGTATTACCATACAGTCGGCAAATTACTATTCCATTTTGGATAAAAAAAAAGGTACTGTAGGCGATCTTGAAGTTGATTTGGCGTTAAATAAATTACGATCTAATATTCTAAACCTCCTTCGGGCAAAAAACGAATATTTAAAGTATAAAAATAAAACATTCGGAGAAGACACGAGATCAGAAGACACTGGGTTGGGTGTTGTGGAAGTGTTTTTTAGTGTTGGCAGTCCACACAATGACCGCCAACAAGCATACATCGATAATCTAGTCAACTACTTCAGAAAAAATGGAATTATTCTTGATACTTTAAAAGAGTGGGATGACAGCGACCCTCTTGTTCCAATAGTCAAAAAATTAAAAAATTCATGCGGGTGTATTGTGCTTGCTTTGGAACGGCTTTATGTCAATGAAGGATTTGAAAAAAGAGGCAGTGGCCAACAAAGTACTATAGCTAACAAAGCATTCACCAGCACATGGCTTCATATTGAAGCTTCCATTGCCCGATCACTTGATTTGCCCTTAATTATTTTCAAAGATAAAACCTTGAAAAACGATGGATTAATACATGACGATAAACAAGAATGGGGAATCGTACGTATTGATGAGAACAATATTCTTGAGATTGAAGAATACCCGATAAAAAATTTCATACTCAACTGGATAAACCAAGTAAAAAAATTTCACAAAAACAGGAACGGAAGCTAATTTTTTACAGTTTTCCAAAAGCTCATATATTCGAACAGACACAAGATATACACCAACATACATCTCTCGCTAAATCCCCCCAACCACTTCAAAAAATCCCCACCATGAACAAAAGAACCGCTTATCAGCAATTGGTTGCCAAACGGAAAAGGTTCAAATTCCAGCATGGGCTGATTAATCCTTCTGAGACGCCTTATGACGTGGACGAAATTGACCCCTGGGCGCAGTGGCAAAACAACCTTGATGCACAGATCCTGGTGGTAGGACAGGATTATTGTGATGAGTGCACCTACATTCGAACGAAAGCCAAAGTCGAACGCTTTCCGCATACGTATGAGTATCCGTCCAATGCCAATCTCAAGGATCTTTTTGCGCTCCTGGGATATGACCTCGGGCACCCGACCAATCCGAACCGGCACAATCCGGTCTTTTTTACCAATGCGGTCATGGCCCTAAAGCCAGGAAAGATGTCTTCCAACTTTAAAGATTCCTGGCTGAAGGAAAGCCGGACAGAATTTTTAAATCCTTTGATCGAAATCATCCAACCCAAAATCATCATTTCCCTTGGGCGCGCAGCGGCCAAAACGCTTGGGGCCATCTTCGGCTTTAAAATAGCCTCATTGACAACACTGGCAAATGAATCTCCGGTAAAAGCCGGCCAAACACTCATTTTCCCTGTTTTCCACCCCGGAGGGCTAGGATTTGCAACACGACCCAGAGACCAGCAAATCAACGACTGGCTGAAAATAAAGGAATGGCTGCATGAATAGCTTTAGGCCCACAACCGTAAGCCCTCTACCAACTACATCTTGTACAATTGTTCCATGGAGTTATCGGGTTTCCAGTTCCAGGGTAGCAGATCGTCGATATTGTTGACGGTTCTTGCGGGCAGTTTGTCGAGCACGTCTGCCAGGTAGGCCAGGGGTTGATCTGGCGGGCTTTGCAGGTAGCCAGTAAGCCCTCTACCAACTACATCTTGTACAATTGTTCCATGGAGTTATCGGGTTTCCAGTTCCAGGGTAGCAGATCGTCGATATTGTTGACGGTTCTTGCGGGCAGTTTGTCGAGCACGTCTGCCAGGTAGGCCAGGGGGTTGATCTGGCGGGCTTTGCAGGTAGCCAGGATGGAGTAGACGACGGCAGCGCGCTGAGCTGCTTCGTGGTTGCCTGCAAAAAGGTAATTCTTACGGCCCAGGGCGATGGGGCGGATGCTGTTTTCCACGAGGTTATTGTCGATCTCCAGGATGCCGTTGGTGGGTAAGCCCTCTACCAACTACATCTTGTACAATTGTTCCATGGAGTTATCGGGTTTCCAGTTCCAGGGTAGCAGATCGTCGATATTGTTGACGGTTCTTGCGGGCAGTTTGTCGAGCACGTCTGCCAGGTAGGCCAGGGGGTTGATCTGGCGGGCTTTGCAGGTAGCCAGGATGGAGTAGACGACGGCAGCGCGCTGAGCTGCTTCGTGGTTGCCTGCAAAAAGGTAATTCTTACGGCCCAGGGCGATGGGGCGGATGCTGTTTTCCACGAGGTTATTGTCGATCTCCAGGATGCCGTTGGTGGTGTAGACCAGGAGCTCGTCCCACTGCTTGAGGGTGTAATGAATGGCAATGCTCAGCGCGTTTTTGGGCGTCAGGGTGGGGGCCAGGTCCAGCATCCGGGTTTTGATCCCGGCCAGGATGGGTTTAGCCTGAGCCCGCGCGTCCAGCCGGGCATCGGCACTCAGGCCTTCGGTACGGCAAAAGCGTTCTATCGCATACAGGCGCTGGATTTGCTCTACAAAGTAGGAGGCCTGCTCCTGTTCCACTACCAGCGCATCGGCGAACTTGCGGCGCACGTGCGCCCAGCAGCCCACCATCGTGACGCCTTCATTGGCCTTGGGCATGGAGTCATAGGCGGTATAGGCATCTGTTTGCAGATAGCCGCTGAAGGTGCTCAGATGATCGCGCACGTACTTCCCTGCGCGTCCTTTTTCATACACAAACAGTACGCTGCCCTCCACCGGGTCCCGGTAGGCCCAGTAATAGCCCAGGTGGGTGGCTCCTTTTTTATCCTGATCCAGCACCCGGATGGTGGATTCGTCCGCCATCAGGTAGTTGCTGCCCAGCATGCTGCTGCGGATGCGTTCGTAGAGGATTTGCAGCAGGGCGATGACTTGTTTGACCCACCCGTTGAGGGTCACGTCGTTGATATCGATGCCGCTGCGTTTGAACATCATCAACTGGCGGTACAGCGGCAGATGATCCGCATATTTGCTCACCAAGATGTAAGCCAGCAGCATCGGGCCCGGGATCCCTTTATCAATCACGCGCACGGGCGCCGGGGCAATGAGCATCCCTTCTGCCTGTGGCCGCGCATATTTGGTGCGGATAAACCGCCGGACAAAAAAGTGTCCGGGGATGTAATCCAACTCTTCGGTCACCTCTTCGCCGATGCGCACGCAGCCCGTGAGGTCTTCCTGTGGCTCCAGCAGGATGTTCAGCCTGGGAATATCTTCGGGAATCGGGCGGCGGCCAGGATGGGCGCGCCTGGGCTGCTTGCTTTTGCTGCGCTGGGGCAGCGGGGTGTGCTGCGCCTGAAGCGATTGCGCCAGGGCGACGAGCTGCTCGGCAAACAAGCTCAATTGTTCCTCGTTGATGCTTGCCGTTTGGTAGCGCTCGCTGCGCCGCTGCATGAGCCCTTTGATGGCCCTGCGGAAACGGTCGCGCTCTTCTTCCAGCGCTTGCTCTAAGACCGCTTTTTCGGCTTCCAACTGCATCTTCTCGGATTCCAAGGCCGCTGCTTTCGCTTCGGCTTGCTCCTGGCGCGCCGCCTGCGCGCGCAAACGCAGCAGCTCCTGTTTCAGGGAAGCGTATTCCGATTGGCGGATCTTGATGTGCTGCGCGTTTTTCATAATCCAAAAATCGCTATAAAACGGCGCATAAACCCAACATAAACAGCCTTTTTTATACACACCAGCCCCCTGAATTTTCCACGCCGTAGGGATAACTTTTCGATTTTTACTTTCCAGCCTATGCGTTTTCCACATTTGCGCTGCGCAAGACTGGATTTTCGCCCGGCAGCGCAAAACGCTTGCGCCGCTGGATGCTGCCCAGGGAAATCCCCTCCAAAATCAGCACCAGTTCTTCCCAGCTCAACTGGACACCTGCGGCGCTATCTTCCCGGCGCGGGCGCTCAAAACTGCCCCGCTCCAGCCGCTTGCTGTAAATGGCAAACCCGCTGCGGTCCCACAGCAGCACCTTGATCATATCCCGCTTGCGGTTCAAAAAAACATACACTTCCCCGCTGGTGGGGTTGCGCCGAAGGTGGTTGCGCACCAGCCCGCTCAGCCCGTCAAAGCTCTTGCGCATATCCGTGGGCTGCCCGTAGAGATAATACTTGTGTTGTGCATGCAGCGCAATCATCGCCCGAGCTTTTGAACCAATGCCGCTAGGTAGCCGGCGTCCGGAAGCGCTTCAAAGCGCAAAGCGATAGCGCCCACGTGCAGCGTCAGCACCGATGCAGCCCCTTGCACAACCCCTCGCTGGATCTCTACAAAACCAGCGCCTGGCCCATCATCTGCCATCTGCTGCTGCCAGTGATAGAGCGTGGCAACTGACACGCCATGCGCTTTGGCGAAACGGGATATGCTCTGCTGCCGATTGGCAAACTGCTCCAATAGCGCTGCGCGCTCCTGTGAGCTGTATCGTTTTCTTCCCATCGCGTTTTTGCCCGTAAGATCCCTAATCGCCCTCGGGTTGGCAATATGGGGTTGGTCGGGGGCTTACCCACAACCAGGGGAGAAATTCAGAAAAAATGCCGGAGCATTCACTTGACTCCTTCCCTGGAGAATTTTTCCAACAATACCGAACTCGGCCTGTTGGCCAAAGAGACGACTTGGTTGACCAGGGCGATGGGAACCAGGGAATTTTCATACATGTCGCAACGCAGTTTCCTCAGATTATGCATCACAACATCGAGGTTCTTGAAGTCTGCCTTTTTGGGATCATTTACCACAAACTTGTCCTTCGCCGGTAAAGTCATCACATAGACATGGCCTTCGGGAGTATGAAAAATCAATTTGCTGCTGTAATAAGACGTGGAAGCATAAGGATTTCTAGGATCTGGAATTCCCGGAATAACATTTTTGTAAATATATTCATTGCTCAACATAAGCACCTTCCCTTTTCGCAAGCAAAGGTTCTTTTTCCTTGCTGTACATTGGAGAACAGATAAAATCAGCATGTTCTGCAAATGCGCCGCTTTTTTCCAATCCCACCAAATGTAGCGGATAATGCTCCTCGAGAAAATTGCATAGATCCCGCATGGGCTTGTGCATATTGGCCGTTTGCCCGAAAAAGCCCAAAGGTCCATCCTTGATGAAGAGAATGCTCTTCAACAGGTCCGGCTTCCTTTTAAGCAGGTATTTGATCAGGTGAATGATGATCATGTGTTCAAGGGTCGTGGTCAACAATATCCGTGGCACGGCAGGATGGGCTTGGACAACTAGCCAACTGATATTCTTCCTGCATTTGGGCTTGATCGTACTCCCTAAAAATAAACCATATTAGGGAATCCATAAAGCGCTCGCCGCTCCTGTCCTTCTCGAAAAATTCAAGTAGCGCTTTGCGCACCGAATCGGTCAAATTGTTTAGCTTATACGAAATATTCCGGGTTGGAACTACCAGTTTAATCCGTTCCAGATCCTTGAATTTCGCCATGTCTTCAGGAAAAGGAACGGCTTTTCCTCCAGGTGCTCCAAATGCTCCAGGTCGAACCAAAGGGCCCCGAACTGGAAATAAGCCATCCGGGAAGACGGGAACGTTTTCTGTATATCAACCTCCGTATATCCTCCATCCACGGCGATGATATTGCTGATCGGATTTTTGCTCAGCGCTTCAAAATCCAGGATATAAGCCGATTGCTTTAAATCGTTGGGGTCAACTTCCCGGGGTATGTTTTCACAATCCTTCAAGAATTTCTGTACTTCCGGATCATTGATGATGTAGCTGTGGTTGGTTTTATGCGCTACCTCTGAAGCCTTACGCGAATTGATATTCATGTATCCCATAAAGTCTTCATTTTTTGTTGGCTAAAAAGCGGTCGATCTGAACGGACACGACGTATGGATTGGTATAGGTCTTCATGCGCACGAAGCCCTTGTCATTGGTGGCACTGAACCGCACCAGGGAATCGGTAAAATCGCTGAAGTCGTAGTACTTCTTGAGTTCCCGCAATTCATCATCGTTATTCAAATGCGCGATAAACCAGTTTTGGGTATTCTTCAGAATATTGGAACTGATCGAACTCACTTCCTGGGTGGCATAGATCATCCCGATATTCAGCTTGGCGCCTTCCTTGGCTATCCGGTTGTAGATCTGACTGAGATCCTTGTCCTCTTTCTTGGGGAAAAGGTTGTGGGCTTCTTCAAAATAGAACTGGATGAAGTTATTGGGCTTGTTCTCTATAAATCGCCGCATGGAGTTTTCAAAGATCTTCCGGCACAAGCGTTCGGAAAACATATTCTTGACCTCCGGCGACCCTTGAGAAAGGTCAACGATCACAATTCTGCCTTCTCGGAGTTCTGCTGAAATTTTTTCTTCAAAGGAGGTGTCCGATTGATTGGTATGCAGGTTGAGCAGGTCCGTTACTTTCAGCTTCTGCCATCCGCTGACCAGGCTGTTCGTTCCCGGCTTTTTCTTTCTGGTCAGCATCGCCAGCATGGCCTGCAGGTCGTCGTCTGCCCATTCCTTGCCTTTATCCTTCTTGTATTTACTAAAAAACGGAAAGTCGGTGTTGTTATAATTTTCCCATACCCACTCAAACCAAATGATCGCATCATCGAGGGAAATATATTTATTGGGATCAATGCCTCCTTCCCGAACGGATGAATTGATTTCGGCTGCTCCAGTGAACCTGATTTTAAAATCCTTAGGCACTGAAAAACCAGCCTTCCTAAGAATACACAAATAGGCCGCCTGCTTTCTGTCAAATCGTATTTGAACAGATTTATCCGAATCGTAATCCTCCGGTTTATCTAACCCTACGGCGAGGAAGTTATTCAGATAATCGCTGCTGTCTCCCTTTTCTCTGAAATAGTTGGCAATGAGCTCAAAACCGGTTTCGACTTCCCTGAAAAAATTGACTTTCATGACCTCGAAACCCTGCTTTTCCAGCACGCTGTACCGGGTAACGTCTTTTTGGTAGAGTTCAAAAATAGCCGTTCCGTCATCCTGCATGTTGGCATTCGCGTATTCTCCGTTCACGTCAAAAATGATCTGCCCAACCGGAAATTTCGGGGCGCCTTCGGTGTCAAAAGGATTGAGATTCTCTTCTGCGCCACCATGTCGCTCCCAGGAATCAAGCGTTCCTTTGGATTTCCGGGATATTTCCACAGTAGCTTCAATGATCTTCTTGACGGTATTGGATTTACCGGTCCTGGTCATCCCAAACAGGGCGGTGCGCTTTCCCAGAAAGTCTTTGGGGCTTATGAACACCGTGACTTCCTCCATATTCTTTTGAAATCTTCGGCTGGAGCTGTACCGGATCTTCCCGATTTTGAATTCCTTCTCACTCCCATGGATCTCATCCCGGTCCCGCTGATTGACGATCCTTTCCAAAACGTCTCCGGTGGGTTTGTACACCCTGTAGTTATTTGCAGAATAGAAATTTTCAAGGTCGGCGCCGAATTCGGTCACCAACCTGGTTTTCCACTCCCCGCCCTCCAAATAAGGCTCTTCTACTTTATAAAATGCACCCAAAATCCGGCATTCCAGGCCGGAAAAACTAAACTCGTACCGGGTGAAGGTATCCAGTTTGGTCTCCTTGCGTTCAGCCCCGGCGCGTCCCGCGGTATCCATGCCGTCCTTGTAATACTCGATCATCGAACTAACGACTTCATTATCCGTCGGCAATCTGGTCGGGCCAATAGCCCGGAGCAAAAGCGCCTCTTCCACCTCATCCTCCCCATCGTAAAAAGCCAGCAGAAAGGCTCCCTGCGGAATGCCTTGAACCTGATGTTTCCAGGCATCCGAAACCAGGACGTACATTTTTCCGTAATCGATGTAAAACGGCCGGCCTACAAACCATTCCTTCTGTCTTCCTTTTTGCAAGATGTCCGCAGAGACGAGCGCATCGATCTTATCCTTTAACAGCGACATAGTTTCAACATTTGGGGATTAAATAATGGTAATTTCTGTTTGCAGTTCAGGGTCACTAAAACGTATCTTTGATTGCTGTGCATAGTCCTCATTGATCTCTATGCTCAGCCATCTTCGTTTCAACTTTTCGGCAACATAGCCGGTCGTATTGCTTCCGGCAAACGGGTCTAAGACCAAATCGTTTTCACCGGTAAGAAAGCGGATGAAAAAGGCGACAAGCCCCGGGTGCATGGTCGCGGGATGCCTCCGGATGCCGTTTTCTCTTAAAACTCTGGAAAAAAAATCATTGGAGGAAGCGTTGGAGAAGCTCAATACATTATCCGGAAGCCTGCCTTTTTCCTGAAACTCTGCGACCGAAAAGGGCAAACGCACTTCCCGGTGCTCATCCAAGGGCTCCATTTCAAATAAATTATGGGCAATGCTTCCGCCGTGATCTTTCAAAAAGCCATGCTCGCTGATATGATGCCCGGAGGGACGCTTACCTCTGTTGAAATCCTGACGGCTCAGCAACTGCTCCATGCTCTTGCTGTAGGGGCGAAGCACGTTGGTGTTGTCCGCCTTTGGAAAATCTGATTTCGCCATCCACCACACATGAGTATAGGTATCCACCGTGCGGATGCGTTCCCGGGTCACCCATTGGGCGGGCGAGGGCAACCTGGAAGGGTTGTAGCAAATGAATTCCTGGATCAAGCGAAAACCCGCTTGTTCTTCTTTCACGAAACCGAGTAAAGACTCCAGGTGCAGCAAGGACTGCACCGGGCGCTTCGATTCCCAGGCATTCCCGATCTCTATCACCACGGAACCGTCTTCCGATAGAAGCGCTGAGAAAACCGGCGCCAAATTTATAAACCACTCCCGGTAGGCATCTCCGTTCAGGTTTCCATAGCGCTTCTTATTGTTTAACGGGAATGGCGGGGAGGTAATGATTAAATTCACCTTTCCCCTGAATGCATCAAAATCGGTACTCCCTAAAATATTCAACGCATCTCCGCAAAAAAAACGGCCAAACCTTGTTTTATACATCTTCCTTTGGCTTTGTCAGTCAAATCAAACAGATCAGCTCAATCCCCGCCCAGCCATTATCTCCGACCCCTTCACCATCCGGTACGCCATCCTGCTGGCGGAGGCCAACTGTTCGGCATACTCGGCTTTGGCCCTGACCACGGCATCGTCTACCATATTGTCGCCCTTGACTTCGATGATGACGTAGGAACCGTCGCGCTGCTGCACCAGGAAGTCGGGGTAATAGCTGCGCACGGTGTGCGACAGAGGATCAATGTAGTGCACCACAAAATCCGACTGTCCGTGCGTGAGCATGCCGGTAAACCAAACCTTGTCCACAGACTTATCCCGCAGGAGGCGCAGGAATAGCTCCCGCTCGGGCTGGGAATCAAAGCAGTACGCGTCGAGGTGGAAAGACTTGCTGGATACATCGCTCAGGTAGGCATCCGTAAGGCGCACGGTGAGGTCGGGGTCGGATTTGAAGTAAAACGTAGCCAGAATATCGGGCTCTTCGGAGGTGTGCGCTTTTAAAGGATGGTCTCCGGGCGCTGCATCGGTGATTGGAGCATTTACCGAGCGCAAATATAGGCTGTTCCGTGTCTTGACGAGTTCGACTTCGATCTCATCGTCGGACTTGAACTCCTGCAGTTCGAAAAATTCGCCGAACAGCCGCGGGATGATCCAGTCGTACAGCAATTCGTTGAACGCGTTGACGGCTTTCAGGATATCGGGAATCCCTTGCTTGCTGCCCGCTAGTACCTGCCGGATGCGCAAGGGCGAGAAATTGAGGTAGCGGGCGATCTCTGCCACCAGGGTGAGCTCCGAAAAAATGCGTTGCTCCTTGATGTGGGTGACGTCCTCCTCTGGACCGAGTTTTTTGCTCAGGTCCGAAAGGCTGCGCTCCGAGCGGAAAATCTTGTATCGTTCGGTATCCGCTTTTTCCAGTTCCAGGTCTATGTCCTCCGCCACGGTTTTTCCCTGAGCTGATGGAGCTTGCGCACGCGGTGCAGCTTGACCTTGACCGGAGGCGGCAGCGCATGCACTTCGATCGTCTGCTTTTTATCACCGGTATTGTTGAGGGCATCTACGGAAAGCTTGAAGTTGCTGGCGAGTTCGCCGTCTAGGATGCGCACGTTTTCCTCGGAAAGGAACACCAATCCGGTCTCCTGCACATCGCCGATCTGGCGCAGGCAGCGCATGGTGGCCTGAAGCACGAACACCTTGGATTTGGGCTCGCGGTGCAGCCCCACGCCAAACAGCGAGCGGCAGTTCCAGCCTTCTTTTCCTTTGTTGACGAGCAGAATGAACTGCTTCTCCGATCCAAGGGTATCCAGGTTCCGGAATTCCCGGAGATCGTCGTTGGTCGTGATCTTGTCGTCGCCGACGTTGACCAGAATCTTCGTGTGGGGAAGGTTCATCTCGGCAAGCACCTGCTCGACCGCCGGGCGCAATTCTTGCTGCAATTCTTCGATGGTGGAGGCGAAGAACGCGAACTTGGGCAGCATCCCCTCGTAGCGCTTTTCGCCATAGACTTTCCAAAACTCGCCAATCGCATAGCGCACAAAAGGCAGGGTCTGTGCCTTGATGTTCTCAAAACCATTTATCCGCACCCGCTTGAGGTACTTGTGCTCGATCGCATCCTGCAGGCCATAGGCATAGACCACTTCGGGCAGCAGCCGGTTGCCGACGTACGGGGTGCCGGTGTAGTTGTAACACCCCACCACATGGGTGCCCGCATCCCGCAGACTGATGGCCAGCTCATTGATGGTGACGCGCAGGCTCGTTGCTTTGGAGGTGGGCAGCAGGTCGTCGGCGAGCTTGGTGCCGAATACGTGGTGGGCTTCGTCCACATAAATGCCCAGCTGCTGCAGGCGGGTGAGCTTGGCAAAACGCTGATTGGTGATCAGCTCCGCGTCGGTGTCAATATCGAATCCGTAAAGATCCTCGAAGTCCTGGTTGAGGGACTTCGCCTTGTAGTACTTGCTGCCTTCCTTGAAGAGTTCATTCACCGGCGTGCCGGCCTTGTGCTGCTTCTTGAGGATGATCTTCTGCGTATTGGAGATGATGATGTTGAACATCGAGCGGTCAATGGCATTGAGGGCATCGCCGCTCTCGTCCAGGAAGTGGAACTTGAGCTGACTGTCGAGCTGATGCACGTATTCTGCAGGCACGATCAGAGATTTGTCGAAGGTCTGTATCTCTCGAAGCGACTGCAACACCGTCTTGTCCGGGGCGAACACCAGCGCGTTGTGGCAGTATTTTTCATCCTTGGGGTATTTGTTGGCCAGCAGAAATTCGTAGAAGATACTGGCCGCCATGAGCACGGTCTTGCCCAGCCCCATCGTGAGCGCAAAGATATAGTTGGGATAGCTCTGCTGAAAGGCCTTGATCTGCTCAAACACCTGCCGAAACAGGGCCTTGTCTTCCTCCTGATGCAGCTCGAAAGGCGTAAAGAGCGTGCCCTGGCCTCGGCGGTCAATCCCCACGGTGAGCCGGCCTTCGAAGCGGTTGCGCTTTTCGAACCAGTCTTCGAAGATCTCGTACAGGAAGCGGTTGTCGCAAAACTCCTTGAGGAATACGTACATCTCCAGGGCCTCGAATTGCGGGCGCCGCAGGTAAGCTCCGGGGTTGTCCGGATTGTTGAAGTCCAGAAACTTGCGCGTGAGCGGTTTGGCAGGCCGCGTAGATCTCCCGGCGCTTGTGCTCGTGAAACAGGCGCAGGTAGGTGTAGAAGGCAAAATCGACAGCCTGGGTCCGTGTTTGGGTTTTCTTAGCCATGTTGCACCGTGGTTTCGAGGGATTCGCTGAGCAGATCGGTGACCTTGACGCGGATGCGGCCGGCATCGGCGGGAATCGGATAAACACCCCGGACTAACTCATTGCCCGGCGGCACATCCACCACCGAGGGCTCGAACACCGCGCCGTCGTAATGAAAGTCCACCATGACCGACTCCACGAGTTCGCGCCAGTCCTCCACGTTTTCCTTCATGAGGGAGAGCTTCTGGAGCAGGTTCATGGGGTAGAACTGCCGGATCACGAGCTGGTCCCCTTCGATGGTAATCTCCGCCTCCGCATCCCGCTTGAATTCCAGGTTGGACTTGTCGCGCAGGATGTCCACCACCTCCACGTCGAGGTTGAAGCCGGAGGCTTTGAGCTGTTCCCGGAGGTAGGCCCCCAGCTCGGGCTCGTGGCCCATGCACACCAGCGTGAGGTGCTCCACCGGCTTGCCAGGGTTGGCTTCGTTGCGCTTTTCGAAGGTCTTGTAATCGAAGCCCGTGATGAGTCTGGTTGAGATCGGCCCGGGTAGCCAGGCGGTTGACGGGCATGATCCGGACCATGCGGCCATCTTTTTCGCCATCGTAGAGGGTGTTGCCCGGCAGGGGCTGTATTTCCAGGGCTTTGAGGAGCAGCTCTTTCGCTTCCACCGGGTTGCGGAACACGTCGTAGTGGTTGACGTTATAGACCTCAAAGCCGGTATAATAATCCGTGATAGGCTTTTCAACAGGGGTATCCTCCTCCTCCCCGTAAGCTATCGCCGGCTCGGCGGCCATGAGTTGCAGTTCGCCGGCTGCCTTGGCCTGCTTCGCCCGCAGATCGGCCGCCACCCCGAGCAGGCGCTTGGTGGTGGTCTGTATAGCGCCGAGGTTGATGTCCGCCCCGATGAAGCGACGCCCCAGCTTCATGGCTACCGCCTGCGTGGTGCCGCTTCCCATGAAGCAGTCGAAGACGAGGTCGCCGGGGTTGGAGGAGGCTCGGATGATGCGTTCGAGAAGGGCTTCGGGCTTTTGAGTTGGATAACCAAGCCTCTCAATTGCTTGAGGATTAATAGGAGGAAAATCAGTCCATAAGGATTGTACGCTTTTCCCTTGCCATTCGTCAAGGTATTGTTTTCGCTGAATTCTCTTTGACTTATCCTCGGGGAAATAAAGCTTACCAGCTTTATCATATTCAATCATTTTTTCCAACGAAATACTCCATCCATTTGAGTGAGGCTTATATCCTTTATAATCATAAACAAGATTTGGGCGTGGATTGGGTGAGTTAATAGGACTCAATCTATATAGTCTTCCATTATCCGAATTGGTGAACCTTTCTTTCACATAGTCATCATCTAAATTCCTCACATAGAAAGGGTTATATTTATAATTTTCTGTTTTCGAATACCAGAAAATAGTATCAGTTACAGATTCAAAAGAATTTCCTTCTTCTGAAGTTGAAGTACGTCCTCCTCTTCGTTTCCATATAATCTCATTTTTAAAATTTCCAGAACCGAAGATTTCATCTAATATACATCTAATCAAATGGCTCTTGTGCCAATCACAATGAATATAAACGCTGCCGCTTTCAGACAATAGTTCGCGTATTAAAACCAGCCTCTCGTAAATAAACTGCAAATACTCATCATTGCTCCAAATATCAGTATACTGCTTCTCCTCAAATGCGGAGGAATTATTTTCGACGGTTGTTCCTTTCAGGCTGATCTTCTTTTTATAATCCGCCTTCGAATCAAATGGCGGGTCGATATAGACCAGGTCCACCTGTCCGCGGTAGGTTTTAAGCAGGTGGCTCATGACCTGGAGGTTATCGCCCCAGAAGATCTTGTTGAGCCATCCGCGGGTAGTTTCGCCGTGTACTTCCTTGAGCTGAGCCGGGTAGTACTGCGTGGAGCGGAAGGGGCGCTTGCCCTTCCAATGGAGCATGGGGTAGCCTTTTATGGGCTCGAAGGTGAAGTCTTCGAGGGAAGGGAGGTGCTGGTCTGGTTTGAGGTTGAGGGTGGGCATATAGTAAAACTCTTAATTCAAAAAATCAGATTTCTGTTTACAAATATCATCAATAGACTGAAATAAACATTTGAAGTCTTCAAAAATAGAAATATCCCTTTGTTTTCTAACCACTTTTGCAAATCGAGCTTTTTTCTCCTTTATTTCAAAAACACCGGAAATAGGAGTGCTCTTCACCATGTTATGTTCTTCAAGAAAAAACTGTGGAAAATAATGTTCTATTTCAAAAAACATAAATTCATTCTTTTCTTGAGAATATTGATTCTTATCAGGAGGAATGGGTATAAGCAATGCATAAATTGCAAAATTTTTTATGTTTTTTTGTTCTATAATTAATTTTTTCAAAAAAAAGTTTCTTTCAATGATTCAAATTCTTGAATTCCTTTTGAGTCATTGTCAAATAAACCAATAATAACATCTTCAGGTGACGGAGGAGGGATCGTGGAAAGCATTTTACTCAATGTCTGCGCACCACCAGTGGAAGCATTTCCACATTGCCTTATTTCCCAATAAGGAGTATCTCCAGTTAAAACATTATATGCGGTATTAATAATCACTGAATCAGTTTCCCCCTCAGTAAATATCTTAACATTCTTAAGTGAATTAATATTATCAAATTTCGTATAACGTAATTCTTTAATCGGAGTTTTAATATAATAATTAACATTTTCAATATTTTTTATCATCCTTTCTCTTATTTTCTTCTTTTCCCTTTGATTTTTCACGAAAGAAGGATTCACAAAATCCAATACCCTCTCAAACAACAGAACCATAATTGGTATATTCAAAATATTTTTTGCTTCAAAAAGTTGCGAGAGCTTACTTGGATCATTTATTTTCTCAGAATTTAGAGTTACAGCAAGATTAAACATCTGATAAGCAACGCTATGGGCCCTTAAGTCATTCTGGGAGTCAAAATCCAGATACTGTTCCATCAACTCATCAAAAGCCATAGAAATGGCTCCTTTTAAAGTTAAGGAGTCATAGCTAAATAAAAAATAAATTGTTGATAGGGATGCTACTTGTGGAAGGGTTAAGCCAGAAAAAAAATTTGTTTCTTCCGAGGCGAAAATTTTAATTTTCTCAAAAAGTTTAAGATTCAAGTGCGTTGCTATTTTGATTGCATCTTTTCTAATTGATTCATCTGTAAGATAAAGTGCTTGCAAAAGATATCCAAAGCCACTACTTGCGATAAATACATCCACAAGCCTATCATAGGATGCAATTTTCGAAGTAATTTGTTTTAAAAATTCAGGCATGTCTTTAGATCTGCCTGCATAGAAGATTGAAGTATTTTGCCAATTTAATTCAGTAAAACGATTTACGAGTTCCGACTGTAGTTCTCTCTTCTGATTAAAAATTTCAAGGGCAGCAAAGTACTCCATGAATGAATCATGTTTAAACTTAACATATTGATTATCTTCAACAAACAACAGATCAATATCTTTTATAAAATATTTTAGAATATCAGGTATGGCTTTCTCATCATAAGAAGAACTCTTTGATTTCAAAAAATCGGTGACAAAAACCTCAAATTCATTGACAGCCTTGGGTCTTCGTTCCTTGGTTTGGAGTATTGAGAGAGCATAAAGCGAAAGAATTCTTTCTTTAATTGTAATATCCAAAAATCCAAAGAAGAATTCACCGTAGACCTCCCAAGTAGAATAATCTTAAAACTATCATAAATATCAGTTATCGTAGCAGGGATCTCATAATGTTTTTCTTCAAAAAGAATTGAAATTAAAGATAAAGTCAATGGCGTAACTGCTAGCTTTTCTAAAATCTTATTACTCCGAAGTGATTCTAATAACTTTCCTGATTTATCAAAATCAAAGCAAAAAAAATGTTCTAAAAATTCTTTTGCTTGATTTAAGTTAAAATTCTCAATACGAACCCGATCAAATTCCTTTTTTACTTCTAACCCATCAAGTAAATAATGATCATCTCTCGTAGAAATAACATATCGGAGGTCAAAATCAGTTGAAAGTCTCTGAATATCAGCTAAAATTTTCGCCTTCTTATCTTTACTAAACTCATCGATAGAGTCAATCAAAATTAGCAACTCATAATCTCGAAAAACTTTTTTCAGGTCAAAATCTGTAAATGCCTTTAACAACTGAGAGTCAATCGCTTTTTCTATACTATCGCTATTCGCAACAATATCTAATTGTCGAATTAGTATCGGTAAAGTTTTTTTGTCTCTAGCCGCATTTCTGATTACAATTTCCTTGCCAATTTTTTTCTGAAGAGTTGATTTTCCGGTTCCAGCATCTCCTGTCAAGATATAATTTCCCGAAGCAACAATTTTTTCTCTATTAAAGCTCCTGGTAAAAACAATAGAACTATCCTTTTCATCGCTTATTATTATTGATATTCGAGGTTCAATAAAAATATCCAGCATGTCTATATACTTTTTATCAAGCTTAAGGCACTTCAATTCATTATCTTCTTCAACTTCGGAAATAAATAGATCCTCATATGGCTTAATAAACGTATCTGTATGCCCCCAATATTCCGGAAAATGAGTATCAATCTTTTCTATCAAATCATTTAAATTCCAATATTCAAATCGCAGGCTCAAGAATTGGGCCTGAATATTCCTTTTATAGTAATCTGAAATTTCTTTTCGATTTAAAGAGATTATATAAGCCACATCGAATCTTTCAATGTCTAACTTTTCAAAATTTCATGAATCCTGGAGTTTTTTCCACTCAACTCTTCCAATGAGGGCACAAAAAGCAGCTTTCGCGGTGAAAACGAGGCATTTTCACTCGCTAGTATGACATTATCAAATTCTCTTATTATTGAAGATAAATTCGCCTTCCTCAAGCTGCTCCAGCAAGATTAAGATATCGCCTAAATTTGAAATAGCAGAAATTATTGCCTTTTTGTTTGGACTTGTCATATCTGATTTTTTTATTCTGAATATTTTCTGGGATTACACAAATACCGCATATCGCAATCCCAGCAGAGCTTTTCCGATTTAGCGATGTGCGCCATGTCAAAATCTTTGGCTTCGATCTTTTGCACCACTTCGTCAAACGAGGCGATGGTCGCAGAGATATTGTGTGCATTGGCGGAGAAGGTAATCTTCGGATTTCCTTCCTCCTCTTTGGGGTAATAAAGGTGCATTTTGCTCACTTTGTGGCCGGTGCGTTCTTCCACGAGGTGGGCATAGACCTCAAGCTGGCGGCGGTACTGATTCAGCCGGCGGCGGATGATGGGGTCTTCGGAGTTGACGTCGGGTTTATCGCCCGACTTGAAGTCCACCAGTTCCACCGTATCGTGCTCGCCCTTGATCAGGTCGATAGTCCCTTTCAGGATGTAGCCTTCCTTCACCAGCGACACCGGCACTTCTGCTTCCTGGATGCGTTGCCACTGATCCTGGTTGCGGTCGCGGTAACGCAGCACCTGGCCCTGGAGGGCGTTGAGCTGCGCCCGGTGCAAGTAGGTGCGCTGCGCTTTCGACAAGAGGGCGTAGTTTTCCTCAAACCAGCCCTGGATGCGCTCGTCCGTCAGGCTTTCGTGGCTATCGCCACGCAATACGGCCTTGTGGATGTCTTCGATCGTCTGGTGGAGCAGGCTGCCGCCCAGCACGCCCCCGGTGCGGACCTCCACAAATTCCAGTTCCTTGAAGTACTTGTACTGCAGAGGGCAGTTTTCGTAGAGCAGGATATGGGAGGTGAAGGAATATTCGTGTTTGATATGCACGGGCCGGATGGCGTCGAGCTGCAGGGCGCTGGCGTCGAATGCATCGCTTCTCCAATAGGGAAGCGGCCGGAATACCGGCTCAAAATACTTCGAGGGGCTCTTTGCCCGGCCCTCCTGCTCGCGGGCAGTCAGCACCAGCAGGTTCTGCGGGCGCGAAAACGCTGTATAGAATAAGCGCCAGAAGTCAAATACCTTGGTGCGCTCCAGGGGCTCGAAGGGCGGCTTGGTGTAATATTGTTCCTGGAGGATCACATCGGTTTCCTTATGCTGTTTGACCGGATTGAGGTTCAGGGAACCGACTACCACCACCGGGAACTCGAGCCCTTTGGATTGGTGGATAGTCATGAACGATACGCAGCCCGAGGGCGCATATTCATCAAAATCCTCGTACTCTTCGATGCCCCCGTCGATAAGGTAGCGCAGGTAGGTATTGAAAAGATCCTGAAGGTCCTGCTGCAGGCGCTTTGGCGTCAGCACCGAAATATTGAACAGGTACTCAAACTTGAAGAAGAGTTTGGACAGTTGGGCAATATTGTAAGCGGAGCGCAGGTTGGCCTTGCTACCGTTCAGATCCGTCTCCACGAACTCCGCGAACAGGGGGGTATTCCAGCAACTGATACAGAGGGCCGCAAACGCGTAGTTGGTGTTTTTGGTAAGGCCGAGATGTTCCTTGGCCCTGCGCTGGCACCACTGCAGGAGGGCTTTGTGCTTTTCCGGATTGGCGCGCAGCGTATCGGCAAAGCGGGTTTTGCAGTGCAGGTAATAGTCCCAGACGTCGAGATGGGCCTCATCCCCCCATTTCAGGTCTTCAAACAGGTTGGGGAAGATAAAAATAATGGCCCCCAGCAGGAGCTGGACCTCCTCGCGCTGAAAGAATAGCGCTGAACGCGGAGAGAAAACCGGTATTCCGTTGCTTTCCAGGTAATCGGCCAGTTCGATCACCCGCTCATTTTTGACCGATTTGAAGAGAAAGGCGATCTGGTTGTAATCCTGCAAAGCCCCGTTGGTCTCCAACCTTCGGATAAACTGAAAGACTTCCTCGTAGTAATCTTCCCAATCGCCGTCGGCAGATACCCGGATCACGGAGGCGCAATCCAGGAAATCGCCCTCCTGCGGTTGAATGACCTTGGGAAAGCGGAACGCCTGTTCGTTTTCCTCCCAGTCGCACTGTGCCATCCAGCGGTTGTAGAAGTCGATAATGCCCGGATGGGAGCGGTAGTTGGTCGTCAGTTCCACGCGCTTGCAGGCGCCAGGGGGGAAGTTTTGCTCGAATTCCAGGATATTCCGGATCGTAGCCCCCCGGAAGCGATAGAGGCCCTGGTCGTCGTCGCCGACTACGCAAAAGTTCTGGTGCGCAGCCGCCAGCCGCAGCAGGATGCGCTCCTGAATGGTGTTGGTATCCTGGTATTCGTCCACCATGATGTAGCGGATGCGGCCCTGGAGGGTGGCGAGTACCTCGGGATGGTTTTCCAGCAGGGCAAGGATTTCAGACTGTATGGCCGAAAAGTCAAGCGCATTCTCTACCTTCAGTTGGGCGGTATAAAGCTGCGCGAATATCCCCAGCGCCCGGACGCCGGGATCATCGGAAGCCTCCAGCACCTGTGGATCCAGGCATTCTTCTGCCACTTTGGACACCCAAGCGGCCAGGGTTTTGGCCTTTTCCCAACGGGCGCTTTTAGGGCTTCCGAGCAAAATTTCCGCCCGTCGACATCGAGGTATCGCTTCAGATGGCGAAACAGGAGGAACTTCTGGTCGAAATCGTCGAGCAGGCGGTAACTGCGTTTCAACCGGGTATATTCCCGGAATTCTTCCAGGATGCGCAGGAAAATAGAATGGAGCGTGCCGATGTACATTTCGTTGAGGTTCACCCGCAGTCCGAGTTCGAGCATCCGGTTGGATACGCGGGTGATCAGGCCTTTTGCCGCTTTCTCTGTAAAAGTAGCCGCCATGATCTGCTCGGCAGGCACTCCGCTTTGTACCAGGTGCACAATACGCTCCACCAGGGTAAACGTTTTGCCAGATCCCGGACCTGCGATGATGAGGAGCGGGCCCTGAGTATGGCGGATGGCTGCTTCCTGGGAAGGGCTAGGAGCAGCTTTTTGCGTAACGTATATTTTCGGCCTGGCTGGTGTCCATAGAACTGAGGTGTTTATTCTTTACCTGTCCAGTTGGAGAGTTCGCAGCTCATCCGTCCGTTCGGATCGCCGTCGATGAGGAATATTTTTATGGTTTTTCCAAATTGCACCATGGGGTAGCGTTTTCGGGGCTAATAACTTGGCTTTACCAGGATCACAACGAATCCTGTACAATGGTTTTGTCTATGCTTTTTTACAAAAAAGGCCACAGCCGACCACGTTCTACGGTGTCTTCTGTAGCCTCTCTTTTTAACAACCTAATGTACGGCTTTTCCCGTTTTGAACGAGATGATTTCTATGCCTGAGGGCCGGTGATATTTCTCAGGGGGGAAGGCGGCGGCGCGCTTTGCCTTTGGCCAGAACGGATTACAAATCCGTTCAACAGTTCGCGGATTGCAAATCCACGCTACAGGCGGATTGCAAACCCGTTGAACCATCGCGGATTGCAAATCCGCGCTACAGGCGGATTGCAAATCCGTTCAACAGTTCGCGGATTGCAAATCCGCGCTACAGGCAGATTGCAAATCCGCGCTACATCCCCGCCCCAACGCCCCGCCATCCAATGCTACTTCAACAACTCCCGCGCGAACGCTTCTACGGTTTGTAGGGGGTTATTGAAATGGAATGCGAAGGACGTGTTGAGCGGCTCGCCGGCGAAGGTTCCCTGCACGCGCATGGATACGCCGCCGCCGTTGACGCTGTTGAGCTTGCCTTCAAAGCTGGCCTGCCGGATGTTGACCACCCCGAGGGGGTTGCCGTTGGTGACGATCCACTTCGTGGCTTTGAGGGTCCCTACGCCGATGATCCCGGCGCCGTCGAGGATTTTCTTGGCGGCTTCCATGCTGCCGGTGGCAATGTCGCGACTGGCGAGGAGTCCGGATATGCGGGGGTCGAGGTCGATGGGCGTGGCCTTGCAGGCGTCGCCCATGAGGCGGAGGGTCTCCTTGGCGGCTCCGAGGGCTGCTCTGGCCGTTGCTTTGGCGGTTTCGAGCCCGGCTACCTGGGTTCCGTAGTAGGTGATTTTGCCGCTGTTCTCGGGAATTTTCCAGGGTTTGCTTTTCATTTCCTTCTTGAGCTTGCTGATGGTGGCGTTGAGGCTGTTGATCTGGCTTTGGAGGCTGTTGACCTTATTCTGCTCGGCGGTCACGGCGCTTTGGGCGTCGCGCAGTTTTTTGCAGTCGCGGTCGCGCTCGGCCTGCACGATCCCGCGCTGCCGGTTGATCTCGGTATTGAGCGTCTGCACTTCGCGCTGCTTTTGGGTGAGGGTGTTCTGGGCGCTGCGGATGCCGCTCTGGGTGTCTTTGGTGGCTTTGTCGATTTCGCGGGACGCGTTGTCGGAGATGTACTGAAACAGGTCGTTTTTCATGTCCGCTTTGATGTAGAAGTCGGCGGCGTTGTTGACCTTGCCCGCGCTGGCGTTGAGATTGGCCTGAAACAGGTTGAAGATTTTCCCTTCCATAAAGAGGTTAAAGCCGTTGTCGTTGAGCAGCAGGTCGGTTTCGGAGCTCAACCCCAGGAGGGTGGCTTTGCCGCTGATGGCGAGTTTGGACGACTGGATATCCCCCGGGCGGAGGGCCAGTTGCACCAGCGGGTCGGGGGCGCCGCGGGCGCCGGTGAGGGAAAAGAGCGGCTCCTGGCGGATGGCGCTGAAACCCGCTTTCCCATCGATGCCCTTGGTGGGGCTGATCCCCAGCAGCAGCTCCCCGTAATAGTCGGCGATGCTGGCTTTGCCGCGCACCAGGAATCCCGGGTCGTAGCTTTTTTCAAACAGGACGACCCCCGCCGGGTTGGGGATGATGGTGATGCGCGGGCTGTCGATGCCCATCGTCAGGATGGTATTGCGCAACCCGGCCGGTATCTGGGCCGAGGGCGCGCACGCGCTGACGAGGTCGCGGAGATAAATCTTGTTAAACCCGGCGTCGACCATGCAGTTGAGCGGGTTGGAGGGGTCTACCGCAACGGCTGCGTCGCCGGCGAAAGCGGGCTTCTTGGGATTGCCCACCTTCAGCGCCCCGGCGAAGGCAAGGGTGGGCAGCGGAATCGGGGTCGTTTTGAAGCTCACGCCAAAGCCGAGGCCCAGGTTGCTGAGTTGCACGCCGGGAGCGATGCCGAAGGGGTTGTTCCATTCGCCCTGCATCATGCCTTCTACCTGGAGCTCCACATTGGTCAGGTCTACGCCTATTTTGGATTTAAACGTGAGCAGGTCTTTTTCCATGCGCACGTCCATGGCGCCGCCAAGGCTAACGGTGAAGCTGGCCGGCGTTGGCGCCAGGGTCAGGGTGACGCCGCGCAGCACGACGTTGCCCTTATCGTCGAAGGGGATATTCGTTTCCAGCCCGGCCTCGAGTTTGAGGTCTGCCGGGCGGTTGCTGATGGTGGCGCGAAGGAGAACGTTGCTCTGCCCCATAAACGATTCGAGGTCTTTGGACAGCGCTGAAATCTGGTAGGCTGCCAGCAGGGTCAAGCCCCGGTCGATGCGAGGCGACTGCCCCAGGCGCTCGAAGAGCTTGAGGCTGGACGTCTGCGTATCGGAAGCGAGCGCCAACGCCGTATTGGAGAGGCCAAACTGGTCGAGGACGACTAAAGAGGGTTCGATGCTGGCGAAACGGAAATTGGCAGGCAGGGCGATGCCTGCAAGAAACTGAGGTTCTGCGCCCGGCCGGGCGCTGATGGCGAATTCAGTTTGCCCGAAATCCGACTCGGCGCGCAGGCTCAGGCGGCGGTTGAAGGGTTCGAGCTCGATGCTGCCGGAGGCAAGGCCAAGATCCCAAAGCACGTCGGGCCATTCGGCGGGGCGTTGCACGCCGGTCAGGCCCAGCACCTTGCCCAGGCTGAGGCCGCCGGTTTCGCCGCGGAGCACCCACTGATCGCGCTGATTGGCAACCGTTGCCGACACCGCGATGGGAAATCCCGCGTTGGCCTGCCCGCTGATGCGGGCGCGTACCACCGGAGCAGGCGCCCGGGGGTTTTCTACTTCGAAGGAAAACACAAGGGCTTCTACCTGCAGCGCTCCCTGGTCGAACAGCTTCAGGGGGGCGCTGCTCAAGTCGATCCCCACCAGGCTCACGGCATTGTTTTCAAAGCCCATCCGCAGTCTGGTCAGCCGCACGGAGTTGCGCAAGCCCTCGGGAACCCAGTCCAGCAGATTCTGGCCGCTCAGGCGGCGCAAGGCGGATCGCTCCGGTACGCTGCCGGGAAACGCCACCTCCAGTTGCGAAATAGCCGCCGGCCCGCTGAAGGAGGCGCGGAGCTCCAGACTGGAAACATCGAAAAACGTGGCCTTGGCGCGCACGCTAAACCCGCCCCCATCCTGCTCAACGGCCGCTTCGTCGATCCGAAAGTCGCGGCCTTCTTTCAGCAGGGTCGCCAGGGCGTTTTTCATCTGTTGAATCACGGCGTCGTTGGTAGGCGGAATCGGGTAGCTCGGATCGGTAGTGCGCGCTGCAAACGTCTTGTTGGGAAATAAAAACAGGAGAACCAGGAGGCAGCTGGCTGCCCCCCGATGCAGGGGGATTTTGGGCATGGCGTTGGGTGTTTTGGTGACGGGATTCAATTTAGGAAAAAAAAGGGTGCGGGGCAAGGGAAAGGGTAAATGGCCGCTTCGCTTGCCGGATTGGAAATGCGCGAGCCCATGGCCGGATTGCAAATCCGGGGAACAGTTCGCGGATTGCAAATCCGCGCTACATTACTTCTTCACCGCCCGGAAATTTCCATTCGGCTGGATGAACGTCACGGCGCTCGCTTTGCCGTCGGGACCGAGGTCAAAGCGGACGCTGAAGCCTTCCAGGACCTTGAATTTGAACTCGTGGTTGCCCAGCGGCACCATCTCGTAATCGGGCTGACCGGGGACGAGCACCATCAGGGTTTCGCCACGGAGGTAGGCTTTGGCAAGCACGCCGCCGAGGTCGTATTCGCCAAGGTATTTTTCCAGTTCGTTCTGGGCCATGGCCACGGCTTCCGCCTGGCGTTTAAAGACGATGTCCTTCACGCCGTCCTGAAGGCCCTGGAAGACGAACGCGTCGATCTCCCCTTTGGCGTTGGTCTGGAAACGGAGGCGGAAAGGGTTGTCTTCGCCGATCGCATCGGCTTCGGACAGATCGATCGGCCGGAAAATATCGTAGTGGTAATGCTCCAGCCAGAACGTCACGTGGGAGGAATGGAGGAAAAGAGAATCCTGCGCTGCCGCGAGCCGCAGCGCGCCATAACCCGGGTGTTCAAACAAGCCGGCATAATCCTTCAG
This sequence comes from Haliscomenobacter sp., assembly GCA_016713275.1. GTDB lineage: Bacteria > Bacteroidota > Bacteroidia > Chitinophagales > Saprospiraceae > JADJPL01. Next base: position 471,534 of record JADJPL010000004.1, read on the forward strand.
CGCATGGGAAGGCTGGGTGTCTTTCTTGCGGGCCAGGCTATCGGCCTGATTCTGTCCTGCGGCTGCAGCGCGGGCTTTATCCCGGGCGGTTTGGATCTGGGCATGCCAGTCGCGGTAAGGCAGCTTGAGCATCCGGTCGGAGATATAGTTGCGGATCATTCCGGGCAGCGGAGAGCCGTTCTGGTTGACGAGCACCACGATGCCGATGCTGTCGGTGGGATAAAACGCCGTGCTGGCGCTGAAGCCGTCGATATTGCCCCCGTGCTCCACCCGGTAGTGGCCCCGGTAAGAGGAGAGCATCCAGCCCATGCCGTAGTTGGCCAGGTACGCGTCGGGGTTTTCCGGGCTGGGCAAGCCAGCGTTGATCACCATCTGCGACGACATGGCCTGGCGCACATAGGATTCCGGAAGCACTTCTTTTCCCTGGTACTTGCCGCCGTAGATCCAGGTCGTCACCCAGGCAGCCATTTCCGCCGGGCTGGAGTAGATGGCGCCCGCCGGGCCCATCCCCTCGATCCGGTAATAGTCCATCGGGTGGATCGCGTCTTTGTCGTCGGTGCGGTAGCCTTTAGCCAGATCGGCGTAGCTTCCTTTCCAGGGGGCAAAATTGGAGGTCTTCATGCCCAGGGGCCCGAAGATTTTGGTGGCGACGAGTTCCTCCAGGATTTACCGTACAGCTTTTCGGCGATCACCCCTGGAGCAAAAACATCCAGTTGTTGTATTGCCAGGCCTGGCGCCAGGGCGCCGAAGGCTCCATATACTGGATACGCATCACAGAGCTGTCGCGGGTGGTCGGGTTGAGGTACCACGACAGGTCGTGCCGGGGGAGCCCGGTGCGGTGGCAGGTCAGGTCGCGCACCCCTGGCGCATGCCATTCCTTGAGCAAGCGGTTGACGAGCGTGTCGATCCCGACCAAGCGTTGGTCGGCGGTTGCAGGCGCCGCTTTTTTGGCCCCTTTTTGAGCGGATAGCGATACGCTGAGGAGAAATACCATCGAAAGGAAAAGAAAACGTCTCATGGCGGATTGTTTAGGTGGGAAAAGTGGTTTTTCTTTGGAAAGATAAAAAATACCCGGTAATGTGGCCCGTAAACAAAAGAGGAAAAGAGCGCCTTATCGAAAGCAACCAACGCGGGTGGGGAGGCGTTATGGAAAGAGTAATCCATCTCAGGCGCCCTTAGAATATCAGGTTGTCAACATCCGTGGCAGGGCCTCCCCCTAACCCCCTCCGAAGGAGGGGGAACAGGAAAAACTCCTACATTTTGGAAAAATTTATAAAAATGGCATCATTTTTTCCCAAAATAGCCCTTATCAAAACCCTTGCCCGCACGGTTCCCCCTCCTTCGGAGGGGGCTAGGGGGAGGCCATACAGCAACGACCCAAACTCAGGCTTGCTCCCAATTTTAACCCGTTGCTTCCTTACCCTTGCCCGCACGGTTCCCCCTCCTTCGGAGGGGGCCAGAGAGAAGGCCATACAGCAAACGACCTAAACTCAGGCCTACTCCCAATTTTAACCCGTTGCTTCCTTACCCTTGCCCGCACGGTTCCCCCTCCTTCGGAGGGGGTTAGGGGGAGGCCATACAGCAACGACCCAAACTCAGGCCTACTCCCGATTTTAATGCGTTGCTTCCTTACCCTTGCCCGCACAGTTCCCCCTCCTTCGGAGGGGGCTAGGGGGAGGCCATACAGCAACGACCTAAACTCAGGCCTACTCCCAATTTTAACCCGTTGCTTCCTTACCCTTGCCCGCACGGTTCCCCCTCCTTCGGAGGGGGTTAGGGGGAGGCCATACAGCAACGACCCAAACTCAGGCCTACTCCCGATTTTAACCCTGTTGCTTCCTTACCCTTGCCCGCACAGTTCCCCCCTCCTTCCGGGGGGGCCAGGAGGCCATACAGCAATGACCTAAACTCAGGCCTACTCCCAATTTTAACCCGTTGCTTCCTTACCCTTGCCCGCACGGTTCCCCCTCCTTCGGAGGGGGTCAGGGGGAGGCCATACAGCAACGACCTAAACTCAGGCCTGCTCCCGATTTTAACCCGTTGCTTCCTCGCCCTCCCCCTGGGAGGCGTTTTGAGATAGCTTTTACTAAACCCCCAACATCCCCACCGCATGAAACCACTTAAAGAAAAAAAACCGGCTACCGTAGAAGAGCCCATCCTCCACCTCTCCCAACTCGACCCCGAGGGCATTTACACGTATGCCGATTACTTGCGCTGGCAATTCGAAGACCGGTTGGAGTTGATTAAAGGGCGTATCTTTAAAATGAGCCCCGCCCCAAATACCAGCCACCAGCGGATTTCTGCCGCTTTTCTATTTCAGTTATACGGTTTTCCTTGGGAAACCGTGCGCTGTTTTGCCGCCCCCTTCGACGTCCGGCTGCCGATCAGCAAGAAAAAGGGCAAATTACGACGGTGGTGCAGCCCGACCTCTGCGTCATCTGCGACCCCGCCAAGATCGACGAAAGGGGATGCCTCGGCGCGCCCGACCTCGTCGTCGAGATCCTTTCTCCGGGCAACAGCAACCGGGAAATGCGCATCAAATTCGACGTCTACCAGGAAGCCGGCGTGCGGGAGTACTGGATGGTACACCCCCTCGACCGGATGGTTATCGTCTACGTACTCAACGAAAGCGGCCAGTTTATCGGCCTGCAGCCCGTGACTGACGATACCGAATTGCGCCCTGCCATCTTCCCTGATCTGGTCATCGACTTGAAGGAGGTGTTTGCCTGATCAGGCAGCCTTATCCTCTTCCTTTTTTTCCGCCACTACAAACGCCAGCGGGATGCTGCCCTGCACTTTTTCGGCGAAAACGATCCGGTACCCGCAGGAATCGACCCATTGACAAAATTGGCCATACGACCACCGGTGGCGGGCTTTGAACCCGGCCAGACCCATAAGGCGCGACAGGAAGTGCGTTCGGATATCCTCGCCGTGGCAGAACGTCGGGACGATGATCCGGCCTCCCGGGGCCAACACCCTGCCCATTTCCTGAAGGGCTTGTTCCGGGTAAAAAAGCAGGTGCAGCACGTTCGAAGCGATCGCCACATCAAACGCGCCCGGGTCAAACCGGAGATCGCAGATATCCTGCACGCTGAACCGCACATTGGCCGTCTGCATCCGTTCCTGTTTTTCCTGGGCAACGCGAATCATTTCCGGGGCGAGATCGACCGCCTCTACCTCCTTCACCTGACCGGCTATCGCCAGGGCGATCAACCCCGTTCCGGTGGCGACTTCGAGCACCCGGTCTTCCGGGTGGAGGTGCTGGTGCAACAACTCAAATAAGCGGGCATAGGAATCCCTCAGCGTACGCGCGATAAACCGGTCGTACCGGCCGGCAAACCGTTGCCAGAAGCGTTGTTCGATGTCGGTTCTTGTGGCCATATAACTTTTATTGAAGCGGGTAAAGTCCTTGAGGCTCAAGGAAGAATTAATTTTCCCTTTAATTGATCTTCTCCACAAATACCTGCTGCATGCGCCTGGAATCGTTGAGCATTTTGAAAAAAGGCGCCAGATAGGCTTCGGTTTCTTTGGCAGCGCGGGGACTAAGCGCATTTAAGTCCCGGCATGCCTGCTGGAATGGAGTGATCAACCCGAGAAAGTTTTCCACAACCTGCCGAATGGTTTCCGGATCGAACGCATCGCCTTTGTGATACCTTTGCGCGACATCCTGGATAGGAAGCGTTTCATTGGGCTGCGCGTAATCCGTCCCCACGAGGCCGGAATAATCAAAGTCGTAAGGGATGGCGATCAGCTTGGACTTTTCGGGCGCCTTGATCGTGGCCATGTTGTGCCGGTTGGAGAGGTTCCAGTCGGTATTGCCGATCATGTATTGAAAAACCTCCATTTGACCGAGGTGAAAGGGTTCGACAAAAACGCCAGGTGAGTTTCCGTTCGATCACCTGAGCGCCCAGGCGGGCGCAGAGCTCGGCTTCCGGCTCGATCAGGATGGCGTACAATTCGGTGGACTGCCGCTCCCGGTCTACGTCGAGGTAGGTAATTTTAGCCAGCTTCACCCGAAAACTATACGGGGAAACCAGGTTGTACAGCCGGTAGCCCAGGTATTCTTTAAACAGGTACAGGTTATTGATTTCTCCCGGGCGGCAACTATTGGCCAGTTTGATCTCGTGAAACGGCGCATAGCCTGCCTGGGTAAGGAGCGATTTGCTGAATTTCATTTTCAACGGAGGAAAATAGCACACTTCTTTGCGCCGGTTGCCCCGGGCCCTGATCTGAAGTTCGTGCTGCACCGGCTGTCCATCCCCCCCGGTATACCGGAGCGTCGCTTTCTTGAGTTCTTCCAACCCTTTTTTCTGAATGATGTTTCGAAAAGGGGTTTCTATCGTCAGCTCCACCACCTCTTCCGGCCGCTGATACAGTTCCTGGAAGACCGTTTTGCCCGGCAGCAGGGTGTCCTGAGCAACTGCGTTGGCGGAAAGGACTACGAAAAAACAAAGCGCGAACAGGGTCAGGTTGTTTTTCATCTACGGGAATTTAAGTCCTGAAATAGGCTTCCAAGGTAATTTGAATATGAAGAATCCGCGTTTTAAAAAATCCCTATCCTGGCGCATCCCCGAGAATCACTCCACCCGCACCCTCGCCCACACCGGCAAATGGTCAGAAGGGAGCCGCCCGCTCCAGGAGTCGGACAGGATGGCGTGTTTCAGGACCGACACGCCGTTTTTCACCAGAACGTAATCGATGCGCTGACCGGGCATGCCCGGAAAAAGGAAGGCGTTGGTCCACGTACCCGTAGGGCCGTGGTGCGGCATTTGGGACACGAAGTACCCATCGGTAAGCCGGTGCGGATTGCCGGGATCGGTGACGATCCGGATCGGGGCGTCGGTAGGTTGGGCGTTGAAGTCGCCCGTAACGACTACCGGCATCGCGCCGGCAATCTCCCGTATTTTATTCAGCAAGAGTCGGGCGCTTTCCTCCCGCGACTGTTTTCCCATGTGGTCGAAATGGGTATTGAAGTGAAAAAAGACCTTTCCCGTAGATTTGTCCCGGAACTTGCCCCAGGTGACAATGCGCGGCAGGGCGGCATCCCAGCCCTTTTTGCCAGCCTCGTCCGGATGTTCCGACAGCCAGAAGGTGCTGCTTTCCAGGAGTTCCAGCCGGTCGGTGCGGTAGAGGATTGCCGAGAATTCGTTGTCGGGGTTGGGCGTTGTCGTGCCGTCGGTGCGGCAAACCCCCGTCCAGGCAAAAGGCGGCAGCAACTTGCTCAGGTCGTCCAACTGGCTGCGGAAGGCTTCCTGCACCCCCACCAGATCGGCTTCGTAAAAGCGGATCATGCTGGCCGCCATGTCCTTGCGGTTTGGCCAATAGTTAAACCCGTCGTCCGGATTGGGCATGCGGATGTTGAACGACATGACGTTAAGGCCTTCGCCCTGGCCATAGAGCGAAAGGGGGGAAAGAAGCCAGAAGGCGAAAAAGCCACAATGGAACAGGCGCATGGGCAGGATTTTGGGTTAAAAATAGTCCTTTTTACCAGCGGAACAAAGCCAGGGCAGCAGCTCCATTGTATTTTCCGTCCTTCCGGTCCAAATTAGCTGCGCGGCGCCGGGTATACCCAAACCGCATTTATTCCCTACCTTTGGCCGGTCAAAAATCCTCCTTCTATGCCTTTTGATCTCCTCATCTGCGACCTCGACGGCACGCTCGTCGATTCGAAACACGATTTGATGGCCGCGCTCAACCATGCGCTCGGCCATTTGGGACAACCTCTGGTCGACGTAGATGATGTCCCCGGGTTGCTGGGCAGCGGACTGCTCTCTTTGCTCAAGTCGGTCACAAGCACCGACGACCCGGAACTACTCGATCATGCCCGCCACCTGTTCGATGCCTACTACCGCGAGCACGTGGCCGACCTGACGCGCTGCTACCCCGGCGTCCCGGAAACGCTGGCCGCGCTACCGGGCATCAAAAAGGCTGTTTACAGCAATAAGCCCCACGCGTTTACAGAAGCTGTCGTCGAAGCGGTAGGACTGGCGCCCTTTTTCAACATCATCCTGGGCGCCCAGCCGGAGATCATGCCCCTGAAGCCGGACCCAGCCGGCATCCGCCACCTGCTGTCCGCTCTCCAGATCGCCCCCGAGCGCGCCCTCATGGTCGGCGATTCCACCCACGACCTGGAAGCAGCCCGCGCAGCCGGCGTACCCGCCTGCGCAGTCACCTACGGGTACCGGCCCGCAGAGGCGCTGCGCGCCCACCAGCCCGAATTTGTAATCGATGGGTTTGGGGAATTGATGGGGATATTTGGGAAAAAGGCAGAATAAAACCCACTAACCCCCAACCTCCACCACCAAATCATCCTGTTCCACCAGCGTTTTTTCCTTCAGGTAGATGGCTTTCACAATACCCGGGGCCGGGGCGGTGATGGTCGATTCCATTTTCATGGCTTCGATGACAAACAGCGGAGCGCCGGCGTCTACCTGCTGGCCTTCCTTTACCAGGATGCGGGCGAGGCTGCCCTGAAGAGGCGATCCGATCTCCATGGGGCCCTGGGCCTTGCGATGCACGGCCACCTTGGTCTGGATACGATGATCCCGTACAGGCACCGAGCGGGTTTGCCCGTTGAGCTGGAAGAACACCAGCCTGCTGCCGGTTTCGTCCGGCTCGGACAGGTTGAGGTATTTGATGAGGATGTTTTTCCCGCGGTCGAGTTGCACGATGATCTCTTCGTTGTGCCCCAGACCGTAGAAAAAAGCGAGGGTTGGCAACTGGCCTACCGTGCCGTACTGGCGGTAATGCTCCCGGTATTCCCGGTAGACCTTGGGGTAGAGCTGGTAGGACAAGAAATCGGTTAAACCCAGCTGCGCCCCGAATTCCGTCCGGAATTCAGGCAGTGCTTTTTCAAAATCCAGGGGAGGCAGGTGGGCTTCCGGGGCGTCGGTAAAAGGCTGTTCTCCTTTGAGGATGATACGCTGAATTTCCACCGGAAAACCGCCCGGCGTCTGGCCCAATTCGCCCCGCATCAGGGCTTTGACGCTATCCGGGAAGGCCAGGTTCTGGCCCCGCTCCAGGATGTCCTCCTTGCTGAGGTTGTTGGCGGTCATGAACAAGGCCATATCGCCGACCACCTTGGAAGAAGGCGTCACTTTGACGATATCGCCAAACAGGTCGTTGGCCACGCGGAAGTTTTTCTTCACCAGTTCGAACCGGTCCTCCAGCCCCAGGGCCCTCGCCTGGGGGCGCAAGTTGGAGTATTGCCCTCCGGGGATCTCGTGTTCGTATACGTCGGCAGTACCTGCTTTCAGTTCGCTTTCAAAGGGATAATAAAACCGCCTGACCGCTTCCCAGTAGTTGGAAAACGCGTTCAGCGACTCCAGATTAACGGGCATTTCCCTTTGGTGCCCCTGCATCAACGCTACAAAGGCGTTGAAATTGGGCTGGGACGTTAGCCCCGACATGGAGGCCAGGGCCAGGTCGATCACGTCTACTCCGGCTTCTACGGCCTTCATATAGGTCGCTGCCTGGATGGAGGCGGTGTCGTGGGTGTGCAGATGCACTGGCATCTCGACGGTTTCCTTAAGCCTGGATACGAGCAGTTCGGCAGCATAGGGTTTGAGCAAGCCGGCCATGTCTTTGATCGCCAGCATATGGGCGCCTTCGTCTTCCAGTCTTTTGGCCAGATCGAGGTAATATTGCAGGTTGTACTTGGGCCTGGAGGGGTCCATGATGTCGCCGGTATAGCAAATACAGGCTTCGGCCAGGGCGGGAGTCCGTTCCCGCACCGCACGGATGCTGGCCCGCATGGAATCGACGTAATTCAGCGAGTCGAAGATCCGGAACAAATCGATGCCGGTTTCTGCCGCCTGTTCGATGAAGGTTTCGATCAGGTTTTTGGGATACGCGGTGTACCCGACGGCGTTGGACCCCCGCAGGAGCATCTGGAAGAGCGTATTCGGGATCGCCTTTCGCAGCATCGCGAGCCGCTCCCAGGGGCATTCCTTCAGAAAGCGCAGGGCGACGTCGAACGTTGCTCCGCCCCAGACTTCCATGGAAAACAGGTCGCCTCCATGGCGTTTGCCGAAGCTTTCAGCTACCCGGACCAGATCGTACGTGCGCACCCGGGTGGCCAGGAGCGACTGGTGGGCGTCGCGGAAGGTCGTGTCGGTATACTGAATGCGGGGTTCGGCCTTTAGCCATTGTACAAAGGCCTCGCGGCCGTCGCGCAGCAGGCGGTCGCGCGTGCCTTCCGGAAACGCGGCGTGCCGGTCGCAAGGCGGAACGGCCGGGGAAAGGAAAACGGCATTCGCGTCGCGCTTCGGCACATCCGGATGTCCGTTGACGATCACATCCGCCAGGTAGCGCAGCATTTTGGTGCCCCGGTCCTGCCAGTCGGGCGGCGTGAGCAATTGCGGATTGTCCTTGATGAAATTAACCGTCGCTGCCCCATTCTGGAACGTCTCGTTTTGCAGCAGGTGGAGCAGGAACCCGATATTGGTTTTCACCCCTCTGATCCGGAATTCCCTTAAGGCGCGGTGCATGCGGTTAGCGGTACTGGGGAGGGTACGCCCCCAGGCGGTCACTTTCACCAGCAGGCTGTCGAAGAAAGGGGAAATTTTTGCCCCCGCATAGGCGCTGCCGGCATCCAGGCGAATCCCCAAGCCCCCGGCGCTGCGGTAGGCGATCAGGGTGCCGTAGTCGGGTTTGAACTCGTTCGACGGGTCTTCCGTAGTGATCCGGCATTGGATGGCTACCCCGGACACCTCCACCGACTCCTGGGAGGGGATGCCGATTTCCGGGTCGGACAACCTGTAGCCCATAGCGATCAGGAGCTGGGCGCGCACCAGGTCAACGCCTGTCACCTCCTCCGTCACGGTGTGTTCTACCTGGATGCGCGGGTTCACCTCGATGAAATACGGGTTTTCGTCCGCATCGATGAGAAATTCCACCGTGCCTGCATTGTTGTAGCCTACGGCCCTCCCCAGTTTCAGGGCATACCCGAAAAGATGTTCTTTGGTCTGGTTGCTCAGGCTAATACAGGGAGCAATTTCCACTACTTTTTGGAAGCGCCGTTGCACCGAGCAATCGCGTTCGTGCAGATGCACCAGGTTGCCGTGCCGGTCGCCCAAAAGCTGGACCTCGATATGTTTGGGTTCTTCGATAAACTTTTCCAGGAAAACCGTCCCGTCGCCAAAGGCTTTTAACGCTTCCCCGCTGGCTTCCGCATATTCGGACGTCAAGGCGGATTCCTCGCGGACGACCCGCATCCCCCGGCCTCCGCCCCCGGACGCCGCTTTGACGATCACGGGGAAGCCGATACGGCGGGCTTCTTCCAGAGCTACCTCCGCGCTGACCAGCGGCTGCCGGCTGTCTTCAATCATGGGGATATCCAGTTGCCTCGCCAGGTTTTTCGCAGCCACCTTATCTCCCAGATTTTCCATAATCTCGGGATCGGGCCCAACGAAAACGATCCCAGCCTCCCGGCATTTACGGGCAAAAGCGACGTTCTCAGACAAAAACCCATACCCTGGATGGATCGCATCTACGCCGTTCTCCAGCGCAACCCGAACAATCTCCTCTGTGTCGAGGTAGGGACGCAAGGGGTCGTTGTCTTCGCCAATTTGATAGGCCTCATCGGCCTTATAGCGGTGCAGGGAGTAGCGGTCTTCGTAGGTGTAAACGGCAACGGTGCGGATTTGCAACTCGGAAGCGGCGCGAAATACGCGAATGGCTATTTCGCCGCGGTTGGCGACGAGCAACTTTTTGAACGATCGGATGGCTTGCATAACCTAAGACTTGAAATTTCCAATAATGCGGGAATATTCCAGTCAGGGCGATGCAAGATAGCAAAAGTTGGCCTCAACCCATTGCATTGCTTCGCAAAAATCCAAAGATTTTACCCACCCCAACGCCTAAACTCCTAAACGCCTTCACCTGCCGTTTTTGCCCCGGCCTCGGGTTTGTTCTTTTGCTCGCCCAAAAAGAACCAGGGCGCTCCTTCGCCCTACCGCTCCGTAGCAAACGCCTTCGCTCTATGGGCTTCAACCGCTTTGAACACCATCGTTGCGTTTCACCGCATTCCAGCGGTTGATCCCAAGGCGATCCTGTCTTGAACGGGAACGGCGTTTCCCACGGGCTCCGGGCTGCTGAGGGCAATTGCTAGATATGAAAAACACTACAAGATTAGCTTTGAAGGGGGCCGGGGGGATGAAACCTTTAACCAGCATTTCGGACGTTTCATCCCCCTAACCCCCTTCAAAGGGGGAATGTTGCTTCGTGGCCTTTCCCACGGGCTCCGGGCTGCGGAGGGCAATACGTCCAAGCCGAAGCGCCTGGGGAAAATTGCACCGCCTAAACGCCTTACGCCTAAACGCCCTAACGCCTTAACCCCGTCACTCCAGCAAATACTCGATATCCACAATGGAGAAATCGGCGCGCCGGACGTTCTCGATGATGTCTTCAGCGAGTTTGGATTTGCGTTCCTGTAGTTTGAGGATTTTCTCTTCGATGCTGTCTTTGGTAATGAACTTGACGGCAATCACGTTTTTATCCTGCCCGATGCGGTGCGCGCGGGCGATGGCCTGCTGCTCGGTGGTGGGGTTCCACCAGGGGTCCAGGATAAAGACATAATCGGCGGCGGTCAGGTTGAGGCCAACCCCGCCGGATTTGATGGAAATGAGGAACGACTGCACCTCCGGCTTGTCTTCGAATACCTGGATGTTGGACTGCCGTTCCTGCGGGGACATGTTGCCCGTCAGCATGGAAAACGGCTGGCGCCTTGCCTCAAACTCCTCGCGGAACAACTCCAGGTATTGAACAAACGAGCTGAAGAAAAGGGCTTTGTGGTTACTTTTCCGGATAACGTCCCAGTGCTCCAGCACGTCGTTAAATTTTCCGCTCTCCCGCTGGTACTGGTCGTTGACAATCCTCGGATGGTTGCAGATCTGGCGGAGTTTGGTGAGGGAGCGCAGCACCAGAATCCGGTACTGCGGGTTGTTGGCGTCGAAGTTTTCCAGCAGGTAGTTTCGGGCGGCCGACTTTTCCCGTTCGTAGAGCTTTTTCTGCTCCGGGGTCATTTCGGAATAGAACACCTGGGTGCTCAATGGAGGAAGGTCTTGAGCGACCTCTTCCTTGGTACGTCGCAAGAGGTAGGGAGCGACCAAAGCCCGAAGCCGGTATTTTTTGCCCTCGTCCTGATATTTTTCGATTGGGGTGATAAACTCCTTTTTGAAAAAGGAAAAATTGCCCAGCAGGTCGGGGTTGATGAACTGCATTTGGGCCCAGAGGTCGGAGAGCGAATTCTCAATCGGCGTTCCGCTCAGGGAGATTTTATGCTTCCCGTTCAGGTAGTTGATCGCGTGGTACACTTTGCTGTCGCGGTTCTTGATCTGCTGGCTTTCGTCGAGCACGATGTATTCATACTCGAGTTGCTGAAGGAGTTCCACATCCCGGAGGGCGGTCTGATAGGTAGTGAGGATTACGTCGAAGCGGCGCAACAGGCGGATATCGCGGTAGCGTTTGCCGCCTACGTGGCGGTAGGTGCTCAGGCTGGGGGCAAATTTGCGGATCTCAGCTTCCCAGTTGAATACGAGGGAGGCGGGCAGAATGATCAGCGCGTTCAACGGTTGGAGGAAGTCCTCGTCGCCGGCTTTTGCAGAGAACAGGTCGAGTTGGTTGGCTGTTTCCAGTTCCTCGGCTGCCGAAACAGCCGCTTTGTGTTCCTTGGCATATAAGAGGGCGGCAATCATCTGCACGGTTTTCCCAAGTCCCATATCGTCGGCAAGGCAGCCGCCCAGCTTATTGCGGTACAGCTGCACCAGCCACCTGGCCCCTTCCGTCTGGTAGGGGCGGAGGGTAGCCTTCAGGAGCGGCGAAATTTGAAAATCAACTTCCACCAACGCAGGCGCGCCCTCTTCGTGTTCGGAAAGGCCGATTTCGCTCAGGAGGGTGAACTGGCTTTATTCAGCCGCAGGTGCTTCCCTTCCTTGCGGGCAAAACTGCACCAGCGATTTGTATTTTTCCATCCACTCCTGGGGAATGAGGAAATACGTTCCGTTGGGGAGGGGATAAAAATGATTGTCATCGCGAATGAATTTGGCCAGGGCGAGAAACGGAATGGTGAATTCCCCGATTACCACCTCCCCGTAGATATCAAACCAGTCAATCGCCCGCTCGGTCTGCATATGGAGGGTAGCCTGCTGAAGGTAAACAACCTTATCTTCCATCTGGATCGGGCTCAGCACAAACCCTGCTTCTTCGAGCAGCAGCCGGTTTCGGATCACCCAGTGTACCAGAGCCAGCGGATCAGGCCCTGGGTCGGAGAGCCCAAATTGCCCCTGGGCATTTTCTACCAGGCCAAGGTTCTTCAGCCGGCCGAGATAAACCTGTTCCGCCTCCATGTCCCGGCGGATTTGAATAATCCCCACTTCCTCCTGGGTAAATTCCAGGGTAGTGCGTTTGGTTCTGCGGTCGTTCCATAGAAACTCCGCTTTGGGGTAAACCATATACGCCAGTAAGGCTGCTTCGCTGCTGAAGAAACTATGGTTGACTTCCAGGCGGCAGGTCTTCAGGCGGTCGAAATAATGAATATCAAACCCTTCGGCCTCGATATCGATCTGGGAAGCGATTTTGAGGATGAACTTCTGGAAATAGGTCTTCACCGAAGCCTGCGGAATGCTGACCACGTCTCTTGTGCGGAACGGCTTCACCATATTGCCGTTGATATGCGCCGCCCGGAAAAGGGTATCATCCACGAGGAGCCAGGCGGGATGGTTCGTTACCGGGATGACATCCCTTGAGCTCACCTTCCATACCAGGTCGCCTTTGCGGAGCCGGAGGCGGTATTGCACGCCTTCCCGGGTGCGCCGGAACGCGAGGTCCGGTTCCAGGGTTTCCTGGGATACGCGGACGAGGAAGTCCTTGACCAGCACGCGGCGGTCGACGTTCCAGGTCAGGGGCAAGCGGTACTGAACGACATGAGAGAGGAGTTCGTCGAGGCGTTTGTGGGCGAAAGAAAGAAGGACCTTTTGCACTTCAGCGTCCGCCAGGAGTTCGTCCAGCGTTTTTTCCTTGCGTTTGGGCGGGCTGAAACGCTTTTCCAGGTTTTTGGGCTGGAGCTGATCGATGATGTCGAAAAGCCTTCCGCGCACGTCGTCCAGCTCGAGCTGAAAATGGCCGATGGTTTCCCGGACCGCTTTCTGGCGGATATGCGCAAGAAACCCTTCCTTATCCCGGCTGACGATATACGCGCTGGGAAGGAAAAAGCCTTCAGCAACCTCGTACAGGTTGTAAACGACTTCATAGGTTTCGGCGACTTCCGTTGTGAATAACATGGCTATCATGTCAAAGAAGCGCACGCCCGCCGGTTCCAGCGGGTTCTCCGGTGTGCGCCTGTTGGTTCAAAAAGCGTTCGATCTTTTCAGCAAGCACTGCCGCATGCCCCTCGTTGGATTCAAAAGACCAACCGGCGATATGCGGGGTCAGCACGGCGCGATCCGACTGCCGGAGGTATTGAAACGGTTCCGGTAAGTCCAGCGGGTTTAGTTTTTCGAAAGAAAGCTCTTCGTATTCGATAACGTCCAGAGCGGCGCCCAGCACCTTTCCGGACTTCATTCGCTCCGTCAAATCCTGGGTATGTAACACCAATCCGCGGGCGGTGTTGACCAAATAGATCGGTTTCGCAAACCGGTCCAGGAAATGGGCATCGATAAAATAATGGTTGGAAGGCATATATGGAATATGAACACTCAGGATATCGGTTTCCCGGAAAAAAGTGTCCAGATCCGCCTCTTCGGCATACTGGTCTCCATACCCGGATTTGTATTTGTCGTAAGCCAGCACCCGGGCTTCAAACCCCTGGAGGCGCTGGGCGAAGGCCGTGCCCATATTCCCGTACCCCAAGATGCCCACGGTTTTTCCTTTAATCTCCGCCCCCCGGTTGCCTTCGCGAATCCAGCTTCCTGCCCGCACCTGGCGGTCGGCCCGCCCCAGGTTATTCAGGAGCATCAGCAGCATTCCCAGCGCATGCTCGGCAACAGTATCCCGGCTTCCTTCCGGAGAGGTGAACACTTCGACCCCGCGCGCTGCGGCGCATTCCAGATCGATGTGCTCTACGCCCACGCCCAGACGGGCAACAAAGGCTAGCGCAGGGGCCGCTTCCAGCAACTCCCGGTCGATGCGCACCCGGCTGCGGACGACGATGCCGTAGCAATGGTCCAACTGCGCAAGGATCTCCTGCCGGGTTGCCTGGTACAGGAAACGGCAATCCATACCCAGCTCCATCAGGCGCTGGGTGAGAACAGGATGCGGTTCGTCGATGAATACAATTTGATGATGTACACTCATGGCCGTTGGGCGATTACCCTTTGGCTAAAAAGCCAGATAGTAAAGATGAGGACCTATCGCCAATTGCGCAACCCGAAACCGAAGAAATGTCGAGAAGAAACAATTATTTAATATAGGGGGTGTAAGTTAAAACTTTTCCGTCCCGGGAAGTGCCCTTGGGGCTCCTGCTCCGCCGCGAAAGCTGGGTTCCTTCAGGGACAGAAAAGCGGGGGCTTCCAATAAAAACGCCCGGATCACCGGGGCAATCGTGTGAAATTCCACCAAAAACCCATCGTGGCCGTAATCGCTGGGGATGACCTCCAGCCGGGCGCCGGGTATCCATTGGGCGATGAGTTCCTGCTCGCGGACAGGAAAAAGCAGGTCGGAGTCGATGCCGACGACCAGGGTCCGCGCCCGGATTCCGGAAAGAACCTTGGGCACGCTGCCCCTGCCCCTGCCCACATGGTGGCTGTCCATGGCTTTGCTGAGGACGAGGTAGGATACGGGGTCAAAACGCTTCCACAACTTATATCCCTGGTAGCGCTGGTACGAACTCGCCCGGAAATCGCCGGTTTTATCCTGGTCGGTTTCTGATTGGGACAACCGGTACGCTTCGTAGCTCCGATACGAAAGCATCGCGATCGCCCTGGCTGCTTCCAGTCCCTTGCGCCCAGCTTCCGGGACTCCGGATCCCAACGTGGCATCGGCCAGCAGCGCCATGCGCTGAGCTTCATTAAACGCAATGCCCCAGGGGGAGTGCTGGGCATTGGAGGCCAGCAGCACGATATGATCCAGCCGCTGAGGCTCCATAATCGCCCATTCCAATACCTGCTGCCCTCCCATGGAGCCCCCCAGAGCCACATGAATGCGGCCAATGCCCAGGTGGTCGGCCAATAACTGGTGGGCCCGGACCATATCCCGAATGGTGATCTCCGGAAAATCAAGGCCGTAAGGAGCGCCCGTAGCCGGATTGGGACTGCCAGGGCCTGTGGTCCCGTAGCACGACCCCAGGTTGTTGGCGCACACGATGAAATAAGTGGACGTGTCGAAGAGCCTTCCCTCCCCGATCAGCCCCGACCACCAGTCGGAGGCGTCGGAATTGCCGGTGAGGGCGTGGCAAACCCACACGACGTTGTCTTTCGCGGGCGACAACGCGCCGTAGGTGTGGTAAAAGAGCTCTATCTCGGGCAGCGCGCCGCCCGCTTCCAGAAGAAAAGGTTTTTTTACGGTCAGGGAATGCATAGCGCAAAACAAGTTTTAAAAAAGCCTGCCTGGGGGCTGTCTCAAAAGACCAATCTTTGCCACCGGCATGAAATTTTATTTTGAGACAGCCCCAGGCACTGAAATCATGCATATTGAACCACTTTGGCAAAAGCCTGTTCAAAATCGGCTTTAATATCCTCCACATGCTCGATCCCGACGGATACGCGCAGCATGTTGGGCAACACGCCTGCCGCCCGCTGCTCCTCCTCGGACATCTGCTGGTGGGTGGTTGCTGAAGGCTGAATGATCAGGGTTTTGGAGTCGCCCACGTTGGCGAGGTGGCTGACGAGTTGCAGGCTGTCCACAAAACGGGTCGCATTCTCTTTGCTGCCTTTCAGGGTGAAGGACAACACGCCCCCAAAGCCGTGTTTCAGGTATTTGCGCGCGCGTGCGTGGCCCGGATGGCTTTCCAGTCCGGGGTAGATCACCCATTCGACTGCGGGGTGCTGCTCCAGCCATTGCGCCAGAGCAAGGGCATTGTCGACCGTCCGCTGAACGCGGAGAGAGAGGGTTTCCAGGCCTTGGAGAAGGAGGAAGGAATTAAACGGACTCAGCGCAGGGCCCATATCCCGCAGGCCTTCCACCCGCGCCCGGATGATGTAGGCGATATTGCCAAAAGGCCCGTTGGCGCCGAACACATCCCAGAACACCAGGCCATGGTAGCCTTCCGACGGCTCGGTAAACTGCGGGAATTTTCCGTTGCCCCAGTTGTAATTGCCCCCGTCGACGATCACTCCGCCGATGGAAGTGCCGTGCCCCCCGATCCATTTGGTGGCAGACTCTACCACGACATGCGCGCCGTGTTCCAGCGGACGGAACAAATACCCTGCCGCTCCAAACGTGTTGTCGACAATCAAGGGAAGGTCGTGCTTCTGCGCCAGCGCGGACAACCCTTCAAAATCCGGCACGAGAAAGCTGGGGTTGCTCAAGCTTTCGCAGTAGATCGCCTTGGTGTTGGCGTCGATCAGCTTTTCATAATCCGCCACCTCCTCGCCGGCAGCAAACCGGGCCTCAACCCCCAGACGCTTGAACGCCACCTTGAACTGGTTGTAGGTACCGCCGTAAAGGTTGGAACTGGTAACGAAGTTGTCGCCTGCCTCCAGAATGTTGTGAAGCGCCAAAAACTGCGCAGCTTGCCCGGATCCAACCGCCAGCGCGGCTACCCCGCCTTCCAATGCGGCGATCCGCTTTTCCAGCACGTCCGTGGTGGGGTTCATCATCCGGGTGTAAATGTTGCCGAATTCCTTCAACGCAAACAGGTTCGCGCCGTGCTCCGAATCCCGGAACGTGTACGAGGTGGTCTGGTAGATAGGCACTGCTCTGGAGCGCGTCGTTCCTTCTACTGCTTCTTGTCCTGCATGAAGCTGCAGGGTTTCAAATTGCCATTTCGAGCTCATTTCAATTGGGTTAACATGTAAAAAAATTGGGTGTTGACAAGCATAGGAAGCCCAGGCCAATGCGCCCCGGGAACCGGTGGAAGAAAACTCTTTTCCGGCGCTGGTTCAGCAACAACAACAGCAACAACACATCATCCCGCACAGGGATGCGATCGGAGCAAATGCTTTGGAAAAGGGCAGCGGCGAAGCCGCAACAGGTAACGCATAGATGACATACATCGCGCTTGATTTTATATTTCCAAAAAATTGGCGGGAATTGGCACCTTTGATCCGCATCGCGAAAGCAGAACCGGTTGCCAGGGGTTCAAAGAGCCCGATCTCTCCCCCCTTCGGTATAAAATCACACCTGAATAGAAGTGATTGCGAATACAAATCTAGGCCGTTTTGTGAAAAAAGCAAACCATACCGAACAGCCTAATCTTAAATTCCTACCAAACTAATAGGAAATCATAAAAATGAAGAAGGCATGTATATGCGAATTATTATTTTAAATTTTAAAAAATAGAAAAATTCAAAATAAAAAACTACTATTTTAAAAAACACAGACCAACTAACCCATTTTTCCAGAGTCTCTTTTCGGCAAAACCCAGTTCCTAAAATTATGTTAAAATTTTTCCCGCTCTTCTTGGCCTCCTTTTCACCCGCTTTGTTTTGAATTCTTCTGAAAACCGCTAATTTCCCTTTTCTAAACCAGCGCTTTTCTATGAAAATTCGAATTGAACGGCAAGACGACGCATTCCACCTCAGAGCCTTCAACGAAGGAGGCAATTTTACCGACATCGACGCCAGCCCCGACATTGGAGGCAATAACAAAGGCATGCGCCCCATGGAATTGCTGCTCTCCAGCCTGGGTACCTGCAGTTCCATCGACGTGATCCACATCCTGCGCAAACAACGCCAACCCCTGGAAGACCTCCGGGTAGACATCGACGCCGAACGGGAAAAAGACAAACAACCCGCCCTTTTCACCACCATCCACGTCACGTTCACCCTAACCGGCAACCTCGACCCCGAAAAAGTGGAACGCGCCGTCAACCTGTCCATGGAGAAATACTGCTCCGTCTCCCGAATCGTCGAGAAAACCGCGAAAATTACCTGGGAGTGGAAGGTTGCGAAGTAACGAAGTTGCGAGGTTGCGAGGTTGCGAGGTTGCGAGGTTGCGAGGTTGCGAAGTTGCGAGGTTGCGAGTTGCGATGTAACGAGGTAATTTTCAGGTAGAGACGCAAGGTCTTTCGTCTGGTCAGGGGACCGGACCAAAGGGATCGAACCACTAACCACAAACGCCTAACATCCAGCCATGTCCGAACATTTCGAAACCAACGCCATCCGGGGGCAGATGGAGCGCACCGGGTACAACGAGCACAGCGCCCCGGTATTTATGAGTTCCAGTTTCACGTTTGAGTCGGCGGAACGCATGGCGGCGGCTTTTGCGGGAGAGGAGGAGGGACTGATTTATTCAAGGTATAACAACCCCAATACCGACGAGTTGGTAGCCAAGGTTTGCGCCCTGGAAGGAGCGGAAGATGGCGTAGCCACCGCTTCTGGTATGGCAGCGGTTTTCTCCAGCATGGCGGCGCATTTAAAAGCGGGGGACCACGTATTGGCGTCCCGGGCAGTTTTTGGCTCTACCCATCAGATCCTGACCCAGTTGCTGCCGCGCTGGGGCATTACGCATACCTACGTTGCTCCGGAGGACATCGATACCTGGGAGCGCCATATTCAGCCCAATACGCGGATGCTGGTCCTGGAGTCGCCATCCAACCCCGGACTGACGCTGATCGACCTGGAAAAGGCAGCAGCGCTTTCCCGCAAACATGGGCTTATTTTCAATATCGACAACTGTTTTGCGACGCCTTACCTCCAACGGCCGCTCGACTGGGGGGCCGATCTGGTCGTGCACTCCGCCACCAAATGGATGGACGGACAAGGAAGGGCGCTTGCGGGACTGATCGTGGGATCAAAGGAGTTGATCGAACCGGTCCGCTTCTTTACCCGCCATACCGGCCCGGCACTTTCGCCGTTCAACGCCTGGCTGCTCAGTAAAAGCCTGGAAACCCTTGCTGTGCGTATGGACCGCCATTGCCTGAATGCGCTGGAACTCGCCCGGCGCCTGGAGCAGCAACCCGGCATTCAAAAAACCCTCTACCCCTTCCTTCCTTCGCATCCGCAATACGAACTGGCCCAAAAACAGATGCGCCAGGGCGGAGGCATCGTAACCATCGAAGTGGAAGGGGGCATCGAACGGGGCCGGAAATTCCTGAATGCGCTGCAAATGTGCTCCCGGTCTGCTAACCTGGGAGATACCCGGACCATCGTCACCCACCCGGCCTCGACGACCCACTCCAAACTAACGGAAACCGAACGCCTGGCCTCTGGCATCACCCCCGGGCTCATCCGAATATCCGTAGGGCTGGAGCATGTGGACGATATTTGGTCAGACCTCCAGCAAGCCTTGCTCCTGAGCCAATAACCGCCGCTGAAGGTATTTTTTTCGCTCCTGGATCAACGTGCGGATAATCAGCATCCCGACAATGAGCAACCCGCCGGCCACGGCCGTGCCCGCAGGTTTTTCCCCATATCCGATCAATACCCAAACCGGGTTGAGCACCGGCTCCAGCATGGCGATGAGCGAGCTTTCAAACGCCGGAACCCGCTTGAGGCCATAGGTAAACAACACATACCCCAGGCCCAGCTGCACCAGCCCCAGAAAAGCCAGCATGCCCCACTCGGGAAGCGTAGGCGCAGATCCCTGCACAACCGCAGGAAAAAAGAACACCGCTACCAGCATATTCCCCTGAAAAATAGCCGCTTCGTGCCGGTCGGGAGGGTTAAATCGCTGCGCCAGCATCAGGGCCGCGAGAAATACACCAGAAGCCAGCGCAAGGACATTCCCGCGCATATCGCCAACCTGCAGATCGCCCATGAAAAACAACCCCATCCCCAGGAAGCAAACGATTACGGTCAGGATATTGATCCGTTCCAGCTTGAACCGGAATAACACCGGTTCCAGCAGGATCAGATAAATCGGAGCGGTGTACTGGAGAAAAATGGCGTTGGCCGCCGTGGTAATCTTGGTGGAAATGACAAAGCAAATGACCAGCCCGCAATAAAAGACCGACACCAGGAAAATATTCCACGACCACTGAAATACCCGCTTTCGGAACCAAATCCCGAACAACGCGGCCGAGAACAACGCCCTTAAGCTAAGAATGGCGTATGGAGACAGGGAAATCAGTTTGATAAACAAGCCCCCGGTGCTCCACAGCAACGCGGCAAAGCACACGGCGATCAACCCTTTTTGGTGGCCGGTCAGTTTTGCAAACATGGGCGGATGTTATTTTTCAATTACACCCACTTCACGAGGCACAAGTCCTGTTTATGCGGCATCAACTCGTGTTTCGGATACAGGCGGAATCCATATTCGTACACCCCGGAGATCTGGGGAAGGATTTCTCCGGAAAAGGTTACGTAATGGTCGTTCATATCCACGACTTTGAGCTCGCGGTGGAACCGGAGGTCCAGCTCGGTTTCCGAGATGCGTTTGAAGAAAACGGCTTCCAGGCCCAATTGGCGGGGCGGAATGCCGTTGTGCGCCACTTTGATCCGCACTTTAAACGATTCGCCGAAGTTCAGGGAGTAATTATCGGTATCGAACACTTCTTTTTCCACGGCGTGCACGCCGTCCCACCGTTCTCTGGAAAGCGCTTTCCAGACGGCAATTTCCTTGGCGCCCCCAAAACTGTCTTTCTGAAGGGCCGCCGAGCGTTTATGGAGCCGGGCGTAATAATGTTCCCGGTAATCATCGAGCATGCGTTTCATGGTGAAGCGCGGCCCGACTTTGGAGATGGTGTTGCGGATGAGTTGGATCCATCGGGGCGAATAGCCCACATCGCCTGCTTCGAAATACATGGGGACGATCTCCGTTTCCAGGAGGTTGTAAATCGTCTCTGCGTCCAGTTCGTCCTGGAGGGCCGAGTCGGAATACGAAGCTTCCAAAGGCAGCGCCCAGCCGGCATCGGCCAGATAGCCTTCGGCCCACCATCCGTCCAGCACGCTGAGGTTAAGCACCCCATTGAGGGCCGCTTTCATTCCGCTGGTGCCGGAGGCTTCCTTTGGCCGGGTAGGGGTGTTGAGCCAAATATCGACGCCCTGGACCAGCAGTTTGGCGAGTTCCATATTATACCCTTCCAGGAAAATGATCTTTCCGACAAACTCCGGCATCCGCGAGATGTGGATGATTTCCCGGATCAGGGCCTGCCCCGGGTGATCGGCCGGGTGCGCTTTCCCGGCGTAAAGAACGATCACCGGGCGGTTGGCAATGCTCAATACCTCTTTCAGCCGTTCCAGGTTATTGAACAACAGGTGGGCCCGCTTGTAGGTGGCAAAGCGGCGAGCAAACCCGATCACCAGCGCATCGTGGCGGATTTTTTCCACCGTATCGAAAATGGCGGAAGGCTTATCCCCCCGCTTGGTCATATCCTGACGAAGTTTATTCCGGACGTAATCCAGCAGGCGCTTCTTGAGTTGCTGGCGGACCGTCCGAATCTCGTTGTCGGGAATGGCCTTGACCCCTTCCCACCTGGTCAGATTGGACTGATCCTGAATAAACTCCCGGCCCAAATGACGGATAAAAAGCGTATGCCAATCGTGGGCGATCCACGTGGGGTAATGCACGCCGTTGGTCACGTAACCAATATGCAGTTCCTGGTAGTTGTACCCGGGATAAAGCACTTTGAACATTTGCTGAGACACTTTTCCGTGCAGGCGGCTCACTCCATTCACTTCCTGACAAAGGCGAATCGCCATATGGCTCATCGAAAACAACTCGTGCCCGTCGTAGGGATTGATCTTTCCCAGCGCCAGGAAGGTATCCCAACCTATACCCAAATGCGCAATGTAGGCTGAAAGGTAGGTTCTCAGCAAATCGTCAGAAAAGTAGTCGTGGCCGGCAGGCACCGGCGTATGGGTGGTAAACAGGGAAGAAGCGCGTACCAGTTCTAATGCGATGGGATAGCTTTGCCCCTTCTGGTGCATGAATTGCCGCAGCCGCTCCAGACCCATGAACGCGGCATGCCCTTCATTGCAGTGGAAGATTTCCGGTTCTTCCCCCAGCGCGGCCAGCAAGCGAATTCCTCCGATTCCCAGCACCATTTCCTGCTTTAACCGGTGCTCGGTATCTCCGCCGTACAATTGATGCGTGAGCATTCGATCCTCCCAGGAATTGTCCGGAATATCAGTATCCAGCAAATATAAAGGAATGCGCCCAACCGGAAGCATCCAGGCTTTGGCATAAACCGTCCGCCCTGGGAAGTCAATACCGATCTTTAACCACTCTCCGGATTTATCCCGGACAGGAGTCATGGGAAGTTTGGTGTATTCCTGGGGAGGGAAGTTGTTGATCTGATCGCCGTGCAGGGAAATGGTTTGCTGAAAATACCCGTACCGGTACAAAAGGCCAATCCCCATCAAATCGATATTGCAATCGCTGGCCTCTTTCAGGTAATCCCCTGCCAGCACGCCCAAACCGCCCGAATAGATCCGGACCGAAGAATGCAACCCAAACTCCATGCTGAAATACGCTACCTTAGGACCGGAAGCTTTGGATTTGGCATCCAAATAGTCTTGAAACAGCCTGACTACCTGAGCCAGTTTATCCAAATAGGACGGGTCTGCAAGCAACTGCCGGGCCCGCTCCACAGGAAGCTGGTCGATGATGGCAATAGGGTTGAAATGATAGGCTTCCCACTTTTCCGGGTCTACTTCCATAAGCAACTCCGTCGCGTCCCTGTTCCAGGACCACCATAGGTTATGCGCTAAATCCTGCAGCGGAGCCAGCTGTTCGGGTAACTTGGACTCAATGAAAATTCGCTTTAACTTAATCGAGCTATCCTGAATCTGATCTACCATGATCGTATCGTTTTCTTTTTCAAATGGCGATTAAAAGTAAAATTGTAATTTTTACACTAAGGTAGGAATTTTTCCTTTTTCCCCTTCTACCCTACTGTACTTCCTTCTTTGCGAAGCGGCTATTTTCTTTGCCAAATCGGCCAAAAAAAACTAACAACCAAGTCGTTAGGTCAAGGAAAAATAGTAGCCCCTCCAAGCAAAAGAAAAACCTCCCGGAGAAGGCGTTTAGTTGCCTCCAAATCTTTTCGGCCGGCAAAAAGCAAAAAAAAGAAATCAAATACCCTTTTTTTTATCAAAACAACCGTTCGTCCTAAAAAAACCGCCTTTTACCTATTGCTTTAAATAAATAATTATTCCAACTTTGTTCTGGAAAGCGGCCTCATCCCAAAGACCAAGCGTCCGGGAAGCAATTCGTTGCACGCCCGCCTGCTTAAGCACACCACTCTGATTGCCGAAAAGCAACCCAAGAACAGGACGAGCCTGAATGGAATGGGGTTCGGAAAACCAAAGAGAAGACGTGTGAACGCCGATTAATAAGCCAGCAAGTATCCGTAAGACCCATGAACCGGCAACCCGGCCTGTATCGGTTTGCCATAAAACAATGAAAAGGAGAACTGCACTGCTTTTGCTCAGCATGATGGTATTTGGGGCGTCCGATGCATTCGGGCAATTTCTCCAGATTGAATTGATGAATGGACCGAATCTTTGCTGCGGCTATAAGGATGCCAACCAAGCCTGTATCCATATAAAAAGCGCACCCCCACTGACGGTGTCTCCAACTACCGCTTTAGTTTACACTTGGCACGCCAAACACGAAAACGGGCTCAAGACTTGGCACACTACCCTTCCGATGCGCTGGGTCCCCCTTCCGTGGGATGGACCTTACGAAGTATGGGTGGTTATGCAATACGTCGACACCCGCACCCGCTATGCGTTTGCCGCGTTCAAGTCCAATGCCGTTATGGTCCAGGCCCACAATTGCCCCACCCCCAATTCAGACCCCGGCAAGGAAGTGGGCGGCTGATTTGCGAGCTATCGCAGCAGCGTTACTTCTCCCGAAACGGTGGTTTCGTCCTCTTTAAAATCATCCCGGTAGCGAAGGAGGAGGGCGTAAATATACGCGCCTTGCGGAAGCTTCTGGCCCCGATAGGCGCCGTCCCACCCCTGGGAAGCGTCCGTCGTTTGGAAAACCTGTGTTCCCCAACGGTCAAAAATCCGGAGGTCAAAGGATAAGACCTCGATCCGGTCCGCCAGCAGCGGAAGGAACAAGTCATTGACGCCATCGTCGTTGGGAGAAAACGCATTAGGGAAATAGACCGAGAACTCAAGGCAATCCTGCGCGGTCACCACAATGGTGTCGCTGGCAACGCATGGTCCGTTTGCGGCCGTGACGAAATAAACCCCCGATTCAGAAACCGCCAGATCCGTACCGGTGGACCCGTCCTGCCATACAAAAGAAGCTGCGGTCACGCCGGGTTGGAGAACCAGCGGCTGGCTGCTGCATATGGTCGTATCCGGCCCCAAAACGGGCTGGGGCGGCGTATTCATCGTCACCTGGATGGAATCTCGCCAAAGACACCCGTCCTGCGTTACTTCCCCCCAGACCAAGCCTGTTTGCCGGACCAGGATCTGCGGCGTGGCAGATCCTTCGCTCCATCGATAGGTGTCTGCATCGGGCAATGCGGCCAACAACAGGGACGCGGGAAAACAAAGCGTAGTGTCCCGGCCCAGGGAAAATACCGGCAACGGGTTAAATACCACCGCCACCGTGTCTGCTTGCCTGCACGCGCCAACCTGAATCTGCACCGAATACGTTCCCGATTGCCCCACCGTCCGCTGGGCCGAAACCGTCCCATCGTCCCACTGGTACGAGCCTCCCGGCGTGGCCGCATTCAGGTCCAAGCGGGCTCCCTGGCATAATACCTGGTCGGGGCCGAGCAATCCGGAAGGAATGGAAACATAGTTCACTTGAATCGTATCCCTGGACACGCACCCGTTCAGCGCGGCTTCCGCCCAATAGGCGCCCGGAGCATTAATTGTTTCCGAATTACTTGAACTTCCGGTGCTCCAGGCGAACCCCGCGCCCGGCAAAGTGGAAACCTGAAGCGAAAGCGTCTGCCCTTCGCAAAGGGTCGTATCGGCGCCCAGCCGGACTACCGGTACCGGACGGAACGTAAAGACGACGGAATCCCTGCGCGCACAGCCGTTCAGATTGGCTTCGGCCCAGTACAGGCCATCTGCGGTTACTTCAAAGGATGCTGCCGCGCTTCCGTCTTGCCAGGCAATACGTGCACCTGGGGAAACCGGACGCAGCGTAATTCGTTCCCCAGCACAGGGGGTTTGGTCTGCGCCAAGATCCAAAACCGGAAGCGGATTAAAGGTCACCTGGCGGTTATCAGAAAAAGAACACCCGTTGAGCAGCGCCGTCAAGCGGTACTGCCCGGTGCTCGTCGCGGTTATGCTGTTGGACGTCTGCCCGGAATCCCAGGAAAAGGACGCGCCCGGCAGCGTCTGAGCGGCAAGCGTCAGCGCTTGGCCGTCGCAAAGGGCCGTATCCGGGCCCAGTTCAAATTCGGGAAGCGGCTTGAACTCCAGCGTCACCGAATCGGAGCGGGAGCAACCGTCCAGCGTAGACACCACCCAGTACGTGCCGCTCGCGCTCGCCGGCAGCTGTGCCTCCGTGCTTCCGTCTTGCCAGCGGTACGTTGCTCCGGGGAAGGTAGCATCCAACAGCGGTCGTTCCCCTGCGCACAGGGATTGATCGGCGCCGAGGTTCAACGCCGGAAGCGGCTTGAACGTCACCTGCCGGCTATCGGAAAAAGGACACCCGTTGAGGGTGACGGTCAGGGAATAATTGCCCGGACCCGAAACCAGAATGGATTGGTCGGTCTGCCCGGTGCTCCACTGGTAACTCCCCCCAAAGGTGGCGATTCCTTCCATGTTCAGGGTATTCCCCTGACAAAGGGACGTATCCGGGCCCAGTTCAAACCGGGGAAGCGCTTGTTCGCTTATTTGTATAGAATCTCTTTCGGAGCAATTGTTTCTGGAAGCTTCCACCCAATATAAACCCGGACCGGACACGGAGAAACTACTCCCTGCCGACCCATCCTGCCAAACATACGAAGCCCCGGCTATAGCTGGGCTAAGCAGCAAGACGGTTTCTTCGCATAGGACGGTATCCGGCCCCAGGCGAAGCCCTAACGGTAATTCGTATTGAATTTGCACGGTATCCCTGCCCACGCACCGGCCTTCCGACACCTCTACTGAATAGGCGCCCGCCTGGTTGACGATCAGGAAGGGAGCGGTCGAGTTGTCCTGCCACCGGTAGCCGGTGGCGCCGGCCAACTGGGCGTTCAGCGTATCCACCACGCCCGGGCACAGGGTCTGATCCGGCCCGAGATCGATTTTCGGGTTGACGGTGTATTGCACCTTCAGGGAATCGGCGGTCGTACAGCCGGACAGGGCAAGTTCTACACGGTAATTGCCCGGATTGCGCACGACGAAGGAAGAGGCCCTGGAGCTATCCTGCCAAAGGTACGTCAGGCCCAAAAGGGACAATCCGGCATCCAGCAGGAGGGTATCTCCCTCGCACAAGACGGTATCGGCAGGAAGGTTGGCCACAAAATCGGCGGATTCGAGCACCGTGATGGAATCCCGGAGGCGGCAATTGTCGGTATACGATACGTCTACCCAATAGATGCCCGGCAGGTTGACGGAGATCATCGGATCGGCGCTGCCGGTGCTCCAGCGGAAGGTCTCGCCGGGGCTGTAGGTACGGGCATCCAGGTCCACCTGAGCGTTTTTGCACAAGACCACGTCATCGCCGAGAATGCCTTCATCGACATAATCCTCCGGACTATCGAAGATCCAGCCGGTATTGCTGCCCCCGATATCCGTGCTGTGCACGCCGGCATAGAAGCCGATACTTCCTTGCGCGAGCTGATCGCGCATCTGGATGAAGTCCGCTTTGATCGTACCGCCGTTCATCAGGACCTTGGATTTTTGTCCGGGCACGGTGGATGAAAGTTCAATTGACAAGCAGTTGTTCCCGATTACCTGGAAGTACTCGCGTATTTCCTGCTGCTTGGTGGCATCCAGTTGGTACGATTTCCCGGGCGCAAAAATCAGGGAATCGATGACGTACTGCCCAGCGATGATCCCGCTTTTTCGGAACTCCAGGCGGTTGAACGAGCCCGTTCCCCGGAAGGTTTCCACTTTGCTCGTTTGTTCTACTGCGGAAAAAAGTACGTTGTTGAAATGCAGGGGCTCCTGGGTATACAAGCGGGCGGTGGGGTGCGTAAACTCGATGACCGACGAATCGGCTTGAAATTGCAACGTATCGTATACCGCCCAGGCGGTTTGATACCCGTAGTCCCTGCCAGTCAAAGTCCAGTAGCTCCCTCCAAGGATCAGCCGGATGGGGTTGAGGGAGCCAAAAGCGGAGTAATGTTCGGCATTAACCGCTTGGCCGTTGGAATTAAAGGTACCGTGAATGTGCTCCACCGTATAGGCTCTGAGGGAATCCAATAACAGATAATTTCCCGAACATTTGATCGAAAAATACGTGACATTGCAATTGGCGCCGGTTCGGATGGTTTGATCTTGCTCGGTGGAGCGGAGGTACAGGTAGAAAAAATTAGAGGACTCCATGTTGGGGTCCATGGCCAGAGACCCAAAGAGTTGAAAATAGCTTCCGCCAAAAAACCGGGGCCTCCCGGTAACGCCATTCCAGATCATGTCATGGCAATAAGCAAGGGTATTGACATCCACCTGCTGGTTCGTTCCGGTAAAGGAATTGGCGTCAAAGAATACGTCATCTACCGGAGTGGGCACGCACTCGCCCCCTGGGCCGCCGCTGGAAAGCGACCAATGCGCTTCGTCGTGCCAGGAGCCCGACCCGCCAACCCAGTAAAGGGTTCTGCCGGGGTCCTGGCTGAAGGTCCATCCATTGGTATTGCCCAAATCCGTAGAATTGGCCGCCGTCAACTGCCCCGGGCCAACACTATGGATATCCTTCACCACGATCCGGTTAAGGGTATCCGGAAACGCCGCGCTCAGGTAGCCTGCGAAGTTGTCTACATTACTGGAAAATTCAATCAATGCGGAGCACCCGTCAGGGGCGATGATCTTGTTCACCTCCAGCGTATCCCCTTCGTGGATGGTGTAATTGGTTCCCCGAACGATCTCCAGCACATTCGCCCGGTTCCAATCGTTGAAATAACCGGAAGCCCTGAACGTGAGGGTGTCAAAAATGGTGGGTTGGGTGTTTGGCCCAGAATAGATGCCGCCTGGATAATTGAATATAACCCGGTTAAAGGTCAGGGAAGGCCCGCCGTGTTTATCGATATCTCCGTACCAGAAAAACTCGATGGTAGAATTCCCGGCATCGAACAGAAAATTTTCGGATGTCGCCCTCCAGGAAAGGTATTGGAAGTCGGCTACGCGGACTTTAACGTACGAGTTTTCCAGTTTCAACTGGCGCGCGGAAGTGACCAGGGATTCAAAGCGCCGGAGGGCAAGTTGCTGGCTGTTGGTATTCAGGCTTCCCTGAAGCAGAAACAAGTCCTGGGTCACGGACATGCTATCGGCTAACAGCCAGCTCCCGGCGCCGTTGAACGTCGCGTTTTTGGCAAAGGTTTTTCCGGCGCTGGTGATGGTATTCCCGGCCTGGCTGCTTTCAAAAAAGAGATCGCCTTCTACTTTAAACTGCATGCCCGGGATAAGGGTCAGGGAGCCAAACAAGTGGAGGTTTTTTTCCAGGGATCCCAGGAATTCGGGGTTGCCTGTTGCTCCGGTCCAGTTCATCGAGCGGCAATAGGCGTTGTCGACATTGATCAGCACCATGGCGCCTGGCCCGGGAAAGGAATTCGCATCGAAAACCACGTCGTCGTTAGCGGTAGGGACGCAAGCCCCACCGGGTCCGCCGCTGGATAGCGACCAATGCATGGGGTCGTTCCACATGCCGGTTCCGCCCACCCAAAACAAGGCGGCGTTGGCTTTGGGGTTGATGGTCCAGCCGGTATTATTGCCGAGGTCGGCGCTGTTGTTGGCGGTGAAGGAAGCCCCTCCGGTTCCGTGAATATCGCGCAGCGACATAAAATCGCCGGCGATGGTCCCGGATGCGGCGCGAAACGTCACTGGAGTTCCCGGTACGCTGCTGAATATCTGGATCGGCGCCGGGCAGGTTCCCGGGGCGGTCAGGCGGCTTAATTCGTAGGTTCTCCCCCCTTCGAGGGTAAAGTTTTTTCCTGGCCCAAGGGATAGTTCGCCGAATTTCATCGGCCCCCTTAGCTCGGTATCGTTGCGCATCTCCAGCTTTTCAAACCGGGCGTCGACCACCAGCGGATTTTCCATGTATAGCAGGGATTTGCCCAGGGGGCTCGAAAACAGCACCGTACCAAAAGCGATCGTCCCGTATTCCCTGAGCCGGAGCGACCCTCTGGGCGACGTGAACTCAAGGGTGGACATGGACGTATTCCAGGTCAGATTGAACAGATAAATATCTGCTACGGGTTCTTCAATATAGGACCCGGGGTAAAGTTCATACGGAACGCCGGTAACCGTCACGCGGGAAGTCCCCAGATCGACTTTCAGCGCTGTTCTTGGGTCAACGCGCAGGATCTCGCAGGTAATTGCCTGGCTGCCTGAATTAAAATCTCCTTCCTCCAGCAGCAGCAGACTGTCTACACGAAAAGGAGAAGCAAGCGTCCAACCTCCGCCCGACCCGGAAAAGGAGGTATTCCTGCGCAGGGTATGGCCTCCCAGGTCGATCGTTTTGCCGGGGGTGGTCGACTGAAAGGCCACATCCCCCAGGAAATCAAAGACCATGTTGGGAGAAAGCGTCAGGCTGCCATAGACGTTGAGGACATACCCCGTAGGAGCCGTAATCCGGGGGTTGCCCGTCACGCCGGCCCAGGACATATCGCTACAGAAGATTACCTGGTCGGTGACGGTAACTGTTTGGTTCGGGCCGCTGAACGAATTGGCGTCAAAGAACACCCGGTCGTTGGCCGTGGGTATCTGGTTGTGCTGGACGGTTCCACCGGAAGTGGTGACCCAATGGCTGATGTCCGACCAGTTGCCGGAACCGCCGATCCAGTAATAATCGGCGCCAAAAAGAGGGAAAGCGCACAGGGAACAAAAAAAGAAAAGGACAGCTTTCTGCCTGTTGAAGAAAGGACGCAGCATAATTCGGAGTTTTGGGAATGGAGAACAGCAATTAATTTAAGACCAAAATACAGGTTATTCTTTTATTTTCTTCCCCTTGAGCCAAGTTTTAAATGCAAACCACCCGGTGAGGAAGCGGTTGAGCTTCCCGATCCAGGGGGCGGGATTGAAGGAGGAATGGTCTTTGGAAGAAGTCTGGGGGGAATCGCTTACCCGCATGACGGAAGAGAAATTGTACAGCTCTTCAAACAAGCGGCGAACGTTTTTCTCGACCACCCCCCGAAATGGGATCCGGGCCATGAGGCCATACATGGCGGCATTGCCCTGCGAAACAGCGCGCGGATTGTTCCGGGCAAAATCCAGGGCCTCTTTCAGATCCGCCGCATATTGGTCCAAAACAGGAATATTGTACCGCATCAGGGTCAAGTGCAGGCAGTTGGGGGATTGCTGCCGGTCGACTACCCACCCCCGTGCTTCCAGTTGGTCGGCGACCACAAAGATATCCGGCTGGTTGCGGCGGGTGGTGAACGCCACGATATTCATGACGGGTTCGCCGATGACCTCCAGGTCTTCCATGCCCGCCAGGGCGGTTTTCAGGCGCGCAACCCCTTCCATAATCTCCCCGGCCACCCGCAGGTAGCCTTCCTGCCCAAGCGCCATCATCGCCGCCCATGCGGCGGAAACGGCGCCGCCAGGACGCGTGCCCAGCATGGTCGTCGATGCATAAATACCTCCGGGCCAGTCGGTTGCCACGTAAAATTGATATTTCAAGAACTCCGGTTCGCGGTAGAGGATTAGGGAAGCGCCTTTGGCGGCATAGCCGAATTTGTGCAAGTCGGCAGACATGGACGTCACCCCGTTCACCCGGAAATCCCAGGGAGGAAGCGAAGCGCCCAACCGCTCCACCCAGGGCAGCATAAAGCCGCCGATGCAGGCATCGACATGCATGGGCAAGCCCCGGCGGAGGGCGATGTCCGCTATGGCTTCAATGGGATCGAGCAGTCCGTGCGGGTAAGAAGGCGAAGACGCGGCCAGGAGGATGGTGTTGGCGTTGATCAGCCGTTCCATTTGCCGGGGGTCGGCCCGGAAATCCTGGGCCAGGGGAGCTTTCCTGAGTTTGATCCCAAGGAGGTGGCAGGCTTTGTCGAAAGCCGGATGAATGGAAGCCGGCGCCACCATTTCAGGCGCTTTGATCCGGGGGCGCAGCGCTCTGGCGCGCTGCCGGTAGGCGTACACAGCCAGGAAAATACTTTCGGTGCCGCCGGAGGTCATGGTGCCTGTGGATTGCTCGTCTCCGTTCAGCAAGCTAACCCCCATGCGGATCAGTTCCTCCTCCATTTTTCGCAGCCCCTGGAAAGCAAAGGGGTTGAGGAAATTTTCGGACAGGTAGGCGCCGTAGGCCTCTTTTATCAGCTGGAGGTGGTCTTCGTCGATGTAATAGACCATACTCCAGGTCCTGCCTTCTTTCCAGGAAACATCCGCTTCCTGCAAGTCCCGGATTCTCTGCAAAACCTCCGCTTTCCCTTCGCCTTTTACCGGAATCTGAAACATACCCCTTTCGTTTAGTGGCTTTTAATACCGAAAGAAACGGATTTTTTTCGGGAAACGAACGCACTCCCTCCGGAAAACGAAGCGCTTCTAAAACCGGATCTCCTTGAGTTCGCCCTGAGGGGTGACGAGGAAATAGGACTTGGTCTGCGGAGCGGCAGGCCTGGGCAGGGTAAAGCGAACGACCAGATTGAACGAGTACTGGATGACCGGCTCAAGCACCTGGGGGTTAATGACGAGGTCGTAGTCGTTGGTCGGCACCGCGTTGTAAAAGCGGGACACCGGTTTTTCTGCGGGGGTCAGGGCGGCGCCTTTTTCCTGCGCGTCGAGCGCTTGCCCGCTATACGCCTGATAGCTTTCGTAGCGGTTCCCGGGATACGCCACCCAGGCGTTCTCGGCGGTGACGGTCACGGCGCTGTCGAGGGGAAAGCCGGCGCCGGCATAGGTCTTTTTGATCTGTTCCAGGTATTCGAAGCACCTGGTGCGCAGTTCGGCATACGCCTCGGTGGGATGCTCGTCGAAATAATCGACTTTGACGAGGTCGTAAACCTCCTGCCGGGCTGCAACGGTGATGATTTTATCTAATTGAGACGGCTCGGTATACCGCACGTGGAGGTTTTTCTGCAGTTCAAACCCTTTCGGGATTTCCGTAAACGTCTTTTTGCTGAACAGTTTTTTGCTGACGTCCAGTTCGTACTTGGGCAGGAAGTTCACCATATCCACCACGATGTCCTTCGCCGGGATACCCAGCGCCTGGATATCGCGCGCCAGCGGTTCGATGCGGTTGTTGAGCAGGGTGTTGGCCTCCTCGGCCGTACGGCCAAGCTGGATGACGCTGAAAATCGCTACATACGCATCCGCTTTCTTGTTGTACAAGCCGTTGATGCGCCATTCGATCGTGTTGTCGTCCACGATTTTGGCCGTTTTGGGTACCGACAGGAAACGGGAGTTCTGGCTTGGGTCGAAATTGGAGTACTGCACGTAGTTGCCGGCCTGCTGGGCGACGGCGTACAAGGGGAGGAGGCAAAAAAGGAGGGTCCGGGTCATGGCGGTGGTTTTCTTTTCAACGAAAAGAGGGGCAGGGATTATTGTTAAAGGCAGGAAAAAGGGGGAAAACCGGAGCTTTTCGAATGCAGGGAAAGCCAGAGGCTGCGGCCTGGGGATGCGGCCTCTCCCGTTGCTTGTTGTCTGCCGTTTGCAGGATTGCGTGGCGGTGTGCTCGGATTTTCAATCCGGTTGTTGACCGGAATTATATTCCGGGAGCCGGCAGACGGTGGACGGTGGACGACAGACCAAAACCCTTAAACCTTGCGCCTTACGCCTTAAGCCCTTACCCCCATCATGGCCATCCTTTCATCCTGCAAAGCATAGTTCAGACAAAGTGGCAATGCCTCCCAGGACAGTAAATACGCGCAATCTGAAGATTGAACGGAAGCGTAACGGAAAGCGTAGACGGAAGTCTACGCACAACAGGGTCTACGTACAACAGGGTAACGCTCTACCCCCATTAAAGCATTCCTGCTACTTTCAACATAAAAAAAGCCCCCGCCAGCTTCGCTAACGGGGGCTTTGTGATTCCGCTGGGATTCGAACCCAGGACCCCTTGATTAAAAGTCAAGTGCTCTAGCCGACTGAGCTACGGAATCGGCTGCTTTCTTCCGAAAAGGGTTACCTGCCGTCAAAAGCGATGCAAATATAAGACCTTTTAACAAATCTGCAAGAAAGAATATCACTTTTTAAACAAGAAAAAAATTCGGCCCTAACGCCCTAACTCCTAAACCCTCTAACGACCAAACGCCGACGCCTTCCCGAATTTTGGACACTTCACCCAAACCAACAAAATCATGGCGTCCAAGCAGCCCAAAATCTGTAGGTTACCTTTTAAGAACAAAAAGGCGCCTATTCCGGTTTATAGACAAAACCATATTTCCTGGGCATAGAAATTGGAGTGGCATGCGAATTCAGGAAAAAACCGCTTTGGACCAAATACACCAGATTCCGTTATTCCGGGGCTTAGCGCCGGAAGAAGTACAATTACTGGAAAACCTCGTGGAAACCCGCCTGGCTAGCCGGGGGCAGTTCCTTTTCGAGCAAGGCACGCCTTCCGACCGGTTGTTTTATCTCCGGCAGGGGCTGGTGAAAGTGGGCGTCTTATCGGAAGATTCCCGGGAAGTGATCAAATACTTTCTCAGTCCGGGCGCTTTTTTTGGGGAATCCGGGATTTTAGGCGAACCTGCCCATCTGAACTTTGCCCTGACGATCAGTCAGGAGGCGCAGGTCTTTTGTTTTCCTCAGAAAGTGGTGATGCAGCTTATGCAGCAGAACGCACCGTTCATGTCGGCGTTTATGACCTGGCTGGGCAGCAGGCTGCGCCAAACGGAAAAACGCCTGGAAGGGATGTTTCTCAAAGACGCCAGGGAGCGCATCATCGACTTTATAAAGGATTCGGCCCAAAAGCAGGGCGAGAAGATTGGTTTTGAAACCCTGATCCGGCATAGCCTGACCCAGCAGGATATCGCTAATTTTACGGGCACCTCCCGCCAGACCGTCACCTCGGTGCTGAACGAACTGCGCAAGTCGAACCTGATTCATTTTACCCGCCGCAGCATCCTCATCCGGGACCTGGCAAAGCTGACCTGACGTTCCGGCAGCAATCAGCCCAAATCTTCCTCGGCTTTATCTAACCCGAGTTCCCGTTCTACCTCTTCCATGAAGACGTACTCAATGGCCTCATCCACGGTAGGGATGATCGTAAGGACGGTATCCAGGCGGGAAATCTCGATCAGTTTTTTGACCGATGGGTGTTCAATTCCTGTCAGCACAAAGGAGCCCAGGTCTTTCCAGATGCGGTCTGCCGTCAGAATGGCACTTAATCCTGACGAATCGACATACTGCACGGCAGAAAGGTCGACGATCAGGTTGTTTATTCCTTCGTTAAAGAGGATGACAAATTCCGATTTGAGATCCGGAGCGACGAGCGAGTTCAGGTTTTCCTCCTGCACGCTAAATACGGTATGCCGCTCCTGTTTGTCCACTGCGTATTTCATAACCTGTTTATTAATAGGACCCGGCTTTTGAAGAAGCCGCCGTCCTGAAAGCGCAAAAATATCAAATCTCCGGATGCAAATCTAAAAAACCCTGGCAAGGTTGTTGCTATTGTGTTAAAATATCTTCCCGGAGGAACCATGCCTTGCAGATCCGCATTATTTGGTTTAGATTTTCCAGGAAATTGGAGCGGTAAATGTGTCCTGCCGCTAAACTTAGCAGGAATTTTGTTTGTATTGTAACCTAAACTCCGTTATTATTGTTAGGCATAGCATAACCACGAACCAGAAAGGAGTACGTATGAACAATAGACGATTTTCACCAAAAGTCAAGCAGGTCATCGCCAAAAGCCGGGAGGAAGCGGTCCGGCTAGGCCACGATTTCATCGGCACCGAGCACCTGATGCTCGGCATCGTCGCAGAGAAGGAAAGCCTGGCCGTCAAGGTGCTTGAATCCCTGGATGTCGACTCGGCCGAGCTCCGCCAATTGCTAGAGGAATCGGTGCAGAAAATCCCTGCCGCCGGCGCCAGCCTGAATGTGGGCACCCTTCCACTGAATAAACAAGCCGAAAAGGTGCTCAAAGTGACCTTCCTGGAGGCCAAGATGCTGAAAAGTGAAGAGATCAGCCCCGAGCACCTGTTGCTTTCTATCCTGAAGCACAAGGAAAATCCGGCTTCCAAGATTCTGCACCAGTTTGACATCGACTACGATATTTTCAAAGCGGAACTGGAGTACGTGCGCCAGGAACAGGATTTCACGTCCATCGAACCCTTCAATCAGGCGCCTTCCGATTCGGAAGATCCCTACGAGGAGGACGAGCAGTCCAGAGGCTTCCAGCAGCGTAAAGGGAATACCAAATCCCGCACGCCGGTGCTGGATAACTTCG
This sequence comes from Haliscomenobacter sp., assembly GCA_016713275.1. Lineage (GTDB taxonomy): Bacteria > Bacteroidota > Bacteroidia > Chitinophagales > Saprospiraceae > JADJPL01. The sequence continues at coordinate 507,018 of JADJPL010000004.1, forward strand.
GAAGGGACATTACCAAACTGGCCGAAGAAGGCCGCCTGGACCCGATCATCGGGCGGGAAAACGAGATCGAGCGCGTGTCCCAGATCCTGAGCCGCCGCAAAAGAACAACCCCATCCTGATCGGCGAACCCGGCGTTGGGAAAACGGCGATCGTCGAAGGCCTGGCGTTGCGGATCATGCAGCGCAAGGTGTCCCGTACGCTGTTCAACAAGCGCATTGTGATGCTCGACCTCGCCGCCCTTGTGGCCGGCACCAAGTACCGCGGTCAGTTTGAAGAGCGCATGAAAGCGATCATGAACGAGCTGGAAAAATCCCGCTATGTGATCCTGTTTATCGACGAGATCCACACGATCGTCGGCGCCGGCGGCGCTACCGGTTCCCTGGATGCGTCCAATATCTTCAAACCGGCGCTTGCCCGGGGCGAGTTGCAGTGCATCGGCGCTTCTACGCTCGACGAATACCGCCAGCATATAGAGAAAGACGGCGCCCTCGACCGCCGCTTCCAGAAAGTCATGGTCGATCCGCCTTCTGCCGAAGAAGCGATCAATATCCTGCACAACATCAAGAGCAAATACGAGGAATTCCACAACGTGACGTATTCCGACGATGCGATCAAGGCCTGCGTTAAGCTCAGCGACCGCTACGTCACCGACCGCTTCCTCCCCGATAAGGCCATCGACGTGCTGGACGAAGTGGGCGCCCGGGTGCACCTCAAAAACATCCACGTGCCCAAGCATATCGAAGAGCTCGAAAAACAGATCGAAGACCTGAAGGAGCTCAAAAACCAGGCGGTGAAGAGCCAGCAGTACGAAAAAGCTGCCGATCTGCGCGACCGCGAGAGCAAGCTGCTGCGCCAGCTGGAGTTTGCCAAATCGCAGTGGGAAGAAGAATCCAAAACCAAACGCTACCCGGTGGGCGAAGATGATATCGCCGAGGTGGTGTCTATGATGACCGGCATCCCCGTCAAACGGGTAGCTCAAAGCGAAAGCAGGAAACTGATCGGAATGGAAAAAGACCTTCAGGAGGTCATCATCGGCCAAAATGAAGCGATCCAGAAGATCACTAAAGCCATCCTGCGCAACCGGGTGGGCCTGAAGGACCCCACCAAACCCATCGGGTCGTTTATTTTCCTTGGGCCAACCGGCGTCGGAAAAACCGAGCTGGCCAAAGCCCTCGCCCGCTACCTGTTCGACTCCGACGACGCCCTCGTGCGCATCGACATGAGCGAGTACATGGAAAAATTCTCCGTGAGCCGCCTCATAGGCGCGCCTCCAGGATACGTTGGCTATGAAGAAGGCGGGCAGCTCACCGAGAAAGTGCGCCGCAAGCCTTATTCGGTGGTCCTTCTGGATGAGATTGAAAAAGCGCACCCCGATGTCTACAACATCCTGCTGCAGGTACTGGACGATGGACAGCTCACGGACGGGTTGGGGAGAAGGGTCGACTTCAAGAACACCCTCGTCATCATGACGTCCAACATCGGCGTACGCCAACTCAAAGATTTTGGTCAAGGCGTGGGCTTTGCCACCAAAGCCCGTCAGGAACAAGCCGACGATTTTTCGCGCTCGGTGATCCAGAACGCGCTCAAGCGCACCTTCGCTCCGGAATTTCTCAACCGGATCGACGATGTGGTGATTTTCAACCAGCTTGGCCAGGAAGAGATCTTCCGGATTATCGATATCACCCTCAAGGATCTGCGCAAGCGCCTGGAGGGGATGAACTTCACGCTGTCGCTGTCGCAGGAAGCCAAACGCTTCGTAGCCGACAAAGGATACGACCCGCAGTTCGGCGCGCGGCCTTTGCACCGGGCCATCCAGAAATACCTGGAAGACCCTCTGGCGGAATTTATCCTCAACGAAAACCCTGCCGAGGGAAGCGCGCTCGAAGCCATCATGGCCGATGAAGGGGAAGGATTGCGCATCACCCTCGTAAAAGAAGTCAACACGGACGTGCAAGAATAAAAATTCTTCTTAATTTTGTTTCAAAGTACATCTGCCTGCGTAGATGTACTTTTTTTTGTGTTATTTTATGGCCCAATTATTTGTTCATTAAATTACCTTCATTTGGCAAAGAGACAATCGAATTCGCCTTCCCAGAACTCCAAAATGCGGCGCCCCAATTTCGCATGAACGAAATGATCCGCATCCCTCAGGTCCGCCTGGTAGGCGACAATATGGAGGAGCTCAGTGCCGCCGCAGGGCAGGAAATTAAATCCGGCGAAGTGTACTACACCCGGGATCTGCTCCATTGGGCAGAAAAACTAGCCCTCGACCTCGTGGAGATCTCCCCGAACGCCGTGCCGCCTGTCGTCCGCATCACCGATTTTAACAAATTCCTTTACGAGAAAAAGAAAAAGGAAAAAGAAATCAAGGCCAAAGCGGCAAAAACCGTCATCAAGGAAATTCGGTTTGGTCCAAATACCGACGACCACGACTTTGAATTCAAAGTCCGCCACGCCAAAACCTTTCTCGACGAAGGGGCCAAAGTCAAAGCCTATGTCAACTTCCGGGGAAGAACCATTGTATTTAAAGACCGGGGAGAGCTGCTGCTGCTGCGCTTTCTAAAAGAACTGGAGGAATTTGGCGCCCCGGAATCCCTTCCCAAACTCGAAGGCAGGCGGATGATCGTCATGGTGTCGCCTAAAAAGGTGGCCAAAAAGAAATAAAGCGGCGTTCCCTGCTGCCTGCTTTTTTTGGGGAATTCCTCATTTTTTTTTCCTGGTTAAAAGGTTATGTGTATCTTTGCAAACCTTTAAACAAGTGACTTATGCCAAAGATGAAAACGCACTCCAGCGCGAAGAAACGTTTCAAGCTGACTGGATCCGGAAAAGTAAAGCGTTTCCATGCCAACACCTCGCACCGCCTCTGGAGCAAAGGCCGCAAAGCCAAGCTTCGGAACCGCGATGCCGCGGTCGTATGTGAAGCGGAAGAAAAACGCGTCAAGCGCATGCTTGCCGTTGGGTAACCTTTTTTTTAACGAGAACACTGGTCCAAAGCACCCCGCAACGGGGGTCCCGGTGTTGCACTAAAAACAACGTATAATGCCACGTTCTGTGAACTCGGTTGCGTCCAGAAAGCGACGCAAAAAAATCCTAAAAGCATCCCGCGGTTTCTTCGGCGCCCGCCGGAATGTGCTCACGGCTGCAAAAAATACGCTCGACAAGGGTTGGGGGTATGCGTTCCGCGACCGCCGCGCCAAAAAACGGGCCTACCGCCGCCTTTGGATCGCCAGGATCAACGCCGGCGCCCGTACGCACGGGATTTCTTATTCCCGCCTGATGCACCATTTAAGCGAAAACGACATCCAGCTGAACCGCAAAGTTCTGGCCGACTTGGCGCTGAACCACCCGGAAGCGTTCCAATCGGTCGTGGAGTCTGTAAAATAACCCGGCCTTCTTGCCGTCCGAGAGAGGTTAGGACGGTCTCAATAGACCTTGCTTTGCTCCCGGCGTGAACTTTTAGGTTCTTTTTTCAATTCTTTTAAAAAAGAACCTATTTTTTTGCAGCCAGGGGTAAAAACCGTCTATTGAGACCACCCTAACCTCTTCGTTTTTGGGGCAAACACACAAATTTCTTCTTTTCCGCGCACCAAGTCAGGTACCTTTTGGCGTTTGAACAAAAACGGCCTGCCATGTTGGGAACCTTACGTGTCGCGATGATTGCCCCGCTTTTTCTGCTGCCTCCGGCGTTTCTGCCTGTTTCAACGCCTTCCGCAAAGCCAGACCCAAGCGCTTTTGAGGTCCAGATGCTGGCGGAAGTCAATCAACTGCGCCAATCCGGGTGCCGGTGCGGAGACAAGCACTATCCTCCTGTCCCTGCGTTGACTTGGGATGCCCGCCTGGCCAAAGCAGCCAAAATGCACGCTGCCGATATGAGCGCCAGCAACCGCATGTCGCATACCGGATCGAATGGCAGCACCATGGGCCAAAGAGCCCGCAAAGCAGGCTACATCTGGAGCATGGTAGGGGAAAACGTCGCCTGGGGGTATTCCGATATTCCCAGCGTGGTGGATGGATGGAAAAACAGCCCCGGCCACTGCAGCAACATGATGACGAAAGGATATGTCCACCTGGGCGCGGCCCGCAGTGGGACCTACTGGGTACAGGATTTTGGCGCTCCCAGGTAAACTATTCCGGAAACTGCCGTACCTTTAATTTACTATATGGCCCTCCGGACGCTGCCCGTTTCTCCACAAGACCAAAACGAACCATGCTATGCTAGATAAAGAACCCTTATTCGATCTGCTCCGAACCAACTCCGTATCGAAATACCTCGTACGCCGGAGCAGGAACCGGTACGTCAGCCTTCTGCGAGAGCTGTTAAACGAACTGGGGTACGGCAAAGAACTCAACTGGTCCCGCCTGGGCGCCGATACGTTTTTTGGAGAAGAAACGGCTGCAGCGCTGCGGAGTTTCGCCTCCCGCAACCGCATGCAAAACGACGGGTTGACTGCCACCCCGGAAATGGTCATCCGGATGCTGATGCGCTTCGACGCCGTCGACGGGCTGAAACTGCTGCAGCGGTCCCAGCAGAACCAACAACTCGGGCTGGCGTTTAACCTGGCCGATCCCAATAACTTTGGCGCCCAGCAACTCCGCCTGCTTCTGGAAAACCTGGGCATCTACGAAGAGCGCCTGCAAAACGGCCTGCGCGCCTACGCCCAACAAAAGGGCATGTACAACGACGGGAAGCAAATGACCGACCCCCTCGCCCGAGCCCTCGTTGCCGATTTGCTTCCGGGATATGGCCCGGAATTTGTTCTTCCCGCCAACGATATCGTTTCGACCCCGGTTACGCCGCTTCCCTCTACCCCCAGCGGCGCCCTGGAGATCGTGGTTTCAACCAATACCGTCATGGTCAGCGACGGATTAAAACAGATCCAGTTCAGACGGCACACGCCTGCCGGCGTTTCTACCCCTGGATACCTTTCTATTGAAAAGTTCGTACTGGCAAACCAGGACAAACTCCACGATCTGAACCTCACCCAAAGCGCCCTGGCCATTATCACCGCCGTCGCACAGAACGAAGGACACCTCGACGGAATCAACACCTACGACCAGGGGTATCTCAGCTTCGGCGTGTACCAGTGGACGCTGGGAAAAGCGGAAAAAGGCGGCGAATTGCCCGCCCTCCTGAAAAAGATAAAAACCCTCTATCCGGCCACCTTTAAGGCTTTTTTTACCGACTACGGATTGGACGTCAGCGAAGATACCAACACCACCTACGGGTTCCTTACCTACAACAATGAACTGGTCAGCGCGGCATACCTCAAAGATCAGTTCCGGGAACCAACCTGGGCGTTTCGGTTCTGGAGAGCCGGCCAGGAAGCCAATGTTCAGGCGGTTCAGGTCGAACACGCTATCAGCCGGCTGAACAATTTTTACTGGAAGCCCAATTACGCCGCCCTGGGATTTACCTTGAACCAGGTGATCACCTCCTCCTACGGGGTGGCGCTGCTATTGGACAACCACGTGAACCGGCCGGCTTGGGTGGCTAAATGCGTTACCCAGGCCATGACCGATACCGGGCTGACCACCAACCCCGATCTCTGGACCGATGCGGAGGAACAGCGGCTGATCCAGGCTTATCTGGCCATCCGGGAGGTTTACCGGGAGGAACCCTACCAGGCGATGTCGGAGTCGCGCCGCAGAGCAGATAAGATTTACAACAAGGTTCGGGAGGGCAAATTATCCGACCGCCGGGGGTCCTTCCAGATGCGGGAAGTCGCGCTGCGCTCCTACAACTATCCGGAAGCGTACGACGCGCTGGTGGCCAAAACGCCCAATGCCGTGCCTCCACCAGTCTTTTACGACCCCAAAGATTATCCGGATATCGAAATGGAGGATTGACCGGGGCTGTCTAAAAGATTCTTCTTGCTCTTAGTAGCAAAAAACAGTTTGGGGCTGTCTCAAAAGACCGTTCTTTGCCTCCGGCATGAAATTTTATTTTCTTTTTTCAATTTCAACAAAAATTGCTTTGCAATTTTTTGTTGAAATTGAAAAAAGAAAATATTTTTTTGCTGCCTTGGGCAAAACCCGTCTTTTAGACAGCCCGGACTGACCCCATTTTAGTGCTCCTTATTTTACGCTGAATTGCCGGATCAGTACAGCCCCATTCTGGGTAAGATCGGCATTCAGCACCAAAATGTGCTCTTTCACCCCGTCGTCGATGGAAATGGCTACGGTATTGGGAACGATGGTTCCGATATCTTCGGCGAACAGCACCAGCAGGTTGAATTCCTGTTGTAGTTTGACCTGGACGGAAGCCTTTCCCTTGGTGATCCGGAACCGGTGGGCAATGCGTTTTCCGTTCAAAAAAAGCGAAATGATGTCTCCGTCTTCTGTTCCGTTGTCCCACACTTTGATTTTGAGGTCGGGCCGGTAGACGTCGATCTGCCGTTCAATTTTAGTTTCCCTGGCAGGGCCGCTCAGGCTGTCGGCAGGCAGCGGGGTGGAAACCAAAACGGAGTCGGCGTGGGCCAAAACAGGCTTTTCCAGATACAACCTGCCGGGCGCGCAAGGGCCGTTTGCAGGCGTGCGCCCCTCGATAAATCCATTCCAATCGCCTTCCATCACGTAGCGGGACCCCTCGCGGCGAAGCCGGAGGTGCGCGTTCTTGATACACCATTTCCAATTGGCCGAGGTTTTGCGGATAACGGCCGATTCCCGGAACTCCAGGATGCTGTCTGCCGGAGAGAAGGTCCAGGTCAGGCTGTGAAAAGCCTGGCCTCCGTTGGATTCGGACACAATGCTGGAGGTTCCCTTGCCCTCTGCTTCCAAGCCGGCCTCAAAGTAAAACCCATAGTCGCGGTCGGACTGAGACAGGTGGCCCGTCCAAAGGCCCTCCATTGAAAATGGGGCTTCTGCAGCCGGCGCCACGGGGAGTTCCGCGCCCAGCGGATTAAGGGCCGCCATTCCCGAAGGGCAGGATTCGGCCTTCCAGGGGCCGGAAAGCGTCCATGCCGCAGTGGGATCTGCGGATTTCCGAAGGGTAAAGTATTTCAGGCACCAGCGTTCGTCCTTGGGTTCGAGTTGCTCGATTTCCTGGATCAGCAAGGTTTGACCATCCCAACGGCCGGCGATGGAAAATCGGCCGGATTTTTTACCGGGGCTGGTGGATACGGATTGTCCCGTAACGAGATCGCCGTCCTGACGCAGATGAATCGCCAGGCGGAAGGTATCCCGGCTTCCCGTTTGGGTAAGCATGCCTTCCCAATGTTCCGGCATAAGCGGCTGCCCGAAAAGGGATACGGGCCAGAATAGCGTTCCCAGCAGAGCAAACCCAACGATCCGAAAAAGCAGTGCCGTCATCCTCCTTATATTTTTCGCTGATGAAAATCATATCCATCGGTTGATATGGGTCAGAGGTTTTTATGCCAGGAAAAATTATCTTGAAGGTATCTGAGAGAAATGCATTGCCAACCAAATCCATAACGCCAAAAATCCTCCAACCATTTCCTATGTTTCCAGATTTGTCTTCCTTTTAGACTGTATTTAATCCGCGTAATACCTATTTGATAACGCAAAAACGACCGGAGTATGAGAATTGATGTGCAGGCTCCTTATTCGATCAGCGAACCGCTCCAGGAATTAATCGAAGAAAAAGTAAAAAAATTGCTCGTCTTTTATGATCGGATACAAAGCGCAAAAGTTTATTTGCGCGATGAGATCCATCGGACGAACCATAAAGAAACCAGAAAAGTGGAGATTGAGCTCGCCTTGCCTGGCAGCACGCTGTATGCGGATGCTGCTGCGGAAAATTTTGAAAAAGCGGTTTCCAACGCCGCCGAAAAAATGCGCCGCCAGATTCGGAAACTAAAGACCCAGCAAAGCGATCTGCACTAAGCAATAGCGCCTAAAGGCCCCTACTCGCCTTTAAAGTCCGGTTTTCGTTTTTCCACAAACGCGGCTGCTCCTTCCCGGAAATCCCGGGTGGAAGCGGTAACTCGAAGGCATGCACCTCCGCGTGGAAACCGTCGGACTGCGCGTCGAAATAAGCGTTCACCGATTCGATCACCTTGGCAATCGCCACAGGGCCTTTAGTTGCTATTTTCTCCAGCAGGGCTTTGGCTGCACTGATTTCTTCCCCTGCCGGCGCAACGGCGTTGACCAGTCCAAGCCGGAGCGCTTCCTGTGCATCGATCATGTCGGCAGTAAGGAGGAGTTCCATGGCTTTGGTTTTGCCAATGTATTGAATCAGGCGCTGGGTGCCCCCATACCCGGGAATTAATCCCAGATTGACCTCCGGCTGCCCAAAGCGGGCTTTTTCGCCAGCGATGCGAAGGTGGCAGGCCATGGCCAGCTCGCACCCTCCGCCTAATGCGAAGCCGTTTACCGCTGCAACGACCGGCACCGAAGAACGTTCAATCAGAAAAAAGATATTCTGCCCTTTCTGGGCCATGTGAACGCCCTGCCCCGCTTCCATCTCGAGGAACTCTTTGATGTCCGCACCGGCAACAAAAGCCCGGTCCCCCGCCCCGGTGAGGATCACTCCTTTAATGCCTTTACGGGAAGGAAGGTCCTCGCCAAAAAAACGGCCCAGCTCATCCATCGTCGGCCGGTGGAGCGCATTAAACGCTTTTTCCCGGTTGATCGTCACCAGGAGAATGCCATCCTCATCCTGGATCAAAAGGTTTTCGTATGCCATGTTTTTTTTCGAAAGATACGCATTTTGGGTGGTTGGTGGTTGGTGGTTGGTGGTTGGTGGTTGGTGGTTGGTGGTTGGTGGCTGGTGGTTGGTGGTTAGTGACCTCTGTTCGCTGTAGTCTGAAGACTACAGCTTGGGAAATCTTCAGATTGCCGCACCCTACCCTGTTGGCTGTAGTCCTCAGACTACAGCTTCGGAAATCTTCAGATTGCAGCACGCTACCCTGTTGGCTGTAGTCTTCAGACAACAGCTTGAAATCTTCAGATTGCCGCATCCCATTATGTTCGCTGTAGTCTTCAGACTACAGCTTTGGAATCTTGATTGCCATCCTACTATGTTCGCGAGTCCTCAGGCTCGGGAAATCTTCAGATTGCCGCACGGCAGGAAGCCACCCAGAAATAAACGGGGTTATGGACTTGGTCCATAACCCCGTTTTTTGGTGATTAGTGATTGGTGGCTGGTGGTTAGGAAGGAGCTTAACCACTAACCACTAACCACTAAAATCACTCCAGTATAATCATCTTCTTCGTCGCTGTATACGCCCCTGCTTTCAAGGTGTAGCTCAGCACGCCCGTCGCATTCAGGTCGCTGGCTTTCAGCGTTACCTGGTTGTAGCCTTGCGCAAACTGACCTTTCACCACGCGCAGCGTGCGGCCCGTTACATCCTGGATCGTCAGCGTCGCTTCTCCTGCAACTGGCAGGGTGAAACCGATCACCGTTTCGCCGGAGAAGGGGTTCGGGGTGTTTTGTTCCAAGGCGAAAAGCGTTGAGGCGTTAGGGCGTTGAGGCGTTAGGGCGAGGGATACGCTCAGGTAGTCGCCGCCCTGGCGGTAGGCTTCCGCTGCCGTGATCCGGCTGTTGATGGAGAGTATGCCGCTCAAGCTTGCCACATCCGCTTTGGCCTTCACCACCAGCGTGAAGAGCTCTTCCTGTCCCCCTTTGGAGGGGGCCGGGGGGAGGACACCCAGCAATGCATTCCAACTCGCCGTCACCATCCCTTCCTTCGCAAACACCCCAAAGTTTTCCGCTTTGGGCACTGCGTATTCGATATCCACCAGTTCCACTTTGTTTGGATCCAGGCCCAGCGTAAACTGGTAGCCTTCGATTGGACTTACATCGCCCGTGAAAGCGATGCGGTATTCATTCCCGGCTTTCAACTCCTGGTCTTCGGCTTTGAGTTCAAAGGTACCGGCCGTGCGCACGATGCTGTTCGCTACCGCGTTGCCGTTCACGTCGCCCACTTTCACCGCTACGAAGTCCGCTTTCGCGTCTGCAGCAAGGTCGTTCAGGTTCGCTACTTCCGGGAACGGCGTCTTCCATGGGTTCGATGGATCGGTAAACTTGAACGTCCGGTCCACAAAACGCCAGCTCGTGTTGTTCGCATACTTCGTATCGATACCCAGGATCAGTTTGCGCAACTGGATCAAGTCCAGCGTCGTTACCGAGCGCGAGTTGTTTACATCCGCTGCAATCAACTTGTACGGGCTATTCAGGGGCTGTACGCCCAGGATGTGTTTCGTGATCAGCACCAGGTCGAACGTCGATACCCCGTTGAGCGGGTTCTTGTCCAGATGCGGCGTCACCGAGTAGTCGTATCCCAGCGTCACCCCGCTAAACCCAAACTCTCCGTCCCGGCCCGTCATCTTCGTCACCGAACTATGGCCCGACAGCGCCACTTCTACCCCTTCTACGCTCTCTTTGTTCTCCGTGGCGATCGCTCCGCCGATCGCTGCCGACGCCGCCGCCCTCGGGCATACCTTGCGCGCATCCGTCACGATCGCATACGTCTCGCACCAAGCCCAGTTGCCCAGCGCATCTTTGGTGTACAACCGCACCGCTACCTGCGTCACCTTCGCATCGTCGCAATCAAAATCACCGACGTTGCCGGTTCGATCGGGATGCCCGCTTCGTTCAGCCCGTCGTGGCTATCCCATACCCCGTCTGCGATCCCGTCCGCGCCGCTGTCTTTCACTACATAATATTGATTATCCGGGATGTTCTCCTTCACTCCTACCGTCTTGGCGTTGCAATCCGCTACGTCGCTTGCTTTGAAGTCCGTAGCCCAGATCGCCATCGCGCCTTCGCCCGTATCCGGATCTTTCATCAAATCCGTGCTCAAGCCATGGTAGCAGATCGGCGCAATGCCGTTGGTGTCCTTGATGGAGAACGGAATGTCCTTCGCCAGCGACAAATTGCCGCAATCGTCGCGTACGATCACCGTCAGCTTGTGGTCGCCGATCGGAAGCTGGCTGGCATCGCCCGTGCCTGTTACCACCCACGCGTTCGTGCCTTTGTCGTCGCCGTTCAGCGCATGCGCAGGAGTAACCGTCAGGTAGGAAGGCAGTTCACCGCCATTCAGCTTCACCCGCTCAATCGCCAGGTTGCCGCTTGTGCCTGGAATCTGCTGGACTTCCGTGGCGCCGGAACACAGATCCTGTGCAGCAAACTCAATGGCTACGGTACTAGAGCACGTGTTCTTGTTTTGATAGAATACCTGCTCGGATGGATCAAGCACTTCCGGGCGTACCTGGTCGTGGACGAAGATGTACTGCGTGTACATGAATGCAAAGTACTCGTCGCCGTTGTTGCCGTAGCTGGCGTACGCGCACGTTTTGGGATAGGATCCCCGCTCGTCATACCAGTATACGTCATCGTCGCTCACCGTTTTCGGGCCCTGGTTTGCCCAGTTCACCTCGTCGTTCGGGTAGGCTACCGTGCCATCTTCGTCTTCGTAGTAGATCTCCTCGTCCCATCCATATCCTTATCCCGAACCAGGACGTTCACCCCGCCGGCATCATCCCAGTTGTCCCGTTGTCGTTCGGGTCGCGGGTACCACGATCGCACACTGCATCGGCTCGCCGCAACGCTCGTCGTACTGGCACCAGTTGATCACCGTAAACGTACGGAAGATCTTGTAGCACTCCGCTACCGGCGCCCCGTTCAGCGTAGCGCCGTTGTACCGCTTGTCACTTACGTTCACCGCCAATACGTCGCAAGACAGTTCGCCCCCGTCGATCACGTTCGCCGTGTCGCGCAGGTTCGAACAATCCCCTTCCAGATCCGCAGGGAACATGATATTGTACTCGTGTACCGGCTGTACCGTAATTACTACCGTACCAATCGACCCCGTTACGTCGCCTTTGCTCGTCGTCTTGGTGTACGCGTAGCTCACCGTTACCGTGCCCGCTTCGCAGTGCAGGTTGGTCCTTACCGTGGCTTCAACGACCGTATTCGTGCAATCGTTGCCGCTCATCGTCACCAGCACGTTCTGCGCACCGCCTTGTGCGGTCAGGATTGCAGATACCAGGCTCTGGTAATCGCTGCCCGTTACATCCATAGCCCTTTGCCGGCTGCCGTCAGAAGTCCTTCAACCCATGCCCGGTCGGTGCACTTGATCGTTACAGCCCAGGGCAGGATATAGGTCGGAAGCACTTTGTCTTCGATCAGTTGTTCGCTCCAGCAGTAGCTGAAGTTGCCGCTCTTGTCCCAGCCACCCAGTTCAACAACTACTTTGTTGCCCAGGTCGCAGCAGAAGAACTCGGCATAATCCAGCCAAGGAGTCATGATCGTAGCTACGCCATTACGCGTTACGGATACGAATTTCTCGTGGTCCTGCAGCGTGCCGTCGCCGTTCTCATCCCAGCCGTCTTTGCCGGCTTCGATCTTGTTGTTCTTATCCCAGTCGTAGCCTTTGGCAACGAAATCAGCCTGGCAATCCGCGTTGTACGAACGGCGCAGTTTGATCCGGTCCATCGCGCAGTTGTCCCAGCTGCCTTCGTCTACGTCCTTGGCATTCACCCGGGCGTAGCCGTAGTAGTTATAGCCCTGGGTTGGGTATTGCTGCCCGTAGCCCCGCCCCTTGCGCGTTCGACAGCGTGATATTCAGCTGATCGTCGCACTTCATCACCGGGGCGATCTTGTCCAAGACCCGGAACTCCTTATACGTAGCCGCTTTGTTGTAGCAATGGTCGAACGCTTCGATATGAAACTTGTATCTGCCTGGCGCCAAACCGGTTACCAACGGACGGCCGCCAACCACCATCACCTGATACGTCTCCTCATACCAGGCATAATCCGTCGACAGCGGAATCCCGTAGGCATACTTCAAGCCCCAGCGCTCCATCTTATCCACGCTCACGCTTCGGTTCCCTTCGCACAGTTATCTTTGATCTTCCAGCCCAGGTACTCCAGCAAACCTGCCCGGTCCATAAACACCGACGCCGTGCAATCCATTGCCCCTCGAAATTACCGATAGGCACTTCCGGTGCCATCGCCAAATGGTCTTTTCAACGGCGAAGGTTTGCGCACATCTTCAAACGTGGGCTTCACATTATCGTACCACTTCAGCAGCACGTACGTGCAGTTCTCCAACCCGTGCTCTTCTTGCGGATTGCACCAGTCGAAGTACGACAGTTTCACCAGCACTTTCTTCCCGTTGCCGCATACCGGGAACGTGTTCACCACCTGCGCATCAAAGCTGTAGTTGCAGCCCAATAGCTTGTAATTACTGCTTACGCCATCCTGGAAGAAGGTATACCCCTTGCCCGTGGTGCAATCCAGCGAGTCCTCAACCCGTAATCTGGTCTTGAACAGCCGCAGCATCTCTTCCGCCGTGGGCGCTGCGCACTTATCGCCCCCTACCAGGCACGCCAGATCCAGTTCGTAGTCTACCTCGCCGCAGCAGTTGTCTTTAGGCGCATCGTAATCCTCTACGATCGCGTCGCACGACGCCTGCGCCACCTGGTACTTCAGGCTCTTGAGCAGCTCGTTGCCAAACGTGACCGCCTGCGGGCGCACCAGGTAAATGTGCTGGTACCCCTGTACGAAGTTGCCGTAGCAATCCGTCGCCGTGAACGTCCGCTTCAGCCGCGCCCATGCCTCGTAGCCCGAAGGTACCCCCGGATACGTCGACCCGATCTCGTCGCACGTGAAGTACGTCAGCTCATCCGTCGCCTTCAGCGTCGTGGAGCACTGGCAATAGTTGTTATGGCACGCATCCACAAATACCGGGCGGCCCGCAAACAGCGCGCTGGTTGCGTCTTTCCAGGTTTGTTCTTTATTAAACAACTCCTCCGCATTCAGGCACAGGAACGCCGCGGTGGAGTTCGTAAACTGTCCATTGAGCAGCTCCGTCTGGCCCGGGACCGCCAGCGTGCCCACGTTGCATTTGCCGATCCAGCTCGTGTACAGCGGGGCCGATTTGTCTTCGGCCACTACTTTGCCCCAGCAGATCAGGTTGCCCAGTCCGTCGAAGAGCCCATACGTCCACTCCCCGGCGCAGTCGATGATATTCCCGTTCGACGGGTTGTTGTCCACTACCCGTACCGTGGCCGCTTCGCAGTTGCCCAGCACCAGGTTTTTCGCTTCCAGGGCGTAGGTGCACGTCAGCGGGTCCAGCGTTACATTTACCCGGGAGCAGCCGCATGCCGCTACCTGGAAGGTCTGTTCCACCGTCACTGCGCAGCCCGGATCAGCAGGATCTTTCGATCCGGCAGGGCCCGCGTCGAACCGGTAGGCCAGCGTATGCGTACCCTGGGACAGGTTTTTGGGCGCAAGGCTTAAGGCATTAGGCGCAAGGGCCGCAGCACCCTGGGGTATCCCGTTAAGGGTGAACAAACCGTTGCCCGTTACGACGGGATTGTTGTCCCGGCCCGTCACAGTGAACGGCGCCGCATTCGGCGAAACCACTCCGGGAAGGTCCAGAATTACCGGATTGGGGTAGTAGCAGATGTTATCGATCGCCAGCGTCACCCCTGGGTAGAACGCGCTGGTCGCGGTGATGGAATACCCCGTCCCCGACTGGTGCCGGCCCACCAGGCTATATTGATTATTCCCTATCGATACAAACTGGGTCGTCATGGCCGGGAACGGCATCCCCGTATTCGGATCGATCAGCCCGGTATTCGTCTCCAGCATCCAGGTTTCTGTGTTGCTGTTGCCCGTGATGATGATTTCTTCGTCAAAGTAATCCTGTATGCTTGAGCAGGTGCAAGGATCTTCGATCGACGGCCCGTCTTTTTTATCGATGGCCGAGATGCAGGCTTCCCCGGCCAGCACGGTGATTTCCACCGTACATTCATCCGTCAATCCAGCAGCATCTTTCACCGTCAGCGTCACCATGTGTTTGCCGATATCGGCGCAGGTGAAGTCCGTTTTGCTTAGGGAATATTCCGTAATCCCGCAGTTGTCGGTGCTGTTATTGTTCACTTCCGCTGCGGCGAGGGTGTATTTGCCTTCGCTGTTCAGCGTGATGGAGAAGGGCGATTTGCAGGAGGCCGTGGGAGCTTCGTTATCTGCCACGGTAATCTTAAAGGAACAAGTAGCAGTGCCGCAATCGTTGACTGCGGTGATGGTTACGGTGGTAATCCCCAAACCAAAGGTGCTGCCGCTGCCGGTTCCGTCTCCACTGCCGGTCGTGGCTCCGCTGAAGGCGTAGGAATAAAGCGGCGCCGGCGCGCCATTCGCTGTGACCATGTACATGGTGGTAGCGGAGCAGGCGCCAGGCGCAACATGCAACTCTAAATCTTCGGAGCACAGGGTAAAGGCCGAAGTGGGTTCGCAGGAGCAATCTTGCGGTGCGCTCATCAAGACGCCGCTGGTGTAGGTGCAGTCGTCGGAGAAACTGGCAGTCAAGACAACATCTTGCCCGTTGGCGGGCAGTTGCACGTCTTCAAAAGTGTAGGTCGTCGTGCAGGTGAGATCGGCTTGAGTTGTAGCCAATACCGTGTTTCCGCTTTTCAGTGTGAGGGTGGCGCCTGCCGGTGCGTAGGCAAAAGTGACGGTGACGTCGGTGGTGAAGTAGTCGTCGTTGGAAGCAACGGTGCTGTTGTCGTTGCAGCCGGAGGTGTTGGCGATGGTGATATTGGTGATGGCACAATCGAGGCTCTGGCTCGTGATCAGACCACAGCTACCGCTGAGGGTCGGAGTGCCGCTCCCGTTCAGGTCTTCCCAGCCTGTGCAGGGCAGTTCAGTGGGCGATCCGCCAACGTTTTCAGAAATACTCCCTTCTTCCCCAATGATCCACCTTTTGTCCGAATCATCGTAGATAATGAACATATCTAAATAGAAACCACCTGGGGAGCGTTTCCAGGCAGGAGCTCCATTTGAAATGCCGGCGGGGAAGAACGTGCCGTTAAAGTCAGGATTGGTGAATCCGGTGACTTCGATGTTTGTTGTCAGAAAGCCGCCGCATGCGGGGGCGTAGGCCGCTTCTTGCTCCGTGTAGGCGCAGCCTTCGGAGAAAGCAGCGCTGAGTTCAATATTGGCGCCATCCGCTTTCATAGTCACGCCGGTGAAGGTGTGGGTATTGCCCACGAGATCGTCCACATGCACGGGCGGTACGCTGCCTACGAGGGTGGGGCCGCTGAGCGAGAGCATCCCGGTGGCGGGTTTTGCCGCAAAGGTCACCGTCACGTCGGCAGTGAAGGTATCGTCTTCGGTGCAGGTGGTGCTGTTGCAGTCGGCGGCAGAGATGTTGGCGAGCGAGATGCTGTTGGGGGCGAGCAGTACTGCAACCGATTGGGTAGCGGTGAAGGGAACCACCTCCTCGCCAATGCGCACGGGCACGGTGCTGTCATCGAAAGTGCCGTCGCCGAGATACCCATCACCGTTGTAACCCCAAGCCCAGAGATTCCCGTCTGATTGCAGCCCCACTGCAAAACCATCGCTTGCTTCAATCTGCGACCAGTTGGTGGCAGTTCCTGCTTGCACGGGCACATTGCTGTCATCTGAGGTTCCGTTGCCGGATTGCCCGTAGTAGTTGTAGCCCCAACCCCAAAGGGTGCCGTCAGTTTTTATACCCAATGATGCATAGTAGCCGCTTGAAATATCTGCCCAGCCGGTACCTACCAACACAGGCACGTTGCTGTCGTCTTCATTGCCGATGCCCAGCTCGCCGCTAGTGTTGTATCCCCAGGCATAGAGGGTGCCATCTGTCTTAATAGCCAGCGAATGGTATGCTCCGGCTTTTGCTTTTGCCCAATCGGTAGCTGCGCCTATCTGGACGGGTACATTGCTACCATTAAAGGTACCATTGCCTAATTCACCGTAATAGTTATAACCCCAGGCCCAAAGCGTACCATCGGTGCGGACACCCAGCACATGATTGCCCTCAGAAAATGTAGAGACGCTCGCCCAGTTGGCATCTGTACCGATTTGAACGGGAGTATCCGAATCATCGGAGGAGCCATCCCCAAAGACCCCACCGTTGTAACCCCAGGCCCAGAGCGTACCGTTGGTTTTGATACCAAAACTGCGGTAGGAGCCGCCTTCGACTTTTGCCCAGTCGGTATCCGTACCTATCTGCACAGGGATAGCTGAACTGCTTCCGCCAGCCTCGCCGTAATCGTCATATCCCCAAGCCCAAAGGGTACCGTTGGTTTTGACGCCAAGAGAGTGGTATTCGCCCGCTGATACAGCGGCCCAGTCCGTATCCGTACCTGCCTGCACGGGTACATTGCTGTCTACATCGGTACCGTTGCCCAATACTTCATAGCCGTTATAGCCCCAGCCCCAAAGGGTTCCGTCGCCTTTGAGCGCAAGGTTATGATCGGCGCCTGCCGAAATAGCAGTCCATGGAGTGTTACTGACACTATAGGTGATTTCCCCACCCGTGCCGGCGGCGGCAGGGTCGAAAGTGGCGGTGCCGTCGCCATTGTCGGTGATGCCGGGGCCGGAAAAAGTGCTTTCGGGGCCATAATTGCCAACCAGAGTGATGGTGGCATCACTACTACAGTAAGCGTCATCCAGGCCGGTAAACTGCGGACACTTAAAGATACCTACTTCTCCAATCGTACTGACGGAAACCGCCTGTATCGGGGCATTTTTACCCACTGAAGTAGCATCTCCTAACTGACCTTCGCTGTTGCTGCCCCAAGTCCAAAGGGTGCCATCGGCTTTGATGGCCAGCGAATGCTCCGAAGCGGATATCTCGGACCACTTATTTTCGGATCCAACCTGCGTAGGGGTAGCGGTATTGATATTGTTGCCGATCCCCAACTGACCGTCACTATTATCACCCCAAGCCCAGAGCGTGCCGTCGGTTTTGATAGCCAGTGTATGGCCATAACTGGCCGCTCCTTTCCAGTCGCCGTCGGTACCAACTTGAACGGGTACGTTGAAACCATTGTAGCCCCAGCCCCACAGGGTGCCATCCGTCTTCAGCGCATGGCTTCTGAATGCGCCGGCATCAATGCTTTTCCAATCGGTATCCAGTCCAACTTGAGTCGGAGTATTTGTGTTTGTATTGTTGCCGAGGCCCAGATGCCCTGCACTGTTGCCACCCCATGTCCATAAAGTCCCGTTTGTTTTTAGAGCCATGGAATAGGATGATCCTGCACTAATGGTTGACCAATCTGAATCAGAGCCTACTTGCGTAGGTATATTCCGATCGTTGTCGTTATTGCCAATACCCAAAGCTCCTTGGAAATTATTTCCCCAAGCCCACAGGGTGCCGTCAGCCTTGAGGGCTAAGGCATGGCCGCCCTGATGACGGGCTGAGATAGCAACCCAGTCTGTTCCCATGCCAACCTGCACCGGAATACTCGAATTGTCGTAGTTACCAATGCCTAAGGCGCCAAAATTATTCTTTCCCCAAGCCCACAAGGTGCCGTCGGACTTTATGGCCAAAGAAAAACCACTCCCTGCTGCAATATCTTGCCAATTATTATCGGCGCCTATTTGAAGAGGGATATTGCTCTGGGTAGTGGAGCCATCTCCCAGTTGTCCGTCTTCGTTTGATCCCCATGCCCAAAGGGTGCCATCGGTTTTGATGGCAAGGGAATGATTCCTTCCGGCCGCTATCTTGACCCACGCGCCGTTAAAGTTCTCCGTGAACAGGTAGCGCACTTTATTGTTGCCGATCTTACCGGTTGCCCGAGGATCGAAGGCGGCCGTGCCATCGCCGTTGTCGGTAACACCAGGGCCATCAAAAAAGCCTTCCGGCGCCAGACTGCCAATCAACGTAACAGGCTCTTCGAGATCGCAATAGGATTCTGCCAAACCTGTAAACCCAAACTGACCGCACCGATACACCGCTACAGGTTGGGCCGTACTTGCCCCACCTACCGTGTAGGCTATCTTACCGCCCGTGCCGGCTTCCGCGGGGACGAAGAGGGCTGTGCCGTCGCCATTGTCGGTGATGCCGGGGCCGGAGAAAGTACCCTTGGGCGCTTCGCTGCCGGTGAGCACAACGGGGGTATTCTGGTCGTTGCAATAGCCGCCGCCGAGGCCGGTAAAGAAAATGGGCGCCACTTCCATCTCAATTTCATTGCTCGTAGCCGTAGCCGGGTCGGCACAGGGGTCACTGCTGGTCATCACCACAGTGATCACATCGCCGTCGGCGAGGGCAGCGTCCACATATACTTGCCCGGGCTCCCCTTGTTCGGGATTGCCGACGGGGTTGCCGTTTTTGTACCATTGGTAAATGCCTCCACTGCTGCCGTCGTTGACAGGCGTGGCCGAAAAGGTGACGGGCGTGCTGGCCCTGATGCTGTTGCCTGGGTCGGCGGCGATGGACACGGAGGGGGGTACCAACGAAGGCAATATGCCGCAACCGCCGGAAAGGGTCACATTGTTGGAACAGGGATACAAAGACCCAAAACCAGTACGGCAGCTCCGAGGCACTACCAAACAGGGTGCAGGCGCCAAAAAACACTATTGGCATCCACTATGTCCCACGAGAATTCAGTCCAGTAAATACGTGCCCCGTCGGACCTGACCCAGGAAGGAGCACCATTGACTATCTCGTCGAAAAAATACGTTCCGTTGAGATTGGGGGCACAACCGTCATCGGAAAACCCGCTGACGATAACATTCTGATAACACGGCACGAACACCTCCATCTCAATGGCATCGCTCGTGGCCGTGGCCGGGATAGCGCAGGGGTCGTTGCTGGTCATCACCACGGTGATGACGTCGCCGTCGGCGAGGGCATCGTCCAGATAAGTGGGGCTGTCCGTACCGACGTTGTTGTTGTTCTTTTTCCACTGGTAACTGGGCGCGGCGCCGCCATCCGTAGGCGTGGCCGAAAAGGTGACGGGCGTGCCGGTGGCGATGCTGTTGCCGGGGGCATCAGATACGATCCTGACCGCTGGAGTTACAATCAGCGCCTGTACCGCCTTCGGCTCGGAAACGGTGGTGTTGCTGTTTTTAGTGACGAGTACGTTGTAAACACCCGTCTGGCTCACGTTGAGACTCTCGGTGATGCTCAGGCATTCGGGATTGAGGCTGTACTTCATCACGGTAGCATCGGAAGCCGAGGCAATATCCTGATACGCCAGATAAAGCGCATCGCCGTCGGTGGCAAGGCTGGTAAACGATGTACTTCCAAGGCTCAAGCCCCGGCTGCCCACGTTCTGCCAACTTCCATTTTCAAATTTAATGACGCTCGTTTTGAAGTTCGCATCCCTGAACGCAAAATAAGGGATTCCATTACGGACGACCAGATCAGTATATAGTGTAATTTCTCCGGTGAAACCAACATTGCCCACCAAAATCCAATTGGTACCGTCGAACTTCATGACCACGCCTTGGTTTCCATTGTTAGGGTCACGGTATGCCACGTAGGGAATGCTGCCGTCGAGGGCCAGTTTCATCGCAGCGGCGATCCCTCCATTAAATTCCTCGTTACCCACGGGTGTCCAGTCGCCGTTATCCAATTTCTTTACTGTAATTTTATTGTTCTCCGTAAAAGCTGTGTAGAGCACATTATCACTGAAAACTAAATTAAGATTAAAAACAGGTCCGGCAGAGACTGTAAGGGAGTTGCCCGCCGCTACCCAATCGGCGCCGTCGAAACGCAGGACGGTGGCTTTATTACCATTGCTCCAGTCCTCATAGGCAATGTATAGGTTGCCGCCCCCGTTTACTAAATTTAGTTGGCCGATATTCCCGGGTGAAAAATTGGGCGGACCTACCTGCATCCAGGCACCTCCTTCAAATTTCACCACGTTCGCTCTTGCAGACAACGTGTATGCCACATGCGGCACGCCGTTCACAAAGGCCAGTCTGGAGACATCTACGGACTGGCCTTGTTGCCTATTGATTATCCCCGGGTTGCCGACGGCCTCCCATTCGCTGCCGGTCCATTTGCGTACCGTAATGTTCTTACCTGCCGGCAAAAAGTCTTGATACGATATGTAGGGGGTAGTCCCGTCAACAGCCAGGTCGATTTCTGCTGCATCATAGGGCGTAAACCCTGGATCGCCCACGCTTTGCCAGCCCTGCCAGCAGTAAGTGGCGGCGGGATCGGCGGGTACGCTCAGGGGGGTGCTGCTGCCGTTGCAGAAGGTCTCGTCCCCGTCAATAAAAATGGGGATGATGACCGTCATCGGAATGCTGTTGCTGACGGCCTGCGAGGGGTCGGCGCAGGCGTCGGCCACAGTCATTTCGCAGGTAATCACATCGCCGTTGGCCAGGGTGGTGGTGGTGTAGGTGCGCCCGTTTTCGCCAAGTACGATATTGTTGTTGTTTTTCCAGACATAGACGGGATTGGCGCCGCCGTTGGTGGGGCTGGCCGTGAAGGTCACGCTCGTGCCGATGTTCACGCTGTTGCCCGGCGAGACCGCAATAGACACCGAGGGGGTTACCACCGGGGAGGCGCTGACGCCATCTGGCGCTGTCCAGTTAGAGGTGGTTCCGGTCAGGGCAAAGTTCGTGAGCGTGCCGTTGAGGCCGTTTCCACTTCCGTCGAGCAAACTGGTTTCGGTGGGGTTGGCGCCGTCAGCAATGCCCTGGTTAAACTGGTAGTAGGCCACCAGTCCCGGCCTCGCTCCACAGAATTCCACGGTGGCGTTGGCCAGGATTTCTGCGGGGGTGCGCACCACGTTCCAGAGGCGGACTTCGTCGATGCTGCCCTGAAAAAACTGTGAACCGCCCGGGTCGGCCCCGATGGCGAGGGGAGCATTGTGAATGGCCGAAGTCTTGGTGAAGGTGGTCACCGGCAATCCGTCAATGTACATGGTGGCATTGCCGACGCCCGGAGGGCCGAAGGTCAGGGCTACGTGGTGCCAGTTGCCATCCACCACGCTGGTATTGGTACCGGCGGTGTGTATTTGCCCATTGCCCCAATCATACACCGTCAGGACGTTGTCGTTGAGGTACAGTCCGAAGGCATTGGGTTTGGTCACCAGCGCCCGGAATCCGCTGCCGGCATTGGTCGTTTTGAGCAGCAGTTCGATGGCGCCCGTGGTGAAGGAGAAGGCCGAAGGTTGACCGCAGTTGACGAGGTCGTCGGCGCCGTCGAAGTACAGGGCTTCGCCGGGCGAACCGTCCGGATTTGGCATTACTTCTTGGTTGGCTCTGCTCATCAACCCTCGACTGGATTGAACCAGAGGCAAGGCCTTACCAAAAAACTCCGGATGAGCAGCATCCCTGAATAATGAAAATCCACCAAGCAGCCGGCCGTCTTTTCCATAAACCAACAGCGCAGTAGCCATTATAGAGGCCAGTAACAAAACGGGCCAGAGTACGTTGTTTGGGTAAAGATTTCTTTTCATGAGAATGATTAATTTTTAGCGCCATATCAAAAGCAGCTAAGCATAGGATTCGCACCTGGGTCGTGTTCCAATGCGATAGCAAAACTTACCAAATCCTTGCTCTTTGCTTTCGTGTGGTCAAAATTGGATTAAGGTCGTCGTCATAGGTCGTAAGAACTGGCCAAAGCTCGCACCAGAAGGAAGAAGGAACAAAAAAGGGGGGTGGACAATCGGGTGGACAATCCCAAATAGCCTCTTTTCCCTGCTTACTTTTGCCCTTATAAAAATATCGCAAGCATTTATTGACAATTAGCAGAACCGGCCGTTTTTAAACCTAGGGAACGACGCCTGTGGCTGATAGCGCGCACGCAACGACTGGCCCATCAGCCGAGGCGAAAGGATGTCTATAACGATTGACGCCCCCCGCTGGTAATACGAACCCAACGATTGGCCTATAACCGGCCAGGTTTGCGGTAAAAAGGAAAACAGGACAATGGCATGGAACCTTATCCATCGAACAGGCAAATAAAGGGAGTCGTTTCCTTAACGGAACGTTTCGGAAAAGAACGTACAGGTCGTCGCATTTTTGCAAAGGGTTTTCATGAGATATTCAGATCGTACCAGCGTTCACGATGGAACATGGTAACAAAGTTCGCTCTGGGTGGAGGCAAGCACAAAAAAAGCGGGGGGACAATCGGGTAGACAATTGTTGCCAGCATCTTTCCAATGCTTAATTTTGCACTGGTTAAACACCTCGGACACCCACCATGACACTACATAGACTGCTTTTCACCTGCCTGACCCTGCTTGGAGTTCAGATGGCAGCACAGCACCCTGCTCTGCAACCAATTGGCGTTGAGCAAGGGCTACCTCAGGGTTTCGTCACCTGCATCGCCCAGGATAAAGAAGGATTCATCTGGATGGGTACCCCCACTGGCGGTTTGAGCCGGTACGATGGGTATCGTTTTTGGAATTGCTCCTCCAATCCTTTTGATCCAAACTCCTATCCGGGAATTTTATTTATTCCATCGCCGATCTGGATGACTACCTCTTTGCCGGTACGATGTGGGATGGCGCCAACCTGTACCACAAAAAAACAGGGCGTTTCTTTCGCTTGCCATTCATCGCCAATCCTACTTCCACCCCCCAATCGACTATTAAAAATAGAACGCGCTTGCCGGGGCCTTCCTCCGCGTTACTGGCCAAGAGTCCAGATGGATCCTTGTGGGTGCGGTCACACCGCCACCCGGTTGGCGCCTTTTGGCTGAGCCGGGTCATCGTACCCCAAGGGTTTTGGGAAAACCTGCCTCTGGCTACTCCAGAGGAACAAGCTAAGTGGCTGGCCCAAATACAGGTGCAAAGCTGGCCGATGGATAATCTGTTCACTGGCCTTTTAGAAGATGAAAGCACGCTATGCCGGGTCGACGGTAACCAGGTACTTGCCTGGAGAAAGGACCAATGGCAGCCATTACCCGTTCCAGGAGGCTTACCCAAGCAACTATCCCGCCAAATTCCAGATAAATTTGATCCCGGCGCCAATTATTGGCAAACAACCCATGGTGAAATCTGGCGTTCTTCTGGCGGCGGTTTGCATTGGCAAAAAGTGGATAATGTGCCCCCTGGGATGATGGTACTTCAGTTGGAAAAAGGATTTGCCTTAACCAGGCTTCAGGACCGCTATCAAGCTTTTGCCATTAAGCGCTCCCCATGGCGTATTCTTTTTTCCAAGCCGCTTTGGACCATCGAGATTAAAGATGAACGCACCATTTGGCTGCTCGACTCAAGCAAAAACCTTTGGTCGGTGAATGGGGTTTCAGGGGTAACCAAGTTTAACCCGCTTACGACTGTATTTAATGCTAATACAAACGAAAAAAACAGGTTTGATCGGCCTTTTCTTACTACTCCCAGAGGCGTACTGGTGTTTAACAACTACCCGAATATCGGGCTCAGCATCTCCGGAGCACCGCAAGAATATGTTGATTTTCTCCAATCCGTCCTTTCCAGCGACCGGATAAGATGGGGCATCGTTCGATCGGATGGCCGCAACAAAGTCTGGATTGGAGCAAGTAACCAGCTGATCCTGGCTGATCTGGACTCCCGCTTGGTAAAATCCTATCGCCTACCCTACCACAGCAAAATTCAGCATCCGCCGAATGAGTTTTTAGTAAACCCTGATGGCTCGATCCTCTTCCCTTTGGGAGGGGTCCTGATGCACCTCGATCCTGACACTAATGCCGCAATGGGTTTGGACTTTTCCCACGTTGGCCTCGATGGTTTGCAAATTTATGCGGTCGAAAAAACGGCGGATCAGTCCATCTGGCTGGGCACCGACGACGGCTTGCTGCGCATTTTTCCCAATCCTGAACAACACCTGCGGACCAGCCAACTGCAAGCATCTACCTCAGCGCAACCGCTTGCTTTCCCCGTTTTTAAAGCCAAAACCGCCCTCTACAAAACCAACCCCAGCAATCCCAAAAGCTTGCGCCACAACTTTACCGTCAGTCTTTTGACCGACCCCAAAGACGCCAACATCCTTTGGGTTGCGACAAAAGGCGGTGGGCTTAATGCTTTTGATATCCGCACTGGGCAATTTACCCATATTCCTACCCCCGATAATGTCATCTATGGCATTCTGCCCGATCACGCCGGCAACCTGTGGCTCAGTTCCAACAAAGGGTTGATCCGTTACAACCTGAAGACGGGAACAATTAAAAGCTTCCATAAATCCGATGGCCTCCAGGACGACGAATTCAATACCTCCGCTTTCGCCAAAGATGGTAATGGATTCCTCTATTTTGGGGGAGTCAATGGGATGAACGTTTTTGACCCAGCCCATATCAAAACCAACCCAAACCGGCCCAAAGTTCGCTTCACCGGGCTAATAATCAACGACAAACCGGTTGAAGCCGGCGACAGCACCGGTATTCTAAAAGAAAATATCGTCTTTTGTAAATCCATCACGCTGCCGTTTCACCAAAACAACATCACCCTGGAATTTGCCGCTTTGGAGTTCACCGCCCCCTCCAAGAACCAGTACAAGTATTGGCTGAAAGGGCTGGAAAAGAAAAAGGAAATCCACCTCAGCACCGAACCGCAAGCCACTTATTTCAGCCTGCCTCCGGGGAAATATACCTTTATTGTCTATGGTTCCAATAACGACGGCGTATGGTCGGAAAAACCCGCCTCGATTCGCATCCGGATCCTGCCTCCATGGTACCGGCATTGGCTGGCCTATTTGTGTTATATCGCAATCGTTTCCAGCCTGGGCATTTGGCTTTGGAGGCTACGGGAAAAACGAAAAAAGCTGGAATACCACCTTGCGCTCGAACAGCAAGAGGCTAAACTCCAGGCCGAAATTCACCGGCATGAATTGAAAGAACTGGAAAAACAACAGGAGATGGAACGCCAAAAGGCCGAGCACGAGCGGCAATTCCATCTGTTCAGGCTTGAGGAAACCACGCAACGCCTGCTGGAAAAAACGCGAATACTTGAAGAATTTGAAAGGCAACAATCCGTAAATGAGGACTTTGCCTCAAAAACCAGACTAGCAGCGTCCCCTATCCTTACCCGGGAAGACTGGGAGCAGTTCCAGGAGCGGTTCTCCAAAGTACACCCCAATTTCTTGCATCGATTAAACGCCCGTTTTCCAAGCCTGACCCCTTCGGAAACCCGTCTTATCCTGCTGATGAAGCTTGGCCTGGATACCTTGGGTATCGCCTCTATGCTTGGGATATCGCCCGACTCTGTTAAAAAAACCCGCCACCGCCTCCGCAGGAAGCTTACAGCGCTCCAAATTTCCATGGAACAGCTTTTAAGCGAGGAGTAGAGCTTTTCCGGGGTTGGTGGTTGGTGGTTAGTGGTTGGTGGTTGAGTGCATTAGTGGTTAGGGGAGCAGGGAGCAGGGATAGGGGGTCTAAGGCGTAAGGCGTAAGGCGTAGGGCGTAAGGATGGCTGAGCGCCAAGGGGAAGGGATACAGCCCTCTGTTGGCTGTAGTCTGAAGACTACAGCTTGGGAAATCTTCAGATTGCCGCATCCTACTATGTTCGCTGTAGTCCTCAGACTACAGCTTGGGAAATCTTCAGATTGCCGCACGGCAGGAAGCCACCCAGAAAACCAAACGGGGTTATGGACTTGGTCCATAACCCCGTTTTTTGGTGATTAGTGATTGGTGGTTAGTGGTTAGGAAGGAGCTTAACCACTAACCACTAACCACTAAAATCACTCCAGTATAATCATCTTCTTCGTTGCCGTATACTCCCCTGCTTTCAGGGTGTAACTCAGTACCCCCGTGGCATTCAGCTCACTGGCTTTCAGCGTTACCTGGTTATGCCCTTGCGCAAACTGACCTTTCACTACCCGCAGTGTGCGGCCCGTTACATCCTGGATCGTCAGCGTTGCTTCTCCTGCAACTGGCAGGGTGAAACCGATCACCGTCTCGCCCTGGAAGGGGTTCGGGGTGTTCTGGTTTAAGGCGAAAAGCGTTGAGGCGTTAGGGCGTTGAGGCGTTAGGGCGAGGGATACGCTCAGGTAGTCGCCTCCCTGGCGGTACGCTTCCGCTGCCGTGATCCGGCTGTTGATGTTCAACACCTCGCTCAGGCTTGCCAATCCGCTTGGCCTTCACCACCGTAGCCGAAGGCTTCCTGTCCCCGTAGGGCAAGGGTTGCTCCTGGCATCGCCGTTCCAACTCGCCGTCAGCATCCCTTCCTTCGCAAGATCCCAAAGTTTTCCGCTTTGGACGCTCCGTACTCGATGTCCACCAGTTCCACGTTGTTTAGGTCCAGCCCAGCGTAAACTGTAGCCTTCGATCCGACTTCAGGTCGCCCGTGAAAGCGATGCGGTATTCATTCCCGGCTTTCAACTCCTGGTCTTCGGCTTTGAGTTCGAAGGTTCCCGCCGTGCGCACGATGCTGTTCGCTACCGCGTTGCCGTTCACGTCGCCCACTTTCACCGCCACAAAGTCCGCTTTCGCATCTGCAGCAAGGTCGTTCAGGTTCGCTACTTCTGGGAACTGCGTCTTCCATGGGTTCGATGGATCGGCAAACTTGAACGTCCGGTCCACAAAACGCCAGCTCGTGTTGTTCGCATACTTCGTATCGATACCCAGGATCAGTTTGCGCAGCTGGATCAGGTCCAGCGTCGTCACCGAACGCGAGTTGTTTACATCCGCTGCGATCAACTTGTACGGGCTATTCAGGGGCTGTACGCCCAGGATGTGTTTCGTGATCAGCACCAGGTCGAAGGTCGATACCCCGTTGAGCGGGTTCTTGTCCAGGTGCGGCGTCACCGAGTAGTCATACCCCAGCGTCACCCCGCTAAACCCAAACTCTCCGTCCCGGCCCGTCATCTTCGTCACCGAACTGTGGCCCGACAGCGCCACTTCTACCCCTTCCACGCTCTCTTTGTTCTCCGTGGTAATCGCTCCGCCGATCGCTGCCGACGCCGCCGCGCTCGGGCATACCTTGCGCGCATCCGTCACGATCGCGTACGTCTCGCACCATGCCCAGTTGCCCAGCGCGTCTTTGGTGTACAACCGCACCGCTACCTGCGTCACCTTCGCATCGTCGCAATCAAAAATCACCGACGTTGCCGGTTCGATCGGGATGCCCGCTTCGTTCAGTCCGTCGTGGCTATCCCATACGCCGTCTGCGATCCCGTCTGCGCCGCTGTCTTTCACTACGTAATATTGATTATCCGGGATGTTCTCCTTCACTCCTACCGTCTTGGCGTTGCAATCCTGTACGTCGCTTGCTTTGAAGTCCGTAGCCCAGATCGCCATCGCGCCTTCGCCCGTATCCGGATCTTTCATCAAATCCGTGCTTAAGCCATGGTAGCAGATCGGAGCAATGCCGTTGGTGTCCTTGATGGAGAACGGAATGTCTTTGGCCAGCGACAAATTGCCGCAATCGTCGCGTACGATCACCGTCAGTTTGTGGTCGCCGATCGGAAGCTGGCTGGCATCGCCCGTGCCTGTTACCACCCACGCGTTCGTGCCTTTGTCGTCGCCATTCAGCGCATGCGCAGGCGTAACCGTCAGGTAGGAAGGCAGTTCGCCGCCATTCAGCTTCACCCGTTCAATCGCCAGGTTGCCCGCTACAGCAGGTACTTGCTGGACTTCCGTAGCGCCCGAGCACAGATCCTGAGCAGCAAACTCAATGGCTACGGTACTAGAGCACGTGTTCTTGTTTTGATAGAATACCTGCTCGGATGGATCAAGCACTTCAGGGCGTACCTGGTCGTACGAAGATGTACTGCGTGAACATGAACGCAAAGTACTCGTCGCCGTTGTTGCCGTAGCTGGCGTACGCGCACGTTTTGGGATAGGATTCCCCCCGCTCGTCATACCAGTATACGTCGTCGTCGCTCACCGTTTTCGGGCCCTGGTTTGCCCAGTTCACCTCGTCGTTCGGGTAGGCTACCGTGCCATCTTCGTCTTCGTAGTAGATCTCCTCGTCCCCATCCATATCCTTATCCCGAACCAGGACGTTCACCCCGCCGGCATCATCCCAGTTCGTCCCGTTGTCGTTCGGGTCGCGGGGTACCACGATCGCATACTGCATCGGCTCCCCGCAACGCTCGTCGTACTGGCACCAGTTGATCACCGTAAACGTACGGAAGATCTTGTAGCACTCCGCTACCGGAGCCCCGTTCAGCGTAGCCCCGTTGTACCGCTTGTCGGTTACGTTCACTGCCAGCACGTCGCAAGACAGTTCGCCCCCGTCGATCACGTTCGCCGTGTCGCGCAGGTTCGAACAATCCCCTTCCAGATCCGCTGGGAACATCATATTGTACTCGTGTACCGGTTGTACCGTAATTACTACCGTACCAATCGACCCCGTTACGTCGCCTTTGCTCGTCGTCTTGGTGTACGCGTAGCTCACCGTTACCGTGCCTGCTTCGCAGTGCAGGTTGGTGCTTACCGTCGCCTTAACGGCCGTATTCTTACAGTCGTTGCCGCTCATCGTTACCAGCACGTTCTGCGCACCGCCTTGTGCGGTCAGGATTGCAGATACCAGGCTCTGGTAGTCGCTGCTCGTTACATCCATAGCGCCTTTGCCAGCTGCCGTCAGAAGCCCTTCAACCCATGCACGGTCCGTGCACTTGATCGTTACAGGCCATGGCAGGATATAGGTAGGAAGCACTTTGTCTTCGATCAGCTGTTCGCTCCAGCAGTAGCTGAAGTTGCCGCTCTTGTCCCAGCCGCCCAGTTCAACAACTACTTTGTTGCCCAGGTCGCAGCAGAAGAATTCCGCATAATCCAGCCACGGCGTCATGATCGCCGTTACGCCGCTGCGCGTTACGGATACGAATTTCTCGTGGTCCTGCAGCGTGCCGTCGCCGTTCTCATCCCAGCCGTCATTGCCTGCTTCGATCAATCTCGCCGTCTCTTAGCGCCTTAGCCGTAGCCTTTAGCAAGGAAATCGGCCTGGCAAGCCGCGTCGTACGAACGGCGCAGTTTGATCCGGTCCATACCGCAGTTATCCCAGCTGCCTTCGTCTACGTCCGCTTTGTTCACCCGGGCGTAGCCGTAGTAGTTGTAACCCTGGGTTGGGTATTGCTGCCCGTAGCCCGCTCCTTGCGCGTTCGACAGCGTGATATTCAGCTGATCGTCGCACTTCATCACCGGGGCGATCTTGTCTACCACCCGGAAGTACAACGCTTTGGTCGCTTTATTATAACAGTGGTCAAACGCTTCTACCGTAAACCGGTACAAGCCAGGCGCCAAACCGGTTACCACCGGACGGCCGCCTACCACCATCACCTGATACGTCTCCTCGTACCAGCATGAATCCGCCGACAGCGGAATCCCGTAGGCATATTCCAAGCCCCAGCGCTCCATCTTGAGCACGCTCACGCTTGGGTTCCCATCGCAATTATCTTTGATCTGCCAGCCCAGGTATTCCAGCAAACCTGCCCGGTCCGTAAACACCGACGCCGTGCAGTCCATTGCTCCCGTCGAAATTACCGATACCGGCACGTTCTGTGCCATCGCAAAATCGTCTTTGCACATCCGCTCCGGCTCCTCGTATTTCACTTTGCGCACATCCGTAAACTCCGGCGCTTGGGTGTCGTACCACTTCAGCAGCACGTACGTGCAGTTCTCCAACCCGTGCTCTTCTTGCGGATTGCACCAGTCGAAGTACGACAGCTTCACCAGCACTTTCTTCCCGTTGCCGCATACCGGGAACGTGTTCACCACCTGCGCATCAAAACTGTAGTTGCAGCCCAAAAGCTTGTATTTAGAATCTGCCCCTTCGGCAAAGAACGCGTAGCCCCGGTCTGTCACGCAATCCAGCGAATCCTGGATCCGCAGTTTGGTCTTGAACAGCCGCAGCATTTCTTCCGCTGTGGGTGCTGCACACTTGTCGCCCCCTACCAGGCACGCCAGATCCAGTTCGTAGTCTACCTCGCCGCAGCAGTTGTCTTTAGGCGCATCGTAATCCTCTACGATCGCGTCGCATTTACCCGCTACCTGCGCTTTCAGGCTCTTCAGCAACTCGTTGCCAAACGTGACCGCCTGCGGGCGCACCAGGTAAATGTGCTGGTACCCCTGTACGAAGTTGCCGTAGCAATCCGTCGCCGTGAACGTCCGCTTCAGCCGCGCCCATGCCTCGTAGCCCGAAGGAACGCCCGGATACGTTGACCCAATCTCTTCGCACGTGAAGTACGTCAGCTCATCCGTCGCCTTCAGCGTCGTGAAGCACTGGCAATAGTTGTTATGGCAGGCATCCACAAATACCGGACGGCCGGCAAACAGCGCGCTGGTTGCGTCTTTCCAGGTTTGTTCTTTATTAAACAACTCCTCCGCATTCAGGCACAGGAAGGCCGCGGTGGAGTTTGTAAAATGTCCATTGAGCAGCTCCGTCTGGCCCGGGACCGCCAGCGTACCCACGTTGCACTTGCCGATCCAGCTTGTGTACAGCGGGGCCGATTTGTCTTCGGCATTTACCATGCCCCAGCACGGCTGCCAGATCAGGCAGTTCTCGTACCCCGGCTTTAGACGTACCAGGTACCTATGCTGCCCAGGGCAGGTCACGATGTTGTCGGCGCCAACCCCGTCGTCCACCACCACTTCCAGCGCCTCGTAAATCAAGCTCACAGGGATATCTTTCGCCGCAGCGCATGCTGCTACGTTCAGCAGGGCCATATCCAGGGTTATTTCCGCGCTGCACGTCGTTGCGTCCAGCGTCACGTTGATCTTGCTGCCGCAGCCAACGCAATCGAACTGCACTTTCGGCCGAACCGTGACGGTGATATAGAAGGGATCGCCTTCGCAGGTTTTTAGGCTGGTGGGGACGACCCGGTAGATGATCGTTTGGGTGACGCTAGTCAGGTTGGTCAGCACGTCCGTAATGACCGGACCCGCGCCGGGAGTGGCCGAGGTAAAGGTTTCTCCCTCTATATAGGGATTATTTTTTTGGGTAGCAGATCCTACGGCATCCACGCTGTACCAGGTAAACGCGCTTGCCACGCCATTGCCCAGGTTGTTCACGTTAGCCTGCAGGTCGTAGTCTACTTCGGTGCAAGTGTAGATGGTTTTGGCGTCGGGTTTGCCAACAGGTTCCGGATCAACAGCAATACGAATAAATCGCTGCCCGCACAGTTCGTCGGTGGGTTGTCCGCAATCTAAGATCCGGATGACCAAGTTATAGGTAACCTCAACGGTCGAACCCTGGACATTGGTCAGCGTTTCTTTAACTTCAGACACGACATCTTCAGCAGCATAACCTACGCTACTGGTAACGCCGTTGTAATCAACGCTAACGATTTCAAACCGATAATCCACGCCTTCCACCCAATTCCCTGGGTTGGAAAGGAACACATCCACCTGGATTTCTTCTCTGGAACAGACCGTATCGTCCAGAGGGCTGAGCGGTACGATCCCGGTAAAGTCCATGCGCATGGTATACGGAGCAGTGCCGGTGTATTTTCCAACGGTTTCGCATAAGGTTTCGGAGTAATAAAAATAAGCCGAACCGGCGATTAAGGTTTGAAGGGAATTGGTAGCCCAGGGGGCTCCAACCAGAGCGTGCCTGCCGCTAATTCCAACCGAAAAACCGAAATAGTTAAGCGGGTCAGCATCCGAAGCAGTTATTTTTTGAAGCTGGGACCAAGAATTATCGCATTGGAGTTCGAAGAAATAAGCAGAACCTGCATTGGTTTGCCCATCCACGTCGTCGTCCGAAGCGCCAACAAGGATCATGTTGTCGCTAATAGAAACCGAGTTTCCAAATTTGTCGTCGCTACCGAGATCACTGGAGACAATCGTTTGATCCAGGGCCCAGTCATTGAGTCCCAGCCTCTCGAAGACATATGCCTGCCCATCGGTACTATTTTCGTCTGGAGCGCCAATGACGGCATAAGTCCCATCAATGGCCACGGCATTTCCGAAATGGCCGCCGCCATCCGTATCCGGGGAAACCACTTTTTCGACCTGGGTCCAGGTGTTGGCAATAAATTCAAAGAAGTAGGCAGACCCGGCATCCGAATCGCCGCCGATATCGTCTCTGTTGGCGCCGACAACGACATACGTCGCATCGATGGCCACAGAAAACCCGAACTGGTCCCCAATGGCCCGGTCAGAGGCATTAATTTCCTGGGTTTGTGCCCAGTTATTCAATCCTAAGCGTTGGAAGATGAACGCGTCGCCGCGAGCTAAATCATTATTTGGAGCGCCGACAACGGCGTAGTCGCCGCTGATTGAAACGGAAGTTCCAAAGCCGCCGCCTAAATCGGCATCCGAACCGGTGATCTTTTCAACTTCGGTCCAAGTACCAGCAATGCGTTCAAAGATATACGCTGCTCCTCGAGCGAAATTTTTGCCCCGCGCGCCAACAATCGCGTAATTCCCGCTAATGGATACCGAAGAACCAAATAAGTCGAGCGCAACCGCGTCGCTCGCGGTCAGTTTTTGCACCTGAGTCCAGGTACCGGCAATCCGTTCGAAAATATAGGCCGACCCCGCATCGATCTTATCCCCAATGATCCCGCCCGGAATATTATCCATCCAGGCCCCAACAATGGCGTAGTCGCCGCTTATGGCAACGGAATACCCTAGTTGATCGTCTGCCCCTGCATCAGAAGCCAGCGCTTTCAGCACCTGATCCCAAGTCTGGGCGGTACTTGTAAAGGGGATTGCGAAAAGAGCAAGCGCAATACCCCAAAAGCGCCACTTGGTAAAAATAAGGCGTACAGGTTGTTTCATGAGAGATGATTTGTTTCGTATATCAATAAAACACATACCCCCTGAGGCCCAAAAGCCAAGGGGGGAAAAATTCAACCTTTTTGTTTGGAACGACGCGACAGGCGCCGTCTTTTTTCATGAGTAAACCGGAATAAGCAAACCCTAATTCAGGGGTCAGGGCTTTAAAACTGCACAAGAGGGGCAGGATGTAAAAGCGAAAAAATCCAACAGCGCTTTCAACTAGTAAAAGCTACTTTTAATAGCAAAGCTACTTCTTTTTGATGAAATTATCCAATACCATGAATCAGGTATTTTCCTATCGCCTTACCCTGAACATGACCTCCCCTTCGTCAGGAAGAGCTCCTTTTCATCGCGAATACCTGAGCCAGGGGATGCCACAAAAGACCGGTTTAGCCCCAGGCTGCCAACAAATAGGGGGCTATCTCAAAAGACCATTTTTTGCCTCTGGCATGAAATTTTAGTTTCTTTTTTTGCTGCCTTGGGCACAAACCGTCTTCTGAGACAGCCCCATCCAACGTCCAATGTCTCCCGTCTCCCGTCCACCGTCCACCGTCCACCGTCCACCGTCTCCCGTCCACCGTCTACTCCTCCCCCATCACCTTCTCCTGATGGTTGATGGATTCCTCGTGGATAGAGCGCAAGAGGATGGTGACGAAATCTTCGCTCAGGCCTTTATTCTTGCCTTTGGCGATGCCGCGGTCCAGGATCTCCGTCCAGCGGTTGGTTTGGAGGATGGCGATGTTGTTGCGTTTTTGTAGCGGCCGATGCCTTCGGCGAGCTGCATGCGGCGGCCCAGGAGGTTGAGGAGCTCTTCGTCGATCTCGTCAATCTCGTGGCGCAGGTGTTCGAGGTTGTGCACGTACTCGGGGTCGTCGGAGCTGAGTTGGCGCAGTTTGAGATGGCTGACCAGGTCTCCGTACTGGGCGGGCGTGATCTGCTGGGCGGCATCGCTCCAGGCTTCATCCGGACGTGGATGTACTTCGGTCATGAGACCGTCGTAGTTGAGATCCAGGGCGCGCTGGGCAATGTCCAGCAAGGTGTCCCGGCGACCGCAGATGTGGCTGTTGTCGCAGATGATCTGCAGGTCGGGAAACAAGCGGCGCAATTCGATGGGAATCTGCCAGCGCGGCACGTTGCGGTAGGACGTTTCGCCATGGTGGGAAAATCCCCGGTGGATGACCGCGATGCGGCGGATGCCTGCATTATAGATTCGCTCCACGGCGCCGAGCCAGAGCTTGAGATCTGGGTTGACCGGATTTTTGACGATCACCGGAATATCTACCCCTTTCAGCGCGTCGGCCACTTCCTGGACGGAAAACGGATTGACCGTAGTCCGGGCGCCGAGCCAAAGCACGTCGATCCCGTACTTGAGGGCTTCAAATACGTGCTGGGTGTTGGCCACTTCGGTGGTCGTCTTCATGCCGGTCTCTTCCTTTACTTTGCGTAACCAGCCAAGACCGACGGTCCCGATGCCTTCAAATTCCCCCGGACGGGTTCTCGGTTTCCAGATACCGGCGCGGAAGAGGTCTACGTAGCCTAACTGCGCCAGTTCCCTGGCCGTCTGGAGCACTTGTTCTTCTGTTTCTGCACTGCAAGGCCCCGCAATCAACACCGGACGGTTGTTGGGGCGGTCGAAGATGGGTTGGATGTTCATTTGCATTTTTTTTAAGTTGAGGATCTTAAGGATGTAGAGGATGCAGAGGATGTAGAGGATGTAAAGGATGTAAAGGATGTAGGGTTATTTCGTACATCGTACTTCGTACATCGAGTTATGAAATAATTTTCCTGATCGAATTCGCTTCCTGAATAAGTTGATAAAACGTATCGAAATCCTTTTTAATCAGCAAACTGCGGAAACGGGAGAGCTGATTGATGTGTTCGTCGAGCACGTCGAGGACGTTATCGCGGTTCTGGCGGAAGATGGGCACCCACATATCGGGGGAGCTTTTCGCCAGGCGAACGGTGGAGCTGAAACCCGAGCTGGCGAGTTCAAAAATCCGACCCTCGTCCTTCTCCTTGGACAATACCGTCAGGGCAAGGGCAAAAGAACTGATATGGGAAATATGGGAAATATAGGCCGTATGGACATCGTGGGACGCCGGGTCCAGACGGGCTATTTTCATGGGGATGGAACGAAACATGCGCTCTACCAATTCCACCGCGTCGGGGTCGCTGCGTTCCGTTTCGCATAAAACGGTATACTTCTGGTCAAACAAATTGGGGATCGCCGCTTCCGGTCCGGAATACTCGGTTCCCGCCATGGGGTGGGAAGAAACAAACCTTCCCCGGTTTGGATGGGACCGGAGTCCTTCCAGAAGGCTTTCTTTGGTAGAACCCACTTCGACCACGACCTGATGGGGCTTGATCTGGTCGAGGATTTTGGGAATCACGTGCACCATGACATCGACCGGAATGGCGACGACGATGCGGTCGGCCTGGGGATAGCCTGGTCCATAGGGGCATCTTCGTCGATCAACCGCCGCCGAACGGCCTTGTCCAGGTTTTCCTGGCTGACGTCTACCCCGATGATCCGTTTTGCAAAGCCATTTTCTTTGAGCGAAATCGCCAAAGATCCTCCGATCAATCCGATGCCTACGATCGCGATAGTCATAGTAGGGAAAAATTTATGCGTTTGAGTTGGTTATATGTTCTTTTATCCGTTTCAGCGCTTCCGCGTAAAGTTCGCGGTCGCTGCACAGGGAAATCCGGATATAGGGGTCGCCCTGGGAGCCAAAGATCCCCCCTGGCGTAAGGAATACGTGGGCTTTTTCCAGGACCTCATCCGAGAGGGCAAACCCGTCGTCGTATCCTTGCGGAATGCGGGCCCACACGAACATGCCTACCTGACCTGGGTCGTAAGCACAATTGAGTGCATCGAGGAGTTGGTATACGAGATCCCGCCGTTGGCGGTACACCGCATTCAATTCCTGGTACCATTCCGGCGGTTGCTGAAGCGCCCGGACGGCCGCGAGCTGGAGGGGCTTGAACATTCCGGAATCCATATTGCTTTTGAAACGCAGGACGGTATCCAGGTATACCTTCCGGCCAGCGACCATCCCAATCCGCCAGCCCGCCATGTTGTGGGCTTTGCTGAGTGAATTGAGTTCCAGGGCGACATCCATGGCGCCCGGGGTGCGAAGCAAGCTGACGGGGTGTTCGTTCAGAATAAAGGTATAGGGGTTGTCGTTCACCAGGAGGATGCCATGGCTTCGGGCGAAGGCGACCAGATCGGCGAAAAACCCCGGATCGG
Organism: Haliscomenobacter sp.; assembly: GCA_016713275.1. GTDB lineage: Bacteria > Bacteroidota > Bacteroidia > Chitinophagales > Saprospiraceae > JADJPL01. The sequence goes on from JADJPL010000004.1 coordinate 543,591, forward strand.
CCTGTGCGCCGGTCGGCATGTTGGGGTAATTAAGCCACATCAGTTTGACCTTGTTCAGGTTGGCGGCAGACAGCGCATCCAGGTCGGGCATCCAGTTCCGGTCCGCTTCCAGGAAATAATCCCGGATCTTGGCGCCGGTGAGGTGCGCTACCGAGCGGTAGGCGGGGTACCCGGGGTTCGGAACCAGGACTTCGTCTCCTTCCTCAAGGTAGCTCATGGAGATATGAAGAATGCCCTCCTTGGAGCCGATCAGGGGCAAAATTTCCCCTTCCGGATCGAGGTCTACCTCAAAATACGTCTGGTACCACTCCGCCAACGCCCGGCGCAACTCCGGGATCCCGTTGTAGCTTTGGTAGGCATGGACGTCGGGCCGACGGGCCTGAAGAGCCAGTTCATCGATGACGGCCTCTGCCGGCGGCAGGTCCGGGCTCCCGATACCCAAATTAAGTACCTGTTTGCCTTCGGCGCGCATCCGGGCGATTTCCCGCAGTTTGCGGGAGAAGTAGTATTCTTCGACGACTCCCATGCGGCTGGCAGGGGAGATGATGGGGTGCATCATGGTAATGAGTTCAAAAGTTGAAGGCGTAATTAACCAGGCACAAGGCGTAAGGCATAAGGCGTTCTTGCTTCTAAAGTCTGACCTCTAACGTCTAATCTAATCCTCATACAACTGTCCCTGCTTGTACGCGCCCATGATCTTAAGTTCGTGGGTGAGGGGGCGGATCGCATCGATTGCCTGATCGTACCCTACGTTCCCTTCTACTACAAAATCGATGAAAAACAGGTATTCCCACGGTTTGCCGATAATGGGGGCCGACTGGATTTTGGTGAGGTTGACCCCGTAGGCGGCGAGAACGGCGAGCACTTTATACAGGCTGCCGACGGTGTGTCCGGTGGCGAAGCTGATCGATACTTTATCTGCTCCGGCTACGGGCTGAGCGGCGTCTTCATGAGCGAGGACCAGGAAGCGGGTAAAATTGAGTTTATTCGTCTCGATACTGGGGGCCAGGATCTCCATGCCGTACATGGACGCAGCCATAGCGCTGGCGATGGCCCCAATGCCTTTTAGTCCTTTTGACTGGATATTGTAAGCCGCCAGGGCGGTATCTTCGATCTCGATCAACCGGATATGCGGAAATTGCTGGAAATACTCGCGGCACTGGTCGAGCGCGATGGGATGCGAATGCACTTCGGTCAGATCCTGGATCGACTGACCGGGGAGGGCCATCAGGTTTTGTTTGATGCGCAAGTATACTTCTCCAATGATTTTCAGGGAAGCCTGGTTCAACAGTTTGTAGTTGGCCATCAGACTGCCCGCGAGGGTGTTTTCGATGGCCATCAGCCCGGTATCTACGCCGTCTTTTTCCACGAGCCGGCGGACCAGTTCGTTGAACGTCAGGGCGGGAACGATATCCAGCGGCCTGCCGTCGAAGCAGAAACGAGCGGCGATATCGTGAAATGCTCCGGGGTAGCCCTGGATGCAGACCCGCAGCGGCTCGGGCTCCGCGCCGGCGGCAATGGGAGAAGGTTCGGGTAAAGAAGAGAACATGCGCTATGCAGTTTAAGTGAACAAAAAAGTCCCGGCGATGCGGGACTTCCAGAACGAAAGGCGGCAAACCGCCCGGAGCTGGAAGTCCCTCAGGAGCCGTTGAAATAAAAATAAAAACCAAAAACGCTCGAACCGGCAACGAACCGGTCAGGGTGATGCTTCATATTTGGTTTTGGTTTGGGAGGGCCGGCGCGCAAACGCCTCCCTCGGGTTAGGGCAAAAAAAAAGTCCCGTTTCCGGGACCCTTTCTTTTATCTTTCAGCTGCCTGAACAACAAAATCCAGCAATCCCTTTACGGTTGGCCGTAAAAGTAAAAGCTGAAAAAATAATATCCATTGTTGCTTGCAGCGTGCATAGATTCGAAGCGTTATGCGGCAAACCTAAAGATTAATCCAGGGATGAGCAAAAAAACCGCACACATTTTTTCAAGTTTTTTCAACAGGGCTGTCTCAAAAGGTCGGTCTTGCCCCTGGCCGCCAAAAAATAGTTTCCTGCCGGTGGCAAAGACTGGTCTTTTGAGACAGCCCCAGGATGGAAAGGAGACAAACCTAAAAGTTCCCAATATTCTCTTAAATTAGCGCCAAACGAATCCAACCGGCATGAGAATCCTATCCTTCTTCTTTTTTTGGTGGGTAATTGCACATCAGCTTTTTGCCCAGGCGCCTGTGACCAACCTGTACCTGTTCGACCTGCGCCGTCAGGGGGACACGTTATTTCAGTTTGTCAAACCGCGGTATCTGACCTACTTTAACGCCAACGGATACAACAACCACCCGTTCTTCGCGTCCGCCGACGAAGTGTATTTTTCTTCCCAAAATCCTCAGGATGAACAACCGGATATCGTTCGGGTCTCTCTTCGGGACAGCAGCCTGATCAAGCTCACCAACACCTACGAAGGAGAGTATTCTCCCAGGAAGCCTTATTTTGAGTATTCCAACTACTATATCGTACGCATGGAATTTCTCGGCCAGGACACGCTTATCCGGCTTTGGCAGGTGCCCAATTCGGGGTTTGGAGGTACAGGATCGCATCCGGTATTCCAGAATTACACGAATGTGGGGTACTACGAGTTTATCACGCAACGCCTGGTAGCCCTGCACCTCAACGACACGCCCAACACCCTCGCCCTGGGTATTCCGGAGACCGACAACGTCACACCGATTGCTTACCATATTGGCCGTTGTTTCCGTTTACTACCTTTTACCAATAACCTCATTTACCTTCAGAAAAGCAGCACCGGTGAAAAACCGATGCTCATGAGCATCGACCTCCGGAGTTCCGTTAACCGGCCGCCTGCCGTCCCGCTCGTCGAATCGATTGCCAATAGCGAAGACTTTGCTCTGCTCAACGACGGCACCATCCTCATGGCTGCCGGAAGCAAGCTCTACAAATTCAAGCCTAAAGCCGACCGGACCTGGGTGCAAATCGCCGACTTTGCCGAGCACAACCTCACCAAAATCACCCGGATGGAGGTCAACCGCGAAAACAACCGGATCATTCTCGTCAATTAACCGTCTTTTCCGGATCAAACACGTTGCTTATATGCGTCTTTTTATCCATACGCACGACTTGCTGCTGCGCCATACCTTCCGCATCGCCCATGGCGCCAGAGACATTCAGCCGACGATGATCGTTGGCCTGCAGGAAGGAGAACACCTCGGACTGGGCGAGGCTACAGCCACCTCCTATTACGGGCTCACGTTGGGCCAGATGGTGGTCACCCTGGAGCGGCTTCGTCCGGCAATCGAGAATACGCCTTTGGAAAGCCCCGAACAATACTGGGAGGCACTGCGGCCTTACCTACAGGACCACCCCTTTGAGCAATGCGCCCTGGATGTTGCCGCGCACGACCTGTTCGCCCGGCTGCAGGGAAAGCCCCTTTACGAGCTCTGGGGCTTGTCCACCGACCATAACCCCCTGACCAACTACACCATCGGCATCGGCCCCGTGGAGGAAATGATCGAGCGGATCAAGGAAAAACCCTGGCCGGTGTATAAAATCAAGCTGGGCACGGACAACGACCTCGGCCTCCTTCGCGAACTCCGCAAACACACCAACTCGTTTTTCCGCGTCGATGCCAACACGGCCTGGACGGCCGACCAAACCCTGGAATATGCTCCCGAGCTGATGAAACTGGGCGTCGAATTCATCGAACAGCCCCTCAAACCCGGAGATTGGGAAGGCCAACGCCGCTTGTTCGAGCAATGCCCCCTCCCCATTATTGCCGACGAAAGCTGTCAGCGCGAAACCGACGTAAGCCGCTGCCATACCTATTTCCACGGAATCAACATCAAACTCATGAAGTGCGGAGGGCTCACCCCCGCCCGCCGGATGATTCAACACGCCCGGGAACTCGGCATGAAGGTCATGGTGGGCTGCATGACGGAATCCACCGTTGGCGTTTCCGCCATCGCGCACCTCCTCCCCCTGCTCGACTACGTCGACATGGACGGCCCCCTGCTCCTCAAGGAGGATATCGCCATTGGCGTCACCATGCACGAAGGAAAAGTCTTCTATCCTCCGGTCAATGGCGCCGGAGCGGAGCTGGTATTTGATATGATGAGCTGATTTTTAGGGAGCAGGGAGCAATTTGTCCACTCCTCCCTGCTTTCCTCTACATCCTCTACATCCTCTACATCCTATACATCCTCTACATCCTATACACCCCTAACCCATGCCCCTACCCTTCTCCGGCACGGCTTACCTGGGCATCCCTTTTCTGCCTGAATTCCAAGCGCTGGTTTGGGAAGGGATTGGGCTATATGGCGGGCATTACGGAGGATCCCGGCGGTCCAGTCTCGCGCCACCAGTATACGAGGAGGCGGAAGCCCGCCTTGCTGCATTCGCCGGGTCGGAGGCTGCCCTGACCCTGTCCTCCGGGACGTTAGCGGGGCAGTTGCTGGTCAAGGTCTTGCAGCAGGAAACCCAACTGGAACTGGCGCCCGGGGTGCATCCGGCACTGTGGACCGATCACGGGGCTGTTTCCAATTCCTGGGAAGCATGGGCAGAACGGGTTGTTGCGATGAGCCGGGAACCAGGCCCTCCGCTCGCGTTGTTGTGCAATTCAGTAGATCCGCTGGGCGTATTTCCCTACGACCTTTCCTTTCTTGCCGCCTTGCAGCCCCGGCGCCGCGTGGTATTGGTCGTGGACGATTCCCACGGCTTTTTGCTGCTTGGCCCCAAAGGCAGAGGGGCGTACCCTCTCATCGCGACGCTCCCCGGAATCGAGGCTCTGGTTGTCAGTTCCCTGGGGAAAGCGGGGGGTATTCCGGCAGGCGCCGTTCTCGGCCCGGAGTATTGGATAGAACAAATCCGGAAAAGCCCCTTTTTTGGAGGCGCATCTCCCGCTCCGCCAGCCTACCTGCATGCGTTTCTAAACGCAGGAGAGATCTATCAGACCCAACGGCAGCAGTTGAACGCCAACCTGGACTTTTTCATTCAACGCCTTCCTCACCCCGGGCAATTCCGCTTTTTCCCCGGTTTCCCTGCTTTCCGCTGCCTCGATCCCGACCTCCCTTCCCGACTGGAAAACCGGCAAATCCGCATTTCCTCCCTCTCCTACCCCACCCCTGACGATCCGTTAACCCACCGGATTGTAATCACCAGCCTGCATACCAAAGAAGATCTGGAGCAGGTTCTGGAGGGGGTATAAGTTGCGAGGTTGCGAAGTTACGGAGTTACGGAGTTACGAGGTTACGGAGTTACGGAGTTACGAGGTTACGGAGTTACGGAGTTACGAAGTTACGGAGTTACGGAGTTACGGAGTTACGGAGTTACGGAGTTACGGAGTTACGAAGTTACGGAGTTACGGAGTTACGGAGTTACGGAGTTACGGAGTTACGGAGTTACGGAGTTCATCGCAACTTCGCAACCTCGCAACCTCGCAACCTCGCAACCTCGCAACCTAACCAACTTAAAGCTCCCGAAACCTGGAAACCAGGATCCGCCAGTCCATGTCCACGGAATAGTCTTTGGCGTAGAGGAAATTGAGGCGGTGGATGGCGCCTGGATGGCGCAGGCTTTCCGGTAGTTCGGCGGCAGGATGAAGGACGCCGGGGCGGATTTTGGGCAAGTCGGAGGAGGGCTCGCCATCGGGACAATATCCCACCCAGCTGTACCTGCCCAGAGCGACAGCGGCGAGGTTGCTTAAGAACCGCAGGAAGCGGCGTTGAATCAGAAGCTGAGCGGGCAGGGTAAGCAGCAAAACCAGTGCGATGAACAGGTCGAACAGCCGTTTATTCCGCCGGTGGCGCGGCTCGTCGATGAGGTAGCGGATATCGATAGTGTAGAGGTCTCCGCTCCGGTTTTGGAGCTGCTCCCGATAATGCTCCAGCTTTCTTCCGGCACGATTTTATATTCCACTCCTGGTCCAAGCCGGGCCATCCACTGCATGATTTGCCCGGCGGGAATATCGCGCGAGCAAAAAATGAGTTCATCCACCCGGTATATGCGGACAATCTCTTCGAGTTGTTCTTCCCTGCCCAAGTATTCGCCGGGATCAGCGGGTTCGCCTGGGGCTGCCGTTCCGATATAGTTGACGTGTACCCCCGCTTTCCCCAACAATCCTTGCACCCGTTCGCTTTCCTTTGCCGATCCGACAATGACCAAATTTTTCGCTTTCTCCTGTCCGAGATTCAGATTTCGGAAACGCAGAAAGTGGGCTATGGCTCTTGTCAGGAGCGCAGTCCCCAGGGCCCAGGCCGTCCCGAGCAGGATCAGGGCCCTGGAAGTCCGGTATTCCTGGTCCAGGAATCCGTAAATCGCGGCGATCAGTACCATTCCCCATACGATACCGCGCAGGGTGCGCGACAATGGGGCTTTGGCGTCATATCCTCCGCTGAAGAAGATCCCGACCAACCAAAGTGCGGTGTACAACAGGGCGTTGAAGTACAGAAAGGAAGTCGGATAATACCCTGGGTCGCCAAACCGGTATACCGCCCAGAGGTGCTTCAGCAGGGCCAGCCCACCGAAGAACAGCCCGGCATCCAAAACCGGCCAGGAGGCCCGGCGAAAACCGTTTCCCATTAGGGTAAGCCCTGCCCGGAAATAGATGGCGCATTGCAGCATCCAGACAAACCAACGGGCCTGACGGCCCTGAAAGTGCTTACGGGCAAAAATGATCATCGCCTGGTAGAAGGTCTTAACGTAGTTCAGGCTCCCTTTTTTGGTGCTTTCCCCCTTGTAGTGGATGATGGTTGTTTCGGGGGAATAGGCATTTTTATACCCTGCCTGGACTAGACGGTAAGACAGGTCGATATCCTCCCCGTACATAAAAAACGCTTCGTCGAGCAACCCCGCTTTGTCCAGGGCAGCGCGCCGCAACCACATGAACGCCCCGGCAAGTACCTCTACTTCATGGGTTTGGTTTTCATCCAGAAACCCCAGGTGGTAGCGGTTAAAGGTTTTGGAGCGGGGAAAAAGGCGGGAGAGGCCAAAGGTTTTGCAAAAAGCGACAAATGGGGTAGGAAACCCTCGTTTAGACTCGGGCAGGAATTTCCCGGCGCCATCGATCATTTTCACCCCCAAACCGCCTACGCCTGGGTGGTCCTCCATATAGCGGAAACAGCGGTCGAAGGTATCTTCTTCCACGACGGTATCGGGGTTGAGCAGCAACACATAGGTACCGGAGGATTCGCGGATGGCTTGGTTATTAGCCTTGGCGAACCCCACATTTACGGTATTGGCGATGAGGCGTACTTCGGGAAATTTTTCGCGGACCAGGGCGTTGGAGTCGTCGACCGAGTTGTTATCGACCACAAAAACCTCGACGCGCAGGTTGCCGGAGGCATTGCGCACCGATAACAACGCCTGCTCCAGAAAGTATTTGACGTTGTAGTTGACGATAACCACCGACAGATCGAACCGGCGCGATTCAGTCATGCATCAATCTTCTTGCATTTTATAAGGAATCCGGGTGACGATCGACCGCCCCAGCGTCAGTTCGTCGGCGTATTCCAACTCGCCGCCAAAAGCCACGCCCCGGGCGATCGTGCTGATCTGAACCGGTTTGCCGCGCAGGAGTTTGGACAGGTAGAAGATCGTGGTTTCCCCTTCAATCGTTGGGCTAATCGCCATGATGAGTTCCCGGATGCCTCCGGCTTCCACCCGCCGGACCAGCGTATCGATGTTCAGATCTTGAGGCCCTATGCCCTCCAGTGGGGGAGATCACCCCGCCGAGCACGTGGTATAGCCCCCGGAATTGCAGGGTGTCTTCGATCGCCATCACATCGCGGATGCTTTCCACGACGCACACCAGGCCCTGGTCGCGCCGGGTGTCCGAGCAAATCCCGCATACGGGCTCGTCGGCCAGGTTGCCGCACACGTCGCAGGATTTAATATGCTGCCGCATCTTGAGGATCGCTTCGGCAAACTGTTCGCTCACCTCCACCGGCCTGTTAACCAGATGGAGGGCCAGCCGCAACGCCGTTTTGCGGCCAATGCCCGGCAGGGTGGCGAAAGCCTGCACGGCCCCTTCGATGAGTTTGGATGAGAAATTCATGAACGCGAAAATAGGAAAAAGTGGATAGTGGTTAGTGGATAGTGGTTAGTGGTTAGTCGTTAGTGGGTGGGGTTATTTTCTTGCATAGAATCCTATCTGATGCACTTGGGGGAAAGCGGATTTCTTTTTAATTTTAGAATGATAAAACTGACCTGTATCCAAACAAGAAAACATGAAAGCGCGCTACTTCCCAGTACATCCTTCCCCTCTTTCCAAAATGAGTTTGAGGTGTTTTTTTGGTTTCTTTGTCTCGTTCGTTGTCTTCTTTTCCCCGCTTTATAGCCAAACGACGTTTTCTCCCGGCAAGGTACTCACTTTGCAAGGAGACACCCTTAACGGGTTTGTAGCGGAGCTGGGAGGAAGTAAAAACCACACGGCCTGTGTATTCCGGCAAAGCGAAAAAGGGGTCGAAACCGGGTATTCCCCTGAAGAAATCAAAGGTTATATAATTGAAGGCCGGCGATTTTTTCAATCTGTAGCTAACCCAAAGCATTCTATTTTGGTGGATTCCCCATTGTTTTTGCCGAGTGGATCCTACTGGGGCTCATGGCATAGCCCGTATAAAGGGCTTTATTACTATTATGACGCGACTGTAGACACGCTGGAACTGGTGCATTTTCCCGCCACAGAAAAATACGTTTTGGATTTTTTTGAAAAGGAAGACCAAAAAACCTGGCTCTTTTTCCTGAACCGGCTGTCGCTCAAATGCCCCAAAGTGCTTGCCCACTTGAGCTACCATCCGAATCTCAAGCCAAATGAAGCCAGCCTCGTTTCCATCGTCAAGATGATGAACGAGTGCGAGGGAAGTTCATACAACCATTTCGGGGCCGATCTTCCGTCGTTTGGCCTGAAGTTTAGCGCCAATCTGGATGTCATGGGCTCTAAAGTGGCGTTTACCACCTATTCCATATCCGACTTCCCCTACCTTAACCCTCCAGCCTACCGGGAAACCAGTATTGGATTCGGCATATCGGTTCAGGAATACAACCCGCGCCGGTGGAGTCCTCTGCATATGACGATGTCCGTTATGGGTAGGTATTTGACATTCGAACGGGGCGCCGAAGGCGCTTATTTAGGTGAACCCGCGTCCTATTCAGCCAGTTTTGATTGGTTCGACCTGTCCTTGTTTCCGGGTATTAAGTATGTCGTCTTCAACTCCCGGCCTGTCATTTCCCTTGCCCTTGGGCCTTCGATTCAGTTTATGGCTTCTAAAGAAGCCCGGCTGGTGGAACAAGTAAAAAGTCTGGCCAACGGAGAAACCTTACGATCGACCACCTATTCAGATGTTTATTTCGGGGCGTTTCAGCCTGGCTATTTCGGACAGATTTCATTGGCCCCGGGGTCTACCAAATGGTTCAATCAATGGGAAATTGCTGCTGGTTTGTCGAAAGGCACGGGGGTCACAAAAAATGACGAAGTATCTTTCGATAAATTAGACGCGTACAATTCCAGTTCTACCTCGTTCTTTATCAAAGGATACTGGTGGTGGTAAAAGCCACACTACTGGACATTTTGGAAACCAGACCTTCCAGATTTCGCAAACCTGGAAGGTCTAAGCGCCAGGAAAACGAAAACCTCCACTAGTGGTAGGGACTGGATTGTGATTTTCCTGGTCCCATTTGCGTCGCATGCTTATTTTTCTTTCCCCCGGAATTCCGCCGGCGACATGCCCGTCTGGTTTTGAACGCGGTGTTGAAGGTGGTTTTGGGTTGAAACCCGATTCAAATCCGATAGCCAGAATGTTGAGGTGGCTGAATTGGGGATCGAGCAGGAGGCGCTGGCTTTCCTGTACGCGATACCTGTTGATGAACTGGTAAAAGTTTTTCCCGAAGCTATGATTGATGAGAAACGATAGTTCGTGGGTGCTGCAACCCAGCTGCCGGGCAAGTTTAGGCAGGCTGAGTTCCGGATCGAGGAATATTTTTTTCTCCCCGATCAGCTCCAGTAAACCCGCTTTGAGTTGGGCATTTAGCTTCCAGGAATCTGTTTGCCGGAACCAGGAGCGGGGGTTGAAAATCGCTGAAATGGCCTCCAGATCGGGTGGTGCGAAGGGGAAAACCTCTCCTTGGCGGAGCGCATAATACCCCAGTACGTAGGCGCCCGACAAATACACCATAGTCGTCCAGGCATTAAACTCATAAAAATAGTACCGGACTTCAAACGTCCAAACGACCAGCATTCCAGCCAAAACCAGCAGGGACCATTGCAACCACTTCAGGCTGCTGGCCTGCGGGGTAGCCGTGATCATTTCCAGGTTTTTCAGGTGCCGCCTCAGCTTGCGGTAACTCAGCGTCAAATAGACGCCAAATTGAATTAAAATAGGCAAAAAGATCAGGAACGCCCATTCCCCTGGCATGCGGTTTTTCAAATCCGCTTCAATCGATTCGGCCAGGGCTTCCGGGGAAGCGCTCAGCTCCGGAATCAAAATCAGAAAAACAAGCGCCAGAGGAATGAAATGAAGCGCTTCTCTCCAGTAAAAGCGCTTGTCCGGGTTCACAAAATGGCGGACTGCCAGAAACAAACTGGGCGGGACGATAAACAGCACCAGGTCGGTCAGCAAAAAATAATGCGGAAACTGGCGGTACGCCTTGGAGAAAATCAGCGCGTCGTCCATCTGCATGATGCCTATGCCGAGAAGGCTGACAGCCAGCCACCGGTTGGCGATCCGGTTCTCCTGAAGGCTTTTTACCCACAAAATGAAGCCCAAAAAGAAAAAACTACCTGCACAGAGGCTATTGAGTATCATAATCGTTTCCCGGCTGTAAGACCGCTCAAAGATAACCGTCTTGCAGCCGGGAAGCGAAAAAGCGCGTGGATGATTTAGAACAAATCCAGGAGTTCTTTCTGAAAAGCGAGGCGGGTTTCGCTTTCCGTGTCGCTGGCCTCGTCAAAACTGTTGAAGAACAACGTCAGCACCTTCTTATTCGTTTTGTCTATCACGATCAGGGTGTTAAACCCTCCCGTACCCCCGTCGTGGAACAACAACGTCCCTCCGCTCACCGGATCCGGTATTTCCACCCATCCCAGACAGATCCATATCCTGGAATCCAGATTTTTGGGGTCCTGAAAGGTAGGATTCTGGCATAGGCGCATGGCGTCTCCCAGAGGAGCGTCGGGGGGATTCGCCACCGCCGCGCCGTATTTCAGCAGATCGGAAGGGGTTGACTTTAACACGCCGGCGCCGTCAAAAGCGCCCAGGCTTTCCCCACCAATCCGTCTCCTTGGCGCCTTTATGCCCTTTCGACATCCGGCTTTTCTCCGAAGCGTTCCAGGACCGCTTTGGTCTCATACAGGCCTAATGGCCCGCAAACCTTTTGCTGGATCACCTCTCCGTATGGTTGCTGGTACGCGCGGGCCAGGATTAGCCCGGCTACGCCCAACGCCGTGTTGGAATACTCGTACGACGTGCCCGGAGTGGCGTTGAGTTTCCCTTTTTTCAGGAATTCGTACATATCGTTTTCGCTGTAATTCCGAAATGCCTTGGCCGGGTTCGCCAGCAACAAGTTGAAATTGCTGGGGAAATATGGCAGTCCGGAGGAGTGATTCAGCAAATGTTTGAACGCGATCTCCACCCCGCCTTTTGTCAAAGGCGCTATATCAGAGGGCAAAAAAGACCGGATCGGCTGGTCTACCCCCAGCCCTTTCTCCTGAAGCATCTGGACGGTAGCGGCCGCCGTAAAGGTTTTAGTGATCGAACCGATCTCAAAAAACGTGTGCGCGTCCGGAATGATGCCGCTCCCTTTTTGCACCTCCCCGTACCCATATACGTGGGACTCGCCGTCTTTCCAGATGCCTACCGCCAACCCCACGGTATTGACCTTGGGCAGGAACTTCTGGACGACCACGTCGACTTCCTTGTCAAAAGTAGAAATTAAAGGGTTGTTGCTTAAGTTGGCGGGAACCGCCGGGTCTTTGGAGCAAGCCATCAAGCCTGCAGCCATCACTGCGAAAAGCATTGCGTTGTTCTTCATGTCGGATTATTTTTCCCACAAAAGAAGCCTGCAATCCAACGTTTTTCGTTCGAACCGATCTATCCGGACGTTAAAAAAAAGTTACGATTTACGAAGTACGATTTACGAAGTACGAGGTAGGTACACGTACATCGCACATCGTACACCGTTACACCGTACACCGTACACCGTACACCGTACACCGTACATCGTTCACCGTACATCGTACATCGTACATCGTACCTCCCCCTACGCTTTATCCAAAAGCTTTAAAATTTCTCCCCGCACGGTGTCAAAGTTCAGGAAGGGGATGAGGTGGCCGGCTTTGGGCATGCGCTCCATGCGCAGCATGTCTGGAGGGATGTTTTTTTTGCTGAACTCCATATTGACCGGCGGGGCGAGGCTGTCTTTATCTCCGTGCATATGGACGACGGGGACGCGGATTTCCTTCCATCCGGCGGCTATTTTTTGCAGTTCTTCGGCGTGGCTGAACTTTTCGTCTCCGCTGACCTGCCAGGCGGGAGAGAGCATCCATTTAGTGGCTTTCCAATGGCCGAAATGGGCGAACCAGAAGATTTTTTCGTTATCTGGATCGTTCACGGGGGCGAGCATCAGGACGGATTGCACCCGCTCGGGGTAATCCATGGCGACTTTGGCCGCGATCGGGCCGCCGTAGGAATGCCCCACCAGAATCGCTTTGCGCCCTCCGTAATAATCAATGCCGTCTTTCACCGTTTCCGCCTGTTTGGCGATCGATACCTCCGAGCGGCCGTAATGGGAATACCCATACCCCAGCCGGTCGATCGACACCATCATGGCGCGGCTGCGCAAGAGCGAATCCGCCTGGTATTTGAAAAAGTTATTGGCTGAACCCGGCGCTCCGTGGATAAAAATAATCAGCGGAGCATCGGGCGCCAGGTCTTCTCCCCGGGTTTCCACCGCCCGGATCTCCGAGTATTTCACGGGAATTTTCCGGATCGACGCCCGGGCATTGCGCTTGGTAAAATAGCGTTCGGTACCGGCGTCCGAAGTCCGGAACCCCATACGCATGTTGACAATCACGAAAGCCAGGGCAAGAATAGCCAGGCCCAGCAAAATGCGAACTAGAATTTTCATGGCGATTTTCTTCAGGTGAAAAGGGTGTTCTGTGTTCAATAGCTAGTAAACAAATTAGGGGCAATGCACGGTTGACTCAAACAGATTAATTTTCCAACCCATTCGCAACGCGTTTCGTTCCAACCACCAACCACCAACCACTCAACCACCAACCACCAACCACTCAACCACCACCACCAGGAACCCGAACTTTTCCCTATCTTGCCCCATATTATGCCGACGCTTCACCCTACCGAATCCTTTGCGTACCACGTCCAGGTAGTATTGCCTTTGGCGATAGCGAAGCCATATACCTATGGGGTGCCCGAATCCCTTGCGGATGCCATCGGCGTTGGCATGCGCGTGGAAGTGGAATTCGGCAAAAAGCGGCGGTACGCTGCGCTGGTAGTCGAAACCGGAGTGGCGCCGCCGGAGGGCGGCCGGCCAAGCCCATTCTTTCCGCGATCGACGAGACGCCTATTGCGTTGCCGGTGCAGCTCAAGTTTTGGCACTGGCTGGCTGCTTATTACGCCTGTACCGTGGGCGAGGTGATGACCGCCGCATTAGGCGCACTATAAACTCGTCAGCGAAACGGCGATTACCCTGGGGCCCTATTTCGAGGAGGACATGGCCGGCCTGGACGATAAAGAGTATCTGATCCTGGAAGCATTGACGATTCAGCAGGAACTGACCCTTAGCCAGGTGCAGGATATTCTGCAGCAACGCACCGTATACCCGATCATCCGCCGGATGCTGGACAAAAGCTCCTTTTCTCAAAGAGGACCTCAGGAAAAATACCAACCCAAGCGGGTTGCCTGCGTCCGGCTCAAAGGAGCCTTACGTTTCGCAACCGGACAAGCTCCAGGAGGCCTTCGAACGGCTCAGCCGGGCAGGCCGCCAGATGGAAGCGTTGCTGGCCGTTATCCAGCTCTCCCGCCAACTGCCTTTCCTCCGGAAGGAAGACATTTACCAGGCAGCCGGCGTAGATCATGCGGTTGTCCAGGGGCTGATAAAGAAAGACATCCTGGAGGTGTACGACCGCGAAGTGAGCCGGCTGGGCAGTTATGAGGAACAAGTGTCCGGCATCGATGATTTTTCCGATCAGCAACGGCAAGCCTACGAGGACATCCGGCATGCCTTTTCCGAAAAAGACGTAGTGCTTCTGCACGGCGCAACCGGAAGCGGAAAGACCCGCCTGTATATGGAATTCATCCGGGAAGCGATCCTCCGCAACGAACAGGTCTTATACCTCCTGCCCGAGATTGCGCTCACGGCCCAGATCATCGAACGCCTGCGCCGGGTTTTCGGCAATCAGGTCGCCGTTTACCACTCCAAGCTCAGCAACAACGAACGCGTGGAGCTTTGGCAGGAGACGCTCAAGGGAAAGCCGCTGGTGCTGGGCGCCCGATCGGCCCTGTTCCTCCCCTACCAACGGCTGAAATGGATTATCATCGACGAAGAGCACGACCCCTCCTTTAAACAGCAGGACCCCAACCCTCGCTACCACGGCCGCGATGCCGCCATTTACCTCGCCAAACTATACGGCGCCAAGGTGCTGCTCGGCACCGCCACCCCTTCGCTGGAATCCTATTACAATGCCAAACAAGGGAAATACGGACTGGCGGAAATGCCCGAGCGGTTTGGCGGGCTTCAAATGCCGGAACTCCGGTTAGTTCCTATGAAAGCGGGGCCCTCCCAGCACTTCTCTCCCGAATTGCTCGAAGCGCTGACTGAAACCCTGGCCCGGGGCGAGCAGGCCATCCTGTTCCAGAACCGGCGCGGGTATGCTCCTGCGTACCGATGCCCCACCTGCAACTGGCATGCCGAATGTATTCACTGCGACGTCAGCATGACCTACCACAAGCAGAGCCATGCGCTGAAATGCCACTACTGCAACTACCAAACCAAAATGCCCACCGCCTGCCCGGCCTGCGGGAACCAAAAGCTCGTGCTTCAGGGCTTTGGCACGGAAAAAGTGGAGGACGAACTGGCGATCTATTTTCCGGAAAGAAAAATCGGCCGGATGGACTTCGACACGGTGCGGTCCAAAAACGCGCATACCCGAATCATTCAAGACTTTGAAGAAGGGCGCATTCATATTCTGGTAGGCACCCAAATGGTCGCCAAAGGCCTCGATTTTGAGCGCGTCGGCCTGGTGGGCATCCTGAGCGCAGATCAACTGCTCCAGTTTCCCGATTTCCGCTCCGCCGAACGCGCGTTTCAACTCATGACTCAAGTCAGCGGAAGAGCCGGAAGAAAACACCGCAGAGGGCTGGTCCTCATTCAGGCCCTCAACCCTTCGCATCCAGTGCTCGGGGAAGTGCTGAACCACGATTTTTCAACCTTTTATCAAAGGGAACTACAGGAACGGCAACGGTTTGAATATCCCCCGTTCTTCCGGCTGATCCGGATCACCCTCAAGCACGCCAAGCCGGAACGGGTCAACCAGGCAGCGGAAATCTTGTCCACGCTTCTTGCCCCGCAGTTTGGTCACCGGATCAAAGGCCCTGCCGTGCCCCCCGTCGCCCGTATCCGGGGACTTTACCTGATTGATTTCCTGCTGAAGATGGAGCGCGCTCATCCAAAGATCGCCCAGGCTAAAACCGCCATCCTCGAAGCCGCCAGCCAAATCGCGCAATTGGAAGGCCTCTCCGGGATCCGGGTGCAGATCGATGTGGATCCGGCTTGAAAAAAAGTTGCGAAGTTGCGAGGTTGCGAGGTTGCGGGGTTGCGAGGTTGCGGGGTTGCGGGGTTGCGAAGTTGCGAGGTTGCGGAGTTGCGGAGTTGCGGAGTTGCGGGGTCTTGGGGTTACTTCGTAACCTCGCAACCCCGAAACGCCGAAACTCTTTAAACCACCTCCAACCCACTGTTTCGATAAGGGGTCAGTTTTTCGTGCTCGGGGTTAAGTTCCGTGATCAGGGTGTCGATCTGGTTCATGCCTCCAACCTTGATTTTCTGGACGGAATTCAGTTTTTCTGCAATAGAAAGCGCGAGGACTTTTTGGGAGACCCGGATCATGGTTTTTTTCACGGCGGCCACTTCCCAATCATTTTCGGTAAGGCCTTCCTTGGCGTCGATTCCATTCACCCCCATGAGGCAAATATCCGGGCGAAAATCATTAAGTGCCTGCACCACTTCCCCTCCGATGGCGATCTGGGCGGTTTTGGACAAATGGCCGCCGATGAAGAGGGTTTCGCTGGAGGGATGTTCCATGAGTTGCATGGCCGTAGTCAGGCTTACGGTAAGGAAGGTTATTTTCAGGTCGGGAGGGAGGATGCGGGCCAGTTCCAGGTTGGTTGACCCCCCACTGATCAGGACCAGCATATCGTCCCGAAGGTAGCTGATGGCTTTCCGGGCAATGATCGTTTTCTCCTGGTAAGCATAAATGTCGTGTTCTTTGTAGGAGTAAACCTGATACGACTTGGATAACGCCCCTCCGCGCACTTTGACCAGCTTCTCCGCTTCGTCCAATTCCTGGATATCCCTCCGGACAGTGTCCTCCGACACCTTCAGTTTTTGGCTCAGATCGGAAAGAATGACCTTGTTGTGGATGTTGACCTCTCTTAAAATCAGGGCTTGTCGTTCTTTCTTCAACATGGTTTTAGACGTTAGAGGTTAGACGGTAGAGGGTAGACGGTAGACGGTAGACGGTAGACGGTAAAGGGTAAAGGGTAGAAAGGGTAGGTGCGGTTTTTTTCGGGAGGAGAAAAGATTAGGGATTCAGGGAGCAGGGGATCAGGGAGTGGGGATTCAGGGAGTGGGGAGCGGGGCGGCGCGTTTGGAGAAAAAAGCGCTTACCTATGGTATCTGGCGAGGCCGGGCATTGGGTCTTGTTCAAAGCGCCCCAGAGGGAGGCCCAGTGCGTGGGCGGCCATTTCGATCTCCTTTTGGAAATAGAAAGCGACGGAGCCGACAAAATGTATCGGGGATGGGGCTTTGCGGTACAGGGGGATGACGTTTCGATGGAAGAAAAGCGAAAATTGCCCGTTTAGGATGGTTTGGATGGTGGGGGTTTTCCGGTGCTGGAAAACGAAAGGAGTAAAGTTTGCCAAAAACCGGTTGGGGAAAGGCAACTGGTAAACCGACTGCAGGATATTGTCGCGGCTCAGGTGAAATTCTTCTTGTAGCTCCCGGGCGATTTCGGGTTCCAGTTCGCGGTTGAGGAAGGCGGAAATCAGTTCTTTGCCCAAGGCGGCGCCACTGCCTTCATCCCCCAAAATAAACCCAAGCCCACCGGCGGTTTCGACGACCTGGGCGCCGTCGTAGCTACACGCATTGGAGCCAGTGCCCAGAATACCTACAACGCCCGGTTGGGCCTGACAAGAAGCCCGGGCGGCGGCCAGCAGGTCGGTGTTCACCTGAACCAGGGCGGCTTCCGGAAATAGTTTGCGAAAAAGCGCCTCCACACGCTGGCGCTGTTCCAGGGCGTTACATCCCGTACTATAGAAATAAACCTCTTTCGGGATCATGGTCGGCATGCCGAGGCGGGCCTGGTTGGCCAACGCGATAATGCCTTCGTCATCCAGGAAATACGGGCTGATCCCGGGGGTATGGGTTGTTTTAAGGATTTCGCCCTTATCAGCGAGCGCCCAATTGGCTTTGGTGGCGCCACTATCAACAAGCAATTTCATCGGCGCAGGTTAGGGTGTATAAAAAAGCTGGCTTATTTCACTTCCACCGCTTCCATGGCTTTGCGGACGCTGCCATGCTTAAGCAACTCCGCTTTGGCCGTTTCGTAATCCAACGACAAGGCATTCATCAGCATCCGGGCGCCCCGATCCACCAATTTGGCGTTGGATAACTGCATGTCGACCATTTTGTTGTCCTTCACCCGGCCCAATTGGATCATGGCGCTGGTGCTGATCATGTTGAGCACCAGTTTTTGTGCGGTACCCGCCTTCATCCGGGTACTCCCTGTCACGAACTCGGGCCCCACGACCACTTCTACTGGGAAGTCGGCATATGCGGCTACAGGGGAACCGGGATTGCAGGTAATACATCCCGTGGTGATCCCCCGCATCTGGCAGGCCTTTAACCCATGAATGACATAGGGGGTCGTGCCCGAAGCGGCAATACCGATAACGACATCCTGAGCGTCGACTTCGTAAACGGAAAGATCCGCCCAGGCCTGGGTCGTGCTGTCTTCGGCTTTTTCCACCGCTTTGCGGATCGCTTTTTCGCCTCCGGCGATCAGTCCGATCACCAGATCCTCCGGCACGCCAAAGGTGGGCGGGCATTCCGAAGCATCCAGAATCCCCAGCCGGCCGCTGGTCCCGGCGCCGATATAAAACAGCCTTCCCCCTTCCTTCATCTTCCCCGAGATCGCCGTCGCTAACGGCTCAATTTGAGGAATGGCTTTCTCCACCGCCAGGGGAACGGTCTGGTCCTCCCGGTTCATATTATCCAGCAACTCCCGGATAGACATGTACTCCAAATGGCGATAAGGCGATGAGGCTTCCGTAATGCTTTCCATAAACAGGAATTCTTTGTCACAAAATACAAAGAAACCGCAATAATTGCGAAAACCTGCAAGTTTATCTGCAAGGTATTGCCAAGCTTCCTGGCTTCCATAGTTTCTTTGGACTGCAGCAATCCGAATTCCTTTTTATTTTTTTCCCCCAAAGCCCTTGAGGGTTCGGCGAAAGGATTGTATATTTGTCCCACTTTGAGAAAAGGGGGTATAGCTCAGCTGGCTAGAGCGCTTGCATGGCATGCAAGAGGTCGTCGGTTCGACTCCGACTATCTCCACCAGTTTTTCAACTAAAGCCTTGTAACGTAAGTACTTACAAGGCTTTTTTTATTCCTGGCACTGCGGGTTCTCCTCACCGGGGTATCGCTCAACTGGCTAGAGCGTCCCGACAGGCGATGTCGGGAAGGTCGTCGGTTCGACTCCGACTATCGCATGCTACTGCGGTCCGGCATCCTATCTTTGCCGACCTGCACAACATTTCGACCCTGCTTATCCCCCGGTCTGAATTGCCCCAGCTCCCGGATCTGGTGAAACGGGAACTGGGGTTCCATTTTTTGATGAAGCAGCAAGGGCGCCCGGGATCGGAAACGCCTTAGTGTCCGCCCGGACGAGCCGGGTTACACACTCCGGTTCATCCCGGTGAAGTACCTTTGTTTCTTTGGTTTCTGCCCTTGCCGGTTTTGCTGGACTGGCTGCGGGGCGGGGCGCTCCTGCTTGATCTCCTGCGCAGCAAAGGCGCTCATAGAGGCAAACGGATGCTCGCTCACCACCGGAATCGGTTTGCCAATCAGTTTCTGGATATCGCGGATGTAGGCTTTTTCTTCCGGTTCGCAAAACGAGATCGCGATTCCGGAAAGCCCCGCCCTGCCCGTCCGGCCAATGCGGTGCACGTACGTTTCCGGGATGTTCGGGATTTCGTAGTTAAACACATGGGACAATTCATCGATATCGATACCCCTGGCGGCAATGTCGGTGGCTACCAGTACCCGGGTGGTGCGGGCTTTGAAGTTGGACAGCGCGCGCTGCCTGGCATTTTGGGATTTATTGCCATGGATGGCTTCCGCGCTGATGCCCGCCTTCAGCAAATCCTTCACCAGGCGGTCGGCCCCGTGTTTGGTCCGGGTAAACACGAGCGCGGTAGGGATCGCCATTTCCCGCATCAGATGGATCAGCAGGTTTTTTTTCTGGGTTTTCTCGACGTGGTACAATTGCTGATCAATCCGATCCACCGTAGACGAGGGCGGCGTTACCGCTACCTGCTCCGGGTTCCGGAGGATGCTTTCCGCCAGATCGACAATCTCGGGGGGCATGGTCGCGGAAAAGAACAGCGACTGACGCTCCCGGGGAAGCAAGCGGATCACCCGGCGCACATCGTGGATAAAACCCATATCGAGCATGCGGTCGGCTTCGTCCAGAACGAAATACTCCACCTGCTCCAGGGACAGTAGCCCTTGCTGGATCAGATCGAGCAACCTGCCCGGCGTGGCCGTCAGGATGTCGATACCCCTGGACAACGCGTTTACCTGTCCGTGCTGGGAAACGCCGCCAAAGATCACCGTATGCCGGATAGGCAGGTGCTTTCCGTAAGCGGCAATGCTGTCGTTGATCTGGATCGCTAACTCCCGGGTTGGGGTAAGGATCAACGCCCGAATGGACTTGGACGATTTGTTTTGCCGGGGACTGCCCTGTAAAAGCTGCAAAATAGGTACTGCAAACGCCGCGGTTTTACCGGTGCCCGTTTGGGCGCAGGCCAGCAAATCGCGCCGGCCCAATACTTTGGGTATAGCTTGGTGCTGGATTGGCGTAGGAACGGAATACCCCTCTTCCTTCAATGCCTGAAGAATAGGGGAAATCAAATTCAAAGATTCAAAAGTCATAAAACAAATTGTGAACCCCCAAAAAAGGGGCGTGCTTCAGGACGGTGTTTGCCTGAAACAGTATGATAAAAAACGTATGTGGAAAAATCGCGCAAAAAAACAACATTAAGGCCGCCGGTTATTGGGCAAGCAACTTGTAACTAAACCACAAGCGGCGCAAAACTGCGCGAAAATTGAGGGTTAACTACGAAACGGGACAAAGGTCGGGATTTTTTTGGATATAAGCAAGGAGGGACAGGGACGGGGACGGGGCGGGGGAGGGGACGAGGGGAGCGGGGGACGGGGAAGGGCAATGTGCTGTCACCCTTTGGAGCTAATCTTGTAGTATTTTTCATAACTAACGGCTTGTCCCTGAATTGCCCTCCGCAGCCCGGAGCCCGTGGGAAACGCCGATCCCGTTCGAAGAACGGGATCGCCTTATGGGGTCAACCGCTTGGAATGCAGGATAAACGCAATGCCTGGCTGTTCAAAGCGGTTGAAGCCCATAAAGCGAAGGCGTTTCCCACGGAGTCCGCCAAAGGCGGATAGGAGCGCCCTTTTTTTGGTTCTTTTTTTGGGCGAGCAAAAAAAGAACATACCCCGAGGCCGGGGGCAAAACGGAAGAGGGACTGCGCCAAATAATGGTTTAGGAAAAAACTGGGGTTTCATGGTTCTTCGCCTGGTTTTCGATATATTTCGAGGACGAAGGAGAAAAAACACCTGAAATAAAATGAACGCTTTGGAAAGAGTCCGGTTTTGGCAAGTGGCAGTTTTGTTGGTTGTCATCAAGCTGGGGTTGCACGTAGGCGCCTATGGCCAATACGCGTTGCATCGGGATGAGTTGTTGTATTTCAACCAGGGGGAATATCCGGGCTTCGGAAACCCGACCGTGCCGCCTTTCATCGGGTGGGTGGCCTTTCTCGTGAAAGCCCTTTTCGGTCATTCCGTTTTTGGGGTGCGTCTGCTGCCGGCGCTGCTTGGCCGGATGGTCAACTATGCCGCCCTGGCGGCCATCGTTCTTTTTTCGCTGTTGTCGCTTCCTTTGTCGCTCCCCGTTTTGTCGTTCGACCGCTTAAGCGCTTATGCGGCCAAAACCGAAGGGTGGGTTCCTTATCCGTTTTCGCGGTGGGAGGACGGGAAAAAGCACGCCATATCGCAGGTTTTTTCCGATATGACGGGGTGGGAAGAACTGGTGGGGCTCGTACATAAGGCGTACCTGCAAATTCCCGAGGCGGAAAGGAAAACCTGCACCATCTATGCGGAACGAAATTACGGGTACGCCGGCGCCGTCCACTTTTACGGCAAGAAGTATGGTTTACCCGATGCCATTACCTTCCTGGATGCGTATACGCTCTGGGCGCCCGATACCATTCCCAATGCGCCCTTGATCTATATCCATTACGACATCGCGGGCCTGGATCAACTATTTGACGCCTGCTCGACCGTTGGGGAAGTGGAGAACCCGTTTTTCAGAGAAAAGGGGGTAAAGGTATTTTTATGCCAAAAGCCCAAGGCTCTGTTGCAGGAGGTGTATAAACAAAAAGCGGCAGAGGAGAAGCGTATGTATGCTCTGCAAAGCCTTTTAAAATGAACCAGCGAAAATCAGCTATATTGAAGCTGCCGTGCATGCCCTTTTTTGGCTCTTTTTATCTTCACTTCCATTAATGTACGGTGGACTGTGGATTGGTTTGATAAAACCATCCGCCCGGATACGCCGCCACCGCTTTCTGTTGTTATTTTCCGGTTATTTTTTTATGCCCATGCGGTATGGGTTATTCCCAACTACCTGAACATCAAACGGTGGAAGACCTATCACTGTGCTTTTTCCTCCTGTTCATTCCCTGGAAATGGTGCGGTTGGGCTTGGTGGTGACCCTAAGGCAGGGCGTCTCCTTTTGGGAGAATGGGTTTCCCGGGACAGCTTCCTTTTTGGGCAACCCAATGTCTTTTGGATGAGTCTGACCTTTTCCTTTGCCTACCGGTTTTCAAAGGATTGGTTTGTCCGGCAGCAGCAAGTGGAAAAAATGGAGGAAAAGTTGCCGGAACCATTGAACAGCAAGCAGCAAGAATTACAGCCTTTGAACAAGGAAGAAGCCGGCGTGCTCCTTCAGCATCTGGATGACGCGTTGCAGCGGTCAAAAACCTATTGGAACCCAAGACCTCTCCCTCGGCGAATTAGCCGATTGGTTGGCACAGACAGACAAAACTGTCCACCCTGCTCCACCAAAATAGCTGCCAATTTTTATGATTACCTCAATTCCTTCCGGATAGCTGTGTTCAAAAGGCGTAGAGGAGGGGAAATTGGAGCATCTGTCTATTGTTGGACTTGCCCTTCAGTGCGGTTTCAAATCAAAAGCAGTTTTACCGGGCCTTCAAAAAAGCCACGGGGATGTCCCCTTCCGAATTTATAGGATAATACCTGCCTGCCGCCTGCCCAAAAATTTCCGGGAACGGTTACCTCATTGCTGGACATTTTCGTTTTCCTGGCGTCGTTTGCGAAACATGGAAGGTCTCGTTCCCAAAATGTCCAGTCGTCTGCCTTCTATCTCCTCCTTTTTGGGGCTGTCTCAAAACCCTGTTTTTGTGGACGGGAAACAACTCATTTTCCCACCACGCTGACGCCGCAACAAGTTAAATATAATTTCACAACGGTGGCAAAGAACGTTCTTTGAGACGGCCCCGAAAACGAATAATGTCCCGCTGCTTCCATTGGGACGCATAGGGGCGGGACGCTCTGGTTCCGCAGAAAACCCAAATATTTGCCGTGATACATGCCCTGTAGCTAAGCATCACCCCGGCGTTGTACCGAAACGCCATTTCATAAAAGGCAAATTCCCAATGAGGTTGTCCATCCAAAAATCTGACAAACAATACCCCAATGGCGTGAAAGCCATTGATCATGTAAGCCTGGAACTGGGTCCGGGCATGTTCGGTTTGCTCGGTCGAACGGCGCCGGTAAATCCTCCCCTGATGAGGACTATCGCCACGTTGCCCAAAAAACCCGATAGCGGAAACGTGTATTTCAATGAGATCGACATCGCGAAAGACCCCTGAGCCTGCGAAAAACCTTGGGCTATCTTCCACAGGAATTTGGCGTTTATCCGAATGAATCTGCCGAACGCCTGCTCCATTATTTTGCCCTGTTAAAGGCATTGCTTCCAAAAAGGAGCGCCACGCCAAAGTGGGAGGAAGACTACAGCTGACCAATTTGTACGAAGCGCGAAAGAAGGATGTCAGCTCCTATTCGGGAGGATGCAGCAGCGATTCGGCATTGCCCAACTCCTGCTCAACAACCCCGCGTTGATCATTGTCGATGAGCCTACTGCCGGGCTGGACCTGAAAGAAACCGCTTTTAAATGTATTGCGGGAAATCGGAACGAAAAACATAGTCCTGTTTTCCACCCACCTCGTAGAGGATGTGAACGAAGTGAGTTGTACCGAAATGGCGATCATGAACCACGGGAAAATCCAAAGAAGCGCTCCTCGCAGGCGAAACAAGCGTTGGAAGGAAAATCTGAGACCAAACGCATTCCCCTGCCGAACTCGAATTTTATAAAACGGCCTATCTGTATTTGTCCTCCAGTTTCAACGAGGATCACACCGTGACCGTCCGGGTCTATGCGGATACCTGCCCGAAGCATCCTTTGTCCCAGCAGAGAACGTAACCCTGGACGATGTATTTCAATGTTCTGGGGCAAACAGTTGCAAGCCAATGCTTAAAGCGATCTATACCTACGAACTCACCAGGCTGCTTAGGCGGCCTGCCACGTACCTGTATTTTGGGGTGTTCTTCGCTATGGCGCTCTTATCCATGCTCGGTACCGGCGGCTGTTTTGATGCCGCGCCAAAAAACCGGCAAAGGATTTGCGGCTGTTGAACTCCCCGCATGAAATCAATTTTATCTTCAGTATTTCAACAAATTTTTCTTTTCCTGCTTCCTGCTATTATCGGCATGACGATATACAAAGACTTTAAAACCAGGTATATCCGCTTCTTTTACGCATTTCCAATCAAGAAATCGATTACCTGTTCGGGAAATTTTTCAGCGCGTTGACCGTGGTACTTCGGTAATTACTTTGTCAGTAGGAATTGCCTTTATCTGGGAGAACGGATGCTAACCGGGATAACCCAATAATAGGGCCAACAACCCTTTGGGGGTACGCCAGCGCTTATTTCTTTTGTATTCCCCAATATGTTCTTGTACGGATTACTTGTGTTTTCGGTCGTAGCGGCTCTGCGCAACCCATTTGCAGGGTTTCTGGCCGTACTCCTCCTGTTTCTTGTTCAGGTAGCGACCGATAACCTGTTTGCAGGTAACCTGGCCAAGCGCCCTCCTCGAGCCTTTCGGGCAAAAAACGCAGCCGCTTATGGAAACCCGGTACTGGACCATTTGCAGAACAAAATGTCCGGCAAATTCCGGTATGGGGCATCGTGCTGTGGAACAGAATACTTTGGGCCATCATCAGCTTGGTTTGTTTTGGGCTGTTTTTCGACCCGAAGTTCCAATTGGAACGAGAGACTTTTCGTTTGCTCCCAAACAGGGCGCCCAAACGAAAACAGCAGCCGGGCATTCCCCATGCGTCTTCCTCAAGGATATCACCGTCCTGTTGCCCGGGTGGATTTTTCCGTTCGCCGGCAAATACAAGCCATGCTGCAGCTTTCTATCGTTGATTTCAAATACATCATAAGAAGCTGGCTTTTTCACGTAATGCTGCTGTTTGGCATCCTGGCGCTTGTTTTTGCGCTCAGCCGGGTCACCAACAGAGGGGATTTAACCTTCCTGCCCTTGACCCGCATCATGCTCTCCATACCCATGTTTTTCTTTTCTACGGTCATCATGCTGTTGACGTTTCTCTATTCGGGAATGCTGGTGCACCGGGCTCAAATGGCAAAGGCCAACCAGCTCATCGACGCCACGGGCACGTCAAATTGGGTGTTATTGGGTTCGAAAATACTGGCGCTCCTGGGAGGTTCGGTGGTTTTGCTATGCGTCCTGATGATGTGCGGCATCGGGTTGCAACTATACCATGGCTACTATCATTTAGAAATTGGCCATATTACCTATATCATTTGTTCGTCCTCACCTTTCCCACGTTGATGATTTGGGCGGTCATCTCCCTGTGCACGCACATACCCTGGCGCCCAACGTATATCCAGGTCTGTTTCTGTTGCTCCTCGCCTGGTTGGGGAAAAGAGCAGCTGCCGGAATGGGGGCATCGAGCCATCTTTTCAGGTTCAACTCGCCTCCCGCAATTGGTTTTCACAGCGACCTGAACGGGTTTGGACATGGATTATTGGCCGTCCATTTAGTCTGCCTGCCTACGATTGGCTTTTGCAGGATTAGCGTTTATGGTCGCTTATTTGTTTTGGCAGCGCGGAAATACGTACTCTTTTCAGGAACGCATGGAGCAAGCCATTCAGCGGTTAAAGGGTTCGTGCCCCCGGTCACCTTCCTGTTGTGCTGCCTCTTTTGCGGGTTGGGGCTGACCATTCATCAAGAAGAAAACAGCCCTTTCCAACCTGCGGATAACCAAGCGCAAGTACTGGAGCAGTTTAGGGGCAAATTTTGACGCCTACGCGCCGGTAGCCTAACCTAAAGTACATCGGTTAAACTGACTATCGACCTGTTTCCGAAACCCGTTCGTTCACAGCGGCCGGAGCTTATTGGCTCGTCAACAGAACAACCCAAAACATAGATACGCTATGGATAAAACCGGATATGACGAAATCACCGCGTATGCCCTGGATGCGCCTTCCCGTCTCCTCCGCGAAGACAAGGAAATGCAGGTGGCCGTGCATGTCCTGGAAAC
>JADJPL010000005.1 GCA_016713275.1 Haliscomenobacter sp.
TTGGCGTTCGCTATATCTTCAACTAGTCTTAGATCATGCTAAAACTCCATTTTAGGGGTGTTTAGAGCACAACGAAGGGGGTGTTTCGGTTACCGAAACACCCCCTTTTTATTTGATCACGATTTGATTTGTCCCTTTGCGCAGCAAGCCCGATTTCCCAATATGGTCGCTATATTCATGGGAATCCTTATTCACGTAATGCCAATCGCATTGAACTTGATTTTGCGAAATAGCAACCTCCACATACCCATGATCTCTAAGTTGACATATTTCATGTGTCGGTTTTCCGGATGTCCATGCAATTCTTTCTCCCCATCTTAAAACGGTCTCTAAGGGATTGCCTGAGTCCCAATTGCCTGACGAAATGGAAGGCGCCCCCACTTTCAACGGCTATTGGTTCCGTTGAATGAAATGGACTCAGGTATTTCGAATGCCCAGGAACAGTGGCTATCCCCGGAAAGGAACAGGATATCCTTTATGGAATGAGAAGAAAAAGCCTGGAGCACTTTGTTCCGCTCGTTGGGATAGCCAGACCAATTGTCTACTTTTCTCGTTGCCACATTAGGAATAACTGGCGAGAAATTGTACTCGGCAAAAAGGACCGGATTGCCTACCAGCTTCCATGTGGCCTCCGTTTCCGCCATTCCGTCAATTAACCACTTTGATTGCCTTTGTCCAAGCAGACGCCTTTCCGGGCTGGCAAAAGAGGAATCTGTTGGCGCCATTTGTTCAGTCCTGCCTTCCAGGCGGCCGTCTAGCAGAAAAAGTACGGCTAGTGTTCCAAACGCTACCCTGCGAAAAAGCGCGGGTTGGTCTTTTATGGCAACCCACTCGTAAAAAGCTTTGCGGGCGTTTGCTTTCGCTCCTGAAAATCTCCTTCTTCCTCCGGGTTGTGCGCTTGGCTTCCTGTTTGAAAAGCGTCATTGGCGATCTCGTGGTCGTCCCATATATGGATAAAAGGATGGCGCTGGTGGGCGTAGCGCAATTGGGAATCCAGCCTGTACTGAGCATATCGCGTGCGATAGTCAGCTAAAGCGACCAACTCTTTTTCTTTGGCAAAGGGATCCGGTCGCTAAGTTCTATAAATCGCGGAGAAAACCCTTCATAGATGTAGTCTCCAAGGTGAACGACCGCGTCTATTTTCTCCTTTTTCTCCCCAATAGTTTGAAATGCGTTGAAATACCCCGCTTCATATGCATTGCAACTGATGACAACCAGCCTGATGGAATCTGGATTTTCTGGCAGGGTTTTTGTTCGCCCAACGACTGATTTTTTGCCGTTGCAGACGAAACTGTACCAATAATACGTGTCCGGCTGAAGCCCGGACACCAGATGTTTCACCGTGTAATCCCGAGTATGATCCGTTGTTAAGACGCCTTTTTGAACGACTTTTTTGCATCGAATCCAGCGCTATTTTCCAGGACAGTTCTTGTTCTTCCTGATACTCGGGGTCACCCGGGTCCAGAGGACTACTTCATGGGCCGTAGGGTCGCCGGAGGCTACCCCATGGTAAAAGGGGCTCAGGCTTCTTATCATAAAAGGGGCAGTCTCATCTGTACGGTATTTCTCCAATCCAGGAAGAGCCCTTGGGTTACATCCTAAAACAACATACAGGAGCGTCAAAAATAAAGCAGGCGAAAAGAGTTCTAAACATGGGTTTTCTTTTGTAGGTTACTTGTTATCTGAAGCAGAAATAGGTTGGGAGTCCCACAAACCGCTTCGCCTGGACAACCTAATTTACAAGGATGGCGATGAAATCCCAATTCTGGTTTTCGTTTCTTTTGTTTTAATTGATATGAAGTCAAGAAAAAAAATCGGCCTCGCCCTCTCCGGGGGTGGCGCCCGGGGGGTCGCGCACATTGGAGCAATCCAGGCGCTGGAGGAGCATGGAATTTTCGCCGATGCCTTGTCGGGCGCTAGTGCAGGCGCCATCGTTGGCACGCTTTATGCTGCCGGTAAAACCCCCGCCGAAATGATGGATTTTGTCCGGGACAGCAGTTTCTGGAAAATTTTTCAGATCGGATTGCCGGTTGATGGATTGGCCAAATTGACCTACCTCCAGGAGCGGTTGGTCCAAACCATTCCCGTAGATGACTTTTCCATCCTGAAAAAGGAACTGCACGTTGCTGTCGCCAACCTGAATACAGGCCATTGCGAACTGCGGCATGAAGGTAAGCTCTTTTCCACCGTTATGGCTTCCTGCGCCGTGCCCCTTGATTTTTAAGCCGATTGAACTAAACGGCGACGTGTACGTCGATGGGGGATTGCTAAACAACCTGCCGGTTGAACCGCTTAGAGCCTCCTGCGATATCGTGATCGGCATCAATGTCATGCCCAACGTGCCGGTGTCTGCCAAGGCAGTCCAAACGGCCCTCGGTATTGCCATTCGGTCGTTTGAACTCTCCGTGTACGCCAATACCATTCCCAGCCTCCGGCAGTGCGATATCGTCATAGAACCGGAATCGCTCTACCAATACCACATTTTTCAGTTCAATAAATTTCAGGAAATTTACGACATCGGCTACCGGAAAACCCTGGAGGCTATGCCAGAAATACTGGCGCTTGTGGGTGGTTAGTGGTTGGTTGTTAGTTGTTAGTGGTTGGTGGTTAGAAGCTCCCAAAACCTGGAAGTTTCATCCCCTAACACCCTTCAAAGGGGAAAGTGCTTCGTCAGCCTTTGCAATAGGGTTGAGGATTGTCGCCCACACCCAGAAAAGCGTTTTGAGATAGCTTCTAGTGAATCGCGCCCCCCCGTCTACCGTCTACCGTCTACCGTCTACCGTCCACCGTCTAATTAATGTAAAGCCTTTGGAACGGAATAATCGTTTCCCCGGCGCTCAGGTTGTTGAGTTTGCGCAGGGTTTCTATGGTGATTCCGTAGCGTCGGGAAATGCTGGACAGGGTTTCTCCGTCTTTCACCACGTGGATACGGCGGACGGTCGATTTGGTTTCTGCCGTATTTGGGCTTTTGGGTACCATGTTGACATTGTACGAATCGGGGCCTGCCGAAGGGATGGCTGTTTTAGCCGTATATTCATAAGGGGCCGGGGCGGTGAGCGCCGGGTTGTTTTTCAGGTAGGCATTGGGGTCGGTCACGGGTTCGTACAACGGCTGATTGGAATTGTACGCACCGGGAACGGGGCCGTAATATTGCCTGGCAGAGGTCGTGGTAGCAGGAGTTGTTGAAGGGATTTCCGAATAAGACCTTGGCGTCAGTTCGTTGGCAGCGGCGGAAGCGGATTCCGTCCAATAGGGATCCTGATAGTATTTGCTGGCCGGGGTGGTTGGAGGATTGACGGTTTCGTAGGAATCCAGGGCGCCCCGGTCTTCCGAGGGCTCGCAATCGGTGGTTTTCACCACATCGCCCGGGCGGAGCACCGTAGTGGGGGAGAGGTTATTGAAATAACGGAAACGTTCTTCGGTATACCCATACTTTCTGGCGATCGAGCCTGCGGTTTCCCCTGCCTGGACGGTTACGGTCTCCGGCGCGCTGTCCCATGCAGGGACGGCCCCCGAGGAGGCAGGCTGGTTCGGAGACCGGGCTTGCACCGAGCGGGAGTTGTCATAGGAGTCTGCCATTGCAGGCGGTTCTATGAATAGTTTCATTCCCGGATAAAGGGTCGTATTGTTGTTCAGATTATTCCATGTCTGGAGATCGGAAACATAGAGTTGGTAACGGCGGGAAATGCTAAACTGGCTTTCTCCTTTTTCTACCACGTGTACTCTGGGGGTGTATCCTTTGGTTGTCGGCATCTGGTCGTAATCACTGGGGCCCTTGGAGGCCATCGTCCGGTCCATGATGCGGGCCATTCCTAATTCGCATACCCGCCTGAGGTAATTTCTCAGCCTCCATCCCATTGACGCGCTTGAGCTTGAAGCTGGAATTGACAGATCCGCTACGCTCTTCCACAATGCCGAATTCAGGAACTACATAGATGTCCAGATAATTGTTTGCGGTGATGTACGTTTGCCGGAAAACAAAGGTAGAACACGGCCCGTAGCCGGCAATTTCCATATAAAAGACCCTGCCGCGGGCATCGTTAGCTGATAGATCTCCGGTTGTGGAACGGCCGTCCCGGAAAAAATCGAAGCGGTATTGCGCGGAAGTAGCTGAAACTTCCAGGCCATTGTTCTTGTAGTAGTTGGCTTGGCGCACCTGTGCTACGCGGTATTGCCCGTTTCCTATGGGAGAAACAATATAAAATTGGTGGATTTTATTGTTAATCGCATCCATCAGGGCGGGCCCCAGAATGGAACGGTCCTGAGAATTACAATTGATCATAGCGGCAGGAAGGGAAGGCTGGACCGGAGACTGGTTTTCCAGGCCGACTTCCAGAAACAATTTTTCGGTTTCGCTGATAAACACCGAGTAAATGATAAATTCACTACCGGCTTTGGTTTCCGGATATACGTATTCCAGGCGGTCTACGCAATTCGGATCGTAAAACAGGAAGTAGGAGGCAGAGAATAACGAGTTGCTTAAAAAAGCAGAATCAGCAAGTTAGATAGAACGAGCAGCTTTTTCATGGTATCAGTGTCTTAATTGGGGGATAAGGTACAAGGAATCAGCCATTTATTCAATGGTTTTCGCAAAATGCGTTCATAGTATAAACGAAAAAGGGAAAGAAAAATTGAGCAGAGCGGGAAATCCGTTATCTGATTTGGTGGTTAAGCGCGTTCCACCCATCCTGTAGTGACGGCAAAAAGCACCAATTGGGAGGCGTTTTTCACTTTCAGTTTTTGCATGATATTTTTGCGGTGCGTATACACCGTGTGGGGCTTAAATTCAGGGAATCCGCTATTTGTTTGGCGACGAGCCCCTGAGCGGTTAATCGGACGATTTCCATTTCTCTCGGGCTAAGGATAGCAGGCGCGCAGGCGTATTCCTGCCTGAAAGAAAATTTTCCCAACAAGAAATCAATGATCTGGCTGCAGTAAAACCGTTCTCCGTTCCCAACGGCTTTCAGCGCTTCCAGAATTTCGCCTTCGTCGCAGTGTTTGGTCAGGAAGCCGTCTACCCCAAATTCAAGCGCCTGGCGAATCCCATCCTGGGTGTTATCGGAAGTCAAAAGGACAATCCGGGCCCTTGGCGCCTCCCGTTGGATAAGCGGAATGGTTTCCAGAGAAAAAGCTCCCGGTTTTTGGTAATCCAGGAACACGACCGGGCTTTCCGAACGATGCAGCATCAGGCAAAGTTCTTGTTCATTCTGGGCTTCCGTTAAGCTACTCACCAACGATAGCGGCTCCAGCAGCTTGCGCAAAGCAAGCCGGGTGAGGTACTGGCTGTCTGCCAGGATGATTTCGTTGGTGTGATAAGCGGGCACGGTATTGGTGGTTAGTGATTGGTGGTTAGTGATTGGTGGTTAGTGGGTGAGTGGGGGCGCTGCCTGCTTCCTGTTTGCCGAAATCCCCAGATTTCGTGCAGGACTATCTGCAGGTCCCCTGACCGGCGTGAACAGGCTCCCGGCTCCCCCCGTCTACCATCTATCGTCCCCCGTCCCCCTGTTTGCCGAAATCCCCAGATTTCGTGCAGGACTATCTGCCGGTCCTCCCCCGTCTACCGTCTATCGTCCCCCGTCTACCGTCGTCTGAAACTCCGGATCGGGGGGGATTTCATGAAACTGGACACGCAGTTGGTATTTGGAGGAGAACGACTTGATCACTGGTCCCATCATGGTATTCAGGATTTCCTTTGCCTGGGCCCGGGCTTTGTCGTAGGCGTCGCTTTGGTTAATATCTCTTCGGAATTCCTCTCTCAGCACGTTAAAGGCCCGGTTGAAGTCCTCGTCCGTAACTTCCCGCATCCAGCCAATCGACAATCGGTCGAACTTAGGGTACACTTCGTGCGACAAAATAACCGGTTGTGGAAGGGTAACGGTGACGACCTGGTTATTGGGGTTCAGGCTGACCTTAAAAAAAGCATCCAGCCGGAATCCAATTTTGGCAATGCTGATCGCGGAAATCTCGACTTCCGTAGAGGAAACGTTGACACCGAAGAATTTGGTCTTCATCTGTTTGCTCAAGCCTTTCTTATCCCGCACTTCATAAGTAGCCAGTTCGGCAATCGCTTTTCCACTTTTTCCTGGAGCAGGCCTTCCGCTTTCCCAAAATCCTGGATGGCGGCGCGGTCTTTCAGTTTTTGGAGGAAAGGCGCCAGTCCTTCCGTAATCGCGATGCCGCAAGGGGTTTCGACTTTCTTGCCTTTTCCATAGATCGTCCCATCGTTCATCGGTACCATGGGGGCGATAATGCTGTTGATCAGCGTACAGGTGTATTTGGAGGCCACCTCAAACAGGATTTCGGTAGCCCCTTTAAACTGGTTGTCATACCAGGTTTGGTAGATGGAAGAAGTCGAGTCCTGGAGAAGCAAAAAATCTTCGTAATAGAGGTTGCGGAGGTAATCATGCTGTTTTTCATAAGCCGCAGGGATTTGCTTTTTCTGTTCGGCGCTAAGTCCCATGCGCGTCGCTACATGCATCAGCATGCTCATGTTCAGGTCGTAGATCAATTGGTTAAATTCCCTGCGGTACCGGCGGGGATTCGTCAGAATCGCCAGGGCGTATTCTTCATTGACGTCGAACTGGAAATC
Organism: Haliscomenobacter sp.; assembly: GCA_016713275.1. Lineage (GTDB taxonomy): Bacteria > Bacteroidota > Bacteroidia > Chitinophagales > Saprospiraceae > JADJPL01. The sequence goes on from JADJPL010000005.1 coordinate 6,590, forward strand.
TGCGGGCAAATAGTTGATTTGCATCTCCTTGGGTACCCGCGTGAAATTTTTTCCTTTATTGGGAAACATCTTCAGTCCTACAATTGCAATAAAACTGAGGATGAGCACCCCGAGAAGGATCTGGCCGATTCTAAGCCCTTGATGTTCTGTTCTTGCTTCCTGCCCCATAGTGCGAATTGAGCGCCAAAATTAATACTTTTGACCGAGTATTGTTCGGGTATCCCGGTTCAATGCTGGAATGAAACGCAAAATATGATTTCCGATCATACAACGCTCAACTGCCGGGGAAGGTTGGTAAGCTTGTCCAGACCCGTTATCATGGGCATACTGAACCTGACGCCGGATTCCTTCTACGATGGCGGCAGGTGGAACGCCCTGGATGGCGCGTTGCGCCAAACGCAGCGCATGCTGGAGGAAGGCGCTGTGTTTATAGACATCGGCGGAATGTCCACCCGGCCAGGAGCGCGCCCTGTAGACGTGGAGGAGGAACTGCAACGGGTGATTCCAGCGTTAACTGCTCCTTCGGGAACACTTTCCGGAGGCCTTGTTCTCCATTGATACGATCCATTCCCGGGTGATCCGGGAAGCATGGGACGCCGGCATCTCTCTGGTGAACGACGTTTCTGCTGGGAGCATGGACCCGGAGGTTTTTTCTACCGTAGCCAAACTCCAAATACCCTACGTTCTGATGCACATGCAAGGGGTTCCTCCGGATATGCAGACGGCCCCGAAGTACGAAACAGGCCCGGTACTGGAGATTCTGGATTTTTTTATCCGCCAGGTAGGCGTATTGAGGGGCCTCGGCATTAAGGACCTGATCCTCGATCCCGGATTTGGTTTTGGAAAAACGGTTCAGGATAACTACCGGCTGCTGGAGGAATTGGACGTTTTTAAGGTCTTGGGCCTTCCTATACTCGTAGGGCTTTCCAGGAAATCAATGGTCTATAAAGTTTTGGGGACCGGTCCGGAAGATGCGTTGTATGGGACGACGGCCTTGCACATGGCAGCCTTGCAGAAAGGCGCTACCATCCTTCGGGTTCATGATGTTGCCCCGGCGCTGGATGCGATACGCATGTGGGAGCAATTGGAAAATGTCCGCCAAACCTCCCGGGAACCATGACAGAAGAGCGGATCATCGAAATTGCGCTGAGGTATCTGCGCGGCCATTACAAGTACAGGCCCAGGATTGATGAGATTGCCATCCGGGCGCGGTTGCGCGGGGGCCAGAACCTGGTTGCGGACGGCATGCTGTCGTTTACTGCCCCGCACGAAACCCCGTTTACCATTACCTTCGAGGCTACCGACTACTTCAAACGGGATGAATTGTGGTATAAGGTTCAATGGCCTCTGGCCTTTTGGGACGCTGGCGCGGCAGCTTCCGCTGCCGGGAGTTTGTTTCTGCTTTATCTGCATTGGAACAAGCGCCTCGGCCTTATGCACTCCTGGCCCTACCTGTTTTGGGCGGTTGCTTTTCTTGGCGCAGTCATTCTGACCCTTATCGTATTCAAGGCGTTACTGCCCTTGCGGCGATACCGGTACGTGTATGCCATTGAACAGTTTAAGTCGTATTTTGCCGACGATCAATGGGTGGTCTTCTCCTGGGATGTCTTTCCTGGTTACGAAGACCCTTTGTTTAAAGAAGTTAGAGAACAGTGTATTTATAATGGCTTTGGGTTGCTGGAGATCCTTCAGGACGAAAAGGTTAAACTCCACCTGACCCCGGCAAGGGGAGCCCTTGCGGGGCAAAAAATGCGAAAACTGGTTTCTTTTCTGACGGAAAGCGACTGGTCGAAGGCCGTTCAAAAAGGGGTGCAATCGGTGAACTGGAGGGACCGCCTGGTGCGGTTCCTTAAGCGGATAACCAAACGCACGGAGTTGAACGATTTGCTTCGCTTTAAACGGCCTGTCTGGCGCCAGTTAACGATTTGTACCTTGTCGACGATGCTTCTCGTTGCGGTGCTGATTCGCGAGTATGGCAGGCGGCCCATCATCGTGGAGGACGAAGCGGCGTACGTGGAGCGAATGGAATCCCTGGCGGCTCAACTTGCAGCCAAAGGCCCGGAGCTGGAGATTCCCGTTCTGCTGGATTCCGCGTCCGTTTGGCCTTTTGAAAAAAATACCCAGCCTTACCTGAAGCTGATTCCGGAAAGCCTCCCTGCTCAGGCGCGGGTTTCTTATGCATCCGGTTATATGGCCTATCAATCGGGGAAACTGAAAACGTATTCCTGCGATCAGATTTTTCAGGCGGTAGAAGGAAAATTTGTGGTCTTGTCCGGTAGTTTTTACGATCTGGATTACCTGAAAAGCATCCTTTTTCGTTTGAGAGCGAACCGGATTCCTGTTAACGGCCTTTGGGCTGAATGTTTGTTCCCCAAAAGAGGCTATTACGTGTTGATCCTGGAGCAGGCATTTAACAGCCTTGAAGAAGCCGAACGGGCGCAAGGAGATCTCGACGCTTTTTTGGTAAGTCAAGGGCTTCTGCTGGAGACCCGGATTGAACGGGTACCGGAAGAATAGGCCTGTTGCGTACCGGGCGCCGGGCGGTTCAAAGAGTACCGAACCATGACGAGGAGAAAATAAGTGAACTTATTTAATGCAGTAGTTATGCCAAACGTATCCAAACGATCCCAGGAAGTGCCCTTATCCCCATTTCGATAGCTGCGCTAGCCGAACAGGTGAAACAGGAGGGCCGAAAAGTGTACCACCTCAATATCGGGCAGCCCGATATTCTCACGCCTCCGGGAGCAATGGCCCGACTAAAAGAAATGCCCTTTCGGATTGTCGCATACTCCTGCGGAAGGGTTGTTATCCTTGCGCCACGCCATGGCTTCCTATTATAGCCGTCTTGGCATACAAGTCGCTCCGGAAGAGGTGGTCATTACGACCGGCGCTTCCGAAGGGCTCCAGCTGGCGTTGTTCACCTGCTTTGAACAAGGAGACGAGGTGATCATACCAGAACCTTTTTATGCCAATTACAGCGGGTTTGCTCAGATTGCCGGGGTGCGGGTTGTCCCGGTAAAGAGCAATATCGAAACCGGTTTCGCCATGCCGGGCATTTCGGATTTTGAAGCATTAATCAGTCCCCGCACCAAAGGCATCTTACTGTGCAACCCAAGCAATCCGACCGGAACGTTTTACCCCAAGGAAGTGGTCCTCGCCCTGGGAGACCTGGTTAAGCAGTATGGTTTGTTTTTACTGGTTGACGAGGTGTACCGCGACTTTATTTACGACGGGCAGACCTTTTTCTCGGCGATGGAAATTGACGGACTGGAGGCGCATGTTATTCTGATCGACTCCGTATCCAAGCGGTTCAGCGCTTGCGGGGCCAGAGTGGGTACGCTGGTTACGCGAAACCGCGAAGTAATTGAACAGGTGTCCCGGTATGCCAAGCTTCGGCTGAGCCCTCCTTTTCTAGGGCAGGTTCTGTCGGAGTTTATGCTGGAGGAAGCGGCGGAATACCTCGGCCCCGTTGTTGCGGAATACGCCGCCCGCCGGGATATCTTGTTCGAACGGCTTTCGGCTATACCGGGCGTCGTTTCCTATAAGCCTGGGGGCGCGTTTTATTGTTTTGCCAAATTCCCGGTAGCCGATGCCGACCATTTTTGCGAGTGGCTTCTGGGGACGTATTCCTACCAAGGAGCTACGGTTATGCTGTCAAGCGGACGAGGATTTTATGCCACGCCAGGATTAGGCCTCGACGAAGTCCGCATTGCCTACATTCTAAACCAAGCGGATCTCCAGGCCGCTATGGAGGTGTTGGAACAGGCTTTGGCAGTTTATCCCGGGCGGCGGCGGCCCCTTTAACTGGATAATTCTGGTCTTCATCGCCGGGATTAGACAAATTGTCCATGAATAGTGGTAGAACGTGGATTAAATTTTACCTTTGCAGGGCTAAAAAAGAACCGTTTAATCAGGTCGTTAGGCAAGCAGGCTGTTGTGGCGCTACGTAGCGCTTTTTGCCAAAAAAATGCGTTTTGAATGGATCGTAATACGATAATCGGGTTATCCCTCATTTTTGTCTTGTTTTTTGCCTGGCAATATTTCACCGCTCCTTCCAAGGAAGCACTTGAAGCGCAGCAAAGAACCCAGGATTCCTTGGCCAGGGCGGAACGGTCGGCCGACAGCCTGGCCCGGCTTAAAAACCAATCCTCCACTTCCAGGGCTGTCGCAGCCGATGTCCCTGATTCGATCCGCATCCAGCAGATGTCCGGGACTTTTGGACCCTTTGCCGCCGCTGCGGTTGGCGAAGAAACCGAGGTAACTCTGGAGAACGAACTCCTCAAAGTGACGTTCAGTACCAAAGGCGGCCGGATCAAGGAAGTGCTGCTCAAGCAATATGCCAAAATGGAGCGGGGCAAAAACCGGAAGGACGTCAAAAAACCCTTGGTGTTGCTCAGCGCGCCCAAAGACCGTATGGATTTCGTGCTCCCCATTAAAGGCGCTTTCCGGAAACGGGATCAATACCGGCGACCTGTATTTTGAGCCGGTCAAGCAAGGCAACCAGCTTGTTCTGAGGGCAAATGCGGGGGAAGGGAAATATTTTGAGCAGCGCTATGTGTTGCCTCCCAACGATTACAAACTCGACTATTCCATCAAACTGGAAGGTTTGGACGACGTTATGTCTTCGAGCCAGGATATGCTGACCCTCAGCTGGGTGAATTACCTGGGCAAGATTGAGAAAGCAACCCGCTACGAACGCACTTACTCCACGCTGTACTTCCGCCCGGAAGAGGGCAGGGTAGGCCGGTGTTCTGCAACCGCCAATTCCGACAAGGAAGATGCAGACAGCGCTCCGCTAAAGTGGGTGTCGAGCAGCAACCAGTTTTTTAACACCACCTTGTTTGCGGAAAAGGCGTTTGCCTCCGGGGTCATGGAAACCAAGTCCCTGCCGGAAACTGCCGATTATATGAAGGTAACCTCCACGACCCTGGAAATCCCGGTAAGCGAAGTGACAGGGGGTGGTTTCGCTATGCATTTTTATAACGGCCCAAACGAATTCAAGCGCCTCTACGCCATGGGCATGGGGCTGGAGGAGGTGATCCCCTTTGGCCGGAGTATCCTGGGCACCATCAACCGCTGGGTCATTCGCAAAATATTTAGCTGGCTTTCCGGATTTATCGGAAGTGCAGGGTTAGTTATCTTTGTCCTGACGCTTTTGGTAAAATTGCTGCTGTACCCGCTGAGCTACCGGATGCTGTATTCCCAGGCCAAAATGTCGGCCCTCAAACCGGAAATGGAGAAAATGCGGGAGAAATATAAAGACGACCAGCAGCGCCAGCAAATGGAAACCATGACGCTGTACCGGGAATTCGGAGTAAATCCGCTCGGTTCCTGCATGCCTATGCTGCTGCAAATGCCTATCTGGATCGCCTTGTACCGGTTTTTTCCTGCTTCCATCGAATTTCGGCAAAAGGGATTTTGGTGGGCTAACGACTTGTCTTCCTACGACGAGTTCATCCAACTGCCGTTCTCTATTCCGTTCGGCTTTGGGGACCATATCAGTATGTTTACCATGCTTTGGGTCGCCACGACCTTGATCTACACCTGGTACAATTCGAAAAGCATGGATTTCTCCGCCAACCCGGCGCTCAAATACATGCAGTATATCATGCCCGTCATGTTCATGGGCTTCTTTAATGGCTACGCATCCGGACTTACCGCCTACCTGCTGTTCAGCAACGTCATCAACATCGGCCAAACTTTGGTAACCAAGCACTTGATCATCGACGAAAAGAAGATCATTCGGGAAATGGAGGCCTTCCGCAAAAAGCCCAAAAAGGAAAAAGGGTTTTCCCACCGCCTGCAACAAGCGATGAAAGACCAGCAACGCATTACCGCAGAGCGGGAAGCGAGCCGGAAAAAGGGGAAGTAAGAAGCAGGGAGCAGAAATTATCCGTTGGTTAGTCCAGGAATACGGCGGCCTCATCACCCTGAAGCGTTACCTCGATGTTTTCCTTAAGGGTGGTGGCCAAGGACAGCCCAACGTAATCCACGCGGATAGGAAAAAGTTTATGTTGCCGGTCGACCAGAACGGCAACTTCCAGGCGTTTGGGCAAGGTTTCCAGAAAGGGCTTGCAGGCGTAAAACAAGGTGCGTCCGGTATTGGCTACATCGTCGGTTAAAATAATCACCCGGTCGCGAAGGGCTTCCACATCGAGGCCAGGGCTAATTGGCTCGCTGAGGGGGTCGGCGGGATTCAGCCGGACGTTGATCAGTTCAATGGGTTTTTCGCTCATGGAAGAAAGCCGCTCATACAAGAGGCGTGCAAAAGCCATCCCTTTGTTGTTGACCCCCGCCAGAATCAGGGATTGTTCTTCCAAATTGTTTTCCAGAATCTCTATGGCGAGCCTGGTAATTTTCTGCTGAATCTGCCTTTCGGTTAATAATTTCATAGACCACTTCGGTTGCTGAGTAAAAGGATACTCAAAAATACCAAGGTTTGCCTTTTTTTGCCGTAAAATCCTTTGGGTTTTGGCATTTATACTGGCGCTGGAATCGTATTTTCGTGAACGGCTGGGTTCTGACGGAACCTTGTTCCAAATGACCGCCGCGAAAAGAACAGGATATGATACAACAAATGGCTTTTTTCCTTGTAGCCGCCTTGGCTGTGGGCGCCGCCATCCGCCAGTTTCTGAAGATCCGGCGCCATATCATGCTCGGCCAGCCTGAACCCATTGCCGGGGATACGGCCCGGCGCTGGCAAAACGTTTTGCTGATCGCTTTTGGGCAGCAAAAAATGTTCAAACGCTGGATTCCGGCGGTGCTCCATTTCTTTATCTACGCCGCTTTTGTGATTACCCAGGTCGAACTGCTGGAAATTTTCGTCGACGGGCTGGCAGGAACGCACCGTTTCTTTCAGCCTGGCCTGGGAGGGTTCTACCTATTTGTGATCAGTTTTATCGAGGTCCTTTCCATTTTGGCTTTCGTTGCAACCGTAGCGTTTTTGATTCGGCGAAATATCCTGCGGCTGCCGCGTTTTCAATCGCCCGAACTCAAGGGCTGGCCCTTTCGGGATGCAAACATTATCCTTTTTTTGGAAATATTTTTGGTTTTTTTCATTCTTTTGATGAATAGTTCCGACATGGCCCTCCACGACAATGCCTATGGGTTTGCGGTCAGCCAATGGATTTCTCCGCTTTGGGCAGAGACTCCCGAGTCCCTGTTGCATACCATGGAACGAGTAGGGTGGTGGGGCCACTTCCTGGTGGTGCTCGGTTTTTTAAATTACCTCCCTTACTCGAAGCACCTGCACATTCTGCTGGCATTTCCCAATACCTATTACGCCAAGCTTTCGCCAAGAGGGGAGATGGAGAACATGCCGGCGATTATGAACGAGGTCCGTTCCATGCTGGGAATGGAAACCCAAACCCAGGAAGGCGCCGCCGAACTGCCCGAATTCGGCTCGAACGACGTGGTCAATCTCAGCTGGAAAAACCTTCTGGACGCGTATAGCTGCACCGAGTGCGGGCGCTGCACTGCCGTTTGTCCCGCCAACCTGACCGGCAAGAAATTGTCTCCCAGGAAAATCGTAATGGATATTCGCGACCGGGCCGAGGAAGTGGGCCGGAAGATCGACTCCGGGGACCCTCAGTTTGCCAAGGACCCGGCACAGCCGCTCTCCGCCTCGAATTTCCAGGATGGGAAAAGCTTGTTCGACCGGATCAGCCCGGAGGAAATCCACGCTTGCACGACTTGCAACGCCTGCGTAGAAGCCTGCCCGGTACTCATCAACCCGCTGGACCCCATCCTGAAGCTGCGCCGGTACGAGATCCTGACGCTGTCGCAAGGGCCTTCCGACTGGCTCCCTATGTTTAACAGCATGGAAAACAGCGGTTCTGCCTGGGCTATGTCGGTGGACCGGGATCAGTGGCGAAAGGGGTGAGGCAAAAGGCAAAAAGTTTAGAGCGTTAGGGCAAATAGCTGTTTATAACGAAAAGTAATGCTTCATGTTGAATACCATATATACCATGGCGGAACTAGCCGCCGAAGGCCGAAGCCCGGAAATCTTGTTTTGGGTGGGGTGCGCCGGGAGTTACGACGCCAGGGCGCAGCGGGTAACGTTGGCTTTTTCCAAAATCCTTCAGGCGGCCGGGATTGAGTTTGCTATTCTGGGCAATGAGGAGCAGTGTACCGGAGATCCTGCCCGTAGGGCCGGCAACGAATTTATCTTTCAAATGCTGGCGCTGCAGAACATTCAAACGCTGGACGGATACGGCGTTAAAAAAATTGTGACGGCGTGCCCGCATTGCTTTAACACCCTAAAAACGAATACCCGGCACTAGGGGGCCATTACGAGGTGATCCACCACACGCAGTTGCTGCAGCAATTGATCGCCGACGGACGGATCAAACTGCAGGGTGGGGGAGCGTTCAAAGGAAAAAAGATTACCTACCACGATTCCTGCTACCTTGGCCGGATCAACGGGGTGTATGAAGCCCCCCGAGAGGTGCTGAAAGCCCTGGATGCCGACCTGGTAGAAATGAAACGGTGCAAAACCAATGGCCTGTGCTGCGGCGCCGGCGGCGCGCAAATGTGGAAAGAAGACGAACCTGGCAAGCAGCGCATCAATATCGAACGCGCGGAAGAGGCGTTGTCGACTGGCGCGGCAGTGGTGGCATCCAACTGCCCCTTCTGCCTAACCATGGTACAGGACGGAATTAAGGCCAAAGAAAAACAGGACGAGGTCATGGCCTTCGACCTGGCAGAACTCGTTTTAACTCATTTGGAAAAAAGCAATGCATGATGCTTCTCGATTCCTCCTTCTCCCCAGAGTCCAGGGTTTGGATATACCAGAGTAACCGCCTGTTTACCGAAGCGGAAGAACAAAAGCTTCAAGCGGAATTACAGGAATTTACCCGCCAATGGGTGAGCCATAACCAACGCCTGAAGGCCACGGGGAAGATTCTCTTCCACCGCTTTATCGTTCTAATGGTAGACGAGTCGCAGGTGGGCGCCGGCGGGTGTTCGATCGACCGCTCCGTGGCTTTTCTGAAACAGGTTCAGGCAAAATACCAGGTAGACCTGTTCGACCGGATGCGGTTTGCTTTTATGGAGGGCGATTCGGTGGTCAGCCTTCCAAAGAGGAATTTGCGGCCTTTTACCAAAACGGAAAAATATCCGGCGATACCCAAGTACTGGACACCCTCGTCAGCACCAGACAGGATTTCGAGCAAGGGTTCGTCAAACCGCTCCGGCTCAGCTGGCACCAACGCATGGTCTAACCTCGTATTCATCTGTTTTTTTGATGGGTTGACAGAAATTCTTGCGCGCCAGGGCTAAACGGTGGTAATTTTGGAGTTGTGAAAGAAAGGGAGCAGGGAACAGGGAGCAGGGAGCGGGGAGCAAAGACAAAAATTCCTGCTCCCTGCTCCCTAAATCCTGCTCTCTAATCCCTATTCCCTGCTCCCTCACAAAATTTTATCAACCATGATCGGAAGAGTAAAACAATGGCTCGGAATTGAGGGCGTTAAGCTGGAATTGGTCCTTCCGGAAGAGATCGACGCCCGCGCCCAGCAGGTTAACGGACGGTTGCGGTTTCAATCGATGAATACGCAGAAAGTGACTTGGGTGAAAATCATTTTCATCGAAAAGTATACCCGGGGCCGGGGGAACGATAAACGCATCGACGAATACGAACTCGGCAACCTGGAAGTGACCCGGGAATTCGAGATCCCCGAAGGGCAGGTGGTGGAAGTCCCTTTTGTTATGGGATTTTCCATGATCCGCTCCGAAATCGATGAAATGGAACGCAACTTTTTTCTCAAAGGAATCGCCAAAACCGCTAAACTCCTGAATAAAGTCCATTCCGAATTCCGGATCGAAGCGGAAGCCAAAGTCAAAGGCACCGCCCTGAACCCGTTCGACCGAAAGGTCGTTACGGTGAAATAGAGGATGTAGGGCGTAGGGCAAGCCTACGCCCTACATCCTTTTACGAGGTACGATTTACGGGGTACGGGGCATCCATCCTTTACCTCCTCTATATCCTCCACATCCTCTGCGTCCTCTACATCCTCTACATCCTCTACATCCTTTACATCCTTTACATCCTTTACATCCTCTCTCCTCCCTGTTGCTTCGTATTCAAATCTCCTGTACCTTTACCTTCTTGTTTAGTTGGTACATTTCCCTTTTGGGGGAAGATTATTTCATCTTTGATATCCCTTGAACTATGAAAAACAAAGGACAGACACTGGCCATTCTATTTTCTTTTCTGGCATTTTTCCTCCTCTATTCGAATTTGCAAGGACAAGTTGGACCGACCGTTACCAACACCGTTACCGCGAACGGGTTTTCGCTCAAAAAGCAAGTCAGTAATTCCTCTGTACCCTCCGGGGTGGTTTTTACGTACACTATTTTCTACACGATTCCTGCCGGAGCCAGCAATGTGGTAATCACCGACCAGATTCCGGCTTCCCTGGTCATCGATAATGTAGTGCCTGGCTCGGGTTGCGGAACGCCAACCGTGACGCCTTCCGGAAACACGATCACATATTCCTTTGCTTCGGTCTCTGCAGGATGTAGTGGCACGTTCCAAATCAACGTTCATTTTCCGGCAGGGACTACCTGCCCGGGGACGGTAGCCCGGAACCAGGTTTGTCTGGAAGCGAAAGACCAGCCAAAGATTTGTACCGATTTTATCTCTACCACCGCTACCGCTGCCAATCCGTTTGCCGTGAGCAAAGGGGTTATGGGGCTTTCCTGGAACCCCCAAAACAACGGGTGCCAGTACATCATGACGGCAGGAGATACGGTGATGTATAATTTGATTGTTTATAAAACGAGCCCATATCAAGGTAATGATGATGGTCAAATCAACCTGAATAATGCGGTGGTCACCGATGTACTTCCTGCCGGAGCCGTTTTGGTATCCAGCACCTGCGGGGCGATGCAATCGGGGAATACGATCACCTGGAACGTCGGAAACCTGAACGCTGCTACGCCTTGGGTTTACCAAACCTGCCAGATCAAAGTCTATTACCCGGCGGCGTCTTTTCCGGTAGGTACGCAAATTCAGAACATGGCGACGCTTTCGGGGGTCAACGTGTGCAACCAGCAGTTTTCCACTCCCTCCAATACCACTTGTATCGAAGTGGCAGCGCCAAACCCCGTTGGGACCCTGGGCAAATCGGTTTATCTCCCCAACAAAATGCCGGGTTGCCAGGGCGTTTATTACGTCACCGTGTGCAATACCGGCAACGTTCCGCTGACGTACAATGTGCAGGATGCCGTGCCTGCCGGACTGACGGTGAATTCGATTTCGTTCTTTTCCAACGCGCCGGTTACTGCTACCGCTACATATACCAGCAGCGCGACGTTTGTCTTTGCCAGCAGCTCGACGGGCAGCGTGAACTGGGCTGTGCCTGGCGGAAACACCCTGGCCTCTGTTTTGATTGCCCAAACCGGGCTCCCACAGGGATCCTGCCTGACGATTCAGCTCAACTTTACCATAAATTCTTCCGTCGCCGGCAATACGACCATCACCAACTGCGCGAACCTGACCTCCACGCAGATCCCCAACCAGCAAAAGTGCGTGACGTTCGTTACGGCAAACCCCGCCCCGGATTTATGCCTTTACAAAGAGGTGTGCAATCCCCAGACGGGCTACCTGCCAGGCAGCACGGTGCGTTACCGGCTTCGGGTTCAAAATATAGGCTCGTTAAGCGCATCTGGTTTTTCGATCACTGACGCGCTGAATGCCAACCTGATCTATGCGGGCAACCAGATCGCCTATTCCAGTACTTCGTATAACCCCCCCTGTGGAGGATCCGGAACAACCCCCTGGGCCATTTCCACTCCAACGGTGGCCAGCGGGAATGTGGTCACCTGGAACGGTCTGAGTATTGCTCCGGAATGCCAGGATTTCTACTACGCCAACTGCGGCGTGTATGGAACCCAGGGCGTAACCTTCTACTTCATCGAATTCGACGTCACGGTGGCGCCGGATGCGGCCAGCGGCATCGTGCCAAATACCTTTACGGCCCAGGGCGGCAACCTGACTGCCTCCGAAACCTCTAATACGGTCAACATCGTGATCAATGTGACCCACGGAACGGAATTGACCAAAGAATTAAGCTTGGATAATACTACCTGGATGCCTTCCGCCACCGTGGCTGCGGGCGGGTTGCTGTATTACCGGCTCAATATGAAAAACACGGGTACCGGTCCTATTTATGACGTCCGCAAAGTGGATTTACTGGCGATGAATGACGGCGCCAATGACTGGCGAGTTATGAACCGGGCGGCCGCCAGGGGTTCTCAGTTTGGGGTGAGCAACCCAATGGGGTATTCGTACGCCTTCGTCTCTACGCCAACCGGGACAGGAACCGCAGCCACCATGGCCGGGAACAACCTTAGCCTGATCAATTCTCTGGGCGTCAATATTGGGACTACAGCCGATACCTGGCCATACGCTGGTTCAGGCAACAATGTCGGTATTGGTTTTGGCGCGCCTTACGCCCTGATTTCCTCAGGTATCATCCGGTCTGCTTTTAAAGTGACGGTTTCGCCCAGCGCCCAGGCAAATTCCAAGGTTTGTAATGACTTTGCTTCTGGTGGATCGGGCAAATACATCATTAATGGTAATGTGACCTTCACTCCGCTTACCCCTGCGGCATCGAATGTAGTGTGCGCCACCGTGACTCAGCCGATGAACTGTTGCGAAACAACCACTATTCAAGTCCACCCGCAAAAATGCTGCTTTAGGTTAATCACCGAATGCCCGGTCAAATTGATCCAGGTGTTCACCATTGGCGGAACCATATCCAGCGCCAGTTGGAGTTGTCCGGCCAGCCTCGGGAGTTATGTGGGGCTAAGCAACGCCACCTTTGCGCCGGCATCCTGCAACCCCACGATGGATTTGTGTTTCAATGCGCTTCCCACGAATACCACAGGCTCGATCACTGTAAATCTGGTCATTACCTTTGACAATGGTCAAGTTTGTGAAAAACAAGTTAAGCTGGAAAACTGCAAACCACTGGTTCCAAGTGATTGCTGTGGAGATTGGAAACTCACGTTCAAAAATTCCCATTTTAAGAAAACCGGAATTTTCGAATACTCCAATCCTTCTACCCAGTCGATTTGTTCGGTGACTATCCAGGCCGCTCCTGGATTGATTGCAGGCAGCTACACCTACGATGGAGGCCCGCTTCAAACCATGACCAGTACCAGCGTCATCAACTTTGTGCCGCCTGCCATGAATTACATCAAGTTTTGGGTGAGCGCCGGGTTCTTGTACGGCAGCAATATCGTATTGACCGTCAATTACTGCGACGGAACGTTCTGCTCCGACACCCTCAAATGGAAAGGGATCATCCACGATGTGAGCCTGGAAACCCTCACCCCCAATGTACCCGCCAAGCTATGGGCAGTTCAGTTAAACGCGGATATGAATTCCAAACAGTCCAGTAATATTGCCGCTATAGCGGTAAGTATTGCGGATTATAACCCGGATGCCGAAAAAGGACCGTTCATTTTCGCGGCCAGCGCGGGTAGGGTAGAAGGGGAAACGCTTCGCCCCGAACAATCCGGCTTGAAAAACTCCTGGATGGGGCCGTATTTCGTTTATGCGACAACGCTCGACGAAACAGATTACCCGGACCGGTTTGTTCCGGAGAAGCGGATTGCCGTGGTTATTGGAGACAATAGCGAACTGAAATCGCCTCCACCGCTGCTGATCACCTATTTCAACCGGGAAGGAGAAGTACTGGTTACCAACAAGATCAGCGAGTACCTGGCTGGGGAGGTGATCACCTCTGTCGAAGAAGCCGCGTCGAAGACGCCCGAATTTTTGCAGGTAACCTTATATCCCAACCCCGCCTCCGATTATTCCACGCTGACGTATGCCCTGAGCAAGAGCCGGAATTTGCGGATCGACCTCCTGGACGTGCAAGGCCGCTGGATCGAAACGATCGATCAGGGAACAGTTTCCTCGGGCTATCACCAGCTCAGGATTGATACCCACACCCTGTCTTCCGGCATTTATTTCGTGCGCCTGCAAAGCGACGCGGGCGTGCAAACGGTCCGGATGAGTGTGGTGAAAAATAAAGATACGACGTTACGACGTTACGAGGTAGCGAGGTGAGTTGCTGGTAGAGACGCAAGGCTTTGCGTCTGAATTTGCACATAGAGACGCAAGGTTTTGCGTCTGGCTTACGAAGAGGGGGCGCTGCATGCAGGGTAGCGCCTCCTCTTTCCAACTAGCTACAATTTCCAAAACACCTTCTTATTCGCCAGATACCCGCTGATGCCCGCTGAAAGCAGGGTGATGCATACCGCCCGGACCACTTGCAAAGCGGTGCTGCCGGAAAAAAGCGCATCGAGAGCAGTTAGGGCAAATAGCGGCACGATCAGAAAGCCAGCGATCAGGTAGGCCATCAGGGCGTTTTGGCCTACAAGGGCTATCGGCGTCCAGATCTTTTTAAGGGCGTTTCTGCCCATTTCCTCGAAAGCGCAAACCCACAAGGCAGCCAATCCGGAGGTGAGGATAAAGTAGCTAATGGTTGCATGGTCCTTTTTGATTCCGCCCTGGAAGGGCTCCATCAGATAGCCTGCGGTAAGGCAAAGGGCGCCAAACAGAAAAATGCGCCCGCACCGATCCAGGGGTTTATCGCGCCGGAGCAGGAGCACAAGGCTGGCAGCAGTTATCCCCAGGGTGAGCAAAAAGCCGGCGCTCACCTCCCGCGCATACAGGCTCCAAAGGGCGATCAACGTGGCGGCCAGACCGGTTATAGCGTACAAACCTTTTGGCTTTTGTTCGGGAGTTTCGCTTGCCTGAGCGATCCAGTCGCCGACCAAGGTTCCGGGTAGAAAAATAAGAAGGTATTTCAGCAAAAAAGGACTGACGAGGTTCCAGGGGTCGTGCAGGCGCCAAATCGCGCTCACCCAGGAATGAGGGTCCAGATCCCCCAAATAAAAAGCCATAACCGTCAGGGCAATGCCAGTCCGGAGAAGGGGATTGCGCCGGGTGAGCATCCAGATGGCTCCTCCAACCAGGTAAACATTGGCCAGTACCCGGATGATGGAATCGTTAAACCCAGGGTCAAATTTTTTAAAGCCAAACAGAAGCCAGGCGGCCAGTGCGGCGAGCAATCCCCAGCCTGCGACCCGAAATCCGGTTTTTGTCCTTGAGGTCAGCCCAGGATAGGATACAAAGGCCAAAAACAGCCCCAGGTACCCCAATAGGCCAATATAGTTGGCCCATTGGCCCGTATGCGGAATGCGGAGCGGCGCCAGGTTGAACGAGAGGACCGCAAAAAGTAGCAGCAGCAAAAACCGCTTTCCCATGTGGAGCAGGGTAGGCCAGGCGCCCTCCCGCTGCATCCTTCCCGGCAAAGCAAAAGGAACCGCAGCCCCCATGGCAAACAAAAAAAAACGGAAAGACCAGGTCTACCCAGGTGATCCCCGCGACCTCGGGTTTGAACAGATGCTCCGGAGGAGGTACCTGCGCGTGGTACATCCAGCCGGGCAACGCGCCCCCATAGGGAATAACCCCAGAAAAAATCATCATCACAATGGCCGCGCCGCGCAGGGCATCGATAGAAAAAGACCGGGAGGAAGCAGACATGGTTTCAGGATTTGGGCTAATATACGGCAACGCTGCGTTTATGTCATTGGCGTTCCTTATATTTACAGGTAGTATTTCACTGAATAAAACCCAAGCAAACAATGAAACATACGCACATCCCAACCGGTTGCGCCCTGGCTTTCGCAGCCCTTTTTATTGCGCCCAATGGCTTGCTGTTCGCTCAAACGCGTTCCCTGCCCGGCGTACAGGTTTATACCACCGCCGATACCGCCAATTACCGGCTCACCAAGACGGCCACGCTTGCCTTCGCGCCGTTTGATCAGCCTCTGGAGACCCAGCCTTCCGTTTTTGTCGACCCGGCGCAAACCTTCCAGACCTTTATTGGGGTTGGCGGAGCGTTTACCGATGCCGCTGCCGAAACCTTTGCCAAGCTGCCGGCAGCCAAGCAACAGGAGTTGTTGAAAGCGTATTTCGACCCCAAAGAGGGGATCGGTTACGCGTTTGGCCGCGCCAACATCAATAGCTGCGACTTTTCCAGCGACATGTACACCTATGTCAAAGAAGGCGACCGCTCCCTGAGCTCGTTCGATATCGCCCACGACCGGGCGTACAAAATCCCGCTGATCAAAAAAGCCATGCAAACGGCTGGCGCAGGTTTCCGGCTGTTTGTAAGCCCCTGGAGTCCGCCCGCCTGGATGAAAGACAACAACAACATGTTGCAGGGCGGCAAGCTGAAACCGGAATTTTATGATTCCTGGGCCAACTACTTCGTCAAGTTTATCCAGGCCTACGAAAAGAGCGGCGTGCCGGTATGGGGGCTCTCCGTGCAGAACGAGCCCATGGCCAAGCAGACCTGGGAATCCTGCATTTATACCGATCAGGAAGAAACGGACTTTATCAAAAACCACCTGGGGCCGGTGTTGAAGAAAAACGGCTTGGCAGACAAAAAACTCATTGCCTGGGACCACAACCGCGATCTGCTCTACCACAGGGCTTCCACGATACTCAGCGACCCTAAGGCCGCGAAATACGTTTGGGGCATCGGATTTCACTGGTACGAGGTCTGGAACGGCGGACGCCAGTACGAAAACGTGAAGCGGGTAGGGGAGTCCTTCCCCGAAAAACACCTGCTGCTCACCGAAGCCTGCAACTACCCCTTTAGCTGGGAAACCTTTGACCAATGGCAATGGGGAGAACATTACGGAGAAAACATGATTCACGACTTCAACAACGGCGCTGTCGCCTGGACTGATTGGAACATCCTCCTCGATGAACAAGGCGGCCCCAACCACGTCGGCAATTTCTGCTTCGCTCCGGTCCATGCCAAAACGGGCGAAGGAGTGTAAGCCGGAAGACCATTACATGGTCGATCCGTTTCGCACGTTTTACGACGACATCGTGCGCTTGATCGAAGCCAAACAGTACTTTGTGTTGCATGCACCTCGACAAACGGGGAAGACCACCTTTCTCCACTCCCTGGCCCACCGGCTCAACCGGGAGGAAACTACGTGGCCACCGTTTGCTCTATGGAATCGGCGGGGTATCCCAGTATTACGGTAGAAGATGCCAATGCAGGATTTATTCGATCTTTGCACCAAACGGCCGAGCTTTTTCTCACGCCGGAGGTGATGCCGCCCGCCCCGGAGGCCTACCAAGCAAGCCCGTACTTGTTCAAACAATACCTCACCGACTGGTGCAAAAAGTTGAACAAACCCCTGGTGCTGCTCCTGGACGAAGTGGACGCCCTCTACGACGACGTGCTCATCTCCACCCTGCGGCAGCTGCGCGACGGTTTCCAGACGCGCCCCCGCAATTTCCCGCAATCCATCGCGCTGGTGGGCTTGCGCGACATTCGCGAGTACCGCATGCGCGCCCGGGCAGATAACCCCTCCATAGGCGCTGGCTCGCCGTTCAACATTAAGGCCGAATCCTTTTTTCTGCCTGTGTTTTCGCCGGCCGAAGTGCGCAGTCTGCTCGATCAGCACACTCAAGATACGGGGCAGGTGTTCTCGCCCGCTGTCTTTGAAAAACTCTATGCCTACTCCGGCGGCCAGCCCTGGCTCACCAATGCCCTGGCCCACGAGATCGTGGTCAGGCTCCTGAAGAACGACTACACGCTGGAAATCACGCCTGACCTGGTGGAAACGGCCAAAGAGCGGCTCATTGAGCAGCGTCAGACCCATCTGGACAGCCTGGCTGACAAGGTTCGGGAAGAGCGGGTGCGTCAGGTACTGATGGGCATCATCACAGGCGAAGCGCCAGCGTTCGACGGCTGGGATGATTCGGTCAGATATTGCCGCGACCTGGGCATTATTTCTTCCGGCAACCCCATCCAGTTCGCCAACCCGATTTACCGGGAAATCATCACCAGAATCCTCAACAGCGGCTTTGCCGACAATATCAACCAGGACGTCGCCCAAACCTCCTGGTACCTGCGCCCCAGCGGCGCCCTGGATATGGACAAGCTCCTCGAAGCCTTTGTTGATTTTTATCGTTGGAATTCGGAATCCTGGCTGGAACGTTACCAATACAAGGAAGCGGGCCACCAGTTGCTGCTCATGGCTTTCCTGCAGCGCATCCTCAACGGAGGCGGGCGTATCGAACGGGAAATGGCCATTGGAAACGGCCGCACCGATATCGCGGTGTTTTGGAAAGATCAGATCATACCGATTGAATTGAAAATGAACCACAACGCCCGCTCCGAACCCGACGGATTGCGCCAACTCACCCGCTATATGGACAAGCTGGGCCAGCAGCGCGGCTACCTGGTTTTGTTTGAGAAAAAACCGTCGGAAGAGCTGCCCTGGGAGGTGCGCATCCGGCGCGAAGTGCACGACGTAGACGGCAAAGAGGTCATTTTGCTCGGCATGTAGCCCGGATTTTCAATCCGGGAATGTTCTCCGGAATTGCATTCCGGGGCCAGGGCTGGAGCAGGCGGAAAAAATCCGCACTGTTGGCGGCAGCCCCCTGTTGGCCGCAGTCCCCTGTTCGCGGTAGTCCCCTTGTTGGCGGTAGTCTTTAGACTGCCGCTTCGGTCAATCTTCAGATTGGGCGAGGGGTTTTCGTAAGAATGCCCGGCAAAGAGCCCTCTTCGGCGTGAGCAGGCCATTCCAGATTTACCCGGAGTACTACATCATAAAAGTGAACCGCTTCAACGATGTGGCCAAGGGAATGGATTTATTACCTAAAAAACAACCGCCTGCCGGAACGCTTCACCGCTCCGGGGTTGGAGAAGGCGGAAATAATCCTTAATTACCACAATATGGACCCAGAAGCAAGGGCATTGTACGAGGCCCACCAAAAGGAAATGGCGGTCTCTTTCGGCGTATTGGAAACCGCCAAATTGGAAGGAAAATTGGAAGGTAAAGCCGAAGGGCGTCAGGAAGGATTAGAAATAGGTCTGGAAAGAAAAACTACCGAGGTGGTGGTCAATGCCCATAAGCGCTTATGCCCCGTTTATTGCTCCCTGCGCACTAGGGTAGGGGATTTGCCAGGTTTGCCAGGACGGATTTAACCCCTTCACTCCATGGCAGGCCATTCAACCACTGGTGTCGCGAGTGGCAAAATTTCCGAGGCAATAAAAACAGTTTCCGTTAACGGAAGGTGTGGGGATTTTAAACAAGGAGAATCTAAAATCGAAAAACACTACTTAACATAATATAAATTATGGGAATTTTTAAACACCACGATTGTCTATACCAACACCTCATTTAGCGATCCTGCTTTGGCGAAGGAACCAGGAAGCTGCCGCAGGAAAAAAATCATGGGATGTCTGCGGGCGATGTGTGCATCCCATCTCAAGCGATCTGCGAGAGCTATTGCATGCACCTCTCCAGGATCCACCTTTGGCGCCCTCTATAGCACGGAAACCAACAGGATGCATCCTTTTCACAGCGCGTCTGCCCCTTAGCCCCTTCTTTTTCGATGGGGTTATATAATTTAATTACATCTACTTAACATAACTATTTATGTTAATAAAATTATTGCTTTAATACGCTTCGTATGCCCAATTTTTTTGTATTTTGAATCGTCTTGGCCTATTAACCAATACACACGCATCAACGAGTCTTTACATGAAAACCCATTCCAACCGGGCTGCTTCTACCCTATTCCTGGCACTGTCGCTGATTTGGTTCAGTTTAAGCCGGTGCGCGCACCCAGAAACCAAAGAAGACAGCTGGAGCGCTGATTTACACCCCAAAGAGGGCTTTTTGCGTCCTGGCACGGCCTAAGAGTCGTAAGAGGAAGTACCTTCCGCTTTGCCACAACACAAAACGGCCGGGTATTTTACGATTTTAGCTGGATTTATCAACCCAAATCCCAAAAGGAGGGGGTGGAAACGTTGCGCATTGGAGGGCCAAACAGCTTTGTCGACGGTACGTACGTCATGAAGCGCTCGGAGGGTGCGCTTGAGTTCGCGCTTACGGGAACTTGGAAGCGAGCAGATTCTACGCTCCTTTTGTTTCAGGCAGGAAAAATCTGGCTTCCAGCTTTTGCCAGCGGAACGCTTTCGTACGAGCGGCTTCAAAAAACGATCGTTGAGCTCGATTCGGAAGGTTTTTTGCCTGAGGCACTGGATACGGATTCCCTGAGTTTCCTGGAGCTGAAAGGCGGTTTGGGTTCTCTTCGGATCGAGTTTCCTGACCGGGATGGCCAAATCCGATTCGCCAACTTGAAAGGTATGTCTGCCAATCCTTGGGTTGCCGGCCCGCCTGTTCTGGAGGTTTCGCTCTCCAGCGAACGGTATGCACCGGGGGACGCCTTTGAGAAGAAGGTCCGCATGATCTTTCGCCCCGCAACGGAATCGCCCTTAAAGGGAAAAAACACCGCAATATATGCCTCCATTCCAGAAAAAGCGGCTTGGAAAACAGTATTTGAAGGCTTCCCGCTGTTGCCTAAACCAAAGACGTCCAACCTGGAGGCTTCTGCGACCGCCGTTCTTTTGCCCGATAAGGCAAAACCACTTTCCGGCTTTGATTCGCTTTTCGGGGCTGCCCTGCAGCGGATCTGGGATGTTCCCGTTCAGGCTTATTCTAACCTAAAGGCAACGGTTTCTCCTTCGACAGGATTACCTGCAGAAGGCTTTAGGCTGGATATTGCCCCTGCATCCATTCAGGTGAACGCATCGGATAGCACAGGACTTCGTCATGCCGCTGCAGCCCTGGCTTTTTTGGTTCGATCCTCCGGTGAACGCCTGATGCTTCCGAAGGGTATGGTTACCGATTATCCTTCCGGCCCCTGGAGGGGCATTCACATGTTTGTTGGGCCGAAAGCCCTTCCCTTCCATAAGGCGATGTACGAAAAGATCCTTTTCCCTTGCGGATGAATAAAGTAGTCCTGCAATGCGAGCAAACCGACTGGAGTTCTCTGCCCAAGATCCGAAACCCGATCACCATGCCCCTGGAAGATCTTCGGAAAGAAGCCGAATTCCTTCGCGCAAACCAGGTGGAGCTGATTCCCCTGATCCAAAGTTTTGGCCACATGGAGTGGTTTTTTGAGAATGGGCAAAACCTGGATCTCGCAACCAATCCGGAAATCCCCTACACCATTCATGTAGAGAAAGCACGCACCCGCCAGGCATTGAAAGTCCTTTGGGATGAGGCCGTGAGCGTTACCGGCGCGCGTACGCTCCATTTCGGGCTGGATGAAGTGGATATGATCGGATGGCCTAAGCGTGACCCTGAGGAAATTACCCGCCTGTGGGAATGGCACCTGCCTTTTCTATCGTCCATTGCGAAAGAACACCAGGCAGCTATGATGCTGTGGGGAGATATGATCCTGGGGCCCGGGGAATCCATTGATTTCAGTAATGCCGAAACGAGGGTTCACGCAGAACGCCGCAGGGCGGTCCTGCCCAAAGGGGCCTACATTGCCGACTGGCACTATAAAGCGGATCCCGATCCGGCTAATTATGCGCCCAGCCTGGATGTCCTGACGCGTTCCGGGTTTCAACCGGTGGCTTCTACCTGGTTCTTTCCCAACAACATACGCGGATTTAATCTAGCCGCTATCGATAGAAATATGGGCGCCCTGCAGACCACCTGGGCCGATTTCGAGAGCTCGGAAGCAAATATGCTCAAATACCTTTCCCAGTTTGGGGCGTATATCCTTTCTCTGGATTATGCATGGTCCGGGAGAAAGGAGTTACCCGAGGCATTGCCTTATGATCCGATTGCCCTTTGGGCCCGTATGTTCTATCACATTCCTCAGCCAATCCGCGCCAAAGAAGGATTGCTTTTGGGCGCTCCAGAAGATCCGGAAGTTCGCTGCGGGCCATGGGTTTTCAAGCAATGGCGCTCCGATTCGCCTAAACCAGTGAAGGAAGAAGAAATACGTTTGAAATCTCCGGCATTGGCCAGCGGAATAGCGCTTTTGCTGGGTTGTTCGGCCTACGGAGAAGAAAACGAGCCGCTTGCAGAAGTCGAATTGGTCTTTACGGATGGAAGCAGACAGTCGCAGCAGATCCGGTATGGCGTTCATGCCCGTGCGGAATCCGACCCAAGACCAATACTAAGCGGCCATAGCGAACGCAGAGGCCAATCGGGGGTCTATTTTTCAATTGAACAACCCAGCAGGGAAATTAAACAGCTCGTGCTACGCCATACGCATCCGCTAAATCCAGTCAAAATCCAAGGATTGACGCTTATTCGCTGAACAAGTCAAGCTGGGGATTGATCCGCTTCTGATACGCGGAGAAATCGTACTCCGGCTTGATTTTGTCTTTGAAGTAAAGGCGTTTTGCCAGCTCAAATTGCTGGCGGATAATCTCCGGGATTTTCCCTTCGCCCGTCATGCGCTTTCCAAAACGCTTGTCTTCCAGGCTTCCGTTGTGGCAATCGCGAATCTTCTGGAGCACTTTGTCAGCCCGGTCGGGGTACGTCTTTCGAATCCAATCCTCGAATAGGGGCCCGATTTCGCCGTTCAGGCGGACCACCGAATACCCAATCCCGTAGGCGCCCAATTCCGCTGCTTTTTCTGCCATGGGCAGTATTTCGTGCTCGTTCAATCCTGGGATGATTGGGGCGAGCATCACAAAAACCGGAATGCCTTCCGAAGCTAGTATCCGGATGGTCTCCAATCGAAGCCGGATACTGGTGGCCCTGGGCTCCAGAAACCGGCGTAAGGTGTCATCAAGCGTTGTCAGGCTAATGCCGGTCCGGATCAAGTTCCTTGCGCTAAGTTCTTTCAATAAGTCGAGGTCTCTCAGGATCAGGTTGTTTTTGGTCAGCATACCCGCAGGGAAACGGTACTTCAGGAGGACCTCCAGGATTTTGCGGGTAATGCCAAATTTCCGTTCCGCCGGTTGGTAAATGTCCGTGTTTCCGGCAAGCATGATAGGGACATGTTCCATCCCCGGTTTGCGCAAGGCTTCTTCCAAAAGCGCTGGAGCGGCAGATTTTACCAGGATTTTGCTTTCGAAGTCCAGCCCGGCGCTGTATCCCCAATACGCGTGCGTAAGCCGGGCATAACAATAAATACAACCGTGCTCGCAGCCTTGATACGGGTTTAAAGAGTACTCAAATCCAATATCCGGGCTATTGACCTTGTTTAGTATGGTTTTGGGGTGCACTTCGATGTAGGTCGTTGCCTGGTCCTCGACGAATCCAGGATCTGTTTCATACGCAAACCGGTGGTAGGGATTAGCAGGATTGTACTGCGCTCCCCTACCCTTCAGGAAAGGTCCGGTTGGAGCATCAGATGGATCGGACATTTGCAAACTTTTGATAAATATACTACTTTTTGTGTTGAAATTGACTTTCCGGAACGGGCTAGTAGATTTTTCATGAAAATTGGATTTTTGCGTATTTTCCGAACCAAATTTCACCAACAGATGAACCGGAAATCCTTTATTAAAGGGCTGGCACTGGGCACAATTTCCTTCCCTGTCTTGCTGCGCCTGCTGGCGGGAAAAAATTTTGCGCAAACGAAGCCGTCTTCCCAAGTCATCAGCGGCAAGCAGTACGAGTGGAAGCTGGTCACCACCTGGCCCCCGAATTTTCCTGTTTTTGGCGACACCTGCAAGGTATTTGCCGAGGCGGTAGAGGCTATGTCCGGAGGACGGATTCATATCCGGGTGTTTGGGGGCGGCGAACTGGTTCCTGCGCTGGAAGCCTTCGATGCGGTGCGCAATGGGGCAGCAGAAATCGCGCACGGCGCCGCCTATTACTGGGCTGGAAAATCCCCCGCTGCGCAGTTTTTCGCTACCGTTCCGTTTGGCATGAACGCGCAACAGGCGACGGCTTGGATCAACAGCGGCGGCGGACTTCAGCTTTGGGAAGAACTCTATGCGCAGTTTGGCCTCATTCCGATGTTGGGTGGGAACACGGGCGTTCAGATGGGCGGCTGGTTCAACCGGGAGATCAATAGCCTCAACGACTTGAAAGGCCTGAAAATGCGCATCCCCGGGCTCGGGGGCGATGTCCTGGCCAAAGCGGGAGGTTCTCCGGTCTTGCTTGCCGGAGGAGAAATATACACCAGTTTGGAGCGGGGAGTGATTGATGCCACCGAGTGGGTCGGCCCCTATCATGACACCCTCATGGGATTTCAGGAAATCGCCAAATACTATTACGCGCCGGGCTGGCACGAACCCGGCACCACCCTGGAGTTCATTTTCAACAAAGAACAGTTTGAAAGCCTTCCGCCTGATCTCCAGGAAATCCTTCGGGCCGCTTCCGCGTATGCCCACTTATGGTGCTTTACGGAAATGGAAACCCGCAATAACCAAGCTATGCATACCCTGATCGAGAAAAAGATCGATATCCGCCAATTCCCGGAAGAAGTCATCGCTGCGCTCCGCGATCTTACCCAGGGCGTGATCGGTGAAATGGCCGCTTCCGACCCGTTCACCCAGAAGGTGTACACGTCCTATGATGCCTTCCGCAAACGGGCTAACCGGTTATCCAGAATCACTGAACAGGTGTTTTACAACTCCATCCAGGCGCCCATGTAATGGATCTCTAGGATTGCAGAAGCATCCCAAATTGGGGAAAGAAAACGATCAGGCCGAGTAAGAGCAACTGGATAAAAACAAAAGGAAGGATCCCTATATACAAATGGCGCGTGGTGACTTCCGGAGGGGCAACCCCCTTGAGGTAAAATAGCGAAAATCCAAACGGCGGCGTTAGAAAAGACGTTTGCAGGTTGATGCACAACAATATCCCGATCCAGAGAAGGTTGATATCCAGTTCATGGAAAACAGGCGCTACAACCGGCACAATGATAAAGATGATCTCGATAAAGTCGATAAAGAATCCAGCGACGAAAACCACTGCCATTACCACAAACAGGAAGGCCATTGGAGATAGATTGGACCCACGGACCAAATCAACCAAATAAATGTCTCCGCCCATTTCGCGAAATACGAAGGAAAACGTCGTGGCGCCAAGCAGGATGATAAACACCATCGCCGTGAGATGCGTCGTTTCTTTGGCAACCCCTTTCAATACCGGTAAACTCAATTTGCCTTGTTGCGCAGTGAGCAGAATCGCCCCTAAAGCCCCAACAGCTGACGCTTCCGTAGGCGTTGCAATGCCCGCAAAGATGGATCCCAGCACCGCCAAAATGAGAAAGAAAGGAAGTACAAATGCCTGGAGAACCTTTCGGGCAAATCCTTTTCCCCTGAATGCCGCGAGTTCCTCTTTGGGCACCGGAGGAGCGAGGTTTGGTTTGAAATAGGCAGCTAAAAATACGAAAAGCATATACAAACCCACCAAAACCAATCCAGGTACCAGCGCGGCGGCAAACAGGTTTCCCACCGAAACATTCAGTACGCTCCCCAACAACACCAAAACCACCGAAGGAGGGATGATTTGCCCCAGGGTTCCGGAAGCGGCAATAATACCTGTAGAAAGCGCCGGATGGTAGCCGCGTTTGAGCATGGTGGGCAGGCTAATCAATCCCATGGTGACCACCGTCGCTCCGACAATGCCCGTCGAAGCAGCCAGCATGGCGCCAACGATCACAACGGATAGCGCTAACCCTCCAGGGAAACGCCCGAAAAGCAAGGCCATGGTATTGAGCAATTGCTCGGCTAAGCCCGACCGCTCCAGCATGATTCCCATAAAGATGAACAAGGGTACCGCCAAAAGCACGTAATTGCTCATTACTCCCATGATCCTGGGAGGCAACGCGGCGAAACTGGCTGGATCCAGAAAGCAGAACGCATAGATCAAGGAGAGGCCTCCCAGCGTAAACGCGACCGGAAATCCGTATAAAATCAGAACAAAAATGCTGACAAACAACAGGATAGCGAGTAGTTCCATTCGTTCGGTCTGTTTAGTTGGAAAGTGGTTCCCGCCCGGTTCTCCAGGCCTGCAAGTTGTGAATCAAGCGCGCTATTCCCTGCAAAAACAACAAAAGCATCCCAGCCGAAATGGCAAATTTGATCCAGTACAGCGCAGGTATCCCCCCTGGGTCGGGGGATGTTTCCCGAATCAGAAATGATTTCCAGGCATAGCGCCAGCTAACCACCATTAAGGTAAAAGACCAGGGCAGCAAGAAGAAAAGGGTTCCAACGATGTCGGTAAGGGCTTTGTCTTTGGGCTGAAAACGGACATAAAAAAGGTCTACCCGCACATGGCGGTCGTGTTTCCAGGCGAATCCAGCTCCCAGTAAAAAAACCAGTGCAAAAAGGTGCCATTCGAGTTCGGCCACCCAGGCGGCTGTGTAGTTCAGCGCGTAGCGGTTAAACACATCGACGCAAACCAAAAGCACCAGAACGACATTTAACCAGGAGGCCCACTCCCCTACCCGCTCGTTGATCCGGTCGATTCCAGTGGCAACAGAAATGAAAAAAGGCCGCATATTGGAAAGGTTTCTTTGGCAAAGTACCAAAAATAAAAAAGGAGAGGTTGTCTTTTGCCAAGCGAAAGAAATTTCTTTCTCCCAGATAGTAAAGACAAACCCCTCCTCGCAAACTAAAGCCTTCTTTTAGGCTTTCCGGTCATACTGATATAACGCAAGTCCTTCAATGATCAGAATGAGTTTCTCAGCGTACTTGGGGTCGGTCGCATACCCCGCTTTTTTGAGCCCATGCGCCCAACCCTTATAATCTGTAGCGTCCAGTTTTTTCAAATGCTGGTAGCGCGGACTGCTCAACAGAAGCGAATGTTCGCGGTAACTCTCCTGCACGTCGTCAAATACCCGAAACATGTCGTAGATGATATCGTCGGAATAATTCCGGCAAGTACAGCCCAGGCATTTGGTCCGGCATTTGATTCCAAAGTGGTTATTGGATTCGGTTGCCAGGACGCTTTCCCCTGCGTCCGACTCTAAAAGGCCTTGCGCTAAGGTGATGCTCGCCGGAATCTGGTGCGCCTTCATTTCCTCCCTGGCTACGCTGGCGTATTGGGAGACATAATCCTTGCAAACCTGAAGCTTGGCGTCCGAAATTTCCTGGGGAATCCCCTTTCTTTTGGCATATCCCGGGCTCAGCAGCGGCGTGAGGTTCCGCATGCTGAAGCCTTTGACAGCCTCTGCGGGTTTACTTTTTTTCTTTGCCGCCGCTTCGTTGATCTTTTTGAACTGGCTTACATTGACAGCCGGTACATACTCGGCTTCCGGTTGGCTGTTTAGAGATACCGGCAGCCCCAAAGCCGCTCCTTGCCCCGCTCGTTTGGAAAAAATACCCATGGCTTCTTTTCTGGCTGTAGGTTCCATTTGAACCGAAATATCCTTTTTCAGGAAAATATGGGCTCCCACGTAGAATAAGATCAGGTTAAACCAGTTCCGATCCAACCATGCGCTACACCGGCCGAGAAAGCCGATGCGCGGGTAACTTCTTTGTATAGATTGGGCTCTCATGTTTAAAACTTTTTGTTTTCACATCGCTAAATTAAAACCTTTTTTGTTTTGAAAAAATATTTTTAAAACTTTTTGTTCTTTTAATTCTTGAATGAAAATTTTACTTAGTGTATTTTTTACACTAGTTTTATGATCAAATGTTGCGTATGAAACTGGTTGCAGACAGCGGATCGACGAAAACGGATTGGGTCTTGCTGGACAAGCAAGAGATCGTAAAGTCTATTAATACGATCGGCTTTAATCCGTTGTACCACTCCGAAGCCTTTATTGCGGAGGAATGCCGCAAAGTCTTTGATGTGGAAGAAATGCCTTATTCGGAAGTAACGGAATTGTTTTATTACGGCGCTTCCGTTTGGGATGAAGAAAAGGCGGCCAAAATCCGCAGGGCGTTGGCTCAGCTTTTCCGCCATGCGGAAATCGAAGTGGAACACGACCTGCTAGGGGCTGCCCGGGCCACCTGCGGCCGGGAGGCGGGCGTAGCCTGCATTATCGGAACGGGGTCCAATACCTGTCTTTTCGACGGAAGCAACGTCACTGATAATGTGACCAACCTGGGTTATTTTGTAGGCGACGAAGGTAGCGGCGCCCATCTGGGGAAAGCGCTGGTAAAAGCTTATTTTTACCGGAACTTCCCTCTACGCTGGTATCCGCGTTAGAGGAAGAATTTCCCGGCGGACAAGCGGAGTTTTTGGACCATATTTACAGTCAGCCTTCCCCCAACGTTTTCTGGCCTCGCTGACCAAATTCCTTTCTGCGCACCGCGACCATCTGTTTATTCAAAAACTGATCTATACGTCTTTCGCTGAGTTTATCGACCGGCACGTGCGGAAATACCCGGGGCATCTCGGTCTTCCAATTCATTTTATCGGCTCGGTCGCTTTCCATTTCCGGGATTTTCTTACCGTGATTCTCGAGGAGCGGTGCATGAAGCCGGGCCGGTTTATCCAAAAGCCGATTGACCGGCTGGTGGAATACCACAGCCATAACGATTGATTCAACTTATGGAAAAGCAAATTAAACGCATTGCGGTTTTTACATCCGGCGGTGACGCCCCTGGTATGAACGCTGCTATCCGGGCGGTGGTCCGTACGGCTTCTTATCACGACCTCCACGTCTATGGCGTTTTCCGGGGATATGAAGGGATGATCGACGGGGATTTCAAACGCCTGGAGCGCAAGGATGTGGCCAATATCATTCACCGGGGAGGAACCATCCTCAAAACGGCGCGCAGCGAACGGTTCATGTCCGCTACCGGAAGGAAAGCCGCTTTTGAGTCCCTGACTGCCTTCGACATCGACGCTTGCATTGCTATTGGTGGAAATGGCACCTTTACCGGGGCAAAGGTGTTTTCAGAGGAACACAATATCCCTTTTATCGGGATACCGGGAACGATTGACAACGATCTATTCGGGACGGATTTCACCATCGGCTTCGACACGGCAGTGAATACGGCCATCGAGGCCGTCGATCGTATCCGCGACACCGCCGACTCCCACAACCGCCTGTTCTTTATTGAGGTTATGGGCCGCCATGCCGGCTACATTGCCTTGCATACCGCTATCGGCAGCGGCGCGGAGAGCGTCCTCATCCCGGAGGTCGATATGGACCTCGACCGGCTCACCGAACTGCTCCTGAAAAATGCCCGCCGGCGCAAGCTGTTCAGCCTGGTCATTGTTGCCGAAGGAAATAAAATCGGCTCTACCCAGGAAATCGCCCGAATCATAAAAGAACGAATCGAAAACTTCGATATTCGCTACGCCATCATCGGCCATCTTCAGCGGGGAGGCGCACCCAACTCCCTGGATCGGGTGCTGGCCAGCCGGTTAGGGTATGCCGCCGTAGAAGGGTTGATGAAAGGAGAACAAAACGTCATGGCCGGAATTATCAACGACCACGTCGTCTTTACCTCGTTGTCAGACGCCATTTCCAAAGAAAAACCGCTGGAAAACGATTTGGTCAAAATGGCGGAGATCCTGGCGATGTAATTAAAAAGTTGCGAAGTTGCGGCGTTACGACGTTGCGACGTTGGCCCGGATCCAGGATTCGTATTCGGGGTTGGCTTCTGCCTCGATTTTAATGATGCAGGGGACCTCGTACGGATGCAACCGGGCAATTTCCCCTTTCACGGATTCCCAATTTTCAGGGATGGTTTTTAGAAGGGCTACCCATTCTCCCCCACCCTCCAGGGCGCCCTGCCACCAATAGGCGCTCTGAATGGGGAAAATATTGGCACACGCGATGCGCTTGGTTTCCAAAAGCACATTGGAAATCCGCTGCGCTTCCTCCTGGCTCGCATGCGTGGTGTAAATCAAAATAAATCCCATATAACTCGTCCGTCTCCCGTCTACCGTCCACCGTCACCGCTCCGCCCCCCCAACCAAAAAAAAAAACCAAACTTTGCCGTCTACCGTCTACCGTCCACCGTCTACCGTTCCTCCTCCCGGTGCATCAAAAACGCCTTCAGAAATCCGTCCAGATCGCCATCCAGTACCGCGTCCGTCTGACTGGTTTGGTAACCGGTGCGGTGGTCTTTAACGCGGCGGTCGTCCAAAACGTAGCTTCGGATCTGGGAGCCCCATTCGTTCTTCATTTTGGAGGACTCGACCTTTTCGCGCTCAGCGCGTTGCCTTTCCAGCTCTCTTTCGAACAAGCGGGATTTGAGCATTTGGATCGCTTTGTCGCGGTTTTGGTGCTGGGAGCGCTCTTGCTGGCATTCGACGACGATACCGGAGGGAAGGTGCCGCGCCCGGACAGCCGATTCGGTTTTGTTCACGTGCTGCCCTCCCGCGCCGCTGGCCCGGAAGGTGTCCCACTCCAGATCGGCTGGATTAACCTCGATTTCAATGCGCTCGTCAATGCTTGGATGAACAAAAACGGAAGCGAACGATGTCATTCGTTTGCCCTGCGAATTGTACGGACTTACCCGCACCAAGCGGTGGACGCCGTTTTCGCCTTTTAGCATCCCGTAGGCGAAGTCGCCTTCGACCTCGATTTCTGCACTTTTGATGCCGGCTACGTCGCCGTCCTGCCGGTTAATCTCGGATACTTTGAAGCCATTGCGGTCGGCCCACATCATATACATCCGAAGGAGCATTTCCGCCCAATCGCAGGCTTCGGTCCCTCCGGCCCCGGCGTTGATTTCCAGGGTCACATTTAATTCGTCTTCCGGCTGGTTGAGCGTGGAGTGGAATTCCAGGTCCTCTATGGCAAGGACGGCTTCCCCAAACTTTTCCTCTACCTCGGTTTCGGAAACCATGCCTTCTTTCTGGAACTCAAAAAAACCCTCCACATCATCAACATGGCGGGCTACCTCCAGGTATTGGGCCACCCATTTCTTGTGGCTTTTGATCTCTTTGAGCATGGATTCCGCGCGCTGCGGGTCGTTCCAAAACCCGGGATCCAGGGACAGTTGTTCTTTCTCTTCGATTTCGATCAAACGGCGATCGACGTCAAAGATACCTCCCTAACGAACCCAGGCGCTCCCGCAAGTCTTTCAACTGCTCTATGGTCATAGTAGCTCAGGTTTTCTTTTTAAATCAGGCGAACGGAAATATGCAAGCATTTTCCGTTCGCCTGAAAATTTTATACAGAATAAACTCTCCAAGGCCGGGCCTTAGTTCATCTTACGCACGCTGTTCAGCTCCACGTAGAACATCAAATCCGCATTCTCGGGAATCGCTGGCGGAGAGCCGGCAGCGCCGTAGGCGAGCGCGGAAGGGATAAACAACGTTGCTTTAGTGCCCGATTTGAGCAACATGAGGCCTTCGTCCCAGCCTGGGATGACCGCGCCCATACCCACGGGGAATTGGAACTCCGCTCCTCTGGAAAAGGAGTTGTCAAACATCGTACCATCCATCAACGCGCCATAGTAGTTAACGAACACCATGTCGCTGCTGTCGGCCATGGGACCTTTTCCTTCTTCGTGGATGACGTATTTCAGTCCGGATGCCGTGGTCTTGATATTCGCCAGGGAGCCGTTGTTAAAAGCATCCAGGGTTTTCTTTGCAATGGCTTCCACTTTTGTCACAGCCTCCTCCATTTCTTTCTGGGTCTTTACATCTTTCAATACCAGGTCGTAATAAAGGAATTTGGATTTTTCAAAGCCCTGCGGCTTGGGGTCGATCGTATCAAGCGGGGCGATGATGGTCAGGCTGTCGCCTTCCCGCATCAGCATGAGCGCCTCTTCGATCGGAGAAAGCGGGCGGCCAAGGTTGGTGGTATCCGGGATCACCACCATAGGCATATTCGGGTCAGAATAGCTGCTTACCACCACGCTGTCGTCGTTGCGCATCTGGAAGTGGAAATAAGCCATAGCATTGGGCTCGGCTGCTTGTCCTTTAGAACTGGTATGCATGATGTAGTCGTATCAGCTGGAAAGTTTCTTTTTCTCCTTCTTGCAGCCTGCAAATAAGGCCATAAGGAGTAACAAAGCGAGGGAAATTCTCATAATTTTGAAATTAAAAAAATAAATAGGTTTTAAAAGTTATTCTGCTGACAGTTTTTCCTTGTAAAGCGGCAAAAGTTCTTTGAACTTTCGCACGGTAGGCCGTAATCCGATAAAGGAAGCGCCTCCGGAGGCGTTGCGGTGGCCGCCGCCTTTAAAATGCTGGGATGCAATTTCCTGTACGCTGAACTCCCCTTTGGATCGAAGGGAGATTTTCACGATGGTGGGCTGTTCGGTGATAAACGCCGCTATTTTTACCCCGGGTATGCGCAGGAGGTAGTTCACGATGCCCTCCGTGTCTCCCCGCTGGATGTCGAATTTAACGTAGTCTTCTTTGGAAAGCGTGATAATCCCGGTGTGAAATTCTTCCAGGATCTCCATGCGGTGGTACAGGCAATAGCCCAGCAAGCGGAGGTGTTTTTCGGAAAGGTTGTTGTTGATGAGATCCTGGAGGACCACGTCGTTGATCCCCAGTTCCAGCAAATTGGCCACAACCCGGAATAATTTGGCCGAGGTTCCGTACTTAAAAGAACCCGTATCGGTGATGATACCGGTGTAAATACAATCCGCAACACGCACATCGAGGAATTGCTGCCATCCCAATAAGTGGATAAAATCATAGACCAACTCGCTGGTCGAACTTGCCGTAATATCGGAAAGCACATAATCGGCAAAAGGCTCCGGATCCAGGTGATGGTCGATCAGCACTTTGGGAATGTTCAGCCCGTAAACGATCTCCCCAACTTTGTCGACCCGGTCCAGGGCGTTGAAATCAAGGCAAATGACCAGATTCGCTTTCTCCAGCACGGATTTAATGCCATCCGGGTACTCGTCGTATACCAGCATCTGTTCAATTCCCGGCATCCAGGAAAGAAAATCAGGGTACTCCGAGGGAGTAATCATTTTGACGACATGCCCGAGGTGCTGAAGAAAGTGAAACATGGCCAGAGAAGATCCAATAGCGTCTCCGTCCGGATTTCGGTGCGTAATCAGGGCGATGTCTTTCGGAATTGAAAGCAGGGATTTTAGCTCAGTGATGTGTTCCATTTCCCGGTCGATAACAGATTGCGAAGGTCGGCAAAAATATTGGATTAAACCAAAAATAACGAAGGGGGTTTGAGGAGATTGCGGCAATTTGGTTACTTTTGCGCTGCTTTTTAACCACAAATCCCAAGCAAATGGCTGGAAACGTTACGTTTACTATGATCAAGCCCGATGCCGTCCGCGGCGGGCATATTGGCGCTATCCTGGCGAAAATCAATGAAGCCGGGTTCCGAATCGTTGCTATGAAGTATACCAAGCTCTCCGAAGAGAAAGCGGGCGAGTTTTATGCGGTCCACCGCGAACGCCCCTTTACGGCGAATTGGTTTCCTTCATGTCTTCCGGTCCTATCGTCGCTGCAGCGCTTGAAAAAGACAACGCCGTAGAAGATTTTCGGAAATTAATCGGAGCGACCGACCCGTCCAAGGCAGAGCCCGGCACTATCCGCGCGCTTTTGCTAAAAGCATTGGGGAGAACGCCGTTCACGGTTCCGATTCCGACGAAAATGCAGCGATTGAAATCGCGTTCCACTTCGCAGGCACGGAGATCTTTCGGTAATCCCGCCGGGCTGTTCACACGAAAAAAGACCAATTCGATGAAAACCATCGAATTGGTCTTTTTTTATTTAGCGCTCCAGAGCAGCGCCTGCTCCAGTTACTTATTCCATTCCTGTACTTGACCGATCATATCCTGGATGGAAGCCCGAACACGGTAGTCCAGGTCGAATTGCCGGAACCGGATGATGCCATCGCGACCGATAATGTACGTAGCTGGTACCGGCAAATTGGCTTCTTCCTGTCCGTTGTTGGATGCTATATCATCGCCCAAACCAAGTTTGATGCGGTTCTGGTACCCTTTCGTTACCCGGAATTTCACGCCATACGCGTCCATCACCTGTTCATCCCGGTCGGACATGACTTTCAATCCCACTTTGGTTTTTGCCAGGGTATTCTGGATATTGTCGTTGGTCTCTGGAGTAATAGCCAGGACCTGGCCTCCTGCGCTCATGATCAAGTGAAGAGAGTCCTGGAAGCGGCCTAAATACCGGTTGCACACGGGGCACCAGTCGCCCCTGTAAAAAATGAGAACGACCGGCCCTTCATTTAACAGGGAACTCAGGGAAAATTTTTGGCCGTACTGGTCCTGGCCTTCGAAATCCGGCGCTTTCTGCCCTACTTCCAACCCTTTGGGAACCGCAAACGAGGTATCGATCCCAAGTTTGGTCAAATCCTGGGCCTGTAAAGGGGAAATGCCCCCTAGAAGGAGCGCCATGCAGGCGCTAAAAAGAAAGGACTTCATCGCGTATTCCATTTTATGATCAAAGATAATCCCGAATTCGCCTGCATGGCGGATTTTCCAGTCCAAGTGTCCGGATAAAGACCCCCTTATGCCGTTATTGGATTTCTACGAGGGTGACGCCGTCGCCGCCAAGTTCGGGTTCTGGATGGGTAACGGCCATAGGCAAGTTGTATTCCTTCAGTTTCATGCGAACTGCTTTTCGAAGCACGCCATTTCCTTTGCCGTGTACGATGCGCAGGTTATTGGCGCTGGAAAGCAACGCGTGATCTACGAATTCTTCCACGATTTTGAGCGCTTCTTCCAGCCGCATGCCCCGAATATCGAGTTTGGATTGGAACCCGGCGCTTTTCTGGATCATGTCGGTTTGAATGCTTTTTCCCTGCTGGACGCTCAAGGGCTCATTGGCCGGTTGAAGGTCGCGGGTAGGAATGGTCATCCGCATCTGCCCCACCAATACGACGGCCTTGTCTTTTTTGAGCGCTTCGACTTTCCCAATAGCGCCTCCCTGGATCAGTTTAACATGATCACCAGCTTTGATATCCAGTTCCTTGCGTTTCTTTTCCGGAACCAGATAGACTTCCTCTTTCAGTTCTACGACCTGATGCTGGAGCTGCTGCCGCTCTTCTTTTTTAAGGGCGGCCAGTTCTTTGGCTTTTTCCAGGTTGCCGGCTTCCCGCAATTCCCGGATCAATTTTTCGAAGGCTTGATTGTCGCGGGAGACTTGCTGCAAAGCGAGTTCCTTGGCCTCGAGTTTCTGCTTTTTTCTCCGGAATTCCATATCCCGGTGCATTTGCTCGTAAGATTTCATCAGGCGCTCCAGCTTTTCCTCCCGATCCTTCATCTGAGCCAGTTGCTCTTCCAACTCCTGTTTCTCTTTCTGAAGGTCGATAAGCAGCTGATCGACGGCGGTTTCGCTTTTGCCGCTTCGATGCCGGGCGTATTCGAGGATTTTTGGATCCAACCCGTTTTTAATCGCAATTTCAAACGCATAGGAGCTCCCAGGCCTGCCCACTTTTAGTTCATAAGTAGGTAGCAGGTGGTCCTTGTCGAAATGCATGGCGCCATTCAGGATGCCTTTCGATTTGAACGCAAAAATCTTCAGATTGGAATAATGGGTCGTAACGACTCCGAATACTTTTTTGAAGTTGAGTTCCCTGAGGACGGACTCCGCAATCGCTCCACCCATCTGGGGGTCTGTTCCAGAGCCAAATTCATCGATCAGGATCAGCGTACGTTCATTCGCCTCCTCGACAAACCGGCGCATGTTGTTGAGGTGGGAGCTATAGGTACTCAGGTCGTCTTCAATCGATTGCTGGTCGCCGATGTCGGCAAAAATGTTGGAAAAAATGCCAAAAACCGAGCGTTCGTCTACAGGGACCAGCAAACCGGATTGGGCCATGAGCTGAAACAAGCCGACCGATTTCATGGTGATGGATTTCCCCCCTGCATTGGGCCCCGAGAGCACCAGAATGCGGTTTCCATACTCCATTTTCAAGGTGAACGGCACGGTAGCCTTCCCTAATGGGCTGTTGCGAAGGAACAACAGCGGGTGGCGGCCATCCAGAATTTGAACTGCAGGCATTTGCTGCATTTGAGGCTGACCAGCTTTCATCATTAGGCCTACCCGGCCTTTCGCCTGGAGCACGTCGAAATATACCAGCAGTTCCTGGTACTTCCGAATCTGGGGGACGTAGGGCCGCAGTAAGGCGCTCAGGGCTTTCAGGATACGAAAGACCTCCCTGCGCTCCTCCTGCTCCAGATCAAAAAGATCGTTGTTGATGGGGATAATCGCTTCCGGTTCAATAAACGCGGTACGCCCGGTAGCCGATTCGTCGTGGATGATTCCGCGTACTTTTCGCTTATGCTCGGCAGGCACGCTTAATACCCTTCGTCCATTGCGGAAGCTCTCGATGTTTTCGGTCAGCCAGCCTTTGGTACGGTAGTTCTGGATCACTTCCCGGAAGACTTTGTCCAACTCCCGCAGTTTTCCCTGCATCGCTTTGCGGATGCGCTCGAGCTCAGGCGAGGCATTGGCTCGGATATTTCCTTCAGGATCAATGACGCGATCGATCTCCAGGATCAGGGTTTTGTCGAAATGAATCTGCCGGACAATGTCGTACATCGCCGGGTACACCTCGCGCCGGGTATCGGTAAAGAAATCATAAATTCCGGCTACTGCGACCAGGGACACGTTCAGTCGCCGAAGGCCGTCTTCCGGCAGCACGTAGTCCTGAATTTCCAGCAATTGCAGGTCTTCCTGCAGATCTGCGTACGCCGGGATGTGCATCCGGTCGTTGTACTCGATCGCCCGCCGCATTTCGCGGGTTTCCTTGAGTTTGGTTTCGATCCGCTCCAAATTGGCGCCGGGTTTGATTTGCAAAGCGGCTGCTTTGCCCAATTCACCCTGGCATTCCTGTTCGATAAGCAGGAGCACTTTATCGAATTCGAGGCGTTGAAAAAGATCCTTTGGCTCTAATCGCATGGTCGTTCGTTGTCGGGACTATCCGAAAGCAAATTTAAGGATAAGAACACGAAAAAATCCCGGAGGTTCCATTTTGCGTTTTTTCTTCCTGAAATTCCGGATTAAAAAAGGGGATTTGGTAGTTTCGCCCCGATACTCAAACCAACAAAACCGGATACGCGTGGCAGGAAGCATTTTTGGAGCAGCATTTCGGGTTTCCACCTTTGGGGAATCGCACGGGAGCGCGGTGGGCGTAGTCATCGACGGCTGCCCGGCAGGATTGCCCATCGATGAAGCATTTGTTCAGCAAGAGCTGAACCGGCGCCGGCCGGGGCAATCCGCTATTGTTACCCAACGAAAGGAAGAAGATCGGGTGGAGTTTCTCTCCGGTATTTTTGAGGGGAAATCCACAGGAACTCCAATAGCTATGATCATATTCAATGCCGATGCGCGGTCGAAGGATTATGGCCACATAGCCGATAAGTACCGGCCCTCCCATGCTGATTTTACCTACAAGGAAAAGTACGGTCTGCGCGATTATCGCGGAGGGGAAGATCCTCCGCGAGGGAAACCGCAGCCCGCGTAGCCGCAGGGGCCATAGCCAAGCTCCTGCTGGCGACCCAGCACATCAGCTGCCATGCCTATGTAAGCCAGGTAGGCGGTCTCGTCCTTGGCAAGCCTTATCAAGAACTGGACCTTCGGCTGACCGAGAGCAACGAGGTCCGCTGCCCGGACCCGGAAATGGCGGCGCAAATGATCCAGCTAATCAAGGACGTCCGCAAAGACGGAGACACGATTGGAGGGATCGTCAGCGGCTTGATTCTGGGCTGCCCTGCAGGTCTTGGCGAACCGGTATTCGACAAACTGCACGCCGATTTAGGTAAAGCCATGCTTAGTATCAATGCCTGTAAAGGATTCGAATACGGGTCAGGATTTGGAGGCGTGGACAAGCGCGGGTCTCAGCACAACGATCTGTTTTATAACGACGGGGGGACGATCCGGACCCGGACCAACCATTCGGGAGGCATTCAGGGGGGGATTTCCAATGGCATGGATATCTATTTTCGCGCCGCTTTTAAGCCGGTGGCCACGATTATTCCCGCGCAGGAATCTGTGAACGAGCTGGGGGAATCTGTTCTGGTCGAAGGAAGAGGGCGCCATGATCCGTGCGTCCTGCCAAGGGCGGTACCGATCGTCGAAGCCATGTCCGCTTTGGTAATGGCCGATCATTGGCTTAGACAACGGATGATCAAATTGTAAAAAGCGCTAGTTGTTCTTATTTGCTGGAGGAACCGGCCCCGGCTTTGGTTTTTTCAAGCCAACCCGGATGCTTTTTAAGAACTCTCCGAACGAATCAAACTCTTTCCGGTAACTCAACCCGGCGCCTATTTGGAGGATGCGCCCGCTAATATCGGGTTGCAGTTTCTGGTAGATGCGGAGCTTTAAGCTTCGATCATCAACTAATTGATATTCAATGGCTACATCGTTTCCTATAAAAGCGCCTGTTGCACCGGTATTCGCCCTCCAGTTATTTCCCAGGTCGATATTTCCTCCTACCAGAATGGATAGCCGGTTATCAAAATAATTTTGCCGGAGGCTAACCTGCAGTTCATTACCCCGATTCAAGTTCCCGCCCTGAGATAAATTGGCGCTTTGGTATTGGTTATACGCAATATCGAAATCAACGCTGGACAGGGCCTGGCCCTCCCCTACCAAATCGGAGAAGAGCTCGGTGATCAGAAGGGAAAGCTGGTTGGATAAAAATTCACTGACGGTATTGTAAATGATCTGGGACCCCTGAAGGGAGAAATCAGCCGGCAGAAACTGTCCCGCTACGATTAACCCGAATACCTGCTTGTTCATCTCGTTGGGATCTTGTTTCAGGAGGCGCAGTTTGTTTTCCGGCATAGGTGAGCAACTCCCCTTGCAGGTTGGGAAACCCAAGGTCGAAATTGATCGTCGGACGCAGCAAATCGCCCTGGAGTTTCAAGGTGAGGTCGACATCCGTATTTTGTGCCGCTTCGGACCGCGTTTGATCGGATGCGTTGGTAAGGTATTCCTGGATAAAGTTGCCTACGGGGGCATAGAGATCCTTGTATTCGGCATCGATCTGAATAATCGCCTTGTAAGGATCCCCGGTCCAGGTGATCGTTCCTCCGCGCTTGATGCTGAAATCCTTATTGATTACATTATAGAGCGTAAACAGGTATTCTCCCCGTTCGATGATCATGTCGCCAAACATTTGAAAGGGGCCGTTTCGCGGAACGGTAATGCGCAGAGCGCCCCGGCCGTTGCCTTCAATGATATCCCCGGCCTGCTCGTTAAAAATAATTTGAAGCAAGGCCGATTCGTTGGCAACCAGATCCATCTCAAAACTCACGCCTTTTATTTCCCGGAGACTTCCAGCTGAGGTTGCCTGCTGAACAGCGGCTTGCGAGTTGTCCTTGTCGACGAACGAGATAAAATTCAGGGAATTGGCTTTCCGGTCGGAGCTCACCGGGATGACCATACGGGTTCCTTCGCCGACTTCGGCGTTGACGTAAATATCCGGTTGCCGGAAAGAGCCCGAGAAAGCAACTTCGCCTCTGCCAATAGCGGTTCCGTAAAACTGGTTGTTCTGCCCTTTCCGGGTTTCAAGCCCCAGCAGGCGGTTTGTTGTTAGCCTCGCGTTAAACCCAAAATTTTTCAGGTGCTGGTGTTTGATCCCCCCTTGCACAAGGGCCTGATTGCCGAGCCTGTCTCTTAAAATGGTTTGTGAGGCATCAAACAGCGTATTGTTCACTTTGACAACTGCCCTGTCCAGCGTGTAGTGGGTGTTCAGGTAATCAACCGTCATGCCGCCGTCGAACAAATAGATCATTCCCGATGTATTCGGCTTAGTGAACTCCCCGTTAAACTGAAGATCGGCATCAAAATACCCGTGCATGGCGCTCACCGTTTCCCCAATGAAGAAATCCGCAAAGGCCAGTGGATACGAATGGACGTTGAGGTTAAGATCAAAATAACCCGCTTTTTGCATCGGGGAAGTGCCATAATCTTTGACGTTGTAATAGCCTTCCGCAATCAGTTGGGCGGTATCTTTACTAAGGGATACATAGACCGTCAGCGGATTTTGTGAACCGGAAAGGGCTGCATTGACGCGTAAAATGCCCCAATCCTGTTTGTTGAGAAACAGCGTATCCGATACCAGGGACATCGACAACTCCTCGGTTTTCATCAAATCATCTACAGTCACCGACACGTTCGCCCGCCCGGAAAACTTGATCGGGTCAAAACTCAGGATGGGGTTGATCTCAGAAATATCCAGGTTCAGCAGCGAAAGCTCCAGCCCTCTTTTTCCTTTGCTTTCGAGAGAAATTGCCTTATCGTCAAGCGTCAGAATAAAATCGCTGATCCGAATTTCTTCTTTGTTGAACGTAATGGCATTGTTTTGATTGATCATCCAGGTATTGCCGAGGAGTTCGATTTCGGAATAGTCGATTTGATTCTGCAGATAAAAGGAATCCAATACATAAAGCCTGCCGTCGATGTTAAGGTTGTCCAAAGCCAGCGGGTTGCGGTCGCGGTTTTTTCGGGCATAGTTGAGTCCGTAATCCAGGGTGTCGCCAGTGATCCGAACCAAAACGGCAAGGGGTTCCAATTCCGTTTTTTCGTTGACGACCATCCGGTTAATGCCAAAATCCAGGGAGCCTTCCGAAGCTTTGGTGTCGAGCAAAAACGCGACGTCTTCTGCGTAGAACCGGTCAAACTGAAACCAATTCATCTCCAGATTGGCCTTCAGCAAATTCTCCTCGTTGTCAAATCGTCCGGAAAGTTTGACCCCGCTAAGCGATCCCAGCCGGCGGTCAATCAGGTTTTCAAATCCCTTGGAGTTGAGGATTTCGACGTCAAAATCGAATTTGCTTGGACGAACGGCAACGGTTTTGCCATTTAGTCCCAGACGTTTCGAAAACCCGGGGAAGTGAATCCTCAGGTGTTGAAGGAGCATGGCAGGAATTCGCTCCACCTCAAAAAGACCGTAAAAACGCGCGTTGAGGATATCGGACGCGATATTGAACTGTTTATTCCCGAGCTGGTCAAAACGGGTAGAAATATCGGCCGAATCCAATCGGTAGGTTTGCCCCTCCTGGACGATTTGGAAATCGCGGAGAAAGGCATCGCCTTCCATGTTGACGAATTTTTGGTTTCGAAGGTTGAGCAGCACGTCGCCAGAAACCTGGATATTCCCTTTTTTGATGAGATTCAGCGGCCGAAGATCCAGTTTGTTGATCTTAGCCTGGAAATCGTAAATCGGGATTCCCTGGGTCAAATCGACCTGTCCAAGGAAACTAAAATCGATGTTGTCGTCCTGGATAGCAAAGTCTCCTTCAAACCGGTTGGCTTGCAGTTTGCCAGCAAGGCGGGCATTTTGGTAATTGTAGCCTTTGAAGAAAAAGCTTTTGATTTCAGCAGTAAGAGTTGCTTTTGCTGTTTCGGCATTTAGCCCCTGTCCGTCTTTGACAAAAGACAGGATATTGATTTTTCCCAAATCCGGGTTGTTGGACCATTGCCCCAGATCGAAATCGATGAGTTCCAGGTTGCCGAAATACCGGGATTTTTCCTTTCCCTCCCGAAGAACCATTTTCATGTCCATCCGGGCTTTGCCGATATCGGTAGCCAGGGTGCCATAAGCGACAAAATCGGTGAAAAAACCGTCGAAAGTTCCGAAGAATTCCAGTTTTTTCAGCCGATCCATATTCGCGGGCCAATTCACATTGGGAAAAAAGCGGCGCAAGGTCTTGACGGAGGAAGAAAACCGTTCCAACTTCAAGTTCAGTACTTCTTCGTTTTTTAGTGCAAAATTCCGGGAGGAAAAACCGCCCTTTATCAGGCTTCCATCGGAGAAATTCAGCAGGAGGTCCGACCCTTTTAAATTATTGACGCGGCCCCATATTCGTCCGTTCAGGGTAATCAATTCGTCCCGGTTCTGTCCAAAAAAAGGTACCTCGTTCAGCGCTGGAGCAAAGGTGATCACATCCGAAATGGCAACCTGCGCCTGCTTGAACCGGCCGTCTAAAAGGACACGGTCTGTAAACTCCGAGAAATCCTCATAGTCG
This sequence comes from Haliscomenobacter sp., assembly GCA_016713275.1. Lineage (GTDB taxonomy): Bacteria > Bacteroidota > Bacteroidia > Chitinophagales > Saprospiraceae > JADJPL01. Next base: position 48,256 of record JADJPL010000005.1, read on the forward strand.
CGGTAGGTAATGTCAGCGTATCGCCAAGCTCTGATTTTGGAGTGATCAGTTTCATCCCATTGAGTTGGGCGCCTCTGGAATGGATGATCACCTCCCGGGAAGCCAGGCGGGTCAGCACAAACCCTTCTTTCTCTTTGAGGGCCAGGTTTTCCAGTTGGCCGGAAAAGGTGCTGTTATTCAACGCGAAATCCTGAATGCGAAGGAAGATATCATTGGCTTTCAGATGCCGGTAGTTCAACTCTCCCGGCGCGTTAAGGGGAATGGGCTCTTTGCGGAAATTGTCCAGTTGAAAGACCCCGGATCTCAGGTCCAGTTCTTCTACGGCAATCTTCCAGAGCGCGGTATCTCCCGGCGTCTCTTCCAGCGCTTCTTCGGGGAAGGGGGAATCCGTAAAATAGGATTGCACCCGAAGCTTAGGGTTTCGAAGAGAAATTTCCCGAACCTTCAGCATTTTCTGCGGGAGGTTCATGTCATCTATATCCACCGACCCGCGGTCCAGGTAAACCCTGAGGAAGTTGCCTGTGGCTGGATCGAATTGGGTAAACCGGGTTTTTCTGAGTAAAAGCCGTTTTAGTTTCACCTGAAAAGGATTTTTGGCCTTGTTCTTTTCAGGGGATTCCGGGAAAAGCCGGTTGAGCAATTCCTGGAGATTGGATCCTTTGCCATCCGGCAGTTTTTTCAAGTTGAACTGAGCGCCTTCCAAACGAACCTGGTTTACCACCAACCCCTCCCGAAATAACGTGATCGGATTGGGGTCGAACCGCACCCAAAGGGCTTTGGAATACAACAGGGTATCTCACTCGCGGTCATCAATGATCACCTCCTTTAGAGAGAGCCTGCTCATCCATCCAAGCCGGAACCCGCCAACCTCCACCCGGGTTTCCAGGGTTTGGCTTAACGAATGGGTTATTCTTCCAACGGCCCAGTGTTGAAAAAACGGAAATTGAAGAAAAAGGGAGAGGAAAAAAAGGAAAAGGAAAAGGCTGAGAAACACCCGATGACCTACAAGGAATATCCATTGCAAGATGCTTCTCCTTCCCCTGGATGCAACGACGGGCTCCACCGGTTCCGAGTGTTCCTGGTTTTTCTCCATAATATTTACAACAACACAGGCCCGGAAAATCGTTTAGCCGGCCGTAGCTTTAACAGCTTTTTAGGAATTCCCGGCAAAATTACCGGAATTGCCCGAAATCCGGAACCTAAACGGAGAAAAATGCAACGCTGAACGCAAACGCTCGGATGCCCATGACGCGAAGGGATTTGGAGAACGCCCAAACCCCTTCGCGCACCGAGCCGCAGGATTCCTTATTTGCCTCCAGACAGCCTGTCCTGAAGGTCTTTCAGTTCTTGCCAGCGGCCTTCGGCAGCCAGAGCGGCTTGCTGGGGCCAGCTTCCAGGGTCTGCCAACCGGAAGTTTTCTCCAGCCTCCCCGAGAATGGCTTTGAGGCGGTCGGCCGCACTGGCGGCAAGATCGGCCCAGGTATTGATTCCTGCGTTTTTCAACAGTTCCTCGATTTTAGGTCCAATGCCTTCGACGATTTTGAGGTCTTCCGGGTTATTAGAAAACCCAAGAATTTTCAGGGCCATTTGCTCGATTTTGGACGGACTGTCCATATCGCCCTGATCTTCCCGTCCAGCGTCCAGGAATTTTTGCAGTTCAACGAGTTCTTCCCACCGGTTCTGGAAGGCGAGTTTGCCCTGCTGCGGCCAGGAGGTAGGATTCATCATTTTGTAGGCGGAGCCTGCGTTTGCCAGAATTTCGGCAAGGGATTCCGGCGTAGATTCGGCCATTTTCTGCCAATCAGAAATGCCTGCCTCTTTGAGCACTTGTTCCACTTTCGGGCCAATTCCTTCAATGATCTGGAGGTTGTCCCTCTGGAATAAAACGGCATAATTCAACCCTGGCGCCGCTTTGGCGAAACCAGCGGACGCTGGACAGTTACAGAATCTACTGGATGGACTGCCTGTTCCAGTTTGCCTCGCAGCACCATAGAATCGGCTTCGCAATTGCGCAGCGAGGCTTTTGCCCGGTCGAGCTTCTTTGGAGTGATTCTTCGTGCTCATATTTCAAGGCCACGTGGTCTTTTTTCAATAGCTGTCCAGTGGTCGTGATTCTTTTTGTTTTCTTCCTCCAGTTCCTTGATTCGTTTAACCAGGCCGCTGCGCAGCAGCCAGCCCAAAAGGAGCCCAAGCAAGAAAGGAATAATGGAGGCCAGCAGCAAAAGCCACCAGCAATTCAGTGGGATATGGAGCAATAAGGCATATGCGAACATAGTTGGTCGATTTAATGGTGATAGTTATTGTTTTTTGATCAGCCGGACTTCCACCCGGCGGTTGTCATGCCGGCCTTCGTCCGTGGCATTGGATGCAACAGGCTGGCTTTCCCCTTTGGACTCGGTGGTGATCAGCGACGCCTTCACTCCGCTGCGCACCAGGATCTGCCTGATCTGCTGGGCACGCTTGGTTCCAAAAACCAGGTTAGCTGCATCGTCGCCGACATTGTCCGTATGGCCGGTCAGTTTAACCTCTTCTCCGGTTTGGTTCACCCGCTTGGCAAGTTTCGCCAGGTAGGCATCCACATTGGGGTCGTAATCTTTTTCTGTTGAATTGAACGGGAATCGGATAATAATCCGGTCGTCCAGTTCTTCCACCGTTTCGGCAACTTTTTTCTCGATAGCAATCCACTTGAACAGAGCAGCTTCAAAATAATTGTCCTGAACCCCGGCAGTTTCGTCCACCAGGCGGCTCCTCAGGCTAATCCGGTCAGCTGGGATATCGCCGAAAAACTTGTCGCGAATCTTGGCCGCCCGGGCCAGGCCCATCGTTTCGACGTCGGCAGGGGTAGATTCTTCTTCAAAATAAAGCCCGGTAATTTCCAGCTTGTTGTCGGTAGCCATACCGGCTTTGATGGAAGCCAGCAGGGAGTCAAAGCCAGGGCCTTGGAAAGGTTCGGCATTGGACCAGCGGAAACTCAAGGGGAAGGTGTTTACGGGCCCCTCCTTTGTAGTGTCCGTAACGAGACCAGCCTCTTCTCCAGCTATGGATATACCGCATGTCTTGCAAATGTCCCTCGAACAAAATTGCATCAGCAACAGGGTATATACCAACCAGCCCAGCAGCAATAGGATGATACGTGTTGTGGTTGACATAAAACAATTTATTGGTAAAAGAATACCATTCCCCGAATGGGAATTTCCTTAAAATTAGCGGCAATTTGCCTGAATTCAGCATTTTTTGCGGTTAATTTTCTGTAAATCAAATCCTGGCGCCACCGCCTGTGAACTATTGGCAGGAAAAAAGCATTTTCATTCATGCTTCAGGCCATTGCCAGATTGGCATCCCTTCGGTATATTTGCCGGAATTTTTAATAGACTTCATTCCACTATGTTTAATTCATTAAGCGACCGGTTGGATAGCGCGTTCAAACTGATGCGCGGAGAGAACAGGCTGACCGAGATCAACGTCGCCCAATCGATCAAGGAAATCCGCAGAGCCCTGGTGGGCGCGGACGTGAACTATAAGATTGCCAAAGAATTTACCGACAAGGTCAAGGATAAAGCCCTGGGTTCGGAAAATGTCTTGAAATCGGTCTCTCCCGGCCAGTTGATGGTCAAGATCGTTCAGGATGAGTTAACCGACCTGATGGGCGGGCAAGCTGCCGGCATCAACCTCGTTGGCAAGCCTTCCGTCATACTCATCGCCGGGTTGCAGGGGTCGGGTAAAACCACCTTTTCCGGAAAACTCGCACTTTGGCTGAAGAGCAAACGCAATAAAAAACCGTTGCTGGTCGCCTGCGACGTATACCGCCCCGCAGCTATCGATCAGCTGACCGTCCTTGGGGAGCAAACCGGAGTTTCCGTTTTCAAAGACCCCGAAAGCAAAAACCCGGTCGAAATCGCGCTGAAGGGCATCCAATACGCGCAGGCAAACCACCTTGATGTAGTCATTATCGACACCGCCGGCCGCTTGGCTATCGATGAAGAAATGATGACGGAAATTGCCAATATCAAAAATGCCGTACTCCCTCAGGAAACGCTTTTCGTAGTAGATTCCATGACCGGCCAGGACGCTGTGAAAACGGCCGAAGTTTTTAACGCGACCATCAATTTCGACGGCGTGGTGCTGACCAAACTGGACGGCGACACCCGCGGCGGGGCGGCTCTCTCCATCAAATACACCGTCGGAAAGCCTATTAAGTTTGTCAGCGACGGGGAAAAAATGGACGCGCTCGACATGTTCTACCCCGACCGGATGGCCCAGCGCATCCTCGGGATGGGAGATATTGTTTCTTTCGTAGAGCGGGCGCAAGAACAGTTCGACGAAAAGGAAGCCCAGCGGCTGGAGAAACGGATTCGCAAAAACCAGTTTGATTTCAACGACTTCCTGAGTCAGATTGGTCAAATCCGAAAAATGGGCGATCTGAAAAGCTTGATGAACATGATCCCCGGCATGGCCAAAATCACCAAGGATATTGATATCGACGATAACGCCTTCAAGCGGGTGGAGTCCTTTATTTTTTCCATGACCCCCCTTCGAACGCGAAAACCCCGATTCGTTGAACATGAGCCGCAAAATGCGGATCGCCAAGGGCTCTGGGCGTACCATTCACGACGTCAATATGTTCGTCAAACAGTTTGAGCAAATGCGCAAGCTCATGCACAAGATGACCAAAATGCCGGGTATGGGAGTGGCCCCCACTGGCCCAGCGGCAAAAAAACGCCGGTAGCCTATGCATTTCAGGGCGCTCTTGGTTTGGTGGTTCGTCTTCCGCTTTGGAGTAGCCCTGTTTGCTCAAACCAGCGGACAACCCATTCCTTTGGATCCTGCGGTTCGCATGGGGCGCTTGCCCAACGGCCTGACGTATTACATCCGTCAACATCCCAAACCCGAAAACCGGGTAGAGATGCGGCTTGTCGTCCGCGCCGGTTCCCTTCAGGAAGACGAAGACCAACTGGGCATTGCCCACCTGGTTGAACATTTAGCCTTCAATGGCACGAGTCATTTCCAAAAAAATGAGCTGATCCATTTTTTGGAGCGTTCCGGACAGCGGTTTGGGCCAGACCTGAACGCGTATACCAGTTTTGAGGAAACAGTTTATATGCTTCAGGTAAGAACAGATAGCTCTTTTTTTCTCCAGCAAGGACTGCTTATCCTGGAAGATTGGGCCTCCGGATTGACTTTTGACTCGGTGGAGGTCGAAAAGGAACGGGGCGTGGTTATTTCCGAATGGAGGAATCAACTTAGCCCGGATCAACGGCTCCAACAGCGCTATTTCCCTGTCCTGTATGAAGGGTCCCGGTTCGCAGAGCGCTTGCCTATCGGAGATCCGGAGGTCATTCGAACGATCCCGCTTTCCAGGATCAGACAATTTTATCAGGACTGGTACCGGCCCGACCTCATGGCGGTTGTCGTAGTGGGGGATATCGATCCGGATTCCATAGAGGCGGAAATCAAAAAACGGTTTTCCCCTTTAACCAACCCCTCGCCTTCCAGAGTCCACCAAAAATACTCCGTGCCTGGGCAATCTAAATCCAGGATACAAATTCTGACAGACCCAGAAGCCGCCTTTACCCAGCTACGCTATGCCATTAAACTTCCCGGTCTTTTGTTACGCACTTCGGATGATTGGAAACGCCAGATTACCGGGCAATTATTTAACAGCATGCTGAACCTGCGGCTTCTCGAACTCCAACAAAAGCCGGATCCTTCGTTTACCTTTGCCTATTCTGGAATCGGAACCGATTTTGGAGGCAACCAGGCGTATTCCATCACGACTACGGGTGGAGAATCTCAAGTACGGACTGGCCTGGAAGAAATTCTTGGGGCCACGTTGCAGGCCGTTCAACACGGGTTTACAAAAGATGAGCTCGACCGGCAAAAAGCGGAATTGCTTCGCTACGCAGAAAGGGCCGTTAAAGAATCCGAAAACACACCGTCTAACGTGCTTGCCTCGGCGTTGGTCAGCCATTTTTTAGAGAAAGGGGTTGCCCCCTCCCCCTTCGGATCAATTGCGCTTTTATAAACAGGCCATTCAGGAAATTACCCCTGAGGGGGTTCAGCAACTGGCTAAATCCTGGTTCCTGGAACCAGTCGGTGTTTTAACCTTAACTTCAGCAGACAAAAACAAGGGCGTGCTGCCCGATTCGGTATCCCTGGCTCAAACGCTGCAACAGCTTTTTAGCCAGGATTGGCCGCCTCGCCAGGAGCCCGAAGGCCTTTATGGACCTTTAATCCAGGACACCCCCCTCTTCGAAACCCCGGTTACTTTCCAGGGAAGCGATTCGGCGCTTCAGGTTTCTGAGTGGAAACTAACAAATGGAATTCGGGTTATTTTGAAACCAACTTCGTTTAAAGAAGATGAAATCCTGGTAACCGCTTTTAGTCCGGGAGGACATTCGCTTTACCCAGACAGCCTGTTTCCGGCTGCATCCAATGCTATTGCCATCCTGAACCAAAGCGGCGTAGGACGATTTACCTACCCACAACTTACCAAATACCTCACCGGCAAATCCTTGTCCGTCACGCCTTTTATTTCGAACTGGAAGAGGGGTTTTCGGGGACTTGCGCTCCAGGAGAACTTGAAGATTGGTTACAGCTGCTTTTCCTCTATGCCACGAAACCCCGGTTTGATTCGCTTTCCGTGGCGTCGTATGTCAAACGGCAAAAGGAACTCTTCAGGGATATGATGATCAACCCGTATTATGTGTTCGGACAGACTAAAGAGAAGATCAAGTTCCAGGGGCACTTTAGAAGGGGCATTCCTGATCCTGCCGATCTGGACTGGATTACCGCAAAGGATCTGCATGAAATTTACAGCGACCGGTTTGGCGATGCGGGGGACTTTACCTTCGTGTTCGTTGGCAAGTTTTCTCCGGATACCCTCCTTCCCCTTGTCTCCAGATACCTGGGCAATTTGCCGGCTTCAGGGAGAAACGAATCGTTTAAAGACATAATGGCCTATATGCCGGATTTCCCTTTGGACACGACCTTTTATGGAGGCCAGCCCCCGAAAACCATTGCCGAGCTCACATTTCACGGCTCAATTGAGGGCGTATCATCCCACCGGTATGCATTTAATTCATTGATGTCCCTTTTGCGCCTCCGGCTCCGGGAGGTATTGCGGGAAGAAATGGGAGGCGTTTATGGAGTGAATGTGTATGGAAATGTCGCGGCGCAACCGCTTCCGGCTTACCGTATTACGATCACTTTTAACTGCGACCTACACCAGGTAAATGCCCTCGTTCAGGCGGTAAAGGACGAAATCAGAAACCTTCAAACGATAGGACCCAGCCCCCTCGAGTTGGAGAAAATCAAAGAAACCCAGTGGCAATCCCGCTTGAAAAACGAGAAGGAAAACTCCTTCTGGCTATCACAGCTTGCCGCCAGGTATCGGGAAGGCGTTTCGCTCGAAGGACTCCGGTTAAACAACTACAAGAAAACCGTTGATCAACTCCACCCTGAAATCCTTCGCTGCGCCGCCCAACGGTTTCTAAGCCCGAATACCTTGATTCTGATTCGGTTACTTCCCGAGTAAGGCCTGAGCCGTCGCGCCGGGCAAGATGAATTTCCCTGTCATTTTGGTATTTCGGGTATCTTTTCCAGACTGGCTCAGGATGGCATAGGCCTGATCTGCGTCCAATTCCGGCCGGAGGCTTTTCATCAGCCCCAGAAGTCCGGCCACATAAGGGGTTGCCATGGACGTGCCGCTATACCGGGTATATTGGTTGCCGGGAATGGCGGAATAAATATCTACTCCAGGGGCAGCAACCGCCATGGGGATATCCTGAACATAGTTGGAGAATTCGGCCCGGTCCAGGGATTGGTTCACCGCGCTGACGCAAATCACCCCGGACGCATTTGCCGGGCTAAACTCCCGGGCGTTGCGGTTGGAGTTGCCCGCGGCCACGACAACAATAGCGCCTTTTTTCCGGGCATAACTGACGGCTTTGTCGTAGGCATTCTGCCGTGTGGAATTGCTGGGTCCGCCAAGGGACATAGAGAGGACGTCTGCCCCCTTATCCGCTGCAAAAAGCATTCCATCAATGATCGATTTTTGGGTGCCAAAACCGCCTGCACTCAATACTTTGACGCTGGAAACCTGGGTAAACCGGTTGTCTCTGGAAAAAGACGCAATACCGATACCATTATTGGAAACAGCCGCCGCAATAGCAGCGCAATGGGTGCCGTGGCCTTTGGGGTCGTTGTCGTTACTCGCTTTCAACGACCGGTAATTGGAGGAAATATCTTCGTGCCCGGCATCCACGCCCGTATCCAGGATTGCGATCAAAGCCTTCTTGGCGGGTTGGGCCTTTTTTTGGTCGAGGATCTGGTAAAGCCGGGCCATATCCATTTGCTGAAAGCTCCAAAGATTAGCAATTCCAGGATCGTTTAACCCGTAAAAGAAGGGCCAGGAGCGGTTTTTGACGGCTCGCTTTGGAGCGGATTAACCTGAATTTGTTCGTTTTCTTCCACCCAAATCACTTCCGCAGTGCGGTCGAGCTGCCGGCTAATCGAGGTCAGCTTGCCCGCCAGTTTGGCTGGGACATCCACGACAAAGTAGTTGTCCAGATCGGTAAATTCAGGATCTTCCGGGTAAAATGCTCTGGTTGCGGTCAACCCATATCGGTCTAACAACGGCTGAATGTCCTTTGGGGTGGCGCCTTCCCGGAACTCCAGCAATAATTCACCCTTTGCATCCAGCGGAATGGGCTCCCGGTAGGGATAGGAAGCATTCAGGAATTGCCTGGCATAAACAAAAAGGGCCAAGCCAGAGGCCAGGACGCTCAGCACTAACCAAACCCGCTTACCCGCCAGAAAACTGAACGCGGCGCCAAAAATTCCAATAAAGAGAAAATCCCGAAGCAAGGTCTGAAGCCGGTATGCCGCCGGGGCATCCGCAGCGAGGAGCGTCCCCGCATAAGTCACTAAACTCCCGATGATCAGGGTCCGAAGCAGCGTGGCCCATTTGCCATGAGGATGAAAAAACCACAGTGCAAGGCCCAGAAACGCTGTTATAAAACTGATTTGGTAAAGCATAGCGGATGAATTTGGGCTTAAGCTACCCGAATTTGGGGAATTTGTCAATCCTCTTTGTCTAACCCGGCAAATTAATCGTCCAACACCCCCCCCTTCGGGATAAATTCTTCCGTCCGCCGGAAGACAGGAAAGCCGAATCCAGTAGCCAAACGCAGGTCGCTGTTGTTCCTGAAAGATCGCTGTGACGAAAGTCACTGCAATTCCCTCCAGGTTCCGTATTTTTGTTGCCTGAAAAATAACATTACAAGCCATGTCAGAAATTTTGGAAACGCAGAAATGCGTCATTATCGGAGCGGGCCCTGCCGGCTATACCGCAGCGATTTACGCAGCCAGGGCCAATCTTAAACCCCTCATGTTCACCGGGATAGAACCAGGTGGGCAACTAATGATCACGACCGACGTGGAGAATTACCCAGGATATCCGGAGGGAATCATGGGGCCTCAAATGATGGATGATTTTCGCAAGCAAGCCGAGCGGTTCGGCACTCAGATCCGCTACGAGCGGATCGTCAAAGTGGACTTTTCCCAGCGGCCGCATAAACTTTGGTCGGAGGCAGGCGACGAGATCCTGGCCGAATCCGTGATCGTAGCTACGGGCGCCAGCGCGAAATGGCTCGGCTTGGAATCCGAAACCCGTCTGCGCAATAAAGGCGTTTCTGCCTGCGCGGTGTGCGATGGCTTTTTCTTCCGGGGTATGGAAGTTGCTGTGGTGGGCGGCGGCGATACCGCCGCAGAGGAAGCTTCCTATCTGGCGAAATTATGCCCTAAAGTCCACCTGATCGTTCGCCGCGACCAGTTGCGGGCATCCAAAATTATGCAGGAAAGGGTTTTAAAAACCGAAAACATCATTGTACATTGGAATTCAGAAGTCCAGGAAGTATTAGGCGAGGAAGTAGCCAGCAGTATCCGGATCGTCAATAACAAAACCGGCGCTGTTTCCGACTTGCCTGTAAAAGGTTTGTTCATTGCGATTGGGCACCAACCCAATACCGATATTTTTAACGGCTGGTTGGATATGGACGAGGTGGGCTACCTGATCACCAAACCAGGTACCAGCCACACCAACATCGAAGGCGTTTTTGCCAGCGGAGACGCCCAGGACAAAGTGTATCGCCAAGCAGTAACTGCCGCCGGAACCGGCTGTATGGCCGCACTGGACGCAGAGCGGTTTCTGACGGAATATGGCGTCATTTAACCCAAACGAACTACATCGGCGGCCTTCCCGGATGGGTATTCCCACCGAAGGCCGCCCTTGAACTGATAACATTTGAAAACCCGATTATTATGTCTGCTACCACTTCTACCCGGTTCCGCCCGGGGGTGCTTCATGGCGATGAAGTAACCGAATTATTGAATTACGCCAATGAAAACGACTTTGCCATCCCGGCAGTGAATGTGATTGGCACCAATTCCGTTAACGCCGTTCTGGAAACCGCCAGGGAGGTTAACTCTCCGGTTATTGTGCAGTTTTCCAATGGGGGCGCCGCTTTTTTTGCCGGCAAAGGGCTTTCCAACAAGGATCAGCAAGCCTCCATCCTGGGGGGAATCTCCGGGGCCATGCACGTGCATCAGATGGCTAAAGCTTACGGCGTTCCAGTGATCCTGCACACCGACCACTGCGCCAAGGAGCTCCTGCCTTGGATCGATGGCCTCCTGGATGCCGGAGAAGCGCACTACAAAACCCATGGCTTTCCGCTCTACAGCTCCCATATGCTGGACCTGTCGGAAGAACCCCTTCACGAAAATATCGAGATCAGCGCCCAGTATCTTGAGCGCATGGAGCGCATGGGCATGACCCTGGAAATCGAATTGGGCGTAACCGGCGGCGAAGAAGACGGCGTTGACAACAGCACCATCGACAATGCCCGGCTGTATACCCAACCCGATGAGGTCGCCTATGCCTATGAAAATCTGAAAAAAATCAGCCACCGGTTTACGATTGCCGCCGCTTTTGGTAACGTGCACGGCGTCTACAAGCCCGGAAACGTGAATCTCCAGCCTGTCATTCTCAAAAACTCCCAGGATTTTATCCAGAAAAAATACGGAACCGGACCCACTCCGGTGAATTTCGTTTTCCATGGAGGTTCTGGCTCTTCCAGAGAAGATATTCGGGAAGCCATTCATTACGGCGCGGTTAAGATGAATATCGACACCGATATGCAATGGGCTTTCTGGGATGGTATCCGCGGGTTTTACGAATCCAATAAAGGCTATCTGCAAAGCCAGATCGGCAACCCGGAAGGCGACGACAAGCCGAATAAAAAGTACTACGATCCGCGTCAGTGGCTCCGGGAGGGAGAAAAGACCTTCGTTAGCCGGTTGAAACTGGCTTTTGAAGACTTAAACTGCATCAACCGCAACGCGTGATGGTAAGGATGTAAAAAGATGTAGAGGATGAATTGTCCTCTACATCCTCTACATCCTCTACATCCTCTACATCCTCTACATCCTCTACATCCTCTAGTCACCGCATCTTTTTATCTCGTATTTCCTTACCTTTGATCCTCAATGCCGAATGATCAAATATGGAAAAGGAAAAAATCCTGGATTTTATCCGGACCGGGGATACCGATAAAGCCATTGACTTGTTTCTGGACGAGCTGATCGCATCGGGAGGGGCTTCGGCAAGCACCCTGAAAGCAGTCCGGCTGATTGAAGCAGAGTACAACCGCTTGCGTGAAGACCAGCTTCAGAACACCATCGATTCCGGCACTGCGGAAGCAAGGCTCAATGCCATCAACAAACGCTTGCTCGACCTGTTGGACTCCCCCTCTGCCTTGCAGCGTTCCGCCCCGAAAAAAAGAGCGGTTCAAATTGGAGCTATTTCAGGAGGGGTGTTGCTTCTGGCTTTCCTGGCCTGGAGACTGATTCCCCGGGAGACTCCTCCTCCCCCACCCCCAAAGGAAGAAGACATCGACCAGCCCCTATTCGCTTGTCCGGTTTTTGACCCTGCAAAGGAGCTTAAAATAACCCTCCTGCCTTTTTTGAATCTATCTTCCAAGGAGGATGTGCCCGTTCATATCGGGCTCCTGGACGAGATGAACGAGTTGCTCAGGCGAATGAACTACCCGGGACAAGCCAAGGTGGCTATCGGAGACCCTGAAAAAAACTACCTAACCTTTGAGGATGCAGAGGTATTACGTGGACAATGCCTGGCGGACATGGTGGTCTGGGGGAAGTATACTTCGCAGGGATTAGATAAAGATGAACTCCTGGACGTTCGCTTCGTTAGCCCTCCTTTTGAGTTTGCGCAGCAAGAGGACGTAGACAGCCTTCTGGAACATCGTGCCCAGGAAGAATTGTCTGCGAACCTGAAAACCACCGCCAAGCTGCTGCTGGCCCAGGCGTTTTTATCCGAGAACCGCATGGACCTGGCCCTGCAACTTGCACATGAAGTCATTCAGGCAAGCGAATCCAGCCCTGCCGGGGATGCGGCCAAAACCGATGCCCATATTATTGCGGCAGAGGCTTATCAAATGCTCGACCAACCCGAGAATGCCGCCGTCAACTACGAAGAAGCCCTGAAAAAAGATCCGAACAACAAAACGGCATTGACTAATCTGCCTATCCTGGACTTTAAGGCAAAAAAGTTTACCACCGCCGAAAAAAGGACCGAACGGGCCCTCAAAATTAATCCTGAAAAAATCGGGCTCAACTTGCTTCAGGCCGAAATATTCAAGGAGCAGGGCCAAACGGTAAAAGCCAAAGAAGCCCTGTCTAATTTTCGGGAAGAAGTTCGGGAGCGGATGGTTTCCGACACGACTAAAATCTCCAACTAATCATGTTAAGCAACGTTTTAGGCGGGAATTACTACGCCGTAATTTTTACTTCTAAAAAAGCGGTGTCGGACGCAGGGTATTCCGATACCGCCACGCGAATGGCCGACAAAGCCTCCTCCCACCCAGGGTATCTTGGCCACGAAAGCTGGCGAAACGAACAAGGGTTTGGCGTTACGATCTCTTATTGGAAGACCCTGAAGGATATTTCCAATTGGAAAAAAGACCAGGAACATCAGGAAGCGCAAAATTTGGGCAAAAACCAATGGTACGAACAATATTTTATACGTGTTTGTCGTGTTGAATATGACTATTCGCATCCCAAAAACCCGTAACTTGCGCCCTCCCGTGAGGAGCATAGGAATTTAGCGTCATGCACAAAGCTTTTTTTGACGCCCTGCGAAATGGAAGGGCGTCCCAGGCAGCACAGGTGTTATCGGAGCGGCTGAAAAAAAATTCGGCGCCCACGCCGCTTATTGAATCCATTCGATGGATTCAGGAGGACCTGAAAGAGAAACTCTCAGAATCGTGCCCGCCGGAAGAACGCCAACGCATCGAGGAGTATTATGCCGCCAAGTTGCTGGACATTTGGGAGCAATTTGAAAAAATGCCTCGGTATTCCCACCCATCCAAATCCTTTCCGGATCGTTTCATCAAAGGCTTTTGGCTCCTGGTCGTCGTGTCTGCCCTTTTGATGATGATCGAGATGGTCTTCTGGTAACTATCTCCGGCCCGGGGTTACCTATTCCAAATTCCCTTCTTTGCGTATTTTGCGAAAAAAATCCGCATGCCATCTTCCTTTAAAAAGAACCCAAGAAACACCGTCCGGCGTTTGCCTTCGCGCGGAGCCTATGACAGGGAGACGATTTACGGCATCCTGGATGCCGGTTTTTTGTGCCATGCCGGCTTTACCGTGGATGGCCAGCCTTTCGTCATTCCCACTGCGTACGGGCGGGAAGGAGACAAGCTCTTTTTCCATGGCTCCATCAAAAGCCGGATGATGCTCGAGCTGGGCGCTCAGATTCCGGTCTGCGTTACGGTTACGTTATTGGACGGAGTAGTGCTGGCGCGTTCTGCCTTTCATCATTCGATGAACTATCGAAGCGTAGTGCTTTTTGGTCAGGCCAGGGAACTCGTTGAGCCGGAGGAAAAAGACAAGGCGCTCTACTGCATTTCCGAACAAATATTGCCCGGCAGATGGGCTGAGGTGCGAGGCCCCAACGCCAACGAACTCGCAGCCACCTCGGTTTTGGAAATGACCATCGACGAGGCATCCGCCAAAATCCGGACGGGAGGCCCAAAAGATGATCAGGAAGATTACGATCTGCCTATCTGGGCCGGGGTATTGCCGGTGCAATCGGTTTATCAAATTCCGGAGCCGGACCCCCTCCTGAAGGAATCGCTGGAGGTGTCTCCCAGTGTATTGAACGCCATAGCCAAACAAAGCGGCTAACAAATATTTTCTTTTTCAATTCTTATAAAAATTGCAAAGCAATTTTTTATAAGAATTGAAAAAAAAATGAAATTTCACGTTGGTGACAAAGAACGAACTTGGGAGGCAACTCCCTATGAACCAATCAATTCAAGGATTTAATATCCTGATCCTCCCCTTTTACTTTTCCCCACAAACCCACCAGCCGGTTGTACCAGGATTTGAGTTCTTGATACCGCTGAATGGCGTCTTTTCCTGGTTTTTGATCTGCCTGATCGAGCATGCCGCGCAAGTAGTTCACCTGGGCTAAAAGCATGGGAACCATGTACCGCCCTTCTTCCGTGTTCAACTCGTTCTGTAACTGGTCCAGCAGCGCTTTGGCTTCTGCGTTTGGCTGATCCTGCTTTCTTTTGGCAGCCACTTTTTCGTTCAACTGTTTCACCGCGCTTTCCAGCTCTATTGTTTTTAAGCTCAGGCTCTCCTGTTCCAGCAGATCGGTTTCTTTCATACCCGCCGTTTTTTGCCGTGGGTCCATCATTAACCGGAACGATTGGGTAAACGTTTCGCCGCCAACTTCAAGCCGAACGGTATACACCCCCGGCGCCGCCATCGGCGCCCCTCTGCTGGAACGCTGCCCGGATCGGTCCCATGCGCCGAGATGCCGCATGTCCCAAGCGAACCGGTGAATGCCCGGGGTTTTCTTGAGGTTATCGCTAAACCCTGCCGTAATGAAGCCGGTAGCCATGTTGGGGGCCGACGCCGCAGGGCCGGTTTCAGAGGGAGGACGAGCGCTCGTAAAGGCCCGGATTACCTGATTTTTCGAATTGAGGATTTCCAGCTTGATCTCCCCGGCAGCCTGGGAGCTAAGGTAATAATCAATTAAAATGCGTGGCGCCGGGTATTCCGGCGCGCCACTGTTGGGCGCATACCGGTAGCGGTATTGGTCCATAGGCTGGAACAAATGCGCTTTTTTAGGAGAAACCTGATTGGACATTTGGCGTAGGGACTCCAGGTTGTCCAGTATCCAAAAGCCGCGCCCCATGGTGGACAAGACTAAATCGCCACGAACAATCTTCATGTCCGTAACCGGCGTAATCGGCACGTTCTGCTGGAACGGCGTCCAGGAAACCCCGTCATTAAACGAAATAAACAAACCGAATTCCGTTCCTGCGAAAAGAAGCCCTTCTCTTTTTGGGTCTTCCCGGACCACCCGAACGGGGTAATCTGCTGGAATGCCATTACGTCCGTTGGACAATAAGGTCCAGGTTTGGCCGTAATTTTCAGTTTTGTAAATATAGGGTTTGGGATCGCCTAACTGATACCGAAGCGAAACGAAATACGCTTTGCCCGGCTTGTGCGGGGACGGCTCAACGCAATCGATCCGGCCTCCGGGAGGAAGGTCCTTGGGGGTAACATTGGTCCATTTCTTTCCTCCGTCCCGGGTTACCTGCACCGGACCGTCATTGGCGCCTACCCAAATCAAGCCGGCTTGAAGGACGGACTCGTTGATGTCGTAGATCGTACTGTAATACTCTTCCCGGTTACATCGCGGGTAATGGGCGAGCCAGAAATGACCTGTTTATCCGGTTCAAACGCCGTAAGGTCGGGCGAAATCGTTTGCCAGGTCACCCCATCATCCACGGTTTTGTGGAGGTACTGGGAGCCATGGTACACGACATTGGGGTTGTGCGGAGAAACGTGGATTGGGGCTACCCGCTGGAAGCGGTACTTCAAATCCTTGGGATTATGGCCGTAAATATTCGTAGCGCCAACGAAGTATTGGCGCTCCTGCCCGGTTCGCTTGTCATAAACGCCAAAGCACCCTTTGCAGTTGGAATAGACGATGTTGTGGTTGCCGGGTTTAGGGACAGCCGGGCCGGTTTCGCATCCGCCTACGGCCAGCCAGAAGCTGTTTACCCCCGCAGGCGCATCGTAGGGAGGTAAACTGGGAATAGCAATGGTCGTATTGTCTTGCTGGCCTGCGTACAGCCAGTAGGGGTATTGGTCGTCTACCTCTACCTGGTATAGTTCGGCGGTAGATTGGTTCTCCTGGGTAGACCAGGTCTTGCCTGCATCCCGGGTGATGTTGGCGCCGCCGTCGTTGCACTGGATCCAGATGGCGGTATCCCTGGGGTTGATCCAGATCTCGTGGTTGTCGCCGTGCGGAACGCGCACGCTGCCCCAGGTTTTGCCTCCGTCGTTGGATCTCCAAAAACCGGTGGCAGCCACAAACAGCACATCCGGGTTCTTGGGGTTGGCGTCAATATTGCAATAATAGAAGGGTCGGTCGAGTAGTTCCTTACGGGTGCTGACCAGGTTCCAGGATTCGCCCCAGTCATCGGAGCGATACACGCCCCCTTCTTCAGGAAGGGCTTCAACGAGCGCGTAGACCCGGTTAGGCGCCCCTTCCGACACCGCCAGGTCAATTTTGCCGATGACCCCCTGGGGCAGGCCTTTACTCACTTTCCTCCAGGTGGAGCCCATGTCTTCCGATTTGTAAATCCCGCCTTCCAGGCTGCCGCTGACGATGGTCCAGGGTTTGCGTTCCGTGCGCCAGGCCGCTGCGTAAAGCACATTCGGGTTGGTGGGATGAAACTCCAGGTCGGCAAAGCCTACGGTATCGCTATGAAAAAGGACTTTGTCCCAGGTCTTGCCGCCGTCAAGAGTCCGGAACACCCCGCGTTCAGGATTGGGGGCGAACGCATTGCCAATAGCTGCGACGAACGCGATATCCGGATTGACCGGGTGGATTTCGACAGCGCCAATTTGTCCGGTTTTATCCAGCCCGAGGTGGGTCCAGGTTTTTCCTCCATTGGTGGTTTTATAGACACCTTTGCCAGGAATGACATTACTTCTGACGCCATCCGATCCGGTGCCTACGTAAATGATTTCCGGATTAGAAGGCGCCAGCCGGATGGCGCCAATAGAAGGAGAGGCGAAGAAGTTGTCGGAAACGTTTTGCCAGCTTTGTCCAAAATCTGCGGTTTTCCAAAGCCCTCCGCCTGTGGCGCCCATTAGGAAGGTGGAAGGACGGTCCGGGTGTCCTGCTACGGCGGTTACCCGCCCACCCCTGGTGGGGCCGATGTTGCGGAAGGTAAGGTCCTGAAACACGGCGGAGGGCCCTCCTTGTTGTCCTGTTTGTCCAATGGCATGAACTCCGGAAAGGATTAACCCAATTCCTGCAAGGAGTCCTGCCAGCATGCCTGTGTTATTTTTCATACGTGCGTATTGAATAAAAAAATTGGAATTTTTTAGCGTTGGCTGGGTTGCTCTACAGGAAGGGTAAAAGCAAACGTGCTTCCTTGCCCCAAAGCGCTTTCTACCCAAATCTGCCCTCCGTGGTGATGGATGATTTCCCGGCAAATCGGCAATCCGAGGCCTGTTCCTTTGGGTTTATCGGTCAGATGCTCCCCTACCTGCTTGAATTTGTCAAACACTTTACCCTGGTCTTCCGGCGATATACCAATGCCGGTATCGATCACCCGGACCACTAACAGGCGTTCCTGCTGTTCCACCTGACAGGTTACGCTGCCTTTATCAGTAAATTTGATCGCGTTAGACAACAGGTTGATCAGAACCTGGATGAGTTTATCCTGATCCCCGGTAACCTGCGGCAGTTCAGAAGGGATGACCTGGATGAATTCCAGGGCTTTGTGCTCAAAAAGTGCGTGCGTCGCCATGGCCGCCCTTTTGATTACCTCTTCTATTTTAATAGGTTCCATTTTCCAGTCTACATGGCCTGCTTCGATTTTTGCCAGGTCAAGCAGATCATTGATCAAGCCGGTTAAGCGCTGGCCTTCCGAGAGGATGACGTCGAGGCTCTCGCGAACTTGGTTCGCTGATTTAGTCCCTTTGGAATCCTCCCCGGGAACCAGGGTAAAGATACGTTCCTCCAGCTTTTTGCGAATAATTTTGGCAAAGCCCAGGATGGAGGTTAAAGGCGTACGCAACTCATGGCTAACGGTAGACAGGAAGTTGCTTTTCGCTTCATTTGCTTTTTCGGCAATAGCCCGGGCGCGCTCCGCCGCCGCAAAGAGGCGGGCATTCTGCATAGCCATTCCAACATAGGTCGCAATGGTGCTCAACAGAAACTGGTCGCTTTCCCCAAACCGGTTTTCTATAGCGGTACTTTGTACGCTCAGCACGCCAATGACTTTTTGCCCAAGGGGAATAGGCACCCCTAGATACGACGCGGCCTCGCGCCCGGAAACCTGGAGGCCAAATTGGGCGGAGCTCTCCGCCACCTGCCGGTTGATCAAGAGCGGCTGGCCAGATTTGATGATCTGGGATGTCAGTCCCTGGCCAAACGGCAAAGGCTGGATGATATCTCCGAACTGATAGGGAAAATGAATCAGATGCGTTTCTTCGTCCAATAACGCCAAATAGACTATGTCTGCCTGGAAAAGATCCCGGAGTTGGTCGCCGACCAAATGGATCAAATCCTCCTGGTTGAGTTGGGAGACCATCGCCTTGCTGACCCGGTTCACGGTTGCGAGTTCCTCCGCACGTTGCGTTGCCGCTTTGTAGGACCGGCGCTGGCCCAAAGCAATCCCCATCTGGGATGCCGCCGTGGTCAGAATATCCAAATCTTTTTGGACGAATGCATGGGTAGTTTCATTCTCCACAACCAGAACACCTACGATCTCTTCCCCAATCCGGATGGGAACATCCAATTCAGATCCTTTCCCAATACTTGGCACATAAGCAGCTTCTGTAGAAACATCCGGGGTATAATTGATTTTGCCGTCGAGCAGTGGTCTTTCGCTTAAACCTTTCCCAGACGGAATGCGCATCCCTTTTTCCACCTGGGCGTTTCCGGAAGTAGCGATCAGAATGCGGTCGTGGGTATATTGGTCCATTCCAAGGATGGCCACATGGAAGTATCCCAGGCCTGGGTATTTCAGCCCATTCACGACAGCTTCGCAGATGCGCTCCTCTGTTTCCGCCGCAGCAATCCCTGCGCTCAAATGAAAAAGGGCTTCCTGCTGTCGGGCTTGTTCCTGAACTTTCTGGGTGCGTTCCTGGATAATTTGCTCCAATTCCCGCTGTTTTTCCTGGAGCCTCCAGGTCCGCCAGCGAATCAGGTAATATACCCCTGCACCCGTCAGAAAAATATACCCGAGAATCGCCCACCAACTCCGGTACCAGGGTGGCAACACTTCCAGTTCAAAAGTCGCTTCTGCTCCGGTCTCATTGAAAATATTGCGGGCCCTTACCCGGAACACATACTTTCCGGGAGGCAGGTTGGTGTATTCCTTATCCGCAGCAGTAGAGGGCGCCGACCAATGCGTATCAAAATTTTCCATCCAGGTTTCGAACACCGTTCCTTCGCTTTGGGAAAAGCTGGCGGCTGCAAACGTCAAGTGAATCCGGTTCAGCCGGAACGGAAGCACGGTTTGGGGTAAAGGGCCGGCCCCTCCATAAAGCAAGGAATCTTCCCCGATACGGATTTTTCGGATCAAAGTTTGAAATGAATTCTTCGGGCCTGCTAAATCCAACGCTTTATCGTAGCGGATCAGTCCTTCATCTGTTCCGAACCAAATGATCCCTTTATTATCTGGAAAGACGGTCTGAACCAGCCATTCCTTAAAAGGTTGAAATGGAGCTTTATCAAGAAGAAGTTTGCCGCGTTGAAAGGACACCACGGCGCTTTCTTTTCCAAAATTCAACCAGATATTGCCATTTTGATCTGCTTCTGCCAAAGCTCTTTCCGCCGGGCCAAAGCCCATTTCGCGGAAAAGCGAGTCCGGAAGGAATCGCTCCCGATTGGAATCAAAGGTGAATATGCCCGAACTGGAAAGGAAAAATGGCTTGCCTTTGACAGCAAACGGATACGCCTGGCCTTCCGGGAATCCTTGAGCAGGGCCAAAGCGCTTAATTTGCAGGGATGACAGATTAATGCCGGCGTTGCCATACTGGGGGATGACTTCCAGGAGCCCCTGGAATTGGGTTCCGAGCCAAATATTCCCGTCTTCGTCTTCCCGAATACTGCGGATGGCTTCACTTATTCCCGGGGCTCTGCCGAGATCGGTCCAGCCGGTTCCGGATTTTTGCAACAAAGCCAGTCCGTCTTCCAGACCAACCCAAAGGAGATGAGGCGATTGTAGCGAGCGGTGCAGGGCAAAGGCCCGGAAATCATAGTTATTGGAAAGCCGGACGGGGTAAGCAGCCTCTCCGGAGATCCCCATGACCCCCCCCTCGGGGAAGGCCGCCAGAAGTTCCCCATCAAATGTCAGCAGATCAAAGGTTTGGTTGTTGATTCCGGAAACGGGGTGGAACTGCCCCGAAACCGGGTCCAAAAACTGAACGCCGTTCGTAGTAGAAACGTAAATTTGCTCTTTATGCTTGGCTATCCCGTTTACTGCGGATTCCAGCTTTTCCTGAACTCCAAGAAACCGAAGCGGAGAGGAAATATTGACTTTGGAAACCCCTTTATCGAGGGCAAGCCATAAATTGCCTTCCTGATCGGCATAAAGGAAATATACCGTGTTGTCTTGTAAACCTGAAATCCGATCGAGCTTTCGAACCAGGCGGCCCTGCCAGTCGATCACCGCGACCCCTCCGCCCATCGTGCCTAAAGCGAACTGACCGTTGGGGAGCACGACCCCCGGGAGGTAGAGGGGATTGGTTTTCAGGAACTCACCGGCTTCGGAGGCAAATGGAGCAAACCGGTTTCCATCCCATAAAAACAAGCCTTGGGTGCGGCTGCCGACCAGAATAGAAGACGCATTGTAGGGCAACATGACGTATATGCGCTCGGAAGCAAAGCGGTTGCCCCCGGGCAGCAACTTTAAGTTCCCTTTATCCATCCGCAACAACCCCTTTTCCCACTCGCGGATGTACAAGGTGTCTCTAACTACAAAAGCCAGATGGAAATTGGACTTGGATTCCCAAACCTTCATAGATTTGCCGTCCCAGAGGAAAAGGTATTTAACGGCATTAAAGTAGATACCTTCCGAAGTAGCATACGTATTCCAAACGTCTCCAAATTCCCGGTAAGCGGGGGGAATTTGATCCATCAGGGAAACAAACCGGTTGTTTCCCTGCTTGTCCGGGCTCAGGAAACCGATCTCCCCTACGCCTCCGACATAGATCACCCCTTGTTTGTCTATAGCCATGGACCGGACAATCGACTGGTGGACCCATGTCCAGGACAGTCCGTCGTATTCCATCAGGCCGATGTTGTTTCCAATATACATCAGGCCTCTTTGGTCCTGAAGGATGGCCCAATTCTGCGGATGTCCTTTGTATTGTTTGGAGGAAAAGTTGGTTAAAGCAGGCCTTCCGGCCTCTCCGGTGGCTTGACCGAAAAGGAAGCAGACTGCGAACAGGAAAACGATGGCCAGCCAAAGGCGCATAGCAGGTGTAGGTATCTTGGTGTTACAATCGTATGGCTCTCTTGGGTGAAAGTACGAAATATCTATAAAATTCCGAACGCTTTTCTGCGTGCAGGCCTTCGGACAGGTGCGCCGTTAGGGAGAATTTAGTAACTTGACAAAAAAGTCATTGCCATGAAATGGTCCTTGCGCATTGCCCGTATATCCGGAATAGACGTCTACCTGCATTGGACGTTTATTCTTCTCCTGGCCTGGATGGGAATCAGTTTGTTTAATGCAGGCAAAGAGGGGTGGAATTATTTTGGGCTGGTTCTTTTGCTGTTTGTCTGTGTCCTCTTGCATGAGTTCGGGCACGCGCTGGTAGGCCAGCGATTTGGAGTAAAAACAGACCGGATTACCTTATTGCCGATTGGCGGGGTGGCCAGTATGGAACGGATGCCCGAAAAACCCTGGCAGGAGTTCTGGATCGCCATTGCCGGTCCGTTAGTCAATCTCTTTCTCGCAGCGTGTATTGGCATTTATTTCGTTGCAAGCGGACAGGAGGTAGAAGGATTAAACGCCGTTTCTTCCCTCTCCGGAAACTTCGCCTCCGATTTGCTCGCTGTTAACCTAACCCTTTTTGCTTTTAATTTAATTCCCGCTTTCCCTATGGACGGCGGCAGGATCCTTCGGGCGCTTTTTGTCCCTGAAGTACGACCGGCTAAAAGCAACGAATATTGCGGCCCGGATTGGGCAGGTTCTTGCGATTGGCTTTGTGTTTGCCAGCTTCTACCTGAACATCTGGCTCATGTTTATTGGAATATTTATCTATTTGGGTGCAGGGGCGGAGGCTAGCTACGAAAGCACGCATTCGGCCTTGTCCCGTTTCAAAGTTCGGGATGCGCTCATGCGCCAGCATACGGTTCTGGACAAACACTGCACCATCGCCGAAGCGGTCAGCCGGCTGCTCGACGGGCAGGAAAAGGAGTTCCTCGTATCTGCTACCGGGGAAGTCATCGGTTCGGTGACGCGGGACGAACTGATTTCCGGCATCGAAAAGATAGGGAAAGAGGGTTCCATGGGGCAAATTGCCAACCCCAATCTGGTGATCTTGCATCCGGAGACCGCATTGGAAGACGTGTTCCTTATGATGAATCAAAAAAAAGTGGAAATTTGCCCGGTCTTCGAGGAAGACCAACTAATCGGGGTGGTCAACCGGGAGAATATTATTGAACTGCTGATGGTGAATAATGCCCTGAGGCAAAATGTAGCGCTCACCAAAACCATTTCAAAAGCATAAACCGTTACCAAATGTCTGCTATTCAATTTAAAGGAGTTATCCCACCTTTGGTTACTCCATTCACGCCTTCGGGGAGATCGACTATGCTGCCCATCGGTTCAATCTCCAACGGTGGAACCAACAAGGACTGGCTGGCTATCTGGTGCTGGGTTCCAACAGCGAAGCTGCCTCCTTGAGCGAATCGGAGAAGCTGACCTTAATCGAGCAAACGGCTGCTCATGCCCTGCCTGGTCATATCCTTCTGGCCGGAACGGGGATGGATTCTACGGCAGAAACCATCCGGCTCACCAACGAAGCAGCCCGTTGCGGCGCGCATGCGGCGCTCCTGCTCACTCCTTTTTATTACAGAGACGCTTTAAATGACGACGCGCAAATAAATCATTTTCTGGCTGTTGCGGACAAGTGCCGGATTCCGGTAATGATCTATAACGTGCCTAAATACACGCAGGTCAATTTGTCTAATAAAGTTATTGCCGCATTGAGCCGGCATCCCAATATTATCGGGATGAAAGACAGCAGCGGCAATATCGCTCAATTGGTGGAATTCCAGCGGGTGGCAGATCCTTCCTTCCAAATTCTGGTCGGAACGGCGGGCATTTGGTATCCTGCGCTGGTTTTGGGCATCCAGGCAGGCATTATGGCCCTCGCCAATTGTGCTCCGGAGGTGCTGGTCCGCATCCATGAATTAACGGCATCCAATGAAATGAAAGAAGCCGAGCGCTTATACCGGCGATGGGTACCTGTTAACCAGGCGGTTACGGCAACCTATGGCGTTTCGGGGCTTAAATACGCCTGCCACCTGCGCGGATACCAGGCAGGAGCGGTGCGGTCTCCTTTGCAGGAGTTAGGAGAATCCGGAAGAAGCGCTATTGCCGAGCTGCTGAACGAACGTACGGATTAGCGGCGTTGTTCCATTGCTAAAACGCGAATGCCGCTGTCATCAGATGCAGCGGCATTCGCGTTTTAGCAATGGAACAACGCTTACTTATGCATGTACATCACCTCTTTTACTGCGCGGATGATCTTTGCTGCGTTAGGAAGGTATTCTTCTACCAGCGTGGGAGCAAAAGGCAATGAGGTATCCGCCGCATTGACCCGGGTAACCGGTGCATCCAGATAATCAAACGCCTGTTTTTGCACCACATAAGCAACCTCCGACGAAATGGAAGCGAACGGCCAGGACTCGTCGATCACTACCAGGCGATTGGTTTTCTTCACCGATTCAATGATCGTGCGGACATCCAGAGGGCGAACGGTTCTTAAATCGATGACTTCGGCAGAAATACCCTCTTTGGCCAGTTCGTCGGCGGCTTCCAGCGCCGGGAGCACCATTTTGTTATAGCTGACCAACGTAACGTCTGTTCCGGAGCGCCGAACGGCAGCGACTCCGATCGGAACCAGGTACTCTCCTTCAGGCACCATGCCCTTGAAGCCATACAGTAATTCCGATTCCATGATACAGACCGGGTCGTCGTCGCGGATAGCCGACTTGAGAAGGCCTTTTGCATCGGCGGGGTCGATACAACTGATCACTTTCAACCCGGGGACATTGGCCAACCAGCTTTCAAACGTTTGGGAATGCTGCTGCGCGAGCTGCCCTGCCGAGCCGGAAGGGCCACGGAAGACAATGGGGCATTTGAATTGCCCTGCCGACTGAGAAAGCGTTTTAGAGGCGTTGTTGACGATTTGATCCAAAGCCAGGACCGCGAAGTTCCAGGTCATAAATTCCACCACCGGGCGAAGTCCGTTCATTGCGGCGCCCACGCCGATCCCGGCAAATCCAAGCTCCGCGATTGGCGTGTCAATAACCCGTTTGGCGCCAAATTCCTGAAGAAGCCCTTTGCTCACTTTGTAGGCGCCATCATATTCAGCGACCTCCTCCCCCATCAGAAACACCCGTTCATCCCGTTGCATTTCCTCTATCAAAGCTTCCCGCAATGCATCCCGCAGGGTTAATTCTCTTGACATATCCTTTTTCGTTTTTATCGTTATACCTGGCAAAAACCAAGCTGAAAAAAAATTCAAAAAAGCAGTGCAAAAATAGAAAATCTTGCGTCTAAACCTATACTTAAGGCGAAGTGGTGCGGAGTTTTCCCTTTTGCGATGAACCTGGCTGAAAAAGCTGAACGGGATATAGGCTATTCCCAAACCCGCCCCGCCTGGGTAATCTCTGTATAGTAATCCCCTAAACCCGTTTTTTGTTTTTAAAGAATGGGGAGAAGTACACTAGAAAAGGGCCTTTAGTCGTTGATATGAAGCCATCAATAATTTTTTTATCTTTGTCTTTCAAAAGGACATAAAATCTGATAACCGCTTATGAAGCGCCGTCTTTCAAATCCTCGTCTCGTCGCATTTGCGCTCCTTGCTGTTGGGATGCTCAGTTCTTCCTGCAATAGAGGATATGGTTGCCCCACGAATTTTTCCATTCCTGAGTTTGCAGGAGATCTGGTCCGGGAAGCACTCCTGTTTTTATTTTAGCCTTCCTGTCTGTTTGGGGCCATGGCTCCTGTTGGCGGGCATGGTAGGTGTCGTGTATGGAAGCGCATACGGAAATGTTTGAAACCCAGGATGGGTCACATTCCTTAATTGCCTTGGATTACGGGGTGAGTTATCATTCCAAATACGGGGCCGTCCAGGAATCCAGGCATGTCTTCATTGAAGCAGGGCTCTATCCATTGCTGTTGAAAAAGAAGCCCCTGGACCTTATGGAGATTGGATTTGGTACGGGGCTGAATGCCTTGCTCACTTTTATGGAAGCGGAGCGGCTTCAAATTCCGCTGCATTACGAAGCGATCGAGGCGTATCCCCTGGAATCTAGCCAGGTTGCTGCCCTGAACTATCCGGAAACGGCGGCCATCGGGGCTTATCCAGGTCTTTTTGAGAAGCTGCATGATGCACCCTGGGAAGCGGATGTCCCAATAAGTACGTATTTCACGTTGCATAAGCGGGAAGAAAAAGCGGAATTGCTTCGCTATTCACCTCGGTTCGACCTGATATATTACGATGCCTTTGCCCCGGGCGCCCAGCCCGAGCTCTGGGAGACCCAGACGCTTTCCATCATGTACGCGTCGTTAAAGCCAGGGGGCGTTTTAGTCACATATTGCGCTAAAGGCGAAGTGAAGCGAAGGTTAAAAGCCATCGGCTTTTCTTTGGAATCGCTGCTGGGCCCTCCTGGGAAAAGAGAAATGATCCGGGCGACTAAACCAGGTTAAGGAGGGGCCGTCCTTCGACCGAAAATGCTCTGGATCAAGCTTATTTTCCCGTGTCCTCTTTTTTCTTGCGACCGCGTTTTTTGGGGATTACCAAAGCCTGTTCGTCATCTATATCGCTTTTCCGTGTTTTCAGGACATTCAGTTTTCCTTCCTCCCCATAGAGTTTCCGCGACATTTTGTTGTAGGCAAGGGCGGCTTCTTCGGCAGTAGAGAACATGCCGATGTGGACCGATTTGCGGTTGATGGAAATAACGGCGCGGTACCGGTTGTTTTCTTTGTACACCCCGGTGTATCCCACCTTACTGCTGGTTTTGCGCTTTCTGGAAGCGACGGATCGGGAGCGATAGATCAGGTTTTCCAGCCGGCAATCCAGTTTGTTGCCGTTTTTCGCTCCGACGAGATTTTTTTCCGAAGATTTGTCCGTGACGAGGAATTTTTCCGCGATCAGCTTATGGAGATAGATGGTTTCGGTCTTGTACCCCCCATCCGCTTTTTTCCAGGTCTTCTGAAAAACGGCACATCCGCTGGAATGCCGGCGCAAGTTGTTTATAAAGTCGACTTTAACCAGATAGAGATCTGTGGTCAGGTACTCGTACGTCTTGTCGTCCAGCAGCACGCTGTCTTCAGCGTTTTTTAATTTAACCTTGTAAAGCACTTGTTGGTGGGTTTTTAGGTGTTTAACGAAACAAAAGAACCCGCAGCGCGGAAAAGCGAATGCGGCTTTAGGCGATTCGATTCAGGTAATTGAAGTATATGGGTTGAGAACAGTTCTCTCTTCTGGGGGAAGTAGGAAACCCGGTAGCTGCTCGCTAAAAACCAAAATGTTCAATGGGAAAAGAGCTGAAAAGGCCAATCCGAACGCGATCCCTGGAGACAAACCCGATCATTGGCGCAATAAAAATACAAAAACAAAAAAACTTCCTCAAAAATCTTTGGGTTTTCCCTAAATTCCACCGTTATTTTTCTGGTATTTGGGCAAATCCGGTATGTACACCTTGTCATTAATCACTTAATAATGATTGAATTTAGTCAAGACGATGCGCTTTTCATGCGGCGCTGTTTTGATCTAGCCCGGCTTGGGGCGGGCCGCGTGTCGCCAAATCCAATGGTTGGGGCAGTCCTTGTATACCAGGGTCGGATTATCGGCGAGGGGTTTCATGCTGCCTATGGGCAGGCCCATGCCGAGGTCAACGCGGTAGCCAGCGTAGCGCCGGCAGACCTGCCGGCGCTACGCGAAAGCACGTTGTATGTCTCCCTGGAGCCTTGCTGTGTATATGGCAAAACGCCCCCTTGCACCAACCTGATCCTTTCCCGCCAAATCCCGAAAGTAGTTGTTTCGTGTATCGACCCTTCGCCGGGAGTAAATGGCAAAGGCGTGGAAGTACTCCGGGCAGGCGGCGTAGAGGTGCGTTCCGGGCTGTTGCAGAAAGAAGGGGAAGAGCTTATCCGGGCAAGGAGGACTTTTGTTCAAGCTAAAAGGCCCTATGTGGTTTTGAAATGGGCAGAAACCCAGCAAGGGATCATGGCGCCTTCGGGAAACGTCCGGTACTGGATTAGCGGAGCCTATTCCCGAAGGCTGACCCATCGGCTCCGAATGGAAGCGGACGCCATTTTGATTGGCGGAGGCACTGCACTAACAGACGATCCAGAGTTGAACAACCGGTATTACTTTGGCAAATCCCCGCTTAAAGTGGTCATCAGTCCGAACACCGAACTGCCCCCCTCTCTGAATCTTTTTCACGGGGAGACGCCTACCCTGTACATGCATTCTTCAAAAAGGACGCCCGGCGGCTTCCCTCCTGGGGTGACGTGCGTTTCCATGGAGGAAGCGGGCGACGAACTGATCCCGGCAGTTCTGGCCCAACTCGCAGCCCGCAATATCGGGATCGTTCTGGCCGAAGGGGGGGGCCAAATCCTGAATGCATTTATCCGGCTGGGGTTGTGGGATGAAGCATGGGTATTTCAAAGTAAAACAACGTTCATCCGGGAGGGGCTTCCTGCTCCCCGGATACCAGTACCCTGTACGCGCGAAGAAACCCTTGGCGGCGACAGACTGCTCTATTACCGCAACCAGGTTGCGCAATGAGTTTTCACAATCGTTAAACTTGCTTTAAAGTCCCTGCCCGATAGCATAGGCTTAGACTGGAATTTGTTTATTAGTAGAATATTATTGTTCTGGAAAACTACTTTTATATGCGCCGAATCATCGCTTTCCTTGCAGGAGGGATTTTCTTTAGTTTTTCCCCCTTGGCAAATTACGCTCAGCAACATACCTTTTTCCCTAAAGGACAGGTGCCTAGCTCTTCTGTTACACTGAAACAGGCGAGTTCCCCTTCCACTACACTCAACTGGTCTTCCTGGCAATCTTACCAAGCCAACGAGCAGGATGGAAAGAAAAAAGTCCTGATCAGTATTTATACCGATTGGTGCTCCTGGTGCAAAAGAATGGACACAGAAACCTTTGCCAACCCCATGGTGGCAAAATACCTGAACGAGCACTTTACTCTGGTAAAAATCAATGCAGAGCAAAAAGAGGAAATTCTCTTTAGGGGGAAAAAATACGGCTATACGCGGGTTGGAGACCGAAATTACAATGCTTTGGCAGCCGAACTCCTCAACGGACGAATCAGCTTCCCAGCCCTGGTTTTCCTGTCGGAAGACGAAGAAGTCATTCAACCAATCTCCGGGTTCAAATCTGCAGAAGAACTTATGCCTATCCTCATGTATATAGGCTCCGACGAATACCAGCGCAAGCCTTGGACAACCTTCCAGAAGGAGTTTAAAATGCCGGAAAAAAACAAATAACAACGCTCGCTACCGCCTTCTTCTGCTGGAGCTTTTGACTCCAAGCACAGAGAGAAGCCCCCGGGTCAGTTCCCTGGCAACCGTTCGGGTTACCTGCCGCGTGGTCGGGCTATTGATCAAATCGTCGATGAAACTTTTTTCTCCGCGGGTGGTGCGGCTGGAAGCCTTGCTTGCTTTTTCCAGCTCTTTTTTCCGGGTTTCCACCTCCTCGGATTCCCGCATAAACTCCATTTTGCGGTGCAGGATCTCCTTGGCGCTCTCCCTATCCTCGGATTGAGCGTATTTGGCAACCAGCCTGGACTTGCGGATTAAGGCGTCCAATTCCCCTTCCGAAAGAATATCCATTCTGGACTGAGGGGCGCGGAGCATGGTATACGCGAGGGGCGTAGGAATCCCTTTTTCGTTCAAAACGGTTACTAAAGCCTCCCCCGTCCCCAGTTGAGTAAGCAACTCGTCGACGGGATAGTATTCCGTAATTGGAAAATTCTCCGCAGCGAGCTTGATGGCTTTGCGGTCTTTGGCCGTAAATGCCCGTAAGGCATGCTGGACTTTCATACCCAACTGGCTAAGAACGACATCCGGAACGTCGATCGGATTTTGGGTTACGTAAAAAACGCCCACGCCTTTGGAGCGGATCAGTTTCATGATGACTTCGATCTGATCCAGCAGCGCATCGGTGGCCTGATCAAAGACCAGGTGGGCTTCGTCGATGAACAACACCAGCTTGGGAATATCGGGATCGCCCTCTTCCGGGAAGGTGCTGTAAATTTCTGCCAGCAACTGGAGCATAAAGGTGGAGAAAAGCTTGGGCCGGTCTTGAATGTCCGTCAACCGCACAATAGAGATCACTCCCCTGCCCTGCTCGTCGAAGCGGCAAAGGTCATCGACCTCAAAAGAAGGCTCGCCAAAGAACTTGGACGCGCCCTGTTGCTCCAGTTCCACGATCTTTCGCAGGATCGTTCCGGCGGAGACGGTCGACATGGCGCCGTATTTTTCTTCAATTTCTTCTTTCCCAGGGCCCGTAATGTACTGGATGGTTTTGCGCAAATCTTCCAAATCCACCAGGGGGATGTCCTGATCGTCGCAATACTGAAAAATGGCTGCCAGGATTCCGCTTTGCGCGTCCGACAGTTCCATAAGCCGGGAGAATAAAACCGGGCCGAATTCAGTAACGGTGGCTCTCAGGCGCACCCCTGATTCGTCGGACAGCGAGAGAAATTCCACCGGGTTGCCCGCCGCCGTAAAGGGATGGCCGATCTTCTGATGGCGCTCTTCAATTTTGGGGTTAGAAGCGCCCGCCACCGAGATACCGCTTAAGTCCCCTTTTATATCCATTAACATAACCGGGACCCCGCTCGAAGAAAGCTGTTCTGCGATGACCTGAAGGGTCTTGGTTTTGCCGGTGCCCGTAGCTCCGCTGATCAGCCCGTGGCGGTTAAACATTTTCAGCGGCGCTTTCACCGGAGCCTGGGGCAGGCACTCCCCGTCCAGAATGGGTGCGCCAAGGAAAATAGTGGGTCCTTTAAAGGTGTAGCCTGCCGTGAGGTCTTCAATAAATTGTTCGCGCTTACTCATAGTGGTGTGCTATTGCTGTTTATTCCAATTATTTATCCGGAGGTCGTGCTTTTGTTTGCTGAAGGGCCAGAGATCCAGGTTGAACGATTTCTCCATGCTCGCTTCCAGCTCGCTGGACATCAGCTCGGGGAAAAAATCCAAACCTGTTTTCTTCTCCGCCTCGTCAATGCTGACGGCGAATTTGTACAACGGCTCGTAACTTACCTCGTTCGGAATAACGAACGCGATACCCTTTTGGTCTGGCTCGGAAAGATCCAGCAAGACTTTAAAAAAGGACCTGGGAATGCTCACACCGCTTTCGCCGATTTTTCCTTTTGGAGGTTCCGCGAGCACCGGGCCGGTGACGACGTACAATTTTTTATTCTGCTTGGCCCAGTCCCTGGTCAGTTCTTCCAGTTCTTTCCAAATACCGGTGTTGAAATCCTTTGCCTGGGGGCTGATGTTGCTCATCAGGAAGGTCTCGTTTATGGCTTTGGCGCTGAAGGCCATGTCGGCTGCGGGCGCCAGGTGCCCCCGGTCGTAGCCCGATCCTTTATAATCGTACCATTCGGCCGATCCGGTTTTTACCATCGGATCGGACTCAAAGCGGTCCGGGCGCTCTACCCATTCCTTCTGGAGGCGCTCCCGGGTCAGCACATAGGCCACCCAATCCGCTTGTTCGTGGGCTTCATTGTAGGATAAGGTATAATACGTATGCCGGACGATTTGTCCTTTTCCTGTCTTGGACGTAGGCAGGTAAAACTCCTCCTCCTCCGGTTGATCTCCCGGATAGATTACCTCATTGGAAGGGTTTTGAGGGAGGGAAGGGTTTTTTCCGGTAAATAGGTTATAAGCCCATAGCATGCCGCCAAGGATTACCGCAAAATGCCCACCCGGGCGATATTGCCGCCTTTTCCGCCAGCAGGCTTGTGGTTCGTTCTGAATTTAGCCATAGGATAATGCAGCAAGCATGCGCTGCCATGCAAAAATACTAAATTGCGGGAAAAAGGAAGGGTTATGCTCCATGTTGGGATTACAGGAGGTATAGGCAGCGGTAAAACAACGGTTTGCAAAGTTTTTAAAATTTTGGGCATCCCGGTTTATTATGCGGACGAGCGGGCCAAATGGCTGATGGAGCGCCAGGCCTCCCTGGTGGAGGGTATTCTGGGGCTGTTAGGCCAGGAAGCCTATACTGCGGAGGGAACGCTCAACCGGGCCTGGATATCCGGAAAAGTTTTTGGAAACCCTGGGTTATTGAGCCAACTTAACGCCCTGGTGCACCCGGCGGTAGCGCAGGATGGACTCGATTGGCAGGAACGGCAAACGGGATGCGCCTACACCCTGAAGGAGGCGGCGCTCTTGTTTGAAAGCGGGAGCTATCTTTTATTGGATAAAACCATCGTGGTAACAGCCCCATTGGAACTGAGGATTAAGAGGGTCATGGACCGCGATGGCGTGTCCAGGCAAGCAGTGCAGGAGCGGATCGACCAGCAGATGCCGGAGGAGAATAAAGCCAAGAAAGCGGAT
Source organism: Haliscomenobacter sp. (assembly GCA_016713275.1). Classification (GTDB taxonomy): domain Bacteria; phylum Bacteroidota; class Bacteroidia; order Chitinophagales; family Saprospiraceae; genus JADJPL01. The sequence goes on from JADJPL010000005.1 coordinate 80,214, forward strand.
TATGTTATTTTTAACGACGGCGAGCGGTTGCTTATCCCCCAGGTCCTCGCTATTCATCAGGCGCTGATCGAAGCAGCGCAAGCGAAATAAGGCAGCGGTTAGCGGGCGCCTGAAAATCCTTTCTTTCCCAGTTCGATTCCAGCTTTATAGACTTCCAGGCAACGCGTTCGGGCATATCCATGGTCTACCACAGGCGCCGGGTAGTCGGGCGTGCCGAACTCGGGTATCCATTTTCGGAGGTATATTTCCTTCGCGTCGAATTTAGCTTGCTGCGCCGTAGGGTTGAAAATGCGGAAATACGGCGCCGCGTCGGTGCCGCACCCTGCCGCCCATTGCCAGCCCCCATTATTGCTGGCGAGATCAAAATCGAGGAGCTTTTCGGCAAAATACTGTTCTCCCCACCGCCAATCAATGAGCAAATGCTTGGAAAGAAAACTGGCCACTACCATGCGCACCCGGTTATGCATATACCCGGTGGCATTTAGCTGCCGCATGCCGGCATCAACCAGGGGGTAGCCTGTTTTGCCCGCTTTCCATTTTTCAAAATCGCGTTCGTCGTTCAACCAGGCAATGCTGTCGTATTCGGGGCGAAAAGCCTGTTTTTCCACCCTCGGGAAATTAGCCAGGATCATGGCATAGAAATCCCGCCAGATCAATTCGTTCAGGAAGATCTCATTCAACCCCCATGCTTTCCGGGCTTTTTCCCGGATGGAGAGCGTTCCAAACCGAAAGTGAACTCCCAACCTGCTGGTACCTTCCGCCATCCAGGGATAGTCTCTGGTTTCTCCATAGGCCCTGATGCGCTGCTCCGGGACTACCCGATCGGGGAAAGTAAAAGCCTCTGGTTGGAACCCCAGCGTTTCCCAGGACGGCATAGAGAATGGCGCGGTGGGGAAAAAGCGGTGGGTTAGCGATTCGGAAGGATAATGGGCAAAAGCGGTTATGTCCTTTTGGGCGCGTTCTTTCCAAGCCTTGCTATAAGGCGTAAATACCGTATACGGGCTGCCGTCTCCTTTAGCTACTTCGAGTTCTTCAAAAATCACGTGGTCTTTGTACGCATGGAAGGGAATTCCTTTGCTCCCGAGGAACTCCATAACCTCCCTGTCCCTCTGCCGGGCATAAGGTTCGTAATCGCGGTTGGCATAAACAGAAGTAATCAGGGAAGGTGTCAGACAAGGCTTTCCACACCTCGGCGGGCTTGCCATACGCTACGTACAGACCAGATCCGGCAACCTCCAGTTCCTTTTGCAGCCGCTCCAGTTCCCTGTAAATAAAAACAACGCGGGCGTCCTGCCTGGAAGGTAGGGCATTGAGGATGCCGGTGTCGAAAATAAACAAAGGAAGAACTGGGTCAGGCCCATGAAGCGCTTCGTACAGCCCCCGGTTGTCGGACAAGCGCAAATCGCGACGAAACCAAAAAATGGAAAGTCCCATATTGTGAAATACTTGATAACCCGGAGGGACAACAGCGAAAAAGCAGAAAGGTTTCTGCCTGAACTCATTTCAACACTACCGTGCCCAGCTCTTTGGCCAGCTGGGTTTCTATTGCTTTGAGTTTCAGGTGGAGTTGCATGCAGGCCTCGATCTCTTCATCTGGGCCGTTCGCCTGGAACAGATCGTTCATTTTTCGGGCATTGCGTTCTTTAAAGCGGCGGATTTTGCGGAGTTTAAACCGTTTGATGAGGTTTTCCGCATCCTTTCGGTGGTTTTCTTCCGGGGGATTCTGCGACAAGCCGATGTCATGGCGTTTTTCCCAATTTTCGCTGTATTCGTAAGGCGAAGAGCTCAAATTGATGGCCAATTGCCGGATGGATTCCTCCGGATGATGCAGGAAGAAGTCGAGGGAAACTTCTCTTTTGTCCATGACCAGTTGAAACGTAATCTCTACCACTTGCTTGTATAGCGGCTGGTCAAACTCCGCGAGCACGTCTTCGATATTCATCAACACGTATTCCGCCACCGAAAGCGCCTCTTCGGAGTCAAAGCGCTTGTTTCCGGCGGTGATCAGCAGGCGGGCGATGTCTTTTTCCTGGTAGCCGTCGCCGAATTCGGGGGCAATCCCTTTTTCCGATGCGCCGGGAGCGGTGTCTGCCCCTTGCTCGGAGGATGCCGGAGCGCCTCTGGACTCCAGTTCCTGGCGCTGAGAGAACTTTTCCACTTCCTTTTGAAGGATCCGGTTTATTTCCAGAACGAGCTTGCCTTCATCTACCTGGAGCAACTCCCGGACATTCCGAATGTATTCATCTCTTCGGATGGGGTTTTTAACTCTGGAAATAGTATGGGCAATATGTCCGATCAATTCCGCCCGTTTCGTGGGGTCATTGGCGGATTGCTGGAGTAAAATGCCCGCTTCCAGCTGGATAATATCCTGCGCGTTGTTTTTGATGAAGACGGAAAAGTCCTCTTTCCCTACCTTTTGCACAAAGGAATCGGGGTCTTCCCCATCGGGCAGAATAACCACCCGGACCGCCATATCTTCTTCCAGGGCCAGATCCAGTCCGCGCAGCGCCGCCCGGACTCCCGCCTGGTCGCCATCGTACAGGATGACCAGATTATTGGTAAACCGCTTGATCAGGCGGATTTGGCCAATAGTGAGGGAAGTTCCCGAAGAGGCTACGACGTTTTCGATGCCGTTTTGATGGAGGGAGACCACGCCGGTATAGCCTTCCACAACGAAACAGTAATCCTCTTTGCGGATAGCGGTTTTGGCCTGGAAAGCGCCGAACAAGACCTTACTTTTTTTGGTAGATGTCGGTTTCTGGCGAGTTGATGTACTTCGGGGCCTTGGGATCCTTGTTCATGATCCGGCCAGCAAAGGCGATCACTTTTCCGCTCAGGTTGTGAATGGGGAACATCACCCGGTTGCGGAAAAAGTCCCGGTCGCTGGAGGAACATAGCCCCAGGCTGCGCAGCAAATCGATGCTGTATCCCTTTTCGACCGCCAGGCGGGTGAGGGCGTCTCCGGACTCCGGCGCAAACCCGAGCCCAAACTTGCGGATGGTTTCCTCCTTAAATCCCCGATGTTTAAAATACGCCAGCCCAATGGTTTTTCCCTTGTCGGTGAGAACGAGCTGGTCCTGAAAAATTGGGAGGCGAACTGATTGACCAGATACAGGCTCTCGACGAGCTGCTGCTCTTCCAATACTTCCGGGGTGGCTTCTGTTTCTTCCAGCTCGATCTTGTATTTTCGGGCCAGGTAACGGATAGCGTCGGGGAAGCTCATGTTTTCGTGCTCCATGACGAACTGGACCGGAGTGCCGCCCTTGGCACAGCCAAAGCATTTGAAGATATTTTTGGCTGGAGACACATAAAAAGAAGGCGTCTTTTCGTGGTGAAAAGGACACAGCCCTGCCAGATTGACGCCGCGCCGGCGGAGGTTGACGAAATCGCCTACGACCTCTTCAATTTTGGACGCCTCAATAACTTCCTGAATACTTTTTTGGAGAATCAACGAATATGACCTTAGCGCTTTTTAAGTAATTGGTTATACAAATCCCGGAGTTCCCCTTCTGTGGCTTGGTTTTTGCCTTCCGGCAACCTCAGCCCTTAGACTGACACTTATTTTTGCATAAAATAGCAGATTCCTGGCACAAAATCAACAAAGAAAGCGCCTCCCGAGGTGGATTATTTTCTAAACCCGCCCTCAACAATCAGATAATCAACGGTTTCTGGAAAAACGCGCACATTCCGGATAAAAGCCGGCTGACGAGAAAGCAGCAGCGGCAAGGAACCGGGCGTTGGGGCCCCCGATGTGTCAAATTCCGCTTCGATGGAAAAATCCGAAGAACGCACCTCGCTATACCGGCTTAGGCCCACCTGAAATACCACCCTGACCTGCGTTGGAAAATACTTGATGCTATCCGAATGTTCCGGCAGGGTGACCGGCACAAAGAGCGACTTTTCGGTAAATTTTTCAACTTGTACATCCAGCGTTACGCGATCCGGTTGAGCCGACCATTCCGGCTTCAAAGCAAAGGAAAGGGTGCGGGTAAAGCTTTGAGAAAGGTTTTGAAAGTCCATGGAGTCGGTCGAAAGAGCCAAAAGGGGTCTGATTTGGCTATCCGGACCCGAAACGGTAACGCTATCGGGAGTTAAGTGCAGGGGGGCTTTAAGGTTGTAGTCTTTTTCAAAGTGAAGGGCTCCTGAGAAAAAGACGGGAACTTTCTTCGTAAGGACCGGTTCCAGATTAAACTGGAGATCGTCGTAATTCAGTTCGACGATTTTCAGCTTGTCGGAAAAAAGGCGGTTCAGAATATCCGTTCGAAGCTGCCCCCTGCTGAGCCGAAAGGTCCGGGAATACCTAAGATCGTAAGTTAGGCGAACATGCGCGGCAATGATAAAATCGTAGAGCAGATTCCAGCCAGTTCCTTCCACGACGACGACCATATCTTTTGGAGGAAGGCGGGAGAAGGTATGGTTTTGAGGCAGGCGGAAATCGAGGAACACTTTTTTTTCCGCCTTATACACCTGAGCCATTTTGGTGGGTATCCATAAGGCGAGGGCTATACCCAGGCAAATGAGGAGTATAGCCCTGTCGGCTTTGAGCCGTTCGATCTGGCTATTCAGCCTCGATCGTTGGCGTAGTCTTTTTTCCGGCCCCATAGATGGATTCCGTCAGCTCCTTGGAAATCGAACTGCGGGTGATCCTCAGATAGACCTTTGCCCCCACCTCGATGGTGATGATATTGTCTTCCATTTTGGTGATTCGCCCCAAAATTCCGCTGGAGGTGACGATTTCAGCTCCTTTCTGGAGGGTTTCCATAAACGTTTTTTGCTCTTTTTGCCGCTTGTTTTGAGGCCGGATAATGAACAACCAGAAAACCAGGAACATGGCGAGAATAAACATAAAACTGACCATGTTGTTTTGCGGCGCGGCTGCCTGGAGGAACAGAAAACTAAGTAATTGCATGTGAAAAAATTTTTTGATCAAAAACGGACAAGCTGAGTTGCCCCGGCCAGCAAAGGTAAGGGGAAAACCTTATTTTTTTCCCGGAGTCACTTCCCCGATTAAATAAACTTTAGTCGTAGCGGGCAAGGTCTTGGCGGTAATATAGATGGGCTTGTTCTGTTTTCCGACTTTTCCACTGGTGTCGAACCGCACGTGCAGGGCGCCTTTCTCGCCTGGCAAAACAGGAGCTTTGGGCCATTCGGGCACCGTGCAACCGCAGGTTGAGTAGGCTCTGCTAATGGCCAGAGGGCTTTCCCCGGTATTGGTAAATTCGAATTGAACGTCTACGATAGTTCCTTCCTCCACCTCTCCGAAAACTGCCAGAGAATCCGGAAAGAAGATCTCGGCTACCTGCCCGCCGGCGCCGGAACCTGGGTTGGCCGAAGCGGGGTTGCGAACCAGATCCGCATTCTGGAAGGAACCGGCGATAGGGATTTCTTCTACGCGGTCCTGGGGCTTCCGGTTAGCGTCTGCCTGGCAACCTGGCAGCAGGCAAAGGCCCAGCACACCTAGTGCCGTACTCAACGGGGCGATTGAACTTCTTCTCATAAACATTAAGCCGGTTATTTTCCGCTTCAAAGTTAGAAGTTTTTGTATTTATCTTTGAATCGCGAGAAAAACGCACGTCAAACGCATGGAACTGACCTCCCGCATCTATCTGGTAGGGTTTATGGGATCTGGAAAAACGCATTCCGGAAAGGCGCTTGCTTTGGCTATTGGGTACGCGTTTGCCGATTTGGACGACCTGATCGTGCAAGCTGCAGGATGTTCCATTCCAGCGCTTTTTGCCTCTAAAGGAGAGCCGTTTTTCAGAGCGCTGGAAAAGGAGGTCTTGGAACAAACCATCCAGCTAGACCGCTACGTGATCGCATGCGGAGGTGGAACGCCCTGTTTTTTTGACAACATGCAATGGATCAATGCCCAAGGGATCAGCATGTACCTGAAGGCATCGGCTGACCTGCTGGTTGCGCGGCTGCTGCCCGAGCAAAACCACCGGCCGGTGCTCCAGCAGGCAGGGCCGTTGGGACTTGAAGCCTTCGTGCGCCAGAAGCTCGCTGAACGGCAGCGGTTTTACGAACAGGCCCGCTGGATTTACGATCAGGACAGGGAAACCGATTCCCTGGCTACCTTCCTGCAGAAACAGCTTACGGTTTAATCGCCTGGAGAAACTCGTTTTTCACGCTGTCCGTCAAAAATGCCCCCCGGTATTCGGCAGTGATGGTCATGCTTTCCTGGTGTTCCACACCTCTTGCCTGTACGCACATGTGGTAAGCTTCCACATACACGGCGACATCTTCCGTCTGCAGCACTCTGGAGAGTTCATCGGCAATCTGCATCGTCAGGCGTTCCTGAACCTGAGGGCGGCGCGCGAAGAAGTCGACAATCCGGTTGAGCTTGGATAAGCCGATGACCTGTCCTTTTGGTATATAAGCAACATGGGCCTTCCCATAAATAGGAAGAAAGTGGTGCTCGCAGAAAGACTGGACGCGGATCTGTTTTTCCACCAGCATCTGCCGGTACCCGAATTTGTTTTCAAAAAGGGAGACTGCCGGCTTATTCATTGGGTTTAAACCGGAAAAGATCTCCTGAACAAACATTTTGGCCACCCTTTTGGGAGTGCCCCGCAAGGAATCGTCCCGGAGGTCAAGTCCAAGTATGTCCATGATCGAACGAAAGTGCCCTTCGATCCGCTTCATTTTTTCCTCATCGGGAAGCGAGAATGCGTCGGCCCGCAAGGGTGTATTCAAAGACGTTCCCACATGAGCGTCCCCGATGGGATCGTCTTCAATAGAAACGCCGTTCTGCCCGTAAAACGAACCGTTGCTTTCTCCATTCTGTAAAACCATAGTCTGCAATTAAAATAATTGAGGTAAAATCAAACAACGACATCCAAACAGGACGGAGGCGGGTATTGTTTAAAAAAAGGCTTCGCAAATCGGAAACCTGACAGGCCAGGAAAGAAATGACAAATTGACGCGTCTGGTTTTCCCTGTTTCCTTTCCCTTGCCCTGGGCGGCAAATGAAAAACTTTTTGGCGATCCAGGCAGGACAAAAGAAGGAGGTTCAGTCTGCCGTAAAAAAGGAAACTGACCCCCTGGCCAATTAAATAAAATAATTTGTTTAATTTTTAATTAAATAATAATCAATTGATTAACCAAATAAATGACACCAATCAGCAAAAAACGATCTGACAAATTTGCATTCAAAATATTTGAACAGCGAGGTGGATTTTTCTACTTTTGGCCCTAGAAAAAAACGCGCGTTACCATCGCGCGGATTCTTTGCGCTTCCGGCTAGGCATTGGAAGCCACACAGGTTTGTTTAGGTATCAGTAAGTTTTAGATAGACTCCTCCTGGCGACAGCCGGAGGAGTTTTTTATTTTCCCCTTTATTACTTGGCGATCTGTCCCTATCTTTGGGGCGCTTTACCCAAAGCGTTGATTATTCATTAAAATCCAATATGCATGCAATACGATCTGATCGTTATAGGAAGCGGCCCCGGTGGGTACGTGGCGGCGATTCGCGCAGCCCAACTGGGAATGAATACGGCGGTAATCGAGAAGGAGTCCCTGGGCGGCATCTGCCTGAATTGGGGTTGTATCCCAACCAAAGCGCTATTAAAAAGCGCTCAGGTGTTTGAATATATCCAGCATGCCGAGGAGTACGGGATTAAAGTGGGTAACTCCAAAGCGGACTTCACGGCGATGGTCCAGCGCAGCCGGTCGGTTGCTGATGGAATGAGCAAAGGCGTGCAGTTTTTGATGCGCAAAAACAAGATCACGGTGATCCATGGTACCGCCGCCCTTGTTCCGGGGAATAAGGTTTCGGTAGCTGGTTCGGATGGACAAACCACCGAATACAGCGCAAAACATATCGTTGTTGCCACGGGCGGCCGGGCCAAACAACTTCCCAACTTGCCGATCGACGGAGAAAAAGTGATCGATTACCGCAAAGCCATGACCCTGGAAAAGCAGCCCAAGTCGATGGTTGTGGTAGGCGCAGGCGCGATTGGGGTGGAGTTCGCCTACTTCTACCGGGCTTTGGGAACGGAAGTGACCATCGTCGAATTCCTGGAGCAGGGGCTCCTGCCCAGGGAGGATCCCGATATTTCCAAAGAACTGACCAAGCTTTACACCAAAAAAGGAATGAAGATCCTCGCCAATACGTCTGTAGAAAGCGTGGATACAAAAGGTAAAGGGTGCGCCGTTCTGGTTAAAAACCGGCAGACGGGCGCTACGGAAACCATCCAGTGCGATGTCGTGCTTTCTGCTGCCGGGGTAACCCCCAATACCGAAAACATCGGACTGGAAAAAGCCGGGGTAAAAACCGACCGGGGAATGATCGAAGTGGATTCGTTCTATCGCACCAATATTCCCGGCATTTATGCGATCGGAGATGTAGTTCCAGGCCCCGCTCTCGCCCATGTCGCCAGCGCGGAAGGCATCATCTGCGTTGAGAAAATCGCAGGGCATCACCCGGAGCCCTTAGACTACGGCAATATCCCTTCCTGTACGTACTGCTCGCCGGAAGTCGCTTCCGTAGGCTATACCGAGGAAGCCGCCAAAGCTGCCGGATACGAACTAAAAGTGGGCAAATTCCCATTTTCCGCTTCCGGAAAAGCCAGCGCAGGCGGAGACAAAAGCGGGGTTGTCAAAGTGATTTTCGATGCCAAGTACGGGGAATTTCTGGGCGCCCACTTCATAGGCCAGAATGTTACGGAAATGATCGCCGAGGTTGTGGCTGCCAGAAAACTGGAAACCACCGGCCACGAGATGGTCAAAACGGTACACCCCCACCCTACCATGAGCGAAGCCATCATGGAAGCCGCCGCCGCCGCTTATGGAGAGGTAATCCATTTGTAGACTTTAGACGTTAGACGTTGGACGTTGGAGGTAAAATCACTTTCTCTTACGTTCAACGTCTGACAGCTAACGTCTGAACCCCCTCGGGGATCCGATAATTCGTTCGATGAAGCGCCGTTCGGCGGTGATAATCCGGGCTTCCCCGGAAAGTTCTTCTTCAGAAAGGATGCTTTTATTGGAATGGGTAACCAGCGGTTGGGGTAATCGAACCTCAATAGGCACCACGACTAGGCCATCGACCTTACGGGTAACTTTTGATTTCCAGGAAACCTCGCCAATTACGGATCCGTATTCGGTATACGGATAGCCGTTCACCCGGATAACTACCTTTTGCCTGGTTCGGACTTTGCCGGATTCAGTAAAAGGGATTTGCATTTCCCCGATTAGCTGCCGCTCTCCCTTTGGAAGCACCACGAGCAGTTCATCGCCTTCCTGAACAAATTGCCCGGAGGTGACATTTCGTCCGACGATCTGAACGACGCCGTCGAATGGAGCGACGAGGATGTTTTTCTTTAAAAAAGCCTCCATCCGGAGTTTGAGCTTAAGGTAGGCATCCACCATATCGGAGGAGGTTTCGGTGCGGCTCATCATGGAGCCTTGCTGGACGGAATTGATCCGGGTGCGGAGCGAAGCGATTTCAAACTGACGGTCGCGAATAGCCGCGTCGAGGCCTTGTTGACCCTCCTGTAGTGTCGCAATTTTATTCCGCATGGTGGTGATATCCGAAAGCGAAACCTTTCCAAGTTTGTATTGATAATCCAGGGTCAGCAGCTCCGTTTCGAACTGGTCGATCAGATTGGCATTTCGGGATTTCTCCGCTTTCCGTAAATCGATAGCAGTTTCTGCCGTTCCGATTTGCCGTTGAAGGGTTGCAACGTCGCTGGATTCAAAACGCCGCATCCTGGCTTGCTGGTATTCGGATTGCTTTTGAAAGAAATTGTACAGATCCTCCTGGAGTTCCCCCAGAATAAGGACGGTATCCAGGCTGAAATTGGCCAAGGTGGTATCCTCTTCGTTAGGAAGGTTTTTGATCCGGTCGGCCAGGCTCATCACGTGATTGAAATTCGCCGAAGTGCGGAACACCATTAACGCTTGTCCGGTTTCCACCCGTTGGTTGTCCCGGACCAACACGCGGTCGATATAGTTTCCTTCCTGAGCGAGGAAGCGAACCGGAGGGTCTTTAAAGGTAATGCGGATGGAGTCTTTGACGATATCCGGGTATTCCACCCAGAAGCTGAGCCAGGCGAGGAGGCAAAAAGCGACAAGCGCCAGCACCGTCCCCCAGTTGAGCAGCCAATGGGGAGGGGTTCCAAGAATTTCCTGGACTTCTTCGCTCCGGTTATCAAAATTTTCGTCGAGGTACATATGCCAACAGGGGTCAAGCCCCAGCTCAATTTGATTGCGAACAAGCTGATAATACGCTTTTCGGGTATAGGTGAGTTCTTCGTGGGTTCCTGTTCGACAATTTCCCCATCCTCCAGCACGATGATGTTATCCGCGTGTTTGATGGTGCTTAACCGGTGCGCGACGAGCACCACCGTCTTGCGGTTAAAGTACTCCTTCAGGTTCTCCATAATGACCATTTCATTGAAGGAATCCAGGGCGGTTGTCGCTTCGTCGAAAAACAGGTATTCCGGATTTTTATAGACCGCACGCGCAATAAGTACCCGCTGTTTTTGGCCCTGGCTTAATCCCATGCCATTTTGCCCGATGCGGGTGTTGTAGCCCATGTCCAAGGATTCTATAAACCCCTGAATATTAGCTACTTTAACTGCGGTTAGCAGTTTGTTTTTGTCGATAATTTCATCCCCTAGCGCAATGTTCCGGGCAATGGTGTCCGAAAAAATAAAGCCTTCCTGCATGACTACGCCACACTTGCTGCGCCAGAGTTTATTGCTCAATCCGGCGAGATTGACATCCCCTATGCGGATAATCCCTTCAGACGGCGGATAGAAGTTGAGCAGCAGCTTTAGCAGGGTGGTTTTGCCGCTGCCGCTCCGCCCCACGATGGCCGTGACTTTTCCTTTGGGAATTTGAATACGCACGTTGCGCAGTACGTAAGGGGAATTCGGGCCGCTGTACTGAAACGAAACATTATCCAGGGTGATATCCCCGTATTCCGGCAGGATGGTGATCTTTTCTTCCTGATTTTCCTCGTCTTTTTTGACGTGGATTTCATTCATCCTGGACAAGCTGATGGACGCCTCGTGGTAGGAGAATAGAAACTAAAGCAGCTGGTTGATCTGGCTGTTGAGTTGTCCGATGATGTATTGAATGGCAACCAGCATACCAAGGGTCATGTCGGTATTTATGACGGCCTTGGCAACAAAATAGACAATCACCAGGTTTTTGACTTCATTGATGGAAATAGCGCCCACTTTCTGCACCTGGGTTAATTTCAAATTACTGATCCCAGTGCGAAAAAGTTGGGATTGGACCCGCTCCCAAGCCCAGCGCTTCTGTTTTTCGGCATTAAACATTTTAATGTCCTGCATGCCGTAGATCAACTCCATCAAGTTGGTCTGATTCTCTGCCGATTGATCAAAACGCTTATAATCGAGATCCCGCCTCCAGCGGTTAAACATCATCACCCAGGCCACGTTCAAGCCGGCGCCAATGGTGTACAAAAGGAAAACGGTGAGGTTCCAGTACCAGAGCACCGCACCAAATGCGATCAGGTTGAGGAGAGAAAACAGGGAAAGCAAGGAAGTGGAACTCAGGAAACGCTGCACGCGTTCGTGGTCGTTCACCCGCTGCACCAAATCCCCAGCGAGCCGGCTATCGAAAAAACGCAGGGGTAGCTTGGTCAGTTTGATCAGGTAATCTGAAATCAGACTGATGTTTACCCTGACCCCAACATGCAGGAGAATCCAGCTGCGAATATACTCTACGCTGATTTGCGTGCCGTAAATCAGTAATTGGGCAATCAGGATCAGGTAAATAAAATCGATATCATTGGTGGCTATGCCGACGTCCACAATGCCCTTGATCAGGAACGGAAAAAGGACTTGTAAAATGGTGCCGAGGAACACCCCAATCAGCAACTGAAGGATCAGCGGCTGATACCGTTTGAAGTAGTGAAGAACAAAAGAAATCTTGCCTTTGTCAATTTCTTCTCCGCGGTGTTTTAGAAATTCCGGAGTTGTTTGGAGCAACAGCGCGATGCCTTGCTCTCCCCCTTCTTTCCCCTGCACCCAGCGCTGGAGAAACTCGGCTTTGGTGAGTTTGTATTTCGCGCTGGCCGGATCGGCAACCCAAACGAAATGTTTATCTGCCCGGTAGACCACGACAAAATGGTCGTTCTTCCAATGCGCAATACAAGGCAGCGGGATAACCGAAATAAGTTGGTCGTAATTCGTTTCTACGGCAAGCGTCTGTAGGCCAATATGTTCTGCTGCATCGCTAACCTCGAGTAGCGATACCCCCTGCTTTCCCATGAAGGTGAGCTCCCGCAAGTAGTCCAGGTTGTATACACGGCCATAGTACTTCGCAATCATGCGAAGGCACGCCGCGCCACAATCCATGGCATCTAATTGCTGATAAAACGGAAAGCCTCTCACCATTTTTTTCTCTGCCTAGTTCGCTGAGTTTGAAGGACAACGGAAATCAATAAGATCTACATTGTCCTTTAAATATACAAAGTAAACAAAAAATATACGCACTTTGCTTCCATTGCAGGGGATTTTATGGGATTTTTTTTTAATTTCCTGATATTCTCCGGGTGCAGGAAGTTAACCTTTGCGTCCTTTTGTCCACCTTGCTACGGGTATTGTATATTTACCGAAGTTTTAGACGCAATCCGGCGTTTAAAGTAACCTACAGATGTTATGCGGAATTTGCGAATTGTATTTTTTGGAACTCCTGAATTTGCTGTCCCTTCCCTCGAGATTTTGTTTGAAAATGGGTTTGATGTTGCCGGGGTCGTTACAGCTACCGATAAGCCAGGCGCCCGCGATAAGAAAGCGCTGCAGGAATCTCCGGTAAAAAAATGCGCCCGGGAAGCTGGATTGCCCATTTTGCAGCCGCCAAACCTTAAATCTCCTGATTTTCTGGCATCGCTTGCCGCCCTGGAAGCCAATTTACAAGTCGTGGTAGCCTTTCGAATGCTCCCCGAATCCGTTTTTGCCATGCCCGAATTCGGGACCTTTAACCTCCATGGCTCCCTGCTCCCAAAATACCGGGGCGCCGCGCCCATCAATTGGGCCATTATCCGGGGAGAAAAAGAAACGGGCGTGACGACGTTTTTTCTGAATAAGGAGATCGATACCGGGTCTATTCTTTTTCAGGAATCGCTGCCTATCGGGGACGACGAAACCGCAGGCGAACTGCACGACCGGATGATGCACCTTGGCGCCCGGCTCGTTCTAAAAACGGCTGCTGCTATCGCGCAAGGGCCTGTTGCCGCCAACGTTCAGAACGAAACCGAAGTAACCCTTGCCCCAAAAATCTTCCGCGAAACCTGCCAAATCGATTTTTCCCAATCTACCGTCGAAGTGCATAACTTCATTCGGGGCATGAGTCCAAGTCCCGGCGCCTGGATGTGGTACCGCGATCAGGAAATAAAAATATTTCGCGCGGAGAAAAAAGAACTCCCCCCCTCTTACCCTCCCGGGACTATCTATACGGATCGAAAAAGCAGCCTTCTTATTTCAACCCTCGACGGAGCAATCGGCGTACTCGAACTGCAATTGGCAGGCCGCCGCCGGATGGGCGTAAAGGAGTTTTTGAATGGCTTTGGGAATTTATTTGAATGAAAATTACAAATGAGTAAAATTTAACTACAGTAAGTTAATACAATCTGATTTTGAGCACTACCTGTTGCCGGAAAAAAGCCTATTTTTCCTTTCTAATTTCTCAGATCGATGCAACTACCCAACGAATCTTACGCGAGCCTAAGGAACCTCCGTTTTCTTCTTTTTGAAGTGCTGGATAGCCCTGGCCTTAGTGCATTGCCCTGGTTTGAGGGCTATGATCGGGAGGCGTTCGAGCTAACCCTTGATGCGGCCAAACAACTCGCAGACCGGTATCTTTTCCCTATTACCGGGCGATGGACAAAGACAAAGCCTATTTTGATGGCGAGCAGGTCCGGGTGCATGCCGCCATGAAGCCGGGGATAAAAGCGATTGCCGAAGGAGGCTGGATTTCCGCTCCCCAACCTTTCGGCGATGGGGGCAACAAATGCCGCTCACCCTCCACAATGCTGGTCTTTTCCTTTTTTATGCGGCCAATGCCAACTTGGCAAGCCATCCGTTCCTGACCGCAGGCGCCGCGAACCTTATCCGCACCTTTGGATCCCAGGATTTAAAAGACCTCTTTCTCGATCGGATGTACCAGGGGGATTGGCAAGGCACGATGGCCTTGACGGAACCCCAGGCCGGCAGTTCCTTATCCGACATTATTTCTTCAGCTCAACTGGCAGAGAATGGACTCTTTCGGATAAGGGGGCAAAAAATATACATTTCCGGGGGCGACCACGACGCGGTAGAGAACGTAGTGCACCTGCTGTTAGCCCGTATTGAAGGAGCCCCGGCGGGAACCAAAGGAATCTCGCTGTTTGTCGTGCCCAAATTTATGCCGTCTGCGGAGGGACTCAAAGACAACCATGTAACCACTGCCGGCATATACGGCAAGATGGGCCAAAAAGGATACGTGGCTGCCCACCTGATGCTCGGAGAACAGGGCGATTGCCTGGGGTATCTGGTTGGCGAACCCAATAAAGGGCTTTCCTACATGTTTCAAATGATGAACGAAGCCCGAATTGCCACCGGATTAATGGCAACAGGCGCTGCTTCGGGCGCTTACTACGCCTCCCTGAAATATGCGCATGAGCGCGCCCAGGGGAGGCATCCTTCCAACAAAGACCTTACCCAGCCTCCGGTATTAATCATCGACCACGCCGATGTCCGCCGAATGCTCCTTTTTCAGAAAGCAGCCGTTGAGGGCAGCCTGGGCATCCTCCTCAAGTGCAGCTACTACGCCGATCTCGCGCATGCCGGTGAAGGCGACCGCGCTATAGAAGCGCAATACCTGCTGGAGCTCCTCACCCCAGTGGCCAAATCCTATCCCGCAGAAATGGGCATCCTTTCCGTCAGCCAGGGAATGCAAGTGCTTGGAGGCGCAGGGTATACCGACGATTTCCCCCTGGAACAATATTACCGCGACATCCGCGTCAATGCGATCTACGAGGGAACTACCGGCATTCATGGAATGGACTTGCTGGGCAGAAAAATCTTTCTCGCCGAAGGCAAAGCGATGACCTTGCTGATGAAGGAAGTGAAATCCACGATCAACCAGGGCAATTCCTTTCCCGAATTGGCCCCTTACGCGGACCTGCTGGCTCAGCGGGCGGCTGCTCTACACCAAACAACCATGAAGCTGATCCAACTCGCGACTACAGAAACTCCCGAGGTTTTCCTGGCGGATGCCACGCTGTACCTCGAATTTATGGGGCATCTGGTCGCCGGATGGGTTGGATGGAGCAAGGAATTGCTGCAGTGAAGGGTTTAGCCAATTCCCCCAACGGAGCAGACGCCTCGTTCTACATGGGCAAAATCCAGACCTTGCGCTACTTCTACGAATACGAACTCCCTAAAACACTCGCCCTCGAAGCGCGTCTGAACAGCACCGTCCGGGTTACCATGGAAACCAAGCCAGAATTTCTCCATTAAAAGCCAATACCTGCTCATGATCCAAGTCCTTGATCTGCGCTTCAAGCAACTTCCGGAAACGATCGCTTCCTTCCTGATCCCTCTGGAGGAAGGCGTTGCGCTGGTCGAAACCGGCCCCTACTCCACTTTTCCCCGCCTGGAAGCCGAATTGCACACCCTCGGATATAGTCTGGACGATGTCCGGCATGTCTTCCTGACCCATATTCACCTGGACCATGCAGGCGCAGCTTGGGCGCTTGCCGAACGCGGCGCTACGGTGTATGTGCATCCTTCTGGCGAAAAACACCTGCTCCAACCCGAACGCCTCATGCAATCCGCCCGGCGTATCTACCAGGACGAGATGGATTCCCTATGGGGAGACATGCGCCCCATCGCGCCGCAACAACTTAAAACCGTGGGGCATGGGGAAATGATCGACGTTGGGGGCCGTCAACTAAAAGCTTGGCATACGCCCGGGCATGCCGTACACCACATCGTCTGGCAATTGGAAGATATTGCATTCACCGGAGACGTTGGCGGGGTGAAAATCGCGAACCATTTAGTCGTTCCCCCTTGCCCGCCACCCGACATCAACGTGGAAGACTGGCAGCAATCCATCCGGTTGCTGCGAAGCCTGGACCTGGACGCTATGTATTTAACCCACTTCGGGCCGGTTTTTGCCGTACCGGCGCACCTGAACCAATTGGAGGAACAATTGCTCGCCTGGGCCCGTTGGATGTTGCCCTTTTACGAAAAACAAATCCCTCAGGAGGAAATCACCCCCCTGTTCCAGACTTTTGTGGCAAACCAATTGAAAGAAAAAGGAATAGATTCCTTGGGGATCGAACAATATGAAGCGGCAAACCCTTCCTGGATGAGCGTAACCGGTTTATTGAGGTATTGGAGTAAAAAACTGGAACCTACTGCGTGAAGCAAATAAGATCAGGTTGCAGGAACAAAGCGCTTCCCTACTTCCAGAAGCTTCTGGAATAATTTCAAATCCGCCAACGGGTTTGGAGACGGAAGTTCAACGCATTCCTCCTCTTCTAAAGAAGCAGGGGCAGCTTGCTCCAACGGATGAATCAATGCAGTATTCCGGATATCGTGGTTCATGAAAACATAAGAAGAGGCACTTGCCATGATCGTCATGGCAATCAAAAATGTACGAGGACTTGGCTTTCGCTTCATTTCAACGGGTTATGGGCTAAATGGACAAGCAAATATACGCGATCATCCGCCACATTTCAAGGGAGCGGAAACGAATTGGCCGATTAATTCAAGCCTTTGGTCGGAAAGACGGGTAAATTTGGTAAAAGGTTGCAAAGATCAGTCTTTTTTTAAAAATTTCCAGGAATCGCCTTGATCAACCTTTGGGTATAAGGGTCGCGGGGATTGGAAAGGACCTCTTCCGGCGTTCCGGATTCAATAATTTTTCCGTCGTTCATTACCAATATCCGGTCGCTCATAAAACGGATGACCGATAAATCATGGGAGATAAAAAAGGTAGGTCAATCCGAATTCTTCCTGAAGGTCTTTCAGCAAATTGAGTACCTGGGCCTGAACGGAAGCGTCGAGCGAAGACACCGACTCATCGCAGACCAAAAACCGGGGTTTTAGCACCAGGGCTCTGGCTATGCTGATGCGCTGCCGCTGCCCGCCAGAAAACGCATGCGGATACCGGTTCAACGCGCCAAAATCAAGCCCCACTTTGGTCACGATCTCTTCTGCCCATTCCCGGCGCGCTTGCTCGGACTCCCCAATCTGGTGGAAGCGGAGCGGTTCCAGGATCGCATTCAAGGCCGTGATCCGGGGGTTTAGAGAAGAAAACGGATCCTGAAAAATCATCTGCAACTGCCGGCGCAGCGCGGGCCAATCTGCTGGGGGCGTGCTGAGCAGCTCCCTGCCCTCGTAGAAAACCTGGCCGGCATGCGGCGGAAGCAATCCGAGCAAGGTTTTAGCCAGGGTCGACTTCCCGCAACCCGATTCGCCGACAATACCCAGGGTTTCTCCCGGGAAGGCGTCAAAGCTCACTCCATTAAGGGCTTTTGTCCAATTCTTTGGCTTCCCCCAACGCAGGCCGGCCCGGGATTGAGGGTACCAGGCAGACAGGCGCTGAACTTCCAGCAGGGGCGCTCCCGAAGCTTGGAAGATGCGGGGTCCTCCCTCGGGCTCGATTTGGGCATTTTCCGGGTTTTCAAAATAAGCGAGGGTAGGAAGGCGGCGCGGCGGTTGGCGCAAATTGGGCCTGCACCCCATCAAGGCTTTTGAATAGGGCTGCTGAGGGTTTTTAAACAGCTCCTCTACCCGATTCTCTTCGATGAGTTTCCCTTCCTTCAACACGCAAACCCGGTCGGCCACCTCTGCCACTACATTCAAATCGTGGGATATAAACAAAACGGCAGTCCCAAACTCCGACTGCAACGCTTTGATTAAGCGGAGAATTTCCGCCTGAACGGTTACGTCCAGAGCCGTGGTTGGCTCATCGGCAATCAGGACCCGCGGCGATGCGCACATGGCCATTGCAATGACAACCCGCTGTTTTTGCCCTCCGGATAATTGATGCGGAAAAGACCGGTAAATGCGCTCCGGGTCGTCCATTTTCACCCGCGAAATCCACTCCAGCGCCTGCTTCTCGCTTTGGTTCCAGGAAAGGTCATGGTGCAACTGAATCGCTTCCGCGATTTGCACCCCACAGGGCATAACCGGATTGAGCGACGTTCCGGGTTCCTGGAAAATAAATCCAATTTCTGCGCCCCGGGCTATCTGGAAGTCCACGGAGGACGGCTTGCTCAGATCCAGCAGGTTTCCTGACTTGCTGAGCAAAGTGATCTGCCCTCGTTCCACGTTAGCTGCCGGAGAAAGCAATCCGGAGATCGCCAATGCGGTCATCGTTTTGCCGGAGCCCGATTCCCCGACCAAGCCCAGGGTTTCGCCGGGAAAAAGATCAAAACTCAGGTCGTCGACCACGGTGACCGAACGATCGTCCCTGGCAAAGGAAATGCGCAAGTTCCGCACCCGAAGCAACGGCAAAGGGGAACTACCTGGAGGAAAACTGGAAGCGGATTCAATCATTGTCCAGACGCAATTCAATCCGGTTATCCAAAATATGGATGTTCATTCGTTGGAACTCTTCAAACCATTGCGCAAAGCGCGCTCCGAGCAATTCACTCCGCCAGCCTTTTCCGAAAAGTTCCCTGGCTTGCGCGGGTTCTTCCTGGATTTTTCGCAACAGGTTTCGGGGAAGCGCGATATTGGAAGAAATCCCACTGTCCAGGCAATGATGGCGAACAATCAGGTACAGGAGTTCGATCAAAATTTCCTCCCTCGGGTTGTCCTCTTCCTCCCCCTGGATGCGTTTCAGCAGGCGTTTTTCATCCGTAGTCGGAGTTGCCTGGAACAATTCTTCAAAAACGCCCCAGTGATCCTGGATTAATTTGGAGGGCACTCTGCGGTTATCCAGCAGCGCTTCCTTTCCGGAACGGATTCCTTTCACTATGTGCGGGATTAGCTTACTGGAAAGGATCATTTCGCGGGAATGATTTCGTTTCTGAGCCTGCTGTTTTCGCCATTCGAACAAACGAAGCAAGAAGACCTGTTCTTTTTTATTCAAAGACCGCATCAGCTGGCTATGCAAGGCTTCGTGGTAAGGGTCTTTGGCGTAATACCCTTCCTTTTCCAATTCCCGGAACTCCTCCATGGCCCAGGACAAATGACCAAGCTGGCGAAGCTTTTCCTGCTGCGCCTCCCATAAGGGATGGAGCGGCAACACATCCTCCAGCGCGTACTCCAATTGAGACGTTTTAAAAGGCCGGGATTCCCAGTCGGCAACGGTATAGCCTTTTTTCAAATTAACCCGAAGCTCAGCTTCTACCAGGCGCTTAAAGGAAACGGGGTACTTAAACCCCATAAACCCCGCAGCGATCTGAGTATCAAACACGTTAGCGGGAAGGATTCCGTATAAGCCAAACAACAACCGGTAGTCATTTTCTCCGGCATGGGTTACTTTGACAATCGCCGGATCCTGAATCATTCGGAGCACCGGCCCCAGATCGGGAATAGGAAACGGATCGATCAGATAATTTCCAAACCGCGTAGCCTCCTGCGTCAGGCACAGCCTGGTAAAAAACCGCTTTTCCCCAACAAATTCCGTGTCGAAACACATCCAGTCAATCCCTTTGTTTTGGGAAGCAAAAGCATCCAGGCCAGCCTGGTCCTCAATCAAGTGGTATCCGGTCATAAACGCATGTTTAAAGTACGAAAAAGGTTTTCTACCCCGGCTTCCGAGGCGTCCAAGTACCTTTCTCCCCTCTTTTTCGTTATTCAAATATACCACGAATAAACCATCCCCTTACTGGAAGCGCTTGGTTAATTTGGGGTTCATTATATTTGTTATGCTTTTTGCGCCCGGAATGCATCCATAAGAAGATACCCATTGGGGCGACAAACAGCTTTTCTGATTTTCAATTCCTTTTGCGATGAAAACGTTAAAAAAAATAGTTCTTTGGGGCGCGCTAGCCTTCGCCCTGTTGCTCGGAGCAGCGATTGCCATACCAGTTGTCTTCAAAGACCAGCTGCTCGAACGGTCCAAGTTGATGATCAACGAAAGCCTCAATGCCAAGGTGGCTTTCGGAACGGTTTCGCTTTCCGTTTTTCGGGATTTCCCCAATGTCTCCATGCGGCTAAACGACCTTTCCGTGAACGGCATTGGCGTGTTTGAAGGGATTCCTCTGGTTCGGGGCGAATACATCGACGTAAGTATCGACTTGCGCAGCGTCCTGAACAGCAAAACGCCCATCAAGGTAAATGCCGTGCATATTGAAAAGCCCAACGTACACGTTCTGGTGACCAAAGACGGCGCCGCCAACTACAACATCGTCAAGTCTGAAGAAGAGCTGGAAGAAATCGATTCGCTGGAAGTTGCTTCTCCATACGAAGCATTAGCTACGTTAGACAACATCACCATCCGCGACGGTTCGGTGGCCTACGACGATGCCTCGCTAAATATGACCCTGGAAATCAACGGACTGGACCATAAAAGCCGGGGCGACGTGTCCGCGACCATTTACAACCTCGACACGGAAACCACGATCGATTCGCTGACCGTAGACTATGGCGGCATCCGCTACCTCAATCGCGCCAAGGCGCAAATCAATGCGCTGTTTCGGGTCAATCAGGACAGCAGCCTGTACACGTTCAGCGATAACAATATAAAAATCAATGAGCTGGAGATGAAAGCCGACGGCTTTTTCCAAATGCTCGAGCAGGGCTACGCCATGGATATTCGGATCAGCTCGCCGGAAAACGAATTCAAAGACCTGCTGTCGCTGATTCCCGGCGCTTACATGGAGGGGTATGAATCCGTTCGCGCCGATGGAAAATTCCAGCTCTCAGGGAAAGTAGACGGCATTTACAACGATTCCCTGGATTTGATGCCCGCCTATGACTTCCGGTTGGATGTGAACGATGCCAAGGTTAAATATCCCGACCTTCCCCTGGGCATTTCCGGGATCAATGCGAAAATCCGGGTGGCGAACAACTCGTCCGATTTGGACAGCCTGAAAGTTGACGTCCCTTTCCTCAGTCTGAATATTGGCCGCAACCCGATCGATGCTATGTTCTTCCTTCGGACTCCGATGTCCGATCCGTATGTCGACGGTAAATTGGACGGGATCCTCAACCTGGCTGAACTGGCCCAGGCGTTTCCCATGGAGGGAGTAAAGGGATTGAGGGGGAAAATATCGGCAAATATCGCCGCCAAAGCCCGTATGTCGCAAATAGACCGGCAGCAATACGAATCGGTAAACCTGCGGGGATCGATGCGGGTGGAGGATGTCCTTTACCAGTCCTCCGGCTACCCGCCCATCCAAATCGAAGATATGCGGATGGATTTCTCGCCCAGATTTGTGGATATCCAGGAAATAAAGGCCAAGCTGGGCAAAAGCGATGTTTCGGGGAAAGCGCGGGTGGACAATATCCTCGCCTACTTTTCGCCAAAATCCACCATGCGGGGCGATGTGACCCTCCGTTCTTCGCTGATAGACGCCAATGAATGGATGGCGGAGGAAACGCCCCAGGATGCCGGCACAACCCCTACTGCGGAAGCCCTCTCCCCTGCCCCTCCGGCTGCGGCAGCTGCGGGGATGTTTGACCGGTTCGATTTCAAAATGGATGCGCAGGTGCAGCGGATTCTATACGACAAATACGATATTCAAAACGCAGTCGCCCGGGGCAGAATTACCCCCAACCGCTTTGTCATTGACGATGCCGGCGCCCTTATCGGGAATAGCGACATCAAAGCGACTGGCACGGTAACCAATGCGTTCGATTACCTATTCAAAGAAGCCACCCTCGGCGGTGAAGTAACCTTGATCTCCAAAAACCTCGACCTGAACCAGTTCATGACCGACCTCCCATCGGGGTCAACGCCACCAGCCCCTTCTGGGGAAACCGCCCCGGCCACTCAGGAGTTCGGGGTTATTTTGGTGCCGGACCGCATCGATATGGCCGTGAACGCTCAGGTGGGCCAATTAACCTATACTGATTATACGATCAAGAACCTAAAAGGAACTCTGGAGATTGCCGACCGGACCGTAGCGTTGAAGGATCTACTCGGGGAAAGCCTCGGAGGCAAGCTAGGTTTTAACGGCCTTTACGACACGCGGAATAAAGAAAATCCCCAATATAGCGCCAGGCTAGATTTATCCCGGATGGATTTTCAGCAGTCGTTTAAAGCCTTCAATACTTTCCAGACATTGGCTCCAATCGGTCAGTTTATCAGCGGAATATTTTCTTCGAGCTTTTCCATGGAGGGAAGTCTTGGGGCAAACATGATGCCCAAAATCACTGACCTGACGGCCAAGGGGTTTATGGAAACCGTCAACGGAACCATCAAAGGGTTTAAACCGCTCCAGGTATTGGCGGCTAACCTGAACATGGAAGAATTGAAAGAAGAAATCCGGATTACAGACACCCGCAACTGGGTGGAAGTAAAACAAGGCGTCCTGGAGGTTAAGCCTTTTGACGTAAAGGTAAAAGACATCCAAATGACTATTGCAGGCACCCAATCCCTCACCCAAGACATAAGCTACGAGATCAAGGCGCGGGTGCCCCGGAAGAAATTCGAAAAAAGTTCGCTCGGCGCCGCCGCCAGCAGCAGCCTGCGGCAATTGTCCCAGCAAGCGGCCAAACTGGGAATCAATATCGCTCAGGGCGAATATGTTAATCTGCTCATCCGGATGACGGGAAAAGCCAAGGACCCCAAAGTGGCTGTCAGTCTTTTAGGAATGGATGGACAAACCCCCGTCGAAGAAAGCGCCAAAGCGGCAATTCAAGCTGAACTCGACAAGCAAAAAGAGGAACTCGTTGAAAAAGGACGCCAGGAGGCTGAAAAAATTACGTCTCAGGCCAAAGAAACCGCAGGTAAAGCGATTGACACCCTGAGCGCTGCCGCCCAAAAAGAACTGGACAAAAAGAAGGCGGAGTTAGAAGCCAAGGCGAAGGAAGCCCTGACCAAGGAACTGGGAAGCAAACTCGGCGACACCCTCCTTAAAGAAGGGCAAAAACAAGCAGGCAAAGTGCTCGACAACCAAAAAGCAAAAGAAGAAGTAGACCGCTTGAAAAACGAACTGGAAAAGTTTAACCCATTCAAAAAGAAAACCACGCCAACGGATACCTCCGCTGTCAAAAAGAACAATTGAGGCCCTTATTTTTCCCCCGCAACTTCAAAGGTTCCGACGTACTCGTAATCTTTGAAGTTGACCGGGGTTACTCCGGAAACCCCTTGTTCGGCCATGTAGACGCCGTAGATGGTGTCGACCGCAGCCATCGTGAGTTTGTTGTGGGTGACGATAATGAATTGAGACTCCGTAGAAAACTTTTTGATAATCCGGTTAAACTTGGCGATGTTGGCATCGTCGAGGGGTGCATCCACTTCATCAAAAATACAGAACGGAGCAGGCTTGAGCAGGTATAACGCGAAAAGCAAAGCGGTCGCCGTCAGGGTTTTCCCCTCCCGAAAGCTGGCTGATCGTTTGCGGCCGCTTGCCTTTGGGTTTGGCCACGATTTCGATTTTGGATTCCAGCGGATTTTCCGGATCGAGCAGAATCAGATCGCAGTTGTCGTCCTCAGTAAACAAGCTTCTGAACACATCGATGAAGTAGATCCGCGCGTTTTCGAATGCCGTCAAAAACTGAGAAGTTGCCTTTTCCTCAATTTCCCGGATCGTTTGCTCCAGGGAATCTTTTGCTTTCACAATATCATCGCGCTGGGTGGAAATGGTATCGTGGCGTTCTTTCATCTCGTCGTACGCTTCGACGGCCAAAGGGTTGATCTCGCCGTAGTTGTCGAGCCGCTTTTTAAGCTTGTCCACCTCCTCCTGCAATTCGGCTTCAGGGACGGCGTTTTCCGGCTCTTGCTGGAGAATGTCGTTGATTCCCAGATCAAATTCGATGCGAAGCCGCTGTGCAATCGAGCTGATCTCGTATTTGACGTCGTTAAACTTATCTTTCAGGTTATTGATGAGCAGCTGGAGGTCCTGGGATTGGCGGCTAAGCTTTCGGAGTTGATCTTCCATTTCAACCGTTTCGCTCCGTGCTTTGAAGTAGGCATGCTCCACTTCATTTAGCGCGGATTCCCGGGACTGCCGGTCCTGATAGGCCGTCTGAAGGCGGGCTTCCATCCCTTCCTGGGCGTCGAAAATAGATTGAACTTCCTCCAATTGGTCTTCCAGGTTTCGTTTTGCCTTATCCAGCCCAAGGCGAAGATCCTCCAATTGTTTTTCCCGGAACGTCAGTTCCCGTTGCAGGGAGGCGACCTTGTTCTGCTGCCGGATGAAGTGGATGTTTTTATCGTTAAAGGCAGTAGAAGCCTGGCTGAGGGTTTCGGCGATCTGTCTGAAACTGCCGTCTGTTTTTTCAATTTCCTGTTTGGCGGCCTGAAGCTGCTCGGCATTCCGGGCAATTTCGGCGTCCATTTCGGTATTTCGGGCACCCAATTCCTGAATCCGCTGAGCTAAACCCTGGTTTTTGGTCTCGATATCCGAAACCATGCCTTCGAAGTTGTTCAAACTGGTTTCCAGAGACACCCGCTCCTGAGCCAGCTGGTTCAGGCGTTGTTTTTGATCCTGTATCCGGGCATCCGAGCGTTGTCCTTTCAGCGCCTGTACCCGTTCCTGGAGCTGGTACTGCTGGGCCGACCATTGCTCCTCCTCTTTTTGGGCTTTGGCAATCTCTTTTTCGAGGATTTCCAGGTTTTTCTTTCTTCCGAGTTTTTTTCCTTCAAACAATCCGATGGAGCCCCCTGAAACGCTATACCGCTTTTTGACCAGTCCTCCGGAAGGCGAAAGGTAAATCAGATCGTTGTCCGGAAGGTTGCCATTGGGGTCTTCCTGGTCGAGGATAACCACGTTTTCTAAAAGGTAGTTGCACAAATTGCGGTAGGCAGGATCTGTTTGCACCAGGTCAATGGCGCTCCGGGCGCCCGGAAGCAGGGTCATTGGAGGAACGTAATCGGTGAACGCATCCAGGACAAAAAAGTGGGCTTTACCCTGCTGGCTTTTCCCCAGAAGCTGGATGGCCTGATAGGCTTCCTCCAGGGACTGCACGACATAGAAATTCAGAAACGGTTCGAGGTAATTTTCGACCGCTACCCGGTAGTTTTCGGCGACATAAATGATATCCGAAAGCAGCACCGCATTCTTTTTCCATGCTTTTTGGTTGTTCAGGAACCGAATGCTTTCCGGAAAACCTTCGAGGTTTTCGACCATGCTCTTAGTGAGCTTAAACTCGTTGCGCTTGGCGTCGAGGTCGCGCCGGATTTTGGCGATATTCTGGTTCAGGCTGTCCAGGTCGGTTTCCGCTTTAACCAAAGCCTCCTGGCGGTCCTGTTCCTCTTTTTCCAGTATCTCCAACTGGGAAAGGAGCTCGCGTTCTCTCGACTGCAAGCCAGAAACTTTATTCCGCAGGTCTCCGATAGCGCCTTGGCGGATTTCAATTTCGCCCTGGCTTCGTTCGATGTCTTGTTGAAAGAGAGACATCTGGTTGCGGTGAATGGCGCGTTGTTTCTCCAGTTCAATAAGTACCCGTTCCACTTTCTGCTGCTCCCCGAGCACTGCTTCCAATTCCGTTTTCAGGGCGCTGTGGTTTTCCCGAACCTTGGCAAGTTGCGTTTCTGCGGTTTCCAGCTCCAGTTCCAGGCGGGCTTCGATGCGTTTCTCCAGATTGACCTCGCTCCGGTATTGGTTAATCTCTTCTTCCAGTTGAAGCATCCGGCCGCTGGAGGCTTCCATTTCCACGCGCAATCTGGCTTGCGATTGCTCGAGGAATTGCCGTTTTTGGTCCAGCATCCGGCGGTCGTTTTCCAGAGAACGGATCTGCCCAACCACGGCATTGAGTTCCCGCTGGTGTTCGGAAAGGTCTTTTTCCCTGTCCAGGTGAAATTTCTGCCCTTTCTCCAAGCCAGCTTCCAATTGCCGGGCCTGGACATCCAGGGCCCGGAACAGGTCTTGTTCCCGTTCTATTTGGGCATTGAGTTCTTTATGCGCTCCTTTCAGGGTAGAAACCTTGAGCAACGCCAGTTCAATGCTCAGTTTTTTGTATTCTTCCCGGAGTTCAAAGTACTTTTTAGTCCGCCTGGCTTGTTTTTCCAGCGCGCGCAGGTTGCCGCCAATCTCGTGGAGCAAGTCTTCGATCCGCTCCAAATCGTCGGCGGTGCTTTTGAGCTTTGCCAGGGTTTCCCGTTTGCGAAGTTTGTACTTGGCCACTCCGGCGGCTTGTTCAAACATTTTTCTGCGGGAATCTTCCTTGTCTTCCAGGATGTCATCCACCATGCCCAGGGCGATGATGGCGTAGGAGTTGGAACCGATCCCGGTATCGAGAAAAAGCGAGGTAATATCCTTCAGCCGGCAGGGCACTCCATTCAGGCGGTATTCGCTTTCCCCTGTCCTGTACAGCAGGCGGGACACGGTAATGGCGCTGTACTCGGTAGGAAGCAGGTTGCGGGTATTTTCGAAAGTCAAAGACACCTGGGCAAGCCCGGCGGCCTTTCTTTTTTTCGTCCCGTTAAAAATGACGCTAAGCATCTGGTCCAGGCGGAGTTCTTTGCTGCTCTGCTCGCCCAAAACCCAGCGAATGGCGTCGACGATATTGATTTGCCCGACCCGTTGGGTCCGACAATGCCAATAACATCCTCATTAAAATTAATGACGGTTTGATTGGCAAAGCTTTTGAAGCCTTTTATTTCCAAGCTTTTTAAACGCATAGCCAGCAAAACTAGAAAAAACGCGCGCAATTGGCCTGTGGAGTGATTCCCATTTTTTCCACATCGCCTGTTGGTAATCCACCCGATTATCCACAATGCCCGGATGAAGGCTACTTATCCAGAATTCCTATTGTTGAGCTTCCTGAAAACAATGGACCAGCTTTTCCAGGTCCTCTGGGGTATTGTACACGTGGGCGGCTACCCGGATGGCATTTCCCCGGAAAGACACCATCACCTTATGGGCGGCAAAAGCAGATTTGAGCTTGTCTGGATCGGTATCCTGCCCCAGGCGCACCCCGAACAGGTGGCTGCCTCTCCAGTCGCTATCTTCAACCCAGCACCCGAGGGCTTTGATTTGCGCTATGGCCGGTTCCGTCAGGTTGCGGCAATACGCCTGGATTTCAGGGCATCCCCAATCCAGCAATTGTTCCACTCCCGTTTTCAGCATAGGCGCAAGCACAAACTGGCTTTGTTCGCCCATGGCATACCGGCTGGCCAGGGGTTTGTATTCCGGCCGGTACTGGACCAGATTGGCAAAGTACTCACTTCCTTCCCGGTTAATCCAGTTTTCCTCTATCGGCGTTCCCGAATCAAAAGCTTCTCCATAATATGCGACGCCAATGGAATAGGGGCCCATCAACCATTTGTACCCGGCGCAAACCAAGGCATCTGGTTGGATGGTTTCCACGTCAAAAGGCAGCGCGCCGACGGATTGCGTGCCGTCGATGATCAGCAAAGCGCCCGCCTCCCGGGTACGCTTCCGGATGGTGGGCAAATCAAAGAGGGTTCCGTCCGCCCAATGAACGTGTCCAAGGGCTACCACCCGCACCCGGTCGTCGATCGCTTCCAGGATAGCCTGGTTCCAGTCTTTCCCCCGGTTGTTTGAAACCGGAGCGGGAACAACGGTTAAGTGGGCGCCTTTTTCCCGGCACAACCGTTCCCATATATAGTAATTGCTGGGGAATTGTCCTTCCGCAACAAGTACGTGGTCTCCTTGCTTGAGTCCGGCGTTAAAAGCTGCGTTTGCCAGTCCATAAGAAACCGAAGGAATAATCGCAATCCGGTCGCGTTCGCGCACGCCGATCAAGCGGGCAAACAACGCCTTCAACTCGCTGCCCGGAAGGAAAAAGTCTTCTGTTTGAACCAACCAGGGTTGATTCTTTTTTGCCAGGGTATCTCTGCCGGCCAGCTCGACCTGCCGCATTTGAGGCGACATGTAGGCGCAGTTTAGATAAGCTACTTCATCGGGGATTTTAAACAACGCGCGTTGACAAGACAACATGATAACAATCAATTAATTGGGTAAATAAAAAAGCTGCCTGGAATCCAGAGGGTATCCAAACAGCCCAGCGCCTGGAATGCCCAGGCGGAAATTTACCAAATTTTATGGAGCGAACTTCTTGAAAATCTTATTGGCCAAAGCGGTATTTCATTCCAATTTGAATGATCCTGAACCGGACTTCGTACTGATCCACTTTCACGGCATTTCCCAGCCCCTGGCGATACCTTGCGTAAGCAACCCAGTGTTTGCCAACATCCCGCCCTGCTTCGAGGGATAATTGGGTATCGACCGAACGGAACAAATCCGGGTCAAGCGCCTCCCCTTTGGAACCGGCAAACGGAGACTCCGCTGCAGCAGCCAACACAGGCGTACTCTCCCTAAGTTGTTCCGGCGCAAGGGAAGCGCCCAGGGAATAATTCATCAGGTACCCTACCCTGGCCCCCCCCTCCAGGCGCCAGTGCCGGTTCACGCGAACCTGAGCCAGGACAGGAAGATAGATTCCCCAACTACGTACCGGAACTTCCTCGGCCAGGGAAACGACCGTTGATCCCCGGTTCGGCGTGCCAAAAGTTGGCTGAGTAACGTCCATTACCGTCGCGGTGCCCGAAAACGGGGTCTGTACGGTAGAGGAGAAGCGTTCCAAGCTAAGTCCAGACACCACAGCAAGCCGATCGGAAACCGGTTTGCCCACTTGAACTCCCGCGCCTGCCCCGGTTTGTGGATTTTGAGAAGCCATGTTGGTCATTGCCGATGCTTCGCCTAAAAAACCCCATTTCTTCGCTTCCGGTTTGGATAGCGCCGCAGCAGCCGGGGGAAGTTCCCATTGCTCCTGGCGTTGAGGAATGGTCAGACGAGGCCTCCGAGCTGCCAAAGAGGGAAGGTTTGCGCTTTCTGAAAAGGGAGTCTGTATAGGTTCTTTGGCCTCGCTCTGCCCAGCGGTACCGGGCTGAGAAAGACCCGGTGGAGGCGTCTGAAGCAGGGCTGTTTTTCTGTTTTGGGCAAGGAGGCTTTTGCCTAAATGGGAATTTGGCGCATAAGCAGAACCGCCGGTCAGTCCGTTGGATGCTTTCCCGGCGCCTGAACCAGAGGCAGACGGGCCCTCATGTACTTTTTGTCCGGAAGAAGGGAAGGCTTCCACTTCCTGATGCGCTTGCGGGGGAGATGCTCCGGGCAACGCATCGGGTTCTGGTTGTTGAAGCGGAAGAATGGGAGCCTCGCGCTCGGCGCCAGGAGCATACCACGCAAATACCGCTCCCCGGCAACGGCCAGGAAAACGGGGAGCAACCACCACCAAAACAGGGCGCGCCTGCGCTCAGGCATCTCCTTATCGAGAAGCTGCCGCATTTGGTCCCACCCAAGGTCCGCCAATTGATCCTGATGATCTCTATCCTGCATAGTTGCTGTTGTTGTATAAATGTTGGGTCGACTCCTTTAACTGCTTTCTCGAAATAGGCGAATGCCACTTGGACGTGCCCGGACTCATATTCAACCGCTCGCCTATTTCGGCGTGGGTAAATCCTTCAATGGCATAGAGCCCAAAAAACTCTTTTTCAGCAGCCGGCAACTGGTCTACCAAGCCCATGATGTCCTGGAAATACAACTCGTTCAGCGCCGTAGCCCGGGTAGGGGCGTCCCTTCCGTCCCAATCCAGGAGGGTTTCCTGGCGGCCATGCTGCCTGAAATAATCGGAAATGCTATGGAAAATAATCCGCCGGATCCACCCCTCCAAAGAGCCCGAGAAGGAGAAGGTGTGGATCTTTTGGAAAACGCGAAGAAAGCCGGCATTCAGGATTTCCAGTGCAATGTCCTTGTCGGAGGAATAGCGCAGGCACATCCGCAACATAGCCGGGAAAAACCTTCGGTACAAGGCTTCCTGGGCCTGCCGCTTGTTTTTTGCGCATTGCTCCACCAATTCCTTTTCTGAATAATCCACTATTTCGGGCATAACAGGCTTTAAAATCCAAAACCTACTCGCAACATCCAGCGGTTAATCCGGCTGCTTTCTTCGATGTAATTTTCGTCC
Organism: Haliscomenobacter sp.; assembly: GCA_016713275.1. Classification (GTDB taxonomy): domain Bacteria; phylum Bacteroidota; class Bacteroidia; order Chitinophagales; family Saprospiraceae; genus JADJPL01. The sequence continues at coordinate 110,234 of JADJPL010000005.1, forward strand.
AAATTCTCCGTCCACCACCAGAAGTTGTTTCGCTGCGTGCTGCTTTCCTGACGAATATACCCGAAATCAGTGAATAAAAATCCACTCTTCCGAATCTGCCATTGCATCCCCAGGGCGGTGTGCAGGCGCATTCCCCCTTTGACGGAGCGGTAAATGCTGTCTTTATCCTTCCATGCCCACGCGTAGCCACCGTCGACTACCAAAAACGGCTGATTCCGGGCATGAACGAAAGGAGCAAACCGTAATTCCCCAAAAAGAGGAGCAAAGCGGCGGGTTTCCGTCATGCCAATCATATTCAGCCCTGCGCCTGCGCCAACGCGCAGGTAAGGCAGCACCCGGCGGCCGGCTACGTACTCCATGCCAAATCCAATTTCGGTATGGTCTAAAAAGGTTTGGCCTGCTGTGCTCAGGAAGTGCATCCCGTGCACCCACTTCCGTTCAGCGTTGGCTGCATGCTCCGGAAGGTGCTGTCCGGTCAATAGAAAGGGAAATACAGCCAGGAGGGCGCCCAGGAAAAGACTTCGACGTATTGGTTTCATGCCGCAGGGAATTATTTATTTTCAATCTTGATTTTACTCAACAGTTTCAGGTCTTTTGGATCGGTGAAATCGTATTGGTAGATTCCTTCTTTCCCCGTTACGATCGCCACCTTCTCCTTCTCCAGTGCAATGACATCAAAGGTAGTCAGGCCTTTTTCGTGATCGAGCAGCCGCTGATCTATTTTGTCCCAATCCGACGCGTCAAATACTTTCAACCCCTCATCGTCTTCACAAATAAAGAGGATGCCGTTGACGATGGAAAGGCCAATCGGATGGTGCATGGGATAGGTTTTCAGCAAATTCGGTTTCAAGATGTTGGTCACATCGACTACTTCCAGCTGGTTAGTGAACGATTCGCACTTGGTGCCGTCGCGCAGCGTAATATAGGCGTAGTTGCCTTCAACCACCACGGGATCGCAGGCGCTGGCGTGCGCAAAGCTGGCTAATTGCCTGGGGTTGAGGGGGTCTTTGGTGTCGTAGATAAACATCCCGTTCCGGCTCCCAATAAATAGTTTGTCGTCGTAAGGGTAAATGGTTTCAATGCCCCACCCAATGTGGACGGTATTCCCCAGGTTGGGTTTTTCCGGAACCTTGAGATCGAATACCTTGAGGTCGGTTTCGCTCACGGTGTACAAGTGTTCGCGGCCCAGGGTAAAGCGGGCGGTAGAGCCGCCAATGCCGGTCGTATTGCCTGGAACGCTATTCCCTGCTCCGCTGGACAAAGCCACATCCCTGCGGACCCAAAGGCCGCCTTCCAACCAAACCTGATCGCCGGTAGCCTGGCTGCAGGAAATGCGCTCTACGACCTCAGAAGGTTCGTATTTAACCAGGAAGCCTCTGTTGGCATCGAACCCCATGTGGGGAAACACGTTCTCCAGCCGGCTCACCATTTCCGGTTTTGCCGGGTTATCGAGCCGGAAGGTCACCAAATCCACATAGCTATCGGCATACAGGAGGTTATTCCGGACGGCCATGTCGATATTACCTGGAATAGGCAAAAATCCGAGTGCTATCGGGCTGGAAGGATTCGCATTGTCGAACACATGAATGCCGTTCTCATATTCATTCACAAAAAGATACTGGCCATACACATAGATTTTGCCAGGCTGTTCCATTTGTTTGGCAGGCTCCAGCTGGATCGTCGTTCGTAAATTGGCCGGCAGGATAAACACCGGATCGTATTTTACATAAAAATGTTCTGCGTCGCAGTCGTCTTTCAAACAGCCCGAAACCGCTACCGAAAGCAAGAAGAGCGACAACATGGGAAACCAAAGGAACTTTTTCATGGCGATGCTTTTTTTCTGGATAGACGTAGGAGGAGGAAAAAGGGTTGGCGTTTTTGGCTTTTTTTGCAAATTCGCTGCGAAACGCCGAGAATACGATATTTTTGCCCGTGACAAAAGTTGTTTCCATGGCTCGATGGGTTTTTGGGTTGATTTGGTTCCTGGGCGTTATTCCGCTGAGCGCTCAACTGCGGGTGGTTGTTCGTCAGGTTCCGGCGAGTACGCCCGAAGGCGATACGGTATTCCTTGCAGGCAGCTTTAACCGCTGGCAGCCCGGAGATCCAGGATACGCCCTTACGCGGGACGCTACCGGAGCATGGGCCATTGACCTCATGCCGGAGAAAGGCCTATTGGAGTTCAAATTTACCCGGGGCGCCTGGAGTAAAGTGGAAAAAGGCCAGGAGGCTGGATCCATGCCCAATCGGAGGCATTTGTACCGCGGAGGTAAAGACACTGTAATTTACTCGATCGAAAGTTGGGAAGATATGTCTGATAATAAAAACACCAACCCCGCTTCCAGGGTACAGGTTATTGCCCGGGATTTTGCCATGCCCCAGCTTGGAAGAACCCGGAGGATCTGGGTTTACCTCCCGGAAGCTTACCAGAAGGAGCCTCAGCGGCATTTTCCTGTTCTTTACCTTCAGGATGGTCAGAACATTTTTGACGCGGCGACCAGTTATGCCGGAGAGTGGTACGTGGACGAAAGCATGGATCAGCTTCAGGAAGCAGGCGTTCCCGGCGCAATTATCGTTGCCATTGACAACGGCGGAGTCCTTCGCATGAACGAATATTCTCCCTGGAATCACTCCCGGTTTGGTGATGGAGAAGGTACAGAATACGTGCGGTTTGTTGTCGAAACCCTCAAACCGTTTATTGATCAGCATTACCGGACCATGCCGGAGCCGGAACACACCGGAATCATGGGATCTTCCATGGGGGGGACTGATATCGCTGTACGCGGTCCTGGAATACCAGGATGTTTTTGGGAAAGCAGGAATATTTTCTCCTTCGCTTTGGTATTCCAAAGAAGCATTTCGGCATGTGCAAGCGAAAGGAAACCAAAAAAATCCCCAAGCTCTTTTTGGCGGCCGGGCAATTAGAAGGGCCCCATGTGGTTCGCGACCTGAATAAGCTCCATCAAACGTTGCTTAAATCCGGCTTCTCGGCAGCAAATATCAAAAAAGTAATCCACGAAGACGGCAAGCACCAGGAGTGGTATTGGGCCAGGGAATTCCCTACCGCTTACCAATGGTTGTTTGGGGACGAAAAATAATAAGGTGAGACACACAACGGGCGCTCAACTTCGTACCCTTGCTGCATTTCTGCCCTGGGGGGGTTGGAAGGAGCAGCACCAAGTGCGCTCACCGGGCGGCAAAGTTATATTTTTTTTCCTTTTCCCGCCAGGCTTGTTTATTTTTTTGGTATAATTTCTGTTTTCTCCCCGAAATACTGAACAAATCGCTGGAAATCCGTGGCTAATTGCGCGTTCTGCGTCGCTTTGAAATAGGTGTCCGCCAGGCTTCGTAGCGTTTGAAAGAAAAACCGGTCCATCTCCATGACCTGCATATCGGAGGTCCAAGGTCAATTTTGAAGGTATCCAAGTTTTCCCGGTCAAATAAAGACAACAGCATGGCTTTGGATGAACGCCACTGCACCCCCTGCGGGTCATCCTCCGCCGACCACCGGATCTCCGAGGGCTTGTTCTGCTGATCCAACGCTACCTGGATCAAAATTTGCTTATCTGTCATGTCCTGGTTTGTTTTTTTTTTCTCCCGTCTCCCGTCTCCCGTCTCCCGCCTCCCCTCTCCCGTCCCCCGTCTCCCGTCCATCGTCCCCCGTCTCCCGTCTCCCGTCTCCCGTCCACCGTCACCGTCTCCCGTCTACCGCCTCCCCACCCCTTTAATCCATTTGTGCCTCAAACGGATTGCATTTCCGATGACGACTACATCGGAAAAGGCCATAAACAGGGCGCCCCACATTGGGTTCAGGAATCCGGCGGCGGCGATTGGGATAGCGACAATATTGTAGGCAAATGCCCAGCCCAGGCTTTGCCGGATGGTAAGGACGGTGTGTTTACAGATTTCCAAGGCTTTGATGAGGAAATCGATCCGGCCATTTAAAAGGATAATTTGAGCAGACTGAATGGCGGTATGCGACGCATTGCTCAACGAAACGCCTATCGTTGCTTTAGCCAGCGCAGGGGCGTCGTTGATACCATCCCCAACCATTGCGGTTGGCGCTTGGGCAGCATATCGTTCGATGAAACGCAATTTTTCCGATGGGAGTTGTTCGGCATGGTATTCCTTAATGCCCAGCAAGGTTGCCACCCGAGCCGTTTTATCCCGATGGTCCCCGCTAATGATTACCGGCTCAATCCCCTGACTCTGAAGCGCCCGGATCACGGCAGGGGCCTCCTCTTTGACTTCGTCTTCGAGGTAAAACTCAGCCAGTAAATGGTTGTTGCACGTGAGGAAAACCGACGCGGGAGAGGGCGCTTCTCCGGCTTGGGAAAAGATCCGCCGCGACCCCACTTTGTAGAGATTGCCTTGTTGGTCCTGAGCCGATACCCCAATCCCTTTATCTTCCACAACGGTAAGGGGTTCCAGCTCCACGCCATTCTGCCGGTGCTCCAAGGCCACCACGAGCGACTGCGCAATGGGGTGAGAGGAATGTTTTTCCAGGAAATACACCAGTGCATTTACCCGGTTATGCTCCGGGGTATGATAGGCGATATCTTGAATATTGAATTGCCCGGTAGTCAAGGTGCCCGTTTTATCAAAAACGATACGCCGAACCTGGGAAAACACCTCCACCGTTTGGCCTCCCTTCACCAGGATACCGTTCCGGGCGAGCCGCCCCACCCCCACCATTATTGCCGTTGGTGTTGCCAGGCCCATCGCGCAAGGGCAGGAGATCACCAGCACGGCAATGCTGTTCATTAAAGCCTTTTGGAAGGAAACATCAAAACCAAAATAGTTGACTATAAAGGCAATAACGGCGATGGCTAAAACGGCAGGGACAAAAATGGCGCTGATCTGATCGGCCAGCCGCTGGATGGAGGGCTTGTCTTGCTGAGCGGTTTTAACCAGTTCAATCATTTGCCCCAGCAAGGATTGGCCTCCAATCGCCGTTACTTCCATCTTGAAGTTCCCGCTAAGGACTAACGCCCCCCCGATGAGCGGATCGCCTTCTTGTTTTTCCACAGGAAGGCTTTCTCCGGTAAGCAGGGATTCGTCTATGGTCCCTAAGCCTACCAGGATCTTGCCATCCGCAGGCACTTGGTCACCTTCGTTCACCTGAAGGATAAACCCGGTTTCAATATCCTCCTGGTCTACGGAGATGACCGTTCCCGAGGGCATGATCCGGCGGGCTTTTTGACCTGCAGTTTAGAAAGCTCTTCGATGGCGTTGGTCGTTTGGCCTACGGCGCGATGTTCGATAAAATTTCCAAGAAAGACCAGTGTGAATATGGTCGCCGAGGTTTCAAAGAAAATGTAGTCCGGCTCATTGGCTATCCATCCAACCAGGCTGTAAATAAAAGCGGCCGTTCCTCCGACAAAGATCAGCACGTCCATATTGGGGGCCCCGCTTTTCAGGGAAAGCAGCCCGCTTTTCCCAAAATGCCAGGCGCCAAGGGCAAAAACCGGCAAACAAAGCGCAAATTGAACTGCAGGATGGCCAAGCCAATGGAAGTGAAGCCCAGCCATAGCTCCCAGATGGTGAAATAGCAAAGGAAACGCAAAAATTGCGCTGACGATTAGTTTCCGTTCCAACGTCCAGAAGGGAACCGCTTGCTCTGGTTCAGCCACCCTGTAGCCGAGTTTGGCAATTCCTTTTTTTATCTCCTCCAGGCTAAGTTGATCTGCCTGCCATTTGAACCGAACTGCTTTGGTCTGAAAGCTCACAAAAACGTCCTCCAGGCCTTTTCGCTCGAGATACCGGGTAATGCTCTGCGCGCAATTGGCGCAATCCATGCCTTCTACCTTTAATTCGACGACTTTTTTTTCCATCATCCTGCCCGTTGTTCGCGAAACCGAATACTGACAAATCGTTCCTTCGCCAGAGGTTAAATTCCCTTGGAAATCGGGGATTCCTGAACTATATTTGTACAAGAATCCTCTGGTGTGCTGCAAAAGTACAACAACTCTGGTTGAAAAAGCGGTTATTCTATTTATCGTCCATAAGGAAGCAAAGCCAATGGGCTCTTGCGAACCAAATCTAACCCAAACATGAAAAAAATTCTGGTTGCCAACCGGGGCGAGATTGCCTTGCGCGTGATGCGCACTGCCCGAAAGATGGGGATTCCTGTCGTTGCTGTTTTTTCCGAAGCGGACCGCAATGCGCCCCACGTCCGTTTTGCGGATGAAGCCGTGCTGATAGGCCCTCCCCCATCCAATCAATCCTATTTGAGGGCCGAGCACCTCATCGAAGTCGCTAAATCCAGAGGCGTAGACGCCATTCACCCGGGGTACGGCTTTTTAAGCGAGAACAGCCGCTTTGCGGAGTTGTGCGAAGCCAACGGGATTACGTTTATTGGCCCCAGCGCCTTCTCCATTGAGATTATGGGAAGCAAGCTCGCCGCGAAGGATGCCGTTAAAGGGTATAACATCCCTATGGTGCCCGGGGTTGACCATTCCATTTCGGATCCGGCCGAAGCGAAAGCGGTTGCCCAGAGCGTCGGGTTCCCCATTCTGATCAAAGCGTCCGCTGGCGGAGGCGGGAAAGGGATGCGCGTCGTGCACAAGGAAGAAGAACTCGAAGAACAGATGGCCCGCGCCATCAGCGAAGCGACCTCCGCATTTGGCGATGGGTCTGTGTTTATCGAAAAATATATCGATTCGCCGCGCCACATAGAAATCCAGGTGCTGGCAGACAGCCATGACAACGTACTCTACTTGTTCGAGCGGGAATGCAGCGTGCAGCGGCGCCACCAGAAAGTCATCGAAGAAGCGCCTTCTGCTATTCTGACTCCGGAAGTCCGCCAGGCAATGGGGGAAGCGGCGGTCAAGGTGGCCCGGGCCGCCAAGTATCTTGGCGCAGGCACGGTAGAGTTTTTGGTGGATCGCTCCCTGAACTTCTATTTCCTGGAAATGAACACCCGCCTTCAAGTCGAGCATCCGGTAACGGAACTGATCACCGGTCTGGACCTGGTGGAACAGCAGATCCGCATTGCCCGGGGTGAAGCCCTCACCATCCGGCAGGAAGACCTGAAGATCCAGGGACATGCTATTGAATTGCGGGTTTACGCGGAAGATCCCCTAAATAACTTCTTGCCCAGCGTTGGCAATCTCAGCGTGTACCGCAAGCCGGAGGGCGAGCATATCCGGGTGGATGATGGATTTGAAGAAGGAATGGACATTCCCATCTATTACGATCCCATGATTGCCAAACTGTGCGCTTTTGGGATGAACCGGGAAGCCGCTATTCGCCGGATGCTGGAAGCTATTGAGCAGTACCGCATTGAGGGCGTAGCCACTACCCTACCCTTCGGGAAGTTTGTTTTTCAGCATCCGGCGTTCATTTCCGGCGACTTCGACACCCATTTTGTGCAAAAGTACTTCACTCCGGAGGTTATTGCCCAGGAGAGCAACGAAGAAGCGGAAGTTGCCGCCAGACTCAGCCTGCAGCTGTATAAGCTCAACCAGGCAACCCTTACCGTTCCCAACCCGGGAGCGCCGGATTGGGGAGTGCACCGGTAGAAAGGGGATATGCTCGCCTCGTTATTTAAGGATTTGAAAGGAAAGGATTCGGATGGGCGTTCCCCATTGGAACGAGGAAACCATATCGTCCCTTTCCTGCGCAATAACCCGAACCTTAAGCCCTTTTTTCTTCAAACTGGAAGGAAAATGGACAGGTAGCCATTTAGCGCCATCTGCGCCGGTAATGCCCCAGATTCCGTCTTCAATATCCTGGAAAACTACTTTTCCTTCGATGGTAAACTGTTTCATGCCAGAGGGTTTTTCATCGCCCAATATGCCGAATTAATTGGGCTTTTCTGCTAATTTTTCGATAGCCGCCTGCAAATTCCGGATGAGATCATGTTGCTCCTGGACGACCCGCTGCAGGTCGGTCAGTCCGTTATGTAAAGAAATAGCCTGACTTTTTGGGGCCGCCAAAAATGGGCTGATTTTGGAACGTACATACCAGATTTCCCTAACCTCGCCCAGGCTGATGACAAACGGATCGTAAAACAGGTTATCCGAAAGCAGGCGAAGCTGCCGGCGGTCAGGAATAAGATTTACTACTCTGCGCACCAAAACGTCTCCCCGGGTAACCAGAACGTATACGTAATTGTCTTTGATCGAAGTACCCCATAAGGAAGGCTCCAAAAAACTGCACACCACTTTATCCCCCTCCATCAAGGTAGGCTCCATCCCGTCTCCGGTCACATCAAAGGAACGGTAAGTGCCGACTTTGTACCGGTAGTCCGGAAGGGAAAAGGTAGGCAGGTTTTCCACGAATACGGGGTTGCCGGATGCTTCCGCATAGCCGGCTTGCGCGGTGTTCGGTACATGGACGATGCGTTCGGTTTCTTCCGGGTTGGTTACAATCGTCAGGATACGAAAATCCTGCCGGTCCTCTTCGGTCATGAACAGAGGCCCCTCCCCGGTGATCAAATAAACCGGGTTGATTTTATATTTTTCCACTGCTTTGCGGAGGAGGTCGATCGTTACATCTCTGCGTCCTTTAAGTATTTCGCTTAAACTTTGAGGCAGATAATCCAACGCCATAGCAAATTGCCTGCTGGACCGAATCCGGTTATCTTCCCGAAGTTTGTCATGGCATTTAATAAAACGTTGGGTAACAACATTATTCATAGGGGGAAAAGGATGTTTAGGACGCCTTAGACAAATTTAATAAATATGCCTTACGGCGCATCCAATCCGCCATGGAATTTGTGCAAAAAAGTGATAACCGGCTTTCTTGGCTTAAAACGCGTCCATAATCCGGAGAAACTCGTCTGCCTTGAGCGAAGCGCCGCCAACCAGGCCTCCATCGACATCCGGTTGGGAAAACAAACTCACTGCATTGCCTGCATTGACGCTTCCGCCATAGAGGATAGGCGTTTGGTCCGCTATGTCCGTCCCGAAATGTTCGGCAAGTAACGACCGGATCGCCGCATGCATCTCCTGAGCCTGCTCCGGACTGGCAGTCCGCCCGGTGCCAATGGCCCAAATGGGTTCGTAAGCGATCACGATTTGCGAAAACTGATCGGGGGACAAATGAAAGAGCGAAGCGCTAATTTGGGCCCGAACGTGCGCTTCGTGCGTTCCTTCCTCGCGGATGGGCAACGATTCCCCGCAACAAAAAATCGGACGCAGTCCCTCTTCCAATACCCGGTCGACCTTATTCGCCAGCAGCGCGTCGGTTTCTCCAAAATATTCGCGGCGCTCCGAATGACCTAAAATGACATAGTCCACCCCTGCCGATTTAAGCATTGACGCGGAAACCTCTCCGGTATAAGCGCCTTTCAATTCCTGATGGCAATTCTGCGCTCCAAGGGAAACCCTGCGGCGCCAGCCAGCATGCTTTTCACTGTGGTCAAATGCAAAAAGGGAGGACACAGAACAACCTCTGCTTTTGTCACTCCTGCGGATTGGATCAATGCCTCAACCAGAAGACGCCCTTCTTCGAGGGTCAGGTTCATTTTCCAGTTTCCTGCAGCAATTTTCTGCCTGCTCATGTGTATCTTGTTTGTGGTTAGTAGAAAAAATCTGAACCAAAATTAGCGCTTATTTTAGGCTTTCAACCCTAATCCGCATTATTTTAGCCTTTAGATCGCAGGTGTCCAATAGACTTGTTGCGACGGGGCAAATAAAAAACCAGCTTCGCTCCTGGCGGCTAAGGGCTTACCTTTATACAATGGAATTTGGCAAACTAGACGATATCCGTGAGGTCGATTTCTCCCTGCCGGAAGACCCGCGCTGGAATGAAGGCGTCTTTCAGGAAATGGGGGCTTCAACGGCCCCGGTCTGGCATACCGGATGTACGGGATGGGCCATGAAGGAATGGGCAGGCCATGTGTATCCGTCCGGGAGTAAAAGCCAGGACTTTTTAACCGAATACGGGAAGCAATTCAACACCATCGAGTTAAATGTTACCCACTACCAAATTCCTAACCCGGAAACCATCCAGAAGTGGAAAGAGCAAACCCCTGCTGATTTTCGATTTTGTCCTAAAGTGTATCAAGGGATAAGCCACAGCAGGAATTTGGGCATCGGTTCCGGGCAAATCGAGCAGTTTTGCCGGTCAATTGAGGGGTTATCCGACCGGTTAGGTCCTTGTTTTTTACAGTTGCCTCCGGGGTTTGGGCCTGAATCCCTGGATCTTCTGGCGTCTTTTATGGAAAAATGGCCTCAAAGCCTGGCTATTGCGGTGGAATTCCGGAACCAGCGCTGGTTTGGCGCCCCCGGGGCGATAAGGAGGGCAGCCGAGCTGTTGCACGGCGTTCATGCGGGCATGGTAATCACAGATGTAGCCGGAAGAAGAGACGTACTCCACATGTATGCTTCGGCGCCGTTTGCCCTTATCCGCTTTGTGGGCAATGGCCTTCACCCTACCGATTATACCAGGGCGCAGGATTGGGTCGTCCGACTGGGGCTATGGATACGTAAAGGAATACGCGACGTATATTTTTTCGCCCATGAACCCGGCAACTTGCTGGCGCCGGAGCTGGCACAATTTGTTACCTTGCAGGTGGAAGAACATTTACCTTCTGTGCATACCCGCGGCCCTCTATTTGTAACGCCTCCGGGAGGAAACCAACTGGGCCTTTTCGGGTAAATCGCTTGTTCCCTGCGAACAAAGGGCGCCTTTGCGGCGTCCTGTTAAACTGAATCCAAACAAAAGAAAACAAAGCAGCGATAGACGGTCACTTGAAAAAGGGCGTTATTATGCGGAGATCAAGCCGAAGGGCGCCAGAATAATCCATATGTTAACCGAAGTTCTCCCAGCCGTGGTACAAATTGATTGGAAACCCATACCGGACGTATTACAGACAGAGAATGGCCTCCCGTTCATCCATCGGGACATCAGTTGGCTGTCTTTTAATTATCGTGTCCTTCAGGAAGCCCTGGATCCAGGCGTTCCCCTCTTCGAGCGGATCAAGTTCCTGGCGATCTATTCGTCCAATCTGGACGAATTTTTCAAAGTACGAATGGCGTACCACCTGTACTTACTCCGCGTTGGAAGGAAGACCAAAAGGGAGCTCGACGTCGATCCCAAACTCATCATCAAAGAATTGCGCCGGATTGTCAACCTCCAGCAGGAATTGTTCAGCCATGTCTTTGACAAGGTGATCACGCCGGAACTCCGAAAGCAGCATATTTACCTGTTGCGCCGATTGGACCTTAATCAGGAACAAAAACAATTTGTGGAAAACTATTTCCACGACCACCTCCTTCCATTCGTGCAACCTGTTTTGGTCGTAAAAAACAAGATCCGGCCTTTTCTAAATAACGGCGCCCTTTACCTTACCCTATGGATGCGGGAAAAGAACGATCCGGACCAGAAAAATCACTATGCGCTGGTCAAAATCCCCTCCGACCACCTGCCCAGGTTCATTCAGCTCCCAAGCAGTCCGGAGCGAAAAGACCTCATCATGCTGGACGACATTGTGCGGCATAGCGTGTCGTGGATGTTTCCCGGGTATGATATTGTCGATACCTTTTCTGTGAAGCTCACCCGGGATGCCGAGCTGTATATCGAAGACGAATTTTCCGGCGACCTTCTGGAGAAAATCCGCACCAGTTTGGGCAAACGCCATGTCGGGCCCCCCTTCCCGGTTCGTTTTCGACAGGGATATGCCGTTGGAGATGCTGGAGTTTCTCAAAGAAGTACTCGGGCTCGAAAAAAACGACACCTTAAGGGAAGGGCGGTACCACAACAACTTCGATTTCTTCCGGTTTCCGGATTTTGGCTTGGAGCAGCACAAAAACCTGCCCCTCCCCCCTCTCCCCTACGCAGCGCTGGAAAACAGCCGGGAATTTTTTGCGGATCTCCGGAAAAAAGAACACCTGCTGCATTTCCCTACCATGCGTACGAATCCGTTTGCCGCTTTTTCGAAAAGGCGGCTAAAGATCCCCGGGTTACGCATATCAAACTCACCCAATACCGAGTCGCGCGCCATTCCAGGGTCCTTCAGGCGCTCATGGCTGCAGCGCTTTCGGGCAAACAGGTTTCGGTATTTGTCGAAGTAAAAGCGCGTTTCGACGAAGAAGCCAACCTGACCTGGGGGGAACGCCTGGAACAAGCTGGAGTAAAAGTCCATTACAGCTTTCCGGGGCTGAAGGTCCACGCCAAACTGGCCATTATTCGCCGGGTGGAAAAAGAAGGGCCTCAATTTTACAGCTATTTATCTACCGGTAACTTTCACGAGGATACGGCAAAAGTATATTCCGACTTCGGGTTGTTCACCACGGATCCAAGGCTTTGCAACGAGGTGCTGCGGGTGTTTTCCTTTCTGGAAACCGGGCAGGCCCCCGAGTCGGGATTTGAGCATCTGCTCATCGGGCAGTTCAATTTGCGAAGCGGCCTGGAAGAACTGATCAATGCCGAAATCGAGATGGCTAAAGCGGGCAAAGAGGCAAAAATCGTCCTCAAAATGAATAGCCTCCAGGACCGGTCCATGATCGAAAAGTTGTACGAAGCAAGCCGCGCAGGCGTGCAGGTTTTCCTCATCATACGCGGGATTTGCAGCTTGGCGCCGGGCATCAAAGGGCATAGCGAAAATATCCAGGCTATCAGCATCGTCGACCGGTTTCTGGAACATGCCCGGGTGTTTTGGTTCCATCACGGCGGCGATGACAAAATTTTTCTGTCTTCTGCAGATTGGATGGTGCGCAACTTAAGCTACCGGATCGAAAGCGCTTTCCCCATTTACGATCCGGAGAAAAAAGCAGAGCTCATCGATTACCTGTCCATTCAGTTAAGCGATAACGTCAAAGCGCGCATACTGGACCTGGAGCAAACGAATACGTACAAGAAAGATAATCCAGACATGCCTATCCGCTCCCAGTTGGAGGCCTACTATTACACCAAGCGCAAGATGGAAAAGCCTGGCGCCAAACCAGGGAGGAATGACCCTTCGGCAAATTTTGGGCAATAAGAGAAAAAAAAGGCCCCTCCCGGAATGCTCCAGGGAGAGGCGTATCCCAAAAACCGATTAACCGTTTATTAACTCTAGCTGAGGTTGTTTTGGATACAAATTTAATAAAATAAATTAATTTAAATATTTATTTTTTCCATATTCAATTCTTTTCATGGAATCGCTTCAGGAGCAAAAGGGATGGACGCAGGAGGAGCGTGTCCGCTACGCCCGGCATGCCGTTCTGCCAGGATTTGGATGGGCTGGGCAAGAAAAGCTCCGGGCAAGTAAGGTTTTGGTGGTTGGCGCCGGGGGGCTTGGCGCGCCGTTGCTGCAATACCTCACCGCAGCAGGCATTGGCCGGATTGGAATAGCCGATCCAGACCGGGTATCCCTGAGCAATTTGCAGCGGCAGGTGTTGTTCTCGGTCGAAGATATCGGCGTACTAAAAGTAGACGCTGCTGCCCGCAGGTTATCGAAACTCAATCCGAATGTTCAATTTGACCTTTACCCTTACGCGATTACCCGGGAGAACGCCCTGGAGCTCCTGGCCCATTATGATTTGGTTGCCGATGGAAGCGACAATTTTTCCACCCGCTATCTGGTGAATGACGCTTGCGTGCTGCTGGGAAAACCCCTGGTCTATGCCTCCGTTTTCAGGTACGAAGGGCAGCTTTCCGTCTTTAATTATACCCATCCAAACGGACGGAAAGGCCCCAACTACCGGAATCTTTTTCCGGTCCCTCCGGAAGCGGGCAGCGTTCCATCCTGTGTGGAGGGCGGCGTTCTGGGGGTGCTGCCAGGGATTTTAGGGTGTATGCAAGCCAACGAAGTGCTGAAAATAGCTTCCGGAATCGGAGAGCCGCTTAGCGGGAAATTATGCCTTTTTGACGCGTACTCCCTTTCTCAGCGGATCATTTCACTTCCTGACCAGGACCCCTACCCCGTCACCGAACTGGAAGATTACGAAGCCTCCTGCGGACCCATTCCCGGGGAAACTCCCGAGATATCCTGCGCCCAGTTTGCCAAATGGCAGGCAGAAGAAAAAATAATCCTCCAATTGATCGACGTCAGGGAACCCTGGGAATATGAACAGGAAAATATCGGAGGAACGTTAATTCCTTTAGTGTCTCTGCCTGAAAAAGCGGTGGCCCTTTCGTTCGACCTCCAACGGTAGTCGTCTGTCAATCAGGGTTCCGAAGCGCAGCGGCCGTCCGGATCCTTCAGGAACAGTTCGGATTCTCGGAGGTTTACAACCTGACCGGCGGAATAGACGCTTTCCGCCGGGGTACCCGCAGCTAAACCGGATGCACCTCCCCGAGCAGGAGATTGCACCCTCTCAAATCGCTATTGTCCAGCCTGCCCAACACCTGAAACCCTCCGCCAGGATGCTCCTTGCCCAAATCGTCGGTTGCAATGAAGGAAACGGTGTCGAGGTTAGCCAGATCCATGACGTTAATGGCGCCGGTTTGCCCTGGTCCTGGTTGGGCAAAGGGATCGTAAAGGTCCCGAAGAACCACCCGCATGGCAGGAGCCGAAAAAAACAACCCTTCTCCCTTGGAATATGCCTGAGACAGCAATTCCGTCATCCCATATTCTGAATGAATAGCCTCGACCCCAAAGCCTGCCTTTAGCCTGTGGTGGAGATCTTCCCGGGTCATTTCTTCTCTCCGGCCTTTCATTCCCCCGGTTTCCATCACGATCAATTCTGGAAAATGCACCGGTACGTCTTCAATCAGGTCCAGGAGGGCAAAACTCACCCCAATCAGCACGGTGGGTATCTGCGCTGCATGGTTCGCATGCAGGAGGTTGCGGAGTTTTTCATGCTCGTGGAGAAAAAACCGCTTTGCTCGTAGCGGGATTCCCGGATAAAATCTTCGGCCATCAAGACCAGGGATGAATTGGCGCGTTCGAGGTAAGAAGGAAGTAAGGCAAAAAAGCAATATTCCGATGGCTGGCCATAGCATTGGGCAAACCCTCTTCTCGCTTGCTCCAAATACCATTCGGGTTCACGAACCGCATGCCTGCTGGGCTCAGCCCCAGTAGTACCGCTGCTGCGGAACACCATTTGCGGTGTCCATTCCAATGTTTGTACTAAATGGTATTTGAAGGCAGAAATCGGGAGGAATGGGATTGCTTCAAGCTCCTTGACCTCGGCAGGAACAATGTGCAACAGATCCAAAAACCGGCGATAGACCGGATTGAACGCTGCCTGGAAGGCAAAAACATCCAACGCCAGGTCCTCAAAATCCTGCGGCTGGCAAACCCGGATCCGTTCTTTTAAAATTGCCCGCTGATCCATAGAATTTTCCCTGAAATTGATCAAAAAAGGGTAAATTATCGTTTAGACATTAGACGCTGGCTGTTAGACGTTAGAGATTGGGGAAACCCCGCTCATATTTCGAAAAACGCACATGCCAAGCTTTGTTATTTCATGCTCTAATCCCTAATCCCTCATGTCCAACGTCTCATGTCCAACGTCTAAAGGCTAACGTCTAATCCTCCACCGTCTATGAAAAACAGCGCTTCTTATCTGATGTTTTTTGCCTGGCTAGGCATTTTATTCCTGTCCACCTGTTCAAAGCCTCCGGTATACCCTCCGGAGCCAATTATCGAGTTTGCCGGCCTCAACCAAAACGCCATAGAGCAAAGCCGGGACGCCAGCATTCCATTAGACACCATTGAAATCCGGTTTACGTTCACCGACGGCGATGGGGACCTGGGGAGCGAAGACAGCATCAACATCTTTCTCGAAGACAGCCGCGATGGGACCATCCAATTATTCAAAATCAACCCGATTCCAAAACTTGGAGCAGGGGATGCCTTAACCGGCGAGATTAAAATCCTGCTGACCAACAGCCCCATCACGCGGTATTTTTGCTGCACCTTCCCCAACACCAATTTAACCTGTTTGCCCAGCAAACAATATCCCACGGACACCCTATCCTACCAGATTCAAATTCGGGACAGAGCGGGAAATTGGTCGAATAAAATCCGAACAGACCCGATCTCAATCCTGTGTAACTGACGGCGCCGCTTCTGGCGCCATTCCCCTTAGTTGGAGTTGGCTGTCCGGATGCGTTAGCCAATACTGGGTTTGCGCTTCCGGGCTCCCTGGCTCCGGCCGAACATCATAGGTCCATTGGGCAGTCGGGGGCAGGCTCATTAAAATGGACTCGGTTCTGCCATCGGTTTCCAATCCGAATTTCGTGCCCTTATCCCAGATCAAATTAAATTCGGTATACCTTCCGCGTCTCAGGCTTTGCCACCTGGAGTGTTCTCTGGTATAGGGATCGTTTTTGTGCCGATGCAGCAAAGGCAAGTAAAGAGGGAGGAAAGCCCGGCCAACAGCAAGGGTGAAGTTCAGGCAGGTTTTCTGGTCCAGGCCGGTAGTCTCGTTCAGACGGTCAAAGAAAATCCCCCCTACCCCCCGGAGTTCGTTCCGGTGTGGGAGAAAGAAATACCGGTCGGCCCATGCGGAAAAGCTGGGGTAAAAATCCGGGTGAAACCCTTCGCATACCGCCTTGAGCTGCTGGTGAAACTCCAGTACCTCTTCAGGAATAATGTAATGCGGCGTCAGGTCTATTCCGCCGCCAAACCACCAGGCGCCCCCTGGGTTTCAAAATACCGGACATTCATATGAATGATCGGGGCCATAGGGTTTCGCGGATGCAACACAATGGAAACTCCCGAGGCGAAAAACGCTCCCGGCGTAACCTCCAGCATGCTGGACACTTTTTCCTGCATTGGCCCGAAAACCGCTGAAAAATTGACCCCTCCTTTTTCAATGTGCCGGCCTTCAATTATTCTTGTCCTTCCTCCTCCTCCAGCTGCTCTTTCCCAAGGATCTTCCCGAAAGAACCCTTCTCCGTCCGCCTCTTCCAACCCCGCGCAGATGCTGTCCTGCAGATCCTTAAAATAAGTAGCAATGGTTTGTTTATCCATAGTGTTTCGCCGTTTCTCCCTTAATCCTCGATGGGAACCCCGTTTTCGTCCGTCGTAAGGACTTCGCTCATATAATCAAAGAAGGGGCGCATCCGCTGAAAAGTCTGAATGGCCGTTTCGATGAAGGAAGCAGTTAAAACTTCCTCATCGGTAAACTTTTTGCTCACGAGGTACTGCTTCAGCCGGATCAGGTCAATAGCCGGGTGGTCTTTTGCATACCCTTGTGGGGCTGATTTCAGTTGTTCTCCCTGAATGGCGCCAAAGGTTTCCACAAAGAGGGGATCGGCCAGGATCTGGCGCAACGGTTGGGCATCAGCCGCAATTTCCTTCCGAATCCGTTTGAGATCAGCGGGTTCGGGCGCCCAAAATCCCCCGCCGATAAAGGATTCTCCGGGTTCGATATGCAGGTAGTAACCACCCCGAAGCCTTTTGGTCGCCCGGCTCATACTGAAGCTAAAGCAGGTCTTGTAAGGGGATTTATCTTTGGAAAACCGCACATCCCGGTAAATGCGAAACAGATTCAAGCCTTCGATATGGTCAATCGCGTTCATGCGCTCCAAGACCGCTTCAGAAAATCTTTTGAAGTGCTGGAGCTCTTGCTGGTACCAGGCCTTGTTCGCCGTAAACCAGTCCCGGTTGTTGTTGGTTTTAAGTTCCGCCAAGAACTGAAGCTGAGTGGATTTTAGCTGGATCATGTATACTGGTTTGGTTACTATCAATGAATGCTAAGGGTCTGTTTTTTGAATGGTCTGGAGGAGGCCAGCCTCCAATCTAAACAACTAGATACTTGATCGAAAAAAATAGGACTATCCAAAAAACTTCTGCGTTCTTTGGCAAAAGTGCCACGTTATGCAAGGTCAAAAAATTTGGTTTAGTTTTTCCCAGGCGTTTGAAGGCATCCGGTCCAACTGGTTCCATACCTTTCTTTCCATTCTTGGAGTCATCATTGGCGTGGCCTCTTTAGTGACCATTCTGTCGTTAATCGACGGAATGGAGGAGTTCGCCAAATCTCAAATTCGCAACACCACCAACCTGGAAAATGTTGTCTTGAATACCCCAACTACCGTTGCCCGAAATGGGGTGTTAATAAAAAAAGATACCTTCCCCGTTCTCTACCCGGAGCGTTTTCGGGAATTGTCCCGCAAGTTGGGGAGCAATACCCCCGGTATATTGGTTTATTCGCAAGGGGTAGAAATTCCTATCCCGGCTCAGGCATCCTCTATCGGAGTCATGGTGAACGGGGTGTCGGGGTTTCTCCCGGATGAGGGGGCGCATGGAAAAGGCAGGGGTTTTAGCAGCGAAGAACTGGAACAGGGAAAGCCGGTTGCCATGATCAATCCGAATCTCGCGAGACGCCTTTTCGGAAAGGAAACTGAAAAAGCGCTGGGAAAATCGGTTGACCTCGGAGATACCACCGTGACCATTATTGGGATTTTTCTGAACGAAAAGGATCCCAACGCGCGGCTGGTAGCGCCGATCGGTCTATTCAGTCCAGACGCATTCAGCCAAAGGCCTCCCCAGGCTGTTTTTCGGGCCGCTTCGGTGGAAGAGGTGCCCCAGGTCAAAAAATAGCCGAACAATGGGCTGCCGAAACGTATGGGGAGTTAGCGGATGGCATTTCCGTGGAAACCAATGAAGCCAGAGTCAATCAGGCCGGGCAGGCGTTTATGCTTTTTCGCCTCGTCATGGGCATGATCGTGGGCATTTCGGTACTGGTGGGCGGCATTGGCGTTATGAATGTGCTGCTGATCTCCGTTACAGAACGGACCAGGGAAATCGGGATTCGAAAAGCGCTGGGCGCCAAACGGACCGATATTGCCCGTTTGTTTCTGGCAGAATCGATCTCCATTTCCCTTTTCGGCTCCTTTTTGGGCTCGATCCTCGGCATTCTGGGCGCTTTAATAGCCGTCCCGATTATAAAGGCCTGGGTGGAGGTCCCCTTTCAGGCAACCTTCACCCTGAATACGCTGATCATTATTATTCTGGTAGCCCTCCTGGTCGGGGTTTCCTTCGGTACCTACCCGGCGATGAAAGCAGCAAAACTCGACCCGGTCGATGCGATTCGGGCCGAATAAGGCCTGACCCGGTCAATCCTTCAGGCTGCGCGCCATTTTTTGAAAATCCTCTTTATAAGCGGCCATGTTTTCCATGCCCGTCCAGGTCAGGATTTTATAAAAATGGCCAGCAGTTTCCACGGTCGTAATCAACATAAACAGGTAGCCTTCTTCGGTCTTCCAGGTCATTTCGGTTTGGGCAAACTTATTCTCCCCGACCATAAATTCCTGGATATCGGTCATTTTGCGGTCCTCCGCATCGGCCTGATACTCGTCGGTGAAATCGGTAAGGAACTGTTTCGGCCCCGAAAACTCCATTTCGAGTTCTTTCAACTGGTCTTTATAATCGTGAATCACGATGGCATAAACGTTCTTCTCTGCGTTGAAATACTGCAAATCCGCGACGTCGTTCAACTCATAGGTTTTGACCATATAATCCGGCGCCAGCATAGTGAAGCAGTGGCCGCCCGTTTTGGAGCTAAACGCGGTTTGTGCGTGGGCCAAGGTTCCCAAAAAAGCGAATACAACAACAAGAGAAAGGAGTTTCATGCCATTTTTTTGAAAAGTGAATAAAGAAGTTGATGGTGATGCTTTATAAACTGATCTGAAAGCGGTTTTATTTTTTTCTGTCCAAACGGACTTCCAGAGGGAAGCCGTTATAGGCGGCGCCTTTTAAAGCCTGGATCACAGCGTCCTGGTAAGTCTCCTCCACTTCTACCAGGGAAAAATTCCGGGTCAGTTCGATCCGTCCGATGCGGACGGATTTCCCTTTTGTATGGCGATTGATCAGCTCAATTAGATGCTTGGCTGAGATTTGGTCTTTTTTCCCAATGTTAAAAAACAGTTTGGCAAAGGGAACGCTGGACGCTCTGGGTTCTGCTCTTTTGCCTTTTTCCTGGCGCTCTTCCCTTACAGGAATCACTCCGGCATTCAAATCCGGAGCGTTTTTGTAATACGAAAGAAAATGGTTGAACTCAATGGAAACAAAACGCTGGAGCAGGTCCTCGCGGCTCATCCAGGACAGGCGCGCATAAATGGACGGGAGGTATTGTTCAATCTGGGTGTCCTTGATCTCAATGTTTTCGATCCGGTCAATCATGTGAAACAGCTGCTTTTCACAGATTTCCCGTCCGGTAGGCACCGTTTTTTGCTCAAACCGCTTGGAAATTTTCTTTTCGATAAAACTGAGCTTGGATTTCTCCCGCATATTGGCGAGGATAATGGAAATCCCGCTTTTCCCGGCCCTACCGGTGCGCCCGCTCCGGTGAATGTACACCTCCGGATCGTCCGGAAGGCTGTAATTGATCACATGGCTCAGGTTATTGACATCAAGTCCCCTGGCGGCCACGTCGGTAGCGACCAGAATCTGGATTTGTTTCAGACGGAAACGCTGCATGACATAATCCCGCTGCGCTTGAGAAAGATCGCCGTGCAACGCATCCGCATTATACCCGTCTTCCATTAACTTATCGGCTATCTCTTTGGTTTCCACGCGGGTCCTGCAAAAGACAATCCCGTAGATGTCGGGGTAATAGTCGGCGACCCGCTTGAGGGCCAGGTATTTATCTTTCGCGTGAATGAGGTAGAAATGGTGCTGAACGTTTTCAGCGCCGATATTCTTTTTGCCGGCGGAAATCTCGGCCGGATGATGCATATACTTCTGGGCGATTGCCGTCATTTCTTCTGGCATCGTAGCCGAAAAAAGCAAGGTTTGTTTGGTAGCCGGGGTGGACCCCAGGATGGCATCCAACTCGTCTTTAAACCCCATGGAGAGCATTTCGTCGGCTTCATCCAATACCAGCCAGCGGATATGTTCAATCTGGAGTTTTCCCCGATTGATCAGATCCAGGGCCCTGCCTGGGGTGCCTACGACGATATGCGCGCCTTGCTTAAGGGCGGTGATTTGCTTGGAAATCTCCGCGCCGCCATACACGGACACGACATGAAGGCCGGTCAGGTACTTCGCGTAATTGGTCAGCTCCTTGGAGATTTGAAGGCATAATTCCCGGGTGGGGCACAACGCCAGCATCTGAACTTTGGGGTTAGCCAAATCGATCTGCTCGATGATTGGAAGGCCAAAAGCGGCGGTTTTACCGGTTCCGGTTTGGGCGAAGGCGACCAGGTCATTCCGCGACTCGAGAAGATAAGGGATGGCTTTTTCCTGTATGGGAGTGGGCGTTTCAAACCCTAGCTCCTGGATTGCCTGCAACACTTGTTGCTTCAATCCCAGATTTTGAAAGGTGGTATGCAAATTAATTTTTTTTCATTTCGAAGCACAAAGGTAGCTTTTTTTCCGGTCCATTGGGCAAGGATTTCCCGTGTATTCTTCTGCATTTGGCATCCCGGCAAAAGCCAAACCGGAATTTTGAAAAATCTTTGTATCATTGCCAAATCATTCTAAACAAGGCGTATATGCGAAATTTAGTATTACCTGCAGTTTGCCTGGTTCTCTGTTCGTTCACTCTTGGAGACCATCCGGCCATCACCCGGGAAGCCATTGCAGAGGACCTCCCCTTTTTACTCGATTTCTATAAGCAATTGCATCAATCCCCGGAGTTGTCCTTCCAGGAAAAAGAAACCTCTAAAAAACTGGCCGCAGAACTCCGGAAGGTTGGATATGTGGTCACGGAGGGGGTTGGGGGATACGGCATCGTCGGCATCCTGAAGAACGGCGAGGGCCCAACGATTCTCTACCGCACCGATATGGACGCCCTTCCCATGGTGGAAAAAACCGGGCTTCCTTATGCCAGCGCCGTTAAAGTGCCCCACAATGGGCAGGAGACGGGCACGATGCACTCCTGCGGGCACGATATGCATATGACGACCTGGCTGGGAACCGCCAGAGCAATGGCCCGGGTGAAGGACCAATGGAAAGGCACCCTGATGCTGATAGGCCAACCGGCAGAAGAGCTAGGCGCCGGCTCGAAGATGATGCTGGATGCGGGCTTGTACACGCGTTTTGGCGTTCCGGACTTTGGAATCGGGTTGCATTGCAGTCCAACTATTCCTGCAGGCCAGGTTGGTTTTGGCAAAGGATACACGATGGCCAATTCAGAACGGATGGACATCCGAATTTTCGGAATCGGCGCCCATGGCGCTTCCCCGCACATGTCCATCGACCCGGTAGTCCTTGCCAGCATGATGATCATGGAATTGCAAACTATTGTCAGCCGAAGCGTGAAACCGACAGACCCCGCCGTCGTCACCGTTGGCGCCATTAAAGGAGGAACCCAATACAACATTATTCCGGATGAGGTCACCTGCAGCTCACGATAAGAACCTTTTCCGAGGACGTCCGGCAACTGGTGCACCGCCGGATCAAAGAGATAGCGAAAGGAACTGCCCTTGCAGCCGGGTTGCCAGAAGACAAAATGCCCGTTGTAACCCTCGCGAACGACTATACTCCCGCCAACTTCAACCACCCGGACTTAATCGACAAATTGACCGCCTCCGCTGCAAAAGCAGTTGGCAGCCAGAATGTAGTAGAAGCCGAGCCCCAAATGGTGGGAGAAGATTTTTCCCGCTATGGTAAAACCGAACACCAGGTTCCTACCGCCCTATTCTGGCTGGGAACGGTGCCGGACGAGCGCCTGAAAAACTCGGATTTGCCGGGTTTGCACTCGCCCTTCTACTACCCTGCCCCGCAAAAATCGCTTGAAACCGGTATTCTGGTTACGGCGCAATCGTTGCTGGATCTGTTCAAAGGCGCTTAAAACGGAAATTCCAACCCAGGGTTTGAAGGAGTCGTCCGGCCAAAACGTTTTTGCTTGCCATCGACCGCCTGCACGACGTTGGTCTGGTCCGGAAACAGTTCCATGAGGAAATCCGCTTTGACCTGAAGAAGGTCCCAATCCGCAGGGCATTGCATGCGAAATTGAAGGAAGTAGGCGTCTTGTTCCCAGGAAACGGACTGAAGCTGAAAAGAGGCCGCCTGCCGGTTGACCCACACCTGCAGGTGTTTTCGAAAATAGGCCTGGATCAACGGTTTATTCTTTTCTGCCCAGGATTCCGGCACAGAAGATTGAAATTCCTTAGGCGCGGCGGCGCGAATCCCGCTCTGCAGATCGTCGTAAAATACTTTTACCTGGAGGCTTGATTCCCGTCCTCCTTCTGGATGCGTAATTTCAACCAAGCCAAGGTATAAAGCATGAGCAGGCAGGGGCGCAGGTAAAACCAAATCCCCATAACAAAACTCCCAAAAACCAAACACCCCCATTTTTTCACTTTTACACTGGAAGGAAAAGGGATTGCGAAAACGTTCTGCCAACATTTGCCAATACGCTTTGGGTTTAGCGGACTTCAAACGTTAGCGTCCCCCAATTGGAAACATAATCCAGCTCTTTATTCGCGGAAGGAACCATATGGATGGTGCGGACATACCATTTCCCGTATTGGCTGATCTTCACCTTGAATTTTCCCTCGGAATCGGTTTTGAACGCTTGTTCGTTGTGGTTGTGCGCGCCGGATTCCACTTCGCCTCCATGGCTGTGTCCGTCGTCATACCCTGCATATACCCAATGCCCGGGCAAAGGCTTACTATGCTTCAATAGTTGAAACTCTAAATAATCGTTCAGTTTTTGCGTATATGGATTTTCCAGGGGCACAAACTCAACCGGGTAGCCCATAATTTTCTGGAAGTGGCCGGTTTTCATTTTACCCGCCTGAAAAACCGCTTTGACGTGTTTGGCGTATTGCTCCACCGCTGATTTGCCGAGCTGATTTGCCTTTTTACGGGCTTCCAGAATATCCCGTACGCCGTCGTGCTCCAGGTATTCATTGAACTCGTTGGCAGGAAGTTCAATCCTGCGAGGGCGAGTGGAAATCCCCGCCAGGTAAGTGCCTGAATTGCCGGTTTTAAACTTAAAATAAGAAACATTCCCTTTGTCGTACCAGTTGCTGGTATCCGGTCTGGAATAATAGTTGGGGCCATACATCTGGAAGTCCCGGATACGGTCGCGGGTAATGACATTTTCAGACTCCGAAAACGTGCCGTTATACAGAAAAACCTCTGCGTCCGAATCGGGCTTCACGTGATAACTCCGAAGTTTCAGGAAGAGGTCATGGGAGCTGAACAGCGTAAAGAAAAGCAGCAGAACGAAAAGTTTTTTAATCATAGTTCCCTTATTATCTGCATAAAAAGGAAAAAACAGGCCACGGGGCTGTCTCAAAAGACCGTTTTCGCCCCTGGCGGCCAAAAAATAGTTTCTTTTTTCAATTCAAATAAAAAATTGCAGGGCAATTTTTTATTTGAATTGAAAAAAGAAACTGAAACTTCATGCCGGTGACAAAGATTGGTCTTTTGAGACAGCCCCTCCTGGCGCAGCTAATTTCGGGTCGCCAAATATCGGTAACGGGAGGCCGCACAACCCAACCGGCTACCCATTAAACAGGTTGTCGTATTGGTTGTCGTTGCCTTTTACTTGTTTTTCCTGCTTATCCACCGGCCGGTTCAGGTCGAGGACATCGTCGAACTTGGTTTTGGGGCTGCCTTCCATCAACAGCAAGGTGCTTTTCTGTTCCCATTCTTCCAGCATGCGCATGCCCTGTTCTTCAAACATCCCGTTTTGCAGGTCGACGGAATCCATAAAACTGGAAGAAAGTTCCATAAAGCGCTCCATTTCGCCCACTTTACTGGCCACGTCATCTGCAATCGCCTCCATAGCCATATCGAACATAGCGCGCTTGTCGGGATCGCCGCTGATAACGCTCATTGCCGAACGCATCGCCGAATGAGACGTGCGAATGGCTTTGCGCTCTTGCTCCTTCACCTTGACCTGATCCTTGGTATCTTCCAGGAGCACTTCGCTGTTGTTGTGCATTTTGGTCAAAATGCGGTAAAGGATCTCCATCTTTTGGTAAAGCGCGCCGTACTTTTCGTTGCTCTCCTGGAGGCGGGCGGCTTTGCGGGAAGCCAGGAGCATTTGCTGATCCTTATCCGCATCGCGGGCTGCCTGAGCGAGCCGCATATTGTTTTCAATTTCCTTGGCGTTCTCCTCGATCAAGGTTTGGATCTTGCGCATTTGGCCGCGGAGCACCCCGATTTGTTTGCGCATTTTGCCCAGATTGTCTTCCAGGTCTTCCACATAGCTTTTTAGAATACCGATCGGATCGATCGTTACAAACATCCCCGTCAGAGAGCGCATCATACTTTTGTAGGCATACCATACCAGGTTGCGCATCCGGGGGTCGAAGAACATATACAGCAATCCGGCGCCGGCAATGATCATCAGCGTCAGGTAGAGTACGTTTTTGGCCAGTTCCACCAAAAGCGGCAAATACGAGACGAAGAGAATACCCAATCCTGCCAGAATAGCAATTAAAAAGATGGCGCCAACCAGGCCTTCGGGTCTTTTCCAGAATGATTTCGGCTTGCCATCGCCTTGAAAATTCACATCAGCCATGATGAATTCGAATTTGAATGATGAAAACAAAAGGTTTTAGAGCACCCTAAGTTATAAATACACTTGAATGTTGTTGATATCCTGATCAATTTCGGCCATAATACTTGACAAGGTCGATTCAAACCCATCTTTAGTGGATTCGATTTTAGCCATAGCGGCCTGGATAAGGTCGTCTTGCTGGTTGATGGTAGACTGCGTCTGGGCAATCTTGCTTTCCAGTTCTTTGATTTTGGACTGGTACTCTTCAATCTGCTTGCGGAGCTTTTCCACTTCTTGTTTTTTAGCGCTAACGCGCTGATCGATCTGCTTTTGAAGGGCCGCGTTGAATTGTTCCCGTTCGCTGGTCAGAATCTTTTTGTAGTGGTCGGCCGATCCAAGGAGTTTGTCTTTATTCAGTCCGAAAGCCATAGCCGAAGCAAGCGCAGACTTATAGCGGGTGCGCTCGTCCAGCTCGACCATTTCGGCTAGAGAAGCCAGCGACTGCTTGTACTCGATGTAGTCAAATCCAGGCAAGTTGCTTTTTTCAAGGGCTTTGATCAAAAAGTCGACGCTCTTTTCATCTAAGCCTTGCTTTTGGGCGGCAAAAAAGGATTTCAAATTCTTTTGCATGTATCGTGTTGGTTTCAGTGTTCGTGGTAAGACAAAAGCCGGTAAGATTTTGCCCTCACAAATTAACGGGAAAAAATGACAAGCCGTTGCCAATTTTCGATTTTCCTTCGCAATCACCGGATAGAGACCGGTCAATGATCTACTACGTTTAGTTCGCTAAACCCATTGCTTTTTTTGAGCACCTGAATTTGCACCCCAATCCGTTCTTTGAGTTCTTTGACGTGGGAGATAATCCCAATGGTTTTCCCCGCTGCCTGCAGGTTTTCCAGGGTAGATAACGCCAGGTCCAGGCTGTCGTTGTCCAGCGTTCCGAATCCTTCATCGATAAACAACGACTGGATGCTGGTTTGGCCCCCTGCCAGATCGGATAGCCCCAGAGCAAGCGCAAGGCTCACCAAGAACCGCTCGCCCCCGGAAAGTGTCTGAAGGCTTCTCGAATTATTGGCCTGAAAGGTATCCAGGATTTCGAGCCCAAGATCTTCCCCTTCTTTTTTTCGGATCAGGTATCTTCCGCTCAGGCGGCTCAAGTGGAGGTTGGCCTGGGCCGTCAATTTGGCCAAAGTAAGCCCCTGGGCAAAAACCCGAAACTTTTTACCGTCGGCCGAACCGATTAATTCATTGAGTTTGGCCCAGCGAAGCGCTTCGCGCTTTTGGCGGTCCACTGCAGATCGAAGGGCCTCGGCTTCCTTGAGGCTTAATTCTTGTTGTTCAAGCCTGGCTTTGATTTTACCCGAATCCTCCAGCAACGCATCGATTTGCTGCTGGACCGTTTCAGCGGCAAGTTTGAGTGAATCCAGGGGCGGCAAAGGCGAAACGATCGGTTGCAGCAGTTCCTTCTTTTGCAAAATTTCTTCCCTTGCTCTCGACAATTCCGCCTCCTTGCGCAGGAACTGGCGTTCGATTTCCCGGAACCGGCTTACATCCTCTGGCCCCAGCATAGATGCCTTTAATTCCTCTATTCCATCAAACCCAAGCCCGCTGGCGGCGGAAATCAACTTCGTTTGGAGGGTATGGATCTGTTGATCGCGTTCGGCCAAATTTCGGGTGATCTCTTCGATGCCTCCAATCTGGCCTTCCCTTTCCTTCTCCGTCTGGCCAAGAGCAGACCGGATATTCCGTTGTTCGGCTTGTTCCGCCTCCATTTGCCGGCCCAATTCCATTCGCGCCTGCTTTGGATCGCTGTCTCCAAACAGTGCCTGCCGCTCGCCGATCAGCGCATCCAGGTCCCGCTGGAGGTGGGCAACATGGGCCTGCTTCTCCTCCGCTTCCCGGTCCTTTACCTCAGCCTGGCTTCTTTTTTCCTTCAAAGCGACCTGAGCGTTATCCAGCTCCAATTTCAACAGCGCATGCTTTTCCAAATGGCGGGAATAGGACGCTTTCGCTTCCAGAAGAGCGGCTGCAAACCCTTCCGTATCTTGCGGGTCAAACGCCAAACCCAATGGGTCCGCCTGGAGGCGAATCCTGTCCTGGACCTGAGCCAGCCGGGCTTTTTTTGTCTTCGATTTCTACTCCCAACTGCTTGGCCTGACCTTCAAGACCAGAAATTTCCTGCCGGGCAGCGGCAAGCGATTTCTCCAAATCCAGAATGGCCTTTTCCTTTTGGGAAATCTGCCGTTCCAGGGAAAGAATTTTCTCCTGGAGGGTCTTTAGGGCTTCTAACTCTTGTTCCATGCGGTTCAACCTGAACCGGACCGGGGTTGACTCTGCCGTCCAATCGATTCCCAGCACCCGAAACGCGACCTGACTAAAGCGGAGTTCCAGATCCAGGACGCGGTTTTTAAACAGGGTAGAATCCCTGTACTGATCCAGCCGGAGGCCGATCTCCAAATGCCGGTTCAGAAGCTCCCGCTGGCGTTGGGCAGCAGCGGCGTGGACCGCCCGCGCTTTTTCAAACTCCTGGCGGGCCTCGTCGAGAAAGGGTTTCACCTCATGGCGCCTAAAGGGGTGGTCTGTAGAAAAACAAAGCGGGCAGGGCTGCCCTTCCTCCAGATCTGCGCGGTCCTTTTCGTAGTTGACGATGCGCTGCTGCTGGTGAACGATTTCCTGTTTGAACTGGAGCCGGCGATCGCAGGCATCCAACGTTTCCATGGCGGAAAAAAGCGCTTTGCTTACTTCCCCATCTTCCTTTTGCAGATCGGCGAGTCCGTCTTCCCAGGCCTCTCTTTCTGCCAGCAGGGCGCGGTATTCTTTGTCCATGGCCTCCAACTCCATCAATGCCTGGCGCTGGCTTTGAAGCGTCTCGATTTCCCGCAAAAACAAATCGGCCAGCCCCTGTTCGGGATGGTATTTCTCGGGCAGGGCGGCCAGAAATTGCTCTTTTAATTCCTGGAGGATTATTTCTTCCTTTTCCAGTTGCCGGGAGGCGCTTTCCCCTGCTCTGAATAGTTCTTCCAACCGCTTTTTGGCCTGCAAAGAGGCGCCGGATGCTTTGTTTATTTCCCGAAGGAGTTCCCGCACTGGTCCAAGTGGTTGCGGATGCCCGAATACGCCAGCGGCAGCGGCGCCAGTGCCTGGTTCGTTTCCAGCCACGTCCGCTCCTCGGTTTCTGCTGAAGCCCAGCGTTTTACCTGATCCTGTAAATCCGAAACGAGCGCTTTGAGTTGGTTGCGTTCCCGCTCTTTAGCCTGAAACTCCGACCGGGCTTTCTCCAGTGGCTGCGTTCTTTCCTGAATCCGAAGGTCGAGCGCCTCCACCGATTTCCAAACCGGTTCCTGGGTCTTCGCCTGTGCTTCCATTCGGGAAAAAGCCTGGACGGAACCATCCAGCGCCGTTTGCAGGGAAGCCAGGGAAGCGTCCAACCGGATCAATGCGTCTGCCATCGCTTTTCGGCGATCGGAATCCTTGATCTGTTGCGCTTGTTTTTCATCCAAAGTCAATAAGGAGGCATGCCATGGCGCCCCTTTTTCGTGCAACGCCAAGCGGCCGAGCTCGGAGGAGGCCTCGGAGCGATTTGTTTCCAGGATTTGAAATTCAGCTTCTATTCGGCGGCGCGCGTCTTCCAGAGCGTGCATGGATTCCCGGTCCCGGATTTGCAGAAACAAGCGCTGTTTTTCCTCCCCCAAAGTCTGCGCCGTTTCCTGATTATTCCGCAATTGCTGGCGCAGGAGTTCGGTTTCTTCTTCGGAAAAGAGCCGTAAGCTTTGAAGTTGCTGCTCCATTTCCCTGAGCCGTTCGGTTTCCATCCGGTTCCGGCGGTGCGCAGCGA
This sequence comes from Haliscomenobacter sp., assembly GCA_016713275.1. Lineage (GTDB taxonomy): Bacteria > Bacteroidota > Bacteroidia > Chitinophagales > Saprospiraceae > JADJPL01. Next base: position 139,355 of record JADJPL010000005.1, read on the forward strand.
GTGAAAGCCGGGAATAAATCTCGGTGCCGGTAATTCGCTCGAGCAGGTCGCTGCGCTGATCGACGCTGGCGTCCAAAAAGGCGGCGAAATCCCCCTGGGCCAACAGAACCGATCGTTTGAAGCGGTCGTAATCCAGGCCGGTCATTTTCTCTACCTGCACGTCCACTTCCTTGGCGCCGGTGGCCAGGAGAACGAAAGCTTCCTGGGCTGGGTCCCATACAGCCAGCTCGCGGTAGGGTTCCTGAATTTTTCCCCCGATTTGTTTTCTTGCTCTCCGCAACGACCATTTAGCCAGAAAGCGTTTGCCTCCCTGTTCGAACTCGACCTCTGCGAGGCTTTCTGCGGCGCCATACGACATGGCTTCCTTGGTGGCAGGATTTCGCGGGATTTTCCCGTACAACGCCAAGGTTATGGCATCCAAAAGCGTGCTTTTTCCGGCGCCGGTATCGCCGGTAATCGCAAACAGCCCTGTATTGGACAACGGCGGCAAGGTGAAATCCAGGGTTGCCGTCAACCTCAGTGAATTCAGGTTTTGTATGGTGAGTTTGCGGATGCGCATGGTTATTCCTTGATTTCGTCCTCGTGTTCGGTCATCCAGGCCTGGAGTTCCTTAAAGGACGACTCTAGTTCCGGCAAGTCGTCCGGCGCTTTTCCAGCAACCATGCACCGCCTTCGAAACACTTCCAAAGGCTCCAGGGAAGCCAATTCCTCCTCTTCCGTTTTGGCGGAGAGTGCGTGGAGAACGCCATAGTCTACCCGTATTTTCATCAGGTCCAGATCCATCCCTGCGCAAAACTCCTGTAGCTCAGCATCTAATCCCGGCAAAATGGCGTCCGAACGCACCAGCACCTCGACCCAGGGTTGGAGGCCCTCCCGGGGCTGAGCGGCAAAACGGGTCAGCTTTTGGCGCACCTCCTCCAGGGTTCCCTCTATGGTTTTTAATCTGCGCTGGATCGGGATGGGGATAAACCGGACCGATTCCAGCACAGGTCCGGAATAATCCAACAAATACACGCCTTTTTCATCTTTGGTTTCGCTGAAACTCAAAGGGATCAGAGAGCCGGAATACCGCACGTGATGGATGCCGCCTACCGCCTGAGGACGATGAATATGGCCCAGGGCTATATAAGAGAACTCCGCCGGGAAGGCGTCCGCACGGATGTTCTCCACATCGCCAATATAGATATTGTCTTGTTTTTCAGAAGCTTCTGCGCCTGCGGCATACAAATGCCCCATTGCCATTACCGGAACGCCCGCCCCGGTGAACGGAGCGACCAGAGCGCCCATTCCCTGAAAATAGCCGGTGAGCGCTTCTTTTAGCCGCTCGATCCGTTCGGAACCGGATTCACCCGCCTGGCTGAATTTCAAATCCCTGTCGCGGAGAAATGGAACGGCCGCCACGACGGCTTCCAACGTTCCATCGGGATGGCGCAACGGGAGCACTAACTCCTGTTTGTCATCCGGTGCGGCGCCAACGACATGAATATTCAGGCTTTTAAGCAGTTCCTTGGGGCTTCCAACATCCCGGGGGCGTCGTGATTGCCCGCAATAATCACCGCATGGCGGCAGGAGGTTGCCTGCAAGCGGGTAAGGAATTGGTAATACAAGCGGCGGGCGCCGAAGGGTGGGTTTCCAATGTCAAAAATATCTCCGGCAATAAGGAGGATTTCTACGCGCTCCTCATCAATTAGCCGAAGTAAAGCATCCAAAGCCAGCCGCTGTTCTTCGGTGCGGTCGTTTTGGAGGAAGCGCTGACCCAAATGCCAATCGGAAGTGTGAAGGATGCGCATACGCGGTTTGGTCAATACCAGAATGCCTGAGGTACGTCCCCATTATTTCGCAATATACGCATTCTGCCCGGCAGTGCGTGGAGAAAGCGCTGCGGTAAGGTCATTTTCCGCAGCAACGTAGAACCTGCCGCCGGGCAGCATCAGGGCCTCCGCACTCCATAGTTCCGGGTCAGAAGCCTCTGCGGTCATTGGAAGGCGGCGGAAACCCGATTGGGCATTCTCCGAATAGAACAGCCATACCCGCTTGGCGCCCGATACCCTGGCAGTGATCCTCCGGCCATTGGGCATCATTTCCTGGATGGGGGTCTCGATGACCGGAGCCGGCGCGCTAACCAACGGATGCCTTTGGAAATAAGCAATTCGGGGGTGCATCAACTCCGTAATCCCCATAATTTTTTCCCCATGCGCTTGCACCGACATGGACAAATTGTCACGGAAAGCAGCCCTGGGATAAAAATAATTTGGGTCTTTGGATACATCCGCTTCCAGAAAGTCCTGCAATTCCTCCAGCCGCGAAAGGTAAGCGTCGTTATAAAAAAAGTCCTCCAGGATAGTCCGGCAATAGGCGGTATAGATCTTGCGGTTGAGTTCGTTATCCAAAAGATGTATAAGCAGGGGCTTGTCCGGGTTGCGCTCTTTGTATTGAGCAAAAGGGCTAAAATGCTGAAGGGCCTCGTCGCTAAGGATGTCCTTTTCTGTCAACAGCCTGAATCCCCCAAAAGCGAGATTCAAATCCCAGATCACCGGGTGAAAAATGCCCGTAGAATCCCGGTACAGGTAATAATTTTGGGCGAACCCGCCGACATAGCTGTCCAGATTGACCAGCACGTTGTTGATGGCCAGCATCCACAGCATCTGGCTGACATCCAGGATTTGTTCAATCGCTGCGGGGTTTTGGTTCAGGGTTCGGGTGAACTCGATCAGGTCGTCCCATGCCTTTTCCCCTTTCACTTCGTAGATACCCTGATAGCAAAGGGTGTCTTCGCCCAGGTAGTTAAGGGATGGCAATTTTTTGTCCGGACAGGAAGCCGGCCGCTTCCATTTCCAATCGGGCTCCCCTTTGATCAAACTGCCGGTCGTGTCGGCAAAATGATGCAGCAGGAAGGGTTTATCTACCGATTCCGTGCTGGTATATACCCCCAATACGCATCGTTGACAAATACCTTGGCATAAGCCGCCCTTGGAGCAGGTATGTAGGTACCTGCCACTTCATAGGCAAATACCTCCCGAACCATCGAGGGGTCGCGAAACCCATTGGCGAGTTTGAGGGTGGAATATCCGCCGGGGAGCAGCAATTCGCGCTGGGTATGGTTGATTTTGATGTTGAATGGCAATTTATCCTGGCCGCTTCGGTGCACGTTGTTGAAGGAGCTGTTGCCCTTGTAGCGGACCCCTGCGCCGGGGTATTTCTTGCCGTTTACCGCCACGTAAGCCGTGGTCAGACGGCCTTCGCCCGGGCTATCCCGGAGGGAATCCAGCGCCTCCTGCCAGTTTTTTTCCTTAAAATAGATCCGAATCTCCGAAAACCTGCTTTTATCATACAAGCCCTGGCCGGTAAGCGATAAATGCATAGCGAGAAACGACAGCAACAGGAACAGGATACGAGCCATAAGAAAATTCGTTGCGTTAACGGTTTAATTCGTCCAAGGTAACCTTGTGCTGTTCAAACATGTAGCGCTCAGGCGAATAGCTAACAGTTTTTGCATTTTCAGCCATGATATAGTATTCCATTTGGCGGGCGCCCCCCTGAGGCTTGATCAACACCCCGAAGACTGCGTCGTTGGCTTGGCCATCTTCGTGAGCGCCGTCGTCGGCCATGGCAACTGATTGAAACGGCTGACCCGCATCAAACCGATAAAACAACTGCACTTTTCTGGCGTACTCTCCTACCCGCACGGTAACTTGAAAATCTTCAATTTGCGCAGGGGAGAATTTTTCACGGCTTTTTACCTTCCGGTCGGAAAAACCAGGAGGAATAATGGAGAGCTCTGGATGGCGCTTGAGGAATTTGGTTCTGCCTTCCAAAAATTCAAATACCCCCGGGATTTTGCTTACCCGGCCAATCGTGCTGACAAGACTCTGCTCAAAGTCGATCTGGGAATACATTTTATTTGAGTCCAGAACAAAAGAAGGCTGGATTAACTCCTGGAGTTCCCGAGCCCTGGTTTGGTAGTTCCCGCTTGCCAATTCATTGTACAGGAGGGTCCGGAGGTGCGACAGGTACATTTTGCGATACAGCGCATTGGCAAGCAGCTTGCTGACGAGCGGTTTGGCATTGTTCCCACTGTGGAGAAAAGGATCGAGTTGTTGCAGTTCGGTTATCTTCAGATCCGATCCTATACCGGTATTCTTATACCCTCCAAACGCCAGGTTCAGGCTCCAAAGCACCGGGGCCATTCTGCCGTCCACATCCTGATATAAATAATACTTGGGGCTGTCTTTCCCGGAATAGGAACTCAAATTGCCCATTACATTATTAAAGGCAAGCATCCAAAGCGTTTGATCCGCATAGAGGATGTCTTCCAACGATTGCCCTTCCAGGTTCAGTTGGCGAATAAACTCCACCAGCGGGGCGTAAGAAGCGCCCTGGATCAGGTGGAAGTTGCGCTTGAGGCAGTCAACCGACCGGTCCTGCTGCAGGGAACCAAAGATATTTGGAGCGCATCCGGGAAGCGGCTTCTTCGTCGTTTCCGGGTGGCTGTAATACAAATTGCCGGAGGTCCCTTTGAAATGACGCAACAGGAAATCCCCTTCAACGGACTCTACGTTGACGTAAAGCCCATAGCGTTCGTTATTGATCCAGACGTTGGCGTAATTGGCTTTGGGGGCGGGCATGTACTTGCGGGCTATTTCCAGGCCCAGCACTTCGCGGACCATGCTGGGGTCGCGCAGCGAGCTGCTCAGGGACAAACTGGAATGCCCCTGTATTTGCTGGCCGGGCGTGGAATAATCCAACTGGATGTATAACCCGTTGCGGCGGCTGCCCGGTTGAAACGAATTGGAATCGATGATCCGGACCCCGGCGCCGGCAAAGGGCTGCCCCATGACCTCCACGGAGGCGGCTTTGAGCAGCTGTTCTCCGTTAAACCGAAGGGAGTCCAGCAGGTACCTCCAGTTATCCTCTTCAAAAACGATTTTGATTTCCCGGATGGTCCCCACGTGGTAAAGGCCGGCGGAATCTTCCCGATCCTGAGCTCGAAGAGCAGAGACAGACAACGCGACAAACAGAGCGAAAAGAACGTATACGTTTTTCATATCGGTTTGGGTAGGAAGTGAACAAGTAGGTTTTGGATGCGGTGCAATGATAAAAAAATAAATTTGAAAAAAATGATTTCGAACGGCCCTTGAAATCAAAAGGATTAAACCTTTATTTCAGCAAAAGCGCGCGCAGGCTGATGAACATGTTCACAAACATAATGGCCATGAGCGCAAGGGAAAGCAATCGGAGCCACCGGCTGTTTTCCCGGCGGAAAGCTTCAGCCCCCGGCGCGCGTTTTCCGCTTTTGGAGGGCAATACGCCAATGGAGAAAAAGTAAAGGAAACAAGCTGCGGCAAACAGCGCTACTTCAAAAAGCAATCCCAAAATTTGCATACGCTGGAGAATATCCGGTCAAAAAAACTAAATCGTTTCCTCAAAGTTACCGGTTTTGCGGTTCTTGCGCACTGAATTCCACTGAAAATAACGTCCATTCATGACGACGTATACTCCAGGAGGCAGGGTTTGAACAAAAGCCAGCGCGCTTCCCAAATTGAAAAACCCATCACTCGAAGTCCCGAACGCGTAAGGAATCATCGCTCCGGTGAGGACAATCGTTTTTCCTCTGATGTCCGCCTGCGCCAGAAACGAAGCCGTCTCCACGATGCTATCCGTCCCATGGGTAACCAAAATGCGTTGATGGGCAGAGCGCCGGCAGTTGTGGGCAATGATCGCCCGGTCCTCATCCGTCATCTCCAGGCTATCTACCATCATCAACGTCTTGATGTCGATGTCCAGGGTACAACGGCCCCGGTCCAGCATTTCCGGCAAATGGGTATCCTTGAAAAAAAGCGTCCCATGGATATAATTGTACTCCTTGTCAAAGGTCCCTCCGGTTACGAATATTTGAACCATCTTCGCTCTTGTTTTTGAATGCAAGTATAGGGAAATTAGACGGGAGACGGGAGACGGTTGACGGGAGACGGGAGACGGTTGACGGGAGACGGTTGACGGGAGACGGGAGACGGTTGACGGTTGAGGCTCTTGGTGAATACATCCTTTCCATCCTCTACATCCTTTCCATCCTTTCACGAAGTACGAGGTACGATTTACGAAGTACGAAGTATGATTTACGAATTACGGGGCTTACATCCTCTACATCCTCCACATCCTCTACATCCTCTACATCCTCCAAATCCTCTAACCCATTTTCCTCCTGCTCTTTCATAATCCATTGTATTTTTAGAAAAAAGTTTGGGTCATGAGCGATAGCATGTTTCTTGGAATTTTCGGCATCTTATTCACACTGGCGGGTTGTCAGGCTTCTGGAACGGAAAAGGGCCACAATGCCTCCCCAAAGCCAACGCTGTTGGAGGAAGTGGGTATTCACGTGCATCCGGAGGAGAACAGAGCCTGTTCCTTCACCGATAAAAAATCCGGGTATTTCTATACGTTCACGCACACTTCGGACACTGCCGATTATTTTATCGGATGGAACGTCAGCCGGAAAAGGATATGCAGAGACTACCAGCTTTTTCAGGGAGGTCTGCCGCTCCAGAGAACGGAAGCCAACGTCACGGTCTACCCCGACGCGATAGAACGGGTTTTTACGCAGGCAAAAGAAACGTTAGTCCTTTTTGACAACATCCCGGCAATCGGAATATTTCTAAACACCGGGCGCCCCGGTCCGATTGGCATCCAGCTGGATACCTCGCTTTGCCGTTTTCTGAAAGCCGACGAGACGGGTATCTGGTATTCCCTACTGGAAGCCCCTGGACAGGCGCTTTTGGCAAGTCCTAGGAAGAACCAGCCGTTTACCGTAAATCGCGGCCTTCTGAGCTCAAATGAAAAAGCGGGAGGTTTTTTGCTTGTTTATGGCGCCACCGAAGCCGAAGCGCTTCAAAGCCTGAAAGCCATTCGCCAAAAAGAAGCGCAACTTCTGGCGGACCGGACCAACCGAATGGAGCGCATTGCCCGCCAAAGCCATGCGGGCAGCGGCCAGGACAGCCTCGACCATGCGCTGGTTTGGCTTTCCCTTACCCTCGACCAGCTCATTACCGAGCAGCAAGGCTGGGGAATCTACGCCGGGCTTCCGTGGTTCAACGACTATTGGGGCAGGGACATGTTCATTGCCCTCCCTGGAGCCTGCCTGGTCAATGGCCAGTTTGATATTGCCCGAAAAATCCTGTTGTCCTTCGCCCAGTTCCAAAATACGGATCCAGGCTCCCCGTTTTTTGGCCGGATACCAAACCGCGCCAGGCCAGATGAAATTATATACAATACCGCCGACGGCACGCCCCGGTTTGTCGCCCAGATCCTGGATTATGTTCGGTATTCTGGCGACACCTCCATTATCCGCCAGCTGTATCCTGCGGTAAAACGCAGCATGGACGGGGCGCTGCAGCATTGGGTTGACGAAAAAGGGTATCTATGCCACGACGACGCCGACACCTGGATGGACGCCAAAATCAAAGGGAAAACTCCTTATTCGCCCCGGGGAAACCGGGCGAATGATATCCAGGCGCTTTGGGTCGGGCAGCTCCGCGCCGCCGCTTTTTTTGCTCAATGGATGGGCGAAAAAGAAACCAGCCTGAAATGGAATGCAATGGCGGATCAGGTAATGCAGCAGTTTGCCCGGGACTACTGGATACCTGATAAAGGGTACCTGGCCGACCGGCTCGACGCGCAGGGAAAGCCCGACCTCAAAATGCGTCCGAATCAGCTGTTTGCCCTGGATCTACTCCCTGAAAAATCCCAGCGCAACCAAATTGCCAGATCCGTCTGGGAAAATCTCGTTTATCCCTGGGGCGTCGCCTCTTTGAGTCAGAAAGACCCCGATTTTCATCCCTACCACGAATACTGGAATTATTACCACAAGGATGCATCGTATCACAACGGGACGGTCTGGCTTTGGACGAACGGAATCGCCATGCAACGCCTGATCGAGGCCGGACAGACCGAAGCTGCCTACAAGCTTTTTGCCCGAATGAACCGCCAGGCACTGATCGAGGGGGCCGTAGGTTCTCTAAGCGAAAATGCCGATGCCCTCCCCAAGCCAGGCGCTTTCAGAGGCAAGCTTTCCGGAACCTTCCTGCAGGCTTGGTCGAATGCCGAACAGCTTCGGGTATGGAACCAGTATTTCCTCGGGTTTCAACCCGATTTGACCCGCCAAAAAGTGACGCTTCGTCCAAGGATACCTCAAGCTATCGGGCAAATCCAGGCCAATTTTCCGGCAGGGCAAGGGTCGGTTAACCTCGCTTTTTCCAGGGAAAACGACGGCCTCGTTTACGCGTATTCGGCTAAAAACCTTTCCGTAACCTGTGAACTGGATTTACCTGGATTTGACCCAGTGGTACAGCCCCTCCAGGAAGGGGAAATGCTCTGGGTTAAAAGGAATAAAGACTATCTGGAGGTTCGCATCTTAAAAAATAAAAAGGTATTGAAATCCTTCCGGCAGCCTGCCTCAGCAGAACGGCTAAACGCCATGGCGGAAGCAGACGCCTGGTTTCAGGGCCTCCGGTTTTGTCAACCCTACCTTCAACCCGGTTTAAACAGCCTGAAAGTATTCCACGACCCGCCTTTGACCTATTAGAAGCCATCTCAAAAATATAGAATTATGGCGTTCTCCCCCTTTGGGGGGGGGGGGGACCCCCCCCCCTCAAGCGGAACACCGATCGTTGCGTTTCACCTGCATTCCAAGCGGTTGATCCCATAAGGCGATCCCGTTCTTCGAACGGGAACGGCGTTTCCCACGGGCTCCGGGCTGCGGAGGGCAATCCAGAGACAAGCCGTAGTTATGAAAAATACTACAAGATGAGCTTCAAAGGGGGAAAGTGCTTCTCAGTCTTTGCAATGGGGTTAAGGATTGCCGCCCACACCCCAAAAAAGGTTTTGAGATAGCTTCTAAGCAGTCTGCATATCCCCTTTCTTTCACCTCTGTCTGCGGCAAAAATCATGCCGGGGATTGACCTTGGTCAGTCCATTTGTGCCTGACGTCGCTTATCTTTTCCCGAGCCTGAATGGGCGAGGGAGAGCGCCCGCCGTATGCTATGGCTCCCCTTCCAAATGAATCCCTAACCAAAAAACCAAATCAAATGGTAGACAAAAAAGCCGACCTGGCAGGTCCAGGCATTGGGAATTACGAAGACCTGAAGCGCGTTCTTCCGACGGATTACCGGTCGCTGTTGACGCCAAAGAAACGCAGCGCGCCATCATGGCCGCCAAGAACTACATAGAGGAACACCTCTGCAAGGAACTCAACCTGATGATGGTGACCGTTCCGCTGATCGTCGACGTCGAAAGCGGAGTCAATGACTATCTCGACCGCGACGGTTCCCGAACGCCGGTAGAATTCTACATCAAAAACGACCACGAAAAAAATCCGGTAACCGCCCAGGTCGTACAGGCAGCTACCAAATGGAAAAGAACTGCCCTCAAACAGTTTGACATGAAGCCAGGAGAAGGGCTTTGTACCGATATGCGTGCCGTACGTAAAGACTATTTCCTCGATCACGATCATAGCGCCTATGTAGACCAGTGGGATTGGGAACGAGCCATCACCGACAAAGAACGCAATCTGGAATTCCTCAAGGAGGTGGTCCGCAAAATATGGAAGGCCATCAAAGGCGCAGAAAACTACCTGTTTGATCTGTTTCCGGCGCTCGACGATTCAAGGTACCCCCGGCTTCCGGAGGAAATCACCTTCATGCACGCCGAGGAATTGCTGGCCAAATATCCCGACCTTCCCCGCAAAGAGCGCGAAACCAGAATCTTACAAGAAATTCCTGCGCTGTTCCTGATCGGGATCGGATGGCAGTTGGCCGATGGCTACCCGCATGAAATGAGAGCCCCGGACTACGATGATTGGGTAACGCCTACTGTAAACGAAAAAGGAGCGCCCATGCACGGATTAAATGGAGATATTCTCGTTTGGAACCCCGTAACGAAACGGCGGCACGAGCTTTCCTCCATGGGCATCCGAGTTAATGCCGACACCCTGAAACAACAGCTCAAAATCTGCGGCCTGGAGCACTTCCTTCAATACCCTTACCATCAAGCCATTGTTCACGACGAACTTCCATTGAGCATCGGAGGCGGCATCGGGCAAAGCCGGACCATCATGCTCCTCCTTCGCAAAGCCCACCTCGGGGAAGTTAGCGTCACCGTATGGCCAAAAGTCCTGAAAGACATTTGCAGGGAGAAGAATATTTTTGTATTGGAGTAAGGGAGCAGGGAAAAAGGGAGTAGGGAGCAGGGAAAGAACCTTGAACCTTGGACTTTGAACTCTTGAACCTTAATCCTCGACTGCTCCCTGCTCCCTTTTCCCATTTCCCTAATCCCTAATGCGAAAAATCATTGTTTCCACCTTTCCGGGGGGCGTATTTTCGTGGCTGTAATAACCCAAGCAAAAAACATGAAAATCCGCCCTCTTCTTTTTCTTTTGCCCTTGTTGTTGGGCATGGAGCTTAGTTCGCATGCCCAGAGCTTAAAATCCATCGATCACGCCGATCAAGTATGGGTCGGCTACCTGAGCCAGACGCAACTTTCCACCCATTGGGGAATTTGGTACGACATGCACCTGCGCAGTCAGGACAACTGGAACCAGGGGCTATTATTTGGAATGGCCCGAATGGGCGCCACCTATTATGCCAGTCCAAACTTCAAACTGACTGCCGGCTACGGCTTCCTGAACTTGTACCCGGGTGAAGGCCACCAGAATGTTTCTCAACCAGAGCACCGCATCTGGCAACAGGTCCAGATCCTGAGCCGGCCATGGAAATTCCGGGTGCTTCAGCAGATCAGGCTGGAGCAACGGTTCAAACAGAACGTTCTGGACGATTCCCATCTGGCAAAAGATTTTCTGTACACCAACCGGGCGCGTTACAACGTCATCTTGACGTACCCGTTTTCCGCCAAATCCAAATGGTCGGCGGTGGCGAGCAACGAAATCCTGATCAATTTCGGAAAACAGGTGATCAACAACACCTTCGACCAGGACCGGATCTTTGTGGGTCTTGGGTACAAGGTGGCCCCCAACGCCAATCTACAGGCCGGGTATTTACACACCATCCAGCAATCCAGTAAAGGCTACCAGTACAAGCAATCCGACGTGGTCCGGGTGTTTTTGTTCCATAACCTGGATTTCCGGAAACCGGACTAAGCACTAGCCGGAAATTTTCTCTTTTCAGGAAATAATTCCAATTGGGGTCATTACCTTTATCGATATTCTGTTTCCTGAAAATGCCGTTTTTATGCTAGCTATTCAACGCAACCTGACCAATTCCTTCTATGCGCTGCTGAGTTTACCTTCCACCGCCATGGGGTTCGCCCTTTCGGTGCAGATCAGCGCTTTGAGCTGGATTCTCAGCACCAAATACCAATTGAAAATCGAAGAAGTTGGGCTGGTTTGGGCAGCAGGCCCCATCGCCGGTATTTTCGGCCAGGTCATCATCGGACTGATCAGCGACAACGTGTGGTTTTGGAACGGAAGGAGGCGGCCATTTATTCTGATTGGCGGCGTTCTTGCCGGCTTGATGCTCCTGGCGCTCCCCAATATCGACGTCATCTCTGGCGCCATGGGTTCGGGCGCTATTCTGGGCGTAGCCATTACGGTGGCGTTAACCCTCGATCTGGCCATCAACGTCAGTTTCAACCCTACGCGTTCTATTATCGCCGATGTAACGCCTGAAGGCGATAAACGGACCAAAGGGTACACCTGGATGCAGACAATTTCGGGCGCCTTTGGGGTAGGCGCTTACGCCATTGGGGCGATCTGGGACAACTACGTCCTGATCTATTTCGGGGCTTTACTAGTATTTCTTTTGTCTTTCATTCCTCCTTTTTTTATTCAGGAACCCAGGCATCTCGGCCAAACCGCCAGCGACGCCCAGGCATCGGCGAAGGCGCCCTCCGGCAGCAATTCCCTCTGGGATATTTTAAAAGCCATTCAGCCGCTATGGGGATTCCTGATCTATGCTATTTATGGGATGACCGGAAGGCTGACCGGATGGGCCGTGCCGGGCTATATTGTAGAGGCCTTGTGTCTGGCGCTAACGATAGGGCTAATCGTCCAGGCTTTGTTGCGTAAAGAGACGGGAGCAGGCGCCGCGCCGCTTGCCGGATTTAAGAAAGTGCTGGCCGCCCATGCATTTACCTGGGTGGGCATTCAATCGATGTTTGTTTATATGTTTGCCTATGTCCAGGACAAATTACCCCAGCTTGGGGATAATGACATGGGAAGGGTTGTCTCCATTTCCTTCCTGATCCTGAATGCCGTTGGCGCCTTGTTGCCTGCGTTCCTCCTGGAACCGCTAACCCGCCGGATAGGACGGGTGAATACGCATATGGCGTGTATTGCGATCATGGCCCTTGGGTACGCCGGTATATGGGTTATGGGGACGTCGCCGGCCGCTATATATGTATTGATGGGTATTCTCGGTATCGGCTGGGCGGCAACCGTGAGCCTTCCCTTTGCCATCATGTCCCAAAAAGTCGACCAGGCCCGCATGGGGCTCTACATGGGCTTGTTTAACCTGTCTGTCGTACTTCCACAGCTCGTGGCCAGTCTGGGCGTTGGACAAGCGGTAGGGCAAGCGCCAAATAAGAGCCTGCTCTTTATTATTTGCGCGGTTACGTTGGGCGTTTCGGCGCTTTCCTGGTTCTTTGTCCAGGAGCCCGAAAACCATGAGCAAATGGCTGCTCCTGCCGGAGGAGGAGGGCATTGAGAAACTAAAGGCTCAAAATATAAAAGGCAGGAGGTATTCCGAATTAGAACGCCTTCTGCCTTTTTAATTGACACGCTGTCTTTCAAACTACAGCTTCTTCTTCTTTCCAAAACCATTCTTCCTCTCCCACCGCTTCTTCGGCTGCAAGCAGGCGAAAGCCAGTGAATTCAATGGTTCCCGCTGAGCTCTCGGTGTACTTGAAGTAAGCGGAAAGGTTTTTCTCCAACCGCAACAAATCCCAGAAATCTCTAAAATTCAGATACGGCAGGAAGCCAACGATTACCTTTTCTTTGGGACTATAATTATAGCTTGGTTTTTCAAAATCCTCCTGGTAACGAAAATTCAGCAGCACTTTCCAGACCAGCGGATCGCCTTCCTTCAGGTTAAGCTGAATAAAGCGGTCCAGGTTGTCTTTGAAACTGAGCGCAAATCGCTCGATCGGGACGACTCGTTCTTTTTTTTCTTTCATAGGGCCGTTTTTTTGCTGGATATATACAAGAACGAACCGCCCCGGTCAATGATTTACCTCACCGTAAAATGTCCTTATCCTTTGCGGATTCGTACATTATCGATCCGGTACGTCGTGGTGTTGGTGGCTTTATTGCCCACGTATTTGAATCCGATATGCACATTGCCCCCCGTCGCTGTAAGGGGAATATCGCCGGACGCGACAAAGGTATTGTCGCCAGAAGTTTTTCCTGCCAGTTTACCGTTCAGGGGCGTCCAGGTAGCCGTTTTGGGGTTTTTCCCGTCGTAATTCGAAGATATCCAGACACTCAGTCCGTCGTGAACATAAAATGCCATAGCGCTTTCAAAGCTCAGGATCTTATTGGTTTTCAGATCGACCGGAGGCGAAATCAGCCAGGTTTCCATATCGGTATTCGTATCGCTAAAAGCGGTAGCCTGGGCATAGGTGTTTCCGCTGAATAGCTTTCCAATCCAAACGCGGGTTCCCGTAGTAGCCACCGTAGACCAGCCGTTTTTCACGATGGGGTCGTTATTCTTTTCGGTACTGAAGCTTTCGTTGAGGGTGTCCACCGGAGTGCCTGTGCCGCCAGTGCTTCCGCCGCCACCGCCACTTCCAACGGTGCAGCGGACATCCGTCATCTTCACGTCGGTCAGATCCCGGATATACAGCTGCTTAGTGGTTCCAAACACACTGTAGACCGCGACCAGGCTTCCATTCTGGGTAGGCGCAAGCTGTGCGGCGAAATCCGCGAAACCACTGGAGCGCAAAACCACCGTTTTACCTGAACAATCCGTGATGTCCAGGTTTTTGGACAATTTTTTTGCCGCATCGGCATAGCTCACGCCTGCAGAGCCATCCTTGAACTGCACCCCATCCAGCTGAATCAAGGTGCTCATCAGGGAATTGTTCAACTGGTCTATGGTTACTTTTTTGGGCGTAATGGTCTGTGTTCCAGGTCCTGCAAACACATGGCGGGAGATGAGCAGTTCCTCAATCCCATCGGCGGCACTTCCATTGAGCTGGATTAAGCCGTTGTAATCGGCAAGGTAAAGGCCGTTACAGCTTACGAACACCTCCTTGCCAATAGGGAATTGCCCAAACAGGCCGGTCGTGTTCATGCGAATCACGATCCCTCCGGTGTTGTCCTGGACCACGATCTGCTTGTAAAAGTTGCCCGACTTGTCATCAGCAATCACGACCCCTTTAATGACCACGTTCGCTGTAATTTGAACGGGATCTTGTCCTGGAGTAAACCGGGAAGTAAGCTGAGCGATGGTGGTATTGGCTTCAATTTCCGTCAGGTCGCCTACCGGCGGTTCGTCAAACTCCTGGTCGACGCAGGCGGAAAAACCCAAAGTAAGGAAAAAGACAGTCCCTAAAACCCAGGGAGCGAAACGGCGCTTAATAATTGGAAAAGACATATGCATGTTATTTTGAAAAGGGTAATTCAATTAAATTCGGAAAGCCAGGCTGACAAAATAGTTTCGGCCGTAGCCATAAAAATACCGGTTAGGGAATTTGTCCACGTTCTTCTCGGCGTAGTCAAAACGATACTGCTCGTACCCGCCAATGATAAAGTCTTTTTTGTCCAGCAAATTATTGACTCCAACATTCAGGTAGATAAACAGGTTGTCGCCTACTTTCCAGGATTTGCCGCCAAAAAGTCGATTGTGTAGGCGGAAGGGGCTTTTTCCTGGTAAAGGATTTTCTGCCACAGTTCCGACCCCGGTTCTACGACCTGGGAAGGAAACAGCGGGTTCTCCACAAACGAAACCGCCGCGTTGGTGCGCCGTTCGGGGTTGAAATCGATCCAGATATTGTCGAAATAGTTGACATTGAGGTTGGCGAACCAGAATTTCGGGGAGTTGTAGCTCAGGCCGATGGTCCCTGCCGTTTGGGGCAGATTGGGAACGTAAAAGTTTTTGATGTACACTTTTTCCTGGCGAAGCACTTCGGCAAGGTTGTCCAGGTAAACGGACACATTTGGCCGGGAGGTGTAAATGAATTCTCCCAAAGAAGCAGCGCCGCGCACCCTCCACGCAGCGCCCAAAGCGACTTCCGCTCCCAGTTCAAGCCCCATGTGCCGGGTATTGATGCCGGTCATGATGTAATTGACAAACCCTCCTTCAAACCCTTCCTCGGTAGCGACGGCATTATCCAGGTAAAAACTTTGCGCGGTGGTTTGGTTGGCAAACTCGGTGTAATACCCCACCAGGCGAATTTTGGCGTAAGGGGCGCGAAGAAGGTATCCTCCTTCTACGCTGGTAATCTGTTCCTGCTGAAGATCTCCAACCAATTGGTCTCTCGTTCGGGGAGATACAAACCCATTTCTGGGTAGCGGGGCCTGGTTTTGGAAAGAAGCGTTCAGGATGAAATAATTCCGGCCATCCAGTTTGAACGTAGCCCCACCTTTTACCCCGTAATCAAAAAAGCTGGCCTTTTCGGAAACGGTTGCGGAGTTGTCGGGAAATTTTCCGTTCCGGAGGTTTCCTTCTCTCCAAAATTCGGTTTGCGCTCCTTGCGCGCTGGCAAAAAAGTCAAAATGGTTGGTGGTGAACTCGAACTGCCCCCAGGCGCCCGCTTTGGATGTCAGGGTGGCATAGTCATAACCAAACGTTTCGCCTTCCTGGATGAGTTTATTCGGAATATCGAGGTCGTTCTGGATAAACTCGTTGTCCCCGGCGAAATCGAACTCGGCAAACTTGTCGATATCCAGGTAAAAATCCGCGCCGAGCAGATCGTCCAGAACCTTAAAATTCCGGACTTTCTGGTACTGATAGTTAAGGCCTCCGCTCACCCGCAAACGGTCGCTGAGGTTGTGTTCGAGGTTGATGTTGGCGTTGGCGCGGCGGGTATCAAAACGGCGGTCTTCGATCACATATTGCGCCCGATTGCCGGTCACGGTATTTCCTTCTATCCCGTCGGCATTCAGGATAGTGGCAATGCTGTTCCGGTTGACTTCGAACATATATCCCCAGTCGATTTGCCGGGCATTCTCGTCGGTGGAGAGCAAATCCGCCACCAGATCCCGTTGCTCGTTTTCGATGTAGGAGGGTAATTTGCGGTAATAGTCAGGACGAGGATCCCGGGCGTCGTACCAATCGATAGCCGTGGCGCCGTCGCGTCCAAACTGGTAGGAAACGGCGGTGGTCAGGCGGGTACGCTCCGTGGGCGTCCAGTCGTGACGGAAGATAACGGCCGGTTCGTGGGAATTGGCGATCCGCGAATTGCGGACTTCCCCGTTTTGGTATCCCCAGTTGGGGTTGTAGAAATTGGTACCGGCAAAATCGTTCATTTCCTGGGTAGACACCCCTGCCCTACCCCTTTTTACCGGCGCGCCGAAAGCAGTGATGTTCAGGGTATGCGTGGCCCCCAACAGCTTGTCGGCCGAAAGGAAATACGACCAGGCATCGTAAACGGTTCCCGGCACATAGCCTTCTTCGGCCCAGCGCCTGGAACCGGAAACGGAAAAGGCCCATCCCCCGGGCAATACGCCGGTGGAATAGGTACCCATAATCCGGTTACGGTAAGTCCGGTTGCTCAAGGCATACGAAACCCGAAGTTGTTTGCGCTGGCTGGATGCCCGGGTGTCCAGTGCCGTGGCGCCGCCGACCCCGCCAAAGGCAAACGGATTAGCGGCCAGCCCGGTGCTCGTCTGGCGGCTGCGGACCACGTCGTTGAGGCCGCCCCAAAGATTCCAGTTTGGGAATCCATTCTCGAGGTCGTTCACCGGCACGCCATTGAAGTACACCTCGGCGTATTGCCCGTCATAGCCCCGGAGGCGAAAACGGGCCGCGCTGAAGTTAAAAGCGGCGGAAGAAATGAATACGTCGTTGGAGGCCGTAAGCAAGCTGGAGATGTTTTGCTCTCCTTCCCCTTCCAGTTCGTTGGTACTCAGGGTAATCACCGGAATCAAATCCTCGGCATTTCCCCGGCCGGAGCCTTCCGTGGATACCAATTGAATGGTACCCAAATTCGCCGAAAGCCTTCCTCCTCCATCTACTACAACCTCTTTTTCCTGGTATCCTGGTTTGGTCAGCGTGATCACCAACTTCCCATCCGACGGTAGTACGGCCTGAAAATCAATATCTCCTTCAGGGCCAGTGAAGAAGGACGTAGTGAGCAACCGGACCTCCACGCCGGGTAAACCCGCTCGGGAACCCTGGTCGATAACTTTCCCCCGAACCTGGAACGTGGCTTGGGCTGAAAGGGAGATTGCTCCAAGAAAAATTCCTCCCAGGAGGAAAAACTGCTTTAAGTTCATAAAGTGCGCTTTGGGTTATAGAGGTTGTAAAAATATTCGGCGCAAAGCTGAAACCATTTTCCGGATATCGCAAAAAACTTGAAACGGATTTATCAGATTTGCAGTCATTCGAACGTTAGGAGCCAAAAATAAACGCATGAGAAACGCTTTACATCCTTCAACCATTTTGCTGGCTTGGTTTTTTTCTTCGCCAGCTTCCCTTTGTTTTCCCAGGACAAGTACCGGCTTGCCCTGGTGGGGTTTTACAACTTTGAAAACCTGTTTGATACAAAAGACAGCCCGGACACCAACGACGCGGAGTTTACACCCTCCGGACTCAATGGCTGGACCAAAGAGCGCTACCAGGAAAAACTGAGAAAACTGTCCCAGGTTATTTCCGAGATCGGCGCCGATCAAAGCCCCGATGGGCTGGCCTTGTTTGGGGTTGCCGAAATTGAAAACCGGGGCGTTCTGGAAGACTTTGCCCGTCAGGAAAAAGTAGCTTCCAGAAATTACCAGATTGTCCACTTCGACTCGCCGGATCCCAGGGGCATCGACGTGGCCCTCCTGTACCAGGCCAAATATTTCCAGGTCACCTCCAGCCAGACCATCCCGATGGCTTCCTACGCGTCCAATGGGGAAGTCCGGGGTACCCGGGATATCCTCTACGTCAGCGGGCTATTCGACGGAGAGCCCCTGCACGTGCTGGTCAATCACTGGCCATCCCGAAGCGGCGGGGAGAAAGCGACCCAGCCGCTGCGCAACGCGGCAGCCATGCTGTGTAAAAAAGTCATCGACTCCCTGCAGCGCATTGACCCGGCCGTAAAAGTGCTGGTTATGGGCGATCTGAACGACGACCCTGTCAGCCCAAGCGTCAAAGAGGTGCTGAACGCTAAGAAAAGCCCGCAAGAGGCCGGCGTTGGCGCCATGTTCAATCCCATGTACGACTACTACAAAAAAGGATTGGGCACCCTGGCCTACCGCGATGCCTGGAACCTGTTCGACCAAATCCTCCTCAGCGCCGGCATCGCCGATCAAAACGCCCAGGGATACCGGTTTTTAAGAGCCCACGTATTCAACCCTCCGTATATGTGCCAAACCAGCGGCCCCTTTCGCGGATACCCGCTCCGCACGTTTGCTGGAGGGGAATACCTCAACGGATATAGCGACCACTTCCCGGTGTTTGTATCGCTGGTGAAAAAAGTAAATTGATTTGAGGGAGCAGGGAGGGAACAGGGAGCAGGAGTTAAATTTGCTCCCTGCTCCCTAATCTCCCTAATCCCTAATCACCATTTTCGCTACAGCCCCATCTTTCCGGCGAACGACGTAGCTGCCTGCTGTCAGGGAATGAACGGTAATCCTATCCTGGTTTTCCACGGACAGCACTACCCTACCCAATTGATCGATCACCTGATAATCGCTGAAGGACTCCAGGAAGACCATGTCGCTGGCCGGGTTGGGGAAAGCCCTCATCGTTTGGGCTGCGCGGAAGGGGTTGCGCGCCGAGGTTACCACGCCTTCCAGGCTGTAAAATGTAAGCGTTCCGCTGATTTCATTGGCAACGATCACCATGGCGGTGTCGTTTGGACTCTCTTCAGCGGAGAGGAAAATAATCCCTTCCGGGCCGAGGTCGCCGGTTTCCTGAGCCACGCCCCGGTTGTTGATGTACTGAACGAAGTAGGGCGCCTGTGGATTGGAGATATTGTACACCATAACGCCCCCAATGCGCTCCAGGGAAATAAACGCATAATGCATGCCATTTATCAGGGCCGTAACCACGCCTTCCGGTTCGGGGCCTTTGTTGTCGCTGCGGTTCTTTCTGTTGAGGTTGTCGTTGCTGGCGTTAAAAATGGGGCCGTAGGTAGGATCTGCCGCTGTAATGCGCTCAAACTGGTCGCCGCTGTCGAAAACCAGCTTACCCTCGCTGTCCCAGATGCTGAAGGACCGGCCACCCAACACATAGGCTTGATCAAAATCCCCATCTTTATCGGTATCTCCCGTCTGGTTGGTCATCGTGAGCCGGCCCAGCGCAGATTGTTTCAATAAGGAGCCATTGGGGAATGCTGCCGAGTCCAGAACAAATTCCACAAACCCGAAGCGGAGTTCTTCCTCCAGCGGGTCGTATTCCCGGGCGTCTCCTTCGTTTGCAGTAATCAAATAGCCTTTACCGCCTACCGTGAAGGAAGCAATGCCATCCGGCATGTACGCTCCAAGGATGGGGTAATTGGCAAAAAGAATTTCGCCGCTTTGGTCCGACACATCCAGGGCATTCTGATGAAGGGAGTGGTCTTTATAGCCCAGCGGCAGAATAGCGGTTGCTTTGAGCATTTGGAGGTCAACCACGGCCAGGGCATTGTTTTCCTGCAGGGTGACGTAAGCCGTAAGGCCGTCTTCGGAGAAGGTAATGTACTCCGGCTCCAGGTCCTTGGAAACCGTAGCGTTAGGGCCGAAAATCCGTACGCCTGCAGCGCGCAGGGTTTCGATTTGCGCATCAAAAGCATTAAACCCAACGGTGGTCACATCGCTTTGCTGCAACGTTTTGATATCTTCCGGCAGGTTAATCACCGAAACCGAACCTTCCGGATCGATGGTGTACGCGCTATTGGGCTGCCCTTCATTGGCGGTGAGCACGCGTTTGCCATCGGGGGTGAACGTGATCATGTCCGGGAGGTTGCCCACTTCCACCTGTGCCTGCACTTCACCTTCGGCATTGAAGAAAACCGCCTTCCCGTTTCCGAAATTCGGTCCGTCCACAGCGGCGGCAATTAACCCGTTTTTGGCTGCCACACTTTGAATCCCGATTCCGAAGGCCGACATGTCGATGGATTTTATTTTTCCAACCGAACCCAAGCTGCCAAAGCTGAGGATCTCCAGCTTATTCTGAAGCGAGTTGACGACAAACAGCCGTTTGGAGGCGGGATCATACGCCACGATCTCCGCAGAGGCGCCCGAACCAATGGCAAAGCTTCCGGAATAAGACAAGGTTAGGTCTTCCGCAGGGGAAATAGCCGGCTGGTCGTTGTCTTTGATGTAGGCGACCATTTCCTTTACATCTCCAATAAGTCCGCCATCAACCGATTGGATCCGCAAGCCAAAATAGCGGTCGGGTTCCGGCAGCGTGTTTTCAGGGATATCCAGGAAAAGGGTTCTGGAAGCCGAAGAATCTTTTGGGAACACCAGCGTGTCGGCGAGAAGGGTAAAGTCCTGGCCTGCTTTCGCAGTAAAATTAACTACTTCAATCACCGTTTTCACGTCCTGCTGTGGGGCTTGGTCGATCTTGACTTGTACCCTGGCGCCTTTAAGCCCTTCGGTGAAAATGGCCGAGTTCTTTTCAAAAGCCACACTGGAATTGATCAGAGGGACAAACACCCCCGGAGAAGCAAAGGCATTCACCGAATTTACCTGTCCCGCCAGTGTGGTAGAGGGTTTCCAGTTGGCGCCATCGTTGGCGTTGACGTCCAGTCGCTTTAATTCGAGGGAAGGGCCCGCGCCATCCGGAGCGGTGGGCCAGGGGCTGACGTCGTCGTAATTTACCGAATCAATCACTTCCTTGATGCTGTTCCGGATCACCAACGCTTCTCCGCCGTTACCCAGGGCATTGCCGATGAAGGCCAGGTCGATAAAGTCTTTTGCAAAAAAGTTCTTTGCGCCTTCCCCATCCGGAGCGACCAAAACGATTTCGCCTGGCGACAAGGTCATGGAAGGGAACACCAGATTGATCTGACCGACAGCGCCGGTCTGGGCGTTCAGGTCTTTCAATTCCAAACCGCCCAATACCGCAGTTTGACTCCCGGCATTGTAAATTTCAATAAACTCCAGGGAATCCACCCCTGCCGGCGGGTTGTACATGATCTCGGTGATGCGCAGATCGGGATTGGTCGTATTGAATACCAGCCTCCCGCTCACAAACGGGGCAGCCAGGATGTTTCCCGCTGCATCGGCAATATTCGAGACCGTAAGGGTATAATCTACCCCGTTGTCCATAGGGAAGTGAAAGACCTTAACCGTATTAGCCCCCGCATCGTAGACCACCGAATCGATGGTCAATGCCGGCTGGATCAAATAGTTGGCTGGGTTGGTAGCCGTATTGGTAACCCCCTCGCTAAAGCGGACATTCCATTGGCCCGCGGATTCGATAGACACTGCTGCTACTGAAGGCGCCGTGTTGTCGGTAAGGGATATGACAAAATGGGTCGTATCAAAGGGGATGTCCGGAGGAGTACCATCGGTGTTCTGGTTGCCGGTTCCGTCCTGAAAAATCCAGTTTTTGGCAATATCGTTCAAAGCGGCAACGTACCCGCTGGCGTCCAGTCCCGTGCGCGGGCCGGTGTAAACCCCAACATCGATGCCGGCAGTAAGAACAATGGCGGTAGAACCGGCGGATAAGCCTGTATTATCCAGCGTACCAAAAGCAGAAGCCACGCTTGCATTACCTACCGCGGCCAGGAATTTGGTTGGAGAGATCGAATCGGTTCCAATGAAGAGGAAAATCCCTTCGTTGCTGGCGCTGAGAGCAAGATCAGGGCTCGTTACCGTTCCCCGGGTCACCGAAGTAGTCGCAGGATTGCTGGTGTTATAAAAGGCAATGACGGCGCCCGCAGGAATGGGGCTTGAGCCCGTATTCCAGATCAACGTACCTTCGTTGGTAGCGAAAGCAGTCCCGCTCCAGGACTTGTCTGCAAAGTAATACGTAGTATTTGCGGGCAACTCGACAAAAGTAACGATGGCAAAGTTGTCGTTTCCGTCGGCATCAAACCCCACAAAGGCCAAGTCGCCTGGGTTTTGGCCAAGCAAAGAGATTGGGAACAGGCAAATGGCCAGCCCAATCAGGCGTAAAAAATGCTTCATGTCGGATCGGATTTTTTAAAAAATTGATGGTCAATCAGTTATTTGGAATGCGAACTATAAAAGTAGGTTTGTAGGCAGGGTTATCAAAACGATTTGGGTTAATTTATTGTAACCTTTTGAACGTTTTCATTCAAAAAGGCCAACTTGCAGGTGGCAAAAACCGGGTTGTATGGAAATTCGAATCGAAAAAAAAGGACAGAGGAGCCGTCTCCTATGCATCCGGGCCGACGGATCATTTACCCAATCGGATTTAGGTCCTGGCCTACCCTACCACAACGTCGCGCACTATGTAGCCGAACGGATTCTTGGATTGAACGGAGGCTTTTTCGGCCAAATTGCACAAGGCCGATCAATTGTGGAATTATCTGATAAATACGTTATCCCTACCCTGGGCCCTCAGGCCCTGATTGCGGAAGTGCTGGCCCGAGCCACCGGCTCCATGGCCACAGGAGCTTGCCTGCCAGATGAATTTGTTCCCCTTGTCCAGGCTGAACTTACCCCGGAGCAGCAAAGGCTTGTTTCTTTTTTAGATAAAAATATTGGAAAGAAAATTTTAAATGAGTATAATAACATCATAAAAAGGTATAATGATCTCCCCGATGAAACACACTTGTCACTGGAATGGGCCTAACTCCCACCAACTTGGGCGTCTGGTGTTAGGCATTATCTTTTGCCTAAGCGCTTTCCTTCCTGCCAACGCCCAGAAAAAACACGTGCGGTTGCCGGAATGCTTGCCGGAAGTATCCGGTTTGGCGATCGTTTCGCCGGATAGCCTTTGGTGGCACAACGACAGCGGCGCCGGTCCGGTCCTGTACTGCACCGACCGGCAGGGGAATCTTCTTAAAGAAATGCCTCTAACAACAGCCCGGAATGAAGATTGGGAAGATTTGGCGCGAGATGCCCAGGGAAGGATCTACATTGGAGACTGCGGGAACAACCGCAACCAGCGGAAAAACCTGCGGATTTACATCTTCGATCCCCTGATAGGCCTGGCGGACAGCATCCTGTTTCACTACCCTGATCAGGACGCGTTCCCTCCCCCACCCTCCGCCTGCAATTTCGACATGGAGGGTTTTTTCTTTTTTCAGGATTCTTTGCATTTGTTCTCCAAAAATCGCTTAGGAGCAGGCAATTATTACACCAAACATTACGTGATTCCTTCCAAACCAGGAATTTATACCGCTCAATTGCGCGATAGTATGCTCCTCCCTAAACGGGTGGTGACCGGCGCCGCCGTTTCACCGGATGGAAAAACGGTGGCCTTACTATCCTATTTCTTCAAAATATCCTTGGGCTTCATTCCCAAATCGCGGACAACGGTTTTTATGCTTTCCGGCTTTCCCGGAACGGATTTCACCAAAGGGCAGGTTCGGAAAAAACGAATCCCTCACGGATTTCGGCCTTCGCAATTCGAAGCCATCGACTTCACTCCCGACGGGAATCTGATCATCGCTTCAGAGAAAACGCCGGTCTATCCGAACAAGTTTAAGGTAGTCAGGATGGAAAGGATGTAGGGGATGTAGAGGATGTAGGGGATGTAGGGGATGTAGGGGATGTAGAGGATGTAGGGGATGTAGAGGATGTAAGCCCCGTACTTCGTAAATCATACTTCGTACTTCGTAAATCGTACCTCGTACTTCGTTCCATAACTATGGCTTGTCCGTAAATTGCCCTCCGCAGCCCGGAGCCCGTGGGGAACGCCGTTCCCGTTCGAAGAACGGGATCGCCTTATGGGGTCAACCGCTCGGCATGGAGGATAAACGCAATGCCTGGCTGTTCAAAGCGGTTGAAGCCCATAAAGCGAAGGCGTTCCCCCCGGAACACAAGGGTGAAGGATACCGCCACTTTGGTTCTTTTTTTGGGCGAGCAAAAAGAACATACCCAGACCGGGGGCAACACGGAAGTGGGAAAGCAGCAAACCATGGTTTAGGAAAAAATACTACAAGATTAGCCTTTGCCATGGGATTAAGAAATACCGCTCGCGCCATGCATTGCGTTTTGAGATAGCTTATAAAAAAAGGCGCAAGGTTTGACCTTGCGCCTTTTGCCTTACGCCTTAAGCCTGCTTAAATGGCTGGATCAGCCGGCGTATTTGGATTAGTCAACCGCTCCTGATCGGGGTAGGGATAGAAATTGCGGTTGCGCTCAAAAGTGAGCGGAACGGGGTTGAGATTTGTTGGTGGCGCCGGGCGGCCGAAGCGGCGGCTATCCTCCAGGCGGACGCCGCTGAGGAATAATTCAGCGCTGCGCTGCCGGTATACCTCCAGCAACAAGTCGGCATTGGTCACTGAGCCGGAATACGCCGGGAGGTTGGCGTGGACCCCGAAAGGATCGCCCGAAGCCTGGGTTCTGACGGCATTAATATCCGTCAGCGCGGCGTCCAGGCTGCCGTTCGTTCTCAAGAGGGCCTCTGCCCGCATCAGGCGCACCTCGTCGGGCGTATATACCGGAATGGGTCTATCGATCGCATGAAAGAAGCCTTTGAGCGTTTTCAGTGTTTCCCCCCTACGGTGCTGTCCGGCCTACTCAGAAAGAAGCCCAAACGCCCGTCCGCTGCGTCAAACAGGCTGGCAGGCAAGCCAAAGTTCTCCCTTGGAGAATAGTTTTTCGACACCAGCATTTCCTGGTAAATCGGGTTTGGGCTTTGAGAACTGTAGACGAATTGCGATTTGGTGTTGAGGTTGACCAAATTGGCAGCAGCCAGCGCTTCTGCATTCTTCCCCAGCATCAGATTATAGCGAGCTCGGTAGGCGTTGATCGTGCTGAGCAAATCAAAGTTAGCTCCTATGACGCGGGTATTGAATTCAGCGGAGGGCGGAGTCGACGCCAGCAAAGCAGCTGCCGCGTCCAGTAACCGGACAGCCTCTGTAAGCCCCTGGGCGCGTGGGGAGAACACTGCTTTTCCGCTTACATCTGTTTGGATCGGAAATTGTTCGTATCCGGTCGCCAAACCGCCTAAGGCCATCGCCTTGAATAAATGCGCGTGGGCCATGACCCCGCTCAAGGTGGCGGGATCGGACGCTAACACCGTTGGGGCGTTTTCGATCAGGTCCTCTGCCATTCCCATGACCCGATACATCCGTTGCCAAAGCCGGAAAATGTTTCCGTTAAAGGTAGGCAATGCCGTGCCCCCGGCTTCAATTTCCAGCACACTGGTAAAAGTGGTAACCCCTTTTAACTCCCTCGACGTAGCTCCAGTGGTATAAATGAGCTCGCCGAGCGCTGCGGTGCTGTAATTCTGCTTCATCCCTATGCTCAGGGTGATCATTCCTTCCCTGGTTGAAAGAACCTGCGCATCGGATGGCGCATTAGGGTTGACGTATTCCAGTTCGCAAGAACTGACCAGAAAAAGAAAGAAAAAAGGCAAAAACTTTATGATGGTTTTCATAATCCTCAATTTTCAAATGAAGAAAGAACAATTTGCTTGGTTCTCCGGGGGCCGGTCCGAAGCTAGAAATTGGCATTCATACCTAGAATGAACATCCTTGGGATCGGTACTTCCACAAAGTCAAAGCCCCGAACGGCATTGTCCTGGCCGGCTGCGTTGACTTCGGGGTCAAACCCACTATAATTGTCGATCGAAAGCAGGTTCCGGCCGGCAGCAGTAATCCTCAGGCCGCGAAGCAAGCCTTTTGTAGGAATATCGTACGAGACGGAAATCTCCCGAAGTTTGATAAAGCTACCGTCCTCGATCCATTCGCCCAGAATACCGAACAAGGCAGCGCTTGTTCCTTTGGGCACTTCGCCTTTGAGTTCTGCTTCATACCCTTTCAATCCGCCGTAGAGGTCGCGGTCCCCTACCCGCTTGGTAAAGTTGAATACGTCGAATCCCAGCATGCCATCCCACTGCATTCGGAAGGTAAGCTTGTTGATACTCACTTCGTTCACCCAAGCTACTACGCTCACCGGGTTGGGATCGCCGACGACCTTCACCAACGGCGTACCGGAAGGTTGCCCGTTGGCGTCCCGGCCAACGGTATAGGTCCCATTAGGCCCCTGAACGCCGCGCTCTCTCTGTGGCAGGCCAGCGGCGGTCAGCAAATAGGTTCCATCCGGGTTGGTTGCGGCGAATCCGGTATAGAATGCGCCCAGTGGGTAGCCATTAACAGCAGCCACCTGGCTGAATCCGCCGGCGAATGGCAACACCCCATTGCCTTCCACTCCATTGACGACGTTGTCGTTGCTGGTGTAGTTGAACGTCGTCACCCATTGGAATTGAGAGGTATTAACCGGTACCGCTTTCACCATGAATTCAAAGCCTTTGTTGGTCATCGTACCTACGTTGATCAAGCGGTTGTTGAAACCGGTCGTCGGAGAAAGCGTCCGGTTCAGGATCAGGTCCTTTACGTCTTTGTTGTAGTAGGTAAATTCCAGGCTCAGGCGGTCGTTTAGCATGGTAAGGTCTGCCCCCACTTCAAATTCTGTCTGCCGCTCAGGGACCACCGTGAAGTTCCCGAGTTGCTGAGGCGCCAGATAGCCCGTCTGCCCGCCGTACACAATGGGGCCATAGTTGGTAAACCGGTCGTACACCCCAATAGCCGTCAGGTTGCCGGATTGCCCCCAAGCCGCGCGGATTTTGAAATTCGGGAATAGTTTGCCCAGGCCGGAATCTTTCCAGAAGCCCAGGTTGCTGGCGACAAGGCTACCGCTCACCTTGGGGAAAAACTGCCAGCGGTTATCTTCTCCATAAACGGAAGACGCATCCACCCGGGCAGCCCCTGTGAGGAAAAGCAGGTCGTGAATTCCAAACGATTGCTGAGCAAAAGCGCCCATGATCGTACGCTCGGAGCGGAATTCGCCGGCAACGACCGTCCCGTTGTTCACGGTCTCTCCAAAAGCGCCCAACTGCTGAGCCTGAGCGCTAAACGAGTTGGTGCGGTCGTACTGCAAGGTTGCGCCAACGCCGGTGGTCGATTTTAGCCAGTCGGACAAATCGGTCCGGTAGCTGATATTAAGGTCGTTGTTAATCTGGAAAACCGTCGCATCTGCCCTCCGGGAAAACCCGCCGTCATAAGAAGGCGTCGTATTTTTGGGAGGAATATACGCGGTGGCGATTTGGGTATAGTTATCCATGCCCACCACATAGTCGATGTTCAGCCCCAGAACCGGTTTGATATTCACCTGAATATCGCCGATAAAGCGGTTGGTTTGCTGGCGGAAATCAAAACGGTCAATCGCCTCCAGAGGGTTGGTCCGGCGTAGCACGTTGGTAGGCGCGGTAGACGGGTAGATGCCTGTTGCAGGGTCGGGCTCCGGGTTGATGAAGTTATTGGCAAAGATAAAGCCGGTCAGGGCGCCGTATGCTTCAACCAAGCCCCCGTTGGGGATTTCGCGGCTGGAACTGACTACATAATTGGCGCCTGCATCCACCTTGATCATCTTCCCTACCTTTTGGGACAGCCGGAGACGTAAGCTATTCCGGCTAAAATCGGAGCCATCGACAATCCTCTTGTTATACAAATTGGACCCGGATACGTAGTACTTGGTGCTCGCTGTTCCTCCGGATACGGAGAGGGAGTTTTCCGTTCCAATCCCGTCCCGGAAGATGAGGTCCTGATAATCATACCGCTCCACAGGCCGCTGGCTCAGATCCGTGGCGGTAGTGTTGTTAAAAGCAAAGGGATATTCGTTATACGGCAGCTTTTTACGCAGCTGGTTGAGCCGGATCTGGGTACTGAAGGACACCCGGGCAGCGCCTTCTGTGCCTTTCTTGGTAAAGATCTGGACGACCCCGTTGTTCGCGCGGGATCCGTAGATAGCGGCTGCAGCGGCGCCTTTGATGATCTCGATGCGCTCAATGTCGTTTGGATTAATATCCACCAGGCGGTTTTGGGCATAACCGCCCAAGTCGATCAGTTGCCGGGAATCGTTGTTCACAATAACTCCGTCTACGATGAAAAGCGGATCAGAAGAGCCCACAATAGTACTGGGGCCGCGCAAACGGACGGTGATCCCGCCGGCAGGGTTGCCGGAGTTTTGGGTCACCTGGGCGCCGGAGATCTTGCCCTGCAGGGCGCCGTCGATGGAAACGGCATTGGCATTGGCTAAATCTTTGGAACTCAAGGAAGAGATCGAGTTTCCTAATTCCCTTTTGGCAGTGTTGGCCACGGTGCCTGTAACGACCACTTCATCCAGGCTAAGAATGTCCTCCTCTACCTGAAAATTTTGCTCTACCTGGTTTCCCGTGATGGAAATGGTCATAGAGGCGGTGCGATACCCTACGCTGGTGACCACCAACACGTAGGGACCAGGATCCACAACGGCCTCGAAGGAATAATTTCCGTCCAGATCAGCAAACCCACCGAAGCGGGTGTCCTGTAATGCAACGGAGGCGCCGATCACGCCCGCTCCATTTTTGTCGGTAATCTTGCCCTTGATCAGGACTTGGGCAGACAAGGAAGAAAAGCTGAGAAGAAATAAAGCGGCTAAAACAGCCACCCTAAAACCTCCCCGTTTAGTCAGCGTCAATTTTGTCATAGAACCAGTGTTTTTGGTAGGTAATGCAATCAAAGCCCCCTTGAGCGGTTTGCGCCAAAAGGCTGGGAAAGCTAAGAAATTAAATGCGGATGGGCAAGAAAGTTGCGAGGTTGCGAGGTTGAGGGGTTGAGGGGTTGCGGGGTTGCGGGGTTGAGGGGTTGCGAGGTTGCGAAGTTGCGAAGTTGCGAGGTTGCGGGGTTGAGGGGTTGCGAGGTTGCGAGGTTGCGAGGTTGCGAAGTTGCGAGGTTGCGAGGTTGCGAGGTTGCGAGGTTGCGAGGTTGCGAGGTTGCGGGGTTGCGGGGTTGCGAGGTTGCGAGGTTGCGGGGTTATGAGGTTGCGAGGTTGCGAAGTTGCGAGGTTGCGGGGTTGAGGGGTTGCGAGGTTGCGAGGTTGCGAGGTTGCGGGGTTGCGAGGTTGCGAGGTTGCGAGGGTTGCGAGGTTGCAGGGTTGCGAGGTTGCGAGGTTGCGAGGTTGCGGGGTGGGGGGGGGGGTGAGGTTGCGAGGTTGCGGGGTTGCGAGGTTGCGGGGTTGGGGGTTGGGTTGCGGGTGGGTTGCGAGGGTTGCGGGTTGAGGGTTGCGAGGTTGCGGGGTTGCGAGGTTGCGAGGTTGTGAGGTTGCGAGGTTGCGGGGTTGAGGGGTTGAGGGGTTGCGAGGTTGCGAGGTTGTGAAGTTGCGAGGTTGCGGGGTTGAGGGGTTGAGGGTTGCGAGGTTGCGAGGTTGAGGGAAGTCAATACAGGGTTCCTTGCCAGTGTTTCATGAAGGCTTCGATTTCAGGGACGGGAAGGTGTATGGAGGGCAGGAGACGGGTTTCCAGAGGAAGGGTAAGTTCCTGATAGATCAGGGCGTCGTTGAAGCCGATGGCGGCGGCGTCTTCGCGGGTGCAGGCGAAGACCAGGCGGGCCGGCTGAGCCCAGTAAATAGCGCCCAGGCACATAGGGCAAGGTTCGCAGGTAGCGTAGACGGTGCAGCCGCTGAGGTGGTATTGACCCAGGGCTTTGCAGGCATCCCGGATGGCGACGACCTCGGCGTGCGCGGTGGGGTCATTGGAAAGCAAGACTTCATTGTGGCCCCGGCCGACCATCTGCCCGTCGCGGACGATGACGCAGCCGAAGGGGCCGCCATGGCCGGTGGAGATGCCGGATTGGGCTTCTTGAAATGCCTCCAGCATATAGAATTCATCTTGCCCTTTTTCCATATGGATTTGGTAAAATCAGCACCGGGAGCATTTGCGATGCAAACGCTCCCGGCGGCTAAACGAATGAATAGGTATTTCTAAAAAGGGACGAATGCCCATTACGGCAGCATAAACCAAGGCTTGACCGTATGGTAATCTGCCTTATCCCCTCCAAACTTGGCTAAAGATTCCAAATTCCATACGTACTCCGAGTTGTAACGCGGGCGAACCCGGTAAGCCGGTTTGCCATTGTTGTCAATATAAAACGCAGTCGGGAATGCAAAGCCCTTATACACGGAGCTGCTGTAATCATACCGGCGCATATCCACCCACGTTTCTATGCTACCGAGAACCCACATGGCGATATATTTCTGAAGCATAATATCGCTAATCGTCAGCGCATCAGCGGATTGAGGAACGGCAGCGCTAGCCAGATAGGCATCGCGTTGAGCCGCAGGTACTTTCGTAAAATCCATATGGGCGGTAATCCCTTTCTTAAAAGCATCATAAGCCATCGCTTTGTCTCCCTTTTTAAAGGCAGCTTCCGCTTTCATGAACTGGATTTCTGCATAGGTAAAGATGAAGTGGTTCGCTTTGTCAGTAAAAATGTACTTCCCGCTTATTTGAGCCACATTCGTTACGGAAGGGGAGTTACCCCAGAAGGTAGGAATCCGGGTGGTGGCGTTATTTGCAGTCGTATTAGTAGGGTCGCCTTTCCCTGGATCAACACCCCGGTAAATCCCATCCGGAGATGCCGTGATCATCAGGGAAATTCGAGGATCTTGTACACCGCTAAACACAGTTCCATTCAGCAAGTTAACAAAGAAATTGGTCGGGCGGAACACCTGCACGTTTTGGCGGGTTGGGCCGTAAAAATTTCCATCAGTCGAACTTGTTCCTGCAGGCGGAATGCCAAAGTTATCGTCATTGCTGGCAAGGGACTTGTTGCAATATTCAATAACCTTATCTGGGTTGTAAGAAGACTTATTACTCAAATGGTTGGCATTGCGAGCCAGGACGGCATAAACAAACTTGGTCCACTTGGAACGGTCGCCCTTGTAAACCAAATCCCCACGCGCCAAAGAAGCCTGACTGACGCCGCCATCTGTTTTGTTCAGATTTTCCAAAGCAAGGTTGCTCAGGCGTTGAACTTCCGCATATACCTCTTCCTGGCTGTCATAATCGAATACGAAGCGGTTGGGTTCCCATGCTTGCTTAAGGATGACTTCACCGTGGTAGTCTGTCAGCGTCTGCCAACTCCAGGCCCGAATTGCCTGAGAAACCCCAATATAATCCCACTGTTCTTTTTTGGTGGCTTCGGCAATGATCAGATCGACGTTTTTTCCGATGGACCAGTAGTGACTACGCCATATGTCTCCCAAAGCATCGCTTCCTGAAAAGTACCCGTGGAGGTCAGTGGCGTAATTAGACGTATTCCTTGCCCAGTTTTGGGTGTACGACCCAATATACCTGGTATCGAACGATTCCCCCTGGCCATCTGGCTCAAAATGGGAGGGAGTACAGCAAACCCCTCAGCAACCTGGGGGTTGCTGGGGTCGAAATTGATATCCAGATAGTCGTCGCATGCGCTAAAAGAGAGCAGCATGCCGGCGAGCAAACTGGTTATAAACAGCTTATTTTTCATGCTTTCTTTTTTTAAAATGAATACAATGTTCATTCAATAAACCGATCAAATTAGAAAGTCACCGACAAGCCTGCGGAGAAGGTCCTTGGAGCAGAAAGCTTGCCAAAGTCCATTCCAAAACCGCCAGCACCGCCCGTTGCCGGAGAGGTCGTACTAACGGCAGGGTCTGCGCCGGTATAGTTGGTAATCATGAACAAATCGGTGCCGTTGACAAATACGCTGGCTTGTTTGATCACGCCATTCGTAGATTGTAACCACTTATTCGGCAGATTGAAGGTTAACGTAACGTCGCGCAGGCGAAAGCCAGTTGATATCCCGCTCAATGAAATCCTCTGGTTGAAGAACCGTGGTGTAATAGGTCTCGTTGGCGCTGGGTGTAATCTGGATCGTATTCACCGTGGGCTCACTGGTTTCTTCTTTCCCATCTTTCAAAACGCCGTTGGTCAGGTAGTGCTCGTTTCCGTTGTAAACGTCGCCTCCCTGGCGAATATCCAGCAAGAAAGAAAGGTTAACCAGTTTAAACAGTTTAAAGGAGTTAACAAGGCCAAGAACGAAATCCGGGTTCCGGTCGCCGATGGGCAGGAAGTTGGCGTTGGTGATCGGGAATCCGGTAGTTGGGTTGATCAGGATATCCCCTTTGCTGTTGCGCAAATAACTCCACCCGCCAATGGCGGTTGCAGAGCCTTCTCCCCGGGCATAAGCCGGAGCGTAATAGAAACTGTTGGCAGATGCAAAGCGAACTGCCAGGAGATCGGCAGGAGAGAACGCGCTGGCGCGAACGTTGCCATAAGCCCAGGTGTCTGAGCTGTAGTATTCGTTAACCTTGGCAGGCAAGCTCAACACCTTGGTGGAATACTTGGTAAAGTTGGCATTAATCGTCCATTCAAAATTGGACGAGCGCACAGGGGTCAATCCAAGCTGGACTTCCACCCCTTTTGTGTTCAATTCCCCTCCGTTTAGGAGGCCAAAAATAAAGCCAGTACCGTAGCTCAAACGCTGAACCACGATCTGATCCCGGATTGTTTTGGAGAAGTAAGCCAAATCAAGAGAAATACGTCCCTTAAAGAAACTCACGTCCGTTCCAATTTCAAAGCTTTCAACCGTTTCAGGTTTAAGAGCCGGGTTGTCCCCGTAGAAGTCAAACAAGAATCCACCGCCAGTGGAGGTTTGCGGCACCAACCTGGATTGGATTTTGTACGGTGGCGCTGGGTTACCCACCTGGGCAAAAGAGGCGCGAATCTTTCCAAAGTCAAGAACTCCCGTGTTCCCTTTCCACATAGGGAGGTCGGAGAACAGGAATGTCAGACCGGCTGACGGATAAAAATAGGAACGGTTTTCAACTGGCAGCGTGGAGGACCAGTCGTTCCGGCCTGTTACGTTACCAATAAGAAAGTCGTTAAAGTTCAATTCCGCTTTTGCAAATGCGCCGATCAGACGAGTACGGGTGAGAATGTTTTTGGTGCGCTGCGTCGTCGGATCCGTATTGTTTATGCTATTAAAATCAGGCAAATAAAACTTTTCCCCATAAAGGGACCCCGTTTCACTCCGGCGGTCGTCAATCGACATCCCGGTAATCAAAGACCCTTTGATTTTGCCTGCCGATTTTTTGAACATTGCAAAAATATTGGTATTCAGGTTCCTGCCCAAATCAGAATAATCCTCAATCCATCCCAGGCGTGCATATCCAACGTTGGATTGAGGGTGGAAGAAGCGGTTTCCTTTAGTAGTAGCCAAGTCGACTCCAAACCGGCCGGTCAGAGTAAACCATGGAAATACCGTAGCATCCAGCGTGATATTGCCAATAGTCCGGTCGGAACGGTCTTCCCTATGGTTTTTATAAACATTAAAATAAGGATTCGCCGCGTCGGAGCCCGGGTTTGCCGTTTCGATCGTCAACTTGCGGGTGCCGTCGTCCTTTAGATAAACGGACATATCTTGATCAGAAGGGAAATATAATGCCCCAGTCAGATAACCATCGGTTCCACCAGGAGGCAAAACATTCGTCGTTTTAGTGATGCTAAACCGGGTAGAAGCTTTCAACCAGGGTAACAACCGAGCATCACTGCTCAAAGCCGCTGTCCCTTGCTGATAGTTGTTGGTTGGAATAACCCCGTCGGTATTCAGATAAGAAGCCGATAGGCGGTATGTGATCCGCTCACTTCCCCCTTCAAAAGCCAAGTCGTGCCGTTGGTTCTTCCCGTCTCTGAAAAATTCATCTACGTTGTCATAGAATTTGGTACCAGCAGCGTATTTCGGTCCAAAATAATCAGGGTCTGTCAATTCGACTGCGCCATTGCGGCCACGGCCATAAACCTGCTGGACTTCGGGAAACAAATACAGGTGAGAAGTTGCAAACCTGGTATTGTAGGTCACTTTTCCAGTACCCGCCTTTCCTTTTTTTGTGGTGATCAGGATAACCCCATTGGCCCCCTCATTTCCATACAAAGCAGCTGCTTCCGGTCCTTTCAGCACGGTAATGCTTTCGATGTCATTGGGGTTGAGGTCGTTCAAACGACTGCCAATATCGTCGCGGTTGTTGTTAACGTTGCCGGCGACCCCTGCGCCATCCGAGTAAAGGACGTGCTGGTCCAAAACCCCGGAGCTGATGGGCAATCCATCCATTACGATTAAAGGCTGGTTACTGCTTCCGATCGAGTTTACCCCGCGGAGCGACATGTTCACCGACCCCCCTGCTACCCCCGAAGTGGGCGTCATGGACAGACCGGCTACCCGGCCCTGCAAGCTCAGGAAGGGGTTGTCCCGTTGCGTATTTTGGAGATCCTCCCCTTTCACTTGCTGGGTAGAATAACTCAATTTCCGGCGGTCTTCCTTAATCCCCAACGCCGTCACCACAATTTCGCTAAGCGCCGTGGCCTCTGACGACAATTTCATATCAATTATGTTGGAACTCCCCACCGTAATCTCTTTAGGTGCATATCCCGTGTACGTAAAGCGCAATACTTGCCCTGCGGCTGCTTCGATCTGGTAATTTCCGTCCAGATCCGTTACCGTTCCGGTCGTCGTGCCTACCACCAGAATCGTGGCTCCGATCAAAGGAGCTCCATCCTGATCGTCGGTTACTTTTCCACTGATCGTCCTGCCTTGCCCGAAGACTCCGGTTAACGGAATCAGCAGCATAAGCAGCAACCAGCTCGACTTTTGCAGTTGTTTCTTCATAAACAGTTGCTTTTTGTGAGTTATAGGATAAAAATTGGTTTACGACTCAATCCTGTTGCCCGAACCCTGCCATGCCATACAACGCAATAGGTTGCAACAGTTGGATAGGTTTCCGGCAATTTACGGCAAAAGATTCATTCCCCGAATATTTTTGCAACGAAAAATGCAAAAACTCGCAATCGTTTGGCTATTCCAGATGTTTCTGGATTAATCCATGGAAATGGTGCGTACCTTGTTCCCGCATTGGCGCATAGCGGCCATAGGTGTAGAATCTGGAGCGGATGCCTCTTTGAACCGCTTCCACCACCTCTTCGTCTTCCATTTCGACTTGCCCAAGTCCCGACCCTGCGCCCTGCTCCAGCTTGGATGCGTCGTAAACGAAAGGGAGGAATGTAACGCTGGTCCGGTCTAATCCCAGGGGTTCGACGAGGTTGAATGACAGGCCCCAGGGATAGAAGTTGAACATCATATTCGGAAAAACCCAAAAGTAATACGCTGCCACCCGCTTCCCATAATCCGGCGAAGAAGGAGGCAGATCGAAGCACGCCTCGTCTTTTTTGGCGATACCCAACTGCAAATTCGAGTTGGAAAACACCTCCGTAGTGTAGCTTCCATAATCCAGAACGGCGCTCAGTCCCCCGTGAACAAAGGGAATATGGAACCCTTCCAGGTAGTTTTCGCAGTACAAAGCCCAATGCGCATTGACTTCGAACACCTGTGCTTTGTCCGCATGAAGCGCCATGCGGTCGAGCGGCAGCCACCCGATGCGGTCGAGCATCGCCCCAAAAAAATCACCGGATTGCGCCCTCCGCTCAGCCGGGTAAAAAGCAGCGGACCGATGGAAAACAATGGCAGCCGGGTCAGGTGATCGCATTCCGAGGAAAATCCTCTACGCCCTCAAATTCGGGCATAAAGGTGAACGTACCATCCAGTTGAAAGATCCGCCCATGGTAGGTGCACCGGAGCTGACTGCTCTTCCCGGGCGCCCAGGCCAGCAGGTTGCCCCGATGGGTACATACGTTGGATAAGCAATGGAGGACCCCGGCCTTATCCCGGGAGAGCAATAACGGCTCGCCGATATACGGCGACAGTAGCGTGACCGGATGGTATGAACCGGGTTCCGGCGCCATGCCCGTGTGGCCGATATATTGCCAGGAAGGCGCAAAAATGCGCTCTTTGCTCTGTTCCAGATAATCCGCGCCGGTGTAAAAGGAGGTCGCGATGGTTTTGGCGCGGCGGATGTCGGGATCAATGTAGAATGGAGAACGATCCAATGGAATATGGTTATAGGGTTAAAAGAGTTACGCTATACCAAGATAGAAAAGGATTGGGAGTTTTAAGGGAAATTATCCGCCGGAATGCCGAATTTCAGACCCTTTATTTTTTACTTTTGGGAGGCAGCAGATTGCTTCAACCCTTTAAAAACACCTTTATCCATGATCCGAACCTTTTCGCTTATCCTGTTAGCCCTCACCGCCCTGGCTTGCCAGCCCAATCCAAAACCGGCAAACAGCCAAAATGCTTCCGAACAGGAAACGCCCGCGGGCGCCCCGCCTAAAAACGACTTCGTCATTGTCCCAGGCGAGCGCGTAGGGCCTTTTGCTTCCGATGCGGCGACAGAAACCGACCTTGTAAAGGCTTTTGGAGAAGCCAATGTGGAAGCCGCCTCTATCGGCGTCGGCGAAGGCTTTGAACTGCCCGGGTTCAAAGTATATCCCGGAACCAAAAACGAACTTGAGGTAGCGTACGACCCAGATGCAAGCCCTAACCGGCCAGCGTTCATCCGGGTCTCTCAGGAAGAAACGCCATGGAAAACCGACGCCGGGGTAACCCTCGGGATTACCCTGCAGGAATTGCAGCAACTCAACGGAAAACCGTTTCTGTTCAGCGGATTTGGCTGGGACTACGGTGGCCGCGTGACGGATTGGAACGGAGGCGCCTTCAATTCCAACCTAATGATCTCTCTCGACAATTTCTCCGAAAACGCTCCGGAAGATATTTTCGGCGACCGGGAAATTTCTTCCGATAATCCCATGCTGCAACGGCTCAAAATCCGGGTGTGGATGATGGAAGTGCGGATGTGATACGAATTTGAGGCATCAGACAAAGGATGGCTAAAGGCATAAGGCTAAAGGCGTAATCCCTAACCTCACGCCTTTAGCCTTATGCCCTTTGCCTGATGCCTGATGCCTGATTAGATTGAAAGCAAAAAACCAATAGTAAAATTCGCGTCCCAGTCAAAGACGAAGGTGTCGCAGCCGGTTTTGTCTTTCAGGGCCTGGTAGATGGTAGCGCCTGCTTTGGCTTTTTGGGCCGTCTGATCGTAATCGCCGGGGGCTTTCAGCGCCGTGTACCGTTCTTTCCCGTTCCGGTGGGTTTTGGCCATGTCAAAGGGAGCGCCGCCGATCATAAAACAAACGGTGCGCTGAGCCGGGGGCACCTGAGCCGCTACCGAACTGACCTCCCGATATACATCCTCGTCGGAGGCGCCTTTCTGGAAGTATTTGGAGCCGAAGGTTTCCACGCTCTTAGGAGTGCCTCCGGCAAGCCAGGCCACTTTGGTATTGCCGGAGCCGATGTCTACAATAAATGCGTTGCCTTCATAGGCTTTGGGCAAGGTCGCTTTCAGCGCGTAGATCCCTTCCTGTTCGGCATTGACCACATTGACCACATAGCCCAGCGATTTCAACCCGGCCCGGATTTTTGGAACGGCGGGCGATTCAATGGCGCTGGAGCTGACCATAAAGTGGATCTGTTTGGGGCTCACGCCGAAGTCCAGCATGCCGCGGATGTATTCTTTCAACCCGGCCCGGATATCGCCTTCCGTAGCCATGTTTTCATAAACCAGGCTCGCTCCGAATTCGGCTTTTTCCAGTTTCCAGTTTTTCTCTGCGTCCACGCGAACGATGAAGGAATTAAAGCCGGAAGCACCCAGTTCGACGATGCCTTTCAACGTTCCATTGACCGGTGCAGGAGGTGTGAAAGCAAATCCTTTCGAAGGGGTAACTTTTGCAGATTCTTCCTTGGCCGGTTCTTCTGGCCTCGTGGATTCCTCGGTGGATGTCGATGGTCCGCTGGTTTCTTTTGGAAGAAATTGGCGGACCAGGAAAAACGCCCCGACGGCAACGACCAGGACGATTAAAATGCGGGAAAAAACGGTGAGTTTCATAGATTGAGTATCTTGTTTTGGTTTGCAGAAAAGTACGAAGATTTTGCTCCCCGGAGAAAATTTCCAGGCATTTGCCGTTTATAATCCGACCAACAGGCCTCATAGCCGGTTCAAACCTATTGTTTTTATGGAAAACCAACCTAAGATCATACATAAGGCAGGGATGGCCACCGCGATTTCCCTGGTGATTGGCAACACCATTGCCTCCGGGGTGTTTTTGCTCCCTTCCACCCTGGCGCCCTACGGGGGAATCAGTTTATTTGGCTGGCTTTTCTCCACGCTTGGCGCGCTGAGCGTGGCGTTTGTATTTGCCGGGTTAAGCCGGCGGTTTCCCGCCGAAGGAGGGCCTTACGCGTATTCGAAGATGGCGTTTGGGGATTTTATTGGTTTTCAGGTTGCCTGGGGGTATTGGATTTCCGTTTGGGTAGGTAATGCGGCTATCGTAACGTCTGCGGTGAGCTACCTGAGCGTGTTCTTCCCTGCGCTAAACGACACTCCCGCGTTAGGCGTATTCACGGGACTTGGCCTGATCTGGATACTCAGCGCCATAAATAATTTAGGAATACGCGAGAGCAGCTGGGTGCAACGGGTGACCACCGTATTAAAACTTCTGCCGCTGTTGCTGATTCCGCTGTTCGGCCTATTTTATATCCAGGCAGAACACTTTATTCCGTTCAACCCAAGCGGCAAATCCGCATTTGCCGCTATTTCCACGACCGCCACCCTCACCCTGTGGGCTTTCGTAGGCATTGAATCCGCCACCGTGCCCGCCAACTATATCCACAACCCGGAACGCACCATCCCCCGGGCAACGATTTGGGGAACCCTGATCATCGCCCTGATTTACATCGGAGGGTCTACCGTGATTATGGGGCTCATCCCGCCGGATCAACTGGCCAAATCGACAGCTCCTTACGCGGACGCCGCCGAACTGTTATGGGGCCAACCCGGTAGGTACCTGGTCGCGCTGGGGGCGATCATTGCTTCGACGGGCGCCCTGAACGGGTGGATCCTGATTCAGGGACAATTGCCTATGGCCGCCGCGGCAGACAACCTGTTTCCTGCGCTGTTTGCCAAAACCAACCGCAGAGGAGCCCCTTCCTTTGGGATACTCATTTCCAGTATTCTGGTATCTGTATTAATGGGCATGAATTATTCCCGGGGCCTGGTGAATACCTTTCAGTTCATGCTGCTCCTGGCAACGATCACGGTGCTCATCCCTTACCTTTTCTGTGCCGCCGCCTATGTAGCGATGAGCCTCCGCCGCGATAAACGAGGCAAAGTGGCCAGACCAGGATGGCCGGTGTTGCTGGGTTTTCTCGCCTTCTTTTATTCCCTCTGGGCCATTGCCGGGTCTGGACAGGAATCGGTATACTGGGGGTTTCTATTGCTCCTGGCGGGCACGCCTGTTTTCCTTTTATTAAACCGCCAGCGAACCGGATCCGCCGAAGAGGAGTTAAAAGATGGATAAACGCCACTAATCTTGGCAATGCGGGCGTTTATCGATTTTCTTTTATTCCTCATGGAACTCCTTCTAACTAGCTGAAGATTTCTAACTAAACTAAAAATTGGAAACATGATCAAACGCCTTTTTCTTTTCGTCTTTCTCGTGGCCGGCGCCCTGGCCGCCAACGCCCAAACTGCAGATGAGATCGTTGCCAAGTACTTCGAAGCGACTGGTGGAATCGACAATTGGCGCGCGCTGAAAACGACCAAGATGGCCGGAACCATGGCCGCACAGGGAATGGAGTTTTCGGCTACCATCCTCAATGCGCCCCCAAACAAGATGCGGGTCGATGTAAACGTCATGGGGCAAAATCTCGTACAAGCTTACGATGGAACCACTGCCTGGTGGATCAACCCTTTCCAGGGATCCGCCGACGCCCAGGTTATGCCCGATGAAATG
The DNA here is from genome assembly GCA_016713275.1 of Haliscomenobacter sp. Classification (GTDB taxonomy): domain Bacteria; phylum Bacteroidota; class Bacteroidia; order Chitinophagales; family Saprospiraceae; genus JADJPL01. Next base: position 179,173 of record JADJPL010000005.1, read on the forward strand.
GCTGCTCCGATGAAAGAACAGGAGTTTCAAAGCGCTTTGCTGGATTACGCCTCCAAAGGCCATGCTATCGCCCTGGAAGGCCAGGAAACCGTGGAAGGTACGGCCTGCCACAAGATCAAGCTGACCAAAAAGGACGGAACCGTCGAATACCACCTTTTTGACACCGAATCCAACGTCCTGATCGTTTCCAGAACCGCTGCAAAAACCGGCCCCGCCGCAGGCCAGTATACCGACACCTTCGTTAGCGACTACCAGGAGGTAAGCGGATTGATGTTCCCATTTTTTATGGAAACGAAACTCAAAGGGGATTCCATCCAGAAAATCACCGTTTCTGCGATCTCCATTAACGAGGCCATGGAAAACAACCTGTTCGATTACCCGAAAAAATAGGATGTAGAAGATGAAAAAGATGTAGAGGATATAAAGGATGTAGGGGATACATCTTTTACATCCTCTACCTCCTCTACCTCCTCCACATCCTCCACATCCTCTCCATCCTTTATCAAACCCGACATGCTCAAACATATACTCCCTGTTGCGTTGATTTGCGCGACAACCGCTCTTTTCGCCCAGCCACAGATGGATCGGATCCTGGGCAACCTTCAAGCCCGGCAAATCGGGCCGGCAACCACCAGTGGACGGATTACCGCCATTGATGCCGTAAACCGAAGCCCTGAGGTTATCTATGTAGGTACTGCCGGTGGAGGCCTTTGGAAAACCACCAGCGGAGGCGCCGTATTCCTTCCCGTTTTTGACGACTACTGCCAATCCATCGGCAAGGTGACGATCGACCAAAACCACCCGGATACGGTTTGGGTGGGCGCCGGTGAATCCTGGGTGCGCAACAGCGTTTCCGTGGGAGATGGGATCTACCGGACCACGAACGGCGGAAAAGCCTGGGAACACCTGGGGCTCAAAAATACGGAGCGCATCAGCGATATCGTTATCCATCCCTCCAGTCCAAATACCGTCTTTGTAGCCGCTCAGGGCGCCCTCTGGAGCCCGAACCCCGAACGGGGCGTTTTCAAAACGTCGGACGGAGGCAAAACCTGGGAGAAAATCCTCTACATTGACGAGCACGCCGGGGCTACCGATCTCGATATCGACCCTAAGAACCCGGATATCCTTTACGCCACCCTTTGGAGCCACCGCCGGTATCCCGACTTCTTCGATTCCGGGTTAAATGGCAACAGCGGCGTATATAAAAGCACCGATGGCGGTAAAACCTGGAACAAAATCCATCAGGGCCTCCCAAAAGAAACCCTGGGAAGAATGGCTATTGCCGTAGCGCCGGGCAACGGCGAGGTGATCTACCTGACCGTGGAATGTAAAAGCAAGGAAGGCAAAGGGCTCTATTTGTCTACCGACCAGGGGGGCGCCTGGACGAAGGTCAGCAACGAATTCAACGCCACCGTCCGGCCGTTCTATTTTTCGCATCTGGTAGCCGACCCCAAAAACGACAGCATCGTCATGAAAGCGGGGCTTGCTATGATCGTCAGCGAAAACCGGGGCAAATCCTGGCGGCCCATGAATCAGGCCGTTCACTCGGACGTGCACGCCATCTGGATCGACCCGAACAACACCAAGCATCTGCTCATTGGCACCGACGGCGGGGTTTACGAATCCTTCGACAGGGGGAGTTCCTTTAAAATGTTTATGAACCTCCCTGTTGGCCAGTTTTACCATGTGGGCGTAGATAATGAAATTCCGTTCAACGTATATGGCGGCCTACAGGACAACGGTTCCTGGTACGCTCCTTCCCGAAAACCCGGCGGCATTGCCAATTCCGATTGGAAGCCCACCTTTGGCGGGGATGGGTTCTGGTCTTTCCCCCACCCGGCCAACCACCAGATCGTATTTGCCGAATACCAGGGTGGCAACCTGGTCCGGTTCGACAAAAAAACCGGCCTGGCCAAGGAAATCCGCCCGTTTCCCTCTGAATCCGAACCCAAGTTCCGCTTCAATTGGAATGCCCCTATCCATATCAGCCCAACGAATCCTAACCGAATGTATTTCGGGTCCCAGTTTTTATTCAGAAGCGAAGACATGGGGGATTCCTGGAAACGAATTTCCCCCGACCTGAGCACCAACGACCCTAAAAAACAGCGGCAAAAAGAATCCGGCGGGTTGAGTATCGATAATTCCGGGGCCGAAAACCACTGTACGATCTATGCCATCGCCGAATCCCCTGCCGACGGACAGGTCGTTTGGCCGGCACCGACGACGGCAACCTGCAAGTCAGCGCAAACGGAGGCCAAACCTGGACGAACGTAGCCGCGAATATCCCTGGGCTTCCTGCCCATACCTGGGTTGCCAATATAGAGCCAAGCCATTTCAACGCCCAAACCGCCTATGCAACCTTCGACGGTCACCGAACCGGCGACATGAAAACCTACGTGTACAAAACCACCGACCTTGGCAAAACCTGGGCAAGTATAAGCACCCCTCAAGCCGAAGGCTATGCCTTTTGCATCAAGGAGGACCTGGTAAATGCTCAGCTGCTTTTCCTTGGAACGGAACTGGGGTTGTTTATCAGTCTGGATGGAGGCAAAAACTGGGGCCGCTTCAGCAACAACCTTCCCAAAGTAGCGGTACACGACCCGGTCATTCATCCCCGAGATCATTCGCTCGTGTTGGCAACCCATGGCCGCGGGATCGCTATTATAGACAATATTTCCCCTTTGCGGCAAATTACGGCGGACGCGATGAACAAACCCTTCCAGTTTCTGGATGCCGGCCCTGCCATTTTACGCGACCCGGAAGGAACTACTGGATGGTATGGGGGGAACGGTGTGTTTTTGGGTCCCAACCCCAGCTCCGCAGCGCAGATCATATATTACATGAGCAAGCGGCATACCTTTGGCAAAATGTACATCGAGGTCTGGAAGGATGGCCAGTTGCTGAAAACATTGCCGGCGGGGAAAAGCGCCGGCATCAATATCGTGGAAATGCCAACCACCCTCGAAAAGCCTAAAACGGTGCCCAGTAAAAACATCCAGGCGATTGCGGGAAACCTGTTTGGCCCCAATTTCCCTGCCGGAGATTACCAGGTGAAAGTAGTTAAAGACAAAAGCGCCTATGAAACGACCATTTCCCTGATCCACGACCCCCAATCGCCGTTCACCCCTGCGGAACGCTCGGTGCAGAAAGAAACCACGATGAAGCTCTACGCGTTGACAGAAACGATGGCTTACCAGCACGAGGTCCTGATAACGTTGGAAAACCAGGCCCGTAAGGCAGCGGATTCCCTGACCAGTAAAAAGGATGCCAAGCTCAAAGCAGCGCTTCTAGCCCTTGCCCAAACCGTGGAATCGGAGCGTAAAAACATCGTATCTACGGAAGGCGATGGCTACGTCAATGAAGACGAACGCCTGGTAGAACAGCTCGGGGACCTTTACCGGCAAGTCAGCACCTTTCCGGGGAAACCTACGGATTCTCAAGTCAACCGCGCCGCGTTGATTGAAAAATCGATTGACGCGTTCCAAAAACGGATACAATCGGTTCTCGACACCCAGGTCAAAACCCTGAACGGCCAGTTAGCCAAATTGGGCAGGTCGTTGCTTTCTTTCCCAGCTAAAGAGGAGTTTTTGAGCAAAAAAGATTCAGCGGCAGGCGCCTCCGGAGGGAATTTAAACTTATGGATGAACAAATTCCGGTTCTAAGGCGCAGCTGCAAATTTCGCTTTGCTGGCCCCGTGAAATAAAACAGCCGGGGCTGTCTCAAAAGACTGTTTTGCCAAAAAAATAAAATTTCATGCCGGAGGCAAGGCGTGGTCTTTTGAGACGGCCCCGGCTGTTGATTTATGCTTTTAGAAAACTTACCCTTCAAAGAAGTAAATCTGCCGGAGGATTTCGATCAGGGCAGCCACGACCAATTCATTGGGCACTGGCTGTTCCGACCAGGCCTTCATCCAAATGTCCACGCTGGAAGGAAAAAGCCCTTCAAAGTAGCGGGTAGCGGAGAAGACCTTTTCGTCCTTATCGTTCATGAAATTGACCCCGTAGTCCGCCACCTGCCGCTGAAGCAGCCTGGTTTCGATAGGGAAATAGGTTTTACCCTGAAAGCTGGAGAGAAGAAGCTCCCCGGATTGATCCGTCAGGGTGATCTCTTCGCCGAAACGAAGATTCCAGGACATTCCGTCTTCCCACTGGATAGAAAAGCGGCTCATATTCTTATCCACAGGTTGAACCGTAAACCCCGAAGATTGGCCTGCCAGCCGAACCGGTATGGGGTTGCCGCTATACAAATCCGCCATTTGAATCGTGGTTTCCAGAATCGTTTGCTGCCCCCAAACGGCGGTTGCCAGGACAAAATAAAGGAACCAGACAAAAAATCGCTTCATAGTCATAGATCGTCAAACATCCTATTGATTGAGAAGTTCGGAACCCCAAGGCCGAAGCATTCCCATTTTTGCAGGTGACCAAAATATGGAATGCAAAAAAAGCAAATTAGTTTAAGGGGAAAACAAAAATCATTGCAATATTCGACGATCGCCAAAAGGTCTTCAAGGAAGCGCCTTCCTTTTCCATAGAATGTTTTTATTTTGCCTCGGCAAACAGGATATTTTTTTAATTCGCAACCGAATTACGTATGAAAAAACCATTTATCGCGGTTTTAATGCTCTTTTTGGCGGGGGCCCTTGCTGGGCAGGTTAAAAAATCTCCCGATCGAAAAGAAGGAGAAGGTCCCTATCCTCAATTGATCATCCGGGGAGTCACCCTGATTAATGGCAACGGAGCGCCTCCTGTTGGACCGGTGGACGTCGTTGTAGAAAACAACCTGATCAAGGAAGTCCGCAACGTAGGGTACCCGGGGGTTCCCATCGATCCCAAGGGGAGGCCTCAGTTAAAAACCGGAGGAAAGGAACTCCAGGCAGAGGGCATGTACTTGCTTCCTGGTTTCGTGGACATGCACGGGCATATCGGAGGGCAGGCTCAGGGGGCTGATGCGGAATACGTCTTCAAAATCTGGATGGGCCACGGCATCACCACGATCCGCGACCCTTCGGCGGGGAACGGGTTGGACTGGGTGCTGGAACACAAAGCACGGAGCCTGAAAAATGAAATTACCGCGCCGAGGATCTTTGCCTATACGGCTTTTGGGTCCGGCCGCCAATCCCCTATTTCTACTCCGGAACAGGCCCGCGAATGGGTAAGGGAAAACCAAAAACGCGGCGCGGACGGGATTAAGTTCTTCGGCGCCCCGCCGGAGATCATGGCCGCCGCCCTGGAGGAAAACAAAAAACTCGGTTTGCGCTCCGCCTGCCACCACGCGCAGATGGACGTGGCCCGCTGGAACGTGCTTCAATCGGCCCGGTCGGGGCTCACGTCGATGGAACATTGGTACGGGCTTCCTGAAGCGTTGTTTCAGGATCGCACGGTGCAGAACTACCCGCTGGACTACAACTACGCCAACGAGCAGCACCGCTTCGAAGAAGCCGGCCGCTTGTGGAAGCAGGCTGCTCCGCCCTACTCCAGTCATTGGAATAAGGTGATGCAAGAGCTGCTGGATCTCGACTTTACCATCGATCCCACCTTTAACATCTACGAAGCCAACCGCGACCTGATGCGGGCCCGCCGGGCAGAATGGCACGAGGAATACACCATGCCCTCGCTTTGGCGCTTTTACCTGCCCAGCCGCATTTCCCACGGGTCGTACTGGCATTCCTGGGGCACCGAACAGGAAGTGGCCTGGAAAGAAAACTACCGGCTTTGGATGGCCTTCATCAACGAGTACAAAAACCGGGGAGGCCGGGTGACCGCTGGCTCCGATTCCGGTTTTATTTTCCAGCTATACGGCTTTGCCTATGTCCGCGAGCTGGAACTGATTCGCGAGGCAGGGTTTCATCCGCTGGAAGTGATCCGGTCGGCCACCCTCAATGGCGCCCAGGCACTGGGCGTTGGGGACCAGCTTGGCACCATCGAACCCGGCAAACTCGCAGATATGGTTCTCATTGACGTCAACCCCCTCGAAAACCTCCAGGTCCTTTACGGAACCGGCGCGATCAAGCTCACCGACAAGAACGAAATCGTGCGCGTTGGCGGCGTCAAATACACCATCAAAGACGGGATCATCTACGATGCCAAGCAACTGCTCGCCGACGTGCGGAAGATGGTAGCCGACAGCAAGAAAAAAGAGGACTTCGAGATTACTCAGCCCGGCAACTAAAGACAACCCGGTGTAGCCCGGATTTTCAATCCGGGACTGTTTTGCGGATTTTCAATCCTGTAGCCCGGATTTTCAATCCGGGACTGTTTTGCGGATTTTCAATCCGCTGAACAGTATCGGATTGAAAATCCGATAAACATCCTCGGATTGAAAATCCGATAAACATCCTCGGATTGAAAATCCGAGCTACAGGCTACATTAGGACAACTTTTCGAATACTTACTTCGCCTTGGGCGTTGACCGTTCTCAAAAACAACAGGGAACTGGAAAACTCCCCTACGGGTAGTTCGAATTGCCCATTGGGCGCGATGCGCAGCGTACGAAGCAGGCGGCCCTGGGCATCCAATACCTCAACGGTAGTCTCCACGGCGCCGTTCCAGCGAAGGTTAACCGTCGTAGCGGCCGGAACCGGCCACACCTGAAGCGCGCTGGCGTCCAGGGTTTCCATGCTTTCGACTACGACCGGAGAAAAAGTAAACGTCCCGTCAAAATCCACCTGGCGGAGGCGGTAGTAGTTCAACCCGGCAAGCGGCGTGCGGTCTTCAAAAACATAGTCCCTTGGGGTGCTCGTGGTTCCGTAGCCGTCTACGTTAGCCAGTAGTTCCCAATCGCTGCCGTTGGCGGAGCGCTCTACTTCAAAATGGGAGTTGTTGATTTCGGAGGAGGTGGACCAGAGGAGCTGGATAGCATGGGTTTGGGGAAGAGAGCGGAAAGAAGCGAGGTGAACCGGAAGCGCGGTATTTATTTTATACGAATAGTTACTTCCTGAATTATTACTATAATTTATTGTCATTAAATCCGGAAAGTTATCAAGGTCAGAGCTTCCTGTGGACGCCAAAGTGGTGGTAAGAACATAATAAATAACCGTAGTTCCATTTATTTGTCCAGGAATTTCGGCGGAATAGGAGGTCCCTGAGCCGGTCGCTAAAACCCAACCATCCGAAGCCCAGTTATTTGTCGTGTACCTAAGATAAACATTTTCTTCTGAGGATTTATTGGAGCTTAGGGTAATATTGACAGTTTGATTTCCCGCACTGGATGATTGATAAATTCCGTCAACAAACGTACCAATTTGAGATACAGAAGAAATCCCGACAGGATAAGCCGACAAAGTCATAATCCCAAGGGCCAGACTTGAGCCAGCATAACTAGTAGGGTTTTGCGAAGTAACATGAATATAATAGGAAGGACTGCCCTTCCATGTTGCATTTGCACCATTTGCAGGGATAGTCCACATTTGGTTATATCCCGTAATCCAATATCCGGATGACCATTGGTGAGAATAATCAGAGTTAGCAATCTTGAATTGGTTATCAAAAACGGCATGGAAAGTAACTCCATAAAAGGAGGTTCCTCCACCTAATCCCGATTTTAAAGTTAACTGATCGGTTGTGCTCCACGAATTATGATCGCCACGAACATAATATTGAGCGAATAGGTTTAGGGGAACCAAACCTGATAAAAAAATACCGGCGATGGTTAAGATTAGTCTCATAAGGTTTTAATTGAAAGGGTTAATTAGCCGCGTTTAACGATTTGCCCCTACTCCACTACCACCCGCTCCACAAAAACGTCCCCGTTTTCGGCGGCGAGGCGGACCAGGTAAATCCCTTTGGGAAACCGGTCTGCCGTCCAAAGCGGCGTTGCGGCGCCGCCCGGGTTCCTGAGGGAAAAGGCATGCAGTTTTTTTCCCGACAAGTCGAAAACCTCCACCTGGAACGGCTGGCCCGGAGCAAAGGCGCTCAAGTCGGCTAAAAGGTGGGAGGCGGTGGGGTTGGGAAACAACACCGGGGCCGCCCGGCTGTGAGGGATCATCGCGCTTCGGACCGGCGAATAGTCGAAACTGCCGTCGAGATCCGTCATTTTAAGGCGGTAGAAGGAGCGTCTGCCCGGTAGTGCCGACCGATCAATAAATTCGTACTGGTTACGCCCCTGGAGGCCCAGGCTTTTAACCCAACCCAGCACAAAAAACTGGGCGCCGGTCTCGGAGCGCTCTACTTCAAACCCAGAGAAGTTGACTTCCGCCTCGGATTGCCAGGCCAAACGAATATCCTCCCCGGCTACTTCCGCTGTAAAGGACACCAGGCGCAAAGGCAAAGGCTGAAGCGCAAACCCGTTGTTGTTGTAATTGTTCGGGTTGCCGTAGGGGTCGTTGTCGTTTGCCCCAACGATTTTAAATTGCTCCCCGTTCATCAAGCCTTCATTGAAAGAGATTCCAGCCAACACTGCTGAATTTACAATTGGAATGCGAATGCGCAACAGATCGGCAGGAGAAGTAGGTACTTCGGTATGAGCTAATGCACTTGGAGGCGCGGCCATAAAGACCCCTTCCCAGGTGATGGCCAAAATGGAAGAGGCATTATTCACCGTATTAACTATTGCGTACTTATTTACCGTGCTGCCAAAAACTTCCGCTGTTTCATTCAAAAGGTTTAAACGAGTTACGGTTACCCCGCTGGCAATACTACTTCCGAAGGCCGCCGTATTGTAGTTCAGATACACCTGCCCACGGATATGAAAACTCCCCGAAGCGCTCGCATGCAGTTGCACATCAAATTGAAAATCTGCACCTCCATTGACTACCTGGGGGTTGGACAAGGTGAAGGTCAGGGTTTGACCAAATCCGAAACCAAGCTTGAGCGCAAAAATTAGAAAAACCAGTCTTTTACTCATAACCATCCAATTGTATCCTGTATCAGGGCGCTTAATAATTTGAATTATTTGATCAATTCTGAGGCATCTGCGTTCCTTTTCCCACACTAATTTTCCAGTAGCTTTCCAGATCAGTATTTTGGGCCTGACCATTCAAGTTAAAATCTCCCTTTAAATACCCCGACAATCCAACTTGGCCCTTCCACACTTCTTCCACGTCGGTATTTTGAACCTGGCCATTACCATTGCCGTCGCCCGGCCAGAATCCCATCTTGCCGCCTCCCAAATCCTGCTGGGCATTGCTCCCATAAGTTGCGCTGGCGCCCCGGGCAAAGTCCAGTGCGCAGGCCACCGGGCTTAAATAAACCGCCGACGCCGAAGCTATACCCAGGTGGTTGCGATGCCTAACGGTAACGTAATACTCCCCAGGAGTAACCCCCGAAAAAGCGATGGCGGTTGTGGTCCCATCCAGATCGACGATATCGCCATCGCGCTGAAGCAATGCGGGCCTGGATTTTGTTACAGTACCGGGGGTGGCTTCGCTTCTCAGCTCCAGCACCACCCAATCTACGATGGCGTCTTCGCCGGTTACGGCGAGCATGGAAGGATTGATGGTTTCGCCTCCTGCTCCGCCGGTGTAGGTATACCCTAAGGCTGTGTACGGCTCGGCAGTGGGAATATAGCCCAATGCCCGCAGATCGTCCCGCATCAGGCCGGTAGTTGATTCGAAGGGGCCGCCCAGCAGGGTGCGGGCAGATGCCTTGACCATGGTAGCGTCCAGAACGGGATTATTGACCGGGAAGTTGGTCAGCACCAGCACCTCGCTGGGCTGGAGGAAATACGCAGACCCCGCGTTGGAAACCGTAAAAGAAGTACCATCCACCGCCGGATCTCCGTTGTAGCGGTACCAGGTACCGGTGGCGTTGTAACTTGGGTAGGCGTCGTGCCCCGCATCCGGATCGAGGTTTCCGATGACGATCACGTAGTGTCCGTTGCCGTCGTTCAGGGCCATCCGCCGCGGAGTAGTTATGGCATTAGCGCCCCAACCGATATTATCGTAATTGGGCGTAGTCGCATAAAGCGGGTAGGTATTGCGCAAATAAAGCAGGGTCGACATTTGGCGGAATAACTCCCTCCGGGTAGGATCGTCGAAATATTCCCAATGGACCGGCTTTTCGCCTGTTCGTCCGTTGAAATTAATGGATATATCGTAGGCAAGTTCCTCAAACTGCCAAAGCATGCGCGGCCCCGGAAAAAGCAGGTTGAAGGAAGCCCCCAATTTCAGCCGATCGACGGTTTTGGATAGCTTAAGTGCCGCATCGGCCTCGCCGCTGATGTTTTTCCCATACGTTATAACCTCCACTGCCTGGCGCTCCTCGTCGTGGCTTTCCATGTAACTCATCCAGTTGGCGAAATTGAAATTGCGGCCGGATGCATTGTAGATGCCGGAGGTGTAGATGTCGGGGTTGTCTGCGTTCCACCCAAGGATAAAGTTTTTCACCGCATTGTGATGCCCTACCCCACTCCACATCAGGATGCCAAAATCGGCCAGCACTTTGTCTTCAGCATTTTCGGCCAAATGTTCGAAGATGGCGACAGAGCCCGGGTTATTCGTCCACATGGAGTCTACCATGCGTTTAAGCAGGTCGATGCGGTCCTGGTCGTACGAGCTGGCCCAGGGGTCGCCCGCATCCTGTGCGGTTTGGGTAAACCCTTTCGTGAAGTCAAACCGAAACCCGTCGAAGTTGTATTCCTGAAGCCAGAAATTCAGGATGCTGTCCACCATATTCTGGGTATGTTCGCTTTCGTGGTTCCAGTCGACGCCCCACCACCCGGCGGGATCCGCCACGGCTTTGTGGTCGGGGTTGAACCAGGGGTTGTCGTTGGCCGGTTTGTTCTGAGCGGTATTCCAGTACATGCGCGCCATGACGTTGGAATAAAAGGCATGGCTGAGTACCAGGTCGTTAAATACTTGTATCTGGCGTTTATGGCATTCGTTGATAAACTTCTTGAGGTCGTTTTTGGTCCCATAGGCTTTGTCTGGCGCAAAATAGAAGTTGGGGTTGTATCCCCAACTCGAATTGCCCTCAAACTCGGAAACCGTCATCACGTGAATGGCATTGATTCCCAAGGCTTTGAGATAATCCAATTTATCGATAGCCGCCAGGTAGGTCCCTTCGTCGGTAAAGTCGCGGAAATGCAACTCGTAAATATTGAGGTTATTCGTAGAAGGAGTACTGAACGCCGGGGACGTCCAGGAAAACGTCCCCTGATTGGTCTGCAATACAGAAGCCCGATGCCCGCCAGTATAGGAAGAAGGGTAAGCGATTAGACTGGGATAGGTAGAAGAGTCGATATAGCCATCATCAGGATCGGAAATTTTCTCTGCATACGGGTCGGCCACCTGCAGGTTTCCATCGATCAGGTACTGGAAGACGTACTCCTGCCCCGGGGTCAAGCCGGAAAGCTCGATCCACCAGTAATCGCCCCGGTCGCCGTCGCCGTCGCTGTCGGTAGTCCCGTTCCAGCCGTCGGTGTCCCGGCAGAGCTTATAGGATTCGCTGATGGCCCAGTTGTTGAAACTCCCGATCACGTGCACCACGTTTTTAGGCGTGGTGGGATTCGTGCCGGATTGGACGCCGGTTCCTTTCTTAAACCGGGTATAGGTTGGCGCGTGGAGCACCAGGGTGACTTTAGTCGGATCGCCGGTATGGTAATTGATCCCCGGCCGGGTCCAGGAAGGGCGCGCAGTGGTGCAGAGCGGGCCGAATCCCTGGGCCTCAAAAAACTTGGCTTTGGTCTCTCCAGGGAAACCGGCGCTGATCTTAAAGCGCCGCAAAGAAATATCGGCAAGGGTCAGCGCATGGGTAAAGGAAGCGCCTCCGGTTTGTGTGGCAATTTGGGAAATGACCACATCATTGGCGTCTACCTCTTCCAGGGTCCAGTTTTGCGGCGCGGTATTGGCGGTAGACGTCAGGTTAAAGGGCGTACCGATCAGCGCCAAATGGGGAGAGGACGCCGGGTTGGTAACCGTAAAATAATTGCCCGTATTGACCGGGTTAAAGTAATTGGCCCCGCTGTTGTCTTCTTTTGCTGCTCCGTTTGCGCTTCGAAACAGGAAATTCAACCCAAACACATCGGCGGTGGAAGGCACATTGAAATAGGATCGAAGCGAAGGCAGGACAATTTGCCAGATATTCCCGCCGGTATTCGTCATCTCTCCGACCCCATCGTCCTGCCCCCAGTTCCCTTTGGAGTAATCAAAGTTGGTGGAAGCTCCCAGCGTAGCTGAAACACCTGAATGGAAATAGACCTTGGGCAGTCCGGCCAATGCCGATCCGGTCGCGTCAAAGGTAATCGTCACCGGTTCATCGGGGGTCGGAATGGGCGGCGAAACGGTTATGTTGGGCGGCGTGCAGGAGCCTGTTGAAGACCAAACGCCGTCGTCGTACCACCCGTCCATGCTACGCGAGAGGTTTCCCGTTTGATTTGTTCCGTCATTGAAAATCAGATTGGTGCTGGTCGTCGAATGGAAGGTAAAATAATACCACCCGTTGGCGCACAAGGTCATGTTTTCGCCGGGCCAGGCAGTGGAACTCCCTCCGGGCTGCCGGTCCCAGTAATGGATTTTGGTCGAACTGCCCCAGCCGGACGGCTTTTTGAAATAGACGGTAAACCCATCGTCATCGGCGGTTTTCACGAATGTGAACAGGGCAGGCTTAGCGCCCTTACCGGCATCCTTATCGGCCAAGCAAATGCCCGCATCCCCCCAGTCAGAAAATCCTGCTGGAGTTCGCCCCTGCAAACCGTTTCCCAGAAAACAAAGCGAGCACACGACTCCGAATAGCCCGAGGCAGCCCTTAAAAAAAGCATTTCTCATATCTTCCTTTTTCCAAACTAAAGTTACTGCACGAATGCTAAAAATAACGGAAAAATCGAAAAAAGGAAGGAAGGCCGAACAGGAAACGGTAATAAAAAAGCGGTTTGAAAAAATCGGGCAAAAGAGGCGTTTCCGGGCAAAGAAAACCTGCTGGGAAAAACGCCTACATATCCAGAATCCCCTCCGGAAGTTCCATTCGGATTTCCTTCAGGTCCTGATCCACGCCGAGGATCAATTGCGGGTGCATAGGAATAAGCCGTTCTTTTCCCTGATAGGTAATCGCCGCGAGGAATTGCTGGGGCAGTTCCAGGATGGATTCCATTTGGCCAAGCGGGCCAAGGCGGGCGTCCTTGATCAAGAACCCCACAAACCGCTCATACTGTTCGAGGGAGGAAGATTCCCGTGCGTTTTCCGGAAGGAGATCTGCTTTGCGCAGGTAGGCCGTTTTTCCACAGAGCGCATGGGCGTCTTCAGGGGAATCAATTTCTTCCAGCTTGACCAGCAACGCATTGGCTTCCAGGATCTCCTCAATGAAATAAGGAATAATTTTCCCTTTAATTTCCAGGAAGACCAAATCGGATTGTACAAAATCCTCCAGATACCGATCGTCGATCAGGATCTTCAGGGCTCCGGAAGTACCATGGGTGCGGCCGGTTTTTCCTATTGCAATAAACTCGGTGTCTTGCATAAGCAGCGAATCAATTCAGTCTCCATTCCCGAAGGATAAAGCCTTTCTCGGCTTTTTTCTCCCAGGGCTGGTTTTGGCAAGCGGCGATGCATTGGGTGTCCAAAATATACAACTCCCGGTAAACGAGACCAACCTCTTTGGCATAGCGTTCCTTAATACGTCGCAGTTCGATTTTAGAATCAAAATCCGCTACGTTGATCCCAAGCGTCGATGCATACGTCTTGCCCGCGTAGCTGAACGGGGCGTCGAATTCCTCCATACGGGGCGACCAGCCTTTAAACATTTCCAGGGTTTCTCCGGCCACTTCCACTTTCCGGTTCTCCCCGGCAAAAACCAGGGCGTTCCAGGTTAGGCCGAAGGAGGGTGGAAAAACCATCTTAACCAGAGGAAGATTGTCCTCCGTACGGACCAGACGCTGACCGTCCAATCGCTCCGTCGCCACCCTGTTCAATTTCCATGGCGCAACAGAATCCTTGCGTTCGTATCGTTCGATGCGGTAATAGGGGTTTCCTGAGAGATCCCGGAGGGTGTCCCGGACGATTTCCATAACATAGGTCCTGCTGCTATCGATACGGGTTCCGGAAGGCGCCGGGTCAAAAACAAGGCTGTCCAGAGCGAATAGGCGCGTTTCTCCTAGGCGCAGCGGAAAGTAGTCATACGCGCGGTCTATCGAATACTCTTCCGTTTCCTGCACCGAGCAGGAAAGGCTTAAAAAACCCAATAGGATCCAACAGGATGCTTTGTTCATTCGCGTGCAGTAGCTAAAAACCCGCTATGGATGATTCCTCCTCCAACGAGGTCGTCCCCTTCAAAAAAAACGGCGGATTGGCCGGGGGCTACCCCGCTCACGTTGGCCAAAAATTCTACGGCGATGCGTCCGTTTTCCATGGGAGAAATCAAGCTCAACGCCGGTTCGCTTTTGTACCGGATCTTGGTTGCGACTTCCAGCCCCGGGGAAACAGAAGCATACTTTTGCCAGTTGATCTGATACACTTGCATGCCGTTGCGCACGAGTTCGTCTACGGGGCCCAGGACCACGGTATTGGACTCGGGCAGGATGTCCGTTACGAACATGGGCTCGCCAAAAGCCATCCCCAGGCCTTTTCTCTGGCCGATGGTATAAAAAGGGTAGCCCTGATGTTTGCCCAGCGTCTCTCCCTTTGAATTCACAAAAAGGCCTCCGGCCAGTTGGGCCTCCAGTCCCGGCGCTTTGCGTTTGAGAAACCCCCGGTAATCGTTGTCCGGGACAAAGCAAATCTCATAGCTTTCGGCTTTCCTGGACAGATCGGCATACCCGGCATCGAAGGCAATTTGCCGCACTTCGGGCTTGGTCAGTTGCCCCAAAGGGAAACGGCTGCGGTGGAGGGCTTCCTGGCTCAATCCCCAGAGCACGTAGGATTGGTCCTTATGCCGGTCGGCCGGCCGGCGAATATATTTCCTCCCGCCGAGCTCCGCGATCTGCGCGTAATGCCCGGTAGCGATGAACTCGCAATCCAGCGCATCTGCTTTTTTGAGGAGGGCGTTCCACTTGATATGGGTATTGCAGAGGACGCAAGGATTGGGGGTTCTTCCTGCCAGGTACTCCTCCACAAAGTTATCGATCACATAATCGCCAAACTCCTCCCGTATATCGATGATAAAATGAGGAAACCCCATATTTACGGCCACCTGCCGCGCATCGTTGATGGAATCCAGGCTGCAACAACCGGTTTCCTTTTTTGCGCCTCCGGAGTTGGCGTAATCCCAGGTTTTCATCGTGATCCCAATCACCTGATACCCCTGCTCGTGCAATAGCATAGCGGTGACGGTGCTATCGATTCCTCCACTCATTGCGACCAGGACCCTTCCCTGCTTGCTCATGATTCGTTTCCTTTGGTTCTGCCGGAATTTCGGCCATAAAAATACAAAAAACAAGCCGTTTCGGTTCACCTTCTGAAAACCAGGACCATGGGCAGGAGGCAACTCAAGTTTAAATTATTGCTAACAATGCCATTTGCTTGGCATTTTTCGAAAATCCTGCGGATCTTTGCGGCAGAAAACGAACACTTTGGAAGCAACGCCTCTGTTGATCTTTTTTTTGGTCTTTATCATAGGCTATCTGGGCACCATGCCATTCGGGCCCATTAATTTATCGGTAATCGATACGGCGATCAGCCGGAATTTCCGAAGCGCCTTTTTCTTTTCCCTTGCCGCCGCCCTGGTGGAAATCCCTCAGTCGTTGGTAGCGTTGCGTTTCGGCCTGTCTGTCAGCCAGTGGATCGAGGAAAGCTGGGTCGCCAAAACACTTGCCGTTCTGGTGTTTGTCGGGATGGGGGCTATGTTTTTTTTAAAAAAGCCCAGGGAAGAGGATAAAAAATCTTCCGACCAGGGGGATTTTCTGCACGGGTTTGTCATTGCCGTAATGAACCCCCAAGCGATTCCATTTTGGGTAGTCGTGCTGGCATACCTTAAAACCGCCCAGCAACTGACCCTGACAACGCATATGGCCCTTCCCTTGATTCTCGCCTTCCTGTTGGGTGTTGGTTTCGGGAAGTTGTTTGCTTTGCTGACCTACGCCCGGCTGAGTCAGCTTATCATTGCCCGGTTATCGTTCGTCGGTTTGTGGATGAACAAAATCATCGGCTCGATTCTCATCGCCCTTGGGCTTCTGCATGGACTGCGGTCGGTTATCTAGGACAGCTTTGGGTTTCCATACCCTCCTTTTTTCCAGTTTTACCATTTTGTTCGGGCCGGTATCAACCAATCCGAGCCAGCCATACAATTGCTTTGCGAAAACATTGTTTAACGCAGGTAATTTGGTATATTTGATGTAGTATCACTAAAATGGTTCCACATGAACAAGTCCTTTTCGATTCTAGCCCTTTTTGCCATGCTTTTGGCACACCCGGTTCTTCAGGCACAGGAAACCGGTATCGCGGCGGTTTACCAGGCCAGCTTCCAGGGAAGCAAGACCGCTTCAGGCCAGCCTTATGATAAAAACCAGCTGACAGCCGCCCACAAAATCCATCCGATGGGAACCCAACTGCGCGTTACCCGCACCGACGAATCCTCCAGAAGGTCGGTCGTTGTTACGGTTAATGACCGTGGGCCCTATATTTCAGGCAGGATTATCGAACTCTCTTCCGCCGCTGGCAGGCGGATTGGGTTAAACAACGAAAGCAGCACCGCCAACGTGGTTTTGGAAGTGGTCGGCAAAGTAGCCCAAACTACCCAACCCAAACCGGCGGAGCCCAGCGTCTCCCCGCCAAAGGTAAATACGCCTCCGGTTACCGATCCCGCCACCCCCGCAAAAGCGCAGGCAGTGAAAGCGGAAACGCCGCCCAAATCAACCACTGCAGCCAAAAGCCCTGATACAGCCCCCGCTCAGGTGAATGAAAAGGTTTTCCCCTTGTCCGGGATCCAAACCAGAAATTCGGCTTGTTTAAAATTGCCCTGCACCAATCCGCCAACAGAGGCTATGGCGTCCAGGTGATGTCCTTAAACAACCCGGACAACTTGCTCCAGCAAATCACGCAGCTCCAAAGCAAATGGTTCGACAATATCCTCGTCAGCGTTGAACCTGGCGCAGATGGCAAAACGCCCCAATACAAAATGCTCCTCGGACCATTCCAATCAGAGGACCAAGCCCGGACGTACAACAACAACCTCAAAAGAAATTTAAAATCACCGGCTTTGTCGTCGATTTGGGAGCTATAGCGTATTAGTGGTTGGTGGTTAGTGGTTGGTGGTTAGTACCACCAACCACTAACGACTAACCACCACCTTCCCTGCCACGCCTACCAACTGAATGTACTGCTCAAACGCATTGATCACTTCAAAAGGGGTTGGTTTAGGAGACAGGGACACGGTAGTAGCCGAGCCTGCTTTACCCTTGATTTTGAAACAAATCTGATACAGGGGCGTTCCATCCGGAAGATCTACGCCCTTGAGGGAATTGTCGATCCATGCGAAGGTCAGGATGCCTTCCTTGGTTTTGGTCATCCCGAAATTTTCCTGGGTAAGTCCCGGCAGGCGAAAATTCCGCACCTGGACGAATTCCAGCGCGTTGCTATCCCATTTCAGGGAATATTGCATGGAAATAATCTTTCGCATAGCCGCTGCGTTAAGATTTACGCAAACGGTAGTTCCTGTTTTTCCGCTTCCCTGACCCACGCTTAAGGTCATAGCCCCGTACTGGGCGCTCGCGGAAGCCTGAGTAAGCGCGAATGCCAATACGCCTAATATCAATCCTTTCATAAAAACCAATTTTTTGCCTAACGTTCCAAGAGGCTTTGGTATTTTGCCTGAAACAAACGCCTGGTAAAAGACGCGTATAAAGGTAAACAACGTCTTGTTTTTTCTCCGCCTTTCTCGGGAAACCTTTGAAGAAACGGATTGGATAAATTCCTTTATATTTGTTTATAACATGAACGGAGAAGGGGCTTTCTCAAAAGCTTGTTCTTGCGCTTTGCCGCCAAAAAATAGTTCAAGCCGGCGGCGAATAACGGCTTTTTGAGACAGTCCCTGCTTTGTTCAGCAATTGTGCCTCGTGATCGTCCCAGACCGGTTGCCCTGCAATCCGGATTCGTTCAAAAAACAATGCCATGAAAAAATTTAGCTTAGCAATATGGGCGGCAGCGCTCTTTTTGAGTTTAGGAAGTTGCGTTCCGCAAAGGCAATACCTCGACCTGGCCAACCAAAAAGCCGCACTGGAAAAGAAAGTGGCGTTTCAGGATTCCATCCACCAGCTTAGCCTGGAAGAAAGCTCCGAGTTCCAGGAACTAAATGCCGATTACCTTCAAACCCTGCGAACCGTCGAGCAATTGCGCTCCACCAACATCAGCCTGAACCAAAGCTATCAGGAACTGCTCCAGCGGTACACCAACATCATGAACCAAAACCGGGAGATGCTGAATACCTCCTCCGACATGCAGCAAAGCCTGCGCAATCAGGCTGACTCCCGGACGGTAGAAGTTCAGGACCAATACCAAAAACTAACCAAGCTACAACAAGAACTTACCCTACGGGAACAACGCCTCCAATCGATGGAAAGCCAATACGCCAAAACCCTCAACGTCAGGAATCAGGAAATCATGGACCTGCAGGCGCAACTGGAGGCAAGAGACCAAAGCCTCAGCCGGGCTCAAAGCAACCTGAACACGTCGCTTCAAGAGAATATTGAGGACAAAAATTTGTCCGTCCGGCAGACCTCCGACCGGATCTACATCACCGTCAGCCAGGATCTGCTTTTCAGGTCCGGATCGAGCCAATTGGACAATCGAGGGAAAACGACGCTGCGCTCCGTCGCCGCTGCGCTGAACCAGGAACCCGACATGGATATCATCGTCGAAGGACATACCGATAACACCGGCTCTCCCGACCGAAACTGGGAATTAAGCACCGCCAGGGCATTAGCGGTATGCAAGGAATTGATCGCCCAAGGGATAGCCCCTCAACGGCTGACAGCGGCCGGAAGAGGCGCTTATGCGCCAGTTGCCTCCAATAATACCAAGGAAGGGCAATCCCAGAACCGAAGAACCGAGATCATCCTCGTGCCCAAAGAGGTTACCCGTGCCAGCATGCAACGATTTTAGGATTTTCGTCTCCCTTTTAACATAACACCTATTTTCCCCCTTACCCCAAAAGTTTACCCTTATGAAGCCCTTTGTCTACGGCCTGGTACTCCCCCTGTTATTACTTGCTTCGGGCTGCTCCCTGATCTCCGCGGGCGGAGGGGCAGCAGAAAAGGTCAAGATCCTGGAATACACGCGGTATTGTTCCCAAAAAGGATGCCCAGACTTTATTCTAAGCGTGTATCAAACAGGACATGTTACCTACGAAGGAAAAGCGTATACGTCGTTGATGGGTACCCACCTGCAGCAACTCCCCGAAGCCCAGTGGACGACGCTCAAACAATCGATCGAAAGCGCCAATCTCTGGCGTATTCCGGAGGAATTTCCCATTTCCCAATTCTACGCGCCGGTCACCATGATCCGGATATTCGAAGGAGAATATACGAAGACGATCCGGGGACAGGAACTTCCTTATGAACTGGCGCTTATCGTGTCGCAACTCGACCAAATCACGAACAACGGAGGATGGAAACTTATCGCTCCCCCTACCTACGGGTTGGCTAAAGGAACCATCCCCAATTTGCTCCGTATCCAGTTGCAGGCCAACGTGAATTTTGAATACTGGCAAAGCAAATACTACGAGTACAGCCTGAGCATGGTCAAAAATATCCCGGAAGGGAACAACTATTGGCTCTTCCGTTTCGATCCCTCCCGCATCCAACCCTTGGCGTTTAAAGAACTCCTCGATATAGATCCAGATGTGATGAAATCCGAATTCGAAAAAACGAACAAATAACCCAACCACCTACCCTCAAAAATCGTACTTCGTACCTCGCGTCACTCCTCTCCTTTATGCCGGTACCCTTTGACGATGATCAGCAGGGCGATAATGGCAATGACAAGAAAAGGGAGCCAGCTTCCAATTTGGAGCCCGACCTTATACCCCACACTGGTGGTATCTACTTGCAAGAAAAGGGAGAAGGATTCCATAGGCATTTGGTTATTCAGCGTCTTCCAGTTCCGATTGAGCCAATTCCCATTCCTGCATGGCTTGTTCGAGTTCCAGTTTTTTCCCCTGGTACTTCTGCAGAAGGTTTTGGGCATCGGAGCGGCTAAAGAAAGCGGCATCCGCCATATCTGCCTCAAATTTCGCAATTTCTTCTTCCAGTTTCTCAATTTTTTTCTCCGCACTATTCACCGCGCGCTGAAGCCGTTTCCGGTCTTCAAAGGTCAGGATCGCTTTCTTTTTTTCCGGCGCCTGTTGTCCATTTCCGCCAGCGGAAGCCATTACCGGCTCAGGTTTTTGCAGCTCCACCTGCCGCATATTGTCCAACGCCCGTTTATCCAGAAAGTAGTTCACATCGCCCAGAAATTCGTACAATTTCCGGTCTTTGAATTCGATGGTCCGGGTGGTCAGCTCGCCGAGAAAATCCCGGTCGTGGGAGACAACCAGCAGGGTTCCGTCATATTCCAATAAGGCTTTTTTCAATACGTCCTTGGAGAGCATATCCAGGTGGTTGGTCGGCTCATCGAGCACCAGGAGGTTAAAAGGCTTGAGCAATAAACAAGCAAGGGCCAGACGGGCTCGTTCTCCTCCGGAGAGCACCGACACCTTCTTTTCCACGTCTTCCCCGCTGAACATAAACGCGCCCAGGATAGCCCGCACTTTGGGCCGCATTTCGGCAGGAGATTCGTTTTCGGCGGTCTCCAGAACGGTGTTGCCCGATTTCAGTGCCTCCGACTGGTTCTGGGCGTAATACCCGATCTGGACGTTGTGGCCGAGTTGGAGGGTACCTCCGGAAGAAGGAATTTCATTGACGAGCATTTTGGCCAGCGTAGACTTTCCCTGGCCGTTCTGCCCGACAAAGGCCACGCGCTCGCCGCGCTCGATATGAAAATCCACCCCGTCAAGAACCAACAAATCCCCATAGCGTTTTTGAAGGTTTTTTGCATTGGCCTCTACTTGTCCAGACCTCGGCGCAGGAGGGAACCGAAGGTTCATCACCGCGAGGTCTTCGTCTTCCATCTCTATGCGATCCAGCTTATCGAGCTGTTTTTGCATAGACTGAGCCATTTTCGTTTTGGTTGCTTTCGCCATGAAGCGGTTGATCGTTCGTTCCCGATCTGCGATGACCCGCTGTTGGTTTTCGAAAGCCGCTTTTTGCTTTTCTCGGCGATCCTGCCGGTAGGCTACAAATTCTTTATACGCAACTTTGTAATCAAAAACATTACCCAATTCAACCACTACCGTTCTTTTGGTTACATTATTTAAAAATTCCCGGTCGTGTGAAATCACCAGGACCGCTTTGGTGTAGTCTTTTAAAAAACTTTCCAGCCACAAAATGGATTCGATATCGAGGTGGTTGGTCGGCTCATCGAGCAGCAGGTAGTCGGGGCGGCGCAACAGCATTTTCGCCAGTTCGATCCGCATCTGCCAGCCGCCGCTAAACTCATCGGTAAGCCGGGTGAGGTCTTTTTGTTTAAAGCCCAGGCCTTTGAGCACCCGCTCGGCGTCGCCCTGAACCGACCCCGATCCCATGGCGTGCAAGCGGTCGTTTAAGGAGGTAAAATCATCCAGCAATTGGTGGTAGGAATCGCTTTCGTAGTCGATCCGATGGTCCAGTTCCTCGTGCATTTTTTCGAGTTGCTCCTCCATTTGGCGGAATTCGGCGAAAGCGGTCATGGTTTCTTCCAGGACCGTCTTGCCTTTAGGGATGTCCATTTCCTGATGAAGGTACCCCAGCGTGCTGCCGGTTGGGCGCAGTACTTTGCCGTCATGCGGGTTCATTTCGCCGGCAATAATCTTGAGAAGCGTGGATTTGCCCGCCCCGTTGCGTCCCACCAGGCCAGCTTTATCCTGAGGGCCGATAACCAGGTTAATTCGGTTAAGAAGGATCCGGTCCCCGTATTGGACGAAAATATTCGAAAGTGTGATCATGTTCAATCTGGTTCAAAAACGGCTCTATAAGGAAGGAGCCCGCTTCCGTGTCAAAAATCCGCCGCAAAGATATATTCAAAAAACAGAGCTTTGCAGCTAAAGCGCATACAAATCCTCAACAATTTGGGGATGTCCTGGCCAAAAGCCTGGGCAAACCGGATTTATAGCGGAATAAAACAGGAAATCAGGGGACCCATTCAGGCTTTTTCCAGGGTAAACCCAAAGGTAGAGCCAAAATTGGGGGTGCTGCGCACGTTGATAGTTTGTTTATGGGCTTCAATGATATGTTTAACGATGGAAAGGCCAAGTCCGGAACCGCCCTGCTCCCTGGACCGGCTTTTGTCTACCCGGTAAAACCGGTCAAAGATATGGGAGAGATGTTGTTTCGGGATACCGATCCCATTATCAGCGACTTCCACCAACACCATGCGGTCCATATCGTAAAACCCCACCCGGGTTCTGCCGTTGGCGATTCCGTACTTGATGGAATTCTGGATCAGGTTGACGAGCACCTGGCGAATTTTTTCGCGGTCGGCGCGGACTTTGATGGAAGAAGAGGCTTTTTCTTTAAATTCCAGCGCAAGGTTTTTCTCAGCGGCTTTGATCTCCATATCTTCAAACACTTCTTTGGCGAGTTCTTTGATGTCAAAGGTTTGAAGTTCCAGGAGTAATTGGCCCGACTCCAGCCGGGAGATCGTTTCCAGGTCCAGGACGATGGTTTGCAGCCGCTCCACATTTTTTGCCGCCCGTTGCAGAAAGAGTTTATTCACTCTGGGATCTTCCAACCCGCCTTCTATGAGGGAATCGAGATAGCCCTGGATATTAAAAATCGGGGTTTTGAGTTCATGGGAGATGTCGCCGAGAAAATCTCTCCGGTAGTCCGCCCAGGTTTTATACTTGTCGAGTTCGGTGCGCTGGCGTTCGGCCCAATCGGCCACCTCCTGCTCGGCTTCCTCGATGATATTTTTCCGCATGTCGATCAAGCGGGGTTTTCCCTCTGGAGGGAGTTTTTCCTGGCGAATAGTTTTATAGATCAGCTTGATTTTCCGGTAGATGTACTGGCGGAGAAAATAGATATTGATCCGGAACACCACAACAAAGAAAACAGCTGCCCAGGCGCCGAATACGATCCACCTCCAGGGTTCGGTAGGGGGAAAAAAATAAAACAGCAGAAGACTTGCCAACGCCATGGCTAAATCGATGAGGGCAGAAAGCAGGGCTATGCGTTGTGGGGTAGGATTTTTAACCATCAAAATTCAAATTTGTACCCAATCCCCTTGATGGTTTTTATATGGTCTTCGCCAATTTTCTCCCGGAGTTTGCGGATATGCACATCGATGGTCCGGTTACCGACGATCACGTCCGTACCCCAGACTTTATTAAAAATTTCTTCCCGCGAAAAGACTTTGCCGGGCTTGGAAACCAGCAGGAACAACAGATCAAACTCTTTTTTGGCCAGTTCGATCGTCTTGGCGCCTTTGATTACACTTACCCGCTCTTTGTCGATGGTCAGATCGCCCAGGCGGATGGTATTGCCCTCGTCTTCCAGCAGCGGTGCGCGTTCGGAGCGGCGCATCAATGCCTTGATCCGGCTAAGAAAAACCCTGGGGCGAATCGGTTTGGTGATGTAATCATCGCCTCCAACATCCAGGGCGGCAATTTGGGAGTAATCTTCTTCCCGGGCAGTAAGGAACGTGATGATGGTATTGGCGAATTCGGGTTTTGATCTCAGGTTGCGGCATACTTCAACCCCATCCATTTTGGGCATCATGATATCCAGAATGATCAGGCTGGGATGTTCCTTTTCCGCAATCATAACGCCCTCCTCCCCATCATTGGCCGTATGGACCTCATAGCCTTCTTTTTCGAGATTGTACTTGAGGAACTCCAGAATATCCGGCTCGTCGTCGACTATCAGGATCTTATTGTTCTCCATGGAGGGGTGCAAAAGGTTTAAAAATTAAACAAAGCTAGCACAAACTTTCTCCGGCCAGATGAAGCAGGGTTTAAATTATTGTTAATCCTTCTCTTCCGGCTGATTTCGGTTGTCGATGCGTTTGATCACTTCCCGGTAGGTTTCCGACATTGCCAGCGGGTTTTGCCGCAACTCCTCCATGACTTCGTCCAATTGCCCGCGGTTCAGCTTATGGATCGTGCAGATGTCGGCGTAATACACCTCGGTCAGGCTATCTTTTGTGGCGCCAAAGACATTTTGCAGCGCGGCCTCCGCCAAATGCATATCGACCAGAAGCTTCACGAGTTTTTCTTTTGGCATGGACGGCCCGGCCTGCTTCTTCGTGCATGCCATTCCTGCAAAGAGGAGCAAAAGCAACAAAATACCCGGAACTGCCCGGAGTGAAGACCTTTTCAGGAAATGGGTCATGAATAAAACTGTTTGGGATAAAGGAATGCCGTCATTCGTCCGGTATGCTCCCGGAAATCCTTCCAGGAGTCGATATGGGCCTCCACGCAAACAATGCCGCAGGTTGGAACATTATCCAGCTCGGATTTGGAAAACCGGTTTGCCAGAACGAAAAACGTGGGATTATGGCCGAAAACAAAAAGGGTTTGAACAGCGTCTTCCACCCCCTGGACTACCCGGAGCACGTCCTCCGGAAAGGCCTCGTAGAGCTGGGGCTCTACGCGAATGGCATCCACATCCAACCCGGCTGCAAAGATCTCGGCGGTGGTCAGGGCGCGTTTGGCGGGGCTGGAAAGGAATAAATCGGGCTTCACCCCTTTTTCTCTGAGTATTCTGGCCATCAAGGGCGCATCCCGGAGCCCTCTTTTGTTCAGCGGTCTGTCAATATCGCGAAGGGATTCGTTGCTCCAACTCGATTTGGCGTGCCGGACGAAATAGACCGTCTTCATGTGTCAGGTTTTCAGAATGAATACAAAGGTAATACAAACCAGCTAACGGGCAAATGCCGCAACCCCGCCTCCACTGCTGGACCGTTGTTTCCGTCGCCTTCTTTGGCATAAAAAATGCGCGGTTGCCTTGCGGATGATTACCTTTGCCCGGCGGTTCACTCTTTTTAATCTAATCGTTTGGTTTATGTATTTCGATAACAAACTCGTTTGGATCACTGGGGCTTCTTCCGGAATTGGCGAATACCTTGCCTATGCATTAAACGAGGAAGGAGCGCGGCTGGTTTTGTCCAGCAGAAAAACCGACGAACTGAATCGGGTTAAATCCAGGTGTAAAAATCCGGATTCGGTCCATGTTATTCCATTGGACGTCAGCGACCTGGATGCCATTCCAAAGGCTGTTGAAGAAGTAATCTCCTCCTTTGGGGCCATCGATATTCTGATTAACAATGCTGGTATTTCCCAGCGGGAGCTGGCTCTAAACACCCAGCTTTCGGTAGACCGCCAAATCATGGACGTCAATTACTTTGGGACCATTGCCCTAACCAAAGCCGTTGCGCCGCACATGCAGGCCCGGCGCGCCGGCCAGATCGTGGTGATCAGCAGCGTGATGGGAAAAATCGGGGTCCCCTACCGCTCGGCGTATGCGGCCTCCAAACATGCCCTGCATGGATTTTTCGATAGCTTGCGGGCCGAGCTATACCCGGACGGGATTCGGGTAAGCCTGATTTGCCCAGGGTACGTGCATACCAATGTAACCGTAAATGCGCTACGCGGGGATGGTTCGCCGAACAGCGTGATGGCAGAAAGCACCAAAGGCGGGTTTTCCCCCGATGTTTTCGCGAAAAAGGCGCTGAAAGCGATCAAAAAACAAAAAAGAGAAGCCCTCATCGCGAAAACCGAGGGTTTGGCCGTGCTAATAAACCGCTTTGCCCCTGCAATTTTTGCCCGTATCGCGAGAGGCCTGAAATTGAAGTAAGCGGTTATTGCTCGTTTTTGCGCATTTCAATGATCTTGTCGATGACCTCCTCCAATTGCTCCGCGCCAATATTCTTGGAGAGGATTTCTTTGTTCTTGTCGAGGATGTAGATTTGGGGCGTGGTTTTGACGTTGTAGATGGTGTAGTACCTGGATTCGAGATAAGGATCAATGGTATGCAGCCAGTCGCCCGTTCCGTTCTCGTCGACATATTTCCAGCAATCGCCCACTTCCTCTCTAAATTTGACACAGACGGCAAAGATTTTCACCCCTTTGTCCTTGTATTTATCGTAAAAGGCTTTCACTACCGGGGTTTGCTCCTTGCAATGCCCGCAGTCGTACCTCCAGAAGTACAAGATCGTGTACTCCGCGTTCACCTCCGACAATTTAACCTTGGTTCCATCCCGTTTCTGCATCTGGATATCCGGGGCGGTTTTGCCGATGAGCAGCGGCTTCAGTACCCGGGCATTGTCGATGATCTTGTTAAGCTGCTCTTCCGCAATCCAGGGCGCGTCGCCCGCCGCATAGTACTTGTCCACCATGTGCACGTACACCGCATCCATGCCCACAAGCTTGGACGTAGCGAACGAATTCAAAAAATGCACCAGATAGTACTTGAACGACTCCTCAGCGGGCCTTAACCGGGCCAGGATGGTGTCAATCCCAATAGCGAGCGAGTCGGGATGCTGGAAGTGGAGTTTGTTGACAAAATAATCGATCTTCTCAAAAAGGAATGGGGTCCGGAGCATGTCCGGATTGGCCAGGTCCAGGCGGTCGAAATAATGTTCCCGCAAATAATAAAGGGTTTTCATCATTTTCTCCTCCTCGTTACCTTCAAAGTCCGGAATATCCGTGTTAATATTCGCTGCGACGATTTTCGCTGCAAGGGCATTGGGGTTTGCCCGAACGAATTCTTCCTGGTAGGCGGTTACCCGCTGATTCAGCGCTTCCAGTTCCTTTTGCCCCTTTTCTCTTTGAGCGGCATCCTGGGTTCCCTGGATCGACTTATTGATGGCTTCCGCCTCTTTACTTCGGGCGGACAGGAAGTTGATATACTGGTAAAACAGCACATTTTCCTGGGATCCCTTAAACTGGATGTTTTCGCTGAGCTTGTCCAGCGTGGTCTGGATGGTGAATTGCTGTTCCTTCTGGGTCACCAGGATCTGGAAAAAGTTATTGCTGGGTGGAAGAACCACCAGATAAACCCCGCCGGGAATGGGCTCGTCTCCCTGAAAAACAAAGGCCCCCTGGGCGTTGGCCACCGCAGTGTCCCTCAGGTACTGCTTGTCGCCGAGATAGTATCCCAAATACAATTCCTTTTCGGTAAATCCATTGATCGTTACGGAGATCGAATAGCCTCCATTTCCGGCCAGGACTTGCTGAGCCAGAACCAGAACAAAAAGGACGAGGAAAGACAAACGCTTAACCATAGCTGAGTTCCTGTTTTAATGGAATTAGACGAACAAAAGACCTCCAAAGTAACGCGGATTCCCTTGCCCGTGTTTTATCTGCCCTTTAATTTCGGACGGCGAGCAGGTAGAGCACCGCCATCCGGATGGCGACCCCGTTTTCCACTTGTTGCAGAATGATGGAATGCTCGGAATCGGCCACGTCGCTGGTGATTTCCACGCCCCGGTTGATTGGCCCCGGGTGCATGATGACGATTTTCTTATCAAGGCTGTCCAATAGAGGCCTGTTGATCCCAAAATACTGGGCGTATTCCCGAAGTGTGGGGAAATAACGGATATGCTGGCGCTCCAACTGGATGCGGAGCACATTGGCTACATCGCACCAGGCAAGCGTTTTGCGCACGTCGTAATCCACCTCCACCCCAAGCTGGTCGATATGCTTGGGGATCAAGGTGGGCGGACCGCAAACCCGGACTTTGGCCCCGAGTTTCTGGAGGCAGAAAATATTGCTCAGCGCTACCCGCGAGTGGAGAATATCCCCGAAAATAGCGACGTGTTTGCCTTTGAGATCCCCTAGTTGTTCCCGCATCGAATACGCGTCCAATAGCGCTTGGGTCGGATGCTCATGCGTGCCGTCACCGGCATTGACGATGTTGGCGGAGATGTGTTCGGCTAAAAATTTGCACGCCCCGGGCGCCGGATGCCGCATCACGATCATATCCACCTTCATAGAAAGGATGTTGTTGACGGTGTCCAGCAACGTCTCCCCTTTCTTTACGGAAGAAGAAGAAGCGGAAAAATTGATCACATCCGCCGACAGGCGTTTCTCGGCCAGTTCAAAGGAAATCCGGGTGCGCGTCGAGTCTTCAAAAAACAAATTGGCAATGGTGATATCCCGCAAGGAAGGCACCTTTTTAATAGGCCGGTTAATCACTTCTTTGAAGCTGTCCGCCGTATGGAAAATGAGCTGGATATCCTCCGCGGTGAGGTCTTTGATGCCCAGCAGGTGCCGGGTACTTAATTGTTGGGTCATGGCCGCCATGCCTACTGTGCTTCTTGTTTGTTCGCGAAAAGGAGAACCTGATCCACTCCGGAGATTTCTTTCCACTCCACCTTGACGTAGGCTTCATCCAAAGCGTCAACCCGAATCCCGGTAAACGTCGAAAAAATGGGCAGCTGCCGGTTAAAGCGGCGATCGACCAGCGACAGCAGTTCTACCGCCCGGGGCCGCCCGTAGTGGTTGAGGGCCGTAAGCGCCGCCTGCACGGTTCTGCCGGTATACAATACATCGTCGATAAGGACTACGTTTTTGTCCTCTACCAGAAAATCCATTTCGGTTACGCTGGCTTCCAAAGGGCGTTCCCGTCGCCGGAAATCGTCGCGGTAGAACGTGATGTCCAGCTTTCCGTTAGCGATATGGTCAATCCCCAGATGATCGACCAGCCGCCGGTAGATCCGATCCTGCAACAGCGTCCCCTTTGGCTGAATGCCCACCAGGCAGGTATCCCTGAAGTCGTCAAACTCCTCCACCAGCTGGAAACACAACCGGTCGATGGTCAGCGCAAACCGGTCGGAGTCTAAAATGATTCTTCCTTTGCCGCTCATACCTGTAAAGGTACGTCATTGCGGGGAATTACGAAAAGGTTCTGACCAAAGGCTTCCCATGGTTTTTTGATTTGGCGGAAAAAATTAACCAAACGCGGTTAAACCTCGCCACATCGCCGCAGTCTATACCAACGAATCGCGAAAACAGCAACCGGCCAAGCGATTCCTTCTCTGCTGACCCTGAAGTGCGCACCCCGGAAAGTAGTTTTTTACCCTTTTTTTAAACAAAAAAACATATCCAATTATGACAAAGGCAATTTGGTTTCTATTCCTGTTCGCGGCCATCGGCCTTACCTTTAATGCGTGCACCAAAGACGAAAACGACGTAACGGTGACAGAAAACTTCACGGAAGACTCCGAAGACGTCGCGCTTGCTTTTGACTTCTCCGAAGACGTCGAAGAAGAAATCGACATGACGATGGAAGAACTGGGGCTAGGCATTTCGATCCGCTCCGCATGCCCAACGGTTACCGTCACTCCAGACCGGAAATCCTTTCCCAGAACCATTGTGATTGATTACGGAACAGACGGCTGTCAGGGCCGCGGCGGCCGCACCAGGACCGGCAAGATTATTGTCGTTCAATCTGATTCCTTGAATGTGCCCAGCGCAACGCGTACCGTCACTCTGTAGCGCTTCACCGGCGATAGCGCAAAAGTGGAAGGCGTGCGGACGATCACCTACAAAGGCAAGAACGACAAGGGCTATCCTTATTTTACCTGGCAATTGGCCAACGGAAAAATCACGTACCCCAATGGCAAAGTAGTTACCTGGTCGAACGATTATACCCGCACCCAAATCACGGGCTTCAACACCAAGATCCGCCTCGACGACGTCTTTGTGATTACGGGCTCCGGCAAGGGAGTTAACCGCAACGGCAACGCCTTTACCAAGACGATTACCGAGCCGCTCATGCGCAACGCCAATTGC
Source organism: Haliscomenobacter sp. (assembly GCA_016713275.1). GTDB lineage: Bacteria > Bacteroidota > Bacteroidia > Chitinophagales > Saprospiraceae > JADJPL01. Next base: position 208,839 of record JADJPL010000005.1, read on the forward strand.
CGTTGGTTTGAGCGCGGCGCCGTACAGATCACGGTGAACAACAAAACCTGGACCATCGATTACGACAACGGCCCCGGCCTTTGCGATCCGATCGCAACCGTTACCCTGCCCAATGGCGAGCAGAAAACCATCTATGCCCGCCCTTGGTGGAAACGGGGATAGACGGTGGACGGGGGGGGGGGGGGGGGGGGGGGGGGGGGGGGGGGGGGGGGGGGGGGGGGGGGGGGGGGGGGGGGGGGGGGGGGGGGGGGGGGGGGGGGGGGGGGGGGGGGGGGGGGGGGGGGGGGGGGGGGGGGGGGGGGGGGGGGGGGGGGGGGGGGGGGGGGGGGGGGGGGGGGGGGGGGGGGGGGGGGGGGGGGGGGGGGGGGGGGGGGGGGGGGGGGGGGGGGGGATTTTTTATTGGGGACCCCCGGTTTAGGAAAACTACAAGATTAGCTTTGGACCTTAGGAGGAAAGGGGCGCAGGGCTGTTTGCCTTGCGCCTCTTTGTTTTTGATCAAAAGAGTTCTGCCTGTTTATAGATGGGTTCGGTTTCCGGGAAAAGGACGTTGGAAGGAGGAATCGGAGGAGGCAGCAGGCGTTTGATCAGGCGGAGGCGCCGGGTGTAGCGGCCTTGTTCCTGATTGTAAATGCCGTAGTGGTCGAGCAGATCTATCCGGATAGACCCAAAGGCGTGGATAATCCGATTTTCCGGCATGATCAGCCCAACATGCATAATCTTTCCAGCCTTATTCTCGAAAAAAGCCAGGTCGCCAGGCTGGGCCTTTTCAATGAAATCAACTACTTCCCCGGATTCGATCTGAGCTTCCGCTTCCCGGGGCAAATAGATACCGGCAAATTGGTAGATGATCTGGACGAACCCCGAGGCATCCATACCAAATGGAGAACGTCCTCCCCAAAGAAAAGGGGTATTGAGGTAGCGTTTGGCCATTTTCATCAGGAAGTCGGCGCCAGGGCGGATATCGTTGGTCGTTAGGGCTTGGCCGCTGAAAGTATACACCAGGTCGCCCAGCCGAAAATGCAACCCATCGAAATTGGGCAGCCGGGCCCCCATCGTCACAGGAACGAAATGGTCTGGGCCCATTACCGCCTGTACCAATTCCAGGCTGTAGGCAAAGTTGTCGCGGTATTGCTCAAATTCGCCGGGCGTGATCAGCTTGCACTGCGCCTGCTCCACCCACCCAACGAAATGGTCGCTGGAACACCGAACCCGGTACCATTGCCTTCCTCTCGTTTCCAGGATTTCAAACAGCTCGCCAAAAAGCAACTGGGAAAGCAGTTCGCTTCGGTGGGAAGGCATGCTCCGCACCGGGATAACGCTGAAAGGACAGATCCCAAAGGGCATGGGCGAGGATGAATTGAATTATGGAGTGATATTCAAGCCGTTGCGCCAAAAATAATAAGATTCTGCAAAAAACCGTTCACTTAGAGTTCAAATTAAGCGCTACTTTTGACCACTTCCCGGGAAGGTTTGCGTTCCCGGCTTTGAAAACCCAAACGTATGTTGCGGAGCTTACGCATTATTTCGGCTGGAATAAGTTGTTTATTCCCGGTTCTGCTGACCGCCCAGGATCAGCATTTTACCCAGTTCTTTGCCTCTCCCCTCACTCTGAACCCCGCTTTGAGCGGCACGTTCGATGGGGGATACCGCCTGGCCACCATTTACCGGGACCAGGGCAGAAGCTACCTCGAAGAGCCGTACACCACCTTTAGCGGGGCAGTAGACCTCCGGTTTGGCATCAATTCCCCGAAGAAAAATAAAAAGGACGCCGTTGGTACCGGAGTCATTTTCCATAGCGACCGCAGCGCATCCGTCAATTTCTACACCAACCAAATTGCCATCACCGCCGCCTACCACAAAGCGCTGAATCAGGACGGAAACCACTTTCTTTCGGCCGGGTTCCAGTTTGGCATTTCCCAACGCAATGTGAATTACGCCAACTTCTCTTTCCAGGATCAATTCAACGGGGAGAACGGATATACTAATCCTACCGGCGAATACCTTCCCGAGAATAATTTTTCTTTTGGAGACTATGCCTTTGGCCTGAATTACGTGTATTCGCCCAGCCGGCGGCCTGGAATTTTTGCCGGGTTTGCTATGCACCACTTACTCGAGCCCCAAATCAGTTTTTATGCCAACGAGCAAATTGAAGAACTGAAACAGGAGGATTACCTCCACCGAAAAATGTCGGCGCATTTGAGTTTTGTGCTTCCCTTGGGAACTTATTTCCAATTCTCCCCCAGAGCCCTGGCTTATATGCAAGGTCCTCATTTAGCGGCCAATGCCGGGGGCAATTTCCGGTTTCTGATCAACGATACCAAAGGATACGCCCTGCACACCGGCGGATGGGTTCGCGGGGTTCGAAGCGAGGAGAAGACGTTTGGGCTGGATGCCGCCGTGGCTATGTTTGGCGTTGAGTACAACAACTTCCTGATCGGGTTGAGCTATGATGTTGGCTTAAGCAGCCTGAACCGCTCGGGAGCCAAGTCGGGCGCCCTGGAAATCTCCATTGCCTTTCTGGGCAATTACAACAACGAAACCATCCTCTGCCCCAAATTTTAGCGGTTTTAAAAGGGAATGTTGTCAATAACTTCCAGTCCGTAACCGGTCAATCCAATGCGCTTTTTGGGGCTGTTGGTAATCAGGCGCATTTGCTTCACGCCCAAATCCCGCAAAATCTGGGCCCCTACGCCAAAATCGCGTTGGCTCATCTCAGGCTTTAATGCTTTGGCGCCTTCCTGATTGTTTTTCTGCAACATCCGGAGTTTGTCCAGCAACGCAAGGTCGTCCTTTTCCCCATGCCGCATAATCAGCACCACCCCTTTGCCCTCCGTAGAGATCATTTCAATGGCTCGCTTCAAGTTGATCGAATCTTCCTCAAAGAGCATCGCCAACAAGTCGGCTGTTTCAGAAGCGGAATGAACCCGAACCAAAACGGGATCAGTTTCTTTCCAGGTCCCTTTTCGGATGGCCAAATGCACGTCGCCTGTAGTGACCTGGCTATAGGCAATGAGCTCAAATTCCCCGTAGGCCGTAGGCAGTTTCACGCATACTTCCCGGCGAATCAGGCTCTCGGTCCGTATCCGATACGCGACCAAATCCTTGATGGCAATAATTTTCAAGTGAAACCGGGCGGCAATGTCCATCAGTTGCGGAAGGCGGGCCATCGTACCGTCATCGTTGAGAATCTCTACCAAAACGCCCGCCGGATAAAACCCGGCAAGCCGGGCCAGGTCAATGGCGGCTTCGGTATGCCCTGTCCTGCGCAGCACGCCGCCCTGTTTAGCCCGAAGCGGAAAAATATGCCCCGGACGGGCAAAATCAGAAGGCTTGGCTTCCGGATCGACCAAATGCCGGATTCCCACCGCCCGGTCATGGGCAGAAATCCCTGTCGTGCATCCGTTGCCAATCAGGTCAATGGAAACCGTAAAGGCCGTTTCGTGAAGCGCGGTATTGGAAGACACCATCATGGGCAAGTCCAACTCATCTGCCCGGCTTTCCACAATAGGCGCACAAATCAATCCCCGTCCATGCGTAGCCATGAAATTGATGATCTCGGGGGTTACGCACTCGGCGGCGCATATAAAATCCCCTTCGTTCTCCCGGTCTTCGTCGTCTACGACAATCAAGACCTTGCCGCTGCGAATGTCCTCCAGGGCTTCTTCTATGGTATTCAGCCGAATACCTTCAGCTTCTTTGGGTAGGTTGCCAAACATTGGTGCGTATTCCTTTTAAGTAATAGATCCAGCCGGCAAAAAGGGCCAGGTTCATCATCCAAAAATATCGTATTCCTCTAAAAATCCGTACTTGAATTCCCATACGGAGCAAAAGCACATCCAGCAGCGGGAGAAGAAACATGCCCACTCCCAGCAGAACCAACAATATCAGGTAGAATTGGTTTCCTGCCAAAGCCAAAAGGCCAACAGACAAGCTTCCGGTAAGGACCAAATGGGGCGTGATCCAACGCAGGATCTTGTGGGAAAAAAAGGCAAATCGGGGTCCGCTTATTGGCGGCCACCACAGCTTGCGAAAAACCTTCATGTTCTGGAAGTTGCCGGCTCCAATCCGCCTTTTACGCCTGAACTCCACCTCCACGGCATGCGTGGCGCCTTCATAACAGATCGCCTCCAGATCGTTTATGGCTTTGCCTCCGGCCTCCAAGACTTTCATAGCAATGTAGAAGTCGTCGACCAAAAAATTGGCGGGGGCCGGATTAAAATAATCGGAGCGAACGGCGTAACAGCCTCCAAACGGGCCGATCATCGCCCCCCATACAATCCCCTCCCAGTGTTTGAGCCGTACTTCGGTAGAAAGGTACCGGTGCTCGGCCCTGGAAATGCCCTCCTCCTTTAATCCGTAAGGAAGAATATGACTGTCTGCCACCCCAACCTGGGAATCGCGAAAATGACGCGCCAAATTAAACAACGCCATCGGGCTGAGCATAATATTGGCATCGGTGATTAATAGCAGATGCTCCTGCCCGGCCCCGTGCTCCTGAATGGCCCTGGCTGCCAGCTGGTTGATGATCGCAGGCTTTCCCTGACGTGCTGTAAAACGAACAAAAGCAGCCCAGGGATGCCTGGCGGCAAACGCTTCTAAAATTTGATCCGTAGCGTCGGAAGAATGATCCGACCCGGCGTAAAGGAATAGGTTTTCCATCGGATACGCCAAACGCTCAAGGCCCTCCAGCTTTTCCGGGAGCACGCGCGCTTCGTTATAAGCCGACATCAAAATAGAGACTCTGGGCAACAGCGGTTTTTCTTCTGGTCCGTACACCGGCTCATGGGAGGGTTTTCCGGATGCCAGACGCCGAAGGATCAACGGATACAAGAGGTACGTATGAAGTACTCCCGCCAAACTCCCCCAACTTAGAATATGCAAAATAATCCAAAAAACCTTCATAAAATACCGTTACGGCAGCAAAATATTTCGATAGGCCTCGAGAAGCCGGTTTGCCAGCGTATGCATTCCGAAATCCGCTGCAACGAGCGCCTGCGCACGCGCGCCAATTTCCGATAATTCTTCCTGATTATAAAACACAAAACGCAATTGCTCTACAAACCCGTCCGGATCATCGGCAATCAGCACGTGTTCCCGGTCCCGGGCAGGAATGCCTTCCAGGCCCATCGCGGTGCTTAAAACGACTTTCCCCAAAGCCATTCCTTCGAGGATTTTCACCCGGATGCCTCCTCCCGACAACAAGGGAGCAAGGATTACCCGATGGCGGCACATGAAAGCTTGCGCATCCGGCGCCTCCCCGATCACGTTAACGCCTGGTATGCGTAGCCCCAGAAGCCAGTCCGGCGTATTACGGCCTGCTACTTCGAGCGAAAGTTCAGGCAATGCGAGATGGACCTTGGGCCAAACTTCTTTCAGGAACCATTGAAGCCCTTCGAGATTGGGGGCCCAGTCCAGGGAGCCGATAAAGCCAATCGAAAACGCATTTCCCTGTGCAGAAACCGGCGGCGGGCATGGCTTCCATTCAAAACCGACGGGAAGGGCCAGCCCCCTGCCGTTGAAGCCCATCTCCTGGAATGCATCCAGGTCCCGGGTGGTGATCGCAGCAAGCAAGTCGTAATGCCCGAGCATGGCCCGCTCAAAGGTTTCCAGTTTGGCGGTAAGGTAGCGCAAGTACCATCGCTTGGGGCCAAAGGGAAGATGGGAAGCAATGCGTTTCCAGATTTCGGATTCCACGTTGTGTGCCCGCATAACGATTCGGGCCTTGCTGTTGGCCCGGATGACCGGGATGTAGGAGGCGAGGTAGAGGGTTTCCAAATGGACGATGTCAAATGGTTCTTCCCGAAGCCAGCTCGCCAGCGCTTCTGCGTATTCCCGGCAATAAAACCTCGAAATATGATAGGATTCTCTGGAAAACAAATTGAAAAAGGCATCCAAAGGCCGGATTTCATTATCTACGGCCACCTTTCGGATTTCCCGGTAATGTGCCAATGCCAGAGGCCACTCCCTACCCGTTCCTGGAGGTACGGGTGCCTGGAGGTATTCATTGCCAGCAAGCAAACGGTTGCCCCCAGGCCGCCTAACGGTTTGCTCACCGCATGAATAGCCACCGTTTCCCCGTCTTTAACAGGAAAAGGGGAATTTTTTAGTTAGCTGCAAAACCTTCATAACCAAGTCCTTGACTGGCACGAAGACCTTTATTCAAACAGGTTGTTTGCCCGATTGATGTCTGCCATCCGAAAAGACGGATCGATTTCAATGCGGGCAATCCGGCTTTTAGCCACCGGAAGAACGAGCGAATAGGAAGGATTTACCCAGGGCCAATCCGCCGCAACCCGGAAGGCCGTGCCTGATGCTTCCTGAGCCTTGTTTCCCCGCATCATTTGCAATGGAATGGTAACCACTTCTTTGGCGCCATCGGTATAGGTAACGACAACATCCAATGGCATGGGCATCCGGCCGGCGCGCTCCAGAGTAACCAGCGTCTTGCCATCGGATTCTTCCACCGACTTAACGCCGTAGTCGATCGTAGCGGTGGTATGTACAAAATATTCTTTATACCAATCCAGCTCCAGTCCGGAGGCTTTCTCCATGATCCGGATAAAATCGTTCGCATTGGGATGCTTCATTTTCCAGGTGTAGAAATACTTCAGCAAACCCTGGTCAAATGCTTGTTTTCCAACAACATACTCCAATTGCTTTAAGAAGACAGAGCCTTTGCTGTAAGAGCCCGTGCCATAAGCCCGGTTGGTGTTGAAATGGTCGGCGTGGGTTGTGAGCGGTTCTTCCAAGCCGCTTTTCGCCAGCGCGAAATAGGCATTATAATTGCCCGCCCAGGGAAAGGCTTCTGCTTCTCCGGGAATCAACCCCTCTTTTTTGAGGAAGTTCATGATTTCGTCGGTAGCGTAGTCGGTGAACCCTTCGTCCATCCAGGCATACAGGCTTTCGTTGGTACCCAGCGTCATCTGATACCACGAATGCATCAATTCGTGAACCGAAACGCCCACTAGCCCGTTCAGGTTTCCTTCGCCGAGGATCAAGGTAGCCATTGGATATTCCATCCCGCCGTCGCCCCCCTGAATAAAGGAGTATTTTTTAAATTGGTATTGCCCAAAGCGCCGGTTGGCATAATCGAATACGCGGTCCATGATGGCAGGTAAAGCAGCCCATGTTTTTTCGGTTTTCTCATTTTTCTGAAAGAAAAAATGTAGGGCCAGTCCGTCTGGGCGAACCAATGTGGTATGGGAATATTCTGGATCGGCAGCCCAAACAAAGTCGTGTACATTGGGTGCATGAAACCTCCAGGTAAGCTTGTCCCCTTTGGGAAGTTTCATTTTCATTCCGGCGGTTTCGTACCCGTGACCCACCTCTTCCGGATTCTGAAGGTACCCGGTAGCGCCGATGACGTATTTTTTGTCCAAATGAATAGCAACGTCAAAATCCCCCCAAACGCCGTAAAACTCTCTGGCGATGTAGGGATTGGCGTGCCAGCCCTGGTAGTCGTATTCGCACAGTTTGGGATACCATTGCGCCATGGAATACGCAATCCCTTCGCGGTTATTCCGGCCGGAACGCCGGATTTGAATCGGAACCTGACCCTGGAATTCCATTTCAAAAACGGCTTTCTGGCCTGGTAGGATAGGCTTGGCAAGGGACACCTCCAGAATAGTTTCTACGGTTTCAAACGATACGGGCGAACCATTTTGCTTCAAAGATTGTACTTTAACAAACCCAACCTCATCGGGCTTCAGGTTAAAGATCCGGTCCCTGACCCGTCGGTCGGGGTCGGAAATGGTTCTGGACCGAACGTCCATCATGCTTCCTGGCTGAAACGCATTGAAGTACAAGTGGTAAAACACCTTGTAGAGGGTGTCCGGAGAGTTGTTGAAATAGGTAAGGTGTTGATTGCCTTGATATTGGTGGGTAGTGGCATCGAAATCAACATCCATTTTGTATTGCACCCGCTGTTGCCACCGGTCGGGTTGGGCAGGAAGTGCACCGGCGAGAAAAAAGGCGCCAAGCACAAAAAAAAGTTTAACCGAACGCATAAGATATTTTTTTGAAATGCAGCAAAGGTAAGCCAATTTAGGGGTAATTTGGATTTTCTCCCACAATTGGGTTATTTTTGCACCTGATCAATCAAAGCGCCATGAAGCATTTAAAGTTGCCTGTTCACGCCATCGTCCTTACTGGTTTGATATTCCTTGCTGCGATGAGCCGGTTTTTGCCCCATCCGCCCAATTTTACGCCACTGGGCGCCATTGCGCTCTTTGGCGCCGCTTTTTATCAAAGACGCGTCCTCGCTTTTGCGGTTCCTTTCGCAGCCCTTTGGATTAGCGATCTGGTGTTGAATAATCTGATTTACGCCAAAGCCTTCCCTCAATTTTACGATGGGTTTGTTTGGTATAACAGCCTGGCCGTTTATGCGGGGTTCTTCCTTGTCGTTTTGCTGGGGTTAAACGCATTGAAATCCGTGACGCCCCTCCGCCTGGGCGCAGTATCGGCAAGCGCCTCGTTGGTTTTCTTCCTTGCGACCAATTTCGGATCCTGGCTCATCGACCCGGTATATCCCAAAAATATGGCAGGGCTGAGCGCAGCGTATCTCGCCGGCATTCCGTTTTTCTGGAATACGCTTCTAGGAGATTTCTTCTTCTGCGGCATCCTGTTTGGTTCTTACGCCGTGATCGCCAAATGGGTTCCTGGACTCGCACTGAGAAAAGCCTGATCGCATAAATCAATCGCCCTGTTTGGGCGCCGGAGTGGATTCTTTTGGGTATTCCACCCGGGCATGGTAAATCGACCGGAGTAGCTGCCGGAACACTTGTTTGCACGTGGATAGCTCGCCAAAGGAAAGCATAGACTCTTCAAACTGGCCCTGGGTGCCTTTGGAGGCCACCAGGCGCTCGACCAACTCGTCGATTTCCTGAACGGAAGGGTTCTTCAGGCTTTTACAGGCCGCTTCTATGGTATCCGCCAGCATCAGGATAGTCGCTTCTTTGCTTACGGGCCTTGGCCCGGGATAACGGAATTGTTTTTCCTGGTCAGCCCCAGCTTCCCCATGTTCCTGCAGGAATTTCTGATAGAAAAACTCCGTCCGGGTGGTTCCGTGATGCGTAAGCATGAAATCAGCGATGATTCGGGGCAAACCGTTCTTTCTGGCAATCGACACCCCTTCCGTTACATGTTCAATAATCAGCCGGGCGCTTTCCTCGCTGGAGAGGTTATGGTGCGGATTGTCCCCGTTCTGGTTTTCGATAAACAATTCCGGATGCTTGGTTTTGCCCATGTCGTGGTATAAGGCGCCCACTTTAACCAGCAGATGGTCCGCGCCAATCGCCCTGGCCGCCGCCTCCGCTAAATTCGCAACCTGCAGGGAATGCTGATACGTTCCGGGCGCTTTGACAGCCAAAAGCTGCATCAGGGGACGGTTGGTGTCCGACAACTCCACCAGGCGCAGTACCGACGTAAACCCAAAGACCCGCTCAAAAAGAGAAGTAAGAGGAAAAGCAAGTAAAATTAAAAAGCTGTTCGCGAACAGCCAGCTGAAAGAGCCCCAGTTCATCGTTTGAATCCCCCCCTCCTCCGTCAGGGAAATGGCAAAATAAGCCAGGCAATACACCGCCAGAATAAGGCCAACCGTATAAAAAAACCGGGTCCAGTTATTGGTATCCATTCTAACGATCACCACCACTACCCCAACCAGCAACTGAAGAAAAATAAACGTAAATCCCATCGAGGAGAGCAAACTGGAGATCATCACGACCACCAGATGGACATATAGCGCGATCCTGTTGTCGTAAAAATTTTTCATCACCATGGGCACAATCGCCAGGGGAAGGATGTACGGGCTTAAAATGCTCTCTTCCCGGATCAGGTAGGAAAAATACCCAAACGCCAATGGCCAGATAAGGATAAACAGCAGATGGTTCAACCGGTAAAACAGAAAGGAATGCGTATAAAGCAAGTAAAGAATCAGGACTCCGACGACCAGTAAGGTCAGGATCAGGTAGCCGGCAAACAGGTACACTTTGGATTTTTGCTGCTGCATACTCAGCAGGTACTGCTCCCGGAACCCTTCCAGCGTGTGAAAAACGCTTTTTGTTATTGGGGCGCCGCGTTGGATGATCAGCTCGTTTTTTTGGACCATGCCCTGGTAGGGCGATACGGATTCGACCAGCTTTTCCCGGAACTGCACATTCAATTTTTCGTCATATACCAAATTGGCCTTGATGGCATCGGCAAGCAGCGGCAGGAGGAAATCGGGTTCCGCCAGTTTACTGTAGGGAAGGGAATCCCCTATTTGGTTTTTGGCCTGGCCGACGGTCAGCACACTTGGCGAACCGACAATTCGGGAGGTATTCCCTGCGACAATCTCCACCGCTTCCGGCATGTTTTCAGCAGGAAATTCCGGGCCCCATTCAATAACCCCCCTGGCAAAAAGGGATTCCAAAAACCCTCGCCCGTAACCAAGGTAACGATCGCGGGCACGTTGTACATCGGGAAACTGGCTGGGTTCAAGGCTGGCAATCTGTGCCTTGAAGGCAGATTCAAACGCCCGGATCTGGCTGGCTTCCAGCGAGTCCAGGCGTTTATACAGCGGAGGCGATTGCTGGCGGAGCCGGTCTACTTCTTGTTGATAGGTATCAGGATCTTTAGGGACGGCAAAATCAAACGGCGCGTAGAGGTCTTCGTAAGGCCATGCTTTCCCCAGTTCATAAACGTATTTGAAACGCAGTTTATCTGGAAAAAAGGATGCGATCAAGGCCACAACAGCCAGGATCAAGGCATAATTAACAAATACCGGAATACGGTCCCAATTTGACTTCCAGGCAGCCATGCCCCAAAGATAATCCGGATTACCGAAATCCGGCGGGTTAATCGTTCCTGCCCTGCCAGAGCACCTCCGGTATCCCAAGGGCATGCCCCTGGTACCTGGCAAGGACGAATAAAAAGTCGGACAGCCGGTTGAGGTATTTCACCACGATCTCGTCTACAGGCTCCGTTCGGGCAAGCGCGACGACCAGGCGTTCTGCACGGCGGCAGACGCAACGGGCCAGATGGCAGTAGGAAACGGTGATATGCCCGCCAGGTAGAATGAAATTTTTGAGCGGAGGCAGGACAGCCTCCATGCGGTCGATCGCTTCTTCCAGTTGGAGAATATCCGACTCCCGCAAACTGGCGCCGGTCGCAAATTTTTCCGGATCGGATGCCAGGCTGGCGCCCATATCAAAAAGACGGCTTTGAATCAGGCGTACCAGCGAGCGGGAGGATTCCTCCTCCAAAACGTCCGATACAAGCCCAAGGAAGGAATTCAACTCATCGACCGTGCCATAAGCTTCAATGCGAAGGTGGTCTTTGGAAAGCCGGCGCCCCCCAAAAAGAGCGGTTTCCCCGGCATCGCCGGTTTTGGTGTAAATTCTGAAAGCCATAGAACAAGGTTGGCGGAAGTTAAATGAATGATAAACCCCAAACCCGGCCAACAGTTCAACCGCCCCCAAAAATCTGTACTTCAGATTAAAGGACCGCCTGGCGATTGGCTTTGGTGACAATCTGTTCGTTGGGATAGTCGCTTTCTACGAGGCCGTCGAGAAGTTTGACGATCCGATGGGCATGGGCCGCGATGTCCGATTCATGCGTCACCAGAATGATCGTGTTGCCAGCTTGATGGATTTCCTCAAACAACTCCATGATCTCATGCGAAGTCTTGGAGTCCAGGTTACCTGTCGGTTCATCCGCGAGGATAATCGAAGGCCGGTTCACAAGGGCCCTGGCCACGGCGACGCGCTGGCGCTGTCCGCCGGATAATTCGTTGGGCTTGTGGTGCATCCGGTCGGCCAGTTTGACGGCGGCCAGAATCTCCTCTGCCCGCTCCAGGCGTTTGGCCCGGGTCCATCCGGCATAAACCAGGGGAAGAGCGACGTTCTCCAGCGCAGAAAGTCTGGGCAGCAGGTTAAAGGTCTGGAATACAAACCCAATCTCCTTATTTCGCACTTGCGCCAGTTCGTTATCCGGCATCGCGCTTACCTGCTTGCTGTTCAGGAAATAGTCTCCGCTGGTAGGGCTATCCAGGCAGCCGATCAGGTTCATCAAGGTAGACTTGCCGGAACCAGAAGGCCCCATAAGAGCGACATATTCGTTCTTCGCAATATCCAGGGTGACAGACTGAAGCGCATTCACCTTAGTGTCCCCCATAATATAGATCTTGCGGAGGTTCTTGATCTCGATAATGTGGTTTCCCGTCATGGGATCATTTTTTTAAGTCAATAACTTTGGGCACCAAAAAATAACTTCCATCCTGTTCCGGAGCATTTTCCAGCGCCTGGCCTACCGCAACCTGGCCCCGGATCTCGTCTTCCCGGAGCGCAGCGCCTGAGCCAGACACATAAACCAGAGGCTCTATGCCTGTTAAGTCCAATCCTTCGAGCGTTTCGACCATTTTCAGAATATTATTCAGGTCGCTCTTCAATGCTTCGCGTTCTTCCGGACGGAGTTCCAAACGAGCTAAATGTTCCAGTCTGAAAATTAGCGTTTCATCTATGGTCATAGCAATTTATTCGAAGATAGTTCCTAAATCATCGGCCAAAGGCACAAAAACAACTATAGGGCGAAGATAGGATAAAGGAATGGCGTTAAGGAGGAGAAATTTCATTCCGGGCGCAGGTAGGTTTTCGGATATTGATGTTTCTTCGTTTATTTGTTGGAGAAACGATTTGGCAAGACAACACACATGGAACAACCATCCAATCCGCCCCGGGCGGTCAAGTACGTAGCGATCGCCGGAAATATCGGCGCGGGAAAAACCACCCTCTGTACCCAGCTTGGCAAAACCTTTGGTTGGGAGGTCCATTATGAATCGGCCGACGACAACCCCTACCTGATCGACTTCTACAACGACATGCGGCGCTGGTCGTTTAATCTCCAGATCTATTTTTTGAATAGCCGCTACCGGCAAATCCTCAGAATCCTGAGGGAGGACAAAACCGTCATTCAGGACCGGACCATCTACGAGGATGCGTACATCTTTGCTCCCAACCTCCACGATATGGGGCTGATGCCGACCAGGGATTACCACAACTACCTCGATTTATTCCACACGATGTCTTCCCAGATTCAACCGCCGGATTTGCTCATCTACCTCCGAGCGGGTATCCCCACCCTGGTCGATCATATTCAGGTCAGGGGCCGCGATTACGAGGGCAGCATCAGCCTGGATTACCTCCGGCGGCTCAACGACCGCTATGAAAACTGGATTTCATCGTACACGGAAGGCAATCTGCTGATTATCAATTCCGACGATGTAGATTTTGCCAATAATGCCGAAGATTTGGGAAAGATCGTCAACCTGGTCGACGCCGAACTGAACGGGTTGTTTTAGCTTGGCGCCGAAAAAGACGTTGGATCATGTTCGAAAAAATGGTGGATGAATTAAAAGGGGCCGGTGTTCAGCTGGTCGCCGTTTCCAAAACCAAATCGCCAGACCAGATTCTCGAGCTGTACCACAAAGGGCAACGGGTTTTTGGGGAAAACAAAGTGCAGGAACTCGTCTCCAAACAGGAGGCGCTACCCGCAGATATTCAATGGCATCTCATCGGACATCTCCAAACCAACAAGGTCAAGTTCATCGCCCCGTTTGTGGCCATGATCCAATCGGTAGACAGCCTGAAACTCCTCCTCGAAATCGATAAACAGGCGGCCAAATGCCAACGGAGTATTCCTTGCCTGCTCCAATTTCATATCGCGGAAGAAGAAACGAAATTTGGTTTGTCGCTTGAGGAAGCGGAAGCTCTCTTAGATTCTGATGCTTTTCGCGGGCTTCAGCACGTGCGGGTTGCCGGCGTCATGGGCATGGCGACCTTTACGGACGATGAAACACAAATAGCAAGGGAATTCCGCCGGCTCCGGGAATTATTTGCTGCTCTGAAAGCCCGTTTTTTTGCTGAAGATCCAGGGTTTAAGGAAATTTCAATGGGGATGTCCTCCGACTATCGGATTGCCGTAAGGGAAGGCAGCACCATGGTGCGCATCGGAACCCTCCTGTTCGGGTCCAGATCCTGATCTATTCCACCACTAATCTGGAGACGAAGGCGCTATCCCCTCCCACCGCTCTGAACACGTAATAACCCGGCGCAATGCCTTGCAAAGAAAGGGCCTGCCCCTGTGCAATACGCCCAAAAAACCGGACTTGCTTTCCTTGTAGATCAATGAGCGCCGCTTCGAAAAGCCCTTCGCCAGCGCTTTCAGGAACCAGGATCTGAAATTCCGACGTGGCAGGATTCGGAACTAATTCCAACTCCCTGGCAGCATTTCGTTCGGTAACCGCTGTGGACGCCGCCGACTTCCAGGGAGTCTGGTATAGTTGAAGCCCTCCCCGGTTATTTCCGACTGCCAGTTCCAGAAACCCGTCTGCATTTAAATCGGCAAGCGCCGGACGGCTGTTAAACCCAAGTTCTTTTCTGGGAAGGGAAAACGTGGTTTTGACAAAGGGCTTCGCAAGGTCCGGGTTGGCAATGCGGTAAAGCTGCAGCCCCAGGTCTTCCGTTCCGCAAAGAACGTGAGTCTGGTCTCCGTCCCGAAACACTGCCGGAGCGCTATATCCGGACACATAACCAATTTCTCTGGTATCGATCGCCCCTAAAAACGCATTGGAAGGAAGGGATTCAAACGCCGGACTCCCCTTGGCGCCGATATTCTTAAAAAAATTGACATTGCCCGAACGCTCGCCGATCACCAGGTCCTGCAGCCCGTCTGCGTCCAGATCAACTACCTGCGGTACGCTGGCCAATCCCACATCGATATTCTGATACCCGATAACTACCGGGCCAAACTGCATCGCCTTTCCTGCTCCTCCCAGGTTTTCAGCAAACAGGAGCCTGCCTGCTTCCTCCCCAACCAGGAGGTCGAGGTCTCCATCCTGATCCAGATCGCCAAAAGTAGGGCTAAAGCCGAAAGAATTCCCTTCCAGGGTGCTGAAATTTAGCCAATCCCCAGTGGTCCATTCAAAGGCTGGTTCCGTGGCGGACCCCACATTGAGGTACAGCGCCAGGCTGGAATTGCGGTCGATGCCATCCGAAAAGAGCGATTGGTTCCCAACGACGAGATCGGGGAGCCCATCGCCGTTCACGTCGGCAAAGGCGGGGTTAGCCCCCGTACCCAGATCGATCATCTGATCGGTCAGAAAATCCTTTTGCTGCAAGCGGAAGTCAGGCTTAGTTGCTGTTCCAATATTTTTATAAAACCAGATGGCATGGTAATTTTCGGAACCGAACCGGGAGCTGGGCGAAACGGCAAGGTCTCTGGCGCCGTCAAAATCGAGGTCGAGGGCATACGCCGCCGGAAACAGCGGCAAGTCCACCGGCGTATCGGTTGAAGGAAAATGGTTGTCCTGCTGGTCCATCCAGGCGACCTTACAGGTTCCCCCGTTCCGCAAATACGTGAGGTTGTTGTAGGATACGTCTCCGAGGATCAGCTCCTTGTCGCCATCGCCGTCCATGTCCAGGGTCAGCGAAGTGGAGCCTGCATGGCGGTAATGAACCGCCAGATCGTCAAATCCCGACCGGAAACAAGCGCCGGGAGCCGGCGCCAGGTCAACTTTTTCCGTTAGCCCACTCTCATAAAAACCGCCCCAGCAATTGTTTTGCAGGGTAAAAACCAGGCTGTCCAGCCCAAAACCCCGCTCCACCGATTGGTTCTGGAAAAGCTCCGCATAGCCGCCCGCCAGGTTAAAGGTAAGCAAGTCGAGATCTCCATCACAATCGATATCGTCGACAGCCGGCAAATCTACTTTGCTGACGTAGATGGGAGTCAATACGCTTCCATTTAGGGGAAAAGGAGCAAGCCCAAACGGCCCTCTGAAGGGAAACCGCCTGAAAGCCAGCGTATCCCCTTCATAATAACCCGAATAAACCGAAACGCCATCAATGCCCAAAATGTCTGAATAGGCGAACAGATCCGGAACGTTATCCCCATTGTAATCCCTCGGAAGAACCCAATTTTCCAATGCGGGAAATTTGGCGGTATACCCCGGATTGAATTCATATTGTTTTTTTCCGTTTTTGGTAACGGTCAGAAAAGCCGACTGCACATTGCCTTCCCGGTCAAATACGTACAAGTCGTCCAACCCATCGCGATTGAGATCGACGGCAGCCAACTGGGGCGTATTAAACCCTCCTACCCAGGGGTTTGCCAGCAGCTTCCCCGACTTTGCCACGGGAACGACGAAGGGGCGAAGTTCCTGCGCTAAAGAAACCAGGGGAATACACAACGAAAATAAAACGATCAAAATACGATAGTTCATGGCATTGAATGTTTGCGTCCTGGTGAAAAGGGTGAATAGAGCTGTGTATTGGGCAGCTCTTTTCGAGGAACTTACATATTAAAAACAAATATCATGCCAAGGAATTGGTTGTCATCCGGGGCTTCCGGAAAAAAGCCGCTGCAACCGGCTTAACAGCCTCAACATGCGTGGGTTGGCCGCTGGAGAAAGATTGAAAAAATACGAGTTGATCGTGATCCAGTTCTCTTCCCTCCGAAAGTCCAGGATCTGAGAAAACGGAACGTACCGGGCTTTTTGCAGAGGCGCTTTCCAGTACAACGCGCGATTGGTAAACGCAAAGCCTTCCTTGCACCCGCCCAAAACGCTCTGATCCGCGATGAGCAGGATTTTTTCGTCTTTAGCGGGAAACAGGAAGCTTTTTCCTGCCTGCTTCAGCTTGTCCAGCGGCATGCGCAGGAAATCGGTATAAAATTCTTCTCCTTCCTCGCCAAGCTGTAGAAAGTCCAGAATCATTTTTTGCAAAGGAACCGAATCCTTGGCAGCGTACTGATATTTCAGGATTTCCGGAGGGAATTTAACTCCCGCCAGATCCTGAGCGTGCTGAATGACAAACAAATCCAAAAGGTCTTCAAACAAATCGGCGATCAAGGCATTGACCTCCCTGGGGTTGGCTTCGCCGGAGTCCGCCATTTCGCCAATCAGTTCGGCCAATTGGGAAGTTCGTCTGGAGAGCGCATCCCGAAAACCTGACGTATACAACCGTTCGGAAAACTCGGGAAAAAGCCGGAAATCGTGTTCTTTCTCTATCCGTTCGCGCAACGCGTGAAAGAACTGTTCATTCAGCTGCGCTTCCAGGTTTCCGGAAAGGTCCACCCGAAAAGCAGCATTTTTCCGGCCAGGAGGCGCCTGTTCTTCCTGCACCGCTCCGCATTGCCAGCAAAAACGGGCTTCAATGGGCAATCCGGTATTACAACGAGGACAGCGTTTCATCCATTCGGTTTTTTATCCGCCCCGCAAAATACGCAGGGTTTGCGTTTTTTTCTGCCTACCGTTCGTTTGGGAGCGCCCATGGGCGGTAAGGCTGTTTTGTTCTCGTAAAGTTAAAAACCAATTTCAGCTTAAGTTGTTGATTTGTCGGATACGCCCAATGATGATCAACGGCTCCGTAAAGCCATTTCAAATTTCGACCAAACCTTGTCACCACGAGGCAAAAAATCTACATTACCTTCGAAAATCTGCCCGGTTTGCGGCTGGCCTTTCCTCTGGCGCAAAAAATGGGAAAAGCAGTGGGATCTGGTGGCCTATTGCTCCAACAGATGCCGAAAGTTGAAGAAGACCCAAAACCCAATGCGCCATGGAGAACCCAAACCGCCCCAATAAAGAGAATCCGTATAACGAATACGACAACTTTGCTTTTCACCCGAGCAATGTGTTCCTCGTGTTGCTGTTGTTGGGGTTAAGCGCTCTTTTTTTGAGCCTGAGCGCCGCGTTTGTTTATAACCGGGTCCAAAGCGGCCTTCCCCCGGTTCGCATTCCGTTGCTTTTTCTGTTCAACACCCTGATCCTGGCAGGAGGCAGCTGGAGCATGGAATGGGCGAAGACTTGCTACAAGCAAGACCGGACCGCCGATTTTCAAAAAGCGCTGCTGCTCGCGATGGGCCTCTCCCTGCTCTTCCTTCTGGCTCAGTTTTTGGGCTGGAGAAGTTTGCTTCAGCAAAACCTCTGGATCAACTCAGGGAACGCTGCCAGCTACCTGTATGTAATTTCCGGCTTGCACTTTCTGCATGTCGTCGGCGGCTTTCCGTTTTTGCTCGCATTCTACTCCCGTGCCCGCAACCAGACGAAAGAACCGGTCCGTGCGCTGGTTTTTTTCTCAGATCCCGAACAAGCCCTGAGGCTCCGGCTACTCCGGATCTATTGGCATTTTCTGGACGGGCTTTGGATCTACCTGGTGTTGTTTTTTTTCATCAACGACCTGATCCGGTAGGCTGGGAAGCATTTTGGGGAGCGTTGCGCAAAACCTGCCAGTATATGCTATAAAAGCAGCAGGAAAATGTTGGGTGCGGATTGTATATTTGCAGCTTTAAATCGTCATCCATGCAAGTAAAATCCGAACCGGAAGTCAACCTCCAAACCGCCAGCTCCCTGGGCATATCAGAAGAAGAATTCCAAAAAATCGCCGATTATTTGGGCCGAACCCCAAACTTCACTGAATTAAGCGTGTATTCGGTGATGTGGTCCGAACACTGTTCTTACAAAAATTCGATCCACTGGTTAAAAACCCTGCCCCGGGAAGGCAAACGCCTGTTGGTTGAGGCGGGCGAAGAAAATGCCGGTTTGGTGGACATCGGCGGAGGACTGGCTTGCGCCTTCAAAATCGAATCCCATAACCACCCGTCAGCCATTGAGCCCTATCAGGGCGCCGCAACCGGAGTAGGCGGCATCCACCGGGATATCTTCACCATGGGCGCCCGGCCTATTGCCTCGCTCAACTCGCTGCGCTTTGGGAATATCGACCTCGACCACACCAAACACCTGATGCGCGGGGTGGTGAGCGGCATCGGGGACTACGGCAATTGTTTCGGCGTACCTACCGTAGGGGGCGAAGTGTATTTCAACGAATGTTATAACCAGAATATCCTGGTCAATGCCATGTCGGTTGGTATCGTGCGCGTGGGTGAAACCATCTCCGCCACAGCCAACGGGGTAGGTAATCCGGTCTTCATTGTCGGCTCGGCAACCGGCAAAGATGGCATCCACGGAGCTACGTTTGCCTCCGCCGATCTGACCGAAGATTCGGCGGAAGACCTTCCTGCGGTGCAGGTTGGCGCTCCGTTTCAGGAAAAACTCCTGTTGGAAGCCAGCCTGGAAGCCATCAAGACTGGCGCTATCGCCGGCATGCAGGACATGGGCGCGGCGGGTATAACCTGCTCCACTTCGGAGATGAGCGCCAAAGGGCAAGTAGGTATGCGCATTGATCTGGAAAAAGTCCCTACCCGGCAAGCCCATATGCAAGCCTGGGAAATTCTGCTTTCCGAAAGCCAGGAGCGCATGCTCATCGTAGGCGAAAAAGGACGAGAAGCCGAGCTCCAGGCGGTTTTTGAAAAATGGGACCTGGTGTGCGAACAGATCGGGGAAGTGACCGAAGGGGGTGTTCTGGAGTATTTTTACCACGGGGAAAAAGTTGCCGAAGTTCCTGCTGATTCGCTTGTTCTTGGCGGCGGAGCGCCTGTGTATGTTCGCGAATATACCCGGCCCAAGTATCTGGAAAAAATTCAGCGTTTCAAGCCTTCGTCCATTTCAGCGCCTGCCAGCTTCCCGGAGGCTGCGAAAAAACTGTGGTCTTCTCCGAATCTGATCTCCCGCCGGTGGGTATACGAGCAATACGACTCCATGGTGCGCACCAATACCATGACCACCAACGCGCCCTCGGATGCGGCCGTCGTGCGGGTAAAAGACAGTACCAAAGCGCTGGCCCTGACTACCGACTGCAACTCCTGCTACGTGTTCGCCGATCCCTATGTGGGAACCATGATTGCCGTGGCCGAAGCGGCCCGCAATATTGTGTGCTCGGGGGGAACCCCGGTTGCTATTACCAATTGCCTGAACTTTGGCAATCCCTACAACCCGGAAGTGTATTGGCAATTCGTGCACGCCATCCGGGGCATGGGGGATGCCTGCCGCAAATTTGATACCCCGGTTACCGGTGGCAACGTGAGTTTTTACAACCAATCGGTGTACCAGGACCGAACCGAACCCATCTACCCTACCCCTACCATCGGGATGGTGGGCGTGCTCGACGATCCTTCGCTCCATACCACTTTGAACTTCAAAGAGAAAGGGCACCACATTTATATGTTAGGCACCCCGCACAACGATTTGGGCAGTTCGGAGTACCTCCGCCATGTATGCCAAATTCCGTTCTCGCCTGTACCTCATTTCGACCTGGACGAGGAGTTCCATATCCAGCAGAATCTGGCCCAGATTATCCGCAAAAAGCTGATTGCTTCCGCTCATGACGTGTCCGACGGCGGATTGTTTGCCACCCTGGTAGAAAGCGCCATTGCGGGCAATCTCGGGTTTGAGGTTGAAAGCGACCAGAATTTCCGCAAAGACGCCTATTGGTTTGGAGAGAGCCAGAGCCGGGTCGTGATTTCCGTTAGCCCTCAAAAGGAGGACGAATTGGTCAACTATTTAAATACCCATAACGTTCCTTTTACCAGACTTGGCGAAGTTACCGGCGCGTCTATCCTTATTGATAACGAAGATTTCGGAACGGTGCAGGAATGGGAACAGGTGTATTTGGAATCTATGACTAAAAAAATGGAACACGCCATTTGACCGGTAACAAATTAAATCATTTTCAAATAACTATTATCTCACCAGCAGGCAATTGATCCCACCACATGAAAACAGCAACACGGGTCCTCGCCCTCTTTTTTACACTGGCTTTCCTGAGCCAATGCTCCCTCAATAAGGGGGTAACCATTCAGGGTAAAATTATTGGCGCCGAAAACCTTCAGGCATTTATCGATGAGGTGGCCATAGGCAAAGCGGCTAATATTCTGGGCAAAGGCGACATCTCCTCCTCCGGCGAATTCAAAATCAGCTTCCCCGAAGGGTTAACCCCCGGCGTGTACAACCTGCGTATTGGCGCTCAGCGGTTGAACCTGATCCTAAGCGGCGAAGAGAAAAAAATTAAAATCGAAGGCAACCTCAATGCGCTGGCCAATTTTGAAGCCAGTATCACCGGCTCCACCGACTCCGAAATCTTTAACCAAACGATGCGGGCGCTGGTCCAGCGGCAAATGACGGCTGCCGACGTCGACCGTTTCGTCGATACGGTGAGCAACCCCCTCGTCGGCGCTTTTGTCGCTTACCGTTCCATGGGTACTGCCGGCGAATTCCTGGCAACCCAGAAAAAAGCAAAGGCCAGGCTGGACCAAACGCATCCTACCCTCGAAATCACTCAGACCTATGGCGAGTTCCTGGGCATGGTGGAACAGCAATATCAGGAAATTCAATCCCAGGAATTGATCCAGGTGGGCAATATGGCGCCGGACATCCGGCTCCCCAGCCCTACCGGCAAGGCGTATTCCCTTTCCGACCTTAAAGGAAAAGTCGTTTTAATCGACTTTTGGGCAAGCTGGTGCGGGCCTTGCCGCAGGGAAAACCCCAATGTCGTTTCGGTATACAACAAATATAAAGACCAGGGCTTTACGATTTTCAGCGTTTCGCTCGATGGCGTAGACGACGCCATCCGCCAGCGGGTAAGTTCTCCTCAGGAAATCCAGAACATGGTCCAGTCGACCAAGCAAAACTGGATTACAGCAATCCAAACCGACAACCTGTCCTGGGAATACCACGTCAGCGACCTCAAACGTTGGAATTCTGCCGCCGCCGCGCTCTATGGCGTGCGGTCCATTCCAAGAGCGTTCATGGTGGATCGCGAAGGCAAGATCGTCAATACCAGTATTCGCGGAGCGGAAATGCTCGAACAGGAACTGCTTAAGTACCTCTAGTATACGCCCTGCGCAAAACGGCGCAAAGGACGCCGGCGGCCACCGCTGCATTCAGGGACTCGGTCCCCGCAGCGCCGGCCGCCGGCGGAATCGTAAGCCTTCCTTCCAGCATAGCTCTGGCAGGTTCTGAAAGGCCATTCCCTTCGTTCCCGATCACCAAAAGCATGCCTATACCCGGGGTAGCTTTATGATCAAACACATCCAACCCTTCCAGATCGGCGCCAAAAATCCGAACCTCCGGGTGATGCTTCCGAAATTCCCGAATTTCCAGAACGGGAAATTCCACCCGCAAAAAAGCGCCCATGGATGCCTGAATCACTTTGGGATTGTAGGCTTCAACCGTCTCCGGGCTAAGAAAAACGTGCCGGATTCCAAACCCATCGGCAATCCGCAGAATCGCCCCCAAATTTCCTGGATCTTGAATTCCATCCAAATAGATCGATAGATCTTTCTCTATAACTACGTGATCCTCGCACGTTTCGCGTTTGTCCACCACTGCCAGCACCTGATTCGGCGTCTGCATGGCCGAGATGCGTTTCAACTCGTCTTCGGTGACCGGGAACACTGTCTCAGGGGCCAGCCCTGCTCCATAGTCCCGGATCCAGGTATCCAGCGCATACAACTCGGTCGTGTTCCATTCCGGGTTTTCCAGCAATTCCCGGACAATCTTGTCCCCTTCCGCCAAGAATTTGTGGTACTTTTGCCGGAACTTCTTAATTTGCAAGGACGTAATCCACTTGATTTGATTCCTGGACAGACTCATGGGCGTGCAGACTATATAATCATGATCCTTTTCCGCAATATCGGCAAAAACCTGTTTTTCCTCCTGCTTTTTTCCCTTCTCTATGGGTGTAATACGACCAAATTTCTGGAGGTCGATCAGGTATTGCTAAAAAAGAACGTTTTACATCTGGATCAAAAAAACCAGATCGAGAACCGTAGAAGTCTAAGTTACGAATTGGGGACGCTCTACAAGCAGAAACCCAACCACAATCTGTTCTTTTTCATCCCCAGGGAATGGTTTTTTTTCAAAACCAGCGAGCAGGACACCAGCAAGCTGGCAAAATGGAAAAAACGGTTCCTGGCCGAGCCCCCTGCCATTTTCTCCGAAGACCTGGCGGCATCTACCGCTTTGGAGATGCAGAACTACCTGCAATATAAGGGCTATTACGATGCGAAAGCCTATTATGACGAAACGCAGGTGGGGAGGAAAAAGAAAAAAGCCGTCGTCCACTACTATGCCGAACCCAATAACCGGTATACGATTGACAGTGTGTTTTTGACCTCCTTCGATCCCGCAACCGATAGTATCCTCCAGGAATCGGCAGACCAAACCTTGTTCAAACGCGGCCAGGGTCTGGACGGGAAACTATACGAACTGGAAAAAGACCGCATATCCACAACCCTCCGCAACCATGGATACGCCTTCTTCTATCCGAATAACATCCAGCAAATGGAGGTCGATACCCTCCGCAATAACCACTCCGCCAAGCTTTATCTCGATGTACAGGCTCCGCCCGGCAACAGCCGCAGGCAGTTTTTTGTTGGCGACGTCGTCGTTTTGCCCAATTTCAACCCCGCGATTGATACTGCTCAACTCAGGGATACCCTTATTGAAGGAATGATCTTTCGGGATACCACGTTTGCTTTTTCCATCAGACCCGAGGTAATCCAAAATGCCATTCACCTCCAGAAAGGCGCCTTATACCAGGATGCCTTATACGAACTGACTACTAAGCAACTTGGCGCGTTGGGCGTCTTTCGCTTTGTCCGCATCCGGCAAGAAGTTGACAGCGTTTTTCCTAATAAACTCAATTTTCGCATCGAACTTACCCCTACCAAACGATTTGAAATGGGGTTGGATTTTGACGTCAACTACACCAACCGAAGCAATGGGGCAGGTATAGGGAACCTTATCGGCATCTCCCTGAGCCCTTCGGTAAGGCACCGCAATTTGTTCCAGGGTGCGGAAACCTTGATCAGCAAACTATCCGCAGGGGTGGAAATCAATCCCAACCCGGAGCGCAGGCAGTTTTGGAATACGATCGATTTGCGGTTCCAAACCGATTTATTCTGGCCCCGTTTTGGAGATTATCTGGGTATTTGGAAAGTGGCCAGCCCACTGATCGCTCCCAAAACTCCGGGAAAAACCAGAGAATCTGCTTATCGTTTTCTATCCGGCAACGCCTCCACCCGTTTGTCCGGCAGTTGGAACTACGTTTCCCTGCTCAATTTCTACAATTATTCGCTGATTAATATGGGCTTCGGATTTGACCTGCAACAGCCTAACAAGCGATTTAGCGTCAACCATTTAGGGATAGATTACCTCCTGCCGGAGTTCCAGGAAGCATCCGATACCATCATCAATGAAAACCCCTTTTTCCGAAATTCGTTTAGCCGGCAGTTGTTCGTCAGTTTGCTGTTCCGGGATCTGAATCTGGTGACAGCAAACCGCCCCAGCCGGTTGGGTGTTTCGCATTATTTTGCCCTTAGCGCGGAAACATCGGGCTTTGAGCTATGGGCAGGCAACGCGATTTACAACGGGCTGGCCGGAGCGAAAGATACCCTGAAGATTAGCGGGGTTCCGTTTTCTCAGCTCATCCGCCTGGACGCAGACTACCGGGTGTACCGGCAATTAGCGCCAAAACGTTCTGTGGCGTTCCGCCTCAACCTCGGGATCGTCCGCCCATTTGGGTTCAGCTCCGAGGTGCACTATGTCAAGCAGTTTGCTTCCGGAGGCCCCAACAGCATCCGGGGGTGGGCCGCCAGAGAATTAGGTCCCGGAGGGCACATCGACTCCCTTTCCCTCACCTATACCAATCCGCTGTTTTTCTATCAAACCGGGGATTTCAAGATGGAATTCAACCTGGAATACCGGTTTAATATCTTCTGGGCCCTCAATGGGGCGCTTTTTTTTGGATGGGGGGGAATATCTGGACCCTCCAAAAAAGACCCGACCCGGCCGGGGTCCCAGTTCCGGTTTTCGGAAGACACCGATCCGGAAGCCCCGCAAGGCCGGGGATTGTACGACCCCTTCTACCGCCAAATCGCCCTGAGCCCCGGGATTGGCGCCAGGCTCGATTTTAATTATTTTATTTTCCGCATTGATCTGGGGGTAAAACTGCGCTATCCGTACCGATGGGACGGGAAATCCTTCTGGAACCCACCCAATAAATGGCTGGACAACCCCAATATCAATCTCGGCCTGGGCCTTCCTTTTTAGGCTTCGGTTTTGGGCTGGCCTTCTTTTGCGCAGCCTGGTCAAATTCATCGAACAGGGCTTTCCGCCCAAACCGGCTGCAAATAGGGCAGGCATAGGGGTTGTGCCCCCTCGCTGGACAATGTTGACGTCCGAAAAAGATGATTTGGAGATGCAGGGTATTCCACTTTTCTATAGGGAACAGTTTTTTCAAATCCGCTTCGGTGGTTTCTACATTTTTGCCAGTGCTTAGTCCCCAGCGGAAAGCCAGCCGGTGAATATGGGTATCGACCGGAAAAGCAGGCACGCCAAAAGCCTGGCTCATCACCACCGAAGCCGTTTTGTGGCCTACGCCCGGCAGCGCCTCCAGATCCTGAAAAGAAGCAGGCACCTGGCTGTCGTGCCGCTCTACCAGGAGTTGGGATAACCGGGAAATGGCCGCCGCCTTTTTGGGGGCCAAACCGCAGGGCCGGATAATCTGCTCAATATCATTCACTTCCATCTGAGCCATAGCCTCCGGGGTTGAAGCCCGGGCAAAAAGCAATGGACTGGTCTTATTGACGCGCTCGTCGGTGCATTGAGCCGAAAGCAGTACCGCAATAAGCAACGTATAAGCATCCTGGTGCTGAAGCGGAATAGGAGTTTGAGGGTATAATTCCTCCAATATCCGGATGATTTCCTGCGCTTTTTCTTTTTGCTGCCATTTTAACAATACGTAAACTGGCCAAATGGACCCTTTATAACTACTTCCTTTCTTTCGGCCTCCTCTACCCTGCCAATGACCTGAGCATCAATGCCAAGCGATTGAGCGAGTTGGATCGCCTCCTGGGCTACTCCTTCCGGCACATACAACTCCATCCGGTGCCCCATATTGAACACCTGGTACATTTCCTGCCAGGAAGCCCCCGATTCGGATTGAATTAACCGGAATAAGGGCGGAACCGGGAAAAGATGATCCTTCACAATCCGGAGGTTTTCCGTCAGGAACTTCAGCGCTTTGGTTTGCCCTCCTCCGGTGCAGTGGATAAGCCCGTGAATCTGCCTTCGGTGGGCCTCAACAAAAGGTTTCAAAAAAGGAAGGTAGGTTCGGGTAGGCGAAAGGACGAGTTTTCCGGCGGGAATCGCCCCCGCGGGCGTATCGATCAGGTCGGTAACCTGCTTGCCGCCGCAATACACGAGGTCGGAAGGCGTTTGCGGCTCAAAACTTTCCGGGTACTTTCCGGCATAGATTTTAGAAAAGATATCGTGCCGGGCAGACGAAAGCCCATTGCTTCCCATTCCGCCGTTGTAGCTGCTTTCATAGAC
Organism: Haliscomenobacter sp.; assembly: GCA_016713275.1. Taxonomy (GTDB): domain Bacteria; phylum Bacteroidota; class Bacteroidia; order Chitinophagales; family Saprospiraceae; genus JADJPL01. The sequence continues at coordinate 235,096 of JADJPL010000005.1, forward strand.
CGTTTGCCCGAAGGACGCCAAGCCGACGACCACGTCCCCTGCCTGAATCCGGATGTCGATAACTTCGCTTCGCTTCATGCGCGCAAACGCCGTATACCCCACATCGATCGTCCGAACGATATCTCCCACGTCTGCGGTTTCGCCTCCGGTAAGGTGAATCGGCACCCCGAACGATTCCAGATGAGCAGCCACCCGCGAAGTTGCTTCAATCAGGGCGCTCAGGACTTCGCCCGGGATATACTGCTTGTTCCGGCCAATAGTAGAAGAAATCAGGATGGGGCCGACGCAGCCAACGCAAGCCATGTCGTCGAGGTTCATCACCAGGGCATCCTGTGCGATGCCTTCCCAAACCGACAGATCGCCTGTTTCGCGCCAATAGAGGTAAGCCAGGCTGGTTTTCGTGCCTGCGGTATCCGCATGCATAATATTGCAATACTCGGGGTCGCCGGCAGCAATATCGGGAAGGATCTTACAAAACGCATTTGGAAAAATCCCTTTATCCAGGTGTTTGATCGCCTGGTGGACTTCGTCTTTGGTGGCAGATACCCCACGCTGGTCATAGCGGTATTTCTCAGACATCAGACAAAATTTAGGCGCAAAAATACATCATTAATTCCAGGGCCTTCCCTATTTCGGATTTTAACACCCGAAAATTAGGTCCGTTCTGATGGGAATTTTATATTTGCATCTACCGCATTTTAACACAAATCATATTTTTTGCTTTTTCGGGGCCCCCCATTTAAACTCCGGCAAAGCGTCACTAAACAATCAACCGTGCCTGACCCGGAACAAATACACAGAAACTACATCGGTTTGCCTTTGCGCTATTTTCTGGCGATTGCCGGATTTTCCCTTGTAGTAATCAGCGCTTTATTTGTTTTTCCTGAGTTCTTTCGCCATTCGCAGGCTTCCGTTAGAGGAAGCAACCCGGAAGAAAATATCCTTGGGTCTTTTCCTGTGGTAGTCCCCACCGTGAAATACGGATTTGCGTTGGACACCTTCCAAACCGTTGAAGGCGAAGTGCAGCGGGGTCAAATCCTGGGGCAGTTGCTCTCCCAATATGGGCTTTCTGCTCAAGGTATCGAAACCTTGTTCCAGCGGTCCCAAGGCGTATTCCGCGTTCAGGATTTCCAGACGGGCAAACCCTATCTGCTGATGTCCAAGAATCTGGATAAGGGTCTGGATTACCTGGTTTACGAACCAAGCCTGTACGAATATTTCGTTTTCCATCTTAAGGACTCCCTTTGGATCGAGCATGTCGAACGCCCGGTTGAAACCCGCACGCAACTAGCCGAAGGCACCATTGAATCGTCTCTATGGCAGGCCATGGAAGCCAATGGGGCCAGCCCCGCGCTTATTACCAAACTGGAAGACGCGCTCCAGTGGTCGATCGACTTCCACCACCTCCAGCAGGGGATTATTTCCGCGCGCTATACGACCAGCAATTCGTGGAGGAAACGGAGGTTGACCCAGGCAAAGTCCACGCTGCGCTATACCGGACAGGAGGCAAGGAACACTACGCTATCTATTACGAACACGGGGATGAAAAAGGGTATTACGACCTCCAGGGCAGGCCAATGAACAAAGGCTTCCTCAAAGCTCCGGTGCGGTTCTCCAGAATCTCCTCCCATTTCAATATGAGCCGTTTTCACCCCATTCTCAAACGCGTACGGCCGCATTTTGGCACGGATTACGCTGCCCCTTACGGCACGGAGATTCTAGCGGTTGGCCAAGGGGAAGTAATCGAAGCCTCTTATTCCAGTGGCAACGGAAATTATGTCAAAATCCGGCATAACAAACAAATAACGACTCAGTACCTGCATATGCAGCGATTTGCCAAAGGCATCCGCAGAGGGACCAAGGTTCGGCAGGGACAGGTAATTGGATACGTAGGCTCTACCGGGCTGGCAACCGGGCCGCATGTATGCTTCCGGTTTTGGATGAATGGAAAGCAGGTCAACCACCTTCGGCTGAGTTTCCCTCCACCTGACCCGTTGCCCAAAGAAGAATTAGGTAAATTTTTCCAGTATCGGGATGCGTTGCTGACCCAACTCAACCACCCTGGAGACAAAGCCGCTCAACCCGAAACCAAAGGCGTCCTTACCAGTCCTTGACAAAACCGGTTCTTTTGCGGCGGTTCCTAATTCCAGCTCATACTTTCCGGAAGCTGAGCCAGAATGCTGTAATTGTCGCCTTTGTGCGCCATCACTTGCTGCCATAGTCCTTCCGGAGCGCTATTGAAAAGGTAGTTCGCATCCATATCCGCCCGGATCCAGGACCCATACGTCAATTCGTCCTGGAGTTGCCCATCGCCCCAACCTGAATAACCGATAAAAAAACGGATATTTTCGGGCTGGATCAACTGGGAGGCGATCAGAAACTTCAGCTTTTGAAAATCTCCTCCCCAATACACCCCATCGGAAACCTTGACGCTTTCTTCCAGCATATCTCCTACGTTGTGGACATAGTGGATTGTATCGGTTTGCACCGGCCCTCCCCAATACACCTCGCAGGAAAATTCCGGGAAATCCTCGATCAGTTCGTCCACGTTCATCGCTAAAGGGCGGTTCATGATAAACCCAATGCTGTTGCCTCCGGGGCTATGTTCGCACAACAGCACGGCGGTGCGTTTAAAATTGGGGTCCATCATAAAAGGCTCGGCGAGCAGAAGGCTGCCTTGTTTGATCTCTGTCCCATTCATAGTTCCTTCATCGGGTTAGTTGGAGGTTTCCCTGCGTCCTGCCCCTACCTATTCGGACCAGGCAGTAGGTTTTCCTCTTTTTTAGAAAGCCTTTTGTACAAACTTGGTTTACCATGCGCTGGTTGGAAACCGGCGGTCGATTTTTTTAAAGAACCCCTGAAGCACTTTTCCTGTTCCGCCAACCTCGACAATTTCGCTTACGCCATCCTGAATCATTCGCTCCATAATTTGGGTCCACCTCACCGGGGCGGTCAGCTGGTCGATCAGATTTTGTTTGATTCGCTCCGGATCCCTTTCCGGTTGGGCGTGCACATTTTGATAAATCGGGCACACCGGAGAGGATAAGGGAGTTTGTGCGATAGCATCCGCCAATTCTTCTTTGGCAGGCTGCATCAAGGGCGAGTGAAACGCCCCCCCAACGGCAAGGATAACCGCTTTGATGGCGCCAGCTTCCTCGGCTTTTTTCACGGCGGCTTCAACGCCTTTCACCGAGCCGGAAATGACCAACTGACCCGGACAATTATAATTGGCAGGCACCACGATGTCTTCTATTTCGCTGCAAATAGCTTCCACGACGGCGTCGTCAAGGCCAAGAATAGCCGCCATGGTGCTGGGCTCCATTTCGCAGGCTTTCTGCATGGCGAAAGCCCGCTTGGCAACTAATTGAAGTCCATCCTCGAAGGTCATCGCATTGGCTGCGACCAGAGCAGAAAACTCGCCGAGCGAATGGCCTGCAACCGCTTCGGGGCGAAACTCAGCTGCATTGATCGCGGATTTAATCACGGAATGCAAAAAAACCGCCGGTTGGGTTACCTTGGTTTCTTTCAACTCCTCCGCACTCCCCTCAAACATGATGTCCGTGATCCGGAACCCCAGCAGCTCATTGGCGCGTTCAAAAAGTTGGCGGGCGATCAGGGAGGATTCGTACATGTCCTTTCCCATGCCTTCAAACTGGGCGGCCTGGCCAGGAAAAACAAATGCTTTCATCGTTTACGGTTTTGTAAATAGCCCGGGCGCCTGGCCCGGTTTTGCCCAGTAAAAGTACAAAATATACTGACGTTGGAGCGCTTTGGAATTCCAAACCTTCTCCATACCGGTTTATTCCCTGCCAGGCATGGCATGCTGCCCGCAACCCTGTTGGTCGAATATGCCGGGCCGTTCAGCCGCACCTGGCCGTCCTTTTTCGGAAAAGCGCTAAAAATTGAGGCAAACTTCGTACTTTTCCTATGAATAATCCGGAATCGATAAATTTAACCTGTGCTGCCATCCAAGAGTAAAACCGCTTCTATTTCTTTTTCCGAATTTGCCCTGTCCTCTTCCGGAGCAAACCATATTTTGTTCTGGATGGTTATTTTGCTCATTTTGACCATTCTGGAGGGCACCCAATACGGCTTCTGGTTCACGTTCTCCAATGAGTTGATCAACACGTCTTTTTATGCCCTGATCGTTTATTTCAATTTGCTGTACCTGATTCCCAACTACCTCAGCAAAAAACAATTCCTCACGTATGCCGGGTTGCTGGTCCTTAGCGCCGCCATCTTCTCTCCGTTGAAGATGATCGTCTTCTACCTCAAATTTTCCGGCAAAACCGAGCTACAGCACGAACTGGTCAATAATCAATTTGCCTATTTCCTCACCATTTTCCTCGTGTCGTGTATTTCGACCGTAGCGAAAATCATATCCGACTGGGTGGCCAACCTCAGGGAGAAGCAGGAATTGGAAACCCAAACCATGCAGACCGAACTGCGGTTTCTAAAATCCCAGATTAACCCGCATTTTCTCTTTAACACCTTGAACAACCTCTATGCGCTCACACTGAAGAAATCCGACCAGGCGCCTGAAATCGTGTTGAAGCTCTCCGAGATGATGCGTTATATGCTCTACGAATGCAATGAAAAGCGGGTGCTGCTCAGCAAAGAGGTCAATTACCTGCACAACTACCTCGATTTAGAGCGCCTGCGGCAAGGCAAACAAGCCAACATTTTACTCAAGGTGGAAGGCGAGATCAAAGATCAAATGATCGCACCGCTCATTTTCATCCCTTTCCTCGAAAACAGTTTTAAGCATGGGCTGAGCAATGCCATCAACAAAGAAAGTTTTGTTAACATTTCCATCCAGGTGAAAAAAAACCAGCTCCACTTTTTTATCGAAAACAGCAAGCCCAGTAAAGCGCCTCTCAAAGATCCCAACCGGCCCAGCGGTGGCATTGGACTAGCCAACGTGCACCGGAGGCTCAACCTGGTGTATCCTAACCGGTACGACCTGAAAATCGACGACTCCCCCGTTGCCTACTCGGTGGAACTCGTCCTCGAACTGGATTGAACTCCACCAAGAGACTGAATTGGCAGATCCCACTTGAATCCGTATCTTTAACCTGGAAATTTTAAACCAAGAAAATAACCTACGTATATGATAAAGGTGATCATTGTCGATGACGAGCCGTTGGCCCAGGATGTACTGGAAACGTACATCGAAAAAATTCCTGAGCTCAGCCTGGTAGGAAAATGCGGCAACGCTTTGGAAGCCAATGAGATGCTCAAACAGGAGGAGGTCGATTTGATGTTTTTGGACATCCAGATGCCTCAACTAACTGGCATTGATTTTCTCAAAACGCTCCCGAAGCCGCCTCTGGTTATTTTCACCACGGCGTACTCCAATTATGCCGTGGAAGGATTTGAGCTAAATGCCCTGGATTACCTGCTGAAGCCGATCTCCCTCGAGCGTTTCATGAAATCCGTGAACAAAGCCGCCGAGCAGCTCGAACTGCTGCGCAAGGAAGCCCCTGCTCCCGCTGCGCTGGAAGACCCCTCTATCAGCGATTCCGGGGAATATATTTTCGTCAAAGCCGATAAAAAGCTGATCAAAGTTAATTTCCAGGAAATTATCTATATAGAAGGCCTTAAAGACTATGTCATCATCCGAATGGAGAACCAGCGCGTCATTACGCTGCAGACCATGAAAAGCCTGGAGGACAAACTTCCCGTTAGCAAATTCAAGCGAATCCACCGCTCCTATATCGTCAACATCGATAAAATCAATGCTATTGTAGGGAATATGATTGAAGTGCTGGAAAAAGGCCAGGCCAAACACCTGCCCATCGGCAAAAACTACCGGGATGAGCTGCTGGATATGATCAACAAGAACAGGCTGTAAAGAAAAAAGCCGCAACATCGTCGCGGCCTTTGTCGGAAATTATAATCCCATGAACATATTTCTGTTGACTAGCCCGCTCCTTCCTCATCTAACTCCTCTTTCCGCGTAAGCAGGCGCTCTCTTTTCCTGAAAAGTTAGCAAGTCGCTCTAATGGGGGGACCACTTCGAGCGACTTACTACTAACAAACTATAATCCCATGAACATATCCTAGATTGAGGGCGGCTGCTTCCAGCTGCCTGATGTATTTCTACGATACAAATATTCAACTCTTTTCTCCCTGTTTCAAGTACAAAAAAATCACATTGTGAAAGAAAGTACTTGTGCAATTCTTAATAAAAGGACTAGGAAACCTTGAATTTTGCAAATATTATTAGCCAAATTGTGAGAAAAACAAAAAAGTCGCACGATGGTGCGACTCTCAAGCAATGATAATTCCACGAAATAAAAGCAATGAATGTATCTTCAATCAAACGATTAATCAACCTTTAATATTACAAAATATAGAAATAGTGTTGCATATCCTATATACCATTTCACGTGTTAAAGAATTTCAGGCGCCCTTTTAATTTTGGACCTGAACCTTTCGGGTCGTCACACGTTCCCCGGAGGTAACCCGGGTAAAATACATGCCCGGACCCAGGTCGCGTACCGGAATGGCATACTGCCTGCCCTCGATTGCGCCCGAATCAAACATCTGCTGCCCGGTAGCCGAGAACAATTGGACCCGGCTCAGCGATTCGGCGCCCGATTGGTAAACCTGAACCCACTCGGAAGCGGGGTTCGGGAATACAAGCACTTGGCTTCCCGCCGCACGCTGGTTATCTCCTTTAGGCTGTTCCTGCAGACTTGTGCGCACCGTCAGGGTAAACGGAGCGACCCGGACCGCAAATTGCTGGCCTGCGGCATTGGTAGCCATGGCAAATCCCCCATCAATTGGAATCTGAATATCCCCATTTGCATCCGGAGGAGTGACCCCGATAATATCGACAGTAACGACGACCTTGCTTCGGCCAATCTTGCCATGGCCTACGGCAGGAAGCCCATTCGTCCGGGTAAACCCAGCCTCGATTGTGCCGTTTCCATCTTTTCTGGACATAGACAACACCGGCGCATTATAGGTTAACCAGGAATTATCATAAAACTCAATCTGAGGAGATTCCGGTTCGAAAAACAACGGGTTAAAATTAAGCGCGAACGTGAAGCCATACAAATCGGTTACCGGGGTGTTTTCGTCGCCGATGTATAAATCCAGAACAACCTCTTGCCCTGGTTCGACAAAAACGTCTCCTTCCAGGCGGATTTCGTAATCGGAGTAGGCGAGTTGGGAAGGGACCAGGGAGTGTGTCCGCCCATAGAATCGGCTGATCGCAAGCGTATCCTGAGCGGTGATCATGCTGTCCCCGTCGGCGTCGATGTGCTTAAGTTCCTCTTGAAGTTCCGGATAGAGTTTAGCCCAGTCTTCTCCGTATTGGCCATACCAGACTTCGAGGTTGGCTTCATCTCTGGGGCGGCCGATAGCGCCCATATAACGGCCCAGCGGGAGAATATCCTGCATATTGACGATTCCATCCTCGTTGGTGTCCCCTGCCCAGATACAATCATCGAAACACATGGGTTCCCCATTGCCTATTTCGAGAATATCCATCTCGATTTTTACGCTCTTCTGCAAGCGACAGCCTTTGGAGTCGGACCCCGTCAGGCAGTAAGTCACTTCAAACTCATCGGTGCCGGTAGCGCCCTGAAAAGGCACATACATCAGGATGTTATAGCCGAAGACCTTAGTCCCCATGATTACCGTGTCGACCATGCCTTCCAGGAAAAGCAGCTCTCCGTGCCGGGCTTTTTGGGAAAGGATGAAGCGATAGTCGTTGATCGGGATGTTATAGGTAATAGGCAGCGGGGTATTCATCGGCGTATTCATGCGAAACTTGGAATAGGCCGGTTCAAAATTGCTTACAAAAACCCGGACGGTGGCCGTTTCTGGTTGTCCGGTACAACCCGGAGGATACGAGGGATAGGTAAACTCATCCACCCCAACAAAACCCTTCGGAGCTTCATACGTGAACACCCCGTTTCCGCTCTCGGTTACTTTTCCATACATCGCCGAAGAGAACGTCACACAGCCCGCCTGATCGCCGTACGCGTCATTGTTCAGCACACTGATCTCCGTAATTTTTCCTGGAGTCACGCTGCTTTGATCGTCCTGGGCGAACGTATTGCGAACCACATCCAGCACGACAATTTCCACCACCAATTCCTCATTTCCCGGGGAAATAAAGCTCAGGAATTCCGAGCCGGTAAATCCTGCATCGGGCATATACGATGGAACGGTTTCGTCTTTATTCAGAACGCCGTGCTCGGGGTCGCTCAACAGCGTATAGACTTCCGGCAGCAGCACGTCGACCGGAGCGTCTTTCAGGGTAAAAACGCGCAGGGTATCTTCTCCCCAACCCTGTACCTGCCCAACGACTACGCTGACCGAGCCTTGGTCGCAGGTTCCGAAAGCATCGCAAACGGTGTAAATCAATTGGGCTACCCCGGCGAAGCCGGTTCGGGGGGTAAACATTACCGTTGGGCTACCAGCCTGAACCCGGGCCTCTCCGTTGTTGACCGTACCGATGTTAACCAACCTCAATTGGCCGGAAGATCCGAAGTCGTTCTGAAGAACGTCCAGAGCAACTTCCGTCGAATTGGCGGGAAGGTAAAACAGGTCGGATTCAGCGGTTACTTCGGAGGATTTAACGCGAACCAAAACCTCCCACTCCTGATAGCAGGTGGGCGAGTAACACGTCAGCCGGTTGTAGCGGAAGGTATCCAACCCGACAAACCCGGCATTCGGTTCGTAAATGAGTTTGTAAATCTTATTGTTCCCGGAACCGGGAAGTACGGAAGCCACCCAAACTTTGCCATGCAGGGCTTGCTTGGTGATCCCATTAGGGCTGTGCGCCGCTTCAAAATAGTACTCCCCTCTGGAATCTCGAAAGAGCTCCAGGGTGTCTTTGTAAACCGTCTGGGCGGATAGGCCTGCATGCCCCGCCAGAATAACGGCTGTGATTAAAAGGTAATTGCGTAAAGATACATTCATGGTTTCGTGGATTTAACTCATTGCCCATTTTACAGAGCATTCTTTGGACCACAAGATACGATTTCAACGGGAAAAACGATGCGTTTAATCTACCCTTTTTCTGGTATTTTTTAATCCTTTTTCTTTCCCGATCTCCTTATGTAGACGTTATTGTGAGATAAAGTCACCATGGCCTGGAATGATTTGGACCTCTTCTTTTTCTTGATTAATCGGGAATCGGCTTCGCTTTTCCAAAAGAAACCTTAAAATTGTGAAAAATCGCATCCCAAAGCGCTTTCCGTAAGCTATGCGTCAGACCAAGCTCTTTCAGGCCCTCCAACAACTTCCCAAAACAGAACACAACCGGTTCAAGAAATACCTCGGCTCCCCGTACTTCAACGTCAACGAAACCCAAACCCGATTAGCCCACCTGATCATCCAGGAAATCCAAAGCCCGACCTCCAAATCCTGGGAAAAAGAACAGATTTGGGAGGCCCTCCGCCTGGATACGGCCTATGACGACGTCCGGTTTAGAAAATATTTCTCCGATCTCCTGAAAAACCTGGAAAACTTCCTGGCCCTTCGGCAATTTGAAGACCACGAAGAAAGCCGTCGGCTGTTTCTCCTGGAAGCCGTTGAACAACGCAAGCTCAGCGTTTTGTATAACTCCTCGCTCCGAGTCATCAGGGATCATTTCCAGAAATCTCCGTTCCGCAATTCCGATTTTTATTACGGAAACTTCATGTTAGAGAAACGTTTTTACGACCTCGCCGGGTTTGAACACAACCGCACAGCCCAGTCCAACTGGGAAGAAATATCCCGCAACCTGGACTATTTCTACATCGCCGAAAAGCTTTGGATCTTTTGCAACGTCCTGGCGCGGAAAGACCTTTCTTCCCACGAGTACAAACTGGACCTGATGTCGGAGATCGTCAATTATGTGGAAAATAACCAACTTCAGCATATCCCCCCCATCGCAATCTACTACCAGGTACTAAACTTATACCGGTTCCCTGAAGAACAGCAGCACTACCACCAACTCAAGCGCCTGCTCGACGAGTATGGCATGAACTTCCCCAAGGAGGAAGCCAGCGACTTGTACAGCCTGGCCCAGAACTATTGCATCCACCAGCTCAATCGCGGAAACACATTGTTTTTGACCGAGCTCTTCGCTCTTTATCAGAGCGTGCTCGAACGGCGTATTATCTTCCGCGACGACCAACTGTCTCCCTGGGACTTCCGGAACATCGTCGTCGTCGGGCTGCGCGTGGGCGATTATGATTGGACCCTGAAATTCATCGAAGAATACCTCCAGTTCCTGCCTTCCGAAAACAGGAAAATGCCCGGTCCTTTAACCTGGCCCAGGTGTACTTTTACCAGAAAAAATACGAACGGGTGGTCGAACTCCTGCGGTTTGTGGAATATGAAGACATTTCCTACAACCTCAACTCAAAAGACATGCTTCTGCGGGTATATTACGACACCGACGAATGGGACCCCCTCTATTCCCTCTTTGAAAGCTTCCGAACCTACCTCAACCGCAATAAAGACATCCCGGAACGGAATAAGGAAGCGTATAAAAACCTCATCGGGTTCACCAAAAAACTAACCCGCCTGCACCGGGGCGATGCCCAGAAGATCGACCGGCTCAAGTTGGAAATCCAGTCCTGCACCAATGTCGCCAACCAAAAGTGGCTCTTGGAAAAAATCGACGAGTTTCAAAGCTAGAAGCTATCTCAAAACTATAGAATTATGGTGTTCTCCCCCTTTGAAGGGGGTCGGGGGGATGAAACCTTTCCGGCATCCCGGAGTTTCATCCCCTAACCCCTTCAAAGGGGGAAAGTGCTTCGTCAGCCTTTGCAATGGGGTTAACGGATGCCGCCCACACCCTGAAAAGGGCTTTGAGATAGCTTCTAGTCAGCTTTACCGGATCAAACGGACTTCCATCCACACCGGTTGGTGATCCGAAGCCCGAAACTGCTGGTCCAGCGTTTTAACACGGTGCACGCGAATATTTGGGGAGATCAGAAAAAAAGTCGATCAACGCCACTTCGGTTTCGCCCTTCTGATACGGCTCTTTTATGCTTCGGTTCGTCGGATGGCCAGGATCGTACACCCAACGCCAGGTTGGGGGCATAAAGTCCGGATCCAGGGGAATTTGCTCGGAAAACCGCGTGAACGCCGGCTGGAGCGATTCCGGTTTGAAGAACGGAGGGCTCTGATTCCAGTCACCCCCGGCCACGATGTAATTGCCTTTAGCGTATTCTTTCTCCAGCAATTGCCGGAGAAAAGCCAGTTGCTGCCGCTTGATTTTCCCGCCTTGGTCGTAGGCCTCGTTGTGCACATTGACCACCACCAGATCTTTTCCATTTGCCAGGGAAAACCTGCTTACGCCAATACACCGGTCGAGCATGAACATCCGGGACGGCCAGGCAAATTGGCCCGGAAGCTGATAACGAACCGATGAGGTGGGCTGTACCCTGGAGTAGGTCGCCAGCCCGCTACTTACCTGCCCATAGGCATGCCAGGGCTCTAATAGAGGAACAGGAACCCAGCGGACCTGGTAGTTAACAAAAAAATCGGCGGCGAACCCAGGCAACCGGTTAGCCAATGCAGCCACCTGATCGGTGGAATAACTCCTCCGGGATGGCCGGTCAATCTCCTGCAGCAGGAAAAAGTCCACTTTTTGTGCGGCGATAAACTGTTCGATTTCCCGAAAGTACGCCTGGCTGATATCTTTTTCGGCGCGGATGGTCCGGCCAGAAGATACCAAACTGCTGTGTTCATAGAAAAACTCCACTTCCGCCCCCAGCCCGGCATACCCGATATTCCAAATCATAAACGACAGCGTGGAATCGGCAAGGGAAGCAGTACCCCCTTTCCGGACAGCCTCCGCAGGCGCTTGATCTGGAGGGAAATACGTGGTCCAGGCGCCAAAAGCCAACACGCCGCCCACATAAAGCAGGAATAACGCACCCAGAGCGCCAACGGCCGTTAAAAAGGACTTGGCTGCGTTCCGGAGGCGGGGGTCGGTTTTTCTTTTCATGAAACTAAATAGCTAATCCCAGCATATCTTCCATGCCGAATACCCCCTGCTTCCCAACCAGCCACTGCGCGGCTTCCAGGGCGCCTTTCGCAAAGCCTTCCCTGGAATTGGCTTCATGCCGGATGACGATGGAATCGACCGGGGAGGTATACACAATTTGATGCGTTCCGGGAGTTTCTCCGAGCCGGATGGAATGAATGGGAATTTCCCCGGGCGCAGGGGCCACTTGGGCAACCCAGGTTTGTTTGCGATCGATTTCCTCTACGATGCTGTTGGCCAGCGTAATCGCCGTGCCGCTGGGAGCGTCCAGCTTCTGGGTATGATGAATTTCTTCCAGCGCGACGTCGTACTGCGGCTGACCATTCATCAACCGGGCAAGGTAGCGGTTAATGGCGAAAAAGAGATTCACCCCAATACTGTAATTGGATGCGTAAAACAACGCGCCCTGACTGTTGGCCACCTGTGCTTTCACTTCCTCCAGGTGGTCCAGCCACCCCGTAGTGCCGCAAACCACAGGAAGCCCGGCTTCCAGGCAGGCAGTAATATTTCCAACCGCCGATTCGGGTTGAGAAAACTCAATAGCCACCTCCGCCTCCGACAGGCGGCCAGGGGTTAATTCGTCGAGGTTGTCCCGGTCAATAACCAACGCGATGGTATGTCCGGCTTCCTCCGCCAGTTTGGCGATAATCTTTCCCATTTTGCCGTAGCCAATAATTGCTATCTTCATTCTTCGTCTTCTACCAGTTTTTTAAATTCATTCAAACGCAACATGCATTCAATAGGCGTCATGGAATGAATGTCCAGCGCTTTTAACGCGCTCCAAAGTTTTCCTGCCAAAGGATCTACCGTCTCAAAAATACTCAGTTGCACCGTCTCGTTGCTTACTTGCTTGGTTGCAGGGCGTTGAACGGCAATTTCTGCCGACCCTCCCTCCACGTGGTCTTCAATGAATTTCTTTTCCAGCTGCTCCAGGATCTCCGAGGCCCGCTCAACGATCTTTCTCGGCATACCTGCCATTCGCGCAACGTGAATACCGAAGCTATGCTGGCTACCTCCCGGAACCAGTTTTCTCAAAAACAGCACCTTATGCCCTGCCTCCCGGGTGGAGATATGAAAGTTATGGATACGGGGGAAGCGCTCCGCCAGTTCGTTCAGTTCGTGGTAATGAGTAGCAAAAAGCGTTTTGGGCCGGGAGAATGGGTTGTTGTGCAAGAACTCTGCAATGGACCAGGCAATGGAAATCCCGTCGTAGGTACTGGTGCCCCGTCCGATTTCGTCCAGCAGGATGAGGCTGCGATCGGAAATATTGTTCATAATGCTGGCCGTCTCATTCATTTCCACCATGAAGGTCGACTCCCCCGAGGAAATATTATCCGAGGCGCCAACCCGGGTGAAGAGCTTGTCCAGGACGCCAATCCGGGCTGATTTCGCCGGGACGAAAGCGCCCATTTGGGCCATCAGGCAGATTAGTGCCGTTTGCCGGAGCACAGCGGATTTACCCGACATATTGGGCCCGGTAATCATCAGGATCTGCTGTTCGTCCCGGTCCAGGAACACATCGTTGGGCACATAACTTTCTTCCAGCGGAAGCTGTTTTTCGATAACCGGGTGCCTGCCCTCTCTGATATCGATCCCGAAACCTTCCGTAATCTCCGGGCGGCAGTAAGCATTTTTAAAGGCCACGGAAGCAAAAGAGAGCAAGCAGTCGAGGCGGCCTACCACCTGCGCATTATGCTGAACCGGCTCAATGTAATCGACTATGTCGGCAATCAGTAACTGGAATAGCTGTTCTTCCAGTTCGAGCACTTTTCCTCCGCTCCCAGAATCTTCTCTTCCAGCTGCTTCAATTCATCGGTCAGGTAGCGTTCGCCATTGGTCAGGGTTTGTTTTCGCACCCATTCGGCCGGAACCTGGTTTTTGTATTTATTGGTCACTTCCAGGTAATACCCGAAAACGGTATTGTAGCCGATCTTCAGGGAAGCGATCCCGGTGCGCTGGCTCTCCCGGATCTGAATATCCAGCAGCAGGTCTTTGGCATGAAGAATGGTATTCCGGAGGTCATCCAACTTCGGATGGCATCCAGGCGCAATGACGCCGCCTTTGCTCAGGTTAACGGGAGGTTCTTCCACCAGATCGCGTTCGATCCGGTCGGTAAGGGCGGGGCACGGGTTTAATGCATCGGCGAACTTGATCAGCTGAGGGCGTCCGGTTTCCTCAAGCAGGTACTTGAGCGGGCGAATAGCTTTCAGCGCTCGTTTCAGTTGCACGGCCTCCCTGGGATTGATCTTTCCCAGGGGCGCCTTGGAAATCAAGCGTTCCAGGTCCCCATCTGCCGGATGTACTGCCCGGCGGAAGACGCGATTTCCTGATTTTCCAGGAAATAGGTCACCGTATCGTGCCGCTGTTCAATGGCGCTTTTCTCCTTAAGCGGCAGAACGATCCATTTCTTTAGAAGCCGGGCCCCCATAGGGGAAATGGTTTGATCCAAAATCCGGATCAGCGGGATTCCCGTATCGTGGGGACTGTGCAGGAGCTCCAGGTTGCGGATGGTAAACCGGTCGAGCCATACGTAGCGGTCGGGCTGAACCCGGTTAATCCGGGAAATATGGCGCAAGTTGTTGTTTTCGGTTGTCGCAAGGTAGTGAAGAACTGCCCCTGCGGCAATCTGCGCCAGTTCGAGCCCCTCGATCCCAAATCCTTTCAGGTTTTGGACCTCAAAATGGCGGTGCAGCTTTTCCGTCGCAAAATCCCTGGTAAAAACCCATTCTTCCAAGGCAAGGTGTAGAACTTATCGCCAAAAGACTTCTCAAAAAGCTTTCGGCGGTCTTTGGAAAATAGAATCTCCGAGGGTTGAAAGCTCTGGATCAGTTTATCTGTACTGGCCAGGTCCCCTTCGCTGACCAGAAACTCCCCGGTCGAGATGTCGAGGAAAGCGACGCCGATGGTTTCCTCCCGTCCGAAACAAACGGAAGCAAGGAAATTATTGGATTTATGGTCCAGCAGCTTGTCATCTACCGCAACCCCGGGAGTGACCACCTCGGTTACCCCGCGTTTGACGATTTTTTTTTGAGGATGGGGTTTTTCAAGCTGTTCGCAGATCGCTACCCGATACCCTCCCCGCACCAGACGGGGAAGATACAGATCCAGCGAATGAAACGGAAAGCCGGCAAGTTCCACATCGTTGCCTCCATTGTTTCGGCTGGTAAGCACAATCCCCAGCACCCTGGAGGCTTTGACGGCATCCTGCCCAAAGGTTTCATAGAAATCGCCCACCCGGAACAGCAAGATCGCATCCGGGTACTTCGCCTTGATTTTAACATACTGCTCCATTAGGGGAGTGGTCTTCTCGGAGGGCTCTTTGGACATAGAGAAAAGTATTCTCCCGCCGGTTTTTGCGTCGGGTTAGCAAAGATACGATAAGCAGATTTGAATAATTTTATCCAAGGGACTATTTTTGCATTCGGCAAAATTCAAACATACCGATCAAAAAAGAATATCATGGCCATAATGATTACGGATGAATGCATTAACTGCGGCGCCTGCGAACCAGAGTGCCCGAATAATGCCATTTATGAAGGAGGAGTAGAATGGGCAATTGCCGACGGGACCTCGATCACAGGGATGTACACCCTGGAAGACGGCAAGGCGGTTAAGAGTTCCGACAAAAACAGCCCGGTTTCAGACGATTACTATTATATCGTTCCAGACAAGTGTACGGAATGCGTGGGGTTTCACGAAGAGCCCCAATGCGCCGCCGTTTGCCCGGTAGACTGTTGCGTACCGGATCCTGACCGAACAGAAAGCGAGGACGTGCTGATGGAACGCAAAGACCGCCTGCACCTCTGACTTTTCCCTCCTGGACGCATCCCGCAGCTAAAATTATTCGCCTTCAGGCTGTGGGGTGCGTCTATTTCTTCGTATCTTCCTGTTCATTCATCCTTATCCAACAGGTTATGACAAAGGATCTTTTTTCGCTCCAGGGCAAAGTTGCCATCATTACGGGGGCCAGTAAAGGCATTGGGGAAGCTATCGCACGGGAATTTGGACGTGCGGGCGCCAAGGTGGTGCTATCCAGCCGAAAACAGGACGCATTGGATTCCCTGGCCGCCAGTCTGGCAGAGGAAGGAATTGAAGCCCTGGCGGTTGCGGCCAATGTCAGTAAAATGGACGAGATCCAACAGTTAACAGAAACCTGCATAGCCCATTTTGGAGGAGTGGATATTCTGGTCAACAACGCCGCCGCCAATCCGGTCTTTGGTCCGGTAGAACAAACCGAAGCCTGGGCATTCGACAAGATCATGGACGCCAACCTCAAAGGGCCGTTTGAATTGTCCAAAGGCTGCCTGCCTTCCATGAAATCGAGAGGAGGCGGATCGGTCATCAACATCAGCAGCATTGGCGGATTGCGCCCCGAGCCTATGTTGGGGATTTACAGTGTCAGCAAGGCCGCTCTGATCTCCCTCACCAAAGTGCTGGCCAAGGAATGGGGCGCTTACGGCATCCGGGTCAACGCCATCTGCCCGGGGCTGATCAAGACCAAATTCAGCGAAGCGCTTTGGGGAAACGAAGCGATCCTGAACCACATGATGGGGCAATTGCCCATAGCCCGGGTCGGTACCCCGGAAGAGATTGCCGCCCTGGCGCTTTTTTTGGCTTCAGACGCCTCTGCCTATTCTACGGGCAGCGTGTTCACCGCCGATGGCGGATACACGGTTTGATCTTCTGCCAACCGAAACCCAACCCGCCTTTTTTCTCCTAACCATAAACCAAATAAATGATGAAAACGGATCTTGAAATCGCCCGGTCGGTACCTATGCGCGACATCGGGGAAATCGCCGCTCAACTTGGCCTCGGCGAAGACGTTCTTTACCGTTACGGCAAGTTCAAAGCCAAACTTCCGCTCTCCCTGATCGATATGGAGAAGGTCAAAAGCGGCAACTCATCCTTGTAAGCGCCATCTCCCCCACCCCCGCCGGAGAAGGAAAAACCACCACCTCCATCGGGTTGGCCATGGCCATGAACCGCATCGGGAAGAAAACAACAGCTGTCCTGCGCGAACCCTCACTGGGGCCCGTATTTGGGATCAAAGGCGGAGCAACCGGAGGCGGCTACGCTCAGGTAGTGCCCATGGAGGACATCAACCTCCACTTTACCGGCGATTTCTCCGCTGTGGAGAAGGCGCACAACCTCCTGTCGGCAGCGATTGACAACAACCTGCAGAACAAAAAGAACACCCTTGGCCTGGATCCCCGAACGGTGATATGGAAGCGGGTTATGGATATGAACGACCGTGCCCTGCGCCAAATCGTGGTGGGATTGGGGGGGGACTTCGTCCGGCGTCCCCGGGAAACGGGCTTCGACATTACGGCAGCTTCGGAGGTTATGGCTATTTTGTGCCTGTCCGACAACCTGGAGAACCTGAAAACCCGTCTTGGCAATATTTTTGTCGGGTTTACCTACGACAAAAAACCCATCTATGCGCGGGACCTGAAGGTACATGGCGCCATGGCCGCTCTGCTGAAGGACGCGATCCAGCCCAACCTGGTCCAAACCCTGGAAGGCAATCCCGCCATTATCCACGGAGGGCCTTTTGCGAATATTGCCCAGGGCACCAATACCGTGATTGCAACCCGCATGGGGCTTTCCCTCTCCGACTATGTCGTTACGGAAGCCGGATTTGGGTTTGATCTGGGAGCGGAGAAATTTTTCGATATCAAGTGCCAAAGCTCCGGGCTTTCGCCCCGGGCGGTCGTTCTGGTAGCCACCATCCGCGCCCTGAAATACCATGGCGGGTCGGATCTCAAAACACTGACGACCCCCAATCCGGCAGCCGTCGCCAAAGGAATGGAAAACCTGGACAAACACCTCGAAAATGTAAGCCTCTTTGGCCTGCCTATGGTGGTAGCAATCAATAAATTCCCTACCGACACCGACGAGGAGATCCAGGTCGTCCGAGACCGGTGCAAAGAAAAAGGAGTAGAGGCGTTCTTATCCGATGTATGGGCCAAAGGCGGTGAAGGCGCCCTGGAAATGGCCGAAGCGGTGGCCCGGCTGGCCGACGCGCAGCAAGCGCCCTTCAAACCGCTGTACGATTGGAACTGGTCGGTAGAAGAAAAAATCCGGACGATCGCTACCCGGATATACGGCGCCGAAGCCGTGGATTATACCCCGAAAGCCAAGGCCGATTTACGCAAAATTGACCGGCTGGGGCTTAACCACCTGGCGGTATGCATCGCCAAAACGCAAAAATCGCTCTCGGACAACCCCGAATTACTCGGCAGGCCCAAGGATTTTGTTGTGACGGTCAGGGAAATCGAAATCGCTTCCGGCGCAGGATTCGTGGTTCCGATCACCGGCGAGATTATGCGCATGCCAGGCCTTCCGGAAGTGCCAGCCGCTGAATTCATCGATGTCGATTCCGAAGGAAATATTACCGGGTTATTTTAAAGCTGGGCGCCCTGGGCCAAACCAAAAGTCCAGGGCATCCTTCCCCGTTACTGCCGGGTCCTCTTCCATAGGCACATGCCCCAACCCGAGATACACCTTCAGTTGAGCGCCCGGAATCAGCGATTTAAATCGTTCGCCATCCGAAGGCGGAATCCAGGTGTCCAGAGCCCCCCATTGGATCAGGACGGGGATCTTAAGCTGGGAAAGCCGGGACGTATCCAGGGCGTACGTCATTTTGGCGCGGTCGGTAAACGCTTCCCTGTTCCCGGGATGCAGCAACAGGTCAAAATAGCGGCCGACAAGCTCCGGGGTGACTTTCCGGTCATCGCCATACACATCGAGCAGCGATTTGCGCACCAGGTTCTTTGGCGTAATCCGGGTCATCGCGCTGGCGATAACGGGGAGTTTAGCCAGGCGCATAGGCAGGGGATCTTTACCCTGCCTTGGAAATCCGGCGGCATCCAGCAGGATCAATTTCCGGACTTGTTCCGGGTGGGTCAGGGCATAGCTCCAGGCTATGGCGCCTCCGAGTGAATTACCCGCCAGGTAGAAGGAATCCAGGTTCAGTGCTGCCGTAAATTCTTCCAAAAACCGCACATAGGCAGGAAGGGAGTAATCCCGGTCGGGCTTGCTCCCGGTCAATCCAAAACCGGGGAGATCCACGCTGACCACCTCCGCGTAAGGGGCCAGGATTTTTGTCCATTCTTCCCAGGTATGCAGGGAAGCGCCGGTACCGTGCAACAGCAACACCGGCATCCCCTTGCCCGTCCTACGGTAATGCACGAGCATTCCCTGCAGGGTGAGAAAGCCCGAGTCCTCCGCATACGCGTAACGTTCTTCCAGGATTTCGGCAGGAAGATCCGAATGGTAATTGCGGACGGCAAAAACCAGCAGGAGGAACAACAATCCGAACAGGAGGGTTAACAGGATCTTTTTCATAATGGGTACCTTTAGCTTAACACGGGAAATTCCGTTGGCGGAACGCTTCATACAAGCTGACAGCGCAGGCTACCGATATGTTCAGGCTTTCAATCATTCCGGTTTGAGGAATGGAGAAACAGGAATGCGCCGCCTCCAAAGCTTCCTCCGAAATTCCCGTTTGCTCGTTGCCAAACAGGAAGGCTGCCGGCGCCTTTAAATCCAGGGCGAACAGGCAGGGGCTTCCAGGTTGCGGGATAGCGGCCAATAAGCGCCCATAGGCAGATTGAACCGCCTGCAGGCACTCCCCCAATTCCTGGAAGTAATGGACCTTCACCCAGTCGTTAGCGCCAGCCGATGCGCGCTTGCCCAAGCGGAGGTTGGAGTGACTTAAACGGGAATCGGTATACACCACATAGATTTCGGAAACGCCCACCGCGTCGCAGGTGCGAAGAATCGCGCCGATGTTATGCGGGTCATGCACATTTTCCAGCACCACCGTCAGGTCGGTAAACCTACGGCTTTTCACCTCACTAATCCGGCCTTCCCGCTCTGGGGTCATACCCTGGCGTTTTTCAGGTTTCTACCGAAGCAGTTGAAATTGAAATTCCCTGAATTCCAATATATTCACATACGTATTTTCGAAGCGCGCGATCTGGTTCAACCGGTCATCAGCCGTAGTTCCAGGAGCGGGAATAGCCTGGAACTCGTATCGGGTATGCAATTGCTGGGCCGGGTTGACGTCGAGAAAAAATTGGAAGAATCTCCCGTACTCTTTCAGCATGCGCCCAAGGTAGAGCATCAAATCATACCCCTGAAAAGCCGCCAAGTCCGGAACGGTTCCATAGGTGTCGAAATACCGCTGCCGGAAGGTACGCACTTCGGGGCTTAGGGGATCGAGATACCCGTTGGAACTCACCCGGACGTTCAATTTTTCAAAAAACTCGTATTCGAAATTATCAAACTCCATCCATTGAGGCATTCCGTATACCACAACGGTTTGTCCTTCGCTGCGGGCTTCCACAATACGCCTGAGGAGGAAAAATATAAAGTTCGGCTCGGCCCAGGAAGGAATGATCAGGGCGACCTGGTCTTTGCCCTTGATAAGCGGCGCCACATTGATCCCAGCGTAGGAGGCAGTTGCGAAGACATGTTCCTTTACCGGAAGCGCGTCCGGCGCGCCGGTCATTTCCAGATTGGCTTTTTGAAGGTATTCCACGCAGATCTTTTCAGTTGGATTTTCCCGGCTCAGGATAAGAATATCTTCCGGGGCAAAATCCCGGCGGGCATGCCTCATCAGGGCGCGGCAATGGCTCTCGAGAGAAGGATTGACCTGGATCAAGTTGGGATTGTTGCCCACCATACTGGACACGGCGCTGTAGGGCGAAACCAGCACCTTTTGGCCTGCGCGGGCGAACTCCGCCGCAATCCGGATGTTATCCCTCCGGTAAGGGCCGATGATCACGTCAGATCTGGAAAAAACCGGGTTTCGAACCAACGATTCCATCACCTTCTCGTCGGCTTTGGTATCAAACGCTTCTACGTAGAGATTAACCCCTTCGTCGGTCAGCTGTTCGCCTGCCAGTTTCATTCCCCCATAGAAATTGATGGCCCAACGCGAAACGCTCCCTTCCGCATTGGGGTTGTTTTCTTCCGCTACCCCTGCCAGGAAAGGCAAGGCCGCCACGATCTGATATTGGTCTTTTTTTTCTATCCGGGCAAAATCAGAGGTCGATGTAGAAAGCGGCGTAATATCCGGCCTGGGGATCTCCGCAACAGGCTGTGGCACGAAATGCTGGGGAAAATTCGTCAGGGTTTGGTAGCTGTTCTGGACGACTTTCCAGTTCAGCGTATCCATTTTTTCTTTGACGCCGGTAGAAACAGATACCCACTGCCGTTTGACCGGATCGTACACTTTGGTTCCCCGAATTTCTTCGAAATATCGCCCCTCCGCAGTAGAAGCCGCCGGGGCAGGTTTGGGCGCAGCAGCAGGCTGCTGGCCCTGGGCCGGGCGCAAGGCATCGCAGGCGCCAAAGAAAAAAGCAATGAAAGCAAGAACGAACAGGTGTTTACTCCCATTCAATAGTTGCCGGCGGTTTGGTGCTAATATCATAAACAACCCGGTTTATTCCTTTTACGTGATTAATGATATCACTGGATACTTTCGCTAAAAAATCATAAGGCAGCCTGCTCCATTCGGCGGTCATCCCATCAACGGAATCCACTGCCCGCAGCGCCACTGCCTGTTCGTAGGTGCGTTCGTCGCCCATTACGCCAACCGACTGAATGGGAAGCAAGATGGCGCCCGCCTGCCATACCTGGTCATACAGACCGGTTTGCTTCAGGTGGTCTACATAGATAGCATCTGCTTCCTGAAGTAGCCGGACTTTCTCCGGGGTAATATCGCCCAAAATCCGGATTCCCAGCCCCGGCCCCGGAAACGGATGCCGGTGGAGGATGGCTTCCGGGATACCCAATTCCCGGCCAACCTTGCGGACTTCGTCTTTGAACAGCATTCGCAAAGGCTCCACGATGCGTAAATGAAGTTTTTCCGGGAGGCCGCCCACGTTGTGGTGGGATTTGATCGTTACGGAAGGGCCATGCACCGATACCGATTCGATGACATCCGGATAAATGGTTCCCTGCCCCAGCCACCGGATAGCCTGATCCTGCGATTCCAGCATGCGCCCTTCTTCCTCGAATACTTCAATAAAGACTCTCCCGATGATCTTTCGCTTGGTTTCCGGGTTGGACACGCCCTCCAGCGCGTCGTAAAACCGCTTTTGAGCGTCCACTCCAATAACCTGAAGGCCCAACCCTTCGTACGAATCCAGTACCTGGGAAAATTCGTTTTTGCGCAGCAACCCATTATCGATAAAAAAGCAAACGAGTTGCGATCCAATGGCTTTGTGGAGCAGCATCGCAGCGACCGTAGAGTCTACGCCGCCGGATAAACCCATCAGCACGTGATCGGTTCCAATCAGGGTTTTCAGCTCCTGAATAGTCTGCCCGGCGAAAGAAGCCGGCGTCCAGTCTCCTTTACATCCGGCGAGCCCGAGCACAAAATTGCGGAGCAATTGGGCGCCGTCGAGGCTATGGGTTACTTCCGGATGAAATTGCAGGCAATACACCGGCGCAGCAAACGCGCCGTCTTTGCTGCGGAACGCCGCTACGTCGATACTTTCGGTTCCCGCAATTAATTCAAACGAACCGGGAATCTCCTGTATCGTATCTCCGTGGGACATCCACACCTGGGAGTGCTCCGGGATATGGTGAAACAGGGGATCATTAGGCCGTACATCCTGGAGTTTGGCTTTCCCATATTCCCTTTTTTGAGAACGCTCCACTTTCCCCCCGTAATGCTGAGCGATATATTGGGCGCCATAGCAAATGCCCAGCACGGGCTTTTTCCCGATGACTTTGTCCAACTCTGGATGGAGGGCATTCGCATCGGCAACGGAGAATGGGCTGCCGGACAAAATCACCCCTTTGTAGCTGTCGTCGAGGTCGGGGACCTTGTTAAACGGCACGATCTCGCTGTAAACATGGAACTCGCGCACCCTGCGCGCTATGAGTTGGGTGTATTGGGAACCAAAATCCAGAATTAAAATTTTCTCCGTCATAAAGCAAAGATAAGGAATTGTAAGGGAGTGAAAAAATCCCTTTCACCATCGGGCGGATCAAGGGGGTTATCCGGGAATTAATTGGGTATGGGTTTTACGGTAAACTCCATTCTCCGGTTGAGGGCCCGGCCTTCCGGAGTTTGGTTGTTCCCAACCGGGTTTTGCTCCCCGTGGCCGGCGTAGCTCAACCTCCGGGGGCCAATGCCTCTGGACATCAGGTATTCATAACAAAATTTGGCGCGTTCGCCGGAAAGTTCCCGATTGGCTTCCGCATCCCCGGTATTGTCGGTGTAGGCGGCGATATGTAGTTCAAAATCAGGGTATTTACGCATCAAATCCACGATTTGGTCCAGGGTTTGGAAGGATTCCGGTTTGAGCCGGACCGTGACCCCGGGTAGAAAGTGGATTGCATATTTGGCCTGTTCCAGCAAAGCGGCATCGGAGGGGTCCAGCTCAGGGCATCCGGAGCCGGTTCCCCGGCCCGGCGTGTTCGGGCACTGGTCGTCTTTGTCCGGAACGCCATCCAAATCCGTATCCGGACAGCCCCGGGTTTCGGGCAAGCCGGCCAATTCCGGGCAATCGTCGTCTTTATCGGCCAATCCGTCCAGGTCGCTGTCCGGACAGCCTTTTGTATTGGCAGGTCCAGGTTCTTTGGGGCATAGATCCTCCTCATCGAGCACCCCATCCTGATCGGCGTCTTTCGCAGGGCAACCCTGCCGATCCGGCGGGCCTACCTCCAGCGGGCAGCGGTCGTCTTTATCTGCTACCCCGTCGCCATCTGCATCGGGGCAGCCCTGAAGCGCTCCTGCAATCGTCGGGCATGCGTCGTTGTTGTCGGGAAACCCATCCAGGTCGGCATCCGGACAGCCATTCAGGGCAGCGAGTCCCTTTTGGTCCGGGCATAAATCCAGCCCATCCCGCACGCCGTCGCCGTCGCGGTCCAAGCGGGAAGCCGGGGCTTTTTTCTTAACCAGAATCAACTGATCTTTTGGGAAAGACACAAAGCGGAATCCAAAAGAAGCCTGTAAATGGTCGCTGAAATCGCCCTGAGAAAACCGGTATTCCATTTTGGAGGAAAGAAAGACCGTTGGGGAAAGCCGAATATCCAGTCCTCCGCCTACCGGAAGGGCCCATTTTGCCCTTTCGAAGTCTTCCAGGTTAATCCCCGCTCCGGAATACCCAAACCAGACCCACTTGGCGCCGGAAGGCGCGGTTTTGAACTGAAGCTGCAGGTCGGCGCTCGCCAGGGTCCCTTTTTCGAACCCATCGGTTTTCCCCCGGGGAAACAAAGCCGAACCCAACCGGAGCGGAACGCCCAGATCGATTTTTTTACCCAGGCGCTGACGGAACTCTAATTCAGCCCCATAGGTAAAATCCAGATAACTCCACTTCTGGTTGAGCGGCAGCTGGTAGTTGGTCCATAGATACCGAACAGCCAAGCCTCCTCCGGCAGGCTTTTGGCCTTGAGCAAAAAGGGAAGCGCTCATAAAAAGCAATCCCCAACACAACGGGTATCCAGATAATTGCATAAGATCCGGTTGACGCGTGAATAATCCGGTAATGGGAGTTGGATCAGGTGTAAACCGTTCTGACTTATTTGTTGTGCCTGTCGGTTCGGGCCTGTATCAAAGACTATTCGTTGCCCACCTCGTGAACGGTTAGTTTCTGGCGGTTATGGGCAAAAACAGACCAGGAGACAGCCCCCGTTGGCTCCGGCAGGCAGGATGTTATTCTTCCAAAAGTCCTCTACCTTCCTTGTGAATCCGCCCTTCGCTATGCAGTTTCTTCATCAGGCGGTCCAAAATTCCGTTGATAAAATCCTTGCTTTTTTCGGTACTGTACAGCTTGGAGATTTCCACAAACTCATTGAGCGTCACTTTCGTCGGAATCGTCGGAAAACTGGTCAATTCGCATAACGCCATTTTCAGCAGAATCATGTCGATAATGGCCACCCGCTCCGCATCCCAGTTCTTCAGGGTAGGCTCGATGACCTCCAGCAAGTGCTGATCTTCTTCGTAGACTTTTTGAAGCAAGGCCTCTCCAAATTCGACAGTTGCCTCTACCGGCGGTTTGAATTCCTCATAAAATAAGGGTTCGGCCGGGAGCGCCTTGACCGTCTTCTTCATTGCCCCAACGATGAGGGATTTGTCGTCGATCCAGTTGGGGTACCAGTCTTCGTTGGCGTCTTCAAACGTTTCGCTCGCAAAGCAGGTCCGAAGCAGGGACAGCAACTGTTCGGCATGATCCGCCGGCGTCGCTTCGGGTTTCTGCAAGTAGGCAGTGTAGGAATCCTGTTTGGAAAATTCCCCATACAACGTGCGGACCAGATCGTCGTCGATCTTTTCCTGAAGCCGGTACTGCGTAAAAAGGGAATTGAGGAGCGTATTCCGGCGCAGGGAGTCGATCAATGGGTTTTGAGCAAGCCGGGGAGAAAACAACTTGTCTTCCTCCGTTGGGCGGTGCTTGGCTTGGCGGCGTTTGGCGTCTTTTTCCGCATATTCTGCAGCTCGGATGAAATAGAGCAGATGGAACAAGTATAATTCAAAAGCGCGCGCAATGGTTTCTCTATACCGGCGCATCGCATCGGCAAAAGCAAGTTCCTTATCGCGTCCCAAGGCATAAAGCATCTGCATCACTTTGATGCGGACGTTCCTTCTACTCAGCATGCTGTTTGTTTACATTACCCGCCACAAAGAAAAACAATTTCCCGGCAACGCCCGAAAGACGCTGTCGATTATTTTATATACTCCTTCTTGATCTCCGCATAGTCCGGCAACCTTCGGATATGCCATTTCTGGACGATGGTTCCGTTGTTCATCAGCAGCGTGCCCGGGTTGGAGCGCACGATGGTCTTCAGCAAGATATCATCTGCCACCAAAACCGGGTACGTGATGCCGGCAGCTTGTTTGAAGTCCTCGATCATCTCTCTGGAGCCAAAAGCCACTACGGCAACCACCTTCAGGCCGTCTTTCATCGCCGCTTCCATGACCGGGTTCTGCACTTCCTTCCAGCGTTTCAGGTAGGATTCCGACCAGGAGAAGGTAGTCTGGGTGCTTTTTTTCTCTCCGATGCGGTCGATGCTGCGCACCAGTTCCGTCGAATTGGCGGTCCGCACCGTATCCACTTTGTAGATGGTATCGGGAACCATAACGGTCCGGGTGGTAAACCCGCCTTCGAGATGGTGAGCAATCAGGAGGAAATTATAGCCCGGAAGGCTTAACAACTCCTCGGTGACTTCGTCTCCATCCAGGTTCATCACGTCAAATTCGCTGATCTTGGTCGGCAAAATGGCCGCCTTGGACTTGATCTGTTCCATTTCCCATTCCTCCGCCGGGTAGTTGGCGGATTCTTTTAAAAACTGGTCGAACGGGATTTCGAGTTCTTTGCCGTCTTTTTTGTTCTTCAGGTGGTAGGCCAGGATTTTGACGTTCTGTCCGGCTTCCAGTTCCTGGGCCTTTTTTTCCCTGATGTTCACCCCCACTTGAAACGGCCGGAAATCCGTATGCGGCAGATTCCAGACGTAATTGCTAAAGCAATACAGGAGCAACACCGGAATGCTCAAAGCAACCGTCCAGACGCGAGCGGGTGCGCCAAACAATTGGTGCATTTTCCGGTGGAAGAAGATAAACAGGAAGGAGGGGACCAGGAGCACCAGGTCTTTCGAGAAGGAAATCCGGGGGTCCAGCTTCATGAAATCCCCGAAGCACCCGCAATCGGTCACCTTCATGTTCGTATCCACGAAAGGCCCCCATTGACTAAAATCGAAAAAGTTGGCGTCGCTGGGCACATACCCCGTGAGGAAGGTAAAGCCGGTGAGGATGGTAAAGAAAACGACCAGCAGGAGAAACAACCAGGCCATGAGCTTGCGCTGGTACCCCAGAAAGATTCCGATTCCCAGTACGATCTCAAACACGATCATCGCTACCGCAAAGCCTTCGGAATATTCGGCAAAAAAAGGAAACACCGGCGCGATCCAGGACATCGCCGTATCCTTGAACGTGCCTTCAAAAGCGGCAAAATACTGCTCCATTTTGTAGGCCGTGCCCAGGGGTCGATGGCCTTCACCCAGCCGGACACGACAAAAAGGATTCCCGTGAAGAATTGGAGGAAGCTCATAGCCCAGTTTTCGACCCGTTTGAACAACAGGCCCGCAACCAGGGTGCAGATGATCGCTGCAATGCCGACATAGAGGGAAAAATACCGATCGTCATGACGCGTTTGTGTTTAGCGTTTGAAAAATGCCCAACCCGGGCCGGGCCGGGATCAGGAAGCCGGGGTCTGCTCTGCCTCCAAAAGCTGGATTAGCGCAAACAGCGCATAGTTAATGATGTCATGGTAATTCGCTTCTACTCCTTCGGAGACCAGCGTCACCCCTTGGTTATCTTCAATCTGCTTGATGCGCAGGAGTTTCATCAGGATCAGGTCGACCAGGGAGCTGAGGCGCATGTCCCGCCAGGCTTCTCCGTAATCGGTGTTTTTGCGGATCATCAGCTCCCGGGTTTCGTTCAGGTGGCGGTCGTACCATTGCGCCGCCTCTGCCGCCGAAAGCTCCAGCGATTCGGCCGCCGGCAACTGCAACTGGATCAGCGCCATGATGCTGTAATTGACAATGCCCTTGAGTTCAGTGGAAATAGAATCTTCCACGTGCTGACGCCCGTTCTCCTGAATCGTCCGGATGCGCTTGGCTTTGATGTACAACTGGTCGGTGAGGGAAGCAGGCCTGAGAATGCGCCATGCGGTACCATAATCTTTTGCCTTCTGCAAAAAGATGGCCTTACACGACGCGGCGACGGACTGATACTGCTCCAGGGTCTCTTCCACTTGGATCTTATTTCGGGCAAAGATAGGAAAAGCAGGGAGGAGGGGAACGATCTGCTGACTTAAAATTTCATTCAGCCAGCGTGTAGCTCGGATTTGCAATCCGAGATGTTTTCCGGAATTGCATTCCGGAAACGTGGACACCTCCAGAAATCTGCGGTTTCGGCGAACATGCCGTATATCCCGTAAATCCTTTAATCCTGTAAATCCTGGTTCAGACAACAAGCAAAGCCCTCCTTCCAAAGGACTGTGGTCAGGGGACCACCACATAGTTCCGCACGAAATCTGCGAATTTCGGCGAACATGCCGTATATCCCGTAAATCCTTTAATCCTGTAAATCCTGGTTCAGACAACAAGCAAAGCCCTCCTTCCAAAGGACTGTGGTCAGGGGACCACCACATAGTTCCGCACGAAATCTGCGAATTTCGGCGAACATGCCGTATATCCCGTAAATCCATTAATCCTGTAAATCCTGGTTCAGACAACAAGCAAAGCCCTCCTTCCAAAGGACGGTGGTCAGGGGACCACCGCATAGTTCCGCACGAAATCTGCGGATTTCGGCGAACAGAACATTCCGCACGAAATCTGCGGATTTCAGCGAACATGCGAACTAGAAACTTCCCCACACTCCCGCCCACTAACCACCAAACCACCAACCACCAACCACCAAACCACCAACCACCAAACCACCAACCACCAACCACTAACGCCTAAACGCCTCCACCAGCTCCCCAACCCCCTCCTGCAAGGGAAGCAGAACGGGAATGCCCAGTTGTTGCTGATAGGCTTTTTGAAAATCGTAGGCCTCTTCGGCGGTACAATCTTCGGTGTGCAGGGCCAGGGCGATGACCTGGGCGCCAAATTTCTGGTAGATGCCGATCTCCGATTCCACCGAAGGGATTTCGCCCCAGTGGGGGTCGTGGTCGTAGTACTTGCGTTTGGGAGCGTGCAGGAGCACGACGTTGCGCGCGTTGCCTGAGATCAGGAACTCGAGCCCGCAGGGGCCGCTGGGGTTGCGGAGGGCGGATTGGCCCTCGAGGAAGATCACGTCGGGCTGGGTATCGTTCCAGCAGGAGACGATGGCGTGCTCAAGTTCGCCGCTGACGAAATCGTTCAGGGTGGAGTCGAAGATAAAGCCGTATTCGCCCCCCTGGAGCCAGCCGGTCTGCCCGGTATAGATCATTTGCGCCTTCATGCCCGCCGCTTCGCAGGCTTGTTTGAGCATACGCGCGGTCGTGCGTTTCCCCATAGCGCAGTCCATACCCAGCACCGCCACAATGGGGCATTTGACCTGGTAGATTTCGCCGGTCCAGAAGTGCAGGTCTTCGCGCTTCTTGGGTTTGCGGATGTCGATGAGCGACACGCCATACTCGCTCGCCAGTTCGGCCATGTTGGGCCGGTCGCTCAGGTAGTCGTGCAGGCCATTGACGATGGATAGCCGGTGGCGGATACCGGTTTCTATAACCTCCAGCATATTGCCGGGAAAAACGCCACCTACCGTGGCTACCCCGACGATCAGATGGGAGGCGTCCGGCACGGCCAAAAGCGCATTTTCCAGCGTGTCGATTACAGGAATATGGCGGTGCTGCCCGTCGAGCAAGGTCCCGGCATCTTGCCCGGCACATTCCGGATCGACGACGCCGGCGATGTCAAACCGGTCAGTACCACGGATCAATCCGTGGGCGGTTTTGGCATTTGGAGTCAGGAGAATACCGTTGGTTAGTATTAGCGCTTTAGGTTTCATGACATCAAATTAGGTGGATATTCGCAGGGAAAATACTACGAATGCCGGTATCTATGGGGAAATTTTTAGTTACCCCCTAAAATGGCCCTTCCTGCGCATACTCCAAATACCGGTTGTACAAATGATGTGCCTGGACGTAAGCGGATTGAGGGCTCATAAAGTGGGAAAACTCAAACGTAATGGCTTTCTCCAACCCCGCCTGTTTGGCGGCTTCGAGTTTAAGCCGGAGTTTTTCCCATTTGATCGGCAGGAATTTGATCGGCATGTCGCGGTCAAAGGATTCGGCGTTGGTCCAGCACCGGAGCCCGTAGCGGTCGGCCAGTTGTTTGTTTACGGCAAAATAGTCCGGCAACTCGTGGTAATCGGCGTGCCCGTCCTGGAACGCCACGATGTCCACCACCTCTTTGATGCCGTCGAAAATTTCGTTCCACTCCGCTTCGTGCGCTTGGAGGCTGACGCCGTCCGCCCGGGTTAGGGTGCTTTGGCTGGAAAGGATCGCCTTCTTGCCGTCGATGTAGGGAGAAATCAGGGTAGGAAGCCCTCCGGACACGTCTTTGCAATGCCTTCCCAATTGGGCGTACAAATCAATAATCTTGCCCGTTTTCCGGCTAACTTCCTGAGTCAGATACCAACCCTGGAAGGAAGCATGATGGCCGTACCGGTCCCAAACCTCGTCGATGACCCGTAGATTGATATCTACCTCTTTCTGAAAATCCCCCTGGTCCCACCAATACGTGCCCGAGTCGTACAGGCCGAAGTAGAAGGCCATCCCATATTTGTCTGAGAGGCGGAGATACAAGTCCACCAGATCAATGGGCGGTGTGTAGGCACCTTCTTCCTGGGTCAGCACCCTGGAGGGAAACGTCTGCCATCGGCGGTAACCACATCGGATAAGGATGACGGTGTCAATGCCCATATGCTGCATGTGCTGGAAATCCGTTTCCCACTCCCTGGGTCCCCAGTTCTGATGGGGAATACCGTGTGAAATCTCGTCAATAAAAGTCCCTGTAATATGCATGGCTGTTGCCTTAATCCGGATTGTTTTTTAATCGGTCATACCAGAAACGCTTCAACAGGAAGCTGGTAAGCAGAAATAGGCAAAAAGAAACCGTCAGTCCCCGAACATCGCGGAGGAGCAGGTAAATGGGCATCACCACCTGGGTCATTTGCCAGACAATGCCTATTGCCACATTGAACATATCCCTTCCGAAATCGGGGTTTGGAGCGAAAGCGGGGTCCTCCTGCATCACTTTTTCCTTAATGGGGCCCCAAAAGCCCCAGGGGCGGGTCTGTTTGTAAAAGGTTTTCAGGACTTCTTCGTCCTCCGCCGGACTAAGCCATACGCCAAGAAAACATCCCAAAAACGAGATCCCCAGGATAAGGGGAAAGAGGTAGATTGAAATGGTCTGCGGAAACAGCAGCGGAACCGCCGTAGCGGCAATAAGCCCTCCCAGCATGCCGCCAAAATACCCAAACCCGTTGAACCGCCACCAAATCCATTTCAGGACGTTGGCAGCGGCATATCCGCCATAAAGCGCCGAGGTGATCCAAACCGTCAGGGTGTTAATGGACCCGGCAAAAAAACCAAAGCCCAGGCCAATGACCACCAAGAGCACACTCGACCAATAGCTGTAGCGCACATAAGTTTTTTCGGGCGCATCCGGCCGGATATATTTCCGGTACAGGTCATTGACCAGATAAGCCGGAGCAGCATTGATAAACGCGGCGAACGTACCCATAAAAGCGGCCAGCAAGCCCGCAAGCAGCAGCCCTTTGAATCCCGCAGGAACAAACCGCTCAATGGCCAGCGGGAGCACCGTCTCAAAATCGATCGCCGCTCCCATAGCTGCCAATTCCGGGACCAGATACGCCAGCGCAAGTAAACCCAAACCAGCAACCATGAGATACCTGGGAAAATACAGGACCAGAATGGTCAGCGCGCTCATTTTTGCCGCCTCTGAAGAGGTCCGGGTAGACAACACCCGCTGCATGTCGTAACTGGGTACCGGCCCGGCCAAGCTGGCGAAAATCCCTTTAAACACCATCATGACTACCAAAAACCCAAACCACCCAAATCCATCGGATGCGATTTTATCATTCACGCTGTTGAGCGTGCCCGACCAATCCAAATCCAGCTTCCACTGGAAAAACAAGTTGCGCCAACCGTCAGGAACAACTTGGTCGATCTGCTCCGGACGAACCTGATTCCAGGCGATGACTCCAATGACGACGCAGGAAACCGTCATAATGACCAGCTGGAGCACCTCCGTTCCTACCACGCTCCACATCCCGCCTTTTATCGTATACACCGTGGTGATCCCGATCAGAATCAATGCATAAGCCTGTTCCGACGTGATCATCCACGGGCCAATGGAAAAACCCAGTTCCCAGGGAAAAAACACGGCGGCAAACTTTCCAATGCCCTCAAAAAAATACGCGATAAAGCCAAACACGCTGATGATCGCAAAAACCGTCACAATAATGTGCGACAAACGGCCTCCTGCCCCATCCCCGAAGCGAAAGGTGATCCATTGAGCGCCCGTGAGTACCCCGGAACGCCTGAGCCAGACGGCGAGGAATACAAAAACAAAAACCTGATTCCAAACCGGCCAGAGCCAGGGAATCCAGGCGCTTTTCAATCCATAAACAAACAAAATGGTTACGGTCCACATCGTCCCGGAAATATCAAACATTCCCGAAGCATTGGACAGACCGAGGAAGTACCACGGGATGGAGTTCCCGCCAAGGAAATAGGAACGCACGTTGACCGAAGCCCGCCGGGAGATCCAAAACCCGAAAGCCAGCGTCAGAACGAAATAGAAGAGGATAATTCCCAGGTCAACCAAAGATAATTTCATGAACTTGGCATTTAGACCGGAAAATATTCAAAAACCCTTAGTTCGGTGCGTTTGGGAATGAATTTTTAAAATTTTTTATTTTCTATGCCCGTGTTTGCCCCTTGAAGCAGGCGCTCCCAGTATAGGTTGCCCTTTTTCTGCCGGTTTCATTAGCTTACTCCGCCCTACTGGACACCTTCGTTTTCAGGGCATCCAGTTCCCCTCCCAATCGACTTCCCAGCGGGTGAAGGGATCGGCAAAATAATCCAGCAGAACGGCAAGTTCTTTGCGGGT
Source organism: Haliscomenobacter sp. (assembly GCA_016713275.1). Taxonomy (GTDB): domain Bacteria; phylum Bacteroidota; class Bacteroidia; order Chitinophagales; family Saprospiraceae; genus JADJPL01. Next base: position 267,743 of record JADJPL010000005.1, read on the forward strand.
CGCCGGACGTTGCGGGTCAAACCGGGAAAAGCCCCAGCCTTGCCACTGTTTATTTGCCTCGGCCCGCACCGAGTCCAGCGCGTTTCCCGTCATCCGGGAAACAACCTCCAAGCCATGTTCCAGGGAGACTAGCCCGGTTTCTCTTACGAACAAGGTCGCCGCGGCGCCGTCGGGAAGCGACGCCAGCCCTTCCCGAAAAGCGTTCCAGGCAACCGTGGTATCCGGATAGAACCAGGTCCGGTTAGCCCAGAGGTAAGGTTCCCCAATGCCTCTGAGGATGCCCGTCGCCCCGATGCGCTGGATGGCTTCAAAGTGGGCATCGGCAGGTTCAACATCAAAAAACGGCATCAGGTAGGCGCCCGATTGAAGCAACCGGTTTTGGACAGCGCGGACCGACAGGTTTTTTATGGATTTATTTTCCATAACAGAAAGGGCCGCCAGGGCGCCGGCTGCCTGGCCAATTTGAAGTACCACCGGTTGCAAACGGCTCGATCCATTGACGATATTGCTCACCGAGATGGCCTTGTCGGCCATGACCAGCCGGTCTGCAGCTGCAGGGATCAGGGCCCCGAGCGGGATATTAAACGAAGGGACTTTGGGGAATTCAATTTCCGGCGCCTCCGGGTTCTTGGCATGGTGGTGATCGATAGGATAATCCCCAACGATGCCTCCGGTGCGGTACAGAGTTCCCTCGTAAGGGTTCGAAATATGCCCCACCCGTACCCGGACCAGGCCATGAATTCGCCTTCCTTCCCGGTGATACGGATAAAAAGCAAGGCCATCTGGAGTGGGAAACTCGTCGTCTGCGATGCCTAAATTCCGGTACCCCAATTCGTTTTGCAAAAAGTAGATATACCGGAGCGTATGCATGCGGGCAGAATCAAAAGCAACCTCGCGTTCCTTCCCGGACGTTTCCACCACGTTCGCATAAAAATCATTGCCCCGGCGCGGCCAGTTGAGCATGATTTTCCCTCCGGGGAGCTTGGCGTAGGTAAGCGTCATTTCGCAGGGATGCAGGCCGGGTTCCTCCGGGCAAAGGTCTTGGCAGGAGCATCGGAAGGCTTCTGGGTTGTACCCGGGTGGTTTGGGGATTGTCTTATCCGCTCCGGGTCCAAAATCTTTCAGGATGGCTACCAGGGTAAGGTCCTGGATAATTCCATTGGCTTTTTCCGGCGCCATTGGCTCGCCGCTCGTCATCCGGCTATCCATGCCCAGATCATACCCTACCCCGGCCATTGCCGCCACATCGCCCAAGTCCGTGCCGTCGACCAGAACCCGTGCGGTGACCCGCACCGTTTTTCCTTCTTTCCGGATGCGGGCTTCCCATCCGTCAGCCGTAGCTTTGAGGGAGAGGAGCCGGGAATGGAACCAAACGGTCAGGCGGGGGTTCCCGTTCGGCCATTTGGCGAAAAATGGCCGCTCCGGCATGCGGCTCAAAATGGGTATTGCTTACCCAGCCTGTGGCCACAGCCTCTGGGCCGCCGTAATAGTCTCGTATTTGTTCGCGGAATTCCCCCCAGATGCCCGCCGGCATCCGGTGGTTGCCGTCGGTGGCGCTAACCCCGGCAGCCGTAAGCATTCCTCCCAGCCAGGCGGTGGGTTCCACAACCAGGGTAGATACGCCCATTCGGGCCGACTGAATGCCGGCAGCCGTGCCTCCGGCGCCGCCGTTGATTACCAGCACCTGGGTTTCGATGGATGGGCGCATGGGCGTAAACCAAAGCAAACCCACTCCCGCCACAAAAGCGGGAAACAACGCCCGGCGCTGCGTTAACAGAAGAAAAGAAAACAACTTAATGCGCATACAATCAACGGTTTGTTTCTGGAAAACCCCAAATGGGGCGGGAGATGAAGCAAAAATCCGTTTTTTCTTTCCAAAAACAAAACCTCCCCTCCTCAGGCGCTACAAGACATCGGCTTTTTTAGGAATAAGCTTCCATACATCCTGTGGCAAGCAGCACAGAATGGCCTGATCCCCGCGAATGGCAATGGGCGACTTGACCAGATTCGGGCGGTGACTAAGGATTTTGAGCCAGGACAAGCGGTCATAATCATGGCCTTTGAGCTCCGCCTGAAAATAGGGATCCACTTCGTTGAGAATCATTCTGGGATCAGCTACATCCAGCAGCTCTAAAATCTCTTCCCAGCGCGTTTGGTTGAGGTGCGCCTCCTCAAACGCATAGGCTTCTACATGAGCAGCCAGGCTTTGCGCATGCGCCACCGTCTGCCGGTGGGCCAGCAGGTCGGGGTTATAATAGATCAGGATTTGGCGTTCATCGGTGAACATGGCATTGGTTTTTTAAATAGACTTGTTGAAAAGCGGAGGTCTACTAGTTACCCCTAAAATTTACGCTTTTTCGGGAACAAAATCAACCCCGCGCCCCCGCATAAAACGCCTAAAATCACCCTGCTATCCATCTAAGGGGTGTTTCCGTATCGTCAACAGGATTTTGATCAACCCGGCGGAGACCAGCAGGATCAGGAACAAGGCCGGATACCCTCCCAGATTGGAAGCCATCTTGATCCCGTCGATGCCGGCATAGGCCACCATAACCCAAGCAGTTATCCCGATGATGCCGCCCCAGGCAATTTTGATCCAGGCGGGCGGCTCCGGGCTTTCCGGGGAGATTCCGGTAGAACACAACCCGCCCATGGCCGAGGTATTGGCGTCCGCCCCGGACACATAAGACAGAAACGCCGTCAGGAAAAAAGTAATCCCCAGCAAATGGGGCATGGGCAACTGATCGAGCACAGCGTACACCACGTTCTCCGGCCCTTGGGACTTCAGGGCGCCGTACAGGTCGGCGGAGGAGGAATAAAAATCAATATACAGAGCATTCCCGCTAAAAATCCCCATCCAAAGGATGCCGAAAAGGCTCGGCAGGATCAGGTTGTAGTGGATAAAGTCCCGAACGGTGTACCCCACCGCAATCCGCCCCAGGAAAGCAGCCGTAACCGGCGCCCAGGCCAGCCAATTGGCCCAGTAAAAGACCGTCCAGCTATCGGCCCAGGATTTTTCGACATCCAGCCCCAGGCTTCTCGGGAGGAACGTCCGCACATAGTCTGCCAACCCTTCCGCTCCATTCGTAAACAAAAAGCGGGTCGGGCCAAAAACAAGCGCGAATAAGGCAATCCCCATAAAAGCGTAGGTATTGATATTCGAAAGGGATTTGATGCCGTTGGTCAGTCCGGTAATCGCCGAAACGACAAACACAAGGACAATGGAAAACGTGGTCGCCATAAGCAACATAGGGGTATCCGGGATCCCCAGATAGCGCTCCAACCCTCCCGAAATCGTCAGCGTACCCGCCCCAAGCGAAGCGGCCATTCCGGCCACCAGGCTGTATAAACTGACGGCGTCGATGAAGTTGCCCCACTTCGCCGTTTTCGGGCCCAATACCGGAAAGAGCATGGCGCTTAAACTAAACGACTGCTTGTAGTTGTAATACCCCAGCGCAAACATCAGCCCGGCCACCGTATAAATGCTGTATGGCGTAAACGTCCAGTGCATAAACATCGTGGACATGGCAAAACGCGCTGCCCCCGCCGTATCGGCATCCACCCCCGGCCCCACCGGGGGCGCATGCAAGTGGTAAAGCGGCTCCGCCGTGCCCCAAAACAGGATGCCAATCGCAATGGTGGTGCAGAGAATGATGCTAAACCATTGCCAGCGCGTGAGAATGGGCTTGGCCTCTTTCCCTCCGATGCGCACCCTGGCCAAGGGAGAGAAATAAACCCAGATACACAACGCAACGAACAACAGCGTGCCTGCCGAAAAAAGCCAGCCGAAATACCGGAGTATCCAATCGTTCATTCCTTTGACGGACGCCAGGAATCCATTGGCATCAATCAAACTATACCCCATGGAAAACAGGAGTAAAACGAACGGAACGAAAAATACAACAGGCTTGAGTTGGCGCATCGACGGTCGTTTTAAAGTAATGCGGGTGAAGATCGCATTTTGAAGGACAAAAATGCGATCTTCGGCCCGGTATTTGAACTGGTATGCGCCAGATGATCTAAAACACCCTGAATGACCACCGAAAACACGACTACCTGGACCAAACTCACCTATGCCGACGAAGGCGATCCGCTCTGGAAACGCCTGATCATTGAAGGCATTGAATACGCCAGCGGGCGCAGCCTGATCGAGCGCCTGTACAACGAAGTCCGGTTTCTGGATATCCCTTTGCGGGACCTATGGGCCCTGGCTATCGAAAAACTGGAATTGACGCTCGATTTCAACGAGGCCGCGTTGGAAAAAATCCCCACAACAGGGCCTTTGGTCTTCCTGGGCAACCATCCGTTTGGCGTGGTAGATGGCCTGATCCTGGCCTATCTGGTTTCCAGAAAGCGGGACGACTACTTCCTGCTCGCCAACGAAATGCTCACCCGGGATCCCAGACTGAACGGCCACGTGCTGCCCATCGATTTCCGCACCACCCCGGAAGCAGCGAAAACCAACCAGGAAACCGGTCAGGAAGCCATGCGCCGGATGCAGGCAGGCGACACCCTGGGCATCTTCCCTTCCGGCGGCGTAGCGACCGCAAAAGCTTTTGGGGGTCAGCGGTAGACCTGCCCTGGAAGCGGTTTGGGTTCAAACTCATTCAAATGAGCCAGGCGACGGTCGTGCCCATTTATTTTCATGGGCAAAACAGCCGCCTGTTCCACGTCGTCAGCCAGTTCAGCATGCCGATGCGGCTGGGTATGCTCCTGTACGAAACCAAAAACAAGATGGGTAAAACCATCCGGTTTAAGGTGGGAGACCCCATCCCCTACTCCGAGATGGAACCCTATCAGGAGCGCACGGCAATGATGGCGTATTTGCGGGAAAAGGTCGAAGCCTGCCGGTTTTAAAGGGTAACAATCCCGTTTACCGGACCAAACCTAGCAGCTTATTCAATAAGTTCATCTTGTCCTCCAGGCGCTGAAATGCCGCCAAATACCGGGCTTCCAGGTCCGGGAGGCTGGCGGTGGATTTCAGAGACGCCTCGTACTGCAACCCCGGTAACATCCAGGAAGCATATCCGCTATACGGATCGGAGGAGGCGTACAACGACCGGTACCAGGCGCCATAAGCCATTCCCTTTTCGTCGATAAACGCGCGTTCCATCGAAAGCAGCGTTTGATTTACGATCATTAAGTCTGCTTTCTTCAACCCTTTGCTGTTGATCTTTTGGCTCAAGAGCGTGTGAAAGGCTTCAGCCCGTTGACGCAAGACCTCGGCTTTTTCCATCATTTTCTGAGCGCTGTAATCGGGCGCATAGGCTTTAATCGCCTTTTCGGCTGTTCCCAGGTGAAGTTTCAGGTCTTTGCCATACCGGGAAAGGTCGAAGGGAATCACCTCCGCATTCGCCATGCGCAGAGCCATGATGCCCATCACTTTGGCGACCGTCGGGCCGGACACAAAATCCGGTTCGCCCACCGTTTCATACCAGTTAAAGTTATCGTACGCGGAATGGTACATGGTTGGACCCCCCATGCCCGCGCTGAGAGAAGGAATACCAATGTGCGCGTAAAAGCCCAGGTGGTCCGAACCGCCGCCCAGGCTGCCAATGCCGGGGCCGTCCAGCTTATTGGGGGCTTTCTCCACCCAATGGTCGTAAACCGTCATTTGCGATTTGGGGTAAGGCACTACCTTCGTGGCCTCCAGGAGCAGCGACTTCAGAGAAGGCGCGGCCGCGCCGCCAAAACTCAGGCCCGAGCAAGCGCCATCAGCATTGAAGTACGCAATCCCTTTTCGATTGAGCTCGTCGCGGAATTGCTCCACCCATTCGGTCGAACCCAGGATGCCATGTTCTTCCGCATCCCAATGGGCAATCAGGATGCTTCGTTTCGGGCGCATCCCTTGCCGGGCCATCTCGCCCAGGGCGTCTGCCAGCGTAAGCAACATCGCGGTGCCGCTGTTGGGGTCGGTGGCGCCAAACTCCCAGGCATCGTAATGACTGCCCAGGATAATCCATTCGTCCGGAAATTCGCTTCCTTCAAGCGTACCAATCACATTTTCGATGCGAACCATACCTTTGGGCTGGTTCACTTTAAGGCGAACCGTCAGCTTCGGGCCGCCCTCCAGGCGATAGGTAAATGGAAGCCCCCCCTGCCAGGATTCTGGTACCGGCTTGCCGGACATCCGGCCCAGGATCTCTTTAGCAGCCCCGTAGCCTATTGGCGTGACGGGGATCGAATGAAATCCTTTTACTTCCTCCGGCTTGAGCCGGGCTACCTTTTGCGGTCCATCCAGGGGAAGGGCCGGCTCAAAAGGCGTGAGCGGATCGCCGGTATAATCGAGCGTCAGGATCGATCCACGCTGGATCGTGCTTTCGCTGAACATTTTTCCTTCGGGGTATGCCAAGCCCTTCATATACCCCGAATCTTCCGGATCGGTGTAGATAATCAGGCCTGCGGCGCCTGCTGCCTGAGCGTATTTGGCTTTATAGCCTCTAAAATTTCCCCCATACCGGGCAATGACGATCTTCCCTTTCACGGAGACCCCCAATTTAGCCAGCTGTTCGAAATCTTCTTTGGTTCCGTAATTCGCGTATACCACCTCCGCGGTGGCATCGCCGTTGCCAGAATAGGAGTTCCATCCCGGTTGGGTATTGGGGTCTTTGGAGAACGGATCTTCTTCCAGCACGAATTCTTTGATATTCAGCGGCATACGCACCGGAGTAACCAGTTCCAGGGCGATCTCGCCCGGACCGGTAGGCAGATAGATGTCGTAAGGCGGGCGCTCGACCTTAAACCCGGCTTGACGCATGGATTTTTCCATATAATCCGCCACCCGGACATTGGCGGGCGAACCGGCAAGGTGCGGTTCCCGGGTCAGTTCCCGAAGGTGGTTTTTGAACGTCTCGGATTTGGGGAGTTCGAGAAACTGTTTTTCCAGTTCCTGTTCCTTGCTCTGGTTCAGAGCGCTGAACCCAACCAGCGATTGAGTCCAAGCAAGCGGCATAAAGCCGAACAGGGCAATAGCCAGCCCATACCATCTGTTTTTGTCCATCATGCCAAAGGGAATTTTGCTTTTTTATAAACGATTGCGGAAAGGTAAAATAAAACCGTTTTTCCAAACCCGTTCAGGTTAAAGATTTTCCACATCGTCTTCTGAATCGCCCAGGCGTTGTCCCCTGCTCAGGCGCTCCAACATGCGCAGTATGCGCAGCGCTTTTGTTTCTTCTTTTTTGGCTGCGTAGATCCAATCGATATAGGCTTTTTGTTCGCTTTCCCGCAAACTTAGAAAAAACGCCTTCACTTCCCGAGGTTCCTGATCGAAGCATGCCATGATCTCCTCCGGTATTTCTATTCCGGAATGGTCGGCGTACAGAATGACCCGCACGAAATCCCCTGCCCCCTTCCCGATCTTTTTCCGGATTTCCGCACGAACAGGCAAGAATAACTGCCCGTTACCCATCGGCATCAGTTTGTAGCGATTCAATGGGAAGCCATCGATACTCCCCTTCACCTGCACCCAGCCAAAAGGCGCATTTTTGTCCTGAGGAATTTCGGGAATAAGGGCATAGGTCCAGCCTCCTTTTCCCGGAAATTTCTGGAGGAGGTATTCGGCGTCGACGAGTGGGGTGGACATGGGTGGTTCTATAATTTGACCGGCAAGATACGCAGGATGAAGGCTGCAAACAACAGGGTGGACGGTGGACGGGAGACGGGAGACGGTGGACGGTGGACGGTGGACGGTGGACGGGGGACGGTGGACGGGGGACGGGTGAAACGGGAGACGGTCCGCCTTTGTACCTGCCCTTGCGCCTTAAGCCTTACGCCTTACGCCCAAATTGCGCCCCCATCATGCCCATCCTTAAATCCATGCAAATCACAGTTCAGACAACGTAGCAATGCCCCCAATACCAAACGAAAACAACGACTGCACGACGCGTCTCCCGGAATAAAATTCCGGTCAACAGCCTCGGATTGAAAATCCGAGCTACATCATGGCCATCCTTTAATCCCCCCAAATCCTGGTTCAGACAACGTAGCAATGCCCCCAATACCAAACGAAAACATCCGCTGCACGGGACGTCTCCCGGAATAAAATTCCGGTCAACAGCCTCGGATTGGAAATCCGAGCTACATCCTGGCCATCCTTAAATCATGCAAATCACAGTTCAGACAACGTAGCAAGGCCCTCAAGGACAAACGAAAACATCCGCTGCACGGGGCGTCTCCCCGAATCCAATTCCAGTCAACAGCCTCGGATTGCAAATCCCCGCTACATCCTGGCCATCCTTAAATCATGCAAATCACAGTTCAGACAACGTAGCAAGGCCCTCAAGGGCAAACGAAAACAACGACTGCATGGGGCGTCTCCCGGAATAAAATTCCGGTCAACAGCCTCGGATTGGAAATCCGAGCTACATCCTGGCCATCCTTTAATCCCCCCAAATCCTGGTTCAGACAACATAGCAAGGCCCCCAAGGACAAACGAAACCAACGACTGCCCGGCCGCGCTTCCCGGAATAAAATTCCGGTCAACAGCCTCGGATTAAAAATCCGAGCTACATCATGCCCATCCTTAAATCATACAAATCACAGTTCAGACAACAAGCGACGGTGGACGGAAGACGGTGGACGGTATGGCAATAAATACCCGCAATCTGAAAATGGCGCCGAAGTGTAGACGGAAGTCTACCCACAACAGTCTACCCACAACAGGAGATTTTGCTGGTATTTTGTCTTAATTTAGCGGGCGTCTTTGACTGATATACGAAAGCTATGGATAAAGAATTCCAAACCGTGCAAATGCTGGGGCTGAAGCTTCCTACCGACCCCCGGTGGGTGAACCTCGCCGAAAAAGAGCTGGAAGAAATCCTCACGGACCATGCTTATTGCGAGCAAAAAGCGGCTACGTCCTGCATCAGCCTGATCCAGGGGTATCCGGAAAAAGCGGAGATGGTCAAGGAATTGGCGCCTATTGTCACCGAGGAATGGGGCCATTTCCGGATGGTGCTGGCCGAAATGGAAAAACGGGGCCTTTCGCTGGGCCGTCAGCGCAAAGACGAGTACGTCAATCAACTCCTGGAATTTCAGCAAAAGGGCGGAACCCGGGAGGACCGGCTGCTGGAAAAACTGCTGGTGTGCGCTTTGATCGAAGCCCGCAGCGCAGAGCGGTTCCGGTTGCTTTCCCTGTATATCAACGACGAAGCATTAAAGGGGTTCTACCATAAGTTTATGATCTCCGAAGCAGGCCATTACCGGCTTTTCCTGGACCTGGCCCGGGCGTACTTCGACGAAAACCGCGTCCGGCAGCGGTGGCAGGAATACCTGGAGAAAGAAGCCCAGATCATGAACGACCTGGAGCTCCGGGGAGACCGGATGCACTAGAGCGCCAAGTTAATTCCCGTTCTTTTTCGTTCTCCCGATAATGTCTTTTCCTTTCTGGTCCAAAACCGGAGACGGGCGAGGCGCTTCCAACTGAGGCTGGAATTCCAGCATAGGAATGTACTCCAGTTTGCCTTTCCCAATCCGAAAAGCTTCATAGCTTCCGTCGGGAACGAGGGTTTCCCCTTCTCCATGCCTGCCGGCTATGGGGATCAGGTGATCGAAAACGATAACGCCAAGCGCCTCGTCGTAGTTGAGCCGGATGGTCGTTTCGGCAGAATACTCCAAAACCAGGCGTTTTTTCATCGGGGCGTCTGCCGACGAATCCGGGATGACCGCTGCTCCAAAAACGGGCTTGCCTTCCTTAAAGTGGAGCACCTCCATGAGCTTTCTGCGCTTGAAAAAGGAAAAGGCGTCATAGCCCATCATGAGGTAGTATGGCCCTTGCGGGTGCTCGAGCTTTTGAATGCCATAATACAGGGCGCCGTACCAGTTTTCCGGGTTCAATACTGCCTGTTCTGGCTCCTCCACCTGGAAAGAACGGTCAATCAATGGATATAACTTCAACTCCGGAGTGTTCATTTGGATCGCCCCGTAATAGCGGTAATCATCTTCCGCTACGTACAACTGCCAGGTAAACACCCGGAAGGTGCTGTCGGGAGGATATTGAATAGATACCGCTTGCAACCGTTCAAAGGGGTAATCGAAGGAGTTTTTCACCTGCAGGGCCATAACCAGCGTTGGAATCATCAGACGCGTAGCTCCAAACCGGTTTTCTTCCAGCGAATCGTTGATGATTAAAAAGGACAACAGCGCCAGCGTATCCTCCAGGATCTTCAACTGTTCCTGATCGGCTTTGGGAAACGCAACGGGCTGGGCCTGAGTCTGGCCGATAAACCCCATACAAAACAAACATCCCGCAATCCAAAGGGATTTGAACTTCATCATTCGTGTTTTCCCAATGAACGCTTTTTGGGACTACTTCTAATATAATTCGCAGAAAAAAAATTCCGGAAGTTCCGCAAAGGGTCAGCGCCGTCTATTGGATTTGTTGTTTTTATAATCGCGGAAAATAAATTCCCCAAGCCCTTCCAGGCTACTGTAGAACGCTTTCCCATTATTCGCCCGGGTAAAAGAATCGACGAATCGCATGAGGTAGGGATCTCTGGCGATCATAAAGGTGGTGATAGGAATCTGGAGCTTGCGGCAGCTCATGGCCAGGTTGAGCGTCCGGTTGACGATCATCCGGTCGAGGCCAAAACTGTTTTTGTAGTATTTCTTCCCTTTCTTAATGCAGGTCGGTTTCCCATCGGTGATCATGAAGATCTGTTTATTGGGGTTTCTGCGCTTTCTCAGCATATCCATCGCCAGTTCAAGGCCGGCAACGGTATTGGTATGAAAGGGGCCTACCTGAAGATAGGGCAAATCTTTAATCTCAATTTGCCAGGCGTCATTACCGAACACCAGAATATCGAGCGTGTCCTTGGGGTAACGCGTTGTGATGTACTCTGAAAGCGCCATCGCCACTTTTTTGGCGGGGGTAATGCGGTCCTCGCCGTACAGGATCATCGAGTGGGAAACATCGATCATCAGAACGGTGCTGGTCTGGCTTTGGTAGAACGTCTCGTGCACCTCCAGGTCTTCCTGGGTAAGTTTGAACTCGTCGATCCCGTGGTTGATATGGGCATTGCGAAGGGACTCCGAGATGGCCAGTTTGTCGAGGGAATCGCCAAACTCGAACGGCCGGAGTTCGGCGGTTAATTCATCGCCTTTGCCATCGGCCCGGGTGCTGTGGTTCCCTTGTTTGGATTTTTTGATTTGCCCGAATACATCTTCCAGCGCTTTTTGGCGCAGGGCCAGCTCCATTTTGGCGGCCGGCACAAAGCCCGGGTTTTCGGGATCCTGCTGGCGGATATAGCCCTGGTCGATCAAGTCCTGAATGAAATCCGCCATTCCGTAGTCCGGGGTGGTCAATTTATACTCCTTATCCAGTTCGGTTAGCCAGGACAAGGCCTCGCTCACGTCACCGGAGGTGTACAGCAAAAGTTCCTGAAATATTTTCAGAAGGCGGTCAAAGACGCTTCCTTCGTTTTGTCCGGGAACGTATTCAGAAAACCTCCAGCCAACCATAGTCAATTGATTTCACAACATTTAACCAGATTCAGGTAATCGGGGCGGTCGGAAGCCAGCTCATGCACGAAGCTGCCCTTGATGGATCCATCCTGGATAACAAAAACTCCGGGCATCTGAAACCCATCCCCTATTTGAGGGCCAATTCCATGGCCAGAAACTACTCCGGCGGAGAAACCCCGGATCCAGGTAGCTAATCCGAACAATTGGGTAAAATTGCCTTTTACCAGTCCAAAGGCCTGGTAATACCGGCATTCCGGGTCGCTGATATGGACGGCGCCCGCCAGATCGTATTTTTGGAAATACGCCTCCGCCGTGGCTTCGTCCGTCATATGCACAAAAATAATCTTGGTTCCCTGACGCTCGATTTCCTCCTGGCGCTTGGAAATGTCCGACAATGCCTCCCGGCAGAACGTACACCCAAAATGGCGGAGAAATACCAGTAATACGGGTTGCCTGGCCGACCACGCCATCAGCGAATCGCCTGTATTGGTAATCATTGAGCCGAGAATGGACAAGTTGACATCCCTTGCCTCCATGCAGTGCGTGTTTGGTTCTTCAAAAGAACAAAACCTTCGGGAAAGGGTTTACCCCGGCGGAAGGAAAGGATGGAGCGGGCAGCGCATCCCCTGGCGGCGTACCGAATAGCGTATACGCCGCCAGGAAGTTGCGGGGAGGGATTAAAGCGTCATTTGGTCGTATACCTCCATAACGGATTTAACCGCTTTGGCTGAATCGTGGAGCAACTGAAGTTCATCCTTCGTCAGTTTGAGTTCGATGATCTCTTCGATCCCGTTTTTGCCCAGTTTAACGGGAACGCCGATAAACATTTCGTCCAACCCATACTCCCCATTGACGAGGGCGCAGCATGGGAAGATGCGGTTCTCGTCTTTCACGATGGCTTCGACCATTTGAGCGGCCGCTGCGCCGGGAGCATACCATGCGGAGGTGCCCATCAACTGGACGAGCTCGCCGCCGCCTACTTTGGTGCGTTCGACGATGGCATCCAGCGCTTCTGCGCCGATCAGTTCCGTAACCGGGATACCGGCAACCGTGGTATACCTGGGCAGAGGAACCATGGTATCGCCGTGTCCGCCCATCAGAATCGCCTGAATATCCTTCGGAGTGGTATTCAACGCCTCCGCCAGGAAAGCGCGGTAACGGGCAGTGTCCAGAATACCGGCCATACCGAACACCTTGCTCGACGGCAGTCCCGCTTTTTTGTACGCGGCGTAGGTCATGACGTCGAGCGGGTTCGACACGACGATCAGGATGGGGTTGGGCGAATACTTCAGAATGGATTCGGTAACGGTGTTGACGATCTTGGCGTTGATCGAGATCAGATCGTCGCGGCTCATCCCAGGTTTGCGAGGAACGCCGGCAGTGATTACCACGATATCGGAATTCGCGGTGTCTTCGTAGTTGTCCGTTCCGCGAAGGAACGTGCTGTAATTGCCAATGGGCGCCTGTTGCCAGGAATCCAGGGCCTTGCCTTTGGCCAGGTTGCCCTGAATGTCCAAAAGGACCACTTCTTTAACTATGTCTCTGTGGGCCAGTACGTTGGCAACGGTAGCGCCTACGTTTCCTGCACCGATTACGGTAACTTTACTCATTATCTTTTGTTTTGATTTTCAGAAAAGCTGCGCAAAAATAACGCCCTTTCCCTGTTTTTGTGCGATCCGGCGAAGAATAAAAAATGACATCGGATTCCTATAGTAAAAATGATCATTTTTTTTCGGACCTTCGCAAGTATTGAGCTTTGAGACAAGGTATTAACCAGGCTATCTAAATGAAAAAAGCACTCCTTGGGTTTGCTTTTGCGAGCATTTGTATTGGAGGCTTTGCGCAAGTGCGCAAGCCGCTCCAGTTTTGCGCTACTCCCCCGGAAAAGTCTTCCTGGCTGGAGCGTTTTCAGCATGCCGCTATACTCCGCCCGCGATCCAATGAACCCTTATATGTTCCGCTTACAATCCACCTGGTGGGAACGGCGGAAGGCGAAGGGTTTATTCCTGTTTCCCAAGTGCTGGACGCTTTTTGCACCCTGAACCAGCATTTCCTCCAGGCCAATATCCAGTTTTTCCTTGAAGGCGGCATCCGCTATATTCGCAACACGGAATTCTACGACCATGAAACCGGAGAAGCGGGTTTCCGGATGATGACCCAATTCAATGTTTCTTCGACCGTCAATACGTATTTCGTGGCCAACGCTGCCAATGCCTGCGGTTACAACCTCCGCGACCCAGCCGACGCCGGGATTGGAATCGCCCTCAGCGCCAGTTGCACCGGAATAAATACCGGCGCATGGGCCCATGAGATGGGGCATTATTTCTCCCTTCCCCATACCTTCCATGGCTGGGAAAACGTAGAACATAATTTCAGTTCCCCCGCTCCCCTGTTCGTCAACAAGATTCCGGTTGAAATGGCCGACGGCAGCAATTGCCGGACAGCAGGCGACGGTTTTTGCGACACGCCGTCCGACTACCTCAACGGCCGCTGGTATTGCGCCAACAACGATCTAAGCTCCATTCAGCAAAAAGATCCGTACGGGATTTCTTTTAAGTCGGACGGAAGCCTGCTGATGTCCTATTCGGGCGATCCTTGCCCCGACCGTTTTTCCACCGAACAGATTGCCGCGATGCGCGCGCACCTGGAGGAAAAGCGCCCGGACCACATCAAGGCGTTGCCTTCGGCGCCTGTTTCTCCCAGGGAGGACATCCAATTGCTTTTCCCTGTTCCTTCTGCGTATGTGGCCACGCACGATACCGTTGGGATGCGTTGGAAAAAGGTCCAGGAAGCGGACGGGTATCTGGTCGAAATCTCCGTTGTGCCGACGTTTGCCTTTACGTCCTATAGCTATCTGACCCAGGATACGTCGCTGATGGTACACGACCTTAAACCCAGCAGGACTTATTATTGGCGTTTGCGCCCCTACAACCGGTACAACACATGCCGGGCCTACTCGATGGTCCAAAGCTTTATCACCGGAACCAGCGTCACTCCAACCAAGGAGATCTCCAGGCTGCGGGAAGCGGTTATTTTTCCCAATCCGGTTGTTGCAGGCCTTCCGCTCTCGCTCGATCTGGATAGCCCCGGGCAGCAAGAGGTGCGCTGGAGTTTAACCGATCTCGCGGGCCGCAGGATTTCAACGGGTGTCCTGTCTGCCTTGCCGGGAACGAATCGTTACGGGCTTGATTTCCCTCCACTTCCTCCCGGGACGTATTTTCTTCAACTCGGCGCAGGAAAAGATAGCTGGACCAGCAAACTGGTCGTCCTTCCCTGATTAAACCGTTGGCTGAATGGATTCCCTGCTGCGCTTGGCCTTAAACGACCAGGTAAGTTCGACGCGGCATACTTCGGTCCCGTCTTCCAGCCGGCCAACGGAAAGCACCGGGAGCGTTTGCCCCTCGCCGGTGTCCAGGGTTCGCTGAATGGCCTCCCGGATCGCGGCGCCCTGAGAACAGGTAAACACAGTGGGGCCGGCAGCTTTTTTGGAGAAGGAAGCCTCCATGTTCGTCACCAGCATGGACACGGGGCCGCGGCCCTCTATGGCGATCATGGCCATCACCCCGCCTGCAAGTTCTCCTGCTCCGGCGAGCGCCGCAAAATAAGTAGATCGAAACGGATTTTGCGTCCGCCAGGAAAAAGGGATAAGCACTTCCGTGTGGTCCGGGCTGGCTTTGCGGATGCGCACCCCCCAAAAAAACAGGCTGGGAAGCCTCCACAGAAAAAATAAGCGCATTTTCCATGGGGTATTCAGTGAGCGCAGAAGCCGGGCGACAGGCGCAGATTGGGCGTCGAACGGAGTCCTTGAAGCAGCAGGAAGGGCCATTGGCGTCGGGTTTTTATTTTTCTATTCATTCAGACGTTTAAAGGTAGGGATTTTGGACCGTATCCAGGTATTGGTATTCCAGGGTTTTTCCTTACTTTTGCGCCGGATTCTGTTTCACAACCCGCGACTAATAAACACAACTGCATATGAACTTGCATGAATACCAGGGCAAAGAAATCCTGAAAAAATTCGGGGTAGCCATCCAGGAAGGTTTTGTTGCGCACACGCTCGAAGAGGCCGTTGGCGCCTGGCAACAGCTCCACGACCGCACCGGCTCTCCTGTGGCGATCGTCAAAGCCCAAATCCACGCCGGCGGACGCGGCAAAGGGGGCGGAGTGAAACTGGCAAAAAGCCTCGACGACCTGAAAACCCATGCCGGTAATATCCTGGGCATGATGCTGCGCACTCCCCAAACTCCGGGCGGAATGGAAGGCCCCGGTAAGCTCGTGCAAAAAATCCTCATCGCAGAAGACGCGTACGCGCCCAACTTTGACGCGTGCAAAGAATATTACGTGTCTATCCTCATGGAGCGCGAGAAAAAATGCAACGTGATTATCTACTCCACGGAAGGAGGGATGGACATCGAACATGTTGCAGAAGTTACTCCCCATTTAGTACATAAGGAATGGATCGACCCCGCGCTGGGGTTCCAGGCTTTCCAGGCGCGCAAGATCGCGTTTAACCTCGGCCTGGAGGGCAAAGCGTTTAAAGAATTTACCACGTTTATTTCCCGCCTGTATCAGGCTTTTGTTTCTTCCGATGCTTCCCTTTTTGAAATCAACCCTTGCCTGCGCACCGGCGACGACCGCATCATCGCGGTGGATTGCAAAGTAACGATCGACGACAACGCCCTGGACCGCCACCCGGAAATGGAATCCATGCGGGATACCAGCGAAGAAGACCCTACCGAAGTGGAAACCCGGGAAAGCGACCTCAACTATGTCAAACTCGATGGCAACGTGGGTTGTATGGTCAACGACACCGGTTTAGCCATGGCGACGATGGACATTATCAAGCTCTCCAGCGGCGAACCCGCTAACTTTCTCGACGTCGGCAACACCGCTGATGCTCAGCGCGTAGAAACCGCCTTCCGGATCATCCTCAAAGATCCTTCTGTTAAAGCGAGTCTGATCAACATCTTCGGAGGCATCGTTCGCTGCGACCGGGTTGCGCAAGGGGTGAGCGACGCATACAAAAACATCGGAGATATTCCCGTGCCGATTATTGTCCGCCTTCAGGGCACCAACGCCGATATCGCCAAGCCGATGATCGATGAGTCCGGCCTCGCGGTGCATTCCGCTATTGCGTTGCAGGACGCTGCCGAACTGGTTGGCAAGGTGCTCGCCTAGAAGCTAGCTCAAAGCCCTTTTCAGGGTGGGGGCCATTCCTTTACCCCATGGCTTTAAAGGCTGACGAAGCACTTTCCCCCTTTGAAGGGGGTTAGGGGGATGAAACTTCCGGGATGCTGGGGAAAGGTTTCATCCCCCCGACCCCCTTCAAAGGGGGAGAACGCCATGTCCGCCATTTGGCTGGCAAAATTCAAACAAGCGCTAATATTTTGGGAAAACCCCTATCTTTCGGGGTATGAAACCTATACCTATTTTTTTCTTCGCCTTTGCGAATGAGGAAGGCCGCTTCCTCGAATTACTGAAGCAGGAAAGCAGCGCGGTCTACAATGCGTTGTACCCTGTAGAGGAACAAGGCCGTCTGTTGATTGCCCGGGAAGAAAGCCTCAGCTCGGATGAGTTGTTCCTTGCTTTCCGCAGGTATAAAGACCGGATGTTCATTTTCCACTTCGCGGGCCACGCCGGCAGCGATGTGCTCGGACTGGAAGATCTGGAGGCGAACGCAAGCCATGTGGCCGATCTGCTGGCCGAACAAAAAGACAGCCTCAAACTGGTCTTCCTCAACGGGTGCGCAACCCTCAACCAGGTCGCCCGCTTGCAGGAGTTGGGAATTAAGGCCGTCATCGCTACCTCGCGGCCGGTAGAAGACGACAAAGCCCAATTTTTCGCAGAAGAATTTTATAAAAACCTCGCTACCGGTAATTTCACCCTGAAAGAATCCTTCCTTCAGGCGAAAACAGCCGTTGCGATCAAACACCAGCAGCCAGCCAACCTCTTCCGGGGCATTGTCAAGCCCAGGCCTCAATCCAGCGAGTTCGCCTGGGGGCTTTATGCCGCTGCCGACGCCGACCTCAACTGGAAGATCACCGACCCATTCCTCCCTGTAGGCGAATTGCGCAAAGCCTCCCAGGAACGGCTCGACGAACTCCGCGAAGGTCCTTTCCGCTACCTCAAAATTGAAGATGCCCTCCTGAAGGAATCAAAAACCGAGACCTTAACGGTTAACGAACAGCTCATCCCGATCAACGTGCTTTCGGACGGCGCCTTTATCCCGCTGGAAGAAAGTGTGGAAAGGCTTTGGCAGGAAGAAACCATGCATACGTTGCTCATCGGTAAAGGCGGAATGGGAAAAACGGTTTCCCTTGTCCATTTGTGGGAGCATTACCTCAAGCATGCCGATCAGTTCGGCGCCATCCCGCTGTACCTTTCCGTCGATGAGATCAACGATTGGAACGAGTCGAAGAAAAACCGGTTCCTCGAAGACCAGTTGCGCATGTATTATCAGGTAGAAGACCTGGACGATTTCCTGGGGCAGGAACCGGCCGGAGGCCCGCCAAACGTTATCCTCCTCCTCGACAGCATCAACTACGTAAACCCTGAAAAAATGGCCATCCTGGCCCAGGAGCTTTTGGCGCTTTCGGACAGCAACCAATACCCCAACCTCCAAATTCTACTTACCGCACAGGAAGACATCCGGGCTAAGGACGAAAAAGGCCACTGGTCTGCCGCGTTCCACCTGCTCGAGCTTCAGCCCCTGACCGATGAACAGATCCGGAACTACCTGAACGACGGCCGCCCCCTCAGCCAGGAATTGCTGGTACTCCTCCGGAATCCGATGATGTTGTCGATTTTCAAAGCCAGCACCCAGGTCGAGTCCCAGCAAGCAGCCAAGAGCCCGTTCAAAAAAGACATCACGCGGGTTGGCGAACTGCTCTATAATGTGGAGGTCATGGCCCGGCTTTCCATTCGGGAAAAGAACGAGAAGAACCCAAGAGAGTTAATCTTCCAGCGGTTTATTCTCGAGCATTTGCTCCCTTATATCGGTTGGACGATGTACCAGGCCGGCGCCGCCATGATCCACCGCAAAGAAAACAGCATTCTGAACCTTCGAACCACGCTGCATAAAGCGCTCCAGGAGCTGCTGACCGACGATTTTTTCGACGCGTTCGACCGGGAATACGACCGCTACCTCGATGAAAGACGGTTCGATCTGCCGTCCCGGCATTTATTCAATCAGGTCGTCCGCGAAGTGTGCGTGGAAAAATTGATTGTTCTGGTCGAGGAAACCGAAGGATTTCGTTTTCTGCACAACCTGTTCCGCGATTATTCTGCAGCCCGGCACGTCCTCAACCAGATCGACCTTGCCCTTGCCCAGGGCAAAATGCCGCCCACGCTGCGTAATGCGCCGCTCGACGATTCCCTCTGCCGCATGATCGGGCAAATCGAGGGCGAGCACCGGTTTAACCCTTCCGGACAGAAAATCCATCCTTCCTGGCTGTTGGTTCAGGAAAAACCCAACCGCATCGCCCGGATGCTCGACCTCTGCCGGGGAAATTTCCGGGAGCAGGAAGTCGGTCAAACCGTTCGCAACCTCCTGCGCATTATGGCCCTCAACCGGGAAGAACTGGCGGGCGCCGACCTCCAGTTGCTCGATCTGCGCAAGGTAGACCTATCCGGGATTCCTCTGACCCGTTGGGACAAAAAACGGATCTCTGCCAATTTCTTTGGGGCACGGATCAGCCGCAAAACCCTGGTCCAGGAAACGGAGCAATTCAGAAAACATTTCTCCTGTATCCATCCAGATCTGAACCGGGTGCTTTTTGCTTCCAAAAACGGAGAGCTTCTGGAATGGGACATCGAAACCCTTACGTGCATCCAATCCGCTTCCTGTGGATACAAGCTTAAAGATGTCCGCTACAAAGCCGATGGCAAAAACCTGCTGCTGTTTACAGAGGAATCCGTGCTGGAATATAACCTGTATACAAAAAACCTGATCCAAATCCTGCCGCTGGAAACCTATACCCAGGATCTGGCCGCAGAAAAAAATCCGATCCTCCCGGAAAAAGACATGAAAAAAATCAGCCGCATCCGAAACAGACCGCTGATGTATGTCCAGGGGTGTTCGCTCCTCCACCTGCACCCTTCCAGCCAGTTGGCAGAGGAGGATTTCCAGCTGCTTAGGAGGTACGGCGCATTGTTTAATGAAAAAGACGAAACGCTTTGGGCGAAGCTGGTTGAAAAATATTTTTTATCCGGCGCATTATAAAAACAAAAGTTTGCAACCTTCCGGTATATTTGGTCAAAAATTCCCTTTATGACCACTTCTGCGTTGATCATGTTCGTTTCGGCCAACGTCATCGTTACCGCCTTCACCATCTATTACTTTTGGAAGGTGTTGGTAACTCCAATCGCCAGCGAAGAAGAAGAGCAACCCATTCCGGATATTAAATCCTACGACGTTTCCTGAGTCCTGCGGAGCGCTTTAGCCTCCAAATCCAGCGCCATATCCTCCAGATCGCCGATCCGGGTGAACGGGTTGGTCAGGGTGACCCTTAGATAGGTTTTTCCCCTTAGCTGGGTTTTTACAATATAAAACCGGCCTTCTTCGAGCAGTTCCTGGCGAATACGTTCATTTAGCGCGTTGGTCTGCGTCTCGTCCAGGCCCGGGAGGGTTACGCGAAAGCACAAAATGTTACAGGCAGGGCGGGCGGCGAGTTGCCAACCCGGGCGCGCGTCCAGCCAATCGGCAAAGGAGGCGCACAAGTCGTTTACGGTGGTGATGTACTCGTCAAAAACAGCTTCCCCATAGGTTTGAAGAAGGATAAAGGCCCGAAGGCTGAGCATGGTTTTGGTCGTCTCGAACGTGCGTTTTGCCAGGTTGTACCAGTCTTGATCCCCTTCCTGGTTCAGCAGATAAACTGCTTTTTGCGCAAACGTCCGAAAACTGTTTCTGCCCTGCTTGAATATCAGCGCGGTAGTGATCGTGGGGGAAAGCAGCATTTTGTGAAAATCCATCACCACACTGTCCGCAAGCTCAAGTCCTTTCACTAAATGCCTGTACTTTTCTGCGTAGATAGTCGCCGCGCCATGGGCGCCATCGACATGGAACCAAATCCCGTGCATGGCTGCAAACCGGCCGATCGCCTCCAGGTCGTCAAAGGATCCGGTGGAGGTTGAACACGCCGACCCCACCACGGCAATGACTTCTTTCCCCTCTGCGACAGCCTGTTGGTACAGCGGCTCCAGTAGTTCGGTGCGCATCCGGAAGGCATCATCGGAAGGCACCTTGATAATCCCGGCTTCTCCCCAGCCCATGATGCGAACCGCGCGGTCGACGCAATAATGGGCTTCTTCCGATACCAGAAGCGCAAGCTGACTCGTATTCCCCTCCGTCCAGACCGGTTGGCGGGCGGTCGCGCTGCGAGCGGTCAATAAGGCGGTCAGATTAGCAAGGCTGCCTCCGGACGTAAGAACGCCATCTGCCTCCGGGCCAAAGCCCATTTTCCCGGCGACCGATTTCACCACCGCCCGTTCCATGGCGGTGCCGGGTATGCCCATTTCATAAACGCCCATGCCATTGTTCAGCAGATCGTTCAACACCCCGCCCAAAGCTGCTACCGGGGCAGCCGGGCTCACCTGGTGCCCCATATACCGGGGATGGTGCAGTTTGATGCTCTCCTCCATTACCTGCCGGAATAATTGACCCGGCTCCTGGCCAGTATCATTCAAACGTGCAGCCCACCGTTCTTCGGCCGTCTCAGGTTCTATCCATGGGATAACCCTGTCCGGCTGGCGGCTTAATGCGTTGTCGAGATAATCCGCCAGCAGGTCGATCAAGGCGTGGCCTTGCCGGCGAAAGTTTTCCGGATCGTATACGTTCTTGAGTAAATCCCCCATACACTCTGGTTTAAGCGCGAAAAATAAGAGTAAAAAACAGGAGAGAAGGCATTTTCATGCACAACTATTACGAAAATGTATTGTTATTAAATAGAGATACTTTTATCCCAAAAAAAACTTAACTTTATTTAAAATCATGGAAAAATGCTTCAGGGGGTATCCAGGAGAAAAATCAGTGCCGCAGACTACGTCCGGATGGGACAAGCGGCCTTTTACCTGAACATGGCGTTGAATTGATCGAAGGAGAAATTTTCGACATGAGTCCTGTTGGAAGCAAGCATTTTCATGCGTAAACACCTTACTGGAACTGTTAATAGAACAGCTAGGCCGGAAAGTGATCGTCAGCGTTCAAAACCCAGTCCAGTTAAACCAATTTTCCCAACCGGAGCCGGATATTGCCATCCTGCTGAGATCGCCAGATCGTTATTCCAGCCAATTACCCGGCCCTTCTGATGTGTTATTGATTATTGAAGTAGCAGACTCTACCCTGAAATTTGATAAAGAAGTCAAATTGCCCTTGTATGCCGCTGCAGGCATACCAGAGTATTGGATTATTAACCTCGAAAGTCAGGAAATCGAATCTTACTGGAACCCGGAGGAAAAATCCTATAAGAATCAACAAATTACCAAAGCAGGGGAAAGAATCCTATCCAACGTGCTGGGTATTGGGATATGGCACAAAGAAATTTTCGAATGACCCATTTCAGATTTTACTGGTGCGCCTCTCCGCATTCTCCCCTTTTTTCCTGTTAACTTAACCAAAACACCATGACCTTTCAAGAATATCGCAGCTATGATGCCCTTGGGCTGGCGGAACTCGTGCGCAAGGGCGATGTCCAGGCAATTGAACTGCTGGACATCGCAATCCAACGCGCCGAAGCGATCAACCCTAAGATCAACGCATTGGTCCTTTCGCTTTACGACATGGGCAAAAAAATGGCCGGCCGCATCGACAAGCAGGCCCCTTTTGCCGGGACGCCTTATCTGATCAAAGACTTGGGGCTCGAATTGGCAGGGACCCGGCTTACCTATGGCAGTAAAGCCTACGCTGGCCAGATTTCCGAAACCACCAGTTACCTGTTGCAGAAAGCTGAAAAAGCCGGGCTGGTGTTCATGGCTAAAACCAATACGCCCGAATTGGGGCTTACCCCCTTCACCGAACCCAAGGCTTTCGGGCCTACCCGCAACCCCTGGAATACCTCCCGAAGCGCCGGAGGGTCCAGCGGCGGGTCCGCGGCAGCGGTGGCGGCTGGCATAAGTCCTATCGCCTCAGCCAGCGACGGCGGGGGCTCCATTCGCATTCCTGCCGCCAACTGCGGCCTGTTCGGCTTCATGCCCAGCAGAGGCCGCATGAGCCTGGGGCCCGCCCATGGAGAAATGTGGATGGGGGCAGTGCGCGAGCATTGCGTAACGCGCAGCGTCCGCGACAGCGCCGCCATGCTGGACATCCTGAACGGGTATATGCCGGGCGATCCGTATGG
Organism: Haliscomenobacter sp.; assembly: GCA_016713275.1. Lineage (GTDB taxonomy): Bacteria > Bacteroidota > Bacteroidia > Chitinophagales > Saprospiraceae > JADJPL01. The sequence continues at coordinate 290,533 of JADJPL010000005.1, forward strand.
CGCCCCCTCCCCTATCGTTTCCTATCAGGTGGAAGCCAAAACCGAGCCCGGCAAACTGCGCATTGCCGTCTCGACCAGTCATGTGCTCGGTCAGTCGGTCGACCCGGAATGCTTGAAAGCCGTGAACCAGACCGCCCAGTTGCTGCACCAGCTAGGTCATGAAATCGTCGAGCTCAAAGATCCTCCTTACCGAAAGGAAGACCTGACGGAACTGTTTCTCACCATGGTGGCGGGCGAAGCGGCTGCGTCGCTTCGCGAGATGGAAGACCATCTGGGCAGAAAGCTGAAGCCATCTGATGTAGAAGGCACGAATTTCGCTATCGGGCTTTTGGGAAAAAGCTTCACCGCTGCTGAATTTGCTTACCAGATCCGGCGTTGGAACGATCTAAGCCGGCGCATGGCAGCCTTCCACGAAAAATATGATCTACTTCTAAGTCCCGTCGTCTCTATGCCTCCATTCCCGATTGGCGCCCTGCAGCAAAAAGGCGCCGAAGCGGCGCTGGTCCAATTCGTCAATGCCTTCAGGATGAAACGGCTGGTTCGCGCCAGTATCGATAAACTGGCAGAGGAAACCTTTTCCTACATCCCCTTCACCCCAATCGCCAATATGACTGGGCAACCTTCCATGTCGGTTCCGCTGTATTGGACGCCGGATAATCTGCCGGTCGGGAGCATGTTCACCGCCGCTTATGGAAGGGAAGACCTCCTTTTCCGCTTGGCCGGACAGTTGGAGCAGGCCCAGCCGTGGATGGGAAAAGTGGCTGGTGGTTGAGTGGCTGGTGGTTAGTGGTTGGTGGTTAGGGAGCAGGGATAGGTCTAAGGCTTAAGGCCTAGGGCGTAAGGATGGCTGAGCGCCAGGGGAAGGGATACAGCCCTCTGTTCGCTGTAGTCTGAAGACTACAGCTTGGGAAATCTTCAGATTGCCGCATCCTACTATGTTTGCTGTAGTCTTCAGACTACAGCTTGGGAAATCTTCAGATTGCCGCACGGCAGGAAGCCGCCTATGTTCGCTGTAGTCCTCAGACTACAGCTTGGGAAATCTTCAGATTGCCGCATCCTACTATGTTCGCTGTAGTCCTCAGACTACAGCTTGGGAAATCTTCAGATTGCCGCATCCTACTATGTTCGCTGTAGTCCTCAGACTACAGCTTGGGAAATCTTCAGATTGCCGCACGGCAGGAAGCCGCCCAGAAAACCAAACGGGGTTATGGACTTGGTCCATAACCCCGTTTTGGGTGATTAGTGGCTGGTGATTAGTGGCTAGGAAGGGGCTTAATCCCAACCACTAACCACTAACCACAAATCACTAAAGTTACTCCAGTATAATCATCTTCTTCGTCGCTGTGTACTCCCCTGCTTTCAGGGTGTAACTCAGCACGCCTGTGGCATTCAGGTCGCTTGCCTTCACATTTACCTGGTTGTAGCCTTGCGCAAACTGACCGCGTACAACGCGCAGCGTGCGGCCCGTTACATCCTGGATCGTAAGCGTCGCTTCACCAGCACCTGGCAGGGTGAAGCCGATCACCGTTTCCCCAGCGAACGGGTTCGGGGTGTTCTGCTTCAGTTCGAAACCAGCTGCTTCAGGCTTAGTGCGCCAGAGGCGTTAGGAGCTCAACGCTCAACTGGTCGTTGTGGCGGTACGCTTCCGCTGCCGTGATCCGGCTGTTGATGTTCAACACCTCGCTCAATGTAGCGTCAGACGTAGCCCGGAATACCAGGGTAGCAAACGTGTTGCTCTTGGCATCGCCGTTCCAGCTCGCCGTGAGAACGCCTTCTTTTGCGAAGATTCCGAAGTGCTCTTCTTTCGCTACGCCGTACTCTACGTCAACCAGTTCGACGGCGGTTACGTCATAGCTCATCGTGAACTGCAACCCTTCGACCGACTTCAGGTCGCCCGTGAAAGCGATGCGGTATTCATTCCCGGCTTTCAACTCCTGGTCTTCGGCTTTGAGTTCGAAGGTTCCCGCCGTGCGCACGATGCTGTTCGCTACTGCGTTGCCGTTCACGTCGCCCACCTTCACCGCCACAAAGTTTGCTTTCGCATCTGCGGCCAGGTCGTTGAGGTTCGCTACTTCGGGGAACTGCGTCTTCCATGGGTTCGATGGATCGGCAAACTTGAAGCTGCGGTCCACAAAACGCCAGCTCGTATTGCTCGCATACTTCGTATCGATACCCAGGATCAATTTGCGCAACTGGATCAGGTCCAGCGTCGTCACCGAACGGGAGTTGTTTACATCTGCTGCAATCAGCTTGTACGGGCTATTCAGGGGCTGTACGCCCAGGATGTGTTTGGTGATCAGCACCAGGTCGAACGTCGATACCCCGTTGAGCGGGTTCTTGTCCAGGTGCGGCGTCACCGAGTAGTCGTATCCCAGCGTCACCCCGCTAAACCCAAACTCCCCGTCCCGGCCCGTCATCTTCGTCACCGAACTGTGGCCCGACAGCGCCACTTCTACCCCTTCCACGCTCTCTTTGTTCTCTGTGGTGATCGCTCCGCCGATCGCTGCCGATGCCGCCGCACTCGGGCATACCTTGCGCGCATCCGTCACGATCGCGTACGTCTCGCACCATGCCCAGTTGCCCAGCGCGTCTTTGGTGTACAACCGCACCGCTACTTGGGTCACCTTCGCATCGTCGCAATCAAAAATCACCGACGTCTGCGGACTCGCCGGGATGCCCGCTTCGTTCAGTCCGTCGTGGCTGTCCCATACCCCGTCCGCGATCCCGTCCGCGCCGCTGTCTTTCACTACGTAATATTGATTATCCGGGATGTTCTCCTTCACTCCTACCGTCTTGGCGTTGCAATCCGCTACGTCGCTTGCTTTGAAGTCCGTAGCCCACACCGCCATCGCGCCTTCGCCCGTATCCGGATCTTTCATCAAATCCGTGCTCAGGCCATGGTAGCAGATCGGTGCAATCCCGTTGGTGTCTTCGATAGAGAACGGAATGTCCTTCGCCAGCGACAGGTTGCCGCAATCGTCGCGTACGATCACCGTCAGTTTGTGGTCGCCGATCGGAAGCTGGCTGGCATCGCCCGTACCTGTTACCACCCAAGAGTTCGTGCCCTTGTCGTCGCCGTTCAGTGCATGAGAAGGAGTAACCGTCAGGAAAGAAGGCAGTTCAGCGCCATTCAGCTTCACGCGCTCGATCGCCAGGTTGCCCGCTACAGCAGGTACTTGCTGAACTTCCGTAGCGCCGGAGCACAGATCCTGTGCAGCAAACTCAATGGCTACTGTACTAGAGCACGTGTTCTTGTTTTGATAGAATACCTGCTCGGATGGGTCAAGCACTTCCGGGCGTACCTGGTCGTGTACGAAGATGTGCTGCGTGAACATCCAGGCAAAACGCTCGTTGCCATTGTTGCCATAGGTAGTCGTATGCGAGCACGCAGGAACACTAGTCAAGTCTGGCGTCATCTGATCATCCCCCTGGTTGTAGGTCTTGGTACCCGCGTTTGCCTTGTTCACTTCGTCATTCGGGTAGGCTACCGTACCGGATGCGTCTTCGTAGTAGATCTCTTCCGTACGATCCATGTCCGTATCGCGGACCAAAACGTTCACCCCGTTGTTCCCATTGTTGCGTGGGTCGCGTGGTACTACGATCGCCCACTGCATTGGCTCGCCACAACGCTCGTCGTACTGGCACCAGTTGATCACTGTAAACGTACGGAAGATCTTGTAGCACTCCGCTACCGGAGCGCCGTTCAGCGTAGCGCCGTTGTACCGCTTATCGCTTACTTTCACTGCCAGCACGTCGCAAGACAGTTCGCCCCCGTCGATCACGTTCGCCGTGTCGCGCAGGTTCGAACAATCCCCTTCCAAGTCGGCAGGGAACATGATATGGTACTCGTGTACAGGCTGTACCGTAATTACTACCGTACCATTCGACCCCGTTACGTCGCCTTTGCTCGTCGTCTTGGTGTACGCGTAGCTCCCCGTTACCGTGCCTGCTTCGCAGTGCAGGTTGGTCGTTACCGTGGCTTCAACGAACGTATTCGCGCAATCGTTGCCGCTCATCGTCACCAGTACGTTCTGCGCACCGCCTTGTGCGGTCAGGATTGCAGATACCAGGCTCTGGTAGTCGCTGCCCGTTACATCCATAGCGCCTTTGCCAGCTGCCGTCAGAAGCCTTCAACCCATGCACGGTCCGTGCACCCGATCGTTACAGGCCATGGCAGGATGTAGGTAGGAAGCACTTTGTCTTCGATCAGCTGTTCGCTCCAGCAGTAGCTGAAGTTGCCGCTCTTGTCCCAGCCGCCCAGTTCAACAACTACTTTGTTGCCCAGGTCGCAGCAGAAGAACTCCGCATAATCCAGCCACGGCGTCATGATCGCCGTTACGCCGCTGCGCGTCACGGATACGAATTTCTCGTGGTCTTGCAGCGTGCCGTCCCCGTTCTCATCCCAGCCGTCAACGCCGGCTTCGATCAAGTCGTCGCCGTCGCCATTGGCGCCTTTGCCATAACCTTTAGCAAGGAAATCGGCTTGGCAAGCCGCGTCGTACGAACGGCGCAGTTTGATCCGCTCCATACCGCAGTTATCCCAGCTGCCTTCGTCTACATCCTCTTTGTTCACCCGGGCGTAGCCGTAGTAGTTGTAACCCTGGGTTGGGTATTGCTGCCCGTAGCCCGCTCCTTGCGCGTTCGACAGCGTGATATTCAGCTGATCGTCGCACTTCATCACCGGGGCGATCTTGTCTACCACCCGGAAGTACAACGCTTTGGTCGCTTTATTATAACAGTGGTCGAACGCTTCTACCGTAAACCGGTACAACCCAGGCGCCAAACCGGTTACCACCGGACGGCCGCCTACCACCATCACCTGATACGTCTCCTCGTACCAGCATGAATCCGCCGACAGCGGAATCCCGTAGGCATATTCCAAGCCCCAGCGCTCCATCTTGAGCACGCTCACGCTTGGGTTCCCATCGCAATTATCCTTGATCTCCCAGCCCAGGTATTCCAGCAAACCTGCCCGGTCCGTAAACACCGACGCCGTGCAGTCCATTGCTCCCGTCGAAATTACCGATACCGGCACGTTCTGTGCCATCGCAAAATCGTCTTTGCACATCCGCTCCGGCTCCTCGTATTTCACTTTGCGCACATCCGTAAACTCCGGCGCTTGGGTGTCGTACCACTTCAGCAGCACGTACGTGCAGTTCTCCAACCCGTGCTCTTCTTGCGGATTGCACCAGTCGAAGTACGACAGCTTCACCAGCACTTTCTTCCCGTTGCCGCATACCGGGAACGTGTTCACCACCTGCGCATCAAAACTGTAGTTGCAGCCCAAAAGCTTGTATTTAGAATCTGCCCCTTCGGCAAAGAACGCGTAGCCCCGGTCTGTCACGCAATCCAGCGAATCCTGGATCCGCAGTTTGGTCTTGAACAGCCGCAGCATCTCTTCCGCTGTGGGCGCTGCGCACTTATCGCCGCCTACCAGGCACGCCAGATCCAGTTCGTAGTCTACCTCGCCGCAGCAGTTCTTGTCCGCGTCGTAGTCTTCCACGATCGTATCGCACGACGCCTGCGCCACCTGGTATTTCAGGCTCTTCAGCAACTCGTTGCCAAACGTGACCGCCTGCGGGCGCACCAGGTAAATGTGCTGGTACCCCTGTACGAAGTTGCCGTAGCAATCCGTCGCCGTGAACGTCCGCTTCAGCCGCGCCCACGCCTCGTAGCCCGAAGGTACCCCCGGATACGTTGACCCAATCTCGTCGCAGGTGAAGTACGTCAGCTCATCCGTCGCTTTCAGCGTCGTGAAGCATTTGCAATAATCGTTATGGCACGCATCCACAAATACCGGACGGCCGGCAAACAGCGCACTGGTTGCGTCTTTCCAGGTTTGTTCTTTATTGAACAACTCCTCCGCATTCAGGCACAGGAAGGCCGCGGTGGAGTTCGTAAACTGTCCATTGAGCAGCTCCGTCTGGCCCGGGACCGCCAGCGTGCCCACGTTGCATTTGCCGATCCAGCTCGTATATACAGGGGCCGATTTGTCTTCGGCCACTACTTTGCCCCAGCAGATCAGGTTGCCCAGTCCGTCGAAGAGCCCATACGTCCATTCTCCGGCGCAGTCGATGATATTCCCGTTCGACGGGTTGTTGTCCACTACCCGTACCGTGGCCGCTTCGCAGTTGCCCAGCATGAGGTTTTTCGCTTCCAGTGCGTAGGTGCATGTCTGCGGGTCCAGCGTCACGTTGACCCGGGAGCAGCCGCATGCCGCTACCTGGAAGGTCTGTTCCACCGTCACCGCGCAGCCGGGATTGTTGGGGGCATTCGATCCAGCAGGGCCCGCGTCGAACCGGTAGGCCAGCGTATGCGTGCCCTGGGACAGGTTTTTGGGCGCAAGGCTTATGGTGTTGGGCGCAGGGGTTGGCATGGGTCCCTGAGGAACGGTGTTGAAGATAAACTGGCCGTCGCCTGCGGCGCTGTTTATATCCTTGCCCGTCACCGTGAACGGCGCCGCATTCGGCGAAACCAATTCAGGAAGGCCTGTAAAGCCTGGGTTAGGGAAATAACAAGTATTATTAATACTCAATGTCGTACCTCTTCCATTAGAAACCGATAGCGTATACCCTAATCCATCTTTGTGGTAGCCTTTCAGCTTGAAAACACCTGAACCGGGGGCGGTTTCTGTCATCACATCCACATTGGAAACAAAGAGCGTCATTGCCAAATTATCCTTGAACAACCCTGTTACTGCGGTCACGGTCCAGGTCTGTCCGGTCGGGCCATTCACCGTAACCGTTTCGCTAAAAATACCCTCGTCGGAAAACAACCCATTTTGGATAGAAGGGCTATTTTCACAGGTGCAGGGGTCGTCGATGGTAGGTTCAGGGCAATCCACGATAGTGACGGTAAAGGTTGCCGTTTGATTCGGGCAGCCTGATACTGCCTTAAAGGTCCCAATAGGCATTTTGTTAGTAGCGTTGGCGTTGGTAGTTTCACCGTCCAGCGCGTCGACACCGCTAAATGTCCAATTGCCCAAAATAAAGCCCCCATCAGGACCAAGTCCGTTCGATTTGCGGTAAGCCCAACCATCGGTATATTCCCAAGGCTTACCTGTCCCATCCACGCCCAATTCGCCAATTTGGTCGATAAGATCCGTGTCTTTAAAAAGCCCGATCACGTCATCGCCGTTGATATTTGGCACACTGCTATTGGTGAAGTTAGGGTCAAAGCCAAAGAAGGAGTTAAACGCCGATGCTTCTGTAGCGAGATATAAATATTGCCCTGCCGAGGCCGATCCCGTCAAAGAAAAGGTAGCGCTGAAGTTAGTGCCCCCATTAGGAGCAACTTTAACGCTATATATGCTGAGGTCCGGGATATCCTTAATAACATATAACTCAACAGCTTTTGGAGTACCCCCGCTCAAAGGGCCATCGATCACGCCGGTAAGCAACAAGTCTCCAAGGGCGCCGCTAGCAAGCAGGGTATTGGTCACTTCATAAGTGCCCGGGGTGCTGTTTTCAATATCAATTTCTCCCGTTAATTCATCAATCACCAAACCCTGATTATCGGCAGAAAAACGGCCTAAAACCGCATCCTTCCCTGCAGTGGGCTTCTGCTTGTCGTCCTGGTTACAAAAACCCGCAGAGGCATAACTGAACGATGCAGAAGGCAAGGTGGGGCAGTCGTTGTCCGCAATTTGCACCGTTAGGGAAGAAATCGAAATGCCTTGATAGGCATTATCCGAGCTTGTGGCACTGTGGTCGATCATTCCCGTATGGAATCCTTCAAAATCCGAATCGTCAACAGCCGAAACGGTCACGGTTTGAGGAACGTTCCAATCGTCCGGGGTAAACGTCAGGGTCGATTTATTCGTCCACACTTGACCATCAGGGGCCCCAGTTATAGTTACATAGGCCGTTGGCTTGGAATTGAGAACCACATCATAGGTGTCGGTGGCGCCGCCTTCAGCAGCATCAGTACTGCCACCTGTTTGGGTGATCGTCACATCCGGGGTATCGTTATCCTCAATCGTTACGGAAGCAAAAGAGGGGGTACCCAAATCATAATCGGCGCCGTCGGTCAGGGTGAGGACCACGGTTTCATCCCCTTCCGATTCGCTGTCGTTCACCGGAATAACGGTAATCGTAGCAGAGAACTGCCCCATAGGGATAGTGACCGTTCCGGAAAGCGTGGAATAATCATCCGTATTGTTTGCCGTCCCAGCAATAGTGTATGCAACGTTTAAAGGATCCGAAGCAGATCCATTGCTGCGATAGACCGTAAACGTGGCGTTATCCGGCCGGCTTCCGAACCGGAAGCATCGGTGGCTTCTATATTTACAATTGGTGTAGCGGAGATACAAAGTAGGTGCGCTCCCAAGTCGTCGGTATTGTCCTGGGCAAACCCATCCCATTCTATTGACGGATCAAAAGCATCACTAGCATTGGTATCTCCGGCAGTAATCGGGCACTTTCGTCTTAAGGTATTATTTGCCGTAGATTGATCTCCGCTTCCCCATTCGGTTCCAGGATCAAGTCCTACCTGACCAATTACGTCAACGACATTGTTATTTTTCTTTAAAACGATGGCATCATTGCCGTTCCAGTTGATGACCGAAGAATTAGTAGCGTCAGCCTGGCCGAGTATGGTGGCATTGGCAGAAGGATGAGCCAAAACAAACACCTCTCCATTGGCAAGGGTCCCGGATAAGGTCATCATCTCGCTTACCGTAGGACTGCCATTGAAATACAATTCCAAAGTATAGTTACTAAGATCCACCGAAGCGCCGGTCCCATTGAAAATTTCAATGGCTTTGTTAAAACTGGATCCCTCCATGTATTGGGAGAAAAAGAGCTCGGTGGGGTTAGTAGCTGGAGGGGTGTCGTTGTCGGTGATGGTAGCCGTAACGCCAACGATATTTATTCCATTATAACCAGCATCTGTGCTAGCCGCACTATGAGCAATCATGCCATTGTGATTGCCTTCTACTACCGCGTCGTCATTTGCTGTGACCGTGATCGTTTGAGCGTCATCCCAATTGCCCGCATTGAAGATAAGCATGACCGGATTTCCTGCTCCCATTCCAAGATCCAATTGGCCGTCTGGGTCCACCGTAATCGTCACATCCGAGGCAGGTTGCGTTTTGAGGACCACCATGTAGGAATCAGTCGTCCCGCCTTCAGTGACACTCGTGGCGCCAGCGGATTCGGTGATGGTGACACCGGGGATTCCCATTACGGTTCCCACTACGGTTACCTTTACATTGTCAAAAAAAGCAGTTTGGTCTAGTCCGGTACTTCCCTGCCAATACGCGCCAGTCAAAGGAAGGGAAGAACCCGTATGGGCATTGTCTACCGCAGTTCCCTGGGAAACCAACATCCCTGTGCTTGGATCCGAAAAAGCTGAAGTTCCATCATTCCTTAAAAACAATTCCCAGGTATTCGTTGAAGGAACATACGTGACTTTAACGCTTAAATAATTTGTACCAAAATCTGTTAAACCACTAGTATTTGATTCAATAACATTGGTTAATGTACCTTGAAGGCCACCTGTGAATTTAACCAAACGGACTGGGTCGGTTGAACCCGATTGCCCAAGGACAATGGCATAACCACTTCCTGTGGTGCTTTTAGCATCGGCAGTACCTGCCAAAATGAAAGCAACTCCATATGAAGTCGTTGAAGAAAAACCTGAGGGATCTGACCGGATTTGACGCATATTAAACGTCCAGGTTACCAGGGAACCGCTGATAGAACTCAAGGTAGAATTATAAGGCGAAGAAAAGGCACTGTTAGCCACGCTCGCTAAAACCCAGCCAGCGAGATTAGTTGTATCAACGTCATTCGTTAACTCCAGTTGTTCGGGAGAAGTATTCCTCCTTGCTCCCCAATCAGCCCCAGAAAAAACCGTAGACGCCCGGCTAACGCTCCACGAACTTAGGCCAATCGAACCGCTTTTTGTCCAATTCGCACTTGTATTCGCACTAAAATCATCCGAAAAAACGGTGGTTTGGGCGAAGGATGGATTCGATGCAAGGAAAAAAATTGCCTGGATGAGAAAGGCAAAGAAAAAAATGAATGAGTTGCCAGAAGAAGGCCCTCCAGAGTAAATTTTTCTCATGGGAGATTACGATTTGTTAGTACACAGATATTGGTCGTCGGCATAAAGATAGACCATTTCCCCCAAGGGTGCGCCGCTTTGCGTATGTTAAATTTGTGTAACCTGTTGCCCGTAGACGGAATTCCCTGTCCACCTGAGTCTGAGGCCTCCGGTTTTCCTATCCCTCTGTTGCCCGTCCCTGTTGCCCGTAGACTTCCGTCTACGGCTTAGCCCAATCTTCAGATTGGGCGCCCGCTACGTCCAACCCCAAAACCGCCGTCTTTAAAATTTTTAAAAACACAAACATATCTATTTCAACATTTTACATTTTCAATTTGCATATCCAGCCCTCCTACCCCCAAGAACACGCTGCGTCTTTCTGGCGGGCGCCGCAACGTAAATCCTGCCAAATTGGACAAAAAAAAACGATGAACGAATACCGTATTCAAGACCAGCAAGGGCTGCATTTTGTCACCCTGACGATCGTCGGATGGATCGACCTGTTTACCCGAAAGGTTTACCGGGATTTGCTACTGGAGAGCCTCCAGTTTTGCCGTGAACACAAAGGACTCCATGTCTACGCCTATGTTGTGATGAGCAACCACGCCCACCTGATCGTCCGCGCCGGCGCTCCGGGAAGCCTTTCTTCCGTTTTAAGGGATTTGAAAAAGTTTACCGCCGTCAAGTTTTTGGAAGCCATCCAACAGGAGGACGAAAGCAGAAAGGAATGGCTGCTCTACCTGTTTGCCTACTTTGCCCGGAAACATGCCCGCAACTCCAAATACCAGGTCTGGGCCCACTCCAATGCCCCCGTCGAGCTCCGGAGCCCGGACTTCGTAAATCAAAAGCTCCAGTATATTCATTTCAATCCGGTAAAAGCGGGTTATGTACAACAACCGGAAGCCTACCTGTACAGTAGCGCGTCCAACTATGTTCTGGGGGAAGGGATCTTTGAAGTGACGCTGCTCGAGCCGGGGTTGAGGGAGGGATGGGTGCGGAGGTTATGAGACGCAATCTGAAGATTGGACTAGCCGTAGACGGAAGTCTACGGACAACAACAGCAACAGGACGCAATCTGAAGATTGGACTAGCCGTAGACGGAAGTCTACGGACAACAACAGCAACAGGACGCAATCTGAAGATTGGACTGAACCGTAGACGGAAGTCTACGGACAACAACGGCCCAATAGGACGCAATCTGAAGATTGGGCTAAGCCGTAGACGGAAGTCTACGGACAACAACGCCTTAACGCCTTAACGCCAAAACGCCTAAACGCCCTAAACGCCCAAACGCCCTCCCGCAAAATCCCGCTCAAAATTGCCCCGAATCCGCTCCATCGGCGGGTTGAAGTAGCCGTACTGAATATGCGGGAACTCTTCTTTGATCAGTGCCATCAGGCGTTTGACGCCGATGGGGTCGCCGGTGTCGGCGATGTTGAGGCGGCCGAGGTACCAGTCGGGGTCGATGTTGAAGTTGCGCCACTGGATCATTTTCAGACCCGTTTCGCGGATGAGGCGGCGCAAGGCTTCGTACTCGGCGGGATGGTCCGTCATGCCGGGAAAGACGAAATAGTTGATGCTCGTCCAGCCGCCGTAGCGGTTGACGATCTTCAGGCTTTCGACGATGTCTTCAAACGCGTAGTTGTTGGGGCGGTAATACGGCGTATACCATGCCTCCTGGGCGGAGTTGGTACTCACGCGAATGCTGTTGAGTCCGGCCTTACAAAGGGCTTCCACCGCATCGGGCTTGCTTCCGTTGGTGTTGATATTGATACTGCCTTTGGAGGTGAATTTCCGGATCTCGAGGATGGCTTCCCGGATGGTCTCCCACATGAGCAGGGGCTCGCCTTCGCAGCCCTGCCCAAAGCTGATGATCGGGAACGGGGCCGACTCCAGATGCGGCACGGTGTATTCCACAATCTCCTGCGCCGTGGGTTTGAAGTCCAGGCGGTCATGGCTTGCGGTAATGGGTTCTTCTTCCGGCAGCAGGGAAATACACCCCACGCAATTGGCGTTGCAAGCCGGCGACACCGGCACCGGGCACTCCCACCGGCCAAGGAAGAAATTCCTGGCGGCAGGACAGGTGTAGGTCAGCGCGCAGTTGCAGGCCAAATGCTCTACCAGCCGGTTGTGCGGGTACGCGGCGCGGAGTTCGTCCACCCCCTTTCGGATCATTGCTTCGTCGTAGCCCGAGGCTTCCTGCCGGATGTCCTGCTCAATACGCACCGCGGGCACATAGAATTTCCCATTCCGCCATCCTACTGCGGTGTAGCAAAACAAAGGCAACACCTCGGCGCCCGGAAGCTGCTCATAAGCCGCCAGGTACAACCCCGTATGGGCGGGAGGCACAAACGCCGCCACGGCAAACCCTTTGCTGCTGGGACGAACCTCTCCCGTTTCTACATCGACTCCCAAAGGCGCCCTCCCCGGCAGGTTGTACAACGTTCCGCCTTCCGGCAGTTCGATCCAGTCCGCTTCCGGGATGGGGTCTACATACCAGCCGGTGCGCCCGGCGGCATACAACGTCTCGTCTTCGAAAACCTGCCCCTGCGCATCGGCATACAACACATATGGAGATTGGGTAATTGCCATCGCCTTATTTTTTGGAAGGACAAAATTAGCCTTAATTCTATGGACCTGGCAGATTGATCGAAAAATAAAAGGTCCTTGTCAACTTTCTCTACTTTTGCGTATTCCCCCAATAAAAAGAAATACTATGGGCAGTTTCTTCAAAATGCTGTTTGCTTCCTGTCTCGGCGTCATCCTTGGCATCGTTCTGCTGACCCTTATCGGGGCCTCCATCGTCGGCGCCATCGCCAGCGCTTCGGAGAAACCGCAGAAAATCGGCGCCAATTCCGTGCTCCGCCTCACGTTGGACCAAGTCGTTCCAGAGCATACCAACAACGTCGATATCCAGCCGTTTAACCTCGAACAAACCGAAGTGTATGGACTGACCGACCTGGTCAGCGCCATCGAACGCGCCAAGGACGACGACCATATCAAAGGGATTTTGCTGGAAACCGACATGGCCATGGTCTCCGGGTTCGCCACGACCCGCGTCCTGAGAGAAGCGTTGCTGGACTTCAAAAAAAGCGGCAAATTCATCTTTTCACACGGCAAATTTTATTTCCCCGGAAACTACTACCTGGCTTCCACGGCGGACCAAATCTTCATCAACCCCCTGGGCATCTCCGAAATCCGTGGCTTCTCGATCCAAATCCCGTTCTACAAAAACCTCATCGACCGGCTTGGCGTCAAGATGCAAATTTATTACGCCGGCAAATTCAAAGGCGCTACCGAACCGTACCGCCTCGAACGCTTGAGCCCGGAAAACCGCTACCAATACAAGGAATTCCTCAACGATATTTACGACATCTTCCTCGCCGATGTGGCCGCCTCCCGTAAAATGAAAACGGAAGAACTACGCCGCGTCATCGACGGCTACCTGGCCGACAGCCCGGAAAGAGCCGTGGAAACCGGTCTGATGGATAAAGTGCTCTACCGCGACGAGGTTACGGATGAACTCCGGAAAAAGCTGGGGCTTAAAGAGACCGAGTCCGTTTCTCTGGTTTCCATCAACGACTTCATTTCGAGCAACCCCGAAGACAAGGACTACAAGGTCAAAGACAAAATTGCCATCGTATACGCCGAAGGAACTATTTTAGACGGCAAAGGCAGCAATGGCTCTATAGGCGACTCCAAATACGTCAAAACCCTGGAAAAAATCGCCAAAGACGACAAGATCAAGGCTGTTGTCCTTCGGGTGAACTCCCCAGGCGGCAGCGCGCTGGCCTCTGAGAACATCCTCCATGCAATGAACAAAATCAAGGCCGAGCGAAAACCCATCGTCGTCTCTATGGGAGATTACGCTGCCTCCGGCGGGTATTTTATCGCCTGTCAGGCCGACAGCATTTTTGCCGAACCCAACACCATTACCGGCTCCATTGGGGTTTTCCGGATGATCCCCAGCCTGGAGCGCACCCTGACCGACAAAGCCGGCGTGCGTTTTGACTCCGTCAAAACCGGCCCTTTTGCAGCTGGACTAAACCTGTACTTCGACCAGGACCCGCAGGAAGCGGCAAAAATGCAAGCCGGCACTGAAGAGATGTACGAAGTCTTCCTGGGGCACGTCGCCAAAGGCCGGAAGATGAAACGGGATTCCGTCCACGCCATCGCTCAGGGGCGGGTATGGAGCGGCCGCGACGCGCTGCGCATCGGACTCGTCGACCGCCTCGGAGGACTGGAGGAAGCGCTCCAGGCTGCCGCTAAACTAGCCAAAGTAAAATCCTATCGCACCGCCGAATACCCAACGGTTCCCAACCCCCTCCAACAACTCATGGAAGAGTTGATGGGCGCCGGGAGCCCGGAAACCCGTATGGTCAAAACCCTCAAACGCGATTTCCCCGAACTAGCGCCCGCCGTAGAGGAATGGATGGCCCTCAAGCGTTCCCATGGGGTACAAGCGAGGCTGGCGGTGGAGGTGAGGTTGAAGTAGGCGATTTACGATTTAAGAGGTACGAGGTACGAGGTTGCGAGGTTGCGAGGTTACGAGGTTACGAGGTTGCGAGGTTACGAGGTTGCGAGGTTACGAGGTTGGGAGGTTGGGAAATCCAATTTTCGAACTTCATATTTCGTAAATCGTACTTCGTACTTCCTAAAACTCCAAAAACGCTTTCGCGTGTTTTTCCATTGCCTGCAGGGTGGCGGGATCAGCAATTTCACTGGCATCGTTCAGGATTTGGCCGATCCGGGAGATGGGCAGGACGGCGGGCATAACGATGGTTCCGACGTGGTGTAAAACGCCGGTCAGGTGGTCCATACCCCGAAGGTTGCCGGCTCTGCCGGAAGCCACGCCTACCAACGCCGCTTTTTTCCCTTTGAAGGTTGGTCCGTACAGGCGGACAGAGCAGGCGTCGAGGAACAACTTGACGACTCCCGGGTAGCTTCCGTTGTATTCCGGGGTGACATAAACGACCTTATTGGCCGGGAGCAAGAATTCGTCCTGGAGCCGGGCCAGGGAGGGCGACTGGCCGTTTTCCTCATACATATCCGGGTGAATCCAATCGTATGGGATTTCTTCCATAAAAAGCGACCGGACTTCCTCCTGTGCATGTTTGCGAAGCAACTCGGCGTATTGAGCGGCAAAAAACCGGCAATCGTTATTTTTTCGGTTGGTACCGGAAATGACAGTTATCATCAGGCTAAGGTTAATTTAAAAACACCATGCCGTATTAATGCCGGATGCCGGGCAAAAGTTTTCAAAAAGCCCTATCTTGTGGCGCGAATCAACCGGACGGTCAGTTTCTGCGGGTCTTCAAAATCCTTTAGCAGCCTTTCGCGCACCTGATCCGGAAACCCGGAGCCGCCTATTTTTCAACAGCTTAAAATGTATACCCATGAAAGTCACCTATTGTGGCCATGCCTGTATGCTGGTGGAAACCAAAGGGAAAAAACTCCTTTTTGACCCGTTTCTCACCTATAACGAGTTGTTCGACACAGCAACGCTGCCTCATTTGAGCGCCGACCAAATCCAGGCGGATTATATTCTTCTCTCGCACGGCCATGAGGACCACGTCGCCGATGCAGAGCCAATTGCCCGCCGTACCGGCGCCACCTTGATCTCTAATGCTGAAATTATCTCCTGGTATGCCAAGAAAGGCGTCCCCGGCCACATGATGAACCACGGCGGGACCTGGAAATTTGATTTCGGAACCGTCAAATTCGTCCACGCGGTGCATTCCAGTTCGCTCCCCGACGGCAGTAATGGCGGCAACCCGGGAGGGTTTGTGATCTGGAACGACGAAGGCTGTTTTTACTTCGCCGGCGACACCGCATTGAGCATGGATATGAAACTCATCCCCATGACCTGCCCGAAACTGGACTTTGCCATTCTGCCTATCGGCGACAACTTTACCATGGGGCCTGCCGATGCCGTTCTGGCTTCCAGCTTTATCGAATGCAATACCATCATTGGGTGCCATTATGACACCTTCGGATACATCAAAATAGACCATGCCGCCGCGCAAAAAGCTTTCGCGGATAACGGAAAAGAACTAATTTTACTCCCTATCGGAGCAACCAAGTCCTTTTAGATTTTCGCTCTTTAATATTGATTATCAATAGCTTAAATCAGACATCCCCCTGTTTTTACATGGATGCTGGATAAACCCGCCGCCGGACGGCCAAACGACGTACCACATGGGAAAAGTAATCACCATCGCCAATCAGAAAGGCGGAGTAGGCAAAACTACTACCGCCATCAACCTGGCCGCCAGCTTGGCTATCCTCGAAAAAAAGGTCCTGATCATTGACGCAGACCCGCAGGCAAACTCCTCTTCCGGGGTGGGTATCTTGCCCGGAGACGTCGAAGTGTCCCTGTACGAATGCATGATCAACGGACACGACCCGGCAGATGCCATCTTCGAAACCGATACGCCCAACCTGCACATTCTTCCTTCCGATATCAACCTGGTGGGCGCAGAAGTAGAGCTGGTAAACAAACCAAACCGGGAATACTTCATGAAAACCGTAGTCGATAAAATCCGCGACTATTACGATTATGTGTTCATCGACTGCCTTCCTTCGCTGGGGCTGGTCACCCTCAATGCGTTATCTGCTGCCGACACGGTGATGATTCCGGTGCAGTGCGAATTTTTTGCTCTGGAAGGGTTGGCTAAACTGAACGACACCATCAACCTGGTCAAGCGCCAGCTTAACCCCAAACTGCAGATTGAAGGGATTGTGCTGACGATGTTCGACCCCCGTTTGCGCCTGGCCAGCGTGGTCGTCAGCGAAGTAAGAGATATTTTCAAAGACCGGGTTTTTGACACCATCATCCACCGCAACTCGAAAATCGAGAAGCCCCGAATATGCACATGCCGGTGGTCCTGCTCAATGCAGGCAGCAAGGGCGCCGTCAACTACCTCAACCTGGCTCAGGAATTCCTGCAAAGGAACAACGACAGCGTGAAAACCAAAACCTCTGAAACCGTAAGCTGATCGTAATTCGTTTACCCGAAGGAATAAAGGGAAGATCATGGCAAAAAAAGTGGATAAGAAAAATCTGGGACTGGGCATTCGGGCCCTTCTCACCCATATTGATGAGGAAGTCGCCCTGGATCAGGAAAAGGTGGTAAAGGAATTGGCCCATTCGGTGGCGATGATCCCTTTGGAGGAAATTGAGGTCAATCCCTTTCAGCCCCGGAATGAATTTGACCAGGAAGCGCTGGATGAGTTAGCGGATTCGATCCGCGTGCATGGCCTTATCCAGCCACTCACCGTGCGCCGGCTGGCGCACAATGCCTACCAGCTCATCTCCGGGGAACGCCGTCTGAGGGCCTCCCGAATGGCCGGCCTGACCGAGATCCCTGCTTATATCCGCATCGCCAACGACCAGGAGATGCTGGAAATGGCCTTGATCGAGAATATCCAGCGCGAAAACCTCAACGCTATTGAGATTGCCATCACCTACCAGCGGTTCAAAGAAGAATGCCAGCTCACCGATGAAAACCTGGCGGATCGCGTAGGCAAAAAACGGCCCACCATCACCAATCACCTCCGCCTGCTGAAATTGCCGCCGGACATTCAATCGGCCATTAAGGAGAAAAAACTGTCGATGGGCCATGCCCGCGCGCTGACCGGCATCGAAGACTACGCCCTGCGCGACAGCCTCTTCCGCCAAACCCTGAAGGAGGAATTGTCCGTTCGGGCGCTGGAAAACCTCATTGCCGCTTACAACCAGCCCAAACCGAAAAAGAAAACCGAGCAACTTCCCGACGATTTCGATCAGGTCCAGCAGCAGTTCCGCAGCTTTTTCGGAACAAAAAAGGTAACCCTGAAGCTTCAGGGACAGGAAAAGGCCAGATCCAGATCGCGTTTCATTCGGTTCAGGAACTTAACGAACTTCTAGACCGGATCGACCCTTGAGCCGTATTCTCTTCCTCCAGGCTATGAAACGACACCTCGCTGAAACCATGGGGATCAAAAAGGTATTTCTCCTCGCTTCCTTGGTCTTTCCCGGGGCTTGGCAGCTTTCCGCCCAGGTCGCAGACTCCCTGCCTCCCGCTACGCAACCCGATACCCTCGTTCCCTTGGTCCAGGTAACGGATACCCTTGCTCGGGGCAAAAGCCGCTTTTTCAACTTCCGCAAAACCCCTCCAAACCCCAAAACCGCCCTGAAGCTCTCGCTGATCTTCCCCGGGGCCGGACAACTTTACAATGGCAAGTGGTGGAAAGCGCCCCTCGTGTATGGGGCCTTAGGCGGTATGATTTATACGATCGATTTTAATCAAAGCCGGTACCGGCGGCTGCAGACCGCCCTGGAACTGCAACTGGAGAATCAGCCCCACGAATTCAGCGACCGCATTACCTCCCCCGACGCGCTTCGCTCCCTGAGGGACCAATACGATAAAGCAACCCAGCTATCCTATATTGGAACGTTTGCCGTCTATGTAGTCATCGGCGTAGAAGCCTTCGTGGATGCCCATCTTCAGAACTTCGACGTAAGCGAGGACCTAAGCCTTCGCGTCAAACCCGTTCTTATCTTACCACCCCAACCCAATCCCCGGCGGCAGGGATCGGGTTGAGTTTGGGATTTAGACGGTAGACGGGAGACGGGAGACGGAGGACGGGGGACGGGAGACGGTAGACGGTAGACGGGGGACGGTAGACGGGAGACGGGAGACGGGAGATTTCCTGTTCTGTTCGCCGTCCCGCAATAAGCGGGATCAGATTTCGTGCGGAATTATTAGCCGGTCCCCGCAGGCGCCTGGATTGAGCGGTGCCTCGAACCCCTGTTGTTGTTTTTAAACAGTCTCCCCTAGGCGTTTACCATGGCGACCGCATCGACCGGGACAACCCAGCCGTATGGATCCGGAATACGACCGGAACGAAGTCCATTGATCTCATCTTTTGCAAATTCGCTGATCGGGCGGTTTTCCACAGGAGGCAGTTTCATCAGCAAATCGCCGTAGGCGATCTCCGAAACCTGGGATACGACGGCGGCAGTGCCTGCCCCGAAAACCTCCTGAAGTAAACCGGCATGATACGCTTCTACGACCTCGTCGATAGAAAGCGGGCGCTCTTCCACCGTGTAGCCATGGTCGCGCAACAAGTGGATAATGCTATCCCGGGTAATTCCCTTCAGGATAGCGCCATCGGTAGCTGGGGTAATCACTTTTCCGTCGATCACGAAAAAGATATTCATCGTGCCCACCTCCTGGATGTATTTGAAGTCCATTCCATCGAGCCACATCACCTGGTCAAAGCCTTTTTCCTGGGCGATCCGTGTCGGCAGCATGGCTGCTGCATAATTGCCTGCCGCCTTGGCTTCTCCCACGCCCCCGCGAATGGCGCGGACATACTGCGTTTCCGCCATCAGCCGTACCGGCTTGGAATAATAGGGCCCAACCGGAGAAGTAATAATGAAAAACCGGTAGGTTTCCGAAGGGCGGACGCCAACAAATCCATCGGTTGCAAACATCGCCGGGCGGATATACATCGCGCTGCCCTCATTGGTAGGAATCCAGTCGGCATCCAGGCTGATAAGCGCATGCAGCGCATCCAGGAACAAGTCCTCAGGAAGCGAAGGCATGCAGAGGCGTTCGGCAGAGAAATTCAGCCGGCGGGCATGCATTTCCGGACGGAAAAGCATCGGCTGCCCTTCGGCAGTCTTCGAAGCCTTCATGCCTTCGAACAACGCCTGCCCGTAGTGAATCGCCATCGTAGCCGGATGCAAGCTGAAATTTCCAAACGGAACAATCCTCGAATCTTTCCAGGCGCCGTCCTGGTAATCTGCCACAAACATGTGGTCGGAAAAGAATTTCCCAAAAGGCAGGTGCTCAAAATCTACCTCCCCAATGCGGGATTGGGCGACGCGCGTAACCTGAATATTATTTTTCTCTTTCATGATCGAAGCTTTTAACACAAAAATACGTAATTTTATAAATAAATTCTACCTTTTTTAAAAATACCTATATTTTATTCTGTTTTGTTTTAACGATTTCAATTAAAAAGGAATTATATTTTGAAAAATGGGCTTTTCGACTTCAAAATAATTGCCGCCTCTGATCCGGCCCCGAGCCCGGACCTTATCCGGGGCCATGGCCGGAAAGGGCTGGGAGTGCTCATTTCTGCACTGGAAGATACGCCGGAACAGCTCAAATTGCTGGAAAACATCCTCGCTGCGGTGCAATACCGGCTGGAAGACGATGCGCTGCTGATCCGCTTGCCGGAAGGCGCCCGAATACAAACCGGCCCGATAAGCCGTCAGCGCCATATCCGGCAATGGGTATTATTCGGCGTTCCACCGGAACGTGCCTCGTTGCATTTTCCGATGCCCATGAATATTCCGATACAGCACGGTGGGGTAACCTACCTGTTTGCCCCTTCCCTGGAAGCGCTGAATCAGGAACGCCTGCAGGAGAAGAGGCCCCAAGGGGCGGCGCTTTGGGCTGCGTTGAAAGCTATTTTTCCAAAATCCTGATCTATTTGCTATGAAAACCCTACTTTTTGCCACCGGTAACCCACACAAGGTCAAGGAAGTTCGCGAAATCCTTGCCGAACGGTACGACGTCAAAAGCCTGCAAGATATCGGTTGCCAGGAAGACATCCCCGAAACCGCCCCCACCCTGGAGGGCAATGCGCTGCTCAAAGCCAGGTATATCGTAGCACAGTATGGGATGGACTGCTTCGCCGAAGACACCGGTCTGGAAGTGGATGCGCTCGGGGGAGCACCCGGGGTCTTTTCCGCTCGCTATGACGGAGAAGATAAAAATCCGCAGGCCAATATGGCGCTCCTCTTGAAAAATCTGGAAGGACAGCCCAACCGAAAGGCGCAGTTCCGCACGGTGATCGCCCTGTGCCTGGAGGGGAAAAGAATTTCTATTTGAAGGGATCGTCCGGGGAACAATTGCCGGCGCCCCAGCCGGAGAAGGCGGTTTTGGGTATGATCCGGTATTTGTGCCCGAAGGCTTTGATCAATCCTTTGCTCAAATGCCTGCGGAGGAAAAAAACGAGATCAGCCATAGAGGCAGAGCGGTAGCCAAACTCCTGGAATTCCTTAAATCCTAAATTCAATTTAAAATCAGTATCTTAGCTGGATTAACAGACCAGGGACCTTGCGGAATGAACGCCGAAAATTTCACCGAATTCCTCCAGTCAACCGCCCATCTCTACCACTTGCCCTATGTAGAACTGGAATCCCTTACCCTGGAATTTCCTTATTCGCAAAACCTCCAATTGCTTCTCTTTGCCAAAAGCTGGCTGGAACAGCACCCCAATGCGGAGGCCAACCTCCATAAAGCTGCGCTGTACAGCACCGACCGAAGGGCGCTTTACCGGTTTGTTCAACTACTCAGCGCCCAATTGCTGGAAAACGAACCGAGTTTTCAGATCAACGAGGATTTTCTGGAATTGAAGGAAATCACCCCCTTGGTTCCTCTTCCGGAACCAATCGCTCCATCCGAAATACCCAAACGCGCTGCCGCCCCCTAACTTTTACGGAAAAGGCGCCTCCTGAAAATAAAAAGACGATTCTCCCCAAGCCTAAACCGGTATCTGCTCCCCCCAAAGACCGCGACGCGTTGAAAAAAGAGCTGGAAGCGCTTTTTTCCAGTGAGCCCGCCCAGGCAGAGAGTTCTTCCAACGAGCCGCAGGAAACCATCCCTTCCGAAGAAGCTATTCCCGTGCCCCCTACCCCATCCCAAGGGGAAGAAACACCTTCCCGCATGCTCAAGGAGCAAATAGAAGCCAACCTGCAATCCAGGCTGTCCGCCCTTTCTCCGAAAAAGAACCCACCGTTCGCTTTTCCGGCCATTCCGGAGCGCCTCCGGCACAGACGCCGCTTCCTAAATCCAACTTTTCTACCTGGCGTCAAACCTATTCCGAAGAATATCTTACCCAACGGCTGAAAGATCTTCAGCAAGCCCTCCGGCTGGAAGACCCCATTTCCGGGCTAGCTCAAAACAGCGTCCGGGAAAATATCCACCTCGCTTCAGAAACCCTGGCCGAATTGCTCATCCGCCAGCAACAATATCAAAAAGCAATCGCAGTTTATGAGCGATTGATTTTGATTTTTCCCGAAAAAACCGCTTTCTTTGCAGGCAAAATTGAATCGCTTAAAAATCTATTGGAATGACCGTAATGACGATATTGATCGCTTTCATCAGCCTGATGCTGATTATAGTGGTCCTAATCCAGAACTCTAAAGGCGGAGGCGTTGACGCAACCCTTGGCGGATCGCAAGCAAACCAGCTTTTTGGCGCGGCAAAATCAGCCGATTTTATTGAAAAACTGACCTGGTACCTCGCCGCCACTTTGTTTATCCTCTGCATCATCGCTACCATGATCGTAGGGTCGAACGTGCCGGTTGATCCGGGCGTGCTGCCCCCTCAATAACCGGTTTCGGTTCTTTCTGCAAAAAAGGAGCCGCCTCCAGATGGGAGGCGGCTCCTTTTTTTGCGCTAACTGCCATTCCGTTGGTTTTCCCTGCGAAAAGCCGCCCTGCTGCCAAAAATTGGCAGCAAACACCTGAAAATTTGTCATCTTCTCCCCTTTGGCACGACCTGTGCTATAGGGAAAGAGACAATTCATTTCTTTTTTAAACCATATCTAATCCAAAGAACTCTATGCGGCCCATAAACGATCGCGTCGTTGTCAAACCGGCGGATGCCGAAGAAAAAACCAAGGGAGGGATTATTATCCCGGATACGGCTAAGGAAAAACCTCAGCGGGGAGAAGTTATCGCTGTCGGCCCTGGCAAGGAAGGTAACCTGATGACCGTACAAGTAGGCGATATCGTGCTCTACGGAAAATATGCCGGACAAGAATTTAGCTACAACGGAGCCGATTATCTCATTATGCGCGAAGACGATATCCTCGTCGTCTTGGGATAATCCATCCGCCTGTTTCCATTCTTTTTTTGAATCTTAAATTATCCGTTTGAATATGGCAAAGGAAATCAGCTTTGACCGGGAAGCCCGGGAAAAACTACGCAATGGCGTGGACGCTTTGTCCGCCGCAGTTAAGGTCACGCTTGGTCCTAAAGGACGTAATGTGGTGATCCAAAAAAGCTTTGGCGCTCCGCATATTACCAAAGACGGGGTAACCGTAGCCAAAGAGATCGAACTGGAAGATCCGGTTGAAAACATGGGCGCCCAGATGGTGAAGGAAGTCGCTTCCAAGACTTCGGATATTGCCGGCGACGGCACTACAACCGCTACTGTTCTGGCTCAGGCGCTGATCAACGCAGGCCTGAAGAACGTCACCGCCGGAGCAAACCCAATGGACCTCAAGCGCGGTATCGACAAGGCCGTGCGCGTGGTGGTGGAGTCCCTGCGCGAGCAATCGGAGCAAATCGGCGACGATTTTGAAAAGATCAAGCAGGTAGCTGCTATCTCCGCCAACAACGACGACGAGATCGGCGAACTGATTGCCGACGCGATGAAACGCGTTTCCAAAGACGGCGTCATCACGGTCGAAGAAGCGAAAGGTACCGACACCTATGTCAAAGAAGTGCTCGGTATGCAGTTCGACCGCGGGTATCTCTCGCCCTACTTCGTAACCAACGCGGAGGACATGACCACAGAATACGAAAACCCCTACATCCTGATCACCGACAAGAAGATCTCCAATATGGCCGACATCGTGCCCGTGCTGGAGAAGGTGATCGGCATGGGGCGTCCGTTGCTGATCATTGCCGAAGACATTGAAAGCCAGGCACTCGGCGTTTTGGTGGTTAACCGCCTGCGCGCCAACCTGAAGGTGGTGGCAGTGAAAGCGCCTGGTTTCGGCGACCGCCGCAAAGCCATGCTCGAAGACATCGCGATCCTGACCGGAGGCACGGTGATCTCCGAAGAAAAAGGGTACAAGCTGGAATCTGCCGGCGTGGAACACCTGGGAACGGCTGAAAAAATTCAGGTTGACAAAGACAATACGACTGTGATCAACGGCAAAGGCGAGCCGGAGCAGATCAAAGCCCGCATCAACCAGATCAAGCAGCAGATCGAAGCGACTACGTCGGATTACGACAAAGAAAAACTGCAGGAGCGCCTTGCCAAACTGGCAGGCGGCGTGGCGGTGCTCTACGTGGGCGCCCCTACCGAAGTCGAAATGAAGGAGAAAAAAGACCGCGTCGACGATGCGCTGCACGCTACCCGGGCGGCGATCGAAGAAGGTATCGTAGCCGGCGGCGGCGTGGCGCTCGTGCGGGCCATTAGCGCGCTTCGCAACGTGAAAGGCAGCAACGAAGATGAAAACATCGGCGTGGCCATCGTCCGCAAATCCATGGAGGCGCCTTTGCGCACCATCGCGGAAAATGCCGGCGTAGAAGGTTCCGTTGTATTCCAGCGCGTGCTGAACGGCAAAGGCGCTTATGGCTACAACGCCCGCACCGACAAGTACGAAGACCTCAAAAAGGCAGGCGTAATCGACCCGACCAAGGTAACGCGCATCGCCCTGGAGAATGCGGCTTCCATCTCCGGAATGGTGCTGATCACCGAATGTGTGGTCAACGACAAACCGGAAAAAGACGCTCCGGCTCCGGCTATGCCAGGAGGCGGAATGCCGGGGATGATGTAACCCGTCCTGTCTTTACCGAAACAGAACAAAAAGCCTTCCGCGCAGCGTCGTGGAAGGCTTTTTTAAAGAAATACCTCGGAGGCCATTTCCAAGGCGCTGTGAAAAGCGGCTTCGTCCAAAAGGAGTGGCTCGGCTTTTTCTTTAAAAAACGCCAGCAGGCGCTCCGTTGGCATATTGCCGGTCAGATCGTCTTTCGCCATGGGGCAACCTCCGTAGCCTTTGATGGCCCCGTCGAACCGCCGGCATCCATGCGCGTAGGCTGCTGCTACTTTTTCTTCCCACTGATGGGGCAGGGTGTGAAAATGGGCGCCAATCTCCAAGCCGGGGTATTGGCCGATGAGATTGCCAAACAGGTAAGCGATACTTCCGGGAGAGGCTACGCCGATCGTGTCGGATAACTGAAAGATGCGGATACCCATTCCGGAAAGCCGCTCAACCCAGCGCTGAACGATATCTACGTTCCAGGGGTCTCCGTAGGGGTTTCCGAAGCCCATAGAGATATACAAAACAAGCTCTTTACTATGGGTAGCGCACAATTGCTGGATTTCCTCCACCCGTTCGAGCGACTCTTCGATGGTGGCGTTGGTATTGCGCAGTTGAAACGTTTCGGATATAGAAAAAGGGTATCCCAGGTACCGGATGGGTTCGTGGCTTGCCGCTTCCTGAGCGCCCCGGAGATTCGCCACGATTGCCAGCAATTTGGTAGACGTGTCTTTTAGATCCAATAACTCCAGGACTTCTGCGGTGTCCCGCATTTGGGGAATCGCTTTGGGAGAAACAAAGCTCCCAAAGTCGAGGGTGTCAAATCCAACCTTTAGCAGCTGGTTGAGGTAAGCCGCTTTGAGGGAAGTGGGAATAAAATGGGGAAGACCTTGCATGGCATCCCGCGGGCATTCGATAATTTTGATCATTTGAAGCGGCATAATCGCGGATAACAGCTCAGGGCAGCGGATTGCTCCGGTTAATTTCCCCAAAAGGAACGGTATCCTTGAAAACAATCTGGTTCTTCTTCCGGTTCTAATGCTTGCGTTATCTGTATCCCCTTTTCCAATGCAGGATAAAAAAATCTGTAGGGCATGAATTTTTTCAACAAAAACAAAAATACGCTAACCTCGATCGGTTTTGGTCTGATCGTAGTCGGTTTTCTTTCCTTACTCCTAAGTCTGGTCGGGCTAAAGTTTGCATTTCTGGCCTGGATGGACCACCCGAGCCGGTTATTGGGATTTACGCTTCGGCTGGTGATGGTGCTCAGTGGATTTGTGTTGGTTTACCTGGCGCAAACGGATTACGAAGGCGAAGACGGCTAGCGGTTGGGGTTCCGGCGCCGTTTCCTTTGCACGGCGGATTCCTCCTCCTGACCGCTTCGAACGCGTTGGGGCGATTGAATAAGCACCGCCGGGCCCGGGTTTCCTGAAAGCGCATCGCCGGTTACATCGCCCATTTTTATTCCGACGAAATCAGCATCCAGGATTTTTCCGGATAACCCGTAGAACGACCGAACCTCAGGGAACGACTCTTTCAGGGGATCGTCTGGATTGGCGAACTGGTATCCTGCCGGGATAAAACGCCAGCTGGGGGTTTGACGAAAATCGATTTCTACGCTCAGAACCAACCGGCGAATCTGGATAATGTCGAGGGTGGTGACCGACCCGGAAAGGTCCACATCGGCTGCCAGATATTGGTAGGGGGACTCAAATTTTTCTTCGCCCAGGATGTGACGCAGAATCTTGACGATGTCGTAAGTAGTCACTCCTTCTTTATAGCTGGAATCCAACCGGGGCTTGATTTGGTAGTCTCCCTGTTTCAGAAACTCAAAGACATAGGTTCCTTCTGGTCCGGTGCGGCGCGGTTCGATTCGATCCCCTTCCAGGATCAGTTCGGCGCCATCGACCGGATGCCCCTGAACGGTGCGCACCGTTCCGGAAACGGATCCGTTACCAATTTCGGCACAAAGTTCCTTACCGGGGTCCTGCAATAAAATCAAGGTCTCGCAATAACCGCCATTTCCGTTGGCATCCCAGGCGTAAACATAGGCCAGCACGGTGGGCCGGTCGTCGCAGGTTACTACCAGAAAATCCTGGCCAGGAGCAGGCGTTTCCACGCCCGATTCAATCCATTCGCCGCGATGGATGGAGAATTTCAACGGCCCGCTGCAATCTGTCAGCTGTCCGGAAAGAAGATCCTCAACCCAGATCGTCGCCGCGCCGCTATCCGTATCTCCATCAGCATCGACGTCCAAACCGGGAGCAACAGGGTTTAGCGACAAAACCAGGCTATTGATGCACACCGGCGCGGGAGCCCGCGAGTCGGTCACTGTAACGCGAATGGTTTTTTCCGTTACATTCCCACAGCGGTCCTGAACGGTCAGACGCAGGGAATGCTCGCCAATCGGCATCTTATACACCAACCGGTACCTCGGGTAAGTTCCTACCAGCGAAGAGGCGATATTGCCATCGGATATCCCATCGGAAAACCGGTCCAAGTCCAGGGTAAAAACCAGGTCTTCCGGGGTACACGCTTCCGAAACCTGGATGGAGAAATTGACATCTCCGGTGCAATCCGATCTTTTGGCAGCCACCTGAACCGACTCAGGAGCATTTAGTAACGGAGGGGCATTATCCACCATCTGGATCACCTGCTGGTACTCCCAATACCCATTGGACGCCAGAAAGCCGTTAATCCGGCTTCCGGTCCAGTACCCTCTGGCATTGGGGACGCCGTTGAATGGGTCCTGGTCTTTATCCCAATAGCTGTGCCCTTCGGGGAGCACCGTGCACCAGATTCCCTCATCGCCCGGTTTGCCGTCGCCATCTGCGTCCCGGCTGATCAGGACCGGATTCGAGCGCCCGTCGTATTCGCACCAGTTAATCACCCGGTAAGTCCGGTAAATCTTAAAACAGGATTCCCCAGGGAGGTTGACCCGGACATCCTGGACGGTCAGAGAAAGCGCATCGCAGGTGGAAGAAGAAAAAAAAGCGGAATCCGCCTTGTTCAGGCCGGCGCAGGTAAGGGTGGTGTCCGGGGGGAAATACAGCACATAATGGTGCAAGGGCTTCGACTCAACCTCCTGCGTGCAAACCTGGCCTTTATATTCCTGGACAGTTCCCTTGTTTTGGATTACCTGCCAGGAGCGGATCAGAGAGCCGGTTCGGCAAAGGAACAAATTGCTTTGGAGCGGAAGTTCCTCCAAAACCACCCCATCCGGGGTTCCCTCCGGCAAGAAGGCCTGGCCGAGGAGTCCGGGCTGATCCACAGCGGGGTCGGTACAAAAAACAGAAGTATCTGCTGGAGCAATGCAGGGAATATTCAAGGTATCGGCGCGGAAACCAGAATCCCGGCCGGTTGCCAGAAAAGGGAAAAGGAGGCATGCCACAGCCATAAGAGGCCAACCGTGCAGCCCCTTGCAGAAAAAGGGTCCTTTTAGCCCGCTAAGACTGGAATTCCAATGCATCCTCCTTGGTTTCGAATACGGAATACAAACGCGAAAATTACCGCAACTAGTTTACCCAATGCCGTTTTCTTTGCATTTTGGTCCGATGCTCAAATTTAAGGGTTTTCCAGCAATAAAGTATTTCTTTTCGGAGTACGGGCGACAATTGGAGGGAAAACCCTTTGGGGGGGTGAGTGGTTGAGTGGGTTATTGGAGGGTATTGCAAAGCGGGATGCGGGAATCCGTCTTCGCCCAGTGGGGCAATAGGCGGGTAAACCCCTGGTCCATATCCACTTTGACGACATACCAATCATCCCATTGCTCGGCGGCGCCGCAGAGCTGAACAAAATCGGCAACAAAAGGAGCTACTTTTTGATTGATCGGGCGCCCGTTCTCATCCAATGCATAAAAATAGGTATGGGAATCGGGGGTGGCGGTCTTGAAAAAAACGGGAATGCCTCCTTCGATGCAACGGATCGCGCAAGAACGATGCGGCTTTCCCTCGCCTGGGCGCATGACGCCCAGATAGCACTTTGGATCCAGGATTTCGCCGCGCAAGGTTACCTGACCAAGCCGTTTAATATAAGACGGGCCGTCGGGTACAGCGGCGTACCCTTTAAACGCCTTTGCGCCTTCGGTCAGTTCAAAAGCTGCTTTTCCATCGTAGTAAATCATCTTCCCTTCTAATCGCACCCCTACCCCATCCAGGGATTTTCCCAATGCGTTCTCCATCCTCTCGATTGCTGGCTGGGCGCTCCTTTTTCCAAATCCCACCAGCATGATCCGCTGAAATTGGTTTTCAGGGTCCGCATGGGCGTCCATCTGCACTTTAAGACAGGGAATAGGTTCGGCAATCAATACCCCCTCCAACGTACTAAGCCGGTTGATTTCGTAGACCGAACGCGCAAAGGGTTGCTGGGAAAGGACCAACCCTCCGCTAACGAGTACGACTACCGCAACCAAAAACCAAACCGTTCGCCGAACCTTTCGGCCCGTTCTCTCCGGCGCGTTCTCTTGCCAGCCAATGTAAAATTCGTCGCTCTTGGTATGCATGGGTGTTTTCTTGAATGGTTAAATGAATTACAAGCGTTAAGACGTTGGGGCGTTTGTCTCTTTTGCCTTTAGCCTTTTGCCTTACGCCTTTTGGTTAATTTCTGCCGGCTCTAATTCCGTACCTTCCGGAAACGGGGTTGGATTCACCCAAATGGCGCCTTCTTTCAGCTTCACGGAATAGGTCTCCAATTTTTCGGTATACGGGGGAGGCGATTGGCCGTTATGCGGGAGATACTGATACCCGTGCCAGGGGCAAGTGATGCAGCCGTCTACGATTTTGCCTTCGCCAAGCGGGCCATGTTGGTGGCGGCAACGATTGCTCACCGCGTAGACCTTACCATCGTGCTTGAAGACTGCTATATTTTGCCCTTCGATGAATACAATTTTGGCGCGGGACTCCGGTATGTCTTCAGGGGGCCCACTTCATAATACCCCTCAAGCGCTAAAGCATATGCTTGCTGCCTTTTCCATCTGCTCCATTCCATCCTGGCCGCAGTAAGGTGCAACCCGATCAAAACCGAAAATCCCAGCCCGATTGCCCCAATCCAAACCGGAGATTGCTCCAATTGCACGACCCCAAGCAAAACGTGAAATAGCAACAACCCGTAGGCCGTATACACCAGCATATGCAACGCTTTCCAAACCCTGGGGCCGAGATTTTTCAACCAAAAATCGTGGCTCGTGGCGGCCATGAGAAACAAGATAATCAAGGCCAGAAAGCCCAGCACTTGAAAGGGAAAACGGGAAAAGGAACCATAATTCGTATTCGAGATCCAGACCGACAACAAAGGATCGGTATTGCCCAGCGCATGAAATTGGATGAGGTTAAAAATTCCGTGAACCAAAGCAATAAGAAACAAGGTCACACCCAGGTGCCTCCGGTTGTATAACAGGGGGGTAAAGCGGGCATCGATCCTTGCCAATGGCCCAATGCTCAAAACGACATGCAACATGAAAAAGGCCAAGGTACCCGTTGCCCGAATGAGGAGGGTCTCCGGGGTAACATTGGGAAAAAAAACGAGTTGAAAAGTGGCAAAACAGGCCAGGTAGGCGGCCATGAGTCCTGCCATAATCCGGTCGTAGCGGCGTTTTTGACGGTTCCATTGCACCGTGGTGTAGCTCACGCTCATGGCTAAAAAGTGATTTGGTGAAGGGGTTTATTTCGAATGGGATCCCGGATTTCCAATTGAAAAGGAGATGCCGAGGTCATCGTGCTGTCCAAAACGAACCGGTACGTTCCTTTTGACCCCAACCGGCCTAAGTAGGCTTTCTGCCAATACAGGGCGGCTGGTCCTGCGGTCAAAGGCTCGAGAAGGCGGAGTTCAAGCTGCTTAACCCGTCCATCCGGGCCGGCGTGCAAGGCCGCCAGTACGTTTCCGTCCCTGGCAGAAGCCACCGTTTTGGGCGCCTTACCCATGGGGATTCCCGTGAGCTCCGGCGAATACCCTTTTTGGGGTAAAGAACGAATCGCCAAAACGAAACCAATGGGAAGCAGGACCGCCCAACGCATCCAGATCATTCGATGCCGCTTACGCCATTCAGGAACCATGGGTATCTGATTTTATCCATTTGACCAAAAGGATGACCCAAAACGCAGCCGAACCGGGAAGAAGCAATAGACGCGTTCGCCAGGAGGCTCCATGGAGATTGGGATCGATCCGCTCTGCGCCCCGAAAAACAAACCAAATTCCAAAGAAAACCCCCAAAAGCAGGTAGAGGTAAAACGCAAAAAGCAGGAGTTTCGCTAACATCATCTGTTTCTGATTGACTAAGACTCGTGGTACACTTTTATGACCGTTTCGCGCAATAATTGCCCAGGCTCGGTGAACAGGAAATAAATCGCATCGGCGATCCCTTCCGCAGGAACCCATTTGGAGAAATCAGCGTCCGGCATCGATTCCCGGTTTTGTGGGGTATCAATGGTGCTGGGTATCACCACCGACGCCCGGATTCCCTTGCCTTTGCCATAGGCATTGATGACCTCGGCTAAATAGTGCACCATGGCTTTGGACAAACCGTAGGCCACCGAATGAACGGCATCCTGTGGCTGAAAACCCGGCCGGGAGCCGATCAGGACAAACTGCCCCCCGCCCGCTTGTTCAAAATGGGGCAAAAGCGCCCGTACAACATAGTAGGCTGTATGGAAATTCAATTTAATCATTTTCTCCAGCGCCGCGCCATCCGTTTCTTTCAGTCCGCCTAGCGCAAAAGCGCCTACCAATAAAATAGCGGACTTCAATTCGGGATCCTTTTGCGTTAACTCCCTGAGGTAATCACCTACAGCCGTTTCCTGGGTCAGGTCGACATTGGCAAATTGCACGCCATCGATCAAGCCCTCGGGGCCCCGGGCGATGGCATAAAGTGTGTATCCTTCTTCCTGAAATTTCCTGACTACCGCGCTTCCCAAATTACCGGAAGCCCCGGTGATTAAAATTGATTTTTTCATCGTGCTGCTTTTTTTTCAAAACTCAAATTAAGCATTCCTTCGTCTATTCATCGTTTAGGTCCCAATACCTCATAAATGGGGTTCTGGTGTTTTTTCCCGCTCATATGACAATCCATCGAAAGGCAATTCCCATTATTCCTCCATCGATATATCCTCCGAAATACGAAACCGGCTGCATTCATACCCACAATGGGGCCGGCAAAATAAATCCACCAATCCCTCCAAATACCCGAAGGAAGGGCCGAGGCTACCGTCCGGGCGGGATTGATGCTCATGCCGGAAAAAGGGGCCTCAAAAGCAATGAAGAAGGTAAGCAATACGCCGACGAAATACCCGGTATACGGCGCCAGCTTTTGGGCATTGCTCGATAACAATACAACCAAAAACAGACAAAAAGACATCAGCGCTTCCAACACCAAGGCGGTCAGCCATCCAGACGGCCCGGGTACCGTAACGACATAATTGACTGCCGGGTCTGAAATGTAGGGATAAACCATCCACTTAAATAAAAAAATCCCCAAGGCGCCTCCGGCAAACTGAGCGAACATATACCCAGCCGCATCTGCTGGCCGTATCCGGTCCAGTTGAAGAAAGGTGAGGGTGACCGCAGGGTTCATATGCGCCCCAGAGCGTTTTCCCCAAGGGGAGTATATGAGCAATACCGCCGTTAGCCCCATGGCGGCGCCCATGATTGCCCTGCGGACAAATGGGTCCGCGATCAACTGCCTGACAGGCAGACTTGGGCTTTCCAGCAGAATGGTGAAAAAAGCCGCAGACACCATAAACATCCCCAAGGCCCAAGCCTCAATAAGATAAATCGGTGTATGGGTTCTAATTGCTTGCCACATCGATCCGGGTTTTGGTTAGTTCGTACCACACTTTCAACAGCATCCCAACGGACCAGGCCTGATGGATGCACCCTTTTCCTGCAGAGGGCACACCTCCGTCAAAGACCTCGGAGATCCCATACAAACCATTTTCCTCGTAAAAGTGGTTCTTTAATCCTTCCATGCGGCCGACGACTTCCTCCTTGGCCTCTAAGGAAAATCCTTTGATTTTCAGGTATGCCAAGGCGTATTCTCCCCAAAGAAACGGCCAAACCGTGCCTTGGTGGTAAGCCGTATCGCGCTCCCATGGACCGCCCTCATACACCGGTTTAAAATCCGGATCGCCAGGGGAAAGGGTGCGCAAGCCCATATCCGTATACAAGTGTTTGTCTACCACGGCGAGCACGTTCTCGCATTCTTTCGCGGTAAGCAGGGAAAAGGGCAAGCTGATGGCATAAATCTGGTTGGGTCGTAAGGCGGCATCGGCATACTCTCCCGGGATCACTACATCGTTCAAATACCCCTCTTCGTTTAAAAAATAAGCGCGAAAAGCTTCCTCTGCTTTCCCGATCAGGGGTTGAAACGAGTTCTCCCGTGCAAAATGGCTGGTAAAATAATCAAACACCTTCAAGGCGTTGTACCAAAGCGCATTTATCTCCACCGGACATCCTTGGCGCGGAGTAACGACGAAATCCCCCACTTTGGCATCCATCCAGGTGAGCTGATTCAACCCTTCTCCTCCAAAAAGAAGCCCTTCTGGGGTAAGGTGGATATTATACCGGGTACCCCTCACATGAGCGTCCAGAATTTCCTCCAACTTAGGCAAGGTATCCTGTATATAATCCCAATCTCCGAATGCTTCCGCGTATTCGTATAAGCACACAAAAAGCCAAAGGGCGGCATCGAAGGTATTGTATTCGGGCGTCTCGCCGCTGTCGGGAAACCGGTTGGGGAGCATGCCCCCGTCTAGGTAAGATAAGAACGTTTGAAAAATGGATTTTGAAACCGCTTGTTTTCCCGAGGCAATCGTGAGCCCGCGCATGGCGATCATGGTGTCCCGGCCCCAATCGGTAAACCAATGGTACCCAGCGATCAAGGAATAACTTTCACTGGAAGCCCGGCGCACTAAAAATTGATCTCCTGCAACAGAGAGGTCGTTAAAGAAGGTATTTTCCGAAACGGGGGCCAGGGCCTGGGACCGGGCAATGGCCTCTTGTTTCCATTGAAACCCATTGGGTTCCCCCTTAGGCTCCTCGGTAGAAAAGACCAAGTATGCGCTTTCCCCTTTTTCTAGTGAAAGGGAGATCGAGCCAAGGCTCCGGGCATCCTCCTTGAAATCGAGGCCACGGCGTTGCTCTTCGAGGTATTCGAGGTTTTTATACCAAACCAGATTCCGTTCGAAAGTTCCCTTGGAAAAGTACAGAAAAAACGGCAAGGAGTCGTAATGCGGATACACTTTAAAAGCCCTTTCAGCTATCGGTTCGAGGTGAAAATCAAAGAATTCACTTTCGCTGAAAAGGCTGTGGTAATCGCGATAAACCAGGAGCGGATTTACATCCAATCTCAGTTCCTCCTCGCCCTCATTGGTATACTCGA
Source organism: Haliscomenobacter sp. (assembly GCA_016713275.1). GTDB lineage: Bacteria > Bacteroidota > Bacteroidia > Chitinophagales > Saprospiraceae > JADJPL01. Next base: position 324,508 of record JADJPL010000005.1, read on the forward strand.
CCACCGTGGTATTGGCGCCATACACCATGAAAACGCATTTAGAGAGGCAGAAACCTTCCCCCTCAAACCGGGTTTTGGGAAAAGGAATGGACTCAAACCCCCGGATAAATTGGAATCCTGAAGGATAAACGGCGCCCGGATATTGATTGGCGGATAAGGCAGCCGGATTTCCCATCAAAGGGTGTACCGTTTCCTCCAACTTGGAGACCAAGACCCTTCGGTCCGTAGGCGGCTGGAATGCGGCGGCGAGCAATCCGTGATACCTCCTTGTATTGGCGCCGCAGACGGTACTGGAGGCATAGCCGCCTATTCCATTCGTCACCAGCCATTCCTTGGTTACGGCATCCTCAAAAGAGGCGATGAGGACGTTTCGCATATTTGGTTTTTTTAATGCCCTGTTCCGGATTATTTCCATCCGAATCCATCGATGAGTTCGGCTACCAGGCCGGTCCACCCTGTTTGATGGGAAGCGCCCACGCCCCTTGCCGTCTCTCCGTGGAAATATTCGTAAAACAGAACGAGCTCCTTAAAATTAGGGTCGGTATGGTAAATGGACGCATCGCCGTGCACCGGCCTCTGTCCCGATTCGTCCTTTCGGAAAATTGAAATCAGCCTTTTGGATAGTTCCGCCGCCGCATCCTGAAGGGTAACCCAGTTTCCGGAACCTCTGGGCACTTCTACCTTACAGGAGTCTCCATAGTAGCTATGATACGTCTCAAGGGCTCGAAGAATCAGATAGTTCATCGGCATCCAGATGGGGCCCCTCCAATTGGAATTACCGCCGAACAACCCGGTAGTAGACTCTCCGGGCTCGTATGCCAATCCAAAGGGTTGCCCTTCGATTTGAACCACGTAGGGGGTGTGGTGAAACTTGGAAAGCGACCTGACCCCTCCTTTGCCCAAGAATTCGCCTTCGTCGAAAAGGGCTTCCAATAGCCGTTCTAATCGGGGTTGGGGTACTAAGGACAAGAGGAGATCTTTCCCTTCGTGCAGGTTATCGATCACCAGGTATTGTTGATTTTCCGTCCGGTATTTTTGGAACCATTTTAAGCGCTCATGAAAATCGGGGAGCCTCTTTAATCGTTCTTCGTCGAGTACCAGCACGGCAAACAGGGTGGTCAAGCCTACCAGCGACCGGACGCGGAGAGGTATATACTGATCGTTGGGCAAAGCGAGGATATCGTAAAAGAATCCATCCCGTTCGTCCCAGGAACCCGTCCAGCCTTGTCCAATCCGGTTGAGGGATTCCGAAATGTAGACAAAGTGTTCGAAAAACTTGGTGGCCACATCTTCGTAGGCTTCCTCCCCATCCTCAGCCAGGATCAGGGCCATTTCCAACATGTTTAGACAGTACATCGCCATCCAGGCGGTGCCGTCGGCCTGCTCCAGGTACCCTCCTCCCGGGATGAATCCGCTGCGGTCGAAAACCCCAATATTATCCAACCCCAGGAAGCCTCCTTCGAATACGTTATTTCCCTTGTGATCCTTTCGGTTCACCCACCAGGTAAAATTGAGCAGCAATTTTTGGAAGACGCGTTTGAGGAAGGATTTATCGTCTTTGCCGTTTCGCGCTTTGTCGATTTTGTACACCTGCAAACAGGCCCAAGCGTGTACAGGTGGGTTTACATCGGCGAACGCCCATTCGTATGCCGGGATTTGGCCGTTGGGGTGCATATACCACTCGCGAAGGAACAATATCAGTTGGTTTTTGGCAAATTCCGCATCGGCCATTGCCAAAGGCACGCAGTGGAATGCCAGGTCCCAGGCGGCATACCAAGGGTACTCCCACTTATCGGGCATGGATACGACGTCCTCGTTGTTGAGATGCATCCAACTGCTGTTTCTTCCCCGTTTCCGCTCGGCAGGAGGAGGGGTTTGGCCCGGATCCCCTTCCAGCCAGCGGGGAATGTCGATATGGAAGTATTGTTTACTCCAAAGCATCCCGGCAAAGGCCTGGCGCTGAATGTTTCGGGTATCCTCGTCGTCCCCTTTTTGAAGTTCGGAATAAAAAGCATTCGCTTCCGCAATTCGGTTCTCAAAAGCCTCCTCGAACGAAGTGGAAAGTGGGTTTATGGGTTGGCCATTTTGGGTCAGGCGCAACCGGATTTCCACCTTTTCGCCCGCCATCAATTGGAATTGGTACAACGGGGCAAATTTGGTCCCCTCCTCTTTTCCCGCTAGAAAGTCAAAATCGTCTTGAATGACTGCCCGGTGAAAAGCATCTTTTACGAAAGGACTGGTATTGGGCGTCCCAAAAAGCCGCTCCGCATTGGTTTCATTTTCGGTAAATAAGGCGCGGGCTGCCGGTTGGAAGGAAAAATGGTATTTACCCAGGGTGGGATGAACCGCCATCGCAGTGAGGCCGTTTTCCTCCTCTATCCGGATATTGGGTTTTTGCTCTTTGGGGTCAAAAGACCAGCGGTTTCTAAACCATAGCGTAGGCAAAATGGTAATAGGGGCAGCCTCTTCGCTGCGGTTGATCACCGAAATCCGGATGCAGATATCCTCCTCGTCCGCTTTGGCATACTCGGTGAACACGTCAAAATACCGCGAAGAGTCAAAGGGGGCGGCATCCAGGAGTTCATACTCGAGTTCGTGTTTGGAGCGGTGGGCGTTCGTGCGCACTAAATCGTCGTAAGGAAAGGCGTCGGTTGGATACTTGTACAAATGCTTCATGTAGGAATGGGTTGGCGTGCTGTCGAGGTAGTAATACAACTCCTTGACATCCTCCCCGTGGTTTCCTTCCGGGCCGGTCAGCCCGAAAAGGCGTTCTTTTAGGATGGGATCCTTGCCATTCCAAAGGGAAACGGCAAAACACAGGTTGCAGCGCTGATCCGAGATCCCTGCAATCCCATCTTCTCCCCATCGGTAGGTGCGGGAACGGGCATGGTCGTGAGGAAAATAATCCCAAGCGGTGCCGTTTGGGCTATAATCTTCCCTCACGGTGCCCCATTGACGTTCGCTTAGGTAAGGGCCCCATTTGAGCCATTTTTTGCCTTGGGAGTAGGTTTCCTGTAGACGCAGTTTTTCGGGATTTTGGATGGGTTTTTCCATTACTTGTTTTTATGAAAAATGGAGAAAGGAAAGGGGTACTTCCAAATGGCTTTTGATCAGCCATTGTCTTCAAACCCAGGGTAAAGGGTCATTCCTCCGTCGACAAAAATAGTGGTCCCGTGGATATAGTCCGATTCGTCGGAGGCCAACCAACAGCATACGTTTCCAATATCTTCGGTCAAACCGACTCTTTTGTAGGGAATGAGTCTTAAGAGCCGTTGCTCGGCTTCGGGCGTTTCCCAAGCCATGCGGTTGATGGGCGTCTTGATCGCTCCAGGGGCAATGCTGTTTACGCGGATCTTCATGGGGCCGAGCTCCTGAGCCAAGGATTTCATCATCAACATCACGCCTCCTTTGGAAGCGGCATAGTTGACATGGCCCGCCCACGGAATGAGTTCGTGAACGGAGCTCATACAAATGATTTTGCCCAATGCTTTGGAAACCTCGGTGCGCATACCCCGGCGGTGAAATTCGCGCACCGCTTCCTGTGAGCAAAGAAATTGTCCCGTCAGGTTGACATCCAAAACAAATTGCCAGTCGGCCAACGACATTTCCATAAAGGGAGCATCTTTTTGCAAACCGGCGTTGTTCACGAGGATATCCACCGTTCCAAAAGCCTCCACGGCGCTTTGAAACATGGCTTTCACTTGTTCTTGTTTGCTCACATCCGCTTTAAAAGCCATCGCTCTTCCTCCCAACGCGTGGATATTGGCCACTGCCTCGTCAGCGCCGGCGCTATTCCCCGCATAGTTGACGATTACGTTGGCGCCATCCATTCCTAATGCGATCGCACAGGCCTTGCCTATTCCCGAACTGGCGCCGGTCACCAAAGCGGTTTGTCCCGACAGCCTTTTTTGATTTAATTCCATTACCATTTATTTTTTTCGATTGAAAAAACCAGATAGGCGCCCAAAAGGCCTAATCCAATTTCTTTTTGGCTACCTCTGGCCAGTTCTTAAGCGCTTTGGCCAGGTTTTCATCAGGAGCTTCCTGCCAGGTTCGAGCCACGCGTTCGCTGTATTGAAGGATCAATTTCCCATCCTGAATAGACCAGGTATCGATGTCGGTCGATGCGGTATATCCTCGAGAAACCGCATACGCACACCAACCTCCAAAATGAACCTTGTATTTTTCCGGATTGCCATCAAATGTCTTTTTGTTGGCTTCCGAGGAAAACCAATACATGGCGCCTTTGTATTTGGACTGGAACTTTGCCTGTCCTTTGACTGGTTTTTTAACGGTAAAAAAAGCGACTGGATCGTACCCTTGGAGGATTACCCCTTTTGAATCGACGTTGACGTAGGTATCGGGATCGATACCTCCTGCCTTGGGCTTGGTACTCCCTTGCTGGGATTGGCCAAAAACTTGGAGAACGTGTAAAAACAGGAATAAATTAAGGAAGCATTTCATTTTAGAATCATTTATTCGTAAAGAAAAATAGCATGGCCATCGTGATCTCTTGCCAAAATGGCCTGGACAGAACCCAGACCCGACAGATGGACGGTCACCACGCCTTTTGAAATAATGGATGTTCCGTTGTTTTTCATCTGAATTTTTCCGTAGCGGATTACAGCACTTCATTTTTGAAATAATCCCCTACTCGCAGCGCCTGGGCAATAATGGTCAAGGCCGGGTTTACGGCCGAAGACGATGGGAAAAAGCTTCCATCGACTACGAAAAGGTTATTCACTTCATGCGCTCGGCACCAGATATCCAAAGCAGAGGTGGCAGGGTCGTTTCCAAAGCGGATCGTGCCGCACTGGTGGGCCGTTCCGGCTAAAGGAATTTTTTTGCCGAGGTACATATGGTTTGGAAGAAGATGGGTTTCCGCTCCGATATGTTCGAGCATCCATCGCAGTTTTTTCATCAGCATTTGATGCGCTTCGGTATTGTTTTCGGTGTAATGAAGGCCAATTTGTCCGTCCGGATGGACGACTACCCGGTTGTCGGGGTCGGGAAGGTCTTCAGAAGTCATCCAAAAATCGAGGGAATGTTTGGCGATGTAATCGAGCGCAAAACCGGGAGCAAAACCCGGGGCATCCTCTTTAAACATGATGGGATCCGACTTGCCCAACATTTGAATATGGCCCATGGGATAAGGAAAATCATCGCTACCCCAATAGAAATCATTCAATGCGAGTGTTTTTCCAAAAAGGGTGGGGTTCGGCTTTTTCGAAATCGCCAACAAAGCGGAGTTGTTATGTGCCATATAATGCCTTCCTACCACACCAGAACCATTGGCCAATCCATGGGGGTGTTTGTCGTTGGCCGAACGGAGCAGCAAAGCCGCTGAATTGACCGCCCCACAGGATACGGCCACTATGTCGGCTGAAAAGATACCTTTTCTCCTTGCACCCTGGCCAACACTTGGTTTACGGTTTTGCCCGTAGCGTCCGTTTCCAATTTTTCGACGAAAACGTCGGTCATGAGGGACACGTTGGGATACAACAATGCTTTTTTAATCGCCACCACATGGGAATCGGACTTAGCCTCCGAGGGGTCGGGAAAGCCATCAAAGCGATCTAATACAGGCGTGGCGTCGCCACGGTTGGGATCGCCCATGCGCACCCCGATGGGAAGGGGGAATGGATGAAGGCCCAGTTTCTTCATATCGCCGGCGAGTTCCTCTATCCTTGGTTCGTGCGCCAAGGGCGGAAATGCGTAGGGCTGGCTCGCCGGGGGCTCGGTCGGGTCTGATCCTCTTTCGCCATGGACTTCGTAAAGGGTTTCCGCCGCGGTATAGTAGGGCTCCAAATCGGAATATCGGATTGGCCAGGCAGGAGAAATCCCTCCCTTGTGGGTTACTTCTTCAAAATCGCGCTCACGCATGCGCAGGAGCGCCGCACCATACACTTTGGTATTGCCCCCAACGCAATAGTGAATGCCTGGGTGAAAGGGTTTCCCGCCTTTATCCAGCCAAGTCTCGTGAGCTTTGTACTTCGATTCGATAAAGACGGCCTCGGTATTCCAATTGTCCCGTTCTCGGGGATAAAATGGCCGCGTTCCAAAATCAGGATTTTTTTACCTGTGGGCGCCAGGGATAAGGCAAGGGTACCGCCCCTGCCCCCGTGCCAATGAGGATAATGTCGTAATGCATGATCTAAGGGATTCAAAAAACTTATTCAATAAAAAATTGACTATTCAAGCCGCCGAGCCCATCTGCTTTCTGGAACAGATTGGTTAAATCGTGCAACCATTGTTTATTATCCATCAAATATTTGTACGAATACCATCCTTTTGGCAACAAAGGAATATGCGCATTCCAACCTTTACTTTCCGAACGATGAAGAGGAACCGGCCTTAGATTCCATTGAGTAAAATCGCCACATAGAACGGGATTACTTGCAGAGGAATCAAAAAGGTAAAAGTCAATATGGTTTCTTCGATAATCGATTACAGGAGTAAAAAAAGGAGGAACCAGCGTAGGTTCCGTCTCAGCTAAGGTGACCGCACTAAGCGGATGAATGACCCCAAGGCCTTGCCTTTCAGAGGAAGACGAGGGCAATCTGCGCGCCGAACTCAACAGGTTTTTGCGAATTGCAGGCGGAGTAAGGTCCTTATTCGCTTCGAGCATTTGGGCAATTACGCCGCAAACGATCGGGGCGGCAAAGGACGTGCCTTCAGCGTGTTGGTAAAAGGGAGAAATGAGTTTCCGGTCAGCAATTTCGTCTAAGGCTTTTTTACGGATTTCCCCAGCGTTTTTTTCCACCCAATGACTTTCCCAACGAAGGTGTACTAAGTTGTTGGCGACCCACGCGTTCAAATACACTTCGTTTGTGGCGTTCAGCATGCCGAATAAGGCAATTGCCGCTTTGTGCTCTTGGGTTCCAAGCGGAACTGGAGCAGGTACCCAAATAGCTGGAGCGACGAGTTCGGGTTTTTGCAGGCCGTCTGCCGTTTCGCCAAAGGTAGAATGGTAAAGGCTGTGCATTAAGGGATGCAAGAGGTTATGGTCGTCCGACCCGCCCACGGTAATGGCATGGGGGCTATTCGCAGGCGCCTTCAATTGGGCACGGGGATCGTTACCCGATGCCGCCACCACGGCAATTCCGGAATTCACCGCTTCCTCAATGGCTAAATCCACTTCGTTTTCCCTGTAGCCGGTGCTTTCATCTGCGGTAACAGACAAATTTATCACCCGGATTCCATAGGGTTTCCGGTGTTCCGTCGCCCATCGAATAGCTTTGGCAATGCCGGCGCCAGATATGCTTCCGCGCTCGTCGGTTACTTTGATCAAGACGAGTTCCGCATCGGGCGCCAACCCACGGTACAGGCCTCCCGAGAGCTTCCCGTCTCCTGAGCAAACCACTGAGGTCATCGTACCATGCCCGTTAAGGGAATTCACCCGAAAGAGGGATTCTTCCGAAGCCGTTGGTTTATGGATATCGAGAACTTTATGGATGCGGCCCTGAATATCGGGATGGTTTGAAAAACCACTATCGATAAAGCAAATGGTCACACCCTTACCTGTATAATGTGGGTGCACCATGAGCCGCTTTTGAAGGGGCGCAATCCGATACCCACCCATTTCTTCAGGTAGCCAAGAACCATGCGCTGCCCAAACGTCGAGTTGAGCCTGGTCCACGCAACGCGTGCAAGCGCCCAAGGCAGGATCCCACTGAACCACCTCGGCTTTTAAGCCTTCCAAAATGGGGGCATCCATTTCCGGATGAAAATGGCGCAGAAGGCGCTCAACTTCTTTTTGACAAATTGGACAAATCATAGCTTTTTTGCTCCTGTGGTAAGACAAGGCAAAAATGGCCCCTTTGATGATCCAACGATGTTACCCAGGTAACACGGAGCGGCTTTTTGGGGGAGAACCCCCTTGGTTATGCGTGAAACGTCCGAATGAAGACAGTGAACGGAGCAGCTTACTCCAGAAAGGACTCCTCCAAAACCAAAAATTTTCCCGAGCTGACGGCGATCTTTCCGGCTCTTTCAAATTCCTTGAGGGTAAGGGTAACGGTTTTGCGGGAGGTGGCAATCAGGCTGGCCATTTCTTGCTGGGTCAGAGAGTGGGTAACCAATATGCCCTTAGGAGTCGGACGGCCATAGGTTGCTTTCAAATCCTTCAGGAGTTCAAGTATGCGCCTGGTGCAGTCTTTGTAGAAAAGGATTTCCAGCCGGCGTTCCAATTTGCGGATGTTTTCTCCAATCTTTTTATGAATTTCCCGGCTGAAGGGCACATACTCCCGGGCTAGATCTCTTGCTTTGTCGGCACTCATACGGCATATCTGGATCCCTTCCTCCGCAACCTGGGCGAAATCCCGGTGCGCTTTTTGGCCAAGAAAGGCCATTTCCCCCAGAAGTTCCCCCTTGGTGAGGTAGGTTTTCACATGTTCTTTGCCCTCTTCGTCGTAATAACCCACTTTAACTTTGCCCGACAGGACCAGATAAATTTCTGCGGCAATTTCATGGGGCAAAAACAAAAACGCATTCTTGTGGTAGCCAATAGAAGGGCTGTGCTTAATGTGATCGGCAAACTTATAAGGACAAAGGATGTCAAACAAGTCGATTTCGCTGAAAAACCAAATCTGCTTCATGTCCATTCGATCTTCGGCCAGGTTTTAGGGATTACCACCAGGCATGTTTCCAAGTATCCAACCCGAAGGAAGGAATTTGGTTGATGCCTGACTCGGTTTTTTATCGCACTTGGAGCAACTTTACAGGCGCCCTACTGGATATTTTCGTTTTCCTCGCGCCTTGAGGGGCTGTCTCAAAAGACCAATCGTCGCCACCGACTTGAAATTTTATTTTCCTTTTTCAATTATTTTAAAAAATTGCTTTGCAATTTTTTAAAATAATTGAAAAAGGAAAATATTTTTTGGCGGCCAGAGGCAAGGCCGATCTTTTGAGACAGCCCCTCTCGTTCCCAAAATGCCAAGTAGTGAGGACCCCTGGTTTCTTTCGGCAATACGTCTATTCTTTCCGAATCCATTTATTGTACCGGAAAATCGATTCCAGGAAATAATAATCGGCATATACGAGCGGCACATCCACCTCTGCACCATGGGGAATACTGCCCACGCTGTGCTTGAGGATGAAATTTCCGTTGGTTCCTTTTTCTGCCAGATACGCCGGCGAAGTCAGGCTCGCCAGGATTTGGGTAGCGGCGTCCAGGTATTTTTTTCCATCGGGGGCGAGCACAGAAAGCTCCAGGAATGCCGAACAAGCAATAGCGGCGGCCGATGCATCCCGGGGCATGGGATTGAATTTACCGGGGTCGTACTTCCAATCCGGGCGAAAACCCTCCTGGCCTGCATTAAAATCCCAGAAAGGGATTCCATCGGCAGGCAAATTGGGGTGGTTTATCCAAAAGGAGGCCAGGTTTTCTGCCAGTTGGAGGAATTTTTTATTCCCGGTTTCGCGATAGGCCATTGTGTATCCATATATCCCCCAAGCTTGTCCGCGCGCCCAGGTGGACTGGTCTGAAAACCCCTGGCAGGTTTGCCGGTGCAGGACCTTGCCGGTGAGGGTATCGTAATTGACCACGTGGTAACTCCCAAAATCTTTTCGGAACTGGTTCTTTGCGGTAGTTTTGGCATGCCGGTTGGCGATCCGGGCAAAGGAAGGATCGCCCGTATGTTTGGAAGCGAAGTAAAGCAATTCGAGGTTCATCATATTGTCGATGATCACGGGATAATTCCAATACTGCCCATCCCAGGAGGCCCGGCCATTCCAGGATTCAATAGCGCCTACGTTCTTGTTGTACCGGGTGCAGAGGATTTGGCAGATTGGACAAGAATAGCCGGGTACGAATGCTGCTTTGTAATCCGGTAGGCGTTGCCATAACTGCAGTACATCAGAAAACCAACGTCGTGGTTGCCGGTAAAATATTGCAGTTTTTCCAGCCCCTCGGTCCATTTCACCGCCGCATCCTTAATGGCGGGGCTGCCATTTAGTTCATACAGGTACCACAAACAGCCGGGGAAAAAGCCTTCCGTCCAGTCGTTGATTGGCGTTGCGACGATGTTGCCGGTTTTATCTACCGTTCGGGGGTACCGTACAGGATCCGGGAAGGCGCTTAATTGGCTCTTGATCTGATATTCCGCCGTTTTCAGACTAGCGGCGATCTGATCTGTCAGGTTTTGGCCATCCGCAACGCTGAAAAAAAGGAGGAATGCCGATGTAGCGAAAAAAACGTTCTGCTTCATAGTGTCTTGTTTTTTTTGGTCATTTACGTCCAATTAAAAACACGGGTTATTTTTCCAGCACCTTCAGGGTGACCGGGCCGATCAGGCCCGATTTAATCGATCCCCGGTACCGGGTTGGAATGGTCGTGTAATTATTAGCCAGGGTGTTGAAAAGCAGGATTTCAATCCGGTTATTCCCTTCTTGGGCGAGAGACGTTATGTCGTAGGTCCAGGGAGGCGCAACGCGGATGCCCGCGCTTTTCCCGTTGACCCGCACTTCTGCCGAAGAAACGAGATCCCCCAGGTCCAGATGTAATCGGCGGTCTGCCTCTCCGGGGGGTAAATCGATAGCGCTCCGGTATATGGCGCCCCCGGAATAGGCGTTCAGGCCATCCAGTTCCGACCAATCCCCTAACGGCAGGGTTCCTTTGCCGCATTGCTGTTCGATAAAGGAGGGCAAAGCGCCCATGCCCCGGTACCCGGGAGCAAATGCTAACTGAAGGAGTACTTGAACGGAGGATGGATTTACCCGGGCTAGCCGAACGGAGTACTCCGTCAATCCATCGGGTTTGGTCGCGCCGGGAAGGAGTTTTTGGGGTTTGCCATCCACCCAAACCCGGACCTTCCCATAGGCCGAAAAGCGCAGGGATTGTAACCCCGGGGCGGATTGGAAGGCCATTAACCCGGCGGAAGGATTGGCGCCGCGGTAGTCGAAGGGCAGCACGCCGAGATCCCCGAACCAGCGCATGGCAACCTGGGCTTTTTCAGGCGCCGGTACCTGGGTTTTGCGCGCCACCAGGTAGGTTTCGCAGGCTTGGTCGTAAGCGATCAGAATGGGATTTGCCCCTTTCTTCAGGAAAACTGAGGCGGCGTCCACAGAAATTTTCTGCCCGTTTACCCATATCTGATGGGGTTTGACGTTCCCCAGCAGCAGGTCATAGGTTCCTTCCTCCGTAGCAATGATAGCTGAATACAGGAGGTAAAAATTGCCCTCTGCCTCCGGCGCCCGTTTGAGCGAGTGCTTGTCTTCTACCAGTCTTCCCAACCGGATAAACGCATCGTACATCGCGCCTTTGAGTCCATGGTATCCTTGATGGCCGTAATCGCCTTCCACGCCAAGCTGCCAGGAAAACCCGTATTCCTCCCAGCGATGGGTTTCCCCAGAGATCGAAACCCCATCGCCCGGGTTCTTAGGCGCCAGGACGGATAGTTCCGTTTCGGAGGGCAGCGCCGGCAGCGGGCCTAATTTCAGGAATTGGGCGCCGTAGGAACAGGTCAGTTTTTCCCAGGTGGAGTCGATAACAACCTTCCGGGAGGAACCAGAAGGGGTTTCTTTGAAATACAGCTTCCGGACCTGAGCGCCCATAAATCCATTGGTTGCAGGCAATTGGAAATCGCCCCAGCGGTTGTCTAAAGAAGGGTTGAGTTCAAATTCCCAAACCTGGCCAAGCGGTTGCTGCCGGAGTACTTTATCTGCCGGAACGCTTGTGGAGGGTGCCGTTTCGTTCTCCGGACGAAACACGATCAATTGCATCTCCGTCTCGCTCAACGGAAGGATAATCTCCGTCCCCTCCGCAACCGGGGTAGATACGCTGGACAAAGAAGAAACCTCCCCTGTCCAGGGATTCCATAGTTCGGGGCGTCCTTTGGCACGGAAAAAACACCGCGTTCCTTTCGGGATATTATACAGCGCAAATACCGGGCGATTTCCAATAACCCGGTGCATGAAATAAGGCTGGCCCACTATGTTGGAAAGGATACGGAAGTTGGGGATATATTTCTCCGAAATAGCCTGCGGAACTTCGTCAGGGTTTGCGCAGTGCAAGAAGTGGGCAGTGGGCGCAAACAGGCCGGCTACCCATTTTGCTGTTTCGGGATCAAACCGGCCGTTCCGCTCGGTTGCCTCCGGGATTGCGCCCAGGTGGACTACCATTCCTCCCGCGCGTTTAAACGCCTCGATTTTTTCCAGCGATGCCTGCCGAATCGCCTTCATAGAGGGAATGACCAATACTCGAAACCGTTCGCCAGCAACGTGGAGTTCGCCGTTTTTAACGTCGGCTCTGGCAAGCGATTCATAGTCCAGGAAATCAAAATCGATCCCGTTTTTATACAACGCGCTGCCTGTTTCGAAAGCGGTATGGACTGATGCCGCTCCATCCATCCCGGCCACCATGGGTTCGGTTGGATAGATCACGGCTACGTCGCATTGGTGATCGCCCTGGGATAACAGGTAAGAGAGCCGCTGAACGCAGGTCATAAGCGGATCTATCTGCTCCCAGTAGGGCATGTGAAAATGGTTGCAAGGAGGAGCCCACTCCCACCATCCACCCTGGGTGGAATAATAGAGCCCATGCAGCGACAACAGATTGTACCCCATAGCGTAGTTGGCAAAAATGGCGTCGGCAAGTCCGGCGGAGGAAGTGCCCCAGCCGCTGCCATAGAATCCTTCCAGCCAAACCCGGGGGCGTTCGTAAAGATGGGCGATCGAAGCGGCAACCTTGGCTTTGATCAACTCCTTGGAGAGCCTGGGCTGGTCCGACCCGGGGCCCTGGTTCCAGCGCTGGGTTCGGAAATAGTCGCCAAACTCCACCACGTCCTTGCCTCTGCCGCCATGATCGCATCCGTAAATCAATCCTCTGGCCTGATGCCATTCATAGACGGGTTGGAAAAAATGGGCTTCGCTCAGGCCGACCAGAACGTCGTTGTAATCGAGTTTAATTTTGGGGGTTATCGCGCCGATGTCTCGGTACAGGGCGTCGAGAAAGGAACGACATCGTATCCTTTGCGTTTTTGAAAGGCATCAGCGAATTAAGCATTCCAAAGATTTCCGTCCACCCGGAAATTCAATTCGTCGGAGAAAAAGAAATTCAGGGCGTTATGGTTTTCCCGGGGCAATTCGCGCTCGAATTTTCCGAAGAAATGGTGGGTATATGCCGCCCCGCTCTGCGGATGCATGGGGTCGTAGGAAGGCGCCAGCGTTTCGAAATAGACCCCGCAAACCTGCCATTGTTCGTCCCCAAAATCGTAGGTAAGAACGCCTTGTTGTACCTGGTCCAGGAGATCCCTGCGCGTATTTACCTCCAGGGAACTGTCTGCATGAAGCCGGATAGCGCTCAGATGGAGCAAATTCGAAGGCAGCTTCAGGCGTCCCTTGCCGGTAAGGGTTTGAAGGAGGCTTTTCAGAACCGAACCGTTTAATTCCGGGTTTTCCGCTATCGCTTCATCCATGGAGAATCCCTGCCCGATGCCAAGGGTGTAATCGCTCAGGCTGATGGACATTCCACGTTTGCCTGCTTCGACGGCAAACCACCGCACCAGGTCCCACCATTCCGGAGTGAATAAGGCAGGTTTGCTCGGATTCGACAATCCCCACAACAGCCCTCCTTCGTCCAGGTGGCTGTAATTAATTTGCAGGCTGGTAATCCCCTTATTCTGGAGGGCATTAAGCTGCCACTCCAGGCGTTCTTTGGTAAGGGTGTCTCCCTGCCACCAATAAAAAGGGACATCCCCGTATCCGGGAGGAGGATTGATAAACCCGGGAAGCGGGTCGAGCGCCGGGGACCGGTCGGAAATACCGGGCACAACCGGATTGGATTGGCCTGCCAAATACCCTGATCCCAAAAGGAACCATCCGGAAAAGATCAAGATCCGCCTTAGCATATTATGCATCCCTATGGTTTTTGTAAAATCCAGGTACAAGAATCCCTCAATTCCAGGCTTCCTGTTTTTGCTCTGACTTCCAATGTATTTTGCCCCGGAATCAGGCGCACCTGTTTCCAAAGGAGGGTTTTAAACTCGTCGGGCGCTTGGGTTCCCATGCTCTTGCCGTTGAGGAAGAGTTCGACGGCATCGGCGTTGGAGAAGACATTGACCTCCGCCACCGGATCGGAACGGTAGAGGAATCGCCGGCTGGCAATATATACCATAGGCGTGGGATTCCAATTGGCTTTGTAGAAGTAAAAAGCGTCTTTGCTGGTTTGACGGTCAAAACTGATCAATCCTTTATCGTTTATACCCGGTTTGCCCCCTTCGTTTCGGATCGACGAGCTAAAATCGGTCAAAACCCAAATAAATTTGCCCCAGACATACTTTCGGAGCGCTAATTCCTTCCAGTTCCCCACATGGTAAGCGGTTTGCCATTCTTCCGGATGAAATGGCCCTCCCGGCGCCGGTTTTTCCGGCGGCCAGGCATGGTGGCGGATATTCGCGCCTGCGCCGTATTCCGAGATTCCGACAGGAGTTTTTCCGGCTTTTGCTTTCATTTTATCTAAAAAAGGCCCCATGTCTTTGGGCATGCCGCCATACCAACCGAAGTACTCGTTCCATGCGATGAGGTCTGTCAATCCAATAAATTCTTCCTGGGCCCCGAACGCGGCGCAGGTAGTCAGACGGGAGGGGTCTTCTTGCTTGGCCAATTGGTGTAATGCCTGAACGAGGGGGACCGGATTGTCGTAATCGAACTTCAACTCGTTAAACAGGCCCCAGAAAAAGACCGAGGGATGGTTGTAATGCTGGCGGATCAACTCCACCAGGGTCGTGCGGATGTGGGATTCCAGGCTGGGGCTTTGCATATACCCTGGTCCGGTATAGCCTCCCGGTCCCATCAGAGGGATTTCAGTCCAGAGCGCAATTCCGTGTTCGTCGGCCAGATCGTACATGGGTTTGCCATGCCGGTAATGGGTCAAACGCATAGCGGTTCCGCTGGATTCCAGGATGCGTTCCATGTCCCGGAGGTAGTCTTCATAGTCCAATGCGCTCCCTTTGCCCGCCACGTCCTCATGCCTGCCAAACCCATGCAAATCGAGGTACGCTCCGTTGAGTTGGAATCCTAGTTCGGGGTGGACGGAAAAATACCGGAACCCCGTTTTTTCCACTACTACATCCAGCACGGCCCCATGGTGCGTCAGTTCGGTCGTAACGGTGTACAAGTAAGGATTAGCTTTCCCATTCCACAAATTGGGATTGCCGATTTCAAATTCCTGGAGCACCGCTCCCCTATTCCGCGAAGTCACAGGCGTGGTTTGTTCCGCAACCTTGGCTTCGCTGGCATCGCGGATAGTCGTTCGCACTTCAAGCCCGGAGATTTCCGTTCCAAGGGAAAGCAACGTCTTGACGTTGAATTCGGCCCGTTTTTCCGAAATAGAAACCGGAGAAATGTACACCCCCGAAGAAGCGTAATCGAGAGGAGAAATGCAATTGGCTTCTTTGACCAGGAGGCGGACGGGCCGGTGTATCCCCCATAAACATTGAAGTCGCCGCTCAAAGGCAGAACGTCGGTCCGATAGGCATTGCTGACCCAAACCGCCAGCAATGCCTCCTGACCGGGCGTGATGAAATCCGTTATTTCCATGCAAAAAGCGGTATAGCCTCCTGCATGCCCACCAGCCCTTTTCCCGTTAACGAAAACGTCGGCGACGGAGTTGACGCCTTCGAAGTACAGAAAGAGGCGTTTACCCGCCCATTCCTTAGGCACAGGCAATTTTTTCTGGTAGACCATCGCTTCGCGGCGGTAGTTGATGCGGCCGAAAACGTCTTCCGCATTCCAGGTATGCGGTAGGCCGACCTGTATTTTATCCGCCTCTCTGCGCACGTCGTATGTCGGGTAAAGGGTCCAGCCGGTATGGAGAGAAACCACCTGAGCAGAAAGAAACCCTGATCCGGCAAACATCAGAAACCCGGCCCAACCCACAATAGAAACAAGAAACTTCATCGTACTACGGAATTAAAGTTTTTCAAACGTATACTGGTATTTACCTGCTTTTTTCTGCTCCCGGGCATTTAAAGACAGCCGGTAAATCTGGGGCCCCCAAACGGAAGACAAGCGGTTGTCATCCAATGGGATTACCTCAACTGCCGGGTCAAACTGCCGGTGGTCGTAGCTGAGTTTCAGCTTTTTTCCTTCTTTTTCGATCACGGCAAGCCCAGGTTCGGAGATATTGGGTTTTGCCCATAACAAGAAATGAATTTGATTTGGGGATTTCGTTTCCTTTAGGCCGAATTCTTCGGTGATGGTCAACCCTGTAGCGCCGAGCTGGTACGTTCGCTGCCATTGCGCTACAGCCGCTTCTTCGGGGTACGCTCCGGATAGATCGAGAGAAAAGGTCCATTTGGAAGGATTAAAGGACACCTTTTGGGAGCGGTAGGCCGCGCCGGGAGGTTGAGGCAAGCCATTGATCATCGGCAAATTATGGTAATTGCTTTGCATCGTCCAGATGGAGTACCGTTCGCTGCTGAACGTCTGGCGGGTATAGGTGCCGACCCCCGCATCGATGACCATCGGCATATTGTCCAGATACAGGATAAAAGACCCCATATCGTTGTGGTTATGGCTTTCGGCATTGTAGCCTCCTTTCCCGGCAAAGAAGAACCCCTGCGGGTTGCGCATATAGCAAAATTCCGTTTCAGGATACCATCTGTAAGGCATATTGGGCGCGGAAGGATTTACCTGAGCCAGCACTTCCACCGTCATCAGGTTTTCCAAGGTACGGTACAAATCGCGGCCGGCAGACAGGTCGCGGCGTTTGTCGCGCTGGAATAAAAATCCGGCAAATTGCATCATCACCGGGCTGCCTACCGCTTTTCCATACCGGTAGATCAATCCGGGTTCGCCCCCGCCCTTGGCGGAAGCATCGGCGAAGTTGACGACCCAGCCATCGCCAACGTAAGAATAAGCGATGTATTCGCCCATATGTTTAATCAGAGGCGCGTCGAAAATCGAGACCTTGCCCCCGGTCGCTTTGCCAAGCAAATCGAGGTAATCGAACATTTTTCCGGCAGCGTGGCCCCAATAGGAAGGCCCTTCATCGCAAGCCCCATCGGAATGGTAGTAGTTGATGAATTTGTCGACAGAAACCATCGTCCGATGCACGGCGGTTGCGAGCTTGTCGGGGTCGTTTTCCAGAAGCATAAAGCAGGTCAGCACGTTGGAGTTGCACCAGGGGTTCCAGTTATTGACCATGGTTTCCGGGGTGGCGTTAAATGCCTGCCACCAGAAATTGCTGCGGATCACATAGGGATCGAGAATCCGGTCCTGGAGGTTTTCCCGCAACCGGCGGGCAATCATGGGATTCACTTTGTCGAGTTCTTCTTTCAGGAAATAATACGTCCAGGCGAAAAAAGAAGCCATATCCCCCGATGTAAGGTCAATCGTTTGGTGCTGATAATTGGGCAGGGAAGTGCGTTCCGATTGTTCCCTTTCGACGTGCGCAGAAAGGACCCAGGAGGTCATTTCGCAAAAGTACCACACCCCGTTGGCGATTTGATCCATAAACCGCCCCTTGCCCTCCGCGAGCTCTGCCTGAACGAGATTGGAAAGCGCGGTGGTATTCGCCCCAAAAGGATCTTCCATAATCCGCCGGGAACCGCTGCGGTTAAATTCGAGGTAGTCCGAGGCTTTGACCACGCGCCATTCATATGTCAACGCATCTTCTCCTTTTTTGATGATGCCTTCTTTCACGCCCCTGGTCAGCGCATCCCAGGAGGAGCGGTCGGCGTATTTTGGATAAGGGACCCAAGCCTGCCGGGGTACCAACGCGGCTTTGACCTGAGCCAAATCCGCTTCTTTTTGAAGGAGATCCCGCTGCTCCCAGGCCTTCGCCTGGAAGGAGAAAGAAAGGGCTGCCAGAAGGAAAATCCATGGGAAAGAAAGCGCGCCGCCGCGACCGGTTGGCGCTGATGCATTGAATGGGGATTTCATGATTGAAAATTAAATGAATAAAAAAATTAATCCTTTCCTGGAACGGGCACTCCTCCAAGCCTCACCTTTCGGATATTCCCCCGTTTGTCAAATTCCAAACGCCCCAGGCAAAGCTCCCGCAGCACGTATTCTTTTTCCTGAGGATGAATGCGATGGTAAAGGATGTAAGATTGGCCGCCGGCTTGAAAAACGGCGTGATGCCCCGGTCCGAAGGTCTTCTTCCTGGAAATGGTTTTCAAGATGGGACTATTTTTCCCTGCAGTCCAGGGGCCAAAAGGGGAAGGGCCGGTAGCATACCGAATATTATAGGTGCTATCAATGGCTTTGCCTTCGGAATACATCAGGTAATAGACTCCGCGGCGTTTCATCATAAATGGGGCTTCAAAATAATCCGGCGGGGTAATATCCTTAGGGGGTTCATAGAAAGAAACCATGTCGGGCCGCAATTTGGCGGCAAAACATTTGCCATTTACCCAATTCAGCCCCGACCCCCAGTACAGGTAAGCTTGCCCGTCTTCATCGATAAAACATTCCGCATCGATCATGTGGTAACCCGGGTACAAATCCCCTGGGATAAATGGCTCGTTGCCGGATTTGGCATTCTTCCAGGGGCCAAGGGGGTGCGGGCTGACGCCCGCCCATATCTCGCTGCCTACCGAAACGTACATATAAAACAGGCCATCCGGCGCCTGGACCACAGAAGGGGCCCAAACCATGGCGCCCCCTGAGGTAGGGCTGGAACAGGCCGCTTTCGTAGGCCAGTTAATCTGCCTGGGTTCGAACCGCAGAAAATCGGCGGTTTCAAAAACGGCTAATCGATCGGCGCCCCAGGGATCTATGGTGGCATAAAGGAAACAGGAGGAATCTGCGCGAACGATCGATGGATCGGCATAATACCCCTGAAGGATAGGATTTTGAAGGATGCCTGGTTTTTTTGTGCAACGCTGAAAAAGGGACAAGCGAACAGCAGCGCCAGAATAAACCTTGTTTTCATAGACCGTAGGTATGCCATTTTGAAGATACTCAAAACACCTCAAAAGTGAAAACAGGAGCCCCCATTTCACTTTCGCTTATACACCCTGACATAGTCGAAAACCACCTCATCGGGAAATTTCCCCTGCGCGGGATCGCCGCCCCAACCAGTTAATTCCGTAGACAGAATCAGGTATTCGCTGCGCTGGGAAACCGAGGTGGCCGTCCGCCAGGTTTCAAGGCCATCGACGTAGAAGATGTACTCGGTTTCCGTCCATTCCAGTCCAAAAACGTGGTATCCATCGTCGATGCCGGGAACGGGGATTTGTTTCCCCGCGCTTTTATGCTCCGCCCCATACCCGTCCCAGTGCAGGTTATGGTGGGCTATTCCCGGCGCTTTGCGATGGTATTCAAAAATGTCGATTTCAACGCCGTGTTTTGCCGGATCTCCGGTTTTGGCTACATCGGGGATTGAAGCCAGAAGGCAACGTGGGGCCCCAGGGTGCGGTTCATTTTTGCCTTGCACTCGAAATAGCCATAGGTGGTTTCAAAAAGCCCCTGGGTGCCTAGTTGACCTACGTAATAGTTGCCGTTGGGGTCCTTGGTCACTTTGATGGACACATGCCCTTGCCCATCCATCGAGATGGTTTGCCGGGACACCGTGGCCAGTTTGCGAAAGGTCCCCTCTCCGCGGAAGTTCCATTTTTTGCGGTCTATTACACTCCCTTCGAAACAAGTCTAGTTATCCCAATTTTCATTTTGGACCAGATTGCTGTTCCGTTCAATTTCAACCTGGGGCACTGCCCACTTGTAGATATAATCCCCTCTCCAGGAATAGGGAGAGGTCAAAACCCCGTGAATTTGTTTGATCCCGTTGCCGGTAGTGAATTTTTTCTCTTTCCAGGTACCCCAGCGCATTTCGTCGAAGAGGTTGATGCCTTCGAGGCAAAGTTCCCAGCGGCGTTCGTTGCGGATGCGTTCGCGCATAGCCACCTGGCTAGCCACATACGTAGGAGCCGAGGCATCGGAGGACTGAAGTTCCACGACGCCTGCGCGTTTGCGGACGCTATTGACCAACGTGACGGCTTCCTGGGAAAACCCTTGTTCGTTGATGGCTTCTGCCAGCAAGAGCACAACATCTGCGTAGCGAAGTAAGGGTTGATCGATCGGGCCATAGTTACGGGCAGGGGTTTCTGTGGCGCCATCATAAACCCACTTCCGCCATAGGTAATAGAACTTGTCGTTGGTATCGGTGCGGATATCGAAGGGGGCAGCGGCGTTGTTGCGGAATGGCCAGCGCAGGGTGTACGTCTGATCGGCGACGCCCAGCGCCCCGACATAAGGAGCATAAGGAGTAATGATCAGTTTTTTCAGCCTTGGATCCCGGTCGTCATAGACTGCTTTGATCCGCGCTTCATTGCCGGCGGGCAGGTATTTGCTCATGTCGGCGCCCGCTTTGGTGAAGTTGCTGATTTCGGTGGCGGTCAGGCCGTCGCGAAGGAAAAAGACGACGCGCTGTGCCGGAGTCATGGCGTTGTATCCGGGTAAAAAGTCTTCCCAGTTAAAGACGGCGCCGTTCTTCTTTTCAAAAGATTCGACAAAGTCAGGATGTGGCAGGTAGTTGTTCCAGCAAGAGCCAAAGGAGACCCGGGAGCCCAGGTACCATTGGGTGTTGGAGCCCAGACCGCTAACGCCGATATTCTGGACCGAGAAAATCATTTCCGGATGCTGCTCATTGGCTGCTTTAAACAACTTCTCGTAATCGCCCTGGTATATTGTGGGGCCCAATTCGCCCACTTTGCGCAGGTCCGCTTCGGCTTTGGCGTAGTCTTTCATCCACATATACGCCTTGCCTCTAAGCGCATAGGCAGCCGCTTTGGAGGCTCGTCCAAAGTCCTTATTTCCTTTGGCATAAAAATTAGGAAGATTCGGGTCGTTGATGCACTCGGTCAGATCGGTAATCACGGTTTGCCATACAGCAGCTTCAGTTTCCCGGCCGCGGTTGGCATCTTCCAGGGCGACCGGCTCCAGATACACCGGCACGCCTTTGTACACCTGATTGAGGTTGTAGTAAAACCAGGCGCGCAGGAATTTGACTTCGGCTACCAGCCTGCCTTTCTTTTCCGGAGTCAGCGGCGCATTTTCCTGAAGGTTCAAAATAGCGTCGTTTGCCCGGCGGATACCCTCATAATGCTGTCTCCAGAAATTGGAAAAAAGCCCGTCTCCCGCCGTTACGTTTCCATCGGTCAGCGCGGTAGCGGCGCGGTTCATGCCCACAAAGCCTTCCTGATCGAAATACCACATATTCAGCCCGGTGTAATCATTGCGAAGCACCTGGTACACGCCCAGTACGCCAAGGTCAGCCAGGCTTTCGGAAGTCCACATGGCCTGGGAGCCAATGGCCCCGTAAGGGTTGGTATCGAGCAGGTCTTTTTCACAGCCATTAAACGCCAGGGCTGTGAATAAGAGGGCAATTATAAAACGATAGGATGTTTTCATGTTTGGTTCAATTTAGAAGGTGATGTTAGTACCGAAAGACAATTGCCGCAACAAGGGATAGTTCGACCCACCGCCCATTTCCGGATCCTGGCCGGGGAAAGAGGTGAATGTCAGCAGGTTCTCTGCGGAGAAGAAAACCCGGACTTGTTGGGTAAAAATCTTTCAGCTGCCCGTTTGGGAAGGGAATACCCCAGGGTGAGGTTTTTCAGCCGAAGAAAGGAGGAATCGTACAACCAATACGTGCTGGCTTGGGTGTTCTGTCCATCGCCCTGGTTCAATTTCAACCTTGGGAATTCGCCGTTGGTGTTGGTGGAAGGATCGCTTGGGTCTGCTTCGTTGTAGTAATAGCGGTTATTGAGCATCATTTCGCCGATCTGCCACCCAATCCGGGTATTGGAGCCATTGTAGCCGCTTTCGAGCCAATAGGTTTTCGCAGCAGCCTGGCCGGACCACAACATACTCAGGTCGATGTTTTTCCAGCTCAGGTTCATCTGGGCCCCAAAGGTGAATTCGGGCACGCCAGAGTTTCCGGCAAACCTGCGGTCAAAGCTGTTTCCGTAGGATTTGTCTCCGTTGATATCCGCGTAAATCAAATCCCCGTACCAGATTTTATTCTTTGCAGTGCTTTGGTTTGGCAGAAATTGATACCCCGCAGCCAGCATGGCATTCAGCCAGGCCATATCGTCGGGGGTCCGGATCATCCCGTCTTTCGGGCCGCCGTTGATATTTACGGTACCGTCCTGATTGAAATAAGCGCCGCTGCCCTTGTATACTTCCATCAGGTAATATTCATTGATCCCATAGCCTTCCAGGATACGGTTATTGCCGCCATTGGACACATCGCCCAGGTTGGAATAATAAAACTGGGTGCCATCTTCAGCGGTTCTCCATTCCTGGACGAGTTTGCCTTTAAATTTGGTTACCTCGTTCTTGTTGTACCCAAAGAACCCGCGGACGGAATAATTCAGGCTGCCTACCTTGTCTTGCCATCCCAGGGTCACTTCAAGCCCGCGGTTGCTCACTTCGGCTGTATTCACGGTGGGCGCGCCAACCAGACCGAGGGTCAGGTAGATCGGAGGAACGGTGAGAATACCGTCGGTCAGCTTGTCGTAAACGTCGATTTCAGCCGTCAGCCGGCCTTTCAGCGCGGAGAGGTCGAGGCCAATATTAGTAACGGTAGTAGATTCCCATTGTAAAAGCTGGTTGGCAATTTTTCCCGACGTCAATCCGGTCACCTGAACGCCGTTCAAGGAATACCCAACCGGGCCGTAGAGGGCTTGGTAATCATAATCGCCGGATGCGTTGTTGCCCAGTTGGCCCCAGGAAGCCCGCAGTTTCAGGTTGTCAAAGATCCCGTTATTTTTAAAGAAGCTTTCTTCTGAAATCCTCCAGGCTGCGGCAAAGGAGGGGAACCAGCCAAACCGGCTGTCGGGGTGGAAGCGGGAAGAACCGTCGTAGCGGATATTGGCCTCCAGGAGGTATCGGTCGTCGAACGAATAGTTCAACCGGCCGAACCAGGAACGAAGCGCCCAGTCGGTGGCAGAACCGCCGATCGACAGCATTTCGGTAGCGGAATTAAAGGTGTAAGCCGACTCGTCGAACAAGCCTCTTTTATTGGCGTTGTGGTTAAACCCGAAGAAATAAAGTTCGTTATACCCTGCCAGCGCATTGAAGGTGTGGCGGTCGGCAATAACTGTTTCGTATTTCAGCAGGTTTTCCAGGGTATAATTATAGGAGCTGTAGGTGTCGTAGTAGGTGGACAGCAAGCTAGGCGCGGTGGGCGGGCTTACAATCGTTCCTGTGCTGAATTTTACCCGTTCCCCAACAGCAGGGTTCGAGCGGCTTTGGTACTCATCAAAGCGCTTGACATAGTTAAAGTTCAGGTCCCAGCTCAGGCCTTTTGCGAATTGCACTTTGCTGAATAACGTGGTGTTGAGCCAAAGCGATTTATTGTCCCCGTTGGACCCCAGCAGGAAAACATAGACGTTGTTGGCCGTAGCGCTTTCTTCCGGCGCCTCCGGGAAGCCGTATTTTCCATTGTACCTTCCTACCAGGCCGGGGGTGGATTCGCGAATATACTGGAGCATGGAGCCGTAGTTGCCGAGCTCGGTATCCGACAGGGTAGCATAGGTCCGGGTGCCTACCGTAAGCCATTTGGTTGCATTCACTTCCACGTTGGTGCGCAGGGTAAAGCGCTGGAAACCGGTAGCTTCCACCAGCCCCGGGTTGTCCAGGTACCCCACGGAGAGCAGGTAGCGCGCGTTCTGTCCACCGCCATTCAAGGAGAGGTTATGGTCCATCACCAGGCTGTTGTTGTACATTTCGTCGTTCCAGTTGGTGTTGGGGAAAGCGATACGGTTGGGAACCCCATTGGGATTCAAGCCGTTCGGGTCCTTCTGAGCAGCTTCCCAGGCAGCGATGGTGTTAGCGGAAAAAACCTCCGCGGTGCCGATGTTTCGGGCGCTTTCGTTCATTAAACGCATGTGCGTTGGATAATCGGAGATGTATTGAAGCAAATTGATGGGCTGTGAATTGGAGAAATTGCTGGAATACGTAACGCTTAACCGCTTGTTGTCTCCCCGCTTGGTGGTCACCAAAACAACCCCGTTTGCGGCTCTTGATCCATAAATCGATGCAGAGGAGGCATCTTTCAGGATGGAGATGGATTCGATGTCATCCGGGTTAAGATAATCCAAAACCCCTTCCATCCCATCGATGATGATCAATGGGGCGCTGTTATTGAGGGTACCAATCCCTCTGATCCGGATAGCTGCTCCGTCCGATCCGGGTTTGCCGTTGGATTGGCGCACATATACCCCGGAGCTCAATCCTGCCAGGGCAGAGGATACGTTCGTGATGGGACGTGAGGAAGCCACCTCGTCGAATTTGATCGACGACACCGCGCCGGTCAGGTTTACCTTTTTTCTGGTTCCATAACCAACCGCGACCACTTCTTCTATAGCGACCGCGTCGAATTCCAGGGTTACGTTGATGGTCGTCTGAGCGCCTACCTGAACTTCCTGGGTCAGCATCCCGATATAGGAAAAGACCAAAGTAGCTTCCGGGGAACTCACGGTAATGGAATAATTCCCGTCCACATCAGAAACCGTTCCATTAAGGGTTCCTTTTTCAAGAATGTTAACCCCAATGAGCGGATTGCCTTGGGGATCTTTAATCGTGCCTTTCACGGCCGTTTCCGGAATGGCGCGGCTGTAAAAGGAGGTTGGCGAACTCATGCCGGCGGTTACATTAAGTGCAAAAG
This sequence comes from Haliscomenobacter sp., assembly GCA_016713275.1. Taxonomy (GTDB): domain Bacteria; phylum Bacteroidota; class Bacteroidia; order Chitinophagales; family Saprospiraceae; genus JADJPL01. The sequence goes on from JADJPL010000005.1 coordinate 349,124, forward strand.
CACTAATAAGAATAATGTTAGTCTCATAATCAGGGCCTTTAAACGTGTTTTAATTTTTAAAAAATGAACTTGTCGTTGTTTTGCCTGCGTTTCATTTCAATCATAGGTAGGTTTTTAATGATTCAATTCGTTCCGGTTGCTATCTGGCTTTAGGTTGACTTTTTCCTCCGTGCCTGCTTGTTCCAGGCTTTAATTTCCAGGAACCACCGCCTGCCGTTGTGGCCAATGCGCTCAAAAAACAAGGCCAATCGTTTTTCCACCTCCCCGGTTGAAACGGTCAGATGGAAATCCGCCGTTTTCATCTGGGTCAAGTTTCGGTAATAGCTCCGATGCAGGGAATTTTCGCTCAGCCATTCCTCCAATTGCCTTTTCTCTTCCTCCGAAGCCAGATGGTTTCTGTTTTTCCATAGGATCAGGTAATCGATCATTCCATTCATAGAAATAGGGGTTTCTCCCTTGCAGGTATGCAAGAGGCAAGCAGTGTGGAATAGCTACAAACCAATCCATTCCGGGCCTCGCTTTGAATAGTGCGAGCCGCCGTTTACTTATCTTCGGGAAGGAGCCAGGAAGAAAGGCTTCGTTAATTTGGTTATTCCATAGGCCGGCGAGTTTGGTGTTTTCAAAAGAACCTGCCTCAAAACGTCCCGGGCTTCCTTTAGGCAAGGGCCGGGCGGCGGAACCCCAAAGAAGCTTTGAGGCAGGACTTAACACATGACACTTCTTTTTCCATTACTTAACCAAATGAATGCTTCATTCATTCGAACATAGGACACCCCCGGTTCCGCAATGGGTAAAAAAAGGACTGGTTTTTTGAAAAAAACTTCGGTTAATATCCGGGGTTCTGAGACAAGTTGGGATTCTTGTCGAGCTCGTCCTGCGGAATGGGCAGCAAAAAGTGGCTGGAGGGGAAAAACTGGTTTGCGCCAGATACTTCGAACCGCGTAAACATCAGCCAGACTGGGTCGAACAACTGAGGCATTTGGGTTCTGGTAGGGGCGCCTGGTTTGCGCTCAATCATGATCCCGTGAGGAAGGTATCCATCCAGTATTTCCCGGGCGATACCCCAACGGATCAGGTCGAACCACCGGTGGTTTTCAAACGCGAGTTCTATTTGCCGTTCGTGGCGTATTCGCTCCCGCATCGCTTCCTTCGTCAATCCGGCAGGGAGAACAGGCATCCCGGCCCGAAGCCGGATCCGGTTGACGGCCTCATAAATCGGAGCGGAAGGTCCGTTTTGTTCATTCGCTGCTTCGGCATAGATCAACAGGACCTCCGCGAAACGGATTTCCTTCCAGCTGGTTCGTTCCTCCCCCGGTTTAGGCGCAAACCCCATGGACGGGTCCACGAATTTTAGGACGAGGTAGCCGGTAATCGAAGCGGCCCCATGCCGTTTGGGTCCGGGGCCTTCGTTGCCGTTATTCCATTCCATGTCGATGAAAGGCTCTCCAAACGATGGCTTAATCTCCGAAAACCGGGCGCCGTGATAGAAAACAGAAGCATAGAAACGGGGGTCGCGGTTTTTATACGGATCGGCGGCATGCGCGGGGTTGGCCCAGTCAAAGGGCGTTCCATCAGCCATCTCATAGGCGTCGACAAATTCCTGCGTAGGGCATGTTTGCCCTCCCCAATCGCTTCTCCAGCGCACCGGAAAATTGTACAACCCAAAGGAATGGCCAACCAGCGGAGGCAACGTCAGTTTCTCCAGAATCACTTCCTTGTTTCCTCCATATGAAAGAAACAACTGCTTGTAATCCGGGTACAGATCGAGGCCATCGTTCGATGGCCCGAAGATCAGCTCTCCCGACAACTCCGCCGCTTTATCCCAACGGCCTGCATAGAGCATGGCGCGCGCATTCAGGGCAATGGCGGCTTGCCTGGAGATAGATCCCGCCGGCGTTTCGGATCTATCCGGCAACATGCCGGCACATTCCTTTAGCTCCTGGTAAAGAAAATCGTAGATCAGCGACTGGGTTGTCCTGGGCACCAATAAATTATTGCTTACCGATTGCACCTGGGTGATCAAAGGGACGCCCCCATACCTTCGGGTCAGGTCGAAGTACATAAAAGCCCGAACAAATTTTGCCGCCCCTGCCATCTGCTTCCTGGCTGGCTCGGGAATCCCAGACTCCGCAAGACCCGTAATGAGGCTATTCGCCTGGCGAATGTTCACATACGCCTCATTCCAAAGACCCAAGCTATAGTGGTTGCTCGGAGTAAGGACTCCCCGGATGATTTTGTAATTATCCACCCATCCGCTTTTAGGCCTTGCTTCATCGGATATGGAAGCAAGCATACACGGGTACTGGGTATACCCGGGAGATGCCGACGGAAAAGCATGCATGCCAAAGGGCAATTTGCCGATCAGGTTGTTGAGGTAGGCTTGGGCCAGCGCCGGGTCGCTAAATACATTCTCCGGCGAAATCCGGTCGAGCGGTTCGCGGTCAAAAAATCCTTTCTCGCACGAGCCCAGAGAAAGGAAAGCGATCAACACCATGATTTTTTTCATACCCCTGCTTAAAACTGAATCTGTACCCCTGCGGAAATGGATTTCACCTGTGGATAAAAAGGATTCTCCATGCCGTTGCCCTCCGGATCGCGCCAATTGAGGTTGGAGAACGTGATCAGGTTGGTTCCCGCCAGAAAGACCCGAAACTGCCGAATCCCCATTTTAGCCCATTGGCTTTTCAGCCGCTTGGGACTAAATCCCAATTCCAGGTTTCGCAGGCGGAAATACGTCACTTCCTGTAACCAAAAATCCGAATCGTAAGCCCAAAGCGCGGGATAATCGCCCGTGCTCAGACGGGGATATTTCGCGTCCTCGTTTCCTGGCCTCCAGGAATTGATAAACTCCCGAAACGTGTTTCCGTCCCGCTCAAAGGTGATGGTGCGGATGTTTCTGGAAAAGCCGGTGGCGCCCTGAAAATTGGCGGCAAGGTCAATCCCTTGGTATTCCAGGGAAAGGTTGAGGCCAAAAACCAAATCAGGGGTGCTTCTGGAACCGATAATAGCCCGGTCGTCCCCGTCAATTTTTCCGTCGGGCTTCCCGGTAAAATGGCCATACGCGTCCCTGCCGTTAATATCCCGGAACTTGATGTCGCCTGGCCGGATCGCATCGTGGATCGAATGGGAGAAATGAAGGGGAGCGGAAAGGATTTCTTCCGGAGTCTGAAAGAGTCCATCGGTCAGATACCCGATGGGCAACCCCAAAGCCCGGCCTGTCTGCGCAATGGAAGGCAATATATTCTGAGGCTCCGAGACAAAAAGGGCTTTATTGTCATACCAGGAATAATTAGATTCAATGGTATAGGACAATCCGCCCAACTTGCCGGCAAACCGGATTAACCCCGCAGACCCCCAGCTTTGCACCACCCCGATGTTTTCATCCGGCAAACTTGCCCCAAAGGTAGCGGGAACGGTCCCGCTATTGGGCTGCAGGATGTCTTTGGTGCGTTTGACAAAATAATCGAATTCCACAAACAGTTTATTTCGAAACAAGCCCAGGTCGATCCCAATATTGGCGGAAGTGGCGGTTTCCCAGGTGATGTCTGGATTAGGGATTCCGGTATCCAGGATGCCCTGCTGGAACCCGTTGCCAATTACCACTCCCCCACTGAATCGAAAATTGGTCAGGTACTGAAACGGAGGTACGCGGTCATTGCCGACTTTTCCCCAGGAAGCCCGGAGTTTTAAATGCTCAATAGCCTGCAAAGGCTTCATAAACTCCTCTTCGGATATTTTCCACCCTGCGGAGAAGGCAGGGAAAAAGCCATTTCGCTTCCCTTTCGGAAAATTAAAGGATTGGTCCAGGCGCATATTCGCCTGAAAGAGGTATTTCCCCTTAAAGGCATAGCCCATCCGGCCAACGTACCCTCTTCGCGCCGTTTCGTTGGAGCCGCCATTGTTCGACCAGATCGTCGTTCCTCCTGCAAATAACTCCGGAATATCGGCTGAAATAAATCCGTCTCTAAAAGCGGAGAGGTAATTCGAGTACGATTCGCTCTGTTCAAAAAGCAACAACGAATTGATTGCGTGAACGCCGAGCTCCTTTTCGAAGTGAAGACTTGCCTGCAGGGTAGCGTTCCTGAAGCGGTCGCTTCGCTCGTCCAGGCTAATCGTGGTAGGCCCTGCTTTCAGTTCGTTGTATTGATTCGTCGCCTCGTTAAGCTGATAGATCGTAAAGGGCGTGCGGGTAATTTTCTGGGACGAAACCGAATAATCAAACGAATACGTCATTTGAACCGAAAGGCCCTGGATAAAAGGCGTCTCATAAGCGACGGCCAAATTGCTTTGAAAAAGGTAGGTCAGATTCCGGTTGGTTCCGCTGCGCTCGGCACATCCGCGAGGGTTTCCGGCCATCCCGTTGGAGCCAATGGCCCCGGGACCAACTTCTTTATCCAGCAGGGGGTTAAGATGCGGCCGGCCAAAGCGGGCATTTTGAAAAATGACGTGATCGGGTTGCGAGGAACGCTCCCGATCCTCCGCCCTCCCGGCGAGATTAAGGCCAAAATGGAGATGGTCCGTCAGTTGAATATCCATATTCGACCGGAAATTATCCTGTCCGTAATTGGCGGTGGAATAAAACCCTTTCTGATCTAAATGACCAAAGGAAAAAAAATAGCGCATCTTTTCGTCGCCTCCGGTGACGGACAGGTTGTGCCGCTGCATGGGAGCGGAATTGGAGAGAACAGAGCCAAGCCAATCGTAGCTTGGGCGTTCTCCCCGCTGGAATTTGGCCACTTCTTCGGAGGAAAAAATATGCTCCTGACCGAAGTTGGCTTTGGCTTCGTTGAGGTATTGGGCATATTCCGCCGCATTCATCATTTCAATCCGGCGGGTTTGCGATTGGACGCCATAGCTGCCGGAATACGTAAAAGAAGGAGGCGCAGCCTGCCCCCGTTTGGTGGTGATCAGCAACACCCCATTCGCAGCCCTCGCTCCGTATACGGCGGTGGAGGCGGCGTCTTTTAAAACGGTAATCTGATCAATTTCATTCGGGTCTATGCGGGAAAACGGCCTGGGGATGCCGTCTACAATGACTAGAGGGCCATTATCGCCCATGGTGCTGATCCCCGGATTTGGAAATTCGCGTCATCCATCCCCGGTTGGCCCGTCTCCTGGGTAACCAGTATCCCGGTGAGTTTTCCAGCCAACGCCGCAGAGAGGTTAGGAATGGGCGCTCTGGTCAATGGCTTGCTTTTAATTTGCGAAACCGAACCCGTTAAGTCCAGTTTTCGCTGCACCCCATACCCGATAGCCACTACTTCCTGAATGGGAATGGCTTCGTACTTCATGGAAATATCGAGGAAGTTCCGAAAGGCAATCGGCACTTCTTGCCTGCTCATCCCCATGAACGAAATCTCCAAAACCGACTGGGGCGCATTCACCGAAAGCATAAACAAGCCGTCTGCATTCGTGAAGGTTCCGTAGGAGGAGCCTTTTAGGGCAATGCCCGCCCCTGCCAAAGGAAACCCTTCGCTATCCCTCACTATTCCCCTTACGATAAATGGGTTTTGGGGCGACGGGTTCCCAGCCGCTTCCTTCGGCCGGATAACCACCGTCTTTTGAATGAGTTCGAACGCCAAATCATGTGCGCTCAGGACGCTGGACAAAACAAAGTCCAGGCTGGCATGTTGAAAAGCCAGGTCCCTGAGGATAATGCCGTCGATAAGATCAGACCGGTATAGAAAGGAGATACCGAATTGGTCTTTAACCTGGTCTAAAAAATCCTCCAGCGGAATTTCCCTGCAAGAGAAGGAAAGCGAAGAAGACTGAGAAAAAAGGGTGTTTCCGGCATTTAAAATTAAAAAAAACCAAATAATAAATGTCCGTCTCATGGTTAGGGCGGTTTATTCTTATGCTTTCGCAGGTGCTGCCATAAGGTATATTTTTTATTTTAAAAAAATGGGCTTCAACTACTATTTTACCAAAACGGTCTGGTTTCCAACAAATTCAAACTGGATTTCATTCGTTTCCTCAATGAGATGCAATACATTTCGCAACGGCGCCTTCCTGTCGAGATCGCCGGAAAATTTCAGGGCCCCGACGCGGTGGTCTTCTAATTTAAAATCCACGTCGTACCACCTCGAGAACACGTTCAGCATGTGTTCCAGGGTAGCGTCCTTAAAGGAAAACAACCCGTTTTTCCAGGAAGAAGACATGGCTGGATCTGCTTTTCTAAAAACCAAACTGCCGCTTCCTTTCTCTAACAGGCTTTGTTCTCCAGGGGCAAGAATCCGAAAGGCTTCGGGGTCCTTGGTTAAGGACACCTTGACCGCCCCTTCGACGAGCGTAACCGCGGAGGCGGATTCCGAACCGTAAGCAGAAACATTAAAAGCCGTTCCAAGCGCTTCAATCCGCTGGCCTCCAGCCAGGACGGTAAACACCTGCCCTTCTTTCTTTGCCACCTCAAAATAAGCTTCGCCGGTAAGCTGAACCCGCCGTTCGCCCCCGGTGAACCGCACCGGGTAGTTCAGTTCCGTTTCCGCGTTCAACCACACCCGGGTGCCATCCGAAAGTTCAACAAAAAACTCCCCGCCCCTTGGGGCCTTTAACAAATTGGATGCCGCCTTCCCGTTGGGCGCTGCTGCCTTGTTCTGACCAGAATACACGATTTTTCCTCCTTCGACACGCACCTCGCGCCGGGCTCCTGAAAAGAAAAGGACGAAGGCCCGGAAAGGAATATGTTGCGGCCTTGGTGCAGGGTTAAAATCGCTTTGGCGCTTCCAGGCGGAATAGCGGCGCTGGTTTCCGCTATGGAAGTCCCTTCCAGCGGCCCGCTTACCCTGAAAAAAGCCCGGTTGAAGGTGAAAAAAGCCAGAATAACTGCGGCGGCAACAGCAAGAGCCGGAAAAAGATATTTCGGCTGCTTTTTTTGAATCGCGTTCCGTTGGAACCGCTCCCAGGCTTGGTCTTCGCCCTGTTTAAAATAGCCCGCTGGTTTTTTTTCCTTTTGCGACGCCCGCAATTGGGAATAATATTGGTGGTGCTTGGGGTCTTCCTCAAGCCATAGGTCCAGTTTTCTTCTTTCCTCTTCGGATGCCTGATTCTGCAGGTTTTTCCAAATGGTCGACAAATCAATCATGATCAATACGTTCTAAACATTCTTGGTTCCGCTTCAAAAAAATGGCCGCCCGGGACGGTCCGTGAAGCTTATTTATGCGCTCAACCCCTTCAACGTCAGAAGAGCATGGTAAGTTTTTGCCTCAAAAGTTCCTTGGCCTTCTGCAATCGCTTTTGACGGTATTCGGAGACATTTCCTTTAGACGCGCTATTTCGTTCACCTTCTTTCCTTCGAAATACTTGAGTAGCAGAATTTTGGAAATATCTGGAGGAAGATTGGAAATCGCCTTTTCGACCTGGTTGAACACATCCTGGTCCTCCAAAAAGGCATCCTTTTCCAATCCCAGCACGGATTCCAAATAAAGCAACTCGTGTTTGTCCCGGATTTTCAGGCTTCGCAAATAATTCAGGCAATGGTTTTTCACCGCTTGCAGCAGGTACGCTTTAATGGAAGAATCAATCACAATGTGCTCGGCATGCTTCCACAAATAGGCAAATAAATCCTGAATAATATCTTCGCACTTCTGCTCATCGGCAACATAACGGAAAGCAACCGATTTGAGCAGCCCGTAATATTCCCGGAAGATAGACTCAAAGACCGAATGGTTCTTTTTTCGAATTTCTGCCGCTAAAATTTTTTCTTCGACACGCATTAGCGATTGCTGTTAAAGATTGGTCCAATTTGGAAAAGAATCAAAAATAACTGCTGTAGCTGGTGAAAGACCACACTACTGGACATTTTGGAAAATAGACTTTGCAGGTTTCGGAAACCTGCAAAGTCTGGGCGCCAGGAAAACGAAAATGTCCAGTAGTGTGGTGAAAGACGCTTTTTCTGGATCTCTTTTTATTTCACCTCAACCACCACCACCGAAAACGGAGGAATTTCTACTTCTACGGTATTTCCCGATTTCTTAACCTGCCGTAAAGGCGCAGGTTGGATCTTATTCGGGCTTTCAAAACTGTTGTAGTCCTGAAGATTAGGCGAACGCAAAACCTGCGCTTCGGCAGAAACGACCGCCATGCCCCGGAATTCCAGGGTTACGATTTTTGGTTCTTTGGAGTCGATATTGGCCAGACTGACGTGCACGGCGCCGTTTTTGTCCTTGGAAGCGGAAGCCGAAAGCGCCGGGAGTTTCTCTTTGCCAAGGGCAAAATCGCAGTTTTGTAAGGTTGCCGGGAGCAAAACGGCATCCTGGTGTACGTTGTACATCTTCATCGTATGGTAGGTCGGAGTAAGCAGCATTTTATCCTCCTTGGTGAGGATCACCGCCTGGAGCACGTTGATGGTCTGGGCCAGATTGGCCATTTTCACGCGGTCGCAATGGTTGTTGAAGGTATTCAGCGTCGTGGCGGCGATCATGGCGTCACGCATGGTGTTTTGCTGATAGAGGAAGCCAGGATTCGTACCGGGTTCGACGTCGTACCAGCCGCCCCATTCATCGACTACCAGGGCTACGCGTTTCCGGGGATCATATTTATCCATCACCGTAATGTGGCGCTGCACGAGTTCTTCCATCTGCAGCGCGCGTTTCATAGTCGTGAAATACTGTTCTTCGCTGAACTGAGTGGCCGAGCTTTTGGCGCTCCAATCGATGACCGAATAATGGTGCAGGGCCACCCCTTCCATCATGTTGTGCGGGATGTTGCGCATGAGAGTCTCTGTCCAGTTGTAATCGCTGGAATTAGCGCCGGAAGCAATGCGAACCATCGTTCCATTGTTGGCCCACCCAGACATAAACGTCGCGTACTGCCGGTAGATGTTGGCATAATATTCGGCGGTCATATTGCCGCCACAACCCCAGGTTTCATTACCCACACCCCAATAGCGGACGTTCCAGGGTTGTTCGCGGCCGTTTTTTCTGCGCAAATCGGCCATCGGGCTTTTCCCGTTGTGGTTCGTGTATTGAATCCAGTCGGCCAGTTCCTGCACCGTGCCGCTGCCCACGTTCGCCGAAAGGTAGGGCTCCGCGCCGAGGAGTTCGCACATATCCAGAAAGTCGTGAGTGCCGAAGCTGTTGTCTTCCGTTACGTTCCCCCACCAGGTGTTGACGATGCTGGGCCGCCCGGCTTTTGGTCCGATCCCGTCTTTCCAGTGATAGGTATCCGCAAAGCAGCCGCCGGGCCAGCGGAGGTTGGGGATCTTTAGTTCTTTCAAGGCTTGTACCACATCGTTGCGCACCCCTTTGGTGTTGGGAATTCGCGTGTTGCTTTCCCCCACGTAAAACCCATCATAAATACAGCGTCCCAGGTGTTCGGAAAAGTGGCCGTATATATGGCGGCTGATGGTGTCTTTACCCAGATCAGCGTTGATAATGACTTTCCCCCTATTGCTGGCCTGAGCAATAAGTCCAATCTGTAAGAATGCAAAAAGGACGATGAAATAAGGTTTTGGATTGGCTTTCATGTGTAATTGCTTATTGGTTTGAGCTCTAATTTAGCAATCGATTACAGAAAAAAGAAGGACATTCATTTCCGGGAGGTTTTATACCCGCAAGCAGCGGGCTCATCCTAAACATAAAGCCCTCATATTGAATAGGTTTTACTGGATCAAAAGAAGGCGGTAGCATCCGGATATCCTCCTTCTTAGTGCCGCCATACCCAAAATCAAAACGGAGGGGAAAACCGGCATCGAGGCTATAATTTCCTTCTGCATCGCCAGGAACCGGAAAAAAGGGAGAAGGGACGTGTTCCCTGCTGGCGATTTCCGCTAACTTCTTTACGACCTTAGGATAACGGGCAGCCAAATTCTGACGTTCGAACGGGTCTAATCGCAGGTTGTAGAGTTCCCAAAGGCTGTCGGGAGCTAGTTTAACCCCTTTCCAATCCTTCCACCGAACCGCCTGCTGAAATCCCCGTTCGTGAAACTCCCAGTAAAACGCGCGGTTAAAGACCGCTTTATCCGGTTTTTGAAGGGTAAATGCCGGGAGAATGTTTTCCCCATCCAATCCGCCAGGCGTCTGCGCCCCGGCAAGGGCTGCCAGGGTGGGCAGCACGTCTCCAAAATACCAGGGCAGGCCGCTGACGGCCCCAGCGGGGATTTTCCCCGGGTAGCGAACGATCATAGGTACGCGAATTCCGCCTTCGTACAGATCCCGTTTAAATCCGCGGAACCGCCCGGCGCTGTCGAACCGGTCCTTCCAAAGGAAAGCCGGGCCGTTGTCGGAACAGAAAACGACCAGGGTGTTTTCACTCAGGCCCAAGTCGTCCAGTTTCTGTATCAGGATTCCAACGTCCCGATCCAGCCGGGTCACCATAGCCGCATAGATCCGCTCGTCCTCCGTCCAATGGAGGCTATCCGCATAGGGTCCAAGTTCGGGTACTTCAAGCGTTCGTGCGGGGCGGTGTAGGGAAGGAACAGGAAAAATGGCGACTCCCGGTGGCGGTCCAGAAAACCCAGGGCAAACTCGGTAAACGCATCGTGGATGTACTGCCCTCTGCCCCCATTTTGATTGCCGGTAACAAAAACTTTCGAGGTATCTTTCCAAATATAGTCCGGATAGTAGGAATGCGCCCGGCGCTGATTGAGGAAGCCATAGAATTCATCAAATCCCTGCACATTGGGGTGGCCGGAGGTAGCGGGTTCTCCCAAGCCCCATTTTCCGGTCATGCCGGTCCGGTACCCTGCCGCACGGAGTACTTCCGCCAGGGTAGTGTCTTCCTCCAATAACGGAATCCTTCCTGGAAGTCCCTCCAGGCCTACGACGCCGCCCACGCCGTTGTTGCCGCGCACTGTCGTATGCCCCGTATGCTTGCCAGTCATCAACACCGAACGCGAAGGGGCGCACACAGTGGATCCGGCGTACGCTTGGGTAAACCGCATCCCTTCAGCAGCCAGGCGGTCGATATTGGGGGTTTGAATGGCGCGCTGACCGTAACACCCCAGGTCTGCATAGCCCAGATCGTCGGCGAGGATAAAGATAATATTTGGCCTCGCGCCGGTCAGCGGGCTGAGGGCCGCTTTTTGGCCATGGCAGGGCAGCCATGCGGCCAAGGAAAGCCAGGCTATGAAGGGTGCTTTGCCGTACCTTATGTTGGTTAAAAAAAAGTGCATTGCTTTTTGGTTTACTTGCCCGAGAATAGCCCGAAATAAAAATACAAGGTCCTTCGCTTGGGGGTATCGGAATGGTATATTTCGCTCTGCGGTCCCAAATCCTTGGTCTGGGTGTCCAGTCCGGTCGCCAGTTTGGTTCCGATGGGAGGAATCGCGTCCAGGAAAGAAATATCCCCGGGAGGCAGGGCCGGATGCGGAATTGGGCCGGAAAGGGCGTGAAAATCAAAAAGGCGCACAAAAAGGCCTTTGTCCGGACTGGCGACCAGCATATTGCCTTCTGCCGTATTTAATTCCATCCAGGCAATATCGGAATAATAGCCTTTGAATTCGGGATAAGCCCAGGGAGCGCTGCCGGTCATCGTATTATTATACAACGCTTCCCATACGCTGAGCGTCCCGCCCTGAGGGCGGTTTTTCCACACGCGGTAGGGACCATTGCCCAGCCATCGGGCCCCGATAACGTTCGACTCCGGGCAATCAAAACTAACGCCGGGGAACGGGAATTCCCCAACCCCGCCGTATTCGTATTCCAATTTGAGCCATCCCGTTGGCTGCATCGTCCACTTCACCCAGCGGAGCACGCCGTCGTACGTAACCTCCACGACATGGGAATCCCCGATGGGATAGTTCCGAATACTGGACAGGGTTCCATTTCCGGCAGTAAAAACGGGGCCATTCTGGAAAAGAGGGTTCAGGCCCAGAGCGTATTCAACCCCTTTCAACAAACCGGTTTGCTTGTCAAAATGCGCCTTGATGGAGCTGGCGCTCAAAGCGACCGTCGTGTCGGTTTCCTCAGCTATAACTTGAGGCGCTGCCGGGGAACTGGAAAACAAATCCTGAACGATTTGCTCCTGATGGCCAATCATCCAGGTCCAGGTCCTGATTTCGTTCCCGTCCGGCCCGAAGGCGGTCAGCCTCAATCCTTCGTATGCCCGCCAATCGGCGGGCAAAGCCAGGGAAAACGTCCCTTTTGCTCCCGGTGCTGCGTCTGGCCCGTAAAAGGTAACCGTATGGGCAGCGCTGTAGCCAGCCTCCCGCTCCCAAGGCTTCCGAAACCGGACCCATTCTGCCCGGAAATGGCATTGATTCAGGTTGGTAAAATGGAACCGGTTCTCCACCTCCAGGCGTCCGGAAAAGGAGGCGGCAATCGAATCCAGGCGGATCACTACAGGAGAGAAAATGTCTTTGATGGCGAAAAAGCTCCCTTCTTTTTCCCGGTGGGGCCCCAGGATTCCGTCTGGCGCGTTGACCCGATTAACGTCTACATACCCATTCAAGTCGGTGCGCACGATGCCCTCATCGAGTAAGGCCCCGATAAACCCGCCTCCCCACCGGGGCCATGCCCACATCAGCTCCCAGAAGTCCTGAAGCCCCGCGGCGGCGCCCCCATCGTCCTGCGCGTGCAGGAATTCCGTGGGGATGTAGATCAGCGAATCCGAAAGGATCTGTTTGACGCTATAGTATTTTTCATAGTGGTTTGTCTCAATGCCGTTAAACGCATTGCCAGGCCGGTGATGCGGATGGATGACTGGCCGCCGGGATGGGTCGTACAAAAGGAAGTCGTCGTCCAGTTCCTTATTCGTTCCGCCTTCATTTCCGTTACTCCAGAAGATAATGGACGGGTGGTTGACGTCGCGAACGACCATTTCCCGTACCAGTTTTTCCCCGGCTTCCGTATCGTAGGCATTCTGCCATCCCGCCAGTTCGTCCATGACGTACAAGCCCAGGGAGTCGCACAGTTGGAGAAACGATTTATCGGGAGGGTAATGGGAGCACCGCACGGCGTTCATGTTCATCGCTTTGATGAGCTCCACGTCCTGGCGGTCGATCTCCCGGCTGAGGGTGCGGCCGGTTTCCGGCCAAAAGCAGTGGCGGTTCACGCCTTTGAACTTGATTTTCACGCCATTGATATAGACCCCATCGCCCCGGCGCACTTCGATGGTCCGAAATCCAAACGGCTCGGTTAATTGGTGAATGACGTTGTTCCCCTTTTTTAGCTGGATCAAAGCCGAATACAAATGGGGCGTTTCCGCAGTCCAAAAGTGGACGCCGGGCGCCTCGCCTCGCAGAGTGATTTTCTCCGCTCCCGGTTCAAACCGGGCAGAGGTTTCGGCGATCCGCTTTCCCTGCGAATCCAGAATTTGAACGGAAACCGTTTTGGCGCCCTGTCCAACCTGAGCAAAGACGTCGATGGAAAACCGGCCATCCGCTCCAGCAGAAATAGCGGTCCGCGCCAGATGTTCTTTTGGATGCGCCACGAGGTAAACCGGCCGAAAAATACCCCCGAAGATCCAGTAGTCGGCATACCGCTCCGCCTGATTGACGGAGGCATTTTCGGACATTTTGCTTACCGTCACCTCCAGCACGTTGGGCTGGCCGAATTGCAACAACCTGGACACCGGATACTGGAACCGGTAAAACGCCCCCTGGTGCTTTGGCCCTGCCGGTTGGCCGTTTACGTTCACCTCCGCATCCGTCATCACGCCCTCAAAAACCAGGTTGACCTCTTTGTCCTTCCACGATGGCGGAATGAAAAACGAATACCGGTACCTCCCTTGTTCATCCGCAAAACGAAACTTTTTCCCATAGGTCCGGTAATCCCTTCCATAATCGTAGTGGCCAAACCCCTGCTGCTCCCAGCAAGAAGGCGTGTTAATGGTGGTCCAATACCCGCTCTTTCTTCCCGAAGTGCAATAGAAATCCCAGACGACCGGGTGGTCTTTATCCGTACCAGACAGATATAGCAACTCGCTTTCCGGGGCGCGCTGAGCGCCAACCGGCCTGGCCAAACCGCATATCAGGCAAAGATAGAGCCACCAGAAGCCGCCGAAAAAATGGGTAGGGGAAGAAAGGTGGGCAGCAGAAAGGGAACGATCAACGATCATAAGTCCAAATTGTGCGTTCTCAGGAATCCATCAAAACTAGCAACCGAAACAGAAAAGACCGTACTGTACTATCCTGAACCAGACGGGCTATGTCTTTTCGTTCTGTTCTGTTCTATTCTGAAAAAGGAATGAAATAAGTGAATTCGGGAATAAAAGGAATGAAGGAAAGAACCTAATTTGCTGGTAGAATATGAATTGATCGTCTCAAGACCATGAGTTACCGGATCCTCCTGAACGAACATTCCTCCACGCCTAAATACCAGCAGATCGCCCAGTCGGTCGTTGCCGGAATCAAGGAAGGCGAGCTCCATCCGGGCGACCAGCTTCCTTCGGTCAACAGCCTGATCGTCAAGCATGGCATTTCCAGGGATACGGTTGTCAAGGGGTACGACCTGCTCAAAGAACAGGGCGTGATCGAATCGGTGCCAGGTAAAGGCTATTTTGTGCCAAATCCCCTGGAAGGAAACGAATTAAGAATCTTTTTGGCGTTCAACAAGCTGAGTCAGCACAAAAAAACGATTTACGACGCGTTCGTAGAAACGATTGGCAATCAGGGCGCCATCGATTTCCATGTCTACCGCAACGATTTCAAGCTGCTCAAAAAGCAGCTTGAATCGCATCCGTTCGACCAATACTCCCATTTCGTGCTGATTCCCCATTTCCTGGAAGGGGAAAAGGAAGCCAGAGAATGGATCAATCAGCTCCCCAAGCGGAAACTCATTTTATTGGATAAAAAAATGGAGGGGATACACGGCCCCTACGCGTCGGTGTACCAGGAATTTGAAGAAGATATTTACCACGCGTTGGCAGAAGCCCTGCCCCTGCTAAAAAAGTACCGCAGCATGACCCTGCTTTTTCCCGAAAAAAGCTACCACCCCAAAGAAATTGCACAGGGGTTTGAACGGTTCTGCCAAAAGTTCGGATTCCACTACGACTTGGCCCCCAACACCCAGGCCGCCGCCATCCGGAAAGGGAACGCCTATATAAGTCTGACCGAAGAGGACCTGGTGGGATTAATCCGGGGTTTAAAAGCAAATGGATGGAGAGCGGGAAAAGACATTGGCCTTCTTTCCTACAACGATACCCCTGTAAAAGACGTTCTCCTCGATGGCATCACTGTGATTTCAACCGCTTTTGAACACCTTGGCAGGCAGGCGGCCCGTTTCGTTTTGGATAACCGCCGGGCCCACATCGCCAATCCTTTCCGCCTGATCGTCCGGAAATCGCTTTAACCCTCGGCGTCCCCAATCCGTTGCCTCCGGCCTTTCCAATTGCAGAACAGCACAGAACGGTTTTTGCCTTGCATACAGGATAGTGCGAGATAGTTGCCTGCCCCCATCCGCCTACATTTGGGGAAAAACAAAATTCGGGTTTACCCCCCAGGCGCCAAATCATTGGAATTGGCAAGGCAGCCTGCGAAAACAGAAATGCTAATTGTCTGTACTGCTTTACACTTCATCATGTGATCTTTTTGGAACGTATTTCTCCATTGACTAACCAAATTGAGTTTATGAAAGCTTATCTCAACATCTTGTTCAGGCCCAAATTATGCCTGGCTCTGAGTATGCTCCTGCTCGCCCTGCAAATCGGATGGGGCCAGCGCACGATCACCGGGACGATTCTCGACGAAGAAAACGATGAGCCCTTGATCGGCGCCAATATTCTGGTACCCGGAACGACGATCGGAACAGTGACGGATCTCGACGGGCGCTTCCTCCTCGAGGTTCCTACAGATGCCAAAACCCTGACGGTTTCCTACACCGGATACACCACCAAGGAAGTATCCATTGAGGGCCTGAGCGTGATTACCGTTAAGCTTGGTTCAGGCGCGATCCTGGACGAGGTGGTTGTCGTCGGCTATGGCACCCAGAAAAAAGGCGACATCACCAGCGCCGTGGCCAAATTCGACGCGGCCAAACTGGAAGAACGGCCCGTTACCCGGGTCGACCAAGCCCTGGTTGGCCAGATGGCCGGGGTACGGGTACAACAAACCAGCGGCCTTCCGGGCGCTGGCTTCCGCATTCAGGTACGCGGCACCGGGTCGATTACCGCAAATAACCAGCCCTTGTATGTGATCGATGGATTCCCGCTGGAAGTGGCCGAACAAAGTTCGAGCGGGAGCTACGGCTCTGGAAACCCGCTGGACAACATGAACCCAAACGACATCGCCTCCATCGAGGTGCTTAAAGACGCCGCTGCCGCCGCTATTTACGGCTCCAGAGCGTCCAACGGCGTGGTGTTGATTACCACGAAGAAAGGCCGCTCCGGCAAAGCCCGAATCAACCTGAACACCAGCTACGGCTTCTAGGAAACAGCAAAAAAACTGGATATTCTCCATGCAGAATACTGGATTGACCGCGCTTCCGAAATGATCGACAACGCCTGGGTCGCTTCCAGCACCGGCCGGACCAAAGACCAAACTTCCGCTCAGCGCCTCGCGATCTTGGCAAACAAATTCAATGCAGCCTTAATCAAGGACGACCGCTGGTTCCAGCCCGGCCACCCCGGCCTGGTGTATATCGACTGGCAGGATGCGTTTTTCCGCCAGGGCGCCGTACAGAACTACAACCTTTCCGCTTCCGGAGGCAATGACTACGTCAACTACTTTATTTCCGGCGACTACAAAGACCAGGAAGGCGTAGCCATCGGCGTCGGGTTCAAGCAATATTCCGCCCGGGCCAATGTGGAGGTCAATGCCAGCAACAAACTCAAGCTGGGGATTAACGTCAATCCCTCTTATTCCGTTACCACCGACCCCGGCGTAGAGGGAAAAGACCAGCTCACGCATATCGTGGTCGGCATGGTACCGGTATCTGAAGACACGGTAGGTATCGACGTAAACACCGGCACGGACGTCATCTACCGCTGGGGGAACTCCCGCGTCAGCCCCATCCGTGTGGCTGAAAACGCCATTGGCGAACGCAGAATTTTCCGTACCCTCAGCACGATGTTCGCGCAGTACAACCTCATCAAAGGGTTGGACTTCCGCACGAGTTTCAATCTCGATAATGCGGACATGAACAGCAAAAACTACGTACCGGCATGGGTCACCTCCAACCGAACCACTTCTGGTAGCGCCAGCGGCTACCGCCGGCAAACGTTTGTCAACGAGAACACCCTGACCTTTGCCCGCAACTTCGCCGGCAAGCACGACGTGTCCGCCATCGTCGGTACGTCCTACAATACCACCAAATACGATTCCTGGGTCATGCGCGCTGCCAGCTTCAACTCGGTGGTGATCACTACCCTGAACGCAGCAGCCATCAACGCGGCCGGCACCAATACCCGGTAAACCAAAAACACCCTGATCTCCTATTTCAGCCGGGTGCAGTACAACTTCAATAACCTCTACCTGCTGTCGGCATCGATCCGCCGCGACGGCTCCTCCCGGTTTGGTCCCGACACCAAATGGGGCGTATTCCCTTCCGTTTCTGCCGGATGGCGTATTTCCGAAGAAAACTTCATGAAGGAAATCGGCTTTATCAGCAGCATGAAACTGCGCGGCAGCTGGGGGATTTCCGGCAACAACGGGATCGGCGACTTCTCCCACGTGTCGTTGCTCGGATTTGACAATTATTCCTTCGGCGGCGCTGCGTCCCCGGGGCAGGTTCCCACCAACTTCGCCAACAGCGGCCTCAGCTGGGAAGAATCCGAAACCCTCAACTTCGGGTTGGACCTCGGGTTGCTCGACAACCGGATCTATGCTTCCTTTGACGTCTATACCAAGCGGAATACCGATTTGTTGCTGAATATTCCCGTTCCTACAGCCATCGGATTTACCACGGCGTTGACCAACATCGGCGAAGTGCTCAACAAAGGCTGGGAAGTGGAATTAAACACCCGCAACCTGACCGGCAAGTTCACCTGGACCACCAACATCAACTTCAGCCACAACGCCAATGAAGTCGTCCAGCTCGGCCCGGAAAACACGCCCATCCTCGGCGGCGATTGGGACATCCCGCATAATATCCTCAAAGTGGGCGAGCCCATGTACAGCATCTACGTCGTACAAATGGCCGGTATCCTTTCCAAGGCGGATATCGACGGCGGCGCTGCCCGCTATGGCAACCAACAGGAAGGCGATCCCAAATACCTCGATGCCAACGGCGATGGCGTGATCACTGCCGACGACCGCATCTTATCCGGCCATCCCAACCCCGATTTTATCTGGGGGTCACCAACAGCTTCTCGTTCAAGGGGTTTGACCTGAGCTTCCTCATGCAGGGGCAATGGGGCGGCGTGATCTACTCGACCTTTGGCCGCGCCATGGACCGCACCGGACAGGGATATGTCGACAATACCCTTGGCCTGCACCGCGACCGCTGGCGTTCTGCCGACAATCCGGGCGCCGGGTTGAGAGGAAAAGCCACCTCCAGTTTTGGCCGGATCAAGAATACCGACTGGCTCTATCCAAACGATTATTGGAGAATACGCAATATTACCCTGGGGTATAACCTGGGCGGCGCCCTGAAAACCAAGCTTCTGAGCAGCGCGCGCATCTACGCCACTGCGGAAAACTGGTTTGGCGGCGATAAATACACCGGAGGGTTTAACCCGGAAGCCGTGAACAATGCCGGCGACGATTACGGCGCCTTCCCATTGTCCAAGTCGATCATCTTTGGTCTGAACCTCTCCTTCTGATCCTTTAAATCATTGAAGAAATGAAAAAAGTACTCTTTTTAATAATTGCCTCCTTCTTCGTTCTGAACGCTTGCGAGGATGATCTGGACCTGACGCCGATCTCCGATCCGGGCAGCAACGGGTTTTACCTGACGCAGAGCGATTTTACCCAGGCCCTGAGCGGCGCCTATGCTGCCTTTGGCGTGCAAAACAACGTCGATTACCCGAGTTTTTACGTCGTGATGAACGAATCCAGATCGGATAATATCTATTCCCCCGGCGTATCCGGCGTGCGGGATTGGAACAACGTCAACAACCTGTTAAACACCCTGTCCACCCTGGGAACCATCCGCCTGCTCTGGAATACGACGTTCAACGCCATCATGCGCGCCAATACCGTGCTGGATCAGCTCGAAAAAAACCCGGGCGCCTTTACCGACGCTTCTTTACGTACCCGCTACGAAGCGGAGGCGCGCTTCCTGCGGGCTTACTTCTACTTCGATCTCGTGAAATGGTTTGGGAAAGTCCCGATTTTTACCAAGTCGGTTTCCCCCACCGAAGCCCTTTCGATCGGTCGCAGTTCGGTTTCCGAAGTGTACGATCTGATTATTTCCGACCTGGATTTTGCCGCCAAAAACCTGCCGGATAGCTATGGTTCTACCGACAGAGGGAGAGCCACTGCCTTTGCCGCCAAAGGAATTCTGGCTCGGGTCTATCTCATGCGCTCGGGGCCCAAACTGCACCCGGACGGGCCTTGCCTGGCTTCCAACGAGTATGCCAAAGCGCTGACCCTGCTCAACGAAATCATCAGCAGCAACAAGTTCTCTTTGTTGCCCAGCTACGCCAAAGTGTTCGACTACGACAGTGAGAACAATGCGGAAATCGTTTGGGATCTGCAGTACATCACTGGCGGCAAAGGCGCCGGCGCTTACTTCCCCACCGAGTACTACGACGAAGCATGGGGCCGCGCCAACCTGACCTTCGCCGGCGGGAAACCCGGGCGACGGGCCAAAGCGGATCTCCAATGAATTCCTGGCGTCTTACGATTCCACCGACCTCCGCTTAGAGCCCACCTTCCAGTTGGACTACAAGGATGCCGCCGGAAATACCGTAGACGCTCAGTTCTACGACAAGTTCATGAATAAAGCAAAGGCAGGCGCCGATCGCTTTGACTGGGCTATCAACTACCCCGTTCTGCGCTATGCGGACATCCTGATGATGAAAGCGGAATGTATCCTGCAAGGGGGCATCCGGAACGCAAACCGAAGTGGACGGGATCGTCAACTCCATTCGCGCCCGGGCAGGCCTTAAGCCGGTCTCCAGCGTCAACCTGAATATGTTGCTGGATGAGCGCCGCAAAGAGTTCGCCGGGGAAAACCTCCGATGGGAAGACCTGGTCCGCACCGGCAAAGTGGTGGAAGTGATAAATGCCTGGAGAGCTAAGGAAGATACCGGCAACAAAGTTCAGCCGATGAAGAACGAATTCATCATTTATCCGATTCCCCAGGATCAGCTCGATGTGAAAAAAGGCTTGTATACGCAAAATCCTGGCTACTTGTAGACCGGATTTATCGCTTACCTTGACGGGCGTGTTGGTAAAAGTGGCCGCTTAGGCGCTTTACCAGCACGCTCCGGCATTTTTTCCAATTCCCGGTCCCCCTTCAATTCACGGTTATGCGCGTTTTTCATTTTTCTCTTATCGTTCTTCTTTCCTTGTCCCTCCACGGGTTTTTAGCCGCCCAATCCGGCCCCGGAGCGTACGCTGGCGGTTACGCCCGAAATGGAAATACGTTTTTTTTCTCCAATGAACGCGCCGACGTGCGCCTGGAGTTTTGCACCCCCTCTATGATCCGGGTGCGCACGAGCTGGAACCGGAAATTTGAGGACAACGAGCCCTGGATGGTCGTAGCGTATCAATGGCCGGAAATGGCGATCAGCGCATCTGAAGAGAAAGCCCGGTTTGTCTTTCAAACGGCGCGTTTAAAAGTCATCGTCCAGAAAACGCCGTTTGCGGTCGACGTATTCACTGCCGAGGGCGCTCCCCTGCTCTCTGAAACCGCCTTGAAAGGATCGGGCGGCGCCCAGAAAGAAGGCGACGCCGTCCTGTGCAGGAAACAACTGGGCCCCGACGAGCACTTTTTCGGCTTTGGCGAACGCATGGACTTTGTAGATCAGCGCAACAAACTAGTCAAGCTCAACGTGGGCAGAGGCAATGCGCGCCCTCATATCATCGGCGCGTACAACGTCCTTCAGGCCAATTACTGCCCGGTGCCCTTTTTCATGAGCACCCGGGGCTACGGTATCTTTCTCCACAATTCGTTTGCCAATGAATGGGATATGGGGGCAACCCAACCCGGCGCGTATAGTTTCAAAGCCAAAAACGGAGAGCTGGACTATTACGTGATCTACGGCCCAACATTCCCGGCTATCCTGGACCAGTACACCCAACTTACGGGCAAAGCGCCTCTGATGCCGCAGTTTGCGCTCGGTCTCCAAGTAGGCACCTATAGTGGCGGCACCTGGGGGCATGAAGAAAAAACCTCCGGGGAATATGTTGTCCATCTGGTTCGAAAATTCAGGGAATTGGGTATCCCTATCGATATCCTACACCTGGACTCCACCTGGAGGGTGTTTGGAAAAAATGGGGGCAAAGGCGCTACCTCTTTCGAATGGAGAGAAACCTTTACCAACCCCAAAAGCATGTTCGACAGCCTTTACGCGATGCACATCAACCTGGCCGGGGTACACATCCGGCCCCGGTTTGACAACGGCAACAAGCTGACGCTTCTCGACCAGGCCAGGACCCTCGGTTATACCTATAAAGAAGGCGGCAACCCCGGAGAATTTGTCAACTTTTTCGACCCCAAAGCCGTCGACTGGTGGTGGCAAAACGGCGTGATGAACGTAGCCGGTATCGGCGCCCGCTTTTTCAAAACAGACGAAGGAAGCGCCTTCGGTTCCATGGCCAACGAAAGCGACAAAGTGGGGCCTACCGGCCTCGAAGCGGAAAAATTGCACAACGTGTTCCCCATTGCTTATGCCAAAGCCCCATACGAAAAATTCAGCGCCTTTAACGGCATGCGCGGGATGAACCACACCCGGGAAGGATATGCCGGGATCCAGCGCTATCCCTTCATTTTTGCGGGCGATTGGCCCAGCGAATGGCAATATTTCGCCCCGGTGATTAAAGCGGGAATCAACATCGGCCTTTCCGGAGTCGGCAACTGGGCCCACTGTATGGGCGGGTTCGAGCACGACGCCGACCCCGAGCTCTACATCCGCTGGTGTCAGTTTGGTTTGCTCAGCCCGGTAGCTCACTTGTTTGGTATGGACCACCCCGGGTACAAAGAGCCCTGGAACTATGGCGAAGAGGGATTGAAAAACTTTAAAAAATACACCCTCTTCCGCTATCGCCTCCTCCCCTACCTCTACAGCCATTCTTACGATATGTACCGTACCGGCATGCCCCTGATGCGGGCTGTGGCGCTGGAACAACAAGAAGAAGAAAAAGTTGATGCCATTGCCGACCAATACTTCCTGGGCAGCCAGATGATGGTCTGCCCGGTCACGGTAAAAGGCGCTCAAACCCGCGAGGTTTATCTGCCCGAAGGAACCTGGTTCGATTATACTACCGGAAAGAAATACGAAGGAAAACAATACCTGCAGGTGCTCACTCCGTTGGACCAAATCCCCATTTTGGTAAAAGGAGGCGCCATTATCCCCCTTCAGGAGCCCGTGCAATACATCGGGGAAAAACCAGCGAATTTCTTCACGCTGGAGATTTTCCCAAAAGGCGAATCGGCGTTCACCCTGTACGACGACGATGGGACATCGCTGGATTACCAAAAAGGGATTTTTGCCCAAACGAATATCTCGTGTAAAGAAACGGGCGGGGAGGTGCTGGTCGTCATCGACACCCCGAAAGGTCCTTTTGCTGTCGTCGAACGGTCCTATTTGCTGGCAATTCGAAGGGATTCAGCCCCTGCGCTGGTTACCTCCGCCGGAACTGCACTGCCGGCTACCGGGGGTTTGACGGCACTGAAACAAGCTTCCTCGCCGGCAGGATGGCACTATGATGCCGAAAATAAGGTGCTGTACGTTCAGCCCGGTGGAAATAACCGAACCCGCATTCAAGTCACGGTTAAATAACCTACAACTATGCGACGCAACGCCTTCAAAATGAAGCTCAAACCGGGGTGTGCGGAAGCATACAAAAAACGCCACGACGCCATTTGGCCGGAACTGGAAGCTTTGCTTTCTGAATCCGGGATCAGCGACTATTCCATCTTTCTGGACGAAGAAACGCTTACGCTTTTTGCCGTGCAAAAACTACGGGCCGATTCCCGGGAAGAAGATTTGCCGCACCACCCCATCGTGAAAAAGTGGTGGGCCTACATGGCAGACCTGATGGATACCCACCCGGATAACGAACCCGTCGCTTTGCCTTTGAAGGAGGTGTTTCACATGGATTAGAAGAGCGGTAGTAATTCTTTAGTAACGAAACTTGCCTCCCCGCAGGGCCCTTCCGGACAGACAACTGGCCCGGCCCGACGGCGGGTAAACGGTAACGCCTGAAAACCTGTTTATATGAAAAAGATATTCCTCTATTTGGTTCTGGCGACGACCCTCCTCTTCGCTAAATCCTTGGCAGCCCAGGCGCCAGTGCTCGAAACGGGATCCCAAACGCCCATGCCCAAAGAATGGATCGACAAAGACACGGGGCGCCGGATCAAGCGCCTGACCCACACCGATGGGCCCAACGAAAGCTTCTATTTTCACAACAACCCTTTTATCAAAACCCCCGACGGAAAAGCCGATTTAATGGTCTACTACCGCTTTTCCGGAGGAAGCATGCAACTGTTTTCCGTCAATCTCCAAACCCAGGAAACGGCTCAGATCACCGGCCAGCTTTCCCGAAAATCCGGGGAAATCGTTGGCAGGAAAAGACGGGAAGTATTCTATCAGGTCAAAGACAGCGTCTTTGCCTCCCATATCGACCGGCATACCACCCGCCTGGTCTATGTTTTTCCTGCTGATTTTAAAGGCTCGATCTCCACGCTGAATGCCGACGAAACCCTTCTGGCCGGAACCTGGGCCGCTCCGGCCAAAGATTCCATTTATCAGAAATTTCCAGCCAAAGGAGACTATTTCGACCGCATTTTCGATGCCCAAATTCCCCATACGTTGTTTACCCTCCATCTGGAAACCGGAGCGATAACCAAAATCCATTCCGAAAACACCTGGTTGGGCCATATCCAGTTTTCCACCACCAATCCCAACAACCTTATGTTTTGCCACGAAGGGCCCTGGCACAAGGTAGACCGGATTTGGAACATCGATGTGCAAACCAAAGCCGTAACCAAGATTCACACCCGCACCGTCGACCGGGAAATCGCCGGACATGAATTCTGGAGCTGGGACGGCCAAACGATTTGGTACGATCTCCAAATTCCGAGAGGAGAAACCTTTTACCTGGCCGGCTTCCGGCTGTCGAACGGAAAACCTGTCCGCTATGAAATGACGCGCAACGAGTGGTCTATCCATTTCAACATCTCCCACAACCAAAAGCTTTTCTGCGGAGATGGAGGCAACCCGACTCAAGTAGCAAAAGCCCCCGATGGAATGTGGATCTACCTTTTCCGCCCGAAAAAGAACAAGCTTGAATCCGAACGGCTGGTCAATATGAAACGCCACGATTATCGCCTGGAGCCCAATGTGCATTTCTCCCCGGATGGCAAGTGGGTAATTTTCAGAGCCAACTTTGAGGGGAAAAGCCAGGTCTACGCCGTGGAAATTTAACCGTTCGCTTTATTCCAATTCAAGAATCGCCCAGCATGCAAATACCGACTATTAAATCCGCCCTGTTCGTCCTGATCCTGGCCAATCTGCTTTGCGGGACAGGAACGCTCGCTGCCCAATTCGTTTCAGATCCGCTGGCCTGGCCCGAAATCCGCCAGGAAACCCAGCCCTGGACCCGCTGGTGGTGGCATGGAAGCAGCGTCACCAGGGAAGGCATCACTGCAGAAATGGAAGCTTACCAAAAGGCCGGGATCGGAGGACTCGAACTCACCCCCATCTTTGGCACGATCGGCGACGAAGCCCGCTTCATCGATTTTTTGTCTCCCCAATGGGTGGACCTGCTGGAGTTTACCCTGCAGGAAGCCAAACGCCTCGGAATGGGCATCGATATGGCGACCGGTACCGGGTGGCCTTTCGGAGGTCCCTGGGTAAACGAAGCCGATGCCTGCAAATACGTAGCCTATAAAACCTTTACCCTGAACAAAGGGGAATCCCTCTCCGAACCAGTTGTCTTTGAGCAAAAACCTATCCTGCGGGTCGTCCCCAACGCCCCATACCAGAAATACGCCCAAAGCAACCCCCAATTGGCCCAGATTCCCGCCTGGATAGCCCAAAAAGACCGCCGGCCATTGGCGATCTTGCCGAGCCGGTGGCCTCCAATAAAAACCTCCAGGCCATGGCAATCGATCAGGTCCGGTTTCCGAAAAAGTTGATGCCGCAGACCATAATAGCCTATTCCAGTAAAGGTAAAATGCTGGATCTTACGTCAAATGTGGACGACCAAGGCCATCTTCAATGGAAAGCGCCCAAAGGAACCTGGACCCTCTACGCCGTCTTCCAGGGTAATCACGGCAAAATGGTAGAGCGCGCCGCGCCGGGCGGCGAAGGCAACGTGATCGATCATTTTTCAACTACGCCCATAAGAAACTACCTGGCTCGGTTCGACCAGGCGTTTCAAGACAGGGATTTAACTGGTTTGCGGGCCTTCTTCAACGACAGCTACGAAGTCGACGACGCCCAGGGACAAGGCGACTGGACTCCGGAATTATTCGCTGCATTCCAAAAACGCCGGGGGTACGACCTGCGCAGCTGCCTCCCTGCCCTTTTTGGCAACGACGACCCCGAAAAGAACCTGCGTGTACGCTCCGACTACCGCCAAACCATCTCCGACCTGCTCCTGGAAACCTTTACCAAGGAATGGAGCGCCTGGGCGAATACCAAAGGCAAAATGATTCGCAACCAGGGGCATGGCTCCCCTGCCAATATCCTCGACCTCTACGCCGCTTCCGGCATTCCCGAAACGGAAGGGACGGATATCACCAAGATCAAATTCGCCAGCTCGGCCGCCCACGTTGCAGGCAAACCGCTGGCCGCCGCGGAAGCCGCCACCTGGCTCAACGAACATTTTCGATCCAACCTGGCCCACCTGAAAGAAAACCTCGATCGCTATTTCCTGGGAGGAATCAATCACGTGGTCTATCACGGCACAAGCTACTCCCCTCCGGGAGAACCCTGGCCGGGGCGGTTATTTTACGCCGCCATCCATGCCAATCCCCGCAATTCCCTTTGGAATGATTGGGGCGCCCTTAACCAGTATGCGGCCCGCACCCAGGCCTTTCTCCAATCCGGCCAGCCGGATAACGACCTCCTCGTGTATTTTCCCATTTTCGACGCCTACGCCCATCCTTCCCGGGAAATGCTCCAGCATTTTGACGGAGGGGAGAAAGGGATGGACGGAATGACCCTCAAGGCAGTGGCAGACACCCTGCAAAACAGAGGGTTTGCGTTTGATTTCATCTCGGATAACCAGATTCTCGGGCTGGAAGTCCGGGACGGCAAACTCCATACCGGAGGAAATGCCTACCGCGCTATCCTGCTGCCCGAATGCCGGTTTATTCCGTTGGACGTCATGGAAAAACTCGCGGCTCTGGCACAGCGCGACGGGTTGGTGCTGGTACACCAAAAGCTGCCCCAAGGGGTACCGGGATTTGGCGATCTGGACAAACGGCAAGCGCAGTTTGCCCGGCTGGTTCAGGAAATCGGACCTGCTTCATCTGGGGTTAAAGGTCTGTTTGGCATAGGCGCCAGCCTGGAACCGTTGTTGAGCGGGGCCGGTGTGCAACGGGAGCAACTGACCGACCAGGGATTGGATTTCGTCCGGCGCCGGATAGGGAACGAGATCGTGTATTTTATCGCCAACTGGTCGGGCAAAGACCTGGATGGCTGGGTTCCCCTGGCTGCTAAGGGAAAGAGCGTCTTGTTGTTTGACCCCATGACCGGAAAAACGGGTATAGCCCAAACCCAGCCCGGAAAAGCCGGCCAACTGGAGGTCCGCATCCAACTGGAGCATGGCGCCGGCGCTATTCTGAAAGTGAGCGAATACCTGATTTGGGGCGCTCCCTGGAGTTATTTCGAGCCCTCCGGCCCTTCCATTCCGTTGGACGGCGTTTGGAAAACCCGCTTTATGGAAGGGGGACCAGAAATCCCAGATCCCTATGAATCGCCAACCCTGGGTTCCTGGACGACCCTTGGAGGGACCAAGGCCGAACGCTTCTCCGGCACCGCCCGGTATAGCCTTGCTTTTAACCAGCCTCCAACCAGCGCCAAACGCTGGAAACTCGATCTGGGAAACGTTGCCGAAACCGCCCGGGTATGGCTAAACGGAAAGGAACTGGCCGTGCTTACCGGCCCGCGATACACCGCTATCATCGACGAGCAGCAACTGATGGACACCAACGTTCTGGAGGTATACGTTTCCAACCTCATGGCCAACCGCATTGCCGATATGGACAAAAAGGGCGTTCCCTGGAAGAAATTTTACAACACCAATTTCCCTGCCCGGTTGAGCGAAAACCGCAACAAAGAAGGGCTATTCGACGCCTCCGGGTGGCAACCCCTGCCCTCCGGGCTGCTGGGCCCTGTTACTTTGACGCCTGGTTACTAAATGGCGGGATGGACAAAAAAAACATAGCATGCGCGCCCTTTTCGCCTTGTTGATCTTTGGATTGTCTTTCGGATCGGCTTTCCCTCAACCGGGGCCAGCCGGAGAAACCGAGCCCTCCGGGCTCTGGCACGGCATTCCCCGGGCGATCCGGTATAAACCCGACGGAGACGGCTTTGTGATCCAAAACGGGAACCGGCGGTTTAACCGCGCCCTTTACGGCGGGAATACCGCGTTCCGGGTGGAAGCGGGGGATTTGCCCCAATTTGCCCTGTACCTCCCCGGCATGGGAGGCAGCATGGCTATGGGAATTCTGGCGGGCGATTCCAGCAAATGGCTTATCCATGCGAACGCCATCACCGCCACCTACTATCCAGGAACGATGCAGTACACCGTAGAAGATCCCCTCCTGGGAAAGGGCCGTTTGCTTTTATCCGTTGTTGCCAGGACCGATGCGGAAGGCCTCCTGGTCAAAATGGAAGCGGAACATATTCCTCCCGGAGTTCAACTTTTCTGGTCCTTTGGAGGCGCAACGGGGAAGCGGTTCAACCGGGATGGGGACATAGGCGCCGACCCAGAATCCAGCTTTTACCTGCTACCCGAATATTGTGCGGATAACGTGTTCAGCCTGAAAGGCCATGCGTTCACCCTTCATTATGGCTCCGGGCGGACGTTAAGCGAGGCGGAGCGATACGAAATCCAGCACCGGCCGGCGAACGAGACATCCGGGACCGCTTTCGGGCCTCAAAAACAGCTTTTCGGGGTGGTTCCTCCTTCCATGACCTTACGCGTGGGCGATGCCAACCTGCAGTCCAGTCCTGCCGCATTTTGGGAGTCCCAAGCCGCAGGCGCACCTGCTTTGACTGGCCTCTTGCCGCTTTCCTCCGGCCAACCCTTTTTTTTCTCGGTTCAGACGTCAATAAATCAGCCGCCAGAATACGACAGCCTGCCGGCGCTTTTTGACCAGGCGTTTCTAGCCCAACGCGCGCTCGCAGGAAGAGTGGTTTTGCAAACGCCCGACGCTTTCATCAACCCGTTTGGCGGCGCCCTCGCGGTGGCCGCCGATGCCATTTGGGAAGCCCCTTCTTTCCTCCACGGCGCCGTAGCATGGCGTATGCGCCTTAATGGCTGGCGGGGCCCCTATGCCGCCGACCCGCTGGGATGGCACGACCGCGCCAGAACCCATTTCGACGCGTACGCC
Source organism: Haliscomenobacter sp. (assembly GCA_016713275.1). Taxonomy (GTDB): domain Bacteria; phylum Bacteroidota; class Bacteroidia; order Chitinophagales; family Saprospiraceae; genus JADJPL01. The sequence goes on from JADJPL010000005.1 coordinate 377,680, forward strand.
CAATCGCAGCTTACCACCCCGGAAACCGGTCCCATTACACCCGATACGGCCCTGAATTTTGCCCGGCAAAAAGAAACGCTCGGTACGGCCTTGTTCTCCAGCGGGTATATTTGCCGAAACCCGGGCGGGCAGTTTCAGGCCCATCATTACGACATGAATTTGGTGTTCATCGACCAGTTGATCCGCCACCTGCAATGGACCGGGGACTTGGCCTACGCCCGGGAGATTTGGCCCGTACTTCAGCGGCACCTGGCTTGGGAAAAACGCAATTTCGACGGCGACGGCGATGGGCTTTACGATGCCTACTGCGCTATTTGGGCGAGCGACGCCCTGGAATACAGCGGCGGCGGCGTGACCCATTCTTCGGCCTATAATTACAAAGCCAACCGCTTTGCCGCGTTCCTGGCCGGGCTGATTGGAGAAGACCCTGCGCCGTTTCAGGAGGAAGCCGGCCGGATCCACCAGGCTATGAACCAACACTTATGGATGCCGGACAAGGGCTGGTATGCCGAATTTCAGGACGCGCTGGGTAAAAAACCGCTTCACCCCTCCGCCGGGCTGTGGACCATTTACCACGCTTTGGATTCCGAGGTCGCCGATCCCTTTCAAGCGTACCAATGCCTTCGCTACGTCGATTGCCATATCCCGCATATTCCCATCCAGGCAGAAGGGGCGCCGTCTGGATTGCACACCTTGTCCACCACCAATTGGATGCCCTATACCTGGTCGGTCAACAACGTCGCTTATTCCGAAGTGCTGCACACCTCCCTGGCCTACTGGCAATCCGGAAGAAAAGAGGAGGCGTTTCAACTATGGAAAAGCGCTTTGGTGGAAAGCATGTACCTCGGGGCAAGTCCAGGCTCTTTCCAGCAACTTTCCTTCTACGATGCCTTTCGCGGAGAACTGTACCGGGACTTTGCCGACCCCATCGGCATCGCGGCCCGAACCCTGGTCGAAGGCCTTTTCGGCATCCGGCCCGACGCGCTGAAAGGCATTTTAACCATCCAACCCGGCCTTCCCGATGCCTGGAACCAGGCGGTCCTCGAGGTTCCGGACATCGCTTTCCACTTTGAACGCAATGGAAACACCGACCGCTACCGGATCAAGCCCGCCTTCGCTAAGCCCATGGCTTTTGTTTTCAGAACAAAAGCAATAAAAGAAAACATTGTTACGGTAAAAATAAATAACGTTAAAGTAGATTGGAAACCGGTAAACGACGCGGTGGGATTCCCTTTAGTTGAGATACGCGCCAGCCCGGCGGCGGAGTATGAGCTGGCGATCGAATGGAGCGGAGCGGAGATGGATTCGGCGGGCGCCAGTGTGGTTTACCCCGCTGGAGGAACCGTCCGCTTTCGAACCCATTCGGCGAGCCTGAAGCAAGTATACGACCCGCAGGGAGCGCTGTCCACTATTCGGAAAAACGACAAGGGATTCCAGGCTAAAGCCCTGTCTTCCTCCGGCTTTCCTACCGTTTTTATCCAGCTCCGGCAGGGCGCTTTTACGTGGTGGGCTCCTTTGAACCTTGAAATCCGGGACCCAGTTGCCCTCCTTCCTGCCAAACACCAACCTGCGGACGGCGTTGTTTTCCAGCTTCAAAATAACCTGCACACCCCGGTACAGATAGAAATCCAGCACCCCTATTCCGGGAAAACGCTGCACCCCGGAGTTTCTCTGGCGCCAGGAGCGATTTCCGCACCAATAGCTCTCCGCTCGGCAGACTGGACCCCGGGAACGATCTCCCTGAAGTTCCTCTGGCAAAACGGGGAGGAGGCGATCCGAAACCTCACACACTGGAACCTGAGGCCGATCTCCACCGGAACCTGGGAAACCGTTGATTTGTCTCCTTTTTTCAACGACCGCGTCAGTCAGCTCTTTGAGCACCGCTACGAATTCCCCCGCGCCACCTACCCTACCGTCCAGATTCCGCTGCAAGGCGTCGGAAACTGGTGCTACCCCCTGGTCAAACCAGCGCTTTCCGACCAGGGGCTAAGAGCCTTGGCGGGGCACGAAGGGAAAATCGCCACCCCGCTGGGGGTTCCGTTCGCCACCCCGGGCCCTGGAAATACGCCCAACGTCCTTTTCACTTCCCGGTGGGATAATTTCCCCGACGAGGCGGAAATTCCCTTTATCAGGCAAAGCGCGCCAGATCTACCTGCTGATGGCAGGCACGACCAACGCCATGCAAAGCAGACTAACCAATGGAAACGTAACAGTGGGTTACGCGGATGGATCGATGGAGGTCCTTCCTTTGGTAAACCCGGATACCTGGCATCCGATCGAACAGGATTATTTGCGGGATGGGTTTGCCTTTTGACTGGGAAAGCCCCGCTCCGTTACGGGTGCATTTAAAAACCGGTTGGATGGGCTTTCCGGGAGGGCCATATACGTCAATCAAAGGGTATTCCGACCGCGTCATCGACGGAGGGGCAGCCACCGTGCTCGATTTGCCATTAAATCCGAATAAAGAATTAAAGTACCTCAGGGTAAGCGCCATCGCCAATGAAGTCGTCGTTGGCCTGTTAAGCGCGACTTTGTTGCGTTAAATCGTCCTATTGAAAACGGAAGTTATGACACACGTTCTGCGAATCGCATCCCTTGTTCTGCTGGTTGCGGTCTTGGGCCTCAGGCATGAGGCATTGGGTCAACCGATCGACCGCAAAGCCCTGGTTTCCAGGCATAAAATCCGGTTAACTGAATCCGATTCTTTAAGCTCTCTAACCGTAGGCAACGGCGAATTTGCTTTCACCGCCGATGTTTCCGGACTACAGTCTTTTCCCGAATATTACGAAAGCGGCGTCTCGCTTGGAACCCAGTCGCAATGGGGCTGGCACCGGTTTCCCAATGACGGGAATTACCAACTGGAAGAAGTCCTGCAGGAATACGAATAGTGCAACAACCAACGCATCCCTATCGCTATTCAACACCGGGATGGGCGGAAAGCCGAAGCGGCCAATTACCTCAGAGCCAACCCCCACCGCCTCCACCTCGGCCTGGTGGGACTGGCACTGTACAAAGCCAATGGGCAGGAAGCCGCCATCACTGACCTGGAAAATTTAAGGCAAGAACTCGACCTATGGACGGGAGGATTGACCACTTCCTATTTCATCGAAGGCGTTCCGGTCCGGGTTACGCTCTATGGACACCAGCAAAAAGACGGGATCGCTTTTCGGATTACTTCCCCCCTGATTGCTCAGGGAAGATTGAAAATCAGGCTCCGGTTTCCCTATGGTAAAGACTGCCATGTGTGTCCGGGCTACGATTGGGAACACCCGGAGAAGCACCAAAGTCAAATGGTGACGCTATCCCCGAAGACGGCCCTCGTCATGCGCACCCTCGATCAGGACAAATACGCAGTCGGGCTACAATGGGCTGGGCGTGGGACGTGGCGCCAGGCTCAACCCCATACTTTTGAGTTTACCCCCGGCAATAAAACCACACACGTGGAATGCGGCGTATGGTTTAGTCCAACGCCCCATACCCGTCCGCTTCCCGGCTTTGCCGACACACAGCGCAGTAGTATCCAGGGCTGGAAGACCTTCTGGAGTGCCGGCGGGGCCATCGACTTTTCCGGGGGCGCCGATCCAAGGGCATTTGAGCTGGAGCGCCGGGTGGTGTTGTCTCAATACCTCACGAAAGTACAATGCGCCGGCTCGCTGCCGCCCCAGGAAACCGGCCTGACGTTCAACAGCTGGTACGGCAAATTCCACCTCGAAATGCACTGGTGGCATGGCGTCCATTTTGCTTTGTGGAACCGGATCGGCTTGCTGGAAAAAAGCATGCCCTGGTATGCTGCAGTCATGGAAGAAGCTCGCAAAACCGCTCAGCGTCAAGGGTACGAAGGCGTGCGGTGGCAAAAAATGACGGGCCCGGAGGGCCGTTCGAGCCCTTCCAGCGTGGGCGAATTCCTCGCCTGGCAGCAACCGCATCCCGTATACTTTGCCGAGCTGCTTTACCGGCAACGCCCCACCGCCGAAACCCTGAACCAGTACAAAGACCTGGTCTTCGAAACTGCCCGGTTTATGGCGTCGTATGCCCAATTCAGCGAAGCGGACCAGCGCTACCACCTTTGCCACCCTCTTATTCCGGCACAAGAAATCTTTCCCGCCACCGAGACCGACGATCCGCCGTTTGAGCTGGCTTATTGGAAATTCGCCCTGCAAGTAGCCCAAACCTGGCGAACCAGACTGGGCATGGCGCCAGATCCCAAATGGCAGGACGTTATCGACCGGATCGCTCCGCTCCCAGCGTTTGGTGGATTGTATCTCCCGGCTGCCCGGGCGACGGAGGCGTATACCCGAATGGAGAACCGGGAAGATCATCCTGTGGTGACAGGCGCCTACGGGATGCTTCCCGACGTGGGCATGGCCGATCCCGCCAAAATGAAAGCGACCTTTCAGGAAATTATGCGGGACTGGAACTGGAAAACCACCTGGGGCTGGGATTACCCCATGCTGGCTATGTGCGCTGCCCGCCTGGGCTTGCCGGAAGAAGCCGTCAACGCCTTACTACTGGACGTTCAGAAAAACACCTACCTGGTCAACGGGCATAACTACCAGGACAAACGCCTGCGCATTTACCTGCCAGGCAACGGTGGGCTGCTCACTGCTGTAGCCATGATGGCCGCCGGATGGGAAAACGGGCCGGAAGCGGCTGCGCCGGGATTTCCGAAGGATTGGAAGGTGCGGTATGAAGGGCTAAAGAAGATGTTATAATTAAAACCTTGAATTTTAATAAAATGAAACACCTATCCTTACTTTGCGCATTCGCTGCCTTGACCTTTTTGGGACAAACGGCAATGGACAAATGCCGGTGGCAAAGGAAGCCATCCTGGAAAACATGCGTACGGCCAATGCCTACTTCATGAAGAAATGGCCGGATGCAGGAAAAACCATTATCACGAACAAGGAGAGAGCCAGTAATATCTGGACGCGCGCCGTGTATTACGAAGGGCTGATGGCGCTGTACCAAATCGACCCCAATCCGGCCTATTACGATTACGCCCTGCGCTGGGCGGAGTTTCACCGCTGGAACCTTCGGGACGGGGATACCTATACCCGCAACGCCGACAACCAATGCGCGGGACAGACCTACATCGACCTGTACCTGATTGACCCCAAACCAGAGCGGATCAAATACATCAAAGCCTCCATCGACAGCATGATGCGTACGCCCAAAGTAGACGACTGGAACTGGATCGACGCCATCCAGATGGGCATGCCGATTTTTGCCAAGCTGGGCGTGATCTACAAGGACAAGGCTTACTTTGATCGCATGTATGCCATGTACCACTTCGCAAAACCAGGCACGGCGCCAACGGTTTGTTCAACCCCAAGGATGGGCTTTGGTGGCGCGACGGCGATTTCGACCCACCGTATACCGAACCCAACGGCGAAGATTGCTACTGGTCGCGCGGCAACGGATGGGTGTTTGTCGCCCTGGCCAGGGTATTGGAAATCCTTCCCAAAAACGATCCGCATTACAAAGAATACCTCCAGGATTTCAAAACCATGGCCGCCGCCCTGGCCAAGGTCCAGCGGGAAGACGGGTTCTGGAACGTCAGCCTGCACGACCCGGGGCATTTTGGAGGAAAAGAAACCTCGGGCACAGCTATGTTTGCCTTTGGCATGGCTTGGGGGGTGAATCACGGCGTCTTGAAAGGGAAAATCTACCGGCCCATAGCGGTTAACGCCTGGAATGCGATGGCCAAAGAGGCATTGCACCCCAACGGCTTCCTGGGCTGGGTCCAAAGCACTGGCAAAGAACCCAAAGAAGGCCAGCCGCTTTCGTACGGCAAAATCCCCGATTTTGAAGATTTTGGGCTCGGCGCCTTCCTCCTGGCGGGATCGGAAATGTACCGAATGAAATGACCATGTCAAAAACCATAATACAAGAGGGTACGTAGCGTCCGCAGCGTATTCCACCGGCTGGGTTTGCCGGCTTTTTCCATGTCAACCGGTGCTTCTTCCACCTATAAAACCCCTGTTATTCCACCTTCAGGTTCATCCCTTTGGGATAGCGCACTTCGTATTGGAGGAGAAGTTCCTTTTGTTCCCCGGGGGCAAGTTGGAGGGTCCAGGTCACCTGGCCGGTTTCTGAACGGAGCTCGCCTCCGGAAAGCTGGATGGGGGTCACTTCAATCTCTTTATTTCTCGAAACCGGGATTTGGTCGTACACCACGATTTTGATGGGCTGGGCTTTGGCGTTGCGAACGAGGATGCGGTAGGTGCGCGTTTCGGTTTTCTTGGCCCCGACAAAGCTGCGGCGGGTAAACTCCCGCACCGTTTGGCGGTCGATTGAAACGCCTCGGTCCCGGCCCAAGGAGAGCTTCAAGGTGTCTGTCACTAACCGGGTATCGAGCAACGAGCGGCCCAGGTAGGTGTCTTCGAAGAAGAGGTTGGCCTCCCCTTCGAGGAGGTTGTGCTGCTCCCAGTCGGTGACAAAGGCGGTGAGGTAGGCCGATTTCTCCAGTTTGGGAACTACCTGGTATTCGTAGCTGGCGTTCAAGCTTACATTTGCCAGCACCACGGTGTATTTTTCACCGTCGGAAGGGACCGTAAACGGGATTTGGAGCTCGAATTCGACGGTAGTGGCGGTTTCTAGCGTTGAGGAAGGAGGAGGCGCTGCGGCGGGCTCTTCTCTTTTGGGGGCTTGGCGTGTATCTAAGGAAACACGGCCCCTGCTGACTCCCATTCCCGTCACGACGACTTCGCTCAACTGTTCAGAACTCTCGCTAAGCCGCACGTCCATGCGTTCGCTGCTAATTATCAGTTCCTGATTTTGAAACCCGGTATAGGAGATCTCCAGCGATTGAGCCCCTTGAGGTACCAGGAGGGAATAATTGCCGTCCAGGTCGGTTACTGCGCCTAAGGCGGTTCCCCTTATCAAAATATTTACCCCGACAAGGGGCTCGCCCTTTTCATCGGTAATTTTCCCGGTTACCCGCCTTACGTTGGGATTGTATATACCTGCCGGCCTTTGGTAGCTATAAGGCGGCGGGACAGGCGGCAGGTAATACGGCGGCAATACCGGCGCCGTGCTGCTCTCATTGGGGGTGGCATTGGAAAACCGAAGCCGCACATTATTCCAGTCTTCCCCTGTATTTTGATACACCCCGGCTTTATAACTGAGGGCGATCGGCTCGGCGATGGAGCGCACCTTGAGGTCGTAATTCGGGAACCATCCGCACTGGTTGGCTAAGTAAGAAAGTTCGAAAACCGCCTTGGTAGCCGCTTCTGCCTCAACCGTTACAACCACTTCGCCGGACACCTGGGCTTGAGCTTGCTGGAATTCGCGGAGTTGGTTCTGCTGTTGCCGGATGCGTTTTTCCAAATCCTGAACCCTTTTCGTCAGGCCCAGCTTTTCCTCCTGGATCTGGCGCAGACGGGTCGCGTAGAACGTGCTGATGCTCTTCAGCTCCTCCAGCGCATAGGCCTTGTCTTTACCTCCGATCGACTGGTTGGCTTGCAGGAAAGCCGCTTCCTGATCCAGGACCTGCAGATGGGCTTTGACGAGGTTGACCGTGTCCTGTGTTAGGGCGATGGTTTGTTCCAGCGCGGTGACGCGGGCGGTTTTTTCCCGCTGCTCGCTGTAGTTGCGGCGGTGGTTGACGGAGAGCAGGGTGAATTGGCCGGTGGCGGTGGTCTTCAAGCTCGCCGGGTCCATCTGCGGAGATAGCCCTTTAATTACCAATACGCTCTTTCCCGGGGAAAGCGCCGTTTCCGCTTTGTGGATTACCTGCGCCCCCTGAAGGAAGACGGTCACGCGTTCGATTTTGGAGGGGACGGTTTTTTCCTGCGGACTGGTTTGGGCTTGCGTAGCAAGAACCGATAAAAGGCAAAAGAAGGAGCAAAGGAACCTCATGGAGTTAAGTATTGTTACTTCTAAATAACGGAAAGACCAGACCAAACGTTGCCCAATTCAAAGAAAGGGTCTATATTTGCCCCGCTTTTACAGCACGGAGGAGTGGCAGAGCGGTTTATTGCACCTGTCTTGAAAACAGACGTACGTGAGAGCGTACCGGGGGTTCGAATCCCTCCTCCTCCGCCCGGAAAGTAAAAACCCGTTGCAAGTCAAAAACATGCAACGGGTTTTGTTTTTTTTGGGGGGGTATCACCCAAGATGCGTCCTCCTCTTTATTTGAATAGACCATGCTTTTTTCACTGCTCGATCAGTTCTCTCATCTTATGCCTTCTTCCCCATCAGCGCGTTGCTTTTTTGTCTGAACCACGATTTGGGGGGATTTTAGGATTGGGAGAGAGGGGAACGGGGAAAGAGATGAATTTTCTGGATCGAAGAAAATCCAAAATCGTAATTTTATTGTTAGGATTTTATAAAGGGGGCATGTAAGGGATATTTTTTCATTAAAACTAACTCCAATGAAATTCAGTGATTTAACCAGAACGATTATTGGTTGTGCGATGCGAGTACATAGTACGCTTGGCAACGGATTCCAGGAAGTTATTTATCAGAGGGCCCTGGAAATTGAAATGAAGTTAGCGGGTCTCGCTTTTTCAAGAGAAATGGAAATGCCCATTTATTACCGAGGTCAACCCATTGGAACGCGCAGGGTTGATTTTTTCGTAGAAAATTGTATCATGGTCGAACTAAAAGCAGTTACAAATCTGGATTCCATTCACCTTGCTCAAGGGAAAAATTATCTGGAAGCCTATAACATGGAAATAGGCCTCTTGGTAAATTTTGGCGATAAAAGCCTGGAATTCAAAAGACTGGTCAACCCGAAGCATATAGAAGATAACCGGTAGATTGCCTTACTGCCCCCTACTCCCTATTCCCTACTCCCCAATCACTCACCCCTCACCCCTTCTCCCAATCCTCAAATCCCCCCAAATCCTGGTTCAGACAACAACCACCGTGAGCAGCCAAACACCCCCTCCCCATTCACGCCTTCCGCACAAACTCCGATTTCAACCCCATCGATCCGAATCCCTCTATCCGGCAATCGATGTTGTGATCCCCGTCCGTCAGGCGGATGTTTTTTACTTTGGTGCCTGCTTTAAGGGGCCTTGGCGCGCCTTTTACCGGCAGGTCTTTGACGATGATTACCGAATCTCCGTGTTGGAGTTCATTGCCATTGGCGTCTAACACTTTGTACCCGGCGTCTTCAACGTCTGTTTTTTCTTCTCCCGGTTTCCATTCGTGAAAACATTCCGGGCATACGAGCATATCTTCCGATGGGTAGACGTTTTCGGAGGCGCATTTGGGGCAGAGCGGAAATTCAGACATAACCAGTTGTGATTTGTGCAAAAAAAGATTGTGGCCGCAAAGCTAACCTTATTCCCCGAAAGCAAAACCTCAACCCCCCCCCCGCCCTTTTTTTTCTCCCCAACCCCCAGCTAAACCCCTTAACGCCCCGACGCCTTAACGCCCCGACGCCTTCCACGGCGCCTTTTCCGCCTGTTTGTAATAATGATACAAATACCGGTAGGAGCAGTAGTACTTGTAGATGTTACTGACGTATTGGACCGTTTCGCGGCCGATTTCGTGGCCGGCGATGAGTTCGACGTTGTTGAACCACACGTCCGGGTTGAGGCCCTGGGCTGCCGCTTTGCGCCGGAGCTCCTGCACGCGGCTGGGGCCGGCGTTGTAGGAAGCGACGCCAAAAAGCCCGGCATTCAGGGAGTCGATGGATTTGCTGATGAAGTAGTTGTCGATCATATAGCGCAGCACTTTAGTGCCTGCATGGATGTTGCCTTCTTCTTCGTAGATATTGGGAATGTTGATGTTTTTGTCTTTCGCCGTTGTCGGAAGCACCTGCATAATTCCTACCGCCCCGGCTCTGCTCTTCAACTGCTGATTGTAGCGGGATTCCTGAAAGCCCAATGCCGCCAGAAGAATCCAGTCGAGCTGATACTGCTGTCCGTAGCGCGTAAAATAGTCCTGTAGCGCTTGAAACCGCGCTTTGTCTTTGGCGGTAAAGGCTTCTTTGACTTCGGATTCTTTACCCAGATAGCGGTTAAACAGCATATTGCCCATCAGGGTGCCTTTGCGGTTTTGGCCGACAAAGGCATCAATTTTCGCCTTGAGGTCAGAGTTGCCGGGGCGCATGGCCCAGGCAATATCGCTGGCCTCGTGAATGCAGAGGTCGCTGCGCACCCCGATTTTCGGGAATACCGATGCCCAAAATTTGCCTTTAAACTCGTCGGTCACCGTCAGCGAAATCAGGCCCTGATTGAGCATGCCCAATACGTCTTCGTCTTCGAGGTGCTCGTCGATCCACTCGACGGCAATCTGCGGTTTGCCCTGGGTTTTAAGGGAATCATTGATGGATTGAACGTGTTCAAAAAAGCTGCTGGAACGCCGCAAAAACAGGGTTTTGCCGGGCAGGTCCTCGAGGGATTTGAGTTCGGGAGACGAAGGCCCGGTCACCACCACTTCTCTGGCCCCGGTAAGCAACGGGGTTGAAAAAGCGACCTGGCGCTCCCTGCCAGGGGTGACGGTCAGGTTCTCGGCGATCAGGTCGCCATACCCCTGGAGGAGCGCCGGAATCAACTGGTCTCTGGACATGGGCACAAACACCGTTTGCACATAAGGCGGCTGGGTAGATTTGCCCAGGGATTTGTTCAAAAACTGCTCGAAATGGATCATCGCCTCATACGCCATCCCTTTGCGTTCGGTACCGTCGAGGTAGTACGTCGTCATGGAATAGGGCACGAGTACCCGGAGGCGGCGGCGCTGGATAATCCCATCGAGGTCGCCTGTCCATTGTTCGTTGAGGCCGATCACGTCATCGAGCTGTTCATAATCCGGCCATGGAGTGACGGCGCCGGTCGATTCAGCGGCATTTTCCGCTTTCGGGGCCTCCCCCTTTGGGGCCGCAGGCTGGCAGGAAAATAAACCAAGCATGCCCAGTAACAGGGCATATCTAAAAGGGTTTGCCATAATTCGGTGGTTTTAAGGGAGATAAGATACGGAGAATTTGGGAAAAGGGCAAACGGGGGGCGGGGGCGGTTGACGGTTGACGGGGGACGGGAGACGGTTGGCGGGGGACGGGGGGACGGGGGGACGGTTGACGGGGGACGGGAGACGGGAGACGGGAGACGGTTGACGGGGGGCGGTTGACGGTTGGCGGGGGGCGGTTGGCGGGGGGGCGGTTGGCGGGGGGGCGGTTGGCGGGGGGCGGTTGGCGGGGGCGGTTGGCGGGGGACGGGGGACGGGGGACGGTTGACGGGGGACGGTTGGCGGGGGGGCGAGGGACGGGGGGCGGTTGACGGTTGACAGGAGGGGGACGGGGGGCGGGGGCCGGTTGACAGGAGGGGGACGGGGGCGGGGGCCGGTTGATGGGGGACAGTTGATGGGCAAATCTATCCAAACACCTCTGCCACGCTTACAGAGAATGGGACGGAGACAGACTCGGCGGTATCGCCTAATTCGCAGCGCTGTGCAAGAGTGAGGGCCGCCTTTTCTTTATCCAGACGGTAAATCTCAATTTGCTTTTTCCTCAGATTAACGATCCAGCAGGAGAGACAAGCCCAGGCCGGGTTGCCCGGTAGGGCGCATCAGCCCCTTTTCAATCACGAACCCTCCCTGCACCACATCTTCGGCGAGGTCCAGGCTGCCGTCGAGATCGATGTACCGGGTGTTGGAACAGGCAAAAGCCGCATGCAGCGCAGCCGTGATACTCACAATGCTCTCGTCGTTACATCCCCAGAAAAGGTCAATCCCTCCGTGGCGGGCGATTGATCCGATTTCCATGGCCGGAGCGATGCCGCCGCATTTCATCAATTTGATATTAAAAATGCCGAAGGGATGCGGTTCCTGAGCCAGTTTCATGGCATATACCGGCGACTTCAGGGACTCGTCGGCTGCAAGGAGCCGGCGCTGACCGGCAGGCAATTGAAGCAGTTCAGTTTCCGTCCCGACAAGCATGGGTTGTTCCACCAATTCCACTCCGGCGCTGTTCGTTCCGGCGTAAAACGTCTTCAGGTCTTCCAGGGAATAGCCCTGGTTGGCGTCCACGCGAATAGTGAAATGCGACCCGAAGCGCTCCCGGAGCTTTCGTACCCGCTCGACGTCCCCCTCTACGTTCATCCCTAGCTTGACTTTCAGAACAATAAATCCTTGTTTTTTATAATCTTCCGCAGCTTCCAGCGTCTCTTCTAACGGCATAATTCCAATAGTCACCGACGTGGGCAGGGATTGGATTTTCTGGCCGTAGAACGCCGCCACCGGGATGCCCAGAAATTGCCCGAAAGCGTCGTGGAGGGCTATGTCTAAAATGGCCTGGGTTCCCGGCAAATGGGGAAATTGCTCGTGGGCTTCAAAAATCATTTGCTGGAAGTGCCGGATATCTCCCCCTTCCAGTTGCCCAAAAAATGCCGTCTGGCAATTGACCAGGGTATCAGCCGGGGATTCGCCAACGACTTCCGGCGCCGGGTTGGCGGCGCCAATGCCCACGATCCCATTTTCTAATTCTACTTCCAGGAAGATGTTCTCCACATCGGAGATAGTCCGCGTAGCGATGGAGTACGGTTTGCTAAGGGCCAGGTTTTTGGCGTAGGAGCGGATGGATTTGATTTTCATGATGGTTCCTGTTGTCATTCGGTGTACTCCAAAGATAGGCATCAGCGCGCGAAATCTACAGAAATCCTGCAAATCCCTTCCCGTAATGCGGCATCTTCCTGGATTGCAAATCCCGGCGACATTCGTTACTTTCGGGCGCATGGAAGATACCTATCGCACGATTGAATCGCTGAGCATGGGGGATTTTCGCGACCGGGGAAGTAAATTCCTGGCTTATGCCTACCCTATTGGCGCCGAGGCGGATTGCCCGCCGCTGCTGGAGGCTTTGCGAAAAGAACACCCCAAAGCCCGGCATTATTGCTATGCCTACCGGATTGGCATGGGAGGGCTTAACTTCCGGGCCAACGACGATGGGGAGCCCAGCGGAACGGCGGGAAGGCCTATTCTGGGCCAAATCGATAGTTTCAGGCTCACCAATGTGCTCGTGGTCGTGGTGCGCTACTTTGGGGGAACCTTATTGGGAACGTCCGGCCTCATCAACGCCTACCGAACGGCAGCCGAAGCGGCACTTGGCCAGGCGATTATTGTTGAAAAGCTGGTAGAAAGCCATTTCCGGCTTGAGTTCGGGTACGCCCTCATGAGCGACGTCATGCAGGCGGTCAAGAAGCTGCAATTGTCCATCGTGGAACAGCAATTCGGGGAAAGCGGAGAACTCGTGATCGGAATCCGGAAAAGCCAGATACAAAACACCCTGGTGCAGCTGATTGCCCAGATCGGCCACCTGCACCAGGAAGAAGCCGAGCAGCTACCGGAAATCGAAGGGTTAAAAATCGTGGCGCTGGACTAGCGGTGGATAACCATTTTCCTGGCCACGCTACTCAGTCCATCCGTCAGGGAATAAATATAAATTCCATTGGGTAGCTGGCTGCCGTCATAAGAAATCCGGTTTTGCCCCTGATAGATCTGGACGGTTTCCCGATGCATCACTTTTCCCATAAAATCAAACACCCGGAAATCAAAGCGCCCGCGGATACCGGAATTCACCTCGATTTCCGTCAGCGAGCTGAAGGGATTGGGCACGTTGTGCATCTGAAGCTGGGTCGCTGCCAGTTCATTGATACTCGACGGCTTGCAGGCCGGCGATCCTTCGGGCTGAATATACAGGTAATAGTTGCCGGCAGCGAACAGCGTAGAGTCTGGGAACGTAATCGGGATGGGCACGAAAGAAGACACCAGGCCGCGTATTTTCAGGTCATGCCGCCCAACCTGGGCAGCATTGGCCGCTGAGCCATATAAAATGATACACCCCGAAGTTCCTTTCGGGAAAATGCAGGTTGGCGGGTTACAAACGTAATCGAGCCCCTGGGGAAGATTGGCCACAGCGGTATCCGGGTTCAGGGAAACGCTGACAATGGGGAATTCCCCGATCCCGGGTATGGGAAAGACATCCGGCACCTTGATCGTAAAAACGAATTCGAAGTAGGTGTTCAAGCAGGCCGTATCCGATATTCCCCCCGTTGGATTCCGGGAAGAATACGGCAACGGGAACACGCCGTACAGCGTATCGGCAAGGGTCGTATCCGGCTTGCAGGTCGGCGTGCCGGTTTGAGCCGTAAGCCAAACTGCAGGAGCAAGCATTAAAAGAAAAAGCAAGCGTTTCATGTTGCCAGATTTTGTGGGGGAAAGATACCCAAATTCATTCAAACCGGAAAAAGAGCGGAAGAAATTATTGAACTTAGGGGCTGTTTACGATTTTGTCAAAACGAATGCCTTATGAAGGGAAACATGCTTCTTGCCTGCATGCTGATTGCCGGGGTTTTAAACAGTACCTCCGGAATAAGTCAAATGGCCACGGTCAAAGGAAAAGTCACCGACCAGCAATCCGGAGAGCCGCTGCCTCTGGCCACCATTCAAATTGGACCAAATGGAACCGTTTCCGAACTCAGCGGCCTGTTTCACCTTCAACTGGAAGCGGGAACCTACCGCCTCACCGTGAGTTATGTCGGTTACCTGCCGTATTCCGATACCCTCCAATTAGTTAACGGCCAAACCTGGGAAAAAAATATCCAGCTCCAGCCCCAATCGACGATTCTCGAAACCGCCACCGTCACGACCGGGCGGTATCAAAAACCGGTAAGCGAAGTCACCGTCAGCCTCGAAGTGCTCAAACCATCCCTGATTGAAAACAGCCACCGGTACCAACTCGACGAAGCCCTGGAAAAAATTCCCGGAGTAAGCATCATCGACGGGCAGGCAAATATTCGGGGCGGGTCGGGATTCTCCTACGGCGCCGGCAGCCGCGTGCTGCTCCTGGTAGACGATATCCCCATCCTGCAGGCCGATGCGGGATTTCCCAACTGGAACGATATCCCCATTGAACATACCGGCCAGATCGAAGTGATCAAAGGCGCTTCCTCCGCCCTCTACGGCTCTGCTGCCCTCAACGGGGTCGTCAACTTCCGGACGGCCTGGCCAACCACCGAGCCGGAAACCAAAGGCGCTTTCTTCTCCGGAATGGCCCTGAGCCCCAAGGACTCCAGAAACCAATGGTGGGACAGTCCCCCCCTGACGTTTGGAGGAAGCGTTTCGCACAAACAAAAATTCAACCGGCTCGACCTGGTAGCCGGCGTGTTTTACCTCAACGAAGAAAGCCATAATGAAAAAACCTTTTCCCGCTACGGCAGGCTGAATTTCAATACCCGTTACCGGCTCAACGACCGGCTCGCTTTTGGCTTAAACGGAAATATCAACCGGGGAAACAACCAGGATTTCTTTTTCTGGAAATCGGAATCCGAAGCCCTTTCCCCTTTCCCCAATACCCTTGCCAGCAGCGACATCCTGCGTTTTAACCTGGACCCTTACCTTACGTATTTCGACCGCGCCGGCAACCGGCACAAAGTACTGGGCCGGTATTACCGCATCGACAACCAGAACAGCGATCAGCGGGGCAATGCGTCCGCTCAGTATTACAGCGAATATCAGTTTCAACGAAACTTCGAAGCGGCCCGGCTTTTCCTGACGGCGGGCGCCGTTGCGTCCGGAAGCCAGGTAGAAGCTGAGTTATACGGCGACACGACCTTTCATTCCCGCAACCTGGCGCTGTACGCCAACCTCGATAAAAAGGTCGGCAACAGGCTCACCCTTGCCCTTGGCGTCCGCTTGGAAGACAACCTCCTCAAAAACCCCGGGTTTGCCTACCCCAGAGGCGTGGTGCAACCCTCCCGGGAACGGGAATCCAAACCCGTGCTCCGGATCGGACTCAATTACGAGCTCCTCCCCTACACCCATTTTCGCGCCTCTTGGGGGCAGGGCTACCGCTACCCATCTATCGCAGAGAAGTTCATCTTTACCCAGTTTGGAGGCATTTCCATTTCGCCAAGCCCAACCCTGAAGTCCGAAACGGGATGGTCGGCGGAGACCGGCCTTCGGCAGGGGTTGAAAGTTGGCGCGTTTGAGGGCTTTGTCGATGTTTCCGGATTCTGGATTCGCTACCAGGACATGATGGAGTTTAATTTCATCGATCTGCAAACGGGGTTCCGGTCGACGAATATCGGAGAAACGGAAGTGAAAGGGGTAGAACTCAGTACTGGCGGCCAAATGAAAACAGGGAAACTGACCCTCAACCTCATCGGTGGGTATCTGTATATCGACCCGAAATACCTGGATTTTGATACCAGCCCCCTGCAACCCGGGGAAACGGCTTCCACAGGCAAGCTCAACGCGATCAACTCCTCTTCGGATCAACCCGTTTTGAAATACCGCTCCCCGCACAGCATGAAAATGGATGTGGAAGCCCTGTTGCCGAAATGGAGCCTTGGCGCGTCGGTTCAGTATGCGTCCTTTCAGGAAGCCGTAGATCAGACCCTGCTGTTTATCATCCCGGGGGCCCGGACCTTCCGCGACGCCCATGATACCGGCTACCGGGTGGTCGATTTCAGAGGCGCTTTTCAGATCACTTCGAAAATAAAATGTTCGGTTCTGTGGAACAATGCGCTGAACGAAGCCTATATCCTCCGTCCGGGTCTAATGGAAGCGCCGTCTTCGCTGGCGCTCCGGATCGACTGGAAATTATAAAGCAAGCCGGCGTCACTCCGGGTAATCTACCAGACAGGTCAGATCCTGGTATTCGCCGGCGCGAAGGCGTTCAAAGACGGAAGGCAGTTCGTTAAACGATACGGTATGATCGAACAGCGCATCATAGCCCTCCCAGGCAAGTAACCGCATCACCGCTTCTTTCCTGCGTTCCTTGTTCCAACGAGGATGCTTGAAGTGCGGAATAACCCCAACCTGGGTGCTCAGAATTTGTTTGCGCTGGCTATGAAACCCAGCGCCTAAATGGACATTCACCGGGTGTTCTCCATACCAGCTCAACTCCATAATCCGGGCCTCCGGTCCGGCGAAGTCGATCGCCGTTTGCAGCCCCTGCCCCGTTGCGGTAGCATGAAAGGTGACATCATACCCGCGCAGGGAATGGTAGGTATCAAAAGCGCCAAAACCCAGGGCGGCAGCTTTGGCTTTGCGCAGCGGATTGATTTCCGCCACATCGATCTCCACACCAGGGAATTGCCGAAGCAGCATCGCCGTCAGCGCGCCAACCAAACCAAAGCCGACCACCAGCACCCGGTCGCCGGCACTCACGCCGCTATCCCATACCGCGGTGAGGGCGGTTTCCAGATTGCTGGCCAGGGTGGCCCTTCTCGGCGGGATATCCTCCGGAATGACCGTACAATCTTTGTGGTCTACCCGGCACCAGTTTTGGTGCGGGTGCATCACGTGTACCCATTTGCTTTTCCACTCTTCCGGCCCTTCTATCACTTGAGCCACCAGGGAGTATCCGTATTTGACCGGCAATGCAAAATTCCCTTCCATATAAGGTACCCGCATGTCTTCCCAGAGCTCCAGGGGCACGGCGCCCCGGGCAACAAGCAATTCGGTGCCCAAACTGACCAGCGAGTATCTGGTCTTCAACATCAGATCTCCTCCCGTCCATTCAAGCCCTCCCGGCAGAATCTGGGAGGCATGGCCGGAGGTATGCCAAAGTGCGATCGAATTCATAAATCGATTTAATTAACTCCCGATAAAGATAACGTTGTTGCCGGATGCTCAGGCAGGACTTTTATAATTAACCTCCCCACAAAATAACATTTCTCCATCCAGCAGAAAATAACTACTGGAAACAAAACCCAGGGCATCCGGGATACGCGGTACCGGATCGAGCTGAATACCGGATAACCCCGAACAAAGCAGGATCGGCGCAAAATGCAATTGAATACTATCCAGGAGCCCTTCCTGCAGAAACCGGGACATGGTTCCCGCTCCGCCTTCCACCCACACCGAGTGCATGCCTATCTGGAACAACTGGTTCAATATAAAGCTGCAATTGGTTTCCCCGCCTGGAAGGAGAAACGATTGGACTCCAGGGATGGACTCCCCTACTGCGTGTTCCGAGAACACGAGGATTTTTCCTCGCTGGCCTGCCGCAAACTGGAAAGGTCTTCGAGCTGGGACCCAACGACCACTCTTACGGGGTTGGGGCCTTCCATCCGGCGCACGGTTAATTGAGGGCGGTCCGCTTCCAGGGTTCCTCTGCCAATAAGAATGCAATCGCAAAGCGCGCGCATCCGGTGGGCATGATCCAGGTTGGAAGCATTTCCGATCCACTGCGAATGGCCGGAAAAGGTTGCAATCCGGCCGTCGAGGGTTTGCGCCAAATGCCCAACGGCAATGGCGCGTCCTTTAGCCTGTGCATAGTGGGAGAGAAAAATATAGGGCAAGTATAGTTCCAAAAACTGGGTTTCCGGAGGGGACAAAGCCCCTTTTCTCAGCACCATGGCTTTCGCCATGCCATCCAGTGCCAATACAGCCGCTCCTTTCCGGGAAACCGGACGGCGGGAGGGATTGCCGAGTACTTCTACATCCGGAGGACGGCTGTTCCCTTCCTCCTGGGAAAACGCCACGCTTCCATCCATCCATAGAAAAACGCTGCCGAATGCGTCCTTGTGTCTGCTCACCCCTTTTGCCCAGGAAAGAAGTGCGGGCCAAAGCTGTTTTCCATCGCCAACGGGAATTGCGGTCATTTATCAGGTGTCTAATTACTTCGCCCAAAATAAATAAGTATTCCTAATTTGCCGTTCCAGAAACCATTTTCGCCATGAAACCGACAAGCAGGTGGGATTCTACCGCCGTTAGAGACTATTACAACGCCAACACCCGGCGGTTTTTGCGCTGGGGCAAAGACCAGGGCACCTACAATATCCACGGCGCCCTTTGGCCCCCTGGAATTACCCGCCTCGACAAGGCCCTGGAATACGCCAACGAGCTCGTCCGGAAAACCGCCATAGGGATGGCCCCTCCCGCCGCTTCCCTGCTGGACCTGGGCTGCGGAGTCGGGAGCGGGCTGATCTACCTTAGCCGGTACCTGAAATCGTTCCAGAAAGGCTACGGCATCAGCATCAGCCCGGTTCAAATCGATATCGCTTTGGATCGCGCTAAATCAGCCAAAGATCCCCGGCTGCATTTTGCGGTGATGGATTTCCTGGAGGTGGGCGCCTATATAAAACAGATGGACCTGGCCTTCAGCATTGAGGCGTTTGCGCACGCGTCGGATCCAGGCCGTTTTTTCCAACAAGCGGCCATGGCGCTTCGCCCAGGAGGGAAATTAGCGCTGATCGACGATACCCAGGTACGCGAACACCTCCATCCGAAAGAAGAGCGGCTGCTGCAAACGTACCGGCAGCACTGGCTGTTGCCCTCCATGCTTCCGGAAAGCAGCGTTTTGGGGTTGGCGGAAGCCAATAGCCTCGCCCTGGAATCCTACCTCGATCTTACCCCCTGGCTTCGTTTGCGCAGGCCTAGAGACCGGTTTGTTTCCCTGATGGCGTTTCTGTTTCGGCCAATTCTCCGCCGGTCCTGGTACGGAAAGTCGCTGCTCGGTGGCGACGCCAAGCAAAAATGCTATCTAAAAGGCATTACCCAATACCGGATGTGGGTGTTTGTAAAAACGGCTGCCACATGACTTGGGCTATCCGAACCGGGCTTCTGCGATCCGAACTGATTTACTACTGGAAGCCGTTCCAACGCCGCCGGATGCGGGCCTTTTATCGGGAGTTGGTACGTCCGGGAGATCTTTGCTTCGACCTGGGCGCTCATGTAGGCAACCGGACCCGGACGTTTTTGGAGCTAGGCGCGCGCGTCGTCGCGGTGGAGCCCCAACCGGCCTGCGTCCAATACCTGAGGAGGCGGTTTGGGCGGCATCCCGGCTTCGTCTTATGCCCCAAGGCGGTCGGATCAGTTCCAGGGTCCGCTATCTTGTTTGTCAATTCCAGAAATCCAACCATCAGCACCCTGTCCCGGGAAGATTGGAGGAACTCAATGGCAGAAGCCTCTTCCCGTGTCGAGGCATGGGACATTCAGGCGCCTACCGAAGTGACCACCCTGGACCAACTCCTGGCAGAATTCGGAACGCCCGCGTTTTGCAAAATTGATGTCGAAGGGTTTGAATTGGAAGTGCTGCAGGGGCTCACTTTTCCCCTGCCTTCGTTCTCCTTTGAATTTCTTAGCCTGCACCCCGAGCGCATCCAGGCCTGCCTCAACCTGGTCGAACGCCTTGGGAATTACGAATTCAACTGGAGCGAGCAGGAAACTATGCGCTGGCAGGAACCTCGATGGGTTCCGATCAGTGCCATCCGGAAAAACTCTCCGCCTTCCGGAAACCTATCCTTTCCGGCGATATTTACGCCCGGCTAATTTCCGCCTCAACTTAAGCAGTTTATGGACACTCAGGCTAAAACCAACCAAACGCTCAACCAATGGGTTCGCCTTCAGGCGCTCGGGATTGCCGTTTCCACCGGATTATTTTTGGCGTCCGGCGCCCTGGTTCCCTTTCTGGTGTGGAATGTGCTTGCGTTCAGTTTGCTTGCCTATTGGTTTCGAAAAACCTGGCGTTTTGCCCTGTTTCCCGGCAGCCTGCCGAATGCAATCACCTGGGTCCGGCTCCTTCTTTTCCTCGCCCTGATCCCCGTCAGTGCGACTAGCGAAGGCTGGGAGCTGTCTTTGGTCGCCTGGATCTCCTTGTCGCTGGACGGGCTGGATGGATTAGCGGCGCGCCGGCTAAACCAGCAAAGCGTTTACGGAGAATATTTCGACAAAGAGGCCGACGCCGTTTTTGTCCTGACGATGAGTTTGATCCTGTTCGATCAGGACGTTGCAGGAGGATGGATTCTGGGGTTTGGGCTGATCCGGTATGCCTTTCTGGCGCTTGAGTATTATTTCAAACCCCTCCAACAAAAGGATCCAAGAACCCAATATGGGCGCATTATAGCAGGAATCGTCATGGCGGCCATGGCCTCGGCCCCAGCGTTGCCTCCGATCGTCAATTCCTTCCTTCTGCCTGCCGCAGGGCTTCTTCTGGCCTATTCGTTTGGCCGAAGTTTCGCCGAGATGATTGCCGCAGGCAAACAGACCGGCCCTTTCCAGTCAAACCAGCCGGATTAACCCTTCCGTCCGGATTTTTCGATTTCTGCGTGCAGGAAGGCGTTAAATTCTTCCGCCTTCAAAAAGTCCTCCAGGGTGAGGTGCATCCGGTAGCGCCAGTAATGCTTGGGATTGGCCGGGACGTTAATGCGTTCGTCGAAGGGGTTTTCCCAGCGCAACCCGCCGTCCATTGCCAATAAATCCTGCAAAGGAAATACCGTCCACATATTGGGCCACTCCAGATGTTTTCGGATAATCAATTGAGCCACAAAGGGTTCGCATTGAAGTGGCGGCTCGCCCAGCATTCCCAGTTCCCGGTGGTAAAAGCGGCGGATCTGGTCGCGATCCGATTCCTCCCACCAGCCCCGAATGGTGGACATATCGTGCGTAGACGTGCTGGTCACCGAGAGATAAGGAATGTCAACCTCCTGAAGGAACTCGGTGGAAGGGTTTTTGGACATGCGCTGGATTTCCAGGCTCAAAATGCCCATTTCCCGCATCACGCCGGGCACGCAACCGGGCACCATGCCAAGATCCTCCCCGCAGATGAGCATATCGGTGGCTGTCTTCAGCGCTGGCAGCTTTTCCATCGCCTCCTTGCGCCAAAATGCTTCCTGGCGGCTGAAAAAATAGTCGTGGTGGAGCGCAGCAAGCCGGTCTTGGACCTCCTGCGGAAGAACCCGGAATGAGTGGGTCGACTGAAAATCGATCCGGGGATGAAACCTGGCGCCGTCCGACCCAGGCTCCGGGAAGAACAGCAGCTCGGCAAACAAGCGGTAGATTCGCTTTTCCAACGCTTTTTTATCGGCTACGGCAGGGTCTCCAAAAAGGCTTCTACCTTTCGCTGGCAGTCGAACTCCGGCTTAAAAGCAAATTGTTGAAATGCCGTTTCCGTTAAAAACGTTTGCCGGACCCAATCCGCATCCCCGTCAAACCATTCCTCCAACAGCATTTGGGTAATGAACGGCTGGCAAAACCGCTCCTCGTCGAAGGAAATGCCCCGGGATTGGAACTCTTCCAGCGTGACGGGGAGGGCTGGGCGGAAGCGGCCCATCAACCCCTCGACCTGACGAATCGGAATCTCCCAGATCCGGAAAAACCCAAGGATATGGTCGATGCGGTAGGCGTCAAAGTACCTGGACAGGAAGGTCATCCGGTCGCGCCACCATTGGTAATTGTCCTTCGCCATTTCATCCCACTCGTAGGTAGGAAATCCCCAGTTTTGACCGTTCTCCGAAAACGGGTCTGGCGGCGCTCCTGCCTGCCCGTCCATATTATACAGCCTGGGAGCGACCCACGCATCTACGCTGTGGCGGTAAATCCCGATCGGCAAATCCCCTTTGAGCACCACGCCCTGTTCCCTTGCGTACTCGGTGGCTTGGCGCAGTTGCTGGTCGAGGTAAAACTGCTGGAAATAGAAGAACGCCACATCCGGGTAGGTGGGCTTGTCGGGACTAGCCAGAGCCGTGAGCAAATCGGCATGATAAACCGCATGCTCCTTCCACTGAGCGAAATCGGCCGTTTGGTAGCGATCCCTTAAGTAGCAGAATACAGCATAAGGCTCGAGCCAATACCTGTTTTCCTCAAAAAACGTCTGAAATTCCGGACTTTTCAGGAAAACCGATGCCTGGGCATCGTAAATTTTTCTGCCCCAGGATTTTTTCAGGTTGATCACTTCGTCGTAATCGACGGTCTGCGATTGGTTCAGCCGTTTTCTGGCATCGGCGAGCGCCTTTTTGCCGATGACTTTTTCCGCACCGGGAATACCGTCCAGAGCCAGGAACAGGGGATGAAGGGCAAAAACCGTGATCGCCGAATAGGGGTAGGAGTCGGTCCAGGTATAGTTGACCGTAGTGTCGTTCACCGGCAGCACCTGAACCAGGCGCAGCCCCGTCTTTTTAGCCCAATCCGCCATCAGGTGCAGGTCGCGGAATTCTCCAACGCCAAGGCTTTTCTCGCTGCGAAGGGAAAACACGGGAATAGCGACGCCTGCGCCTTTCCATGGAGCGAGGGAGGATTGGAAGTATTCATCGGAGAGGATAAAGAACTCGGGATGCCCATTGGCTTCGAGGTTAGCCCACCGGCGGTTGGGGCCCAATTCGAAATCAATCCACCGCTTGGCTGCCGGGTCGTACAAGCCGTATTTATATTCAAAGGAATCTGCGGCAGGCAGATCGATCTCCAGCGTCCAGGCCGGAAAATCGCCATTGCCCAGGAGCAGCGGAGACGAAGTGTCCCAGTCGCCCAATTCGGGCAACCACCCGTCAAGGCCACCTGCATTCCCGCAGGAATCCGGGCGGCGGCGAGTTGGAAACGGAAGGTCGCTCCCTCCCCGGTCCGGGAAGTTTTGGAAGGTTTAAGCGCCGCTTTCTGCTTAAAGATCACCTCGCGGAAAGCAGCGGTGAAGAACGGATTTTCGGCATGGGTAGCGGACCTCCAGGTATCTTTCAGGCAAATCCGTTCCATGCTTCTGGGGATGCGGGCCGCACGCGGGTTGCCACCCTCGGTCTGGATTTCTCCGCCTTCCTTGAGCAGAACATATTGGTAGTGCAGCGAAGCCGGGGCTTTCTTCAACGGGATGGAGGCTTGCCATAATCCTTCCCCCATATAGTTCATCACCAGGGCGGCGGAAGGATCTCCTTTACCAAGCTCCGGCAGCGACCCCGAAATGGCGAGTTGCTGCCCCCAATTGGTTTGATAGTGGATTTGAAAAGTAATCGTCATCGGACTATAGATTATTGCGGTCAAATATACGCAAAAACGGAAGGGGCTATGGCAAAACGCCGCGGGGATTCGGTTCTGGCAGATTTTTTAATTTTTTTTCACCAACTGCTTGCGCATCCGGTTCAAGTTATTTTATATTTGCATCCACAAAAGCGAAAAACACCTACGCGGATGTAGCTCAGTTGGTAGAGCGCAACCTTGCCAAGGTTGAGGTCGCGGGTTCGAGTCTCGTCATCCGCTCAAAAGCCTTCCTCTCCGGAAGGCTTTTTTCGTTAGTATCTACCTGCTTGTTTCCCCTCCTCTAACCTACCCGCCGTTGCAAGGCAAAGACGCCTCACCCAGACCGCTTTTCCGATGAAAAGGCGGGCCATTTAATGCAATCAGTTACATTTTTTCTTTTGACTTTGCCCGCGTATGCAAGTAGCTAAAAAACAATACAAAATGCAATAACCTAATATCCAGCAACTTAACCCTAAAACGAAGTAAACTAAAAAAACAGGCAAGATTGTTTCCGCAAAATGGCGAAAAATAAACCCGCTTTGCCTAAATTTGTGTAAAACCATAGGTTATAAAGCCTGAACCCACTTAATGTAACGGATTACATGAATACAATAAAGAAAGACGTCACCATATACGATATAGCCCAACAGATTGGCGTCTCTCCCGCCACGGTGAGCAGGGCATTGAACAACAAACCGTTCATCAGCGAAAAAACAAAGACCAAGATATTTAAGGCAGCCAAAGAGCTTGGTTACCGGCACAACAACTTTGCCAGCAATTTGCGAAAGCAAAAATCGCATACGATTGGGATCATCATCCACGAACTAAAAAGCAATTTCACCACCTTGGTGCTGGCCGGCATTGAAAAAGCGGCTACCCTGGCCGGGTACGACCTCATCATAGCCCACTCTTCGGAATCGGTAGAAAAAGAGATCGCCAACGCCAACAACCTGTTCCATAAGCGGGTGGACGGCGTGATTGCCTCCCTGTCCTTCGAAACAGAAACTCTCGACCATTTCGAACCTTATTACGACAAAAACATTCCCGTGATTTTCTTCGACCGGGTGGAGGAAGATTCCCCTACCACGAAAGTGATCATCGACAACTACAAAAGCGGTTATATCGCCACCAAACACCTGATCGATCAAGGGTGCCAGCGCATCCTCCTGATTGCCGGAAGCCAAAAACGGAACGTTTACTACCAACGCTACAAGGGCTATGCCGACGCGCTTAGAGACCATCAGATGGATATGGCCAAAGAGCAGGTTTTTATTAACGACCTGAGTGAAGCGGCCGTCGAAAAGGCAGTAGATCAAATTCTGAAAATGAAGCCCTTACCCGATGCGGCATTCATTACCAATGATTTTACCGCAGCGGTATTTATGAAAAAAATAAAAGAAAAGGGGCTACGCATTCCAGAAGACATCGCGGTGGTCGGATTCAACAACGACGCCATCAGCCGCATGGTGGAACCCGAACTCACCACCATCAACTATCCCGGTTTCCAGGTTGGGGAAGTAGCGGCAACGCACCTGATTAACCATCTTCAGGGCAAAGCGAACCTGAAAGACATGTCGACGATCATTATCCATTCCGAACTCATCATCCGAAAGTCGTCGATCAAATCCAAAAAAAATCCATGAAACCAGACTTTTCCTTCCTCAATAAAAACGGTTTACTATGAACAGTTTAACCTGGATCGTCCTTTCCTCCGTCCTTTTATGGACCGGCGCCGATGTATTCCGCCCTCAGCCGGCTGCGTCCAACCCCCAACCGGGGCTGAAGGAAGTTTTTGCCGGAGATTTTTTCATCGGCGCCGCGCTCAATAACAGCCAGATCCAAGAGAAAGACTCCCTGGCAAAGGACCTGATTCCCGCCCAGTTTAATTCGGTTACCGCAGAGAACATCATGAAATGCGAAATCATCCATCCCGGATGGTCGGATTATAACTTTACCCTGGCCGACCAACTGGCCGCATACAGCGAAAAGCACCAGATGCAGTTTGTTGGGCACACCCTGATCTGGCACAGCCAGTTAGCCCCGTTCGTGCGGCAAATTAAATCGGCGGACTCCCTCGATCTGTTTATGAAAACCCACATCACGACCATTGCCTCCAGGTACAAAGGCAAGGTTGACGGCTGGGATGTCGTCAATGAAGCGCTGGAAGAAAACGGTTCCATGCGCAAAAGCATTTTTTACAACCTGCTTGGAGACGCATATATCGAAAAAGCATTCCAATACGCGCAGGACGCAGCCCCCGGCACGGAGCTGTACTACAACGATTACAACATCGAACAACCCGCCAAGCGGGCCGGCGCGATCGCCCTGGTCAAAAAGACTGAAAGAAAAAGGCATTCGCATCGACGGCGTAGGCATTCAGGGCCACTGGAGCATCAATTCCCTTAATCTGCAACATATCGAGGAGAGCATCCAAGCATTCTCGGCACTCGGGGTGAAGGTCATGTTTACCGAACTGGACCTCACGGTGCTTCCCAACCCATGGGACCTGCAGGGAGCGGATGTGAACCAGAATTTCCAGGGCAACCCAGCCATGAATCCTTACCCGCAAGGGTTGCCCGACTCGGTGAACGCCGTTTTGGCAGATAAATACAAAGCTCTGTTTGCCCTCTTTTTGAAGCACAAAGAAAGCGTTTCCCGGGTCACTTTCTGGGGCGTAAGCGACCGGAATTCCTGGCTAAACAACTGGCCGATCCGGAACCGGACCAACTACCCGCTGGTTTTTGACCGGAATTACCAACCCAAACCAGCCTATTACAGTATCCTTTCCCTTAAGAAATAACCAACGAACACCTAAAGCCCTGCATATGAACCACACGAGCCACAAATTATCGGTTGTTGAAAAAATCGGCTACAGCCTGGGGGATCTTGCCGCCAATTTGATTTTCCAAACGCTGGTCACCTTCCTGGCCTATTTCTACACGGATGTATACCAGATACCTGCCGCCGCCGCGAGCTTTATCATGACCTTCTTCGGGTTCGTCGGCGCTTTTGCCAACGTTTTCGTGGGCATCCTGGCCGACCGGACCAATACCCGGTGGGGGAAATTCAGGCCCTGGATCCTTTGGTCTGCGGTGCCTTTCGGAGTGATTTCCCTCCTCGCATTCAGCACGCCGGATTTGGGGATGAACGGCAAAATCGCCTATGCCTCCATCACCTATTTTCTATTGGTCATTGTGTACTCCGCCAACAACCTTCCCTATTCGGCGCTGAGTGGAGTTCTGACGGGCGACATGAAAGAGCGCAACAGCTTGTCGTCGTACCGGTTTATTTCCGTGATGATTGCCCAGTTTATCATCCAGGCGCTCTTGCTTCCGTTAGCCCTTTCCCTTGGCCACGGAGATAAAGCGGTTGGATTTGAAAAAGTGATGTTGTTTTTTGCCATCATTGGCACCCTTTGCTTTTTCATTACCTTCTTGACGACCAGGGAGCGCATTCAGCCTCCAAAAGAACAGAAGAGCCCGATCTGGACAGACCTACGCGACTTGTCCAAGAACAAACCCTGGGTGGTCATGCTCGTCCTCACCATCCTGGTGTTCATAACGCTGGTGCTGAAAGGGAATATGTATATCTATTACTTTGTGAATTACCTGGACGAACAGGCATTATCCAACTTTCTTGAAAAAATCGGTTTTAACGGCTTTATCGGGGGATTGAATTCCTTCATCACGGGCTTTGGGCTTGGCGAATTCGAGTGGCCCAAAGACGCGCCTACTTCGGCGAACAGCCTGTTCAATGCGTCGGGGATCGTCTTCATGATCCTGGGTATTGTTTTTTCCAAGCCTTTAGCCGACCGATACGGCAAGCGGAATATTTTTGGAATTTTCTTAGCCTTATCCGCGATTTGCCTGGTCCTCTTCAATTTTTACTCCCCCACGGCTATTGAGGCGGTGTTTACCACCCAAATCGCGCACGGGTTCCTGTATGGGGTCACGATCCCCATCCTGTGGGCAATGATTGCCGACGTGGCCGACTACAGCGAATGGAAAAACAACCGGCGGGCAACGGCCATCATTTTTTCCGCTATGGTTTTTGGTTTGAAAATCGGAATCAGTCTTGGCGGCGGCCTGGCAGCCTACATTCTGAGCGCAAGCCATTATGTGGCCGGGGCTTCGGCTCAAACCGTAGAAACGGTCCAAAACATCAAGCTTTCCGTGAGCGTTTTTCCCGGGCTGATTTTCCTGATTGGCGCTTCGGCCTTGTTCTTATATGAAATCAATAAGAAAATGGAAGTTTCCATTGAGCAAGACCTTAAACAGCGAAGAGAAAAACCCATTGCTTAACTGAAAAGATTGCAAGCCATGCCGGAAGATCCAATTCCGCACATTGACTTTGACCAACTCGGCCAATTTGCCCTGTCTGCCCCCCTGGTCGGGCATCTGTATACCGCCGACCCCTCTGCGCACGTTTTTGAAGGCCGGATCTATATCTATCCTTCCCACGATATCGAAGCGGGGATTCCCTTCGACGATCTGGGCAGCCACTTCGCCATGGAGGATTACCATGTGTTTTCCATGGATGGCCCATCAGGGCCGGTAATCGATCACGGCGTAGCGCTCCACATCAAAGACGTTCCCTGGGCGGAAAAACAAATGTGGGCGCCCGACGCAGCCTATAAGAACGGGAAGTATTACCTGTTTTTCCCGCCAAACGGCCGGATGGGATCTTTCAAATTGGCGTTGCCGTAAGCGACCGGCCCGAAGGGCCGTTCACCCCGCAGCCGGAGCCTATCCAAGGCAGTTATTCCATCGACCCGGCCGTCTTTCCAGACGACGATGGCCAATATTACATGTACTTCGGCGGCATTTGGGGCGGGCAGTTGCAGTCGTACCGAAACAACGCCTTTGCTCCCGAACATAAGGAACCCGCCGCCCAGGAACCGGCGCTCGGCCCCAGAGTAGCTAAAATGACAGACGACCTCCTGGGATTGGCGGAAGAAGTCCGGGAAATTCAAATAACGGATGAAACCGGCGCTCCCCTCCTCGCTGGGGATAACGACAGGCGTTTTTTTGAAGCCTCCTGGATGCACAAGTACCGGGGGAAATACTACTTTTCCTACAGCACCGGCGACACCCATTTTCTCTGCTACGCCATTGGCGATAGCCCCTACGGCCCCTTTACCTATGCAGGCCGCATCCTCAACCCGGTGATCGGCTGGACCAGCCACCACTCCATCTGCGAATTCCAGGGCAAATGGTATTTGTTTTACCACGATTCCAGCCTGTCCAAAGGAGTAACCCATTTAAGAAGCATCAAAGTAGCCGAATTGATCTACGATGCAGACGGCAAAATAGGCACGCTGGACCCCTATCCCGGGTTTGCGTTTTAAAAAAACGGACGTTGAAGAAGGTTTGGGATGCCCAAGCTTTCTCTACGGCTGAATTCTCTGAGCTCGCCAAGATCGTTGCCGGGAATATAGGATACCCGG
Organism: Haliscomenobacter sp.; assembly: GCA_016713275.1. Classification (GTDB taxonomy): domain Bacteria; phylum Bacteroidota; class Bacteroidia; order Chitinophagales; family Saprospiraceae; genus JADJPL01. The sequence goes on from JADJPL010000005.1 coordinate 406,802, forward strand.
TTTTCTGAAAAATAGCGCGCTACCTGCTCGCCTTCGATGCCCAACCCCGGCAGCACGCCCCTGGTCAAGCATCCCGAAGACAACGACTTGTTCTACCTGGAGCTGCGCTACGATCAGCTCTTCACGACCTCTTCGCCCACCGGCGGCACGATCAGCGGCCTGAGCGGCACGCTCCAAAAGGGCGGCAACATCGCGCAGATGGCCTGGCGCGTGCGCGGCCGCGAACGGCAAGCCTACGCCTTCACCTACGACACCCTCAGCCGCCTGAAAACGGCGTCCTATTTCGATGTCAATACCAGCGGCACAGCTACCGCCTCCAACCGCTTCAATGAAACCCTTACCTACGACCTGCGCGGCAACATCGGCACGCTGCAGCGCCAGGGCTTCATCCAAAGCACGTGTACCTTCGGCCAGATCGACAACCTCGCCTATACCTACGCCGCCGCAACCAACCGCCTCACCTCAGTAGCCGATGCCAGCGGCAAAACCGAGGGATTCAAACCCGGCAGCGGCGCCGGTTATACTTATACTCCGCACGGGCACAACAGGTGAATTTTGGCTTTTTCTTTTTGCGTCCTGCTGCGTTAAAAATGCTCGCCGTAGCTAAGGCTACGTCTGCGCTTTTTGCCTTGCAGGCCACAAAAATAAAGGCGCTAAATTTTCACCTGTTGTGCCCGCGCGGACATGCCGACGCAACGGCAACCTGAAATCGGATTCGTATAAAGGCATCAGCAAGCATAACCTATAATCATTTAAATTTGCCTAAGCTAATAACGTTCAGCTCGGGCAACACCATCGAGATCATCTACGACGCTGCCGGCAACAAGCTCCGCAAGATCGTCAAGCAAGGCGCCACGGTGCAGTACGAGCAGGATTACTCCGGCGGCATTGAGTACCGCAAGACCCCGGCTGCGGGCACGTTCCGCATCGAGGCGATCTATCACGAGGAGGGGCGCTACTTCAACCTCAATGTGGACGCCAGCAACACGCCCTCCTGGCGCAAGGAGTACGCCCTGCGGGACCACCTCGGCAAACCCGGCTGCTATTTGCGGATAAGGACGGCGATGGGATGGTGGAGTGACGAGTAATGCTTCGACGAATGAGGTTATCCAGGAGAGCCACTATATCCCTACGGCCTGAGCTACGGCGGTAGCCATTGGATGAACGATGCGGCGCGGGATATCGGCAACAAATACCAACGGCAAGGGCTCAACGAGGATTGGGGGCTAATGGTACGATTATGGGGCGCGGTGGTATATGCCAGATTTGGGAGATGGGGGCGGTGGATCCGTTGGCAACCATACAGTTCTTGGTCTTCTTATCATTTATGCGATGAACAATCTATCCGTTTCACTGATGTTTTAGGGATGGGAGCTGGCGATTTCTATGACGAGGCGGGAAATATTTGGGAACCGACGGAAAGGACGACGAACGACTTTATGTTGTAACAGATAAACAGAGAAAATACAAATACAAAAAACAGATAAAGCTGGAGGAACACTCCATCAAGCGATATTAGTTCCACAACCGAAGTGCCAAGTGCATATGTCAGAGGAGAAATGGGGCAAAGCTGTTGACAGAGCCGGTTCCCCATCATTCCACGGGGAAGGTGGCTGCTTTGGAACAAGAAGGAAGGTGGAGAATATGTCGTTCATGCAAAGGCAGGAGAAAAAGCAGACCCTCAATAGACAAAGAAGCTTCATTAATGTCTATATATATGCCAAATAAAGATGATTTAAATAACACTTCAAGCGGAGAAATAAAGGGCACGTTTCATACCCACCCAGATGGTGTTGTTACCAAGGGAGCGACAGGCTCAAATACGATAGGAGGAACAACCGTACGCTCAGAATTTGTAAGATGAACCTTCAACCTAATGGACGTAGGGATATCCCAAATGCACGTGAAAATGCCATAGGGGTAACTGGTAATAGTTATGTACTTGCACAAGAAACAAAACAGTTTACATCTATAATGGGAGTGGTACAGTTGCTACCGTTCCGTTTAAGCAATTTTTTTTCAATTGGGATAAAAAATAATAATGAAACAAGCGATACTCATATTATCATACTACTATTAGAAAATAGCAGAAGGCGCAAATTGTTACCAATACAGAGGCGGCAGACTATACTAACATATATTATGCGTCATTCAAAAAGTACTGCGAGCAAATAAATAAAAGCCAGGGATTATGTTTGTTGAAGAAAATTTTTTTATAATACAAATATATTGCCGACAAGAGATAAGTGGAAATAAGATTGAAATTGTCACTATCGCGGACTTGAAAAACTATTAAAGGATGAAAACAAATGCAGTTGAGACTGATACCCGTAAGGGTAAGATGGAGATTTTATGTAAATATTGTTGTTTTTAATGTTAAGTTCAGGCTTAAGCAATTCGATTTTGTTAATCAGGAGACTATATCAGTAGTGTACAGCTTGACACCAAGGATAAAAGCATTTGTATTCAAGAATATAAAGTAGGCTGCAAATGAGCCTGTCTCAAAAATGGATTTTCCCATAGCTGACAGGGCTCGCCGATTGGCTGGAGTTGGATTGAACTGAAAACGGAATAAACGCATCTTTCGCACCACCTCAATAAAAAATCAGGAATAAAAATTCCAGTAGGAAAGCAGGTCGAGGATGTCGCGGTGCGGGGTTTCCAAGTTAGGGGTTGTTTTCGTTCCATCAGGTAATTGAAATACGTGGATGCCTACAAAAACTGAAGACCCACCGGACGAGTTGGACTGGAAGTGTACGACTTCAAGCCCTCGCCCGGCACCACATCTACGACTTGTCCTCAAAAAACACAGAATCAATGACGAGTGACAAGGCCAAAGCCGTTGAGAATAATCTTCACAACGCCCTTGGCATTACTCGCGATCTAGTATGGACTTGTACTTCACCGCCGAACCAATCACCTCGCTGATGCCGATCTCACCACAAGTCACAGATGATCAAGTGCTTTGCTTGCAGTATATGGAGCTTTCCATGCCCAAGTTTAACGCTTTTTCTTAATTCCTTATTTTGCGCCAATGGGGTGCGGAAGGGGCGGAAATTACCCGGCATGGACTACCAGTACCTGAAGTTACTGCCCCCCAATCCACTCGGTCTTCCAGCACGCCGCAACCGGCCGAAAGGCTGGGGATTGACCCAATTTAATAAAGGCGTGCAGTTTGTCAAAATTAAGCACAAGTTTCCACGCCATCCAACCCCTCGAGATTCTTCGGGGAAAGCCCCAGTTTACGGGCAATTTCCTCCTTAGGCGAACCAGGCTCAACAGCAGTTTTATGGCTTCCTCCTTTTGCTTTCGTTCTTCTTCCTGTTTGCGCTGCGCTTCTTCCTGTTTGCGCTGCGCTTCCTCCT
>JADJPL010000006.1 GCA_016713275.1 Haliscomenobacter sp.
ATGGTTTCTTCCGCACGCTGCATCAGCTCCACTTTCCCGGGATCCTGATCGATCACCACAAACTGAATGCGGTGCTTCAGAAAATGCTGGGACACTTCCTTGCCATATTTTCCATAACCGCAAATAATGATGTGGTCCTGGAGCTTGTCGATATGATCACTGATATAGTTGGAGTACATACTTTTAAAAATTTCTCCCTGAATGACGAAATAGGAAAAACAGCCAGAAAATAAGCAAACAGCCCGATATTCATCAGGATAAAAACGGAAGTAAATACTTTCCCTGTCGGACTAAGCGGGTGAACCTCCCCATAGCCAACCGTGGAAAGGGTGATTACAACCATGAAAAAGGCATCCGGAATGGAATACCCTTCCAGGAGTACGAACCCCGTAACCCCGAACAGAATATCAAACACCAGCAAAAGCGCTGCCGCCCGGAGCGTCATAAACACCTTTGGAAGGGTGTGTACGTTAAGTTTCCAATACTTGAAAATACCCATGCGTTTTGCCTGTCCCTTTCTGTAAATTACGGAAAATTCTCCGGAATGCGCAGGCACATTCCATGGAAAACAAAACAAATCCTTCTTCCGGCAGTTGTTAGGCTTGTATAGAAAAAACGCTATATTCGGGCTGGTCATTCACCCGTAGTATTCTGTTTCACCCTAATGTACACCCTATGCGTTCTTTTGTTTTCGCCGTCCTTTATTTGGCCGCTACTGCCGCCACTGCGCAAGATTCCCTCCGGATGGATTTCGAAGCCTACGACCCGCCTTCTACCCTGGTCGTGCCTGAGCATCCGCTTACCCGGGCAAAAATCCCTTTTATTGACGTTCATAGCCACCATTGGAATATGGCGGAACAGGATCTCAAAAAACTGATCCGGGAAATGGATGAACTTCACATGGGCGCTATCATCAACCTGAGCGGCCGGGGTGGGGCGGCGCTGAAGGCGATGCAGGACAATATCACCAAACAAGGCTACCAAAACCGGATATTCCTGTTTACCAATATCAGTTTTAATGGTATCGACGAACCGGATTGGGCCCAGAATACCGTCAAGCAGCTCGAATACGACGTGGCCAACGGCGCCAAAGGGCTGAAGATTTTCAAAAGCCTGGGGTTGTCCGTTAAAGATAAATCCGGAAAACGAGTCCCTATCGACGACCCACGCATCGACCCCGTTTGGGCCAAATGCGGCGAACTCGGGATTCCTGTGCTCATCCACGCCGGCGACCCCGAACCCTTCTGGAGTCCTATGGACGCGCAGAACGAGCGGTGGCTCGAACTCAAGACCCACCCGGGCCGCCGCCGCAGCGATAGCGACCCGGCGCCCTGGGCGCAGATCATTCAGGAACAACACCACGTTTTCCGGAAGCACCCCAATACCCGGTTTATCAACGCGCATTTTGGCTGGTTTGCCCATGACCTGACAAAATTGGGCCAGCTGTTGAAGGAAATGCCCAATATGTATATCGAACTGGGCGCCATCATCGCCGAACTGGGGCGGCAGCCCCGCCAAGCCAAAGCGTTTTTTGAAACCTATCAGGACCGCATCCTGTTTGGAAAAGACGCGTACAACCCGGAAGAATACCACACGTACTTCCGGGTGCTGGAAACGGCAGACGAGTATTTTCCGTACTACAAGCGCTACCACGCCTTCTGGCGCATGTACGGGCTCGACCTCCCGGAAAAGGTTCTGGAAAAGGTGTACTATAAGAATGCGCTGAGCCTCATCCCGGGCCTGGACCCCGCGGTGTTCCGGTAGGCTGCTGGTTATTTATTGCTCCCGGGCAAACTGAATACACACGGTTACCGGAGCAGCTAGCTCCCATCGGAAATCCAACTCCCCACCAGCGGCGATCCGGAACGCGGTCAGGTTGTCGGTGTGCTGATTGGCCACAACAACCCAGTCCCCTCCGGGCGTAATCGCAAAATTCCGGGGAAATTTACCCCGGGTAGGGTAATGCCCCAATGGCGTGAGCTTCCCGGATACCGGGTCTATGGCAAACCCCGCCAGGCTATCGTGGCCGCGGTTGGAGGCATACAGAAAACGCCCGTTGGGCGTGCAGTGGATATCGGCGCAGTAACTGGTTCCCGAAAAGCCGGACGGGAGGGTCGAAACCGGGGCCTGCAACAGGGTTAACGCACCGCTGGCGCGGTCCCATGCAAGCGGCGTTATGGTATTGTTCAGCTCATGGACTACAGGCAGCCGGCAGCGTGGGGTGGAAACACAAGTGCCTCGGGACCTGAAGCAGGGGCCAACGGGCAGAACGCGGGGCTCCCGGGAACCAATTTTTTCCCCGTCCGGTCTACCCGGAATATCCATATCCGGTCGGCGCCCAGGTCGGGCACGTACAAAAACGACTCATCCGGAGAAAGCACCGCCGCATGCGGATGGGATGCCTCCTGCCTGGGATGCGGGCCCGAAACCTGAGCATAATGGGCGTCGGTAGCCGGCAGGAGTCCGCCGTTTTTTTCGATCGGGAACATGGCGATGCCTCCCGAATAATTGGCGATGAACGCCCATTCGTTGGCCCGGTCCGTCGTTACATAGCAAGGAGCAAACCCCAGCGTAGACTGGCGGTTGAGCAGCCGAAGCCCGGTTTTCCCTACTTCATAGGCAGCCAGATGACCGGTCGTATCGGTTCCGGGACCTGTTTCCTCCACGGCGTAGAGGAACCTCCCATCGGCACTCAGGGTTAGAAAGGATGGGTTTCGGATGCTTGCGTCCAGTACGGTTTGGGCGTTTACCCCGCCCAGGGTGTCCAACCGGAAATGAACGATGCCCTGGCCTTTATTCCCGGTTTGGCCGGGATTCAGGGTGTAGGAACCGGTGTAAAAATTAAAAGCAGGCGCCGTATTTTTAGGCTCTTTCGAGGTGGCGCATCCGGTAAGCCCGGCCAGCAGGCATAAAACGAAAACCGAGTGACGGAACGGCATGATCCTGGTTGTATTGAATAAAATCATTAAATTGTAGGCGATAAAGGTTGCCATTTGCCCAAATGAAGGTAAGCTGAAATCTCCATTAACCAACAAGAATTTGATATGATCTACGCGCTTATTGCCGTTGTTGTCCTCGCCCTTTGGGGCATTATGCTCTTCAACCGGGGCGTCCGGCTCAAGAATCAGGTGGAAGAAGCCTGGAGCGGTATTTCCGTCCAACTCAAACGCCGCTACGACCTCATTCCCAATTTAGTGAATACGGTGAAAGGCTACGCCGCCCACGAACAGGATACCCTGGAAAAAGTGATCCAGCTCCGCAACCAGGCGCAATCAGTACCTGCCGGGCAGATCAACGACCAGGTTCAGGCCGAAGCCGCCCTTTCCGCCGGCGTCCGCTCCATTTTTGCCCTCGCGGAAAACTACCCGGACCTGAAAGCCAATCAGAATTTCCTGGGCCTCCAGCAAACCCTGACCGAGGTGGAAGACCACCTCCAGAACGCCCGCCGGTATTACAATGCAGTGGTCCGGGATAATAACAACTACGTGGATGGATTTCCTTCCATGATCGTGGCCCGAATGGGTGGATTCAAAGGATTCGACTTCTTTGAAGCGGACGAAAAAGAACGGGGAAACGTCGAAGTGAAATTTTAACGCTTTTTCTTCATGGGGTGCGAGCCCGCGCTGATCAACCTATGGCAAGAATTCTTTTCCTGACCTGGTGCCTGCTGGCGCCAGCCGTATGGCTCCATGCAGAGTATTTTACGATCAGGCATTACGCTATTCAAATGGACGTTTCCGCTTCCGGCGTGTTTTCCGTGGAAGAAACCCTGGACGTGGAGTTCAGCCAGGAACGCCACGGCATTTACCGGACCATTCCCACCGGCTATCGGGTGGACGGCAAAAAGCTTCGCATCCGGGTAACGGACGTAGAAACGCCTCACTGGCCCATGGAGCGGGAATGGGAATTGGACCGGTTGCTGATCCGGATCGGCGACCCGGATCGGTATGTGAACGGACGGCAACAGTATGTAATCCGGTACAAGGTGCGCAAAGCCTGGCTTTTTCCGGAGGAGCACACCGAATTTTACTGGAATCTGGTCGGAAATGACTGGGATGTCCCCATCGATTCTATATCGTTTGCCATCCGTTTCGAAAAAGACCCTGGTTTACAGGAAGGCGATTTCCGGGTTTTCACCGGCTACCGGGGCGATCAGGGATCGGATGCCACGATTTCCTATGACGGCGAAGGACAGATTTCCGGCGCCAGTACCCGGACTTTCTATTCCCGGGAAGGACTCACCGTGGCTGTCCGTCTGCCGGTGGACTATATCCCAAGACCGTCCACTACCCAGCTCTTTTTGTCGAAATACGGCCTCCTGGCCATACCCGTAGCCCTCCTGGCGTTTATCTTAATTCTCTGGGAACGCATAGGGCGGGACGACCCCACGATCACCATGGCCGAATATTATCCGCCCGAGGGCATCTCGCCTTCAGAAGCAGGCGCTTTCCTGGATGATAAAGTGGACAACCGCGACCTCATCGCCCTGATTCCCTACTGGGCTTCCGAAGGGTTGCTCGAGATCCACGAGGTGAAAGAAAAAGTGCTGTTGGTCTTTTCGGATTCCAGTTTTGAATTTGCCAAGCTCAAGGAACTGCCGGCTGGAAGGCCCACGTACGAGAAGGTGATTTTTGAAGGCCTTTTTCGGGATGGAGATCGCGTCCGGCTCAGTACGCTAAAGGACAAGTTTTATAATACCATGAACTCGGCCCGTACGAAATTGAGCAAGGCGGTCAAGGAAAAAGCCTATTAAACCCCGGAGTCGCTTCGGTATAAAGCCTGGTTTCCGGTGTTCGGCGCCTTGTCCCTGGCGGCGGGAGTAGGGGGCGTACTGATTTCCCAGGCCTATGCCGCCGGGGGGATGTTCGTTGTTGGGGTGCTGTTTTTTCTTTTGCAACGGCCTATGTTGCGCCGGACCAGGTTGGGGTCGCAGGTATATCAAAAACTGCGCGGGTTTCGGGAGTTTGTGGACAAAGCGGACCGCCTCCGGTTGGAACGCCTGTTGCAGGAAGACGCCGGTTATTTCGAAAAAACCCTCCCCTACGCCATTGCTTTTGGAATGGCCAAAGCATGGTCTAAAAAATTTGACGGCATGTTCACCGAACCTCCGTCCTGGTATTACGGCGCGTCCATGCATGGCGGTGTATCCGATTTTGGTCATTTTGCCGAGAACTTTAGCTCGGGAATGAAAGAAGTACAAAGCGTGTTTACCAGCTCGCCCAGCAGCTCCGGCAGCGGTGGCGGGGGATCCTCCGGCGGTGGATTCGGTGGCGGCGGTGGCGGAAGCTGGTAGATTTCCGGTTTTTCTTTGGAAAATTTCCTTTTTTGTTGATAAAAATCACGACGACAAGGCCTTTTTGTCATGGGTTAGCAACGGGGAATTGCCTACCTTTCTCTCAAGAGGAATAACCTCAGCATTGCCTAACCAAACCATAAAGCCATGTTGGAAATCCGAGGCCACGCCAGAGGCGGTCAGGGTATGGTGACCGCTTTTGAGATCATGGCGAAAATCCTCAGCGCGTTTGGCGATTTCAGGGTCCAGGCGTTTCCTGCTTTTGGGGTAGAGCGGACCGGAGCGCCTATCCAGGCTTTCTTACGAGCCGGGCGCAAAGAGATCCTGAACCGAAGCAATATCTACCACCCGAATCTGGTGGTCGTATTCGACGAAGGCCTGCTGGGCCAGGTCCCGGTCATGGATGGGCTGCAACCCGGAGGCGCCGTCCTGATCAACACAGACCGCTCTCCTGCTGATTTTTCCGAACACCCTTTCCCGATATATACCATTCCTGCTACCCGGATCTCCCTGTTGCATGGGTTAGGTTCCCGATCGCTGCCCATTGTCAACGCGGCCATGATCGGCGCCCTGGCGCGTATCCTGCACCTGGATCCCCAAGCGATGCAGGAGATCGTACGGGAGTATGCCCCTGCAAAGCCTGTGGAGAATGCAGCTTCTGCATTCCAGGCTTTTAGCATGGTCGCCCGTTCGGAAGGAGGAACGGAAACCGTCCGCGAGCTCCTTTGGGCTTCGCCGTCTACCAATGGAACGGACCTGCCTGTTTTCGGCGCCTGGGAAGAAAAAGCCCCTCCCGAAGGGGTTCCGGATATCCCCGCCTGGTTTAAACCGCTTTCGGTGAACAAAACTGGCAACTGGAGGGTCATGACCCCGGTTTACGCCGACCGTACCCCACCGTGTAATGCCCGTTGCCCTGCCGGAACCGACGTACGGGGTTCGTCAAACTGGCTACCCAGCATAAATTCCGGGAAGCGTACGAAACGATTCTTTCCCACAACCCGTTCCCTGGCGTTTGCGGGCGGGTTTGCCCCCATTTTTGCGAACAACATTGCAACCGGAACGCGCTTGACAGCAGCGTGAATATCGGCGCGATCGAACGCTTCCTTGCCGATCAGGCTGCGGATTTCACCCCCGCTCCCGCGCCCATAATGTATGAACATCGTATTGCCGTAATCGGCTCCGGCCCCGCAGGGCTCACTGCGGCCCTCCGGCTCCGGCAAAAAGGCTACGCGGTGAAGGTCTTTGAAGCCTTGCCCCAGGCAGGCGGGATGATGCGCACGGGAATCCCCAGATTCCGCTTGCCGGACGACGTGCTGGACCGGGAAATTCAGCGCATTCTGGATCAGGGAGTGTCATTGGAACTCAACCGGAAAGTGCAATTAAGCGAACTGGCGACTGCTTATTCGGCGGTAATCACCGCAATCGGCGCCCATATAGGAACAGACTTGGGTCTCCAAGGCGCCGCCGGGGCCATAAAAGAAGGCATTGGATTTCTTCGCCAGTTCAAACTCCAAGGCCAAACGGCAGGGGTGCGAAGGGGCGATGTAGTGGCCGTCGTCGGGGGCGGAAATACGGCAATCGACGTGTCGAGGACCTTGCTTCGCCTCGGGGCCGTTCCCACCATCTACTACCGCCGGACCCTTCAGGAAATGCCTGCCATCGCTCAGGAAGTAGAGGAAGCGCGCACAGAAGGCGTCGGCCTGGAATTATTGACGGCGCCAGCCGGCGTACGCGAAACGCCCGAAGGGAAAATCGTGCTCACGCTGATCCGCATGGAACTCGGAGAACCCGATGCGTCCGGACGACGTAAACCGGCCCCCGTTGCCGGATCGGAGTACGTCCTAGAAGTAGACCATCTGATCACCGCGATCGGACAGCGGACAGATGTGTATGCGTTGTCTGGGAACGAATTTAATATCCGCCAGGGGCTGGTGGGCAAAAACGGGGATTTACCGGTTTTTTGCGCTGGCGATATGGCCTGGGGAGGGACCGTGGCCGAAGCGATCGGCAGCGGAAATCAATGGCCGATGAGGTACATGCCTACTTCCAGGGGCTGCCATTCTCCCGCGAAGAACACCTGCCCAACGTCGTGCTTCCCAAGGACATCAACCTGAACTACTATCTGCCAGTGGCCCGGCATACCGCTGTCGCGCACCACCCCAAAGCGTTGTATGGGGATTTTACGGAAGTGAATCAGGGGCTGGAAAGCGGGGCCATTCTCTCGGAAACCGCCCGCTGCCTCCATTGCGGAGACTGTTTTAGCTGCGGAAATTGCTTCAATTACTGCCCCGATGCAGCTATTCATGTTGACGAAGAAGGCCGTCTCCGGATCGACTACGACTATTGCAAAGGCTGCGGGATTTGTGTAAACGAATGCCCTTGCTCGGCGATACAAGTAGAAATAGCCGAATTGGCCCGGTGATTTTTTAACGAAAAACCAGCTTTCATGAATAGGGTAAGCATTGCTCCGCAAGCGCCGCCAAAAACTAAAACCTCTTTGTTCCCCAGACATCGGGAACTTATCCTGAAAGGCAATTACGCCGCTTCGGAAGCGGCGAAGTTGTGCAGGGTGGGGTTTGTTCCGGCTTATCCCATCACGCCCCAGACGAGCATTGTGGAGCGGATTGCGGAAATGACCGCCAAAGGGGAAATGGGGGCTACGTATATCAACATGGATAGCGAACATTCGGTGTTCGCCGCTGCCATGGGCGCTGCGATTGCCGGCGAACGGGTGTTTACCGCTACTGCGGGGCAGGGTTTGTTTTACGCCCACGAGGTGTTGCATGCGATCGCGCACTTCCGCCTGCCCGTGGTGATGTGCAATGTAGGCAGGCCTTCCATCCCGTGGAATATCTGGTCGGACCAGAGCGACTCCTTATCCCAGCGGGATACGGGGTGGATCCAGATCTACGGAGAAAGCTCTCAGGAAGTGCTCGATAGCCTGATTCAGGCCTATGTGCTGGCCGAACGGGTTCATATCCCGGTTATGGTCGTGCTGGACGCTTTTTACCAAAGTCATACCAGTGAAAATACCTGGGTACCCGATCAGGACCTGGTGGATGAATTTTTGCCTCCTCCTGCTTTTCAAACCGGGGAGGCCATGGCGGCGAATGAACACGTCGCCTTCGGGGGACTGATCCCGCCAGAGCATTACTTTAAATTCAATTATTCGTTTTGGAAAGCCATCCAGGAAGTAGAGGAGGAAGCGGAGCTTGTTGCCGAAGCTTTTGGGAATCACTTTGGGCGCAGGTACCACAATGTGGAAGCGATCAATATCGGCCCCCAAACCAAAGTGGTGCTCGTAACGATGTCGAGTATCGCTACTACCGCCCGGGGGGTAGTGCAGCACCATCCGGAAGTAGGGATGCTCAAACTCCGCTTGTTCCGCCCATTCCCGGCAAAGGCTATTTTGGACGCTTTTTCCCGGCTGTCGCCGGATACCCGTATCGCATGCATTGAACGCAACTTTCTGGGCGACCGGGAAGGCGCGGTGATGCAGGAAATGCGGCGCGCCTTGTATGGTAACCCCTTCCCTATGCGCGACTTTTACGCCGGGCTGGGGGGGAAAGATGTTCCCCCTTCCACCATTGAGAAGATCATCCACCTGGCAAAAGAAGGTAAAGAGGAGGTGTATTGGGTGGATTTTGAGTGAGCGGTTGAGGCAGCGCCTCAAAGTAGGTACGGAGCACGAGGCGGAGCCTCGCGCTAGTTTGGTGTAGCCGGTCAGGGGACCGGCGAATAGTTCCGCACGAAATCTGGGGATTTCGGCGAACAGAGCGAGGTGCGAGGTATGAAGGAGGAGGGTAGAGCGAACAACCAAATTATCTTCACAGGAGGCGGGCCTAAACGCCTTCTCAAAGCGAAGCGTATGCAACCGGCAATGGATTTTCTGATCAAGGAGGAGCAGCTTTATTCGGGGGCCCTGAGTTGCAGGGGGTGCGGATGGGCGTTGTTGGCGCGGCATTTGACCAGCATATTGGGGCCGGATGCGGTATGTGGCCCCGGCATCTTGTTTTTCAATCATTTCCGGTCCGTATCCTTTAAACGAACTGAAATCGACCGTGGTGCATACGGTGTTTGCCGCTGCGCCGGCTACGGCTACGGGCGTGCGGGCCGCGTTGGACCGGCAGGGGAAAAAGGACGTTCCGGTGGTGATTCTTGCCGGAGACGGAGGCACCTTTGATATCGGGTTTCAGGCGCTTTCCGGCGCTGCATCCAGGGGGGAAAACATCCTTTACATTGTGAACAACAACGGCGCGTATATGAACACCGGGGTGCAAACCAGTACGGCAACCCCTTATGGCGCTATTACGACAACGAACCCGGATGGGAGTTTCAAAAAAACGTGGCCTAAAGACCTGATGGGGATTATTGCCGCTCACAACCTGCCTTATGCGGCTACCTGTTCGCTGGCCTTTCTGGAAGATTTCAGGGAAAAAGTGGAAAAAGCAAAACGCACGGAAGGGTTCCGGTTGCTGATGATCGACGGCCCCTGTCCGCCGGGGCATAAAACCGATCCGAGCCAATCGATTCAAATCGCGCGCATGGCGGTGGAAGCCCGGCTTTTCCCGCTTTTTGAGGTCGAACGCCAGCAGTACCGGATCAATTACCGGCCGGCTGCGCCCATCCCTACCGCTGAATGCCTCCAGCTCCAGGGCCGGTTTAAGCACCTTTTTCGACCCGAAAACGAGCAGATGCTTCAGGATATCCAGGAACACACGGATGCTTATTGGGACCGCCTGCTCAAACTCGAGGAGATAAGCAGGAACCCCGTCGCCGCCGGTTGAACCGTATAGGTAGGATTACGTTGTGTTCTCACGGATGCGCCGCTACCCACACTTCCCCATCTGCGAATACTTCTTTTTTCCAGATAGGGACGGTTTCTTTTAGCGTATCGATGCAAAACTGGCAAGCTTCGAAAGCTGCCTGGCGATGCGGGGTGGAAACGGCAATGACCACAGGAAGTTCTCCGATATCCAGCACGCCGATCCGGTGGTGGATGACGACGCCAAGGGCATTCCACTTGTCCCGGGCAGCTTCTGCGATCTTTCGCATTTCCTTGAGCGCCATGGGCGCGTAGGCTTCAAATTCGAGGCGAATCACCGTTTTCCCCTTTGTCGCATTTCGGACCGCTCCAACAAAGACGACGATGCCGCCCGCGCCAGGGTGGCTGGCCAGGGCGGTGCATGCCCCGGGGTCAAGGGGAGTATCTACAAGTTGAATATCCAGCATAGGGCCCGCCTGCTGCGGCAATTTGGTTCGAAAACAAAATACGCCGAATCATGGCCGGGCAAAAGAAATCGGCTAAATCTTTATTTCTCCCTCGGAAGCCGGAACCCCCAGGTACAGGATGCGCCCGCCGGTCTGATTGATGGGGTCGGAGCTTTTTCCGATCAGGAGCCCGTCTTCGGGCGCCAGGTATTCTTTGATCAGATCGCCGAAAATATTGCGGAGCGAAGCGATAGGCTGCCCTCGATGGACCCAATCTCCCAAATTGGGTTGAACGGACAAAATCCCTCCGGTGTCGGAGAAAACCCAATACGCGTGGCGGCAAATTGCAGGCCGGGAAAGGGGGGATTTCAATCTCCCCCTCTTCCATGCGAAGGTCGTGAAGGAGGTTATGAATGCCGGTCAGGCCGGTCCGGATGATTCCGCGCTGAAACGACTGTGGGTTACCAACCTACAGCGCAATGGAGTGAATGCCCAGCGAGTCGGCAACCCCGCGCAGGGAACCATCGCTGGGAGGGCTGTGCACGATGATGGGCGCATTTTGCAGCATCGCCATCCGGCGGGTGACGGGGTCTTCCAGGTCCGCCTTCACGTGGTAGGAGTTCTCCCTCCCAAACCCGGCCGTATGGAGATCGATCAGGTAATCGAAGTGCCGCACCAGCCGGTCGACCAGGCGGTAAGCATATACCTGAGCGGCGTTGCCGTCTTCCCGGCCGGGCATGATGGCGTTCAGGTCCGACTCTTCAAAAAAGCGCCGTTGCCGCTGCAATACTGCGGGCACGTTCATCACCGGTACCCCTACCAGCGTGCCGTGGAGGCGGGCAGGGTCAATTTCCCGAAAAAGCCGCTGGATCACCGGAATCCCGTTGATCTCGTTGCCGTGGACCGCAGCGGTAAGCCCCAGCACAGGACCCTTTTCCGTCCCTTTTGCTACGAAAACAGGAACGCTGACGGGAGTACCCATCCCATCGGTAATGAGCTGAAGCCAGAAACGGTGGATCTTTCCGGCCTGGATTTTGTTCAGTTCCAGCTGGGAAACAATAGGTACGTTTCCGGAAGTAAAAAAAGGACCGGCAGGCATAAGCGGAATACAACTTTTGGGTTAATGCCCTAAAGTAGGCAATCAGCCGGAAAAAAGAGGCATCAAGCGGCGCCTTACTGAAGAATTTCGTTGAGCAGGGCCGGATCGTCGTTCAGGGATTTGAACAACCGCATCCGGAACCGGCCCTGTTTGTTGAGCAGGGTATCGGCCATTTTATCAATGGCGACCGTAGAGAGGACGGTTTGGATATAGGCTTCGATCAAATCGTCTACGCCGATCCCGAGTTTGTTGAAATCCCTTCGGTCCATGAGTACCAGGCGGTTGGTGTCGCTATCCCAGGTGCCATCTGGATTTTTGATCGAGAGGTTGGTGCCCAGCATATCCCAGGAATCGCCGCCGGCGTCAATCTCGTCTTCCAGGGGTTTTCTGGCCCGGCGGGCGTATACGCAAAGCGGCAGCAACCCGTTCTCTGTGGAGCTGATCATCATACGCACATCGGCGACAAAGGTTTTACCTTTGGAATTGGGCATGGTACCCACGTGGTAGAGTTTTCCGGAGGAAGTAGTAGAGCTCCACTGGTAGTTGCCGATGAGGCTTTGCACGATGAAGCGGTCGTAGCGAAAATCCTGTTCCATAAAAGCGTCCAGTTCCGCTTCGGAGACGATGGTGAACACGCCCTGACCGGCATTGCTGTAGGGGATTTTAACCACGGCTTGTCCGCCCAGGGTTTTTACCCAAAGGGGAATCTCCTCTTTGCTGACATCCCAGATGGTATGCGGCGTATTGATCTTCAGCCCCATTTCTTCCAGTTCGGCATTGAAGAAATCATAGGCTTTGGCGGCGACCATCTTGTTGCGCCCGCCCGCCAGGCAAGCCAGGGTGGGGTTGAGGATGCGGGTCTTGGTATGCAGCGGAATCCGGTTCCAGGGGCGTTGGGTTACATAGCGAAAGGCGGCACGGATAGGAACCCAGGCGCCTTCGGCGTCCCGTACTTCCAGAACACCGTCTACAAACCGCATGGGCAGGTTGGAATCGTCCTGGAAACAGGGCACAAAATAAACCGGCTCCTGAAACACATCGGCGATAACGGCAGCATAGCCGGATACCTCCATGAAGTTTTTGTCGTACAAAACGGCCAGCCCGCCTTGCACCGGCAAGCGTTTGCGTTGGAGAAAAGGCGCAAACGTCCGCTCGACCAGCCGCCGGTAACTCCCTTGCTCCTGGTGATCCTCCAGAAGGGGCATGGATTTCTGGCCGGAAGGGCAGGAGTTGTTCTCGATGATCACCATCTGCCGTTTGCCTCCGGCGGAGGTCACGTTGAGCAGATCTGCTCCAGCCCACAGGAAGTGACGGCAGTTGTAGGACAGCAAGTCCAGCAGGTACTGGCGCTTCACCTTGGGGTGCAGGTGGCAATACCGGTTAACGATGCGTTCCTGGTCGAGGTTGAAGAAAAAAGCAACCGATGTGTGAATCGTAGCGTGGAGGGCTTTGGGGTACCAATGCTTGTGCGCTTCGAACTCTCCCGGCCGGACAAGCGTAGTCAGTTGGGCAGACGTGAATTCAGCAGTTGCCATCCAGATCAGAATTAATGGAAAAGGAAGTTAAATTAGTTGCGCCAAATCGCCGCAAAGTAACAGCGAATTCCCCACTAAATGAACTGGATGGCGTTAAATTTAGAGCCTGAGCGCCATTAAGTCAGCTCATCTTCGTTTTGTAAAAGCCAATGTTTCGGGTTGTTGTACTTGGGTTTCTCCCGAACCAGCTTTTTGCGTTTCAGCTTTGATTCTGTTTGCTGGTCATTTGCTGTTGGTTGCTGGTCCTTCCGTTTGGGATCTTTTTTCTTTTTCAGCATGATACCACTTTTTCGCGCAAAAATGCAAAGCATTTTTGAATTGCGCGAAATTTTTTTTCATCCCTTTTGTTTTTTCTATCTTGCTGAAAACCAATTTATCCACTGCGGAATAGAAAAATACTTGGTTTTGTGCGACTAAAGGCGGGTTCCTCCTTCCGCTCAATGGGAGATTGTTCAAAAAAAGGTGGTATAACCTCTTCATGGTTTACGGTCCTGCTAAAAAGAGTATCCGATTACGTCCGGAAAGTCTGGTTGGAGGCAGAGCCTCTACGTAGAGTGGGTCCGAGGCGGAGCCCACAGCTGTCTGGAACCCGTTAGTGAGCCATGAAATTAGGAACGCCGGTCAGGGGACCGGCAGATAGTTCCGCACGGAATCTGATCCCGCTAATTGCGGGACGGCGAACAGGTTCCTCTTTTTTCTACCTCTTAAGCAGGTTCCAGACAGCATTGGGCGGAGCCTCGAACCAGGGTTTTGAATAGTCTCAAGGCTATAGTCCGGTCACCCCTCCGAGGTTGATCGTTGTCCTGTCCCCCGTCTCTCCCCCGTCCCCGTCTCTCCCCGTCTCTCCGTCTCCCGTCCCCCGTCTCTCCGTCTCCCGTCCCCGTCTCTCCGTCCCCCCGTCCCCGTTCCTCCGTCCCCCGTCCCTCCGTCACTCCGTGCGGATAAACGCGGCCCTTCTGGGGGCGGGCATTGCGGATTGCTCCCCCCGGACGGCCTTCCAGATGATTTCGTTGAACAGTAAATCGGGCGCTTGGTCTTCTTTGTCGAGGTTCAGCGCGAAGGATTGATCGGAAAGCCGGGTATGGTAGGCATTCCGGGCGTCGAGATCGATCCGGGCAGGCACATGGGTGAATGGCGTCAGATCGGGCGTTTTGGTGAAGCAGGCATACATGGGGCGGGCGGCTGCGTCGTATTGGGTCATCGGAGGAAGCCCGAGGATCAGCTCGATGGTACGAAGCATGGAGGCCGTGGAGTACATGCTGTGTTCTACGTGTTTGCGTTTGGTATAGGGGCTGATCACCAAAGCCGGCGACCGGTGGGCGTCAACGTGATCCGGGCCGTTCTGCGCGTCGTCTTCCAGGATAAAAATGGCGGTCTCTTTCCAGATCGGGCTTTTGGATAAATACTCCACAAACAGGCCGACCGCCAGATCGTTGTCGGCTACCATAGCAGCCGGGGTAGGCGCGCCCCCGCGGGCGCCCGCCGTGTGATCGTTGCCAAACCGGACGATGTTGAGCCGCGTCAGCGCATTGGCCTGCAGCAACGAATCAAAGTCGGCCTTCCACCGTTCAAACCTGAAAATATCCTGGATGCTCAGGTTGTATCCCGGAAAAGTCGGGCTGGCGTGGCCTTTCAAAGACTCCAGGTAGGTTTGGTCGAGGTTGGCAAATTCGCCGTAGGTGCGGTAACTCACCCCTTTCCGCTTGGCGTTGTCCCACAGGAAGCCCGTTTTGGGATAGGCGATGGGCCGGCTGCCTTCGTAGTCGTAGGTACCGCCTCGTCCGCCATAACTGGTAGGCCAGGTTTTTTCGACATAGTCGTTCGCATAGGCGCCCGTGGACCAGTTGTGACCATCGGCGCTTACTTCGGCGTCGACGTAAAAGTTGTCCAGCAGCGCAAATTCCCTTGCCAGGGCGTGCTGGTTGGGGGTTACCGAATCCGGGAACAGGCACAGCGACGGGTCGCCATTGCCCTGCGGCATATCGCCGAAGACCTGGTCGTAGGTGCGGTTTTCCTTGATAATGTAAAAAACGTACTTGATCGGGGAAGGCTTACCCACTTCCATGGGGATGGGATTGCCGAATTCGCCCTCGGCGTGCAATTCCTTTTCCTTGGAATAGGGCGTATTTTCGTACACCCAACGGGTATAATTGACGATATCGATCGCATCCGGCTGCGGGACTATAGATAGCGATCCCTTGAAAAGCCCGCCAATATACTGGGTTTCAGGAGTGCGGCGGGTAACCGGATCGGGGCCTTTCGGGTTGGCCATGGAGCCGGTATTGCCTTTGCCGTTGGCCACGTACACCTGCTCATTGGCTACCCGTACCGAAGTGGGATACCATCCGGTAGGGATAAAGCCTTCGGACCTGGATTTACCTTTCGCAGACACATCGAACACTGCCAGACAGTTGTTATCGGCGTTGGCTACGTACAGGGTTTTTCCATCCGGCGTAAGGGCGAGGGAATTGGCGGTGCTTCCGGTCGGCGCATTCGGATATAGCGAGGTCGTGATCAGCTCCGACATTTTTCCCTGCTTCAGGTCTACCACGGCTACGGCATTATCGTCGGCGCAGGCGACGTACAGCAAAGAGCCATCCGGGCTCAGCGCCATCTCGTTGGGGTGAAGGGCAACAGGAATGGTGGACGCGATCTTTTGCGTCTTGATGTCATACACCGCAATGGCCGCGCCTCCCCAGAGGGAAATGTACAATTGGGTTTGGTCTTTTGAAAGCAGGCAGGCATAAGCTTCTGCCGCCAGGTCTACCCGGTTCGTCAGTTTTCTGGAGGCAATATCGGCAACAAACAAGCCGGAGCGGCCGTCCTTACTCACGGTATATACCGTTTTCCCTTCGGCGTCCACGGCAATTCCCGCCGGAGAGATATTGTCGTTGGGCCAAGGTCTGGCGAGCGCGATGGAATCGCGGTACGTCAGGCTGCTGCCGTTAAAATCGTAGATCCGGATGCAGTTATCGTAGCCCACGGAGGCGTACAAGGTTTTTTCTCCCGGATGCCAGGCCAGTCCATACCAGGCTTTGGGAATGGAGAGCTCCTGAAGTACTTTTTTCGACTCCAGGTCGACCACCGTGAGGCTGTGGGCGCTTTGCCCGTTGTTGGTAGCGATGGCCCGTTTGCCATCGGCAGTGAGCAGGATCTGAAGAGGCAGGTCGCCCAATGGGAGGTGCTCGCCCACCGGCGTCAGAGACCACCCGTTAGGCAAGCCGATCCGCTTGGGGGGCGTCATTTGTTTGGAGGCTATTTTGGTTGCCTGTTGATCGCAGGCAGAAAACAACATAGCGAAGAACAAGAATGGAAGGAACAGTGTCTGGCGCATGGATAAGCTTTTTTGTGAAGTTAGGGTTTATTGCCTCCCTGTCGGGAATGTTTCACGTAAAATTTTCGTGAACTTTAATCGGGAAGTCCCGGAATATACCGGGCGGCCCGGATATTCCTTTTACTTTTGCCCGGTTCATAAGAAAAATGCAGCATGAAAATCAACGGCGTTTCCTACCGGACTATTTGGACGGAAGGCGATCTTCCCGAAGCGGTCTATACCTTTGACCAGCGCTTGCTCCCGTTTGAGCTAAAAAAAGCAGTTTTGCGAACTTCCGAAGACGCCGCGCTCGCCATCGAGCAGATGTTGGTTCGGGGGGCGCCCCTGATCGGGGCTACTGCTGCGTTTGGATTCTATCTCGCCGCCCGGGAAGCCCCGGAAGGAGAAGCGGGGTGGGTTTACCTTCAGGAACGCGCGGCCCGGTTGCGCCAAACCCGGCCTACCGCCGTGGATCTGTTCCATGCCATTGACCTGTCTGTGCGGGCAACGGCGCCCGCCCGTGCCAAAGCGGATCGGATCCGGCTCGCGCTGCAGGCAGCGCTGGACTTTGCCAACGCAAGCGCGGAGCAATGCCGCCAGATCGGGCTTCATGGGTTGGAGTTGATCCGGGCTATTGCCGAAAAAAAGCCGGGGCAGCCGGTTCAAATCCTCACCCATTGCAATGCCGGATGGCTGGCCTGTATCGATTTCGGCACGGCCACCGCGCCCATTTATGCCGCCCACGACCTGGGCATTCCCGTCCACGTCTGGGTAGACGAAACCCGGCCAAGAAATCAGGGCAGCAAAATCACCGCGTTTGAACTGGGGCAGCACGGCGTTCCGCATACGGTCATCCCCGACAACGCCGGCGGCCACCTCATGCAACACGGCATGGTGGATCTGGTCTTGGTAGGGACCGACCGCACCACCCGTCTGGGCGATGTAGCCAATAAAATCGGTACCTACCTCAAAGCGCTCGCGGCTAACGACAACGGCGTGCCTTTCTACGTTGGGCTGCCGTCCAGCTCGCTCGACTTTTCCCTCCGGGATGGCCTGAAGGAGATCCCCATTGAGGAGCGGAGCGACGCAGAGGTGAAATATTTTTGGGGGATGGAGGACGGGCAAATCCGACAGGTACTAACCATGCCGGAGGAGAGCGCAGCAGCAAATTACGGGTTTGATGTCACCCCTGCCCGCTTGGTCACCGGGCTGATCACCGAACGCGGCATTTGCCCGGCGAGCGAGGAGGGTATCTTATCGTTGTTCCCCGAGAGGGGCGAATAGAAAAATAGCAGACGGGATGCAGACTGACGAAGGGTATATCAAATTTCAGGCGCACTGGACGCAGACACCGCCGTTCCCTGACGGGGAGATAGAAGAACTCGCCTATTGGAGGCAACGCTGTTTTGAGGAAGGATGGATAGGGGCATATCCCGATGGGATCGGATTTGGCAACATCAGCTGCCGCAGCGGCGATACCGGTCCGTTTTTAATCACCGGTTCGGCTACCGGAAACTTTCCGGTTTTGAGCCCAGTGCATTTTGCTCTGGTCACTAAAGTGAACCACCAGGGCAACGAGCTTTGGTGCTCCGGACCTGCGATTGCCTCCTCCGAGTCGATGAGCCATGCCGCCGTATATGAAGCCTGCCCGGAGGTAAACGGCGTCATCCATATTCATCACCTGGCCATGTGGAACCGCCTCATGGAGGCCGGATGGGCTACCGACCCGGGGGCCACCTATGGCTCTCCGGAAATGGCGGAGTCCATTCTGCGGCTGCTCCGGGAAACCGATATCCGCGACCGGAAGATCTTTGCCATGCGAGATCACTACGAAGGCGTTTTTGCTTTCGGAACTACGTTGGAGGAGGCGTTTGAAGGGTTGATGACGTTTAGGGGTTTAGGCGTTTAGGGGTTAGGGCGTGCGCCGGTCGGGGGACCGGCGTATAGTTCCGCCAGGAATCTGAGGATTCCTGCGAACAGCGTATAGTTTCGCCAGGAATCTGAGGATTCCTGCGAACAGATTCCTGCGAAAAGCGGGGGGGCAAAAGGCGCGGGGCATGAATAGCCTTACGCCTTAAGCCCTGCGCCTTTTTATTATTTCTTCCCCGATCCCAGCACCATAGCGACGACGGCGCCGCCAATAGCGCCCAATACGGCGTAGACTACGATATCGGCCAGTACCCCGGTCAGGGTCATCATAGTGGTCGTTCCATAGAGAAGAAAGTCAAAGCTCATTGCCATCAAGCCCGCGATGACTGCGCCGGCCATGGCGCCGGTCTGCCAGGTAGAAATATTGGCCCAACGGCCGAAAATAACTGCCAGCAGCATCCCGCCTGCGATATTGCCAACGATCATGGCCCAAAAGACCATCCCATCGTCGGGGCGCATAACGGCCATCCCTTCAGGGGTGGATTGCCCATCCATAAAAGAAGCCAGCACCATGCCGTAAATAAGCCATCCAAGGAGGAAGTAAACGACGCCGCCAGCCAGGCCTGCCAGCAAAATTTTGTTGGTACGCATTGTGTATTGATTTTAGGTGAAAAAGCAGGTAGTTGCCGCAAAAACAAAAGATTATAAAAAATTTTTAAATAATATTTTATTTCAGATTTTTATGTTATTTTTTATTTCAAATGTAATATTTTAATTTGATTTTTTAAATTTTTAAAAAAATATTGTCAAGCTGAAAAAGCCGGCAAAAGGAACGGATTCAGGGTGTTCCCTGTTGCCGGGGGCATTCCCGGGAAGGAAATAAGCAGACGCCCCGTTTACTTTTTCCTGAAAATTGGATACCTTAAACCTGTTTTGGACGCCCTTGGGCAGAGTAAGCCGGTATTTCGCCGGTTGTTTTGCCAGGAAATCCCCAAAATTTCACCCTATGGCTGCATATCCGCTGGAGCTTATCCTGAGCAGGCAGTTGGCAGAGAACCTGGCTATTCCGGCGTTTATTACAGATCCGGCAGGGAATTTGCTTTACTACAACGAGCAGGCTGAGGCTTTGCTTGGGAAGCGTTTTGAATTCACCGGGCCCATGTCGGTGGAGGAATGGTCGGTTATCTTCAAACCCAAAACCAAGGAGGGTAAAGATCTTCCGCCTTCCGATCTTCCCTTGGTTCAGACGCTGAACACGCACCGGCCTTCGCACAGCACCTTCTGGATAGAAAGCCTTGGGGGGCAGCGCCATCTGATCAGCGTGACCAGCCTTCCGCTTTTGGGGCCGGAAGGGACGTTTTATGGGGCCATGGCCATTTTCTGGACCAACGAACCTGCTTTATGAACGTGACCTTCTGGGGAACGAGAGGTTCGCTGCCTTGTTCGGGGCCGGATACCCAGATTTATGGCGGGAATACGCCATGCGTCGGCGTTTCGGTTGGAGAGGAATTGCTCATTCTCGACGCAGGCTCGGGAATCCGGAGGCTGGGTATCAGCCTCAAAGGGAAGTATTCCACGTTCCATTTGCTCTTGTCGCACTTGCACATGGATCACATCCAGGGCATGGGTTTTTTTCTGCCGCTGTACGATCCCAAGGCGGAAGTGCATATTTATGGCCCTGCCGGGCACAGCGCGCCCCTGATTGACCGCCTGAGCAGGTATCTTTCTCCTCCGCTGTTTCCGATCCGGATTCGGGAGCTTCCCTGCCGGCTCTTTGTGCACGAAGTGCCTGCGCGCCCCTTCAATATTGGCAGCTTCAGGATCGTCGCCCAGCGGGTCATCCACCCGGGGGTCACCATTGGATACCGGATCCAGCACGGGCATTCCGTTCTGGCGTATCTTCCGGACCATGAACCCATGCTCGGGGCAAACGGCAGACCGAAAGACCCGGCTTGGCTTTCCGGCCATGATTTGGCGTATCAGGCGGGGTTGCTCATTCACGACGCCCAATTTACCGACGAAGAGTATCCCCGGTTTGTCGGATGGGGCCATAGCTGCCTGGGCCAAACCCTGGAATTTGCCCGCCTGGCGGAGGTCCGGCAACTTGCCTTGTTTCATCACGATCCAGGAAGAGATGATCTGCAAATGGAGGCTTTGTTCCAGCAGGCGCTGGCGAAACAAGCGCTACCTTTTGGCGCTTCTATTCCAAAGGAAGGAGAAATCCTTGTAATTTAGCGCGAAATTTCCCCTTTAAACCAGATCGTTTCCATGAGTCGTCTGCTTTTTTTACCTGGTTGTCAAGCCGTTGTCGTTTCTTCCTCTCCCTGTCCTTTACGCCGTTTCCGATTTCGTTTCTTTTGCGTTCTATTTCCTGATTGGTTTTCGGAAAAAGGTCGTCCTGATGAATATGCGAAACGCTTTTCCGGAAAAAACCGAACGGGAGATCAAGCGGCTGGCCCGAAAATTTTACCGGCATTTCACGGATGTCATCGTCGAAACGATCCGGTTGTTTTCTATGTCAAAGGAGGAATTGCTTCGCCGGATGCGGGTAGTAAACCCGGAATTATTGGATCCTTTTTTTGAGCAGAAGCGAAGCGTCTTCCTGGCTGCAGGCCACTACAACAACTGGGAAATGGCCGCTATTGGGCTCACGGCTCAGGTCCGGCACCGGGCTGCCGCCATTTATGCGCCTTTGGCCAACCCCTTTTTCGACCGGAAAATGAAGGAATCGCGCGGACGATTCGGACTGGTCCTGATTCCCAAAAAGGAAGCCTCCGCTTTTTTTGCCCGCACCTCCGAGCCGCCGTTTCTGATGGTTATGGGCACGGATCAATCTCCTACGTTTAACCGGAACGTGTATTGGACGACTTTCCTAAACCAGGACACTGCCGTAATGCTGGGCACCGAAAAATATAGCCAACGCCTGAATGCCCCCGTCGTGTTCGGATTTATCCGCAAGCCCGCCCGGGGAATGTATGAATTGACTTTCCATCTGGTCGAAGATCACCCCCCCCAAACGACTCATGGGGTAATCACCGAAAAACACACCCGCCTGCTCGAAGAGGAAATCCTCGAAGCCCCTGAATACTGGCTGTGGACGCATAAAAGGTGGAAGAGGAAAAAGTAGCGAGGTTACGAGGTTGCGAAGTTACGAGGTCTTTTTTTCGCAACCTCGTAACTTCGCAACCTCGTAACATAAAACCTCATCAAGGCCTCACACCCGGGGTATTCCCCACCAAATATTTCATCCAGAACTGTTCGGAAAGCTGAACGGAGTGGTTGCGTTTCAGCCCCCCGATGCCATGGCGGTTGCCGGGATAGACCATCATCTCGAAAGATTTGCCCAGGTCCTGGAGTTTGCTGACCAGTTGCATGGTGTTCTGCATGTGGACGTTGTCGTCGATCTCGCCGTGGATGAGCAGCAGTTTGCCCTTGAATTTATCCGCATAAGTCATTACAGAACCCGCTTTGTACCCTTCGGGGTTATCTTGAGGGGTATCCATATACCGCTCGGTATAGATGTTGTCGTAAAGCCGCCAATCGGTGACCGGCGCGCTGGAAACGCCGTGGGTGAAATAATCCGCTCCATAGGTCAGCGCCATGGCGGTCATGTATCCGCCGTAGCTCCCTCCGCGGATACCCACGCGGGTGGAATCGATAAACGGTTTGGAGCGGAGCCATTTCACGGTTTCGATATAGTCGTGCATTTCCCATTTGCCCAGGCTGCGGTGCATATAGTCCAGGCCTTTTTTGCCGAATTTGCCGGAAGCGCGGTGATCAACGGCAAACAGGATAACGCCGGCGTTGACCAGTTTGTCGGCCGCATAGCTGCGGTAGCTGTTGAAGATGCGTCCGGCGTCCGGCCCGCCGTATATGTCAAAGATAATGGGATAGGATTTGGAGGGGTCAAAGCCAGGAGGAAGCACCCAATACGCGGGGAGGTTGAAGCCATCGGTGGAGGGGACGGAGAAGAATTCGACCTTGATCCCCTTCTCGGCGTTGGCGTCTTTCTTCATTTCACCCAGCAAAAGCACCTGCTTGCCGGTATGGTCGTAGATCGCCAGCTTGCCGGGATGGGTAAAGCTGGAGAATTGGTGGCGAAATAGTTGCCTCCTGGCGCCAGGGTGCAGGAGTGGGTTCCGGCGCCCTGAGTCAATTGCCTGAATCCGGAGCCGTCGAGGTTGACGCTGAAGAGGTGGCGCTCGGTACCGGTTCCTTCCGGCCCGGTTCCGGTGAAAAAGAGTTTTTTGCCCGTTTCATCCACCTGGACCACGCCGGTTACCCTCCAGGGTACATTGGTCAGTTGGGCCACTTGTTTGCCTGCATAGTTGTAATGGTACAGATTCTCCCAATCGCTGCGGTAAGAGCGGAGGATAAAGCCTTTATCTCCCTGCAGGAATTCGATATCGGTGTAAAAGTCGACCCAGGTGGGGCGGGATTCTTCGTAAACTTTGGATGTCTTTCCCGTAGCCGGATCGCCCAGATATAAGTGCAGCAGGTTTTGATCCCGGTTCATTTGGTGAAAGAGGAGTTTGTTCTCCGGCGTCCAGTACACCCAGGCGGTATACTCGAGCAGGGGATCTTCGGCTATCTGCGTCAACGCTCCGGTTTGCACATCGGCCACGGCGAGGGCCACATCGGGCAGCGGATCGCCGGCTTTGGGGTAGCGTTCTTCTTCCAGGTAGCCGTGGGTCATATCTTCCGATTCGGCGTGGTAGATAGGGAACAGGGGAACGGGGTGGTCGTCGAACCGCAGAAACGCAATGCGCTTGCTGTCGGGCGACCAATAGAAGGCGCGGTAATTGCTGCCGCGGCCCAGGATTTCCTCAAAATACACCCAGGAAGCATACCCGTTGTAGATCAGGCCGCCACCGTCGGGAGTGAGCTGGCGCTCGAGGCCCGAAGCGAGATCCATGACGAACAGGTTTCCGGAACGCGTATAGGCCAGCTTCTTTCCATCTGGAGCAAACACCGGGTTTTGTTCAGCGCCCGGGGTGGCGGTGAGCTGCCTGTAGGTTTTATCGGCTGCGGTGAACAGGAACAAATCCCCTTTGTTGAGTACGACCAGACGCCCGCGGTCGGGAGCGGCGGTCGAGTTAAAGGGGGTCGCGCGCACGCCTTCGGGAAGCATAGATTCGATCGTTGGCGGTTCTTCGTAAGGGGTTTCTTTGCCCGTCCGGGCATTGACCTGAACCTTGACCTTGCCGCCGTCTTTATGCAGCACAAAATGTTCTCCATCGAGCCATTTGACAAACCTGGGCATGTCTTGCGCCCCCAGGCCGAATGCCAGGAATAGCCCTAAAACAACCATCCATTTTTTCATCTTTCCTCCGTTTATAGTTGATTTAAATAATATACCCCTCAACGGCCGTCCGTAAAGTGCTTTCGCTGCTTGTCCTGGGCAAACTTATCCGCGTTGAAGGAAGCGGATTGGTTTTTGGGGATGGACAAGCTGTCCCAGGCGCCGGTTTTAGCCATTTTGGCGGCGAAAATCATTTGTCCGACATGGTAGGGGTAATGCGCCAACTGCCGGTTGATCGCATCCAGAACGGTATGCCCTTCGTTTCGGATGTATACAATCCGCTCCAGATCGCTCTCCTGGATTCGGTCCAGGGTATCCAGGAAACAGGCCCATCCGTCTTCCCATTTTTCCATCACCTCTTCCCGCGTAGTCCAATCGTTTTCGAATTCCGCATCGCGCTGACGCCAGGGCTTTTCCCCGTCGGAGGTGAAAAAATCGGTCCAGCGGGAACGCATATTCCCCCAAAGGTGCTTGACAATAACGGCGATGGAGTTGCTGGCTTCGTTCGGGGCGGCAAAAAGCTGCTCCGGTTCCAATTGCGCCATCGCCTGTTCTCCCAGTTTTTTATAGTAGCGAAACAACTTCCGGACGCTTTCCAGGTAATCGGCAGACGTGGACATAGGCGTTTGTTATTGTTTTTTGAACCAAAGATTACGCACCCGGCCGTTCGATACGCGGATACCGAGTACGTGGGATTGATTATCGCGCACGACTTCCACCTCGGAGAAGAAGGACGTGCGGCTTTGCAGTTCGTTGACGCTGTAGGGGACCAGTTCAAAGTCCGCATGGCGGGGGTGGGCCGCCACTAATTTATCCCCTCTGACGGCAAGCGTATATCCTGTTTGGAGTTCGTCGCTGTAATAGACGCCCTCCAGGGTCCGCAAAAAAGCGGCGTTTTGGAGCGAGGGGTCGGGTTTGGGTGAGATGGAAGCCCCATTCGCCCCCGCGTTGGTAGCGGGTTTCGGCAGTGGGAATTTGCCTTCGAGAAAGAGGTCCGCAATAGCGAGGGCTTTCGCGCCTGGGTTGGCGGAGGAGAAGTTGGTCATCACCACCACTCCGGCGTCGAAATCCGGGAAATACGTCAACTGGGCCCGGTATCCGCCCACGCTACCTCCGTGCTGAAGCACCCGGAGCCCCCGGTAGGTTTCGCAGACGATGCCCAGGGCATAGGTAAGGGTGTCGCCATTCGTCAGGATGCCGCGTTCCTGAAGCATGCGGATCGCGGCAGATCCGCCCACCCGGGGATTGCCGAAATTGCCCATCCATTTGGCCATATCGGCCAGGGTACTGTACACGTTGCCGTTGCCGTAGTAGGTCCAGTATTCTTTGGGGCGGGTAAATCCCGACATGGTAAACCCCTCGTAGGATGTAGCGGTTTTGGGGTAGATTTTTTCGAGGTCGTAACGAAACTCCGTTGACGTCATCCCCAAGGGTTCAAAAATCCGTTTTTTGGTGAAATCGGTGAACGGCATTCCGGCAACCCGTTCCACGATCTTGGTGCACAAGTTGAATCCGGTGTTGCAGTACAGGTATTCCGAACCGGTGGGGAAATTGAGCTCCTTTTGCCAAGCCATGTACTTGAGTAAATCTTCGTTGGTCATGTGATCGCCATCGCGCCAGCCGGCCAGAGCCAGCAGGTTTTGAAAGTTGCGTAGCCCGCTGGTATGGGTGAGCAGATGGCGGATCGTGATCGGCGCCCCAAAACCGGGAAGCTCGGGAAGGTACTTGCGCACGTCGTCTTCGAGGGAAAGTTTGCCCTCCTGGGCAAGCAGAACAATGGCGAACGCGGTAAATTGCTTGGAAACCGAGCCGGTATTGAACACCGTTTCGCTGGTGATGGGGACTTCGTACTCCAGGCTGCCCATCCCGTATGCGCCGGACCAGGCGATTGCTCCTTTCTCAATCCAGGCAACGACTCCGCCCGGGTGGCGGGGGAGCTTCCAGAGGGCAAAAAGGGAGTCTGCCCGGGCCGCAACAGGTTGGGTAGATCCGGCGGGGGGCGCCACGAGGTAAAAAAAAGAAAGGATGAGCCAGGAGTAACCTATTTTCGTCATGGTTGTTTCGTTTTTGTACGCTTGGTTCGGTTTGTTTTAAAGAAAGGTTTTTCTTCCAGCAGATCGCCAAATCAAATAGGACAAAACGCGATTAAGTAAAAATAATAAATTCATACGTGAAAATCCGTTTCATATACCTGTTTCACAGGCAGGGTTAACTATCCTTCGAATTTCTAACGTCTGAAGTCTAAAGTCTAAGTATCTTTGCACCCTGAAATGAATTGCTCACTTTAAGCACTGAATCGCATGATCGCGTTGATCCTTTTTGGCCCTCCAGGATCGGGTAAGGGAACCCAGGCCGCCAAACTGATGGATAAGTATGGATTGATCCATATTTCTACCGGCGACCTGTTCCGCTATGAAATGGGAAACAACACGCCCTTGGGGCTGGAAGCCAAAAGCTATATGGAAAAAGGCCAGCTGGTGCCGGATAGCGTCACGATTGGCATGCTGCGCAATAAAGTCGAAGCGCATCCGGAAGCCAAGGGGTTCATTTTTGACGGCTTCCCGCGCACACTAGCCCAATCGGTGGCCCTGGATAGCTTGCTCGCCGAACAAGGAGCGGAAGTATCCGGATTGATCATGCTCGACGTTTCTGACGACGAGATCACGCGCCGTATCCTGGGCCGAGGCCTTGTCTCCGGCCGTGCCGACGACCTCGACGAGGCCATCATTCGCAAACGCATTGAAGTGTATAAAAACGAAACCTCGCCGGTGTTCGATTATTACCACCAGAAAGGGAAGTCGCACCAAATTTTTGGCATAGGAACGATCGATGACATTTTTGAACGGCTTTGCGCCACGATTGAGGGGTTTGAGGCGGAGCCTCATGGGGAGTAGGTCGGAGGCAGGGCCGCGAACCAGAACTTGCGGCGCCTCGAACGAGAATTCGCGGCGCCTCGAACCAGAATACAGAGAATGCCGGTCAGGGGACCGGCGGATAGTTCCGCACGGAATCTGATCCCGCTTATTGCGGGACGGCGCGTCCACCGTCCACCGTCCACCGTTCACCGTTCACCGTTCACCGTTCACCGTTCACCGTCCACCGTCAACCGTCAACCGTCTAATTATGGCTGAAGAAAACTTCGTCGATTACGTAAAAATTTGTTGCCGTTCCGGCGCCGGAGGCGCCGGGTCGGTGCATTTCTACCGCGACCGGTTTAATGCCCGGGGCGGACCCGACGGCGGGGACGGCGGCCGGGGAGGGCATATCATTCTCCGGGGCAACCGGAATGTGTGGACCTTGCTGGCGTTGAAATACCGCAAACACGTTATTGCGGAGCCGGGGGGCCATGGCAGCGCCAGCACCAGTTTCGGCGCCAACGGAAAAGACGTTATTTTAGACGTTCCGCTGGGCACGGTGGTGAAAGACGCCGAAACCGGAGAGATCGAATTCGAGATTACCGAAGACGGGGAAGAAGAGATCCTCGTTCCCGGCGGCCGGGGAGGCCAGGGGAATGCCCATTTCGCTACGCCTTCCAACCAGACGCCCCGCTATGCCCAACCCGGGGAGTACGGGCGGGAAGAATGGAAGATCCTGGAACTGAAAGTGCTGGCCGATGTGGGGTTGGTCGGTTTTCCTAACGCGGGTAAATCGACGCTGCTTTCCGTGATTACGGCAGCCAAGCCGAAAATCGGCGACTATCCCTTTACTACCCTTACCCCCAACCTGGGTATCGTCCCGTACCGCGACAGCAGGTCCTTTATCGTGGCCGATATTCCGGGCATCATCGAAAAAGCCCACGAGGGCAAAGGCCTCGGGCACCGCTTTCTCCGGCATATCGAACGGAATTCTACCTTGCTGTTTATGATCCCGGCGGATACCGATAGCCTCCGGAAAGAATACGATATTTTGCTTAACGAACTGCAACAGTTCAATCCCGAATTGCTGGACAAACCCCGGGTGCTCGCCATCACCAAATGCGACCTCGTCGACGAAGAAATCAAATCCTGGCTTAAACCGGAACTCCCCGAAGGCATTCCCTTTGTCTTTATTTCCTCCATTACGCAAGAAGGCATCACCGAACTGAAGGACTTGCTCTGGACTACCGTTTCCGCTACCATTTCGGAATCTCAGGAATCTGCCAAGCCCAAAGTCAAGCCCAAACGCGACCCCTACGCCAAATACGCCCTCCCCAAAGAGCGCCCGCCCGCCCACATCCCCTGGGACGATGACGAGGGCGACGACACCCCCACGGTAGGCTGGGACTATGAGGACGGGGGGCGGTAGACGGAATGTAGCTCGGATTTTCAATCCGAGCATGTTCAACGGAATTTTATTCCGTTGAACCGCAAAATGTTACCCAACATCTTTTAATCCATATATCCATATCACAAGCTCTTCTTCTCCTCCTATGGTGGTGGGCGCATAGATCTTATCGCCGATAGAAAAGGCACTGTTGAAATCAATGATACCACCTCCGGGGGCATCGGCGCTTACGACAT
Source organism: Haliscomenobacter sp. (assembly GCA_016713275.1). Classification (GTDB taxonomy): domain Bacteria; phylum Bacteroidota; class Bacteroidia; order Chitinophagales; family Saprospiraceae; genus JADJPL01. Next base: position 28,122 of record JADJPL010000006.1, read on the forward strand.
TTCCCCAAAATTTTTCATTGAAAAGGATAAAAGAAAAAGAGTAAGGCTCAAATTTTTCTTTGGAGGAGGTTGGTTAATTTATCCACGCACCCCGAACCCCGAACAAATAACTTGCTTTCTGGCAACACTGCTGGACATTTTCGGGCCTCCAGATCTTCCAGGTTTGCAAAACCCTTGAAGATCTGGAGGCCCGAAAAACGAAAAATGCTCAGTCGTAGGCCTTCAACGCCAGTGGCGCCATATTACTTCTGCTTAAATTTTCCATCAAAAATATCAAACGTGAGGAGCGTCTCTTCGGGGTTTAGTTTCTCGTCGTCCAACAGCCAAAGGCCTTGCTTATTGACGAACAAAGAAGCGCTTGGATCGTATTGAGGAGGTATTTTCCATTCGCCCAGGTAGTTTAGCTTTTCATCGCAAACTACCAAATTTTTTGAAGAAATCGGATCGCTGTTGGGGTTATTGGGATCGGGCTTTACGATCCGCACAACGCGGTATATTCTATGGTTTGCCGGATCATGCACAAGCCCGAAATAATACGACAACAGACCGTAATACTTTCGATCCTTGAGGTAGTCGAACGTATTTTCATTATACTCCTTCTGAAAAGGGGTAAAATTTTCTGGAAGGTCTTGTGAGGGAAGAAGCGTCTTTCTTTTGAGCTTCATGGCCTCGTCGTAAACGTATAAATGATGATCAAGCGGGAATGAGACGACATATTCTTTGGAGGAGGCAAGGTATACAACGGAAGGTAAGTACTGCCAAGGCGCCCCTCCCCAATACGCTTCACTGTACAAAGGAGGAGATGGTATGACGAATTCAAACTTTTCTGTATCCAAGTTGCCCCGTAAAAAGGAAAATGTATCCGTACCCTTAGCTTTTACTGGATGATTATAAATTGGGATCAGGATCGTTTGCCCATTATTAATGGGGTGTGAAAACTGGGTGTGGATAAATGCCTTAGTTCCGTCATCAGGAAGACTAAAGACTTCCTTTGCGTCCAGCGGTTTTAATAAATAAGATTTATGTTTCCAACTATGGGTATACCCCCACAACGTGTCGTTAAAAAATATCATCCCATCCTGGTCGGATTGACCGGATAGACCGCCAGGGCCTTCTTTTGGAATTTGCAATACTTTTTTAACCTTTTTGTCTCTAGTTTCAATCCTAAACACCTCCCCATTTGTCTTAATCAAAATATTTGCCGCGTCAGGATTTTCCGAAATACTGATTTGGTGGTTGAGGTTGGAAATGGAGAAATTTGAATCGCAGGAAATTGAAATGGTATGGGAGGGCAGAAGATTAATATACTTAAGATTCAAAGGTTCTATTTCTTGATTGTTGCATGACCAAAGAAGCCCTGTTAAAAAAAAAGAGAAGTATTTATTCATAATAAAATAAAAGTAAAATGAACCTGCAAATACTTGGAAAATATTGAATCAATAATTCACAGCATTGCAGGCCCGTTAGGTTAATGGAATATTAATGTTATTGGTTTCCGTCACAAGCAGGACCTTGGCCGCAAGAGACACATGCATCTCCAGGAAGATCAATACAAGGAGCACAGCATCCGATGTTCTTTTCATTATCTGAACTTACTGTGCAACCTGGGCATTTTGGCTTCTCCACCGCCCCTTTCACAGTTAGAGCAACTCCAGATAATAGAATAAAACTTAAAAAACCTAGAATGATTCTCTTTTTCATACTTTAAGGATTTAGAATAAATAAGGTAAAGTTACTACCCCTACTCTCTTCCGGCTTTTCGGGATCCGCCGACACGAAATGGCCATTGTGTTGTCTAAAATTACCCCCCCCCTTTAAGAAAAACAAATAGACAACATTAACTAATTGTAAAGTATTTTGTTCTTTATTTTTATTAGTTATCAAAAATAAATTTTAAATTCTGGCATTGGATTGGTTTGCGCGTCCAAATCTTCTTCAAGTCAGTTTTACGGACCCTTTTGGGGTAAAACCTGGAACGTCTGTCCTCGGAATCTCACAGCGTTTTTCAAAGAACGATACTAGCACATTTTGTTTTATAACAATATGTTTTCTTATATTTGGTGATGCCAAAAGAAATTCGACCCCCTCATGATGCGTTCATGAAATCCCTGTTGTCGGATATCGATATCGCACGGGATTTTTTGAAAACCTTTTAAAAGAAGTAATTGTTTACATGGTAAGCATCACCAAAATACCGGCAAGGCAATGGGCGAAAATGGTCAAAGCCCTTCCGCCTGCCCTAAAAGAAGAGGTTATGAGTACGTATGACATGATCCTTCAGGAAGGAATTGAGCAAGGAATCCAGCAAGGGAAGGAAAAAAACGTGAAGGAAGTGGTCCTGCGGGGATACCACAATGGGGTTTCCTACGAGGTCCTCTGTCTGCTTACCGGCTTGAGCGAAGAGGAGGTGAAGGCGATTATTGCACAGCACGGAGAAGAGGAGAAGAGAGGGTAGCGCGCAGACAGTACGTTGAACTTACTATACTGACGCGAAATGGGGCCTGCCTCAAAAGACCACTCTTTGCTGCCGTGGGCAAAAACCGTCTTTTGAGGCAGGCCCCACTTCGCGTCGCATATTTTGAGCGCAGCGGTTGTGAATAGCCTGTTCCCAAGATTCGAAAGGCCATCTGAACAGTATAGTTACAAGGGGAGTCATTTAATGATATACTTCGCTTTCAGCCCCATCGAAAACCACCTCGCCGTTTGGGCTTCCGACCACGTGGCGTATGGCCCTAATTTCAACCCTTTGAATACGTCAAAACCAAAACGGAAATCCAGCCCGTAAGTGAAATCGAGGAAACTTTGTAACGTAGGGCTGGTGATAAACCCATCCCATTCGGGCCAACCAACACCTTTAACTGTGGCCCCCGCAAAAAGGCCAACGGATGTTTGGGTTATTTTTTCTATTCCTGCAAATGCGCCCAGGGAAAAGTCCAGGAATCGGGTGATGGTAAACGTTCTCGCCGCTTGTACCCTCAGATATTCGTAATTGGAGAAATCTGTCTTTGGAGCAAAGCGAGCGGCGCCATAATTATAAATACCTTCATAACATGCAATACAGCCTTCACCTTGAATGGGGAAATTTTCTAAGTACTCATCCCCAATAAACAAATTTGGCAAATTCTTTAGCGCGTCCATGCTGAAAGCGGAACCTGTTACATTTCCTTTTCCAACAACCAAGCCGACGGAAAACTTATTCACCTCATAGCTTACGGTGAAGTTCAGGTCGTTTCCCCAATAATCGCCATATCCAGTAAACATGGCGCCTCCTCCGGCTTGAATCCCGAGGCCCTGGGAATTTTGGGACCATAATGGGGAGGAAAGAAAAATAAGAAAAGCCAAAAGCAGATTTTTCATTTGGATCCGGTTTATGATAGATTAAAAAACGGCAAAAATACGGGCAGAAAGAAAATTGATTCCTTAGCTGCCAGACTAAGTAAAAACAGAATAATGGTTTATGGCATCAAATTGGCCCAAAACCAAAAATTGACACTTATCGGAAGATTGAACGGGGAAGTAAATGCTTTTGGACCATCTTCCCCCGGTTTAAATCTTCCATAACCTTCAAGGGGTCTTGATATTCTTCGGTATCGATCCATAGATCTTTAATATGGAATTGATATAGGGGCGTTACGCCGTTCTTAAAATCAACGGAATAAACATAAGGGTCGTATTTCCTTCGGTAGAGGGTGGCGTTTTCTCCCTGGATGAATACGTCTTCCCCGTCGCCAATCTGAAGGTGTTCAGGGATGTTCAGGTAGGCGCCGGCCAGGTTTTTTTTTCCTGTTTTCCATAGCGCTACCGCAAATGGCGCGCCGCTATCAACTGAGGGGCTATTATCGGTATCGAAGGCATACCCGTTTTTTTGCAAGCGCTTAAATTTGGTAAACCGCTCCGGAATGGGTAAAACCTCCAGAAGCTGCCCATTCAAATCGTACTTGAAGATCGACTTTCTAAGGTAGTTTAACAGGTCGAGTTCGTTGCCGGTCATGTCGATATCGGCCACTCCGAAAATGGAGTTCGGGCCCTCCGCCGCTCCGTCCAGATGAAAAAGGAATTTTCCGGTTTGATCAAACAGGAAAACCTGGCAGGTAACGTCGTTCATCGATTCGGAAAGCACTGCAATGCGGGAGGAGTTCAAGATGACCTTCGATAACGGGTAAAAGGCGGGGTCTCCGCGTTCGGGAGATCCCAGCTTCAGGTAGCGGACCGATTTGGCCAGACGGCTTAGCGGCAGTTCCTTTGCCTGATTGAGATTGACTTTGATTTCAGGAACATAAGCGCTTTCCTTGCGGCAGGCGAACGGCAATCCAAGCAGGAGGGCCAGCAACAAGTACAGGGTTTTCGTTTTCATTCGTTTATACTTGTGGACTAAAAATACGCCCTCCCCCCCAAAAGTCAAGTTTTTTGCGCGAACTTAAGTTCGGTTAAAATAACCTGGTTTGGCGTGATTTTTGATAGTATTTTTTTTGTCTCACAGGGTTTGGACGACGCATTTGCTACACTGCTTTATTTCCCGGGGGGCATGCCTATTCTGGTGAAATATTTTGTCCTTGTAAACCGAACGCCCTGAACGCCAATCGAAAAAAGGTTTCTACCTTTGCACGCAGAACACGACTCATTATTAAAGTGCAGCCGCAAGATCCTGCGGCTCTGCGTTGAACCTTTTATCCGTGAATCCACAGAAAATCGAATCCGCTCTCGGCGACTTGTTTGAATCCTGGGCAGGGGAGTACCCCGACCTTATCCTTCCGTTGGCGCCTTCCGGCTCCGACCGGGTGTATTACCGCCTCCAGAGCAAAGAGCGCGTAGCTATCGGAACCTACAGCCCAAACGACCGGGAGAGCAGGGCGTTCCTGGAATTTTCCAGGCACTTCTTCCAGAAAGGGCTGCCCGTGCCGGAAATCTACGCCGAGAACCTGGGCGCTAAAATCTACCTGCAGGAAGACCTGGGCTCGACGACCTTGTACAGCTTTCTGATCCAGCAGAACGATTATTTCCCCGACTACCTGATTCAGATCTTTAAAAAGGTCGTCGAACAGCTCGCCCGGCTCCAAATCCTGGGCGGCGATGGGCTGGACTATGCTTCGTATTGCTACCCCAAGGCTTCCTTCGACAAGGAGTCTATGTTTTTTGACTTCAACTACTTCAAATACCACTTCCTGATGGTCAGCAAAGCGGGGTTTGACGAACCCGCGCTGGAGAAGGATTTCCATACCCTGGCCGACTTTCTGCTCTCTGCCGATTCCCGCTACTTCCTCTTCCGCGACTTCCAGTCCCGCAACATCATGATCCGCGGCGGAGAGCCGTTTTTCATCGATTACCAGGGCGGGCGCCAGGGCGCGTTGCAATACGATTTGGCCTCTCTGCTGTTTCAGGCCAAAGCCAATCTCCCGCCGGATGTGCGCCAGGACCTGCTCAACCACTACCTCGATACGGCTTCTCAACTCACCGACATCGACCGGGAGCGCTTTATTGAATTCTACTACGGCTACGTCCTGATCCGGAATATCCAGACCCTGGGCGCTTATGGTTTCCGGGGGATTTTCGAACGAAAGGAGCATTTCTTAAAAAGCATTCCCTACGCCCTGCGCAATATCAAGACGCTGATCGACCAATGGCCTTTGCCCATCGAGCTTCCCGAACTGACCAAAGCCCTGCGCAAAGTCATCGATTCCAAAAAGTATGAGCCATTCGACAAGATCAAGGGCAGCAGCAGCTTGCTCACGGTGGAGATCAACAGCTTTTCTTATCACAGCACCGGTATTCCGGAGGACTCCACCGGGAACGGCGGCGGTTTTGTGTTTGATTGCCGCTTTATCCACAACCCTGGCCGCTACGAACCCTACAAAAAGCTGACCGGCCGCGACGAAGCAGTCATCAACTTCCTCAAACAGCACAGCAATATCGACGATTACCTGAACAACGTGTTCCGGATTGTGGACCGGGCCGTGGAGGACTACATCGACCGCAGCTTTACCCACCTGACGGTCAATTTCGGCTGCACCGGCGGGCAGCACCGATCCGTATATGCCGCCGACGAACTGGCTAAACACGTTAAAGAGAAATATGGGGTAGCCGTAGCGCTTCGCCACATCGAACAGGAGAAAAAAAACTGGAAAAACTAGACCAGCAACTCCTTCATCAGTCCTTCGAAGCGCTCGGCGTCCTGGAAGAGGTGGTCGGAGTAAGCCGTAGCCCGAAACCGCAATTGATGGGCCTTATCGTCTCTTGATACTACCTCGATGGTTACGTTTCCGAAACGTTGGCGTAGCTTTTCGCCGTCCGGAACCTGGGGCCTGGGCTTGAGGTAATGCCGCTGGACGGTTTCCGCCCAGTTGGGCCGCTCATAGGACCGGATGTCGGAGATCTGGCTTTTATACTCCAGAGCAAGGACCCGCTCTTTGAGGTAGTCGAAGAAATGCGCGACGTCCCGGTTGGAATACCGGGTTTTATAGAAGTGGACCACAAACCCTTTGCTCGAAGGGGTATCGAGAAAGTCGATGCTTTCGTCCGTACAACTTCCCGACAGCAGAAACGCCGAGTATTGATCATGGAGCCAGTCCTTCAACCGCCGGCAAACCAGCGTGTCTTTCCATTGGGCATAATCCTGGCGTTCCTCCGCCGACCGGACGATCAGCTCGTGCACCAGGGGCTGGGAAGGGGAGCTATGGCGCGACTGGTTGAAGAGGGATTTGAAATATCCCCAAAGGTCGGGCATGGGCTTGGATTTAATGGGCTTGTGGCGACGGGATCAGCACGGGTTAAAAAAGAGCGCTTCTGGTGCGTCCCAAAAACATTCCATCATATAATATTGGCAAAATGGAAAAGGTTTCAGAACTTGACAAAAAATATCAGCCATGTTTCTTCGACTAGAACACCTTGGGATTGCCGTTAAGGACCTTGCCGCCGTCAACGATCTGTATGGAAGTTTGTTCGCAACAGGTCCTTACAAGCAGGAAGAAGTGGTTTCCGAGCACGTAAAAACGTCCTTTTTCCAGTTGGGAGAAGCAAAAGTCGAATTTCTGGAGGCTACCCATCCCGATAGCGCCATCGCCAAACACATCGAAAAACGGGGCGAAGGCCTGCATCATGTGGCGTTTGAAGTGGACGATATCCGGGCGGAAATGGAGCGGCTCAAGTTCCAGGGGTTCCAGTTGCTGAATGACGAGCCCAAGATGGGCGCGGACAATAAGCTCGTCTGTTTTCTCCACCCCAAAGGTACCAACAGCGTGCTGGTGGAGCTCTGCCAAGCCATTCGCTAAATGGAATTAACCTGGTACCACTACCTGGCAGCAGCCCTGGGCGGCGCTATGGCAGGCGCTATCAACACACTGGCGGGTAACGGTTCCGCCATTACCCTCACGATCCTTACGGAACTGATCGGCTTGCCCGGCAATGCAGCCAACGCCACCAACCGGATCGGTATCCTCGCCCAGAGCATCGGCGGAATGAGCGCGTTTTACCGCCATGGCAAATTGCGGCTAAGGCGGAGTTGGCTGATCATCGCCTTGATGGTTGCCGGTTCGGTGGGCGGGATCTTCACAGCGGTTTGGGTCAGCAACGACCAGTTTATCCGGGTGTTCCGGTTCCTGATGGTGTTCATGCTGTTTGTGATCCTCGTCAAGCCGGAGCGATGGCTCCGGGAAACGGACCCCGACCGGAAACTGCCGCTCTGGGCTTCTGTGCCGTTTTTTTTGGCGCTGGGCTTTTACGGTGGATTCATCCAGATGGGGATGGGTATTTTTTTTCTGGGCGTTATGGTGCTCGCCGCCCGCTACAGTCTGATCGACAGCAACGCCGTCAAAATTACCGTCACCGGCATATACACCCTCCTGGCGGTCGTCATTTTCCAATTCCAGGGCATGGTCCACTGGCCCGCTGGTCTGGCGATGGCTTTGGGCCAGGCAGCCGGAGGGTATTTCACGGCCCATTACGCCGCCGATCATCCCAAAGCCAATATCTGGGCCCATCGGCTGCTGGTCTTTGTCGTTATCGCTTCCATCCTTCAATTATTCGATCTACCGGCCCGGGTGTTTGGCTGGAACCGATAACCCGCTATTCTTTTCGGGAAAATTTTATCTTTATCCAACCAAAGTCCCGCTCACTAATCCGGAAACCCTATGACCAGGCGCATCGCTCCCGTTTTGGCTCTTCTTTTTGTTTTTTTCTTCCTGGTTGCTCCCAGGGCCCAGGAAGACGTGCATGCAATCTTTCGGGATCGCAGCTACACCTTCTCCGGCCAGGTGAAAACCATGGACGGGCAGGTGATGAAAGACGTCAACGTCAAAGTGAGGGAGACTAAACAAGGCGTTACGACCGACGAAAACGGCTTTTTCAGCCTCACCCTGAAAACCGGGGCGTACAACCTGGAATTCAGCTTTGTCGGGTACAAAACCAAAGTGGTTCCCCTGGAATTGAAGCTCAACCTGAACATGGTCGTCCGGCTGGAAGAATCGCTGGAAGTCCTCGAGGAGGTTACCATCACCGAAGGCGGCTCCGACCGCAATACCCAATCCGCCGAGCAGGGGATTGCCAAGCTGGGCGTTCAACGCATCCGGGAATTGCCCACGTTGCTGGGGGAAAGCGATGTGATCCGGAGTATCCAGACGCTCCCCGGCGTCGCCAGCGTAGGGGAAGGCGCTACGGGGTTTAATGTCCGGGGCGGAAATGCGGATCAAAACCTGATTCTGGTCTACGATATTCCGCTGTTCAATGCCACCCACCTCATTGGGCTTTATTCAGCTATTAACCCCGATCTGCTGCGCGATGTGACGTTGTACCGCAGCGGGATGCCCGCCCGGTTTGGCGGCAGGGCGTCTTCGGTGCTGGACGCCCGGCTCCGGGAGCCTGCCCGCGACGGGTGGCATGTACGGGGAAGCGCCGGGTTGATCAGCAGCCGGTTGTTGGTGGAGGGGCCCGCTATAAAAGACAAGCTGTTCCTTGCTGCCGGAGCGCGGATTTCCTATGCCGATTATTTTTTTCGCTGGGTGCTGAAGCCCGAACTCAAAGATACCGAGGCCAACTTCTCCGAACTCACCCTCAAAGCCGTTTACAAACCCAACGAACTCGACCAGGTGGCGCTGACGGTTTTCAGAAGCCGGGATGCGTTCCGCCTGGCCGGCGATTCGCTCTCTACGCTGGAAGTCAATGCGACCTCCACCCGGTTTCGCTGGATAAACGAAGGCGCCAGTTTGAAATGGAATACCTACTTTTCGGAAAAATGGGGTTTAAGCCTGCTCGCCACGTTTAGCCGCTATCTGCCGGGCTTTGAGGTGCCCAACCTCGTCAACGCGTCCGAGTTTGAAGCCAGCGTAAGCCAGGTACAGGGCCAGGCGGAATGGAAATATTTTGCCGAAAAGCACGAAGTCGCTGCAGGCGTACAGACGTCTCGGTATTCCATTCATCCAGGCGAACTACAGCCCGTAGGGGCAGGCTCCGCCATCAATCCCAAAATCCTGCCGCAAGAACGCGGGCTGGAGGCCGTGGTTTATATTAGCGACGACTGGACCATCTCCGAAAACCTGCGGGCAAGCGGCGGCCTCCGATTGAATTCGTTCTCCTTTCTTGGACCGGCGGACGTTTACCAGTACAGCGACCCTGCCTTCCTCGATCTTACGACGATTTCCGATACGATCCGCTACGGGAAGGGAAAGCCCGTTCAGCGGTATGCCTGCCTGGAGCCCCGGTTTTCTCTGCGACTCAATCTGGGCGAGCAGACCTCCCTGAAAGCCGGGTATCAGCGCGCTTATCAGTACCTCCACCTCATCTCCAATACGACCTCTGCGCTACCCACCGACCGGTGGAAGCTTAGCGATTCCTACCTCAAGCCTCAGATCGCCGACCAAGCCTCCATTGGCCTGTTCCGGAATTTTCTCGAAAACGCCGTTGAAACCAGCCTGGAATTTTTCTATAAACAGATGGAGCATATTCCGGATTACCGCAGCGGGGCCAATCTGCTGCTTCTGGAAGCGCCGGAAACGGCGATCCTTCAGGGGAAAGGCAAAGCGTACGGAATGGAGTTTTCCCTCCGGAAAAAAGGCGCCCGCCTGGAAGGAGCAATCAACTACACCTATTCCCGGGCGGAGATCCGAATCAACAGCCCTTACCCGGAGGACCGCTTTCTGACCGGAGAATCCTACCCGGCCAACTTTAACCGGCCGCATTTGCTCAACGTCAACATGCTGTACCGGTTCAACCGGCGGCTTTTTCTGTCCGCCAATTTTACCTACCAATCCGGCAGGCCGGCTACGCTGCCCGAAGACCGGTACGAGGTGGGCAACTTCTTTCTGCCGAACTATACTTCCCGAAATGAAACCCCTGCCCCCGCTTTTCATCGCCTGGACCTGGGATTGACCCTGGAGCCCGACCCCCGCCTGCGCAGAAAGTACAAAGACCGGTGGATCTTCTCCGTGTATAATGTTTATGCGCGCAAAAACCCGTATTCGCTTTTCGTCGAAACGATCAATTCCCGGCCAATTTCCACGGCCAACCGGGCCAAAATCTATCAGCTTTCTATTATCGGAACCCTTGTACCTTCGGTTAGTTATGAATTTGAATTCTAGCCCTATGACCAACGACCACCCAACGGCCTTTCGGAGCCGGAAATTCCCCGCCGTTTTCGTCCTTGCCTTTTTCCTGTTGACGGTATCCCTGAACACCTGCGTAGACCCTTACGAGGCGGATATTCGCTTCACCGGTCCCAAAATAGTGGTGGATGGGCAGGTGACCAACGACCCTGGTCCGTACCGGGTAACGGTGAATCAAAGCGTTGTCTATAATAGTAAAGATGGCAGTATTCCCGTTCAGGATGCCACCGTTTATGTGCAGGACGATCTGGGCCGCCAATTCCCTTTCTCTCACACCAACCGGGGCGTGTATGTGTCGGACCCGGCTCAGTTTCGGGGCGAGGCGGGGCGGACTTACACCTTATTTATACAAACCCGGGACAAAAAGACCTATCAGTCGGAACCAGCGACGCTACAGGCAGCTCCGGAGATCGACACGGCTTATACCCGGCCGGTGGCGACGATAGACTATCGCGGGGTAGAAACGACCGAATTCGCTTTTCTGGCCCGTTTCACCGATCCGGCCACGCCAGGCGATTATTACCGCTGGAATTGGGCCAGATACGAGAGTGAGCTTTACTGCAAAAGCCGGGTAGTAGGGGAGCTCCGAACCGCGTTCAAAAACCCATGCTGCGGCCCCTGCTGGAAGATCACTGCTTGCCGGGGGTGCATCCTCCTGGCTGCCGACAACCTCGTCAACGGAAACGCTATTGAGTACCAACTGGCCGTGATCCCTTACGACAGCCGGGACGACTACTTTGCGGTCGTGGAGTTATACCACATCTCCAGCCGAAACTATCAATTCTGGAGAACGGCCAACACCCAGGTCAACAACACCGGAGGGATCTTCGATGCCCCGCCGGCCACCCTTCCCGGCAATCTGTTCAACCCAGACGACCCCAAGGAACAGGTGCTCGGTTTTTTCAACGTGGCGGGCGTTTCCCGAAAAGGGGTTTATTTAAAGCGAGACTACCTGCCTTTCGAGCCCCCCTCTCCAAAGGTGGAGTTCCCGGCGGTGGTAGAACCGGAGTGCGAAACCTGCAACGAGTCGTCTACCCGCACCGCCTTTCGTCCAACCGGATGGCAGGGGTAACGGGAGCGCCTACAAACGGTAAGAAGAGATTATGCAATATCCGCTGAAAGCCCTTTACGAATACTGCGAGCAGCATTCGGCTCCGATTCCGGACGTTCTGTACGCGCTGGAGCGGGAAACCCACCTCAAGACCCTGGCGCCGCAAATGATGAGCGGCCCTTTGCAGGGAGCTTTTCTGCGCCTGCTCAGCCGTCTGGTCCAGCCGGCCAATGCGCTGGAGATCGGTACCTTCAGCGGGTATGGGGCGCTTTGCCTGGCGGATGGGCTGAGGCCCGGCGGGGTGTTGCATACCATCGAAGCCAACCCGGAACTGGAGCCGTTGATTCGGAAGTATATCCGGCTGGCGGGCCGGGAAGACGCCATCCGGCTGTATATCGGAAAAGCCCAGGAGCTTATCCCTTCGCTGCCAACTCCTTTCGATCTGGTGTTTATCGATGCGGGGAAACAGGAGTATGCGCTGTATTTCGATCTCGTCGTTGACCGGGTGCGGCCCGGCGGGCTGATTCTTGCCGACAACGTGCTGTGGGGCGGCAAGATCCTCGATGCCAGCCCGGATCTGGATACCCGGCTTATGCGCCAGTTCAACGAAAAAATAGCTGCCGATCCCAGGGTAGAAACCCTTATGCTGCCTTTGCGAGACGGCCTTTCCATCATGCAGCGAAAAATGCCCCTTCCAGAATGAGCCGGGAAGCGTACCGGATTTTTTGCCGGGAGCATCCGGAGATGCCGGTCTTTTTCCAGGACTGGTATCTGGACGCCGTATGCACGGAAGGGGAGTGGGGGGCTTGGGTAACTCCTTCGGGAGAGAAGACAGGCGCGGTATGCCCTTATTTTTTGAAAGAAAAATACGGGTTCAGGTATATCACCATGCCCCAGTTCGTCAAGTTCATGGGACCGTGGCAGTCAGGCCCGTCCGCTTCCCTAAGCGCCCACCATGTGTTGCTGAACGAAGCAATAGAGGCGCTGCCTCCTTTTCATGGGTTTCAGCAAAATATGCATTACAGCCAGCAAAACTGGCTGCCGTTCTATTGGGCCGGGTTCCGGCAGGAAACCCGGTACACGTACCTGCTTAGCCTGGAGGACCTGGAGCAGGCATTTCGGGAAATTAACCGCAATATGCGGCGCAACATCCTGAAAGCGCAGAAGGAAGTCCGCGTGGAGTTGGTCAATGATCCGGAGCGTTTTTTCCCGGTCAGTGCGCTGAGCTTCCAGCGCAAAGGGTTGGCGCTTCCCTATTCCAGGAACTTGTTTTTGAGGCACGACGCTTCGTTGGCGGAAAAAAACCAACGCCAGATTTTCTTTGCTACCGATGCGCAAGGCCGGACCCATTCGGCCGCTTACCTGATCTGGGACCGGGAAACCGCCTACTACCACTTGTCTGGCGACGATCCGGAGCGAAGGCAAAGCGGCGCCGGTATCCTGCTGATATGGGAGGCGATCCGGTACGCGCGCGAAGCATTGGGCATTACCCGTTTTGATTTCGAAGGAAGCATGCTTCCGGAGGTGGAGGCCATCCGCCGGCAGTTTGGGGCAAGGCAGCAGCCCTATTTTTACATCTGGAAATACCCGTCGAGGCTGTTGGAGTGGTTGCAGAAAAGGAGGTAGAGGGGGGAGAGGATGGAGAGGATGGAGAGGATGGAGAGGATGTAAAGGAGGTAAAGGATGTAGAGGAGGTAAAGGATGGAGAGGATGGAGAGGATGGAGAGGAGGTAAAGGATGTAAAGGATGTAGAGGAGGTAAAGGATGTAAAGGAGGTAGAGGAGGTAGAGGAGGCCTTACTCACTTAACAAGGATATAGGGATGGAATTTTTTTTATCTTTAAAAGAAAACACCTTGAAGAGATCGTATCTTATTGTGAGTTTATGGGGCGTTCTTTTACTGGCATCCTGTGCGGGCGGGAAAAGCCTTGTTGCTGCCGGGCTGCATTACCAGGCGCATGCCGATGGAAGGAGTTTAAAAGAAGCGGTGCGGCAGATCCCGCTGGGGTCGGATACGGCGTTGGTGCGAAAAATCCTGGGGGAGCCCATTGATTTTGGATTTGATTACCGGTATACCCTGGCGCGCCGGGGGCGGAAGGGGTGTATCCTCGGGGCTGTTTTCCATATAGACGAAGGAGGAAAAATCGACCAGAAATGGTTTGGAGAAATCTGCGAATAACCTTTTATCCAATTATTCATAGGCATTCGATACCACCATGACGTTACAACCCATCACCCGCGTTCCGGACAAGGAGGAACTGCTGCGAACGCTGGACGCCATCCGGCCATTCATTCACCGTACCCCGGTAATGACCTGTACCGCGTTGAACCGCCTTTCAGGCGCTTCGTTGTTCTTCAAATGCGAAAATTTTCAAAAGATTGGGGCGTTCAAAATGCGGGGGGCAGCCAGCGCTGCTCTGCGCCTTACGGACGAAGAGAAAGCCAAAGGAATCGCCACCCATAGCTCGGGCAACCACGCGCAAGCGGTGGCCAGGGCTGCTCAGGTTCTGGGGATACCGGCGTATATCGTCATGCCGGACAATGCCCCGGGGATCAAGAAAACGGCGACGGCAGGCTACGGCGCCGAAATCGTTTTTTGCGCTCCCACACAAGCAGCCAGGGAGGCAGCTCTGGAGGAGGTCGTTCAGCGCACCGGGGCGCACTTCATCCACCCGTACAACGATTACAACGTCATCGCCGGCCAGGCCAGCGCCGCGTTGGAACTGTTGCAGGATTATCCCGGTCTGGACGCCGTGATGGCCCCGATTGGCGGAGGCGGGTTGATGAGCGGAACGGCGCTGACCTGCCGGTACTTCACCCCTTCCGTAAAAATATACGGAGCGGAGCCGGAGATGGTCAATGACGCTTACCGTTCCTTCCATAGCGGAAAGATCGAATCGAACGCTTCCACGAATACCCTTGCAGATGGGCTGCGGACCAACCTCGGGGAAAAAACCTTTGCGATTATTCGGGAACATTTGGAGGAGGTGCTCACCGTGTCGGAGGAATCAATCGTCGAGGCGATGCGCCACATCTGGGAGCGCATGAAAATCATTATCGAGCCTTCCTGTGCGGTACCTTTCGCTGCTGTTTTGAGCTATCCGGAGGCGTTCAGGGGGAAAAAGGTAGGGTTGATCCTTACCGGCGGAAACGTTGACCTCGGGAATTTGCCCTTCAAATAATCCGGTTCAAAAAAAAACCGGCTCCTCAGAAAGGAAGCCGGTTTTTGAATAGGTATAGGTTTGGATGAAATTTGTTAGTATGCGGTCGTAGGCCGAATAACTATTGGTTTTTTGGATTTCTTAACGTCTTCCGGATTCGTGGTGAAAATGGTGTTGCCGCCGATGGCGTCGCCAACCATTTCATAGTTGTTGTCGTCAAAGCGGCATCCTTTAACTACCGGGTTGCAAATGCCGCTTTGTTCGCGATGGTTATAGATTCCGCTTGCCCGAACGAAGGAGCCGTTTCGGGTAAAGGTGCAGTTTTCGATGAAAGGGCTGGTGGTTCCGTAATCAGCCCGGTTGAGAATGCCCGCCCCGTAGTGGGCTTGATTTTCTTCAAAATTGCAGTTTTGGATCATCAGGTTGCAAAGGCCGTTGGAGCCTTGGTTGTAGATGGCGCCGCCATCGACGCGGGCGTCGTTTTGGAAGAAATCGCAGTTCTGGATGCGGGTTCCGCTACAGTCGCCATGGGAACCGTTGTTATAAATGGCGCCGCCGAAATAGGCTTTGTTCATGCGGAACGCGCAGTTGGAGACCGTTGGGGAAGAGGCGCCGTTGCGCGCATCGTTGAACCACCCTCCGCCGCAACTGGTGGGGTCGATCTCGCGGATTGGGTTGTTGGCGTTTCCGCCAGTGATGACAAAACCGTCGATATGGGTATCTGGAGTAGCCAGGCGGGTAATCACGACGGTATAGGAATTATCGGTGTCGGTGTTTGGAGAACCAATCTCGCCGGAAAGGACCGTCCGGTTCAGGGCGAAGTCGCGCTGGATGGCAGCCGTTTCGTTGCCAGCAAAACCACCGAGCAGTTTCACGCCGGATGGAATGATAAACGAAGCGAAGCGGTCGGATCCAGCAATCGGCAGATAGATGCCGGAACTGACCCAAATCTCGTCTCCCGGAATCGCCAGGCTCAGGGCGCGCTGCAAATCGCCCAAAGCAGCTTCCCAGGAGGTCCCATCCCCAAATCCTCCGGCTTTGACGTGAAGGACGCGGGCCTGAGCCTGCCAGCACATCAAAGTAATCATGGTTAGTAAAATTCCCCTTTTCACGTGTACCTAGTTTTTTGAGATTAATTCTTCGTTTGCTAAAGGCGCTTTGCAATGCCGGAAACTCCGGCATTGCAAACGCTGACCTGAAGTGACTCAGGCGCGTCAACGAACGTTGCGAAACCTGGATAGGAAACCCTAATCCTTGGTGAATATGTTAGGTATGGGATGGATCGTCAAACAAAATCTGATGCAAGATAGCAAACTTTCCCAGTGACGTCAAAGGTGGAATGGCGTCAAAACCGCGTAAGGAAACTGTTGGATGCAAAGCATTTAGGGAAAGGTAGCCAGCAGGCTCAATTTGTGACAAACGAATTGAAAAACGGAACCCTGGAAAATTATAAGGAAGCTTTTTATAAGAAAACGGCCTATTTTAAGAAAACAACGGCAGGTTTTTTGTGGATTACGGAATGCAGAAGCGCTAACTGGCGTTTTATTCAAGCCTTGTAATGAAATAATTGTTAATTTCGGGCCGAGGAAATTACGAAAATTATGCCTATGAACAAAGGAATACCATCCATCAGGAAGTTTCCCATGCGCTGTTTTTTTTGGGGAGGATTCATGCTTTATGCCAGCTTGCTGTCCGCCCAGGATATTCACTGGACTCAGTTCTACGCGGCGCCCATGAATATCAGTCCGGGGCTTATCGGTATTTTTCCCGGAGAGACGCGTTTTATGGCCAACTACCGCAGTCAGTGGCACTCGGTTCCGGTGGATTATAGCACCCTGGGGCTTTCGGTCGATTCCAAGCTGCCGAATAAGAACGCCGACCGCCACTTCGTCACCTTGGGGCTTGGCTTCAACTACGACCAGGGCGGCGTGTCCCGCCTCAATTTCACCAATTTAAATCTCAACGGGTCGTATACCCAGCGTCTGACCTCCAAATTCTATGCTACCCTGGGAGGACAATGGGCTTTTGCTCAACGGCGGTTCCAAACCAAGGGGCTGATATTCGACGACCAGTACGACCCGGGTACTGGGGGCATTGATCCGGCCCTGCCTACCCAGGAGGATTTTTCGAACCGGCGCAACTTCTTTACCGACCTCAACGTAGGGCTCAATGTCCGCTTCCAAACAAGGGACGACAACGAGCTGGTCGACCGTCTCGAAAAACGAACCAAGATCGACGCCGGGTTTGGGATATACCACCTCAATACCCCGCTGCAAAATTTTGTCGAAGACGATTTTTCCGAGATCGATCTTCCTATCCGCTTTACTCCTTACGTCCTGGCTACCGTAAAAGTGGGCTCGAATCTGGACCTGATTTACAATGCCATGTTCCAGACCCAAACCTCGTATAGGCAGTGGCTCAACGGGATTGGCGCCAAATTGCACCTGAACCGGACTCCCGGCAAACAGCTCTCCATCCAGTTTGTGGCGAATTACCGATCTTACGATTTTGAGGAATCGATCGCCCCCGCGTTTGAGATCTTTTACAACCATTGGAGAGCCGGGTTTAGTTACGACGTGAACGTGTCGGAGTTTGAAGTGGCTACCAGAGGCAAGAGCGGCCCGGAGATTTTCGTGCATTACCACATGGCGAAAGCCAAGCGCAAGCGCCTCCTCCCAGAGTATAAAATATGTCCATTAATCTGATCGGTTATGCCTGAGCCCCCCTTAGCAGGCGCCCGAACTAATTAATTCATCCTTTCAGTCTTTCCCGAGCAATGAATAGATATGCTATTTTTTTAGCCGGTTTTCTCTTTTTGTCCCTCAATCATCTTTCCAGCCAAACCATCCAATCGCGAAAGGCTTGGCTTGCCGCTGCGGACTCCGCCTTGCTGCGCAAAGATTACTATCCGGCTTTTAAATTTTACGAAGCCACTCTCGTATACGATACTACAGCGGTGGATGTCTGGTTTAACTATGCCGAATCTGCCCGAAAGTTTAATGCGTACACGTTTGCCGAAAAGGGATACCTAAAGGTTGTGGAATTAGACAAGGCAACCCCCGACTACCCTCAGGCCAGGCTCTGGCTGGCTTCTACCCGGCAAAAAATGGGAAATTACGCCGCAGCCAAACTCGACTACGAAGCCTACCTGTCTAATCCCATGCCCGGCCTGATGAATTTGCAGGACGCCGCCCGCAAAGGGCTTTCCGATTGCGAATGGGCGCTCGGGCGTATGCAGCCCCGCGGGATTGCCGCTCCTCCGCGCAACCTTGGCCCGGGAATCAACAACGAATATTCCGATTTCGGCGCTTCCTACCGGGGAGATACGATCTACTATTCTTCCTTCCGATACCAGGAAGGGCAGGAGTCGCACAAGCCCCAACGGCCCATGATTCGGGTGTTGCGTTCGGACAATGGAACGGAAGGCTTGCTGCTGGACGATAGCTTTAATATCCCCGGAAAGCATATCGGGTACTCGGCGTTTACCCCCGATAACAAAGGCGTCTATTATGCTGTATGCGAATACCTGAATGCATCGGACGTGCGTTGCGATTTGTATTTCCGGCCCGTTCACGGCCCTGGCCAATGGGGCGCTCCACTCCGCCTGGGGATCAATATGGCCGGAACAACGTCTACCCAACCGGCCACCGGCGTCGACGAAAACTCCGGCAAACCCATGCTCTTCTTTGTTTCCGACCGCCCCGGGGGCAAACAAGGCCTGGACCTCTGGTACGGCGCCATTTTGGATAACGGCGACGTTCAAACCGCCGTCAATCTGGAAGGGCTAAATACCGACGGTAACGATATTTCCCCCAGCTTCCATACCTTGTCTCAACAATTATTTTTCAGCTCCGACAGCCGGATTAGCTTAGGCGGATACGACGTGTATCAGGCGCAGCTTCAAAAAGACCTGACCTGGGGCGCTGTACGGCATCTGGAAGCCTCGGTGAACTCCAGTTTCGACGACGTCCACTACGTACAGAACGAAGCAGGCGACAAAGCGTTGTTCTCCTCCAACCGATGGGGCTCTACCTATATCGAGCCCGACAAAGAGGCCTGTTGCTACGATATCTACGAAATCCAGATTGAACTGGAAGTGATCCTGGACGCCTTTACGTTCAACCATCAGGATTCCTCCGACTTGTCCGGGGCAACGGTTTATGTGTATGAAATCACTCCGGAAGGCGAAAAACTCGTGGCCACCAAAACCAATTTGGATGGAAACCAGTACGAGTTCCCGTTGCAACGCAACAAAAAGTACCGGGTCGTCGCCCAGAAAGACGATTTTATCGCCACCGAAGCGATCGTGGACCTGACGAACCTGAACCCAAATACCACCCGCGTACGCCAGGACCTGTACCTGGACCCGCTCAAAGTCAATTTACAAGCGCTCACCTTTGACGCCGCCGATATGTCCGCCCTTAAAGGGGCCCGGGTGCAACTGTACGAAATCGTCAATGGAGACACGGTATTGGTTGCCGACCTGGCCAACGAGCTCGGCAACGATTTTAACTTCACCATCGGAGTAAACCGCCCGTATCTGATCAAAGCGACCAAGCCGGGATATGATTCTTTATTGGTCCCGTTTGAAGTAACCACCGACGACGTGCGCCGGCTGGGCCGCAAGATCACGGTGGAATTGCCGCTCGACGCCGATCCGGTGCTGATTTTGCCGATCGCGTTGTATTTCGACAACGGTTCGCCGGATGGCCGGTCCACCCTGACGACCACCAAGCTCGAATACGCCACAGTCAACCAATCCTATTACGCCAACAAACAAATCTTTATCGACAAGATCACGGAGGGAATGACCGGTGAGCAGCAGTTTATTACAGCGGAGGCTTATGAGAACTTTTTTGAGCGCGAAGTAAAAGCTGGCTTGCGAAACCTGCTCGTTTTTCGGATCAGTTACTCCGGTATTTGCAGAATGGGAACTCGATCGCCATTGAACTCAAAGGGTATGCCAGCCCCAGGGCCAGCGCCGCTTTTAATGAAATCATCAGCCAGCGCAGGATTCATTGTGTCCGGAACTTCTTCAGCCGATACCAAGACGGCGCGTTTGCAGCGTATATCAAAAACGGACAATTTCAGATCAAGGAAATTGCCTACGGAGAAACTCAGGCAAAAGCAGGGGTTCCCCAACGGCTGGATGATATCAAGGGGTCTATCTATAGTTTGCGGGCTTCTCTGGAACGCAGGGTCGAAATCGTCAACATCAGTACCCAGAAAGCCAATCCAAAATAAATTTTCAGCATGCAATCCAAGTTTCTACCCATGAATACCCTGTTTTCACTGTTGTCCGGGCGTTCTGCCCGAAAATGGGTCCTCCTGGGCCTGTCCCTGCTTTTCGTCCTTTCTGCCCAAGCTACCCACATTGTTGGGGGAGAAATAGGATACCGCTGCCTTGGCAATAACCAGTACGAAGTCACCCTGCGGGTTTTTAGGGATTGTTTTTACGGGGATGAACTGGCGCCTTTTGACGATCCGGCTTCCATCGGGATCTTCGACAGGAACGGCTTGCTGGTTCGCAATTTGCTGGTAACCAAAATCGGCAACGATACGCTCACCAACATCATCGACAAATGCATTCTCAATAGCGGGAATGTGTGTGTGCATACCACTACCTATAAAGCCACCGTCACCCTGATGCCGCGCCCCGGAGGCTACCGGTTTGTCTACCAGCGCTGCTGCCGGAACGAGACGATCCGAAACATCGTGAAGCCCCTGGAAACTGGCGCCACCTATGATATTCTCCTTACTGAAGGGGCCATGAAGCGATGCAACAACAGCCCGGTATTTAATTCCTGGCCTCCCATTTTTATTTGCCGGGACGAACCGTTGGTTTTTAACCATTCAGCTATCGATACGGATGGCGACTCTCTGGTCTATAAACTGTGTGTCCCCTTCCAGGGGGGTACCATCTTGTTTCCCCAGCCTGTCCCTCCTGATTCTCCTCCATACGACACCGTGGTCTGGAACAATCCGTCGAATCAGACGATTTATTCAGTGGACAATATGATGGGCTTTGGCGTCCCGCTTGCTATTAACCCGGTTTCCGGCGTGATGACGGCTACCCCGGGCCAATTGGGCCAATACGTGATTGGCGTTTGCATTCTGGAATACGATCGCAACACCAAAGAACTGCTTTCCGAAACCCGTAGGGATTTCCAATACAACGTCATCGACTGCCAGCGGGTAACCGCTGCCCTCTTCGCTCCGGAAGCCCAGTGCGACAACCTCACCGTCAGCTTTCTGAACCAAAGCCAGAACGCCGAGGCATTTCAATGGTATTTTGACGCGCCCTCTACGACGTTCAGCTCAACCCAAAAAATCCGGTATTTACCTATCCAGATACCGGCAGATACACCATCACCCTGATCGCCGAGCCGGGTACGATCTGTGCCGATACCGCCGTGCACGATATCTTTTTGCAGGCCAATTCCCTTTCCGTGGATTTGCAGGCGGACGTATTTGACTGCTTCGGAGGGTCGGTGCTTCAACTGCGGGACTTATCCGTCGATACGGTATCTCCCGTTGTGAAATGGCAATGGGAAGTCCGGTTTACAGGAGGGGAAGCCTTGGTCTCCTCCCAGCAATTTCCTGAATTCATCGTTCCTACCGGGTCTTCCGGCACGGTTAAACTGACCGCCACGTCTAAAAATGGATGCGTTCAAACGGCTGAAAAATCGTTTGAGACGGGGCAGGGGAAACCCGGAGGCTATATTGCCTCTACCCGGCTGGAAGCATGTCTGGGTGAAGTCATCGGCTTAAACCCGGGCACGCCCTCCAATATTTCTTTCCGCTATCACTGGGAGCCGGCTGAAGGCCTTAGCGACACCAGCGCCGTTAACCCAACCCTAACGGTAACCAAAGATGCTGTCTATAAGGTAACCATTACCCCCTTAAATGGCCTGTGCGACACCGTAGTGGAAGTTGAGGTCATTGTAGTCGATCAAACGCCCGCTTCTTTTTCCCAGACCCTCCAATGCGATGGCCTCAGCGTGCTGCTTACCAATACCACGCCGGGCGCTCCTCTTGGCCGATGGATCATCGGGGATCCCGCCAATCCTGTTTTGGACACGACTGCGGCGACGCTTACTTATACCTTCCCTTCTGCGGGCGCCTATCCAGTAACCCTGGTGACCCTGAACCGCTGCCCCGATACGCTGGTCAGCTCCGTTTCGGTTCCCGGCCCATTTTTGAACGCGGATTTCAGCCTGAAACTGGCTGGTTGCACTACTTCCGAAAACCAAATCCAATTTGAGGACCGCACCTCCAACCTCCTTAACAACACCAATAGCTGGTTCTGGACTACCAGCGACGGGCAAACGTCGACGCAAAAGGACCCCATATTCCTTTTCGACGACCAAACCGATTCCGTTACGGTTACCCTGGTTGCAGGAACTACGCAAGGATGCCGCGACACCATAATCCGCAAAGTGCGCGTAAAACTGGTCGATTTCCCCAGCGTTTCGCCTCCGGCTACCGTTTTGGTTTGCCCGGGAGTGCCGACTCCGCTTCATGTTAATGGAAGCCCCGACTACCGGTACGCCTGGAGCCCGTCTTCTGGGCTTAGCGCTGTGGATGTCCCTAATCCGGTTGTCACGACCAGCAATAATATAACCTATCAGGTGGTCCTATCCGATGCTACCGGCGTTTGCGATACCCTGGTCAACGTCCAGGTGGTCGTAGCGGATTTCAAGGTGGTCGCGCCGCCTTCCCAGGTTTTGGTTTGTCCGGATATTCCTACCCCGCTCAATCCGAACGGGAATAGCCTGTATGTCTATTCCTGGAGCCCGGCCACCGGGTTGAGTGCCACGAACGCACCAAATCCTTCCGTGACGACGAACCAGGACGTAACGTATCAGGTAAGGATTTCCGATCCGCTGAATAACTGCGACACCACGGTTACCGTTCAGGTAAAGGTCGTCGATTTCCGGCGGTGGCGCCGCCTTCCATGGTTGTCGTTTGCGGCGGCATTCCTACCGGGATCAACCCGAATGCCAATTCCTTGTACCGTTATGAATGGTCCCCGGCAACCGGGTTGAGCGCCGTCAATGCCGCTAATCCTCTGGTTACGGCCAACGCCGAGACCACGTATCAGGTCAAGATCTCCGACCCCCTGGGCAATTGCGATACCACGGCAACTATCCTGGTGAAAGTCATTGATTTTGGCGCCGAAGCCCCGCCGGATACGGTGCTGGTTTGTCCCGGTATTGCTACGCCGATGCATCCCGGCGCCAACCCCGCCCTGAAGTATTCCTGGAGCCCGGCCACCGGATTGAGCGACCCGCTCGCTGGAAATCCTTCCGTAACAGCGACTACGGGCCAAAGCTACCGGGTGACCGTATCCGACCCCACTGGTTTTTGCGACACCGTATTCACCGTGCAGGTCAAGATCGCCGATTTCAAGGCTGTTGCACCGCCCAGCATGGTCGTGGTTTGCCCCAATACCCCTACGCCGGTCAATCCTAATGGCAGCGGACTCTACCGCTATACCTGGAGCCCGGCCACCGGATTGAGCGCAACCAATACGCCTAACCCAACGGTCACGACCGGCGAACCGATTACCTATCAGGTGCGTATTTCAGACCCGCTGAACAACTGCGATACCACCGTTTCCGTGCAGGTCAAGATTGCCGATTTCAAACCGGTCGCTCCGGCTGCTATGGTCGTGGTATGTCCCAATACGCCCACGCCGGTGAATCCCAACGGGAGCGATTTGTACCGCTACTCCTGGAGCCCGGCCACCGGATTGAGCGCCACGGACATTCCCAACCCGACTGTAACCACCAACGAACCCATCACCTATCAGGTCCGGATTTCCGACCTGAGCGGGCAGTGCGATACCACAGTCACTGTTCAGATCAAGATCGTCGACTTCAAATTGGTCGCTCCGCCCAGCATGGTCGTGGTATGCCCCAATACGCCTACGCCGGTCAATCCCAACGGCAGCGACTTGTACCGCTACTCCTGGAGCCCGGCCACCGGACTAAGTGCTACGGCTGTAGCCAACCCAACCGTAACGACCGGCGTGCCGGTTACGTACCAGGTGCGCATCTCCGACTTGAGCGGGCAGTGCGATACGACGGTCACCGTTCAGGTCAAAATAGTTGATTTCAAAGCGGTCGCTCCGGCCAGTATGGTCGTTGTTTGCCCTAATACGCCTACGCCGGTCAATCCTGGCGGCAGCGATCTGTATCGGTATACGTGGACGCCGGCGACCGGACTGAGCGCGACCACTGTAGCGAACCCAACCGTGACGACCAGCGTGCCGGTTACCTATCAGGTGCGCATTTCCGACTTGAGTGGGCAGTGCGATACCACAGTCACCGTGCAGGTTAAAATTGTTGATTTCAAGCCGGTCGCTCCGGCCAGCATGGTCGTGGTTTGCCCCAACGCGCCTACACCAGTCAATCCCAATGGCAGCGAACTGTACCGCTATACCTGGAGCCCGGCTACCGGATTGAGCTCGACCAATGTAGCCAACCCAACGGTGACGACCAGCGTGCCGGTTACGTATCAGGTACGCATTTCCGACCTGAGTGGGCAATGCGATACTACCGTCACCGTGCAGGTCAAGATCGTCGATTTCAAAGCGGTCGCTCCGGCCAGTATGGTCGTGGTTTGCCCCAATACGCCTACGCCAGTCAATCCCAATGGCAGCGAGCTCTATCGGTATACCTGGAGCCCGGCCACCGGACTGAGCGCGACCAATGTAGCCAACCCAACGGTGACAACCGGCGTGCCGGTTACGTATCAGGTACGTATTTCCGACCTGACCGGGCAATGCGATACGACGGTTACCGTGCAGGTCAAGATCGTCGATTTCAACGCGGTCGCTCCGGCGAATATGGTCGTCGTTTGTTCGAATGCACCAACGCCGGTGAACCCCAATGGCAGCGATCTCTATCGCTATACCTGGAGTCCAGCTACCGGACTGAGCGCCACAAATGTAGCCAACCCAATCGTTACGACCAGTGCGCCCATTACCTACCAGGTGCGGATTTCCGACCTGAGCGGGCAGTGCGATACGACGGTTACCGTGCAGGTCAAGGTGGTGGACTTTAAGCCCGTTGCCCCTGCCAGTATGGTCGTGGTTTGCCCGAATGTGCCCACTCCGGTGAATCCCAATGGCAGCGATCTGTATCGGTATACCTGGACGCCGGCCACCGGACTGAGCGCCACGAATATTCCGAATCCGACCGTTACAACCAGCGAAGCGATCACCTACCAGGTGCGCATCTCGGATGCGAGCGGGCAGTGCGATACGACCGTTACCGTACAGGTCAAGATCGTCGACTTCAAAGCGGTTGCGCCGGCCAGTATGGTCGTGGTGTGTCCCAATACGCCTACTCCGGTGAATCCCAACGGCAGCGACTTGTATCGTTACACGTGGACGCCGGCGACCGGATTGAGTGCCACGAATGTTGCCAACCCCGCCGTGACGACCAGTGCGCCGGCTACCTATCAGGTGCGGATCTCCGACCTGAGCGGGCAGTGCGATACGACGGTAACCGTGCAAGTCAAGATCGTCGATTTCAAAGCGGTCGCTCCGGCGAATATGGTCGTCGTTTGTCCGAATGCACCAACGCCGGTGAACCCCAATGGCAGCGATCTCTATCGCTATACCTGGAGTCCGGCTACCGGACTGAGCGCCAAATGCAGCCAACCCAATCGTTACGACCAGTGTGCCGGTTACCTATCAGGTGCAGATTTCCGACTTGAGCGGGCAATGCGATACCACGGTGACGGTCCAGGTCAAGATCGTCGATTTCAAGCCGGTAGCCCCGGCAAGCACCGTCGTCGTTTGCCCCAATGCCCCTACACCGGTGAACCCCAACGGGAGCGACTTGTATCGTTACACGTGGACGCCGGCGACCGGACTGAGCGCAGCGGACGTGCCCAACCCAATGGTTACGACCAGCGAAGCCATCACCTACCAGGTGCGGATTTCCGACTTGAGCGGGCAGTGCGATACCACGGTTACGGTGCAGGTTAAGATTGTCGACTTCAAAGCGGTTGCGCCGCCAAGCATGCTCGTGGTCTGCCCTGATACCCCTACGCCGGTGAACCCAGGCGGAAGCGAACTCTATCGCTATACCTGGAGCCCGGCAACCGGATTGAGCGCCACGAATGTAGCCAACCCGACGGTTACGACCGGCGTGCCGGTTACCTATCAGGTGCGTATTTCCGACTTGAGCGGGCAGTGCGACACCACCGTGACGGTGCAGGTTAAGATTGTCGACTTCAAAGCGGTCGCTCCGCCGAGCATGGTGGCTGTTTGTCCTAATGTTCCCACCGCATTGAATCCCAATGGCAGCGAGTTGTACCGCTATACCTGGACTCCTGCAACGGGGTTGAGCGGGGCGGATGCAGCGAACCCGACGGTTACGACCAGCGTGCCGGTTACCTACCAGGTGCGTATATCCGACCGGAGTGGACAGTGCGATACAACGGTTACAGTGGAGGTCAAGGTAGTCGATTTCAGGCCGGTCGCTCCGCCAAGTATGGTGCTGGTTTGTCCGGATATACCCACGCCGCTGAATCCCAACGGCAGCGATTTATACCAATACGTCTGGACGCCAGCCACCGGGCTTAGCGCAACCAACGTACCCAACCCAACCGTAACAACGAACCTTCCGGTTACCTATCAGGTGCGCATTTCCGACCTGAGCGGGCAGTGCGATACCACCGTCACGGTGCAGGTCCAAATCGTCAACTTCAGAGCCGTTGGACCGGACACCGCGCAAACGGTTTGCCGGGGGATACCGACGCCGCTTAACCCCAGGGGGAATTCGCAGTACCACTATGTCTGGAGTCCAGCTGCCGGCTTGAACGCAACCGACGTTGCGAACCCGCAGATCACTGCGCTGGCAGGCGGCGTTTACACCGTGACGATCAGCGATCCGTCCCGCCGTTGCGACACCGTGATCACGGTCCGGGTAGTTGTTCCTGAACCGATCAATCCGGACGCGGGACGTGATACGATCTTATGTTCCTTGGGGAATTACACCTTGCAGGGCAAAGGAACGGGCGCCGCTCGTTTTGAATGGTCCGACACACCGGGCTTTACGAACCTGCTCGGACAAAGTGCCCAGCTCAATCTGAATATCGCCAGGGGCGCCCGGACGGTATACCTGCGGGTGACAGATGCCAATAACTGCTCTGAAACGGATTCCGTAACCCTCAGCGCATTCCCGGCGCTGGCCAGCTTGCCAGCTACGGCTCAAAGTTGCTTGCCCGGGGAGATGATCGATCTAATGGTTGTGAATGGAGATGCCGGGCAACAACTGCAATACAGGTGGAGCCCTTCAAACCTGCTGATTTCCGATCCTAATAACGGGCCGGGTGCGATTATCCGGGCCCAGGATCAGACGGCCATTCAGGTCGAGGTGCGCAACCAATACGGCTGTCTGGATACGCTTCAGACCAATATCACGGTGGTGAACTTGCCGGATAAGCTAACGATTTCCGCAGACAAAAACCCGATCCGCCAGGGCGAATCCACTGGGGTTACCGTGGGCGGCTGTGTGGGGTGCGCGTACGAATGGACGCCTGCCACTGGGTTGAGCAACACCAACAGCGCTACGGTGACGGCTTCTCCTGAAGAAACAACGACCTATATCGTAAGGGTTACCAAAGATGGTTGTCAGGATACGATCAGCATTACCATTGCGGTGCAAATCTGTTCCGAACCCTTCCTGCCAAATGCCTTTACGCCCAACGGAGATAAAATCAACGACGTATTGTACGTTCGGGTGAAAGATTACGAGGACCTGCACTTCATCATTTACAACCGCTGGGGGCAGGAAGTATTCGATACCCGCGACCCAGAAGTAGGATGGGATGGTACGTACCGAGGCCGGCAGCTTCCTCCGGATGTATATGGGTTCTACATTTACATGAGATGTCCTGACGGAACGGAGTTTAAGAAACGAGGGAATGTTTCTTTGATCCGATAGGCCCAGGGACCATACTGACCCGGAACAAAACCCCTGCAAAAGCGAAATAATCCTTTTGCGGGGGTTTTGCATACAACCCAGGAACGTGCGGATTCGTTAACTTTGAGAATTGTTCATTTTGAAATATCCCAAGCCATGAACTGTGTTCGAGTACTTCCGCCCTTCTTTCGCGCCTGGTTGATTCCCTTTACGTGGGCCCTGGCGGTTTCTCTTGCTTACGGACAGTGCAAGCCGGCAATGGACGAAGTGGACGCTTTTGATAGCACGCGTACGGTAGCGGCGAAACCGGTGAATATCGGATACCTTATTCCCAGTAATTTTGAAACGGCCAATGGCCCCAAGATGATCGAAGAGGCGAAACTGCTCTTTTCCTTTTCGGAAAATGACAGCATCCGGTCTTTTTTCCTTACTGTCGCGGTTCAGGAGCGGGAATTCCTTAGGATCGATAACGATTTTAATGTGCTGCTATTATTGGACGACGAACAGGTTATCGCCACGATGAACGTATCGGATCAGGGTGTTTTCGACCCGGCCACCAACATGCGGTTATATCAGCACACCTGCGTTGTTCCACTCGACCTGTTTTTTGCCCTGACCCACCTGAAGGTGGCCAAGATCAGGATCAATTACCGCACCTACAAGCACACGATCGATTTATCGGAACGTCAGCGCACCGAACTCCGGGAGGCCGTTCGTTGCGTGGGCGAAGCGGTGCAATTGATTCCGTTGAGGCCATAATCCAGGGCCTGTCTCAAAAGATGGTTTTGCCTAATGCAGTAAAAAAATGGTTTCTTGGGGCTGTCTCAAAAGACCATTTTCGCCCTTGGCTGCCAAAAAATATTTTCTTTTTTCAATTCTTTTTAAAATTGCAAAGCAATTTTTAAAAAGAATTGAAAAAAGAAAATAAAATTTCACGCCGGGAGCAAAGAAGGGTCTTTTGAGACCAGCCCAGGCGTTGCTAGTTTTGCAAAGGCTTCGGCGCCGAACCGTCGAGAATGGAAAACGCGAAATGGCACAACAATGCTTTCGCATCCGCATACTCTTGGTTTCCATTGGAAATATCCGTTAAAGAAGGCAGGTGTTGGGCAAAGAAAATATGGTCTTTGGCCATTTCCAGCAGCGTACTGGCCAGCGCTTTGGGGTATTGGAAACCCGGATTGATTTCGCTGATAATCCCGGCGATGGTTTTGCTCAGCGATTTATAAGTAAGAAAAAATCCCTGTTTATTCTCTTCGTCTACCTTTTTGGTATGGTATGCCTTTGCGGATTCCGACACGACGATTCGGTATAACACATCTTCATCCACCCAGTCGATCGCCTCATCCCGAAGCGCCGCATCGACGATTGTAGAAATGGCAATGAGGAGCTTTTCCCGCGGATCGGGAATGTTTTTGGTATTGACCTCGATCAGGTAGCGCATCCATTCCCAATACCAGCAAAGCAGGTACACCAGCAGCCGGTGTTTGTTTTCGAAATACCGGTAGATGGACGCCTCGGTTGAGCGGATGCGCTGGGCCAGTTTCTTGAACGTAAAATCCTCGAAGCCGATCTCATCAATCAGATGGATGCTGTGCTGAATGATGCTTCTGCCCAATTTGGTATCCTGGGGATCCCGGATATACAGATTCTCGTTGAGTTGAATTTGAATATTGACCCCCATAGGCTGCCCTTTTTAGCTTTTGATTCGATCCCGAAGGTTTTGCTTTAACCAAACGGTACCATCCTGAAATGTTGGAAAATTCAATTCGGCTGGAACGAGCCCCGGCACGAGGTTAATCCCGGCCAGCATGTCTTTGGGCTGGCCGCGAAGGCCTGTTACCGCCACCGTGATGTTTTGCGCATGGAGATCCGACACCGCTTCTTCCAGAGCGTATAATCCGGATTGGTCTACATACGGAACCCGTCCCATCCGGATGATGACGACTTTAATATGCGGTTTGGACCGTATGATTTCCTGGAACCGGGAAGCGAATCCAAAAAACAAAGGGCCATCGAGGTGCTTGATGAAAACCAGATCGCCAAACTGCTGAAGCAAGTCGGGGTCCTCATCCGCCCAGGGCAATTCCTGGGCATACGTCTGCAGTGGCGCTGAAAGCGTTCTCCCCTCTACGACATCGGCAATATTTTTCATAAACAGAAGGGCAGCGAGAATCAGGCCGATGGCCACCGCTTCCAGCAACCCGACAAAAACGGTGATGATCAGGACCAAAATCATGATCACGGCATCCGCTCTTGGGATGCTTCGGATATGGTTCAAGCCTTTATAGTCGATAATCCCAATGCCCACCGTCAACAGAATGCCTGCCAAAACCGGGTTGGGGATATTTCCTACCAACGGGCCAAGCCCCAGTAAAATCGCCAGCAACAACAACCCGGCGACTACCCCGGTAATGCGGGTACGGCCCCCCGACTGAATATTGATTACGGTCCGCATCGTGGCGCCCGCCCCCGGCAACCCGCCAAGGAACGCCGCAGCTATATTCCCAAGGCCCTGACCAACCAATTCCTGGTTGCTGTCGTGCCTGGTTTTAGACAGGTTATCAGCGATGACAGAAGTTAGCAAGGAATCTATCGCTCCCAAAGCGGCCAGTGTAAACCCATACTGAAAAACAAAAGCGAGGTTGTTGGGGTCAATCAACGCGGCCCAGAACGAGAGCTGGAGTTTGGGAAGCCCTTTCGGAACCCCTCCCGGTGTACTATCTGCAATCAGGCTCACCTGCCCGTCCTGGAGAAAAACATAGGCCAGTCCCGAAATCAGGATCAGCGCGATCAAAGACCCCGGGATTACCTTGGTAATTTTGGGGAAGAAGTAAATGATCGCAATCGTCGCAGCGGCTAAAAGTACAGCATACCCGTTGAAGATCTCCGGGATACGACCGAGGTTCATCACCACCCCTAAAGCGCCTCCTGCCGGGGAGGGCGCTCCCAAAAGGGGGAAAAGCTGCGTTATGATAATGATCACTCCGATCCCGCTCATAAATCCAGAAACTACCGGATAAGGAATATATTTAATATACCTGCCTGCGCCAATGACGCCGAAAAGTAGCTCGATCAGTCCGCCAAGGAAAAAGGTCGCAACGACCAGGGGCATGGCCTCTTCAATCCCCCCTCCAAACGCAATCGCTTTTCCGATCACTACCGCGGATACTACCGTCATCGGCGCAGTCGGGCCGCTGATTTGCGTTGGCGTGCCCCCAAACACTGCAGCCACTATTCCCAATGCAATCGCCCCATAAAGCCCAGCAATAGCTCCTAATTCCGTTTGAGCGCCGAATGCCAGCGCAAGCGGAAAAGCAACGATGCCTGCTGTTATTCCACCAAAAAGATCTCCGCGAAAGTGGGTCAAATCCCACCGAAGTAAATGTTTCATGTTGGTAAAAGGCAATAGCATGCCTATCGCATTTGATTAAAAAACCTGGTACCTTGAAATAATGTTCGCAAAATAACAACCCAAATGGCAGTGCATGGTAATCCTAATCACAAAAAAAACATAGAAATGGCTGATTTAAAATGGATTATCTTGGGGGTAGGTCGCCTTCGAAGCGCCAGATGGCGTTGGGGCTACCCTTCCAGCTTTTTCCCCAAATAAACCAAATAAAAGACGCCGGGAGCAAACTGGAAATGCTCCAAGTCAAATGGGATAGGGTGTATTTCGCCCTGGCTGTCTTTCACGAATACCGGGATTTGTTGAACCGCCACCCCCATGCCAGCCATGACGGCAAACAGATCCGATTTCTGACTGAACGCTTTCTCGTGCACAAACGGAAAATCCCGGACGACTTCGTTCAAATTCAAAAAATCATCGGTGTAAGAAAGCAGTCCTTCCCTGGGCCTGTCTTCCGGCAGCATTTTTAGTTCTTCGGGGGAAATCAACCGAAACGCTCCGTTTTCCCCAAATTCATTCTGATATCGGGTCACTGCAAATTGGTTCAGTTCAACACTGCTGGTCATCGCTAATAAAAAACCCATATCCGCCAGATCGATTTGTTCTGCCAAATCATCCGAATAAATATTCGCCGGGATTGCCTCTAATCCCTGCGATCTGGCTTGGCGTATGCTGCCTTCGTTGCTATCTACCAACACGACATGGCGCTGGTTGTCCCTCAGATATGTCGCCAGAAGGCGGGCCGCCTGATTGGCCCGACGATCAAAATGCCCCGGGAAGCGACCAGGCATACCCCAAGCCCTTTGGCCACCGGACGGACCGTTAGTGCAATCAGCAAAACCGTACCCATCACGACCATGAACACCATGGGGTGATATACTCCGCATCTTCAATGCCCAGTCTGGTAAGCGTTGCGCCAAATAACGACGCAATGCCCGCAGCCACAATTCCCCGGGGCCCAACCCACGAAATAAACAGTTTTTCAGCGGTTTTCAGGTCCGATCCATTGGTACAGATGATGACGCCAATAGGGCGGAGGGCGAAAATAAAAAATCCGAACAGGACGAAACTTCTCCAATTGCTAAACACCAATAGCAGCTCCTCCAGGTCGATTTGTGCGGATAACAGGATGAAAAGGATAGAAATGAGTAATACGCTGAGCGATTCTTTGAACAGCAGGATTTCCCGGAACCGGGGAATGTCCAGGTTGCCCATCACCGTCCCCATCACCACGACGGAAAGCAATCCGGACTCCTCGGCGACGACATTCGACATCACAAATACCCCCAGCACAAAAGCCAGCGTAAACACATTCAGCAAATAGGAAGGGATCCAATTGCGGCGGATAAATTGAAATAAGGCCCAGCCGGCAATAGCGCCCAATGCCATCCCCACCAGAATCACCCTTAGGAACGTAATCATCGCCATTGAGGTAAAGGATACTCCCCCAGCGGAGATAATAAACTCAAAGACCAGCACCGCCAGCAACGCGCCAATGGGATCGATCAGAATGCTTTCCCATTTCAGCACCGTTGCCACATTCCGGGTCAAGGGGAGGTTTCGTAATATCGGGGCGATTACCGTCGGGCCGGTCACTACAACCAACCCCGAAAACATAAAGGATACGGGCCAATTCAGTTGCATGATAAAGTGGGTAGCAAAGCCTCCCCCCAAAAAAGTGATCGCAGATCCCAACGTCACCAGCTTGAGAATCGCTGGTCCTACCCCCTTGATTTCTGAACGCTTGAGCGTAAGCCCCCCTTCAAACAAAATAATTCCAATAGCCAGGGATACAAAAGAAAACAAGTACTCGCCGGGAAACAGCCCTTTTCCGGTTCCGGGGTCGTAGATGGGATTGAGCAATTTTTCTCCGGTATCCGTAAACAAGGTCGACAACGGCCCAACTAATAAACCGCTGATTATTAACGGCAAAATGGAAGGGACCCGGACTTTCCATGCGATCCACTGCGAAAAAATTCCTAAAATGATTATCCCTGCCAGTTCTATCATGTTTCCCTGTAGGCTGTTTGGTTTTTTGCCGGCGTTTCCTGGCCCGACGCCTGGTTTCCGCCAGACCGTAAAGTAATTCTTTTTCCTTTTTTTGGCTCAAAACGGCAACGAGGGTTCCAAAAAAAAATCCATTAACTTTGGGCCTGAAAAAAATAGTCCATGTTAACTGAGCTTCAAAAACGGCGGACGTTCGGAATCATCAGCCACCCGGATGCCGGGAAAACTACCCTTACCGAAAAACTCCTGCTTTTGGAGGCGCCATTCAGATTGCAGGCGCCGTTAAATCCAACAAGATTAAAAAAGCGCTACCTCCGACTTCATGGAGATCGAGCGCCAGCGGGGTATTTCGGTCGCCACCTCGGTCATGGCATTCGACTACCGCGACCTGAAAATCAATATCCTGGACACCCCCGGCCACGAAGATTTTGCCGAAGACACCTACCGTACCCTCACCGCTGTAGATAGCGCCATCGTCGTGATCGATGTAGCGAAAGGGGTGGAAACCCAGACCGAAAAACTGGTCAACGTGTGCCGCATGCGCAATACCCCCATCATCGTGTTCGTCAACAAACTCGACCGGGAGGGCAAAGACGCTTTTGATTTGCTGGACGAAATCGAGAAAAAGCTCAATATTCGCGTAACTCCCCTGAGCTGGCCTATTGGCATGGGGCAACGGTTTAAAGGCGTCTACAGCCTGTACGAAAAAAATTGGTCCTCTTCCGGCCGCACGGCAAACAGGAAGAAGAAGATAAAATCGAAATCACCGACCTTTCCGGAGATGCGCTCGACAAAAACGTAGGGAAACCAGATGCCGATACCCTGCGGGAAGAACTCGAGATCGTCCAAACCGTTTATCCGGAATTCAACAGAGACCAGTATTTGTCGGGAGAAGTTTCCCCGGTATTCTTCGGAAGCGCCGTGAATAACTTCGGCGTCCGGGAACTGCTGGACTGCTTCGTCGAAATCGCGCCCGAGCCTTTGCCCCGATCCACCGAAGAACGCATCGTCAACCCCGAAGAAGACCAATTCTCCGGGTTTGTGTTCAAGATCCATGCGAATATGGACCCCAACCACCGCGACCGGATCGCGTTCCTCCGAATCTGCTCCGGGAAATTCCAGCGTAACACCAACTACCTGCACGTCCGCCAGGGCCGGAAAATGAAGTTTTCCAACCCCACCTCCTTCATGGCGGCAAAAAAAACCGTGATCGATGAAGCCTATCCGGGGGATGTCATCGGCCTGTACGATTCCGGCAATTTTAAGATCGGAGATTCCCTTACCGAGGGCGAAGCGCTGCACTTCAAGGGGATTCCCAGCTTTTCTCCCGAACTTTTCCGCTTCGTAAACAATACCGATCCCCTGAAATCCAAACAGCTGGCCAAAGGGTTGGAACAGTTGATGGACGAAGGCGTCGCCCAGCTTTTTATCCGCGAGTTGGATGGCCGGCGGATTATTGGCACCGTGGGCAACCTGCAGTTCGACGTCATCCAGTACCGTCTCCAGCATGAATACGGCGCGTCCGTTAGTTACGAACCGCTTTCCATCCATAAAGCGTGCTGGATCACCACCTCCGATGAGGCGGCGATGAAAGAGCTGATCAGCCGGCGCCGGAAAGATATCGCGCGCGACAAACACGGCCAGCTGGTCTTCTTGGCAGAATCGGCCTGGGCGCTAAAAATCGCGCAGGAAAATCATCCCAAGGTCGATTTCCATTTCAAAAGCGAGTTTTGATCGCGGCGCAAACGGCCGTTGGCTCATCCACGCCCCCCAGCTTTTCCTACTTATTTTACCCGTCTCCCTTTCCATTTATAGCTCCCGACGAGATTGGACGCCAACCCCACCCAGGCAATATACAGGATATGAAGAGCCTGTGCCGGCCAAAAGACGTTGACCAAGTCATTCCGGCCAAAAAAACGGGCTGCGGAGCGCAGCATGCGGTAATCGGCCCAGGCTTTGCTACTGATCAGAAAAGCGGGTATTGTCAGCCAGTACCAGGGCAGCCAAAACAGGAGCGCCAAACTCAGTAAAATACTCCAGCAAAGAAAGAACACCAACGCCAGAACGGCGGTAATTTTCCAATCGGAGTAGCTTTTCGACTTGGTTCCCCAGCGCACCCGCTGCCGGAAAAACGCGATCAAAGAGCCCAGCGCCTGGGTGCGTACAGGCTGCGCGGTCTTCAGAAAACCGGTCTGCCCCGGATACCTGGCCATGATCTTGTGGAGCAGCAGCAGATCGTCGCCCGACGCCAGGCGGGAAATTTCCGAATAGCCCCCGACGGCCTCAAACGCGGCTTTCGAAAACCCGAAAGCCGCGCCGTTCGCCAAATGGGTTAGCCCCATGCGCATTCCCGCTCCGGTGATCAGCATCATCCCCAACAGGTCGAGCGATTGAAAGCGTTCAAACAAGGAGGCTTCCTCTTGAAAAGCTACCGGCCCGGTGATGCCATGCCACCCTTTTCGTTCATAACAGGAGGCCATGAGTTCCAGCCAATGCGGGGGAAGAACGCAATCCGCATCCGTCGTCAGGATGAGTTCGCCTTTGGCTTTGGAGATGCCGGTCTCCAAAGCGCGTTTTTTATAGGCCACAAATCCTTCGGGAAGGGGCGTGCCGGGCGGGCGAAGAACCGAGATTCGGGAATCGGCAACCTGCAGGGCAATAGCCGCCGTTTCGTCGCTGGAATCATCGTCCACCACGAGCACCTCGAAAAGATGGGCCGGATAGCCCTGCCGCAAAAGGCTCTCCAGACAAGCCCCAATGCCGGCAGCTTCGTTGCGGGCAGGAATCACCACTGAAACCATAACGCCGGGAACGTACCCCGGAGGAATCTCCCATTCGGGCATTTTTTCCCATACCTGCCGGTAGCGCTCAACTAAAATCGTATACGCAACCCCCAGCATGGAAAAAAAGAGGCCGAGGCAGGTGATCCAGGTTAGTTCCATGGTACAGCGGCGGACGGAAACGCTTAAACCAGATCGTCCTGTTCCGGCGCCTTTCCTTCTTCCCGGAACAACGGAGGGCTTGTAGGAATCTGGCGGCTTTCCAACTCTTCGAAATCCGCAAGCTCGCCCTGGGTACGCCGTTCCTGCTCGCGCTGCAGGGTTTTTACCTGCCGGCGCATCAGCGCCCGCCCCAGCAGAAGAGCCGATACGATAGGGTAGCCCAAAATGGACAACACGATGGCCGCCACCCCCATCAGGGTATCGCGTTTGAAAATTTTCCGAATCCAGCTGATATAATCCAGAAACACTTTGTGGTCCAATATCAGCGCGGCAATTAGAATGACAGGCCCCAGGAAATAGAGCAGGCGGAAAACCAAACGCGCCATGAAAAAGACGCCAACCAATAGCCCAACAAAAAGGATCAACGCCCAAATGGTGTTGAGTGGGGAACCTCCCCTTTCGGAAGATCTTTGGTCCAACATATGCAATAGATTTAAAAGCCTAAAAACAAGGCGCTCCGGTCAACCCGGAGGATTCGTCCGCTTCAAGATCTGCAAAATAGCCGGGCAAGACCTATTTTTTCGGTTAATTTTTTCTTTTTCTCGACCTTTGGAATATTCTTTACCTGAAGGCCCTGCCCAGCCATGCAACCCAAAGACGGGATTGAACGTTAATTATTGCTTAAGAGCTATTTTCAAACAAACCGCTTTACCTATTTTTGTAAAAAAATGTCTG
Source organism: Haliscomenobacter sp. (assembly GCA_016713275.1). GTDB lineage: Bacteria > Bacteroidota > Bacteroidia > Chitinophagales > Saprospiraceae > JADJPL01. The sequence goes on from JADJPL010000006.1 coordinate 64,956, forward strand.
TCATGAAGCTTTCGAAGTTTTTCCTTTTCCTTCTGAGCATGCTGGCTTTTGCCTTTACCCTGCCTGCTCAGACCAATGTGGTTTTGCGGTGCGAAATGAGCAACTGCGGCGGCAGCCTGGCGTTGTATGAATTCGATGGGTTTGGATTCCGCCAGCTCCAGCGCCTGAGCGCTCAAGGGGAGACCCAGGTTTACGAGTTTAAAGTGCCCGCTTCAACGCCTCGTTTTTACTACGTGGGCCCTCTTGTTGAGGATTTACGTCCTATCGTTCTGGGCGAAGAAAAACAGGTGGGGCTGAAAGGGAGTTGCAGCCAGATGCGCTTTGCGGAAATTTCCGGCTCCAAAATCAATCAGGACTACGAATTCACCCGGCAAAAGATGGATGTGCTGAACAACCGGTCGGGCCAGTTGCTGCGTAGTTTTGCCTATGCGGAAAACGACGAACAGCGCCAGTCCTTCACCAATGAGCTCAAATCTCTTGATGCGGATAAAATCATCTTCCTCGATTCCTTGCGCAAAGCCAACCTTTTTCTGGGGCGCGTGGCCTCTTTGAACACCTATATCTCGTTCCAGAACAACAACAACGGGAAGCACAATTCCGAAGTGGAGTATTTTGCCAACGAATATTTCAGCTTCGCTGACTTTAGCGATCCTGGCTACAACCACCTTCCCTGGGTTTACGAAGCGTTCAGCAACTACGCCCAAACCTTGAGCGGGATCAACCTGCCGGATGAAATGGTCGCCACTTTCCTGCAGGCTTCCCTGGATAAAGTTCCTGCCGGCGCTTCCGCCAGGCAGCTTGCTTACGCAGGGATTTTAACCGGACTTGAACGGCGGAAACACGCCTCTTATGCCGCATTTGCTGAAAAATTCACTTCCGAATACAAAGACCTGTCTCCTGCCGCAGTCGCCGAAATCAAAGCCGGATTGGAAAAAGCCATGCGCCTGATGGTCGGCTCGCTTGCGCCCGACTTTTCCCAGCTCACTCCGGAAAGCAAGGATCTCAAGCTCAGCAGCCTCCGAGGGAAATACGTGCTCATCGATTTCTGGGCAAGCTGGTGCGGCCCTTGCCGCAGGGAAAATCCCAACGTCGTGCGCATGTACAACCTTTTCAAAGACAAAGGATTTGAAATCCTCGGCGTGAGCCTGGACAACGACCGCGACCGGTGGCTTAAAGCCATCTCCGAAGACGGGCTCACGTGGCTTCACGTGAGCGACCTCAAAGGCTGGTCGAATGAAGTGGCTCAAATGTATGAAGTGAGCTCCATTCCCAAAACCATCCTGATCGATCCAGAGGGGAAAATCATCGCCAAAGACCTCCGGGGTCCAACCCTGGAGCGCAAACTTCAGCAATTGTTTAACTAAAGCAGGAGGTTCAGGGCGAAGGTATGATGGTCTTCTCGCGTTTGTTTTTTCTGGCGCTGCTGCCAGTTTCGTTCTTGCTGGCAGCCCAGGCGCCTGCCGAAAATGTGCCGGTTTCGGCACGGATTCTGGACGCCAGTTATCTTTTTCCTCAATACCGCTGGGAACTGGATGTGGAGTCTTCCCGGCGCCTGAGCCGCTCCTTTGGGGAATCGGCATGGCATACCATCCTGCGCACCAGCCGCCAGGAAGCATGGCCCCCCGGGATGCGCAAGGAAGAAGACCGCGCCGAAAACAGGGGGTGGATCTGCGATTTTAACGTCTATTACCTGTGTAGCTTTTCCGTCGATAAGGCGTTGCTGTGGTTTCCTGAAAAAGAAAACCAGCACCTGCCCGCCTATCTGCGCCCTCAGGAAGACCTCTACTTCATTATTCGGGAGAGCGGACTGGAAAAATCGGGGTCCCCTGCAAGGATGCCTTTGCGCCTGGAAGCCCAGCTGGACTTTCTGCTGGCTAGTTTTCTGGATGAATTCGCTCCGATTGCGGAAAGCAATCCTGCTCCCTCGCTAACGCTGGACGGAGAACAAATCCCGACCCGGTTTATCCTGGAAGGCGCCCGAACAGGCTGGATCAGCCGCTCTTTTGACCGCCGGAGAACTGCCTACACTGCGGCGTTTCCCGAACACCCTACCCGGGAAGCCGCCCTGAACCAGTATAAACTCCTCTTTGATAAGATCAGCGCAGCGCGGTTGAGCACCTGCCCCCTGGTCAGAGACAAGAACCCGAAGCGCGACATCTTGTTCGAAGACCGCTTCTTTGCCTTTGACATGGCAGGGGATATGGACCCCCGCTTCAAAGGGCTTGCGCTCCACCTCGAACTCGTTCGAAAAGACGCACCCGCCCCCGGGCCAAAGAAAGAAGCCTGGTATTGCACGATCACGTTGCAGAACTAGAGCTATCTCAAAACCCTTCCCAGGGTGCGGGCGGCCTCCTTTACCCTCATGGAAAGGCTGACGAAGCACTTTCCCCCTTTGAAGGGGGTTAGGGGGATGAAACTTCCGGGATGCTGTTGAAAGGTTTCATCCCCCCGACCCCCTTCAAAGGGGGAGCACGCCATATCCTAGAGTTTTGAGATACCCTCTAATGCCTCTGACTTATTTCCCCTGGGCAAATACCGCGTCGCTCAGGTTCTGGTTCAGCTTGTAATTGCTGAAGACCAGCTGGATCGTGCCCGTCCCTTTTGCTGGAAGGCTTGGCGCATTTTTGGACGCACTGAGGTCAACGGCTACCGATTTGGGTACCTTAAACCGGGCTACATCAATCGTAAACCGGATCCAGTCGGGCAAGGCTGATCCCTGAAGACGGCCATACCCTTGCTCCACGGTGAGCGTTCCGTTGGTTTTGGTGGTGAGCTGGGATTTGAGGATCAATTTGCGTGCCGGGTCGATCCACAGCTTGGCCAGGATCAACTCCCCGGCATTGTCGTTGGGAATTACATTGACCACCTGCGTTTTCGTTGATTGGACGGTTTCCTCTCCGGCAAAGATGGCAACGTAGGCATTGGTGTCCCGGATACTTTGAAGCGTGAAGTAGGGATTCTGTTTCGGAAGAAAGATGATCCCCTCCGTTTTTATCCGGAATTTATCCGGTTGCTTGAAGTAGACGCCCCCTTCCACGGGAGTCAGCCGGACGGAAGGAATGTCGAACTCCATGCGCACCGTCGCCGAGTAATCTTTCACCTGGGCAAATTTTTGGTGGACTGCATGGATCAGGGCCTTCGGAGCGGGTTGCGTAAAAGCCCCCGGAGCGCCAAACGCCATTAATGCAAATACAATGAATGATTTCAATTCTGGATGTCTTTTTTGGTAAAATGAAAAAAGGATACGCCCAGGAATAAGGCGATATGAAAGACCAGAATCCACATAGAGCGGAGAATGGCGCCCCAATCCAAAGGCTGGTCAAACATGCTCCTCCATACGATCATGTGGGTCGTAAACAGGAAAGGTTTGATCCGGTCGAAAAGCGGTACCTCCAGGGTGCCGATGATGGTGAACAGAATAATCACGGCCATGGAAGCGATGATGGGGCCAATCGAATTATCGGTATAACAGGATAGCATCAGGGAGAAGGTGGCCACCACGCTGAGCGAAAGGAACGCAATCCCGAATGCGGCCATAAACCGCCATAGGGTGTCTGCCGCTTTTAAAATAATCAGTTCGTCGCTTTTTAAAACCACCAGATCGCCGGCCCCGAACAACAGGAAACCTCCTCCTAATGCGAGAAGCCCCAGCCAGAAGATGAGCAAAAACACATAGATGCTGGTCGCGAAATACTTGGCCCATAAAATGCTGGCGCGGGAGTGAGGCTGGGTGAGCAGCAAGCGAATCGTGCCGGAGGCGGCCTCCCCGCTCACCAAATCGCCTGCGATCAGGGCTACCAGCAAGGGCATTTGGACGATCAGCGTCTGGAGGATGATGAAACTGACCAGATTGCCGTTCAACAGATTGCCCTGAACCTGAAAGGATTGTTCCAGGGCCTGAAGGATAAACTCAAGGTAGCTGCGCCCGTCCAGCCAAAGCGCCAGTTCGATCAGCAAAACAATGACGGTAATCGCAGCGAAACCGATGTAACTTCTCGGCTTGGTCGCTATTTTAAATAATTCGATCCGAAGCAGGGTTCCCATAGGGTAAGTGGATTACTTGAATGCCAGGATATCCGCCTTTTCCGGGGAAGCGGTAATTCGAAGAAAATAGTCCTCCAGGCTCCGGGTAGCCTGAAGCCCGAAAATGGCGATTCCTTTGTCCGTCAGCAGCCGCGCTACCTGCGGAATGTCGCTTTTGGCGCATCGGAGTTTGAGGGCGCCGGGGATTCGTTCAAGGATCAGGTGGCCAAGCCGGGATTCGTGCAGCGCCGTTTCGGCGGCGGCGGGGTCGTCTACCTGAACGTCGACCTGCAGATCTTCGTGGGATAACAACTCGGAGACTTTGCCCTGGACCACCGCTTTGCCGCGGTGAATGATGACCATGCTGTCGGCAATCATCTCGATTTCGCTGAGGATATGGGAGGATAAAATGACCGTTTTCCCCAGGTCGTTCTTCAAATGGAGAATCAGGTTGCGCAACTCAATGATCCCCTGTGGATCCAGACCGGTGGAGGGCTCGTCCAGAATGATCAGTTCCGGCTCGTGCAGCAGAGCCTGAGCCAGTCCAAGCCGCTGTTTCATCCCGTGGGAATAGGTTTTGACCCGGTCTTTTTCTCTTCCCTTCAACCCGACGAGGTGCAGCACCGTTTCGATTCGTTCGTTCAGTTGGCGGGTATGGCTCATCCGGCCAAAAAGACGCAGGTTGTCGAGCCCGCTGAGGTAAAGGTAGAAATCCGGCTTTTCCACTATGCAGCCAATCCGCCCAAGAATGGCGTTGCGGTGCTGGTGGAGGTCGAGCCCAAAAAGGGAAATGGATCCGGTCGTCGGTTTGATCAAAGACAAGATCATTCTTAAGGTCGTGCTTTTTCCCGCCCCATTGGGCCCGAGGAACCCGAATACTTCCCCTTTGGCTACCTGGAGGTTCATACCGTCGACAGCGGCAAAATCTCCATATTTTTTGGATACTCCCTGAAGCTGTACAATTGGATTCATACGCACCTAATGCCAGGGAAAGCAAAAAGTTTATTTCAACGGCAAAAAACCATCCATCTGAGCAAAGTCAGGCCCTGCAATGATTTTTGTCACCGCATCGCAAAAGAAAAAAGCGCTCATTTGAATTAAATACCTCCGGTTTATGCCCGAAATGAATGAAAATAAAAACGTTCAGACCCCCCCGCGCATAACGGGCATGTGGTGGCTTTATCTTCTTTTGGCTTTCTTTTTTATTGGCCAGTGGCTGGTCAGTAGCACCTCGGCGCAGCAGGAAGTCAGCTACAAGGTCTTTGCTTCAGAGATGCTGCAAAAGGCGCCGTCGGCAAGCTGGTCATCATCAATGGAGAGGAGGTGGAAGTATATATCAAGCCGGAGTTTCTGGGAAAAGGCTACTTCGAACAGATAAAAACTGAAAACCAGGGGCCTCATTACCGGTTTAATATCGGTTCGGTAGAAGTGTTCGAGAACCAGCTTGCCCAGCTACAGGAAAAAAAGGCCCCGGAAGACCAGGTGGAAGTGCTTTACCTGCGCCGGACCAACTGGTTTCGGGAACTATTTATCTGGACGCTCCCGATTCTTTTGGTTATCGGGTTGTGGTTTCTGTTGCTTCGGCGGTCCTCCGGCGGCGGCGGGATGGGCGGAATAAACCCGTTTGACTTCGGGAAATCCCGGGCTACTGAGTTCGATGGGTTGCACCATCCCCAGGTGACGTTCAAAGACGTCGCCGGGCTGGAAGAAGCCAAAGAAGAAGTACGCGAAATCGTCGAATTTCTGAAAAACCCCGGCTACTATACCCGCCTGGGCGCCCGGATTCCCAGGGGCGTGATCCTGGTAGGGCCTCCAGGCACGGGAAAAACCCTGATGGCCAGAGCAGTGGCAGGAGAAGCAAAAGTGCCTTTCTTCTCTATTTCCGGTTCCGAATTTGTCGAAATGTTCGTGGGCGTCGGCGCATCCAGAGTACGAGACCTGTTCCGCAAAGCGAAGGACCGGGCGCCAAGCATCATTTTCATTGACGAGATTGATGCTATTGGCCGGGCCCGCGGCGCTGCTTTTTCCATGCGCACCAACGACGAACGGGAGAGCACCCTCAACCAGTTGCTCACCGAGATGGACGGCTTCGACAAAGACACCAACGTCATTGTTGTTGCTGCCACCAACCGCGCGGATATCCTCGACCGGGCTCTGCTCCGCCCCGGCCGGTTTGATCGCCATGTCTACCTCGAGCTACCCAATGTGCAGGAGCGAAAGGCGATCTTTGAAGTACACCTCCGGCCCCTGCATCTGTCCAACGATCTGGATGTGGAGATCCTTGCCGCCCAGACGCCCGGCTTTTCCGGCGCTGATATAGCCAATATATGCAACGAAGCGGCCCTGATCGCTGCCCGCCGCGGGCGCGACAGCGTATATATGCAGGATTTTTACGACGCCACCGACCGCATCATCGCCGGGCTGGAAAAAAAATCGAAGATCATTTCGCCCGCCGAACGCAAGATCATCGCCTACCACGAGGCTGGGCATGCCGTCGTGAGCTGGAGGCTGCCGCATGCGGACCGGCTGCTCAAGGTCACCATCGTGCCCAGAGGGAAATCCCTGGGCGCCGCCTGGTATCTTCCGGAAGAACACCAGATCTACACCCGGGAGCAATTCCTCGACCGGCTCTGTGCAGGCCTTGGGGGCCGGGCAGCTGAAGACCTGGTCTTTGGAGAAGTCACCTCCGGCGCCCTCGACGACCTGGAAAAAATCACCAAACAGGCGTACACCATGGTTGCCTTCTACGGGCTGAACGAAAAACTGGGCAATATCAGTTACTACGACAGCACCGGAGAGTTTGAGCAATCGTTTCAAAAGCCTTATAGCGAGGCTACTGCCCAATTGATCGATTCCGAAGTACGCCTGCTCATAGAGGAAGCTTATCTGCAAACGAAAGAAATCCTTTCCCTAAACCGGCAGGAACTTGAGCAGGTGGCTGCCTTATTGTTAGAAAAAGAGGTCGTCGTTAGTTCAGACCTCGAAAGAATTTTGGGAAAAAAGAACAAACCGTCATTTACTCTGTGAGTCTTCTGTTTTAAAAATTTGGTTATGAGCAAGATACATAAGATTTTTTTCCCTTCCGATTTTTCCGAAACAGCTCAAAACGCGTTCCGGTATTGCCTGTTGCTCGCGGATGCCTATGGCGCTGAAATCCATTTGCTGCATGTGGTTTATCCCGAATATGAAATGTTGGATCTTCCCGTGATGTCGGTGAAAGCTACCCGGGACAAAATCGAATTCGCCCAGAGCGCCCTTAGCAGCTTTACCGAACTGACCCTCAGCCAGGTGAGGGAGCAATATACCTTAAACCATATTCCGCAGGTGGAGCAGGAGGTCGAAGTTGGCGCGCCGGCCAGTGTCATTGCTCAAGTGGCCCAACGCCTCCAGCCAGACCTCCTCGTCATGGGGACCAAAGGGGAGCACAATGCCCTGGAGCGCACCCTGGGCAGCGTAACCACCGGGGTGGTGGAGCAAGTTCATTGCCCGGTACTGGTGGTTCCCGAACACTGTGGCTGGAAACCGGCCGGTATTGCGGCTTATGCTACCAATTTATCGGAGGCGGACCCCTACCACGTTTGGAAAGCCGCTCAGTTGCTGGAGCCTTTTCATCCGGTCATGCACGTCGTTCATATCGCCAATGGAAAAGGGGAAAGCGCTGGGCCGGGCGCCAGCCTGGAGGAAGTGGAAGAATTTTTCCACCGGCATGAAAATAATACCGCCGCCCTTCAAATCACCTTCCACGAGTTGGAGCGCGCTTCCGTCACCCGTGGACTGGAGGACTTCATCGACTATTACCACATCGATTTGCTGATCATGTTCGCTCCGCACCACAACTGGCTGGACCGGCTTTTCAAACCCAGCAACACCAAAAAAATGGCGCTGGATTCCCCCGTTCCGCTGCTGTTGTTGAAGAAGTAGGGAGCAGGGATTATAGGGAGCAGGGGAGCAGGGAACAGGGAGACTGTTCAAAAAACCCTGGTTCGGGGCCCCGCTAGGGCTCCAGCTTCGGACCCGTCAGTGAGCCAAAAATTAGGAACGCAGGTCAGGGGACGCGGATAGTTCCGCACGGAATCTAGGATTCCGAACAGGTTCCACTTCGACCTCTGCAGGTTCCAGACAGCATTGGGCTCCGCCTCGGACCCACTCTAAGTGGAGGCTCTGCCTCCAACCAGACTTTCCGGACGTAATCGAATACTTTTTTTTGCAGGACCGCAAATCAAGAAGAGGGCTATACACACTTTTTTGAACAGTCTCCCTACTTCCTCTCTCTCCACTCCCTTGCTCCCTGCTCCCTCTCTCCCTGCCCCCCTGCTCCCTGCTTCCCTGCTTCCCTGCTTCCCTGCTTCCCTGCTTCCCTGCCCCTAATCCCTTCTCCTCAACGTTTTCCCCGCACGGACGTCCTGATAAGCCCCATTGTCGACGGCCATTTTTCCATTAACGAGGACATAGGGAATACCCTCGGGATACTGATGCGGCGCTTCAAACGTGCTTTTGTCTTTGACCGTTGCGGGGTCAAAAAGTGTTAGGTCTGCGAAATATCCTTTTCGTATAAATCCCCGTTTATTCAAACCCAGACGAAGCGCGGGCTGGCCGGTCATTTTGAACAAGGCTTCCTCCAGCGTGAGCACCTTTTCTTCCCGCACGTAATGCCCCAACACCCTGGGGAAGGTACCGTATGCCCTTGGATGTGGATGGTCTTTTCCCGGCTGGCTGAGCCGCCCGTCGGAAGCCACCATGGTCTGCGGGTGTTTCATGATCCGGCGAACGTCCTCTTCGCTGATTGCGTGGAAGATGCAACCTGCTCCCCGATGGATCTGGGCTTCGATCACCAGATCGGCGCCATGTTCCACATTCGGCTCAAGCCCCTGAAGAATGGCCCAATCGTAGAGGGTTTTTCCATTGAGCTCGGGTTTCCAGTCGAAGCTCCCAAACTGGATGCGCCGCAAATCGCCTCCGCCCCGGTCGTTGAGCAGGTTAAATATAATTCCTTGTTTTATGCTGTCTCTAAGAAGGGGATCTTCGCAGCGCCTGGCGAATTCGCGCACAGGGTGCCCTTCCAGCGCCCAGGAAGGGATCAGCACGCTGATCCCGGTAAAACTGGCGGTATAGGGATACTGATCGATCATGATATCGAGCCCCTTGGTGCGGGCGGAATCCACCATCGCCAGGGTTTTGACGCTGCTGCCCACATCTTCAGGCCGATGGCTTTGTGGTGGGTCAGCACGACCGGGATGCCGGCCAGTTCGGCGATTTGGATCGCTTCCGCGACGCCTTCCAGCAGGCCCAGGCCTTCTTCGCGCAGGTGCGAGGTGTAAATGCCCCCATGCCGGGCTGCGACTTTGGAAAGCGCCACGATCTCGTCGAGCTTGGCATAGGTCCCGGGGAGGTACTTAAGTCCGGTAGAAATTCCGAAAGCCCCTTCCTTCATGGCTTTTTCGATCCAATCCTCCATTTGCCGGAGCTCGTCTGCGGTCGGCGCGCGGTTGACCAGCCCCATCACGTGGTTCCGCACCGTGTTATGGCCAATAAGGTAAGCAGCATTTAGCCCGATGCCGATAGCCGCTAGCGTGTCGAGATAAGATCCGATGCCAAGGGGGCCGCCGCCGTCGGGGCCGCCGAGGGCAGTTGTTACGCCTTGACGCACATGGCTTTGGGCCTGAGGGTCCAGGGGGAGCGGCTCCAGGTGCGTATGCAGGTCGATGAAGCCCGGGCTGACGACCAACCCGCGGGCATCGATTTCCCGGGCTGCTTTCCCTTTGATCCCCGGAGCGACCCGAAGAATTTTTTCTCCCTTAATTGCAATATCTGCCTTCCACAGCGTGGCGCCGGCGCTGCCTTCAAAAACCTGTCCGTTGCGGATGAGCAGGTCGTAGCGCTGGGCGGATAACGCGGTGCTTAAAAGCAAAAAAAGTCCGGCGAAAAAAGAAGTGGAGCAAACCTTCATAGCGCAATATCTTTGACGTTAAGGAATCTTTTGTGGGAAAAAGATGCAAGGCGTGCTCAAGATAAGGGTTTGGGGAATAATTAAAGCGGCATAAACGCATAAAGCGGTACCGAAACGCTTCGATACCGCTCTATCTCCTTACAGGACCTACACCGGCCCGCCGCATCTGGGGGACGGGAAATCCGGAACAACGCCTGTTGGAAACGGCCCCAAGTGAGGAAAACCTACCTGGGCGCTATAGCTGATTTCCGGCAAAAGTGCCGGAAGGAACATTCAATTACATGGTCGGCGTATCCTCGTCGATGCGGATCTTCTCGCGGTAAATCGCCTTGAGGATCTTGCTTCTCCGCTTGACAGAGGGTTTTACGAATTCTTTGCGCTTACGCAACTCCTTGATAACGCCTGCATTCTGAAATTTGCGCTTGTACCGCTTCAGCGCCTTATCGATGCTTTCGCCGTCTTTGATCTCAATAATCAGCATACGTTTGGCCAATAATTTTTGATGATGATAGAAATTAGATTTTCAGGGACTGCAAAGGTATAAAGAATCCTGGTACCTGAAAAGCCTTGAGTGCAAAATCCGCTAATAATCTTCTTCTATTTCATCATCCATCATTTCGGAAGGCCCGGCGGTACCCTGATCTTCCATCAAGTCTTCGATATCAGAGGCAGATCTGTACAGAAGTTCCTGATCCTCTTCGAAGTACATTTCCTTGCGGAGGTTGATATCGTCTTCTTCCTCCTCAAAGTCTTCGAGGTCGACCTGCGGCTTCTTTTTTAGCGGAGGAGGATTTGCGGATAACCGTAGTGATGATGCGTTTGGTCGTTCCTGGCTTTTCCTGGGGCGCCGGTTTTTTTTCTTCCTGAACTGGAGGTTCGGGTTTTTCCTTTTTGTCAATCGGTGGAGCGGCCTGTTCGGCGACTTTTGCGGCCAGACTCTTGGTGGTGGTGGGCACGGCGAGGAGGCGGCGTTTATCGATCAACTGGCCGGTAATGCTGCAGATGCCATAGGATTTGTTCTTGATGCGCACGAGGGCGTTATCGAGGTCCTGGATGTGCATGCGTTGGCGGATCGCCATGTTGTTGAGCATCTCTACGTCGTTGTTGATGCTGCTGTCGTCCACCCAATCTCCTCCATGCTCATCGCTGGTATTTTCGGTGATTTCCAGGATTTGCTCCTGGAGTTCAGCCAGGTGCTTTTCTGCTCGTTCCAATTTAGTTTCGATCAGAATCCGGAACTCTTCCAAGTCCGCATCGGAATACCGAACCACTTCGTTATGTTCCATTGCTTCGATTCAGTTGGTTAGTAAAGAATGCACAAATTTAAAGACAAGAATATGAACAAAAGAGAAAAGAGCGCAGAAAACTTCGGCCAAATTTTTTTAACGCCAAAAATAATTTGGCGCAATGTAGGTATTTCTATCTATGATTCGGCAAGTTTTTGTCTGTTTTCCTGTTTTCAAAAAGTACGCTATTTAACGCCTGGTCCTCCGTTTTAGTTTCATGGGCGGCGGTTATTTCCGGAAACGAACTTCGTACAAGTCTTTTCGGCGGTTTTTCAGGGTTTGAACGCTTCCGAATTCGTGAAGTTCCTTAAGAAGTTCCAGGTCGGCGTCAGCGATCAGGGTCATTTCGGTATTGGGGGTCGCTTCCGCCCGGATCCCGTTGGAAGGAAAAGCGAAGTCGGAAGGGGTAAAGATCGCCGATTGGGCGTACTGAATATCCATATTATTCACTTTGGGCAAGTTGCCGACGCAACCGGCGATCGCCACATAGCATTCGTTTTCGATTGCCCTTGCCTGGGCGCAAAGCCGGATCCGGTTATACCCGTTTTGGGTATCGGTGAGGAAGGGCACGAACAAAATCTGCACTCCCTGCCGCGCGTACCAGCGCCCCAGTTCCGGAAAACAAACGTCGTAGTCGATCAATATCCCGATGCGGCCGGAATCCGTATCGAAAATCCGTAGCCGGGAATCGCCTACCATACCCCATGCGGAGATCTCCGCCGGCACGGGATGGATCTTGTAGCAGCTTTCCCAGGTCCCGTCGCGGCGGCAGAGGTAGGTCACATTGAGCAAGCGCCCGTCCTCGACGATGGGCATGCTCCCGGTGATGATGTTGATGTTGTACGCCATGGCCAGCTGAATAAACTTCTGGAGCAGGGGCTCGGTGTGTTTGGCCAGTTCCCGGATCGCGTTCGCCTCGCCTAAATGGTTATACTCCGCCATGAGGGGCGCGTTGAATAACGCCGGGAAAAGCACAAAATGCGCCTTGTAGTCGCTGACCGCGTCTACAAAATATTCCACCTGCTCTACCAGGGCATCAAAATTGTCAAACAGGCGCATCTGCCATTGTACCAAGCCCAGGCGGACCACCTGCTTGGGTACGTTGATCAGCTGTTCCTCCTCGCTGTAGTAGATGTTGTTCCATTCCAGCAAGGTGGCAAAATCCTTGGATTCCGTATCGCCGGGAAGGTAGTTCTTCAGGATTTTCTTGACGTGGAAATCATTCGACATCTGAAAGGTCAGCGTCGGGTCGAAGATTTCCTTCAACCGCACCTTTTCGATATACTCCCGGGGCGTCAGGGAATCCGCGAAGTTCTTGAAGTTCGGAATACGGCCGCCGGCAATGATGGCGCGCAGATTCAGGCTTTCACACAATTCCTTGCGCGCGTCGTAGAGCCGCCGCCCAAGGCGCAACCCCCGGTATTCCGGGTGGACGAACAGCTCGATTCCGTACAGCACGTCCCCTTCGGAGTCGTGGGTGGAAAAGGTATAGTTTCCGGTAATCTCCTTGAACGTGTGGCTATCGCCGTATTTGCGGTAGTCTACAATGATCGAAAGGGCGGAGGCTACTACTTTTCCGTCTACCAGCACGCAAAGCTGGCCTTCCGGAAAGAGTTCCAGCAGTTTCTGAATGTCCTGAACGAACCAGAAATCCCCTCCGATTCCGGCGTAGGCTTCGATCATCGCCTCCCTCAGGCCCCGGTAATCTTCAAACTGGAGATTTCGCAATTCTATTTTCATAAAAATTAAGGCTTTGCCATGCGCCCACAAAGTAAGTCGAACCCAACGACAAAAGCAAGTGCAGGGATCATTCCCAAATGCTTTTGGATTCTCCCCGAAGCCGTACCTTTGCACCAATGAACGAGCTTCCAAAGGAAAAGAAGACCTTCCTTTTCAGTGATATTGAGGGTTCCACCCGCCTTGCTCAGCGGCTGGGAGAGGGCTATGCTTTTGTCCTGGACCGGTACCGGGCGATTTTTAGTTCTGCTTTGGGCGCCTTCCACGGGAAAGTGGTCGACACTGCCGGCGATGGTTTTTTTGCCGTATTCGACCATCCTTCCAGCGCGACGGCTTTTGCCACCACGCTTCAGCGCGCTTTTTCCGCCGAAAGCTGGGTTCGGGGCATCCGCCTGAAGGTGCGCATCGGCATCCACTCCGGAGAAGCGGTGGCTGCGGCTTCCGGGTTCATCGGACTGGAGGTACACCGGGCATCCAGGGTATGCAACGCCGCCCACGGAGGCCAGGTGCTGCTGTCGGAAGCCGCTGTCCAGCAACTGAAAAACCAGCTTCCCAAAGGCATCGACCTCCGTTTTCTCGGGGCCTTTATGCTTAAGGATTTCGATCAGGCGGAGCGAATCTATCAACTGCTCATTCCCGGGCTCCTTCGGATTTTCCTCCTCCGCGCACCACGCTGCCTATCCACACCATCGCGGTGATGCCGTTCCGCAACCTGAGTTCCGATCCCGAGCAGGTGTATTTCTGCGAAGGCATCGCCGAGGAGATCATCATTTCTCTGGGCAAAGTACCCGATCTTCAGGTCGTGGCCAGAGCTTCTTCCTTCGCCTTGCGGGAAAAAAATCTGGGCATCCCGGAGGCTGGCCGCCAGTTAAATGCGACCGTCATTCTGGAAGGCGCCGTGCGGAAAATCGGCAAGCAATTGCGCATCACGGCGGAACTCATCGATACCCAATCGGGGATAAACCTCTGGTCCGGGCGGTTCGACCGTCAAATCGAAGATATTTTTGCCGTCCAGGATGAGATCGCCCAAAGCATTACCGCAGCGCTGAGAGTCAAACTGGGATCCCTGCAGATGCGAAACATCAGCATGGTGCAAACCACCAACGTCAATGCCTACGATTATTATATCCGGGGAAGAAGGCTTCTGAGCCAATTCAGCAAACAGAGCGTGTTGTACGCCCAGCAGATGTTCGATAAAGCCATCTCCGAAGACGACAACTACGCGCTGGCCTATTCCGGGCTGGCCGATTGCTATGCCTATCTGTACCTTTACGATATGTCGACCCAGCAGAACCTCCAACTGGCCCAGCAGCTCAGTCTGAGGGCTATCGAAATCGATCCCCTGCTTGCCCGGGGGCACGTTTCGAGGGGAGTAGCCTTTTCGCTGGAAAATAAATATGAAGACTCGGAAGCGGCCTTCGAACGGGCGATTTCTCTGGACCCCCAATTGTTCGACGCATGGTATTGGTATGCCCGGGTTTGCTTCGTTCAGGGCAAGCTGGAAAAAGCGGCCCACCTGTTCGAAACCGCCAACCGCGTTCAACCCGAGGACTTTCAATCGGCCCTGCTGGCCGGACAGGTCTACGCCGACTTGGGGCTGACCCAAAAGGCGGTGGAGGCCCGCAAGCGCGGAGTTGCTATTGCCGAACACTACCTCAGCCTGAACCCAGGCGACGCCCGGGGGTATTACCTCGGCGCCAACGGGCTTATGGCGCTTGGCGAAACCGATAAAAGCCTCCAGTGGCTTCAGCGGGCGCTTACCCTCGATCCCGACGACGCCATGCTGCTCTACAACGCCGGCTGCATCTTTGCCCTGGCCGGAGACCAGGAAAAAGCATTTTCCACGCTGGAGCGGGCGGTTGGCGCCGGACTGAAACAAAAAGGCTGGTTTGAAAACGACAGCAACCTCGACAGCCTTCGATCCGACCCCAGGTTTCATGCATTGCTCGAAAAAATGGCGACGGTAGCGCCCTGATCGGGAACACTCCAGGTGGGCCCCTTCACTGTACAGCCACCTTCAGTACTCCTTTGTATCCGCCTATGGTATAGTGGACGATATACATCCCTTTGGTCAACCCCTCCATGGAAAGCGCGCTTACTCTCCGGGCGCGGAGCACCGCTTGTCCGTTCAGGTGGTAGACGGCGACTTTCTCCGCTTCTTCGCTAAGGTACAACGTGTTATTGGATGCAAAAACGCGGAATTGTTCAACCGGCGCTTGTACATCGGTGCCGGTGTCGACCATTAGCATTCCTTTTCCGGTAAACCATTCAGGCTTAGTATTCGCATCATAAGCGCCGGGGTCCATTGGGGTTCCGTTGATCACGGCGCGTTTCACCTTAACCAGCGTATCGAGCTGGATACGGCCATTGCCGGCCAGGTTGACGCGCAATTCATCTCCGGCGCATTGCTCGTGGCTCAGGGCTGCCAGGTTATCCAGGCCTATTTCGATTAATCCCTGTCCGAAAGCGTTTGGGCTTTTGCCCTGGATCACGGCGATACTTCCCGGAAAAGCGCTGGCCATGGTGAGGTCCCAGATTCCGGAAAACCCGCTGTTGTCGCCGGAGAGAACCACGGTTGCGGTGTTTTTCGTGTCGGTACGTTGGTTCAAGGCCGTGATTTTGCCATTTCCGCAGATCGGGCCATCCAGCCGCATGGCGTGGCCGGGAACTGCCCGGCTGTTCATATTGAGTGCAGCATTTCCAGAGACCACTAAAGGTGCGTTGAGCGTAAAGCCTGTCCCGGAAGTGGCGTAGCCGAAGCTGGCGCTCCCTTCCAGGTAGATGGTTCCGGTAGCGCCGTGTTCCCCGCGCAGCCTGATTCGGCCTCCGGATTGAACGACGATATCCGCTGGAAACACAAACGAAGTCGTTTCCATTTCTATCTGGGTATAGACCGTTTCCCCTGCCTCCGGCAGCAGGGCGGGCTGAAAATGCGCAGGGTTGTCCCAGTTTCCGTTGGCTCCTCCTTTGAAAGTGAACTTGCCGGGACGGCCTATAGTGAGGATACCGCTTCCGGAGATCCAGTTGGGGTGGGTAGCTGCAGAATAAACCCCGGGGACTTGCAGGCTGCCTCCAAGATACAACTCCCGCAGTACGACATCCGCCTGGAGTTGAAGCCGTCCGCCGGGTTGCAGGGACAATGGTGTTTCAGCAAACATCGCGTCGCTGGTTTCGATGATAAGCGTCGCCAGGGTGTCTACGATAACCGTTCGGGGCCTGCCTAGGGAGTTCGTTTTGGCTGCCGCCACACTACCGAAAACAATCGCCCAAAACCCGCTAAAGTTGGAATTATCGCCATTCAGTCTGAGCGTTCCTGCTCCGGTCTTTTCTATCCGGTGTACCCCGGTCAAAGTGGCGTTGAGGGCAAACGTATCGCCAACGGAAATGGAGAGGCTGTCTTTCGTACGAATTCTTCCATCGAGGCGGACATTCGCCGCCGCTAAAATGGAGGCGCCGCCAATGGCGAGGTAGACGACCTCACTTGGGGCGCTAACGGCCAGGGTGGCTCCATTGGTCAGCGTCAGATCGGCAGGAAAACGGCCCCCGTCGGCTGTAATGGTAAATCCGCCATCGACATAAGCGGCCTGGCTGCTATCAGGCACGGCCTGGGGGTCCCAATTACCGGGCAATAACCATCCGGAACCAGCTCCGGCCCCGGTCCATTTAAAGGTAGCCGTAACGGGCGCTGTTGCGCTTGGATCCCAGCCATCGCTGCCGGATACGACGCTTTGAAGGGTATATTTTGGGGCTTCCTCGTCGGTTAGCGCACGAAGCCCCGTCCATTTCGCCCGGCCGCTCCTATTGGCGCCCGGCCCCGTGTTTTTGTATTCGTACAGATGCAGATTGGCGCTCGTATCCGCATAGGGCATATTCCATTTGTCCGGCCAGCCGAGCGGGTTGATCTTTTCCGTCATATCGCAATACAGCCAGGCGACTTTCGGATAGTTGTGCCAGGGGCGGCCCAGGGCGACCAACGCGCCGTCGTCTCCCGGCCTGGGGCTGTTGAGTGCGTAGGTCAGTTTACATTGGTTAAAAACAAACCCATATGGCTGATTCAGGCCGGTAGAGGGCGCGGTAATCCATCCACCTCCCCAGCTCCGGATCTCGCAGCCCTGAAAAAAAACAGTCCCGCTGCCATAAAGATAATCGGTTCGGCCAATGACCAGGCAGTTCTCAAAGTAGGCTCGTTTGGCATCGCTCCAAAAGTAAATTGTATCCTGATAGCTGCTGAAGTTGCAATTTCGGAAAATCGCCCGGTCGCCGCGAAGGGTCAGTGCCAGGGCTTGCCCGACAGGACCGGCGGTATTTTGGATGGTCAGGTTTTCGGCCCGGAAATCATCGGCTATGACGGTCAGGGTTGCCGAAGTACGGATATTGTCTCCCTGCCATTTTTTGGCATCTTCCGCCGGACATTTGTTCTCGTATCCGCCGGCGCTGCAATCGTACACGTGGTAGCTGATAATAGTTTCGTCCCGGCTTTCTCCAATCAGGACGATACGCGCCTTGGTAGCGGGTACGATCAGCTTTTCGGTGTTATACAACCCCTGCTTGATGAAGATCAACGTAGGCGTTGGGCTATTGTCTGGAACGGCATTTATGGCATCCTGGATTTTGGTAAAATCACCGGACCCGTCGAGGGCTACGGTGATGTCTGGAGAGAAGCCCTGTGCGGACAGGGCGCTAAAAGCGGCTCCTGTAAACAGGAAAGCGAGGAGAAGCAGCCCGGTGAGAAAGCGTTGACGCAGTAGGATCATGGAAGTCTTTTTATTGAACGACTAAGTTAACGCGTGCCGTCCGACGCCAGGCAGCAGGAATTCACAATAGGATAGCCGTAATTTTTGGCTGGCCTTCGTTCCGCTAAAATTGAAAATAAATAAACGGCACCACGCCCGATCCGGCGGTCTGAATCGTCAGCCAGATCAACAGAGCGAAGACAACTGATTGGACGAGCACCGGGCTTTTGATGTAGACGTGCTCCAGGGTTTGGTAAACTGCGGAAGGGAGGTAGTGTAAAAACAAACCCAGGGTCATCAGTCCCAGCGCCCAGGGGTAAGCCTGAACAACCTGCGGAACCAATTCGGGATGGAATGATCCGGTAATTTGCCCAAGCATTTCCGCAACGGTTTGGAGGGGCGGCTGTACGCTGCCAATGGCTCCCGACCGGAACAGGATCCAGCCAAAGGTGACAAAATGAAAGGTGAACGCCATGCGCACCAGACGCCGCAGCCCGGCGCCTGCGCGTGGATGAAGCGCCGGCAGAAGCATCAGAACCCAAACCGCGAGAATTGCCCCGTTGCCCAGGGTGTATCGCCAGAAAGGCGCTGCTTCCAGGCTTCCGTCCGCCAGGCGAAGCCAAAGAGAGCCCTGGATGCCCAGTTGCAGAATGGCCAGCAGCCAGAAAGCCGTGATGGGTGTGCGGTCCGGGAGGTCCTCCGCGCCCCTGGGATGGAAAAAGCGCTCGAAAGCCAGACCTAACCCGTGTAGCCCGCCCCAAATGACATAAACCCAGCTCGCGCCATGCCAAAGGCCGCCCAAAAGCATGGTGAGCATGAGGCTCAGGAAGGTTCTGAACCTGCCCTTGCGGCTACCTCCCAGGGAGATATATAAATAGTCGCGAAGCCAGGAGGAAAGCGAGATATGCCAGCGCCGCCAAAAATCCTGGATGGAATCGGCCTGGTAAGGGCGGCGAAAATTTTCGGGCAACCAGAAACCCATCAGCAGCGCAAGCCCAATGGCCATATCCGAATACCCGGAGAAGTCACAATAGATTTGAACCGCATATCCATAGGCGGCCAGCAGGTTTTCCAGCCCAGAGTACAACAGCGGCGCATCAAAAACCCGGTCAACGAAGTTGACACTCAAATAGTCCGACAACACCGATTTTTTGAACAACCCGCTCATAATCAGGACAAAACCTTGGCCCATTTGCTCCCGCGACAGCGACAGCGGCCTGCGGATCTGCGGCAAAAAATCAGCTGCCCGGACGATAGGCCCTGCCACCAACTGCGGGAAGAAACTGATGTAAAAGGCAAAATCCATAAAGGCTTTTCCCCAGTCCAGCCGTGTTTTGGCGCCTGCACTCAAGGGATTAAGGCTTTTACGGTAAATGTCAATGGTATAGCTCAGGGTTTGGAAAGTATAAAAAGAAATCCCTGCCGGGAGGAATAACGCCCCAATACTCCAGGATTGCCCGGTGGCCAGCTTCCAGGTGTCCAGGAACAGGAGGCTGTATTTGTAATAGATCAAAACCCCCAGGCTGCTCCCGATACTGCACCAAAGCAGGGCAAAACGGGCCAGCCGCCGCTGGGTAAGGTACATCAGGTGCCCCAGGATAAAGTTGATTCCGGTGGTGGCCAACAGCAGCAAAAAGAACCATCCGCTGGACTTATAATAGAAAAATAAGGAAAACGCCAACAAATACAGGATGCGCAGGTTGGTCCGCTTCAACAGGAAAAGATACCCCGCGTACAGGAACAGGAAAAACAGGAAAAAGGCGGTGCTGTTGAACAGCAAAGGCCTGCCAGGATCGTACACCAGCAAATCAGTGAGTTCCTGCCAGTTAATTTGTCCCTTCATACCATTCCATTAGGTCGTTGAATAGTAATTTTCCGATCCAATCGTACCCGGCCTGGGTAAAATGCACCTCGTCGCCGTGCGCTAACCCTTTGCTTTTCCATTGCCGGATGGAGCCTTCCCCGCCCATTGCCTCGAAGAGGTCCCAGACCGCGCACCGGTATTTTGCAGCCGCCTGAAGCACCATGTCCCGGTATACGGCTCCCTGGGGGTTTGGCAACCCGCTTTTAAGGCGGGTATCGGGGGGCGTCCAAAGGAGCAGGGGCGTTCCTGGTAGGGCCTGGATTGTTTTTTGCAAAAATCCCTCCAGTTCTCCGCGCAGTTCTTCCTTGCGAAAAGGGCGCAGCAGCGACTCGTTGGTGCCCAGGGTGACGATCACCAGGTCGGGTTTCAGCGCCGGAATCTGGCGGAAGAACTGCTCGGCGTGGTGGTAATGGTAAAAGGTGGCGCCGTTCAGCCCGGCGGCATGATAAAGCACCCCGGTTTTTCCTTTTTCAAAGGAAATCCCGTACAAAAGGGCGCCTTTGGAAGCGCTGTTCGCGGTTTGGACGCCAGTAAACCGGACTTTCCTCACCGGACTTTCCAGTTCGTAAGCGGCAGGGAAACTGTTTTCTTTAGAAGGGTAAGTTTTTCCCCCAGGGCCAGTCACCGACGGCGGGGCTTGCCCTGGCTCGGCAAACCACCGGATCTGGTCAAAGGAATTATCGAGAGACGCATGGGGCTTGAGTTCCACTTCCAGCGTGAAGGAAGCGGAAGCGGTGCGCAGCGAGGACCCGCTGAGCCCCACAGGCGGCCCTCCTTGCTGGAAAGTTCGCAAACGGCCATCCCACGCAGCATTGCTTTGAGCGATCACGTCCAGCGTGTTGTGGCTTCCTGCCAGCTTCAACGGGAGGACCAGCCCCCGGCCCGCTGCGCCGAAGCGCTCCTGGAGCCGGTCGCGCAGCGCGCCAGGAAGAAACCCTGCCTGCACATGGGAATCCCCTATGTGAAGGATCACCACCCGGTCGCGCTTCCCTTGCTCCAGTTCCCGGAGCTTGGCCAGAAAAGGGGCGAGGATAACGGTCGACGGTCGACGGTTGACGGTTGACGGTTGACGGTTGACGGGGGACGGGGGATGGGGGATGGGGAACGGGGGATGGGGAACGGGGGATGGCCGACGGGGGACGGTCGACGGAGCAGCCAGCATCAAGATCCAGATTAGCGTCGGATAGATTGTCATTAGCGCAAAGGATCAGATGGATTCGTGAGCGAAGATTCGTCCCGGGCTTCGGTTTGCGCCTGTTTCCGGTACTGGTCGACGCCGGTTGTGAAGAACTTTAGCAGGTAGTTGCTCGCCACATCGGCGCCCTGAAAGTTGAAATGGGTATAGTCTCGGTTGGCCAACCGTTTTCGTTCCACCCATTCGATCATCGCGCCCTCGCCTCCCATGGCTTCGTAGAGGCTGAAGAAGGCGGCCCCGCATCGGAATGCGGCCCGGCGCTGGGCTGCGTGAATGCGGGGGATGCTGGGGTCGGTGCGCATGACGCCATTGATCCGCGTACTTTTGTCGGGCACGCCAACGACCAGAACCGACACGCCGGGCAGCGTTTTTTGAAAATGCTGAATGACGGCAATCAGCTGGTCCTCATACCAGCGGTAGTCCCGCAATTTGGGATTGAGGACGTTGAGCCCGAATTGAAGCGCAACGAGGTCATAATCCAGGTACTCCTGGAACTGGCGGAGCATTTCCGGATGGATATTCAGCAGCCCGGCGCCGCTGTTGCCGCGAAGGGAAAAGTTGTCGAGGATGACCCCATACTCGGTCTCCATACTCACGCCATAAACGGCAAGGTTGTTCGGAATGGCAAATTCGAGGCGAAGCCTGGAAACTTTTTCCGCTGGCAGGGCGAGGCAGTTCAGCAGACCGGTTCCGGCGCTAAGGGGGAGGTCGTGGCGCTCTTCTTGCGTTATGGCGTGAACACGCCCCAGAACCGCGCCGGGCTCCTGGGATGCAGAGGGCGGAGCGGCGTAAAACAAGCGGGTTTTCGGAAAATACTGGGCGCCGTCGAATAATGGGCTTGCGCCAAATTGAACCCAGTATTTGGATTCCATCACCTGCATGGCATCGGAAGCCGGGCTGGAAACGGCGGAGTCCGGCTCGACGGAGGCCTGGAATTCCCAGGAGTTCATCGCGGTAAAGTACTTTCCATCAATCCCGACCGGTAGCGCTTTGTGGTTTTTTCTGCCTGTTCTGAATTGGTACCAGTTGTTGGAGGCATCCTGGCGCACCGAGCGGCGAAAATGCTTGACCGAAGGAAGGAGGACACGAATCCCACGCCGGCGCCCCCCAAACCGGTTTTGAAGGCTGTCGCGCAGGGTTTGGGTGATCAGGTCGCCTTCGATGGAGGAATCCCGTAGTAGGCGATCCGGACCTGTTCTTTTTTCTGCCAATGCTTTAAAGAAAGCCGATAACGTTTCGATGCCCTGATAGGTTTGGTTTGCTTCGCTGAATGCGTCCGCAGGCAGAACGGCTGCCAGGTCGCTGGAGACAGAGAGGCTGTCGGCGCTATGGGGCAGCAATTCGGCATCCATCTGGGAATAGGAAGCGGCCGAAGCAGACTCGGGGTCCCCTTCTTCCGCCGGTTGCCAGAACCAGGCCAAAGGGATATAGTTCCTCGTGTGCCCCTGAGCCAGGGAACCTTTGGATAGACCCACGGATACAGACACAGCCAACCAGCGGCAAAGGCCAGTACAGCAAATGTCCGGTAAAACAGCTTACGCTCCATAACCGGCTACAGGTTTCTTTGAGGATAATGGAGGCTACCTATGCGCTTATGCCATGGGAAAATTGCGACTTAACTTTTCATGGGAAGAAAAGGGATCTGGGGCTGTTCGTGGGATTATTTGGTATTCAGATCGTCGTAGTAGGATTTCAAGCCTTTCGGATGCGGCTGGTTTCCCGGATGCGGCTGGTCCGTCAAACGTTGTCCCCTGACCCTGGGGTCAGATGGAATGGCGGGGGGGGGGGGGGGGGGGGGGGGGGGGGGGGGGGGGGGGGGGGAGGGAAAATTACAAAAAAATGGCGAAACAAGTTTGTACGGAAATTTGAAAAAACAGGAAAAACCCAATCTTTGCTGCTTGTATGAGCTAACGCCATGAAATATATTGATTTTCACACCCATGCCTCCCGTTTGCCAGATGCCCATTGCCTGAGCATCCGCTCCTTTCACCAGGAAGAAGAGGAAGCTTGCACCGGCTGGTCCTGGCCTTGTTCGGCGGGGCTGCATCCCTGGATGCTGGACCCGGAGCAGATGGCCGGGCAATGGGCGTGGCTGGAGCGGGCTCTCCAGGCGCCCCAGGTCCGGATGGTGGGAGAAGCCGGATTAGACCGGCTGCGCGGTCCGGAACTGGCGTTCCAGCAATCCTGTTTCGAGCGCCAGCTGGAAATGGCCGTCCAGCACCGAAAACCGGTGGTCATCCATTGCGTACGTGCCTTTTCGGAGCTCCGGCAAAGCATATTGCGGGTCAATCCTGGGGTGGACCTGACCTTGCACGGGTTTAATAAATCTTCCGAGTTGGCTGCTTTGTTTCTGGAGATCGGCGCGTCTCTATCGTTTGGCGCAGCGATCCTTCGAAAGGATCAACCTGCGGTTTCCGCGTTGAGAACCGTTCCCGTGGACAGGCTCTGGCTGGAAACCGACGATAGCGGAGTGGCGATCGAAGCCATTTACGCCTGCGCCGCCGAGGCAAAGGGTGTGCCCGAAGAAGAATTGACTCATCGCCTTTATGAACGCGCAAAAAAATGGGGGTTGGTATGAAAGGGGCAGACTGGCTGGTAAGAACCGAATTACTGATCGGAGAAGATAAGCTGGACGCCCTGCGGGAGGCGAGCGTCCTCGTGGTTGGGCTGGGCGGCGTAGGCAGCTTTGCCGCCGAATTCCTTTGCCGCGCCGGCATCGGGCGCATGACCATTATCGATGGCGACGTAGTGGATCCCAGCAACAAGAACCGGCAGCTGCAGGCGTTGGACTCAACGGTTGGACAGTCCAAAGCTGCGCTTATGGCCGCCCGGATGAAGGACATTCATCCCGACCTGGAGCTGACGGTGATCCCCCGCTTTCTGGAGCCGGAGGACATGCTGCCGCTCATAGGAGAAGGCTGCGATTTGGTTCTGGATTGCATCGATAGCTTCCAGCCCAAGATCAAACTGATCCGAACCTGCCTGCAATCAGGGGTCCGGTTTGTAAGTTCTATGGGCGCAGGGGGCCGTATCAACCCGGAGTTTGTACAAATCGCCCCTATCGAAAAAACCCGAAACTGCCCTTTCGCCCAGCAAGTCCGAAAATCCCTTCGCCGGCAAGGCATCCGGGATTCGTTCCCGGTGGTGTTTTCCGATGAACAAGTACTCCCCGGAACGATGGAAATGACCGACGGAACCCGGTTCAAGAAATCGTACTACGGCACCATTTCCTATATGCCGGCCCTTTTTGGAATCTATATGGCCTCTTATGCTATCCGGAAACTGATCGGGGAATAGGGCAAGCGCCATCTACCCTAATTAAAATACCTTAAACCATTCCTGGAAGTAAGCCCCTAAGTAGGGACTTTCCTTCATTTCGCCCTGCAGCGCGGAGAGGAAGCCCAGTATCCAGAGGAGGAACGCTCCAACAATAGCGACAGACCCAACGATCCACCCCACCAAGGGAAAAATCATGACGATGCTGCCGGCTGCCATGACCAGCATTAATCCCAGGGATTGGCGGATATGGAAAGAGGCCAGTTCCGATTTGGGGTTGTTGAGGACCACCGCAGCAATCCATCCGACCACAGTCAGGTAAGACAGCACGGCAATCACTTTCGGGTCGGCGCCGCTGAAAGGCGCCTGGTTTTTCGGGTTGTCCATAAAGGAAAAGTATTGATGATGATCAAAAGTATAGGAAAAGAGCGCCTCGCGCCAGAAAAGACGATCAAAATCGCTGATTATTCGCTGAACGACCCAGCGCCCGAACTCGATTGGAAAAGCAAGCTGTTATTAAAATCTGACTTTTCCTATTGCCGATCCCATTTCTCCTATGACGGAAGTCATCCGGCGAGGTGATGAAGGTCAGTTATTCTCCGCAATTTTTTAGCTATAATATCGGGTAAGAAAAGAGCATAGAAGACGCTTCATCCCAAACACTGCCCTATGGAGAAAAAGAAAGTATTGGTTATAGGCGCCGGAATGGGAGGTTTATCTGCCGGTTCTTATTTGGCGATGAGTGGTTACGACGTAGAGCTTTTCGAGATGAGCCGGGTAGCTGGAGGAGTGTGTACGGCCTGGCATCGGGGAGACTTTACCGTAGACCTCTGCATTCACTGGCTGGTGGGCACGGGGTCGGCCAGTTCATTTTTCGATAAATGGAATGAGCTGACGCCTATGGACGACATCGAGGTCGGCTATCTGGAGGAATATATCCGTATGGAAGACCTGCATGGGAATTTTATCCGGGTGTTTAGCGATGTCAACCGGCTTGAGGAGGAGTTCCTTCAAAAAGCGCCGGAAGACCGGCAGAAGATTCTGGAAATGACCGGCGCCATTCGAAAATTGGCACATTTCCCCGTTGCGCAATCCAACCCCCGCGAACTGACCAACCTTTGGGAGCGGGCCCGGGAATTGATCCGGATGTTTCCTTATATGGGCGTTTTCCAACGGTTCGTGAGTATTAGCCTGGCGGATTATGCCTCGGAGTTTACGAATCCCCTGCTGCAAAAGACCATTTTCCATTTATTCGAACCGGATGTTCCGGCCATTTTCGCAATACTAACCCTGGCCTGGATGAGCGAACATCAGGCGGGATACCCTAAGGGCGGATCGCTTCCTTTTGCGCAGCGCATCCTCGACCAGTATGTGTCCAGGGGAGGTAAGGTGCGCTACGAAAGCAAAGTCACCCGCATTCTGGTGGAAGCGGATCGCGCCGTTGGAATCCAGCTTCAGGATGGGACTGTGGTGCGGGGCGACTGGGTCGTTTCGGCTGGCGACGGCCACAATACCTTATTTGAACTCCTGGAAGGGAAATACCTTACCAAAGAGTTGGAAACCTTCTACGAAAAGCGGCACACCTTCCCCTCTCTGGTTTTTGTGGCCCTCGGGGTTGCGAAGGATTTGAAAGACCTGCCTGCGCTGGTTCAATTCCCTTTGGGCCGCTCGCTGATCATCGATCCGGAAACCATTGTCGACGAACTGAAAGTCCGGATCCACCATTTTGATCCTACGCTGGCGCCCCCGGGGAAAACACTAATCACCATCAATCTGCCAACCTATAACTTCCCGTACTGGGAAAGCCTTCAAACCAGCGAACCGGTGCGGTACCAATCCGAAAAGATGCGGATTGCAAAAGCCCTGATTGAAGCGCTGGAGGTTCGATTTGGAGGTATTGCAGACAAAGTGGAGATGATCGACGTGGCTACGCCGTCTACCTTCACGCATTTTACCAACAGCTGGAAAGGGAGCTTTGAGGGTTGGCTGATGACGCCGGAAACAGGCTTTAGAAACCTCCCGCATTCGCTTCCCCGCTTGAAAGGGTTTTTCATGTGCGGACAGTGGGTGGCCGTAGGAGGCGGGCTGCCAAGGGTAATGCTGTCCGGTAGAGAGGTTGCTCAATTGATTTGTCATGCCGATCGCCGGCCGTTTATTCCCCACGTTGCGGTCCAGGACCAGGAACAAATGGCAGAAACGCCATAGGAAGGGGGGGGATGCGCTGTTCATCCCGGCCCAGACCCTCTTCGTCCGGGGTTTCCATTCCTTTCCGGATGCAAAGCACCTGCCGGTCGGAAATGCCGCCCAGCCGCTTGATTTATGGCCCAATCTGCCCCCATCTTTGCAGGGAGTAAAAACCCAAAACATGAAAAACCAATCGAAATCCTTCTTTTTGCATGCGCTCCCGATTTTTTTTCTGGCCTACCTGGGGTGGTTTGCCCAAGCTGCGGCGCAGACTAGCTTGCCGGATTCCGGCGCTTTGAAGGAGCGGGAGGATCAATTTGTTAAAAAATGGGGGGCCTACTCGGAAAAAACCGACTTGATGACCCCCAAATCCATCCGCAAGAATAAGGCCTCTTTGGAAACCGAATACAACGCGTTGATCGACGAACTGGATGCGCTATACCATAGCAAGCCAGTGGTGGCGCCCGTTAAAACCAAAGTTCAGATGGCTTCGGGCAAGCAAAAACCGTCCAAAGCAGAGCGCTCGCTTTAAACCCGCGGTGATCCCGTCGCAACAAGTCTTTTCTTTCCATTAAAAGAAAGGTACCTTTGCCCCCAATTCTAAAGGAATGAAGGGCATTACAAAGGATCAGCTTTTGCTGGCAGGAGCTTTTGCGGCGGTTTATCTGGTATGGGGGTCGACGTACCTGGTCAATTACATCGCTATTCAGGAGATTCCGCCATTCCTGATGTCGGGCATGCGGTTTTCCCTGGCAGGCGGCCTTCTGCTGGGGCTTACGTTACTCCAGGGCAAACCCTGGCCAACCCCTGAACAATGGAAATACGGCGCCATTACCGGCGTTATGTTCCTGGCAGTAGGGACTGGCTTGGTGGTTTGGGCGGAACAATATATCGATACCGGCCTGGCCGCCCTTTTTGTCGCCTTCGAACCCCTTATTATCGTGCTGATGGTGTGGATGCGAAGGGCGCAACGCCCGGGATGGAACAGTATTCTCGGCGTTGCTGTTGGCGTTGCCGGGATGCTCTTGCTGGTCGGTCAGCCCCGCTTCCACAATGACCCGCAAACCTGGATGGGCATCGGAGCGATATTAGTGGCCATCCTCTCCTGGGGGTTTGCTTCCCTTTACGTAACGGAGGTGAATTTGCCTGCCTCGAGGATGCAAACAGCTTCCCTTCAAATGCTCGGCGGCGGCGTGGTGCTGCTGATTGTCGGTTTTGCAGCCGGCGAACATCGCGGATTCAGCTTGCTCCAGGTAAGTGAAAAAGGGTGGTTTGCATTCGCCTACCTGATCGTGCTGGGATCCTGGCTGGCCTTCTCTGCCTTTAATTACTTGCTGGTCAAAGTGGCTCCAGAAAAAGTCGCCACGACGAACTACGTCAATCCCGTGGTGGCCCTATTTCTGGGGTGGGCGCTGAATGGCGAAGAACTCACCTACCAATCCATCCTGGCCGCTATTCTCCTGCTTGGAGGGGTCTTTTTTATCAATTCCCGTTTTGTGCGCGGCAGGACGGTGAAGCTCCCCCTTTTCTCCAGAAAAAAAACGGATACGATCTAACGGTCTATACCTGCTTCAACCGCAGCAGTGCGGAAAAGGCGCGGTCTATGTCTTCGTTTCCCACAATGATGGTGAATTCATTCGACGTGGACACCACTTCCACCACGTTGATCCCGTTCCAGGCCAGCTGCCGGAGGATGAAGTAGTAAACGCCAAACAATACCCGGTTCTCATCGGGAAGCATCAGGCTAATTGCATTCAGGTTTTTTTCCTTGGCAAGCCTTTTTTCTTTTGCAAAGAGATCGTCCACTTCCTGTTCATAGGCTTGGGAAACCAGGAGGGTGGTTTCCTCAATTCCCCTGGAAACCGAATAATACACCTTGAGTTTTTGGCCTATCTGCGCCAGAAGCCTGGCCTGGCATTCGGCCAGCGAACCGGAATTCCGGAAGGTATAATCCAGTATCCCAGACCGAACGCTGATGTCCTGAACTTTGCGGAAAAACGACCGGAGCGACTGCCCGGGCTGGTGCAGGCTTCCCGGCGGCATTCGTTGGATAGCCATTACGATAGCGCCTGTCTGGACCGGTTTTCCCGCTACTTTGGAAACCTCCGGCTGGAGTTTCCGGGCCAACGCCGCCACATTGATCAGCCCGTCCTCCAGGGCTTCAGCAATAAAGGGGGATTGATGGATCAACTGAGCGGTAATAGCCGAAATCTTGATCATGTGATCGGTTTAAATTGTTATAAAAATAACATTTAAGTTTAAAAATGAACAAATTTCATAGAAAATTTCTCCGAAATTCTATGGGCCCTACCTTTGGATCATCAAGAAGAAAGCAGACAAATAAACACATCATGATCGTAATGAAATTTGGGGGCACCTCTGTCGGTTCGCCCCAGCGTATGCGGGAAGTAGCGGAACTGATCCACGACGGGCAACCCAAAGTGGTCGTATTATCCGCGGTTGCAGGAACCACCAATAAACTCGTGGACCTGGCTTCCTGTCTGTACCAGGGCGACCAGGCCTGCGCTTTGGACCGCTTGGAGATGCTGTTCGGCGCGTATCAGGAGTTTGTTCGAGGCCTCCTTCCCGCTGAGCAATGGCGCAGCCAGGGATTGCAGGTGCTCCATGCCTGTTTCACGACCATCCGGGACCAATTTGTGCCTGGATTCAGCGCCAGAGAGGAGAAGGTGATCCTTGCGCAAGGCGAATTGATCTCCACCCAGCTTTTTCAGTTATATCTTCAGTCTACCGGCCTGCCTTCGGTGATGCTTCCCGCGCTGGACTATATGCGCACGAACGCTCAGGGCGAACCCGACCTGGAATGGATCCAGGAGCGTTTGCAGGTTTTGCTGAATTCCACGCCGCCTTCCATTTGTTACCTGACCCAGGGCTACATTTGCCTGAATGCGGCAGGGGAAGTGGACAACCTCCAGCGCGGCGGCAGCGATTATACCGCCACGCTGATCGGCGCGGCCCTTCAGGCCAGAGAGATTCAGATCTGGACGGATATCGACGGGCTGCACGACGGCGATCCGCGGCTGGTGGAAGACACCCATCCGGTGCGGCAGCTGTCGTTCAGAGAAGCGGCCGAGCTGGCGTACTTTGGCGCGAAGATCCTCCATCCCACCTGTGTGATTCCGGCGGAGGAACAAGGCGTGCCGATCCGGCTCAAGAACACCTTTGCCCCCGAGGCGGCAGGAACGCTGATTGCCCGG
Organism: Haliscomenobacter sp.; assembly: GCA_016713275.1. Taxonomy (GTDB): domain Bacteria; phylum Bacteroidota; class Bacteroidia; order Chitinophagales; family Saprospiraceae; genus JADJPL01. The sequence goes on from JADJPL010000006.1 coordinate 94,416, forward strand.
GAGGCATCCGGGAGAACGGTGACTGCCCTGGCTGCTAAAGACGGCATTACCGCTATCCGCATCCAGTCGGGGCGCATGCTGAATGCTTATGGTTTTTTGCGCCGGGTATTTGAAGTGTTTGAAGCGTACCGGACTCCGATCGATATGATCACGACCTCGGAAGTGTCTGTCTCACTTACGATCGATCAGACCGCTCATCTGGAGGAGATCCTTCGGGATTTATCGGAATATGGGGAATTGACGGTAGACGCTGGCCAAACCATTCTCTGTATTGTAGGCGATCACCTGGACCAGCATACGGCGGTGATGCGGGACATCTTTGCCGCGCTGGAGCATATTCCGCTTCGCATGGTATCCTATGGAGGCAGCAGCAATAACGTTTCGATCCTGATTCCTTCCGGCTACAAGCGGGAGGCGATGCAGGCGCTGCACCAGGCGCTGTTTCGGCAGGAGGCTGCCCGTCCGATCGTAGAATAAAGCTGCCGTAAGGCGAAAAAAATATTCAGCGTACATTCTGGTTAGGGCACACAACGCTGAATGCTTATAGAAAGACCTGCGCCGGGAAAAAGATCCCGGAAGCAGGCTTTTTTTTACCAGACCCGTCGCAACAAGTCTACTGGTCTTCCGCTTCCCGGGCGATTCCTGGTTCGCTCTTATGGCCGAAGTTGAATTTGAACCCGATGCGTTTGGTGGGCTCGTCGTCGTCGTAATCTTCCCAGGTGGTGACTTCCTGGAGCATCTCCTCCACATGGCGAATAAAAAAAGGCGGCTGGAGCTCCTCAGGGCGGTAAATGGCGATGGTTTTTGGTGGGCGGGGCTCTCCGTAATTTTCAATAAACGGATAGTTGACCAGCACGATCACTTTGCCGTTGAACAACTGCTGGTAGATCAACGAACCGTTGTGTTTGATCAGGTCGCGTTGAAGGTCGGAACCCAGCACCTGATACAGCCCGCTTTTGACGTCGCCCAGCGTAAGGACCACCGCTTCCAGATTTTCCATTTCGCTGCGGACTTCGACTTTGGCTTCCAATCCGACTGCCTGGCAGAGGGATTCCAGGTTCTGGAAGATCATGTCGCGGAAGGAAGCCTTCCACTGCTCCCGATAATGTAAGGTATTGTGCTTAACTTCGCGGTAACGTTCTACTTTTCGCTGTAAGTTGAATAATTGCGCGTCTAGCATATATTGGGATTTTTCGGTTAAGACGAAATCTAATCGTGCTTTGAACAACGCATTGCGTCTGGTGGCAAAGACTTTCCAGGTTTTCAAAACCTGGAAAGTCTGTTTCCAAGATGCCAAAAGCGATTCAAAGCACGTTAATCGAACAGGAAGGTACGGCAAATGATTGGATTATTTTTGAACCGAAAACGTGTTTTGGACTGTTCTCTCTGAGGCGGAGCCGTTTGCTGTATCGAACCTGTTAGAAGCCGTTTCAAAACTGTAGAATATGGCGTTCTTCCCCTTTGAAGGGGGGCGGGGGGATGAAACCTTTGTACAGCATCCTAAACCTTTCATCCCCCTAACCCCCTTCAAAGGGGGAAAGTGCTTCGCCAGCCTTTGCTATGGGCCTAAGGAATTACCCCGCAACTTCGCAACCCCGCAACCCCGCAACTTCGCAACCCCGCAACTTCGCAACCCCGCAACCCCGCAACCCCGCAACTTCGCAACCCCGCAACTTCGCAACCCCGCAACTTCGCAACCCCGCAACTTCGCAACCCCGCAACTTCGCAACTTTCTATGCTACTAGCCATTGATATCGGAAATTCCAACGTAGTGGCCGGATTATTTGATGGAACCGGCTGGAAGCAAGTATGGCGGTTTCCCACCCTGACGGAAGGAGAAGCCGGCTTTTTTTATTCCCATCAGCTTTCCGACCGGTTTTTGGAGAGCGGGGTTCGGCTGCATCTGGTGGATCGGGTGGTCATCAGCAGTGTGGTTCCGAACCTTACGGCTGTTTTTGGAGAAGTTGCCCACAGTTTGTTCGGCCAGGGGCCGTTGGTTGTTGGGCCGGGCGTGTATCCTTATCTCGGTTTGACAATGAGCCGCCCCTCGGAAATCGGGACCGACCTGGTCGCGAATGCCGTTGCCGCTCTATGGCGGTATCAGAGCGACTGCATTGTGGTGGATTTTGGAACGGCGCTGACGTTTACGACGGTCAGCAGGGAGGGGGAGATTTTGGGGGTGGCCATTGCTCCCGGGTTAAAAACGGCGATTCAGGCGTTGTTTCAAAAAACCGCTCAATTGCCGGAAGTTCCATTAGAGTTGCCACCCACGCCTATAGGAAAGGATACCGTACATGCGATTCAGAGCGGAGTGCTGCGCGGGTACGTTGGCCTGGTGCGGCATATGGTTCAAGAAATACGCCTGGAAGCCGGTAGCCACTACCTCGCAGTGGCTACCGGAGGATTATCTTCTATTTTACACCCCTTGAGAGACGTGTTCGAAGAAATTAATCCCAACCTGACCCTGGATGGGTTGTTGAGGATCAGTGAATTGGCAGATTTGAACGGGCCTAAATCCTGAACGATCAGGCAACGGGAGGTTGAGGCGTTTCTTCCGGCTTGGCTTCACCGGCGGGTTGGTCCCCGTCTTTGTCTCCAAACCAATCTTTAAACCGGTCGCGCAATTCGCCCAGCTTTTCAGCCGCTTTTTCCTTTATTTCTTCCCAGTCGTCGCCCCACTTTTCATTGGCTTTCTCTTTCAGCTCTTTCCACTCTTCGCCCAGTTCGGCGCGGAAGTCTTCGAGTTTTTCCCCCATGTTTTGGCTAAGGTGCTTCAGCTTTTCGATTTGTTCCTGGAGTTCCTCTTTGGCTTCTTCGGAGGCTTCCGCCAACTTGGCCTGAAGTTCTTTCATTTTTTCCTGAACTTTGGTTTTCACTTCCTGGTACTCCTGATTCAATTTTTCCTTGTCCATTGTATGGTATTTTGAGTGAATAGGCAGCGCAGGAACTCCCTGCGTTTCAATGACAAATATACGGTTCTGGCAGCTTCGGGGCACGGTAAAAGATCATTGCCGGGATTAAATTATCGTTAACCTGGATTTTTTTGTAGTTTCCAATCGATTTTTAATCCAAACATGAAAAACGATATGAAGAACAGAAAAATCCTATTGACGGAACAGGAGGTACCGGAGTTTTGGTATAACATTTTAGCGGACATGCCCAACAAACCCTTGCCTCCACTTCACCCGGGCACTAAGGAGCCAATCGGCCCGGAGGCCCTGGCCCCGCTGTTTCCTATGGAGCTGATCAAGCAGGAAGTCAGTACTGAAAAATGGGTCCCCTATCCCCGACGCGGTGCGCGACGTGTATACGCTTTGGAGGCCCACTCCGTTGTACAGGGCATATGCGCTGGAAAAAGCGCTGGACACGCCCGCCAAGATTTACTACAAATACGAGGGAGTGAGTCCTGCTGGCTCCCACAAGCCGAATACGGCGGTTCCCCAAGCCTATTACAACCAACAAGAGGGTGTCAAGCGGATCACCACCGAAACAGGGGCCGGGCAATGGGGGAGCGCGCTTGCCTTTGCCTGCAACCTCTTTGGCATCGAGTGCGAGGTGTATATGGTTAAAATCAGCTACGACCATAAGCCTTACCGGAAAATGATGATGAATACCTGGGGAGCCAAGGTATACGCTTCGCCAACCGACCATACGCAGGCCGGGCGCATGATCCTGGCGCAAGATCCCAATTCGCCCGGCAGTCTGGGCATTGCGATCTCCGAAGCCGTTGAACGGGCAGCTTCCGACGAGAACACCAAATATGCGCTCGGGAGCGTCCTCAACCACGTGCTGATGCACCAAACGGTGATCGGCCAGGAGGCGTTGAAGCAGATGGAAAAAGCGGGCGATATGCCCGATATCGTGGTCGCGCCGTTTGGCGGGGGCTCCAACTTTGCCGGTATTGCCTTTCCTTTCCTTCGCCTCAACTTTGAAGAAGGCCGCAACATCCGCTGCATCGCTGCCGAACCGTCTTCCTGCCCCAAACTGACGCGCGGCGTGTTCCGCTACGACTTCGGCGATACGGTGGGCATGACGCCCCTGTTGCCCATGTATACCCTCGGCCACAACTTCGTTCCGGCTCCTATCCACGCTGGCGGCCTGCGCTACCACGGCGCCGGCGTCATCGTCAGCCAGTTGCTTAAAGACCAACTAATCGAAGCTCGCGCCCATGAGCAATTGGAATGCTTCGAAAGCGGCGTCCTCTTCGCCCGCACCGAAGGCATCATTCCCGCTCCGGAAGCAACCCACGCTCTTGCAACGGTAGTCCAGGAGGCGCAGCGGTGTAAGGAGGAAGGCGTGTCGCGGACGATTTTGTTCAACCTGTGCGGGCACGGCCATTTCGACCTCAAGGCATACGAGGATTATTTCGAAGGGAAGCTGGTCAGTCATGAAGTTACCCAAGGGGAGATTGAAGCTTCTCTGGCGCAATTGGATACGCCGCTGATCGGGTGATAAGAAATAGAAATCATTAAACGACTTACAAACCAAATCAACTGACTGCCAATGAAACCCATCCTCTCTCTTCTTTTGAGTGCCGGGCTGTTTTTGCCTGGCTTAACGGCCCAAACGGGGTTTTTGCTCCGCCATCCGGCCATTAACAAAAACGGATCGCTGGTCGCATTTTCTTATCAGGGCGATATCTGGACGGTCCCGGCCAGCGGGGGCGTAGCCACCCGGCTGACCATCCACGAAGCGTATGAAAGCAACCCCGTGTTCAGCCCGGACGGCAACCGGATCGCTTTTTCCGGCGCCCGGTATGGCAACAACGACGTGTTCGTCTTGCCGGTTGAAGGGGGCACACCTACCCGCCTGACCTACCACTCCGCCTCCGACAACATCGCAAGCTGGACGCTCAAAGACCAGATCCTGTTTGCCACCAATCGGGAATTCCGCCAGATCGAACGCCCCGGCGAGGTGTTCTCCATCAGCCCGGAAGGCGGTACCGAAAAACGCATCCTCGACGCCGTCGGTCATGACCCGGCTTATTCGCCCGACGGGCGGTTTATGGTCCTTGTGCGCGGCGATATCAATCCCGTTGCCAGGGAAGATTACAAAGGCCCTTCTAACCGGGAACTCTGGCTCTTTGATACCAAAACCAAAGCCTTCAGCAAATTGCCCGGTTTTGCCACCAACGACGTATTCCCGCAATGGGGCGGCAACCGGATGATCTACTTTCTGAGTTCCAACACCGGCGTCTACAACCTTTACCGCCTGCGCATCGACGACAGTGGGAAACCGGTTGGAACCCCAGAGCAGCTCACCACCGAAAAAGAGGAATCCATCCGCTACTTCAATATCTCCGCAGACGGCGCCACGATCGTTTTCGAAAAAGACATGCACCTCTACCTGATGAAAGCAGGGAAGGGATCGGGGCAGCGGATCAATATTCAGCTCAAGGCGGATGAGCGCTTTGACCCCCGTCGAGCTAAAGACCCTTGCCAATGGCGGCGGCGAACTGGCCCTGTCGCCCAATGGCAAGCTGATGGCCTTCGCCGTTCGGGGAGAGATCTTCGTCAAAGAAGCAGACAAAGAGAAAAACCGCAGCGTCAACGTTTCCGAACACCCTTTCCGGGATATGGCGCCGGTTTGGTTGAACGATTCCACCGTCCTCTTTAGTTCCGACCGCAGCAACGGGAACTTCGACCTGTACCTCGCCCGTTCTGCCGATAAAGCAGAGGGCAATTTGTTTAAATCGCTTAAACACGAGGTCGTTCGTATGACATCTACCCCGGCAGATGAATCGAACCCTTCCATCTCTCCGGACGGGAAAAAGATCGCCTACATTCGCGGACGTGGCGCCCTGGTGGTGGCCGATATCGATTCCACCGGCAAGATGTCCAACGAAAAGATCCTCCACGATAGTTGGGACAGCCCCAGCGGACTGGCCTGGAGCCCCGACAGCAAATGGGTGGCCTACGCAGTCAGCGATTTGTATTTCAACCAGGAGGTGTTTATCCACGCCGCAGATAATTCCTCCAAACCGGTGAACGTGACGATGCACCCCCGCACCGACGGGCAGCCCGTGTGGAGCGCCGACGGGTCCAAACTGGGCTTTATCTCAGCCCGTAACAACCGCAACAACGACGTGTGGTTCGTCTGGCTAAAGAAAGAAGACTGGGAAAAAAGCGCCCAGGACTGGCAGGAAATGGACAAGCCAGAAACCCCGGCGCCTGCCAAGGGAGGGAAACAAGAAGCCAAACCGATCAAGATCGATTTCGAGAACATCCACGAACGCCTGGTCCAGGTGACCAGCTTCCCGGGAGACGAAGGTAACCTGGCGATTTCCAAAGACGGCGAAACGTTTTTCTACACTGCCAACAGCAGTACCGCCCGTGGCCGGGATCTCTACAGCGTTAAATGGAACGGAAGAGACCTTAAGGAACTCACCAAAGGCGGCGCCAACCCTGCCCAGGTGATGATGGATAAGGAAGGAAAGTATCTGTATTTCCAGCGCATGGGCGCCTTTGCCCGCCTGGACTCCAAATCGGGGACTCAGGAAAGCCTGCCGTATTCCGCTAAAATGGAGGTCGACTATCCGGCTGAACGGGTACAGGTCTTTGAAGAAGCCTGGCGAACCATCCGGGATGGATTCTACGACCCCAACTTCCATGGGTACGATTGGAATGCGCTCCGGGAAAAGTACAGGGACCGCTGCATCCAGGCCAGTACTTCCAACGATTTCCGCGATATGTTCAACTTGATGCTGGGCGAGCTGAATGCCAGCCACATGGCGCTCACCGCCCCTGACCGCGCGGAAACGCAGCGGGAATCTACCGGCTTGCTTGGCACAGAGTTAGTGCCCGTCGATGGCGGCATGCAAGTGCAACGCGTCATCCCGGAAAGTCCTGCCGACAAGCAGGACAGCCAACTGATGGAAGGAGATGTGATCCTGGCCGTGAACGGCGAGTCTGTAAGCCAGGGCGCCAATTTTTACGCCTTGCTCAACGGGCAGGTAAACGAGAAAGTCTTGCTCCAGGTACGCAACGCGGCCGGGCAGACCCGGGAAGTGACCATCCGCCCGACCGCCAGCCTGGGCAACCAACTATATCAGGAATGGGTGGACAACCGCAAAGAACTGGTGGCCAAATATTCCAACGGCCGCCTGGGGTATATCCACATCCGGGGCATGGACATGCCGAGCTTTGAAGTGGTGGAGCGGGAGTTCACGGCCGCAGGCTACGGCAAGGAAGGGCTCATCATCGATGTGCGGTAAAACGGCGGCGGTTCCACGACCGATTACCTCATGGCCGTGCTGAACTACAAGCAGCATGCCTATACCGTACCCCGCGGCGCCAGCGACGACCTGGAGCGCGACAAGCTGAAATTCCGGGATTACTACCCCGTTGGCGAGCGCCTGGTATTTGCCGCCTGGCTAAAGCCTTCCATCGCCATGTGCAACGAGGGGAGCTACTCCAACGCGGAGATCTTCTCGCACGCGTATAAGACCCTGGGCATCGGGAAACTGGTCGGCCAGCCTACCAACGGCTCGGTCATCTCCACCGGAGGCCGGGGGCTGCTCGATGGCTCCTTCGTGCGCCTGCCAGGACGGGCTTGGTTTACGAAAGCAACGGATAAAAACCAGGAGCTGGGCCCAGCCGTTCCGGACGTGATCGTGGAGAATACCCCCGACTGGATCGCCCGCGACGTTGACCAGCAGCTAAAAGCCGCTGTGGAAACGCTGTTGAAGGATATTGATAGTAAGAAATAGGGCACGAGGCGGAGCCTCGCGCCAGCGTGAGAATAGCCTGTCCAGACCGTAGCGTCTGGACAGGCTATCGTTGGTGTATACTTCGCGCCTCGCCGGCAAAAAGTGCTTGGGGTTGCGTTAAAAGACCTTTTTCCCTGGCGGCCAAAAATAAAGTTTCATGCCGGTGGCAAAGAACCGTCTTTTGGAACAGGCTCCCCTGCATCGACTTACCTTACCAACGTTACATCGCCACTTAGAATTTCGGTGAATTTTTTCCCATTTCGCCGGTACCCTTCGATTGCCGCTTTCCAAAGAAACACGCCGCTGTTGAGGGCCTCTCCTTTATACCTGCCATCCCAGCCCTGGGACTGGTCGTTGGTTTGAAAAAGCAAGGTTCCCCAGCGGTCGTAGATCCGCAAGTCCAGGCTAAGGATGTCCTCCCCGAACACCCGGAACGCATCGTTCACCCCGTCTCCGTTGGGACTGAAGGCGTTGGGCACGAACCATTTGGTGGGGCACCGCTGGTAAAGGGTGAGGGTGTCACTGGCCGTGCAACCGTGTCGGTCCCAGACCTGAACCGTAAAAATCCCTTCTTCCAGAACGTCGAAGTAGGGGTCGGTGGCCCCATCTTGCCACCGGTAGGCGGCAAAATCTCCCGGAGCAAGCTGCATGGAAAAGCCTTCCAGATCCGGACAAATCAGGGTGTCCGGACCCAGGTCGGGGGTTGGGGTGGGAACTACGTCAACCCTGGCTTCTGCCGGAAAGGTAGCGCAGCCCGACACATTGCCGGTAACCCGGTACGCGCCGGCGTCTTCCGGCCGGACACCCGCCAGATGAGGAAGCTGTTCGGGGCTGAAGTAGCCGTTGGGACCCGTCCATTCGTAGCGGGCCCCGGGAAGGTCGGTAGCGCCAAGCTGCACCCTTTCCCCCTGGCAAACCAGGAGGTCTCCGGTGGTTTCCAGGGCTTTGCGCAGGCTGATTTCCAGGTTTTTGGAGAGGGTTTGCTTTCGGTCCAGGCAGTGGTCGGTAATGGTTAGTTGCACCGGAAAGGTTCCCAGCCGGTGAAACGCCCGAAAAAATTTGGACGCCTGCACGGTATCTCCGTTTCCAAAATCCCACACGGAGGAAAAACGCGGAGGCCGCAATCCCGTATCGAAAAACACGGTATCGTTGAGGCAGCCTCCTTCGGGAATGGTGTTGGCATTGATGGGGCGAAAACTGGCGCCCCCGCTGTATGCGTACGATTCCACGTTGCCATATCCATAGGCGGTGGCGATGATTCCGCACCCCGAGGAGATCAGGGTATGCGCGCCGGCAGCCACCGGCAGCCTGGCGTAGGCAAAGCTTTTGCCTGGTCCGATGGTGTTAATGACCGTGCCCGGGGAGTTCAGCGGCTTTCCGTCGATGGTGATGAAGGCCGTGTCGGCGGTCAGGGAGATGAGGTTAATATAATTTTCGGTGATGGCTTCAAACGTGGAATTATACAGCGTCACGGTATCCCGGATCTGCTCCAGGCTATTGAGGAATACCATGGACGGGTCGCCCACCCGGTGGCCGCTGCATCCGGAGCCTACGTTGTATTGCATCACGGCGATCGGCTTGTTGGAAGAAATATACGTGGCTTCCGATTTCCGGTACTCATAAAATGCGCCGGCATTTAAACGGACGGTATCAGTAGCCTGCCCCTGAACCAGGGCGATCGTTTGGTTTTCGGAAGCCAGTATCCGGAATACGTCGAAATCCGTTTCGGCGTTGGGCACGGTGACAAACTGTTTTCCCCAGGTGCTTAGCGGGTACATCTGCTCCAGCAGGTTGTCGCGGGCGCTGCAACCGGAGGGCACCTCCGTCCAGCTGGCGCCGGCAAAAAGGGCGAACGGTTTGTCGCTCTCCACGAACGTTCCCGTGAGGTCTCCCTGGGCGGATTGCGCCTGAACCTGGAAGGTCTCTCCGGGGTTTAGGCGAACGAGGAGCTGGTCGCCCGCTTTGCGCCCGCCTTGCGTATCGTCGCTGAGGCGGATGCGCACCTCGGTGTCGTCTTCTACCCCCACCACAATCAATTCGGAAGGGTGTACGATCCCGTTCTGATTATACCCTCTGTACGTAATGGCATAGTACGCGCTGCCCAGGGAGTTGGCCGGCAAAACGACAGAGGCTTCCGAACGCATGGAATGGTATTGGTGCATATACACGGAAACGGGCAGGTTGGAACGCACCCGGATCCCGTTGGTTTGCCGGGTTTCCGAGCCGATGGTTTCCGCTGCCCCGGGGAGCCTGACCACCGTCACCTGGTTGGCTGCTACCGAAAACGCCTGGCTCCAGTTTTGCAAAGGCATTTCCACCACGCCGCTGGTAGCATACTTGGAGGTAATCATGACCACCATGGCGTTGTTCCCCCGATCCACGTGCTGCATAAACGCCAGATAAAAATCGGTCCCCTCGTTGGTCTGGGCCTGCAAGGCAATGGAAAACAACAAGCCAATGGCGACGGGTAACTTCCTCATAGCGCGGATTGTATCCTAAGTTTCCTTATTTTTTGTCAAAATCCAAAGGATTTTTCCTCTTTCGGCACTTTTCCCTATTTTCACTCAATACGATTCTAAAACCAATGTGCCGCCTTATGATCCGCCTTACCTCCCTCCTCCTCCTTGTATCCTCTCTTTCTCCCATGTTCTCCCAGCTCCCCACCGATAACTGGGCTTCCCAGGCCTTGCCCTGGCGCAATATCGGACCCGCCAACATGATGGGCCGCATCGCGGCGATCGATGCCCTGAATACCGACTACCGCCACGTGGTGGTAGCCTCTGCGTCGGGCGGGGTGTTCAAGTCGCTGAATGGAGGGATCACCTGGGAGGCGATTTTCGATACCTACGGGTTCTGCTCCATCGGGGCGGTGACGCTCAATCAATCCAACCCCAACATCCTCTGGGTGGGTACCGGCGAGGCCGTCAACCGCAACTCCAGCGGGTGGGGCAACGGCATCTTTAAATCGGCCGACGGCGGCGAAACGTTCCAGCACATGGGGCTGGAAACCACCCACCATATCAAAACCATCGCCGTGCACCCGTCTAATCCGGATATCGTGTACGCCGCCTCTCCCGGCCACCTTTGGGGGTATTCCGGCGACCGCGGCTTGTTCAAGACCACCGATGGGGGCAAGACCTGGCAAAAAGTAGGGGGCGGTTTGCCCAACGACGGCAAAACCGGCTGCTCCGACATCCTGTTCCACCCCAAAAATCCCAACATCCTTTTTGCCGCTTTCTACCAGCGCCTCCGCACTCCCTATACCTTTACCGGCGGCGGCCCCAATGGCGGCATCTTTAAGAGCACCGACGGCGGCAAAACCTGGCGGAAACTCGTCAAAGGCTTGGCCGCAGGGCCTTCCGGCAATATCGACTTGTCGATCCACCTCAAAAACCCCAATATCCTGGTCGCGCCTATGAAGCCGATCAACATATCCCGGAGGGACAGCCCGGCTCGGGCGTGTACCGCTCCGACGACGGCGGCGAATCCTGGAAATTTCTCCTGAAACACCACATCCGCCCTTATTACCACGGGCAAATCGAAATCGACCCCCTCGACCCCAACCGCATCTACGTGGTGAGCCGCGATTTTCAGATCTCCACCGACGGCGGCAAGACCTTCAAGGAGCGTCGCTGGCAAACCGACGGCGGCGACGACCACGACCTCTGGATCGCGCCTTACGACAACCAGATTATGTACCTGGCCACCGACCAGGGGTTGCGCCTGACGGTCGACGGAGGCAAATCCGTCCTCTCGTTCAACAACATGGCCATCGGGCAGTACTATGCCATCGGCGCCGATATGCGCGACCCTTACTGGATCGTGGGCGGCTTGCAGGACAACGGCCTGTGGACCGGCCCCAGCAACAGCCGCGAGGTGCGGGGCATCCTCAACGAGCACAACGCCTGGGTAGGCGAGGGCGACGGGTTTTACAGCCAGGCCGACCCTACCGACCACCGCACCCTCTACCTCGTCAACCACGTGGGGTTCGCCATGCGCCTGAATGCCGAAACCCGGGAGCATCAATTCATCACCCCCAATCCCGAAACCATCCTCAATTTCCGGGAATGGGCCGATCCGCTTTTTCCCGATTACATGATCCGGTATACGATTTACCCGGGGGAGCATTGGTTTTATTACGGCGACGAAGAACGCCCCAAACTCCCGGCCCAGTTCCGCTTCAACTGGAACAGCCCCCTGGTGCTGTCTCCCAAAAACCCGCACACGATTTATTTCGCAGGGAACCATCTGTTTAAATCCACCGACCGCGGCCATACCTGGCGGATTGTCTCGCCCGATCTCACCACCAACAACCCCGCCTGGCGCAACCCAAGTCAAAGCGGCGGTCTCTCGAGGAGCGTGACCGGCGGCGAAAACCACTGCACCATCGTCACCGTCGCCGAATCGCCTTTGGACGAAGCCGTTGTTTGGGCGGGCACTGATGACGGAAATGTCCAGGTGACCCGCAACGGCGGCGTGCACTGGACGAACGTCGAGTCTCTGATGCCGGGCGCGCCGCGCTACGCCTGGGTGAGCCGCGTCAGCCCTTCTGCCCATCAGGCTGGCCGGTGCTACGTCAGCCTCGACAACCACCGCTACGACGATATGCACCCTTATGTCTACCGTACAGAGGATTTTGGCCGTACCTGGACCGATATCAGCGCCAACCTGCCCCGGGGCAGCAGCGTATACGTGATCCGGGAAGATCCTGTGAACCCGGACCTGCTCTTCGTCGGGCATGAGGGCGGGATTCATTTTTCCCTGGATGGGGGCAGCTCCTGGCTGCCGCTGATGAACAACCTGCCGACCGTAGCGGTGTACGACCTGCTCATCCACCCCCGCGAGGGCGACCTTATCGCAGGCACCCACGGGCGAAGTATCTGGATACTGGACGACCTCAGCCCGCTGAGGCAATGGCGCCCGGAATTGGCTTCCACTCCAGGTCATTTTTTTACCCCCAAAACGGCCACCAAATGGCTGGATATCAATACCGGCCGCAAGCAACCGTTCTTTGAATTCCGGGGAGAAAACCCTTATCCCGGGGCCAAACTGGATTTTTATCTGCCGAACGCGGCTTCCGGGGATACTGCGCTCATTACCGTCCGCGAACTGGCAGGCCCGCATACCTTCTCATTCAAAATGCCCGTCCAAACCGGACTAAACCGCGCCTTCTGGAACTTCCGTCTGGAGCGCACCCCGGAGGAAATAAAGGAATACCAGAAACAGTTGGGGCGCGTCTTGAACCGCCTGGAACAAACCGTCCAGGCCGAGCAACAGAAAATCAGGCTGGGAGCAATCCGGGAGGATTGGTCTGCAGCCCGGACGCCCAGGGCATTGAACGAAGTCAGGGCTATGCTTCTGGAAGGGTTTACCGTATACGCAGAAGGCCCGGGCTTCTTTGGTAAAAAAATGGAGCCGCTGGAAGCAGGCGCGGGGAGCTACGAAGTCGAAATCGAGATCAAGGAGGCAAGGCTCAAACAACTCCTGCACGTGCGGGAAGACCCGATGAAGCGCTAAGTCAGGTTTAATTTACGGTTAAATCGTGGAACTGCTGGGTTAAACCGCGTCAATCGGGCTTACCTTGGGAGCCAAACCCCGAATGATGCGCACCAGAACCCAATTTTTCCAGTCGTTGTATGCCTCCCCGGTATGGGCGGTAGTAGCTGCATTTGGCGCTTATTTTTGCATGTACGGATTTCGGAAGCCGTTCACTGCGGGCGCCTATACCGAAATATTCTTGTGGGGCGCCGGCTACAAGACGGTCCTGGTGATGTCTCAAACCATGGGATATGCCTTGTCTAAATGGGTAGGGATCAAAATCATTTCGGAGATCAAAGCCCATCAGCGCGCGATCGGGATTCTGGTGCTGATCGGTTTTGCTGAGCTGATGCTGTTGGGTTTTGGCCTGGTACCCGCTCCCTGGAATTTCGTTTTTCTTTTTCTGAACGGTTTCCCCCTGGGGATGGTATTTGGCTTGGTTCAGGGCTATCTCGAAGGGCGGCGCATGGCCGAAGCCCTGATTGCCGGTTTGGCGGCGAGTTTTATCCTGGCGGATGGGTTTACCAAAACCGTTGGCGGGAACCTGCTCCAGCAAGGTGTTTCGGAAAACTGGATGCCTTTTCTGGCGGGGCTAATGTTCGCTGTTCCATTGCTCCTTTTTACCTGGATGCTGACACGGATACCGGCGCCGAGTGAAAAAGACATTGCCCACCGGGCCGAGCGCAAGCCCATGACGAAGGCCGAGCGCTGGGGGCTGTTCTGGCGTTACGCTCCCGGGCTAACCGGGATATCCATCGCGTATTTGCTGATCACGATCTTGCGCAGCATCCGGGCCGACTTTGCGCCCGAGATTTGGGCAGGCCTTGGATATACGGGAGTTCCCAGTATCTATACCTATTCCGAAATGTATGTTGCATTGGGGATCATGGCGGTCAATGGGTTGAGCGTATTGATTCGCGACAACCGCCAGGCATTTTTCACCTCGCTTGGGATTTCGGTTTTGGGTTTGGCCCTCGTCATTCTGGCGCTGTTCCAGTTGCGCGGCGAAGGCATGGGCTTTTGGTTCATGGTGGTTATCGGACTGGGCCTGTACCTGCCTTACGTAGCCGTGCATACCACCGTTTTCGAGCGGTTTTTGGCGATGACCCGCGAACCCGGCAATATCGGCTTTCTCATGTACCTCGTCGACACCGTCGGCTACCTGGGGTATGTGGGGATGATTTTTGCCAAAGACCGTATGCGCGCTTCCGGCGATTTCCTTTCTTTTTTCAGCCAGCTCGCCTTCCTGATCGCTCTGGGCGGACTCCTTGCTTTTGTCTTTAGCGCGTGGTATTTTTATAGGAAGAAAACGGTTGCGGCGCCGGAGGGCGTTTAGGCGTTTAGGCGTTTAGGCGTTTGGGCGCAGGGTTAAGGGCGTTTGGGTGGTGGATAGGTTTGAAAGTTCAAGGGGCAAGGGGGGATAGGCAAAACCTTTGTATTTTGTGGCTATGTCACCAAACAGCGCAAGGCTATGTCTACTAAGCTCATCACCGAAAAAGAATACATCGCCCGGATCAACCGGATTTTCGACTACATCGAGAAGAACCTGGACAAGCCGTTCACGCTGGAAGAGTTGGCGGAGGTAGCCAATTTCTCGAAATACCATTTTCACCGCATCTTTCTGGGCATGGTAGGCGAAACGCCCTTCCAATTCCTCTTGCGCGTGCGCCTGGAGAAGGCGGCATCCGCTCTGATCATGCATCCCCAGGAGAAAGTGGCGGACATCGCGTTCCGGTGCGGTTTTTCGGATAGTTCGATTTTCTCGAGAAGTTTCAAACAGTATTTTCAAATCCCTCCGACCGAATACCGGAGGGCGAAAAATAGCAACCAGGATCAAGTGGTCCGCAAGGAGGGTCAAAGCGAAGACGGCGTCCGCATGTACTTTTGTTTCGATTCGAAAACAATTAAATGAAAAACGACTGGAAAAAAACCGAGAAAGGGCTTTACCTTCCGAAAAGCAAACCGGAACGGGTGGAGGTTCCTCCCATGAACTTTTTCACCCTCAGCGGGGCGGGAAATCCGAACCTTCCCTTTTTTGCCGAATACATCGGGGTGCTTTACTCTTTGGCGTATGCGGTCAAAATGAGCCCCAAAAAGGGAATCGAACCCCCGGGATATGCGGAGTACGCCGTTTATCCCCTGGAAGGGATCTGGGATCTGCAGGAAGCGGCCCGATCCGCCTCCCACGATCGCATCGACAAGGATGCGCTGGTGTTCACGCTCATGATCCGGCAACCGGATTTTGTCACTCCGGAATACGCCCGGGAAACCATCGAACGAATCCAAAAAACCAAGCCGCATGAATTGCTCGGCCAGGTCCGGTTTGAAACCCTGACTGAAGGGCCTTGCGTCCAGATGCTTCACCTCGGCCCTTACGACGCCGAACCCGAAAGCTTCCGGATCATGGAAGCGTTCGCCCAGGAACAAGGGCTGGCGAGAGCATCCAAAATCCATCGGGAAATTTACCTTTCCGACGCCCGGAAAACGCCCCCGGAAAAACTGAAGACGGTTTTGCGCTTTCAGGTCGCGCGGTGATGGGGTGGTTGGTGATTGGTGATTGGTGGCCAGGGCGATGTGCTTTCCCCCTTCGGAGCTCATCTTGTAGTGTTTTTTCCTAAACCATTATTTGGCGCAGTCCCTCATTCGTTTTGCCCCCGGCCTCGGGGTATGTTCTTTTTTTGCTCGCCCAAAAAAAGAACCAAAAAAAGGGCGCTCCTTCGCCCTACCGCTCCGTGGGAAACGCCTTCGCTCTATGGGCTTCAACCGCTTGGAACACCGATCGTTGCGTTTCACCTGCATTCCAAGCGGTTGATCCCATAAGGCGATCCCGTTCTTCGAACGGGAACGGCGTTTCCCACGGGCTCCGGGCTGCGGGAGGGCAATTCAGGGACAAGCCGTTAGTTATGAAAAATACGACAAGAGTAGCTTCGGAGGGGGTAGGGAGGACAAGCAAGGATAGCTCAAAAAAACAAAGCGGCAAAGGAACCAAATACCCGGTAAACTGGATTCTTAAGGGGAGGATAGCGGACCCCTTGTGTTGAGCGGGTCTTCGATCTTCCTTAAACCATCTAATGATTACAGGTCAAACCCTTATCGAGCTGGGCTTTGAACCCGGAAAATGGTTCAAAGCCGCTATCCGGCACGCCAATGAGCGCGCGCTTTCGGGAGAAGAGCTGAAAGCGTATCTGGACAGCGTTTGCCCGCCTCCGGTGATTAAGCCGTTCGGGGCCCCGGTGTCGTATTTCAAAAACATCGAAGCCGAAACGGAAGAGGAGGAACTTAACGTTCGCAGCGTGGCGGCGAGCATGAACCAGTTGATGCATACGCCGACCATCGTTGCCGGAGCGATCATGCCGGATGCCTGCCCAACTGGGTTTGGGCAGATCCCCGTTGGCGGGGTGGTCGTTACCCGCAACGCGATCCATCCCTCCATGCACAGCGCCGATATCTGCTGCTCGGTCATGATGACCAGCCTGGGCAAGGTTCCCCCGAAGCAGGTGCTCGACCACGCCCATGCGGTAACGCATTTTGGGAGCGGAGGCAGGACGGATCCGTTCCGGCTGCCCCGGGATCTGGAAGCGGAGATCCAGGGAAACGCTTTCCTGAACCATCCCTCCGCGGTGCACTTCGCCAGAACCCACCTGGGAACTCAGGGCGATGGCAACCACTTCCTGTTTGTTGGCACGTCCCGAAATACCGGAGATACCGTGCTGGTCACCCACCACGGAAGCAGGGGGCTTGGCGCCTTCCTGTACAAAACGGGGATGCGGGCGGCCGAGCGGTTCCGCAAAGCGATTTCTCCGGAAACCCTTTCCAAAAACGCCTGGATTCCCTTTGATTCCAAGGAGGGAGCAGCCTATTGGGAAGCGCTCCAACTCGTTCGGGAATGGACCAAACTCAACCATGACGCCCTTCACGACGCCGTAACCAAGCGCCTGAAAGCCGATACCCATTTGCGGTTTCGGCACCAGCACCACTTTGTATTCCGGGATGGAGACCTGTTCTATCACGCCAAAGGGGCAACGCCTTTGGACGATAAGTTCGTACCGGATTCGCTGGACGGCCTGCGGCTGATTCCGCTCAATATGAGCGAACCCGTTTTAGTGGTGAAGGGCGAAACGACCGAATCCAACCTCGGATTTGCCCCGCACGGCGCAGGCAGAAACATCAGCCGGTCCCAGCACACAAAAAACAACAGCCACAAAACAAAAAAGGAATTGTTCCAGGAAGAAACCCAGGGCCTGGATGTGCGCTTCTTCTCTGGAAATATCGACGTGTCCGAGCTGCCCAGCGCGTACAAGAACGCCGAATCGGTGAAACGGCAAATGCAAACGTTCGGACTTGGAGTGGTGCTGGATGAGATTCTACCCTATGGGTGCATCATGGTAGGCGGGATAGTTGGTAGTTAGTGATTGGTGGTTAGTGGCTGGTGATTCACCAGCCACTAACCACCAGCCACTAACTACTTAGCTTCGTTGAGCTCGACGTTGCAGGTAATCTGGACATTTTCGCCAACGACCAGGCCGCCGGTATCCATTTTGTTATCCCACTTCACGCCGTAATCGAAGCGGTTGACCGTTCCGGTAATTTTGAAGCCCGCTTTGGCGCCTCTTTGGGTAGCTACTTTGCCCGTGTAGACCGCATTGAATTTAACCGGCTTGGTGACGCCTTTCATGGTAAAGTCGCCGACGAGCAGGTAGGCTTTGCCTTTCTTTTGAAGGGCGCCTTTGAACTTGAGTTCAGGGTGCTTTTCCGCGTCGAAAAAGTCGGCGCCTTTCAGGTGGCCGTCGCGGCGCTCGCTGTCGGTGTTGATGGAGGCGGTTTTAGCCGAAAATTCCACGGTAGCGCCGTTAAAATCAGCGCCTTTGCTGACGACTTTGCCGTCAAATTCTTTGAACTCGCCGTCTACTTCCGAAATCGTCATGTGCGTGACGGTGAAGCGGATGTCGGTGTGCGTTTTGTCGATCATCCAGGTTTGGGCGTTCGCGCTGCTGATGGTCCATGCGGCCAGGAGCAAAAGGAAAAGGTTTTTCATTGGAGCAAATTCAGGTTAGTGAAAAAATGTATATACAACGGATATGATAACAGCAATCCGGGCCAAGTTGTTGTATGGGCGGTGTCGAATGAAAAAAAAATAGCCCCGCTTTCCTCACCGGAAGCAGGGCTAGTGGCATATAAAGCACGTTAAGATTTACAATGTTTTGGGCTCGGCCAGGGCGTTTGAATGATCCGGTAACCCGTTCTGGGAAGCCCGCAGAGGGGGATACGTATCCGCCCGGTTGGTCCATTTCGCCAGGTAATACCCGGCTAGATCGACGAGGTAGTACACCACCGGCACTACGATAAGGGTTAGCAGCATGGAGCTGGTCAAGCCGCCGACCAATGCCCAGGCGAGGCCGTTTTTCCATTCGGCGCCGGCGCCGGTGGCAAGTGCGATGGGCAGCATCCCGAATACCATGGCGATGGTGGTCATGAGAATAGGCCGAAGCCGGATCTGGCCCGCTTCAATCAGCGCGTCGAAGGTGCTGCGGCCTTCTTCTTTGAGCTGGTTGGCAAAGTCGACGAGCAGGATGGCGTTTTTACCTACCAAACCGACGAGCATGATAATCCCCACGATGGAGAAAATATCCAGGATCTGCATAGCCAGCGCCATGGCAAACAAGGCGCCGACGATGGCAACCGGGATGGAGAACAGCACCACGAAGGGATAGACCCAGTTGTCGTAGAGGGCGACCATGATCAGGTAGACGAACAGGATCGCTGCGCCGAACGCGATGCCCAGGGCGCCGAAGCCTTCGGCTTGGAACTTGAGCTCGCCGTCGTAGGCCAGGGTCACCCCCTTGGGAGGCGGGTTTTGGGCAACGGCTGCTTTGATCTCTTCGCCGATGGTACCTGTAGGCCGTCCGATCGCCTGGGAACGGACAGTTACGGAAGACACGCGGTCTTTCCGCTCCAGCATCGACGGGCCGGTGGTCTGGGTGATGTTGGCGAATTGCTCCAGGCGGATGGTTTCTCCCCGGAGGTTGGTAAAGCCGAGGTTGGCGACGTCTTCCAGTTTGCTCCGGTCGAAATCGTCCAGCAGGATGTTGATGTCGTACTCGTAGGCGCCGTCGCGGTATTTGGCATTGGTATTTCCACTGAATGCCGTTTGCATGGTGGCGCCAACGATTTGCAGGTTGAGTCCGAGTTCGGCCATGCGGTCGCGGTCGATATCGACCTTTAATTCCGGGTTACCTTCCTCCACCGAAAGCTCTACGGCAACCGTTCCTGGGATTTTTTTCACCTCAGCTTCCACCACTTTGGCGTAAGCCATAGCATCTTCCAACTCGGTGCTGCTAAGAATGATCTGAATGGGGGCTTCGTCGGCGCCGCCGAAGAAACTCACCTGGCTGGTGCTGACTTTCACGCCCGGCAGGCTCCGCTCCAGTTCGTCGCGCATACGTTGGGCGTAGACGTCGGCGCGGTCTGTCCGTTCTTCTTTAGGCACCATTTTTACGTTGATCTCTGCCAGATAAGGGGTGCTTTGGCTCACTAAACCCGTGGAGCGCCCGATGGAGGAGAACACGTTAATGACTTCCTTTTTGCCCATCAGCAGTTGTTCCGCTTTCTGGGCGGCGATGTTGGTTTCTTTCAGGGTAGCGTCTTTGGGCAGTTCCAGTTTCATGATGAACTCGCCCTGATCGCTCTGTCCGAAGAAGGCCGTGCCGATGAAACCGCCGGCAACCAGGCCGAAAGAAGTAAAGAACAGCGCGGCGGTGACGATAAGGATGAGCGCTTTGCGGTTCAACGCCCACCGGAGAAACTGGGCATAAAGCTCCGTCATATAATCCAGCGACTTTTCAAACCAGATGAAAAAGCCTCCCACCCAGTTGCGGCTGCTCAGGTTGCTCAATTTAGAAAACCGGGAAGCTAGCATGGGCGTAACGGTAAAGGACACCAGCAAGCTCATGAGCGTGGAGAACACGACCACCCAGGCAAACTGGCCCATGATATTCCCGACGATCCCGCCGGACAAGGCCAGGGGTACGAACACGACCACGTCGACCAGGGTGATGGAAAGGGCGGTGAATCCGATCTCGCGCCGTCCGTCGAGCGCGGCCTGCCGTCGTCCCTTGCCCATTTCGAGGTGCCGGTAGATATTTTCCAGGACGACAATGCTGTCGTCGACCAAAATACCAATCACCAGGGACATGGCCAGCAGGGTCATCAGGTTGAGGGTAAATCCGAAGATATACATCCCGATAAAGGTGGCTACCAAAGAAGCCGGGATGGCGACCATGACGATAATGGAGTTGCGGAGGCTGTGCAGGAAAACCAGCATCACCAGCGCCACCAGGATAACGGCAAGCCCGATGTCGTGCACCACGGCGTCGACGGCATCGAGGGTAAAGTCGGAGGTATTGGTGGCGACCCGGAATTTCAGGTTCTCGTCTTTATACTGGGCTTCCAGGTTCGCCATTTCGGCTTGGATACCCTCGGAAACGGCTACGGCGTTGGCGTCGGTCTGCTTCTGGATGATGATCCCGATGGAAGCCCTGCCGTTCAGCCGGTTGATATCGGCGGCTTCTTTGGGTTCGTCGCGGAGTTCAGCCACATCGATCAGCCGGACAGGGGAGCCAGTCAGCGGACTATTGGCAATGACCAGTTGGCGGAGATCGTCCAGGTTGATGAGTTTGCCCGACAAGCGCACCAGGATCTGGGAATTCTCGCTTTTAATTTTACCGGTTGGGAATTCCAGGTTGGCCTGCTGGACCGCCTGTACCAGTTGGAGCAGGGACAGCCCATGACTCTCCAGGCGTTCCCGGTTGATCAATACCTTGATCTCCCGTTCCTGACCGCCGACGAGGGAGATTTGTCCCACGCCGTCCACCCGGGATAAGGCCGGTTTCACCCGCTGGTTGAGCAAGTCGTACAACTCGGTAGGGGGCAGGTCGCCGGTAGCCCCCACGTTCATGATAGGGAACTCGCCCGAGCTGAATTTCGAAAGCACCGGCGGTTCGGCATCCTCGGGGAGGGTCGATTCGGCGGCGCTGAGTTTGCGCTGGGCATCCTGGAGGGAAATGTTGATATCCGTTCCTTGTTTGAATTCGACGATCACGGTAGAAACCCCTTCAAAAGAGGTAGACCGGATGCTGGTGATGTTTTCCAGGGAAGAAATGGCATCTTCTACTTTTTTGGATACGTTGTTCTCCACTTCTCCCGGAGAAGCGCCGGGGTAAATGGTCGAGATGAACACCAGCGGGGCGTCGAATTTAGGGATGAGCTCGTAGCTCAGCCTCGAGTAGGAAATCAGACCCAAAACCGAAAGCACCGTGAAAAACACGATGATAAGGGAAGGGCGTTTTATTGCAATTTCGGTAATAGACATAGGTCAATGAATTTAGGGTTATTTTCCTGCGGTTACTCCTTCCTCGATGCTAATCTTGGTGCCATTCTGCAGGTTGATCTGCCCGGAAATCACGACGCGGTCGCCTGCGGTCAGTCCTTCGAGCACTTCCGCGTAATCCCCGAAGATCCGCCCGAGTTTCACCGGGCGCAGCTCGGCTTTTCCGGAATCAGCCAGAAACACTTTGGCGTCCCGCACGCTGCCTACCACGCATTCGCGGGGGAGGGCCAGGATTTGGATCTGTTTGCCTGTGGAGAAGAAGGCGACCCCGTTCATGCCCGCTTTCAGGGGGCTACCGGCGGGGTTGTTGAGTTCTACTTCCACCAGAAACCGCTTGGAGTTATCGGCCTGTACGTCGATAAACGCGATGACGCCGGAGAGCCGGTTTTCCGGGTATAGATCGGCGACCAGGTCCACTTTTTGTCCTTTTTGACCAGGAAGACCTCTTCTTCGGTCAGGTACACGGCCATTTTGAGCCTATTGACGTTGACGATGTCCAGGATCTTCATGGCAAGGGCGAGGAAAGCGCATTTTTCGATGTCCTTACCGGTCACTGTCCCGGAGATGGGCGCCTTGACGAGCGTTGTGCGCATTTGCTTGTCCAGGCTGCGGATCTGGGATTTGAGGTTTTCGATGGCGTTTTGGGCGTCGTCGACTTGCTGCTGGGTGATGCCGCCTTCGCCAAGCAGGTTCTTCAACCGGACGAGGTCCTTTTCCGCTTTGGTCAGATTGACTTTCGCGATATCCAGTTGGATTTGCAGGGCTTCGTTGTCTACGGTCAGGATGACGGCGCCTTCCTGTACCTGGTCGCCGTTTTTGTAGTTCAATTGGGTGATTTTCCCCTGCACCTCGGAGATGACGGTCAAGTGCTTGTAGGGCTGAAAGGTCCCGCTTACGGTAAAGTCGGTATTCAGCATTTGGTTGCTGAGTTCGATGACCTGAACGGGGATGACGTCGTTGCGCATCTGGGCGATTTGTGCGCGTTCGTTAATGACTTGCTTGTTTTCGTTCAGTTTCCAGACCACGGCAGCGATAAGGGCGCCAACGACGATCAGGGCGAGGAGGATTCTAAGGAACTTTTTCATGGTGATTTCTTATGAAAATTAATAGAATGGTGTTAGACGTTAGATGTCGGACGTTAGACGTTGGAGGGTTGGAATGGCGGTAAAACCTGGATTGAATTTTTGCTAAGCATGTGGATAATCCGTTTTTTACAAATGAATCTGCTTTGTTCCATGCCCACATCTAAAGTCTGAAATCTAAAGTCTAGAATAGTTGAAGGATTCGGCCGTTGGCGTATTCCATATCGATCCAGGCCAGGTTGTACTGGAGGAGGGTAGACAGATACGATGCCTGCACTTCCCGCATGGAGCGTTCGGCGCTAAGCACTTCGGTGACGGAGGCGACGCCTTCTTTAAAGCGTTTTTGCGATACGGCATAGACTTCTTCGGCCACTAGCTGGTTTTCCCGGATCGAGTTGAGGCTGTTCCAGGTGGTGAGCAGTTGGCGGCGGGCATTGCCGTATTGGAACTGGAGCGATTGCAGGGTCTGGCGGCGGTCTTCGGTGAGTTGGAGCACTTCGATTTCGGATTGCTGGATCTGGCTGCGTTTCAGGAACCCGTCGAAAATGGGGACTTTAATATTCAGGCCCACCTGGGAAAAGTTGAACCAGTTGTCGCCGTTTCCAAAATCCTTGAATTTATCGCCCTGGCCCTGGTAGTTATACCCGGCAAAGATGCGCAGGGACGGGTAATAACCGGCTTTGTATACATCGGTGTTGAGGTTGTTGAGGTTGATCTGCTTGTCGATTAGGATCAGGTCGAGTTTGTTCTGGAAATTCTCGTTCAGTCCCTGGGCAGGCGAAGCCAGGGCGGCGCCGTTGGCCACGAGCGTATCGATGAGCGCGACCTCCTGATCCAATGGCATGGCCATGGCGAATTTAAGCGCTTGAACGGCTTGTTCGTATTGGAGGTCGAGGTTTTGGAGCTGGGTTTGGAGGCTGACCTTGTTAACCCGGAGCTGATCCACGTCCAACTTTTTCGCGAAGCCGTTCTGGTATTGCAGTTCGGTTACTTTGAGGAGGCCGAGTACCTGATCGAGGTTAACGAGCAAGAGGTCCTTTTGCTGGGCCAGGATCTTGGCTTGGTAGTAAGTGCGAACGACGTTGTAGACGAGTTCTTCCTGGGTTTTGGATTCCAGGATGCTGTTGAACTCTTTCAGTTCCCGAACGGCTTTCAGTCCGGTCCAGTAGCTTTGGCTGTACGCCAATTGGTTCAATTCCACGCCCATCAGGGTGCTCAGGTCGGTACCGAACTGAAGGGGGATGAGCTCGTCGGGTTTGCCCTCAAAAAAGTTGGGGATGAGCTGAGTAGGGAGCTTGAGGTTGTAGGTGAGGTTGGCGCTGAAGTCGATCTGCGGCAACCCGGTGCTTTTGTACTCCTTGACTTTTTCTTCCGACTGGCGGGTTTCGAGTTTGCTCTTCAGAATTTGCGGACTGTTTTGAAGGGCAAATTGAACGCTTTCCTTGACCGAAAGCGGCTGCTGAGCAGCCAGGCCCCAGGCGAAAAGAAGCGCAGGGCTCAAGGCCAGGAGTTTGGGAAAAACTTCATAATAACGCATGTGGATTCGGGTTTGATTTAAAGAACGTTAGATTCGCATGTATTTTTCAAGGAATTGGGCGCCCGTCGGGGAGACGATACCGCGCAGGTAATGATGAATATATTCCCGGAATACCTGGTCGGTAGGGTAGGTTTCCGGTGGGAATAGTTGGTCGTCGATCACGACGTTGATGCTCGTCAGATAGATTCGCGCGAGGATGTCCGGGTTAAATTCACTGCGGTACAATCCCTGCTTGATTCCGTTTTCCAGGTTTTCCCGGAGGATGCCGTAGATATGGGTGCGCTCCATGTCTTCCATCACTTTCCAGGCTTCGGGATGGTATTTTTTCAGGTCAAAGATCAAACTGGGAGACATTTGCTGGAGCTGCCGGATGATCATCCGGGCGATTTCCACCATTTCCTCCAGGGCGTTGCTTGCTTTGGCCCGAATGGCGCCGATCGTAGTCAATTCGCACTTCTGGTTGTATTGAAGCGTTTCTATGATCAACTCTTCTTTGGTAGAAAAATACTGGTATAAGGTTTTTTTGGAAATTCCCATTTCGCGGGCCACATCGTCCATACTGACGCTCTTCACCCCGTAGCGCATGAATAAGTGTTCGGCCTTCTCTAAAATTGCTGTTGGTGTACTCATCTTGCTTGCAAATGTATGGGCAAAAAACTTCGGAAACTTGAAAAAGGTTTTGAGTTTCCGGGGTTTTTTCTGTTTCTCGACAAAAAGAAATATTTACAGGATGAATTGGGAGAAAAAAGAGATGAAAAAAGGTGAAAATTTTGAGTGGGAAATAATTGGGAGATGCTCCATTCGTTCGGCTTTCAAAAGGTCCTTTTTTATCTGTTGATTGCTATTTTTTTAAAATAATATTTGTTAAAAAAAATAAATCGAATTCCTTTATCTTTCCTTCTTGCATGCGAAAACCCATTGCCTCGCTGGACAGGCTTCAGCCGTGGCGCCTGCTTAAAAGCAGAATCAATAACCAACACCTATGCCCGACCTTACCCTGGTTCCGGTTACCAGCCGGGCCGCCTTAAAGAAGTTCATCCACCTTCCTGCCCGGGTCCATGCCCAAAGGGCCAATTGGCTGCCGCCTTTGTACCTCGACGAATGGACTTATTTCAACCCCCGGAAAAACAACGCTTTTTCTTATTGCGACACCCTGCTGCTGCTGGCAAAACGGGGCGCCACCAGCGTGGGCCGCATCATGGGGATTATCCACCGTCCCTACAATGCGCGAACGGGGGAAGCAGCTGTTCGCTTTGCGCATTTGGAGTGTTTCCCGGATGAAGAAGCCGTTCAGGCGCTCCTCTCCGCTGTCGAAGCGTGGGGCCGCTCCAAAGGAATGACCGAAATGGTGGGGCCTTTCGGGTTTTCCGATAAAGACCCGGAAGGGCTGATGATCGAAGGGTTTGATGCCCTTCCTATTTTGGTGACGGCCACCAACCAGGCGTATCTTCCCGGCTACGTGGAGCGGGCCGGGTTTGAAAAAAGCTGGATTGCCTGGATTTTATGATCGATCTGGAAAAGGATATCCCGGAATCCTTTCCGCGGATTTACGAGCGGGTGCAGCGCAACCCGGCTTTCCAGGTGCTGGAGTTTAGTTCCACCCGGTCGCTGAAGCCCTATATTGAGGCTGTTTTTCACCTGGTAAACGCTACCTACACCGATATTTACGGATTTCAGCCTCTGGACGACCGCGAGATCCGCGAACTGGCCGCCCGGTATCTTCCCTTGCTCAATCCCCGGTTTGTGAAACTCGTCGTGACCGCAGAAGGCAAGGCCGCCGCTTTTATCGTCGGTATTCCCAACCTGACCAAAGGCATTCAGAAAGCCAAAGGGAAGCTGCTGCCGTTTGGCATCCTTCACCTGCTGGCCGCATCGCGGAAATCCACCCAGCTGGATCTCATGCTCGGCGCGATTCACCCCGACTACCGCAGCCGCGGCCTGGATGTGCTGATGGGGTGGAAACTGATCCTAAGCGCCCGTGCAGCCGGTATCCAAACCTTCGAAACCCACCTCGTTCTGGAAACCAACGAACGCATGCTGGCCGAATACGCCCGCCTCGGCGCCGGCCTGCATAAACGATTCCGAATTTACCGAAAGGATATTCGCTGAGGCGAAGGGCAACAAGTCTATTGATGCAGATGGCCGATCCGGGGCTTGAGGCGGAGCCTCTACTTAGAGTGAGTCCGAGGCGGAGCCTCGAACTAGGGGGAGGTGCAGGCGCCGGTCGGGGGACCGGCTATTAATTCCGCACGGAATCTGATCCCGCTAATTGCGGGACGGCGAACAAGTCTCGAAACTAGGGCCATTTTGAACAGTCCCTTGCCTTATGCCCTGCGCCTTACGCCTTAACTCCTTAACGCCTCAACGCTCCAACGCTATGCTCACCAACTCACCCCTGCGCCGCCGCCGCCCGACCGGCCGCCGCCCCAGGAACTGCTTCCGCCGCCGGAGCTGCCTCCGCTTCGAAAACCGCCGGAGCTGGAAGAACTCGTCGTTAGCTTTGGTAGCACGACGGATTTGGTATGGGTATAATTACAGTTTTTACAGCAATAGGTCAATTCCTTGAGCCCGGAGTGCGAATAGGTAGCGCTGCGGATGGTGGTTGTTTCCGACTGGTAGTAGGTGACGAACTTGCAGTTTGGGCACCGGGAATAGCGGGTAAAGGGTTTGGCATAGCGGAGGATCAGCAGGTCGTCCCCGCTTTCCGTCGCCCATACATCGTAATCGGCCGAGCCGATCTCTTCTTCGGTTACCTGGCCTTTTTCCAAATATTCGTCTTCCTCCGATTCGGGCAAAAGGCGCATGGGCGCGCCGGTTTTTTTGCTGAACCTGGGCTGGTAGCGCAACCGGCGCAATTTACGGTTCACCCAGACGAAGACCAGGAGGAAGGGGACGGGGAAGAAGACCAGCAGCGCGTAATTGCGCGCTTTGCGCAGGGCGTGGTATTTGTCGTACAACTCGCCTTTTCCATTCAGTACGTTAAAAATGAAAGTCAGGGCCCAGACGTGAAAGATCAGATTGAGGAGCAGGTAGATCCAGAGAAAAGCCCACAAATCCCGGGCGCCGGATTTGGGCTGTCCTGGATCCGCGTAAATTTCTTCTGTGCTTTCGGGGTTCTCCAGAATAGATTTGAAGCGCTGCATAGCGGCAATCAGCCCCTGCCCATACTGCTTTTGCTGAAAATAGGGGACCAGTTCCTGCATTCCAATCCGGTAACACAAGGCGTCGGGCAGGACGCCTTCCAGTCCGTATCCGGTTTCAAACTCGGTGCGCCGCTGGTCCATAACGACCAAAACAAGCAGGCCGTTATCCGTCTCTTTTTGGCCAATTCCCCAATGGTTAAACAAAGCGGTGGCAAATTCTTTTGGGTTGTCTTCGCCGATCGACGGGAGCACGACGACCGCCACCTGGGCGGTCGTGGAGTCCTCCAGATCCGCCATCAATGCGTTGAGGCGGGCGGTCTCCCCGGAATTCAGGAAATTGGCGGGGTCGCTGAGATAGCCTGTGCCGCCGCGTTTGGGGTTGGGGACGGTTTCTACCGTGTAGGATTTTCTATTGCCCTGGCCTGACATCGTGCTTGCAACCAAAACGCTGATTGCCAGGAGGTAATAAAAGCGGTTGAAAAAAAACAGTCGGTTCATGACAGGTGAACTAAATTTCTATAAAGATAGGGGTTTCGGGGGAATTCTTTTCAGGGGGAAATTTTGGCGTATCCGGAGGGGCTGGACGCGATTTGGTAGAAAAAAGGCGTAGTCTCTGCACGGAGGCTTCGCCTTTTTGCAAATAATACCCTAACTTTCGACCTATGGTTTGGGCAAACAATTTTTTCTGGGGGTGGCTGCTTGCTTTTGCCGGGATGGCCATTCCGGGACTGGGAAATATGACAACGGCGAACGTCACCATGCGCTATGGGGTAAAAGCCGGGCTGGCCAGCGCGTTGGGCGGAGCGGTAGTGGTATTCATTCAGGCAAAAATTGCCGTCGGTTTTGCCAATTACCTGAGCACGCATGGGGAAGTGCTGACCAACTTAAAAAAACTGGCCGTCCTGATTTTCCTCGCCTTGAGCGCCGCCTTTCTCAAACAAGCGCTGCGGCCTAAGAAACGCAACGGGCAAAAACCCTACCCCGGCACTCCTTTTCTTTCCGGTTGCGCCGCATCGGGGGTCAATGCGTTGAACATTCCCTTGTACTTTACGGCCAGCGCGTTTCTGGACTCCCACGGTTGGTTGCTGCTGAGGCCTTATTCGGGCTGGGGAGTAGCCCTGGGGGCTTTCGTAGGCGCTTTTTCCGTATTGGCCCTTTATGCGTACCTTGCCCGTTTAGCGACCCAAAGCGCGCTGCTCCGGGACAAAACCATGAATTATTTCCTGAGCGCCTTGTTTTTTGCTCTGGCGTTGTGGCAATGGGTGTTGCTATATTTTGTGTGATTTTATCTCTATTCGCCATGAAAAAATTGCTGATCGCCACCGGAGGCGGCGACTGTCCCGGGTTGAATGCCGTCATCAGGGGAATTGCCAAGGCAGCCCGGTCGGAAGGTGTCTGGGACGCCTGGGGCACCATGGAGGCGTTTAACGGGGTGTTTAGCGACCCACCCGAACTGGTCCGCCTAACTCCCAAGCGCATTGCCGGCATTCACGTCAAAGGAGGAACGATTATCAAGACCACGAACCTGAATGACCCCAGGGCCTACCCTGTCCAGCAGGCGGACGGCTCCTGGAAAACGGTCGACCGCACCGGCGAGCTCGTGGAGCGGATTAAAAGCCTGGGATTCGAGGCGCTGGTCAATATCGGGGGCGACGGAAGCCAGCGGATTTCCCAGGCATTGATCGAAAAGGGGATGAATGTAGTAGGAGTGCCTAAAACCATCGACAACGACCTCCTGGGCACTGACCTGACGTTTGGTTTTAGCACCGCCGTGCAGATCGCTTCGGAAAGCCTGGATAAGCTGGTGACTACCGCCGAAAGCCACCACCGGGTTATGCTGATGGAAGTAATGGGAAGAGACGCCGGCTGGATTGCCCTGCACACGGCCATTGCCGGGGGCGCAGAAATCTGCCTGATCCCGGAAATCCCTTTTCAAATCGACAAAGTGCTCCACACCATTAATAAGCGGTATCACAAAGGGAAAGGCTTTGCCAACATCGTCATCGCGGAGGGCGCCAAACCGGCCGGAGGAGCCGTCGTCGGGAAAAAAGCCCTGGAAGTGGGCGACCAGCATATTAAACTGGGAGGCGTTGCCAACTACCTGCAAATGCTTTTGGAGGAAAAAGGATGCCCCGCTCAGATCCGCACCACTGTTCTTGGCCATATCCAAAGAGGAGGGATACCGATTGCGTTCGACCGCATCCTGGCCTCTGCTATGGGGGTGAAAGCCTATGAACTCGTTCGGGATGGCGTTTTTGGAACCATGGTCTCTTACCAGGGCGACCAGTTGAGCCAGGTTCCGATCTCCGAAGCGGTCAAGGGAAATAAAATTCTTACCCCCGACCATTACCTCTTGCGCGTGGCCCGATCTTTGGGCATTTCCTTCGGGGATTAAATAAGGTATTAGGCGAGGGCGCCCCTCCTTCAGCCCGTCCGGATAAGGAAATGGCATGCGATCTTCCTCCTCGCTTAGGTCCGAGAATTCATTAGGAGTTTCCTATAAATAAACATAGGTCCCCAAAAAAGGCTATGTAAAGCAAAGATGAATTCTTTGTTAATGCCTTTGTCTTGTTTTCAACGTTTTATTAACCAATCCTTAATGATTATTTTAAGTCCTTTCAGGCAACCCGGTACGGAGTTTTCCTCAATTTTGTGTTGACAATTGATCAAAAAAAGCCGTGCCCAGGGAAGCCCCTTAGACACGGCAGGAAGTAATTAATTAATCAATCACTAAATTATGAAATTTCAGCTGAATGTGCAAAGCCAATGGGCTTTGCTTAAGGTCTGCTTTTTGACATTTGGAGTTCTGCTCTCCATGTCGGCGTTCGCCCAGCGCACGCTAACCGGCAAGGTAATGGACGCGGCCAACAGCCAGCCCATTATCGGCGCCAACCTTCTGGTGAAAGGGTCTTCCAACGGTGCCGTAACGGATATCGACGGAACGTTTACCATGAAACTGTCCGACAGCGAAACCGTTTTGGTGGTTACCTACGTGGGGTACGACACCAAAGAAGTGGAAGTTGCCGGTCTGACGACCATTGAGATCTCCCTCGAAGAAGCCGCTCTTGGCCTCTCCGAAGTTACCGTGACCGCTTTGGGTATCACCAAGGAAAAAGTACGCGTCACTACCGCCATCCAGAGCGTAGATGGCGAACAGCTGATCAAAGCCCGTGAACCGAACAACATTCAGGGGTTGACGGGAAAAATCGCCGGTCTGACCATCGGTTCCTCCCCTGAAATGCTTCGCCGCCCCAACGTACTGCTGCGCGGCGCCTCCGACCTGCTCTACGTCGTAGACGGCGTACCGATCAACTCCGACACCTGGAACATCAACCCGGACGACATCGAAACCTTCACCGTTCTGAAGGGCGCCACCGCTGCCGCTTTGTATGGCTTCCGCGGGAAAAACGGGGCTATCCTGATCACCACCAAGCGCGGTGTTGGTAAAAACCTTGGATTCAGCGTTGAATTCAACTCTTCGACCATGGTGGAAGCGGGTTTCAACGCCATTCCGAAAGTACAGGATCTGTATGGCCCTGGCGACCACGGCATCTACGAGTTCGTCGATGGCAGAGGGGGCGGAAAAAACGACGGCGACTACGATATCTGGGGGCCGCCGCTCGACGGCCGCTTGCTCACCCAGTACGACAGCCCGATCGATCCCGCTACCGGGAAGCGCATTCCTACGCCCTTCATCCCCCGCGGTAAGGACAACCTCACCCGTTTCCTCCAGCCTGGTTTGCTGACGACCAACAGCGTGTCGGTCTCCAGCTCGGGCGACCGCTACGACATGCGGTTCTCCGTTGGGCATTCCTACCAGAAAGGGGTAGTGCCCAACACCAGCCTCAACATCTCCAACTTCAACGCGACCCTGGGCTTCGACTTTACCGACCGCCTGCGGTTTGAATCCAATATCAACTTCAACCGGCAGTTTTCCGACAACTATCCGGACGTCAACTACGGCCCGAACTCCCTGATCTACAACATGATCATTTGGGGCGGCGCCGATTGGGATGTCGACGACATGAAGCAAATCTGGCAAGAAGGCAAAGAAGGCGTTCAGCAAATCTATGCCGAATACCAGCGCTACAACAACCCCTGGTTTGTAGCTAAAGAATGGCTTCGCGGGCACTACAAGAACGACGTGTTTGGGTATGCCAGCCTCTCTTACGAGATTTCCGATGCGTTGAAGCTTACCGGACGTTCTTCCGTGACGACCTACGACCTGTTCCGCACCGAAAAGATGCCGTATTCCGCAGGCGCTTATGGACGCGACGAGCGCAAAGGCGACTACCGCGAAGACCGCCGCACCCTGTTCGAAAACAATACCGACATCTTGCTTCAGTACGACAAGCGCTTCAATGGCATCAACCTCAGCGCGGTTGCAGGGGGGAACGTGCGTACCTTTGCCTTCAACAGCAACTACGGTTCTACCGATTACCTGATCACCCCCGGCGTATACTCGTTCAGCAACTCGTTGAACCCCGCCCGCGTATTCAGCTTTGAATCCAACATGACGGTACTTTCCGGTTATTACTCTACGGACATCACCCTGGGCCGGTACATGAATTTGTCTTATACGGGCTGTGTGGATAAAATTTCCACCCTTCCCGAAGGCAACCAGACCTTCTACTACCCATCTTTCGGCGCCAACTCCATCGTTACGGAATACCTGCCCCTGGGCCCGGTCTCCTTCCTGAAGCTCCGCGGCGCTTACGCCAATGTGAAAGACGGTCTGATCTCTTCGACCGTAGCTACGGCAGCCGCTCCTTTTGGCGGCAACCCGCTCGAATACGGCGACACCTACCGTTCTTCGTATGACGGCCCCAGCTATGGCAACGCCACCGTGTATTCGACGTCTCTTGCATATGGCAACGTACCGGCTTCCTACTTTACCAATACCCTGGGCAACCCCGATTTGGAGCGGAACTCCCGTTCGGAATATGAATTGGGTTTTGACCTCGGTTTGCTGACCAACAGGGTTAATGTGGAATTCACCTACTTCAACATCAAGGAAGGTCCCCGTACGTTTGCGCGCCCGATTTCTGAGACGACCGGTTATACCGGCCAGCTCGTAAACGGGATCACGACTCGCAAAAAAGGATTGGAAATCGTGTTGAAAGCCGATCCGTTCAAAGCGTCTGCCAGCAAACTCAAGTGGCTGCCGATGATTAACTTCTCCACCTTCCGCGAAACCTATGAGTCGTTCTACAAAGATGCTGAAGGCAAGGAGTTGGAGAAACTGGACGATTACAGCCAGCAGATTGGCAGGCGCGTCGACGAGTATTGGGTTTCGAACGGCTATTTCTTCACCCCGGATGGTCAGATCATCAACGACAACGGTGGCCGCCCCATTCGCTTGTCTACTGTAAATGGCAATGCCCGTAAATTGCTCGGCTACCTGGACCCAGACTTCGTGTGGTCGTTCATCAACCGCTTCAGCTACAAGAACTTCACCGTTTCCTTCCAGTTCGACGGCCGTCAGGGTGGCGTGATCTACAACTACATCCAGCGCCAGACGTTCCGCGGTGGCCGTCATATTTCTACCGTAGAAGGCGCCATGGGCGTTGCCCGCCTCGAAGATACCAAGGGCAACCGCACCTGGGTCGGCTCTGGCGTACAGATTGCCAACAGCGCCGCGCTGAAATCCGATATCTACGGCAACATCACCAACCTGAGCGAGCTGCAGTTCACGCCGAATACAACGGCGACCTTCCTCCAGGACTGGATCAGCCGCTACTACCAGGAGAACGAAACCAACATGATGGACCGCTCCTTTGCCAAGCTTCGCGAAGTGGTGATCAGCTACAACGTGCCTGTGAAACCCGGATCGTTCTTCCGCGAAATGACCATTTCGCTGATCGGCCGTAACCTGCTGTACTTCGCCGAGAAGAAGGACATCGATCTCGACGCCTATGTGGGCCGCAGCGCAGGTACCGATATTGAGACGCCGACCAGCAAGCGTTATGGCGTAAACTTCAGCTTAAATTCTAAACCATGCAAACAACCGCCCCGGCCAAGCCGGGGCGATCATTTACATGTTTTAACCTTAAAAAATTCATCATGAAACTGCATAAATTTTTGATTGTCCTGCTGGCAATCTTCTCTTTCACCTTCCACTCCTGCGATCTCGCCGAATTGGAAGCGGATCCGAACCGGGCGACCAACTCTCCCGCTTCCCTGATCCTCAATGGCGCACTCAATAACCTGTATACCGAGTGCTGGAACGAAACCATGCGCCGCAACCAGTACTTCTGCATCAACTACAACTATTACGGCACCAACGAATACTGGTCGGGCTCCGCTTCTTTGGACTACACCCGGTTGAAGAACGTCCAGAAGATGGAAGAAGAGGCCATCCGGGGGGGCGCCGCAGTGGTGAATCCCTATAGCGCTCTGGGCAAATTTTTCCGCGCTTACCACTTCGTGAACATGACCCAAAAGGTAGGCGATCTTCCTTTAGGTGAGGCGTTGAGCGGGTTGGAGAACACTACTCCGAAATACGCTACCCAAAAGGAAATCTATATTCAGGTTTTGAAGTGGCTCGACGAGGCCAACACCGACCTCGCCTCCCTGATTGCCAAAGGCGGCCAGAAAGCAGACGGCGACTGGTTCTATGGCGGGGATCTGACGAAGTGGCAAAAACTGGTCAATGCTTACCGCTTACGCGTACTGGTTAGCTTGAGCAAGAAAGACGCTGATGCAGACGTGAAGGTCAAGGCAGCAATTTGCCGAGATCTTGGGCAACCCATCCAAGTACCCTTTGATGAGCAGTATCGACGACAATCTCCAGTTTCTGGCGTTGGGTGGCCAGGCTGCCAACTACTATCCGAAAAAACCCAAGTTCTTACGGGTTTTGACGCCTTCGCGAGAACACGTCCAAACTGTATATCGACCTGTTGAAGGAGTATCAGGATCCACGTTTGTTCGTGGTGGCCGAACCTGCCGAAGCGTTGGTGAAAGCAGGAAAAGCGCCCACGGCTTTTGATGCTTTTGCTGGCGCCAGCACTGGAGAAAGCCTCGACGATATGTCTTACAAAGCCCAGATTGGCGAGTATTCTCTGATCAACCGCAAGCGCTTTTACGCTACCTTCGAAGGCGAACCCATCGTGCAGGCAGGCTACCCTGAGATGTGCTTCAACATCGCTGAAGGGATCAACCGCGGCTGGGCAACCGGCAATGCAGAAGACTGGTACAAAAAAGGGATCAACGCTTCGATGGCTTTCTATGGCATCTCTACCGGCAACCTCACGGTGTTTTTCGCCGTTCCGGGCGCTGCATTAGGCAACTTCACCACCCAGACCGTTCCGGTTAACCTCGATACCTACTACGCGCAAGCCAACGTCAAGTATGCTGGCAACAACACTACCGGTCTGGAGCAAATCCTGAAGCAGAAATACCTCGCAATGGCGCAAGGCTCCGATCTGGAGGCCTATTACAACTACCGCCGTACGGGTATCCCCGCGTTCTTAACGGGTGTTGGCATTGGAAACGCCGGCAAAATTCCACTCCGCTACCAATATCCGAATAGCGAAGACATCACCAACCCAGCGAACCTGGCGGAAGCTCTCCAGCGCCAATATGCCGGAAAAGACGACATCTTCGGCAAAATGTGGCTGATCCAGTAATTCTCGGGATCGCTTGATCTAAAAAAAACGGGGATGTCATCCATGCGGGATGGCGTCCCTGTTTTTTTAGTAACGGGGGTAACGTTTAGGCGTTGGGGCGTTGAGGGGTAGGGTGCTTCTGGAGGCAAGGCGGTTTCTACCTCGCTACCTCGCTACTTCGCTACGTTCTCCTTTTCCTTACATCCGCAGCAAGCTTTCGCCTGGGTATATATGGACGCGGCTACGGCCAGCGCGAATAAGACGACCCCCGCCTTGCAATAGAAGGTACAGAAAAAAACCGGACCGGCGCCGAGGGAATTCGAAATGGCGCCGACGAGGATCAGCAGCAGGAACAAAGCAAATAGCGCTGCGGGCAAGATTAATCCAATTCGGCACAGGAACGTTCTCATTTTTGTTTAATTTAACCTTAGTTTACCAATGCAATCAGAACCCCAAATTGATTCTATGTGCAAGTTCTGGCTTAAAAAATTGGTAATCAAATATTTAGACTTGACATCTTACTTCCCGGAAATTGATATTAATCACAGCGCCGGGTGAACGATTAAACCTATGGCCACTGAAATTTCTTCCTGTAAACTATGCCAGGTAAAATCCTGCGCGGTTGCCGCCCTCTCGGATGAAGAACTCGGCGTTCTTTCCGGCAATATCCAGCACGTGTCGTTTAAAAAGGGGGAGACGGTGTTCAAGGAGGGGTTGTTGATCTCCCATGTCTTCTATCTGAAAAAGGGATTGATCAAACTGCATCAGCACGTGAGCGAGGAGCGGGAAGCGATCCTGAAGATTTGTTTTCCGACCTGCTACTTCGGCCTCTCCACTATTTTTGGCAACCGGACCAACCTCTACTCTGCTACCGCCATCGAACCGACGGAGGTTTGCATGATCGATGTTTCCACGTTTAAAGAAATGATTTACAGCAATGGCAAGTTTGCTTTCGAGATCATCGCCGATATCTCTAAAGACGAGCTCAACGTGTGCCGGCGGTTTATCAGCCTGACGGCCAAACAAACCAATGGCCGGATAGCCAGCGCCCTGCTGTTCTTCGCCCGGAAAGTATACCAAAATCCCACGTTTGAACTCCCCCTGAGCCGCGTGGAACTGGGCGAATTCCTCGGTATTTCCAGAGAGGGCGTCACCCGCGGCCTCGTACTATTCAAACAAGACGGCCTCATCGAACTGGATAAAAACCGCATCATCCTCCTCAAGGAAGACCGGCTTGAGCTTATTTCCCAATCGGGATGATTCGATGTACGAGGGACGGTGGACGGTGGACGATTTACGAGGTGCGTGGTAGGAAGGACGAGGTTCAGAGGCTGCCTGAAATTTTAGTTTGCTTCTTTATACAGTTGGGGAGCACACATGTTAACAAAAAAAAGAATTAGCAGTTATCTCAAAACGCTTTCCAGTGTGTGGGGGGTATTCCTTAACCCCATGGTAAAGGCTGACGAAGCACGTTCCCCCTTCAAAGGGGGAGAACGCCATATTCTTCAGTTTTGAGATGGCTTCTAAACTAGTTCAATTTTCCTTCTGAACGCGATCACCTGGTTTCACCAATTACGCTTACCCTTGCAGTTAGACCTCGCACTTCGCTCCCAAATGTCCCCCCCCCCGCCCGTCCCTCCCCGTCCCGTCCCCCGTCCCGTCTCCCCCGTCCACCGTCCACCGTCCTTCACTCCGGATGATACGTCCGCTCCGCATTCCGCATCACATCCTCCTTGTAGAACAGCACGTCTTTAAACTGGTGTGCGGCATACCTTTCCGATTGGTCGTTAAAGTGCGGGGAGGCGGGGTTGCTGCTGGACCCGCCGGTAACGATGGATCTGGCCCGGACTTTTTCTCCAAACTCCACTACGGCGACGAAGCTGTTGCCTACGTACCCGTATCTTTTTTTGGTATTGGGGGCGGTCCGGGCGCCAAAAGCGGGCAGGGAGCCCCACATGGAGGCGGTGAACCCAACCGGGATGCTGGCCTTCTGGTCGTCGAACTCCTCCTGGACCTTGCCTGTGAGGCGTTGAAACCGGTTGATCTCTCCCCAGGGTGTTTTCCAGGTTCCGAAATCGCGGGTGAGTTCAGCGACGGCCTCCTGAAGGCGCTGTACTTTTTCCTGGGCGCTGCTTCTGCAGACCATGTATTCTACCAGCGCCCATTGGGTGGTGGGGTCTCCGGGCTGGATTTTGGAGCGGATGGAGGCCATGAGCTTCTCTGCCCAGTAGACGGCCAGGGTGGTAGGCACGGACTCGGCGCCCCAGTTGCGGTTCCAGGCGCGTAGCTGGTCCATTGGGTCTTTTAAAGCGGCGCAAAGCGGATCCTGTTGAGCGGCGCGCTCGTCGAATGCCGAAGCCAGGGCGGGGATCAGTTTATCGAAAGCGGCGAGGTGGGGGTCAGGGGCGGCGGTGATCAGGTTGTCGAGGGTATACGAGTTCGTTCTGGAAAGCACCTGAACGGCGTTCACGCCCCGGTAGTTTTCGGCATCCGGCGCCATGTAGGTGGGATAATACGACGCTTGTGGGCTGGCGCTGCCTGCCACAGTGAAGGGGGTGGAATTGCAGTTTTGTATCCATCCGGAAGCCGGATTCCTGGTCTGTACGATCTCTTTGACTTTGTGCAACCCTTTCCACTCGGTTTCCGGGTTGGCGCCGTCGACCGGGTTTTCCCAATCGAAGCCTGGGTTGCGCCTGGGCATGAAGTCGCCGTGCCAGTAAGCGATATTGCCCTGCTTGTCGGCAAAGACGGTGTTGTTGGAAGAATTGGTCCGGATGTCCATGGTTTTTTTGTACGACTTATATCCGGTGGCTTATGCTCGTTGAATCCCTGATAGATGAAAAACTGCCCCCAGGTAACTGCCCCGTAAGCGTTGAGTCCTTCTTCGCTGACCATATGCACTTCGGAACGGAAATAGAACGACGTGTGGGGGTTGATGAGCAACAGCGCGTTGCCGGTGGCGCTTTTAAGGGGCGCTATGGCAAAGCCGTTGGAGCCGGTGGGTTCTTCCTCCCATTTGGGTGTTTCCTCCAGGAAGGACGTTCCGGCCCGGTTTTGCCCATAAAACGCGCGTATACCATTCAGAGGCACGGCGGAGATATTTCCTCCAATGCTGCCTTCGCTGAAGGTGAGCGGCATCCAGGGCTGGAAGCGGGTCAGGAGTTTTGGCTTGATCTCGGGGTGGGTGTATAAATAGTAGTTTACGCCATCGGCGAAGGCGTTCAGGAGTTTTTTCATCCACGCGGGGCTGGATTGGTAGATGGCGGCTGCCTCCAGGGTGTCGAGGAACAAACGGGCCCGGATGTCGTGATACAAGGCCGATTCGCCTTCGATCTCCGCAAGCCGCCCGATCGCTTCGATGTAGTTGTGTTCCACCCGGAAAAAGTCGTCCTCGCACTGGGCGTAGAGGACTCCAAACACGGCGTCAGCGTCGGTTTTTCCGTAAATATGGGGAATGCCCCATTGGTCGCGGATAATGGTCACTTGTTGCGCCTGGGCTTTCCAGCGGGCGATCTCGGCCTCCTGAGCGGATTGAGCAGCCAGGGAGGTGGCGCCCAGTAAAAGGATAAAAAGGAATCTCATGCAATTTGGTTTTTTGGCATTGTACGAGGGAAAAATAGGGAACTTGGAGGGAATTCAACCGAAAAAGAAGAGAATTCTTGTTATTGAAGACGCTGGCCTTTTTTGTACTTTTAATTTGCCTAAAAGGTGAAAGAGAACAGAAAGCGATCCATTCGAAACTAAAACGAACCCCAACAGGTTATTTTAATAAATATACAAACCGCTTTCGCCATGTATCCGATGCACGATTACGCCAAAAAACTGCTGTCCCTGCCGGACGCGCCGGATCAGGTGAACGCGTTGCAGGCCGTTTTGAACGAAGAAAGACGCCGCCGCCAGGAATTCCGGGAATGGGTTACCGAGGAGGTGAAGGCTGAATTTATTAATGGGGAAATCGTGGCGCATTCTCCGGTGAAAAGGAGGCATTGGAATGCACTGGACCTGTTGTCCAGGCTAATGAGTGTTTATGCTTCTTCGAGAAAACTGGGAAGGTTGCCATAGAAAAAGCCATGATCTCCCTCACGCGTAACGATTACGAGCCCGATATTTGTTTCTTTTCAGCCGAAAAAATGGCTGCCTTTGAAGAAGACCAGCTTTTCTTTCCCGCGCCGGACCTGATTGTCGAAATCCTTTCTCCCAAAACGGAACGCCTGGACAGAGGGATTAAAAAGGATGATTACGCGGCGCACGGCGTTCGGGAATATTGGATCGTTGATCCGCTTCGTCAGCGAGTGGAGCAATTCTTCTTGTTGAGCCCGGAGGATAAAGTCTATTTCCAGCCCTATGTATTTGTAGTAGGCGAGGATATGGAAAGCCGGGTGATTCCCGGTTTCCATATCCCCGTACGGGCTATTTTTGACGAAGTGGCCAATCTCGAAGCGTTGAAAACGCTGGTCTGAGCAGATTAATCCTTTTTCGATTCCGAGGCCGGCTTGTCTTCTTCTTTTTTCTTCGCCAGGTATTCCGGCAGTTCCATGCCCGCCATATTCAGCAAGTCGTTGAGCGGGGGAACGGAGCGGTAGAGGCCGGAGATAAATTTGGAAGTGGAATTCCCTTCTCCGTCGCCGGAAGTATTTCCGCCTTCCCAGACGGTCACCTTATCGATCTTGATGTTCTTGATGGCGTCTACCTGGATGCGGACCAGTTCGGGGAGTTGGTCGGCGATCATCAGCAGGACGGCTTCCCGGGTATTGCCTCCGGCGGAGTTGACCACTTTCTGGAAGCCTTCCGCTTGTTTGCTCAAGACTTCATAGAGACCCCGGGCCTCGGCTTCCTGTCGGAGGAAGATAGCATCGGCTTCGCCTTTGGCAATGCGGCGGATCTGTTCGGCCTGGGCTTCGGCGGCGATTTCCTGTTTGCGCTTTTCGATTTCGGCTTTCACGACTTCGTCGGCTTCCCGGCTTGCTTTTTCGCGCAGGGCGCGGGCAATTTCGGCGGCTTGTTCTGCTTTGTACGCTTCTTCGAGGGCTTTTGCCGTCTGTACTTTTTCGGAGGCAGTGGCTACGCGAAGGGCTTCCGCTTCTGCCTGACGCCGCTCGGCTTCGGACTTGGCGACCTGGATGCGGGAGAGGTTTTCGCCTTCCACGGCGGTGGCATTGGCTTCAGCAACCCGGATACGCTGTAACTGTTGCGCTTCGGCCTCGCCGGAGGCAGCGATCGCTTCGGCATTGGCTACTTTGGAGCGCTGGAGCTGGGCGGCTTCTGCTTCCCCGATGTTGGCCAGGGCCTGCGTTTCGGATACCTTGATCCGCATCTCCCGCTGGGCTTCGGCTTCCCGATGGAGCCGTCGCGGTTCTTTTGGGCTACGGAGACCCGGGCGTCGTTGATGGCTTTAGCGGCAGCTTCTTTACCCAACGCCTGGATATAGCCCGACTCGTCGTGGATGTCGGTTACGTTTACGTTGATGAGGCGCAAACCGATCTTCTTCAACTCCGTTTCCACGTGGTGGGAAACGTTGGTGTAAAACTTGTCGCGGTCGGTATTGATCTCTTCAATGTCCATGGTAGCAATGACCAGGCGCATCTGTCCCACGATGATATCGTGGGCGACCGTACGAATCGCGTCCAGGGAAAGTCCAAGCAGGCGCTCCGCCGCGTTGGTCATCACCGCAGGTTCGGTACTGATCCCCACAGTAAAGCGGGAAGGCACATCCACGCGGATATTTTGCTTGCTCAACGCATTGCGCAAATCCACGTCGATGGAGATCGGAGTCAGGTCGAGGAACGAAAAATCCTGAATTACCGGCCAGATAAAAGCCGCCCCACCGTGGATACATTTGGAGGATTGTCCCACCCCCGTTTTCCCGTAGATGACCAAAATCCGGTCCGAAGGACAGCGTTTGTACCGGGAAATGAAGACCATGGCGACAACCACCAGGAAACCTACAAGCAAACCGATAAACGAAAGGAAGTCTAGCATTTTTATAAAGATGTTACGATGTTACGATGTTTTAACCGCTTACCCCTCTCACCACAAGCACCCCTTCCGGAGTAACCTGATCCACAGTGATCGTGGCGCCGGTGGGGATTTCATCCCCTTTGGTGATGGCGTCCAGCTCGCGGAGGGCGCCTTGGACTTCGACAAAGACCTTGCCCGTTCCTTGCTGGTTTGCGGGGATGCGGAGGTGAACGCTTCATTTTTGCCCGATCGCATTGTACACATCGAGCGTGCCGCTGGATTGCAAGCGGAGCAGGGTGGTGATCACCAGATACGAAAGCCAGGCCGCCAAGCCGCCGGCAAGCCCTCCTGCCAGGATAGCCGCCCAAAGACCCAGCCCCAAGCGCAACGCAACAACGCCCGCATAACCCAGGAACATACCAAAGGCCAGCAGGCTTCTCAGCCCCCAGAAGGCAAAGTCTACATCTCCGTGATCCAGATCCAGGTCGGTTTCGTGGCCGATGATCTGAAGGAGAAGGTATATGATAAACAGTAAGCTGAATATCAATCCGATTCCCCAAAAGACCTGTTCAGGTGCGGAGAGGGACTGCCACCAGCTCATCCACGTCAACAGCATATTTCAGCGTTTTGTACAAATATACCTTTTGGTCTGCAAAGAGTGGATTTCTCTCGACGATTTGGGAAAAAATAACGGCGAAGGGATCTGGGGCGTTTTCCCTCGACAGGAAAAAGGCCTTAAACCCGCCTCCGGAATTTAAGGCCTTTTTTCAATAGACTTGTTGCGACGGGTCAGCGTGGTGGGAAAAATGAGCTGTTTTCTGTCCACACGAAGGCTTTTTGAGGGAGCATAGCCGGGCTAAGTAACCGAAAAAAGGCGCAGTGTGGGCGGAAAAGAGCCATTTTAAACCCGCGATGATCCCGTCGCAACAAGTCTAATAAGTTGCGATGGCGATGCATGCGGGCTCCGCCGCCCGATTCAACTCATGTCTTCATACGCTGCATCAAAATTCCAGCCGGATCACTTTCAAGGAAATTATTGATCCTTCTGAGTTCCGAATGGTCAGCAAATACACGCCGCTGGACCAGCCGGTGAGATCGATGTCTTTTTTCACTTTCAACACCTGATCTGCCCTTCCGTCGTAAACCGTCTGCCCCATGGGGTTCGATAATTCGAATGTGAGCGTTTCTCTTTTGTACAGGTCTACTTCTACGGTCAGCAAGTCCATCACCGGGTTGGGGTAGATCAGGATGCGCTCGGCAAAGTCGGGCAAATCAAGCACGGCGGTTGGCCTGGCCATAACGGTAACGGTTGCCTGGCAGGAATCCCGGTTGCCTTGCGCGTCGGAAACGGTTAAGGTGACCAATTGCCTGCCGATGCTCAGGCTGTCGAAACGGTTGCGACTTAGCGTAAAGGAAGTCAGGCTGCAATTGTCGCTGGATCCGGCATCGACCCAATCAACGGGGAGGGTTGCCTGGTTGGCAACATCCAGGATGATGACTGTATCGCGGCAACGGGCAACGGGCCGGATGGGATCCTGAATGGTGACCGTCGTTTCGCAGAATGCCGTGTTCCCGTTGATATCGGTACCGGTCAACCGGACAGACTGCAGGCCGATATCCGCACAGCTAAACGCCGTCCGGCTAAGCGCCAGCTTTTGCATCCCGCAACCGTCGAAGCTGTTGTCATTGACCATAGTGGCGTCCAACGTAGCGGTTCCCCCTGCTGTTAAGACAAGGGTTGCCTGTTTGCACTTCATGGAGGGCGCCGTTTTGTCCACATACGTCACGTCGAAAGCGAACGTGTCCCGGTTGCCGAAATTATCCTGG
Source organism: Haliscomenobacter sp. (assembly GCA_016713275.1). Lineage (GTDB taxonomy): Bacteria > Bacteroidota > Bacteroidia > Chitinophagales > Saprospiraceae > JADJPL01. The sequence continues at coordinate 137,202 of JADJPL010000006.1, forward strand.
GCAACGTAAGTCATCCGGACAGTAGTATTGGCGTCGATAGGGTCGCCGGGATTCCATCCGGTAAGGGTGGGGCTAAACTGGAAGTCGCTGATTTTCTGTTCGGGCAGGTAGTTGGCGACGATAAAGGGCTTGAACGATTCCACCGCTAAGGGTATGGAACAGCTGGTTCCCACTGGTAGGGTGCCTTCTCCGAAATAGGCGAAGGTGAAGAAATTCCCCTGGCCTCCGCAAACCGGGTGGCCTGTTCCCTCCACGCTCACGATTTGGACTGCTTCTGCGACGCAGCCGGGATCCTGAGCATTTCCTGGGGAGGCAGTCCTGCGTCGAAGCGGTATTTGACGGTATGGTCTCCTTTGCCTAGGGCTGCCGGATTAAATGTTGTGGCAGGTTGGCCGTTGATGGTAAAAGAACCTGTTCCGATTGCGCTTCCTGCTGATCCTTTCAATAGTGACGGGTTCTGAGTTTGGCAGTATGCGTCATCCAGGCCGGCGATTTCAGGAGACGGATAATAGCAGGTATTAGCCAGCGGAATCGTCAGACCAGGATATGCCGGGCTTTTAACCCGGACAATGTAACCGATCCCGCTTTGGTGGATGCCTTTCAGGCGGTAACGGCCCGAGCCCGCCGGCATCTCAGTCAGTATGGTGTTCCGTGGATAAGGCAAATTGGTTGCCGGATTCAGGAGGGTTGCGGTATCGATTTGCCATAGTTCTCCGGTGCTCGAAACGACGGTAACCTCTTCGTCAAACCAGCCGTTTCCGCGGCAGGCGCAGGGCGTAGCCACCGTAGTTCCTTCTGTATTGATCAGCCGGATTCGGCAAAAAGAAGAAGGCAGAACGCGCAACTTGAACGCGCAGGATGTGCTGTTGCCCAGATTGTCGAACACGACTACCTGCAGGGTCTGTTGTCCGGTATCTATGCAAGTAAAATAAGAAGGTGAAAATAAAATTTTTGATACCCCGCAGTTATCGGATAGGAAAGGCCGAAGCATCGTTTCGGTAAGGACCAGGTTTCCGGTGGTGTCAAGCCTGAACGACGGCATGGCATTGCATAGGACGACAGGAGGCAAGGAATCTGGCAGGAATGTCGTAAAGACCAAGCTGTCGCAACCATTGGCGCCAGTGAATTTCTGAGAACGGATGCCTAACTGGGCGGTATCGCAAGTCAGAGCTGTCAGGTAAGTAGAAACAGGATTGGCAAAAGTAAGCACAACGGAATCAACGCCCTTGCATCCCAGGGAATCTTGCCCTTCAAGATAGTACACCGTATTTTTTGTAATGACCGCTTCCGGATTGGCGATTTTCGTATCGCTCAACCCTTGAGGCGGGCTCCATTGGAAGGTTTTCGCACCGCTCCCATACAAGCCTACGGGTTGATCGATGCAGACAACCCGGTCAGGGCCGGCATCTACGGAAGGCAACGGATAGATCGTCAGAGAAAAGGTGTCTTTCAAAGCCGATCCTGTTGCCGTATCGAAGACCATGATGGCACAATCCCCACATCCTGTGAAATTGGGCTGTGTTTTCCAGCCTAATATGCCTTCAGAAGCAGGTAAAGAACTCGCCAGGAGCTCCGAAGATTTTCCTGCACCTGGATAGAAATAAACATGAACTGCGCTGACCTGACTGGAGGCCCATTGAATGTAGATGCTGTCGCCGGCGCAATAATGGTCCAAAATTCCGTAAAGAGCCAACGCAGGAAGGTCCTTCAAATAGACGGTTTTTTCAGCCCGGATTTTCTCTGCTTCCTGATTGCCGGTGTTGTCGGTAGCCCGAACGTAAAGGTCATATTTATGCCCTGGCGTTCCGGCGAAATCGATCTGTTTTTCCGCAATGCCTTCCTTGTAAGGGGTAAATGGCCCTCCGTCGTCGGATGCATAAACGCTGTAATTCCGGATTCCGGATCCGCCGGGGTCGTCTGAGCCGTTCCATGTCAGCGTGACGACGGGAATGTCCAGGGTAACGGTGCTGGTGTCGGCAAGCCGGCTTTGAGGGGCTACCGCATCGATGACGTTGAAGATCTGTGGGGTTGCGATGGTTTCGTTAACGTCAAAAACGATGGCTGCTTTGGCGAGGACGGAGTCTCCTGTCGGCGCAGTTTTCCTGGGCGCAATAGTAAAGGAGGCAAACCCTTCCCCTTTATGCGTTTTGGGGTCGTTGACGGGAAGCAGGCCGAGTTGCGGATTGGATGGCGCCAGCCCGGTCTGCGGGTCGATGGATTCGAAGATCCAGAAGATCTTGTTCTGGGTGACATCGATGCCCGCCGTGACGTCGACCAGAATACCCAGGGAATCCCGCAGGTTGAGGCGTTCGCTGTAGAACGTGGAATTCACAGGCACGTGGAAGCGCTGGTTGGCAAAACCAAAGTCGCTGAGGCGCATGGAGAACAGGTTCAAACTGGGATCCGGATGATGCTCAACCACTACTTTCTGAGCAGGAGCGGTAGCGAATTTCGGGTCGTTCTCAAAGCGGATCGTGTAGGGCAAGGGTTCGTTGACCGACACCCAGCGCGGTTCCCCGTATCCTTCCGGACCAATGATATCGTTGGGGTCTCTGGATACAATGATGGTCGTCCGGCGCACCTGGACGGTGGCATTGGCCGTACAGCCGTTGGCGTCGGTGACGTTCAGGGGGTAGTCGCCCGGGCCCGTGACGGTCTTGCGCCCTCCTTCCCAACTGAAGGTGTAAGGCTCCGTGCCGCCGGTAGCCGAGGCCGTGAGTTCGATCTGCGCGATGTTTTGCCCGATACTGATAGACAGGTTGGAGCTTCCGTTTACCGTAACTTTCAGGGGCTTGGGATCATCGACGGTAGCCGAACCGGTAGCCGTCACTTTGCAGGCGCCCGAGCCGGAAGTGACGGTGTAGGAATAGGTGCCTGCTTTCAGGTCACTTCGCGTGAGGCCACTACCTCCGTCGCTCCATGCCGCTTCGTAACTTCCCAGCCCTCCGCCAACAACGAGTTCAATTTTTCCACCCCCTTTATCCGAACAGGAGGATGAACTGGTTTTGGCTGTTACTTCGAGCGGGCTGGGAGATTCATTGACAACAACCCGGATTTCCCCTTTAAACGTACACCCATCCTTGAAAACCAACAGAACATGGTACGTGGTTGTTTTTTCCGGAAAAACTTCCACCGGGCCAGCGCCGGTATAGGGGATTTCTGGCCAGTACAAAAAGTCGTTAAACGTAGTTACCGGATTACCCCGAGAGTTAATCACCTGGGAAGTCAAGATCACTTTTTCTTTTGGACAGGTAGTAGTTGGGGCCGCCTTCACCCGGATCTCATAATTGACCCGTTCTATTTGAATGAGTTCTTCGCCTTTGCAGGATCCGTCGGTAACCGTCACCCGGTAAAGGGTAGTTACGGATGGGGTAACCTTGCGCTGAGCTCCGGATTCCTCATTATCCCATTTGTATTTTGGATTTTTTGCTCCTTCCGCGCTAGCCGTAAGGATCACTTCGTCGCCCGGGCAAGCACTGTCTTTGTTTTTGGCGATGCTGACCTTTAATTCTCCAACCGGGACTTCCAAAGAATTCTTCCCTTCGCACTTGGTCCCCGCAGGTGAAATGAGGGTAACCGTTACCTTGAACGTCTCGGTAGCTTGAATTTTGTTTACAGTGATCTCCGGATCGGAACTCCCCGTACTCCATTTGTACTCCGTTGTAGTTTGAAAATGAGGAATATAACTGGTCTTTAATTTTACATCCTGATCTTTGCAAACCTGAGACGGGTCCGCAATAATAGAAAAATCGGGGTTGTCCCAAACATGGATTTCTTTGCTGTCTGCGGCTTTGCATTGGGAATCGTCGGTGAGCGTTACCGTTACGCTGGACAAAATCCCCAAATGACTTCCAGTAGTAGCAGAAAGTGTGGCAGAACTTCCGTCTGATGAGGGACTGACATCCAGGTTGAACCCGTTCCAGGTGAATTTGGGGTTGGCGCCAGCAGTATAGGTTGTGGTGGCTGGATCGTGGCATCCTGGCAAACATCGGTTTTGTCCAGGTTGAGTTTCAACTCCGGCCCGATCACCGTGATCTGAATGGATGCTTCTCCTTCGCAACCAATATCGTCTGTGGCGACCACCCGGAAGGTTTTGGTTTTTTCGGTCTGATCATCTCCTAAATGAAATACTTCGCCAGTGCCTGTCAGGTCGACAAACCGAAGCCCGGTGATTTGCTGTCCGTCGAGGTATCGTTTTACGTCTTTCACCGCCAGCGGGGTTCCTTTTTCATCGGTGAAGGCAGCAGTGACCTTCACATCGGTATTCCGGCAAATGGGAAGGGTTTTGTCGGTAGCCAGGGACACTCTGGGGCTGGCGTGGACGTTGAGATTATGGGAGGCAGAGGCCTGACAGGTGGCGCTGCCTTTAAGGACGACGGTAACCGTGTATTTTCCGGCCTGACTGAGCTGATTTTTGGCAAAGGCAGGTTTTGGCCGTCGACGGATTTTCCGTCCGGGGTGCTCCATGTAAATTCGTAGTCGTTGGGATCTCCCTGAGCGAGATTGGCCTGGAGGGAAATATCAGCGCCTTCGCACGCTTCCTTAGGTCCATTGATTGTGATCTGGGGCGCCGGGTACACCTTGACATCGATTTTTACGTCGGCTTTGCATCCGGTCGTTTTGCCGGTGATCCGGATGGTGTATGCACCCGAGTGGGTATTTGCCTGGGCGTTGGAGATGGTCAGGTTCTGGATTTGTTGCTTGCTTCCGTCGGGAAGGGTCCATTCAAAATCAAACCCGCTGTCGTCGCCACTTGCGGTGGCGGTCAGTTTCAGTTCCTCCCCTTCACAGATCGGCTGATTGGAACCAGCCGTGACTTTGTGTTCGGGGTATACTTCCACCAAAACGGAGGTGTATCCTTCGCAGGCATTGTTATCCGTTACGGTAAGGTAAAAGGTTTGATTGGTAAATAATGGCCCAACTTCGTGGTTGGGTTGGTCGTTCGAAGCGGGGTTCCATTGATAGACAAAGGGGCCCGTGCCGCCTTTGACCGATGTTTTGATCAGCGCTTTTTCTCCCGGGCAAATCACCTTGTCCGTCCAGGCGCTTACCTGGGGCGGATCGAAGACCAAGAGGGTGAATTCTGCTGTAGCCAGACAGCCTGCGGCATCTTCCATGGTGACTTTGTATACCGTTTCGGCATTGGGCCGGTCCTGTATTTGCGACCCGTTGTCGGTGATACGGGTACCCCGGTTCCAGGTAAACGTAAACGGTCCGATACCCGCTGTTGCCCTGGCGGTGAGGGTGACGAGCTCGTCCGGACAAACCGGATTTTGATTGGCGGTTATTTGTACCTGGGGAATATCGACCTGAATAGTGACATTGGCAGAATCTACACAGCCGATGAAGTCGGTCACGGTAAGGCCGTAGGTGGTAGTAGTTTTGGGATAATCTTCTACGGTAGTCAAAATTCCCAGGTTATGGCTCCCACGGAAAGAATAACCGGACACACCTCCTGTTGCTTCTCCGGTGAGCCGCACGGCATCTCCTTCGCAGGCTATTGTTTTAGAAGGAGTGATCCCTACCGTTGGATCAGATATCCGAACGATCGTCGTATCGGTATCCCGGCACATCCGGGCATCTTCCGCCACGACAATATAAAGGGAGGTTGCAGTAGGCGTTAGCCTGAAAAAGGCTGTATTGCTGACCGATTCGCGGGGCTGATAGACCCCTGGAACCAGTTATAGGTATACGGTTCTGTCCTCCGCTGGCTTGAGACGTGAGCAAAGGCTGTCGCCAAGGCATATTGTGCGGCCGATGCTGGCCTGGACCTCCACCTTGATGACCTGCGCGTCGATCGATGCGGTGGCGGTACACCCGGTGTTGAGGTCGGTCACGGTGACCCGGTAGGTTCCGGTATGCTGGATGCCCGCCGGAGCGATGAGCGGATTTTGCGCTGTTGAACTAGCGTTATTGGGGAAGCCCCAGGTGTATCCATAGTTTCCGCTCCCTCCACTTACGGCGGCGGTGAGTTGAAGCCCTGCGCCTGCACAGACCGGGCTGTTGGAACCCAGGGTTACGGCGGGCCTTGGATTAACGGTAACCGCAGCTTGTCCAATTCCTTCGCACTGGCGGCTATCGGTAACTTTATAGGTCAGGGTATACACGCCTACCAGGGAAGCAGAAAACACCGGATTGGCGATATTCTGGGCGGTGAACGAACCGCCGTTTGCCGAAGTCCACTCGTGCCGGACAAACTGCCCAGACCCACCCGTGGGGTTGCCCTGGAGTTGTACCGGGTCATTCGGACAAACCGGGTTGGGAGCGGCAACAGGCTGTACCTTGGGGTTGTTGAAGACCGTAATCTGAAGGGTATCCAAGCCTGAACATCCGCGGGCGTCAGTTGCTTCAAGCAAGAGATGAAATACCCCAAATGTATCTGCCTGGAAGGTTGTGATCAGCGCGTTCAATGGACTCAGATAAATAGAATCACCTTGCCACCTGAACGTATAAGCGGGTGCGCCTCCGCTTATCCTGCCTTCGACCTGGAGTTTGGTTCCCCTGCAAATTTCAGGCGGCTGCGGAATGGTCCGGATTTCTGCTTTGGGGTTTGGATAAACCGTCAGTTCCGCTTTTCTCGAGGTGATGGAGCCGCATGCGTTTTTGATGACGCAATCGTACTGCCCTGCGTCGGTCAGTTGAACCAATGGAAGCCGCAGCGTGTCTGCAGTCGCTCCTGAGATGTTTTGGCCGTTTTTTCGCCATTGGTATTGGTAGGGTTTGGTTCCCTGGACCTGGACGCCAAAGAACACGCTCTTCCCCTTCGCAAACGGCGGTATCGGCAGGCTGCCGGAGGATGGTCACAGGGATACACAGAGGACCTGGCTGGATGGCGAGATCGGAAACCAAATTGAGGCTTTCGCTTACAAGCGTTTGGACATTGGACCCATTTAGTTCCGCCCTGAGGATCTTATTCCCGCTGGCGACCAATAAGGTAGTAGAGGTGGCGGTCTGGTCGATGGCGATTGCCTCGGGACTGGAAACCGCCGGGGCTGCCAGGAGCTGTTCAACCCCCGTTCCGTTCGCATTTGCCCGCATTACCCGGCTACTGCCCCGGTCGGTCCAATAAAGTTTTTTATCCGTTCCAATCGCCAGATCGCTGACGGAAATTATCCCGGTACCGATCAAGACCTCAACGGTATCCCCTGCCGGATTTGCCCAAAGAATCCGGTTGCCGTCGCCGATATACCATCGAAGGGTGTTGGGGTCGTAGACTAACGCCCCTGGGGCATTGACCCTGGGTTTGGATATCCAGGTTTCCACTCCGGTTTTATCGGCATTGGCCCGGTTTACCATACCGCTGATATCGGTCCAGTAAATTTTACCATCCGGACCGACTACAATAGCCGTAACCGCGGTGGTTCCGGTCGAAAAACGTTTCCGGGTTCTTTCCATCCAGTTCTGCCTGGAAATGCGGGTTCCGTCGCCGATATACAACCGGACGCCCGGATTAATGGCCAGCGCTCCCGGACTGCCAAGCTGGGGGCGTTCGAGTAAGGTTTGGATATATGCCCCATCGGCAGAAGAACGCTGTAACCGCCCGGCAAGGCTATCTGTCCAGTAAATGGTGTTTTGCCCATTCACCCAGGGAAGGAAAGCGAAGAGCCAGAGCGCAAGAACTGCCCACGGGCTGCTCATCGGTTGCTGGGTTGATTTATAATTCCTGGTTGCCATAGTTCGATCATTTTGAAAGAAAACCATCCATTGCCATCCTGCCCGCTTATTTTACCTCTGCATTGATCAGGGTAAAGAACAGGGCAGCATCCGCTCTGGCATAGACGATCACCGATCCGGAACTGCCCGGGCGCAGGATGCCGGGAGGGCCGGATTTTTCAGCAAAAAAGAGCTCGAGTTCCGTCTTTTGTTCATCCAATCCCTGGATGGTCCACGCGATGGGCGCTCCGCCTAAACTGGAGAGGATGACGCTTGGATTCAGAAGATCCAGGTTACCCCCATTGGAAAAGTCGACCTGAAGCGCGACGATTTGCCGCGGCCGGGTATTAGCCGGGGCAGTAAAGTTGGTCAGTAGCAGCGGAGATCCGCCGGATTCGATCTGGAAGGCGTTGTTCAGGGTTGTCGTAGCGCCTCCGGATTTGCGGGCGGTGAGGTGGTAAAATCCCGGAGGGTGGCTGCGAAGGTCAAACGTAGCAAATGCGCGGGTTCGATCGACATACCACACAGCGGTAGCCGTAATGGGATTGCTGTTCGAACCTTCCAACCGGAAGGTCATACCCGGCTCGAATTTTGACCCATCGATCCGGAGCGTGATCTGCCCGCCATTTCCTCCTTTTGCCGCCTGTACTTTCCGGATCTGGAAAACGAGGATTTCTGCAAGCAGCCGGATGTTTTGCTGCGACCCGCTTCGGGTATTCCCACGGATCAGGAGGTAATAGGTCCCTGTAGTCAATTCGGGCACGATGATCTCCTGACGTCCCGATACGGCTTCTCCGTGTGCCAGGTCAAACAGCACCAGAGAAGGAAGGTCTCCAAAGCGGAGATACATCTCATTGGCGCCGTTCAGGGTATCCCCGTTAAGGGTCAGCAACATGGTTTCTCCGTGCAGGGAAGGAGGGATTTCGATCCGGTAGTACAGATCTGTTGCATTGGGCATTGCCGTCTGGACCGTTTCTCCAATGGGAAGGAGCTGGACGCTCGTATGAATCCGGTTTTCGGAAGCAGCCAGGTTGTTCGATTCGTCGCTTTCCAGGATGTTGTTCAGGATGTCTGTTCGGAGAAGGACGTAGAAATCGCCGGCCGCAACCTTGGCTAACGGCGCTGTAAGCTGATGCTCCAGTGTGGCGCCGGGCCCGAGATTGATCTGAGCGTTTCGGATTCCCAGGAGGGCATCCCCGACGTCCCAGACAGGATCGGCAGACAGATACACTGCTTCGCGCATTTGCCCCGAAGCTGGGTTAAGTCCTGTATTGTGCAGCGTCCACGCCACCGCGATGGGAGCGCCAACAAGGGCAGTATCCGGCATCCGAACGTTGAGAACCCCAGGTCGGAAGGCGGCTGGGCGATGGAAATGGCGGAGGAAGCCAGGTTATTGGCTTCTCCAAGGTGTTCGTAAACGGCGTTGTTTACGTCGGTAGATGCCAGTAGAATAAAGTTGCCGTTCAGATGAACCGGAAGGAACAAATCGATCGTGTCGGTATAGGCGCTTCCGGCAGGCAGCGCGCCGGCGTGGGCTTTTGTGCCAAGGATAAGATCAGAGGCATTGAGTTCAAAATCATTCGACAGGAAGAAGCGGTCGGACCAGGCGGCGACTGGGGTGTTGCCCTGCCCCTGGTTGCGAACGGTCCAGATGGCGCGCACGGTTTGCCCGGCGATGCCGGGCGAAGCGGCATTTATCGCGGTAATCTGCAAGTCGGTGGGTGGCGTCAGCGCAATTTGAATGGGTTGGACGTTTCCGGAAGGATTGCGAAGTACCCGGTGGTTATTGCCCCGGTTGGAGTCATTGTTCAAACCGCTGTAATCAGCTACGGTCAGCAAGTAGTAAGTCCCGGACAGGGATGGTGGAAGCAGGATGATTCGTTGAGCAGCGTAGGTTTGTCCGGCGCCCAGAGGCCCGTATTTCAGGAGGGTGTCCAGCAACAGATCCGTATCGGGGTGGTAAACCGTATCGGAGGAGAGGTAAATAGCATCTACCCAGGCGGGAGAGGTGGTTTCCGTGCCCGCCTGGTTCCTGACCTGCCATTGTACGGTAATCTGGCTCCCAGAATTGGCCTGGAGTGGAGCAGAAACCTGTACCATTGCCAGGTCTACCGGCGGCTGAGCCTGGATTTCGATCAGGGGGCCAGCCAGGTGATTGTTCCCTTCTCCATTGTATTCAAAGAGTTGGTTCGCCGCATCGGTAAGAATGTGCAGGTAGTAGCTTCCCGTTTTTAGGGTAGCAGGGAGGCTGATCTGCGAGGCAACAGAATATACGGAATCCTTGCCCAGCGGCTTATCCTGGATGAATTCCCTTACCAGCAGGGCAGAGGCGGGATTCCACAACGCGGAGGCACTCAGGTAGATGCGGTCTCTCCAGCTTTCGTTCGAAGCGGCTCGGGAGCCGATATTTTTCACCTGGTATTCCATCCCGATCAGTTGACCTGCAGTGGCAGTTGCGGGGTAACTCATTGCCAGCACGTCGAGGTCGACCCATGGAGATAGTTTGACGGTAACCGGCCCGGCGCCTGTCATGCGGTTGTTGGACGTTCGGCCGTTTTCGAACACCTGGCCGTTGGGGTCTGCCCAAACGAACAGATAATAAGTACCCTGGATACCATTGGGCAGACGCAACTGTAGCTTTTTACTCAGGCCGGCGCCCGATTCGAGTTCCACTTGCTGGGAATCCCGGCCAATTTGCACAGCAGTTCCCGGGTTAAACGCGCTTTGCGCAGAGAGCCAGACCGTTTGGGTAAGGTAACCGGCGGGCAGTTTTCCTTCGCCGGTATTCTTAAGCGTCCAGCTTACGGTCAGCGTATCCCCGGAATTTCCCTGCGAAGGATACTGGACCAGCGAAACGGAAAGATCGGCCGCCAGCAGGTTGATGGAGGCCTGAACGCCGCGTGTTGTTCCGTCCAGGTTGTATTCGTATACCTGTTGATCCGCATCCGTATGGATGTAAACATAATAGGGACCGGCCAGTTGCCCGGGAACTTTGACATTAAGAGAAACAGGGTAGCTGCCTCCGGGAGTTAAGGCCTGGTAGCGGACCTGGGCGCCCAGGACAATAGTTTCAGAAAGAACCAGGTTCGTGGGGTTGGGACTCAGGTAGACGACATCTTTCCAGGGGGACTTGGCATCGGACCCTCCCTGGTTCCCCACCGTCCATTTGACCGTAAATGAGGCTCCGTTGGTTACGGAAGCCGGGATTTCCAAACTGCTCACGATCAGGTCGGAAGGCGGCGTAAGGATCACGTTAATTGCTGTGCTGACACCAGCGTTGTTGTTTTCAGCGGCATGTTCGTATTCCTGCTTGAAGAAGTCGGTCAGCACATGCACGTAATGAACGCCCGAAATCCCTTCCGGTAAAGGAGCCGTGAGCATTTGCGCATAGCTGCTGTCGGGTTGCAACGCTTTGGAAAATGTCGTTTTTCCCAGGAGCGTAGCATTGGAAGGATCCAGAACCGCGCTGTTAGAAAAATAGACGTAATCGGTCCATCCTGCAGACCGGGTATTGCCGGTCCCTTTATTGGTAATTTTCCAGGAAATGGCAATGGATGCGCCGGAGAAGGCATTATTCGGTACAACGACGCCGGTAACCTGGAGGTCGGGCGGAGGGGTAAGGGCAATATTGACCGGAGCCAGCGAAAGACCGGCGTTGTTGGTCTCATCGCTCTCCTGAACCCGCGTATAAGCATCCGTCCGGGCGAATAGGTAATATTCCCCGGAAATGCCTTCCGGCAGTCTTACGGTAGCGGAATGGGCATAACTTTGTCCGGGACCCAGCGCGCTTAAACTGGGCACACTGGCCAAAAGCGGATCAACTTCGCTGGTGAAGAAAGGATCGGCCGACAGGTAGATGGCATCAAACCAGGTTGCACTTCCCGTACCGCCTTTTCCGGTATTGTGTACTTCCCAGGTCAGATCGATCGGTTGCCCGGAGAAAGCAGAGGCGGGGATTTGTACTTTGCGTACGGAAAGATCGGGCAAATCGATCAGGGTAAACGATTGAACCGGCCCATCGGTGGCGCAGTAGGGATTTTTTGCCGAAACCTGCCATTGGTAGACGGCTCCAAAGGTCCAGCGACGGGCTCCGGTACAGAAAGCTGATGTCTTCCAGACCGGAAGCGGTTGGTTGGGCCGGACGGTTGGTTCCGGATTTCCATAGGTAGAAATCGTATTGGGTAGCACCTGTCGACGGCGACCAGGAGAAGGCGATAGGCAGATTCATGCCCGAAGCACTGTTTGCCGGAAGCATATTGCCAACCGCTGCCGGGAAGACGAGGTTTTGTACTTCAACGGACAAGGTATCGTTCCCGGGGTGGGTATCCTCGGGTAAAAGGGTATAGACGTCAAAGAAATAGTTGCCTGGTGCACTGAGGTTGGCGGTGGCGGTAAAGGTAAATTCGGCGTTTGCTCCCGGCCGGATGCTCAGGCTGCCAACATTTTGGACGACAGCAGGCCCTTTGTTAATGCGGTAAGCTACGTTGAAATTGCCCAATGCCAACCCGCTGTAGTTCTGAATCCGGATCTTCACGGGCATAGCAGCACCGGCGGCACAGGAAGAAACCGGCGACAGCAGGGCGGTTACGCCGGCATCGTCCAGAATGTAGCTGAATTCATCGGCGCCAATATCCGGATAACCGGCATTGCGCGCTTCTCCGTCAATATCGTCGTGTACGGCAGCCAGAGGAGTAGCTGCGCTGTCCAGAGCAGGTTGAAAACAGTGCAGGTCGGTATCGGAAACGAACAGCGGATCTGCGGAGACGGACTGGTTGTCTTTTCCTGTGAGCGATTTCCAGGCGGGTAAATTTACTGCGGTGTTGTAATTCCAGAACCCGAATTTATTTCCGGTAATGTAGTAATTGTTGAAATTCATATTGTCTACGCCGTACGGATAGGGGACATAGATGGCGTATCCGCCTCCGGCATTGGAGAAGCTGTTATTGACCAGGTTCACATGGTCGGAAGAGGAAACCTGGATGCACTGACTGTTGGGATCGCTGTTGGTCAGGTGTATACTGTTGTAGTAAATATCCAGGTATTCGTTGTAATTGGCATAGAGCCCTGTGGCAGATTTGGCCCCGGCCACATGTACGAAGTTGTTGGCCAGGAGCATGCGGTTGGATGTGTTTCCTCTGCAATCATACAACCAGATACCGCTGCCGGAGGCTGCGTTGATCTGATTTTTCTCTATGCGCATCCCTCCTCCGCTGTTTTGGACGAAAATACCGTAGAAATTCCCGGCGCTTTGAGATGCAATCTTATTTCCCCGCATGATGGGACCCTGCTGGTAACGCAGGTAAATACCTCCATTTCGTTGGTTGACGAACTCGTTGCCATCAATAACTTGGCCCGGTTCGGCTGCTCCTGGCGCCAGGTACAGCCCATAGCCTCCGTTCTCAAACCGGTTTCCCGCCCAGGTAACGAAGCCTCCCGGAGAGGAAGAGGCAGCGTTAACCAGCGGCGAGGCGGCGGCGCCTTCCGACCGAAAGCTATTGCCGAGAAACTGCAGGTTGAAAGCCCCTTTGCGCAGGTCGATCAGCGTGCCATAGACCGGGCTGTTGGTACGAAATTGGATATCCCGGAAGGTTATGAATTGAGCGCCGTCCAAAAGCAACAGATAGTTGGACGTTTGCTTTTGCTGGTCGAAACGCCACGTAACCGAGGCGGAGGACTCCGGACGGAATACCACCGGTTTTTCCTGCGCAGCCCCCCGGATACGGTTCAAAACCACCTGTTCATTGTAAATGCCCGGGCGGACATCAAAGGTCACGGCGCCGAGGATGCCGCCCTCGTTGAGGCTCCTTGCCGCTTCGGAGAACGAAGGGAAATCCGGGGATGCGCCCCCGATCGTATATGTGCCTGCCAGCGCCGGGAAAAGCCCGGTAACTGCAGCTGAGTCGTTAGAAGCCTGTAGATCGGCCTGGCCGTTGGGCAATTCGGTATAGGCCAGGATCTCGTGGCCTATACCTGCTTTGAAGGTAAACAGCCCGGCGGTGAGGGTGTCGGATTGTCCGGAGGCCAGGATGCCGTTCCATGCAATGGCCGGCTGCCGGATATTGTCGATTTGCCATTGGATCGTACCTGTTCTCAGGGTATCAGCGCCGTGATTTTTGATGGCGAGCCGGATCTCCGTTCTCCCGCGCCAAAGGGCGTCTGGCGGTTTGGGGAAAGGATTTCTGCCACGCCTGCGTCGTTTTTGACGATGGGGAAGAACTCATCAGCCCCGATATCAGGGCGTTGCGGGTCGCGGGTTTGCCCATCGATGTCCATCTTCACTTCCGGAACAGGGGTTGCAGCCCCGTTAAGGGCGCTAGAAACCATGTGGAGGTCGCCCGGCGAGGCAAATGGAGGCAGGATACTGAAGGAATTGAGGTCGTACCCCGCTTCAGAGCGCCACCCTTCGAGGTTTTCATAGGTTTTCGCCTCCGTTTTGACCAACTGGGCGCCCGAAGTAAACAGGTTGTTAAAGTTGGACACATTGATCCCGCCAGTTTGCCAGTCCATGGCCAGTCCGCCTCCGCTATTAGCGAAGAGGTTATTGAGCAGCCGGATCGAACTACCCTGGTAGCTTCCGAAAGCGATGGCATCGGAACGGGTGCTGGTTTGATGAACCGAATTGAAGTAGGTTTTGATCAGGCTGCAATAATAAAGGTAAAGCCCCCTGCTGTAGTTACTCCCGGCGCCAACCTGGATGAAATTGTTGGCAATCAACCCATCGGCGCCCTGGAGGCCCTGGGAGTTTTCTATCAGGATGCCGTTTCCCGCTTTTATTCCGGTGAGGGTATTGCCCCGTATCCGGAAACTGCCTTTGCTATACCGCATATAAAGCCCCCGGAAGGAGGAATACGAGGAGGAGGTTCGGAGCACGTTGGCACTGACCTCTGGCGCTTCCTGGTAGGAAAGATAAACTCCGGTGTAATATGGATCCACCAGCAAATTTCCGATGAGTTGGACGCCGTAATCGGGATTGGCATCGTTTTGCCCTTGCAGGAGAAAGCTGTAGCTGCCGTTGACGAGCGTGTTTCCGGAAAAGACGTTATTGCTGTCCACTTCTGCTCCAGAATACACTACAGCTACCCGGTCATCGGTGCTCGCCGCCGTTTTCGTTTTCAGGGTACAATACTCCAGGCGGTTATTGCCGGCGTTCCCCCGGATATCCAGCACTCTGCCATAGGTAGCGTCCCTGGCTTCCAGGGTCATATTCCGGAAGCGCAGCCAATGCGCCCCGTTCCATTGCAGGACAAAGTTGGTCTGGTTGGTGGCTGTGAATTGCAGGGTGACGCGGGCGCTGTCTTCTTCTTCGGATTCAAAGGTTACGGTTTTTTCTGCGTTCGTTCCCAGAATAAAGGGAAGAACTAGCTGTTCGGTGTACACGCCGCTGCGGACTTTGAAGGCGACGGCATCTACTACTCCGCCTTTGGAAAGCGCGCCAACTGCTTTGGAGAATGTAGGAAAATCCGGAGCTGTTCCTCCAATAGTATAGATTCCCCCCAAAGCGGCGTAAAGGTTGCCGACTCTGGCGGTGTCGTTGAGGGGGTCTTCGTCGGACTGCCCATTGGGTAAATGGGTATACACCGCGAGCGAATAGCTGCTGTCGACGCGGAAGGGGAACACCCCAACAGACAGGTTATCGAGCGCCTGGCCTGATTTGAGCGCTCCAGTCCAGGTCAAAGGCGTTTGCGCGATTCCGTTGACAAGCCACCGGATCTCCACGGTACGCAGGGTATCCAATCCGTTGTTGAACAGGGTAACCTGGATTGGTTGCGCCGTGGCCGCAAAAGGCGTTTTTGGAGCAGAGATCAAAGCCACGGAAGCATCATTAGCTGAGGTGTAGAATTCATCGGCCCCCATATCCGGCTTAACTGGATCTCGTTTCTCCCCGTCGATATCGGTCTGCACCCTGGCAAAAGGAATGGCCGATTTGTCCAGCGCCACATCGGTAAGGTGCAGGTCTGAATCGGAAAGAAACCGAGGTTTTACCGATATGGAGTTGGAGTCCAATAGTGTTCGGGTGCGCCAGGCAGCAAGATTGGTCACATTTCCTCCCCAATAACCCACATTGGTCCCGGCAGAATACAGGTCGTTATAATTAGACCTAAGGATGCCGGAAGTATAGTAATTGTAATAGGCATACCCCGTTCCGCTATGGATGAACAGGTTGTTCAGAACCCGGTTTTCGCTTCCGTAATAATTATAAAAGGCCTTGCTTTCTGCATGCGTGGTCGTATTGTGTACGCTGTTGAATACTACGTCAACCTGGGTGCAAGACCCCAGCCCAAGGCCGTGGTAGTTTTGGGTTCCCCAGGTATGAATGAAATTATTGTCGACGGTTACAGGCTTATCTTCGGTCGCGTAGATGCTCACCAGGTAAATGCCGGTTGCGTCCTTTAGTCCAGTAAGCCGGTTTCCTGAAATCCGGCTTTCTCCTTTTCCGTCTGTCCAGTAGATCCCGGTATATCCCGGGGCATTTACGGAAGCCGTAAACCGATTGGAAAACATCGTCAGATTACTTATCCTGGACAGGTAGACGGCCCGGTAATATTGATTGATAAACTGGTTGCTGTCGGCCGCCAGGCCGTTGGCGTAATTTCCACTGTTGTACGGCCCGTAAATATACATGCCAAAGGCCCCCCCCTGAAACCGGTTGGATGCAAACCTGTTGGCGTCGCCAATGCTGTTGTAGCTGTAAACTAATGCATTGACATCGGAATAGGAATTGTTGGAGGGCCCTTCCAAAACATTGCACTCAAAAACGATGTGGTGGGCGCCGTCGGCCAGCACCACGGCACGGGTGTACAGGGTCCCTCCAGGCCGGAACGTCATTTTTCGAAATTCCGTATAGGAGGTTCCGGAAAGTTGCATCAGGTAGTTGGCGTTGTAATCGGTACTGGTAAACGTCAGCACGACGGCACTGCTGTCTCCGCTCTCCGACTGGAACACCGTAATTTTTTCCGGTCCGCTTCCCGGAATGGTTTTCAGGTGCAATTTTTCGGTATAGGTCCCATTTCGAACCATAAAGAAGACCGGCGCATGGACGCCGCCCCTGGTAAGTTGGGTGATCGCTGCCGAGAATGTAGTAAAATGAGGCGCCGTACCGCCAATGGTATAGGTTCCTCCTAATCCGGCATAAAGGCTGTCAAGCGCAAGCGTATCGTTGGAAGGGACCGGATCTGCAAACCCATTAGGAGGAGAAGTCCAGGCCAGAATGCGGTAGGATTGCCCCAGCATAAACGATACGTTGCCCAGCGTAATCCGCGCGGTGTCATTGGAAAGGAGCAGGCCGGTCCAATCCCTCGGAGGTTGAGCGATGCCATTCACCTTCCATTCGATTCTCAGGTTTTGCAATGGATTGGCGCCGTAATTTTTGATGAGGGCCACCAAAGGTTGTTCTCCTACGGGGAAAGGGAAAACGAGTGTTTCCAGCATTTCCAGACCAGCATCAATGGCGGATGGGGTAAATTCGTCGGCTCCGATATCCGGTTTTTGAGGATCTCTGGGCTGCCCTTCCATGTCGGTGGAAATGCCTGCCGGCGCGCCGGCCTTGTTGAGGCCGATTTGCGTAACGGCAAAGGTCGTGTCGGTGGTAAACCGGGGATCCACCGAAAGGGAGTGCGCATCGAGGCCTGAGGCCGCCTGCCAGTCTGCCAGATTGGCAATTTTTATGGTCTGGAACGCCAGGTAATCGCCCGTGGCGTACAAGTCGTTGTAATCGGATTCGGCAAAGATGCCGGCGCTCCCGATTTCAAACGCGTATCCTCCGCCGGAGTTGACGAAGATGTTGTTGATCAACCGGTTGTCCCTGCCGCTGTAGGCATAAAAAGCTTTGGATGCATTGTGTACATTTAGGTTACGGGCGGTGTTGTGCAGCAGATAGGTAAAATAGTTGTACCGGAAATCGATTCCTCTGAACTCTTCCGTTCCTTCTGCCTGGACGAAGTTATTATAGACCAAAATTGGATTTTGGGCCGTTCCGGTAAAGGACTCCATGGAAATGCCTTCACCGCGCCGGAATCTGGCCAGGCGGTTCGAGTGGATTTGGCCGGGGCCTTTCCAGTAGAACAGGTTGATTCCTATTGTGTTGTAGTAGGCCGACTGGGTTTGGATGTTGTTTTTTTCTACCCGGCAATCCTCCATGTACCTCAGGAAGACGGCGGAAACATAGCTATTGAGGAAGGTATTGCTTTCCAGAACAACTTTTTTGGAATACCGGTCGTACAAGCCGCCCCCATATATACCGTAGCTTCCGTTCTCGAAAACGTTGTTTTTAAGGGTAAATTCCTCTATGAAAAGGTTGTCCCCATACAGGATGGCTTTGTCTGTTCCGCTGGAGGTAGTGCTTTCCCCGACGAGCCGCAGGTTTTCCAGCCGAATGTTTTGCAGGGCGCCTTTAAGGGAAAAAATGCGGGTGTAATACCCTGTTCCGTTTCGAAAGCCCAGCTTGCGGAATGCGACCCATTTGGCGTTATCCAGTTCCACAACATATAATTTGTCGTAGGTGGCGTTGTTGAAGGTGATCGTCACGCTGGCACTGTCTCCCGATTCGCTTTGGAATGTCACGCCGGCATTGGGGCCTGCGCCGGGAATCTCGTGCAGGGAGAACTGCTCGGTATAGGTCCCGCTCCGGATATTCAGGGTCACCGGCGCAAATACCCCGCCGATGTTCAGAACAGCAACCGCATCGGAAATGCGTTGGAAGGAAGGGTTGCTACCACCAATGGTGAAGACGCCACCCAGACCGGCATAGACGTTCACCTTCGTAGCCGTGTCGTTGACTGCGACGGGGTCGGCCATACCGTTGGGCATGTTGCCCCAGGCTTTCAAGGTATAGGGTTTGCCCAGGGCAAAGGAAGCGTTTCCCAGCTTGATGTGCAGGGTGTCTTTGGAGTTTAGGGTTCCCGTCCAGTTGCGGGGCGTCTGCAGGGTATCGTTTACCATCCATTGCAGGGTGATGCGGGTGATGGGGTTCACCCCGAAGTTTTTGAGTACGGCCCATACCTCCTGGCTTCCCGGGGCGAAAGGGAATGCGCCGGGGGCTACGGCGATTAGCCCAGCATCCAGTGAAGGAGGATTAAATTCATCGGCTCCGATATCGGGTTGGGAGGTGTTGCGCGGATCGCCTTCGATGTCGGTAGCGACCCGGGTGTCGGGTAATGCGGCGCCGTTAAGCGTGATTTGCACCACATGGAAGCTGGTATCTGCTACAAACAGGGGGTCCTGGGAGATAGAGAAGGAATCCAGCATCGTTTGTTGCTGCCAATCGGAAAGGGTGGCGCTGGAAGCATTCCAACTTGCAAGGGCGGACCCTATGGCATACAGGTCATTGTACCTGGAGCGCACTGTTGTTCCGGAAGCATTGATTTGCAGGGCAAGCCCTCCGCCTTTATTGGACAGGATGTTGTTCTGAAGCCGTTTGTTGGATCCGTAATACAGGTAAAAAGCGGCGCTGTTGCCGGAGGTATTGGTCAGGTTGACGGAATTGTAAAGAAAATGCTGGTGGTTCCCGTAGGACGAGTAGATGCCAAATGAGGTAGATTGCCCGCCGATGTGAATGAAGTTGTTGGCTACCAGAAAAGGAAGGGTATCCGATGCGTTGACTTCATAAAGGTAAATGCCCTTGCCTTCGTTTAGCCCATAGATGCGGTTTCCGGAGATTTGCCCTGCTCCGGTAAAGGAGGAAAGGTGAATCCCTTCTTTGCCTGTGTTGATCGAGGTAGTGGACAGGGTATTATTCAGGATCGCTATTCCTTGGATATAGTTGGCGTAAATCCCGCCGGCCTGGAAATTACTCAGCCGGTTGTTTTCCAGCCGAAAATTTTTGTAGGGCAGATTGTATCCGCCTTCAAAATAGAACCCGTAGGCGGAATTTTCCAGAAGGTTGTTTTTCCAGGTGTTGTTCTCTTTGAGGACGGGGTCGCCGGCGTAAATCAGTACTTGCCGGTTGCCGGAGTAATAGGTGATCAGGGGGCCCCTGATTCGGTTGTTTTCGAAGGCGTTGTTGGAGGCTTCTCCCGAGAGGAGCAAAACCCGGCCATAGGTGTTGTCGGAGGCTTCCAGGCTAAGGTTTTTCAAGGTTACCCATTGAGCCCCCTGGAGGTGGAGGGTAAAATTGGCCGCGTCGCTGGAGGAGGCGAAGGTCCATATGGCATTGGCCGCATTGCCGCTTTCAGATTGAAATACAACGGGGTTTTGGGCGCTGCTCCCTGGTATGGAGCCGAGGGTGACCTGTTCCTGATAGGTGCCGTTGCGAACGTTAAAGGTAGCAGGTCCGCAGACGCCAAAGTTGGCGAGGGCCTGGGCTGCCAGGGAGAAGGAGTTGAAGTCCGGGTTGGCGCCTCCGATGGTATAGCTTCCGCTCAGGCCTGGGCCGAGGGTCAGGGTTAGGGTGTCGTTGGCAGGAAACGGGTCGCCGGCGCCATTGGGCAGGGAAGTCCAGATCTTGAACAGGTACGTAGTTCTGGCCGCGAATGTAAAACTGCCCAGCGTCACATTAACCGTACTGCCTTGCTGGCCGGAGGGCGGTATGGGCGCCGCGTAATTCAGGGGCGCTTGCGCGGTGCCGTTTATCGACCAATTGACGCGAACGCTGTTCAGGGCGTTCGACCCGAAGTTGGCTATGGTCGTTTTGATCTGGTGCGTTCCTGCGCAGAAGTTTTTAGGTTCGTCAAACGACCAAATACCGGCATCGTTAGAAAGGGATGCGGCAAACTCCAGCTGAAGCTGGGGCTTTTCATTCGTATTGGTACTGGTGGGAAGCCCGCACGTGTTTTCGCTATCCGACCGGATGTACCGCACGCTATTGAGGGCTTGGTAATACCGCACCGTCCCTGAGGAAGAATACCCGGGAACGCGGTCGAAGCACACGTCGACCAGCAGGTTATCCTGTCCGTTCCACAGAAAGGGCTGGCTGAGTGCGAGCAGGTGGAACCCTCCGGCTGCGGGCGCATAGGTAGCGGCGTTAAAGACCGTGGTGAACGGACCTGGGTCGTGGGTGGCAGCGTCGGTAGCAGCCGTGTGCTTCAGTTTTATTGCAAAGTTAGGGAGGTTATAGCTGGGCGCCGATTCGATATAAAACCCCAGCTTTTGTATCCTCCCCGCTCGGGCGCCGGCTGCGGTTAGCTCTGCCGCGGTGTATACGATTTGAAGGTGAGAACTGGCGTAATAGATATTGACGGGAGATGCGCCGGTCGTGGAGGTGGAAGCAGTTCCGCTTCCCAATTGGATGGTCGTCTGCCCTTGGGCAAAACAAAAGACCAAGACCACAAACCCTGAAAATAGCAATGCGCTTTTCATGATTACGGGCTTTACTTGGAAAAAATAGGGGAATGATAGGGATGCGCGGGAGAATCTAAGGAATTCGGGGAAACGACGTACTGGCTTGTGAAAGTCCCTCGACGGGGGGAGGAATATTTGTGTAAGCGGATTAAATTTTAAGAAAAAAACCGGAAAAAGTCAATTTTTTTCTTTGATTAATTGGAAAATTTTATAAATAACAAAATCTATTTCGTATTAAAAATAAACATCACATTCTTATTGCCGGTGCCGCTTGCAGAAACCGCCCGCCTTTTGCTGGAAGAATCCTACTCCGGAGTCGTTTACCAGAGTCAGCTCGACCCAGACAGCTTCCTGAACGGGATTTTTATCCGGCCTTTTTATTATCCACACGCAAGCCGAGCGGGAAGAGCAAAAGAAACGGTGCGTAGGTAACCGAATGTTATCCTCGAAATTTGGGTAAAAAAAGGCGCAGTGTGGGCGGAAAAGAGCCATTTTAAACTCGCGATGATCCCGTCGCAACAAGTCTAATAACGGATTAAGGTTCTTTCCCAAAGATTTGGGAAAGAACCTGGTCCCTTTTCTCCCGGCTCACCGGGATTTTATCCGCTCCGAGGAGCAGTTGATTGCCTTCCACGGCCGTCACCCGGTCGGCGGCTACGATAAACGATTTATGGACCCGCAGGAACCGCCCTGCCGGCAGGCTTTCCTCCAGCGTTTTCAGGGACATTAAGGCGACGATTTTTTGGCTGACGCAGTGGAATTTGACGTATTCCCCCAGCCCTTCTATGAATAACAACTCCTCGAAGAAGATCTTGATCAGTTTGCCGTTCGACCGAACGCTCATGAAGCGGGCTTCTGGCACGGGCGTTTTGGCTTCTTCCCGGGGTTCGCCCTGCAGTTCTTCCTGGGCCAGGAATTCTTTGGCCCGATTGACGGCTTTGAGCAGGCGCTCAAAGGAAAACGGTTTGAGCAAATAATCGACCGCCTGGAGGTCGAAGGCCTCCACCGCGTATTGATCATAAGCGGTGGTGAAAATGGTGAGCGGAGGGTTTTTCAAGGTCTTTAACGAGTTGTTTCCGCTCAGTAGAGGCATCTGAATATCCAGGAACAGCAACTGGACCGGCTCGGCTTGAAGGATCTCCAGCGCCTTCATGGGCGAGGTCACCTGGGCTACGACCTCGATGCCGGGAATTTGCCGGAGGAATTCGCCCAGCAGGTGAAGGGCCAGGTATTCGTCGTCTACCAAAAGGGTTTTGATCGGATTCATAAGGGCAAAACTAAGGAAACCTGATAAATTCCCTCTGCGGTTTCTCCGTGGGAGAACGCATATTCCCTGCCGTATTTCAAATCGAGGCGGCTGCGGATATTCTCCAGGCCCACCCCGCCAATCCGGTCTTTTTGGGTATCCTCTTTGGAGAACGTATTTCGGGTCGCCGCTTTTATGACCCCTGCCTGGTGGTCGGCTTCCAGGTCGATTTGAATAAACGCCTGGTCGTTGATGTCCAGATCGCAATGCTTAAAACAATTTTCCACCAAAGGAATCAGCACCATCGGCTCAATGGTGCAACCGGATAGATCTCCTTTCACCTGGAGCGCAATGGGTTTTGGTTTCGGGAAGCGCATCTGGAACAGACGGATGTACCCTTCGATCTGCTCGACTTCCCTGGTCAGGGAAACCCGTGCATTTTTCCCTTCGTACACGACATATCGCAGCAGATCGGAAAGTTGAAGGATCATGGCCGGCGCCTGGTCGGATTTAATGACCGCCAGCGCGTAGATATTGTGCAGGGTGTTGAACAGGAAATGGGGGTTGATCTGGGAGCGCAGAAACTGGAGCTGGGCCTCGTTTTGCTGGTGGATGATGTCCAGATGTTTTTTCTCCCGCTCGCTCCGGTTGCGCAGAAGCTGAAACAAGGTACTCACCAGCAGCACGACAAACGTATTAAAGGCCGTGAACAGGATCGTCCGTTCCTGGATAGAGATGATAGGCTTTAACGGGTGGCTAAAATAGCCGGTCTGCAAAATGGAATATCGAATAGCCAGCACAACCGCGGTAGGCAGCAGGAGCCAGAACGCATACGAGGCGAACCGCCCTTTCTCCAAAAACCGCTCTACAAGAAAAAGGGTGTTGAGGTAAAAAAGAAAGACCAGACTGGCCGTATGCAGGAGGGAAAAAAACAAAGAAATCCCAAACGGGAAATAGCTGATCAGAAACCCAAATACGAGCAACCAAAAAGAAATCCAGCCCAGGACATGGAAAACCCAAATGGGGTGTTTTTTTTTCATCATCGAATCCATGGCAGCGGGTTAATTATTTCCTGAATGTACGCCTAGTCAACGCAATAGCCAAATGCCTTCAACGTGCTGCAAATTTATCCCCATGAACGGCAGGTTTTTTCCAACCTGCCGGGCATTTTGGGAACGAGACCTTCCAGGTTTTCGAAACCTGGAAGGTCTGGGCGCCCGGAAAACCAAAGTGCCCGGCGGGGTGGTTTTTTCTGTTTTGTCTGATTTTTACCTTCCGTCTATTCCTCTTACCCTCCCATCTTGCCGGTGATGGGATTTTTCCTGCAGTTGATTGAATCTTTTTGTTTCGGCAGGAGGTTGCCCTTTCCTTTGTGGCATCAATTCATTTTTGAACAAAAAATACAACAACACATGAAGATGCGCAAAGGAATGCTTGCTTTGACGGCTTTTGCCGCGTTGATCCTGTTCACAGGGTGCCAAAAGGAAGACGATACGAACCTCGACGGCCTGGTTACCGAAGAAGAAGCCGCCTACGCGGTCGAGTACGCGGTGAGCTCCGAAACCGGCGGGCTTTCTACTACAACGCTGACGGCAGCTTCCGTGGCCGGAACGTATGGGGCGGGGAAATGGTGCGGCGTCTCCAAAGACTCTTCCTTCAGTTTGTCCAAATCCAAAGGAGGAGCCTCTTATACGTATGCCAACCAATGGTCCTGGGTCGTTAATTGCTCCCAGCTCAAGGTTCCGGAATCGGTCGATTTCAAGGCGAATGCCACCGGACAGTATACCACCGCTGTGGTATCTTCCTCCGGCAATACCGGAGTAGCGACCGTTAAAATCACCGGTTTGACGCCTGCTTCCGCTCCCTACAACCTGGCAGGAGGGTATATCCATAAAGGGACAGCGGCAATGCAGATTGGAAAGAAAGCCACGTTTACCAGCGACGTGACCGTGAATTTCAGCGACTTAAAGGTCAGCAAAACGACGTACCAAATCGAATCGGGTTCGGCCACATTCACCGTTTCGGGCGCCAGCAGCCTGGGGCAAAGCTATTCCTACAGCGGCGCCATTCAGTTTAACGGAAACGGCACGGCTACCCTCACCCTGGGAGGAAAGACCTATCAGATTAATTTGTAGAAACCGACACAGGACCTTCTTGATTATTTCCCTGAACCAATTGAATCCTTGATCACCATGCAACATATCCTCCCGGAGATTCCTATTCTCCCTTTCTGGGCCATTGCGGCCCTTTTCGTTTTTGCCCGCTACCTCGTTACGGCGGGCGGTATCTACCTGATCTTCTACGTGTGGATGCAGCGCAAGCTGGGCCACCTTAAGATCAAACCGGAAGCGCCGGGCCGGCGCCAGGTTTTTGCGGAAATGCGGCATTCCTTTTACACCGCAGTTATTTTTGCAGGCATGGCCACGCTGGTCCACGTTCTGAAGGAATTTGGGTACACCCGCCAATACGCCGAAATCGAGACCTATGGGCTTGGCTACCTGTTGTTTTCCATGGCCTTGCTGGTCGTGTTGCACGACGCCTATTTCTACTGGATGCACCGCCTAATGCACCACCTCAGGTTGTTCCGGGTGATCCACAAGGTGCATCACCAGTCCTTCAACCCTACGCCCATGGCGTCGTTTTCCTTTCACCCGCTGGAAGCGTTTCTGGAGTTTGGCATTGTCCCCTTGATCGTGCTGATTATCCCGGTGCATCCGCTGGCCATGTTGTTTTTTGCGAACTGGTCGATGGTGTTTAATATCCTTGGCCATCTGGGGTACGAGTTGTTCCCCCGAGGCTTCGTCCAGCATCGGTTTTGGGGGTGGATGAACACCTCCACGCACCATAACCTGCACCATCAGCAGGGAAACTATAACTTTGGGCTGTATTTTAATTTTTGGGACCGGATGATGGGCACCAACCACCCTCAGTACGCCGAAACGTTCGACCAGGTTAAATCCCATTCGCAAAATTATATGCATCCTGCCGCATGAAATACCTCCTTGCCCTTTTCTGGATCGTTGCCGCATCCGCCCTGAGCGGGCAATCCCTTCAAACCAAACCCCCGGAAGAACGCGCCCGGATAATGACCGATAGCATGCGGATCTACTTCCAGCTCTCCCCCGCTCAAACCGAAAAAGTTGCGGAACTAAATCTCCGCTATGCCCGCATCATGGAAAAAGAAGTGATGCAAAGCGGTAAAAATGCGTTCGGGAAATATACTACCGGCATGAAGATCAACAACCACAAAGAAACCGAGCTAAAGAAAATCCTGACCGGCGCCCAGTTTGCCCTCTATGAAAAACAGAAAAAAAAGGCGATGGGCAGGATTTGGCAAGCCATTTTTTGAGGTACGAAGTAAATGAAGTAACGGGGTAACGGAGTAGCGGACCATTACCTCGCTACTTCGCCACTTCGTCACTTCGCCACTTCGTCACCTCGCTACCTACCTCATCACCACCACCTTCAGCGATTCGGCAGTGAGGGTAGCCGGTTGTTTGGGGGTAAAGCCGACCTCGACGGTTTCGCCGGGCAGGAGGTCGAAGTAGTTATCGGAAAAGAACCCTTCGGCTTCGGGGAAGTCGAGATAGACGTTTTTAGCCAGGCGGTCCGCTTGGAGGCGGATGAGCACGTCCGGCCCGGACGGGTTGGGGATCACTTCCATTTGCAGCCCGGGGTCTTCGGGCAGATGGAGGTCTTTGACCGGGTGGAAATAGACCAGGTTGCGGTGCAAGACGTTTTCGCCCTGCTTCAGGGTCATTTCCATGACCTGGTTCCGTCCGGATTGCCCCCGGTGCAGCTCGCCCGAGGGGATAGCGGCTGCGAGAAAAGCGGTATTGGGCGCCGCCAGGATCTGAAACTGGCGGTTCCAGACCGGGTTTCCGTCAAAATCCAGGATACGCAGATCGAGGGTGGCTTCCAGGGAATCCATTCGGTCGGACACCACGCGGATCTGGACTTCGTTATCTACTTCCCGGGCCGATACCGCTACCGGAGCAAACGCTTTTTTCACAAAGTAGTGCATGGCTTTCCACCGCTGGTAGTAATCCATGCCCGACCAGGACGCTACCGGCCAGCAATCGTTGATCTGCCAATAGAGCGTACCCATGTTATGGGGTTTGGCGCTGCGGTGGGCTTCGATGGCCATTTTGATCCCTTCGGCCTGAAGCACCTGCCCCACATAGAGCATGCGCTCAAACTCGGAAGGCACTTGGTAATGGGCTTTCATGTAGCTTCGGATGCGCAAATTGCCGATCCCGCTGCGCTGATGAGCGGCCATGACTTCCGACTCGATGTCCCAGTCTTTCGGCAGCGTATAGGCTTTCACGGTGCGGAACTCCGGGAACGACTGGAACCCATATTCGCTCATGAAGCGGCCGATGTATTTGTAAAAATCGTCGAAAGGATGTTCGCCGTGCCAAACGCCCCAGTAATGGATATCCCCGCCCTGGGTATCGTAACCTGCGAGTTTGCCATGCTCCAGAAAAGGAGAGGACGGCCAGTAAAACAGGCCCGGGTGGTAGGCGTTGACCACTGCGGGAAGCATTTGGTGGAACACGTTTTCGTAAGCCTCCCAGATGTATTTGCGCTGTTGTTTCGTGTATTGCTGTTTCCAGCCCCAGCCTTTGAACTCGTCGAAATTGGCCCAGGCCACATCGATCTCGTTGTTGCCGCACCAAAGCGCAATACAGGGGTGGTTGCGCAGGCGTTTGACGTTGTAGACGGCCTCGGCCTCCACATTCTGAAGGAACTCGGGATCGCCCGGGTACATGGAGCAGGCGAACATGAAATCCTGCCAGATCAGGATGCCGCTCTCGTCGCACAGCTCATAAAAATAATCCTCTTCGTAGAAGCCGCCGCCCCATACCCGGAGCATGTTCATGTTGGCGTCGGCGGCTGATTGGACGACGCGCTGGTATTGTTCGCGGGTGACTCTGGGCAGAAAGACATCGTTGGGAATGTAATTGGCGCCTTTGCTGAACAGGGCATGGCCGTTGAGTTCGACATAGAACGAACTGCCTTTTTCATCCGGGGTTTGCACGACCCGGACGGTGCGGAGGCCCACCTTATGGCCGATCTGGTCCAGGGTGGTCCCGCTTTGAACCAGTTTCACCTGCAGCGCATACCGGTGTTGTTCACCCAACTCCTTGGTCCACCAGCGTTTGGGTTGGGCGATCTCAAAAGGCAGCTCCAGGGTGTGTTTTCCCGGGGAGAGGTTCATCGTTTGCTGGCGCAGGAGGGTATCCCCGTTCCATACTTCCAGGGTATAACTTCCTTCTTTGAGTACGCGCGCTTCGCAAAGCGCGGTGAGGCGGGCCTGGTCCGCATCCAGGGAATCCTGGCGGAAAAAGACGTCTTCCAGGCGGGCCGCATTCCATAGTTTCAGGTTAACCGGCCTCCAGATGCCGATGCTGACCAGGCGCGGGCCCCAGTCCCACCCGAAGTGGTAACCCGGTTTGCGAAGGAAAATGCTGACGCGCTTATCGCCCAGCCCCCCATTTTCCGACTGGTCGTTGGACGCCGGGAGCGGAAACCCATGCTCGGCCAGCTTTTTTAGCCCCACCTGAGCCGGCGAGTGGAAATAGATCCGCAACTGGTTTTCGCCGGCGCGCAAAAGGGAGCGCACGTCCCTCTCCCAGGCCAGAAAAAAATTGTCGGCCCGCAGAATAAGCGAGTCGTTGAGGTATACATCGGCGTAGGTGTCCAGGCCCAGGAATTCGAGCTGGGCGGCGTCGTATTCCAGCATGGAGGGGTCTACGGCAAAGGACATGCGGTATTCCCAATCCGTTTTGTCCACCCACTGCACTTCCCGCTCGTTGGTGCGGTAATACGGGTCTTCTATTTTCCCGTTGGCCATCAGGTCCGTATGCACCGTGCCCGGAACGGTGGCCGGCATCCAGTATTCCTGGCCGTTCTGGTGAAAGGTCCAGTTTTCATTCAATGGAATAATCCGCATCTCGGATGTATTTTGAGCGAAAGAGGTAATGGAGATCGATAAAAAGGCAAATGCCGCAGCAAAAGTAGCCTTGCTCAACTTTTTAGCCATATTTTTCGTATTTTTCATGAACAAAGAAAGAAAAAGAATGGCAATTCCTTCATGCCCCAGCAGAGTTTCCTTGCCTAAATCTCGCAACCCCGCAACTTCGCAACTTCGTAACTTCGCAACTTCGCAACCTTGAACCTATCCGACACCATCATCGCCCTTGCCACTCCGCCCGGAGTGGGCGCCATCGGAGTCATCCGCCTGTCGGGGGAAGACGCTATTGTCTTGGCGGACCGCTTTTTTCACGGAAAACCGTTGAACGAGCAGCCGAGCCATACGATTCATTTTGGGACGATCCGGGATGAAACCGGGCGGATAGTAGACGAGGTGCTGGTATCGCTGTTCATTGCCCCGCGTTCGTATACCGGCGAAAACGTGGTGGAGATCTCCTGCCACGGCTCCAACTACATCCTGGAAGAAGTGATCCGCTTATTCCTCCGGGCAGGGGCGCGGCAGGCGCAGCCGGGGGAGTTTACCCTGCGGGCCTTCCTCAACGGGCGCATGGATCTCAGTCAGGCGGAAGCGGTAGCCGACCTCATCGCCTCGGCATCTTCCGAAGCGCATAAACTGGCGATCGCCCAACTGCGCGGCGGGGTCTCCGACGAAATCAAACGCCTGCGCCAGGAACTGCTCGACTTTGCCAGCCTCATCGAACTCGAACTCGACTTCAGCGAGGAAGACGTGGAGTTTGCCGACCGCACCCAGCTTCATCACCTGATCGACCGCATCCAGACCCTCATCAAAGCCCTGCTCGACTCGTTTCAACTCGGCAACGCGATCCGGCAAGGGGTCAGCACCGTCATCGCCGGGCGGCCCAACGCCGGCAAATCCACTCTCCTCAATGCCCTGCTCAACGAAGAGCGCGCCATCGTGAGCGAGATCGCCGGCACCACCCGCGATACCATCGAGGAACTCCTCAATATCCAGGGCATTCAGTTCCGCATCATCGACACGGCAGGGATTCGCGAAGCCCACGATACCATCGAGGCCCTCGGCGTCGAACGCACCCTGGAAAAAGTGCGCCAAAGCGCGGTGCTGGTCTACGTATTCGACGTCGTGAAGACCAGCCCCGAGCAGGTGCGGTACGACCTCGACCAACTCATCCACTCCGACCTGAAAGTGCTGGTCGTGGCGAATAAGATGGATTTGAATCCGTATACCCAGTTTGAGCATTATTTTGAGGGAGCAGGGATTAGGGAGCGGGGATTAGGGGAGCAGGGAGCACAATCTTCCCCTCTTGACCCTTTGAACGTTTCCGCTACTCAATGGGTCCCCATTTCGGCCATCAACCGGATGAACATCGAATACCTGAAAGAAAAACTATTTGAGACCGTCATTCAGGAGGAACTCTCCATGGATACAGCCATCTTAAGCAATACCCGTCACTACGAAGCCCTCCAGAAGGCCGGAGAAAGCCTCCAGGCCGTGAAACAAAACCTCCAGACCGGCGTCGCGACCGACTTCATCGCGATGGACATCCGGCGCGCCCTCCACTTCCTGGGCGAGATCACCGGCGAGATCAGCACGGACGATCTGCTGGGGAATATTTTTTCGAGGTTTTGTATCGGGAAGTGAGTGTAGATTCCCTTGATTTTTTTGTTTGAAGGATTTATTAGCCAGGCGTTTGAATTGGAGGGATTTAGCGCCGAAGTTGATCAGCAGGCCAACTTCCAAATCATAGGCTTCCAAATAATTGATCGCCTGAGCCAAGTGCACATCCTGCAGCTCGATAAGGGCTTTTAGTTCCACGCAGATTACTTCTTCGACCAAAAAATCAACCCTTCGCGTTCCTATTTGGATCCCCTTGTAGTAAACGGGCATTTCGTGCTCTCTGGTAAAAGAGAGCCCCTGAAGGTTCATTTCTATTTTCAGCGCTTTTTGATAAATCACTTCTTGAAAGCCATTACCCAAGGCGCTGTGCACGGCCATGGCGCAGCCAATAATTTTTGAAGTGAGCGCAGAGTATTTGTATTCCTCTTTAATCATAGTCCATCAATACATCAAAAAATCACCGTTCAGACACATTCCCCCGTTGCGCCTGACGGCATTGCGAGTGGAGGGCAGTGAAAAAAAAGAGCGCCAGAGCAAGTAGCGTTTCCTGGTGCATGGATGGTTTTGTTGGCATGGTTCCTGGGGTTTTATAAAGCAATATAAACGATTTTAAAACAAATAGCAATAAATTAAAAAACAATTTGTATTTTTACTGAAAGAAAATCAAACAACTCCTCCAGTTATGAAAAAAGACCTGATCGTCGAACTTTTTGAAAAATTTGAGGCCGCCTGCTATCAAATGGAAGATACCGAGTGCTGGAGCGCGCGGGAATTGCAAACCATCCTCGGTTACGCGGATTGGCGCAATTTTCTCAATGCCGTAGAAAAAGCAAAAAACGCCTGCGAAGGAGCGGGCGAAAAAATCGAGCATCATTTCGTTGACGTCAACAAAATGATAGACCTCGCCAAAGGAGCGCAACGCCGCATCGACGACATCGCCCTCACCCGTTACGCTTGCTACCTCATCGCCCAAAACGGCGACCCTACCAAAAAGCCGGAAATCGCCTTCGCCCAAACCTATTTTGCCGTGCAGACCCGCAGGCAGGAACTCATTGAGCAGCGCTTACTCGACCGCGACCGTGTGGGCGCGCGCGAAAAATTGTCCAAAACCGAAAACAAACTCTCCGGCATTATTTACGAAAGGGGGGTAGATGAGAAAGGCTTCGGCATCATTCGCTCTGAAGGCGACACAGCCCTCTTCGGCGGGCGCAGCACCCAGGATATGAAACGCAAACTCGCCGTGCCGGACGGGCGTCCCTTAGCCGATTTCCTGCCCACGTTGACCATCAAAGCAAAGGACTTTGCCGCCGAACTGACCAGCCATAATGTGGTGGACAAAGACCTGCGCGGACAGTCGGATATTCAGCAGGAACACGTTGACAACAATCGCGCGGTGCGCAAAATACTCCACGAACGCGGCGTGAAACCGGAACAACTCCCAGCCGCCGAAGACGTAAAAAAAGTGGAGCGCCGGATAAAGTCTGAGGAGAAAAAAGCACTTGAAAAACCGGAGAAGATCAAAACGCTGCCACCTGATATGCCGATTGAATAAACATTACAGAAAATCATGTCGATTGAATAATCATGATAGAATCTCATGTCGATTATTGTTAAAATTTTCGACATGAAGACCACATCTATTGTTATGGCGCAAACCACCATCGAATGGACCGAAGCCACCTGGAACCCTTCTACCGGTTGCAATAAGGTGAGTACCGGCTGCAAGCACTGTTACGCCGAAACCATGGCGCGCAGGCTGAAGGCAATGGGCGCTCCGGGGTATGAAAACGGATTTGAGTTTATGCTCATGCCGGAGCGACTGGACATGCCGTTGAAAATCCGCCGGCCTACCAAGTTTTTTGTCAACTCCATGAGCGATCTATTCCACGAGCAGATGCCTTTTGAATTCCTGGATCGGGTATTCGAGGTAATCCGCCGTACACCCCAGCACAGTTACCAGGTATTGACCAAGCGGGAGGAGATCATGGCAGACTATTTCAAGCATAGAAGGGCGCCGGATAACGTATGGCTGGGAGTTTCCGTGGAAAATGCACAATACAAAAAACGTATGGAGGTACTGCGGGCCGTGGATGCCCGCATCCGCTTTTTGTCGATCGAGCCCTTATTAGGGCCTTTAGGCGAATTAGATTTGAGCGGGATACATTGGGTGATCGTGGGCGGCGAGAGCGGTCCGCGGGCGAGACCCATGTCGCCCTCATGGGCTATCGAGGTTCAGCGACAGTGCGACGCCCAAGGAGTGGCATTTTTCTTCAAGCAATGGGGCGCCTGGGGCGCCGACGGCGTGCGGCGAAGTAAAAAAGCCAACGGCCGGATACTGCTGGGGCAGGAGTGGAATGAGGAACCGGTTTTAATGGCGGGGAAGTCTAGGCCTTAAGCAGATCGCAGGGGTAGCGCCTTCTGGTCTTTTTGTCTGAACTATGATTTATTTGATTTGGGGATTCCCTTGATTTTTTTGTTTAAAGGATTTATTGGTCAGGCGTTTGAATGGGAGGGATTTAGCGCCGAAGTTGATCAGGAAGTGAGCGCAGCGTATTTGAATGCTTTGTTAATCATAGTCCATCAATACATCAAAAAAATCACAGTTCAGACACATTCCCCCGTTGCGCCTGACTGCATTGCGAGTGGAGGGCAGTGAAAAAAAAGAGCGCCAGAGCAAGCAGCGTTTCCTGG
Source organism: Haliscomenobacter sp. (assembly GCA_016713275.1). Lineage (GTDB taxonomy): Bacteria > Bacteroidota > Bacteroidia > Chitinophagales > Saprospiraceae > JADJPL01. The sequence goes on from JADJPL010000006.1 coordinate 169,661, forward strand.
TGCATGGGTGGTTTTGTTGGCATGGTTCCCGGGGTTTTATAAAGCAATATAAACGATTTTAAAACAAATAGCAATAAACTAAAAAACAATTTGTATTTTTACTGAAAGAAAATCAAACAACTCCTCCGGTTATGAAAAAAGACCTGATCGTCGAACTTTTTGAAAAATTTGAGGCCGCCTGCTATCAAATGGAAGATACCGAGTGTTGGAGCGCGCGGGAATTGCAAACCATATTGGGCTATGCCAAATGGGACAATTTCCTCAATACCATCGAAAAGGCCAAAAACGCTTGCGAAGGAGCGGGCGAAAAAGTGGAGCATCATTTTGCCGACGTCGGGAAAATGATCGAACTTGCAGAGGGAGCACAACGCCAATTTCCTACCTACCCTGACCATCAAAGCCAAAGACTTCGCCGCCGACAGCCACAACGTAGTGGACAAGGACCTGCGATTCTTTAGCCTAATACCATCTGCTATAATTGGTGAAAATGCGTATAAAAGTTTAACTTGTATCCTCATGGAGAAATCCCGAAATCATGGAACAGGACATCCGTTGGCAACAAAGATTTTCGAATTTTAAAAAGGCATTGGGAAAACTGGCGGAGGGCGCAGCGATGGATATGGACCAACTCTCTGAACTTGAAAAAGAGGGCATGATTCAACGCTTCGAATACACGCATGAACTGGCCTGGAACACCCTGAAGGATTTTCTTCAATATGAAGGAGTTACGGAACCTGTTTTGGGGTCGAGAGATACCACCCGGGAAGCCTTTTCGGCGGGGTTAATACCTGCAGGCGCTATCTGGATGGACATGATAAAGGCCAGAAATCAGACCTCCCATACTTATAACGAAGCCACGGCCAATGAAATCTTTGATAAGATCGTAACCGCTTTCCTGCCTTGCTTCCTGGATTTGGAAGAATTGTTGGAACAAAGACTGCAAAAATCAGACGGATGACATACGGCCTGAAAGAAGACACTATCGCCAGCATCAACGAGGTTTTCCAGCGTTTCCCCGACGTGGAACAAGCTATCCTGTACGGCTCCCGTGCTATGGACCGGCAGCGCTACAACTCCGATATCGACATGACGCTCATAGGACCCAACCTGAATATGAGCATCCTCCTGCAGATCGAAACGGCACTCGACGACCTGCTCCTTCCATACAAGATCGATCTGTCCATTTTCCACAATATCGATAATGCCGGATTGATGGACCACATCAAAAGGGTGGGAAAGGTCTTTTTTGAAAGGGAAAAAGCAGCGATTTATTGAAGAACCTGGCGACCCCACCAAAAAGCCGGAAATCCCCTTTACCCACCCCCAAGGCATACCCATCAACGGTTTAACTCAATGGTTCCGTTTTGGATGAGCGAGAGTTTGGTGTCCATATCTTCCGTACAGGAAATGGCGCAGGTATGGAAATTGTAAAATTCCGTCATTTTGTCCCCTTCGGAATTGCCTGCGGATGCGTTATCCTGAACTTTGATCCAGATCTTATGGCCAACTTCCACTTTCGTACCGTCGATAAAGGTCTCGCCGGCTACCTCGGTGATGACGATGGTTAAAATAACCGTTTTTCCATCGGAGAGCACATTCATACAATCAATGGCGCCGCGGATAAGGCCATCCTGACCAGCGCCTCTGGATTCAAAGTCGCCCGTTACTGCTCCGAACGGATCGGTCTGCGCGAAGAAAGAAAATTCCTGGGTGATTCCGTTCAGGCCACCCAGCAGAAGGGCGCCCTTTCCACTGATATAAGGCCCTTTCCTTGGCGTTTTTTTTGGCGTTTCCGTCAAAATTCCCCGGTTTTGCAGCGACTGCAATTCCTCTGTCCCCGATAGGAAGCTGCTTTCTTCTTCACAACTGAAAACAACCATAAATACGACGGCAATCAGCGCGAAAACTCCGAAATTCCATTTTGAGTTGTTCATATTCATTGGCAGTTAAAAAAAACGGGTATTCCATTAAGTTTTTCCCGAATTAAAATGAGTTGATTTTCTCCTTTGGCCCCTAATTTAGTATGTTTTTTTGGAATAATGCCCAAAATTATTCTGACCCTGCCTGCCTCCGCGAATGCAACCTTTCTTTAAGCCCAACCTGGTGGGCTATCTTCCAATAGCCCGCTTTCCGGAAAGCGGCGTGGCCCAAAGGGCCCTTATTTGCCCCTCCCCGCTCCTCCAAAAACCGAACCAAGCCGTTCAAAAAACCCGGAAACCAGCCCAAACAACCAATATTTCCCCATCCCCCTGAAATCGCCCCTAAATTTGTGTCGTAATCAGAAAGAAACGCAATCACTAATCACTAACCACTAATCACAAACCTTTTTTAAAACCTTGCACTATGAAAACTACAATCAAACTTTCGCTGGCTCTTGCAGCCGCAATCCTTGTTTTGCTCAGGCTCCAACGCACAGGTATCCGGCAACTCGTACGCTGGTGGCGACCGCAACCAGGGCGACCTCGACAAACTCCAGCAATCCGTGGGGTAACCATCAACCTGGAGACCATCCTGCAACTCAACGGACCGAAAGACGCTAACGTCGCGTTCATCTTCGACGAAATCGAAGAGTTCAAAAAAGGCATCCGCGGAGAAGATCCTACCATGAACGGACTGTACAAGAGCGCTGGCGTAACCAATGGCGTTCAAAATTTCAGCGTAGCCGCTACCGTAAACTGGAAACTCGACTGGCGTCTGGACGGCGATGAGGTGCTGGGTGTGAACGCGGGGGCGAGCGCAAGCAAACCCTGCCGAACAACGTGGGCGCCAAGTTCGCTACCGACAGCAGAATCAACCGCCCAACCGACGAAGGCGCCGTAGCTCTGAGCAGCAAAGACTTCACCGTCATCAAGCGTGCCGGCGACTTAAGCAACATCGGCGACCACGACGACAACCAGTTCAGCGTAGCTTGGCGGGTAGGTACGATGGAGCGCGCCAACAGCGCCACCCCTTCGATGAACGGCGCCAGCCTGCTGGAGCAGAAGATCGGTTCCGAGTCGTTCAAGTTCGAGGTGGTCTTCACCTTGTCCCAGGACGATCCTTGGGTGAAATAATCTAAAAGGAGAGAGGTAACTACATCGAGGGTGGCTTCCGTAATGGGAGCTGCCCTTTTGCCGTTTTGCCTTCCCGTTTTTCCAAACAATTCCTATCTTCCCTTCCATGAAAAAGATCTCTGATTCTGAAGTCCGCTGGGGCGTACTGGGCGTGGGCAACGTCTGCGAAGTGAAGTCGGCGCCTGCCATGCAGCTTGTTCCGAACAGCCGCCTGGTGGCGGTGATGCGCCGGGACGAAGCCAAAGTCCGGGACTACGCTCGGCGCCACGGGGTGGGCAAGTGGTATACCCGAGCGGAGGACCTCGTCGACGACTCCGAGGTCAACGCGGTGTATATTGCTACGCCGCCGCACCTGCATTTGCCCTTGGCCCGGCTCGCCGCTGCTGCGGGCAAGCCCGTTTACGTCGAAAAGCCCATGGCCCGCACCCACGCCGAATGCCTGGAGATGATCGCCGCTTGCGAACAGGCCGGCGTGCCGCTTTACGTCGCGTATTACCGCCGGGCGCTGCCGCATTTCCTGCAGATCAAAGCCCTGCTGGAGGAGGGCGCGATCGGGGAGGTCCGCACGGTACACATCGATATGAAACAGGCGCTGAGGGCCGACCTGGCCGCCCAGACCGAGACCAACTGGCGGGTGCTTCCCGAGTTCGCTGGCGGCGGGTACTTCTACGACCTCGCCTCCCACCAGCTCGATTTACTCGATTTTTTCTTCGGTCCCATTGTTCAGGCCGGCGGGTTTTCGGCCAATCAGGCAGGCGCTTACCCTGCCGAGGACCTCGTGACCGGCAGTTTTGTCTTCGAAACCGGCGTGCTGGGCAGCGGCAACTGGTGTTTCACCACTGCGGAAGCCTCGGAAACCGACGAAACCATTATTTACGGCGCCAAGGGGCATATCCGCTACGCCACCTTCGGCCCCGGGCCTTTTTATTTGAAGACTGACGGCCAAAGCGAGCAGCTTTTTCCCATCGAATTGCCCAAACACATCCAGCAACCCCTGATCGCGCGCATCGTTGGCGACCTGCTCGGTACGGATACCTGCCCCAGCACCGGCGTCACCGGAGCGCGGACGAATTGGGCGATGGAGCGGCTGAGCAGGGAAAAAATGTCCCTTTGCCCGATCGGTAAAAATGTGCTGTAATGGGTACCTATTTTGTTCCGGGCGGTGTCCAATAAGCATATCCAATACGTTGCAGCGGCGCTAGGACCGGCGAAGACCGAAAGCCAGGCGCCCGCGGGTGTTTCGTTTAACTTAAAAGCGCTTTGATGATGAACTCCCACGCCAAAATTTGGGAAGAAACGGTGCTCTTGCCGACCTACGAAACCGGCGCTCCGGAAAAGAATCCGCTTTTTCTGGAAAACCGCGTGTACCAGGGCAGTTCGGGAGAGGTATACCCCAAACCGGTGGTCGAACGCATAGCGGATCATCCTTCCGATAAAGCCTGGCAAGCCGTCTTTTTAGAGAACGCCTACCTGAAAATCATGATTCTGCCCCAGTTGGGCGGGCGGATACAAATGGCTTACGACAAAACCCGGCAGCGGCATTTTATTTATTACAATGAAGTGATCAAACCCGCTTTGGTGGGCCTGACCGGCCCCTGGATCTCCGGCGGCATCGAGTTCAACTGGCCTCAGCACCACCGGCCCTCTACCTTCGAACCCCTGGAGTACCTCCTCGAAGCGCATTCCGACGGGAGCAAAACGGTTTGGTGCAGCGAGATCGACCGCATGCACCGCACCAAAGGCATGGCCGGATTTACGTTGTATCCGGACAAAGCCTACCTCGAGATCAAGGTCAAGCTCTTCAACCGGACGCCCCTGCCCCAAACGTTCTTGTGGTGGGCCAACCCGGCGCTCCACGTCAACGACTACTACCAGTCGGTGTTCCCTCCGGATGTCCACGCGGTATTCGATCACGGGAAGCGCGACGTGTCGGCCTTCCCCATCGCGCGGGGAACCTATTACAAAGTGGATTATTCCGCCGGCGTGGATATTTCCCGGTACAAAAACATTCCCGTCCCTACTTCCTATATGGCCGTTAACTCCCGCTACGACTTTGTCGGCGGGTATGAGCACGATTCCAAAGGCGGCATCCTGCACGTAGCCAACCGCCACCTCTCTCCAGGCAAAAAGCAGTGGACCTGGGGGAACGGCGATTTCGGGTACGCCTGGGACCGAAACCTGACCGACCGCAACGGACCCTATGTGGAGCTCATGTGCGGGGTCTACACCGATAACCAGCCCGACTTTAGCTGGCTGTATCCCTATGAAGAAAAAGCTTTTACCCAGTATTTCATGCCCTACCACGAACTGGGCATGGTTAAAAATGCGACCAAAGACGCTTTCCTCAATCTGGAGCTATCCGACGGGATCGCAGCGATCAAGGTCTTGAGTACGGCCCATTATCCCGGCGCCGCCGTAACCCTGTACTACCAGGGCGAGATCCTGTTTCAGGAAAAAAGGGACCTCTCTCCGGAGGCCCACGCGGAGTGCTCCTGCCCGGTTCCTCCTGCCGCAGCCCTGCACGAACTCTACCTGGAGGTCAAAGAAGCCGGCGGCAGGGTGCTGGCGGATTGGCAACCCGAAGCGCCGGGAGCTAAACCGCTCCCGGAAGCCGCCAAAGCCGCCAAGCTCCCTCCGGAGGTTGGGGCTGTGGAAGCGCTGTACCTCCATGGCCTGCACCTGGAGCAGTACCGCCACGCGACCTACCGACCGGAAGCGTACTACCTGGAAGGCCTTCGCCGGGAGCCCGGCAGCGTGTGTTGCAACAAAGCCATGGGGCTCCTTTGCTTGCGCAAAGGAGATTATGAACCGGCGGCCGCGTATTTTCAAACCGCAGGGGCTACCCTCACCCAGCGCAATCCCAACCCCAACGACGGGGAGCCCTATTTCTACCTGGGGCAAGCGCTCGAAGGCCTCGGTAAAGACGACGAAGCCTACGCCGCCTACTATAAATCTGTCTGGAATGCCTATTGTATGGATACCGGCTATTTTCACCTGGCCCGGATCGCCGCCAAAAGGAAAAACTGGACAGAAGCGCTGGACCTGGTTAACCGCGCCCTTGATAGAAACCAAAACCACCATAAAGCCAGAACCCTTAAAACCTATCTGGGGATCAAACTGGGCGGGGGGAACCATCTCAACGCCTTTATGGCCGAAAGTCTGGAACGGGACCCCTTCAATATCGGCGTCCTTTTTCTGGATTATTCCCGCACCGAAGACCCCGGCGAGCGGGAGGGCAAGCTCCAGACAATTCAGGCGCGCACGATCGGCAACATCCACACCTACATCGAGTATGCCCTCGACCTGGCTGCTTTCGGAGCGTACGCGGAGGCCGTGGAGTTGCTGGAGGTGGGCATCGCCCGGCAAAAAGGACCGGTGTATCCGATGGCATGGTATTTCCTGGCGGCGTTCAAAACCCGTTCGGGCGAAGCGGCCGAAGCCTTCTGGAACCAGGCAGCGCAAGCCTGTCCTGATTTCTGTTTCCCCAACAAGGTGGAAGAATTAAGCGTCCTGCAGCTGGCTATCGAGCGCAACCCCGGCGATGCCAAGGCGCCGTACTACCTGGGAAACTATCGCTATGCCAACCGGCAATACGCCGAAGCCAGAGCCGCCTGGGAGCGCTCCATCGCGTTGGACGCCCATTTCCCTACCCCGCACCGAAACCTGGCCTTGGCGTATTTCAATAAATTCAACGATGCGCAACGCGCAGTAGACGCGCTCGAACGCGCGTTTGCCCTCGATCCCACCGATGCCCGGGTGTTCATGGAATTGGACCAGTTGCACAAGAAAATCAACACCCCGCCCGAGGAGCGGCTGCGCCGCCTGGAAAGGCATCTGGATCTGGTGGCCCAGCGCGACGACCTCTACGTGGAGCGCGCGGCGTTGCTCAACCTGACCGGCGCGTGCCAGCAAGCGCTTGACCTTCTGACCAGGCGGCTGTTTCACCCATGGGAAGGGGGCGAAGGCAAAGTGACCGGCCAGTATACCCTGGCCTTGACCGAACTCGCCAAAGCCAGCCTGCGCCAGGGCAACCCGGAGGAAAGCATCCGCCTGCTCCGGCAATCCTCGTCTACCCCCCCAACCTGGGGGAGGGCAAACTGTCGGGCGCCCAGGAAAACGACACGTATTACTGGCTTGGGGTAGCTTATCGCCAGGCAGGACAAGCTGCCGAAGCTTCCCAATGCCTGGAAAAAGCGGCTTCGGGAAATCTCGAGCCCGCCATCCCCTGGTTTTATAACGACCAGCAGCCGGATAAGATCTTTTACAAGGGGCTGGCTTTGCTTCAATTGGGCCAAACCCAGGCTGCAGCCGCCGTTTTTGACAACCTGACCGCTTTTGCCGATGCCCACCTGGAGGATACCGTCCGGATGGATTATTTCGCCGTCTCGTACCCCGAAATCCAGGTTTGGGACATGGATTTTCAGCAAAAAAACCGGGTCCACTGCTACTATATCCGCGGCTTGGGGCGCCTGGGCAAAGGAGCAACCCAACCCGCAGAAGCCGATTTTAACCAGGTGCTGGCTTTGGAAAACCATCATGCGGGGGCCTGGATCCACTTGCATATGGCGCAAGCAAAGTAAAGTGGGGGCAAAGAACAGCCTTTGAAGGCAGGCCCGCCCCCTTTTGGAAGAGAGAAAAAACCTGTTCACGCGTTTAATTCAACGACATGAGCGAAGAAAAATACAACTTGAGGTACCTGACCCAAATTGCTATGGTAGCAGCCCTTGGCGGCTTGTTGTTTGGGTACGATTGGGTCGTCATCGGAGGGGCCAAACCGTTTTATGAACCGTTTTTCGGGATCGCCGGGTCGCCCCTGCTTCAAGGCTGGGCGATCAGCTCCGCTCTGGTAGGGTGTATGGCAGGCGCGGTGCTTTCGGGCCTTATCAGCGACCGGTATGGGCGGAGAAACGTCTTGATTCTGGCTGCCGCGTTGTTTTTAATTTCCGCTATCGGCACCGGTTTAGCCAATACCTTTTCAATTTTCATTTTCTACCGCATCGTCGGCGGGGTAGGGATCGGACTGGCTTCTACGGCTTCCCCGGTTTATATTGCGGAAGTGTCTCCGGCGCCGATCCGGGGCCGGTTTGTCTCGATCAACCAATTGACGATTGTGATCGGCATCCTGCTGGCGCAGATCATTAATTGGCTGATTGCAGAAGAAGTGCCCGCAAATGCTACCGGGCAGGAAATCCTCGCGTCCTGGAACGGGCAAACGGGGTGGCGCTGGATGTTCTGGGCGGAGGCGGTTCCGGCGGCGTTGTTCTTCGGGCTGATGTGGGCCGTCCCGGAAAGCCCGCGGTGGTTGGTCAAAGCGCGCCAACCGCAAAAAGCGAAAACCATACTCGCCAAAGTGGGTGGCGCCGCCTATGCCGATCGCGCTGCCCGCGACATTGAGGAAACGCTGAAAGCCCAGCACGGAAAAACCAATCTGTTCGCCGCGTTGAGGCAAAAACCAGTCCGGGCGATTCTCGCGCTCGGCGTTTTCCTGGCGGTGCTTCAGCAATGGTGCGGGATCAATGTCATCTTCATGTACGCGGAGGAGGTCTTTACAGCTGCCGGGTATTCTTTGTCGGATATGCTGTTCAATATCGTGATCACCGGCAGCGTGAATCTGATCTTTACGTTCGCCGCTATGGCCCTGGTGGACAAGATCGGGCGAAAACCTCTGATGCTGATCGGGTTGGGCGGGCTCTCGGCCATCTACCTGCTGGTCGGCTTGTTTTACTCTATGCAGGTTTCCGGATGGCCCGTACTGCTGCTGATCGTCCTCGCCATCGCATGTTATGCCATGACCCTGGCGCCGGTTACCTGGGTTATTCTGTCGGAAATCTTTCCCAACCAGATTCGGGGCGCTGCGATGGCGATTGCCACTTTCGCGCTTTGGGTAGGGAACGCGCTGCTGGCCTATTTTTTCCCCATCATCAACCAGGCGATCAACGCTTCCGGCAGCTTTTGGGTGTTTGCCGGTATTTGCATTGCCGGGTTAATCTTCGTCTGGTTCCGGTTGCCGGAAACCAAGGGAAAAACCCTGGAGGAGATCGAGCTGCATGTGTAGGCGCCCGCGCTTTGTTTCCAACCTGCGTTGGGTATTTCTTTGCGAAGTGCATTTGATCGATTGCAAAAAACGATAATCATGAGGTTTATAGCCAAATTCTTTTCCATCGCTTCCTGCGTTTTGACGCTTTGGTTTCTTTTATCGGCTGGCGCCGGGACAGCCCAACCAACCGGTGCGTACTCCCGAGCGCCAAAGAAAAAAAACCGGGAGATGAACGCGTCCCCCAATGCCTGGCAACTCCATTTGGCGGGAACCTGGGGGTTCCAGGCCGATCCGCAGGATAGAGGCGCTGCGGAAGCCTGGTTCAGCAAACCGCTGGCAGAAACCATCTCCCTGCCCGGCTCCATGGCTGGGAACGGCAAAGGCGATCCCGTGTCCATTCATACTTCCTGGACCGGCGACATCATCGACAAATCCTGGTTTACGGCGCCGAAATACGCCCGTTACCGGCAGGAGGGCAATGTCAAAGTGCCTTTCTGGCTCCAACCCGAGCGCTATTACAAAGGGGCTGCCTGGTACCAGAAATCGGTGGAGATCCCGGCGTCCTGGGCTGGGCGCCTCATCGAACTCGTTCTCGAACGCCCCCACTGGGAAACCCAGGTTTGGGTAGATGGGCAACCGGCCGGAAAGCAAAACCGCCTGGGAACGCCTCATGTCTATGATTTGACCAGGATGCTTCCGCCCGGAAAACACCTCCTTTCTATCCGGGTCGATAACCGGGTGAAAGAGGTCGATCCGGGGCCCAATTCCCATAGCATTTCCGACCACACCCAATCCAACTGGAATGGGATCGTTGGCGTCCTGGCGCTGCATGCGCGCCCAGCGGTGGCCCTGACGGAGGTTCAGCTGTTTCCCGATGTGGCTAAAAAACAAGTCCTGGCCAAGATTCACCTGCAAAACCAGGCCGGGGTTGCCCGCGCCTGCCAATTGACGTTGAACGCCCAGGTCCTGAACGGGAAGTCAACCGAGCGGCTGAAGCATGTCGTTCAGGAAATCGTGGTCTCCGGCGTTCAAACCGTGGAGGTGGTCTACCCCATGGGAGACAACCCCTTGCTTTGGGAGGAATTCGCCCCCAACGTGTATTCCAGGCTCGGCACCCTGAAATCGGTGTCCGGGACAGACCAAAAATAGACCGTCCTCGGCATGCGGGACTTCAAGGCCGGCGGAACCCGGTTTTCCGCCAACGACAGACCCGTCTTTCTGCGCGGCACCCTGGAATGCGCTATTTTTCCCAAAACCGGATACCCGCCAACAGAAATCGGGGAATGGAAGCGCATTTTTCCGTCTGCAAAGCGTTTGGCCTCAACCACATGCGTTTTCACTCCTGGTGCCCGCCCGAAGCGGCTTTCGACGCAGCCGATGAGATGGGCGTCTACCTCCAGGTGGAGTGTTCGAGCTGGGCTAACCAGGGATCCTCCGTGGGCGACGGAAAGCCCATCGACGAGTGGATTTACCAGGAAGCCCAGGGCATCCTGAGCGCTTTCGGCAACCACCCTTCCTTCTGCATGCTGGCCTACGGCAACGAGCCGGCAGGGAACAACCAGGTCGCTTACCTGCGCAAATGGCTGGAGCACTTTAAAACGCTGGATCCCCGGCGCCTCTACACCAGCGCTGCCGGATGGCCGTTTGTAGAGAACGCCGATTACTTTAGCGACCCTGCCGCCCGCATCCAGGCCTGGGGCCAGGAGCTGAAAAGCGTCATCAACGGGCAAGCGCCGCAAACGCTGTTTGATTACCGCGGCAAAGTGGAGCAAACGCCGATGCCCTACGTGAGCCACGAGATCGGGCAGTGGTGCGTTTACCCCAATTTTAAAGAAATCCCCAAGTACGACGGCGTATTAAAAGCCCGGAATTTTGAAATCTTCAAGGAGACGCTCGAAGAAAACGGGATGGGCCTGCTGGCCGACAGCTTCCTGCTCGCTTCCGGCAAGCTCCAGGCCCTGTGCTATAAAGCCGATATCGAAGCCGCCCTCCGGACTCCCGGTTTCGGAGGGTTCCAGCTATTGGACCTCCACGACTTTCCCGGGCAGGGAACGGCGCTGGTGGGGGTTCTGGACCCCTTCTGGGACGAGAAAGGCTATATCACCGCAGCGGAATACAGCCGGTTTTGCAACCAAACCGTCCCGCTGGCCCGCCTGGCCAAACGGGTTTTCTACGACAACGAACCCATTGTAGCCGATATCGAAGTCGCCCATTTCGGAAAAGCGCCCCTCCGGCAAACGCCGGTTAACTGGACGTTGACCACCGCCGCCGGCCAACCGGTCGCGAGCGGACAGCTCCCCTCCCGGGAAATCCCATGGGGAAATGGAATAGCCCTTGGGAAAATAGAAACCGCGCCCCGAAAAGTGGACCGCGCCCAAAAATGGGTGCTGGAGGTGGAGGCTGCCGGTTTTTCCAATACCTGGGACATCTGGGTGTACCCCAGCGAAATCAAAGCCCCCGATAACGCCGCTTCCGTTCGCGTCGTTCAGGAATTAGACGGCGCTGCCCTGGAATTCCTGAGGCAAGGCGGCAGCGTGCTGCTCACCCCGCCCAAAGACCGCGTAAAACCAGAGAAAGGCGGCAGCGTTGGGATCGGGTTTTCCAGCATCTTTTGGAATACCGCCTGGACCGGGGGACAAAAACCCCACACCCTGGGCATCCTCTGCGACCCGAAACATCCGGCCCTGTCGGATTTTCCCACCGAATACCATTCCAACTGGCAGTGGTGGGACGCCATGAGCCATTCCAATGCCTTGCTCCTCGACGGGCTCTCCCCGGCTATCCAGCCCATCGTGCGGGTGATCGACGACTGGGTTACCAACCGCAGCCTGGCCCTGGTCTTCGAAACCCGGGTGGGGAAAGGAAAGCTGGTCGTATCGGGGATTGACCTCCTCACCGACAGCGCCAACCGGCCGGAAGCCCGGCAACTGCTTTACAGCCTCACCACCTATATGGCCGGCGCCCGGTTTAACCCGGCGGCGTCCATGGAGGAACAAGAGGTTCTTGCGTTTTTCAAATAAGCTGCTTATGAAAACGAAACCGGACGGAAACCGGAGCGCAACCGATTAACCGTAACCAATTGATCCATGAGGAAAGCTGAGATAACCCTACATGCTTGTCTATCTTTAAACCGAATACCATGAAGCCTTTATTCAAATTCTGTTTTTTATTACTGTTTGCTCTCTTTGCGCTCCCCGCCCATTCCCAACTCCCTTCCCCTCAGGAAGTCAAGGCCCTGATGAAGCGTGTGGCCGACTGGCAAATCGCGCACTATCGCGACAGCTACACGTATAAAGAGCCGCACCACCCGCTCGACTGGACCAACGGCGCGCTCTACGTGGGTATGACCAAGTGGGCGGCTATGGCTGACGACGAGACGTATTACCAATGGCTGAAAAAAGTGGGGGATGACAACAAGTGGAACCTGCATTCCCGCCGGTACCACGCCGACGACCATACCGTGGGCCAAATGTATTGCGAGCTGTACCGCAAATACGGGGATAAAAAGATGATCGAACCCACGATCAAATCCTTTGACTACCTCCTGTACCACCCCTCCAAAAGCAAGCTCGATTGGGAAACCCCCTTCCACCAGGACCGCTGGAACTGGTGCGACGCCCTGTTTATGTCGCCCCCGGTTTGGGCCAAGTTGTATAAAATCACCGGCGAGCGGAAATACCTCGATTTCATGGTGGCAGAATACAAGGCCACGACCGATTTCCTTTTCGACAAAAAAGAACACCTCTACTACCGCGATCAAAGCTATATGGGCAAACTCGACAACGGGACCAAGATCTTCTGGGCCCGGGGCAACGGCTGGTTTTCGCCGGGCTGACCAACGTCCTCAACGAGCTGGATCCAGGCAGCAAGGAGTACGCGTACTTTTTGGGCATCTATAAAAAAATGGCCAAAAAACTGCTGGAAATCCAGACGCCTCAAGGCCACTGGGCGATGAGCCTGCTGGGCCAGGCCTTTTACCCCACTCCCGAAACCAGCGGATCGTCGTTCTTCACCTACGGCCTGGCCTGGGGGATCAACCAAGGCATCCTGGATAAGGCTGCCTACGAGCCCGCCGTGCGCAAAGGCTGGATGGCGATGGCCAGCTACGTCACCCCCGAAGGCATGCTGGGCTACGTGCAACCCATCGGCGCCGGCCCCGGCAACGCCTGGCCCGATAAAACCGAGGTGTATGGAACCGGAGCGTTCCTGTGCGCAGGATCGGAGGTGGTTCGGTTGTACTCGAATTGACGGTGGTTAGTGGTTGAGTGGTTGAGTGGTTGAGTGGTTGAGTGGTTGAGTGGTTGAGTGGTTGAGTGGTTGAGTGGTTGGTGGTTGAGGTAATGTACTAATCTGGCGCGAGGCGCAAAATCTGGCGCGAGCCTCCAGGCTCGTGTCCACTATCTTCGCGAGGCTCCGCCTCGCAACCCGCGAAGCAGGTAAAAAGCGTTGTTTTAAGCCTGCTTCGCCGATGGTGAGGCTGAGCCTCACAAAGGTACAGGGCACGAGGCTGGAGCCTCGCGGCGGGGGGGCCGGTTGCGCCTCGCGCCAGGTTTTGCGCCTCGCGCCAATTGGGATTAAATCGCTCCTTCGCTTTTGGCTACAAACGTTGGGCCTCTCCGAGGCCTTTCCCCCCACCCCCCACCAACCACCAACCACCAACCACCAACCACTAACCACTAACCACTAACCACTAACCACTCAACGATGACTTATTTCCAACCCATTTTCTCCGGATTGCTGCTTGTTTGGATTAACGGGCTGCCGGCTTTTTCCCAGGCGCCACATTCCTCCGGCTACCTCACCCGCGACGGGGCCTGGTGCTGGTTCTCTGATCCCAGGGCTATTGTGGTCAAGGGGAAGGTGTACACGGGATGGGTGAAAAAAGACGGGACCATCGAAGCCGCGTCGGTTGACCTCAAAAGCGGGTCGGTGGAAACGGACGCGCTGTATCCGGAACTGGACAAAGACGACCACGCCAACCCGGCGTTTGTGGCGGCCCCCGGGGGCAAGGTCCTGGCCCTATATACCAAACACGGGAGCGAAGCGGTGTATGTGCATGCCGCCGACTTGGGCGCGGGCGCGCTCGATTACGGCGAAGCGCTGCTCGTGGACCCGCACGACGAGGGGGAACTGAAAAAATTTCCCCGCAAGCAGATTACCTACGCCAATCCCTTTCATCTCAAAAAAGAAAACGGCCGGATCTATTGCTTTGGCCGCTGGACGGGCTTCAAGCCCAACGTGATGTGGTCGGACGACGGCGGCGCCTCCTGGTCGAAGAGCAGGGTGCTCCTCACCAACTACCCCTTCGACGCCAATAACCGGCCCTATGTGAAGTACGCCTCCGACGGCAAGTCGCGGATCCATATCGCGTTCACCGACGGGCATCCGCGCAACGAGCCCACCAACTCGGTGTACTACGCCTATTACGAAAACGGCGCATTTTACCGCGCCGATGGCGCCAGGATCACCGGTATGGACCAGCTCCCGTTTACCCCCAAAGATGCTTCTCTGGTGTACCGCGCCACCGAACAGGAAGGCCGCGCCTGGATCGCCGACGTGGGCCAGGATAAGCAGGGGAATCCGGTCATCCTCTACACCAAAAGCCCCCGGGAGACCGACCACCGCTACGTGTACGCCCGCTTCGACGGCACGAAATGGCTGCACACCGAGCTGTGCCGGGCCGGCAAGTGGTTTCCCCAGACTCCCGAGGGCCAGACCGAACGGGAGCCCCACTACTTCGGCGGCATGAGCCTCCACCCCGGCAACCCCAACGTGGTCTACGTCTCCCGCGAGATCGACGGCGTCTTCGAAATCGAACGCATGGAAACCTCCGACGGCGGCAACACCTGGAAAACCGAACCCATCACCCAACACTCAACCCGCGACAACGTGCGCCCCTACGTGCCCCGGGGAGTAAAAGCCCGCCAACCCGAACCCGTCTTCTGGATGGAGAATGCGAAATACGTGCACTATACGGACTTTGATACGGCGGTGCGGTATGGGGTTTGGAGGAGGGAGTAGGATGAAGAGGATGTATATCCCCGTTCCGGCGCCCGGGACCATCCAGGTGTTCGACCTGCTCGGCCGCCTGCGGCTTCGGGGGCAAGCCGGCGCCCCAAGCACGCAATCGCTGAATTTGCAGTCCTTGCCGGATGGCGCCTATTTCCTCCGCTTTGAAGGAGAAGGCAGCGGCGGCTCCAGACCGGCAGTTTTTGGTTGGAGGTAAAGGGTAGAGAGGGGGGGCTTTGGTAAATGACTTCGTGAAATCCTTTTCCCTATCTTACACCCCAAAACCAACACCGCGTAGTGCTATGATCTCGCTCCTTCCGCTCCTTTTTTCCCTGCTTTTCCCTTCCTTCCCAAGCGCCGCCCCGAAGCCGCTCCACTCCCCGCCATACGCCCTGCGCCTTTCGCCTTAAGCTCCCCGCCCGCCTCCCCGCCCTCCCTTCCCAACATCGTCCTCATCTACCTCGACGATCTGGGTTATGGGGATATGGGCGCTTACGGCGCAACGGCCCTGAAAACGCCCAACATGGACCGGCTGGCGGTCGGAGGACTGCGCTTCACCAACGGGTACGCGGCGTCGGCTACCTGCACGCCGAGCCGCTTCGCGCTGCTGACAGGGGGGTATCCCTGGCGGAACAAAGAAGCCAAAATCCTTCCCGGGACGGCCCCGCTGCTGATCGATACGTCCTTGGTAACGCTGCCGAAAATGCTTCAGGAGCAGGGCTACCGCACCGGGATCGTTGGCAAATGGCACCTGGGACTGGGGAGCGGCCGGCTGGACTGGAACCAGCCCATTCATCCCGGACCCAACGAAGTGGGGTTTGATTATTCCTACATTCTGGCCGCTACCCAGGACCGCGTCCCGACGGTCTATATCGAAAACGGACGGGTGGTGGGCCTGGATCCCGCCGACCCCATTTGGGTCGATTACCAAAACAACTTCCCCCGGCGAGCCTACCGGCCGCGATCACCCGGAGCGGCTGAAGATGCGCTGGGACCACGGCCACGACAACAGCATCGTCAACGGTATTTCCCGGATCGGATTTATGAAGGGAGGGAGAAAGCCCGCTGGGTAGATGAAAACATGGCCGATACCTTTCTGTTGAAAGCCCAGGCGTTTATTTCCGCGCATACCCGTCAGCCGTTCTTTCTGTATTACGCCCTGCAGCAGCCCCATGTGCCGCGCACCCCTCATCCGCGCTTTGTGGGTGTTTCCGGCCTTGGCCCTCGGGGCGACGCCATCGCGGAAGCGGATTGGTGTATCGGGGAGTTGCTTCGCACCCTGTACGAAGAGGGGGTATTGGAAAATACCCTGGTCCTCTTCTCCAGCGACAACGGACCGGTGCTGAACGACGGCTATGTGGACCAGGCGGTGGAACGCAATGGCGCTCACCGCCCGGCAGGACCGCTGCGGGGCGGCAAGTACAGCTTGTACGAGGCAGGTACCCGCGTCCCTTTTCTGGCGTATTGGAAAGGCCGCATCCGGCCCGGGGTGTCCGATGCCCTGGTGTCCCAGCTCGACCTGTATTCTTCCCTGGCGGCACTGACGGGGAGCTCGCGGAGGGGCCAGGATAGCGAGAACCTGCTCCCCGTTTTCCTGGGCAAAAGCCACCGGGGGAGGAAGGCGTTGGTCATCGAAGCCTCTTCCCGCACGGCGTTGCGAAAAGGCGACTGGGTGCTGATCCCACCGTATGCCGGCCCTGCGGTCCATACCCAGGTCAATATCGAACTGGGCAACTCGCCGGGGTACCGCTTATTCAACGTACGCCGGGATATTGGACAAAAAGAAAACCTGGCCGAAACACAGCCAAAGAAATTGAAGGAAATGATCGCCGACTACGAAAAAATAAGCGGTAAAAAAGCGCCGGAAAAGAATACTTTTGATTTTAAATAACGGACCTGTTCGCCTATGCCGCTCGATTTTTCCAACGATTCGCACCGTAGGTTCAATATTCTCACCGGAGAGTGGATTCTCGTTTCTCCGCACCGCACCAAACGCCCCTGGCAGGGCAAAGTCGAATCGCTGTCTCCGGACAGGCGCCCCTCCTACGATCCGAATTGCTACCTCTGCCCAGGCAATACGCGCGCCAACGGCGACCAAACGCCTGCCTACACGGATACCTATGTGTTCGACAACGACTTTGGGGCCCTGCTGGCCGGCACGGCGCCTCATGTCTATCAGAAGGGCTTGCTCCAGGCGCAAGGCGAGCCGGGCATTTGCCGGGTGTTGTGTTTTTCTCCGGATCATTCCTTGACGCTGCCCGAGATGCCGGTATCCGCTATTGAGCGCGTGGTAGACTTGTGGCAAAAAGAATATCTCGAACTTGGCGCCCAACCGTTTATCAATCACGTGCAGATCTTCGAAAACAAAGGCGCTGTCATGGGGTGCAGCAACCCCCACCCGCATGGGCAGATCTGGGCGCAACGTTCCATTCCCCAGGAAGCCGCCAAAAAATCGACGCGGCAGTTGGCGTATTGGGAAGAAAACCGGCGCAGCTTGCTGCTCGACTATCTGGAACAGGAATTGGAAGAACCCGTGCGGCTGGTGACGGAAAACGCCTATTTCGCGGCCCTGGTCCCGTTTTGGGCGGTCTGGCCCTACGAAGCAATGATCATCCCCAGAAGGCATTTCCAGCATATCGGGCAATTGACCGCCGAAGAAAAAACGGCTTTTGCCGCTATCCTCAAAGACCTTACCCAGCGCTACGACCGCTTGTTTGGCACTTCCTTTCCCTATTCCTCTGGAATACACCAGTCGCCTACGGACGGGCTGGAACACCCGGAATGGCACTTCCACATGGCTTTTTACCCTCCGCTGTTGCGCTCCGCAACCGTCAGGAAATTCATGGTTGGGTACGAAATGTTCGGCGAACCCCAACGCGATATCACCGCCGAAATGGCGGCAGAAAAACTCCGGAACCTGAGCTGAGCCGGATCAACCTTTTTTACATTTGCCGCTTGCCGGCAGCAAAACCTTCAACTACGATGAATAAAACCTCTGTATTCTTCTTGCTCCTTTTCGGCGCGTTGTCCTGGAACGCTTGCCAGCAAAAGGCAGGCCCTGCCGAAACTCCCGTTGTGGAGATCGAGTCCTTTCGCAAATCAAAAGGAACAGACTGCGATCAACCCGATACCGCGCGCGTCAATTGCGCGACCATCGATTTCCAGTATCCCGTCCTCAAATCGGGCGCCGCTGCCTTGAAAGATAGCGTCGGCAAGTGGACGTTCGACTACCTCCACGGCATGCTGAGTTCGGGCGCAATAGAGGACGTGCCTTCTGCCAACACCCTGGAGGAAAGCGCAGCCGTCTTCTTTGACAACCACGAGTCTTACAAAGGCTCCGTGATGTACGGCGCGTTTGTGGCCGAGTGCGGCAGCGAAGTCGTGTTGAATGACGGCAAACACCTCACCCTGGCCATCAACGGCTATACCTTCCAGGGGGGCGCCCACGGCAATCCCTACGCGGTGGTAGCCACTTTCGATGCCGCTACGGGAAAAATTTTGACCTGGGACGATGTCGTGACCGATAAAGCGGCGATGAAACAACTGTTGGAGGCCAAATTCCGCGAAGCGCGCGCCGAAGCCTTCCAGGAAGGATTCGAGTTTGACGAAACCTTTCCTTTTGCTTTGCCTCAGCAGTTCGGTCTGACGCCTACCGGGATCTACTGCTACTACAACCCCTATGAAGTAGGGCCTTATGCGCTCGGAAGTACCGAAATCGACGTAACCATGGAGGAACTGGGCGCTTTGCTTTTAGACGTTAGACGTTAGATTAGAGGCCCTGGAAAGAGTAAATAACCCGAATCGGGCGATATGTAAAGAAAATTAATTCAAGAACACCAAACCTTTTTGCCATGAAAAAAATCAGCGTATTCACGGTTAGCCTGCTTTTGCTGACCCTCGCGTTGTCTTGCCAAAACAAGAAAAACGCCCAAACGCCTGCCGACGGCGAAGCGTCTGCCGCATCGGATACGGATTACGGCGTATTCGCGGAAGACGGCGATTCCCTGCTTATCCCCACGTTTGAGATCGAAGTAAGCAACAGCGTGAAGACCAACCAGATGCTGACGAAGCAGAAAGAGACGGTCCTCGTATTGGCCTACTTTTTTGGAGAGCCAAAGGATGAAAAGGATATGGATGAGGTCGGACAGCTCCAAATCATAAACAAGGAGGTGGAATTGACCGGCGATGCGCGGATTGCCCGCTTTTCCGGGATCAAGTTTTCGAAACAGGTTTATGAAAAGCTGGCAGATAAGGATTTACGGGTGCTGATTAACGTCGTCAGCGGCCGGAGGTCGTCGGACGACAACCTGCTCGACTGTGGCCTGATGGATTTGAAAGCCAGCCAGTTTATGGACAAACGGTTTTTGATCGGATGCAAGCTCATCGAAGAGCCCGCCCAGGCTGGGGCTGGTATGGAGAGCAATTCAGGCTACCCCATTGCCTGCTACGCACTTCCTCCTGCCGGAGAAGCGCCCTGTAGCCCAACTCAACTTCCTGGGTTCCTGCTCCGAAACCGGCGATATGGAGTGGGCGGGACAACCTATGGCCGATCTGGAGGCTCTGAAGGCCGCTATCCGCCCCGTGCTGGCCGATATGGTCAAGAACGGCGCCAAGGAACTCCCCGGCATCGAAACGCAAGGCTGCATGATGGGCGCCAGCGGCGCGATCCGGGATATGTACGAGGAGCTGAAGGGAGAGGTGGGAAAACGTTAGGGGGTGGTTGGTGGTTAGTGGTTGGTGGTTGGTGGTTAGTGGTTGGTGGTTGGCGTTGGAAAGGCCTCGGAGAGGCCCAACGTTTGTAGCCCAAAGCCCGAAACCCCATCTAATATCGACCTGGCGCGAGGCGGGAGCCTCTTTAGGCCTTAGACTTAGCTATCCGACGTTGGATGTTAGCTTTTAGAGGTTTGATTAGAGGCCCTGGAAAGAGTAAATAACCCGAATCGGGCGATGTGTAAAGAAAATTAATTCAAGAACACCAGACCTTTTTGCCATGAAAAAAATCAGCGTATTCACGGTTAGCCTGCTTTTGCTGACCCTCGCGTTGTCTTGCCAAAACAAGAAAAACGCCCAAACGCCTGCCGACGGCGAAGCGTCTGCCGCATCGGATACGGATTACGGCGTATTCGCGGAAGACGGCGATTCCCTGATTATCCCCACGTTTGAGATCGAAGTAAGAAACAGCCTGAAGACCAACCAGATGCTGACGAAGCAGAAAGAGACGGTTCTCGTGGCGGCCAACTTTTATGGAGATCCAAAGGATGAAAAGGATAAGGATGATGTCGGACAGCTCCAAATCATAGACAAGGAGGTGGAATTGACCGGAGATGCGCGGATTGCCCGCTTTTCCGGGATCAAGTTTTCCAAACAGGTTTATGAAAAGCTGGCAGATAAGGATTTACGGGTGCTTGTTTACGTCGTCAGCGGCCGGAGGTCGTCGGAGGATAACCTCCTGGACTGTGGTATTATGGATTTGAAAGCCAGCCAGTTTATGGACAAACGGTTTTTGATCGGATGCAAGCTCAACGAAGAGCCCGCCCAGGCTGGGGCTGGTATGGTGGGCAATTCCCCCATTGCCTGCTACGCGCTTCCTCCTGCCGGAGAAGCCCCTGTAGCCCAGCTCAACTTCCTGGTAACCTGCTCCGAAACCGGCGATATGGAGTGGGCGGGACAACCTATGGCCGATCTGGAGGCTCTGAAGGCCGCTATCCGCCCCGTGCTGGCCGATATGGTCAAAAACGGCGCCAAGGAACTTCCCGGTATCGAAACGCAAGGCTGCATGATGGGCGCCAGCGGCGCTATCAAGGATATGTACGAGGAGCTGAAAGGGGAGTTGGGAAAAAAACGTTAGGGGGTGGTTGGTGGTTGGTGGTTGGTGGTTGGCGTTGGAAAGGCCTCGGAGAGGCCCAACGTTTGTAGCCAAAAGCCCGAAACCCATCCAACACCGACCTGGCACGAGGCGGGAGCCTCGTGCCAGGTCGGTGTTGGCGCCTCGCGTCTGAAATTCCCGTCTACCGTCTACCGTCCCCCGCTCTCAGTTTTGTCCAGCGAGGTTGCGGCGTTAATGAGCCGGATCATTTCGGCGCGATACCCATCGGGGTCTTTGCCTTTGGCACTTTGCGCCAGGCTTTTGCACGTCTCGTAGGTGGAATTGCCTTTGAACTCCGAATGACGAAGGAGCATTCCAAAGCTTGCCACGGCTGCCGACCAGCGAAAGTTATCGCTCGAATGGTCAAGCGCTACTTTTTTGTCGGCTACGACCTCCTCCAGGAGTTCGCTGGTATCGGAATCGGGGGCTTTGTAGCGGAACTTCACGGTCAGCAATTCATTGGAGCGTTTGGCTTGCGGGGTTAGGTCCCGCTGTTGGTATTTGAGATCATTGCCGGAGGCAAGGAAGGGACTTTCCACGCCAGCCGGGATGAGTTCATATAGCGCAGTTACGGTATGCCCTGCCCCGAGTTCGCCGGCGTCTTTTTGGTCGTCTTCAAAGTCTTCGTTTTCGAGCATGCGGTTTTCGTAGCCAATCAGCCGATAGCCTTCGACTTCGGCGGGGTTGAACTCCAGTTGTAGTTTCACGTCTTTCGCAATAGTGAACAAAGTGCCGCCAAACTCGCGAACCAGCACCCGCTGGGCTTCGTCAGGTTATCGATGTAGGCATGGTTGCCATTGCCGGAATCGGCCAGTTGCTGCATTTTACTGTCCTGGTAATTTCCCATGCCGTAGCCCAACACGGTCAAAAACACGCCGCTTTTTCGCTCTTTTTCGATCAGTTCCACGAGTTGGCCGTCGCTGCTCACCCCGACGTTGAAGTCGCCGTCAGTGGCAAGGATTACCCGGTTGTTTCCTTCATGGATAAAGTGCTCCCTCGCTGTTTTGTAAGCCAGTTGAATGCCTTGGCCGCCAGCGGTTGATCCGCCTGCACTGAGGTTGTCAATGGCCTGGAGGATTTTTTGTTTTTCATTGCCGGGGGTTGGCCCTAATACCAGGCCCGATGCGGAGGCGTACACGACAATGGCTACCCGATCCTGAGGGCGCAATTGCTCGACTAAAAGCCGGAAAGAGGCCTGAACCAGCGGCAACTTATTGGGTTCATTCATACTTCCGGATACATCGATGAGAAAAACCAGATTGGACGGTGGCAGGCTTTCCTGCGGAATAGTCCTTCCTTGCAAGCCGATATGGACCAACCGGTGCTTAGGCTGCCACGGGCAGTCGCTTACTTCGGCGATGATGGAAAAGGGATGTTTGCCAGTGGGTTCCGGGTAGTCATACTCAAAAAAGTTGATCATTTCTTCAATGCGAATGGCGTCTTTGGGCGGGAACTGGCCCAGGTTGATGAACCGGCGCATATTGGTATAACTGGCGGCGTCCACGTCGATCGAAAAAGTGGACTGGGGCTCCTGGGTAGCCCGGTGAAACCGGTTTTCCTGGATGCGGCTGTAGTCTTCGGTTTGGAAAGCCTCCGCTTGAGGAGAATCGGAACCAATCTTATAATAGCTGGGTGCCTTTTTGGAATCCCTTGCTTTCCGCTGCCTTGGGGCCCCAGTGTTTGCTCTCCTGGTTTGCACGCCATAAGCCATTACAATCACTTCCTCCAATTGCCTGGTGTCTTCTTCCAGGACGATGGCGTTCAAACTGCCGAAGCACGCTTTTTCTTCTTTTTTCAGGTATCCGGTATAGAAAACCTCCAACGTTACGCAAGAATCCTGGACAGTCAACATAAAGGAGCCGTCTAGGTCGGCTACGGCGCCAAGGGCACTGTTTTTTAATCGGATACTGGCGCCAACCAAAGGGTTGCCGGAATTGTCCAATACCGTTCCTTTGATTTCATAGAATGGCGCCGTTTTCTGAGCGGTGAGAAGTCCTGCCGCAAGGACAGCGAGGGCAAGAATTACGTTTTTTTTGATCATGGCTTGAGGTTTTCTTAGAAAACGGACAGCTATGAGCAAACGCAATCAGAATGGGAGCAAATTTTTGCTAGGCACCTGATATTTTTCTATATTCAGAAAGCTTGACAAGGGCTATGAGAAAGCGAAAATTTTAACTCTGCCGAGTGCGTATTTGGAGTTCATCGAAAACAACATCCCAAGCAACCTAAAAATCAGAAGGCTCCGCCTGGACAAGAAACGGAGGGACTCTTGCCGATAGAAACGATAGTGCCGATAACTGGTTGGAAAAACCCCTGTCCCTCTGCTGGCTGGTGAAATTAGACGCTGAGTATAAAACGTAATACAATGAAAGAAATATGCAAATACCTATTGGGATACCTGGCCGGTTTTACCTTTTTCATGGTTTTGATCCCATTCGGTTTTTATGAATTATCACAATTGGATGCCAGTTCACATGGGAAAGTCTTTTTTGGTTCGGGTACGTTAAGATTTATATTATTCGGTGTGATTTTTTTGATAGGCGCGATATTTGCGATTTGGTCGAACATTTTTTTGTACACGGTTGGAAAGGGGGCCCCCACGGAAGCGTTCGGAGTTGCTGTAAGTCCGCCAACAAAAAAACTGGTAACCGATGGACCTTACCGGTATACCAGGAATCCAATGGTGTTTGGAGCATTTTCCATATACCTGTCGTTAGTTGTCCTTTTCAATTCGATCACAGGGTCTATTGTTTTTGTTGTCTTTTTCCTCTTGGTGGTCATGTTTTTAAAACATTCCGAAGAAAAAAGGTTGATATGGGATTTTGGAAAGGAGTATTTGGAATACAGGGAAAAAGCACCTATGATATTTCCACGATTCTGACGCAAAATTTTATTTCAACACCTTCCTCATGAAATCCGTCATATAATTCACCGTTTCATCCACCCAGGGGTGGAAGAGCCAGAATGGGTGGACCTTCACGTTGAAGGGGTACACTTCGTGGTAAACGCCCCATTCGTTGAGTATACCGATGAGTTCGTCCTGGCCGGAATGGAACCGGGGAGAAGCCGCTGTTGAGAAACAGCATAGGTACGGAGCGCTCGTTGGCCCAGAAGATCGGGGAGGCTTCCTGCCATATTTCCGGCTTTTGGGCAAAAGAACCGCCCAGCCAGGCGAGATCGGCTGAATCCGGCGCCCGTTCTTTGTTGAGGGAGGAAGGGGCTAAAAAGTCGACCACGCCGTCGATGTTCAGGATAGCCTGTACCGCGCTGGAAAAGCCGGGGTTGCCCAGGTCGCCTTCAAAACGCGCCACCCCGTTGGTCAGTCCAACCAAGGCCGCCAGGTGCCCTCCTGCGGAGCAGCCGGAAATGGCAATCCGGTTGGGATCGATGCCGTAGGCATCGGCGTTGGCCCGCATCCAGCGGATAGCGGCTTTGATGTTATACACCGCAGCAGGGTATGGGGCTTCCAGACTGAGCTGGTATTCCACGGCCACAGTGACAAACCCCCGCTGGGCGATCATCTCGGCCATCGGTACTTGCATCGACTTATTGCCGGAGCGCCACCCCCCGCCGTGGACCATAATCAGGGCCGGGTATTTCCCCGCTTTCGCCGGGCGGAATACGTCTGCGTGCAATTCGCGTTTTCCCCAGCGCGTGGAGGGCATGGTCGCGTACACCAAGTCCCGTTCGGCGACTACTCCCGCAGGCACACTGTCTTTTGCGGGAAACGCATAAGGGAAATCCCGTTGGATCTGGCGGTGTACCCGGGCGACGTTGTACGTTGTATCTCTCGGAATTCCCGCCGGTTGAGCCATGAGTTGCACTCCTGCAAGGAGCACGATGCTGGTGAGGAGGAGGAGGGAGGTTGTTTTGGGCATTTTTTTTAGTTGCGAAGTTACGAAGTTGCGAAGTAATACCTCGCAACCTCGCAACCTCGCAACTTTCTTAATTATTTCAAAAACACCGCTCCGACCCCTGCATCCCACAACTGTTTGTTGAAGGCGGGGATTTGCTGGTCGAGGATTTCCCGGGCGCGGCTTTCGAGCGTTTTCCACTGGGCGGTCAACTCGGCGAGCCGGTCGCGGCTGGGCTGGTTGACGCGCGGGATATCGCTTTCGGTTTGGTTGATCAAGAAGATGTAGTTGGCCGTGAACTTGTTGGGGAAGTTCTCCACGTCGTCGTAGGCTTTGGATTTGCGCTGGATCATATCTTCATCCCAGGCTTTCATGCGGTCTGCGAGGGCTTGCCCGTCTTTGCGCAGGGCGGCGTAGGAGTCTCCCTGGGGCAGGTTAGCCAGGATTTGTTCTACCTGTTTGTGCTTTGCATCCATGGAGTTTACCATCTGGTGCATGCGGGTAAGCTCGGCTTCCATGCCGCTCATGAAGGCGTGGTATTCCTGGTACGTTTTGGCGTCGGTGGGATACAGGGGGTTGGAGAGGATCTCCAGATCCATTTTAGCGGATTGGGCGCCCCATTTCAGTTCCACTGTATATTTTCCAGGGGAAGCCTTATGCCCCCGGTAGCTGGCTTCGAGGTACGCGACGGTCACGCCGGGCATGGTCGGGTAGCGCAGGTTCCAGACAAAGCGGTTGAGGCCCTTGTTTTTTGGGCAAAGCTGGTTCCGGTGAAGGGCCGCCATCGTAGCTCACAAATGCGGAATCCCGTTTGGAGCTGAACCTGCGCACGAGGTTGCCCTGGGCGTCGCGAATTTCGAGGGTCAGTTCGCCGGCGAGGTCGCCATCCGGCAATTGGTAGTACAATACCGCCCCGGTAGCGGGGTTGACGCCGCGGTAGGGGTTGGCCCCGTCGAAGTCGGGCGACGAGCCGTCCAGTTCGCTGTATCCGTTGACCAGCATCGCGGGAGCGGGTTTGAAGAATGCAAATCCCGCGGTTTCCGGGTTGTACTGGCGCAGGAGGCTCAGATCGTCGAGAATCCAGAACGAGCGGCCGGAGGTGGCGGCGATCAGGTTGCCCTGATAAACCTTCAGGTCGGTGATTGGAGTAAGGGGGAGGTTGAGCTGGAAGGGCGACCAGTTTTTGCCTCCATTCCAGGAGATGTACACTCCCGTTTCCGTTCCGGCGAAGAGCAGGTCTTTGCGCACGTCGTCTTCGCGCACTACGCGGGTAAAGGCGCCCTGGGGAATACCGGTGGTGATGTTCGTCCAGGTTTTGCCGTAATCGGTGGTTTTGTAAAGCGCCGGGGTATGGTCGTTAAACTTGTACCGGGTAGTGGCGATGTAGGCGGTGGCTTTGTCGTGGGGCGAAACCTCGATAGCGTTGATCAGGCACTCGGCCAGGCCGGCGGGGGTGACGTTTTGCCAGGAGGCGCCGTTGTCGCGGGTGACGTACACGAGCCCGTCGTCGCTACCGGTCCAGATCACGCCTTTTTCATGGGGCGATTCCAGGACATAGGCGAGGGTACCATAGTTCTCGGCGCCCACGGCTTCGTTGGTATAGGGGCCGCCGCCTTTGCCCTGCTTTTCTTTTTCGTTGCGGGTGAGGTCGGGGGAGACTTCCTTCCAGGTTTTGCCCATGTCCTGGGTTTTCAGCAAGACCTGGGCGCCGTGGTAGAAGGTACCCGGCTCGTGTTTTGACCAGATAATAGGCGCATTCCAGTTGTAGCGGTATTTCATGTCCTTGGCGTCCATGCCCAGGTATTGGATGGGGGCGGTCATGACGTTGGTACTGGCGCTGGCTTTGGTGTCCAGCACTTCAATGGTACCCTGGTAGCTGCCGCCCATGACGTAGCGGGGGTTGTCGGGATCGAAGGCCAGGAAAGCGCTTTCGCCGCCTGCGGAAGCGGACCAGGAAGCGGTGGTGATGCCGCCGCTGCCGAATTCGCGGCTGGCGATGGCGAGGGAGGTATTGTCCTGCTGCCCGGCGTAAATATGGTAGGGGAATTGGTTGTCGACGTTGATACGGTAAAGCTGGGCGGTGGGCATGTTGCTTTGGGCCGACCAGGTTTTGCCGAAGTTGACGGAGACGGCAGCGCCGCCGTCGTTGGCGATGACCATATTTTTGGAGTTGTGTGGGTTAATCCACAAGTCGTGGTAATCGCCGTGGGTGCCGTAGAGGTTCTCCCAGGTTTTGCCTCCGTCGAGCGAGCGCAGGGCGGGCGCGCTGAGGACGTAAATGGTGTTGTCGTTTTTGGGGTCGGTAAACAGTTCGATGTAGTACCAGGCGCGCTGGATGAGGCGGTGGTCGTTGGTCACGCGCGACCAGCTTTTGCCGGCGTTGTCAGAAACAAACAAGCCGCCGAGTTCTTTGTCGGAATCGCTTTCGATGAGGGCATAAACGCGGTCGGAGTTGGAGCGGCATACGGAGATCGCCATTTTACCCATTTCTTTGGGCAAACCGGTTTCCATTTTGTTCCAGGTTTGGCCGCCATCGACGGATTTATAGAGCCCGCTGCCGGGGCCGCCGCTGATCACTTTCCAGGGCAGGCGGCCGTGTTCCCACATTGCGGCGTAGAGCACGCGGGGGTTGTTCATGTCCATCGACAATTCAACGCAGCCGGTTTGGTCGCCGACATACAGGACTTTAGCCCAGGTCTGGCCGCCGTCGGTGGATTTATAGATGCCGCGTTCGGAGGATTTGCTATACAGGGGGCCCTGCGCGGCTACGAACACCGTGTTGGGGTCTTTGGGGTGAATGGCGATGCGGGCAATATGCTGAGTGCCTTCCAACCCCATTTTTTTCCAGGTTTTGCCGGCATCGGTCGATTTATATACCCCATCCCCGTGGTGAGTCATGACGCCCCGGGGCGCGTGCTCGCCCATGCCCACGTAAACGACGTTGGGATCGCTTTCCGCCACAGCGATGGCGCCCACCGAGCCGGTGGTAAAAAAGCCGTCGGAGATGTTTTCCCAGGTGAGGCCCATATCGGTGGTTTTCCACACGCCGCCTCCGGTGGTGCCCATGTAGTAGGTGGTGATATCGCCAACGACGCCGGTGGCGGTCACGGAGCGGCCGCCGCGGAATGGGCCGATGCTGCGCCATTTCATAGGCTTGAACAAGGCGTTGTAATCGGGCGCAGCCGGGGCTGCAGGCGCCGGGGCCGGGGCGGCAGCGGCGGGTTTCCTGTTGCGCTGGGCTTCAGCGGACACGAAAAGGATACTTGCTAAGAGGACGAGGAAGATTTTTTTCGTCATAAAAGGTAAGGTTGAACGAATGGATAAAGAGGATTTATTCGGTTTTTCCCGCGTAAAATAACAAAGGAAATTCAATTCAAAAATTTCCTTTCAGGGCATGGGGATAAAAGGGGGGTATTGAAAATTAATCCCGTAATTTTTAAATTTATTAGTAAATTTGCAGGATTAATTTTTACTATGATCATCAAAAGACACCTGACCGGCTATGTCCTGGAGCGGCTTTCGCAAACGCCAATCGTTGCCTTGATTGGTTCCCGGCAGGTTGGGAAAACGACGTTGGCCAGGTATATCCAGGATCAGATCGCCTTGGATTCCATTTACCTGGATCTGGAGTCGGATGCAGATGTGAATAAACTTACCGATGCGGAGCGCTATTTGCTGGAAAGGGCGGATAAACTAATGCTCATCGACGAGGTACAGCGAATGCCCGGGCTCTTTCCCATATTGCGATCCGTCATCGATCGGAACCGGTTGAATGGCCGGTTTATCCTGCTGGGGTCTGCGTCTCCCGAACTCATGGTTCAAAGCGCTGAAACCCTGGCCGGCCGGATAACTTATATCGAGGTATTTCCTTTTAATTATCTTGAGGTTGCAGGTGTAGCAGGGTGGAAAACGCTTTGGTTAAGGGGCGGTTATCCGGATATGCTTCTGGCAGGTACGGATGAGGGAAGTTATGCGAACCGAACCGCTCTGATCCGGACGTATTTAGAAAGGGAGCTTCCTTTGCTGGGGTTGCCCGGCGCATCGGTACCTCTCACCCGGAATTTATTGCGCATGCTCGGCCATGTGCATGGAAATATGTTAAATTACAGCGACTTATCCCGATCCCTTGGGGTTTCGGTCCAGACGGTGAAAAACATCATCGGTTATCTGGAGCACGCATTTCTCATCCGGCTATTACCGCCATGGCACACCAACATTTCCAAACGGCTGGTTAAATCACCCAAAGTATATATTAGCGATTCCGGTATTTTCCATGCGTTATCGGGTATTGAAAACGAGGAGGAGTTGGAAGGCTTTCATCAAAAAGGCGCTTCGTGGGAGGGTTTTGTGATCCAACAGGTTATTCCCGTACTCAAACCAACCATGGAGTGCTATTTTTATCGCACGCAGGATGGGGCGGAGCTGGACCTCCTGCTGGTTAAAGGGTCAAAGCCGGTTTTGGGCATTGAAATCAAATTGACCAACGCGCCTAAACTGAACCGGGGCGCAACAGTGGCTTCCGAGGATTTGGGGGGGATTCCTATCCTGGTGGTTACGCCTTCTGTTACCGAAGATTACGACCTGAAACCGGGACAAACCGTCACGGCGTTTACCCGCTTGCTGGACCATGCGCTTTTAGCGCCCTGGGTGATGAACGGTTGAGAGGGGAAGGATGTGGCGCTTTTCCCTTATCTTCGCGAGACTTACCAAATTCCCTGCTTCTCATGCCG
The DNA here is from genome assembly GCA_016713275.1 of Haliscomenobacter sp. Lineage (GTDB taxonomy): Bacteria > Bacteroidota > Bacteroidia > Chitinophagales > Saprospiraceae > JADJPL01. The sequence continues at coordinate 199,210 of JADJPL010000006.1, forward strand.
TTTACGATCCAAAAAACCTTACTTCTCCTGGGGTGCTTTTTTTGTTTGAGCGCGCCGGCCCGCTCCCAACAATCCCCCGCCTTCTTTTTTGCTTCCCGTCCTTGCCGGGACTCGGTTGCCGAAAGCCTGAAGGCGCAGGTAAACCGGGCCATAAAACTTCCTCTGTCTGACTCTGCGGCGAGCGCGCTTTCCGGCGCGTATTGGGCCATGGAGCTGATGGGTTACCAGCCTGCAGGGTTTGAAACGGCGATCCCGGCACAGCTTCAGCATCTGGCGCAGTCGGATGCGGAACTCCAGCGGGCGTTTCTGGAAATGCTGTACGCTTTGTATCCCGGGCAGTTTGCTAAAGAGGTGCAGGCAATCTGGCCCCAGCTCGGGTCGCATAAAACCAAAGCGATGGCGCTCGAATACCTGGCCCAGGCGGGCATATTTCCCTCCGTCGCGTTTACCAGTTCGTTTTACGGGTCGGAGTGGTACCTGGCTTACCGGAAGCGTTGGAAGGACCCCAAACCGCCCCTGCCTGCCGTTGCCGATTTCCTCCACCCTTCTTTTTTGTCCGGACAGGCGGTGCTGGTCAGCTTTCAATACGCCGACCGCAACCAGCCGGGGTATCTGATGATCCGGGACACCAGCGGTCAATGGGTGGCGGATAGCCTGGGCAAACCGCTTCAATTTCCTCAGCTGGCCCGGGCGGTGTCCAACCTGCCGTATTACCTGACCAACGGCAACACCCCGCAGGGGCTGTACCGCATTACCGGAACCGCCGTTTCAGATAACCCCTGGATCGGACCTACCCCCAACCTGCAACTCGTACTGCCTTTCGAAAGCGGCAACGCCTTTTTTGGCGCCGATACCGCCTATCTGGCGTTTTACCGAAAGCTATTGGGACCTCATTTGAGTAAATTTACCGGGCTGTGGGAAAGCTATACCGCAGGCAAAGTGGGCCGCACCGAGATTATCGCCCACGGCACAACGATTGATCCTTCTTTTTATAAAAGCAAGCCTTACTACCCACATACTCCTTCTTTAGGTTGTCTATGCAGCCCAGAAACTTGGAACGACCGCGGAGAGCGGGTTTCCAGCGCACAGTGGGCATGGATGTCGGCCCTGCAGGAGCGGAAGCTGAACCCGCAGTGGCTGGTGGTGGCGGAAGGACCTTAAGGGGTTCAGGCGTGGGGGATTGTTTTTTCATTTTGGGTGATAGAACGGGTAGATGAACATTCAGGTATCTGCCCAAACACTTATCTTTACCGGTACACACCGTTGGAATACGCATGAAAAATACCTTTCACATTGTAGGCGGCGGTATTGCCGGTCTGACGGCTGCTATTGCCCTTCGGCGCATCGGCATAGAGGCGATGGTTTGGGAAGCCGCTCCTGAGTTCAAACCGGTTGGCGCCGGAATTACCCTGGCGTCCAACGCCATGAACGCTTATCGTAAATTAGGGTTGTACGATGCGCTGACGGAAGCCGGCCGCCCGGTTGGGGATGCGCATATCCTCGATTTCAGAGGAAGGAAGCTGGCAGGCTTGCCCGCCCGGTCAACGGAAGATGGTTTGTGTAACCTGGCCATCCACCGGGCGGCGTTGCACGCCGTGTTGCTGGCGCAACTGAATCCGGAGCAGGTGAAAACCGGGAAGCGATCGACAGGGTATGCCGAAACGGTGGATGGGTATACGCTCTACTTTGAAGATGGAACCCAAGCTGTGGGCAACCACCTGATTGTGGCCGAAGGCATCCATTCTCCCTTGCGAAAACAGGCGCTGCCCGCTGCCCGTATCCGGTATGCCGGGTATACCTGCTGGCGCGGGATTGCGGACAACAGCAGGCTGAAGATCGAAGACACCTCCGAAACCTGGGGCCCCCAGGGCCGGTTTGGCATCGTGCCGATCGGCAACGGCCAGATCTATTGGTTTGCGACCAAAAACAGTCCGGAGAATAATCCGGGCATGAAGGCCTGGGGCCCGCAGGAACTGCTGGCAAACTTCCGGAATTACCACGCGCCGGTTGCCAAGGTGATCGAAGCCACCCTGCCGGACAATATCCTTTGGAACGACATCATCGACCTGGCGCCCATTCCGCGTTTTGCTTTTGGCAATTTGGTCCTGATTGGCGATGCGGCCCATGCCACTACCCCCAATATGGGCCAGGGCGCCTGCCAGGCGATTGAGGACGCGGTCGTTTTAGCCCAAAGTCTGGAAAACTACCCTGTGGCCAGGGAGGCTTTCTCCGTTTTTGAAAGCCGGCGCCTGAAACGGACCCATGGCATCGTGAACCAGTCCTGGCGTTTAGGCAGGATAGCTCAATGGGAAAATCCCGTGTTGTGCCGGGCTCGAAACGCGTTGTTCCGAATGATTCCCGAAAGCGTATTCCAGAAACAGCAGGAGCAGGTATATACGGTAGACTTTTAATTTTTCAAAGGGTACGGCTTGCAATCCTCCGGCGCTTACTGCGCCCACTCCGCGCGCTGCGCTTTTTCCCAGATCGCCGATTGCTGGTTTCTGAGGTATTTTACCAAACCCAGGTAAACGCTTACGTTCATCAGCACAAAATAGAAAGGAACTTGAAAGCCTTTAACCGGCAAGGGTTTTTCCCGGGTCAAATACCCCAGGAAAGCGACCAGATAGAAGGCGGTTTGCAGAACCAGCAGGGCGGTATAATATCCAGAGCCAGGAGCGGCGGCGGCGTTTGCGAGGAACAACAGGGGAAGCGCCGCCGGCGCGAGGGTCCATCGCAAAACCCGGTGCGAAACGTACTGGAAGGCGAGCATCCCGTATCGAATGGGGTTGAGCAAAGACCTGAGCCGCGCCATTGCCTGAAATCCGCCGGCGCTGATGCGGATTTTGCGCTTGATCTCTTCGCCGGCGCTGGCAGAAGCGGATTCTTCGGCAAAGGCGTCGGGCGCGTAGGCGACCCGGTAGCCCTTTTGCGCGATGCGCAGGGTGAGGTAAAAATCCTCGATAATGGTATCGGCAGGAACGGATTCAAACAGCTCGGCGCGGATAGCAAATAGCTCGCCGGCTGCGCCTACAACGGTTCCCAGCTCGGCATCCTGTTTTTTTAACCAGGATTCGTATTTCCAGTACAAGCCTTCTCCCGAGGCGTGGGCCTTGTCTTTTGCGCCGCTCCAAACGCGTTTTTCTCCCGCGACCGCCCCGATCTGCGGATCGGAAAAATGCCTGGCCAGATTGCGCAGCGCATCGGGGTTGAGGAACGTGTTGGCATCGGAAAATACGACGACCGGGGTCTGAACGTAGGCCATCGCCCGCTGTACGGCCGCGATTTTTCCCTGCCGCACGGGGTGGTGCAGGGTTTGAACCTGAGGGAATTCTTGCAGGAGTTCCGGCGTGCCGTCGTCAGAGCCGTCGGTTACGACCAAAACACGCATCCTCTCAGCGGGGTAATTTTGCTGGAGGGTGTTTTCGATTTTCTGTTTGATGAGGGCGGCCTCGTTATAGGCTGCGATAAGCACGGTAAGCTGCGGAAGGGCATCTCCGGAAACCTCCATGGGGGTTGGGGCCCTTTTTTTGAACCGCAGCAGCACCCACCCGATAGCTCCATACCCGAGGTACGTATAAAAAAGCAGGCCGAAAAGAATCCAAAATAGCGTGGTCATCCCTTTAATTTTGAGGCAAGTTAGCGGCAATGCAGGCGGCGGCGGGCGGATATTCGAATTTCGGTAGGGTTCGATCGGTTTTTGACCTGAATTCGGGGAGAAACGGCGGGGCAGGAGAAGCTTATGCGCCTGCTGGCCGGGGCAGGTGTTTGATCACCTTGGCGGGAACTCCCGCCACCACGGTGTAGGGCGGCACGTCTTTGGTTACGACGGCGCCCGCAGCTACGACGGCCCCTTTCCCTATGCGGACGCCTTTGAGTACCATACTCCGGGTAGCCAGCCAAACGTGATCTTCCAGGATAACCGGTTTGGAATTGCCGCCCATTTGATTGTATTCCAGTCCGTGGAAGTCGCTGTCCATGATGTACGATTGAGGGGCAAGCAGACAATGGTTGCCGATGCGTACCTCGCAGGTAGCGGCGATGACCGGGCCGTTGAGAAACGTGTGCGAACCCACCGAGAGGATAGCGCCGCGCTTCACTGACAGGCGCGTCCGGCTGATGCCCGACCAGATTCTCACCGCATCGCCAAGCTCCAGTATCCCGTGGTTTTCGATGTCGGGTTTGCCTTTGGTGAAAACAAACTTCCCGAGCTTATTGACCCTGCGCAGGTAAAAACGGCTGAGCCCGTATCGCCAGACCAGGTTCCAAAGCCTGCGCACAAGGCGGAGCCGGACGGTCCAGGAGCCTTCGGGCACACCTTGTTCCGATGCGATGCGCGCTACCTCGCGTTTAATATACGTTTTCATGAGCGGGGTTTTTCAGATGGGTTATATGCCAGATCATTCCCTTCCAAATACTGGCGGCGTGTTCGTAATCGCGCAACACCGCATGGCGGAACAAATGGTAGGGGAAAGCGATCCCCAGGAAATACAGTAAAAACACAAGGAAGCGGAGGCCCGACTGGGTGCGCCGCATAAACAACAAACGGTTGCGAAACAGGTAATAGGTTTTTTTCGGACTCCCTTTGCCCAGGGAGAGCGATTGCTTGTGGTAAATATGCGAAGTCCCGCAGTAGTAATGCTGCCAGCCTTTCTGACTGGCGTGTGCGCAGAAGTCGAGTTCTTCATAGTACATGAAATACATTTCGGGCAACAAGCCGATTTCGTCGAATACCTCGCGGCGCACGAGCATGCATGCGCCGTGGGTCATGGTCGTCGGGGCGTTTTCGTTGTATTGCCCCTTGTCTTTCTCGCCGTTACCCCGGGTTAGTCCCCGGCCGGTCAGGGGATGGAAAGAAGGCATGCCGGCGTATTGAATGGTATAGGGCGAATCGAAGTACAGAATTTTCGGACTTACCGTACCCATTTGGGGATTGGCCTCCATCAGGTCGACCATAGGCTGTAAAAAGCCCGGAGGCGTCTCGGTATCGTTGTTGAGCAGCAGGATATACGCTCCGGTGGCATGCCGGATGCCCAGGTTGGTACCTCCGGCAAATCCCAAATTCTCTTCCTGCACAAACAGGCGAAGGCCGGGGTACTTTTGGTGAAAGAAGGCGCTTTGATCGTGGATCATCCCGTTGTCGACGAGGATGACCTCCAGATTGGGATAGCCTGCGCCGGCGAGGGAAGCAAGCATCTCCCCGGTTGCTTTCGCTTGCCGGAAATTGACGCTCACGACGGATACTTTTGGCAGTTGGTTTTTCATGGTATTTAAAATAAAGGGATTTACGATACTTTGACTTTTTGCCAAAGGTGGCCCATCGGCAGGCGGCTTAGAGCGGCGCCCCATGCCTTGAAAATATTGGCCTGCCGAATGGGAATTATATTCGACAGCAACCGTTGGCCCACCGTCACATTGACAATTACGGAAAAGAGTACGGCGAAAGCGGCGCCCATATTTCCCCACCATGGGACCAGGGCCAGGCTAAACAACACGTTCGAGACCATACTGCCTGCTAATACGAAAAAGTTCAGCCGGGGGTTTCCGATCGCGTCCAGCGTGATCCCGAACAAACGGCCCCAGATTTTGGGAAATACCGCCAGTAACAAGATCTGAAGCAAAGGAGCAGAGGAGACGTATTGCGGGCCTGCCAACGCGTGCAAAATGTTTTTGGCAAACAGCATGATCAACCCGGTAAACGGAATCATGGCCGCGAGCAGCACGGCCAGGGTGCGTTCGTACAGGCGGGCTACCGCTGTTTTTCCCTGGCTGTTGAACGCTTCCGCCACCTTGGGGTAGAGCATTTGAGACAGGCCGGTCAGGGGTAATTCGATGTAGTGGATCACCCGGGAAGCGACGTTGTACAGCGCTACGGCCGCCGGGTTGAGCAGCGCGCCGAGGAGCATGACGTCGAGTTTGTTGTAGAGCATGGAGAACAGATTGGTTCCCATCGCATACTTTCCGAACTGGAATAGCCGCCCAATCCATTGCCTTTGAAGCGCTCCGAACCGGAGGTACTGCGGCCGGTAGAGCAAAAAGACGGCTAGCGAAAGGGCAGCCGCCGCATTTTGCCACAGAGCGGCCTCCTGGAGGGTTAATCCGTCTTTTTGCCACCAAAGAGCGCCCGAGAAAAAAGCGCCAAAGGCGAGCTTTGACCAAAAGACCCCTTTGAAGTCATCGCGAAGGATGTGGGCGTTGTCGAAATAACGCGCCGTGCCGTACAACAAGGCAAAAGGCAGGTACAGCCATGCCAGGGAAAGCAGTTCGGGCGCCGACCACAGGATGCCGAGAACAGGAGCCGCAGCAGCCAGCAACAGTCCCAGGGCAAGCCCTGCCGCAAGATTCAAAGCGATGCCTGCGCTTAAAATCAATGGGGTTTCGCCAGGGGTGTTTTGGAAAGGCTGATCGTGCCGTTTTGCGTCAAACCCATCCGGGCCATTTCGGCAAAAGCGGTCAGCGCGGTATACAGCGTCCAAACCCCCAGGTCGCGTTCCGGCCAGATTCGCACCAGCAATAGAAAATTAAGGAACGCAAAGCCCAGTTGCGCGCCATGCCCGAGCATGGCATAGATTCCGGCTTTCAGCCAATAGGCGTTTCCTTTTTTCATCGCTTAAGCTACTTGGGCCTGCGATGGTCGATCGAAACCGGCGGAGTCGGTCAGGCGGGTGTAGACGCTCTCGACCTCCCGGGCTATTTTTTTCCAGCTGTACTGAGAGATCACCCAGTTGCGGCCCCAGGCGCCCAGCTCGGCGGCTTTGCGCGGCTGGCTGAACAGGGCGTTGATGGCCTCTGCCATGGCGGCAGGGTCTCCAGGAGGAAAGAGGTAGCCGTTTTTTCCGGGGAGAATCATTTCGTTGATGCCGGGCACATCGGCGCCCAGCGTGGGTTTTCCCGCCAGGTTGGCTTCCATGAGCACGATTCCCTGAGACTCGTGAAAAGAGGGCAACACGAGGGCGAAACTTTGTTCGAGGTGGTGGAATACTTCGCCGATAGGCAGCACGCCCGTCAGTTCGATGCGGTCCCCTAGCCCTAATTCGGCAATCCGCTTCTGGAGGTTGCGCGCTTCCGGGCCTCCTCCGATCATCTTTAACCGGATGTCGGGTTGTACCCACAGCATGCTTTCCACGAGTGGGTAAATTCCTTTGATGGTCGAAAGCCTTCCCACAAACAGCAGTTGCTTTCCTTGGGGCGCTCCCGCCTGGACCGGTATGCGGGTATTGATTCCATTATAAATCAAGCGCAGGTTGTTTGTCGCGGCCTGAATGGACTCCAGTTCGTTCACTACTTCCTGGCTGATGGCAATCACGGCGTCGGAGTGGTCTGCGGCGCGTTTTTCCAGTCTGGTCGCCAGTTTCAAATGGAGATACCGGTCGAGCGGATTTTTGTACTCGCCTTTTGACCAGGGAATTTCCAACGAGTAAAGCCGGTGGACGGTGGTGACGACCGGCAGTTTGCGCTTTCCGGGGCCTGGGTAGAGGTATCCGCTGCGTCCGTGCACGTGAACGACGTCGAACCGAGCGGCATTTTTTTCTACCCACCGCACGGCAGCGAGGTTGAAAGAGAGCTCCGACAGGGTATTGGAGAGCACGGGGAGCAGGCGTGCGGGCAGATACGGGATTTCGTAAATGCGCACCCCTTGGTCTTCCCACGTCCGGGCGCCTTTTTTGAGGCTGCCGGCGGTAAGGATACTTACCTCGTGGCCGCGTTGGAGCAGGGATTGGCTCAATTCCCAAACGTGGGTCTGTATTCCCCCTTTGTACGTGTGGGGCAACGATTTAGAGATCATTAATACGCGCATGGCGATCGTGGGTTTTTGTTTTAAAAAAAGCAGAGGTATTGCGGATTCCCAGGAATAACCCCAGGAGGAAAAAAGGCAGAATCAGGTGCCAGGGCATTCCTTGTCCCATATCATTTGGTTTTTGAGGTATTGGAATCGGAATCGTGGGCGGTATGTAAAAACCGCTTGAGGGCCTTGCGCCAGTATTTCATCGAGGCGATTTGAAGCCAGAGGACGTATGGAATGCGCCACAGGGCTGCGCGGTAAGGCCGTCGGTAAAGATGGCGGGGAAAAGCCAGCAAAAAGGCCAGTACGCTGGCTGCAAACCAAGCGCCGGAGAAAAGGGCCAGCGGGAGGCTTACCAGCAGTCCGGCCAGGAAACCCAGGAAAAGCAAGGCGGGAGTAAATAAGCGCGGAGGCAGGATCATTTGCAGCGCTTTGTTGAAAAAATCGGCGTTGCCTTTAACCACCAGCGCCAGGGCCGCTTTAGGCAAAAACCGGCCCGCATAGTGAAATTGGGCCGCGATCCATCGTCCGCGTTGCTTGGCGAATTGACTGCTTTGGCGCACCTTTTCGTCGAGCACCCGGGCGTTGGGTTCGTATTCAATGCGGATTCCGCGTTGGGTAAGCTTGAGTTCGAGCTCTTTGTCGAACCCGCCGATGGCATTTACCGTGGACATGATTTCCGTGAAAAGCGCATAGTCAAACGCCATGCCGGAGCCTGCAAGCCGTGCCGAAAAGCCCAGCATGCGCTGTCCCGTACCGTAAATCTGGTTGTTGATGTCTTCGCTGGCGCCATCCAGAATGGCGAGGGGCGTGTCGAGGTTCTTGGCTACCCGGCGGCCTTGAACTGCCTGGTATCCCGCATGCATGGCGGCATTGATGGTTTTCAGGAAACCGGGTTCCATCCAGTTGTCGGCGTCCAGAATGACGACGGCGTCGTAGGAGGCAGGAAGCGCTTTGAGCGCCAGGTTGAGGGCCTTCGACTTGGTGCTTTGGTCCATTGCTACCTGAAGGATGCGAATGGGTAGTTGCCCCATCCGGGCAAGGGTTTCGGGTTGGAGCTGATCTGCAATGACGATCACTTCGAACAACTCCTGGGGATAATCCTGTTCGAGCGCTTTTTTTGCGGTTTCGGCAATGACGCGATCTTCGCGGTAGGCAGGAATCAGGACGGCAAATTTCCGCTGGATCTTGTCTTTGGCCGGCATCCTCCTTGGGCGGAATAAACCGGCTGCCGAGAACACCAACTGGTAGCCTGCGGCAAAGGCCAGGTAAATAAGCAGCGCGTATATAGGTATGGCGGTCCACATGGTCTGTTCGGTTATTTTGATTCGATCGCGTTTTTTTCATAAAGCACATACGCGAGTGCGATGACGACGATTAGGTTAAAGAGCATGGTTTTTACGATTCGTTGGTTATTTTGAATAGCGGTGGTTCTTGTTCTTTTGCGGTTTTTGCCCGTTCCCGTTCGAGGATTTTGTCGAACAGGGGCGCCATGAAAATCAAAGGCAAAGCGAGGTTCATGACCATACCGGTGGGCATTTGGCTGAATACCTGGTTGCCGTAGCTGGCCAGCAACACGCCGCCAAACCCGCTGTACAGGGCGATCGTCTTGATCCGAAGGGCCTGGTCTTTGAGCTGGTAGATGATTGCCCCTCCTTTTCCCAGGAAATAGCCGAGGATAAACAGGTGCAGGCATAATCCGACTACGCCCGTTTCCGCCCAAATTTTCACATAGTAGCTATCGGTAGGCGTGCTCCCCAAAAATGTTCCGGGCGAAAAGCGGTTTCCCCAGAAACCAGCCGAGCCGACGCCTCCGCCAAAAGGGCGGTTTTGCAGGTAGTTGCCAAACTGGATTTGGTTTTGGAGCCGCGCGTTCAGGGAGGGATCGGAAAAATCGAGGGCGGTGCGCATGCGCCGGACCGGCTCTACGCCGTGGAGTACATACGTGTATTTAAGCATATAGAACGATAGGCCCATCAGGAATATACCGGCCAGAAGCGTCTTGAAATTCCGGCTGACCACCATGTACAACAGGATGCCCGCGCCGGGTACCGCAAGCGCGCCGCGGGTACCGGAAATGAAAAACCCGATCAGGGTGAGGGCCGCACCAAGGAGCAGGAAGGACCGGCGTTTCCAACTCATCGGGGCGAGCGCGGCAATAGCGCTCACCAGCGAAAACATGGCCTGGGAGGAGCCAAACTGCCCCGCGTCGCTGTAAAACGAAAACACCCGGAGCACGCCGGAAAGCACGTGCTCGTCCTGGTGGTTTTCTACCCAATGCCAGTAGTTTTCAGCGGCATTGGGACCAAGGATGCGTTGCCTCAGGCCCCACAATGCGCCCAGGATGGATATGCCCACCGCGATCGTTAAAAAGTTGTCCAGATGCCTGGGATGCCGCAGGTAGATGAACGCCAGCCCAAAAGCGAGCAATTGGTAAAACCCAACGCCCCGCATGGCGTAAAACCAGGCTTCAAGGCTCCGCATTTCGGGGTTGGCCAACTGCAGGAGGATATACCCAAACCAGATAGCGGCCAGGAGCATGGCATCGTTGCGCAGCGGGCGCCAGTTTCCCATCCGGAAAAGCTGGAAAAACATGCCCAGCCAGCCGATAACCAGCAGCGCATCCAGCCCTAAGCCCCAGGGAGCGCGCACATACAGCGACAAGCCGGAAAACACAAAAGAGAATACCAGAGCGCTCCACAACGCGATTTTGGGATCTCGGAATGTTTGAATTCCCAACAGCGCAAGGACAGGCAAACCGGCCATCGTCAACGCGGCGGCTAAGCCGAGTTTGGCGATAACCGCCGCCAGCGCCAACGCCAGTCCCAGGCCTGCTGCCTGGAGCGCTGGGTGGTGGAGAAGGGCCGATCCGCTTGATTTGGTATACACTGGTTTCTTTTTTTTTACAAAGGTAAAGGGGATGGGAAGGGGCTGCCGGATGGTTCGATTTTTGGAGGGAATCCGTGGGTTTTTAGGCGAAATCCTCAGGGAATGCGGAATCCTGCGCCGGATCGGATAACCCAAGAATGCGCTCCAGTTCGTTGCCCCGGTTTTCCCAGGAATGGCGTTCTGCGAGCGCCATGCGGGCTTGCACCAGGTCGATCGAACGATCTTCAAGCGCGCTTCGGAGCTCCTGGACAAACGAGGCGGGGGTAGCGGCAATAGAAATCCAGGGCTCGAAATCGCTCAGATCGCCAAAAGGCGTTGCCACCACCCCTTTCCCCAGCGCGAGGTATTCGTTGATTTTCATCGGGTAAATTGCTGCTGTGAGTTTATTGCGGACAAACGGGATCAGTCCTGCCCCAAACTGCCAGACATAGGCCGGGAGTTCTTCCGGGGGTTTGGGCCCCAGGAAAACAGCGTTCGGATGGCGCTCCAGGAGAGATCTTCCCCGTTCGCTGAGTACGCGCCCAATGAAGACGAACAGGGTGTCGGGCATGGAGCGGATCACCTGGTCGAGCAATTCGAAATCCAGGCGGTCGTCAACCGAACCAATATAACCGGCAATCCGTAGGTATTTTTCTTTTTCCGGGATAGGCGCCGGATGCGCCGCCGCGCGAAACTGATGCAGGTCTACTCCGTTTTTCACGACGAAGCAATGGGGCGTTTCTTTCGCTTTTTCCCGTTGCAAATGGGTAGACGTGGTCACGGTTACATCGGCTTTTCGCAGGAACGCTTTTTCCAGGCGCGCGCCGTGCTTGCCCACCCAGGGCGCCGCGCTGATCTCGTCGTAGCAATAATACGCCAGCAGGGATTCTCCCAGCTTGCCTTTCATCGCCAGCCCCAATCCGGGCTGGAAAGCGTTTACTACGACAGGGCGGTGCATCTCCAGCGCGCGCATGGCGCGGCGGATAGCCCACAGCGCCAGGACCGCGTTCAGCTTCTGAACGATGTCGTGCGCGCGGGCAGGAAGCCCATTCGCCGGAATAAACGGCGGCAAGGTCAGTACGTGCAGACGGGCGCCCTGTTTTCCTTCGACTTCGCGCAGCCGGGGGAGAAACCCAAAATCCGCCGGACAGGCGCCGGACCGCGTTTCCGCCATCCTCTCCACACATCCAGCCAGGTATACGTATATTCCACGTACAGAACCTGATGGCGAACCGACAGCTCTTTCATCAGCTGTACGGTGGATGTGAGGTAGTCGCCTTCCCAGGAAGGAAGGCCTATACAAAGCACATTTTTTCTCATCGCGTTGGGGGTTTTGCCACCGGAGAAGGAGGAGGGTTTATCTAAGGTTATGGATCAACGGGTTGGGTTTGCGGCAAGCCCTGCGGCGGCGGCGGCGCGTTTGGCCCGCCAGCGCCACGCCCCCGGCTTTTGGGGAATATCGCCGAAGCTGTCCTCCAGCGCCCCTTCCGGAGCGCCGTTAAGCAGAAGCCGGACCGGACCGGCAGCGCACCGCTGCAACGTCTGAAGCGCCATCCGGTCTGCAGCGCGCCAGGCGCGGTCGGACCGGACGGTCAGCACCGCTAAATCGGCCTGGCGCACGATGGAAATCGGATATTGCGAAGCAAGCAGGGCGGGGATTTCCAGGATGAGGTAGTCGTACGAACCCCAATCGGCGATCTGCGGGCCAGCTCCTGCCATTCCTGTAAGTTGAAAAAGGAGTATCCTTCGGCGTAGGCATGGTTGTCGGGGTGTTGTTCTGCACCGGCGGAGGAAGCAGGGTACAGGTATAATACGCGGTGCATTGAAGCCCGGAGTTGCTGCAGAACGACCTCAATGGCAAACGTCTTTCCTTCCTGGGTTCTCGTACTGGCAAACAGGATTTTCCGGGGGGAGGCGGCGCCGGCCGGATACGTTTCCAGGTTGATCTGCTGCGTCAGCAGGGACGCGGCCCGGTGCGCAGCAACGCATAGTCCATTTTATGGCGGCGGTAGGGGGCCGCAGGAAAGGCAGGAAGAACGCCCAGCAGGTTCAGCCCAATGATGCGTTTGATTTCCAATGGGTTTTTTAAGGTGGTGTCGGTAAACTCCAGAACGAGAGCCAGCGCGAGTACCAGGAAAAATCCGGCCAGGAAAGCGGCGATCACGAGGAGCAGACGTTTGGAACCGGCAGCTTCGGTGGGGTAAAACGGCGCGTCGAGCACCCGGAGGTTGGCCGACATCAGGGTGTTTTGCATGTGGAGCCGGGCCTGGTTGTAGCTGTGCAGGTTTTCCAGGTACGCGTCTTCGGCGAGGGCGATTTCCCGTTCGATTTTTTTGAGGGAAGAACCCCAGGGAGCAAATTGGCTGTAGATTTCCGAGAATTCCTGCTGCCGTTGTCCATAAGCTTTGATCCGGGCTTTGGCTTTTTCAAAAAGAACCACTTGATCCAGCCATTTTAACAGCACTTCCGTTGTGGCTACCCCATCGGGAGTTTGGTTAAAGGCAAAGGCCTTTTGCGCGTAATTTTTTATGCCTGCCTGGAGTTCTTCAAACCGGGTTTTCAACGCTTTGACTTTGTCGGGGTTGGCGGTTTCCGGGTCGGCGCCCAACAATTCGTACTTGGCCAGCATATCGGCTACCAGGGTCAGTTCCTTGCGTTTTTCAAGGAGTTCATCGTTGAGTTTGGAGAGCTTTACCTTATTGCCAAGTTGCGTTTCCAGGTTGGACAAGGCCGATTGCATCGCCTGCATTTCCATGTTTTCGTTGAAATAGGCTTCGTCGAGGTCCTCTTTCCGATCCGCAATAAAACGGGTTTGCTCGTAGTAGTTGATGATCTTGTTTTCTACCTGAAAGGCGAGGAGCTTTTCTTCTGCGTTGCGAAGCTGGGCGGCGGTTTCTTCGGTGGCGCGCCGGAAAGATTCCAGCACGGAGGTGGATTGGCTTTCTTTCAGTTCGCGTTGTTTTTTAATAAAAATGCCGCTCCACAGGCGCAGGCTATGCTGGCAAATCGCCGGATCGGTGGAGACGCCCGTGAATTCCAGCAGGTCGCTGGAAGGTTTGCGTTCCGAGTGGTAGTGTTTTTTCAAATAATCGATTCCAAAGTATTCGGTATCGGAGTGGATGAGGCGTTCGACCGGGTTTCCGAGTCCGCTTTGCGCATACTGACGCACGTTGAAAGCGGTTTGATCGAGGGTGGAATCGGCGAGCGCTTCGCGGAGCGAAAGCGGCAGCGCTTTTTCGATTGATCCGAAATTCTCCGCCAGAACCCACTGGGGGTCTGGTTCGCGTACCATCAGATACTGGGCGATGAGCAGGACGGAAAGCTCTTCCATGGTTTCATGGGCCATGGATAAAGTCACGAGGTTCATGAGCTCGTTGTTGGCGTATTCCCGGTCGGTATGGCTGCCGGAAGAATGCCTTTCGATGGTATACCCCGACACCAAGCCCGTATTGATGATGGTTTTAGAGGTATATTCTTTTTTGTAGCCCATCGTGAGGACGAATACCGTGGCGCCCATCAGAAAGGCGGTTCCCAGCATGAGGCGGAGATGCTGCCGGAGGAGGCGGATAAAATCAGAGAGGTTCATGCGATGCGTAATTAAATTGGAGGTGGTTAAAAGGGGTTATTGTTTTTCGGTTATTTCCAAAGAAGCGCCGGTGAGTTCTTTCAAGGCGAAAAAATGCAGCATCAGTTCTCCTTTGGCTTTTTCGAAGCTTTCTTCCAGCGTGGAAAGGCGGGCAATGGCTTCGTTGTATTCGGACAGGGGCAAGGCGCCTTCGAGGAAGTATTTTTCAGCTGCTTCGAGCGTGGTGCTCCGGTTCTCGATCTCTTTGGTTTTCACCCGGATCACGTTGAGCCAGGTTTGCACCTGGGTATATTCCCGGATGACGGCCTCGCGGACCTGGAGTTCTATCTGGGCGTGCGTCAGGCGTTCGATTTCTGTTTCCTGAGCGGCGACGCGGACGCGGACGTTGCGGGACCACAAGTCGCCGAAAGGCAAGCGGATAGCGGCGCCGATGTTGTAATACGTGTTGCTGCGGTCGGTGAGCACCGCGTTATTGGTTCCGCCTACTTCGATGGCGTCGTAGATCAGGTTGTTGCCCAATTGGTAATTCCCATTGACGAGCACGTAATCCGCCCATTTCCGGCGCGCCAGTTTCGTTTCGTTTTCTTTTTGTTCGATTCGAACTCCCTGGGCTTTGAGCAGAGGCGATTTGATCAATGCTTCGGCGATCAGATCGTCTACCGGGCGGACGATGAGGGCCTCGCTTTGCAGCACGATCGGGGAGGCGGTTTGGGCGCGCAGGGCCGCAGCGGGCAATACGAGCAGAAAAACCCACAGGTTTTTTAATAAAGCAGGGCTCATTTTAAGTGGTTTAACAGGTGAACGGAACAGATTTTTCATCCAGTTTTTATGCATGAACGGTTTTTCAAAAGCCAGGAAGAACAGCGCCGACAGCGCCAGGACGAGGGGGACGACCAATGCGATTTGGAATGCCAGGTTGGGCAGATGGCCTCCCGGCAGGGACCATTGGGCGGTATACCGAACGAGCAGCTCCATCAGCGGCAGGTGAATGAGGTAGATGGTGTAGCACATGCCTCCGATCACTGCAAGGAGCGGGGTTTGCAGGAGTTGGCGCATGAGCCGTCCTTTGAATGCGGCAACGAGTACCGCCAGGAGGGCCAGCGCAAAAACGAGGCTTTTGCCCAGTTCGCCCGACCAGGAAAACGGCATGGCGAATAATCCCGCAACGGCCAGCGCATCCCACAGGTATCGGGTGCGAACAGGTTTTTTGCTCCAATCGAACCAATAGAAATCCGCCAGGATAAAACCGGCCAGGAAATGGTGCAGTTGTCCAGCCAAAGTGGCTTTCCAGGGCATCGCGTCCATCCCCGGCAGCTGCTGCGCGGCGATAGCGCCGATCAAGGCGGCGGCCAAAGCCCCCCTTCGGATCTGTTTCGAGCGGATGGAGAAAAAAGCGGCGGTAAGCAGCGGCGCAAGCAGGTAAAATTGTAGTTCGACTTCCCGCGACCACGCCACGGGCTTGATCCGGGAATGGTGGCTGAACGCCGGGCTGTCACGGTACAAGAGGCTTCCCACCTAGTGCGCGAAGGTAACCGGGGCTGGATACGTGCCCCGGAGGAGCAGCCCGGCAAAGAAAAACGCTCATCCAGAGGATATAGGGAGGTTCCAGCCGGGTTAAGCGCCGCAGGAAATAGGCTTTGAGGCGGAGCGGAGCGCCCGACGGATCTTCAAAATGCTTGATGAAGGGCAACGCGAGGATAAATCCGCTAATCGCAAAAAACAAGAACACGCCCACTGTGCCGCGGCTTGCATAAAAAACGCTGGGATCGTTTGCCTGCCAGGCCTCGGCATCGAGAGGGGTATAACGCATCAGGCGCTCGCTCAGATGCTGCACCAATACCGGGAAAATGGCGAGAAACCGAAGCCCGTCGATTTCGGTGAGGTATTGTCCCGTACTTGTCGTGCGCCGGAATGGCGTCAGCCAGCTTGCCATAATTGGTTTTTTATGCAAAGCTATAGGCAAAGAAGGCTGCCGCAGTTGTTTTCGGGGTTTGGCAAAAAGCCGGGTTTTTTTGGCATAAAAACCCGGAAATCCGAATAGGATGGGGGATGTCGGAAAATAGGCCGATGGGCAACGCGAACGAGAAACGGATTTATCGGACGTCAGCGATCGGACGCCGCCTCTTCCTTCTTTTGGGATTGCAGAAACAAGTCTATTTTATGCAGTTCCTGGCTAACCAATTCAACCGCTCGGCGGGCTGCTGCGGAGAACCGGAAAAAGATGTCGCGCACCTTTTTTTCGGGTAGCTGCTCGCGGCCGGCCAGTTCGAGTTCTCTGGCGGCGGCTTCGATATGGCCAAGCCCTACCATGGCAAAGGTGGGCTTGATCTTGTGCGCAATTTCCGACATGGTTTTCAGGTCGCGGGAAGCGACGGCTTCCTCCAGGTGAACCAGGTCGTTGGGCGTATTGCGCACGAAAATTTCGAACAGGATCTGAGCGGTTTCCACATCGCCCAGGTACAATTCGTCCAGTTCGGCAACATCGAACATCGAGGAGAACCGGTAATGGTCTTCGCCGGAGGGCAGGCTTTCCGTCGGGTCTCCGGTTCCGCAGAACAAGCGGATGGTGGAAAGCAGTTGCTCGGGAGTAAACGGTTTGGTGAGGTGGTAGTTCATGCCCGCTTTGAGCACCTTCTCGCGCTCGTCGAGCAAGGCAGAAGCGGTAAGGGCAATGATCGGCGCCGAGCTATTGGGGTTATTGGTCATGTTGCGCAGATGGATGGCGGTTTCGTATCCATCCATCCGGGGCATGCGAATGTCCATGAGAATCAGATCGACCACCTCTTTGTGAAGGATTTCCAGCGCCTCCACGCCATCTCCGGCGGACCAGAACGTGCAGCAGTTCCATTTGGTGAGCACGCTTTCCAGGTAGCGCCTGTTTACGGGGTTGTCTTCGACGATGAGGATGCGCATCTTCCGGTTGGCGATGGGGATCGTCGGAATTTCGAGATGCGGTTCTTTTTTTTGGGTGTTGGACAAGTCGCTGCGGCGGAAAGGGATCCGGAAGTGGAAAACCGACCCATGGTCCGGTTCGCTTTCTACGTGAATGGTCCCCCCATGCAATTCGATGAGTTGTTTGGTGATTGGAAGGCCAAGGCCGGTGCCTCCGTATTTGCTTTTGGTTGTTTTGCCCGCCTGGCTGAACCGCTCAAAAATGACCGGCAGTTTTTCCATGGGGATTCCAATGCCCGAATCGGAAATGACGAACTGGATCCAGACCTGGTCGTTTTCCAGCGAATCAAGGCGCCCTTCCAGGCGGATGACGCCTTTCTCGGTGAATTTGACTGCGTTGCCCAGGAGATTGAGCAAGATCTGGTTGATAAAGGTAGAATCCCCAACCACATTGGCGGGAATGTGCGGATCGATAAACGATTCGAATTCCACCGGTTTTTCCAATAAGCGGATTTCGATCGTTTTGCCAATGACCTGCAGCATTTCTTTGAGGTCGAAAAGCTGAGGAGCGAGTTCCATCTTCCCCGCCACGATTTTCGACAGATCGAGGATGTCGCTGACCAGCGCCATTAAGATTTCGGAGGAGTATTTGATGGTTTTGACGTAATCGAGTTGTTCGAGGGTCAGGTGGGTGTCGTACAGCAGGTTGATCATGCCAATGATCGAGTGGATTGGGTTGCGGATTTCGTGGCTCATATTGGCCAGAAATTCCTTTTCGCGTCCCGGGCTTTTTCCGCTTCGAACCGGGCGATTTCCAGTTCTTCCTGGAGCCGTTTGTGCTCGGTGAGGTCAAAGTGAATGCCAATAGAACCGACGACCTCGCCTTTTTGATTGGAAATAGGCGCTCCCCCGATCAATACCCACATGAGTTCGCCGCTTTTCTTTTTTATGGCGAGTTCGTAGCTGTCGGACACGCCGGTCAGCCGCCTGCGGTCGTGTTCCTCCATGATGGATTTGGATTCCTCATTCAGGAATACTTCAGCGGCTTTTTGGCCGATGAGTTCCTCTGCGGCATAGCCCGTCATTTGGCAGTAGCGGGGATAAGGTTTTACGATGACGCCCTGGGCGTCGACTTCCAGGATGCCCAGATCCATGTTTTCAATAATGCTCCGGAATTTTTCCTCGCTTCTTCGGATTTTCTCCTCGGTCAATTTGCGTTCGGTCACGTCCTCGTAATGCCATATCTGGCCATTGTACCCATCCTGGGTGAAAATGGGAATAAAATCCCGTTCGAGAATGGCGCCATTAACCATCGTCAGGGTGTCGTGCATGGCGATGGTTTTGTTTTGGAGGAGGGATTGTCTTCGGGACAAATAGCCTTCCGGGTCGGTAAACAGGTTTTTGACTTGCTGGGCAAATTGCCCGAAAGAAGTACCGACCAGGTCTTCGGGAAGGGTTTCCAGTTGGAAGATTTCGCAGAATTTTTTATTCGCGGCAACGATTTGACCATGTTCATCCTCCATCAGGATGCCCTCCTGCAAGTTTTCCAGGATGGTTTTAAGCTGTAAGTAGAGGCGGGAAAGCTCCTTTTTTGCCAATTTTTCTTTCGTAATATCGCGGGCAATGGCATTAATCCGGACGACCTTCCCGTCGCGTTCTACGGCGTTTGCCCGCTGGCCAATCCAGACTTCTTTGCCCGACTTGGCGCGAATGGGGAATTCCAGGTAACTGGATTCTTTGGAGGAGATATTGGCTTTATAAAAGGCCTGGACGCGCTCCACGTAGTCCGGGCGGATGAGTTCGGTGTAATGTTTGCCGATGAGTTCTTCTTCGGCATATTCGACGATCCGGGTAGCGACCGGGTTGACGTACAGGAATAAGCCTTCCGGTGAGGCAATGTAAATGATATCGGCCGCATCATCGACGAGTTGCTGGATTCTTATTTTTTGGCGCTCGAGGGTAAGGGATTTCCGTTCCAGGTCTTGTTGTAATTCGGTGTTGAGGCGCTTCAGTTCGCTGTTGGCTTTAAACAGATCCAGCGATTTTTCCTCCAGCAGGTGTTCTGCCTGAACTCTGGCCGCTTTCTCGCGTTCCAGCTTGCGCCGCAGGATTTCCAGTTCGGTCATACCATGGTGATTGTAAAGCGCACTTGATGGGGGTTGCCGTCTACGGCGGCTTCTTCGATCAGGCATTGATCCTGATAATAGCTGCACGCGGCCTGGATCAGTCCTTTGGCAAACGCGCCCCAAGCCCTGGGGGAATCGTAGAGCAGCACCATCTTTTGGGCGGAGCGTTCTTCAACGAGGAAATGCGGAAGCAGGGCGTCGGGGTAGAGTTTTTTTATTTTTTCGGAGAAATGACTGGGCATAGACGCCAACAGGTCGAACGCCCCGCTGGCTTCCTGAAAAAAATGGGCGTACCCGCGGTGCAAAAAGTGGAAGACATGTGTGCCAAAGGTTTCCAGCAGGACAGGCATTTCCATTCCCGTTTGCTCCTGCAACTGCGCCAGCAGGGAAAACAGCTCCGAATCCGGATAGTTACCGGCAGCGGTGTAGCTGCCCAGATGGGGAAGTTGAGCGCCGTCGATGACATTTTCGAGCATCTCGTCGCCTGCGGACTGCTCAACCATTTCAAAAAACGCGTTGAATATAAGTCCTTTCATGGGCTGGGGCGTTTAATGCAAGGGGGGAGGCTGCAATCCCTTGAAAAAAAATTACATATACAAAATTATAAAGTTATTCAACATTCGGCAAGAAAAAATAAAGGCTGGGCAGTCTCTTTGGGGTTCAAGCGCGGCATGCTCAGGCGTTAACTTCCTGGATGGCAGCCAGGGGGGTTTTAATAAGGATTTCCATATCCAGCAGGAAGTTGTACTGTTGCG
Source organism: Haliscomenobacter sp. (assembly GCA_016713275.1). Lineage (GTDB taxonomy): Bacteria > Bacteroidota > Bacteroidia > Chitinophagales > Saprospiraceae > JADJPL01. The sequence goes on from JADJPL010000006.1 coordinate 219,217, forward strand.
CGTATTCTACGTCGAGGCGTTTGCGTTGTTCTTCCGACATGTCGGCTTTGCCGCGGGCTTTGACCTGCCACAGGCCGGTGATTCCGGCGGGAGCGCAAAAGCGGAGAATGGTATCGTCTGCCGTCAGCTTTTCTGCTTCGTAGAGGGGGAGGGGGCGGTTGCCCACCAGCGACATATCCCCTTTGAGCACGTTGAACAGCTGGGGCAGCTCGTCGAGGCTCGTCGAGCGGATAAACTGGCCTACCCGGGTAATTCTGGGGTCGTCTTTCATTTTGAAAAAAGCGTTTTGATCCGTCTGCTTTTTCTTTTTCCAAAACTCGGGTTCCGAAACCGGCCCGGCGTCGCCTACCAGGAATGCTTCGGCTTTTTTGCCTGCGGCAAAGGAAGCTAGGGCGGCGGCCTGTGGCATTGGGGCGCTGTATTGGCTTTGAGCCATAAGCTCCTTCAGTTTGGCGTCTGCGCCCGCCCGCATGGACCTGAATTTGTAGAAATCGAAGATTCGGTAGCCCCTGCCGACGCGTTTGGAGGTATAGAAAATGGGGCCTCTGGATTCCAAACGCACCGCGAGGGCGATGAGGGCGAATACGGGAAGCAGCATCAGGATCAGCGCGAGGGAACCGGCGATGTCAAAGGAACGTTTCCAGAGAGGAAGCCGGCTTAAGGAGGAAGTTTGCATGGCGGAGGGGATTTTTATCAGGCTAAGAATCGTTGGATGCGCAATTCCAGTTCCTTGGGATGAAAGGGCTTCGGAATGTAATCCGAGGCGCCTGCTTCCAGCGCGGCGATGCGGTCCTTGCTCTCGGCTTCTCCGGAAAGGATAAAGAACGGCAGATGCCGGAGCTGGGGGTCTTGCTTGACCCTTTTCAATAGATCCAGGCCGGTAGCGCCGGGCATGCGGTAGTCCGCTACGATCATTTGGGCTTTGTTGCCGGCATGCAGCCAATGGTAGGCTTCGTGCGCGTTCGAAAAAACGACGGCGGCGTAGGTTTGGCCGTAGTACATTTTCAGGAAGGCGCGCATCATCTCGTTGTCATCGACAAAAACAATGGTTGGTTTCATGTTCTTTTTTTCTGCAAATATGCCCGCCTCCAGTGCCGGGCGCACTGTTTTTTAGGAATTCGGCGTCCTGGATTCGGGTTTTGGCAGAAATTGGAGGATAAGCGGCGAAGCGGAGGAGGGGGGATATCGAGAAATGGGCTTTCCCCAGCTATCCGTTTCACCCTACTGTACCTTTGGAGAACGAGCCGTTTGCCAAACCAGGGAGCCGGTATGCCCGAAAAACGAAAAGGTCCGGTAGGGGGATTTTGGGTGTCCTTCAACAGAAGGGTGGGTTATTCCTTATTCAAATGGATTTTCGTGATCTTGTTTTCGGTGCGGGGTTCATAGTATCCATCGACCTGCTTTCCGTTGGCATCCACCAGTTCCTGGGTGAGAAAGAATTCAAACTCGAAGGTTTCGCCGTCTGCGGTGGTGATGGAAAGCGAGCCGGGCAAGTCGCCGCCCATATCGTCGGCCGAACAGCTCAGGACGCCGGTAATTTTTTGAAGCCCTTCGGGCAGGTCGCCTCGGCAGCGCCAACCAGGGATTTGCCTTGAAGCGTTACATCCAGCAAGGCGTCCTTGATCTCGCTGGTGTAGAAGAAGGCGGCGTATTTTCCGACGTGATTGGAAAGCGCGGCGGGGTCCAGGTTGTCGTGTTCTTCCATGTTCAGAAGGAAGGTTTCGGAAAACTGCCGCTCGGGAAATTCGATCTCGACGACAAACATGGGGTAGCCGGCGTCTTCGGCGCTGAGAATTCTCCCCAGTTCCCGGATTTCGTCCCCGGTGGGTTCTCCCAGTTCGTCGGAAGTTTCGGTTTTGGACTTGGCGTTCGAAGGCTTCTGTCCGGTGCAGGAAGCGCCGAAGGCGAGCAGCAGGAGCATCGGCACTGCCGGCTCGTTCGGCAACTTGCACGGCGGTGAGTTTACGCCTTTTCCTGGCCAACTTGATGTGCTCGCCAACTTGTTCGATGATTTTTTGATGCTTTGGGAAAAGGAGTAGTTTTTTGCTTTTCATTTAATGTTGTTTATTTTAAACAAAATAAAGCTTATTGCTAAAAATAAACAACATATCCTGGAGGGGATATCTTCAAAACGGAAAAGCGATAGACCGGGTCGGAAGTTCACTCCAGCACTTCGTAAAGCACCGTAGGGTTGGCTTTATTCTTGAGGGGGATTGCACCCAGGTTATTGCATTTAAAGGATTCCCGGATGCGTTTGTAGGCGTACCCGGTGATGAGGATCTGCCCTGGCTGGGCGGTAGATTGGAGTCGTTGGGCGGTGTTTACGACGTCGCCGATGACGGTGTAGTTGAGGCGGCGCAAGGTAGCGGAGCCGATATTTCCGGAGACCATTTCGCCGGTATTGATCCCGATAGAGACCATTGGCGTTAAGAGGATATTGCCGGTCTCGGGAGGCAATTCCTGGATTTTTTTGCGCACAGCGAGGCAGGCATCCAGAGCCCGGTCCAGGTGGTACGTTCCGCGGAAGACAGCCAGGACTGCATCGCCGATGAATTTATCTACGGCGCCACCCTGGTCGATCACCTCTTTGGTCATGATATCGAAGTAGCGGTTCAGCAACCGGACGACCTTGTCTGGCGATTCATTTTCGCTGATGGCGGTAAACCCGCAAAGGTCGATAAAGGCAACGGTCGCTTCAATAGTTTCGTTGGCCATTAGCGTGGATTCCATTTCCCGGGTAGCCATGAAGTTGAGGACGGTTTCGTCCACGTACATTTTCAGGATATTGTTTTCGCGGATAGCCTGGATCGTTTTGCGGATCTGAGCGACGTGGCGGATGGTTTTTTCCATTGTCAGCTCCAGATCGGTAAAATTGACGGGTTTGGTGATAAAGTCGAAAGCGCCGCGGTTCATGGCGGTGCGGATATTGTCCATATCGCCGTAGGCTGAGATGATCACCGCTTTGAGTAGGGCGTTCTGTTCGTTGAGTTTGGAGAGGAGGGTAAGCCCGTCCATTTCCGGCATATTGATATCGCTCAGCACCACGTCGACGTCGGTGTGGCGTTCTAATTGCGCCAGTGCGTCTCTTCCGTTGACCGCAAAGAGGAACTGGTATTTTCCGTCCCGGATTTTCTGACGAAACTTCTGCTTGATGAGCATTTCGAGATCCGGCTCGTCGTCGACCACGAGGATTTTAGTCATGGAGATACCCTTTTAATTGTTCCTTCAAGAAGTTAAAATCCAGCGGCTTGGTCAGGAAGTCATTAGCGCCGAGATGCATGGCCGTCTGGTGGTTGTCGTTGTCGCCGTAAGCGGTGATCATCATGACTATGGGAGGCGGCTCCTTGTATTTTTCCTTTATCCGCCTGAGGAGCTCCAGTCCGCTTATTCCCGGCATGTTGATATCCGAGAGGATCAACACTGCTTCCTGCCCGCTGTCTTCCAGAAAGATCAGAGCCTCTTCCCCGGAGAAGGCGAAGGCGAATTCCATTTCCCCAGAACGGATCTCTTTGCGGAACCTCTGTTCAAACAACGCCTGAATGTCCTTTTCATCGTCGACGACCAAGATCTTCATGGAGAATGGTTCTTTTGTTTGGATGTTCTTTTAGCAGCAACATAAAGATAAGGAAAAGTATTCAATTTCGGGTAGGGAGTGGGGTAGGTTGGGGGGGCTGGATCACGGATTGCAGGGGTTTTATGGTCATGATAGGGGTATTTGGATGGTAAATGTTGAGCCTTCGCCTTCCTTCGTTTCTACTTTTAGTTCGCCGCCGTGGGCCTTGATGATGTCATAACTTAAGCTCAACCCCAATCCTGTACCCTGCCCCGCCGGCTTGGTGGTGAAGAAGGGTTGGAAGATTTTCTCGCGGATGGATTCAGGGATGCCGGAGCCGTTGTCCTGGACACTGATCAGGATTTGATTGTCGATTTTCTGGGTGGAAACGGTGACGGTGGGTTGGTAGGGGCGCCCCATGTGGGCGCCCTTGGGTTGGTCGTGGGCGCCCACGAGGGGCGCCCCTGCGGTGGTGGCGCGTTGGTGCACGGCATAAAAGGCATTATTGATCAAATTCAGCAGCACCCGGCCGATGTCTTGGGGGATGACGGAAACGAGCGGCAAATCGGGATCAAAATGGGTTTCCATCGTGGCATTGAAGGTATTGTCCTTCGCCCGGAGGCCATGATAGGCCAGGCGCAGGTATTCATCCGCCAGGGCATTGATATCCGTAGAGACGCGATGCATCGCGTCCCTACCCTGGCGCGAATGTTCGAGCATGTTTTTCACGATAGAGGAGGCGCGCTGGCCGTGGTGGGTAATTTTTTGGAGGTTGGTTTTCAGGTCATTGGCAATAGCGTGCGCTTCATCTGTTTCGCCTTTTGCGAGGTCTTCTTTCAGTTCGTCCAGCATTTCAGCACTGACTTCGGCGAAGTTGTTGACGAAATTCAGCGGGTTCTGGATTTCATGGGCGATGCCCGCGGTCAGCTCCCCGAGAGAGGCGAGTTTTTCGGCTTGGATGAGTTGGGCCTGGGTGGATTTGAGTTCATGAAGGGTTGACTCGGCTTTATCTCTTTGCAAATTGATTTCATCGCGCTGTTGTTTCAACAGGGCATTGGCTTTTTGTTTTTGGCGATTTTGATAGAACAACAGGCTAGCAAAAAGCCCAAACAAACCCAATCCAAGCACAAGAAAGCTGCGGGTTCGCCGTTGTGCGGCCATTGCTTCGTTTAACCTGAAAATTTTGAAATCTTGTTCTTGTTTTTTCTTTTTGGCGTTCGCCTGTAATTTTGCGGTTTCAATTTTTCGCTGCAATTCGGCTTTTTCCGCACGAGATGCCAAACTCTTTTTATCTGCTTCCGCTTTTATTTTTTCAATTTCATTTTGTTTTTCTAAAGTCAAAAAACGCTGTTCTTGTAACAACCTTTCCCGATCGGCTTTTTCTTTTGAGAGTAAAGCTTCATAATTTCGTTCCACGTCAATATTGTTTTTCCTGATCCTGGCAGCCATGGTTTTATTAGCTTTTTGCGTACTGTCAACTACCGCTAAGTACTTTTCAAGAAAAAATAAAGCTTGAGGATAATCCTGAATTTGCAGATAGTATTGATACCATAGATTTTCGAATTGGGGATTACTGGTTTTGTGGATGGACTCACCATTGATCATTTTAGGGATTTTCTTTAAAAAAGGCAGGGCTTTGGTGGGTTCTTTTTTAGCCAGAAAAACTTCTGCGCTCAATGTGTTGGTGCGGTACTCAACATCTTCGGTGGTGGCACTATTTAGAGAGCCTCTGCAATTGTTGCATTTATTTGCAATATTCAAATAAGGAACCAGAGCAAGTGCTTCGTCAAGTTCATTTTTTTCGATTTTCAGTTGAGCCAACAAAAACGCAGTATTGGCCAATGCCGCGGCAGGGTCGTAAGAAGTAATGGGTGGATGATTTGCAACCACTTCTTTTAAATATTGGATTGCTTTATCCTTTTTTTCGTATCGAAAATAAAAATGTCCCAGCCAATCATTTGCCATCCATTTGTCCTGGGTCGTTATGGCTTCATCTAACATTTTAATTACCGTTTTTTCGGCGCTTTCTTCGTCATTGCTGCCCTCGTACAAATTGGCCAGCGTAAGATAGGGCGAACCTCTACCCAACTCTGATTCTTCATTTTTAATCCAGGCGTTGTATTCATTGATCCAATCATTGAGGAGTTTAACTTTCACAGGGATAGCTTTTTTGGCCAATTGATATTGCCACCAGATGCTCCCATATGCCCTGGAGGCGATATCCCGCTCTTGCATTTTTCTGGCGAGTGGAAGTTTTTTGTATTCATAACTCAGCACAGAATCTGCATAATTTAATTTTTTGTAAGAAGGGTGTTCAGCGTAGCAATAGCTAAGGCGTTCAAGCAATACCAATTGCATAGAATCTGATGCTGGCTTCTTTTTTAATTCAACGGCGAATTGCTTTTTCAGGGCGCCAATTAGGCTGTCCATCGATGCTGGATATCGATTTAAACCAACGGGTACATATTTTCCTTCTATTCTTTTCACCCCGGTCACCAAAAAACGAAAATCTGCCTGAGACGCACCAATGTTCATCTTCTGGGCGAATACGGTGGAGCTGAATCCCAGCAGCAGAAGGAGGATAGGTGCGATTTTTAACATATGAAATGGTTTAAATAAAAACATGCGGTATTAATTGATCACAAACGAACAATAAACTCGGTACCCTGGCCAATCAAAGTTTCTACTACATTTAGAATATGGGGATTTGAATGGTGAACGCTATTCCTTCATTTTCGATAGTATCCACTTTTATTTCTCCTGAATGGGCTTTTACAATATCATAAAACGTCTGAATCACGGATTGGCACGGATTTTTGGATTGCACGGATTTGGTTTCCATAAGTACCCTTTTCATTCGTGTAATCTTTTAATCCCAATCATCCGTGATTCAGACAATGGGTAACTGAATCACAAATGCACTCCCTTCGCTTTCCTTTATCTCCACGTTTAGCGACCCCCCATGTGCTTTCACAATATCATGCGAAATACTCAGGCCAAGCCCGGTGCCTTCGGTTCCTTTTTTCGTAGTAAAGAAGGGCTGCATGATTTTGTCTTTAATCTCATCGGGGATTCCGGGGCCGTTGTCCTCTACCACCATCGTCATGGTCTGCGCTTCTTTTTTTGTGGTGATGCGAAGTCTTGGAACATAATTGCCCGACTGGTCCGAGATGCTTTTGGACCGCATGGCATCAAAAGCATTAGTACAAAGATTGATGATGACTCTTGTGAAGTCCTCTTTGACCAGGGGTGTCAGCCCCATCTCCGTATCCAAATCCAATACTATTTCTACATGGATCGGATTTTTACCGGCGCGCATACCGTGAAAACACAGGTTGACATATTCCCTGACCAGGGCATTGAGGTCGGTGGGTTCTTTTTTTCCGGATCCCCCTCGGGCATGCAGCAGCATAGAGGTTACGATGCCATTGGCGCGAGTGCCGTGCTTGTGGATTTTTTGGAGGTTGACCTTGATATCTTTCAGGATGTCATCCACTAACGTCCCATCTGTTGATTCCCTGCCCAGTCTGTCGGAGAGGCGGGTTTTTTCTCTTTCTTCCAGCACCTCCTCAATCATCTCTATGGATACCTCCGAAAAGTTGTTGACAAAATTCAGGGGGTTCTTGATCTCATGGGCGATGCCGGCGGTGAGTTGGCCCAGGGAGGCGAGTTTTTCCTGTTGCACGAGTTGGGATTGGGTGGCTCGGAGTTCATCCATGGCTGCTTCAACGGCTGATTTAGCCGCTTCCAGTTTGGTGAAATCTTCATACCGGGCATAAGCCGTGGAGAACGCCTCGGCGAGGTTTTGCACCAGTTGGAGTTCCTGCTCCTTTAAGGGCGCATCATTGCCCACATACAGCATGCCTTGCAAGAAAGGCAGGAAATGGAGGTAAAGATCGGTGGGGCGGTTTTCGGTTACATATTTTTCATCGCTGCCCACCGCACCCTGCTGCACCAGGTTTTTGGTGTATTCAGCGAACGCCGCTTCATTCATGTGGTCTTTGAACAATTGCTTCTGCTGCCAGTGCGCAACAATTTGTCTGGATTGTTCGGTAGCATAATAAGGCAAGCGGAATGTGGCCATGGATTTTCCATCGGGGTAGAAAGAAAAGCCAGAATCTTCTGCTTTTCTTCATCTATAATAAACACCCCACAGCGGATAAAAGGCACATTCAGAATTTTTAATTCATTCCAAATCAAGGGTTGAATTCTTTCCAGGTCGCTCGTGGTGCGCATGCTGGCAATTTCCGCGCGCACCCGGTCAACGGAGGCCCGCTTGGTAGCTTCCATTACCTGGGCTTCGGCTTTTTGGAGATCTAAGAAGCGTATGTATGCCTGATTGAAGGTAATGGAAAACCGGCTGATGATTTCCTGTTGCTCCTCCGGCAGGGGTTCAAAACTGCCGGTCACGAGGGAACCAAATTGATCAGAAGAACCGGAGAGATGTACCTTCTTTGCATCGGACATAAACGCTTTGATGGGCTCAGGTAATTTGGCCAGTTCTGTTTTGCTGAACCCAAAGCGGTCCCAATCTCTTTTTTCTTTTCCTTCAAACAGGTAGGTCCACTTTTTCTTCCGTTGCTTACAATAATCGAGGTACATCAGGTGAGAGGGATGCGGATTCATTTGAACAAAAAAGCCATTCTCTGCCAGCAGGCCTTCCTGTCCGGCCATCCACCAGGTAATACCTTTGTTTTCAGGATTAACGATCATGATAAAAGCCCTGTCGAGTTTGGCATCCAACTTGGTAAGTTCACCATACAGGTTGTAAATGATTCCACTTAAGGCTGATGAATCCCTCATGGCCATAGATGCTGCTCTTACCCTTTCCAGGGCCGCTTCAATCTCCAATTCAAAGGTCTTGGTTTTTAATGCCTCCAGTAGCCTGGCATTTTCAGCCTTTAGTGCTTCAGTTATATTCATTCCTTTTTTATATTAATAGGGGATAAATGGTGCGTAATCACCTTTCTCTCATGGCTCTACCACTTATGTGCCTTGCAATAAAGTAATCTGCAGTTTATTTATTTAAAAAGCCCTGAATTTCCTCTTTCAGCGTATCGAAATCAATGGGTTTCGTAAAAAATCCTTTTGCTCCTGAGCTCATCGCCCGGTCATAATTTTCGCCGTCTCCGTAGGCTGATATCATACTTACCTTGATTTCGGGAAATTCAACTTTGACTTTGTCCAACAAGTCCAGGCCCGTCATGCCCGGCATGTTGATATCTGAAAAAATATACATTACGTCCGGCGGCTTTCGGCTACGCAATAGCTCAAGGGCTTCATTTGCGGAAAAGGCAAACTCTATTTCAATTTCTCCGCTACTGATTTCTTTTCTGAGTTTTTGCCGAAACAGGATTTCGACATCTTTTTCATCATCAACTACTAAGAATTTCATGTTTTAATTTTTTTAGGGCGAATAAATTTATAAAGTAATGGTAAATGTAGTGCCGGTATCTTCATTGGATTCGACCGTGATGGCCCCTCCATGCGCCTTCACAATATCATACGACAAAGATAATCCCAATCCCGTACCCTGCCCTGTAGGCTTGGTTGTAAAGAAGGGTTGAAAGATTTTCTCGCGGATGGGTTCGGGGATGCCGGGGCCGTTGTCGGTGACCCTGATCAGGGTTTGATTGTCGATTTTTTGGGTGGAAACGGTAACGGTGGGTTGGTAGGGTGGGGCGCCCACGAGGGGTGCCCCTAAGGTGGTGGCGCGTTGGTGCACGGCATAAAACGCGTTTCCGATCAAATTCAGTAGCACCCGCCCAATGTCTTGTGGGATGACGGAAACGAGCGGCAACTCGGGATCAAAATGGGTTTCGATGTTGCAATTAAACCCATTGTCCTTCGCCCGCCAGCCATGATAGGCCAGGCGCATGTATTCATCCGCCAGTGCATTGATATCCGTAGAGACGCGATGCATCGCGTCCCTACCCTGGCGCGAATGTTCGAGCATGGATTTGACGATGGAGGAGGCGCGTTGGCCGTGGTGGGTAATTTTTTGTAGGTTGGTTTTCAGGTCATCGGCAATAGCGTGCACTTCCTCAGTTTCGCCTTTGGCGAGTTCTTCTTTCAGTTCGTTCAGCATTTCAGCGCTGACTTCGGAGAAGTTGTTGACGAAGTTGAGAGGGTTCTGGATTTCGTGGGCGATGCCGGCGGTGAGTTCGCCAAGGGAGGCGAGTTTTTCGGCTTGGATGAGTTGGGTTTGGGTGGATTTCAGCTCTGCCAAGGTCTTTTCAATTTCCTCTTTTTGGGTATGAAGCAAGGCATTAGCCGTTTGTTTTTGACGGTTATTTCGATAGAGGATAAAGGCAATGATAAAAAATGTTATTATTATAAAGCCCAGAGCGTTCATTGTAAGGCGGGTCTGATATCGTTGTTGTGCCGCTTGTTTTTCCTGTTCCAATTCTTCCTTGCGTGCCGTCTCATTAAAGGTAAGGGTTTGAAATTGCCGGATTTTATCGGTATTAAACAGGCTGTCTTTGAGGGAAGTAGCGTATTGCAGGAAAAAATAAGCGCTATCCAGCTGTCCTTTGGATTTATACAGGTCAGCAACCAAGGGACTGATTTCGGAAAGGTGGTAATCGGGATTTTCCCCCCGAACGAGGATCTCCCTTTGGTTATCTTTCCTTTGAAGGGTGGCAATGGCATGGCGAGCGTATAACAAAGCGGAATCAATCTGGCCAGCCCTCTGGAAATACCGCGCAATTCCCGCCAATGCCCTGGCCTCCAGTACCGGGCGGTAGGTGATCCGTGCGTCGGGGATAACTGTCCGGTAAAAGGTAAGCGCTAATTTATTATCTCTTTTTTTTTCGAAAATATCTGCAAGCAACAGATTTTGGTCGGCGATATCGGCCTGTGTCAAATAGTTGGTTTCCCGCAACCGGGCGTAATAGAGGGCAGAATCCAACTGGTTGAGGTGGTAAAAGGCATAGGCAATATGGTATTTGGATAATGATTTTGCCCGTTGAAGTCCGTACAGATCGCCGAATTTGGCGTGGGTTAAGGCATTGGAAAAGTCCTTCATTGCCAGGTAATCTGCAGCGATCCTTTCATTGAAGTTGCCAAGCGCCATAGAATCCTGGGCGTTTTCTGCGATTTCCAGGCCACTTAGTCTGATTTCCAGTGCTTTGGGGTAATTCCCCAGGGAGTGCATTAAATCACCTATCAGATTCATGGTTCTTAACGGATATCGAAAGCCTTGTTTTACATCGAATGTGCTCTTTTCCTTCCACTCTGTAGATGATTGGAGCAACCGGAGTGTAATTGGGCATAGTAAAGGGCCGAATCCAATTAAAATATGCCGGATTACGGCCATACTGAAGGGCTATAAGGGCGTAATTCCGGATGCGCCCAGTATCGGACTGCTGCGATACAGGGGCATGAATTTATCCTGAAGGACTCTCCTCTCCAGGATGCGTATGAACGATGGTTGTGGCGCGAATAATGAACGCCGGTTGGGTATTTATCTCCTAAATCATCTTTCTCAGTGGCCAACTGCCTCTGGTGAATTTGTATTGAATTGGCCCTGGGGAGGTTCAGGTCTTTGCCAGGTGCGGTAGGTTTCATAAATACGCCTTGTTCTCAGGAATCCCATTGATTAAAGAACCGGAAATGTTATGCTATCGTGCTTTGCTTCCGACAGTTCGTAGACAATAAACGTCACTTTGCTCGCTTTTGGCTGGTTACATGGTCTGAAGGGCTGGGGTTGTGGTTCATAGACACCATTTCCCCAACTCATCCCTCCAATTGGCGATTGTTATGAAGACAGTAGTGTCCTTGCGGAACCAATAATAAGCGGCTGTCGATATCAAGCCCAAAGGATCCATTTCAACGGTGTGCCAGTTGCCCCCTGGTGAATTTGTATTGTATGGGGCCAGGAGGGAGGTCAGAACGATTTTTTTTCCCGGTCCAATGGGTTTCAATAAATAAGTTTTATTGGATCCTGGTTAAAAGAACCGGAAATGTATATGCTATCGTGCTTTTTGGCCGAAAGTTCATCGACAATGAACGTCACCTAACCTGCGCATCCAGGGAAGCGCCAAAGACCAGGAACCCAAGCAGGTGCATTGGAAAGAAAAGCGTATGGAATTTCATGGCGTTTATAGGTGTTCAAGTGGGCAACAAAAGGAGGACGGATCAAATTTATTAAAACGCGGGTACTTTTCTACGGACAACGGCGGTCTCCAAGCGAAATCGAATTCCAGAGTGGTCGATTAGCAGGCGGTCCGGGGCGCCATACTACTGGACATTTTGGAAATGAGACCTTCCAGGTTTCGCAAACGTCTGGGCCCCAGGAAAACGAAACTGTCCAGTAGTGGTCCGGGGCGCTAGACACGTTCAAACAAAACATCCATAGTCAATTGGTTTTGAACGGTCTGGAGAAAATATTCGTTGCGTTTCGCTCCGTAAGTGGTGAGCAAAGAGATGAAAACAGTCTTTTTTGTACCCGTTTTTTTTCTAAAAACCTCCCTTTTTGCTTCTAATTGAGCGGCATTGTTTTTATCCATAGCCCACTCGCTTTTGTAAAATTTGATTTCAAACAGGTTTACGCAATTATCCTGCCGGTCAATCAGCAGGTCAATCTGAGCGCCGGTTTCGCTGCCTTTGGACAAATAGCGCCATACCGACTCTTCTGTGTAAACTCCTGAAATGCCCAGTGCTTTTTTGATCTGCGCTATGTGCTTGAGACATATGTTTTCAAAAGCGAACCCCCGCCAAGATAACCACGCCTGTTCGTTGGCGTACGATTGCCAGGCGCCGGCGCCTTTCGCCTTGCTGTTTTCCACAAATTTCAGATAGAACAGCGAATACTCATCCGTCAGCTTAAAAACAGCCTCTTTCACAGATTTACCAAACTGCGGATAAGCAGAGATAAAATTGGATTCTTCCAATTCTTCCAAGACCTTGCTTAGCGTGCCGCCGGATTTGAACTGGCACGATGCGATGATCTCATTGCGCGTCATACCGCTTGCTTTTCCAGCAAGGCTCCGAATCACTGCAATATGCTTATCCGCTTTGCCGAAAAGGGCCGGATAGAGGTCTTTAAATTCGTTACGCAGGGCGCCGTCTTTTGTAAAACACAGGCGGTCAATGGTTTGAGGGATACTTTCGCCAGCCAAAAAATGTTTCAGGTAATGCGGGACGCCGCCAGTGATCATATAAGCCTGCAACAAATCGTACGGCCTGAGTTGAATCCGTTTGCTTTTCAGGAAAAGGGCCGTCTCGTGCAGGTTAAAGGGGACTAAACGAATCCGGTGGGTGATGCGGTTGTGCAGGCCGCCTTTGTTTCTGACTACATTCCGAATCATCCACGAAGCAGCAGAGCCGCAAAGAACCACTACCAAATGGCGCTGTTTGGAGGCCCAACTATTCCAAAAATGATCGAATGCCGACAGAAAACCTGATTTTTTCTGATCGAGCCACGGAAATTCATCCAAAAACAGCACTTGTTTTTGTTCCATTCCCTTTTCCTCCAAAAAATGAATCAGCAGGCGAAAGGCTTGTGACCAGTTTTCCGGCACGGCCGGCTGGAATCCGATATTGACCTTGAAAGCAGCCAGCAGACTTGCATGGAAATTATCCAATTGGGTGGCTAATTGCGTCCGGTTGGCGCCCGTGAACTCGAATACGAGTTCTTTTTCAAAAACGGTACGCACCAGGTATGTTTTTCCTACTCGTCGCCGTCCGTAGACGGCTACCAATGCCGCTTCCTGCGAGGCAAACGCGTCGCGCAGCAAATTGATTTCGTTTTCCCTGCCAATGAAATTTTCCATGCCTTATTTGTTTCAGCCAAATCTGTAATAAATATACAAATTTGGCTGAAAATGTTTTTTTATTTTCAGCCAAATGTATGTAATATCACTAGATTTGGCTGAAAAATTAAAAGACTGGTAACTGGATGATAAACTCTGTTTTTGCATTGAAGGTATTGTACTTCGCCCGCCAGCCATGATAGGCCATCCGCAGGTATTCATCCGCCAGGGTGTTAATATCCGTAGGCACGCGATGCATCGCGTCTCTGCTTTTCTGTTCAGCGAATCCCGTCATTTTTTGGTCATTAACAGGGTTAGGCAAAGAACCGTCTATTGAAGCGTTTGTCTAAACAGCGGGGTGGTTTTCGGAGTTAGGGCACTGATATTTTTCAACAATCAAACCCAATGACCATGATGAAGACCATTAAGGCTTGGAGCGTTTTGCTCCTCTCGCTCTCTTTTTCCAACTGACAGCCTGCGAAAAGGAGGATTCCGAAACGCCGGCTACCGAACAGACGATCGTAGAGATCGCCGCAAAGGACCCTCAGTTCTCTACCTTGGTTGCTGCGCTGAAGCGCGTGAAGCTCGACGCTACCCTGCAGGGCGCCGGCCCGTTCACTGTATTTGCCCCGACCAACGCAGCGTTTACCGCCCTTGGGGTGGATCTTGCCACCGTCAGCGATCAAGCGTTGACGGAGATCTTACTGTACCACGTGCTTGGAGCCACTGTAAAAGCGGGTGATATCAAAGATGGGCAGACCTATGTCTCCACGGCAGCCGCAACCGGACCAGGAGGCGCCGCGCTTTCCGTACTGATTGAGAAGTCCGGCGCAGGAGTGAAGCTCAATGCAACCGCCAGCGTCACCACGGCGGACATTGTAGCAAAGAATGGGGTCATCCATGTGATCGACAAGGTAATTACGCCTTTGGATGTAGTGGGCCATGCCGCTGCCAACAGCAACTTTACGTCGCTGGTCGGCGCCCTGGGCAGTGCATCCGGCGATCTGGTGAACGTCCTGAAGGGAACAGGCCCTTTCACGGTGTTTGCTCCTTTAAACAGCGCCTTCGCGGCTATTTCCAGCACGGTGGCTACGCTTAATGCGGATCAGCTGTCCAAAGTGCTGACCTATCATGTCGTTTCCGGCGCCAACGTGCGGTCCTCTACCCTGACCAATGGGCAGCAAGTGACCACCGTGAACGGAGAGCAGTTTACGGTGAATATTTCGGGCAGCACGGTGACCCTGAAAGATGCTAAAGGTGGCTCTGCCGGCGTTGTTCTGGTCGATGTACAAGCCAAGAATGGTGTCATCCACGTTCTTTCCTCGGTGTTGATTCCTGCTAAGCTGTAGTCTGGGATTCGGTACACGCACGAAATGATTCGCCCCTGGATGGCATGTTGCCATCCAGGGGCGATTTTGTTTCTGCTCCCTTGGGGCTACCAACGTTGGGCCTCTCCGAGGCCGGTAATTTTTCCGTCTCCCGTCCCCCGTCTCCCGTCTCCCGTCCTCCGTCTCCCGTGGCCCCCGCCCCCCGCCCCCCCCCCCCCCCCCCCCCCCCCCTCCGTCCCCGTCTCCCGTCCCCCCGTCTCCCGTCCCCCCCCCCCCGTCCCCCCCGCAAATTTTGGCTATGGGAAAGTGAATTTTTGCATGTCCCCATTTTGCGCTTATCCGGATTTGGGGTAGTAGATTTGATCAATACTTGAAAGATTATTTCGAATAACGAAATTTTGTGTTTATGAAACTGAAAAAAATCGGCAAATCTTTTGGATTGCTGCTATTCGCTTTGCTGGGGCCGGCTTTTCTTTTTGCCCAGCAAACCATTCGGGGGACGGTCGTCTCCACCGACCGGGAGCCCCTGATCGGCGTAACCATTCAGGTCAAAGGGACCAGCGACGGGACCATAACCGATCTGGACGGCAAGTATGAGATCAGCGCTACCCCCCAGGACATCCTGGTCGTTTCCTACACCGGGTATGCCACCCAGGAAATCCCCGTGGGAACCCAGACCGAAATCAATGTGACCCTGGAAGTCAGCGAAGTGCTGCTGGAAGAAGTCGTGGTTATCGGGTACGGGTCGATCAAAAAGTCGGACCTTACCGGCTCGGTAGCTTCCCTTTCCGGGCGGCAAGTCGCCCAAATCCCCATCTCGAACGCGGCCCAGGCTATTACCGGCCGGCTTCCTGGCGTGAATGTACTTACGACCGACGGATCGCCGGATGCGGAGGTCGTCATCCGCGTGCGCGGGGGCGGCTCGATTACCCAGGACAACTCCCCCCTGTATGTGGTGGACGGATTTATCGTGAACAGTATCCGGGACATTCCTCCCTCCGACATCGAGAGCATCAGCGTGCTGAAAGACGCTTCGGCAACCGCGATTTACGGCGCCCAGGCTTCCAACGGCGTTATCCTCATCACGACGAAAAAACCCGTAGCCGGCAAGATCGCGGTTTCGTACAACGGGTTCGCTCAATTCAAGACCCTTCCGGAAGACCGCCGCTACGAAGTGCTGTCGCCTTATGAGTTTGTTTTGGCCAATTACGAAATGGCCCGCCTTCGTTCTACTGCCGATTTGAACAATTTTGAAAAATTCTTCGGCAAGTACGACGACCTCGAACTGTATCAGCAACGAGCCGGTACCGACTGGCAGGAAGAATTGTTCGGCGATCCGCAGCTCTCTCAATACCACAACGTCAGCCTCAGCGGCGGAAATGCGCAGACCAAGCTGAGCCTGAGCTTTACCAACAACACCGATGAGGGCTTGCTGATCGGCTCCGGGTTCCAGCGCAACGTCATTAACTTCAAGCTGGATCAAAGCCTGGGCGAAAAGCTCAGCTTTGAAGCAACGGCGCGTATCAATAAAACCGTGGTCGACGGCGCCGGCACCTCCGGTTCGGCGCAGGTCAACATCAAAGACGCCGTTCAAACCCGCCCGGTGAACGGGATTGCCGACGACCTGGTGATCGATTTGAATTCTATCGATCCCAACGACGACTATCAGTCGTTCCTGCGCGGCCTCGTTAACCCAACCGAATTGGTTAAACAAGACTGGAGGAAGCGCACGACGTTCGACTACGTCTTCAACACCGCGTTGGGCTGGAACCCCCTGCGCAACCTGAATCTTAAAACGACGTTCACCACCTCCAAGCAATTCGATAACAGCCTTCGCTATTACGGCCCCTTAACAGGCGAGTCCTTTAATAACGGCGGCAGCTTGCCGCTGGGCGAAAAAACCGAACGCGAGAGCTTCTCTTACCGCTGGTTGAACACCGTTTCCTATAAGCTGGAGAATACCGGCGCGCATGACGTAGACTTCCTGGCAGGGCACGAGATTTATTCCAATGGCGGAACCTACGACTTCGTTCGCTCAGAAGATTTCCGCTTGTCCATTACTCCGGAAGAATTGTTTGCCAATATGACCTTCGGACGGACAGACCGGCACGAAACGGCGGAACTGACCAACGCGAACCGCCTTTCCTTCTTTGGCCGCGCCAACTACCAGTTCAGAAACCGCTACATTTTTACGGCTACCTTCCGGTCGGATGCTTCCAGTAAGTTTTCCAAAGACAACCGCGTGGGCATCTTCCCGGCCTTCGCGTTGGGATGGAAACTTTCCGAAGAGGGATTCCTCAAGGATGTCGATTTCATCAATGAGTTGAAACTCCGCGCCAGCTACGGCGAAACCGGGAACGACCGGATCGATGCGACCGCAACCCAGTTTCTATTCCAGGCTTCCACCCTCCGCGGCCCGGGGTTCAACAACGTCGACAACGTGTACTACACACCTACCGGATCGACTCTCTACAACCCGGACGTGAAATGGGAAACCACCGTCAACCGCAACGTGGGCTTGGACTTCACGGTGTTTGATGGCCGGCTTAACGGTAGCGTGGACGTGTATTACAATACGACCCGCGATTTGCTCCTGCAATCCGCTATTCCTTCCAACACCGGTTTCCGGTTCCAGTGGAATAACGTCGGCTCTACCTCCAACAGAGGGGTTGAACTGCAACTGAATTACTTCCTCATTGATAAGAAAGACTTCACCCTTTCCGCCAACTTCAATATCGGGATTAACCGCGCCAAGATCGAAGAACTCGACGGCACGCAGGAGCGTTTCTTCCAATCCAACTGGGCGTCTACCGACCTCAAGGACCAGGACGACTTCTACCTGAAGGTGGGAGGAACCCTGGGCGATATTTATGGCTATGTAACGGAAGGGTATTATTCCACCAACGACTTTTCGGGGTATAATCCGGCAACGGATACCTACACTTTGAAGGATGGCATCGCTAATTCGGGAGGAACGGTGGGCAACACCAAAGTCCGCCCGGGCTTCCTCAAACTTAAGGACCTCAACGGCGACGGCGCCATCACCAGCGCCGACCGCCAGGTGATCGGCAACGCGCTGCCAAAGCACCAGGGCGGGTTTGGATTTGAAGCGAAGATCAAAGGCTTCGACGCTTCCGTCTTCTTCAACTGGTCTTATGGCAACGACGTGTACAACACCGGCAAGATCCAGTTCAACCAGTTCCGCCGCGTAAGTTATGGCAACCTGCTTACCACCATGAGCCTGGAAAACCGCTTCACGTACCTCGACGTCGACGGCAGCCTGACGGGTACTGCGGGCGGCATCGTAACCGATTTGGGCCAGCTCGCCCAGTTGAATGCGGACAAAAACATCTGGTCGCATTACAGCTTCGGGGTAGCGGGCGCTACGATCCACTCGTGGGCCGTGGAAGACGGTTCCTTCCTGCGCCTCAATAACCTGAATCTGGGCTATTCGCTGCCACAACGCATGATTTCCAAGCTGGGATTATCCCAATTCCGTATCTATGCTACCGGCAACAACCTGTTCCTGTGGACCGATTATTCCGGCTACGACCCGGAAGTTAGTACCGGACGTTCTTCCTACTCAGGGCTGACCCCCGGCGTAGATTATTCTTCTTTCCCCAGAAGCCGCTCGTATACCTTTGGGGTGAACGTAACCTTTTAATCCAACTTAAATCGAAATAATTATGAAGACGAGAAATCTTTTCCTGGCTACCATGGTCCTGCTGGCTGTTACGGCCTGCACCGACTTCCTGGAGCCGGATTCCATTTCCACGTTCGACACCAAATATGTTTATTCGAACGTCGACGACGCCCGCAAAGGAGTCAATGCAATCTATGTTCAGTTCGGCGTGGATGGCTTCCGCTCCCGCTTGTCGAACAACATGGCAGGCAACACGGATATCGAGCATTCCAGCGGTTGGACGAGCACCGGCGACCGCTATCAGATCTGGGACCTCAACGCCGTTCCCGCCAATGGCGACCTCCGGCAATTCTGGAATGCGGCCTTTACGGCTATCCGCGACGCCAATATTGCGATCGAAGGCATTCTGGCCAGCGACGCATTGAATTCTTCCGACGTACTCACCTCCCGCAAGATGTACCACATGCTTGGGGAAGCGTATACGCTGCGCGCCTATTGGTTTAGTATGCTTACTTACTTTTTTGGCGATGTCCCCGCAGGGTTTGATGCGCCAAGAGCCGGACTCAACTTCTTCCTCCCGAGGGAGGACCGCAACGTTATCCTCGCCAAGGTCATTAAGGACATGATCGATATCGAGGAGAAAATGATGTGGGCCGAGGAGCTTCCTTATGGCATCGAGCAGGTGAGCCGCGAATATACCATCGGCTTGATCGCGCGCATGGCTCTGCAGCGCGGCGGATACTCCCTGACTCCCGAGATGAACATGGAACGGAAGAGCGACTACCTGGAATACTACAAGATCGCCAGGGATTATTCGCAAAAGCTGATGACGCTGAAAGACCGGGCGCTTCCAGCAGATTACCGCCAGGTCTTCCTCAACAACGCCAAGTTTGTTACCCCGGTCAACTCGGATATTCTTTTTGAAGTACCCTTTGCGATCGGCAACGGCGACGTGGGTTGGAATATCGGGATCACGGTGGTCGGCGGCGCCACGGCGAAGCACGACTACGGCTCCGGCAACAACTATATGGCCATTCCGCCAAGCTATTATTTCTCCTTCGATACGCTGGATGTGCGCCGCGATGTAACCTGCGGATTTTATCAGGTCAACGCCAATTTCCAGGAGGAATTCATCAGCACGGCCCACAACATCGCTCAGGGCAAGTGGAGCCGGTATTTCCTGGAGAAAGGCCAGGGCTCCAGTTCGGCCAAAGGGACTGGCATCAACTGGCCTATGTTGCGTTACTCCGACGTGCTGCTCATGTATGCCGAAGCAGAAAATGAACTGAGCGGCCCGACCCCGGAGGCCAAAGCCGCTTTCCGGCGCGTGCGCGAGCGTGCCTTTAATTCCAATTATTGGCCCGAAAAAGTAACCGCTTATATCGATCAGATTGCTCAAAGCAAGCAAACGTTCTTCGACGCCATCGTCAACGAGCGCGCCTGGGAATTCGGCGGCGAAATGATCCGAAAATACGAACTGGTCCGCTGGAACTTGTACTCCCAGAAAATGCAGGAAACCGTTCAGACCTTAAAAGAAATGGCCGACGCCGCTTTTACAGGTACCGGGAAGTATTCCGATCTGCCGGATTATATGTACTGGAAACGGGATGAGAAAGGAAAGTTTGTCATCCTGAACCCCAACCGCAAAATCCTCGAAGCCCCGGACGATACCTGGATTCGAAAGTCCTTCCTGCTGAGTTTGCACAGCGATGTGACGACCTATGCGGAGTGGATCACCAAGGACTGGAAGCCCTATTACGACGGCCCAAAACCGGGCGTAGCGCGGTACATCTTCCCGATTCCCCAGGAAGCGATCACCAACAGCCAGGGCACTTTGAAAAACGAATGGTATTTGTTCTCTTTTTAATTTACCCGAGTCAAGAAACGTTCAAAAACGCATTAACATGAAAAAATTCAAATATTATCCATCTAAAGCGTTACTGCTCTTGTTCACCGGGGTGCTTCTCGTGCTGGGATCCTGCGAAGAAGAGGAGATCTTTGAAGAAACGCGCCTGTTCCGTCCGGTCCTCTACCAGGATTTGAAAGCGGAACTCAATACCATCATTGTGAATATGGTGCGCTTCAAAGAAGCGACCGGCTACACCGTCGAAGTGAGCCGGGATTCCTTCCTGACAGTTGATTATACCTTGAAAGTGGACACCAACTATTTGGTTCTCAATGAGGCGACCCTGGGGGCGGGCAATACGCTTCTGTGGAATACCCTCTATCAGATCCAGGCCACCGCGCATGCCGCAGACCCCGCTTTTGACAGTAAAGTCTCCTTGCTGGGCAGCGTCCGTACCGAGCGCTTCCCTTCCATCATGAACATCCCCACTACGACGGATGTCATCGACCGCGAAGCCCGCGTTACCTGGAAAGTCCAGGGCGCCGCCGTGACGAAAATCCGGACGTTTACTACCGCCGATCTGGGCCTCAAAACCCCCCTCAAGGAGTTTGACGTGCCGGGGTCTGCCCAAGCGGCCGGCGAATTCATCGTGACCGGCTTGGCGCCTTCCACAGGGTATCAGATCGCGATTTATAGCGGGGAGACGGTAAGAGGCTGGGAAACCTTCACTACCAAGGCCGCCAGTATTGATTACACGGCGTCGAATGTGATCAACCTCTCCGAAAGCGAAGACCCCACTGCGGTAGCTACTGCCGTCGCTTCGGCTAACGACGGGGATATGATCGTGGTGAAACGAGGTGTCCAATACAATTTACCTACCGTACCGCTGGACAAATCGATCACCATCCGGGGCTCTCTGAGTTTCGCTCCGAACAAAGCGATCCTGTTTACTACAGGCAACTGGAATATCGCCGCCGGCGCCACGATCAACCATATCCGGTTTATCGATCTCGAGTTGAAAGGGGAAGATATCGGGGGCGATTATGTGTTCAACCCGGACAACAAAACCGATACCCGGGTTGAAGAACTCACCTTTGACGATTGCATCATCAACAACTTGCGGGGCATCATCCGGATACGGTCCAAAGTATTCCTCAAGAATTATACGATCAATAATTGCATCGTGTACCGGATCGGAGACTATGGCGTGTTGACCGCCGATACCGATGGGGCAGGGAATGCCGCAATGGATAACCTGGTGATTAAGAACAGCACCTTGAGCAAAATAAAAGCTTTCCTGACTTCGCGGACCAACTCCCAATCCATCTTGATCGACGCCTGCACCATTAACGAATTCGCCCTCCCCGACGGGATCGTTTTCCGCTGGAGGGGCGCGGTGGGTACGCTCAGCAATGTGCTCAATGGCATCACCATTACGAATACCATCTGGGGCCCCGCATGGGACGAAGCCAAAACCGGCAAACTCACCGTGCGCGGCATCTACGCTGGCCTGGAAGCGACGAACTGGACCATGACCAACACCTACGCTACGTCCGACTTTGCCTTTACTCCCGGCTCGGAAATCCCCGGATTCCCGCCACTGGCGTATAGCAAAAAATCCAGCGATCTCTGGGTCGATGCATACAACGGATTGAATTTCAACATTAAAGACACTGGATTCTCCGGAAAAACGAACTGCGGCGATCCGAGGTGGCGCGTGAAACTGTAAGAAAGTAAAACGTTCAACTTTGAACGTTCAACTTTGAACCTTGCCAAAGGGGCTGTTTCAAAAGAAGTTTTGCTCAGGGCAGCAAAAAATATTTTTTTTCAATTTTAACAAAAAATTGCTTTGCAATTTTTTGTTAAAATTGAAAAAAGAAAATAAAATTTCATGCCAGAGGCAAAGAGTGGTCTTTTGAGACAGCCCCTTTTTGTAAAGCCCTTCCTTATCTTACTTGTTCTATTTTCTACTCCTTTTGTTTATTTTGCAAACCTCACCAAATAGCACGCCTATGTACCGCTCTCTCCTTCTTTGCTTAATCCTTGTGGGTACGGTGTCGAACGCTTTTTCCCAACAGGCGCTCCCAACCCTCAAAACCGAAGACTATAAGCAATGGCAAACCCTTGCCGGGCACCAGCTATCGGACGATGGCCGGTGGGTAGCCTATCAGGTCCGCCTGATCGAGGGCGACGATACCCTATTTCTTAAAAGCGTCAGTTCGGATAAACAATATCGATTCGCATTGGCTTCCAATGCCGTTTTTACTCCGGATTCCAAATGGGCGGCCTTCCGTATCGGGTTCTCCGAAAAGAAACTGGAAGAGATGCAGGAGAAAAAAACGCCGGTAGAATACAAAGCTAAACTCCTCAACCTGGAAACCGGAGCGGAAGAATCCTTTGAAAGCATCCAGAATATGGCCTTCTCTGATGATGGGCGCCACCTCGTTCTGGAAGCTTATCCCCCAAGGACAGCAAAACCAAAGGCCGGGATCTGATCATTCGCAACCTTCAGACCGGGGTCACCCGAAATATTGGCAATGTATCTGAATGGAAGCTCAATAAGAAAGGCGACCTGCTGGCCTATGCCATCGACGCCGAAAAAAACGCGGCAACGGCGTGGAGCTTGTCAACCTGGCCACGAATCAAATCACCACCCTGGCCAGCGATACGACCGCTTTCCTCAAACTTTCCTGGGAGAGAGAAGGGCAGGCCCTGGCTTTCCTTCAGGCCGTATCAGATACCAGTTTTACCGATCCAACCCATCGCGTTTACGCCTTCAAAAATCTGTATCTGGCGCCCCAAAAAATGGTCTTTGACCCGTCAAAACAAGGGGATTTTCCAGATTCTATGCGCATCAAGGAATCCTACACGCCCCGATGGTCCAGAGACCTGACCACCGTATTTCTTGGAATAGAAGAATGGACGCCTGCACCTCCCAAAGGAAAAAACGCCAAAGAAGAGGGAAAAACCCCTGGCGTGGAAGTGTGGCACTGGAAGGATGATCCGGTGATTCCCGTGCAGCGAAAAACGATAAACCGCGATAAAGACTATGCTTATCTGTCCGCATGGAACCTGGACAGCGGGAGTTTCGTCCGGTTTGCGGATGAAAAGGCCAGGGATGCCACGCTCTCCGGAGGCCATAAAACCGTTATCCTGGAAGATAAAACTCCTTACCAGCCCCAATTCCGCCTGGAACACGCTGACTATTACCTTGCCGATACAAAGACCGGGCAGCGCAAAAGCGTCATGAAAAATTTTGTGACGGATTATTTCTATGGATCTTCCCCGGATGGAAAATTTCTCCTGTATTTTAAAGATGGGCATTGGTATTCTTACGATGTGGCTAAAGGCCGCCATCTCAACCTCACGGAGAAGATCGGCCAGCCTTTCTGGAACATCCGCTACGACGGCCCAAGGGATGAAAAACCATCCTTCGGCATGGGGGATGGATGAAAGGGGATACCGAAGTGCTGCTCTACGACGAGTTTGATACCTGGGCGGTGAAGCCCGATGGTCCTTGCGCCCGGCTGCTGACAGACGGGCGCAAGGACGGTCTGATCTACCGCTTCAACCGCCTGGATTTTGAAGAGGATTTTATTGATCCTGCTCAATCCATGGTGTTCAACGTGTTTGGAGACAAAACCAAACAGTCGGGTTACATGGTCCTCAACGCTAAAGGAAAAAAGGAGGAACTTTTCCTCCAGGATAAATCAATCCGGGGGCTTAGAAAAGCGAAGGATGCCGCTCCATTTGTTTTCACTGCGGAAAGCTATACGGAATCTCCAAACGTCTATGTTGGCCCCGGTCCCTTTGCGCAGGCTAAAGCGGTTTCGAATACCAATCCACAGCAAAAAAATTATGCCTGGGGGAAAACCGAATTGATCGATTTTAAAAACCAGGATGGAAAAGATCTTCAAGGCGTACTGCATTACCCAGCCAACTACGAGCCGGGGAAAAAGTATCCCATGATCACGTATATCTATGAGATCCGTTCCAACAGCATGCACAATTACGTGGCGCCCACTCCGCGAAATGCGTATAATCTCACCCATTTCACCCAGCAGGGGTATTTTGTATTCCAACCCGATATCGTGTACAAAACCAACCACCCCGGCGAGTCTGCAGTGGAATGCGTCGTGCCCGCTGTGGAGAAAGTGATCGAAAAAGGCTTTATCGACGAAAAACGGATCGGCCTCATGGGGCATAGCTGGGGCGGATACCAAACGGCTTTTCTGGTCACCCAAACCAATCTGTTCTCCGCAGCAGTAGCCGGTGCGCCGCTAACCAACATGATCAGTATGTACAACTCTATCTACTGGAATAGTGGCACCCCCGATCAGCAGATCTTTGAAACCAGCCAGGGCCGGCTTCGCGAACCGTATTGGAAACTCATGGATGAATACATCGCCAATTCGCCCATGTTTCAAGCCCAAAATATTCAAACTCCGCTATTAGTGACGTTTGGAGATAACGACGGCGCAGTGGATTGGCACCAGGGTATTGAAATGTATACGACCATGCGGCGGATGGAAAAACCGATGATCCTGTTGGTCTATGCCGGAGAAAACCACGGCTTGGCGAAAAAGGAAAACCAGATGGATTATGCTGCTAAGGTTAACCAGTATTTTAACCACCACCTCAATGGAGGGAAGGCAGAGCCCTGGATTACGGAAGGGCAGACTTTTCTGGAAAAGAAAAAATTGGAAGAACAAAAAAACAAGGTCATAAAGCCCTGATCCGTCGCAACAAGTCTATTGAAAGGATGGAGCTATTCCTTATATTTGCAGGCCAAAAACAATCCTTTTGGCCTGCTCGTTTGTTTGTATAAAAACCATCGCTGACATCCAATGAACAATTACTCCTTTATTGCCAATGCGCACCCGTCGTACATCGAGTCCTTGTATGAACGCTATCAGCAAAACCCCGACCTCGTCGAAGAAGATTGGAGGGCCTTTTTTAAAGGGTTTGAATACGGACAAGGGACCAACGGCCATGCGGAAGTTTCCGCTAAATTAGCCTCCTCAGGTATAGATCCCAAAGAATTCCAGGTGCTTGACATGATCAATGCCTACCGCTATCGCGGCCATCTGGAATCCACCACCAACCCCATCCGCAAACGGCGCGACCGCAAAGCCTTGCTCGCTATCGAAGATTATGGCCTTTCCGAAGCGGATCTCGACAGGGTCTTCCATGCCGCCCTGGAGTGCGGGTTGGAACAGCCTGCGACGTTGCGCGAAATCTATGCCCACCTTCGCCGGGTATACTGCAGCCATATCGGTTTTGAGTTCAACCACGTGCAGGACCGCGACAAACGCCGCTGGCTGCGCACCCGGATCGAATCCCACCATCCCGAAAATGATTACAACCTGCCTTTGGAGAAAAAACGGCGTATTCTCGAGAAACTGAACGGCGCCGTAGTCTTTGAAAAGTTTTTGCACACCAAATTCGTCGGGCAGAAACGCTTCTCCCTGGAAGGCGGAGAATCCGCTATCGTCGGGCTGGATGCCATCATCAACAAGTCGGGAGAAGTGGGCATCAAAGAGGTGTTCATTGGCATGGCCCACCGGGGCAGGCTCAACGTCCTGGCCAATATTATGGGCAAAACCTATGAGCATATTTTCACGGAATTCGAAGGAACCGCCATCCCGGATCAAAGTTTTGGCGACGGCGATGTGAAATACCACCTTGGATACTCCTCCCAGGTGATTACCCTTTCCGGTCAGGAAGTGCAGCTGGAACTGGTGCCCAACCCCTCCCACCTCGAAGCCGTCAACCCGGTGGTGGAAGGATTTGCGCGCTCCAAAGCGGATGTGCTCTACAAAAGCGATTACGACCGCATGCTTCCCGTGTTGGTTCATGGCGATGCGGCCCTTGCCGGCCAGGGTATTGTTTATGAGACGATCCAGATGAGCAAATTGGAAGGATACGCGACCGGAGGAACGGTCCATCTGGTGATTAACAACCAGATTGGGTTTACCACCGATTTTGACGACGCCCGGTCATCGACGTATTCCACCGGCGTTGCCAGCGTGGTGCATGCGCCCGTTTTTCATGTCAACGGCGACGATCCCGAAGCGTTGGTGTTTGCAGTGGAAATGGCAATGGAATATCGCCAGGAATTCAACGAAGATGTCTTCATCGATATGCTCTGCTACCGCCGCCATGGGCACAACGAAGGCGACGACCCCAAGTTTACCCAGCCGGAGATGTATGATATCATTGTCAAACACCCCAATGCCCGCGAGATTTACCTCAAAGAATTAATCGAAAGAGGACACCTTCAGAAAAAGCTCGCGGATGAAATGGAAGAGCATTTTTGGGGTACCCTCCAGGAACGTCTGGATAACATTCGCCAGCAACCTCTGCCCTATACCGTTCAGCTGCCCGAACAACAATGGCAAGCCATGAAAAAGCCGGAGGCTGCCGATTTTGACCAATCCCCGGCCACAGGGGTTGACCGCGCCCGGATCGACGCGATTACCCGTCACTTGCTCCAGACGCCGGAACATTTCACCCCCTTGTCCAAAGCCAAACGGTTGCTGGATGACAAAAAGAAAATGCTGGAAGAGAACAGGCTCGACTGGGCTATGGGCGAATTAATGGCCTATAGCAGTATCCTCATGGAGGGCAAAGACGTGCGCATGAGCGGTCAGGATGTCAAGCGGGGAACCTTTTCCCACCGGCACGCGGTTCTGTACGACGCCAAAACCAATCAGCAGCTCTACCGACTGGATGGACTGCGCGGGGATCAGGGGAAATTCCGCATTTTCAACTCCCTGCTGTCGGAGTTTGGCGTGATGGGTTTTGAATACGGGTATTCTTTGGGTACGCCCCATTCGCTCGTGGTTTGGGAAGCCCAGTTTGGGGATTTTCACAACGGCGCCCAAACCATGGTAGACCAGTTCCTTACCGCCGCTGAGAGCAAATGGAACCGCATGAGCGGTCTGACGCTGCTTCTGCCGCATGGCTACGAAGGCCAGGGGCCGGAGCACTCCAGCGCTCGCCTGGAACGCTTCCTCCAATCTTGCGCCGACCTCAATATCATCGTGGCCAACGTCACGACACCCGCCAACTTTTTCCACCTGCTTCGCCGGCAACTGGCCTGGAATTTCCGCAAACCCCTTGTGGTGATGTCGCCCAAATCGCTGCTTCGCCACCCGGAGTGCGTTTCCCCGATCGAGGACATGGAATCCGGAAAACGCTTCCAGGAAGTCATCGGCGATCCGGCTACCAGCGGCAAAGTGAAACGCATCGTATTCTGTACCGGGAAAATCTATTACGACCTGCGGAAGAAAAAACAGGAAACCAAGCGCCAGGATATCGCGGTCGTTCGTGTAGAACAACTTTATCCGCTGCCTGCTAAACAATTGGAAGCCATCGTGGAAAAACACGCAGGCGCCGAGTTGGTTTGGGTGCAGGAAGAACCCGCCAATATGGGGGCCTGGACCCACATCGCCCTTCATTTCCGGCCTGGACAAGTGCGCCTGATCTCCAGAAAGGCCAGCGCTTCCCCTGCTACCGGATTTAAAAAAGGTCCACGATCAACAGCAGGATGCGATCGTGACGCAAGCCATGACCTAGTAGGGCAAGGCCTTGCGCCTTGCCCTACGCCTTGCCCTACGCCTTACGCCTACGCCCTATACGCCTACGGCCTATACGCCTAAAGCCTAACCTGGTCAGCCTCCGCAGCAAGGTACCCGAAGGCGGCCCATTGTTCCGTTTCCAGGATTTTAGCGAAGATTGTTTTGGCTTTGGCGGTATCTCCGTTGCATAGATGCCAGTTGGCTACTCCGTAGCCTTGAGTGACGATGCTTACCCGCGTTGCCGGGTCTGTGTTTTCCAGGTCGAGCAGGGATTCCGGGTTGATCAATCCTTTGTACATCAGGAGCCGCTGGTAATAGGCGTCGTTCTCGATGATCTCCATGTCGGGGCCAATCGGTTCGAGGAGTTTTTGCGCTTGTTCGGTTTGGCCAAGGCGGCGGTAAGTCATGTACAGCCAGTCGGTAGTGGCTGTGAGCAGATCGGGGTTGGTGGAATAGACCATGCAGGTATCGTAATAGGGGACCGCCTGTTCAAATTCGCCTTTCAGATAATGAGCGAGGGCCAGGTGGTAGTAAATGTTAAATTGCAGGGAGGACAGCGGCTGGTTCAGTCGGTTGGGAATGCCGTCCGGCTCAATTTCTACCGGCCTTCCTTTTGCCAGCGCGGCCGCCTGCCTAAAATCGGCAATCGCCTGGTCGAACTTTCGGATGGATAGATACCGGTGCCCCCGGTGCCGGTATAGTTCCGGGCTCTGAGGAAAGCGCTTCATCCCCCGGGTGTACACCTCAATAGCTTCCCGGTAACGGGAAAGATACGCGATGCGCCTCCCCAACCAAACGACGTTGTCCAGGTTGTTGGAATCTGTCAGATAATTGGCTTGCGCTATGGCCAGCAAGCTGTCTTTCGCCCGAAGCGATTCGGGGCTCTCTTTCGGAGGATACAATTTCCGGCCGTCCAGGCTCATGGCTTCCCAGTCCTGCACGACCGGGGGATTGTCCGGTTTACAGGAGAAAATCGTTGCTGCGAGGATCGCGAGAAGGATTAGGGTATGGGTTTTCATTGGTTGAAAGGATGTAGAGGATGTAGAGGATGTAGAGGATGTAGGGGATGTAGAGGATGTAGAGGATGTAGAGGATGTAAAGGATGTAGAGGATGTAAAGGATGTAAAGGATGTAAAGATCTCTATACATCCTCTACATCCTTTTACGTCTCTACATCCTTTACATTTATTTAGGTTTATCCGGATTTTGCCTGCCGGGGCCTCTTTTCTTAAATCCGCCCCCGCCCCCGGGTTTTGGCCCATTGCGGAAGGGGCGTTTTTGTCCTCTTGGGCTATTGGAAGGACTGGAAGGTTTGGACGGAATCGACGCAACTTCGGGAGGCAGGGGCAACAAGCGGATGTCCGTTCCAATCAATTCCTCGATGCGTTTGAACCGGCCTCTGTCCTTTCGGTTGACAAAGGTAATTGCAATGCCTGAGGCGTCGGCACGCGCAGTACGCCCAATCCGGTGGACGTAGTCCTCCCCGTCGCCGGGAACGTCAAAATTGATGACCACATCAATCCCTTTGATATCAATGCCCCGGGCGAGCACGTCGGTAGCCACCACGATCGGCAGGGTTCCGTTGCGGAAGGCCAGTAGGCGCACTTCCCGCTCCGACTGTTCCAGGTCGGAGTGGATGGCAGCGGCATTCATTCCCCGTCGGATAAGCCGTTCTGCCAGTTCGCGGACTTTGATCTTGGTACTCACGAAAATGAGGACCCGCTGAAGCTGCTTTTTGCCGGTCAGTAAGAGCTCGGCAAGAGGAATCTTCGCTTCGTCTTCTACCTGATATGCAATCTGCATAATGTTTTCCGCCGGCTTGGAAACAGACAGGCTGATTTCGCTCGGGGAGCGGAGAAACTCCTTGGCCATCCGGCGGATTTGCGGGGGCATGGTGGCAGAAAACAGGAGGGTCTGCCGGTTGCGAGGCAGCTCGTTGACAATCTTCATGATGTCCGGAGCAAACCCCATGTCCAGCATCCGGTCGGCTTCGTCGAGCACTAAATGCCGAAGGTTGTCAAACTTGACATAGCCCAGGTCAATATGAGCGATTAAGCGCCCGGGGGTTGCGACAATAATCTGCGCGCCTTGTTTGAGCGCCCTTCTTTCCATCTCCATGGAGTGGCCATCCCGCCCGCCATATACGGCTACCGCGCTGGCTGGGGTGAAGTAGGAAAATCCTTCCAACTGCTGATCCACCTGCATCACCAGTTCCCGGGTTGGCTCCAGGATCAGGGTATCGATATACTCCGATGGGGATTCGGTCAGGGTGTGCAAGATGGGCAAAAGGAAGGCCGCTGTTTTTCCCGTGCCAGTTTGAGCACAGGCCAGGACGTCTTGCCCAGCCATAATCTTGGGAATCGCGAGTTCCTGAACGGGGGTGGCGTCTTTAAAGCCCATGGCATCCAGCCCTTCCAGGATCGCTGGATTAAAACCAAATTCTGTAAATTTCAATTTTTCAAAGTGTTTACTGGTGCAAAGATGCAAGAAAAATCCGGGAAATACCCCCAAATTCTTGAGAATGGATAATTTAGAGGCAGGTACGAGGTACTAGAAGCCATCTCAAAATTATAGCATATTGGGTACTCCCCCTTTGAAGGGGGTCGGGGGGATGAAACCTTTCCCCAGCATCCCGGAAGTTTCATCCCCCTAAGGGCCTGTCTCAAAAGACCGTCTTCGCCCCTGGCGGCCAAAAAATATTTTCTTTTTTCAATTCTAATAAAAAATTGCTCTGCAATTTTTTATTAGAATTGAAAAAAGAAAATAAAATTTCATGCCGGTGGCAAAGATTGGTCTTTTGAGACAGGCCCAAAGTAATTCGCCAGCTTTTGCTATGGAGCTTAGGAAGGCCACCCACACCCTGGAAAGGGTTTGAGATAGCTTCTAGGTACGAGGTCGTGGTAGTCTAAAAAAGGGTTTTTTATGAAATGGCTTCTTTTCGTGTTTTTTTTAATGAGCATGAGTATCCTTTTTGGTCAAAAAACTCGTAAAGGGGTTCCACTGGAGCCTGGCGTCAGCCTGGCATTGGCAGAGGAACGCGCCGCCCGGATGAGCGGGCTGGAGTACGATTTGTTTTTCAACCTCCCGGATTCGGCGCATCTGCCTATCCCGGCAGAGGTAACGTTGCGGTTTAATCTTATTTCGGCTAAAGCCCCTTTGCAACTGGATTTCCGGGTGGAACCGGACCGCCTGAAATCGGTTCGGGTGCAAGGGAAATCCGTGCCGGCAGAATGCAAGGAAGGACATATCCTTATCCCGGCCAAGTATTTGCGGAAAGGGCATAATGAGATCGCCGTGGAGTTTACGGCGGGCGACCTGTCGCTCAACCGCAACGAGGATTACCTCTATACGCTGCTGGTGCCCGACCGCGCTTCCACGGTGTTTCCCTGTTTTGACCAGCCCGATCTGAAAGCGCGCTACCGGCTCGAACTGGAGATGCCAGCGGCCTGGGAAGCTTCCGCCAACGGCGCCTTGGAGGAGGAACGCGCGGTCAATGGGCGCAAACGCCTCCGGTTCAGGGAGACTCAGCCGTTCAGCACCTACGTATTCGCTTTTGCGGCAGGCCAATTTCAGAAACGGACCCAAAGCCGGGCCGGTCGTGCGATGACCATGTTGTACCGGGAGACGGATGACGCAAAAGTGGCGCGCAATGCCGACACTATCTTCGACCTCCATGCCCAGGCCATCGAATGGCTGGAAGCATACACCCAAATCCCTTTTCCGTTCGACAAGCTGGATTTTGTGTTGCTGCCCGGTTTCCAATACGGCGGCATGGAGCATATCGGGAATATCTTCTACCGGGAAGGGAGCCTTATTCTGGACGAAACCGCCACCGAAAACCAGAAGCTGGGCCGGGCCCGTCTTATCGCCCATGAAACGGCGCACATGTGGTTCGGGGATATGGTAACGATGAAGTGGTTCAACGACGTCTGGCTGAAAGAGGTTTTTGCGAATTTCTTTGCTGCTAAGGCAGTGAACCCCAGCTTCCCCAAAATCAACCACGACCTGAGCTTCCTGTTGGCCCACCAGCCAACGGCGTATTCCGAAGACCGGTCGGGCGGTTCGCATCCGATCCAACAGCCTTTGGAAAACCTCCGTGAGGCCGGATCGCTCTACGGCGGAATCATTTACCAAAAAGCGCCTGTCGTGATGCGGCAATTGGAGGCGTTGATGGGCGAAGAAGCGTTTCGCAAAGGCATCCAGGAATATCTGAAAACCTTTGCCTACAGCAACGCCACGTGGGACGATCTGGTGGGCATTTTAGATGCCTATTCGGAGGAAGATCTTCAAGGCTGGAGCCGGGTCTGGGTCAAAGAACCTGGCATGCCGGCCATCCGCACCGAATGGCATGCCGGGTCCAATGGGCGCTTGGAGAAGCTGACGCTCGTTCAGGAAAAGAAAGCCCCTTCGGGTGCGAATTGGATTCAATCGACCGTAGTAGCGCTGGCGTATCCGGATACGGTCGTGCGCATTCCTGTCCGGCTGGAGGCTGACGTTACGGAGGTTGTTGCCGCGAAAGGGCTTCCTTGTCCGCTGGCCGTTTTGTCCAACGCTTCTTCCATGGGCTACGGATATTTCCGGCTCGACAGCATTAGCCTGGCCTACGGCCTACGGCAGTTTGCTTCGATAGGCGATCCGCTGTTGCGGGGCGCCGCCTGGCTCGCCCTTTACGAAGAACTGGTGCGCGGAAGGGTAGCTCCGGATGCGTTTCTCCAAAGCATACTCGGCGCGCTTCCCCGGGAAACGGAACCCCTTAACCGGCAGAACCTGCTCGGGTATCTGGGTACGGTTTGCTGGCATTACCTCGCACCGGCCCAACGCGCAAAAATAGCTCCCGAAGTCGAATCCCTGTTATGGGACCTGTTGGCTAACGCGCAGGACATGAGCGGAAAAGCGGCGTTTTTTTCCACTCTGTCGAACCTGTCGATCACCGCCGAAAGTGTCAGCCGGTTGAAAGCGGTGTGGGATGGGAGCGTCCCTGTGCCTGGTTTGCCCCTTTCCGAAGCCCAGCAGGTTTCCTTGGCCTCCGAATTGGCGCTTCGCCTCCCGGATGAAGCCGATGCCATCCTGAGCCGCCAATTGGAACGCACCCAAAACCCCGACCGCCGCAAGCGGCTGGAGTTTATCCGCCCGGCACTGTCTCCCGATCCCGCCGTCCGCGATGCCTTTTTCGAAAGCTTGAAAAACCCCGCCAATCGCGCTACGGAGCCTTGGGTAGTCGATGGCGCCGGCTACCTCAACCATCCGTTGCGCGCCGAGGCGGCCCTGAAATATATCCGCCCCAGCCTGGAACTCCTGGAAGAAATCCAGCGCACCGGCGATATTTTTTTCCCCCGCCAGTTTATCACCGCTGTGCTGAGCGGGCATCAATCCGAAGAAGCAGCCGAAATCGTGCGCAATTTCCTTCGGGATCACCCCGAATTCCCTTACCGGCTCCGGAATAAAGTGCTGATGGCTGCGGATTTGCTGCTGAAAGAGTAGTGGTATAGCTGAGTTGCGAAGAAGCAACCTCGCAACCTCGCAACCTCGCAACCTCTCAACCTCGCAACCTCGCAACCTCTCAACCTCGCAACCTCTCAACCTCGCAACCTCTCAACCTCGCAACCTCGCAACCTCAACTTGCAACTTCGTAACTTCGTAACCTCGCAACTTCGCAACTTCGCAACTTCGCAACTTCGCAACTTCATCCGTATATTGCCAAACCAAAACCACCTTGACCATGTCAAACCAGGAATTTTTCAACTCGGTGCGGAATAAGATCGGAGCAGGATTGGTCGAGCAGGGGATCGACGAGTTGCTGGCTTTCATCCAGGAGCAAGAGATCCAATCTGCTTTGGCCGACCAATGCCGCCAAATGCGCAGTGAGCATCGGCGGTTGCAGGACGAGCGGATGGGCTCCCGGCTGACCTTCGAAGCCTTTAACGCAGCGGTTAGCAACGTGGAGTACAATCTGTACCGGGCATGCACGCTTTTGGAACAGGAACTCAGCGGCCGCCCGGGGCAAATTGCCGGAAAAGCAGACGTGGACGCGCCAGCCATGGAAACCAAAAACGGAGACAGCCTGCTTCAATCAGGGATTCAGAAGTATTCCGCCCAGGACTACAGTGGCGCTATTGCCGACCTGAAAGCGGTTTTAGCTCAGGACTCCGGCAATGCGGAGGCGCTGTTTTACTTAGGCGTAATGCGGGAGGAAACCGGATTTCTGGATGAGGCCAAAGCGTTGTACTCGCAGGCCTGCCAAGCCGACCCCAACATGCTCGGGCAATCAATAACCGGGGGTGCTGCTCCTTCAGGAAGACGATAATGCCGGCGCCCTGCAGGATTTTAACCGCGCAATCAAGGCTGATCCCAGCCTCCAGGTGGCGCGATTTAACCGGGGCCTGGTCTATATGCGGTTGGGAAACTTCGCTGAAGCGGGCGAGGATTTTGATTATTCTGCAAGGGAGGGGATTTATCTGAAAGAAGTGTTCAATTTGCGCAGCCTGGTGCGCATTAATTTAGGGCAATACGAAGAAGCGATTAAAGACAGCGAACGGGCGATCCAACTGGATGCCAGCAACTACCAGAACTATTTTCATTGGGGCTTGGCGCTGTATTACCAGGGCCGCTACCGGGAATCGGCGCGCTACCTGAGCGAAGCGGCTCAGCGCCAGCCTGGCCAACCGGATATTTTGCTGCTACGGGGTTCTGCCTTCAGTCTGATCGGAGAATATTCCAAAGGGCAGGAGGATATCGAGGCCCTCCTTAAACTCAATCCGGAACACGGGCAAGCCTACTTCTGGCTGGGGTATATCCGTCAGGAAACCGGTAATTTACCAACTGCCATTGAGGCTTACAACAGCTGTATCCATTTCGACCCCTACTTCAAAGCGGCCTATATTAATCGCGGGAAAATTCTGATGGAAAATGACCTCGCCGACGAAGCCCTGAGCGATTTTCGCACCGCCCAACAACTCGACCCCGATTGGGAAATCGTTCCTCCCCTGATCCAGGAAGCGCAAAATAAATTGGGGGGAGGAGGTATGTTTGGGGTGTTCAGGAAATGGTTGAAAACGTAAAGCTAGGAGGTAGAGGATGTAGAGGATGTAGAGGAGGTAGAGGAGGTAGAGGAGGTAGAGGATGTAGAGGATGTAGAGGATGTAAAGGATGTAAAGGATGTAGAGGAGGTAAATTGCTTTTAATCAGGTTTTTAGATATTTTTCAAAGCTATACCCGTTGAATGTTTTAGGTACAATTTAGTTAATACTGGTTTGGGGTGTTATTGTATTTTGGGTCAATTTTAGGAAAAAAAGATGGGGAACTATTTTGACCTGAAAGTGTGGCAGCAAGCAAAAGATTTAGCAGTCCGGATTATTTTATTGCCTAGTGATAACCCTCCATTAAAAAAGGAATATAGTTTAATGGATCAAATAAAACGTTCGGCAGTATCCATAGCTTCTAATATTGCGGAGGGTAATGCGATGCCTACAACAAAACATAGCCTTCATTTTTTCTACCTGGCAAAAGGTTCTCTTGCGGAGCTCAGTACCCAACTCATCATAGCGCGTGATGCCCGCCTGATCTCAGAGAATGATTTCCATGGCACAGGCCAATCCATCCGAAGCGTAGGAATTTTGCTCTCGAAATTGATCCAATCCCTATCAAACACTCAGCGCCCCTAATCCCCTACATCCTCTCCTACATCCTCTACATCCTTTACATCCTCTAATTCATCCCATCCTCCCCCAACACCCTTTCCAGCATTTGAAGCAGAAAATCCGCTTCTTTTTTTCCAAACACCATGGGGGGTTTGATTTTCAGCACGTTGTTGAAAGGACCATCGGTGCTCATTAGCACGCCCAGTTCCCGCATGCGGTTGGCCAGGTAGGATGCCTGGGCGGTGGCAGGCGCCAGGGTGTCTGGATCGCGGACGAGTTCAAATCCGAGGAACAACCCCGGGCCGCGCACGTCGCCGATAATGGGATAGTGGCGTTGCAGGGATTTCAGGCCTTCGGTGAGGTAAGCGCCGGTTTCCAGGGCGTTTTGCTGGAGGCCTTCCTCGCGGATCACCCGAAGTACTTCGAGGCCGATCGCGCAGGAAACAGGGTTTCCTCCAAAGGTGTTGAAATATTCCATGCCATTGTGGAAGGCATCGGCAATGGCCCGCGTGGTAACGACTGCCGCCAGCGGGTGGCCGTTGCCGATGGGTTTGCCCATAGTGACGATGTCGGGAACGACGCCCTGGGCTTCAAAAGCCCAGAAATGCGCGCCGGCTCTGCCAAATCCCGTCTGCACCTCATCCGCAATGCAGACGCCTCCCGCCGCCCGGACCAACCGGTACGCGGTTTGGAGATACCCGGGAGGCAGTACGACCTGCCCGCCACAGCTGATCACTGATTCGCAGAGGAAAGCGGCCGGGCCTTTGCCTTCTTCCCGGAGGTGGTCCAAAACCGGTTGAACATGGGAAGCGAATGTTGGCCCCGCCTCCGGATCGCCATACCGGTACAAGCCCCGGTACGCATCCGGAATGGGCAGCACGTGCGTATGCGAAGGGGATCCTTTGCCGCCGGGTCCGTCGAATTTATACGAACTCACGTCCACGCAAGCGTTGGTGTTGCCGTGGTAGCCAACTTCCACCACGAGCATATCTTTTTGCGCCGTGTAGGTTTTGGCCAGCCGGAGGGCCAGTTCGTTGGCTTCGCTGCCGGAATTGACCAGGAAGACCACCTCCAGCGGCGGCGGGAAGGTGGCTAAAAGCGCTTCGGAAAAGGCAAGGATATTGGGATGCAGGTAGCGGGTGTTGGTGTTGAGCACCGCCATTTGCCGTTGCCCGGCGCGCACTACCCTGGGGTGCTCGTGCCCAACATGTGCAACGTTGTTGACCGTATCCAGGTACCGTCGGCCGGTAACGTCGTAAAGGTAAGCGCCGTAACCCCGGACGATCTGCAAGGGTTTTTTGTACGAAACGCTTAGATTGGAAGGAAGGATTTTTTTTCGGTGATCGAGAAGATCCTGGGAAGATGCAGGGGCCTTAACCGGCGAGGGCTTCCCGGTGAGCAACAGCCAGGGGTCTGGTGAGATGCTGGTCCAGAGCGCCCGCTGATGCGGGAATGCTACCCCAGGGAAATCCCCCTGGCCGTCAAGCATATCCAAAATGATCTGGAAATGCAGATGGGGCGACCAGTTGCCATTGATGGGCATAGGTCCCATGCGGCAAAGGAGTTGCCCTTGGGCAATGGATTGCCCAATCTCCAGTCTATGGATAGACGGTTCGTCTAAATGTCCGTAAAGGGTATAGAAGGTCAGGCTGGGGCTGACGGTATGTTCGAGGATAATAGTGGGGCCATAGTCCCGGTCGCCCAGATTGTTGGCGAAACTGTGGATTTTGCCAGCCAGCGGGGCAAATACCGGCGTTCCAGCCGGCATAAAAATGTCGAGGCCAATATGCACGCTGCGCCATTGTGGCCCCTGGTTGCCCGTTGACGTAAACCCGTCGCTGGTATACAGGGGCCGGATCTCATCGTAATGCCCCAGGGCTACTGTGGCGTTTTTTTCAGCCATCAGTTCCAGGATGCGCTGGTGCAGCTTATCCGCATCGAGAACGTTTTCGTGGTTGCCCAAATCCAGGCTGCCTACGCTCAGGTCCAGCCAGGCGACGCCGCCGGCGCCGAGAGGATGCGGTACGAGGGTATTCAGTCCGATGGCATTCGTTTCAGCCCATTCGATAAAGCGTGCTTTTTTTGGACAAGGTTCGAGCCCGCAGGCGTCGCGGAAGGCGTACCAGGCAAGGCGAGGCGGGATCTCCGCAAGCGCTGGAGGAGGTCCCAGGCAGGCCGGTCGCTGATCTGCAGGTAGGCATTGTCCGGGGCTTCTTCCAGATTGATTGCCGAGCACGTGACGCTGATGAGCAGCCTGGCGCACAGCAGGGGGAATAGGGCCTGGACCTCGGGTTCCGTCAGGGGAAATTCCGAGTGGAACCCTTGCGCCATGGGGATGGCTGCTTGCAACGGATCGGGCTTGTCCATCATGGCGTATGCCAGCGCAATCCCCAACTCGTTAACGGTATGCGAAAAAACCATATCCCCGAAATCGATCACCCCGGGCACGTTGGGGTTCAACGGATCTTCGCTGACCAGAATGTTGTAGTCGTTGGCGTCGCCGTAGGTGACGCTTTGCCGGAGTTTGGGAAAAAGAGGCGCCGCATCGCGTTCGAAGAGATCGGCAAAGTAAGCGGCCAGATCCTGGCGGACGGGGTCTCCGATCCTGGAAAGGTGCGTTTTTGTCCAAAGAGCTTGGGATGGGTCCCATTTGAGAAAGCGGTGGGCTGCCGGATGCTGGAATGAAGCAAAAGCCCGGGTGAGCTTTCCCAGCATGGCGCCAACGCGGTACAGCAGTTCAGGCGTATGGGGGTTCACTTGGGCCAGGGGCCGGCCAGAGACCCAGGTTAACAAGCGCATGAAGCGGATTTGGCCCAGGCTATCTTTAACAAACGTGATGTTTTCGTTTTGCTGGTTAGGAACTAACCGGGGGATTTCCAAGTCCCAATCCTGGTTTGCCAGGTGGATCAATGCGGCATTCTGCATCTCCAGATTGGCCACTGATTCCTTCGGGTTGGCGATCTTCAGGGTGTATTGCCGGCCGTCAGAAGCCGTGAGCAGGAAGTTGAGATCGATTTCCCCGGGCAGGGCGCCTACCTGAGCGGCAATCCCAAAATGCGTTTGCGCAAGTTGCGCGATGTCGGAAAGATGGAACATAAAACGTCGGACTTATTTTCAGGTACTGAAAATAAAGAATAAAACGCGTTCGGAAAAGAGGAAGGGAATTTGCCTGGAATAAACTGTTAAGCGACGAGTTTCCAGACGCCAAAGAACACGGCCAGCCAGATCAGCCCTTTGATCAGAAAGAACATGAAAGCCGCAATACCGAATTTTTTGAGCCAGCCGAGTGCATTTTTCACCGCCATTGGAATGCGAGGTGTTTAAGCTACAAAAATAGAAAAACCGGTAAAATCAATGAAAAAATATAACTATCTGAAAAGGAATAAGTTCATCGGATGAAAAAGAAACGCGGTGCAGTTATCGTCGCGCATTACCCAAAACCGTCCAGAAATCGGGCGCTTCCCTTCCAAGGACCCAGACGGATATTCCTCTGAGCTGGTATTTTTTCAAAAGATCAAGTTTTAACCGGAGCGATTGCCCATCTTCGATAAACAGGTATTCAAAAACGCCGCCGTTATCCCAGAAGGCGTAGTTGCAGCCGGCCTTTTCATTCCATTCAGGCTTGGCGCCGTGCTGGCCGAGCAGGTGTTGCACCCAGTTGTAACCCAATTGCCGGCCGGTGGTGAATCCCCCGCGTTCCTCGGAATAATCGGCATACCAATGCACGGAATAACTTGGGATTCCCATGGAGATCTTGTGGGCTGGGACGCCCTCTGCGATCAAGTATTCAATTACTTTTTGCATCCATTCTATTCCCGCAACCGGTCCGGGCGGAGTGCGCCGCGTATGCTGGTCGTAGGTCATTATGGAAAGAAAATCGCCAATTTCAGCTAATTCCTTAAAGTTATACCCAGCGCGCCAGTTTTCGTAGAGGAAACGGGTATAAGCGGAAGGTCCTCCCACGTTTTCAAACTGATGCACAAGGGCCGCGGAGAGTTGCATGCCTGATGCATGCAGGGCTTCTGCTGTTTCCCGAAAGTATTGGGTGAAATGGGCCTGGTCATTAATATGAAGCCCTCCAGATCGAATTGCCACCCATCCAGACCATATCGCCGGCCATACTCCAGCATCATTTCGATCGACCGCTTTCGGGAAACAGGGTTGGATACGATGTCGTGGAGCAGTTGCTGATTGAACCCACTATTGACAATTAAGGGCATTACCTTGATCTTATTGGCTTTGGCAATATCCAGAACGCGGCGATCGACGCTACCGGTTAGGACGCCTTCTTTGCTGGCCAAAAACGTTTGCGGACAAACGATGTCAATTTGGGATGCGTTTTTTTTAAAACTCTCAAAAGATTCCGGTGTGTCCACCATGTAGAAGAGGTTTTCCGGGCGAACCTGAGCCGTTGCAGGGAGAAAAGCCGCTACGAGCCAAAACAAGAGCATCGGTATGGATTTCATGTCAGGTTGGTTTATGATTCTCAAGATAATCAATTATCGTACGCACAACTTCTTCCCCATGAAGGCTATGCCCCAGCCCCTGGGTGACGGTCAGCCGGGAATTCTTCCAGTTCCGGTGGATGGAAAGCCCTTCCTCCAAAGGGGCTATGGGATCGTTCCGGTCGTGGATGAGCAAGCCGGGAACCCGAACCTCCTGAATGAAACGACGGATGGAAAAATCGCTCATTTTCCAGCCATAGCGGCCATGGAACGCGTCCATCATCCCATGAAAAACCGTTTCGTTCATGCCGACCATGCGGCGGAAACGATCCATCAGAACATCCAGTTCAGAAGGAACGGCAAGCAAAACCAGGTTTTGGGGCGTAAGCTCCGGGTGGTTGTATAAAAGAAAAACCGCAGCCATCCCTCCTGCCGAATGGCCGATCAGGGTTTGGGGCCGCAAAGAGGCCATTAATTCCCGGAGCGCGTCGGCGTATAATGCCACATTGAAGGTCTCGCCTCCGGAGAGGCCATGGGAGGGCGCATCGGGGGCGACGATGTCGTACCCATGCCGCTGTAGCGCGCGCACCAACGCTTCCCACCGGCTGGCATTGCTTTCCCAGCCGTGGGCGAGCAATACCCGGGGCCCATCTCCAGCCCAATGGAAAAACCGGACGGCATGTCCATTTACCACAACGCTCTCCTGCCGGGCCTCCGCCAGCAAATCCGGATCGTGCACCTTGTGCTTTCGGGCCCGGGGTTTGGAGAACAAGTCCAGGGCGATCTTTCCCGCCTGTTGGGGCGAAAAAAGAGCAACGGAGTTGACGGAGGCGCCAACCGCACGGATGGCAAGTTGGGAAATGGTGATTTTAGCGCGCGCGGGCATAACCTTATTCGTTTTTTCGATCGTTTCCCGAACTTTCGGGCGCAATAGGTAACAGGTTGTCTGGGATATACCAGCAATTTTTTTCCAGGTCTATTCCCCCACCCAATTCCTCCTGGACCACCCTGTCGATGATCCAAACCCTATCTGGGCCATTTCGGTAAAGGTGTCCTTCCCCTCATCAGGAAACCCAATTCGGGTCCGATGGATGTGAAACCGATCGGAAAAGGTTCGGTGGAATGTTTTTTCAATGCCTTTTTTGCCCAGCAGGAAACCGAGAAGCCCGCCCCAGGTAGCGGTGGGATTATCCGAATCCCAGCCGGCCAAAGCGCCAATTTTAATCGTCTTCTTCAGGTCGCCCTCGCCATAAAAAAGGCTGATCAGGCTGGAGGCAAAGTTAATGCCGGCGGCAAAGCAGCCGTTGCAATACCTTTTCTGGGAGGTCATTGCATAGCCATCAGCTTGTTCTACCTGGTATCTTTGGTACACGTCGTCCCGGGTTTGTTCCCAGGGTACGTTTGCGAGATACCTGCTTTTTACGAAATCGTACATCCCGGCGGCATATGAGTCAGCAGGCAGGCGTTTTCGTGCCGTGTCCGCCATCCAAAGAATGTTTTTCTTCCTGGGTTTGGAAGAGTCTATTCGCGATGCCAGGGAATGCATGATCACGTAAAATTCCGAGATCCATTCCGCATCTCGCCGGGCGGTAGTTTGAATCGGCAGGTGGGCCATAGTCAGCGCCATATCGGGCCGGGCAGGAGCAAAAAGGCCGAATATTTCCGTCGTGAGCTGGGCGTCGATCATTTCGAATTCGGGATTGGAATCCGGGTGGCTGGTTTCCGGCGGGACCATTCCTGCTTTCATCAAATCAAATGCTTTTTGGTTGGAGACCCACAAAAAATTTTCCTCCTCCGATTTGATATGTGCCAGCCAGCCGTCTCTGATCTGGGGGCCGGTTAACACGGACGTTTTATTGACGTACAAAAGGTACTGATACAGGTATTCAATGTCCGTGTCGTCGTCGGCGCCCCAAATGCTATCCGGAGCGGCGAAAACAAAGTCAATGGTGGAGGAAATCGGGCTGACTTTGCCAGGACTCCAAATATTGGCCTGGTCCGGTTTTCCCCAATCTTTTCGGGTATAAAAGGGCCCGGTTTTGATGTCGCCGATATTCCCGATTTTGTCCATCTCGGTAATGAGGCCGGTCCAGTTGGCGATGCAGGCGCCCAGCCAGAAGCCGTAAAGCTGATCGAGGTAGGTATCCCTGGAAATCACCCGGTCGTTGGGTTTAGCGACGTATTTTTCGTAGGTCAGGAAAGGGTCTGCCCCAGGCATGGGAAGATTCAGGGAAGCGGGGTCCTGGCTATATCCGAAGAAGCGGGAAACGAAAAACACGGCAATAGCAAGAATCAGGGGCCGATGGTTCGGTCGACTCTGTATTTTAATCATGACAGGGATTTCAAATCGACCCATTGTGGGTATAAAATATGGTTTCAGGTTTCCTTTGATTTTTGAGTGGTCAAAATAGTCAATTTTCCCCTTCCGCGTTCAATTTCTAACGGGTTCGGACAGCGGAACGGAAAAAGAGTCCCTCCTCCGGGCAAATTCCGGATTAAGCTTTATCTTGAGTTATCACAAACCAGGTTACCGGTGAAAGAAAAACTCGTTGCCCTTCTTTTAGCCATTGCGGCCATTTTGCCAGGGGCTATCCCCGCTCAGCCCCTGAGCCACGTTTTCCAAAGCGGCGCAGAAGGCTACGCCTGCTTCCGCATTCCGGCTATCGTGAGGACAAACCAGGGAATTTTGCTGGCTTTTGCCGAAGGAAGAAAAAACAACTGCGGCGATTCGGGAGATATCGACCTGGTCCTGAAGCGCTCTACCGATGGGGGGAAGTCCTGGTCGGCGCTGAGTGTCGTATGGGACGATAGCGGCAATACCTGCGGAAATCCAGCCCCGGTTGTGGATCGCCGGACCGGCAAGATCGTCCTGCTCTCGACCTGGAACCTGGGCGCCGACCGCGAGCCACAGATCATCGATGGCGCCAGCCGGGATACCCGCCGGGTTTTTGTTATGCACTCTTCCGACGATGGAAAGACGTGGTCTGCTGCCAGGGAAATTACCCCGCAGGTTAAGCAACCCTACTGGACCTGGTACGCCACGGGGCCGGTCAACGGCATTCAGCTGCGAAAAGGGAAATATAAGAACAGACTGATTATCCCCTGTGACCATATTGAGGCGGGGACGAAAAAATATTATTCCCATACGATCCATTCCGACGATGGCGGAACGACCTGGGCGCTGGGCGGAACGACTCCCTCCGATCAGGTAAACGAAAGCACCGTGGCCGAACTTCCCGGAGGCAAACTCCTGCTCAACATGCGCAACTACACGTCCGTCCGCATCCGCCAAACGGCCTGGAGCCGCGACGGCGGAGCGACGTGGTCGCCGCTGCGTGGCGATACCGCGTTGATCGAACCGGTTTGCCAGGCCAGCTTGTTGCGGTACGACGCCCCGGGTAGAAAGCCGTTTTTGGCCTTCTCCAACCCCGCCAGCCAAACCTCGCGGGTTCACATGACCGTCCGCATCTCCTACGATCACGGGAAAACGTGGATGCGGAAGGCCCTTGTTCACGAGGGGCCTTCCGCCTACTCCAATCTGGTTGTTCTTCCCAATGGCAATCTCGGCCTGCTTTTTGAGGGCGGGGCGA
This sequence comes from Haliscomenobacter sp., assembly GCA_016713275.1. Lineage (GTDB taxonomy): Bacteria > Bacteroidota > Bacteroidia > Chitinophagales > Saprospiraceae > JADJPL01. The sequence continues at coordinate 262,597 of JADJPL010000006.1, forward strand.
AGTCGCCGTATGAGGGGATTGCCTTTAAAGAACTTCCGCTGTCGCGATTTGAGTAGAAGCTATCTCAAAACCCTTTCCAGTGTGTGTGGTATTCCTTAACCCCATGGCTCGCAAAGGCTGACGAAGCACTTTCCCCCTTTGAAGGCTCATCTTGTAGTATTTTTCATAACAACGGCTTGTCCGTATATTGCCCTCCGCAGCCCGGAGCCCGTGGGAAACGCCGTTCCCGTTCGAAGAACGGGATCGCCTTATGGGGTCAACCGCTTGGAATGTAGGAGAAACGCAACGACCGGTGTTCCAAGCGGTTGAAGCCCATAAAGCGAAGGCGTTTTCCACGGAGCGGTAGGGCGAAGGAGCGCCCTTTTTTTGGTTCTTTTTTTGGGCGAGCAAAAAAAGAACATACCCCGAGGCCGGGGGCAAAAACGGAAACTGGACTGCACCAAACCATGGTTTAGCAAAAAACACTACAAGATTAGCTTTGAAGGGGGTTAGGGGGATGAAACTTCCGGGAAGTTGGGGAAAGGTTTCATCCCCCCGGCCCCCTTCAAAGGGGGAGAACGCCATATTCTATAGTTTTGAGATGGCTGATAGAAAAGTCCTCCTTTCGGGGACGAGCAAAACCATCTTTTGCGGTAGGCCTGAACGATCTGGGAATTGCATTCCGAAGAACATCTCGGAATTTCATCCTGGAGAACATCTCGGAATGCAATTCCGAGCTACATTAGAAGGCGTATTTCAGCATGACGGTTGCGTTTCTTCCGGATTCGTAGAGGATGCCTTGTTCCGGCATATTGACATAGGCGCGGTTAAGGTGTTCCCAGTAGGTGGCATCGAACAAGTTGAGGACGCCCAGGCCAAGCGTTAATCCAGGCAGGGGCTCCACGCCGGCCCGGAAATCGAGGGTTTCAAACCCGGGAGTAGCGGGCTCTCCAAAAATTTGGGAGACGCGCGTTTGTTCGCTTACCAGGCGCCCGCGAAGTTCGGCCCACCAGATTTTCCGTTCGTAATGCAGGGTCAGCGTGGCTTCCAGCGGGGCGACTTCGGGCAGGGGCTCGTTCCAGTCGAGGTTTTGGGCATAGGTGTACGCCACGTTGCCCGAAAGCTGGAGCCCGCGAAGGAGCTGAATGCCCGCGTGGAATTCAAACCCCATTTGCTCTGCTTTATCCAGATTGACGAAACGGCGGGATACTTTCGGGTTTTGGGTGGGCATAAACTTCCGCTTGAGGGTGCTGTCAACCCGGGCCGTGATGTAGTTCTGGAGGTACGAATAGAATGCCTGGAACCCAAACTCGAAACGGTCTCCCTGCCGCTGGACCGAAAATTCGATCTGGTTGTTGGCTTCGGGCTTGAGTTTGGGATTGCCGACGTATTCGTAAGGATCTCTGCCCACGTTGAAGTGGTTGATGTACCGTTCGATCATGTTAGCGGTGCGCACGCCCCGGCCAAGTGCGAGTTGGAGGTTCCATTGCTCGGTTGGCTGGAAGGCCAGCGAGGCGGTGGCGCTGAGGTTGATCTCGGTATCGTTTTTCAAATCATTCGCATAGAGCTTGTCAAAATCCGCTTCGGCTTCGCGCGCATTGGCAAACACGAAATCCGTGCGGACGCCAGAGAGCAGCGTCCAGCGGCTGCCCAGCAGCCGGCGGCTTTCGAGGAAGAGGCCGGTTTGGGAAATGGACGCATCGGGCCAAATGGTGTCCACAAACGCCAGCGGTTTGGCCAGGGGCTCGCCGGTCATCATGTTCACCTTCTGCAGCCGGTCTCTGCTTCCTGTCCGCCCCATATACCGCATGTCGGCGCCGGCAAACCACCAATGTCGGGCGCCCGCCAGCAAGGTGGCTTCCATCCGGCCGCCGAACGTCGTGGCGTCGACGTCGGAAACCGACTCGGACGATTTGAAATTCGGGCGCAGGCGGTTGCTCATCCGGTGGTCGACGTAAGAGCCGTAGAATTTGGCCGTCACCTCGTGCAGGGCAGCGCCCATGGGCCTCCATTGTAATCCGCGATCGCCATGCTGGTGTTGTCGTAATCGGTGTCCATCATAAGCCCGGCATGCAGTACGTCCCGGACAAAGCCCTGGCGCCAGGTGAGGTGTATCTGGTGGTCCGGAGCGGCCTGAAGCCCTCCTTTCAGCGTGTAATCGTAAGTTCTGAAGGAAGTAGGGATTTCTTTGCCGTCTCCGTTGCTATAGCTGCCGTAATCCTTTAGACCTCCTGCGGCAAAGAACCGGTAATTGCCTTTTTGATGGTTCAGCGTAAGCCGGGTGCTTTTCCCGTTGCCGTTGAATTCATACCCACCTTCCAGGGAGCCGCCAAATCCGTCGGCGCTTTCCTGAAATGGGGTTTCTGTGACGATATTGATGGTGGCGCCCATGCTCGGGCCATACCGAACGCTAAACGGACCGCGGATCAGCTCAATTTTGCGGATCTCTTCCGGGTTGACGTGGGTGGTCGCCGGGTCCATGCGGTTGGGGCATGCATGCGTCAGTTCTACGCCGCCATCGTACACCACGTTGAGTTGCTCGTATTTGAACGACCGGAACACGGGGTCCAGGGCGTATCCGCCGCGTTTGATCATGGCAAATCCGGGCATGTCGTTGAGCAGATCGCCTACGTCGCGGGGCTGACTGGACAATTTTGCATCGTCGTTCAACAACGTCGATTGTGCGAACCCCGGACTCCGCTGGCCTGCCACCAGGATTTCCGACACCCACACCGGGCGGGGATGCATGGAAAACGTCAGGCTTTCGGAGGGTAGCTGATCAAGGATCTGGATTAAAGGTTCAAACCCGATCTGTTCTACCACGACCCGGTATTGCGTTGCTGCGGGTATTTCGGCTTTGAAGGTACCGTCCTCCCCGGCATAGACTGCCTGGCCGTTGATGAGCACGGTAGCGTAAGGTACGGCATGTTTGCTCTGTGCCTCCTGGATCTTTCCGCTGATCTGGATGGCGTTTTGCGCAATCAGCGGGCTGGCTTGGAATAATATTATGAAAAAAAGGATATAGTGACGCATGGTATTAGAAGTTAGACGCAGGACGTTAGACGTTAGGCGTCAGGTTTTGAAATGAATGGCTGAAGGGGAAGGAATGGAGTTCAAGGCTCAAGGGGTCAAAGTTCAATGCTATTGCATCGATATTGATAGCGCAAGCAGAGCCGTTTGGCCCCTTGAACTTTAAACTTTGAACTGTGAACCTTTAGGCAACATCCGGCGGGCGCAACAACCGGAACAGGAACCCACTGGGAATGGGTTCCTGGGAGCCAAAAGCGTTTTGGCGTTCTTTTTCAGTCCAATCGGCAAAAATCAGCACCGGCGTCAGTTCGTGGATTTCTATGGCGGAAAGTTCCGGCAAGGGAATGCGGCTGGGTGGGGCCATTTCGGAAGCAGGTTCCCTATCCTGAAAAAGCGCCTTGATATGGCAACTTTCATGGCACTCCAGTTCCGGCGTGTCGATATTTTCGCAAAACTGCTTTTCAAAAGAGCTCCGCTCCAGGTGGTACCACCACATCATCGCCGTCCTGCCTGCAGAGAAAACTCCGAGCAGCGCAAGAAGGAGGAGGGCGGTGGCTGGATAGCGGGTCATTAGTGGTTAGTGGTTGGTGGTTGGTGGTTGGTGGTTAGTGGTTAGTGGTTATGGTTGGTGGTTAGAAGCTATCTCAAAATTATAGAATATGGCGTTCTCCCCCTTTGAAGGGGGTCGGGGGGATGAAACCCTACAACAGCATCCCCAAAATTTCATCCCCCTAGCCCCCTTCAAAGGGGGAAAGTGCTTCGTCAGCCTTTACCATGGGGTTAATGAATGCCGCCCACACCCTGAAAAGGGTTTTGAGATAGCTTCTATTAACTATTTCCAATCGTTACATCGTACTTCGTACATCTTATTTCGTACTTCGTACCTCGCTCATCTCCACCGACCTGGGAAACAGGATATTGTTTTCCAGGTGGATATGTTCGTGCAGGTTTTCTTCAAACTCCTTGAGCAGGGCGTACAAGACGTTGTAGGTCGTGCAGCCATCTGCCGGGGCGGAGTAGTCCTGGCTCAAATGCCGGATTTGGGCCATAATACTGCCTGCTGTTTCGTGTTCGATTTCCATGACGCGTATGGGATTCCGCACCGAGCCGAAAGGCGCTTGAAGGGGCGATTCGGCGGAAAGCGACTGCTCCCGGATATAGGGGAACAAGATATTTTCCTCTTTCATCATGTGCGTGGTCAGCTCCTGGCTGAGGGTTTCCCAAAGGCCGAAAATTTCGATGACTTCGGGATGCCGTTCGCCGTGGACCCGTGCGACTTTCGCCGCGAATTCCCGGATCTGGGGGAGCATTTTCCGGACGTAAAGATGGTGTTTTTCTACGATATAGGTACACAATAAATGCAGGGACCAGTTTTTGTAGTCTGGCGCACCGGAACCAGGCGCGGCTTGAATGGTCGCCAGGGCGTTTTCCACCTGATCGACCGGGATGCCTTTCGCCTGGCAGGTATCGGAAAGCGTTCTTCCGCCGCCGCAGCAGAAATCGATGCCATATTCTTTAAAAACCACGGCGGTGCGGTAATCTTCGGCGACAATAGCGCCAACGGTTTTTTGCTCTTCCATCGGAGTAAATTTTAAGGTTAAAAATCTTTTGTCAGCGCTACACGGCGGATATTGGCCGTGGGCAGCAATATCCAGAACCCAAGACTGAGGAAGGACAGCGCGATGCCCAATCCCGTGCCCAGGAATTTTTCAAAAACAGCGCCGGTATACCCCATCAATGCGGAGATGTCGAGTTTCAGCAGGATGAGAATCCGCGACAGATCGACCGGATTGAGCAGCGAAGCGCCCAGAGAGACATACTCCAGCGGATAATCGCTAAACCACATTAAAAGGAGCAGGAAGATGCCGTCGTAGATCACGGCGAAGAACAGCCACATCATAATGGCCAGCCCAAACCCTTTGATCCGGTTTTCGTGCCGTAAAGCAATCCAAAACGCCATTCCGGAGAAGATGAAGGACAACAACACGCCATTGAGCAGCAACACGATGAAATTTCCAATCTCGGCGCTAAAAAAGATTCCGTAAAACAGGAAAGGCAAGCCCACGCCAAGAAGCAAACTGGCGGATAGGCTCAGCGCCAAACCCAGGTACTGCCCAAGGAAAAGCTGGGTTCTGGATAGCTGCTGGGCCAGGAGAAGCTCCGTAAACTCCCGGGAGTTGTAATAGAACATGATCCCGAACATGGTGGCGATCAGCGGGACGAGTACCAGGATGACGTTCATGAGGCTGATAATCACTTTGCCCACGTCGCTGCTGAGAAACAGCAGCGCCAGCGTGAACAGCAGGAAGAACCCAAAATAGAAGTAGGTCCAGCGGCTGCGCATCAGGTCGTAAAAACTGTACCGGAGTATCTTGTACATGGCGGAATATTTATTTGATCGAAAAAGCAGGTTGAAGCGTTTGGCTTTTGAGGCGTGCGGTTTCGGCAGGCGGATGCCCGTTGTGTCCGTTTTTTGGCTGGCTGGTAAGGATAGCAGCAATCGCGTGTTCCAGGTCTTCTTCCCCGTATTGCGCCTTGAGTTGCCCGGGCGCGCCGCGGAAGTAAATCTTGCCTTCCAGGAGGAAGACGATCTCGTCGGCCAGTTCTTCCACGAGGCTGATGATGTGGGTAGTGATCAGGATGTGTTTTCCCTTTTGTTTCTCCTGACGGATAAAATCTTTGAGACGGATGAGGGCGATGGGGTCGAGCCCGGCGGTGGGCTCGTCGAGGATGAGGATGGGGCTGTCGTACATAAGGGCCAGGGTGAGGTTGACCTTTTGCTTGGTACCGCCGGAAAGCGCGCTCAGCCGCTTGTCGAGGTAAGGTGACAGGCCAAACAGATCGATGAGCGGTTGTTCGTTAGCGCCTTCCCCCCGGATGGTTTTAATCAGGCGAATGACTTCCTGCACGGTGAGGTTATTGGGGAATTGCGCGATCTGGGGCAGGTAACCGATCCTGCTTCGGTAGGCGCTTTCGCCCCGAATGGATTTCCCTCCAACCCAGATCTCGCCTTCTTCGGGCAACACCATGCCGAGGATGCATTTAATCAGGGTTGTTTTCCCGGAACCGTTGGGTCCCAGTACGGCGGTAATCTTGCCCTGGTCCCGGAATTCCAGATTGATGCCCTGGAGTACCTGAAGTTTGCCGAAACGTTTGTGGAGGTTGATGATATCGATCATGATATGGGATGCATTAATGGTTGTTGGTCGAGAATACCTGCCGGGGTGAATACCGGGCTCACTTTTTCAGAAAAATTCATCAAATCGATAAACAGGCTTCGGAGCAGGATGATGGACTCGGGCGTTCGGGTAACGATATAGGAGAACAGCTTGACGGGCCGGTGAGGGACGTCGCCCAGCCCGTTGCGGTCGAGGTCGTATCCGGTGTATTCGCTCCAGTAGTTTCCGTCGAAGGTGTTGGAATTCACCCTGCCGTTGAGCACAAAATCCATGGCGTTGGACAGGAAATTGTTTTGGGAAAAATCATGGTCGAGGCATCCTCCGGCGATCTTTACCGCCCAGCCATTGCGCTGGAAGGTGTTTTGGCGGTAGGCTACCCGGGATGCGCCTTCGATATGGATGCCGATGGTATTCTGCACGAAGCGGTTGCGCTCGATTTTGGCATCGTAAATCTCTTTGAGGAGCAGGCCATACGCCGACCGGCCCCAGTTGTAGTCGAAGAGGTTGTCCGTCATGCCGATGCGTTTGCCGAACATGACCGCCACGCCGGCGCCGTTCTTGCGAAAGATGTTATTGGCATAGTGGTCGTCGTTGGAAAACATAAAGTGCAGGCCGTAGCGGACATTGGCCTCGCTGTGGTTGCCGCTGATCGAGCAAAAGTGCATGAATTCGAGGTAGATCCCGTCACGGTGGCCTTTGATGGTATTGTTTTCGATACAGACATATTCTCCATACCAGCCGTGGACGCCGTTGCCGGAGGATAACTCATTCACGGCGGTACCCGTGATGGTGTTTCCGATCACTTCGCCATCGTGGGCATATTCCAGATAAATGGCAAAAAAGGTATTGATTAACCGGTTGTTCAAAATGCGGAAGAACCCTTTCCGGTGAACGCGGATGGCGGCCAGGTCTTTGAGGTAGTGGGGCGCGAGGTTTTGGAGCTGGAGGCCCTCCACCGTTACGCCATCGGCATCGATAACGAGGATTTCCTGGCCTTTAGGCGCTTCGAGGATGGGGTAGTTCTCGCCGGTGAGCGCGATCTTTTTGGTGATGCGCAGGGTGGGTTCTTTATAGGTTCCGGCTTTTACGAGGACCCGGTCCCCATCCCGGCTGGCATCCAGGGCTTGCTGAATGGTGTTGTAAGCGCACGAAGCGCATACCTCCAGCGTCCGGGCCCGGGCAAATGCGGGCGCCAGGAAGAGGAAGCAGAGCAGGGCAAAGCGCGCGTTGATCATGGCTTGTTGGTATTAAATCGGTTCATTTTCATCAGGGGTTTGATTTGCCGGTTTTACTCGGCAGGGCCGAGAAAGCCTTTTTTCTGGCGCATATCCTGGAGGGCTGACCAGGAGAATAGGTCGCCGCCTTTGGCGGTTTGTACCGTCCGGGCGTCGGGCTCGTTGCCAAACCCGCTCAGGAAAGCGCCCATCGGGCTGGGTACGCCCCGGCTGATGAGGTAGGTAGCGGCAGTGGCGTCGGTTAACGCTCCGGGTTGCATATAATCGTTGGTCAGAAACAGGGCAAAGGATTCGGAACCCTGCTGGGCGACGTAGTTCACCATACATTCGATGGCGTCGAATTTGTAGACCCGGCCTTTTTTTGTGACCACCTCGGCGCCGTGCTGCCGGTCGACGATGGTCATTTGGCAGAATGCACACACGTCGGCGCCGTACTCGATGGGCTTAGGCGTTGGCTTGCAGCCGCTGAGCAGCAACCACGTCAGCAGAAAAAGCGCGTTTTTCATTTCGGTCGTTTTTGCGTTTAAGAATCCAGGACAGCCCCCCCAGCAACATTCCTAAACCGGTTAAGTATCCTCCGATGTGGGGCAGGGAAACGGCGATGAAATTGAGAATCACTTTCCGGCCAAACAACGGGGGCTGGAAGGAAGCGTCCGGGATTTTGATGGGGGCTTCATCGCTCAGCGAGTGCCCGTAGTCGTATTCCCACAAGTAAAAGTCGTAGATCCCTGCGACGGCTAGGATCACCATCAGAACCGTCCAGGCCAGAAATACCTGCCGCTTGTTGATTAAAGCGGCCAGTAAACCCAGGGCGAGCATGGCGATAATAATATACTGAAAGTACTGGAGTTCGGGGATGGAGTCCGGCTCAATCATCTTCATGCCAACATAGTGGTTGAGAATGTTGACGTTTTGGAGCGTGCCCGGGGAGTTGCCCCCTATTTTATTGATCCAGATATGCATTTCCACCCCGTCGGGATATTGAGGGGCGTAAAGAACGATCTTCCACATGGGCCACAGGAAGAGCGACCCCAAAAGGAGGGCGCCAATGGCCATGAGAAGTTGAGGCATGCGTTTCATGTTGGGTGGTTGATGAAGTTAGATGGAAAAGGTCCAAAGAGATGGAACGAAGGAGGCCCGGAATTCCGGAAATCGGGTTTCCGGGCCTCGTGTGTTCCAAATAGTTATTGAACCGGCGGCTTATCCCCCAGTTTCCAGGTAAGCGGTACGTTGGAATTGGCCGGCGATACCCGGACATATCCCTGCATTTCCTGGTGCAGGGCCGAGCAGAAGTCGGTGCAGTAGAAGGGGAACACGCCGATGCGGTCGGGTTCCCAAAGCAAGGTCTCCGTCTGACCAGGCATAATGAGCAACTCGGCATTGCGGGCGCCCATGACCGAGAACCCATGCGGGGTATCCCAGTCCTGCTCCAGGTTGGTGACGTGGAAGTACACCTTGTCGCCCACTTTGATCCCCTCGATGTTGTCGGGGGCGAAGTGGCTCCGGATCATGGTCATGTATACGTGAACGGTATTGCCTTCGCGAACGACTTTGGCTTGTTTTTCGCCAAGCGCCGCATAAGGGTGCTTGTTCTCTTCGATTGGATAGATCTTTTTGGATCGTTCGATGATTTTGGAAGCGGCAATCCCCTGGGCATAGTGGGGTTCGCCAATGGTTGGGAAGTCGAGCAGAAGCTTCATTTTTTCCCCGGAGATATCATACAACTGGGCCGACTGCGTCAGCTCCGGCCCGGTAGGCAGGTAGCGGTCTTTGGTGATTTTGTTCAACGCCACCAGGTATTTTCCGTCTGGTTTTCTGGAGTCGCCGCCGGGGATCATCAGGTGGCCTACAGAGTAGTAGCATGGGGGCGCGGTCGATGATCTCCCAGGTGCCCAGTTTCCATTTCACCACTTCCGAAGAAATGAAGAACGTCGTATAGGCATTGCCTTTGCCGTCAAATTCGGTGTGCAATGGGCCCAGGCCCGGTTTTTGGACTACGCCGGCCAGAATTTCTTCATACTTCAGTACAGGCACGCCATCGATGGTGGTTTCAAAGGCTTGGTTTTCGATAGCTTTGAGCACTTTGTCAAAGGAGTGGACCGACATATCGGCGGAGAGTTTGCCGTTGCCTACGATGTATTCGCCGGTGGGGTCCACGTCTACTCCGTGGGGTGACTTCGGCGTGGGAAGGAAGTATACCAGTCCTGGGCATTCTTCCGGGATGAGGACTTTTACTTTGTCTTTCATGGTCGACTTCGCCGAGTGCGTACTTTCGTCGTATTCATTGTCGGCATAACGGGCGGGCATTTCCTTGAATTTGCCCTGCTTGATGTACTCTTCGGCTTTTTTCCAGTTCACCGCCGCGATAAAGTCCTTGTCATTTTGAGAGGCGTTTACCTCCAGCAAGGTATTTTTCAACTCGGTGTTGTAGCTGGTGAAGAAGGTCCAGCCGTGGGATTTTCCTTTGCCGGAGTGGGCGAGGTCGTAGTTAAAGGCTGGGAGAAGCACCTGGAAGGCGACGTCCATATTGCCGGATTCTTTGTCTACGCTGATGTAGGTCAGCGCGCCTTTGAATTCCTCGGCGTAGCTGTCGATGGAAACGTCTTTCTGCGGGAAGGGAACCCCAAAGCGCGTGCCGGCCACCACATACTCTGTGTTTTCGGTTGTAAAAGGGGAGGAGTGGTTGCCTCCGGAGTTTGGAATTTCGATGATCTCGGCGGTTTCGAAGGTGGTCAGGTCGATCCGGGCGATGCGGGGGGTGTTGTTGCCGTTGATGAATACCCAGCGCCCGTCGGTTTCTCCATTGGTTTGGGATAGTTCCGGGTGGTGGGAGTCATCCCAGGGCACAAAACCGAAAGAGGTGTTCAGCAGCGGTTTGGTCTCCTCGTTGAAGCCGTATCCTTTTTCCGGATCGACGGAAAAAACGGGAATCACCTTGAATAAGCGGCCGGAAGGCAATCCGTAGACGCTGATCTGCCCGGAAAACCCGCCGGAAACGAACGCATAAAACTCGTCGTACTCGCCGGGAGCCACATACGTCGCCGCTGCGGCATCGCTGCCCAAGGCCCCACCTTTGGGCCCTGCTGCGCCTTTCTGGCCGCAACTGGTTACCAGGCTAAGCCCCATCAGCGTGAGTGCCGCCATTAAAATAGGCTTTTTAAGCATTTGGTTTTTCATATAATAAGGATTTGATGAAGGAAAATTTTAATAAAACGATAAAAAGATGATTTAATCTTTTAATGAAACAAAGATAGCCTATTCTTTTTAAGATAAAAAGACTTTTATATCTTTTTTTATTGAAAAAAGTCCTTACCTTTGGATTGCCAAAAAGCAGATTATGTTTTCAAAATCTTGTAAATACGCCATACGCGCCGTACTTTATATGGCCTATAAAACCTCTCCCGATCAGCGGGTAGGGGTAAAGGAAATCGCGGATACGCTGGACGTGCCGGGGCCGTTTTTGGCCAAGCTGCTGCAGCAGCTCACCCGGAATAACCTGGTTTCGTCGGTAAAAGGCCCCAATGGAGGGTTCTTTTTAAGCGAAAAAAACCGGAATGAGCCCCTGCGCAAGGTGGTAGAGTGCATTGACGGCCCGGAGGTGTTTTCGGCTTGTATCCTGGGGTTGCCGGTGTGCTCCTCGGAAAATCCTTGTCCATTGCATACCCAAGCCTTCATTTACCGGGAAGGGTTGCTCCAGATGGTGGGAAAAAAGACGGTTGCCGAGATCGCCGCCCAGGTAACCCAGGAAGGGTTGAGCGTTTAGTAGACGTTGGCTGTTAGACGTTAGACGTTAGATCTAACTCCAAGGTCTAACAGCTAACGTCTAAACCAAAATCCATTTTACCTAACATAAACAACTACAAAACATGAAAAAGGCATTGCTTTTATTTCTGGTTGGAGCGACGCTCAGCGCTTGCGGCGGAAAATCCGGTAGCGAAGGAAGCGCTTCCACCACTCCTCCTCAAAGCATGGTAGCAGATGAACCGGTGGACGACGGCATGGGCGTCGGCGAGATCAAATCGGTCGAGCTGAACGATCCGCTCAAGCCGGATATGGTATCCCGGGGCGAATCGATTTACGACATGAAATGCTCGGCCTGCCATCAGCTCACCGATCAGCGGGTAGTTGGCCCGGGCTGGAAAGGACTTACCTCCCAGCGCAAGCCGGAGTGGATCATGAACATGATCACTAACGTGGAGGTGATGCTGGAACAAGACCCTGCTGCTCAGGCGTTGCTGGAAGAGTGTCTCACCCGGATGCCCAACCAGAACGTATCCATCGGCGATGCCCGGGATATTCTGGAGTTTATGTACGCCAACGACGGGAAACCGGTTGGGAAATAAAAAAAGGAAATATCAGGGCCTGTCTCAAAAGACCGTTCTTTGCCTTCGGCGTGAGATTCTATTTTCTTGGGCCTATCTCAAAAGACCGTTCTCGCCCCTGGCGGCAAAATATTTTCTTTTTTCAATTCTAACAAAAAATTGCAGAGCAATTTTTTGTTAGAATTGAAAAAAGAAAATAAAATTTCATGGCGAAGGCAAAGAACGGACTTTTGAGCCAGCTCCAGCTTTTCATATTCTCTTTTCTATGAGACCCATTTGGATACGCACCGCCTTGTTCAATTTTTTGATTGCCGCCGTCATGGGCGCTGTCATGCGTTTTGCGTTTGTGCAGGCGATCCCCGGATTGCATTTTAAAGCGTTTCTGCACGGGCATTCCCATGGCGCGATGCTGGGGTGGATCTATCTGGCTTTGTATTCGCTGATGATCCCGGCATTTTTAAAAGAAGCGGATCAGAAAAAGCCGATTTACACCTGGGTATTCTGGGCTACCCAAGCAGCGGTGTTGGGAATGTTCGTCAGTTTTCCGATCCAGGGGTATGGGCCGGTTTCCATTTTCTTTTCCACCTTGCACATCCTGCTCTCCTACCTTTTTGCGGGGCAGTTTCTGCGCGATTTGCGCGGAGTGAAGGGCTACAGCGCCGGTTTTATCCGGCTGGCGTTATTTTGGATGGTCGTATCCACGCTGGGGGTATGGGCGATGGGGCCTTTGATGGGGTCGTCTTTTCGCGGGTCGGCCTGGTATTATACGTCAGTTCAGTTTTTTCTCCATTTCCAGTTTAACGGTTGGTTCCTGTTTGGGGCGTTGGCGTTGTTTTTCCGGTGGCTCGAAAACCGGGGTATTGAACTGGATGCGAGCAGGCAGCAGCACTTTCGGAACTTGCTAATTGCGTCCACGATATTGACCTTCGCGCTGGCGGTGGCCTGGTCGAATCCCCACCCTGCGGTGTTTGCCCTCAACAGCATGGGAGTGCTGATCCAGCTTGCCGCCCTCTGGGTGCTTCGCAAAACGGTTGTTCCCGCCTTGAAAGCCATTCGCGGACAGGTCGAGCCCTGGACGTTTGGGTTGTGGCGGCTGGCGTTATTCTCCTTTATTGGAAAAGTTCTGATACAAGCGGCGGTGGTCGTCCCTGCTGTAGCCAAGATGGCCTACACCATCCGGAATTTCGTGATTGGATTTGTGCACCTGATCATGCTGGGGGTGCTGAGTATGTTTATTTTCGCCTATCTCGACCAGGAGGCCAAATCCTGGTTTTCGGGTAAGGCCACCCGGTTGGGCATTTCCCTCTTTGTGGCCGGCGTCGCGCTCTCCGAAGCCTTGTTGTTCCTGCAGGGAACGCTGTTCTGGCTCCGGATAGGGTTTCTTCCGCACTACTACCTCCTGCTGTTTGCCTTCAGCGCGTTGATGCCGGTGGGGGTTGGGGTGGTTTGGGTGGGGGCGGTTAGGCGTGTGGGGGTTTAGGGGTTAAGGCAAACAAATGCAATGGAGACCAACATAACCGCTCGTTCAAGTCGGCCCAATGGAAATCTTCGGGGAAGGGTTTTTCAAATTGGCTTGAAAAACATGTCTGTGCTTTGTAAGGGCAACTAAATCTGGACGCCACCCCGGCGGGACCATGCTAGGGGGTCTTGGGATAACCGCTTAATATTCCAAAAGGTTGGGATGGTCGCCTGAAGCATCAACCCGCGCACCGCCCATGCTCCCAGACTGGATCCATACTGCTCCATACACCGGAAATAACCAGATCGAGTTGCTTCGGGGAGGAAAGCCTTTCTTCGATGCTCTGGAGACGTGTATTCGGTTGGCCAAGGAGGAGCTCCACGTGCAGGTGTATATTTTTCAGATGGACAAGACGGGCATCCGGGTTTTGGGCTTGTTAAAGGATGCGGTACGCAGAGGGGTAAAGGTGTACCTTTTGGCAGATGCGTTTGGTTCGGCAAACCTGAGCAGGAAAACGATTCGAAACATCCGGGCTTCCGGAATCCGGTTTCGCTTTTTCGGCCGTTTTTTTCCCGCAACCTGAGTGTTGGCCGGCTGCACCATAAGATCATCGTTGCGGATGGCAAACGGTTTCTCCTTGGCGGCATGAATATTGCCGACCGCTACAACGACCTGCCCGGGCAACCCGCCTGGCTTGATTTTGGGGTGCAGGTGGATGGGCCGCTGGCCTGGCAAGCCCGCAACCGGTGCCAGCGCCTTTGGGAGAAAAAAGGATGGCGCCGGGTGAAGATCCAGCGGGAGCAAGCACATCCCCAATTAGCGCGCCTGGTGGTGAACGACTGGCTGCGGGGAAAAAGCGAGATCACGACCGGGTTAAGGAGAGCGATCCGGTGTGCGGAACATACCATCGATCTAGCGGCAGCGTATTTCATTCCCACCCGGCGGTTGATGGCCGTGCTGCGCAATGCCGCCCGGCGGGGCGTACGGATTCGCATCCTTTTGGGCCGTTCGTCCGACGTGCTATTGGCGCAAAGAGCTACCCGGTACCTATACAACTGGATGTTAAGCAACGGGATCGAAATTTTCGAGTGGACGCCCACGGTCATGCATGCCAAAGTCGTGGCCGTCGACGGCGCCTGGGCGAGTGTGGGCTCGTGCAACCTCAATTTCCTGAGCCTGTTCGAAAGCGTAGAGCTCAACCTGGAAATCGCCGACACCTCCTTCGCCCAAAATCTGACCACCGTCTTTGACGAGATCCTTGCCCGGGAGTGCGAGCAGGTGACCGATCAGGTATACGCTTCCCACACCCGCTGGACCCAACGAGCGGCCGATTGGCTGGCCTACGCGATTCTCTGGCTCCTGGCTCATATTTTCTTTTTTCTGGATCGAAAGAAAGACAGGCCAAAAGGAGACCCCGGCCTGTAGCTCGGATTTTCAATCCGAGAATGTAGCTCGGAATTGCATTCCGGGAAGGCGCGTTGCCCATCGCCTTGATTGATGTATTTACCGCCGGGGCTTTGCTTACTTGTCTGAATCGGGATTTGCAGGATTAGAGGATGTACAGGATGTAGAAGATGTAACCGGCTCGGATTGCTCATCCATTCCCTTGCTGGTCGAAGTCTTCCGACTTCGATCCCTATCCGTCGGTCTCCTGACCGACACCCCACGAAGCACCCCATAGGGCCTACTCCCAAATCACCCCTTCCAGCGCATTCCAGGGCCGGACGTTGGCTGCGCTGCGTTCCTGGGTTTTGTTTTTATGAAAATCTAAAATTCGATTTTTGATTTTCATAAAAAAACAACAATAGCAAGTACATCCCCACCCCGCCAAATGGGCTCGCCTATTCCAGCAAAAAATCCTCAAAGTTATCCCTATGAACCACCGCCGTCGAAACCGGATGGTAGGCGTTGGAGAAAGGGGAGGGGAAAAACTTCCGCCTCGTCGGCATTCAAAAACAGGTAATCCCCTTTTTCGGAACAAATTTGCCTCAATAGCGTTGTTTTTCCAACCTGCCGGGGACCTGGAATGATAATCGCTTTGCCGGAATCCCAACGGGCTTCAATATGTTTTCGCAGCAGCCTTTCAATCCCTCTATTAAAATATGGCGACTATAATCTACAAATTTCATCAAATATGGCGATTACGATCGCAATATTTGATATACCAACCCCCCAACCACTAAATCCACCCACTAACCACTAAAAATGCCTACTTTTGTACTTTAATTTCAAACGCCCTCTATGCATTCCGACCGACCCATCGCTGACTGGCTGCCCATCACCCGCAAAGAAGTAGAACTGCGCGGGTGGGACGACCTCGACGTCATCCTCATTTCCGGGGATGCCTACGTCGACCATCCTGCCTTCGGCACAGCCGTAATCGGCAGGATTTTGGAAAGCGAAGGGCTTCGCATCGGGATCATCCCGCAACCCAACTGGCAGGACGATTGGCGCGACTTCAAAAAGCTGGGCGCTCCGCGCCTGTTCTTCGGCGTCACCTCGGGGTGCATGGATTCCATGGTGAACCACTACACCGCGGCGCGGCGCAAGCGGTCGACCGACGCGTACACGCCCGGCGGGCAGTCGGGCTTCCGGCCCGACTATGCGGTCAATGTGTATACGAAGATCCTGAAAACCCTTTACCCGGACGTGCCGGTGCTCGTCGGCGGCATCGAGGCCTCTCTGCGCCGGGTTACTCATTACGACTATTGGGCCGACAAGCTGTTTCCCACTATCCTCGAAACCAGCGGCGCCGATATGCTGGTCTATGGAATGGGCGAAATGCCCCTGCGCGCGATCCTGCGCCTGCTCAAAAAGGGCGTGCCGTTTTCTTCCCTGACCACCGTGCCCCAAACAGCGATCCTGCAGGCAGCAGATCGCCCTGCTCCGGTCAATAAAAACTGGGAAACCTTCTGGCTGCATTCGCATGATCACTGCCTGCGCGACAAGCGCTCGTATGCCGAGAATTTTAAGCATATCGAGCAGGAGTCGAACAAAGTGAACGCCCGCCGCCTTGCTCAAAAGGTGGGAGATAAAATCCTGCTCGTCAACCCGCCTTACCCGCCTATGACGGAGGAGCAGATTGACACGTCTTTCGACCTGCCTTACACCCGGATGCCCCACCCCAAATACGCCAAACGGGGCGCCATCCCCGCCTATGAAATGATCCGGTTTTCGATCAATATGCACCGGGGCTGTTTTGGTGGGTGCAGTTTTTGTACCATCTCCGCCCACCAGGGCAAGTTCATTGCTAGCCGCTCGGAGGAATCTATCCTGAAAGAAGTGGAAGCAGTGACCCAAATGCCCGATTTCCGGGGCGTGATCAGCGACCTGGGCGGCCCGTCTGCCAATATGTACCGCATGAAAGGGAAGGTGCAGGAGATCTGCGACCGCTGCGTGAGCCCTTCCTGCATCCACCCGGTCGTGTGCAACAACCTCGACACCAGCCACAAGCCCCTCACGGAACTCTACCGAAAAGTCGACGCCCACCCCAAAGTGAAACACGCCTACGTGGGCAGCGGCATCCGCTACGACCTGCTGGTGGACAGCTACAACAAACACAACGACGGCAGCCTCACCGAGTACATGGAGCAGTTGGTGACCAAGCACGTTTGCGGAAGGCTCAAAGTAGCGCCCGAGCATACCTCCGACGCGACGCTGCGCATCATGCGCAAGCCTTCGTTCAAGTATTTCCACGAGTTTAAAAAGAAGTTCGACGCCATCAACCAGAAGCATGGGCTGAGCCAGCCCCTAATCCCGTACTTCATTTCCAGTCACCCCGGTTCCCAAGTGGAGGACATGGCCAACCTCGCCGCCGAAACCAAAGACATGGGCTTCAAGCTGGAACAGGTCCAGGATTTCACCCCTACTCCCATGACGGTGGCTACCGTCATTTACTATTCCGGATTGCATCCCTACACCCTCCAGCCCGTGTTCACCGCAAAGTCGGAAAAAGATAAAAAAGGCCAGCACCTCTTCTTTTTCTGGTACAAAAGGGAAAACCACCAGATGATCCGCGAAAAACTCCAGAAACTGGGCCGCGAAGACCTGATCGTCCGCCTGATCGAAGACCAGAAAAAATACCAGAAGCGGGAGTTAATCAAACAGGCAGGGAAGCCAAAGCCGGGAGCAAAGCGGAGGGTAAAGCGCTTCTAGCCGGCTATTCGATTTGGAACTATGTATAGCCCAAAAGAGTTATATTAGCAGAGAATTAAAAGGGTAAAGCCATTATCCCGGTTCATCATATCTCCGCACTTGGGGCTCTTCTTAGACGCAACCGATATCCTACCCCGGCATCCGTGGAAACGGAATCCAAACGATAATTTTCCAGCACATACGTTTTTCCGATAATGGAATCCCCGCTGGTTTTGGCGAGGACGCCCATCCAGGAGGCATGGACGATAGCCTGGTCGAGCTTGGCGCCCAGCAGGTTAGCGCCGCTTAGTTTGGCATTGGTCAGGTTGGCGAAGGAGAGGTCTGCATTCTGGAGGTTGGCCTGGCGAAGATCGGCTTCCTGGAGGTTGGCCCCTGTAAGGCGGGCGTCGCGCAGCAGAGCTTTGGTGAGGTCGCTTTCGCTGAGGTCGGCCTGGCTGAGGTTGGCTTGTGAAAAATCGGCCTGGGTAAGCTGCGATTTGGTCAGGTCGGCTTGCCCCAGGTTGGCTTCCGGGAAAAAGGCCTGGGCGAGCGAAGCATAGCTAAGGCTGACGTTGCGCAGGTAGGCTTTGCGGAAGTTGACGCCTACGAGGTCGGAGTACCGAAAGTTTCCTTTCTCATAAATAGCTTTCAGGGAGTTGGTATCGAGGTTGCTGTTGACGAGGGAGATCAGCACCTGCCCGCGTTCCACGCTTAATTCGCCTTTCGACAGAATACCGCCTTCCAGGTAGCGGTAGGGGCGGAGCATTTCGCACAGCGTGACGATCCGGGTGATCAGTTCGGGCGATAAATCGCGTACGCCCGGTCTGCCCAGGTCGTTTTTCAGTTCCCGGTCTACTTCGTTCCAGGTATTGTCCATGCGGAATACGAGCGCGCTCCGCCGGTCGGCTTCCTGGAGGTAGGTTTGCTGATCCATGCGCTCGTTTTGTTTTTCCATGAGCTCGTTTTGCTTGTCGAGCCGGTGGGTTTGCTGTTCGATCAGCAGGTTTTGGCTAAAGAGGAGGATCGTGCCCAGCAGGCCGCCGAAGCCGATGAAGAGGGCCTGGAAAACAACCAGTATCCAACGCCGGAAATTGAACCAGACGTACCAGGCCATGGCTTTGCTGATGATGAAGTTGAGGTTTTTTTCCGCTTCGTCGTAGTCTTTGTTGGTGAAGTTATTGATCAGGTCGATGCCCTGCGATTTGAGCTCGTCCAGATCGGAGTCGGTCGTGCCGAACAACCCTTTCAGGATGCGTTCTTTATTGGTGACGATCCAAACGGTGACGACGCCGATGACGACCACCACGGTAACGAAGCCGATGATGAGGTCGTCGAGTTTGTCGGCCATCGTTTGAAGGCCAATCGAAGTGGTGGCAACACCGATGATGATGCCAACGGCAAGGATGATAATGGTGCGGGAGATGGCATCCACCTGAAGGGAAGGGTTGGGGCTGGGTTCTGCGCCAAGCCAGGGGGTCCAGTGTTTTTTTGCCGGCTTTTTATTTTTTGCGTTTGAGTTCATGGTGGGGGAAGTTTTTTTGAAAGTAGGCTTCGACGCCGTCGGCGAAGGCAGAAGCGGAAGCGGTTTTCGCCTCGATTTGCTCCGGTGGGTCGCCATCGTAACATTCGTAAATCCCCAGGGCGTCGAGCTTGCCTTTGACCTGCACCTTTCCCAGGTACCGGAAGCGAAAATCGGCCTGTCCTGATGTGTGGGAAATCAGCCGGAGGCTGTCTTCGCTGAGGAGGATCCGGGCGCCGTAGTGTTTCGTCAGGCTTTCGATGCGGGAGGCGGTGTTTACGGTGTCGGCAATGGTAGCCGCATCCAGGCGGCGTTGATCGCCAATGATGCCCATGATGAGCGGGCCGGTATGCAGGCCCATCCCCACTTTGACCAGCGCACGCCCGTCGATTTTACGCAATTTGTTGTATTCCAGTAGGTTTCGGTGCATGGCGATCGCGGCCTCCAGGGCGTCGAACGGGTTGAACGGGAAAATGGCCATGATGCCGTCTCCGAGATATTGGTTGACGAAGCCCCGGCATTGCTGAATGATGGGCCCCATGCGGCCGTTGTAGGCGTTGACGAAGCGGAAATTGTCTTCCGGAGTCATGGATTCGGCCAGGCGGGTATAGTCGCGGATATCGGAAAAAAGAACGGTGACCTCCTGCTCCTTATAGTCGCCGAGTTGGACTTCCGTAATGGTTTCGCGGCCCAGCGCGCGCAGGAATTCGAAAGGGACGAACTTGGTCGTCGCCTCGTGCAGGCGCCGGAGGGCTTCCTCCCTGGCTTTGGCTTCGCGGATGTTCTTTTCAAAAAGCAGAGCGCTTTCGATTGCTGCAGCCGATTGGAGCGCAAAGGTATTCAGCAGCTTGAGATCGGGCGCCGTGTAGGTTTGCCCGGGTTCGCTCAGCAGCACAATGGCGCCGAGCACGCGGTGCTTCACTTTGAGCGAGGCATACAAAAGACTTTGCCCTCGCGGCGGAGCGCCGGGGAGCAGGGTTTCGGCATAGGCAATATCCGATTGACCGCTGGACAACGGAAGGAAGGCGCCGGAAGGCAGCAAATCGGGCGTAATAAACGAAACACCGGATTGGGCAAAAACGACAAAATCCTGCCCATCCTCAGGAAGAACAGCCACCAGGCCGCCTTCGAAACGAATCATGTGGCTTGCTTCCTGCAGGGCCATCTCCGCGATCTCCTGAGGATTAATGGTTTCTGCCAGCTTGCCGGAGTAGTTATAGATGAGGTTAATTTCCCGGTAGAGGTTGAGGACCTCTGTCCCTACCTGCCTGCGCTCGGCTTCTTTTTGGGCAAGTTGGGATAGCGTTGCCGCTACCAGTTCCAGATCCCCGTTGCCCGCCACATAGCCAATCGGGCCATTGCCGTCGTGGATAGGGAACCGGAAAGCATCCGCCGATGGAGAAGGCCCAAAAAGTACTTTCCCCTGATCGTCCACCACAGAAAACTCCTCCCGTAGCGTCTGCCGGAATTTATCCAGCAACTCCAGAACCGGCTTTTCCTTGCCAACAAGCGATTTTAAGCGGATTTTCTCCATAGCATCCAGGGCGTTTTTGGGACGACGGGGATTTTGGTTTGCAAGGTACGAAAAAGTTACCTCGTTACTTCGCAACCCCGCAACTTCGCAACCTCGAAACCTCATCCAACGTCCAATCTCTCCATTTTTCGAGATTTAAGTCATTGTCCGGCGGGTTGGGAGGCGGTAAATTTTCGGGAACCGAAAGTACTGTTTTTCCTAACCAAATGTACAGCTGTGAAACGAAGAAAGGTAATTATCATGGGAGCGGCGGGACGCGATTTCCATAATTTCAATACGGTTTACCGCGACCGCGAGGAGTACGAAGTCGTTGCATTCACTGCAGCGCAGATTCCCGATATTGAAGACCGGCGTTACCCGGCCGAGTTGGCGGGCGCCTTATACCCCAAAGGCATCCCGATTTATGGAGAGGACGAATTGACGGAGCTGATTCGCCGGTATAAGGTCGACGATTGCGCCTTTTCCTACAGCGATGTGAGTTATCAGCAGGTGATGCATCTCAGCGCCCTGGTACAATCTGCGGGAGCCAATTTCTTGCTGCTGGGGCCGGGGAGCACCTGCCTGAAAAGCCAGAAACCGATGATTGCTATTGGCGCGGTGCGCACTGGGGTGGGAAAAAGCCAGACGTCCAGGAAAGTAGTGGAACTGTTGATGAAGCACGGGATCAAAGTGATTGCGATCCGCCATCCGATGCCGTACGGGGACCTGCGCAAGCAAAAGTACAGCGGTTTGCAGCGCTCAGCGACCTGAAACGGCACGCCTGCACGATTGAGGAAATGGAAGAGTATGAGCCCCATATTGTTCGTGGCAATGTGATTTATGCAGGGGTCGATTACGAAGCGATCCTCCGGGCAGCAGAGCAGGATCCGGATGGATGCGACGTCATCGTTTGGGATGGAGGCAACAACGACTTTCCTTTCTACAAACCGGATTTGATGATCACCCTGGTAGACCCTCACCGGCCGGGGCATGAAGTATCCTACTACCCTGGAGAAGTCACGTTAAGGATGGCGGATGTGGTCATCATCAATAAGGTAGAAACCGCTTCCCCCGAACATATTGATATCGTTAGGCGAAACATCGAACGGGTGAATCCTAAGGCGATGGTGATTGACGCCGCTTCTCCCATCCGGGTCGACGACCCGGATCTGATTCGGGGCAAGCGCGTCCTGGTCGTAGAGGACGGCCCAACCCTTACGCATGGGGGGATGAAACTGGGCGCGGGAACAATTGCCGCCAGGAAATTCGGAGCGGCGGCTTTAATCGATCCCAGGCCATTCATCACAGGCAAAATTGCCGAAACGTTTGAGGAGTATCCGGGAATTGGCGCGTTGCTTCCCGCTATGGGCTATGGCGATGAACAATTGCACGATCTGGAAACCACCATCAACCAGACGGACTGCGACGCGGTGGTCATCGGGACCCCGATCGACCTTCGGCGCGTGATTTCCATCCGGAAACCCCACACCCGGGTATACTATGACTTACAAGAGATCGGTTTCCCCGATCTGGAGGGCGTAATCAACCAGTTTGCCGATCGGTTTGGATTCAAAACCGAATCCCGCAAATCCCTTGCCGGAGTGCATTAAGCGATTGGAGGGCGCAGTTGGAGCAGGATCTTTTCGCAGGCATCATCCAGCATGCGATAGACCTGCTCAAACCCCTGGTCGTCATAATACGGATCCGGTACTTCCTGGCGCTGCCCATGGGCCGCTTCCAGAATCAGGCGGACTTTGTCCCGGCTTTGGGTAGTAGGCGCCAGCCGGAGGACGTCCTCGTAGTTTTGCCGGTCCATGGCGAAAATCAGATCGAAAGCTTCAAAATCGTGCCGGGTGAATTGCCTCGCCCGCTGGCCGGTGATGTCGATCCCGTATTTGCGCGCGGTGGAGATGGACCGGGGGTCGGGCAAATTTCCTATATTCCAGGACCCCGTTCCTGCCGAATCTACCCCCCAGGGCAAGCCCCGCTCGAGGAGTTTGGTTTTCATGATGCCTTCCGCCAAGGGCGATCTGCAAATGTTTCCTAGACAAACCATCAGGATTTTCATGCGACAGCGATTTTCATTTGGGTTTTTCTTGCTAACCGGGCTTTCTGGGTAACGATTTTTATTGGAAAGAGTTTATTTGGGGGAGCAGGGATTAGGGAGCAGGGAGCAGGGAGCAGGGAGCACCTACTCAATCATTCGGTTAATCCTGAGACTGTTCAAAAAATCCTGGTTCGAGGCTCCGCCCAATGCTGTCTGGAACCTGTTTAAGAGGTAGAAAAAAGAGGAACCTGTTCGCCGGAATCCTCAGATTCCGTGCGGAACTATCAGCCGGTCCCCTGACCGACGTTCCTAATTTTATGACTCACTAACTGGTTCCAGACAGCTGTGGGCTCCGCCTCGGACCCACTCTACAGGAGGCTCTGCCTCCCACCAGACTTTCCGGACGTAATCGGATACTCCATTTAGCAGGACCGCAAACCAAGAAGAGGCTATACACCCTTTTATGAACAATCTCTCCGTCCACCATCTCCCGTCCCCCGTCTCCCCGTCTCCCCGCCCCCCGTCAACCGTCTCCCGTCTCCCGTCCCCCGTCAACCGTCCACCCGTCAACCCGTCAACCGTCCACCGTCCCCCGTTTTACGTCTGGCGTTGCATTCTTTTTTTACTTATATTTGCAACACATAGAATCCCTAAACCATAGTCTCATGAACTCAAAATTAACCATGCTTTTAATGGCGCTTCCTTTTCTTGGGAACGCGGCCGATCCCCCCGCTGAAGGGATCCAATTCTTATCGGTGCGGCTCCGCGAAGCCAGGGAGCAGGCACTAAAGCAAAACAAACCGCTTGTGGCCCATTTTACGGCGAGTTGGTGCATGCCATGCCAATGGATGGAAAAAAACACCTTTACCGACTACGCATTGGTTTCGTTTATCAACAAAGAATTTGTGGCGGTAAAGATCGACGTGGATGAACAGTCCGGGTTACAGGACAAAGAATCCTTTCAGGTGAATTACCTTCCTACGCTGCTGGTTTTTGACGCGGCAGGAGAACTCGTAGGAAGATACCAGGAGTCTATGGGGCCCGACCGCATGTTGCAGCTCCTGTTACGGTATTCTTCGCCCCAAAAAAGGATTCCTCAACGCCAAACGATGCCCGGTCCGACGCCACCTGCGGCAGAGACCCGCCATTTGAACAAACCAGCGCTAATTCCGGGGAACGTTTCTACGCCGCCTCCGCCTTCTATATCGGAACCGGTCGCTCCCATTCCTTCTCCGGTAAGAACCCAACGGTTTTTGGGGTTCAAACCGGGGCGTTCAGTACCTATGACAATGCCAACCGGAGCCGGCTGGAGATGGAAAAGAAATACCAGATGCCTTCCCGTATCCTGGAAGACGTGCAGCCTCAGCAAGCGACCTTCTTTAAGGTGATTGTTGGGTATTTTCGGAGTATGGAAGAAGCCAACCTGTTTTTGTCCCAGCTCCAGCGAGAGGGGCAGAAGGGGTACGTCAGGGAACTGCCCAAACCTTGAAAGATGGGCACAGGAGGCTGGGAGGTAAAGAAAGAGACCAGGGGCGCTGCCCGGGATGAGTTGTCATTTTTCGCGTTATGTCCCATATCCTGATCCAGCATATCCGGTTGCTTGCCGGCGTAGACCCGCCCGGCTGCAGGTCTATGGCCAAAGGGGAAGCGATGCGCCAGCTTCCGGTAATCGAAAACGCTTATGTGTGGGTGGAGGGCGCCGTGGTGAAAGCCTTTGGCCCTCAGTCGGACTGTCCGGACATTCCGGATGCCCAAAAGGTCGATGCAGCCGGTCGGTTGGTGCTTCCTGCCTGGTGCGACTCGCACACCCACCTGGTTTTTGCCGCTACCCGGGAAAGCGAGTTTGTCGACCGGATTCAGGGATTGAGCTATGAGGCCATTGCCCAAAAAGGCGGAGGCATTCTGAACTCCGCCCGCCGCCTGAACGAGATGCCGGAAGATGCCCTTTTTGAGGCTTCCTGGGAACGGCTTCAGGAGGTCCAGCGAAAAGGTACCGGGGCGATCGAAATCAAAAGCGGGTATGGGCTAACCCTGGAAGCCGAACTTAAAATGCTTCGGGTCATCCGCAGGCTAAAGGAAAAAAGCGGCATGACGATCAAAAGCACGTTTTTAGGCGCGCATGCCTTGCCGTTGGAGTATCGTTCCCGAAGGGAGGACTACATCCGGCAGTTGATCGAGGTTTGGATTCCTGCGGTAGCTCACGAACAACTGGCCGACTACCTGGATGTTTTCTGCGAAAAAGGCTTTTTTACTCCTGAAGAAACCGGCCGCATCCTGGACGCAGGAGCGCGATGGGGATTGAAAGGGAAAATCCACGTCAACCAGTTCCATAGCCTTGGAGGTATACAAACCGCGATACGGCATGGGGCTCTGTCGGTAGACCATCTGGAAGTGATGACGGAAGAAGACATCACCGATTTGGCCTCCAGCGCCGTTATTCCCACCCTGCTCCCTTCCGCTCCTTTTTTTCTCAATGACCCCTATCCGCCTGCCCGCCGTTTGATCGATGCCGGCATGGGCGTGGCTCTGGCCACTGATTTCAACCCGGGGTCTTCTCCTTCCGGGAGTATGCCGTTGGTCCTGACGCTCGCATGCACCCAAATGGGCATGACGCCGGAAGAAGCCATTCTCGGAGCAACCCTCAACGGGGCTTATGCCATGGAAGTCCAGGACCTGGCCGGGAGCATCGCTCCCGGCAAACTCGCCAACCTGATCATCACCAAACCAGCGCCTTCTTTGGCTTATCTGCCTTACGCTTTTGGAACCGATTGGATCGATACCGTCCTCATCAATGGGCAGCCGGTAGCGTCCGGCCCTGTCCCGCT
Organism: Haliscomenobacter sp.; assembly: GCA_016713275.1. Taxonomy (GTDB): domain Bacteria; phylum Bacteroidota; class Bacteroidia; order Chitinophagales; family Saprospiraceae; genus JADJPL01. Next base: position 287,839 of record JADJPL010000006.1, read on the forward strand.
TTTTAACTAAATACGCTCTCCTGTTAAATACGCCGTATTTTTGCCGCCGGCGGGAGAGGAATTTGGGAAAACGGCAATATTTGAAAGCCAGCGGCGTTTTCCACTTCGGAAGATCTAAGGGATTTCCGGGTTCCAGCCCGGCTTTTTTTTAGGGAACTTCAGAGCAACCCTTTGCCGCCAAAGGGCCAGCGACAGGATTTTCCAAAAAGTAGAAACGAAAAAATATCCAGGGCTTTCCGGAGGGAGCGCCACCCGAAAAGCCGGCCTTTCTGATTTGAAACTTTAACGTATGCTACGCATGATCAAGCCATTTTTTATCCTTGCCGTTGTATTGGCCGCTTTTGCCTTACAGGCTCAGACGCCTGGGAATATCGTCGTCAAAGGCAAATTGGGGGTTCGCACCATCCAACCCCGTATGGCCTGCGTCAACCAGGCTGGTACGGTTCGGTTCGGCCCTTTTACCGGACAGAGCACCTCCATAACCAACAAACTGGTTTTTTTATGCTATAACGACTCGCTGCAGGTGCTGCATAACGGAGATGAAAACCTCGGCGGCGATCCGGACGGCTTCTCTCCTGCGGGCATTCGCTATGCACTGTATGATTGCCTTCCTACCGTGACCGGTCCCACGCTGAGCGCCATCCTGGGCGATAGCTGCCTGAACAAAACCAGTCCCATTATCGTCAATGGACAGCCGGTGAACCAATCCAAAGGCATTTGGATCACTACCGACGGCACCCCGGGCGGCAACCTGACGCTTTTTAACCGGGGCCAATACCAAAGCGCCTACAATGGAGGCAAACCCGTGGCTTTTTGGTTTGCGCCGATCACCATAGACGATTTTGCCAATTCGGCCTACGAACCCGACCCCACTACAGGAGAAGCCGGCCCCTGCGTTAACGTCAATCCCAATGCCGCTTTCCAGGTCGTCTACCTCAATCCGATAGCTGAAAGCAACATCAATACCAGCCTGAACGGCCAGGGATGTCAGGGTTCGTTTGTGGCTCGGGGAGGGCTTCCGGAATTTGATTCCCTGGCGTCCTATTCCGTGCGGATCTTCCTGGCCAGCGACCCCGACATTACCGGGCGGGTGCTCACCCCGGGCGTTTTGGGTCATGGAGACTCCATCCGGTTTTTTGTGCCCCAGCCGGGCTCGTATACGGTTATTGTGGAGGATGGAAAAAGTTGTGAGGCCAGCTTTTCGGTGAACATGTCCGGGTGTAATGCCGTGACGTTCTCCTGCCTTTTCTGAATGCCCGCCCTGCCGATTCGGTTTGCGTCGATTTGACCGCCCAGGGCTTCGCCAATGTCGGCGCCCTGGAAATGGACTTTGCCTGGGATACGACGGTGATCCAATTCACCGGCGTGCGCAACTACAATGCCAAGATGAACGGGCTTGGACCAGGCAGTATCAGCCTGACCGGCACTTCCAGGCTGAACTTATCCTGGCTGGACCCCACCTTTACCGGCGTCACCCTCAACAGCGGGGAAAGCGTGTTCCAGCTTTGTTTTGTGGTGATCGGCGACTTTGGCCAAAGCAGCCCGCTCCAAATACTTCCTTCGGCCATCCCGGAAGAAACCGTTGGCACCCCAGAGCCCCGGCCCCTCGGGTTTATTCTCAACAGCGGTCAGATCAACGTCTCCGCCGATGTGTTGTTCCTCGATCTGGAACAAGACAGCGTCAGTTGCGATGGGGGCGCAAACGGGGCATTTACCATTACCGTTGCCAACGGAGTCCCCCCCTATGCCATCAGCTGGCGGAGCATACCGCCTCTTCCTGCGGATAGCGGTACCGGCACGATTCCTGCTTCTGGAGGAATGCTGACCATTCCCAGCCGGCCTGCAGGAAGGTATCAGGTGCAGGTGCGCGACGCGCAAACGCCGGCGCCCAACTCGGCCATCGATACCGTGGAAGTGCTCCAGCCGCCTATTTTGGCGGTCCGAATGATCGAAAAAGATCCGAGTTGTTTTGGGTATTCCGACGGATCGATCCGTGCGGAGATCCTGATCGATGCCGTTCCACAACCAAACCCCGGCCCGGAATACGTTTTCCGCTGGAGCGTTCCCGGGATTACCGCCGACCGCCTGGATAGCATCCCCGGAGGGTTCTATGCGGTCACCGTCACCAATGCGGCGGGGTGTTCCTCTGAAGCGAGCACCAACTTATCCCAGCCGGCGCCCATCGTCCTGAACCCTGTCATTACGAATGCCACCTGCTCCGGGGTTGCCGACGGGTCGATTGTGCTTAACGCTTCCGGCGGATTTACGTCTACTTCCGGCCGGTATACCTTCTCCTGGCTGGTCAATGGCGCTCCGGTGACGACCCAGGGTACGTCCTCTACCCTGACCTCCCTGGGATCGGGCGAATACTGCGTCACGGTGTCGGACGATAACGGCTGCGAAATACAGCGCTGCTTTTCTGTCGGCGCCAGAAAAATTTTGTCGGTTGATTCGCTGATGACTCAGGTGACCTGCAACGGCCTTTGCGACGGGGCAATCACCGTGAATGGCAATACGGCAGGAGCTGTTCCTGCGCTTCCCTATACCTTTTCCTGGACAGGTAATGTACCGGGCCCTCCTGTTAACACAAACACGAGCAGTTCGATCGCCGATCTTTGTGCCGGCACGTTTGTAGTGACCATGCGAGACAGCGACCCCCTGGGGTGCCAGGTAACGGACACCCTGTTCATCCGGGAGCCGGAACCTTTGGATGTTGCTTTGGTGGAACTGGTCAACGAAAGCTGTGTCGTGGGCAATGACGGCCGCGCTGCGGTGAGCGTTTCCGGAGGAACCAAGCCCTACCGGCTGATTTGGAGCAACGGGCAAACGGATTCGGTTGCCACCAATTTATCCGCAGGCGACTACGAACTGCGGGTGCTGGACAACAACGATTGCGAGACGCTGTTCCCCGTTACGATCATCGCGCCTACTCCCCCTCAAATTGTCAGTCTTCCCAACGATACCCTCAATTGTTCTTCTGATACGAATGGCCAACTTCAGGTTACAGCTGCAGAAGGCGGCGCGGCAATTATCGCTTATGAATGGAGCAATGGCGCAACCGGGACGACGATTTCCGGACTGAGCCCCGGAGAATATATTCTGACGATTCTGGCTGCCGACGGCTGCCGGACTATCGATACGGCACAGGTCGTTGCGCCAGAACCATTGCGCATCGACAGCACCCAGATCCAATCGCCGCGCTGCCCCGGCGAAGCTACCGGACAGGCGGTTATCTCCGCTGGAGGAGGCACTGGTCCGTACACCTATATCTGGGCCGCGAGTCCGGACAGCGATACCACCTTTTTTCCGCTTCGCCCGGGGCTAACCGCAGGTACCTTCGCCTTTACGGTGACCGATGCTAATAACTGTCCGGGTGTCAGCGGTTCTGTTCAGGTTTCCGATCCGCCGGGCATTCAGGTCCAGTATTCCGACACCACCGCTGTAAGCTGTTTTGAAGACGTTTGCGATGGCGCGCTCACCGCAACCGCCGGGTATTCCAATGGCGCTACCGGGAGGTTTGAGTTTTTCTGGAGCAGTGGGGAAATGCTGGCAAATACCAACTCGTCCAGAGCGCTCCAGCTTTGCGGAGGAGAAAATTCGCTGATAGTCGTGGATTCCAACTTCTGCCGCTTTACCGATACCTTTTCGATCCCCAGCCCCGAAGCGATCCAGATCGGTTTCATCGCCGAACCTGTGAGTTGTAACGGGGGCGCCGATGGGCAGATTGCTGTTCAGGTAAGCGGAGGAACGCCGACCTACAACTACCTTTGGTTGGAAACAGGTGGCGTGACGCCTCAAATTAGCAACCTTCCGGCGGGAACCTATACCATCCGGATCACCGACGGCAATAATTGCCCTAAAGAAGCGCCGTTCGCCCTTCGGGAACCAGCAGCCCTGACCTTGTCCATCGACCCCGCCAATACCAATAACGCGCGTTGCAACGGCGGACGAGAAGGCCGGATTGCGGTGCTGGTGAATACCCAGGACAGTATCAACCCGCTTGGACCCAACCCATTCACCTGGTTGGATGGGGTAGCGCCAACCAATTCGGCGGAAGCGGTGGAACTTCGGGCAGGAGATTACTCCGTGACGGTTACGGATTCAAAAGGGTGCCAGGATACGCTCAATTATTCCATCCTGGAGCCCGAGCCTATCGTGGCGATGATCGTTCCCCCTTTGGAGCCCCGCTGCTTTGGCGAATCGACTACCTTGAATATCGACACGATCTATGGAGGAAATGGGAGCAGTCTGCTGGACTATACCTTTATGGTGAACAACAGTGGGTTGAGCTTTCCGCCCAACCAACCGGCCACTATTTTTGCCGGCGATGTTCTGGTGACTATCGAAGACCCCTTGGGGTGTACCTATACCGACACCCTGACGGTCAACCAGCCGGAAGAGCTGACGGTTACCTTCGACCCTTCCGAAATTGTCGTAGAACTCGGCGACTCGACGACCACGCTCGATCCGATCCTTACCGCTTCCCTGCCCATCGATTCTTTTATCTGGAGCCCGCGGGAGTTTTTGTCTTCGGCTTCCATCCAAAATCCTTTGATTATCAATTTGCTGGACGATCAGGAGTTTTCGTTAACGGTGGTGGACGTCAATGGGTGTACGGCAGCCGGCAAGGTATTTGTCGAGTTGGATCGCAACCGCAATGTGTATATTCCCAATATCTTTTCCCCGAACGGCGATGGGCGCAACGACGAATTCAGGCTCTTTGCCTGCAAAGGCGTTACCAGGGTTAATTTTGCCCGGGTATTTGACCGTTGGGGCGATCAGATTTTCGAATCGCAGGCCATTGGCCCCGATTGTCTGAGCGGCGCTCCCTTATGGGATGGCAAAGTACGCGGGGATAAAGCGCCAGCAGGCGTCTATGTCTACCTCATCGAAATTGAGTTCCTGGACAATGTGACCCTGCTGTACCGCGGGGATGTCACTGTAATACGGTAGACGGTAGACGGGAGACGGGAGACGGGAGACGGTGGACGGTGGGCGGGAGACGGTGGACGGGAGACGGTGGACGGTGACAGAACGGGAGAGTTTGTTCAAAAAAGGGTGTATAACCTCTTCTTGGTTTTCGGTCCTGCTAAAAGGAGTATCCGATTACCTCCGGCAAGTCTGGTTGGAGGCAGAGCCTCCACGTAGAGTGGGTCCGAGGCGGAGCCTCGAACCAGAGGCGGAGGCGGAGCCTCGAACCAGGGTTTTTTGAACAGTCTCACAGTCTCAGTCTCTCTCCCGTCCACCGTCCACCGTCCACCGTCCACCGTCCACCGTCTCCCGTCTCCCGTCTCCCGTCTCCCGTCCACCGTCCACCGTCCACCGTCTCCCGTCTATTTCATTATCATAAACGTTCCCGTATTCACTTTTTCCTCGCCGTTGCAGGTGAATTGGACGCGGTAGACCATGACTCCGGGGTTCACTTCTTTGCCCTGGAAGGTTCCGTCCCATTGTTCGAAGGGGTTGGTGGTGGAAAACATTTTGGCGCCCCACCGGTCGAAGATCTCAAAACTTTTCAGTTGCTGGATCGCGTATGGATTGCTGATCCCAAAGCCGTCGTTAAGCCCGTCGCCATTGGGCGTAAAGGCTTTGGGGAGGTAGGTGGTGGCGCAATCCAGGGAATTGGGATCGATGACGGTGATGCGGACGGAATCGAAAGCCACGCAGGGAGAAGCTGCGTCGCCCATCTGGACTTGATAGGAAAAATTGCCGGGGGATAAGGATGAAAACTGAGGCATGGCGCTGTTGGGATCGTCGAGGCCAATGGCTGGCGACCATCGGAACGTCGTGGCGCAGGTAGAAGACAAGGCCAGGCTCACCGGATTTCCTGCAAAGACGATGGTATCCGCTGTGGCGATCCGGTCGGGAGGTGCAGGGGCGAGGTTTTGCACTTCGTTTCGGGGCAGGGCGCGGTTATAAAAGCGCAACTCCTCCATCGAGCCTTTGAACGGCGTTTCGTTTGCGCCATAGCAGGGGCTGCCGCCGACGAGAATGTCCCCGTCGTTGCGCAGGTCGATCCGACCGTAAGTAGATTGCTCCTGGGCTACCTTTCCGTTGATATACAGTTTGACATTGCCGGCGTCCCGGACGACGGCAACGTGGTACCAGCAGACGCCCTGTTCCAATTCGCTGACGATATTCACGAAACGGTCGGTACTCTCAGTCAGTACGACGTTGATGTTTCGGGTAGCCGGGCGGTAGCGGATATAAAATGAGTTGTCCTGGAGGCAGTCTTTGCGCCGTTTGGTCAACAAGTACTGGATCCCGTCTGTACTGGAAACCCGGAAATAAAAGGCTACCGTAAAATCCTCTGTGTCAAATTCTTCCTTGACCGGGCCGGAAAGGCGCATCTGGCCGGAGCCGCCCCGGAAAGCCAGCGCTTCCCCGGTAATGCCGCAGCCAAATTCGGGAGGCGTAGGCAAGAAGCCGGCATTCGCCGTATTGCCAGTGGCATCGGTGATCGCCAGATTGAATGGGTAATACGCCACCAATCCGATATTGGTTTGCCCCAGGAGCGGACCCCCGATAAGGATGGGCAGGAAAAAAAGCCATTTTTTCATGGGAATGTGCAAATTGGTTAGACTTGCTGCATGCAAGTACAAACGATGATAGCGATCTAGCCGAGCAGGTCCTCCATACCAGGAGGAAGCAGGTCTTTCATCATTTTTTGGGACTCTGCGCCTCCTTTCTCAGCAGCGTCGGCCAGGGCGCGGTTGATGGCTACGACGAGCAGGTCCTCCAGTTCTTCCGGGTCGCCGTTTTTCAGCAGGTCCGGGCTGATGCGGATATTCACCACTTCCCGGTTGCCGTTGGCGGTGACTTTAACGGCGCCATCGCCCGATTCGGCTTCGGCTTCGATCAGTGCGAGTTTTTCCTGCAGGCGGCGCTGCATGTCTTCCATGTCGCCAAACAAATTTCCAAACATAAGTTGTTGTTTTTTGTCAAAGGTAACGCAAAGCTGGTATTGCCGGAGTATGCGTTCATCGAAGAAACGCAAAACCCTTCGGGCATGTGCTCAATTTTCTTAATTTTGCGCTCTACCTCATTCAACGTTTTATGCCAAAGAACAGTACAAAGGAGATGTCCTTTTTCGAGCACCTGGAAGAATTGCGCTGGCATATTCTGCGCTCGCTTGTGGTGATTACCCTGGTTGGGATCGTTTTATTCATCATGCAGGATTGGTTTTTCAGGGAGGTGGTGTTTGGCCCGACCAATAAGGATTTTTTTTCCTACCAAATGATCTGCAAGCTTTCCCATGCGGTAGGCTTGGGGGATAACATGTGCTTTTCCTCCGGAGTTCAGAAAGCAGGCTATTGGATTCGGCGAGGCGTTCATTACAAGCATCAGTCTGTCTTTTGCTGCCGGGTTCATTTTCGCTTTCCTTACGTGTTTTGGGAAGTATGGCGTTTTATTGGCCCGGGGTTGTATCCCAACGAGCGCCGGGCGGCCAGGGGGGTGGTGTTTATTTGCTCCTTTTTATTTCTGTTGGGCGTTGGTTTTGGATATTATGTTATTGCCCCTTTCGCGGTGAATTTTTTGATCGGGTTCACCATTCCGGGGGTTGAGAATACGCCTACGCTGAATTCCTATATCAGCTACATGATCATGTTTACGCTGCCAATGGGGTTGGTGTTTGAGCTTCCCATCGTGGTATTCTTCCTGGCCAGGGTTGGGCTAATTGGGCCGGATACGATGCGGCATTTTCGGCGTCATGCCATCATCGTCATTCTGGTGGCTGCAGCTTTTTTGAGTCCTCCGGACGCCGTTTCTCAAATGCTGATCGCCGTACCTTTATATGGGCTATATGAAATCAGTATTATGGTAGCAGCCAGGGAGGCTGTCCGAAAGGCAAAACGGGAAGAAGAGGAAGAAAAAGACCTTCAAATGAGGGAACAATCCCCGGTATAGCCTTTTTTAAAACCTGTTATGGAAAGAGTATCCAGCAACCTGACCCTGTTTTACCGGATTTTCGTTCCGGTGTTTTGGGTGGTGTTTTTTGGTTCGGCCAGCGTGGCGCTGATCGCCCTGCCCTACCAGTTTGTAGGCAATATCCCTGCCGGGCCATTCCGTATTGGAGTAGGCTTTTTCTTTTTAAGCGGGGCGGCTACGCTTTACTTCACCTTGATGCAACTCAAACGCGTGGAAATCGGAGAGGGGTTTGTCTATGTTACCAATTATTTCAAAAATTTTCGCTACCCGTTTCACAATATCGAACGCATCGAAGTCAGCACCTTCCTGTTTTTCTCCATTGCCTCCATTTATCTGAAAACGCCCGGGCATTTCGGCCGCAAGATCACTTTTGCCCCGGAAATGTCCCGGTTTAAAGCGGTGTTGGCAGCGCATCCGGAGCTGAAGAAAGTGACGGTGGGGGATTAGGGGTTAGGGCGTTAGGGTGTTAGGGAGCAGGGAGCAGATTTTTGCTCCCTGCTCCCTGCTCCTGCTCCCTTTTCTCTACTTCGCCCTTAACCGGATAAACGGACAAATCATTTCTTCCAGGGAGATTCCACCGTGCTGGAAGGTGTTTTTGTAATAGTTGTTGTAGTAGTTGTAGTTGTTGGGATACAGAAAGAACACATCTTCTTTGGCAAAAATATAGCTGGAGCTGACATTTGGGCGAGGCAGTTTGGCTTGAAGCGGGTCGCGGACCTCGAGGACGTCCTTTTTCTCGTATTGGAGGTTTCGGCCCACTTTATAGCGCAGGTTGGTGGTCGTTTCCCGGTCGCCTACTACTTTGGAAGGGGTGTTGACCCGGATGGTGCCGTGGTCGGTGGTGATGAACAGCTGGACTTCCCGTTCGGCCAGGCGCTGGAGCGCGCCCCAGAGGGGGGAGTTTTCAAACCAGGAACGGGTGAGCGACCGGTAGGCTTTTTCATCGCCGGCCAGTTCCTTCAGCACCTCCATCTCCGTGCGGGCGTGGGACAGCATGTCGATGAAATTGTATACGATGATGGTCAGGTCGTTTTTGAGGTAGTTGAGGATATTGTCCTGCATCAGCCTGGCGTTGCTGACGCTGGTGATTTTAAGGTATTCAAACTTCAGTTCCTTGCGGAAGGTCCGGCGCACCAGTTCGGAAAACAGCTGGTCCTCGTAGAGGTTTTTTCCTCCTTCTTCATTGTCGTTGCGCCACCAGTCGGGATGCGCGCGATCGATATCGGAGGGCATCATGCCCGAAAAGATCGCATTGCGGCTGTATTGGGTGGAGGTAGGAAGGATGCTGTAGAAGTAATCTTCTTCTTCGAGCCGGAAGGCTTCGGTGAGAATTGGCTCGATCACTTTCCACTGGTCGAAGCGCAAATTGTCGAGCAATACCAGAACGGAGGGGACGCTGTTGTCCATGTTGGGGAAAACCTTGCTTCGAAGCAAGTTATCGGACATCACCGGTCCGGGCTTGGTATGCTGGACCCAGTCGAGGTAGTTTTTCAGGATGTATTTGCTGAACTCCGTGTTGGCTTCCTGTTTCTGCATGGAGAGAATATCCCCCATCTCGGTGGAGTTGGACTGGTCGATCTTGATTTCCCAGTTGATAATCTTTCGGTACACCTCTACCCATTCTTCGTAATTCAGCCCGCTGTTGATCTGCATGAAGATCTGGCGGAACTCCTGCTGGTAGTCCGACGAAGTTTTTTCCCGGATCAGGCGCTTGTTGTCGATGATCTTCTTCAGGGTGAGGAGGATCTGGTTGGGGTTTACGGGTTTGATGAGGTAGTCGGCAATTTGGGATCCCAGCGCTTCTTCCATCACGTTCTCCGCCTCGTTTTTCGTGATCATCACCACGGAAAGAATCGGATTAACCGCTTTTAACCGGGAGAGGGTTTCCAGGCCGGTGATGCCGGGCATGCTTTCGTCCAGAAAGACCACATCAATGGCTTTGTTGGACTCGCATTCCTCCAGCGCGTCGTGGCCGTTGGTTACCTGGATGACCTCGTATCCTTTTTTTTCGAGAAACAGGAGTTGAGGTTTCAGCAGTTCGATTTCGTCATCAGCCCAGAGGATCGTGATCTTTTCCATATAATGCGTTGAATTAGTAGTTAGACGTTGGATGTTTGGTTTGAGAAAGGCGAGATGTAGTTGATAAGAGATCATGAGAAGAGAAACGGCTCGGATTAGGGATTAGGGAGCAGGGAGCTAACGAAGAGGCTATCCCTTACATCCTCTACATCCTCTACATCCTCATCCCCCGTCCGCCGTCCGTATATAATCATCTTTCCCAAAAGATTATTGTTCAGTTAACAGGAGTTTTTCACCTTTGCCGGCGAGCAATTTGTAAAATAGAAAAAAAAGATCAAAGCGGCTTCTTTCTTCAATCAGGTATGGTCATGGCGAGAAAAAAAATATTTAACGACCCGGTGTACGGGTTTATCAGCGTTCCTTACGGGATAATTTTCGACCTGATCGAGCACCCTTATTTTCAGCGATTACGGCGAATAAAGCAGACAAGCTTGTCGCACTACGTTTATCCCGGCGCGTTGCATACCCGGTTTCACCACGCCCTGGGCGCTTTTCACCTGATGACCCAGGCCATCGATGTGCTCAATGGCAAAGGCGCGGGGATTACGGAGGAAGAAGCCCAGGCGGCATCTATTGCCATTTTGCTGCATGATATTGGCCATGGGCCGTTTTCGCATACCCTGGAGCATGCCCTGATCCGGGTTCCGCACGAGCGGCTTTCGGAATGGTTTATGGAAAAACTGAATGAGGAATTTCAGGGCCAGTTGGAGCTGGCGATTCGGATCTTCCAGGACCAGTACCCCAAGAAGTTTCTCCACCAGCTGGTATCCAGCCAGTTGGATATGGACCGGATGGACTACCTGACCCGCGACAGCTTTTTCACCGGGGTGTACGAAGGGGTGATCGGCTACGACCGGATCATCAAAATGCTGGCCGTTCACGGCAACGAACTGGTGGTGGAAGAAAAAGGGATTTACTCCATTGAAAAATTTTTGATCGCCCGGCGGTTGATGTACTGGCAGGTATATCTGCACAAAACGGTACTGGCGGCAGAGCACATGCTCGTTCAGGTTCTGCGGAGGGCCAGGGAATTGGCCTTGCTGGGCATTCCGGTACCTTGCCCGGAGAACTTGCAGTTCTTTATCTCCCACGAAGTACAGGAAGACCAATTCGTGCGGGACCGGGACCACTTGCTGGCCCGCTTTGCCTCGCTGGACGATTACGACATCCTGTCGGCGCTTAAGGCATGGATGAACCATCCCGACCGTTGCTTGTCCTATCTGTCGCAAGGCCTTATCCATCGCCGCTTGTTCAAGCTGGAGCTTTCGAGTCAACCTTTCGGGGAGGAATATGTTTCTACCCAGGCGGCCAGGGTCCGCCGTTGGTGGCAGGGACCGGAAACCGAACTGTCCTATTTTTTTCTGCAAGGAATGGAAAGCAACTCGGCGTATAATACAGCCCAGGAGGAAATCAAGATCCTGTTCAAAAACGGCGAAGCCCGCCCTATGTCGCAGAGCACGGATTATGAGCTGCACTCGAAGATCGTGACAAAGTACTATCTGGCGTATCCGAAAATAACGGGCGGGTAATTTTATGAAAAAAGAATCTATTCTGTTGTTTTTGCTGGCGACGATCCAGTTTTCGGACATTCTGGATTTCATGATCATCATGCCCCTGGGGTCCCAGTTTATGCGGTTGTTTGAGATCACGCCCAGGCAGTTCAGTCTGATCGTTTCGATTTATGCGCTGAGCGCGTTTGCGATGGGGTTGCTGGGGGCGGGGTTTATCGACCGGTTTGACCGGAAGAAGGCGCTTCTGGTCGTTTATGCCGGATTTGCGGTGGGTACTTTGCTGTGTTCGATGGCTTCAGGATATTACCTGTTTTTGGCTGCACGGGCGATCACCGGAGCTTTTGGCGGGTTGTTGGGGGCGTTGGTGTTGTCGGTGGTCAGCGACGTCATCCCGTTTGAGCGGCGCGCGCACGCGATGGGGATGGTTATGACGGCCTTTTCCGTAGCCTCGGTCGTAGGCGTTCCGGCAGGCGTTTTCCTGGCGGCGCAATTCTCCTGGCGGGCGCCGTTTATCGTTATTGGCTGTTTTGCCGCGTGTATGCTGGTGGCGATGGCCTTTTTCCTTCCATCGATGAAGGATCATATCGGTGAAAAAAGCGACCGGCTCCCCCCCTGGAAAGTTCTGGGCGCCATCGCCCGCGACGGCAACCAAATGCGGGCACTGCTGTTTACGATCATCCTGATGCTGGGGCATTTCTCCATCATTCCGTTCATCGCTCCGTATATGCAGCTGAACGTCGGGTTTTCCGACCACCAGGTAACGTATATTTATTTGGCCGGCGGGACGTTATCGGTCTTCCTGCTTCCTTTCGTCGGGCGGATGGCCGACCGGCACGGGAATTTCAGAATCTTTTCGATTGCCAGCTTTTTCGCTTTGTTCTCCATTTTAGCAATCACCCATTTGCCTGCTGTTCCCATTGCGCTGGCATTGGTGGTGACCTCCTCTTTTTTTGTGGTGGCCGGTGGGCGGAATGTGCCGGCTACAACCATGGTCACTTCGGTGGTGAAGCCGGAGAGCCGGGGCAGTTTTATGAGCGTGCGGGCTTCTGCCAATGAAATGGGCCTTGCCCTGGCGTCGTTAATCGCGGGGTTGATCGTGACGAAAAACCCCGATGGGTCGCTGGAGCATTACCCGTACGTAGGGTATTTTGCCATTGGCATGAGCGTGCTGGCGGTTTGGCTGGCCAGCAGGCTGAAGCTGGGGAAATAGGGGTGTAAGAAAGGCCTCACGCCTTTATCTCCGACAACGCTTTCACAAACGCATCCAACTCCCTGGTGGTCGTATACACATTAGGGGTAATCCGGCAGCCGTGGACGCCGGCGCCGTCGATAGCCACCGTCCATATGCGGTATTTTTTCAGCAGGGTTTCGGCGAGCACGGCCGGTTTCATGTCTTTTACGCCCACATTGGCGATGCCGCATGCGCGTTGGGGGTCGGACGGGGTATTGAGCACGATATGGGGCATATCGCGCACTTTACTGGTCCAGTACTGCTGCAGGTAGCGCAGGCGGGCTTCTTTGCGGGCAGGCCCGAGGTTGTGGTAGTATTCCAGGGCATTGCCAATGGCCAGGTCGGTGGCGACGGGGTGGGTGCCGGTGTGGTTTAGCCTGTAGATATCGCCAGGCTCGGCGCCGTACTCCGCAAACATGGGCCAAATACCGGCGATTTTTTCCTTTTTGACGTACAAGATTCCTGCTCCGAGGGGGGCGCTCAGCCATTTATGCAAACTGGCGCCGTAATAGTCGCAATGCAGGTCGCGCATCGAAAACTGGATATGCGCAATCGCGTGCGCGCCGTCGACCATCACCTCCACGCCTTTGCTGTGCGCCATATCGCAAATGGCGCGAATGGGCAGGATCTGGCCGGTGATATTGATCATGTGGCACACCATGATCAGCCGGGTTTTGGGCGTGATGGCGTTGGCATACAACTCGACGATCTCCGAATCGGAACGCGGGTGGTTGGGTACCGATAGTTTCTTGTTGACCACCCCGTGGCGGTCGGCTACTTGCCGGAACATATCCTGCATAGCGCCGTAATCTTGCTCGGCAAAAACGGCCTCATCTCCTGGTTTCCATTTAAACCCTCCAATTACCGTGTCCAGCGACTCGGTGGTGTTTCGGGTGATGATGAGCTCTTCCGGGTCGCAATCTGCCAGTTCCGCCAGCTGGGCGGCTACAGCTCGTTTGTTGGCCCACTGGACCGTGCGCATATAGTACGACCCCTGGTAGTTGATTTCCCGAACGTGGTGCAGGTAGTTATCCAGGATTTCTTCGGGCAAAAAACAGTAATACCCGTTCTCCAGATTGATATAGTCGGGCTTGATCCGGTATCCGCTTCGGACCCTCGCCCAGAATTCTTCGTCCTGGGCTGCTTGTTCAGGCGAAAGGTGTTCGATATCGCTTACCCAGCGTTCCAGGTTTTGGAGGAAAAGAGGCGCGGCGGCGCCCGCAAAAAGAAACTGCTTCAGAAAGGCGCGTTTATCCATGGCTTTAGGCGTTTTGGTCAAATCCAATTCGTGAAGACAATCGCAAAATAGCACAATTTTGATGGATTTGCGGCCCAAAAGCGGGTCTCCTAAGTCTATTTTTCTCCTGGCCGAAAAAAGAAAACCCCATTTTACGCCGGGAGCAAAGCACGGTCTTTTGAGACAAGCCCTTGGACGTTTAATCCGTTGGGCGTATCCACGAACCGGGTTGAGCCAGGACCGGCTAATTGAACAGCCGGATCTGGTAGTAGAACCCCGCCTTTCCCTTCTCCAAGCAGGGAAAAAACCCGGGATCTGGCTCTACTTCGAGCACCCAATAATTGTATTCCTGGCTCAGGGAAACCGTCCGGCAACTGCCAGGACATCCGGATTCATTGACCCATACGTGGACGAGGGCCATCTTGTGGGAAGAACGGAAAAATATCCGGTTGTTCGGCACATCGGCGCTGGCCTCAACTGCCCTGCTTGCGGCTAAGAGTTCCCATTCCAGGTCCTCACTCACCGCCTTGGGCGAGACGCCGGAAGGAGAAGGGCGAAAAAAGCCCTGAAAAATGGACCCTTTTTCCGGGTTGACCACTCCAGATCGCAAGGATAGCTCCTCCTGAAAAAAATCCTGGCAGGAAACCAAAAGGAGCATAGGGAGCAAAAAAATCAAGGGGAACTGGGGAAAATAACGGCTTTTCATAAATACATGTTTTGGGGTTAAGTAATTGGTTATCCCAAAACTAGCGCAAATGCAAAGGCGGGAAAAGGAAAGGAACGCATGGGGCGTTACCGCCCCAAAAACGAGAATCAGGCGAAAGCTTTTAGTTTAAATAGTTGATTTTTTGTTGTTTATAGGGTGTTGAACAACTTTTGCATTTCGGGAGTAAAAAGAAGGCACGCCGGTCAGGTGACCGGCAAATAGTTCCACACGGAATCTGATCCCGCTAATTGCGGGACGGCGAACAGAGACTGTTCAAAAAAGTGTGTATAGCCCTCTTCTTGGTTTGCGGTCCTGCAAAAGAAGTATCCGATTACGTCCGGAAAGTCTGGTTGGAGGCAGAGCCTCCACGTAGAGTGGGTCCGAGGCGGAGCCTCGAACCAGGGTTATTTGAACAGTCTCGGCGAACATGGTCTTTTTTATAATCAACGCCTCAACCCCCGTCCCCCGCCCCCCCCCCCCCCCCCCCCCTCCTCCCGTCCTCCCCGTCCCCCGTCCCCTCCCGCCACCGTCCCCGTCCCCCGTCTACCGTCCCCGTCAACCGTCCCCCGTCAACCGTCAACCGTCACAACGTGTATTTTTTTACTATTTTTGCCTCATTAAGGGATCAAAAACCAGGTACGTGCTATCAATATTCCGGACCAACCAGGTCTTTGTCAGTTTTCTGTTACTGTTTTACGGGGGGCTTCTTTTTTCGGGCGTTTTGGTTTTTCCTGCGGCTGCGGAGGCTGGACCTCACGGGTTTCTCCAGCATTGGGTGATTGCATGGCTTCCGAACACGCCTCTTGTATTGTTTATAGCCATTGTGGTATTGTTGTTTCTGCAGGCGTTCATGCTGAACCTGATGGAGTATAACTATCGGTTGGACAGGGAGCTGCACATGTTTCCGGGGGTATTTTTTATGCTTTTCTCGGCGATGGTTCCGGGTCCGGACGCGTTATTGCCTGTTTTTCTGGCCAATATTTTTTTATTTCTGGCGATTTACGAGGTTATGGGCACGTTCAAGCAGAATCAGGCTGCCGGAAACTTGTTCAACGCAGGCCTGTTTCTGGGCGTTGCCTGTCTGTTTTACCCTTCGTATGCCGTATTTCTTTTGGTGCTATTCAGCGGATTGAATATTCTCAGGGGATTTCAGTTCATGGAACGGATTATGCTCTTTGCTGGCGTGGTAGTCGCCTATTATCTGACCGGCACAACCGCCTTTCTTACCGGTCACTGGAACCTGTTTACAGACCTTCAGGGGTTGAATGCGTATGGGTTTCTGGACCTGCAACCCGGGACTTCTATCCCGTATGCGTTATTGCCTTGGGCGGTTTTCCTGGTTATTTTGGTTTTTCAGCATCCTCTGTTCATGCAAAAACGGGTGATCCAAACCCAAAAACGCATTACCATCTGGTACTGGGTGATGCTGATGTCCGTTGCCACCCTTCTGATCCAGAAACATTTGGCGATCTGGCACGTACATGTTCTCGCGCTTCCGGTTTCCTACCTGACCGGCATGCTCGTTAGCCGGATGCGGCCGAATTGGGCCGAACTCCTTCATATTCTCCTGTTTTTTGCGGCCCTGTACGTTCAGTTTGAACCCTGGATTTTCAAAAACTTCCTTTAATCGTCAACCTTGAGACTGTTGGGCGTTGTTCCATACAAATACCCCCGCAGGCATTGCTGAGGGTATGGCGAATTTTGGATAACTTGCGGCTTTTTAGAAGAACCGTTTTCCAGGAATAAAATAAACCTACTGGCATGAAATTCGGTGTGATCGTTTTCCCTGGCTCCAACTGCGACGACGATATGGTGCACGTATTGCAAAACGTGATGGGGTGTGAAACCATCAAACTCTGGCATAAGGACACCCACCTTGCGGGTTTGGGCAAAGGAGATTGTATCGTTTTGCCCGGAGGCTTTTCCTATGGCGATTATCTACGGGCAGGGGCCATTGCCCGCTTTTCCCCGATCATGCAGGCCGTTTCGGAATTCGCGGAGGAAGGAGGATTCGTCTTTGGCGTATGCAATGGGTTCCAGATCCTTTGCGAAGCAGGGTTACTTCCAGGAGTGCTGCTGCGAAACGCCAACCAGCAATTTATTTGCAAGAATGTGCACTTGCGCCCGATGACGCTCAATTCTGCCCTCACGAATGCCATTCCCCCAAACCAGGCGCTCAAAATACCGATTGCGCACGCGGAAGGCCGTTATTATGCCGACGAAGACACGTTGAGGTCGCTGGAAGCCAACGATCAAATCCTTTTCCGGTATTGCGACCCACATGGGCAAATCACCCCGGAAGCCAATCCCAATGGGGCGCTGCTGAATATCGCAGGGATCTGCAACCGGCAACGCAACGTCTTTGGCATGATGCCACACCCCGAGCGCGCTTCCGAGCCTGCGCTCGGAAATACCGATGGGCGGGGGTTGTTCGAGTCCCTGCTCCGGAGTGTTTCCTCGCTAACTCCTGCCTGAGCGGGCGGTCCTCTTTTACCGGATGCGGCTATTGTGCGGAAGTTCACAGACCAAGCCCGCCCATCGTATGTATACTTGCCCTGACTTAGTAAACAGCCCTCAACGGGGTTAAATTCGATTGGAATATGATCCGTCAAGCAATTCTTGCTGTGTTATTGGTTGCGCTGGCTTTCCCCGTGTTTAGCCAGATCGAAAACCCCGTCCACTGGAAAACGGAGTGGAAGAAATTAAACGGAAATGAAGTCGAACTAGCTTTCATCGCCGACATAGATCCCGGCTGGTACATCTATTCCCAATACCTCGAAAGCGACGACGGCCCAATCCGGACGTCCTTCCACTACGAAAACGGGTCCCATTTTCAACTTGTTGGAAAGTGCACGGAAGAGGGAAAGCGCAAAGAAGGGTTTGATGAAATCTTCAATATGGATGTCATCAAGTTTAGTGGGAAAACCATTTTCCGGCAACGGGTGAAAGTCCTCAACCCCAAAGCGGCGATTAAGGGGTACCTGGAATTTATGACGTGCGACAACGATCAGTGCCTGCCGCCAACCGAAGTGGACTTTAATTTTGACGTGAGCGGAGCGGGAACTGCTGCCGCCGTGCCCGCCGGGGAGGAGAAGACCACCTTGCCGGCGCAAACGGGAGAAACGCCTTTGTTACAGGCGGATCCGGAAGCTTCCCAATCAGGGATATTGGATCCGGTAAAATGGACGGCGTCGGTCCGCCAAATCGCGGGGCCGAAATACGTGCTCACCCTGACGGCCAGTATGGAGCCCGGTTGGACCATTTATTCCCAGTTTACGGAGCCCAACGCCCCCCTCCCAACAGAGTTCTTTTTCGATAAATCCGAAGGGTTCCAGCGGGTGGGTCAGGTAATAGAGACAGGAAAGAAAAAGGAAGCTCCTGATCCGCTTTTTGGCGGCGTTCTGGTTAAAAAATTTGCGTCCAGTCCGGTGACGTTCACCCAGGAAGTCGAAGTGTCCGATCCCCGGGCGCCGATTACGGGCTTTGTCAGTTTTATGACCTGTAACGACAAACAGTGCATCCCCGTCCCCGAAATGCCGTTCCGCTTCCTTCCGGAAACCTTGGAGGCATTTACCGGAGCGGACGCTTCCCAGGCGGGCGGGGGCCTCAACGCGCCCGGCCAAACCGACGAAGCGCTGAATACCCTGTACGGCGGAATGGCGGCGCCCGACCTGGGCAACCCGGAAGGCGCGTGCTCGGAGGAAGAGGTCAGTATTCAAAGCAATACCGGGTTAGGGAAAATCTTTATCCTGGGCTTTTTAGGCGGCCTTCTGGCCCTCCTTACTCCTTGCGTATTTCCGATGATCCCGCTGACGGTCAGCTTTTTTACCAAAAGCAGCACTACCCGTAAAAAAGGGATTACCCAGGCTTCCCTCTATGGGTTTTTCATCTTGCTCGTATACCTGTTGCTCAGCATTCCTTTCCACCTCATGGATTCCATTAACCCGGACATCCTGAACGACATTTCGACCAACATTTGGCTCAATATCCTGTTTTTCGCGATCTTCCTCGTCTTTGCGTTCTCTTTCTTTGGGTATTACGAACTGACCCTGCCGAGTAGCTGGACCAACCGGGCGGCTTCTGCCGAAGGGGTAGGCGGGGTGATCGGCATCTTTTTCATGGCTATTACGCTGGCGTTGGTTTCGTTTTCCTGCACTGGCCCTATTCTGGGATCTTTGCTGGCAGGAGCGCTGACGTCCGACGGCGGGGCATGGCAGCTCACTACGGGCATGGCGGGTTTTGGCCTGGCCTTGGCTTTGCCATTCGCTTTATTTGCCGCGTTCCCCGGAATGATGAAAAGCCTGCCTAAATCCGGCGGATGGCTGAACACCGTTAAGGTCGTTCTCGGTTTTCTGGAGCTCGCCCTGGCGTTGAAATTCCTGTCCAACGCCGATCTCGTGAAACATTGGGAAATCCTGACCATCGAGCCGTTCCTGGCCTTGTGGCTCCTCACCTTCCTTGGTCTGGCGTTGTACCTGTTCGGCGTTATCCGCTTCCCGCACGATAGCCCCGGCAAACGCCCGATGGCGCAGATTCTTTTAGGGCTTGTTTCCCTTGCATTTAGCCTTTACCTGGCTACCGGTTTTCTTCCCGATCCGGCCAGGGGCAGTTACCGCTCTTTGAAACTTCTGAGCGGGCTAGCGCCCCCCGTGTGCTACAGTTGGTTCAATCCTTGCGATTGCCCTCAGAACCTGAGCTGCTTCAAAGACCTGCAAGAGGGGATGGCCTATGCTCAAAAGATGAACAAGCCGGTGATGCTGGACTTCACCGGGCACGCCTGCGTCAACTGCCGCAAGATGGAGGAGCATGTCTGGCCGGAAAGCCCCGTGTATTCCCAGCTAAAGGATGACTACGTCCTGATTTCCCTTTATGTCGACGATAAGCGGGAATTGCCGCAAGACCAGCGGCTGGAGGTGGAAACGGTGACCGGCGGCGTCCGGAAGTTACGAACCGTAGGGCAAAAATGGTCGCACTTCCAGACGACCTATTTCAAAACGAACTCGCAGCCCTTTTACGTTCTGCTTGCACCCGACGGGCGTCTGCTCAACAACCCCGTTGGATATACCCCGGATGTGCAGGAGTATGCCGACTTCCTGAAATGCGGAAAAGATGCATTCTCTCAATTGGCGGAAAAATAGGCTTGGAGCTGTTTAAAAAGACCACGCTTTGCCTTCGGCATGAAATTTTTTTTTTTTTCAATTTCAACAAAAAATTGCAAAGCAATTTTTTGTTGAAAGAAAAAAAAAAATTTTTTGCTGCCTTGGGCAAAAACCGTCTTTTGAGACAGTCCCAAGTCTGGTAAACTGGGCCTAATCCATTTCAGCAGGAGCTGATTTTTATCGACGGGGGCGGCCTTTGTCGACAAAATCCGCTTCACGACCCCATCGCCAGGGGATTTTAGCACGTTCTCCATTTTCATGGCTTCTAGAATGAGCAGTGATTGCCCTTTCTCTACCGTGTCCCCCTCCTTAACGCTGATTTCCAGCACCAGGCCGGGCATAGGCGCTTTGATTTCCTTGATCTTGGTGATCGTATGCTTGGCCAGGCCCAGGCGATCCACCAACTGATCGTAGGCATCGGCCAGGACGACCTGATAGACGCCGCCGTTGATGACGAATTCGAAGGACTTGTTGTGGTAATCCGCTCGAAGGAGCTTGGCGTTAAACCGCTTTCCGTTCAGGAGAACGTGGAAGGTGTCCGGGCCGGAAGGGAGAAAATCCAGGCTATCTCCATCGACCTCAAAGTTTTGTTGGCCATTAACCGTAATGCGGTAAATTTCGTGCACTTGGGCCATATTTGTTTGGGTATTGGTTTGCTATTTGGAGGCAATCCAGCCTGGATGGAAACCGTAGGAGGAAGGGCTGTTGTTGAAGTTAGCTTTTTCCAACGCGGATCATGAAGGCTGTTTCAAAAATAGTGAAAATCAGGTAGATCCCAAAGAAAGGTAGGGCGAATAAGTTGCTCGCCGGGTGGGCCCAGTGGCTATATGCGGCGATCAGGACGAAGGAAAACAGCATTTTGAGGATGGTCATGCCCAAGACGAGGTTGATGAAATGCGTTTTCTTCGGGCTTTTAGCTGTCCGTTTGGCGGCAACATAAAGGACCAGGCTGAAGCCAATAAAAAAACACAGGGCGATCCAGGCCAGAGGAATTCCCGCATGCAGGGCTGGGATCGCATACAAAGCAAGGATTCCGGCTGTCGCCAGGCCCATTGCCCAGGCCAATTGGCTGAAAAACGTTCTGGAATCCATAAGCGGGCGGCACTTAGCTGGGCGGTTTTTTCCCGATAAAATCTTTTAACGAAAAATATAGCGCGGCAAACACGGAGAGGAGCGAAAGGCAGAGGGTGAAAACAGGTTTGGGAAGCTGAAAATAACGATCCAGCCACTTGCCCAGCAGGGCGCCGGCCAGAATGATAAACCCAATTTGAAAAGCCAGGCCGGAGTATTTCGCCAGGTCGCGCATCCGGTCCGGAACTCGTTTAGCGGGTTCAGGCTTTGGCACTTTCTGGCGCCGTTTGCCCCATGCCTCCGTCCTTTGCCGCTTTGGCGGGTCCTGCCGATGTTGCCGGGGCGGAATGCTGACCTCCCATCGTGCAGTTGACGTTAAAGACTGCACCGGATTGGATAACGAGCTTCCCCGTGGTGACGTCGCCGGAAACCTGGGCGCTGTCCCGGATATTCAGCAACTCTTTTACAAAAAGGGCGCCATCCATTTTTCCTTCAATCACGGCGTTGACGCAGCGCATCTCGCCTTCGATTTGGCCCGAAGGGCCAATCACCACTTTGGCGTCGCAAAAGAGCTTGCCTTTGATCTTGCCTTCAATTCGGATATCTTTTTCCGAACGGACAGTGCCTTCAATGGTCGTACCTGCGACCAGGCTGTTAAAGGAGTTCCCTACTCCTGCTCCGGCAGCCGGAGTGCCTCCCTTTGGCGATTCGGTTTTGTTGGTGCCAAACATACGTTGGTGAGCTTTAAAGTTTTCCTGTCCCCAAGATAATTAAATCCAGGCAGATCGGAAAAAAATGTAGTATTCTCTTGACTTGAACAAGCCCGCGAGGGGCATAAACCTATTAGAAATCAGGGCAATAAACGCCCCTGTTTACTTTTCCGCAGATTTTGTATACCATCCCAAATTCAAAAGACCCCTGCGAATTAGTGGCCGGTTTGAGCTGGGACGTGTTGACGTCGTAACTGAAACCAAGACTGAATTGGTTGAAATCGAACCGGGTAGAAAGGATGAGGGCATCCTGCAGCACCCCGGCGTCGAGTTTATTGGCGATCCGGGTCCATAAGCCGATCTGGAAAGCCTGGCTGGCTGCTTCGCGCCCTTCGCCCAGATTAAACCGAAGGCTGGCGCCGGCGTTGACCTGCATCAGCGGCCCCTGGCGCATCAGAATAGCCCCTGGAAGGATGCCTACTTTGCTGGTCATAGGGAATTCGCCGCCGGCGTGGAGCGTCAGGCGCGTAAAGATCAAATCTTCGCTTTCCGAGTCGAACGACAGGTTTGCCCTGCTCAGGTGATGGAATGCGCCGCCAAGGTAAAAGTTGGCGTTGTCGTCAAAAACCATAAACCAAAGCAACCCGGCAGCCAGGTCGGCGAAAATGAAGTTGTCGCGGTCGAAACGGCCCTCCTGTGGGTCGCGGGTGGGGTCAAATCCCCCTTCGCCGTCGTGTTGCGTACCCCAACGGAGGTTTAAGAAATCAATGCTTCGCTGGGCTGCGCCGGCTTCAGCGCCTACCACGAGGTAATTGGCTTTGTCCCGGTAGCCACCCATGCGTTTGCTATACGAAAACGACGCTTTCCCCGTCAGGGTAGAGAAGTTGGCTTCGCCGGCACGATCTCCCCAGAACGTTCCGCCAATGCCGAAATAATCATACCGCCCTACCGGAACGCGCTGATCATAAGAGACGGAATAGGTACGGAAGGCATTCGAACGCAACACGCTGGCCCATTGGTTGCGGTAGTTCGCCACCAGGCGGGTGTTGCAGTTCATGACGCCCGTCATCGCCGGGTTGAGGTTGAGGGGCGACATATAAAACTGAGAAAAATGGATGTCCTGGGCTTGGATAGAAGCCGAAACCAGGACAAAGAAAAGAAGACCGGTCAGGAATTGGGATTTTTTCATAAGATGAACTTTGCAGGCGGATTTGGCAATGTTAGCTGTATGATTTCAAGGTTATTTCAAACACAAGTATACGCAAACTCCCTCAAATCAAAGGAAGGGCAAGTGTTAAAGCATAGGCGCCGCTGAAAACCGGCATCACCAAAACGCCGGTAAGCGGCATAATATTGCAGGTGAAATGCCGGTTCCGCTTCTTTGCAGAGGCGCTCTTCGACCATACCCGAACTGAAAATAGCCGTTCAGGGCCTTGTCTGGTTTATTCCCTAAAAACCTCAAAAAAGTGGGCTTATTGCCTTCACGGAAAGAAAAAATTGCCGGGTTTTTCCCGGGGCTTGTCCCAAACTTCACCCCGATCCTGGTATCCTTGCCAAAGGGGTTATCCATTCTCCTCGTGCTTCCAGATGGCTCCGAACTGTTCCACCAGGATATTGTCGTAGTAGTCCGCTTTTTCGAAAAGGTATTTAAACAGGTGCAGGCCCGTCTCCAGATTGAGGTAGCGGTCGTAAATAAGCAGCGAAAGAATGATGTCCTGGTCTTTTATACTCAGGGAAAGCCCTTCCATGAGGTAGTTCTGCCGGAGCAAAAACTCGTACAGCGGTTTGATGTTTTCCTTGGGCACCATGCACAGGTACGCATCGCCGGTGATCAATCCGGTCTTTTCATAGTACGCGATGTTGATCTTGGCCGTGCCGTGCTGGACTTCCCAGTTATTCGGTCCTCTGCGCGATAACTCCACCTGATGGCCGGTTTGGCGAAGCATTTCTTCCACGGTTTTAGAAATTCCCACCGGCTCATAGAGCTCGACCTCGTCGGGGAGTACCACTTTGGCGCCGCAGTGGGGGCAATACTTGTCTTCGATAGTCGTCGCGGTAACCAGATTGGAACACGAATAGCAGCGCGTGCTGGTCTGACGTCCGGATTCGAGGAAGGCCCGGATCGCTTCCTGCAGGATTGGCGCCGGAAGCGAGAAGCCGATGTTGTTGCCGTCGCGCAGGATAAACGTGTTAATGCCTACGACTTCCCCTCCCAGATTCACTAAAGGCCCTCCGCTGTTGCCCGGATTAAGCGCGGCGTCGTGCTGAATGTACAGCACGTCGTTCATCTCGTGCCGGGTATTGGAAATGATTCCCTGCGTTGCGGTGTATTTTAGCCCAAAAGGGTGGCCGATGGCAATGACCGGATCGCCTTCGTGAATGGATTCCGCCGTGGACAACTTGACTTCCGGCAATTCTGCCGTCGCCGGAGCTTCCAGCAACGCGATATCGTGTTTGGGATCGGTGAACACGACCCGGGCAAGCTGTTTGGGCAAATGCTTGCCGTGAACCACTACCTCCCGAT
The DNA here is from genome assembly GCA_016713275.1 of Haliscomenobacter sp. GTDB lineage: Bacteria > Bacteroidota > Bacteroidia > Chitinophagales > Saprospiraceae > JADJPL01. The sequence goes on from JADJPL010000006.1 coordinate 311,996, forward strand.
TGTCGCGAACGACATGCTCGTTAGTTACGATCAAACGCGACCCCTGGAGGTAAAATCCCGTTCCTGTGCTATAGGGCGTAGCGATTTCAATGACAATATTCCGGTACAGATCGATCACGTCCTTCATGAGAAGGGATTTAGGGATTAGAGGGATTAAGAGGGAGCAGGGGGATCGGTTGGATCCAAACAGGGCTGAAATTACTAATTGGCGCTCAATAATTCAAGGATGGGAGAGGGAAATCGGGGGAGGGGCATTGGCTTACCATTCGAGGCCGGGGTAAGCCCGCTGAAGGAATTGCATGTCGGCGAGGATATAGCCCAAATGTTCGGTGTGAATACCCTGTTTGCCTCCTTGTTGCATCCACCCGGATTCGGGCAGTTCCAGGGTGGCTTCTTTGAAAATTTCCCGAACGCGGGCGTTCCATTGCACATGAATGGCCTGGAGGCTGGGTCCTATCCCTGCGTCCTTCGCCCATTCGTCGATCGCGTCGGGGAGGAACATTTCACCCGTATACATCCAGAGATCGGAAACGGCTTCCTGCATTTTCCGATGGCTCAGGCCGGTGCCGTCTCCCAGCCGGATCACCCATTCCGAGCTGAACCGCAGGTGGTAGGTGATCTCTTTGATCGCTTTCTGGGCAATTACCGCCAGTTCGGCGTCGGCGCTATCGCAAAGCTCCTGGTAAAGAAAGAAATTAAAGGCGTCGAAAAAAAACTGCCTCAGGATCGTATACCCCCAGTCTTCATTTGGTTGTTCCACCAATAGCAGGTTGCGGAACTCGCCCGCATCCCGCAAGAACGCCAGGGCATCTTCGGTGCGCCCCTTTCCTTCGACCTTGCCTGCATAGGCCAATAACATCCGCGCCTGCCCGATTTGATCCAGCGCGATGTTGGTCAAGGCAATATCCTGCTCCAGCACAGGCCCGTGCCCGCACCATTCCGACTGCCGCTGCCCAAGGATCAGGGCGTTGTCGGCCAGGCGGAGAAGGTATTCGAAATGGGAAGGTTCAAGGTTCAATGAGGTACGATTTACGGTTTACGGTTTACGGTTTACGGTTTACGGAGGACGGTTTACGGAGGACGGGGGTGTATTCTATGAAAAAACAGGATCACTCACCCACCACCCACTAACCACTAACCACCAACCACTAACCACCAACCACCAACCACCAATCCCACCGTTTAAATATTTTTGACTTCATCCGGGAGTGAATAAAAAGTAGGGTGGCGGTAAATCTTGTCATCAGCTGGTTCGAACAAGGACTCCGTTTGGTTAGGACTGGAGGCAGTGATGTATTTCGATTCCACCACCCATAAACTTACGCCTTCGCTTCTGCGGGTGTAGACATCGCGGGCATTCTCTATAGCCATTTGGGCATCAGTCGCGTGGAGGCTTCCCACGTGTTTGTGGTGGAGGCCATTTTTACTCCGGATAAACACTTCCCAAAGAGGCCAGTCTTTTTTCATATTGCTGGTGGTTTATGAGTAGGTTGCTACAGGCGTTGGAGAGGCAACCGCTTCGGCTGCGGTTTGCCGGGCTTTTCGTTTTTCGGCGTAGGCCATGGCGGCATCCCGCACCCATTGCCCTTCTTCGTGGGCTTTGCGGCGTGCCCGGATGCGGTCGCGGTTGCAGGGGCCATTGCCTTTGACGACGTCCCAGAATTCAGCCCAGTTAATGGGGCCGAAATCGTAATGGCCTCGTTCTTCATTCCATCGAAGGTCCGGGTCTGGAATCGCAATGCCGAGGAAATGGGCCTGCTCGACGGTTACATCCACGAAGCGCTGCCGCAACTCGTCGTTGGAGAGGCGTTTGATCTTCCATTTCATCGATTGCTCAGAATGGGGCGAGTCGCTGTCGTGCGGTCCAAACATCATTAACGAAGGCCACCACCAGCGATTCAGGGCATCCTGGGCCATGGCTTTCTGAGCCTCCGATCCCCGGCACAAGGTGAGCATGATCTCGTACCCCTGGCGCTGGTGAAAACTTTCCTCTTTGCAAATGCGCACCATCGCCCGGGCGTAAGGCCCATACGAGCAGCGGCACAACGGCACCTGATTCATAATGGCCGCCCCGTCGACGAGCCAGCCAATCGCGCCGATATCCGCCCAATTCAGGGTGGGGTAGTTAAAGATACTGCTGTATTTGGCGTTGCCGTAAAGGTATTCGTCGATCAGCGTTTCCCGCTCCACCCCCAGGGTTTCCGCGGCGCTGTACAGGTACAATCCATGGCCCGCCTCGTCCTGGACCTTGGCCAGCAACGCGACTTTACGGCGCAGCGAAGGGGCCCGGGTGATCCAGTTTCCCTCCGGCAACATCCCCACAATCTCCGAGTGCGCGTGCTGCGAGATCTGGCGGATCAGGGTTTTGCGGTAGGCCTCCGGCATCCAGTCTCTCGGCTCGATCCGAATTTCAGCGTCCACTTTGTCCTGAAAGGTTTTCTCCAGTTGTTCGGCGTTCATTGGTTTTTTGGGTTGTGGTTCCTGAATCGTTCGATCCGGAAGGGTTCAAATGAAGTTCCGTATACAAACATAACGATTTTTATAAAAAAACGAACGTTTGTTCGTTTTGTTCTGTCCCCCGGAATGCCCTTCCGGAAATGTCCCCCGGAATTGCATTCCGGAAATGTCCCCCGGAATTGCATTCCGGAAATGTCCCCCGGAATTGCATTCCGGGAATGTCCCCCGGAATTGCATTCCGGAAATGTAGCCCGGAATTGCATTCCGGAAATGTCCCCCGGAATGGCATTCCGGAAATGTACCCCGGAATTGCATTCCGGGGCCGTTTGACGGATTTCAAATCCGTCAAACACTCTCGGAATCCAATTCCGAGCTACAGCGAAGGCCATAGAAGAGGAGGTTCAGGATTTCTTCTTCTACGTCGGGGGCAGAAAGCCGCCTGCCGGGCTGAAACCAATCGTACAGCCAGCGGAGGGAGGAAAAGAGCGTGTAGAGAACAACCTGGGGTTCTTGCGCCCTGATTTCTCCCGCTTCAATTCCCTGCCGGAGGATATGGATAAAGCGCTGTTCGTAATCCCGGCGCATGTCTTTGAAATCCGAAAGGTAGGGTTCTCCAAGGTGCCTCCATTCGTCGTTAAAGGAAGTGACCGAGGTGACGTCCTGGATCGCAGTCCTTATATGCAGGCGCAGCAACTGCTCCACTTTCGCGGCTACCGGGATATCCATAGCCTCCACTTTCTCCATCATAGAGAGGAATTTGAGGGCGTTGGCCAGGCAGATTTCCTGAAGGAGTTTTTCTTTGGATTCGATGTGGTTGTACAGGCTGGAGGCCTGCAGCCCGACAGCGCGGGCCAAATCCCGCATCGAGGTGGCGGAGTATCCTTTATCCCGGAAGAGAATGGCGGCGGATTCGAGGATGTGTTGTCTCTTGGGCTTTTCTACTTTTTCCATGGCGGCAATCAGCTATCAAAATCGATAATCAAGGTGGCGGTTTTGGGGTGGGCTTGGCAGGCGAGGATGTACCCGGCCTCCAGTTCATCTGGTTCGAGGGCATAGTTCACTTCCATGTCCGCTGCGCCTTCGAGCAATTTGGCCTTGCAGGTGCAGCAAACGCCTCCTTTGCAGGCAAACGGCAGATCAGCGCCGGCTTTCAGGGCCGCTTCGAGGAGGGTTTCTCCATGCGACGGCATCCCAAACCGAAAGGTATTCCCGTCGAGCCGGATCGTGACGCTGCTCTGAATCGCAGGGCCTTCCCCTTGCCAAACGGGCTTTTGACGGCGCTCCGTGCTTAGTCCCGTGGTGAACAGTTCAGAATGGATCCGCTTCCGGTCCACCCCAAGCGATTCCAACTGCTCCCGAATGCTTCGGATCATGGCCTCCGGACCGCAAAGAAAGCATTCGTCTACTTCAGCGGGGTCGATCAGGCGGGAGAAGATGGTCGCGCATTTGGCTTCGTCGATCCGGCCGCTGAGCAGGTCGCTTCCCTGGTCTTCCCTGCTGAGTATGTGAAATAGCCCCAACCGGTTCAGATAGCGGTTTTTCAACCCTTCCAGCGCTTCGCGGAAAAGGATGGACTCGGTGGTCCGGTTGCCGTAAAATAGGGTAAAAACGCTTTGAGGCTCTCCTTCTAAAATGGCTTTCATCAGGGAGATCACCGGGGTAATCCCGCTACCTACCGCGAACGCGACGTAGTTTTTGCAATGGTCCGGATGGATCGGCGTATGGAAATTCCCCATAGGAGTCATGACCTCCAGCGTGGTTCCTTCTTTCAGGCGCTCATTGGCAAAGGTGGAAAACGTGTCTCCCGGGAGCTGCTTGATGGCCACGCGGAGCTCGTTCTCCCCGGGACTACTGCAAATGGAGTACGAGCGGCGAATATCTTCCCCGTTGAGCTCGGTCCGAAGCGTCAGGTATTGTCCCGCCTGGAAAAGATACTCCCCGCGCGCTTCTTCCGGCACGTCAAACGCAACCGACACGCAGCCCGGGGCCTCCCTCCGTATTTCCTTAATGCGTAAGGTGTGAAATTTTGGCATAACTCGCGAATGAACGTTCGTTTGCAAAGATATAAAATTGTTTTTAACACATGCGCTGTCGCCCAGAACCCATACGCCACGGCGATTTTCTTGGCATTATACGCAACCTTCCCGTACCTTCGTGCCTTTAGTGGAAAGCAATAACCCAATCGAAAAACACAGCCTCATGCATTCGCTTGTTTTACATATTCCTGGGTTTTCATACCAAGACCTGTTTCGACCGGACAAGCTGGCTTTTCTAACCTCTGTTTTTTACGAAGAGGTCAAAACAATAAACCCGGAATTGTTCCGCCAATTTGAGGATTATAGGAACCAGAAGGGCGCCGGGATGACCGACGTGGAAAAGTCCGATCTCCTTGTCGCGATGGCGCCCTACCTGAGCGCGTTTATAGAACGGATGTTTGGGGTGGAAACCGCGTGTAAACCTTTCCGGATCGAAGCGGAGAAAGAACACGTCCTGTTTGCCTTTAAGAAAGACTTTTTCATCCGCCGGGCGCTGAAGAAAATTTCCAGAGAAGACCTGGATGCCCTTGTTCCCGACCTTTCAACGCTGGACGCCCAAATCAACGCCCTTAAAAAAGGGTTTGAAGGCATTCCTTCCGGCGATCCCGAACTGGAAATGGCGGCTATGGCGCAAGAACTCGCCGCTCAGGAAAAAGCGGCCAAAGAAGGGCTTTCTGCCGAAGGCAGGCAATACCTCGCGGCTTTTATCCAGCGCGTGCAGGGCAGTCCAGCGCTAACGGAGGGACTCCCTTCCGGCGAAAGCGACGAGGAGCTGCTGGGCTTTCTGGCCGGCTTGCTTTCCCTTCTGGAGCGGTGGAGCGTGGCGCACTACTACCGCCAAACGCCCGAAACCCGCGACTGGGTGAGCTTCCGCCTGCCTGGCAAAACAGACTTTGACCGGCTGGTTGAATGCCATACCGTGGAGACCGATATTCCCAATGTCCTGCGAGGACCTGAGCAACACTACCGCCGCCGCGATGGGTTCGCGCTTACGGATGCGCGTTGCTCCGGAAGAGAAGCCGGCAGCGAGATCGATTATTGCGTTATCTGCCATGAACGGGATAAGGACTCGTGCTCCAAGGGGTTCAAAGATGCCAACGGGTTTAAAAAAAATCCCCTGGGTTACCCTTTGAAAGGGTGCCCGCTGGACCAAAAGATTTCGGAATCCCATTTGCTTAAAAGCCAGGGAGACGCGATCGGCGCTCTGGCCATCATCACCCTCGATAACCCCTTTTGCCCGGGTACAGGCCACCGGATTTGCAACGATTGCATGAAAGCTTGCATTTTCCAAAAGCAGGACCCCGTCGACATTCCACAGGTGGAGACCCGCATTCTGACCGACGTCCTTAACCTGCCCTGGGGCTTTGAAATATACTCCCTCCTCACCCGCTGGAACCCGCTGAATATCCAGCGCCCCCATGCGCTTCCTTACAACGGGAAAAAGATCCTGGTGGTGGGCATGGGCCCTGCCGGCTATACGCTGGCGCATTATTTGCTCAACGAAGGGTTTGCTGTGGCCGGCATCGACGGCCTCAAGATTGAACCTCTGGATAAAGCGCTGGTGGGCGACGGCGATACGCCTTTTGAGCCTGTGCACGATTTTTCTTCTCTGGTGAACCGTCTGGATGAACGCGTGTTGTTGGGTTTTGGCGGCGTTTCGGAGTATGGCATTACCGTGCGCTGGGATAAAAATTTTCTCACGGTTATTTACCTCAACCTGTTGCGCAGATCCCAATTCCAGTTGTTCGACGGCGTGCGGTTTGGGGGGACCCTGACGGTGGAAGATGCCTGGGACTTTGGGTTTGACCATGTATGCCTGGCAACCGGGGCAGGCAAGCCTACGTTTGTCACCATGAAAAACAACCTCATCCGGGGCGTGCGCAAAGCGAGCGATTTCCTGATGGCGCTTCAGCTTACCGGCGCCGGGAAAAAGGATTCCATGGCCAATTTGCAGGTACAGCTCCCGGCGATTGTTATTGGAGGAGGGCTTACGGCGGTGGACACCGCTACCGAGTTGATGGCCTATTATCCCGTTCAGGTGAGCAAAATAAAGGCCCGGTACGACGAGTTGGCTAAAACGATGGGCATGGATCTGCTAGACCGCCTCTTCGACGAAGAAGAAAAATCCATTCTGCATACTTTTCTCCGGCATGCCGAGGTGATTGCCAACGAACGTGAACGCGCCGCCGAAGCCGGAGAGACCCCCAACTTTATTCCCTTTCTCCAGGAATGGGGAGGCGTGCACATCTACTACCGCAAATCGATGCACGATGCTCCCGCCTACAGGCTTAATCACGAGGAGATCATCAAAGCGTTCGAGGAGGGCATTTTTTTTGTAGAAAAAATGTCCCCCCTGGAAGTCGTTCCCGATGCTTACGGAGCGATCCGCGAAGCGGTTTTTGAAACGATGGACCTGGTGGATGGCAAGTGGACATCCGGAGGACAGACCTTCAGGGTACCGGCAAAAACCCTGATTGTTGCGGCGGGCACCGTTCCCAACGTGATGTACGAACGCGAAAACCCGGGAACCTTTCATCTTGACTCCTGGGACGAGTACTACAAAAGTCATGTTGCGGACGCCAACGGAACAGGCAGGCTGGTGGAAGCGGCAAAGAACGAAACCGGCTTTTTCACCTCATACGAGAAAGACGGAAAGTTCGTCACGTTTTACGGCGACAACCACCCCCAATACGCCGGCAACGTGGTCAAAGCGATGGCTTCCGCTAAATTTGGGTATAAAAAGGTGGTGGAGCTGTTTGGGTTTGGCGAAGTGTATCCCCAGGTTAACGCGGACGAACTGGTTCCTTTCTTCGACACGCTCGCCGATCAGCTTCGGGCCAAGGTAGTCGGGGTGATCCGCTTGACCCCCACGATTGTAGAATTGGTCCTGTATGCCCCTATGGCGGCTAAAAAGTTTCGGCCAGGCCAGTTCTACCGGCTTCAGAATTACGAAACCGATGCGCTGGTCGTGGAGGATACCCGGCTTATGGTCGAAGGCCTCGCCCTAACCGGCGCCTGGGTGGATAAGGAACGCGGCCTGGTAGGAACCGTCCTGCTTGAAGTAGGCGCCAGTTCCCGCATGGTCGCTATGATGAAGCCTGGGCAGCAGGTGGTGCTTATGGGACCTACCGGAGAACCTACAGAAATCGAAGAAAACGCTACCGTGCTCCTTCTGGGCGGCGGATTGGGCAACGCTGTGTTGTTTTCTATTGCCAAAGCGTACAAAGAAAAAGGCGGGAACGTGATCTATTTTGCCGGCTATAAAAAGAAAGCCGATTTCTACAAACGGGAAGAGATCGAAGCCCATACCGACGTGGTGGTGTACAGCGTGGATGCTGGCGACCCCATCGAAGCCATCCGGCCTCAGGACAAATCGTTCACCGGCAACATCATCCAGGCCATGATCGCTTATGCCGAAGGGGAACTCGGCGAAACCCCCATCCGGCTCGATGCAGCGACAAGGCTTATCGCCATCGGTTCCGACCGCATGATGAACGCTGTTGCCCGGCAACGGCACTTGGCACTCAAACCCTACCTGCATCCAAATCATGTTGGGGTGGCTTCTATCAACTCCCCCATGCAGTGCATGATGAAGGCGGTATGCGCTCAATGCCTGCAACGGCACGTAGACCCAGATACCGGAAAAGAATCGTTCGTATTCAGTTGTGTTAATCAGGATCAAGTCATGGACCACGTCGACTTCTCCAATCTGAACCAACGGCTGAAGCAAAACAGCGTTGCAGAAAAACTGGCCGATCAGTGGCTAACCTACCTGATCGAAAAATACCGGCTGGAATGGGTATAACAGCAAAAGCGCTGGAAGAACAGGTATTCTTCCAGCGCTTTTGTCCCTACGTCTAACCTCTAACCTCGAATGTCTAACGTCTAATTCAGCTCATTGACGTGCTTCATCAGGCTGCTTTTGAGGTTGGAAGCTTTATTCGGATGCCAGGTATTGCTTTTTGCCAGCTTGTCGATCATGCTGACTAATTTGGGCAATAGCTGTTCGGCCTCTGTTTTATCCGTCAGAGCGCGAAATTTCTGGATGGTCGTACGCGCCGTTTTCTTGTAATAGCGGTTGGCAATACGGCGCTTGGCAGTTTGGCGAATGCGTTTTTCAGCTGATTTATGGTTTGCCATAATGGTACATTATCTCCGTTAACAAACAATTGGAGCGCAAAAATAAGGATCTCTGCGATAAAAGGAAAGAGTATCTGAAAAAAATCTTTTATTTCCCTGCGAACTGTTGCCTGCAGGTGAACCGCTGGGCAACCACAGCAGCAAGGGGCAGGTCCTGAATTTTGGCATCGACCCAGGCGGGGAGGTCGAGGAAAATGAAGGCCCGCTGTTCGTAGGGGTCATTGCGGTACTCGGCCAACTGGGCGCCAAACCCTTCAAAGAGCGCCAGCCGGGCGGAGGGAGGAGCGCTTAACAGGGCTCGGAAAAACAGGATCGCCTCTTTTTGTAGCTTGCTGGATTCCTTCATCTGGCTGATGAACCGGGCCGTGTTCTGGATCCGGTAATCCAACATGTCAAAATTTTCCAGGTCGTAATGGGCCATAATAAACAAAAGCTGGGTGTAGGCCTGGAGGTCTTCCCGCAAGGATTTTCCCGGTGCATTCAGGATTTTGTTGAGGTAGTCAATGGCGCTTCCCGGCTGCCCCGCGCCCATGTACATCCAGGCTATTTTGTAATACAGAATCAGCACCTTATGGGGATCGAGCCGGCCTTCATAAATTTTTAACCTCCGCAGCGTCCGGGGAATTAGTTTAAGTCCCTCCTGGAAACTCCCTTCCAGAAAATGCAGGTTATACCTTCCCTGGTGCACGGCGAGAAACGACAGGATCTTGGAGTTGTAGTTCAGGCGGGCATACTGCCCGCTGCGGAACGTTTCCAACCGGGTTAAGGTGTCCCGGAATACCTCATAATCCCGGAGCGAAAAGGAAGATACGAGCAGGTGGTTCAGCCCGATGAGGTACATATCCACGTCGGGGTCAATCATCCGCGCATCCCGGTCGTAAAGACGAACCCATTGCTGCGCAAACTCCAGGCAGCGGGCGTATTCTCCCAAAAGGTAGTGCTGCCAGTAATACACCTGGCATAGGTACACTTCTTCAAAAAAAGTAGGCTTGCTCTGACGAATCGATGGGAAGTGGTCCTGAAAAAAACGTTCCGCAGCCTGCCGGTCTCCGGCGGACTTGACGTGGCCGAAGTTGATAAACCGCCGCTGGAGGATCAGCTTGAAGTTGGACAGTTCGACAATCGTCGCATTGATTTGGCTCCGTTTTGGGCTTCCTCGGTAAGTCCTTCCATGCGTTCCGTAGTACTGCGGGTAATATGCCGCGATTCGATCCGTTTTTCAAACTCGACGATCTCCAGGTGCAAAAGATCGTGGTTCATAGATATGGCCAGGGTTTTGGCTTTGCTCAGCAACTTCAAGGCCTGCAGGTAAAGCCCTTTTCCGTACAATATATCGGCATAGTCCATCCACTCCCTCACCTGGATCTCCTCCCGTTTTCCCATCTCCAGCAACCGCAAACTGGTCAGGATATGCTGATATAGGTGCCGTTTCAGATTGGAGAACTGGCTTTTGCTGGCGCCTTTCATTTTGCGCAGGAGCGCTTCCTCGTGGAATTCCTTTTGCTTTTCCAGCAGATCGAACAACTGCATAAATTTGGCATCGCTTTCTCCCTGTATCCGGCGGGCGTATAGCCGGAAATTCCGCTTCTCCGCTTTGGTCAGCGATTGTACCAATCCAAAAGTTGATCTCCATGCGAAATGGGCATCCGTTGGGCTGTTAGTTCCTGGCTGCGTGGCCTTAAAAGAACAAAGATAAGAAAAAGACGGGAGACGGGAGACGGGGGACGGGGTTGACGGGACGGGGACGGGGACGGTTGACGGGGACGGGGTTGGGGTGGTGGTTGAGTGGTTAAGGGGTTGAGCAAGGGAGAGGGCGCCAGGGGAGGCCATATGCAATAGGTTTGAGATGGCTTATAGTAAACCCGGAGGAGCGGCCGGACTATGGCCTGCTGTTGAGGGAGCTCAGAAGGTTTTTGTGCTCTTGCATGAGGGATTGGGCCGTGTTGAAAAGTTCTTCGAAGTGGACGGCGATCACCTGGAGGTCGTTGAGCGAGGCGTCCTCGATATTTTTCATTTTAAAATGGCAGCAGATCCGAAGTCCTTCCATGACGGATTGGAGTTCGTTGGCCCGGTGGAGGGCGTTTTGAAGGGCTTCCAGTTCTGCCGGGGAGGGGGAACCCGGAAGATGCCCGTCGGCGGATTGGCTGAGGTCTTTCTGGGTAAGGTCAATCAGGGATACCCGGAAAAGGGCGGCCATTTTGAGCAGGTTGCAAATCTTGGGCTCTGCAGTACCGTTTTCGTAGGAGGCGATATTGCCGCGGTTCAGGCCAATGCGGGCGCCCAACTCCTCCTGGCTCCAGCCAAAGCTCTTGCGGAGGAAGCGGATGTTGCTGTTCAGATAGATCTGCCCGAAATTATCCGGCGTTTCGTTCATAAACGGACTGCTTGGTTGATTTTCCTTTCTCTTTATACTTTCCATGACAAACGGCAAAAGCCGGAAAAAGATGAATTTTTCGAAAATTTTCTTCCGCCGCCACACAACGGATTGGGTTCCGATAACCGTCTTTTTAATGAGACGTTGGCTGTTAGCTGTTAGACGTTAGAACTTAGAGCAGGGGGCTGTTTCTTAAATTAGGCGCCGCCGTTTGAACCAACTACCAACCACTAACCACTAACCACTAACCACTAACCACTAACCACTAACGTCTAACTTAAGAATACACCTAAAGGGCCGCTTGGTTCAGTTTTGTTAAAAAAATTAACATAGCAGGAGTTAGCGGGGAAAACCTGCGGGTTAAGTGTCTGGAAGGCTACCTTTTAATCCGAATTCAGTCTAAATAGAAAAATCTATTTGCATTTGTGTGGGGGTAAAAGTAAATTTGTAAATAATTATTACAAGCGTCCCTGAAAAAATCACCGACGAAATGATCTACGAAATCCAAAATCAGATTCAGGAGCAGCTCGACCGGATCAGCGCTTCCCTGAGGGCTTTTTCCCTAAAGCTTACAGGGAATAACGTGGATGCAGAGGATCTTTATCAGGATACTGCCTACCGGATCATCACCAATGCAGAGAAATACAATCCCGGCACCAATTTCAAGGCTTGGGCAGTGACCATCATGCGCAATATTTTCATCAACAACTACCGGAAAAAATTGCGCCGCAACCTGATCATCGATCAGACCCCCAACAACTATTACCTCGACTCCGGAACCGAAATGATCCCCAACGACGGAGAAACCACGGTGGAGTTTACGGAACTGATGGGGATGGTGGATACCTTGCCGGAAGATTTCCGCAAACCCTTCATGATGGCCTACGAAGGGTTTAAGTACGAAGAAATTGCCGAAGAGCTGGGCTCTCCGCTTGGAACCATCAAGAGCCGCATTTTCTTTGCCCGCAAGAAACTCCAGAAATTGTACGATGAGTTCTATCTGGAAAGGGCTTAATCTCCGGCTGCATGGGCAGAAAAAGGCGGGTATAACACAAATACCCGCCTTTTTTCGTTTTATCCCCAACCAATCCATGTAAATTTGCCTACATTGGAATAGGTCAAGCGACCGTTCTGCTCGTTAACTTTAAACGGATCATCGATGGGAAAGATTTGCATTCAAAGCGATAAAGGGGAATTGCGCCTGCGCAAAAGCAAGCGGCTCGTCGGCTTGCGCATGAACCCCTCCTCCAGAAGCCTGGTTGCTCCGGACTATGTCCAGCAGGAAATCCATCCCAATATGAGCGGATTTCAGCTGGTCGAGTTGGAAACCGGGGAAGGAACCATAGAGGATAAACTGGATCAAGTCCGCCAAAACGAGGAGGTGGAGGTGGGTACGCATGTGTATTTTCCCGAAGGGAGTGAACGCCCCCTGATACCTACGGGGGAGTTGTTCCTAACGTTCGAACCCGGCGTCAGCGAAGAAGAGCAGCAGATTGTGATCGACGAGTTTCAACTCGAATTGGTGGAACGGCGGTCGGAGGACCAAATCGTGGTCAAAGTAACCGCCCGCAGCAAAAACCCCATCCGGGTAGCCCAGTTGGCGCAGGAATCCTGCCTCGTGAAACTGGCCCAGCCGGATTTTGATACGTTGCTGGACGACTACGATTTCAACCTGCCAGCAGATCAGCTTCTGGCGCATCAATGGTACCTGCAGAACAACGGGTTCGTTCCGGATGCGCAGGCCCGCCTTGCCCGCGGCGCCGACGCCAAAGTGGTTGCCGCATGGAAACGCCTGGGGTCCCTGGGCGCGAATACCGTCACAGTCGCTTTGATAGACAATGGTTTTGATCTGTCGCACCCCGATCTGCAGGGGAAGGTATTCAGGCCGTTTGATTTATGGAGCAATTCGCCTTCCCTGAACCAGGGCGATCCCCGCTATACCCACGGAACGCCTTGCGCCAGTATTGCCATCGCGTCTTCCAATGGCAAAGGCATGGTGGGGGTTGCCCCCAACGCACGGTTTATGCCCGTGAGCGGCACGTCCTTCTCCAGCCGCGTCACCGAACAAATGTTTGCTTATTGCGTCGCCAATGGCGCGGATATCATTTCCTGTAGCTGGGGAACCACCGATCCTTCCTATCGCCTCGATTCAATTAAAGAACAGGCGATTGCCCGGGCAGTGCGCGAGGGAAGAGGGGGCAAAGGATGCGTTGTGCTCTATGCGGTGGGCAACGATTCCAAGAACTACGTGAATTTTTATGCCGCCCATCCGGATGTGATCGCAGTGGGAGCCTCTACCAGCGAAGACCGCTTTGCGTCCTACTCCAACCAGGGGATGGAGGTCACTATTTGCGCCCCATCCAATGGGGAATGGCCTCTGCTGGCGGCGCGGGCAGCCTGGGATGGCGGGAACCCAAACGAGCAGGGGGAATACCGGTACTGGGTCGACGGCCGTTCCAGAGGCGCCAATTACAAGCATTTTGGAGGCACCTCGGGGGCTACCCCCCTGGTAGCCGGCATCTGCGCCCTGATGCTTTCGGCGAACCCCAATCTCAGTGCCCGGGAAGTCAAAGAAATCCTTATTCAAACCGCAGATAAGATCGGTTCGCCTTCCGAATACATCGCCGGACATTCCCGAAAATATGGCTACGGAAGGGTCAACGCCGAACGCGCCGTAGCCGAAGCGCTTCGCCGGAAGTCCACAGGCGCCGGACTGCCTTCTACTCCGTCTACGCCAACGTCGCCGGTTTCCACGCCGGCCGGTTCGGGAAATGCCGGGGCAGGCGGAACGGCTTCTCCGTCCGGAAACCTCTTCGAAGTCAATCTCCAACAGGTACCCAAAACAGGTTGGGGCGTTCAGGTTGGGGCGTTTTCCAGCTACGACAGCGTGCTCTCCCTGGTGAACCAGTACAAAAGCAAGTTTGGACAGCCCGTATTCGTCCACGTGTCAACCGCAAATGGGAAATCCCTGTATAAAATCATCGTGGGCTCTTTCCCCACTACCCAGCAGGCAGCCGCTTTTCAGGCGCAAATGCAGCGCAACGGGGTAAGCGGATTTGTTAAGAACTTTGCCGACTTATAAGCATCAGGTACCGGAAACGCGCTTAGGCAAACTTTCCGACGGCTACGTAGAAGGGAAGCCCCTTGGTGAAATAGTGCTCCCATTCGGGAATAAACCCATATTCGCGCAAGGTTTGGTCGGTGGGGCGGTTGAGATTGCACCCTTCGCCGAATGTTTTCCAAACCGGATTGAGCCAGTTTTGCCAATGCCGCATCGGGGCGTGGGGCGCATGGATATGTTCCAGGAGCAGGAGTTTGCCTCCGGGTTTCAGCCAGCGTTTGATATCCGCAACCGCCTGATCCGCATCGGGGATGGTGCATAATACCAGCGTGCAAACAATCGCATCAAAGGGTTGGGCTTGCTGAATCAGCGTATCGAGATCCGGGTCGTGGACCCCCGCAAGGATCAGGCGTATGGCTGCGGCTGGCGGATGCGCCTCGAGTTTCTTTCTGGCTCGGTCCATCATACTGGAGGAAGGCTCGATAGCCCACACCTCGGCGCCGGAAGGGTAGAAAGGGAAATTGACCCCGGTCCCGGCGCCAATTTCAAGAACCTTCCCCTGCAAGGGAGTCAGAAGCTGCTTGCGGTATTTGGCGAGAATACGGTCTTCGAATTTGCGCATAAAAGGGTCGTATCCCATAGCGAAAAGCCGGGCATACCAGTGGTCGTGCCGGTGCGCGGAGTTGTCCAGGCGCATAATCAGGTGCGGTTTGAAAACCAGCCGGGAAATTCCGGCGGATCCTGCTTTTCTCTCCGGCGCTGCTCCCTGGTTTGGTCGAACAGATCGCTTTCGAAATAGGGTTTTGACGGCGTTTCTTCCTCCAGGGCTTTGGCTTTGGGGAGTTCATCCGATTCCAACCGGTTCTTAAACCAGAAAGAGACCAGGATGCCGCTGCCTGCTCCCAGCAGGTGGCTCTCCCAGGAAATCCCCTCCTCGCCAGGGAGTATCCCCATAAACATCGATCCGTAATAAAACAGCACGATGGCTGCCAAGGCAATGGATTTGAGGTTTCTCCGAAAAACGCCGGTCCAGAAGACAAATGCCACCAACCCGTATATGATCCCGCTGGCGCCGATATGGAAAACCGGCCTTCCGAATAGCCATACCGCCAAACCGGTGAGCAGGTAGATCAACGTGATCGCGGGAATGGCCACCCTCCGGTAAAAATACAAGACCATGGCGGTGAGAAAAAGCAGGGGCGGAGTATTCGACAGCAAGTGCCCGATACTGCCATGGAGGAACGGATGGGTGATAATCCCCTTCAACCCGTATATCGTCCGGGGGTAAACCCCCCAATAGCCCAACTCCAGATGGAGCGCCATCTGGACAAGTTGGATAGCCCAAAGAACGGCAAGCAGGACCACGGGGAAACGAAGGCTGTTGATCAAATGTCTGGAAAATATTCTTGGCATAACGTCGAATTGGTCAGCTCAATATATCAACCATCCGAAGCAAGGTTGGGTTGATTACCAAATTGTGTTTTATTGCCTGTTCGAATGGGGTATGAACGATCTCGTCGTTTACTACCCCGATCATAACCCCTTTTTTCCCTTGAAGCAAGGCTTCAACCGCTTCGACCCCCATCCGGCTCGCGCGGAGCCTTTCCATGCAGGTGGGTTGGCCTCCGCGCTGCATATGGCCCAAAATGCTCACTTTGATCTCGTAGAAGTTGAGCTTTTCCTTGACCTTTTCCGCCACCTTGAAGGCCCCGCCTTCTTCTTCACCTTCGGCGACAATGACAATACTGGACGATTTTTTCCGCAGCCAGCCTTCTTTGAGCGTTTGGATCAGTTTGTCCAGGTCGGTAGGCGTTTCGGGGATAAGCACGGCCTCCGCCCCGGTAGCAATCGCGGTAGCCATAGCGATAAAGCCGGCATCGCGGCCCATGACTTCGATGAAGAACAGCCGGTCGTGGGCATTCGCGGTATCTTTAATCTTGTCGATGGCCTCCATGGCGGTATTGATCGCCGTATCATAGCCAATGGTATAGTCGGTGCCGTTCAGGTCGTTGTCGATCGTTCCCGGGCAGCCGGTGATGCGGATGTCCGGATACTCCTGCATGAAGATATTGGCGCCGGTGAAGGTCCCGTCGCCTCCGATGGCCACAATGCCTTCAATATTTCGCCTTTGCAGATTTTCGTAGGCTTTGCGCCTTCCTTCCGGAGTGCGGAACTCCAACGAGCTGGCGGAGCGAAGAATGGTGCCTCCCATTTGGATGATATTGCTGACCGATTCTCTTTTCAGCTCCACAAAATCGTCATCGATCATGCCCTGATACCCTCGGAGAACCCCAAAAGTTTGAATGTCGTGGTGCAGGGCAGTGCGCACGACTGCGCGGATACAGGAATTCATACCGGGGGCATCGCCACCGGAAGTGAAAACGGCTATGTTCTTCATGTTTTTGTGTTTGGGTTGCCCGCAAGTTATGGCGAATTCCGGACACAAACCAGCCAGATCGACGAAAGAAAATGGCCGGTTATTGGGGAAATCTACGGCGCACTAATTTGATAAAGGTTTGGGCAATTTCAAACCGCTCGTCCTGCCCCCAATGGTATTGTTCGGCCAGACTGCGGAGAAAACTCTGAGCCGCATCGAACCCGTCGAACCGGTTCAGCAAAGTGAGGGAGTCGTCGAGCGCACTCCGGTCTCTGCCAAACAACTCGTTGATATACAACAGGCGGTCGTTGATCGACATCGATTTGTTCAGGTCCTGGATCGGGCTTTCGCTCAGGCGCTCCGACAAATCGGAGGCTTTCTTGAAGCTGAACAACTTATCGACCGCCGCATTTGAAGCAGAGGAAGCGGGTTTGGAAACAACCTCCCTGGGCGCGGAGGGGGGAGGCGTAGGGAGCATTGGCTCTGGCGCAGGAATCGGCGCTGGCGCCGGTTTCTGTTCCGGAATTGGCGCCGGAGTAGGTTCCGGAAGAACTACCTTGGGAATGGAATCGAAGGGCGCCGGTTCCGGTTTCGGCTCAACCACCGGCGGCGGCGGAACGCGGAGGGGCTCGGCTTTAGCGGGCGCGGATTCTGCCGGCGCAGGGGCCAGGACCGCTTTGTCGTCCAAAAAAAGCGCGTATAATTGCCGGAGGTAGCTCAGCATCAGGTCCCGTTCAATCTGGGAAATATCCGCTTCGGCATCGTCGATGCTTTTGAAGAGGGAGTTGAGTTTCCGGATGAGGATGCGTGCGTTGTGAAGGTCCATTTCGATTTGTTTTGTAGGCTGAATGCGAAATAAGCAGTTTCTGCCCAATTTTTTGGCCTCGGGCATTCAAAAAATGCGGTTTCCCATTTTTAATAACGCGTTCTGGTTTTATGTTTATGCGTGGGAAAAGCGCTTTCCCTGTTAATAAAAATTTAAGGGTATGTTTTTAGAACCACAATTCAGAGGGCAGCGGAGCGGATGGATCGAAGTGATTTGCGGCTCCATGTTCTCCGGAAAAACAGAAGAGCTGATCCGGAGGCTCAAACGAGCTAAAATTGCCAACCAGCGCGTGGAAATTTTCAAGCCCCAGATCGACCGGCGCTACTCCGAATCCATGGTCGTTTCCCATGATGCCAACAGCATTCATTCTACTTCGATAGCTCATTCCAACGAGCTGATCGCCCTTTCGGAGGGCGTCACGGTCGTTGGAATCGACGAAGCGCAATTTTTCGACGAGGACCTCCCGGAAAATTGCCAGAAGCTGGCGCTGCGCGGCCTGCGCGTCATCATTGCCGGACTGGACATGGATTTCCGGGGCAAACCCTTTGGCCCTATACCCCAATTGCTCGCTGTGGCAGAATACATTACCAAAGTGCACGCCATTTGCCCCCATTGCGGAAACCTGGCGGTCCATTCCTACCGGCTTACTGCCAACGAAGAAACCGTTATGCTCGGCGAGAAAGATCTGTACGAACCTCGATGCCGGACCTGCTTCCACCTCGGGTCGGTACTCGATCCTCAATCCGGAAAAACGGACGGCCATTGAGCGTTCCCCGCCGCATCCATAGATGCTGGGCTACTTTTTTTATAAAAAAAAGATTCTGCACTCCCCAACGGAAATTGCTTCGCAGGGGAGAATGATCAAATTATCCCCGGTAGAGCTGATTTTCAAGGTCGTGGATAGAATTATGTTTGCCCTCTCCAGCCTTTGCGAAGGGGCTTCCGGAAATCGGCTTTTTGGGGTTTTTGCCAATTCTTATCCTTTTGTGTACTTTTGCGCAGCTTTTTAAAAACGAGGAACTTCAATCTCCTAATATGGCAGCCAAAAAAATCCAGTCTGCGCTCATTTCCGTTTTTTCAAAAGAAGGGCTGG
The DNA here is from genome assembly GCA_016713275.1 of Haliscomenobacter sp. GTDB lineage: Bacteria > Bacteroidota > Bacteroidia > Chitinophagales > Saprospiraceae > JADJPL01. Next base: position 330,360 of record JADJPL010000006.1, read on the forward strand.
AGCCCTTGATCCGGGAGCTGCACCGCCTTGGTGTGACGTTGTACTCCACCGGGGCACGCAGGAATTTATTGAATCGCTGGGCTTTCCGGTAATTTCAGTTGAAACCCTTACCGGCTATCCATCTATTCTGGACGGAAGGGTGAAAACCCTTCACCCCAAGGTGTTTGGCGGCCTCCTTGCCCGGCGGGAAGAAGCCCACTTAAAACAACTCCGGGAATACGAAATCCCCGAAATCGACCTGGTGATCGTAGATCTTTACCCCTTTGAGGAAACGCTGGCTTCTACGCAGGACGAGAAATCGATCATCGAAAAAATTGACGTTGGAGGGATTTCCCTGATCCGGGCTGCGGCAAAGAACTTTCAGGACGTCGCCGTGGTACCTTCCCGCCAGGAATACGGCATGTTGCTGGAAATCCTTCAGGAGAAGTCCGGATACACGGATCTGGCCGACCGCCAGGCACTGGCTGCCCGCGCTTTTCAGGTAAGTTCGCATTACGACACCGCAATATTTACCTATTTTAACCGCGTAGCGGCGATCCCCGTGTTCAAGCAAAGCGTCCAGGAATCCGAAACGCTTCGGTATGGAGAAAACCCCCACCAGCAAGGCGTTTTCTTTGGCCGTCTGGAGGATTTGCTGGAGAAAATCGCTGGGAAGGCGCTTTCCTACAACAATCTGGTGGATATCGATGCGGCCATCGCTTTGATCGCCGAATTCCGGCAGGACCAACCGACTTTTGCCATACTTAAGCATACCAATGCCTGTGGAGTGGCCACAAGGCCCAGTTTGAAGGAGGCTTGGGAAGCCGCTTTGGCCGGCGATCCGGTATCCGCCTTTGGGGGCGTCCTGATTGCCAACGCTCCGATAGATGAAGCTACCGCTTCGGCAGTGGACGCGATTTTTTACGAAGTGCTCATCGCTCCGGATTATGCCCCGGAAGCGATCGAGTTGCTGACCAGGAAGAAAAACCGCATTTTGCTCCGGCTCAAAACCATGGACCTTCCCGCCCACCTGTTTAAAAGCCTGCTCAACGGCGTGATTCAGCAGGACACCGACCTGGCAATGGAAGGGCCAGACTCCTGGAAAGTGGTTACGAACGAGGCCCCGGCGAAAGACCAGGCCGCTGATCTGTTGTTCGCCCTGAAGTGCGTCAAGCACCTGAAATCCAACGCGATTGCTCTGGCAAAAGGAGGGCAGCTAATCGGTATGGGATGCGGGCAGACTTCCCGCGTCGACGCGTTGAAACAAGCTGTCGATAAAGCCCGCCGCTACGGCTTTGACGTTCAGGGCGCCGCCCTGGCTTCGGATGCGTTTTTCCCATTTGCCGACAGCGTCGAAATCGCCCACCAGGCGGGTATTGCAGCAATTATTCAGCCCGGAGGATCGGTCAAGGATAACGACAGCATCGACTACTGCAACGCCCATGGATTGCCCATGGTCATGACGGGAGTGCGTCATTTTAAACATTGACGCGCAATCTTTAACAAAAGGTTAAGTTACCCTGCAGCGGCAGGCGCGTCCTTAAGATAAAGCGAAGGCATAGATTGAATCTGGTAATCGACATAGGAAACACGCGGGCCAAAGCTGCGCTTTTTGACGCAGACCGGCTGGTTTCCCGCACGAGCTGGCCTGAGGTAGAAATCGCGGGATTAGCGGCGTTCCTGACCAACCAAAAGGTGAAAAGTGTCATCTTATCCTCAGTAAGGCGTGCCGTTGATCCGGAAATCGAACGCAAATTGGAAAAAACAGGCCGCTTGGTTCGTTTTTCCCACGCTACGCCGGTCCCTGTGCAGGTGGCGTACCAAACTCCGGAAACGCTGGGACTGGACCGGATAGCCGCTGCTGCGGGCGCTTTTGCCCGGTTTCCGGACGCGAATTGCCTGGTGATCGACGCCGGTACCTGTATGACCTTTGAATTTGTGCTCAGCGGGGGGCGCTACCTCGGTGGAAATATTTCTCCCGGGTTGGAAATTCGCCTCCGGGCCATGGCGGAATTTACAGCGAGCCTGCCTCTGGCCAAATTGAACGAGGTCGATCAGTGGATTGGATATTCGACGGATTCAGCGCTCCGAAATGGCGCCGTTTTGGGCGCAGTAATGGAGATAGAAGGGTATATTCAGCGTTGCGAAAAAGAGTGGGGAAATATTAACGCGGTTTTAACCGGCGGAGACGCGCTCTTTTTGGCAAATCCCCTGAAAAAAAAGATATTTGTTCACGAAAATTTAGTCCTTGAAGGATTGAATAAAATATTGAATCATAATGTCAGGGATCTGGAATAGATGGTTAATTGTAGCGGTAGTTTTGGCGCTGGGATGGAATCTGGGGATTGCCCAGAATTACTACATTCAGCCCAAGTCCAACTCCCCGTATTCCCGCTTTGGCCTTGGGGACCCGGCGGACCCCTACTTTGCGGCGGCGGCTGGAATGGCGGGCATAGGGGCTTCTTTCAACGATCCCTCCCATTTCAATGCAGTCAATCCTGCTTCCCTGGGCTGGCTTCAGGTGACTGCTTTTGAAGTTGGCTTGTATACCCGGTATTCAGGCCTTCGCACAGGAGGGGAATCCTCGTCGAACTGGAGCGGCAACCTGAATTATTTTTCGCTTGCTATTCCGCTGAAAAACCCGATCAACCAGGCGCTGGAACGCCAGAAGAACAAATTCGGATGGGGCACGGCCATCGCCTTACAGCCCTATACCAATGTGGGGTACCATGTCGAGTCGGTTGCCGAGCTTCCCGGGGCAGGCCAAACCGTCACGTCCCTGAAGGGGACTGGAGGAACCTATAAATTGGGTTGGTCGAACGGGTTGCGATTTGGAGCGCTCTCCTTCGGCCTCGAAGCAGGCTACCTGTTTGGCAAAGCCACTTATAGCCGCAGGGTGGAGTTCGATAGTCTGGACGTGTCTTATTCCACCGAGCTACTGGACGAAACCAGCCTGAAAAGCCTCCAATGGAAAACGGGAGTCCAATATACCCTGGACCTGGGGAAGAAAAACGCTGCTAAATGGGTGAACGACATCGGGAAGCCCGTGCTTACCATCGGCGCTTATTTTAGCAACGCCCCGGAATTAACTTCCACCACCAGCCGATTGTATTTCCGGGATAATTTTGATCTTTCTGCTCCCATTGATACTTTTGCAAGTGCGAACGGCGTCGAAGCATCCGGGACCTTGCCCGGCGAAATGGGGTTTGGGCTTACGTACGAAAAAAAGGATAAACTTCGGATCAGCGCCGAGTATGCTGCCGGGAAATGGAGCAAGTACCGCAACGAGGCCAGGCCCGAAAGCTTACTCGACTCCTGGCGTGTCGCTTTTGCCGGCGAAGTAATCCCCGACGTAACCTCTTACAACAACTATTTTCAGAGGGTGCGCTACCGGGCAGGGTTTTATTATGGTACGGACCCACGCAGCGTTAATGGGGCTCAGATCAAGGAATACGGGATTACGCTGGGCGCCGGGCTCCCGATCATCCTGCCTCGCCAAACCACCTCTTTCCTCAATATTGCTCTCGAAGCAGGGCGGTTTGGGCTGGAAGAAAGTTTGATGGAGAATTTTGTGCAAATGACCCTCGGGTTTACTCTTAATGATAACTCTTGGTTTTTCAAACGAAAATTCAATTAATCATGACGGCTTTATCTAAAATGGTGTTAGTGGGAATTTCTCTGGTCTTCGCAGCCGCCGCGGCACAGGCCCAATGCGCAACTTGGGTGGGTTCCCCGAATGAGGCTTCCCTTAAGGAAGCGCACGTGCTGTATCGGGGAATCGTGAAAGGGAAAGCGTATACCGATCTGGCAAAGCTGGACGATCTCAACTTTAACCTGGCTTTCGATAATTGGAAAAAAGCATACGAAGGCGCTCCTGCCGCCGACGGACAGCGCGCCGCCCACTTCGTGGATGGAATCGAACTCTATAAAGCAGAGAAAGAAAGGGCCAAAGACGAGGTCGGCAAAGCCCATGCCGAGCAATTGATCATTAAACTCTACGATCAATATATCGTTTGCTACCCCAAAGATGCGCCTTATGCCTATGGCCGCAAAGCGGTGGATATGTTTTATATGACCAGCTTCGGTTACCGGACGGAAACGTTCAAAGCATTCCAGGAAGCCCTCGATAAAGGCGGCAATAACGTGGAATACATCGTTTTTGAACCGCTGGGCATGCTGGTGACTTATTTATTCAAAAGCCAGCAGATTAGCCGCGAAGAGGCGCGCAATGCGGTGATCAAAGCTAAGGAAATCGCCGAGCACAATACCGTCAATAACGAAAAGTACGGTCAATACTACGAAGCGTCCGCTGTGCGCATGGAGTTCCAACTCAGAGAGGTGGAAAAGGACATTTTTGACTGCGAATATTTCAAGGAAAAACTGATCCCCACCTATCGCGAAAACCCAGACGACCTGGATGTGCTCCGCTATGTATACAATACCCTGAAAACACAGGGCTGCGCGGAAACGGATTCCATTATGCTGGAGTTGAAAACGAAATACGAAGAAACCGCCCTGGAATTGAATACCCGCCTCACCGAGGAGTTCCTGGCGAAGAACCCTGGGGTTGCAGCCCGGAAACTTTACGAAAACGGTAAATACAGCGAAGCCTTAGACAAATACAAAGAGGCCGTCGCACAGGAAGAAGATGCCGACAAGCAGGCGGAGTACTACTTTAGCATGGCGTCGATCCAGTTCCGTCAGCTCAAAGCCTATTCTGCCGCCCGCGATAACGCACGCAAAGCAGCAAGCCTCCGCCCGGGTTGGGGCCGCCCGTATATGCTGATCGGCGACATGTACGCCGCCTCCAGCCGCAACTGCGGCAGCGATGGGTATTCCCGTGGGCTCGCGGTGCTTGCCGCTATCGACAAATACGCCTACGCCCGCTCCATCGATAGCGAGGTTGCCGGCGAGGCTTCCCGAAAAATTAGCTTGTACAGCGCCTCTGTTCCGCCTAAAGACGACGTCTTCATGCGCGGAGTGAACAATACCCGCGTAACCGTGCCTTGCTGGATCGGGGAAACCGTTACCTTGAAGTATTAATCGAATGGATTGCTTTTCTGGCATCCCTGGAGGGGCTTTGCTCATAAGGGAGCATAGCCCCTCCGTTGTTTATTTATTTTCTTTCGTCCTCAGACGGCTTTTGTCTTAACTCTTAGGATCATGAAACATTGGTTGAAACTGGGTGCTCTTTTTGCCCTTCTTCTTTTGCTCGGCGCCTGTACCCCCAAAACGACCGAACAGGTGGCTGTTGCCCCAACGCCCCCGCCTCCGCCTAAAAAGGAAGGGCCTTGCCGTACCTTCAAGGATTTGACCTATCCGGAAGAAGCGCTCCGGAACTTTGTGCTCTATCGGGACTTTTTGAAGGTGGAAGACTGGACCCAAGCGTTTGACCTATGGAAAAAAGTATACGCCGACGCTCCTGCGGCCGACGGCCAGCGGAATACCGTTTTTGCCGATGGGATTCGCTTCTATGAGCGGTTTATTTCCCTGACCCAGGACTCCGTCCTCATCCACAGCTATGTGGATACCATCTTCACGTTCTACGACGAAATCGAACAGTGCTATCCGGAAGGCGGCTACGTGCCGGCAAGGAAAGGATTTGATCTGTATTATTCTTACCCCGGAAGGGCAAGCCGAAAAGAAATCTATGCCTTTTTCAAGGAAGCCGTTGATCGCGACGGGATCAAAGCCAATGACTTTGTGATCAATCCCTTTGCTTCCCTGTTGGTGGAATTGTATTTCGACAAGCAGATCAGCCTGGATGAAGCCAGGAAATACCAGCAAAAGATTCGGGAAATCCTGGCGAATGGCTTGGCAACCTGCGAAGGGAAAGCATGCGAACGCTGGCGGATTGTGGAATCCTATACTCCTGCCCGCCTGGAAGCGTTTGAGACCGTGAAAGGGTTTTACGATTGCGCCTACTACACCGGCAAATATTATCAGGATTTTCTCGAAGACAGCACCAACTGCGATGTCATCCGGGAAGTGTACAGCCGCCTGAAATGGGGCGGATGCCCCGAATCCGAACCCCTCATGGCCCGCTTAATCGAAGCAGGGAACCGGTATTGCGTAAAGGAGGCAGGACCTGCGGAACTGGCCTATAACTGCCTCCGGGAAGCCGATTACGACTGTGCCATCGAAGGGTTTGAAAAAGCGGCGGAACAAAGCACCGATGCAGCGAAAAAAGGGCAGTATTTGCTGCTGATCGCAAAAATCTATTACGCCAGCTTGAAAAATTTCACCCAGGCCAGAAAATACGCGCTCCGCGCGGCAGGCGCCAAATCCAACTGGGGAGAGCCTTTTATCCTGATCGGTAGAATGTACGCTTCCAGCGGACCTATCTGCGGACCGGGAAGGGGCTGGGATAGCCAGATCGTTGTTTGGCCTGCTATTGATATGTGGGTTCGGGCCAAATCCGTTGACCCCTCGTCCGCCGCAGAAGCGAATAAATGGATTTCCCGGTATTCCCAGTATATGCCATCCGTAGAGGATATTTTCCAGCGCAACCTCAAGGTGGGCGACCGCTTCTATGTGGGCTGCTGGATACAGGAATATACGGCGATCCGGCCAGCCAATTAGGCGAAAAAGGCGAATGGCAATATAACCACCAACCACTTAACCACTCAATCACCAACCACTTCGCCTTACGCCTTAGGCCCTTATCTCATTCTTGCATCTTATCGCCAAAGGCCAGATCCCCGGCGTCGCCCAAACCGGGCACGATATAGGATTTTGCGGTGAGCTCTTCATCGAGGGCGCCCATCCAGATGTCCGCTTCCGGGAATACCCGCTCAATATGCTCCACTCCGGGAACCGAAGCGATGGCGGTGACAAAATGGATTTTGGAGGGGGTTCCGTATTCCAGAAGCGCCTTGGTGGAAATGGCTATCGATGCGCCCGTTGCCAGCATCGGGTCGCATAAAATGAGGATCTTTCCCTGAATACTGGGGCAGGAAACGTATTCCATTTTGATCTCAAAAGACCCGTCTTTGTGGTTTTTCCGGTATGCGGAAATAAAGGCGGATTCTGCCTGATCAAAAACGTTCAGCAACCCCTGATGCAACGGAAGGCCGGCCCGCAGGATGGTCGCCAGTACGATGGGCTTGTCGGGAACCTGGCATGCCGCAATGCCCAACGGGGTTTCTACCTCGATGGTGCGGTAGGGGAGCGATTTGCTCAGCTCAAACCCCAAAACCATGCCCAGGCGCTCCAGGTTGTACCGGAAACGCAGCCGGTCTTGTTGCTTTTTTTCGTCGCGCAATTCGGCGAGGTACTGGTTCCCGATGTGATGGTTTCGGCTTAAATTATGAATCATGGGCTATGGTAATTTGGAATCCGTTGGGTAATAAATGTACTAAAAGTCTGTGGATTTTTCCCAGCAGGCAACAGGTTTTATGCATTCCTCTAAGGAATACCCCCCAAAGGAAGAAAAATCCAGGAAGGACCCTTTTCAAAACCCTATTCCTGCTTCCCCGGAGGCGCCGAACCGGCTTCGTCCAGCAGATCCAGGTAGCCCTGTTTCCACCCTTCCCAACCTTCCCGCTCGCTGAGCGAGGAGTTGTGCCAAAGGGAGCAGAACGTGCCGTCTACCTGTTTACACCGATTGGCCAGCAGAACGGCTTTTTCTATTGCTTCCTTTGCCGGGAGCCGCAAATAGTTCTTAAGGGCGCCGTCCATCACGTGCAGGGGTTGCACCCATAGGGCGGTTTCCTGTTCGGCAGGAAGATCGTACCATGGGAAAGCTCCGCAGGTTCCTGCCCGGAAACCGGGGGCGTCGGCAAACCCCATCGAATACTCCTTCGTAATTCCTGCCTGGAGCAACCGCCGGTAGGTTTCAGGCAACCGGAATTTGAGGTAATGCTGCCGGGCGTGCGAAACCGCTGTGCCGGTGATGCGCTCCAACCGGCGCTTTTCTTCTTCAAGCCTCCCTTGCTTGTCGTTGCTGGCCATAGAGGGATGCAGCCCGACGGGCCCTTGCCGGGAAAGGTCCCGAATGAGGCCTTGAAAGGCTTTATTCTCGTGGTGCAGATTGGTGTCGTAGGCGCCGTAATTTCCCACCAGGAAAAAATACTCGGGAGTTAGGCCCCTTTTCTGGTGCTCCTGATCCAGAAAGCCGTATACGTCATAGGGATCCGGTTCTTTTCCTGCCAGGGCTTGCATGCGGGCGGCCAGGTTTTCCCAGTTTCCACTGACTACATCCCGCGCGGAAGCGAGGACATGCCTCCATAGCGGACGATGGCGGAACGCCCAGGCTACGTCGATATCGTAGGTGGGAAGGAAACGATACGACCTGTTCTGGAACGGCAACCCCGGCCAGCGGGCTTGCAGCTTATTTTTTAATACCGTTGCCCAAAAATCGACCAAAGGGTATTCCAGGAGGTTTAGCTGGGAAAGCTGGCTCTGCCCCGAGGAGAACCGGCCAAATCGGTCCGGGGCAAAAGGAAGGTATTCTTCATACCGGCTCAGCAGGTAAAAACACATGGAAGGCAGGTCGAAAGGGAATTCGGCTTCCCGGCTTACCGGAAGAGGGAATAGAGCAGGCCAGGCTGGCAACCCCCACTGCGCTAATTCGCCGGGCGAACAAAGCGCAGGGACCAGGGGTTTTATTTCCCGGTTGAAAAGCAGGCTGCCCGACGGCAGCCACAGCGCTTCCCCCGGCGGAAGAACCGCATGTGGGCTGTAACTGATCCGGGCGCCTTCGAACCGCGCAAATTCACTGATGGAATGCGTCAACCGAAAGGACATCGGATGAATGACCCCTAAAAGCACCCGGAACGCGTATTCCAAACGAGGCGACGGGCTTGGGCTGTAGACGATCAATGGGGTGTCCGGCACCTGATTCCAGAATTGTTGAATAAAAAAAGCCTTGTTTTACCGGGCTTTGCGCCTCAAAGAATCCGATTCCCGACAAAAAGGCGTGAATTCTGTCAAGTATAGTTGATTTTCCCTAAATTTAAATGGAATATTTAAGCAATAATTGATCTGCGCATGAACCGAAAGCTACTCCTTCCTATCCTTCTTGTCTGTGCAGGGTTTTCCCTTCAGGCGCAGCGTACCCTTCTTCTGGGCCAAAATAATTATGAGCAGCAGAAAGGGATCATTTACAGCAAAGAAACCACGACCGATTTTCGGCTCCATACCAATGGAGCAGCCTTCGGGATGAATTTTGGCAAAATCCGAACCTATAACCGGACCAAACTGATTTATTTGGGGCTGGGCGAGCTCCGGCACCCGCAGGAAGTCCGGCAGAATCGCAACCTCCCTTTTGGCGGGTCTTCCGGGTTTCGGGGCTATATTTTCGGAAAGCAAAACAACCTGATTGCCCTTCGGGGGGGGATCGGGGAGAAGCGGTATTTCTCGGACAAAGCCCGCAGGAAAGGGGTTGCCCTTGCGGTGAGCTATGAAGGCGGCGCTACCCTGGGCATCCTGAAACCTTACTATCTCGTGCTGCGTTTTGAACCCGAAGATTTCTCCCAAAACAATTACCGGAGCGAAAAATACAGCCCAGAAAACGAAGACCGCTTCCTGGCCTACGATAAGATTTTCGGCGCCGACAGCTTCTTCCAGGGCTTCGGCGAAATAGGCATTCACCCCGGCCTCCACGGCAAAGCCGCGCTCCATTTTGATTGGGGCGTCTTTGACGAGTTTATCAAGGCCCTGGAAGCGGGAATTATGGTGGATTTCTTCCTGAAGGAAGCGCCGATTATGGTCGAAAGCTCCCTTGCCCCCAACTTCCAAAACAAAGTCGTGTTCGTGAATCTTTTCCTAACTTTGCAGTTTGGAAAACGCTCCTGACCCAAAGGGGGACTACCTGCTCTTTTTTATTGTACTACCCGCAAGATGCGGTAATGCGCAAAGACCATGTTTGAACTACCCATAACCGACGCCCAAACCCAACCGAAGAGGAAACCCGATTGGTTGCGGGTCAAACTCCCTATTGGAGAAAATTATAAGTCGGTCCGATCCCTGGTGGACGAGTATCATCTCCATACCATTTGCCAAAGCGGCAACTGCCCAAATATGGGCGAATGCTGGGGCGCAGGAACGGCTACCTTTATGATCCTCGGCAATACCTGCACCCGGTCCTGTTCCTTTTGCGCCGTCAAGACGGGCCGTCCAACCGAATACGACACCGATGAACCGCGCCGGGTGGCGGAGGCCATCTTTTTGATGAAGGTGAAGCACGCCGTGATCACGTCCGTAAACAGGGACGAACTGGCCGACCGGGGCGCTGAGATCTGGTACCAAACCGTCCGGGCAGTGAAAGAAATCGCTCCGGAAACGACCATCGAAACCTTGATTCCCGATGTGAAAGGAACCTGGACCGCCCTCGAACGCATGATCAGCGGGGGGCAGGAGGTGGTTTCCCACAACCTGGAAACCGTAGAGCGGCTCTACCGAAAAGTCAGGCCCCAAGCTAAATACCAACGCAGCCTGGAACAGATTCGCCTCACCAAAGCATTTGGCAAACGGACCAAATCCGGAATTATGGTCGGATTGGGCGAAACCAAAGACGAGGTATTCCAAACCATGGATGATCTGTTAGCGCACAACTGCGATGTGCTCACCATCGGACAGTACCTTCAGCCCACTAAAATGCACCTGGAGGTGGAGTCGTTTATCCACCCGGACGTATTTGCCGAGTACAAAGAAGTTGGTTTGCAGAAAGGATTTCCTTACGTAGAAAGCGGGCCGCTTGTCCGTTCTTCTTACCACGCCGAACGGCACCTGTAAGCGCTACTCCCAACCCAACGCTTTTTTGATGCGGCGGTTGATTTCCGTGTTGTCGTAAATTCCAGAGAATAATTCCGCTCCCGGGCCATAGGCAAACACCGGGACCATAATCCCTGTATGGGAATTGGTATTGAATTCCGTGAGCAGGTTGTTCATCTGGGAGCCGGGGTTGATCGCCAAACCGCCCGTTTCATGGTCCGCTGTGACGATAACCAGGGTCTCCCCATCTTCCATGGCGAACTCCAGCAGGGAGCCAATCACCCGGTCGAATTCCAGGAATTCCGCCACGACGTAGGATGCATCGTTGGCATGTCCGCCCCAATCGATTTGCGATCCTTCAACCATCAGGAAAAACCCTTTGTCGTTGTGGCCTTTCAAAAAAACCGCTCCCAGACGGCTCGCGGGAAGCAAATAGCTTCGGCTTTCCTGAAATTTGCCCGGGTCCTCTTCCGCAGTGAAAAAAGCAAAGTTTTTTTTCAGATCCAGGGTCACCTTGGGGATTTCCGATTCGGTGTAATCCGATACCACATAGCCTTTTTCCTGCAATTCCCTCGCCAAATCCCGGTCGTCGCTTTTTCGCTGGGTAAAGTATTCCTTCCCTCCTCCCACCAGGAAATCGATGTCTATATTCAGGTAACTTTTAGCGATATCCTCTTTTTGGTCCCGGGAGGGCACATGCGCTACGAATGCGGAAGGCGTAGCGTCTACCAATGAACTGGTGACCACCATTCCGGTGGCCATGCCTTTGGCCTCGGCTTCTTCCATCAGGGACCTGGCTGGTTTGTTGTCTTTGCCTACCCCGATAGCGCCCACCTTGGTTTTTACCCCACAGGCTATGGCAGTGCCAGCGGCCGCCGAATCGGTGATCAGATCATCTGACGCATGGGTTTTTTGCAAACCGGTGAATGGAAACCTTTCCAGGCTAAGGGCATTATTATTGTTGTACAATCCGGAAGAAATCTGGGTAAGGCCCATCCCGTCGCCAATGAGCAGAATAACGTTCTTGGCCCGCCGGGCTGGCGTATTAAGCGCCGTTTCCAGGGGCTTCTTTTCTTTTTTAGCCTTCGGTTGGGCAATGCCCGCGAAAGGTATCAGGAGGATCAATATCCAAACGAATGAAATCCGCATAAAGCAATCAATTTGTTCAATCAAAATCTCGCGCCAATCCACCAACGTGGATGACCGGAACGTCAGGCAGAGATCAGCGCGAATCGCTTCCCGGGAAGCGATTTGACGACCCCTTTGAATTCCAGATCAAGGAGGATCGCGGCAAGCTGGCTTGGCGCCATGGCCGATTGCGCAGACAGCAAGTCCATGCTGGCTTCCTCCGTCTGACGCAATAAATCTACCAATTTTTTCTCTTCCGCGCTTAGTTCGACAAACAACTGCTGCTGGATGCTCTTTTTTTGATGCTGTTGTTCCCAGTTCAGGGCATCGATCAAGTCTTGAGCATTTTCCAGCAAACCGGCCCGGTTGGTCTTGATCAGCAGGTTGCATCCGGCGGCGTGGGGGTCGCGGGGTCTGCCTGGCACGGCGAAAACATCTTTGTTGTAGTCGTTAGCAAACTGGACCGTGATCATGGAGCCGCCTTCGACACCGGTTTCAACCACCACCAGGGCGTCGCACAGTGCCGCTACAATCCGGTTGCGCAAAGGAAAATGTTCCTTTTCGGGCAAGGTAGAAAAAGGATATTCGGTGAGCAATCCGCCTTCTTCGATCATCCGGTTGGCGATGGCTTTGTGGGCGGCAGGGTAGAGGTGTTCCAGCCCATGCGCAAGGATGCCAATGGTCGGGAACCCCATCCGGAGCGCGGCCCGGTGCGCGCAGATGTCGATCCCGTAAGCCATCCCGCTAATAATGGTAGGAGCGTAAGCGGGGAGCCCGAAAATCAGTTCTTCGCAGAAAGCAAGCCCATGAGGGCTTGGTTTGCGGGTGCCGATAATGGCTACACTGTTTGCGGGATTCAGATCGGCATTCCCTTTGTAAAAAAGCACCAACGGGCTGTCGGGGAAATGTTTGAGGCGTGCAGGGTAAGCCGGGTCCAGGCAAAAAACGGCCTGGATGCCGTGGCGTTCCATGTGCCGGAGTTCGGCCTCCGCCAAATTTAACGCGTCTGAGGACAGGATGTAGTTGCTGATTTGAGGGCCGATACCCGGGATTTTGTTCAGGGTTTTGCGGGAAGACCGGAAAACGCCCTCCGCCGATCCGGTATAACTCAATAAATTTCGGGCGGTTACCGGGCCAACTTTTGGGATCAGCGTTAAGGCTACCGCATAAAATAATTCGTTCATAAGTGAGCAGGCATTTTTGTATCTTTCTGTTTTATTTCAGGCTGTAAAGCAGGTTTTTTAGTGTAAAACGGGGCCGCCCCGTATTTCGAAGCAAACTTCCCGGCAATGAATGAAAGCAAATCTCCCGGCTTGCCTCGGTTAGAGGTTCTGATCATAGGCGGTTTTTTCCTGATTTTCACCTTTTGGGCGGTTGGCAAATGTTCCGCTACCCGGAACACCTACCGGCAAAAGGAGGAAAAGGAAAAACTCCTGGCCGCCGAAGAAGACAGCATCAAAACGCTGCTCCGCGAAAAACGGCGCCAGGACAGTCTGGCGAAAGCCCCAATCGCGTTACGGACGGAAACCGGAGGCACTTCCCAAGCCTATTCCAGACTGTACGTAGTCATTGACGGGCTGAAAATGCGCAGAACGCCCTCTCTGAACGCGGAGGTGGTCGACGAATTTCGCTTGTTTGAAGAAGTGTATTTTCTGGATGAAGTGACGGAATTTACCCAGGAAATAAACCTGGGCAAAGAGGTTGCCAATGAGCCCTGGGTGAAAATTCAGTCCAAGGAAGGCCGTGCTGGCTGGGTTTACGGGGCTGGGGTCAACTTCTACAAGAAAAAACACCCGGGTGCAGAATAGAATGAGCCCGGATGGCTAATCCCATTGGGCCAGGTTATAGGCGCGGATTACCTCCAGCACCTGGTTCGCGTAATCTGGCGCAGGGGAAAAGCCGTTCAGTTCGAGCGCTTTGGCCCAATCGGAATACCCCTTGCCGCGGTAATTGCGCATTGGAGAGAATTTCCCGGTCGTAAGGTATAAACTATGATCCCGAAAACTCATCCATGCCGATTCGTAATACCGGTAACATGTACCCTGGATTTCTCCTTTCTCGCCTTGCCAATCTTCGGTGCAGGGCAATCCAAAGAAATTCAACCCATGCTGCACTAAAGCGGACTCGCCGGCTTTGCTGATCAGCAACGCATTTCCAAGGATAATCGAAGCGGGAATCCCGAACTTCTCCTGCTCTCCTTTGGCTACGGGTCTGAACCGGGCAATAAACGCTTCGCGGATGGGGGCGTCGACCTTGGATAGCTCCATCACCTGAATCAAGTCGGCGTTTTTGCGGAACGGCTGAACGTCCAGCCGTTCAATCCCTTTTTGGAAGAAGGCGCCTTTTTTGGCCAGCCGGTCCTCCGTCAAGTGTTCTTTAGGTCGTTGGGGCTCCTGACTGGCAGGCGCTCCCGGCGCAGCCTGTTGCGCGGGAGCATTCATATTGACATTAAAGCTGATGTCTTTTTTGAATGCAATGAAAACCAATAAAACAGCAATGGCTATTTTAAACCAGTTGTTGCGCAGGAAGATGGTTAGCTTGCCCATAAATCCCTGTTTTAAGGTAATGCTTGCGGTGAAGGTCTTTTGTTACGTTTACTGACTCGCTGCAACAAGTCTATTTCATAACAAAAATAAACAAAAAGTTTTAATAAAAAATATTTTTAAAAAAAGTTTTAAATAAAACGGGATCTCATAGCCCCTAATCCAAAGCAGCCCGGAGGTCGTCAATCAGGTCCTCCACATCTTCTACGCCTAGGCTCAGTCGGATAAGGGAGTCCGTAAGCCCGACTTTGATGCGTTCTTCTCTTGGGATGGAGGCATGGGTCATCGTTGCCGGGTGGCCAATCAGCGACTCCACTCCGCCCAGCGATTCCGCCAGGGTGAAAAGTTGGGTAGCGCTCAGAACCTTACTGGCTTGTTCGAAGGTATCCTCCTGGAGATCAAAGGATACCATGGCCCCAAAGTGGCGCATTTGCTTTTGGGCAATCGCGTGGCCGGGGTGCTCCGGCAAGCCCGGGTAGTAGACCTTCTTTACTTTCGGGTGGCTTTGGAGAAAGGCAGCTACGCGAACGGCGTTCTCACAGGCGCGCTCAACCCGCAGGTGCAGGGTTTTGATCCCGCGAAGGATGAGGAAGCAATCCTGCGGACCGGGTACGGCGCCTACGGCATTCTGGAGGAACCGGAGCTGGCTGGCCAGTTGTTCGTCCCGGACGATCACCGCGCCATGGACGACGTCGGAGTGCCCCCCAGGTATTTGGTGGCTGAATGCGTTACCAGATCGGCGCCCAGGTCGAGCGGGTTCTGTAAATAGGGGGAGGCAAAGGTGTTATCGACGCAGGCGAGGATTCCTTTTTCTCTGGCGACCCGGCAAACCGCTTCGATATCGATGATATTGAGCATGGGGTTAGTAGGCGTTTCGATCCATAGCATCCGGGTGCGTTCGCTGATCGCTTGCGCCAGCTTTTCCGGATCGTCCATCGAAACAAACCGGCTTTCGATGCCGTAGCGTTGGTGCACCCGCACCAGTTGCCGGTACGATCCGCCGTAGAGGTCGTTGGTGGACAAGACCTCGTCTCCGGGGTTGAGGAGCCGGATGATCGCATCCATGGCAGCCAGGCCGCTGCTAAAGCATACCGCAGCATTCCCGTTTTCCAGCGCGGCCAGGTTGGCCTCCAGTGCGCTTCGGGTGGGGTTTTGCGTTCGGGCATATTCGTAGCCCTTGTGTTTGCCTGGCGCCTCCTGCGCGTAGGTGGAGGTCTGGAAGATGGGCGTCATAACGGCGCCGGTGCTTGGGTCGGGCTCGATACCCGCATGGATAACTTTGGTGCCGAATTTCATTTTGGGAAGATCGTTGAATGAAAAAATAGGGCGAAGCGCCAAAACAAAAAGGGCAACCCCAGCATCGCTTTGATTGCCCTTTTCCGCTCAGGAGAACCCCCATGAGCTGGTCAGTACGTTGAATCTCGGAAGAATTAGTTCACTGAATCCGACAACTCTTTGCCGGGCTTGAACTTAACTACTTTCTTTGCGTCAATCTTAATGGAAGCGCCGGTTTGCGGGTTGCGGCCGGTACGCGCTTCCCGTACGGAAACAGAGAACGTTCCGAAGCCGATCAAGGTAACCTTGCCACCGGTTTTCAATTCGCCATTAATGCCGTCCAAAACAGCATTCAATGCATCCGTTGCTTGTGCCTTAGTGATTTTCGCACTCTCGGCAATTTTGTTAATCAGATCTCCTTTATTCATTTCAAAGGGTTTTAATGAAAACTGAAGGTAAATTTAGGCGCAAACTTTTTCTTCTCCAAGTTTTTTGACTGTAAAAAAACGTGGGAATGCTTGCTATTCAAGGGTTTTCGCTTTTTCTTTCGCTTTTGAAGCGTATTCTGCCCAAAAAATGCGTTAATATGGAAACGGTTGCCATGAAAAAAATACTGAAAACCAGCCTTTTACCGATTGCGGTGATTTTCTCTGCCTTTGTCTTGGCCTCTTGCAGCCCCAAAGTAGGCTGCCCGGTAAATGAAGAGGTTCACAGCGCTGTAAACCGCAAAGGAGAACTCAAAAACAAAAAAGGCAAGTCCAGCCTGTTCTCCCCGAAGATGTCGCGGGATATGAAAAAATAACGGAAAGGAGTTTTACCGGCCGGCTTCCCCCCGGGGATCGAACCATTCGCTGAGCGCTTCCCCCAGCAGGTTAAACGAGGCCACGGTTAAAAAGATCGCGGTTCCGGGAAACACCGCCAGCCACCACGGGCGTATATTGGAGCCCGAGATTTGGCGCATCAGCGAACCCCAGGTGACCGTTTCCACCGGAAGCCCTATACCCAGGAACGATAGCGACGCCTCTACCAGAATCGCTCCTGCCATCCCAAAAGCCAGGGTTACCCACACCGGCCCCAGGCTATTGGGTAGCGCATGGCGGAAAAAGATCCGCCAGGAGCTATATCCCAAAACCCTTGCCGCTTCAATATAATCCAGACTGCGGACCCTCAGCAGCTCCGCCCGGACCAGCCTCGAAATGCCGGTCCACCGCACCAGCCCAATCACCACCATGACCGCATAAATATTCGGCTGGTCCAGAATCGCCAGAATCGCCATTACAAAAAGCAGCGTAGGTAGCGAATTCAGTACCTCGGTAAGCCGGGTGATCCAAAAATCAAACCGCAGCGCCATCGTCCTTCTTCCAAGGGGCAACCGGTTTAGTCCAAGGGCTAGTACCCACCCGGCAAGAAAAAAAAGGGCCGATCCGCCAACTGGAATCCACCAGGCGGTCCCTATATCGGGCTGCCCTCCATGCGCAAGCAAAAAAGCCCAGACCAGGTATCCGCTGAGCGCAATCGCCAGGGAGTATGCGATCGCATTGCCTACCGGCAGGCGATACCGGGTGTCTCCAAAAAAGCCTGCCAGCCCCCCAAAAAAAATGCCCAGAAGGGTTGCTACCAGCATGCCGATCAGTCCGATCATAAAAGCGACCCTGGATCCATGGATCAGGCCGGCGGCGACGTCGTGCCCGGCCATGTCGGTGCCCAGCCAATGCCAGCCCCAGTTGCTTTTTACCCGTTGGGGCCCAAAGGGGCTTTTGGCGCCGAGATTGCTTCGGTCGATCGTTCTGGCCGAATAAGGAATCAGCGGAAAACGACCTGCTCATAGGGTTGATCCTTCCATCCCTGTTGAAGGAAACGGGCTTCCCAATGCCCCCACCCGAGATTGATGGTATATTGCTGGATCACCGGGAAATACCTTTTTCCCTCCAGCTTGCAATACAATGGTTTTTCATTCGCCAGAAAATCACCGGCAATCGCCAGAAAGAAAAACGCATAGAGGTAGTACAAGGCCCACCGGGTAGCGCGCTTTTTTCTGAGAAACAGCAGGGATGCGAATCGATTCATAGCGACGCCTTAAGGAGTAGATTGATTTTCGGCGCCCAAACGAACCCGGGGGTCCGCCCAGGAATAAAGCATATCCGCAAGGAGCAACCCGGCGATGGTCAGAACTGCCGACAACATTAATATGGTGTATACCACAGGCCAGTCTTGCGCAAACATGGAATCCAACGTCAGTTTACCCATTCCGGGAAGGTTGAACACGGATTCGATGACGATAGAGCCGGCGATCATGGCAGGGAAAATACTGCCCAAGAGGGTGATTGCGGGGAATAAAGCATTCCGCATGGCATGTTTCCACAAAATTTGCCCCTCTTTCAGTCCTTTGGCCCGGGCAGTCCGGATATAATCCTGCTGGAGGGTTTCGACCATGGCGTTTCGCATTTGCAATGCAATAAACGCCAGCGACCCGTAAGTCAGGCAAAACATAGGCAGCGCCATATGCCTCAAGTCGGAAAGCCTGCGGGCCCACCATCCGGCTTCGGCGGGGTAGTCGCTGATCTGGGTCACGGTAATCCATTGCAGCCCGATGTCAGGATGAGTAAACAGCAGCAGCAACAGGGTAGCTGCCCAGAAGGAGGGCAGCGCGTAAAGAAAAAACAGCCCTGCCTGACTCCCCTTGTCGATCCAGGTATCTCTATGGGCAGCCATGTAAATTCCCAGGGGGATGGACAGGCCGTATGCAAGCAAAAGGGATAAGACGTTGAGGATAAGGGTCCATCGCAAGGCGGCCCAAACCTTGCTCTTTACCGGCTGCCCGTCGCGGAAAGACCGGCCAAAATCTCCGCGCAGGCAATTGCTCAGCCAATGGTGGTATTGGTTGTCTAGCCCAAACCACTGAAATCCGGGAAGGTAGGCGTTCCAAACACTGGGGTTGGATTCCATATTCGTGAAGGCGGCCAGAAACTTCTTTGCTTCGGTATGCTCCTTGTTTCCGGACGGATGTAAGCGGACCAGGCGCTCAAGCGCAGGGCGGATCGAGGCCCCCTGGTCGGTGTGGTACAGCTCGGCAGTAATTCGCCTGCTTTCGATCAGGATTTCTCTGGGTTTATCCGGAACGCTTTGCTCGTAAGTCTGCAGGGCGTTAAAATAGGCTTCGGCAAGGGCCCAACGTCCATACCGGGCGCAGAGGTTTATAACAAGGCGCCGGTGAATGGGGTTAATGATGCGGTGCAGTGTATCCGGGTATGCAGCCGGAAGCAGCGTAAAATAAAAGACGGGCTTGTCCAGACCGAGGATTTGAGCGGTTTCCCTGTAGCCCCGGTCGGTACTGGCGAGTTCGTCCATTTGCTCGTCGCCAGTGCGGCGAAGCAAGAGTTCCACCGGATCGCCCGGTGCGGATTTACTCAGCGCGAAAGCGATCAGGGAGATGACGAACAGCGTAGGGACCAGATACGCCAAACGGTGCAACAGATACTGCCCCATTTATTCTTTGAGCTTGAACTGACTTGGAGTGAAGCCCGGAGTGAATGGGGTAAGGGTGGTTTCAAACCGCTTGTGGATGGCGATCCGGTCTTTGGGGGCAAAGAGCAGGATCTCCACCTGTTCGTCGTAGATCCGGTTCAGCAGGCGGATCATTTTTTCTCTTCTGGCCTTATCATCCATGGTGACGAGGATATCCTCGATCAGGGCGTCGGTTTCGGCATCGCCAAATCCATAGCGGTTATCTCCCTGAGTATGCCAGTTTTGCATAGGATTCCAAAGGGGCGACTGGGTCCGGCCTGCGGAAACGAGCTCAAAGTCACCCTTTTTGAGTTGATCCAGCAAAACCGTGGGTTCTTTGGCTTCGAGTTGCAGATCGATGCCTGCTTTACGGGCATTATCCTGAATCAGCAAACCGATGTTCCGGGAGGTTTCGCTGCTGGCGTTAAGGAGGTAGGTGAGCTTCAGGTCTGTTTTTTTACCATCGACGGTTTTATCTACGATGCCGTTGTTATCGGTATCCTTCCAGCCAGCCTGCGCGAGCAGGGATTTGGCTTTTTCCAGATTGAAGGGGATGGGCTTGAGCGCTTTGGGGTAGTAATCGACAGAAAGTGGCACCGGGGCGGCGATCCGCTGCCCAAATCCCTGGAATACTTCGCGGATGATCTCATCGGCATCGACCACATGGGCGAGGGCCTGACGCACGCGCTTGTCGCTCAGCAGCGGGCGCCGGGCATTGACGCCTATATAATAGTAGGCCAAGCCATCGACGGTACCCAGTTGGTACAGCTGATTAAACGCCGAATCCTCCTGAAGCCGGAGGAAGTCTTCCGGCGCCAGGTTGGACATGGCGTCGATTTCCTCATTTTGCAAAGCAGCGAGGGCGGTCGCCGGATTAGGAATTGGTTTGAAGATCAGCGAGTCGGGGAAAACCTGGAACGTGGGCCGGTTTTTCGCCAGGCGGTCGCCCCACCAATTCGCTTTCTTCCGTAGGACGATTCGTTGCCCGGTCTCCCAGGAAACCAGTTCGTACGGTCCGCAGCCTTTAAGTAAAGCGGGATCCCGGGAGTAAGGATCGGAATTGAAGGATTCGGCAAAATCCTGAAGCCGGGGCTCTTCCTTGGCAAGCGCTTCCGCGAGCTCGGGGTCGGTCAGGGCGCTGAGCGGGATATTTTTCAACAGCCCTTTTGGATCGAACAGGTATTCCGGCAGGATGGAAAAAAGGCCGCCTGCGGTTTCCTCCCCGAAAATGCTCTTCTGCCGCATAATGACGGTAAACTTTTTGGGGTTGGAAGGATCGACCTGCACATCCGCTAAATCCGTCAGGTAGGCCCGTACCGCCGCCGCCTGAACCATCGGATTTAAAAGCGCTTTTACGGAAAACAGATAATCGGTGCCTGTCACGGGTTGCCCGTTATCCCAAACCGCTTCCGGCAAAATCTCAAAGGTGTAGGAAACGCCGCCGGCATAAGGGCCGGAGGCAACGTCCTGAACCACCGGCCGGGCTACCGCTAAATCCGTGGTGAGGGAGAGGTCGTTTGGTTCGTAGGCAAGCAGATACATGAAGATGTTTTCCACTACTACTCTGCCGTAATTGGTAACTACCAGAAAGGGGTTGAGCCGGTCGGCATCCCCATCCATCCGGACAATGACGGCGTTGGAAGTCCGCTTAAAGTTGGCATTGTGTTGGGGCTGCTTTTTACAGGCAGTGAATAGCGAAATAGCAAAAATCAACGAAAGGATCAGGATACGTTGCATGAGGAGATGTATTTTCAAGGGTTAGGAGGAATGCCGTATTGATTCTATGCCGAAAGTAAAAGATTTTTCGCTTTTTTTACAAGGAAGGTTTCAAAGTGGGTGGATCAAAGCCCTGTTTTTTGAACCATTTTTCCCTGGATTGTTGTATACTTGGGTATCCTCCACAGGGGGCTGTCTCAAAAGACCGTCTTCGCCCCTGGCGGCTAGAAAATAAAATTTCATGCCGGTGGCAAAGATTTGTCTTTTGAGACAGGCCCGAAAACCAAAAATCCGGTATGGAAACAATATTAATTGCCGGAGGAACCGGCCTGATTGGCAAGCGCCTGAGCGCTTTTTTAGAAAAAGAAGGCTACAGCGTCCGTCATATGAGCCGCCACGAGAACCTCCAAGCGCGATTCCCCGCATATCGGTGGGACCCGGAAACCGGTTTTTTGGATCCCAAGGCTCTGGAGGGGGTTTCGTTCGTGATTAACCTGGCGGGCGCCGGTATCGCCGACAAGCCCTGGACGGAAGGCCGGAAACGGATGATCATCTCCAGCCGGGTACGTAGTACGTTGCTTTTGCGGGACGCCCTGCTGAAGACCTCCCAGCGCCCTAAAGCGTATTTGTCGGGCGCCGCCATTGGGTATTACGGCAACCGGGGGGAGGAATGGCTGACGGAGGAAAGCGGCCCGGGCCAGGGGTTTTTGTCCGAAAGCTGCCTGGAATGGGAGAAAGCGATTCGGGAGGTGGAAGCGTTGGGCATTCGGACCGTCGCTTTTCGCACGGGCATTGTCCTGAGCCCAGAGGCGGGGCTTTGCCCAAATTGGCGCTCCCGCTTCGATTCCGCCTGGCGCCCTATTTTGGCAATGGCAGGCAATGGTATTCCTGGATACATATCGACGACCTGTGCCGGATGTTCTCCTTTGCCCTGAAAAACGAATCCGTTGCTGGCATGTTCAATGCTGTCGGGCCTGAGCCTGCGCGAAACAAAGAATTGGTGGAAAAAATGGCGGCAGCCTCCGAAAAAAAGGCTTGGGTTTTCCCTGTTCCCGGGGTACTTCTCCGGATTGGAATGGGGGAAATGGCGGACACGGTGCTCTATAGCGCCCGGGTGCGCGCTGGAAAGATTATGTCGCAGGGATTTGAGTTCCTGCATCCCGGTTTGGCCGAAGCGTTGAAGGACCTGAGCGCGGCTAAGGTTTGAATACTTCGATCTCGTGTTTTTCCACCACGAGATCCGTGAATTTCCCTTTGAACCGCGTTGCTTTAACGATGTGGTTGTCGATCCAATGGTAGTTCCCGCCTCTGGGTTTACAATAGATAATGGCGTGGTATTTAAACCCATGGCGCTCCAGCCACGCTTCGGTTATCGCGCGATGCGCTTCCGTGCGCGAAGTGAAGAAGGTAATGATATGCCCTTCGTCGTACCATTTGTTGAGGATCTTCAGCGCATCCGGGTAGGGGAGAACGGTCGACATGCGCTGGGGGTCTTCATTGGGCACATCGTCGCAGACCGTGCCGTCGATATCGACAAGAAAATTTTTCACCGTTTCCGGCAGTCGCGGACTAAGCGCTTCCCCCTTTTCGTTGAAAGCAGCTTTAAGGAGTTGGCTATTGGACGTTGAGTTCATGTGTGTTCATGTGTGTTCAAACTTCTTATTTCTTATCGGGAAGGTTGAATTTGGCAGGCGCGGCAAGGGTTGGAGTTTAGAACCTGCCGAAGGAGAGACCATATCCGGCAGGTTGTGGAAGCAAAGTTGGCAATTTTTGGAAGAAAACCCAAAAAAAACGGTTTTCCCGCAGAAAACTGGGCCCGCTTCAAAAGACCGTTTTCGCCCCTGGCTGCCAAAAAATAGGTTCTTTTTTCCTGCCGATGGCAAAGATTGGCCTTTTGAGACAGCCCCCTAGAACGCCACGTAATCCGCAGGGTCTACCGGTTTTCCTTTATTCCACAATTCAAAATGCAGGTGGGGGCCCGTGGATAACGTGCCGGTATTGCCGATAATGGCAATGGCTTCCCCGGCCCGGACGAAGCTTCCCGCTTTCTTTAACAGGAGCGAATTGTGCTTATAAAACGACACGATATTATGGTCGTGCTGGATGCCGATCGTATTGCCTGTTTCAAGCGTCCAGTCGGAAAGGAATACGTATCCGTCCATCGTGGCCTTGATGGCTGTATTTTTTGGGGCCAGGATATCCACGCCATAATGCGATTTTTCCCTCGCGTAAGAGGCGCTGATCTCGCCCCTGATTGGTGGGATAAAAAAGAGCTGTTCAATGGGCACATCCGCCGACCCGAAGTTGGTACTTCTTCCTTGCCGCACCACAGAGGCCAGCTGGTCCAGTTCGGTTTCCTGCCTGAGTTGGCGGTCCGCTTCTGAAAGGTCTACTTTCTTCCCTGGTTTGGCGGCGTCCTGTTCTTTGGATTCCTTGGTTTCTTTGTTCAAAGGCTGCACGTCTTTTTCAGTTTGGACATCGCCCACCAGCATCCGGCGCACATTTTCCGTGTACTTTTGCTGGGCCCGGAGCTCTTTTTCCAGGGATTCCACCTCCCGGGCTAGCGCGATCACCTCCCTGCCGTTGTTGCCTCCTCCCTGGTACCCGGGCAAGTAGCGTTTGACCGGGGTGTAGGCGATCAACAGAATGACCAGGGTCGCCACAAAACAATGACGGTGCTGAGCAGGATATATACGTTCATCATCGTCAGGCGAAAGGACGCGCGTTCCTCCAGCGTTTCGTCGTTTCGCACAATCAGCCGGTAAGGCGCTTTCATTTGCGCTACCCACCGATCCATTCGTTCTTTATCCAAAATTTTCATAGGCAATTTATAAAGCTACGCTACTACCGGGAATATTCCCCAGAACCGCACTTGAATTTGGTTTTTGTTAAGAGCTAAAATAAATTTGCACTTTGATAGTTATAGTACCGGATAACCTGATTTCACAAGTCAGTCTGCCCTCCCGGCTATCGGTTAACGTTGTTTCAGGTTTTTATTGATTCGCGCAAAAATACGAATACTCTTGAAACGCTGGATCTACCTTCTTGGCTTAACGGCCGCCTTGTTTTTTTTTCATAGCTGCGTCACCCAGAAGCGCAAAGACGACCTGTCTGGCATCGCGAAAGTGTACCATAACACGACAGCCAAATACAACGGGTACTTTAATGCCGATGAGATTATGAAAACTACGCTGCTCAGCATCGAGCAGCAACACCGGGATACTTACCAGTAGCGCCTGGCTTTATTCCCTTATATGGCGATCAAAGACCCCAAGATGATCGGCGCCGACATGGACATTGCGATTGAAAAGGTGACCAAAGTTGTCGCGTTGCATCCAAGAAGCCAGTGGACCGACGATTGCTACCTGTTGGTGGGGCAGGCGCAGTTTATGAAACAAGATTACGAAGCAGCAGAGGCCACGTTCCGGTTCATGGTCGCTGAATTCGACCCGGAAAAACCTGCCAACGCCAAATCGAATATTGCCGTCCAGCAAACCCAGGCAAGCTCCAAAGCCCGGGCTGCTGCCGCCGCCGCCAAAGCAAAAGAGCGCGAGGAGCTCAAGAAAGAACGGGAAAAAACAGCTAAAGCCAAACAGAAAGAACGCAAAAAAGCAGCCCAGGAAGCGGCTCGCAAGCGGAAACAATATAATAAGGAAGCCCAGCGCCGAAAGAAAAAAGGCCTTCCGCCGCTCAAACCGGCGCCGTCGTCCAAAACCGCGCCCAACGCACCGGCAGCACAAGACCCCAAACAACTCGAAGAAGAAGCTAAAAAGAAGGCCAAAGAAGAAGCAGAAAAACGCAAAGCCGAAGAAAAGGCTCAGCAACCGGAGAACTATTTCCTTAAGCACCGTCCCGTATACCAGGAAGGCTTGCTTTGGCTTGCCCGAACCCTCATCGAACGCGATAACGAGGAAACGGCCCTGCGTATGTTGTCCAAACTCCAGCAAGATCCCAAAACGTTCGACGCGGTGCGGGCTCAGATCTGGCCCGTTATGGCCCGCCTGTTCCTTAAGCGCGGTCAGGAGGACGAAGCCGTGATGCCTCTCGAACAGGCCATCGCCACCAGCGATTCCAGGACGGAAAAAGCGCGCTATGCGTTTATCCTGGCGCAACTCCACCAGGAAGCCGGCCGCTGGCAGCAAGCGGGGCAAGCTTTCGACCAGGTGCTCTCCTTCGCCGATAAATTTGATATGCGTTTCCGCGCCAGCCTGGATCAGGCCCTGAATTCCTATCGCGCAGGTACGGCTTCGGCCGCCGAGGCCCGGTCTCAGCTCGAACGCATGCTCAAGGAAGAAAAAAATACCGGATACCAGGATCAGATCTACTTCGCCCTGGCAAATCTGGCCCTGGACGGCAAAGACCGGCAGGCTGCTATCGAAAACCTCCAGCAGTCTCTGCAGCACAGCGCCGGCAATGCACAGCAAAAAGCGGAATCGTATTTCACGCTGGCTCAGCTGTTCCTCGACGAAGAGCAATTCGTCCAGGCAAAAAACTACCTCGACAGCACCCTCATGACCCTCCCCGACAAAGACGAACGGATCAGGGAAGTCACGAAACTGCGCGACAACCTGACCGATATCGCCACCCATCTGGTGACTATTCAGGAGCAGGATAGCTTGTTGAAACTGAGTCTCCTGTCGGATAAAGAAAAACTGGAACTCGCCAGCAAGATCCGCAAGGAAGAAGACGAGAAACGCTTGGCGGCTCTTGCCGCCAAGCAAGCGCCCGCGCCCGGCTTGCCCACTTCTGCACGCAGAGAAATCGGCGCTCCTCCGCTCGGCGCCCAGGCAGCCGAATCTACGTTCTTTGCCTACAACGACCGCAACCTCAAACGCGGCGAACGGGATTTCGAAGAAAAGTGGGGCAACCGGCCGCTGGAGGACAACTGGCGCCGCTCCAACCGCAGGGGCGATCTCAGCGCAGCCCAGGAAAACGCAGGCCAAAACGCTGCCCAAAGTGGAGGCAGCCTCCTGCTTAGCCCGGAAGAAGTCGATGCGATCTTCAAAAACGTTCCTAAAAACGATGCCGACCGCCGCCTCGCCGAATATAAAATCAGCGAGTCGATGTATAAACTGGGCGTCCTGTACCGGGAAAAACTCGGTAACGCCCGCAAATCGGTAGACATCCTGGAGCAGCTTCAAACCCGCTTCCCCAGAAATAATTTCGAGCTCGATTCCTGGTTTTACCTCTACATGGGCTATACCGACCTGGGCAATGCAGCCAAAGCCAAAGAATATGCCGGCCTGCTGACGGATAAATACCCCAGCTCCAAATACGCCCGGGCCATCCTGAACCCTAACTACCGCGACGAACTGGTGGACAAGGAAACCCAGATCAACAAATACTACGACCAGGCCTATACGGCGTTTCAGGAGCGCAGGTACCAGGAATCCCGCACGATGTGCCTCGATTCGAGAGCCCGCTTCGGTATTGATAACCCCCTCCTGGCGCGGTTCGCGCTGCTCGCCGCGCTTTGTACCGGCAGCCTGGAAGGCAAAGAAGCCTATCAACAGGCCCTATCGGAAGTCATCGCCAAATACCCCGATACCGACGAACAAAAGCAGGCACGGGAAATCTTACGCATCTTAGGCGGCGGCGCAGCCGCCCTCCCCGGCGGACAAAAACAAAACGTTTCCCAGGCAGATGGAGCGGGCGCATTTTCCCCCGGCGACGACCAACTGCATTACATCCTCGTCGTTGGCGAAGCGCAAATGAACATCAACGACTCCAAAAACGCCGTTTCTGATTACATCCGGAAATACAACAAGCTCGATAAACTCAGCATCACCAATATGTTTATTGGCCAGGACGAACAAACCCGCGTGCCGGTGCTGATCATCCGCCGGTTCGACAACCGCGCCAAAGCCATGAAATTCTACGAGGAAGCCCTATCCAACCAAAAGGAATTTTACGCCGCCGGCAAGTTCGAACTCCTCGCCATTAGCCTCAATAACTACCGCGAACTCGTTCGCCAGCAATCCGTGGATGGATACCGGCAATATTTTGAGCAAAACTACCGGTGAGTTAGACGTTAGGGGTTAGAGGGTTCCAACGACTAACCACTAACCACTATTCCGGTATTTTGACCTCATACGTCTTTTTCGCCGCATTGGTCAGTTTCGTGCTGATCAGCCAGGGGTTGTAGAGTTTGAGCATGCGGAGGTTGGTTCCCTTGTCTTGGGCGAATTGGGCGAGGCTGGGGATGGCGCCCTTGACTTCAACCACCTTATACTTGCTTAACGGAGGATAGGCTTCGTCCTTTTCCAGGTAGTACCCATAGGTTTCGGGGTGTTCGAAGAGCTCCTTGTACGCCAGCAAGCGGAACAGGTACCGGGAGGTTTCGTCGTTGATCTGGAGGTCATAGTACGATTTGACGCCCTGAAGTTGCAGCTCTTTGGCGATGCGCGTGCCGCCTACGTTATAGGCTGCCGCAGCCAGGGTCCAGTTGCCGAACCGCTTGTAGTGGTCTTTAATGAAACGGGCTGCGGCCTGGGTGGCTTTTTCCGGGTGGTAGCGCTCGTCGACTTCATCGCTTACCTCCAGCCCGTAATATTCGGCGGCGCTTTCCATGAATTGCCAGATTCCCCGGGCCCCGGCAGAGGACACCACATTGTTGAGGTTGCTCTCGGCTACGGCCATGTACCGGAAATCTTCCGGTATCCCGTTTTCCCTGAATACTTTATCGAAAAGCGGGAAATAGCGCGCCGCTTTTTTCAGGCTGAGCAGGGTGGTAGCGTGCTGATAGGTACTAACCAGCAGCTCGCGCTCCAGGCGCTCCCGCACGTCGAAGTTGCCGGTAGGTACTTTTTCCCCGGCATAATAAAATTCCTTTTCGAGGCTTGCGGCGCGGATGACCTGGGGCAAGCGGTCGTCTCCGCCACTTGCCTTTCCAGCGCCCCCTTTTTCTGATACGGAATAGGACGCCAGCAGACCAATCGTAAATAAAGCGGCAGCGACGCCGGCATACCCCCGGAGCATGTTCTTCATCATCATTTTGAAGTTATTCTGCCCCTTGCGCTGCGGCTCGCGGGCGTTTGAAAATTGGAACGGTAGAACAGGGTTCCCCAAATAGAATCGATTGGGCATAGGGCCTCAGGAGCTTGGTTAGCTCGAGATAAGCAGCCGCCGGCACCGGTTTATCGCTGCATCCTTTGATCACCACCCGCTGATCCGCGTATGCCCTGGGATCAAACGACCCCAGCGCCCGCAAAAAAGCCGCCTGGTAAAACGCTTCCTGGGTCCCCTGGAAAATATCCCGGGCATAGGGCTGGGCATAGGTCGCAACCAACATATAGGCCCAAACGGGAATGATGGCGTCGGTGGAACAAAACACCAGCAGGATTTTGTCCTGATATTGCTGCCAGTCGTGCTGCTTCAGCGCCTCCCGGAAGTCTTTCTCCTTGAGGATCAGTTCCATGAAAAGATAATCCTTCAGGTCAAAAACCGCTACTTCCCCTTCCGGGAAAAAATCTTCCAGCTTCAGCGTGATCAACCCGCTCTCGGCTACCCGGTTGATCAAAGGCTTGTCATCGCTCATAAATTCAGGTTTTCTTCGATGGATTCCTGCTCGCCGATCATCTGATCCGGCTCTTTGAAATCTTTGGGCTGGGGCAGGTCTTTCAGGCTGCGCAAGCCGAAATAATCCATGAACTTTTCGCTGGTTCCGTAAAGCAGCGGCCTGCCCGGGCCTTCGCTGCGCCCGGTAATAGTAACAAGTTCCTTTTCCAATAGTTTCTGAATGGCGTAGTCGCAGTTCACCCCCCGGATCTTTTCCAGGTCGGATTTCGAAACGGGCTGTTTGTAGGCAATGATCGACAGGGTTTCCAGCGCCGCCTGAGACAACCGCCGCTTGTTCTTTTGTTTCAGCATCGTACTTACCGTACCATGGTAGGCGCCTTTGGTCAGAAACTGAAATCCTTCCGCGATCTCCACGACTTCAAAAGCGTGTTCCGGATTCTGATACTTTTCCTTCAAATGCCGGATAGCCGATTCGATTTCTTCCGCGTGGAACGCCAGGCCAAAGGTTTCTTCCAGGCATGCCTGGATTTCGCCGACCGGAATTGGGCTGTCGGACGCGAAGATCAGGGATTCAATATGTTGAGCGAGGTATTCCAAAGAAGTTCTTTTTTGCGAAAATATAAAAACTGCGGAAAAATGCAGGTTTTAATGCGGCTTGGCCTGCGCTACTTCCCCCGGTAATACGCCAGCAGCGTCAGCGCGAGCATAAAAAGAGCCGCCGCCGCTCCAAACACCATGCGCCAGATCCATTCCTTCCGGTCCTTTTCCTGGGCGGCAGCCAGAGCTTTTCGGCGTTGGTTACTGGGCGTATCGGCCTGCTCGTTGAGTACCAGGCGGTATTGAAACCCCTGTTGGGCGCCGGGCGTAATGGTGAGTTCACATAACTCCTCGTCGAGGAAAAAAGAAAAACGTTTTTCCTCCTTCACGTGAAAATCAACCAGAATGACCTGGTTGTTGCAGTAAACAGCCAGATGGCCGCTTTCTTCCCCGTGATACAGGCCGATCAGGTGCTGGCGGCCGTTGCCGGTGTTCAGGGTCCAGGATTGTTGCGCCACGCGAGAAGGAGTTTGCCGGATCAATGAAGCATTTTTACCCTGCTATAACGTTTTCATTTGGCGTATTTTGATGTGAATGAAAAAAATAACATCCGTCGGCCTGGTCCAATTTGCGACATTAACCAGGAAAAAGATAGGCCCAACGAACGTTCATTCGTATCTTGTGCCTGAACATCGAACAACGCCACATAACCAAATATGAACCTGCACAACTTTGTTCTGGGCCGCTGGGAGCCGCACCAGGGCCCCGGCATTCCGCAATTCGATGCGGTGACCGGCGAGCTGATTGCCACCTGCGGAAGCGACGGCCTGGATTATGCCGCTATAATGGATTATGCCCGCCGTACCGGCGGCCCGGCCCTCCGCCAAATGACCTACCAGGAACGGGGCCGGATGCTCAAACGCCTCGCGCTTTTCCTGACCGATATAAAGGAGAACTACTATGCGCTCAGCTACCGCACCGGGGCTACCCGTTCGGATAGCTGGATCGATATCGACGGCGGCATAGGCACGTTGTTTGCTTATGCCAGCCTGCGCAGAAAGCTGCCGGACTCCAACCTGTGGGTAGATGGCGAAACCGCCCGACTGTCCAAAGAAGGCACCTTTATCGGGCACCATGTCATGGTCCCTAAGCACGGCGTGGCCATCCACATCAATGCGTTCAACTTTCCGATCTGGGGGATGCTGGAGAAGCTTTCCGTTAATTTTCTGGCAGGGATGCCGGCCATTGTCAAGCCCTCCGAGCTGACGTCCTACCTGGCAGAGGCGATGGTCCGGGACATCATAGCCTCGGGCATCCTGCCCGAAGGCGCGCTGCAACTGGTTTGCGGAAGCGGGATTGGCATCCTGGACCCGGTGACCGAACAAGACGTGGTGACGTTCACCGGATCAGCTGAAACGGGCCGGATGTTGAAATCCCTTCCTTCCATCATCCAGAACGCCGTTCCCTTTAATATGGAAGCCGACAGCCTCAACGCGGCGGTTCTGGCGCCGGATGCGCTTCCGAACACGCCCGCTTTTGAGTTGTTTATTAAAGAAATCCGTAGGGAAATGACGGCTAAGGCAGGGCAAAAATGTACCGCGATTCGCCGGGCTATTGTGCCGGATTCCCTGGTGGACGCCGTCCGGACGGCATTGGGCAAGGAACTGGCTAAAACGACCCTGGGCGACCCCCGGGCGGAAGGCGTCCGTATGGGCGCCCTGGCCAGCCAAACCCAGCAGGAGGAAGTTCGCCGAAGAGTTGACCTGCTCCTGCGCTCTTCAACGCTGGTCTATGGCGACCCGGACGATTACCAGGTGATTGGGGCAGATAAGTCGAAAGGAGCGTTTTTTACTCCGCTGGTCCTCCTCAACGACGCGCCGTTCCGCAATCAGGATACCCACACGGTCGAGGCATTCGGGCCCGTTTGCACCATTTTGCCTTACCGCGGACTGCAAGAAGCGATCGAACTGGCCAACATGGGCAAAGGCTCTCTGGTGAGTACCATCGCCACGGCCGATCCCCGGTTTGCCAGAACTTACGTAGAGGAATCGGCGCCCTACCATGGCCGGATCCTGATCCTGAACGAACATAGCGCCAAAGAGAGCACCGGACACGGTTCTCCTATGCCCCTGCTGGTCCATGGCGGGCCCGGCAGGGCAGGAGGCGGAGAAGAAATGGGCGGGCTCCGCGGGGTGAAGCACTATTTGCAGCGCACCGCCATTCAGGGGCACCCTACGATGATCACCGCGGTGACGGGGGTATTCCAGCAGGGCGCTGCCTATAAAGAGACGGAAATCCACCCGTTCCGAAAACACTTTGAGGATCTGGACATTGGAGAAACCCATTTTACCCATAAGCATACCGTTACGGAAACCGATATCGTGAACTTCGCCAATGTGAGCGGAGACCATTTCTATGCCCACGTCGATACCACCGCCCTGGAAGGAACGCCCTTCGAAGGCCGGGTGGCCCATGGGTATTGGGTGCTTTCCAAAGCGGCGGGCATGTTTGTGGAGCCCAGAAAAGGGCCCGTACTGCTTAACTACGGCCTGGAAGAATGCCGGTTTACCAAGCCGGTTTACCCGGGGATGACCATCGGGGTGCGCCTGACGGTTAAAGAGAAAACCGCCCAGGAAAAACGCGACGAAGCCGACATCCGCAAAGGGATCGTCAAGTGGCTGGTCGACGTATACGACGAAACGGGAGACACCGTGGCCATCGCTACCATCCTCACGATGGTTAAAATGAGGAACCAGGAAGGCTAACTATTTTTTTATGGAAAACCGTCTGGAAGAAGGAACCGTTGAAACCCATGTTGCCGATGGCATAGCAACTATCGCCTTTTCTCACCCTGCACAAAATTCCCTGCCAGGAAGGCTGCTGGCTTTATTGGCAACAGCTATTGAAGAGGCTGGAAAGGCGGAGTATGTCAAGGTGATTATCCTGAAAAGTGGGGGCGACCGCACGTTTTGCGCGGGCGCCAGCTTCGACGAACTGAGCGCCATCCAGGATCTGGACTCGGGAAAGCGCTTCTTTCTGGGCTTTGCCCGGGTGATCAACGCCATGCGGAAATGTCCGAAACTGATCATCGGCAGGGTGCAGGGCAAAGCGGTTGGAGGAGGTGTCGGACTGGCTGCCGCCGCCGACTATTGCCTCGCTACCCGCGCTGCTTCTGTCAAGCTCAGCGAACTGGCGGTCGGTATCGGACCCTTTGTCGTGGGCCCGGCCGTAGCCCGGAAGATCGGCGAATCTGCCATGAGCCAACTGGCGATCGACGCTACCGAATGGCGCACGGCGGAATGGGCCTACGCGAAAGGCTTGTATGCTGGATTGTACGATGATCAGGCGGAAATGGATGCCGCTGTGGAAGCCCTGGCCCGGAAATTGGCTTCTTCCAGCCCGGAAGCCATGCAGGAATTGAAGTCCGTTTTCTGGCAGGGAACCCAAGACTGGGACCTCCTGCTGGAAGCGCGGGCAGAAATCAGCGGACGTCTGGTGTTGTCTTCGTTCACCAAAGAAGCCATCGCGCGGTTCAAGGAAAAGAAGGCCTGAAAAAACTGTTCCATGAATTTTGTCACTTTCCCACAGGGAGTTTTCTCCTTGATTTTGGGGCGCCAATAAAGTAGATTCCAGGATAAAACCAATTTGCCCTTTCCATGATGACCCAAGCCAAATCCAAAACCGCCATTCCTAAGGCCGATCTTTTGAAGGGGTTCCGCCTGATGGCTATGGCCAAAAATATGACGGAACTCTTTGAAGCCAACTTCAAACTGGTTTCCAAATACGTTCACGCTACTTCCCGGGGGCACGAAGCGGTACAGCTAGCCTTGGCGCTTCAACTCCTGCCCCAGGATTACGTGGCGCCCTATTACCGCGACGACGCCATGCTCCTCGGGATTGGCATGCGCCCGTACGACCTGATGCTTCAACTCATGGCTAAGCGCGATGATCCGTTCTCCGGCGGCCGGTCGTATTATAGCCATCCCAGCCTGAACCGGCCCGATATGCCCAAAATTCCGCATCAGTCTTCCGCGACAGGGATGCAAGCGATTCCGATCACCGGCGTCGCGATGGGGATTCGCTACAAAGAGCGCATGGGCTTGACGGAATATCGCCACGATCCCGCGTTTGAGGAAAAACCCATTGCCGTTTGTTCGCTGGGCGACGCTTCCGTGACCGAAGGCGAGGTGGCAGAAGCCTTCCAAATGGCGGCGCTGAAACAGTTGCCTATTTTGTATCTGGTGCAGGACAACGGCTGGGATATCTCCGCCAGCGCTGCCGAAACCCGGGCCCAAAACGCCGCCGAATATGCCCGGGGGTTCCATGGGCTCGAAGCGCGGAGTATTCCTGGGAATGATTTCGTACGCGCGTACAGTGAACTTCGCAAGGCGATTCAAACCATCCGTCAGGAACGGCGCTCGATGCTGGTCCACACGGAAGTCCCTCTGCTCAACCACCACACCTCGGGGGTTCGAAGGGAGTGGTACCGCGACGACCTGGCAGAGCATTTCGAGCGCGACCCGTACCCCATTCTGCGCAATTACCTGCTCGACCAAAAACTCGCTTCGGAGGAAGAGGTCGTTTTCATTGAACAAGAGGCCCGCGAGTTGGTGGCCAGGGATTTTGACCTGGCGCGTAACGCAGCAGACCCCTGCCCCGAGGACCTGTTTACCCACGATTTTGCGCCTACGCCGGTAGTAGAAGAACGAGGCATGCGCCGCCGTCCGGGAGGCGAAGAGGTCGTCATGGTCGACTGCGCGCTTCATGCCATTGAGGAACTGATGCACCGGCATCCAGAGTGTGTGCTGTATGGGGAGGATGTAGGAAAGCGTTTAGGAGGCGTGTTCCGGGAAGCGGCTACCCTGGCCCAGAAATTTGGAGAGGACCGGGTGTTTAATACCCCAATTCAGGAGGCGTTTATTGTAGGGAGCACGGTGGGTATGTCGGCGGCCGGCTTGAAACCGATTGTCGAAGTGCAGTTTGCCGACTACATCTGGCCGGGCCTGAACCAGTTATTCACCGAAGTCAGCCGCTCCTGCTACCTGTCCAACGGCAAATGGCCGGTGAGCATGATCCTCCGGGTTCCTATCGGCGCCTATGGAAGCGGAGGGCCATATCATAGCTCCAGCGTGGAGTCGGTGGTCGCCAACATCCGGGGAATCAAAATCGCTTATCCCAGCAATGGCGCCGATTTAAAAGGGCTTTTGAAAGCGGCGTACTACGACCCCAACCCGGTGGTCATCTTTGAGCATAAAGGGCTTTATTGGTCCAAAGTAAAAGGCACGGACACCGCCAGGGTGGTGGAACCCGACGAGGAATACATCGTTCCGTTCGGCAAAGCCCGCACCACTTTGGAAGCCGAAGCCGAAGCGATCGAAAAGGGCCGTTCTCTTTTGGTGGTCGCATACGGTATGGGCGTGCATTGGGCCCTGAACGCCGCGCGGGCTTTTCCGGGGCGGATAGAAATCCTGGACTTGCGCACCTTATTCCCGCTGGACGAAGAGTGCCTCTGTGAACGGGCGCGCGCACGGCCGGATTTTGGTGATCACCGAAGAGCCGGTCAACAATTCGTTTGCCCAGAGCGTGGCTGCACGGATTCAGGAGCGATGCTTCGAATACCTGGACGCGCCGGTCCGTACGATAGGCTCGGAAAACCTCCCGGCTATCCCCCTCAACGAAACGCTGGAACGGACGATGATCCTTTCGGCGGAAAAAGTGGAAAAGGCAATGGATGCTCTTTTAGCGTATTGACGCGCTGGTTATTCGTATCCGACCAGGGTGGTGATATAGGCCCCGCCATATCCCATTTTAGCTAGTTCCGCCCGCAGTTTCTCCGCGTCTTGCCGGTTGCGGAAGCTTTGTTTGGATTCGACAATCCAAACCTCTTCGCAAGGCTGGTACCGCGCTACCAGGCTGCGGTGGAATGGGTATTTGGTCGGGTCTGTTTTGCGCAAAATAGCCACCTGCACGCGGTATTCCACGACTGGCTTGGAATTGAATTTGGGCAAAGCGGCAGGCTTGACGGCCGACGCATTTTTCCGGCTATCGTAGGCTTCGGGTGGTTCGTTGCAGTAGGACGGCTTCGGTTTGATGGCCGAGGAGGCGCTTTGTGCGTATATTGCCGCTGAAACGGTTAAAAAAAAGAACAGGAATAGGGATTTCATACTTGTTGTCTTTTGCCTCCGCCCACGATCTTTCCAATCGCTTTTGCCCGGTTGTCACGCAGGGAGCAAAAACAAAGAGGTTGCCAGATAGAGGGTATCGAATTTCTGGGAATGTGACGCATCAATGCGCTTTTTGTCACAAAATTAGCGATTTATCGCAGTGTTTGGAGTTTTTTAGCAAACCCCGGCGGAAAAGGGTGAAATCATCGCCAAGGACGGGGTTTACCCCAGGTAAGTTACTCCCTGCCGAAGGATATCCAGGCATAGGTCTATTTCCCGCTTGTGGGTTCGGAAACTCAGTACCGCCAGGCGAATCCAATACGTGTCCCCAATGGTCGTAGAGGACAAGAATACCCTTCCATCGCCCTGGACATAACGCACCAAAGCTTCGTTGAACGCATTGGCATCCTTTCCGGAAGGGGCATACCGGAAAATCATAATCGAAAGATCCGGATAAGGACCCGTTTGGAATCCGAGTGCTTGGACTTTTTCATAAAAATACCGGCAAAGCAGTACTTTTTCTTGAAGTGCAGCGCGAAAAGGGGCTAAGCCCAAAAGCTGAAGAGGAAGCCACATGCGCAAACCGCGAAAATGCTTGGTCAGCTCGGGAGAAAGGTCAGCCGGTGATACTTCTTGCTCCGGGCCAAAGGCATCCTGCATGTAGTTGCCCATGTAGTGATGGGCTTTAAATTGAGCTTCTACGTTGCGGATCAGAACCGCGCCGAGGCCGTAAGGCAGGAACAACCCCTTGTGCGGATCGATGGCTACCGAATCCGAGCGTTCGATTCCCTTAAACGTGGGCCGAAGCGCTTCTACCAAGGTGAAAAAACCGCCGTAGGCGGCATCGACATGATACCAGATGCGTTCCTTCCCGGCTATGTCCGCAATCTCGTCCAATGGATCGACCGCTCCGGTATCGGTGGTACCCGCAGAGGCGACCACCAAAAAGGGGATTAGCCCACAGGACTTATCGGAGTCTATGGCCTGCTGCAGCGCACCCGGCTGCATGCGGAACTGCTCGTCCAGAGGAATATACCTGATCTGAGCCTCTCCCAGGCCGGCAATGCGGATGGCTTTCTGCACGCAGTGATGCACCTGCGAGGTCAGGTAGATCGTCAGGAGGGGGATAGAGGCCGATTTGACCTGAAAATAGTCCCTCGCTGTCGTGATCGCGATCAGGTTGGCAATGGATCCACCGGAAGCGAGGTTGCCCAGGGCGCCTTCGGGATACCCGACCAACTGGCACATCCACCGGATCAGATCATTCTCCATGCGCACCGCGCCCGGGTTGGCAAAAAAGATACCCGCATAGCGGTTGGTGACGGCGGCAAGGTAATCTCCAAGAGCCGAAGGGAATACGCCGCCCCCGGGCACGTACCCCAGATGTCCGCCTGATGCCGGGTTAATGCCGCTGGAATTGACGCCCAGGTGGATCGCCTCCAACACCTCGTCGATACCCCTTCCTTCTTCCCCGAAAGGCAAGGAAGCCAATGCCCTGCCTCTATCCTGGTCAGGCAGGTAGGTCTTGCCTTCCGGCAACCCGTCGATGAAGGCGCTTCCATATTGAGCGGCCTTTGAAGTCCAGTTTTCCCGGTCTGCAGCCCCCGGCTCCAGCATCCTGGCCTGGGCTTCTAACCATTCGAGTTGGTCGAAAGTCATGTGGAAGTACGATTTACGAAGTACGATGTACGGTGAACGGGGGACGGTGAACGGGGACGGGGGATGGGGGCGGGTGGCCGGGCAAAAAAAAATTTCTTTTCATTTCAACAATAGGGGCAAGGGGCTTTGAGACAGCCCCGGATTGGTTCAATCTTCAGATTGCGTTACGGACGCATCGTCCACTGCTCGCTTTGCGCCCACAGCCGTTGGGCGAGGGTGTCGCTCAGCGCGTGGGCGGCCAGTTTTCTGGGGTTTTGGTTTTCATCAAAAAAGCGGCCGCTGATACCGGCCACGGAGGGCGAACTGGCTAGGAAAATGGACGTTTTGGCGCCCTTTTCCGGCGAAACCATGAACGGGCGGTAGAGGGTCCACGCCAGCGCTTCCAGGGGATTGGTGTGTTTGCTGCCGATTTCGGTGCTGACCACCCCCGGATGGCAAACGTTGCAGTCGATTTCCGGATACCTGCGGGCCATTTCCCGGGTAAATAGGACGTTGCAAAGTTTGGATTGGGCGTAGGCCTTTAGTCCGTTATATTTTCCGGGCCATTGATGGAGCCTGTTAAAATCGAGCGTACCCCGAAGGTAGGCGGCCGACGACACATTCACCACCCTGGGTTCGGGGGCTTCGCGAAGCGCGGAGAGTAACAGCTGGGTCAGATGAAAATGACCGAGATGGTTTACCCCGAATTGAAGTTCAAACCCCTGATGGGTTGCCTGGTACTTGCTGGTCACTACGCCGGCGTTGTTGACGAGGACGTCCAGCTTGGGCCGCTGCCCCTGGAAAGCGTGAACCATGGCTTCTATGGAACTCAAGTCGGCTAAATCCAGCTCCAGGACCCGGACTTTGTCCTTGATTCCGCTCAAGTTTTCCAATTCCTGGACTGCCTTGGACGCTTTTTCCTTGTTCCGGCAGGCGATAAATACTTCCGCACCTTCCCGAAGGAGTCCCAGGGCGGTAAATTTGCCGATACCCGAATTCCCTCCGGTAATCAGGACGGTTTTATTATGCATTGCACTTTTTGATTAAAATGTATATTCGCAAATAATACTTTAAAATTTGGCACTATGTTGAAACAACAGGACTTTTTTTTAAAAACGGCCTTTCTGCTGCTGTTTGTGGGAGGCGTTTTGCATTTGGGAATCGCCCAGGAAATGGATGCACTGGCGAAGAAAGCGGATAAGCTGGCGCATAAATTCATCATTACCGATGGGCACGTTGACCTTCCCTACCGCCTGAAAGTACGCAATTTTCAGCTCACGAAAGAATACATCGGCATTCCGGTGGAGACCGCGGACGGCGATTTTGATTACGTTCGGGCGAAGAAAGGCGGCCTGGATGCGCCGTTTATGTCGATCTACATCCCTTCGGGCTACCAGCAGCAACCCGACATGGGTAAAAGCCTGGCCGACTCGCTGATCGATATGGTCAATGGGATTGCCAAAGCGCACCCCGACCGCTTTGCCGTGGCAACCTCCCCCGCTCAGGTCATGGCCCAATTTAAAAAAGGCCTGATTTCCCTGCCGATGGGGATGGAGAATGGCGCTCCGGTAGGCCACGACCTCGCCAATGTGGCCTATTTCCACCGCCGGGGGATTCGGTATATCACCCTCACCCACGGCAAAGACAATCAGATCTGCGACTCTTCCTACGATACGACCCATACCTGGAACGGCCTGAGCCCCTTCGGCGAACAAGTTGTCCGGGAAATGAACCGCGTTGGAATCATGGTCGATATTTCCCACGTGTCGGACAGCACCTTTTACGATGTGCTGCGCCTCACCAAGGTGCCCGTGATCGCGTCCCATTCCTCCTGCCGGAAGTTCACTCCCGGGTTTGAGCGCAATATGAACGATGATATGCTCGCCGCGCTGAAGCAAAACGGCGGAGTGGTTCAGATCAACTTTGGCTCTGGTTTTCTGGATGGAAACGTTTCGAAGCACAACGATCAATTGCGGGACGACCTGCGCAAAATCCTCAGCGAAAAAGGAGTGCGCTACGGTACGCCCGAAGCGGAGCAGGTAATCAAGGAGTTTCAGAAAGCCAATCCCAGCCTGTATGCCGATGTCAAAACCGTGGCCGACCATATCGACCATGTCGTGAAGATGGCCGGGATTGACCACGTCGGCCTGGGATCCGATTTCGACGGCGTAGGGGATTCCCTGCCTACCGGGCTAAAAGATGTTTCCCAGTACCCCAACCTGATCCGGGAACTGCTTGCCCGGGGGTATTCCTCCGGCGATATTGCCAAGATATGCTACAAGAATGTCTTCCGGGTGTGGAAAGCCGTGGAAGCTTCTGCCGAATCGATGTAAGCAGTCCTACTCTGTAACGACGGGTTTGCAGCCCTACTCCGTAACGACGGGTTTTAAACCCGTCGTTACGGAGTAGGAACCCGTCAAACCAACCCAATCTTCGTTCCATCCGGGATATAAGCCCGTTTTTTGAGCACGACGATACCATCCCGGACGCAGAAGGTGTCCGTTTCCTGATCGTGGAGCAGCGGGCTGCCTTTGATGACCACATTGTTGCCGATGCGGCAGTTTTTATCGATGATCGCGTTTTCGATGTAACAGTCTTTCCCAATGCCCATTGGGGCGCCGTGACGGCGCAGCGAAATGTCTTCAACCGATTCGTAATAATCGGCGCCCATGACAATGGCATTACTGATCTCTGTACCTTCCCCTATGCGGGAACGAATACCGATCACCGCCCGATCCACCTTTTTGGCATGAATAATACAGCCCTCGGCTACTAATGCCTTATTCAGGAAGGTACCGTACACTTTGGTAGGCGCCAGCAGACGGGGGCGGGTATAAATGGGGTTTTCCCCATCAAATAAATTGAATTCCGGAAGCGGATCGGCCAGGGCAATATTCGCTTCGAAGAAAGAGCGGATGGTTCCGATGTCTGTCCAGTATCCATCGTAGGAGAAACTGGCGATCTTGTAATTGGAAGAGATGGCGTTGGGAATAATCTCTTTTCCGAAGTCGATCGCTTTCTCGTTTTCGTCAAACAACTTTTTCATTATGGCCCGGCTAAACACATAAATCCCCATCGAAGCCAGATAGACCTTTCCCTGAGCACGGTTCTCCTCATCCACGGCAGATTCCCAAGCTTCCAGCACATTGGCCTTGGGTTTTTCTACAAAATCCTCGATATACCCTTCGGCGTTGACTTTCATAATCCCAAAGCCGGATGCGTCGCGATCCGATACCGGGATGGTGGCGATGGTCAAGTCGGCATCTTTTTCGATGTGGTAGTTGACCAGGGTTTCGAAGTTCATCTGATAGAGCTGGTCGCCGGACAAGATGAGCAGGTAATCGTAATCGTGGTTGGCCAGGTGGTGCATCGACTGGCGCACGGCATCGGCAGTTCCCTGGAACCACTGGTCGCTGCTGGGGGTTTGCTCCGCCGCCAGAATATCGACGAAACCATGGCTGAACATGTCGAAATGGTAGGTGTTCTTGATGTGCTTGTTCAGGGAGGCTGAGTTGTATTGGGTCAGCACGAACATGCGTTTCAGACCGGAATTCAGGCAGTTGGAGATCGGGATGTCGATCAGGCGGTATTTTCCGGCGATGGGTACCGCGGGTTTCGAGCGCTGGCTCGTCAGCGGGGCTAAGCGGCTGCCGGCGCCGCCTCCAAGGATCAGGGCAATCATTTTGATCATAGTTGTTTGGATTAGACCAATTCTTGATATAGGTGAAAATAGTTGTTCGCCGCCTTTTCCCAGGAAAAATCTTCCGCCATAATCCGCTTGCGGACCGATTTCATCTGGGAGCTGTCCTGGTACAGACTATAAGCCCGCCAAATGGCATGGTGGGCATCGTCGACGGTAAAGTGATCAAACCGAAATCCCCTGCCCTCCTCCGGAAACGCGCCAAGGTCGATGACGGTGTCTTTTAACCCCCCCACCGTGCGCACGATCGGAATCGTGCCGTACCGCAAAGCATACATCTGGTTGAGGCCGCAGGGCTCCACCAGGGAAGGCATCAGGAGAAAGTCGGAGCCCGCATAAAGGGTGTGCGCCAGGGCTTCGTTGTATTCCAGAACGGCGTCGCAGCGGCCCCGGTAGACCCAGTTCAGCTCCCTCAGTGCATCGTGTAAATCTGCTTCGCCGGTTC
This sequence comes from Haliscomenobacter sp., assembly GCA_016713275.1. GTDB lineage: Bacteria > Bacteroidota > Bacteroidia > Chitinophagales > Saprospiraceae > JADJPL01. The sequence continues at coordinate 371,223 of JADJPL010000006.1, forward strand.
CGAGGATGAGGAAGTTCACGGCTAGTCCGCTGTCGAGTACCTGGCGGATAAGGCCGGGGAGCAAGTCGGCGCCTTTTTCCCGCACGAGGCGGCCAATAAAGGTGAAAACCGGGTCCTGTTCCTGGAATTGAAAACGGCTGAACAGCGCGTTTTTGTTTTCCTGCTTGAACGCGTCCACATCCGTGGCCAATCGAACCGGCAGGTAGGAATCCTGCTGGGGATCCCAAACCTGGGCGTCGATCCCGTTGAGAATACCCCGGCACTTGGGCCATTCGTCGCGGATCAGGCTCTCCAGCCCATTGGACGTATAGGCCAGTTCTTCCATATAGGATTGAGAAACGGTAGTGACCGCCCAGGCGCATTTGATAGCGCATGCCAGGGAGTTGATGTTGCCGTTCCATTCGAGCAGCCCGCTGGCCTCGGGATAGAAAGCAGGCAGAATAGGGTATTTATCCCAGTGCAGCGCGCCCTGGTATTCCCCGTTGTGGATGGTGAACACCGTAGGGATGTCTTTTAGCAAATGGTAATCCGGACAGTATTTAACCATGAACGGGATAAGGCCGGAGTGGTGGTCGTGGCAATGCAGGAGATCCGGCTTTTCTGCAAATTGAAGGACCCACTGCAATACCGCTTGCTGGAAAAACACAAAGCGCTCCTCGTTATCGCCAAACCACCCGCTGGCGTCTCCGTAGATGCCCTGCCGGTCAAATTGTCCGGGGATATTGACAAAAAACAAGGGAAATCCCAGGTTATCCATTCCTGTTTGTTCCACAGCGAAGGGGTAGTACACCCCGTTCGCCATGCGGAAAGCCCCCGAGTACACCACTTCGGTGGGGCGATTGCGAATCCAGGGAAGGTCGTATTTCGGAATGACGACGCCCGCAGCGATCCCGCTTTGGTTCTGGTATTTGGGAAGGGCGCCGACTACGTCTCCCAAGCCGCCAGCTTTGGCCGCCGGATAGCATTCTGCGCTGATATGGAGTACTCTCATCAGGCTTCAGGTACTGTTTGCTTAAATTTAGGGGTTTTTATTATTCCTAGGTTGGAAGGGAGGATTTTTTTATTTTAAAAGGTGCGAGGCGGAGCCTCGCGCCAGTTGATGTGAGCCTCGCGAGATAGTAGGGGCTGTCTCAAAAGACGGTTTTTGCCCAAGGCAGCAATAAAATATTTTCTTTTTTCAATTTCAACAAAAAATTGCTTTGCAATTTTTTGTTGAAATTGAAAAAAGAAAATAAAATTTCATGCCAGAGGCAAAGAGTGGTCTTTTGAGACAGCCCCAGTTGTTGTGAGCCTCGCGCCAGTTAGCAGATTCGCCGGGGCCTTTACGAATTTACGGCTTTTTTGATTCGCCGCTTTGGCCGCGAGTTCCCATAGGAACTACGCCAGATCTTGCCGCGCTTGCTGCGCTTATCGCCTTTACCCATGTTGATTGATGTTTTTTATGAAAAAATAGAACGTTAAAGTTAACGGTTTGGCAGAACATAATGTGTCATCGCATCGGCAATTTTTCGATCGTTCGACAAACGGGGTACTTTATTTTGCCCTCCCAGTTTGCCTTCCGACTTCATGTATTCCCGGAACGCGTCGCGCCGCAACGGCGTGATTCGAAGGGGCTTTAGAATCTTGCCTTCGATCAGATCCTGGTAGTATATGTTCTGGCGGATCATCCGTTCGTCGAGGCTCGCGGCAAACCCTTCCATATTGGCCGGCAGCCGATCGAATTCCACCAGCCATTCGTGGTAGGGGAGGCCTCCTTCGGGAGGATTTACCTGGGGCGCTATTGAGCAGCAACCCCGGTTCGGTCTGACTGTCCTGGAACGCGATAAAACCTTCCGATGCGGGGTAGGTTTCCACGCTGTCGAGGCGTTTGCCCACCAGATCTTCCAGCTTGGCCCGGTAAGGCTCGAAGTTTACCCCACCATAAACGAACACCGAATAATGGGGGAATATATCTTTAACAAATCGCTTTCCACTCCGGTCGATTAGCCGCTCATAATACATCTGCACCCATGGCGGAATACCGCTGATCAGCGTCATTTGTTGAGAAAGCGTTTCCTCGACGATCCGGTCGAGTTTCGTTTCCCAGTCTTCGATGCAATTGGTGGCGTAGCTCGGCATCTGGTTGGTCTTCAACCAGGCCGGGATGAGGTGGTTGGAAATGCCGGACAGGCGGCCCGTAGGAATTCCCGCAATCTCGTCGAGCTCCGGGCTCCCGGAAAGAAAAATGACCTTGCCGTCGAGCCAGGCGCCATTGCCTGTGCGGGCGTAGTAGTTGAACAGGGCATCCCGCGCGGTGCCGAAATGGTTCGGCAGGCTGTCGTTGGAGATAGGGATGTATTTCACCCCGGACGTCGTCCCCGACGTTTTGGCGAAATACCGGGGCTTGCCCGGCCACAACACATCCGTTTCGCCGGTTTTGATGCGATCGACATAGGGACGCATGCCCTCGTAATCGCGAATGGGGACGCAATTCTTGAAATCGGCGTAATCCTGCACCCGGCCCAAATCGTGGTCTTTGCCGTAAGCCGTCACACGGCCTTTGGCGATGAGGGTATTCAGGATTTTGGTCTGCTCGTCCAGCGCATTGGCCGACCAGCGTTCAATCCGGCGTGCGATCAGGTGCGCGAAAGGCCGGGCAATAGTGGATTTGAAGCCCATGTGTTTGGTTTTATACATGGGCAAAGGTACGCCGGATTTTTTTAATCCTGGTTTCTCAGATCCTCGATATGGAACCCCGGATAATTCGCTTTGTTGAAGGTAAAGACGGCGTCGGTCAGCGGCTTGTTGGGGGTGAGCTTGGTCATGGTCAGCGTATACCGCGTACCATCTTTGGTAAAGCCCTTGATCTCCACAAAATTGGCAGTTTTCTTATCGACGGTCAGCCGAATCTTGGAATATTCGGAATACCGGTCGAGGGGCTTGAACTCGATTTCCTGAAGTATTTTTCCCGTGGCGCTGTACTCGTTCACGATCGTGTAGGCAAAACTTCCTTTCTCGTAAATCCGGAACAGCGACTGAGGGGAAAGAATAGCTTCGTCTTCGTCGGCGTCGGGCAGGTGGTTGATCTGCACTTCTTTATTCTGCGATAAAACGATCCAGATGGATTTGCCGTCGGAAATCACCGTTTGCCCGCTGAACTCGATCCGGTACTTGGCGCCTTTCTGCTGAATCTTGCCCCGCTGCACCTCCTTGGGCTGTTCGGGCACTTCTATGGCCAAAGAAAACTCCGCCTCCAGCGTAGGGTAGGACTCGTATTTTTTGCGCACCCGCTCCAGCATGGCTTTTGCCTCCGGATCGGAATCGGCCTTCTGGTTATAGGTTTTATTCGTTTGTCCCGAAAGGCCGGATGCAAGCAGCACCGCGCACACCAGAAAAAGCATAGGTTTCATAGCTACAACGTTGTTTTCGGAACATAAACGCCGGGCGCGCAGATTTTATTGGGGAGAGGGGAGATGTTGAGGCAAAAGGCAAAGGGCATAAGGCGCAAGTTTGTTCTTGCTCCTTATGCCCTTCGTCTTATGCCTTTCCCCTAAATTCAGTCTTCCTCCGAAGAGAACACCGAAGCCAGGTATTCGCGGTTCATTCGGGCGATGTTTTCTACGGAAATGCCTTTGGGGCATTCGGCTTCGCAGGCGGTAACGTTGGAGCAGTTGCCAAACCCTTCGAGGTCCATCTGGCGTACCATGCTCAGTACCCGTTTTTTGGCTTCTACTTTCCCTTGAGGAAGCAACGTCAGGTGGGACACCTTGGCGCTGACGAACAGCATGGCCGAGGCGTTGGGGCAGGCGGCCACGCAAGCGCCGCAGCCAATGCAGGCGGCAGCGTCAAACGCCATGGAGGACTGGTCTTTTTCTACCGGGATCGCGTTGGCATCCTGGGCCTGACCCGTGCCTACGGACACGTACCCGCCAGCCTGGATGATGCGGTCAAATGCGCTGCGGTCGACCACGAGGTCTTTGATTACCGGGAAGGATTTGGCGCGGAACGGTTCGATGGTTACCGTTTGGCCGTCCCGGAAAAAGCGCATGTGCAACTGGCAGGCCGTGGTGCCTTGCAAAGGGCCATGGGCATGGCCGTTGATCACCATGCTGCACGCGCCGCAAATCCCTTCGCGGCAGTCGTGTTCAAAAGCGACGGGTTCTTTGCCCTGAGAAATAAGCTGCTCGTTCAGAACGTAGAGCATTTCCAGAAAGGACATGTGCTCGCTGACCTGGTCGAGTTGGTAATTGACAAACTGTCCTTTTTTATATTCGCCCCCCTGGCGCCAGATTTTGAGGGTGAGTTTCATATGTTTCCGTTTAAAGGCTGTTTTGAAAAAAAAGGTTATTGGAAAGCGTTCCGGTTACTTATAGCTTCTGGTTTTGAGTTCGACATTTTCAAAGACCAGGTCTTCGCGATGCAGTACCGGTTCTTCTTCCCATCCTTTGTATTCCCCAGCGGCAACGTAGGCGTAGTTTTCGTCGTCGCGTTTGGCTTCTCCACCTTCGTCCTGATATTCTTCGCGGAAGTGTCCGCCGCAGGATTCCTTGCGGTTCAGGGCGTCGAGGATCATCAGTTCGCCCATTTCAAAATAATCGGCAACGCGGAGCGCTTTTTCCAGTTCCGGGTTAAAGTCATTGGCGGAGCCCGGAACGAACGCGTCGCGGTAAAATTCTTCCCTCAATTCCAGGATCATCCCGCGGGCTTTCTGCAGGCCTTCGGCGTTGCGCGACATGCCGCAATAGTCCCACATAATCCGGCCCAATCTGCGGTGGAAACTCTCGATGGATTGTTTGCCGCCGAGGTTCATTAGTTTGTCGATCCGCTCCTGGGTTTGTTTTTCGGCATCGAGGAATTCCTGCCGGTTAGGATCGATTTTGGGCGTGCGGATATCGTTCGACAGAAAGTTGCCGATGGTATAAGGCAGCACGAAATAGCCGTCGGCCAGGCCCTGCATGAGGGCAGAAGCGCCGAGGCGGTTGGCGCCGTGGTCGGAAAAGTTACATTCGCCGGTAGCAAACAAGCCGGGGATATTGGTTTCCAGGTTGTAATCGACCCAAAGGCCGCCCATCGTATAGTGCACCGCCGGGTAGATTTTCATCGGCATTTTATACGGATTCTCGCCGGTGATCTTCTCGTACATCTCAAAGAGGTTGCCGTATTTTTCGGAAACGACCTCTTCGCCGAGGCGGATGATGGTTGCTTTGTCGGGGTTGTGGATACCGAGGGTGTTGGCTTTGGACCGCCCGTAGCGCTCGATGGCGGAGGCGAAGTCCAGGTAAACCGCCAGTCCGGTCGGCGCTACGCCAAGCCCCTCGTCGCAGGCGGTTTTAGCGGCGCGGGAGGCCACGTCGCGGGGAACGAGGTTGCCAAACGCAGGATAGCGGCGCTCGAGGAAGTAGTCGCGATCTTCTTCTGCGATCTCCAGCGCGGTTTTGCGGCTTTCGCGGATAGCCTGGGCATCCTCCTGTTTTTTGGGTACCCATACCCGTCCGTCGTTGCGAAGCGATTCGGACATCAGGGTGAGTTTCGACTGGTAGTCGCCGCTCACGGGGATGCAGGTCGGGTGAATCTGGGTAAAGCACGGGTTGGCCATTAAAGCGCCTTTGCGCACGACCCGCCAGGCGGCGGTGACGTTGCAGTTCATGGCATTGGTCGACAGGTAGAACACGTTGCCGTAGCCTCCGGTAGCCAGCACGACGGCGTGGGCGCCATGGCGCTCCAGCTCGCCGGTGACCAGGTTGCGGGCAATGATGCCGCGGGCTTTTCCATCGGCGAGCACCACGTCGAGCATTTCGTGGCGGTTGTACATCTCCACGGCGCCCAGGGCGATTTGCCGGGAGAGGGCCTGATAGGCGCCCAACAGCAGCTGCTGGCCGGTTTGCCCGCGCGCGTAGAACGTCCGGCTTACCTGTACGCCGCCGAACGAGCGGTTGTCGAGCAAACCGCCGTATTCGCGGGCGAACGGCACGCCTTGAGCTACTGCCTGATCGATGATCGCTGCGCTAACCTCTGCCAGGCGGTATACGTTGGCTTCGCGGGAGCGGTAGTCGCCCCCTTTGATGGTATCGTAAAACAGGCGGTAGACGCTGTCTCCGTCGTTGCGGTAATTCTTAGCGGCATTGATCCCCCCCTGGGCGGCAATGCTGTGGGCGCGGCGGGGACTGTCGTGGTAGGTAAAGCATTTTACCTTGTAACCCAGTTCTCCGAGCGAAGCGGCAGCGGATGCGCCAGCAAGCCCGGAACCAACTACGATGACCTCAATGCGCATTTTGTTGTTCGGAGCGACCAAAGAAACAGTCGACCGGTACCGGGTCCATTTTTCAGCGAGCGACCCTTCAGGTATGTTTCCGTTAAGTTGCATGTGTCGAGGTAATTTAGTGGGTTAGAGAAAGATTGACCGACCACCAGCCCTGCACCTGACCGTAAACCAGCAGAGGGATCAGCGCAAAACCGAGGGGAACCAAAACAGAATATAATTTACCCAGGAAGCGGATCAGGGGCGTATATTTCTTATGGTTGAGCCCCAGCGTCTGGAAAGCGCTCTGGAATCCGTGCCAAAGGTGAACGGCAATAATCCACATCGAAAACACGTAGACGATCACGTAAAACAGATTGGAAAAGGCGGCCACTACCGGCGTATACAGGTCTTTGTGCTCTACCTCGCCGATGAGGACCATGGTCACGTTTCCGGTTTTCATCTGGAACCAGAACTGCCACATGTGCAGGACCAGAAACACAAAGATAATGGTGCCCAGCCAGCCCATTCGGGCTGCTACCCGCCCATTGGTACCTACGGCGCGTACTACTTGCACCGCATATCCCTGCCCTCCCCGGGCATGGTGGTTCTGAGCCCAGAGCCGCCAGCCCTGGATCGCATGGAGGAGAATGAACAGGTACAGCAGATAGGAAACGGTCTTGATCAGCGGGTTGTGCGTCATAAAGTAGGTATACTTGTTGAACGACTCCCCTCCGTCGGCGTTGAGCAACTGGAGGTTCCCCATCAAATGCACCATTAAAAACAGGATCAGGAAAAGCCCGGTAAGACTCATGATCACTTTTTTCCCCAGCGAGGAGGTCAGAAAGTGGTCAAACCAGATCAGTCCTATCGGTTTGAGAGCAGGGGAAAGCCAACTCATGGTATTCAGGTTTTTGCGTTTACGTATGTTCGGGCAAGGCCGTTTTTTGCCGGGAACAAAGCTACTTTTTTGACTGCATTCCCCCAACCTTTCCCCAGATTTACCAAGGCAAAAGAAGACTATTTAGAGAGATTTTAAACAAACGGCTTCGCAAGTTACGGATTCTGCCCCTATCGACATTTCCAAACTTTGCCCTGAGGCTTTTGTTCGCAAAAACAAGCCCCTTTTTGGGAAACCGGCGTAACTTTCGGCCAGAAAATCCGGTTTAGATAAATATGAGCAGTTTGGACGATTTTATTGGCTTTTTTCCCGAAGTCCGGTTGCCGGTTACGCTTACCGACGCCATGGCCAGCGTGTTCAGCCAGACGAACCCCCCGGCGCCCCAGGAACTGGTCGCGCAATATATTTTGCCTTATGAAGAAGAGGCAGCGGACGAGCTGACCGAGTTTGTTCCTTGCTTCCGCATTCCAGAAACCCACGATTTTCACGCCCTCGTGTATTGGAGGGCCAGTTTGATGCGGTACCAGTTCGTCTTGCTTTGCCTCGATAAAACCGGGCGGCTGATCGACCGAAGGTGCTGTCGGGAACTATTTCCATAGAAAATACCTTAATCCAGTCGGTAGCCACCATCGACGAAGATTGGGAAATCCTCGTCGTTTCCGGGCAAGCCGCCGAAGGAACCCTTTATCAGGCGTCCTCCAGCAGCAGTTTCCGATTGGAACTTCTGCCGGAAGGGCAGATCGTTCATTTAACCTAACCCACAATGATTCAGACCGGCGCCTGTGCGCGCCAACCTTTTTATGAGAAAAAAGAAAACAACAACCAATACCAAATTAACCTCCAAACAGCTGCTCCAGGAAATCCTTAGGCTGTTTCGCCAGGACCCCAAAAAGCGCCTTAACTCCCGTCAAATCGCCAAACGCCTTCAGATTGATAATAACAAGGATTCTATCCAATACGCGCTCCAAAAACTCGCCGAGGAAAACCATCTTATCGAACTGGAGGATTTCAAGTACCAGCTTAAACGGACGTTAGGAAAGCCCGAAGGCGCCGGCCGCAGCGATGCGCTGGAAGGGAAAGTCGATATGACCCGCACCGGCGCCGCCTATGTGGTCATTCCGGGCCGGGAGGAAGATGTGTACGTGGCCGCCAAAAACATGAACTCTGCGCTGCACGGCGACCGCGTCCGCGTCCGCATTTGGACGCTTCCCGGGCGGCGGCGCGCGGAAGGAGAGGTCGTCGAAGTCCTGGAACGCGCCCGCGAACAGTTTATCGGCACTTTTTGGAGTTATCCCCATTACGCTATCGTGGCGCCCGACAGCAACCTGCCCATGGATATTATCGTCGATTCCAAAGCCACCCTGGATGCCAAAGACGGAGACAAAGTGGTGGTGCGCATCGATCGTTGGTCGGGAGGCCAATACCAAAACCCCATGGGGAGCATCGTCTACGTGCTGGGGCCTGCTGGTAGCCACGAAATCGAGATGAAATCCATTCTCATCAACAATGGATTTAATCTCCTTTTCCCGGAAGAGGTTTCCAAAGAAGCCGAATCGCTGGAAACGGCCATTTCGGAGGAGGAGATCGCCCGCCGCCGCGATATTCGCGACGTGCTGACTTTCACCATCGATCCCGAGCACGCCAAAGATTTTGACGACGCGCTTTCCTACCGGTTTCTGGAGAATGGCCGGCTCGAAGTGGGCGTCCATATCGCCGATGTCAGCCACTATGTAAAAGAAGGTACCGCTCTGGACAAAGAAGCGTACCTGCGTTCCACTTCCGTTTACCTGGTGGACCGGGTGCTCCCGATGCTGCCGGAAAAGCTTTCGAATGAACTCTGCTCCCTGCGTCCATTGGAAGACAAGCTGACCTTCTCAGCGATTTTCGAGATTGATGACAACGATAAAGTCTGCAGCCGGTGGTTTGGCAAAACCATAATGCATTCCAACCGCCGCTTTACCTACGAGGAAGCCCAGGAAATTCTGGAAAGCGGAGAAGGCGACTACGCCGCGCCGCTGCGCAAACTCAACAGCCTGGCAAAGAAAATGCGTACTTCCCGGTTCCGCAAAGGCGCGATTGCCTTCGAAACGGAAGAGGTTCGCTTCCGTTTGGATGACGAGGGCGCCCCGGTGGAGGTATACGTCAAGGAACGCAAAGATGCGCACTTGCTCATCGAGGAGTTTATGCTGCTCGCCAACCGGGAGGTGGCCACGTTTATTTCCAACAAAGGCAAGGAGGAATCCCAGGAGATTCCCTTCGTGTACCGCATCCACGACGAACCCAATATGGAAAAGGTCGAAGACCTTGCCCGCTTTGCTCATGAAATGGGGGTTCAGATGGATATTACCACCCCGATGAACATCGCCCGCTCCTTTAACCGCCTGGCCAAGCTGGCAGAAAAAGACCCCGCTTTGCGCATCCTGGAGCCCATCGCTATCCGAACGATGGCCAAAGCGGCGTATTCTACCGACAATATCGGCCACTATGGATTGGCTTTCGAATTTTACTCCCACTTTACCTCTCCCATCCGCCGGTATTCCGACGTGTGGGCCCACCGCATTCTGGACCGCAATTTGGACGGCGGAACCTGGAGGGTGGACAAAGGCCGCCTGGAAGAACAATGCAAGCATATCTCCAAACAGGAGCGCAACGCCATGGACGCAGAGCGCGAGTCGGTGAAGTACAAGCAGGTGGAATTCATGGAGAAACACGTCGGCGAAATTTTCGCCGGCTACATTTCCGGTTTCTCCGAGCGGGGCGCATTCATTGAGTTAAAAGACAGCCACTGCGAAGGCATGGCTTCCTATGAAAGCTTCCGGGAGCCTTTTGAACTCGATGGCTCCCGCCTCCGCATCCGGGGCGTCTACACCGGACGGGTTTATCGAATCGGAGATTCCATCGATGTCCGGATCATCCGGACTGATCTGGAGCGCAGGCAAATCGATATGGCCTGGGCGCCGTCTTCTCCAGACGAGGAAGATTGATTGGGGGGCAACCACTAAAAAGCATCGCCGGTTCGGGGTTCCGGACCGGCGATCTTTATTCACCATTTTATCCACCAAAATACGAAATAGCGTCAAGGCCGCAGGTTCATCCAGTAAGGCCCCAGGAGCTTGCGGAATCCAAGGAATACCCCGGCGGTGCGGTAGCGCTGCTCCAGCGGGTAGTCCGGGTTGGTATACGCTTGGGGCATATACCGAAAATAAGGCTCCGCCATAAGGTGCAAGCTGGGGGTAATCGGATGGGACAAGGATATGCTCCCATAGTAGCTTACACCGAGGCGGTTCTTGAAAGCGGGGTAAGCATCCGGGAGGTTGGAAGAGAACTCGACGACTTTCTCCGCGTCGGGCGCGAGAAAAGCGCCTTTTTGGTAAAAGGCCATATTCAACGCGGCGCCGCCATGGATGCCGAGGTCCAGTTTGCCAAAGGAAAACTGCCGTCCGAGAAGCAACGGGATGTCGATTTCGTGAAAGGTATTGGTTCTCTGGGCGTCTGGTTGGACAAACGACTCCGTTGTTCTGGAAACCAGAAGCCCGCTGCGGAACGTCCATCCGGAAGCGGAAATCAGGGAAAGCCTCAGGGAGGCGGTATGGGCCGATTTGATTGATTCGGTTGCTTTTCGGGCGTCGGCGTACCCCTGAAATTCAGGCGCCGGGGCGGAGAGCATTTTTTGCCGCCAATCCTGGGATAAGCCCAGTTCCACGCTGGCGTACCAGCGCTCGCCGAGAATTTTGATCCCAGGAATGAAATCCTGGATCGGCTCGGTTTCTAATTGAAACAGCAGGGGATTCAGCGGCGCCAGTTCGGAGAATGGCGCTCTGGCAAAGGGCTCGGCGGCAAGGGAGGCTTCGGCAGGATCAGCCAGAGACGGCGTCTCCGGGGCTGGCAGGGCAGGGGGGAATGAGGAAGCGGCCCGGCGACCTGAGGCGGTTCCGGTGGAAGCGGCAATCGTTTGGGCTGGCTTGGAGCGGGCAGCCGAAATTCTGGTTGTTTCATTGCCGGAGGGATCAGCAGCCGGCGCCACCAGGGAACCGGTTTGGGTTTCAGGCCGGATAGATGCGTCGTCTGCTGCGGGCGTTCGCGGCGCTTCTGCAGCTTGGGGAAGCGAGGGAATCGCCTGGATCGGGAAACCGGCCATCAGCAGGGAAGCGTCGTCTCCTTTCAGGAAGACGGCGAGCCCCAGCGCCAAAGCGGCGCACCAGATGAGGCTCCGGAACGAGACAGGAACATGGCTCCTGGTTCGCGATTCGATGCCGGACCACAGGTGAAGAGGCGTTTCCATCTGATAATCCGTCAGTTGGCGCCGAAAAAGTTCATCTATAGGGTGTTGCTCTTTCATACGGCAACTTTGTGTAACTCGAATAGTTGCGTTTGTAATTGTTTTCTTGCCTTTACCAGTTGGGACCGAGAGGTGCTTTCCTGAATGCCCAGCATCTCGGCGATTTCCTGGTGGCTGTATCCTTCGATGGCGTACAGGTTAAACACGATCCGGTAGCCATCGGGAAGGCGGTTGATCAAGTTCAGCAGATCTTCCTCCTGAAGTTGCATATCGCTTAGCGGCAGATCCGAAGCGCTATCCCATGTTGGATCGATGCCGATCTGTTCGTGGGTAAAGCTTTTGCGGTCGTAGGCTTTAATGGCGGTATTGACCACAATCCGGCGGATCCACCCTTCCAGAGCGCCTTTGAACTGGAATTGCCCGAGGTGTTCAAAGACCTTCACGAACGCGTCCTGGAGCATGTCTTCCGCCTCCATCCGGTGCCGGGCATACCGCATGCACACTGCCAGCATTTTGCCTGCATAGCGCTGAAACAATTCCTCCTGGAATTTGCGTTTGCCTTGTATGCATCCCCTGACGAGGTCTTGCTCTGTCACACGTTTTGGCTTGAGTAGATTCCCGCCTCTTTTGGGGAGAGGCGGAAAGGAATGGTTTCGCTGCCTGGATTGGGCAAAAAATAAAAATTATTCCAAGATATAAGAAATTCGGTGTTTTCTCCTGGATTTCCATGCCTACATCAAGGGATTCCATCTTCTTGGCCCCGCTCTGATCTAAGGCATTCGATTTCTGAGTCTTGAGGTGAAATGAAATTCTTTCTGTGTGGGGTTCTTGTTTGTCTTTTACAAGAATTTTGATTTTTAGAGATTTTTTTTTTATGTAAAATTAATGATGTGTTTATTGATTAATTAATGAAAAAACAATATTTTAAGTGAAAAAAATCTCTTAAAATATGTTTTTGCGTTTTTATGTCTCCAACTTTATGTCTTTTAGGGATGAAGTGGAATTTAATATATGTTCCCGGGCGCTTTCAAAACGCACAAGGAACATGTTTACGGGAAACTTGAAAGTTCCTTTGCTGAAAGCGGCAGCGGTCTATGGCGCCAATGGTTCTAGCAAATCCAATTTCATAAAGCGGTACATTTTCTCCACGATGTGGTGGTATTGGGAGATTTGGAAAAGTGCGAGGTGAAACACCAACCATTTCGGCTCGGTCAAGGTGGCGGTAGTATGCAACCATCCACCTTGGTATGGAGTTTCAGATCGGAAAAAGGTTTTGAATACGCTGTTTCGATCAGGGACGGGGGAAATCGCCGAAGAATCGCTTTGAAACCAATCCTGCAAAGAAACCGCCGAGTACGTTTTTGAGCGGCAAACCACAAAGGGAAAACAAACTTGTTAAGGTTCCACCCCCCAGAGTGGATCAAAACGGAAAAAGAACGCCTTCGTTTTGAGATTTATGCGGAAGATCTGCTCCCAAACCAATCGCTGGTTTTTAAGCTGAAATCCAAATTGGACTATGCCACTCAGGTCGTGGATTGGTTTGAGAAACATGTTTGGGTTTTATACCCTATATCCAGGTATTTTCTTACGCTAAGGCTATGTTTTGATAAGGAATATAAGGACTTTTTAAACCAGCTATTGCCTCAACTTGGCACGGGAATGGAGGCGGTCGACCTTGAAAAGATCCCATTTTCTATTTTTTTCGGAAAGGATGATGATGATAAGAGACGGGAATTTGAAGAAAAACTCAAAGACAAGACTGCTTTTCTTCCGTTTTTTAGGAATGGAAAGGAGTACATCGCGAGGAAAGAAACCAGGAATATGTTGTGAATAAGATCAAAACCTTCAATCCGGGGAGTCGTTCTTTGGTGGGTTTGAACCGGAGGAGCAGTCTGATGACGCCAGGAGAATGCTTGATTTGATTCCCGCAATACAAAAAGATGACCAATGACTCCTCGGTATTTTTTATTGATGAAATAGATCGAAGCTTGCATCCAAGCATGACAAAGGCCTTGATAGCGTATTTTATGTCGCGGGAAACCAAAGGACAATTGGTTTTTACGACCCATGAATCCAACGTTCTCGACCTGGAAATTTTCCGGCAGGATGAAATTTGGTTTACCGAAAAGACAAAACCGGGGCGACCCAAATGTACCCCACTGAGCGATTACAAGCCCAGGTACGATTTGGATATCCAGAAAGGATATCTGGCGGGGCGTTTCGGGGCCATTCCATTCCTGGGTAATTTGAAAGACTTGAACTGGCAGCATGCGGAAAAACAGGGGTATAAAAGGGGAACCCTTCCGGGACGCCCGCCTGTTCGTTGTGGCTTGTGAAGGGGAAAAACGGGAAAAAACCTACTTTGAACGGCTCGGCCATGGCTCCCAACGTTTGAAAGTGCGGGTGCTGGCGCCTGAACCTGGCAGGTCGCTTTCCGCTCCTAAATGGGTGTTGATAGGCTTGTGCACTTTGTTGAAAAGGAAGGTGTTAATGTTAAAACAGGAGATCAGGTTTGGCTGGTAATGGACGTAGACAGGTGGAAAACGAACCAATTGTACGCTATTGCCAATCTCTGCAAGGAACAAGGGTGGGGTTTGCATTGAGCAATCCATGTTTCGAAGTTTGGTTGCTCCTGCACCTGCAAGATATTTCAAATGTGGGCGCCAATTCTTGCCAGGATTTCAAAAAAGAACTCGCAAAATCCGTGAGGGGCGGTTACAACCCAGAAAAATTCCTTTCCTGGGTACCGGATGCTATAGCCCGTTGCCAGTCACTCAACCTGGACCTGGACCATCCGATTCCCCGGCAAAACTACCCGAGTATACCTGGTGGCCAATCGCATGATGGAATTGATTTGAAGAAAATATTTTTACTCCGCGTCGAGGCTATTCAAAATGGGTTGAGGCGCCGCCGAAAATCATACGCCGGTCAGGCTGAGCGTGGTGGATGGGGCAAGAATGCGGGCTGAGGCTGTCTGGAATCCGTAGTGGGCCATAAAATAAGGAACGCCGGTCAGGGGACCGGCTGATAGTCCGCACGGAATCTGATCCCGCTTATGGCGGGACGGCGAACAGGGGGCCTCGCGCCAGGATAAATAGAGACTTCAATTCCTTGTTTGTCAAATACCCCTCTCCTTTCTCCTACAATGTACGCTTTCTTGCCAAAAATCACTTCCCCTTTCGTTGAACGGCATCTCTTTTCCCCTTAGCTTCGCGGGATAAAACAAAAGGTGCCCATGAACTGGTTTCGAATTTTCACCGCGCTGATGTTTTTGACAGCAGGTGTGCTCGTTGTTCCCTCTCCGCTTTCCGCCCAGGAAGAGGATATGCATTGCAAAACCGAATTGAATTTGCCCGAGTTGGAAGGGCGGACCGCCGCGAGGAGGCTGGGCTTCCGCGCCGCGCCGCATACCAGCAACTACGACCTGAAATACCACCGTCTGGAGTGGACCATTGACCCCGCCGTCTATTTTATCCGGGGAACGGTAACGTCGTACTTCGTGCCATCCAGCGAGGGGTTTCAGACGATCCAGTTCGATCTTTATTCCGGGCTCCGGGTCGTGGAAGCTACCCGCAACGGCAACGCGCTGACCTTCGTGCAGCATAACGACGACCGGCTGGAAGTGCGCCTGGGCGAGACGCTGCTGCCCGGCAAACTGGATTCGGTGACGGTCCGTTATGAAGGGGCGCCCCGGCGCTCGGCCTTCGGCTCGTTTTCCCAGGGGACGCACAACAATGTGCCGGTGATTTGGACCCTCTCCGAGCCCTATGGCGCCCTGGACTGGTGGCCCTGCAAACAAAGCCTTGACGATAAGATCGACTCGATCGACGTGTTCGTCCGTACGCCCCAAATGTACCGCGCTGCCAGCAACGGCGTGCTGGCGGCAGAAACCGCCGCCGGGTCGGATAAGATCTACCACTGGAAACACCGCTACCCCATCCCCGCCTACCTGATCGCCATTGGCGTCACCAATTATGCGGTGTATTCCGATTTGGTGCCGGTGGAAGGCCGCGCCCCTATTGAGGTGCTCAATTATGTCTATCCCGAGCGCTTATCTACCTTTAAAACCCAAACCCCGGCAACGGTGGGCATCATGAAGCTATTTAACCAGCTTTATGGACTGTATCCTTTTGCCGACGAAAAATACGGGCACGCCCAATTCGGCTTCGGCGGCGGCATGGAACACCAAACCATGAGCTTTATGGGCGGCTTTTCCCATTTGCTCATCGCCCACGAATTAGCGCATCAGTGGTTCGGGGATAAGATCACCTGCGGCAGTTGGTCCGACATCTGGCTCAACGAAGGGTTTGCCACGTACTCCGAAGGGCTTACGTATGATTTTGGCCTGGGTACCAACACCTTCCAGAACTGGCTGCAATCGACCATGAGCAGCGCCCGAAGCCAGCCCTCGGGGGCTGTGTTTGTCGAGGATACGGCCAATGTCAACCGCATCTTTAGCAGCGCGCTCAGCTATTCCAAAGGCGCTATGTTGCTCCACATGCTTCGGGGTAAACTCGGCGACGACGCCTTCTTCCAGGGGGTGCGCCAGTACGTAGCCGATACTTCGCTGGCTTTCCGTTACGCCCGCACGCCCGACCTCAAAAGACACCTGGAAGCCGCCGGAGGGCAAAACCTCGACGAGTTTTTCAAAGACTGGTTTTATGGGAAAGGGTTTCCCAGCTACCGCGTGTTGTGGAACCAAACCGGAGAAAACGTGCTGATCCGAATCAATCAAACGACGTCGGACGCCTCCGTTCCTTTCTTCGAAATGCCGGTCCAGATCCAGTTTAAAGGCAAAAACGGCGATACCCTGATGGTATTCAACCACCAGAAAAACGGGCAGGATTTCTCGTTCAACCTGCCCTTTGCTATCGAAGAGGTGGCGGTCGATCCCGAGCTATGGATACTCACCGGAACGAAAGACGCGGTTTTTTCCGCAATAACCGGAATCCGCGCTCCGGAGGTCCAACGCATCCAGTTGTGGCCCAACCCCGCTCAGGACGAGGTGTTCCTCGCACTGCCCGAAGATCTGCCCGCGCATGCGCTCTTGTTGTTGTTCAACCAGCAGGGCCAGCTCCTGCAGCAAATACAGCCTGCTTCTTCCCTGCCGGTTGGCGATTTACCACCGGGGCTGTACCAGTTGGTCTTGCGTTCGCGGGATGGAGCGGTTTGGCAAGGACGATTTGTCAAAGAATAATTCGTTGGCGAATCCGGAAAGTTTCAAATAAAATCTTACTTTCCGGGATAAAACCAACGACCATGCAAGCAGTAAACCGCCGCGACTGGCTGCGCCTGATGGGCCTTGCCGGCGCCGCAACCGCCATTACCAACGTTCCCGGCCTCTGGCGTTCGGTTTCTGACCTATTGCCTTATCCCTCCCGCCCCCTGTTGCCTGGACAGGCCGTGCGCCTGAGTTCCAACGAAAACCCCTACGGGCCATCCAAAATGGTGCGCGACGCCATGGTGCGGGCTTTCGACGATTCCTGCCGCTACACCTTTTCGTACACCCGGGAAATCACCGAGATGATTGCCCGGAAGGAAGGGGTCTCCAAAGAGCATATTGTACTCACTGCCGGCTCCACCGAAGGGTTGAAAGTAGCGGGCCTGACGTTTGGCTTGCACGGAGGGGAAATCGTTTCCGCCGACCCCACCTTCCAAAGCCTGATGACCTATGCCGAACCGTTTGGCGCCACCATTCACTGGGTACCGGTAGATAAAAACGGGGGCCACGACCTTCCGGCTATGGAGAAGCGAGTCAACGGGAATACCCGCCTGGTGTTTGTTTGCAACCCTAACAACCCCACCGGAACCCTGCTGAGCGCCGCTCAGATGCGGGATTTCTGCAAGTCCATGGCCGGACGAACCATCGTTTTGCCGACGAAGCCTACTTCGATTACATCACTGAGCCGGGCTATCCCAGCATGGTCGAACTGGTAAAGGAGGACTACAATGTCATCGTTTCCAGGACCTTTTCCAAAATATACGGCCTTGCCGGAGTGCGCATCGGCTACCTCATCGCCCGGCCGGATATTGCCCGCCGGCTCAGCGCGGCTACCATGGCCAACCTGAATATGCTGGGCATTTTTGCCGCCAAAGCCGCTTTGGAGGACCAGGAGTTCTACCGCTTCAGCCTCCAGAAAAACGAAGAAGCGAAAAACTACCTGTACGGGTTGTTCAAGTCCATGAACCTGAACTACATTCCCTCTCACGCCAATTTCGTCTTTTTCGAAACCGGGCAGGACATTTCGGCATTCCAGGCAGCCATGTTAAAAGAGAACGTCCAGGTAGGCCGGCCTTTCCCTCCCATGACCAAATGGTGCCGCGTCAGCACCGGAACGATGGAGGAAATGCAGGCGTTTGGGGCAGCGTTGAAGAAAGGGATTAAGGGTTAGGGAGCAGGGAGCAGGGAGCAGGGAGAAGGGAGCAGGGAGAAGGGAGCAGGATGCTATCCCTGCGCTTTGTTCTTTGTTCGCCGAAGTCCTAAGATTTCGTGCGGAATTATTAGCCGGTCCCCCGACCGGCGTCTGGATTGAAAGGGGGCATCGAGAAAGAGCTGGTCTGATGCAGCGCCTTGATCCTATGGTTTTGAACGGCCTCCCTGCTCCCCTGCTCCCTCTAAAAAAATCTTCCCATGGCATTACCTCGTATCAAAATTTGTTGCATCAGCAGCGTGGAAGAAGCCCGGATGGCAGTGGCTGCTGGCGCTTCGGCCCTGGGTTTTGTGGGGCCTATGCCCAGCGGCCCGGGAGTGATTCGCAATGAACTAATTCCGGAAATCATAAGGACGGTTCCTCCGCCGGTAGCAACGTTCCTATTGAGCAGCGAAACGACTCATGAGGGGCTGGCATCCCATCAAAAGCTAGCCCATGCGAATACCCTGCAAATAGTGGATCACGTGCCGCTCCATCTCTTTCCGCTTCTGCGGGAAGCCCTTCCACATGTCAAATTGGTGCAGGTGGTTCACGTGCTAAATGAGGCGTCGGTTGAAGAAGCGCTGGCCTACGCCGCCCATGCAGACGCTCTGTTGCTGGATAGCGGCAACCCGCACCTGAAGGTCAAGGTACTGGGGGGTACGGGAACTACGCACGATTGGACCCTGAGCAGAAAAATCGTGGAACAGGCTGCGATTCCCGTTTTTCTGGCAGGCGGATTAACGCCGGGGAATGCCCGGCAGGCCCTGGACCAGGTGAATCCTTACGGATTGGACGTGTGCAGCGGAGTAAGAACCAATGGAAGGTTGGATCCCCGGGAACTGGAGGCTTTCTTTCTGGCAGCAGGGTATTGATTTACCCCACCACTGGGCGCCAGGAAAACGAAAATGTCCAGCAGGGTGTGATTTACCATATAGCCGTAACCAGGATCCGCATACTCCAAAGAACGACCAGGATACCTACCGCTATCAGCATCTTTTTTGCTGGCAACTTTCCCGCCAGGCGAGAGGCGATCGGGGCGGCTACTGCTCCTCCAACAAGCAGCCCCACTACCACTGGTAAATGGCGGGTTCCCACCGTTCCGATAAACGTGACGGCGCTGGCCAGGGTGATGAAAAATTCGGTCAGGCTCACCGAGCCAATAATATACCTTGGGGTTTTCCCTTTTGCGATCAGGGTGCTCGTTACAATAGGTCCCCATCCTCCGCCCCCAAAGGAATCCAGAAATCCGCCGCAGCCGGCCAGCCAACCCAGGCGTTTGACCTTTCGGTTACCGGGCTTTTTACCGAAAACACGGCTTAGTATCCGTACCCCCAAAAATAGGGCATAGACGGCAATCAGGATACGAAGCATATCCCCATTCCATTCGCCAAGGAAAACCAGGGTTAAGGCGCCCAATACGGCGCCTGCTACCCCCGGAACGACCAGGTGGCGAAACAATTTCTTATTGACATTCCCAAAGCGGTAATGACTATATCCGGAAATCCCCGAGGCAAAAACTTCCGAAGTGTGGATGGCAGCACTCATGGCTACCGGGCTTACTCCCACGCTCATCAGGCTAATAGCGGAGATCATGCCATACCCCATACCCAGGGCGCCGTCCACCATCTGGGCCAAAAAACCGGCCAGAACGAACAACAACACCTCCCACCGCCAAAAGGGAGCCAGAGCAGGAGTAACCCGAGACCAGTCCGGAACCGGGAGCAACTGGATCAGCAAATGCCCCGCGATCATCAGGGCGAACGCCCATACAAATCGAGATGCCAGGCGTTTCCAGCGCGTCTCGGAATCCAAATAACTCCAAACCGCCGCTTTGGCAAACCAGCTTCCTCCTTTTCCATTTTGCAGGATGGAGGAAATGGACACCCCCAGCCGGCCCTCGCTTTCTTTCGCCGGAATAACCAGGTCCATGCCTTCCAAATCGGCCAATTCGGCCTCTTTCTCCTGTACGTGGAGATTCCCAAACAGATTCTCCAGCTTCCATAATTCGGGATGGATTTCCGGACTACTCACCGTGATCTGAACGGGTTGGGATGTAGGCAGGTTTGCCGCCAACTCCTGGCAGACATGCTCGCCACCGCTCAAAATAAGCAGACGCATAGGCCGTTTTGGCTCCTTGCGCCTAAAAACCGGCCTGGATAAGGCAGTAGAAAACGATTTTACCATTCCTAATTATTTTAATAATCCTAACTCCATGGGGCGGTCTCAAAACTTATGCACGGATAAAAGAACGGTCTTCTGAGATCGCCCCGGAGGGATTCTAACCGGCGGGGAAATTAGGTTGGTATTTTTCATAATCCTATATAACCTATCGATTTAGTAGGGTTTAATAAAAAAAATAATCATTTCTTTTGTTTGTTGTACGGATCCGTCAGGTTATGGCTTAGGTCAGCCAGTGCACGTATTTCGAAAACTTCCAGGATACGGAGCGGAGAAAAGACGGTTCCGATTATTAGACTTGTTGCGACGGGATCATCGCGGGTTTAAATGGCTATTTTCCGCCCACTATGCCTTTTTCGGTCACGTAGCTCGGCTATGCTCCTCAAAAGCCTTCGCGTGGACGAAAAATAGCTCATTTTACCACCACGCTGACCGTGCAGCCTATCCTTTACGGCATGGGGGTCGAGCAATTCGCTCAGATACCGGCCCTCCATGGCATGGAGGGTGGCGTCTCTAACCTGTCGAAAAAATTCCCGGACGATACAGCCGGGTTCGGCATGCGGGCAGACGCGGCAGCTCTCGTAAAACTTCTTGCTGACGCAGGGCAGGAGGGAGATCGGACCCTCCATTTGCCGGATCACATCCACTACAAGGACTTCTTCCGGAGGGCGAAGCAGGTAATACCCTCCG
The DNA here is from genome assembly GCA_016713275.1 of Haliscomenobacter sp. GTDB lineage: Bacteria > Bacteroidota > Bacteroidia > Chitinophagales > Saprospiraceae > JADJPL01. The sequence goes on from JADJPL010000006.1 coordinate 391,901, forward strand.
TTTTTACCGGCTTTACTCCCCAGTACCCCGCTTTTTCGGAGCTCTAACAGGATGGCTTCCAAAAATTTATAAGGGATCTGCCGGTGCTCGGCGATCTGATTGATCGGAATGGGCCCCTTGCCGAATCGCTCGCCAAGGAAGGTCAGGGCATGAATGGCGTATTGCGTTTTTGCAGAAAGCATAGAATAAAATTACGCAATTATACCCAATGCGCCAACAGGCAGCGTTGCCGCTACATCAAGCGGTTTTTTGGAATTCCCCTATTCTTGTTTCCTTCCTTTTTTTATCTTAGGAAAAACTTCATTCAAATCCTTAAAACCCACTGTTATGCGCTCAAAATGGATTTTTTGCCTGGCTCTTTTGGCTTCTCTCTACCGCTGTCCTCTGGCCGCCCAGAAAAACCCCTCCTTTGAGGAAGTCATCTCGCTGCGCAGCGCCGGCAGCCCGCAAATCTCCCCTGACGGGAAACACGTAGCGTTCACGGTTACGTCTACCGACTGGAAAGCGAATGGATACGACTCGGAAATCTGGCTCAGTAAAAACGGGGGCGAGCCCTTTCAGCTTACCCGTACCCCCGGAGGAAGCAGTTCCAGCCCGAAGTGGTCGCCAGATGGGAAATGGATCGCCTTTACCGCCAAACGGGGAGAGCGCACCCAAATCCACATCATCAACCCCGAGGGCGGGGAAGCCTGGCCGCTGACCCATACGGAGCAAGACGTGCAGGGCTTTGAGTGGGCGCCCAATGGAAAACAGATCGCTTTTACCATGGCAGAAAAAGAAAGTCCCGACCTGAAAAAGCAACGCGAACGCTTCGGGGCGTTTGCTGAAGACGATACGGAATACAGCCGTTCCTGGCTTTACCTGGCCGATTTTACTACCTCGTTTCGCGATCCTTCCGAACTCCCGTGCTATAATTCCAAAGACAGCACCGCCCAGTTGTGGCCCTGTATCGAGTGGCCGGCGCCCAAGGCACTGATCGACAGCGCCCAAATCCACGTGGTGCGTTTCCTTTGGTCGCCCGACGGGAAAACCATTGCCGTGCAGCACCAGCCCGACCCGCTGATCAACTCATCGTACCGGTCGGATATTTCGCTGCTGGACGTAGCGACCCGGAAACGGACTCCCCTGATCCAGAACCCAAGTACCGATGGCTTGGCGGCCTGGTAGCCGAATGGCGGCGACTTGCTCTTCACCAGCGCGGAATCCGACACAACGGCTTACTTTTACAAAAACAACAAACTCTTCCGTCTCAACCTCGCCACCGGCCGCCAACAACGCCTGGGCGCTGATTTCGACGAAAACCTGTTGCCCATTCGCTGGACGGCGGCGGGAATATTTGCTTCCGCCAGCGTGCGCACCGACCAGCAAATTTTTTTGATTGACCCGATAACCGGTAAGGTAAACCGTTGGGCGTCTCCTTTGCCACTTTCTTTTGCTGGTAGCGTAACGCCCAAAGGCGATGTCCTCGCTTTCAGCGGAACCGATGGCAAGGGCTTATCGGAAATTTACCTCAGCCCCACGGTCTCCCCCAGCCTGAAAAAGATCACCCGGATGAATGACCAGATCCAGGGCTGGGCCGTTGCGCAAAGCGAGGTGGTGCGCTGGAAAAGCCAGGATGGCGCCTCGATCGAAGGCGTGTTGCACAAACCACAGAATTACGATCCAACTGTCCAATACCCGCTCCTTGTCGTCATTCACGGCGGGCCCACCGGCGTCGACCAGCCGGGTGCTCTGCCCGGGAGCGTTTACCCCATTGTACAATGGCTGAACAAAGGCGCGCTGGTCCTTAGGGTCAACTATCGGGGTTCTGCCGGATACGGAGAGGCGTTTCGTTCCCTCAACGTCCGTAACCTGGGCGTTGGCGACGCCTGGGACGTCCTTTCCGGAGTGGACCACCTCATCGGGACAGGCATGGTCGATAGCACCCGTATGGGGTGTATGGGCTGGAGCCAGGGAGGGTATATCTCGGCCTTCCTCACGACCACCAGCAACCGGTTTAAGGCCATTTCCGTAGGCGCTGGCATCTCCAACTGGATGACGTACTACGTCAACACCGATATCCACCCCTTCACCCGCCAGTACCTGAAGGCCACGCCCTGGTCTGATCCGGAGATTTACGCCAAAACCTCTCCCATGACCTATATCAACCAGGCGAGCACGCCCACGTTGATCCAGCACGGCGAGTTCGACCGGCGCGTTCCTATCCCCAATGCGTACGAGCTGCTCCAGGGCCTCCAGGACCGGGGCGTGCCAGCAAAACTGATCGTCTATAAAGGCTTTGGCCATGGCATCACCAAGCCTAAAGAGCGGCTGGCCGCCGTTACCCACAACTGGGAATGGTTTGGGGAATATGTTTGGGGGCGGTGAAGCATTGGGCGTTAGGGCGATTATGATGCCCCATGAAATGAGGGATTGATTTTAAAGGCAACGCACTGTCCCCCAGACCGCAGCGTCTGGGTCACAACTAACGGCTTGTCCTTGTATAGCCCTCCGCAGCCCGGAGCCCGTGGGAAACGCCGTTCCCGTTCGAAGAACGGGATCGCCTTATGGGGTCAACCGCCTGGCATGCAGGTGAAACGTAACGACCGATGTTCAAAGCGGTTGAAGCCCATAAAGCGAAGGCGTTTCCCACGGAGCGGTAGGGCGAAGGAGCGCCCTTTTTTTGGTTCTTTTTTGGGCGAGAAAAAAAAGAACAAACCCCGAGGCCGGGGGCAAAACGGCAGGTGAACGCGTTTAGGCGTTAGGGCGTGGGGCCTGGGGGAGGACAAGCAAAGAAGGGGCTTTAGAGACAACCCCAGCGGAATTGGGAACTTGAACTAAAGTTCAAGGCATAAAACACCGGGTCGGCAGACCGCTTTGGTCTTTCGCCTAAAATATTCTGGCGTTGATCGGGTTTTTTAACGTGGATTGGAATATTCGAATAGATTTGAATAAAAAAAAGAACATGGATAATCCAATGCACGAATGGGGCGAAGAGGAACGCCCTAAAAGAGACCCGAAATTGATTGGCATTGTTTCCTATCTGACGATTATCGGGTGGGTAGCCGCGTTGATCATGAACAACCCGAAATCGGAAACCGCTTCCTTCCATATTCGTCAGGCGTTAGGCTTGATCATTTTGTCGGCGGCGGCCAATTTCTTCCGTTTTGCGCCTTTTTTTGCACATACGCTGACCAAAGGCGTGTGGCTGGGTGTGGGTGTTCTCTGGATCATGGCCATTTTCGGCGCCCTCCAGGGGGAGCAAAAGGAACTTCCGGTGTTTGGGGCATACTTCCAGAAGTGGTTTAAGGATTTCTAGGCCCAGCCGCCCTCAAGGCGCCATCGCTACTTTGAGCACCCAGGCGTGCTGACCGCTGGAAAACAAAGACGGAGCAAGGGACAGGAACGTGCCTTGCTCCGTCTTTGTCCATTTTACTTTTTCCCCGCTTCCCAATACGGACACCTTACTACCTTTGGGAATATTGAGGCTTTGGAGCGTCATGCTGGATTCTGTTGGTTTTTTCAGGAAAATCACATATACCGTTTTGCGGTCTTTGCTTTGCGTGTAACGGACATCCTCTCCTTCCCGGTAGGTGGTGAAAGGCCTGGTTCCGTAGATGGCTTCGCCGTTGGTCTGTAGCCAGGCGCCGATTTCCCGCAGGCGGGAATAGGCGTCTTCGTCCAGTTCGCCGTCGGGGCGGGGACCGATGTTCAGCAACAGGTTGCCGCCTTTGGCTACGATGTCTGCCAGTTTGTGCACCAGATCGGTCGTTGTTTTATAGCGTTCGTTGGGCACGTGGCTCCAGCTGGTTCCCATAGGCATACAGGTTTCCCAGGGGTAGGGGAGGCCGGTTTCGGGGATATGGTTCTCGGGCGTCAGGTAATTTTGGTAGGGGCCCGGCACGGCGCGATCTACGACGATCAGGCCCGGTTGTTTGGCGCGGGCTTTGCGCACCAATTCGCCCATTTGAATATCCTGGCTTTGCGGGTTTCGGGCCCAGCGGCTCCCTTCGTATTCTTCCTTTAACTCCTGGATAATTTCATCCTGGGTTTTCACCCGAACCCAACCGCCATCCAGCCAAAGGATGTCCACTTTGCCATAATTGGATACGAGTTCATCGATCTGATTATGGGTATACCCCACAAAGGCCTGCCAGCGCTCCGGGTATTTGGCTATGGAGTAATTGGCGTTGCGGTCGCTGGGCGGAAAGCGTTCCCACCAATAATCGCCGCTATGCCAGTCGGGTTTGGAGAAGTAAGCCCCAATCCAGAAATTTTCCTTGCGGAAGGCGTTAAATACCTCTCCGATCACATCGCTTCGCGGGTGGGACGCAAAAGGCGTTTTGGCGCCGGTGATCTTGTAGTCGGTGTATTGGGTATTCCACATGCAAAACCCATCGTGGTGCTTGGTGGTGATCACGACATACCGCATGCCCGCTTCCTGAGCGGCGGCGGCCCAGCGTTCGGGGTTGAACCGGACTGGGTTGAAAGTGGTTTGCAGGGCTTCGTATTGGCGCACATACTCCGTATAGGTGGCGGCGTATTCTTTTTTTCTGGCCCCGTTGCCCAGGAAAGGTCTTCGGGGCAGATACTCCAGCTCTCGACAATGCCCCACTGGCTATAGGGCCCCAATGGAAAAGGATCCCGAATTTCAGGTCTTTCCAGTCCTCGATCCGCTGTTGGATGGCCGGATCGGGGTCCGGGGTGTATTCCTGGTGCTGGGCGTTTCCCGAAAAGAACCCGATGAACAACAGGCAGGAAAAGAGAAACATGGCTTTGTGCATACCGGCAGACTTTGCTTTGGATTATGTATTTTATGCGTACTTTAGAAGCTGTTTGGATTTAATTCCCGGGCTTTATTATGGTTCTTTTTTCGCCACGCTGCGGCACGAAACTCTTCATGTAGCGCTTTAGTTCCTTGATTGGCAAAAAAATGGCGCAGAGCCCATTCCCGGAATCAACCCCAAACTGCTTCTTTAGCTATACCCAAAATACGGCAGTTTGCGGCTTTTTTGTCAAAGAAATCGCCGTATTTTGAGAAATAGATTGCACAAAGGTTTTGCTAAGCCCTTATTTTTAGACAATGGAGTCTTTTCCCAAAAACGACATGCTATGGAAATGAAACAAGTACCCCTTGCCATGCTATTGTGGTTTTGTACCGCCACGTTGGTCTTTGCGCAGCATAACCCGCTGGCGACGGAATATTATCAGACGGGAGAATCCGCTCTGCTGCAAAAGGACTACAAAAAAGCGTTGCGCCGCTTTCAGCAAGCGGCGGCGCTCCAACCCGATCTGATGGCGGCCGAACGCGGCATCGGGTTGTGTTACGAATTGCTCAAAGATTACCCTGCCGCGCTTACCCACTACCTTAAAATCGTGGAAACAGCGCCCAAGTTTTCCCGCGCCCTCTATTACCAGATTGGGGAAATCTATTTCAAGCTTGGTCTGTACAACAAAGCCGTTGCCTATTTCGACCAGTTCCGGCGAATGCAGCTCATGGAGGATATTTCCTTTACTGTCAATGGGGAAAAGGAACGCGTTCTGGAAGACCAGTTTCTGGAAAAGCTGGAAGGGAACATCCGGGCTTGCCAAATCTCGATGGACACCTCCAAGTTCAACCAGAATGTCCGGATCGCAAACCTGGGTAGCGGCATCAACAGCCGCTCCGACGATTATTTTCCGTTTTTGTCCAATAACCAGGAGCTCCTGTTCTTCACCCGGCGCCGCAACATGGAAAGCGACGAAAACCTTTTTTTCAGCACGTCTCAGAACGGGTACTGGCATGAGGCCCGCCCCGTGAATAACCTGCTGAACTCCGCCTTTAACGAAGGGATGAGCACCCTGGTGCGCAACGGCCGCCACATGTACTTTACCGCCTGCAACCGGCCCGAAGTGCGGGGCCCTTGCGACATCTGGGAAGCCGACCTGGAGAAGGAGGAGATCAAGCGCGTCGCCGCTTTAGAGGGCAACCCCAATACCGATCAATGGGAGTCGCAGGCAGCCATCAGTTGCGATGGGAGTACGCTCTTTTTCGCCAGCAACCGCCCCGAAGGCCAGGGTGGAACCGACATCTGGACCAGCAATAAGCTGCCCGGCGGGGAATGGTCGAATCCGGTTAACCTCGGTCCCCAAATCAACACTCCGCTCGATGAGGAAGCGCCGTTTATCAGCAACGACGGTACCGCCCTTTACTTCTCTTCCACCGGCCACCTGGGCATCGGCGACCAGGATATTTTCGTGAGCTTCAAGGACCAACACGGAAACTGGACAACGCCCATGAACCTGGGCCCAAAGATCAATACCCCGCATCGGGAACTCGGTTTCTACCTGTCGGCCGATGGCAAAACCGGCTATTTCGCTTCCGACCGCCCCGGAGGGTGGGGGGCATGGATATCTACCGCGTGGAATTGTACGAAGAGCTTTATAGCCAACCCATCACGTACACTGAATTTCAGGTGCGCAACTCCCGCACCGGCGAGCCCATCGCTACCCGGGTAGCTTTTGGCGACGACCGGCAGCCCCTGCATACCGACTCCAGCGGCCGCTTTTTTCTGTGCTTGCCCGCCAACTCCCATATCCGGATCAAAATTGACGCTCCGGAATTCCACCCCTTCAACTCCGAGTTCCCGATCCCGGAATGGGACAACCGGCAGTTCTATGCCCTGGAACTCCTCCTCCTGCCGATTCATATTCCCTTTATTCCGGAGGAGAAAACCGCCCCGCCCGATACCATCGCGCCGCCGCCCCGCATCCGGACCCTGGAGCGCTACCAGGTCACCCTGTTTTTCCAATTTGACAGCGACGAGATGGAACTCAACGAACTGGAAAACTACAGGACTTTGCCTCCAGCATCGCCGGAAAGGACATCCAGCATGTCGATATCAACGGCTATGCCGACGATATAGGGGAAGACGGCTACAACCTCAAACTTAGCGAGCGGCGGGCAAAAAAAATCGCCTTGTTCCTCATGCAGAAGGGCTTCCCTGTCAATCGGATCGCGATGAAAGGCAATGGCGAGATCCACGATGGGCAACTCAAGTCGCAAAACCGGCGAGTGGAACTTAAAATTACTACCCTTGAATAACCGGGTAGATACCGGATTGGCCCGGTTACTGGCCGACTCTTCTATTCAAGCGAGGATGCAAGGGAATATCGGCTACCTGTGTCATAGCGCCTCGGTAACTCCGGGCCTGGAACACGGCGCCCTGGCTTTAAAACGCCTGTTTGGCCCAAGGTTGAAAGCCCTCTTTGCGCCTCAGCATGGATTTGCGACCGATGCGCAGGATAATATGATCGAATCGCCCCATTTTTTTCACCCTTTCCTGCAACTCCCCGTTTACAGCCTCTACTCCGAGACCCGGGTTCCAACGCCCCAAATGCTGGAACCCATCGACACCCTGATCATTGACCTTCAGGATAATGGGACCCGGGTGTATACCTACATCTGGACCATGGTTCTCGCACTGGAGGCTTGTGCCAAAGCCGGAGTTCGGGTGGTTATCCTGGACCGTCCCAACCCCTTGGGCGGCATCCGGGTGGAGGGTCCTATTTCCGAAATGGCATTCCGGTCGTTTATCGGTTGGCGCCCGCTTCCTATGCGCCATGGGATGACGATAGGGGAGGTCGCCCGGTTTGCCTCCGCGCATTGGGGGATGGATGTGCCGCTTGAGGTCGTCCCCATGTCGGGGTGGCGGCGCGCATTCGGGTTTTCGGAATGCGGATTACCCTGGGTGCTTCCTTCTCCTAATTTTCCCACCCCCGACACCGCCTGGGTTTACCCTGGTACCGTTCTGCTGGAAGGAACGAATATCTCCGAGGGCAGAGGAACGACCCGCCCTTTTGAACTTATTGGACATCCCAACCTCCAGGCCTTTCCTTTTTGTGAATCGTTCAACCAACGCCTTGACAAGAGGGGGCTAAAAGGATGCATACTCCGGCCTGCGGCGTTTATCCCTACGTTCGATAAGTTTCATGGGCAGGTTTGCCAGGGGTTTCAGGTCCACGTCACTGACCCCAGCGCCTGCAACCCATGGGAACTGGGCCAATGGCTTCTTCATAGTTTATTCCGGGAACTAGGACCGGCGTTCGCATGGCGCCAGCCTCCGTTTGAATACGTCGACGACATCCTGCCGATCGACTTGCTGAATGGCAACGCCCAGCTTCGCGGCTGGGTCGAAAAGCAAGGCGCCCTCGACGAACTCTCCACATCCAATACGCGGGCTATCCCGAATTTATGGGCCGGCGTTCGGAGGTGTTGCTTGATGGGTAGAAGATATCTCAAAACAGCAAGAATTCTGCTCGATCCATCATTAGGCCTCCCCCCAACCCCCTCCAAAAGCTAATCTTGTAGTGTTTTTTCCTAAACCATTACCTGGCGCAGTCCCTCTTCCGTTTTACCCCCGGCCTCGGGGTTTGTTCTTTTTTTGCTCGCCCAAAAAAAGAACCAAAAAAAGGGCGCTCCTTCGCCCTACCGCTCCGTGGGAAACGCCTTCGCTTTATGGGCTTCAACCGCTTGGAACACCGGTCGTTGCTTTATCCTGCATCCCAAGCGGTTGACCCCATAAGGCGATCCCGTTCTTCGAACGGGAACGGCGTTTCCCACGGGCTCCGGGCTGCGGAGGGCAATTGCTAGATATGAAAAACACTACAAGATTAGCTCCAAAAGAGGGGGAGCAACAAAGGAAGGCAATGAAACCTTAATTCCGATGTTTATCCTTACCCTTGCCCACACGGTTCCCCTCCTTCGGAGGGGTTAGGGGAGGCCGCTCACACCCTGGAATGGGTTTTGAGATAGCTTTTAGTAATTTTTTAAAAATTTATTTAATTGTATAAACATTAAATGTAAAAACATGTTTAATAAGTATTCCTTTACAAAAACCACCAAAAATGAAAACCTGGAAAATTGACCCAACGCATTCCAACATTGCGTTCAAAGTGAAGCACCTGATGATCTCCACGGTAAAAGGAGAATTCGGAGCGTTTGACGCCACGATGCAAACCAATGGAGACGAGGGCTTTGAGAACGCCAAGGTAGAATTCAGCGCCCAAATTGCCACGATCAGCACGGGCAATGAGCAGCGCGACAACCACCTGAAGTCGGCTGATTTCTTCGATGCGGAGAACCATCCGGAGCTCCAGTTTACATCGACCGCATTTAAGCGGGTGGATGACGAAAACTACCAACTGGAAGGAATCCTGCGCATCCGCGGCGTGGAGAAGCCGGTAACGCTCGACGTGGAGTACAGCGGAAACATGGTAGACTTTTACGGAAACAACAAAGTGGGATTTGGCCTTCGCGGAAAGATCAACCGGCACGACTTCGGTTTGGCGTGGAACGCGGTGACGGAAGCAGGCGGCGTAGTCGTCAGCGAAGACGTCCGGTTAGAGCTCGACGTGCAGATGGGGCAGCAGAATTAATAAGCCCCGGAGAGTAGAAGCCATATACGCCCTAAGGCCGCTCCTCCGGCCACCAGGAGGAGCGGCCCCCAGTTAGGTCGGAAAATGCCGGCCAGCACAGCCAAAATCGCAAGAAAAACATATCCGGGGTCTTCCAGGAAATATATTCCCATCCGGACCACAACGGCCGCCATAATCGCCAAAGCGCCTATACTTACTGCTTCCAGAAAGGCTTTCCAGCGGGCCGACCCCACCATGGCGTTGAGGAGCGGGTGCATAAGCCCGGCGTAGACAAAGGAAGGAAGAAAAACGCCGGCGGTAGCCGCCAAAGCGCCTTTCCAGCCAAGCAAATGAAATCCGATAAAGGTAGCCGTCGACAAAACGGGGCCTGGGGTAAACTGGCCAATAGCCACTGCTTCGACCAAGGTTTCCATGGTAAGCCAACCCCGTTTGGATACGAGTTCGTCTTCCAAATACGCCATCAGGACCAAGCCGCTACCGAACAAGACGGCTCCAATTTTAAAGAAAACGCCAAAAAGACTCATGGCGCTTAGCGAAGTTCCCAGGGTTGCGCCTTTCCACAGCAACAGGGAAAAGCCTTCGGATGGACCTGTTTTTCCCCTGTTATCCAGATGAAAAAGGAACAAACCGATTGCCCCGGCGCCTAGAATCGCTTCTACCTCCCCCAGGCCAAGAAAGGAAGCGCCCATCACCAAAATACCCAGGATCGCCAGACGGGCTGACTTGATCGCTTTTCGGCTCATAGCAAGCAATGCGGGCGCCATGATACCCATGACTGCCGGCCGGACTCCGTAAAGGAACGGCGCAATTTCGGGAAGCGTTCCATACCGCATATAAGCCCAGGCAAGCGCTCCGGTAATCAGAACAGAAGGCAAAATAAATCCCAAACCCGCAGCGATTAACCCTGGTATGCCCCGCCGGATATAGCCGCAGTGCATCGCCATTTCCGTTGAATTGGGCCCGGGGATCAGATTCGTAGCGCCTACCAGTTCCAAAAACCGTTCCGGGGTCATCCACCCCTTTTCCGGACGATCTCCCGCTCAAAAATGGCGATGTGGGCGACCGGGCCTCCAAAGGAAACCGCCCCTAACCGGAGAAAGAGAAAAAAAACCTGCGCTATTGGATTCATATGAAATAAAAAGCCATCTCGCTTAGCCGGAGGAAAGGAGATGGCTTTTAGAATTATTTGAACTAGCAGACGTTAGCTGCCGAAATCGTCAAAAGCAATATTCTCTTCGGGCACACCCAGGTCGCTGAGCATTTTCTGTACAGCGGAGAGCATCATCGGAGGGCCGCAGAGATAGTATTCAATCTCTTCTGGCTCCGCATGGTTTTTGAGGTAGTTATCGAGTACGACCTGGTGGATAAGTCCAACCGGGCCGGTCCAGTTGTCCTCCGGCATTGGCTCCGACAAAGCGATATGGAAGGAGAAGTTCGGGAACGATATAGAACAATTCCTTCAGCGAGCGGCCGCCGTACCAGTACGACACTTTGCGGTTGGTCTTGAGGGTATGGAACAGGTGGAAGATATGCGACCGGAGCGGGGCCATACCGGCGCCGCCGCCGATGTACACCATTTCTTTTTCTGTCGGTTTGATAAAGAATTCGCCGTAAGGGCCGGAAATGACGACTTTATCGCCGGGTTTTTGGTCAAACACGTAAGAGGAACAAATCCCGGGGTTCACCGGCATGTAGTTGTTGATCTTGCGATCCCATGGCGGCGTGGCGATCCGGATGTTGAGCATGATAATATTCCCTTCGGCGGGGTGGTTGGCCATGGAGTAGGCGCGGAATTGCTCTTCCGTGTTCTTCATTTTCAGCCCCCACATCTTGAACTTATCCCAGTCCTCCTGGAACGCATTGGACGCTTTGCCCATATCGGGGTGAGAGGTGATGTCGAAATTCTTGAAGTCGACCTCAATCTTGGGCACATCGATCTGGATATAGCCGCCGGATTCAAACTCCATGTGTTGGCCTTCGGGGAGCTTGACGACGAATTCCTTGATAAAGGTGGCCACGTTGTAGTTGGAGACGACCTCGCATTCCCATTTTTTGATTCCGAAGACCTCTTCCGGAACGCGGATCTTCATATCCTGGCGCACTTTTACCTGGCAAGCCAGGCGTTTGTGTTCAGACACGTCCTTGCGGGTGAGGTGGTTCATTTCGGTGGGCAGCACGTCGCCGCCGCCTTCGTCCACCCAGCACTTGCACATCGCGCAGGTACCGCCGCCGCCGCAAGCCGAGGGAAGGAAGACGCTCTGGTTGGAAAGAGCGGATAGCAGGGAACTTCCCGGTTGTACGAGCAAAGGATTATGCTCATCGCCGTTCACGATAATGCGCACGTCCCCCTGGGGAACGAGCTTTTTTTGAGCGACGAGCAATCCAAAGGTAAGTAACAGGATGACTACCGTAAATGCGATAGCTCCGTAAACTACAGGAAGGATATCAAAAAGAAGTATCATGTCTCAGATAATTTATTGCTGGAAATAAGTAGCCGGGTTAATCCCCATTAACGACATAAACGCAAGTCCCATCAAGCCAGTCAGGATAAACGCAATCCCCAAGCCGCGCAAAGGAGCGGGAATATTCGAGTACCGGATTTTTTCCCGAATGGCGGCCATGGCAACAATAGCCAGCGCCCAGCCAAATCCCGATCCCACGCCATAAACCACCGACTCTGCAAAATTGTACTCCCTCGCAACCATGAACAGGGCAGCGCCCAGAATAGCGCAGTTCACCGTGATCAGAGGGAGAAAGATCCCCAGGGCGTTGTACAAGGCCGGGGAGTATTTCTCCACAGCCATTTCAACCAATTGGACGGAAGCGGCAATGCTGGCAATGAACAGGATAAAGCGGAGGAACGTCAGATCCGTGTGGAAAATCCCGTTGGGGCCCAGCACCATTTCACTGACCACCCAGTTGATGGGGATCGTCAGCACCAGAACGAAAATAACGGCAGCTCCAAGGCCAATGGCCGTTTTAACCGATTTGGAAACCGCCAGGAAAGAACACATGCCCAGAAAATAAGACAGGACCATATTCTCGATAAAAGCGGACTTAAGAAAGATATTGAACAGTTCCATAGAGATCGATTTCAAAGATCAATAATGTGAAAACAAAGCTGCCGGCGGCATCAGGAAACATCCACCAGTTTTTTATTGGATGCCCGTTGGAGCCAGATAATGATTCCGATCAGGAAGATCGCCGATGCAGGAAGGACCATGAGGCCATTATTCTGGTACCATCCGAGCCAGGAAATCTGGCTGGTGTTAAGCAAAAACTCGTTCGTAGATCCAATGATCTTGAAGCCTGCTACGCTCCCGCGGCCAAACAATTCGCGGATTACGGCTACCGCCAGCAGGATAACCCCATACCCGGCGCCGTTGCCGATGCCATCCAGGAAGGACCTCCAGGGCGTATTGGCCATAGCGTAAGCTTCCAGGCGGCCCATCACGATGCAGTTGGTGATGATCAAGCCGATAAACACGGAGAGCTGTTTCCAGGTCTCATAGTTAAAGGCTTTCAAAACCTGTTCGACAACCGTCACCAGAAACGCAATGACGACCAACTGAACGATCATCCGGATTTGCTTGGGAATCCCTTTGCGCAATAAGGCGATGGCCAGGTTGGAAAAAGCGGTAACGAAAATTACCGATAATGCCATGATAAATGCCGGTTTAACCATCGTGGTTACTGCCAGCGCCGAGCAGATCCCCAGCACCTGAACGGTGATGGGGTTGTTATCGTTTAGCGGATCGGAGAGGGCCTTGCGTTCTTTTTTACCAAAGAAGGGCTCTTTCTCCTCTAAAGCCGCAGCTTTTACATTTGCGTCAGCCATGTTCCTATGTTTAATTTGCGGTTTTTAACGATTCAATATAAGGCAGGTATGCCTTTAATCCTTTCTGAAGCATATCGGATACCCCCACCGAGGTGATTGTCGCTCCGGAGATGGCGTCTACTTCATGGTCGGGATTTTTTGCCCCACCTTTGACTACAGCGACCGAAACGTATTGGCCATCCTGGAAGATTTTCTTCCCTTTGAACTGCGCCGGAAAGTTGGGGTTGTCTTTTATTTCAGCGCCAAGACCAGGCGTTTCGGAAACGTGGCCAAACGAGACGCCCACGACCGTGTTCAGATCTTCCCCTAAAGCGATATACCCCCAGATTTTGTCCCACAACCCGTTTCCACGCACGGACAGGAGATATACCTTGCCTTTATCCCCATTGTACACAAACACCGGATATTTCCGTTCCGCTTCGGGCTTTTTCTCCTCTGCCGCCATATCCACTTTTTCCGCCATGGCGCCGTCTACCTGCTGCCCATTCGCATCAAGGACCACCTGTTCGAACTTGTCGGTGAACAATTTCAGGATCTGATCGTCCGGCATCGATTTCAGATCCGACGGGATCTGATCCGCGATGGCTCCCATGATGTCTTTTTTCTTGAACACGGCTTCGCTGGAATCGTGATAAGGCTTTAATCCGGTGACCAGAAAAGCGAGGATTACTGACACGATCAGCGTCATGATTACGGTGTAGACCGTTATATATTTATTGCTGTACATACTTCAACCGTTTTTTGATATTTCCTTGAAGAACAAAATAGTCGATCAGCGGAGCAAAAACGTTCATGAACAGGATCGCCAGCATCCAGCCTTCCGGGTAGGCGGGGTTCATGACCCGCACCAGCATGCCGACCACTCCGATAAAGAATCCGTAGAGCCATTTGCCTTTATTGGTGGAAGCCGCTGTTACCGGATCGGTTGCCATATACGCCATAGCAAACAGGAAGCTGCCCATGGAGAAGTGGTAGTACCAGGGAACTTCCATCAGCGGGTTAAAGCCCCAGGCGTTAAAGACCAGCCCCATAAATACCATACCCATCGCCATGGACACCATGATGCGCCAACTGGCCACGCCGGTAGCGATGAGCATCAACGCGCCCAGGACGATGAAGGGTTTGCCGGTTTCCCCAACAGAGCCCGGGATAATCCCCCAGAACATCTGCGAAGGCGTGTACACCTGCGTGACCGCGTCCCAACCTCCTTTAGAAGCCAGCGCAAGCGGCGTCGCGCCGGTATAGCCGTCTACGACTGCGGCAGCGGGATCAAAGCCCGTCCACCCGAACGTATCGAATAGAGGGTTGAGCACATGCAGGGTAAACCAGCCATAATCGGCCATGCCGCCTTCCGCCGCTTTCGTCAGACCGGCGACCCAAACTTCATCTCCGGAAATATCGCCGGGATAAGCAAAGAAAACGAACACCCGGGCCAGCAGGGCGATATTCACTACGTTCATCCCCGTGCCGCCAAAGGCTTCTTTGCCGATAATCACTGCGAAAATGATGGACAGCGTGAGTATCCATAAAGGAAGATCGGGGGGCATGATCAGAGGAATCAACGCTCCAGTGACCAGATATCCCTCCTCCACGCCGTGGCCGCGCTTGGCCGAAAAATAAAACTCAATGCCCAGACCCACAACGTGGGCGACAATCCACATCGGCAGCAGCTTCACCAACCCATACGATAGTTTTAGGTGAAAGCCTTCAAACAAGCCGGTGAACTGCCCCAAAGCCACGAAATGCTGGTGTCCGATGTTGTAGGTCCCCAACAAGTAGCAAAGCTGCATCGAAAGCACCACAAAAGTCATCAGACGCTTCAGGTCCATCCCGTCGCGCACGTGCACCCCGTCTTTGGTGACGTGGTTTGGCACAAACGCAAAGGTGAAAAAGGCTTCGTAGCCCGTATGGAGCAATCGCTTGCTTTTATCCGGTTCAATCCGCTGGAAAAATTTAAGCAACGCTTTTTTCATGAATAGCTATTGATTTCGTTTGATCAATCGAATATGCCAACGTCCAACGTCTAACGTCTAACGTCCAACGTCTAATCTCCTTATTCTTCGGCGTGCATCAAATCCAACCCTTCGCGGAGGATCTTTTGCAACGGCTGTTTGGAGGTGCAGGCGAATTCGCACAACGCCACGTCCTCCTCCACCAGTTCCTTGAGCCCGAGGCCTTCCATCCCCTCGTAATCGCCGGTGATTACTGCCTTCAGCACGTGTTGCGGGTAAATACTCATCGGCAGGAGATCTTCATACTGGCCGGTCATCACAAAGGCGCGGCGCTCGCCGCGGGTATTGGTGCTTGCCTGGTATTGGCGGGCGGGGAACAGCACGTTGGGATAGGTCCCTGAAACGGAAGGCCTTCCTTCCTGCGGGATCAGCCAGCCGAATAATTCAAAGTCGTCGCCTTCTTTGACGATTGTCAGCTGGTCGTCGTAAAAGCCGAGGAAATTGCTCATGCCGAGCTTGCTGCCGGAAAGGATATCTCCGGAAATCGCGCGCACGTGCTCGTGCTTCAGATTGTCCTTGACCAGATCCGCGATGCTGGCGCCCAGATAGGTGCGCACGTACTGCGGGTGGTTCAACTCTGCGCCGGCAACGGCGACTGTGCGCGCGGCGTCGTATTTTTTGCTGGCGAAAAGCGCGCCCATCGTGAGGACATCCTGTACGCCCAGCACCCAAACTTGGTCTTTGGCGCCAATAGGCCGGATGTTGTGGATTTGCACGCCTGGGTTACCGGCAGGGTGTTTGCCGCTGAACCAGAATTTTTCTACGCCTTGCGCGCCGGTAAACACCGCCGAAGGCGCCGTTTTGCCATTGGCATTCAGCCCGAGAACAACCTTGCCCGGGGTCAGTTTGCCCAGCACGTCCAGGCCTTTCTGGAACACATCGCCCCGGCCTTCTACCACGAGATCCAGATCGGGGGCCAAAGGCGCCGTATCGAAGGTGCTGATGAAGATATCGCGGGGAATATCCTGCGGATTGGGAACAATATTATAAGGCCTCTGCCGGATATGGGGCCAAACCCCTGCGTCCAGCAAATAAGTGACCAGATCTTCCCGGCTGCTTTTTTCCAGGTCGAACGCGTCAAACGTACGGTACTGAAGCTCCTTGTCTGCCAGGATCACGATTGCCGTAATGGAACGCTTTTCGCCCCGGCGGATTTCGATCACCTCGCCGCTTACCGGCGCCGCGTATTGGATCTCCGGGCGCTTTTTGTCGTAAAAGAGCAAATCCCCGGCTTTCACATTCGCGCCTTCCTCCACCAACACTTTGGGGATCGGCGACATGCCCAAAAACTGGCCGGGCTCCAGGCCAAAGGTGCGCACCTGATCTCCGGTAGCCACCTTCTTTTCTGCCGCGCCTTCCAGAAGGATATTAAACCCTTTCTTGAGCGGAATGAAGGGGGCTTTACCTACATAAGCCGGGGCTGATTTGGAAAATAGCCCTGCAGTCATGCTTGGAATGATGCCCACTTTCTTGCGCTGATCCGGGTTTAAGCCCATGCGCTGGGCCTCAATGGCCAGCATGTGATCCGATACCTGCATCAGCAAGTAAAAGAAAATTAGCACGACAGCAGCGAGAAGGCCGTACAGCAGCAGGTCGCTTCCCTGGCTACCCGAACCCTGGGCAAAAACGCCTTGCGCCAATAACATCATGGATAGGGTAAGGAAGAATGGCGATGTACTTTTTTTCATTCGAACTACCTTTTTTATGAAGGCTTTCCCGAAATGGAACCCAGGTTCCACTGGATTTTTTTAGCCGTCGCAAATATATAAACCTTTTGACGGAAAACAGAAATGCAACTTTTGCAAATAAAGCAGAAAATGCTATTTGGATTAATTCTGAATTATTTGATTTAATGAATTGTTAATCAGGTTCTTATAGTGGATTTTGAACTTGTTTTTGGTGCAAGCTTCCGCCAATGGAGGTACCCATAAACGGCTATTGTGGTATAAATCACCATCAAAATGGCATAAAGCCGCAGATCCCTGAGCCAATATACGCCCACAGAAACCGCATCGATTAGAATCCAATAGATCCAATTGCTCAGTACCTTGCGGGTAACCAGATAGGTAGCCAGAAAACTGAATATCGTAATATGGGAATCGAGATAGGGGAATTGGGCGTTGGTAAACTCGGATAAAGCCCATCCAAGGGCGGCCGACAACGCCGCTCCCAGCACCAGAAATGGCGCATGCCGGGTTAAAGGCCAGGTATGAATCGCCAGGGGTTGGCTCGCCCCGGCTTGGTTTTTTTCCAGGACACCCAGCCGTAGATACCGGCAAAAACGTAGTACAGGTACAGGACGGATTCCGCATACAAGCGGGCATGCAAAAAAACCAGGATGCTCAAAACGGCATTCAGAATGCCGAATGCCCAGCACGAGATTTGTTCCCTGGCGGCGAGCACAACATAGACCAGCCCGGCAACTACTGCCCCGGCTTCCAGCCACGTGATGGCCGGTAAGGTCAACGCAAGGTATACTTGTATTGCAACCGTTCGATGATCGGCCGCCCGGTGTCCGGTTCGGTATTGTCGAGGATGATATCTACGTCGATCACCTCGTCGTGTTCTTTTTCCGTGCTGTCGAAAACGACCCGGATCTTTCCTTTCCCGCCCGGAGGGATGGGATCGGTCGAATATTCCGTCGTGGTGCAGTCGCAAGCGGAGATAACGCCGATCCGGAGCGGGGTGTCGCCCAGGTTAGCGAACTCAAACGTATGCTCCCGTTTTTCGCCTTTTTTGACCTCCCCGAAATCGACGACGCGTTCTTTGAACTGCATGATCGGCACTCCTTTCAGGTCTTTGCGCCCCCGGAGGGTCGATAGCTCGTGGATAACGATCGTAGAAGGAGGCCGGCTGGTATCCGAAGGCGCCGCGCCGGGGTTGGCGTTGCGGTTGGGCGCCGGTTTGTTGGTCTGCTTGCGGAGGCTGGTCCGTTTAATGGTGATCGAGGTCGGGCCTTTGATGATTTTGAACTCGGTCCGGCGGTTGATGCTGTGGGCGCGCTCGCGTTCCTCTTCGGTTTTTATTTCGTCGATATAAGAAGGCGTGAGCAAGTCGCCCTCCTTAAACAGGGAATCTTGCTGAGCTACGCGTGCGGAAATCGTTTTGGGCTGTTTTTCCCCATACCCTTTGGCCACGATGCGGGCTGCTTCAACGCCTTTCGCGACGAGCCAGCGCTTGGACGAGTCCGCCCGGCGCTGAGACAGGCGTTCGTTATAGGCGTCGACGCCCCGGTAGTCGGTATGCGAACTCAACTCAATGACCATCTCCGGGTACTGCTTCATGAGGTCGAACACCAGGGTAAGGTCGCCCTCCGCCTCGGGTTTGATTTTGTCGTCGTCGAAGTCGTACAGGATGTTTTCCAGTACGATCGCTTGCTGGATGGTGATCGTGTCGTATTCCGGTTCTACCGGAGGCGGGGGAGGTACTTGTTTCAGGTAAAACCGCTGCTCAAAGGATTTGGACTGTTCCAGCCCGGCCGTGCTGACCAGGGCGCTGTCGGGGAAGTAGCCTTCCCGGGCGGCGAGGATTTTGTACGATTTATCGAGTTCCAGAGGAAAATCAAAGCGGTTGCCGTTGGCGTTGGTCTGGGATTTGGGGCTGCCGTCGCCCAGGATTTCGGAGATGGTCAGCTTGACAGTCCCACCGTTAAGCGGCTTTTTGGCGGCGTCGAAGATGCCCACCACGAGATCGGCTTTGATTTTTTCTATGGTAAAGCCGTAGATGTCGTCGCAGCACGTCCGGCTGCGGACAAACCTTCCGCCGGGGCGGTTGGACGTCAGGGCGCCGCGGTAGCCTTCGGTATCCAGGGCGAAGTACTGGTCGTCCTGGGGAGAGTTAAACCCGATCCCCATATTCCTGGGCTCGCTCCACATCGATCCGTTCCATGCCGAGAAAAAGATGTCTTGTCCTCCCAGCCCGGCTAATCCGTTGGAACTGAAATACAGGGTACCGTTAAAGAAGAAGGGGGTGATTTCGTCGCCGGGGGTATTGATCTTTGGCCCAAGGCTGATGGGATCGCCATAGACCCCCTCGCTTTTCAACGTGGCGTAATAGAGGTCCGTGCCGCCGTATCCGCCTTCGATATCGGCGGAGAAGAAGAGCACTTCCTTCCCGAAGAGTTCCCCAACGGCAGGGTGTTTGGCGAGAAAGTCCCCGTTGACCCCCACGAGTTCGTTGGGAGCGCCCCAGGCGCCGTCGCCGCCGACGCTAAAGTAGATTTTACTATCGGCCACGTCATTGCCTTGCAGCGTAGAACGGGTAAAGAACATCCGGTTGCCATCGGTGGAAAAAGCGACATTCGCGGTATGAAACCCCGGGCGGTTGATCTTCTGGTCGAGGGAATCCGGCTTTTTGTAACCGGCCTCTGCTTTTTCCTCCCGCTCGGCGAAATAGATTTTGGCGTGGTAATCCTGGTTATCCTCCTCGACGATGATGACGTCGGGGCGGTTAAACCCCGAATAGTACAAATTCCCGCCCCGGCTGAAAGCAGGCGAATACTCGGAAAAGGGCGAGTTGAGGTCCCGGTCAATCGACGTCACTTCGATTTTGGGTTTCTGGTTGGCCCAGGTAAGGCCGAGTTCCGCTCCGGCGATTTCATTCTGAGCCAATTCCTTTAGGGAATCGGCAGGGGAAGACGCCAGGAACTTCTGGAATTCGGGGATGGCCTCGGTGTAATTGCCCCCCATTTTGAGCGACAAGCCGTAAAAGTACCGCAAGCCGGCCAGTTTATCGTCTTTGTCGCGGCGCAACGCCTGCGCGTAGGCCCTTTGCGCTTTGGTATAGTCCCGGAGTTTGAGGTTCAACTCGCCGATCAGGGGGAGCAAGCGCTCGTCTTTCCGCTCTTCAAACGCCTCCTCGTATAAGACTGACGGCGTTGTAGTAATCTTTTTCCGCCATTTTCTCCGCAGCCACCGCAACGCGGGTTTCGTACGAAGATTTTCCAATAGGCTGCCCCTGAAGCCAGGAAGACAGACCGCCTATAAACAGGAGCGACAACAGCACGCTTCTCATAGGATCTTTATGTTTTTTATGCAAAAGCAAAGGAAATAATTGCGATTACCCGGAGGAAGATGCGTGCTCTTCCTTCTGGAAGTTAAAGCTGCGGACACAGGATGGCCGGACTGATTTTCGGTTTCTTGTAGATTTTGAGGATGTAATACCCGGCAATTTCAAACCCGCCCTGGAAATTGCTGACCTCGCTCAGGGAAGACACGTTGATGTCGTAACTCGCCGCGACCCGAAGGTCCTGATAATCCACCCCAAAGATCAACTGCGCAGCGTCGCCCATGCGATATCCGGGGCCGAAGCGAAGCGTGAAATCGGGGTTGATCTTATACCCTGCCAGCGCTTGAATGGCGAACTCATTGGCCCCGCCGGTGCTTTGCAGCAAAAGGGTAGGCTCCAGGTAGAGGAGGTCGGAAAACCGGTGCTGGACCTTGCCGTGCAGCGCCATACGCATGGGGCGCTTGGTCCCGTCCTGGTTAGGCGAGCTGGCGAGGTTGTACTTGGGTTGCGTGAGGTGGTAGAACGAAAGCCCCACTTCGAGCTGGTTTTTGTCGTCGATCCTGGACCGCAGCATCAAGCCGGCGTTGAAGTCCAAATAGGACTGGCTGTCGTTCAGTTTGCGGTCGGCGCCGTTGCCGAATCCCAGGCCGCCGCCGCCGGTTTGGGCGGAGAGTTCATCCTCGAACTTGATATCCTGGGATTTGAGGTCGATCCGCCGCTGCACGTTGCCTCCCTGGAAGCCAAACGTGAGCAGATGGCGGCCGTCCTTGCCGAGCCCGGCATGGTAGGCGGCCGAGAACATCGTCCCTACGTTTCGGAGCTTGGCGGTGCCCGCTTTGTCGTTGAACATCATCATCCCGACGCCGACCCAGTCCTGCTTGCGCAAGCCCCGGATAAGGGGTACGTCCACGTAGAAGGAAGGGGTGACGAATTCCTTGCTGATGAAACTGGACCATTGGTCGCGGTAAATCCCGCCAACCCGCGCCGTGCCTTCAAAGGCGCCGGTGAAGGCGGGGTTGAGGGTCAGGGGCGACATGTTGAACATGGTGAAATGCAGATCCTGCGCCTGCAGGGAGCCCCATGCGGCAAGCCAAAAAACGATCAGGTAGGAGAAAACTTTCATAACGGTAGAGCGGTTCATTAGCTGAGCCTGAAAGATAGGTGTTTTTCCCATATTTTGTCAAAATCCCTCTCCTTGTTAACGGAAATGTGTAGGGAAGATTGCCAATCCAGGCCCTGCTCTGCGGAATTCAAGCCAACTAAATTAGCCCTGCGTGCGCAAGGGCAGCGATCTGGGTTTCATCCATCCCCTCCATACAGCGGAAATGCCCCTTTGGGCATTTTTGAAACCCGATTTTCGAGCACGGCCTGCAGGGCAGCCCCGGCGTCTGCACACAGGTATTGGCCCAGATCCCCTCGGGATAATAGGGCGCCATACCAAACTCCGGGATGGTATTGCCCCACACCGACAGAATCTCTTTGCGGAAAGCGGCCGCAATATGCATGAGCCCCGTATCGTGGGTGATTACCCGACGGGCCTGGCGCACCAGGGAAGCGGACTGGTGCAGGCTGAATTTCCCGCAGCCGTTCAGCACGTGCGCTCCGGCAGCGGCAACTATGGCGTCCCCGGTTTGCTGGTCCTCCAAACCGCCCAATAGCAGGATGGGAAGCTGCGATTGCCTGCAAATGGAAATGATTTTATGAATCGGCAGTCTTTTGGTGGCATGCGCCGCGCCAATGACGAATGCCAGGAACCGGCCTTCCAAAAGGCGTTCCCGGATCTCTTTTTCCGCAGAAAACACATGGGCCAGGTCCAGCAGGGCTACTTCCTGTCCGGACGGAATAAAATAATCCAGTCCTTTTCCATCATTCGCTATTCCCAACGGGGCTGCAGCCGCAAGGTATCGGTCGACAATATGAACCCTGGGCAAGCGGTTGATCTTGAAGCGGACCATCAGCCATTTTTCCAGGTTGAGCTTGTCAAAAGCATACGAGGGCGTTCCGCGAAGCCCGAGCTTTACCCGCCAGCTCCGAAGGTTGTGGTGCAAGTCGACGATCGCGTCGTATTTCTCCTCCTCAATTCCCGGATAAGCGCTCTAAAGCTATCGTGTAAGGCGTATACCTTGTCGATATGCGGGTTGGCATCCACAATCCCCCGGTACGCCTTTTTGGTCAGAAAGTGGACCTCCGCGCCCAGCTGTTCTTTCAAACAGCGCGCCACCGGGCTTGTCAGGACAATATCCCCGATGGAGGAAAATCGGATCAGGAGCACCTTTTTGGGCTTCAAAACGCAGTATTTTATAAAGTCATCATCGAAAAAGCAACGCGAAACTACAGGCAAAAACGCGAACCGGTAT
The DNA here is from genome assembly GCA_016713275.1 of Haliscomenobacter sp. Classification (GTDB taxonomy): domain Bacteria; phylum Bacteroidota; class Bacteroidia; order Chitinophagales; family Saprospiraceae; genus JADJPL01. The sequence goes on from JADJPL010000006.1 coordinate 414,511, forward strand.
TTAGCACAAATTAATTTTCGGTAAAAAATCATCTTCCGCCTTCCAGGGCCATCATGAAATCATATACCAGCAACATGCTCGGCCCGGAATAATCCCTTCCTTCCGCGAGCCGAAGGGCATGCGCCCTTTGAATGGCCTCGTCTTTGGAAAGGAACTGGAACAGCGTGCGGCTTACCTTGACAAACCGCTCCGGATCGTGGCTGGTGGGGATATCCGCTGCGCCGATCCGGCGAAGCGTCCGGATGAACGCCTCCTGATCGTACAGCGTATACCGGTCGGGGTAGCGGAAAGCCAGGTAGAGAAAGGCCATCCGGTAATCTCCGCCGTGGTAGTGCGCCGCCAGCTTGTCTTTGGGACGGCGTTCCTGATGATCAGCGAGGAGCTCGTCGCAGCCGAATACGAACCTTCCCAACCGGCCCTCCACCGAGCGGTCTTCCCGAAACAAATCGGCAAATACCTGCCGGGCAAACGCCTGCTGCTGCTTCATGAACCCCAGCATAACCTCCCGCGGCCGGAAATCGTCCCCGCTCCAGTAGCGCCGCGTCTGCGTGCTTTCCAAACTGCGCTCGTACATGCCGGCCAAATCGGGCGCCTCCAGATCCCAATTCGACTGAAAGATCTGCTGGGCTTCCCACAAAGGGAGCCGTTCCGCGGCTTTGGGGCCGTTCAGGAAGGCAAGGAATTCGCCCAGGGCGGCCTGGAGGTTTTTTAGAAGCATAGCGGTTAGGACGGTTGACGGTTGACGGTTGACGGGAGACGGGAGACGGTTGACGGTTGACGGTTGACGGTTGACGGGAGACGGGAGACGGGAGACGGGAGACGGGAGACGGGAGACGGGAGACGGGAGACAGCCTGTTTTTGTTAAAAATATAAGAGCCTGAATGGTTTTTTTCATTACCTCCCGTCCACTCCACCGTTCACCGTTCACGGAGCGGGATCCGGGATCCGGCTATACACGTCCTCAATAGCGCGGAGGACATCCGGGGAGAGGGCAACGCGGATACTCTCGATATTTTCTTTAAGCTGGGGCATCGTGGTGGCGCCGATAATATTGGACGTGACGAAGGGGCGGCTGTTGACAAACGCGAGCGCCATTTGGGAAGGCAGCAACCCGGCTTCCTTCGCGATGCGGACGTATTCGCGTGCGGCTTCCCGGGTGGAAGGGCCGCTGTACCGGCCGTATTGCTTGAACAACGTGAGGCGGGAGGCGGACACATCCGCTTGGTCGTCGTCGTATTTGCCGGAAAGCACGCCAAACGCCATAGGCGAGTAAGCCAGCAGCCCGGCTTGTTCGCGGACAGAGACCTCGGCCAGCCCTACTTCAAACAACCGGTTCAAGAGGCTGTAGGGGTTTTGGATGCTGACCGGCCGGGGTAAGCCGTGCAGATCGGCCAGGTGAAGCATGCGCATCAGTCCCCAGGGGTTCTCGTTGGATACGCCCCAGGTCCGGATCTTGCCTTCGCGGATCAGGGCGTCCATCGTTCGGATAACGTCGTGAAAATTGTCGGTCCAGGAATCGGACGGGTCGTATTCAAAGCCCCGCTTGCCAAACATATTCATCTTCCGCTCCGGCCAGTGAAGCTGGTAAAGGTCCACGTAATCCGTTTGGAGGCGGGTAAGGCTGCCCTCCAGCGCTTCCCGGATCTGGGCCGCCGAATAGTTCAGCGGATCGCGGAGAAACTGGAAGGTAGGCGAAGGCCCGGTGATCTTGGTGGCCAGAACGATCTGGTCGCGGTTCTTCCTGGACCGGAACCATGTACCGAGGATGCGCTCGGTGCTGCCCTGGGTTTCCTTCCTGGCGGGAACGGAATACATTTCGGCGGTGTCAAAAAAATGGATGCCCTGGCTCAGGGCATAATCCATCTGCTCGTGCCCTTCGGCCTCCGTGTTTTGCTCTCCGAAGGTCATGGTGCCCAGGCAGATTTTACTCACCTGTATCCCTGAATTTCCCAGTGTAGCGTATTCCATGTTTTTTTAGTCTTGGTCAAGCATAATAATTGCTTCAATGCGCCAATTGTTTTTTCTTTACAAAAAAAACACCTCATGTCCCAACAACTGAATTGCCCCAATTGCGGTCAACTTATTGAGGCTGAGAGCATAAATCTGGAAAATTTGGTTGCTGTTTGCGCTGCCTGCAACCACGTGTTCAACTTCGCAGAGCTGGTTCAGCCGGCGACGCCCCAGATCCGGGCAAACGGCGTTCCGCTCGAACTCCCCAAGGGCTTCGAGGTGCGCCGGGGTATGAACGAGCTCCTGATCGACGTCAAATGGAGAAATACCCGGGGAGGCAAAGGGTTTTTTACCGTGTTTGCCCTCTTCTGGAACCTGTTTCTGATTCCGTTTGTCGCCATGGCCATTTCCACAGGAGAATTGAAAATCCTGCTTTTTCTCAGCCTGCACCTGATCGTAGGCATCAGCTTTCTGATTTACACCCTGGGACTTTGGCTCAATACCACGTTGATCACCGTGAGCCGCAAGGGTATTGACGTGCGCCATCAGCCCATTCCCATCCCGTTCAACCCCAAAAGGCAGCTCAACGCGTCCGATATTCAGCAGCTCTATGTGGAGGAATACGTTCCCAGTAAAACCAACGGCCGCCCGGATATCACCTACGCCGTCCGGTACAAAACCCAGCAGGGCGAGGACGAACGCCTCGTTAAAGGGTTCCGCAACGCCAACCACGCGTTGTACATCGAACAGGAAGTGGAAAAATTCCTCGGCATTAAAGATAAACCCGTTTGACTTTTTGCATTCAGCGACCGAACGCTTGCGTTGGTCTTCAAAATTTTTGCTTCGCCTCAATTGTCCGTACCTTGAATACCTAAAAAATACATCAGCATGGGATTTTTAAATGACATGAAGAAGCTTTTGTTCGGCGCCAAAGCTATCGGCAAAAACGCAGCCGAAAAAGCCGTTGAAGCAGGAAAAGAAGCAGGTTCCGAACTTCTCGAGCGTTCTGAGTCGGCTTTTCACCAGGCCAAAGAAAAAACGGAAGCTTTCCTGGACCACACGTTTGAAAAAGCCCAGGAGGTGGGCAAGCATATCGCTGAAAAAACAGGGGATATGGTCCATAAGGCCGTAGAAAAAGCCGAGGACCTTTTCGACAAGGCCCCCGGCGAAGAAACCGAAACCGCCCCGCCTCCTCCTCCCGCGCAAAAAGCGCCGGAAGCGGACCCATCCAAACCGCTCGACTTTTCCGCCGTAGACCACCCCGACGAACTCGAACTCAAACCGGTCGACCCGTCCACGATCCAGAAAATCGGAGGCAAAGTGATCGACACGACCCTCGAAGCAGGGAAAAAAGTAGAGCAAGTTGCCGAAGACCTCGGCCACAAAGCCCTGGAAGCGGGCGAGGTTGCTGCAGAAAAATTTAAAGAAGCGGCTGAAGTGGTGGGCGGCAAAGTCATCGAGAAGGGTGGGGAACTGTGGGAACGGGCCAAAGAATTTGGCTCCCACCTGCTGCACAAAGCCGAGGAAGCAGCCAAAAAAGCGCACGAAGAGGGCAGCAAGGAAAAAGACCTTCCCGGAACGATGGACGAACTGATCCAGAAAGCCAAAGACCTGGGCGATAAGTTCGAGGAAAAAGCCCAGGACACCTCCCGGCAGTTCACCGACAGCCTGAAAGACGCCAAGGCCAGCGACCTGAGCAAGCACGACGACTTCTTCGAGAAAGCCAAACGCTTTGCCGATGGCGATTATCAGGCCGCTTCTTCCAGCCCAGTTATCGGCAAAGACCCCAACTACAAACCTGCTGAAAAAGAGGGCAAAACCCACGGCTTCGAGGATGGGGACAACGACGGCAACGACTTAATCGACGACGCGATCATCGACGAAAAACCATGACCCAAACAGACCAATGGCTTCGGCTGCGCTCGGAAGAAGGCCCCAACCTCAAGCTCTTCCGGGCGCGGTTCGATTATATGCGCAACCCCCGCAACGGCGAAACCGAGCGCATGATCGTTCTGGAGTCTGCCGACTCCGTCAATGTCGTGGCCCTTACCGCTGAGCAGGAAATGCTGTTCGTTCGGCAATACCGCTTCGGAATCGGCCAGGAAACCCTGGAACTGCCCGGAGGTATCGTCGATCCCGGAGAGGACCACTTCCTTGGAGCGGTTCGGGAACTGCGGGAAGAAACCGGTTTTACCGGCTCCAATTGGACTTATCTGGGCCAGGTGGCTTCCAACCCGGTGTTTATGGACAGCTATATCCACAATTGGCTCCTCGAAGACGCACAACCGACCCACGAGCTCCACCTCGACGCCGGCGAAGCCGTGACCCTGGAACGGATTCCCGTCGCCCGGGTGCGCGCCATGCTGTGGGAAGGCGCCTTTCTCCACCCACATACGGTAAGCGCCCTGGTGCGCTTTTTTGCTCATCAAACGGTTTAAATCGCGCATGGACAACAAACTGATCGCTATCATTGGCATGGGACCCGGAATCAGTTATTCCGTTGCCGAACGCTTTGCCAAGGAAGGGTACGCTGTGGCTATGTTTTCCCGCAACGAAGGGCGCTTAAGCCTGTTTCACGAACTTTTGGAAAAGCAGTTGATCTACTCCCGGTACTACTTGGCTGATGCAGGCAAACCCGCTGAACTGCGGGCGGCTATGGATAAAATGACCCGAGACATGGGGCATCCGGACGTGCTGGTGTACAACGCCTCCAGGTTCAAAACCCTCCATATCCTGGAGGAAACAGCGGAATCCATTTCTGAAGACCTCCTGACCAACGTTGGCGGCGCGCTGGAAGCGGTAAAAATGGTTTTGCCGGCCATGAAAGCCCGTAACCAGGGGACCATTCTGCTTACCGGAGGCGGATTGGCGCTTCATCCCAACCCCGGGCTCGGCGCCCTGGCGATCGGTAAAACCGGTCTGCGGAGTTTGGCTGCCCAACTCCACGACAGCCTCGCCGGAACAGGGATCAAAGCCGCAACGATCACCGTGGCGGGCTTCGTAAGCAAAGATAGCCCGACCCATCACCCCGACCGGATCGCCGAATTGTACTGGCAACTCCATACCACGCCGGCAGATGAGTTGGAGTTCGAGGTCGTTGTGTAGGGGGCCATACTACTACGTTTTGGGAACGAGACCTTCCAGGTTTCGTAAACCTGGAAGGTCTGGGCGCCAGGAAAATGAAAATGTCCAGTAGTGTCGTAGCGGGCTTTTTTCTATTTCTTGACGAACGCGCGCGTTTTTCCTCCCGCTTTTACCCAATACACCCCGGAAGGTAATTCGGCAACGGGGATCTCCAGCGTGTTACCGCCTTTGCCAGCCCAAACGGCGAGGGTCCGTACGGGTTTTCCATACACGTCCGTTACGATCAGTTGCTGCATGCCTTCCTCCCCGGAGGTCCATTGCACCCGGATGAAGTCGGTAGCCGGATTGGGATAAATAAGGCCGTCTTCCGGTTGCAGGGGCAAGGGTGGTGGGGCAAGGAGCGCAGGCTGGTCCAGAAAAGGATCTTCCGGGGAAAGTATTAGCGGATAATCTTCCACCTCTCCATAGGCAAAGGCCCCGCAAGGGTCGGCGTGCAGGTTGTATTTCATCGCTACCCGCAGGCGCGTAGTGATTTTCGAGGTTACTTTGGGCCAAAAGAACGTGCCTTCCGCGTTGCTCGTTTTTTCCAGGTGGAACAATAGCTCGCCCTTATCGGAGAAATCCCCGTCCAGGTTGAGGTCGGCCCAAATAAACCAGTTTTCGGGGTAACTCTGCCGCTTAAACCCGCCTTCCAGCCGGACGGAGGCGGGTTTGCCTCCCGTCCCGTTTACCTGCAAGGATGGAAAATACGCATACCCCTGGTTGTTGCCGGAGACCGACTGGAGATTTCCTATGGCGACCGCCGCAATCCACTCAAACTGTGTATTTACGCCTGTCAATGGACAATATTCCAAAGGCGACGGGCCTGAAAGGATGGCTTCGGCAAAGGCCTTGCACCCATGGGCGTCGGTCGCCGTAACCCCGTAGGTTCCAGGAGCAAGGCCGGAAAGGACTTGCCCGGCTTGCCCTCCAGACCAGGCAAAATGGTAGGGGGCTGTACCACCTTTGGCGCGGACCTGGAGGCTTTTCCCATCGGGAAGCGTAACGATCTCGGCGGCCAGGGAGTCCGGCTGCCGGATTTCGGCAGCGGAAACGGCCACACAGCCTTTGCTATCCGTAACGGTAGCGCGATACCATCCGGCGGGGAGGGAAGCGATGGCCATCTGAACGCTTCCGGTGCTCCATGCCAGCGAATAGGGCGGCGTACCGCCCTCTGGCAGCGCCTGTATGCGCCCGTCGGATCCCTTATAACAGCGCGCCGCTTCCGGGCTCAGCGAAAGGGCCAACGGAGCAGGTTCTTCCAGAACATATTGCGCGGAGCGGGTGGTAGACCCGTCCGAAACGGTTACGGAATACGTGCCGGCTTTCAGTCCGGTTGCGGAGGCGGTCTTGTGGCCCGAACTCCATTGGAACGTATATTTTCCGCTGCCACCATCCGCAACAGCCAGGAGCGCGCCGTCTGCGCCATGGGCGCAGGAGATGGCTTTGGAGGAGGTGATTTTTACGCCAAGCCCGGAAGCAGGCTCCAAACAGAACACCGCAGTGGTTGCGGCGCCCGAATAGGGGCCGCTTGCTACTTCCGTTCCCTGCGCGTCGAAGACCTGGTAGCCCGGTTGATGGTCTGCACCCCAGGCTTTACCAGGGTCGGTGGTGATTTTAAGGATAGCGCACCCCGGAGGAAGGCATAAATCCTGTTCGGCGAAGGAAAAAGGCGGCTGTTGGGCATACGGCCCGCCAACGGCAAGCAGTTCTCCGGTGGGGTTTCGTATTTCCCAGCGCAAAGCGGAAGGTACGGCCCCGGTATTGATTTTGAGCCGGGCTTGCACCGCGCAGGATTGATGGATATATTTTTGAGCAACGGCTCTTCTGCCCGTTAGCCTTTTTTCGGGGATTGCCGCGCGCACCGTAATCCAGTACGCGGCGCCGGTTTGGACCCCTTTTATCGCAAACGCCAGGTGGCGCGTAGCGCCCACGACCTGCCATCCCGTATCCCGGAGCAGGAGCACGTCGTACTGGGTGGCCCACTGGACGGGGTTCCAGCGGACTTCAACGGCTTCTCCGCCCAGATTTTTCAGTTGAAAATTTGGCGTAGCCAACAAAGAAAGGCTGTCGCAAAGGGCCGTATTGGCGCCTTGTTTCAGGCGGAGGGCAAGCCGCCCGTCTTGTCCTTGCGGTACGACCCAATCGAGCGTTTCGGCGCCTGGGTCAACGGTGCGGATCAGCTTCCAGGTGGCCCCCCCGTCGGAAGAATATTCGACGCGAAGGGGATCCGGGACCGATTGGGGAGTTTCCCATCGGAGTTTGACCGCCTCGCCGGGGACAAGCGCCGTTCCCGGAACGGGGAACACCCATTGCAGCGGCTGGCGGTCGAAGGAATAGGCGAGGTAATAGGATTGGGCGCTTTGTGGGAGTTGAAAGCCTTTTACCCGGAGCGTATAAGTTCCCGGTAGCGGAAGGGAAAGGACTACCTGTTCCGCATTGTTCAGCCGGTCGGCGCCCGGAGCGGCGGGCCGCAGGAGGCTGTCGGGATGACTGGCGGAGGAAAGCGTCAGGGGCAACACCCGCTTGCCGGCTGCATCGGTTACTTCGAGGTCCAGGTCGTTGACCAGCGCTTTGACTGCGAGGGGAGAACCGGGCGCATCGTGCCAGTACAACAGGACCTTAAGTTCCTTTACCCCGGCAGGAACCTGGAGGGTATGGGTTTTCGTGTTGCCATGCCCCACGCTGCCGGAGAGGTACCACAGGTTTTGAAGGGCTGTCAGGGCTTTAAAGGCATCTGCCGCCCCAAACCCATATTCGAAATCAGGCCCCGGTCTTCCGAGATCCTTTGCGGTATTGAGCAGAAGGGATTTCAGGAGCGCAAAATCCGGATCGGTTCCATGCATTTGCCGGTATTGCTGGGACAATAGAGCGGCGATGCCGGCCACGACCGGGGCTGCCGCAGAAGAGCCGCTGCTGATCTGGTATCCTTCCGAGGGCGCCAGGGTCCAATCCCCTTGGCCAAAGGCGCAGATATCCGGTTTTAACCGTCCGTCGGCGGCAGGTCCCCGGCTGCAGTTAAAATCCAGCGCCCCGTTTTCGTCGATATTCCCGACCACGAGGGCGTTTTTGCCGGTTTTCAACCCGCCCGTAATATTGCCCCAGCGCCGGCCATCGGCCTGAACGATCCAGGAATACGCGTTGGAGCAAGATAAGGCCGAGCTGTTGCCCGCAGAAAAGATATGGCCAACTTTCGGGCTGGACAGGCTGACTTCGTCGAGCAGGCGGGCAAAGCTGTTGTAAAAGCCGCCGCATCCGTCGCCGAAGGAGTTGGAAGTCAGTGTTACTCCGTATTTCGAGAGATAGGTTGCCGCTTGCGTGATCTGGCCATAGTCCTCCAGCAAGCGGATCAGGGGCGTCGCTTTGGGCGCGATCCCTTCGGCAAGGGGGTCTATGGCGCCGCTCCCCACGGCCATGCCGACGCTTGCCGGCGCGTGTTTGCTTTCTCCTTTCCCCGTGAGATCGATCAGGCGGCCTGCGACATCCGGGTGGGCTACCGATCCGTCTTCCGTGAATAAAACCGACACCCCGGAACCGTCGAGGCCGGACTGCCGGTAGGCATTGTATTGTTGGACGCCATGGAGGCTGCGGCTTCCGTTTCCTTCCCATTGAGGCGGTGCAGGCCAGGGCTCGAGGTACAGTACCCAGGGCAGAGCGGCCAGAGCAGGCAATTGGTCTGCAGGAAGGCCAACCCGAATGAATCCATCCTCCAACCGGGCGTTCCAGCCCAAATGGCGCAGAACGGGGACCAAAGCGGCCGGGTTCAGGCCCGGGAACACCCCGGCGAGCAGGTCCGTCTGGCGTTGTCCTGATATTTCATTGGCAGCAGGGTGTTCGGGCAAGGGGCGCGTCCACTTTTGGGAATCCGGGATGCGGCCTGCTCCGGTGATGCCAAAATCCGAAAGCGGCAGGTTTTCAGGGACTTTTGCCAGGAAGGTATTAGGGGAAAGGCAGTCGCCGAGGAAAATCTCGGCGGCCCGCATTGCCGACCGGGTTTCTGCGTCCGGCTGCCGGTCAAATTGCAGGACCAGCAGGTAATCGCTGCCCCAGCGGGCAGAGTCCAGCGCCGATGCCGGGATTTGGCGCCAATTGGGCGCGCGGAACAACACATAGCGGGCGGACGGCAGGGGGTCCTTCGCCGGAGTCTGTCCGGGTAATTGGGTAATACACATACTGGCCGCAACAAGCAACATCCATTTTCTCTCCATAGCAAAAAACCAGGTTTTCTCCCTTGGGATCGTTCTCCAAGTAAATCCTAAGACGTTTGCTCGCATGAATAGGACCCTATGCTCCGCAAGCAAGGCGGAACGCTTCCTGAGGGGCCAGGAAAAGGTCTTTTTCCAAAGAGGGGACAGGAATGGCGCGCTTTATGCGCAAGGAATTCGGTAAAGATACGGTTGTATTTGAATATTACAAAATGGATATTCGTTTTTATTTATTGGTCAAGTTTTAACTTATTAGAATAAAAACCTATATTAATTTGAG
>JADJPL010000007.1 GCA_016713275.1 Haliscomenobacter sp.
AGGCTCAGGTACTGGCTGTAATTGGTGAGCGCTACTCCGGGCAGGTCTTCCAGATGCTGAAGGCAAGCGGTAAGCGCCATTTCCCCGAAGCGGTGATGGTGGCCGCACCTCTCTAATCGGTAGCGATTTGCGCCATATCCAGCGATGCGCTCTCGTCGAATGCGCCCATCAAGGCGGAAGCAAAAACCGGGCGCTATCGGGTGCTGAGCAGGTTGCCAAACGCGACGCCCTGTGAAATATCCCCATGGTAAAAAACAGCGCAATGGATTTTCCGGAGGGAAGCAGGCAGCGATAGGGCCTTCGGGTATCTACGGTCTCGGCAGAGACGTATTGCCAGTTGTCCTCTCCCGGCGCTTTGACCGCCTTCGCCTGCCTGGGCGCCAGCACCGTGAACCGGATGCCCTGGGCGGCCAGCACTTCCAGCGTTTCGGTATCGACGGCGGTTTCGGCCAGCCACATGCCTTCCGGCTTCCGGCCAAACTCGGCGCTCAAAATCCCGGATGCCCCAAATAACCTGGGTTTCTTATCCCGGAAGGGCTGCTGCATAATCAGGTGGTTGTACACCCGGGCCATAGCCGAGCCACGCCCCAAACCGCTCCATGCTTTGCGGTCGGCGTCCTGGATTGCCCGGTAAGAGGCCGGGTCGGCATGTTCCAGCCAGGAAAGCAGCGTTGGGCCAAAGTTGAAGCTGATCCGCTCAAAATTGTTGATGATATTTACGATCCGCTCCCTTCGCCCAAGAAAAAAAGCGCTGTGTTGGGGCATAGCATTCGAAGTTGATGCGGTCGTTCCAGTCGTGAAAAGGCGCTGCGGAATCCTGCGTTTCGACTACCTCCAGCCAGGCGTTCTCTGGGGGGCGATAAAATGCCCATGCACGCAAACATATCGGGTTGGTTTCATGATAACAGATCCTGATGACTTAATACGGGGTTGAAAAAATAAGCAACCCCCGCTTCTTTCTATTCGGCGACGAAATTTCTCCACATCTTTCCCTGATGCGCTCCGTCCGGCAGCAAAATTCTTGCACCGCTTCGGATTCCTTCCTATATTTGCCTTCATTCCCCTGAAATCATTCCAAATCGCCAAATTAAATGATGATGATGCGTTTCCGTAAGGTATGGTTTATTGTAGCCGTTTTCTTTGCGTACTCCTTTCCGCTTCTGGCCCGTTCCCAAACGGTGGACTTCCGCGATCCATGATTTAATTAAAATTGTAACTTCATAAGCTCGGCCTTGTACGTTGCTGCGCAACCTGACGACGAAAAACACCACTCGATTTCCTACCTGGCCAATGAAGTCGTTAAACCGCTCTACCTTTCTTACCCGCGGCGATGGCGGCCAAAACCTTATCGGACCAGAAATCGAAGAACTGCTGGGTCTGATCCGAACCAAGGAACCTTCGCCCGCCGGATTGATGGGAGAACCAGCTCTTTTCCCGGCCAACGACTTCGGGTTCTCGAAAACCCCGACGAAACTTTCCGCATCTGGAACAAAGACGGTATTATCGGACGTGGTTTGGGCCATCCGGGCATGCCTGGTGGATATTGTCATCAATCGCTTTGATCACCGCACCCCGGGCCGCACGCACGGGCACCATACGGCTTCGGCCGTCCTTACCCTCGAAGCCTACGATCTGGCCATCAACCCCAAAGCCTATCCGACCAATTGGCGCACGCCGGTTTGGCAGCCGAAACGGGTGTTTTTCAACACATCTTCGTTCTTTTTGGAAGCAGAGAGGCTTTTGAAAGCAGATAAGTCCAATCTGGCGCAGGTTGACGCCGGGGTGTATTATCCCGCCCTGGGCAAATCCAATACCGAGATCGCTGCCGAAAGCCGCAGCATGCACAAATGCCAGGGGTTTGGCTCCTCCGGAGTTCGGGGGTCCGAGCCGGAGTACCTCGAGTTGCTGAAAGGGGAGATGCCCAAAGAAAAATCCAACCTGTTTGAAGGAATTAATACCACCTGGAGCCGGGTACCCGGAGGCGCCCCCATCGGCGCCCTGCTCGCCAAGGTGGAGGCAGGATTCAGCCCCAATCATCCGGAAGCCAGCGTGCCCCAACTGATGCAGGCTTTCCGGTCGATTGAACAGCTTCCGGACGGCTACTGGAAACGGGTGAAGCTGGCGGAAATCCGGAACGGCATTCAGGCTTGCCTCGGCTTATTCCACGAAGCGCTGGCCACAGAGCCCAGCGCAACCCCCGGCGAACCGGTGACGTTGCGCGTAGAAGTCATCCAACGCCTCCGGGCGCCCATCGTTCTGGAAAACGTGGGCTTCACTCGCTGAGCGCCGACACGGCCTTCGCCCTGACCCTGAAAGTCAACCAGCGCGTCAACTGGAGCGCCCGCGCCGCGCTTTGCCCAACGATATGCCCATGAGCGATCCCTATTGGTTGCGGGAACCCCATCCGGTAGGCTTGTACACCGTTGGCGATCAGGCGTTGCGGGGGCTGCCCGAAACGCCCCGGCAGTTTAAAGCGCTATTCCGGTATTCCATCGCCGGAATCCCAATAACGTTTGAAAGCAACGTCGTATACAAGGATACCGACCCGTGAAAGGAGAGGTCTATCAGCCGTTTGAGATCACCCCGCCGGTCTACGCCCGGCTCGACCGCAAGGTCTATATTTTTGCCAGCGCCACTTCGCAAAGGTACAGGTGTCCGTCAAGGCCGGAAAGCAGGCTGTTTCGGGTAGCCTGCGCCTGGATGCTCCCAAGGGCTGGAAGGTGGAACCGCTCCAAATTCCGTTTCAGATCAAGCGAAAAGGGGAGGAGGTCCAACTGTCGTTTACGGTGACCCCTTCCGCCGGGCCCAGCGACGGCATGCTTACTCCGTATGCTGCCGTAGGAAGGCAAGGAATACCATCAGGCGCTGGTTCAGGTTAAATACGACCACATCCCGGTCCAGACCGTGTTCGCCGACGCACACGGCCGGGCGGTGCGCCTCGATTTGCGCAAAGAGGGAACCAAGGTAGGGTATGTCGCCGGCGCCGGCGACGATGTTCCCGACAACCTGCGCGCCATCGGATACGAAGTCACCATGCTTCGGGGCAACGAGCTGAATGCCGATAACCTTCGGCAGTTCGATGCCGTCGTGACCGGGGTCCGCGCGTACAATACGAACGACGACCTCCAGTTCCGGCAAAGCCAGTTGCTGGAGTACGTTAAAAATGGGGGCACGCTCCTCATTCAGTACAATACCAACTCCGAACTCCGTGTGCCCGTAGCGGAAATGGGACCCTATCCGTTCCGGATCTCCCGCGACCGCGTGACGGAAGAAGACGCTGAGATGCGATTGCTTCAGCCCGGGCATCCGGCGTTGAATTTTCCAAATAAAATCACGCCTGCGGATTTCGAAGGCTGGGTACAGGAGCGCGGACTCTATTTCCCGGATCAATGGGACAAGAATTACGAAGCCCTGCTTTCCTGCAACGACCAGGGAGAAACGCCCAAAGACGGAGCCTTGCTGGTGGCGAAATACGGGGAAGGGCATTTCGTCTATACCGGATTGTCCTTTTTCCGGGAGTTGCCTTCGGGAGTTCCCGGCGCTTTCCGCCTTTTTGCCAACCTGATTTCCATTGGTAAAGCGCCCAAACCCTGATCGATGACGACGAACAACGACATGACTACGGCCGGGGAAGGCCCTCCCGTACTTGGTACCTGGAATAAGGTATACCTTTTTCTGTTGGTTTTCCAGGCGATGCTGCTCCTGGGATTTTATTGGTTTATGCGGTCGTTTTCCTGAGGGTAGGGCCGCAAAAAAGAGAATCGCTCATGGAGGCACTGGACTGGACGGTTATGCTGGCCACCTTGCTGGGTATTGCCGGATATGGAATTTGGAAAACGCGGCACGTGAACAGCGCCCAGAGTTATATGCTGGGCGACCGAGACCTCAAGTGGTGGTCGATCGGTTTGTCCATTATGGCGACCCAGGCCAGCGATCACCTTTTGTCCACCCCGGGCAAGCTTACGAAGACGGGATGGGGTTTGTACAGTTCTATTTTGGACTTCCCCTGGCGATGATCCTCCTGAGCGTTTTCGTCATCCCGAATTATTACCGGCTCAACGTGTATACGGCGTATGAGTTTCTGGAAACCCGGTTTGGCTTGCCTACCCGGGTACTCACGGCTTCGTTGTTTTTGATGCAACGGGGGTTTGCCGCCGGGCTGACCATCCTGGCGCCTTCAATCGTGCTTTCTCAAATCATGGGCTGGCCCTTGAACTGGACGATCTTCCTGATGGGGATTGTCGTGATCATCTATACAGTTTCCGGCGGGACGAAAGCGGTGAGTGTGACGCAAACCCAGCAGATGGTGGTCATTTTGCTGGGCTTGGTCCTCGCTTCGGTTTTGATCATCCTCAACCTGCCCAGGGAGTTCACCTTCGGCGAAACCCTGACGGTAGCCGGTAAAATGGGCAAGCTCAACGTGCTGGATTTCAAATTTGACCTTTCCAACCGGTACAATTTCTGGTCCGGGATGCTGGGGGGAACGTTTCTGTTTTTATCGTATTTCGGTACCGACCAATCCCAGGTGTCCCGCTACCTTTCCGGGAAATCGCTCACAGAGAGCAGGCTGGGACTGATGTTCAACGGGTTGCTGAAGATTCCGATGCAATTCGTCATTCTGTTTGTAGGGGCTTTGGTGTTTGTGTTTTACCAGTTTAACCCCGGCGCCCGCCCACTTCAACCGGGCGAATGTGGAGCAGATACAGCGAAGCAGCTACGCCCCGGCGTATGCGGGCCTGGAAACGCAGCTTCAGCAGGTGCAATCGCAGCGCCAGGAAGCCATCCGCGAGATGATTGCCGCCGAGCGCAGCGGAGACGTTCAGGCCTCCGGCGCCGCCCAGACCCGGGTGCTTGCCTTGCAGGGGGAAGACAAACAGCTACGGGCAGATATCCGGGAATTGATTGCAAGGAACGACAAGGAGGCCAACACCAAAGATACCGACTATGTATTCATTACGTATGTGCTGAACTTCATGCCGATCGGGGTGGTGGGGCTGCTATTTTTGTGATGGGCGAAAACCAATTCGGGTTCATCTTCCTGGGCAAGCTGGTGGTGGTCAAAATCGCTTACCTATGGCTCAACCTTATTGGTTGTGTCTTGGTGATGGGATTGTCTCTCCTGATGCAAACGGCTAGAGTTAGCAGGGTTGTGAAGTGACGAGGACGCCTCATTCCTGGGCATTTTAGGAACGAGACGTTTGTCAAACGTGGAAGATATCTGGATGCCCGTAAAAGTGAACGTCCAGAGTGACGAGGACGCGTAACCCCCGGAAGCTCATCTTGTAGTGTTTTTTCCTAAACCATTATCTGGCGCAGTCCCTCTTCCGTGTTGCCCCCGGCCTCGGGGTTTGTTCTTTTTTTGCTCGCCCAAAAAAAGAACCAAAAAAAGGGCGCTCCTTCGCCCTACCGCTCCGTGGGAAACGCCTTCGCTCTATGGGCTTCAACCGCATTGAACACCGATCGTTGCGTTTCACCTGCATTCCAAGCGGTTGATCCCATAAGGCGCTCCCGTTCTTCGAACGGGAGCGGCGTTTCCCACGGGCTCCGGGCTGCGGAGGGCAATTCAGGGACAAGCCGTTAGTTATGAAAAATACTACAAGATTAGCCCGGAAGGGGAACATGATTTGCCGCAATAAAATCAGCAGTCGGGTTCAATCAAAAAACCTAAAATGCCTCTTTCAATTCCACCAGCATCAGGACGGGATTATCTCCGGGGTGGACGGTAGCGGCAAAGTCGCGAAAAGGTTTCCGTAAGGGGAAGCGGGCGCGGATGGAATCTTCCTTCATCTGGAAGGCGGCAGCGTCGATTTCGTAGACCAGGGTCCGGGGAGGAAGAAAACCTATGGGAACCAGCGCGGGTAGTTCGTTTCCGTCCAGATCGTTATAGGTCACGCGAAATACCTGCGCCTCAGTGCCGTTTTGGTACGCCGAAATAAGAAAAGACTTCCGTTTGAAGTAGGCGAAAGAAAGCATCCTGCCGTCGGCTATTACAGGCGAGAAGAACGAATAAATGATTTCTCCCTGGTTAAAACTCGTCCTTGCCTCATCGCTATCGGAATATTTGATCGTATCGATCCATAAGTCTCCAAAATCCAGGGCGTAAAAAGGCTTGACCGTATTATTGGTTATTTCATATACGGTTGGGTCGTAATATCGCCGGTATAGTGTTTTCCCTTCCTGGGTGTGAAAAAAGCAACTGGCAAATTCTCCAACGCGCAGTTTGTTGGGGATGGTCAGAAAGGTTTTTGCCTTTTGGGTTAGTTCTGACAAAATAGTAACGGCATATGTTTCTCCTCTTTCAGAGGGCGCGTTGTTGGTGTCAAAAGCATAATGATGCTCGTCAAGGCAGATGAATTTGGTGAATCGTTCGGGTAGCGGAATTGCAGTAACGAAGTTTCCGTTCAGGTCGTAGCGGAGGATTCGTTTTTTGATATAATCCAATAGCTCCAGATTTTCTTCGGTTAGATCCATATCGGTTACCCCCAGAATGGTATTGGGGCCGTCTTGAGATCCATCCAGAAAATGGATGAAGTTTCCTTTGCTGTCAAATAAAAACACCTTGCACGTAAGGTTTCCCGGCTCCGATAGCACGGCAATCCGGTTATCATTGAAAAGGACTTTGGACACCGGGTAGAACATCGGATCTCCCTTGGCCCGGTCGCCCAGTTTGATATAATGCACCGATTTGGCAATGGCGCTGAGCGGAACTTCTTTGGGTTTTCTCAGATCCACCTGGTAAACCGGATAGGCTGGCGGGCCCTCCTTTTTACAAGAAGGACCCACCAGCGCCAAGGGAAGCAGAAAGAAAAAAAGTCTTTTGCTCATGGTATTTAGAAATTACCCCTACTCTGTTGCAGCTTTTCGGGAGGCGCTGTCGCCATAAACCACTAATTCTTACCCCTCAAACCCAAAATACGCCTTCGCATTGCGGAAGCAAACATCCTGCACGATCTTCCCGATCCATGGGATATCGTTGGGGAGTTCGCCGTTTTCTACTTCGCGGCCCAGGATCTGGCAGAGGATTCGCCGGAAATATTCGTGGCGGGGGTAGGACATAAACGACCGGCTATCGGTGAGCATACCGACGAAGCGGCTGAGCAAACCCATATTGGACAGGGCGTTGATCTGTTTTTCCATCCCGTCTTTCTGATCGAGGAACCACCAGGCGGAGCCGTACTGGATTTTCCCCGGAATGCTGCCATCGTTGAAGTTGCCGATCATGGTAGCCATCAACTCGTTGTCGCGGGGGTTGAGGTTGTAGACGATGGTTTTGGTCAGTTTGTCCTCGTTGTCGAGGCGGTCCATAAACCGGGCGAGGGCGGCGGCCTGCGACCAGTCGCCGATGCTGTCGAACCCCGTATCGGGTCCAAGGGTGCGCATCATGCGGGAGTTGTTGTTGCGCAGGGCCCCGAGGTGGAACTGCTGGGTCCAGCCTTTGGCGTGGTACATAACGCCGAGGTGGTAGAGCAGGGCGGACATGAATTCTTCGGCTTCCGCAGCTTCCAGGGTTTGCCCGCCGAGGCGTTTGCGGAAAATGCGGTCCGTCCCCGCCTCCGTAAACGGCGCGGCATAAATCTGCTCGAGTCCGTGATCGCTCAGGCGGCTGCCCATGTCGTGAAAGAAGGCGATGCGGTTTTGGAGCGCGTCGAGAAGGTCCTGGAAGGTAGCGATTTCCTTACCGGCGGCTTCTGCCAGTTGGCGGATGTATGCCGGCCAGGAAGGTTTTTCGATCAGGATGGCTTTGTCGGGGCGGAATGCGGGCAGGATGGGGATTTCGAAGCCATCCGCTTTGATATTTTGGTGGTACACCAGGGGAGTCGACGGGTCGTCGGTGGTGCAAACGGTAGCAACGTTCATTTTGCGCAGGAGGTTGCGCACGCTGTATTCCGGGGAGTTGAGCAAGGTGCTGGCCTCTTGGTAGACGGCCTGGGCGGTAGCCGGGCTCAGAATTTCCTGGATGCCGAAATAGCGGCGGAGCTCCAGGTGGGTCCAGTGGTAGAGCGGGTTGCGCAGGGTGAAGGAACGGTATTTGCCCACTGCTCAAATTTTTCGTAATCCCCGGCGTCGCCGGTGATGAACCGTTCGTTGACGCCGTTGGTGCGCATCGCCCGCCATTTGTAATGGTCGCCGTTGAGCCAGATTTGGGTCAGGTTGGAAAACCGTTTGTCGACGGCGATTTCATCCGGTGGGAGATGGCAATGGTAGTCAATGATCGGCATATCTTTGGCATACTCGTGGTATAAGCGGCGGGCCGATTCCGTATCCAGAAGGAAATGCTCGTCGAGGAAAGAGGGGATGGATTTTGGATTAGCGGTAATCATGTGGAAAAATTTTCAAGTAAGATGATTATCCAAAAGGAGCAGAAGCATTGTCTTTATAAAGGTCTGAAATAATCGGGAATCGAAGCCGTCAAAAATTCACATTCCGGGAGCAGAAAACGCTTACCTGGTTTTTGGGGGTTTTGGCTAGCAAATAGTGAATTCAGGAATAGGCTATGTAGGGTGCAGGTAGTACTTTTAGCTCAAGCTTTTCAAAAAAATCCATTTTGCCAAACAAATAACTTGTCATGAAAAAGATCGTCACGTTTGGGAGATCATGCGCGGCTGACCCCTCCCGGATTTTGCGATTTTCTCAGGCTTCTTCCTTCGATGTGGTGTATGGGGAGGCGAATCCAATGTAGCGGTTTCTCTGGCCAACTATGGGCTGCCCACCGAATTTGTCACCCGGCTTCCGCAGAACGATCTCGGCGATTGCGCCCTGATGGAAATGCGCAAACGCGGCGTTGGCGTGAACCACGTGCTGCGCGGCGGCGAACGGCTGGGCATTTATTTCCTGGAAATGGGCGCGGTCAGCAGAGGCAGTAAAGTCGTGTACGACCGGGCGCATTCCGGTATGGCGTCTAGCGCCAAAGGGATGATCGATTGGGAGAAGGTGTTCAGCGATGCCCAATGGTTCCACTGGACCGGTATCACCGCCCTCTCGCAGGGAGCGGCGGATGCCTGCCTGGAAGCGATCGAAACCGCCAACCGCATGGGAATCACCGTTTCCACCGACCTCAACTACCGCAAGAATTTGTGGAAATACGGCAAAAAATCTTCCGAAGTCATGGAAGCCCTGGTCGCCGGTTGCGATATCATTTTGGGCAACGAGGAAGACGCCGAAAAACATTTCGACATCCACCCCGAGGGGATCGACGTCACCAGGGCCATACCATGGACGCCAAGTCCTATGTCTCCGTCTGCCAGCAAATGATGCAGCGGTTCCCCAGGCGAAAAGGTTATTATTACCTTGCGCGGGTCCATCAGCGCCTCCATAACACCTGGGCCGGGGTGCTTTACGACGGCCAAACCTTGTTTGAATCCCCCACGTACCAGATCACCCATATCGTCGACCGCGTCGGCGGGGCGACAGCTTCATGGGCGGCCTGGTCTGGACTGATCAATATGCAGGCGACGACCAAAAGCGCTTAATTTCGCGGTTGCCGCGTCCTGCCTCAAGCATACCATCTACGGCGACGCCAACCTCGTCACCGTTGCCCGAAGTCGAAACGCTGATGAAAGGGGATGCCAGCGGGCGCGTTTCGCGGTAAACGCGACGAAGGACGAGAGTCTTGTACGAGCGCGGTAGCCCGAGGCTGCGAGCTGCGCGGAAGTTGCTGGGCACGATGGCCCGCAGCCTTCGCGCCAGTTGCACCTCGTACTAAATCGCACCTCGCACCTACTTCGTAATTCGTACCTCGTCCCGCCTCAAGTAAATCTTAACAAAAATGGCCAAATACACACGCATCCAAGTAGCCCAAACCATGCAGGAAACGGGTTTGTGCCATTGTTCTACCACAGCGACCTGGAATTGTGCAAGGGGTGGTAGAAGCCTGCTACCAGGGCGGCGCCCGGCTGTTGGAGTTTACCAACCGGGGCGATTTCGCTCATGAAGTATTCGGTAACCTGAATAAATATTGTTTAAAAGAACTGCCCGGCATGATGCTGGGGGTGGGGTCGGTAACCGATGGGGGCACCGCCAGCTTGTTCATGCAGTTGGGGGCCAACTTCATCGTTACTCCGGTGCTGCGGGAAGATATTGCGGTCGTATGCAACCGGCGCAAAGTGCTCTGGTCGCCGGGTTGCGGATCGCTGACGGAAATCGCACGGGCGGAAGAACTCGGGGCGGAGGTGGTCAAGGTGTTCCCCGGTGGGGTGCTGGGGCCGGGTTTTGTTAAAGACATCAAAGGGCCGCAACCCTGGACGAGCATCATGCCCACCGGCGGAGGAGTGTCTCCTACCGAGGAGAGCCTGCGCAAGTGGTTCAGCTGGAGTAACCTGCGTAGGCATGGGCTCCCAACTGATCACCAAAGACATCCTCGACGGACGCAAGTTTGACGAACTCGCCGAAAAGGTGAAAACGACATTGGATTTAATCCGGATGATCCGGGGATAACACGTTGCCTGGAGCGCTCTGCCCACCTGTTAAACCACCTGACGGTTGGAAGGCCTCCTGCTCTTTTTTTGAATCAAACACCAAACCTGAAATGGACCAAACCACGACCAAAAATTGGCCGGTACCGTTGGAGAATTCTGGCGATGCTCTTCGCCGCCACGACGATCAACTACATGGACCGAAGCGTCATCGGCGTTCTGGCGCCTACGCTGCAACACAAAGTTTTTGGATGGACGGATGCGGATTACGGCTATATCAGCGCTTCCTTCCAGTTGGCCTACGGGATTGGCATGCTGGCCATGGGCGCCTTGATCGATAAGATCGGAACGCGTTGGGGCTATACGATATCCATTGCTATTTGGAGCGTGTTCGGTATGCTGCACGCAACGATCCGGCCGGCTTTCAGTTTCGTCGGATTTGCTTTGGCGCGCTTTGGCCTTGGATTCGGGGAATCCGGCAACTTCCCTTCCTGCATCAAAACCGTGGCCGAGTGGTTCCCCAAAAAGGAACGGGCGTTTGCTACGGGTATTTTCAATGCGGGTTCCAACGTAGGAGCCATCATGGCGCCCCTGATCATCCCGCTGATCGTTTCCGATACGGGACATAACTGGCAATACGCGTTCCTGACGACGGGCGTATTCAGCGCCATTTGGGTCGTTGGTTGGCTCTCTATCTACCGCAAACCCGAAGAACATCCCAAGCTCAGCGCTTCAGAACTGGCTTATATCAAGAGCGATTCCAACGGAGAAGAAACCACGGCGAAAGTCCCCTGGGGAAAAGTGCTTCCGCTGCCTCAAACCTGGGCCTTTGCCATCGCCAAACTGACCGACGCCGTGTGGTGGTTCTATTTGTTCTGGGGAGGAAAATACATCGCCGAAACGTTCGGGCTGAACATCAGGGGCCTGGGCTTGCCGCTGATCATCATATACGTCGTCGCCGATGTCGGCAGCATCGCAGGCGGCTGGTTGTCCGGCTTTTTCATGAACCGTGGCTGGAGTGTGAATAAAGCCAGAAAGATCACGTTACTGATCTGCGCCTTGATCATTCTCCCGGTCATGTTCGTTACCCTAACGGACAACAAGTGGCTTGCCGTTGCTTTAATTGCTTTAGGGGCAGGCGGCCACCAGGCCTGGTCGGCGAACGTCTTTACGTTGGTATCTGATGTGTTTCCGAAGAAAGCAACCGCCACGGTAGTGGGCATCGGCGGCGCTATGGGCGCTTTTGCCGGTCTGGCAGCCCATATTACCCTGGGCGAACTGCTGACCGCTTCCGGTCCCGGCGCTTACTTCTTCGCGTTCCTGATTGCTGGGTTGATGTACCTCACGGTGCTGGGCGTAGCGCACTTGCTCATGCCGAAGATGACGCCGCTGGGAGATGATTTGAAGCCTGTTTATAGTTAAAACCAAGTCTTTACTATCTATCCTATGACCAGTTCATTTTCTATTCGGTTTTCCCGCAGTGCGGATGAAATGAAGGGGTTTAATACCTCCCAGTTTCGGGAAAATTTTTTGGTAGACGGTATTTTTCGCCCCGATCATATTTCGGTGACGTATTCCATGCAGGACCGGTTTGTCATCAGGGGCGCGCAGCCAGTTGGCGAAGCCCTGGCTATGCCCGCTTTGAGGACCTGACGAAAGCCTCTTTTCCTGGAACGGAGGAAATGGGGATCATTAACGTGGGCGGCCCCGGCATGGTTTCCGTGGATGGGGTAGCTTTTCCCTGGGGTTCAAGGATGCGCTTTATGTGGGCAAAGGAACCCGGGGAGCTGGTCTTCCGCAGCGATTCCGGCGCCGAGCCGGCCAAGTTTTACTTCAACTCCGTCGGCGCCCATGCGGTGTATCCGCCGGCCTTAATCCCGCACCAAACGGTGGCGCCCGTGGAATTGGGCGAGCACGCGACAGCCAACCGCCGGAATATCTACCAGTACATTGTGACCTCCCGGGTGCAAACCTGCCAGCTGGTGATGGGCCTGACGGAACTCATCAGCCCAAGTACCTGGAATACGTTTCCTCCGCATACCCATTACCGCCGCAATGAAGTGTACTTCTACTTCAACCTGGCCGACGACCAGCTCGTGGTGCATCTGATGGGCGAGCCAGCAGAAACCCGGCACCTGATCATGCGCAACGACCAGGCGGTGATCTCCCCGGAATGGTCGATCCATTCGGGGGTAGGCACCAACGCGTATACCTTCATTTGGGGGATGGGCGGCGAAAACCAGGAATACACCGATATGGATAAAGTAGAACCCAAACAACTCCTCTAACGATGACTATTCTGGACCAATTTAGTTTGAAGGGTAAAGTAGCCCTGGTAACAGGTTGTAGCCAGGGCATCGGCAAAGCCATGGCCCTGGCGCTGGCTGAAGCCGGGGCCGACATCATCAGCGTGGCCAACTCCATGAACGCGGAAGGCAGCGCTGTAGCCGAAGAAATAGCGGCGCTGGGCCGCCGGTTTTTCCCCTACCAGTGCGATTTTAGCGTACGGGCGGAATTGTACGATTTCTATAGAAGCTGTACGCCGGGGATTTTCCCGTGGTCGATATCCTGGTAAACAACGCAGGACCATTCTTCGGGCCCCGGCGGCAGAACACCCGGACGACTATTGGGATAAGGTCATCGAGATCAATCAGAATGCACAGTTTATCCTGACCCGCGAGATCGGCAAGCGGATGGTCGATCAGGGAAGCGGGAAGATCATCTTCACCGCTTCCCTGCTGACGTTTCAGGGTGGAATCAACGTGCCGGGCTACGCCGCCAGCAAAGGGGCGATTGGCTCCCTTACCAAAAGCCTTCGCCAACGGTGGGCAGGTAAAGGGGTCAACGTCAACGCCATCGCCCGGCTATATCGCTACCGAGAATACCGCCGCCCTGCGCGCCGACGAAAAACGGAGCCAGTCTATTCTGGACCGTATCCCCGCAGGCCGTTGGGGCGAACCCGAAGATTTTAAAGGCCCCCTGGTGTTTCTGGCTTCCGCCGCCTCCGACTACGTCCACGGTACGATTCTGACCGTGGATGGCGGATGGATGGGAAGGTGATGGAAAAGACATATCTTTGACGCGAAGTGATTGGGGGAATTCCCAAACCACTTCGCGCCGCTTAATTAGTGCATGCTTTCGCACACCTCCCAGCCTTCTAAAGGAGTAGCTGCCATCCTCCATGCACTAAACCAAGCGAAGGGGGAACAACCACTACTTTTCCTTCTTTTCGCGAAAGGGTATCTTCCCCTTGCCTTTCAGTCTGTTTTTGTTATCATGCAAATATGGAATTGAAATCCATATTTGCATGATTGTACCGAGAATAGCTGAAGCCAAAGCCCATCAGTTGTTGGGTTCGTTTAAATCGCTGGCGATCATGGGACCTCGCCAGAGCGGCAAAACCACTCTGGCGAGGCATTGCTTTCCCGAAAAGCCTTACGTGTCGCTGGAAAATCCGATCTATCGGAAATAATTGCCCGAATCCTCAACTCTTCCCTTCAGTATGGCATCAACCAGGACCTCGCGCAAACGTCCTGGTACCTGCGCCCCGGCGGCGCCCTGGATATGGACAAACTGCTGAACGCCTTTGTGGATTTCTATCGCTGGCATTCCGAATCCTGGCTGGAGCGCTTTCAGTATAAGGAAGCAGGGCATCAGCTGCTGCTCATGGCCTTCCTGCAGCGCATTCTCAACGGCGGCGGCCGAATCAGGCGGGAGATGGCGATCGGCAACGGACGCACGGATCTGGCGGTGTTCTGGCAAGATCAGGTCTTTACCATTGAGCTCAAGATGCATCACAACGCCCGGTCCGAACCGGATGGCTTGCAGCAGCTCGCCCGCTATATGGACAAACTCGGCCAACAGCGCGGCTACCTGATCCTGTTCGAGAAAAAATCGTCCGCCGAGCTGCCCTGGGAGCAGCGCATCCGCCGGGAAGTACACGAGGTGGATGGGAAAGAGGTGATTTTGCTGGGGATGTGAGGGGCTGCCGGTTGGCAGACTATGCCCATGCAGCAGGACATTTTTGGGCTTAGCGTCTGTAACCGCCAAATTTATTTGGCGGAAGCATGGGGAAAACTGCACACGGGGCCAAATAAATTTGGCCGTTACAATAGGGGCTGGACAGCATCTTTCTAAAATGTCCAGTAGGGTGAAGAAAGCTTCGCCTCATGGGCAAGACCGGTCTTTTGAGGCAATCCCCCAACCGTGGGAGTAACCTCTACGCCTGTAGGCCTGGAACTTTAAAAAAAGCGGATTCCAGAATAATCCGGAACCCCATGGCGTTTAGGGAAGGTAGTTGGTTCTCAACTTTTAACGCCAAAACCAAGCTCCAAGAAACCCCTTCGTCGCATGCGGACGCTGCCTTTTTGGGCCTGCTTGCTCTTCCATTGCGGCCTTTCCACGAGCCATTGCGCAACTACCGGGCGCCTGTCCCATTCAGATCGCCAACCAGAGCAGCGAGAAGCTGATGTTTTACCTTCTCGAATCAGGGGCCAAACTCGATAGCCTTACCCTGGAACCATTTACGGTTGGATGCATGCAACCCCCCGTAACCCAAACCTCATTGGAGCTGGGCATGAACAGGGCCAAGTATACTTTCCCGTTTTTTAAAGACAAGGGCCAGCCCGTTCGCATCGCCTTTCTGGGAGGATGGAATTTCAAAGTGGAAGGCAGCCGGCTGGACTCTATGTGGCGGACCGCTATTGGCCTACAGGATTCCCCGGAAGCTGGTATTGCTTTTTCCCTGGAGCGCTTCGAAAGCCAGGGTTTTCAATCGTTTAGCGCCATGCTACGTACCGACACGGCCCTGGCTATCCGATTTTTAAACAATTATGTTCCCCAGCTTAAAAAAAAGGTCCAACACGGCCCCATTTTTTTCCCTTCGCCCGTGTACATGGATAGTTTGATCCGCCAGGTTCGGGGTCTGGAACCGCCGCAGGAGAAGTTGTTAGGGATTTGATTGACCTGTCTCAACGAAGGCCCGGGACCGACTTCTATCATTTCGATTATGGAGGCATCGACGGAGATACCCTGCATACGGCAAGCATTTTTGAGCGATATAAGGGAAAGAAAATCTTAGTCGATTTTTGGGCAAGCTGGTGTTCGCCGTGCCGGAGAAAAAACCAAACGCTGAAACAACACTATGCCGAAATCCTGGCAAACAACATTCAAATTGTCGGTTTTACATTGGACGACAACCCTTCGGATTGGAAAAAAGCGTTGCAAGAAGATCAAATACCCTGGAATCAGGGGTTGATCCTGCCGGAACAAAAGGAAACCATCTTAAAAAGGTTCTTCTGTGCAGGAGTTCCTCATACCTTACTGTTCTCGGAAGAGGGAAAGCTATTGTTTCTTCATCCTTCCCTCGAAGTCCTTTTGAAGCATTGAGGTATTATCCAGCGAACAGGGCGCCTTTTGGCCAGTTCGTTTTGAGCGGGAACGCCAGCATGAACGGCAAGGGTTTATTTCTTAACACCATAATTCGAATTGCTTATGCAACCAGGACGCGCGATTTTTTTTGGGACCATGATCATATTAAGCGCTTTTACCCCAGTATTTAGCCAGGGCCTCACCGGTAAATGGTATAACAGTGATAAGCCCAGCGCCTATATGGTATTTGATTCGGCTAACATTTTTAAGCTATATACAGACGATACGGAATTATTAGTTTCGTATCCATATCTGCTGAAAAAACAAGACCATCAACCCTGTTTTATCCTGCGCTTGGACAATTTGATAGATGTGCATATCTATGATTATTCCAGATACATGGTCTTTTTAAACTTCAAAGTTGGGAATCTTTCCGACCATATAGACGAGGTAGGGCTATTTACACGCGAAAAAAACTACCGGGACTCTTTGGATTTTTCGAATGAGCCCAAACTTGACATTCAGTTGCCCGAGCATTACACCGGGAGGGTATTTATTGCCTATTCCCAGCCCACAGATGATGGAGCGTTACCGGAAAAAACAGCCGGGAGCACGATGCTCAAAGTCAACCCGAACGGGTTGCTGCGCACTTCTGCACCGGAAGATCCGGTCGTTTTTGCCCGCAGGAATGAAGTATTTCGCTATGCTGCCTCCGGGCAGGAGTTGCCGGTCTTGTATGCCGGTTTTTCGCGGAGTGATCAGGCAAATATCCCTTCAATAAAGGCAGAAGACATCTGTGTTCTTTCCTTGGGATTCAACCAGTTTGACCGTTCCTCCTCCCTTAACAAAAAATTTGGCCGGGAGATTCGGGGAAATGTGGGTTGTTATCTGGGAAAACCTCGTCAAAAAGGATAGGGATAGGGAGTGGTTTCGGTAAGTAATCCTTTGCGCAGGCCCGGGAGGGGAAAATAATCTTGCGGGCCGGAGGGAGGCCGAAATGCGCCCCTCCGCAAATCCCCAAAAATGTCGTATTTTTAGGGTTATGAAACGACGCTTCTTCAATACCACCGGACTGTGTATGCCGGAAAAGCACTACATGGTCGATCCGTTTCGGAATTTTTACGACGATGTCCTGCGTCTGATTGAAGCAGAGCAATACTTTGTCATCCATGCGCCCAGGCAAACGGGCAAGACGACGTTCCTGCACTCCCTGGCTCACCGGCTGAACCAGGAAGGGACGTATGTGGCCACGGTGTGTTCTTTGGAATCGGCAGGGTACCCAAGTATTTCCGTGGAAGATGCCAACATGGCCTGTTCATCGGTCGCTGTATCAATAGGCAGCTGTTTTTCTGAAGGCGGCACATGCCCCCCCTGTCCCTTCCGGCCCACACGGCAAGCGCCCAGTTGTTGAGACGACTACCTCGCCGATTGGTGCAAAGGCCCTGTCCAAACCGCTGGTGCTGCTTTTGGATGAGGTCGACGCCCTGTACGACGATGTGCTCATTTCTACCTTGAGGCAGCTCAGAGACGGCTTCCAGACGCGCCCGCGCCATTTTCCGCAATCGGTAGCGCTGGTTGGCCTGCGCGATATCCGGGAGTACCGCCTCCGTGCCCGGGCGGATAATCCGTCTATCGGGGCGGGATCGCCGTTTAATGTCAAGGCTGAGTCCTTTTCCTTCCTGTTTTCCCCGGGAAGAGGTATTCCGCGCTGCTGATCAGCAACTCAGGATACTGGGCAGGCTTTCCCAGCGGCTGTTTTTGAACGACTGTACGCCTATTCCAGCGGACAGCCCCTGGCTGACCAACGCCCTGGCCAACGAGATTGTAGCGGAAATACTCAAAAACGACTATACGCGCGCCATTACTGCGGAGATGGTGGACATCGCCAAGGAGCGGCTGATCGAACAACGGCAAACCCACCTGGACAGCCTGACCGACAAGATTAACGACCCCCGGGTGCGGCCCATTGTGTTGAGTATCATCAACGGCGAGGCGCCCGACTTTGACGATTACAACGACGCGGTCCGCTATTGCCGGGATCTGGGCATCATCACGCCCGGCAATCCGGTTCAGTTTGCCAACCCCATATACCGGGAGATCATCACGCGCATCCTCAACAGCAGTTTCAGTGATGGGATCAACCAGGACCTCGCGCAAACGTCCTGGTACCTGCGCCCGGCGGCGCCCGGATATGGACAAACTGCTGAACGCCTTTGTGGAGTTCTACCGCTGGCATTCCGAATCCTGGCTGGAGCGCTTTCAGTATAAGGAAGCAGGGCATCAGCTGCTGCTCATGGCCTTCCTGCAGCGCATTCTCAACGGCGGCGGCCGAATCGAGCGGGAGATGGCGATCGGCAACGGACGCACGGATCTGGCGGTGTTCTGGCAAGATCAGGTCTTTACCATTGAGCTCAAGATGCATCACAACAGCCCGGTCCGAACCGGACGGCTGCAGCAGCTGGCCCGCTATATGGACAAACTCGGCCAAAAGCAGGCTATCTGATCCTGTTCGAGAAAAAACGTCGGAAGAGCTGCCCTGGGAGACGCGCATCCGCAGGGAAGTACACGAGGTGGATGGGAAAGAGGTGATTTTGCTGAGGATGTAGGGGGCTCGACCGCAGCCGTTTTAGCGTAAAAAACAAATTATAATAAAAAAAATATACGGGGGGGGAAATTTTTGACTAAAAAGGCTTAGCTTTAAAATCATAAACCTGAGTTATTAACCCTCATTATTAACCCTGGAATTCAGTAGTATGACCTTTTCCCAGTTGCCCATCCAGGCTGTTTCTTTCAGCCGTCTTTGTTTACCGGTTTCTTCAATACGCTATAACCTGGAGTTGGTCTTCCTCCAGAAAGACAACCATCCGCTTCCTGCTACCCGGGCAAGGAACCCGCTTTTGATTCGCTTCTGAAAAGCTACCTATCTAGCTCTGATCCGAAAAGCATTTTTCCTCTTAACTTAAAAGGAGGGAATAGTCTTCTTTCTTAACGTAAGGGGGAACCAAGCCAATTCGGCCGGAGCGCTAATTAGGGTACCTGAAAAGAATCCCTATTCCATAGCGATAATCAAAAAACGCTTCCCCATGGCTAGCCCTGGAAAAAATGGCAGATTTTTCCCTTTGTACCGGCAATACGATTCGATGGATTGCGGCCCTACGTGTCTGCGCATGGTGGCCCAATACCACGGCCGGAGCTTTTCTGCAGTTTTTTTGCGCGCCCATTGCCATATCGACCGGGAGGGGGTCAGCCTCCGGGGAATAGGGAATGCAGCGGAAAAGATCGGGCTGCGGACACTTTCGGCCAAGATTCCGTTTAGAGGCGACCGGGAGGTTCCAGGTCTTCTACAAGCGCCTCTGCCTGTCATCGCGCATTGGCAACAACGCCATTTTGTAGTGGTTTTCCGGATCAGTAAAAAGTACGTCTGGGTTGCCGATCCCGCCGGGCAAAAAGTCCGGCTTACCCACCCGGAGTTTTTGAAATCCTGGCTTTCCGACGGTCAGCGTGGGGTAGCGATGCTTTTGGAACCCACTCCCAAATTCTATGAGGAAGATAGTGCGGTAGAAAAACAAAAAGGCTTTGGAGCGTTTCTGGCCTATTTACGCCCTCAAAGGCGGCTTCTGGCGCAACTAGGAATGGGGATGGGGCTCAGCGCTATCCTCACCCTTTTTGCCCCCTTTCTGACCCAGTCGGTAGTCGATAATGGCATCGCTTTGCGCGACCTCCGCTTCATTCATTTGGTGCTTTTGGGCCAGCTTATGCTCTTCTTGGGGCAGATGGCTATTCGGTTTATTCAGGCATGGATCCTTTTGCACATCAGCAGCCATATCAACATCAGCTTGATTAGTGATTTCTTGAACAAACTGATGCGGCTGCCGCTGGGCTTTTTCGACAGCAAGATGACGGGGGATTTACTTCAGCGTATTGGCGATCACCGCCGGATCGAGTCCTTTTTGACGTCCTCCACCTTATCGGTGATTTTATCCGCGTTTAACCTGGTTATGTTTAGCGCGGTACTCGCCTGGTATTCCATCCCTATCTTCAGCATATTTGCCCTTTCCGCCGGTTTGTATTCCGGATGGATAGCCTATTTCCTAAAAAAGAGAAAAGAAGTCGATTACCTTGCCTTCCGACATAGTTCCCGCAACCAGGATGCGCTTCTAGAGATCATCCATGGGATGCCGGAGATCAAATTGCAGGGAAGCAGGCAAAAACGACGGGATCTTTGGCTCGGCATCCAGCTCCAATTACTGCGGGCACAGATGCGAGGCCTTAGCATTTCCCAGTACCAGGAACTTGGGGGTCTTGGCATTAATCAGGTCAAAGATGTATTCATAACCTTCGTTGCCGCTACGGCGGTGATGGATGGAAAAATGACCCTCGGGATGATGCTGGCTGTACAATATATTGTGGGCCAGCTCAACGGCCCACTTCAGCAGCTTATCGGTTTTTTGCGCGCCTATCAGGATGCCCGGCTGAGTATGGAACGCCTCAGCGAAATGCACGATCACGAAAATGAAGACGAACACGACGACCATAAAACAGATCAAGTACCCTCCCAAGGCGATCTTACATTACAAGGTGTTTCATTTCGTTACAACCCCTTGAGCGAATGGGTATTGGACGACCTCTACCTCACTATTCCCCGAGGTAAAGTGACTGCCATAGTTGGGGCCAGCGGTAGCGGCAAAACCACCCTGCTCAAATTGCTTTTGGGCTTTTACCTACCGGAGAAAGGAACGATAGCGATTGGTTCTACTCCGCTTCATCAAATCCAATCCGACGTATGGAGAGCGCATTGCGGGGCGGTGCTGCAGGATGGGTTTCTTTTTTCCGACACCATTGGCAATAACATAGCCGAAAGTAGCCTGTATCCGGATTCCGAACGTCTCAGCCAAGCAGTGCGTATGGCCAATATCCAGAATTTTATCGACTCCCTCCCCCTTGGTTTCTCTACAATGATCGGGGCCAGGGGGAATGGGGTGAGCCAAGGGCAGCGCCAGCGCTTGCTGATTGCCCGCGCCATATACAAAAAACCCGATTTTCTACTTTTCGACGAAGCTACCAACGCCCTGGACGCCAACAATGAAAAAGCCATCATAAATCAGCTCGAAGCCTTTTACCAAGGCCGCACGGTGGTTATCGTAGCGCACCGGTTGAGCACCGTCCGCCATGCCCATCAGATTGTGGTACTGCACGAAGGGAAAATAACGGAACGAGGCACGCACGAGGAGCTTACCGGAAAGAAAGGAGCGTATTATACCTTGGTAAAAAATCAGTTAGAACTAGGAAAATAAGCAATTATTCAAAATCAACATCAGGCCATGCCCTCCAATCACCCTCCAGATTCTGAATTGCTACAGGACTTTTTAACTACGCCGCCTGGCTGGTTATTGCGCTCGGGTATGGGAGTGCTCTTCAGCATGGCGGTTGCAGGGTTTGCCATGACCTGGTTTATTCGCTATCCCGACCAGCTTGAGGCGACGGCAACTGTGCGTACCAGCCAGGCTCCGGTAGACATCTTCGCTCCTGGGGGCGGAAGAATAGATACCTTTCTTTCTGAGGATCAGCAGTTTGTTCGGCAGGGACAAGGCTTGTGTATGGTACAAAACGCCGCAAAGCTGTCTGATATAATCAAACTGGAACGCCTGATTTCGGGAGGACACCCCGCAATTCAGCCCGAGAATCAGAACTTGCAACTAGGAGAAATACAATCGATATACGCCGCCTGGTTGCTGGCAAAAGAAAACCTCTATGAGTTTACCCGCCAAGCGTATACTTCCGGAGCAAATACGCGCATTGAAAAGGAAGTGGCTGCGGCAGAAGAACTGTCGCAAGCGCTTCAAAGAAGAAAAAGCGTTGCATCAAGAGGAGCTGGCTTTGGCGGCAGCTGAATACGAACGCAGCCGGAAACTTCACCTTCAGCACGTCATCAGCGACCAAGAGCGGGAAGCTCAAAAGACGAAATGGCTGCAAGCTCGCCGTTACGCGCAATCCATGGAGGAGGAGGCGATCCAAAAATCGGATCCGGTCCGGCCAATTGCGCACCCAGCAGGCCAACCTTATGGCCGAACGCCAGATGGGCATGGAAGAGCGCACCCGAAGCCTGCAACAAGCGACCCTGCAAGTAAAGGGAGCAATTGACCAGTGGCGGCACCAATACGTGCTCACCGCCCCGATCGACGGGATGCTTTCCTGGAAAACGGGGGTTTCGGAAGGCCAGTATCTCCCGGGAGGGGCGTCCCCTGGAACGATAATCCCTGCCCAAGGGCTCGGCCTGGTTGCCATGTGCGCCATTCCGGTTGCCGGCGCGGGGAGGGTCCGGCCGGGCAATCAGGTGCTGGTCGATCTGGACGCGTTTCCTCCCGAAGAATTTGGCCGCCTGGAAGGCAAAGTGAAGACCATTGCCCGGCTTCCGGATGCCAACCGGGAGGGGGCATTTTTTTATCAGATCGAAGCCGCCCTGCCGGATACCCTGCGCACGAGCTATGGCAAGATCCTTCCCTTTCGGCAAAACATGACCGGGACGGCCCGAATATTCACCAAGGATCGCCGGCTGCTCGAAAGGCTGCTGGGAAAAATTCTGGAGAAAATGGATCGTTTTTAAAAAAGAATCCAAGCCTGTTTGCATTATAGTAACCGAAATTGGACCCAGCATGTCGAACAAATTTTTTGAAACCCTCCAAACGCTCGAACGCCTCGACGGCCTTATCCGCCGCAAAGCTACCGGCAAACCGGGAGCGCTCGCCCAACGGCTTGGGATCAGTGAGCGGCAGGTGTACAAGCTGGTATCTGCTTTGCGCGAACTCGGCGCCCCGGTGGTCTATTGCAACAAACGGGAAACGTACTACTACACCCAAGAAGTCGAGTTTCGCCGCGAGTTGTTTGTGCTGAAGGATGATGCGGACAAAATCAAGGGAGGCGAAACTTTTTTGGAAAAAGTTGGGTCACTGCAGGATTTTTGCAGTGGGGAGGAGTAGATTTGAAACGCAAATTTGCCGAATCAGCTGAATGGGGGATACCGAAAACCCAATTAATAGAGTAGGTTAACAATTTAATTTTAACAAAATGAAGAAGTTGATATTAGAGAAGTTTTCACAGTTTAAATTAACAAAAAGATCTATGAAATCTATTAAAGGCGGCATCACGCCAGTTGGTTGCAAAACAATAAGTTGCGACATGAATGACTATAATTTAGGGTCCGTCTCAGTTGATGAAGAATGTCCAACGAACTCTGAACAATTACGAATTTGTAAGGAATTTTACCCACTTACAAACAATACTTTATGTGGTTGACATCCTTCCTTCTATAGGCCTTGTGCATAAAAGTTGGTGAAAATTTGCAACCTACCCCAAAAATTTCGTTCCATATGTTCAATGCCTGGAAAAGGTAGTATTTCAAAAATAAGTACTGAGCTCCGCCAAATTTTGTGCATAAATTTCGGGAATGATGCACAAAATTTGGCGGAGTTCAGTATAAAAAATTTTGTGCCATGATGAAAGGGGGAATATATCTAACCTTTGTTTTCTGGTTGTCAACTTTCTGTATTTCAAAAAGTTTAGGTAATAATATAACAATTAGAGGAAAATTAGAGGATTGCTATTTTAGTGTCATAGAATTGAAGAAATACGATTTCTTTTTGCAACGAAATTCTTTATATGAAGAAGCTACAATATTAAAAGATTCTACTTTTGTTTTTAGACTATCACAAAACAAACCTACATTCGTCTCATTGTTAAACAACCTGATTTGGATTACTCCGGGCGATTCGGTATATTTAGTTTGTAGTTTAAATGAAATTATAAGTTGCACAGGTAGTAACTCTGGCAATTATATTATTGCATCAAAAATCAAGAATAGATACACCTTACCAATACTCAGCAAAAACAATGATCTTTTTGATTTTGTTGAGAACATAGAATTGATCTTTGAAAAAAGATTTAATTATATGAAAGAATTATTTAAAAGGATAGAAACGACTCCTTGTTTTCAAATAAATTTATTTAAGGAGTTGCAATTTGAATTAATTGGAAATAAACTTGGTCTAGCACTTGTTGATGAATCTTTAGAAGATTTACTTTTAAAAAAATGAACCTTACAGAAGATACATTTAATGACGAAGATGGTTTTAACACAATTTCTTTGGCACAGCTCTCAGTTTTTTTTTATTTAATAAGATCAAAATCATTACTCGTAAATGCCTTGAATGATAAAATAAAATTGGATATAGAGTGTAAATTCATAGATGATCACTATAGTGCCAGCTCTAATGAAGCCCTTAAGGTATTTGTATTAAAAAAATATGTTTTAGGGATAAGCAGAAACTTTTTATGCTGCTGTAGATTCAATTTTACAAATAGAAAATATTAGAATCAAGCACCCGGTGTATAAGGGTGAGCTTGAAAACATATATAACCTATTCCACTTAACAAATGCAAGTATTCCAGACAACGTACTTAGTAGCGAGATAATTGACATCAATAATAAAAGCATATCGATAAAAGATTTATTTTCCCTACATGAAGGCAAAGCTATTGTTTTGATTTTTGGGCAACATGGTGTGAACCTTGTAGAGGCGAAAATGTGTTCCTGAATGACCTCAGAGAAAAAATAGATAGCAGCAAAGTTGTATTTATTTCGATCTCGATTGACGATAATTTTGCTAAGTGGGAAAAGGGGCTTGTCAATCACTTTTTCAATAGAATGACATATTTTATCGGAAATAAACAAAGTGCGCTACTTAGATATTTAAAAGTTACATCCATCCCGAGGTATGTAATATTTAATAAAAATAAAAATTTAGCTTTATTTAAAGCGCCTCGCCCAAGCAATCAAAATAAGCTATACGAAATTATAAATGAGATTATCAATCAATAAAAAAATCTCTAAGAATAAGCCCCAATTGCCAATTCCTTTGCCAAAATGCAACACCTAAATATGTTAAAACTTTTTTTTTTCAAACTCTAATAAGTCAGACAATGTCCTTGAAACGGCTTATTATCTGCTTAGGAATATACTAGATTTTGTTGTAGATAAGCGAGATTTAAAAGAACTTTTTTTTTTCGCATCCCTACTATCCTAGCTTGTTTTCCATCCACGAGGTGTTGAAAACTTATCGGGTGGAAAATCTTTGCATTCAAATTCCACTTGAAAAACTATCAGAGTTGCCTTGTCCATTTATTGCACATTTAAAAATAGGAAATGGACAATTTTCTATTGTTGAAAACGCCAGTGGAGACTGGGTAATTCGCCGGGGCATTAAAAATCGAAAAATAAAAGAAGGACTAGAAGAATTTCTCAAAGTTTGGTCAGGTGCAGCATTAATTTTAGACTGGCAAAACATCCAGCTTTGCAAAGGATCCATCATACAAAAATTACACTTCCAATTTGGTGAAAACAAACAGGATTTTGCCAAGATAGGCTTAATTTTGTCCTTGCAAATATTCATCATTGGGCTATTCTTTTTCAACCCATGGCTTGTTTTACCTTTTTGCTAATTGTCAAAATATTTGGCATTATTGTCTGCTTCATTTTAGTATTAGATCAATTGAGTCCTCAAAACCAACTGGCCACCAAATTCTGTCAGGCCATCAGCAGGAAAAGGAAATGTGACAATCTGCTCAAAAGCAAATCCGCAAACTTTTTTGGGCTGATCAGTTGGTCAGAACTGGGTTTGTTGTATTTCATCGGAGGTATTGGTGCCCTTTTAAGCCTCAAGCAAGCCTATTTTTCCAATCCTATCGTACATGTTTTGAGTTGGATAACGCTGGTTTATTCAATGTGGTCGCTTTATCACCAGGCATTTAAAGCAAAACAATGGTGCCCATTTTGTTTGCTGGTGTTAGTGCTTTTTGTAGTTGAATTTGTCGCCATTATCCTGACTTTCATGCCCTTGGAGCCTATGATTGGTTCGGATAGTTTATTTTTATACACCTCGTTTGCCATTCCGTTTTTCCTCTGGCTTTTGTTGAAGCCATCCATAAAAAAAGCCTTTGCTTATGATGCGCTTTGGTCAAAATTGGCGTCAATTAAGCGAAATCCAGAGTTATTTCAGGCTGCATTACAGGAAGAAGCTGCATTACCTCCACTGCCGGCCTTCTCTTTTATACCCAATTTCGGCGCTGCATCCGCCAAACATGAGGCTGTGTTAGTCACTAACCCCTGGTGTGGGGCCTGCGAAGTCGCCTTTAAGGAAATTGACAAACTCATTCAATCGGGAGCCTCACTCAAAACAAAGGTTATTTTCTGTGTTGGAGAAGCTGAAGATAGTGCAGTTTTTGATCAGGCTGTTCAGATGCTTGCTCATTGCCACCTAGGCAGGGATATACAAGCAATTTTTAGAGATTATTATAAATTACCAAAAGCTGCTTTTAATCAGAAATACCCTCTCGACTTGGAGGAAATGTTAATCGCAGAGGCAAAAACCTGGGCCAAAACACATTTCGAATGGTGCAATGCTGCTCAAATTAAATTTACCCCAACCCATTATCTTGATGGGCACCAGAAACCCAAAATGTATGAGTGGAATGATTTGCGTTTTCATTTGAGTGAGGATTAGCCCTGTGGGAGAAAAGACATAGACCGAACTTGAAAGTTCCATGAAACCCTTTGGGTGCATATAGACGTTGCCTATGTGAGCCTGCTTACTCTTCTATTTCGGCCTCTTAACGGAAGCCGTTGGGCACTGCGGCTTGGAACCAGCGAGCGGCAAGTATACAACCTTTTATCTGCCCTGCGCGAGCTCGGCGCTCCGGTGGCCTATTGCAACACACGGGAAACCTATTACTACGCCCGTGAAGTTGAATTTCACAGCGAGCTGTTTGTGTTGAAGGATGATGCGGATAAAATCAAGGGAGGCGAAATTTTTTTGGAAAAATTTTGGATACTGCAGGATTTTTGCAGTGGCTTAGTTGATATTTGTACCATCAGCTGTCAGGGGATTGCCGAAAACCCTGCCTAAACACCGGATGGGCGAATGAAAAGCGAGTAGGCATAAAACAATTCCTTTCATAATGGAAACGACTAAATTATCACTACAAGATTTTAAGGATTTTCAGGTTTCCAAAGATCCACGTTGTCAAGGGCGGTGTAATCGGTTCAAATGGAATAATCACCGGCTCTGGAGTCGGTACGGTTGACCTCGAATGGGAAAGCGGCCACATAGAGTGTGACGTTTCAACACAAGGTCTAGGGTGGGGAGCAGGTTGGGATGGAACTGGAGAAGATCCTTATGTTGGAAAGCATTTCTAAAAGTAACCACAAATCCGCAGGAAACCAATTGGAGTTTCCTGCGGAAATTTTTTTTAAAATGAATAGTGATGAAATACATTAATTACATTTCGTTTTTCCTCGTCCTTTTTCTGGAATTTTCATTTTATGTTAGAGTCAAATCTCAATCAAGTACTTCAGAAGATTTTTCAGAATATTATTACCGAATTAGTCATTTGTCATTGGATTCGATGGTATTGACTTCAAACAATATCCTTGCTGCTAAGTGGCAAAGGGATTTAGACTTTTTGGACGGCTACCTAATACCTACTTTTTCTGCAACGGACATTCACGGGAAGATCCAAAATATTACTTACAACGGCAATTTAACCCTTCTTAATTTCTGGTTTATCGCATGTCCTCCTTGCATTGAGGAAATCCCTTTTCTAAACAAGATGCAAGATACGTACAAAGAAGAGCTGGAAGTTATTTCAATTTGCAGGGATGCAGAGCTAGAAATTATTGAGTTCATGATGGACCATCCAATAAGTTATACGGTCATTCCGGATGCTCGGAAAATAATTGAACACACATTTAGGATGTCATGGGGGTATCCTAAAAACATCCTGATTGGTCCCGATGGAAAAGTATTGGCAATGACAAGAGGTTTTTTAGGGGTGGATGACCCGAATTATAAAAAAATTGAGCACCTAATATTGAAATACACCAGATGATAGCACCACTATGGTACTCATAATGACGAGTTTGAATGATGCATCAGCAAATTTAGTGATGAATTATTTATGGTTTAATCATGCCATTTGCTCCAAACGGTGTTTTATTATTAACTCGGAAAATTTTTGTGTGCGCATTAACGACGAACACGGCGTTTTGTTTGAAACAAAAGAAAATTATTCGGCTATTTGGATAAATAAAGGTTTTCATTTTCATTCAGATATTTTTGAAGAATTGGATGATAAATTAAGGTTCTTTCTAAAAGAAGAAATAAAAGAATACCGGAAGAACATATTATTTGCATTATCCACCCTAAACTTGCCGGTCATTGGTAGGAACCCTTTTGAATACATAGATGTCAGTAAATTTAGGGTCTTAATAAAAGCGGTAGACGTTGGACTAAAGATACCAAGTACTTGCTATGCGCATTCATTGACCGATGCCAAGGAATTTATCGAATTTCATAAAAGTTGTTATCAAACCAATGACAAACATTGCTTTTTTCGAGTCTAAAGATTCAAGGCGCCAGTATTCTATGTACACAAAAATTTTAAAAATAAATGAAATTGAAAAAGAAAATATTGACTTTAACTTCCCAAGCCTTATCCAGGAACATATAAATGCCAATCTTGAAATCAGGGTTTTTTGCCTTGACAATTTTTTTTGGAGTGGTGCAATACCAAATGAATTTGCCTATGTTGATGGCAGCGAATGTGACTACAGATCTAACTCCTCTCAAAGGAGGATAATCCCTTTTGATTTACCAAAACCTATCAGATTGAAGCTATGGAGACTAATGGATTCCCTTGGCCTAAACGTTGCGTCAATTGATTTAATCCTCAATGATAAAGGGGAGACTTTCTGGAAATAAATCCAGTCGGTCAGTTTGAGTTTTTGTCTTCAATTTGCAATTATAAAATTGAAGCCTTTATATCCGACTGGATTATTAAAAGTTTGAAGCATGAAGAAATACGTTGATGAGCTTCTTCAAGAAGACAGTAGCAAAAAAAAATTGCCCCTTTGTGTGCAAAAGATGAAAAGCTTTGCCCGGAATCAATCTCCTGAATTTCCTGTAAAACTTGTGTATGGAGAATTTTACAACGCAGCAATCGAAGTCAAGCGGTTCTATAAACCCGTTTCCAAGATTTATGAACGGCACTTTCTAATCAGTTATTGAGAAGCCAGCGTTATGATTTACTTCGAAAGTGCTGATGCCCGATATTTCAAGCTATTTGCTTTTTGCCTTGTAGTAAAAGGTGTTCGTCGGAATATTATCCTTGATTTACAACGAAATTATTTCATTTTTATTCCCAATTCAATGCTAGAATTGCTCGAAAAATCTGTATTGCTGAAGGTCGGCGAATTAAAGTCGTTGTACAGACATAATTACGATAGGGAAATAGAAGAATTTTTCGATAAGTTAGTGATAAATAATTTTGGTTTTTTACCGGAACACCTGAATTATTCCCCAATATTGACCTGTCTTGGAAATCGCCACTCTGGATTACCAATGCGATTATTGATATTTCTAAAAACTCCAGCTATGATATTGCTGAGGCTCTCAAACAACTTGACGGAGTGGGATGCATTGCCTTACATCTTCGGTTTTTTTCCTGTGTCCAGGCTGATTATTTACACCAACTCTTATTGTCGGTTAAAAACTCCAGACTAGTCTCTATTGATTTACTCCTCGGCATTAATCAAGAATTTCAAACTTTTGATGACCTCCAAGTGCTCGCGAATAAGCATCTCCGGATTACATCAATCGTAATTTATGGTAGCGACAAAGACCGGTATTATGTGTATAAAGGCGTTGAGCTGGTTTTCACCTCCTCCATCCTGAACAGTGAATTGCATTGTGGAAAGATATCGGATAAGTTTTTTACTGCTAATATTTCACTTTTTACCGAAGCCCAACATCACAACTCTTGCCTCAACCGCAAAATTGCCATTGACATCGAGGGCAACATCAAGAATTGCCCAAGCATGAAAGAAAGCTTTGGCAACATTCGTGATACCACCCTGCAAGAGGCTCTCGAAAAACCCGGTTTTAAAAAATACTGGAATATTACCAAAGACCAAATACAGACCTGCAAAGACTGCGAATTCCGCTACATCTGCACCGATTGCCGGGCCTATCTCGAAGCCCCGGAAGATATATATTCCAAACCCCTCAAATGCGGCTACAACCCATACACCTGCGAATGGGAGGAATGGAGTACCAACCCGCTCAAACAAAAGGCGATAGCCCATTATGGGATGGAATCGCTTAAGGCTGATGCCGGGCCGCCGGAAGCGCAATGAGATGCATCCGTGTCTTGTTGGCGGCAAATATATTCCGCGCGGGCAAAGAAAATAAAAAACACCCTCCCAAATTCCAAAAGCGCAGCACACAGCCAGATGCGCCCCTCCACAAATCCCCAAAAATGTCGTATTTTTAGGGCTATGAAACGACGCTTCTTCAATACCACCGGACTGTGTACCCCGGAAGACCACTACATGGTGAATCCGTTCAGGACGTATTTGGAAGACATCATGCGGCTGATCGAAGCGAAGCAATACTTTGTCATCCATGCGCCGAGGCAAACGGGCAAGACGACGTTCCTGCACTCCCTGGCTCACCGGCTGAATCAGGAAGGGACGTATGTGGCCACGGTGTGTTCTTTGGAATCGGCAGGGTACCCCAGCATTTCGGTGGAAGATGCCAACATGGTGTTTGTAAAATCAATGCACCGTAAGGCAGCGTTTTCTCGAAGCGGCCTACATGCCCCCCTTTGCCTTCCGGCTACACGGCAAGCCCTTCTTTACTGGGCGACTATCTAACGGATTGGTGCAACGCCCTGTCCAAACCGCTGGTGCTGCTGCTGGATGAGGTAGACGCCCTGTACGACGATGTGCTCATTTCCACCCTGAGGCAGCTCAGAGACGGCTTTTCAGACGCGCCCGCGCCATTTTCCGCAATCGGTAGCGCTGGTTGGCCTGCGCGATATCCGGGGAGTACCGCCTCCGTGCCCGGGCGGATAATCCGTCTATCGGGGCGGGATCGCCGTTTAATGTCAAGGCTGAGTCCTTTTTTTCTCCGGTTTCACCCGAAGAGGTACGTGCGCTGCTGGATCAGCATACCCAAGATACCGGGCAGGTTTTTACAGCGGCTGTTTTGAACGATTGTACGCCTATTCCTGCGGACAGCCCTGGCTGACCAACGCCCTGGCCAACGAGATTGTAGCGGAAATACTCAAAAACGACTATACGCGCGCCATTACTGCGGAGATGGTGGACATCGCCAAGGAGCGGCTGATCGAACAACGGCAAACCCACCTGACAGCCTGACCGACAAGATCAACGACCCCCGGGTGCGGCCCATTGTGCTTGAGTATCATCAACGGCGAGGCGCCCGACTTTGGCGATTACAACGACGCGGTCCGCTATTGCCGGGATCTGGGTATCATCACGCCCGGCAATCCGGTTCAGTTTGCCAACCCCATATACCGGGAGATCATTACGCGCATCCTCAACAGCAGTTTCAGTGATGGCATCAACCAGGACCTCGCGCAAACGCCCTGGTACCTGCGCCCCGGCGGCGCCCTGGATATGGACAAACTGCTGAACGCCTTTTGTGGAGTTCTACCGCAGGTATTCCGAATCCCGGCTGGAGCGCTTTCAGTATAAGGAAGCAGGGCATCAGCTGCTGCTCATGGCCTTCCACCGCGCATTCTCAACGGCGGCGGCCGAATCGGGAGCGGGAGATGGCGATCGGCAACGGCCGCACGGATCTGGCGGTGTTCTGGCAAGATTAGGTCTTTCCCATTGGTCAAGATGCATCACAACGCCCGGTCCGAACCGGATGGCTTGCGACAGGTGGCCGCTATATGGTCAAACTCGGCCAAAGCAAGGCTACTTGATCCTGTTCGAGAAAAAAACGTCGGAAGAGCTGCCCTGGGAGACGCGCATCCGCAGGGAACTACACGAGGTGGATGGGAAAGAGGTGATTTTGCTGGGGATGTAGGGGGCATGGGCAAAGAAGGCTCCTTTTAGACAGGCCCCAACAGCGAACCACCTACATCGGGCTGCACGCTTCCTGCTACCGAATTGTGAATTTTTGGAGGGACCCATTTCCGCCCCCTCTGGTTTTTGCCTTGTATTTTTATCCCGGATTTGTAGCCTGCAGCGCTTCGGAACCGCTTGCCGAATCGGAGGGTTATGCCGTTGTAAACCAGGTAGATAGCGGGAGGTCTAAACGCTGGGCAACCTCCCTTCGTTGGAGTCTAAGCGCCAAAACCTGAAAAGCTGTGCCGCAAAAACCGATTTTCGCCTGCTGTTAAACTGCTTTCTATGAAAAATGTGTTGTTCCGATCCTCCTTCAAGGCGCTCCTTAGAACCCCTTTCGGCCGCCGCCGCCGCCTTCGTCTGGTTTTCCGGACAGGCCCAGCTTCCGGCGTTTCCCGGGCGGAAGGCTACGGCAATACGCCTCCGGAGGCCGGGGGAACGCCTGCAACCCCAACCACCGTGCTGAAGTTACCTCTCTGAGGACATCAATACCCCGGCACCTTGCGCAATGCGCTAAGCGCTCCGGCTACCTACCGGACCGTCGTGTTCCGGGTAGCGGGCACGATCCGCCTGAAATCCAAACTCAGCATTCCCGCCAACACGACCATCGCCGGCCAAACCGCTCCGGCGGAGGGATCTGCCTC
Organism: Haliscomenobacter sp.; assembly: GCA_016713275.1. Classification (GTDB taxonomy): domain Bacteria; phylum Bacteroidota; class Bacteroidia; order Chitinophagales; family Saprospiraceae; genus JADJPL01. The sequence goes on from JADJPL010000007.1 coordinate 32,415, forward strand.
GCCGACCACCCGGTGGTCATTAGCGGAGACAATGTCATCTTGCGCTTTATCCGGGTTCGCATGGGCGACCGCTACCAAAAACAAAGGCAAGGTAGACGGCAGCGGGAGGGGACGACGCCTCGGCAACCTGGGGAACAAACGCCTCATCATCGATCACTGCTCGGTGAGCTGGAGTTCCGACGAAGCATTGACCATTTACCGCGGAGACAGCGTCACCCTCCAATGGAACATCATCTCCGAACCGCTAAACTATTCCTACCACTTCGAATCCGGCGGCTCGGATTACCAGGAGCATGGCTACGGCGGCATCTGGGGCTCCCGCAACGGAAGCTTCCACCACAACCTGATCCTGCACGTGAAAGGCCGTGCGCCCCGGTTTGCCGGCAACAGCACCTATCCCGCCGGGGTGGTGGAAAAAGCCGATTTTCGCAACAACGTCATCTACAACTGGAGGGATTACAGCACCAATGGGGGCGAAGGCGGTACCTACAACCTGGTCAATAACTACTACAAATACGGCCCCTCGACCTCTACCGGAACCAGCTCCGGCGTTCCCAAACGAGGGATGATCATGAACCCCTCCAAATCAAGTAGTTTGGGCTACCCCAAAATCTACCTGAGCGGCAACTTCGTCGACGGTTATTCCGCGATTACCGCCGCCAACTGGAAGGGAATGGCTATGGCGGATGGAGGAACTCTGGCGGATACGGCGCTGTCCAAAACCAACGCTCCCTTCCCCTGGGATTCCGTCGTGACCCATTCCGCTACGGAAGCCTATGAACTGGTTTTAGCCCATGCCGGAGCCGCGCTGCCGCTGCGCGACACCTCGATCAGCGCCTCGTCAGCCGACGTGCGCAACCGCGCCGGGCGGATTATCGACGTTCAGGGCGGCTTTCCAGACACGGAACCCCCTTCGACAAACGATCGGCGCCTGGCCCGCTTTGGCCTCCGGCACTCCACCGGCCGACACCGACAAAGACGACATGCCCGATATCTGGAAGTAGCCCAGGGCCTGGACCCTCAAAACCCGTCCGACCGCTCCGGAATAGCCCCCAACGGTACACTCACCTGGAAAATTACCCTCAACGGACCCAACAGCCCGCTTATCCCGTAGGCACTACCGGCTTTTGCCCCGAGAGGGCTTTAACCTTATCCCACCCCGCTTTCAGCGAGATTGGTCTCGACCATCCGGCATATAAAGACTCCTCGGTCTCGCCCTTTTCAATGGCAATGGCCGGCCGTACAAACCGCCGTTTGCGCGCCTGGTAGCGTCAAAAACGACCCTGCGTGTAGAGCTTTACTCCCGCGGTAGGTATTTTCTGATTTTCCAAAATGAAGGAAAGCGGTTATAACGCTTCCCTTTGTAAAAAAAATAGCAGCCCATGCTCCGTCCCGGTTTACTTTTCCGTTTTTGGCACCGTTGATATCCCTGTTTTCTCAGGGAACAGCAAATGCATGGGTAGTCGCCAAAGATGGACCGGGGATTTTACCTCCGTCCAGGCTGCCCTCGATGCCGCCTCGCTTCGGCAATACCGTTCCGGTGAACATCCCGATCCGCAAAGGCGGTATTACGAACGCTTGTTTTGGATACAGGAAAACGGGGTGTCGCGCCTGTAAGCGAGATGCCAACAACACGTTCGACCTACAACAACCACGCCAGAAAAGTGCTGCCCAACGCGATACCGTGAATACCTGGACCTCGCCAGCTTCTTTATTACGGCGACGATTTCGCGCCGAAAACCTGACATCTCGAACGACGCGGGTTTACCGCCGGGCAAGCAATTGGCCCTTTTCGTCCATGGCAACAGGTTTGCCTTCCGAAATTGCCGGATGGTGGGATTTCAGGATGTTGCTGTTCTTGCAGCGGGATCGGACCGAAACTCTGCTGGTACTACGAAAACTGCTTGACGCTGAAGGAACGACCGATTTCATCTTCGGGCCGTCCACCGCAGTCTTTGTCCAGTGCCATATCCACAGCAAGAAAAAATCGCACGTTACGGCAGCGTCCACGCCACGGAAATCCCTTTTGGTTTGTTTTTTCGACCGGCAAGCTGACCGCCGACCCCACTTGAAAAACATTTCCTAGGCAGGCCCTGGCAACCCCAACGCCAGCGCAGCACATCAACTGCTGGATGGGACCCCACACGCCGCCCAGGATGGCATAAGCCCCCGGGAACAACCCCAATAACGAAAAAACAGCGCGCTACGCCGAATACCAAAGCGCCGGGCCAGGGGCCAACCCTGCCGCCCGCGTTCCGTGGAGCAGGCAATTAACCGAAGCAGAGCGGGAAAAAATATACCCTGGATCATATCCTCGGCCCCGGAAACCCTTTGCCTGCCAGTAAACGCTTAGGACCTGTTGTGACGATCAAAGAATTTAGCATACTAGTGAACTTTGTGTGGAGTATGTGCCTGGGATTGCCCCCTTTTGGGCAGCATCCCGAGGCACGTCCCTTGCTTTCTGGTTGCCAAGGATGGAAGGGAGATTTACCCCTCATCCAGCAAGCGATTGATGCGGTAGATTCTCTTGGACAAAACCAAACCGTGATTTTTATCCGCAATGGAGTATCAGGGAAAAGCTTTTATCGCGCCAAAAAGTCCGGATTATCCCTTCGGGGGCAAAGTGAAAAAGGCGTCGTTATCCAGGCGGCGATTGCTAGGGGACATCTGGCGCCGCGAAAACCCCGACGATTGGGGAGACGCTACCGTGAACGTCAAGGAGGCGATCCGACGTTCGAGAGGCTTTCGATCCTCAATTCCTTTGGATTTGACTTACACCTGCAGATAGGTGGTTTCCTGCGCCAATGCCCCGGGGGTACAAAATCCGTTACCAGAACAGGCCACCAGTTCGCTTTCCGCTTTCGCTCCCCGGCGCCGTGCTCTGAGCCTTCCCCCAATGCACCTCCGGGCTTTGGGAGGCGATACCGTCAGTCCCTGGGATGTGGAGAACGGCATGTATTATTTCAACGATTGCACGATGGAAGGCGGGGTGGATTTTTACTGCCCCAGAGGATGGGCCTATGCCGAAAATTGCCGGTTCATCTGCCACAACCGGGAAGCGGCTATCTGGCACGACGGTCCCAGGCGAGCCCTCCCGGACGGTACTCGTGAACTGCCGGTTTGACGAGACCGGTTCAAACTGGGCCGCTACCACCGCGAATCCCAGTTCTACCTGCTCGGTTGCCGGTTCTCAAAAGCCATGGCCGACGCCGATATCTTACCAGGCCGCTTCGGTCGGGCACGCCGCGCTGGGGCCGCCGCGTGTACTATTATAATTGCCGCCGTAAAGGCGGCGCGACTTGCTCGTAGCATAAGAAAATGATTCTCCACAGATCCCAGCACAGGAATCACCCCATCCTGGACGTTTGACGGGAAATGGGATCCAGAAAATAGGTAAGTAGATTACCGATAAGTATTTACCACTATGCAAATCAAAACAGGTTTGACCATGCTGATTTTGGGCCTTGCTGGAGCGCTTTATCAGGATGCAGCCTCCACTCCTTCAGCTCAGGACAACGCCGCCCGTTCAAAACTCCCGGCTTCCGATACCCTGGCCGACAAAATGCTGGTCTTCCAGCGTGCCAGCGGCGGTGGCCTAAACGACTCAACGACAAGGCCATTGACTACAAAAACCGCTGACCGAGGCAGAACGCCTCCAATTCAAAAGGAGTTCCCTGGCCAACGACGCGACGATCGACAACCAGGCCACCCCGGGAACTCGTTTGTTTGATCAAGGCCTATCAAGCGAACCCAAAACCCGCGCTACCTTCAGGCGGTAGAAAAGGATCGCCTGTCTTGCTGAACGGGCAGTACGAATACGGCGGCTGGCCCCAATTCTTCCCAATCCCAAAGGATACCAAAACCACATTAACAACGACGGCGCGATGGTCCGTACCCTCAACATCCCAAGAAGGTTGCCGAGGGAAAACAGGGCTTTGAACGGGTAGACAAAAAATGGGCGCCGCTTGCTTGAAAGCAGTGGCCAAAGGCGTGGACTGCATCCTCAAAAACCCAAATCCTGCGCACGGCAACGCACCGGATGGTCGCAGCAGTACGACCACGTTACCCTTCAGCCCGCACGCCAGGGCTTACAGAACTGCCTTCCAACTCCCACCAGGAAACCGTGGGAGTGCCTTGTTCCTGATGAGCCTGGATCGACCCTCCGCCGATGAAGGAAGCCATTGTCGCCGCCGTCAAATGGCTGGAAGCAAGTCAAAATCCCCGGTTAAGCATATCAGCGGATCGATGATCCTTCCCAACCCACTAAAAGGACGCCGTACTGGTCGCAGATTCCGCTTCGACGGTGTGGGCCCGGTATTACGATCTCGACACCAACCCGGCCGTTCTTCTGCGGCAGAGATGACCAAGAAAAATACACTGGCAGAAAGCCGAGAACGAGCGCCGCGTGAGCTACGCCTGGTACGGGCCCTGGGCGGAAAAATTGCTTGCCAAAGATTTCCCAAATGGGCGGCCAAATGGAAGCCCTAAACACCTTACCAATGCACCAATTCCTGCTTTTGCTTTCCTGGAATGATCGCCCTCGGCCCCAAAAAAGCCCCATACTACCGTTTT
>JADJPL010000008.1 GCA_016713275.1 Haliscomenobacter sp.
GACCGAGGCATACTTGAATAATTCGTCTCCGGATCTCCTTGCCATACGAATAAGGCTTTTTGCTACTAACCTTGCATTCGCCGGTATACAGCGTATTGTTCAGAATAAAGGCCACGTCATATTCATAGGAAATATGGTTCATTACATCCTGGCGGTTTAGTTTTGCCCCGACGCAAATACAATCTTCGGGAAGCTGAAAAATCCGTTGGATTTGTCCCTGCAAGCCATACCTCAAACCATTCGCCGTTATAAAATTTTCTCTCCAGAAGGGGAAGGTTGCTCCAGCTTTCCTCTCTGCGCAACCATTCCAGAATCTGGCTACCTTGTTCTGAAGCAGTATCACCCAAAACCGCACGCATGGTTTCATCCCTTTTGAAATCCAGTCCATCCAATCGGTTTTAAACGCCTGCCTGACGACTCCATACGCACGGAAATATTCATCCAGATTAACACTTACAGAAAGCGGGATTTCCTGCGGTTCCGGATGCAATTCAAAAATGGCGCGCGTTTAACGGCAGATAAACGAGTTTACTGCCCGGCTTTCCGGCAAAAACGCAAAGGCGGCAACGCCATCATCTTGGTGCCTCCGGTAAGGTGGATTAGATAATCGCTACCCGTATGCCAGTCCTGGCGCTCCAGCATCTGATGTCCTACCGTGGCGTTTTCCGGGTCGATGGGCAGGCGCTGCACCGAACCCGGATCAATACCCGCTGCCTGGATAATCCAATCGCTGCGCCCCTGCGTTTCCATCTTATCCGTTGTCAGGAACACATGGCGCTCAAACGGCCCAAACTGCTTTAAAAATAGCACATTGGGCAGCGTTTGCTCAGAGATGAGGAGGATGGCGGTGGTCATAAATTTTGGTTTAAAGGCTACTGGTGGCTTGCATGTCCATCAGTTCTTTTCGGTAGAAGGCTTCTGCCTCAGGGTCGATGCTTTTTAATTTGACAAGGAGTTGTTCATATTCCTGTTGACCGACAGCCCATTGCACACAATCATAAAGTTCATCTAGTAAATGTGCAATTTGCTCTCCATCGTCACGTCTTGCCGGTGTATTCAGTTGGTGCTGAATATCGGGGAGCAACAGTTCCAGTTTGTATGCCATAAGGGCCTGGAGCTCTTTGCCGGTTTTTTGAAGGGTATTGAGGAGGTCTTGCATGGTCCTACCGTTACTGAAGTAGTGTGAAAGAGTTTGTTGAGAATGCGATCATAAATATTGGTGTTTGCGATATTATTCTTGTTGGGAAATTTCAGGATTATCCTCGACATTATCATGCTGGCCAAAATGTCGCAACCGAAGGATTTGATTGATATATTGACAGCTGACCCGAGACCCTTGCCAAGTCGAAAGTGCCCCAAATGACTCTCCTTGCCGCTGTAGTTATCATATAATAGTCCTCCGGCACGTCCGCCTTTAAAAAAATATCTCCGTGGTTCTCCTGTAAGAGACCAAGATACCTTAGCTAAGGTCTCTTGAAGTTTAACCTTCTCGTCTGCTTGGGCATTATTCCTGAAATCTTTTTTGAAACTATCCTCATAAGCGATCATGGGTAATCCAATTAGATCTTTGGATAAAATCTCGCGCTTGGCATTATTCCATGTTAATGCGCCCCAAGGTGAAAAGCAGCAGCGGTTGTCAACGCAGTCAAGCATTACGTTAGGATGGCATCCAATTTGTCACCAGGAAACCCATCTGATGTTTGTGAGAGTTGCAGGAAAATACTCGCTTGTTCATAAAAGATTCCCATCTCCAACTTCACAGGTAGCTTAGGAATCGCTATGACTTCCTGCCCGGATTCGAAAATATAAACAATACGATCTGCATAGAACATCCCAATCGTATTCAAATAGCCTTGCAGACTTTTGAAGCCCCCGGTGAGGTTGAATATTATCTCATATCCTGCGGTTCTATAACCTGGAAGCGTTTCGTCACACCATTTGAGCAGGTCCTTAATCGCTTCCAAGAAAGGCGGTCTTGCTATTCGTATTTAGCCCTTGAGGCGTATATGTTTGCGTATTGACAAAGTGCTTTTTTAGTACTTTTTCAACAATACCTGCGGTCGCCTTGCTTGGTAAGTGTCGGTAGCAACCAATATGTGCATATCGTTGGATTGCTCCGGCAGGTTATTATCGTATAAGCCGATGATGCCATTGAGTTCTGCGCTATCTCTTTGAAGCTCTGAAAGGCTTGCAGTGTCAAGTTTTTTCCAAAGCCTTGTTATGAAGTTCTCCAACGAGACCAATCACGTTTTGCGGCATATCTTGTTCTTGCGCATTCGCATATTCATTCAATGTTGATCGATGCTCGCCAGCTTGGTTGGTGAGGATGCTGGTGCCGACAGGAGATAGTACAAGGCGCATGGGTTATTCGTTTTGGTAGGTGTTGGATTTGATGACTTCGGAGGGGGTGGGGAGAATGGGACGAGATTTGAACTCCTTCAAATCCATGTAACTGGTACGAAGTTGCCACCTTAAATTGGAATTCTCTGAATGCTTTAGGCTTAGCATCCGATTAAGAGCTTTCATTCGTTCGTCTTGTGACCAGTAAGAATCAGTATTCTTAATTAGTTCCTTTTTGCCAATTTTCTCACCCATATACTGAGCAAAGTAGTCCTTAAATGGACTTAACGAATCAATTTGCTCTTCCTCACTTAGCCAGTTGCCCTGATCGTTAAAAATTTGATTATATCTACCTTCGCGCTTAATTATTGATAGTGTGGGCTTGATTTTTACTGAGCCTAATCCTAATGACTTGCCCATACCAAGCTTATGAGCACAACCCTCTGGCAGTTCCATTACAAAGAGTAAAGCGCCAAGTTCAACTTTTGTGAGATTTTCAAATCGAATTCTGGACTCAAACTGCTCTTGTTCCAAAACCAAATTAACGATTGAGTTTTGTGGTTTTACAATTCCTATTTGTTTTGTTATTGCGCTATCCAGATTGTAGTATTCCACTATTACTGATCTAAGTCCTTCCGGCAGTTCATTAATATCTCCTTTAATATGGACCTTTTCGTTGCCATTTGCGTCTTTTTCAACTTGTAATGAAAATTTAGACTCCTCCCAATGAAGTTTAGCTTTTGGATTTTTATCAATCCATTTCTGAATACCATCTTTCTTTATCACAAGGTTTGTCTCTATCCATAGCGCTGGTATTAAATTCTCTGGATTTATACGATGCCAATACTGTTTATATCCCCGGATAATGGCGTCATCTCCCCAATGCTTTAATTTTTTTGCAGGTGTAGAAATGCCATTTGGTTGTACTAAATAATGTTGGAACGTAGTTGGTTTTGGCGTTCCTAAAATTTTCAGGGCAGTTACTCTTGTTTTTACCTCCGACATTTTTCTGGAATAGAATCCTCGAAAAACACCTTCCTGGTAAAATTTGATTGGACACTTCACCAGACCTTCCGAAGATTGCCTCTGCTAAGTCGAGAGGACTCTCATCCATTAGAGGTTGATGGACATGTGCGGCAATTGTTTTTGAATAAGGCAATCGATAATTCCGCGTATGCCCAAAAGAAGTGATTTTGCTGTTTCCTCTTTTGAAAAATATAGGAACCCCATTAGGGAACTCCACTGAGCCACTTTTTCCTTTTCTGGCTAGTTTCAAGATGTCAAAAACCTGATCGGCTCGATTATCGTCAGCTTCGTATGCTTTTATTAGCTTAGGGTCAACAGGAATGGGTTCTTCTTGATCATTAGGAGGAAAGACCAACCAGTTATGATGTTTTCCTTGCATGCTTCCAGAATGAATTTCTATTCCATCTTCAGCTTGATAGTATTTGAATCTGCCATTGGCCGGAATTCGATCAAAACCTTCAGCCGGTTGAATAAAATATTTTCTTGTCTGTTTATCATAGCTTAGATAACCCGCTTCCACTCCATCGGCAATTTCATTTTTATACTCTTCTCTAAGACTGTTAGCCATGTCAGCCATCGCGCGAAAATACATTCTCCGATCTTCGAATTGATGATCTGGTTTAAACTTTGCGTATGTGCATATTTCAACAAGGTTTCTTACTAAGCCCCGAATTGAGCTTCCCTGCAAAATCAGTTGTCCATTTGGATTGAGGAGATTCTCTTTATTTCCACGTATGAACATAGGTGTTAGGTTTTCAATACTTAATGAGATAAATCCCGACAACCGCCCCTCATGGAAAGCATCAAAGCTCACAGTATCTTCAGCGGGCACGACATCCTTATTAAGCGGCACAAAATTATATGGCGCTCTTGCAGGCTTGCGAGTTGGATCAATTGCCATAGGATTGCTGATTTCTTTTTCAGATGTCCTTGAAGATTGTTCACTTTTCCTCACTCGAGGGGTTGGAAATACCTCTCCATTAGGCATTTTTATTTCAACAATGTTATTTCGTTCAATTTTTACATAAGCGGCCATGTGGCCTGTGAGTACATCAACAGGAAACACTTTCATTTGATCCGTATAAAACATCTGCTTGCCTTGCTTTACAAACAAGCGTTTTCCGTTTGATTCTAGCAGTATATTCTCCAGTATTTTTTTCATCATTGCAGCATTAGATTGTTACCAAATCAAAATCCAAGAAACGGCTGTCCACATAACCGGCTTGGCCTAGCTCATTTACTTCGATATAGTTACGAGTTTTAATTAATATTGTATCTCTTTCAGTAGCCCGCATCTCTTTGAATAGTTTAGTAGCAACTACGCCCCGGAGGACCATTTCTGTGTCAACGATATCTTGAGCATTGCCTTCATTATCAGTACGCAGCCGTCCTTTGATTTGCACTACACTCCGCCAGAAATGGTACTCTTGGGTTTTATTGAAAGCGCGTAAACGTATAATGTGGCTATCATCCTCCATAGGCTGGCTTTCATTTAGCCAGTGTAATTTTCCGGCCTCGATTACGCCTGTGAAAATGGCATGGTGCTGCCAGAGGATGATAAATCCTTGGTTCATGTGCTTTGTAATTGCTTCGATGCCCTCCCATTCCGCAGTGGATGAAGTTGAATCAATCGTCTTGATATTATTTTTTTCTCGTCCGGTGTTGCGTTTTTCAGGATGGTGAAAGTCAGTTTAATTTTTTCTTGCCCCGTCGTCCATACTGGCTCGGAGTTGAACAGCGCGCCGTCTATTACTCCACCTGTGAAACGGTCTATGCGTATTCTATTCTGAACCATGGGTTCAACCTCCTTGTCCTGAAATAGAAATTCTTCCACGCGCAAGCGGCTGCGGATCTGGACTTTTTCCTTTTCATTAACGTCACCAAACAGATTCAATAACTCATCCTCATCCTTATGCTTACCCATTAACTTCCATATCTTCACTGCCCTATGACGTATAGCCCCACGGATGGATTTGCCTGGCAACACATAACGTTCTTTGCTTTTAAGTTGGCTCTTGTCAGGTTCACTTCCTTTGATGCCATAAGCACCAATCATGAGGCTGGACTTGAGCCGGAAAGTGGCTTCGATAGAGAAAGAATCTTTCTGATTAAAGTTGGAAGTACCCCTCTATCGGCATTTCAGAAATAGAAATATTGCCGGTATCGAGATAGCTGAACCAGTCTTCTGCATCTTGAGGGAATTGAAAGTGATAGGCTTTGAAACCTTCGCACCTTATCTTCCCAAAACCAGTATTCGTATTGGCTCCGATTCTGAAATTTGGGTTGTTTAGTGCCGTTTTAATACCCGAAACAACATCTGTTACCGCTTCTTTTGTACTGGCGCGAAGCGTGATTTCTGCCTGAAAAGGAAAGGCAATCCTGGCTCCACGATCTGATAGTCATATTTTTCTTGTCTTCGGCTATCCCTTTCTTGTGATCAATTTTGACCCCATCGCGCATGGTGATATTCTCCGTAGTATGGAGGGTGTTTGGAATAAGATCGTCAAAGCGGATATGGCTTTGCAGTGGATTTTGCTCACTGTTCCCTGTTTTCTGGTTCCGCCCGGTTTTGCCCCAGAAGTAACCTTCCACTCCGGCTGTAAAGCTTCGAAGACAACCTGCAATAGAGGAAGCCGGAATATAAGGCTTACCATCGGGCAGGCGCATGACCTCAATGTCCACGGCTTCGCCACCGCCCCTTCCAATGAGAAGCGGGTCTCGTTGGTTAAGGTTGCTTTCAGTACTATTTTGCCTACAACCCGGTCATTAATTCGCTTATATTCTGCCATTTTTCTTGTTGATTTTGCGGAGCGTTTGGAAAAAGGTTGTCCAATAGATCTTTTGGAGATCCATATTATCTTTTAGATCTTCTTGGTTAGCTTCTATCTTAAATTCATGGTCATGGTCCACCAAGTCGGCTTTTCTCAGCGCATCGCCAGCCTATTGCCTTGTGTCTCTTTGATCCATTTGAAAATGTCCTCTTTGGAACCGCTGCGTTCAAAGAGTCGCTCAAGCCGGCCAATAAGGTGATTATTGATGTGTTTGGCATTTTGTGCATCCTTAATGGCATTAGATTTTACTTTAATGAGCGTCTCTTCTTTTTCATAGGCGGCTATCAAGTTTTTAAGGACTTGCGCATTTGCTGTATGGTGGCCCTCAGCGTTAGGCTCTTTACTTTGTTCTGGCTTGTACATTTCGAATATTTTACCAGACGGGTACGGTTCAAACTTCAATACCCCGAACCCTTGCTCTGTCCATTCTCCCAGTTTGGTTGGAACATCTTCCATGTTTGGAAGCGTCATTATAAATGAGCCGCCTCTTTGAATGCAGGTATCTTGTCCGATTTGGCTTGCCATATTGCATTGAATTGCTCTACATAAGTGGATGCTGCTGCGGCTTTGCCTTTTCAACGGTTATCTCGCTCTCGAAAACCGCTGAAAGTGCCTTTTGAGTGCAGCCACCGTTGGGGATGGATGACCGTTTTCATTGAGGAGTATCAAAGGGCTTTGTAGGGTCATCACATATTTGCCTGCAGACAAGGATGTTAAGGTATTCGTATCTTTTGTAGTTTCAAGCTTCACCAGAACGCTTCCATATTGAGCCGACCGGCTGCGGCCTAGTTTGGCTGGAAATTCTTTAGATAAAGTGGCAGCTAGTTTTGCTATGGAAGCCGGCTCACCAGTTATTTCGCCATGAAAAGCCTGACCCTCATTCAGAGATTCATAGTAGAAAATTCCTGTCTCGGCATCGTTTTCCGTACTTCGGCCTGCTGCCCGGTTATATCGGCTATTGTGGAAGTTGAACGAAGTTTTGGGGGTGTAACCATCCGTACGAATTTCCTCGCCATCGAAAGCGCCTGCTCCGCCGATTAATTTGGTAATTTCATTGTCTTCATCTGTTTTGTCAAATACGGAAATAGGGGCTTTGTCTTTTCCCTGTTTGTAGGTATGCAGGTGCAAAGGAATCGGTATTGCTTGGGAAAACGAAAGACTGCCAAACTTGACTTTACCTGAAAGAAATAACTCGAAGAAATCAGGATCAAGATGAGCGTTGGCAGTAGAGAGGCCTGTTTCCCGAATGTAGGCATTGGCTAGCAGCCCCCGAAGTTGATTCCCGGAGATATACTTCCGGGTAAAAACGGTATTCTGCTCCCCTAATTGTTCGGCAAGAACTACGGGAGACTGGGTTGTGATGGTCACCTCCAATTTGCCAGACGAGATAGAGAATTCCTCCTTATCGTTTATAGGCGCTTGTGTCGCCAGTTTCTCTACTCCACATTTTACCTTTCCGAAGCCCCGATTACGCCGCGTGCCCGCGTATCTTAGGTTTCGGATAGCCTTTTGCAGGAATTGATCTTCCTCAGATAACAGAGAGGCGGTTGTTTCGAGCAGCCCTTCGAATGTAGTATCCGGTTTAATGACCACGGTAGTTGCGCAAACTTCGCTTTTTCGCAACGCCTTCAACTTCGTCCTTTTCGCCTTCCCTGCCAATCGCTGTTTGCTGGATTTCTGTTGTAAAATGCGACTTGATAAAATCGGGCTGAAATGCGCCATATTCTTGATTTGTAGCTATTTCCAGACGCTATATTTTTCCAGTCAGGCAGCATCAGGTTGTGGAATAGCAGCTTACCCTCATAGGTAGGCTTGCCAGGCTCGCCAAATAGGTTGATAATTATGCTTTTGATTTCCGCTTCCGTCTTGCCATAAATCTCTAAAACCTCCTCAAGGCTTTCCTTCAGCATGCCCTTGATCCGTCGGGCTGGGATCATAGGAAATCCAGTAGAGTGAAACACCCACATCAGCATCAATCAGGACCCCGCCCTCGCCAGAGCCGGTGAGCAGGTGTGATTCGGTGGTAAGTTTGAGTATATAGCTCATACTAGTAAGTTTTCAGGGTAAAAATCCAATAGCTCAATCATGTCGTAATACGGCGTTTTATCACCTTGCCAAAGGCTTTCTGATCCATCTGGCAAGCTTAGGCCACGCGCTTTCATTCTTGTTGAGAAGTAGCTTCGATACGCATCGTCCTTACGCAAGGCATCACGGGAGGTCCTTGATTTTGTTTCGAGGCCATTTGTTAGAAAAAAATGCTCATGCCTTGATGAAATTCTTTGATAGTTGAACAATACCATCTATTCTGTAAGGCCCAAATTTTAAGTTGCCTTTTCCAGCCAACACAAACTGATCAGCAATGATTTCTTTAAGCGGCCCGGAAAATCCTCCAGTAGATATCATATATTCAGCCAGGATCCACCACCAACGCCCTGGCTTGCGTCTTTTGCACGTTTGGTTAGTTCTTCTGCCAATTGGTAGGCTTTGTAAAAAGGATATTTGGTGTGGACAATAGCCACGCCGGCACATGCATGAATTGTGTCCTCGTTAATGGGAGTTTGAGACATGTATTCCAATAGTTTCTCGGCCAGATGAACACCCAAGCGTCCTTCACAGACGAAAGTGATATCATCTCCGCCGAGGATAAGCGGGCGAATAGGGAGGATGCGTTTCCTCTCCTCATCCTTCTTCAACTCCCAATCGATGGCAGGTTCTTCTCCTTCAAACGAGTTTATTAAGTGGCCGACCAATTTTTTCATAACATTAACTGCATAATCTGCTACGCCGGAAGAGAGTTTTCTTGTTTCAGCCAAGGAGTTGCAGTTTATGAAACGCTGCCCATTGCATTTCCATCGGCATGGACAATGGCTATGTAGCCTTTGTCATCGGGTTGGCCAAATTTTCAAGATCATCGGTGAAGGTGTACTCTCCTTTTATCTGGTTGTCAAATTTTTTTTCGTCAAGCAAATTTTCGCATCTTCAACGAACCTCAACCTTGATTTTGCCATCATAGAAATGATGCTACCTGATTGACTGTCGCGAACTTCTTGAGCTTCATTTGTCCATGGACAATCTTCAGCGATACCATGTTTAAATGGAAGCACTTGAGTGGCAGAGAAATTTCTGTTTTGGATGAGGTCTTTATTCAAGTCCCTTCGGAATTTTTGTAATCATCACCTTCCTGATATTTAAATCCTTCGAGTATTCCATAAGCAGTTTTCAGCCCGGGAAAATATGCAAGTAATAGTTTGGAATATGTTTTTACAAATGCTTTTGCATCATCCGTCTTCCTGAAGATCAAAAAGGCATTGCCTCCGCCGATGTATCCGATTTCTACGGATGCTTCAGGCTCTTCTTTTAATGTATATTTCATTGGATTCGTCTTCCATTCTTCGATGTCAATGGAAGTGGATAAGCTTAAGGTGCTCAACACCTCATGGATCATTTTCTTATAAACCAGTTCTTCAATAATGCATGATCCACCAATGTTCTCCCTTGAGCTTGTTGCTGCCGAAGATGTAGGGCTGAATGGAGATAGTATCAATAATAAGAGCTGTCATAATTTAGCTTTTTTGTTAACGATAGTCCCCTTACGTAAATGTGATCGTTTCCATAATTGATATAAGTTCAAGGTTCAACGTTCAAAAGTTCAACGTTCAAAAGTTCAACGTTCAATAATCCGGGTGTGGGAGGTGTTTTCCCCTTGCGCCTCGCGCCTTTCGCCTTTCGCCTGATACAGCACGCCGTGTCCTTTCGCTGCCCCTTTCCCCAATCCGATGCTCCCGGGCAGGGAGATGTTGCAGGAGAAGGCGGCGTCGAAGGCCATGAGGCGGGCGTCTTTGTATGGGATGGGGCGCGGGCCGCGCACGCCGTGGAGGACGACCCGGACTTCCTCTTCGATGTACCAGCCGAGGCCTTTGGCCATAGCCAGGAGGTTGCCGCGCAGGATGGAGGCCAGGAAGCGGAGGCGTTCACTTTCGTCGGGCATGTCGCGGTAGGCGCGGTAGTTGTCGGGACTCAGGGCCAGCCAGTTGACGAGCCGGTAGGGGTAGAGGCGCTCGCCGGCCTGGAGGGTCCATTCGCGCAGGTCGATGGATTGGATGCTAAGTTCGATCTCGCGGGCGCCCAGGCGCAGGGTGCGGATGCGCTGCTGGAAGAGGGCGTGGATCTCGTCGGTCCCTTCGTTGAGGCACACCATGGCGGGTTTGCCGCCCAGGCGTTTGTACTGGATCAAGGGGTAGGCGTAGCGCAGGCGCCCATCGTCGAGGTGGTTGTGGAAGAGCACGTGCTCGCGGCTGATCGCCTCGACCACCGCACCCCGGAATTTGGGCAACTCCGCCGCCGCGATCTCCGGCTGGAACTGAATGCGCAGGAATTTGATTTTTTTCATACGGAAGATGTTCTGGTCTTTTGTTTTTGCCCCCGGCCTCGGGGTTTGTTCTTTTTTTGCTCGCCCAAAAAAGAACCAAAAAAAGGGCGCTCCTTTCCGCCTTTGGCGGACTCCGTGGCAAACGCCTTCGCTCTATGGGCTTCAACCGCTTTGTATCGCACGTCCTTGCGGTGTCCAGGGCATGACGCGCTCCCCCTTTGAAGGGGGCCGGGGGGATGAAACTTTTCACCAGCACCCCGGGAATTTCATCCCCCTAGCCCCCTTCAAAGGGGGAGAGTTGCTTCGCAGGCATTTCCCCCGAGCGCCAAGCTGGAGGCTCCAGTCAGCCCGAAGCGTCAGGGACACGTGCGTGGGTTGTATTCCGGGCAAGGGAACGTTTCGGCTTCTCCCCGCTGGCGTTCCCCCTCCTTCGGAGGGTTGGAGCCCAACGCTGATGCTTTCCTGGCTTTCCCCCGAGCGCCAGGCTGAGAGGCTACCAGTCAGCCCGAAGCGCCTGGGGCACGTGCGTGGGTTGTATTCCGGGCAAAGGGAACGTTTCGGCTTCTCCCCGCTGGCGTTCCCCCTCCTTCGGAGGGTTGGGGAAGGCCCCAACGCTGCCCGATGCTTTCCATACAGGCATTTCCCCCGGGCGCCAGAATGAGGAGGTTACCAGTCCAGACCGAAGCATCTGGGGCAAGTGCGTGGGTTGTATTCCAGGCAAAGGGGAACGTTTCGGCTTCTCCCCGCTGGCGTTCCCCCTCCTTCGGAGGGGTTAGGGGCCCAACGCTGCCCGATGCATTCCATACAGGCATTTCCCCCGAGCGCCAGGCTGCGGAGGCTACCAGTCCAGACCGAAGCATCTGGGGCAAGTGCGTGGGTTGTATTCCAGGCAAAGGGGAACGTTTCGGCTTCTCCCCGCTGGCGTTCCCCCTCCTTCGGAGGGGTTAGGGGAGGCCCAACGCTGCCCGATGCATTCCATACAGGCATTTCCCCCGAGCGCCAGGCTGCGGAGGCTACCAGTCCAGACCGAAGCATCTGGGGCAAGTGCGTGGGTTGTATTCGGCAAAGGGAACGTTTCGGCTTCTCCCTGCTGGCGTTCCCCCTCCTTCGGAGGGGGTTAGGGGGAGGCCCAACGCTGCCCGATGCTTTCCATACAGGCGTTTCGCCGACCCACCAGGCAGCGCAATCGGTGCAGTGCCAAGCGGAAAGACCTGTGGTCGGGGGAAGCGGAGTAGGGAGGATTTGATCTAGTTCTACCATGCGTTCAGGGTTTTGTTTGAAGGAGGCAACGCCAATACCATTCGCTTCCCGGCAGGGGAAGGAATGCAGGAAAAAGGCCTCTCAAAGCGTTTTTGGATTGAGCGAAAAGGTTGAAGAATCAAACGTTGGGATAATGTTTTAAAAAAACACCGGTAAAGCCATTGATTTTTGTCAGTCGTTTTGATTATTTTCATCATGCGATCTGCGTTTGCCAGACAAGGTAAGGGGCGTTTTCGCAGCCTATTTGCGAGACAAACCGGCTTTTTTGGCAAAACCATAAAAAAAACCTAAACCACCCCCATGCCTTCCAACAAACACGCTGCGTTTCGCTACCGGGTCCTCAACGACTGCTTCACCCGCCCCGGGCGGCGGCGCTGGACGAAAAAGGAGTTGCAGGAGGAAGTGACCCGTCAGCTCCAGGAGCATTTCGGCGGCCATTTATCCATCGGCCTGCGCACCATCGACGGCGATATTGCGCTGCTGCGCAGCGACCCGCCCCGGGGGTATGCCGCGCCGATCGCAGTCCGGGAGGGAAAATACTTCTACGAAGACCCCGATTTTACGATTTCCCGGTTTCCCCTCAGCGCGGAAGAGACGGCGCTGCTGCGCGATGCGTTTGCGCTGTTGCGTCAGTTTCCCGGCTTGCCCCAGCTTCCGGTGCTGGAGGCCCTCGTGCGGCAGTCGGGCGCGGGGATGGACCTCGAGTTGCCCAGCCATTCGGGTATCCAGTTTGAAAACAGTCCGCCCGCTATGGGGCTATCATGGCTGGACCCCCTCTACGGCCACATCCGGCGCCGGGAGGCGCTCGAGATCCGCTACCAGCCGTTTGCGCCGCCCGGGGAGGTGGTAGTGCTCCTGCACCCATATCTGCTGAAAGAATGGCGCAACCGCTGGTACGTGGTAGGCCGCAACGAGAGGGAAAACCAGGTCTGGAACCTGGCGCTCGACCGGATCGCCGATGTCCGGCCCGCCGGTATCCCGTTTCGCCCCAACGACCTGTTCAACCCCATCGACTGGTACCGCGACATCGTAGGCGTTACGCGGCCCCAGGGCGCCGCGCCGGTCCGCATCAAGTTTCGCGCTGGCGGATCGGTAGCTGGCTACCTCCTCACCAAACCTATCCACGCCTCCCAGCAGACCGTCCGGCAGGATGCCTCCGGCGTGACGTTCTCCCTCCGCGTCATCCCCAACCCCGAGCTCATCGGCGAGCTGCGGCGGTTTGGGCGGGAAATCGAGGTGCTGTCGCCGGAAGGTTTCAGGAGGGTTTGGGAGGAGGGGTGAGTGGGTGTTGAACTCGGAACGAAAGGAAGAATGGCATGCCGCATCGCATTGGATTGGATTTATTCTTGCTCATGGCATCTTTCGGGGCGGTTTTGGAAAGATTCTTCTTATACCAGAACTTAGACGGAGGCCCCAGGGCAAGAAAGCACCCCCTATGCACTTGAATTTGTATTGTTTCCCCAGAAAACGGCGTGCCAATTTAAACAAATGGTCCCCAACAGGCCGAAAGCAAAAATTTAATCTTGTCTATTGCAAAAAAACCAAAGATTTCATTACATTAGCCCAGTAAAACCCAATTTGACGAAACTAACACCTGAATCTATGGCTAGTCCCCCCTGCAGCAACCCGCCTGTCTTTCCGTTCGGTGGAATGGGGTTGCGGAATTCACCCGCTTTGACGTTTTCCACACTGATGATCCATATCCCCGGGCGCCGAACGAAGGATTCCTTTTAGCGCTCGTTTTTTGTTTTCCCGTTTGGCCAAAGAACACCTTCACCGTCAAAACCCATACGCATGGACACCCTTGGCATTCTCGACCTGGTTATCGGTTTGTTTTTCATTTATTTCGTTCTCAGCGTGGTTTGCACCGCCATTGTGGAGGGCGTTGCGCAAGTGAGGAGCCTGCGCAGCAAAGATCTCGAGGAGTGGATCAAGGCCTCGATGGGCGGATGGGCAAGCCAGTTCCTCCAGCATGGGCTGATCCAGGGACTCGGCAAAAAGGGCAAAGCGCCGGATTATATCCCTTCCCGGCTGTTTGCCGCTACCCTGCTCGATCTGCTCGCTCGAAGCCGGGGGGAAAAGGCCTATGATTTCAACGGGTTGTTCGATGCGCTCCAACAGGCGAAGGAGCCAAAGGGCGATACCCCCGCTTCCGGGGGTGCAGAAGCCTCCGCGCAGGCCACGGGCGCGAAGAGCCGGTCAGCGGATTCGGCTCCGTCCGGGGGGTCGGGTTTTGAAGACCTCAAGCGCTTTCTCCTTCAGGCGATGGAAGAAAGCGGGGGCAATCTTTCCATGCTGAAAAAGCGCCTGGAAGACTGGTACAACGACGCCATGGAATCCGTAACGGGGACCTACAGAAAGCGGGCGCGAAAAATCACCTTCTGGGCCGCCATCTTCGTCGCGGGACTCTCCAACGCCGACACCATCGCCCTTAGCATCTACCTGAAAGACAACCCCAAAACCGCGGCCCGGCTGGTCGCCGCCGCCGAGCAAACCGTTCAGGACAGCCTGCTGTACCGCGAATCCATCCAGCGCCTGGAGGCCATCCAGCAGCGATTAGACACCACCTCAGCGGACTCCCTCCTCGGCATCCCGCAAACCGTCGCCCTGCTCAGGCAAAACGCCCAGCGTGCCGGCCAGCTCTACGAATCGCTGGAAAGCCACGGGCTGCCCCTGGGATGGAGCAAGGTAAGCTGGCCAGCGCGAGCAGAAGGGCAAACAAAAAGCGGGAATAATCCTCCCTGGGCTTATGGATTTTTCAAAAAATCATCGGTCTGGGGCTCACCGCCCTGGCCCTCACCCTTAGCGCCCCCTTCTGGTTTGATATGATCAATAAGCTGGTGAACATCCGGAGTGCCGGGAAAAAGCCGGAGGCGGGGGAAGAAGAGAAAGGGAAATCAGAAAAATAGGGAGAGGGGTGGTACGGAGCCCCCTAATCTTAACCGTTTAAACCCATCTTATGAAAGAACCGAATGAAAAGCGTATTAAAATCCGGCTTGGGATATGTATGGCAGGGGCGGTATCTGCTGGGGCATATACCGCAGGAGTAATGGATTACTTGCTGGAAGCCCTGGAACGTTGGCAATTGGCAAAAAACAAGGCCCAGGATGGGGAATTAAATGGGTATTCCATCCCCATGCACGACGTTGAAATCGTTATTCTGGTAAGCGCTTCGGCAGGCGGCATGACCGCTGCGATTACTGCAAGAGCGCTGGCTGAAAAAATAGAACATGTTAATTCCAAAAGCCTCACAGAGGACAAAACACACCTGCCCCAAATAGGGTCAAACAATTTATTGTATTCCTCCTGGGTAAAATTGACGGACCATGATATGTTGAGCCAATTGCTGAGCACCTCAGACCTGAAGGATAAAAACAGCACTTTGGAATCCCTTTTTAATTCGGAATTTATTGACACCCTGGCTTTTACCATTTTAGATCAAAAAAAAGTGGCCGAACCGCATGCCCGCCCTTATATTTCAGATCAACTAGACCTGGTATTAACGCTATCCAATTTTGAAGGCGTCCAGGTGAGTTATCCATTTCGGTCGACCGTTAATTCTAGAAAAACTTACTTTCAAGCTACTGTCCATCAGGACTTTGCGCATTTTGTTGTTGGCGAAAAAGATCCGGATGATGGAAGAATTCATCTGGATTTCAGCACCGGAAAGAATACCAAAATACTGTCTGCTGCTGCAAAAGCAACCGGAGCTTTCCCTTTAGGATTTAAAGCCCGAAAAGTGACCCGGCCGATCGACGTTTTGGCAAAAAATAAGTTTCTCAAAAGGAGATGGGGGCAACTACCGAAACTGTTTGAAAGCACATCAGGATGTTATACCACAGTAAATACGGATGGCGGGGTGTTGAATAATGAACCCTTCGATTTGGTAGAAGAAATCCTGAATGAGCAAAATTCGGAGAATAAAAATGAATGGAACGTTCTTCTTATGGTTGATCCATTTCCTAATAATGAATCAGTGCCTGTCAAAGAGAAAAAAGAAGATTTGTGGTCTGCTATTCCCAAGTTAATTGGCGCCATGCTTCATCAAGGCCGCGCCAAACCAAGGGATTTAAATCTGGAAGATACCGATAGGCCCAGGTTTTTGCGTTTTATGATGGCGCCATCCAGAAAAATAGACGACTACTGCGACATTCAGGGAAGCAAGGCTATTGCCTGTGGCGCCTTAAGTGGATTTTCTGGCTTTTTCCGCGAGCGCTTCCGGCAACACGATTTCATCCTTGGCAGGAAAAATTGCCAAAGCTTTTTGAGAAAATATTTCGTCCTAGCCCCGGAAGGGGCCCACAATAAAGGCGGTCTTACAACAATGGCCCGTTTGTTTGACCTTTTACAGGCTTCTGACAGCTCTTCACCTTCAGATGTCAAACCAATTCCGATAATTCCGGACCTCACCGAGGAAGGCAAACCGATGACGGAAAGCGAAGATCCTTTGGAGTTTCCGCACTTTGCTCTCAATGATCTGAAAGCATATAGAAAAGCTTTTTTCAAGCGGTTGATAAAAGTAGGGAAGCGGAGTTTAAACCTATCCCCAGGCAAAAAAGCCTTCTTCTTATTTTTAATCCTCTTGACGGCCCCTTTGGGTCCCCTATTGTTAATTTTAGGATATCTCTACGCTAAAAACAGTATTTGGAAGCGACTGAAAAAAACAATCCAAAAGGATTTCAATGAATGGGGATTGCTAAAGAAGGAATGACCCAAAACAAGTTATTCCAATTTTGGCAATTGGGCTTAATCAGTTAGGATGGTTGTGAATAAACTTTTAGGTGTTTTCGAATTCCTGGCCTTTCCCAATGAGCGCGTGTTGAAGCGTTGGAGGAACGGATGAGTGGCAGGGGGCAAGAGAAATAATTAACATCCCCTGCTTAACCGAATACAATAAAAAAAACAATTATGCCCCCATTTAACTCCTCCAAAATCAAAGATGTCTTTATTGAACTTGTCGGCAACTACTCTTTTCAGCACGGCGCCCCTAATGAAGATAATCCATTTTTTATTGGGCGCGAACGCGAAAGGAAGCGATTGGAACTCCTGATCGAACAATCCGAACCGCCTTCTGGCGCTTATTTGATCGCCGGTTATCGAGGCATGGGTAAAACCAGTATGGTAGATAAGGTTATTGCAGGGCTAAACAAAAAACGAAAAGAAAAATATGAGCAAATCAAAATTAGTCTTTCGCAGGAGGAGGTAAATGACCTGGACATCTTACGCCCAATTGCCCATCAGCTGTATCTTCAGTGGAAAGAACAATTCAACAAACTTTTTAATAACATTTACGTCTGTTTAGGCTACATATTTTCGCCACTTTTCCTGATTTGGTTCATCATTGACTTTTTCATTTCTTGGGATTTAGGGATTATCGATTATATTGTAAAATCTTGGACCAACCCAGAGGTGCTCGCATGGACATGCTTTGGGGCTATTCTTCTTACTTTTTTAATAATTCACTCCTTTGTTCTAAAGGGGCACCGCAAAATCCTAAAGAGGCTCAAACATGTAGACCAACGGCTGTTTTCGCTCTATGAAACGGAAACCGAGGTTACCCTAAAAGGAGAATTTACATCTTGGGCGCCTCTGGCAACCAATGGGAGATCGCGTTCTAAAAATAACTTTCCGATTGCGCCGACAAAAGAAATCGAAAAAGAATTAATTCAAATTCTCGAAGAAATTAATAGATACAGATCTTCCGCAAATCACATTCTTAAGTGGCGATTCAAATTAAAAATACCTAAATATATAATTACTATAGATGAATTAGACAAAATAGAACCAAACTACATCTTCAATCCTGAGGACAATGAGTCAACCCAGAAGTTATTGAATACAGACATAAACGTTTTTGGCGGAAACAAAATCAAAAAAGGCAAATAGCGGTTGCTCGGATACTAGCCAACTTGAAGAGCTTCCTTAGCTCAGCCAAAGCAAAATTTATTTTCATTGGTGGCAGGGAAATGTACGATGCTTTTCTGGCCGATATCTCCGACCGGGATTCGTTTTATAGCAGCATTTTTAACGATGCTATATATGTAGATAGCTTTTTCAAGGATAAAATCATGGATAGCGGGGGGATATCCCAAATGACGGAGATTTACGTTTGCCAGTTAATCATCAATAAAAATTTTGAATTAAAAAACAATTACAATTTATCATCCTATCTGAACGAACTGGTCGTTTTTTTTGGAGGCGAACCTGAACAGAGCCCCTCCCAATTGAAAAACGAAGAAAATAAATTAGCCATATATAAAACCATTTTTCTTCTGCAGAATTTCATAATTTTTTTAACCTACCGAAGTAATGGGTCCCCAAAAAAACTAGCCGATCTATTCGCGGGTTATGTAATAAGGGAATCGCAACTAGCAGACAAAGAAGATGCTCTGGTAATTCGGAGCAATGGGCTAAACAACGAAAGCAAAGAAAAAAACAAGAAAGAAAAACTATTTCTTAACTTATCTTTTAAAACTCAATACGAAATCGGTCTGACCTCAAGCCTTTACCGGCCATATGTGATCATACACAGCAGGCACCTCAAATTACTGGGAGATAAATTGTTGTATTCCACGGCATTTATTCTCGACTACATCCTCAAGTTTCACCAGCAAGCTTTTTCATGGAAAAGTCTGGAACTTATCCCGGACATTATTTTGGTCAATAAAGACCCAAATTTACGCTTCTTTCTTGAAGACCTGATGCGGTTTTTATCACACATGCACATCCGGGAGACTCTTAGCGGGGTGTTTCAGTATAAATTCTACAGCAAAGTTTCCAGTGAAATAAAACTGATTTCAAAGATTTCGGAACCCAGTTCGGCTGCATTTAATTTTGGGTTGGATGAATCTTTTCAAATTAAAAGTTACTATAAAAGTAAACTAAATGAACTTCAAAAATCCTATAAAGACTACTATCCATTAAACAGCGACGATGCCTTTGTGCATTCGGTTACCTTTATTCAAGCTATTTTAGGCGACCTCCATTATTATGACAAAGAATACGATGATGCCATCATGTATTATTCGGATTCCATTCAGTCAATCCGGAATAAAAAAGACCTTCGCTCGGTTACCAATCATCAAGCAGTTCTTTTTGTTCAAAATATGCTTAAACTAGGACTATGTTTGGAAAAGATTCGATCCTTTGATTCCGCATATTCAATTTACCGGAGCATAATTCTTAAAATTCCATATATGGTAGGTCCAAACCGGGACGAAGCCCTCTTAGATAATAAATGGGAAACGCCTTACATTAGGATGCAACTTTTCGTAAAGCCTCATATCGCCTTGCTTGGTCTGATTGAAAAGCAAAGAATGGATGGGATCACCTACGCCAATCTTAGAAGAAATCGGGAGGAATTGGACCGGTTTTTAGGAAGCCATGCCATTACGTACCTGGCAGAGGAAGGAGAGATCAACAAACGCTATGAAGAAGATGAACAGGAGGAAACGCAGGCGCCGAATGCGGAAAAGGAAGCCAAAACAAAAAAAGCAAAAGACTGGCGAACCCTATGGGCTTTAAATTTTGATTACTTTAACAGTGTAGGAGGGTTTCTTTTTTACAAGAACCGAAACTTCCCAAAACTTTTCGAAAGCGAGTCACAAAAAACTCCACCCAAGGGCTTTAATGCATCGATTTTTAGCGAGTTTACAGTAAAGGATTTCAATGAATTCAAAGATATCCTTATGAACCCCATAGAGTACTTTGGGGAAAACATATTAATTGTGATTATGCTCCTTCCATGAGTGCCTATGTTTATTACAGATGGGCATTGCGAGAATTATTCAAGATATATAAGGACCATGCAGAACGTTTCTTTGATCCCAAAGAGCCTAATGAATATGTAACGGTCTTGAACTTGATAAGGCCAGAATTCGCCGATCTGGTGAGTACTACAAATTTATACATGTTTGGCAATTTGCTCACAAAACTAGGCGACACGATTCTTTGTATGATTTCCCGCTCAAGTATCTCGACTCTCGACCTGAAGATTATTGATATTTATCTTGCAGACGACGGGGTTTCAGCTGCCGGAGAGGGGGGGTATTGAGTAGCATAAAAAAATGGTTTGCAAAAAAAGATGCCAATAAATCAGACACCAAGAGATATGATATCAATTTAGCCTTGATATTGTACCGGATGGCGGGGTTGTTCTATGCAAAAGCAGGTCGGACCTGGAGTTACAACTTTCAAAATAAAAAATTTTTATACCTGCTAAAAGACTTTATCACTTTTTTCGGAACACTTCAAGAAAAAAAAGAAAGTATTGCGTCTATTGAAATTCACCAAATCCAGCGCATAGCAGAAAAAATATTCAAAGGCCTTACCTGGATTGGCGACATTTCCAACCGGCCACAGATCATCAAATACCGGGAAATTTTGAATCACTCCTATTTAAACATTAATCAACAGCAAGATCCGTCCAATCAGGATACTTACCTTATTTACAATAACCTTTCCACTAACGGGGAGGTGCGGGAAGTCTTGTTATTAGTCGAAGAGATTCGATTAAAACTATTTAAACATCAAATTCTTTTTAATCATAAACCCTCCTTCCGATTTGAAGAACTACAACCTATTCTTACCCCATATGATACCGTTTCAACCATGTATACGAGGATTCTTGAATTAAAATACCGAAGTGAATACAACTATGTTTTTCTATGCAGAGAAAAAGGCTTTGACCAACTTTTAACGGACTACAAAAAGCTTGAATTAACCAAAGATAAAGATCATTGTATAAACTACCTTGTCAAACCGAAAGAACCGAAAGAACCGAAGGAACCGAAAAAAACAGATGAAACGGTTAAAAGTTTTACCGATGAATATAATGAGATTGCTTTAATTGTAAAAGACAGCATTTTTTGCCTTACTGAGGTAATTCGTTTACTTAATCTTTATGGAGTTAGCTATGTTTTTAACCATTCCTATATTGGAAACGCTCATTATAAATTGGCCAACTGGTGCAATGCCTATTGGAATTTAGAAACCATTGAAAAACATATTAAGGAAGATTTAAAGACAACTAATTTCACCCCAATAAAAGATCAAGTGAGGAAAATGCTTGGTACGGATTCCTACAATTACCTGGAACCTAATTACCACAACGAACTAGCCATTCAGCATTACTATGCAGCCATTCAAATGCATCAGGAAGGAAAAGCTTACCGGGATCAGCTCAACAGCTTATCCTATTTAGAAGACGACTTTAACGATAACCTGACCCATTTCAGCGCTGCTAATGAACGGCTGCGTGTGAACACCGGCATTATCAGGCACCGGATTGAGGTGCTAAAAAAGAAGGTTCAGGATTCCAGAGTTTATCAATATGAATATTATCTGCCTATGATAAATCCTCAACCAGATCAAACGAACCCATTGGCTGCCTCTTAAAAAGCAGCAGCTAACCAAGTAATAATTAAAAAGCGATAGAACTTCTCCCTCCGCCCTACATCCCCTCCGCCACAGCCCGGATACCCCTGGCCACGTCCGTCCAGGAGCGGTCGTTTTTGGGGTCGTCGATGGGTTTGGCGTCTTTGGGAAGGCCCTGGAGTTTGCCGAAGGGGGCGCCGTGCCAGTCGCAGGATTTGATGAATACCGGCACGATGACGGCCTCCCTTCTGTCGTGGCGCTCCATGGCGCGGGTGAGTTCCGTTTTCCAGATGTAATCGGAAGCCATGAAGTGGGCGCTGATCAGCAGAAGGATCAGGTCGGCCTCTTCGAGTTGCCGTTTGATCTCGGCGTCCCACTCCGTCCCTGCCCGGATCGACCGGTCGCTCCACACCGCGATGCGGTCGCTGCGCTTCAGGGCAGACAGGTGGATGTCCAGCGCGTTTTTGAAGTCCTCGTCTTGATGGGAATAGGAGACAAAAACGTTGAGTTTTCTTCCCGGCCGCTTGGGCGCCGCTTCCTCCCGCGGCGAATCCACCGGCGGCTGGCTGGGGCGGACCGTTTCCGCCAGGCTCAGAAGGGCAAGCACAATCCGGTTGTGTTCCCTTTGGTGCTCCTCGTAGGTGAGAATCCCGAGGTTTTTTTCCTTCTCGTTCTTGCTGAACCGGCCTTTGAGCATGATCGTCTGGTCATCCCCGGCAGGCAGCAATTCAAGGGCTTCCTTTATTCTGCCTTCGGCGACAAGCTGCTGGATCGTCGGCATAGGGTTGGGTTTGGGTTTCTGCAATTTAGGAAAGCAAGATACCGAAATTAGGGGAATCTGGAAATGGGTCCGGAAAAGGGAAAGAAAAAACCGCTTTCCCCTGCCGCCAGGCATGGCGCCTGGGGCTTCGCCGTAGGCGACCCGCGGAGGGACGGGGGACGGGGGACGGAGGGACGGGGGACGGAGGGACGGTTCCTGAATACCCCTTGCGCCCTAAGCCTTACGCCCAAATTGCCCCCAATGGCAAACGAAAACAACAACTGCCCGGGGCGCCTCCCGGAATGAAATTCCGGTCAACAGCCTCGGATTGAAAATCCGAGCTACATTGAAGCAACGGGGGACGGTCGCCGGGCGACGGATTGTACCTGAATACCGCGACCCCCTTACGCCTCAAGCCTTACGCCCTACGCCCAAATTGCGCCCTCATCCTGGCCATCCTTTAATCCCCCCAAATCCTGGTTCAGACAACAAGTGACGGGGAACGGTCGACGGGGAACGGTCGACGGGGGACGGCAGACGGGGGAAAGGCTCCTGAATGCCCCTTACGCCTTAAGCCTTACGCCCAAATTGCCCCCAATGCCAAACGAAAACAACAACTGCACGGGGAGCCTCCCGGAATGCAATTCCGGTCTACAGCCTCGGATTGAAAATCCGAGCTACATCATGTGCATCCTTTAATCCTGCAAATCACAGTTCAGACAACGCAGCAACGCCCCAATGCCCGTAGTTGACGCACGCAATCTGAAGATTGTACGAAAGCGTAGACGGAAGTCTACGCGCAACAGGGAGTAGATGGAAGCCTACGACCAACAGGGTATTTGATTTGCCCTTATTCGGTATTTTTAGTAAATTTGCAATCTGATTGCAAATTTACTAAAAATACCAACCATGCTCATCACAAGAGCCATTACCGAGACCCTTTACCAATTTCGGAATTGGTTTCCGATCGTATACCTCGGTGGGCCTCGCCAAAGCGGGAAGACCACCCTATTGCGCCACCTGCTGCCCGACCTGCCTTACGCCAGTCTGGAAGACGCGGACGCGCGACGGCGCGCCGAGGAAGACCCCCGCCGTTTTTTAAATAGTTTTCCCAAAGGGGGCATCCTGGATGAGGTGCAACGGGTGCCACCGCTCTTCAACTACTTGCAAGGGGTAGTAGATGCCGACAAAGAGCGCCGCTTTGTGCTCTCCGGGTCTCAGAATTTTCTGCTGATGGAAAGCATTACGCAGTCTTTAGCCGGGCGGGTCGGGATTTTGAACCTGCTGCCGCTGTCTGTTCAGGAAATCGAAGCCCAGCAACCGTTCCCGCATCTGGACGCTTTCGCCTGGCAAGGCGGCTATCCCGCTACTTATGCTGAAAACAAGACGCCTCCCGAGATCTTTTTCGACAGCTATACCCAGACGTATTTGGAACGGGACGTTCGACAACTCAAAAACGTGGGCGACATAGCTCAGTTTGGCAAATTCATGCGCCTGTGCGCAGGCCGGACCGGGCAGCCGCTCAACCTGAGTAGCCTGGCTTCCGATACCGGCGTCGCCCCCAATACCATCAAAGCCTGGATTTCGATTCTGGAAGCGTCTTACCTGATTTTTAAATTGCCCCCCCTATTTTGAAAATTTCAACAAGCGAATCATCAAGTCTCCCAAGCTTTATTTCGTCGACACGGGTTTGCTTTGCAACTTGCTTGGAATTACTTCTCCCCAACAACTCGAAACCCACCACTATTATGGCAATATACTGGAAAATGCCTTGATCGTAGAGCTATACAAAAAACGAACCAACGCAGGTCATCGCCCCCGATTTTGGTTTTGGCAGGATCAAAAAAACAATGAAATCGACCTTTTGATTGAGGAAAACGGCGTGCTCAAGGCCATCGAAATCAAATCCAGTCAAACCTACAACTCCCGCATGCTGAATGGACTTAAGATTTGGCAAAAACTCAAGCATTCCAGCCCCGAAAATCAATTTCTGGTATATGCTGGAGAACAGGAAGGAGAACTGGAATATGGAAGGTTGCTGAATTGGCGCAAAGCGGTGGAGTTGTTGTAAGGTAACATACAACATCGCGCTCCCCTAACCAGCCTGGCAGCAGGGACTCCTCCCGGAATGCAATTCCGGTCAACAGCCTCGGATTGAAAATCCGAGCTACATTGAAGCGAAGGGGGACGGGAGACGGGGAACGGGAGACGGGGGACGGTGGACGGGGGATGGTCGACGGAGAAAGTGAACTGAAAAACCTTACGCCTCAAGCCTTACGCCTTACGCCTTAAGCCCAAATTACCCCCTCATCCTGCCCATCCCTTAATCCCCCCAAATCCTGGTTCAGACAACGCAGCAATGCGCCCAATGGCAAATGAAAACAACAACTGCCCGGGGCGCCTCCCGGAATAAAATTCCGGTCAACAGCCTTCGGATTGAAAATCCGAGCTACATCATGGCCATCCTTCCATCCTGCAAATCACAGTTCAGACGACGCAGAAACGCCCCCACTGCCCCTAGTTGGCGCACGCAATCTAAAGATTGCTCGGAAGCGTAGACGGAAGTCTACTCGCAACAGGAGGGTTTGGGAGGAGGGGTGAGTGGGTGTTGAATTTATTCCCGCAAAAACCATTCGCTTTTTCCCCAATTCCGAATATCTTTCCCTTATTAACCCAACCCCCATCGACTATGGAACAAGTACCAACCCCCTCCACCCCACCCTCCCTCTCCACCGCCGACTTCCTCTGCCATCCACGGGTTTTGGCTTGTCTGGAGCGGCTGCGCAAGCACGAGGAAGCCCACGGTAAGCTCGTCGTGTCGGACGTAGTGGACGCGAAAGGGCATCAGTACGTCAACCTCGTGCAGAAGGGGGGCGGCGTGCTGGGCGTTGCGCTGGTGGGCTACACGTACATCCTGGAGCAGGCGGACATCCGGTTCTTGAGGCTGGCGGGCACGAGCGCGGGCGCGATCAACACGGCGTTGCTGGCCGTCATCGACGAGAAGCCGGACCCGAAGTCGGAGGCCATCCTCGAGCTGCTGTGCAAGCTGGAGCTGTTTGCGCTGGTCGACGGGCACCCGACGGCCCGGTGGTTTATCAGAAAGCTGATCGTGTACCGGAATTTCGCAGGGAGGCTTAAAACCGGAACCCTGGTGCTGGCAGGGCTGGCCGGAGGCTCTATCGCCGTCAGCCTCCTGGGGTTGGGGCTGGAAGCGAAGTACCCTCTGGCGGCTGCGGTTACGCCCATTGCGTTTCTGCTCAGCGGCGCGTTTCTGGGATTGGCTGCCGCGCTGGCGTTTTTCGGCAGCCGGCTGATGGCCCGTTTCAACAGCGCCGGATTGGGCATTAACCCCGGCAACTACTTCTACGACTGGATCAAAGACCGCTTCAAAGAAAACCAGGTGTCCAACACCAGCGACCTGAACCGCAAAGCCCAAAACACGCCGGAACTGCACCTGCGGGAGGAGCGGGAAGCGGGCGATCTCGCCGGGTTGCAGGGCGACGTCACCTTCATCGCTTCGGAGATCGTGACGGGCAACAAGATCCAGTTTCCCCGGATGGCCGGGTTGTTTCGCCAGGAAGACAAGATCGATGAGCTTCAACCGGCGGGGTTTGTGCGGGCGTCCATGGCGATTCCCATCTTTTTTGAGTCGTATTTCATCAACGACATTCCGCACAACGACCCAACGGTAAAGGCGAAGTGGGAACAAACGTTCGGCATTCCGCCTCCCCCTGCCGTCCGCCTCGTCGACGGCGGGTTGCTGTCCAACTTCCCCATCAACCTGTTTTTCAACCCGCAGGTACAGGTTCCCCGCCTGCCTACCTTCGGCATCGACCTCGACGACACCGGCTCTGCGCCCAAGCCGCCCGACGACGGCTTCTGGGAGTTGCCGGTGTATCTGGGCAAGATGCTCAGCGCGCTGCGCAGCCACTACGACAAGGATTTCCTCCAGCAGCATGCCGTCTACCAGCAAGGCGTCGGCAAGATCGACCTGTCGAAGTTCAACTGGCTGAACTTTTTCCTGAGCGACGACGACAAAAAAGAGTTGTTTTTCAAAGGCGCCGAAGCCGCCACCGACTTTTTGCTGCAGTTCGACTGGGAGCAATACAAAGAAGACCAGCGCGTATTCCGCCGGAAATATCACCCCAAAACCCGAACCAGATATGATCCCCGTGTATATACCGATCGACCAGGGCCCCCTGTGGTTTTGCCTGGCTCTGGGCGCCGCGCTGCTGCTCAGCCTGCTGCTGGAGCAAATCGAAACCCGGTTTGTAAAAAACAAAGCCCGGAAGGAGCAGCCCTTCACCATGCTGGACCTGGAGTTCCCTGCCGACAACGAGGACATCGCGCGGGTCCGCTGGGACATCGCCCAACTGGACCAGGCGCGCGCGCTGCAAGTGCACCGCGCGATCCGCACCCACCTGATACTCGATTACCTGTTCATGGTCGCCGCTTTTGGCTCGGTCTTCCTGCTGTGTATGCAGGTCGCCGGCAAGTTCCCGGCAGGATCGGTTGGCCAAACCGGCTTCGCGCTGCTCGCCTGGGCCCAGCTCGCCGCCCTGGGTTGCGATATGGCCGAAAACGCCGTTCTGCTGCGCCAGATCCGGAAAGATCCCATCAAGCCGATGACCCCGTTTGCCTTCAAGCATTTCTTCAGGCTGGTCTGGGCCAAATGGATCCTCGTCCTCGCCAGCCTAGCCCTGGGGCTATCGATAGCGGGGTATTTTTGGCTGAAAGGGGCCTATGCCCCGGCTACGCTCCGGTATATCGGAATCGTTGGGATTGAGTTCCTGGCCTTTCTTAATCGTGCGCGCGTTGTGGAAGAGGGGGAGAAAGGGGGGACGTAGTTGATGCACGCAATCTGAAGATTGTACGAAAGCGTAGACGGAAGTCTACGCGCAACAGGTGATGAGGAGGGATTCGGGTAGTCAGTCCTATGGGTTGACCCTTTGAGTCCACTCCCCTACTCCGTAACACAGGGTTTGAAACCCTGTGTTACGGAGTAGGGAGCGGGCGGCATGGACGCCTCCCGGAATGAAATTCCGGACAACAGCCTCGGATTGAAAATCCGAGCTACATCATGTGCATCCCTTAATCCTGTAAATCACAGTTCAGACAACGCAGCAATGCGCTCAATGGCAGTAAAGACGCGCAATCTGAAGATTGAACTGATGCGTAGACGGAAGTCTACGCGCAACAGAGGTGGTAAAGTGGTTAAGTGATTGGAGCCTTACGCCCAAATTGGGCCCCATCCAACCCCACCCTCCTCAAAAACGGGTTAGAGAACACCTGCGCCATAGCGGGCGAAAGCAGAGTGCTGCGCTGCGCCATCCAGGTCTGGGCATCGGGGCCGTACATGTGGGCGGCCAGGTTGGGGAAGTCCCAGGCGGCGTTTTTGCCCCAGTGCAGGGTGAAGGGGATGTCGTTGGCTTTCAGGACTTCCAGGATGCGGCGGTAGAACTTCTCCGGGCCCATGATCTTGCGGCTTTTCTTCCACTGCACGCCATCCATCTCCAGCATGCAGGTGAAGGGGAAGCGGGTGCAGGCCAGGGTAGCGCCGGAGGCCTTAACGAAGCGCATGGCGTAGATACCCGGCACAGGGCCTTCATCCCGGGCGAGCTGCACGAGCAGCTCCGACGCCCGGGCCGCATCTTTGTGAGAAATCCCGACCGATACGGCAAACACCGCGCCGAGGTTGGGCGCATCCCAGAAAATGTCTTTCAGCGGGCCTTCCAGTTCGGCGTCTACTTCGGGAAGCACCTGGCCTTGAAGGAGCTTGACGAGCTTGGGAATAGTCTTGGGAAAGCGTTCGATGACCTTGGCAAACAGCACGATCAGGTCGCGGTACACGGCGGTGCGGATGAACGGGATGGGGCTGGGATAATCCGGCCGGTAAGGCTTTTTGTACATAGCCTCCACCACGTACTCCTCTTCGTCGCTATAGGGGTTGAGGAAGATCTTGTAGTGGAAAGGGCGGCGACCATCTTCCTCTATATCTGCGATCTCAAACGGCCTCGCGGGGTCGTCGAGGTGAAGGGCCAGATCCAGGGCGGCGGCTTTGGGAATCTTCTTCACGTAGCGTTTGAGCAAAAACACGTCTTCCGCTTCCAGCGCCACTCCGTGGATAAACCCGAACGCGCCCAGGCCCACCAGGGCCGCGTTGAAGAGCGCGTCGTCGCGGATGATGCGGGCGTTGATTCCGGCGGCAAACGCGTCGTTGAGGGCAGGGGCGGAGGCCCGTTCGAGGTAAACGACGTCCTCCGGGTTGGGGCCGGTGATGAGGTTGAGTCCGACCACGTAATCCTGCACGGCGCCCACGTCGATAGCCGAGCCGTGCACGCCGGTGGAGATCGCTCCTGCGATCGTCTGCCCGTTGCTGGCGCCGGTGGTTTTGAGGGATTTGCCGTGGTCGTAGAGGTACTCGGAGATCTCCTTAATGCGGTTGCCGCACTGGAAGAAAAACAGGTTGGGCGCCGAAAAGGCGGTTTCTGTGTGCAGGTTCTCGGGGCGTATGGCCAGCTTGAGGTTCATAAACCCGTTGTAGTGCATGTTGTCGGGGTGGTGGGGAATATCCGACAGCGACCACGCGGATCCGTAGGCCCGGAATCCTTGTCCGAGCGCCGCCGCCTGACCGATCAGCCGCTGGATCTCCGCTGCGGCGTCGTTATACCGGTTGAGGATGCCGGGCAGATTCCCCGGGCCTTCCAGCCGGGTGGTATGCAGGTTGTCCAGGTGGAACGGACCATTCTTGTGGAAGGTGTCCCACGTTCCGATGGGTTCGGTTTTGGTAGTAGCCATAGGGGTTAGCGGTTTTCTTCTTTGGAACAAACGTATTTGATGCGCACCGTTTTCCTTCGGCCAAAGGTAACGGCGTTGAGCAGCACGCCGCCCAGGGTGGTCCGGTACTCCACCGAATACAACCCCGCGCCCGGGCAAGGCAGGTTGAGGGTAAACTCGCTGTCGAGGATCTTTTGGGTGATCACCGTGTCGAGGGTGTGCACCCGCATCTGCCGGTAAAATCCGTTGACAAAATTCTCGGGGTCGGGCTCCGGCACGGCGTGCTGACTGGTCACGCGGACGGAGTAGCAGGAGGGAAGGAAAAGGAGGAGGCAAAACGCCGCAACAAAGGCAGGCCAAGGTCTGGTCTTTTCCCCCATAGGTTGGGGGGAAGGGGTTGCTTGCATGGTATGGGTGGTTTTAGGTGCTAATGGGTTCGGTTGCCAAGTTACGCGCAATTGACAGGCTTGTCAAGAGGGGCAAAAAATTTTCTATTTTGAAACCCGCCAAAAACCAAACGCACCCTGCGATTACCAACGCCAGCGGTCATTCCACGCATCTGCTTCTTCACGGCGGTTACCAGACGTAGAAACCATTGCCGCACAGGGAGTTGGTCTTTACCCGGATCAGCGCCGTTTTTTCCCTCCCTGCCAAACCGATCCCGATAAAAGGGTTACAAACGTTGAACTAAATAAAATAACCCTTCAAACCACCTCAAAAAGTTTGCATATTCCCACGAATCCCATTACTTTTGCATTCGCTAAAAACCGAAGGAAGACAATCCTTTGTTTTAAAGCTTGGTGAAGTGGGTGAGTGGCTGAAACCACCGGTTTGCTAAACCGACGTACTTTGCAAAGGGTACCGCGGGTTCGAATCCCGCCTTCACCGCCACGACACACACACCCGTCCACACACCCTCTTCGGGGTGTAGCGCAGCCCGGTAGCGCACCTGCTTTGGGAGCAGGGGGTCCCAGGTTCGAATCCTGGTGCCCCGACGAAGAGAAACAAAGCCGCCTGCAAAGGAATTTGCATGGCGGCTTTTTCTTTTTGGCGTAGCGCAGCCCGGTAGCACCCGGCCTCGGAGAGGCCCAACGTTTGTAGCAGGCGCAACCCCGCGCCTATATTCCCCCGGTTTCCCCACACCACTTTTTACCCCCAAAACCAAACCCGCCCCCGGCCTCGGAGAGGCCCAACGTTTGTAGCCCTAACGTTTGTAGCGCCCAGGTTTGTGCCCCCCACGATTCCAACATCAATCCGGCGAAAAGAAATCAAACAGTTGTTTTCGCCCGATTTCTACATTGAAATCCTGTAACATTTTCACAAATTCCTCTTCAAACGTCCGGTTTTTATGGTGGTTTTTCTGGTTCAAAATATATTTGCAAACGGAATCGATGTGCGTACGGCTATAGGAAAAAGCGCCGTAACCTGCCTGCCAATCAAATTTATAGGGCGATAACCGGTGTTCCTTGATAAAATCATTGGTCGTGTTTTTGATTTCCCGCACCAAATCAGATAGCGCTTCCGCAGGTTTCAAGCCAATGAAGATATGGATATGGTCCGGCATGCCCCCGATCGCCAGCATTTTATGCCCACGTGTTTGAACAACGCCGGTGGCGTATTGGTACAAGTGTTCTTCCCATTCCGGCTGGATCAACCCCTGGCGGTTTTTTACGGCGAAAACGATTTGGATGTAGATTTGGGAAAAAACATCGGCCATGGTATGGAATGCATTTGATGTTGATGCGGTGATAGATTCAAATATCGTGGTTTTTGGGAAAACGTTGGCGTCAAAACGTTGGGGCTACAAACGTTAGGTCTACAAACGTTGGGCCTCTCCGAGGCCGGGGGCGGGTTTGGGTTTTTGGGGGTGCAAAAATGGTTGGGGGAAAACGTGGCAATGTATTGCGTGGGCACAAACCTGGGTCTACAAACGTTGGGCCTCTCCGAGGCCGGGGGCGGGTTTGGGTTTTGGGGGGTACAAAAATGGTTGGGGGAAAACGTGGCAATGTATTGCGTGGGGGCACGAACCTGGGCTACAAACGTTAGGCCTCTCCGAGGCCGGGGGAGCGCGGTCGGGGGCGGACGGGGGAACCAATGTGGGAATGTATTACATGAGGGCAACAAACCTTGGGCCGCTACTACCCCGCTTTAGGCCTCTCCGAGGCCTAAAGCGGGGTAGTTTTATTTTTCATTCAGCGACATGCGGATCTTCTTTTCCAGTTCTTCCACGGTGTCTTTGAAGAAGGTGTCGGTTTCCATGAGGTCCTGGACGGTCTTGCAGGAGTAGATGACGGTGCTGTGGTCGCGGCCGCCAAAGTTGTCGCCGATGCCTTTGAGGGAGCGGTCGGTGAGGTTTTTGGCGAGGTACATGGAGAGTTGCCGGGCGATCACGATGGAGCGCTTGCGGGTTTTGCCCTGAAGCGTAGATACGTCGACCTTGAAATGCTCGGCGACCAGCCGCTGGATGAACTCCACGGTGATCTCCTTGTTCATCTCACTGACGAAGTTCTTGACCACCTCTTTGGCGAGGTCGAGGTCGATATCGCGGTTGTTGAGCGACGACTGCGCAATGAGTGAAATCAACGCGCCTTCCAGCTCGCGGATGTTGTTGCGGATGTTGTAGCAGATAAACTCGCTAACGTCAGCGGGGATTTCCACGCCTTCGCGCATGGTTTTGTAGCCGAGAATGGCCATGCGGGTTTCCAGGTCCGGCGCTTGCAGGTCGGCCGAAAGGCCCCACTTGAAGCGGGAGATCAGGCGGTCTTCGATGCCCTCCATCATCTTCGGGGGGCGGTCGGAGGTGAGCACGACCTGGCGTCCGCTCTGGTGAAGCTGGTTGAAGATGTGGAAGAAAATCTCCTGCATCTTGAGCTTGTTGGCCAGAAACTGAATATCATCGACGATCAGCACGTCGATGAGCTGATAGAAATTGACAAAATCCGTGACGTTGTTCTTCTTGATCGCATCGATGATCTGGTTGGTGAAGTTGTCGGCAGACACGTACAGCACCACCTTGTCCGGGAAGTTCTCCGCGATCGAATTCCCGATAGCCTGAGCCAGATGCGTCTTGCCCAACCCCGTTTCGCCAAAAATAACGAGGGGATTGAAAGAGGTTTGGCCTGGCTTTTTTGGTCACCGCCAGACCGGCAGAGCGCGCAAGGCGGTTGCAATCGCCTTCGATGTAGTTTTCAAAGGTATAATTCGGATTCAGCTGCGATTTGATCGGCGTCTTGCGAATCCCAGGGATGACGAACGGGTTTTTGATCGACTCGGTGTCCATAAACATTGGCTCCTGGGCTTGATCCGCCTCCGGTTGCGTAGCCATGCGCGCGCTTCCGCCCCCGCGGCTGGCCATCACGGCAACCTCGACGGCGCCGGAACGGACTCCGTTTAAAACAGGCTTGGCCGGCGCCTGCTCTTTGGCGCTATGATCGTGCATGAGGATCTGATACTCCAAACGCCCCTTCTCCCCCAGCTCCTTGCGAATAGTGGTTTTGAGGAGGTTCACAAAATGCTCCTCCAGCCATTCGTAAAAAAACTTGTTGGGCACCTGAATCGTCAAGGCGTTGTTCACTAAGCGCACCGGCCTGATCGGTTCAAACCAGGTCTTGTAGCTTTGCATAGGGACGTTCTTGCGAATCGTCTGCAGACAGCTGTCCCACACGACGTCATAGTCCTTTACCATTCTCCTTCAAATTGGGCTTACGCCGTTAACAAAAAAAATTACATAGCACCTAGCGTAAGTGCAGGAGTATCAGTAAGTTTTAAAAATATGGTGAAACGGAAGAAAACTTCAACCGGCTAATCACGAATTGCCATTATTAACGGCAGGGTTACAAAGATGCAACAAAAATCCCAGCGAGAAAACCCCTGGGGAGGGAATTATTAAATTTTTTTGATGTAATATGAAGTTTCTTCAAAAACAGACCTCACAAGATACTTTCGTGGTTTTTTTATTCTTTAAATTGAAAATCAATCTATTACAAATTAACCTTACGTTAATAAATAAAAAAACGGAATCCCCATTTCCTTCAAAACCAACGGAAACGCCCGCCTTCCGCTCTTTACGCCAGCCGGGCAGCAGCGCCCTGAACGCCGGCGTGCGCCGCCCATTGCGCGCCTTTATTTTCCTCCACGTAAACATCTACGCGGCCAAGCAGCAAGCCGTCGCACCCGGCATGATGTATCGCAACCTCTTGATTATCCGCATTTTTAACCATGAAAGGCCCCTCCATAAAGGTATGGGTTCCCCCGCCCAGAATGAGGTCAATACCCCGGCTTTGTTTCGCCAGCTCGACGTCGGAAAGCCGCGCTCCAGCATACTGAAAGCCCAAATGCGAAAGACATACCACCAGGTCGCATTGCTCCTGCTCCCGGAGCCTGGCGGCAAAAGCATTCGCCCTGGCGATCGGCCCTTCAGACGCTGATTTCACATTCAACGAATTGGAATCCAAAAGATTAGCATCTGCGCCCAGCCCAAACACCCCAACAGTAATCCCTCCCTTTTTCAACACCGCATAGGGAGTTCTCCAATCGACTAACGGCGTGGAATTCAGCGGGTAATCGCTGCCGATCACGCCAAAACTAACGTATTTAGTTTGTTGGGACAAGGTTTCCAACCCCCACTCAAGCTCCTGGTTTCCAAGAATTACGGCGTCGTACCCCAGGGCGTTCATGCGCTCCACCGCCTGCCGCTTGTCCTCCTCCGTGCCCGATCCCACAAAATCGCCCGCATCGAAGAGCAGCACATGGACTTCCTCCCGGCGTATCGTTTCCACCATGGAAGGCAGCAAAGATCCCTCGCCCAGTTGCCCGTGCAGGTCGTTGGTGTGCAGAATCGTCAGCTTGACCCGCTCCCCGGAGGCCGCCATCGCCCGGAACGGAAACGCGCCCGCTCCCATCAGAGCCACCCCGGCGCCCGTTTTTATCAGAAAGGTTCTTCTTTTCATCATTTCTTTTTATTCCACAATATCAAACAACGTCCCCGCTTTACCGGGAGGAATCGCCCCCAAATGGCGGTACGCTTTTTCGGTCGCTTCCCGGCCTCTGGGCGTGCGCTGAAGGAATCCTTCCATGATCAGAAACGGTTCGTGGACCTCTTCGATCGTGCCGGACTCCTCCCCTACCGCGGTGGAGATGGTGGTCAGCCCCACCGGCCCCCCTTTAAACTTATGAATGATGGCCGACAGGATTTTATTGTCCATTTCGTCTAATCCGTGCTCATCGACATGCAGCGCCGACAGGCCAAAACGGGCAATTTCTTCGTCGATGGTTCCATTGCCTTTTACCTGCGCGAAATCGCGCACCCGGCGTAACAACGCGTTGGCGATACGGGGCGTTCCCCGGCTGCGGCGGGCGATCTCCGCCGCCCCTTTTTCCGTGATCTCCACCTTGAGGATGGCGGCCGACCGCTTCACAATGCGTATCAACGTGGCCACATCGTAGTAATCGAGGTGGCACGTGATCCCAAACCGCGCCCGCATGGGAGGGGTCAGCAAGCCCATGCGCGTGGTGGCGCCAACCAGGGTGAACGGGTGCAGGGTGATCTGGATGCTCCGGGCATTCGGACCGCTGTCGATCAGGATGTCGATCCGGAAATCTTCCATCGCGGAGTAGAGGTACTCCTCCACCACCGTATTCAGGCGGTGGATCTCGTCGATAAACAACACGTCGCCTTCGTCGAGATTGGTGAGCAGCCCGGCCAAATCGCCCGGCTTTTCCAGCACGGGGCCCGAGCTCATCTTCATGTTGGTCTCCAGCTCGTTGGAGATAATGTAGGAAAGCGTCGTTTTTCCCAACCCGGGAGGGCCGTGCAACAGCACGTGGTCCAGGGATTCCCCGCGCTGTTTGGCAGCAGCGATGAACACCTTGAGGTTCTCCACGATCCGGGGCTGACCGCTGAAATCCTCCAGGGCCTTGGGGCGCAGCGCTCTTTCTACCTGCTGCTCCTCCGGATTATTTTGTCCGGTATGCGGATCCAGATGCGGATTCATAGTTGTTGTTGGTTCAAAAATCCCGGGACCCGCCTGGGTCCACCGGTGA
Organism: Haliscomenobacter sp.; assembly: GCA_016713275.1. GTDB lineage: Bacteria > Bacteroidota > Bacteroidia > Chitinophagales > Saprospiraceae > JADJPL01. The sequence continues at coordinate 34,781 of JADJPL010000008.1, forward strand.
AAAACCGTTTTTTAGCCGATTTTATGCCGAAAAGGTCGCGGTTATCCAGGGCGCAAACGCCTAACTTTTTATACTTTTGTGCGGCATTTTGGAAACCAGGGCCCGTCCCTAATAAAACTACAAAATACAAAATTCAATGAGCGGATCAAAAGTAAGCATGGAAAATGGCAAGTTGGTAGTTCCCAACGACCCGATCATTCCTTTTATTGAAGGCGACGGCACGGGGCCCGATATTTGGGCAGCTTCTGTTCGCGTGCTGGATGCAGCGGTAGAAAAAGCCTACGGCGGCGCCCGCAAAATCGTTTGGAAAGAAGTGCTCGCCGGCGAAAAAGCCTTCAACGCTACCGGCAACTGGCTTCCGGAAGAAACCCTGAGCACCATCGACGAATACATGGTCGCGATCAAAGGCCCGCTCACCACGCCGGTCGGCGGCGGGATCCGCTCCCTCAACGTGGCCCTGCGCCAGCAACTCGATCTCTACGCCTGCGTGCGCCCGGTGCGCTACTTCTCCGGTGTGCCTTCCCCGGTAAAGCAGCCCGAACTGGTGGATATGGTCATCTTTCGCGAAAATACCGAGGACATCTACGCCGGCATCGAATACCTCGCCGGTACGCCCGAGCTGGAAAAACTGAAAAAATTCCTGATCGAAGAGCTCGGCGTCAACCAAATCCGCTTCCCAGACACGGTCTCCCTGGGCATCAAGCCGGTTTCCTTAGAAGGTACCGAGCGTTTGGTCCGCTCCGCCCTCGAGTATACCATCGACAACAACCTCCCCTCGCTTACCCTCGTACACAAGGGGAATATCATGAAATATACCGAAGGCAAGTTCAAAGAGTGGGGTTACCAGCTCGCTGAACGCGAATACGGAGATAAGGTGTTTACCTGGGCGCAGTACGACCGCATCGCCGCCAAAGAGGGTTCCGCCGCCGCTAACCAGGCCCAGGAAGCCGCTCTGGCCAAAGGCGCTGTCCTGGTTAAAGACGTCATCGCCGACGCTTTCCTCCAGCAAATTCTCCTCCGCCCATCGGAGTACTCCGTCATCGCTACCCTCAACCTCAATGGCGACTACATCTCCGACGCCCTCGCGGCAGAAGTCGGAGGCATCGGCATCGCCCCCGGCGCCAACATCAATTACCTCACCGGGAAAGCCATCTTCGAAGCGACCCACGGCACCGCCCCCAAATACGCAGGCCAGGACAAGGTGAACCCAAGCTCCGTTATCCTCTCCGGCGAAATGATGTTCCGCTACATGGGCTGGAAAGAAGCCGCCGACCTCATCATCAAAGCTATGGATGGCGCTATCGGCAACAAACGCGTCACCTACGATTTCCACCGCCTTATGGAGGGCGCTACCCTGCTCAAATGCTCCGAGTTCGGAGACGAGCTGATTGCGAATATGTAAAATAAAAGTTGCGAAGTTGCGAAGTTACGAGGTTGCGAGGCTTTCACTCAACTTCGCAACCTCGTAACTTCGCAACCTCGCAACTTTTCCCTACTTCCTCACCACTCTCTCAACCACCCACCCCTGATCGGAAACCATCCTCAAAAAGTACACCCCGGGGCTCAGCCCGGCGGCGGGGATGGAGCGGATCTCTTTCTGCACGTTTTCCCAGCGGTAGCTGCTTAGCACCCTTCCTGTGGCGTCGATCCATTCGACGGCCATGACCTTGGCGGGCGCTTTCAGGTCAAACTGAATATGCACCCAATCGGTCGCGGGATTGGGGAACACCGCCGTTTGATCATCGATGGACGGCAGGTCCTGGGTGGGCGTTACGCCACCGCTTTTGCTGATATTCCAGCGGATCACGTAAGAATAATCTCCTACCAAAGGACTGAAGCCATTCGGACTGTAGGTGTCCTTGGTCAGGTCGCCTGCGGTGCCGGTCATGGTCGTGAACCTCGGCTTGCCGGTCAGCAGGCTCAGCAGGTACTGGGCTTTGTAGTCGTACCGGGTGCTGATCAGGGCATCCAGCGTAATCCCATCCACGGAAGGCGCATAATATTCCAGCATGACCAGGTAGGTTGTGGAGTCTTCCAGCTCCAACGGGGGCTCTTCGAGGCTGGGAACCGGAACGGAGATCAGCCGAAGCGGGTTGGACTCCGTTCCCAGCACTTCGTAGAAGTTAAACGCGGCCAGGGTGCGTTCGGCGGCTTGGGCCGCGCGGTCTCCATTGGAATCTTTCCATTTGTAGAGGGACAGGATCAGCCCGCGCCCTTTCAGTTCCTCGGCATTGGGGATGACAAACTGGATATTCCGCGAAAAAAAACCCTTGCCCCGAGGTACGTAAAACACGTTTCCATAGGCCACAGACGGCGGTTCGTTGGCCGCCCAGTTGTTCAGGTCCGGGGAGATCGTCTGGGTATTTGTTCCGTCTTCTTTGGCGAACGTCGAATCGGTCACGTAAAAGGTGAACGACCGGACGTTGTCCGAAGGATCAAAATCGGTCAAGGCGCTGACGACTTCGTAGGCAGCCCGGTAGCTGCCCACCGCATTGGGGGTAAACGTGCCCTGAATGATCTGGTTTTCCAGCAGGGTGTTGGAAGCCAAGGCGCCCAGCGCGTTTTCCGACTGAAAACGAACGGCGGAAGCGCTATCCTGAACGATCATTTCCAACCGCACCCCCGGTTGATTCTGCGACCCGATGTTGGCTACGTCGGCCAGGAAACCAATAGGCTCCACCTGGCTGAGGGGCGTGTACATATTCGGAGGAAGCGCATAAAATTCGGTGATCCGGAGGTTGTTCGGCTCCTGAACCAGGACCTGGACGTCGTCGATCACCCAATAGTAATAATTCCCCTGAAACAGAAACTTGACAATCAGGCTGTCGGCATTCGCTGTTCCGGTTAATGGTACCAGAAGGTAGGGAACCGGGTTGACTTCGTAGGTTTCCAACTCCTGGTTGATGGCGGTGGTATCCCAGGTGGCGCCGCCGTTGACCGACCATAGCAGCAAGTAATCGCTGTTGAACTGGCGCAGGGATTGGTAAAATTTAAGGGTATACCCCGGAGTTCCCTGGCCCCGAAGCGGGATAACCGGGGAGACCAGCTCCCCAAGCTGCCCGACGGGGCAGTCGCCGGTGCCGAGCCCTTGTCCGCACACGCCGCCCTTGTCGTCCAGCAAATTGGAAGCAAAGACCATCGCTCCGTTGCAGCGGGAGGGCGACAGGATATCCCCCCGGCCGCAATTGCCGGGAGCGGAAGCATCTGCGCTCCACTGCCAGAGGTCGCCTTTGGGTTGCGTCTGACCGTTGGTACACCAGATGTTGTTCACGGTCCAGCCGTTGCGCCCTCCGGCAAAGTCGCCCTGCCCCGGAAGGGTACCCCACACGATGGTCCGCGCCAGCGGATCTTGCTCTGCAACCGGCCGGGCGGCGATAGCGATTTCCTGTCCGGCGTTCAGCGCGGTTTTCAGCGCGGCGCCGGTGGCTTGGGTGACAAAAAAGCTGGGGATGACGACGTTTTGGGCGAATGGGTCGGTAGGGCCCATATTGATGAAGGCAGTATCCGCCACGTTGTTGATCACGACCACTGCTTTAGCGCCTTTCATCTGGGCGTTGAGTACCTTCTCGGCAAAACTGCAGATCCCGCGGTCGATCAGCGCAATCTTGCCCGTCAGGTCGTTGCTGATGCTCCCGCATCCGAGCGTGCTGCCCTGCCCATTGCTCGCCAGAACCATCGCTCCGGAAATCCCGCACGAAAACGGGCCAAAGCGGGCTATTTGGGCACTGGCGGTAGTCCCGCCTCCGGGGGCAGCCGGGTTTATGGTCAGGGTATGCGTCGATTGGGCCGCAGCGAATAGGGGTATTGTCCACAACAGAATAGCCAGGATATTTTTCATACGAAATCAGTTTGGGAGTAAATTTAAGGGAAAACTGGGTTCTTTTTTGAGGCGGACTTAAAAAGAACATACCCCGAGGCCGGGGGCAAAAACGGGGGAATGTTTGACTGCGGTCGGGGGACCGCAGAATAATCCTGCACGAAATCTGTCCCGCTTATTGCGGGACGGCAAACAGGGTTCTCCCCCTTTGAAGCTAATCTTGTAGTGTTTTTCATAACTAACGGCTTGTCTCTGAATTGCCCTCCGCAGCCCGGAGCCCGTGGGAAACGCCGTTCCCGTTCGAAGAACGGGATCGCCTTATGGGGTCAACCGCTTGGGATGCAGGATAAACGCAAGGGTAGCTGTTCGAAGCGGTTGAAGCCCATAAAGCGAAGGCGTTTTCCACGGAGCGGTAGGGCGTAGGAGCGCCCTTTTTTTGGTTCTTTTTTTGGGCGAGCAAAAAAAGAACATACCCCGAGGCCGGGGGCAAAACGGGGGAATGTTTGACTGCGGTCGGGGGACCGCAGAATAATCCTGCACGAAATCTGTCCCGCTTATTGCGGGACGGCAAACAGGTTCTCCCCCTTTGAAGGGGTCAGGGGGATGAAACCTTTCTCCTGCATTACAAAAGTTTCATCCCCTAACCCCCTTCAAAGGGGGAAAGTGCTTCGTCAGCCTTTGCCATTGGGTTAAGGAATGCTGCCCACACCCTGGAAAGGGTTCTTAGATAACTTCTAGGCGGAAAACGACGTGCCGCAGCCGCAGGTTTCTTTGGCGTTGGGGTTGTTGAAGGAAAAACCGCGGTTGTTGAGGCCTTCCAACCAGTCGATTTCCATGCCCAGCAGGTAAATCGCGTGGGCTTTCTGCATGAAGACTTTCATGCCGTTGATCTCGTAGATGGTGTCCCCGTCCTTTTGAACGTCAAACCCAAGGACATAGGTAAAGCCTGTACAACCGCCCCCTTTGACGCCAACCCGAAGGCCGTGGTCGTCGGGGATATTTTCCTCGGACTTAATACGAAGTAGCTGGCGCAGGGCGCCCTCGGTAAGTTGTATCGGTTGTAGATCCGTCTTGACTTCGCTCATCTCAACAATTCCTTTTACTATAAATTTAGATCAAATATACATAGGCAACAACGCACGGGCAAAAATAGTTTGGACAAAAATCCGTTCTCTTGGGTGAGATATTTGTCAATATCTGCTAGCTTCGCCGCAAAACGCACTGTATGCCTGTCTGGTTAAGTACTCTTTTGGAAATTATCAAGGCCACTGTTCCGGCCCTCATCGTGTATTATACGATCGACCGCCTGCTTCGATACTTCTTTGCGCAGCAGCTTCGCCTTCAATCCGCCGAAGGGCGCGACAAAACCAAAGACGCCACCCTGCCCCTTCGCCTGCAAGCCTACGAGCGCTTGTCGCTCTTTTGCGAGCGCATCGACTTGCCCAACCTGCTGATGCGGGTACGCCCCGACGGCCTCAACGTCAAGGAATACCGGCTTACCCTGCTGCTGGCGATCCAGCAGGAATACGAGCACAACATCACCCAGCAGGTCTATGTGTCCGGGCAGCTCTGGGAAATCATCAAATTCTCCCGCGACGACACCGTCCACCTCATCAACCACGCTACCGAACAAATCTCCGGGCTGGAAGAAGGGAGAAAACTGACGGAAACCATCTTCAACCTCCTGGCCCAAAGAGGAGGCACCGCCCAGGAAAAAGCGCTGGAAGCCATCAAAAAAGAAGCAGCCCTGTTGTTTGGATAAGGCGGGATTTGGCGGTTGCAGAAAATTCCTTACCTTCCGGCGAACTCAAAACATCCAGCCATGAATGCAGCTGACCGCCGGAATTTTCTTCGCCGCTTCACCGCTTTGGCCGGTGTGGCTGCGGCAACGCCTTTTTTTGCCAGCGCCCAGGGGAAAAGCCTCCTGAAATCCTTCGAACGTCTACAGGACCAATCACCGGAAAACACCGTCACCGACGAAACCTTCTGGTACCAGATCAAACAAGCGTACACGGTTTCCCCTAACATCATCAACCTGAACAACGGCGGGGTTTCTCCCCAGCCCAAGGTCGTCCAGGAAGCCGTGGAGCGCTACAACCGCCTGAGCAACGAAACGCCCTCCTACTACATGTGGCGTACCCTCGACGAAGGCCGCGAACCTCTGCGCCGCAACCTGGCTGCACTCGCCGGTTGCTCCCCGGAGGAGCTCGCCATCAACCGCAACTCCTCCGAAGCGCTCGAAACCATCATCTTCGGCCTCCGGCTGAACGCAGGCGACGAGGTCGTGCTCACCAAACAGGACTACCCCAATATGATCAACGCGTGGAAACAGCGCGAAAAACGCGACGGGGTCGTTCTGAAATGGATCTCCTTCGATTTCCCTATGGACGACAAAGCCGCAATCGTCAAAGGGTTTACCGATGCGTTTACCCCTAAAACCAAAGTGGTCCACGTCACCCATATGATCAACTGGAACGGGCAAATCCTGCCTGCAAAGGAGATTGCCCAGGAAGCCCACAAACGGGGTATCGAGGTGCTGGTCGACGGCGCCCACACTTTCGCCCATTTTCAATATACCCTCCCGGAACTGGAATGCGACTACTACGGGACCAGCCTCCACAAATGGCTGTGCGCTCCGTTTGGCAGCGGCCTTTTGTACGTCAAAAAAGACAAAATCAAAAACCTCTACCCGCTATTTGCCGCTGGCGACCCGGAAAGCGACAATATCCGGAAGTTTGAAAACCTGGGCACCCGGTCCTTTGCCATCGAACAAGGGATCGGGGTAGCGATCGATTTTCACCACATGATCGGCGCCGAGCGGAAAGAACTCCGCCTGCACTACCTCAAAAACTACTGGGCGGAACGCGTACTCGACCTGCCCAACGTACACCTCCATACGCCACTTTCCAAAGACTGGAGCGGAGCAATCGGGCTACTGGGCATCGACGGGAAAAAACCCGGAGAAGTAGGCGCCCATTTGTTTAGCGCCCACAAAATCCACTCCACCACCATCGAATGGGAAAACATTCACGGAGTCAGGCTTACACCCAACGTGTACACGACCACCCGCGACCTGGACGTGCTGGTCAAAGCCATCCGGGATTATGCACGAGCTTAACACCAAAACGCTATGAAAACCGCACAATTCCTTCCTTTGGTTTGGCTGGTTTTGGCGTTGGGATGCACGTCATCTATACAGGACAAGGAAGATGTGTTGTTCCAATATCCTGACCTGATCCTGAGCGATCAATTCTCCTCGCTAACCGTGCAGGGGAATACGATTTCGCTTACCGGAAAGAGCAGCTTTTTGCATGGCGAGTGGACCCAGACCAATCAACCCGAAACGGACCTTCGGATCTTGATTGCGCCAAAGGACCGGCGCCTTCTTCCGGCGCTCTACGGATAGACACTTATTCCGGCACACAGGTCTCGGGGCGGAGGCTGACAAACACCACTGGTTACCAACTTCCTTTTGAAGAGGAGATTGGCGTACTCACCGAGGTCCGCTATTTACAGGAAGATGCCGGTAGCCAAATGTTCCTGACGGAAGAGTTGATGATAAAAATACGCAACGACCGGTATGCTGCCCTGTTCGTCGACCTTCAGATCGTGCGCCCAGGGCAGCATACATTGAAAAAAGTGGTCAAATAACGCGGTTAACCTACGGATACAGCAGGTATTTTTTCCGCATGGTTTTGTACGCTTCCAGCTTGGGCTCCCAGGTGGCGCGGATTTGATCTTCCGTCATGCCCGCAAGGAGTTGTTTGCGCAGATGATCCCCACCTGCCAGTTTATCGATAAAGAGCGAGGGCAGGAAGAACTTGTCTTTTTGGGTATAGTTTTGGTAAAAGTGCATCAGAAAAAAGAGGTTGACTTTTTTCCATTGGCGGATTTCCTCCGGGGTAAGCCGGGTCAAATCATACCCTTTGCAGAGCTGGCCCAGTAAAACGGGTTGCATCGCGCCCGGTTTCGGCTCCGGCGTGAAGGAATAGTCCCCAATAGGGAAGCCGGGCGTGCCGAGCACCTGGAACTGCTTATCCGTTCCGCGGCCGACGCTCACCTGGGTTCCTTCAAAGTAGCAGAGGGAGGGATAGAGGTAAATGGCCCGCATGTTGGGCAAATTGGGGGAAGGCTTGCGTGGAAGTTCATAAGGTGTGTCGTGGGTGTAATTGGCACACGGTACTACCTCGAGCTTGCATTTGCCGCCTTTTGCCAGCCAGCCCTGCCCGTTGATCATCTGGGCATATTCCCCAACCGTCATCCCGTGCACTACCGGCACCGGATGCATCCCTACGAACGAGCGGAAAGCGGTGTCCAGCACCGGGCCATCGACAAAGTGCCCGTTGGGGTTGGGGCGGTCGAGCACCATCAGCGGCAAGTTGTTGTCGGCGCAGGCTTGCATCACGTAATGCAGGGTAGAAATATAGGTATAGAAGCGCACCCCGACGTCCTGAATGTCAAAAATCAGAAGGTCCAGGCCGGCGAGGTCTTCTTTGGAGGGCTGGCGTTTTTGCCCATAAAGGGATACCACGGCGACGCCGGTTTTTTCGTCTTTTCCATCTGTGATCTTTTCTCCGGCATCGGCGGTACCGCGAAGGCCATGCTCGGGCACAAACGCTTTTTCAACCCGGATTCCGAGCGCCGGCAAGGTGTCTAGGAGGTGGCTCTGCACCACGGTTGCGGTGTGGTTGATCACCAAGCCTACGGCTTTGTCTTTGAGTTTAGGCAAATAGAGATCCAGCTGCTCGGCGCCCACTACAATAGCCGGCTTAACTTGCGGAACCACTACGTTGTTCACCTGGGCATCCTGGCATTTGCCAAAAAGCGGAGTAAAAAGCAACAAGCCAACAAAAAATTTTATCTTCATAGAAACTTTGTTTTATTTTGTTCCAAAATAAGGCATTTGCATTGAACAAGGTACGACCTTTAAACTGATTTTGTGTCAAAATCCTACGCTGTCATCGACATTGAAACCACCGGAGGCCGGGCAGCCAGAGACCGGATCACGGAAATCGCCATCCTGCTCTACGACGGGGAGCAGATCATCGACCGCTGGGAATCGCTGATCAACCCCGAGTGCTACATTCCACAGGGCATCGTCGAACTAACGGGAATTACGCAGGACATGGTACGCGACGCGCCCAAATTTTACGAAGTCGCCCGCAAAGTCGTCGAGATGACCGAAAACGCCGTGTTCGTTGCACACAACGTTCGTTTCGACTACAGCTTCATCTGCGAAGAGTTCAAGCGGCTGGGCTTTACGTACACCCGCAAGCAACTGTGTACCGTGCGCCTGAGCCGGCAGGCATTCCCGGGGCTTCCTTCCTACAGCCTGGGCAAACTGGCTGCTTCGCTAGGCGTGCCTGTGGAGAACCGGCACCGGGCCATGGGCGATGCGCAAGCTACCGCCTCCATCCTCGACCTCATCCTCCAGAAAGACGACAACCGGGAGGAAGCCCAACTGATGATCAACCTGGGGCTGAAAGAGTCCAGGCTTCCCCAGAACTTCAGCCTGGAAAAAATCCATCAGCTCCCCGAATCCTGCGGGGTATATTATTTTCACGCCGAAAACGGCGACGTGGTCTATGTGGGGAAAAGCATCAACATCCGGAAGCGGATTGCAGAGCATTTCGCCGATCGGACTTCCAAAGCCTCCCGATTGCAACAACTGGTGCACGACGTCACCTACGAACCGACCGGCAGCGAACTGGTGGCCCTGCTCCTGGAATCCCACGAAATCAAACGCCTCAACCCCCAGGTCAACCGCGCGCAGCGCCAGCGCTCCTACCCCTATGTCATCCACTCCTGGACCAATGAGCAGGGATATCTTTGCTTTGCCATGGACCGCATGAGCCTCAAGGAACGAAAAGGCCTCCAAATCGTTTCGGAATATGCCCAGCAGAACCATGCCCGCAACCACCTCCACTCCATCCGCGAACGGTTCGGCCTGTGCGCCCACCTGTGCGGGGAAAGCAAAACCAATAAAGCGTGCTTTTTCTACCACCTCCGCCAATGTCAGGGCGCTTGTATTGGCGCCGAACCCGCCGAAAGCTATAACGCCCGCGCCGCCGAAGCGCAACAACTCCTCAGCACCGTCTTCGACGACGACTTCTACGTCCTCGACATAGGCCGCGACCCCGGCGAACTGTCGGTCATCCTCGTCGAGCGGGGCCTGTACCGTGGTTTTGGATATCTCGCTAAAGAGGAATTCACCGGCAGCATATCCGAAGTTCGCGACGCGGTGCGCTGTTTCCCCGGCAACCCGGAAACCAATCGCATTATTCACCGGTACATCAATCAAAACAAAGTGCTTGGCGTCGCGCCGCTGAAACCGGCATTGCAGGAGTAACGGGGTAATGAAGTACCGAGGTAGCGAAGCTACCTCCTGTTCGCCGGAATCCCCAGATTCCGTGCGGAACTATCCGCCGGTCCCCCGACCGGCGTAAACCCAGCCCTGTTCGCCGGAATCCCCAGATTCCGTGCGGAACTATCCGCCAGTCCCCCGACCGGCGTAAACCCCAACCTGTTCGCCGGAATCCCCAGATTCCGTGCGGAACTATCCGCCGGTCCCCCGACCGGCGTAAACCCAGCCCTGTTCGCCGGAATCCCCAGATTCCGTGCGGATCAGCCAAAACCCTGATCAGCCAAAATCAGCCCAGTCCAACCCTTTGGTTTTCAAAAAACAAAGAATTAATTCCCCTAGGCAAAGCCAGTATTGGAAAGGTACTGCCCTGACCCAGATGTCTGGCAAGCAACCCGAAAAGGTTCGACATTTGAACCAAATACGCTAATATGGGAGGACACAAAATCCGAAATCAGCAATCGCTGCACTATGTTACCCTAACCACCGCCGGTTGGGTAGATCTGTTTACCAGAAAAGACAACAAAGACATTTTGCTGGAGAATCTGGCTTTTTACAGCAAACACAAAAAACTAACGGTATATGCCTATGTGATCATGACAAACCACCTTCACCTGATTTTAAGCGTTGACCCGCCTTATACCCTATCCGGTGTGCTCCGGGATTTTAAGAAATATACGGCGACCAAACTCCTGGAAGCGGTAAAAACCAACCCTGAAAGCCGAAGGGAGTGGTTGCTCTATTTGTTTGCTTTCTTTGGAAAAAAAACGCAGGTCGGCCATCAGATTTGGCAGCATTCCAATGCGCCTATTGAATTGGCAAGCCCAAATTTTATCCTCCAAAACTGAACTACATTCATTTTAACCCAGTGCGGGCAGGCTGGGTTAAACAACCTGAACATTTTCTTTACAGCAGCGCTTCGAATTACCTAACCGGCGATGGGGTGTTTGAAGTAACGTTGTTACCGGTATTGAATGAGACAGGATGGGTGAAAGTAGGGTAAGTTTAGCAGCCGGAAGTTGCCTGAGGTTGGCGCCGGTCGGGGGACCGGCGGATAGTCCTGCACGAAATCTGATCCCGCTTATTGCGGGACGGCAAACAGGTCGCGCCACTGAAACCGGCATTGCAGGAGTAGCGGGTTACTTCGCTACTTCTCCACCTCCTTTCCCTTCCAGAATCTGTTGCATTTCCAACTGCAACGCTTGCGCCTCGGCGGCGGCGGCTTCGGCAAAGTCGGGGCCGCTACTGGCGTAGAGGATGCTTCGGGAGGCGTTGACGAGGAGGCCGCCCCCGGCATGGAGGCCCGCTTGGCTGATGGCGTTCAGGTCGCCGCCCTGGGCGCCTACGCCGGGCACCAGGAAAAAGTAGTCCGGGGCTTCCTGCCGGAGCTGGCGAAGGTCTTCCGGGTGGGTAGCACCCACCACGAACATCAGCTCGTCCGGGCCTGCCCACTGCATCGCCTGGCGCGCCACCTTGCGGTAAAGCGGAATCCCTTCCGGCTGCTGGGCAAACTGGAAATCGGCGCTGCCGGGGTTGGAAGTTAAGGCAAGAAGGATGACCCACTTACCGGGGAACCCCAGAAAGGGCGTTACCGAATCCTGGCCCATGTAGGGCGCTACGGTGACCGCATCGCAGGGAAGCTGTTCGAAAAACGCTTTGGCATAGAGCCGCGACGTGTTGCCAATATCTCCGCGTTTGGCATCCGCGATAATAAAATGATCCGGACCGATGTAGCGGACTGTTTTTTCCAATAACTCCCAGCCTGCCGTGCCCAACGCCTCGTAAAAGGCCAAATTGGGTTTGTACGCCACGCAATAAGGCCGGGTTGCATCGATGATGCGCCGGTTAAACTCCCAAAGTGGATCGGGAAATTGATCGCGAAGAAAAGCAGGAATCTTTTCCGCATCGGTGTCCAGGCCGACGCATAGATAGGACGCTCTGGACTGGATCAGTTCAAATAAGCGCTGACGGGTCATGCTTCGTATCCTGTTTAGACCGTTCTTCCATTTACCGCCACGACGCCGGCAATTTCAGGTATCTTCGACTTAATCGCCTGTTCCACTCCCGCGCGCATGGTCATAAACGTCATGTTGCAATTTTCACAATTGCCCAGCCATTTGATTTTCACGATATGGTCTTCGGTGACATCCACCACCTCCACATCGCCTCCGTCGACGGCCAGATGCGGACGGACGTCGTTCAGAGCATCATCGATGCGCTGCAGCAAAAGTTCCTTTTCGGTATACGGCATATTATTGGTTTTACACAACTTACTGGACATTTTGGGAACGAGACCTTCCGGGTTTACGAAACCTGGAAGGTCTGGGTGCCAGGAAAACGAACATGTCCAGTAGTGTGTTGGTTTTCACAAAATTTCCTCTTACGGCTTTCCTCCGGCGTTTACTTCACCTCTACGATCCGGGTAGGTTCGAGCTTCTCGTTGCGCAGATGTACCTGGCGGAGCACAAGTTGGGCCAGTTTCAAAAAGGCTTCTTTGGTGATCGGGTCATCGTCCCGCAAAATAGCGGGCTTGCCCGAGTCTCCCGCTTCCCGAATCCCCTGCACGAGCGGAACCTGGCCAAGAAGCATGCTTTCGCTCATTTCCGCCAGTTTGTGTCCTCCGCCCTGGCCGAAGATAAAGTACTTGTTGTCGGGAAGTTCTTTGGGCGTAAACCAGGCCATATTTTCCACGACACCCAGAATGGGCACCTGAACGGAAGGCAACAGGAACATATTCATCGCCTTAACCGCGTCTACCACGGCCACTTCCTGGGGCGTGGTGACAATGACGGCGCCGGTCACCGGAACGGTCTGTACCAGGGTAAGCTGAATGTCGCCGGTGCCCGGCGGCAGATCGACGATCAGAAAATCCAGGGCAGGCCAAAGCGTGTCCTGAAAAAATTGTTTGATGATGCCGGCCAGCCGGGGCCCGCGAAGCACCACAGCCTGCTCCGGCTCGATGATAAACCCAATGGAAATCACGGGAATCCCGTACGCTTCCAGAGGAACCATTTTCGGCTGGTTATATACCGACTGGATCTGCGGGCGTTGCCCCTGCAATCCCAGCATCGTTGGGATGGACGGGCCATACAGGTCGGCGTCGACCAACCCCACTTTGGCGCCCAGCATATGAAGCCCCAAGGCGAGGTTTACAGCGACAGTCGACTTACCTACCCCGCCTTTGCCGGAAGCCACCGCGATGATGTTCTTCACGTGCGGCAGGGCGTTCTCCGGACCAGGCGCCTCCGCATTCCGCCCCATCATATGCACATGGACATTGGCCTCCGGGTAAAGCGCCTTGATAGCGGCCTGGCAGGCAAAATTCAGGTCGGTTTTGTATTCGTTGTTCAGGGAAGGCAACTCCAGGGTAAACGAAACGTTATTGCCTTCGACTTGCAAATCCCGGACCATGTTCATGGAGATCAGGTCCTGCCCGGTATTGGGATCCGTTACCTGGGTTAAGGCTTTGACAACTTTACTGGTTTCAATTGACATGTGAATCGTAGGTTTTTTCACCCCTCCAGGAGGGAATCCAGGTTATAAAAGTACAAACAATATGCAGCAGGCAAGAGTTTTCGTCCCGGTTTACCGCAATTATTGCCGGACCGCCTCCCATCCCCATCCCCATCCCCGTCCCCCGTCTCCCGTCTCCCGTCTCCCGTCCACCGTCTCCCGTCTCCCGTCTCCCGTCTCCCGTCCACCGTCCACCGTCAACCGTCAACCGTCAACCGTCAACCGTCTCCCGTCCCCCGTCCCCATCCCCGTCCCCCGTCAACCGTCCCCCGTCCCCCGTCAACCGTCAACCGTCCACCGTCAAACTGAAATCCCCGGTAATTTCAACTTTTTGGTAAATTCAATTTACATTTGCACTGCCATGAAAGTTCACGAGAACCTCGATCAATTACCGAAATTCCATAATGCCGTCGTCACCATCGGTTCCTTTGACGGCGTGCATAAAGGGCATCAGAAGATCATTGCCCAGCGCAATCAATTAGCGCATAGCATTGGCGGAGAAAGCGTTCTGGTGACCTTTCACCCCCATCCCCGCATGGTGGTCTACCCCAGAGAAGGCGCCGTAGACCTGATCACCACGCTGGAAGAAAAAGTCCAGATGCTCCGGGGATACGGGATCGACCATTTGGTGGTGGCGCCGTTTACGGTCGAGTTTTCCCAATTAAGCGCCGACGAATACATCGAAAAGTTTCTGGTAGGGCATTTACAGCCCAAATACATCGTCATCGGATTTGATCATAAATTCGGATTGAGCCGGCAGGGGGATATCAACTACCTGCGCTGGCACGGGAAGCGCTTTGGATTTGAGGTGGTGGAGATCGAGCAGCACGAGGTAGAGGAAGTGGCGGTCAGTTCCACCAAGATCCGGCGCGCGATAGAGCGGGGCGATGTGCAGGCGGCTGCGGTGCTCATGGGGCACTACCCTACCCTCACCGGCGTAGTCGTCCATGGGGAAAAAGTGGGAAAACAGCTCGGCTTTCCTACCGCGAACATTCAGCTTGCCGAAAAACACAAGCTCGTGCCTCCGGATGGAGTGTACGCGGTGTTCGTGCGGCTGAAAAACGAACACTATGGGGGGATGCTCTATATCGGGTCCCGCCCTACCCTCGGCAACCGGAAAGCGCGCACCATCGAAGTCAATATCTTTGGCTGGAACCAGGCCATTTACGGGGAAACGATCCAGGTAGAACTGGTGGATTTCGTGCGCGGAGACCTGAAGTTCGAAAGCCTTGACGCCCTGCGCCGGCAACTGAAAAAAGACCAGGAATCGACGGAAGAGCGCTTGCTTCATGCGCCAAGGCTTGGGCCCCTGGTGGAGAAAAAAGAAACGCCGGAAGTCGCCGTTGTGATCCTCAACTACAACGGCCGGGCATACCTGGAGCAATTTCTTCCTGCTCTCCTCCACAGTACGTTTCCCAACCTGCAGGTGATCGTAGCGGATAATTGTTCCTCCGACGACTCGATGCACTTCCTGGAAACGAACTATCCGCAGGTTTCCCGTATTCCGCTTAAGAAAAACTACGGTTTTGCCGAAGGCTATAATCTGGCCCTCCGGCAGATTCGGGCAGATTACTACATCCTCCTGAACTCCGATATTGAGGTCACCCCCGGCTGGATTGAGCCCATTATCGGCCTGATGGAACAAGACAAGACTATTGCCGCCGCCCAGCCCAAAATCCGCTCCTTCGCCCGAAAAGAATGCTTTGAATACGCCGGGGCTTCCGGCGGCTGGCTCGACCACCTCGGGTACCCCTTTTGCCGCGGGCGTATCCTCGCTACGACCGAAGAGGACCACGGGCAATACGACCAAATTCAGGAAATTTTCTGGGCTACCGGCGCTGCGTTTTTCGTGCGGGCCACCGTTTTTCACAACCTGGGGGGATTTGACGGCAATTACTTTGCGCATGCGGAGGAAATCGACCTTTGCTGGCGGATGAAACGCGCCGGATACAAAGTCGTGGCGCACCCGGGGTCTGTCGTTTACCACGTAGGCGGCGGTACCCTCGACTACCTCAACCCGTTTAAAACATACCTCAATTTCCGGAACACCCTGTACACGATCACCAAGAACGAACCCTGGGAAAAACTCCTTTGGCTCCTCCCGCTGAGGGTGGTCCTCGACGGGGTGGCTTCCCTGCTGTTTTTGTCGCAGGGCCGGTTCGGGCACATTTGGTCCATCATTAAAGCGCACTGGACCTTCTTCCCGAGGCTGTTGCTGGTGCTGGACGACCGCTGGAAATACAACGAACGTATTCAAAAGCACCGCATCAGCGTCTATCCGCGCAAAACCGGGCGTTACCCCGGCGCGATCGTCTGGGATTATTACATCCGGAAACGCCGCCATTTTTCCGAAATCATCCGCCGATGAAACCTGGCCTCCACCTTTTGTACGACGACGAGGATTTGCTGGTGGTAGAAAAACCAGCCGGGGTATTGACCATCCCCGACCGCTTTGACCCCTCCAAGCCCAACTTGCTGGCCATGCTCCAGGAAGCCTTCGGCGCTATTTGGGTCGTGCACCGCCTCGACCGCGAAACAAGCGGACTGGTCTGTTTTGCCAAAAACGAAGAAGCCCACCGGCATCTCAACCTGCAGTTCAGCGAACGAACCGTGGACAAAGTATACCTCGCGCTCACCGATGGAAGGCCCCTGCCTCCTTCCGGCGCCATCGAACAGCCCATTGCCCCCCATCCGGGCGTGGCGGGGAAAATGATGATCCACCGGCAGGGAAAATACGCCCTGACGCTGTACCGGGTCGCCGATACCTTCCGGAGCTTCTCCCTCGTGGAGGCCAACATCAAAACCGGCCGAACCCACCAAATCCGGGTGCATCTGAGTTCGATCGGCCACCCCTCGCTGTCGACCCCATCTACGGGAAACGCGCGGAACTTTTCCTCTCCGAGATCAAACTGCGCAACTTCCGCACAGGCAAAGAGGAACCCGAGCGCCCGCTGATGAGCAGGCTCACCCTTCACGCCCTCAACCTGGGCATCACCCATCCCCGCT
This sequence comes from Haliscomenobacter sp., assembly GCA_016713275.1. Classification (GTDB taxonomy): domain Bacteria; phylum Bacteroidota; class Bacteroidia; order Chitinophagales; family Saprospiraceae; genus JADJPL01. The sequence goes on from JADJPL010000008.1 coordinate 51,478, forward strand.
CCGGCGAACGCCTCGTGGTCGAAAGCCCCTTGCCAAAAGACTTTCGCGCCCTGCTGAATCAACTCGATAAGTGGGGGATGTGGTTGTGGTTGTGGTTAGTGGTTGGGTGGTTAGTGGTGGTTAGTGGTTTGAATTATACGATTATACGGATTCCCCTTTTTCCGCCTCGGGCAGGGACCGGCAGAGGTTCGACGGATCTGAGGACCACAAACCACCAACCACCAACCACTACCACCACCACCCACCACCCAACCACCACCACACCACCACCACCACCCCAAAAACATGTCCGGATATTTGCTAATTTTGCGGCATGAACGACAAGCATAAACAAGGCAGAAACGAGTGGGTCTGGGTAGCCAGGGGGGCTCTTTTTTTCCTTCCTTTCCTCGGGGGAGTTCATCTGTTTGACTGGGATGAAATCAACTTTGCGGAAATTGCCCGGGAGATGCTGGCTACGGGCGACTACCTGCGTCCTCAAATCGACTTCCAGGCGTTTTACCAAAAGCCGCCGTTATTCATATGGATGCAGGCCTTGTTTATGCAGGTTTTTGGCGTAGGCGAAACGGCGGCCCGCCTTCCCAACGCTGTGTGCGGGATGCTGACGCTGTATATGCTCTACCGGTTGGGCAGCCGATTATACAACCCGCGGTTTGGAGCGCTTTGGGCAGGATCGTATTTGGGCTCGGTGCTCCCTTTTCTTTATTTCAAGTCCGGGATCATCGATCCGTGGTTTAACCTGTTCATTTTCCTGGGACTGACGCAGGTCATTTTCTTTTACTGGAAAAAGGAAGGCTGGGCGGCCCCGCTGCATCGTTCTCCGGGTTGGTATATGGTCTCAGCAGGTATTTTGGTGGGTTTGGGCATTCTGACCAAAGGCCCGGTAGCCTACCTGCTGCCTGTGCTGGCCCTGGGCGTTTACTGGCTATACCAGAATTTGCGTTTTTACATCTCTGTTCCTCAAGTCCTTTTGTTTACGGCGATTGCGTTTTTGGTCCCCCTGGTCTGGTTTGGGACGGAAGCGGCATTTAATGGCCCCGCGTTCCTTACCGAATTTACGAAATACCAATTTCGGCTGTTTTCCACCGCCGATGCCGGGCATAAAGGCTTTTTCGGGTACCATTTCTTCGTGCTGCTGATCGGGTGCTTCCCGGCGTCTGTTTTTGCCCTGCGGACTTTCCTCCGAAAAGATACGGCAGCATCTCAAACGGAGGAGGACGACGAAGAAGACGAAGAAGCCGATTACCACGCCGATTTCCGGCGCTGGATGAAGATTTTGTTTTGGGTAGTGTTGATCCTTTTTACCCTGGTTGGAACCAAAATCGTTCACTATTCTTCCCTGGCTTATTTTCCGCTGACCTACCTGGCCGCTTATGCGCTGCACCAGTTGCTCGAAAGAAAGCTGGTCTTCAACAGGCTAATGAAAGGGTTGTTATGGGGCATTGGAGGGGTATACATGGTCCTGTTATTCACGCTGCCTTTTTTGGGGAGGAACGCCGCCTGGCTGAAGCCTTTGTTCAACGACCCCTTTGCCCAGGCCAATCTGGATGCCCAGGTGCATTGGTCGGGGTTGGAAGCGCTTCCGGCCCTCTTTCTGGGCGTTCTGCTTTTTTTATCTATCCGGGCGTTTCAGCGCGACCTGGGCTGGCTGGGATTCCGGATTCTGTTTGGCGGCGGGGCAATTTTCATTTTTGCCACCCTGATCTTTTTTGTCAAGCGGGTCGAGGGGTATTCCCAGCGGGCAGCGGTCGAGTTCTTCCAGGGGAAAGCCGATGAGGATTGTTATATCCTCACGCATGGGTACAAATCCTATGCCCACCTTTTTTACGCGCGGAAACGAAAGCCCCTTCACGCGCAAAGCCACGACCAGCAATGGCTGCTTTATGGCAACGCCGACAAACCGGTGTACGTAGTCGCCAAAATCCATAAAGTGGACGAACTGAAAGAATTTCCCCAGTTGGAAGAGATCTACCGAAAAAACGGGTTTGTCTTCTACCAGCGCGCCAAATAGGCAAGGAACGTCAGGACAGCGCTTCCCGGCGGATAGCCTCCACCTCCTCTGCGGTTTTAGGGATTGGCCGGCCCAAAACCTTATGCCCATCCTCCGTTACGAGCACGTTGTCTTCAATGCGTATGCCGCTAAAGTTCCGGTAGGCAGCCAGGTTGTCGTACCGGATAAAATCCAGGAACTTCCCCTCGGCTTTCCATTTGTCGATCAGTTGAGGGATAAAATAGATCCCGGGTTCCACGGTGAGCACAAAGCCAGGCTCCAGTTCCCGGGCAAGCCGCAGCGACTTCAGGCCAAACTGGGTACTGCGCTCCATTCCAGGCCGGTACCCTACGAAGGTTTCGCCCAGGCCTTCCATATCGTGTACATCCATGCCCAGGGCATGGCCAAGCCCATGCGGGAAGAACAACGCGTGCGCCCCCGCAGCCACCGCTTCGCCCATATCGCCCTGCATTAAGCCCAGGGCTTTGAGCCCTTCGGCAATCTGAAGGGCGGCTTGCAGGTGAATATCGCGGTAAGGAACGCCTGGCCGGACCGCCTGAATGGCCGCTTCTTCGGTGGCGAGAACCAGGTTGTAAATCTCTTTTTGCTGCGCGCTAAAGGCATGCGAAACAGGAAAGGTGCGGGTAATATCGCCTGCGTAATGGCGGCGGGTTTCCGCCCCGAAATCGCCCAAAACCAACTGCCCTTCCCGAAGCATGTTGTGGTGCTCGTGGTTGTGGAGCACATGGCCGTTGATCGTCAGGATCGTCCCATAGGCGGGGCGCCCTCCCTCAGAAACCGCAATCCCCTCCACGATGCCGGCCAGATGGGCTTCGGTCATGCCCGGGCGGGCTTCCCGCATGGCGGCGAGGTGCATCATCCGGGTAATATGCACCGCTTTTTCCATTTCCTCTACCTCTTCCGGATGTTTGACCATCCGCTGCCTGACAATAGCGCGGATCAGGGCCTCCGACGATGCCCCGCGCACCTGCCCAACCGGGATCCCAAGCCATTCGGCGAGTTGGATGGTCTGATCGCCCCGGTAGGGAGGAAGAAAATGGACCTTCCGGCCCTGGCCCATGGCGAGGCGCAGGGCTTCCGCCAGATCGGCGTAGGGCAGCACTTGCTCCATCCCCACCTGATCGGCCAATTCGTGCAAGGTAGGCTGAGGCCCCATCCAAACGATATCATCCAGGGTCAGCTCATTTCCGAATAAGGTAGCCGTAGCCCCGTCGGTGTCCAAAAGGATGGCCAGATGGGGTAAATCCAGCCCGGCGAAATAGAGAAACGAACTGTCCTGACGAAAAGGATACAGGTTGTCTGCATAGTTCATGGGCGCCTCTTCGTTGCCATAGAGGAGGATCAGCCCGGCGCCGGTGTCCTGCATAAGCTGGCGCCGGCGGTCGATAAAGGTAGATTTTGAGAACATACCATGGGAATTTGGCGGTGGTTAGGTAGGCAGGTTAATTGCTTGTGCGTTGCTTTAATTCGTCGCGGATCGCGGCGGCCCGCTCGTAGTCTTCGTCTTCGAGAGCCTCCTCCAGCATTAGGGAAAGCTCGTCTTCAGTATACCCCGAAAGGGAGTTGCGCTGCTGGCTGGGGCTGGTTTTCTCCTGAGGGGCTTCCCAGAAAATACCGGCTTCTTCCATAATAGGGCTATACGTGAAAATCGGGCAGCCAAAACGGATCGCCAGAGCCAGGGCGTCCGAAGTCCGGGAATCCAGTTCAAAAATCCCGCCCTCCGGCACGCTGCACACCAAAACCGCATAAAAGACGCTGTTGCGCAGCTCCGAAATGATCACTTCTTCCATTTGAATGGAAAAAGTGCGCAAGGTGTTGGCAAAGAGATCGTGGGTTAAAGGACGGGCGCCTTTGGCGCCTTCTGCGGCGGCGGCGATGGCGTGGGCTTCAAAACTCCCGATCACAACCGGAAGGCGGCGTTCGCCGTCTTCTTCCTTCAGGATCACCAGGTAGCTGGAAGGTTGGGCTTCGTTATGCACCAATGCCATGATCTGCAACGGAATCTTTTTCATGATTCGGGATACCCTTTAAATCTTCCCTAAAGATGCGAAAAAAACGGGATACCCCGCTACCCAAAGCCCAAGGTTTGCGAATTCATTCCGGCGGGGCTCAGCAAATCCGGGGTAATTGTTCTCCAGGAAGCATGCCGACCACCCGCTTGCCGCCAATCCGGCTTCGGAGCACCACCTGGCCAGGGTGTTCTACGACCACCCTCCCGATAGTACAGGCGCTTTGGCCTCCTTCAAAAGACCGGATCGCTTCCAGCGCCGCCGGTTCTGCCTCCGGGTCCACGATAGCCAGAAAAATGCCTTCGTTGGCTACGTACAAGGGGTCGAGGCCCAGGATCTCGCAGGCAGACGCTACAACGTCATCGATGGGAAGAAGACTTTGCTCCAGGGCAATCCCCAATCTCCGGTCGCGGGCAATTTCATTGAGGGTAGTAGCTACGCCGCCCCGGGTTGGGTCGCGAAGCAACCGGACCTGAGCGCCTGCCGTATCCAGCAGGCGAAGCGCCATATCTTTTAGGGGGCGTGTGTCGCTTCGGATCGCGCTCTCGAACTCCAGCCCTTCCCGAACGGACAAGATCGCCATCCCATGAGCGGCTATCGGTCCGCTAATCAGGATTTTATCCCCGGGCTGGACGCGCCGCGTATGGATGTCGGATTGGGGATGCAGCGGACCGATCCCCGTGGTGTTGATGAAAATGCCGTCACCCTTTCCGCGCTCCACGACCTTGGTATCTCCCGTTACCACCTGTACGCCCGCCACCGCGCATGCCTGCCGGATAGACAGCAGGATTTCCCAGAAATCCGTCATCAGCAGTCCTTCTTCGAGGATAAAGCTCAGCGACAAATACCGGGCCGATGCCCCGCACATAGCCAGGTCGTTGACCGTGCCGTTGACGGCCAGTTCGCCGATATTGCCTCCCGGGAAAAACACCGGAGAGACGACGTAACTATCGGTGCTGAACGCCACTTTACCGGAAAGCTCCAGGATGGCGCCATCGTGTTTTTCGGCGAGCCAGTCGTTGTTCAGCAAATCAAAAACGCCCGCTTCCAGCAACTTGTTGGTCAGCAGCCCGCCGCTGCCATGCCCCAGCAGAATGCGGTCAAAATCCAGTTGAGGCAAAGGGCAATCCAAACTCAAGATCGAGGCCATAAGGTTTTGTCGTTATTCTCACTACTGGACATTTTGGGTACGAGACCTTCCAGGTTTGCGAAACCCGGAAAAGGAAAATGTCCAGTAGTGTGGTCGTTATTATCCCACTTCTGCTCCCTGCATAAAATAATAATACGCGGCGCATGCTCCTTCGGAAGACACCATCGGGGCGCCCAGCGGATTGGAAGGCGTACACCCTTTGCCAAACTGCGGGCATTGCATCGGCTTGCGGATGCCTTTCAGGACAAGTCCGGCGATGCAATCCGGGTTTTCGGGAGCTTTTTCCAGATGGATTTCGAATTTCTTCACCGCGTCATACGCCGCATAATCCGCTTGGAGTTCGTATCCGCTCTGAGGAATCGTCCCGATGCCCCTCCACTCGCGGTCGGCCACTTCGAACGCGTTTTGAATCATGGTTTTGGCCGGCAGATTGCCTTCGAACTTCACCACCCGGGCGTATTGGTTCTCCAAACGCGCCTCCCCTTTTTCCAACTGCCGGACCGTCATGAGGATGCCCTGGAGCAAGTCCACCGGCTCAAACCCGGTGACCACGATGGGCACGCGGTATTTCTCCACCAGCGGAACATATTCTTCCATTCCCATGATGGCGCACACGTGGCCTGCCGCCAAAAATCCGTCGACCCGGGCCTCTTCGTCGTTGAGCACCGCTTCCATCGCGGGAGGGACCAGCACATGGGAGGTGAGAATCGAAAAATTGGTAAGGCCCAGGGATTTCGCCTGGATGACCGCCAGCGCATTGGCGGGGGCTGTCGTCTCAAACCCTACGGCAAAGAACACTACCTCCCGCCCCGGGTGCTCTTTTGCGATTTTCACCGCTTCCAGCGGAGAATACAGGATGCGGATATCCGCTCCCATGGCTTTGGCTTCCAGGAGGCTTTTCGCCGATCCGGGCACCCGGATCATGTCGCCGTAGGAACACAGGATCACCCCTTTTTCCATGGCCAGATGTACGGCCTTGTCGATCAGGTGCAACGGCGTGACGCATACCGGGCAGCCGGGCCCATGGATCATCGTGATTTCTTCAGGCAGCAGCCCCAAAATCCCGTTTTTGACCAGGCCGTGGGTCTGCCCGCCACATACTTCCATAATCGACCAGGGCCGGGTAACGGTTTGGCGAATCTCTTTCAGAAATTCCTCCACCAGCTCGGGGTCCCGGTATTCATTCAGGTACTTCATGCTACTGGCAATTTTGGCGATGCATCGAAAGGTACATTTTTTCCGGGGATTAATCCCTCCTGAAACAAGGCGATTTGGCCGAGTCCAATATTTTCGTCGTTGGAAGGCATCTCCCGGTGAAAATACAACCGAAAATCCTTCCCGAGGCGGAGCGCCAGCAACTCGGTCAAAACGGCATTCTGGAAAACGCCGCCACTGAACGCCAGAGACCGGATGTTTTCCTGTACGGCAACCCGCCGGACGGCCTCGCAGACCCACCCGTGAAAACGGGCCGCGATGCGCTCCCCGTCCGCCCCGGCGCGCCGGTCCCGGACTACTTGTTCGATCAAGTGGCCCACACTGATCTGCCCCTCATCCAGGCGGCAGGCGTAGGGCGTTTCCGTTTCCCAACCGTGTTTTTCAAAAAAGGCCAGAGCTGCCGTTTCCAGGAGCATGGCTGCTTCGCCTTCGTAGGTGCAGCGGACGGGAAACCCGCACAGGGCCGCTACCCCATCGAATACCCTGCCCATGCTGGAGGTTTGCAAGACGCCGGGCCGTTTTTGCCATTTGGCGTAAATCGCCCATTCCTGATCTGTAAACCAGGGGCGGACCAGCGGAACCGCGTCCGGTATTCCGGATGCCAGCGCGAGGGCGCAAAGCCTGGGCTCCCGGGCCATTTTGTCGCCTGCCAGGTGCGGAAAGTAGGCGAGATGCCCGGCGCGCCGGATGGTACGGGAGCGGTAAACAAAAAACTCGCCGCCCCAGATCTGCCCGTCGGTACCCAGGCCGGTACCGTCAAATACCACCGCCAAAACCGGTTCATCGGCGCCAAACAAGTCGTGTTCGGCCAAAACAGCGCCAACATGCGCTTCGTGATGCGGAACGGTCCAGACGGGAACCTCCAGGGAGGAAGCGTATTCCCGGGCCAATTGATGGGAAAAATAGCCCGGATGCAAATCGGTCAGCAGGTGCTCCGGCCGGGCGCCGAGCAGTTGAAAAAAATGATCCAGCGTATGGCGAAAATTGCGCTGGGTATCGAAATGGTCCAGGTCGCCCAGGTACTGGCTCACATAGGTATTGCCCGTGTAGAGCCACGCAAAAGCGCTTTTCATATCGGCGCCAAAAGCCAGGCAGTTGCCTTTCCAGGAGCGGGCGGCGTTCAGCAGCAGCGTGGGCGCCATACCCCGGGAACGGCGCAGCCAAACCGGCTGATGGGATAGCGGAGTGAAGCGAAGCACCGAATCGTCTTGTGGAACCAGGATCGGCCGGTCGTGGACGAGGACGGCATCGGCAATAGCCGTCAGCTCGGAAACGGCTTTTTCGTCTTCAAACACGATCGGCGAATGACTTACATTCCCGGAAGTGGCGATCAGGGGCCGGGGAAAAGCCTGCAGGAGTTGCTCCAGCAACGGAGCATACGGCAGCATAACCCCCAGATGGGTAAGCCCGGGCGCCAGGAGATGCATCGGCAAGGGCATGGCGTTCAACGCTTTCACCCGAAGCAGGACAATGGGCGACACCGGACCGCACAAGGCTTGCCGGGCTGGTTCCGAAACGTGCAAATCCCTTTCGATCGCTTCCATAGAGGGATAAAGCACGGCAAACGGTTTGGAAGGGCGGTGTTTGCGCTGCCGAAGCAGACGGATCGCCTCCTCCCGGGAGGCATCGGCAAGCAGCAGGTAGCCCCCGATGCCTTTCAGCGCCAGAAGCTGCCCCGCCTGGAGCGCTTCCGCTGCCATCCGGATCACCTGGGCCGCATCCGGATGAAAACCGCCTCGGCCCTCCCGGTCGAACCATCCCAGGCGGATGCCGCAGGCCGGACAGGAATTGGTCTGGGAAAAGTACCGGCGGTCGAGCGGGTTGCCATACTCGGCGACGCAATCCGGGCATTGGGAAAAAGCATCCATAGCGGTGCGCTCCCGGTCGTAAGGCAAGGCGCGCACGATGGAGTACCGGGGGCCGCACAAGGTGCAGGTGATGAACGGATACCCAAACCGGCGATTGGCCGGGTCGAGCAGTTCGCGCCGGCATTCAGGGCAAAGCGCGAAATCGGGCGACAGAAGGAGATCCGGCGCTTGCCCGCCCTCACTATCCCGGATCGCGAACCCTTCGAATGGCTTTTCCGCCACCGGTTCGGCTTCGATGCCCGTAATCCGGGCCAAAGCGGGCGCCTGACGGCGCAGGGCGCCCAAACAATCCGCCAATGCTTCCGGGGCAAGGTTAACTTCGATATGCACGCCGTTCGCCGTATTGGACACCCAGCCGGCCCACCCTTTCTCCAGGGCAAGCTTATAGACAAAAGGGCGGAACCCCACCCCCTGCACCTGGCCTCGGATATGGATATGATAGGTAGGCATGGGAGCTACAACAATAAGGCGTAAGCGAACCAAAGGAGCGGCGCCTGCCCGTGAAAATCGCCGGTTATAGTCGGCCGGTTCAGGTAGAAAGACTGGTCCTGGCTTTGGCCCGTCCCGACGCAGACTTGGCGAATCTTGCCCTCCGGGGAGAGGTAGTCCGTCAGTGCCAGCCAGGCTTTTTGGTACGCCGGCCCAAATTCCTTTGCTGGAAGTATTCCCTTTTTCACGCCTAAAGCCATTGCATACCCAAACATGGCCGTACTGGACGTTTCCTTCCAGGAAGCTTCCACGTCGACCAATTGCCGCCACATGCCATCCTCAGCCTGATAGGCAAGCAGCGCCTGCATCATCTTTTTGTACCCGGAAACGATCGCCGGATATGCCGGATGGTTCCGGGGTAATTCGGAAAGCACCTCGGCTAAACCCGCCGCTACCCAGCCATTCCCCCTGCCCCAGCAAAACGGCGCATTGGGCCCATGGAAAAACAATCCGTTCGCTTGTTGCAATTTTTCAAGATAGGCTGCAGTTTCCATGGCAGCCCGGTCCAGATAAAGGGTATTTCCTGTAGCGCGGAAAGCCTGGATTTGAAGGCTTCCTATCATCCAAACGTCGTCGATCCAAAATCGGGTTTGTTTGGTCAGCCCATTGGGTAAGGGGTCTTTCCACTGGCCATCGGCGAATTCCATCCCTTGCCTGAAAAATTCCTGGCTTTGGGTTTGGCGGTATAGTTCCAAAGGCAGGATCCCATAAACATTAGCGTCCACATGATTGGCCGTATTAACCACCCGGTCGTCGGTCACCTTTTGATACCGCGCGGAAAGGCGGTTCAAGGTGGGGGTGTCCTTCAACCGCCCGGCGACCCGGGCCGCTCCAAAAGCGGCGCAAACTTCTGCATAGTGGACCGCCTTGACCTGCTCCGTGGAATACATCATAAAACCAGGACGGGATAAAAGATCCTCCGTAACAACCCGGTAAACGGCCTCCGGCGATTTCGCCCCGGCCCAGAAGGGTTTTTTATTCGTTGCACAGGAGCAGGGCAATAAGCTCCCCGCGCATAAAAGAAATGGAATCAGTTTCATGGTTTTCCCTTTCGGTGGTTTGCTGCTCAAATTACAAAAAGGGGTTCGTTTTTAGGTATACTGAGCTGGGTTTGAGAAGAGTGCCTACAAATTCCTTCCAGAGATTTTCTATCTTTCAAAAAAAACAGCCGCCGTATGAAAAACGCGCTACTCCTTTTAACATTTACGCTGCTCCTGGGAACCTTCTCCGCTTCTGCGCAAACGAAAATCGACCCTAAAGCCATTTCCGAAAAGATGCAATGGTTTGCCGACGCCAAACTGGGCATCTTCATCCACGCAGGCATTTACTCGGTGCAGGGGGTCGACGAGTCGTGGAGTTTTTACAACAAAAAAATCAGCCATGCCGGCTATATGAAGCAGCTTCAAGGGTTCACCCTCAAGCAGTATGACCCGGCAGCGTGGGCCGATCTGATCAAGGAAAGTGGCGCCCGATATGCCGTCATCACGACCAAGCACCACGATGGGGTTGCCATGTACGACACGAAGATGAATGACCTGAGCAGCGTCAAAGCGACGCCAGCAAAAAGGGATATGATCGGTCCGTTCTTTGAAGCGTTGCGCAAACGGGACATCAAATGCGGGGCGTACTTCTCGCTGATCGACTGGTCGCACCCGGATTACCCCGGGTTTACGAAAGACAGTTCCCGGTATTTCGTCACCAGAGATTATGCGCGCTGGAACCGCTTCCGGACCTTTTTCCAGGGGCAGATCCGGGAGATCGCCAGCCAGTTGAAGCCAGACCTTTGGTGGTTTGACGGCGACTGGGAACACAGCGCCGAGCGCTGGGAATCGGAGAAGGTCCGCCACCTGGTGTTGTCCGGCAACCCCAACGCGATCATCAACGGACGCCTGCAAGGGTACGGCGATTACGCTACTCCCGAGCAAAACTTCCCGGTTTCCCGGCCCAAATACCCCTGGTGGGAGCTTTGCATGACCATCAACAACAACTGGGGCTATCAACCCGCCGACACGAATTGGAAAACGCCCTACGAGGTGATCACCATCTTCGCCGACGTCGTTTCCAACGGGGGCAACCTGCTCCTGGATTTCGGCCCCAGGGAAGACGGCACGATTCCCGAAGAAAGCGTCCACGTGCTCAAAGAGCTGGGCGCATGGAACCGCAAGCATGCCGAAGCCGTTTTCGGAACCCAGCCCGCCTTGCCGCAGGGGCACTTTTACGGCCCCACGACCCTCTCCAAAGACAGCACCAGCCTCTTTCTGTTTCTCGCCGGAAACCCCGGCAAAGAAGTCGTCCTCAAAGGCTTGATCAACGAGATCGAAAGCATCTCCGTGCTGGGCGCCAATGCCCCGGCTACCTGGAAGATCGTCGGCAAGATTTCCTGGAGCGCCGTGCCGGGCCTGGCGTATATTCAGGTTCCCCAAAGCAAAATAGACCCCTATATGACCGTCCTGAAAGTACAACTCAAAAGCCCCCTCCGGCTTTACCGGGGAGAAGGAGGGTTGTAAGGAAGAAGAACGAACCTTGAAAGGCGTTAAAAAACCAGTTATATTTGCAGTAAATCATTGACTTAGAATGACCAAATTAGTATTAGAAATACGCAATATCCGGGATATGGAAATCCTTCTTCCTTTGCTCAAACGGTTGCGTATCCCCTATGTTCGCATGGAAGATCCTGCCAAAAAAGAAAGCGACAAAGAACTTGCAGCCTATGATTTTTCTGATCTGCAGGAAAGTTAGAGTGGGATGGCAATGCTGTTTTTGAACAACGCAGATTGAGAGATGAATGGTAGGTTTGTACTGGAAGCTATCTCAAAACCCTTTTCAGGGTGGGGGCGGCAATACTTATCCCTATGGCAAAGGCTGACAGTTCCCCCTTTGAAGGGGGTTGGGGATGAAACCCGGATGCTGGGGAGGTTTCATCCCCCCGACCCCCTTCAAAGGGGGAGTACCCAATATGCTATAATTTTGAGATGGCTTCTAGACGCCAATGCCGTATGGGTAATAACAAAATCAAACCAGGTCTTTGGGCATTACTGCTTCTGTTCATTGGCATGCACACCCCGGCTGCGGGCCAGCGCACCGTGGCCGAATCCGAGCACATGCGGTTTCGCGCTCAAATCAGCCGGGATACAGCGCTGCTGTCGGGGTTGGTGGCCGACGATCTGATGTATATTCACTCCAACGCGCTGGTAGAAACGAAAGCAGGGTTCCTGCACACCGTGGGCGGGGGCGCAATCCAATACCTGTCCATGGAAAAGACGGAAAGCGACGCTATTCGCGCATGGGGCAAAACGGGCCTGTCCCGCGGTGTGGTCAAAGTCAGCGGCATCTTTCAGGGCGCCGCCTTTGACATGACGTTGCGATTCACCTCCGTTTACCGCAAAGAAAAAGGCACGTGGAAGCTGTTTTCCTGGCAATCGACCCGGGTGCTGTAAGGGACACCGCGATTTAGATCCCGTTGAACCGCAGAGCCAAGCCTCCCCAGGCATGTACATAGGCCGACTCAAATTCCGGGCTTTGCAGGTGTTGAAACACCCGTACGGTGATGCCCTTGAACTGGATTTCCACGGAGGTTTCTCCGCTAAGAAGCAGCCGGCGCAGCAGGTCGTCTTCCAGTTGCCGGAAAAGTCCGTTTGATGCCACCGCGCGAGCCCCAACCTGAGCAAAGAGGCCAACGGAAAAAGGCCCGCTTTTGGAAAACGAATGGAAAGGTAGGCGGCCCAGCGAGAGCCACAAGCCTCCTTCGGCTGTATTCCATAGCGTACCGGCTTCTACCCGGCTATACAAGCCGGGAATTAGCGGGAAGCCGCCGGAACGGTTGGTCCAATACCGGGTGGTCCATTGCCCCTGCAAGACAGCTTGGTTTTGTAACTGGTTTTCCCACCCAATGGGTTCGGCGACCCCGACGATGCTGTGGGCCAGTTTTTGAAGTTCCTCCCCAAAAGCAATCGCTCCAAGCGCCCCAAAACGGACTTGTTGCTCGTTCCAGGCGCCAGGCTGCAGCTTCTCCTGGGAAAAATGAAACAGGAACAACGCCGCGTACGGATAATCTCTGGACGCGGGCAGGGGCTGGTGGATATCGGCAGGGGAAAAAATCTGGTGCTCGGCGCCAAATCCCCACCAGGTTTGAGCGGATCGGCTTCCGAACGGCAGAAAAAGGTCCCGGAGCTCAAACCGGCCTTTGCCCATAAGCGGTTTCGCGCCCCACTCTGGCGCCAGGAAGGAGGCATACAGCCCATTGGTAAAATACCGGTCGGACATACCCACCAGCCGGTAACGGTCGTTGGCTACCTGCAGTTCCAACACCCCCGCATGGCCTTGGGAAAGCGCACGCCAAGGCAGGCAGCAACCCAACAGGATTGCGTATGACAGGGTCATCCGGGCAGAGGTCAACCATCGCATTTTGCTAGACGTTAGCTGTTAGAGGTTGGAGGTTGGACAGGGGGACATCGGCTAAACGTGGAAGGCGGTCGAAACAATCCAATCAGAAAATAATTGGGGTTCCTGCCTCCAACGTCTGACAGCTAACGTCTAACCTCTAATTATTCCGCAAGATAGTACATTTTTCGGCAAGAAGTCAACTGCTTGTTTGTGGGATGAATGCACTACCTTTGGAGGGATCAAATCAGACTACCCGCTCATGAAAACCGTACAGGAACTGTTGGCATTACTGGATCTGGAACCGATCGAAGAAAACTTATTCCGGGGGCATAGCAAGACGGTCGGCAGCAAGACCGTTTTCGGAGGGCAGGTCCTCGCCCAATCGCTGGTTGCCGCCATGCGCACCGTGCCTTTGGACCGGGTGCTGCATTCGTTGCACTCCTATTTCGTATTGCCCGGCGATTTGGAACGTCCCATCGTGTTTCAGGTGGAAACCATCCGCGACGGGGGGAGTTTCACCACGCGCCGGGTGAAAGCCATTCAGAAAGGGGAGGCCATCTTTTTGATGTCGGCGTCGTTCCAGGCCGTCCAGGAAGGGTTCGATCACCAGATCCCTATGCCCAAAGTCCGCTTGCCCGACGAGTTGCCCAGCTGGGAAGAGCTGGCCACCCAATTTGCCGACATGATCCCCGAAAGCATGAAGCGCTTCCTGAACCTCGACCGCCCCATCGAGTTCCGGCCGGTCGAGCTGATCAACCCGGCCCTGCCCATCAAATCCGAGCCGTTCCGCCATATCTGGATGAAGGGGAAAGGCGAAATGCCCGACGATTTCCGCCTCCACCAGGTTGTTCTCGCGTATAGCTCCGATTACAACCTGCTCACTACGGCGGTTCAGCCGCATGCAGACGTTACTGCCTTCACCCAACTCCAAATGGCCAGCCTCGACCATGCCATGTGGTTTCACCGGCCGTTCCGGATGGACGAATGGCTCCTCTACGCCATCGAAAGCCCAAGCGCTTCCAACGCAAGGGGATTCACGCGGGGAAGTATTTTTACCCTGGATGGGAAACTGGTTGCCTCGGTCGTGCAGGAAGGGTTGATGCGCCCAAAAAGGAACAGGCCAAATAAAAAAAGGCTGCCAAATGCAGCCTTTCAAATTTTATCTAGCCCGGTAATCAATCTTATGACACAAAGCTACGCGGGTTGTCCCTCAAAAACATGGACAAAAGCCGTTCCTTTTTGGTTTTTTTTATGCCGTTTTAAATAAAACCTGTTGATTATCAATTATTTTAAATAAAATAAATTGAAAAAAATTATTTTTTCAATTTATAAAACCATCCCCTGCAAAATCCGGTTAAGGGAAAGATAACCTTGCTATTTTGAACCGATGAGCTACTTAGACCATTTTCTCCAATCCGAAGCACTCTACGGCCCCTGGAAAGTCCTCCAACGGGAAGAACAACTTGAGGAGTTGATCGCGCTTTCCCACCAAAAGCCGGTCGTTATTTTCAAGCACTCGACGCGCTGCGGCATCAGCGCCCATGCGAAGTACCGGTTGGAAAACGAATGGGGGTTCCAGCCCGAGGAGCTGGAGTTCTATTACCTCGACCTCATTGCGCACCGCCCGATTTCCAATCGCATTACCCAGGATTTCCAGGTGGTTCACCAATCCCCGCAACTCATTCTGCTCCGGCACGGCAAAGCCGTGTTTGACGCCTCCCACCACCTGATCAGCGTGGCTTTGCTGCGCCAGGCCCTGGAAGCCTGACGCAGCAAAGCATTGCCCTTACAATTGATACCAATCGACCTTTCGGCTCGTCCACATCACAATGGCCAGAGCGGCAAATACGCCCAAACTGCCTGCCAGAAGGGCAAAGTCCTCCAATTGCAGCACGATGTAGATGAAGGCATAGATGGCCGAGAGCAGCAGCGCCAATTGGGCCGTCATCCGGGGCGACCGAAGGATGGACGCGCTGTACGCCGCAATCAGTCCGATCGTGGCCACCGCCCCCGACAAATAGGCCAAATCGTAGCCAATATGTTCGGATAAAGACAGCAGCAACAGGTAGAAGACCATGATGGCCAGCCCGACCAGAAAGTATTGGAAGGGATGGATATGCACGTGCTTCAGGGTTTCGAAGAAGAAATAAATCAAAAACGTCAGCCCGATCACCAGAATAGCGTACTTGGCGGAGCGCGTATTTTTGAGGTAGTTGTCTACCGGTTCGATCAGCTGCACGCCAAAGGCGGATTGGTCCGGATGGTATGCTTCGCCAACCCATTGCTGGGGGAAGTTGCGATTGAGATCGAGCACCTGCCATTCCGCCTCAAATCCTTTTTTCGCCCCCGTGGCGCTTATATTCCGGTTCGTGGGGAGGAAGTTCCCGTTGAAGCTGGGAGATGGCCAATCCGAGGCCAGGCGGATATTCGTGGTTTTGCCTACGGGGCTGAAATGCAGGGACGAACTGCCGTTTAAGGAAAGCCCCAGAGAAAAAGGGTATTCGGTTTCCCCCTTTTGGACGGGTACGGGCGATCGCACCCCCGATTCCAGCAGGCCCGGGGCCGCCGTTCCAGGCTCCATGCGCAATGGGGGAGCTTGCCCCCAATCCAGCAACAACTCCTTGCGAATCCCGTTCATCCCGGTAATGCCCAGCGAAACCACCGCCTCCTCCCACAGGATATTCTCCGGAAGGATATGCAGGGCCTGGAAATCCGGAGCGGCAAATGCGCCTTTCAATTGGAGGTCCGTTTCGTACAGAATAACCTCGAAGATCCCCCGTTTCCGGGTCTGATGGCGCTGCTTGCCGTCCACCTCGAAGGTCTCGGGAAGGAAATGCGCCAGCCTCTTGGAGGCAATCCGTTTGCCATCTTCCAGGTCTGTCCATTCGGTGTACGGAATAGAAAGAATTGGTCCGGTGAGCGTTTGCGCCGGGCCCCACGAGGCGCTGACTTCCGCCGACGCTTCCGACATTCGCGACTGGCGTTCCGAGATCAGGTTCAAAATCAAGCCGTTGGGCAACATCAACAACAAGGTAAGAAAACCAATAGCCAATAATTTGACCGCAAGGGACCGGCGCAGCCAGTTCCCGAATTTTTGTCCGTAGGACGATTCCTGTGTTTCCATGTGAATATTTTAAAGTACTTTGTATTTTAAAGTAAAAATACACGACTTTATTATATCCGGCAAGATTTTTTTTGACTTTGGCTTAATACAGCGTCCGGAACTTGATCGTATGTTCGATGCGTTTGAGTTCGTTAAGCACTTTTCTGCTGTAGCGCTTGTCGATGTCGGTGATCGAATAGCCGATTTGCTCGTTGGTTTTCAGGTACTGCCCCAGGATATTGATGCGATGCTCGGCCAGGATACCGTTAATCTGAGCCAGGATACCGGGCCGGTTGAGGTGGATATGGATCAGCCGGTGGGCATCTTTCAGGACGGGGAGCTGAAGTTCTGGAAAATTGAGGCTGCCTTGGGTGGCGCCGGTATTGATGTATTCGATAAGCCGGGCGGGTACGAAGGAGGCGGCACGAAGGCGGGATTCCACCGTATCTCCGCCGATCCCGGGAGTAAGCCGCACCCGGGCGATCTGCCGAAGGCGGGAGAGCGCGTCCAGCTGTTTGCCGGTAGGGGCTGCAGGGAGGGCGTCCAGCGCAACGCCCAGGAATTTTCCGGTTTCCAGCAGGGAAGTCAGCGCAGGCAGGTCGATCGCTTCGCCATTGGAAAAATTGAGCAGCACGGCGTGCGAGGGCATCCGGCGCAAGGTAGCTGCATTAAAGAGGTCTTTGTTTTCGGGACGGTGATCGAGGTGCAGGGAAATTATATCGGCCACACGCGCCAATTCAGCCAGGCTCCCCACTTGCCGGGCGTTGCCGAGCGCGGGGTTGTTGTTGAGGTCCACATACCGGACTTCCATCCCCAGGGATTCGGCGAGAATGGATAACTGTTGGCCGGAATGCCCATAACCGACGATGCCCAGGGTTTTCCCCCGTAATTCATACGAAGGCTGAACTTCAGATAGCGCATCCATCCATGCGGCGGGGCCGCGCAACAGAAAGATCATTTGGGCCAGTACCATTTCCGCCTGGGCCCGGGTATGGGTGTAGGGGGCGTCAAACAAAGCTACGCCCTGAGCCGCAGCTGCAGTACCAACTTGACGAACTGCACCGCCGGCGCCAAATACCCCAATCGCCATGAGGCGGCCGGCAGAAGCCAGAAATGCAGGCGAGACGAGGGTGCCGGGCAGAACGCCCAGGATAGAGAGCTCCGTTGCCCGCTGGTGGAGGGCTTCCTCCGTGAGGGGCTCCTCCAGGATTTCCACCTGATAGCCTTCGTCGCGAAATTGGGCCGCCGCCTCGGCTGGAATATCCCGTTCGAGTGCTACCCCGATCCGGTTTTTGGGGTAAGACAACGCCCGGGGCATTCGGTTGACAAATAGAAACTCATCGAAGCTGGGCGTGATATGGTGGGCTTTGTCCAGCAAGCTCTCCCGAAGCACGTTCTCGGTGAAGGCAAAAAACTTGTGGGCAATGCCTGCTTCGACCATTTCATAGTCTGTGTATCCATCGCCGATAACCCAGATCTCTCCGTCGAGATTGAGTTGGCGGAGTACCTTGGGTTTGCCTTTGCTGAAAGCCAGAGGGTTGTCGTGGTCGAAGCCCGTCACCCACCCCGCTTCGTCGTAGGTAAAGGTATTGGCCAGCACGAAATCGGCATCGATTTCGTAGGGGGCCACCACCGGCACGATGAAATCCTTAAAGCCGCTGGAGATGATGTAGATCTGTCCTTTGTATTTCTTAAAGAACGCTTTATTGCGGGAAAAGGAAACCGACACTTTTTTCCGAAGCCGTTTGACCAGCTTCTCTACGTCGGTGCGATGGATGGTTAATAAATCCATTCGCCGGGTCAGGGATTCATGGAAAGACAGCTTCCCTTCCATCCCCAGATTGGTAATGTCCTTGATTTCCTGCAGGATACGGGCTTTCTCCTTCGGGTTCTTCAATACGATTTCACCCAGTTCTTCCAATGCCTCCACCTGCATGAAGGTTGAATCAAAATCGATGATAATGTAGACCATGTGTTTTTTGAGTTTTGGAGTAGGGAGGTGGAGAGGATGTAGAGGATGTAGAGGATGTAATTTACATCCTTTACATCCCTTTCATCCTCTACATCCTTTTATTCAACAACCTGACGATCAGCGACAGCGAGGCCGCGATCAGCAAGGCGCCCATCCAGTAAGGGGCGCCTGGAAGCTGGACAGGGGCTTGGGCAGAGGTGAAGAACGCGAACAGGTTGGTCATGATCAGGGGGCCAAAAATGGACGTCAGGCTCATGACGCTGGTCAGGGCTCCGCGCAGTTCCCCTTGCTCGTTCAGGGGAACTTCGTTGGACATGACGCCCTGCAAGGCGGGCATGGCCAATCCGCCGAGAGAAGCCACCACGGTGATGGCGAACATCATCCAGCCCTGATTGGCGGCGGCATATAAAGCCATACCTATGGCGTACAGAAAAAGTCCTGCGTAGATCGATTTGGTGGCGCCCAGCCGCGGGATGAGGCTCCTGGTAAGTCCGCCCTGGACAATGGCGCCCATCACGCCCACAAACCCCAGGCTTAAGCCGACCATGCGCTCATCCCAACCAAACTTCTCCATGGTGTAGTAAGCCCAGGTGCGTTGGGTAGCAAAGCCGGCGAGCATGATCAGCACGAAAGGAATCATCAGGCCGAGGATCAGGGGGTAGCGGCGGAGTTGCATCAGCGAGCCCAGTGGGTTGGCCCGCTTCCAGTCGAAGGGGCGCCGGTGCTCCGCGCTCAGCGATTCCGGGAGGACGAAATACCCATACAGCCAGTTGATCAACGCCAACCCGGCGGAAGCGAAGAACGGTACGCGGCTACCATACGCGCCCAGGAGGCCTCCCAGCACAGGCCCAAGAATAAACCCCAGCCCAAAAGCAGCCCCGATCAGACCAAAGTTTTGGGCCCGCTTCTCCGGAGGGCTCACATCCGCAATATAGGCGCCCGCCGTGGTGGAACTGGCGCCGGTTATCCCGGAAATGAGCCGGGCGGCAAACAACCACCAAATATTGGGCGACAACCCCAATAAAATATAATCGATCCCGAAACCAAACAAGGAAAACAACAGTACCGGCCTCCTCCCGTAGCGATCGCTCAGCCCTCCTAACACCGGAGAGAAAAAAAACTGCATCACCGCATACGTAAAAATCAGCCAACCCCCGTATTGCGCCGCGCCGCTGAGGCCTGCGCCCGTCAGCTCCATGATCAGCTTGGGCAAAACAGGGATGATGATCCCCAGCCCCGTCACATCGATGAGCATGGTGATAAAGATAAAAAGGAGCGCTGAGTTCCGCTTCTTGGGCATGGTCCTGGATTTGAGTGCAGCAAAAGTAGGGTATTCACCGGATTCCCAAACAGGTTTGCTTTTCTTATCAGAAAAAGAAAGGGGCTTTTTTTAATTTCATTTGTTGAGGCGGGAATCCGCACGGGTTAAAAAGAGCTCTTTTCCTTCCCTTGGACCCACCGCAACAAGTCTGTTTTATAAAATTTCGCCCTGCTTTAAACCTTTACCTGCAAGAGGAGTCCAAAGGGACAAATGCGATTCATTCACCCACATAAAAATCATTGACCATGAAACTCAAATTGTTTCTCGCAGGATTGTTCTTTTTGGTATTCGCTGCTACCTCGTATGCTCAAACCGCTACTCCCGGCGTCAAAAACCGCCAGGAAAAGCAGCAAAAACGCATCCGCCATGGTATGAACACCGGCGAAATCACCGCAGTCGAGCGCACGGTTATCGCCGAGCAGCAGCAGGATGTGCGCCAGGCCAAGCGCCGGGCCAAAGCCGATGGACAGGTGACGAAAGGCGAGCGCGCCCGCATCCACCAGGAGCAGAATGAAGCCAGCCGTAGCATCTACCGCAAAAAGCATAACGGCCGCGACCGGAATTAATCTCCTGCTGCGTGGCTGGAGCCTCGTGTCCCCTGGCGCGAGGCCCCAGCCTCGTGCCCTGTACCCCGGAGAGGCTCCAGCCTCTCCCCCCAAATCTAAAAAACCGCCCTTCCAAATTACCCCGGATTTCCTTATCTTTAAGGTAAAGACATCCGCTATGCACAAGATTCTTTTCCTCAACGACCTTTCCGACCAAGCGCCCCAGGCTTTTCAATTTGCCTTCGCCCTCGCCTCCCGCTACCAGGCGATTCTGGCCCAAGTATGCTGTAACCCTTTGATGGAACTGCCCCCTAACCGGGGACAGGAACGGTCCAAGCACTTGAGAGAAACCTTAATTTCCTTTAGTCAGGCCCACACCCCGACTACGGCAGATCTGGCGTCACAGGATTTTTTGGAATCCTGGCTGGACGACGACGACGGCGTCAACGAACTCGCTTTGGAAATCCGGGCCGACCTGATCGTTTTACCGGAATCGGCGCCCCGTACGGCGGCGCTGGCGAAGCAACTCGTCCGCAAATCGCCTTTACCCTTATTGCTCATTCCTTCGGGCTCGGTCTATGCCGGCTTCGACCGGTTGGTCTTTTCCACTTCGTTTCATTTCAACGACCTCATGGCGTTGAACTTGCTTAGCCGAATGGGCAAGCTCTTCCATAGCAAAGTGGACATCATCCATGTTTCCGAAGGCGAATTCGAACGGCAGGCAGCAGCTGAAAAGTTGGGGGCATTGGCCGAGGTATACAGCGCCAACCCCATGTTCTCCTTCCAGTTGCTGAGCGGAGATGCTCCCCGCCAGGTAATCCTCCAATACCTGAAGGACCACTCGGCCCAGTTGCTCGCCATGACCACGTACAAGCGGTCCGGGTGGGCGGCTTTCCTCGAAAGTAGCACCTCCGAGTTTATGGCCAGGCAAAGCCCTTGCCCTATCCTCATCACCAAGGATTTGGAGGAGATCTAGGTCCGGCTTAGCGGCTGGCAAAAAGCGCTTCCTCTCCCTCAAACAACGAAGCAGCCCCCGTTCCCACTCCAATAACCACCCGGACGGCGTCTTCCGGCCGCGCTTTCAGGTGGGTCACCTGATCCTTATGACAGAAAAAAACGTACCCGTTGGTAGGGTTAGGACCAGTGGGGACAAAAAGAGACAAATAGTCGTCGGGGAGTTCGTCCACCACAAATCCCAGCATCCGCGTTTTATTGCTATAAACATCTACCAAAACCACCTCCTGAAAAGGAGGCCGCTTCCCCTGGCCCAGCATTTGCTGCACCGCGTCGCGCAGGGTGCTGTACAGCGGAAGCGGCTCCAGAAGCCGGTCTTCCAATTCGCTGAAAAAGGCTTTCCCTGCCTTGGTTTGCATCACCAGTCCGATCAGAAAGAAACACCCCAGCGTGATGCCGAACGCCGTCAAATCAACAACCCAGGCGGCCCAACCTTCCGGAAGACTGAGAACATGCTCCACCGGGTCCAGAATACGGGCGACAGCCCGAACGACGGTCCGGATCAGCCAGATAAAGATCGTAACCGGGAGAACGACTACCAGCCCGCCCATCACGGAGGTAATCAGGAAAGCGCGCATGCGCTGCAAGAGTGTTTTATGTGCCATAATTTGATGCAATGATGACTTAAATCAGTGCCATCAAAATTAATAAAATGCAACTTGAAAGGGAAAATTCACCTGACATGATCCTGCTTTATGGGTTCATTGTATTGTTGTTGTTAATAGTCTCTTTCTTCTGTTTGCCCCACTTCGGCTATGCTTGAACAGCCGTCAGCAACGCTATCAGATCAGTTGGGCGCCACTAGCCGTTGCCCAGGTCATACCTGCCGAAGACGACCTATGGATTCGCGTCCGGATATTGTTTTGGCAAAGGCAATGGCTGCTCACCCGGTTAATGCTCCTGGCGGAAAGCACGGGTAAAGAACGGCCAAAGCAGAAGAAAGCCCCCGCGCCGAAACCAGAAAAAAAGGCCAAAACATCCTTCTCCTGGAAAACCATCAAACGGCTTCTGGCGAGTTTTCGCATACACCGATTTCGGATCGACCTCGACACAGGGGATTATCTCGTCAATTCCTGGCTTTTCCCCTTGCTGTATTTTATACAGACGCCCCGCTATGGGATACGGATCAACTACCTGGGAAGAACGGATATCGACCTGGAAATAGAAAACTCCGGTTTCCGGCTCCTGCGGGCCTTCTTTGGCCGGTAGCGCGTGTATTATTAACCAAAAATAGTAAAAAATGAACCTGGAAGAAATGCTGCCCAAAATGACGGAGTTCTTTAAAAATGAAGCCAAAACCGACACGGTGATTGGAACGCCCTTCCAACTTGGCGAATTTCATTGCGTTCCCGTGATCCGGGTAGGGCTTGGCTTTGGATCGGGCATGGGGGAAGGCGGCGACCCCAAAGCAGCCCACGGAGAAGGCGTCGGGCTCGCCGGCGGTATTGGAGTGGAACCCATTGGTTTTCTGGTGACCCGCCAGGACGCCATTATGTTCCTTCCCGTTAAATCCAACATGAGCACCGGAATCAATGCCGCTTTTGAAAAACTGCCCAACCTGCTCGAAAAGTACATGGACCTGAAGAAGAACGAACCGGCACATAACTGACAATCGTCAACCCTTCGGGTGATGATTATCCTATCGCCGGGTGGGAAAAGAAGCGTATCTTTTGAACAACGGACCGGCCAGATGGAGCTTGCACTGAGGAACGGAAACCGCGCATCTGGCCGTCCCTGAATCCTGGAAAAATAATGCACGGCATATGAAAGAAGAAAGCACCATGCGCAGTTCGCCGCACCAGGAACACCGGGATTGGCTTAGCCAGCTGGATTTTTACTCCGAAGAGCTCCGGATTTTTGAACGGGAACTTCAAAAGTCATCCAGGAGCATCCCGACCTATTGTCCATTATTGAGCACGTAGACGAGTACCGGGAGATTCTGGTTCGAAAAAAACTCCATATTCAGGATTTTAAAGCCCGTATTCTGGGCCACGAACAGCAAATGGGAAACGACCCGGAGCCATCCGGGGAGGAAGAAAGCGTGCATCGCCTGCTGAAATCCGAACTTTCCGATTTTCAGAAATCCATGGAAGATCTGAAACGCAGCTTCCGCCGGTTCGTTGCTTACAACGATTAGTCCTATTTCGTCCTATCCCTGGATAAAAAACAGGAGGCTTTGGCAAGCCTCCCAATTAGGATTAGTATGAGTACAACATATTGCCAGAAAAAAACGGCAAAACCGCCGGCTGCTTGAGCAGCCAGCGGGACTTCACAATGCCGTTTATTAAATAAAGGAAAATCACTTTTCTTCTGTTAAAAATACCCTGTTACGAATTACCAAGAATAAAATGTTGCCCATTGGCGCCTGGGTTCTTTCCAAAAGCGCCCCTTTGGGCATTAATGCCGAAAACGGAAACTTCTTTGGCTTTCATTCCCCCAAACATGTTGTTCATCGCTAAAATGGCGCTTATTCAATTCATTTTTTAGCTTTGTATCCATAGATCAATACGGAATGGAGCAACTACTCAATAAATTGACCGAACCAAGGAACCGCATCTGGACGCATGTGCTGTTCTGGATCATCTACCTCGTTTTCTTCTCCTTGCTGTACGGGAACATCCACAACGACTACGTCCGGGGGATCACCCAGTTCCTGTGCACCTTGCCTGCAACCATGGCGGCGACCTACTTCACGCTGTACTTGCTCATCCCCAAATTTCTCGACGCGAAACGGTATGCCGGGTTCACGCTGTTATTCGTCTTCACCGCCGTCGTGTTTGGCTACTTCGACCGGCTCGTGGTCCACTGGCTTTGGGTGCCGGTTTATCTTCCAGACTACCCTTACCACAAATTCCCTTTAACCGACCTGGGCAAAGCCATACAACAAACCACCAATGTATATACCATCGTATTCGTAGCTGCCGCCATTAAGCTGGTTAAACGCAACTACCAAAACGAAAAACTGGCCAGAGAACTCAGCCAGGAAAAACTGGACGCCGAACTGAAATTCCTCAAAGCCCAGATTCATCCCCACTTTTTGTTCAATACACTGAATACGCTATACGCCCTCACGCTGCAAAACTCCCCCCTTTCCTCAGAAGTCGTCCTAAGGCTGTCCAACCTGCTGGACTATATGCTCTACGACTGCAATGTTCCTCAGATCTCCCTTCGAAAGGAAATTCAGCAAATCCAAAACATGATCGAGCTGGAAAAATTCCGGTATGGCGAGCGGCTGGAGGTGGCCCTGACCCAAAGCGGCAATATAGGCAACCAGATGCTCCCTCCCCTCCTGATGCTCCCCTTTATTGAAAACGCCTTCAAGCATGGCGCCAGTCAGGATATCGAAGACGCCTTTATAAATATCGACCTAACCATCAAAGAAAACGCCCTCATCCTGCGGGTAGAGAACAGCAAGGCGCCCAATCAGGAGATCCCTCTTACCGACACGGGGTACACCAAAGGGATCGGGCTGAAAAATGTGCAGCGCCGGCTCGATTTGCTCTTTGGCCCGCACTACGATCTCCAGGTTTTTGACGAAGAGGATATGTTTATGACCGTGTTGCGCATTCCGCTGGAACCTTCCGACGAGCTGCCGGAAGCCGCCGCCAAAGAAAAAGAAGCGGCCACGGCGATCGAATAAATAAGCTATGAAACTTAAATGCCTTTTGGTCGATGACGAGCCCCTTGCCCGCGACGTACTCGAATCGTATATCCGGAGAGTAGACGGGCTGGAACTGGTGGCCCGATGCGACAATGCCCTTCAGGCCTTCGACCTGATCCAATCCCAACCGATCGATTTGATCTTCCTGGATATCCAAATGCCGCGCCTGGATGGGATTGAATTCCTGAAAACCCTGCAAAATCCGCCTAAGGTGGTTTTCACGACGGCCTACCGGGATTTTGCCATCGAAGCCTTTGAGCTCGATGCCCTGGACTACCTCCTCAAACCCATTCCGTTCAGCCGGTTCCTGAAAGCGGTCAGCAAAGCCTTTAACCTCCTTCAAAAACCCGGGCCGCCGCCTTCGCCTGCGGCGCTGAACGCATCGCAGGAAGAATTGCCCCAACTCAGCGGGCAGGAAAATATCATTGTCCGGGCAGATAAGAAAATGATCAAGATTCCACTGGAAGATATCCAGTATATCGAGAGCCTAAAGGACTACGTCATCATTTACCTTCCAGGACGGCGGATTGTCACCAAACAGAAAATCAGCTACCTGGAACAAAAACTGCCGGACGGCGACTTTCTCCGAATCCACCGGTCTTTTTTGGTAGCTATCAACAAGATCCAGGCATTTTCCCCAAACCATGTGGAAATCAACAACCAGGAACTCCCCATAGGCCGAAGCTATAAAAGCGAGGTAGCCAAGGTGCTTGGCATTTCCTGAACGCTAGATTTGGGCGCCGGAAGCGGAAGCGTTTAACGAATCTACCGGTAGAGGATGCGCCAGCCGGATGCTGTCGAGAATAACCTCCCGCCGCAAAGAATCCCTCAACAGGTCTGTTTGCTGCTGTTCCAACGCTTTCTGGGTCCGGTCGGCTTTCCAGTACAAGTCGGCCAGCGCGTACAGGGCGCCCAGGTTGAGGACAATCAGAAATACGAGGAATTGCTGACCGAAGGCAAAGATCATTTTGGGAGCGTCCGCTTGGCGGGCAGGTTGGTTTTCCATAACAATTAGGCCGGTTTTGCAGAGGTAAAAAACTGGCGGACCAGATAATCCACGCCAATATTCAGAAGAAACAGCGCCGGGATTGCCCACCCAAGAAATACAGGGTGTTTCGTAATCAGATACAAACAGCCCGTCTGGAAGAAGGTAAAGAACAGGAAGCGGATCGCCCGCATCCACAGGGTTCTGGCGTCGGCGCCCATCAGGCTGAACGGCTCGGAAGGCTGCGTTTCCCGGTGGGAACCATATGGTATTTCTACGTTGATATACTCGCCCACCTTTTCTTTCAAAGCAGGAAAAGCGCCCTGCCAGCCCGACACGTGCTCCGCGACCTTTCCGATCCGGTATCCGGTCAGCTGGTCGACGACGGACCTACGCACCAAATCCTCCTGAGCGCGCTCGTAGGCAGGCGAAGATTGACTGGTATACAACCCTTCCTGTTCCAGCATACGATCGTATTCGCCCGGCTTGGTTGCCGCTTTAAAGGAAACCGGAAGGATATCGACGAGGATGAAGAAGATAATCAGAAACCACATCGTCCATCGCACCGTCTGGCCGCCTACTTCTTCCTTCATCAGCCGTTCCAGGGCAATCTCCCGGGCCAGGTAATTGGTGCTGAACCGCTCCCGAAAGGCGGCAACCTTTTCCTCCCTTTCTTTCTGGAGCTTGACGGTCTCCTGGTTGTTTTCACTGATCTTTTCAAAATTGCGCATCCGGAGATCCGCGATCTCCGTGTTGAGATAGGTAATTTCTTCTTTGATCTCCTTCGATCTGGGGCCGTATTGGCGCATCCCCGAGGTGGTGCCGCAATTGAGGGTCGTGTCTTTTCCGCTCATCTCAAACAGCAGGAGTTTTTCCTTGCATTGCCGTTCAAATAGCTTGGCTTCAATTTCGGCCTTGAGCAAGCTATCCCGGCCCCGAACAACGTTGATCGAGGTTTCGTAATCGTCGAAGAGCTTTTCTTCTCCCTCATCCTGCATCGTTAGCAATTCCTGGCGCAAGCTGTCGTCAAAAACAAGCAAAACAAGCGGGTGGGAAACGACAATCCCGATTCCTATGGAAAACAGCAACCGGCTGAAGAAAAGAAACGACAGGATGTCCTTACGCGGGCTATCCGATTTTCGGAACGTCGAAACAATAAAGCGGTCAAAAATGAACACAATCAGGGCCCAAACCGTACCCGCCGCAACGTAAACCGGCCATTTGCCGGTAAGCGTAGAAATGGCGTAAATCATCGAAAACAAGCCCAGGACAGCAGGAACCCACACAAGGCCCCCGTAACCGGCATGCTTGATGTGCTCCGATTTGCCGCATCGGTCCAGAACTTCCCGGTCGGAACCGGCAGACCAAACAAAAAAGGAATACAGGGATGGCTTCAAGGTGCGAACGGGTATTGTCGGATGAAAAAACGTTTGTCGGGGAAATTTAGAAAAACCGGTCTGGGATTGCCCGCTTATTCGACTGGGAACCCCTTTCCAACGATAAAAGTCGCCTAATTATTGAACCGGGCAAAAAGTACTTTTAAGAAATGATATCTTTATTCGTCCAAACACCATTCCAGCCATGACCATCTCCATCTTTAATTCGCTCTTCCGCACCCCGCCCCTCGCCTCCCCTCTCCCCTCCCCTCTCCCGTCCTCCGTCTCCCGTCCCGTCCACCGTCCCCCGTCCACCGTCCCCCCGTCCACCGTCCACCCTCTCCCGTCCACCGTCCACCGTTTCCCGTTTCCCGTCCACCGTCCCCCGTCCTCCCTCTACCGTCCTCCGTCCACCGTCCACCGTTTCCCGTTTCCCGTCTCCCGTCCATCGTACTTCTTCTCCTCCTGTCCAGCGTCCTCGCCTTCGGTCAGTCCGCCCGAAAGCCCAACATCCTGTTCATTATGTCCGACGATCACGCCTCTCAGGCCATCAGCTGTTATGGGAGCCCGCTGATCCAAACGCCCAATATCGACCGCATCGCCCGGGAAGGCATCCGCTTCGACCAAAGCTTTGTAACCAACTCCATCTGCGCCCCCAGCCGGGCAGTAATGCTAACGGGAAAATACAGCCATCTGAACGGGCTGCGCGACAACCGCGACGTATTCGACGGCGCCCAGATGACCTTCCCAAAATTGCTCCAGCAAGCCGGGTATTTCACGGCGGTGGTAGGCAAATGGCATCTCAAATCCCACCCGACCGGCTTTGACCACTGGAAAGTACTGATCGACCAGGGGGAATATTACAATCCCCGCTTGATCGACAACGGCGACACCACCTCAGCCATCGGATATACCACCGATCTGATCACCGATTACGCGATCCAGACGCTCGAACAACGCGACCCCAACCAGCCTTTTTGCCTCCTGGTGCACCACAAAGCGCCCCACCGAAACTGGCAGCCCAACGGCAAACACCTTTCCTTGTATGAAAACCAGGACCTGCCCCTGCCCGAAACGTTTTGGGATGATTACGAGAGCCGCTCCCCCGCAGCGCGGGAGCAGGATATGCGGATCGGGAATATGTTCCTCTCCTACGATCTCAAACTCTTTCCCGGAGATTACCCCGAAGAGACCGGAACCGGAGGCAACGGCGCCCCTTTGCCCGCCACCGTCAATTGGTGGCTGACCGACTACAACCGCATGACACCGGAACAGAAACAGGCCTGGGATGCCCACTACGGTCCGGTCCGGGCACAATTCCGCGAAAATCCGCCTACCGGAAAAGCCCTGACCGAATGGATGTACCAACGCTATATCAAAGACTACCTGCGCTGCGTCGCGTCGGTTGACGAAAACATCGGCCGCCTGCTCGACTACCTCGATCAGAAAGGACTCGCCGAAAACACCCTGATCGTCTATACCAGCGATCAGGGGTTCTACCTCGGAGAGCACGGATGGTACGATAAACGGTTTATGTACGAGCCTTCGTTTACCACACCCCTGGTCATGCGCTATCCCAAAGCCATTCCCGCCGGAAAATTTCCCGCCAGATGGCCCTCAATCTCGATCTCGCCCCTACCTTCCTGACCCTGGCAGGCATTGCCCCTCCTGCCGATATGCAGGGCCTGCCGCTTCAAAACGTATGGACCCGAAACAAAGCCAAAAACTGGCGTAACTCCGTGTACTACCACTACTACGAATATCCCCACGGATGGCACCAGGTGAAAAAACACTACGGCGTCCGCACCGAACGCTACAAACTCATTCATTTTTACGATGATATCGACGCCTGGGAACTCTACGACCTCAAAAAAGACCCCAACGAGCTCCATAACCTGATCGACAACCCAAAACAACAAAACCGAATCCTAACTCTAAAAGCCGAACTGAATAACCTCAGGGCCCAATATCGGGTTTAGAAATTGCGAGGTTGCGAGGTTGCGAAGTTGCGCGGTTGCGAGGTTGAGGTTGCGAAGTTGCGCGGTTGCGAGGTTGCGAGGTTGCGAAGTTGCGAAGGTTGCGAAGTTGCGAAGTTGCGAAGTTGCGAAGTTGCGAGGTTGCGAGGTTGCGAAGTTGCGAGGTAAGGGGTTGCGGTTGAGACTGTTCAATATTACCCTGGTTCGAAGCTCCACAACTTCGTAAATCAAACTTCGTAAATCGTACTTCGTAAATCGTACTTCGTAAATCGTACCTCGTAAACCGTACATCGTAAACCGTAAACCGTAAACCGTAAACCGTACATCGTACCCCGTACATCGTAAACCGTAAACCGTAAACCGTAAACCGTATATCGTACCCCGTACATCGTCGTAAACCGTAAACCGTAAAACCGTAAACCGTACATCGTAAACCGTACATCGTAAACCGTAAACCGTAAACCGTAAATCGTAAACCGTAAACCGTAAACCGTACCTCCAAAAATGCCGCCGGACGATCAACCTACTATTTTTGCGCTTTCTACGGCGCTGGCAGGATTTCTGACCTACCATTTCCTGGCCCAATCCCACGGACTTCGCCATTGGATCCGAAAAAGGTCGGCCAGAGGGAGGCTCTCTCCAAACCGGATCTTTGCCCAGCGTTTGTTGGGTATCCTTTTTCTTGGGCTGCTGCCTTTTGGCGTTACCTGGCTATTTCAGACCCGCGACCCGGACCTGATCGGGCTGGGCAAAGGGGATTTGTCCCAATCGCTCCGGGCTACCGCACTGCTCTCTGTAGTCATCGTTCTGATCACGTTTTTCAATGCGCGAAAGGAAAGCAACCTGGACATGTATCCGCAGATCCGGGTGAAGGAGTGGTCGTGGAGGCTGGTGTTTTGGAGTAGCCTGACCTGGACGCTTTACCTCCTGGCGTATGAATTTTTGTTCCGGGGCCTATTGTTTTTCCTGGTGCTTCATGCCGAAGGTTTTGCAGTTGCAACGGCAATTAACGTGGCGGTCTATGCGCTGGCTCACCTCCCGAAAGGCGAAAAAGAAACCCTTGGGGCAATTCCTTTGGGATTCGTCCTTTGCTGGTTTACCTTTGCCACCGGTTCCATCTGGCTGGCGGTCACGGTCCACGTGGTTATGGCCTTAAGCAACGAATGGTTGTCGATTTATTATCATCCTGAAATGCGCATAAAAAAAGCGGCTTGATATGCGGGTGTTTCTCACAGGCGTCACGGGTTTTGTAGGCGCCGCGCTGGCGCGCGAGTTGGCAGGCAGGGGAGTCCAGGTCTCCGCACTGATGCGCTCGCCGGCAAAAGGCAACGAGCTAAAGGGTGTTCCCATTCGCCTCATCCAGGGCGATGTGCTGGATTTGCAAGCGCTCGAACAGGGAATGCACGGTTGCGATGCCGTGTACCACCTGGCCGCTCAGGCGGGCGTCTGGAGCAAAGATTCCGGCGCGTTTGACCGGGTGAACGTGGAGGGAACCCGCCGTGTGCTGGACGCAGCAGTCAAAACCGGCGTTCAACGGTTGGTCTTTACCTCTACCGGCGGCGTGATGGGCCGTCTCCTGGGCAAGGTATTGCCGTGCACGAAACCACCAACCCCAATCCCATAATGGCTTCCGCCTATGAACGGTCCAAAGCAGCGGCAGAAAGCCTGGCTTTCTCCTACCTGAAACAGGGGCTGGACGTCGTCGTCGTCAACCCAACCCGGATATACGGGCCAGGTCCGCTCAACGAAAGCAACTCCGTGGCGAAACTGGCCGATCAGTTCCGCCGGGGAACCTGGCGGATCATCCCGGGCAACGGCGAAAGCATTGGTAATTACGTCTACCTCGACGATGTCGTGCAAGGCCATATCTCAGCCATGGAAAAAGGAATTTCCGGAGAACGATATATCCTCGGCGGTGAAAACGCGTCGTACAACCAACTGTTCGATCTGCTTCGCGAACTCACCGGTCAACGCCAGGCATTGCTCCCGCTCCCCCTGCCGGTCATGATGCTCTTTGCGGGATGGGAGCATGCTATGGCCCAACTGTTCGGTAAAAAACCGCTGATCGTCCCGGAGTTCGTTCGCAAATTGGCTCAAAATTGGCCCATGAGCAGCGAAAAAGCCCAGACGGCCCTTGGATATCAGATTACGCCCCTCCGGCAAGGGATGAGCCGGACGCTGGAGTGGCTTGAGAAGGGAGCAGGGAGCAGGGATTAGGGAGCAGAACTGCTCCCTGCTTCCTTACTCCCTGCTCCCTTAATCCCTGCTCCCTAAAATCATCAACCCACATGAAAAACCACGCAGCCCTCATCACCGGCGCTTCCGGCGGGATCGGATTCGAGATAGCCAAATTGCTGGCGCCAGACCATAGCCACCTCGTTCTCGCCGACATCCGGGAAGACGCTTTGGAAAAGGCAGGTCACGCCATCCGGTCGCTGGCGCCGGATTGCGAAGTCATCCCATTGGTTCTGGATCTCGCCCAGATCGGGGCGGCGGAACACGTGTTTTCCCATCCCCGCCTCCGGGAACTCGAAATCAGCACCCTGGTCAACAACGCCGGGTTTGGAACCTTTGGGTTGTTCCAGGAAACGGATTGGGAAAAAGAAAGCCGGATGCTCCAACTCCATGTCCTGACCCTCACGCATTTGACCAAGCTCGTCCTTCCCGGAATGATCGCCCGAAAACAGGGACGGATACTCAACGTCGCCTCGGTGGCTGGTTTTCAGCCCAGTCCGCTCATGGCGGTGTACAATGCCAGCAAAGCGTATGTCCTTTCCTTTTCTGAAGCCCTGGCAAATGAAGTCAAGGGAACGGGGGTAAGCGTTACGGTGCTCTGCCCTGGCCTGACGCCGACCGGCTTTCAAGCGGGTGTAGGGGTGGGTAAACCCGAAATGACCGCCAATAAATGGATCAGTTCTTCCGCCGATTTTGTTGGCAGGAAAGCCATTACCGATTTGAAAAAAGGAAAAACGATTTCCATCCCCGGACGGATCAATTACCTCCTGGCCAACGCCCACCGCTTTCTTCCCCGAAATACCGTTACGGCCATGGTCCGGAAGGTGCAGGAGAAAAACCGGAGCTTTCTCAAAAAGGGCCCTGATTAGAAGCTATCTCAAAACCCTTTTCAGGGTGTGGGCGGCATTCCTTAACCCCATGGCAAAAGCTGGCGAAGCACTTTCCCCCTTTGAAGCTAATCTTGTAGTGTTTTTCATAACTAACGGCTTGTCTCTGAATTGCCCTCCGCAGCCCGGAGCCTGGAAGCGCCGCCGGTCCCGTTCGAAGAACGGGATCGCCTTATGGGGTCAACCGCTTGGAATGCAGGATAAACGCAACGTCCGGTGTTCAAAGCGGTTGAAGCCCATAGAGCGAAGGCGTTTCCCACGGAGCGGTAGGGCGTAGGAGCGCCCTTTTTTTGGTTCTTTTTTTGGGCGAGCAAAAAAAGAACATACCCCGAGGCCGGGGGCAAAACGGAAGCTGGACTTCACCAAACCATGGTTTAGGAAAAAACCCTACAAGATTAGCTTTGAAGGGGGCTAGGGGGATGAAACTTCCGAATGCTGGGGATAGGTTTCATCCCCCCGACCCCCTTCAAAGGGGGAGAACACCATATCCTATAGTTTTGAAATAGCTTCTAGTGTTCTTGTAAAAACAAACGGCAGGTATCCCGAATAGAAGTCTCTATTGGGATAAACGAAAAATCAAGGTGCCGGACAATCTTTTCGTTCGAAAAAATACTGCTTTCGCGCGGACGCCAAGGTAGCCCGGGTAATCTCCGGCCCTTTCCCCTTCATCCGGCTTTGTAGCCAGTCTGCCCGCCAGGCAATCGCTCCCAGCAAAGGGGAAACCGGTATGGACGGTTTCTTTTTGCCCAAATATTCCGCAATCCAATCGAAAACCTGCTTAAAGGACTGGTTTTCCGCCACTACGACATACCGTTCCCCGGAAACCGAATGGTTTGTCAAGGTAAGCGCGGCCCGGGCCACATCCCGCACATCGACAAAAGCGTTCGAGCCGGACGAATAAAAAGGAAATCCCTTCCAGATCGTTCCAAACAACTTGGAGCTGCTGCGGGACCAGTCGCCCGGGCCGATCACGATAGTTGGGTTCAGAATCACGCAGTTCAACCCCTGGTCCACTCCCTTCCAGACCTCTTGCTCCGCTTCGTATTTGCTCATGGCATAGTCGGATTCATCACCCAAAAGGCGCCACGGGGTTTCTTCGTGGATCTTCTCCGCTACCAGTTCCCCGTCCGAAGGTTTGCCCAACGTAGCCGCCGAACTGATGTAGCACAATTTCTCGACTCCTGCTTTCAGGCAATAATCGACGATAGCGGCGGTTCCCCCTGCGTTGGCATGAAATAACGCCTTCCGGTCACGCGGATCAAAAGAGACCATGCCTGCCGAGTGGTACACCTGCCGGGCGTCGCCGATAGCCGCAGCCAGGGAGGCCGGATCGTTCAGGCTTCCATCCACCCAATGGATACGGGAAAACACGGCGTCCGCGTCTGGGTGGTAATATCCGAGTACTTTGCGCACCGTAGCCAGGTCGCTGCCCGGCCTTTTCAGGGCTCGGACGGAAACTCCTTTTTCCAGCAGGGCAGAAAGGATATGCGCACCAATCAATCCGGTGCCGCCGGTGATGAAAACGGGATTGGACATGGTAGAGGTTAGAGGTTAGAGGTTAGAGGTTAGAGGTGGTGGGTGGTGGGTGGGGGGTGGGGTAAGTGGGGTGAGTGGGTGAGTGGGGGTTAGTGGTTGGAATTTTGATGGGAGACCGCGGAGAGGGAAACTGCACCGGGGTCGGCGGGCGCCTCCATTTCCTTGTAAAACCGGCGGGATAAAAAGGGGAGCAGAAATTTAGTTGGAAAGAGGATCAGCAGAAGCCAGTTCAGTTTATTTGCCATGCCGGGAATGATGACGGAGCGTTTCCTCAGCGTCTGCTCCAGGGATATCCGGGCAACTTCCTCCGGGTATAAGAGCATCATCCGACCGAGCCAGCCTTGTTTTTTAATGCGGCTATTCACGGAAGCGTTCGTGGCTATGGGCCCCGGAAGAACCACGCTGACATGGGTATTCGTCCCCTTCAACTCCTGATACAAGCCCCTGGAAAACGAATAGACAAAGGCCTTGGAGGCTGGGTAAACCATCTTATTTGCTACCGGGCTCAGCGCAATAATGCTGGAGACGTTGAGAACATAGGATTGCGGGTGCGATTGCAATTCCGGCAGCAAAGAGCAGGTAAGCAGGCTCGTGGCGAGGACGTTCAGGCGCAGCATAGCGTCCACCAGGGAGATCGGCGCATGGAAAATAGACCGGGTACCCCCGATACCTGCGTTGTTGATCAGGAAATTCACCCGATAGTTTCCCAACACCCAGGAAACCAAATCCTCCACGCTCTTTTCCTGCGTCAGGTCGGTTTCATAAAAAACCGCCTGCACGCCATAGGTTTGAGTGATTTCCTGGCAGAGCATGTCCAGGTTTTCCCCGGGCAAAGCCGCCAGGATCAGGTTCATTCCCTTTGCTGCACAATCGAATGCAAACGCTCTTCCCAAACCGGTGCTGGCGCCGGTGATCAGGGTAAATACCATCTTTTGGTTGCTTAGGATCAGGAATAAGACAAGAGCGACCGCTCCACGAATACCTAATCTGGTTATGGGCCGCGTTTTACTCCAAAAATGGGTTGAGGGGGAAAGTTAAAGGCTTTTGCCGAGATTTGCCCATTTTTCGTTTCAGCCTTTATTTTATAACGCTATTTCCTCAACTCTATTCTTTCTCCCGTCCACCCCCTGCTCGCCGAAATCCTCAGATTTCCCCTGCTCGCCGAAATCCTCAGATTTCCCCTGCTCGCCGAAATCCCCCCTGCTCGCCGAAATCCTCAGATTTCGTGCGGAACTATCCGCCGGTCCCCTGACCGGCGTAATCTAAGTCAAGGTTCACTCATCTCCCGTCCCCCGTCCACCCTCTTCCGTCCCCGTCCCCCGTCCCCCGTCAACCGTCAACCGTCAACCGTCAACCGTCTCCCCTCTCCCTTCCCAAATACCGCGCTTCAAAAACCTGCTGGTGATGAAGCTGGTGCCCGAGGATGATATACCCCAAAGCCCGGGCGGTACACGGATGTTGATTAACCGTCCCCTGGTAGTCCAGGGAATCTTCGTCTAAATGCCGGAACAAGTGGATCGTCGATCGGCGGATCAGCTCGTATTCCTCCAGAATATCCGTCATGTCCCTGGAATCTGCATTCATATGAAGGGCGTAGAGGTTCTCGTCAAACCCGGGGAGCGACTGGGTTTCGCGGCGTGCCAGGCAGAGGGCACGGTAGGCGAACACCCGTTCGGCGTCCATCAGGTGGATCAGAATCTCTTTCAAGCTCCACTTTTCGGGAGCATACCGGTAAGCATGCATGGCAAGGTCCAAAGGCGCTATCATAGCGCGCAGGGAATCCCATGCGGACTCCAGGCCGGAAAGAAGATCATTCGTTTTGGCCTTCCCCACATACGTTTCGTAAAAAGCGGCATAATCGCCAGAGCCAGGCGGTCCTATCCTATTCATACAATAAAGAGTGGTTTGTCGAACAATTAGTTGGCTTTTCTAAGCATTTTTCCCCAACGCCCGTTTTGGATCTTGCCCTGGGCAATCGCCGGGTTCCCATTCAGAATCACCCAATCCATCCCGGTGGCGAGTTGGAACGGGTCGTCATACCGGGTGTTTTCCCGCAACGCAGATGGATCGAATACCAGGATGTCCGCTTTTTTCCCGGGCGCCAGCATTCCGCGGTTGGACAAGCCCATGGTTTGGGCGGGCAGCCCGGTCATTTTGCGGATGGCTTCTCCCAGGGGGAATGCTTCTTGTTTGAGGCTATAGGTCTCGATAACTTTCACAAAACTTCCGTACCCCCGCGGATGGCGCATCGTAGGACTCCCATCGGAGCAAACCATGACGAAAGGATCCTGGAGCAAGCGGTTTTGCAACGCTTCGTCCATCACGAAATAGGCTGCGGATGCGCCGCCTGGGCCGATGTCCAGCAATACCTCCTCGAAAGGTTTCCCCTGGGTTGCTGCAAGCTGGGCCAGGGTTTGGCCTGCATAGGGCTTGGTTCCAAACAAGGTGGCTTCCGGACCATTCCTCGCCTGGACTTTGGTTTTTAAATAAGCGAGCAGTTCTTCCCGTCGTTGCGTAACAACCGACGCGTACTCGTTGGGCGGTTTTGCCCAGGTGGGAAACACGATGCCAATGCCGGTGTAACTGGCCGTGTATGGGTATACATCCGCCGTTACGGAGAAGGGCTT
This sequence comes from Haliscomenobacter sp., assembly GCA_016713275.1. Lineage (GTDB taxonomy): Bacteria > Bacteroidota > Bacteroidia > Chitinophagales > Saprospiraceae > JADJPL01. The sequence continues at coordinate 87,841 of JADJPL010000008.1, forward strand.
GTTCGCCTGCCGGGCTGAGTCCAAAAGCGTGAGGACCTCCAATGCCCTGGGCGCTCCTTTGCCGTATACGGCTTTCAGGTGAGAAGCCTGTACATTGCAAAACCGGCCTTGCCGAAGCAACTCCCGGAGGGAATTGTCCAATGCCTCGTCATCCTCGTTGCGCATATGACTGGTGATCAAGCCTTTGTTTTTGCCAACCACCTTAGCCAGTTCGACAAGTTCGCGCTCCGGAGCATAGAGCCCGGGAGTATATTCCAGACCGGTGCTCAATCCGAATGCGCCTTGATCCATGGCCTTCTGGAGCAGCCCGGCCATTTGGAGGATCTCTGTTTCGGTTGGATCCGGCTTGTACCCGATCCCGCTAAGCGCCCGAAGCGTGCCATGGCCTGCGAACATCCCGATGTTCACACCGGGCTCTGCAGCAGAAGCTTTTTCTATCCAGACGCCAAGGTCCTCTTCCGGACTCGCCCCATCCTGGCCGAGGAAAATGGTGGTCACACCCTGGGCAAGGAAATTGGCGAATTCGGGCGTTTCCAAAGGGTCGCCATGCGCGTGGGTATCGATAAAACCCGGACAAACCACTTTGCCCCGGGCGTCTATAACCGTTTTGGCCCTAACCTTCCCCGGAGCAACCCAGCCGATATACCGGATCTCATCCCCCCGTACCAGCACATCTGCTTTCCGGGAAATAGTATCCAGCCCATTCCATACCGTCCCCCCCTGTATCCAGAGATCTGCCAAAGCGCCTTCCTTTTCGTGGTATGCCCGAAACGCCTGGGTTTGCTCCCGCATACACCCGGAAAACCATCCCACGAGGATCAAAAGCAGAACAAGCACCGGGAGACGGGGGACGGCGGACGGGAGACGGCCGACGGGGGACGGGAGACGGTGGACGGGGGACGGGAAACGGCCGGCGGGGAACGGGAGACGGCCGACGGGAGACGGGAAACGGGGGACAGCCGACAGGGGGGTGTCGACAGGACATGGCAAGGTGTTCGATACAACAAGCATATTGAAATATAAAAAACAGACAATCAATTTAATAGTCCACCGTCTACCGTCCCCGTCCCCCGTCTACCGTCTACCGTCCCCCGTCCACCTCGTATCCTTTCACCAACGCCTCGCGCAGTCGGGCTTTGGTCGGTTCATCGGCGAAGGCGGCATCCAGGGCGTTGAGGTTGCAATGCAGAAAATGGCCCTCTTCCCAGCCGAAAGTCCGGTGCAGGATCTGGTATTCCTCGCTCAGGGTGGTGTTGGAAATGGCCCGTCCATCGGTGTTGACGCTGAGAGAGACCCCATGGCGGAACAACTGATCGATGCTGTGCTCGGGAAACGAGGGGAATACCCGGGTCATGATATTGCTGCTTGGGCATACTTCCAGGTGAATATGGCGCTGTTTCAGGGTTGGGATCAAATCCGGATCCTCGATACTGCGGACTCCATGCCCGATCCGCTGGGGAGCGATCTTTTCCAGGGTTTCCCAGACGCTTTCCGCGCCCCTGGCTTCCCCTGCGTGCGCGGTGCAAAGAATACCATGCTCGCGAACAAAGCGGAACGCTTCCAGGTGCTGGTCCAGGGAGTGGGCCGCCTCGTCTGCGGCAATGTCAAACCCTGCGACCAAAGACCCCTGGAAGTCCCTTGCCAGTTGGGCGGTTTCCATGCTTTGCGCGGCGTCGTAGTGCCGGAGCGTGCAAAGAATCAGCCGGGCCTCCACGCCGGTATGGACGATGGCTTCGCTCATGGCACTTTCCACGTGAGACACCACCTCCCAGGGGCTTAGTCCGCCCTGGGTATGCTCCAAAGGGGCAAAGCGGATCTCGGCGTACAGAATGCGGTCTTTGCGCAACTGATCAAACAAGTCAAACGTCACCAGCCGCAATTGCTCGGAGGTCTGCATCAGACGGATGCCTTCCAGGGCGCGAAGCAAGTAATCGGGCAGTCCGGCAGCATCCGCCGGGGCGACAAACCGCCGCAGGTATTCCTCCTGGTCAATGCCGCCTTCGAGCAAATGGACAACCTCCCGGCTCAGGGAGCAGTCCAGGTGGAGATGCAGTTCGACCTTGGGAAGGTGTTGAAACGAAAGAGCCATGAACGCCAGGGGGTTTGCGCGCTACCCTATCGGGACATGCCCCGGTAGCCGGTTAAAAAATTAAAGGTAAAAAAAAGTTGGATGGGAAACCGATTCAAATAGGCAATTAAAAACACTACCAAATCGAATAATATTTCAACTCAAACTTGTTTTTAGAATAAAAATTGGACCTTTCGTCCTGCAAATGAAATTCTTCTTTAAAAAAGCCCTTTACGGGGAAACGGATGCCCCTGCACCGTTCGGCTCCAACTTTTATTCTGTTGCTTTCCTTTGTCGTTCTGTGGTTATTTTCCTAATCTCGCTTCTCATAGATCAACCACCCATTACCGCACCTGAAAGGCAAGCAACCTAATTATGAATACGCCCAACGCAAACACCTCTTCGCTCGACCGGTCGATCGGTTTAAACCTGGCTATTATCCTGATGATCAGCTCCATCATCGGCTCCGGTGTATTTAAGAAAGTGGCGCCGATGACGGCGGAACTGCAGTCGCCCACCTGGGTGCTCCTGGCCTGGGTAGTTGCTGGGCTGGTTTCCCTGGCAGGCGCCTTGTCGGTAGCCGAGTTGTCCGGACAGATCGCCGATTCCGGGGGGCCCTATGTTTTTCTTCGGGAAATCTACGGAAAGACCCTGGCCTACTTTTTTGGGTGGGGCAACTTCGCGGTAATCCGGACGGCCTCTATTGCGTCGCTGGCCTTTGTCTTTGCCGAGTCGGTGCATGCGCTTTTCCCCCTTGCCCGAAGCGGGTCCCGGGTTGGCATCCCTACACATTGGGGGGATTTATCCCTTTGCCAACCTGGGCGTTAAAGCCCTGGCGATGGGGTTGATCCTGTTCCTTACCCTGGTCAATTACCGGGGGCTCCGTTACGGCAGCCTGGTTAGCCGGTATGCCACCTCCACGGTAGTAGCCAGTTTGGTGGTGATCGTGCTGCTTGGGGTATTTGGAGGCTCCGGGAAATGGACCAACATCAGTGTGGAACTGCCCACCTTTCAGGCAATCCAGGGAGACACGTTTGGATTTATTGCCGTTTTCTTTTCCGCTATGCTGTCTGCATTCTGGGCTTATGAAGGATGGATCACCCTCAGCTTTATAGGTGGAGAAATCCGGAATCCCTACCGAAACCTGCCGCTGGCTATCCTGTTCGGGATGCTGGGCGTCATCGCCATCTACCTTTCCGTCAACTTCGCCTACCATCTCGTGCTTCCGGCAGAAGACCTGGTCGCAGTGCACGAAGCGCAAAACAAAGTAGCCGCCATTGCGGTAGTAGAACGGATTATAGGGCCTGTCGGCACGCTGTTAATCGCGGGGTTGATTATCATTTCCACTTTTGGGTGCACCAACACGACGATCCTTATGTCGGCCCGGCTCATTTTCAAGATGGCTCAAAACGGGGAGTTTTTTAATTCGGCGGGGAAGGTGCATCCCAAATTCCATACTCCCGGGAGCGCGTTGCTGATCCAGGGATTTTGGTGTTGCGTGTTGGTTATGTCCGGCAGTTTCGACCAGCTCACCGATATGCTGATCTTTGCTTCGTTTATTTTTTACGGGCTTTGCGCCTACGGCGTGTTTGTGTTGCGCAAGCGGAACGGAGGCCCGCCTGCCACGTACAAGGTCCCGCTGTATCCGGTGCTGCCCGCCTTGTTCGTCGTGTTCTGCGTCGTGTTGCTGGCGATCACCCTGTACAACCGGCCGGGCGAATCCACGGTAGGGATTGCGCTGATCCTGACCGGGGCGCCGTTTTATTACTTTTGGAAAAAACGCGCCCGTACTCAGGCCTGAAGAATCAGATCCGTTTTTTTCTCGAATTGCCAGCCATACGTTCTGGCGCCGGTGTAATTCCCCGGCTCCTGGTTCACGGTATCCAGAAAGAACTCTCCGCTGACGCCGCCTACGCTTTCCTGGAGCGTTTTGCGGTGCAACCCTTCGTAGGTCGCGTAATCGATAGGCAAGCGTTCGGAAAGGCGGTCCATCAGCTTCCATTGAGCGGCCACCTCTTTCCATTGGGGCTGTACCTCCCCTTCAAATACTTTGGATTTGGACCCGCTGCCATAGCCAAAAAACCCGATGCGGCGGCCTTCCAGCGCAACGCCTTCTTTTAAGTCGGCTTCCAGCGTACTGACGAGGGCCAGGAAAATGGAAGATGTATACATGTTGCCCACCAGAGAAGATGCCCGCTCGCTTTTTTCTATTTTCTCCTGTACATAATTGCGGTACGACTTCGTCTTGGTGATCGCCCGCAAAAACTGGCCATACGCCTCCTGATAGGCTTCGTCGGAAGAAAAATCTTCGGCGATGGGTTGGGCAAAAGCTACCTCGCTTTGGATTTCAGCCCAGTTACCGGACTTCAGGGCCTCCTCGAAAAAGACCTCTGAGAACATCCTTCTGGCCTGAAACGCGTACGGCAAATGGAAGGCCAGGCGGCTCCACCGCTCGGTGACAGGAGTTCCTTCAGGAGCGCCGTTCGCTTTAGCAAAAGAACGGAGGGCTTCCCGGATCCGATCCTGATAACACTGATTGGAGTACGGCCCATCAAACATGGGCGTTTCTTTGTGCACCAGAATTTCGGGCTCATTGCTGTCTAAAAATCCTTCCACTCCAATACTATGAGGTATCTGAGCCAGGATACTCTCCGGAGAGACATGCTCCAGGCCCGCCAATTTAAGAACCTCAGCCACAATTTGGGTTTTGGAGAACGGGCGTACCGGCTTAAAGAAATCGTGCACGCTCCGGGTAGCCACGCCCCAGTTTCCGTCGATAGCTAACAAGCGAGGCTGCTGACGCACCAGCACAGCGACGGCGCCTGCGCCCTGAGTGTATTCCCCACCAGACCCCAGCTCGTACTTCGCCACGTCCGAACTCACGACAATTCCGATCCGGTCCTGCCCTGCCCGTACCCAATCCAGGGTGTTTTGCAGCGCATCTACGGCGCCGATGCAGGCAAACGTCAGATCGACTACATCGCATTCAAGGAAACAATCCGCCCCATATTCCCGGGAAAAATACTGCGTCAGCATATCGACGACATAGGAAGCCGTCGGCTTCGATCCATCGACAGCGCTTTCGGTGCCCATATAGATACGCCCGATTTGGCGCGGATCCAGCCGGTTGCGGAGGAGTAGCTCCAGGACCGCATTCGCCGCCATCGTTGCCGGATCTTCGTGCACATCCGGAAAAGACATGGCCTGAAGCCCCAGGCCATCCCGCAGCTTTCCAAAATCGTACCCCCGGGCATTGGCCAGCGCATCCATCGGAAGATAGATCCTGGGAATATATACGGCCAGATCATCGATCCCAACTTTACCCATACCGGTTTGAAGAGTTGCTTTGCTCATTGTCATGTGAAAATGAATTGCCAAAGGTAGGCGGGAAAAAAGTAATTACGAGTAAATAATTGAATGACTTATGGCACTAACACCGGTTTTTCTTTTGTTTAAAAAGATTGCTGGCACAACCTGTGCAAAAAATCTAATTTTGAGCGACCAAAACCGAAAACCCATGAAAAGGATCTTTTTGCTCCCCGCGCTCGCCGTTCTGGCGATCCTGAGTTCCTGCAGCACCAGCCAGACCATGCTGGAAGTATTACAGCCTTCCCAGATCGTACTGCCCGAACATATCACGTCTATTGCTACTGTTGATCGCAGCAAACCGGAAAAGGGGTTTGCCAATGTGGTTGAAGGCCTGTTCAGCGGCGAATCGATTGGGCAAGATCGCGAAGGCCGCCGGCGCGCCCAGCTTGGCCTCACGGAAGCCCTGTCCAGAACCCCCCGTTTTTCCGTAAAAACAACGTCGATAGAAATGAGCGGTTCCAAAAACGGCGCCAATATGATGCCGCCCCTGCCCTGGTCTGAAATCGAATCCATCTGCAAACGCTACGATGCGCAGGCAGTAGCCGCGATCGAATCGTTCGACACCAACACCGATGTGGCGTATTCTACCAGCACGACCAAGCACAAGGAAAAAGACGGAACCACGACTACCAAAGTTTCCTATACCGCCCGGCGCAACCTGCGCGTCTATGTAGGCTGGAGGCTGTACGACCCGAAAGCCCGCGTCGTACAGGACGAAACGGTGATCTCCGAATTCGATGAAGATACGGGATATGGAAGCACCCAGGAGGCGGCAACCAAAACCTGCGTAGCTTGTACGACGCTACCCGGGAACTATCCGAAAAGATCGGCGAAAAATACGGCATGCGCATTGCTCCAGTCTGGATTACCGTCAGCCGCCCGTTTTATACCACGGCCAAAGGCAGCAGTCAGGAGGCTATGGAACGGGCCCACCGCTATGTGCAGTCCGGCGAATGGGAGGAAGCCGCCAAAATCTGGAAAGGATTGATCAATGCGCCGGATCAAAAAATCGCCGGCAGGGCCGCTCACAACCTCGCGGTGGCTGCCGAACGGATTGGCAACCTTCCCGGAGCGCTGGACTGGGCCAAGAAGGCCTATAACCAGTATGGAAACAAAGCCAGCCAAAGCTACATCTACACCCTGGAACAACGCATTGCCGACCAGGACCGCCTGAATTATCAGCTCAAAGCCCGGACCTAACCGCTAGCGTACAAGGGTGACTTCCCCCTGTATGCGCCGGTCTTTCCCATCGTCCATCCGGAGGATGGCCTGGTAGACGTACAGCCCAGGGGAAAGCGGTTTGTCCTTGTTTCTGCCGTCCCACCCGGAATTGCTGTCGTTGGGGGTCAGATCGGCGCCCTCATACACCAACCCGCCCCAGCGGTCAAATACTTGCAAGCTTTGGATGGAAACCAGTTCCTTTCCTCCGTATACTGTAAAGAAATCATTCCGCCCATCTCCGTCCGGTGAAAAAGCGGTGGGACGAAAGACCTGGTAGTACTCCAGTTTCAACAAGACCAGGCTGTCGCAGCCTTCTTTCGACTGGAGGGTAATGGCGTAATTCCCAGGGGAGGTGAATTTCCTTTTACCCACCGGACGAACTCCTGGGAAAATATGGGCCTGCACGCTGTCGGTTTGTTCCTGCACTGGGGTGAGGTTCAGGCGCACGATGCTGTCGCACCCATTGACGCCTTTGAGCGTGTCCACATATACCCCGGGCCGGGTAAGTTGCCGCCCGTGAAACGCGAAGATGCTTTCCGGGCAGATCACCCGATGGAGGACGCTTTCCGTCCGGGGCAGGCGGTGCGCATACACCGGGGTGACCACGCATCCGTCCTGGTCGGACACCCGGACCTGATAATCCCCCTCACCGGTCTTGACCTCCAGTTCGGGGGCGGTTTCTCCGACAAGGGCCACGCCTTCCTTAAACCACTGGTACTGCCTGCCGGCAAGGTCCGGCACATTCAGGGTAAAGCCCGATTTGCACGGATTGCCGGAAGCAGCGACCTGGAAGCCGAAGGCTTCTTCATCCGCCAGTACGAGGTGGTCGAGAAAATAGTACAGGTCGTTCGGGGAGTCTTCAGGTGTGCAATCAGGGCCTATGGCAATGGCATAGATATCGACGCTGGGCGTAAGCCGGATTTCCCTCCGTACCCATTCATTTACCCCGGCCGCGGGAACCGATCCCATTTCCATCCAGCCCTGGCCGTTCAAAGGGCATCCGTAATTGGGGTTGCCGACGCCGAAGGGAAGGTTCTTGCAATCGGGCGTTCCGAAGAACACCACATCTAAAGGCGGCGAATACCGGGCAACCGCGAATCCGATATAGAACCGGATCAGGTAGGTCGTTCCGGCTTTCATAGGCCGTTTCAGGCAGGCGCCCGAGTATTCCTTCCAACCGGGCGTAGAGTTGTTGCCAAACCGGCCGTTGCGGAAGCCAACGCAGCCCTCGCCGTCGGGAAAGGGCAAAGGAGGGGGAAAATTCGGCCAGCCCATCCAGCCGCAGGTGTGGAGGTAGTCGGTAGTAGCTTCGGAAGCCTGTATCCAGGTTTCGGCGCAGTTCAACTGGCTGCGGTCCACCGGGCAGCACGTCCGCTCCTCCAAAGAGGGATTCGGGATAAGAGTTCGGGCTTCACAATGCGGCAGGCGCAATCCGGATCGTTAAGGTCGGTGAGGCCGTCGCCGTCGTCGTCGCGGGCGTTTTCACAAATTTCCGGGGCCGGCGGGGGGAGGTGGAAAAGCCCGCCCAATTGGAAGGGAAATGAAGCGATCCCGATGAGTAGAAACAAAAAGGGCGTCATAAAGGGTGTTTTGGGTGCCCCTGAAAATTACGCCAATTTTTTACATCCTGCATGGCCGGAAAAACCAAATTCCAGGCAAAGGACGGCTGGATTGCCAATTGGAAGCCCCTGTACGCACACTACTGGACATTTTGGAAAATAGACTTTCCAGGTTTCGGAAACGGCGCCAGGAAAACGAAAATGTCCAGTAGTGTGCCCTGTACGGCACAGCAATCCGTGTGGTGCATGGGCATGGGGCCCTGGTGGCAGAGGTTGAGCCGTGCGGCGGAAAAACCAAAACCTGGCCCTGCAATACATACCAACCACGAAGCATTTGGATTTGGAAGGTTGCAGCCAACCAGAAATTTTTGTCCTTCAAAATCTTGCAGCAACTTTTTAAAAAATTTTAATTACCAGGAATGGCCGGATAAATTTTGTTTCCTATCTTTCGCCCGACATAGGGTACTTCCTTTTATTCCGGCGACGGATTGGCGCGCATGGAGACGATCCAACGCCCCCCCCTCCTTTCGAGGGTTATGTCCTGACCGAAGCTCCTGTGGGCAGGCCTCAACGTTGGCCGGCACACGATCAGGTAGTTTGACTGTACTTTACGCCAAGTTGTATTTGAACGCCATTTGACTTAATCGAACCGCATTTTCCCACTGAGATGCCCGGAGTCAAGCCGGGATTCCCAACGTATGGTTTTTGGCTAATGCCGCTGTCAAAAGGACTTAACAGGAACAAAAACAGAACGCACAACGACTTATTTTTTTTGTGCGCGCACACAGGTTCTAAACCGGCTGGTTTTCCGGCTGCCAGGCGAACCACACGGTCGGGTTAGCCTTTGTTGTTGGCTTTTTTTTACTAACCTTATAATTTCAAAGTATGGTTGAAATACTTAACCAGAGTAGAGCAGGCTTTTTTTTCAACGCCTTGCGCATGAAAAAAGTAGCCCTCGGTCTTGCGTTGAGTTTCCTCGCACTCACTATGCAGGCCCAAAATGTTAACGGCAGGGTCAAATCTGCCTCAGATGGATCCCCGATCATCGGTGCGTCTATATTGGAAAGAGGAACCAATAACGGCGCTATTACCGACCTCGACGGAAACTTCAGCATCCAGTTAACGGCTTTGCCGGCCACGCTGGAGATCAGCTACATCGGCTTTACCACGCAGGCTGTGGTGGTGGAGACCGCGCAGCAAGGGTTGGAAATCACCCTGGAAGAAGGCGCCGTTCTGGACGAGGTCGTTGTAACTGCGTTGGGGATGACCCGGGAGAAGAAAGCCCTGGCGTACTCCATTCAGCAGATCAAAGGCGAGATGGTCCAGGAAGTTCGCACCACCAACCTCGGCAATGCCCTGACGGGCAAGATTGCCGGGGTGAACGTAGCGCCTCCGTCTACCGGCGCGGCAGGTTCCTCGCGGGTGATCATCCGCGGCGGTTCCTCGCTCGGCGGCAACGACCAGCCGCTGTACGTCGTCAATGGCGTTCCCATCGAGACCAACAACTACGGCCAGGCAGGCTTGTGGGGCGGTAACGACGGCGGCGACGGTCTGGCGGCTATTAACCCGGATGACATTGAAAACATTTCCGTGTTAAAGGGCAACACCGCCGCCGCGTCAGACGGCGCCCGCGCCGCCAACGGCGTTATCCTGATCACCACCAAATCGGGAGCTGCCCGCAAGGGAATTGGCGTTCAGTTCAATTCGAACCTGACGATGGACCGGGTCATTGACATGACCGACTTCCAAACCGAATATGGCCAAGGCGTGCAAGGGAAAAAATTTGCCTCGCAAGACGAAGCCCTGTCGAATGGGAGCAACGCATGAGGCGCCAAGTACGATGGCAACACCATCCAGTTCGACGGCGTATCCAGGCCGTATTCCTACCTGGGCGTAGAGATCAACGAGTTTTACCGCACCGCGTCTACGCTGAACAACTCCCTGGCTTTTTCTGGCGGGAATGAAACCGGCACTTATCGTTTGGCCGTTTCCGACTTGCGGAACCAGGACATCATGCCCAACGCCAACTTCAACCGGCAGACGGTAGCCCTGAACGTCAACAGCAAATTGAAAAAAGTGTCGGTGAATGTCTCCGTCAACTACGCTTACCAGGATGCCCAGAACCGCCCTCGCTTGTCGGATTCTCCCGGCAACGCCAACTTCTCGGTGGTGACCAAACCCCGCGAAATCCCTTACGACGTGATTGCCGGCCCAGGCGAAAAGCAAGGCGCCAAGGAAGACCTGACGGAACTTCGCTTCCAGGGCAACACGTTTTCTACCAACCCGTACTGGGCTGCTTACCAGTTTTATAGAAGAGACATTTCCAACCGCTTGTTCGGAAACGTTTCTGCCCGCTACGACCTGACCAGCTGGCTTTACGTGATGGGCCGGGTAGGCACCGACTTTACCAATAGAGACCAGGCCAGCACCGAAGCATATGGTACGGCTTATAAGCCTCTGGGCGACTACAACGAATCGTACATTAACCGCCGCGAGGACAATATGGAAATTATGGTTGGCGGCGAAAAGCGGTTCAACGACTTCTCGGTGGACTACCTCGTGGGCGGAAACCGGATGCGGAATACCAACAAGCAGAAAGGGACTGGCGGAAACGACCTCGTTGTTCCGTTCTTCCACAGCGTGAATAACGTCAAAGCCCCTGGACGGATCTTTGATTTTTCCCAGATCGGCATCAACTCGATCTACGGCTCGGCCAACTTTGGGTACAAAAACTGGCTTTACCTGAACGTCACCGGCCGCCAGGATCAGTTTTCCACCCTGTCTGCCGAAAACAACTCGCTGTTCTACCCCTCTGCTGGGGTGAGCGCGGTGCTTTCCGACGCCTTCAAACTTCCTGCTGCGATCAACTTCGCCAAGATCCGCGCCTCCTGGGCGCAGGTGGGCGGCGGCGGCCCCAACCCGTATGCGCTTAATGTCCAGTATGGATTGCTCAGCGCGCCGCACGGATCAGCCAATGCCGGGCAAATCACCACCGGATCGATCCCGAACCCCGACCTCAGCCCGTACACCTCCTCCGAATTGGAGTTTGGCGCCGATCTGAGGCTGTTCCAGAACCGCCTGGGAATTGACTTTGCTATCTATAGCCGGACCACGACCAACGACATCCTCAACGCAGGGATTTCGGCGATCTCCGGTTTCGGAAGCACCCAGATCAACGTGGGCGAGCTGACCAACAAAGGCTTTGAATTGATGCTGAACGTTGCTGCTGTCAACAAAAAGAATTTCAACTGGGACGTTACCATCAACATGGCCAACAACGTCAGCGAAGCCGTGAATCTGGGCCTCGACGCCAAAGGGCAACCAATCCAGTTCCTGAACTACAACGAATCCCGGGTACGCCAGGGCGAACGGGTCCGCCATATCGTTGGCGAGCAGTTGGGCGCCATCGTTGGGTGGACGCACGCAACGGATGCCAGCGGCAATAAAATCTATACCGAAGACGGCATGCCCGTCCGGTCTGCCGATGCCAACAGCATTCTCGGTTATGGCCGTCAGCCGTTCTCCGGCGGTCTGATCAACGCGTTCTCTTACAAGAACTTCACCTTGTCGTTCCTCATTGACCTCCGCAGCGGCGGATCGATCTTCTCGGGCACCAACTGGCTGGCTTATCGCTGGGGCCTGCATCAGGAAACCCTCGAAGGCCGCAGTGGCGGACTTAAAGTGCAAGGCGTTACCGCTACCGGTACTCCGGTTAACGTAACCGTTCCTGTAGAACGCTTGTCGGATTACTGGGCCCGTTACAGCGACATCACCGAGTACCTCGTATACGACGCTTCGTTTGCCAAATTGAGGGAATTGGCGATCGGGTTTAAGCTGCCTAAGACCGCTTTGAAAAACCTGCCTATTGAAAGCCTTTCGATCCAGTTGGTGGGCCGGAACCTCGCCATGTTGTGGTCCAATGTGCCTAATATCGATCCCGAATCGGCTTATTCCTCCAGCGGAGCAGATCAAGGGTTGGAATTCTTTGCTATGCCTTTGACGAGAAACGTAGGGATTAACCTGTCCGTTGGATTTTAACGACTTAGTCAACTAAAAATAAAAGAATTGCCAGCGTTTTGGCCTCCCCCTAACCCCCTCCGAAGGAGGGGGGACACTAATGGAGAATTTCTTAACTTTTTTAGTTGACAGCGTACTAATTATATTAAATCTTAATTTGATGCAAATGAAAAATAGATGGATAAACATAGGGCTGGTCCTTACGAGTCTGTTCATCCTCAACGCCTGCAATGAGGATGACCTGGTCGAATTGAACACCAACCCGAACGCGGTAACCTCCATGGATCCGGCGTTCCTGCTCACCACCGCTACCCTGCGCATTGGAGGGGAGTACGAAAACACCCGCGCCAATATGCTGTATGCGGCAACCATGATCCAGCATACCGCTTCGACGGCCGGTTATTTCAGTGGGGACAAATACTACTACAATGCCCAGTACAGCGGCGCTTATATGGAACGGCATTTCACGGATGTCATCCGCCTCTACTCCAATATCATCGAGCAGACCAACGGCGATGCCTCCAGGGCAAACCTCAACGCCATAGCGACGATTCTGCGGGCGTATGACCTGCACCGGATCACCGACCTGCACGGCGACATCCCTTACACCCAGGCGGGTTATGGGTTGCAGAATCCGGAGAACTGGTTCCCAACGTATGAGGCGCAAAAAGACGTCTATGCCGCTATCGTTCGCGATGTGAAAGCGGCCAGAGATAAGCTCAGCGCATCCGGCGGCAACGTCGGCGCCCAGGATGTCGTCTACGGTGGCGATATCGCCAAGTGGAAGAAATTTGCCAATGCCCTGCTGATGCGGGTTGGTATGCGCATGCAAAAGGTAGACGCCAATACGGGAAAAGCCATTTTTGCAGAAGCCTATGCTTCCGGCACGTTTGCTTCCAACGCCGACAATGGCACGATCAAGTACCTCAACGGTCCCCAAGGGCATAACCGCAATGGTCTGAACGATGGGTACTGGAATACCTACAAGTACTCCCAGGATTGCAAGGTCAGCGAAACCTTTGTCAACTGGATGAAGACCAACAACGACCCCCGCCTGATGATCGTTACCGGCGGTATCGGAAACCCGGTATCCGCTTCCTCGACCTGGGATGTCACCCCGGCCAATCAGCGGGGCTTGCCGAACGGCTACACCAGCACCACCCTTCTCACCGTGCTGAATGATGCCGACAAAGCTACCTTCCAAACCCCCGGCGTCGGTATCCGCATGTTCTCCATGCTGAACATCAAATACATGGATTGGGAAGATCCCTACTACCTCATCTCCTACGCCGAAACGGAATTGATGGCAGCCGAAGCCGCTGTCAGGGGCTGGATCACCGCCAATGCCGAAACCCACTTCAACAATGGGGTGAAAGGCGCAATCCAGGCCTGGACGGCGTTTGATCCTTCTTTCGCCCGTTCGGACGCTGACATCAACGCCTACACCGCCGGCAGAGGATTTGCTGCCGCAGGCACCGAGGATAAAATCCGCCTGATCTCCGAGGAGTTCTGGGCTGCCACCTTCCTGAACGACATGGAATCCTATGCCAACTGGAGAAGGGTAGGCTACCCCACCCTCACGCCGACCAAGGATGCCAACGCTACGGAAGGCAATGTCATCCCCAGGCGCTTGCGCTATTGGGAGAACGAAGCCGGTTCCAACCCCGCCAACTATGGCGCGGCGGTTGCCCGCATGGGCGGCGACCTGTTCGCCACCCGTGTGTGGTGGGACGGCGGGAAATAATCCGCCAGTGTGACATTTTATTTTATTTTTTCAGTTCGCGTAAAAAACTGCTTTACAGTTTTTTTACGCGAACTGAAAAAATAAAATGTTTTTTGGCGGCCAAGAGTAAAAAACGGCCTTTTGAAACCGCCTGTATTTCCGCGCATAAAAAAAGCCCGAACCCTGAAGTTCTGGCTTTTTTTTATGAACTTAACCCCGCTAACCATTCTTCCTTATGCAACGTTCAGTCATCGCGTTCCTCCTCCTCGGAGCCTCTTGCTTTGCCTTATCCTGCCCCTTACCGGCTCAGGCCCAACCGCTCTTCCAGGCCCTCCCTGCCTCCCAAACCGGCATCGCTTTTGAAAATTCGTTGCCGGAAACCCCCGAACGCAACATCATCACCTACGAATACTTTTTCAACGGAGGAGGCGTGGGCGCCGGCGACTTCAACAACGATGGGCTGACCGACCTCTACTTCACTTCTAACATAGGGCCCAATAAACTCTTCCTGAACCTTGGCGGCTTCCGGTTTGAGGACATCACCAAAAAGGCCGGCGTCGCCGGCGCCAAAGGATGGACCACCGGCGTGTCCGTCGCCGACGTCAACGGGGATGGCTGGCTCGACCTCTACGTTTGCTTCTCCGGAGACGCTCCTCCCGAAAAACGAAAAAACCAGCTGTTTATCAACAACGGCGACTTGACGTTCACCGACAAAGCCGCCGAAATGGGCCTCGACGACCCCGGGCACAGCACCATGGCCGCCTTCTTCGACCTGGACCTGGACGGCGACCTGGACGCCTCTGTGCTGAACCACAACGTCAAGCAGTTTCGAAACTTCGACGCCGCTTTCGTCAAAAACCAAATCGATCCCGATGCTTAGGCGACCGGCTGTATGAAAAACCGAAACGGAACCTTTCACAACATCACCCAGCAAGCGGGAATCAAATCCAACCCCCTGGGATACGGCCTTGGCCTGAACATCGCCGACGTCAACTGCGACGGCTGGCCCGACATCTACGTATCCAACGATTATGTCGAAGAAGATTACCTCTACCTCAACAACCACAACGGAACCTTCCGCGAAGTGCTGAAACAGCAAATCCAGCATCTTTCCAATTTCTCCATGGGAAACGACATTGCCGACGTCAACAACGACGGCTGGCCGGATATCTTCACCCTCGACATGCTCCCCCGCGATAACGAACGGCAAAAACTCCTCTACGCCCCCGATAACTTTGAACTCTACAACAATATGGTGGACAACGGCTTCCACCACCAGTTGATGCGCAACATGCTCCAGTTAAATAACGGCAACGGCACGTTCAGCGAAATCGGCCAGGTGGCCGGCGTCTCCAATACCGACTGGAGCTGGTCGGCCCTGCTGGCTGACTACAACAACGACGGTTTCAAAGACCTCTTCGTCACCAACGGCTACGGAAGGGATATGATCAACCGCGACTTCATGAAATTTTACGCCGACGAACGGCTTAAACACCTGCAAGGGACGACCGACGAAAAAATGTTCGGTATGCTCCAATCGATCAAGTCTACCCCCCTCCAAAACCTCCTCTTTGAAAACCTCAACGGGCGCCAATTCAAGGACAGGACAGAAGCATGGGGCCTGGCCGGTAAAGACTATGCCCATGGCGCCGTTTATGCCGATCTCGATAACGACGGCGACCTCGACCTGATCTTCAACCGGATGAACGCCCCGGCAGGCGTGTACCAGAACATGGCCGTGGAAAAGGGCCTGTCCCAATCGTTTATCCGGATCGAACTGGCTTCTGAAAGCCTGAATACCCGCGCCGTTGGCGCCCAGGTAACGGTTTATACTCCCAAAGGTATTTTTCATGGGGAGCATTATCCCGTGCATGGATTCCAGTCTTCCAGCGCGGCGCCGCTCCATATCGGGCTTCCCGAAACGTCGGTCGACTCCATCCGGATCGCCTGGCCTTCCGGCTCCAAATCCTGCCTGTACACCGGGATCACTCCCCGAAAAACCTATCGCTTCCTGGATTCAGGTCCTTGCGCCCCCGTTGCTGAAGGCGCCCGCAAAACCGCCACGGTGTTTGCGTTCCCTCCAGACACCCTCAAATATGTACACCAGGAACTGATGGTGAACGATTTCAAGGTACAGCCCCTCATTCCGAATATGGTATCGTACCACGGCCCGGAAATAGCCGCCGGAGACATCAACGGCGACGGCCTGCAAGACCTCTATATTTGCGGGCCAGAAAGCAAGCCGGGTTTGATTTACCTGCAACTGAAAAACGGAAGCTTCTTCCCATCCAACCAGCCGGCCCTTCTGGCCGACGCCCGGTACGAGGACGCCTTTGCCGTGTTCTTTGACGCGGACGGAGATAAGGACCTGGACCTCTACGTCGTTTCCGGGGGCTATGGCGCTCCGGATTCGGGCCTGCCCTTGCAGGACAGGCTGTACACCAACTCCGGGGGGCTATTTTTCCCCTCCGCCAACCCGCTGCCTGATCTGAACTTCTCCGGCTCGGTTGCCGTACCCTGGGATTACGACCAGGATGGGGATCTCGACCTCTTTATCGGCGCCCGGGTAGAACAAGGCGCCTATCCGCTGGCGTCTGAAAGTGTTGTGCTTGAAAACAAAGGCCAAGGTGTTTTTGACATCGCCTGGAAAGCCAAGCTGGGCATGGTCACCCATGCCGTTACCATAGATCTGGAAGGCGACGGACTGGAGGAATTAGCCGTGTGCGGAGAATGGACCTCCCTGCTGTTTTTCGGATACTCCGGCGGAGAAATCAGGGATATTTCCCAACAGGCCTTTCCTTCACCCAAAACCGGCTGGTGGAATGCGCTTCACCCTGCCGACCTCGACGGCGATGGCGACGCCGATCTCATCGCCGGCAACTGGGGGCTCAACGCCCAGTTTAAAGCCTCCGACCAGGAACCCGTTGAGCTCTATTTCGATGATTTCGACGGCAATGGCTATATCGACCCCATCATGTGTTATTCTATCGGCGGGGCCTCCTACCCTTTCCCTACCAGAGATGAAATCACCGACCAGATCGTCGGACTAAGAAAGCAATTTGTAACCTACGATTCGTATGCGCGGGCAACCCTGGCCAAAATATTCAGCCCAGCACAACTGACCAAAAGCCCCAAACTGGCGGTAAATTCCCTGGAGACCCAATGGTTCGAAAACAGGCAAGGCGTTCTGCACCCGAGGAACTTGCCGGTGGAAGCCAACTTTTCGCCGGTTCACGCTATACTGACCGGCGATTTTGACGGCGATGGATTCACCGATGTGCTGCTGGGGGGCAATGTCGAGCATACCCGTATCCGGATTGGCCGGACGGATGCGAATTATGGCTGTCTGCTCAAAGGAACCGGAACCGGCGGATCGTTTGAATATGTTCCGCAAACCGTATCCGGTCTCCAGATCCAGGGGGCCGTTCGAAGCTTGAAAAAAATAACCAACCTGGCAGGACAAACGGAAATCATCGCCGGCATCAACAACCGGCAACCCTTGATCCTGAAACAAAATACAAAACAATGAAGTGGTTCGCTAGCTTTTTGTTGACGTTGCAGGCCATCGGGCTTTACGCGGCAAAGCCCGATCCAACCGCCCAGTACGTCGCGTCCCTGAAGCGGGTGACGGATATCATGGTCAGCGACGTTACCTCGCCGGTCGCTGCAGCCAGATATTACGCATATACTACCCTGGCAGCCTATGAAGTCCTGGCCGGCTTGCGTCCGGAAGCCTACCCGCCGCTGTCTTCCGCTTTGACCCATGGCGTCCACCTGGAACTTCCTGCCGTCAAAGAAAAGGATGTGCTTTCTTGTTCCGTTTTGGCCATGTGGAAAACGGCTTACGGACTCCTGCCATCAGGAAGCAGCCTCAAACCGGCCATCGATTCGTTGTCGGCTAAATTGCCTGCGTCCAGCCTGAACCTCGTAGACAAAACAGTCAGCCAGGTCCTTGCATGGGTAAGCAAAGATGGATTCCAGCAATTGAACAACCTGAAGCGGTACACTCCAAAACGCGGGCCCGGATACTGGCAGCCTACGCCCCCGGCGTTTATGGCTCCGGTGGAGCCTCATTGGAATACGATCCGGCCTTTCCTGCTCGATTCGGCGAACCAGTTTCTGACGCGCCCTCCCGCCGCATTCGACCTGAATCCCGGCGCTCCTTTCTACGCCCTGATGGAGGAGGTGTACCAGGCGGTGAAAGAAAAGGATCGCGAAAAAGAAGCGATTGCTAATTTCTGGGATTGCAATCCCTATACCATTTCCCAGATGGGCCACGTAGAATTCGGATTGAAGAAAATTTCCCCCGGCGGGCACTGGATGGGGATTGCCGGGGTAGCATGTAAAAAAAGCCGGTTTGACCTGGGCAAAACCATGCTCACCCATACGCTTGTGGCGATCACCCTCCACGACGCGTTTATTGCCTGCTGGGACGAAAAATACCGGAGCGACCGCATCCGTCCGGAAACGGTCATCAACAACCACCTCGACCGATCCTGGAAACCCATACTCCAGACGCCTCCTTTCCCGGAATATGTGTCGGGCCATAGCGTTGCGTCGTCCGCCTCCGGAATCGTTCTCACCGCCGCATTTGGCGACGCCTATTCGTTCTCCGACGATGTGGAGGTGGAATATGGTTTGCCCGTTCGCAAATTCAGTTCTTTCCAGCATGCGGCAGAAGAAGCCTCCATCTCCAGGCTCTACGGCGGGATCCACTTCCGGGACGCCATCGATCAGGGGATTTGGCAGGGCAAAGAGGTTGGCGCGCTCATCCACACCAAATTGAAGGCGTTTTTTGACCTGTTGAAAAAACCCTAGCCCCACCTTAAGCATCAACGCCTCACCCCCTCAACACCTCGTCGAACACCAGGGCAAAAGCCCCCAGCATCTCTGCTTTGTCACCCAGATCGGACACCCGGATTTCGCATTCGGCGGCCAATTGAGGCAAGCTGTGTAAGTGGATTCCGCGAATAATCGATTCTTTCATCCATTCGCAGGCAAAGGAAAAGCCTCCTCCCAGAATGATCATCTCCGGATTGAAGATATCGATCAGGATGGCCAGGGATTGGCCGAGTTGCGCTCCCATCCGGGAAAGCAAATGCTGAACGGCCTCTTCCCCGTCCAGGGCCATGCGAAGAATCTGTTTGTAATGGGGGGCTGGCTGCCATGGCGTAGGATACAATTCCTGATAGGCGGTTTCCAAGGCAAAGCCCGAAACCACTCCGCCCAGGCATCCCCTTTTTCCGCAAACGCACAGCCGGCCATTTTCCTCTGCCAGGATATGCCCAAATTCCCCTGCATACCCTGAATGGCCGTTATGGATCATTCCGTTGGAAATAATCCCTACCCCAAGGCCGCGGCTGATGTTGACATAAACCACATTTTGAAGGCCCCTGGCAAGTCCAAACCGCATTTCGCCCAACGTCATCAAATGGGTGTCGTTGTCGATATAGACCGGCAGTTGCCACTCATCCGTCAAAAGCTTCACCAAAGGAACATCGAAATTCAGGTAGGAGTAACTGATCCCCTGCCAGGGGCTGATCCTCCCGGTAATTCCCATGCCAACTCCAAGGATCTTGTCCCGTGGAATTTTTTGGGATGCAATCAGCTCAGGGATAATCCCGCATAAAAACTCAAAGGCTTCTTCTTTCTTACTGAGATCAAACGCCTGGTTTTCATATTCATAGACCACCTCTTGCCGGAGGTTCACGATGTTTACCCGGAGGGAATGCAGCAGTACTTCTACGCCGATGACGTATCCTTTGTCGGGGTTAAGTCCGAAGATAGCTGGCCTTCTTCCCCCAAGGGAGTCCCTTTTCCCGATCTCTGTCAAAAAACCCAGCCGCATCAAGTCTTCTAATAGCTTGGTCCCTGTAGGAATACTCAGCCGGGCAAAATGGCAAACCTCCGGGATCGTTTTCTCTCCTTCGTCCAGAAAAAGTTTGACGATCTGCTTTTTCAGCGCATCTTGCTTCGCCTCCGTGGTGAGGCTTTGGTGTTTCACAAGGAATGGCCACATGTTTTTTGAAAGAAAAATGAATAAAAAGGTTCCTGATCGAGGGGGGTTCTGCCTAAGGAACGTAAATTTAATGATAATAAATGCCATCCCTTTAGGCATTTACACGTGTGGCCTGGATTTTTTCTTAAAACCAACTTAGATAAAATGGATATGCCCCCCCTGGATACCTTCTTCCGGTCTGCCTCCCGGCTGGCCCTCCTGCTGGTTTTGCCCTGTTGGGCTTCTTCGCTGAGCGCGCAGTCCGTGGGGCGCGTTACGCTATCGGGCCCTGGCCTTCAGATACGCGAGGTCCAAACCAGCCAAGGGCCTCTGGCATTCAAAGCGCCGGTTCCGCTCTTTTCCCTGGTCGTCGATGGAACACGCTATGCCAGCACCTCCGCTGCCAGGGTCAAAACGGCTGGAGACACGCTCGTTGTCCGCCTTGCCGGTTTAGAGGTTACCGTGATCCCCACCCTACCCTACCAACCCGGCTGCCGGTACGCCGTCATTTTGAAAAATCCTTCCTCAAAAGACACCCTAACCCTGGAAAACTTCGTCCCCCTGGGCGAATCCACCGACAAGGTCTACCTCACCGGTTTAGGCAAGCACGGGCTCTCCCGAACCCACCTGTTCCGGCCGGGCCTGGCGCCGGTCAACGTAATCGTTCCCGACAATGCGTGGGAACTGGGGTATGCCGGGATCGAACTTCCCGGGGCCAATATCTGCGCGCTGAGCCGCCGAATCCGCTGGGACGGGAACGCGCGCCGCCGCCGCTTCGAAACCCTCCTGTATCCGGGCGGGACGGTAACCTACCACCTCTGGGCGGATACGTATACCGGCGCCTGGCAGGAAGGCCTGCGCCGCATGTTCCAGGAGCGCTACCTCTACGATCTGGAAGGCGCTGAATTCGACGAAACGCTTTACCACCGCCCCGACCTGAAGTGGATACGCCACGCCTATGCTATGCACCTGATCATGGGCTGGGACCGCGACTTCTACGACCCCCAAACCCAAACGTACCAGCTGGAATCCTTCCTCCAGCGCATGACCCCCCTGCTCGGAGGAACCGACGTCGTAGGCATTTGGCCCAACTGGCCCATGCTGGGCCTCGACCAGCGCAACCAATGGGATCTTATGCGGGCCCTCCCGGGCGGCCCCGATAAAGTGCGCGAGCAAGCCGAAATGAGCCGCCGGCATGGCGCCCGGTTCTTCATCAGCTACAACCCCTGGGACGAAAGCACCCGCTGGGAAGACCACCATGCCGGCATGTCGGACATGATCCGCGACGTCGCCGCCGACGGGGTAGTGCTCGACACGGAGGGAAAATCCAGCCCCGAACGGCAAGCTGCAGCAGACCGGGTCCGCCCCGGCGTCATCATGTACAGCGAAGGCATGGCGGTACCCAAAGACATGCCTTCCATCGTTTCGGGCAGGGTACACAATGCGCTTTATTATCCTCCTTTGCTCAACCTGAATAAGTTTATCCGCCCCGACTTCGCTATTTTTCGGGTCGCTGAATTATTCAAGGAGCCGATCCGCAGGGAGTTTATCCTCTCGCTGTTTAACGGGTACGGCACGGAAATCAACCAGTTCCAGCCTGGCCGGCCAGAATGGGTGGAGGAACAATACCTGTTCTGGGGAAGGATTTTGATGGCCCAGCGATCCAACGCCTCCCTCTTTACGGAGCCAAGGTACTTGCCCCTTATTCCCACCCTGACCGACAGCGTCTATGTCAACCAATGGCCGGGAGCGGAGAAAACGGTTTTCACGCTCTTCTCTCTCAAGCCCGAAGGATTTTCCGGGGATTTATTCCGCACGCAGGCCAAACCCGGATACCACGTCGTCGATCTGTGGAACCACGAAGAACGAACGCCTGTGGAACAAAACGGGCAGTGGATCATCCCGGCCGATTTGGAAGGGTTTTCCCGCAAGTGGCTGGGGACCAATAACGAAGGCGCAGCGGGAGTCCTCGCGATCCTGCCGGAAGTGCTGTCGGTAACCCGTCAAGGAGATGCGTTGCAGGTTCAGGCATCCCGGGGCGACCGCATCCGGATTTGGGCGGGGATGCCAGATTACCGCAAAACGCCCGCGTATTACAGTATCGGGAAGCAGGAAATCAGCCTGTATCAGACCTTCGGCCGCTTTGAAGGGAACATCGTGGTTCAGGCGCTCGAAAACGGCGAATTACTCGACGAACGCATCGTATGGATCGAACCCAGCGAAGCCCGCCGGATTAGTGAAAGCAAGCGCACCCTTCCGGCGGATGAAGCTCCCATGGGTATGGCGCGCATCCCCGCCGGAAAATTTACCATGCGCGTCGTTTACGGAGATAACTTTATCCCCCATCCCAAAGACTATCCCAAAGGAGAAGTAGCCGTCAGGGGTTTTCATGGACAAACATCCGGTCACCAACGCCCAGTTCCGGGAGTTTTTGAACGAAAGCGGATACGTTCCGGCAGACCCCTCCGGTTTTCTGAACCATTGGAAAAACGGACAAATCCCCCCTGGGCAGGAGCAATTCCCCGTCGTTTTTGTCAGCTACGAGGACGCCCAGGCTTATGCGCAATGGGCAGGCAAGCGGCTGCCTACCGAGCTCGAATGGCAGTACGCCGCCCAAACCTCCGATGGCCGGGAATGGCCCTGGGCAAAAGAGGCCAACGTGAAGCGGGAAGCGCAGGTGATTACCAATACCCTGACCGTGTCCAAACTCCAGGTGGATTCCAGCTTGTGCAACACCGGCAATGGCAAGCTTTATGCGGTGGGCAGTTATCCTAAGGGCGCAAACCCGTATGGGCTACAAGATCTGGTCGGTTGCGTCTGGCAACTTACCAACGACGTGTACCTCAACGGCGCCAACACCTTTCTGATCCTCAAAGGCGGAAGCTATTACCTGCCTGCCAGCAGCTGGTGGTACGTGGAAGGAGGGCCCCGGGAATTGACCTATTCCCAGAAGCTCATGCGCATCGGCCCGGGGTTTGAGCGCAATGCGACCACGGGATTCCGCTGCGTGAAGGATTGAACGGCGCTTAAATATAGAACGTGAACATCGCCCGCAGGGAAAGCGGAACCGCGTAGCGGTTGCGCAGGTAATTCATTCTCCAGGTCGCATCGATGCGGAGGATTTTGAAGATATTCTCAATCCCCAGGCCGGCTTCCAGCAAGGGGCCCCGATCGAACGCGCCATAATAGACGCCTTCCCCGGGCCTGGGGTTTTGCCCGAAATCCGGGTAGGTGCGGTCGTAATGATTCAGCCGGTTGGCCTCTTCGTTCTTTTTGCTTAATACCCCGTAAGCCATCCGGATGGTCGCCACTTCCCGCCATTTGAGCTTGCGAAACAAGGGGATGCGGTTGAGAAAGAAACCGTCGAAGTGATGCACCACCAGCGCGTCGACGTAGCGGTCGCTGACGAATTCGTACCGGGCCATCGTATTGAAGGCATTGCCCTGATAAAAATACGTTTCATTGGCGGTGGGCGAATGGAGCAACAGGTACGGAAGCGTATTGGTAATCGCTCCGGCGTTAATCTGGTACCGCAACCACCCCATTGGCGGAACATTGAACCACTGGCTCATCTGAAGGCCCACATGGTGGTAGTATTTTTCTTTGCCATATTTCCCCAGGATGTAAAAGGGTTCGAAAACCGGCCGGGAATCTTCATATCCCACGCTGGAACGGGAAAAATTGGATTCGACGAAAATTTCTGCCGGAGAATGCCGAAACCGGATCTGGAGTTCGGCGCTTTCAATAACCTGGTTTACCCCGTCCCGGCCAGGCCCCTGGAAATAGAAATTGAATCCCTGGCCATCTTTGGCATACGGCTCAGGCGCTGCCAAGTGGAGTTGCAGGAAAGAGGTCCACCCATTGGGAAGGTCTTCCTCCCAATAGGCTTTGGCCTGCTTGGTATACATGAGTTTTGGGGATCTTCCGGCGGTAAGCCCGGCGAAGAAGTTGTCCTCGCTGATCTCCCCGCTGCTGGAAAAATTGAGTTCCAGATCGTCTTTATACGAAACCCGGTAGGTCGTCCAGGGGCGTTTGGAAGGCTGCCAGTGGACGTGTCCTCCGAATTTCCAGCGCCGGTCGTCTGTACCATAAGCAGTATAGCCGTAGATCCATACTTTTTTGCTGAACGCATAACTGCTCCCCATCCCGAAGCGAATCCGGCTGCCTTCCACCGAGTTTTTGCTGTACGTAGATGCCACTGGCCCAAACTCCACCTTCCCCCAGGGCAAATAGCCGGTACCGGCCACGTAGGCAATGGATTTGAACCGCCGGTACGCTTCCGATTTCCCGATGCTGTCGACCATGCCGTATACCTTCGCTTCCCGTTCCGCAAGGGGTTCCGGACGATGGACGGCCCAATAGGTTTCGTCGCGGTCGAGCGTCGCCGGATCAAACATCCGGGCATCTGGTTCCCGCACCGGTCCGGAAGGCCCGGCCAGGGAACAGTTGCGAAAATAGTTGGATTTCCGGGCAATAACCCCAGGTATGGACGTTTTCTCCGCCACCTGGTATTCCAGCAAGGTATGTTCCCGCACGGGGGCCCAAATCGAATCCGCAGTGCGCTGAAACTCCAGACTGACCTCAATCCGCTCCAGCAGGTTGATGTTGACATCCGGGCTTTTGGCCATCTGAAGCCGTTTGACGGCGAAGGTCTGGGCGTCGATCCAGCATTCGCCGTTGAAGGTATTCTCTTGTTTGCGCCGGGGCTTGAATTTCAGCTTATACGTCCAGCGGCCGTCTATTTCCAGGCTGTCGAGCAGGTAGTATTCGTAATTGGCGAGCGCGTGGTCGCTCAACGGGCTGGCAAACGCTTTTTCCATGACGTTCAGCCAGTTGGAATAAATATCGAATTGGTCGTGCACCAGGTTAAGGAACCGAATCACCGATTCGTTGCCGATATTGGACACCCGGCGGGCTATGGGCAAATCGATGGTTTGCCCTTCCGAGCGGTATATTTGGCGCAACTCCTCCGAGAGGTACGCCGGCAGGAAAGGCTTTTGTTCGGTCGTACTGTCGATATGGGAAAACACGAATTCAAACGGCTTCAGCAAATCGTTTCGGATCAGTCCTTGGGGAAGGCCCACCACGTCCATTTCCAGTTTGGAATATTTTTCCGCCGAGAAAGAAGGGAGGCTCAGGTAGTTGTTCGCTTCTTTTGCCCCAATCACTTTCCTCATCAGGACGACGGCGGGGTTTTCGCCAGCCAGCACCACCACCTCGTTGAGGTCGACGGCAGAAGGCTCCAGACGGATGAACAACCGCACGCTATCCCCCGCAGGCACTTTTTGGGAAAAGGCATTATACCCGATCGCAGAAACCTCCAACCGGGTTCCTTTTGACCGGTCGAATCCAAATTCAAATACGCCTTCTACATCCGTCATCGTTCCCGTAGACGGCGACTCCGGCAGGTAGACGTTGGCGAAAAGGACCGGCTCGCCGGTCCGGGCATCCGTTACGCGGCCGGATACCCATACCCGCTGGCCCGTCAATCCAGCTACCTGGGCAAAACATAAAATGGAAAAAAGGATAAAGCGTTTCATGGGAAAAATTTTCGGGTGAAAGATGCGACGTTTCGGGGTTTACGGGTGGTGCGTGGGGGCGTAGCGAAGTAGCGGGGTGGCAAATCTTGTAGCGGGTCGCAAAACCCTGGAGCAAGCATGTACAGACCGAAGGGTTTTTGGGCTTCATGCAAGGCATCACTGTACTTAGAGCATGAGTTCTCCCCCTTTGAAGGGGGTCGGGGGGATGAAACCATTCATCAGCATCCCGGGAATTTCATCCCCCTAACCCCCTTCAAAGGGGGAAAGTTGCTTCGTCAAAGTTTGCCAGAGGGGACGGGCTACGGAAAGCAAGTTCAAGTGGGTGTGTTGAGTACAGGCCAGTTAGTGTGTATACCCCCAGCAAAGTGGAGGGGTGTGAACACCCCAACGCCTAAACGCCCTAACTTCCTAACGCTTCAACGATAACGAATTAATACAATATCGCAGCCCGGTAGGCTTGGGGCCATCGGGGAAGACATGCCCCAAATGAGCGTCGCACGCATTGCATTGCACTTCCACCCGGCGCATGCCGTAGCTGGTATCTGCCAGATACTTAATGGCATTTTCGGCGACCGGGAAAGCGAACGAAGGCCACCCGGTGCCGCTGTCGAATTTTTCCCGGGAGTCGAATAATACTGTACCGCAGCATGCGCAGGCATAGAGGCCGGGGTCGTGGGCTTCGCAGTATTCGCCGCTATACGGCCGCTCTGTGGCATGCTGGCGCGTAATGCGGAACTGGTCCGGCGTTAGCAGGGCAGCCCATTCCGCGTCGGTTTTGTCCACCCGGCGATCGGGCGCCGGGTTTCCGTTCCGGGTCCTTTCCAGGACGGTGTTCCAGTTCATCAGTCGGATTTTTTAGGGGAACAGGATTCCGTAGCCGATAGTTTTCTGATTTGGGAAAATACCGCTATTTTCATGAAGCGTAATAACTCTAAAAATATGCACTTCCTGAAAATCCTCTCCCTTTCCTTGCTCGCGTTGGTTCCGTTGTCGAAGCGGGTGGCAGAAAAGCCGAACGTCGTGCTGATCTTTATCGACGATATGGGATACGGCGATCTTTCCTGTTACGGCGCCCTGTTCCATACCCCGCAAATCGACCGGATGGCGGCGGAGGGGATGCGGTTTACCCAGTTTTATTCGGCGCAAGGGGTATGCAGCGCTTCCCGGGCGGCGTTGATGACCGGGTGTTACCCCAACCGCATCGGCATCCACGGCGCGTTGTTCCCTGCCTCCACCAATGGGATTCACGAGAATGAAAAGACCATGGGGGAGCTATTCAAAGAAGCGGGATATGCCACCGCCATTTATGGCAAGTGGCATTAGAGACACCACACGCCATTCCTGCCGCTTCAGCACGGGTTTGACGAATATGTGGGCATACCCTATTCCAATGATATGTGGCCGGTAGATTTCAGCGGGGCGCCGGTTACCGACCCCAAACAAAACAAAGGCTGGTATCCCGTACTGCCTCTGATTGAGGGAAATACCGTAGCCAAGGAAATCCGCACGCTGACGGATCAGGATAGCCTGACGTCGCTTTACACGGAGAAAGCAGTGGATTTCATCCGGAGGAACCGAAAAAAGCCTTTTTTCCTGTACCTGCCCCATTCCATGGTACACATCCCGCTGGGCGTTTCTGAAAAATTTCGGGGAAAAAGCGGCTGGAGCATGTACGCGGATGTGGTTCAGGAGGTAGATTGGTCCGTAGGACAGATCCTGGCAACGCTGAAAGAGCTCAAACTGGACGACAACACCATCGTGGTGTTCACCAGCGATAACGGCCCCTGGCAAAATTTCGGCGACCATGCCGGGTCTGCGGCCGGGCTGAGAGAAGCGAAAGGAAGCAGCTTCGAAGGGGGAGTCCGGGTGCCCTGTATCGTGCGCTGGCCGGGAAACATTCCCGCCGTAAACGTCTGCAACCGCTTGGCAACGACGATGGACCTGTTTCCCACCCTGGCGGAAATCTGCGGAGGGAAACTTCCCAGCCACCCCATCGACGGGGTAACCATTCGGTCGCTCTGGAATGGCGACCAGGAAGCCGAACCCAGAAAAACGTTTTACTACTATTACCAGCGAAACAGCCTGGAAGCCGTTCGCGACCGGCGCTGGAAACTCGTGCTGCCGCATAAATTTGTCTCTTACGCCCCGCTGCCCGGCAACGGCGGTTTTCCGGGGTCCACCGTCACCGATTCGACCGGATTGGCGCTTTACGACCTCTACCGGGATCCGGGGGAACGGTACGACGTGCAGGCGCTCTATCCGGAAGTGGTAAAAAACCTGCTTCAAACTGCCGAAGAAGCAAGGAACGACCTGGGCGACGACCTGACCAAGCGAACCGGCTCGGGGGTTCGCCCGTCGGGACAACTCAAGTAAGCAATTCCGATTATTTCGGATAAGGGAGGTGCAGGCCGCATTCCGTTTTCTCCATCCCTGCCCATCGGCCGGTCCGCCCCTCTCCTTTCCGGGTGCACTGCACGCAGCCCACGGAGCCATATCCCATTTGCTCCAGCGGATGCGGAGGCAGATCGTATATGTCGCCATACAGCCGGAAGCGCTCGGAGGTGACGTCGATCAAAGGATGGAATTTGGAGATTCCCCCTGCTTTCCTCCAGGGACGTGGAGGTGGGAACGGTTGGTATTCTGAAAACCCATCAACCCCGAGATCCAGATCCGGTGGCCTGGCTTAACTGCCTCCAACGGCAGGACCTTGTTTGCCAAACAACAGCGGTCGGGGTCGTTGATCCACCATTGTTCTTCTTTCGATTGGGCGTTCTCCGAAGGCAAGGGAAGGATGTCCACCACATTAAGGCGGTATAAATCCGTCAGATAGCGTTTATATTCCAGGGTTTCCGGAAAAAGAAAGGTCGTATCGATGAAATAGACCGTCTGCCGGGGCTGAACCTGGCTGATCAGATACAGCAACAGCGCCGAACTCGTACCAAACGAAGACGTGACCAATACCTCCTCCGGAGGAAAAAGCTGATACAGTTGCACCAGCCGGTGATAAGGCGACAGCGGGGTAAACCGGTCGTTGAGGGAATCCGGCTTGGGCGCGCTTTGGACTTGTGCACTTCCCATACGCATCTCAGGATTTTTTCAACTCCTATTAAATCAATAGGATTTATATGCAATGATGGGATTTGTTTGGGAATCCTGCAAGTTAAAGGCGTTTTTTTTGTTTACTTCCTATGAAACGGCAATAAAAAGGACATGCAGAACCTTTATTACCCTGGGTTTCGCCAAACAAGCAATTATTAACAACCCTTTAACAAACAACCAGTTAAACCCTTGATACGCCCTATAGTCCAATCCGTCGTATATTGCAAAACCGTGTTCTGTAGAAAACCAATTCATTCACCTTAAAGTAAAAAGTGTTCGTTATGAAAACTGCCTTGAATTTTCGGCTTGCTCTGCTCACCCTGGCGTTGTTTGTGGGACAATCCCTGGCCTATTCCCTGAATCCTCAGCCGGCCCGCTGGGAAAAGCTGGGAACCCGCAAAGTCAATTACGGCCTCGACCGCGACGAGATCATGGTCACCGGCTACGAAGGCCGGTTTACGGCGCTGAAATTCCGCGTGGAAAAAGGAGGAATTAATATGCACAAAGTCGCCATTCACTATGGCAACGGCGATGTGCAGGAAATCGAAACCCGCAACAATATTCCGGCCGGCGGAGAATCCCGCCTCATTAACCTCCCGGGCAACCGGCGCATCATTCGCAAAGTCGTTTTCTGGTACGACACCAAAAATTACGCCGGGCAGAAAGCCACGGTGGAATTGTGGGGTAGACACTAAATAGGGTGTGAGGGGCTGTCTCAAAAGACCGTTCTTCGCCCCTGGCGGCCAAAAAATAGTTTCTTTTTTCAATCCTAATAAAAAATTGCTCTGCAACTTTTTATTAGGATTGAAAAAAGAAACTAAAATTTTATACCGGTGGCAAAGAACGGTCTTTTGAGACAGTCCCCCACTTGATTGTAGCCCAACAAAAAGCGGAATTTGTTCGCCGTCCCGCAATTAGCGGGATCAGATTCCCAGCGGAACTATTCTGCGGTCCCCCGACCGCAGCCAACCAGTTCTATTTGATCTCCTTCTTTTGCCAGACTTTGCCTTCCCGATCTTCGAGGCGGCCGTTTTTCTTCAGCACGACGGAGCCGGTTACCTCATCCAGAAGGTTTATTCCATCCAACGATACCAGCGCGGGATTGTCGGTAATCCACATGCCGCCGCGAACTTCCCTTAGTTCCCCAAGGCCCTGCAGCGAACGGAGGGATTTATTGGCTGCCACGTGCAGGTTGACAAACCATTCCTGGGCATGTCCGATGGTGCGAATCCGTTCAAGGCCTTCCAGGGTCTGGAGCTGATCGTTGTCAAAAATGGCCACCGCATCGATATGGGTAAGAGGCCCGAGGCCGGCGAGGCTGGTCAGTTGGTCGTTGTTGGAGAGGTAGAAATAGCCCCCCATGGAATCCAGGGCGCCCAATCCGTCCAGGCGCTGCAAATAAGGGTTCTGATCGATTGGAATGCCCGCTTTGACTGCACGAATCCGGTGCAGGCCCCGAAGGTCGGCGATGCGGGTCCCGCTGATCTGCAGTAAGCCATCGATACGGGTCAGGCAGGCTAATTTGGACAGATCGCGAATATCTCTACCGGAAATATCGCCAATCACCAGATTGGCATCCAGAATGCCGGTTTCGCAGGAAAACGCGTCCACTTCCGCCTGCGAAGACAAGGTAACGTAGGTCGCCGCCGAATTCCACATGGTGACGTCGGGCTGGGTTCCCAGAAACGATTCCACCTCTTTGTTGGTCTTCACTTCTTTTTCCTTCGGTTCGACGCAGGCAGTTACGGCCAACACGAGGAATGGAACCAGGGTCAGATACAGGCACTTCGTTCTCATAGTATTATTTTCTAATGTGTTTCCTGTACAAAATTACGGCATTTTGGGTTAAGGCGCAGGAATAAATCCAGAACCTACTTCCCTGTTCGCGGGAATCCTCAGATTCCCCCTGTTCGCGGGAATCCTCAGATTCCCAGCGGAACTATTCTGCGGTCCCCTGACCGCAGGCAATTCCCTATTCCAGTCCTCCCCTACTTCATCGCAGCAGCTATCCCTGCCGCATACGCCACCGGTTCAAACCCAAACGCCTGGTTGAATTTAGTACTATCAAACAGGTAATCCTGATCGTTTTGGTACAGCATTTCTATGCTTTCCCGGACGACCGGAACAAACCATCCGACCATGCGCAGCATGGGACGGGACAAGACGGTGAATTTAGGCGGAACGCCCAGGATACCCGCAGCGATTTCGACGATCTGCCGGGCGTTGAGGGGGTTTGGCGCCGTGGGGGCATGCCAGATCTGGTTGAATGCGCTTGGGGTATTGCCGAGCATCGCCATGGCTTGTCCCGCTTCAGGAGTATAGGTAAACGAGTGCCGCTTCTCCGCGTCCACCATGATCTGAGCGGCCTTCCCTTTCTTCAGGTTCTCGAAAACCATTGCGATCAAAACGCTCAGGGGCGTGTTCGGACCGTAGAAATCGGCGCCCCGAACGATCATGGCCTGCAGCTTTCCTTGCCGGGCTTCGTCCATCAGCAGGGTGGCGATTTTAGCGCGCACCTCCCCTTTTTTGCTGCATGGGTTGTAGGGGGTGTCTTCCGTCATCCAGCCGTTTACCCGGCCATAGGCATAGACGTTGTCGAAGAACGCCAGTTTCGCGCCGTGTTCCTGGCAGGCATCCAGTACGTTGCGCATCAGGACAGGCCATTGGGTTTGCCAGACCTTGACGTTATAGGTCAGCCCAGCAGTCAGGTAAACAACTTCCGAGCCCGCAACGGCCCGGCTTACCTGATCGCGGTTCAAAAGATCTGCCGGTACCAGTTCTTCCGTTCCCAAAACCGGTTTGGGATTCCGGCTCACCAGCCGGATCTGTTGGGTGTACTCCGGCAAATGCATTGCCAGGTTGTTGGCGATGACGCCGCCGGCGCCGAGGATGGTTTGCATATGGTTTGATTTTTAGAGCGCAGGGAGCAAAAAGTGAGGCGCAAGGCGAAAGGCGAAAGGCGCAAGGCGTAAGGCGCCTTATGCCTTTCGCCCTAAGCCTTACGCCTATAAATCAGTTGCCGAAAAACACCTGGAATCCAATATTGACACCAAACACATCCTGGGCTTCGCCGAACTGGAAGTTGAGAATGGGTTCCAGGGCGACGTGGTTATTCAGGAAAATCGAATAGCCCAGGCCGATATTGCCGTAGAGGGAGGTGTTGGCGTCAAAGTTGCCTATTTTCAGGGAGCTGAATCCAAACCCACTCTGGGCAAAGATATTGGGCGCCACGTAATACCGGGCGAAGGGGCCAAAACCAAACTGGGTGAGGTTGTCAGCCAGAGTAAGGTTCATATTGGCGCCAAGGGCGAGGCCATTGATAATAAAAATTCCGGCCGTGGGGTTGAGGGTGAACAACACTTCAGAGTTGCCATTCGCCCGCACCACGTTAAACCCGGCGTTCCCTCCTGCCAGAATAACGCCTTTGCCCACATTTTGGCTATAGGCGCCCGTCAGGCTAAGGAAAAAGAACCCGGCGATCAGAAAAAGCATTTTGAATACAGGTAGTGTTTTCATGGCTGTTTTTTTATACCCCAAATATACGAGGAAGTTCCTTTCCAGTCCAACGAAACCTCGCCTCCCGGAGGCAATCTCAAAAGACCGTTCTTGCCCCTGACTGTCAAAAAAAAGGGGTTGTCTGAAAAGACCGTTTTTGCCCAAGGCAGCAAAAAAAGAAAATAAAATTTCATGCCGGAGGCAAAGAGCGGCCTTTTGAAACAACCCCAAAGAATATATGGGCAAAATTGACGGCGAATTGGGCAAATAATCCTTACTTTTCTACACTATTTTTGCACCTGCAATCGATTACCGTTTGCGCAAATGCGAAATAAACCCTTTTGTGTATGAACCCGCTTTACCAAGACCTGAAAACGCAGTGCTTTCAGGCCAATAAACAGCTCCCGGAGCTCGGGCTGGTGCTGTTCACCTTTGGCAACGTATCGGTCGCCGACCGCAACCTGGGCGTATTTGCCATTAAACCCTCGGGGGTTCCTTACGAGGCCTTGCGTGCGATAGACATGGTGCTTGTAGATTTCGACGGGCAGCTGGTGGAAGGCGCCCTTAGGCCTTCTTCCGACACCAAAACCCATGCGGTCTTGTACAAGCACTGGGAGCAGATCGGCGCGGTGGTGCACACCCATTCTACATATGCCACTGCCTGGGCGCAAACCCAGCTCGACATCCCGATTCTCGGCACCACCCACGCCGACCATCTGACCGTGGATGTGCCGTGCGCGCCCCCTATGGCCGCAGACATGATCGCCGGGGATTACGAACGGGAAACCGGGTTTCAGATCCTCCAGGAGTTTGAGCGCCGGGGCCTCGATTACCGCGAGGTAGAAATGATTCTGGTGGGCAACCATGCTCCCTTTACCTGGGGTAAGACCGCAGGTAAAGCCGTGTATAACAGCGCCGTTTTGGAGGAAATCGCCCGGATGGCTTACCTCTCTGTAACGATCCGGCCCAACGTGCCGCGGCTCAAAGAGGCGCTGATCCAAAAGCATTATCTTCGCAAGCATGGAAAAGACGCGTATTACGGACAATAAACCACCCAAACATGAATAAACCGCTTCATTCGCTGGAAGTGTGGTTCGCCACTGGCAGCCAGCATCTCTACGGGGAAGAAACCCTCAGGCAAGTGGCATCCAACGCCGGCGCCATTGCTTCGGCTTTTGACCAGGACCCCCACCTGCCGGTTCGGGTCGTGTTCAAACCCGTCCTTACCTCCCCCGAGGCTATTTTCCACCTCTGTCAGGAAGCCAATCAGGCGCCGGCCTGCATCGGGCTGATCTGCTGGATGCATACCTTTTCCCCTGCCAAAATGTGGATCCGGGGGCTCCACGCGCTCCAGAAACCGTTCCTCCACCTCCATACCCAGTACAACCGCGATATTCCCTGGGCCAGCATCGATATGGACTTCATGAACCTCAACCAGTCGGCCCATGGCGACCGGGAGTTTGGGTTCATCGGAAGCCGGATGCGCCTCAACCGCAAGGTCGTTACCGGCCATTGGCAAGATCCGGACGTTGTGGATCAGATCCAGGCCTGGTGCCGGGTAGCGGCGGCCTGGCACGACTGGCAGGGCGCCAAATTTGCCCGTTTCGGAGACAACATGCGCCAGGTGGCTGTAACGGAGGGCGACAAAGTTGAAGCCGAGATCCGGTTTGGGTTTTCGGTCAATGGCTATGGGATCGGCGACTTGGTTCAGGCGGTTCGTAGCGTTTCCGAGCAAGAGGTTGACCGGCTGACGGCCGTCTACGACGACGCCTACGACCTCGCCCCCGCGCTGCGCCGCAACGGAGCACAGCGCCCAGCCCTCCGGGAAGCAGCCCGCATCGAAGCCGGGTTGCGCGCCTTTCTGGAGTCGGGTTCTTTTAAAGGATTTACGGATACGTTTGAAGACTTGCACGGCATGGTGCAGCTTCCCGGCATCGCCGTGCAGCGCCTCATGGCCGAAGGGTATGGATTTGGGGCCGAGGGCGACTGGAAAACCGCCGCCCTGGTGCGTGCCATGAAAGTGATGGCTACCGGCTTGCCCGGCGGGAACTCCTTCATGGAGGACTACACCTACCACTTCCACCCGTCGGGGATGGCCGTATTGGGGGCACATATGCTCGAGATCTGCGAAAGCATTGCCAAAGACCGGCCCAAATGCGAGATTCACCCGCTGGGTATTGGCGGCAAGGCCGATCCGGTGCGTCTGGTGTTTAACGCCGCTGCCGGGCCCGCACTGAATGCCTCCCTGATCGATATGGGCAACCGCTTCCGCCTGCTCGTCAACACCGTCGAAGCCATCGATCCGCCGGAAGACCTCCCCAACCTGCCTGTGGCCCGCGTGCTATGGAAGTGCCACCCCGACCTGAAGACGGCGGCCACCGCCTGGATTCTGGCCGGCGGCGCCCATCATACCTGCTACAGCCAAAACCTGAATGCCCAATACCTTGAAGATTTTGCCGACATTGCCCGCATGGAATACGCGCTCATCGATGCGCATACGAATCTGTACCAGTTCAAAAACACCCTGAGGTGGAATGAACGGGCGTTTTCCTGATAAGCTATTTTGCATACTCCAAACGATAAAACGATTATGAAAACCGCACCTTATTTTATCCTGAGTTCCCTTCTGATCCTGAGCCTTGCCGGCTGCAAAAACAAACCGGCCCAGGAGGCGCAGGAAACCGAAACGCAGAACAAAACCTTTGCCGTCATTGAAAGCCCTTACGGGATGGTGGAAGGAAAAGACGTCATCCTGTATACCCTTATGGCGCCAAACGGGTTCACCGTCAGCATTACCAATTACGGAGGCACCGTCGTGTCTATCCTCGCTCCCGACAAATCAGGCGATCTGGGGAATGTAGCCCTGGGCTTCGATAACCTCGAAGGGTATCTGCAACCGAAGAACCCTTACTTCGGGTGTACCGTTGGCCGTTATGCCAACCGCATTGCCAATGCACAGTTTCAGCTTGGAGGCAAAACCTACACCCTCTCCCCCAATGACAACGGGAATATGCTCCACGGAGGAAAAAAGGGTTTGACAAAGTCGTTTGGCGGGGAAATTACGGGCAAAGCGACACCTCGGCCTACCTGACCCTCGGGTATATCAGCCAGGATGGAGAAGAAGGTTTCCCCGGACTAATGCCGGTCACCGTAACGTTTACGATCGACGGCAACTATGGGCTCCAGATTGACTACATGGCGAAAACCGACAAGCCCACCCCGGTGAACCTCACCAACCACACCTATTTCAACCTGGGCGCCGGAAAAGCCCCGGATATTCTCGGCCACGAGCTCATGCTCCGCGCCCCACGCTACACGCCGGTCAACGACCAGTTGATCCCAACGGGTAAGATCGAACCGGTATCCGGCGGACCGATGGACTTCACCGTGCCCAAGGCCATTGGCGAAGACCTCGCACAGGTGAAAGGAGGGTACGACCACAACTTCATCCTCAACAAAAACAACAAATCCCTGGACCTCGCCGCTACCCTTTACCACAAAGCGACCGGACGGTATATGGAAATGTGGACCACCGAGCCCGCCGTGCAGTTTTATTCCGGCAACTTCCTCGACGGTTCCCTGAAAGGCCGGGAAGGGAAATCCATGGTAAAACACTACGGGCTTTGCCTCGAAGCGCAGCACTACCCCGATTCGCCGAATCAGCCTGATTTTCCCGGCACGATCCTCAACCCCGGCGAGTTGTACCTTCAAAAGACGATCTACCGGTTTTCAACCAAATAATTTAACGATGCAACCGATTGAAAAAAGACGAAAAATTTGCTTCGTTTAGCAATTAAAATAATAACTTTCCCCTGACAATTGGGCATTCGTTCATTTACCGCATCAATAAACACCTAAAATGAAAGGATTTGAAACCCTGGATTGGGCAGTGATCGGGTTGTATTTTGCGATCCTGCTGGGTCTGGCAATTTGGGTAATCACCCGCAGGCAGAATACCACGGAAGATTACTTTCTTGCCGGCCGGAACATTGGCTGGTTCATCGTAGGCGCTTCGATTTTTGCTTCCAACATTGGTTCGGAGCACATTGTGGGGCTGGCGGGCGCAGGCGCAGGAGGGAAGATTCCGATGCTCATTTACGAGTTGCACGCCTGGCTGGTGATCACGCTGGGCTGGGTATTCCTGCCGTTTTATATCCGAAGCGGCGTCTTTACCATGCCGGAATTTCTGGAACGCCGGTTCAACGCGCAGACCCGCTGGGTTCTGAGTATTTTCTCGCTGCTGGCCTACGTGCTCACCAAAGTATCCGTAACGGTGTATGCGGGCGGGATTGTGATTTCTTCCATTTTAGGCATCGACTTTTGGTTTGGCGCGCTGATTACGGTGGTGCTCACCGGATTTTATACCGTGCTGGGCGGCATGCGGGCGGTCGTGTACACGGAAGCTATGCAGACCGTCGTTCTGGTGCTTGGCGCCGCAACCCTCACCTTCATCGGGCTCAATGCGGTAGGCGGCTGGGGCGGCCTGCGCGAATCGCTGGAGCCGGGGTACCTCAACATGTGGAGGCCTGCTACCGACCCGGATTTCCCCTGGCCCAGCCTCGTGATCACGAGCACCATTGTGGGCATCTGGTATTGGTGTACCGACCAGTACATTGTGCAGCGAGCCCTGGCGGCGCGCAATATTACCCAGGGCCGTAGAGGAACGATTTTTGGCGGACTTCTTAAACTGCTTCCCGTTTTCCTGTTTCTCATCCCCGGGGTGATCGCCTTAGCGCTTAAGAATAAAGGCCAACTATCCTGGGATTCTCCCGACCAGGCCTTTGCGGCGCTGCTGATGAATAAAATGCCCGCCGGATTGAAAGGATTGGTTGTTGCCGGACTAATGGCGGCCCTAATGAGCTCCCTGGCATCGGTGTTTAACTCCTGCTCTACCTTGTTCACTGTAGACATTTACAAAAAGCTGTTCCCCGCCACGCCGGAAACCAAACTGCTCCGGGTTGGCCGCTATGCCACGAGCACGGTGGTCATCCTGGGTATTGCCTGGATTCCGATCATGCAAAACATCTCCGGGGTGCTTTACGAATACCTCCAATCGGTACAAGCGTATATCGCTCCCCCGATCGCTGCCGTGTTCCTGCTTGGGATTTTCTTCAAGCGCATCAATTCCAAAGGCGCCATGGCCACCCTGGTTGCCGGGCTGATTATCGCAGCAATCCGCCTGATACTGGAACTCAACCGGGATTCGCTGGACCCATCCGGCATCCTCTTCCAATTTGGCGATATGAACTTCCTGACGTTCGCCGCCTGGTTCTTCCTGTTCTGCGTCCTCCTGACCATCGTCGTGAGCCTGCTCACCCCGGCGCCTTCCCTGGAGCAAATCCAGGGGCTTACGTTTGGAACCCTTTCTCCTGAGCAAAAATCCGCCAACCGCTTGAGCTACACCGTTTGGGATATTGTGTTCTCCCTGATCGTGCTGGCTATCGTGGTTGGGGTGATGCTGAGTTTTAGGGGGTGATTGAAAGGTTGCGAGGTTGCGAGGTTACGAGGTTGCGAGGTTGCGAAGTTGCGAGGTTGCGAGGTTGCGAAGTTGCGAAGTTGCGAGGTTGCGAAGTTGCGAGGTTGCGAGGTTGCGAGGTTGCGAAGTTGCGAGGTTACTTCGCAACTTCGTAACCCCGTAACTTCGCCACTTTCAACACCTCCTCCCTATACTGCTCAATCGGTCGGGGGGAGTTGCAGAGGATGACGTAGAACAATTGGTTGGAGGGAACCCACACGTAATCGGCGGTGAACCCGCCCTGATGGCCGGTGTGAAAGACGATGGGTGTCTCCTCACAGGTACCCGTAAACCAGCTGTATCCGATAAATGAAGGGAGGGTATCCTGCCAGTTGGCGGGCTGGAAGGGCGTCCTGGATTTCTGGATTACGTCTTTGGGGAGAAATACTGCCTTTTGCAGGGCCTCCTCGTATTTGGCCAGATCCCGCACCGAGCTCCAGACGCCGCCGTTGCCGGAGGCTGCGAAGGTTGGCTCTTCTCCGTAATCGTCTTCGATGAACTTGCCCTGATCCCAAACGTACGCGTGGGCCACCCCGGTTTGCGGGTAGGGGCCGTCGGTGATTTTGCTGCCGGTCATGCCGGAAGGGGCGAAAATCCGGTCGATGATAAAATCCTGCCAGCGTTTGCCGGTAATTTGCTGGATGATCAGCGCCAATCCGTTGAACGCGGGGTTGGAGTAGCGGTAGCGGGTTCCCGGCTCAAAATAGGTCGTGTCGTTTTGTTTGATGGGGGCAAAATTCTCCTCGTCCTTGGCAGTGAGGTAAAAC
This sequence comes from Haliscomenobacter sp., assembly GCA_016713275.1. GTDB lineage: Bacteria > Bacteroidota > Bacteroidia > Chitinophagales > Saprospiraceae > JADJPL01. The sequence goes on from JADJPL010000008.1 coordinate 126,212, forward strand.
ACGGAATCTTCCGCCACCCGGCGGCTGTCAACCAATCCGGACGAATGGTTCAGCAGATGGTAAATCTTCACCTTTTTGGCAATGTCCGGGTTTTTGAATTCGGGGAAATACGTCTCCAGCGGGTCGTCTAAAGAGAGTTTGCCTTCTTCCCGGAGCATCAGAATCGCATTGGAAACAAAGGTTTTGCTGATGGACCCCGTGTTGAACGCGGTGGACGGGGTAATCGGTGTTTTTTTCTCCAGATCGGCCAGGCCGTACCCTTTTTCAAAAAGGACCTTTCCCTGGCGCATCACCAGGACGGCGGCGCCGGGACCATCAGCGGAAAATTCAGCGGAAAAATACGCGTCCAGCAGTTTAGCAGGATCTTTTTCCGAATGCCGGGTGCAGCTAAATACCAGGCACGCGGCCAACAAAAGGATCAGGGTTTTCATATGGAATTGGATTTTACGGTTATTTCCAAACAGGAGCGAGGCATCGCCCCAATCCCAGGTTAAATTTACATCAAGAATGCGAACCTGCCTTGCAGGTCTGCCGCACAGGGCTTATTTTCCGGATTTGAAGCGCAACACCTCCTTGATCACCTAATATCCTCCCCTTCATGTCCCTTCTCATCCGGATCGGGGCCCGCGGGCCCCTCGTAGTAGAGATCCAGCGCAAACTCCAGGCGTTGCAGTGGTATCTGGGCGAACTCGACGGCCACTTTGGCGGCGGTACCCTCAGCGCGGTAAAGAATTTCCAGCGCAAAAACCAACTTACGGCGGATGGAATCGTTGGCCCCAAAACCTGGGCCGTCCTTTACCCCGGGAGGGAGCCAATGGAGCATTTCCTGCCCAAGAAGGCGTCCCTGCTTCAGCGCTGCCTCGAACTGACGGCCACCATCGAAACCGGGCATAAAGCCCCGCGCTGCTACACCCGGGTAGCCGGAAATTTCGACCGCCAGGGTATCAGCTATGGCGCCTTGCAGTGGAACCTGGGGCAACGATCGCTCCAACCGTTGTTCCAAACCTACGACACGCGCCACCCCAATGGGCTGGACGAGGTCTTTGACGACCATGCCCCGGTGCTGCGGGACGTTTTTCAAAAACCGCTGCAAGAGCAGCTCGCCTGGGCCGTATCGATCCAAACCGCCAAATACCGGGTCATGGAACCTTGGGTCGGTTTCTTCGAAGCCCTTGGCATGCGGAAGGAATTTCAGGACATCCAGATCGAATTCGCGGCGGCCCGGTACAAAAAAGCGCTAGGGTATTGCCGGACGTACCAGGTCAACTCCGAACGGGCTGTCGCGATGATGTTCGATATCGTCACGCAGAACGGGAGCATCGGAAAAACGACCAGACAACAGATTTTCCAACGCTTTGCAGAGACGGCCTTTTCGGAAGATCCCTCGGTCAAGGAAGTTCAGCAACTGGAGATTATCGCCCGGCTGCGGGCCCAGGCGTCGGCCAAACGCTGGCAAAGCGACGTGTTGTCCCGCAAACTGACCATCGCCCGGGGCGAAGGCGTGATCCACGGAGAATATTTCGACCTCGAAACGATCTATGGCATCCGGAACGTGCAAGCCGGGGAACTCATCGGCAAGCCCTGATCCGGTTAATTTTTGGTTATGAAAATCCTCATTTTGGGCACTGGCGCCATGGGCGCGTTTTACGGGTGGACGCTCGCCTCCGCCGGGCACGACGTCTGGCACTGGGTGCGCCCCGAAAAATTTGCCGCAGAAAAGGGCCGCCGGCTACAGATCAAAGCGATGGACCGCCGGGCAAGAGCCTTCAAAAAAGGCCCAAGGACCTACGCGTTTTCCTTCCTGGAAACGGAGGACCAAATCCAGACGTTCGACTGGATTCTCCTGCCCCTACCCTATTTCCAGATGGAAGCGGCCGTTCAATCCCTCGCTGCCCTCGCCCACCCCGGCGCCCTGTTCCTGCTCATGGGCAACCTCTGGCATCCGGTAGACCGCTTCGACGCCTGGTTACCCGGGCGGTACGTGTTTGTCTTCCCTCATCACGGAGGAAGTATCACCCAGGAGCAACTCAACGGCTGGCTCACTCCGGCCATGAGCCTGGGCGAACCCGATGGGAGCGAAACGGATCGCATCCGGCAGCTGAAAGCCTTTTTCGAAAGCGCGGGATACCGCCCGCAAATCCGCGATATGCGGGGTTGGCTGCTCGTGCATTTTGCTGCCTTCACCGGCTTTTACGCCGAAGCGCTGCGCATGGGCGGCGTGGCCCGGATGGCCCGCAGCTGGAAGTCCCTGATCCGCAGCCAGGTGATCGCCCGGGAAGCCATGGAGGTCGTGCAGCGCCTGGGCGTCGACGCCAGCCAATTCCCGGAAGGCCGGAAAGCCTACCAGCCTCTGTGGCAAAATGCCTTACTCTATAAACTCCTCGCCCTCATGCCCGGAGTCGCCCGAACAATGGATCAAAACCGCAAAACCGCCGACTGGGAAAGCTACGGACACTCGGTACTGGAAACCGCGAAAGCGATCGGGGTGGATACGCCGGTGCTGGAGGAGACGGTGATGGCGCCGTAACTCCGTAACGACGGGTTTGAAACCCGTCGCTACGGAGTTACGGCGTTACGGCGTTACGGAGCAGGCCGCCGCATGGCCCCCAATCCTTTCTCCTGTTTAAGCATCCGGTAGTTCACCAGCCGGAACCTGGGCTCGCGGAGGAGTTGCTGGAAGAACGGCGCGATCAGGGCGTTCAACTCGGCGTTGCGGTGTTTGCTCATGTCTTTAGGGCCGAACGGGTTCAGGTCTTCCATCGCGCTCATCTCCGGGGTGTCGAGGCCCACGTGGAAAACGAACAACTTGGTACCGCCGGGTTGCAACCCGTTGACTTTCGCCGCGAGCGTATCCAGTTTATTAGCAACCGGCGCGGAGTAACCGCCTTCGACGTCGACCTCGTCGTAGTAGCGGGAAATCGCCACCTGGTACTCCTTCGCCAGTTTTTCCACAATCGCTCTGGTTTCCGGCGTCTGCACGGCGGCGCCCATGTGGTAATCGAGGTAGTCGATTTTTAGGCCTGCGCGCAGGGCTTTGTCTATTTGGGCCCGAAGCTCCGTTTCGATCTCCTGCAAGCTTGGGTTATTGCCAAACAACGCGCTGCGGGAGGGAAAGAAATGCCCAAGCGAATCGACCAGCGAAGGAACCGCCGGCGCCCCCGAAACGGGTCCCCAGCGGTACTGCTTCCACTCGGCGTTCAGCGTCAGGTGAATCCCTACCGATACGTTGGGGTACTTTTTCAGGATTTCGGCGCCTTCTGCGAACCAGGAGCAGGGCGTCATGACGGACATCGACACCGGGATGCCGGTTTCCAGCACGGCTTTCGCCGCCAGGTTCACCGCATGGCACATACCGATGTCGTCGCAGCGGATAAGGATGGGAATGGGGGCATCCGCATGCGCTGGCTGCGCCCGGGAAAAAGAAGCAACTCCTGCAAAAAGCACAAAAAGAAAAGCAACTCGTTTCATGGCGGGTAAGGCGTTGATGATGTTCCAAGTTAAAAAAAATCGGCGACTCCGTAGCGACGGGTTTAAAACCCGTCGCTACGGAGTCGCTGGGAAAGGCCAACAGGCGACCAAATTCCCCAGGCGGATCGATGAACAAAACTCCGTTGGCCCGGTTAGGTTGTCTTTGAGCAAATCCCAGCCGCCAATTGCCGGTATATTCCGGAACATCCCAACCGATTCGAATACCTCATGGCTCATCTCCGAAAATCCATTCTCGTGATTGGAAGCGGCTTCGGCGGCTTATCTGCGGCTATCCGGCTGGCGGCCGCAGGCCACCAGGTGCGTATCGTTGAAAAGCGGGACAAACCCGGTGGCCGGGCCTATACCTATGAGCTGGAGGGATTCCGCTTTGATGGTGGGCCTACGGTGATTACCGCGCCGTATTTGTTTGACGAGCTTTTTGCTCTGGCGGGGAAACGCCGGGAAGCCTATTTCGACCTATTGCCCGTAGACCCGTTTTACCGGATCTTCGACGGGGAAGGGCGCGCATTTAACCATTGGCATAGCTACGAAAGGTCCAGAGAAGAGGTAGCCCGGCTCAGCCCGGCCGACCTGGACGGATACGACCGGTTTTTGAAAGACACCCAGGCCGTTTTTCGGCACTTTCACCCGTTCACCGACCAGCCCTCCCTCCAGCTTGGGCCGATGCTGAGGACCGCCCCGTTTATGCTGGCCAAAAAAACCTACCGGGCGATGTATCCGTTCACCGCCGGATACGTCAAAGACGATTTCCTGAGGCGGGCCCTTTCCTTTCACCCCCTGCTCATCGGGGGCAATCCGTTCGCCACCCCGGCGTTTTACAGCCTGATCATCGAGTTCGAACGCAAATGGGGCGTCCACTACGCCCGGGGAGGCACCGGCGCAATTGTGCAGGCCCTGGTACAGCTTTTCCAGGAGTTGGGGGGCCAAATCAGCTACCAGTCGGAGGTAACGGAAATCCTGGTGCGAAACAAGCAGGCCTGCGGGGTGCGCCTTAGCGACGGAACCGACCATTTTGCCGACACCGTGGTCTGCAACGGAGATGCCGCTTTTGCCTATAAACACCTCATCCCGAAAGCCCATCTCCCTGCGTCATTAAACTGGACGCTCGACCGGCAGGAGTATTCCAACTCGCTGGTCGTTCTGTACTTTGGAACGAACCGGAAATACACCGACAGCCCCCTGACCCACCACAACCTGATCCTGAGTAAAAAACTCCGCCCGCTGATAGCGGATGTGTTCCGCAGGAAAAAACTCCCGGAAGATCCCGTGCTGTACGTGCACATGCCGACGGCCACCGACCCCGGGATGGCCCCGGAGGGCTGCGAAGGGTTTTATGTGCTATCGGTAGTACCGCATCTGGACAGTTCTACCAACTGGGAGGAGATCAACTACCGGTACTGCGACGGAATCCTGGACTACCTGCAGGCGCATTTCCTTCCGGATCTGAAGCAGCACCTGGCTGTGCGGCACAACATCAACCCCCTCCATTTCCGCGACACGCTGAACAGCTACAAAGGCGCCGCATTTGCTACCCACCCTTCGCTGATCCAATCCGCCTGGGGCAAAACCCAATGCCGTTCGCCCTATATTAAAAACCTGTATTTCGTTGGCGCCAGCGTCCATCCGGGCGCCGGAGTGCCGGCGGTGATCACTTCCGGGAAGATCGCCGCCCGGCTCATCGATCCATCTTCCGAAGCGGCGGCAAGGGACAGGATACTTCAAACCCAACAGACCCATTGATGATAAACCAAGCAACCAACCCTTATTTTGAAGCCGGTTTCACGGCGAACAACCAGGAAACCGACGTCCCCAGCCTGGAGGTTTCCGGAACGATCCCGGAATGGATCCATGGCCTGCTGATTCGCAACGGGCCGGGGCTGGTAAGGTCTGAAAAGCTGGTCAACCACTGGTTTGACGGGTTGTCCATGCTGCACCGGTTTGAGATCCGCGGCGGCCAGGTGGGCTACCGCAGCCGGTTTCTGGATTGCAACGCCTATCGGGCGGTAAAGGAAACCGGCCGGATTGCGTATGCCGAGTTTGCCACCGACCCCTGCAAGTCCCTTTTCCAGAAAGTGCACACCCTGTTTCAGGGGGGACCTGCCATCACCGACAGCGCCAAGGTGCACATCGCCAACTGGAACGGGCGCGCGTTTGCCCTGGGCGAACCCCTGATGCAGGCCGAATTTGACAAAAACACGCTGGAGCGCGTGGGGGTGTTTGATTACGGGCAAAAAGAAAAAACGGGCGTCACCACCGCCCATCCGCATATCGAAGGCACGCGGCTCTATAACCTGGTGCAGCAATTCGGGGCCCGCAGCTTCTACCAGATCCTGAGCAGCGACGGAGGGGCGGTGCGCAAAGAAGCCTCGGTGGGCGTGGGACAACCGGCTTACCTGCACAGCTTTGGTATGAGCCGCAACTACTATATCATCGCCGCCGGGCCGTTGGTGGTGCAGCCAATTACCCTTTTAGCCGGGGCCCGGCCATTTATCGAAAACTTCCAATGGAAGCCGGAGCGCGGAACAACGTTCTACCTCATCGACCGGGCTACCGGGAAACGGGCTTTCCAGTTTAAAACCCCTCCCTTCTTCAGCTTCCACCACGTGAATGCCTTTGAGCGGGAAGACGAGCTGGTTATGGACCTGGTCATCTATGACGACGCCTCGATCATTCAGCACTATTACCTGCAACGGCTGTCCAACCCGGAGATCGAGCTGCCTTTTGGCCGTTTGTGCCGCATTGTTTTTAACTTCCGCACCGGAACGCATACCCAGGAGTACCTGTCGGAGCAATGCATAGAGCTACCCCATTTCGACTATGCGTACGGCTTTGCCCATCCGGATTACCGCTACGTTTACGGCGTCAGTCTCCGCCCCGACCGGCGCCGCGGGTTCTACAACCAGCTGATTAAAATAGACCTTGAGGCCCGCCAGGACAAGGTCTGGCACGAAGAAGGTTGCTACCCCGGCGAGCCGGTGTTTGTCCCCGCGCCGAACCGCACCTCCGAAGACGACGGCGTGTTGTTGTCGGTCGTTTTATCGACTGAAGAACAGGCTTCCTTCCTGCTCGCCCTTGATGCTAAAACCATGCAGGAAACCGGCAGGGCCCGTTTGCCCCAGAAGGCGTTGTTTGGGTTTCACGGGATATTTTTCCGGAAGAAAACGCGTTGTAAGGGAGGTGGTGGGTGGTGGGTAGTGGTTGGTGATTGGTGATTGGTGGTTGGTGGGTAGTGGGTAGTGGTTGGTGGATACAGGTAGCGAGGTAGCTAAGTAGCGAAGGGGGGACTAAACGGGAGTACGTATTTACCAACCATGCAATCGGAGGCTTACCCGCGTTGGGGCCTCCCTAACCAGGGGGCGGGTGGGGGGGGGGGTTTTCGGGGTTTTCCTGTTCTGGGGGTGGGCGCGCTTCCTCCTCAGTGGGTTTATCAATGCCCCTAACCCAATGCCCTCCGAAGGAGGAAGAATATAACGGGAGTTCATTTTTTATCCTTTTCAATCTGAATAAAAAAACGATTTATGAAGGGCTTTACCATTCCGTTCCTGTTTTTGGGCGCCCTCCTGCTGGTTGGCGGGGCGGGCGCGCAGGCGCAGACCGGCAAGATCACCGTCCAAATCGAAACGGTTAAAAGCGGCCAGGGTCAGATCGGCGTTCTGCTGTTCAACCAGGCGAAGGGATTTCCGGGGGAGAACCAATCCGCTTACCGGGAGGCGCTCCTTCCCGCCAAAAAAGGCAAGATGACCGTGACTTTTGAAGACCTGCCCTACGGGACGTACGCGATCACCATCCTGCACGACGAGAACGGCAACCTCAAAGTAGACGCCAACTTTCTGGGCATCCCCAAGGAAGGCTACGGGTTTTCGAACAACGCCCGAAACCTGTTCCGCGCCCCGAAGTTTGAGGAAGCGAAATTTGAGCTGAAACAGCCGCAAGTCACCCAGCGCATCGATTTTATTTACTGACCCTGTAGCCGGGATTTCCTTGGTGGCTGGTGGCTGGTGATTGGTGGCTGGTGGTCGGTGGCTGGTGAGTGGTGGCTGGTGATTGGTGGCTGGGAAGGGGCTTAATCCTAACCACTAACCACTAACCACTAACCACTAACCACTAACCACTAACCACTAACCACTAACCACTAACCACTAACCACTAACCACTAACCACTAAAATCACTCCAGTATAATCATCTTCTTCGTCGCTGTATACGCCCCTGCTTTCAAGGTGTAGCTCAGCACGCCCGTCGCATTCAGGTCGCTGGCTTTCACGGTTACCTGGTTATGCCCTTGCGCAAACTGCCCTTTTACAACGCGCAGCGTGCGGCCCGTTACATCCTGGATCGTCAGCGTCGCTTCGCCGGCTGCTGGCAGGGTGAAGCCGATCACCGTTTCGCCGGAGAACGGGTTCGGGGTGTTTTGTTCCAAGGCGAAAAGCGTTGAGGCGTTAGGGCGTTGAAGCGTTAGGGCGAGGGATACACTCAGGTAGTCGCCGTCCTGACGGTAGGCTTCCGCTGCCGTGATCCGGCTGTTGAGGTTCATCACTTCGCTCAAGCTTGCCACATCCGCTTTGGCCTTCACCACCAGCGTGAAGAGCTCTTCCTGTCCCCCTTTGGAGGGGGCCGGGGGGAGGACACCCAGCAATGCATTCCAACTCGCCGTCACCATCCCTTCCTTCGCAAACACCCCAAAGTTGTCCGCTTTGGACACTCCGTATTCGATATCCACCAGGTCCACTTTGTTTGGATCCAGGCCCAGCGTAAACTGATAGCCTTCGATTGGACTTACATCGCCCGTGAAAGCGATGCGGTATTCATTCCCGGCTTTCAACTCCTGGTCTTCGGCTTTGAGTTCAAAGGTTCCCGCCGTGCGCACGATGCTGTTCGCTACTGCGTTGCCGTTCACGTCGCCCACTTTCACCGCCACAAAGTTTGCTTTCGCATCTGCGGCCAGGTCGTTGAGGTTCGCTACTTCGGGGAACTGGCTCTTCCATGGGTTCGATGGATCGGTAAACTTGAAGCTGCGGTCCACAAAACGCCAGCTCGTATTGCTCGCATACTTCGTATCGATGCCCAGGATCAGTTTGCGCAACTGGATCAAATCCAGCGTCGTCACCGAACGCGAGTTGTTTACATCCGCTGCAATCAGCTTGTACGGGCTATTCAGGGGCTGTACGCCCAGGATGTGTTTCGTGATCAGCACCAGGTCGAACGTCGATACCCCGTTGAGCGGGTTCTTGTCCAGGTGCGGCGTTACCGAGTAGTCGTACCCCAACGTCACCCCGCTAAACCCAAACTCTCCGTCCCGGCCCGTCATCTTCGTCACCGAACTTGGCCCGACAGCGCCACTTCTACCCCTTCCACGCTCTCTTTGTTCTCCGTGGTGATCGCTCCGCCGATCGCTGCCGATGCCGCCGCACTCGGGCATACCTTGCGCCCATCCGTCACGATCGCGTACGTCTCGCACCAGGCCCAGTTGCCCAGCACATCTTTGGTGTACAACCGCACCGCTACCTGCGTCACCTTCGCATCGTCGCAATCAAAAATCACCGACGTTGCCGGTTCGATCGGGATGCCCGCTTCGTTCAGTCCGTCGTGGCTATCCCATACCCCGTCTGCGATCCCGTCCGCGCCGCTGTCTTTCACTACGTAATATTGATTATCCGGGATGTTCTCCTTCACTCCTACCGTCTTGGCGTTGCAATCCGCTACGTCGCTTGCTTTGAAGTCCGTAGCCCACACCGCCATCGCGCCTTCGCCTGTATCCGGATCTTTCATCAAATCCGTGCTCAGGCCATGGTAGCAGATTGGAGCAATGCCGTTGGTGTCCTTGATGGAGAATGGAATGTCTTTGGCCAGCGACAAATTGCCGCAATCGTCGCGTACGATCACCGTCAGTTTGTGGTCGCCGATCGAAGCTGGCTGGCATCGCCCGTGCCTGTTACCACCCACGCGTTCGTGCCTTTGTCGTCGCCGTTCAGCGCATGCGCAGGCGTAACCGTCAGGTAGGAAGGCAGTTCGCCGCCATTCAACTTCACCCGCTCGATCGCCAGGTTGCCGCTTGTGCCTGGAATCTGCTGGACTTCCGTAGCGCCGGAACACAGATCCTGGGCTGCAAACTCAATGGCTACGGTACTAGAGCACGTGTTCTTGTTTTGATAGAATACCTGCTCGGATGGATCAAGCACTTCCGGGCGTACCTGGTCGTGTACGAAGATGTACTGCGTGTACATGAATGCAAAGTACTCGTCGCCGTTGTTGCCGTAGCTGGCGTACGCGCACGTTTTGGGATAGGATTCCCCCCGCTCGTCATACCAGTATCCGTCGTCGTCGCTCACCGTTTTCGGGCCCTGGTTTGCCCAGTTCACCTCGTCGTTCGGGTAGGCTACCGTACCATCTTCGTCTTCGTAGTAGATCTCCTCGTCCCCATCCATATCCTTATCCCGAACCAGGACGTTCACCCCGCCGGCATCATCCCAGTTCGTCCCGTTGTCGTTCGGGTCGCGGGGTACCACGATCGCATACTGCATCGGCTCCCCGCAACGCTCGTCGTACTGGCACCAGTTGATCACCGTAAACGTACGGAAGATCTTGTAGCACTCCGCTACCGGAGCGCCGTTCAGCGTAGCGCCGTTGTACCGCTTGTCATCTACGTTCACCGCCAGCACGTCGCAAGACAGTTCGCCCCCGTCGATCACGTTCGCCGTGTCGCGCAGGTTCGAACAATCCCCTTCCAGATCCGCAGGGAACAGGATATTGTACTCGTGTACCGGCTGGACTGTAATCTCTACCGTACCAATCGACCCCGTTACGTCGCCTTTGCTCGTCGTCTTGGTGTACGCGTAGCTCACCGTTACCGTGCCCGCTTCGCAGTGCAGGTTGGTGCTTACCGTCGCCTTAACGGCCGTATTCTTACAATCGTTGCCGCTCATCGTCACCAGCACGTTCTGAGGACCTTTAACAGCCGTCAGGATTGCCTCTACGAGGGTCTTGTAATCGCTGCCCGTTACATCCATAGCGCCTTTGCCGGCTGCCGTCAGAAGCCCTTCAACCCATGCACGGTCCGTGCACTTGATCGTTACAGGCCATGGCAGGATGTAGGTAGGAAGCACTTTGTCTTCGATCAGCTGTTCGCTCCAGCAGTAGCTGAAGTTGCCGCTCTTGTCCCAGCCACCCAGTTCAACGATTACTTTGTTGCCCAGGTCGCAGCAGAAGAATTCCGCATAATCCAGCCACGGCGTCATGATCGCCGTTACGCCGCTACGCGTCACCGATACGAATTTCTCGTGGTCTTGCAGCGTGCCGTCCCCGTTCTCATCCCAGCCGTCTTTGCCTACTTCAATCTTGTTGTTCTTATCCCAGTCGTAGCCTTTGGCAACGAAATCAGCCTCGCAATCCGCGTCGTACGAACGGCGGAGTTTGATCCGGTCCATCGCGCAGTTGTCCCAGCTGCCTTCGTCTACGTCCTTGGCATTCACCCGTGCATAGCCATAGTAGCCATAGCCCTGGGTTGGGTATTGCTGCCCGTAGCCCGCCCCTTGCGCGTTCGACAGCGTGATATTCAGCTGATCGTCGCACTTCATCACCGGGGCGATCTTATCTACCACCCGGAACTCACAACGCTTTGGTCGCTTTATTGTAACAATGGTCGAACGCTTCGATATGGAACCTGTACAGCCAGGCGCTAAACCCGTTACTAACGGACGGCCGCCAACCACGGCCACCTGGTACGTCTCCTCGTACCAGCGCTATCCGTCGACAGCGGAATCCCGTAGGCATACTTCAAGCCCCAGCGCCCCATCTTATGCACGCTCACGCTTTCGGGTTTTGATCACAGTTGTCCCTTGATCTGCCAGCCCAGGTATTCCTTCAACCCTGCCCGGTCCGTAAACACCGACGCCGTGCAATCCATCGCCCCACCGAACCTGCCGTGCTGCGCTCGCAAGATGGTCTTTCAACGGCTCCCGATTTCACTTTGCGCACATCCTCAAACGTGGGCTTACATTGTCGTACCACTTCAGCAGCACGTACGTGCAGTTCTCAACCCGTGCTCCTCGCCCGGATTGCACCAGTCGAAGTACGACAGCTTCACCAGCACTTTCTTCCGTTGCCGCATACCGGGAACGTGTTCCACTTGCGCATCAAAGCTGTAGTTGCAGCCCAAAAGCTTGTATTTCGAATCTGCCCCTTCGGCAAAGAACGCGTAGCCCCGGTCTGTCACGCAATCCAGCGAATCCTGGATCCGCAGTTTGGTCTTGAACAGCCGCAGCATTTCTTCCGCTGTGGGTGCTGCACACTTGTCGCCACCTACCAGGCACGCCAGATCCAGTTCGTAGTCTACCTCGCCGCAGCAGTTGTCTTTAGGCGCATCGAAATCCTCTACGATCGCATCGCATTTACCCGCTACCTGCGCTTTCAAACTCTTCAGCAACTCGTTGCCAAACGTGACCGCCTGCGGGCGCACCAGGTAAATGTGCTGGTACCCCTGTACGAAGTTGCCGTAGCAATCCGTCGCCGTGAACGTCCGCTTCAGCCGCGCCCATGCTTCGTAGCCCGAAGGTACCCCCGGATACGCCGACCCGATCTCGTCGCAGGTGAAGTACGTCAGCTCATCCGTCGCTTTCAGCGTCGTGGAGCATTTGCAATAATCGTTATGGCACGCATCCGCAAATACCGGACGGCCGGCAAACAGCGCGCTGGTTGCGTCTTTCCAAGTGTTTTCCTTATTGAACAACTCCTCCGCATTCAGGCACAGGAAGGCCGCGGTGGAGTTTGTAAACTGTCCATTGAGCAGCTCCGTCTGGCCCGGGACCGCCAGCGTACCCACGTTGCATTTGCCGATCCAGCTCGTGTACAGCGGGGCCGATTTGTCTTCGGCCACCACTTTGCCCCAGCAGATCAGGTTGCCCAGTCCGTCGAAGAGCCCATACGTCCACTCCCCGGCGCAGTCGATGATATTCCCGTTCGACGGGTTGTTGTCCACTACCCGTACCGTGGCCGCTTCGCAGTTGCCCAGCACCAGGTTTTTCGCTTCCAGGGCGTAGGTGCACGTCTGCGGGTCCAGCGTCACGTTGACTCTGGAGCAGCCGCATGCCGCTACCTGGAAGGTCTGTTCCACCGTACTCACACAGCCGGGGTCCGCCAGGTTTTTTCCACCCGTGGTATCTGCATCAAAACTGTATTTAAGCGTATTGAGCCCCAAGGGCAACGCACCTGGATTGATCGTCAGTTTTGTAGGAGATGGGCTTGATCCAGCCTGTGACGCCCCATTCAAAACAAAAGAACCCGTTCCCGTTGCGTTGTTCGCCGCAGTGCCTGTCACCGTAAATGGGGCGGAGTTCGGTGAAACCAGCGCAGGCAAGCTGTTGATTGCTACATCGGGGTAGTAGCAAATGTTATCAACTGAAAACCTTACGTTGCCAGGGCTACCTAGGGCATTGGGGCCTTCGACCGTCATCTTATATCCAGAACTATCCGTATGCACAAAGGCAATTTCGTATTTCTTCGTCATATTGTTGTAGGTGAGGGTATTACCTACTGCCACATTGCCCGGGGCTACCCCGCCCATTCGATCCGCTGCGATAGCAACTACCGTCCAAGTTTCACCGTCAAACGGAGAACTCACAGTTACTTCTTCATCAAATAGGCTATTGCCTTTGCAAGTACAGGGATCATCGATCTTATAAATGGTCTCTGAACAGTCTACCACCGTCAGGCTCCGGGTAGCTGGAGACAAAATCATACAGCCATTAACGTCTTGTACGCTTAAACTGATTTCTACTGCGCCAAAACCCAGTCCCTTGGCACTGGCCGTGCCATCGTTGTGGTTCATGATTTGGACACTACCCGCACCACCAGTTTGGGTCCAGGTATACGTATATGGCCCGGTTCCGCCGGTCACTGTGCTGCTCAGCAGGATGGTAGAGTCTTGGCACAGGAAGGCCAAAAAGTCGATGCTGGCGGTTATTATGGGGCAGCAATTTGGGCCAGTGGAGATTTCCAGCGCTGGAATATCCTTTTCTACCTGCCCCTGGCCATCTACATCTATACTCTTTAAAACAAAATCAGCATCAGATAAAAATTTTATTCTGATGGTATCGCCGCTGGTGTAGTTTTGAATCAGCGTATCTATGCCGTTGTAGCCGATTACCAGGTCAAAAGGACCGGCAGGACAGGTGGCTTCCACTACAAATTTAGCCGTATCGCCCGGACACAATTGAGGTGTGGATGTAGTGAAGGAGATGCTGGAAGCGGATACGCCTCCCATCGGCAAGCTATTCAATACAGATCCGGAATTGTTCGTGATGTTAAAACTTTCGGGATCCAGGTCATAAATAGTTCCTGCATTGGAGTCAATGTCTGCAACAAGCGTTGCCGATGTATCTTGATTTTGTACAATAATGCCGTAGTTGGTAAAGCTGTTGCTTTGATCTACGATGGGAGTACCTACCTCAATCAACGCACAAAGTCCATTGGTAAAGGAGGTTCCTTTGTTTAGGATAGCCGTGGAATCCGCATTATTGATTACAATATGTGCGGTAGGGCGGTTATTGAAAACCCCTGTGGCATCGTTGACAATCCCACCGCCAAAGAGCGGCCCTTTAGTGCCAATATTGATCAGGCCGCAGTTGTCGAACAATTTGGCGCTGTAAATCCCCGCTTCCCCAATACCGGTGTCTCTGGCCATCCAGATTTCCCCAAAGTTGTAGGCATCTCCCGTGTTGTAGATGCCATTTTTGCGGACATAATCTGCGTAAATTTTACCTTCGCGGCTATTGCGAAAGTATTTGCTGTTGTCGATACCATGATTCCCCAGGGTATCCATTTCGATAACCCCTTCGTTAATCAACGTATCCGAATTGACAATGGCGCTATTACTAGCATACCCATTGACATTACTTACTTTAAATGATCCACTATTGGCAAAATACCCTGCATTGTTGATCAATGTTGCATCGGTAGAAAAAATGCGGATCTTGCCCTTTTGAAAAAATGCAGCGCCGCTTTTATTGTCAATAAATGGTTTATCATCTGACATGTAATACGCATCGATATCAGCCTCATTGACAAATGTACCTTCATTAAGGATGCCATTGCTACCTGAAGCTTGCATGTTGAAGTTAGCCTGGTTTAAACAATAGCCACGATTGGTCATGAAATGACTTATACCGTTAACCTCAATAAGTGGAATCGCGCCAATAATTAGGGAATCTGTATTAACAAACAAGGTATCTAAATATTGTACCTTAAACGTTGGCACATCCCTTATTTCCATATAATGGTGATTCGTAAAAACCGCATTTCCCAGAGCCACTAATTCCATTATTATTCCACCCAATTGTTTGAAGCGGCCGTAATTGACAATTCCCCCGCCACCGGAGTAGTTAAGATCCGTAGTCCCTTCGAGGGTAACTTGGCCATCAGGGGCATTGTAAAATAAGGGGCTAATAGATACTCCATAACGTAAAGCCATGGCACTGCCCGGTTTTCCCAGAAAAATCCCGGAATTCAGAATGGAACTAACCCCAAGAGATTGCACCGTCAATTTATCATAAAACTCAAAGTAGCCCTCATTCACAAATCCAGCGTCGCCTAAACTGTTCAGATCGTTTCCTCCTCCAACACCCTGGATAAGGATTTCTCCCTGAGAAATGATGGTGTCCCCGACGCTGTTTTTCAATGAAGGACGTCCAGCTCCTTGGTCACACTTTAAGAGGCCATTGTTGATGATCACCGAATCATTCAGGATGCCATAATTGGTACCGGTCGCAAAGTCTATTTTTGCTCCGGTCTCATTGCTGATTTTACCTTTATTGTGCAAAGTAATTCCTTTGTCTGCGTATCCAGGTACATCCGTCCCAGCGCCTACGGTCATCCCTCCCAAGTTTTGAACCACCCCACAGTTGAGCAGCGTAGTAAAAAACCCTCCTCTAACGGTAAGTGTTCCCGTATTTCGGATGGTATCGTTGACCCCATTGTAAAGTGAGGGTTTTGTGCCGTCATTGCCCCCGGATTTGAGCGTGAATGTACCGTCATTTATTACAATAGAGTCGTTGATAAGCCGGGAACCATTTCCACCGGAAATAGTAAACGTAGCCCCGGTTTTATTGACTATTCGGCTGCGATTGTGCGCTACATAATCTAAAAAACTAGATCCATCTATAGAAAAAGTACCCGCCTGGTTTTCGACCAAGCCATCATTGATCAACTGAGCGCCCACTCCCCCCAGAATCGTTACGCCGGCCTTGTTGATGAAGGAGGCATTTGGGCCATTTGCAAAGCCAACGCCCTGCAAGGCGCCCCCAATGGAGAAGGATCCGGCATTGTTTTCAATGGCTCCCAGATTGTACAACCTTACATTTTCGCCGTACTGCACAGTAAAGGCAGCATGGTTGACCAGGGTGCCACTGGCATAATTGATGAAGGCGGTATCCTTCCCACTGTCCACGATAAAGCTACCGCTGGTATTGGTAATGGCGCCGAAGTTAATCAGGCGGTTACCCAATCCATTAAGCAGCGTGAAGGTCCCTTTGTTGATGATTTGAGCGTTGAGCTTATTGACCAAGGCGTCGTTGTAGGCCGAATCAACTTGAAAGGTACCTTCATTGGTAAAAATACCCTCGTTGACAAAACCATCCGTATCGCTGCCGATTACGTTTAGGGTTGCTCCTGCACTAACGGTCAGGTTGCACCTGCTTGCAACGTAATGGACCGCGCGCCAGGCTGTTCCGCTGCCGATGACGGGGGAAGTTGCCCGAACCAGCGGATACGTCGGGGATAATCACATGGTCGCCGGTTACAGAACCCTCCATAGGAGGCAGATTGGGCGTGCCGCTGGAGACAATCCAGTTGCCTGCCTTGTGCCAGTCGGTGTCTATTGCACCCGTCCACTCAACCGTATTGCCAGCTACGAAAGGCTGGGCAAAGGATTTTTTTGAAGTGGAGGGCGGCGCCAAACGTGCCACGAATTCGGGCAAGGGATTCCAAAGCCCAGGGGACGCTTTGCGGGTGTTTGCTGCCGGGTGGGACGTATTGGGAGCAGCGGATGCGATCCCCGACAAAACGCCAATCAACAGCGCCCCTAAGAAGGAGGTTCTTGTAAAAAAGGTCATTCGATGAGATTTATGAAAATGTTAATTGCTATTTGGGTGTCAAGATACAAACAATCCTCAAAAGTATAGCATGTATTATATTGAAAAAATCGCTCTTTGTTTGCTTGGAACTTAAGCGAATTTTTGACGTATTTTGATGAAATCCCTAAAAAAAATAGAAATTTGCTCGCCCGAATCCTTTCCAGTCCGGCCAAATTTTAAAACAAAGGGAGCAAAATCCTGAAGGGCAAATCAATACACATGAAAAATTTAAAAAAAACGCATACGCCCGTTCCTAAACCGATTCCCCTAAAACTCCAGGTTTTCCCTTCCGCCGACCCTCGCGCCAACCATTCGGTACTGGCGCTAGGCGCTAAATCTGCTTTTTTCAGAATTCAACTTCCAGAACGCATGTTGCATCTGGGGATTTGGATAGGCCTCACCACCTGCGGGATTTTATTTCCCCCAAAATCTGGGCTTAGGTATTTTTATTCTGGCTTTAATTAATTATCTTATTCTACTGAGTTTTCGCTTAAATAATTATTTTTCGAGCACCAAATCGCCCGCTCAAATGTTGCCGGATGATCCGGAAAAATGGCCAAGTTTCAGCATTTTTTTCCCTTAAAAAATGAAAACGAGGTCATCCATGAAACACTCCAGGCCATCGCGAACCTGGAGTACCCAAGCGCGTTGGTTCAAGTTCTTGTGGTGGTAGAAGAAACGGACCTGGTTACGCAAAACAGTTTAAAGCAAGTGGAACTACCCTCCCATTTTGAAATCCTGTACATACCTCAGTTGCCCCCCTACACGAAGGGAAGAGCATTGCTGTACGCATTGGAGGCCGCAACAGGAGAATATGTAACCGTATACGATGCCGAGAGCCGGCCGGAGCCCTTACAGCTACAAAAAGCAGCCTTTCAACTGCTCAATGCCTCCGGAGAGGTATGTTGCCAGGCAAAAATTCAAATCTCCAACCGGCATTTCAACTGGCTTACCCGAAATTTTGCGGGAGAATACTATGAATGGTATGAACAGCATTTAGTTGAACTTGCTGCTGCCGGGCTCCCTTTTGGTTTGGGGGGCAACTCTTTTTTCGTGTCAAAAAAAGCATTGATTGAAGCGGGCGCCTGGGATCCCTACAACGTAACCGAGGACGCTGATTTAAGTGTTCGATTGATCCAGAACAGCGTTAAATTAAGCATCCTGGACAGTTATACCTCCGAGACTTGTCCTGAAGCCATGATGAATTGGATCAACCAACGTACCCGCTGGAACAAGGGGTTGTTTATCACCCAATTGGTGCATTTAAGAAAAACCTTATTTACTCCAGCATTCAAGTTTCAGGGATGGCTGAGTTTTTGGTTGCGCATGATTTGTGCCGCCGCGTTGCCTTTTTTCAATTTATACATTGCGCTTTACATGCTGCTTGCCAATTTGAGTTATTTCCAAACATTTCTCTTTAGCGCAATGCTTTGGTTCATGCTAGCTGTCAATTTATTGGTTTCCTGGATTATTAATATTACCACGTACCGGCGTTTAGGTATTCAATTGTCCTATCCAGCTGTATTTTGGGATTCCTTTCGCTACTTGTTTTTGCACATCATCGCTGGCTACAAATCGTACTGGGAGTATTTTATGGCGCCATTGCATTGGAACAAAACAGCGCATTGATATCCTGCACTCCGCCAAGTTTCATTTCGGCAATAGTTCTGTATCTATGTGGCAAAGGCCCGTACCCGATACCAACCTGAACGCTAAATTGGAATACCTGATATAGGGGATTTTCCTTTCGGAGATTTAGCGCAGATTCTTTGACAGAGCGTTTCAATCCTTGTTCTATTGGATTTTCCTTTCGGAGATGCAAGTTTCAGCGCGCCAAAAATCGGCGTAACTGCGTTTCAATCCTTGTTCTATTGGATTTTCCTTTCGGAGAACTCAGGGGAAATCATACTGCCATTCATGTTGAATAGTTTCAATCCTTGTTCTATTGGATTTTCCTTTCGGAGTTGACACCGTAAAAAAACACGGCCTCGCCGTAATCTAGTTTCAATCCTTGTTCTATTGGATTTTCCTTTCGGAGCTAAAAATCGAGGTCAGGTGGAGATTAAGATTTGTTTCAATCAATCCTTGTTCTATTGGATTTTCCTTTCGGAGGCCACGCCAGCGCGTTGACCGAATCAACAACCGAAGTTTCAATCCTTGTTCTATTGGATTTTCCTTTCGGAGCGGGACAAAGGGCTTATGTTAGCCCCCGAAAGTTTTGGTTTCAATCCTTGTTCTATTGGATTTTCCTTTCGGAGGGTTGCCCCATTACCGGTCTGGGTGGCCGGGGAAGTGTTTCAATCCTTGTTCTATTGGATTTTCCTTTCGGAGTCGTCAACCTCCATGGTTTTATCCGGGACTACGTTTCAATCCTTGTTCTATTGGATTTTCCTTTCGGAGAGGGCCACGTTGCCCCAGTTTCCGGCGTCGTAATCTTGTTTCAATCCTTGTTCTATTGGATTTTCCTTTCGGAGCAAATGGCGGTGGAAATTTGATTTTTTGACCTGGTTGTTTCAATCCTTGTTCTATTGGATTTTCCTTTCGGAGTTAGGCCCTCCCGCTAGATATTGAGATCCAGAGTTTCAATCCTTGTTCTATTGGATTTTCCTTTCGGAGATCAGTTCCGTTTTCTCTACTAATCTGAGTATGCAGTTTCAATCCTTGTTCTATTGGATTTTCCTTTCGGAGTAGCAACATTCTCTGCAAGATCCCCGGTAGGAGTGTTTCAATCCTTGTTCTATTGGATTTTCCTTTCGGAGTTTTGAAGCGGTGGACGGTGAGCCGGAAAGTATCAGTTTCAATCCTTGTTCTATTGGATTTTCCTTTCGGAGGCCTGTTGGTTTTTTGTGATCATTGAATGAAGGAACATTTCAATCCTTGTTCTATTGGATTTTCCTTTCGGAGGCCGCTACAATTCCGCGCTAAAATCGCGTTTCGGCAGTTTCAATCCTTGTTCTATTGGATTTTCCTTTCGGAGACCGCTCTTGGTGATCCGTTGCGTTTTCCAGTGTAGTTTCAATCCTTGTTCTATTGGATTTTCCTTTCGGAGCCAATCCTTTCTTGCTTGTAACGACTTCTTCAGTTCTTGGTTTCAATCCTTGTTCTATTGGATTTTCCTTTCGGAGAGTTGGGACTGAAAACGTACAACAGCGACCTATTGTTTCAATCCTTGTTCTATTGGATTTTCCTTTCGGAGTTGGTTGATCTGAAGCGGTTAATATCCGCCTGGGATGGTTTCAATCCTTGTTCTATTGGATTTTCCTTTCGGAGGCAAAAGCATGTCGGTATTTATTGGATCATTTTTGGGTTTCAATCCTTGTTCTATTGGATTTTCCTTTCGGAACAATGGAGTTGTCCGCTTCCCCAAAAATAGGTTTCAATCCTTGTTCTATTGGATTTTCCTTTCGGAGAAGGTCTGAATCTTAAGGAATTCTCACTTATGTCGTTTCAATCCTTGTTCTATTGGATTTTCCTTTCGGAGCCGCCAGCACTCCCGGAGGAAGACAAAAAGGAAGGTTTCAATCCTTGTTCTATTGGATTTTCCTTTCGGAGTTGACTGTCCACGCCTGCTCAATATATTCAGTCGATAGTTTCAATCCTTGTTCTATTGGATTTTCCTTTCGGAGAGTTTCCCAGAGGCGAGCATTTACAACAGCTTGACCGGTTTCAATCCTTGTTCTATTGGATTTTCCTTTCGGAGAGGCCTTGGAAAAAACTACCTCTCAGCTGCAATTAGTTTCAATCCTTGTTCTATTGGATTTTCCTTTCGGAGTCAAAACCGCGTTCAGGATTGCATTCAAGTTTCAATCCTTGTTCTATTGGATTTTCCTTTCGGAGAATTTCGGCATCTTGCGAACAGCACCAATACGATTAGTTTCAATCCTTGTTCTATTGGATTTTCCTTTCGGAGAAGAGATGAGGTGTAGTATCCGCTTGCGGTTGTGCCGTTTCAATCCTTGTTCTATTGGATTTTCCTTTCGGAGCGGCGCATATCAGTACCCCTATGTTGCTGGCTTCTGGTTTCAATCCTTGTTCTATTGGATTTTCCTTTCGGAGTCGTGGCCACTTCCTCCATCATTGCCCAAACCGTATTGTTTCAATCCTTGTTCTATTGGATTTTCCTTTCGGAGCGCACTCAGGGCAATAGGCGCGATCTATTAATTTTGTTTCAATCCTTGTTCTATTGGATTTTCCTTTCGGAGTTTGAAACTTGAATCCATCCTTGATCTGTTTTATGTTTCAATCCTTGTTCTATTGGATTTTCCTTTCGGAGAAAGGGGCAGACGCTGTGCCTGCCCCGTAGAAACACCGTTTCAATCCTTGTTCTATTGGATTTTCCTTTCGGAGGCGAGCGTTTCCGACGGCGACAAAGGCGACGTGGATGGTTTCAATCCTTGTTCTATTGGATTTTCCTTTCGGAGACGCCCGGCGGCCTCAACCACCTTCGCCATGGCTAGTTTCAATCCTTGTTCTATTGGATTTTCCTTTCGGAGAGAAGGGGAGGCTGTAGTATACCGTTCCGGGCATTTGTTTCAATCCTTGTTCTATTGGATTTTCCTTTCGGAGGAACTGTTCCGTCCTTTCCTCTGCGGAGTCCGAAGCTGTTTCAATCCTTGTTCTATTGGATTTTCCTTTCGGAGGCAGTGGCCGTCCAGCCGCCTTCGCTTCCGTTGAGGGTTTCAATCCTTGTTCTATTGGATTTTCCTTTCGGAGATAGGTAGATGCCCACGCCTGGGTTGTTGGCGTAGGGTTTCAATCCTTGTTCTATTGGATTTTCCTTTCGGAGCTCACTTCCTACGCGGACAAACCGACAGTCGCTTGGCGAAGGTTTCAATCCTTGTTCTATTGGATTTTCCTTTCGGAGAGGAAACGGCATCAGTTCCCATCAGGACGGCAATCGGTTTCAATCCTTGTTCTATTGGATTTTCCTTTCGGAGACGTATCGCTTTTTACGTTTCAAATGCTGCTGGAATAGTTTCAATCCTTGTTCTATTGGATTTTCCTTTCGGAGAGGGCGTGAGCTCGCTATATGTAGGCCTGGCAGCTGAGTTTCAATCCTTGTTCTATTGGATTTTCCTTTCGGAGGCGGCTAGCCTGGCGGAGCCTGTGCGCAAGTTCCCGGGTTTCAATCCTTGTTCTATTGGATTTTCCTTTCGGAGCCGGAACGCATTTATCAGGAAGTGCGCCAAGGCTTGTTTCAATCCTTGTTCTATTGGATTTTCCTTTCGGAGTCGTAATCCATTTCCGGCCAGCTTTCAACAAGAGGTTTCAATCCTTGTTCTATTGGATTTTCCTTTCGGAGAAAATTCTTGCTACGCATTTGCACAAGCTCCGGATATAGTTTCAATCCTTGTTCTATTGGATTTTCCTTTCGGAGAGCGCGGTTATGATCAACAGGAAACCCTTTGTTTCAATCCTTGTTCTATTGGATTTTCCTTTCGGAGTTTTGAAGCGGTGGACGGTGAGCCGGAAAGTATCAGTTTCAATCCTTGTTCTATTGGATTTTCCTTTCGGAGTTGGGCTTGCCGTTTCAGCTTGAATAGCGCATGTTTCAATCCTTGTTCTATTGGATTTTCCTTTCGGGACAAGCTCCGCGTTCGTCGCTCCGCTCGTTTGTTTCAATCCTTGTTCTATTGGATTTTCCTTTCGGAGTCCACCAAAGCAAAAATACAATATGAGCCAACCGAGGTTTCAATCCTTGTTCTATTGGATTTTCCTTTCGGAGCCCGGACCCGTGCGCTGAGATTGCCGAGAACGTAGACGTTTCAATCCTTGTTCTATTGGATTTTCCTTTCGGAGCTGCTCGCCCTTTGTGTGAAGAGAGCTGGTGGAAGAAAAGTTTCAATCCTTGTTCTATTGGATTTTCCTTTCGGAGCAGCCGCCGATATCGTCTTGGAAATCTTCAAGACGGGTTTCAATCCTTGTTCTATTGGATTTTCCTTTCGGAGTGATTGTTTTGGCGCTTCCAGGGAAACGATTCTGAGTTTCAATCCTTGTTCTATTGGATTTTCCTTTCGGAGATTTGCTCTTTATTAATGAGAGCATCCACACTAATGCGTTTCAATCCTTGTTCTATTGGATTTTCCTTTCGGAGCAAGGTTACCATTCCCCTTAATCGGCATGTTTCAATCCTTGTTCTATTGGATTTTCCTTTCGGAGGCGAGCTTGTATGCCGGATTTGTTTCAATCCTTGTTCTATTGGATTTTCCTTTCGGAGGCGGCGACCTTGTTGGGGCGGGGGGGGGGTTTCAATCCTTGTTCTATTGGATTTTCCTTTCGGAGCTGCGTTGGTTTCAATCCTTGTTCTATTGGATTTTCCTTTCGGAGCCACCTTGGCAGTTGGAAAGCCAACCGGGTTTGTTTCAATCCTTGTTCTATTGGATTTTCCTTTCGGAGCCGTCCGGCTCCATAGAGGACTAATAATCAAATACATAAGCCCATATTCGAATCTATTATTTTTACCCAATTTGTCAAAGAACAGATGCCAGAAACGGTGTTTTGCAGCCTTTTTGCGCATAGATAATCCACTATTAGCCAAAGGATTACTTGCCATTTTGGCGTTGCCCGTCATAAATTGCCACTTGGAATTTAGCGGGTGCAAATGTTTCGGTAGGTACAAGTTACGCATTTTTGTTTATCCGGAGTGGCTTTGGGGTATTTATTCTGTTGGATTATTTGAGCGATCGATTCACTTGCCTGCCGGACCAAGCGCTGGTGCTCCAATCCGATAGGCACTTCCACCACACGGTTTTGGCTTCGGGTATACACCAGAAACCCGCGGCGCACTTCTACGCCAAACGTATCTTCAATCAACCAGGCATAGCAGTAAAGCTGGGTCTGGTAGGTTCGATATATTTTATCTTCGAAAACGGCAAATTTATAATCCAATGGGGCCATGGTACCATCCTTGAGGGTCAATACCTCATCGACCCGGCCCCGCAACAGGTTATTGGTAAGGTATTGGTCGTCGAGGCGCGATACTACGCCAAGGCGCTTGCGCATATACCCTTTGTTACGCTCCAGTTTCTCGTCGTGCAAATGCCGGCCCCGCATGACTTTATAGTTTTTTTCTTCGTATTGTGGGATCTTCAGCACATGCTCAAAGTAGGTAAAACGCGGACAAAACAGGTATTCGATGATTTCGGATGGGGTGGTACTAAACATAATTCTCCGGTGTTAAAGAAATAAAGCCCGGACCTGGCCCGTAACCAGTTTCCGGTCGAAGGCTTGCCCCAAAAGCACGGTTTGTTGTAGTTCTTGCTTTGACATAGGAAACAGATAGACTTTATCGCGGTCTGGGTTGATCAACGCTTCCAATTGCAGGTGCAACGCATCTTTCCTGGTTGGCTCCAGTTCCCCCAGAAATACGGAGAGTTGTACCCGATACAGCCCGGCTTGCTTGCAACATTTGGCTACCTGGTTACGGGCTTTGTCGTTTTCTATATCGTAAATGACCCAGCAAATCATCTTATTTTCCTATAAGTTCGTTAGCAAAGCGATGTGCGTCCTGCTGCATGGCGTTTGCGCGAGTTTGGTTGCGGCCTTGGTAACGAATGGTTTCCACCTCCAGATAGTGGTTGAATTTTTCAATCAGGAGTTGTTTACCAGGTGTATCAAGGGCCAACCCATTGGCTAAAACGCGGGTATGACTCTGATTGATTAATTTTCCGGAAAACAACCGGAATACCACCCGGTCGGCATATCCGCGGTAGGGTTCTATAAAATCAAAAACCATGCTTTTCTGGTTGTAGTCGTCGCGGTGCAAAAATCCGACATACGGATCCAAGCCTGCCAGCATGAGCGCTTTTTCTACCCGGGCATAAAGGATGCCGTAGCCGTAATTAAGAAATGCATTGAAGGGATCTGCGGCCGGACGGAAGCTCCGCCCCTGGAACCGGTACGCCGGAGGCATTGCTGCACTAAGCGCATCGAAATACAACCGGCCAGCGGTTCCCTCCAACCCACGCAAGGTATCGGCAATCTGGTCTACCTTTGGGGCGTCGCGCAACAAGCGAATGCTTTCTCCCAGGTTGGCAATTTGGGCGATCCGCTCGTCCAGCAAGGGGTGCAACGTATTGCGGTGCTTTTTCAAATCTTTTAAAAATCCGGCTTGCTGCTCCAGTTTGGCTACAAGCCAATCGACCACCCTACCCACACCAACGGGGCCCAAGCTGGCTTCCAGTTGGGCTTTTCGGATCGCGGTGGTGCTCCCCAGCTTGCTATGCCAAATCCGCCCCAAAGGAAAGCCGCTGCTATCCGCGAAAATGATATCGACGTTATTCATCAGCGCAAGACGGATCGCATCCGTGCTCAGTGCGGCGCTTGTCGTCAAAATGATGCTGGTTACCTTATGGGCCGCAAAATGCTTAATGTCATAACCGCCGCCTGGTTGCGGCAGGCGCACTTCAAACAGGGCGTCCTTGATGTGCAAATATACGCCGTACGTGTTGAGGTAGAGCTGCATGCTTTTTTGCCGGCAAGGTAAGGGCGCCCATTGTCTATTACCTTGACTGAAGGGAAAGCCCGGTTAAACTACCGGTTCGATCGCGCCAAAGCCACGCGAAACGGCCTTTCCAATCCCGAGCAAAGGAGGCAATATCAGATTGGTGCGGAACTCCCCCGAGAACGCCAGCATGCGCCTGTTTTTAAACTGCGTGCTGTGCTGTTCCAGATTTGCATCTGCAAAAATCCGTTGGTTGGGCTCCAGCCATACACCCATGCCCTTCAGAGCTGCCAGCAGATGGTTGCGCAGCAGGCGATTCAGCTCCTTGCGGCGTTCTGCGGGCTGGAGGGTCAGGTAGTGTTCAAAGTTCGATTGATTGAGCGCCATAAAGAGCGTAGCAAAACGGTAGTGCCAGAGTTCTTCGACATAGGCTACCTCAACCTCCTGGCATTCCAGATTTTTGGCAAGCAGAGGAAAGTTTCGCCCGTCAATATCGATTTCTTTGATTTGCAAAAACAGATCGAGCAGCAAGGTGGCTCCTTCATTGATGCCCAGCAGCGTTGGCACACCTTGAATGACTTTATACTGCACCAGGGGATACGCATAGCGCAACTCCCCGCCTTCCAGGTGATTGTGCAAAAGCGGGCTGTGCTCCTGAAATACCCGCCCGAAGTAGCCCCGCAGTTTGTGCGCGTCGCGCATTGCCAGGCGGAGTTCGGGGAAGGAGAGGTGGGTGATGCGTGGCATGGTGGTTTGGATTTGTGTCATGATATTTAACACTGTTGAGCCGCATGCATGGGAACTTCCTCTTCTTTCTTATATCCTGTCACAAGATCATAGCAGGCTGGATACTCGTCAGTTCCAAGATATACGATGGCTTTATTTTTGCCTTTGTATTCCTCTGGCAGTATGTAATCCGGGAATTGTACAACGTACTGAAGAAGCTCCGGGCGGAGTTTTCTCAATGCTTTTTGCGATCCCAGCGATCTTTCACTGTTTCCTAAAATTTCCTTATACCTTCTCCATAAATCGGCTGATTGATCATTGAAGTCAATAAAGACGCTGTGGGTAACCCATTTTTGTTCAATGACTTTGAATTTATCACTGACCGTTGCAAATTGTAGCCTTTTCATGTGTTCTATCAACTCCGAATGCGCGCTATTGTCCGCTACTTTCTCTCTTACCTGTTGCGCATAAGCCTCATTGAGATAATAAAACGCTCTTTCAGGGATAATGTCGGATTCAAGGCGGCTTACAGCTTGATCAATAACTCTTCGGGTAGCGTGAATAAGCACATCGTCGTATATTTTATTCCAGCCCTTCTCCATTTCAAAAAGGCGCACCTCGCCTTTGCCTTTTAGTCCGTTTCGGTTACAGCGGCCTGCCGATTGATTAATGCTGTCCAAAGGAGCAAAATCTCTGTACACAATATCCAGGTCAATATCTACGCCGGCCTCCACTACCTGGGTAGAAACCACAATGAGTTGTTTTTTTGCTTCCTCCTTCACCATGCGCTTTAATTTGATCAATACGTTGCTTTCTCAATACGGGTAATACTGCGGCTGATAGATATACCATTTCAGCCTCCGGATTGTCTTTGCGAAGCTGATGAAACAAATCCTGTGAAGCCTTGACTTTGTTCAGAATAAAAAGGAAAGATTTATCCCGGTTGAATTCCAGAACGCGCTGAAAATCCGGGATGAGTTCTTCCAGGGGTAGTCTTCCTTTCTTCCAAAGGGATACATCCATTTGGATGCGATTCATTCCGGTGAAAAAGCTTCTGGTTCGTTCCTTTGAGGGATCCGTGAGTTCTACCACTTCCTTTTCCTTGATGAGAAAGGGTTGTGTTGCCGTCACGAACACAAAGCGGGTATCAAAATAATCATGCATGGCCTGAAACATCGCTTCTACCGTTTCAAAATACTTGGCCTCAATATTCTGTACCTCATCCAGGATGATGACAGCATTGGTCATGTTGTGAAACTTGCGCAATTTCCGGTTGCGATTGGAAAATAGAGTTTCCAGCAACTGTACAAAGGTGGTTACTGTAAAAGGGTATTCCCAGCCTTCTGTGAAATACTCCTTTTCTGAATCCGATAATTCATTGTTGTCGCTTTTCCGTTCCGGCCAATCCGATAAATAATGGTGGCGGGCCAGATATCCGTCATTCACGCCGGCAGCTTTCAAGATTTCTTCCAAAATAGCCGCATTCTGGTCAATTACAGAAGTAAAGGGAAGGCAATAAATGATTCTGGGCGTGTATCCCTTGCGCTCCGCAATCTGGTTCTGCAAGACAAAAGCAGCATTGAATGCTGTAAGCGTTTTACCCAGCCCGGTCGGTAGAGTAATAGAGTAAAAGGCGCATCGGGGTGATCCCGAACGTGGCGTTCAACCAGTTGAAAGGCTTCTTCCCGCAAGCGGTCAATAGGCTTGATTTCCTTGCCTGCAAAAAGCAATAGACTTATAATGCGATACGGTGTCCGTCCGAAAAAGCTGTTGCTCGCCTATCTGACTGCGGCTTTCACCACCAAGCATTAGGTCGCCTTTATCGGCAGCCAAGAGCAAAGAGAATAAGAAGAGGGTGAGGAGGTAGGGATGGAGATTGGGAGCGGGGAGAAAATCTTCCATCTCCAGGCTAATCATGAGTTTAGCTCCATTGAATTTTTTCAAAATATCTTCAATGGATTCAGGAAGCAAGAACCCCTGTTGTGATAGTATAAACGCATAATCTGTTTTGTCGCAATGCATCCACTGAATTGGAATCCTCTCGTTATCACCATTGACTTCAGTACTAAATTCTTCTATGCCGAAGTTGTGAAGATCGCCATGATGTCTTTTGATGATTTCGAGTAGTATGGTGCTGATCAACAACGGTTCGTTTTTTAATTCCCTTGAACTGCATAGGCTCCTATTGCTGCATGGGATCCCAACTTGCCGTCTTCCTCCAACTTTATCTCTATTTCCCGTTTACTGATTCTATCATAAAAACTCCTGATGTACTCTTTTGACAAGTCTTTAAACTCTGGATTTTCAGCAAAAACAGCCTGAATTATTCTGTGCTGAAAAAAATAGTTGATTTTCCGAAATCGTGAAAGTACACCAAGAGTTTTCTCCAAAGTTCCAGCTTTTCCCTTTCACCCAGAGATATCTGCGTATGCTTTATGCTCAATGCTAAATGAGATATTTTGTCCACCTCTGATAAATGTTTCTCCAGAGTTTGGTGTGGATGAGAAATCAGATAGCTAAAATAAGACTGCATACAATGTTTGATTATCAATTTGGATACGAGTGGCCTGCTTTACTTTGGCCATGATGCTTTTCCCTTTTTGGTCCAGAATGATATCATCTCGATCAGTTACGTTTCTGTCAGTATCCATTTCCAATGCATACTGTGATACCTCCATAATATGATTCCCTTGGGCAGAAAACGCTTGGTTGTGATCGATTTGGATGAGTTGTCGTCTAGGAAAAACCGTTTGGATAGGCAGTAATTGTTGGCTTTCATCAACATGATAATCAAACTCCCCAATCCACTGATAATTGGCGAGCAAGTTGGCCAAGCCCAATGTGGGTGTGAAAATGGCCTCCTTGTTTTTGATACAGTGGGACAAATCATTGAAAATATAGACATCTTCGTGTTTGACAAAAATGCGATACCTCGGGCGATAGATGAACTCCATCATGGTAGGCTTGCGGTTGTCATTAGGCTTCATAGAGCCAAATACCGCTCTCAGATTTATGTTGATCTGTTGGAAACTCAATGGTTTTAATATCTGGATACCCACTTGGCATCGGCCCTGTTCAAAGTATTTGAGATAGGCATTACCTTGTTTCTCCAGTCCTATTATAGCACCGAACAGCCCATACAACGATGTTTTGACAGGTATAGGGTATGTTAGCGCCGACGTTGTGGCGAATATCTTTTTGTAATGCCCATACTGTCCCCACAAATCGAAAACGAGAATTTGATCCACTGTTTCATCATTTGGGTTGGTAAATTGGTTCAGACAGCTTGAGCCTTTCGTCCTGAATAATGGTAATACCGGCAATTTTTTCTTTATGATCTTGCAAAACCTTGTTTAGTTGTGATACATCCAAAGTATAATCATCCACATCGGCCAAAGCGTCTTCTTTAACACCTTTGTCAAAGTTGAGTTTCAACCGTTCTACTAAATCACCGATAAAAAACTGAGGTTGCCCGTAGTCTATTTTCAACAAAAGGCGCGGCATATGTCCTTTTTCGACCGGCTTAATAAGCCCTTCGTACCGTTCCACATTCCATCGATTAGTAGTTTCACATCCTCTTGTGTCAAGTTCGTATGCCTCGCTGCATTTTCATTGATTACAGCATGAAAGCCTATAAGCCCATAGGTAATATTGTATTCTTCCCGGAATGTCTTTTGGGCTGCCCCTTCGCTGGTAGCAAAAGCACCAGTACCTTTAATGAAGTTCACATTCACTCTGTTCAGACTCCGTCCCATACCAAATTGTACCGGCCCAGTCAGATTAAACACCTTCTTTTCTTTTTCCTTACCCCCTTTTCGACTTTAGAGCAGAGACTCCACCAAAAAGCCTCACGTCAATGAACTTGGAAATAAAGTCTTCCTTGTCTTTATAGGATTTGCTCCGTTGATCGCCGGTCACTGGTTTGTCATCTTCATCGCGGATAAAGATGTCTTTGTTGGGATCCGTACCATTGTAGCCGTTCTCCATCAGGTAATCACGTATGGTTCGTTTTAGACGAACATCGGTCACAAGACATTGACCATTGGCCTCATCCATTCGCGGGCGGTTGGCATCTAACGGGTCGCCATTAGGATTGCATAGTTTGCAATCGTAAAGGAACAAGATTTCGCTGCGTTGAGAAATCACTACGGACATTGCATTTGAGTTTTTAGTTAAGGGAATCAATTGTTCTCTTCAAGATTAGAATTTTGAGCAGTAAAGCTTCTTTAAGAGCTTTAGATTCAGCCCTGGCATATTTATCAAACTCTTTTTGCATCACCATACCTGCAGTGAATGCGAAAGAGATTTCGGTTCTGTCCAGGTCAGTCGGTTTTATTAATGCCGCTACAATGGATGCCCTGAGTTCTTGAACATACGCGAACCTGAACTTATCAATGTCCTCATACTGGCGCATTTTATCCAGCAATATGGGGAAAAGCTTACGCAATTCAACCTCATCCAAACTTAGGCTATTCAGGCGTTCAAGAAACGGCTCGCTCTTCAGCTTGTTATATTGTGCTGCGGTAAGAATCGATACCAAACAGCCCATATTAAAAGCCGCCTTTTTGTATGAGTCATTAAAAAAATCAGGGTGCTCCGCGACAAAATCCGCGTAAGTGCGTGGGCTGGGTTTATCATCCATAACGATATGCTTTTATTAGTGAATAATCCTAATGCGGCAAAGAAGTGCCATAAAGCGAATGCCTCTTTTAAGGTAATAATATAGCGTAAGGAGGATTCGTGGCGCTGTTTGAAGTCCTCTTGAATTTGTTTTTGAAACGCCTTCAGGATAGTAGATTCATCAATAGCCTGGCCGTAAAAAACCGCCTCGATAAGCTTGAAAAAGAATGGGTTGAAAATCGTTTCCTTACGGATTACCTGAGAGAAATAGCGCTGGATTTTATTAAACGTAATGTAAAATTCAGTTATTTCACCATTAGTATTTTCTATTCTGTTAAGTGCCTGATATCTTTTTTCAACCGTTTGCTTGGCTTTGAAAATGGCTGAAAAACGACTAGGCAAAAGATCCGTAAGGTGAAGTTTAAGCGCCAATTGCGCTTGGTTCCTCTGAAAGAATAGAATATCATAAAAAACGCCTTCCTTCAGATTATCATCCCACATGGACAGTTCATAAATGACTTGCTCATTACTGAAAATAGCCTTAGAAAAATCCTCAATACTCCTTTCGTTATCCTCTTTCACAATTTTCGCTACTGCAAATTTCAGCATCTTGTCAGACTCTTGCAAAAAATGAGGTAGGATGATGTACTCCAAGCTTGAATACCGACGGCGCAACTTCTCCATAGCATACTCTTTCGCCCCCTCTAAAAGCCTTACAGCATCTGGCGAAACCGGGAACATCTTGTATGAGAATGCATCATCAAATCCACTTCTGGAGAAAGTAGTATCATTCATGTGAAGCCCAGGGTATCCACCCTCCCCCAAACCTCTCCATATTGGTAAGTGATGGCACACAGTTTTTCTTTTGCACTACTTTTTTCATAGTACTTGCTGTATGCTTCATCGTAGAACAACTGAAGGTTTTCGTCAAATTCTCCAAGCCATTTCCCGTTCACTTTTACTGTCAGTAAATAGCGATCTTTGGTGTTACCCTCAAAGCCTGCCAATTGAGCTTCAATGGAAGCCATTCCTACTTCATATGATGATTCACTTTTGAAATACAGACCTATATTTGCTTGAAAAGCTCTGGTTAGCCTGCTCATCATTTTAGAAAGGTTGTCTAAGTGTTTGTCCTTTTGTTCTGATGGATAAAAAGGAGTGGGTTGGGACCAAAGGTGCTCCATTTGCACCTGCAGGCTTCCTGTACAGGTATTGCTTGAGAAGTTGAGGCTTGAACGCTTCTATTTCATATGCTTGTACGATGCCATTTGTGATTGGGAAAAAAATCACGTTTAAGGAATCGGTATCTCCTGAAGGAAATGGGTTTTGCCATGGCGAAAAATAATTCGCCAGTTTTTCATCGCTTTGCAGGGCTTTGCCCAAACGATATAGATTTTCTATCATGATTCAAACATTTATCTCTTTTTCAACATAATCACCCCACAAACCTACACCCCCCCATTGTCCATTACCTTGAATCTCCCTCCAGCCACTCATTTTTTTTATCTGCCCACTGCGCCTGACCCTGCCGTTGCTGCAAATAGTCCAGCAACTCCTCCGGCTCCAGGACCTCTATCTCCCCAGGCAAACCAAGAATGAAGCGCCCGATGCCTCGCCAATCGCGGACCATCCCATCAAATAACAGTTGACCTTTGGAAGAGCGCAAAAATGGTTTCGCCGAGGGGTATTCCTCCAGGAGTAATTGGTAAGCCCTGTTCGTTAGCCGGAGCACAACGGGGAGCCAGCGAGGGCCAGTCCAACCAAAAAGGTCGGGAGTACGGCTTTCGTGGGCTGAAGCAATGGGCTCATCCAGCGTTTCCACCCGCCCGATGCGGTCCAGCTTGAATTGCCTATAATCCTGACGCTCCAGATCATAAGCCCACAGATAAGCATAGTTCTCCAGAAACTCGACCGGTTCGCAGTACCTGTGAGAGAGCTCATTTTCCCCGCTCAGGTAATTTTGCAAACGCACCCGGCGCCCGCTTTCAATTGCTAGTCCCAGGGTGTTGATGTGCTCGTAGACCTGAAATTTACCCAGGCTTTGCACCAGCGGACGAAGGGTAAACTGCCGGTTGAGTTTGTGCAGAATGCGGTCGCGCAGCGGATGTCCTGCCGGGGCCTGCCAAAGAAGATCCTGCAAAAAGCCCGCTTCCTCTGTATCCACCAGATCGTGGTCCGAAGCATGGTCTATGAGCAGGAAATATCGGTTGTGCTCGTCCTTGTCGATTTGGTACCCCACGCTTTCCAGCAAGCGAATGTACTTGTACACCGTTTCCCGGGAAGTCTCGAGAACGCTGGCGAGATGAGGCACATTGCGGTACGGTCTTTGGCTCAACAACTGCAAAAGCCGGAATACGCGGTAAAGCTTTTGTTGGTCCGTCATCCTGATGGGATTTGCGTTTTATCGCTGGGGCGATGAAAAAGGTTTTATCCGGTTTAAGGTACGTATTTTTTTTACTGCGTGCACCCCCATCGGATTGAAAATCCGAAGAACATTCCCGGATTGGAAATCCGGGCTACAAGCATCCCGGGTTTAAAATCCCCGACCCGGAATCGTATTCACCAAAAAAGCATGCCTTTGGGTGAATATACCCACGAAAAATGGATCGAAGGCAAGCAGAATAGAGCATGCAGGCGCCTTCCCCCCTCTCCCCCTTATTCCCGAATTACCTCCATAAGCCCATCTCCCAGCTCAATAAAGCATTTCTCCTCCTGAAAATGGGTGGTGATTTCGTCGAGATTGGCATCCAATATCTCGATCAACCGGTTGGTAGGGATATTTCCTAAGTTGATTTTAAGCAATCGGGCCGGTGCGTTTATAAGAAGATGGCTATTTTTGAAATCCGCATCTTTAGTGATTACCGTAAACCCATTTTCATTTGCGAAACGGCTAATTTCGGAATCTTTTGTGTAAAAACCGTCAAGGATGTCGTTTATATGCTTAGCCTCGTATCCTTTACGTTCAAAAAAGCGAACCACCTTATAGGCGATATGGACATCACAAAGCACTTTGAATGTCATGCTGCCAGGGTTATGGTCCTCCCGGATACCAGGATTTTGGCAAACTCCAGGCTGGCCAGGATGTCTTCTTTTTCCAGTTCGGGATGATCCTCCAGGATTTCTTCAAAACGCATCTCGGACAGCAGCATGTCCAGCAATACTTCCACAGGCCACCGCATCCCCCGGATGCAGGGCTTCCCATGGCAAATCTCCGGATTAACGGTGATGCGGCTTATGTATTTAGGCTCGGTATTCTTCATATCGTTTAGCCATTTTGCTCCATCGCTCCTCTTTGCAGCGAAAAATGTATTTCTACAAAAATACGTTTTTTTGCCCGAATACGCTAGAGGGGGGCGTTGAGGCGTTTGGGAAATCGACTACGTCGAGGAGCCCAACGGCCAGTTCAAAGCCTGGGAATTCAAATGGAACCCCAAATCCAATGCCCGCTTCCCTTCCGCTTTCCAGGATGCCTACCACCCCATCGTGACGGGGGTCGTGCCGCCGGAAGATTTTCGGGGGTTTTTGGGGTTGGAGTAAAACCACTCAACCACTCAAACCGCATCCCCGACAGCAGCCTGTTCCCCAATAAAAATTTCCCCTGATTAAAAAAAATTTGGGATATTGACCGCTGAATACCCTCCAACACCTGATATGCCAGAGAAAACCAAAAAAAATTCCTCCCGTATTTGCATTATCGGCGCCGGCGCCGCCGGCCTTTCCGCCGGTTATTTCCTCAAAGAAAAAGGCTACCAGCAGGTGACCATCCTCGAGCGGGAAGCCCGCATCGGCGGGAAATGCCTCTCCCTCACGTATGAGGGCAAGTCGTTCGACCTGGGCGCCAACTACATCACCTCCAGCTATACGCAGGTGAAGCGGCTCGCCCGGAAGTTTGGCGCCAGGATGTACACCGAAGGCCGTCTGCGGGCGTTCAACGTGAAAACGAATACCAACAGTTCCCTGCTGAGCGCGGTGCTGGCGGAAGCCTCGGTGTGGGCGCTGGCCTGGCAATCGCTGCGCTTCGTCTGGAAGCGCTGGCGGCTGAACCGGGTCTTGTCGCCCCGGCGCCCGGGGTTCCAGGGGCTGGCCGAATCCCACCCCGAACTGACGCGGCCGTTTGGCGAATGGCTTTCCGCCAACGGGTTGCCGGCCGTTTCGGCCCTGTTTCAAATTCCGGTCACCCTGATGGGCTACGGGCAACTGTCCGAGATCCCGGCCGCGTACGCGCTGACCTACATGCGCGTCGGGACGTTCACCGATCTCATGCTGGCCGCGCTCAACCCCCATATCAAAGGCTATCCCAAGCGCTTCACCGAGGGCTACCAGCGCCTGTTTGAGCGGATCTCCTGGGAGCTCGACGTGCTTACCGGCGCCGACGTCCGGAAAGTGACCCGTACCGGGGAAACGATCCGCGTCGAGTACGGGGTGCAGGAGGAACTCCTCCGCCCCGGCCACCCGGCCAGCCAAACCCTGGAATGCGATTACCTCATCGTGGCTACTCCGTTGTACCTCGGGGTGTTGCAGTCGTTTCTCGACCTCAGCGAGGAGGAAAAAGCCCTCTTCGGACAAGTGGTCTACGACCCCTTTATGGTGACCACCTACGCGGTTGAGGGCATGGAAGATTACACCGCGGCCACCTTTATGATCCCCGAGCCAGCAATCGGAGCGCCTTTTGTGGTCACCCGCCAGTTTGCCGATAACAACCTGGTGTCTTTCTACACCCGGACGCGGTTTGGTCAGCCCGTGAAAAAAGAAGACATCCTCGCACAGAATGCCGCGTTCGCGCGCCGCGCCGCCGGGATCGAACTGGGGGATTACTACACCTACAGCGAGTTTCCCTACTTCCCGCACGTATCTTCCGAAGCTATGGCCGCCGGGTTTTACGACCGCCTGGAAGCGCTCCAGGGGAAGCAAAACACGTTTTTTACCGGCGGGTTGATGCAGTTCGAGCTGGTGGAGACGATTGTCAATTACTCCCGGCATTTGGTGCAGCGCCAGTTTTGAGGGCGGGGAGTTTGGGGGGAGGCAGAGCCTCGCGGGAGGTACAAGGCACGAGGCAGGAGCCTCGCGCCAGTTTGATTGTTAATTACTCCCGGCATTTGGTGCAGCGCCGGTTTTAGAAAATCACCGATTATCCTGAAAACCCTTTATCCATTTATGAAAAACAAGCTTTTCTTCAAAATCGGGATCTTCATGCAGCTTGTGCTGCTGATCGCCCACCTGGTCAACAACCGCAATGGATTGCCCATACCGGTGGTGGACGAGGAGAGCCGCCTGCTCACCTTCCTGATGAAAACTTACGACATTCATTTTTCGGGCGGATGGCGCACCCTCGACGAAACCCTCTGGGGGTATGCGATCACCTGGGCCTTGTTCGTCGTCTTTACTTTTCTGGCCAGTATCCAGGTGTTGCTCGTCAAGCCGCAAAGCCGGCTTCTGGGCCGGAGGATCACATTCGCAAACGTCCTTCTTTGGGCCGGTTGCCTGGTGGCGACGCTGCTCTTCTGGAGCCTTCCCCAGCAGGCGCTGTTTGGACTCGTGCTCGCGCCCTTCCTGTTGTCCTACCTGCTGGAGTGGAAAGCCCCCAAGCCCAACAGCACCCGGATCTGCGTGGTCGGAGCGGGCGTGTCCGGACTCACCGCCGCATACCAGCTCCAAAAGCAGGGCTACACGCAGGTAACGGTATTAGAAAAAGCCAATTACGCCGGAGGGAAATGCCTGAGCGTGGAGCACTATGGACATCCCTTTGATCTGGGCGGCCATGAGATGCTGGCCGGATACCGCGACGTGATGGAGATGGCTGCCGAGTTAGGGGCGCCGGCCCGCGTCAGTATTCCGCCGATGGTGTACGACCACGACACCAGGCAATACCTCAACTTCAAGAAAGCGGCCGTTGCCTCGGGCAAATACTCGATGCCCCAGGTGGTGCTGGCCTCGATGAAATACCTCTTTCTGGTGGCTTTTCCATTCCGCCGGTTTTCGAAGCCTTCCACCGGGTACAGCCGGATGCCCAAGGAACTGGCGATGCCGTTAAGCGACTGGCTGGTCAAACGCCGCCTGACGGCGCTCAGCGACATCCTGGCTTTTGTCGTCAAGGTACAGGGCTATGGCCACTTCAACGATACCTCGGCGGCCTACCTCGTCAAGTTTATGGGACTCCAGAACTGGCTTTCCCTGATTCTTTCCGGGATGGGAATCTCCAAACAATGGCCCAAGGTGTTTACCTACGGCATGCTGAACTTCTGCGAGCGCATCGCCGCCGGCCTCAAGGTGCATCTGAACACAGAGATTGAACGGATCGAACGCCAAACCGGGAACGCGGCAGAACCCGTCCGGATATTCATCAAAGGCAAGCCCGAGCCTCTCGTTTTTGACAAAATGATCCTTTGTACCCCGCTGGAAGCGAAGGGACTTGGCTTCCTGGACATGAGCCCCGAGGAAGATGCCTTGTTCCGGCAATTCACCCATTACCAGTTTGTGAACACCGTTTGTCATACCCAAGGCTTGCCCGCAGGCGTGGTGGCCAGTATTCCGCTCAACGACATCCAGCGGGGCGAGT
Organism: Haliscomenobacter sp.; assembly: GCA_016713275.1. GTDB lineage: Bacteria > Bacteroidota > Bacteroidia > Chitinophagales > Saprospiraceae > JADJPL01. The sequence goes on from JADJPL010000008.1 coordinate 163,168, forward strand.
ACACCGGGTATATTAAAGATTTCACCGACGTGCCCGTTTCTGTGTTTTTCTCCCTGGCCAGTCCGGGGGTAACCGATCCCGACCTCCGGGAAAAAATCAAAGAAGTGCTCAAAGACATTCCGGAATACGAGGGCAAAAAACCGGAAGTCCTGGAGTTCTTGAACCAAAAGAACTGGGACTACTTCCCCCATGTGCTGCCCGAAGCGGTAGCTGGTGGGTTTTACGACAAACTGGAAGCGCTTCAAGGGGAACGGCATACCTTTCCGCCTCCTCCGCGCTGGCTTTTGAATGCGTTGGAAACAGCGTGGCCTATGCCAAGCGATTGGTATTGAACCATTTTTAGAAGAAAGCGGGAGACTAGTATACTATGGGGAATCAAATTAAACAGGGCGTTTTTTTCTTGCTATGCTTCTTTTTGCCGTTCCGCATTGCCCTGGCCAATGCAGGTATCCTGGAATTAACCCCAGATATCCCCCGGTATGCGCTGGGCCGGAGCATCGCTTTTCTGGAGGACGAAAGCGGAAAATTGGGAATATCCGAGGTCTCCTCCCCTGCGTTTGAGGCCCGATTCAAACCCTCCCAGGAAAATGCCCTGAATTTTGGTGTGACCTCCTCGGCGATATGGGTCAAATGTACCCTGCGCAATACCCGGCCAGAAGCGATCTCTGTGTGGCTGCTGTCGCTGGATTACCCGCTCTTCGACTACGTCTCCCTCTTTCGGAAAAACAGAGCCTCCGGGCAATGGGAGGAGGAGAAATCGGGCGATAGGTATCCCTTCCGGAACCGGAAAATCGCCCACCGCAACTTCCTTTTCGAGCTCCCCATGCCGGATACGGCCGTGCAAACCTATTATCTGCGTTTTGCCACGAGCGGGTCGCTGCAGATCGGTCCCCACCTGCATACCGAGCGGGAACTGTCGATCGAAAACATGTACGCCGAAATCGGCTACGGACTATTTTTTGGGGCGCTGCTGATCATGATCGGCTACAACCTGTTTTTGTTCTTCAGCCTGTGGGACCGCGCCTATCTGGCCTATGTGCTCGTCATTTTGTTCAACCTGCTGGTGCAGGCGTCTTTTAGCGGGCATATCAACCAGTACTTCCTGGGCAATACGCCGGTCCTGGCCAATGGTTCGATCCCCCTTTTCATGGCCGGCGCCGGGCTGACGATGAATTTCTTTGCAATTTCATTTTTGGGCACACGGCATTTTGCCCGAGGAATGCACCGGATACTAATGGGTTTGCTGGTATTGGCTGCCCTGGATATGCTCCTGGTGTTTTTCCTGCCCGCCCGCCTGACCATCTCCCTGGCAGGCCTGATCGTCATGGTTACCAGCCTGATGATGATCGTAGCGGGCGTGAGCAGCCTGGCGAACGGCAACAAATCAGCGCGGTATTTCCTGCTGGCCTGGGTCGTGCTGCTCGCCGGCGTACTGATCACGTCCCTGCGCAACTTCGGACTGCTCACACCCAATTTCCTCACCGTCAACAGCATAAAGATTGGCGCGATCATGGAGGTGATCCTGCTTTCTATGGCGCTTTCGGATAAATACAACCTGTTCAAAAAAGAAAAGGAAACGACTCAGGCCAAAATGCTGCACATGCAGCAGGAAGCCAATAAGGTATTGGAGGAAAAAGTGCAGGAGCGCACCCTGCAGCTAGCCGAAGCTTACGAAGAGCTGAGTTCCACGATGGTCGTCATCGAGCAGGAAAGGCAGAAATCCGACCGGCTGCTGCTCAACATCCTCCCGGAAGAAACCGCCGCCGAGCTCAAGGAAAAGGACAAGCGAAGCCTAAACACTACGACCGCGTGTCGGTGCTGTTCACCGACTTTCGCGATTTCACCCGCCTGGTGGAGCAAATGACGCCCCAACAGGTGATCGAAGAACTGAGCTACTGCTTCACCGCCTTCGACGACATCTGCGACCGCCACCGCCTCGAGAAGATCAAAACCATCGGCGATAGCTACATGGCCGCCGGAGGCCTTCCCCGCCCCAACGACACCAACCCCGCCGACGCAGTCAGCGCCGCCCTGGAGATCCTGGAATGGACGGAAAACTGGAAAGTGGAAAAACTCACCAGAGGCGAAGAGCCCTGGGAAATCCGCATCGGTATCCACACCGGCCCCGTGGTGGCTGGGGTGGTAGGCAAAAACAAATTTGCCTACGACATCTGGGGCGACACCGTCAACCACGCTTCCCGTATGGAAAGCGGCGGCCAGCCCGGGCACGTCAATATCTCGGAAGCCACCTACCAGTTGGTCCGGCACGAGTTCCACTGCGTCTACCGCGGCGAAATCACCGTGAAGAACCTGGGGGATTTGAAGATGTATTGGGTGGAGGGGAGGATATAGCGTTTAGGCGTTTAGGCGTGAGGGCGTGAGCGTGTTTTCCACAAAAGCCCCAAGTTTCCGGTACTTCTGATACCGTTTGGCGTAAAACGCCGCCCGCTGGGGGTCGGGGCGGTATTCGGCGTCGAACCCACTGCCCATAGCTTCCATGGCGTCTTCCACCTTGGGATAGAGCCCGGCGGCGGTAGCTGCAAACATCGCTGCACCCAGGGCGCAGGTCTGCTCGCTGCGGTGGATGCGGATGGGCATATCCATCACATCGGCCATCATCTGCATGATGTAGGGCGACTTCTTCGCCACCCCGCCCAGGCCGATCAGCCCTTTAACGGGGATGCCCTCCTGGACAAACCGGTCGGCGATCGCTTTGGCGCCAAAACAGGTCGCTTCCACCAGGGCGTTGAAGATCCGGGGCGCGTCGCTGCCCAGGCTTAAGCCCGCGATAGCCCCTTCGAGCAACTGGTTGGCATCCGGGGTGCGGCGCCCGTTCATCCAGTCGACGGCCAGTTCGGCATCTTCTTCCAGAGGCAGCAACGCGGCCTGTGCGGAGAGTTCCGCGATGAGCTGCGCGCTGAGCGCTTGCTGGAGCTGGCTGGCCAGCTCGGCGTCGAGCAGTCCGGTTTTCGGCAGCACGTGCTTCAGCGGCCATTCCAACAGGTTCCGGAACCAGGCATAGATATCTCCGAAGGCCGATTGCCCCGCTTCGAGGCCCACCATGCCGGGGATGATCGATCCGCCTACTTGGCCGCAGATCCCGTTCACGCATTGGCTGCCGATCTCTGCGGTGGGCGCTACCAGCATGTCGCAGGTAGAGGTGCCCATCACCTTGCTCAGGTGGTAAGGTTCGATCTGCCCTCCAACAGCCCCCATGTGGGCGTCGAAAGCGCCTACGCCAACGACCACGTCCGTAGACAGCCCCAGCCGCTGGGCCCATTCCGGACTCAGGGTTCCTGCTTGCTGATCGGCGGTATACGTTTCCTTGAACAGTTTTATCGGTGAATCCGTCCAGCAGCGGGTCCAGGCTGGCGAAAAAGTCGTTGGGAGGAATCCGCCAAATTCAGGGGCCCACAGGGCTTTATGTCCTGCGCTGCACACGCTGCGCTTCATTCCGACACCGCTTTTCCTCCCGTGAGCACGAACGGGATCCAGTCGCAGTGTTCCACCCAGGAGGCGGTATGGGCGCGTACGGAGTCGTCTTCCCGAAGCGCCCGCAGCAGCTTCGCCCAAAACCACCTGAGGAATAGATTCCCCCGACGTAGCGGAGGTAATTCACCGGAAACTTGCTGGCGTGGTCGTTGATCTGCATGGCTTCCTGCACGCCCGTGTGGTCTTTCCAGAGGAAAAACATCGCGTTGGGGTTGTCCTCAAAGCCCGGCAGCAAGGACAGGGGCGTTCCATCTGCATTGACCGCCACCGGAGTGGAGCCCGTGGTGTCAACCGACAAGGCCCGCACCTGGGCCGCGATCTCCGGCCCGGCCTGCTCCAAGCAGCTTTTGACGGTGTATTCCAGTCCTTCGAGGTAATCCAGCGGGTGCTGCCGGAACTGGTTTTTGGACGCGTCGCAATACAGACCCGCTTTCCAGCGCGGGTAATAAAACACGGAAGTAGCGATTTCCGCGCCAGTAGACGCATCAACGAGGATGGAGCGCACGGAATCCGTGCCGTAATCAATGCCGAGGACGTAAGCGTTCATAGGTGTTGGGTTTTTAATAAAGCCCTGCTGATTTAGTCAGTCCCAAAGGCCTTCTTTTCCATGGCTAAGATAACTAAAAAATCAAAAGTTGGGGGCAAAGCCGGAAAGGGAAAGATCGTCAAAATTTCACCTTTTGACTGCGCGCTTTACCATCCGTGGAATCTCCGTTTCGATTTTTCAAAAATCGTGCTTATATTGTTATAAATGATTATCTTTGCCCCATGCCAAACCCCATTCAAAACCCCCATGATGCGTTCATGAAATCGCTGCTGTCCGATATGGATGTAGCGCGCGACTTTCTTGCCAGTCTGATGCCTGGCCACTTACTTTGTCTATTGGACATGAGTACTCTGAAACCGGAGCATTCCAGCTTCATTACCCAGGAACTCCAGGAAGTTTTCGCCGATGCCGTATTCAGCGTCCGACTTCAACAAAGCGAGGCAGCAGGAGCGGAAAGCTTCATCAGCATCTTGTTGGAGCACAAAAGCTATGCCGATGAACAAACCGCATTCCAAATGCTGCTTTATCTGGCGCAAGGATATCGGGAACAACTCAGAAGCCGACTACCCTTAAGGCCTATCATCCCGTTGTTGTTTTACCACGGAAAGGAAAGCTGGGAATTTAAGCCCATACCTGCGTTTTTTAGCGGGGCGCACATCGATTTGATACCGTATGTCCCCAGTTTCGAGACCATTTTCACCGACCTCAATCGAATGCGTGAGGAAGATATTCTCCAGGTGGCCAATGCGTGGGTTCGAGCTGCGTTGCTTACCCAAAAATATAGCCGCCATCCTGAAGAGTTGGTCAAACGCATGGTACTCATTTTTCAGACGTTGGCCGGCACGTCAAGGGGAAACTTTTTGAGCGAGTTTATCGTTTACTATTTCAGCGTGACCGAAATTTCTCCCGCACAATTGCGCCAAGCCATTAAACCGTTGCCGCTATCGTTAAAAACAGACATTATGAGCACGTATGAAATGATCCTGCAGCAGGGTATCGAAAAAGGGATAGAAAAAGGGATAGAAAAAGGGATTGAGAGAGGCATCGAGCAAGGCATCGAGCAAGGCATCGAGCAAGGCATCGAGCAAGGCATCGAGGTGGGTATCGAAAAAGGCATCGAGATGGAAAAAGCCCAGGTCATTCTCCGAGGACATGAAGAGGGCCTGCCCCTGGATACCCTTGCGGCGCTTACCGGCTTTTCATTAGAGCAGGTGCGGCAAATAATTGACCCGTCTGCCGGATAAACGACGCCCAACCTCGCCTGATCCGGTCTGTAAATCAGGTATGAATTCGCTTACCTCCCGTCTTGATCACCCCCTCCCAACCAGATCGAAAGGAATCCGTCTTGATGGCGGATAGGGTACTTACCAGCAGGAATTACGTCGGAAGAAAGCCCGAGAGCCGCTGCTAAAGGCGCAGGGAAAACAAAAGACTCATCCATGGCGAAGTGGCTTCGGGAAAGAAAGGTTTCTCGTAGCGTCGGGCAAAGGGCGTATTTGCGGAAAACAAGGCTTAGCCCCCGCTCGTCCATTTGGAGTTTCCCAAGAGCGGAAGCGCATGGCCTATTGGTTATCCGCGACCACCGATGCCCCAGGTAAGGAATAATCTTACAAATCCCCGCACCAACACATCTTTTGGAGCTTTGGCCAAAGACCACTTCAGCCATAATGGATGAAAAAACAGGCGCCTGCTCCGCCATGGGCGGAAACAGACAGGTGACAGAGGATTGCATAGTCATTTATTACGTTGGCGATACTTCCAGCTTGCCGCTTCGATTTGAATACCGGCTTACCTGTTACGCATTTCAAAGGTAAAAAAATTTATATTAAAAAAAAATTTAATATATAAATTATCCCCCTAATCCCGATTTTTTTAGAAAAATCAGCCTCCTCTTTTTCAAATGCCGGGAATACCTTATCTTTGCACACGCTCGGGAAAAAAGGGCTCGTGAGGGGCCAAATGTTCTTTATCCCGGCTAATCGGGTAATTAGCTCAGTTGGTTTAGAGCGCTGCTTTGACAGAGCAGAGGTCACAGGTTCGAATCCTGTATTACCCACTCCGGCAGGTAGGTTTTGTGCGCGAGCAGATAGCCAGATATGGGTACGATTAGAAACCAATATAAGCAACAGGACGTGTTTGACTTTGAAAAACTGGATGTGTATCAGGAGGTGCGGGCGGTCAATCTCAAAGTATTGAAGCGCCTGTTTTCGCTGAAATCGGCCGATCCCTATGTACAGGACCAGTTTAAGCGGGCAAGCATGAGCGCACTGCTGAACCTGGCGGAAGGTACTGGCCGCATGGCAGGCCCCGATAAAAAGAACTACTACATCCAGGCACGGTCTTCGGTTTTCGAGTGCGTCGCCATCCTACAAATAATGTACGATATGGAGTTCGTCGATAAGGAATTCTATGAAGATTTATACGCGGGGTTTGATAAGGTTTCCCGGATGCTCCTCGGAATGATCCGGTCTTTTGAATAACCCCACCCCCCCCTCCCACTCCTACACACCCACACCCATGTTTCGGGATGTAGCTCAGCCCGGTAGAGTACACGTCTGGGGTCCGCCTGAGGCGGAGCAGGTTCAAATCCTGTCATCCCAGAAGAAGATTGCCCTAAAGGCCTTGTGAACAGAAAAACGAATAGAATCTATACCTTCACACCCACTCCTACACACCCACACCCATGTTTCCGGGATGTAGCTCAGCCCGGTAGAGTACACGTCTGGGGCCCGGGCGAGGTTCAAATCCTGTCATCCCAGAAGAAGATTGCCCTAAAGGCCTTATGAACAGAAAAAAAAATAGAATCTATACCTTCCACCCACCCCTACACACCCACACCCAAATTTCGGGATGTAGCTCAGCCCGGTAGAGTAACGTCTGGGGTCCGCCTGAGGCGGAGCAGGTTCAAATCCTGTCATCCCAGAAGAAGATTGCCCTAAAGGCCTTGTGAACAGAAAAAACGAATAGAATCTATACCTTCACACCCACTCCTACACACCCACACCCATGTTTCGGGATGTAGCTCAGCCCGGTAGAGTACACGTCTGGGGTCCGCCTGAGGCGGAGCAGGTTCAAATCCTGTCATCCCAGAAGAAGATTGCCCTAAAGGCCTTGTGAACAGAAAAAACGAATAGAATCTATACCTTCACACCCACTCCTACACACCCACACCCATGTTTCGGGATGTAGCTCAGCCCGGTAGAGTACACGTCTGGGGTCCGCCTGAGGCGGAGCAGGTTCAAATCCTGTCATCCCAGAAGAAGATTGCCCTAAAGGCCTTGTGAACAGAAAAAACGAATAGAATCTATACCTTCACACCCACTCCTACACACCCACACCCATGTTTCGGGATGTAGCTCAGCCCGGTAGAGTACACGTCTGGGGGGCGTGTGGCCGCAGGTTCAAATCCTGTCATCCCGACTACCGCAAAAGCTCTTGTCGCCAGACAAGGGCTTTTTTTCTTATATTTACCGCTAAAACCGGCGCATGGCGGAACCCAATCTTCTTTTTCACGAAGAAACCTTCCGGGTAGGAGGATACGACGTTGACCTGCACAAAGTGGCGAGCATTCCGTCCATGATCCAGATGATGCACGAAACCGCCATGCAACACGTGTTGCTTCTGGGGTTGTCGGCCCTCGAACTGGCCCCGCTAAACCTGGGCTGGGTCCTGATCCGGCAGCAGATGCACGTCTTCCGGCAGCCCGGACTCGGGGAAACCATCCGGGTACATACCCATCCTTCCGGACGCGACCGCGCTTTCGCCTACCGCGACTTCCAGGTTCGGGACGAAGCGGGCGAACTGCTCGCCACCGCCACCACCGCTTGGCTGCTTATGGACACAAACACCCGCCGTATGGCCCGCTATCCGGATTTTATCCTGGCATGGCTGGACAAAACGGAAACCAACGACCACCTCCCCCGCCCTGCCGGCGATTTCCCCGCCCTCGCCAACCCCAGCGTTGAAAAGTCCTTTCTCGTCAATTGGCACGACCTCGACTTCAACCACCACCTGACCAACTTCTACTACCAAAAATGGATGCTGGAAACAACCCCCAATGCGATCCTTGAAAACTTCCAGCTCCAGGAATACAAAATCCAGTTTAAAGGCGAAAGCCTGCTCGGCGACACCCTAATCGCCCAAAGCCAGGAACTCGAACCCGGCGTTTTCGCCCACTCCATTCGCAAAGACGGACAGGAAATCGCCTCCGGATGGACGGGGTGGGCGGTTGACGGGGGACGGGGGACGGGGACGGTTGACGGGGGACGGGGACGGGGAGGGACGGGGCGGGGGACGGGGGACGGTTGACAATCAAATCCCTATTCCCTATTCCCTATTCCCTATTCCCTACTCCCTATTCCCTACTCCCTACTCCCTGCTCCCTGCTCCCTGCTCCTTAAAATTCAAACCATAAACCAAAATGACCTCATTCAAAAACAAAACCGCTTTCATTACCGGCGCAAGCCGGGGAATTGGATTAGCCATTGCGCTCCGCCTGGCCAAAGAAGGCGCCAACATCGCCATCGTCGCCAAAACAGCGGAACCGCACCCTGCCCTCCCGGGAACGGTGTACACCGCCGCCGAGGAAATTCGTGCTGCCGGAGGGCACGCCTTGCCCCTGGTCACCGATATCCGCTTTGAAGATCAGGTGTATAGCGCCGTCCAGCAAACGGTAGACACCTTTGGCGGAATCGACATCCTGATCAACAACGCGAGCGCTATTTTTATCGCCGACACCCTGCACACCCCCATGAAGCGGTTTGACCTGATGCACCAGATCAATACCCGCGGTACGTTTCTCTGTTCCCAGGCCTGCCTGCCCCATCTCCTGAAATCAGAGAACCCCCATATCCTCACGCTCTCGCCGCCGATGGGAATTAAAGCCGAGTGGTTCGGCGCCCACTTGCCTTACACCCTCGCCAAATACGGCATGAGTCTCTGCGTTTATGGCCTGGCCGAAGAATTCCGGCACAAAGGCGTCGGCGTCAACGCCCTTTGGCCCAGAACGACCATCGCCACCGCCGCTGTCCAAAATCTCCTGGGCGGCGAAGACCTCATCCGCCGCTCCCGCACCCCGGAAATCATGGCCGACGCCGCCTTCGCCGTCCTGAAACGCGACAGCCGCTCCTGTACCGGCAACTTCTTTATCGACGAAGACGTCCTCACTGAGGAAGGCGTCTCGGATTTTACTCCCTACGCCGTAGATCCCAGCCAGGATCTGCAAGCCGACCTTTTTGTTTAAGAGGATGTTGAGGATGTAAAGGATGTAGAGGATGTAGAGGATGTAGAGGATGTAAAGCCCTCGTACATCGTACATCGTACATCGTACATCGTACTTCGTAAATCGTAAAATGGATTTCCTGATCATCGGTTCCGGCCTCACCGGGACAACCATCGCGCGCCTGCTGACCGACCAGGGCAAAAAATGCCTGGTGGTGGAGAAAAGAGCCCACGTGGGAGGGAATGTCTACGACGAGGAGCACCATTCGGGGATCCGGGTGCATACCTATGGGCCGCATTATTTTCGCACCGCTTCGCTCAGGATCTGGGATTTTGTGCGGCGGTTCGCCGAATTTTACCCGTTTGAAGCCCGGGTTCAATCCTGGGTGCAGGGCCGGTACGAAAACTGGCCTCCGGGAGAAGCCTTCCTTAGCCGGCTTTCGGCGGAAGAGCGCCAGCCGGGCTTTCACGGCATTCCGTCCAATTTCGAGGAAATGGCGCTGAGTAAGATGCCCCGTACCGTATACGAAGCCTTCGTCAAGGGGTATACCCAAAAGCAATGGGGCGTGGCGCCCGCTTCCCTGTCACCGGCTCTTGCCCACCGGTTCAACCTGCAGCAAGGCAGCGAAAACCGCCTTACGCCCAAAGCCCGGTTTCAAGGGCTACCCGCCGGAGGCTACCGGATGTTTATGGAAAACATGCTCCACGGAATTCCCACAATTACCGAAGTAGATTACCTGCTTCACCGGCAGGATTTCCGCCCCAAGGAAAGAATCATATACACCGGTCCTATCGACGCCTTCTTTGGTTATGACCTTGGACGGCTTCAGTACCGCGGACAGCAGCGGGTCCATACCTTTCTCCCCGATACCCAATGGGCGCAGCCAGTGGCACAAGTCAACAACCCAAGCCTGGAAAATGGCCCCCATATCCGAACCATCGAATGGAAACACCTCCTCCCCTCCCCTCAAGCGGAATCCATTCCAGGAACCTTACTCACCCAGGAAATTCCTTTCAGCCCCTCCGACCCCAACCATTACGAATACCCCTTCCCCGACGCCGCCAATCAAGCCCTGTATCTCCAATACAAAAAAAGAGCCCAAGCCCTGCCCAATGTCTTGTTCTGCGGCCGCCTGGGCGAATACCGCTACCTCGATATGGATCAGGCGATTGCACGGGCGATGAACGTAGTGGAGTAACGGAGTAACGGAGGGTTGCGGAGTTGCGGGGTTGCGGGGGGGGGGAGGTTGCGGGGTTGCGGAGTTGCGGGGTTGCGAAGTTGCGGAAGTGAGGGTTGCGAAGTTGTGAAGAGTTGCGGGGTTGTGAAGTTTGCGAAGCGCCCTCGCTGGGCCTGTCTCAAAAGATCGTTCTCGCCCCTGGCGGCCAAAAAATATTTTCTTTTTTCAATTCTAACAAAAAATTGCAGAGCAATTTTTTGTTAGAATTGAAAAAAGAAAATAAAATTTCATGCCGGAGGCAAAGATTGGTCTTTTGAGACAGCCCCCTTATCTGCTCGTCGCCAGTCGAGCAGAGCTGAAATTCCAGGCGATAAAAAACAACAGGCTAATCGCCGAAAAAATCACCGAGGCAGGCGTCACCCATGCGGGGAGACCAAAACCAGCCGTTTGAAGGAAGGACAGTCCTAAAGGCAATGAGGCCAGCCGCACCGCTTCCACAGCAATCACCCAGCGGCTTTGGCGTTCCAGGAGGAAACCGAATGCCAGGGTAGTCACGATGATCCAAAGGGCAAACAAGACTTTGGGCCAGGAAGAAAAATCGGCGCTGCGGAAGAAATAAAACGAATTAACGGCAAGCGCGCCAAAAAACTGAACGAGGATATAGACCTGTAGGGGCAGGGCTGAAGGCTGGGGATTGTACTTGTGGTAGGTGCGGTCGTCGACTTCCGGCGGAGTTTGAAAACCCCCGAGATAATCCGGAAGCCAGCCTGGGGGGTAGAACAGGATCTTCAGGGCATCCGCAGCGGTACGGGCTTTTCGCACATAACCAGCCAGATCGATATAGTGCGCAAAGTTGGCGTACACCGGGTTCCAGCTGTTCAGCGGTTTGGTAACGCCGTAGTGGGGCCGTTCCTCCTCTTGCTTGAAGGTGCCAAACATCCGGTCCCAAACGATAAACACCCCGGCGTAATTTTTATCCAGATATTTTGGATCGCGGCCATGGTGCACCCGATGGTGGGACGGGGTATTGAACACCGCTTCAAACCAGGAAGGCATCCGGTGAATGTGTTCCGTATGAATCCAGAACTGATACAGCAAATTGAACCCACCCACCAGGGCAAATTGCGTGGGGTCAAAACCCAGGAAAGCCAGGGGCAGGTAGAACGGCGTCCCCCAGATGATCGACGTGGAACTCTGCCGCAGCGCAACCGATAGATTATAGTCCTCGCTCTGGTGGTGTACCGAATGGCCCCCCCAAAATAAACTGACCTCGTGCGCAAAGCGGTGATCCCAGTAATAACACAGGTCCCAAAGGATAAATACGGCCACAAAGCTCCACCAGGTGGGTTCGATATGAAAAAAAGCCAGCTTCTCATAAATGACCACATAGATCCCGATCTTGAGAATGCGCAGGAAGGTGCCTGTCATCTGCTGTAAGGTACCTGTACTGATGTTGGTCACAGCATCATTCAGCCTGTAGGTCCGTTTGCCGCTTAGCGCTTCGGCAACCAGTTCAATTCCCATCAGCGTAAAATACATGGGAATGGCGATCACGACCGGGTTCAGGTCCATAGGTTTTCTTTTTCACGAATTTATCCCTCGTTGGCGAATTTCCAGCCCAAATTACCTGTTATCTTTGCGAAAACCGACCAGAATGAACCAAATTTTCCGCCCGGCTCTGCTTTTTCTTATTGGCGTTATCGCTCTGCCCTTTTGCGCTGTTTCGCAGTCCCCGCTTCCCTCCATCGCTTGGCAAGAACAAGTCCTGGACGACGGAATCATCTGGAAGCATGCGCACACGGAAGCCCTTTTCAATGGGTGGCAAAACCTGAACATCCTGGAAGTCAACCCAAAGAAACACCGGTTCGGGTTAGCTTACGTAACGGACACCCTGCTGCCTACCAGCCTGCTGGCTGGTCAGGCGGGCGCCCTCGCCGCTATCAACGCGGGCTTTTTCAATATGAGCGAAGGGGGTTCCGATCTCCGAAAAAGTGAGATCCTCAAGGGTGCGTTGGTCCTTGGGCCGGGGAAAAAGGTCCGCGTGGAAGCGGCGGGGCCGGACAACCGGTACCAAAGTAAAAAATATCCCGCCGTTTTGCTCACCGGTCCGTTGTTACTGACCAACGGACTACCGGTGGAGTTGGCCAAACGCCCCTTTAACGACAACCGGCACCCTAGAACCTGCGCGTGCGTCACCGGCGATAAAAAAGTGCTTCTCCTGACGGCAGACGGGCGTTCAAATCAGGCATTCGGACTTTCGCTTCCCGAACTCACCGCCCTGCTGCAAAAATTGGGGTGCAAAGAGGCGGTCAACCTCGACGGCGGCGGCTCGACCACCATGTGGATCAAAGGAATGCCCGACAACGGCGTGGTCAACATGCCTAGCGATAATAAAAAATTCGACCATTTCGGCGAACGGAAAGTAGCCAATGCCGTCCTCGTCTATTAAAGAACATGCGATGTCCATTCCCCAAGCGCTTTCCGACCGAAGCCTCCTGAGGCTTCAAATCACTGCCCTGATCCTTGGCGTCGGTCTGATGGCGGTCAAGTTTCTGGCCTGGTACCGAACCGGTTCCAACGCTATCTTATCTGATGCTTTAGAGAGCATCATCAACATAGTAGCCGGGGCATTCGGGCTGTATAGCCTGTTAATTTCCTTTAAACCCAAAGACCAGAACCACCCCTACGGCCACGGCAAGGTAGAGTTCCTGTCAGCTGGCTTCGAAGGCGCGCTCATCAGCATCGCCGGCGTGCTGATCCTTGGAAAAGCCGTGTACAACCTGTTTTACCCCCAGGAGTTGGAAGAGTTGAAACTGGGTATTTACCTCACCGCCTTCACTGGCGCCGCCAACTACCTCATGGGATGGGTGCTGGAATGGAAGGGAATGAGAAACAACTCTCTCATCCTCAAGTCCAGCGGTAAACACCTTCAAGCCGATGCGTGGTCCTCCCTGGGAATTCTGCTCGGGCTGGCGCTTGTCTTTTCCACTGGCATCAACAAACTGGACAATTTACTGGCCATGTTCTTCGGGCTGCTGATCATTTACTCCGGGTTTGGGCTGGTCCGGCAATCCATTGCAGGGATCATGGACGAAGCCGACTACCGCCTGATTCGCTCTATTGTAAACCACTTGCAACAAAATCGCTCCGAAAACTGGGTCGATATCCACAACTTGCGCGTGATCAAATACGGCCCCAACCTCCATATCGATTGCCACCTCACCCTCCCCTGGTACCTCAGCACCCAGGATGCCCACGAGGAAGTGAAGGCGGTAGAGAGTCTTGCCCGCAATTTCCAGAACCACCCCGTGGAATGGTTCATTCATGTCGATCCCTGCGAACCCACCTCTTGCTATCTTTGCGCAAAAAAAGACTGCTCCGAGCGCAAAGAACCGTTCCGGGAACAGGTAGCGTGGACCCTGGAAAACGTCATGAACAACGCGCCCCACGACCTCCCAAACCGAACCCCTATGCCCCTGCAAGGCCAAAACGCCTGACCGGGTAGAGAAAAAATCGTAGATTCGGAATATGTTCCAAATAAATCCGCCAGGAATGACGCCAACCGGATTTCGTCTGTTCGAAGTGTTTGAATTTATCCGCCGGGTGCTGGCGCTCAACCTCCCCGACGCCCTTTGGATCCGTGCGGAAATTGCCCAGGTCAAATCCTCCCGGGGCCATATCTACCTCGACCTGATCGAAAAAGAACCGGATACTGACCAATGGATCGCCCAGGCTTCGGCCGTGATCTGGTCGTCTACTCTCCGGCCCCTGCGCGCAAGCCGGGGAAGCGCCCTGGACGCCCTCCTTCAGGAAGGCATGGAAATCCTGATCAAAGCCCGCGTCGATTTCCACGAACGGTACGGACTCAAGCTCGTCATCGACGATATAGACCCGGCCTACACCGTAGGGCAGCTCGCGCTGGTGCGCGAGCGAAAATACCGCCAACTCGCCGAAGAGGGCCTGATCGGCAAAAACCGGGCGTTGCCTCTGCCGCCGGTTTTGCAGCGCATCGCCGTGATCTCCTCCGAACAAGCCGCCGGGTTCCAGGACTTTCAGGAACAACTGCGCCAAAACCCCTATGGATACCAATTCTCCTGCACGTTCTTCCCCGCCGCGATGCAGGGAAATCAGGTCGAAACAGAGACCGTTGCCCAACTCAACCGCATCCAGGCCCAGGCCGGGCGCTACGACGCGGTAGCGATCATCCGGGGCGGCGGCGCCCGGCTCGACCTGGCAGGGTTTGACAGCATCCCCCTTTGCCGGGCCATCGCCGCATTTCCGCTTCCAGTGTTTACCGGCATCGGGCACGACATCGACGAGACCCTCGCCGACCTCGTCGCCCACTCCGCCCTCAAAACGCCCACCGCCGTGGCGGAGTTCCTCCTCCAGCACAACCTTCAGTTTGAAAGCCGTTTGCTGGAATGGGCAGGCCTTTTGCGTCAAACTGCCATGGAACGCCTTTTCCTCCAGGAAAGAAAACTGGACCAACTCAACGCCGCGCTCCAACAACTCGCGTCGAGGCAGTTGGCTGTCGGGCAGGATAGCCTCCGCCGGCTCGAACTCCAGGTTCCCCTGCTTTCCGGGTATTTCCTGCGCGGGGAAAACCACCGCCTCGAAACCGCTGAAAAAATTTGCACCCTGCTCAGCATAGAAAATACCCTGGAAAGAGGTTTTTCTATTACTTTGCTGAACGGCCACCCCGTCCGCGGGGCTAAGGATATACCGCCGGGCAGCGTGCTGACCACCCGTTTAAAGGATGGCGAAGTGGAAAGCGTGGCGAAGTAAATTACCAGAAGGTACCTCAAAACCCTTTTCAGGGTGTGAGCGGCCTCCCCTAACCCCTCCAAAGACCGTCTCCGCCCCTGGGGGGTTTTGTTTTTTTTTTTTTTTTCCATTAATTAAAATTTTTTTTATTTTTTTTTTTTAGAAAAAAAAAAATAAAAAGGTGGGGAGGGGGGAAAGATTGGTCTTTTGAGACAGCCCCGAACCGTGTGGGCAAGGGTAGGGAAAAGCATCGGAATTAAGGTTTCATTGCCTTCCTTTGTTGCTCCCCCTCTTTTGGAGGGGGTTGGGGGGAGGCCCAACGATGGATTGAGCAGAATTCTTGCAGTTTTGAGATAGCTTCTATTGAAAAATTAAATCCACCCTGAAGGGAAAAAGGGACATGAAAAAAATGAGCTACGAATCGGCAATGGAAGAACTCCAAACCATTGTGCAAGCCCTGCAGGACAATGCTATCGGCATGGACGACCTGCCGGAAAAGCTCCGCCGTGCAGCCGAACTGATCCGCTATTGCAGGGAACGGCTTCGGAATGCCGAATCGCAGATCCAGGGACTGTTTCAGGATGCCGAATAACATGCCCCCCTTGCCATCCCCCCACCTCGTCTATCTGGGATTGGGAACCAATCTGGGCGACCGGCTGGCCAACCTGGAACGGGCAACGACCCTCGTCCAGGAGCGCATAGGAACCATCCTCCTCCAATCCTCCGTGTACCAAACCGAGCCCTGGGGATTAAAGGACCAGCCTGAGTTTTATAACCAGGTCCTCCTTCTGGAAACCCGCCTATCCCCGGAAACCATCCTGGATCTGATCTTGGAAATTGAAAAAGAGATGGGCCGCATTCGCCACCTGAAATGGGACCGCCGGTTGATCGATATCGACATCTTGTTCTACGACCGGGAGGTACTTCTACTGGACCGGCTCACGATACCCCATCCGTTGATGGAAAAACGCAACTTTGTCCTGGCGCCCCTTGCCGAAATCGCTCCCGGTTTGCTGCATCCGGTCCTGGAAAAAACCATAAGCGAACTGGCCCAAGCATCCACCGACCCGTTAAAAGCAGAAATCCTGGCTTCATGAAAACCGAATTTCCCTACCGATTCATCGCCATCGAAGGCAATATCGGGGCCGGCAAAACGACCCTGTGCCACATGCTCGCCCGCGATTTCGGGTGCAACCTTATTCTGGAGCAATTCTCCGACAACCCATTCCTTCCCTATTTTTACGAAAATCCGGAGCGCTACGCGTTTTCCGTAGCGCTCTTCTTCATGACCGAGCGGCACAAACAGTTGCAGGAAGAACTCAAACAGGCCAGCCTGTTCCAGGGCACGGTGATCGCCGATTATTTTTTCCTCAAAACCCTCCTCTTTGCCAAAAACAACCTTTCCGGCGAAGAATACCGGCTGTTTCAACGGCTCTTTCATATCCTGAACGCCCATTTCCCCAAGCCGGACCTCCTGGTGTACCTCCACCGTCCGGTAGAACACCTGATCCGGAATATCCAGGGCCGGGGCCGTGATTTTGAGACGGACATCAGCCCGGACTACCTTGGACAGATTCAAAAATCGTATTTCGATTTCTTCCGTACCGAGAACTCAACCCCCGTTCTGATTGTTGAAATGGCGGATCTGGATTTTACCCAATCGCCCTCCCTGTATCAACAGATCATCCAGTTGATGCAAATGGAATATCCCAAGGGAGTGCATCACAGGAAACCCGAAATCGCCCAAACGCATGAAGATCAATCTACCGGAAACCGGTAAACCCCGCGTGGTCATTGTTGGCGCCGGATTTGCAGGCCTCACCCTCGCCAATAGGCTCGCGCGTACAAGACAGTATCAAATTGTCGTTCTCGACAAAAACAACTACCACCAATTCCAGCCCCTGTTTTATCAGGTGGCGATGTCGGGGCTCGAACCCAGCTCTATCTCTTTCCCGTTGCGCAAATTCTTCCAGGGCAGAAACGGCGTGTACCTGCGCACCACGGAGGTAACGTCCATTGAACCGGAAAACAAGCGGCTTCAAACCCCGCTTGGGATCGTCAACTACGACTACCTGGTGTTGGCCACCGGCGCCCAAACCAATTTTTTCGGCAACCAGGAAATTTCCGAAAAAGCCATTCCGATGAAATCCGTATCCGAAGCCCTCTTTCTGCGCAACCGGATCCTTGAGGATTACGAACAAGCCCTGACCGTCACAGATTACGATGAACGGCAGACCTACCTGGATATCGTTATTGCCGGAGGAGGGCCAACCGGCGTCGAATTGGCCGGCGCATTCGCAGAAATGAAGAAGTATATCCTGCCAAAGGACTTCCCGGAGCTGAACGCCAATGAAATGGATATTTTTCTGGTGGAAGGCGGCCCCAGGTTATTGAGTGGCATGTCCGAAACAGCTTCTCAAAATGCCTTGCAGTATTTGGAAGGGTTGGGCGTTCAGGTCCTGCTGAACACCCTCGTCACCGGCTACAACGGGAATACCATTACGACCAAAGCCGGGCGCGAGATCTATTCCCGCAAACTCATCTGGGCGGCCGGTATCAAAGGCGATTTCCTGGAAGGTATCCCTCAACACGCGATCGTCCGGGGGAACCGTCTTAAGGTAGATGCTATTCATCAGGTGGAAGGCATGGACCAGGTTTACGCTATCGGCGACCTGGCTTACCAAACAGAACCTGCGTACCCCAACGGCCACCCTCAAGTAGCCCAGGTGGCTATGCAACAAGCCCAAAACCTGGCTTACAATATGGAGCGCTCAATCAAAAACCAACCTTTGCGAGAATTCCACTACAAGGACCTCGGCTCGATGGCCACCATCGGCCGGAATAAAGCCGTCGTCGATTTACCCAGGTTCAAATTCAAAGGCGCCTTCGCCTGGTATGTTTGGCTGTTTGTCCACCTTTTTCAACTTATCGGAGTCAAAAACCGCCTCTTCGTCTTTATGAACTGGGTGTCTAACTACTTCACCTACGATCAGTCGCTCCGGCTGATTATTAAGCCGTTTAAACAAAAGGCATAAAGGAAAAAGGCATAAGGCCTTTCGCCTTATGCCTTTCGCCTTATACCTTAACCCCTTTTCGCCCTTATTTCCCACTCACCAGATTCACCTCCAGATCGAAGTCGTCGTAGATGGTCTTGTCGCCCAGGTTTTCAAAGAAGGTGCCGGAGCCGAAGCGGATATCGTATTCCGAACGGTCGATCGTGATCTTGGCCAAGCCTACCGTTTTTCCGCCCTCTTCTTTGAGGTCTGCGTTAAAGCGAATCTCCTTGGTAATGCCCTTGATCGTCAGGTTGCCGATGATTTTGTAAGCGCCGGGCGTGCCTCGGCTGATGGCTTTGGTAATGTCAAATTTTGCGGTAGGATGCTTCTCCACCCCAAAGAAATCGTCGGACAATAAGTGGCCTTTCAGCTTGTCGGCGTAGGCGCCGGTGATGTCTTCCACCGAGATCGTCTTCATGTCCAGCACAAAGCTGCCTCCAGTCAGAGCCCCATCGGTGTACGCCAAACTGCCGCTCTTGATCCGGACTTTCCCAAAATGTTTGCCCGTTACCTTGTAACCGGTCCACTTAACATAGCTGGATGCCAAGTCAATCGGAACGTTGACCGGTGCAGAAGCCGGATTGGTGAACGCAAAACCGAATCCAGCAGCTAAAAACAGCGCGAAATAGATCCTTTTCATCATCATGTACTAGGTTAAAAAATCAAAAAAATCAACCAGGTCTCCCTTAATTAGTTTTTATACTCAGGAGACTTATTTAACAGTCAGCCCAAAAATAAGTTTATACTTGAATTGTATATACATTTATTTTTTTCAAAAAAAATCATCCGCGAAGTTGATCCAATAAGGCATTTAGTTGCTCCGCTTCGGCCGTATCCAGATTGGTTAGCTGAAGCTCGAGGTCGTCCTCCATAAACACATCCGCTTTTTTCAGAAGCGCCAATCCTTTTTCCGTGATTCGCACATCCACCCTGCGGCGGTCCGCAGGGCATTCGGTCCGCTCCACCAGCCCTTTAAGCCGGAGTTTCTCTACCAATCGGGACGCGTTCGACATTTTGTCGATCATCCGATCCGTCAGCAACTTCACGGTAGCCGGTTCGGGGTGCATCCCCCTCAGAATCCGCAAAAGGTTGTACTGCTCCGGGGAAATACCCAGGGATTTCAACATCCGGGCAGACAATTGACTCAGCCAGGAAGCGGTGTACAAAATATTCACCACCACCTTCTGTTACTCCGAACGAAACCGTTTCTTTTGTATCGCTTCTTCTATCCGCATAACGGCACAAATATATGTATATACATTTAATGTTGCAACTAAAAAGTCAAAGAAGCGGAAAATAATGTTGGCGGATTACCGCCTTTTCCTGTTCAAACGGCCTTTATGCCTTGAAAATAGTACATTTGCCCAAAACAACCAACTATGAAGATCCTCATTATCGGAGGAGGGAATATGGGGTTAACCTACGCCCAAAGTTTCTTGCGTAGTCATATTACCAGCAAGGAAGAAATGATGATCCTGGAAAAGTCGCCAGAGCGGGCGGAATTGCTGGCAAAAAAAGACATTGGCACGGTATATTCGGATGCGGAGTTATGCCTCCGGGAAGCGGATCTCATTATTTTAGCCGTTAAGCCCCAGGACGCGCAGGAGTTATTTGCCCAACTGAAGCCGAAGACCGACCCCCAGCAGGTGTTTTTGTCGATCATGGCAGGGGTTAAAATAGAAACGATTGCCCAAGGGCTTGGGATTCGGAAAGTCATCCGGGCAATGCCCAACCTGCCTGCTCAGTTAGGCCAGGGGATGACGGCGTTCACCTCCTCAGAGGACGTGACGCGCATTGAACTAGTCATGGTGCAAAACCTGCTCAACACAGCGGGGAAAACGATTTATGTGAGCCAGGAATCCTTCATCGATGCGGCGACAGCGGTTTCCGGAAGCGGTCCGGCCTATGTTTTTCTTCATGCATGCCATGATGGAAGCGGCGCGCAAGCTGGGATTCTCCACTCCGGAATCCGAACTGCTGGTCACCCAGACGTTTTTGGGGGCAGTGGAGTTGTACCTGGCTTCCAACCTTTCCTGCCAGGAGTGGATACAGAAGGTCGCATCCAAAGGCGGCACGACGGAGGCGGCGCTCCAGGTGTTTGAGCAAACCGGCCTCCATCGCGCCATTGGCGATGGCCTCCAGGCCGCGTTCAACCGGGCGGAAGAACTGGGCAAGTAGGCTATTTATTAGACTTGTTGCGACGGGATCATCGCGGGTTTAAAATGGCTCTTTTCCGCCCACACTGCGCCTTTTTTCGGTTACTTAGCCCGGCTATGCTCCCTCAAAAAGCCTTCGTGTGGACAGAAAATAGCTCATTTTTCCCACCACGCTGACCCGTCGCAACAAGTCTATTTCTTATCCCATTGCACGCTGAATCCGGCGCTAGCCCATCGCCCGGGCATAGGAACCAGATTGGTTTCGGTATATCCGGTGTTGGTCAGGTTGGTGGTTTCGGCAAAGAAGCCCCACCGGTTGGACTGCCATCGGATCCGGGCATCCGCCACGGCATAGTCCTCCAGATTGATCCGGTCCAGAAACCGGCCCCTGAGCGCGGCCGACCAATGCTTGCCTACCCGGATATCGATCCCGCCGATCCACTGATGCCGGAGCTGATCCAGCGCATAGCGGGAGCGAAAAGCGGGATCAGCCCCTTGGGCCGCGTCGATGTAGGTGTAGGAAAAGAAGGCTGCCGGAATCGTTTTGGAAACCCGGGCATGCAGCGCGAACTCCATACCCTGGAACCGGATATCGCCCAGGTTGCGCGTCCTCCAGGGGTCGGCGTCCGTAGGCTTGGTCCAGTCGATCAGGTCGTCGCTCTGGCGAAGAAAGTACGCGGCGGAGGCGCTTGTGCGGGCGCCAACCCATTTTAGGCCCGCTTCGTAAGCCAGGGCCGATTCGGGTTTCAAATCCGGATTGCCCTTGTTTCCAGGGTCTTCGTAGTACAGATCGGTGAACGTCGGCACGCGGTACGTATAGCCGGCGTTTGCGTAGAGGCGCCATTGGGGCGATAGCTGCCATCCGCCCTCTATCCCTGGCAGGAATTGGGCGCCAAAATCGCTGTAGGAATTCCACAGGATACCCGGGGTGAGGTCGAAGCGCTGATTGGCAAAGACCAGCCGTTGCTCGGCAAATACGCTCCACACCGTCCGCTCCCGGTTGCCCAGCCGGTTGCTGAACAGCAATTGGCGGCCAACATCGATCCCTACCCCGGTTACCCCAAGGGAAGACGTATACTGGCTGTGCAGTTCCACGCCGAGGTTGTGGCTGCGGTGCAGATTCCGGAAGGCGGAGGGATTAGAGCGGTTAAAAAGGTACTCGTCCTGGTTGAAGCGCCAGTAGGCCCGGGGGCGAAAAACGAACCGGCCTGCGGTGCGCCGGGCATCCAGGCTGACGAGGGTGGTGTGCAGCTTTTCGTATTGCTCCGAAAAGCTGGGGCTGCCGTAAAAGCCGTTGGCCCCGAAATCCCTTCCCGTCCAGCCGGCAAAAAAATTGGCCACCCCTTTTTCTCCTTCGACCGAATGCATGTAAGTCGCCGTGTGCATCCGGTAATCCGTGTTATACCGGTACCCTCCGGCGAAATCGTGCGCGTAGGACAGGTACCGGCGCGCGTTGGCGCCTGGGAAAGATACCCCTGCGCTGACCCGGCCCAGCCCGAAATCGCCGGCCAGGGCGGAAGCCCGAACAAACGCGGTTTCCGGCGCTCTGGCCACGATGTTGATCGCTCCAGCAAAGGCATTTTGGCCATAAATCCGGGCGGCAGGGCCTTTCAGCACTTCAATGCGCTCGATCACTTCCCAGTCTACGGGAAGGTTCATGTTGTGGTGACCGGTTTGCAGGTCGCTGATTTTTACTCCGTTGAGCAGGATCAACGTCTGGTCGAAGGTCCCTCCGCGAATACCGATATCGGTCTGCGCCCCGTTTACGCCGCGTTGGCGCACATCGACGCCCGCAACGTACTGAAGCAACTCCGCCACGCTGTTGGCCGGCGCCTGCCGGATCTCCTCTTTGCGAATCACCTGGATACTTCGCGACTGGATACCGAAAGGTATGTCCATCCGGTTATCGGAAATCACGACCTCCGGAAGTTCAATGGTGTCGATTTGGGCGCCCAGTGGTCCGCCCATGGCGAATGCTGCCGCTCCTGCAACGAATGCAACTAATGTTCTGATTTTCATTGGCTTGATTGATTGTTCGGCTATATTTACGGGAACGGAAACCGGCGTTTCGCTTCCGGTTCTCATGACATAGCCGGCAAAATTACCACGATCCATTGGATTCCCTGAATTCCTTGCGTAAGGAAACGGTAAAAAGAAAAAATGCCCAACAAAAAGTTTTTGCCTAAAAACAATTAGTTTTAGAGCCGAAACAGCCCTTTTATGAAAGATCCGCTCCTTTTTTCGTTCGTTTTTCTGGCGCTGGGACTCGCCATTGGAAGCGTCAGTGCCTGGCTGGTCGCTAAATTCCGCTGGCAAAGCCAGGCATTGCCGCCGGAGGAGCTTGCCAGGCGCTACGTCTCCAAAGACCTGCACGAGGCCATCCTCCGGCAAACCGGCCTGGCCCAGGATCAAATTCGGGAACTGGAAGCCGAACTACGGCTTTCTAACCGGGATTTGGCAGCCCGGGACCAGGAACTCCGCCACATGGACGAGAAGCTGGCGGATCAAAAGGAAGCCCTGGAAAAACTCCAGGAGCGGTTCCAGCAAGAGTTTGAACGGGTTGCAACCCGGCTCCTGGAAGAAAAAAGCCAAACGTTTGCCCACCAAAACCAGGAACAACTGCACTCCCTGCTGCACCCTTTGCGGGAACATATCAAATCGTTTGAAGAAGGAATTGAAAAACGGTTTGTGGAAGAAACCCGCGACCGCGTTTCCCTGAAAAAGGAAATCGAACAGCTGCGCGAACTCAACCAGCAACTTAGTCAGGACGCCAACAACCTCGCGTACGCCCTGAAAGGCGGACAGAAAACCCAGGGCGACTGGGGAGAAATCCAGTTGGAGATCCTGCTCCAAAAAGCCGGCCTCTCCAAAGGCCTGCACTACGATGCCCAGTCGTCTTTTGCAGACGAAGAAGGCAAACAAAAACGGCCCGACTTCATCATTCACCTGCCCGAGGAAAAACACCTCATCATCGATTCCAAAGTCTCCCTGACGGCCTACGAACGCTACTGCAGCGCCTCCGAGGCCGCAGACCGGGATAAGGCGGCAAAAGAACACCTCGAAAGCCTTCGGCGCCATATCCGCGACCTGAGCGGCAAAAACTACCAGCAATTGGGGCGCCTCCATCCACCGGATTATCTGATGCTGTTTATCCCTATCGAACCCGCTTTCGCCCTGGCCATCCAAACCGACCAGCGGCTGTTCACGGAAGCCCTGGAGCGAAACATCGTTCTGGTCACCACCTCTACCCTGCTGGCCACGATGCGGACGGTTTCTTTCATCTGGAAGCAGGAAAAACAGAAAAACAATGTGCTGGAAATCGCACGCCAAAGTGGCTTGCTCTACGACAAGTTTGTCGCCTTTGTGGACGACTTGAAGAGCATTGGCGCCCGGCTGGACCAGGCACAGGGCGCCTTTAAAGACGCCATGAATAAACTCCAGGATTCGCCCCGTTTTGGCGATACCCTTATTGGCCGGGCCGAGCGGATCAGGGAACTTGGCGCCAAAGCGTCCAAAAAACTCCCCAAAGAACTGCTCGGCCCGGCTGATGAGCCGGAGGAGGCGGAATCCAGCAGCTTATCGGATACTTAGTTTCGTTTGAACTGCCTCCCTTTGATGTACCGCCTGGAGGATATAAATTCCCGGCACAACAGCCGCCAGCCGGAGCCGGTGCGCATGCCCGCCTTCCACTGTCCACGATTGAACGATGGCCCCGTCCATTCGGATTAACCGGATGCCTACGCTTTCGGATTGCCAGGCCGGCGGCAACGTCACCGATACTTCTTCCCGGGCTGGGTTGGGAAATACCGTCCAGGTATCCGAATCGGCAACTACCTCGCGCTCAAGAGACTCAAGCCCTTCGACAACCGTCAATCCGCCGGGAACATAGATCTCCGATTCCCCATTGCCATACCGCGCGTTAACCGATACGGCGGTTGCCGCATTCCGTTTCCAGATGCGGAAAACGTAGGGCTCGCCTATGGGCATTTCGCCCACCGTAATGGCCAGGTTTTCCCCCTGATAGATGCCGGAACCTGCCAGTTTTCCGTTTCGGTCAAAAATCCCGATTTCGTCCAGGGGAGCCAGGAGGGCTTCCAGCCCGTCCGCGAGCAACACAACGGTAGCTTGCTGCCTGAATTCGCTTTTCAACCCAGTCCGGAAAAATGCTGCAGACTCCAGAGGAAGGGTTATAAAATCAAACGTTGTGGGAACCTTTCCATCCATGAACGCATCCGGGTAGCGCAGGGTGTCCGCCTTTGACGTCAGGAGCCAATAGGCTTTCCCCGGGAGGAAATTCCCCAGGGTATTGATGCCGTAGGCGGGGATGTAGGCGCGTCCTTCCTGGTCTTTGATCATGATGACCGAAGGCGCGATGCTGGCGATCGCCTCAGTAAGCGGCCGGGCGGTAAGGCTCCAGAATGGGATAATACTCCATCCGACGGGAACGGGGATTGGAGTAACCGACGGTTTGACCAGATAGCCGGTCACCCCAAGCGACGCGGTTTTATTCATTTTGGTCATATAGCCTTTCCGCACGTCGAATTCCCCGATTTGGTTCAATGCCGTAGCCGGCGCCAGCCTGGCGCCTTTAAAGTCCTGAATCTCGTCGATGCTGGCCTTGACCGGGTCAACCAGGGCAAGGAAGTCGGGATTCTCCGGGATAACCGGCAAGCTCACCAGGTCAAAGCCCTGCTTTAACGTCAGGGTATAGAGGGAGGAGGTATCGACCAATAATTCGGCCATTTGGCTAATCCCGTTCGGAGCAAAGCGGTCGGTATGGGTATGGATTAAAGTGGGCCCCAAAGGCTGGAAGATCGCCCTGGTTTTCCACTCGCGCTGGGAAGCCAGCTGCCATACGCGGGTTTTGAAGGTTTCCCCGGCGCCGTACCCATCTTTCGCGGAAGTTCCCGGGTCGTCTCCGTAGACCATTGCCATGGCGAATTTTTCTTGCCAGCGGATGACTCCCGCACAAAACTCGGCATTCCCTTTGGTGTAGAAGAACCCGACATAATCTCCGGGACGTATAGGCTGGCCTCCAATATTCGTTTCCACATCCGGCGGAATCAGCACCATATGGGTAGCGCCGGAAGAGGTCATTCCCCACTCCGACGGAGGGCGGTTCGCGGCCTGCGTTAGGGCAATTTCCACGGTATACCCATCATTCCATTGCAGAACGGCCAATCCGGTCCGGGGAGTTTCGTCCGGATTCGGAACACAGGTAAAGTCCACAGGA
Source organism: Haliscomenobacter sp. (assembly GCA_016713275.1). Classification (GTDB taxonomy): domain Bacteria; phylum Bacteroidota; class Bacteroidia; order Chitinophagales; family Saprospiraceae; genus JADJPL01. Next base: position 188,814 of record JADJPL010000008.1, read on the forward strand.
ATCGGGGTATTTCCGGTCTTGGGCCCTTGGCTCGGATCGGCCTTGGTAATCCAGGAAGGCTTGCTGAGCACGTTCCACCCGGGACCGCTATTGATCAGCAAGCGGTAAACGCCCCCGGCGGCAGAGAAATTCATTGTGTCCGTCTCCGTCCGTTTTCCAACCTGAACGACGCTCAGGGTTCGGGTCAGATACCCCGATTTAAACGTAACCGACCCCGTTCTGGGATAAACGTCCGAATTGGGGAGCGCGCTAACCTGCAGGGTAGACTTGCCGGCAGATCCGCTGCGCTGCGATACGTTCAGCCAGGGTTGATCCGGCGCTGCCGTCCAGCTTTGGCTTGCATTCAACTCCACGGGAGCTGCTTTTCCATCAAAGGGGAGTTCCAGGGATGCCGGCGCGATGGTCAGCGTAAGCGTACCCGTCACTAGAAGGGTATAATCTTCGACATCCCTGTAGTCGTTGGTGGCGCATGGCGAAGGATAGCTCTTGGTGTCCATACTGATCCGGATACGGGTCTCCCCGGAGGAAAGCGCATCCGGGAGCTGCCAGGCGGCGCTGAGCGCTTTGGTATTTAGTTCGCTGCCCTGGAAGATGGCCTCCCCGGCGTCGTCAAAATCGCGATCCCGGTTCAGATCGGCCCATACCCTCCAGTACACGGTGCGGGTAGTTTCGCTGGAGGTTTTGCCGGGAACCAGATTCATGGTCAGGTACCCTCCGGGCGCAACCTCCGCCTTGATGGCGGTGAAGTCCTTGTACCCATAATTATTATCGGAACTATTTCGAATGCTGCCAAGGGACACTTCCTGAATAAACGTGCGCAGGGAATTGCCGTAGCTCAGGCAATAGGTTTCCTTGCAGCCCAGGGTGGACGCTTCGAGGATAGGAGACCACTCCGACTGGCTTTCGGGGCAGGCCAACTGAACGCGGAATTCGTAGGCGGTACAAGGCTTCCGGTTAACCATCACGATCCGGTTGGCGCTCCAGTTGGGGATCTCCGTCCACGCCGTTTTCCCTTTTTCCCGGTAAGCTACCTTGTAATAGGCAGACGGGACGGTGGTGGCAGTCCATTCAAAGACCAGGTGGGCAAGGCCCGCATCGGATATCCAAACGCTATCCGGAGGCGAGCACCCCAAAGGAGCGCCTTCCACCGTAAACGAAACGAAGGAAGCATACTTTTCGTTTCCGACTAACTGGTAGGCCGCTGCGCTATTCGCAAGGTAATACAGGTCCAGTTTATAGGTGTTTTCCGGGAGGAGCAGAGCGGGGTTGGAGAACTCCAGGAGTCCGGCCAGGGGCTGTCCGGGGGCCAGGGTGTCTTTAATGGTCTTAATACCCAGGGTGGAAAGCTCTTCGTTGAGGCTATTGAAAACGACCGCCTTCAGTTTGCCGGTAAACGGCGCGTTTCCACTGTTGACCACCTGAGCCGTAACCGTAAATGGTTTCGCTGCTTTCACCGGGTTCGGGGAGAAGAACAAGGGCGAACTGAGCGACAAGCTTTTGGTAATGGACACCGAATCGGAGCACGTCAGATACGTCCGGTACTCCTTATAAATGGCATTCATACGGGCATATTGCCCGGAACTCAACCGGTTTCGGCAAGTGGACCGGGAATACGACATCACGTTGTGTACATCCGGGCGGAACGCGGCGCCCTTGGCGTCCCGGGTAACGCCAATATATTCGCAATTCGCATTGACCTGGTACTCCAGGCATCCAGCGCCAAGGAGCCCTGGATCGGCAGGCGTATCGCAAATATAATCCCCTGCCGTCAGGCAATTGGACCCGTCCACGAACTCGTCGGTTCCTGGCAGTTTGGAGGGGCAGTTCGAAGACCCGTGCGTATGAAGCAGCCCGAAAAAGTGCCCCATTTCGTGGGTCAGGGTGGCGTTGAGCAGCAACCCATCGTCCATGACGATCAAATCGGGTTGTCCGCTGCCGGGAAGGTAGGTATATCCCCTACCCCACCCCTTCAATGGTGTTGACGCAATAGATGTTGATGACGCCATCTACATAGCTTTTGGCTACCAGGTTTTTCTGCTGGGAGATAAAAAAGTTGGCCAAATTACTATCGTCGATAAATTTGGGCTCCGAACACTGAAAGAATTGCAACCCTGCGTACTGAAAATAATTATTCATGATTACCACGGCCTGATTCACATTCCCCAGGGAAAGGGAAGTACCCCCGGAAGACGTGCGCACAATGTGGAACTGAACCGGCAACGATGCCGAAGCGGTGCGCAATCCGAATTCATCGAGAAACCGGGCCTCGTGTTCCCTCAAGCGATCCAGGTCTTGCCGCATTTTTTGTCCAAAGGCCTCCCCTCCAAGGGTTCCACATCCTGGCTCTTGAGCCAGCAGCGGCAAAGGGACGAGGAAAAGCGCCATCCAAAACGCGCAAATAAAGTGTTTCATCGGGTGGTAAGTTGTCTTCTTCATTTTCTATTACTATTTGGGGTTATAAATCCATGGGCTTTTGACAAAAACAGGACACGCTTTACATCCGCTTTTCAGCCAGACATAACGGCAACACATTGCCAGGAGACGGTATCTGCCACCTCCCCCAAGAGGGCGTCGCGTCAAATACCATACCCCGGAACAACTCCTGGTTCAGGTTGTAGAGCGTGGGCCTTCGTTTCGTTTTGAAAAACGACGAACAGCCCGTTCATCGATGGGAAAAGGAAACAGATCGTTTCATGCGTAGCTCGCCTCACAGAATACGTCTTCTTTTGGGGCTTTTTTTACTGGCGCCCCGGAAAAAAGAAGGGGAAGGGGAATACATAGTAATACTAAAACTATACCGGCTTGAAGGAGAATGGCGACGCGCTAGACCGGCGTACCCTTAAGTATGAAATCAAAATTATATATATTGGTTCACATATACAAATTTTTTTTCACTCTACAAGGCATGGCAAAATCCTGGAGTTCACTCTGGATAAGTGTAAGGTTTATTTCCACCAGGTTTCGGATTCTTCCTGGAGAAACCGGTTTTCGCGTACATACAGTTGAAGAAATCGAAAAAAGGCATCGAGGTAGTCGAACAGCGGTTTGTCCGCCCAGCCATGCCCTCCGTTGAGCCCTCTGACCAATTGATAGGGCTTCTCCAGGGCGCGCAATCGGGCAGCGATGCTCCCTGCGCCATGCAGCATCAAATACCCCGGCTGATCCGGGGAGCAATAATGATGGGAAGCGCTTCCGTAAGGCACGAGGGGGTCGTCTACCCCGTGGAACAAAAGCGACGGGATTGCATTCTCGTGGGTGATCCATTCGAGATGCATGATGGCAGGGGCCATCCCTACAACTGCGGCATAGCGAAACCCCGCAGGGAGGACGGGTTCGGGCCAGAAGGCGGCGTGCAAAACCGCCTCGGCGCCGGCGCTGCTGCCACAAAGGACGATTCTGGGCACAGGAATTCCTGCGCTTTCCACATATTGAAGGGCGTAGGCCGTGGCGTCCCAAATGTCTTCTGCTGCTTTGCGGAAGGTTTCGGCCTTCACGGACGCTTGTTGGTCGCATCCGAACGACCGGCCTTTCATCGAAAGACGGTAAGATACGTTCATGACCCAAATGCCCCTTTGGGCCAACTTGCGGGCAAACTGTACATAACGGGGATCGTCGCGCCGGCCCTCTGAAAAACCGCCTCCATGCACAAAGAGTACCAGGAACTCAGGGGCCGCAGATTCCCCTGCCGGTTCATACCAATCCACGCCCAGATCTTCCCCATCTTTTTGGGCATAGGTAGCTGAAAAAGAGCGAACTGCCCCAGGCAGCGTTCGAAACCCCTGGACGTCGTCTGGCTCCGGGCTCAGGGACAACGCGGCGCGCAAGGTATTCCACCAGTTTTGCAAGGAGTTGGCCATGAATAAAATTCCTTGATACAGTCAAAGAGAGTTTTGGTATATTTTCCCCACAAAAGAATTAAAGGTTTCACAGGTTTCCTAATTTTTAAAATGAGGAAGAACATTTTGGATCTGCGACCTTGGGCTACAGCGCTGGTTTTAAGCTGGATAGGTATAGGTCAGCTCTCGGCTTCCGAATCCCCCAGGGTCTTCCATTTCGACAAAAAGACCTACCAGGCGCATAACCAAAATTGGTCTATCGCCCAAGACGATCAGGGAATCCTGTACTTCGGCAACACCGATGGGCTTCTGGAATACGATGGCTCTACCTGGGATTTACATCCATTTCCCCGCAACCAACCCGTCCGGTCCGTTGCTTATGAGGCCAATCGCATTTATGCGGGAGGCTATGAGGAGTTTGGGTTTTGGGAAAAAAACAGCTGGGGCCAGATGCAGTATACGTCCCTCTCCAAACGCATTCCGCAATCCCAGATGAGCCGTCAGGAAATCTGGCACATTCTGGTGACGTCCAAGGGCGTATTCTTCCAATCTTTCGGGGCGATTTACCTTTACGAAAATCAAAACGTTCGCAAAATAGAACTGCCAGGGAATATCATGTTCCTTCACGAGATCAACGGGCAAATCCTGGCGCCGGTCCTTGGTTCCGGGATATTCGCCTGGTCGGCCGCCGAAACCTGGAGTTTGTTGCCAGGTAGTGCGATTTTCGCCGATAAAACGATCCAGGTACTTCTGGCAGATCCGGGCGGCATGCTGGCAGGGACAAAAGAAGCTGGTTTCTTCCGGTACAACGGCAGGGAATTTTACGATGTGAACACCCGATGAACGGCCGGCTTACCAGTTTCCAGGTCAATAAAGCCATCCGCCTGAAGGATGGCCGCATTGCCGTAGGCACCATTCTCAACGGATTGTACCTGCTGGAACCTAACCGGCCAAATTTTCTGCATTTTAATCGTTCCCGGCAGCTCCAAAACAACACGGTGCTTTCCTTAATGGAAGACCAGCAAGGCAACGTATGGGCTGGGCTTGACCAGGGAATCGACATGATCGCCTTCAGCGATCCCCTCGAATACTATGAAGACACCCAGGGGAAAATTGGAACGGTTTACGCTGCCGCATTGCATGAAGGGAAATTGTTTCTGGGAACCAACCAGGGGTTGTTTTATCAATCCTTTTCCAGTAACGCCCGGGAAGCGCAAGGATTCACCCTGGTTCCGGGTACCCAGGGCCAGGTTTGGCAACTCCTGGAAGTAGACGGCGAACTGATCTGTGGGCACAATCAGGGTACGTTCCTTATTCGAAATCTCAACGCCAAAAGCATCAGCCCGGTGACCGGAGGCTGGCATCTGGTCCGGTGGCCCGGAAAACCTAACCGGATGCTTCAGGCCACGTATACCGGCATTGCCATTTTCGACAAGAACCCGGATGGCAAGTGGTCCTTTTCCGGCAAATTGAACGAATTATCCAATTACCCCATCCGACGCATCCTCCCCGACTCCAGAGGCAACCTCTGGGCCGTAAACCCTTACGAGGGGGCTTTCCGCTTAATGTTATCTCCGGAAGGAGACGCTGTTTTAAAGATAGACACCATCAACAGGGCATCCGGGCTAAAGGGGGATTATAGCCTGGATTTGTTCCTCGACCAGAAGCAACCCCTCATCTGGTCTAATGACCGGTATTTTTTTTGGAATGAATCCTCCCGATTTTGCCAACCCTACACCTTAGGAAATCCGGAAGAAAATGGACTCCACAAGGAAAAAGAATCCGGAAGCCAAACGGAGAAGAGTTTATCATCCTCCCACAACGAATTGGCTGGATCCAAAAAGGCCGGTTGAAAGCATGGCTGCCCATCAGCCTGGTGAAAAACAACGAGCAAATCGAGCAGTTGAACGACAGCCTTTTTCTGTTCTGTCTGGACAACGGGTACGCATTGCTTAACCGGTATAAGCCGATGAATGCCATTCCCAAGCGCCCGCCTGTTTTCCGGCTTATCCAGCCGCTGAACAACGGCCTTCCGCTCGATTCGGACCTGAGGGAAAAGGAAAAGCAGCCGGCAGCCCTCCTGATTTCTACGCGCAGTACCAGTTTTTTGGTCCGGTTTGCCCACCCGGTATATACCCAGGTGCCCAGTTTCCGCTATCGCATTCCTGGCTGGCAGGAGGAATGGTCTTCCTGGAGTACAAACGCGGTAAAGTTGTTAGCCGGACTCCCTCCGGGAGACCACACCTTGTTATTACAAAGCAGCCTCAGCCATGAAGTATCCGCATTAAACCTTTCGATCAAACCCCAGTGGTATCAGACCTGGTGGGCAGGGGTTCTTTATTTGTTTATTGCATTAGCCCTGGCCGGACTGCTTTACCGAATGCACCGCCAACGGCTCAAACTTCAACGTAGAAAGCTGTTGATTGAGAAAGAAAAGCAACTCCACGAACACCTGCTCAAAGCCAGGACCGAACAATTACAAGCGGACGTACTGAATAAAAGCCAGGAACTGGCCAATTCCACCTTTAACCTGATCCGCAAAAACGAAACCCTGCTCCAGATCAAGGAGGCCCTCGCCAAAGTCAAGACCGATCTGGGAGACCGGCTTCCCGATAAATACCACGCCCGGCTGATCCGGCTGATCGACAGCCACCTCACCAGTGAACATGACTGGCAGGTTTTCGAGACCAACTTCAATCAGGTGCATGAAGTGTTTCTCCACAAACTTAAAAAAGACTTTCCTGAACTTACGCCCGGGGATTTGCGGCTCGCCGCTTATTTGAAGATGAACCTCTCCTCCAAGGAAATCGCCCCGTTGCTGAATATCTCCGTTCGGGGCGTAGAAAACAAACGGTACCGGCTCCGCCAAAAGCTCCAATTGGAAGGGGACGACAATCTGACGGCCTTTTTAATGCAATACAACTAACCGCTTACTCATCCGAATACCTCATTCAGGCGTTTTTATTACATGGCGTAGTCATGGTGAGGTGATCTATTCACCATATTCGATTTACAAAGGGTAACATTGTAAGGTGATAAATCGGGTTTGACCGGAAATAATTCTGCGTAGCTTTTGGATTCGAAGAAGATATTTTGAAAAAGACCCTGCTTATCCCAACGAATAATCCCATGGGCCAATCCACATACTTCCCGTCCGATGAGGCGGGATAACAACAAAAAAAGGATGAGGTCTATACGACAAATAGGGTTCTGCTTCTGGTTATTTTTGGCTTTCACCGCACCGATACTGCCGCTGAATGGGCAAGAAGTTTTTTTCTTCCGCGACAGCAACAACCCCGGGTACTACGATTCCGGCCTGGCATTCAAAACCGCCCCAAGTTCGATCGAACAAACCAACGGCGACAAAATCCCCACCTCGGCCACCGCGTTTCAGGGGAATAACAGCCTTCGGGTTCGGTGGACCTCCCGCTCCGGCGGCGATTGGTCTGCCCTGGTTATCGCCCCAGGCTTTCCTTTCCAAAACATCGCCAATACCGACACGCTTTCGTTTTGGGCCTATGCCCCCAACGGCCTGCAGAAAGCCCATTGGCCTTTTATTTTCATGGAAGGGGCGCCTGGGTCCACCAAATCCAAAAAGTATCCGATCTCCGATTACGCAGGCGACCTCCCCACTCAAGTCTGGACCCAAATCAAAATCCCGCTCAGCGTCTTTTTCAAGGATGCCGCTCAAACAGGTATTCAGTTTGCCCAGACCAAAGCCATCATTTTCGGGCAAGGCGCCGCAGACGGAGAAGAGCATACCCTGCTCCTTGACGAAGTAAAGACCTATAAGGGCAACGCGAGTTCCAGCGAATTACTTCCCCCGCTGAACCTGCGCGCCGCGTTCTTCGAACGGCATGCGGAGTTGAAATGGACCCTCCCCGCTTCTTCCCCACCCTACTGGTCGGTCTACCGCTCCACCGACAGCGGCCAAACCTTTCTGCCGCTGAAAAATATCGCCGGCGCCGATTCCATTTTTATCGATTTTCAACCGGCGTTCTCCTCCACCCCTTTTTCCTATTACCTGAAAGCTTCCGCAGGGAACGGGCAGGAATCCACCGCTTCGGATACGGTTGCCGGCAAGCTGCGCCTGATGAGCGACGACGACTTCCTCGATTTTATCCAGTCCTATACCTTCCGGTACTTCTGGGATTTTGGGCACCCCGTTTCGGGGTTGAGCCGGGAACGGAACACCTCCGGGAACCTGGTGACGATTGGCGGCAGCGGTTTCGGGATCGCAGCCATTCTGGTAGGCATCGAACGGGGGTGGATCACCCGCGCCCAGGGCAGGGAACGCGTGCAAAAAATGGCGGACTTCCTGGCCAAAGCCCAACGCTTTAAGGGCGTTTTTCCACACTGGATGGACGGTACCACCGGCGCCGTTATTCCGTTTTTCACCAAAGACAACGGCGGGGACCTGGTCGAAAGCGCATTTCTGTTTCAGGGGCTTTTAACCGCCCGCGGGTATTTTGACCAGCCAACGCCCGAGGAGGCGGCTCTGAGAACCCAGATCACTGCGCTTTGGGAAGCCGCCGACTGGAACTGGTACCGGCAAAACCAGAATGTACTGTACTGGCACTGGTCGCCCACCTATAATTTTGAAATCAACCACCAATTGCGGGGATGGAACGAAACCATGATCGCCTACCTGCTGGGGATTGCCTCTCCCACCCATGGTATTTCCGAAAGCTTGTGGCACTCCGGATGGGCCAGCAATGGCGGGATTAAAAACGGGTACTCCTATTTTGACATTAAACTCCCGCTTGGGAATGGCTACGGTGGGCCCCTGTTTTTTACCCATTATTCCTTCATGGGCTTTGACCCCCGAGGCAAAGCCGACGCCTATGCAAATTATTTCGAGCATAACCGAAACCAAAGCCTGGTTAACTGGACCTGGTGCAAGCTGAATCTCGGAAAATATACCGGTCACAGCGCGGCGAATTGGGGCCTCACCGCCAGCGACGACCCCGATGGGTATAAAGCCCATGCCCCGGCTTCCAATGACGACAACGGGACGATTTCGCCAACCGCGGCACTGAGTTCCATGCCCTATACCCCCCAGCAATCCCTGGACGCGCTGAAGTATTTTTACCGCGAACAAGGCGCCCGCCTGCTGGGACCCATGGGGTTTTACGACGCGTTTAACCTCACGCGAAACTGGTTTGCCGATTCCTACCTGGCCATCGACCAGGGACCGATTATCGGCATGATTGAGAATTACCGCACCGGATTACTTTGGAACCATTTTATGAAAAATACTGAAATCCAGACCGCGCTGACGAAAATCGGGTTTACTACCGTTACGCCCGTTCGCGAGCCGGTGAAGAGCCCGGAATATTTCAACCTGAAGGTTAGCCCCAACCCGGCGGCTTCGTTTGCCCAACTGGAGTTTACATTGCCTGACCCTGCCCAGGTGCAGGTTTCTTTGTACGATCTGAATGGAAAACTACTGCGGACGCTGACTCCGTTTACCCGTTTTGCCGGCGGGCCAAATGCCCTCCGGCTGGAATTGCCTCGCTTGGCGCCCGGGCCCTATGTCCTGGATTTTCAGGCCGGGAACCAGCACAGCAGCCTGGCTTTATTTATTCATCCATAATTTCCTAAACCAAAAACGAAACCTATGAAGTATCGTTTCTCACTCCTAGCTATGCTCCTTTTCCTGCTTCCGGCCTTGGCTTTCAGCCAGGTCGTCCTGGAAGATTTTGAGGGAGGAGCCAAACTTACCTGGAATGCCAAGGAGGGCGCTTTCTCGGTAGCCGACAACCCTGCCGGCGGCGACACGCTGAAGATCAACAGCAGCGCTAAAGTAGGGCAATACACCAAAAAATCAGGCGCTGCGTACAGCTTGTTCCAAGCCGAACTGGCCGCTCCGCTCGACCTGTCCGTCAACAACCAGTTCCGGATCATGGTGAAAGCGCCGGTAGCCACGGCATTTATCATGAAACTGGAAGGCCCTGGTTTTGGCATCGAGCAGACCAGAAACATTGCCGTGGCCAACCATTGGGTGGAGTACACCTTCAACTTCAGCGCGGCAAAAGCCAAGACCAACCTGGACAAGATCCTGCTGTTCTTCGATCCGGGCGTGGATGCCAGCAGCGACATCTACTTGTTCGACAACCTCGTTGCCGGGCCCTCGGGGGCGTGCGACGGGATCGCGGTTAATCCGTCGATCCTCGACGATTTTGAGTGCCAGCGGAATATTTCCTACGGCATCGTTGGGCTTACCGACTACTCGGTCGTAGACAACCCCGACAAATCCGGCCTCAATACCAGCGACAAAGTAGGCCGTTACCGGGATACCCTAAGCGAATGGCATGCTTTTGTACTGGACTATGGCAACGACGTGCCCCTTGCAGACCGCAGCGTGTTCAAGATGAAACTCTGGGCGCCTAAAAAGGGGAAACTTCTGGTCAAAATGGAAGGTACCGGCGGACAGAAAGAAATTTTTGTCGACGTCAACGACACCCTGAAGTGGGTAGAAATCACTGCCGATTTCACGTCCGAAGTGGGCAAAAAATACCAGCGCATCGCGTTGTTCTTCAATGCGGGCGTGCTGCCGGGTGCAAGCGATATTTATTTCTTTGACGATGTCAGTCTGAATGCGGCCCCCAAATTCCTCGTCCTGGAAGACTTTGAAGGCGGCGCCAAATTACCCTGGAATCCGATCGATGGAACCTATGCCGTAATCGATAATCCGGCAGGCGGCGATACGCTGCAAATCAACACCGGTGGGAAAGTGGGCTCTTATACCAAAAAGCAGGGGAGCAGGATACAGCCTCTTCCTGGCCGAACTGGCCCAACCACTCAACCTGACGACGTTCAACCAGTTCCGGATCATGGTAAAAGCCGAACGGCCAACTTCCTTTATTCTGAAACTGGAAAACGCCGACAACAGTAAGCGCATCGAAGAGACGAAAAACATCGCTGTAGCCAACCAATGGGTCGAGTATACCTTTAACTTCAGCAAGGTGAAAGACGTGGCCGACCTGAAGAAAATCCTGCTCTTCTTCGATCCGGGCGTTGACACCAGCGGCGGCACGTACCTCTTCGACAACCTGATCATCGAACCTACCGGTGTATGCTCCGGCGTAGAGAAGAACATCAGCATGCTCGACGACTTCGAGTGCCAGCGCAACGCTACCTATGGCGCGTCCGGCTTTAACGACGTGCGCGTGGTTGCCAACCCCGACAAGTCGGCGGCGAACGACAGCGAAAAGGTCGGCGAATACACGGACCGCATCGGAGAATGGCACGCCCTCGTGATCGACAACAACGACGCGAACCTGGCTATTGCCGACCGGCCTATCATTAAGATCAAGGTTTGGGCGCCCGTAGCCGGAACGCTGAAGTTCAAGATGGAAGGCACCGGCGGCAGTAAAGAGCTCGACCGCCAGGTAACCGAAATCAAAAAATGGGTGGAATATTCGGTGGATTTCACCAGCGAAGCGGGCAAAGCCTACCAGAAGCTCGTCTTCTTCTTCAATGCCGGCAAACAGCCTGGCGTGGACACTATCTACTACATCGACGACATCCGCATGGAAGCTCCGGGTTCTGTTACCCTGGAAGACTTCGAACCCACGCCCAAGCAAACCTGGGAATCCCTGGGCGCTGAAGCCGTATTTGGCAAATTCAACGGCGGCATCAACAACCCGGATAAAACCGGCGCGAACACCACCGACAAGGTAGGTTCCTTCACCAAAGGCTCGTCCAAACTGGGTGGTTTGAAAGCCCTGCTCCCGCTCAGCTTCAGCCTGGCCGACTTCCCGCAGATGAACCTGCAGGTTTGGGCCCCCGCAGGCGCTAAAAGCCTGACGATGAAACTGATCAGCGTACTGGATGGCGCCAAGGAGATCAACCGTCCCATCGCTGAAACCGGCAAATGGGTGGACCTTTCCTTCAACTACGACAACGTGAAAACGATCAAAGACTTCGAGCGCGTGGAAATCGTCTTTGATCCCGATCTCGAATCCACCGCTACCTGGTACTTCGACAACCTGACCCAGACCCAAGCTACGGTGGATCCTTGCGAAGGGGTTACCCCAAGTCCTTATGTGATCGACGATTTCGATTGCCAGCGCAACGCGAAGGCCTTCCTTTCTACTGATCCGACGACCCTTGAGGTCGTGCGCAACCCATTCCCGGAAGGCATCAACTCCTCCGCAAACGACAAGGTGCTCAAGTATGTCGATCCCGCCGGCGCCAAGGAATGGTCGGCTATCGTCTGGGACATGGGCAAGGAATTCGACCTGAGCAGCTACAACTCGCTTGCGGTCAAGATCTATGCAACCAAAGCCGGCCCCGTGCTCTTCAAACTGGAGGGAGGCGCCCAGGAACAAGTTTTTGGCGAGATCAAAGCCGGCGATGTCGGTAAATGGGTAGAATACCAGATCTCCTTCAAAGCAGCTGCCGGGAAGAAAAACACCAAATTTGTGCTCTTCTTCAACGCCGGCAATCAATCTCCTGAAGGGGATACCTACTATGTAGACGATATCGAATGGCGCCGCGAACCGTATACCGGTTGTATCAGCACCTTTGAAACGCCTGCCGACAACCTGGGTACCTGGCAATACTTTGCCGCCGTCGCCCGGGAAGGCAAACGTTATGATGTCGTCGTGGACAACCCGAAGAAATCAGCGCTCAATTCCAGCGACAAGGTCGGGGAATTCGTGGAAGAAGTCGGTGGACAACGCTGGCTGGGCATGTTCAACGACCAGCTCCCCGCCCAGGTACACATGGGGACCAACAAAAAGTTGACCATGAAGGTCTGGATGGACCACGAAGCGGAAGTCATCTTAAAATTGGAAAGAAGCCCGAACGGCGGTCCCAACATCGGCGATGCTATTGCAAATTACACCACGCCCGGCGAATGGCAGACCCTGTCCTGGAACTATCCGGAACTGGGTACAAAGCTAGGGCAAAACTGGAACATCCCGGATGGGACGATTTACACGACCTTAACCATCGTTATGGATTTTCAGAATATTCCGGCGACGGAGAAGCGCTACTACTTTGACGACATCGCGATCGGCGACGCTTCCTGCGGTACGTCTACGCCTACCCGCGACCTCCAGGTGGAACCGCTGTCCATCTATCCGAACCCTGCCACCGACGAACTGACGGTCGACAACAGCGTCAACCTCACCAGGTATGAGCTGTTCAACGCCGTTGGCCAACGCGTAGGCACCTTCGTGATTAATGGTCAAGCGGCTATTACCATCCCGCTGAACGGCCTCGACCGCGGCATGTACCTCCTGGCCGGCTACGACCGCCAGGGCGTCCTCCGCGCCAACGCAAGGTTCGTTAAGCAGTAGTTGGTTTAACATTCACCGTTCAACGCAGCTGCGTTGAACGGTGAATCTTGTTGGATGTAATCTTTAGACAACGACTCCTGTTGGAAGTAGTCTTTAGACTACGACTTGTTACATCTTCAGATGGAATGTCTTAAACACGCAATCTGAAGATTGCAATAGTTGTAGTCTGAAGACTACAACCAACAAAAAAAGACTACTTCGAACAACTTGGAACTTTGAACCTTTCCTGTCCTCCCCCTACCCCCTCCAAAGGGGGATATCGCTTTGCCCTTAACTTCGTACCTCGTAAATCGTACCTCGTAAATCGTACCTCGTAAATCGTACCTCGTAAATCGTACTTCGCAAAATCCCCCTAACCCATGAAGCCGTTCACCCTAAGCCTTTTAGTGGTTCTATTGGTTTTTGCTTCCTGCGGACCAAAGCCCACTCCAAATAAGAGCGAAAAACCGGTTCCCTTTAGCCTGAATGAATTAAAGAAACGCACGTTCTACTATTTCTGGGATCTGGCGGATTCATCCAATTTTCAGGTACTTGACCGCTACCCTTCCCGAACGTTTTCGAGTATTGCTGCCACGGGGTTTGGGCTCACCGCTTATTTGATCGGGGCAGAAAACGGGTATATCACCCGCAAACAGGCAGCGGAACGGGTCCTGAACACCCTGCAAGTTCTGAAAGCGCTACCCCAGGGTCCGGATCGCCAGGGCGTTGCCGGGTATAAGGGGTTCTTTTACCATTTCCTGACCCTCGACCAGGCCCTTCGGTTCAAGGAGGTCGAGTTGTCTACCATCGACACCGGACTGCTTATGGCGGGCATTCTCAGCGCCATGAGCTATTTTGACAAAAATACCCCGGAAGAAAAAGCCATCCGGGAAACGGCGGATTTCCTGTACCGCCGGGTAGAATGGGATTGGGCGCTGAACGGCGCCAAAACCCTCTCCATGGGCTGGCACCCGGAAAAAGGCTTTATCCCTGCTCAATGGAAGGGATACAACGAAGCGATGGTGTTGCTCCTCATGGCCATCGGCTCTCCGACCCATCCGATTCCGGCGGAATGCTGGAAGGAATGGTGCAATACGTACCCGTGGGCCACGTACCGCGGGCAGGAGCACGTGAATTTCGACCCCCTGTTTGGCCACCAGTACAGCCACATGTACGTCGATTTCAGAGGCATTCAGGACCCGTACATGAAATCCAAAGGCATCGACTATTTTGAAAACTCCCGCCGGGCAACCCTGGCCAACCGGGCGTATGGCATCGCCAACCCGAAAGGGTTTACAGGCTATGGAGAAAACGTCTGGGGCCTGACGGCCTGCGACGGACCAGCATACGACCAACGCGTTATCAATGGCGAAACCATTCAGTTTATGGAATACTCCGCCCGCGGCGCCTGCTCTATCCGCGAAGTAGACGACGGCACCATAGCCCCTACCGCAGCCGGAGGCTCCATCCCCTTCGCTCCCGAAGTGTGCATTCCCGCCCTGAAGACCATGTGGGAAACCTATTACGCCGATCTGGTAGACGAATACGGCTTCCGCGACGCATTTAACCTGACGTACATCTGGGGCAAGGACAAAGAAAAAGGGTGGTTTGATCCGGATTATATTGGCATCGACCAGGGCCCGGTTATCATCCAGATCGAAAACCACCAAACGGAACTGGTGTGGAACCTGATGAAGAAAAATCCCTACATCGTAGCCGGTTTGAAAAAATCCGGGTTTACCGGAGGATGGCTCGGCCAGACGAATTGATTCTTTCGACTGCAAAACCAAAAAAAGCATGAAATATCTCCAATTTATCGGACTTGCTTCCGTGGTCTTTCTCATCCATGCATTCAAACTGGAGGATACGTTCCAAAAAACAGCCCCTGCCAAACCCATTGAAGAACGGGTGGATTCTGTCATGAAACTCATGACCATCGAGGACAAAATCGGGCAAATGACCCTCTTTACCAGCGATTGGGCGGTTACCGGGCCTACGCTTCGGGAAGGGTATCGCGACGATATCAAAGCGGGCAAAGTTGGGGCCATCTTTAATGCCCACACCGCTGCGTATAACCGGGAGCTGCAACGCATTGCCGTGGAAGAAACCCGGCTCGGCATCCCGCTGCTTTTTGGATATGATGTTATCCACGGCTATAAGACCATTTTCCCTGTCCCCCTGGGCGAATCAGCCAGTTGGGATCTGGAGGCGATGGAAAAATCAGCCCGGATTGCCGCCATTGAAGCCGCCGCCGCCGGCTTGCACTGGACCTTTGCCCCCATGGTAGATATCGCCCGCGATCCCCGTTGGGGACGCATCTGCGAGGGAGCAGGGGAAGATACCTACCTCGGCGCCCGCATCGCCGAAGCCCGCGTAAAAGGGTTTCAGGGAGACGACCTGAGTAAAGACAATACCCTCATCGCTTGCGCCAAACACTATGCCGCTTATGGCGCTGCTCAGGCGGGACGGGATTACCACTCGGTGGATATTTCCGAGCGCGTGCTCCGGGAAACCTACCTGCCTCCCTTTATGGCAGCACAAAAAGCAGGGGTGCGCACGTTCATGACCTCCTTCAACGAGCTGTTCGGCGTTCCCGCTTCCGGAAGCCGCTTCCTGCTCACCGACGTGCTCCGCGACGAGTGGGGCTTCGACGGGTTTGTCGTGACCGACTATACCTCCATCAACGAAATGGTATACCACGGCATCGTAGCCAATGACAAAGATGCCGCAGAGCTTTCTTTGAATGCCGGTGTGGATATGGACATGCAAGGCGCTACCTACTACAATTACCTCCTTCAGCTCGTCCGCGAAGGGCGCATCTCCGTGACCCGCGTGAACGAATCCGTGCGCCGAATCCTCCGGATCAAGTTTGAGCTGGGTCTTTTTGACGACCCATACCGGTACAGCGACACCGAAAGGGAGAAAGCCCGGGTCTTTGCCCCGGAGCACCTGGAAGCCGCGCGCGATATCGCCCGTAAATCCATCGTTCTGCTGCGCAACGAAAAAAATACGCTCCCGCTTTCAAAACAGATCCGCACCCTGGCAGTAGTTGGTCCTTTGGCTGCCAACCAGAGAGAACTGATCGGCTCCTGGTCGGGCGCCGGCGATTACAAACAATCGGTCAGCCTTCTGGATGGGATCAAAACCAAGTTGGGCGCCGGAGTGAAAGTGCTCCACACCGAAGGATGCGCGATCACCGGACAAGACAAAACAGGGTTTAAAAACGCCCTGGCGCTGGCCAAAACTGCGGAAGCCATCGTCGTTGCCGTAGGAGAAAGCGCCGACATGAGCGGGGAAGCCGCCAGCCGGTCTGATATTACCCTGCCCGGCGTGCAGGAAGAGCTGGTCAAAGCCCTCGTCGCCACCGGCAAACCGGTCGTCGTCGTGCTGATGAACGGAAGGCCCCTCGCTATCCCCTGGCTCGCCGAAAACGCGCCAGCCCTTCTGGAGACCTGGTTCCTCGGAACTCAGGCGGGCCATGCCATCGCCGATGTGCTGTTCGGAGATTATAACCCCTCTGGAAAACTAACCGTTACCTTCCCAAGAAATGTCGGACAGGTCCCGATTTTTTACAATGCCAAGAACACCGGCAGACCGATGGACCCGCAGAATAAATACACCAGCAAATACCTCGACGTCCCGAATACCCCGCAGTTTCCTTTTGGGTTTGGGTTGAGTTACTCGAAATTCGAATACGCCAACCTCAAGACCGACCGGTCCGTGTTCAACACCGACTCCTCTCCGCTGAAAGTCACGTGTACGGTACGCAACCTGGGCCCTTACGACGGGGAAGAAGTCGTCCAACTTTACGTCAAAGACCGGGTGGGAAGCGTTACCCGGCCCGTACGCGAACTGAAGGGGTTCCAAAAGATCTTCCTGAAAAATGGAGAATCCAAAACCCTGACCTTTACCCTGACCGCAGACGACCTCAAATTCTACAACCGGGACATGATTTGGACTGCCGAACCCGGGATGTTTGACCTGTATGTCGGCGCGGATTCCAATGCCCCGCTGACTACGTCCGTTGAATTGCGATAAACGCAACAGAATTTTGCCTTACCATAAAAACACTCCTTTATGAAACCAAAAAGCAGTTGCCTGAATTTGAAGTGGGCGATTTTTACCTTGCTTTCCCTATTTGGTACCCTGCAACTGGCCGCCCAGGTGAAGGTGACCGGCAAGGTGATTGACGAAACCCAGGAATCGCTGATCGGGGTCAATATCATGATAAAGAACTCTACCGAAGGAACCGTCACCGACTTCGACGGGAACTTCGAATTGATGGTAGCCGATCCCAATGCCACGCTGGTGTTTAGCTATACGGGATATTCCAATCAGGAGATCCTGCTAAAAGGCCAGACACAATTAACCGTTATTATGAGGGAGGAATCCCAAATGCTCAACGAAGTGGTCGTCGTCGGGTACGGAACCCAGCGAAAAAGCGACCTTACCGGTTCGGTGGCCAGTGTGAAGTCGGAGGACCTCCAAAAAGTGGCGTCTGCCAACGTGACCCAGGCCCTTCAGGGCAAGATCGCCGGCGTCCAGGTGACGGCGGGAAGCGGCCGGCCGGGAGAGGCGCCGGTAATCCGGGTCCGCGGCACCGGCACCCTGAATAACGCCAGCCCGATTTACGTAGTCGACGGACTTATTCTGGACAATATCGACTTTCTCAACCCCAACGATATTGAGCGGATGGAGGTCCTTAAAGATGCTTCTTCCGCAGCCATCTACGGCACCCGGGGCGCCAATGGGGTCATCCTGATCACGACGAAAAAAGGCGCCAGAGGGCAGAGGGCCCGGTTCAGCCTCAACGCGTATTCCGGCATGCAGCAGATCGATAAGAAAATCGGTCTGGCCAACGGAACGCAATACGCCCAACTAGTCAACGAGTTTAGTCAAAATGTGGGAATTACCCCTCCTTACCCCAACCCGGAGCTCTTCGGCGAAGGAACGGATTGGCAGGATGTTATTTACCGCGACGCCCCGATCCAGAACATCAACCTAAGTGTCAGTGGCGGATCGGAAGCGATGACCTACAGCATCAGCGGGGATATTTTCCTTCAGGATGGGATTATCGAGTCCTCCTACTTCAACCGGTATTCCCTGAGGGTAAACAACGAGTACAATTTGATCAAAGGCTTGAAATTCGGCCACAACCTGGCCTTCATCTCCTCCAACAACAACGGGGAGCCGGGAGGAATCGTCTTTAATGCCTACGCGGCAGATCCGCGCATCCAGCCGGTCGACAGCCTGGGAAATTTCGGGAGCACCTCCTTTACCTCCAACGTGAGCAATCCTGCCGCCCAGCTGAAATACAACAGCTACAACCGGGGGTATGGGCAGCAGTTTAACGGAAATCTGTATACCGAAATTTATCCAATCCGGAACCTGACCCTGCGGTCCAGCATGGGCTTTAATCTGGTGTACAACCGGTCCAAAAGCTTTGAGCCAAAATTCGAAGTGGACAACCGGCAACGGAATCCCAACAGCCGGGTCTTCGTTGGGTCCTCCCGCTACTTTAACTGGCAATGGGAAAACACCGCCAGTTATTCCAAAGACTTTGGAATCCATCGCATCAACCTGCTCGCCGGGTTCTCCCGTCAATCCAGCGGAGGCGACGCGGTGGGCGGCTCGCGCCTCGATCTGATCGGGGACACCGAGGATTTTTTCTACCTCAACTCCGGGGATAGCGAAACCGCAACGAACTACAATTACGGGTTTACCCCCGAACGGTATGAGTCCATTCTCTTCCGGCTCAACTACTCCCTCAAAGACCGGTACCTCTTTACCGGAACCTTCCGCCGCGACGGTTCCTCCAAGTTCGGTTCCGAACGGCGGGTCGGGAGTTTTCCTTCCTTCGCGTTAGCCTGGCGGGTAACGGAAGAGCCGTTCATGAAATCCCAGGGATTCATCGACAACCTCAAGATCCGCGCCAGCTGGGGCCGCCTGGGTAACGACAAATTCCCCTCCGACGCCGCTGTGCCCACCGTCACCAACAACCTCAGCGCCGTTTTCGGTCCGGATGAAAAGCTGACGTTCGGGGCCTCCATTATCAGCCTGGCCAACCCGCTGCTCCAATGGGAGGAAACGACCAGCTCCAACGTGGGGTTTGAACTGGGGTTGCTCGATAACCGCCTGACCCTGGAAGCGGATTACTACAACCGGAAAAGTGAAAAAATCCTCGTCCCGGTACCCATTCCGGACTACGTGGGCTCTGCAGGCGACCCGTACGTCAACGCCGCCGACGTGGTCAATTCCGGGATCGATTTCACCGTTAACTACTCCAGCAAAGCCGGAAAATTCAACTACCGCATCGGCCTGCTAGGCTCTACCGTGAAAAACGAAGTCCTTGCCCTCGGTACCGGCCAGGATACGATTCCCGATGTGGCCATCACCGGTGAGTTCGCCACCTTGACGACCATTGGCCGGCCAATCGGCTCCTTCTATGGGTACAAAGTAGCCGGCGTGTATCAGAACGCCGAAGAGGTCGCCCAATTCCCCAGCCAGCAAGCCGTGAAACCTGGGGATTTGCGCTTCGAAGACGTGAACGGCGACGGGATTATCAACAGCCGGGACCGCACCTTCCTCGGAAGCCCGATTCCGAATTTCATCTACGGCTTCAACGTCAGCCTGGAATACGGTGGGCTTGATCTATCGGTCGATTTTAACGGGGTCAGCGGAAACAAGATCCTGAATTCCAAAAAAATGGCACGGGGATTTGGACTCCCTAACTACGAAGCCTCTTTCCTCGACCGATGGACCGGCGAAGGGACCTCCAACACCGAACCGCGCATCATGAACGGCGGGTACCCAAACGTCTCCGTCTCGGAAAACTTTATCGAAGACGGGGACTTCCTGCGTCTGCGTAGCGTCGTTTTGGGGTATACCCTCCCCAAATCCTTGACCGCAAAGTGGTTTTTGAGTAACTTAAGGGTCTATGTTAGCGCCAACAACCTGGCCACCTGGACCCAATACTCCGGATATACCCCGGAAATCGGCAGTGGAGCCGTCACCCGGGTAGGAATCGACGGCGGGATTTATCCCGTGTCCAAAACGTTCTTGTTTGGAATAAACGTAGGGTTTTGATGGAGGTAGCCCACTCGGTCTGAAGACCTGCCTAGTCGTAGTCTGAAGACTACGACCAACAGGTATAGCCCACTCGGTCTGAAGACCTGCCTAGTCGTAGTCTGAAGACTACGACCAACAGGGAGGGGTCTGAAGACCTGCCTAGTCGTAGTCTGAAGACTACGACCAACAGGGAGGGGTCTGAAGACCTACCTGGTCGTAGTCTGAAGACTACGACCAACAGGGAGGGGTCTGAAGACCTACCTGGTCGTAGTCTGAAGACTACGACCAACAGGGGACTACGACCAACAGGTATGGCTTTGCTTTGAACCGTACACCGTACACCGTACACCGTACACCGTAAACCGTAAACCGTACACCGTAATTCGTACATAAAAAAAAGGCAATATGAACATAAAGAAATTCCTTTTTCGGGCAGGCGTAATCGGGTTGGCACTGTTGACCGCCCCGGCTTGCGAAAATTCTGATTTCCTGGAGGTCAAACCCCAGGGGGTAATCAATGCAAATAATTATTTTGCCACATCGGATCACGCCATTTGGGCGACCAATGCGGTATACAACCAATTGCGTTCCTGGAACCTGACCTCCTTCCCCTGGTTATCCATGACGGATATGGTTTCGGATGACGCCACGAAAGGAAGCTTTCCGGCGGATGCGCAAAAGCTGACCACCTTCGACGACTTCACCTTTGATTCCCGCTTTCCGGAAGAGATCCAGCTTACGTGGCAGGGCCACTACCAGGGCGTTTTCCGGGCGAACATCGCTATTGAAGGGATTCCCAAAGTGCCGGTGATGGAAGAAAGCCTTCGGCAGCGCCTCCTCGGCGAGTCCAAATTCCTGCGGGCTCATTTTTACTTCAATCTGGCGCGTTGGTTTGGGGACGTGCCGCTGATTCTAGTTCCGCTTACCCAGAACGAATTCTACACGCAGTCGCGGACGCCGGTAGCCCAGGTGTACGCCCAGATTATCAAAGATCTGACGGATGCGATTCCCGCCCTTCCGGAAAAATCTATGTATGATCCCGCCGATCTGGGCCGGGTGACCAAGGGCGCTGCCCGCGGGCTTTTAGCCAAAGTGTACCTGACGACCAAAGACTACCCCAACGCGGAAAAATATGCGCTGGAAGTGATCAACTCCAAGGAATACGCCTTGCTGGCGGATTATGCCAAAATCTTCCTTCCGGAGGGCGAAAACTCCAGCGAGTCGGTCTGGGAAGTGCAGGCCACCGCGCTGGAAGACTCTTATGGGGGCGCTACCCCCTGGAACATGGTCCAGGGCGTGAGGGGCACGCCCAACCTGGGCTGGGGCTTTAACCTCCCTTCCGACGACCTCGTCAAATCCTACGAGCGCGGGGATCCCCGGCGGGATGCCACCATCCTTGAAGTTGGCGAAGCCCTTCCCGATGGGTCGGATCTCGTACAAGACAATAAAGAAATGGAAGGCGAACGCTACAACCAAAAGGCGTGGACGCCCTCCCATGCCCTCCTCCAGGATAACGGCCCCAGCAACCTCCGCATGCTCCGGTATGCCGACGTATTGCTCCTGGCTGCCGAGGCCCTCAATGAGAACGGGAAAGCCCAGGATGCCTTGACGTACCTCAACCAGGTGCGCAAACGCGCCCGCGGAACCCGCAACGTGCTCCCCGACATCACCATTACCAACAAGGACCAACTCCGCGAAGCCATCTGGCGCGAGCGCCGTTCCGAACTCGCTATGGAGCAGCACCGCTGGTTCGACCTCCTGCGCACCGGCCGCGCCGCTGCCACGATGAAAGCCCTTGGCAAAAACTTCGTCGTCGGCAAACACGAACTCTTCCCTATCCCCCAGACAGAAATCGCCCTCAGCGGAGGGAATTTGATCCAGAATCCGGGGTATTGATAAAACTACAAAGTTACGACGTTGCGAAGTTACGACGTTGCGAGGTTACGACACCGCAACGTCGTAACTTCGCAACTTCAAACTTTGTATATGAAACCAATCGCTTGCTCCATCCAGCGCCTTTTCGGCCTGGCATTTTTCCGCCTCCCCTTTCTTTTCGCGGTTGCCGTCTGGGCATTTGCCTGCACGACCCCTTCCGGTGTCCGGGAAGACCCGCTGCCAGCCGAAAAACCGCGAACCGGGTTTTTGATTCCTTCTGCGGCAGCCGATTTGGGGGCCGCTCTGGAAAAAGGCAAAAAAGAAGGCCATTCCGCCGCATTTTTACTCCTGGCAGGCCTTACCAACAGGGAGACGCCCCAACCTGCCCTGCTGGAATCTTTTATAAAAACCGCCCATGAGAAAGGGCTTGAAGCGCATCTCCTGTTTCATCCCGGCAGCCCGGAGGATAACGCCAAAACCCTTTCCATCCTCTCTGTCGTTGCCGAACTCAACGATATAGACGGCCTTTCCTTCTGGGAAGTTCCGGCAGAAGTCCAGGAAGCGATCAGCGCCAAAGCGCTGTTGGTGAAGCCCTATCTTTGGATCTCTGCAGGGAGAGAAAAAAATGCGAATGAGGGCCTACCGGCATGGCCTGTGGTGGACTTTTCTATCGAATTGCCCAACCCTGCGGCATTCCCCCCTTCGTTTCTGCTGGGCAAAAAACAAATCCAGGCCAACCAGGCCTTAGGGCTACAGGTTAATAATCCGGGTTTATATACCCTCCAGACCCCAGGGCATACCTCCGTACAGACAGCCGACGCTGAAGGATGGCTTTATTTTCTCCTGCCCAGCCTTCCGGAGACCCTCCGGCTGGAAACACCCGGAAAAACGGTCATTCCCCTTCCCACCTCCGGCTGGAAACTGCCCTTCAAGTACGCCGTAACTTTGAAAGGCGCCGTGGAACGAGCAGAACCCTGGGTTGAGCTGAGGCGCTTCCCTTCCGTCGAAACCTCTAATGCTTCCTTTGATTTCCTGGCCAAAGCAGGGCATCCCGCCGACGTTTTTATCGGCGCCAATGCCGTAAAACAATACCAGACCGGGATCTTTTTTGAAACGATCGGATTTGCCCAGGGCCAAAACCGTATCAAAGTACGCGCCAACTACCCGAATGGCGCTTCGGCAGCGTATTTCTGGCAGACGAACTACCAGCCTGCCGCGCCCCGGCCCGCAGCCGAACTCTGGATCGACTCCGCCTCGGTTAACCCGAATATGCAGGTGCATGGCCTCGCCTCCGACCGCATCCGGGTTTCGTTCAGCGGCAGCAAAAGCAAAACCGCCTGGATGGAAGTATCTCCCGGCAAGCTCCGGCTACCGATGGAGCGCAATGACCTTTCCAGCAGCAGTACGTATCAAACCGACCTCCCCTTCAGCCTCCTGAAGGCCGGGCAGACGCATTCAGCCCACCTCGTGTTGCAGGACAGCCTTACCGGGAAAAAACGGACCTATGCCTTTCCTCATGCGTTCCAAAGCAATCCGGCAACCGCATATCCTATGCTCCGGATCATCCAGGACAATGCATTGATCGCCTACAATATGGGCCCCATCCGCCTGGGAGGCCCCCTGCTGGGCGAATACCCCAAAGGCATCATCCTGCAATCCAGCGGAAAAACAGGGAATTATTACCGGATCCGACTGGACGAACAAACGGAAGGTTTTATCGATGACAAAGCGGTGGAAGTTCTTCCCACAGGAACCTCAAGACCACAGTACTACCTCCAGTCTGTTTCTGTAAGCCCTTCTGCGGCCGGCGACGTTCTACGCATCCCCTATCCGGAGCCTGTTCCCTATGCGGTGCAGGTTGTTCCCGAGGAGCGTCAGCTCAGAATCCGGCTGTACGGGGTCAAAACCAGCAGCACCTGGATGTCGCACCGCGCCGGGCTCCGGCTGATCGACCGGGTGGGATGGGAACAACCCAGCCCCGAAACCTACGAACTGATTGTACACCTAACCGATAGCCCAATCTGGGGATACACGCTTAAAACAGAAGGGAACAGCCTGGTTCTTTTGGTGAAATATCCGCCCGCATTACAAACTGCTAACGGGAAGCCCACGCTGGCGGGAATCAAGGTATCGATCGAAGCCGGCCACGGAGGCAGCAACACTGGGGCCGAAGGGCTTTCCGGACTGCTGGAAAAAGACGTGAACCTCGATGTGGCCCTGCGGCTGGAAAAAATCTGCCGGGAGGCCGGCATGGAAGTCCTGCAAGTACGCCCCACCGATACTTACATGACCCTGGAGCAGAAACGGACTATGGTAGAACGTTCAGATGCCGATCTGCACGTGAGCATCCACGCCAACTCGGGAGGAGGAGGCTATCTGCGCGTGAGCGGGGCAAGCACCTATTACCACAACCCGCTCTGGGAAGATTTTGCGCGCACGATGTACGGTGAACTTTTGAAATTAGGATTGGCCGAGTTTGGCGTGGTGGGATCGTTCAACTACCACGTTACCCGGATCAGCTCCCGGCCTGCCATCCTGGTGGAGATGGCCTTCCTGAGCCACGCAGAAGACGAAGAGAAACTCGCTTCCCCCGCGTTCCGCCAACGAATGGCGGAGCAGATTTTCGCAGGAATAAAAGCCTACTTGGAATAGACGTAAGCCTTTAGACGTAAGACGTTAGAGATCTACAGTCTTACGTCTAAAGGCTTACGTCTAACCTCTATTTCCCTACCGGTTTGCCGTCGTTGGCGTACATGAACTCCAGAATATCCCGGGCGTCTCCAACCGATATATTTTCAGCAGGCATGCGGACCAGGCAGTCTTTCAGCAACGCCTGGGCGGTCGGATCCGTAGCCAGCATGATGTTCACATTGGTGATCATGTTCATGATCCACTCCGGGGAACGCCTTTCGGTCACCCCCTTCCAGCCCGGCCCAATCACCTTGGGATCGTCGAGTACATGGCAGGAAGCGCACTTCATTTCGTAAAGGGTCTTACCTCTCGAAACCATAAAGGCATTTAAGGGATCGTTCAGCGGGACGTGCTTGATCTCCGAATATCCTTTCCCGGGGTCCAGGGGCTCTTCTTCGATCATGCTTTGGCTCGTTTTGTCGGTTTTTCCGGTGCAGGCGCTGATGAAAACACCTAAAGCAAGTAGCAGCAGGATTTTTTTCATGGTTTTACGTGTTTTTTTAAAAGGCACTATGCTATGGATAATCAAATTACATCCCAAATTAAATCAAATAAAATCACATTGTTTTTTTATATTCTATTGAAATCTTTTTAATTCGTAAAATTTAATGCAAAGTGTACCCTTCGAAACATCCTTTCCTGCAATTCCTTTTTGAAATCTTGAAGAGTTTCCGTTTTTTCGCACTAAAATACTATGCGCCACTTCATCCATGCTGCGATTTTATTGCTGCCCCTGCTGGTTTTCTCCTCTTGTAATCTGGAAGACCAGGGGGAAATCGACGAGGAGAAAATCGAGCAATACCTTTCCGACAACAAGCTGACCGCCACGCGCCATTCCTCCGGTATTTACTACCTCATTACTACCCCGGGCAGCGGAGGAAGCCCCACGCTAACCTCCACCGTGACGGTCAACTACAAGGGGTATTATCTCGACAATTCGGTTTTTGACCAAACCACCGGAAGCCCCATCCAGTTTCCCCTGAGCAACTTGATCCAGGGCTGGCAGATCGCCATCCCGCTACTTCAAAAGGGCGGGAAAGGGACCTTTTTCATTCCGTCCCAACTCGGATACGGCAGCTACCCCCACAGGGAATCCCTGCCAACGCTGTTTTGATCTTCGACATTGAACTGGTAGACTTTAAATAGAAGCCATCCATCTCAAAACTAAAGAATATGGCGTTCTCCCCCTTTGAAGGGGGTCGGGGGGATGAAACCTTTCCCCAGCATCCCGGAAATTTCATCCCCCTAACCCCCTTCAAAGGGGGAGAGTGCTTCATTAGCCTTTGCCAGGGGTTAAGGATTGCTGCCCACACCCTGGAATGGTTTTGAGATAGCTTCTAGCTTGCCCGGATTCCATTGAAAAATTAAACAATTTACCGATAGCAGGACCTTATGTTTTGTCACCGGAACCCGAGATTTTACTCACTCGGGTTCCGGCGGCAAAGGCTACTTTTTCAGCACCGTCACCTGTACGGAAGAGGGATAGGTGCTGTTGTGGAAAATGCGCTGGGTGGCCTTCTGGAAGTCCGACTCGGAGCACTCGTAGATGTTCACAAACTTCTGCGGGTTGCGGTCTACCAGCGGGAACCAGGAGTTTTGAACCTGCACCATGATCCGATGCCCTTTCTTGAAGGTGTGGGCCACGTCGGGGATGACGAATTTCACCCGGGTGGTTTTGCCTGGCACAAACGGTTCGGGCTTTTCGTAGCTGTTGCGGAACCGGCCCCGCATGACCTCCCCACGCACCAGCATCTGGTATCCGCTGAATGGCACGTTGATGTTTTTCCCGGGAGGGGTCTTCGCCGAATCCGGAAACACGTCGATCAGTTTCACTACATAATCGGCATCTGTCCCGGTGGTGCTCACCCAAAGATCCGCGGTAAGCGGGCCTGTCAGGGTAACATCTTCTTCCAAAACGGTGGTTTGGTAAACCGCCACGTCGGGCCGGCGGTCGGCGAAGCGCTGATCGTCCGTCATATACGCTGTGGTGCGCCCCAGGTGAACATCCTCGGTATAGGGCACCGGGTTGGCGGGGTCGGAGACGTATTCGCGATAACCTGCCGTGCTCGTGGGCTTGGAGAACGATAATCCTCCGGACGGCTGAAAATATAGGCTCTTCGTTTCGACATTTTGTGGAGGCCAGGTAGCAAAATCATGCCATTTGTTTTCTCCGGAGATAAAAATAGTGGCCTTGGCAATGTCCATGGCGCCTTCATCCTTTAGGTAGTGGCGGAAAAATTTCCCTTCTAGTTCCTTGTACTTTTCGGCGGTATTGAACCCCCAATGCATGTTGCCCATGTTATTGGCCACGCCGCCCGACCATTGCCCATGGGACCAGGGGCCCATCAGGAGGCGGTTTTGGGTACTTGGCGGATTTTGGGTCTCAATAGCCCGGTACACGCCAAAGGGGCCGAAACTGTCTTCTGCATCGAAGAACCCTCCTACCGTCAGCACGGCGGGTTTGACGTTTTTCAAATGGGGTCTCGGGTTGCGGGCTTTCCAAAAATCATCGTAGTTGGGGTGGCTCATCAGGTCGCCCCAGAATTGGATAGTGTCGCCAAAATACTTTTCCCGGATGTTTTTGATCGGGCCAATATCCAGGTAAAAGCGGTAGTTGTCCTGGCCGGGAAAGTTAAACCCTGGTTTGCCCTGACGGGTAGGCTCGGGGCGGGGCTTTCCAAAGCTCGAGTAGAAGGAAAACGCGTCCATCAGGAAGAACGCCCCGTTGTGGTGAAAGTCGTCTCCAATAAACCAGTCGGTTACCGGAGCTTGCGGCGAGGCTGCCTTGAGCGCCGGGTGCGCATCCATGATAGCGGTCGTCGAATAAAACCCAGGGTAAGAAACGCCAAAAATTCCGACCCGGCCATTGTTGGTCCGGACGTTTTTAATCAGCCAATCAATCGAGTCGTACGTATCGCTGCTTTCGTCCACCTCCTTATTGCTTGCTTTATTGGGGTTGTGGGGCCGAACGTCCATATAGGTTCCTTCGCTCATGTACTTGCCCCGCACATCCTGGAATACGAAGATATAGCCTTCCTTAATGAGGCTCACCCGTGAAAACAAGTGGTAATTCAACCCATTGGGCCCGCCGCCTTCGATGTTGTACGGAGTGCGGGTCATCAGGATGGGATAGGAACGGGTGGTGTCCTTCGGAGTATAGATCGAGGTGAACAGCCGGGTCCCATCCCGCATGGTGATATAGACTTCCTGCTTGGTCAGCCGTTCTTTGATCCAATCCGCAGAGCCTTCCGAAGCTTCAAAAGGTTTGCGCTGGAAATTCAGGACGAAATTCTGAGCTCCCTGGGAAAAGGTCCCCAGGATGGCGGACCCGTCCGGGCTTACTTTTCCTTCGTACATCACCTGGAATTGGGCGAGGGAAAACTTCACCTTGTCCTTATCCAGAGACAAGTCAACCGGAACGCCCACGGCGCCCTGATCGGGGCTGTCCAGCGTAGCCGTATACGCATTGTCGCTTTGTTTCACATGAAGATTGATGCGCAGCTTGGCCTGCACAACATCCATTAATCCGAACCAGTCTCCGGCAATGGTTTGGCCGGTCATTCCGGATAGCCAAAAGAGCAGAAAGGCCAGGGAAACGGCGCTTTTTATCCGCTTGTTCATGATGATGGTTTTAAGTGAAAAGAAAAAATCAGGTTATACATCAAACCAATTCCCGGAACGCTTCCACCACCTGATCTACCTCCTCCCGGGTGGTGTAAGCGGAAATCCCAAGGCGGGTGACGCCGCCTTTTTCCAATAAACCAAGCACTTCGGCGGCACGGATCGCATAAAAGTGCCCGTCCCAGGCAAAAATATTCCGGGAAGCCAGGATCTCACACACTTCCTGTGGCGTCTTCTGCGCGACCGCGATCGCCAGCGTAGGCGCCCGCATGGGCACGTCGGGAGAAACCCCATAGATATGAATTCCGGGAAACGGTTTCAGCCCATGGAACAACCGGGAAGCGAGTTCGGCTTCGTGCTGCCGGATGGCCTGCATAGCAGAAACCAACGTTTCCCGCTGGGAAGATCCTGCCCCCAAGGCGCCAATAAAGTCCACCGCAGCGCTCACGCCGGCAATCGCCGCATGGTTGAGCGTACCGGTCTCGATGCTGTACGGCGCATGCTGGTATGCGGTGCGCAGGCGGTCGGGGTGCAGGCGGTCAAGCAAGCCGGGCCTGCTGTACAATATGCCCACATGCGGGCCATAGAACTTATAGGCAGAACACAGCAGAAAGTCGCACCCCATCGCCTGGACATCCAGGCTGAAATGCGGGGCCGCATGCACCGCGTCGATCAGCAGCCAGGCCCCAACATCATAGGTTAATCTTCGGATTAAATGGACATCGTTGACGGTGCCAAGCATATTGGACGCCAGTCCCATCGCCACCAGGCGGGTGCGCTCGGTGATCTTGGAGGCAAAATCTTCGTAGTCGAGCACCCCTTCCGGCTTGAGGGCCACCTCCCGAACCACGATCCCGCGCTCGCGCAGCGCAAGCCACGGCCCCGGTTCCCTTCGTGATCCAGCTGGGTGATCAGCACCTCATCGCCGGGCTGCAGCGCACGGGCAATGGCCCGGCTCAGCGAGAAGTTCAGGGTGGTCATATTCTGCCCAAAGGAAATCGCCTCCGGGCCTTCGGCGCCAAGGAAGTCCGCCATTTTTTGGCGGGCGGTATCCATAACGGCATCCGTTTCCCGGGAAGTCAGAAAAGCCCCGTGGGTGTTCGCATTGGAGTTTTGGTAATAACGAGCAATCGCATCAATGACCTGTTGGGGAACCTGGACCCCTGCCGGGCCATCCATATAAATCAAAGGGTTGCCCAGATATTGGCGCTGAAGCGCTGGAAAATGCGCGCGGAAAGAGGCGTTCATGGCTATCATTTTTTTCTGATTAACAAAAGCAAAGAAAAGATAGCCATTCCTCGCGTTAAGGGAAAAGAATTCCGGCAAAAAGAGCGGAAAGGGCCGCCAAGCCCTTATTTATTCGCGCTAAAGTCGACGTCCCCGGTTTTCACCCCGATAAAATCCGCGCGTTGGTCCGCCTGAAGGTTGTCCAGCCGGATGACCTCGGGGAATTTGGCGTTCCAAGGCTGTTGAGGAGAAGAGAAAGAAAACCCCGCATCCCAATACCGCCAAACCGGCACGCCGGGTACCCGGGGCCGTTGGCCCAGGATTTGTTTCTGAAGCAGCCATAGGTCCATCGAGGTGAGCGACCGGGAGCCATTGATATCTGCAGCGAGCCATTGCGCCGGTTGTGCGAATACCTGAATCCCCATCAAATGCAGGGCAAGCTCCAATTGGTCCAGGGTGGTCATGCCCAGGGTAAAGGCGCTTGAATCGGGAACCGGCTGCACCGAGTACGTCTGGCCCAAAGGCAGGCGGCTAAACCGGTATGCACCAGCCGAATCGGTCACGGTTTCCAAAGCAGTACCTCCGGTTAACCGGATCCGGACCCCCGGAAGCGGCCTTCCCAGCGGGTTTTTTACTGTTCCGGCAATAGCGGCGGGAAAAGCCCGAAACCGGTATTTAGCCAAAAATCCATCTCTGGCGTTGATGCTCTGGAATGATTTTCCTCCAAAATTCGTGGACTGATCAAAATACCCTGCCTGGTAAACGGTCCTATTGGGGGCTAAAGCCAGGGCGTTCGACCATTCCGAGCCAATCCCTCCTGCCTGCGCCACCGCTTTCAGATTCCCGGTGCTGTCCAATTGAAGTAAAAAAAGATCCAGCGTCCCAAAGGTGCTGTTGAGGATATATTTTTCAGGTCCGGGATCAACATCGGCGCCGGAGGTGAACACGCCGCCCAAGTACAGCGTCCCGTCCGGAGCGGCAGTCAGGTTTTGCCCGTATTCGATGCCAGGACCTCCAAAATTTTGGGAGAACAGGTAGTTGCCTTCCCCATCATACCCGGCCAGAAAGGCATCGAAAAACCCGGCATTGGGCAAAATCGCCTGTTCAGGCCCCGGATCGGCATCCGCTCCGGGAAATGCGGCGCCGGTAATATACAGGGTATTGGATGGCGTAACGGCCAAATCAAACACCTGGTCCACTCCCGGGCCTCCGATTGCCCGAATCCAGGCAAAATTCCCCTGGGGGCCGAACCGGCAAAAAAAACCGTCAAACGAGCCGGAATGGCTGTTCAGAGAAGTCAGGGAAGCGCCTTCGCCCGCCTCCAGCCCGCCGCTAAACGAGCCGCTGACAAACGAATTCCCCTTTTCGTCCAGCGCTAACTGAACCCCCGAAACCGAAGCGGACCCGCCGAATTTTCGGGCCCATAAAAGGTTCCCTAGGGGATCGTAGCGGGCAAGAAATACGTTGTTTCCTCCCGGGCTGCTCAAGGTGCTTTCCATGGGTCCGGGGTCAAAATCGAGGACGCCGTTTATAGTTCCCGTCACGGTAAAATTCCCGGCGCTGTCGAGCTCCACGTCGGCTACCGATACCAGCCCGTTCCCCGAAATGCTTTTAACCCAGTTTAAAAGGCCCTGCGAACTGAAGGAGGCAAAAAAAACGCCGGGGTTCCCTCCCACGCCGGAAACAGGGGTGAAACCCGCCCCATTCTGGATCTGGATATTCCCGGAAAAGCCTCCGGCAAGAATGGAATTTCCGTTTAGGTCCGTTGCCAATGCCGCAGATAAGGTACCGCTTGCTCCATCTATAGATCTCGCCCATTGGAAGGCGCCTGAAGAATCCAGTTTGCTCAAAACCAGGGCTTCACTTCCCAGGGCATCCAGAGGATATAATGCGGGCGAAGGGTCTGCGTCTATCCTGCCCTGAAAAGCCCCTAGCAAGTACAGGTTTTCGTTGGCATCTATCCCAGTATCGCGAAGCTGATCCGACTCCTGCGCTCTGGCGGCGCCGAAATGGGAAGCCCAAACCAATGCGCCTGCTGCATCTAATTTCAGAATAAACCCGTCGTCGTCTCCAAATCCTGCGGTGTTCCCCAGGTTTTGAGTCCCCGGCCCCGGGTCAAAGTCGGCAAGGAATTTAAATGATCCGATAAATACCGGGCGTCCTTCTGCATCCAGCATCACGCGAACCGCCGCGTCCTGACTGGCGCCCCCCACCGGATGGGCCCAAAGGCCTTGTAGGTTCTTATCGAGGGCGAGAAGCGCCATATCCCGGTCTCCATGACTTTTTAGCGTGTCCTGAAATAATCCTGCCCGGAGCGTCGCTTCTCCGGCGAAATACCCGCAGGCGAATACGCCGCCGGTCGCCGGGTCGCTTTCGATCCCTAACCCTCTATCCTCTCCCTGGCCTCCAAGGGTTGCGCTGCGCAAAAAAGCCCCCTCCGCATGGTAAACGGCAATAAAAAGATCGGTACCGCCTTGTCCGGACAAAACGCCGCCGGGCGCCACCGAATCGAGGGTAACGGATCCAGTGAAGGAACCAGTAACGGCAATCGATGATGGGGAACTCACCGCCGCATCCGAAACAATATCTTCTCCTGTACCCCCAATTTGGCGGGTCCAGGCGAATACGCCGGCTGTGCTGTACCGGGCAATAAACCCATCGGTTTGCCCTTTGGAGGACAATTGGACCAACCCCGGGCCGGGATCCAGATCCAGAGAGTCTGCAAAGGCGCCCGCCAGGTAGACGGAATTACCCACCGGTTTTAAGGCGGTCAATTGCTCGGCGCCTGGGCCGCC
This sequence comes from Haliscomenobacter sp., assembly GCA_016713275.1. Classification (GTDB taxonomy): domain Bacteria; phylum Bacteroidota; class Bacteroidia; order Chitinophagales; family Saprospiraceae; genus JADJPL01. Next base: position 221,217 of record JADJPL010000008.1, read on the forward strand.
AAACTGCCGGGAAGCCATCCAATTTCCTTCTGGAGCAAAGGTGGACCAAAAGATATCCGGACTATTTCCCGCGCTGGTAAGCCACTGCTGAGCAGGTCCCGGATCCATGTCTACCCTGCCCGCGAAAATGCCCCCGAAGTGCAGCATCCCGGCCGAATCAATGGCAACAGCGGTGGCGCGATCTATGAAAGGGCCTCCCGTCTTCCGGGCCCAGATATAATTTCCATCGCGGTCCAATTTGAGTAAAAAAGCGTCTTCCTGTCCCGAGCTGACCAACGTAGCGGTTGAAGGTCCGGGATCAAAATCCACCGAGAAAGAAAAGGAACCAGCTGCATAGATAGCGCCTGAGCGATCTACCGCCAAGGCAGTTACCTGATCGGCCCCTAACCCTCCAAGCGCCTTAACCCAGATTAATGCGCCGTCGGGAGCATACTTGGCAATAAACGCGTCCGTCCCGCCGGCGCTTACCAGGGAAAGGCCGGTTTTCCCGGGATCAAAATCCGCCCGTCCGCTGAAAAAGCCGGCAACGACGGTACTCCCTGCGCTATCCCGCGCCAACGCCAAACCCGATTCGTTCCCTCCGGGCAAAAACCGGGAGGCAGGCGTGTGGAGCGCCCAGATCAAATCCCCCTGAGCAAGGACCGGGACGTGCAGGAGGGCAACACAGAAAACAGCCAAAAGCTTAAATACATCGATCTTCATAAACGCATCGGATTTGGGACACTCAAAAGTAGTAAATCCAAAAAAGAAACGGGCTGTCTGGAAACCCAAACAGCCCGTCGCGTCGTCCATCCGGCAGAATAGCCGGGTAGGAATTATTCGAGAATAATCATCTTCTTGGTAGCTACGAAGTCGCCCGACTTCAAGGTGTAGTAGAGGACGCCGGTAGCGTTCAGTTCGTTTGCTTTCAGGATCACCTGGTTGTAGCCCTGAGCGAAGTCGCCCCTGACCATCCGCAAGGTGCGGCCTGTAACATCCTGAATCGTCAGCGTGGCGTCGCCAGCTTCTGGAAGAACGAATCCGATCATCGTTTCTCCCTGGAATGGGTTAGGCACGTTTTGCATCAGTTCAAAGTTCCGAAGCTGAGCGAAGGCGGAGTTGCCGAAGTTCAAGGATACGCTGAGGAAATCGCCGCCTGCGCGGTAGGCTTCCGCCCGCGTGATCCGGCTGTTCACGTTCAGCACCTCGCTCAGAGTGGCGTCAGCTTTAGCTTTGAGCACCAGCGTAAAGAGCGTCTCGCCTTGCGCCCTGAGCCCTGTGCCCTGCGCCTCATTCCAGCTCGTGGTAACCAGTCCGTCCTTGGCAAAGATGCCGAAGTTGTCTTCTTTTGCCAGCCCTTGCTCGACGTTGACCAGTTCAACGGCGTTGCGGTCGAAGCCCAGGGTGAACTGATAGCCTTCGATTTGGCTAAGGTCGCCGGAGAAGGCCACGCGGTATTCGTTACCCGCTTTCATCTTCTGGTCTTCCACGTTCAAGCCAAAGGCGCCGGAAGTACGCACCACACTGTTTGCCAGGGCGTTGCCGTTGACGTCGCCGATCTTCACCGCCACGAAATTAGCGGTTACATTACCGGCAAGGTCGTTGATGTTGGCGACCTCAGGGAATTGAGCCTGCCATGGGTTCGCCGCATTCGGGAACTTGTAAGAGGCATCCACAAAGCGCCAGCTGGTGTTGTTCGCGTATTTCGCGTCGATACCCAGGATCAGTTTCCGCAACTGGATGAGGTCCAGCGTGGTCACGGTCTTGGAGTTATTGATATCGGCGGCGATCAATTTGTATGCGGTGTTCAGCGGCTGCACGCCCAGGATGTGCTTGGTGATCAGCACCAGGTCGAAGGTGGATACCCCGTTGAGGTAGTCCTTGTCCAGGTGCGGCGTCACAGAGTAGTCATATCCGAGGGTCAGGTTGTTGAAGCTGAACTGTCCGTTCGAATTCGTCAGGTTCGTCTGCTGTGCCTGTCCGGAGAGGGTCACCTGAGCGCCCTCCACGTTGATCTTAGCCTCCGTGGCGATCGCGCCGGCAATAGCAGCCGAAGCGGCTACCGGAGCGCAAATCTTGCTTGGATCGGTAATGAGCGCATAGGTTTCGCACCATGCCCAGTTCCCTTTTTCATCCAGGCTGTAGAGGCGGATATTGACCTGAGAGATCTTGGCGTCGTCGCAGTCGAAGGTTACCGATGTAGCCGGCTCGATAGGAATGCCGTCTTCATTCAGGCCATCCGCCGTGGTCCAGATACCGTCGCCGTTATCCTTCACCACATAGTACTTCTTGATGATTTTCTTGCCGGTAGGACCGGTTTCCGGGCCTTGGCCGTTGCAATCATCTACCGGACTGGCCACGAAGTCGGAAGCCCAAACCAGCATCTCGCCCTCGCCCGTCGTCGGGTTCTTCATCAAGGCCGTAGACAAGCCATGGTAGCAGATCGGAGGCGTTCCATTGGTATCGACCACAGAGAACGGAATTTCGCGCGTCGCAGAGAGGTTTCCGCAGTCATCGCGCACAATCACGTACAGTTTGTGGTTGCCCAGCGGGAATTTGCCGCTGAAGGTCCAGGAGTTAGCCGCATTGGCGCCGCTAGCCGGAGTAACCGTAACACCGTAAGCCGCAGGTAAGGTGCTTAATTCCGCAGCAGCTGCGCCGTTCACGCTAATCCGGATGCGTTCAACCGCGAGGTTGCCCAGCACGGAAGGCGTTTGCTGAATTTCCGTGCTTGCGCAGGAATCGGAAGCTGTAATCGGAATCGTCACCGCGCCATCGCAGGTATTCTTATTCTGGTAGAATTCCAGCGCACCCGGATCTTCCACTACAGGAGGCGTTTCATCCAACACGTAGATATGTTGGGTAAACATCCATGCGAAGTGTTCGTTTCCGGTATTGCCGTAGTTGGCCGTATTCGAGCAAACCGTTTGGCCGCTGTTGTTGTACCAGAACAGACGCGACTTATCGTTGTGGTTGCCTTTCGCCATTACCCGCTCGCAGGATTCTGCGACGAAGTTTTTGCCGTTACCACAAGCATCTTCGTAGTAGATTTCCTCCCAGCCGTCCATACCCGAGCCGCTGAAGAGGCCGGTACCAGGAACCGCCGTGTTTTGGCCTCCGCCAAACTGATCGCGAACGAGGACGTTCACGCCGTTGTACCCGTTGTTGTCGGGGTCGCGAGGCACGATTACCGCCCACTGCATGGGTTCGCCGCAGGTTTCGCTGTACTGGCACCAGTTGATCACCGTAAAGGTACGGAAGACCTTGTAGCAGAAGTATTTGCCAAATTCATCGGTGGTGCTGTCGTAGCGCTTATCCTGAACCAGGACGGCAAGCACGTCGCAGGCCAATTCGCCGCCGTCTACCACATTAGCGGTATCGGCGATGGCGCCGCAGGAGCCTTTCACGTCGGCAGGGAAGGTCAGGTTGTACTCATGAACCGCCTGAACGGTGATCTTCACCGGCACGGTAGTCGTCACCTGCGGACCATGCGCAGTTGGCTTGGTCAGTTTCCAGGTGATCGAGATCTCGCCTGCGTCGCAGTGCAGACTTGGGCTGATCACGATTTCGCGCGTCACGCCGGTACAGAAAGCGCCCCGGATAATGGTCACATCCTCTTTCAGGAGTGCAATGGCCGCTTTGTAGGTATCGGTGTTTTCGGCATACGTTCCGGCGATAGACAGCAGGTGCAGTCGGTCGCGTTCTTCGGTACACTTATAGGTTTGTGGGAACGGCATCAGGTACTCGAGGCCCGTTTTGTCCTCCAGGCGGATCCAGTTCCAGCAGAAGTTGCGGTTGCCCGACTTGTCTGCGCCCCAGAGTTCGATCATGATCGAGTCGCCGTCGCAGCAGAATACCGGCACGGTATCCAGCATCGGAGACATCAGTGCGCCGCCGGCCTTGTTGATCCGGAAGTACTCGGTATCTTCCGCTTTGAAGTTGCGGTTTTCGTCGATGTAGTCGATATCGGCATCGATCTTGCCGTTCTTGTTGACATCTACGAAGCGCTTCAGAGCCATGAAGTTGGTGCTGCACGTTCCGATCGGGCGGCGGACTTTCATCCACTCGATCTTGCTGCAGTTGTCCCAGCTTCCTTCATCCACTTCTTTCGCAGCGATGTTTCCGACCCCTTCATTATCGAGCGTCAGGTTCAGCTTGTCGTCGCACTTCATCACCGGAGCGATCTTGTCGACGATGCGGAACGGAACGTAGATGGTGGTGTCTTGGTAGCAAGCGTCAAACACGCGGATCTCGAGGAACCAGAAGGTGTTGGTATCCTTCGGCATCGGTACGCCGGCGATGTTGAAGCCTTTGTCGCAATCGCCCAGAACAAGGATCGTAGGATCGGGCTTCAGGGTGAACTGACCGGTGGGGCGCTCATCGAGGTCAAGGACCGGACGGCGAACCAGAACGGCAAGGTTGAAGCACCAGGAACCCGATTGCTTGTTCGTCACTTGGAGCATATCCTTGGTGAAGCGGAAGGCGCCGGTGCAATCCATCGCGCCGGTAGAGAATTCATAGACATCCTCCGCGTCGAAGGTAGCAGTAGATACTTTTGGATTCGGCTTATTGTCCGGGTTCTTGTTATACCCGGATCCCTTGAAGCCATCCTTGTCGATATCGGGGATCAGCACGATCGGAGCGGCGTCGTCGCCGATGACCAGGAGCTGTTCCCAGCAATAGATCTTATCTTCCCAATGTGCATTGGCGTAGCAATCGTTATCGGTAGTTGGCTGCTGGAGGAAGTTGGTTGGGTAGTTGGTACCCGTTCCGTAGCACCAGTCAAAGATCGACCACTTACGGATAATCTTGCGTCCGCACTGACCCGTGGTATAAACGTTTTCATCTACGTAGTCCACCGAGAATCCACAGTACTCTTTCTGGGTAATATAAATCTTCGTGCCTGCCGCGTTGAGGAAGTAAGGCACGGATTCAGAGAGCCCGTATTTGCTGAGCAGATCCGCTGGTTTCAGGAGCGTATCGCCCTTGGCAAGCACATTCAACACCTCCACTTTGCACTCGGGGAGTACGATAGTCGGACGGACGAAGTTGATGCGCTGCTGGCAGATGCCTTCGTTGCCAAACTCATCGCGGAAGAAGAAGGTCCGGATGATGTACGCATACAGCTTGCGGTTGGTAGGCTCGGTGATGGCGCAATCGGTCACGTAGTGGATCGCATCGCTCACCCGGTCGAGGTAAACGGTGCCGCAAGAATCAGTAGCCGATGCGATGCCGGTAAAGTAAGCGTAGGAAGAGGTCTTCCAGGAAGCTTCTTTGTTCAACACGCTGTCGATATCGGTGCAGACGAACGGTCTTGGGCCAATCAGGGTCTTGCTGTCGGCAGAAACCCTTCTGTCTACAGGCATGCCTCCAACCGGGCAGGTTACTACCGGCACGGTTTTGTCCTCAAGGTTGAGGCGGCCCCAGACGGGTTCGCAATGGTTCGCTACGCTGCGCACCTTGTAGATCAGCTTGCGCTTGAGGTACTTGGCGGCGTCGAACGGCACGCGGTCGACAGAAGCCCAAATAGTCTCGCCGGTATGCTCATCCTGGATGATCACGCGGTAGTAGCTGCCTTCGGGGTACTTGTCGAAACCGCACTCGGGCAGGAAGTTCGGCACCAACTGATCCGCATTGATAATGGCTTCGCAGTTTTTATCCATGCTGATGTTGATATCCTTGATACCGCTGTTCAAGCGCGTACGGATCCAGCACTGGTCGTTCTGGATGGTCCTGTCGTCCTCGTCGAGGTACTTGTCGCGACCCGTCACGCTAGGCGGAATCGGGAAGGTCTTGTACTCGCCGTTGGCGCCGCGGTCGGCGACCATGCCTTCGAACAGGATGCCATCGCCACCGTCAGGATAAACCAGACCGGCCATCGGCATCGGATCGTCGAACTCATCCGACCAATCCATCACCTGGATCGGCTGTCCAAAGCGCGGGTTCACTACGAACGCATCGCCTGGCTCATTGGAAAGGAACGGATCGAAGAAGCGGAAGTCGAGTACCGGACGCTTCTTGCCCGTTGCTTTGTTAAAGCCTACCGCACGGGCCCAAACCTGAGCCTGCGAATACCAGCCTTGCGGGGTATTGGCATTGAGGGTAGCTGTTTTATCGCCGTCGATCTCAAACTCAATCCGCACACAGATCACGGAATCGCCGGGCAGGTAGAAGGCGCCAGGGCCGGTGCCGTCGTTCCAGGTCTGACCGCCGGAACCAATTGTGTTAAACAGGTTGGTGTTCGAGTCGCCGTTGTAGTTCGGGTTGATGAATGGCGTCAGCGCGCTCACGGCGCCCGTCATGGACTTCTTCACTTTCGTGTTGCCCGAAGACGTGGTAAAGGCGCTGTCCACGATGCTAACTTCCACGTTACCCACAAATGCGTCGCCGTAAGCCTGCTTCAGGTTGAGGGCCATCATGAAGCTGTCGAGCGGCACTTCGGTTGGGTTCTTGATGCACAGGTGCATGATCACGTTGAGGTGCTTGCACTCCTGGCTGGTGGAGAAGTCCACCCCAACGATATCTAAGTTGGCTTCGATGTTCGGCTCGTCGATCCAGCCGAAGTCGATCGACTTATCCCACTGTTCGTCGGGGAAGTAAGCCTTCGAGTCCGGATCGGCATCGTCCACGGCATCCATCAACAGACCGTTCTCGTTGAGCGGACGGTCGTTGACGCATACTTCCGGATATTTGGCGTTGCCGTCGTTGATCCGGACAAACGCGCCGGGGCCTTTGCTGACCTGGCCGGCCGTTGCACCGGTGATATCGATGCCGTCGCTGTCGTTGTTATCGTTAACTCCCGGGTTGTCCTGCAGCGTCAGTACGCGGTGCTTCGGCCAGAAGTCGACGAAGCTGGTGCTGTCGCGCTGGAGGTATTTCTCCGGAATCACATAGTAACGCCCGGGGATCAATCCGCGGAAGGAATACATGCCGCTGACTGCGTTCTCGGTCGATACGCCGGTCTTCGTGATGCCTCCTTCCGGCGTATAGGTGTTGGCCGGGAAGGCAGTAGGCGGAATCAAAGTCCGGTTGTAGAGGATGTCGCTTACAGAACCTTTGGACAGGTTGGCGAACACCGCTTCCGGCGTCTGGTAACCTACCGTATCGGGTTGGCCGGTAGCGGGATCAATACCGCCCCAAACCAGCACCAGATGCATCGTATCCACGCCCTCCTCGCCTGTCGCATCCTGATCGCCAAAGACGTCGTGGTCGTACCAGGCCAGGTTGCCGATCTTGGCTACCGGAATACCGTAGTCTTCCACTTCGCCGACAGGGTATGGATAGCGGCCGGCGGGATTACCCGGAGCGAGTCCAGGAGACGCGGTAAATGGAGGCGTGGATTTAACAAACGGCGTCTCGGTCATGTGGAACTCATTGTTGTCCGGTCCGAGGCCGTTCGGGAAGGTCGTCGGATAGGTCGCCTCGTAATTCGTCCAACTCAGACGGAAGCGCATGTACACCACACCCGAGTCAAAGACGGCATGGTTGGGCACATTGAAGCCCAGGATCACGCTGTCGACGCCGGTGGATCCTGTAGCGTTGAGCTCCATGGTCTTGACGTCTGCCACATCGGCGATATTGTCGATATTGAAGTTGGCGCCGCTGGCCTTTTTGTGCGTAAAGACGATCCATTCGTCCGCATCGGGGCTGGCGTTAGTCCCGAAGTCGCCGTCGCCGTTCCAGTCGATGAAGGCAGTGAGGTAAGCGTCTTTGTTGACATAGGAGCCTAACGTCGTATCCTGCGAGGTATAATTGACCTTGAAGAAGGCCCGTTCGCCCGGGAGGAGCGGAGAGAGCAGCAATATGCCGTTTTCGTCGTCCGTACCGTCGCCTTTGGCGAACTTGCTTTGATCGTCGTCGTCGCCGCCTGCTTTGCTGCCTGCGTCGTTGTCGGGCTGACCATTGAGCTCAGCGTCGACGCCTTTACCCAGGTACAAGCGCGGCTGGATTACGTGGCGCGCGCCAAACTTGCCGGTAAACTGCCCGTCCATGGAGTCGCGCAGGGTCGGATAGTTGGAGCCGGCCTTCACAGAAGTAATCGGCAGGTCGCCGTAATCAAAGCCGGAATAACCGAAGTCGCGGGTCTCGTCGTACTGGTTGTCCGGGAAGTTGTTGAGCGCATCCGGGGACGGAGGCAGCGGGCTTCCGGGAACAGGAGCAGCCGGCGGATTACCGACATCGTATTTGCTGTCCTCATCCACGCACAACATCATCGGATTGGTGATGGAGAAGGTATCCATCGTGACCCGCTCGAACTTGGTCATGCCGCCGATCGTCAGCATTTCCCCATCGATGAGTTCATCGTCGCCGTTGCTGTTGTTGTCGATGCAGCTGTCGTCGGACGGATCCGGGTTGTTGTACGTCGAAGTCATATCGTCCGGATCGGAAACGACCAGGCGGTAGGTCGGATTCGGAATACCGGAAGGATCCACGTTGCCGATCAGGCCGCAGAAGTAGTAGATGCCGTTGGCATCGGTGGTATCGTGGTATACATATTCGAACGGATCCGTTGGAGCGGTTCCAAAGATGCCATCGATTCCTGCGAATTCCAGGCGGATCGGCACATTGGCGATTGGAGGCTCCAGTTCATCCTGCAGACCGTTATAGTTGCGGTCTTCCCATACCAGGTTGCCCACTTTCGAGAGCGCGATGAAGTAATCTTCTACCTCGCCGTAAGGGACCACGCCGCCAGGCACCTGAGAAGTTCCGGCGCCAGGTTGTGGATTGGGGAAGTTGAGGCCGAGTGCGTTCGGGAAGTTGATGCTGGCATCCAGGATGCCGTCCGGTCCAAGGCGCGGGTCAAAGCTGATGCGGAAACGCGTCAGCATGTTGCCGTTGTTGTATTTCACATTGGCAGGCACCTTGAAGGTCAGGCGGATGGAATCATTCGGGGAAGTGAGGTAGCTCATTTCCAGTTCAACCGCTTTCGTGATCGGCTCCAGGGAAATGGCGCCGCCATCCAGTGCAGTAAAGATGACATGCTCGTCTGGATCGATCCCCATCGCTGGATTGCCGTTGACATAGAAGTCTCCATCGCCGTTCCAGTCGAACCACGCATGCAGGTAAGCATCCGGGCCATCGAGGTTGAGCTTGGCGTTGTAGCGCACAGAAATCTGCGCGTCGTAGCCTGCCACCATCGGGGTATTGAAACGGATACCGTCTTCGTCGTCTCCGCAAGCGTTCGCGGCCTTGTTGAATGGCCAGCGGCGGCCCTGCGAAGGATCGTATGGGAAGGCCGGGTAATTGCTGAAGCTGGCGATCGGATCGTCGCCGCCTAAATCAGCGCCGGGCTTGAATTCAGCGCCTGCGTCCTGATCAGGCTGTCCCTCCCACTCGGCATCCTGGCAACGGCCAAGGCGGAGATCAGGAGTAACGATATGCTTCGGTCCTTCCGGATGGTTACCGATACCGTCTTCTTCGGTATTAAAGTGGCTGACAGAAGGATTGTGGACCAGGGAGCTGTCGAGGTCGCCGAAGTCAAAGGCGGTATAACCGAAGTCGATGCGTTGTTCGACGCGGTTATCGGGGAACGGATCGCCGTGCTCGTTCGGGTCAGGCAGGAACGGATTCCGCTGATCGAGAATCCCTTCTTCATCCGTTCCGATGGTCGCTGCGAGCAGTTTCCATTCCTGGCTCTTGGACTGCCGGCGTTCGTTATTCGCGTATTCCCAAGGATTGCGGTATGGTTTACCATCGCTGTCGCGGTCCTCTTCGGTCACATTCTTGATCCAGTCGAAGCGGGTCGGCGTCAAGCCGAAGGTATCGGCGGCGATGACCTGGTAGAAGCCCTCGATCATACCGACGAAGATATACTGCCCGCCGTTGCTGGTCAGGGTGTCGATCACGTAGTCGGTGATTTGATCGCCTGGGCGCGCATCGCGGGTCAGGGTATTCAGATCAGTAATGGTATTTTGCGTAACGGAGTCGCAAGCGCCGGTCGTTGGGTCAATACCGCCGAAGCGCATGACGACGCGCACGCTATCGATGCCCAGGTTGATCTCTTCAGCATCCTGGAATCCGTTGTGGTTGCGGTCTTCCCACACCAGGCTACCGATCTTGAAGAGCGGTACGACGTAGTCTTCCACTTCCCCGTTTTGAGCGAGGCCCAGCGGGCTAGGAGCGGCAAGGAAATCGGGATGGGAGCTGATCCGGAAGCGGAAGTGTACCTTACCACCGTCGAAGGTTGCGTTCATCGGCACCTGGAAGGTGATGATCCGCTTGGCGTTGCTGGCGATAGACGTATTCGCTGCCAGGTCAAGATCGACTGCATTGACTACGGTCACCGGAGAGAGGATTCCGTCGTTATCCCAGTCCGCCCAGATGTGGAGGCGGGCTGCCGCAGGCGAGTTGTTGGTCGCGTAGAAGGCCAGTTGGGCCGTATTGCCAGGCTCCATCGGCGTGAGGAAGATGATGCCGTCTTCGTCGTCAGCCTGGAGCGGGTTGGCGTCGTCGCCGTTGCCCGTACCGGAAGGCTGGCCGTCGGCTTCGGTGTCGATGGCGCTGCCGAGGTATACCAGCGGAACAACGGGAATCGCATGGCGCGGGCCGTCATTGGCCTTCAAGGTCTGGAAGTCGTCCTTGGCTGCATTTGCCGTAAGGTCGGGCAAATCGCCAAAGTCGCGGGACTTGAGTTCGACGATGAAGTCTTCGACTTCGCCGTCGAGGGCGATCCCGTAGGCATCGACCAGGGTGCTGGTCGTAAGACGGATGCGGACGCCAATCGAATCGGGTTCAGCGATTGGAGGTACGGTATTATAATCAAAGTTGATAAACTGCATAACGCCGCCGTTGGAAGGAACCGACAACTGCCGGGTTTCTTCCGGGCCGGTGAAGGCGCCGTCGCCGTTCCAGTCGATAAAGGCCCAAAGGGTAGCGGTGGAATCGATGTAATTATTTACCACCGGCACGCGCAGGCGGATAAATTCGCCTGCTACGATGGAATCCTGCACATTGGCTGCGTTGACGAAGTTGACCGAAGAGAGGTCTTCATCGTCGGGAACGCCGTTTTCATCGTCGCCGAAAGCTTGCGCATGAGGCTGGCCATCGGGTTCGGGATCGGGAGGCGTAGCGCCGATAAACAAAGCGAAGGTCTCTACCGTCCCCGGGTTGTTATCGTGATCGGTCGTAGCGATCTTATGGCTTGCGCCTTGCTGTCCGCCCAGGGAATTGGTGATGTAACGCGGTTCGGGTAAATCGCCCCAGTCGTAGCCGACGATAGATACCCACATATCTTCTACTTCCCCGTTGATATCGTTCACTAAAGCGGGGCCGGTAGATAAGTCGTAGTTGGTATTACTCAAACGGAATCGGGCAGCCACGCGCTCGGGCAGCGGGTTGGGCAACACCGGTACGATAAAGGTGACGAAATAGGTGCCGCTGGCGCCTGACGCGACGACAATCGGGCCGACGTGCTCGTTTTCACCCGGAGCGATGTCCAGGAAGTCGCCGTCGTCGTTCCAATCGACGAATGCATGCAGGTAAGCATCGGCGCCGGTTTTGTTGGTCACGAAGACCTTGAACACCGCCGGTTTGCCGCGTACGACGGAGTCGGGCTGAATCACGCCGTCTTCATCGTCGATGCCATTGATATCGTCGCCAACGGCATTCACCTGAGGTTGGCCGTTGCCTTCTGCATCGACCGTATTGCCGATTTTAAGGTCCGGGTTAGTCAAGTGGCGCGGGCCGCGGTTGCCATCGGTAGTAAAATACGTATGGTAATCGCCTTTGGCAAGGTCTGGCCCAATATCAGAAGAACCCGTAGGAATGGCAGAAATGTCGTTATCCGGCAAATCGCCATAGTCGTAGCCGATCACATTGACGAAGAAGTCTTCCACTTCGCCATCCGGGGCAGGACCATTGGAGTCGAAAATAACGCCTGTAGTGAGGCGGATGCGGACTGCTGTCGTCGGAGAACCTGCCCAATCAGGGATCGGAATATTCAGGAAGGTCACCACGCCAGGGTCTGCAGGGTTAGCATCCTGTTCGATGCGCTCGCCGGTATCTTCAAAGTCTCCATCCGCGTTCCAGTCGATGAATGCAATCATTTTGGCATTTACCCCGGTGATGTTGACATACGGAACGGTCAGGGTAATGGTATTGCCTGCGATCAACTGATTGCTGGTCAGAAGATTAGTGAAATCGTTTTGGCTCAGGTCCTCGTCATCCAACATTACATTGTCGTCGCCGGCGGCACTGACATGAGGTTGCCCGTCGGTCTCCATGTCTGGAACCGTAGTGCCAATGAACAGGCCGTTGCGATAAACCCCACCGCCCATGTGCACTGCGGTAATGCGGTGGCTAGGCCCAGGCGTGCCGCCGTCCTTATCGGTGTTGTAGATCGGCTCGGGTAAGTCGGCCCAGTCGTAGAGGGAAATATCCCCGCTGATATAATCTTCCACTTCCCCGTCCTGCGCAAGTCCGTAGGCGCCGGTAGCGTCATTGGCAAGGGCCTGGGTGGTAAAGCGGAAACGGAAGAACGCCTTGTCTCCCATATACGCGGCGTTGAGCGGCATCAGGAAGGTATAGACGCGGGTATCGGTAACCCCGGCCAAGAATACCGGGTCTCCCGTCAGGAAGGTTACCGGAAGTAAGGAACTTAAGCCATCATTGTTAAAGTCGGCATACAGATAAAGCCTGGCTGGATCTGTTGTATGCCCGTTGCGGGCAGTAACCGTCACGGTTGCCACCTGGCCAGGGATCAGCGGCGTAGGCTGGAAGACCACCCCGTCCTCATCGTCGACCGAAGGCACCGGATTGAGGTCGTCGCCATCGCCATTAGCGGAAGCCTGTCCATCTGCTTCGGCGTCTACGGTTTGGCCTAAATAAATCGGGGCGGCAAGCACCATGGCATGGCGTGCGCCATCGTCGGCAAAGCGGGTGCGGAAATCGTTGGTGGCCGTTCCATTAACCGGGTCGGGCAAGTCGCCAAAGTCCAACCCGCGGACTTCTACGAGGAAGTCTTCCACTTCCCCATCAGGTGCAGGGCCGTATGCGTCGAAGACGCCGGCAGAAGTGATGCGGACGCGGACGCCTACGGTGGCGGTCGTCAGATCGATCGGCACGTTGACCGGAATAACCAAATTAGCCGTATAGGGCGTCACCATGCCAGGAGCTCCGGGCACGGTAGCTTGAGTCACAGGCCAAGCAATGCGCTCGGTGGTATTGCTGAAAACGCCGTCGTTGTTCCAGTCGATGAACACGCTGACTGCGGCAGCTCTTGGCAGGAAGTTGGTCACCGGAACCGTCAGGTTAACCATAGTACCTGCGATCAGAGCCGCGGAGAACGAAGCGGGGGCAAGATCTTCATCATCGCCGTTCGTGTCATCCCCATCGGAGTTAGCCGATTCTTGTCCATTGCTTTCCGCATCGGGAGGATTGGCGCCAATATAAAGCGCCGGGCGGCGGGTGTCGACCGCCGGGCTGGTGTTTACATCAATCGAATCGATCCGGTGGCTTGGACCAACAAGGCCGCCTGCCAGATCGGTAGCGTATTTGGGTTCGGGTAAGTCGCCGAAGTCTTCGATATGGTACGTTACGCAAAGCTGGTGCGTGATGGGCGTGTAATCAGAAGCCTCGTCGAAAACAATCCCGTGGAATTGGTACAACGGCAGGTCGAAATCGGTGCCGGAGAGGGTAAGACCGAGTTGGAAAATCCCGTCGTTCAGCAAACGGCTTTGCAGATCGGTTACGCCTTGCGGGCCAAGGTCGGTAAACGGCCCCGTTACGCTATGAGAAATCGTGAAATCGGCGTATTTGGTATCGGCCAGATCCGCAAAAGCAGCCGCGCTGAAGCCGGCAGGCAGCGGATAGTTGACCTGAGAGATTTGCGTAATGTCGAATTGAATATCTCCGGTGGCGCTCCGCACGGGCACATCGCCTACCGAAGGCACGCTCACATTAGTGAATGGGCCTTCAATGGAAACCGGCTGGTATTCCACGCGGTCGATGCGCGCGTATTTAGGCAGGTGGCTGTTCAGGTTGAAACGAAGCCAGCCGCGCATTTCCACATTTTCGTTGGGGTTGGCAGGCACGTCGTTCGTCTGGCGAATGCGGCCGACTGCCACGCCCAGACCGGTTTCGTATCCGTTGCCACTCGGGGCTTTCTGATAATAGCCGCCTGCCTCAGCCGGGATACCGCATTTAACGGTTTGAAGCTTATTGGCGCCAATCACGTCGTCGGCGGGAGGGCCAAACAGCGGACAAGAGCCGATGAGGTTGGAGGGGCAGCCGGCGGCATTGGTCACCTGGATGTTCGAATAGTTGCCAAGAGTCAGGCCGGTAATGATAATCTGGCCGGCGCCATTGGCAACCGCCCCTGGACCAGGGGCAGGATTCCCTGCCGGACCGGTATAGGCCAAAGAATAGGTAGCACCCGGGGTCAGCCCGCCAATAGTGATGGTCAGGGCCGCACCATCGCCTGCGCAGGTGATGACGGGGGCGGTGTTGACCGTATAAGCGATAGCCAGGGTATCCTCGCTATTGCACTGGGTCACCTTGTCGCGCCTGGCCACGTACAACGTGCCGCTGGTAAGCGGGATATTGGTTGGCGAATAGACAATGGCCCCAGGGCCTGAGGTCGGCGTAGGATTTAGAATCGTACCAGCGAGATCGCTAAACCAGCGGTATTCCTCTGTTGGGCTCAGCGAGGACGTCAGGTTGACCACGATATTGGTCCCCTGGCAGACTGGAGCTAACGGATTAGCAGCCACTGCAGGGGCGTCCGGTTTGTCCGGATCGCTGATCGTCACCATGAGCAGGTTGGATACGCAACCATTGACAGGCGGCTCGACGAGGCTATTAAACGAAATGTGATAGGTACCTGCTTTGAGTAAATTAATCCCGACGTACCCCTTGGCATCGACGGTTATCGTATCGCCATTCTTAGGCATACCCGGCGATGGTCCATTGGTGAAATTAAGCCGGTATTTCGTATTCGGAATGAGGCCCTGCACATAAATCCGGCCAGTGGTGCCGCCACAAACGGGCGGGCCATAGGTCGAATCGGCTAATACCGAAATGATGGGGGGGATATCTGCGATACGAACAGGATTACTCCCTAAAAAGCAGCCATCCTTGAGGACAAGGGCCTGAAACCTCCTGAGCGAATTGTCAGGTGTCGCCGAAACCATTTGTGTTGAGGTATTTGACCCCGTAGAGAATGTAAACGGAGAAATGGCCACCCCGCCCAGGGTGGCAAGGAGTATTTGGCTCGGCTCGATGATGATTCCGGTAACAAACGGATTGGTGAGGCCGGCAATCACAGGAGAGAATGCCTCAATCAACGGGGCGCCCGAATCATTAAATCCTTTGGAGCCTATAGCAAACCCGCCGTTTGTCGCGACATAAATGGCGCCGCCGGAAGCGGCGAAAATATCCCTGACGTTATTGCCTGGCAACCCCTTGGTGGTAAAGACAAAACTAAGGGCGCCCTCCGTTCCCCCATTCGTGGAGTAGGACAAACCGAAATCGGTTCCGGCGTAAACGATGTTGTTCTGGACAAAAATCGACTGTACATTGTTGCTTCCCAACCCATTCATTGTGGTGTAGGTGGTAAAAGAAGCGCCTCCATTTTGAGAGACCTTAACCCCAGCGGAAGTAGCAAGATAAATGTACGAACCGTTGACAAAAACATCAAAAGCAGGGGAACTATCGAGTAAAACAAACGGGCCTCCTCCTGTACTCTTTGCCAAACCATTACTCGTGCAAACGTAAATATCACCGCCATCAACCAGGACATTGAGCACATTGAGGTTGGGTAAGAAAAAGGGGCCTGCCGTGGTGTAATGAGTTTGGATCGCTCCCGCTAAATCCAACTTATACAGACCATTATTCGTCGCGGCATAAACCCAGCCCCCGGAAACCACTACGTTGCTGATAAAATAGGCGCCCAGTACCGTACTGCTATACGTCAAGCCGCCGTCGGTCGATATAGAAAGCCCTGTGCCCGTTGCCGCGTATACATTCATCCCCGATTTAGCAATGCTATTAACCGAGATTGAAGCAAGCCCGGAGGTCTTCATGGAGAAAAGGATTGGGTTGGATTGGTACCATTGATAGGTTATCGCTCCGCCACTGGCAGGAACATTGGTTACGCTGAAATTGGTCGATCCGGAGCAGATGAAATCATTCGTCGGATCGGTGAACTGGCGTATCTGGGGAACGGTATAAGGACCGGTATAACAGCTGGTATCCAACATAGTGGTCGAACGCCACCGCAAATAATAAGGCCCTGCGCTTGGTAAATTAAAGGGGATAACCGCTTTAATGGTCTGGGTCGTATTCATGTCAATAGTAGCGTTGTTCGAATAGTACCCAATTGGCGCTACCGCCGTAAAGGTGGTGCCCGAAACGGTTCCGATCTCGGCGATGAATTTGTTCCCTGGGTTAAAGGTTTGGCTAGAAAACGTATTAAACATCAGATCGTATCCCGCTCCCTGGCAAAGGGTTGCAGGAAGGGCATTGGTGAATCCGGGGGTCCGGACCCGGAAGGTAGTGCTTCCTGAACTTTGAACAGTGTTTGGGTTACTCGCAACTACCCGTACCCGGTAATTGGAGCCAGGCTCCGTGTTAGAAGGAATAGTAACCACTAAAGGGCTTGAAGCACCGGTTGGAGTAAGGTTGACCGGAGAAGAAAACCCGGCATTATCGTCTAATTGGACAGTAAAAACGTTCCCTCCCGGAAAAGCGCAGCCACCTGTGGTAAAAGTAACCGTAATCATATCCCCAGGGCAATAAGGCCCGGCAGGTGTAACCGTTGGCGTATTGATCGTAGGGGTAGTTATTGTGAAAAGGCCGGTATTCGTGGTACCATCCCCTGTAATGGGGCTCGAACCGGTAACCCGAATACGCAACCGGTATTGTGTCCCAAAATTCACTGAGCCGGGAAGCGTCCCGCTAAGAGTAGTAGGAGCCGCCGGGGGATCCGTAGTATAGGTCGGTCCAATATCATTCTGAACAACCGTAACCCCATCGCTTGCCATGAGGTCCAAATGGGCTATTGAGTTATTCGTCCAGTTGGCCGTTGTGAACATGACCGTAATTGAGCCATTAGGGCAATAAGGGGCAGCGGAAGATACGGAAGCTCCTACGGGTTGCGCCATAGCAGAAAGCGCCAAAAGGGACATGACGCCCACTAAAGCCAACCGTTGGGCAATTTCCCTAAAAGACAAAAGGAAAAGAGCCACTTGCTTCTTATCCACCAGGATAATTGGAGAGAGTACAGGTCGTTTCATGAGATAGCGATTATAATTGTTGGTCGTTTTTCAAAAGATGAAATAGGTTCTATATAGGTGATCGGTCGATTAGTTTCTCGATTTAATGAAGGAATCCACCCGGGCCCAATGATCGTTCATGGCCGGGTCGCGGCGCATGGCTTTGATCTGGGTGACGGGGTCGGCAAACAAGGCTTTTAGGCCGGGCACATCGGGAACCTCCATTCCTTTTTCGTGCAATTGGATCTCGGCGTCCGCGTAAAACTTGCGGAGCAAGCCGGCATTCTGATCGATCATCTGATCGAACTCGGCATCAGTCATCAGCTTCTGCATTGGAGCAGCCGCCACCGCAGAAGAAGCCGCCACAGGCAGCCCGGATCCGGACAGCAGCGGTTCTTTGCCTTCGAGGAAGCCGACGATATTATCTACTTTCCGGGAAATGTCTTCCACTTTGGGGGCCAGGCCTTTGTTGTTCAGTCCGACGCCCATATTGACGATGTTGAGGGGTTTTTCGTCCGCCGATTCCCAGGCGATTCCCACAACGTTGGCAAAGTCGGTAATGCGCATCTGACCGGGGTTAACGGCGATGCCCATGCCGTCGTTGTTGCCGGAGGGCAGGATGTAATCGCCTTCTTCCACTTTACCTGCCACCCGAACGGGTACCTGGCCCATGAAGGCGACTTTCTCATAAAGGTGTTCCTGGTCGGGTTGGGGTGCGTTGCCCAGGAAGATCGGCTTCAGGGAAACGGCCATTACGTGGTCGGCATCCTGGGTATTCAGCGATACTTTTCCCGCTTTTACCCCGACGATTTCGCCATAGATCAAATCTCTTTCCTTCAGGGTTGCGCTCCAGCCACTCGGCATAGTCGCCCGCGCCGGAAGAGTAGGTCACCCCGATTTCTTCCCGGATCTTCGTTTGCCAGGTCGTTTCCTCCGCAATGAGGGCCGCCACCTGCACGCCGAGGACCACCGCAGCCGCTGTAACAGCGATGGCATCCGCGTAAAACCCTGGGGCAGCCCAGGCAAAAATCAAGCTGGCTGCGGCGCCGGTACCAGCGGCATACAAGCCAGCGGCTTCCAGGCCCACGCCAATCCCCTGTGCGATCAAGCTGCCGATTTGCAGAGCGAAAAGGGTGTTTTGGAGAATATAATCCCAGCTGGACTCCAACTCGGAAATGGTTTGGCCTTCTACGGCGCCCCACAAGAATTCCTGGTCATCGCCAAAGCCGAGGAAGTTGTTGCTCCCGTCGCGGGAACCGTTGACTTTGATGGTGATACCTTGTTTGGAACCTTTGATCGTCATGGGGTAAGAAGCCTCCTCGTCGTCCGGGCCGGACACGCCGCTGAACAGCTTCAACTGGCCTTCTTTGGTCAGGGTAGCGCGGGTAACGCCATTGGTTTTGATCACCAGATCCCGGTCGTCTCTGGTGCCTATAAAATGCGTTTCAGGTTCGGTGAGTTCATTGCCGGAGGTCGTCCAGCGGATCGATTGGTTTTTCTCCAGATCGAGGTTTCTGGCCAGTTCGGGGTCGGCCAGTTCGTTGGCGGTTTCGGCATGGAAGGCGTAGGGAACGGCGCGCAGTTGGGTGCTGTTGACCCATTCGAAGCGGTTGGCGCCTTCCGATTTGATTTCCACTTCCATCCAGATAGGCTGAGCCTGCCAGGGCACGTCCGCAAACGAGGCGCCAACGGTGTTCTTGCCTTCGCCCACGACGAGGTTGAAAAGCCCCTGGTCATCGGTGCGTACCTGGTGGATTTCGGAAAACAGGGTTTGTACGACCCCTTCTTTAGACGTCAGGGAAATGCGCACCTGAACGGGTTGGTTGGCGATCAACCTCCCCGAAGCGTCTCTGGCTATCGCCTGGAAATTCATACCCGCATCGCCGGAAGACTGCCCGAAGAGGGCGAATGCGGCGATGGTCTGAATCAGAAAAAGGAGTACAAATTTTTTCATTGCGATATAGTTTAGCCCGGCGCGGATCAAGCGAAGCGCTCCGGGTTTCCGCTGGTTTATTTTTTCTGGTTTGCTTGTATGTTATGATCCACCTGGACCCACTGATTGAAGAACCTTGGATCGCGGCGGATCTGCTTCAGCACCGGTACGGGGTTGTCCAAAAAGGCCATCAGGCGGGGATGATCCTCGGGGCTATTGCCCATTTCGATCAACCGGGCTTTGGTTTGGGCGAACAGTTCGTTCAACATCTCCGAATTGGAGTCCAGTACCTGATCAAACTCCTGGTCGGTAAACATTTTGCCTCCCTCCACTTTCGGAGCCGTCGTGAGGTACTGACTGGCCGTTAAGGCGCCAGCTTCACCGGTAACCGAAGCCGACTGCCCTTTGAGGTAGGCCATGATTGCTTCCACTTTTTTCTCCAAAGCCACCACTTCGCGGCTAAGGTCGTTGGCGTTGATTCCCACGGCCACATTGACCAGGTTGAACGGCACATTGGAAAGCCCGTTTTCCCAGGATACGCCGATGATGCGGCTGTAATCGCCGGGTTTCATCTCGCTGGGGTGCACGGCAATGGCAAACCCGTCGTTGTTTCCGGAAGGAAGGATATAATCGCCGACCGACACCGGGCCGAACACGCGGGTGCGCACCTGCCCCATGAAGGCGATTTTTTCAAAGCGCTTCTGGTCTGCTGCTGCGGGCTGGTTGCCCAGCGCCAGGGGGTTGGACGATACGACGAAGAGATGGTCGGCGTTTTGGGTATTCAGCGATACCAATCCTCCTGTGACGCCCACAATTTCTCCGGCATACAGATCGCGGATACCGGCTGCGCGCTCCAACCACTCGGCATAATCTGCCGCGCCGGAAGAGTAAGTCACGCCGATCTCCTCGCGGATTTTAATCCCCCAGGTGATGGATTCCTGCAGCAAGTTCGCCAGATCGACGGCAAGGCCTGCGAGGTCGAGAATGATCGCGGCGCCGGAGGCTGCATTCAAGCCGGAGGCAAAAGCGCCCACGGCGGCAGCGCCCCAAGCGACAATACTTCCCCCCAGGGCGATTCCGTTCAGGGTATACAAGGCTACCTGAAGCTGGTATTCCCAGTCGGCTTCCAGTTCCGGAATGGTTTGGCCTTCGATTTCTCCCCAGGTAAATGCGGCATCGTCGCCGAAGTTGACGAAATTATGGTCTCCATCGCGGGAGCCGTTTACTTTGATATAAATCCCCTGGGTACTTCCTTCCACTGTCATGGGGTAGGAATTGATGTTATCGTCGTCCCCGTTCACGCCGCTAAACACTTCCATCTGGCCTTCCTTGCTGACATTTACCCGGGTAGTGTTATTGGTTTTGAACACCAGGTCCTGGTTGTCGCGGGTTCCCAAAAATTGGGTAGGCGGCGCGGTCAGGCTGTTGCCGCCGGTAGTCCAGTAGATGGACTGGTTCTTTTCCTCCTCGTTCGCCGGTTGGGTTAATTGAGTTGCCGTACCCGCGTGCATGGCATACGGAACAGCAAGCAGCCGGGAATGGCTGAGCACCCGGAACGCAGGGAGCGCAGAGGTTTGCAGCGCGACTTCAGCCCAGATCTGGCGGGTTGCCCAGGGCACGTCGGAAAGCGCGCCTTTAGCGTCTTTGCCTTCCCCGATAACTATTTGGAAAAGACCCTGCTCATCGGTTTGGGCCTCATGCATTTCGGAATAGAACGTAGCGCTGTTGCTCTTTTCTACTGCACCCAGGGTGACCCGAAGGGTTACGGGAGCTTTGACCAAAGGAAGGCCGGAAGCATCGCGGACAACTCCCTGATAGGGAATTCCTTCTGCAATGGATTGGGCCTTCGGGGAAAGCCCAACGCACAACATGGTTAGAATTAGGAAAATGCTTTTTTTCATGCCTGCTCTATATTTTGGCCGCTGCGCCTGAACGTACGGTTAAGGTATATCTGAGTCGATTCGATTTATTTAATTCCCTTTTTTTGAAGGAAGGTTTTGATCCATCATGCCCCATTGGGTAAGGAAATTGGGATTGTGCCGAATTTCCTTCATCACAGGTATGGGATCCTGAAAGAAAGCTTTCAGCCTGGGGTTGGAGTCCAGGTCGGCGCCTTTCTTTACCATATCCTTTTCAACCTGCGCGTACAGGTTTTTGAAGAACGGCTCGTACCGGTCGAGCAACTGGTCTACTTCTTCGTCGGTATACTGTTTCTGAAACTGGGTCCGGGGCTTGATCTCATTGGAAGACAAGGCATCCAATTCGTTATCCTCCAGGAGGGGCGATTTGCCTTCCAGGTAAGCCAGGATGTTCTCCACCCGGCGGTTGAGCAAGTCTACCTTCTGGGTGAGGTCATTGGAATTGATGCCCACTGCGGTGTTGATGTAATGGAACGGCATGTCGCCATCGGCCGATTCCCAGGCAACCCCAACGATGCGGGCATAGTCGCCGGATTTCATGTCTTTTGGGTGTACAGCAATACCGAACCCGTCGTTATTTCCGGAAGGCAGAATATAATCTCCGGCTTCGACCGCCCCGGCTACGCGCACCGGCACCTGGCCAATGAAGGCTACCTGTTCAAAAGCGGCCTCTTGCCCAGGCTGAGGCGTGTTGCCCAGGAGGATGGGTCTGCGGGAAACGACTTTGACCACCTCTGCCACCTCGGTATTCAGGGATATTTTGCCTCCGGCTACGCCTACAATTTCGCCATACCCCAGATCGCGCACCCCTTGGGCACGCTCCAGCCATTCGGCATAGTCGCCCGCGCCGGTTGCGTAGGTCACGCCAATTTCTTCCCGGATCTTGATGCCCCAGGTGATCGACTCGGTGAGCAACCCGGCCAGTTCGGTTGCAAAAGCGGCGATCGTGGCCACCGTGCCGGCGATGGAACCTGCGGCAAAAATGGAAGCTCCTTCGCCAATGGCTTTGACAGTCCATGCGGCGATGCGCAACCCGAGAGAGATACCGCCCAAGGTAAATGAAGCCACCTGCATCTGATATTCCCAATCTGCTTCCAACTCAGGAACCGTCTGCCCTTCGATGCGCCCCCAGCTGAACTGCTGGTCGTCGCCAAAAGTCATGAAGTTGTTATCCCCGTTCCGGGATCCGGTTACCTTGATATGAATGCCCTGCCGGCTACCCTGAACCGTCAGCGGATAGGAGCCATATTGATCCTGATCGCCATCGACTCCGGACTCCAACTGGGCCTGGCCTCCTTTAGTGAAGGTAAGCCGGGCGGTATTGTTCGTTTTAATGACAAAATCCCGGTCATCGCGGGTTCCGAGGAATTGGGTAGGCGGCGCAGTGAGGGAGTTGCCGCCGGTAAGCCAGTAAATCGATTGGTTTTTTTCTTCTGCCAGGGCGGCTTCTTTGCTTTGAGCGATGCGGGAGGTAGTAGCGGCGTGCTTGGCATAGGGTACGGAAAGCAGGCGGGAGTGGGCGATCCGGTCGAAAGATCCGGGTTGAGCGCCCTGGAGTTCGACGTCCATCCAGATTTGTTCTTTCGCCCAGGGAATTTTCGCAAACGCCCCGGAGGCTTTTTTCCCCTCGCCGATCACCAGGTTGAACTGCCCGAGATCATCGGTGGACACCTCCTGCGTTTCGGAGAAATGAACGGTCCTGCCTCTGACTTCGGAAACCAGGGAGATTTTGAGGGTAATGCGCTTGTTCGCCATAGGTTGGCCTGACGCGTCCAGCGCGACCGCCTGATAATTTATCCCGTTAGGAACAAACTGGGCTTGCAGCGGGAACGCCGCCAGAAGGCAACCGACAAAAAGGAAGAGTACAAATCTTTTCATGGTCTATGGCGGTTTATTCAGCTCGTTTTGTTCGAGATAATTTGGTCTATTTATTTCAGTTTAACGACTTTATACGTTTGGCCCGAAGGCTGGTCTGCTTGCCGGATGGTCAGGAAATACATGCCGGCGGGAAACAGGCTCAGGTCCAGTTCGGTAGAGCCCGGTTTCAGCGGTACGCGGTTCAGGACTACGTTGCCCTGGGCGTCGGCGAGCGTGGCGGACACCTCCGAGGCAATGGAGGCTGGGAGGTTCAGATTCAGCACCGACAGCACGGGGTTCGGGGCAAGGGTCACTTGCAGTCTATTGGGATCGGCAACCGGCTTGACTTGAAGCGCGGGCTGATGGAACCCTTCCGTGACCGAACCTTTACCATTCTCAGCGTACACCCGGGATACCGCAGCCTCGCCCAAGGTCCAGTTGACGCGCACCCCGTTGTGCAGAACAGCCCCCCCGGCGCTCCCAAACACCTGGGACGAAAGCGACTGCGCCTGAAGGAAAAGCGGCAAGGAGAACAGCAATGCGGCAAAAAGGAACCTGGATGCATTCAAACCCAATGAAATGGACCGCCCCTGAATAGCAAAACCCCTGCAGGGGACTGCAAGGGCAGATGGGCAGATCATAGATAGTGAAGCACCTGGCTGGCGCTTGGAGGTGCATACCGGTGTAAATACCGGTAATGCCAGATCGTCCAAAGATCGGAGTAAAGGTTGCTTCATGAGTTATGATTTATTAGCTTGAAACTCAGGACACTAAGCTCGTCAAATTTGACATTTGGCCACGCGGACCATCTAAACGGAACTTTTTGTTCTGAATTTCATACAAATCTTCCATGCAAATGTAAGGAAATCCTTTTGTATTTCGCCATTTCCTTACCATTATTTTTTCTTTATAAATGGCTGATTGTTCATGTTTTCGAGGCCCAGAAGCGCTTTGTTTTCCAGTAAAATCGCCGTTTCCGCCGGAATAATTTGTCCAAGGCTTTTAGAAAAAATACCGCATTCAGGGTAGGAAGACAGGCCCGGCAAACGTATTTTTATTGTTGCATTTTTCGGGCCTGCCTAAATGGGCTTATCGCTGGTTTCTGATCAACTCATCTACCTGTGCCCAATAGAGGTGCATAAGCGAATCCCTGCGCATGGCTTTTATTCTGGAGGCAGGGTCCTGGAAGAACTCCCTGAGTTCGGGGGTATCCGGCAACGCGGCGCCCTGATCCTGCAGCTGCTTCTGAAGGGCCAAGCACATGCTTTGGATTTTTTCTTCATTGGCATTGATATACTGATCAAATTCCTCATCGGGCATTCGCTGGTTTTGGGGTTGCCCCAACGGAACGCGCCCCGGAGCAGGCGCCAATGAAGAGAAGGCGCCGCCAGGGGTCAGAGGCGCTTTTCCTTCCAGGAAGGCTATGATATTATCCACGCGTTGGGAAATTTCTTCCACTTTGGGCGCCAGGGCGTTATTGGAATGAAGCCCAACGCCCATCTGCACCAGGTTGACCTGGTTTTCCTTGCCCGATTCCCAGGCGACGCCTACCACCTCGGCAAAATCCGCCAGGTGCATTTTCCCTGGGCTGACGGCAACGCCCAACCCGTCCTGATTCCCGGAAGGTAAAATAAAATCGCCGGCTTCCACTTTTCCGAATACCCGGACGGGGACTTGCCCGAGAAAAGCCACTTTTTCATAAAGCGGTTCCTGGTCGGGCTGCGGAGCATTGCCAAGAAAGAACGGATTCGAAGAAACCACCATCAGGTGATCGGCTTCTCTGGTGTTCAGCGAAACCCGGCCTGCTTTCACGCCAACGATCTCGCCGGGTTCCAAATCCCGTTCGGCAGGCAGCCGTTCGAGCCATTCAGCATAATCGGCCGCTCCGGTGGAATAGGTTACCCCAATATCCCTGCGGATGCCTTCTCCCCAGCTCACCCCTTCATTGATCAGGGCGCCCGCCTGGACAATAACGACTGCCGCCGCGATGGCTACTGCCGTGGCTTCCACCGCAAGGCCCGGAGCTCTCCAACTAAAAATAAGGGTCGCAATAACGCAAATCAAACTCGACCACAACCCGCCGTCCTTGAGAAAAATTGCCGCTCCGCTTGCCACCAGGGTTCCTCCCTGAAGGGCGTACACCGCTACCTGAAGCTGATACCTCCAATACACTTCCAACTCCGGAAATGTCTGGCCCTCTACAGCCCCCCATAGAAACTCTTCGTCATCGCCAAACGTGAGGAAGTTATTGGCGCCGGTTCGGGACCCGTTCACCTTGATGTAAATCCCCTGCCTGGAGCCCTGGATCACCATGGGATAGGAGGTGATCAAATCATCCGGACCGGAAGCCACCCCTCCGGTGTACTGGACCTGGCCTTCTTTCGTTATCGTCACCCTGGGAACGTTATTGGTTTTGATGACCAAGTCCTGTTGATCGCGGGTACCGATAAAATGCGCGGAAGTATCGGTTTTGGTGTTTCCTCCTGTTAGCCAGCGAATAGATTGATTTTTCTCGAGATCGCCGGCTGCGTCTATATGTTCGTCCGCCAATTCATTGGCGGTATTGGCAAATAAGGCATACGGCACCGCTTGCAGCTTCGTGCGATTGACGAGCACGTACTCCCTGGCTTGAGTGGATTCCAGTTCGATATCCATCCATATTTGCAGGGATTCCCAGGGGATGTCGGCGTAGGCGCCGTAGGCGGGTTTTCCCTGACCGACGACCACGTTGAACAACCCCAGCGTGCCGGTAGTAACCTGGTGGACTTCGGAGTAAAAGGTTTTCGCCGAATCCGCTTCATACGAAGAAAACCCGATACGGACCTTAACCGGTTCATTTGCCAAAATCCTTCCGCCGGTTTCCCTGGCCTGGGCTTGAAAATTCATTCCCAGGACGCCCAATGACTGGCCGGAAAGGGCAGACCACGCCCAGGAAGATAACAGGAGAAGAAGGAGACATTTTTTCATGAGGAAAGGCATTTTGTGTTAACACCGCGCACCCGGACCGGTCTTATTTTTTAATTTCATTCTGGATACCCTGATCGATCTGCGCCCATTGGGTAAAAAAGGCGGGATCGCGGCGCAATTGCTTCATGGAAGGAATCGGATTGTCGATGAAATCGCGCATATAAGGCACTTTATCCAGGTCAAACCCCTGATAGATCAGATGGCCTTTGGCCTGGGCAAAAACATCCCGGATGAATCCTTCATTGGCGTCCATAATCTGATCGAATTCGGCATCGGAAAACCCCTTCTCCAGCTTCCTGGACAGGGAAGAGGCTTTGGTAATAAACGCGTTCTGATCAGGAGCGATAGCGCCCTGTGCGACGACCGATTGCGATTCGCCTTTTAAGAACGCGGTTACCCCATCAACCTTTTTCTCCAGCGCTTCTATCTGGGAGCTCAGGTAATTGGCGTTGATTCCAACCGCCACATTCACCAGATTAAACGGAACCTGGTCGCGCCCCGATTCCCAGGCAACCCCAATGATCCGCGCATAGTCGCCAATTTTCATGTCCTGGGGATGGACGGCAATAGCAAACCCGTCGTTATTACCGGAAGGCAAGATATAGTCGCGGGCAGAAACGGGCCCATACACCTGAACGGGCACCTGGCCCATAAAAGCGATTTTTTCGTATCGCTCCTGATCCTTCCCTTGAGGCATATTCCCAAGAGCGCCTGGGCTTCGCGAAACAATGCGAAGGTGATCGGCCTGGTCGGTTCGCAAGCTCACTTTCCCTTGTTTAACCCCAACGACTTGCCCGGGATACAGGTTGCGTTCTCCGGGAACGCGTTCCAGCCACTCCGCATAATCGGCGTTGCCGGTGGAATAGGTGACCCCGATTTCATTGCGCAGGTTGATGCCATTGGTAATGGAATTGGCGAGTAAATTGGCCAGATCAACCGCTAAAGCGACCACATCCAGGGTGATTCCAATCCCCGAAACGACATTAGCGGAGCCGTACGCTCCGCCAGCCGCCACGCTCCAGGCCGCAATGCTGCCTCCCAGCGCTACTCCGGTAAAAATGTAGCCCGTGACCTGGAGTTGATAGGCCCAGTAGGCCTCCAGTTCGGGAAAGGTCTGTCCTTCAATAGCCCCCCAGCTAAACCGGACGTCATCGCCAAAGGTCACAAAGTTATTATTTCCGTCTCTGGACCCATTGACTTTAATATAAATTCCCTGGTTACTGCCTTGAACGATCAGCGGATAGGAATGGAGCGCGTCATCGGGGCCCGTTCTGGAAGCGATAATTTTCATTTGCCCCGATTTAGTCACGGTGCTTCGGGTAACGCCTGCGGTTTTAATATTGAGGTCGACGCTATCGCGGTTGCCCAGATAATGGATTGGAGGCCTGGTATCGGAATTCCCTCCGGTTGTCCAATAGATCGACTGGGTTTTTTCCTCTGGGGCGCCTGTTCGGGCCAGCCTGCCGGCGACCGCCGCGTGCAACGCGTAAGGAACCCCCAGCAGCCGGGATTTGCTGATCACCCGGAAGGCCGGCGAGGCGGCGCTTTGCAGGGCCGCTTCAAGCCAGACGGGGCCTTTTTCCCAGGGAATGCGGGCGAAAGCGCCTTTTGGGGCAGTGCCTTCTCCGATAACCAGCGAAAACAACCCGCGCGCATCGGTGACCACTTCGTGCGTTTCCGTATAAAAGGTCTCTCCGGATACAGCCTCCGGGCCCAACTGAATGCGAACGACGACAGGGAAGTTAGCCAAAGGCAAGCCCGAGCCATCCCGAGCCACCGCTTGGTACGGAATCCCTTTGGCAACAGGTTGCGCGTGCAGGGCTGCCCCAACCCCAAGGAAGATCATGAATAAAACCAGGGGATTTTTCATACGCATGCGTTTTTATCCGTTCTTATGAACCCGTTTTTTCGAAAACAGGAAAATCCGATTATTTTGAAGCAGGCAATTGGCTGTCAATGAACGCCCATTGGGTGTAGAAAGATGGGTTTCGGCGCATTTCTTTCAGAATGGGCACCGGATTATCCAGGAATTCCTGCATATAGGCTGTTTGGGTATCATAGCCTTGTTTTTTTAGTTCTTTTTCCACCTGAAAGGCCAAGCCCTTAAAGAAAGGTTCATACCGGTCCAGAAGCTGGTCTATCTGCTCGTCGGTGAAAACCTTCGTCATTTGGGTTTGCTGGGTTGACCTGGGAGCAGAAGCCGAAGCGAACGCGCTGGGATCGAGCAATGGCTCTTTCCCTTCGAGGTAAGCCACGATGTTTTCTACCCGCCGGTTGAGCAGGTCTACTTTTTTGCTCAGGTCTTTGGAATTGATTCCTACCGCAGTGTTGATGTAATTGAAAGGCACATCGGGGGCTCCGTCTTGCCAGGCTACCCCAACTACCCGGCCAAAATCGCCGGATTTCATATCCTGGGGATGGACGGCAATCCCGTATCCATCGTGGTTTCCGGAAGGCAGGATATAATCCCCGGCAGAAACCGGTCCGACAACGCGCACGGGGACCTGCCCCATCAGGGCTATTTTTTCGTAAAGCGCTTCTTTTCCAGGCTCCGGGTTGTTGCCCAAAACAGCAGGCCGCATAGAAACCGCCATGTAGTAATCGGCATCCGCAGTATGTAGCGAAACTTTTCCAGCGGTTACGCCTACGATTTCTCCGAAGAACATATCGCGTTCGCCTTCCTGGCGGGGCAGCCACTCCGCATAGTCCCCTGCGCCGGAGGCATAAAACACGCCAATTTCCCTTCGGATGCCTACGCCCCAGGTAATGGAATTCGCCAGCACCCCGGCCGCTTCAACCGTAAACGCGATGATCTGCGCTACCGTCCCTGCGGTAGCAAAGCCATCGCAAACCGTGGACGTTTCCCCTACCGCCTGCAGAATCCAGGCGGCGATTCTCAGCCCAAGCGAAGCCCCTTGCAGCGCGAATACGGAAACCTGTAATTGGTAACGCCAGGTAGCTTCGAGTTCGGAAAA
The DNA here is from genome assembly GCA_016713275.1 of Haliscomenobacter sp. Classification (GTDB taxonomy): domain Bacteria; phylum Bacteroidota; class Bacteroidia; order Chitinophagales; family Saprospiraceae; genus JADJPL01. Next base: position 250,057 of record JADJPL010000008.1, read on the forward strand.
AGTTTGCCCCTCTACCCGGCCCCAGCTAAATTGCTGGTCGTCTCCAAACGTCAAAAAGTTGGTGGTATGATCTCTCGAACCATTGACCTTGATATAGATTCCCTGCTCGCTTCCTTCTATGGTGAGCGGATAGGCATTGATATCGCTGGATTCCCCATTGACCTGGGCGCCAGCGCGGATTTGGTACTGCCCTTCTTTCGTAATGCTGATCCGAACCGTGTCGTTGGTTTTAATGACAAAATCCTGCGCATCCCGGGTGCCGAGGAACTGTGTAGGCGGAGAGGTTAGCGAATTCCCCCCCGTAAGCCAGTAGATCGACTGATTTTTTTCTTCGCCTGGAGCAAGCTGGGTAGCCGTGTTCGCGTGCATGGCATAGGGAACAGCCAGCAGGTTGGAACGGCTGAGGAGGGTAAGTGGCTGCCCGGATTTGCCTCCCATCTCTACGGTAAGCCAAATCTGTTCCTCCGCCCATGGAAGGGAGGCCAGAGCCCCTTTTATTCTTTTCCCTTGCCCGATGACCAGGTTGAATTGGCCCAAATCATCCGTTTTTACCTCGTGCTCTTCGCTATAAAGCGCAACGGAAATCGCCTCACTGCCCGATCCCAAAGATATCCTAAGAACGGTATTCTGATTGGCCATTGGCTGGCCTTGCGCATCCAAAGCCGTTGCCTGATAATGAATCCCCTCAGGAACAAACTGGGCTTGAAGGAAAAGAGGGAGGACCATGAGCAGCCCGAAAGCCATAAAGGGAAGAGCCGTCGTTCGGAAGGAGGAAAACGCGTTGGAAACGACAGAAAAACCATGCGACAGCAGCGCCAGGAACAAAGAATTGCCCTTGGGAATAGGTAAAGGTTGCTTCATGAGTTATGATTTATTCGCTTTTCATCCCAAACGGCCCCTCCTTTTTGCATGCGGTGTTCGCGTATCGACATGCCCCAAAAAAGACGAACACGATCGGATTTGTCGCGCTTTACTTATCAAAAGTACATAAACTTGCCCGGTTTTCGCGTTACCCTAATTTTAATTTTTTGTATAAATGCCTGATTGCCATTTTTTTTCAAAACGCGGCTCTATCTTGTTTTGAAATGGATTCGCCCCTTTCAGCGCGATGCGTTGCCCTTGGCATGAAGAAAAAATACCCTGTTTGGGGTATACGCGACGCGAAGTAGACTTGTCTGATAAGATCGTTTTATCCCTGGCGTTAAATTAGACTTGTTGCGACAAGCCCAATTCCATCAGTATCGAAAAAAATCCGCCCCCTGCATTCCGGGTGCTATCGGATTTCCCCCAACCACTTTGGACTTTTTGTTGTTCTTTTGAGAAAAAATATGGCCGCTTTTTGGATATTTTTCTGTCTTTCAGCACTTCCTGCCGCCCACCCTATTCATCTGACGCTTACGGACATGGCTTATTCCGAAAAGGAAAAGTCCCTTCAGGTCATCCATAAAATTTTTGTAGACGATCTGGAGTTGCAGATGGAACAAATGGAAAAGGAGCGGGGCAGGGAAATCCGCCTGCAGTTGAATACGCCCAAGGAACACCCGGATGCCGGCAAATACCTCCAGGCGTATGTAAACGCCCTTTTTCAGGTGAAAGTCAACGGCAAAACCCTCTCCGGCAACCTGCTTGGCAAAGAATACGAAGGGGGCGCCGCCTGGATTTACGTGGAGTTCACCCAGGTGCCCCGCCCCAAACAAATCGAGATCCGCGACGAGTTCCTCATGAGCTTGTACGACGACCAGAACAACCTCATCAACCTGGAAGTGGGGGACAAAAAAGGGAGTTTGCGGTTCCGCAAGGGGTATGTTTCCGACCGGGTAGAATTTTAAGGGGGTATGTTCTTTTTTTGCTCGCCCAAAAAAAGAACCAAAAAAAAGGCGCTCCTTCGCCCTAACGCTCCGTGGAAAACGCCTTCGCTCTATGGGCTTTAACCGCTCTGAACGGCTATCTTTGCGTAAACCCTGCGTTTTGTGCGGTTAACCCCATAAGGCGATCCCGTTCTTCGAACGGGAACAGCGTTTTCCACGGGCTCCGGGCTGCGGAGGGCAATGTCCGGACCAATCTAGCGCGAGCATGCCCAGACCATAGCGTCTGTGGGCTCCAGCGTCGGGCTACGTATCTCTTTGAGGCTCCATGCCCTTCCCCTGGAAAAGGTTTTGAAATACCTCCCAGGCTATTTAAATCCTTATCTTGCAGCCATTTCGCACCCAATTGACCGGCTTGTGAACGTTAACAACCGCTTTTTTCCGGTTCTTCTGCTAGCCTTCCTGGCCACTGCCAATGGAATAGCGCAAACCTATACTTATGTGAATGCGTTGGGCTGGGATAACGCCAGTAGCTGGAGCCCGGTTGGCGTTCCCCCCAACCCCTTGACCAGCGGGGAGGTCATCATCGATGGGCTTTGTCTTTTAACCACCCCCAAAACGATTGCCCCAGGAGCCTCCTTGCGCGTCAATTCCGGAAAATTGTTCCTTCAGCAGGCGAACCTCACCATCGAGGGGAGCTTCGTCAATCAGGGCTCCTACCTGTTATCATCGGGAACGCTGACAGTCTCGGGCGCCCTGCAAAATGACCCTGCCGGATCCTTCACGCAAAGCGGCGGAGCGGTTAGTATTTCCGGAACATTCCAAAACGATGGCGCTTATTTATTAATTTCTCCCGGAACTGCCAATATCCTTCAGGGGGGGACGATGGTCAACGACAGCACGGTAATCAATCAGGGTACGTTCAATAATTATGGCTCCATAACCAATAACCGTACGTTCCAATTAAGCGGGGGCGCCTTCAATAACGGCGACTCCCCAGGGGATTTATTCGAAAATGACGGGAGTTTCCAGTTTAGTTCCGGCGCCTTTTCCAACAACCACATCGACTATTTCGACAACAGCGGAGGGGTGTTCGAGGCTAGCGGAACGATTACCGGCGGTTTCAAAAATGCGGCAGGAGGGACGGTTTCTCCCACCAACTTAAATGGGGTGCTCACTATTACCGGCGATTTCATCAACGAAGGAACGCTGGAAATGGACGTCAGCGGCGCGCCTCAAAATGACCTGATTGCCGTGCAAGGAACCGCTACCCTGAACGGAACCCTGAACGTTACGGTGCACGATGCGCTTTCGTCCAATCCCTCCTTCACCCTCATCGACGCCAATGCCTTCACCGGAACCTTCACCGGCGGCCCTACCCTACCCAATCCCTCCTACTGGACGATCGACGCTGCCGCGCCGGACTACGTCCTCATCTACAACGGCCCGCCCCTGCCCATCCGTTTGCTCGATTTCTCCGGAGCGCAATCCGGGAATACCATCCTCTTAAACTGGTCCACCGCCTCCGAAGCCGATAACGCCTTCGTGGAAGTGCAGCGGAGCCGCGACGGCCTCCGGTTTGAAGCCCTGGGAACCATCGCGGGCGCCGGCCCTTCGGATACTCCCAGGCACTACCAATTCGCCGACGAAGCCCCTTTCCCTGGTATCAATTACTACCGGCTGCGGCAGGTGGACTTTAGCGGAGCGGAAACCTTATTTCCCGTCCTCGCCGTGGTCTTCAACGGATCGCCCGGCGCCCTTCAGATCATCCCCAATGTGGTCTCGGAAGTCCTTCATGTCCAACTGCCCGCCCCCTTTGCCGGGCCCGGAGAACTCTTCGTGATGGACCTTTTGGGCCGAACCGTTTGTAAAAATTCGGTCACTTTGGGCGGCCAAACCATACACCTGGAGGTAGGTTCTCTGCCCCAGGGTTCCTATTGGCTCGTCCTCCGAAGCGGTGGTTCGATTTCGGTGGCGAGGTTTGTCGTTCAACGGTAAAGCGTTTAGGCGTTGGGGCCAACCCTAAAGAAGTGCAGGGTTCACGTCTGGCGGCGCTATTTGGCTTGCAGACACAATCTGAAGATTGAACTATCCGTAGACGGAAGTCTACGGACAACAGGGGGCGTTGGGGCAAGTGAGGGTGCACGTCTGACGGCGCTATTTGGCTTACAAACGCAATCTGAAGATTGAACTATCCGTAGACGGAAGTCTACGGACAACAGGCGTCTAAACGCCCAAACGCCTAAACGTCTAAACATTTTTTTATCTTTGCGCCCATTGTGGAGAACCAATTTTTTTTCTGTAACAATCCTTTTTGCGAAATGAAATCATTCACACGACTGTTTTGCTGCTGTTTAGCAGCTTGGGCCTGGCATCTTCGGCTTTCGCCCAATCCAACACCGACCAAACGAAGTTCCGGCAATTAGGCGTGGAGCTACCTACCCCCAACACCTACCGCACCGCTTCCGGCGCACCCGGCGAAGATTACTGGCAACAGCGGGCCGACTACGACATTAAGGTAGAGATCGACGACGAAAAGCAGCGCCTTTATGGCAAAGAGACCATTACGTACAATAACCTGTCGCCCCACCCACTGAGCTACGTGTGGATTCAGCTCGACCAGAACGTGGTGCACCCTAACTCCGACACCTACAAAACGACGACCAACAAGCTCTCCGAGCGCTCTACCCTGACCCAGCTCAATATGATGACCGATACAACGTTCGACGGCGGCTTCAAGATCGAATACGTCAAGGATGCAACAGGCAAAGCGCTGAAGTACACCATCAACAAAACCATGATGCGGGTAGACCTGCCTGCGCCTTTGGCCGCCAAAACGGGTAAGTTGACCCTTCAGATCGGCTGGTGGTACAACATCAACGACCGCCAGAACCCCCTCTTGTCTGCTGATTCCCGGGGCGGGTTTGAATTCTTCCCCGAAGACGGCAACTACCTGTACACCCTCGCTCAGTGGTTCCCGCGCATGGCCGTGTACGACGACTACAACGGCTGGCAGCACAAGCAGTTCCTGGGCCGCGGAGAATTTACCCTGCCTTTCGGCAACTACACCGTAGCCATCACCGTGCCGTCCGACCATATCGTCGCTGCCACCGGCGTACTCCAGAACGCGAAAGACGTACTCACGCCAGAGCAACTCAAACGGTTTGAAGCTTCTAAAACATCCGCCAACCCCGTGGTGATCGTCACCCAGGAAGAAGCGACAGCTAAAGAGAAAACCAAAGCGACTACCAAGAAAACCTGGATCTACAAAGCGGAAAACGTACGCGATTACGCCTTTGGCACGTCCCGGAAATACATTTGGGACGCCATGGGCGTGCAACTCGACGGAGCAGCGCACAACCCGATCATGGCGATGTCGTACTATCCGAAAGAAGCCAACCCGCTGTACGGGCAGTACTCCACCGAGGCGGTAGCGCATACGCTGAGGATATACTCCAAGCATACGTTCCCTTACCCCTACCCTGTCGCCATCTCGGTGGAAGCCTCCAACGGGATGGAATATCCGATGATCTGCTTCAACTACGGCCGCCCGGAGAAAGACGGCACCTACTCCGACCGCACCAAATACGGCATGCTCTCCGTGGTGTTCCACGAAGTGGGGCACAACTTTTTCCCTATGATCGTCAACTCCGACGAGCGCCAGTGGACGTGGATGGATGAAGGCATCAACTCCTTCTGCCAGTTTCTTGCCGAGCAGGAATGGCAGCGCGACTACCCGAGCGGCAGCGGACCCGCAAGGAATATCATCTCCTATATGAAAGCGGATAAAAGCGTGCAGAACCCCATCATGACCAACTCCGAGTCGATTATTAATTTCGGAAGCAACGCCTATGGCAAGCCTGCCACCGCCATGAATATCCTGCGCGAAACCGTGATGGGGCGCGAACTGTTCGACTTCGCCTTCCGGGAATACGCGCGCCGTTGGGCGTTCAAGCACCCAACTCCTGCTGATCTCTTCCGCACCATGGAAGACGCTTCCGGGATGGACCTCGACTGGTTCTGGAGAGGCTGGTTCTACACCACCGATAACGTGGACATTTCCCTCGACAACGTCGCGGAATTCCGCCTCGACTCCAAAAACCCGGAGGTGGAAAAACCGCTGCTGGCCCAAAAGACTAAGGAGAAACTGGAGAACGACGTCACCTATCAGAACAATAAAAAGGATCTGACTACCGTAGCTGTCGAGCGCAATCCGGCGTTGAACGATTTCTACAACAGCTACGACCCGAACGGGATCACCACCGGAGATCGCGAACGCTACAAGCAATACCTGCAGACGCTGGACCCCAAAGAACGGGCGCTGCTCGAATCGGGCAAGCGTTTCTACCAGCTCGATTTCTCCAACAAAGGCGGACTCGTGATGCCGCTAATCCTGAAGTTCGTCTTTGAAGACGGCTCCTCCCATATCCGGCGCATCCCCGCCGAGATCTGGCGCCTCAATGACAAAGAGGTCACCAAGGTGTTCGCTTTCGACAAGCCGGTCGTCGAGGTCATCCTCGACCCCAGCGAAGAAACCGCCGACGTAGACACCGAGAACAACTTCTTCCCCCGCAAGCCTCAAATGTCCAAATTTGAGCTGTTCAAGCAGCAGGGCGGCATGCGCCGCGGCGGCCCAATGGGCGAAAACCCCATGCAGGCAGCGAAGAAGGAAGGCCAGAAGGCCGGAAATTAGACGGTGGACGGTGGACGTTAGACGGTGGACGGTGGACGGTACAACCCCGTCTCCCGTCTCCCGTCTCCCGTCTACCGTTTAACCGCTTTGCCCGGCAAATTCCCCATCGTTTCGCCGTCTCTCCATACTTCCTGGCCGTTGACCCAAACCTGCAGAATCCCTTCGGATAAGGCGGTGGGCTGGACCATATCGGCGTGGTCGGTTACCGTATTCGGGTCAAAGAGCACCAAATCTGCCTTAAAGCCGGGCTGAAGAAGGCCCAGATCCCGGAATCCCATGTTTTGGGCAGCCAGGGAAGTCATTTTCCGCACCGCTTCGGGCAGGTCGAAGAGCCCTTGCTCCCGTTGGTATAACCGCAACACCTTGGGAAAGCTCCCCGCTCCCCGGGGGTGCGTACCGTTGAGCGTGCCATCGGTACATACATTGCTCCAGGGCCAGGCCAGCAACTTGCCGACATCAGAGGGGTCCATGCTGGTACAAATCACGCTTTCTTCGGCTTGCTGCTCCAGAACGGTTTTGATCAGATCCAGGTAAACGATCTCGGGCGCTTGTCCGCGGGCGGCGGCAAGGTCCGCCAGGGTTTGTCCTTCCAGGGTCGTGTCGGGCTCGTAGTTGGCGATGAACATGCCTTCGGGGGTCGTCAGTTCAGTAAGGGCAAACCGTGCTGCGTTTAGATCGGTAAAATTCCGGTCGGGAAATAAGACGGTCATGGTAGACTGCCAGTATTCGTACGGATACACATCCGCAGTCACCTGAACGCCCCGTTTCCGGGCTTTATCCAGGACCTGGAGCAAGCTGTCGGCCTTTCCCCATTGACTGACGATAGCCAGTTTCATGTGCGAAATCTGTACCGGGATCTTTACTTTTTTTCCTATGAAAAGAATTTCTTCCACCGCCTCTTTCAGGAACCGGTCTTCGCTCCGGATATGGCTGATATATCGGGCGTTGTAGGTTTTCAGCACCCTGGACAAAGCGAGTACTTCATCCCGGGAGGAATAAATGCCAGGGTCGTACTCCAGTCCGGTGGCCAGGCCCAGAGCCCCGGATTCGAGTTCCTGGGCCAGCATGACTTTCATCTTTTCGACTTCCGCCGCGCTGGCCTGACGGGTAAAGTTGCCCATGGCGCGGCGGCGCAGGGTGTTGTGCCCGGCATAGGAGGCCACGTTTACTGCTACGGGAGTGGAATCCAGTTTTTCCCATAGTTCGCGGAGCGGAAAATGCGAGCCGCCGTCTTGCCCCACGACAATCGTGGTGATGCCCTGGCTGACCACTTCCGGCATGGAACGTTTCTCAAACATATCCCGGTCGTGGTGGCTGTGGGTATCGATGAAGCCTGGCGAAAGGACTTTTTCTTTACCATCTACGACGCGCTCGCCAGGGTTGGGGACCAGAACCTTCCCCTACTTCCAGTATCCTGTTCCCCTGGAGGCGCAGTTCGCCTTTTTGAAGCGGCTTTCCTGTACCATCTGCCAGGAGAACGTTGGTGATCCGGGTCGTCCGGTAGCGGTCGATCATCGCTTTGAGCTCCCGGGCCGAACCGCCCGGCCATCGGCCGACGAGTTGGAAAGGAACACCACGTCGTAGGCGCCTTCCAGGTCCCGGAGAATAAAATTCCGAAAGCCGACCCATCCCCCGGTATGCGACACCGAAATCCCATCTGGTTGAAGCCCCCAGCCAAATCCGTAATAGCTTTTCGCTCCGCTGGTCAACGTAAACGGTTTAAATGCTTCCGCCTGGGTGGCCTCGCTCACCAGCTTATGCTCCCTCAATGCCTGGCTCCATTTCTGTAAGTCCGGGGCCGAGGCGTACATGTTCCCGTCGCCGAATACGCCGTCGATATTGTAGAGATCTGCCAGTTCGGCCTTCCCGTTTTTTCCATTCAAACCCCAGCACGCGGTCGGGGTGGGGATAAGAGGGCATGCCCAAATGGTACGGGAAGGTCGCCTTCAGTCCCAACGGCTTGATGATCCGGTCCAGGATAAACGACTCCGCCGGCATACCTGCCACGGCTTCCATCACCAGCGCCAGCATCAGGTAGCCTGTATTGGAATACCGGAACTCGGCGCCGGGCTCGAAGTCCAACGGCGGTTTTCAGGTTCTGGTACATCTTAAGCAGGTCGTGGTTGCTGAAGATGCGGTCCTGAGGGGCGTGCTTTTCCCAGAGTTCGAAATACTCCGTCAGCCCGGAGGTGTGCGTCATCAAATGCCGGATGGTGATGCCTGCATAAGGGAACCCGCGCAGGTGGAAGCGCACATCGTCGTCGTAATCCAGGCGGCGCTCCTCTTTCAGGATCATGATTCCCATGGTGACGAATTGCTTGGCCACCGAAGCCAGATTAAACGGCATTCCGGGTTTGAGCGGCGTTTGCCGTCATGGGGTCCGAAAACCCCAGGGCTTGCTGGTACAAAATGGTGTCGTTGCGCGCAACCAGGAGCTCGCCGCTGAGTTGTTCGCGGTCGTGCCAGCCCCTGAACAGGGTGTCCAGTTCATAGACCAATCCCGATGGCTGCGCAGCAGCGCCGAAGGTGAACAGGAGCAGGACGGAGAGGAAGGTGATGGGTTTTTTCATGGTTGGTGGTTGGTGGTTGGTGGTTGGTGGTTGGTGGTTGGTGATTGGTGATTGGTGGTTGGGGGGGGGAGGAGTTTAGGCGCCTCTGGATAGGAACGACTAAAGAGCAGTAGGTCTCGGAGAGGCCCAACGTTGAGACTGTTCAAAAACCCTGGTTCGAGGCTCCGCCTCGGACCCCACTCTAAGTGGAGGCTCTGCCTCCAACCTGTTCGCCGTCCCGGCGCGAGGCCGGGATCAGATTCTGTGCGGAACTATCTGCCGGTCCCCTGACCGGCGTTCCTAATTTTATGGCTCCCTAACGGGTTCCAGACAGTTTTGGTCTCCAGGTTGAACGGACGGGCACTCACTACCTCGATATCTCGCTACCTCGCAACGTTTCCATTTCTCACCAGGGTTTCGACCCCCAGGGTTTGCCCATTCCGATGCAGCCGGACCCAGTACATCCCCGGAGGCCCTGGAAAGGTAAGGAGAAATTGGGAATTCCCTTTAGCTGCCGGGATAGAAGCGACGCGTTGCCCTAAACGGTTCCAGATTTCCAATTGGGCGCGATCCTCGGTCAAAGGCTGGGACAAGGTGGCTTGGCAGTTTTCGGAACAAGGGTTAGGGGACACCAGGAGCTCGTATTTTAGGTGGCGGGCCATCTCCCGGGTAGAAGTAGGCGTTGTACCTTCTTTTTCCAGCAGGATATTTAATTCCTTCACCACTCCGGGCTGCAGCTCCACTTCCAGGGTATCGGAGAGGTAACCTCCGGCTGCAATGACAACGGTGACGATGCCAGGTTGGACTCGGCCGCCCCGGAAAACTCCCTCCAGGTCTGTACTTTCGGCAATGTCCTCCGATAAGGTCCGGACCTGGGCGCCTGCAACCGGCAAATTCGTGGTTTTATCCCGCACCACTCCTTCCAGGTAGCAGGCGCGCCGGTATTGGGGTTGAAGAACATAGAGGCCGGTGGAGATATCCGAGGCCAACAGCAAACCAGAAGGCAAATAGGGATAAGCCCCCCAGCATCCTTCAAAGCCTTGTTTGCTTTGGGGATACGTGTCGTATCGGCCCGTTTCAATCAGGTTTTGCGGGCGGTGGGCGTCGGTGATCACCACTCCCTCGGTATACCAGCTGGTCGCCAAAAACCCTTTGTAGTAATGCGTATTGTGGGGAATAGCCCGGTTCTCTTTCGCCCCCTTTGGGGAAAACCGGTCCAGAAATTCAATATCATCTATATTGGATACGTCAAAGGCATCGACGGTACCAAACGTCTTTTCATCGGTGGTAAACAGGTATTTTCCATCGTCGGACAACCAGCAGTTGTGGGTAAAGCGCGAACTCGTGGGCTGGGTTGCCAGCAAACGCGGAGCGCGGGGGTTGGATACATCGGCAACAGAAAACTCTCCGAGGTAGACGTCTGCCGACCAGAGGGTATCGTTTCGGGAAAAATTGTCGTGGGAATACCGGGTATTCACTCCACCAATATACTGCGGCGTACCGGGCGTCGATGCCCCGTCAAAGATCAACACCCCGCCATTGTTGATATTACAGCCGGACCCACGTGATCGTATCGGGCGCTTTGCTCATGTCGATCGCCAAAATGCCGTCTGCACCTTGATCAGCCACTGCGTAAATGTACTCCCCATGGGATTTCATGTCCCTCCAGATGGAGTTGGCCCCAGGCACAAAAGCCGCCAGTTTGGGCGCCCGGGGGTTCGCCAGCGAATAGATGGCTGTACCGCTCCTCGCCCCCAAAACGGCATACTCCAGCCCCTTCTTGTCCACATACCCCCATACGTCGCTATACCCCGTCTGAGGAAAGTCGTTGACATTCGCCAACAGGGAGATATTTTGCCCGTCTACGGGGAGATGCCAAACGGAAAGGGCCAGAAATGGCAAAAAACGAGACGTATTCATGTTTGTTTTTTTTAAAAAAGGATCGAGGCGGCACCCACAACTGTCTGGAACCAGTTCACGCCGGTCAGGGGACCGGCGGATAGTTCTGCACGAAATCTGCGGATTTCGGCAAACAGGGGGGGACCCTCGCGCCAGTTGGGACCTCGCGCCAGTTGGAAAATCCGGGCTACATCATGGCCATCGTTTCATCATGTAAATCATAGTTCAGACAATGAAGCAATGCGCCTAATGGGCGGAGACTATGCACGCAATCTGAAGATTGAACGGACGCATAGACGGAAGTCTACGCACAACAGAGTTTCCTCCGCAACCCCGTTACTTCGCTACTTCGTTACCCCGCAACGTCGCAACTTCCCTTCGCAACCTCGCTACTTCGTTACTTTCCTTCGCTACCCCGCAACTTCGCAACTTCCCTTCGCAACTTCGCAACTCCGCAACTCCGCAACTCCGCTACCTTTTCTGCTCCACCACGGCAATCGTCAGACGGCTAACACAAACGAGTTCCCCTTGTTCATTGTGGATTTCCATATTCCACACCTGGATTTTCTTTCCGAGGCGGTAGGGTTTGGCCGTTCCGATGACCATCCCGCCTTCGGGTACGCCGCGGAGGTGGCTGCAATTCAGTTCCACGCCAACGCCGGCGTGGGTAGTAAGTCGTCGAGGCACATCAGGGAAGCGACGCTGCCCAGGGTTTCGGCCAGGGCGGCGCTGGCGCCGCCGTGCAGGATGCGGAACGGCTGCACGGTATGTTCGTTGACCGGCATTTTGGCTTGGATAAAGTCCGGCCCGATTTCGGTGAATTCAATTCCCAACGCGGTATTCAGCGTCCGTTCCGATACGGCGTTTAATTGTTCAAGGGTAAGGGGTGTTTCCAGATCATGTTCGCGTTTTGTTTGTTTAAAAATGGATTACCTACCAGGAGCTATCTCAAAACCCTTTCAAGGGGGTGGGCTGCATTCCTTAACCCCATGACAAAAGCAGACGAAGCACTTTCCCCCTTTGAAGGGGGTTAGGGGGATGAAACTTCCGGATTCTGTTGAAAGGTTTCATCCCCCCGGCCCCCTTCAAAGGGGGAGAACGCTATATTCCAAAGTATTGAGGTACCCTCTGGTTACCCTTTCTTCCAAGGCTTGGCTGGCGAATAGCGCCTTGCGAAAGCGGCTTCCAGGGAATGCATTTCCCGGCCGGCCAAAGGCCTGAAAGCGAAGGCTTCCAGCAATGATTCCCATTCCGGGCTCATAAAGGCGGTCAGGGACTTGCCTTCTGCCCGGTAGGTCATCTCGTGCAGCAGCCAGCGGGCAGGGTCGCCGCCGGGAAATTCCGCCGGCGCCAGCACCATCCCTTTGCGGGTGTTGTGGTAAACCACCTCCGCCAACTGGCGGCCGGGGGCCTGAATCGTTAACCGCATCCGTTCCTGGTCCATTCCTTTAACTTGATCCAGTAACGATTCCTGGCGCCAGGAGATTAACCCCTGCATGGAAAAATCCAGGTATTGCAAGATGGACGTCCATTCCGACGGATGGACGTGCTTCCAAAACCCGTCCCGTCGCGACCAGGTGAGCTGGCGTTTGGCGTAGCGCCTGCTGTTTTGCTGGATCAAGGCGATGGCTTCGTCCAGGGGTAGTTTCCCCTCTCAGGTGCGCAAACAGCTCCTGATAGCCTACCGTTTTGAAGCGCGGTCAGATTTTCGTGAGGAAGCAGGGTGCGGGCTTCCTCCAGCAACCCGTTTTCCATCATTCCCAGCACCCGTTGGTCTATCCGGCGGTATAATTCCGCCCGCTCCCAGCTCAATTCGAGGTAAATCGGGCGGAATGCTCTTTCGGAAAACTGCTTTTTCCGGAATGACGAAAACGGTTGCCCGGAAACGCGGCATACCGCCAACGCCCGGATGAGGCGATGGGGATTCTTGAGATCAACGGTATGGTAATAGACCGGATCGGCCGTTCGCAATTCTTCCTGAAGGGCGTCCAGCCCTTTTTCCCGGTACAAGGTTTCCAGCGCATCGCGCACCTCTACCGGCGTTTCCGGAAACGCATCCAGGCCTTCGCAAAGCGCTTTCAGGTAGAGGCCTGAACCGCCGGTAACTACGGCGACGGAATGGGTTTGAAAGATCTCGTCGAGTACCTTCAAGGCATCCCGTTCGAAATCCCCGACGGTATAGGCCTCGGCGATGGAAAGGCTATCGATAAAATGGTGTTTGACCAGTTGGAGTTCCTCCGGGGTGGGTTTGGCGGTTCCGATCGCCATTTCCCAGTAAATTGCAGGCTGTCTGCCGAAAGGATTTCCGTGCCAAAATGCTGGGCTAGTCTTATCGCCAAGGCAGTTTTGCCGCTGGCGGTGGGCCCACCGACGATAATCAGCGTTTTGTTGCCTTCCAAAGACGGGTTCGTCATAAAGTTAGAGCTGCCGCAGGCTTCAGGAAAAAATGCGTTTTTATGCACTCCCATTTCCTTCTTTGCCTGAAATGTTGTTCCTTTCTCAAATATTGCAATAATAGGTATTTCCTCCCATGATGCGGTTGCTCCCTGTCCTTCTTTTATTTTCCCTTTTCTTGGTTCTTTCTTGCTCGGCGCCTGCGCCCTTGACCGAATCAGCGCCCGCCGACTGGCTGGTTTCCGTCCCTGCCGGAGGAAATAGCTGGGTGGTCAACGACGCGAAAAAGGGGAATCGATCATTTCTTCCTCCGGGATTGGCCCCTGGTCTGATCCCGCAGTGAAAATCCGGACCTATTTCCGGGTAGACCGCGCCGGCGTTTTGCGCCTTGGTTTACGTGCGCGGGGCGCCGAGGGCCAATCCACCCTGAGTTGCACCTTTAACGGGAAATCCCGTGAAATCAAGCTCCTTTCCCCGGCTGGGACACCCTATCCGTTGGAACATTCCAGGCGCCCCAACCGGGGTATTATTGGCTGGAAATCCAGGGGCGCAGCGGTCGGGCGCGCATTTTGCCGAGATCGCCGAGATCCTCCTTGGTGGGGAAGCTGCTTCAGGGGCGATCTATGTCAAGGATGAATTTTATTGGGGACGCAGGGGCCCCTCCGTCCACCTCCGGTATGAAATTCCGGTGGCCGCCTCCGAAGCGGAATGGTTTTACAGCGAAATCACCATCCCTGAAGGCCAGGATGTGGAAGGGTCCTACTTCATGGCCAATGGGTTTGGGGAAGGCTACTTCGGGATACAGGTCAATTCGCCCACCGAGCGCCGGGTGCTCTTTTCCGTTTGGAGTCCCTTTCCCGATTACGCGGGCGGGGTAACTAACGATGGTTTTTTGAAAAATTGCGGATTCTTTAACGAAACCACCCTATTTGGAAGCGTCTTTACCCGCCCCCCTTCCGGTAGAGCGCCGGAGATTGATTTCTCTAAACTCCCTTAGCGGTTTTGCTTTATCCGGTATCCTGCTCATCGCCCGTTCGGAAATCGCGGTAATCGTCAGCGACGGGTTGACGCCGGGGTTGGCAGAGATCATCGACCCGTCGCACACCAGCATGTTATCGTAGCCAAATACCCGGTTGTCTTTATCGATGACGCCGGTTTGGGGATCTTTGCCCATAACGGCCCCGCCCAGAATATGGGCAGTACCCGGAATGCCCGCAATGGGGGTCAGGCCAAACATCATCGCTTTACCCTTCAGGATGCGCTCCATGCGCCGGGCCAGATCGATCGCTTCCGGGATGAATGCGGTTGGCTTATCCTTCCCCTACCACGGCGCTCCGCATGCGCCCAAACCGCCCCAGGGTAAAAGTGACGGTGCTGTCGAGCGTTTGCATGAAAAGCATGACCAGCGAACTTTTGCCCAGTCCTTGACGCGGAAATACTTCCAGTAGGCCACAGGATCCCGGAAAAAATCCGTAGCCATTCGCCACAACCGAATCCATCCGTTCGAACCTTCGGCCAGGGGCAGAAAACTCAGTTTCAGGCCCCGGAACCAGCGCCATACCGGCAGAGTTCCAGATGGCTATGGGCGTCCGTTTCCAGAATGGCGCCAATAGCTACTCCTTTGCGACATATCGGCATCTCCTTCCAATTGGGTTACGCTGATCAGGCTTTCATTGTTGGTGCGCACCTGTTGCCCAACAAGCGGAGAAAGATTCGGAAGGGCGCCCCGCTTGAGCTGGAGCAACAAATTCAGGGTACCCAAAACACCGCCGGCAAAATGACGCCTTTCGCCTGAAGCTTTGTTTTGGGTTTAAGCCCAGGTAGTCGATGGGCGAAGGGTCACTTCGTATCCCCTGCGATCCATCGGGACTGCCTCCCGGCTCGACCGCAACCACTTCCTGTTCGGCAAGGATCTCGCGCCCAGTTGTTTGCGCCAGGTAAGAGGTAGTTCTTGTCCAGCGTGTTTTTTTGCGTTGTGGCGGCAGCCGGTCATGCAAGCGCCGCAAAAGGTGCACCCCGACCGGGCAGGGCCTTGGCCTTCAAAATAGGGATCGGGCGTCTCTTCGCCTTCCGGACCGAAATAAACCGCAACGTGCGTCGGCGCCGGTTCGGCGCCCGGGGTGGCTTCCTGAGCCAGCGACTTCAGCGCATGCTCCCCGTCGAAAAATTTCGGATTGGGCGAAGCGCCCAGCATCCGGAGTGCTGTTTGGTAAAAAGGCTGCAATTCTTGCTCCCAATCCGCCAGTCCGGCCCAGGAACCCGATTCAAAAAACGCTTTGGCCGGAACCGGAAGCGTATTCGCATAAACCAGAGAGCCTCCTCCTACCCCTGTTCCGGAAATAAATCCCACATGCCGGAAAATGGTGATCTTCATGATCCCATACCAGCGCAAGGCAGGCGCCCAGAGCCATTTGGAAAGCGTCCAGTTGGTTTTGGGGAAATCTTCCGCCCGGTACCACTTGCCTTTTTCCACTACCAGCACCTTATAGCCCTTTTCCGCCAGGCGCAGTGCGCTGACTGAGCCTCAAAACCGCTTCCAATGATGATGTAGTCGTACATATGAAGTTGCGAAGTTGCGAAGTTGTGAAGTTGCGAAGTTGCGGAGTTTGTCACTACTTCGCAACCTCGTAACTCCGTAACTCCGTAACTTTATAGTAGTTTAGCCGCTTTAAAACACCGTAAAATCCTGTTCGCAATGCTTTACTATCTTGTCCGGCCTATAGCCCGGATTGCGATTTTGGTTTTTTCGAAAAATATACCTTTCTCATTTCGATCGCATTCCGCGAAACAAGCCGGTCATCCTGGCGTCCAATCACCCGACGGGGTTCATGGAGCCGTGCATCATGGCGGTGTTTCTTCGTCAACCGCTATATTACCTCGTTCGGGGCGATTTTTTCACAAAAACGGTCTACAATTTTTTGCTTCGCTCGTTAAAGATGATCCCTATATACCGGATTGTCGACGCCGGGTACAGCGGCCTGCGAAACAACTACGCCACGTTCGCGGCTTGCTCTGCGGGGCTCTCCCAAAACCGGACGATCATGATTTTTCCGGAGGGCAATGCGCGGCACGAAAAACGCCTGCGGCCTCTGCAAAAAGGATTGGGGCGGATCGTAATGGGAACTTTCGAAAATTTTCCCGAGATGGACGAACTATACATCGTTCCGGTGGGGGTTAACTATACCTATGCCGAATCGCCCCGCACCGAAGTAATGATCGATATTGGGGAGCCCATCAAAGCCAAACCGATTTTCGAGGAAATGGGCGCACGGGCAGGAGTAGAACTTACCCGCCGCCTGGAAAAAGCCATGACCGACCGCATCGTCGTCATCGACCATCCGGAGGATGAAGGCTTAGCCGAGCATCTGCTGGTGATGGACCGGTCGGAACGGCTTACAGGGGTGTTCCCCGTCAAAAGCGCCCCTTCGGCGCCCATCCTGGCAGAGAAAAAATAGCCGATTGGGTTAATGTGTTGCCGGAATCCGAAAAGGAACCCCTCACAGCGGTTTGTGCCGCCTATTTTGACGCCTTGAACGAAAACAAGATCGAAGACTGGAATCTGGTCTGCCCCAACCGGTACGGCAGGGGCGCCTGGATTCGGGCAGTTGTTGGCGCTCTTCCCGCCTGGGTGGGCCGGATCTTTTGCTATCCGCCCATGGCGCTTGCCCTGCACATCCGCAAAAGCCGGGTTAGCCGCATCGAGTTCTATTCCCCGGTGCTGCTGGCTACCTCGATGGGCGCTTTTCTGATCTATTTTATTCTTTGGGGGCCTCATGCTTGGATCGCATCCTCGGGGTGGGTATTTTTAGCAGCCCTTCTGTTGGGTTCCCTGGGATATGTTTCCCTGGTAAACCAGGAGCTTTGGCATAACTTAAAGTTCCAAAGCCGTTTTCAGCGCCTTCCGGCGGAGACGAAAACCCGCTTGCAGGAACTTCGCCTTCAAATTAAAAACCGCACACATGACCTTCGTTAAATCCGAAACCCGCTTCCCCTCCAAAGCCCACAGCATTTACCTGGCCCATTGCGGCATTTCCCCGCTTTATGCCCCTGCGGCGAAGCGGGCCTCGGAGCTGCTCACCGAGCAAAGCCTGCACGGCGGAGGGCATTTCATGGATTTTTACACCCCGGAACTGGACGGATTCAAGGAACAAATGGCGCTGTTGCTCCAGACGTCTGCAGACAACATCGCTGCCGTCCGGAATACTTCCGAGGCCTTATCCATGGTAGCCAACGGATATCCCTTTCAGCCCGGCGACGAAATCATCACGTTCACGCATGAATACCCTGCCGACTATTATCCCTGGGTTATCCAGGAGTTGAAGGGCGTTTCCCTGAAATTGATCCCCAACCGCCCTGCCCGGTCGGATATCGACCCCGGGCTCGTGGGCTGGTTTAGCATGGACGATCTGGAAGCCTTGATTACGCCCCGCACGCGGATCATCGCGCTGAGCCATGTGCAGTTTACCAGCGGATTTGCCGCTGATTTGCAAGCCATCGGGGCGCTTTGCCGGGAACGGGGCATCGATTTTATCGTGGACGCCGCTCAAAGCCTGGGCAGCATGCCGGTGTACCCGGAGGAATGGAACATTTCCGCCCTCGCCTCGGCCGGCTGGAAATGGCTCCTGGGCCCAATAGGCGTCGGGGTGTTTTACACCTCCCCAGCATTTCCGCGACAAGCTGGCCCCGGTGCAGGTCGGCGCCGAAACCATGACCCAGGGATTCGACTACCTCGACCACCGGTGGACGCCACACACCACGGCCAAGCGGTTTGAATACAGTACCTCGACGATCACCCACGTAGCCGCCTTGAATACCTGTTTGCGGGAGGTACATAACTATTATGGCATTGGCCCCATCTTCGGGGAAATCCTTCGCTTGCAGGATGTTTTCCTCGCCCATCTGAATCATCCCGAAATCAAACCACTGATCTTCGAAGCACCCTACCGGTCGGGAATACTCTCCCTGGCCTGCCCGCATCCGGGCAAAAAAAGCCATATCCTGGCAGAGAAAGGTGTCGCCATCACCGCCCGGGGAGGTTTTCTGCGGGTGGCGCCGCATTTTTACAATACGGAGGAGGAGATGGTCCAGGCAGCTAATGCCGTCAACGAACTGGAGGAGTAAGCATTAGTTGGCTTTTACCGTAACTTGCGCCTTTTTAACCCCTCTCCTACCGCTTCCAGAACGATCTCCCCTGCCGAATCTGCGCTTTGCAGGATCAGCTGGCATTTGCCATTGAACAGACGCCGCTGCCAGGCGCCTTCCGGGCACTTATCCGGTTCGTGGCTACTGGGGTCGCCATTGCCCACGCCGATGATCCGTCCAGGACCTTTAATAGAAAACCGGATCAGATCATTTGCTGTTGGGACTTCCCGCCCCTGAGCATCCACGACATGGACGTTCACTACAGCCGCGGCAGCGCCATCGGCCCGAAGGGTGGTCCGGTCGGGTACGAGAACCATCTGGTAAGCCGGGCCGGTCGTTTCCACTTTGGTCCGCACCTCGCGCCCGGCGTAGTATCCGGTAGCTTCTAACACTCCCGGTTGATAGGGGACTTCCCATTGCAGGTGCTTGTTACGCGGCATGGCTTTTTTGCCCAGGCTTTTGCCGTTGAGGAATAGTTCCACCTCGTCAGCATTAGAGTTCACCCAAACGTCGATGGGCTGCCCTTCTTTCCCCTGCCAGTTCCAATGCGGGGAAATGTGGAGCACATCTTCCTTTTTCCACCAGGACTGGTAGTAGTAATAGATGTTTTTCGGGAAGCCCATGTCCATGATCCCAAAGTGGGAATTGATGTTGGGCCATTGGTAAGGCGTAGGTTCGCCCCGGTAATCCAGGCCCGTCCAGACAAATCCGCCCATAAACCAGGGGTTCTCGGCGCAAAGCGGCCACCAGGCTTCCGCCGTGCTGGCCCACCAGGGGGCCGTAATATCCTGATCGGGCACATAAGCCCTGACGGTATCCTTCTCATAAATCCCCCGGGTGGTGACCGTGCTTCCCATCTCCGTGCCCACAATTGGCTGGCCAGGGTGGTCGCGGTGGTAATCCACCACCCCCTCGTGGCGGTAATTGAACCCGCGCACGGGAATCACCTCATTGATTCCACTAAACACATTGGCCAGGTCGGCGGCATAGGTTGCAGTTCGGGTGGGGTCGAGTTTCTGGAGGAAGGCCAGCATGGTTTGGGCGATTCGTTTTCCGGTGTTATTCGTTTGCACCCATCCCTCTTCATTTCCGATCGACCACATGAACATGCTTGGGTGGTTGCGGTCGCGGCGAACCAGCCGCTCGAATTGGGACACATATTCCGGGCTGCTGTTGAGCAGGCGGGTTTCATCCATCACCAGCATCCCCAGGCTATCGCATGCGTCCAGCAATTCGGGTGTAGGCGGGTTGTGGCTGGCCCGATACGCATTGACGCCCAATTCCTTCAGCAGCCGGATGCGGTAGTACTGCAACTCATCCGGCAACGCGCTGCCGACACCCGCATGGTCCTGGTGGCAGTTGACGCCCTGGACTTTCACCGGCTTGCCGTTCAGCAGCAAACCCTGGCTGGCGCTGATCTCAATTTGCCGCACCCCGAAACGCGTTTCCAGGGTATCGGCCACCGTTTTTCCTTTGCGAACCACCGTTACCAATCGGTAGAGATAGGGATCTTCGAGCGACCAAAGCCGGGGCCGCGAAGAATCAATTCCTGCTTCAACGTCGTTTTGCCCTGGGCGTCAAGGGTAAACGGCGTTTCGGGGCTTTGGGAAAGCTTTTTCCCGTTGCGGTCCGCAATATACATGTAGGCGCTGCCGCTGTTTTGCTGGTTCAGGTCATTGACCACATCGGCCTGAACCGATACCAGGGAAGTAGGGCCTATTCCCCCGGGTATGAACAAACACCCCGTCGATGTCCACGTGGAGCGGATCCAGGCGGTGCAGCCAAACGTGACGGTAAATACCTGCGCCTTCGTAAACCAGCCCTCGTATTGGGTTGCGTCTACGCGGACGACCAACGCATTGGGCTGATCATAGCGGAGGTAATCCGTCATGTCGTACGCCATACCGATATAGCCGCTCGTTGCGGCCCAGGTAAAACCCATTGACCCAGACCTGGCATCGCGGAAAATACCGTCGAATTGAATAACGAACCGCCGGGTGGAATCCGCCGCAGGGATCGTGAAGATCTTCCGGTACCAGCCGATGCTGGTTTCCGGAAAGAGGCCGCCAACGGGTTTGTACTCCGGCGCCATGACGTCGAAATTATCGACGTTGACAAAGGGCAACCCGACGGCCCAGTCGTGCGGTACATTGAGCCTCCGCCAGGCCGAATCGTCAAATTGACCTCCAGCGCGGTTTTATCCGTTTTTCCGGTTTTGGAAAAATCGTCGCGACGGAAAAATTGGAAATCCTTGGCCGGATCAGCTGCATGGCCGAAATGAAATTTCCAGTCCCGGTCGAAGTTAGTCTTTTGATGCCCATTGACGCTCTGGGAAAAGAGGCCATTCGCAGACAAAAGACTCAGAAAAATCCACAAAAAGGCGATTCGGTTCATCTGTCCAAAGGTTAGTTGCCAAAACCTTTAAAGATAAAAAACAGGGGGCTTTTAGAGGCGGATTCTGGTGAAAAACACAGGGTCCCTGTTGTGCGTAGACTTCCGTCTACGCGTCTGTTCAATCTTCAGATTGCTTGCATAGTCTTCGGCCATTAGGCGCATTGCTTCATTGTCTGAACTATGATTTACATGATGAAAGGATGGCCATGATGTAGCCCGGATTTTCCAACTGGCGAGGTTTACGCCGGTCAGGGGACCGGCGGATAGTTCCGCACGGAATCTGCGGATTCCGGCGAACATGGGGAATCTGATCTCGGCCTCGCGCCGGGACGGCGAACATGGCTTTCAACCTTGAAGCGACCGTCCCCCCGTCTCCCGTCCACCGTCCCCGTCTCCCGTCTCCCGTCCACCGTCTCCCGTCTCCCGTCTACCGTCTACCGTCCACCGTCCACCGTCCACCGTCTCCCGTCCACCGTCTCCCGTCCACCGTCTCCCCGTCCACCGTCCACTGTCTACCGTCTAACCATCTCCTCCCGCCTCCGACGCGCATCCCGGCGACTTTCCCGTTGGGGCCGAGGGAGAACTGATGGTGTAGGGATCGTCCCAGAACAGGTTGACATGCCCCGGAAGGTGTCGAAATGCCAGTGCTCGAGTTTCAGGGTGAGTTCGGCGGTTTGTTTGATTTCCAGGGCGCCGTTGTTCAGGGTTACCACGACTTCTCCGTAAAGGGGTGCCCGTAGGTACCGGCATAATCAGTCAGGGGAAGGCTGGGTTTGGTATTGGCGGCCCGCTGCTGGACGAGGCGCTGCTTACTTTGGTCGGCGCGGATCGCCAGGCCGTCGTACAAGGCTTTCATTTCAGCGCTCCAATCGCGGCTTGCGCCGGTATTTCCGAAATAATCAAACGCTTTGTACATCAGGGCGTGGCGAACTCCGCATGGTCCAGGTTGCCGGAGACATAAACCCCAGGTTTTGGGAAGGCAGCAAACCAATGATTGCGGTGGTGCCGTCCATGCTTCCAGATGAAAATGGACCGTTTTCCATATAGTCGTGCTGGAACCAGCCGAATGCGTACGTCGTCCAGGTTGGTTTGGTGAGGGCGACGGTCGGGTAAAACTGGTCCTGCGGTACCAGGGTTTGGGGCTTCAGCCATTCGGCGTACGTTTCCGGTTTCAGGAGGCGCTTGCCGTTCACTTTGGCGCTATCGAGTACAAACCGCATCCATTTGCTCAATCTTCTACTGAAGACCAAACCGAGCCAGCGGCGCCCACTTCGTCCACGGCCATATCCCGAATCGGAACAATGCTTCCCTTCACCCGGTAGTGGGGCGTGGAGCGGTTGGTTTGTACCTGGCTTTCGGCGAACGTCGAATAGGTGTTGGTCATTCCAATAGGCTCAAACAGGCGCTTTTTGACAAACGCACTCCAGGGCATGCCGCTCACGCGCGCGATGACTTCCCCGCCGCGAAGTACATGACGTTCTGGTAGGTATATCCGCCGCGCACGGATAGCTCAGCGGAATAAACTGCATCCGGCGCAGGATCTCTTTAGCGCCGAGGTTAGCTGGCATACCACAGGTGATCGGCGTTCGCCAGCCCGGCGTTGTGGGTGAGCAGGTCCCGCACCCGGACCGTCCGGGTGACAAACGGATCGGCGAGCTGAAACTCGGGCAGGTGTTTGATCACCGGATCGTCCCAGGCCACCTTCCCTTCATCCACCAAAATCGCCATGGCCGCAGCCGTCATGGCTTTGGTCGTGGAACAGATTCCGTAAATGGTCTGCGCATTCACCTGTCCGGGCTCTCCTAATTTCCGGACCCCATATCCTTTGGCCATTAAAACCTTCCCATCTTTCACCACGGCAACAGCCAGCCCGGGTACTTCCCATTGCTTGACCGCCTGCTCGACGTAGCGGTCGAAGGTGGCTACGTCGGGTTGGGAAAAGAGGGGGATGCATATCAAAAGGAAAGCCATGAAACAACAGGATTTTCATTTTTATAATTGGTTTTTAATATATTATATATTTTATATTTATTTTTGGCAAATTAGGCATTGAATGCCTAATTTGCCAATATTTTTTTTATTTCTTTCCTTTACAAACCTCCCTGCGGCTTTCTTTTTGTAGGTTCTCCATCCTCCAGCACCTGAACTCCATTGACGAACGCGTGTTGCATACCCGTCGCGTCTTGGTGGGGATTTTCAAAGGTGGCGTGATCGGCGATCGTGTTGGGATCAAAGAGAACGATGTCGGCGAAATAGCCGGGCTGGAGCTTGCCGCGTTTGGCAATGCCCAGGTTTTCGCAAGGCAGGGCGCTGAGCTTGCGGATGGCTTCTTCCAGCGGGATGACTTTTTCCTCCCGCACGTATTTCCCCAGGAGCCGGGCGAAATTGCCGTAAGCCCGGGGTGGGTAGCGGATTTGAGAAAGTCGCCTTCCGCCGCCAGGGCGCCCGCATCCGAGCCAAAACTCATGTAGGGGAGTTTGATCTGCTTTTTGACATTGTCTTCCGACATCATGAAATACACGGTTCCCACCCGGGTGCCGTCTTCTACGACGAGGTCCATCGCCGTCTCCTCTGGGCTTTTCCCGCGCAGTTTGGCTACTTCAGCGAGCGTTTTGCCGGTGTATTTTTTCAGGGTATCGTTTTTGAATTCGACCAGAAGCAGGTTTTCTGGCTCCGGCGGCGTAGTAGAGGTTTTCCCAATCCTGGGGCGTCGCTTCTCATTTCGGCCAGTACCTTTGTCCGGATCTTAGGGTCTTTGAGCCGTCCGGCCCAGGCGTCGTACCCGCCTTCCTGGACCCAGGGCGGCATGGAGGCGTCGAGGCCGGTAGCCCCGGCGATATAGGTGTACATATCGGTCGTGATTCGCAAACCCGCCGCCCGGGCGCTGTCGATTTTAACGATCACCTGGTCCATTTTGGGCCAGTTGCTCTTCCCCCCGGCTTTGAGGTGGTAGATCTCTGCGGGCAGTCCGGCTTCTTTGGCGATGCGCATCGTTTCATCCACGGCCTCCAGGATCTTGTTGCCTTCGCTGCGCATGTGCGTGATGTACATGCCCCCGTATTCGGCGGCAACTTTGCAGAGGGCGATCAGTTCGTCGGTGTTGGCGTAGAAAGCGGGGGCGTAGATCAGAGACGACCCGATGCCCAGAGCGCCTTCTTCCATCGCCTGGCGGGCCAAGTCCTGCATACGGGACAATTCCTCCGGCGTAGGCGGGCGGTTGTCGTACCCACCTCGTGGATGCGCAAGGTGGTGGCGCCCACGAAGGAAGCGATGTTCATCGACACGCCTTTATCTTCCAGGGTTTGGAGGTATTCGCCCAGGGTAGTCCAGGAAACGTCAAACTTAATATCTCCCTGCTGGGCTTCGGTACCGGCTTTCATTTCGTCGTTGAGCGGCCCCATCGACCAGCCTTCTCCAAATACTTCCAGCGTCACGCCTTGCTTGAGGTCGCTGGCGCCGCGGGGGTCTACGAGCAGGCTCTCGGTTGCCCAACTCAGCATGTTCACAAACCCGGGCCCCACGGCCAAGCCTTTGGCATCGATTTCTTTGATTCCCTTGGCGTTGCCGATATCGCCCACCAGGGCGATGGTGTCGGCGTTCACCGCAATGCTGCCCGTGATGGGCGCTCCGCCGGAGCCGTCGTAAATGGTGGCATTGCGGATCACCAAATCGTAGGTCACCGCCGGCTTACAGGAAAACAGCGCCCCCAGCAGCAAAAGCAAACTGAAGCGATTAAGCAAATAATAACCCTTTGACATCATGGCTAATAGGTATTCCTGGTGAATTAATGTTACGAAAGATACGTATTCCGGGATTTAATAGCGAAAAACGCCGTATTATAGCAAATAAAATTCGAATAGCGCCGGTCCTTAGACCAGATAAGGGGCCGCCTCAAAAGACCCTTTGCCCCGGTATGAAGGTATTTATTTTTTTTTCATTTTCAACAAAAATTGCAAAGCAATTTTTATTGAAATTGAAAAAAAGAAAACATTTTATTGCTGCCTTGGGCAAGAACCGTCTTATGAGACAGCCCCCAAGATCACACTTCACCCAGCATTCGCACTACCTCCTTTACATCTTCTACATCCTTTGCATCCTCTACATCCTGAAACCCATGAAAATCGACGCCCACCAACACTTCTGGCAATACGACCCCGGAGAATATGCCTGGATCAGCGAGGCCATGCCGCAACTAAAAAGGGATTTGCTGCCCCAGGACCTCGAGCCCTTGCTCAAAGAGAAAGGATACGATGGATGCGTAGCGGTGCAAGCCCGGCAAACCGAACGCGAAACCGAGTTTCTTGCCGGGCTCGCAGCACGGTTTCCCTTCATCCGGGGGGTGGTAGGCTGGGTGGACCTGAAGCATCCCGACCTGGCCAAACGCCTGGACCATTTTCGCATCAACCCGGTCATCAAAGGCTTCCGCCATATTGTGCAGGACGAGCCGGACGACCGCTTCCTGGTAGACGAGCGGTTCGTGCAAGGCGTCCGGATGCTGGGAGAATACGGCTTCACCTACGACATCCTGGTATACGAAAAACACCTGCCCGTCGTAGCCGATTTTCTGGAGAAATGCCCCGATCAGCCCTTCGTGCTGGACCATATTGGCAAGCCGGATATCCGCCGGGGTATGAGCGCCCAATGGAAAGAGGGGATTCAACGCATCGCCGGGCATCCGCATGTCTACTGCAAACTTTCCGGATTAGTCACCGAAGCGGA
The DNA here is from genome assembly GCA_016713275.1 of Haliscomenobacter sp. GTDB lineage: Bacteria > Bacteroidota > Bacteroidia > Chitinophagales > Saprospiraceae > JADJPL01. Next base: position 275,652 of record JADJPL010000008.1, read on the forward strand.
ATGGAATTCCTGGCACGCGGACGGTTTTTTCCCTTACCTTCATCACGTATACGAGGCCTTCGGCCCCGACCGCCTGATGATCGGCTCCGACTGGCCCGTATGCCTCCTCGCCGCACCCGGCTACGCCCAAACGGTCGAAATCGTCGAAGCGTTCCTCGCTCCCCTCACCCCCGAAACGCAAACCAATATTTTGGGCGAAAATGCGCGCAGGTTTTATGATCTTTAGATGCGCCTTCGCTGCCCAGACGCAAAATCTTGCGTCTCTACCTACAAACCCCGTCGTAACCACTTAACCACCTAATCACTCAATCACTTAACCACCAACAACCTCCTCATGCCAAAAAACAAATACCTCCTCCCCCTAATCCTCGTAACCAGCCTGTTTTTTCTCTGGGGGATCGCCAACATCTTTAATTCGGCGTTAATCGCCCAGTTTCAACCCGTATTTGAGATCAAGCGGGCGCAGGCCCTGCTGGTAGAGACGGCCTTCTACCTGGGTTACTTTGTCATTGCGCTGCCTGCAGGCATCTTCATGGAAAAGTATTCCTACAAAAAAGGGATTATCCTCGGCCTGTTGCTGTATGGCGTTGGCGCATTGCTGTTCATCCCGGCTGCGCAAGCCCTGATGTTTGGATTTTTCCTGGTAGCGTTGTTCATCATCGCCAGCGGGCTGGCCTTTCTGGAGACGGCGGCGAACCCCTACGTCACCATTCTGGGCGAACCCCAGACTGCGGTGCAGCGGCTCAACTTTTCCCAGTCCTTCAATGGGGTGGCGCTGGTCGTAGGCCCCTGGCTGGCCGGGATGCTCATCTTTGCCGGCAACGAAGGCGAGCTGCTCACCCTGGAAGCCAAAAAGCAGGCAGCCGAGGCGGTCATCCTGCCGTATGCCGGGTTGGCTGCGGTAGTGCTGCTGGTGGCGGTGCTGTTTTGGCGGTCGCACGTGCCGGAGCCCGACAAAGGCGAAGGGTTGCGGTTTGAATGGCGGATCTTCCGGCACCGGCACCTCACGATGGCGGTCCTTGCCCAGCTGTTCTACGTAGGCGCTCAGGCGGGGATTTGGGGCATCACGATCAACTACGTCATCGAGACGCTTCCTGGCGTCAGCAAAGAGGTGGCCTCCAAAAACTTCATGGCGGTGGGAACCCTGCTTTTTGTCGTCGGACGCTTTCTGGGCACGTTTTTGCTGGGGTATATCAAAGACAACCGCCTGCTGGGCGTATACGGGCTTCTGGCTTCCCTGCTTTGCGTCGGGGCGGTGGTCCTGACGGGCAAACCGGCGGTTTATTCGATCCTGGCGGTCAACTTTTTCATGTCGATCATGTTTCCGACGATCTTTGCACTGGGCGTAAAAGACCTGGGCCACGAGACCAAACTGGGTTCTTCGCTGATCATCATGGCCATTGTGGGTGGCGCCATCCTGCCGCCGGTGATGGGACTGATCGCCGATAACGTGGGCATCCAGACCTCCTTCCTGCTGCCGGTGTTCTGCTTTCTGGTCGTCGCCTTTTATGGATTTCAGGGGTACAAACCCCGGGAACATGCGGATACGCTGGCCGCTCAAAACGCATAGCCTATGCCTCGCTACTGCCTCGCGCTGGATTTGAAAGACGATCCCGCCCTCATCGCCGAATACGAAGCCTATCACCGCGCCGTTTGGCCGGAAATCCTGGCCAGTATCCGGGATTCCGGCATCCTGGAGATGGCAATCTACCGCACCGGCAACCGCCTGTTTATGATTATGGAAACCGAAGCCGGTTTTTCGTTCGAAGAAAAAGCGAAACAGGATCTCGCCAACCCGCGCGTCCAGGAGTGGGAGCGCCTGATGTGGACCTATCAGCAGGCGCTCCCCCATGCCCGTCCCGGGGAGAAATGGGTGTTGATGGAGCGGGTGTTTGTGGTGGGCCTGTAGCTCGGATTTACAATCCGAAGGTGTTTGGCGGATTGCAAATCCGCAGAACATTCTCGGATTGCAAATCCGAGCTACAGGTACATTCGAGCCGCCATCTACGGATTATTCTGATCCCTCGGAATCCGCTCATTCCGGTTGGCGATCTCCCAGGCGGTGGCGAACACCAGTTGGGCGCGTTTGGCCATAAGTGGGTAGTGGATCTTGTCGGGGGTATCCGTAGCGCGGTGGTAGTCGGCGTGGGTGCCATTGAAATAGAAAATGATGGGCACGCCTTTTTCCGCGAAGTTGTAGTGGTCGGAGCGGTAGTAGAAGCGGTTGGGATCCTTGGGATCGTTGTACTTGTAATCCAGTTTTATCTTGGTGTAGGTGTTATTGGCCGTCTCGCTGATAGGGCGAAGCGCGGAAGAGAGTTTGTCGTCGCCGATAATATAGACGTAATTGGCGGAGTCCTTATCGGTCTGGTACTCGCTGCCGATGCGCCCGATCATGTCGATGTTGAGGTCGGCCACGGTGTTTTCAAGCGAGAACACGGGGTTATTGGCGTAGTAAGCCGACCCCCAGAGTCCTTTTTCTTCCCCGGAAACGGTCATAAAGACGATGCTGCGGCGGGGTCCGAAACCCGCTTTTTTAGCTTCTGCAAAGGCTTGGGCGATTTCCAAAACGCCCACGGTACCGGAGCCGTCGTCATCAGCTCCGTAAAAAATCGTTTCCCCGGTTTTGCCGACGTGGTCGTAGTGCGCGGTGATCACCAGCACTTCGTCTTTCAGGTCGGTCCCTTCCATATACCCCAGCACGTTGGCGGTGGCCATCTGGTTCACCCGCTTATCCATAGCCATCGATAGTTTGGCAGGAAACGCCTTTCCGGTTTTGCCCTCGTTGGCCATTTTCGTGAGGTCGTCGTTGGTCATACCGGTGATGGCCTCTGCGATTTCTGGTTTGATCATACACAGATTAGGCGGGGTGGATTTGCGGTAGAGGTCCATATATGGGCGGCTCCCTGCGCCACCGCGCATCATCGGGGAAAAGTTGGCCTGAATTTGCAACACGGCCAAAGCCCCAAACTGAGCGGCGATCGCTTGCTTGTTCACGAAGCCAGTCATGCGGCGGGCGCCGCCTGTTCCGCCCGGGGCTCCCTGGGTTGCGCTTGGCGGCATACCGCTAAGCATAAGCACCACCTTGCCGCGCACGTCGATGTCTTTGTAATCGTTGCGGGTGGAATCCGACAGCCCGTAGCCCACGAACACCACTTCGCCTGAGTTAATGGAAAAACCATAATTGCCGGAAGGCATCATAAAATCCTTTCCCGCTTCAAGCGCTTTCCCTTTGAGCGAAAGCGTACTGGAAGCCACCGAGTCGGTGTACAAGCTGTAGGGTTGTTGGTAGCCGTTTTCTGCAACGGCGGTGAGCCCCAGGCTTTTAAAATGGTTTTCGATGTACACCGCCGCTTTCTCCAACCCGGCAGACGGCGTGTTCCGGCCTTCCATGTCCGGTCCGGCAATGATGTACAGGTGCTTTTTGAGGTCGTCTGCCGTGATCGTGGCGGCAAATTTCTGGATCTCTTTGTTGGCTTTTGAAGGCGCCGCCTTTTCGGCTTTCTGGGCCATGGCGGAAAACGCTACCCCCGCCGCCATCAGGATAAGAATTGCTTTTTTCATTTGCTGTGTGTTAACTCCTTAAAACAAATCGGATGGAAAATATAATTTTGAAACGAAGATAGAATTCATTTTTACCGTAGCTTCAATTCGCTCTAAAGTTTTATTTTTCGGACAACGGCGTGGTTAGTCGTTAGTGGACGGTGGACGGGAGACGGGGACGGTGGACGGGGACGGTGGACGGTGGACGGAGACGGGAGACGGGAGACGGGAGACAGGAGACGGAAAATATCCTTAGCATCCTCTACATCCTCTTCATCCCCTTCATCCCCTACATCCTCTACATCCTCTACATCCTCTACATCCTCTACATCTTTTTCATCCTAAAAATCCTCAACATCCATGCAGCTAAAAAACCTTCTTTTCCTTCTGGCAGGATTTGCCATCAGCCTGGGGCTTCAGGCGCAGAAAAGGCAAGTCCTGTGCCTACGCCTCCTCCGGCGCCAACCGTTCAATATGACCAGACGCTTTACCAGGGCATGCAATGGCGGCTGGTGGGGCCGTTCCGGGGCGGAAGAGCGGGCTCCGTAACGGGAGTACCCGGCCACCCCAACCTCTTTTACATGGGCACAGCTGGCGGCGGCGTCTGGCGCACCCAGGATGGGGGCCAAACCTGGCACTGCGTGTCGGACGGCTATTTCGGCGGCTCTATTGGCGCGGTGGCGGTGGCTGAGAGCGATCCGAACGTCATCTACGCAGGCGAAGGCGAACAGACGGTGCGCGGCAACGTCTCCTCCGGTTGGGGGCTGTGGCGGTCTACCGACGCCGGTAAATCCTGGAAACACATCGGACTGAAAGCCTCCGAACACATCGGCCGCATCCGCGTGCACCCCCAAAATCCGGATCTCGTGTACGTCGCCGCGATGGGCAACCTCTGGAGGCCCAGCGACGAACGCGGAGTGTACCGCTCCAAAGATGGCGGTACAACCTGGGAACGCATCCTCTTCGAAAGCGATAAAGCCGGAGCGGTCGACCTCATCCTAGACCCCAACAACCCTCGGATCATCTACGCCAGTACCTGGGAAATCAAGCGCAACGGAAAAGCACCGATGGCGGCGACACCTGGACCAAACTCACCCAAAACCCCGGCATGCCCAAGGGAGTGATCGGAATCATCGGCATCGCCGTTTCCCCGTCAACTCCAACCGCCTCTGGACCTGCATCGAAAACCTCGACGGCGGCGTATTCCGCTCCGACGATGGCGGCGAAACCTGGACCCGCACCAGCGACTTCCGCGAACTGCGCCAGCGCGCCTGGTACTACTCCCGGATCTATGCCGATACCAAAGACCTGAATAAAGTCTACGTGGCGAACGTCGATTTCTGGCGTTCCGACGACGGGGGTAAAAACTGGACCAGCATCGAGACCCCGCACGGCGACCACCACGATTTCTGGATCGACCCCGACGACAACCGGCGCATGGCTATTGCCGACGACGGCGGCGCCCAAATCAGCTTTGATGCCGGCGAAAACTGGACCACCTACCACAACCAGCCCACCTCCCAGTTCTACCGCGTTACTACCGACAACCACTTCCCTTTCCGCATTCTCGGCGCCCAGCAGGATAACAGCACCATCCGCATCCTCCACCGCGCCGCAGGCGCTACGATCACGGAGAAAGAATGGGAACCCTCGGCTGGCGGGGAAAGCGCGCATCTCGCTCCCGACCCCGACAATCCGGATATCGTCTACGGCGGCAGTTACAAAGGCTATATGAGCCGGGTCGACCACCGCACCGGGCAGGAGCGCAGCACCAACGTGTGGCCCGACAACCCCGCCGGCTCGGGCGTGGAAGTCATGAAGTACCGCTTCAACTGGAACTTCCCCATTTTCTTTAGCCCCCACGACGGCAACAAACTCTATGCCGCTTCCAACTACCTGCACGTAAGCTACAACGAAGGCCAGACCTGGGAAGTCATCAGTCCCGACCTCACCCGAGGCGATCCCGAAACCCTCAAATCCTCCGGCGGACCAATTACCCAGGACAACACCGGGGTCGAATTCTACGCCAACATTTTTGCCGTCACCGAATCCGCCCAGGAGCCCGGCGTCATTTGGGCAGGGAGTGACGACGGGCTGCTGCACGTCACCCGCGACGGCGGCAAAACCTGGACTAACGTCACGCCTCCCGGATCGCCCAGGCTGAATATGATGAACTGCATCGACGTGAACCCTTTTGTCAAAGGCGGGGCTTATGTCGCAGCTACCAGCTATAAATTCGGCGACTATACGCCCTATTTCTACAAAACGACCGATTATGGCAAAACCTGGACCAAGATCACCGCAGGAATCGACCCCAACCACTACGCCCGAACCATCCGCGCCGACCCCAAACGCCAGGGCCTCCTCTACGCCGGCACGGAATGGGGCATGTACCTCTCTTTCGACGATGGCTTGAGTTGGAAACCTTTCCAACTGAACCTCCCCGTCACCTCTATCGCCGACCTCCACATCCGCGACAACAGCCTGATCGCCGCTACCCACGGTCGCAGTTTTTGGATGATTGACGACCTCACCCCTCTGCACCAACTAAGCGCCGACGTGGCCAAACAGCCGCACTACCTCTTCAAGCCCAAGGCATCCTACCGCATGGCCCAGGAAACGCTCAGAGGGACCGCTGCCCTCCGCACCCAGGGCGAAAACCACCCCAATGGCGTGGTCTTCCACTTCTACGTTAAGGATTGGACCGACACCGCCAAAGCGCAGTTGGACCTCTTTGAGTTGGGTGGGGAGCTGATCCGGTCGTTCAGCAATACCTCCAAAGACCGGCGCACCATGCTCCAGGTGAAAAAAGGCGGGAACCGCTTCGTATGGGATATGCGCTACCCGGGGTTTAAAGACTTTCCTGGAATGGTGCTGTATTCTTCGCCCAATGTGGGCCCTAAAGCGGTACCCGGGATTTATAAAGCCCGCCTGACCGTAAACGGGCAGTCGGTAGAGCAAACTTTCGAGATCCTCAAAGACCCCGTCTGCCGAACACCGCGTCGGATTACGAAGACCAGCTCGATTTCCTTCTTCAGGTGCGCGACCGGGTCAGCGAAGCCCATCAGGCTATTACCGATATCCGGGCGGTTAAAAAAGACATCAACTACCTGAAGGAGAAAGCCGGCGAGGCAGCGCCTTACCAGGAATTGATCCGCCAGGCCAACGAACTCGAAAAAGAACTATCCAAAATCGAAGGCCAGATCCATCAGGTCAAAAACCAAAGCCAGCAGGACCCAATCAACTACGGGATCAAAGTCAACAACCGCCTGGCATTCCTCCTGGCCGATCAGCAACTGGGCGATTTCCCGCCCACCGACCAGGCTAAAGCGGTCTACGATACGCTGTCTCAGGAGCTCCAGGGTTATCTCGATCAGCTCACGCCCCTGCTGAAAGACGGCGTCGGCCGACTGAACAAAACCGCGACAGACCTGCGCATGCCGCTGTTGAAAAGCAGTTGATTGAAAGTAGACGTAAGGCGTAGGCGTAAGGCGTAAGGCGTAAGGCATAGGGCCCTATGCCTTACGCCTTAAGCCTATTTAAATCGTTGCACAAAAGCGATGACTTCGTCCCAATAGGCTTTTTCGTCGGCGCCGTTCATGGGGCTGTGGCCGCTGTGTTCAAAGAGCACTTTGCGTTTGTAGACGGAGCTGATCCGGAGCTCGACATCGTCTGCCAGGGCAGGGGGGCAGATGTAATCGTGGGCGCCGAAAAGGATCAGCGTCGGGATGACGATCGTATTCAGGTTCGACGACAACTCGGCGCCTCCTTCTCCAAAGATTTCTTCGATTACGGAGTAGATCACCGGATTCAAAGAACTCATTAATAGGGGAAGGATCGGGGTATGTTCCCGCTGGTATTGGCCGACGATATCCTTAGCCTCGTATTTCGAATCCGAAATTTCTTCAGTCAAGCCCTCCGCCTGGCCGGCATAGCGATTGAGTTTCAGGGTCTCTTCCAGGGAAAGCGGCAAGGAGAGGCCGTCGCAATACGCCTTGATTTCCTTCCAATCGTCCACATGGCGGTTGGCCTGGATTTCAACGGCGGCCTTTTCCGATAACTTTTTGATCGCGGCCTCATTGAGCAAGGGAATATTGTGGGCGCCATCCGTTTGGATCCATCCTTTCAGGGAGAACTGGTTATTGCCTTTGGTCAGAAAAGCGGGGGTAAGGAATCCGCCCCAACTATGCCCATTGGCAAACAAGGAAATATCGTTTCCATACCGGTACTTCAACAGGACAATCAGCTTTTCGAAGTCGGACACAAAGTCTGCTACCGCGTTGAAATCCCCGTTGCCGCCGCCCTGGGAAGCGCCGCTATTGCGCTGATCCCAGTAAACGACCGCGAACTTGGGTTCCAGGTTTTGGATCACATAGTCGTTGCGATACACGACATCATCTCCGCCGGGTCCGCCGTGTACGATGATCAAGAAGGTTTTGCTGGCGGTGTTGCCATACACGCGCACCGGCATCGAGGCGTTATCGCTTCGAAGAAAAAACCGGTCAGCAGCGTTTTCGCTAATGGAAATTTCTTCTTTTTGGCAGCTTACTGCAACCAGCGAAAGGGCAAGCGTCAGAAAAAGAAAGTGTTTCATTTCGTGAGGTGTTTAAGGTTTGGATTGGCCGCCCAAAACGATTTCGGAGTGAAAACAATCCCCACTTCCACCGTTGGGCGAATTCCGATGAACGCGTTATCCGGGAAGGTCGTCAGAAAGCTGGCTTTGCCGTACACTTTCATTGGTTCGTTGCCTTTTACCGCCAGGTTGTAGCCCAATCCGGCTGAAAACGACAGCAAGGCATAGCTGTGGCCCGCCACGTTCAGCTTTTTGACCGATCCCTGGTTGGACACCTCGTAGGTTTCTTCTCCCAGAAACGTATGGCTGAACCCGATACCCGGCGCCGTTTCCGTGAACCAGCCACTGGCCCGCTGACGGCGCTTCTGACGCTCGACAAGCACAAAAAGATGGTCGTGATAGGTCGGATGGTGGTAATACCCCAAGTTAGCGGTCAGGTACCGCTCTTTCAGGAGGGTTTTTACTCCCCAGGACTTGACTTTGTCGACCTGGAAGACCTTGAACGGCCTTTCGATCCCGATTTTGAGCCCGGGATACCTCCCCGCACTGAGATAGGCGGCTTTGATCCCGGTTTCCGGCAAAGGGATTGGGAGCGCCGCTTCCTGGGCAAAGGCGACCCGGGCAAACAACAAGAACAGCAGGAAAAATAGTGATTTCATGCAGATGCATTTAGGTTAAAAACTAAGCCAAAACTAGCTCAAAAACCCCTCTGCACCGTTCGGATTTATCGGTTCGAACGCTAAGGAAGCGTTAAATTTGAGGCCTGCCTCTTCACCTGATCCGAAAAGAAATCCAAACTCGTTAACGCTTTGTTAAATCCCTCCCTGTTGCGTTTAAGGCGTAAGGCGTAAGGCTGGGCCCTACGCCCGCCCTACGCCTTACGCCTTAACCACTAACCACTAACCACTAACCACCAACCACCAACCACCAACCACCAACCACCAACCACCAACCACCAACCAACGCCTCAAACCCCTTTCCACCGCACCCCCAACAGGAGATTCCTCCCCGGTCCGGTGAGCCCGGAGGAATAAGGGCGGTAGCGAACGTCGGCGATATTTTCAAGTCCGGCGGTAAGGACCAGATGAGGGCAAATTTCGGCCATCACCTTGATATTCAGGGTAATCCAACCCGGCGACCAGGGCCGGCCTTCCTCGTCCCGGGCATAGAGGTAATCCTTGGCTTGTTCCTCGGGCGCCAGGTCTTCGAAGTCAAATCCGCCGCTGTATACGGTGTAGAGGTCTCCCCTTAGGCGTCCTTTGGTATACGTCAGGTGGGTGGCGCCATACCAGGGCGGCGCGTGGCGCAGGGGGGCGGTGCTTCCGTCGTCGAGTTCCTCTTCTCCTTTTTGGTAGTTGAACCGGGCGATCAGTCCGAATCCATTCTCCAACTGGAGTTCCAGCCCGGCCTGAATTCCCCAGACATGGGCCTGGGCGGCATTCTGGATGGCCTCTACCCTGCTCCGTTCCCCGTCGTACAGGATGCTGTCCTGGCCATTCAGGGTAAACGGACGCCGGACCAGCGCGCTGTGGAGCAGGGTGTAGAAAGCGGTAAGGTCGGCTTTGATGCGGTCGCCGAAAGCTTTGGCAAACCCCAGATCGGCATTCCAGGCGTATTCAGGGCCGAGGCCGGGGTTGGGCACGACCACTGCCCCGGGGGTAGATTCAAACACTTTGCCCATATCGTCGACGTTGGGCGCGCGGAAACCGGTCGACAGGTTGGCGCTCATCTGGAGGCCCCATGCATTGGTATGGATGGCCCCGATACTTCCCGTAAGGGCGCCGGCCCGCTGACGGACCTCCTCAAAAGGGAACGGATAAAACGCGTCGTCAAACTCCGCGTCCAGGCCAAACTGCCCGTAGCGAATACCTGTCTGGAACGTCCACTGGTATTGCGGTTTGTAGGCGTAGGTCAGGTAGGCGCCATAGGAATGCCACCCGGCCCCATCCGGATACCTTGGAGCCCCGGGCGCCACCGCGCCGCTGACGATGTTCTCGTCTTGCCCGGTAGATCCAACCCTATTGAAAACGAACTCCGCCCCATAGAATACGGTGCTCGACGGGCTCCATTTTTTCAACAGGTCGAGGTTGGCGGAATAGGCGCCCACCTGTTCGGTGCGGATGAACCGGGTAGCACTGTTCAGGTTGCGCTCGATCCGGCTTTCCTCAAAAAACTGGTAAGCTATGCGCGCTTTGAGCTGGTCGTACATTCCCGCTTCCCGGCGGACGTGTCCGATTTCCAGGTTAGTCATCGCCCAAAGTTGGGGGCCGTAGGCCCATTCTGCCGAGCGCAGGGTGTTCCCGCGTGGACGGATAAGGCGATCGTAGCGGGAGTAATCGGAGGTGGCGGAATAATGAGCGCCCACCTGTACGTCCCAGTTGTTTCCCAAATCGAACCGGATTTTCTGCATGAGGTTGATCTGGTTATATCCGGTCGGCTTTTGGATCAGCGGGTTCGGGTTGGCGCGCACGCTGTCTTTCCCGTTGATTCGTTCCACATACCGGGTGCGGAGGTATTCGTCGGGGCCGTAGGCGCCCATGCGCAGGTCGCCGTAGTCGGTATAGGTGGCGCTGGTAAGTAAGGCCCACTTCCGGCCGCCAATCCGGATATCCGCATGTGCGGTTTTTTCCTGGTTGGCGGAAGCGTAGCGCAACGCGGCATTGACGCCAAAATCGGTTTGTCCGTCCGGTGAGAAAGCAGGGGACAGGGTGAAAAAGTTCATTACCCCGCCAATGGCGTCGCTCCCATACAGAATAGCCCCCGGGCCAAAAATCACCTCGGTGCGTTCGGTGGCGTAGGGGTCGAGGGAAATGACGTTCTGGAGGTTGCCGCTGCGGAAAATCGCGGTGTTCATGCGCACCCCGTCGACGGTGATCAGCACCCGGTTGGTGGCAAACCCCCGGATCATGGGGCTGCCTCCGCCCTGCTGGCTTTTCTGGATGAACACCTCTCCGGAAGCCCCCAGGAGGTCGGCTGCCGTTTGCGGGTTTTGCATCCAGACGTCCTTTTGCCGGATGGTGCGCACCTTATGCGGCACGTCCCGGGCATCCTGCTGCCAGCGCAAGGCAGAAACGGAAATTTCCCCTAAGGAAAACGGGTTTAGGGACAACCCCACCTCAAACCCTTTGGAGCGGAGTTGTTCAAAGGAAAAAACAAGCATCCTGTAGCCGAGATACCTCACTGCGATGTTGCTGGAACTTTGAAAAGAAGCAATATCTGCTTTGCCTTGCAGGTCGGTAAACGCAGCCAGTTTACCCCCCTGGTCATACACCGAAGCGCCAACCAACGGCGCGCCGGTGGCGCTGTCCCTTACGGTAAGCACCTGAGCTGGTACATGGAAGCCCCATGCCGCAAAAAAAGCGGCAAATAGAACCTGTTTTATCATTCTAGTTGATCTAATAAATGAATGAATCGATCGGCATAAGCCAATACGTTAACAATCAGATTCGCCGAAATCCGCAGATTTCGCGCTAAACCATCTGTTCGCCGAAATCCGCAGATTTCGTGCGGAACTATCCGCCGGTCCTCAGACCGGCGCCATTCTGCAAGCCGAAATCTGTTCGCCGAAATCCGCAGATTTCGTGCGGAACTATCCGCCGGTCCTCGACGGCCCGTTCGCGTCTGCCGGTCCCCCGACCGCATAGCATGTTAAAACGGCCCACCTTCCGGCGGAGGAGACAGGACTTCCTCCTTCTCCAGGAAAAGCAAACCATCTGGATCGGCAGGCTTGAGGCGCTCGAGCAGGAAAAGCGCCTCGCCCAGAGAAGGAAGAGGTTGAAAAAAATAAAAGAGGAAGAAAAACGAGGCGTTCAATGAGACGCCCGGAGGAGGGTTTTTGTAGCGATACGTCAGCTTCAGCCATTCGGTTTCCGCATAATCCGCCAGGGCGGAGATATACAGCGAGTCTCCTTTCAGGGCCATGGAATGGATATCGTGCATCAAGCCCTTGTAAAAGAACTCCCGCTTTCCTTTTTTAATAGCCGAAAAATCCTTTTGATGGAATACAAACCGGGACAAGCCTGGATCGTCCTGTTCCATGCGTTCCAGGCGGGAGAACTGACGGACCTGGATGGCCATTCTGGCGGGAAAATACCAGAAAGGCGCGCCCAGCACCAGGCAAAGGCCGCATCCCAGCAGCGCTTTGCCCCAAAAGGCTACGCGAGCTGAAAAGCCTGATCCATAGCGGCCTGGCAGCCTTGTCCGGATATTATTCTGTATTTTCACTCCAAATAGCCAATTGCGTTCAAAAATAGGAAAAGCGCCGGAAATCTTTTTGTTACTTTGCCGAAAGGCAAATTTATGCTTCGGGGCCTCGGGTTTTGGCATGCCATCCTGCGCCTCCCTGCCTGCAAAAGGGGGCCACGCGCCGGCATAAAACCGGGTTCAAGTGGAGGATAATGCCGAAACAGGATATTCAGGTTACATTCATTTTAATTGGTTGGTATGAAAAAAACGGGGTTTCTTTTACTCCTTGCCCTGGTAGCGGGCGGGACGTTGACGGCGCAGAAGAAGAAAGCGGCGCCTGTTGATCCTCAGGAGCAGCGCCTTGCCGCCCTGAAACAAGAAGTGATGCAAAAAGTAGACAGCCGGGCCAAAATGGCGCAGGTGATGGTCGACAAGGTGTTCAGCTTTGCCGAGCTGGGTTTCCAGGAGGTAGAAACCTCCAAATACCTGACCGACATCCTGAAGCAGAACGGCTTTGAGATCGAGTACGGCATTTCCGGCGTTCCCACCGCCTGGATGGCCCGCTGGGGCAGCGGCAAGCCGGTCATCGCGCTAGGCAGCGACCTCGACTGCATCCCCAAAGCCTCCCAGAAGCCTGGAGTAGCTTACCACGACCCAATCGTTGAAGGCGCTCCCGGGCACGGCGAAGGCCACAACTCGGGCAGCCCCCTGAATATCGTGGCCGCCCTCAGCGTCAAAGAGATCCTGGAGCGGGAAAAAATCCCCGGCACCCTGATTCTTTGGCCGGGGGTCGCGGAAGAGCTGGTAGGGACCAAGGCGTACTTTACCCGCGACGGCTATTTCGATAACATCGATCTGTGCATCTTCACCCATGTGGGCGACAACCTGGGCGTGTCGTACGGGCAAGCGCGGGGCACCGGTCTGGTGTCCGTGGAATACGAGTTTGAAGGCGAAGCCGCCCACGCTGCAGGCGCGCCCTGGCGGGGCCGCAGCGCCCTGGATGCGGTGGAACTCATGAGCATCGGCTGGCAATACACCCGCGAGCACCTCGATCCGCTGCAACGCTCGCATCACGTGATCAAGAACGGCGGCGACCAGCCCAACGTAGTGCCCTCCAAAGCGTCGATCTGGTTCTACTTCCGCAACGTGACGTATCCGCTAATCATGGAGATGTACCAGCGGGCCAATAAAATCGCCGAGGGCGCCGCGCTGATGACGAATACGGCCGTTACCTCCAAGGTGCTGGGCTCCGCCTGGCCCCAGCATTTCAACAAGGTCATCGCCGAAACCATGTACGGGAACATCAAAAAAGTAGGCCTCCCCCAGTGGAGCGAAGCCGACCAGACCCTCGCCAAAGCCGTGCAGCGCGAGGTGAAATCGCCAAGAGATACCAACGGACTGGCAATGAAACTCGACACCATCGGGCTTCCGGTCCAGACCTTCGTCAGCGGCGGCTCCGACGACATCGGCGATATTTCCTGGAAACTGCCGACCGTAACCCTCCGTTTCCCTTCCAATATCCCCGGTCTGCCCGGCCACCATTGGGCCAATGCGATCGCGATGGCCACGCCTATCGCCCATAAAGGGGTAGTCGCCGGCGCCAAAGCCGAGGCCATGACCCTGCTCGACCTCTTCCTCAAACCGGCCCTCGTAGACAGCGCCTGGGAGTACTTCCGCACCGAACAAGGCATGAAACAGCAATACATCCCGATGGTCAATAAAGAAGATAAACCCGCCGTTTATCTTAATACCGACATCATGGACGAATTCCGCCCCAAACTGGAAAAGTTCTATTACGACGAAACCAAATTCAACAGCTATTTGGAGCAGTTGGGGATTCCGTATCCGACGGTGAAAAAATAGGCATAAGGCGTAAGGCGTAAGGGGCCTGTCTCGAAAGACTGTTTTCGCCCCTGGCGGCAAAAAAAATTTTCTTTTTTCAATTCCAATAAAAAATTGCAGAGCAATTTTTTATTGGAATTGAAAAAAGAAAATAAAATTTCATGCCGGTGGTAAAGATTGGTCTTTTGAGACAGCCCCCTTAAACCCAAAAACAGCATGGAACCCATAACCGTCATCAAAACCAGACTCATCGACACCCTGCCTCTGGGCATTGATTTGGTGTTAAAGGCCCTGAAGGCAAGCATCCCTCCGCTTTCCGGTAAGTACGACGACTATATCCTGCTGGCTAGCCGCTACCGGGAGCTGAACGAGCGCCTGATCCGCGGCGTTCTGACCAACGAGGAAGCGCAAGTGGAGTTTAACAAGCTGAGCGAAGCGATTCTGGCCTTCATCAGCGGCCTGGAGGAAGCAGACCTCCAGGAGCAGGCGCCGGAGGAGCACGTCGAAAAAGGGATGGGAAAGCTGCTTTACCGCATTCCCGATGTCATGGAGCACCTCAAAGAGGAAAAGTGCCTGGTCCGGATCGCTTTCGACAAGGCGACCCTGATGGAGGAACTGACCGGCGAAGCCTCCGATGTCGTCGGCGACATCCGGATTGCGGAAGTGATGGGGCGGAGTTGATCGACCCAACGAAGAAAAGCGTTTGCTATCCGAACCTTCACCGAGGCGGTCCAGTTTCTGGACGAAGCCGCGTATACGGAATGGCTGTTTTATGTCAAACCCCTTTTGGTGGGGCGCTTCCCGTTGCTCCTGAAAATTTCGGTCGTCGAAATCCTGGACGGCAAAGAGCGCAAACGGCAGGTCATTCTGGAAGAATCCGTTGAAGTAACTACCGAGCCCGTTTCAGGCCAGGACGACGAGGCGTTCAAGTCTTCGGGGTTGGTTATCAAAACCGCCGCGCAAACCACCACGCCCTCCCCTACCCCTCTTACGCCGCCTTCGCCCAACCCCTCGGTGCTCCCCCCGTTTCCGGAGCCCGAATCGGCCATTGAAGCGGAGCCCAAAAAGGCGATGGAGCCGGAGCGGCAGCCGGAAGAACGCATCCCGCCAAGCCGCAAAAAGAAGGCAGGGCTCACGGTAGGCGCGTTGGCCCTGGTAGGAATCGCTATGGCAACGTTTTCGGTGCTGTATTTTCAGCCCTGGTCCCATCAGGAAGCGTTGGAAGACCCTATGATTGGGGATTTCCGGAAGCTGGTAAAAACCTCCTCCGACACCAACTCCATCAAGGAATTTTTGAATCAATACCCGGAAAGCCCCTTTACCGTCGACGCCGTCGCCAAACTCGACTCCCTGCGGCTTCTTAACCGCTCGCTCGAGCCTTTGCCAGACGAACCAGCCCCCCTCGCCGATACGACGACTGCTCCGTCTCCGTCTATACCTGCTCCGCCGGATTCGAAGAAGCCGGCAGTAAAACCAAAGGCAAAATCCAAAACCAAGCCCACTACCCAGCCCAAAACCAACGCTCAACCCGGCGGACCAGCGCCCCCAACTGGCAGTAACGAAGCGCCCAAGGAGCAACCTTCCCCTGCGAAAGAAGAGGTCATTTCTTTTTCCCAGGTGGCCCGGGAGCCCATTTTCAAGGGTTGCCCGGAGAAAGACCCCGAGCGGGCGCTCAGTTGCTTCAACCGCAAGATGAACAACTACATCGGGAATAACCTGCAAAAACCGGAAGAAGCCGTCCGGAAAAACCTGAAGGGCACGGTCACCGTGAAATTCATCATCGAAAAAGATGGCCGCGTAACGATCGAAACCATCGACGACCCCATCGGGTATGGCTGCAAGGAAGCGGCGGCAAAACTAATCGCCGGCTTGCCCCGGTTTACCCCAGGGAAAAATGCCAAAGGGGAACCGGTGCGGGTACGGTATCTGCTGCCGATCCAGTTTCAGTGAGGACTATATGGGGGCTGTCTCAAAAGTCCTTCTTCGCCCTTGGCGGCCAAAAAATAGTTTCTTTTTTCAATCCTAATAAAAAATTGCGCGCATTTTTATTAGGATTGAAAAAAGAAACTAAAATTTCATGCCGGTGGCAAAGATTGGTCTTTTGAGACCGCCCCGTAAAACAACACCTTTTGTAGAACCAAATAATCTCCATCCGTTATGCTTAAGCGCATTCTTCTTTTCCTGCTGATTTTTCTCCTCTTCGGCCTTATCGGCTTTTTCTTCGTAGCAGGCAAAATCGTCGACCGGCAGCGAAACACTACTGCAGAGATGGATGGGAGCGCCGTCAGCGAAGAGGCAAAAGCCCTTCACCAGAAGCTGCTTATCGGCGATCTCCACTCCGATAACCTTCTATGGGACCGAAATGTGCTGAAAAAAATCGACCACGGCCACGTAGACATTCCCCGTTTGATCGAAGGCAACGTGACGATCCAGGTCTTCGATGCGGTGATCAAAACGCCCAGAGGCCTGAATTACCAAAAGAATACCGCGAATTCCGACAACATCACCCTTTTAGCGATGGCCAACCGCTGGCCGGTGCGCACCTGGAAGAGCCTGCTCCAGCGGGCGCTCTATCAGGCGGACGTGCTCCAGCGCGCCGCATCCCGGTCGGAAGGGCAGCTGACCGTTGTCCGCACCTCGGCAGAACTACAACGTTTTCTCGACAGCCGCCGGTCCAATCCCAGGCAAGTTGCCGGCCTCCTGTCCATCGAAGGGTTGCACGCGTTGGAAGAAAAACAAGAAAACCTGGAGAAGCTCTGGGATGCCGGCTACCGGATTATGGGGCTCACCCACTTCTTCGACAACGAGATCGGCGGGTCTTCTTCCGGGGCTGAACAAGGCGGGCTCACCCCGCTGGGCCGCAAGGTCGTGCAGCAAATTGAGGCCATGGGAGGCATCGTCGACCTGGCCCATGCTTCTCCCAAAGTAGTCGAGGAAGTGCTCGCCATGGCAACCAAACCCATGGTCGTCACCCATACGGGCCTCCAGGCCGTACACGGCAACCCGCGCAACCTGAGCGACGACCAGGTGCGCCGCATCGCCGAAAAAGGCGGACTGATCGGAATCGGCTTCTGGGACGGCGCCCTCAACGCCGCCACGGTAGACGACGTGGTCAAAACCATCCGCCACGCCGTGGACATCGCCGGCATCGACCACGTCGGCCTCGGCTCCGATTTCGACGGCAGCACCCACAGCTGTATCGACTCGGCGCATCTGATCCTGCTGACCGACGCCCTGCTGAAAGCGGGGTTTTCGGAAGAAGAAATTGGCAAAATCATGGGAGGGAACCAGATCCGATTTTTGCTGGAAAATTTGCCCGGGTAATTGAAGGTTGCGAAGTTGCGGGGTTGCGAAGTTGCGATGAAATTTGTTGTAGGGGCTGTCTCAAAAGACGGTTTTTGCCCAAGACAGCAATAAAATATTTTCTTTTTTCAATTTCATGCCAGAGGCAAAGAGCGGTCTTTTGAGACAGCCCCGCCTGCGCTAGATTCTTGCGTTTTTGCAGATACCCCGGATCATTCCCTTAAACACAAACAGGTGAAAGGGGGACACGGCCCACCAATACATTCGGCCCCAGACCCCTCGGGGGCGGAAGGTGGCTGTTTGCCAGAGCGTCCAACCTGCCGGAGATGGGGTTAGTTTGAATTCCAGCCAAGCCTCGCCGGGAAGTTTCATCTCGGCAAAAAGCAGCAGCCGCTTCCCTGGTTTATCGGCAACCAATACCCGCCAAAAGTCGAGGGCATCGCCGGGACTGAGTTGGGAGGCGTGGGTCCGGCCGCGCCGGAGGCCGATGCCGCCAGCCAGTTTATCCAGAAACCCGCGCATTCGCCAAAGCCAATTCCCATAATACCACCCCGTTTCTCCGCCGATACGCCAAACCCGGTCCAGGACCTCCTCCTCGTGACCGGGTTTGAGCAGTTCACGCTTTTCATCCGAAAAACACCCATAACGCGGCGCTTCTGCATAATCCATAAGCCGCGGTTCGGTGCCAATGGAGCTAAACGCATCCTTCCAGCTGCTCAGCACCATGTTTTGTTCTATCCGCTGAAAAGCCATGCTCACGGCCTCTTTATACGGAATAAGCTCAATGCCCAATGTCTTGGCCAACTCGTTGGGCCGGCAGATCACATGCACCTTCATGCTATCCACCAGGTGCACGGCGAGGGAATAGGAAGTAGAGGTAATGAAATACAGCCAATAAGAAGAAAGGCGGGGCGTCATGACGGGAACGGTAAAAACAAAGCGCTTTAATTGACGCACTTCGGCAAACTGCAGGAGCATCTGCTTGTACGACAAGATTTCCGGCGCGCCGATATCGAAATCTTTATGGTACGTATCTTCCCGAAGCATCACCCCGGTCAGAAACTGAATGACATTTCGGATAGCAATGGGCTGGCAAAGCGTATCCAGCCACTTGGGCGCTACCATAACCGGAAGCTTTTCCACCAAATCCCGAATGATTTCAAAGGAGGCGCTGCCCGACCCCACAATGATCCCTGCCCGGAGGGTCGTGACCGGTATCGGCCCGTTTTTGAGCATTTTTTCCACCGCAAACCGGCTTTGGAGGTGGTCGGAAAGCTCGTTTTCATTGACGATTCCGCTCAAATAAATGAGTTGCTTGCAGCGGGTCGGTTCCAGCAACTCCCGAAAATTTTGGGCAGAAAGGAGTTCTTTGGCCGCAAAATCCCCTTTTCCCGCCATCGAGTGGACCAGGTAAAAGGCTGCATCCAGGTCCTGAGGAAACGCCATTTCAGGAGCTACCTCCAGGAAATCCACCTCGAGCAGGTGAAGCCGCTCGTGGCTATAGTCGGAGGCCAACCGCTTTTTATTGCGCACGCACGCAAACACGGTGTGCCCCTGTTCGAGCAAAACAGGCAAAAGCCGCTGACCAATGTACCCATTAGCCCCTGTAAGAAGAATATGCATGAAGAATCGTTTGGTTCTGGAGATCAAGGATAACTACAAGAATAACAAGCGAAAAAGCAGGAAAAGGTTTACCGCCTAAAAAAGAGACAAGTTGTTGCGCGTAGACTTCCGTCACGCCCCCTGTTGCGCGTAGACTTCCGTCACGCCCCCCTGTTGCGCGTAGACTTCCGTCTACGCGTCGGTCAATCTTCAGATTGCGTTCAGCTGCTGTCCATCAGGCGCATTGCCTTTTGTCCCCCGTCGTTACGGAGAGGGGCTACCTCCAAAACGGAATCTCCGCCACGTCTTCTTCGGCAGGTTTTCCTTTGGTTTTTACCTTTCGGGTCAGCCGGAGGGTGTGCTTGCCGGGGGGGAGGGACGCGATACCGACCATGCCCAATATGCCGCGCTGATGGTGCTGGGGATGGCGGTAGAAGTAGAAATCCGGGACGGTCCTTGTGCTGTCTACATATACGGCGTAATAGTTGCGCAGGCAGCCCAGCAGGGCGTCGGGATCTTTTTCGCTGATCTTGGGGTCGCTGATCCTGATCCCGTTCTTAATCCGGATGCCGGATACCAGTCCGCCTTTTTTGCTCGGCGTATAGCCGTTGCATTGAGCGGCAATGCGGTCGTTTTCGTTGACGTTGTAGCGGATAAAGACCGGCAAAAAGTCGCCTTCCACCATTCGGTCCGGGATGCTGGCCACCTGAATAAACGTGTCTTCCGGCCTCAGGGCATCGTAATAGTTGGTCTCCATTTCCGTTCCCTTTGGGGTGTCGGGGAAGAAGATAAAATAGTCGTACTTGATAAAAGGGATGGCCATAAACCCAAACAGGTAGGCGAACAACGCCAATTGGATTTTGCGCCGCGAGTAGTTGGTGATCAGGTGGTAGTAAATCGAGCGGTAGACGTAGGCAAAGGAGACCAGTCCGAAAAATTGGTACACCGGATAATACCAGCGTGCAATCCACCGCTTGCGCTTCAAAAGACCCAGCGTGATGGTGTCGGCAAAATACAACGCACTCAGCGACAACCAAACAAGGATAAACCCGCCGATGAATATTCCGGGGATGAAATTGACCTTCTCGGGAAAAAGGGGAATGAGTTGCGTCAGGAAAAACAGACAGCCCACCATCACCAGAATCACCGAAAACAGGGAAAAGAACATGAGCGCAATCAAAAAAGCAAAGGCAAAAATTCCGCTGCAGATCCGGTCGATGCGCTGCAGCACCTTGTCCAGGGAAGGCACGCGCTCGCTAAGCCGGGAGGCAAACGGTTCGGCGTAGCGCAACTTCTCCAGCGGGATCTCCTTGCTGACCGACCGCAGGCCGATACCCCCGATCCAGAACCCCCGCAGCAGCATATGCAGCACCAAGTTGATCGTTAGCGTAATCGCGCCCAGGGTCACTACGGCCAGCAGAAAATTGAGCATCATGACGGTAGACTGTATGTGCCCTGTGGCCGCCCAGATATTCCCGAAATAGGAAACCAGTTTGTCGATCAGTCCGATCAGCAGAAAAATGGAAAACCCGGAGATCAGTAGCTCCAGGTTCCAACTGTCGCGTTGGAGTCCGTCGAGCCACTCGCTCACGGAACTGACAGGGCGTTGTTCTTCCATGGCAAAGAGAGTTGTTGCAGGGTGAATATAGGATTTTGCGTCCATACCGGGAAAACAGCCCGGGCCTTTTGCCATAAGAAGATCAAAATACCTGCTCTTCCCAACGTTTCCGTGTTTCCGATGTCCAGACCTTCCTGTTTTCGCAAGCCTGGAAGGTATCGTTCCGAAAATGCCGAGTAGTAAGCAAAATCCTTTTATTTTTATCCAATCATCCTTAATCCAACCTGTTATGCGCAACCTGACCCTGTTCTTTGCTTTGCTTTTCGCAACCCTTTCCTCTTTCGGCCAGGAATTAAACATCCCGTTGCCCAAAAGCAAATACGGCCTGCCGGTAGTCAACGACGTGAAGATTTACCAGCAGATCGTCCGCGCCAACCCCGACAACGAGCTGGTCGATTTGAAAAAACACATCCCCGGCGCCCGGTTCGAGGTCAAATACGCCACTGCCGACAACCTCATCGGCCGCCCCCTCTATCCTGCCGCGGAGGCTTTCATGCGCAAGCCCGCCGCCCTGGCGCTCAAGAAAGCGCATAAGGCCTTGAAAAAACAAGGCCTCGGACTGATGTTCCACGACGGATACAGGCCCTATGAAGTTACCGTCATTTTCTACGAAACGATCAAAGATACCACCTTCGTAGCGGACCCGCATAAAGGCTCCCGCCACAACCGCGGCATGGCGATCGACCTCACGCTTTTCGACCTCAAAACGGGGAAGGAACTTTCCATGCCTTCGGGCTACGACGAAACCACGCCCCGCTCCTTCCATTCGTACATGGAAGCCGACAGCGCCTCCCTGGCCCACCGGGAAATCCTTAAAAATGCCATGGTCGCCGCCGGTTTCGAGATCTACCCCTGGGAATGGTGGCACTACGATTTCAAAGGCTGGGAAACCTGCTACACCTATGATATCTGGCATGCGGAGATCAGGAAGGCGAATAGGGATTGAGTGGTTAGTGGTTAGTGGTTGGTGGTTAGTGGTTGGTGATTGGTGATTGGTGATTAGCGGCCTCGGAGAGGCCAAAATATATTTGGATCAGAAAGCGAGGATAGCTCCTGCCTTTTTCAGCACGTTTTCCTCCAGTTGCAACCGATGCAGTTCCCGTTGTTCGGGGTTTTCTGTATCCAGCATTGCGCAGGCTTCCTGCCAGACTTCACTCCGCCATCCGGTAATCATTTGCGACAATATCCACTCATCCGCCCGCCCCATTAGAACATCCACCAAAGCCAACATGCCGGAGTGGGGTTCGAGCACCTGGTCCTGCACGGTATCGATTGTTTCGGCAATGATCTGATTCACCAGGTTGTGATCAGACTGGCGCAGATCAAAGCCTTCCCGCTTCAAAGCGGTAAGCTCTGGGTGCATCTCGTCAAAAAGGGCCAGCACCAGATCGTAATTGATGTGGGCATTGATGCCCAGCAAAACGTGTTGCAACGCGTGAAGGCGAGGGTTCGCGGCCGCTTCATGAACCTGTCTCCAAACCGCCGGCGTACCGGGATCCTCGCGCTCAAATAAATCCAGCGCGTGGAAGTAATAGGCTGCAAATCGCTGAAGCAGCCGTTCGGCCCAGATTCCATCCCGAAACTGGCCTTCCTGTATAGCCCGATGCATGTTTTGGGTCATCAGGAAATAACAGCGCAAAAAGAGCATCCGGCGATCGCCGGATTGTTCCCAGCGATCCGCCTGGTGCTGCATGCGGCTCAAAATCCAGTGCGTAGACTCCATGATTTAACTCTGTTTATTTGATGCTATCCCCAACTCCGCAAAGGAGCTGGCGCCTCCGTTTACCAAAATACGTATATTTATACGCCGCGGAAAGCGTTTACACCGACTTATGCAAATCCTGTTCAAAAACAACGTATTCCTATGTCTGATCCGAAAACCGAAATCCGGGACCTCGTCGCCGCCCGCCTTGAGGAGGCATTGATCCTGGCCAAAAAAACAGCCCAGGCGGGCTTTTCCTCCTGGGATACGCCCGTCACCCTCCTTCAATCGGAACTGGAATACCTCTCCCAATGCGAAGTTCGGGGTGTCCTGACCCCCACCGATCTCAGCGCCAAACGCCAGCAGATCGCGTTCAGGCTCCTGACCCTGCTAGATGACCCGACTTCCGTTCCGGATCGGAACACTTCTCCCGCCGATCCCCAAATTCCCAGAACGACCATCCTATTCCTGGGGGCCAACCCGTTTCGCAATTTGGTTCTGGAACTCGACCGGGAAGTACAACTCATCTCCGAAGGGCTTCAGCATTTTGGGAAACGGCAGGCATTCGATTTCCGGGCCAAAATGCACGTCACCCCTACCGATCTCCAGCGCATGCTCCTGGAAGTAGACTTGGCCCCCCGTTTTGTCCATTTTGCAGGCAACGCTACGGTGGATCACCCCGACTTTGGTACCGGCGTGGTATTTGAAAAGGAAGACGGAGCTCCCCACATCGTCAGCGGGGCTGTCCTGGCTACGATCTTGCACCAGTTCCCCAGCGTGGAATGCGTTTTTGTCAACACCTGCGATTCCGGTCCCATCGCCCTGGAAATCGGCCAGCACGTACCCTACGCCATCGGCATGAACGACCGGATCTACGACGAAAGCGCCGTGGTATTTGCCGTTGCCTTCTACGAAGCCATCGCCAGCGGAAAGGATATTCCTTTTGCCTTCGAATTCGCCAAAGGCCGCCTCCTGCTCGAACGCTTCCCGGAACAAGCTTCCATCCCCATTTTAATCACCAATGGCCACTGCCCCGATCCGGTCTACGTCCATGGCCCCAGCCATATCAGCAACTTGTCTAATCCGAGGGTGATGAGGTAGTGGGGGGGGGGGTGGTTGTGGTGGGGTTAGGGGTGTAGTGGTTAGTGGTTGGTTGGTGGCCTCGGAGAGGCCCAACGTTTGTGACAGCCATCGTGTGCCCCAAAGCCTGTTCAAAAAACCCTGGTTCTAGGCTTGTTCGCCGAAATCCTTCGATTTCGTTCGGAATCTGATCCCGCTTATTGCGTAACGGCGAACAGGGACGCCGGTCAGGGGACCGGCGGATAGTTCCGCACGGAATCTGATCCCGCTTATTGCGGGACGGCGAACAGGGTAGCTACCGAAAACCGCATCGTAAATCGTACTTCGCACCAGAATCGTCCTGGCAAATCGCACCGGGGGGGGTTTTGCCGCCCCGCGAGTGAAGTAATCGTCTTCGTAAATCGTACTTCATAAATCGTCCCTCGTAAATTGTTCCTAAAAAATGAGTACAAAACGAACGGGCTTGCCTTTTCTGTTCAGGAATACGTTTAGCCGCTAGAATTTAGCGGTTGGACGATAGGAACACTGAAAGCTGTTTTTTTCATAAAACACAAATAATCCATCCCATTTTCAATAATTTCATACCCCACTCAACCACCAACCACCACCCACTCAACCACCACCCACTAACCACTAACCACTAACCACTAACCACCAACCACCAACCACCAACCACCAACCACCAACCACCAACCACCAACCACCAACCACCAACATCTAACCTTCTATGAAACAACTAATTACTTTGCTTGCGCTTGTTTGGCTCAGCGGCGCCCCGCTGTTTTCCCAGGGGCTGGAAAAGCTGAAGGTCAAGGGGCAGTACGAGAACAAGAGCCTGGATCTGGTTTTTCTCGAACTGAAGATCAACTACGACCTCGCTTTTGAGTACGACCGAAAGGTCCTCCAGGATACTGGCTTCCGCCTCCTTTGGGGCAATCCCATTGAGAACGCCATGAAGATCATTTTGCAGGGCACCGACCTGGACTTTGGTTTCCGGGGTCAGACGGTCCTGATTTTTAAAAAGAGTGCGGATATTGCCCAGGCAGACCATCCTTCGGACGAACTGCCTACAAGGAAAAACTTTACCCTGGCGGGGATCATTAAAGACAAAAATACCGGAGAGACCCTACCGTTTGCCACCGTCACGGGCAAGCGGGGCGCCCTACAGCGGGTCGAACGCCAATGCCGACGGGTACTTCACCCTTTTCGATGTGCCTTCCGATACGTCCGTGCTCCTGGTTTCCTATATTGGGTACCAGACCAAAGCCTTTCGCCTGCACCCTGCCATGGACGTACAAAACCTCGTGGTTCAGATGGAGGATTTTGGCGTGCAGCTACAGGAAATTCTGGTCGAGGCGGAGAAGAAAGAGCAACTCATCAAGGCCCTTACCGGAGCCAGCCAGATCGGCATTGCCCCGGCAGCCCCGCCAAATTGCCCAGTTTCGGGGAACGGGATATTTTCCGGTCGCTGTGCCAGTGCTTCCCCGGTATCAGCGGGTCGAATGAAAGCTCTTCGGGGCTGTACGTCCGCGGAGGCACTCCGGATCAAAACCTGGTGCTCTTCGATGGATTTACCGTGTACCACGTAGACCACCTGTTCGGGTTTTTCAGCGCGTTCAATGCCAATGCCGTGAAGGACGTGCAATTATTCAAAGGCGGCTTTGAGTCCAAATACGGCGGCAGAATCTCCAGCGTGGTGGATCTGACCGGGAAAGACGGCAACTCCGAAGCCCTGAACGTCGGGGTGGGGTTAAGCCTGCTCTCCGTCAATGCCTTCGCAGAAACGCCTTTTGCGAAAGGGAAAGGATCGGTACTGGTTGCCGGGCGCCGGTCGTTTCAAAGCAATTTTTACAACGATATTTTCGAAGCGTTCACCCGCAACAGCACCCGCCCCGCCAATAGCCCTCCGGTTTTTGCAGGCAGAAGAGGCCTCCCCCAACAGGACGTGCAGCCCAATACCTACTTCTACGACCTCAACGCCAAAGTCAGCTTCCGCCCCAACCCGTCCGAATTAATCTCCCTGAGTTTTTACAACGGCCAGGACGATCTCGACAACACCCGGAGCGCCGACAACAGCAGTTTTCAGGGAAGGCCGGGTCCGCTTGGGCAGGCATTCAACTTCGTTAGGGAAAGCACCGACCTCACCCAATGGGGCAACTGGGGCTCCAGCCTCGCCTGGTCCAAACGCTTTACCGACCGTTGGTACGCCAACGCCAACCTCTCCTACTCCAATTACTACAGCGAACGCGAACGCGGAGACAAAACCACCATAACCCGGTCGGATTCCCTGGTCGTACAGAACAACGGCAGCCGGGAAAACAACGACCTGCGGGACGTTACCTTTAAACTGGACAACGAATACAAACTCCATTCCCGCAACCAGCTGGAGTTTGGCCTCCAAACGTCCTACCAGGATATCGATTATTCCTTCATCCTCAACGACACCCTCGACGTCCTCAACCGACAAGACCATGGCTTGACGGCTGCGGGTTACCTTCAGGACAAGTGGACCCTTTCCAACAACCTCATCCTCCGGGGCGGGCTTCGAACCACCTACTACGCTCCGCTGAAAAAGGTCTACCTCGAGCCCAGGGCTTCCTTAACCTACGTACTCAACGACAAAATCAAACTCAAGGCCGCTTTCGGCCACTACTACCAGTTCGCTACCCGGATCTTGCGGGAAGATATTCAGCAGGGCAGCCGGGACTTCTGGCTGCTGGCCAACGGCGACCAGGTACCCGTCAGCTCCGCGTACCACCTGATTGCAGGGGGAAGTTACGAAACCAACACCTTGTTGTTCGACGCCGAAGCCTATTACAAGCCCATGGACGGCCTCTCCGAATATACCACCCGCTTTCAGCCCGCCGGGTTTGGCCCCGAACGGCGGCTCAACTACACCGAGTTTTTCTACCATGGAAAGGGAACCGCAAAGGGTATTGATTTTTTGCTGCAAAAAAAGGTGGGCAAACTCACCGGGTGGATCAGCTATACCCTCGGGCAGGTGAAATATGAATTCCCCATTTACGGCAGCGCCCCGTTCTACGCCAACCAGGACCAAACCCACGAAACCAAGCTGGTCGCCAGCTACAAGGCGGGAAAATTCACATTCTCCGGCGTATTTATTTATGCCACCGGAAAGCCGTATACCGCTCCAACCGGCTATTACGAGATCGAGCTGCTCAATGGGAGCACGACCGACTTCTTCGAGGTCAGTGGAAAGAACGCCCTGCGGCTGCCGGATTACCACCGGGTGGACCTGTCGGCTTACTACGATTTCCGCTTAGGCCAGAACAAAGCCAGCGCCGGCCTCTCGCTGTTCAATGTATACAACCGCAAAAACGTCTGGTACAAAGAATACCAGGTGATCGAAGGAGAGCTGCTGGAAACCAACGTCTCCCTGTTGGGCTTCACGCCGAGCCTGTTTTTGAACTGGTCGCTCCGCTAAAAGGCCATTTGTTTTTACCAACTAAAAAAATGAGGTTCATGAAACCAAGATATGTTATCGCTTCCAGCGCCCTTTTTGCCGCACTGCTTACGGTTGCGCTCTCCGGCTGCACGGAGGAAGCCGCCATTCTGGATACCCAAACCGCCGTCGTGGAAGGGTATTTGTTTGCCGGGCAGCCCGTTGACTCCCTCCGCCTTACCCAATCGTATGCCTATATCCGCCAGGATACCACCCTGATCACGCTGGACGGTCTGACGCCGTCCATGAAGGTAGACGATACCGTTTATCCCCTGTTGCCCAAGGGCAATGGCTACTATTACCAGCCCGATTTGGTCATCGAAAGCGGAAAAACCTACCGCTTGTCCTTCGACTGGAACGGAAAAACCGTTTCTGCCGAAACGTTCGTGCCTGCGCAGCGAGAAGCCCAAATCTCTACGGTGGAAATCTCCATGTCCAAGATCACTACCGGCCTGCCTCCCGGCGGATTTACGCTCATTGATCCCATCGAAGTCTCCTGGGAAAACCCGGAAGGCGACTACTACTACGTACTCGTGCGCAACCTGGAAGAAAACCCGGAATACGTCAACGACCGCCTCGCTGAGTTCGAACTCCAAAACGGCGGGTTGCGGCTTTGCGCCATGCTGAGCGCTCCCCAGAATACCAACTTCTACTCAATCAACCCCATTCGGGAAATCACCCAGTTCGGGCGGCACCAGGTGATCGTCTTCCGCGTGACGCCGGAATACGCCGGGCTTTTTGGCGCGGCGGGATCCACTTCACAGACGATTACCCAGCCTCCGACAAACGTCAAGAATGGGCTTGGAATATTAAGCGGCGTGAGCAGCGATACGCTGTATTTTAATGTAAAAAAAAGCTAGCCCAATAATCAATTGAATCTTTAATTAACATCTTATAAAAATTATGTTTTAAATTGAGCCAGGAGAAAATACACGTGATTCTATAACCCCAGCTATCCTTTTCAGGGAGGGCTAAACCGTTACAAGATGCTTCTGTTTGAATTCTCCCGTTTGGGCCTCCCCCGGAAAGGGTATCCTGCTGCACTGCAACCTGTTTTCGGCATTTTGCGTGAAGTTCGCCTTCTTGGAAGTTGGGAGCGAGCCCCCTGGCGCCTTGATGTGAATAGCAAAATACCAGGCGTTTTTCTGCTGGTACTGTTCTATTCCTGCGCTGTATGGGGGCAACTTCCTACGGTGGCATGGCCTTCCGATGGAACCCATACCCCATGCATTCTGCAACCCGGCCCCTTTGAAAGGCATTTGTTTATCCCTCCTGATCCACCCAAGTTCTTAAACTTAAGAGCCTTCTCGATCAGCGCCATCTACCTGCCGCAGGGGAGCACCC
The DNA here is from genome assembly GCA_016713275.1 of Haliscomenobacter sp. Taxonomy (GTDB): domain Bacteria; phylum Bacteroidota; class Bacteroidia; order Chitinophagales; family Saprospiraceae; genus JADJPL01. The sequence continues at coordinate 303,907 of JADJPL010000008.1, forward strand.
TGGACGGGAACACGTGCAATGAATGGCCTGCAGCGGCGATGACCGCTTTCGACTACGCGATTTCCATCTGGCGAGGCCAGTTAACGCTCAACCGCAATATCACCATCAATGCGTGCTGGACGCCGGTGGGCGGACTAGGGTACGCCTCCTCCAGCTTCACTCGCCTGCCCAATTATCCGGCTTCCGGAAATACCACCTGGTACCCCATAGCCCTCGCGGAACACTTGCTGGGGCAGGAGGTGGCTTCTCCGGAGTTTTCGGTGTTTATGAACTCTGGGTTTTTGAATTGGTATTTCGGAACAGACGGAAACCCCACCAACTTAAAAGTGGACTTTGTTACCACCGCCCTCCACGAATTAGGGCACGGGTTTGGGTTTCTGGGGTTTGCGAGCTATAGCGGCGGATTAGGAAGCTACGGTCCTAACGAGGAAATCGATATTTTTTCCCGGCGCATCAAAACCAATACAGGCGTAGCCCTAACCTCCCTGACTAGTCCTTCGGTGGAAGTAGGCAACCTCCTTCGGGGAATTGGCGGGAGCTTGCTGGACAACAACAACGTCAAGCTGTATACCCCAGACCCTTTCAGTTCCTCCAGTTACAGCCACTACGACGGCGCCGTGCATCCTACCGAACTGATGAAACCGGTATTAAACTACGGGCAAGCCATCCATTCGCTGGGGGGAACCAGCGGATTCATGTCCCTGATCGGATGGGGTCTGGGCCCGCTTCCGGTGGAGCTCACGCGTTTTGAAGCCGCTGCCAACGGAAAGGTTGCCGAGCTCCTATGGGAGTCCCAGCACGAATTGAATTTCAAAGGCTTTGGGGTGGAGCGGTCTATGGATGGGATCGCCTGGGAAACCCTTGGCTTTGTTCCTGGAAAAGGCAATGCCCAAGGCCCGCAAACCTATGCCTTTGCCGATTATTTCCCTTTCCCGGAGAACGCCTACTACCGTTTAAAGCTGGAAGACTGGGACGGAAGCGTTCAATACAGCGCGATTCGGGCCGTTCAGGTCCCCTTCGAACCCGAAGCGCTTTACCTCTTCCCGATCCCCGCTGCGCAGGAGGTATGGGTTCGCCTGCCGCCATCGGCCAATCCGGTGGCGTTCAACATAGTAAACCCTTTCGGGCAAATCCTGCTAACCGGATCAGCCCTCCCTCCTTTACAGCGCATCGATATCCGCAGCCTCCCCTCCGGCTGGTACCTGATCGACCTGGAAGGGTTGCCCACCAAATCGTTTATCAAAGCTGGACGGGAATAGGGAGTGGTTGGTGGTTGGTGGTAACGGGGAATGCTCCCTGCTCCCTGCTCCCCAACCACTAACCACTAACCACCAACCACACCACTAACCACTAACCACTCCCTACTCCCTAACAACCACCGCTTCCCCCGTCTCTTTCACCGTCACCCCCATGTCGGCAATGGCTTTGAAGAAGGGTTCGGGATCGACGACATTGGCCTGGCAATGCACACCCGCCTGCCAAACGATGCCGTCCAGGTACTGTTCTATGCAGGCGGCGACGGGAGCTGCGGTGACCAGATAGGCATCTTCGTGGAACAGGCTGATCCGGAAGGATGCAGGCTCGCCGTCGGTTTTACCGGCGCAGTCGGCCACCAGGAGGACGCCAAAAGGCGGTTTGGACAAATTGAGCCCCCAGCGGAACAGCCGGGCCAGCGGCCGGTGGGTGCGTTCAGGTAAGATTTTTACCCCCAAAACGACCAGAGGCGTCAAGACCAGATCTGTGAACGGGTTAAACCCCGACACGAAGAAGCCGGTCTGCCGAAGGCTGGGGACCAAGCGGGGCAATTCCTCCATTTCCCGCAGGTTCATGGGCACGGTTTGCTGCTTTCCAAACGGAGGATTAAACTCATAGGGGTAGGTCTTCCAGGAAGACGACTTGATCCAGGCCCCATTCCGAAATACGCTGGGATTATAGTCTTTAAATTCCTCGACAAACTCATCCAGGGTTTCCGGGGAGAAGGATAACCCTTTCCAGTTGATCTTCAGGACACTGAACACATCCGCCTTTTCCAGTACTTCCATCCGGGCGGCAGCGTACCGGGCCATCGCGCCGGGCACGCCCGGATGAAAGCCCCCATCGGCGATGTACATCAGCCCAGCATCGGCAAATTGCGGCGCCAGTTCGTTTAACACCTTCAACTTTTCAGAGGAAGAAAGCTGGGTATCCATTCCGTCCTTTTTGGCGCGCAGCAGCGCTTCCAAAAACGGCCGGATGTACAACAGGGTAGAAGATGCATTCACCACGAAATCCGCTTGCCGAAAAGCTTGGTCCATTTGATCGGGATCGGAAAGGTCTAAAGCGATTCCCCGGGCCCGGTCTCTACCGACCCGGCAGTTCAGGTCGGCCGCCATTTGTTCGGCTTTGCGGAGGTCTCTGCCTGCAACGATCAGGTGCACGTCCTCCCGGCGGTCCAGGAGTAATTGACCAATTTGGCGGCCGGTGTTTCCATAACCGCCGATAATCAGGATGTTTTTCATGTGGAAAAGGGGATGATTCGGGCCCAATTAAAGGTAGCAATGCCTCCTATTCAATGAGTAAAATCATCCGCAGCGGTAATTTTACGCATGGAGGAGGTCGAGCCGGTTTAAGATATCCCGGTGAAGCGTATTGATCCGGACCTCCTCATCCGCCGCAGAAATCGTTCCTTGCAGGGATTCCCTCCGCAGCCGTTCCCAGCGGGAGTGGAATAAAAGGGCATCCTTGGTCAGGAGCGGGTCATCGAGGGAGGTCAGCAGGTCCAACGCCGTTTTAGTTTGGTTTGATGCCACCGCTTCCCGGATGCGTTGGAGGTAAACCGGAACAGCCCCATCAACTACGGCTTTGTTGTGCATTTCGAACCCATTCCCGTGGCTGGAGGAGGGCCTGATCAGGGCTTTCGTGTCAGGTGTTTCGCGCAGATGCCGAAAATAAGCAAACAGGTCCTCCCCACTTCGCAGTTTTCGGGTGAGGGTATCCAACACCCTCCAGACCGCATCCGGATCGTCCCAGTAATCGCCAAACCAAAGAATGCCCCACGGATGAGCCGAGGGATCGAACGCGCGGAAATCCTCCCGGATGATCAAAAGGAAGGGCTCCTGCTCCTGCTCCATTCGGGCGCGCAAATCCGGCGTCCAGGAAAGGGAAAGCACCCGCTCCGCCGTTTCATAGGCGTCTTTCGCGTAGGATTGAACGACAAGCGCCTGCTCCCCGATGCGTTCTCCGAATTTTTCGAGGTGTTGATTTAGATGCGCGCGGACAGAACTTTCGTAGTCGCTCCAGGCTACGAGAAAAAAAAGGTACGCGTACTCCCCTACTTGTATTTTTTCAAAAGAAGAAACTTTCGCCGACATACGCTTTAGCTAAACGATATCTTTATCATCCCAGCGGGTAAGGGGATCTTTTTGCTTTTTCAGTTCTGGCAATTCCAGGTCTTCTCTCTGGTTAAGGAAATCTTCAACCTCCTCATCGGGTTCTGGCGGCAACCCCTCTTTCATGCGTTCGAGACGGATGGCGCGGTACATTTCCTTTGCCTCCCATTCCTCGGAAAGGGCCCCGTTCACCGGAAACCCAAACACACTCAAATAGTGGATTAAAAGCCCGATCAGCCAGGGCAGCATGGGGAAAAAACCACAAATTGGGTTCTTCTCCCAGGGTAACCATGTTCATCAGGAAAAGAAAATACCCACGGAAATAAAAGAGGCAAAGTGCAGGTAAAACCCTTTGCGCGCCTTCACCCGTTTTTTCGCCCTTTTTAAAATCTCGTTTCTATCCGCCATCTTTTATCGGTTGATTATACACCCCCACATCCTCTACATCCTCCACATCCTCTACATCCCCTACATCTTCCATCCTCACCTCATCCCCACATCCTCCACATCCTCCTCCAATCCCCCATGAAGATACCAATTTGATCGGTATCCGAAAATCCTCAGCCTGCCTTTTTAAATAATCCGAAAGCGTTCGGGAACAGCCTCTTTTTTTCTTTTCACGAGTTAAACGAAAGGAGCAGGGGCCAGTCCAAGAGCCGAACCCAAACACTAATTTCAAATGAGACGTGTACTTTTATTCCTATTCCTTCTTGGATTGACGGGCGCTGCCTTTGGGCAGGTCCAACAGGTAAGCACCCAATTTGGCCCGGTGCAGGGCGCAAAAAACGGGAATGTCGTCCAGTTTCTGGGGATTCCCTTCGCTACGCCTCCGGTCGGCGCGTTGCGCTGGAAAGCGCCTTTGCCTCCTGCCTCCTGGACCCAACCCCTTTCTGCTGAAGCGTTTAAGCCGGCCTGCCCTCAAAAGCAGTTTGAGCAAGGCGACACTGTGGGGACGATGATTGGCAATGAGGATTGCCTGTACCTCAACGTCTGGACCCCCCAGACGGGCGCGGGAACCCGGGCGGTGATGGTGTTCATTCACGGCGGAGGCAACCAGCAGGGATCGGCAAACCAAATCCGGTCCAACACCTACATGTACTTTGGCAAAAACCTGGCGGAGCGCGGGGACGTGGTCGTGGTGACCATCCAGTACCGCCTGGGCCCGCTGGGTTTTTTAGTCCATCCCGGTCTGGAAAAGGAACATGCCCAACCCCGTTCGGGCAATTACGCTGTGTTGGATCAAATCCTGGCCCTTACCTGGGTCAAAAATAACATTGCCGCATTCGGCGGCGATCCCAACAACGTCATGATCTTTGGAGAAAGCGCGGGCGGGGTGAATGTGGGCAACTTGCTCGTGTCTCCCCTCGCGGCTGGTCTGTTTCACAAAGCCGCCATTCAAAGCGCGACCCCGATCATGGGGGAATATGCAGAAGCCAAAGAACGGGGCGTGGACTACGTCGATGGCTACATTCCGCAAGGCGGCGATTCCGCGAAAATAGCGTATATGCGTTCTCTTCCCCCGATTCCCTGATCAAAAACCTGACGAGCCCGCTTGCCGGCGGGTTGGTTCAAATGGATTGGCGGCCCGTTTTGGATGGATACGTGTTTATGGACTACCCCGAAACGACCTTCCGGAGCGGAAAATTCAACAAGGCGCCTCTGATTATCGGCTCCAATGCCGAAGAAATGAGCCTCAGCGTCCCGCCCACCGTGGTTCCCCTGATGGTCACCTCGCTGATCAAAACCGCAGTGCCTGCAGACCTCCAGGCGCTGGCGTTGCAGCTGTATCCTCCGGGCGCCAATAACGACGAAGCCTGGGCCTCTATGGTCGGCCTGCTCACCGACGCGCAGTTCACCGTTACGACCCGGCGCACCGCTCAATGCGTCAGCGAAAACCAGACACTCCCCGTTTGGCGGTATTTGGTTTCCCATGCTCAGGCAGGACTACTGGAAAAATATGGCGCGTACCATGGCATCGAGCTGTTTTATCTCTTCAACACCTGGGAAGAAACGCCCCTGGCCAAAGGCCCACTGTTCAGAGACGAAGACAAAGCGATGCAATCCCATATGCTGAAATACTGGACCAACTTTGCCAAAACCGGCAACCCCAACGGGCAGGGCCTCGTCTCCTGGCCCGAGTACCAAGCCCCGGCAGATTGCTATTTAACCATTTCCGCGAATCCGGATGGAACCCGGTGCGGCCTCCGGGATGCCGAATGCGACCTCTGGGATCAAGCGGTCGGGTTTACCGGCTGTCTCGTCACCGATGTAAAAACGATTGGCGCCGGGCAAACTCCGCTCCTCTACCCCAACCCTACTTCCGGAACGCTTCAGTTTGAGCCTGCCCTCCAGGCAGACGCGCGCATCCGGGTCTATAACCAGCAAGGTCAGCTTTGCCTCCAGGCGCAGGGAAACACTGCCCTGCACCTCGGCCATCTTCCCAAGGGGATGTACTTCCTCCGCATATCCGGCGAAGGGTTGGAGGTCTTGGCGAAGGTGGTAAAGCAATGAGACGATGGACGATGGACGGTTGACGATGGACGGTTGACGATGTACGAATTACGGTTTAATAATCCCTTCCTCCACCGCTTCCTGCTGGATGCCATGGAGTTGCACCGGCTCGGGTTTGTGGCGCAAACGCATATTGAGGAACTCCACGAGCAGCGAAAAGGCGATGGCGAAATACAAATACCCTTTGGGGACGGCCCCAACCTCCGCATTGCCTACCGTCAGGTGAGCCAGGTGGGCGCCTTCAGCGATCAGCATAAACCCGATCAGGATCAGAAATGCCAGCCCCAGCATCTGGATGGTTGGGTGGCGGTTGACAAACCGGCCGACAGGGCCTGAAAAGCCCATCATGATGAGCACCGAAACCACAATGGCGATCACCATTACCCCCAGGTCCTTGCTCAATCCGATGGCCGTCAGAATCGAATCAAAAGAAAATACGATGTTGATCAGCGTGATCTGAATGACCACATTCGTCAGGGATTTGCCTGCCTGGGCGTATTTTTTCTCGTCCGCCGCGTCGCTGCCTTCCAGTTTGTGGTGAATTTCACTGGTGCTTTTGTACAATAGGAATATCCCCCCGGCGGCCAGGATCAGGCTTTGACCGGTAAATTCTCCATGGAAGAAGCTTCCGTGAATAGAAAACAACGGCGCCTGCATCGCCACCAGGTAGCTGATGCCAAACAACAGGGCGACGCGGAATACCATCGCCAGAGCCAGTCCGATATTTCGGGCTTGCCCTTGCTGACTTTCCGGTAGCTTATTGGAAACGATGGAGATGAAAATGATGTTATCGATCCCCAAAACGATTTCCAGAAAAGTCAGGGTAAGCAGGCTGACCCAAATATTGGGGTCAGAAAAATCAGGAATAAATGCCAGGTTTAACATAATAGATTAATTTTAGACGGTGGGGCGGGGAGACGGGGACGGGACGGGGAGGACGGAGACGGGGGACGGGAGACGGGGACGGGAAGGGGACGGTACATAGTAGTGCATAGGTTAAAGTTAAATGTTCAAAGTTCGTCCATCGTCCATCGTCCATCGTCCATCGTCCATCGTCCATCGTCCATCGTCCATCGTCCACCGTCCATCGTCCATCGTCCATCGTCTCCCGTCCACCGTCCATCGTCCACCGTCTCTCGTCTAACCACGCAATGTTAAGAAGATTTTTTCGCCTTTAAAACGGAAAAGCTGGAATGAAATACCGCAGATTGACCAACGACGAGCTCAAGGAGCTCGAGCCCGAGTTTGTGCGTTTCCTTTCCCTTCTTTCCATTCCTGCGGAAGACTGGGAGCGCATGAAAACCCAGGACCCCGACCGGGTGGAGCTTTTGATCGAGGATTTCAGCGATGCGATCTATGCCAAGATCCTTCGCGATGTGAAATACCTGGAGCACCGGAGCCCCAAAGAACTGCGTACCTTTTTCTTCAGCGCCGAAAAGGCCTTTATGCTGGCTATTCAGGTGGATGGCCATTCGGAGGTGGATTTCACCAAAGATCAGAAACCGGAGGAGATGCTGCAGCTCATCCAACAGTCCGGTGCTTCCCTGCGCCTGCATCAGGCGGAAAAACCTATAAAGAAGAACGGGAGATGGAGATTTTCCGGCTCCTGCAGATCGGGGCGCTGATTTCCAGAGACGGGGCCTTGTACGACCTCCTGTCGGAGCTCCGGCCGGCATAAGCGGCCAGCTCACTCCTCGTCCAGCAAATTCGGCCTTCTTTGCCGGGTGCGGAGGATCGATTGTTCGAGCCGCCACTCTTCGATTTGAGGAAAATTACCGGAAAGCAGGACTTCCGGTACTTTCCAGCCTCTAAAGTCAGCTGGGCGGGTGTACACGGGGGGCGCCACGAGATCGTCCTGGAACGAGTCCAGCAGGGCGGAGCTTTCGTCGTTGAGGACGCCGGGGATCAGCCTGCCGATGGCGTCGACGACCACCGCAGCGGCCAGTTCGCCTCCGGAAAGCACATAGTCGCCAATGGAAATCTCCATCGTGATAAAGTGTTCCCTTACCCGTTCGTCTACCCCTTTGTAATGGCCGCAAAGCAGGATCAGATTGTCTTTCAGCGACAGGCGGTTGGCCATGGGCTGATTGAATAGATCCCCATCGGGGCTCATATAGATTACTTCGTCGTAGCGTCGCTCCGCCTGCAGCGATTCAATGCATTGGGCAATCGGTTCGACCATCATCACCATGCCTGCTCCGCCCCCAAACGCATAGTCGTCTAGCTGATGGTGCTTACCCAAGCCAAATTGCCGGAGATCGTGGACAACCACTTCCAGGCGCCCCTTTTCCTGGGCTCGTTTCAGGATCGAATGGCGGAAAGGGCTTTCCAGCAATTCCGGCAATAAGGTGATGATGTCTATTCGCATAGGTCCTCAGGAGGCCTGGTTAATTGATCTTCAACAATTCCACCTCAAAGATCAAGGTAGAAAAAGGTCCGATATCGCTGCCTGCGCCGCGCTCGCCATAGGCCAGGTCGTGCGGGATAAACAGTTTCCATTTAGCGCCCGTTTCCATGAGTTGGAGGGCTTCCACCCACCCCTGAATCACTTGGGTAACGCCGAAGGTGGCTGGTTCGCCGCGCTCCACGGAGCTATCGAATACCGTTCCGTTGAGCAGGGTTCCGGTGTAGTGCACCGTCACCTTGTCGGTAGACATGGGCTTGGGGCCGGTTCCCGGAGTAAGCACCTCGTATTGAAGGCCGCTGGGAAGGGTGACAACGCCTGCGCGCTTGCCGTTTTCCTCGAAAAACTTTTTGCCTTCTTCGATATTGCCTGCAAACTTTTTGGCTTCCAGATCCTGCATGTGGCGCTGAACGATCTGGTTGGCTTTGCCAATCTCGATTTTGACACTGCCGTTGCTGAGGGCATCGCTAAGCCCTTGCGCCAGAGAGGCCGGGTCGATTCCTTCAAGCCCCTGGTTCTTGAGGTTCTGGGCGATCAATACCCCAAAGCTGTAACTCACTGAATCCATGGTGTTGTTTTGAGCCTGAACGGTCTGGAAAATCAACACGCTCAGGAAAATTGAAAAAATGCAAGTTTTCATGTGGATATAAAATTTGTGCAAGGATAACAAGAAAAAACGAAAACCTGGGAATTGGGCGCTCAATCCCCTTCGCCGCCCCACCGGTAGGTTTGCACCTCAAACCCCGCCAGGTCCAAAATGCGGTCGACGACGGTTCCCGCCACAGCCTCCAACGTCTGCGGACGGGAATAAAACGACGGAATGGCCGGGCAAATTATCCCCCCTGCCTGGGTGATCAGGGTCATGTTCTGAAGGTGGATCAAACTGAACGGGGTGTCCCTGGGCACAAGGATCAAGCGGCGGCGCTCTTTCAGCATCACGTCCGCAGCGCGCGTGGTCAAATCGGTAGATACCCCGGAGGCGATACGCCCCAACAACCCCATCGAGCACGGGCAAACGATCATCGTATCGTACCGGGCAGACCCCGACGCGAAAGGCGCCATGAAATCGCCCGGAGCATAAAACTGAAACGGATACTGGCGAAAATCCCGGTTGCCCAGCTCAAATTCCCAGTTGTACTCGGCGTTGGGGCTCATCACCACCCCCACCGCGCTCCATTGATCCGGCATCCCCGCCAGCCTGTCCATCAACACCTTGGCATACAGTGCCCCGCTGGAGCCGCCAATACCTAATACGAGCTTTTTCATCGAAGTACGCGATTTACGAATTACGAAGTACGATTTACGAAGTAGGATGGATTCACATCGAGATTGTTCAAAAAAGGGTTTATAACCTCTTCCTGGTTTGCGGTCCTGCTAAAAGGAGTATCCGATTACGTCCGGAAAGTCTGGTTGGAGGCAGAGCCTCCACGTAGAGTGGGTCCGAGGCGGAGCCTCGAACCAGTTTTTTGAACGGAGCCTCGAACCAGGTTTTTGAACAGTCTCACAGTCTCTTTACATCCTTTACATCCCCTACATCCTCTACATCCCCTACATCCTTTCCCCTACATCCTCTACATCCTCCACATCCCCTACATCCCCTACATCCTCTTTAAGTTAAAGAAATCTGAAATGTGCGGTCAGTCACAAGTTTGGAGGCAAAATGCCTTTATATTTGGGCAAATCTTTAAAAAACCCAATTTTATGAAGATCATGATGAAAAGGATCCTGTTTGGCGGACTTGTCGTAGCCGGTTTCGGCGCCGTTGCCGCTTTTGCATTGCCTGGAAAAAACCAGATGGTTCAGGATAAACCCATGGCAACAGAAAAGGTTGCCGAAAACGCCGTACAATGGATGACCTGGGACGAAGCGATGAAGGCTATGGAGAAACAACCCAAGAAGGTGTTTATCGACATGTATACCGACTGGTGCGGGTGGTGCAAGCGCATGGACCAAACCACCTTTTCCGACCCGAAAGTGGTAGAGGTAATGAACAAAAACTTCTATAACGTGAAGTTTGACGCGGAAGGAAAAGAAAATGTCACCTACGACGGGCATACCTTCAAGTTTATTGCTTCCGGCAGCCGCGGAGTACACGAACTGGCCTATGCCCTGCTTGACGGCCGTTTGGGCTATCCTTCTTATGTTTACCTCAACGAAAAAAGGGAGCGGATCACCATTTCTCCCGGCTATAAGCCCGTAGATCCATTCCTCAAAGAACTGTCCTTCATCACCGGCGAACACTACAAAACCACCTCTTTTCAGGAGTATATGAATAAGTAGGAGGACTTTAGACTTTAGACTTTAGGCTTTAGACTTTAGACTTTAGACTTTAGACTTTAGATTTTAGATTTTAGACTTTAGACTTTAGGCTTTAGACTCATGGTCTAAGTAGGGTTCAACGTTCAAGGTACTCTTTGAATGTTGAACCTTCACCTTCACCATCCCCCATCCCCCGTCCCCCGTCAACCGTCAACCGTCAACCGTCCACCGTCCCCCGTCCTCCGTCCACCGTCAACCCCCCGTCAACCGTCCACCGTCAACCGTCCCTCATCTCCCGTTCCAGTTTTTCGGCTTCTTCGAAGTCGGACACCGCTTCCATGCGATGGATGAGGGATTGGATGCTTTCAAGTGCCAAGAAATCCGGGTTAGGGTCTTCCGATAGGGTTTCTTCTGCCGTCCATTCTTCCAATGGGTTTTCGCGCAATGCGCGGAGGCGTTTCTTTTTTTCTTCCAGGAGGCGCGCCAATTCCTGGCGCTGCGTCAAGGCGTCCAGTTTTTCGAGACAAGATTGGAAAAAAGCGATTCGAACCAGGCGCAGCTGGCGTTCTTGTTCAAACCCTTGGAGGATCTTTGCGGATTCGGGATCGGGCCGTCCTTTCTTTAGGTTCATCACTTTTTTAAGGTCCAGAATATTGGATTCAATCCCTTTGAGTTCCAGCCGGTTTTGCTTCAACCAGGAGGCGCACTGTTCCTTCAGGTTCTCGATCCATCCTTCCGGGCTTTGTTGAAACCGGCGCTGGGCGTTGCGGATGCGGACCAGGTCAATAATTCCCCAAATCAAAACCGCTACAGCCCCAAGGCCAGCCAGGAGGAAAATCCCACCCCGGAAAAGGGGGAGAACCGCCATAAAAGGAGGAGAATGGCCAGGCCCAAAAAAACCCAAAGCAAGCGGTTGGACTGATTCATGCAGGTACTTTCCTTAAGTGATAAAAACGAGGAAATGCCCCGAACCCTTTTTCAAGATAGGCGTTTAAGATGAGTTTTGGTTGTGAATGTTTTTTGTTTGTTTATAGTGATATGGGTGCTCCGAAAGGGGTACCTTTTTTATATCACCTCGGCTACGACAAATATACTCCCTCCCACGAAGATCAGGTCCTCTTTTGCCGCCTGCCGGATGGCTGCGCGGAAGGCCTGTTTCACGGAGGAATACGCTCTGCCTGTCAATCCAAAAGCCGCCGCCTGGCGTTTCAGTTCCTGCGCGTCCAACCCTCTGGGGATGTCTGCTTTGGCAAAGTAATACCGGGCTTTCGTGGGAAGCAGAGATAAGATGCCGCTCAGATCCTTATCGCTGACCATCCCCAAGACGATATGCAAGCGGTCAAAAGGGACCTGGGCGAGTTGGTCTACCGCCATGCGTATGCCCGCTTCGTTGTGCGCACTGTCGGCCAGTACCCTTGGCGATTCCCGGATCAAATCCCAGCGTCCGATCAGGCGGGTAAGGGATTTCAGATTGCCCAGCCCTTCGCGGATATGCTGGTCCTCCAACTGGAACCTGGGCGCGATAAGCTCCACGGCCTGGAGCGCCGTCTGGATGTTCTTTTGCTGATACCCACCGGTCAGGTTGGTTTTCAGGGCAGGAAAACGCAATACGCCATCCCGGTAGACATCAAACACCGTATAGTGAAAGTCTTCTTCCACGACTTCCGCCCGATAATGCTGATCGGCAAAGACGATGGGGGCATTCATCTGCTCCGCTTTGGCCAAAAACACCGGGGCGGATTCCGGATGGGTTTCCCCAATCACCACAGGAACTCCTTCTTTAATAATCCCCGCTTTCTCTCCTGCGATAAGCGGAAGCGTATCGCCGAGCAAGTGCATGTGGTCAAAACTGATATTGGTGATGACGCTCAGCAGTGGATGGATGACATTCGTGCTGTCCAACCTGCCGCCCAATCCGACTTCGATTACCGCCACATCGGCTTTTTGCCGGGAGAAATAGGAAAAAGCCATCGCCACGGTCATTTCAAAAAAGGAAGGCCGGATGGTTTCCAAGGCGGGCCGGATCGCTTCAATAAAATCAACGACAAACGCCTTGTCCAGGAGTTTCCCGTTCAACTTGATCCGTTCGCGGTAATCCCGGTAGTGTGGCGAAATGAAGAGCCCGGTTTTGAGCCCCCGGGACTGAAGCACGGCGCTGATCATGTGGGCAGTGGACCCCTTGCCGTTCGTTCCCGCCACGTGAATACAGGGAAAATCCCGATACGGATGCCCTAAAAAGTCCATCAGAGCCAGGATATTACTGACGTCTTTTTTATAGGCCTGGACGCCCGTCCGGTGGTACATCGGCAATTGGCTGAACATGAATTCTACCGTCGCCTGATAACGTTGATGCAGAGTTGGTGGCATGCGTCTTGTTTTGCATGGAGAGCTCCTGGGTAAAAAGGAACTCCGGGGGCGAAAGTTAAGGACAGAAAAGCCCAATTTCCAAGTTCCCGGCAAACAAAGAAATCCCCTGATTTTTTATGGTCCGGCTGATCGGCCTGTACCAATTTTTTCAGACCTTGCAACTCAGCAGATATACTGTGTCTTAGCGCTTTTCCCAAACCATCAAACACCTCCTTTATACCATGAAAAAAATTCCTGTATTTCAATTTGACCCGGGAAGCAGCTTTTCTCCCGCTGAATTCTATGCGCCGCAGAAGCGGAAAGCGCCCGGGATTTGGCCCCACTGATCCAAAACCGCGACGCCGCGGCCGCCGATCTGGCAGACCAGTTCGTCGTGTTTCAGTTGGCGCCCGATCTGGAATCTCCAACCCTTCTGGAAACCTCCATGATTCAACCCCGCCTTGCTGGAAGCGCCGAGCAGCCGGATGTCAAAATGACGATTGACCTGCTCAGCTTTCACCTCTCAGAAGACGAGGACGTGGACCGCAACATGAAAGCCACCATGCGCATTGTCATTGGAAAAGATGAGAATTCAAGCGACCGCTTTTTCGATACGGCCTATTGGGTGATCTCTGCAGGCATGGACCTGTACAACGATGCCAAGAACCGCCGGGCGGAGCCCAGGGAGTTCCAGCGCAACCTCAACGAAGCCTTCGGAAACCGCGCCATCGAGATCCCAGGTGGACTAGCCAAGCTTACCTTTGATGTGATCCGGAACAAACAGGACACCTGGTGGGACAAAATCTTCGGCGCCCTTAAATCCCCTCTCGGCCAAACCCTGACTACCGCCATCGGCTTCCCTGCCGTAGGGCTTAGCGCGCTCAACATGGTGGATTCCCTGCTCGACGAGGTGCGGAAAGAAAAGAATATCCTCTTCAATAGCCGGCCAATGACCCTGGCCCTGACCCAGTACGCCCGCGACCAATATACCGCCGGCAATGCCCGCATCCGGGTCGGATGCCTTTCTCCCGGGTTTTGCCTCATCGCCCGGGGCCGCGACTTTAAAGCGTTCAACCAGGCCAATGCTTATTTCTATCCCGCCTATGGCAAATTGATCCCTGCGGACGTGGCCCCGGAAGCCTTCCTGAGCCCCTCCTACCAGGACCCCTTCGCGAAGATGACCTACGCGATTTTCCGCATCGGGGTAAAAGAGGAAAGCCTCAACTTTTAGACGGTGAACGGTAGCAGGTAGACGATAGACGAGGACGTTAGCGATTCCGCCCGTCCGCCGTCTACCGTCCGCCGTCTAACGTCTAACCTACTGTACTTTAAACCGGTACGTGATGGTGCCGCACTGCTTGTCGACGGAACCTTTGGCGAACTTCCATTTGAAGGCGTTCGTTTTAGCGAGGGACACCAGGGTGCCGTCGTTGGTGGTGGAGCCGCGCTGGGTGAAATCGGCGCTGACGACACTGCCTTCGGCGTCGACGCAGACGGACATGACGATCGTGCCTTCTTTTTGGGAGTTATCGGTAATTTTTGGTTGAGCCAGCACGCCGCGTCCGCCCAGGCCGCCTCCGACGGTACCGGCGCCGGTGCTGATTCCTTCGAGGTTTTTGGCGTTGGGGTCGCCGTTGGGGTCGCCCTGATTGCCGGGCTTGCCGGTGTCTCCTTTTCCTTTACCCGTGCCAAACAACCCGCCAATATCCCCTTTGAGCTTATCGGCTTCTGCTTTTTTACGCGCATCATCTTCAGCCTTCTTGCGAGCTGCATCGGCTTCGGCTTGCCGCTTGGCCTCCTCCTGTCGGGCTTTTTCGTCCCGTTCCTGCCGTTCTTTTTCCTGCTGCTTGCGCAGCGCGACGGCACTGGGGTCTTCGGTTTTCACTACCGGTTTCTCCTTGGCTGGTTCTGGTTTTTTGGTGGGGCGCACTTCAGGCTCGGGTTCAGGCTCCGGTTCGGGTTGAGGAGGAGGCGCCACTTCTTCTGCCGGAGCGCTTGGGCCGGCATTTTCATCCCCCTGGCCGACATCGGGCAGACCGAGGTTCACCAGGATACCTTCCTGTCCGGGAGGAGGAATCGGGATTTCCAGAAAAGGCAACAGCAACAGGATCACCGCAATGCTATGTACAAACATGCTGGTGATCAACCCTCTGCGTTTCTGTTTCTGCTCCTGTGGGCTCAATAATTCGGCCATAGATCCTGATTTTCTGACGAAAAATGTGGCAAACGCCGCACTACTGGACATTTTCGTTTTTCTGGCGCCCAGACCTTCCAGGTTTGCGAAACCTGGAAGGTCTCGTTCCTAAAATATCCAGTAGTGTGGGCAAACGCCTTCTATTTTAAAAACAACCGCTTTCCGGTTTCGATTGCCGGCAAGCGGGATATTGACAAAAATTTAACGCCCCGTGTTGGGGCGGCGCGGGCCCTCCCCTACTCTTCTGCAGCCAGAATGCCGTTGATATTCAGCCTTAAAGCGATATCCATGACGGCGACGACATGCTCTACCGGCGTGCCTTTGGCTGGCGCAATGGTAAAATTGTAATCCATTGGAGTGGGCGAAGACCGGCGTTCCAGTTCCTGGGCAACCACGTCGAGATCCAGGCGCCTTCCATTTAAAAAATACCCCCCTTCCGCAGATATGCGCACCTCGTCGGTTTGCTTGGGAAGAACGGTTTTGGCGTTTGAACTCCCGGGAAGTTTCAGGTTCAATGCATTGGGAGCAACCAGCCCCGATGTCAGCATAAAAAAGATCAGCAGGAGGAAAATAATGTCCGACAAGGAGGACATATTAAACTCTGCAGAAGCTTTGGATCGTTTTTTGATACCCATGATAAAAGCATTTCAACCCGTCAGAAGGAGTATTAGGGCTCCGGTTCAACTGGTTGGTTGGGTGGCGATAATCGCCTTGACTTTAAATTTTCCGGCAATTTTCATCACATTAAGGACGGACTCAAACGGGGTGCCCACTTCGGCTACGATGGTGATCGTATAATTCGGATCTTTTTCGGCTTCGACCCGAATCTTTGGGAGCAGGGCCCGTTCCAAACTCTCCTGAGGCACCACTTCGTTATCAATCCGATGCTCGCCTGCTTTGGATATACTGACGATCACGGAAGTAGGCGCCACGGTTTTGGAGTCCGACTTGGGCAATTCAAACGGCTGGGTATCTACAAAATTCGACGTTAGCATGAAAAAGATCAGCAACAGAAAAATAATATCCGTCAAGGAAGCCATGCTAAACTCCGCGCTGTTTTTATTCCTTCGATTGAGTCCCATGCAAATCAGGAAACTAAGATGTTAAAAAAACCAGACGCCTGGATGTCCCTTGAAAAAGGGGGCGTCAGGCAGTCGGCTCCTGAAGCAAATCCATGAACTCGGTCGTTGACCGTTCCATTTGGAATACCACTTTTTCCACATTGGCGACCAGCAGGTTATAGCCAATCAATGCGAAAATCCCCACCGTAAGTCCGACCGCTGTGGTCAGCAGTGCCTGGTAAATACCGCCAGCAAGAAGCGATGGGGTAACATTTTCCTGAGTAGCCATATTGTAGAAAGCCTGGATCATCCCGGTAACGGTTCCCAAAAACCCCAGCATAGGAGACGCGCCGGAAATACTAGCCAACGTAGACAGGTTCTTTTCCAGTTTAAACACTTCCAGGTTCCCAACGTTCTCCACGGCCGCGTCGATGTCGCGCAGGGGTTTGCCGATGCGCTGAAGGCCTTTTTCCACCATCCGGGCTACAGGGGTATCGGTCGTCTGGCAAAGCGCCCGGGCGCTTTGGATATTGCCGGACTGGACATTCACCCGGATGTTGTTCATGAAATGCTCATCAATCCGGCTTGCCCGGTTGATGGCTCCGTATCGTTCCACAAAAATGTACACAGCGATAAACGAAAGGATCAATTGGATCAGCATAATGATAATCCCAACTGTTCCGCTCTTGAAAATGATATCCAACAAGCTTTGGTTAACAGCTGTTGCCGCAGTATCCGTTGCGGTTTCCATGGTGCGGTCCAGACCTTCCACGGTCTGTAGTAAGAGTAGTTGAAAGCGCATGAAGGTATGATTTTGTTTTGTTTTGCCGAATGTGCTGGGCTAGCTTCAACTGGGTGTTATCCAATAAACGGGGTCTGCGTTGCGAAATTATTATAGCGCGGATCAAATTTAACAAATTAAGAGAATTTTAATAGTCTGCTTTTCTTCAAGATTATTGAATGGGATTCTTTACTTTTGTTTATCTAGCGAAAATTGGCTAATTTTGATGTTCGCCTGAAAATCTGTGAACCTGATTTGCCAAAACCTATAAAAAATCCGCAATGAATAAACGCATCAAAAAAGCTGCCGTTCTGGGGTCCGGCGTGATGGGATCCGGAATTGCCTGCCATTTTGCCAACATCGGCCTGGAAGTCCTGTTGCTGGATATTCTGCCGCCCGACCTTCAGGAGCACGAGAAAACCAGCCCCGCCGCGCGGAACCGCCTGGTGAACAAAGCGCTGGAATTTGCCGTAAAAAGCAAGCCCGCGCCGTTATACGATTCTGCCTTTGCCAGCCGGATCACGACGGGCAACTTCGAGGACGACCTGGAGAAGATCAGCGATTGCGACTGGGTCATTGAGGTGGTTGTCGAAAACCTCGACATCAAAAGGGCCTTATTTGAAAAGGTCGACCGGTTTCGCAAACCGGGTACGTTTATTACCTCCAACACTTCCGGCATCCCGATCCATCTAATGCTGGAAGGGCGGAGCGCGGATTTCCGCCGCCATTTCTGCGGCACCCACTTTTTCAATCCGCCCCGGTACCTGCGCCTGCTGGAAATCATTCCTACGCCAGAGACCGACCCGGAAATGGTTCAGTTCTTTATGGAATACGGCGACCTTTACCTGGGCAAACAAACGGTGTTGTGCAAAGACACGCCGGCGTTTATCGGCAACCGCATCGGGGTCTATGCCATGGCCAAAATCTACCAGCTCACCACCCAGCTTGGGCTCAGCATTGAGGAAGTCGACGCCCTGACCGGCCCGCCGCTGGGAAGACCCAAAACCGGCACCTTCCGCCTGGGCGATCTCGTTGGGCACGACACCGCAGCCAAGGTTATTCAGGGCATCAAGCAAAATTGCCCCAACGACGAGCAGGCTGGCGCGTTCGAAGTACCCGCCTATTTGCAGTTTCTTTTGGACAATAAGTTTCTCGGCAACAAAACCGGGCAGGGTTTCTTCAAAAAAACCAGCCAAAAGGACGAAAAAGGCCGTCCGGTTATCCTGGCCCTAAACCTCCAAACCCTGGAATACGAACCTTCCCGGAAGCCCGACTTGCCCAGCCTCAAAAACGCCAAGCAAATCGACGACTCCAAGCGCCGGATCGCGTCCTTGTTTAACGCCGAGGATAAAGGGGGCGCTTTGGTCCGCCAGTCTCTGGCCGGGTTATTCGCCTACGCCTCCAACCGCGTTCCCGAAATTTCCGACAACCTCTTCAGCATCGACGATGCCATGCGGGCAGGCTACGCCTGGGATTTCGGCCCCTTCGAATATTGGGACCTCATCGGCATCGAAGCGGGAATCCAGGCGGCGGAAGCCCAGGGAGACCAGGTGGCTGCCTGGGTAAAAGAGCTGATTGCCGCCGGCCACACCAGCTTCTACCGCCGCAGCAACGGCGTGCGCCAGTATTACGACCTGGCAACCAAATCCTACCAGGATATCCCTGGCGCCAAAGCCTTCATCGTCCTGGACAACTACCGCGACCGGGCGCCCGTGCACAAAACCAGCGAAACCATCCTCCACGATATCGGAGACGGGGTGCTTTGCCTTGAATTTACCAGCCCGCACAACACCCTCGGCGAAGGGGTACTGCAGGGAATCAACCAATCTATCGAACTGGCAGAAGACGGCGGCTGGAACGGCCTCGTCATTGGCAACAACGCGACCAATTTCTCCGTTGGCGCCAACCTCATGATGATCGGCATGATGGCCTTCCAGCAGGATTTCGACCAGCTGAATATGGCCGTCAATTACTTCCAGCAAACCATCATGCGTTGCCGGTACTCCAGTATCCCCGTGGTGGTAGCTACTCAGGGCTACGTCTTCGGAGGCGGATGCGAAATGCTGATGCATTGCGACGGCGCAGCGGCCTCCGCAGAGTCCTATATCGGCCTGGTAGAGGTTGGGGTTGGCCTTATCCCTGGTGGAGCAGGCACCAAAGAATTTGCCCTACGGGCCTCCGACAGCTTCCGGGAAGGGGAAGTTCATATCCCCGCGTTGATCGACCGCTTTAAGGCCATCGCTTTGGCATCGGTGGCTACCTCCGCCCACGAAGCCTATACGTATGGGTACATGATCCCCGGCCGCGACCGCGTGGTGCTGAACAAAGACCGGGCCATTGGCGAAGCAAAAAACATGGTCCTCAACCTGGCCCGGAATTATGTACAACCCGTTCAGCGCCAGGACATCACCGTACTGGGCAGAAGCGGCCTGGGCGCCTTGTACGTAGCCGCGAACGAATTGCTCCTGGGCAACTACGCCAGCGAGCACGACATCAAAATCGCTAAAAAAATCGCCTGGGTGCTTTGCGGCGGCGATCTCACCGCCCCCCAGATGGTTTCCGAGCAATACCTCCTGGATGTCGAGCGCGAGGCATTCCTCAGCCTGGCAGGCGAACCGAAAACCCAGGAACGCATTCAGTACATGCTGCAAAACAACAAGCCGCTGAGGAACTGATCCGGAAAATGACCTGCATTACGCAATCACCTCTTTTCACCTATTTAGATAAAAAAACATGGAAGCATATATTGTCAAAGCCTATCGTTCTGCCGTCGGAAAAGCCAAGAAAGGCGGCTTCCGCAATTTCCGCTCCGACGACCTCGCGGTAGAAGTTGTGAAATACCTGGCTGCCCAGACGCCCGAACTGGACCCCCGGCTGGTCGACGACGTGATCGTCGGGTGCGCCAACCCGGAAGGAGAGCAAGGATTCCAGATTGGCCGCCAGATCTCTCTCCGCGCCCTGGGCATGGAAGTGCCCGGCATGACCGTCAACAGGTACTGCGCCTCCGGATTGGAAACCATCGCCGTTGCCGTGGCTAAAATCCGGGCTGGCATGGGGCATGTGTACATCGCAGGGGGTGCGGAAAGCATGAGTCTCGTGCCGATGACCGGATACAAACTGGCGCCAAGCTATGCTGTTGCCAACAGCACGCCCAATTACCTCGTCAGCATGGGCATTACGGCGGAAGCCGTTGCCAAGAAATACGGAATCACCAGGGAAATGGCCGACGAATTCTCCTACCATTCCCACCGCAAGGCAGGTCTGGCGATCGACGAGGGGAAATTCAAGCAGGAGATCGTCCCCGTGCAGGTAGAAGAAGTCTTTGTCAAGGACCATAAAAAGGTTTCCACATCCCAGATCATCGATACGGACGAGGGCGTTCGCCGCGACACCACCGTGGAAGGATTGGCCGCCCTGCGGCCTGCATTTGCCCAGAATGGGACCGTCACGGCGGGAAATAGTTCCCAAACGTCCGACGGGGCCGCATTCGTTCTGGTCATGAGCGAGGAAATGGTAAACCACCTAGGCCTCAAGCCGATCGCCCGGCTGGTTAGTTGCAGCGTCGCCGGCGTAGACCCATTGTACATGGGCATTGGCCCCTGCGCGGCGATCCCCAAAGCCTTGAAACAGGCCAACCTGAACCTGGGCGATATTCAGCAGATCGAGTTGAACGAGGCCTTTGCCGCTCAGGCGCTGGCCGTCATTCAGGAAGCCGGGTTAAACCCCGAACTGGTCAACCCCAACGGGGGCGCGATCGCTTTGGGCCATCCGCTGGGCTGCACCGGCGCCAAACTGAGCACGCAGTTGTTCAGCGAAATGCGCCGCCGGGGGCAGAAATACGGCATGGTCACCGCCTGCGTCGGCGGCGGGCAGGGCATTGCCGGCATATACGAACTACTCTAGCATGTTGCATGAATAGACTTGTGCGACGGGATCTGCGGGTTTAAATGGCTCTTTTCCACCCAAGCTAACCCGTCGCAACAAGTCTAGACCTATCTCAATACTTTATAAATGGCATTTCCCCCTTGAAGGGGTCGGGATGAAACCTTCCCAGCTTCGGAAGTTTCATCCCCCTAACCCCTTCAAAGGGGAAGCTGTCGCCTTGCGGCCTGGGCGCCCACCCCCTGGAAAGGGTTTTGAGATAGGTTCTAATAAAAAAGGGGCCTGCGACATCGCAGGCCCCTTTTTTTATTCATGCAACATGCTTATTTCAGGATGGTCACATCCCCCTGAATGATAATCCCTTTAGGGATATCCAGGCGGAGAATGTAATAATAGGTTGCATGAGGCAACTCCTGCCCTGCACTGTTGACTCCCTTCCAATCGTTGTTATACGGCCTTGCCTGATACACGATATCCCCCCAACGGTTGAAGATAATGATCTCGTTATCAGGGAATACTTCCGGATCTACGTCCTCCAGGATCTCGAAGCGCAGCTCATCGTTGGCGCCGTCGCCGTTTGGCGTAATGGCATTGGCAACGGGGTCCTGGGGCGCATTCGGATCGAACTTCACCTCCACCTTGACCACAGCGGTATCGCACAGGTCTGGGCAGGCCTTGCTGCACAACTGGTAGCTGAATTCGTCCATACCGTAAATCCGGGGAGCAACCGCATAGATCACGGTACCGCCGTTGATGGAATCAATCCGGCCCAGCGTTGGGTTGCGGCTGATGATCAGATCAAACCCGGCGGTGGTATTCAAATTGTCGTTTTGAATCAGGTTAATGGTGCCCCTTCTTTCTGTCGCCTCAATCGTCAGTTGATCGTTATTGGCTACCGGGGCGAGTTCGCGGGTAATCGCCACCGAGTCGGCGCTGTAATTCGGGCATTGTTCTTTGGAAAGAGTCCAGACAAAAACGTTTCTGCCCTCTTTCAAGCCCAATACTTCCGTAATAAACTCGGAGGGGGTTTCAATGGAAGCGCCTGATTTGGTCGACCATACGCCGGTGGTTCCAGCCGGGAGGTTGCCGGTGAGCTGCGCGTCGTCGGCGCAAGTGGTCTGATCCGCGCCTGCACTGGCATTCACCAGAGCCGGATCAACTACAACGACAACCGTGGCGGTATCGACGCAGCCGTTCCTTGAGTTAGTGACCTGGAGGCTGTACGTTCCGGCGGCGTTCACCTTTGGCGCCAGGGTACGCTCATCCGTGATCGTGCCCGAACCGGACGTCGTGCGCCACAAGTAGCTGAATCCAAGCCCGGAAGACGACCCCTGTCCGTCAAGGGTGATTACGGCGCCGGCGCAAGGCAGGGTTACATTAGGTTGGGCAGTGGCGACCGGGGTTTCTTTATCTTCCGGCACATTCACGGTGGCGGAAGTTTCGCAACCGGTAGCAGTGTTTCGCACCTTAAGTTGGTAATCGCCCGCAGCCCGCACCCGGGTCTGGTAGGGATTTCCTGTTGGACTGACTACCTGGCCTGCCAAGCCAGTCCATTCGGCCACAAACTGGGTTCCCTGCGAGGAACTTGTTCCATCCAGCACAATCTCCGAAGTGGTACACGTAATGGCAGCGGCCGGCAAAATGGCAACCATTGGCGCAAGGGTGTCGAGGGTAACCCGGACGGAATCGACGGCAACGCAACCGGTTGCCGTGTCTCTTACTTCCAACACAAAGGAGCCTGCTCCGCTAACGGTAGTCTGGATCGTATTGGCCGGTTGAGGAGCAGCAGCCCCGCCTGCGCCCGACCACAAATAGGAGATGGAAGCGCCCGTTGCCGAGCCGGCGCCGTTGAGGGTTGCCGTTTTTACCGAGCACGTGAGCGTTTGGTCCATCCCGGCATTGACGGCCGGCTTGAGGGTATCCGCAGCTACGGTCACCGAGGTTTTCCCAATGCAACCGGTGAGTTGGTTCGTTACCGAAAGTTCATACCTACCCGCAGCGCCAACTTCGGGTGTGAGGGTGTTTCCGCCGCTGAGAATACTGCCATCCGCGCTGGACCAGGCATAGGCGTAACTGCCTTCGGACGGCGTTACCGAAGCTCCGAGCGTCAGTTGGGGCGCCTTACAGGTGATCGTCGGGTTTAAGCTAAGAGAATTGACCGCAGGCGTGTCCACCGTAGAGGAAATGATCACCGAGTCCGCCAGGACGCAGCCGTTGAGCGAGTCCCTCACCGAGAACACGTAAGAGCCAGCGGCACTGGCTTGGAATTGCAAGGCATTACTTGCCAGAACCTGTCCGTTCAAACTCCAGGAAGTAGTGAACAAGCCGCTTGGGCTGTTTGCCGTGCCCTGCAGGGTTACCTGGGGTTCGCGGCAGGTGATGGTGTCTCCCAGGCCAGCGTTGGCAGAAGGCAAGGCGAGGTCTGCCACCACATTAATCGTATCCGTCGAAATACATCGGCTTGCGGTGTCGGTCACTTGTAAAACGAAGCGGCCCGCCTCCAGCACCTTGGGGTTGCGCAAGGTATCGCCTCCCGCCTCCAGGCGGCCTCCGTCGAACGGGTCAAAGAACCGAGAAGCCGGTAGAATTG
Organism: Haliscomenobacter sp.; assembly: GCA_016713275.1. Lineage (GTDB taxonomy): Bacteria > Bacteroidota > Bacteroidia > Chitinophagales > Saprospiraceae > JADJPL01. Next base: position 327,303 of record JADJPL010000008.1, read on the forward strand.
GATATGGAAGGCGTCAGGACCGGCTCGGGAACCCGGCAGGTGATGCTGGTGTCCACTCCTGCATCGATATCCGGATAGGCCGTAGTGGGGATGACCGAGACTGTGTCGCGGGCGATACACCCATTGCCTTCTTCGGTAACTTGCAGCACGTAATCGCCCAGTTGGGTAACTTTAACTTTTGTTCCGGTTCCAAGCGCTGTGCCGTTCTTGTCAAACCAGGCATAAAGGACAGGGCGGAGGTTCACAGACCCGCCTCCATCCAGGGTGATGGAATCCCCGGTACAGGGCAGTTCCAAATCAGCGCCTGCCCGGGCATCCGGCAATTCGGTGGCGTTTTCAACCACCACCGAATCCGTTGCAAAACATCCGTTCACAATATTGCGGACCTCGAGGGCATACAAACCGGGCGCCAGAGCTCTTGGTTTGACGACGCTCTCATCGCCAGGCAGGATAATCCCGCCATCGAGCGCTGTCCATTTGTAGGAAATCGAGTCCCCGCTTGAGGAGATACTGGCATCCAGGAACAAGGTATCGCTCAGGCAACTGAAGAGCTGGTCGTCGCCGGCTTTTGCTTCCGGCAAGGAGGGCGGCAGTACGATGACCGTGTCCTTGACGGCGCACCCGGTGTTTTTATTGAACACCGTAAGGATGTAAGTCCCGGCAGCGCCTGCGATCACGCTGGGCCGCTCGGTATCCCCGGGAAGGCTTCCAAAGATCGTGCTCCAGGAGTAGGAGAAATCCGCCCCGGTAGATCCCGTACCGCTCAGAAGGGTGAAAGGCGGATTACAGCCCAGCACTTTGTCCGGGCCGGCATTCACTTCCGGAAGGATTTCGGTCATCGGCACGTCGAAGGTATCGCGGAGCACCAGAGGAGGGCGGGACTCGTCGAAAATCGTTACCGCGACCTGGCCCACCGGAAGGTTTCGGGCTTTATTGGTGAACTGCCGTGGCACGGATTCCCAGAAATAGAAGATGTTGCCTTGGCCGCCTTCTACAGTCAGCGTGACGCTGCCGTCGTTTGCGTCGGGGCAGGTAACCGGAGTGATGACGGTATCGGTAATAATCAGCCGGTCGAGAATGCAAATTTTTCCCGGAATGGGGAATACGCTGCCGGCACCGGTGAGCGTATTAACCGTTGGGCTCGGATCGTCTTCCACGGTGATCTCGATGCAATCGGTGGGGTCGCCCACCGGAACGAAACAGACCTGGAAGAGGCTGGTGCTATCGGCCAAAGACGCGCCGTTGATATCCAGCCAGGAAAAGCTGATCAGCCCCACGTTGGCAGATTCCGCGTCAAAATTAATGCCGTCGACCAACCCGAGGGCGCTTGAAGGAATGATTTTCCCAAAGGCCAGGCCGGTCGGATCCCAGTTAATCGTGTATTCGGCAGAGGTGATATCCTTGAATCCGGCTACCCGGAAATCCACGCAGGTCGTATCCCCTTTATAGCCTTCTTCTTCCCCGATGATCAGGAAAAATCCGGTGGGGTTGAGGACGCATACTTCGGCAGGGGTGGAAATCAAGCCAATGTCATTGCCGTTAGACGTAGCGCTAATGGCTTGCGGAACGATCGGAATGTCAACAACTTGCACGCCGTTGCAATTTTCTTCCTGTCCCAGTTCGCCGGGAGGCGTCCCAACGACCTCGAAACAAACCTGAAACAGCGACGAACCATCCGGCAACGTGGCGGGATTCGCACTTTTCCATTCAAACGAGAAAAGACCGCCGTCGACGCCATCCAATCCAAAGCTGTCCCGGGTGGCGCCCGCGAGGTTGATATTTTTAATGTCTGTAAATTTCAGGTGGGTAGGTTCCCAAGCCACGGAAAAGTCAAGCTCGACGATTTCTTCCAGATTAGTGACCGTAAAGTCCAGGCAAACCGTATCTCCCGGAACTCCCTGGTCGCCGGTGATGGCCAACTGGACGCCGTCTGGCTGAATAACCTGCACCGCGCAGTTGTTGGGGGCAATTCCGATATTCGTGTTGCTGCTGCGCTTGGTGACCACCGCCGTGGAGGGGTTGAAGCTAATGGGGCCGTCGCCGCCAAGCCCGACCACCTGGAAACAAACCTCGTAAATAGCGGTGCCGTCGGGGACCGTCGCTGTGAAAATAGCGTTTACGCTCTTCCAATCTACCCCAAGGATTCCATTGCCTACGTTGGTGACATTGAAATGCGTTGTCTTGGAGAACCCGGGAATCTGGCTGTTGCTGGCCAGGATACGGACATCCTTATACTTAAGGATATTGGGGTTGAATTCCATCAGGTAGGAAAAGCGGGACAGATCGGTAAGCCCCTGGGCGGTTACCCGGACGCAGATTTCGTCGTTGAGGTTTACCGGGGCGCCGCAATTGGCCGTGAGCCGGAGTCCGGTGGGCGTACACGCGCCGGAAGAAATAACGGCAGGAGTCAACACAGCGGGAATCGAATACTGGGTATCCTGCACTACGTTCACGGCTTCCAGCGGGGTGAGGCTGGAGGAGAAACTGACTTCGGAGGACGATTCGCAATCCCCAATGATGTTGAAGCAAGCCTGGAAAATGATGGTGCTGTCGGGCAGGGAAATACTGGGGCGTTGAATGTCCGTCCAGTTCCACGACAACGTCAGGCGCCCTTTTCCGATATTGGGCCGATCGGGGGTACCGAAGCTTTCTCTTCCCAGGTTAACCAGCTTTTCGGTGTTGATCACATTGGAAAACTCCAGAAAAGTAGAATCGTAGTCCATGGTAAACTGAAGGCTGGTAAGCCCGTCAAAGCCGACCACGGAAATATTGGTACAAACGAGATCGCCCGTATTGCCCTTCACATTGCTTGCGATCAGGCTCAGGGGCCTTACACAGGTAGAGATCAAGCCTTTTCGCTGAACCAACCCGATATTAAAGCAGGCGGGAGGCCGCTTCACAATAATCGGTTCGGGGTCTTCATCCCCAATTAGTTTAGGATCGTCGGTAATCCCTACCTCGCTGGTAGTCCCGTACCCGCCCAGCGCTTTAAAACAAAGGCTGAAGATCCGGGTGCTATCGGACAGGGTTACATCGCTGGGGTTTGGATTTTCGCAAACATCTCCTTCCCAGTTCAAAAAAATCAGGCCTTCCGCCGCTCGGGTGAGATCAAAATCGCTTAAATCGAGCTTGCTCAGATTGAGGTTTTGAACGCCGGTAAATTCCACCACTTTCGGGTTGAAGTAGATCGGAAATTTCAGAGAAGCGATATCGGTGAAGTCCTTGACGGTAATGTCCACGCAATACGTTTCGCCGCTACAGGGAGAGCCGGAAGAAAAATAAAACGTGGGCTGCGCCCAGACTGCCGTAGAAGCTGCGATAATAAAGGCTAAACTAGCCAGTAATTTTTTCATGAGAAGAAGTGGATTTGGGATCTTACGCATAATCTGCCTTTGAAAATGCCGGTACAGAAGAGATGTCACACCCCTGCTTTCTGGCAATAAACCAAAGATTAATTGTGGAAGGAGAAGGAAATATTGATTTCGTGCGTGCTGCCAGCCGTTGGGCCAAAGGAACTGAACGAATAGTCATACCCATAGCCAAACTTGAGGGTATTGTCCAGTCCAAGGTTATTGCCCAGCGTAAAACCGGCTTCGAGGTGAACAGATCCTCCGGACGAGCCCCCGGTGCCGACCCAAATGGCGCTTGGCAGCTGGTAGCGGAGGTTAAGGTCCACGTTCGTAGGCGCGTTGGGAGCATACTTCACCCAAAGCGAAGGTTCGAGGAAGCTGTCGTTATTGAAAAACTTATAGAATCCCAACAACCCGTAAAAGTGCTGAATCCGTTTGGTATAAAACTCGCCCTGCTCATTCTGGAAGGTCAGGTCGAGCCCGATCACCTGAGGCACGGAAAGCCCGCCATAAATAAAATCGACGGAGCTATACCGCCCGCCGATCGATTTATAGGCGTAAAGGCCAAAGCCCACGTCGGGGAACATCTGGGATTGGTTGACGGCGCCCAGCACGTCGCTTTCGTCGCGAAGGACGATTTCGGCAGCTTTGACGCGGTACTGAACCATACCGGCGCTCAAGCCAATGACGAGCCCGCCATAGGTCGGATCGCCGCTCAGGACGCCTGCCAGGCGCCCATAAATTCCGGTAAAACCCGTGGGCCCGGTTTGGTCGTTGACCAACTGGCCTCCAACCATGAGGGCAACGCCCCGCATGCCGTCCGCGAGAAAGGTCCCCCGGACGACTTGGGTTCTTGGGTTTCCGGAAATCCCTACCCATTGAGCCCGGTAGGATGCCCCGAAGGAAACGTTATTGCCAAAAGCAAGAAAATCCGACTCCACAGCGGCCGGATTGATGATCGACACGTTCTCGCGGTATTGCGTGAACAGGGAAAGCTGTTGTGCCCGTAGCGGGACCAGGGTCATAAAGGTTAGCAGCAAAAAAAGCCCAAACAAACGTATTCCATTCATGGGATAGGTTTTTGAGATCGTAATTATGGATATTAGCACATGGCCTGATTCAAAAGACGCAGGGTCCTGGACCTTTTCTGCCACTCCTCTTCCGGGCATTTCGGAGAACTGCCGGGAAAGGCGTAAACAGAACCGGGGGAAAATGCTGCCACTGAACCAGACCGTAGAACCCAGTTTTTCTTTGCCGCAACCATTGGTAAAGATAGCTGAGCCCCTCAAAGCGGTTTCAAATTTAGGCCTTTGCCTGCTATTTGAAGTACTATATGAATGTCATTTTTTTAAAATTATTTTAACGGTGCACTTATTTTTCACGTGCGGTACAAAGGAGTTTTTATCCGGCAAGGACTTGCGGACAGACGGGAAAGGGCTGGCACAGGAAGGAGGCGAATTACCGGCGCATGGCATCCACCGGATCCATCCGGGCGGCCTGTAAGGCAGGAATCATTCCGGCAAAGATGCCGATGATCACGGAAAGCATAATCCCCAGCACGACGTTGTTGGCAGATAAGACGAACTCAAAGCTGGTAAACGCCTGGGAAATGATCGCCAGAGCAATCATGACAAGAGCCAAACCAGCTAATCCGCCGAGGATGCAAAGGACGATCGACTCGATAAGGAATTCCAGAAGGATAAAGCTGGATTTGGCGCCCAGCGCCTTCTTGACCCCGATGATTCGGGTGCGTTCCTTGACCGAGACGAACATGATGTTCGCCACGCTGAACATACCGACCAGGGTGGCGAATCCGCCGATAAAAATGCCCAGGATATTGAGTACGCTGAAGAACCCATCCAAAATACCCGAAAGAATGGAAAGTTGGTTGAGGGAAAAATCGTCTTCCTGGGTTGGTTTCAGCCGGTGGTGGGAGCGAAGGATACCGGTGAGCTCGTCCCGAAGGTAATTCAGCTCGATTCCCGGTTTGGCCTTGACGGCAATGGAGGTATTGTCGAAAAACTGGTTGCGGTTGTTCAGGTTGGCCATTTTGCGGCCCAGCTCGTAGGAAATCATCAGGACCGGGTCAAAATTCATGACCTGCACGAGGCTCTCCCCGGTTTTCTCGATCACGCCGATCACTTCCAGTTTACGGCCGGAAACTTTGATTGTTTTCCCGATGGGGTCTACCGCCCCAAACAACGCTTCCGCTACTTCGGCGCCCAGAATAACCTTGTTGGCCCCGTATTGATACTCGGAAGGGGAAAAATAACGGCCTTTGGTCATTTCCATGTCGTATACCCGCGCAAAATCCTCGCTGACGGCAAACAAGTACGATTGTTCTGCATTGATGGAGCGGTATTTGGCCGTCCGCCTCCCAATCCCCGTATAAAAAGCCGCTACATCGGTAAGCTGAGATTGTTCCCGGATCTTTTCATAGTCCTTATATGTGATGGCCGGACGGCGAAGGTATTTAAAATAATTGGCCCCGGGATCTTCCGTCCACGAGAATTTAGCCACGTAGATCACGTCTTCCCCGAGTTTGTCAAAGCTCGAACGGACGTTGTCCTCCAGTGAATCCACCGCCGAGAAGACCCCGATGATGCAAAAAATACCAATGGTAATCCCCAACAAGGAAAGGAAGCTCCGCAGCCGGTTCGCATTCAGCTGCTGCAACGCCTGGGAGGCGCTCTCGGACAAGATTCTCCAGAACATTTTCATCTAGGTAGCATTAACGGGCAAAAAAGTAAGGGTTTTCCTCCGGACGCCCTAATCCATTCGATGAACGGACCCAATTTTCTGCTGAGCGCATGCCTGGGCCGGACGGGGCACAATTCAACAGGGCGCGAAGGGATTTGTGATTCCAACCCATATCAACCTCAGTATGTTCAAACAAAATCCGGGTTTCTGATGTACAATTAGTATCTTTGGCTTCATTTTTGAAAAACCAATACGTGGAATGAGAACCAAACTGTCTCAATTTACCTTTGAACTCCCGAAAAAACTGATTGCTCAATACCCCTCTGAAAACCGCGACCAGTCCCGGATGATGGTCGTACACCGGGAGACAGGGAAGATCGAACACAAGATTTTTAAAGATATCCTTGGTTATTTCGACGACGGGGATGTGATGATCTTCAATAACACCAAGGTATTTCCAGCCCGCTTATACGGACGCAAAGAGAAAACCGGAGCTAAAATCGAAGTCTTCCTCCTCCGCGAACTCAACAGCGAAGCCCGTCTCTGGGATGTGTTGGTAGATCCCGCCCGCAAAATCCGGGTGGGGAACAAGCTCTATTTCAGCGACGAAAACGACAACGACATCCTCGTGGCCGAAGTCGTGGACAATACCACCTCCAGAGGCCGGACGATCCGTTTCCTCTACGATGGGCCGGACGAGGAGTTCCAGAAAGAACTCTACCAACTGGGCAACACGCCGCTCCCTAAATACATTACCCGCCCAAGCGAAGCGTTTGACCGCGAACGCTATCAAACCGTATACGCCAAGGAAGTTGGCGCCGTAGCCGCGCCTACGGCGGGGCTGCATTTCAGCCGGGAACTCCTTAAGCGGCTGGAGATCAAAGGGCTCGAATTTGCGGAAATCACCCTGCATGTCGGACTTGGGACGTTCCGCAGCATCGACGTAGAGGACTTGTCCAAACACAAGATGGACGCTGAATACTTCCGGATCGCTGCCGATGCAGCCGAACTGGTCAATAAAGCCAAAGAACGCCGCAACAAAATTTGCGCCGTAGGAACAACCTCCATGCGGGCTATCGAATCGGCGGTTTCCGCCGAGGGCTATCTGAAAGCGGCCGAAGGATGGACCAACAAGTTCATCTTCCCTCCTTTCGACTTCACCATTGCCAACGCCATGGTGACCAACTTCCACTTGCCCAAATCCAGCTTGCTGATCATGATCTGCGCTTTCGGCGGCTATGAATTGATCATGGAGGCATACGAAGAAGCCATTAAAGAAGAATACCAGTTCTTTAGTTACGGAGATGCGATGCTGATTATCTGACATGGTTGCCCAATCGCTTTGAACAGCTTATGCGGCCATTCGTTTGCGCTCTTCTTCTGGCGGTTCTCCTTCCACAGCCTGCAGCATGTAGCTCCGGCGCCTTGCGCAGGCTGTTGCTCCCTTTCTATAGCGCCCAGATCCCCCTATCCTATGACGAGCAGTTTCCCCATTGGCGCCAATCCTCCTGGGATGACAAAGGGATTAAAAACGCCCATAAAAACCTGACACAAGCCAACCCCTCCCCGCTGCTCCTCAGTTTGGCCGAAGCCAGGCAAACCTACCGCCTCAACGACTGGCTCTACTTTGAACTCCTGAGCACGGCCATCGACCGCATTCTGGCCAACCATACGCCTAATGAAAAAGAATTGGCGCTCTGGTTTTTCCTTAAGGAATCCGGGTTCCATACCCGGATGGCTTCCTCCGGAAATGCATTATACGTGTATGCCCAAACGGAAGAGGAGGTTTTTGAGGTTCCGCTCGTCACCGACGAAGGCGCCACCTTCGTCAACCTGACTGCTATCCGGCAACACAATCCAGAAAGCGATAAATCGGTGTATTTGCTCGCTCTGCCAGAGCATCCTGCCGGCCGCCCTTTCTCTTTTCAGCTTAAAGAACTGCCGTTGCTCCTGCCAAAGTAACCACAAGGAATTCCAGTTCCGGTTTCAGGATCAACCCCACCACCTTCCGAATCCAGCTCGACCAAACGGTGGTCCAGTGGATGCGGCATTATCCGCTGATCCAGGAAGGCGCTTATTTTGATATTCCTTTTTCTACCGCCTTGCGGGCCTCTTTAATTCCTCAATTGAAAGCCCTGACCAGGAACAAACCGCCTCTGGAGGTTTTAGGGCTGCTGACGGCCTTCTCCCGAACCGCCTTCCGGTACCAGGAAGACATCCAGTCCTTTGGGCGTAGCAAGCCTATGATTGCGGAGGAGGTGCTATATTACCCCTTCAGCGATTGCGAAGACCGGGCAGCCTTGCTCTATGCCGTTGATCAGGGAATTCCTCATCGTGCCTACCATCGTCATTGCCTATCCCAACCATATGACCCTGGCTGTGGATCTTCCCAATCTCGGGGGGGAGTTTGTGATCCACAAAGGCAGGCGTTATTTTATCTGCGACCCTACCGGCTCCATTGATGGCTTGCTTTTGGGAGAACCTTCCAAGTGGTGGCAAACCCAGGCATTTCAACTGATCAGAGAGTACAAATAACGCCGCGTCTCCTTTCGACAGGCCTGCTTTTAAATTTCCTTTTTATTTTTTCACCCCAATGCAGGGTTCTATTTCCTTATTTGAATATAATTTCTGAAAATTGCATTCGTTTTAGGCCCATGATGTCAAAAACTGCTTATTCACTAAATACGTTGCCCAATTATGTACTGGACGCTGGAACTTGCCTCTTACCTGGAAGATGCCCCTTGGCCGGCTACGCGTGACGAGCTCATCGATTACGCCATTCGTTCCGGAGCTCCTCTGGAGGTTCTTGAGAACCTTCAGGAAATGGAAGACGAAGGAGAAATGTACGAAGGAATCGAAGATATTTGGCCCGATTACCCCCGTAAAGACGACTTCCTTTTTAACGAGGACGAATACTAAGGCCTCTTTATCGATGGCCTTTTGCTTCGATAACCTGGATCACCGGCTGGATTACCAACCGGTGATTCTTTTTTTCGTTCAATTGTCCCGGAATTTGTCTGGCTTTTAGCGGTTCTCAACGTATTTTTGACGCCTAAAACCATTCGCTTGTCCGAGATCATTATCGCCATTGACGGATACTCTTCCTGCGGAAAAAGTACGCTTGCGCGCGCCCTCGCCGCCGAGTTAACCTATGTGTATATCGATTCGGGGGCGATGTACCGCGCGGTTACCCTTTTTCTGGAACACGGCATCCGCATGGACCATAAGCCATCGGTGGACGCCGCGCTGGAGCAGATTCATATTGATTTTCAATATGGGCAGGAAGGATTGGTCACTTTGCTCAACGGGGAAAATGTCGAAGAAGGCATCCGCAGTATGGCAGTAGCCGCGAAAGTGAGCCCGGTAGCCACCATACCCGAGGTGCGCCGAGCCCTGGTGCGGCAGCAGCAGGCGTTGGGCCGGGGCAAACAGATCGTCATGGATGGCCGGGATATCGGAACCGTCGTTTTTCCGCATGCCGAGTTGAAGATCTTCCTCACGGCCAGCCTGGAAGAACGGGTGCGCCGCCGCAGCCTGCAGTTGCTCCGCAAGGGATTGTCCGTACCGGATGAAGAGATTCGCAAAAACCTGCTGGAACGGGATTATATCGATTCCACCCGGAGCGACAGCCCGCTCATGAAAGCCCCGGATGCCGTCGTACTCGACAACACCAACCTGACCGAAGAAGAACAACTCCTCGTAACCGTTATCTTGGCGCTTACGCGTAAACGCAGATCGATCGTCTAATTTTAGGCCGAGCTATATGTCCAACCGCCGCTCTTTCCGCACCGTTTCTCTTTGGGCCATGCTTCTGCTGGTGCTGGTTTCGTGTACCGATGGCCCGCGCCTTGCCCTGCTCAAGCGAAAATCGGTCCAGGTGCTGCGCCTTCCGAGCCCCGTCGTGCCTGAATGGGAAGAAGACCTGCTGCCGGAGGATTTCGAAGCATACCAGCAGTCGCTTCAATCCTTTGCCGCCGCGTTGACCGCCATCGACCCGCTTTCGCTTTCTCCCGCCCAAACCCAAACCTACGTTGAACTGAATAGCGCTCTGGAAGAAACGATCCAGCGCACCGCTTCCCTGCGCGACAACCCCGCCCGGTACAACCTCCCGGGGAGGTGGAAGGCGCTGCTATCCAACCCGGAATTGTCCAACCGGGAAATCGGAGAACTCCTGAAAAAGCAATTGCCCGAAGCCGGCCCCTACTACCAGCGCGCCCGGCAGAAGTTGACCGCCCCAACAAAAGCCCATTGCCGCCTGGCGCTGGAAAAGCATATCCTGGGAATGGCTTTTGCCGGCACGGAACTTCAGGCAGCGGTTATAAGGTCGGAACTCCGGGAATCTGAAAAAGCCCGCCTGCAGAAAGACCTCCACGCCGCCCGGCTGGCGATAAAAGAGTATATCGGATGGTGCAACAGCCAGATGATCCAAAGCCCTGAACGCTAGGAAAAATAAAGCAGCAAGACTAAAATACCGGCGAAAATAAGGATCTCCAGCGCATTTCCCAGTCCTTTGCTGCGCACTTTGAGGTGGATCAGCGCAATCAGGGAAAAGACCAACCCCACCAGCAGCGCAAAAACGGAATCCTCCCGGGTTGGTAACCTGGCCCCCAAATCCAATCCTGTGGAAGAAGCCAACGCGAAAAAGATGGTGGCCATCAACACGCCGGCAGCCGCCGTCAGGCCTCCCGAAAACCAAAGCAGCAACACGCCGGCATTTTTCCTCAACGACTGTACGCTGCGCACCCCAGCCGTGACCACCAGCCAAAGCAGAAACAACGCCGCACCCGTATTGAGGTAATAGGACAAATCCCGGTACTCCCAAAGAAAATGACCGATCAACAGGCGCACCCCCAACAACAGCAAGCCAAACACGATCCCCGTAATCAGCGCCACCTGCACCGAAACATTCAGATCTACAAAGGGCTGGTTCTTCTTTGCCATAAGCATTCCATTGAAAATGATCCCCAAAATACGCAGGTTTACGGCTTTTTATATGCCAAACCTCTGTATTTTGGGGTTTGCTTTGAACACCACTGAAAACGTAACGGCCATGCCATCTATTCCGGATTCCGAGTTGGTCCTCACCCCTGATGGAAAAGTTTACCATCTGGGACTGCGCCCGGGGGACATCGCAGAGACGATCCTTACCGTAGGCGACCCCGAACGCGTGAAACGCATTTCGAGGCATTTTGATTCGATAGAAGTGCAAGCCGGCAAAAGGGAATTCGTCGCCCACACCGGAAGGATTGGACAAAAGCGCCTCACGGTTTTGTCGACCGGAATTGGACCGGACAATATCGACATTGCCGTCAACGAGCTCGACGCGCTGGTCAATTTTGATTTTGACCGCCGGACGATCAGGGAGTCGCTCACACCCCTTCGCCTGATCCGGCTGGGTACCAGTGGCGCCATTCAGGAAGACCTCGACCCCGGCGCCCTCGTCATTTCCCGGTTTGGAATTGGCCTGGACAACCTCATGCACTATTATCAGTTTCAGAATACGCTACGGGAAAGCGAGCTCTGGGAGGCGCTTCAGGAGTTCTTATCCTATCATTTCACCCTGCCAACCGCGCCTTATGTGTTCGAAGGCAACGGCCCTCTGGCCGAATCCCTGGGCAAAGGGCTTGAGCAGGGCATCACACTCACGAGCCCGGGGTTCTACGGCCCACAGGGAAGGCAGCTGCGGGCCCCCGTGCGTTTCGGGGGGGCAGAACTGGATCAGTTAAAGCACTTCCGGTTTGGTGCATATCGGATTACAAACTTTGAGATGGAAACCTCGGCCCTGTTCGGGCTCGCCCGCCTGTTGGGCCATGAGGCCATTTCCTGCAACGTGATCCTGGGTAATCGGATTAAAAAGACCTTTGTCGACGATCCCTACGCCGTCGTCGACCGCATGATTGAACTTCAGTTGGAGCGGATTGCCGCCCTGTAACGCTATGCGCAAAAAAAAGGAACAGCGCAGATGCGACTGTTCCTCAAATGGTATATAGATAACCTCTGTCCAAAAAACGAAAGCGCGACCGTTTTATTTCCGGTCACGCATAGATTCAGGCATTTGCTTTCCGGTGGTCGGCCAGGAATTTCTCCAGACCGAGGTCGGTTAGCGGATGGCTCAGCATGCCGTAGATAGCGGACAATGGGCAAGTGACCACATCGGCGCCAGCTTTGGCTGCTTCCACAATATGACGGGAATTGCGGATCGAGGCCGCCAGGATCTCGGTGTCATACCCCTGGATGGCGTAGATTTCCGCTATTTCCCGGATGAGCCCCATTCCATCCCAGTTGATATCGTCGACCCGGCCAACAAAAGGCGACAAATACGTGGCGCCCGCTTTAGCGGCCAGGATCGCTTGTGCGGCAGAAAAAACCAACGTACAGTTGGTGCGAATCCCGTGTTCGGTGAAATAGCTGATGGCTTTTATGCCTTCTTTGATCATAGGGACCTTGACCACGATATTGGGCGCAAGCCCGGCAAGGCGGCGGCCTTCCTCGACCATCCCCTCAAAATCCGTAGCGATTACTTCCGCGCTCACATCGCCATCCACGATATCGCAGATCAGGCGGTAGTGATTCAGGATATTGGAGTCGCCGGAAATCCCTTCTTTGGCCATCAGGGAAGGGTTGGTGGTAACGCCATCCAAAATCCCGAGGTCTTTAGCTTCCTGGATTTGGGTCAGGCTGGCCGTGTCAATAAAAAACTTCATCTGAACCGAAATTTCAGGTAAATGTACGAAAAAAATCCGTCGCTTATGCCCGATGAAGAACGGATCAGATATTTTTTGTAGAATTTCTATCGGCGAGGATTTCCTTAAGCTCTTTGAGGAGCTGGTACTGGTGGGGCAAAACTTTTTTAAATGCCTCTTTTACAACAAAAAAGGCGCCTTTTTCCATATCCTTGATCTTGTCCTTTAGGAAAAGGGCATCGTCGTAAAGCAAGGATTTCAGGGAGGGGATATCATGCCAATCGCCCTCTACCGCCCAGGCTTCTTCCACTTCTCCGTTTTCCTGCCGCACGGGATCCAGCTCGATGACTTTTCCGGCCTCCATCAGCAACGGTTCAGAAGCCGGTTTTTCCGGCTGTTCGGTGGGAATAGTCCAGGTTTCGTCGTTTTGGGGGTTGACGAGAAAAACCTCCAGGCCTTTTTCCCGGAAACGGTAGATGATCAGGTTGATCTTTTTAGTAAATTCCATAAGGACGGAGCATTAAAGCGAAGAAACCATGCACAAGCCAAACAACGGGTTGCGAAAAAGGTTTAAACGATTCCGAAGGGTAAAGGAAGTAAAAAACCGGCAGACCCGCAAGCGTTCAGACGGCTTTAGACTGCACCATTTCAAAAATGGCAATGGCCAGTACGATCGCTTCTTCCTCCGGGCTAAGGTCGTTGATGACAAATTCGAAAACGCGCTGGCTCAGCGGGTTTTTGCCCGAAGTCCCTCCCAGTTTGGCCATCCGGCCAACCAGTTTGCCCTGGATCAGCATAGGCATGCCCTCGGTTTGGGTTTTGTCCAGCTTGGCAATCACTTTTTTGGTCCGGGCGCTGGTCAGCAGCCCTCCGGCTTCATCGTATGCGCCCAAAGGCTGTTCATTCACCACAATCTGCACTTCCCCCCGGTGCTGCCAGAAAAAAAACTCGTACCTGCTGGTTTTGGCAAAGATCAGCGAGTCCTTTTTTTTACTGGACAGGTAATGGCGGTGGTAATACGCAATAACCGGCTCTTCAAAAATGGAGGTAAAGACCGCCTTCACATTGCGGACAAACCATTTCTTCACCGTACGTTGGGTTTCCCGGGTGGAGATCAGTTCCAGATCTTCTTTGCGCACTGGCGCCAGGTCGGCGGAAAGCTCCAGCACTTCGTCGCGGATACGCTTTAAATCGGCCTGCACCTTTTTACGGCCCGGTTTATAGTTTGGCGCGGACTGGGCGAAAAGCACGAAACCGGCGCCTGCCATGATGATCGCTGAAAGGGCTAGAATACCCATAGTTGATTCGGTTTAATTGACCCTGCAGGGTACCATTAAATAAGAAACGCTTTTTTCACGCGCTGGTTTTATTCTCCGGACTGCTGGTTCAGCACGATGCTGAATTTTTCCGGCGTCTGAAACTGTTTCAGCCGGGTACTCAGCGCGGCGAGGTCCGCTTTGTCCAGTATGGGGTATTTGGCCTCCAGAATACCCTCCAATTCCCGGATAATGGCGTCCTGTTTTTCCCAATACGTTCCTTCTGCGGCGGTAATATCGTTAACCAGATCGGTTTTCATCCGGAGAATTTCTGGAGTAAACGGGGATTTTTCCCTGAAGAGCCGGTCCAGCCCCGACAGCAACTGGCGGTGAATACCCCGCCCCAGCAGGCTGTGCCCCCCATAATCCCAGGTTTGGATAAAATAGGCCGGAAAGAAGTACGCAATGCTGTCTTCCGGAAAAAACCGGATGCACAGGTCGAAAAACGCATCGTCTTCCTTGCCTTCCGTTTCTTCCGCTCTGCGCCGCCAGGCGCCATAATCCGCGAACAGCGTATACATCGTACCCTCGGCGACCAACTGGGGTATATGCCCGGGAATAGCGGTTTCCAGCCAAAACAGATCCGGCAGTTCCCCCGAATCCCGGATCTGAATCCCCGACTCCAGCTTGGCGTTCAGTTCGTCTTTTAGTCCGGCAGACTCCAGGAAGCAGGCGGAAAGGGCGTTGGAAGAAGAAACCGTCTCCCAGTCGCTGCGGAAAGCGTCGATGCGCTGGGCTACCTCCTCGCCAAAAAATGTTTGCAAGCGTTTTTTCAGCAAGACGGAAGCTGATTTCCCTCTGCTGGAAAAACTAAGGGCGCCCCCATAAACCCAGCCTTCTTCCCCTTTACTGGTTTTGATTTTGAGCCAGGGTTCGTTAAATGCGATTCCCCGGAGCTGAACGGGCGTTGTGAAATCGCTGACCTCCCCCAGGTCGGTCAGGGACTCGCCGAGTTGTAATCCCCGGATGGTTTTCCCTTCCGGCCCCGGCGCCGCGCGGAGCTGAAGCCCATCGACATTTACGGTAAAAACGTCAACGACCGCTTCCGGCTCCGAGGGGGATGCCGGCGCAGGCGTCTGTTTGCGGCAGGAAAACCCTGCCCAAAAGACAAGGAGCAGCAGCAGCATACTGTTTTTCATGAGGTTGGCGGGTTAAAGGTGATTAAACAGGATGGCAGCCTGCACTGCATAAAGCGCGATGGGACTACCTCAAAAACAGGCTTCGCAAGCAGCGAAGGCCGGTTTTTGAACCAGTCCCATCAAAGATACCACTTTAACCTGCTCCAGCAGGCACAAAGAGAACGCGTTTTTTTACCTGTCCAGCGCCGGTTACCCCAAATACGACTTCAGCGCATTGCGGTTATAGGATTTGCGCAGCCGGCGAATAGCCCGCTCTTTGATTTGCCGGACCCGTTCCCTGGTAAGGTTATACATCTCTCCGATCTCTTCCAGCGTAAGGGGCTTTTGCCCATCCAGGCCATAGTAAGCGGAAAGCACTTCCACCTCCCGGGTAGAGAGGATCGAAAGGCCCTGGCGCACCTCATCCTTCAGGGATTGCTCCATCAGTTGCGCATCGGGAATCATGTTATCTTCTCCGGAGATCACGTCCAGCATGGTAGCGTCGCCTTCTTCGCCGCTCAGCGGCGCGTCGACTGAAATATGGCGGCCATTGCCTTTAAGCATGTTGCCGATCTCCTTGGGGCTCATATCGAGAATCTCCGCCAGTTCTTCGTTGGCGGGTTCCCGCTCAAACTCCTGGATGAAGGAGAGATAGGCTTCGTTCACTTTGTTGTACGAACCTACTTTATTGAGGGGCAGGCGCACGATGCGGGAGTACTCGACGATCGCCTGCAGGATCGACTGGCGAATCCACCATACGGCATACGAAATAAACTTAAACCCTTTGGTTTCGTCGAAGCGTTTCGCCGCTTTCATCAGGCCGACGTTGCCCTCGTTGATCAGGTCGCTCAGCGAAAGGCCCTGATTCTGGTATTGCTTGGCTACCGACACCACGAAGCGCAGGTTGGCTTTGGTGAGTTTGTCCAAAGCATCCTGATCGCCCTGACGGATACGACGGGCCAGTTCGGCCTCCTCATCGGCGGACAGCATGGGGATTTTACCGATGTCGTTCAGGTATTTATCCAGAGCCAGGCTTTCCCGGGCAGTGATCTTATTGGTAATCTTAAGTTGGCGCATAAGGGTGTTTTTGGAACATGACAACTATACAGCTATACGCTTTTCGCTTAAAAATAGTTTCATTTTTTGTGAAAACTTGACTTTTTCAGAAAAAAACATTAAAAGGCCTGCGGATTCATTGATTCATTTTCTATAGGACTACAAAAAGCAGGCCGGGTCACACCTGTCGCGTGCCCGGCCTGGCTGGGAGGGTCCATATTGGGGACCCATCCCTGGGCAATCCGCTGTCAATGAAGGGATTTGCCCAAATCGTATATGCAGAACGTCTGGTCTAGTTGCGTTTATGGCGATTAGGGTCGCCGTCGTGGCGTTCGCGTGGCTTCTGCTCCTGCGCATCCCCTTCCTGGCCGCTGTTCGGGTTGCCTTTTTGGGGTGGAGGAAGCAGGGCTTTGCGGGAAAGCCGCAGTTTGCCGGTCTTCTTGTCGATCTCGACCAGCTTCACCTTGACCTCGTCTCCTTCTTTCAGGTAGTCTTCCACATTTTCTACGCGGGAGTGCGAAATTTCCGACACGTGCAGCAGGCCGCTCTTGCCGTTGAACTCGACAAACACGCCGTAAGGCATGACCGACTTGACCACCGCGCGGTACACATCGCCCACTTCCGGGGTGAAGGTGATCCGGCGGATGCGGTCCAGGGCGGCATCGATGGCCGCTTTATCGGAGCTGGCGATGTTGACGACCCCTTTGTCGCCGACTTCGGAGATATTGATGATCGTTCCCGTTTCGGCCTGGATCTCCTGGATGACCTTCCCACCCGGGCCGATGACGGCGCCGATGTAGCTCTTGTCGATCAGGATCTCTACGATGCGAGGCGCATGCGGCTTGTAATCTTCGCGGGGAGCGGGCAACGTTTTCGCCATTTCATTCAGAATATGCACGCGGCCCTTTTTGGCCTGATCCAAAGCCTGCACCATGACCTCGTAGGGAAGCCCGTCGATTTTGATATCCATCTGGCAGGCCGTGATCCCGTTTTCGGTGCCGGTGACTTTGAAGTCCATATCGCCGAGCGCATCCTCGTCGCCGAGGATATCGCTAAGTACGGCAAAGCGGTCGCCGTCGGTAATCAACCCCATGGCGATGCCCGAAACCGGGGCTTTGATTTGCACCCCGCCATCCATCAGGGCCAGGGCGCCTGCGCAAACAGTGGCCATGGAAGAAGACCCGTTGGATTCCAGAATATCCGACACCAGGCGGAGAGTGTAGGGCAGCCCGGTTGGAAGCACCTTGCGCAAGGAGCGGGCAGCCAGGTTGGCGTGGCCAACCTCGCGGCGGCCGGGACCGCGCTGCGGCTTCACTTCCCCAACAGAGTAGCCGGGGAAGTTATAGTGCAGGATAAACTTTTCGTAGGTCAGCTCCTGGGCGTTGTCGAGCATCGCCTCATCGAGCTTGGTGCCCAGGGTGAGCGAAGTCAGGGACTGCGTTTCTCCGCGGGTGAAGACCGCCGAGCCGTGAGCGGAAGGCAGGTAATCGACCTCGCACCAGATCGGGCGAATGTCTTCCAGTCCGCGGCCATCGAGGCGGATACGGTCGGTGAGAACCATTTCCCGAACCACCTTTTTCTTCAGGGTGTCAAAAATTTCACTGACAAGGCCGCTTTTCTCTTTGAGGTATTCCTCGCCTTTTTCCTCGAGCAACGCTTGCTTGAGTTCGGTTTTTATTTGGTCGTAGCCGGCTTTGCGGGTTTGCTTGTCGGCGCCGGAGCGGGAAATCGCATAGATCTTATCTTTCGTCCGTTCGGCGATGTGTGCAGCGAGTTCCTCATCGGTGACGATCACCGGCGCGGGGCGCTTATTGGCGGCTTTTTCGCCTACCAACGCCGCCAGTTTGCGCTGGGCATCGATTTGCACTTTGATGGCTTCGTGCGCTACTTTGATAGCTTCCACCAGGTCGATTTCAGAGCACTCGTTGGCTTCTCCTTCGACCATGACGACGTTTTCCTCGGTGGCTGCCACGATGAAATCCATATCGGCGCCTGCCAGGTCGGCTTTATCGGGGTTGATCCGGAATTCGCCGTTGATCCGGGCTACGCGCACTTCGGAAATAGGACCCAGGAAGGGGATATTGGACACCGACAGGGCAGCGGAAGCCGCCAAAGCAGTGAATGCATCCGGCAACACCCCTTTTTCAAGGGAGATCAGATTGATGATGATCTGGGTTTCATTCAGATACCCATCCGGGAATAACGGGCGGATGGCGCGGTCTACCAGGCGGGAGATCAGCACTTCGTAGTCGGATAGCCTCGTTTCGCGACGGAAGAAGTTGCCGGGGATGCGCCCAGCGGAGGCGAACTTTTCCTGGTAGTCTACCGAAAGTGGGAAGAAGTCCTGGCCTTCCCGGATGTCTTTGGAGGAGACGACGGTGGCAAAAAGCATGGTTTTTCCCACGCGGACGACGACGGAGCCGTCGGCCTGAGCGGCGAGTTTGCCGGTTTCAATAACGACCTCGCGGCCGTCCGGCAAGTTGAAGGACGTCGTAATTGGAATCTGTTGTCCCATAAAATGATCGCTTTTGTAATTTATTAACCTCTTGATTTTCCAAAACAAGGGACCTTGGAAGGGCTGAACCGCAGTGGGGAATCTGGAAGCAGTTTTCCGTTTGTTGGACCGGGGAATTCAAGCACCGGCGCGCCTGATGGGTAGGCGCAAAGGTCCGGTCAACGGAGGAAGGACTGAAAAAAATTCCAAAACGCACGCAAAGCAAGAGAGGCTGCTTCGAACTATATAGCCTGGAAGCAGCCTCTTTGCTGGTTACTTACGGATACCTAAGCGTTCAATAAGTTCGCGATATTTCACAATATCCTTATGAGCAAGGTATTTCAGGAGGCGTTTTCTTTTACCGACCAGCATCAGCAGCGTCCGGCGGCAGGCGTGGTCTTTGCGATTTGCCTGCAGGTGCTCGGAGAGCTTTTGAATGCGGAAGGTAAACAAGGCCACCTGGCCTTCGGCGGAGCCGGTGTTGGCAGAAGATCCTCCAAATTCTTTGAAGATCTCCTCCACTTTTTCTTTCTGAAGATAAAGACTCATAGTTTAAGCATTTACCGTTAGTGATTACTAAAATCAGTTACAGCGGCTGCAAAGGTAATGGTTTTTAAAGAATGACGAATATTTTTTTGGTTTTAGGTAACGTAAATCTTACACTACTGGACATTGGGACAATGAGAATGAGACCTTCCAGGTTTCGAAAACCTGGAAGGTCTGGGTGGCAGGAAAACGAAAATGTCCAGTAGTGCGCGAAATCTATCCCCTGTTTTCCTTATACTTCTTTACGGCAGCGGTAAGCCGGGGAAGGACCTCAAATAAATCGCCGACCACGCCGTAATCGGCGGCTTTGAAGAAAGGCGCCTCCGGGTCTTTGTTAATCACCACAATCGTTTTGGAGCTGTTGACTCCGGCCAGGTGCTGGATGGCGCCGGAAATACCGGCGGCAATATACAAGTTGGGGCGGATGGCAATCCCGGTTTGGCCTACGTGCTCGTGGTGGGGCCTCCAGCCGGCATCCGCCACCGGACGGGAACACGCCGTGGTTGCGCCCAGCGCCTCGGCCAGTTCTTCCAGAATCCCCCAGTGTTCAGGCCCTTTCAGGCCCCGTCCTCCGGAAACGACGACTTCGGCTTCCGGAAGCGGCACTGTTCCTTCCACTTTGCTCACCGAGCGCACCTGAATCCGGCTTGCCGGAAGCGCGATGGAAAGCGCCTCTACCGGCGCCTCGGCGCCGGTCTGCTCGGGCTGAAGGGTGTTCCCTGCCAGGGAAAGGACTTTGATCGGAGACGTCAGGGTGTAGATGGCTTGGGCTTTGCCGCCAAACACCGGCTTGGCGGCCTGAAACCCGCTCGCGACTGCAGGCAGGGCGTTGACCCCGGAAACCGACCCGGCATCCAGCCGCGCCGCCAGCCTGCCGAGCAGGGCCCGCCCGTTGGCGGACTGGCTCAAAATGACGACCTGAGCGCTCTGCGCCTTAACCGCTTCTGCAACGGCTACTACGGCGACCTGCGGATCAAAAGGCTCCAACCCTTCGCCCGCTACGGTGAATACCCTGCTGGCGCCATAGAGCCCGGAGCTCGCCCGGATTGTCCGCCTGCCCAAGCACCAACGCGCAGCAGGAAGTCTGGAGCAATTGCGCGGTTTTATACCCGTAGGTTACGGCCTCAAAAGCCGTTTTCTTGAATTTTCCTTTCTGATGTTCTGCCAATACCAATACCATAATTATTAAGGATTTGGAAGGGTTTGCAAAATTAGATGACTTTGGCCTCTTCGTGCAGCAGGCGAACCAGTTCCTCCATGTGCTCCGGATCGATCAGTTTCACCGAACTTTTTCCGGAAGGCAGCGTAAAATGCGCGGCGACGGCCAGGTCTTTGGCGGGAATGGGCTCGGCCACCTTCAACGGCTTGGTCTTTGCCATCATGATGCCCCGCATATTGGGGATGCGCTGCTCCGCCATCCCTTTGGAGGCGCTCAGGACAAACGGGGTGGACAACTCCAGCTCTTCCGCTCCGCCTTCGATATCGCGAAGCACCACTGCTGTTTGGGGATCGGGCATCGTCAGCTTGCTGGCGAACGAGATGAACGGCAGGTCGAGCAGCTCGGCAACCATGGCCCCTACTTCGGCGCCGTTGAAATCGATCGTCTCTTTGCCCATGAAAATGAGGTCGTAGCCTTCCGCTTGGGCGATGTGCGCAATCTGCCTGGCCACATACAGCGCGCTTTGCGGCTCGGCATGGACCCGGATCGCATCTGTGGCGCCGATTGCCAGCCCCTTGCGGATAATGGTGTCGTTGGCTTCCGTGCCTACATTGAGCAAGGTTACCGTACCGCCAAATGCCTCCTGCAGCTCGATGGCGCGCACGAGGGCATACCACTCGTCGTATGGGTTCATGATGAACTGAACCCCGTTGGCGTCCAACTCCGTCCCCGCTCCGTTGAAGGCAATTTTGGCGGTCGTATCCGGAGTTTTACTTACACATACCAGTATTTTCATATTGGATTGGGTTATGCGGTAAAATGGTTTTTCAAGCAGGGCAAAGATAGCGGATTTTCCCCGGGTAAAAAGGAATTTAGCGAAAATTCGCTAAATCGCTCCCGCCATGCGCTTGCCCCCTGAATTTCAACGGAAAGCCGTTTTTTTCATCCTCCCTTGCGCTACTTTCCTCTATATTTCATAACCTTGCATCCGGCGGAATGTTCCCCGCTTTTTTCTTTCTGTAAAATCGCTTTCTGATGCACGAACGTCTGATCCAATTGCTCGAACTGCTCGAAGAGACGCCCGGCGATCCATTCCTCTTATTCGCCTTAGCCAAAGAATACGAAAAACTGGAAGACACCGATCAGGCCCTGGACTATTACCTGTTCCTCGAACAATCCCACCCGGATTACGTCGGCCTCTACTACCACCTCGGAAAACTCTACGAAACCCTCGACCAACCGGATCGCGCCCTCGCTACCTACCAGAAAGGTATGGAAATCGCCAGAGCCCAGAAAGACCAGCACAGCTTCAGCGAACTCCAAAACGCAAAAACCAATTTGGAGATTGGAGGCTAGTGGTTAGTGGTTAGTGGTTAGTGGTTAGTGGTTAGTGGTTGGAGATTCAGGCTCAGACTTCCGTCTATCCTGTTGCCTGTTGTCCGTAGACTTCCGTCTATCCTGTTGCCTGTTGTCCGTAGACTTCCGTCTACGGATAGTCCAACCTGTTGTCCGTAGACTTCCGTCTACGGATAGTCCAATCTTCAGATTGCGTAGGTAAGCCATGTAACAAAGTATCACAACGCCTTACCCTAAACCCCGTAACTTCGTAACTTCGTAACTTCGCAACTTCGCAACTTCGTAACCCCGTAACCCCGCAACTTCGTAACTTCGCAACATAAAAAATATGCGCTACTTACTATCTTTTATCCTTTTTACGGCCGGGCTGGCCGTTTCCCTTCCTGCACAGAAGGGGTATAAGCCGCCGGTATTTGAGGACCCCGACCGGATGGAGAAGATCCAGGCCATCATCCCGGAAATAGAGCGCCAGTATCTGGAGCTCATGGAAAAGCAACACATTCCGGGGCTTGCCTTTGGCATCGTAGTTGATGGCAAGCTGGTTTATTCCAAGGGACTTGGGGTGATCAACCGGGAGAGTAAGGAGGCGGTAACGGCGGCTTCGTTGTTCCGGATTGCTTCCATGACCAAAAGCTTTACGGCGATGGCCATTCTCAAGCTTCGGGAGGAAGGCAAATTGCAGCTCACCGATCCGGTGACCAAACACCTGCCCCAGCTCGCGGGCCTGAAAACCCTGACCACCGACGCCCCGCCTCCCACCATTCATCATTTACTGACGATGACGGCGGGGTTTCCGGAGGACAATCCCTGGGGCGATCAGCAGTTGGAGGATACCGACCAGGAATTCCTGGAATTTCTGAAAGGGGGCATTTCGTTTTCCACCGTTCCTTCCTCTGGCTACGAGTACAGCAACCTCGGGTATGCTATGCTCGGGCGCATCGTCACGCAGGTATCGGGAATGCCTTATCAAAAATACATCGACCAGCAGATTTTCAAACCCCTGGGGATGACCAACACCCATTGGGAATACGAAGGACTGCCCTCCAACCTGCTGGCGCTCGGGTACCGCTGGGAAGACGACCAGTGGAAACCGGAGCCCATGCTGCACGACGGCGCCTACGGCGCGATGGGCGGCCTGATCACGTCTATTGAAGATTTTGGCAAGTACCTGGCGTTGCACCTGGCCGCCTGGCCTGCCCGTGACGGAGCGGAAGCAGGGCCGGTGAAACGAGGCTCGGTGCGGGAAATGCACCGGATGGTGGAGCCCCGCCTGGCTGCCAATGCCCGCGACGACGACGGCGCCCCCTGCCCTTCTGTGGCAGCCTACGGATACGGGCTCCGCATCCAGAAAAACTGCCAGGGCCTGACCCTGATCGGTCATAGCGGCGGACTGCCGGGCTTCGGCAGCAACCACACCTTCGCCCCAGACTATGGCGTTGGCATCGTTTCCTTTGCCAACCGCACCTACGCTCCCGCCGCTGCCGCCAACGAACTGGCCATGCGGACCCTCATCCGCCAAGCCAACCTGAAACCCCGCACCCTGCCGCCCTCCGATATCCTGATCAAACGCCAGCAGCAAGTCGCCCGCCTTATCCAAACCTGGGACGAAGCCCTCGGCGCCGAGATCCTGGCCGAAAACTTCTACCTCGACCGCTCCAGAAACCACCGGAAAACCGAAGCCGAAGCCCTCCTCGCCAGCGCCGGAAAAATCCTTTCCATTGAGCCTATCCAGCCCGAAAACCAGCTCCGGGGAACGTTTATCCTGAAAGGAACCCAGAAAGATATTGCCGTTTTCTTCACCCTCTCCCCGGAGAAGGACCCGAAGGTGCAGGCGCTTAGTTTGAGGGGGGTAGCCAACTAAATGAGTTGCGAAGTTGCGAAGTTGCGAAGTTGCGAAGTTGCGAGGTTGCGAGGTTGCGAGGTTGCGGTTGGGGGGGTTGCGGTGGGGGGGTTGCGAGGTTGGGTTGCGGGTGCGGGGTTGGGTTGGGGTTGCGGGTTGCGGTGGGTTGAGCGTTGCGGAGTCTTCGTAACTTTCTCACGTAATATCCAAACACACATACTTCATCTCCAGAAACTCGTCCATTCCGTACCGGGCGCCTTCCCGTCCGAAGCCGCTTTCTTTCACGCCGCCGAAGGGCGCCACGGCGGTGGAGACCATTCCGGTGTTGACGCCGACGATGCCGTATTCCAGGGCTTCGGCAACGCGGAAGATGCGGCTCATATCTTTACCATAGAAATAGGCAGCTAGTCCGAACTCGGTATCGTTGGCCATGCGGATGGCTTCGTCTTCGGTTTGGAACGTAAAAATGGGGGCAACGGGGCCGAAGATTTCTTCTTTGGCCAGGGCCATTCCGGGTAGAGCGCCCAGGAGGACGGTGGGCTCGAAATACGTCCGGCCCAGGGCGTGGCGTTTGCCGCC
This sequence comes from Haliscomenobacter sp., assembly GCA_016713275.1. Classification (GTDB taxonomy): domain Bacteria; phylum Bacteroidota; class Bacteroidia; order Chitinophagales; family Saprospiraceae; genus JADJPL01. The sequence goes on from JADJPL010000008.1 coordinate 351,500, forward strand.
GGTGAGGACTTCAGCGCCGCGGGCGACGGCGTCGCCGATCAGCCGCTCTACCTTCTCCAGCGCGGCCTCGTTGATCAGGGGGCCGATGACGACCCCATCGGCCATGCCGTCTCCTACCGGAAGCGCTTGGGTAGCTTCGGCCGGTTTCGGAGCGAACTCCGGGGCAACGCGTTCATGGACGAGCAGTCGGTTGGCGCACACGCAGGTCTGTCCGGCGTTGCGGTATTTGGAGGCGATGGCGCCTGCTACGGCGGCATCCAAATCGGCGTCTTCAAAGACGATGAAGGGCGCATTGCCGCCGAGTTCGAGCGAGAGGCGCTTCACGGTACCAGCGCATTGCGCCATGAGCAGTTTGCCCACCCGGGTAGACCCGGTGAAGGAGATTTTCCGCACCAACGGGTTGGAGGTCAGTTCCTCGCCTACCGGCCGAGGGTCCTGGGCGGTGACGACATTGATCACGCCGGGCGGAATACCTGCTCTTTCCGCCAGCACAGCCATCGCCAGGGCCGACAACGGCGTAGCCTCTGCCGGTTTGATCACCACCGTACAGCCTGCCGCCAGAGCCGGCGCCACTTTGCGGGCAATCATCGCATTGGGAAAATTCCAGGGGGTGATGATCCCGCACACCCCTACCGGTTGGCGCAGCACGAGGATGCGCTTGCTTTGTTCGTGGCCTGGAATCACATCGCCGTACACCCGGCGCGCCTCCTCGGCAAACCATTCAACGAACGAGGCGCCGTAGCGGATCTCTCCTTTGGCTTCCGGCAACGGTTTTCCCTGCTCCAGCGTGAGGATGACCCCCAGATCATCCTGATGGTCCATCATTAGCTGATACCAGCGGCGCAGCAGGAGGGCCCGCTCCCCTGCCGTTTTGCTTTTCCAGGAAGGAAACGCGCGGTGCGCCGACTCGATCGCCAGGCGGGTTTCCGCTCCTCCCATATCGGGAACAAGCGCCAGGGTTTCCCCTGAAGCGGGGTTGATCACCGGATACGTTGCGCCCGAAGGCGCGGCCATCCACTGGCCGTCGAGGAAGGCTTTATCTTTCCACAGCGTGGGGTCGTGCAGCATAGGTTTCATCGTCGGAAAATTTGCGTTAAAATAGGAATAATTGGGGGGAGTTTTTATTTGGTGTTAGTTTGCTTCAACCGCTTTGAACTGCCAGGCATCGCGGTGTCCCCCTTTGAAGGGGGTCGGGGGGATGAAACCCTCAACTCCAGGAAAATTTGACAAAATCAATAAATAACAATATATTTACAAAAAAAAATATGTCAGAACTCCCCAATGACAACTTCTACTACAACCCTAAATTAAAGACAAGGGCAAGAACCCTCAGAAACCACTCGACTAAAAGCGAAATATACCTTTGGAAGTATGTTTTGAGTAAGAAAAAAATGTTGGGTTATACCTTTTTAAGACAACGGCCAGTTCTTCACTATATAGCCGACTTTATGTGCAAAGAATTAAAGTTGATTATCGAAGTAGATGGAATTACACATCTGGATGAGCAACAGCAAGAGTATGATCGGATTAGACAAGATAATTTGGAAAAGGTTGGATTTTCGATTCTACGTTTTTCGAGTTGGGAAGTTCTGAACCGAATTCACGATGTTCGTGCACATATCCATGAATGGGTCGAATTGCACTCTCCGCAGGATGAATAAATAGAATCCTTCACTTTTGCTCAATCTGTGCATTGGTCACTTTTGAAATGCTTTTACCAGCATCCCGGACGTTTCATCCCCCTAACCCCCTTCAAAGGGGGAAAGTTGCTTCGTGGGGTTCCCAAAGGCTCCAGGTGTCGGGCGGCAAGTGTGTGTAGTGAGACCGAGCAGCGGGTGTTTTGTCCCTCCTACAAGATTAGTCCAAAGAGGGGAAAACCTGCCTTTAGCTTTAAGAGCATGGCGTTCTCCCCCTTCGAAGGGGGGCATGGGGATGAAACCTTTAACCAGTATCTGGACTTGCTCGCGCCAGGTTGAAATTTCCAGGTAACCCCAAAAATCCCTATTTTGCCCTTGTAAAAAAACAACCTTCCCATGCCCAGCAACCGCCGCAAATTTATCCAGCAAACCGCTTTGGCCGGAGCGTCTTTAGCTCTGGCGCCTATTCAGAAGACCTATTGGGGGATTTTCCGCAGCCCATCGATGCGGCCCGAAATGCCGTTGGGAATTTCCTCCGGGGATATTCTGGCCGACCGGGCGGTGATCTGGTCCCGGTCCAGCCGGCCCAGCCGGATGTGGATCGACTGGTCTGCCACCGAAAGTTTTTCCACGTTCAAAACCGTGGAAGGGCCTGCCGCCCTGCCCGAATCGGATTTTACCGCCAAAATCGACCTCAGCGGGCTTCCCCAGGGGCAGCAGATTTTTTACCGGGTCCGCCTCCAAAGCCTGGAGGACCTCAAACTCTGGTCGGAACCCGTGACCGGCACGTTCCGCACCGTCCCCAAAACGGCGAGGAACATCCGCTTTCTTTGGTCGGGCGATACCTGCGGGCAAGGGTACGGCATCAACCCCGAGATCGGAGGGATGAAGATCTACGAAACCATGCGGCTTCGCAACCCCGATTTTTCATCCACAGCGGGGACACGGTTTATGCAGACGGCCCCATCCCGCCGAGATCAAGCTCCCCGACGGCCGCTTGTGGCGCAACCTGGTGACCGAAGAAAAATCCAAAGTAGCGGAAAGCCTGGCGGAATTCCGCGGCAACTACGCCTACAACCTACTCGACGAAAACCTGCGGGGCTTCAACGCCGACGTGCCCATCCTGTACCAATGGGACGACCACGAGGTGCTCAACAACTGGTACCCCCAGGAGATCCTGACCGACCCGCGCTACAAAGAAAAAAGCGTCGCCCTGCTGGCCGCCAGGGGCAAGCGCGCGTTTCTGGAGTACACCTCCATCCGGACGATCCTGCGCGACCCCGAGCGCATTTTCCGGCAAATCCCCTACGGGCCGCTGCTCGACGTGTTCATGCTCGACCTGCGCTCCTACCGCAGCCCCAACGGCCCCAACCGCCAGACGGCGCCCGGAGAAGAAACGGACCTGCTCGGAAAAACCCAGATGGAGTGGCTGAAATCAGCGCTCAAAGCCTCCAAAGCGACCTGGAAAGTAATCGCCTCCGACATGCCGATCGGGCTCATCGTCTACGACGACTACATCAATAAAAACACCTTCGAAAACGGCGCCAACGGCAGCGGGCAACCCCTTGGGCGCGAGCTGGAAATGGCCAACCTGCTGCGTTTTATTCTCCAGAATCAGATCAAGAACGTCGTCTGGCTCACCGCCGATGTCCACTATACCGCCGCGCTGAAGTACGACCCCGCCGCAGCCCAGTTTAAGGAATTCCGCCCCTTCTACGAATTCGTCTCCGGCCCCCTGAACGCGGGCACCTTTGGCCCCAACGAGCTCGACAACACGTTCGGCCCCAAGGTCCTGTTCCAGAAAACGCCGCCGCCCGGCCAGGCCAACCTGAGCCCGCTGTCCGGCATGCAGTTTTTCGGGGAAGTCAATATCAACGCGGCCACCAAAGTCCTGACCGTAGATTTGAAGGATATGACGGGGGAATCGCTGTATTCGGTGGGGCTGAAGGCGGAGGGTTAGAGGTTAGACGGTGGACGGGGGGACGGGGGCGGGGACGGGGGACGGAAGACGGGACGGGGAGACGGAGCGGGGGACGGGAGACGGGAGACGGGGACGGAGGGGGGACGGGGGACGGGGGACGGGGGAGCTAACCTTGTTGGGGAGACTGTTCAAAAAAACCTGGTTCGAGGCTCCGCCTCGGACCCACTCGAAGTGGAGGCTATGCCTCTGCCCGCACGCTTGCCCCATCCACCAACCGGAATGGTTAATCCCTGAATCCGGATCGTTCGATCATTTACCCTTGTCAACGCCATACCCGAATGCCACCAAAATCGCGGAAGCCTCTTCAGAGGAAAGGAAGTCATAGAATTTAAGCGCGTTATGCGGTGAGGCGTTTTTCCTTTTAATCACCACAACGCCCTGAGCAATGGGAGGATAGTCTTCCTGGTTAATTTCGATCCATTTGCCTTTTCCCTTCATCTGATCCGACAATACGACAGACAAGGCCGTGAACCCGGCTTCTGCTGCTCCGGTGATGATAAATTGGTTCGTTTGGGCGATGCTTTCTCCGAATACCAGCTTTTTTTCCACCTGTTCCCAAAGCCCATGGTTTTTCAGCGTCTCCACAGCGGCTATTCCGTAAGGCGCCAGTTTGGGGTTTGCCAGGGCAATATGCCGGATGGAACTTTCGCCCAGCATTTCCAGGGACGGGGTGAGGGCCTCTTTCATCGACCACAACACCAATTTCCCGTAAGCATATATTTTAGGAGGAGCGGCAGCCAGCCCGCTTTGGAAAATTTCCTCGGGGTAATTCATATCGGCAGACACAAAAACATCAAACGGCGCTCCCTCTTTGATCTGGACCGTCAGTTTGCCGGAGGAACTGATCGTTGTTTCACAACGCACGCCGGTTTTTTCGGTAAACGCTTTCATAAGCGCCTCCATAGCGAACTGCATATTCGCCGCTACAGCAATGGTAATGGAAGGCGGCGCCTTTTCCTGCTTATCGCTTTTTGCAGGAGCATTTCCACAGGCGCTCACCAGCAGGAAGCAGGCCGCCCACAGGTAATTCGTTGTTTTTTTCATTTTACTCGATTTGTTTTCAAACACCAATCGAAGATAAAAAGATCCCCTTTCTCTAACGGAAAAGGCGCCGGGGAGGGGGGGAAGGGCCGGCTACAAAGCGCCGGTTGCTTGGGTGCTGGCGCTGCCGAAAAAGGGTTTCGGCTTTGGGCACGCGGAGGCGGGGAGCCTGGATCGAGTGATTATGGAGGTGCGGGAGTTGGAGAAGGGGTTGGAAGCGGGGATCCTTTTCACTGGTCGGAAAGTGTAAAAGTCTGGAAGGATATTGCCAAAAATGCCCTATTTTGTTACGGATCAACCTAACCTTATGAGCGATATTCGGCAATTTGATTATGAAGGTACTCCAATTTCCTTCGAGTTTTCGGATGGCAACAAGATGATCAACGCTACCGAGATGGCCAGGCCATTCCGAAAGCAGATCGGCCATTTTTTGGCCCTTCAAGGAACGAGGGATTATATTTTGCTTCTGGAGTCCCGATATCGGAATTCCGATATCGGAGGAATGGAAGTGATCCGCACGCATATTTTTTCCCCCCCCTTCAACCCCACCCTATGCAACCCTGGAGCGAACCTGCCCTGTCCGACATCTGCACCCGGAATCTGATCTACTTCGATCCGGAACACGAAGCCGTCTGCCGGAGGATATGTAAAGTCATCGGCATAGACCTTTTCCCGGATTGTGAAGGTCAGCACTGCTGGTATCTTAAAGAAGAGAGCTGGGAGCAAATTCGAACCACAGAAAACCAATTTGCAAAAGCCTCCGTAGGGTGCTTTGATCCAGCTGTTCTGGATAAAATGGACCAGAGTCTAAGTAATCTGCTTTTCCTCGGGGAGCGGGGAACTTAGCGGGATAGTGCATTTTACAGATTACGTCAAAATGCCAGTTTATGAGAGTCTTTTCCGCAATCTCTTTCAGTTTGAGAAAGGACTGAGAAGCTATCTGACGAGGAAAAAATTCGAATATTCTCATCTGGAAGCCTTTTTTGAGTATAAAATCAAAAAGGAGAGTGGAAATAAGCAAAAAGAATATTATGATGACAAACTAAAAAACATGAGGGAAGGTGAGTTCAAGGAAAAGGCAAAACAATATGGGAACCTGCAATTGTCCTACCTCTATGATCTTATGAAGTTTGGTATTTCAGGTTATCACGAAAAACCATTACACGACCTTGCTTTCATAAAAGCAAATCAAAGCTATCAAAAAATCAATGACCTCCGTAACATCATCATGCATGCCAAAGACGTCACTATCTGGGATCATGGGGTTCCGCACAAGTTCAGTCAGTTCAAAGAATTCTTTGGGCAGGTGGAAGCCCTGAAATCCGCCTTTTTCCAATTGGATGACTTGTTAAGCGGCAATGAAGAAACCAACAACGAAGAAACCAGCAACAAGGATCTGTTAACCAAGCTGAAGAAACTAAGCGACGAGGCCCTCCGCTCCAAATTCATGCCCCATGACTGACCTCCACCCTTTTCGAACAATTCCAAACCCGGCTGCAGGCTGCCACGGATGCCGAGCTCGCCGAAACCTTCAACCGCGAAACCGGCAACCGGGGCTGGGCAGCCGTCCGCATCCGGCTGAACTCGGATACGCGGGAGGTGGAGATGGTGAAGGAGTGAACCTGGCACCGTTCACGCCCTCGAATCCCCAGGCATTTCATGCGTCAATAGCAGCCTGCAACGCGCACTCACCGGTTCTCTTCCGATACCCAATAAAACTGCCGCTCGGCCAATTGAAAATGCCTTCGGCTCCGAACGATTTCCAGATACAGCGAATCACCCCGGATGACGGTCCACAGGCGCAGGCTTGCCGGGGACTGCAGCTCGTACTTCATCGTGAAGAGCGGAATAGTATCTGCTTGCATTTTCTTGATGACGAGGGTGTGTCCCATTCCCCGCTTCCGTTAAAAACCGGCGCGACTTCCGGTTGAATACGAAGCGCATACCGGTTGCAGGTTTGAACGATCCAGGTATCCAGCATATACCAGTACCTGGTGACGAAAGAGACGCCCGGAACGCTGTCCAGCCAGGTCCAGGGCGAGGCAAAAAGGAGGAAGTAAATAAAAAAGAATCGAAACCCGATTTTTCGCCAGCCTGGCCAGGGCAGAGCATTCATTGGTTGCATGGTTTCAGGTGTTTGAGGAAAAAGCAAGGGTTATTCTGCCTGGAACAAAGACAGCAAAATCGTATTTGCCGTGCGGCAAAGTTGCGAAGGCGTCCTCGCTGTTTCACTGCGCTTTGCCATCCATGCTACTGGCAGCAAGCATCCAGTGCCCAGCTAAACGCCCCCCGATACCGCTGCCGAGGCCGGCCCAGGCTCACAGGGGACGCGCGCCGCACCCGCCTCGGGGTGCGCTTGAGGCAGATGCGGCAGCATATCGGGGAGTGGGAGAGCTCCATGCCTCCGCGCCTCCAAGTAAAAAGCTTCCTTAACGGACGATCTGTATCTTGTTCACCCATACCCCTTCGGCGCTCTGAATATGCACCGCATACAACCCGCCAGACAACATACCCGCAAGATGTACCTGTTGAGCAACGCCGGCAGACATACCGCCAGCATACTGCTTCTCCCAAACTACCAAGGCGGCGGCGTTTATGATCCGCACCTGCGCCGGTCCAGCTATTGCTATTTTAGTCATGAGCGTCAGGTCCCCATTGCTGGGGTTGGGGAATACGGCAAAAGCCCCACCCCGATTTTTTTCTGTAACCGAAGTAGCAAGCAGGCTTAGGCTCTGGATAACGGCTACATCATCTTCCTGATACGTATCCTTTCCCTGGGGAAATACCGGCACAAGGGGATAGGTTCTATTTTCTGCCTGCTTCCATACAAACGCCTTGTAATGCTCTCCAGGCAACATCCCCTGCCTGCCGGGCACATCGGCATCATCGCCCCAAACTGTAACGGCAAGGTTTACGCCTGCGTACTTACCCGCACCGCACAACAGGGTGTCGCCTGCAAAAATACCGATTTCGTCGCCAACCTGCAGAACCTCCCCCGCAGCAGCAGCCAGAAACACCAAGGTGGCGTTCACACCGGTATTGTATTTCTGCGGCAAAAGGAAATACTGCATGGTATCGCTCGCCGAGCCGGCAAGTAGATCTCCCCAAACTCGGGCCCGGGTGGGAAGCATGCCTTCCGGACTAAAGCGGAGCTCGCCCGCAGCCTTTGCCCTCAGACGATAGCCATGTGTGGGGGTTAGCGTACCAATATTGTCAATCCCCAATTCAGACAGATAAACCTGCCCCTTGTTGTCTTTTACCACCTCAACGAGGCTCAGGATGCCGGAAAACGCATCCGTCAAAGGCTGTGGCGCCCGGCTAAAGACCGGAATGATCTGCCAGCCGCTCCGGATGGGAATAGGGGTTGTCAGCGGATCTACCGCTTTGCCACTTACGCGCAGTTCGGTGTCGCTGGCCGCACGTACCCGATAGCCTTCGGTAACTTTCCAATCCCCGATGCCGTTGATCTGCAGATCGGCGATATAGGTTTTGCCTGCTGCGTCTTTGACCACCTGCACGGCAGGTACATTACTCAGCAGGGTATTCAAATCCGCCCCCTCAGGCACGAGGTAGCTGGACACCGTATTCCAGCCCTCTTTCAATGGAATGATCAGGGTTTCGGTCTTGGAAGCTTTTATCGAAGTAATCAGGCTAAACCCGTCGGTAAGGTAGCGGTCGGTGGCGTTGACAATGTTCTGCGTGCCAAGCGGGGCATATGCTACTACTGCATCAAGTTCCTGTTGGGCGTCAGCCTGCCAGACTTTCACCCTGAAGAGCTCGCCTGCGCTGAGGCCGTCTTTTACCGGGGTATCCGAATCGTCTCCAAATACCGGAAAGGTCGTATTCCTGCCGGTCCATGCCCCATGGCCGGCACAAATATCCTTTCCTTCCTGCTGAAAAAATATGCCTACATAATCGCCAACAGCTATGGGTTTGCCTTCTATATCCGAGTCCAAACTAGTGGTCAGGATGATGGTATGGCTGTTTTCGGTAGCTTTGAAGGTCCATGAGGCTGGCAGAGCGGGGGCCTCAACGGGGTCTTGCACCACGTTAAGGGTGCGCGTAAGCGACCCGCCGCGAATGGTCACTGAGGCGCTGCGCTCCTGTGCGCTCGTATTGGCGCTCGCCGTTAGCATCAGCTCCCCATTACCGGCGCCGCCGGTTTTATCCAGCATGAGCCAGGGCGCCGGAGTGCTTGCCATCCAGGTGACATTGCCGGTGATGCGCACCGTTTGCGCTTCGGCGCCGGCGCCGAAGCGCAGGGAAGCCGGTTGTGCGTCCAAAGAATCGGTTTGTGCGGTTTGGGTTACGGATATGTTCTGGGGAAGCCCCTCCGCTGCCGGAGACGGTTATTGCGGCATTGCGGGCGATGCTGCCGATATTTGCCTGAGCCGTAACCGAGAAGGTTTGATTCCCACTCCCGGAAACAGGGGTAACCGAGAGCCAGCTTGCATAAGAGGCAACCGTCCAACTTGTGTTGGAAGTGACGGTAACCGTTTTGCTTTCCCCGCCCGAATCGAAGCTGAGTGCCGTGGGGGAGGCGCTAAAGGAAGGGGTAGCTCCGGCCTGAGTTACAGTAATGGTCTGAGGAAGGGCTCCGGTACCGGAAACTGTGATGGTTGCCGATCGGGAGTTGGCGCCCGTATTGGGTGGTGCGGTGACGAAAATGCTGCCGTTGTTGTTTCCGGACATGGGAGCCAGGGATAGCCAGGGCTGGGAACTGCTCGCCGTCCAGGAGGTGTTGGAACTCACAGAAAGTGTTTTGGTTTCTCCGCCGCTGAGGAAACTTAAGGTGGAAGGGGAAACGCTCAGGGTCATGTCCGGCTCGCTGATCTCTACGCTGTAATCCTGCACGTCTCTGCTACCCCCTCTGACGCAGGGGTCGGTTGTTCCTGTCATGGATAAAGCGACGCGCATGCGCGTGCGTCCGGTACTGGCGGTGGCAGGAATCGCGATGTTTCCCTGAAACCCGCCAATTGACGCTAAACGGGTAGCTGATTGGGAAAGGCCCGTTCTCCGGAATCAGCGAAGTCTCCATCCTGATTCCAGTCTATCCAAACGTTCCAGTAATACGTCTCGTTTTGGCTTGAGCTGTTGTGCGCGGCAAATAAAGTGATCGGATAAGATTGGCCTTTCTCTGCAAGTGCCAGCTGCTGGGTAAAATTCCCATATCCATACGTCCGCCCCGAAACGTTCTTCACATTGGCAAAATCCACTCTGGCCATCCAATCGTTGGTTGCGATGCCATAGGAATAGCAGTAAGGGTCACCACATCCGTCCAGTTTGACGAGCAACTCCGGCGACCAGGGGCCAAAGACGCCACCTTCGCAAACCGCGCGCACCTGGAAGATATACTCCGTGCATGGAAGTTGGTTGGAAGTAACTAGCCCAGTTGCCGTCCAGTTATCATTCGTACTCGTCCAAACGGTTTCGTTTGCAAACCTGCGCCTCCAGGAATAAGCGGTCACCCCCCGGCACGCTGTCCCAACGGACGATAGACCAGGAATAGCCGTTTCTATCAAGGCGCATATTTGGGGGGGGCACCGCACAGGCAGCCGGCACGCCTGCCTGGGTTACGCTTATCGTTTGAGTCGGCACTCCGGTCCCCGAAACCGTAATAACGGCAGATCGGGCGCTGCTTCCGGTATGGGCTGCCGCTGTGACGGTGACGCTGCGGTTATTGCTGCCGGAAGCGGGACTGAACGTTAGCCAGGTAGCGGAGGAAGCTACCGTCCAATTGGCATTCGATGTAACGGATAACGTTTGGTTCCCCTCGTTTGCAGAAAAACTGAGCGCACTGGGCGAAACCGCCAGGGAAGCAGCCGCCGCTTGAGACACCGTAATGGCTTGAGTGGACGCGCCGCTTGCAGAAACGGAAATTGTGCCGGTACGGGAAGAAGTGCTTGTATTGGCTTGAGCCGTGACGATGACGCTGCCGTTGTTGCTGCCGGACGAAGGGCTCACGCTCAGCCAGGACAGCGCCTCGGAGACGGTCCAGTTGGTATTGGAAGTGATATTAAAGGTCTTGCTTTCTCCCCCAGCTACAAAGCTCAATGAGGTTGGACTAGCAGAAAGATTGACGTTACCTGTCACATTTATGGGCCAAACATCCCAACCAGACGTACCATTATTGTTGCTATTTGCATCGTTATTAGTAATGAGTACGCCAAGGTAAGAAAGCCCGGAAGGAGCACTGACAGGTATTACTGGAAAATTTGAATCAAAAGCGCTTTTCAAACTTCCTTTTGCCTCCATTGATACATTCGAGATAAACCCAGACCAAATTTCAATATCACTTGATGTAATGGTTGGGTCAGCAGACAGATATATTTTGTAGTTAACTGTACCAGAAAAAGCCGAAGAGGAATAATTATGTATAAAAAAGGAAAACGAAGATAATGCCTCCCCGGCCTTAACTTTATTAGGCGTAACCCTTACATCAAGTGGAATTAAATCCGACCGGTAAGGGCTGTCGCTATCCATGTATTTAACAATTTCATTGAATTTATACTCATTGATCCTTACGTGTCCTGTCCAGGCTGGGGGATTATCCCAACCATGCGATAAGACAGCATAAACAACAGGCCAATCATTTTGTATCACCCAAGAATTACTTCCACTTTGACCACCATATGACCTATTATTATGCCTGGGGGTTTCGCCTACCAAATAGTCGTAATTACCAGACCAATATAGCATGGTTTCGCCATTGTACGGAGGGCCACCAGGATAACCGGGATTATGAAAAGTATTAGAGGTATAAAAATTTGGTGATTCATTCCAACTCATAGAATGCCAACTACTTAATGCTCCAACTGGACGTTCAACGCGAATCACAGCAATGTCATCGTTCCAGTCTTCCTTATCTACCCAACCCTCGAAAGTAATCATATGAATCATTTCAGAGGTGCCAAATGGCAATTTACCATCGTCATATCCAGGCACGACAGTAATTTTTTCAGCCCATCCGCCATTTTCTTTACTATAGACACAATGACCGCAAGTCAGGATATGCTTAGGATCAATCATGGCGCCTGAGCACCATGTTTGGTTGCCGTCCGGCCATGTTATTAAATACCTCACGTTCGCCGACCATGGATAAGAGGACGTATTCGTTACTCGGGTGAGATTCGAAAAAATAAATGGAACAATTCCACGATCACCCTGAGGAATTATTTCCTGAAGTGCGGGTAAAGGCCCTGGCGTTGACAAAAATCCGGCTGGTTCCGCTGGTATCGATTCATACCGTACTTCTTTTGTTAGGGCATTATACGTCACCGCCCTGTTTAGGCTAAGGGCATTGCCAACCTTAGGCGGTTTCCATTGTGGCAAAGGCATTGCCACTGCATTTTGAAAAGAAGGAGGTAGTTCCCATTCGGATTGAGCATTCAAAAAAACAGGGCATAACAGCCCCAGAAGTACCAGGCGTAATGGAACAGTTCTCATATTCCGGGAAATTTCAGGTTTTTACTTTGAGGCCGAAAATGCGCGGCACCCAGCAAACTTATGCCATCCATTCAGTAAAACACCCGAAACCCCATTGCAAATCAGGGCTGAAACAACTTTGCAACAAAAGGAAGCTGCTGAAAAAAATTACCTCTACAAGATAACTAGAGTAACAGGATATCCATATTTTTATGCCTGGTAAACCGCCACTCGTCTCTTTCACGCTTGTATCCCGATCGCCTCATGAGTCAGACTGAAAAGTTTTGGCACGAAATCGCCTTGCTCCTCGAACAGGATTCCCTAAACGGTCCGCCCGGGGATTGGAACCGGTTCAAAATCGAGTCCTTCCTTATCCGCTTCAAGGAAAAGCTCAGCCTGATATGCCGGCAGGATCCTTCCAAAGCCAAACTATGCAGAGTAAGCGCAACCCGCAACGGCGATATCCAGGAACCCGGTTTGTCCTACCATTCCTTCCGGAGAATATTTATCACCCGGGAAAGTCAGGGCAACCGGACTACCAGGGAATTATTCGCGATTTATCTCGGCTTCGATTCCTATGAGGATTTTCTGGCTCAAAAAGGCTTGACCACCGACCCGCAACCCGATGATGCCGCTTCCAATGTAGTAGCCCCCCCCGCCTCCAAAAGTTTCCGCGTATTTCCTTGGACAACAAGCATTGGGCTTATTATTCTTGCGGCAGTCCTTTTGGCCTGGGGCAGCAAGGGTTGGATAGTTTCTTTCCAATCCAATCCTCCTAAAGTGGAAAGCAGGTACTTGTTTATCCGCAACGACGACGGCATCGCTTTGCTCAATCTGGAAAAAGACAGCCTATTGCAATTGGTATCCAAAACGCCATTCATTAATGGGATAGAATACGACCCAGAAGCCCGGATGCTCTACTGGGCCAATGCGCATGGCGGTTACCTCTGTGTCTCCCGGGCAAAGATGAACGCCGATTTCTCGGGGTTTGAAGCTCGTACCTTGAATACCCGGGTGACTGAACCCCTGGGATACCCGGCAGGCATTGCGCTGGATATACCCAACAAACGCATTTATTACGCCGATTACGGGCGTTCTGAAATCTCCTGCTTCGATTATGAAGGAAAACTCTTGGCGCCCTCCCTGGTTGGCCGCCTGCAGGGAAAACCCTCCGGGATCGAGCTTGACCAAGCCAATCAGATTTTGTATTATACTGACCTAAGCAATCACCGCATTGGCCGGATTTATTTACAGGATATGCGGCACGAACCCGAGTTTATCACCAATGCAGGTGCGTTCCCCGATGGCCCCTCCCTCGATACGGTGCGCAAGGTGCTCTATTGGGCCTGTCCTTTGAGCAATCAGATCGGATGGAGCCCCGTACCTATGCCCGAGCCCCATTTGATCGATCTTCCGGAGAGCCCCACAGCGCTCCGGATAGACGCCCAAACAGGCGAGCTTTACTACAGTCAGCGCAACGGCAATGGCGTGTGCGTTGTTCGCCTTCAAGGGGATTCCCTGTCCCCTTCCCCTGCTAAAGCGCCTGTATTACCGGCAGGGGGCACTACCCCTGGAAGTATCCGAATGGCAAGGATCAAGCATTAGCCATTATTTACATTCCCGCTGGCGCGAAGTGTTCGCGTTAGCTCGTGAGCGTCTGCGACGCGACATGTACTGTCTGCAAGTCTCCGACTTGCGTATAACAGAACAGAAGAAAAGTCAAGTCAGAGACTTGAAGACAGCCCGCGTCGCATTAAAAATGCTCGCGAGCACGGGTTCGTTGTGGATACGGATTCCTGGGGTAACAAAGTAGCCGAGCTTAGCCTAAACGAACGCTTGAATCTTGAATCAGCTGAAATCGGCGACTTCGCAAATGAGTTGGATGCCTTCTGCCCGGCAAGCAGCAGAAAAATCAGTATCAAAACTTGCCAGGACGGCCACCTGCTCCAGTTTACAGCTTGCTAAAATAATGGCGTCATTGGGCAGGAGATTGTGCTTTTTCATTAAGTCAATCGCCATCGGGAGTGCTTTGTCAGGTATGGAGAGAATTTCAAAGGCAGAGAGAAAAACAGCGGTGTCGTGCCTGCCCAACGTCTCGCCAATCTTTCCACTTTCACAAATACTCATTGGCGAGCGCCCGCCAAGAATTCCAATAAGTTGATACAAGTATTCACTGGCTACGATGGGGTTGATGAAAAGCTGATGGTTGCTGGCCATGAGTGCCTCCAACAATTCAGGCCGATTGAGCTTTTCGTATTCGACCAACAGGCTGCTATCTATAAATACGTTCATTGCTCGTACCACTCGTGTTTTGCCGGCTGGTAACCGGTAAAAGCTTGTTTGAGGCTTCCTTTGAAGCGGGAAGCGATGGCCATGCGTCTTTTCCTTTCTTCCTCCGTTACCGCATCGGTTGATAAAGCAGGCGCCGGAGCCGATGATGCAGCAACCCGCTCCTGCTCTTTGAACAGCAGATACTGAATATAATGAAGCGCCTCAATCTGAAGGTGCTCCGGAAGGCGCTTGAGCTGATTTAATACCAATTGTTCCATGCTTGCGCATTAAATGAAATCCAAATATAGCGGATTTTGAAGCGCCGGTCAAGCCTGATATGCGACCTCTGCCCAGTTGCAGCGTTCAGGAGGCAGAAAATGCCCCAACGCCAAAACGCCCCCTTGAACCCTTGAATCTCGAATCTGGACCCCCCAAAAAAACGATCGTACAGACAAGGCATGCCTTGTGGTTCCCTTGATGGTAGGTTTGCCAAGCAAGATGTCAGGGTCCGAAACAATGTGATCGCGCCAGTTCATACGGCATGGATTTTATACAAAAGTATGGGATTTGCCTCTAACCGGCAACCCTGCAGAATAAACAAAAGCTGGGCTTCAATTTTTCTGTTTTATTGCCCAAGTCTTGGGTTATCAATCATTCGTTTCATAGTATCAAACAATGCCTGGTAAAAGGATTCGTCTTTTGCATAAAGTTTATATAATTCGAGTTCTTTCTTCCTTTGTTGACCCATTACATCATCCAATATTTTCTTAAACGCCAGGTCACGGTTCTGTGAGTCTTTATTGTCAGCTACTTTGGTTTGATAGTCTGGGTGAGCTTGAATGTGTTTGCTTATGGAGATAAATTTCACACGCTGGTCTTCGGGTGTCGCATCCCAACCATGAAACCACCTTTCGTTGAACGATTTAATGATCTCATCCAATGGGTCTTTTTCCTCGTCACCACCATGGGCGCCTCTCGGATTAGGATTCTGTGGTTCTAATTCTGTAGCTGAATCATCCAAGCTAATGGCATGATTCAGTTTTGTTCTTTCCAGGCCGTAGGTAGATAAGTCGACCGATTCTAAAAGCTCGTCAATCAATTCATCTTCCTTGGTTCTGACGATTAGTTTGGGAATTAAGAACTTGAGAAACCAAAAGAGTTTTTCCCAATCCAATACTTCATAAGGCATGATGGAGGCCATTTGTCCGTATATCTTGACAAACTGTTTGGCTTTGATTTTAAAGTCAGCCTTCTCTTCATCCTCCAATTCCAATTCAACGTTGAAGCGATTGGCGGCAATGTCAATAATGGGGCTTAATCGCTGGGCATCTGATCCGTTGAAATATTTGGCAACAAAATCTTCCACTTCTTCCCATTCATAAACCCCTACATCATCCAATGTGCCTTTCAATTCGTGCAATACATTGATGTCCGTTGCGCCGCTCAATGATGTGGACGTATAGAATGGGTCAAAGGATGCTTGTATGTCTTCTGCTTCGTTGAAAAAATCCAGGACGAATAAGTCTTCTGTTTTCTTTCCCAACTTATTTGCGGCCCGATTCAAACGGCTTAATGCCTGAACGGCCAATACCCCTTGCAGTTTTTTGTCAACGTACATGGTGCACAGTTTGGGTTGGTCAAAGCCGGTCAGGTATTTATTGGCTACCACCAACATGCGGTAATCATCCGTATCAAAATGATCCCGCGTATCTTTTTCTGCAAATCCATTCAAATCTGCTTCGGTGTATTCTATGCCGTCAACGGTTTTTTTACCGGAGAACGCAATGGCCACTTTGAACGGATTTCCTTTGTCTTTTAATATTTTTTTGATCGCCAGATAATAGCGAATAGCCGACTCAATATTCTGAGTAATGACCATTGATTTTGCCTTCCCCTTCAGTTTTTTGGTATTGTATATTTTACTGATAAAATGCTCCACAATGATTTCCGCTTTGGTGCCAATGGTTTGCTTATGCCTTTCTACATAAGCACGCAATTTCTTCTGTGCTTTTTTGGTGTCAAACAGCGGATTGTCCTGAATGGACTTCTCGATTTCGTAATAGCTTTTGTAGGTGGTGTAGTTGGCCAAGACATCCAAAATAAAGCCTTCTTCAATGGCTTGTTTCATGGAATACAGGTGGAATGGCTTGAATGTGCCATCTTCCTGTTTTACGCCAAACCTTTCGAGGGTGGCGTTTTTTGGTGTGGCGGTAAAAGCTAAATAGGATGCATTGCCCTTCATTTTGCGGGCTTGCATGGCTTTCAGAATCTTATCCTGCACGTCTTCTTCGTCCTCTTCATTTGGACCAACACCCATCGCCTGGTTCATTTTACCCGCTGCCGTTCCGCTTTGCGAACTGTGCGCGTCGTCAATGATGACGGCAAATCGCTTGTCGCTCAAATCTGCAATGCCATCTACTATAAAAGGGAATTTCTGAATGGTGGTGATGATGATTTTTTTGCCCTGCTCCAGGCTGTCTTTCAAGTCTTTGGATGAAAAAGCCGGTGCAACAATATTCTTTACCTCCGAAAATTCTTTGATGTTTTCACGGAGCTGTTTGTCGAGCAATCGCCTGTCTGTAACCACAATAACCGAGTCAAACAATGGGTTTTGAATGCCTTTGGCCCCGGCAATCCGTCTCTTTCGGGGTAGGTTTCAATCAATTGATAAGCTGCCCAGGTAATGGAATTGGATTTGCCCGAACCGGCAGAATGCTGAATGAGGTAGGTATGCCCGACGCCGTTTTTTGAAGCGTGGCCGAGCAGCTTGCGCACGACGTCCAATTGGTGATAGCGTGGAAAGAACAAGGTTCTTTTACCCAGTACATCGGTGGATTTGCCGTCAAAGCGCACAAAATGCTGGATGATATTGGTCAAACTGGCCCGTGTGAATATCTCTTCCCACAGATAGGACGATTTGTGGCCAAACGGATTGGGCGGATTGCCTTTTCCGTTGTTGTTGCCTTTGTTGAAAGGCAGAAAAAACGAGTTGGCGCCCTCCAACTTGGTGCACATATATACTTCATCCGTATCTACCGCAAAATGAACTATGCAACGCCCAAAATGCAGCAAAGGCTGGCGAATATCTCTGTCATATTTGTACTGTTTAATGCCTTGTACTTTCGCCGTTTGCCCCGTCCAGGCGTTTTTGAGTTCTAAAGTAGCGATGGGCAAGCCGTTCACAAAAACCACCATGTCCATCTCTTCCCGCTGGTTTTCGGTATTGTAACGCACTTGCCGGGTGACGCTAAATTCGTTTTTTTCAAAATTGTCTTTTACTGCCTGGCTGCTGCTTGCCATAGGTACCTGGTACAGGAGCGTAAAATGGGCATCTTCCACTTCCAGTCCTTTGCGGAGCAAACGAAGGATGCCGTACTTCTTCACCATGCGGTCAAAGCGTTCCAGTATTTTTAGTTTCCAGTCTGCTGCCCGTTTCAGCTTGTCAAGTTCTTCCTTTTGGGTGCTTTCTAAAAAATGCCAGAAGCGCGTTTCATCTAAAGCATATGGTGCATTGAAATCATTGGCTTGGCCGATATAAAAACCATTGCCGCCACGGTAGAGGGCAGCCGGCTCGCTCACCGCTATGACTGCATCATTACCTGCTCTTAGTTCCTCCAAAGAAGTACCTGTTAAGGCTTTTTCGATGGCCGACTCAAGGGCGGCTTCGTTGGTTTGTGATGGCATGCTGTTTCTTTTTTGTCTGAATCAGGATTTACTCGATTTTAGGATTATCAGGATTGAATTTAGGATTAAATACTTTTTTGAATTGTAAGCTTGTTGATCCAAAATTAATGAGCAATCCAATCGGCTTATCATAAGCCACTACATAGTTTTTAGCCTGTGCCAAATGAACGTCTTCTAAATTGATAAGTGCTTTTAGCTCGACAATCACTCGCTCCTCTACCACAAAATCTGCTCTTCTGGTCCCTACATGGAAGCCTTCATAAAAGATGTCGTGTTCCAATTCTCGCACAAAAGACAAACCTGCGCGCTCAAGCTCAATGGCCAAACAGCGTTGGTAAATAACTTCCTGAAAACCATTCCCCAACGTTCGATGTACCTTCATGGCACATCCGTTTATTTTATAGGTTATGTCGTCTAAATTCATTTTCAATTTCTTTTGTCTGAATCAGATTTCGATTTCCGGATTCCCCGGATTGCTAAGCTGCGTTAATCTTGTCCATCTTTAAATCCTGTAAATCCTGATTCAGACACTTTTATCTTCCCCGTCACCGCTCCATCTATCAGCGTAGCCTTCAGTTCCTTTAGCTTTGCTATCTGCTGCTCCTGCAAGGAGATGGCACGGTCTATTTTGGCGGATTGGGTTTCGATGTGTTGGACGATGGCGATTTGTTCATCTAGCGAGGGAAATGGCAAATAAGCATTTTAAAATGGAACCCAAATAAATCCGGTTGCGCTGAAACCTGTTTGTTCCACAAAAGGATTGAGAGTATCTTCAGAATTGTTAGGTGAATAATATAATCAAGAAACATGACATTTTTTTGATATTTAGCTGATTGATAAACTTCATGGCATTTTATATCTGGATTTATAAGCCGACTGCTACTTTTCCAAATGCAATGCCAACTATGTGCCAACTAATATCTACCTTTGAATTAAAAATTTGGAGCCTATTTCTTTGAAATGTTTGATTAGAGACTCTACTATCAGAAATCTCTATATATATTGGCTAAATAAACAATATTCCGTATCGACAGCTTAACAGCCTGTATCCATTCATTAACTCTGGAAGTAGATGGATGTCCCCTCTAAATGAATTCTCATATATGCTTGAATTTAACCGCTTCACCTCCCAGCCCTCCGGCACCTCCCCAATCCACTCCACGCCGCTGTCCTTCATTTGTCTGAATCGGGATTTTGAGGATTTTAGGATTGCAGGATTTTTATCTCCTCCGTCATCAATCCTGTTCATCCCATCATCCTGTAAATCCTGATTCAGACCTTTAGTCACGGCATGCTGAATGATGATCTGCTTGCGCTCTTTCAGCAAGGCGATCATCTTTTCTTTTTGGGCAATGGCCCGGTCTATTTTGGCGGTTTTGTCGTCGAGGAAGGCGGCGATGGCGGTTTGTTCGTGGAGGGGAGGAGGAATAGGTACCTTTCTAAATTTCCAATAAAATCAGAACTAGCCCTTGGCATCTTTGCACCATAAGTTGACCCATCTACAACTTGAATGAATTTATCAGAAAGCAGAAGTTTAGAAAAATAGCCTGAATTAGAGCTTTTATAAACTAAAAACTCGGTCGAACAAATTCCATCAAAATCAGCTAAATAAACCTTTGCCAAGTATGGACGAAGTTTGCCAAACAATATGTCACCCACTTTAAATCTATTTGACAATCCATCAACTTCAGAACTTGTGTGAATGTATCTCCCAGATTTTGATTCTACATTTTCCATTGCTACGTATGGCAAACCGCTATCCAAATTCGATACTTTTTCGTTAGACTTAATGCTAAAACGAATTTCAACCTCTTCACCTCCCAATGTTCCGGAATCTCCCCCAGCCATTCCACGCCGGAGTCTTTATAGGCGGGGTATTTCTGAAATGTTGTCTGCGTTGCGTCCATCATTCCATCAATTTTTTAAGGGTTTCGGCATCGGGCAGGGCGTATCGGAGTTCGGGTGCAGGGTTTCGGGGTTTTGCAGGGCCCCCGCGGGTTGCGACCGGGGGCGGGCCCACATTTTTTCCTTTTTTTCGGGGGGGGCGGAGGAAGGGGGGGCTCCGGCGGGCGGGACAAGAAAACCCCGGGGCCCCGCCGGCCGGGGCCCGGCCGCGCCAGCCCCCCCCCCCCCCCCCCCCCGCCATTTGTATTCGGCAGTCACTGTAAAAACCAATTGGTTCCCGTTGAATTCAATTGGTTCGTCACTGACGAACAACCGAAGATAGTTCAATCACGCCATTCGTATAAAACAAACGCATTTTTCAGATTTTGACGCCGAAAAGCCTCTTAATCCAGGCAGTTCTTGCTGTAAACGCGCCGACAACCGAATCCAGAATTTTATCTCCCCAGGCGTTATGTTTTATTTCTGTATCTAAATCTTGTCCTATGGCAAAATACAAGCGCAAGGATTCCGCATTCGCCATTTTTGCCACCAGATACCGGCTGGCAAGAATGTGCTGTTTGAGTTGTTTGACAAAATCAATTGATAGTTCCATCTTAGCCCAGATTTAAAATGTCCATGATCAATCCATCGCTTTCCTTGTCTAATGCCTAAATTTCAGCGCTCACTTCTTCAATGCTTCGCAGGGGCTTGTGCTGGAAGAAGTATTTATTGAAGCTGATTTCGTAGCCGATTTTGGTTTTGTCCAGGTCAATCCAGGCTTCCTGTACGTGTGGTTTCACCTCCCGCAGGAAATAGCCGTGTATGCTTTCGTTGAGCGGTACATTTTCGCTGTCGCGCAGGTCGGTTTGGCTTTCGTAGATGATGTATTCAGCCCCGCCTGTCCGGCCGGCAGCCTTTTTGCCGCTTGGGTAGTAGCCGAAATCGGGCAATTGCTCCACCGTGCAGCCCAGGTAGTGCAATAGTTGATCTAATTTGTCGCCGCTGAGCTGCTCCGTTTTTTTGATCACCTTTTCGGCGGTTTCATCATACCAGCTCACCGCCGCCAGTAGTTGGTTTTTCTCACTGGCAGTGAGTTTGATTTTCTCCTTTTTCAGCAGTTCATCCACCGTGGCGCTGAACAGATTGAAGTCATTAAACTCCGTTGCTCCGATTCGCTGCAACAACAAAGTCGCCGTGTCAAGCAGGTCTTTTTGCTTTTTCCAGGTATCGTTGGAGGTAAGCTCTTTGCGTTTTTTGGCGTTCAAGTCCAGGCCGCTTTTTTTCGCACCAGTCCAATATTTCTTTCTCCAGCGATTTTAAATCGGCATACACCTTTTCGCCATACGTGTCGTAGGCCCATTGCATGGGTTCTTTGAGGGATTTTTCAAAACGCAAATCGGCTATTTTCTCTTCTGAAAATTGGGCTTTCAGCCTTGCAGGGCGGTCAATACTCACCTTGTAATAGCCAAAATCGGCGTTATTAAACACTTTAGCGGCCAAACCATCCTCGCCCTTGCGTTCCACATCCGTGAAATTCAAATAGGCATTTTGAATTTCTTTGATGTGCTGTGGGCTTAGTTCGCAGTTTTTTGCGCCCAGGTTTTTGCGGAGTTTGGCAAAGCGTTGCGAGGCATCAATGAGAATGACTTTCCCTTTTCGTTTTTCAGGTTTGGCGTTTGTTAAAAACCATATATAGGTAGTGATGCCGGTATTGTAGAAAAGGTTATTGGGCAACTGCACGATACAGTCGAGCCAATCATTTTCGATGATATGCCTTCTGATATTGCTTTCGCCGCCGCCGGCATCCCCTGTAAACAAGCTGGAACCGTTGTGTACCGAAGCAATTCTGGACCCCAGGATACTTTGGCTCAGAGGCTTCATTTTATCCACCATTTCCATCAAAAAGAGCAACTGGCCATCGGAAGAACGCGGCGTGGCATCTACCTCTTCGGAATTGCCCCAATAATCCCGGAGCTTCACGACAAAGCGAGGGTCTATGATGTCTTTACCGTCTTTGATGTACTTTAAGTCCGTTGCCCATGATTTGCCATAAGGCGGATTGGAAAGCATGGAGTCAAAGTTGTGGCCCGAAAATTCATTGGTGGAAAGGGTAGAACCTACCCGGATATTTTCGGGATTGTTGCCTTTGATCATCATGTCGGACTTACAAATGGCGTAGGTTTCATCGTTGATTTCCTTGCCGTACAAATACACATCACCCGAAGCACGGATTTCGCCTTCTTCGTCTTTGATGAAATTTTGCGATTCTGTGAGCATCCCGCCCGAACCACAAGCGGGGTCGTAAATGGTCATAACGGGTGGCAACTTGTCTTTGATCGGCTCAAAAACAATATGCGTCATTAGGTCAATGACCTCGCGGGGAGTAAAGTGTTCTCCGGCTTCTTCGTTGTTTTCTTCATTGAATTTACGAATGAGCTCTTCAAAGACATACCCCATCCCCAAATTGGAAAGTGGCGGCAATTTTCTACCGTCCGGGTCTTCCTTTTCAAAAGGGGTGAGGTTGATATAAGATGAAGTGAATTTTTCCAGTACATCCAGCAAAACATCCTTTGAAGCCATGTGCCGGATTTGGCTTTTCAGTTTAAACTTG
>JADJPL010000009.1 GCA_016713275.1 Haliscomenobacter sp.
GTAGCGAAATGATTTGGGAAAATTCGTAACTTTTTGGCATGAAACTACAACTGAGCACGGAAGAGATCAAAGAGTTGCAACGGATCCAGAAGAAGGATCGGTTTCATCGCCGCCGGTTTATCAAAGCGACGGTTCTTCTGATGCTCCACCGGGGTTTGTCCATGGAAGATATTCAAATGAGCCTGACCCTGGATGACAATACGATCAAGCGTTATGTGAAAGCCTTCCAGGAAAAGGGACTAAAGCGGTATATGGAAGATGGGTATGTTCCTTACAGCGGCAAATTGACCCAAGCGCAGGAACAAGCCCTGTCTGACCACCTGGACGAATATCTGTACATAGACGCCAAAGCCATTTGTGACTATGTTAAGCAGACCTTCCGGGTAAGATATACCATCTCCGGGATGCGGGATGTGTTGCACCGCCTGGGCTTTGTTTACAAACAAACCAAAGCGGTTCCCAGTAAAGCCGATGAAGCGCAACAGCGCGCTTTTTTGGAAGAAACCTTACCGGAATTGCTCGAAGAGGTAGCGGCCGGGAATGCGGAAGTTTACTTTGCTGATGGTACGCATCCTACGCACAATACCAAGACAGGCCGGGGCTGGATCCGCAAGGGCCAGGATTTTGAAATTGATTGCAACAGCGGCCGCAAGCGCGTCAATATCAATGCCGCAATCCGGGCAACCAAACCAGAGCATCTGGCCTATGATGTGGCTGAGTGCATCAACGCCCAATCAACCCAACGGCTTTGCCGGAAGCTGTTAAAAAAGCACCCCGGGAAAACGATCTATCTGGTGTGCGATAATGCAGGCTACAATCGCTGCGCCTGGCTGCAGGATTGGGCAGTTGGCCAGCGCATTGAATTTGTATTCCTGCCGACCTATTCCCCCAACTTGAATTTGATTGAGCGGCTCTGGCGCTTCTTGCGAAAAGAAGTGCTCCATTCCATTTACTACGATACCTACGCCAAGTTTCGCCAGGCCATCATCCATTTTTTAGAAAATGTCAAAGAACATAGAAACGAATTGCGAAAACTACTGACCTTGAACTTCCGGACAGTGGGTAATTCCTCTTTTCATTTAGCCCAAACCACTTCGTGATGGGTATATAGCTTAAAAATGTTAGCCGAATCAAATACCATATAGGCGCTGGGCTTATCACTGTTATACCATTTACCGGTGAGGCCCTGGCTAAATACTGGGGTAAAAGCGCTTAATATGATCATGGTCCCAAAAAAAATCGCGCGTCCTGGTTGCATAAGCAATTCGAATTATGGTGTTAAGAAATAAACCCTTGCCGTTCATGCTGGCGTTCCCGCTCAAAACGAACTGGCCAAAGGCGCCCTGTTCGCTGGATAATACCTCAATGCTTCAAAAGGACTTCGAGGGGAGGATGAAGAAACAATAGCTTTCCTCTTCCGAGAACAGTAAGGTATGAGGAACTCCTGCACAGAAGAACCTTTTTAAGATGGTTTCCTTTTGTTCCGGCAGGATCAACCCCTGCGATTCAGGGTATTTGATCTTCTTGCAACGCTTTTTTTCCAATCCGAAGGTTGTCGTCCAATATAAAACCGACAATTTGAATGTTGTTTGCCAGGATTTCGGCATAGTGTTGTTTCAGCGTTTGGTTTTTCTCCGGCACTGGCGAACTAGCTTGCCCAAAAAAATCGACTAAGATTTTCTTTCCCTTATATCTCAAAAATGCTTGCCGTATTCAGGGTATCTCCGTCGATGCCTCCATAATCGAAATGATAGAAGTCGGTCCCGGGCCTTCGTTGAGACAGGTCAATCAAATCCCTAACAACTTCTCCTGCGGCGGTTCCAGACCCCGAACCTGGCGGATCAAACTATCCATGTACACGGGCGAAGGGAAAAAATACCCCCCCGCACAACGCAGAAGGGCCAAACCACAGGGGCACGGCACCGCACGGGCGCACGCGCCCCCGGCGCCCCCCCCGAGCCCGGGCGGGGGCCCCCGAGCCCACCCCCGGGGGCCGTGTTGGACCTTTTTTTAAGCTGGGGAACATAATTGTTTAAAATCGGATAGCCAGGGCCGTGTCGGTACGTAGCATGGCTAAACGATTGAAACCCTGGCTTTCCGAAGCGCTCCAGGGAAAAAGCAATACCAGCTTCCGGGGAATCCTGTAGGCCAATAGCGGTCCGCCACAGAGAGTCCAGCCGGCTGCCTTCCACTTTTGAAATTCCATCCTCCCAGAAAGGCGATGCGAACGGGCTGGTCCTTGTCTTTAAAAAACGGGAAAGTATACTTGGCCCTGTTCATACCCAGCTCCAATGAGGTTTGGGTTGCGGGGGTTGTGCATCCAACCGTAAATGGTTCCAGGGATAGGCTATCGAGTTTGGCCCTGATTCGAGAAGGTAAAACATCAGCTTCTCGCTGCTCTGGTTGGCGATCTGAATGGGACAGGCGCCCGGTAGTTGCGCAATGGCCTTCGTGGAAAGGCCGCAATGGAAGAGCAAGCAGGCCCAAAAGGCAGCGTCCGCATGCGACGAAGGGGGTTTCATGGAGCTTGGTTTTGGCGTTAAAAGTTGAGAACCAACTACCTTCCTAAACGCCATGGGGTTCCGGATTATTCTGGAATTCGCTTTTTTAAAGTTCCAGGCCTACAGGCGTAGAGGTTACTCCCCACGGTTGGGGATTGCCTCAAAAGACCGGTCTTGCCCATGAGGCGAAGCTTTCTTCACCCTACTGACATTTTAGAAAGATGCTGTCCAGCCCCTATTGTAACGGCCAAATTTATTTGGCCCCGTGTGCAGTTTTCCCCATGCTTCCGCCAAATAAATTTGGCGGTTACAGACGCTAAGCCCAAAAATGTCCTGCGGCATGGGCATAGTCTGCCAACCGGCAGCCCCCTACATCCCCAGCAAAATCACCTCTTTCCCATCCACCTCGTGTACTTCCCTGCGGATGCGCGTCTCCCAGGGCAGCTCTTCCGACGTTTTTTTCTCGAACAGGATCAGGTAGCCTTGCTTTTGGCCGAGTTTGTCCATATAGCGGGCCAGCTGCTGCAAGCCATCCGGTTCGGACCGGGCGTTGTGATGCATCTTGAGCTCAATGGGAAAGACCTGATCTTGCCAGAACACCGCCAGATCCGTGCGGCCGTTGCCGATCGCCATCTCCCGCTCGATTCGGCCGCCGCCGTTGAGGCTGCGCTGCAGGAAGGCCACGAGCAGCAGCTGATGCCCTGCTTCCTTATACTGAAAGCGCTCCAGCCAGGATTCGGAATGCCAGCGATAGAAATCCACAAAGGCGTTCAGCAGCAGGTCCATATCCAGCGCGCCGCCGGGGCGCAGGTACCAGGACGTTTGCGCGAGGTCCTGGTTGATGCCATACTGAAGGGAAGAGTTGAGGATTTGGGTAATAATTTCCCGATAGATCGGGTTGGCAAAGGAATAGGGCCATCCGCACTAATGATCCCCAGATCGCGGCAATACCGCATGGCGTCATCAAATCCGTCAAGGCCGGTGCCTCGCCGTTGATTATGCTCAGAACAATGGGCCGCACCCGGGGTCGTTGATCTTGTCGGTCAGGCTGTCCAGGTGGGTTTGCCGTTGTTCGATGAGCCGCTCCTTGGCGATGTCCACCATCTCCGCAGTAATGGCGCGCGTATAGTCGTTTTTGAGTATCCTGGCCACGATCTCGTTGGCCAGGGCGTTGGTCAGCCAGGGCTGTCCGCAGGAATAGGCGTACAATCGTTCAAAAACAGCCGCTGAAAAAACCTGCCCGGTATCCTGGGTATGCTGATCCAGCAACGCACGTACCTCTTCCCGGGTGAAAACCGGGAGAAAAAAGGACTCAGCCTTGACATTAAACGGCGATCCCGCCCCGATCGACGGATTATCCGCCCGGGCACGGAGGCGGTACTCCCGGATATCGCGCAGGCCAACCAGCGCTACCGATTGCGGAAAATGGCGCGGGCGCGTCTGAAAGCCGTCTCTGAGCTGCCTCAAGGTAGAAATGAGCACATCGTCGTAAAGGGCGTCTACCTCATCCAGCAGCAGCACCAGCGGTTTGGGCAGCGCTTTGCACCAGTCGGCGAGGTACTGTCTCAACAACTGGGCACTTGCCGGGTAGGCATACGGATCCGGAGGCATGTCCTCCTCCTTCAGAAAAATAGCCGCCGTTTGATACAGCGACCGGATGAACAGGCCGTTGGCATCTTCCACCGAAATGCTGGGGTACCCTGCCGATTCCAAAGAACACACCGTGGCCACATACGTCCCTTCCTGGTTCAGCCGGTGAGCCAGGGAGTGCAGGAACGTCGTCTTGCCCGTTTGCCT
This sequence comes from Haliscomenobacter sp., assembly GCA_016713275.1. Lineage (GTDB taxonomy): Bacteria > Bacteroidota > Bacteroidia > Chitinophagales > Saprospiraceae > JADJPL01. The sequence continues at coordinate 4,299 of JADJPL010000009.1, forward strand.
CGGCGCATGAATGACAAAGTATTGCTTCGCTTCGATCAGCCGCATGATATCTTCCAAATACGTCCGAAACGGATTCACCATATAGTGGTCTTCCGGGTACACAGTCCGGTGGTATTGAAGAAGCGTCGTTTCACAACCCTAAAAATACGACAATTTTGGGGATTTGCGGAGGGGGATTCTTGCCGTAGAGGGCCGTCTGTTCTGCACTCAGGGTGGAGGTGTACAGAGGCAGTTGGAGGAAGGCTTTGAGTAACCGCGTTAATAGACAGCAAAGAATACAGAAAGAAAAATAATAGGCACAGCGTCTGCCTGCGACGAAGGGGTTTCATGGAGCATGGTTTTGAGGGTAGCTCAGTCATAATAAATCACTTGTAGGCGTTGAGCTTCTAATTTTCGCATAAAAAACCATGTAGAAAGCTATAGCAAAAATTCAATGTCCTCAACACTGTATCCTTTTGGTAGGATTATTCCATCAACAATGATGGACGGTGTGTGAAGGATCTTAACGGAATCTAACCAATTTCTCTGTGCAAGGAGTAATTGATCTGCCTTTGCAAAGACAAAATTTGTAATTGGATTAGTAAAGTCTATAAACTTATAAATGGACTTTTCTCTTACATACCAATGCGTAAGGATTTTTCGAAATTTATGTTGATCGCCATTTACTTGCAGAAAGTAAGATGCCATTTTTTGGCAAACATCGTAGGTCTTCGTTTCTTTTTTATCAACAGAATCAGTAAACAAAACAATTCTAACCTCAATTTCATCTTCCCTAGACTCTAATAGTAGTTTATCGAGATGCGAATATGCGATACGACAAGGAGGGCAAAAAGGACTTAGAACTATGCATATATGTTTTTTTGCACGGTTAGAATTTCCAAAAATTTTAAATCCAATATCTTCCGGCACCAAGACAGGATCAGGATTCGATTTCAGTTGATCGATTACTTTTGGATCATATTTAACGGCCCCGATGCTTAGCAATAAGCCTCTTATTTTCAGGGCATTTTCAAGTCCCATTCTAATTCTTTGAATGAATAGAAAAGAAATTAAACCGGCAATTATAAACAAAATAATGAGATCGGTTTCCGGAAGACTTTTCTCAAATCCCAAATTAATAAGGATGAAAAACTCCCCAACAAAAATCAATAAGGTAATCAAGCAAAAAGGGCACCAACTTTTAGAAACGATTTTTTGGAAATAGAGTGAGTAAGGAACAAATGCCAAAGCTGGGGCATTTAAAAAAGCCAGAAGGGGAGGCAGTTCTCTGGTATTTCTAAATTCAAGAAGAATCAGAACTATTCCTGCCAAGAAGTAAATGCATCCCATTTCCGCCCAGGAAAAACTGAAAAAAGAACTTTTTTTAGTCTTTTTTAAAATATTAGCACAAGAAGACCCAAGCATATGGCAAGTTGAAGAAAAAAAAGCATTGTCTAAAAAATATTCGGAAAACAGAAGAAAAAGGCTAAGCCCTAAACCAAAAATTTTTATTAGGAACAGCAGCGAGGTGAGTGGAGATTCATAAAAATAAACATCGAAAAAACCAGGAGGAACAAACCTAGCAAGACAGAAATAAATCGATTTAATCTCATTGTATGATAGGCAGGGGTTCTAAAATAGCCTTTTCTGCTGGGTTTTATGGGGAATCAGAACATTCCCTGTAAACCTCGACAGAAAATGCTCTAAATCATATTTCTCATACTTCTGGTCTTGTGAATAACAATATACTTGTGAACCCATTATTTTTTTCACAAGCAAAAACTTGTAATCACCTTCTTTTACCTGGACGATAAATGGGGTTGGGAGTTGATCAAGCAACGGGAATTTTTCAGGTGTGACCCAAATTAGGCTGGAATCCACATTAAAATGCTTCAGAGCTTGTTCAATGCTCTTCAGGCTCCCTTTATAGGGATATCTCAGAAGAAAGTTTAAAGCCTCCTCATATGCATCAGGAATACCAAAGCGTTCCAATATGTGGGAAATAAAATAAGTAAAAGCTACCATCTCAATGCTTCAGAAGGTCTTCTATTGTAGGATTAATTAACAAAAGCTCTCCTTTAGGGGAGAAAAGCAGCGAACACGGAATAGCGTAGCAATTGAAAACCCGCTGAATTTTTTTTAATTCGCTACCAGGATTAAGCCCTGAGGCCACGGCAGTTCGTCTTCCGCCAGCGCGTTTTCCCAAGCTGGAGCTTTTTCGTCCAGGGAAATTCCAAGTATCTGAATATTCCTTGCCCGGAGCGCTGCATAGCGCTCTTTTAGGGTTTTATTCTTTGCTCTACAAGGCTTGCACCAACTCGCCCAGAAATCGACCAGGACTTTATCGCCGCTTTGACTTACAAAAACTCCGAAGTGTTCAGTGTATCTCCTGCTTGACTGGTAAACGGAAAATGAACCATTTGAGAACCGAGTCTAAGGCGGGACAGGCTTGTCAGATCATTTAACAGATCAATATTCGGAGGATTAAACTTGGAAACCAAGTGTATAATACTATCGGTGTAAATAGGAGAAACAAATGTTATTCTCCTCAAATTGAGGACATGGTAATTCAAAAACCGGACAGCCAAAATGGTGTCCTTACTCAACATGGAAGTAAACTCATTAAAACACCAATTTTCATATTTCTCCTTTACCGAAATAAAAGCGGAGTCGCCGGAACTTCTACTCGCACAATTTTCAACATTTTTAATCAAAGAATCCTGAATAGATACAGCTACTCGCCAGATGGAATCCAGCTTGCTTCCTTCAACAAGAAATTCACGTCCTCCCCCAAACAGTATCTTTACAGGCCTGCTTTTGTCTTTAAAAAACAGAAGGCGTGATTTGGATTTTTGGTATCCAGCTGCAACAACGATCGATCGGTGGTTATGTTAAAGCAGCCAAATGCATCTTTGTCAATGCGGATACTATCAAGGAGTTTACCTTTGATTGTTAAATAAAATGTTTCAACTTCTTTAGCCTTATTTACAATCTGAATCTCGCAGCTCTCTGAGCTGTCAGAGACGAAATCCATGTTGTCCAACCAAAGGTTGTTTTGCAATTATTAAAAGCAGAAATGGTTTCACTACACCTGCTACGGATAGGTCTCAAAACATCACCCCCTGTTCTTTCGTCAAAAGAAAGAAACAGAAACTATAAAAAATGGGTATAATGACGTTTACAAGCATTGTTATAGGGTTATGACTATAATAGCTACGCTAATAAAAAGGAGTAACTACTATAGTCATAAAAGGATTTTACCGTTAGATTAATGAGCAATAGTTGCCCTGCATGTCCAACATTTTTCCTCATCTTCGCAATTAAGTAACCAAGTACCATCTTGACAATCACGGCTTTCTGTGCATCCACTCGTGGACGTGCAGGTATCGTAAATGTCGCAAACGGGATCAGCGACGCCGCCTAAAATCAACCTTGCTTGCTCATCGCTTAATGGTTCAAAGGTTTCTAAGATTTCTTTTTTCTCCATTTTTCGTACGTTTAAAATTACCTCGCTTTTTATTTGCACACTTTTTAGGAATAAGCCGTGCCGGATAAGGATATTTCCGGTTCAGCCTTCTTCTGATAGATACTAGTTAAGGCTAAACATTTACAATATTAATTATGCCCACTGCAAAAATCCTGCAGTGCCCCAACTTTTTCCAAAAAAGTTTCGCCTCCCTTGATTTTGTCCGCATCATCCTTCAGCACAAACAACTCGCGGCGAAACTCGACTTCTTGGGTGTAGTAGTACGTTTCCCGTTTGTTGCAATAGACCACCGGGGCGCCGAGTTCGCGCAAAGCAGATACCAGCTTGTACACCTGCCGCTCACTGATCCCAGCCGTTGGGCGAGCGCTCCCGGTTTGCCGGTAGCTTTGCGGCGGATAAGGCCGTCGAGGCGTTCGAGCGTTTGGAGGGTTTCAAAAAATTTGTTCGACATGCTGGGTCCAATTTCGGTTACTATAATGCAAACAGGCTTGGATTCTTTTTTAAAAACGATCCATTTTCTCCAGAATTTTCCCAGCAGCCTTTCGAGCAGCCGGCGATCCTTGGTGAATATTCGGGCCGTCCCGGTCATGTTTTGCCGAAAGGGGAAGGATCTTGCCAAGCTCGTGCGCAGGGTATCCGGCAGGGCGGCTTCGATCTGATAAAAATGCCCCTCCCGGTTGGCATCCGGAAGCCGGGCAATGGTCTTCACTTTGCCTCCAGGCGGCCAAATTCTTCGGGAGGAAACGCGTCCAGATCGACCAGCACCTGATTGCCCGGCCGGACCCTCCCCGCGCCGCCAACCGGAATGGCGCACATGGCAACCAGGCCGAGCCCTTGGGCAGGGATTATCGTTCCAGGGGACGCCCCTCCCGGGAGATACTGGCCTTCCGAAACCCCCGTTTTCCAGGAAAGCATCCCGTCGATCGGGGCGGTGAGCACGTATTGGTGCCGCCACTGGTCAATTGCTCCCTTTACTTGCAGGGTCGCTTGCTGCAGGCTTCGGGTGCGCTCTTCCATGCCCATCTGGCGTTCGGCCATAAGGTTGGCCTGCTGGGTGCGCAATTGGCCGGACCGGATCCGATTTTGGATCGCCTCCTCCTCCATGGATTGCGCGTAACGGCGAGCTTGCAGCCATTTCGTCTTTTGAGCTTCCAGCTCTTGGTCGCTGATGACGTGCTGAAGGTGAAGTTTCCGGCTGCGTTCGTATTCAGCTGCCGCCAAAGCCAGGCTCCTCTTGATACAACGCTTTTCTTCTTTGAAGCGCTTGCGACAGTTCTTCTGCCGCAGCCACTTCCTTTTCCAATGCGCGTATTTGCTCCGAAGTATACGCTTGGCGGGTAAACTCATAGAGGTTTTCTTTTGCCAGCAACCAGGCGGCGTATATCGATTGTATTTCTCCTAGTTGCAAGTTCGATTCTCGGGCTGAATTGCGGGGTGTCCCGAAATCAGGCGTTCCAGTTTGATTATATCAGACAGCTTTGCGGCGTTTTGTACCATACACAAGCCTTGTCCCTGCCGAACAAACTGCTGATCCTCAGAAAGAAAGGTATCTATTCTTCCGCCCCCAGGAGCGAAGATGTCTACCGGAGCCTGGCTGGTACGCACAGTTGCCGTCGCATTAAGATGGTCGGGATAGCGAATAAACCAGGTAATGGCAACCCCTGCAACCGCCATGCTGAAGAGCACTACCATAACCGCGCGCAATAACAAGCCAGGCGGCGTAGTTAAAAAGTCCTGTAGCAATTCAGAATCTGGAGGGTGATTGAGGCATGGCCTGATGTTGATTTTGAATAATTGCTTATTTTCCTAGTTCTAACTGATTTTTACCAAGGTATAATACGCTCCTTTCTTTCCGGTAAGCTCCTCGTGCGTGCCTCGTTCCGTTATTTTCCCTTCGTGCAGTACCACAATCTGATGGGCATGGCGGACGGTGCTCAACCGGTGCGCTACGATAACCACCGTGCGGCCTTGGTAAAAGGCTTCGAGCTGATTTATGATGGCTTTTTCATTGTTGGCGTCCAGGGCGTTGGTAGCTTCGTCGAAAAGTAGAAAATCGGGTTTTTTGTATATGGCGCGGGCAATCAGCAAGCGCTGGCGCTGCCTTTTGCTGTTCCCATTCCCTGGCCCCGATCATTGTAGAGAAACCAAGGGGGAGAGGAGTCGATAAAATTCTGGATATTGGCCATACGCACTGCTTGGCTGAGGCGTTCGGAATCCGGATACAGGCTACTTTCGGCTATGGCATTGCCAATGGTGTCGGAAAAAGAAACCCATCCCGCAGCACCGCCCCGCAATGCGCTCCATACGTCGGATTGGATTTGATGAAGCGGAGAACCAATCGCTATCGTTCCTTTCTCCGGTAGGTAAAAAGCCCAAAAGCAATTTGAGCAGGGTGGTTTTGCCGCTACCGCTGGCCTAACTATGGCAGTCACTTTACCTCGGGGAATAGTGAGGTAGAGGTCGTCCAATACCCATTCGCTCAAGGGGTTGTAACGAAATGAAACACCTTGTAATGTAAGATCGCCTTGGGAGGGTACTTGATCTGTTTTATGGTCGTCGTGTTCGTCTTCATTTTCGTGATCGTGCATTTCGCTGAGGCGTTCCATACTCAGCCGGGCATCCTGATAGGCGCGCAAAAACCGATAAGCTGCTGAAGTCCGTTGAGCTGGCCCACAATATATTGTACAGCCAGCATCATCCCGAGGGTCATTTTTCCATCCATCACCGCCGTAGCGGCAACGAAGGTTATGAATACATCTTTGACCTGATTAATGCCAAGACCCCAAGTTCCTGGTACTGGGAAATGCTACTGCCCTCATCTGCGCGCCGCAATGGGAGCTGGATGCCGAGCCAAAGATCCCGTCGTTTTTGCCTGCTTCCCTGCAATTTGATCTCCGGCATCCCATGGATGATCTCAGAAGCGCATCCTGGTTGCGGAAACTATGTCGGAAGGCAAGGTAATCGACTTCTTTTCTCTTTAGAAATAGGCTATCCATCCGGAATAAACCGGCGGAAAGGGCAAATATGCTGAAGATAGGGATGGAATACCAGGCGAGTACCGCGCTAAACATAACCAGGTTAAACGCGGATAAAATCACCGATAAGGTGGAGGACGTCAAAAGGACTCGATCCGGCGGTGATCGCCAATACGCTGAAGTAAATCCCCCGTCATCTTGCTGTCGAAAAGCCCAGCGGCAGCCGCATCAGTTTGTTCAAGAAATCACTAATCAAGCTGATGTTGATATGGCTGCTGATGTGCAAAAGGATCCATGCCCTGAATAAACCGAATGACCATCTGCCCCAAGAAGAGCATAAAGCTGGCCCAAAAGCACCAAATGAATGAAGCGGAGGTCGCGCAAAGCGATGCCATTATCGACTACCGACTGGGTCAGAAAGGGGGCAAAAAGGGTGAGGATAGCGCTGAGCCCCATCCCCATTCCTAGTTGCGCCAGAAGCCGCCTTTGAGGGCGTAAATAGGCCAGAAACGCTCCAAAGCCTTTTTGTTTTTCTACCGCACTATCTTCCTCATAGAATTTGGGAGTGGGTTCCAAAACAGCATCGCTACCCACGCTGACCGTCGGAAAGCCAGGATTTCAAAAACCGGGTGGGTAAGCCGGATTTTTGCCCGGCGGGATCGGCAACCCAGACGTACTTTTACTGATCCGGAAACCACTACAAAATGGCGTTGCTGCCAATGCGCGATGACAGGCAGAGGCGCTTAGAAGACCTGGAACCTCCCGGTCGCCTCTAAACGGGATCTTGGCCGAAAGTGTCCGCAGCCCGATCTTTTCCGCTGCATTCCTATTCCCCGGAGGCTGACCCTCCCGGTCGATATGGCAATGGGCGCGCAAAACCAGGAAAGCTCCGGCCGGGTATTGGGCCACCATGCGCGAGACACGTAGGGGCCGCAATCCATCGAATCGTATTGCCGGTACAAAGGGAAAAATCTGCCATTTTTTCCAGGGCTAGCCATGGGGAAGCGTTTTTTGATTATCGCTATGGAATAGGGATTCTTTTCAGGTACCCTAATTAGCGCTCCGGCCGAATTGGCTTGGTTCCCCCTTACGTTAAGAAAGAAGACTATTCCCTCCTTTTAAGTTAAGAGGAAAAATGCTTTTCGGATCAGAGCTAGATAGGTAGCTTTTCAGAAGCGAATCAAAAGCGGGTTCCTTGCCCGGGTAGCTAGGAAGCGGATGGTTGTCTTTCTGGAGGAAGACCAACTCCAGGTTATAGCGTATTAAAGAAAACGGTAAACAAAAATATGGCTGAAAGAAAAGCCTGGATGGGCAACTGGGAAAAAAAGGTCATACTACTGAATTCCAAGGGTTAATAATGAGGGTTAATAACTCAGGCTTTTGATTTTAAAGCTAAGCTTTTTTAGTCAAAAATTTCCCCCGCATATTTTTTTTATTATAATTTGTTTTTACTGCAGAAACGGCTGCGGTCGAGCCCCTACATCCCCAGCAAAATCACCTCTTTCCCATCCACCTCAAATGCTTCCCTGCGAATGCATCTCCCAGTACTGACTCTTCCGACGTTTTTCTCGAACAGGATCAGGTAGCCTTGCTTTTGGCCGAGTTTGTCCATACGCGGGCGAGCTGCTGAAAGCCATCGGGTTCGGACCACCTGTCGTGATGCATTTCAACTCAATGGGAAAGACCTGATCTTGCCAGAACACCGCCAGATCCGTGCGTCCGTTGCCGATCGCCATCTCCCCGCTCGATTCGGCCCGCCGCCGTTGAGAATGCGCTGCCGAGGGGCCATGAGCATGGCTGAGCCCCTCTTCCCTTATACTGAAAGCGCTCCAGCCAGGATTCGGAATGCCTGCGATAGAACTCCACGCCAAAAGGCGTTCAGTAGTTTGTCCATATCCAGGGCGCCGGAGCTAAGTACCGGACGTTTGCGCGAGGTCCTGGTTGATCCCATCCACTGAAACTCTGTTGAGGATGCGCGTGATGATCTCCCGGTAGTGTGGGGTTGGCAACTGAACCGGATTGCCGGGCGTGATGATGCCCAGATCCCGGCAATGCGGACCGCGCGTCGTTGTAATCGTCAAAGTCGGGCGCCTCGCCGTTGATGATACTCAGAACAATGGGCCGCACCCAGGAAGTCGTTGATCTTGTCGGTCAGGCTGTCCAGGTGGGTTTGCCGTTGTCCGATCCGCCGCTCCTTGGCGATATCCACCATCTCCGCAGTCTGGCGCGCGTATAGTCGTTTTGAGTATTCCCGCTACAACATCGTTGGCAGGGGCGTGGGTCACAAAACAGGCTGTCCGCGTGAATAGGCGTACAACTCGCTCAAAACAGCTTCCGGGAACACCTGGCCGGTATCCTGGGTGTGCTGAAGCAGCTGCGAATACCTCCTCCCGGGAAAAAACCGGAAAAAGGAAAACGATAGCTTTGACATTAAACGGCGATCCCGCCCCGATCGACGTTGAATATCCGCCCGGGCACTGGATCGGTACTCCCGGATATCGCGCAGGCAAACCAGCGCTGCGATTGCGGAAAATAGCGCGGGCGTCTGAAAGCCGTCTCAGCTGCCTCAAGGTAGAAATGAGCACATCGTCGTACAGGGCGTCCAACTCCATCCACAGCAGCACCAGCGGTTTGGACAGGGCCTTGCACCAATCCGGCGAAAGTACTGTCGCAACAGAAGGGCTTGCCAGTCGGAAGGAGTCAGAAAGCATGTCCTCCTCCTTCGAGAAAAATAGCTGCCGTTTGATACAACGACCGGATGACAGGCCGTTGGCATCTTCCACGGAAATGCTGGGGTACCCTGCCGATTCCAAAAGAACACACCCTGGCCACATACGTCCCTTCCTGATTCAGCCGGTGAGCCAGGAAGAACGTCGTCTCGCCCGTTTGCCTGGGCGCATGGATGACAAAGTGCTCTGCTTCGATCAGACGCAGGCATCGTCGTAAAAAGTCCTGAACGGATCGACCATGTAGTGGTTTTCCGGGGGTACACAGTCCAGGTATTAGTATTGAAGAAGCGTCGTTTCATAGCCCTAAAATACGACATTTTTGGGGATTTGCGGAGGGGCGCATTCGGCCTCCCTCCGGCCCACCAGTTATTTTCCCCTCCCGGGCCTGCGCAAAGGATTACTTACCGAAACCACTCCCTATCCCTATCCTTTTTGACGAGGTTTGCATACGTGTCCACCAGATAACAACCACATTTCCCCGAATCTCCCGGCCAAATTTTTGTTAAGGGAGGAACAGTCAAACTGGTTGAATCCCAAGGAAAGAACACAGATGTCTTCTGCCTTTATTGAAGGATATTTGCCTGATCCGCCGCGAAAAACCGGCATACAAGATGACAACTCCTGCCCGGAGGCAGCATGGCAATGCTTCATTCCTGCGGGCAAAAACGACCGGATCTTCCGGTGCGAAGTGCGCAGCAACCCGTTCGGTTGACTTTGAGCATCGTGCTCCCGGCTGTTTTTCAGTAACGCTCCGTCATCTGTGGGCTGGGAATGAGCGACCAATACCCTCCCGGTGTAATGCTCAGGCAACTGAATGTCAAGTTTGGGCTCATTCGAAAAATCCAAAAGAGTCCCGGTAGTTTTTCGCGTGTAAATAGCCCCTACCTCGTCTATATAGTCGGAAAAGATTCCCAACTTTGAAGTTTAAAGACCATGTATCTGGAATAATCATAGATATGCACATCTATCAAATTAACTCCCAAAGCGCAGGATAAAACAGGGTTGATGGTCTTGTTTTCAGCAGATATGGATACGAAACTAATAATTCCGTATCGTCTGTATATAGCTTAAAAATGTTAGCCGAATCAAATACCATAGGCGCTGGAGCTTATCACTGTTATACCATTTACCGGTGAGGCCCTGGCTAAATACTGGGGTAAAGCGCTTAATATGATCATGGTCCAAAAAAATCGCGCGTCCTGGTTACTCAAGCAATTCGAATTATGGTGTTAAGTAAACCCTTGCCGTTCATGCTGGCGTTCCCGCTCAAAACGAACTGGCCAAAAGAGCGCCCTGTTCGCTGGATAATACTGCCAATGCTTCAAAAGGACTTCGAGGGAAGGATGAAGAAACAATAGCTTTCCTGCTTTCGAGAACAGTAAGGTATGAGGAACTCCTGCACCAGAAGAACCTTTTTAAGATGGTTTCCTTTTGTTCCGGCAGGATCAACTTTTTTCAGGAGTATTTGATCTTCTTGCAACGCTTTTTCCAATCCGAAGGTTGTCGTCCAATGTAAAACCGACAATTTGAATGTTGTTTGCCAGGATTTCGGCATGGTGTTGTTTCCAGCGTTTGGTTTTTTTCCGGCACGGCGAACACCAGCTTGCCCAAAATCGATTAAGATTTTTCTTTCCTTATATCGCTCAAAAATGCTTTACCTGTTCAGGAATGTCTCAAATCGATGCCTCCGCGAATCGAAATGATAGAAGTCGGTCCCGGGCCTTCGTTGAGACAGGTCAATCAAATCCCTAACAACTTCTCCTGCGGCGGTTCCAGACCCCGAACCTGGCGGATCAAACTATCCATGTACACGGGCGAAGAGGGAAAAAAAAATGGGGCCGTGTTGGACCTTTTTTAAGCTGGGAACATAATTGTTTAAAATCGGATAGCCGGGGCCGTGTCGGTACACGTAGCATGGCGCTAAGCGATTGAAAACCCTGGCTTTCGAAGCGCTCCAGGGAAAAAGCAATACCAGCTTCCGGGAATCCTGTAGGCCAATAGCGGTCCGCCCCATAGAGTCCAGCCGGCTGCCTTCCACTTTATTCCATCCTCCCAGAAAGGCGATGCGAACGAACTGGTCCTTGTCTTTAAAAAACAGGGAAAGTATACTTGGCCCTGTTCATACCTGGCTCCAATGAGGTTTTGGGTTACGGGGTTGCATGCATCCAACCGTAAATGGTTCCCAGGGTAAGGCTATCGAGTTTGGCCCCTGATTCGAGAAGGTAAAACATCAGCTTCTCGCTGCTCTGGTTGGCGATCTGAATGGGACAGGCGCCCGGTAGTTGCGCAATGGCCTTCAGCCAGAAGGCCGCAATGGAAGAAACAAGCAGGCCCAAAAGGCAGCGTCCGCATGCGACGAAGGGGTTTCATGGAGCTTGGTTTTGGCGTTAAAGTTGAGAACCAACTACCTTCCTAAACGCCATGGGGTTCCGGATTATTCTGGAATTCGCTTTTTAAAGTTCCAGGCCTACAGGCGTAGAGGTTACTCCCCGGTTAGGGGATTGCATAAAAGACCAGTCTTGCCCATGAGGCGAAGCTTTCTTCACCCTACTGGACATTTAGAAAGATGCTGTCCAGCCCCTATTGTAACAGCCAAATTTATTTGGCCCCGTGTCCTGATTTTCCCCATGCTTCCATAAATAAATTTAGCGGTTACAGCGCTATAAGCCCAAAATGTCCTGCGGCATGGGCATAGTCTACCGCCGGCTTGGCCCCCTACATCCCCAGCAAAATCACCTCTTTCCCATCCACCTCGTGTACTTCCCTGCGGATGCGCGTCTCCCAGGGCAGCTCTTCCGGCACGTTTTTCTCGAACAGGATCAGGTAGCCTTGCTTTTGGCCGAGTTTGTCCATATAGCCCGGGCCAGCTGCTGCAAGCTATCCGGTTCCGGACCGGGCGTTATGATGCATCTTGAGCTCAATGGGAAAGACCTGATCTTGCCAGAACACCGCCAGATCCGTGCGGCCGTTGCCGATCGCCATCTCCCGCTCGATTCGGCCGCCGCCGTTGAAATGCGCTGCAGGAGGCCATGAAGCAGCAGCTGATGCCCTGCTTCCTTATACTGAAAGCGCTCCAGCCAGGATTCGGAATGCCAGCGATAGAAATGCACGAAGGCGTTCAGCAGTTTGTCCATATCCAGGGCGCCGCCGGCACAGGTACAAGGACGTTTGCGCGAGGTCCTGGTTGATGCCATACTGAAGGGAAGAGTTGAGGATTCCAGGGTAATTATTTCCCGATAGATCGGATTTTCCAGCGACACGTAGGCTTTTCAGGGAGCAATGCCTCGCCAGGTGGTTTTGCCGCTCTGGCGAGGTCCATATCGCCAGCGATTTAAACAGACCCCAACAACCAGTGGGCTTTGGCTTCAGCTATTCTCGGCTATAATCATGCAAATATGGTTTTCAATTCCGCTGTTGCATGATAACAAAACAGACTGAAAGGCAAGGGAAGATACCCTTTTCGCGAAAAGAAGGAAAAGTAGTGGTTGTTTTACCCCTTCGCTTGCGTTTAGTGCATGGAGGATGGCAGCTACTCCTTTAGAAGGCTGGGAGGTGTGCGAAAGGAAGGCTTTGGTAAGGGAGCCAATCGCCCCTTTGCTGGCGGCGTAGCCCGGCACGTTGATTCCACCCTGAAACGTCAGCAGGGAAGCGGTGAAGATGATCTTCCCGCTTCCCTGATCGACCATCCGCTTGCCGATCTCGCGGGTCAGGATAAGCTGGCATTCACAGTTGATCTCGATGACCTTATCCCAATAGTCGTCCGGGTGTTCTGCCGCCGGGGCCGAAGAATGGTCCTGAGTTGTTTACCAGGATATCGACCACGGGAAAATCGGCGTACGGCTTCTATGAAATCGTACAATTCCGCCCGTACGCTAAAATCGCACTGGTAGGGAAAAAACCGGCGGCCCAGCGCCGCTGTTTCTTCGGCTACAGCGCTGCCTTCCGCGTTCATGGAGTTGGCCACGCCGATGATGTCGGCCCCGGCTTCGAAAGCCAGCGCCAGGGCCACTTCAACTTTGCCGATGCCCCGGCACACAACCGTTACCAGGGCTACTTTACCTTCAAACTAAATTGGTCCAGAATAGTCATCGTTAGAGGAGTTGTTTGGGTTCTTTATCCATATCAGTGTATTCCTGGTTTTCGCCGCCCATCCCCCAAATGAAGGTATACGCGTTGGTGCCTACCCCCGAATGGATCGACCATTCCGGAGAGATTACCGCCTGGAGTCGTTGCGCATGATCAGGTGCCGGGTTTTCTGCTGACTCGCCCATCAGATGCACCATGGCTGGTCGTCGGCCAGGTTGAAGTAAGTACACTTCATTGCGGCGGTAATGGGTATGCGGAAGAAACGTATTCCAGGTACTTGGGCTGATGAGTTCCGTCAGGCCCATCACCAGCTGGCAGAGTTTGCACCCAGGAGGTCACAATGTGCTGGTAGATATTCCGGCGGTTGGCTGTCGCGTGCTCGCCCAATTCCAGGGGCGCCACCGCTTGGTGCGGGATTAAGGCCGGCGGATACACCGCATGGGCATAAACGGAGTTGAAGTAAAACTTGGCCGGCTCGGCGCCGGAATCGCTGCGGAAGACCAGCTCCCGGGTTCCTTTGCCCATAAAGCGCATCCTTGAACCCCAGGGAAAAGCTACCCCATCCCCGGAAGCCATGCCGGGGCCGCCCGTTAATGATCCCCATTTCCCTCCGTTCCAGGAAAAAGAGGCTTTCGTCAGGTCCTCAAAAGCGGGCATAGCCAGGGCTTCGCCAACTGGCTGCGCGCCCGATGACAAACCGGTCCTGCATGGAATACGTCACCGAAATATGATCCAGGGCGAAAAATACCGTCTACCAAAAATTTTCCCGAAACTGGGAGGTATTAAACCCCTTCATTTCATCCGCACTGCGGAAAACCGAATGGAAATGGACGGGTCATAGGATAGATAGTAAAGACTTGGTTTTAACTATAAACGGGCTTCAAATCATCTTCCAACGGCGTCATCTTCGGCATGAGCAAATTGCGCTACGCCCAGCACCGTGGTGATACATCAACCCGGCGATCAGGAACGCGAAGAAGTAAGCGCCGGGGCCGGAAGCGGTCAGCAGTTCGCCCAGCGTAATATGGGCTGCCAGACCGGCAAAGCGCCCATAAGCGCCGCCGATGCCCTGCTACCGTGGCGGTTGCTTTCTTCGGAAACACATCAGATACCAACGTAAAGACGTTCGCCGACCAGGCCTGGTGGCCGCCTGCTTTCTAAAGCAATTAAAGCAACGGCAAGCCACTTGTTGTCCGTTAGGGTAACGAACATGACCGGGAGGCCCTGATCGAGGCGCAGATCGGTAACGTGATCTTTCTGGCTTTATTCACACTCAGCCACGGTTCATGGAAAGCCAGACCAACCAGCCGCCTGCGATGCTGCCGACATCGGCGACGACGTATATGATGATCGGCGACAAACCCAGGCCCCTGATGTTCAGCCCGAACGTTTCGGCGATGTATTTTCCTCCCCAGAGCAAATAGAACCACCACACGGCGTCGGTCAGTTTGGCGATGGCAAAGGCCCAGGTGCGAGGGCGGCGGAAGCGCCTTTCCCCAGGGACTTTTCGCCGTGGTTTCTTCTCATTGGAATCGCTCTTGATATAAGCCAGTTCTGAAGCGCTGAGCTTGGGATGTTCTAGGGGTTTGCGGTAGATAGAGAGCCAACCAACGACCCAAATGAGCGCTGAACTCGCCCGTCGTCAGGAACGCGTATTGCCAGAATTATATGTCCCCGTATCCGGAAACGATCAGCGGGATGATCAGGGGCGCCATGATGGCTCCTACGTTGGAACCCGCATTGAAAATACCCGTAGCAGACGCCCGTTCCTTTTTGGGAACCACTCGGCCACGGTTTTGATGCAGGAAGGGAGATTGCCGGATTCCCC
>JADJPL010000010.1 GCA_016713275.1 Haliscomenobacter sp.
CAACTATTCTGTAGCGCTTTATACCAAAATTGACTCTATTGACATCAAAATTGAGCAGCCCTTAGATACCGTTTTATTACCCGGAGCCCGTATTTTATTGACTTCCATTTCACCGGAACAGCTGACTTATCAATGGTTGCTGGATGGGGAGATTATTCCAGATTCTATTCATCCGAAGCTCTTGGCGGATCGGGCAGGCGCTTATCAGGTATTCGTCAGGAATGCCGAAGGGTGTGAAAACCGCTCAAACGTAATTCGTATTCGTTTGCAGGAACAAATAACCCCCTGCGCCTGCGCCTCCCAACTCACCCTCACCTTGAACCCCAACACTTGCTCCACCCGGCTCACGCTCGATCAGGCGGGTTTTGGCGGCTGCTCCTCGAGCTACAAGATCATCGTAGCCGATACCGATCCCTCCAACGGGGATATCATTGATTGCCCGGGTGAGTGGACGTACGGCATCTTTGCCCAGGACGGCGGCCTTGTGTGCTCCGGCAAAGTCATCGCCGAAGACAAATCCGGCCCCCTGCTTACCGGAGTGGATGGGGGCTGCGACCTGCCCGGCAAGCGGCAGCGGGCAGTGCTGCCGGCGCCGCCCAACGCTCTGGACCCCACGGCGCTCGTATGGCGGGATACCTTCCTGTGCACCGACCTCAACGGCATCTTCAACGTGGATGCGAGCTGGAAGGATGCGGCTTACCGGTATTATTAGGCCAAGCCGATTTTGCGGATGGGTGCCAGAGCTGCCCTTGCGCCGTAACGGTGAAAGCCACCGATCAGGCGACGTACTTCCATGCGAGACGGTCCGAAACGATCAGATCTGGGCCAGGATCACGCGGACGTTCACGGCGACCGACTGCTACGGCAACCAGACCCAGGCGGTGCAGGAGATCTACTTGCTGCGCCCGGCCATCCCCGAAAATCAACAGCCGGATGAACTCGTGCTGCGCAGCGACGCCTGCTCGGCGGATGTGGATTCGATGATCGCGGAACTTAAAAAGAACTACTACCTCCACGACGACCCCTACGCCTGCGATGCCGATGCGCAGTATGCCTACTTCCCCGAAGCCGGTAGCGGCAAAACCAAGCGGCTGGAGTGCGGCTACAGCTTCGACGTAACAGTGGTTAATTGGCGACTGACGAAGTATGCACCGGTGGCCTGGGTGGGCGTATTGGTGCACTACTTCGATTGGTGTACAGGGAAGCCGGTTGTGATCGACACCATTTTGCTGAAGTGGTACGACGCGAAAGGCCCCAGCATCGCCCTGCCTGAAAAACCGGTCGTGATCTCCACCGGACCGATGGACTGCACCGCTGCTTTTGGCATCGACCTGGCCAGCCTGAAGGATTTCTTCGGCGTGGAAGTGACGGACAACTGCGAGGGCGGCGTCACCGTGGACGTGGAGCTGTGGTCCTGCGTTGATTCCCTGCTATATGGCATCCCGGTAGAAGGCAAGAAATGGCGAAAGGCGGCTTACCAGACGATGCAGACGAATGGCCGCCGGATGGCTCTGGGCGTACCGGTAGGCGCGCACAAACTGCGCATAACGGCATTTGACCAATGCTACAACCAAAGCGCCAAGGAGGTGTATTTCGAGGTGCAGGACAAGATCGCTCCCGTGGTCAAGTGCGACGACCGGCTGAACGTGACGCTGACGAACAGCCAGGGATACCCTGCAGCAGGCACGGGCGTTTTGGCTATGCGAAGGTACTGGCCAGCGAGATCGGCGAAGGCGCCTCGGACAACTGCGGCCTGGACTGGATCCCGGGTGCGCAGGCAATACAACCCAGCTTGCTTAGCCGATTTCCTTGCCAGGGGCTATGACAGCGACAACGATGGCGATATCGACGCCCAGGACGGGATCGACTGGAATCAGGACGGCGACCTCGACGACCTGATGGAGAAATTCGAATATTCGAAAGGAGATCCGACTATCCTGATGACGCCTGCGCTGGATTACGCCGAATTCTTCTGCTGCGACCTGGGCGCTGAAGGCGTCATGGTTGAATTGTGGGCGCAGGACCGCTATATGGAGATGAGCAATTGCGATGGTGGAACGCTGCGAAGCGGCGGCAACCTGAAGTTCCTGCTGGACGACGGTGAACCTGGAAGACAAGAGTAGCCCCGGCCTTTGCGCGCCCCGGAGACGCCACGATCAAGTGCACCGACCGCGAGTTGCTCGACGCCATCAGCGTCGGCAGAGCCGCCCTGAGCCTGAACAGTCCGGAGTACCGGTACATCGAAGACCGCATCTTCGCGGCGCAGGACAAGGGGCGCTTCACCATTCTGAGCGGCAACGAATGCGGCAATGTGGAGCTAGAGGCGGCCCTTATTCCGGACCTGCACTGCGATGGGACGGGTGCAGATCCGCTATACCGAAAGAAAACGATAAAAGGACAACCGGTGCTGTGCCCGGCAGGAGATGCCTATATCCAGGTGCAACCCGTACATGAATACAACCTCCTGTTTCCAGAAGACCTTTACGGGGAATGCGAAGACTTGCGCGATACCGCCAACGTCGTTGATGGCGGCGAACTGGGCTGCGACGTGCTTGCGGTGAACGTAAGCGACAAGCGCTACAATGGCGCCACGCTCAACGGCGCGCCGGTAGCCGAGTGCTACAAGATCTTCCGCACCTTTACGGTCGTAAACTGGTGCCAGTATGACGAAGCCTGCGGCGAGCCTATGCAGTGGGCGGTGGTGGTACCTCGGGATGCCGACGGCGTCAATGTGCTGGTGCGCGATGCGGACGGCGGCGGCGAAGAAGCCATCTACGTGGAAGCAGGCGATACAGGCGACAAAGTAGCCCAGGAAACGGAACGGGTGACGGAGTTTAGGTTCAATAACCCCGAAAACGCCCGCTGCCCGCATACCGATGAGCTCTTTGCCTGGATGTACACGCAGTATATTTTCGTACACGACCAGGAGGCTCCGGCGGTGCTGGATCCGGGCGCACAGGTATTCTATCTGAACAAAACCGCTTGTACGGGCGATGTGCGCTTCATCATCGAAGCTGAAGACGCATGCGCTCCCGCCACAGAGCTCCAGCAACAGCCCGGCGCTGCGGGCAACCTGGCCATCGAGCGCGCACGCCTGCGGCTGGATACCGACAACGATCCGGCAACGCCCCAGCCGATCCGATCGAGGCTGGGTAGCCTGGAAGTACGATCCTGCCCGCTCATACGCTTCACGGCGACGACAAGGGCGCGAACAAGTGGGTATTCTCCGGCCCGGCGCTGCCGGAAGGCTACCCACGCGCTGCTCGTGGCGGTGCGCGACGACTGCGGCAACCTGTCGGCAGTCCGGGAGATTCCCTTCTCGGTAGTGGATACCAGCGTTACAGCTATTTGCCACCACGGCTGAGCACGACGCTGATGCAAGAACCCCGATACCGGCGCCGGAGAAATGACCGTTTGGGCAAGCGACTTTGTAGCCAGCCCCATAGACGACTGCAACGAAGGGGCCCCAAACAGGTCCCACCGGCAAGCCGCTGCTCACGACGTACCTATGTGGTAAAGACAACGGCGACGGCGTCTGGGATGCAGCCGACGGGCTGGATGCCAAAGGCATGCCTCTTATCAAGTCTACCAACGTGACTTTCACCTGCGACGACGCGCAGCTCACCCAAACGGCCATCCGCCTCTACAGCGAAGACGCCCGCGGCAACGAGGCCTGGTGCGAGACCTATGCCGTGGTGACCGACCCCTCGGCCTGTGCAAAACCCAGCGGCAATAGCTTCTGTAGCAGGCGTTATTGCCACCGAAAACAGCACGGGAGTGCCCGAAGCGGAAATAAGCCTTTCCGAGGCCATAGCCGGTTTTACGAGACGGGCAAGGATGGCGCCTACCGGTTTGGCGGCCTGAAAACAGGCTACGATTATTCCATAACGCCCGGCCTCGACCGCCACCCCCTTGACGGCGTTTCCACCCTGGATCTCATTCAAATCCAAAAACATATTCTCGGCATCCGGCCCCTTGGCAGCCCGTATAAGCTCCTGGCTGCCGACGTGAACAACTCCAGGTCGGTTTCTACCCTGGATCTGGTGCAGCTGCGCAAGCTGATCCTGGGCATCGAAACGAAGTTTGCCCACAACACGAGCTGGCGCTTTGTCGATGCCGCCTTCCTCTTCCCGGATCCCGCCAACCCATGGAAGACGGCGTTTCCGGAGGTGGCAAACATCAACAACCTCCAAGCCGATGTGAAAGCCGACTTTGTAGCCATCAAGATCGGCGATGTGAACGGCAGCGCGCTGGGCAACGTGCAACCCCGCACCTCCGAAGGCGTTCAGGCTAAACGCAGAGGACCTGGAACTCAACGCCTAACGAATACCGGATCGCCTTCACGGGCGAGGTAAGCCAGATTGAGGGTTGTCAGTTCACGCTGGGTTTTGATCGCAACACCGTGGAATTGGCGGATATCGAATACGGAGCAGCCGGGGCAGAACACTTCGGGGTGTTTGCGAAGGAAGGGTTGATTACGGCGAGTTGGGACGAGGCGCAGGGCGCAAGGCGCAAGGCGCAGGGCGACACGCTGTTTACCCTGGTGGTGAAGGCCAAAACGGATGCCACCTCGCTGCGCGATGTGCTGAACATCAACAGCCGGATCACGCATGCGGAGGCCTACCGCGCCGGAGGCGATACCTCAACGTTGGAGCCTCGCCTTAACGCCCAAACGCCTTAACGCCCAAACGCCCCTTCGCCCTGTATCAAAACATCCCGAACCCGTTTTCGGGCGAAACCCTGATCGGCTTCTGGCTTGCCGGAGGCTGGCGAAGCCACCCTGACGATCCGGGGACGTGACCGGCCGCACGCTGCGCGTGGTGCGCGGGCAGTATGTGCAAGGGTACAACCAGGTGACCCTCAAAGCCAGCGAACTGGAAAGCGACCGGCGTGTTGAGCTATACCTTGAAAGCGGGTGAGTATACCGCGACGAAAAATGATTTTGATGGAATAGCCTCCGCTTCGGAAAGGGGGTTGAAGAGCAGCGGGTTTGGGATGAATTAAGCGCAGTGCTTAAAAGTTGGGCTACAGCGACTTGGCCCTGGTTGCTTAAGCAGTAACGGTAAGCCCAAGGAAAACAGATCACAAAATATTGCTTAGCTAAACGATACTTTCAAAACGTGGATGGGACAGTCAAATACTAAAAGGACACCTGAGCGGTCGCTTTTCAGGCTTAAATGGTCTTATTTTCTTCCGGAGGTTAAACCATCGGGTAAAAATGGATTCACCTTTCCGTTCTTTAGATCTTGTCTTCTTCCCACTTTTGGAAGGCATTTCGGAAATCAAAATCAACAACTGCTTTTCTATTCGCACTGATTGGTTCTGAGACTTGGGCCACCATTTTATTGGCCCATTTTTTCGATACGTCAGACAAAATTCGTAATAAAAATCCGCATACGCGTAATCTTCAGGTGAAGCTATCACAATTTGATTACTTGGTATGCAGGGATTGATCTCGAATGCCAACGTCTGGATGTTGGGTGGTGCCAATACGGTGATCATCTTCTTTATCTCCTCCTGACATGAAACTTGTGAAGGGTCCCCGGGAACATGATTCCAAATATGAGCAATCACCAAATAGCTACCCATATCTGCGTAGGTATGAAATGGATCAATTATTTTGGAGGAAGTCCCGTCCCCAAAGTCCCAATGAATAGCAACGCCATTTGACAATGAAAGCTGACCAAAATGGATAGGCTCCTTTACACAAGCTTGATCGGGGATTACCAGAACATGGGCCAATTCCGGAAAAATGGTGACCTGCAGGCTATCCTCTAATGCAGTAAGCTCCATTTACTACCAAATGAAAGCTGATAACTTCCGGAAGAAAGGGAAGCCCGTTCATTTTCCACTTCCCTTCGTAGAACACACCTGGCCCTTCCCACCGTTCCTGTTCAGGAGGTGCATCGCTCAGAACAATTTCCTTTTCCGATGCACATATTGATAGCCAACAGTATTTGTGTTAGGTGAAGCCACAATCTTCAAGAGAACCTGATCTGAGACTTCACAGGTTTTGCCAATCGAAACCGTGTAAGAATACAGAAATTCTCCGCTGTGTGTCAGGCTAACTACACCAGTCAGAGGATCGATTTTTGGAGCTGCAAGGTTTTCAGCATTCCATTTTCCTCCAGCCGGTAAACCATGAAGTGTGATCGTGCCTTCAGTCTGGCACACGGATTGGTCATCCCCAATATCTAACCTGGGGGGCAGGTTCTACGATAATAAGTGTCTGGTTTTCAACATTGCAACCACCGCCTGTCCGATATTTAACCTTGAGCTCGAAAATGCCGGTTTGTCCCTTTGGATCAAATATACCTTCCACTTCGTTGGAAATGCCATGTCCCTTCCACACATACTCCCCCTCTTTGGGAATAGCCAGATCAAAATGGTCAACCAGATGCACCGGACCAATGCCTGAACATATGAATAAAGAATCTGGAATGTTTAGTTTTGGAAAAGGTGTAACACGAACGGAATCAGTTGCAATTGCCTCACCACAAATATTGGCGACCTTAAGCTGAACCCAATTAAGTGTATCCTCAAAAAGAATGGCTCCAATTAATTTCCCTTCAAAATTTCCTCTAGGAGTCAACCATTCCCATTTTGTCACGGGTGCATCATTTTCTTTAATTTGGACGCTGGGCGTAGCAGAAAAGGGTATGCAGGCGTCAGAAATATCCGCCAGCTGGACAGATGGCAGTCCAGCAATATGAATGGCCTGCGATTTTTCATTTTGATGGCAGTTGTTTCCAGCGGTTAACTTAATTTGATATGTTCCTGGGTCTCGGAACAAAATTTTAGGGTGTTTGCTTTGAGCGTTGGTTCCTTCCTCAAAAGACCAACCATTCATTGGTTCTACTTTCCAATTGAAAAAAGTAGCATTTTGCGATAGGTTCCGCAATTCTAATTTATTAGGTGCACAATGAATAATTGATGGAAGTGTATCCATTCCGACACGAAAATCGGCCGCTGGCAAACCAACAATCTGGATAGTCTTCATTGTCGCACTTGACCCGCAACCGTTTTGTGCCTGCAATTTGACATGGAAGGTGCCAGCTCGATCGAACCGAATGCGCATACATTCCTTATTAAGTCCTCCTTCAATAATAGTAAAACCATCCACAGGAGTGATTTCCCAGAATGTCGCTTTGCCTGGACACGAACAACCAATTCCCTGTGTAAAGAAGTTATACTGCGTATCATCACAAAAAGTATAGATCTCACCAGGACATTCATACTTTGGTGTGGTTACTTTGATCCTAGGTTCGGGTGATGTGTTGATATGTAGTAGGTCTACCGTAACGGTAGAAGTACCGCAAGGATTTTCTGCTTGGACAACCGCTGAAAACCCGCCTTTTGCCGCACCAACTGTTGTGCAGGATGATTTATAGAATGTGTGATAAATGGTCTTAGGAGGGGGACAATGTGACACAGGTATTTCCGGTCGGGTTATGCCTATTGCCGGTTTTGCGCCAACATAGTATCGTTGCGTTTTTTGGGCGTAGCTCCCATCCATACCAACAACAGTCCATTTAATGTTAGAAGAACCAATTTGGCGGTACACATGGGAAGAAATTCCGGAAGTTTTGAGGCTAAATAGGTTTCGACTGGCGAACCGTCTCCCAATCAACGGTGTATTGAGCATTTGTTTTTGCAGTCTGAGAAAAAGGCCTGATGATTACGGTATCCGGGAGCTGTCCGCAATGGGTGAAGGGAAGAAAGTCATTGCCAGGCAGCCCTTCAAAAGCAGCATGTGGTATTTCCTTTACCTGAATTATTTGGGATGCCATGAAATCGCATCTCTCTTGCTCATCCTTTACCGAAAGCCTTATTACAAAACTTCGGGTGCCCGTTCCGTAAGCCTGAAAATCGTGTGCCACTTTCCGTCCCTCCGCTTCGTTTCCATCTCCAAAATCCCAATGGAAGGCCACATCCGGAAGATAATCTGGTGCGCGGGCGTTAAAGGTCAGGGCTGTGCCTGTTCTTTTCCGGCTGAAAAATAAAAGAAATCTCGCATTGTGAAAAGGCTGTTATGTTTGTCAAAAGCAGTATGATGCAGATATAACAGAGGAATAATAAAAGTGTTTTTCATGGTCAGGGCCTTTGATTATGAAATACCAAAAGACGTCAGGCAACTATTTTATCTGCTAGCTGCCTGACGATCAATGCATCCTATTGCTGAATCAGGTTAGCACTATCCAACTCCCGGGATCCAGCAGGCAGTATACTGAACCCGCTATAGTCAGAATTCGCTATCTTTTGTTGGAAAAGAAGATCACCCTCATCAGTAACCAATACGGCATGGATACTTTTTATGCCGTGCCCCACATTCACACCGTGATTGGTCCAATTACCACTTGACTCAAGGTTTAAGCGCGCATTTTGCAGGTAGTAGAGTTTACCGTCGTGCAACAACAGCCATACCTTGGATTGCGTAGGCAAATTGTGATGCCCACTAACCGAAAGCGGTCCCAATTTGAAGGGATACGAGGGAGCATCAAATTTTAAGCCTGCCGCCTTAATATCAATCAAAATCTTCCCTGCCAGTTCACCTAAATCAGCAACGACGTTGCCATTTGGGTTTAGATTAAAGTCGCATTTGGAGTCGATTTTACCAGTTTCAACATTCACAAGACGAGCCGAGAAGTATAGACTACCAAAGAGCTCTTTGATCTCCGAGTAACAGGTAATTCGTTTGAAGCAATTTCCCCACTTTCACAGCAGTGGCTTGATCAATTAACTGGCCGGAACTAGATTAAGATTGCGATACACTAATCCGATTTTTTCTCGTTCAACTACATCGACTATACCACTTTGAACAAAAGGCGTTTCAAGCAAAGTGGCCATTGTTGCTGCATCGGCTTTGGTAACTTTTGGGGTGGCTACAGTAAATTCGCTGACAGCCATGATAATGTTTTGTGTATCAAAGGCATGGGCAAAGGTCAGGCTGGCGAGCCACAGGATCGCGACAAAAATCAAATTTTTCATGTTATAATATTTTAAATGTGATTTGGAATAAGGACAGCGGCATATACCTGGGGATCTTTTGCCCCAGACGGCACATCAAGTATGTTGATGTCGGGCTCATATCCAGGCATGGATATTTCGATGGAATAACCCCAGTTCCTGAAAGAGGGTTCGATTGCTCTTGCCTTAAAGGATTTCTTGTTGGGCTGTTCAGCTTTGTCAAGGAAGATATTAGCGCCTGGTGGATCAGTTAAAACGACAACTGAAATTAGGAAACTTTCGGTTTCTTTCTTTTGAACTCAGTTGGCTGTTTTATCGGTTTCTGGAGATTGTGATGGTTGAATTCAGTCCTCAATCTTTCTAACTCATCCAAGATCAGTTTCACTTTTCATCTTCTGTCATGGTGATCGTTTCGCACAAAATTCGATGATATGCACAGAAGAAAGCTTCAGCTACGACTAGGTCATAGGTTCGTCCGGGGTTTGTGTCTTTATGTTCTGATAGACATGGAGAGTTGCATTTTCACGTTTAATAGGGCTACGCACGTCTCCCCGAAGTTCGCCACGAAGCCATTCATTGATATTGGCCTCCAGTTTGAGCTTCATTTTGGCAGCCCAACCGGACTGGGATTCGATAGTATCCTTGAATTCGGTACTAGTTCCTAAAGGGACCCGAAATGGGCAATCGCAGGCTAAAGGTAGATCCAGTGGCTGATCGGAAGAACAAGAAGCAAGAAAGATCAGAGCGCCGACGACTGACTTTCAGCAGGCATAAACGTGCCATCCAGAAGCTGGTTAAGCTACCCCGTTTAAGGGTGTAAGAATGAAACATGATAGTTGGTTTTATGAGTTAGAGACGACAAGATCTGGTGGTAAATCTGTCTTGCGTTTTCAAGTATTAGTTGTAGATGTATTTTACCCCTCATTGTATATGCAAAGCTAGGGGGAAAGGCTGCCTGACACAACTTTGTCATTAACTGTTCAAATGCACTTTTTTTTACTAAAAAGCATACATATGTCCAGAACTTGAAAAAAATTATTGAAAACTCCGGAAAACTTTGTTGTGCACTTATTATCAATGAGTTAAACGCGCTTGCGATTTAAAAATATTTATTAAATTAGCCCAAAAAGGCTATGATATTCAAACAGTACATCTCCCGCGTAGTAGAAAGCCTGAAAGACCGGCGGTTAAAAAAACGTTGAACGACTTGCTGTGCCAGATGAAGAACGAGCAAAACTGCCAAATATGGACCTTGGCCAGGGACAAGGCCGAGTATGAACGGTTTTCGTACTTATTGGAAAAGCCCGACGAGCTTGGCCTTGATGAACAAACCGTTAACGCGTTGCTTCGCGAAGACGCCTCCCAGGCTTTGAGCGCCCAAGCTGGCGTAACGCTGTGCACGACCCGTGCGATATTCGAAAGCCCTATTCGAATAAGCTGGAGTCGCTGGATCAATACGCTCCCTGGATGGCCGCATAGTCAACGGCTATCGAAGTTTTAATAGCGTCGCCTTGGGAGCAGACCGCATCCACCTGCTGGGATGCACGCCCTTTAGTAGCCAGGAAGAAGACTACAAAGCAGACGACCCGCAGGCAGCGTTTGACAAAAAGGACGTTGCGTTTTGGCAAATTCAAGCCTGCAGCCAAGCCTTGAAAAAGGACCATCCCGATCTGGTAATCACCCATTTGATCGACCGCGAAGCCGATGATCAGGAATACTTTCAATGGATTGACCAGGAATTAAAGACCAGTTCATCATCCGGCTCAAATAAACCGCAATTCAGACGCCTGCACCTGGGATGAAGCCAAGCAAAGGAGCGGGCGGTGAAGTTAGTACGCAAACCTCTTGACCGGCGCTTTGAGCAAGTCTATGAACATTTTCGCTACAAGGGGCGTTCCTACCGCTACGCCAAGGCCTATATTGAGTACGAACGCATCTACCTGGTCAACGCCTACTATTGGGCGGTGCGGGTGGAGCTGCAAACCAACAACGCAAAGCCCATCTTTTGCCGTCCCGTTTGTGCTCATCACCAATAAGGTGGTAAACTCCGACCACATGGCCCTTCACGTGTACCACCAGTATCTCAAGCGAAGCAAAATTGAAGGGGTGTTTAAGTTCCTCAAAGACGAACTGGGATGGGAACAATTTCAGGTCCGGGATTTCCTGGCTATTAAACACCTCATTTTGCTATGCTACTTTGTAGGCGCCTATTTCTACGAACGCGAAGCCGAACTCACTCACAATGAATACATGATCCTCATCTGCAAGCTCGGCGGTGGCAAAGGAAAAATCACCAGGCACTTCTTTTTGAAGGGCCTTGCTTTGCTCGCCCATTACCTGCTCGCTGAACAGTTTTTCAAAGAACATAACCTAACCCCTGACGAGTTTAGAGCCTTGCTCCAACAGACGGAGTAGTTTTCCGGAGTTTTCAACGGTACTGGCTTTCCATTGCCGGTCATTGCGAACATCTTGATAACTAATTGCCATTTATCGCTTTTTGAATCAAAGATACGTTATCTGATAATCAATTGGTTCGATGTAACAACTCTAATATTTTAGCAAAATCCCCACTTGAAGGAAGTTGAAAATTGAATACACTATTTTTATTTCTTATATTAGGGATGCGGATTTTGTGCAGAAGAACTTCTCGGTGCCATTACCTTTTCCCAGTTCGAGGAATAGAATTTTTCGCTATATATACCAAATCTGCCATGAGAAAAATCCATTTAAACCGAACCTTTTTGCAGCTCTCCACCAAAAGATTGTTGAGAAATGTTATCCTGATGAAGAGAAAAGAGCCTTTATGTGGGAAAAAACCGAAACTTGCTTTTTATGGCCTTAGTGCCCGGGCGGAACCAGACAGTATCTGTGACAAGATGAACAAAGCTCTGGAAACAGGCATTACGGAAGAGAGCCCTTTACAATTATAAAACAATATATAACAAGCAATTAAAAGAGATTCCCATCTCAGACAAACATCTGAAGGACTACCTTACTTTCATTGAAAGCAACCAGGCCGGACTCCTTGAACTAGCCCAGGCCTATAAAACCAGTCTACCAGGTTTCCCGCCAAAAACGATCCGTCAAGACCAAGTTCATTATAATGCAACTAGCAACTCAGTCAAACTTGTGGAAATTGTGGACGGCCATTCCAATCCCAAACATCTCTGTAATGGCCCTTGGTGGTTCTATTTCTACGAATACAAAGAAAAGAATCGAAATAATATTATCCGCCTCATTCTGACTTTTTAAAAAGAGGGAGATGACCAGTATTCGGTCGAACTAAAGAATTCAGGCCCGCCATATACGGATTTTTCGGGCTGGATAACCCAAGCCACAGATGATAATATAGTTTGCACTGACAGGGAAAGACAGATCGATGACGATCATGTTCAGTGTCGAAGAAACCGGATTAATGGATATCTACCCTGGGATTTATCTCAAACACGACTCCAACTATCATTTACATAGTGGATCTGTGTTTATTCATCGAGTCCCACCTAATAGTGCCCGCCCTTTGCAAGTTCAGACATTTGAACAAGGTAGCACTGAAATTGAGCATGCTGTCCCAAAGAGTATTGCGGATTTTTTTACAGAAAAGAGGTTTGTTTATATTAAAACACCGAAGCGATTTAGCGATGACTCACTTTCCGAATGGTTAATAAAAAAGAAAGAGTCCCGCAATGAGATAAAAGATATCGATTTATTTGTCTCAGCCACGATTCTTTCAGCAAAAGAAAAGATGGATTTTCTTGAGGAAATCAAATCAGCAATTGGAAAAACTGTTCTGGATTATATTAAAGAACGAAGTTCAGCTGAAGTAGATCAAAAATCAGTTGAAGATCTTTTGAAGCGAATTGGTGAAGCCCAGGAGCTGGATCTGACCAATCAATTCCCCACTGAAGGAGTTTTTGCTGACTATCGCACCTTTCATGCGGAAGTTCAAAACATGATCAAGGGCCTCGCAGCAAGAGTTGAAGAAATCGACGAAAACCGCATCAGTTTTTCTTTTCAAGATCTTCCACCTACCGGTTTTATTCATCAGGAGCCCAAAATTGTCATGGAGCGGGATTTCCGTCTTTTAAAGCGATCCAAAGGTTTATTGGTGATCTGCCCTTTCAATCGGGTATTTTCATCCTGTTGGGTATTAGTTAGCCGGAGCCATTACCTTGGGATTCCAACTTTTGGTATTTCGCGATGAACAAAACCTGCCCTTTATTTTGCAGCAAGCAAACGTCTGTAAAATTGTTCATATGAAAAAGTTGACGCAGGACAACCTCCAATCTATCCCTCTTTGGTTCAAGGATAGCAATTTTGGTCCCATTTACTTTCGGTCACGGTGATATTTAGAGCTACCTGCAGATTCTCTGCCAATCCAGAAATTCAGACATATGTTTGACATATGGCTGAATTTGTTTCCAAAGAACAAACAAGAAATAAAAGTCTTCTCTATTGCTTTGAGGGAACTATACTATTATCTTAGGTTGAAAAAGGAAATATTCGAAAGACATTAGTCCTAGGCATTTATAACTCTAAAAATCCAAGTTTGCGTGAAAATTTACGGATCGGAAAATTATTCCGTTTACAATATCAGGGCCAACGCCAAACCAAAAAGTCCATTATCTTTTCTTGAAGGAAATCCAGAAAAAGGATGGCATGTAGCGCGAAACATTCGCAAACCCCTTAATCATTTGTCTTTTTTAAGCAAAAGGAAGAACTGGCCAAAGCTTTAAACCTGCACAACTTATACACCCCAAAAGAAGTATTTGACTTCAACTATGAAATATTGGAAGCACACCAGAAGAAAAAAGTTTCAACGGAAGATGTTATCCGAGTATTATCCGAACAATGCTCTGCATTGGAACAAAAAGTTGCTAGAGAATTCATCCGGCAAAGACTTCGCTCATATGCTACTATACGACACCTGGAATTTCATCCAACAGACGTATGCAACCTAACTTGCACAGATTGCACATATGGCAATGACGAGGAAATTACAAAACCGCCCCCAGTAAATTTTAATTTTGAAGCCATCCAACAAATTGGTGCTTTAAAGCCCAAATCTATGGTGATAATCGGAGGAGGAGAGCCAACGCTTTATGTGGACAAAAAGCGAAGATTCGAGGCTATGATTGTTGAGATAAAAAAACACATGCCCCACATTTCCCTGGCTCTGGTCACAAACGGGACATTTTTGCCCCCAGGAAACTGGCCTAATTATTTCTCGTGGATACGAGTCTCACTAGATGCCGCTACTTCAAGTACATATACCGATTTTCGGGGCAAAGATATGTTCGACAATGTTATTAAGAATTATTTGAAATATCTTGAATTCAATGTGCCCTACGTAGGAATCAGCTTCCTTTTTGCTAAAAGTAACGTGCATGAATATGCCCAAGTAGCAGAATTTATTTATAGCTTGGTGAAAAAAGAGCGCCCCAAACACCTTCACAAAGTGAATATTCAATATCGTCCGCTTCGACGAGATCTTATGAATATGATCAGCCATTCACTCAAGCAATTACTCAGCAGCAGATTGATACTGCGATACAAGAAGTTATTGCTTTAGCCAAGCGAAGCCAGGAATTAGAGCATTTTCTAAGACATCAAACTAATAATACCGCCATTCTGGGAGGAAATACCCATCCTTCGCTAGAGTTCAACCGCTGTTATTATAGCCAGGTTTTTCATATTATACGTGCAAACGGAGATCTAAGACCCTGTTTTATTCGCGTCACCGAACCGGATTTTGTCTTGGGCAATATTTACCGGGATGCCTTGGAAAAGATCGCCTTGAATACACTCTACATTGGAGCCCGAAAAAAACCGCATTGCGATGCTCACGGATGCCGACAATGTCATGTCAATGCCACCTTTGAAAAGGGCTTAACTGGTGAAATGACACCCTCTTGCTCCCAGGAAGTTCTGGGGACTTCATGTTTTAAGTAGGATAGTTATAAACGAACTGAAATGCTGGTTTTAAGCTTGCACGAAGGCCATAATGCCTCGGCTGCCATTGCTCAGGATGGCAGAATTCTGGCTGCAGTGTCAGAAGAGCGATTTTGCCGGGCAAAAAATTTCATGGGCTTTCCACACCAATCGATCATGTACTGCTTAGAGGAAGCAGGTTGCGAAGGGAATGATCTTGATCGTGTTGTATTAGTTACCCGACTTCTGGATCCTTTGGTTCTTCATATTCGAAGATCTACCCATTTTACCGCCGCTGATCACATACGACAACAGTATGAATATTATGCCCGATTGCATCGGGGAGGAGATGAAGCCAAAGTAAGAAATCAATACGCTCGCTCTTGCAACAGTTTTTCAAGTCCTTCCCATTACGACTTTTCCTCATTTGATGGCTTTACTACTCAAAAGGGCGACTCAGAAAAATATCTGGAAATACGCAAAAAAACCGTACAAGATCACCTTGGAGTACCAGAAGAAAAAATCATTTTAGCCGATCATCACCATTGCCATGCAGCATACGCTTATGGTGCCTCTTCGATAAGAGAAGAAAAAGTGCTTGTTTTTACAGCTGATTGTATTGGAGATGGTTTGAGTGCTACAGTCTGGATGGTTGACGAGCGAGGAATTCCCACAAAAATTGCCGAAACATCTGAACAAATGTTGGGCTATGTTTGGCGTTATGTCACCTTAAATCTGGGGCTTATCCCACTGCAAGACGAATATAAGGTGATGGGATTGGCGCCTTACGGGGGTAGCCAGGGAGGGGAACAAGTGAAAAAAAAGTTTGACGAAATCTTTGGTTTTAGGGAAGATAGGTGGATCCGGCCAAGGACATTCGGCCACTACTTTGAGATTGCCCAACGTTTGGAAGGTTTTCGTTTTGATCATATAGCTGCGGGTTTGCAGACGCATACGGAGAACTCTCTTGCCAATTGGGTATCATATTGGGCCCGCCATACAGGTATCGACAAAGTTATCTTCTCCGGCGGTATGGCCTTGAACGTAAAAGTTAATGCGCACCTGGGGCGCCAAAAGTGGTTGACCAATCTGGAGGTGCCGCCAGGGGGAAGCGATGAATCCCTACCTATTGGAGCTGGTTATTTATATTCGATTCCCAACTCGGGCAACTGGGCTGACTGCCTCCCGCTGACCAATGCCTATTTAGGTCCAAACTGCTGCCAAATTCAAACTGAAGAGATAAAGCAAAAAGCTCATAAAGCGGGGTTTCTCATAAGAAACTTTCACCCAGATCAGGTTGCAGAACTCTTAGCTCAAGGTAAAATTATCGGTCGTTGTTGGGGTCGAATGGAATTTGGGCCTAGGGCCTTAGGGAACAGGTCGATCCTTGCGCGGGCCGATCAGGAATACATCCGAAAGAAACTGAATGATAAGATAAAGCATCGCGATTGGTGGATGCCCTTTGCTCCGATCATGCGGGCCGATCAGGCACCAGGATTGATCCAGAATCGAAATCATTCAATGGGTCTTTTATGACTTTGGCATTTGAAACGACTTCAAGAGGTAAAAAAGAGATGATTGCCGCTATACATCCTGTGGATCGTAGTGCCCGCGCGCAAATTATTCGGAAAGGAGAAAATCCCGAAATGGAGAAAATACTTCGATCCTACGAAATCAAAACAGGAAGTTCCGCACTGCTGAATACCAGTTTTAATCTTCATGGCGATCCAATTGTTTGCTCGGTGGAAAATGCCTGCAATACTTTCACAAGCAGTGGAATTGATGGGCTGTTGCTCCCCGGATTACTCATAATCAAACCGGACAATGGAACTAGCCTGGACTGATCGATCAATAGCCCACGAATACGCTTTTGGGAACGCTCCCTCCCCCCTGGCCAGGCGAGTTGGTCTTTTGCACAAGAACAGGCTTACCGAAATTAGAGCCTTTCTTACCGAAACAACAATATTTTCCGGCCGTTGGCAGGGGATCAGGACTACTGATGGAGAAATAGCTTTCATTGTGGTAGACAGAGGGGGTTCAGATGTGTGCGACTGCTTATTCCATTTGGTTGCTTACCCTCAGAAGTCTTATTTTTCACAGGCACCTGTGGCGGAATTTCGGAGGAAGTAAATATAGGATCGCTTTGCTTGGTCCTGGATGGATGGCTACCCTCAGGCAATGTACTGGACTGGATGGATGATCCTGAAAAATTAATACCAAACTCCCAGTTTGTTCAACCTATTCAAGCGATCAAGACCACCGGTGTATTAGAAACAATAAAACATTTTTTTGACTTGGAGGCTTTGCTTTTGCCTTCTTTTTCGGTTCCGTTTCAGTCTATAGAGTCTGCTCATTTCATTCAGGAAGTAAGACAACTGGGCGCCAAGGTTATTGACATGGAAAGTGCAATTTTCCTGGGAATAGCTGAACGATTTGCCTTTCCTGCGCTTTGCCTACTTTGGTGTACCGATCGACCGGGAAATACTTCCTATTATTCTCTAGCAGAAGAATCCATAAGACAAAAATGTCATGAACGCTGGAAGTTATGGCCAGAGATTGTAGGCAGGGTGTTTTTGAACATTCCCATTTTTATAGCTGGAGATCCAGGCATTAATGCGCTTTAATGTCCGATCCCCTCACCCGCTCTCCCCATCCCGAAATCCCCCAAATCCCAGTTCAGACAAGTAAGCAAAGCCACCACGCAAAAAAACAACCAACTCTTTGATGCAGGCCCCTCCTCCCGGAATGCCATCCCGGCAAACGTTCCCGGATTGGAAATCCGGGGCTGCATTCGAGGCGAGGCGCGCAATCTGAATATTGAACCGAAGTCGCGTAGTCTGAAGATTACGACGAGCAGGCAACAGTGCTTGCGGCCGGTACTCACCTTATTTTATTGCAACCGGCTCTTCATTCCACTCCCCGCCCAAGCAGCAACTGGCGCGACACCGATGCCTTGAGTGAATCGCCCTTTTAATTAACAAAAGGATTTTGGAGTTTTAGACCAACCAATCTGGCGCCATGCTGCATGTCCTCGGTCAATACCGTATGGCAATGGGCGTTTTTAGCGGCAGCAAGGATCATACTATCCCAGAAGGAAAGCTGGTGGATGGTTTGAATATCAATGGCTTCTTTGATGAGGTTGGCGTCCACTTGAACGACTTCGAAGAGCTCAAGGTCTTCAATAAGGTATTTAATTTTTGCCGGTGGCTGCTTAAATTTCCCAATCATCACTACAGCGAACTCTGCGAGCACCTGGGTGCTCAGCACAAAATATGCTTTACCTCGCCCTTCCTGGAGGATGCGCATGCAGGCTGCCTGTTTCTCCGGCTCATCTTCGCTGAAGCAATACACCAGGAAGTTGGTATCAAGAAAGTACTTTCCGGTCATATACTTCAATTCTGTTCCATTTGCAATTTTTGGTTTGGATTTGGATATCCTGCGTATGCTCGATCAGCTTTTTTACGGGATCTTGCTCCGAGGCGGAAATAGTCTGACGCAGCAGCATCCGGATGAACTCATTCAGGCTCGTGCCGCGTTTTGAGGCGTATTCCCGGCTCTTGGCGAGCAAGTCATCGGGAATGGATAAGGTTATGTTTTTCATTACACACGGGTTATGTGCACAAATATACACTGATCTTTTCTGCAATGCAAGTATGGTCCTAGCTCTACAAAAAGGATAAAATGTCCCACTTTTATTTCCAGACTGACTTGATTACCAATATCCAACAATATTTTTTCGTTATCCCAAAATGGAATCTCAATCCAGATGGAAGACTGCTTGGCACTTTCCATGCATTACCGATACTCAGATATGAGCATCAGAACAAAATCAATGAGTTATGCGATTTACAGTAAGATAGGGAAGACTTTTTTGCTCAGCCCGCATGGAAATTCTCATAGCGCTTGACTAGCTGTCCTTGAAATCGGTGCGAAAAACCCTTATATTTGCCCAATAATAAAATCCTTATGACGCGCCTGGTGTTAGATATCCCGAATGTTCGCGACCTGGAGGTGCTGCTGCCATTGCTGCGCCGCCTCAGGATCCGGTATGCCCGCGTGGAGACGCCGGAGATCAGCCCCGCAGAACGTGCGGCTGCTATTCAAGTGATCGAACAGGGATGCAACATGACCTCCTTCGGTGATCCTGTTGATTATCAGCGATCTGTGCGGGAAGACCGGATTTTACCATACCGTTAATAGGGTAGGGGATGAAATTACTAGACACCAACATCCTGATTTATTCCGGCGATCCGGCCTATTCCGGTTTTCTGACTTCTTTGGTAACGGACCCATCAAACGTTGTTTCAGCCATTACCAAGGTAGCAACACTTGGTTTGCATAGGATCACGCCGGCACAAACGGTTTATTTCGAGAGCCTGTTTAAAATCCTGCGGGTATTGCCGGTCGACGATGCCGTCATTCAAAAGGCAACGGAACTTCGGCGGCTGCAGAAAATGACGCTGGGCGATGCCCTGATCGCCGCAACAGCATTAGTCAATAACGCAACTTTGGTGACCCGGAATACGGCCGATTTCTTTGGTGTGCCGGGGTTGGTAGTTGAGAATCCTTTGCCGTAAGTTTTTTTCTTTCAAGGAGGGAGTAGGGTAACTATTTTCAGAGCGAGACAACTTTCTTAAAAACTCAACTTAGCATTAGAACAATTATATCCCGGCAATGCATCTTCCGCCTGCCCGAAGCAGGGCAAGGGAGCGGACTTTGAGCCTTGCTGCCCAAGGCCTACTTCCGTCCTCGTACTTGGGGGGGTCAGGTTGGGAAGGGCGGCCACTGAACTGGGGCAGCCAGAACCGGCAAATGGCCTTCCCCAGCAAGCGCCTACTCAATAGGCGACCAGCCGATCCCTGTCAAGCTGGATGAGATTGGCGCCGGATTCAAAAAGCGCGGTGATCTGCCCAAAATTATTTTCGAGAATGGTAAAAAGGTCTTTGTTTTTCAGATTCCCCACCTGAAGGAACAGCACCTGGGGAGGAGACCCTTTGAGCATGAAATTGTCGTAAAAATCGTTGTCTTTGGTGATGATGATGCGCGCCTCGGCAGTAGCGATAACCCGGATCGCTTTATCGGTAAGCAGGTGGCCTTGCGGGAAATCGGTCGTGTGCATAACATCATATCCCTGCTTGGACAAAACCCTGGCCAGTGCCGGGGGGAGCTGCGTGTCGACAATAAATTTCAGCATCAGCTCAGGCAGCTAATGGTGTGACCGATTTCGCATTGGCCATTTTAGCGGCAAAGACCAGGCAGGCTTGAATATCCGCTGCTTCCAGATAGGGGTAATCTTCCAGGATTTCATCGGCTGGCATTCCGGAAGCAAGCAACCCAACAATTGGGCTACGGTAAACCGCATATTGCGGATCGTGGGCTTGCCGCTGCAAACTTCGGGGTTGAGGGTAATCCGATCCAAAAGCGCTTCCTCCATGGAATTTCGTTTTACAAAGATAAGGGTTTTTCAAAAACGGTGGAGGGGGAATTGGGAGCGGGCCTTGAGCCTTGCTGCGCAACGGCCTATTTTTACCAGATCAACATCGAATACAAAACTTTGGCGCATGGCAGTCCAATTTGAATATATCGCAACCGATCCTCAGGTGCTGGGAGGCAAGCCGATGATCAAAGGTACCCGCATCAGCGTGGAATGTATCCTGGAATTAGTAGCTTCCGGAGCTTCGGTGAAGGATATCGTTGCAGGGTATCCGGATTTGCCGTAGGCGGCGGTTAAGGCAGCTATTACAAAGAGGATGTCTTTTTCTCCTCCATCTCCTCAAACACACACACCGCCAGCTTGGCAAATGCCGGCAACTGGCGGGACACCGATGCCTTGAGTGAATCGCCCTTTTAATTAAGAA
This sequence comes from Haliscomenobacter sp., assembly GCA_016713275.1. GTDB lineage: Bacteria > Bacteroidota > Bacteroidia > Chitinophagales > Saprospiraceae > JADJPL01. The sequence goes on from JADJPL010000010.1 coordinate 20,754, forward strand.
AAGGATTTTGGAGTTTTAGACCAACCAATCTGGCGCCATGCTGCATGTCCTCGGTCAATACCGTATGGCAATGGGCGTTTTTAGCGGCAGCAAGAATCATACTATCCCAGAAGGAAGCTGGTGGATGGTTTGAATATCAATGGCTTCTTTGATGAGGTTGGCGTCGACTTGAACGACTTCGAAGAGCGCAAGGTCTTCAATAAGGGATTTAATTTTTGCCGGTGGCTGCTTAAATTTCCCAATCATCACTACAGCGAACTCTGCGAGTACCTGGGTGCTCAGCACAAAATGTGCTTTACCTCGCCCTTCCTGGAGGATGCGCATGCAGGCTGCCTGTTTCTCCGGCTCATCTTCGCTGAAGCAATACACCAGGAAGTTGGTATCAAGAAAGTACTTTCCGGTCATATACTTCAATTCTGTTCCATTTCCAATTTTTGGTTTGGATTTGGATATCCTGCGTATGCTCGATCAGCTTTTTTACGGGATCTTGCTCCGAGGCGGAAATAGTCTGACGCAGCAGCATCCGGATGAACTCATTCAGGCTCGTGCCGCGTTTTGAGGCGTATTCCCGGCTCTTGGCGAGCAAGTCATCGGGAATGGATAAGGTTATGTTTTTCATTACACACGGGTTATGTGCACAAATATACACTGGTCTTTTTCTGCAATGCAAGTATGGTCCCTAGCTCTACAAAAGGATAAAATGTCCCACTTTTATTTTCCAGATTGACGTGATTACCAATATCCAACAATATTTTTCGTTATCCCAAATGGAATCTCAATCCAGATGGAAGACTGCTTGGCACTTTCCATGCATTACCGATACTCAGATATGAGCATCAGAACAAAATCAATGAGTTATGCGATTTACAGTAAGATAGGGAAGACTTTTTTGCTCAGCCCGCTATGGAAATTCTCATAGCGCTTGACTAGCTGTCCTTGAAATCGGTGCGAAAAACCCTTATATTTGCCCAATAATAAAATCCTTATGACGCGCCTGGTGTTAGATATCCCGAATGCTCGCGACCTTGGAGGTGCTGCTGCCATTGCTGCGCCGCCTCAGGATTCGGTATGCCCGCTGGAGACGCCGGAGATCAGCCCCGCAGAACATGCGGCTGCTATTCAAGTGATCGAACAGGGATGCAACATGACTGCCTTCGGTGATCCTGTTGATTATCAGCGATCTGTGCGGGAAGACCGGATTTTACCATACCGTTAATAGGGTAGGGGATGAAATTACTAGACACCAACATCCTGATTTATTCCGGCGATCCGGCCTATTCCGGTTTTCTGACTTCTTTGGTAACGGACCCATCAAACGTTGTTTCAGCCATCAGCAAGGTAGAAACACTTGGTTTTCATAGGATCACGCCGGCACAAACGGTTTATTTCGAGAGCCTGTTTAAAATCCTGCGGGTATTGCCGGTCGAGGATGCCGTCATTCAAAAGGCAACGGAACTTCGGCGGTGCTGGAAATGACGCTGGGCGATGCCCTGATCGCCGCAACAGCATTAGTCAATAACGCAACTTTGGTGACCCGGAATACGGCCGATTTCTTGGGTGCCGGAGTTGGTAGTTGAGAATCCTTTGCCGTAAGTTTTTTTTCTTCAAGGAGGGAGTAGGGTAACTATTTGAGAGCGAGACAACTTTCTTAAAACTCAACTTAGCATTAGAACAATTATATCCCGGCAATGCATCTTCCGTCTGCCCGAAGCAGGGCAAGGGAGCGGACCTTGAGCCTTACTGCCCAAAGGCCTATCTTTACCAGATCAACATCGAATACAAAACTTTGGCGCATGGCAGTCCAATTCAAATATATCGCAACCAATCCTCAGGTGCTGGGAGGCAAGCCGATGATCAAAGGTACCCGCATCAGCGTGGAATTTATCCTGGAATTGGTAGCTTCCGGAGCTTCGGTGAAGGATATCGTTGCAGCGTACCCGGATTTGCCGGAGGAAGCAGTAAAAGAAGCCATGAGTATGCAGCGGCATCGATACCGCAGAAGAAAAAAAACACCCTTACTCCCCTTATCACAAAAAGTACCCCTTCACCTCCACTGGAAAATCGGTAATCAATATATCCACCATTTTTTCAGCCACCAGTCGGGTATAATAATCCTTTGGGAAGGCGGCGTGCTGGTTTTTTCTGGTTTCGCTCACATCGGTCGTGATGGCAACGCCTGTTTTCTTCATTTCCGAAAGGAGCGGTAGCGGCGTCTTGTCGTTTACGTAGATCACCTGTTTTCGGGCCAATTTCCTTCGAAGCCTCCCCGGTGGCCGCAAAGCAGCGGGGGAGATTGAGCCGCGCCGGAGCTGCATGCGCAGAAAAGGATAGACAGGAGAAAAAATGCGGGTTTCATGCAAGGCGAATTTGAGGTAAAAGTAGGAATCTTTTCGGTGAGGAGGCTGTTGCTTCAGCGCCAAGAACGCACAGCCGCCATTCGGGTGGTCGGGCCGGGTTGCGATGCCACCCCTCTCCGTAACGACGGGTTTCAAACCCGTCGTTACGGAAAAAACCGTATTTTGGATTCCCATTCACCCACCCCTAACCACCAACCACTAACCACCAACCACCAACCACTCAACCACCAACCACCATGAAAAACACCATCTGGATCTCCCTCTTACTGGGAGCAACGCTCTCCTGCTCCCCAACGCCTCCTGCACCAGAAGGCGGTGAAGCGAACGCACCCTCGTTAAAGGATTACTTTTCCCCCTCCGGGGAAGGCGTCCAAAGCGGCGGGGTGCAGATGATTCCCATTTCCACCCCTGCGGGCGAATACAGGGTGTGGACCAAACGATTCGGCAACAACCCCCGGATCAAGGTGCTGCTCCTTCACGGCGGACCCGGCGCTACGCACGAGTATTTTGAGTCGGTGGAAAGCTTTTTCCCCGGGAGGGGATCGAGTTTATCTACTACGACCAGCTGGGCAGCGGCAACTCCGACCATCCGGAAGGAAAAGGCGCCGTGTTGTGGGACCTCCCCCGGTTTGTGGAAGAGGTGGAGCAAGTGCGCCTTGCCCTCGGATTGAATAACGACAACTTCTTCCTCCTGGGGAGTTCCTGGGGCGGCATCCTGGCCATGGAATACGCCCTCAAGTACCAGCAAAACCTTAAAGGACTGATCATCACCAACATGATGGCCAGCGCGCCGGATTACGACCGCTACGCCGACGAGGTCCTCGCCAAACAGATGGATCCCGCCGTCTTGAAAGAGGTGCGCGCCCTGGAAGCCAAAGGCGAATACCAGAACCCGCGTTACATGGAGCTCCTCATGGCTAATTTCTACACCGAACACATTTGCCGCTTCCCCCTGGAAGACTGGCCCGAACCGGTCAACCGCTCCTTCAGCAAAATCAACCAGGAACTCTACGTCACCATGCAGGGCCCCAGCGAATTCGGTCTCTCCGGCAAACTGGAAAACTGGGACGTCAAAGCCCGCCTCCCCGAAATCCGCGTGCCCACCCTCACCATCGGCGCCACCCACGATACCATGGACCCCAAACACATGGAGTGGATAAGCACCCAGGTCCAAAACGGCCAATTCCTCCTTTGCCCCAACGGCAGCCACCTCTCCATGTGGAACGACCAGCAAACCTGGATGGATGGAGTCATCGGGTTCCTGCTGGCGGTGGACGGGAGGTAAAGGATGTTAAGGATGTAGAGGATGTAAAAGATGTAACCTACATCCTCACATCCCCTACATCCTCCACATCCCCTACATCCTCTACATCCTCCACATCCCTCTACATCCTCTACATCCTCCACATCCTCTACATCCCCCTACATCCTAAAAAAACCATCCCTTGCCTCCAATCGCGGTAGCGGAGTTGAAGCACGTAGGTTCCGGGCGGAAGGTCGTGAACGGGGAAAGAGAGGGTTTGGGCGCCCTGGTGCAGGGGGAAGGATTGGGTTTTTAGCAGGCTGCCTTTCAGATCGAGGAGGGAAACGTGGAGCGTTTCTCCGGCGGTGGGGGAATAAAACTGGCCGTAGAGGATATCCTGCGCAGGATTGGGATACACCTCAAACCGGAACGGCGAGGTAACGGGCTCTTCTACCGGCGTCACCTGCTGCTTGATCGTCCAGGTGCGGAAAAACACGTATCCGCTGGCGGGTCGGTACGACCGCGAGAGGGAGGTGTTGTCGGTGATGGTTGCCGAAAGGACGTTGTCGGGCTTGTCCAGTTGGGCGGGCGATAGAGATATGCTGGTTTGATCTTGAGCGATGACTTTGCCGTTGAGCGTCCACTGTACGGACAGGGTATTGGGACTGGGGGTTACGAGGGCGACCGAAAAGGGCATGGGTTGCTTTTCGGAAACCAGGGTAGCCGATTTGGGCGCGTAATCGGCAATAGGGCTGGCTAGCTGGTAGATCCGGTTGATGATCGCTTCCCGGCACACCGGGCAGAAGGGCCTGCCCAGGTATTCCATTTTGCACAAGCCATTCACCGGTTTGTGCCACTGAGCCTGCAACCCGCTCGATCCGTAGGGGTAAATGCCCACGTTTTGGGTGTTGAGCCAGTTTTTCCACTTCACCTTCGCCGTATCCGTCGTCGCCGTCATGTTGGCCCGCTCGCCCGCGTAAAAGTCTCCCGCCCAGTATTCGTCGGCCAGAAAGGAGAATGAGTGGCCTAATTCGTGGATGGCCACCTCCGCCGAGCTCGGGTGGGTGGAAGTGGTGGGAAAGGTTCCGCCGGAGCCCCCGTATTCCGCTGAATTGACAATCACCAGCGACTGGTCGTACCCGGGGAAGCTGGCTGCCAGCGTGGAGAAAATGGCCGCGCTGTTTTTGGCCACCAGCAGCCGGTGGATGTTGAAATAGTCAAAGGTCGAGCCAAAGATATTCTGCACATCCTGCACCGGAGAAGCGGGCTCGGTCACGTCGGTGGCCGTCCCCGGATGGTCGGCCCCGCTTTCCGGGGAGGGCACGGAAATGGCGTACACGTTGAAAAAGGCTTTGTATTCTTTGAAGGGCGTCGTTTGAAATAATTTGTCGGCCACCGTGCCGGCATCTTTCAGATATTGCGGCAACTGGTCCTGGGTGTAGCCGTCGCTGAGCATCACCAGGTTGATCCGGGTGGAATCCGGGCCGTTTTTTGAATTGCGGCTACCGGAAACGCTTGCGCTGCCCGAGCAGCCACGCGCTCAAGGCCAGAAAGAAAATTGTTCTCATTTTCGGATATTGGAAATTCAACAATGCGAACTGCCGTTTCGCCGGCGTAGTGGTCTACGCGGCAAAGGTAGGGCCCAGCTCCTTCCTGAAACCGGAGGGCGATCCAGTCTTCCTCCAGCTGCACTTCCCGGCTGGCGAGCTTTCCTTCGTCGTTTACGTACTCCATTTTTTTTCGCAGCGGGTTTTCTCCGGCAGACGCGCTGGCAATCAGCCGCCCGGTTTTATCCAGGATAGACACCCAATACCCCGTGGGGGGTTGTGATTCGGGGGCGATATTTTCCTTTAAATCGCCGGGCGCCCGGATCACGTTTTCCAGCGAAAAGACGATGGGCGCTCCCGGTTTGACTTTCAGCAGCACCGTCACCACGATCTCCACGCTTTCTGTGGCGTATGGGGCGGCAGCCGGCTCCGAAGCGCTCGTTTTCCAGGACCTGATTTTGCAGGAACTGAGGGGGGACAACACGAGGAACAACAACAGGAAAGGTCCCGAAAACCGCCAGACACGGCGAAGCAGAAGGGGCGCCCATGGGGCATATGCGCATGGAATATTGGTTTTCATTGGATTCGCGGTTGTGTTTAATTCAAACGAAACTTGGCGGGGAAAAATTCGGAATAAGTTCAGGGAAAATCGAATGTGGCGCAAGCCCTAATCAACGCTTTGTAAATTGGATTGCGTTCCAGTAAATCGGGGTTGCCCAGGATCACGACCGATTCCCGCGCCCGGGTCAGTGCGACGTTCAGCTTGCGGTCGATGCCTTCTTCCGACAACGAGACCAGGGCCCTCAGCTGGGTGGCCGAGTTGGTGCAAAGCGACAGCAGGATGATGTCCCTGGCGCCGCCCTGGTACCGCTCCACGGTGTCGATGGTGATGGCGTCGGGGTCCAATCCGGTTTCTTCCAAGGTGTGGCGGATTTGAGCGATCTGCGCCCGGTAAGGGGTGATGATGCCCAGGCTGTTGGGGTGGAACGCTTTTCCTGCCAGCGCATAGAGCTGTTGGTAAGCTGCCACCAGCTTGCCCGCCACCTGGGCCTCGTACCGGTTGGTTTTTTGCATCGGACCGTTTTCGTCGCTGGGCGTCGGGAGGAAAACCATGCGGCTCGCAGCGAGGAGGCGCAGCGCCGGAGGAAGGTCTTGTTCCGGAACCGAAAGGACTTGCTGCCGGATTTGCGGCAGACGCCCCAGGGACGACTCCGGCAGGATTTGCAGCTGCCCTTCGTAAAAAAGGCGGTTGGGAAATTCCATCACCTCCTGGTGCATCCGCCCCTGATGGCTGAGCTGGGCATACGCCCAATGCCAGTGCTGCGCCTGGCAGCGTTTATACAGGCGTTCGAACAGGCTATTGCGCAGGTTCTGAATGCCCAGATCCTGAAGCGCTTCGTCTTCTACGGAGGACGCGCTTTCGTCCTGGACGACCACGGCGGGGAGTTGCTTGTGGTCGCCGATTAAAAGAAAATGGCGGAACCGGGGCAAAAACCCGGCCAGCATAGGCTCAGGAATCTGGGACGCTTCGTCGATCAACACCCGGTCGAACGCCTTCAACTCCAGGAGTTCCGGCTTACCGGCTATCGCCGCTACGGTGGCGACCAATATACGTTGGCGCTGGATCAGGTCTTTCAGCTCCTTTCTGGTACCTGCTTTTTCTGCCTGCACCTGGAGCAGCCGGTCCTGAAATTCCGGAGCGGTCGAAAACCGCGAGCCGATGCGCAGGTATTGGTCCCGAACATCGGGGTGAAAGGATTCGATCGCGGAGCAAATCTCGTCAACGGCCCGGTTGGTATACGCCAGAATCAGCAGGGTCTCGGTCGTGTTCCGAAACCAATGCCCCGCCAGGTGTTTGAGCATGATGCTGGTTTTGCCGGTCCCCGGCGGCCCCCACAGCAGGAAATAGTCCCTGGAAGCCAGGATCTGCCGGAAAATCTGCTGTTGCTCGGCCGTCATTTCCATGGGCGCGAGGTCCGGCGCCGGATCGGGAACCCCGGGAGGAATGCGTCCCAGCAGCAGCTGCCGGGCGCGGGTAGGGCTGCTGAGGAAATCAAACAGGCCGCGGTACATCCCGATGAAGGAGATGTCCATGAGGTCGTGTTCCAGGTTCCAGAAGGTCTTTTCCCGGAAGATCTGGTCGTTGGATTGCCGGGCGCGAAGCTGGACCGCGATTTCCTGGGCGTTGATCTCCGTAATGGTGCATTTAAACAACTGGTTGGAGAGCGGCGATTTCCCGTCGGGGGGCAAGGGGTACAGGATGGCGATATCGCCCGTCCGGAAGTTGGCCAGGCGGTTGGTGGCGCCCTCCGTCCGGACAAACTTCAGCACGGCTTGTTCGGCGGCAGCCTGATTGACGCGGATGGTCAAATGGCTGAGAATGTCGAAATCGGCTTCTTTCTTGTCCAGGCTGTTGCGCCACAGCGCCGACTGCCCGTTTACGGACTCCAGATCTTCCAGCCCGGTTTTGGCGAGCCGGTGCTCTCGGGCGATAAATCCGGAGAAGGCGAAAAAATACCGCTTTTCCGTCTCGTCGGCCGCCTGAATGGTGTTCCAGAACGCTTCGGCGTCGCGCACCACGAAGCTTCCGGCGGCGGCGAACCTTCCGGGGTTGAACTGGTCCAGCCACCGCATGCCCTGGCGCAGCAGGTCTTCCTGGCCGCACAGGGCGTTGCGGCCCAGTTGGGCCAGTTGCCGCTCGGCGCCGAGCAATTGGTTCCGCACCTGCAGCGCTTCGTATTGCTGGGCTTTGACTACCGGCGCAAACCGCAACGGCCGCTCGGTGGCCCCGGAGTACAGGATGTAGTTGGCGGGGTCGGCCTGCCTGCCAAAAACCGCTTTGACGATCAGATCGTAGAGCAGGGTTTGGATGAAATGACTCGCGTTGATCCCATAGGCGTTGGGTTTGTATACTTTTCCGCTCTTGAGTTCGATAATGGCCGAGCGGTCCGGCGTTCGGAAGAACGCGTCCAGCCGGCCCTGGATGCCGTAAATGTGGGCATAAAACGAGGGCTCCAGGGTGCATTCCTTCGGCGAGATGCCCAGTTGGGGGAAATCGCGAAGGATTACCTGCTGCAGATTGACGAAATGCCGCTGGGAGTCCTGCATCAGGGTTTTGACCTGGTGGTCGCTGATCAGCGCAAACGCCAGGGGATTGAGCTGGAAAACGCGGGTAAAGGTTTTTCGGAAATCCGCGTCCGTCTGGTGAATGAGTTCGTCCAGGAAAAAGTTGGCGATATGCCCTTGCAGCAGCGCTACGGTGGAAGCAAACGGAAGAAATTTTTTGAGGAGGTACAATTCCGGGATGGCGCCATTTTCCCGGAAGCATTCGGCTATGGCCGATACATCAATGAGGTGGTCGGGTTCCGCCACAATTGCTCTGGGCCGGTAAACCCCTTCCTGGTCGATTTCTACGTCGATCAGTTCGAGCGTTGCCGGAAATCCGATGACTTCCCGAACCATGCGGATGGCGGGGCCGAACATTTCGTTGTGGTCGGCGAGTCCGTACTGCATGCGCCGGTCTTCTTCCGGATAGTCCTCCTCTTTGATGAGGAATTGCTTCTCCTCCGGGAAGTCGGCCAACGCCAGCACCCGGACGTGGGGTTTAAAGGACTGGATCTCCGGAGGACGGTGGGCATAGGGCCAGGGCGCATTCAGGATCGCTTCCCAGGTTTCCGGCGCCGGCGCCTGGAACAGCGCCTGGATGCTCTCCGCTAATACCCGGAACCCTAGAGGAACCAGCACCGGCTGCGCGCTGGAAGCCTGCCGGTCCTGCAAGGCATTGGCAGCCTGCCGGCGAAACGCATGGAGGTAAAACTGAAGGCTGCGGCTGATCGGGTATTTCTGGCAGGCAAAAGCGATCCGGGAAAACAGCGTGTTGAACCGGAGCCGCTCCTGTTTGGTCGCTTCCACGAATACCATGGACAGCAGCTGGTAACAGGCGTCCACCCGGTTTAAGTCTGTCCATTCTTCGTGCCGGCGAATTTTCTCCAACTCCCGGTAAAACAATTGCCCAAGCGCTTCATTTGCCATCCCCGAAAAATAAGGGAATTCTCCGAACTGCACACCGTCAATCGGGGAAAACCAGTCCGCGCAGGAACTTCTGCTGCTTTCTCCGGGGGCTGCCTCTTCGGTTGGAGGGTCCTTTTCGATATAAATGGGTTTGCCACGACTTTGATTAGGAGCTGTCTCAAAACCCTTTCCAGGGTGTGGGTGGCATTTCTTAACCCCATGGCAAAAGCTGACGAAGCACATTCCCCCTTTGAAGGGGGTTAGGGGGATGAAACTTCCGGGATGCCGGGAAAAGGTTTCATCCCCCCGGCCCCCTTCAAAGGGGGAGAACGCCATATTCCCTATAATTTTGAGATCGCTTCCAGGATTAAATCTGTTCAACCTCCTTGATTCTTCGTATACTTGTTTATGTAAACTAATGTAGTTTAATGTAGTTTTAAAACGATCTCCGCCTGGATCGGGCGGGCTACCTGAATTGACGCCAATGAAACGAAGAACATTTGTGCATTTAGCCGGATGGACAGCCGGCGCGGGGCTACTAGCCCCCCAATGGGTATTTTCGCGCTCCTGGCAGGATTTCGCCTCCCAGCGCCCGGCGCCGGGGCAGCGGCGGTTTACCAGCCAGGCGGTGGAAGACCAGATTCAGCAGGTCAAAGCCGCTATTCCCGACCGGGAGTTGGCCTGGATGTTCGAAAATTGCTACCCCAATACCCTGGACACCACCGTGGAAGTAGGGGAGTGGAACGGCAAACCGGATACGTTTGTCATCACCGGCGATATCGACGCCATGTGGCTCCGGGATTCCTGCGCCCAGGTTTGGCCCTACCTGCCGCTCATTCCCAAAGACGAGCCCCTGAAGCGGCTGGTTCATGGCCTGGTCAACCGCCAGGTGCAGTGCATGTTGCTGGACCCCTACGCCAACGCGTTTTACAAAGACGGGTCCAGGAAATCGGAATGGGACGGCGACCGTCCGCAGTTGTTGCCGGGCGTACACGAACGCAAATGGGAAATCGACTCGCTGTGTTACGTCGTCCGCCTTTCCCATGGGTACTGGAAAACCAGCGGCGACGCCTCCATCTTCGACGCTGATTGGGATCGCGCCATGCGCCTTATCGTGGATACCTTCCGCACAGAGCAGCGCAAGAACGGCGACAGCCCATACTATTTTACCCGCATGACTACCTGGATGATCGACGCGCCGCCGTTTAGCGGGAAAGGGCATTTGATCCGCCCTGTCGGCTTGATCGCGTCTATGTTCCGCCCTTCGGATGATTCCACCGTTTTCCCATTCCTGATTCCTTCCAACCTGTTTGCGGTGCAATCCTTGCTGCAACTGGATGAAATTTACCGGACGGTGCGGAAAGATCCCGCGTTCGCCGCCCAATGCCTGGCGCTGGCGAATGAGGTGGACGCCGCCATCAAACAGTATGCGGTGCGCAAGCATTTGCAGTTTGGAAAGATCTACGCCTACGAAGTGGATGGGTATGGCAACGCGCTGTTCCAGGACGATGCCAACGTGCCCAGCCTGATGTCCCTGGCTTATCTGGGTGTCCACCAACCGGGCGACCCGCTCTACCAACGCACCCGGAAGTTCTTGCTGAGCGACCACAACCCCTATTTCTTCCGGGGCAAAGCGGCGAGCGGACAGGCAAGTCCGCACAGCGGCAAACGGCGGATCTGGCCCATGGGCATCATCCTCCGGGCGATGACGAGTACCGACGAAAAAGAGATCCTCGAGTGCCTGCGCATGCTCAAACGGACCCATGCGGGCACGGGGTTCATGCACGAAGCGTTTGATATGGACGATCCCGCCGATTTTACGCGAAAATGGTTTGCTTGGGCAAACACCCTTTTCGGGGAACTCATTGTTAAACTGCATCAGGAACGGCCTGGATTATTGGCGGCCGTTTGAACCAAATAAATGGCCATGCGTACCCTTGCTTCTATTCATGTATATCCGGTGAAATCCCTCGGAGGAATGTCCCCGGATTCCTGGCCCCTGGGGCGCCGCGGGCTGGAGTTCGACCGCCGGTGGATGCTGGTGGACGAGGACGGGCGCTTTATTTCCCAGCGGGAATGCAGCTCCCTGGCGTTGCTCCAGGCGGAGGTGAGCCCGTCCGGACTGAAGATCCACGACCGCCGTGGACGCATGCCGGACTTAATCATCCCTATGGCCCGCGCCCAGTCGGGCGTCCCCATCGACGTAACGATCTGGCAAGATTCCGTGGTCGGACTTCAGGTGGGCATGGAAGTAGACCGTTGGTTTCACGAGGCGCTCGACTGCCTTTGTTTTTTGGTCTATATGCCGGAGAGCACCCTACGAGCAGTTGACCCAACCTACGCCCAGCCAGAAGATGTAACCGGTTTTTCCGATGGGTTTCCTTTCCTGATTGCTCAGCAAGCGTCGCTGGAGGATCTGAACCGGAGACTCCCTTACCCGGTGGAGATGCGCCGCTTCCGCCCAAATCTGGTGATCAGCGAAGGCAAAGCCTGGGAGGAAGATACCTGGGCGCGGGTGCAGATCGGCGCCTATTCCTTCCGAACCCCTAAACCCTGCGCCCGGTGCCAGATCGTTACGATCGACCCCGATACCGGGGAGCAGGGCAAAGAGCCCCTTCGCACCCTGGCAGGTTTCCGGCAACAAGGCCATAAAATCCTTTTCGGGGTCAATGCTTGTGTGGATTTGGAAACTCAGGAGAACGAACCAGCGATTATCCGGGTAGGAGATACGTTTTCGATCCTGTCCGGGGAAACTGCGGTTTAAACGAAAATATCCAGAATCATCAGCCCGCTGAAGGCGAGGCTGGCTATCCCGTTGGTGGTGAAGAAGGCCAGATTTACCTTGCTCAGATCGTTGGGCTTTACCAGGGAATGCTGGTAGAGGAGCATCGCCATAAACACGCCGGCCGCCGCCAGGTGAATCCATTCGAATTGGGGGTAAGCCCGCGTAAGCAGCGCGGCGGCTATTCCGATTCCCGAAGCGCTCAGCAGATGCAGCAAGCGCGAAAGCCGCAGGGCGCCTTTTCTGCCCAGGCGGACCGGAATGGAGTTCAGGTCCATCGACTTATCGAACTCTTCGTCTTGCAGGGCATAGATAATGTCAAATCCGGCGACCCAGCACAGCACGGCGAAGGAATACAGCAGCGGAATGGCGTCGAAATGCCCGCCTCCGGCCAGGTAGGCCCCAATGGGGGCGAGCGAAAGCCCCAGACCAAGGATAAAATGGCACAGGTAGGTAAACCGTTTGGTGTAGCTATAGCCCAGGATAACGGCCAGGGCCACCGGCGACAAAGCAAAACACAGGGGGTTGATAAACCAGGTTGCTGCTACGAACAACAGCGCGTTGGCCAGGGTAAACGCCAATGCCGACCCCGGACGGATAACCCCGGCCGGAATCTCCCGCTGCCGGGTCCTTGGGTTCTCGCTGTCGATACGCCGATCGAGGTAGCGGTTGAAGGCCATGGCCGCGCTGCGGGCAAAAATCATGCAGAGCACCACCAGAAACAATAAACGCCAGCTAAAGGCATCGCCGGTTTCCAGCCACGCAAGGAAAAACCCGAGCAGGGCAAACGGCATGGCAAAAACCGTATGGCTGAATTTGATCAGAGACAGGTACTGTTTCATTTAGGCTAGGTTTGGCTAATTGGCCAAGTAAACAGGTAAAATAGACTTGTTGCGACGGGATCATCGCGGGTTTAAAATGGCTCTTTTCCGTCTACACTGCACCTTTTTTCGGTCACTTAGCCCGGCTATGCTCCCTCAAAAAGCCTTCGTGTAGACGGAAAATAGCTCATTTTTCCCACCACGCTGACCCGTCGCAACAAGTCTAATAAAAAGCCTTCCGGATTGTTCATCTCCGGAAGGCTTCCTTTTATGAAAAAACAGAATCTTAGTTGTTCGGGTTGGTTTCCGAAGCAACGGTCACATCGCCTTCCATGTAGATGAAGGTCTCTGGCGGATTGGTATTGGCTACCAGCGTTACGCGCTTGCTCTGGGAGCCGCCCTTGCCTGCCGAGTTGAACTCGACCGTGATTTCGCCGGATTTTCCGGGAGCGATCGGTTCGCGGGGCCAGGTCGGAACGGTGCAGCCGCAGGTACTGCGGGCGTCGCTCAATACGAGGGGCTCTTTGCCGGTGTTTTTGAATTTGAAGGTATGCTTCACTTTTTCCCCTTCGGCAATCGTTCCGAAGTTGAAGCGCTCATCGGTAAATTCAATTGTCGTCACGGGGCCAGACGGAGCGGCGGGGGCAGCCGTTTGGGTACCCATGGGATCAGCCTCAACCGGTTGGACCGGGGAGTTTTCATTAACAATGCTTTGACGCGCCGCATCGCGCACGTCTTTGTTGGCATTTTGGCAAGCGCTCAGCGCAAAGAACGCGAAGCCTGCGAGCAATCCTGGTTTTACAAATTTAAGCATAGTGCGGAGTATTTGATTTTCTAATAGGGAACTACGTTTGTGAAACGCAAAAGTAGAAAACCGCGTTCAATGGATTTCGTCCTTTTTCCGGTTTTCTTGTTAATAACCTGTTAATCGACGCGGGATTAGGCTTTTCCCACCCATTCAGCAAATGATTCCAGATCCATCGCGTTCAGGCACCGGCTTTTTTCAAGTCCTCCTTTGCGGGCAGCCAACACCCCGAAATGAATATCGCGTATCCCTTCCCGGCTATGGGCATCGGGGTTGATGGAGATCCATACCTGCTTTTCGATGGCGTAGGGGATCCACGCCCAGTCGAGATCCAGCCGGTAGGGATTGGCATTTAGTTCAATGGCCACGCCGTTCGCTGCGCAGGCGTCGATCACAGCGCGGTGGTCGAGCGGATACCCTGGCCTGGAAAGCAGCAACCTGCCGGTTGGATGCCCCAATATGCGGGTATGCGGGTTCTCTATGGCCCGGATGATCCGCGCCGTAGCCTTGGCTTCGTCCATTTTTAGGTTGCTGTGCACCGAGGCAATGACCACCTCGAACTGAGCCAGGATCTCCTCCGGATAATCCAGGCTGCCGTCGGCCAGAATATCGCTTTCAATCCCTTTAAAGATCCGGAATGGGGCCATGGCCGCGTTGAGCGCTTCGATTTCTGCCATTTGGGCAAGAACGCGTTCTGTGCTCAGGCCATTGGCGTAGAACGCGGACTTGGAATGGTCGGTGATGACCAAATACGCGAATCCGGCGTTGCGGGCGGATTCCGCCATTTCCTGAAGGGCATGGAGGCCGTCGCTATACGTGCTGTGGGCGTGCACGACGCCCCGGATGTCCTCCTCGTCAAGGAGCTCCGGAATGGCCCGGCTCAGCGCATCCGGCGCGGAGCGCAGTTCGGGGGCCAAATAAGGCAGCCCTGCCCGCTCAAACACCGCAGTTTCTTCCGCTAAGCCCTTGAAATCCTGCCCCGGAAACCGGGACAAAAACGCCTCTAAAAACGACGGAGCGGCCGAGCGCCGGAACTGTTTGGAACCAAACTCGTCTGGCTGGCAAACGTGAAGCCGTACCGGAAACCCGGATGGGCTTACTCCTCGCCAGCCTCCGGCAGCAGGCTGGATTTCGGTCAGGAAGGCTCCCAATTCAGATGGGGATAAGTCTGCCGTGCCCACCAGCACCTCGATGGATTCCAAAACCAGCTCCCGGCGCCGGATGGCGCCGGTCCATTCCACCTTAACCGAAGGAGGGAGCGCCGTTTGCAGCGCTTTAACCAAAGCAAGGGCTTCGTTTTCGGCAGTGGCGTACAGGAATTTGTCTTTGGACAACCGGTAATACTCCAACTGCTGCCGGAGATCCTCCTGCGTTTTTTTGCCAAAGCCTTTTAATTCGAGCAGGCGGTTTTCATTGATCGCATAAAGCAGTTCGCCAATGGTTTCCACCCCGAGGTCTTTCCAGACCGTCCGGACTTTTTTAGGCCCAAAGCCTTTGATCTGGAGCATCTCCTGGACCCCCTCCGGCGTTTGGGCTTTGTATTTTTCCAGGGTTTGCATCTGCCCGGAATCCAGCAATTCCTTGATTTTTCCTGCGATCGCTTTCCCGACTCCCTTTATAGCTTCGATTTCCTCCAGAGGCATTTCTCCCAGGGGCTGTTCCCATTTGCGCAGCGTCATATAGGCATTCTGGTAGGAACGCACTTTAAACGGGTTTTCCTCGTGCAGCTCCATGAGCTCACCGAGGAACTGGAAGGCTTTGGCTATGGGTTTGTTGTCCAAGGTGGTAGGGATTAGAGGGAGCAGGGAGTAGGGAGTAGGGAGTAGGGAGCAGGAAGCAGAAAAGTGCTCCCTGCTCCCTCTTTCCCTGCTCTCTGCTCCTTCCTATGCCTGCGCAATAGGCGTATTGAAGCTCATGGGCGGAATCGGCGGCTGTTCGGGAGAGTTGATGGGGCCAAACTGGGCTTCGTACCGGCGGACGTTGTCGGCCAGGGCTTGAACGAGGCGCTTGGCGTGTTCGGGGGTGACGATGATCCGTGCTTTGACTTTGGCTTTGGGCACATTGGGCACCAGGCGGATGAAGTCCAGGATGAACTCGGAATGCGAGTGGGTAATGATGGCCAGGTTGGAATACGTGCCTTCAGCGATATCCTCAGTCAGTTCGATATTGATCTGGTTTTGAGGAGGCGTTTTTTTATCTTCCATGTGCTGTTATTTTTTGGTTTTTGACGTACTGCCCGCTTTTTTTGCTGCCGGGGCCTTTTTCGCTGCTGGTTTGGCTGCTGCGGCTTTTTTTGCAGGCGCTTTTTTCTTGAACGCGTCGGGGATTTCGGCTTCGATCAGGGCTTTTACCTCTTCCACACTGAGCAGCGCGGCTTGTTCGGCCGTCATGCGCTGGTTGTCCACTTTAGGGAGGTTGATGTTTTTCTTTTTAAACCGGATAAAGGGGCCCCAGCGTCCGTTTTCGATGGCAATATCGAGGTCGGCCCACTGTTGAATGTAACGGCTGGCCTCTTTGGATTGTTTAGCGGCGATCAGCTCGTGCATTTGCTCGGGGGTGAGGTGGTCGAGGTCCAGCCGGGCAGGCACGTTGACGTACAGGCTGCCCCACTTGAGGAAGGGACCAAAACGGCCTTTGCCTTTGGTAATGGGTATACCCTGGTAGGTACCTACCGGCGCATCGCTTTTTTCTTTGTGTTCGATCAATTCCACGGCGCGGGTCATGCCGACCGCCAGGGGATCTTCCCCGCGGGCCAGGGAAACGAATTTTTCTCCGTACCGCACGTAAGGGCCATAACGGCCGACCCCGACAACGACGTCTTCTCCCTGATAGGTTCCGATGGTTTTGGGTAGTTCGAACAGTTTCATCGCCTCCTCGAACGTGATGGTCTCGATGGATTGTCCGTTGCGCAAATTGGCGTATTTCGGTTTTTGCTGCTCAGAAACCTCTTCCGGAAGACCGATCTGCACCACCGGCCCGAGGCGGGTCATGCGGGTGAGCACGGTGTGCCCGGTCTCGGGGTCTTTGCCCAGAACCCGCTCCCGGGTGGGGCGTTCGGCCGATTCCATGGTTTGTTCTACTGTGGCGTGGAACGGCCAGTAAAAAGATTCCAGCATCTGGGTCCACTCCCTTCCGCCGGAAGCAATATCGTCGAACAACTTTTCAATTTCAGCGGTGAATTGGTAGTCCATGATCTGCTCGAAATGGGCGTCGAGGAAATCGCTCACCGTAATCCCCATATCGGTAGGGAAAAGCCGGTTTTGGACGGCGCCGGTCGTTTCGGTAGCAGTCGTTTTTTCAATCTGGCTCCCGCGCAGTTGCAACAGGCGGTACACGCGCTGCACGCCATCCCGGTTCTCTTTCACCACGTACCCCCTTCCTTCCTCCATGATCTTACTGATCGTTGGCGCATAGGTAGAAGGCCTTCCAATGCCAAGTTCTTCGAGTTTTTTCACCAGCCCGGCTTCGGTGTACCGGGCAGGAGGGCGCGTAAACCGCTCGGTGGCCGTCATCTCTTGTAGAGGGAGGTCCTGTCCGACCACGAGCGGAGGGAGCATTCCTTTGGTATCTTCTTCGTCTTCATCGTCGTTGGATTCGAGGTATACCTTGAGGAATCCATCGAATTTCAGGATCTCTCCTTCCGCAATCAGGTGGGTTCCCGGCATGGTGGAAATGCCAATTTGAACCACCGTTTTTCGAGTACCGCTTCGGCCATTTGAGAGGCGATGGTGCGTTTCCAGATCAGTTCGTACAGCCGTTGTTCGTCGCGGTGCCCGCTGGCGTTCATCACCTGGATATAGGTCGGGCGAATGGCTTCGTGGGCTTCCTGGGCGTTGGCGCTTTTGCCTTTATACCTCCGTACCTGAACGTATTCTTTGCCGTAGTTTTTTTCGATCGCTTCGGCGATGCTGTGGATGGCCAGTTCGCTCAGGTTGGTGGAATCCGTCCGCATGTAGGTGATATGCCCGGCCTCGTAAAGCCGCTGAGCTACATTCATGGTGCGTTGTACCGAAAATCCGAGTTTGCGGCTGGCTTCCTGCTGTAGGGTAGAGGTAGTGAACGGAGCGGCAGGCTTCCGTTTTAGCGGTTTGATTTCGATACCGTCAATGCCGTACGCGGCGCCGATGCATTTCTTCAGGAAAGCCTCCGCGTCGCCTTCTGCAGGGTAGCGTTTGGGAAGTTCGGCCCGGAGGGGAACCAGGCGCCCCTGGCCGTTCTTTACCTGGAAGAGGGCTTCGATTTTGAAGTAGGCTTCGGAGCCAAAGTTCGTGATTTCGCGCTCCCGCTCTACGATCAGCTTGACGGCCACCGACTGCACCCGCCCGGCGGACAAGCGGCCCTTTACTTTCTTCCAGAGAATTTCGGAGAGCTCGTACCCCACCAGGCGGTCCAATACCCGGCGCGCCTGCTGCGCGTTGACCAGATTGAGGTCGACGGTGCGGGGGATCTTGATGGCTTTTTCAATGGCCGGTTTGGTGATTTCCCGAAAGACAATGCGCTTGGTCGTGTGCGGATCCAGGCCCAACACCTCGCATAAATGCCAGGAAATGGCTTCTCCCTCGCGGTCTTCGTCCGTTGCGAGCCATACTTCATCCACCTTTTTGACCCAATCTTTTAGTTCCTTAACGACTTTGGTCTTTTCAGGGGATATCGTATATTTTGGCTTGAACCCGTTGTTTACCTCGATGGCGTTGTTGCCTTTTTCCAGGTCGCGGATGTGGCCGAAACTCGATTTAACGGTGAAATCGCTTCCGAGGTATTTCTCAATGGTCTTTGCCTTTGCAGGGGATTCTACGATCAGTAAGCTTTTGGGCATTTGCCTTCAATTTAGTTCGAAAATCAATGGGGGCGGGGCTTTTGCCCTCCTGGCGGACGATAACGACAGCAAAAGTAAAAATTTTCAACTAAGCGCGCCTCCCTGCGAATAATTTGATGTACCTGCCTTCAAAACGGATGATAGAACAGGAATGGAGTCGTATAGATTTATGAATCAGTATTTTACTGCAATCCTTTGGCTGCCTGCCCCCTCTGGTTTGGAGCGGTTTGGCCTCCCGGTTAATTTATTTCTTGCGAAAGGTTTTTGGAAAAAGCCATTGCAATTGAAGGGGTATTGTGTTATGTTGGCAGGTGGAATTAATCAACGAATATGAAAAATATATATGTCGCTGCATCGAGTCAGCATGTAGGAAAAACAACGTGTACCCTGGGCTTGGTGGCTAATCTGGTCGAGCAGGGCTTTACCACCGGATACAGCAAGCCGGTAGGCCAGAAATCGGTAGCCTATGACGGTAAAATAGCGGACAAAGACGCCGTCCTGTTCTCGGAAGTCATCGGGTTTGACATTGATCCGGATATCCATAGCCCGGTGATTATCGGACGGGGGGTGACCAAGGAGTTCATTGAAAACCCGAATAGCACCGACTTTGAGAATCGGTTAAAGCATTCAAGGCAAGTTCTTGAAAATCAATACGATGTTGTGGTTTATGAAGGCACCGGACACCCGGGCGTGGGGAGCGTCGTCAACTTGTCCAACGCCCGGGTGGCAAAGATGCTGAATGCCGGCGTGATCATGGTGGTCGAAGGAGGGATCGGAAGCACGATCGATATGCTGAATATGTGCACCGCCCTTTTCCGGGAAGAAAAGGTCCCAGTGCTGGGGGTTATCGTGAACAAGGTCAAGCAGGAAAAAATGGAGGAAATTGAATATTTTCTCTCCCGCCGCCTGGAATCCATGGGCATGCCTTTGCTGGGCGTGCTGCCTTATGATTCCTCCTTGTCCCTGGCCATCATGGAAACCATCCGGCAAGCGGTGGACGGGAAAATAATGTTCAACGAGGACTCCATGAACAACAAAGTCGAGGATATTGTGGCCGGTTCGCTGGTGGATGTGGAGGAATTCAACACGTTTGAAAATATTTTGCTGGTAACGAGTTTCAAACGGCTGAATCAAGCCATTGACAAAGTGCAGTCTGTGGCCAAAATCAAAGGGGTAGACCATTGCCCGCTTTCCGGGGTGATCGTCACGAGCGACGGGCGGCAGGCCAAATGGTTTGAACAGGCCGATCTGGCGAATTCCTACCTGCTTAACCACAAGGTTCCGGTTATTACCACGACCCTGGACACCTACGGGTCGGTCGTCAAAATCAGCCGGATCGAAGTCAAGATCAATAACCGGACGCCCTGGAAGTCGAGGCGCGCCATTGAGCTGGTCCGGCAGCATGTGAATTTTAACGCCCTTATCGAACAATTTCACCTACGCAAAATTTCCTGAATGCTAACCGCTATTTCTCCGATAGATGGCCGGTACGCCCGGCAAACTGCTGAATTACAGGATTACTTTTCGGAATTTGCCTTGATTCGGTACCGGATCTTGGTGGAAATCCAGTATTTCATCGCTTTGTGCCGGATTCCGCTCCCGGAGTTGCAGTCTGTTCCCGGGGACGCCCTGGTGGAACTGGAGCGGCTGGAGAATCAGGTTTCTTTGGAAGACGCGGCGCAAGTCAAAGAAATTGAACGGATTACCAACCACGACGTCAAAGCGGTAGAATATTTTTAAAGGACAAGTTCAAGGGCATTGGCCTGGAACCCTTTCTGGAGTTTGTCCATTTTGGGCTTACTTCCCAGGATATTAACAACACGGCTATCCCGCTTTCTTTCCGTCAGGCCCTGGAAAACGCCTATTACCCCCTGCTTGGGAAAGCCAGCGAAAAACTGACCGCCTTGGCGCAGGAGTGGGAAGGCATTCCCATGCTGGCCCGGACCCACGGGCAGCCTGCGTCGCCCACCAAACTCGGAAAGGAAATCCGGGTGTTCGTCCAACGGCTGAAAGGGCAACAGGAACTCCTTGAGGGAATTCCTCACCGGGCGAAATTCGGCGGCGCCACCGGTAATTTGAACGCCCATGCAGTCGCGTATCCGGAAATAGATTGGCATCGCTTTGCCGATGATTTTGTTGCGGACTATCTGGGTTTGGAGCGCACCCATCCAACTACCCAAATCGAGCCTTACGACCACCTGGCCGCACAGTGTCATGGCCTCGGCCGGATCAATACCATCCTGATCGACCTGTGCCGGGATGTGTGGACGTATATTTCTATGGATTACTTCAAACAACGAACCATCGCAGGGGAAATTGGTTCCTCCGCCATGCCGCACAAGGTCAATCCCATCGATTTTGAAAACGCGGAAGGGAATTTGGGCCTGGCCAATGCCGTGCTCTACCATCTGGCGGAAAAACTGCCGGTGTCCCGCTTACAGCGAGACCTTACGGATAGTACGGTGTTGAGAAATCTGGGCGTCCCGTTGGGCCATACGCTGATTGCCTTGAAGTCCATCCTGAAGGGCCTGGACAAACTGGTGCTCCATAGACAGAAGCTGGAGGAGGACCTGGAGGCCAATTGGATGGTCGTCGCTGAAGGTATTCAAACCATCCTGCGCAGGGAAGGGTATCCCGAACCTTACGAAGCGCTGAAAGGCCTCACCCGGGGCAAGGCTTCCGTGTCGATGCCCGAAATCCATTCGTTTATCGAGGGGCTTGCCGTTTCGGAGGAAATGAAAGACCGGTTAAAGGCCATTTCCCCGTTCAACTATACCGGAACCTAGCCCGGCTTACTTGCCGGCAGCCTGCGCCCGGCGCAGGAACATTTGTGCCCGGCTGGCTTCCACGATCTGGATTTCATAGGTTTCTCCGTCGGGCGTTTTGGTAATCAGTTCCGAACTCTTCATCTTGGATGCTTCGTCCATGAAGCGGTTGTCGTTGGAGTTGATCTCCAGGATGCCGTTCCGGTATCCGTAATAATAGTAGATTTCGTTGGGCAGCTTGAGGTAGAAATACACCCGGTCATCGTCGTTCGAGGGCATTTTGAACTCGGCATAACACGTCACTTTTTGATTGACAGGGTCGCCCAGGATACTGACGAGCCCGGCTTCCGGGGTGCGGCTGACGAGGGATTGATAGTCCATGTCCCAACGCATGTTCAGCCCGCTAAACAGCAGGGTGAAGGTATTGTCTTTCTTTGGTAGCCCCAGCACGCCGGTGCTCAGGCCGTCGAGCGCTTCCTGAAGTTCTTTGGAAGGAGGCATGATTTCCGCGAACCCTTTTTTGTAGTAATCGATATTCGCCAGGTATGCGATAGGACTGGTAGCGAAACTGGCCGAAGCGATTTCGTTCTGCATCAGCCGGAGGAGTTTCTCAGGTACGGTGAAGGTCAGTCCGGCGATCAGGTTGAAATCTACAGGCGCCGGGGGCGTTTGGGCCTGAAGGCTGTCGGGCACGTCGAGGAACTGGGTAGAAGCGGTCCCTGCCGCGTCGATGCGGTAGTATTTCAGTCCGGAACCCAGGTTGAATTTGCCTTCGGCTTCCAGGCGCCCCGTTTTGGAATGGAAAACCAGTTGGTTGCCGGTAGGTTTCTGGAGCAACACTTTGGAGGAATCGCCAAAAACAAACTGGTCTTTGGCTTTGTCGTAGCGAAAAACGCCTTTAGCGGGAAAAACGGGCCGGTCTTTGCGGAAATACAGCGGCATCATGACTCGGGGATACACCGCGGCGATTTCTTTGCTCAAAAAAAGGCCGGTTTCGAGTGGGGTGCCTTCTTCGGTCTTTGGAGTGGCGTAGGGAATGGCCAGGTTGCTCTTATCCGACTGGGTGTTGATGCTAAACCAGTTGCGTTCGGGCAGTTTCTCCGATCCCAGCCGCGCAAACCCGTCAAATTTCAGGTTTACGGATTCCGAACCCAGGCTGATCAGCCCGAAAAAGGAGGTTTTGGTATCGATGAGGAAACTATCTGTCTGGGTGATTTGCCCTTCGGCCAGGGTAGCGGTGGCTTTTTGGCTTGCTGCTCCTTTGCCGACGCGGGTGCCCCGGATGTCGGTGAAGGCAATTTCCTGCTTTTTGCTTCCGATGTTGAATTCGTAAAACCCGCTGGCCCTGTATTCTTTGCGTCCAAGGATCTGAACGCTGGCCCGGTTAATTTTGTGGTTTTTGGAGATCGTGTCGCACACGATGGTCGCGTTCTCGAGTTTGGTCATGGCGCCTTCGGGTTGGATCTCTACCCGTCCGCTGTCGGGGTAGATGAAGGCATCGGCAGATTTAATGAAGGGCACTTCTCCGATTTGAAGGAGGTAGGTTTTCAGATCGTAAAAGGCGGTCTGCCCCTGGAAGCTGAGGGTATCCTGCTCTGGGTTGGAGGACGTGAAGGTGCCGTAGTTGGTGATATCGGATTTGAACGTGACGGTTTCTTTGGACATGTCCCAGTCGAATTCGTTCATGGAGGTTTCGTATTTGTTGAAGGGCAGGCCCGTTTTGAGGAATTCCTGATTGGTGCGGAAGGTGGCTTTTTTCTTGTCAAAATCGATATTGCCCCGGATGCTGTCGGTTTGGATCGCGATGGCCCCTTTATTCAGGGCTTTGATCTGAAGGCTCAAGGTGTCGGCCTGGACCGAAAAAGCGCCGAAGGAAAATTGGGGAGAGGAGATCGCTGCCTGGGGCCAGTCGAGCGTGCCTTCGCCTTTCAGTCCTCCCGGGGTGAGGATCAACCTGCCGGTGAGGGTGTGTTCGCCTTGCTGGAATAGGTCGAATGCTTTGGAAGCGGTAGATACGTACATGCTATCGGTATAGTGGCGCCAGTCGATCTGTACGTCGGCGCCTTTGACTTGGGGGACGGGCTGTTTGCCGCGCACTTCTTTAAGGGCGAATTCCCGGGCGCTTCCGATGGCGGCCTCGGGGCGGAAAATAAAATCCTCCGATTCGATACGGGCGCCCAGAAACTGGAGGGCTCCTTTGCCCCAAAGCCCCCGGTTGGTGAGGTCGATGGCGCCGGAAAAGACCCCTTTCTTTTGATAGATGGGGTAGCCGGCCTCCGGGGTGGGGTGGACGAACCCCAGGGAGCGGTCGTCCCGGACCTTGAGGGTTTCCTTGATGTCCGGAAAGATTCGGGCAGAGACCAGTTTGCCGGGAAAAGCCAGTTCTTCTTTGACGTAGTTGTCGAGTTGGTTCAGGTGGAAGGGCTCCAGTTCAAAATAGAAATCCGCACGCCGATATACCGTGTCTTTGGCAAATTCTCCGTCGTAGAACACATAGCTTTTGCCTTTGCTGTTCATAGAGGGAAACAGCGGAATGTCTTCTTTCCCGCTTTTGTTGTTCTCCGCGTCGATCAGGAGGACGCCGCTGAACCGTTCAATGTCCGAGCCCAAAGCGAAAGGTTGGATGCCGGGGGTTTCGCTGGGGCGCTGATCCGGAGCGAACAGGCGGAACCGGTCGATGGAATCGGCTTGAATTTGAAAACCCTGGTACTGGAAATGGAAATGCTTGCCTTTGATTTCAGTAAACCCCGCTTGTAGAGTCCCGGCAAAATCCAGGTTGCGGTGCTCGCGCAAGACGACCTCGTTGGAGTCGGGGATCATGGCCACTTTTTGCCGGGTACTGAACGGAATCCATTTGACCCCCTTGATGGTGATGGTTTTGTTTTTCAGATTGAAAATAGCATTGGTTTGGTCGGTAGCCGACACCAGCCGCAGGGCGTCGTAATCGATCCGGTTGCGGGAGGCGTCGACGAAGTTGAACACCTTGTCCTTCACCTCCACGAGTTGCTTCTCGCTGTCGTAGTTGATGAACCCCTGGGCTGCGAGGTCGTACAGCAGTTTGGCAATGCTCTGGGCAGTGTATTTGGAGTTCAGACTTTTGGCAATAGTTTCCGCATCCAACACCCGGGTTCCTGTTTTTTCAGCGGTCACCTTGATCAGCGCAAGGGGATTGACGGAGGAGATTCCCTGGAAGGCTTCGTATTCTTTTTGTTGAAAGAAGTTCAGGGATTCAAACAGCACGGGGCTTTTTTTGGCAATGCTCACGGAGGGCTTGCCGATGAGCACCGAATCGGCGTTGAGGTAAGCGATGATCTCTTCGGCTTCTATGTTGACCTGATGGACCGAACTTACGAAAGGGACGCGGCCGCTGCCCAATTCGCCCCGGTAGAGGCGCAGCTCTTTGGTCGAGACGGTGAAACGGATATTGACGGCAGGGTGGTAGATGGAATCGCCCTGGCTGTAGAAGACCGCTTCCACCTGCTCGCCGGAAAGTTGTTCGCCTTGTTTGATGGTAAACCGGTTGGAAACCCCTTTGAACACCTTGGCGCCGCTTCGGTTGTAAATTTCAAGTTGGGGTTTGTTCCCCTGGGCGCCGACTCCGTACACGGTTTTCCCTTCCAGGCGGAATCCGCCGGAATACCGGATGCCTTCTCCAAATTCTTTGATCTCCACCCGTTCGGTCAGGGATTCAAACCGGGGGTAAAAGCCTTCGCCTCCGGTATTGTCGATCGATACCTTATCCGAGAAAACGCCTTTGATCTTCTGCTGGCCCAAAAATAAGGGGTAGGAGAGCAGGGCCTGGTCGGAGGAATAAATCCCCTTGCGGCTATCTAACGCGTAGGTGTCCAACTGGACATACACCTCCGCCGGAAGCCCGATGCGTTCCCAGGACACCTTTCCGCCTTTCCCTTTCCAGGCGTATTCCAGGGGGTAGTATTTCCCCTGGGTCTCGTCGATTCGAATGGAATCTTTGGATCGCTGACCGATCAGATTGGTTTTTTCCGTGACTAATGCCGGCTCTCCATTTTCCAGGAGGATTTTCCACGCCGGTGGTTCCATGCGCCACGTCACGCCACCCCCATCGGAAGATCTAAGTGCTTGTTTTTCAAAAAGATCAGAAGAGAATGAGAGGAAATTGCTAAAATCGTTAACGGAGCGGTTATTCGCCGGGCTGACGAGGTGGAGAAGCACCAGATGCCATTCCTGAAATGCGGTAGGAGAGGAGGAGGCTTGTTTGACCAGCGGAAGCAATTCCAGGTAGCGTTTGAAATGCGGATTGGGGGTGAGCCGCCGGGCTTTCATCTGGTTGCACAGTTGGCGGATCAGGGCAAACTCCGCTTCTGCATAAGCGCCGGACCGCAGGGCGGGCTCGACAGCTTTAAAAACCTTTTCGATTTCTTCGCTTTTGTTGGCGGTGAGAAATGCCCCAAGCGTATTGGCAAACTCGATAGGGTTTTCCGGAAAGGAATCCAGGGATTGGCTTTTGCCAGTCAAGGACAAGGTAAGCAGGGCGATGGCAGCCCAAAAGCGGAAGAAAGGAATTCGCATAGCTGTTTATTGACGTCAGCCGGGGTCATGTCCGCTCCAACCTGGCCGCGAGCCAATCGCCCCGCATTTCTTGGGAAATTAATTGAAAACCGTTGGTTGCAGTTGCGTTGAAGACCATGTCGCGGTCGGAAAGGAGTATTCCGGAAATGAGCAAGGTTCCACCGCGATCCAATTTTTGTTGTAACGCAGGAAGGGCGTCCAGTATTACATTTCGGTTGATGTTCGCCAGGATGATTTGGTAAGAGGCAGGTGCAGGCGTTGCGTGGAGGTCTCCCAGGAATACAGCTAATTGGCTGGAAACGCGGTTGCGCTGGGCATTTTCCAGGGTGTTTTCTACGGCGGCGGCTTCAATGTCCACGGCGTCCACCCACGCGGCGCCGCGCTGGGCAGCCAAAATCCCCAGAATGCCGGTGCCGCAGCCGAAATCGAGGACTCGTGCGCCGGAGAAGGCCAGGGATTCCATGAGGCGGACCATCATGTAGGTCGTTTCATGATGCCCCGTACCGAAGGCCATTTTGGGCTGAATGACCAAATCATGGAGGACGCCCTCGAACGGCGGGTGAAACTCGGCGCGGATTCCGCAAAAATCGCCCACCCGAACCGGGTGGAAATGGCTTTCCCAAAGCGCGTTCCAGTTTTGCTCCTCCAGCGCGGTGCGGGTGAGCTCAAAGGGGAGGGTTTGGGCGAGCGAGGCGAGCTGTTCGTCCAGGTCGGTGTTCCCTGCGTCCTCCCCGGCGTAAGCCGAAATACCGGTCTCGGTTTCCTCAAACGCGTAGAACGGCAGGCTGCTTAGCCACGCCAGCAGGATTTCTGTTTGGTCGGAGGGCAGATGAAAATCGTAGCGAAACGTCATGATTGAACGGTTTCGGCGTTTTGCTCCTCGCGGAAACGCACGGTGGAAGGAGCTACCCCGAAGTTGGGGTCGGTTAGCAACCCGGGGCATTGAGCCTGGAAGCCGATCTTGATCAGGGCCAGATGGTGCACGGCATGGTCGTGTACGAAAGTGAGCTCCCGGCCATAGGAAGACGGATAGAGTGGCCGGTCCGTTTCGCCGAGGTGCATAAAATCGGCGCGCATGCGGATGAGCTGGTCCTCCGGAAGCTGGGCAATCTGATCCATGGTGTCGCCAAGGACTCGGGCGGCAAAAACCGGATCGGACTCCACCCGGGGGTCCCGCTCGCGATTGGCATAATCGACGAGGTCTTCCGCCGCGCCTTTGGCCAGGCAATGGTAAAAGTCAAAAATATGCCGGAAATGCTGGCCGATGGAAGACCCGGAAAGCACGTCGAGGGGTTGCCGGTAGTCGGCTGGATCGATTTGGTTCAGGTAGGTGGCCATTTGCCGGGTAATGTCCTGAAGTCCTTGCTTGCTGCTCATGTTTGTGTTTCTTTTCAACCATGCAAAACATAGGGCGCCGGGAAAGAGTTGCTCCCGGTTGCGGGCAATAATAGCTTTTTTTTTGCTTTTGCGCCGGGCCATCTTTTTATGATCTACTGCCTTGGGGAGGCAACGATTGCGCAAACGATTCGCGTTTTTATTAATGGCAATATTGTATATTTGTAATCTCACAATTTTCAATTAAAACTAAACTATGAAAGGAATTGTCTTTACCGAATTTCTGGAAATGGTGGAACAAAAATTTGGCCTTGCGCTCGCAGACCAGATCATCCAGGAAAGTCATTTGCCGTCAGGAGGCGTGTATACCTCGATCGGCACCTATGACCATGCGGAAATCGTGGAGTTGCTTACCCATTTATCCCAAAATACGGCAACCGATGCCTCCGTCCTGCTAAAAGAATTTGGCCGGTATCTATTCGATACGTTCCTGGACAAGTTCCCCGGTTTTTTTACCAGTTGTGCGGATGGGTTTGAGTTTCTGGAATCTATCGAAAACCACATCCACGTCGAGGTGTTGAAACTATATCCCGACGCCGATTTGCCCAGATTTGATGCGGAACGCGATGGGAATTCCTTAAAGATGATCTACCAGTCTTCGCGTAAAATGTCCGATTTGGCTTGGGGACTCATGGAGCGGACGATGGACTATTACGGACATACCGCTTCTATTCAAAAGGAATCGATGGGAGAAGACGGGGAGAAAGTTCTGTTTACCATTTCCGTAGTACCGTGAGCGATGACCTAACTCTGCTTATTCGAAAACTGGACCGCGAGATCAAGGCCCGAAAACAAGCGGAAGGCATTTTGGAGGCCAAAGCACTGGAATTATTCCATTCCAACAGAGCTTTGCAAGATCTCAATAACCGCCTGGAGCGGGAAATTGAAAAACGCACCGCTGCCTTGCGCATTAGCGAAAACCGCTACCGCCATCTCGTAG
This sequence comes from Haliscomenobacter sp., assembly GCA_016713275.1. Classification (GTDB taxonomy): domain Bacteria; phylum Bacteroidota; class Bacteroidia; order Chitinophagales; family Saprospiraceae; genus JADJPL01. The sequence goes on from JADJPL010000010.1 coordinate 48,784, forward strand.
AAAATGCCAGCGATTTTATTTTTAATGTCGACCCGGAAGGAAATTTTATCTACTTCAATACGCCGGGGTTGGAGCGGTTTGGCTATTCCGTAGAGGAGGTTATTGGCAAACCGTACGCGGAGTTTCTTCCGGAAGCCTTCCGGGAGGAATTGGTGTCCTATTACCCTCCGGATTCGCGACGAAGAAATCCAGTCGGATTACCACGAATTTCCCGTCCTGAATAAGGAGGGTTCGGTGGTTTGGCTGGGTCAAAACGTCAACCGGATTCAAACAGACGAAGGGTCGTTTTACTTCTCCTCCGTAGCCAGGGATATTACCGAGCGAAAGGAAACCGAGGTAGCTCTGGCGCAGGTGCAAAGCGCCCTGGAAAAAAGCGAGGCCAAGTACCGCAGCATTATCGAGAATATGGAATTGGGGCTGCTGGAAGTAGATACCAAAGGGATGATTATCCGGGTATTTGAGCGCTTCAACGAAATGACGGGATACGAAGGCGACGAACTGGTTGGACGCAACGCGAAAGAGACCCTGCTCGTTCCGGGCTATGAGGCGGTGATGGACGAGCAACAAGGCAACCGGTTAAAGGGGAAAACAGGGGTCTATGAAATCAAAATACGAAAAAAAGACGGCTCGGAGCTTTGGGTGATTATCAGCGGCGCGCCTTTTTACGACGAAAAAGGAGAAATCAGAGGCTCTATTGGGGTCCATTACGATATAACCGACCGAAAAAACCTGGAGTTCCAGCTGGAATTGGCGCGCAGCCAGGCAGTCAAGGCGCAGGAAGCAGAGAAGCAATTTCTGGCCAATATGAGCCACGAAATCCGAACGCCTTTGAATGCGGTGATTGGCATGTGCCACCTCCTCAACGACACGCCCCTGGATGCCACCCAGGCCGAGTATCTGGAAATTCTGCTGCGTTCGGCCAGCAACCTCCAAAACCTGATTTCGGACGTACTCGATATTTCAAAAATCGATTCCGGTAAACTCGATGTGCAGCCTAAGCCGTTTGACCTCAAAGAACTGGCCCAAAGCCTCATGTATCCTTTTGTGGTCAAAAACCGGGAACGGGACGTGGGGTTTGAAATGGATTTCGATGCTCTGATCAACTATTGGGTGACCACCGACCCGCAGCTGCTCAATCAGGTCCTGCTGAACCTGCTCGGGAATGCGGAGAAATTCACGGAAAAAGGCGGGGTCGGGTTACATATTCGCATCCTTTCGCAAACGCCCTCCCGGGCGCTTCTTCGTTTTGAGGTCAAGGACACGGGAATCGGTATTCATCCGGACCATATCGATACCATTTTTGACCAATTCAGGCAGGCCGACCGCCAGATCCGCGATCTTTATGGCGGAACGGGCTTGGGCCTGGCGATTTCTTACCGCCTGGTTTCTTTGCTGGGGGGAAGCCTCCAGGTCCATTCCACCCTGGGAGAAGGGACCACCTTTTTCTTTGATCTGGACATGGAAAAGCACTGGCCGGAGGTGGAAAAGGAGCAAAGGAAATTTTCTGCTTCCAGTTTTGCGCTGCCGGACGATCAGCAGTATCAAATTTTGGTCGTTGAAGACAACCCGGTCAATCAAAAATATATCACCACCCTCCTGGATAAATGGAAGCTGGGGTATGAACTGGCGCCGAATGGCCTGAAGCCGTGGAGCGCTTCCGTAAAGGCCGCTTTGACGCTATCTTAATGGATTTGGAAATGCCCAAACTAGACGGGGTTACGGCAACCGGAATTATTCGGGATTTGGAAAAAGATAAAGAGAACCCGGTTCCGATCATCGCCCTAACCGCGAATTCCTTTTTGTCTAAAAAAGAAATGGTGCTGAAAAGCGGCATGACCGGCTACCTGTCCAAGCCGTTTACCCCGCAACAATTGGCAGCCACCCTGAAACAGTACCTGAGCGTCCGGGCAAATTTGGCCGAATTCAAAGAGACGTTTCGCTTTTCTTCGGAGCTGGATACCGCTTTTTTAAGAGAAACCTATGCGGAAGACCTCCCCTATGCGCTGGCTATGTTCGAGGCATTCCTGGAGAATGTCAACCAGGAAGTCGGGTTGCTGGGGGCGCTTTTCATGGAAGAAGATTTTGCCGGCCTCCGGGGGCAGGCCCATAAAATCAAACCGACGTTCACCATGGTGGGCTTGTCTGGGTTAAGCCAATTGGTAGCAGATATCGAACAGGAGGCGGAGGCCGGGCATTCGGAATCTATCCGTGCCCTGCTGGCCGAACTGGACGAAAAGCTCCACCGGTTTTTACCCGTTCTGGAAAAAGAACGGGACCGTATATCCCATAGCTTGAAACAAAATATTTCTTAACTAATACCCGCTGTGTGATGAAACCTATACGCTGTATGATTGTCGAAGACGAGCTTATGGCCCGCCTGTCTTTGGAAAAGCTTTGCAAAAAAATCGAACAACTGGAGGTCACTGGCGTTTTTGAAAACGCGCTGGATGCATTTGAAAAACTCCAATCGGAAAAAATAGATCTATTGTTCCTGGATATTCAAATGCCAGGAATGACGGGACTGGACCTGCTCGACCAATTGCCTTATTTGCCTCTGGTCATTTTTACGACCTCCAATACCGAGTATGCGTTCGACGCTTATGAATACGACGTGACTGACTTCCTTAAAAAACCCATCGCCATGCCCCGTCTGCTCAAGGCGATGGAAAAGGTTAATCAACGGTTGGATCAGCTCAACGACGTAGCCGCCTCCAGCGCCCATACCGAAATTTATATCAAAACCGACGGGCGGTTTATCCGCATTCCCTTTTCGGAGATCTTTTTCTTCGAAAACGTGGGGGATTACATCAAAGCGGTAACGACGATGGGCAACTTTATTTTTTATAGCACCATCAAGGCGCTGGATCAAAAAATCAGCAACCCGCGTTTCCTGAAAGTGCACCGGTCGTTTATCGTGAACCTGGACAAAATCAAAGATATCGAAGACAACACCCTGGTGATTGAAAAATCAGTCATTCCAATCAGCAGGGCGCACAAAAATCTTCTTTTGCAAAGCATCAATATTCTTTAGCCGGGCGCGCAAGGGGCATGATTACTGTTTCAAATTGCCCTGGGCATACATTTTGACGTCCGCGATGCCGCCATCTTCCTTGTACGTGATGTGCTGGCCATTTTTCTGTCCATCCCGGTAGTGGATTTTCTCGATGAGCGCGCCCTGTTCATTATAAGCAAGCGCTTTCCCGTGGATGAGCCCGTTTCGGTTGAAGCTCATCAGGTATTGAAGCTGCCCCGTCGGGTAATAAAACTGCCATGGGCCCACTTTTTGGTCGTTTTTAAACTTGCCTTGTTTAACCACCGTTCCGGAGGCGGCAAGGAAAATCCACTTTCCGGTGGCTTTTCCTTCTACGTAGGCGCCGGATTGTTTGGTCTTCCCATTCGGGTGGCGGACCTCCCAGTTTCCATCAAACTGGTTATGGAGATACTGGCCCCGGGTATGCAGAGACCCATCCGGATAGAAGCTCGTCCAGATTCCGGTTTTTTCTCCAAGCGCGTACACCCCGACCGATTGCGCCTGCCCGTCTTCGAAGAAACTGCTCCACTTACCATCCAGTTTGCCATCGGTATAAGACGCTTCCGTTTGGATGGCGCCACTGGGGTAAAACTTGCGCCAGGAGCCGTTTAACTGGTTGGCTTCATAATGGGCTTCTTGCTTGATGCGCCCGTTGGAATGATAGACCAGGTAGGGACCCTGGAGCTGGAATTCGCGGTATTCAAACGCTTTCTGGAGTTGGCCATCCTCGAAGTATGCGCGGTAGCGCCCGTAAAACTGTTCTCCTTTTTTGAACCCGTCGATTTTCAGTTGCCCGTTCGGGTAAAATTCTTGCCAGATTCCGTGCGGGGTTTGGGTTTGGGGGTCTATCGCGACAACGAGCCTGGGGTGGGTTTTGCCTTCGTTGTACCATACCGTATCTACCGGAAACCCATCGGTCTGGGCGGATAACTTAAGGCTTAAGGTCAGGGAGGCGAGCAGGATCAGCAGGGTTTTCATGAGCGATAGGTTTTTAAGGGGTTAATTTAATTGAATCTGAAGCCGGCTGCCTTTTGGGCTTTTCTGGTAATCCACCTGCCAGACAGCTGTGAGCAGGTAGTTGCCTTTGGGCAGGACTTCGTCGAAACGAAAGTCCAGGATACGGCGCACTCCAGGCAAAATGGCTACGTCGACCGGAGGCAATTTGAAGCTGGCGCCGGTATCGAGGTTGGTGGCACTGCGCATGATGCGGCCCGTTACCAGCTTTTCGCCTTTGTTGATCAGGTCGGCATGGAAAACAGCTGTGGTATCGTTGCGTTCGGCCAAACGCAGATTCGCGACTTCCGCGTCGTAGTTCGTGTTAGAGGGCGGCGATTGCAAGATCGGCACTGCAATGCGGCTTTGGGCTTTCAACTGGGATTGCATGGCGCGGTCGGCCAAGGCGGGGAGGTCTGCCAGCTCTTCCTGGGCCTGAAAGTACAGTTCGGCCCAACGGGTGCCGTTTTCATTGGCCGGTACGCTGATGGTTACCCGGATCTGGCGGCTTTCGTTCGGGGCAAGTTCAAAGGTAGCAGGTTCGAACGTGATCCACTTGGCGCAGGAGTATTTGCTGGCGCCAGCGTCCATACGGACAAAATTCCCAAGGGTGTCCATCTCGAAATCGCCTACGGAAAGTTGGTACGTCTTCGTTTCGTCGCTCAGGTTGGTCAGGGTCAGCGTCCGGTAGCCCGACTGGAGCGGTTCCAAAGGAAACTGAAGGTTGGCCGGTTTAACAGCGAATTCCTGGGCTTGGATAAGCAAAGGAAGGAGAACAAGCGAGGTGAAAAGGATAAGGCGTTGCATGGTTAATTTGTTAAGGAGATTAAGGAATTGAAAGAGGTAGCAGGTAAAGGGGCAGTTGGATGGTTTAGGGCGGTTCGCTAACCGGGAACCGCCCTAAACGGTTGGGTTCGGATTACTTCACCCAGGGATCATCCTGGGACAAGGTGAAGACCACCTCGAACTTGAACGACTCGGAGCCGATCTTCTGCTCCAGCAGGCTGGCGCCGTTCATCGAAGGGGTGGCGCTGTTGGAAGCGCGCTCCATCGTACCTACCCGCCAAGCTACGCTGAACTGGTTGTCGTCGTGGTCGCCGATGTTGCTTAAGTCGCCGGCACGCTTGATGACGGTGAAGTCTTTGCTGCTCAGAGCTACGGCGCCTTCGTCGGTTGGGCGGTTGATTCTGCTGTCGGTAGCGAACTTGGCGCCCACGTTGTTCAGAGCGAGGGTTTGCTTGCGCTCGCCCCCGGCGTTCACACCCAGCACCTCATCGCCGTCCACGTCGGCACGCCAGTCGAGTTTCCAGTTTACGGTAGCGGCTACGCTGAAGTTTTGAACGCCATTGGTTACGCCTGCGCTCTTGTACAGTCCGTTCATGGTAGGATCTTCGCCGCGGATGCCTTTTTTGAACTCTTCGATTTCGTCGAAGATGAACGCGACGTTAGCGTCTTTCGGTCCGTTGAGTTGCAGGATGGTCTCCAGGTTGATGGTTACCCCAACGGATTGCTGGAGTTTGTCGAGGTCGCCCTGGTTGCGGTCGCCGCCAGCGTACGAGTTGCCGGATACCTGTGCGTTGGCAGCCTGAGCAAAAACAAGGATTGCGGCTGCAAGAGCCAGCGAAAGTTTGATTGTAGTTTTCATAGTGCGAAAGGTTTTTAAAAAAAAATTAAGTGATTAGTGATTAAGTGATTAGTGATTAGTGATTGCGTTTCTTTCTGATTACGACACAAATTTAGGGGCGATTTCAGGGGAATGGGGAAATATTGGTTGTTTGGCAGGGTTTCCCGGTTTTTTGGGCTCCCCGTGTCGGTTTTTGGGGCCGTCCGGGGATAAAGGGGAGGATTTGATTCAAAATCGGCGCTTTTTGCAGATAATAGGACGGGGTGTACCGAACACCGAAAAGCCTGGCGGGAGGGGGCCTTTTGCCCTTTTCTTTGAGGCAGATATAATAAACAATCGGCAGTCATGGCAAAGCGCAACCTTCTTTTTCCACTCCTCCAATCCATCCGCCTGAACGGTTTTATCGGGTGCAAGTCGCTGCGCCCCGGGATGCTGCTCCTTGTATTAATGCTTTTAGCCGGATGGAAGGCCACGGCCCAGTCGGATTCGGACCGGGCATTCTCTGCGGCCTTTGCAATGGATTCGATGGTTTTTGAACCGGGCGATCTTCAGCTGAGCAACACCCTTAAATTGGTCAACAACGGCCCGAACGTCCTGAAAGTCCGTCCGGAACTGATCCTGCCTTCGGGGTGGACGCTCATTTTTGCGTTGCCCGAAACCATTACGGTGCAAGCGGGAGGCCAATCGTTCTTTTTTCCGGTAGAGCTTTTCCCTCAGGGATCGGCTCAGGGTGGGCAGGCTTACCCGGTTCAGTTGGTTCTGCGCGACGAACAAGGGAATGTAACGGCTTCGGCAGGATTTTCCGTCCGGTTTCCGGTACTTCATTCGTGCAGTGCTACGCTTCAGGAAAGCAAGTTCTTCCTGAGCGCTTCCAAAAAGCGGCAGTCCCTTACGCTGAATGTGAGCAATGACGGAAACGTGGCCGAGCAGCTTTTTCTCCAGCTTCCGATGCATCCCAATCTGATTTTTGAAAGCGCCTTTAAGAAAGGGGTCTTCCTGGCGCCTGGGCAGGATACCGCAATTCAAATTGAATTCACCTATTTGCCAGTCCAAGATAAAATCCAGGAAATTTCCCTTCCCTTATCGGTTTTCAACGAATCCAAGACCGTTTACCGGAAGATCACCCTGCCGTTTGAAGTGCTTGAAAACGAATACGATTTTCAAAGTGCATCGAGAAAGAATAATTTCCTGGAGCTGTCTCCGCTGTATACTTCTCAAGCCGAACGGCCCCAGCTTGGGTTCCGGATGGGGGGCGTTATCCCGATTATGGAAGAAGGCCGTGTGGATTACCGCCTCGGCGTTGCGGACCTTTTGAATTCCAAATCACTGACGGATTTATCCGGCTTGTTTATCGCCTATTCCGACAGCAGCTTTCAGGCGGGCTTTAACAACTACGAGCTCCGGTCGAGGTATACCCAGCACCTCAACCAGCCAAAAGAGTGGTACGTAGAAGTTCAGCACCAGCTCAAAACCAACACCTCGGACCTTAATGTGGAAAAAAACCTGCTGGTGCACGACGACGCATACTCCGGGCTAATCAACGTGCAACGCAACCCGGAAGCCTCGGGCGTATCGGTGAATGCCCTGCTTCAGGCTCAATGGCATTTCGGTGCGAAACACCAATTGACTGGCGTCCTGGATGATAGCTACCTGAACAAAGGAGGGCAAAACGCCTATACAGCACATGGGTTCAGGTACCGGCTGGATTATATTTGGCGGCCTTCCTCCAGAATGGAAGCGGCGGTGTCCAGCCAATACGGTTCTCCCAAATACCTGCGCGGCGGGCAAAGCACGCTGGAGAATCTATTCAAATTCAATTTTAGAGACTTAAAAGGCAGGCATATTCTCCTCCTGGATTACCAGTGGAATCAGAAATCGCCCAAAGCGTATGCCGAAGGCAATGAACTGCCGTTTTTTAGCTATGCTTACCATAGGATGCAAGCCCAGTATACGGCTTCCATCCGTTCCGGATTCCGCTTTAATTTCCGGACAAAATGGGAAATGTACGCCTCGGAAAAATATGCCTCGTTGGCGGATGCAAATTTGGCCTACGACCGCCAGAGCCTGGAATACGGCGCCGGAATCTACTACCGGCGCTGGTTTCAACTGGACATTAAACAGAAACGCACCCAGATTCAGGACTTTGTCGCCCCGGAATCCTTGTTCGCTTTTCAGAACATTCCTGGGTTTACGGATTGGCAGGGCACGCTCACCATCCGCAAGGAACGCATAGCCGCCGTATACCAGTACAACCAAACGGCCGATATCAGCCGCTACCTGGCCAATAACCAGGCGGAGCAGCCGGTGTCTGTTGTTCAGCAACAGTTGGAAGCAGTGTGGACCACGACCCATTTCCGGTTGGGGGGCCGCTACCTAGACGATGACCAAACAGGCCGGCAAGCAGGGATTCAGTTGCATTACCTGGCTCGCCTGGACCGGTTTAAAATGCAGGTGCAATTGGATGGCAGCGCAACCGCCAAGCTGGAAGGATCGGAAGAATGGTCGGTTGCAGCCCAGCCTGCCCTGCTTTGGAACTTCGCTCCAGGCTGGCTCCTCCAGACAAAAGTCCAGGTGGCGTTCGAAGAGCGAAAACCCAATGCTGAAGCTTCTGCCGTGCAAACCCAGAATTCCCAATGGCAGGCAACCCTTCGCAAAGATTTCTACGCGGCGATCGACAAAACGCCCAACCGGAGCCTCGAAGTCGCCTGCTTCAAAGACCTCAACGGCAATGGCCAATGGGATGCAGGCGAAGAAGGCGTATCCGATATCCGCCTGGAATTGAACGCCGCCTCAAGCGACAGTGTTGCCGCGCTCCTTGCGAAGGGCAAGCGTTTTGAAGGCGCTACGGTATATACCTCCGCTGATGGCCATGCGGCATTCAGCCGCTTGCCGGCTCAAGCGTACCGGCTGGAAGTCCAGCAGCTGTTCTCCAACTCCGACGGGTTTTTTAACAGCGCTGGGCAGACCCAGGAAATCGAACTCAACAACAACCAAAAATTGCTGATCCCTTCCCGTAAAGGACAATCCATCCAAGGCCAAGTCGTCATCCGCCGGGACTAAAAAAGGCCAGTTTGTGCTGACCGTTCCCTACAGCTCGGGGTATACCCTCAGCATGAACAATCCTTACGGAAAAGATTTTGAACTTCTTAAGCCCGCTTTTCAGGTTGATTTGGACCAACAGCCTCTGGCGCCCATCGAGTTTGTCATCAAGGAAAAGGCGGTAGAGATCGAATGGAATTATGGGGGCTGTCTCAAAAGACCGTTTTCGCCCCTGGTAGCCAAAAAATATTTTCTTTTTTCAATTCTAATAAAAAATTTCAGAGCAATTTTTTATTAGAATTGAAAAAAGAAAATAAAATTTCATGCCGGAGGCAAAGCGTGGTCTTTCGAGACAGGTCCTCTACCCAAACACCTCGCTCCTGGCCGCTTTCAGCGTATTCATCAGCAAGGCCATGACGGTAAGCTGGCCCACGCCTCCGGGCACAGGCGTAATCCACGATGCCTTGGGCGCCACCGCCTGGAAGTCGACATCGCCGGTGAGGCGGTAGCCTTTGGGGAGGGCGGGGTCGTCGACGCGGTTCATGCCCACATCGATCACGCCGGCGCCAGGCTTGACCATATCGGCGGTGACCATTTCGGTGCGGCCGATGGCAACGATCAGAATGTCGGCACGGCGGGCGTGCTCGGCGAGGTCGCGGGTGCGGCTATGGCAAATGGTGACGGTGGCGTCTCCGGGGTTTCCTTTGCGCGAAAGCAGAATGCTCATCGGCGTACCGACGATGTTGCTGCGGCCGATCACCACGACTTCTTTTCCCTGGGTAGGGATGTCATAGCGGCGCAGCATTTCCAGGATACCAAAGGGTGTGGCGGGCAGGTAGGCGGGCAGGCCCTGTGCCATCCGGCCAAAGTTGACCGGGTGGAAGCCGTCGACGTCCTTGCGGGGGTCTATGGCCAGGGTGACTTTGTTTTCGTCGATATGTTTGGGTAAGGGAAGTTGTACGATGAAGCCGTCGATCTCAGGGTCGGCGTTGAGCTGCGCAACGATGCTGAGGAGTTCTGCTTCAGTGGTATCGGCTTCTTTGCGGATCAGGGTGGAGCCAAAACCTACTTCTTCGCAGGAGCGTACTTTATTGCGCACATACGCCTGACTGGCGGGGTCCTCGCCGACCAGTACGGCGGCCAGGTGGGGTATTTTACCGCCTTGGACCCGAATACTTTCGACAGCGGTTTTGAGTTCGTCTTTGATTTGTTGGGCTAGAAACTTTCCGTCCAGTAAGTTCATCTTCGTTTGGGTTTGATGGTGATTTAAAGGTACGAATTTTGTTACTTTTACAGGGAATAAAGCTGGCTTCGTCAGCGGAAAAATGCGTTTTTTACCGTCTGATACGTTAAAGAAACAATTTGCCCGTTATAAGCTGGAAGGGGCTTTTTTCGTTTTTTAAGGCAGCCTGAATCTCAAAAGCTATAAACCCGAAAGGCCTTCCGATGAAACTTAAGCATAGTATAGTTGCAATAGGATGCGTTCTTCTTCTGGGGCCCTTGCTCCTTTCGGCCCAGTTGATCCCGGTGGGCGATACCACATTCCAATTCTGTGCGGGGCGGTTTCAGGACTCCGGAGGCAGCGCAGGCGCCTATCGCGCGAATGAGCGTTGGGAGGCGCGCTTCTGCCCGGATGGCGGCGCTTCGCACGTCCGGCTGCGGTTTGTATCCTTGGATATAGGCCCGGGAGATCAACTCTGCGTGTATGACGGCCAGGATACGACGGCTGCCCTGCTGGCCTGCTTCGGTCCAGGCCAGCGGGATACGTTTCAGGTGCAGGCGTCTGCAAGCAATCCGGACGGCTGCCTGACGGTGCGCTTCGTATCGGATGGCTCCGGCCAGGCTGCCGGTTGGGACGCCGAACTATCCTGCGGGGCGGCCTGCCAGGCTATTGGTTTGGACATCGATTCGTTGGCTTCGGTTCGCGATCCACTGGATAGCTCCCGCTTCCTTCTGTGCCTGAACGCGCCCTTGTACGCAAAGGTCAGCGGGGTTTTTCCTCAAAATAATATCCAGTATGCGCAATCGGACGGCAGCATTGAGTTTAGTTGGAACCTCGGCAATGGCGCGCGTTTGGCAGGGCCAGAACTCCGGTATACCTACCCCGTCCCCGGAACCTATCCGCTTTACCTGACCCTTTCGGACGTGCGGGGCTGCCGGTACACGCATTTGGTTGCGCAAACGTATGTGGCGCCCAGGCCGGAGTTCATCCCTCATATCGCCAACCTGCAACCCCTTTGCCTGGGCGATACGGTGCGTTGGAACGGCTCGGCAGGCCGCCTGGACCCTTCCAAAACAGTGAGCGTATTGCCGGGCCAATCGCCCCTTTCTACGGGCGGCGTCCTCAGCCCGCCCATAACGGAACTCCATTGGCGCTTTCAGCCGGGAATGATCTATCAAAATAAGGATTCCATCGGTATGATCCCGGATACAGCGGGCTCGCTGAGCTTGCTGCTGCTGGCGACCGATTCGTTCAACTGCGTCACGGATACGGCTTTGAGCGTGGAGGTGCGCCCTTTGGGTAGCCCGTTTTGCCCCGGCTGCCTGCCGGCCCTGCCTTCTTTGGCCGACGCGGCTTTTTGCGCAGGAGACAGCATTGCGGTCAGTGCAGTGGTGGCTGTCCCGGACGACAGCCTGTTCGCTTTCAAAGCAAACCCACAGCACCGGCTCGGGTTTGCCAACCATCCGCCCGCCAATCCCTATGCTGCGCTGCTTCCTGTTCAGGCTGTTCCTTTGCAAACGCTCACCGATCCGCTTTTGCAAATCGACCGGGTTTGCATGACGATCCGCAGCGACTGGGACGAAGACCTGGACGTCTTTTTGCGCGCCCCCTCAGGCGAATTGCTGGAGCTCAGCACCGGCAATGGGGGAGGCTTTGACGATTACGAGAATACGTGCTTTACCCCAGCTTCCACTATTCCGATCACCTCGGGCGCCTCCCCGTTTACCGGCTTTTTTCAGCCAGAAGGCGTGTGGAATGCGTTGCAAGGCGCTCAGATTAACGGCGATTGGGCCCTGGTCGTTTCCGATGGGTTTGATCTGCTTCAGTTTGGAAGGGTAGAATCCTGGACGATTACCTTTAAAGCGCAAAACGCGATCACGTATACCTGGATTCCCTCCGAGGGGCTATCCTGCTCCGATTGTCCCGATCCGGTGATCCGGCCAGATGCGTCGAGGCAGCAACAGGTTATCGTTACCGATTTAAAAGGGTGCGAAGTAAGAGATACGTTTGCCATCACCGTGGTCGATAGCCTGGAGGCGCCGTCGGTGGTTTGCAGTTTTGACCGCAACGGGAACGCTTCTTTTTCCTGGAATGCAGTCCCGGGCGCCGGAACCTATAATCTCGTGTTTCAAGTCAATGGAAAAGATAGCGTGCTCATCCTTCCAGCCACGGATACGTTGTTTCTGCCAGGCAGGAGGTTTCAGATCGGGGATTCCCTCTCGCTTCTTATTCAAGCGGGCGTCTCTTCCGGCAGTTTATTTTGCGGAGCAAAAACAGGATCTACAGGATGCGTTTTTCAAGGCTGTTCGATTGATAGCCGCCTGGCGAACCTGGCGCCTGTTTTGTGTTTTGGCGGCGCCGATGGGCGCATCGAAGCGGAAGGTCTGAACGGGGTTAGTCCTTATCAGTTTCAATTAGACGGCGCAGGCATGTTCCAGGATTCCGGCGTCTTCTCTGGACTTCCCGCCGGACCCCATTATGTGATCGTCCGGGATCAAAATGCCTGCTCCGATACCTTACTGGTAACGATTCAACAACCGGATAGCCTTTACGCCTCCCTGAGGGTTCTTCAGAACATCCAGTGCGCAGGAGATACGAACGGACAAATTCAAGCGGAAGGGTTTGGGGGAACAGGCAGCTATTCGTATTCCTGGCGCCATGGCGCTTCCGGAAACCTGGCTTCCAGCCTGGCTTCCGGAACCTATACCCTCACCCTGCGCGATAGCCTGGGGTGTACGTTTCAGGACTCGGTTGCGCTGGCCTCCCCGGAGCAATTGCTTTTGACGTTGTCGCCAAAAAACCCTTCCTGCGCGGGGATCGCCGACGGGCGGGTGGCGGCTACCGTTCGGGGAGGATCCGGGCCATTGGCCTATGCCTGGAGCAGCGGCACAGGCAGGGATACCTTGGCCGGATTGGGCGCCGGGGCATATTGTCTGACGGTGACCGATTCCCTCGGTTGTGCAGCCACTCAGTGCACCGATCTGATGGCGCCTTCGGCGTTGCGCGTGGATTCGTTCACCGTTGAGCCGGTCGATTGCCGGGGAAGAAGCACCGGAGAAGCGGTTATTTGGATCAGCGGCGGAACAGGACCTTACCAATATTTGTGGTCGGATCCCCTGGCCCAGGTGGGGCCCCTGGCGACCATGCTTCCGGGAGGAAGGATACAGGTCCGCGTTACGGATGCCAATTTATGCCGGATTACGGTAGATACCTTGATCCCAGAGCCGGAACAACTGCAGGTAACCCTGCTCCCGAGCCCGGTCAAGTGCCGGGGAGGAGCCGACGGGCAGATGACTGCCTTGCCTGCGGGGGGGACGGCGCCTTATCAATTGATTTGGAACACGGGTCAGGCAGGGGATACCCTTCGTTCGCTTCCTGCCGGAACCTTCGAAGTGACCGTCACCGACCGCAACGGTTGTATGGCCTTTGCGCAACAAGCCGTTACCGAGCCAGCCGAATTTCTGACTATCCAGGCTGAACAAACCGAGAAGGGATGTTTTGGGGAAAAGAAAAACAGCGCCCGAGCTATAGCCCAGGGAGGGAATCCCGCGTCCTATTCCTTTGCCTGGAGCCAGGGAGCGACTGGCGCCTCGGTAATGGGGCTGGATTCGGTTGCCTATCGGGTTACCGTTACCGACGCGAACGGCTGCACCCAGGATACCGCCGTCAAGTTGCAGGACTTGCCCGACCTGGACCCCAACATGATCATCAACGCCCCGTTTTGTTTTGGCGCGAGCAATGGCGCCATAGGCATCAATTTTATCAACGGCAGGCCCAACGCCAACCTCAACCAGTATTCCTTCTTCTGGAGCACTGGCGCTACGGGACCTACCATTGCTAATCTGAAAGGCGACCTGACGTACAGCGTCACCGTGGTGGACCCCAGCGGGTGCATCGGGGTGGAAAGCCGCTATTTAAGGCAACCCCGGCCTATTCAGGTTACGACAGGAAAAACAGACGTCCGGTGCAACGGCGGTGCCGACGGAACCGCCTCCGTGGTCGCCATAGACGCCGACACCCGGGTGTTCTCTTACCAATGGGACGTACCTCTTGGTCCTTCAACCGCATCATCCATTGCCAACCTGCCTGCGGGAAAGTACCGCGTGACGGTTACCGACGAGTTCGGTTGTTTCGGCACGGGGGAAGCGGATGTCTTCCAGCCCGAGCCAGTAGGCGTGCAGTTTGTGATCAGCAACAACCGTTGTTTTGGGGACGCCACCGGCGCGCTGCTGGTCATCGCCAGTGGGGGCACCCCGGGATATCAGCTCCAATGGGCGGACGCAGGAACGGGATTTCAGCGCACTGGATTGCCAACAGGTCTTTATCAGGTTACCCTTACGGATTCAAAAGGTTGCACGGGAACCGGGTCGGCGGAACTAAAGTCCAATTCCAGCCTGTCCGCCGCTTTGGACACCCGGGAAGTTACCTGCCATGGGGGTAGAGACGGCGTGGTGCTTATCGATGCAGCAGGAGGAAGACCACCGTATTCCTACAGCCTGGACGGCAAAAATTTCCGCCAGACCCCAACCCTGATCGGGCTGAAAGCGGGGAACTACGACATCACTATCCGGGATGCGAACGGATGCCAGGTCTTCGAACGGGCCGTTGTCCGGGAACCGGTTCCATTTGAGGCCGACGCCGGTTTGGATGAGTACTCCATCAAACTGGGTGATACGCTCACCCTGACCGCGATAGCAACCGGGCAGCAGGGAGCGGTGCGTTTTTCCTGGCTGGCGCCCTACGAGGGTACCCTCAGTTGCACCGCGTGCGAACAAACCGTGGTGACGACCCAGAATTCGATCTCTTATGAACTATTGGCCATCGACAGCGCCGGGTGCGAAGCGACCGACCGCGTGACGGTCAATGTGCGCAAGGACAGAGCCATTTGGGTACCCACTGGATTTACCCCCAACGGAGACGGACAAAACGACCTGCTGCGGGTACATGGCCTCAATGGAACCCGTATCCTCCGTTTTCAGGTATTTGACCGATGGGGAGAGCTGGTCTACGAGCATTCCGGCTTTGTGGTCAATGACCCCAGCATTGGCTGGGATGGAATCTTCCGCAACCAGCCGGTAAACCCTGGGGTGTACGTCTGGTATCTGGAAGCGGAGTATATCGACGGATACCAGGAAGTGAAACGAGGGCAATCGACGTTAATCCGGTAAGGCAGAGGCCGGTTTCATTAGCCATTTAAGCAAAACCCTTCATGCACAAACTGACAGCCATTGTTCTACTGTTTTTGTGGTTTGGCTGCGCCAGGTTAACGGCGCAGGATCCCCGTTTTGCCCAATTCTATGCGGCGCCGCTCCAGGTGAACCCTGCGTTTAACGGAGTTTTCGAGGGGCGGTTTCGGGCGGCGGTGAATTACCGCGTGCTGTATCCGACGTTGCTGTCGGACCGTCCTTTCCGGACTTATGCCGCCAGTTATGAGCACCGTCTCCGGGTGACCCAGCAGGATTACCTCTCCCTTTCGGGCAGCGCGCTGCAAGACGAAGCGGGCGCCGCTCAGTACCTTCGAACCCAGGTCTCGTTTAGCGCTTCCCTGATCAAACAAATGAGCGAAGGCAAAGGGCGTTCTGCCGAGCAATTTCTGGTGGCGGGCCTCCAGGGAGCGATAGGTCAGCATAGTTTGGGATTTGACCGGCTTTGGTTTTCCAATCAATACAACGCGGCAGATAACGACGTGGATTTTTCAACGCCCTCCGGGGAATCCTTTGCCAGCGAGCGCAGCAATTTTCTCCCCGACCTCCATGCCGGAATCATGTGGTATGGGCTGTGGGACGACAACCAGAGTTTTTTCCTTGGCGCTGCGGTGCACCACATTGCCGAACCCCAAGTCACCTTTTTGAACGAAACCGGTTCCCGTCTTTTTCGCAGATGGACCGTTCATGCCGGAGGCGAAGTGCCGTTTACCCGGCAGCTTTCCCTGCTTCCCGGGGCGATGGTCATGCGCCAGGGGCCTTCGTTCAGCATCACTGGGGGAGGTAACTTGCGGTATACCAACCGGGAGTGGAAAGAACTGGCGCTTCGGGCGGGGCTCTGGGCGCATGGGAGCAATCAGGTAGCCAATTCCGGCCCGGATTTCGGACTGGATGCTTTCATTTTTACCGCCATTTTTGAACTGGAGCGCTGGAACCTTGGATTTAGCTACGACGTAACGGCCTCTTCGCTTCGCCGCTCCAACTACAGCCGGGGCGCTTTTGAAATGGCATTGACCTATTTTCACCCTGCAAAAGAACGGCGCCGGGTGCGTTGCCCGAAGTACTAATTCTGCCAGGCCCACTATCCGGGGCTGGCTCAAAAAACCAACCTTTGCCACCGGCATAATGGTTGCCTTGGGTAAAAACGGTCTTATGAGGCAGCCCCGAACTGCTCTGGCTTTGGGTCCTTTTAATTTCGGGCTTCCCCTTCCGCTGAATGCCCGGAAATTGTATATTTACATTAGACGTTAGCTGTTGGTTGTTAGAGGTTCAGGGTTGAAAGAGATGAAGCTGTCTTTCTTTGTTGCAAATTTCCAGCCCGCATATGACCTGTTCCAATGCCTAGCGTCTAACCTCTAACGTCTAAAAAAAACACTACTATGCTGTCTATTAAGAAAAACGTACTGATCCTATTACTGATGTGGCTGAGTTTGCCGGCATTCGCCCAAACCTACCGCTCCCTTCTCCGCAGAGCGAACGACCAATACGAGCTTAAAGCTTACACCCAGGCTATTGAGACCTACCTTCAGGTGCTGGAACGCAAAGAAGACGAGCCGGAAGCGTTGGCCAAGATCGCCGATTGCTTCTGGAACCTCAACCAGATGGAGGAGGCTGCGGAAAACTACACCAAGCTGGTTCGCCAGCGCAACGTCGAACCCAAAGCGCTGCTCGCCTATGGACACGTCCTCAAAGCGCTTGGGCGTTACGAAGAGGCCAAGAATTATTACCTGCAATACGCCAAAACGGACCCAAGTATTGGGAACCCGTTTGCCCAATCCTGCGATTTTGCCCGGTTTCAGCAGGCGCAATCCGGCGAGTATTCTGTTGTGGAAGAGCGCGTCAACTCCACTTCTGCCGATTTTGGGCCGGCTTTCCTGGGCGACCAGATCGTGTTTGCTTCTTCCCGGACCGACATCCAGCGGCCTACCTCCGGATGGGATGGGGTTTCCCGGAGTCAGCTGTTTATCTCCAGATTGGGGGTAGACGGGTTTCTTCAGCCGCCTGCCATGCTCAAATACCAAAACCAACAGGTGGGGGGGAAGGCCCGGCTTCTTTTACCTCTGACAACCGCTTTGTGGCCTATTCCCGGAATAATTTTATCAGCGGCGTGCGTCAAATTCCCGGCGCTGGCGCCGAATTGAATATTTACCTCGCCGAAGTCAATGCCGAAGGCGCCTGGATCAACGAACGCCCGTTCCCCCACAATACCGGGGGCAAAACCGGGTATCCCTTCTTTACCTCCGACGGGTCGGCCCTGTTTTTTGCCAGCGACCGCCAGGAAGGCTACGGCGGCTATGACCTGTATATTTCTTATCGCGAAGGGAACTCCTGGACCCGCCCAATCAACCTCGGCCCGGTGGTGAACACCCCGGGCAATGAACTGAGTCCTTTTTTTGACGGAACCAACCTGTACTTCTCCTCCGACTGGCATTCCGGATTTGGAGGCCTGGATATTTTTCTTGCAGAACAAAGCGAGGGGCGCTGGGCTAAAGTCTCCAACGTAGGCCAGCCACTGAACTCTCCCAGGGATGATTACGGGTTTATCTTTGATACCTTCCGAAACTACGGTTTTTTGGTGTCCAACCGGTCTGGTGGAAGGGGCGCTGAGGATTTGTACCGGGTAGGCAAAGCCAATGAGAATCTCGTGTTGAAAATTGTCAACGCTTCCGATGGTTCCCAGGTTCCCGGCGCCTCCATCGATTTGTCGGGCTGTAGCTCCGGCGGGTACCGGAATGCCGTAAACGCCGACGCCCAGGGCCTCTATTCTTTTCCCTTCACCTCGGGCATGAATTGCGAATTGGTCATTACTAAGGAGGGGTATCTGGAAAGCCGGGTGCCACTAAGCGATGCGGCCCTTCAAAACGGCCGGGAACTGCATGTTGCCTTGACCCGCCGAGGGGAAGAGTACTTCGGCAACGTGATCAGCAGCCGGACCGGCCAGCCCTTGTCGGGCGTGGTGGTTTCCGTGCGGAATTTGAATTCGGGTAGCACGACCAGCGTGTTTTCCGACCGCAGTGGCCAATATTTTCTTTCCCTTAGCGCCAATACAACGTATTTGCTGACGTACTCGGCTCAAGGGTATCGCGAACTCAGCCGGAATGTAAATACCTTCGACGGGTTTAACCGGAATATTCTGGGCGTCACACCATTGGTTACCTTCGACGAGCCCACTCCTGGTCCGGACCCCGGACCAACGCCAACGCCAAACATGCAAGGGTTTGCCATTCAGGTGAGCGCCATGAGTAAAAACCCCGATCTGAACCAGTTTGCCAAGTTGAATCCCTATGGAACGGTGTATACCTTCTTTGAAAATGGGGTTTACAAGGTACGGGTAGGCGCTTTCCAAACCAGGGAGGAAGCGCAGCGCCAATTACCCAGCGTGAAAAAACTCGGCTATAGCTCCGCATTCATCGTCGCCGAACAAGGAACCGGCGCCACGCCTGCGCCGCAACCCCAACCCCAGCCCCAACCAGGACCGGTGGCGACCGGGCAATACCTTATTCAGCTTGGCGCCTACAGCAACCCGGCGAATTTTAACGGTTCCCGTGCCAGCCTGATCGAACCTATCGTCGATCGCAAAAAAGGAACCCTCACCCTGAAACTGATCGGAGGCTTTAATACCCTCCAGGATGCCCGCAATGCCCTGCCTCAGGCCCGCCAAGCCGGGTTCGCCGGCGCGTTTGTGGTCGAGGATCGGAATGGGGTTTTGGTGAAAGTGAATTAATGGAGCGAGGCGGAGCCTCGCAGAGATACTAGGCACGAGGCGGAGCCTCGCGCCAGATGAGTAGTGGAGCGAGGCGGAGCCTCGTAGAGAAACTGGGCACGAGGCGGAGCCTCGCGCCAGGTGAAAGAGGCGGAGCCTCGCGCCAGGTGAAAGAGGCGGAGCCTCGCCAGATGACCCTGATGAAAGAGAGGGGGGGCATGCCTAGGCATGCCCCCCTCTCTAACGTCTAACGTCTACCAACGAACGTCTAATCACGGTCTCTCCAGCACAATCAGCGCCGGAATATTCTTTGCTTTGAACGCCTGGTTGAATGCCGCCATATCTTTGGATTTCAATTCGGCGAGGGCGTTTTGCTGTTTGGTCCATTCGGATTCCAGGTCGGCCATCCGGTCGCGGATGCCTTGGGTGATGCGGGGGTCCTGGGTGTCGAGGGAACTGCGGAGGTCGAAGAAATCGGCGTTCAGGCGGTTGGGCCAGTTGATTACGTCTTGGCCGTTTTTGGAGCGGGCCTCGACGAGGTTGGATTCCCAGGCGTCGATTTTCTTGATCAGGTCCTGGCCCATAGTTACGAGTTCTTCGAACCCGGGAATGCCCTTCATGGATTCGTTGTAGGTTTCAATTTGTTTTTTCACCTTCCGCATGGCGTTGACGGATTCGTGAATTCCTTTGATGTTCGCGCTGATGCGGTCCAGGAGGGCTTGCTGGGCGTCCCAGTCGGTTTTGGAGCTGGTTGTTCGGGGGTCGGAGGTTAATTCGGCGACCGTTTCCATCGTCTCTCCCAGGTATTGGAGACGGATGCGGTACGCGCCGGGGGCTACCTGATATCCCCGATGGTCGCCGTAGACGAACACGCCAGATACGCCTGGGGAGGTTTCGGTTCGCAGGTCCCAGACAAACTGATTGATGCCCGCATTGGACGGAAGGAGCGCCGGGGCGGGCGGACCGCCGGGATAAGCCTGAAACGCTTCGTCTTTTTTATTGGTAAAACTGCGGATCGTTTTTCCACCGGCATCCAGAATATCCAGTTTCAACAGATTGGTGTCGGCTTTTTCTTTGAGGTAATACCGCAAGACGATGCCCCCGGGAGGGTTTTCGCCAACTGCGGACATGGCGCGGCCGAATCCGCCTCCTCCTGCCCGCACGGTTGGGGGCGTGCTGAACAATTTGGCTTTCGCCTCAGCAAATTGGCCCATGGATTCCTGGATCGGGCTGAGATCGTCGAGAATCCAGAACGAGCGTCCAGCGGTGGAAGCGACCAGGTCGTTGTTCTGGATTTTCAAATCGGTTACGGGAACAACAGGGAAATTGAGCTGGAATCGCTGCCAGCTGGCGCCCCCGTTGAAAGAGATATAAAAACCGTGCTCGGCGCCCCCGTAAAGCAGGCCTTTTACCTTTTTATCTTCCCGGATCACCTTGAGGAAATCCTCCGGGTCGATCCCATTGGCGATTTTGGTCCAGGTTTTGCCATAATCCATGGTTTTGTAGGACAAGGCGGACATGTCGTTGAACTTGTAGCGGGTAGCGGCGATATAGGCCGTTCCCGGATCGTGAGGCGACACCTCGATAGAATGGACCATGCATTCCGGCAGTCCGGCAGGGGTGACGTTAGTCCAGGTTTTGCCGCCGTCGCGGGTGAGGTGTACCAGGCCGCAGCCGCTTCCGGTGTAGATGACGCCTTTTTCCAGGGGCGATTCGATGACGTAGTCGATCGTATTGTAGTTTTCGCCTCCGGCGCCTTCATTGGTGAAGGGGCCGCCGCTGAGGCCTTGCTTGGTGGTGTCGTTGCGGGTGAGGTCCGGGCTGATGACTTCCCAACTCATGCCGCCGTTGGTCGTTTTGAAGAGCACGTTACCTGCGTGGTAGATCACGCTGGGGTCGTGTGGGGAGGCGACGATCGGCGCATTCCAGTTGAAGCGATACTTCATGTCTTTGGGCTGGTACGCCAGGTTCAGGGCAGGGTAGGCGCGGATGTCCTTGCTTTCTTTGGTGCGGGTATCGAGCACGTCGATTTGCCCCTGATAACAACCCCCATAAAGGAGTACGGGATTGTTGGGGTCAAAAGCGACGAAGGCGCTCTCGCAACCTGGGCCAACGAACCAGTCGGATTCCGTGATCCCGCCGCCATTCGTCCGGCTGGAGATGACCACCGACGTATTGTCCTGCTGGCCGCCATAGACCCGGTAGGGGAAGAGGTTGTCGGTATTGACGCGGTAGAACTGGGCGGTAGGCTGGTTGCGCTGGGTCGACCAGGTCTGGCCGCTGTTGAAGGTCACTTCCGCTCCGCCGTCGTCGCCGAGGATCATATTGTCGCTATTGGAAGGGCTGATCCAAAGGTCGTGGGTGTCGCCATGCCCAACGCGGATATTGTTGAAGGTCCGGCCTCCGTCGATGGAGCGCATCATGGGGGCGTTGAGCACGTAGACGATCTCGGCGTTTTTGGGGTCGGCGAACACCTCCATGTAATACCAGGAGCGGGAAATGAGGTCGTTATTGGTGCTCAGGAGCGTCCAGCGGGCGCCGGCGTCGTCGGAGCGGTACAGGCCGGCTTTGCCGCGTTCGGCTTCCACGATAGCGAACACGCGGTTGGGATTGGCTCGGGACACCGAGACCCCGCTTTTCCCCATAAGGGCAGGAAGCCCTTCGGTGGATTTTTTCCATGTTTCTCCGCCGTCCACCGACTTCCAGATCGCCGATCCTGGTCCGCCGCTTTCCACTTTCCAGGGGTAGCGCCGGTGCTGCCAGGTAGCGGCGTAAAGGATGCGCGGGTTGTTGAAATCCATCGACAAGCTGGATACCCCGGTATTCTCATCTACGTATAGCGTGCGCTTCCAGGTCTGGCCTCCGTCGGTCGATTTGTACACGCCCCGCTCTTCGCTGGCGCCGTGGAGGGCGCCTTGCACGCCCACCCAAACCACGTCGGGGTTCTCGGGATGAATGGCAATATCGGTGATATGGCGCGACTTAGGGAGTCCGATGTTTTTCCAGGTCTTCCCTGCGTCGGTCGATTTATATACCCCGTCGCCGTAAGAAGTCATCACTCCCCGCACGGCGTGTTCGCCCATGCCTACATATATGACGTTGGGATCGGCTTCCGAAACGGCAATATCGCCTACGGAGCTCGTTTTAAACTGGCCGTCGGAGATGTTGGTCCAGTTCAGGCCGGCATCCATCGTTTTCCAGAGCCCCCCGCCGGTATAGCCCACGTAGTATACCTGGTCGTTGCCGGGGATCCCGCTGACCGCGTTGGAACGGCCTCCGCGGAAAGGGCCGATGTTGCGCCAGCGCATGGCTTTAAAAGCGCCCAGGTCGGGCGCCGGAGCGGCGGCAGCCGCAGGAGCAGGCGCCGCAACGGATTTTGCGGTTTTTTTCTGCCCGAGGAGCGGAGACAAGGCCAGAAGGCTTGCAAAAAGAACAACTACCTGTTTTTTCATACTATAGCATTTTGTTTTATGGCGTTAACGCCGGGTTATGTTTGGCGATGGGCTAAAATAAGAATCTTTCCGGATTCCTGAAGGAAAGCGGAGGATTTTGAAAATAACCCCTAAACGCCTCAACCCCCAAACGCCTAAACGCCTAAACGCTTCCCAAATCCACCGGCAGCGTTCGCACCCGTTTTCCTGTAGCGAGGAAGACGGCGTTGAACAGCGCGGGCGCGAAAGGCGGCAACCCGGGCTCGCCAATGCCGCCGGGCGCTTCCTGACTGGGGATGATATGCACCTCAATGGGCGGGGTTTCGCCCATCGAAGGCAGGGGATACTGATGGTAGTTGGTTTCCTGGGCTTCGCCGGCGGTGAAGGTGATGCCGGGCTTCAGCGCGGCGGACATGGCCATGATTGCGTTGCCTTCGGTTTGAGCGGCTACGGTGTCTGGATTGACGACCATGCCGCAGTCGATCACACAGACGGCTTTTTCTATGCGGACACCCCCTCCTGCGTTTTTGGAGACGGCGACCGCCCACGCAGCCGTGGTGTTAAACGAATGGGCAATCGCTATACCAATCGATTTTCCTGCCGCCCGCTGCCGGCGGTAATCTGTTTTTTCGGCCAGTATTTCCAGGACGTTGATCCAGCGGGGCTGCGCTTTCAGCAATTCCAGGCGGAAATCGAGCGGGTCTTTTTTGGCAGCATGGGCCATTTCATCGACGAAGCTCTCCTGGGCAAAGGCGTTGGTGGAAGCATAGACCGAGCGCCACCACAAAACAGGGATATCGGTAGGCTGCCAGATAAACGCCTGGCGGCGGTTGGGAATCGCATAGGGGCTGGTGTTTTGGTCGACAGTTTCAGGCGCCCAATCATCGACTTTCCCGTTGAGGTCGAGTTTCTCCATCTGGCCGTTCAGGGAGGCGCCGGTGATTTTGTGTTCCCATGCGATGGGTTTGCCCTGGGCGTCGAACCCGCCTTTGAGGGCATTGATCATCCCTGGACGGAAAGGGCCGTTGACCATATCGTCTTCCCGGGTCCAAATGAGTTTGACCGGAGCGCCGGCTTGTTTGGCGATGAGGACCGCTTCCACTGCAAAATCGTGGTAGCTTTTGCGCCCAAAAGAACCGCCCATGAAAATGACGTGTACGTTGACATTTTCCTTTGGGATGCCCAGATGCTTGCTAACATCGTCTTTAACGCCGAGTGGGGATTGGGTCGGGACCCAAATTTCTACCTTGTCCCCTACAACTTTCGCGGTGGCGTTCATTGGTTCAATAGGCGCATGGGCAGCAAAAGGAGTTTGGTAAACAGCCTCCACCGTTTTTTTTGCCGTTTTGCAGGCGGCTTTGAAGTCGCCTACGGCGTCGTCGTAAGAAGGGCCGTCCATTTCTGCCGCTTTTTTGCGGGCCTGGGCGAAATAGTCTTCTGTGGAAATGGTTTCGTACCCGGTGTTGTCCCACTCGATCTGAAGCGCCTGCCGGGCTTTCAGGGCCTGCCAGAAGGTATCGGCTACAACCGCAACCCCTTCCACCGATTTATGGGGCATGGGGCGCAGCACCTTGAACACGTGCTTGACGCCGGGCATTTGACGTACCTCTGCCTCGTTGAAGCTTACCAGTTTACCGTGAATAAGGGGACAATGCTGTACCGTGGCGTATAGCATGCCTGGTACGCTCACATCGATCCCGAACAGCGCAGTGCCATTGACTTTGGAAGGGATCTCCGGCCGGGGAAGGGATTTGCCGATAATCTTGAAATCTTTGGGGTCTTTCAGTTTGGGTTCTTTGGGAACGTCCAGGGTAGAAGCATCTGCTACGAGTTCTCCGTAGGTCAGGCTCTTACCTGTAGGGCGGTGCAGGACGTTGGCATTTTCGGCATAACAATCCGATGCAGCCGCTTTCCAGCGCCTGGCGGCGGCATGGATCAGCATCTCTTTCGCCGCGGCGCCCACTTTGCGCAGGGGAATCCAGCTTCCCTGCACGGAGTTGGAGCCGCCTACCCATTGCTGCCACCCGTACTTGGGCTGGCCATCGGTGATGCGCACCGTGACCTGGCTGAGAGATACTTCGAGTTCCTCAGCGATGAGGGCCGGCATCGACTGGAAGGTGCCCTGGCCCATCTCGGGCCTGGGATTAAAAAGCGTGATTTGATTATCGGCAGTGATAAGGATAAACGTATTGAGTTCAATCTCGCCTTCTGCTTCGTTTCCCAAAAGCGAAAATGGGGACAAGGCCAGAATTTTTCCGGCGCCGCTCAGGCCTACTGCCAGAAATGCTCCGGCAGCGGAAGCGGTCTTGATGAATTCGCGGCGGTTGGTGGTATGGTTGGACATGGCGTTTTTTTTGGAGTGGTTAGTGGTTGGTGGTTGGTGGTTGGTGGTTAGTGGTTGGTGGTTGGTGGTTAGTGGTTGGTGGTTAGTGGTTAGTGGTATTTATTTCCTTGCACTAACCACTAACCACTAGTCACCAATCACTCTTTCATTTTCCCTGCAGCCCGGTGAATGGCCCGTTTTACGCGGGGGTAGGTTCCGCAGCGGCAGAGGTTGGCGGCGAGGGCGGAGTCGATGTCTTCGTCGGTAGGGGAGGGCTTGGCGCGGAGCAGGGCGGCGGCGCTCATGAGCATACCGCTTTGGCAATAGCCGCACTGGGGAACTTGTTCTTCGATCCAGGCTTGCTGGAGGGCGTGGCTGTTGTCTTCTGAAAGGCCTTCGACGGTTGTTATTTTCTGGGAAGCGCGCACGGAAGACACAGGCATCATGCAGGACCGCACGGGTTGCCCATTGAGGTGGACGGTGCAGGCGCCGCACAGGGCAATGCCGCAGCCGTATTTCGTACCGGTGAGGCCTGCCAGGTCGCGGATCACCCAAAGGAGCGGGGTGTCGGGGGCTGCTTCTACCGTGTACGGTTTTTCGTTGATGGTAAGGGTGTATTTGGCCATGGAGATGGATTTTTTGGTTTGGTTAAAGATAAGAAAAAAGCAGCGAAGTAACGAAGTGGCGGGTGTGAAGTTATGGAGTACCGGAGTTGCGAAGTAGCTAGGGTTCGGAGTTGAGTATTGGGGTCTGATTCGCATCTTCTAACGCGAATGCTCAATGTCCGGGCTGGTTATCTGGATGGGAGGACCTCAACGATTACCGTCTTTCCCGGTTTGATCCGAACCTTTATATAGGAAATTACCTGGCCAAAATCCTTGGAATAACGGCAACGCTTTTTCTTGCCGTTAACGGTCACGCGCGCGTATTTTCCGGGGAAGGCAGCTTCCCAAATGAACGGAGTGCCGTCTTTTTGGTAGGTGAGTTTGGAGGATGCCGGCCCGGAATGGGCGACGGAAAAAAGCGCGTTGCCTATGGGAATATGGCGTACCTCCAGTAATTTTAAGTCATCGGGCATGTGGGACAGGGTGCGGAGCCGGCGCTTGCCGGCATCCGGCGTTATACCCAAAAGATGTTCGACCACGTTGGAAATCAGCGCGAAAGATACTTCCGGGTAGTTGCCGTTGGCGCCGGTGAGGCTAGATTGAGCATGCGTTTGGTCTATTTGATGAATTATGTGCTTCATCCATTTCCAGCCGAGTTCGTTGCGGTGGTAACGGAAAAAGGTTTCGGGGATATAGGTCAACGCTTCGATGTTGTCCGGAATATCCTCCCTGGATTCGAGGCGTTCGCTGATGAGTTCCAAATAGCGATGGGTTCTGGGGGAATCGGGGGCCGCCAATCCCTTTGTCAAAAGGAACCACGAATTTTCTTTGCCCCAACCGCTGATGGGCCGGGGCCCTGCGATGTAGCCTCTGTTGTACCAATCGGTGTTGCGAATACCCCAATCTGAATGAAAATACGCTTTCAGCGTTTCTGCTTTTTGAGCAAACTGCCTGGCCAGGGATCGCTCTTTTCTCCAGGCAGCTAAATCGGAAAAAGCCAGGAAAGCCTGGTATTGGGAGGCCAGGCCGTCACCTGCTTCAATCAGGGGTGCGTCTGGTTGTTCGTTGTAGGTGGCTACGCCTGCAAAGATGTCCCCTGTGCCAGTTCCCTCGGCTACCCCATTGGGGAATTGTTGGTCGTGGAGGTCGATAAAGTCTGTTAGGGCTTTTGTGGCGAACTGCCAAAGGGAGGGGTCGGACAAATACCTGGGGTCGCCGGTCCAGCGATAAAGCTGATCCATTTTTTCTACCAGTTCAAATATGGCAGGCACCTCCCGCACAAAATCGTCGTCATTATGGTAATCCAGGGTATAAGGGGAACCGTCAAAATTCAGCGCCCAGAGTGAATAGCATTTGGTTGAAGCGTTTGCCGATTGGGCGAAGGCCCGGAGCATGGAAAAGTTTTCCTCTTCCAACCCAAGTAAATGGGCTCCTACAGCCTGGTGGCAAAAATCGCGGGAATAGAAGGCAGTTCGCAGTGGATAACCCGCCCAGTAGCTCGGAATATAGGAGGAACAATCCAGATCATGGATCAGATTTTTCTCAAACGGAACACTTTCGTCTCGTGGGCGTTAATCCGGAATTCTATCGCATTTGTGCCTGCAACCGGTACTCGGACGGAGTGAGGTGGGTGGCTCGTTTGAATACTTTGTTAAAGTAAGATACGTTGTTAAAACCGCAATCGAAGCAAATGTCGTAAATGCTTTTATTGGGGATGCGAAGCAAGGATTTGGCCAGTTTGATGCGCTCGGCATTGATAAAATCCACCGGAGACACCCCGAGTTCGGTTCGGAACGTCCGAAAAAAGTGGGCCTGACTCATATGGGCGTGCCTGCTGAGCTGGTCGATAGAAAGGGGATCGTTGAGGTTGTCCCGGATAAATTGGATTACGGCGGCAAGTCTGGATTTATGCTGCAAGGCAACGGCGTTTCCGAGGAGTTGGGTGCGGGCATCGGTTTGCATCAGGCGGATGATCAGCTCCTGGAGCATAAAGCTGGCGAAAAGCGCTTTGGATGGGTGGTCTTCGGTGACCAGCCAGAGCATGCGTTCCACAATCTGGTTGATGGCCAGATCGTTTGCAAAATGGAAACTGGAGGCCGAGGAGGCCCATTCCCCGTGTTCTTCCAACCGGGGGGTGGTTTCGTTCATGCGCAGCAGGGTCTGGTTGATCAGGTTGTCGCTGAACGCCAGCTTGAGGCATTGCGTCGGGCTTTCCATAGAGGCTTCCGGAAAATCGATGCGCATTTTTTCTCCAGGGGCAAGCATGAGCGATTCGCCAGGCACGAAATCAAAGGCTTTGTGCTGCAGGTGCATCACCTTTTTTCCGGAGATCATACTTGCCAGCATAGGGCTGGAGAACTGAAACTCAACCCCGCGAGCACTCGCGTGGGTTTCGTAGATGCTCAGCTCTGCTTCCGGCAGGCAAAAAACAGTGCGGTTTTCAATGGGGTCAATGAGGACTTGGCGATCGTAAAATTTTTTCGGCAATTCCATAAGCGCAGAATTAAATCCGGCGATTTTGATACCCAGTAGCAAAAGAGTTTAAATTAGGTCATTATTCCAATAGAAACCGCAATTTTTTTTCTTTTTTTCGTCGAAAAGGCAAAAAGTAAGAACAAATGGCTTGCCTTTAGTCGTATTGGATTTTTATTGATAGGATTGTTCAATTATTTGGCAGGATAGATGAAGGCCGCGCAGTCTAATTGATTTATTTTTGGTGCATAACGCTTTGATAGGCAATCGTTTTGGGAAGTCCCCCTCCCAAGTTTTTCTTGGGACAAATGGTAGAAAGATAATCAAAGGGTTTCAGATTAATTCCCACCCTGGCATAAAACGCCACAGCTGGTTCCATGTAGGGGCCGGCTGTTTTTTTTGAATACACCGCTGTTCAACTACTTAAAGGGAAAGTTTTATTCGTAAGTAGTTGATAATCAAATATATTTTGTGATCCCACCAGGAATCGAACCTGGATTTAAAGTTTAGGAAACTTCCGTTCTATCCGTTGAACTATGGGACCCAAAAGAAAGGTTTGCAAAAATACGGCGATCTGGCGAAATTCTCAAATCTTGAAGTGCGTTTGTTGTGCCTTTGTCCTGGAACAGGGGCTGTCTCGGTCGATCGTCCGTTGCTTCTGCAGGAAAATTCTATAACCGGCATGGTGCAGCAGAAGTAAAAGGGCCCTGTGGAGCACGCTACTGGACAGGTTCGGTTTTCTGGCGCCCAGACCTTCCAGGTTTCGAAAACCTGGAAGGTCTCGTTCCGAAAATGTCCAGTAGGGTGCTTTTGGAGTTAGCCCCTGTTCGGGTCTTAGTTCATTTTAAAAAATGTACCTGATCCGGGGTAGTTTTCGAGCCAGTCAGGAAGCCAGGTTATTTGTTTGGGCTCGCCCTTGGTTTCCTTGTCCTTGTCCATGATCGAAAAGTTCATCCGCACGTTTTTCCATGCGCCGCCCTGGAATTTGGCCAGGACCGCTTGTGGGATGGCAAATTCAACGGCGTAGCCTTTGGCCGTTTTCTTTCCTTTGCCGGTCAATCCTGCAGGCATCAATTCCTTGAAGCCCAGATCGAAATCCGCTCCGCCAGGGCTTGCGGTGAGGAACAGCCATTCTCCCCGGAAGATGCCGTCTTTGTGGCGTTCGTTGAACGCGCTTTGTTCGATGGGGCGGGCGTCGAATACGACAAAAGCGCCATCCTGATTGAGGTTGCTGTGCCCAAACCCGGCCTGAAGGTCGTTGTCGGTCACATCCATGGCCACATAGAGGAAGTTGGCGTCCTCGCGCACGTCGAAGCTAAACCCGGCATTTCCCGTGGGGTCTTCTTTAGCAAACCGCAGTTTGCCCCACTCGGCGAGGTTGCCGTCTACCGTCACCTGCTGGGTGGTTTTCCCGATGGAATATTTCAGGTTAGGCTGCATGTGCACCTGGGTTTTCCACTCGTATTTTTCCGACTGCACCGTTACGTTGGCAACGATCGGCGACAAGGGGCCTTTGGCGGCGGCGGTTACGGGGAGCATCATTTCTTCCCGGGCGCCGGCAGGCACTTTTTTGCTCATGTTGGTCTGACCGGGTACCAGGCCTTTACCCGGTGTCAGCGCGACGGTGTACTCGTGGTCTTCGTTCGTCGTGTTGTTGAACACGACCTTGTAGCTCAGCGTGCCGGGCAGTTTGCCGCTATAGAACACCGGCTCAAACCGAACCGGCGGGTTGGCGTTGAAACGCTCCACGCGGGCGAGGTTTTCGGCGGTTTGGATAGATTTGTCCTCCACCCCATCGAGCAGGACGTTGGCGTAGTAGGGGCCGGTGGGCGTCATGGTTACCCAGACAACGTGGTCGAATTCTCCATAGCGTTTGCCGCGCAGGGAACTGCCTCCGCCAGTGGTGGCGAGCACGAAATAATCGCTGTTGTTGCGGTTATGGAGGGCGTATTGGTGCAGGTGCCCGGTAAAAACGGTGTGTTTGCGGTCCGAAAGCAGTTTTTCCACCTTTGACCAGTTTTTAGCGGTAGGGGTTAACCACAGCGGTTGGTGCATGAACGCCATGGTCCAGTCCACATTCGGGTGGCCGGCGAGTACTTTTTCTACAAACGCCGTCTGCTTGTCGCTAAAGTCGGGGTTCTTCAGGGCGGTGGCGCCGTCTTCGGAGTTCAGACACAAAAACAGGATGTTTTTATAAACGAAATAGTAGTAATCCGCTCCGAATTGCTGTTGCCATAGCCCGGCCATGACTTGGTTGGTGTAATCGTGGTTGCCGGCGACGTAGAAAAAGGGCATTTCGAGCTGGCCGATGAATCCGTTGAACTCCGTCCACTGCGCGTCGAGTTCTTTGCGGTCGGTGATATATCCTTCGATGAGGTCGCGCACGCTGAGCACGAATTCGGGCTGCATGAGGTTGATTTTGCTCACCCCCTTTTCAAAAATCCCGGGACGGTGCCCGCCGGTGCGGTCGGTTACGACAACAAAGTGGAACTTTTTGGGATCGTTGTTGAGGTTCAGGCTGCTCCAGGGCTTTTTGTCCGAAGGGATTTCCTGAACCCGGATGGGCTCCTGGGCAGACAGGAACAGCCCGGCGTTCAGAAGGCAGAAAAACAGAAAAAGAATGCGCATAGTACAAGTTTTAAGGTGAAAAAGCAGGATCGCGGGGGACAAGGCTTTGGCCATTATTTGTTTCCACAAAGCAAAGCGCCGTGTATGAAAGCTACGTCAATAGGAGGTTAAGTTGTCGTGAAGTTTGTGGGAGGAGGCACGGGAGACGGTGGACGGTGGACGGTGGACGGTGGACGGTGGACGGGAGACGGGAGACGGTGGACGGTGGACGGTGGACGGGAGACGGGGAGACGGTGGACGACGGTGGACGGTGGACGGGAGACGGGAGACGGGAGACGGTGGACGGTGGACGGGAGACGGTGGACGGTGGACGGGGGACGGGGGATGGGGGATGGATGGTGGATGGTGGACGGGAGAATAGAGGCAAATTACAGGTTATTTCGTCCGGAATGCCTAGTTTTGTGCAAGCGATTTGCTTCCTTTTGGGCCTTGGTCCTTAAATCTTGAACCTTTGAATAAATGAACATCGAAGAATTCCAATCGTATTGCTTGTCCAAAAAAGGGGTGGAAGAAACCTTTCCATTTGACGAACACACGCTGGTTTACAAAGTCATGGGCAAAATGTTTGCCCTGACCGGTCTGGATAGCCCCGTTTTTTCCGTCAACCTCAAATGCGACCCCGACCGGGCGGTTGAATTGCGGGAGGAATACGAGGAAATTCAACCCGGTTACCATATGTCCAAAGCGCATTGGAATACCATCGATTTCACCGGAAGCTTATCCGATCCCTTTCTGATGGAACTTATTGACCACTCCTACAGCCTGGTCGTAAAGAGCCTCCCGAAAAAGGTCCAAGCGGAGTGGAAAGCGTTATGACGTTGAGGGGTTTAGGCGTAAAGCGTGATGATGCCCCGCCTCCAACGCCTCAACGCCTCAACGCCCTAACGCCCTAACGCCTCAACGTTTAAATACTTATGCATTTCGACTTCCTTCTCATCGGCCAGGGATTGGCAGGCGCCTTGCTGGCGCATTTCCTTCAGAAAGCGGGCGCTTCGGTAGCGATTATCGATGATGCTCAACGCGGCGGCGCTTCGGTGGAAGCGGCGGGGTTGATCAATCCAATTACAGGACGCCGTTTTGCCAAATCCTGGCGGATCGACGAATTGATTCCTTTTGCCGAGCATACGTATGCGGAGTTGGAAGCCCAGTTTCAGCAACCGTTTTTCCAGTACAGGCCGATCATTCGGGCGCTTTTTTCGGCGAAAGAAGACAACGATTGGGTAGCAAGAGCAGGCGAGTCCTTCTTTTCCAAATACCTCAAGGAGGCGTCTGATGAGGGCCCTCTCCGGGGTTTTATCCAACCGGCGTACGGATTTGGCCAAATCGAAGGCTCCGCCCAGGTAGAAGTAGCTGCGTTGCTATCCGCGTTTTCGGCCAGGAGTAAGCAAGAGGGCAGGCTAATCCAGGCGAATTTCGACCATTCGAAATTGATCTTGGAAAAGGGCAAAGCGCGGTATGAAACCCTTTTAGCAGACCGGGTCGTTTTTTGTGAGGGATATGGTTTGCATAAGAACCCTTTTTTCAATTACCTGCCCATGGAAGGGAATAAAGGCGAAGTACTCCTGGTTCGCATCCCCGGCTTTCCCCGCGAGGTGATTTTTAAGCATAAAGTCTTTATCGCTCCGTTTGGCGGCGACTTGTTTTGGATTGGGGCGTCCTATTTGCGCGAATTTACAGACGAACTGCCCTCCGCCGGAGAGCGGGAACGGATGGAAAACCACCTTCGCCGGGCGTTAAAAACCCCTTTTACGGTGGTGGACCATCGGGCAGCTATCCGGCCTACCGTTTCAGACCGCCGGCCCTTGCTGGGTCTGCATCCGGAGTATCCCCAGTTGGCCGTGTTTAACGGACTGGGGACCAAAGGCTCTTCTTTGGCGCCGTTCTGGGGCGCACATTTTGCCGACGTGTTGCTACAGGGGGTTCCCCTCGATCCCGAAGTGGATATTCGGCGCTTTCGGAATAACTGAAAGGGTTGAGGCGTTTAGGTGTTTAGGTGTTGAGGCGAGGCATGAGGCGTGGAGCGGCTTGGGAGTTACAATAATCTTCCATGCGGGTGCGTTGCTCTCCATGGGCTGGTTTGGCAGGCTCCAAACTGGGCGGCGTTAAATAGTTGTTTATTTTTTGTATCTTATGGGTGCAATCCTCCCGGTTTTTGCATCTGTTAATGAAATGCTACCGGGATACCGGGCAGGCATAAATTCCATGCATCATCATCGCAAACCCTTTCTATGAAATCATCGTGTGTTCCCTGGAAATTCCTTGCTGCGCTCAGCTTCCTAGGAATGTGGCTTCAACCGCTTCACGCGCAAGACGAACAACCTATGAAAGATCCTGACTATCCGAAAGAATGGACAGAAATTGATTCGCTGGAGTCCGATGGGTTGTTGCGCTCTGCGCTGGAAAAAGTTGAGGCGTTACACCGTAAGGCCCAGGCAGACCGCAAGACCGCGCAGGTGGTCAAAACCGTTCTTTTCCGGACCCGGTTTCAAACCGAGTTGGAAGAAGACGGGTATGAAACCGCTATAGGGTCTTTGCGCAGGGAAATGGAATCCGCTTCTTTTCCAGTGAAGCCCATGCTTCAATCGATGCTGGGGGAGTTATACAAAGCATATCTCGAACAACATTCCTGGGAAATTGAGGAACGCACCCTGGTAGCCGGCGATAGCGGCGAAGATATCCGTACCTGGACGGCGGCGCGGTTTCAGGAGGAAAGTGCCAGGCTTTTCCTGGCTTCGGTTGCCGATCCCCGGTTGGCGGAGGTTCCGATTCAGGATTTTGGCGTAATCCTTTTGCCCGCAAAGCATACGCAGGGTCTCTGGAATTCCCTTTACGATCTGCTGGTGGACCGGGCGCTGGACTATTTCACCGACAGCCGGTCGTTTGTTTCCTCTCCTGCCAACCGGTTTTACCTCCAGCAGCAAGAAGCATTTGCCGATGCCTCTGTTTTTCAGGGTTTTCCTTTCCTACCCGCGATACGGCTTCCTGGGAATACCAGGCCTTGCGGTTGTACCAGGTTTGGCTCGCCCGGAAAGTGCAAGAAAACAACATTCCTGCCCGAATCGACGCTGACATCCGGCGCCTCGTCTTTGCTCACGAACATGCCGTACTTCCACAGAAGGACCAGCTTTTTGCCCAGGCCCTCCAGCGGCTGGAAGCCCAATTCCCCCAGCAACCCGGCATAGCGGAAGCGCTGTTTTACCGGGCAGACCAGCTTTACCAGTCCGGCCTGGATTACGACCCGGATAAGGGGGAGATGCATCGTCTGGACAAACAGAAAGCCAAACAATTGGCGGAGGAGACCATCCGGCGCTTTCCCGGTTCTTACGGCGCCTCCAGATGCGCCAGCCTGATCGCCCAGATTACCCAGCCTGCTCTCCGGGTGGAAATGGAACACGTCCTGCTGCCAAACCAGCCGTCCTTGCTGCACGCAGTCTTTCAGAACGTCCCAAAGATTCATCTTCGCCTTCTGCGGCTGACGGAAGCCGAATTAACCAAACTCAAAGACCTGGACCGGGAAATGGCGATGTCGTTCTTATCCTCCTCCAAACCCCAAAATCCTGGACCGCTTCGCTTCCCGACGATGGCGACTTCCAGCAGCACACAACCGAACTCAAACTCGATCCGCTCCCCTTGGGGCAATACGTGCTGCTGTTTTCCAATGAGGCGTTGCCCGGTCAAAAAGAAAAACAGAACTTTTCCTGGATCACCTTTGCCGTTTCCGAACTGGCTTATTTTTTCAACCGTTCCAACTCCTCCAGCCAATTGGAGTTCCTGGTGGTACACCGCGACAAAGGGACGCCGCTGGAAGGTGTCGACGCTACGCTTTTTGAGGAATCTTACGACTACCGCCAACGCACCACAACCAAGAAGGAGATCGGCCATTCCAAAACCGGCTCGGATGGTTTGGTGCGGTTTGCTTCCAGGCAAAACAGCTTTTCTCTTCGGCTGGAGAAAAACGGCGATATCCTGAGTTTTTCTGACCGGTATTACGCATACTACGCAGAGGAAGAAGAACAGGAGGGTATCGAAACGCATTTTTTCCTCGACCGCGCCATTTACCGGCCCGGGCAAACCATTTATTTTAAAGGGTTGGTAACGTCGGGCAAGCCCCGCCGGGGAGGCGTTAAGATCCTTTCCAACCGGAAGGTTACGGTTACCTTCAAAGACGTAAACAACCAGGAAGTGGCCACCCTGGGCCTTACGACGAATGCCTACGGCTCCTTTCAGGGGAGTTTTACGGCGCCGCAAGGCAGCCTTTTGGGCGAAATGAGTCTGCATTCCAGTTTGGGCGATTCGTGGAAATCGTTTCTGGTGGAAGAATACAAACGCCCCCGGTTTGAAGTGATGCTCGAACCCATGGAAGGGCAGCCTAAACTTAATGACGAAGTGGTCGTCAAGGGCAAAGCCGTCATGTTTGCAGGCAACCCGGTCGACGGCGCCAAAGTAGCCTACCGGGTAGTTCGTGAAACGCGCTTCCCCTGGTGGCCCTGGTGGCGGGGAATCGCCCCGTTTTCCCCATCCATGGAGATTGCACAAGGAGAAACGGTTACCAACGCGCTCGGCGTTTTTTCCATTTCCTTTAACGCCCTTGCCGATCCCAAAGTAGATAAAGACCAGTTGCCGGAATTCCAGTTTCGCGTGTACGCCGATGTCGTGGACGTCACTGGAGAAACCCACTCCGCCGAACGTTTGGCGAATTTGGGCTATGTGTCCATGCGGGCCTCCCTGGGCGCCTCTGAATGGCAAGACCGAAGCCGCCCGGAAGCGGTGCGCATTACGACCCAAAACCTGGATGGGCAGCCGGTTTCCGTAAAAGGCCGGGCGCAACTCTTCGCCCTGGACGCGCCGAACCGGTTGTTCCTGAAACGATACTGGAATAGCCCCGACCGCCCGTCTATTCCGGAAGCTGCCTTCCGGAAGGATTTCCCCTTCTTTGCCTACGGCAAAGAAGACGACCCTGCCCGGTGGCCGCAAAAATCCCAGGTTTGGGAGGGCCCTTTTGATACCGGACTATCCGATTCCATTCCCGCACCCTGGGCCAACCTGGCGCCTGGGTATTATCAATTGGTGGCTTCTATGGAGGACGGGCAGGGCAAACGTGTGGAAATTAGCGCATTGATTAAGCTGTATGACAGCTCGGAAGGGAAACTGCCCTCCGGTATCCTGATGTGGGACGGGTTTTCCAAGGAGACTGCAGCACCCGACGAGGATGTAGAGCTCTGGATGGCAAGTAGTTATGCCCCGGGTTCGGTTTATTTGGAGAAAGAGCGGGATGGCCGGATTTTGGAATCCCGCTGGGTCAACGTCAATCAATGGGAAAAGCATGTCTTCCGGGTAGGGGAGGAGGACCGGGGGAATATCTTTTTCCATCTCAGCTATGCGCGGCATAACCGGGCGTTTTCGGTTTCTCCCCGACTGAATGTGCCCTGGACGAACAAACAACTGCATATCGAATATCAGACTTTCCGGGATAAACTCCTTCCCGGCCAGGCGGAAGAATGGCGGCTTCGCATTACCGGACCGGAAGGGGACCGGGTAGCCGCCGAACTGCTTACGGCGATGTACGACGCATCCCTGGATCAATTTAGTCCCAACAACTGGTCTTTGGATCTGTTTCCCTCCGACGGGTTTGCGTCCAGGTCCTGGTCGCCCCAACAGTTTTCCGAAACGGGTGGCGTCCTGTATATGCCGCATAAATGGCCGGAATCCATGGAAAAAACGTATCCGAAGCTGAACTGGTTTGGATTAATGATGTCGGAATCTCCAAGGATGTACGCGGCGATGGCGTTTCGGTCTAATTCTTTAGAGGCGGAGGACGCGCCTGCGATGAAGCGTGCCCTGGTGGATTCGGCTGCGCCGCCGCCGCCACCACCCTTGTTGGAAGAGCAGCAGGATCTTTTTTGTCGACCCTCCTGCGCCTGAAGCGCCGGCTGCCCTTCCTCTGGCGCGCACCAACTTGAAGGAAACGGTATTTTTCTTCCCGCAATTATATACCGACGCAGAGGGCGCCGTGGTGATCAAATTCACCATGAACGAAGCCCTGACGCGCTGGAAATTCCTGGCCCTGGCGCACACGACCGACCTGAAAACGGCTATTTCCGCCCGGGAAGTGACGACGAGCAAGGACCTGATGGTGCTTCCCAATCCGCCCCGCTTCCTGCGCGAAGGCGACCTGTTTGAATTCAGCGCCAAGGTCAGCAACCTGAGCAAGGGGCCGTTGAAAGGCAGCGCCAAACTGGAGCTTTTCGATGCGACAACCATGCGCCCCGTTGACGCCGAATTTGAGAATGCCTCGAATACCTTGGCATTTGAAGCCCAGGCAGGCCAGTCGGCGCCATTATTTTGGAAAATCAAAGTTCCCGAAGGCCAAGTTGGCGCGCTAACTTATCGGGTTAGCGCGACGGCAGGCGATTTCTCCGATGCGGAAGAGAACACCCTGCCGGTCCTGACCAACCGGATGCTGGTTACCGAAACCCTGCCGGTCTACGTGCGCGGCGGAAAAACCCGTTCGTTCACCCTCGAATCCATGAAAACTTCGGCGTCGTCAAAAACCCTCTCCCCGTATGGAGTGACGCTGGAGATGACTTCCAACCCGGCTTGGCTGGCGGTCAAAGCGCTGCCTTACCTCATGGAATACCCTTATGCGTGTTCCGAGCAGATCTTTAGCAGGTATTACGCCAATACCCTGGCTTCCTCGGTGCTGGATGGCGCCCCCCGGATTAAGACCCTGTTTGAGCAATGGAAGAATTCGGGGGCTTTGGAGAGCCAGTTGTCGAAGAACCAGGAGCTCAAGTCTCTCCTCCTTCCAGGAAACCCCCTGGGTGCTGGAGGCTAAGCGAGAGGAAGAACAACGCAAGAATATCGCCCTGCTGTTCGACCTCAACCGCATGCGTATGGAGCAGGCCAAAGCCCTGGCGCAATTGCAGGAAAAACAAGCCGAATCCGGAGGGTTTCCCTGGTTCGAGGGCGGGCCGGAAGACTGGTACATCACCCAGCACATCATCGCCGGGTTGGGCAAGCTGGATTACCTCAACGTGGCGCAGGACCCCGTGCGTCAGGAGTTGGTCGAAAATGGCCTACGGTTTATGGATGAGAAAATGAGGGAAGCCTATGCCAATCTGATGAAACGAGCACAAGAGGGCCTGGAAAAACCGGAAGAGGACCACCTGCATTCCATATTGGTCCATTATTTGTACGCCCGCTCGTTCCAGGGGATGGAAGGGCTTTCCGGGGAAGTGGAAACCGCGTTTACCTATTTCCTGGAGCAGGCGAAGAAGTTCTGGAACAAAAAAGGGCTGATGGAACAGGGGATGCTCGCCATTGCGCTAAACCGCTTTGCGGAGCAGGAAGCAGCGAGAGAAAATCATTGCCTCCTGCGCGAGAGGGCCCTGCGCTCCGAGGAACTCGGCATGTATTGGAAAACGCCCCGGGGTTGTTCTGGTCGGAACATCCGGTGGAGGCGCAATGCCTGATCATGGAAGCATTCCATGAAGTGGGGAAAAACGCTGGCGAAGTAGATGAAATGAAGGTCTGGCTCCTTAAGCACAAGCAGACCAACCATTGGGCTACGACCAAAGCCACGGCCGAGGCCGTTTATACCCTGTTGCAAACGGGGAGCGGAAACAAATGGCTTTCCGAGGATAAACCCGTTCAGGTGGCTTTTCCGCAGATTAAAAAGAAAAAGGCCGTTGCAGCCCGCCTGGCCGCAGCGCAAAAATCAGCCGAACCAGGTACAGGGTATTACAAACTACGCTGGGAGGGCAAGGATATTCAAACCGAAATGGCCACCGTTTCCCTGACCAATCCCAATTCCTCCATCGCGTGGGGCGGTTTGTATTGGCAGTATTTCGAGCAGTTGGACCAGATCAAAACCTTTGAAGAAACCCCGCTCACGCTTAAAAAACAGTGGTTTAAAGAAGTCCTGACCGACAAGGGCCCCGTTTTACAGGAAGTAGACGACGCCCATCCGTTGAAACCCGGGGACAAACTGGTCGTCCGGCTCGAACTTCGGGTAGACCGGCAGATGGAGTACGTCCACCTGAAGGATATGCGGGGCAGCGGACTGGAACTCATCAACCCGCTTAGCGGCTATAAATGGAAATCCGGCCTCGGCTTTTACGAGAGCCCCGGGGATGTGGCGACCAACTTCTTTATCGATTTCCTCCCCCGGGGGACTTATGTTTTCGAATATCCGGTGCGGGTCAACCACCGCGGCGATTTTTCGAACGGCATCACGACCATTCAGTGTATGTACGCCCCGGAATTCAGCAGCCACTCAGCCGGGGGCAGGGTGAAGGTGGAATGACGTTTAGGCGTTAAGGCGTTGAGGCGTTGAGGCGTTTAGGCGTGGGCTTGGACGCCTTAACGCCCAAACGCATTGGTTGCCGTTATTTTCATCAAACTGGTCGATTATTTACCGATTGGAATTTGCAAAGAACTTAACTTGAACAAAAATTCTCACTTTGGTCAGAAAGTATATTACCAAACGGGTATTTGAACAATTCAAAAAGAAGGCTATGAGCGAAATCAATCCGAATTCGGAACGCGGCAAGCATGCCGAGACGATTATCCGCAACCACGTGGTATGGTCGATGGGCGCGGGCTTCATCCCGGTACTGGTGGCTGACGTTTTTGCCATCAGCGCCGTTCAGCTCGATATGATCCGGCAATTGTGCCGGGTGTACGAGAAGGATTTTTCGGAAACCCAGGGGAAGGCCATCGTTACCGCGCTGACCAGTTCCACCATCGCCCGGATTACGGCGGGCAGCGTGGTTAAATTGATCCCGGTGGTTGGGTCTTTGCTGGGCGGGGTTACGGTATCCATTTTTGCCGGCGCGTCGACCTATGCCCTGGGCGAAGTGTTCAAGCGGCATTTTGAGTCGGGCGGCACGATTTTGGATTTTGACCCGGACCGCCTGCGGAAGCTGTACAAAGAGAAATTCGAGAAGGGCAAAAAAGTAGCTGAGGAGCTGGCTGAGCAGCAAAAAACCAAAGAAGGAG
Source organism: Haliscomenobacter sp. (assembly GCA_016713275.1). Lineage (GTDB taxonomy): Bacteria > Bacteroidota > Bacteroidia > Chitinophagales > Saprospiraceae > JADJPL01. The sequence goes on from JADJPL010000010.1 coordinate 88,059, forward strand.
CCGGTACGCCGATTGTAGTCGACCTGAAAGAAGAGGTGGTCGTAGCCGAAACGGCCGCAAAGGGCAGCGTAGATGTGTTGACGCGGCTTAAAGAACTCGGCGAGCTAAAAACGGCTGGCGTCTTGTCGGAAGAAGAGTTCGCCCAAATGAAGAAAAAGCTGATTGAGGGATTCTAAGGTTCCCAGCGGGCAACCGGAGCTGCTTCCTGCGTCGAGAAGTCGCCTTTCTGAAACTTATAATAGCCGGCAATGCCGATCATCGCGGCATTGTCGGTGCAATATTCCAGCCTGGGGATATACGTATTCCATCCTTGCCGTTTCCCCTCCTGATCCAGCGCCATTCGCAAGCCTGAGTTTGCGGCGACCCCTCCTGCCAGCGCAATGTCTTTGATCCCTGTGGTTCGGGCAGCCAACAGCAGTTTTTTCATCAGAATGGAAACAATCCTTGCCTGAACGGACGCGCAGATGTCGCACAGATTTTGCTCGATGAATTCAGGGGATTCCTGAACCTGCTTTTTAAGGAAATACAAAATGGAGGTTTTCAGTCCGCTAAAACTGAAGTCCAGCCCCGGGATCTGGGGCTCGGGAAATTCAAAGCGCGCGGCGCCCTGTGCCGCCAACCGGTCGATGACAGGCCCTGCAGGGTATTCCAGGTTCAGCATTTTGCCTGTTTTGTCAAAGGCTTCGCCTGCGGCATCGTCGATGGTCCGGCCGATGACCTCCATGTCCAGGTAATCGCGGACGATCTGGATTTGGGTATGCCCTCCGGAAACGGTCAGGCAAAGAAAAGGAAAGGAAGGCTTGGGGTCTTCTGCGAAATGGGCCAGCACATGGGCCTGGAGATGGTGGACCTCGATCAACGGAATGTCGAGACTCAGCGCAAACGCTTTGGCAAACGAAACCCCAACCAGCAGGGACCCGATCAGTCCGGGGCCCTTGGTGAACGCTACCGCATGCACTTCATCCGGTCGTATTCCTGCCTTGCGCAGAGCCTGGTCTACCACCGGAACGATATGGATCTGGTGGGCTCTGGAAGCGATTTCGGGTACCACCCCTCCGTAGTCGCGGTGCACCTCCTGGCTTGCTAAAACATTGCTCAAAACAACGCCTTCCCGCACGATTGCGGCAGATGTATCGTCGCAGGATGATTCAATTGCCAAAATAGTGATTGCCATATTTTAATAAATCCTGAAATCCTTATAAATTCCCCTCCGAATTCAGTTCTTGGGGTTTTCGGCGAGTTGCCCCCTGAACGCCCGGCAAAAATAAAGATAACCTTTAAACTGTGATTATGTCATCTGCTTCAACCAAACCAGCAAAAGAGAGCTCCCTGGGGAGTTCCGGATCTTCGGGCCAGGAGGGTTTCCATTCCTGCGTCGTCGCCCTTGGAACAAAAATTGAAGGAAACTTCCAATCTGCCGAAAACGTCCGGCTGGATGGGGTCGTCGTCGGGGATTTGTCCTGCGACAAAAAACTGGTCCTGGGCAAGGATGGACGCATAGAAGGCAATGTGAAGGCAAAAGAAGCCGTTATCATGGGGACGATCGTCGGCGACATTCAAATCCTCGGCCTTCTGCACCTGGACCGCACCGCGGTGATCAAAGGCAATATCCAAACGGCCGCATTGAGCATAGAAGAAGGCGCTTCCTTCGATGGCGCCTGCAAAGTGGGCAAGTAATTCGCAGGGAAAGAAAATTTGGGAAGGAGATTGTTTTTCAAAGTGCCCGAAGTTCCCTAAAATTGTGATGCATTATTACACCTAGAGGTTGAATCCTATTATTCTGTCAAAACAAACCGACAAATGAAATTAGTCATCAACATTGTACTTTTAGCCATTATTGCTTTTTTGATTTTTGCATTGGTCAACAGCATCGGAGAACCTATCCGGTTCAAGGCTGAAAGAGAAAGAAGGGACGCGGTGGTGGTCGAAAGGCTCATGAAAATCCGGACGGCCCAAGAGGCTTTCCGGGATATCACCGGCGTTTTTGCTCCTACCTTTGATACCCTTGCACATGTTCTGGAAACGGGCCGGTTCAAGGTCGTACAGGTATTCGGCGATCCCGACGACCCCAATTTTACCGGCAAGATTACCTATGACACCATCTACGTGCCCGCAGCGGATTCCATGCGCAGCATTCTCCAGATCAACAACTTCGACTCGCTTCGCTACGTACCGTTCAGCGGGGGCAAAGTGTTTAACATCGCTGCCGAAGTGATCAACTACCAGAATACGGACGTGCCTGTGGTAGAAGTAGGCGTGCCCCGCAAAGTATACATGGGCAAGTGGGGCGATAAGCGTTTTGCGCGCTACGATCAGCGCTTTGATCCGGAATCTTTGCTCAAGTTTGGCAACATGTTCGCTCCAAACCTTTCAGGCAATTGGGAATAACCACGTTTGACATACAGGAGGACTTCTTCTCCTCTTCTCAAACCGCTACCGGAAAACTGTCCATTCTCTTAGGGATGGACAGTTTTTGTTATTGCATTGCCGACCGCAGCCACCGGATCGCCTTTCTCCGCCGGATTCAGGGGGAGGGTTCGGAACTGGACCTGGAGTCGATTAGCCGGGAGAATCCCTACCTGTTTTTTCCGTTTGCCCAAACGGCGGTTCTGCTGGCTGTTCCAAAGCACGTTTGGGTGCCCGGCAGGCTTTTCAATCCGGCGGAAAAAACCGCCTACCTGAAGCATGGCAACGACCTGATACCCGGAACACCTGTTTGGGCTGAAGAAATCAGCGATCAGCATGCGCATCTGGTTTATCCGGTTCCTCTGGCAATGGCCGCCTGGCTGGACCGCCATTTTCCCCAGGCGTGGAAAAAGCACTTTAGCGCCGCGCTGATGCGCGCCTTATCGCCAGTGCGCAAGGAAGAAGGCCCTCATATGCTGGCTCATTTTGCGGAAAAAGCGTTGTGGGTGACCTTCTGGGACGGAGAGCGGCTTCAGTTCGGAAATTCCTTCGCCTGCAAAGAGCTTAAAGATTACCTGTACTATCTCCTGTTGGTAGTCCACCAGTTTGGATTGTCTCAAGAGCACATTCCGGTCTACCTCTCGGGGGGGCTGTCGGTCAAATCGGAATTGTACGGGCTGTTGCGCACCTATTTTGGGCGGCTGGTATTTGCGGAGGTTGGCGGGCCATGGCAGTTAGGCCCCCGGCTTGCGGAAAATCCCAGGCATTTCTATAACGACCTTTTAGCGGGATTGATGGCTGATCGATAAAACAGGGGTATGCGGATCATTGGGGGAATATTTAAAGGAAGGAGGTTCAACCCTCCGGCAGACAATTGGCCGACCCGGCCAACGACGGACTTTGCCAAGGAAGGGCTTTTCAATATCCTGAACAACCATGTCGATTTCCAGGAACTCAAAGTGCTCGATCTGTTTGGCGGCACCGGCAGCCATAGCTACGAATTTATCTCCAGGGGAGCTACCGACGTCACTTACGTCGACAAGCATGGCCCGGCAGTGGAGTTTGTGAAGAAAACCGCCGGACAACTTGGAATGGAAAGCCGTATCCGGATCGTTCGGGGCGATGTATTCCGGTTTATGTCCTATTGCGCCGAAACCTACGATTACATCTTCGCAGGCCCTCCGTATGGCCTGCCAACGCTTGATACGATTCCGGATCTGATTTTCAAACACGGGTTGCTGCGGCCAGAAGGGTGGTTCGTGCTGGAGCACAACCCCAGCCACCGGTTTGAAACCCATCCCCATTTTTTTCAACAACGAAACTACGGGAAAACCATTTTTTCGTTTTTTGCACATCAGGAAGCGATCCGGACGTTTCTGGAAGAAGAAGAATAAAATTGCCTCCGCCTATGTTACCGCGCTTGCTATTCTCTTTTCTGCTCCTGGCTTTTTCCTGCCCCCTCCTGGCCCAGGAACGCCCTTTCGAAGGGTATTGGACGGGATACCTTACCCAGGAGGAGGGCGGATTTCGTCCCAAATACTATTTCGAACTCCGCTTGCAACAGCAGGGAAACCGGATCACCGGCGTCAGCTACGCCAGCGTCGAGAAAATTTATGCGGAATTCGCCCTGGAAGGGGAAGTAACCGGCAGTCAGGTGGCGTTTAAAGAGAACCGCATGGTCCGGTACACCCGGCTGGAGGAGATGTCCTGGTGCTTTAAATGGGGAACGCTTAAGCTGGTCAAAAAAGGGAAAGCATGGATCCTCGAAGGGAATTGGGAAGGAAAATCCCCTTTTGGCCCCTGCATCCCCGGAAAAGTTTATCTGGTGAAAACCCCACCCAAGGTCTGACGACCGAAGGGAACCTTCCCCTCTCTTTTTCCGGTTTTTATTCAAAATAAAATTTTCCAAAAGGAAAAAGCGCTAATTTCGCGTTACGTCCCTAACCGGAAAACATGCCCAAACATGATGCACCTTATTTCTTTGATCCAGTCCGGCGTGATGGAGGTCGTAAACGAGCTTTATGGTGTAAGCCTCGCTCCGGACGACCTGACCATCAGCCCTACGCGGAAAGAATTCACCGGGGACTATACCCTCGTGGTATTCCCGTTTACCCGGTTTGTTAAGAAAAAACCGGAAGATATCGGCAATGAACTGGGCAACGCTCTGCTTGGAAAAGTAGCCTACCTTCAAGGGTTTAACGTGATCAAAGGGTTCCTGAACCTGGAATTGAGCGATCAGTTTTGGAAAGACTTTTTGGGAGATATGTACGCCAAAGAAAATTTTGGGTTCCTGCCCAAAAATGGCCATAAAGTCCTGGTAGAGTCTTGTTCTCCCAATACCAACAAACCCCTTCACCTGGGGCATATCCGGAATATCCTCCTGGGATGGTCCATGTACAAAATCCTCGATGCGGCAGGGTACGATGTGGTTCGGGTTCAGATCATCAACGACCGGGGCATCGCCGTTTGCAAAAGCATGCTGGCCTGGCAAAAATTTGGCGAGGGCGCTACGCCCGAATCCGAAGGCGCCAAGGGCGATCATTTTGTGGGCGATTATTACGTGCGGTTCGATAAAGAATTCAAAGAGGAATACAGCCAATGGCAGAAAACGCCCGAAGCGGAGCAGGTCTTTGAATCCGGAAAACAAAATGGCCAAGGCCGCGAGGAGTTCTTTAAAGCGTATAAAGACATCTATTTTAATGAGTATAGCACCTGGGCCGGGAAGCCCGGGATATGCTCCTGCGTTGGAAGCCGGCGATCCGGAAACCGTCGCCCTTTGGGAGCAGATGAACAGCTGGGTGTATCAGGGATTTGATACCACTTACCAGGCCCTTGGGGTAGCATTCGACAAGTTTTACTTCGAGTCCGACACCTACCTGCTCGGAAAGGATACGGTGGAAAAAGGCTTACAAAGCGGGATTTTTTATCGCCTGGACGACGGCTCCGTCTGGATCGACCTCGAAGACGCCAAACTCGACAAAAAGCTGGTGCTCCGCAAAGACGGCACCTCCGTATACATCACCCAGGATATTGGCACCGCCCAGCTGCGGTACCGCGACTTTGGCGTGGAAAAAATGGTGTACGTCGTTGCCGACGAGCAAAACTACCATTTCCAGGTGCTTTTCGAGATTATGAAACGCCTCGGCGAGCCTTATGCCGAAGGCTTGTTCCACCTGTCGTATGGCATGGTCGAACTCCCCACCGGACGGATGAAATCCAGGGAAGGCACCGTAGTGGATGCCGACGACCTCCTCGCCGAAGTCGTCCGGGAAGCCCGGGAAAATACGATGGAAAGAGAAAATATCGCCGGGTTGCCGGAAGCAGAACAGGAAGAAGTGATCCGCAAAATTGCCTTGGCTGCCCTGAAATTTTTCCTGATCAAGGTCCATCCCAAAAAACGGATGATCTTCGACCCCAAGGAATCGGTCGATCTCCAGGGCCAAACCGGCCCCTACGTGCAGAATGCCTACGTGCGGGTGCAGTCGGTCTTGCGCAAAATCGAATCGGAAGACCTTTCCGCCGCATCCGCCCATGAACCCCTGAACGCCGACGAGCGCGACCTGATCGGCCAGGTTTACCAGTTTCCCGGCATCATTCAGGAAGCGGCCCGGGAGTACGATCCTTCCGCCATTGCGAACTATTGTTTTAATTTAGCGAAGGCATATCACCGGTTCTATCACGAGCATTCCATCCTGCGCGCGGAAAACGAAGCAGCCCGGGCGTTCCGCCTCCAGCTGAGCATGGCCGTCGCCCACGTCCTGCGCAACGGAATGGACTTACTGGGAATAGATATGCCGGAGCGGATGTGATTGACGTATATGTGTTATAATTTTAATGTATTTTTCCAAAACGCAGGGGCTTTTCCTGTTCCCCCTCCTTCGGAGGGGGCTAGGGGGAGGCCAGTCCCCGGCGCCAGGACTTCTGCAATTTATCTTGACCATTTGCGCTTGTCGAGATATAACCAACGCCTAACCCCTTTTTCATCCTTTTGCATAAAGTAACCGACATGAGCATAGAAGAAACCAACGAAAAGAAATCCCTCAACTTTATCGAAGAGATCATTGAAGAAGATATAGCCTCCGGGAAGCATGGGGGCAGGGTGCATACCCGTTTTCCGCCGGAGCCCAACGGCTACCTCCATATCGGCCATGCCAAGGCGTTGACCGTGAATTTCGGGCTGGCGAAGAAGTACGGGGGGCTTTGCAACCTGCGCTTCGACGACACCAACCCCAGTACGGAGGACGTGGAGTATGTCGACAGCATCAAAGCCGATATCCGGTGGCTGGGGTTTGAGTGGGCCAACGAGTTCTATGCCTCCGATTACTTCCCCAAGCTGTATGAATTCGCCCTCCAGCTGGTCAAGGCTGGCCTGGCTTATGTCGACGATTCCACTCCGGAGGAGATCGCAGCCATGAAAGGCAACCCCACCCAGCCGGGAACGGAGAGCCCCTACCGTCAGCGCTCCATCGAAGAGAACCTGCGCTTGTTTGAGGGGATGAAGAACGGGGAATTCCCCGATGGCAGCCGCGTGTTGCGCGCCAAAGTGGACATGAGTTCGCCCAATATGCACATGCGCGACCCGGTACTCTACCGCATTAAGCATGCCCATCACCACCAAACCGGCGACGAGTGGTGCATCTACCCGATGTACGACTTTGCCCACGGGCAAAGCGATTCCATCGAGGAGATCACGCACTCGCTGTGTTCGTTGGAGTTTCGGCACCACCGGCCGCTCTACGACTGGTTTATCGAGCAACTGGGCATTTTTCCCTCCCGGCAGATCGAGTTTGCCCGGATGAACGTGGCCTATATGATCACCAGCAAGCGACGCTTGCTCAAGCTGGTACAGGAAGGCCACGTAACGGGCTGGGACGACCCCCGGATGCCGACTATCTCCGGCATGCGGCGCCGCGGCTACCCTCCGGAAGCGATTGTCAACTTCTGCGAACGCGCCGGCGTCGCCCGCCGCGACAACGTCATCGAGATCGAACTGTTGGAATTTTCGGTCAGGGAACTTTTGAATAAAACCGCCCTGCGCGCCATGGCCGTCCTCGGCCCATTGAAGGTGGTCCTTACCAACTACCCCGAAGGCCAAACCGAATACCTCGAAACCGAAAATAACCCGGAAGCGCCCGAAACCGGCAACCGGAAGATGCCTTTTTCCAGGGAGCTATTTATTGAGAAAGAAGACTTCATGGAAGTAGCGCCCAAGAACTTTTTCCGGCTCTCCCTGGGCGGGATGGCGCGCCTGAAAAGCGCGTTCATCATCCGTTGCGACGAGGTGGTCAAAGACCCGGAAAGCGGCGAGATCGTCCAACTGAATTGTACCTACTTCCCCGAGAGCCGCTCGGGGTCCGATACCTCCGGGCTTAAGGCCAAAGGCGTACTGCATTGGGTTTCTGCGCCCCACGCTTCTCCTGCGGAAGTGCGCCTCTACGACCGCTTATTTACCGACCCCACGCCCACCGACCACGAGGGCCGGGATTACCTGGAATTCCTCAACCCGGACTCCATGATCATTGCCCCGAATGCGATGGTAGAACCCAGCTTGCTCGAAGCCAGGCCCGGCGACCAGTTTCAGTTCCTCCGCAAAGGCTATTTCTGCGCCGACCCCGATTCCCAGCCCGGTAAGCCGGTGTTTAACCTCACGGTGGGGCTGAAAGACGCGTATCGGCGGTAGAACGGTGGACGGGAGACGGTGGACGGGAGACGGAGATTTTTGAGGAAATAATTAAAATCAGCAGATCGATTGGGATAATACAGGCCGTTTTCCAGATTTTTGGGGAACGGCCTGCGTTTTCACCTCAATTCCTCCGCTACCCAGTCCTCAATATTTTTGCTTTCACTGGAAAAATTCACCCCAACGCCGATCACCTTTTGCCTTTTCCCAATAGGCCTGATAGTATTTTTTGCTTGATCTGATCTAGCGCAGCCTGAGCACTCTGGTCCAATTTGAACTCCAGGATGTAGACGTGGGCATCGGTTTCCACCAGGCTGTCGATGCACGCCATCGCTGGTCATACCTCGCTTTGGATGCGGAAGCCCAGGTAGTTAAACAGCAGGTGAATGGCGGCATGGAAAAATTTCTCCGGGTATTTTCATGCAACAAATGTAGGTAAGTTTTTGAACATGGCTTGCAAAATCCGGATCACTTGCTCCAGGTCATTGGCCTGAAACGCTCATTGCGAATTTTGATGACCAGCGCTGCGGATAACTCTGCGTCCACCCGCCAAAACCTTCCAGCAAATTCGCGTACATGGAGTCTTTGACCTCCTTGTTGGGGTAATCCAGGATGACCAGGCCGTCTTCATCTTGCTTTGATGGTCAGGTAGCCCGTTTGAAACAGAAGCCAATGAGCCCGTAAATTTGATCGAGCTCAAAACTTTCAAAACCCGATAGGCTGGTGTTCCGGAAAATGCAAATCAAACACTCCCTCTTGTTTCAAGAGGTTGACCAGAAAAGAGGGTGTGCCGGTAGCAAACCAAAAATTTTGAAACTTCTTTTGTTGAAAAATAAATTACAGGATACTGGATTGTAAACGGTTTCGGCCTCCTCAAAACGGTAACCATTGTACCACAGGCGCATTTGCTCCAACAACTCGACTCGGGACATTTAACTTTCGGCAGGCCATTTCAATTTCCTCCACAAAGTTGCTTTCCAGTTCCTCCTGAGTATAGCCCAGCATAGTGGCGTATTGGGCGTCCATCGTAAGGTCGCGCAGGTTGTTGAGGCCAGAGAAGATGCCCACTTTGGAAAATTTGCTGACGCCAGTAATAAAAAACGAACTCTAGTGCAGGATCATTGTTTTTCAGAACCGTATAAAACTCTTTGAGAATTTCCCGGTTTTCCACTGCTTTTTCCAAGTCAATGCCCAAGTAGTGAATGATGGGCGCATCGTATTCGTCGATCAACACCACCACTTTATTGATCTCACTAAGAGTCTGGATCAGGTATTCAAATTTAGCGCTGAGGTTTGCGTCATTGGCAGGCGGTAAACCGTGTTCCCGGATTTGTTTATCAATTGGTAGTGCATGGCTTTCACCAAACCACTTTCGGCAAAGCCAATTCCTGTAAACGAAATCCGAATTACCGGATGTTTCCGGCTCCAATCCCACTTGTCTTCAATCCAAAGTCCTTTGAACAACTCCTTGCTGCCCAGGTACAACTCCTGAAAGGTAGCAATGGTGATCGACTTCCAAAAACGCCGGGGTCTGGAGAGAAAAAGTATTTGCCTCCATAGCAAGGCGGTGGATGTACTCTGTTTTTGTCGATGTACTTGTAGCCGCCTTAAATGATGCCTCGAAAATCTTGTAGCCCCAGTGGAAGTTTTTTGCCCATGTTGTATTGGATTCTCCTTTAGCCCAAATATAGGAAATTTACCGGCCTGCGGCCTCTAAAGGCACAGGGCAAGCGTATGGAAATTTGAGGATAGCAATGCAAAATCGTACTAGTATTCCAGAACCGTCGAGGGTGTCTGTTCACACTGGTGGTGAAAGCCAAAGCGGATGTGGCAAGCCTGAGCGAGTTGCTAAACGTAAACAGCCGCATCACGCGGGCAGAAGCCTACCGTCAGGGCGGCGACTACCTGAGCGTATCCCTTCCTAACCACTAATCACCAGCCACCAATCACCCAAAACGGGGTTATGGACCAAGTCCATAACCCCGTTTGGTTTTCTGGGCGGCTTCCACCGTGTGGCAATCTAAGGATTTCCCAAGCTATCCCTGCTCCCTGCTAACCACTAACCCACCTAATCACCAATTACTCCCCTATTTGAGGAAGGGGGCCAAGGACATCTTCTTTTTTCAATACCGTAATCTTTCCGAGTTTGAGGGCTTTAATGCCCGGCTCGATTTTGGCTTGGTCGCCAACCACCACGATGACCAAATTTTTGGGATCGACGTAGGTTTTGGCCACGCGTTCTACGTCGGCTTCCTGGATTTTTAGCAATTCGTTGATATAGGCGTTGAGGTAGCCGTCGGGCAGATTGTAGGAGATAACATCGGCAAACTGACTGGCGATGCCTTCGATGGATTCAAAATTGCCAGGAAAACCGAGAGCTTGGTAATTCCGGGCTTTACCCACTTCTTCTGCCGTAACGTCTTTGATGGCATTTAGTTCTTTCATGAACTCTGCCAGCGATTTGTCGGAGGCGTCGCTTTGCACGGCAGAGCTTGCCAAAAAGAGCCCTTTCCCTTTCAGTTGGACAAAGGCCGATCCTGCGCCGTAGGAATACCCATGAACCTCCCGCAGGTTGTTGTTTAACCGGGAGGTGAAGGAGCCCCCAAGGATGGTATTCAACACTTCGAGAGGGAAATAATCCGGGGTACTGCGTGCGACTCCGGGGTGCCCGAGGCGGAGCTCCGATTGGGCGGCGCCGGGTTTGTCGATCAGGTAGATCTGAACGCCCTTGGGTTTGGGGGAATCGGGAATCGCTTTTGCTTTAAGCATGCCGCCCGACCAGCCGCGGAACAAGGTTCCCAGTTCCGCTTCAGCCTGCGCTCTGGTCATATCGCCGGCGATCACCAAAAATCCGTTGGCTGGCGTGATGTATTCGCGGTGAAAACTTTGCAGATCACCCACTTGCATCGCTTTGAGTGAAGCTTCTGTTCCGCCTGCGGGAGTGGCGTATGGGTGCCCTTTGCCGTACACCATTTGGTTGAAGGCGGTACTGGCGATGATCCGGGCTTCGTCGTGCGCCTGGGCCAGGCGTACGAGGGATTCGGTGCGCTTGCGGTCCAGTTCTTCCGCATCAAAACGGGGTTTAAGGATCAGATCGCCCAAAAGAGGCAAGGCTTCCCGTAGCTTCGAAATTGGGGTGAATAACTCCACGTTCAAATTTTCCCTTCCGGCACCTGCGCCTAAGCTGATTCCCAGAAAACTAATCTCCTCGGCCAAAGCCAGTGCATCGCGATCTCCCGCTCCTTCGTTCATCATATTCGCCGTCATGGACGCCAGTCCGGGCATCGTGGCGGGATCAAACATGCTGCCGGCATTAAAACTGAAGCTCATCTGGACAATCGGCAGATCGTGTTTTTCAATAAGATACACTGGTAGCCCATTCCCCAGCCGAAATTCCTGAACTTTGGGAAGTTGCAGCGGCCGGACCGGAGCAATATCCGGGTAGGATGAGCGATTTGCTTTTGCGCCGCCAAAGGCAGCGCCCCAATAAGCGCAAAGAAAAGTAGCGAACTATATAAACTGACTTTCATCTTGTTGATTTTAAAGGTTTTAAATATGCTCAGTTCAAGCCTTTCTGTGATAGGGTGTTAGTAGTCTTGTCACCCTCCGGTGTTGATGGTACCGTCCCCCCCGGCCCCGGCCCCCCGCCCCCCGTCCCTCCCCCCCCCCCCGTCCCCCGTCCCCCGTCTACCGTCTAACGTCTAACACTCCGCTCTGTCCTTTAGGCACCACGCTGAGCACCAGGCGGCCTGTAGGTTTGAGGTAATGGCGGGCGGCTGCGGGAATATCGTTTACCGACAGGGCTTTGTACCGGTTCAGGTCCTCATTGGCCCAGTCGGGGTTTCCGGTATAGTAATAATACTCCTGCAGCGCTTCCGCTTTGCCGAGCAGAGACTGAGATTCACTGAGGAATTGGGATTCCTGTTGGTTGATCACCTGCTGGAGTTCTCTTGCGGTAGGCGCTTCTTCCTGCAAGCGGGCGATCTCCGCATCGACCACGTTCATGATCTCTTCCAGGGTATGCCCGGGGCGCGCCGTGACGGTGATCATAAACATAGACCCCAACGCCTGGGAACTTTGATACGCGCTGACGTTTTGTGCCATCCCGGTTTCGTAAACCAATTTCTGAAATAACCTGGCGCTTGTCCCGCCCGCCAGAATATTCGCGATCACGTCCAGTTCGGCATCGCCAGGAGTAAAGTAAGCGGGAGTAGGGTAGACGAGGTACAACCGCGGGAGTTGCACATTGTCTTCCATCGTGAGGTATTTAGGGGCTTCCAGGACAAAATTTGGCGCTACCGGTTTCACGACCGGGTTGCCCGCCGGGATTTCAGAAAACCAGTATTTGACGCGCTCCAGCGCCTGTTCTGGATCGATATCCCCGGCAATGGTAAGGACGGCGTTGTTGGGAACGTAGAATTTTTTGAAAAATTCCGCTACGTCATCGCGGGAAGCGGCGGTGAGGTCGTCCATATACCCAATGGTTGGCCAGTGGTAGGGATGGTCTTTGGGGTACAGGTTTTCGACGATGGTCTGGTAGGCCAGCCCGTAAGGCCGGTTTTCATAGCTTTGCCGGCGCTCGTTTTTTACGACGTCCCGCTGTCCGTCCACCTTGCCTTCCGACATGGCATCGAGCAAATATCCCAAGCGGTCGGATTCCAGGAACAGAGCAATATCCAGTCCATTCGAAGGAAGAATTTCGTAATAGTTGGTGCGGTCGGTGTTCGTAGAGCCATTGTTGTTGCCGCCAACGCTTTCTAACAGGTTGTCGAAGTCGCCTTCCTGCACATTCCCCGATCCCTCGAACATGATATGCTCAAACAGGTGGGCAAAGCCGGTACGGCCAGGTTTTTCATACCCCGACCCAACATGATACCAAACATCAACGGCGATCATGGGAACGGTGTGGTCCTCGTGCAAGATTACCGTCAGGCCGTTTGGAAGCTTGTGCAGTTGGTAAGGGATTTGAAGGTTGCCCTGCCCGGCGAGGGTACTAACCGACATAAGGGCAGCCATCCAAAGGAACGCATGCGTCATTTTTTTCATAGATCGTTTTATTTTAAAAGATAACGGTATTTTAAATAAGTTGCGTACGGTTAAATCGCAAAATCAGATTACCTGGATAATGTCGTATTGGGTGATAATGTGGAAATTCCCTGCTTTATCTTTTGTAATTACCGCCGGAACCTGCCGGGTAATGAAGTTGCGCAACTGGCTCAGTGGCAGTTGGTCATCCACCTGAGGAAACGGCTCGCTCATAATCGAGCCCACCGGATGATCGCCATGGTGCAAGGGCTATCCAGCAGGTAATTCAGGACTTGGCTTTCCGTGACGCTTCCAGCAAGCGCATCGTTTTCCAATACAGGTAACTGGGAGATGTCCAGGCTTTTCATTTTTCAAAGGCCACCCGCACCGTGTCGGTTTTCTGAACGGTGTATAACGCGCTGTTGGGTTTTTGGGTGATGATATCCCGGACTTTCAGTTCGCTATCCAGAAAGCCGCGCTCGCGCCTCCAGTCGTCGTTAAAGATCTTGCCGACATACCGGCTACCATGGTCGTGAATGACGATGACGACCACATCGGAAGGTTTAATTCGGTCTTTGAGCTGGAGCAAACCCGCTACCGCCGATCCGGCAGAGTAGCCCATCAGCAGGCCTTCTTCCCGGGCGAGCCTGCGGGCCATCAATGCCCCGTCGCGGTCGCTGACTTTCTCAAAATGGTCGATCACGTCGAAGTCGACGTTGCCCGGAATGATGTCTTCGCCAATGCCTTCGGTAATGTAGGGGTAAATTTCCGAGTGGTCAAACGTCCGGGTTTCATGGTACTTTTTGAGTACGGAGCCGAAGGTATCGATGCCCCAAACCTGAATGCCGGGGTTCTTTTCTTTTAAAAAGCGCCCGGCGCCGGAAATCGTCCCCCCCGTGCCGACGCCAGTGAGGAGATGCGTTACCCGGCCTTCCGTTTGGGCCCAGATCTCCGGGCCGGTGGTTTCGTAATGGGCTTCGCGATTAGACAGGTTGTCGTACTGGTTGCACCAGTAGCTGTTTGGGATCTCCTGACTCAGCCGCTGGGCGACAGCATAATACGACCGGGGATCTTCCGAAGCCACATTGGTCGGGCAGACAATGACTTCGGCGCCAAAGGCTTTGAGCAGGTTGACCTTTTCCATCGACTGCTTGTCGGTCGTGGTGAAAATACAGCGATACCCTTTTACGGCTGCAGTAATTGCCAGGCCCATGCCGGTATTGCCGGAGGTGCATTCGATGATGGTGCCTCCGGGTTTGAGGTCGCCCCGCGCTTCTGCGTCGAGCACCATCTTCAGTGCCATCCGGTCTTTAATGGAATGGCCCGGATTGAAGGTTTCTACCTTCATAAGGATCGTGCCCGGAACCCCGGCGCAAACCCGGTGGAGTTGGACCAAGGGCGTGTTGCCGATAGTGGTCAGGATGTTTGGATGTACGTGCATGGTCGGGTGATTATTTATAGTATTTAATTTTAACAAAAAACTGAGGGTCCCTGGCGCCCAGCATTTTGGCGGCGGCGCTGGAGAGCACCACGACGATATTCCGATTGTACACCGTTGGGGGGATAGGACCCAGCACTTCGGCGTAAATTTTCCCCTGGTTCATTGGGTTGGTGATTTCAATGACGGATCGGGGAGGGGCGCCGTCGAAGCGGGCATAAAAACTGGAGCCTTCCGAAGGAGCGCCTTTTTGCCAAAAGGCAGGCCCTTGCGTACTAAGCGTTTTCTTCTTGGCCGTACTGGCTTCAAACTGCCTGCGTAAGGGAAGATTCTTTTTGAGCAGGGGATGAGCGGGTTCCGGGCGGTAGTTTTCCGGAATGCCTTTGGTGCTCAACCAGCCTACCGGGATGAGCATCCCTGGCTTAAGCGCGTTGTTGACGACCTTGCCGCGGGCGGTCACCGTATCTGTAGGCATTTTGAAATACTGACTGATCCGGAAAACAGTATCTCCTTTTTTAACGGCATACATCACCGGAGCGTAGGCCCACCGGGGCGCCCCTGCCGGCAAATACCGGATAATCGCCCGGTTGGGAATGGGGATGCGCACCATTTGATCCAGGGCCAGCACCTCCCCGAGGCCGGTGTTGTAATATTGCAATTCCTGATAATGCATCCCGTAAAACTTGGCTAGCGAGAACAAGGTTTGGCCCTTTTTGATTTTATGAAGGAAAATTTTTTCGTTGTTTTCCACCGATAACGAAATCGTATCTCTGAAAGATAAATAACTTACCGAGTCTGCACTGGCCAATAAGTGAACAGAATAAAACCAACAGAGGAAAAAAAGGAAGTTTTTCATAGCTTAGGGGTTATCGAAAGGACAAAATAACATCGGCTAAATGCAGGAACCAAAAAAAGCGCTGGGAATAATTCCGGCCAGGTATGCTTCCACCCGTTTTCCCGGCAAACCCCTGGTAGATATTGCCGGTAAAACGATGATTCAGCGCGTGTACGAGCAAGCGGCCCAAGCGGATTCCCTGGGCTTGGTCGTTGTCGCTACCGATGACGAACGCATAGCAGACCACGTGCGGGCTTTTGGCGGCGCCGTCCAGCTTACCCGCAGCGATCACCCCAGCGGCACCGACCGCTGCGCCGAAGTGGCAAGCCGTTACCACCACTTTTCCGTGGTGGTCAATATTCAGGGGGACGAACCGTTTCTCGATCCCCGGCAAATTGATCTCGTAGCGGCCCCTCTTTTTTCCCGGCGCCGCCCATCTTTCTACGCTGGCTATAGAAATCCGGGATACCCATATCGTACAAAACCCCAATACGGTAAAGGTAGTTTTTGAAACGGGGGGAAAGGCGCTTTATTTCAGCCGGAGTCCTATTCCTTACGTTCGGGGAGGGAGCGTGGAGGATGGCATTCGACGTACAGTTTTTTTCAGGCATATCGGATTGTATGGCTTTCGAACGGAGACCCTTGTGGAATTAACCAAACTGGCGCCTTCCAGGCTGGAACTAGCTGAGTCTCTGGAACAATTGCGCTGGTTGGAGAATGGGTATTCCATTCAGGTTCAACTAACGGACCGGGAAACCATAGGCATCGATACGCCGGAGGATCTGGAAGCAGCTTTGGCGTTTCTCCGGGCAAGCCCAGACTCAGGCTTTTAGGTTTTCCGGGCCGAAAGGGAAAGGGATCAGCAATTGAGCGGACTCAAAAACCAGCCACTGACCTTCGGCGCCTTGTAAGATGATCCGGATCGGCTGGTTTTGAACGACCTCCCTTTCGTGCAAGACCTGCCGGCAAGCGCCGCAAGGGCTCACCAGTTGGCGGGAAGGGCTGGCCGTGACCGCGATGGCTTGGACCGCTTGATCCGGCGCCAGGGTTTGGGCAGCAGCCAGGGCCGTCCGCTCGGCGCACACGCACATGCTGTAGGCGGCGTTCTCCTGGTTCCCGTTCCCAATGACCTGGCCGTCTTCCAGCCTGATCGCAGCCCCAACTCGGAAATGGGAATACGGCGCGTAAGAATAATCCTGGGAATCTTGGGCGCGCTTGGCCAAATCCCTATCTTTGGCGGGTAAATCCTCCAGGTTTTGGTACACCAAAAAGGAAATCGTTAGTGTTTTTTCCTGCATATTTTGATCGACTGATGGGTTATTCCCGAGGATTGGTCCATTTCCGAAATTTCTGAAATCTAACCCGAATCCACAAACTTAAACAAACAAGATGAACAATGTGCTCATCATTGGCGCGGGGTTGTCCTCCGGCGCTTTAATTGACTACGTGCTCGACCGGGCTTCCGACCTCGGCTGGTTTGTCACCGTTGCCGATGCCGACCCGCTGAAAGCGGAAGCGAAAATCGCCGGCCGCCCGAACGGACGCGCTGCGTGGCTAGATGTGCTCAAAACCAACGACCGGCGGGAGCTGATCGGCCGTGCCGATGTAGTGGTTTCCCTGCTCCCGGCTTACCTCCATCTGGAGGTGGCCTACGATTGCATCAAGTTGAAAAAACATCTGATCACCGCTTCCTACGTTTCCCGCGAAATGTACAGCCTGGCGGATGAAGCCAGCGAACGCGGCCTGATTTTCATGGGCGAAATGGGGCTGGACCCGGGCATCGACCACATGTCTGCCATGCGGATCATCGACCGAATCAAGGCAGACGGCGGGAAAATACAGGCTTTTCGTTCCGATACAGGCGGATTGGTAGCGCCGGAGAGCGACGACAACCCCTGGCATTACAAAATCTCCTGGAATCCCCGCAACGTGGTACTTGCCGGACAAGGTACGGCGCAATACCTCCAGGATGGAAAACTGCGCTATATTCCCTACCACCGCCTGTTCAAGGAGTTCCGTTTGGTGGATATTCCCGGGGTAGGCAAATACGAGGCCTATGCCAACCGCGATTCCCTGCTTTACCGGGAGAGCTACGGGCTCAACGACATTCCCAATATCCTACGGGGAACCCTGCGACACCCAGGATTCTGCGAGGCCTGGGATGCCCTTATCCGAATTGGCCTGACCGACGCGGACTTTCCGCTCCTGCATTCGGGCGAGATCAGTTTTTACGAACTGCTGGACGCCTACGTGGGCAAATACCAGGGCGGTTCTTTGCGGGATCGCGTGGCGCAAATGCTTGGCGTTTCGCCAGAGTCCGACGTGCTTCACAAGCTGGAATGGCTGGGCTTGTTCCGCAAGAAAAAAATCCGCCTTCCCAATGCCACGCCCGCCCTTATCCTGGAGCATTTAATCCGGGAAAAGTGGCAATTGAAACCCAAAGACCAGGACATGGTGATCATGCACCACGAGATCGAATATGTCGACGCCAACCAAAAGCCTATGATCCATCTATCCACGATGCAGCTCAAAGGCAACCATGCCGAAGATACGGCCATGGCGCAAACCGTCGGGCTGCCGATGGGGATTTTCGTCCGGCTGGTCATGGAGGAAAAAATCACTTCCAGGGGGGTGCAAATCCCGGTTTCTAAAGAGGTTTATGAACCGGTACTGAAGGAACTGGAGGAATTCGGCATTGTTTTCAAAGAAGAAGTACGCCCGCTGTAGTGCAACGGTCCTGGAGGGCGCCCTGGAAAAAGACATGGAGCGCAGTGGAAGCTTTTCAAGCATTCCAGGTGATGCGTCAGGCAGGCGCCTTACTGGTGTCTGTGCTTCTGGCACAAAGCGCGCTGACTCCATCCGAGATCGGGATTTATGAACAGTGGATGTTTGTGCAATACGCCCTCAGCTTTTTCTGGGTCTCGGGGTTGGTGCAGGGGTTTCTGACCCATTACCACCGCGTAGATCCGGAAAAACGGGCAAGCTTCGCGTTTTCGGCGTATGGGACCCTTTGGGGTGCTACCGGCGTTTTGGTGGCGCTACTTCTCCTTTTTCGGAACCCCATTTTGACCGCACTGACCGGGCATGCCGGAAATCCGCTTTTTTGGCTTTTCTGGGTGTATCTAGTCTTGAATTTGCCCACGTTTCTTCAGGAGCATTTTTTGTTGCTCCAGGAAAAACCCCGCGCTATCCTGGCTTATGGGGTGCTCTCCTTTGGAGGGGCCGCCATAGCCGTAGCGGGGCCGGTGTGGGCAGGCTACGGATTGCCGTATAGTTTCGGAGCCTTGATCTGTTTGCAAGCGATCAAGCACGCATGGTTATGGGCGGAGTTGAACCAATCGGCTAGCCCGAAATGGCTTCCGGCGGAAACCCGGGAATGGGTCCTTGCCTCCTGGCCGTTAATCCTGTATGCGCTGCTAGGCGGCTTAATCCCCACCATTAACGGATGGCTGGTCAATTGGCAATACCATGGCGACCCGGAAATGTTCGCGGTATACCGGTATGGCGCCAGGGAACTTCCATTGGCTACCGCGCTCAGCGAAGCGCTCAGCGCCGCGATGATCCCCCTGGCCGTCCGAAATTTGCCCGAAGCGCTCATGGAAATCAAACGGCGGAGCCTCCGGATGATGCACTGGATATTTCCGCTCGCTGTGGTGTTGCTGAGCGCCAGCAACTGGTGGTACCCCTGGGTGTTCAGTCCGGAGTTCAGGGAAGGAATTCCTGTAGTGAACGCTTTTTTCCTGATCGTCATTAGCCGGATGGTATTTCCCAGGGCTTTATTGCTCGCTGTTCAGGCCAACAGGGTCTTGCTCTGTACCTCCCTGCTGGAACTTGCCCTCCTGGTTTTGTTTGGCCTCCTCTGGGCGCCAACGTGGGGCATCCAGGGCATCGCCTGGGCTACCGTTGCCGCCTATTTTTTTGAAAAAGCCATTCAGGTCATCTGGCTGTACTGGAGGCAAGGCATTTCTCCCGGGCAATTCATCCCTCTGGGGTGGTGGATGTTCTATTCTGCCTTACTTGGGGCGGCCTACCTTTTTTCGCTTTCCTGATCCGCTTGTTTTCCCTGTATTGACCAATATCATTTTGCCTGCCGCTGATTTTGACGAACTTGGAAAAGAAAATTTTTCCAGGACAGGCGTTTTTTGGCGGTTTTTGGAATAATATTCAGCTATTATTATTTGGGTAGATTTGTTTTCTTTAAAACAATTAATTAATAAAAATTTGTTCTATGAAAGATAAATTTGTAGGAAAAAATAGAATTCCTATGCATCCGCACCAATTTCAACCTGAGAGCCTGATGATGTCGTATGGGTACCATCCCGAATGGTCTGAAGGCGCCATCAAATGCCCGATTTTTCAGACGTCCACTTTTGTCTTTAGCTCGGCAGAGCAGGGGAAGCGATATTTTGAGTTGGCTTATGGATTAAAGGAGGCCGAAGAAGGGGAAGTTCAGGGATTGATTTACAGCAGGTTGAATAATCCAGACCTGGAAATCCTGGAAAACCGACTTACCCTTTGGGATGGGGCAGAGGAAGCTGCAGTGTTTGAAAGCGGTATGTCGGCCATCACCACCGTCATGCTCGAGTTCCTTAGACCTGGGGACCTTTTGCTGTACAGTACGCCGCTTTATGGGGGGACCCAGCATTTTATCGAAGAGGTATTGCCGGAGTGGGGGATCAATATCCTGGCTTTTTCTCCGTCCGACAGCCTGGAGCGGATTGAAGAATGCCTCGCCGGAAGCGGAAATCGCGATCAGTTGGCGATGATTTACGTAGAAACCCCAGCCAACCCAACGAACACCCTGATCGACCTCGAATGGATGAAACGCCTGAAGGAAGGCCATTCGGTTCATGGCAAGGAAGTGATCCTTACCGTAGACAATACCTATATGGGGCCGCTATGGCAGCACCCGCTCAAACACGGGGCGGACCTGGTGGTGTACAGCGCGACCAAGTACATTGGCGGGCATAGCGACGTGATCGCAGGCGCCGTACTGGGATCTAAAAATCGGATGCAGCGCGTGAAAAAACTGCGGACCTTCCTGGGGAATATGACGGGCCCCTGGACCGGCTGGCTCCTTATGCGCAGTCTGGAAACGTTGAAAGTGCGCATGGAGCAGCAGGTGGCCAACGCTATCCAGGTCGCTCATTTCCTTCAACAACACCCCGCCGTTGAACGGGTCTATTACCCGGGATTGCTGACGGAGCACGACGGGCATCAATACCAAGTCTATAAACGGCAGTGTTCCAGCCCGGGCGCCATGATCTCTTTCGATGTTTATGGGGGAGAGGAGGAAGCGTTCGCCGTGATGAATCAATTGAAAATGATCCACCTGGCTGTGAGCCTGGGGAGCACCGAATCGCTGGTGCAGCACCCCTATACCATGACCCATGCCGGGCTGAACGAAACCGAAAAACTCCAGGAAGGCATTACGGAAAAAATGATCCGCCTTTCTGTTGGTGTTGAAAATATCAACGACCTGCTCTGGGACCTGGGCCAGGCGCTGGACAGCGTCCTTGCCAGCCAGCCCCAAACGGCGGCTTTAATCGAAGAAGCGTAGAAGTCATTGGATTTGATTCCGCGAATTAAATCCAAACAACTTTAAGGAACAAGTTATAGATCCCGCAATAGTTTGCCCTGGCGCTGGCTGAGGTTGAATACTTCAAACAGCGTCAGGGACAACGCCGCCTCCAGGTCCCCGTAATGCTCCTGGTAGTCTAATTGACTCCTTCGGATGACTTCATGCGCCTCCTCCCGGCCATAAATATGCGTTATTTCACATTGTTTGGCGGTCTCCGTACCAGGCATGGATTTGTAGGTAAGAAAATAATGCCGCAGGCGGTTGATCAGGGCGGACGGCAGTTCGTGAATGTCCTTCCATTGGCTGTACACTTCGTCTTGTTCCAACACAGCAATAATTTTATCATCGGCTTCGCCGCCGTCAATCATCCGCAATCCGCCTATGGGGCGGGCTTTAACCAGAATATTGCCGTGGGTGATCTCGCGTTCGGTGAGCACGCAAATATCCAGCGGGTCGTCGTCGCCCATGATATGTTCTCTGCCCGTTTTTTCCATACAAAACTGCCCGACGAGTTCTTTACAGTAGGTTTGCGGAATAAATCCGTACAGCGCCGGCACGATGTTGGAAAATTTTTGCGGACGGTCGATTTTCAAAAAACCAGAGAGTTTGTCTACCTCGTATTTTACCGTATCCGACGGGATGACCTCGATAAAGGCGGAAACAACCTCTGGGGCATCGGGACCTACCGGTATCCCATGCCAGGGATGGGAGGTGTACCGCAGGCCAATCATTTTCCAAAGCTTATTGAACGCTTCTTGACTCATAAAAATCAATTTAATGGTTAAAGGGGCTAAGTCCTCCAGGAACCGGCGTTCCGGTGCCTGGGCAGAGCGACGGGTCCAACCCGTCAATATCGAAGCTGACGTACACCTTATCCGGAAGGAAATATAGGATATCCTGGCATTGCGCGTGCCAGGTGCTTCCTTCAAATTGCCCTTCGCAGATCAGTTGATCCAGGAATACTTTGATCCGTTCGGGCTGGGCCTTGGCTAAATCCCATTCTTCCTGGCAGTAATCCCGGATGCCTACCTGGACAAGGGTTTTAATGCCAGGAACCAGGTTCAGCGCGTTATAAAAAATCGAGGCATGGGAATACGTAAATCCCTCGTACGCTTTTCTCAGGTCCATGTGCGCATCGATGTGCAGGATACCGAAGGATTCATGGACTTTCCCGAGGGCCTGGATCAGCCCCAGAGGCGAGCTGTGGTCGCCGCCGACGACCCCCACCAGGTAGCCGGCATGCAGGAGGTCCAGAGACTGGTCAAAAACATGCTTTCGCAAGGAATCACAACCGGTATTAATCTGCTGTAACACCGATTGCATCAGCGGGCTGCCCTCAGGCTTTCCGCCCGATTCCAGAAATTGGATATACTCCTGGGCCAACGGGCGCAGTTCGGCATTGCGTTCCAGGATGGCCTGGTCAGGCGGAGTGAAGTAGATGCCCATTTTCCAGGCATCCAGGATATCCGGATCAAAAAGATCAAGTTGGCTCGAAGCCTGGAGGATGTTCTCCGGCCCCGTAGAGGCGCCTGCCTGATAGGAAACCGTGACGTCCCAGGGAACGGGAAGCAGAACAACTTCTGCGTGCTCCTTGTCAAAGGGAAGGCCAATAAAGCGGCCGTTGCGCAGGCCAACGCCATTGGGGTCAAATTGGTTTATTACGTCTGCTTTGGTCATTGTCCGGTCGATTTCGATGCAAATTAAGTACATTTGCGGCGAAGAATCACAAAACCAGAAGAACCATGTCCAAAGTAATCATCATTGGGGCGGGCGGCGTGGGCCGGGTAGTGGCTTACAAATGCGCCCAGCACCCGGAAGTGTTTTCCCACATTTTGATGGCCAGCCGCACCAAGTCCAAATGCGACGTGATCGCGCAGGACGTCCGCCGCGATACCGGGCATCCAAATTTTGACACTGCCGCTGTGGATGCAGAAAACGTCCCCCAGCTGGTGGAGCTGATCCGGTCGTTTAACCCGGTGTTGGTGATTCACGTGGCCCTGCCATACCAGGACCTGACGATCATGGAAGCTTGCCTGCAGGCGGGGGTTCATTACCTGGACACGGCCAACTACGAACCCAAAGACGAAGCCAAGTTTGAATATTCCTGGCAATGGGCCCTCCAGGACCGCTTCCGGGAAGCCGGCCTCACAGCGGTGCTGGGGTGCGGATTTGACCCCGGCGTTACCGGCGTGTTCACCGCGTATGCCGCCAAACACCATTTTGACGAAATCCATTATCTGGATATTATCGACGCCAATGCAGGGAGCCACGGCAAAGCCTTTGCCACGAACTTCAACCCGGAGATCAATATCCGCGAAGTCACCCAAAAAGGGAAGTACTGGCAAGACGGGCAGTGGGTATATACCGAACCCCACGAAATTTCCAAAATGGTGAACTATCCGAATGTTGGCCCGAAAAAATCGTATCTCATCTACCACGAAGAATTGGAATCCCTGGTCAAGCATTTTCCGACTATTAAACGCGCCCGCTTCTGGATGACCTTCAGCGACGAATACCTGACCCACTTGCGGGTAATTCAGAATATCGGCATGGCAGGCATCGAACCGGTCATGTACAAAGGGGTGGAAGTCATTCCGCTGGAATTCCTGAAGGCGGTTTTGCCCGACCCCGGCGAGCTCGGAGAGAATTACACCGGACAAACGTCCATCGGCTGCCGCATTCGGGGCGTTAAGGATGGTCAGCCTAAAACCTATTTCATCTGGAACAACTGCCAGCACCAGGACGCCTATAAAGAAACCGGAACCCAGGGGGTTTCTTACACCACGGGCGTGCCTGCGATGCTCGGGGCAATGATGGTCCTGCAAGGCCATTGGACCGGCGCCGGGGTGTTCAACGTAGAGCAATTTAACCCAGACCCCTTCCTGGCTAAATTAGGCGAAGCAGGACTTCCCTGGCATGAAGAGGTCAATCAGGACATTGAGTTTGATTAGACGGGAGACGGTGAGACGGGAGACGGTGAACGGGAGACGGGAGACGGTGAACGGGAGACGGTGAACGGGAAACGGGAGACGGGAAACGGGAGACGGGAGACGGGAGACGGTGAACGGGAGACGGGAGACGGGAGATCTGGCAAAATACTACCCCTTTTCTTTATTGAACAGATTTCCCCCCGTCTCCCGTCCACCGTCCACCGTCCACCGTCCACCGTTCTCACCGTCTAAAACCTAAAATATGATAGACTACACCAACGTGCCTTCACCTTCCTTTGTACTGGAGGCAGCGCGGCTGAAAACCAATCTGGAATTGATTCGTTCTGTGCAGGAACGGACGGGCGTGCAGGTGATCCTCGCGTTAAAGGGGTTTTCCATGTGGCGGATGTTTCCCATGATCAGCGGGTATCTGCACGGCGCTACGGCCAGTTCGCTATTTGAGGCCCGGTTGATTTACGAAGAAATGGGGGTAAAAGCCCATACCTATTCCCCGGCATACCTTCCGGACGAATTTTCCCGGGTCATGCGGTACAGCAGCCATATTACCTTTAACTCCGTGGCCCAATACCTGCGCTATAGAGAGGAACTGGCATTAAGCGAGGAGCGTATTTCTCCTGGGCTTCGGGTAAATCCATTGTATTCGGAGGTCGAAACCCAGTTGTACAACCCCGCCGCCCCGGGTTCCCGGCTGGGGATAACGCCGGAGCATTTGGCATCCGGCCTGCCGGAAGGGGTTGAAGGACTTCATGCCCATACCCTTTGCGAATCTTCTGCCGAAGCGACCGAACGCCTGATTGGAGCGGTGGAAACGCATTTTGGCGGCTTTTTGCCTCACTTGAAATGGGTGAATTTTGGCGGGGGCCACCTGATGACCCGAAAAGGATATGACCTGGAGCGATTGATTGGGGCTTTAAAGGCGTTTAAAACGCGGCATCCCCATCTGGAGGTGATTCTCGAACCCGGGAGTGCAATCGCCTGGGAGACTGGCGAACTGGTGGCTACGGTGCTGGATATCGTCGAAAGCGGTGGGATTAAGACCGCGATTGTCGACGTGTCGTTTACGGCGCATATGCCCGACACGTTGGAAATGCCTTACCGGCCCAAAATTTTGGGCGCTTCAGACCCCGTTCCTGGCAAGCCGGCCTACCGGATCGGTGGGGTAAGCTGCCCGGCAGGGGATTTCATGGAGGCCTATGCTTTTGAGCGGCCGCTCGAGGTGGGAGACCGGTTGGTTTTCTGGGACATGATCCACTATACGATGGTCAAAACCACGATGTTCAACGGGGTAAAACATCCGAATATCTGTCTTTGGCATGAAGACGGCGCCCTGGAAGTGGTCCGGCAGTTTGGATATGAGGATTTTAGAAACCGGCTCTCCTGACCGATGCATATCCGTGCCGCTTTTGACCTTCTTGTTCGCGATCTGGCCGATGCTTATCAAGATTTGGGTGAGGCCCGATCGGTGGCCCGAATTGCATTTGAGGACCTCCTTGGGATTCGGGCGCCTTTTCCAACCATTGCCTTTTCCTCCCGGCAAGAGGCCATATTTGAGGATTTCCATCGAAGGTTACTGCAAGGCGAACCGGTGCAGTATGTTACCGGACAGGCGTATTTTTACGGAGAAAAATTTGACGTTTCCCCAGCGGTTTTGATTCCCCGTCCGGAAACCGAAGAATTAACCGAGTGGGCCCTGGAAATCCTGAACCGGCAAACAGCAGCCGGGAAGGCGCCTTGCGTCCTGGACATTGGCGCCGGGTCCGGTTGTATCTCCATCATTTTGAAGAAAAAATATCCCCAGGCGGAGGTCTGGGCGATGGATGTCAGCCTCCCTGCTCTGGAAACCGCATCGAGAAACGCGGAGGCCCATCAAGCCGCCATTGGGTTCAAGTTGGCTGATCTGCTGGATGCTTCCCTTTGGGGGGAGTTGCCGGAAGCGGACCTGCTGGTTAGCAATCCGCCCTACATTCCGGAAACAGAGCGGCAGGACCTTGCCCGCAGGGTTTTGGCATTTGAACCCGGCTTGGCGCTTTTTGTTCCTGCGGAAGACCCGCTGCGTTTTTACCGGGCGATGGGCGAATTGGCGCAACAGCGCTTAACGGAAAACGGGAGTTTGCTGGCCGAATGCCATTACCTGTTCGCAGGGGCCGTGGAGGAACTATGGAAAAGCCAGGGGTTTGCTTTCACGGAGCTGCGTAAAGACCTGAGCGGACTCGAACGAATGGTGCGGGCTAGCCGGGTTCCTTTTCTTCCGTAATACTTCCAGAAAACCCTTCGACAATACCAATCAGGATCTGGTTGAGCTTCTCCAAAGCCAAAGGGATGTTCCAGGCTTCCCGGTTTCTGGGTTCGACGTAATTCGAAATGGACCGGATGGCCAGAAAGGGGATGTTTTCCTGCAGGCACACATAAAAGAAGGCGGCGCTCTCCATCGTTTCCACCTGGGCAGGATATAAATCCTTCGCTTCCCGGATACGCTCTTCGGAGCCATGGACCTTTTGGACCGTGATGCCCCTTGCTTTAGGGAGAAAAGCCAGCCCTTCCTGGTCTGGATTGTGAAGCCAGCCATCCGTAAAAGGAGCGAGGTTGGGATCGCAGAGGCCCAGGGAAAAGACGGAGGTAAACCGGCCGTCCCGCTCTTCAACGCCCAAATCTCCCATAGTATCGGAACTCACCTCCACCACGTCTCCAAGATTTGATTCTCTGTGGAATGCGCCTGCAATACCGGCGTTAATGGCCAGATCGAAACGCTGAAGGGTAAAAAGCCGGGTGAGCGCATATGTGGTCATGGCGATCCCGACCCCGGTGATCAGTACAGAAACCTGAACCGGCCCTTTTTGAAACGTTGCTTCGCCAACGCGGACGAACTTTTCTTCGAGGAAACGGGTGAACGGGAGGACTTCAAAACCCGTGGCGGCAACGACCAGGATACGCATGGGAGCAAACGTTTAGCGGAAAAATTGGGAAGGGTTTTCTACGGGACTTTCCTTTTTGCTATTGGAAAACGTCAGGCCGATAGCCGGGGTAAACCCCAGCCATTGGTGGTAAGACGAAGCGATGTCCAAACGGAATTGCGGAGACAGATGGAGCCCTGCTCCTATGGAAAACAGCGAAGGGGCAGTCGCCATGCCCGTTTGGAAGCTCAGAATGGGGAGGAGCTGGTAGTCCAGTCCGGCACGGAAGCTGGCCGGGTGATCTACCCCTTTGATCAGTTCGATCAAGATTCGGGTTTTTTCGGAGGCCTCATACCGAATGCCGGCGCCCAACTGAGCGGGCATAAATTCCGCTAAAATACCGGATTGGCGAAAAGGGTGATCTACAAGGACAGCGGCGATAAGTCCGGGCAATAGCTCCGCATGCAGGCCGAAACTGCCATTTACGGCAAGGACGTTGCCGTATTCCGGAATACTCAGGGCGCCGGCATCAAATCGGATGCCCAGGCCAAAACCAGGCCCGAGAAGCCGGGAGTAACAAACCTGGGCCAATTGCTCTTTGTATCCGCTAAAGCCGGATTGCCGCAACCCGATTCCTGCAGTTCCTCCCAGAGCAGGAGCGGCCAAGTCGATTCCCATTTCTTTCAACTCAGGCAGCAGAAAGCGGTTTTGGGCGTAGCCTTGCGCTTCCCATTGGCTGATTGAGGTCAGATTGGCGGGGTTGCCGAAAATTCCGGAGATTCCCGCAAGCCCTAAAAAGGTATTTCCCATAGCGGACCCTTTGGCGCCGCCGTTGGGTTGCATGCTGGTTTGCGCCTGGGTGCAGGTGCAGGCAAAGACCGCACAGGCAGCCAGGAGGATCGGGAGGGCGGCAGGTTGGCGCATGGGTAAAGGGTGTTTGATTTGACGGAAGCAAGATACCGTCAAATTTCAAAAAAATGCCTACCTTTGCGCCACATTTTAAAAAGGATGCGGCAAAAGGTCATTTTCCAGGATTTAGGTCGGATCAGCTATGCAGAAGCTTGGGAACGCCAAACGGTCCTGCACCGGGAATTGATCGATCGCAAGACGGCTTACCGCCAAAGCGGCCATGTCGGAATCCCCCCAACACCTCCGGTGCATACGCTGCTGTTTTGCGAACACCCTCCCGTGTATACCCTGGGGAAAAGCGGTTCGATGGATCATTTGCTCCTCCCGGAGGCTGCGTTGCAGGAACAGGGCTTTGAGTTTTTTAAAATTAACCGGGGCGGAGATATCACCTATCACGGGCCAGGGCAGATCGTCGGGTACCCTATTTTTGACCTGGAGTACTTTTTTACCGACGTCCACCGGTATGTGCGGAGCCTGGAAGAGGCCATAATCCGGACTATTGCCGAGTACGGCCTTCAGGGGGTTCGGCAAGAAGGATATACCGGCGTTTGGCTGGAAGCGGAAGGCGCCAGACCAATGCGGAAAATAGGCGCGATAGGTGTTCATCTGAGCAGATGGGTCACCCTGCATGGGTTTGCTTTTAACGTACAAACCGATTTGAGTCATTTTGGTCATATTATTCCCTGCGGCATTCAGGCAGAGGACAAAGGGGTTACCTCTTTGTCTATGGAAACCGGCCTGCCTGCGGATATGGCCGCCGTTAAGGAGAAAGTGAAAACGCATTTTTCGGAAGTGTTTGATTTCGATTATGTCAACTAGCCAATTCCCACCCATGATTAAAGACATTCCTCAGCTCAAAGTGGAAGACGTAGCCATCGCCATCGTTCCCAGGGATGGAGAAGACGACGAACTTTGGGACGCTTTTTTGGTTAATTTGAAGGAAGTTCCTATCGCCAATGTGCTGATCAGCTCCAATGGGTACGGCGAAGTGTCGGGCGAAAAACGGAAAACTACCACGTTGAGGCATTTTTTTGAGGAGATCGGTCCGCTTACCTGTACGTTGATCGAACCGATTCAATCCAAGTTGTTTAGCCTGAACAATGAATACTGGGTCAGTTTCGTGATGAATGGCCATATGTATGATAAAAAATACGTATTCGTATCTGGTAGTATTCAACCTTCCTATTTTACCACCGTTCCCTTCGTGGGAAGAAAAGGCGTGATGATCCGCTGATGTCCATGGAAAAAATGCCCAGTCCCAAAAAAGTGAGCGAATCCAAATCCGTTATGACGGAGATGGTCATGCCAAACGATGCCAACCCCATGGGGAACCTCATGGGGGGCAACCTCTTGCGGTGGATGGATATCGTCAGTGGGATCTGCGCAGGGAAGCATTGCGAGGCCCATGTCGTAACGGCTTCGGTGGACCATGTGTCCTTCCAGCGGCCGATTAAAGTGGGAGACATCGTTACGCTGGAAGCCAGCGTGACCCGGACTTTCCACACCTCCGTTGAAATTTATGTCGAGGTTTTTGCGGCGGATATCAAAGGGCAAAACCCCCGCAGGTGCAACCATGCCTACTATACCTTTGTCGCTCTGGATGACGAGCAGGGCAAACCGGCGGAAGCCCCTCCGGTGATCCCTCTGACCGAAATCGAAATGCAGCGATATGAAAGCGCACCCAGACGAAGGGAAGTGCGCCTGATCCTCAGCGGAAGGCTGAAACCGGAAAATGCGGAAGGACTCCGGGAGTTTTTCCAGCATTTTTCTCCTGTCAAGAATGCCTAGCGCAGGCAGCCTCTGGTTGCGGGGTGTACCTTTTTTTTCTTAGATTGCGGGAATCAAAATAGATAGCCTATGCTTGGCCGGATGTTTTTTCACCTTTTGGGGCTCTGTACGCTGCCTGCGCTCTTCTTTGCAGGCGGCTGTACTGCCGATTCAGATGCTCCGCGCGAAACCAGGGAAGCGGCGGGCGCCAAGCCGTACGAGCAGTTTTTTCTTCAACGAGGCTATCCCGAAGAAACCTTCCCTTTAAGCGGTTACCTTCAGGCCATGGAAGCGAGCCGCAGGCAGTCGCTGCTTCGCGCCAATCCCCCGGCTGGGTTGTCGGATTCCTGGGATTCCGTTACGCCTCAGAACTTTTCAGGCCGGGTCAATACCGTCGCCGTTCATCCCCAAGACGAATCGGTCATTTATGCGGGGTTGGCTTCGGGCGGCGCTTTCAAGACGACCGACGGAGGGCAGCATTGGATGCCCATCTTCGATCAGCAGGCCTATTTATCGATTGGCCAAATTACCCTGGATCCTTCCAATCCGGAAACCGTGTATGTTGGCACTGGCGACCCAAATGTGACAGGATACCCCTTTATCGGCGATGGGCTTTACAAAAGCACGAATGGGGGCGCCTCCTGGTCGTATATCGGCCTGAAGGAAACCCGGATTATCTCCAGCATTGTGGTTCATCCTACGAAACCCAACACCATTTGGGTAGGCGCCATGGGGTTGCCATTCGAACGGACAGCAGACCGGGGGGTGTATAAAACGACGGACGGCGGCGCCACCTGGAAAAAAGCCTTGTTCGTCAGCAACCAGGCAGGGGTGACCGATTTGGTGATCGACCCGTTTAACCCCAATATCTTGTATGCCGCCTTCTGGGATCGCATCCGCAATAATAAGGAGTCCATTATTTCAGGGCCCAACGCCAAAATATACAAAAGCGAGGACGGGGGCGAGACCTGGGCCGCGCTTGGAGGCGGGTTGCCGGCGTCCGCGAATCTTGGCCGGATCGCGCTCGCCGTCAGCGGCGTCACTCCGGGAAAGGTCTTTGCCCGCTATGTCGGCTCGGATCAGGAACTGGATAATATCTATCGCACCGACAACGCGGGGCAAACCTGGACGGGGATCATTGATTTCAAAATCGCTAACATGGGCCGTACTACGGCCCTTGGAGGGTCGAAGTTTGGCTGGTATTTTGGAAAAATGGCCGTCAATCCTGAAAACGATTTCGAAATCTATCTCCTCGGAGTGGAGCTTTGGCGCACCCGCGACGGTGGCCGGACCTGGGAAATGGCCGCGCCTTCCTGGCGGAAGTATGAAGTGCATGCCGACAAACACGATCTGGTTTTTGCCAAATCTGGGAACGTATTTCTCGCCACCGATGGCGGGTTGTTCAGCAAGGCTTCCGCAGCGGAAACCTGGAGCAGGGTAGGGGCTTTACCGGGGGTTCAGTTCTTTCGAATAGGGTACAACCCGCACAAGCCGGAGGTTTTTTACGGCGGCGCCCAGGACAATGGCACCATTGTCGGAGAGCCCGGAAAACCCTGGCAGCGTTTGTTTGAATTTGACGGGTTCTCTATGCAATTTAGTCCAGAGGACCCCCAAGTGGTCTATGTCCAAATCCAATACGGAGATAAATACGTGAGCCTGGATGGAGGGACGAATTGGCTGAACGGAAGTTTGGGCATCCCAGAGAGCGACCGGGCCAATTGGGACGCGCCCTTTATTTACAGTGCGCATCGCCCGAACCTCATGTACACCGGAACGTTCAAGGTGTATAAAAGCACGCAGTCGAAGATTCCCAATTGGTACGCTATTAGTGGCGACCTGACCGACGGGGTTATCTACGGGGACGCTTTCCATACCGTTACCGCTCTTGCCGAATCGCCCAGGGATTCTTTGCTGTTGTATGCAGGCACCTCAGACGGAAACCTTTGGCGGTCTACAATCGGTGGGTTCAGCCAATGGACCCCCGTCCAGGCAGGACTTCCCGACCGTTATGTCACCAGCATTCAGGCATCTCCCAATTTTCGGGAATGGGTGTATACGTCCTTTTCCGGATACCGCGACAACGAATTTTTGCCCCATATTTACCGGTCAAAAAATATGGGCGCTTCCTGGGAAAACATCACCGGCGATTTGCCCCCGGTTGGGGTGAACGACCTGCTGATCGTCCCCGGGCATAAAGACACGATCTTGTTCGCTGCCACGGATGCAGGGGTTTATGCAACGGTTAATGCGGGGGAAAAACTGGTACCGCTTGGGGACCAATTTGCCCATCGTCGCGTCTTACGATCTTTCCTGGAACATTGAAGGGCACCAATTGGTGGTTGGCAGTTTTGGGAGGTCGATGTTCGCCTACGACCTGGAGCCTTTGGTACCCAGAACCACCGTAGCCTCCCGGGATCGGCGCAAAAGCCGGGCGCCGGCGATTCGCGTTTTTCCGGTGCCCACGTCCGGCGACGTGCAAATCACGTATGAGGAAATTCCTTCCCGGGTTGCCGAATTGCGGGTTTACGACGCATCGGGAAAAATGCTCCAGCGGCGCGCTATCGATCCAAAGGGGAAGCAAACCGATGTGAATCTTAGTCTGCTCCCCCGTGGGACCTATATTTTGAGCCTGAATTGGCTGGGCGGCGGAATAAGCCAGCAAGTGATCCGGCTTTGATGCCTGATCACTCCGGATTTCTGCCGCTTCGGTTGATCACCGTGGCGGATGCCTGCTGGGTTCCGTAGAGCACGACATCCTGGATGTTCACATGCGCTGGCCTGCTGGCCTGGAAGTAAATAACTTCCGCTACATCGCTCGCCTTGAGCGGCTGAAAATCCTTGTAGATTTGCGCCCGCTCTGCGTCGCCGTCGAACCGAATGAGGGCAAATTCCGTTTCTTCCACATGGCCGGGGCTCACCTGGCTAACCCGGATATTAAACTTGTGGAGATCGAGGCGCATCCCTGCCGTCAGGGCGTCCACGGCAGCTTTGGAGGCGCAGTACACATTGCCGTTGGGATAAATTTCTTTTCCGGCTATCGACCCGACGTTGATGATGTGCCCGGTTTCTCTGGCTACCATCCCAGGGGCTATGACGCGAGTCATGTACAGAAGACCTTTGATGTTGGTGTCAATCATTTCCTCCCAATGTTCGAGTTTGCCTTCGTGGATGGGAGACAACCCTTTGGCCTTTCCTGCATTATTGACGAGCACGTCGATCGCTTGCCATTCCTCCGGCAGGCTATCCATGGCCTGACGGACTTCGGCCGGGTTGCGAACGTCAAAAACCAAAGGAAACACCTCGGCGTGGTATGCTGTCGAAAGCTGGTTACACCATTCCATTAAACGGTCTTCTCTTCTTCCGGTGAGGATTAGGCGGTGCCCGTGTTGCGCGAAAATCTGAGCGGTGGCCTTGCCAATGCCCGAGGTCGCTCCGGTAATCAATACGGTTTTGACAGGCTCTTTGGGCAGTTCGGGTTGGGCCGCCGCTTTAATTTTGGACTCCAGGAAGCGCTCCAGCCGGGCAATATTTTCCTTTAACGCCTCAATGGTGTCTTTTTCCAATTGATCGCCGGACGCAAGGCCGGAGTACCCTGCGCTGCTTTCTGCGGCGGGCATGGGGATGGATTCAGGAACGCCAGCAGGAGGTTCCGGTAATCCGGCGGTTATAGTCTCAGACAACGCAGTGACGGCGCTTAGCCCAAAGGCCAGGTCATTTTCAGGAGTTTTTAATTCCGGGTTGATGGAAACGGCGCGAAGGTAGTATTTCTGGGCTTTTCCGAATTCTTTTTCTCCGAAGTACAAAAGGGCCAGGTCGTAATTGGCAAAAGGATGTTCCGGGCTGAGCGCCAAGGTTTTTTCGAAATACTTGATTGCTTTTTCCGGATTGTCCAGGGGTTCGGCGAGCAACAACGCATATTGATAATGGGCGTCGGTATGGCCCGGGTTGCGCTTGCACGCTTTTTTGAAATATTTTCCCGCCTTTTCCGGCAATTCCGGGTCGCTCTTGAGTGAGGCAACCCCCAAACGGTAGTAGATGTCCGGAAAATCAGGATTAATGTCGGCTACTTTTTGATAATACCGGAACGCCAAGTCATCGTATTGCTGAAGTTCATTGAGCTCGCCCATCAGGTAATTCGCCTGTTCATCGTTCGGGTGGTAATCCAGCAAAATCCGCAGTTGATTGATGGCTGGGTTGAGATCTGTCGCATTCCGGGCAAGCAGCAGCGCGTAATGATACCGCAGTGCGGCAGCTTCCGGATACATCTTCAGGGCCTGCTGAAAAAAGGTGAGGCTTTCCTCGTGCCTTCCCGCATTTTCCAACTGGATGGCCTGGCCTAAAAGGTCCTGAATCTCGCTTTCTTTGGGAGCAGAACCCGAAATGGGACCCAAGGCATCCTCCTCTTCTTCCTCCTCCTCCTCTTCTTCCTCCTCCTCTTCTTCTTCCTCCTCCTCTTCTTCTTCCTCCTCCTCTTCTTCTTCCTCCTCCTCTTCTTCTTCCTCCTCCTCCTCTTCTTTCCTCCTCCTCTTCTTCCTCCTCCTCTTCTTCCTCCTCCTCTTCTTCCTCTTCCTCCTCTTCTTCCTCTCCCTCCTCTACATCCTCCACATCCTCTACATCCTCTACATCCTCTACATCCTCCACATCCTCTACATCCTCTACATCCTCCACATCCTCTACATCCTCAAAAACAGGTTCCTGGGTTAACACCGTGGGAGCTATGGGTTGAACTGTAAAGGAAAGACTGGCATTCAAGTCGGGAACTTTGGCTTGGAGCGCAGTCCATTCGTCCTGGTCTTCCAAAAAATCAAATAACGCTTCAAAGTGGTTAGCGGTTAGCGTTTCAGCAGAAAGATGGGGCGTATTGCGCAGAATGCGCAGAAACTCGCTGGCTTCGCTACTTACCTGTCGGAGGATGCGCAGATGATCGTTCAGGGCATCTTTGTCGTAATCTTCTTCCTGGTCGAATCGTTTCTTTTGGCTGCGAAGATCGAGGTATTGGTTTTGCCAATAATTGATATACGGGATGATATCTCCGATTCGCTCAAATCGGGTAGACACGGGTATGATTTCATTCGTTTGTTCATCGCGCGAATAGCCGTCGATGACCACCGGCAAAATATGGGCGGATCGGTTTTGCAACAAATTGAGCGCGGTATTCATGCAGGAGATCGACTTGAGGAAGTTGTCGCTCACCAAAAGCAGAATATGGCCGTTGAAACTCTTTAATTGTTCTGCGAGCGGTAATTCCTGCGAAGAACGCTTGCAGTAAAAATGTTCCAGCGAGTAGGAGGTATGTTTCAGGCCCTGGGCGATGACCTCGGCAATATCCAGGTTATCGATACAGTAAGCGAGCGCAATTTTTTTCATAGACGTAAGGTTTAAGAGAAAACGTAGAAATATACCCAAAATACAGGGGGTTTGCGATTTTTTCGGGCTTCAGGACGGCCGTATTCTGGGTACCAGCCGGGAAAACGATTTCGCAACCCACTTTCTTACCAGGATAACCGGATTACTGTACGTTTTTTTCATTTAAAAGTTGCTGAACAGAGGATTCGAAATCTTTTTTAAACTCCCCGTAGCCACTGGTAGCCGGGCCTGCGAACCCTGCATGGATCTTCCTGACCCGGTTTTTCCGGTCAATAAGGAGGAGTGTAGGAAATGCCACCACCTCGGTTAACATGGGCAGGGCTTTGGACGCATCATCGTGGCGGGCGCCCCCGGCATGGAGTATTTCGTAGGGGACGTTCATTTGATTCGTATAGTTTTGTAACGCTTGCCAAACCTTGGCTTCTTCCTTAAACCGTTCGAAGGCCAGACCGATGATTTCGAGGTCGGGGTTTGAGTTTCTTCGGAGGTAATTTACTAAAAATTCCGTTTCGTCTCTGCAATTTGGGCACCAGGTTCCCATGATCTGGACTACCTTGACTTTGTTGGCATAACGGGGATTTTCCAATGTTATTTCCTCTCCGGAAGCGTTTTTGAACCGGAAACTTAATTCGCTGAACCCGGTTTTCATGCCGGTCAGCTCGTGGGGGTCGCGAAGCTGGAAAAGGGGATTGCGTTTGGCTTCCCACGCACACTGATAACGCGTTCCGCTTCGAAAACCGCCTAACAGCGTTGAATCCGGCTGGATTTTGGCTTCAAATAAAAAAGCGTGGGCGCCGTCAAAGGCGGAAAGATAGACTTTATTCCCCTGAACGGTTCCTTCCAGAAACCGATAGTCCCCGGTTTCGGTGAGGAAGGTGCCGAAGAGTTGGTTTCCTTGCTGTGTGAATTCCCCTATCGCTTTGTACGGGTGGTCGGTATCGGTTTCAAAGGTCGTTTCCCATTTTCCGGTAATATCCATGAACGGTTTTTTCTGAAGGGTGGTGAACCGGTGGTTCCTGCCATGGCGGGCCAGGAACGGAACCCGGTAATTCTCCCTTGTTTCATCTACCCATTCCCCTTCCAGGACGTTTTCCGAAAATTCCCCTCGCAAATACGACTGGTACACAGGAAACCGGATAAGAAAAGTATCTTTTCCTGTCCGGGGATTTCTGCCAAACGCAATGTCTCTCAGCGGAATGCGCTCCTGCCCATTGATGATTTCCAGGTAAAAGCTATCCGGGCTGGAATATTTGACCTCCATCAGAAACGGAAGTTCTCCCTCCGTAACTTCGTCAAATTCCATATTGGTTTTTTCCGGCAGCGGTTGCCCTTTGGGGTTGGGCGTTACGGGAATGTTGACCAGCTTGAGGGTTCCGCGCCAGTACCCCGGGGGTAACCCGTTGAAGGGCGAATCGGCTACGATGCATCCGTTGAGCAAAAGCCCCAGCGAAATTCCCCAAATTAAAACTTGCCCTGTCCGCAGGGGCCGCCAAATGGAATGATTCATCATTGACTTGGTATTATTCATTAATAGAAATTGCCTGACCCAAACCGGCGAACGCAACGTTGCTGCCTTTGCTGGCGCCCCGTCCCCCGTCCACTCGTCCCCGTCTCCGTCGTCTCGTCCCCGTCTCCCGTCCCCCGTCTCCCGTCTCCTCCCGTCTCCCGTCCACCGTCTCCCCGTCTCCGTCCCCGTCTCCGTCCACTGTCTCCGTCCACCGTCTCCCGTCTCCCGTCCACCGTCTCCCGTCTCCCGTCCACCGTCTCCCGTCCACCGTCCACCGTCCCCCGTCTACTCCCCTTTTTCCCCTACGAAATAGTCCTCTTTAGTCTTGAAGAGCGCATTAAAGCTCGTGAGGCTCCCGTAAATTTTGGTAATATACTGCTGGAGGTTCACTTTTTCTTCGTCGCTGAGCTGGGGATTGCTGTTGATGCGCTGTTCCAGCACCCGGAGCCTGTCCCGCGTCATTACAATCTTATGAAAGAAGGCTTCGATGGGCATGTCTTGCTTTTGAGGGATTTGTCCTGAGGCTGAAGAATGAGGAGTCCTCCTGCCCATCGGTCCCCAAGGGGGCACGGTTTCGTTTAGGTCGGTGTACTGACGCAAGATGCGGATCAGGGATTTCTCGGCGTCGGAAAAGGTAACGGCGCTATCCGCCGGGACAGCATCGACGACCGTCCATTTGTCGTACTCTTTTCCCACCATTTTGGTTCCGTAAAGCATGAAGGTGACTTCATAGGCGATGGGATGCAACCGGATGACAACCCCGTCTCCATAAGCAGGGTGTTTAACCCTGGAGCCAACTCCTAAAAGGTTTTCAGTATTCATCGGATTCGTTTTTCATTTCGCCAAAAATAAGGACTACAGCACGGTTTGTAACAGGATTTTGCAGCGAATGGTTTTGCCAGTTGTTTTTTTGAGAAATAAATTACTTTAATTTATTTAAAAATTACTCATTTGATATTTTCTTTTCAATATATTTTTTTGATTCAAAATTCGAAGCCTTACAGCGAAAAGGGGAGAAGGGCTTCTTCTTCGAGGACATACGAACGGAAGCGCACTTTTCCCTATTTTTGCGGCATGGAATTGCAAAATGACCTTTTGATAAGAGCCGCAGGAGGAGCGCCAGTGCACCGTCCGCCGGTTTGGCTGATGCGTCAGGCCGGCCGGATTCTTCCCGAATACCGTGCGTTAAGAGCCGGATTGCCGGATTTTAAATCGCTGGTTGAGTCGCCGGATCTTGCTGCGGAAGCGACCGTTCAGCCTGTCGATGCGCTTGGGGTGGATGCGGCCATCTTGTTTTCAGATATTCTGGTTGTTCCTGAGGCGATGGGCCTTGCCTACGAAATGGTAGAGAGCAAAGGGCCTTTTTTTAAGCAAACCATCCGCAGCGCGACGGAAGTGGAGGCGCTTCGTACGGGAGCTGATGCTGCGGCATCGCTAAGGTATGTGTATCAGGCGATCCACGAAGCGTTGAAGCGGCTGGATGGGCGAACGCCGCTGATCGGATTTGCGGGTGCGCCATGGACTATTTTGGCGTACATGGTGGAAGGCCAGGGAAGTAAAACTTTTTCCAAAGCAAAGGCTTTTCTCTACCAGGAGCCGGCGCTGGCGCACCGTTTGCTGGAGAAAATAACCTCGGCAACGATCGCTTATTTGGAAGAACAGGTGCGTTGTGGCGTGCATTTGGTTCAGCTTTTCGATTCCTGGGCCGGCATTTTGGGGCCGGAACAATACCGGCTGTTCTCTGCGCCCTATATCGATCGGATATGTGGGGCGTTGGAATCGGTACCGGTGACGGTTTTTGCCAAAGGGGCCTGGTTTGCCCTGGAGGATTTCTCAGTCATGGACTGCCAGGTCGTCGGTTTGGATTGGACGATACCCCCTGACGAAGCCAGGAAAGCGGTTGGCCCGGAAAAAATTCTTCAGGGGAATCTCGATCCTTGCCAGTTGTATGCCCCACCGGAGAAGGTCATGCAGGCTACCCGGGTCATGCTTGGGCAGTTTGGCCGGCGCCATATTGCCAATCTCGGCCATGGGGTGTATCCCGATACGCCTCTGGACGGAGTCCGGGCATTTGTGGAAGCGGTTAAATCTTATTCGTATTCCTCCTAAGCCTGGAATTGGCAGGTTGACGATTTGTTTGTAGCTTTGCGTTTCACCTTGCCGGCAAACCCGGGACCTTCAACCGGAAATGATCACAAGGGCATAAAAACGAATCATATGGGTTGGTTTAAACGGCTAAAAGACGGTATCCAGACAGCTACCCGAAATAAAAAAGAAGCCCCGGAAGGGATTTGGTATAAGTGCGAACGGTGCAGAGAGACCAGCACTACCAAAGAATTAAGAGAAAATTTCTATAAGTGTCCGAAATGCAATTACCATGTGCGTATCGGGTCTCACGAATATTTTGAGCTGATCTTCGATGGCAACTATGAGCTCTTGTTTGAAGAACTCCGATCGACGGATGTGTTGCAGTTTACCGATCTAAAGCCTTATCCCGACCGTCTTAAGGAAGCCTATAAGAAAAATACCGTGACCGACGCCATTACGGTGGCCAAGGGGAAGGTGAATCGCAGGTCCCTGATCGTCGCAGCCATGGATTTTAGGTTCATCGGCGGTTCCATGGGATCGGTCGTAGGCGAGCGGATCGCCCGGGCGATTGAGTTTTGTATCGCCAACCGGATTCCGCTTTTGATCATTTCCCGTTCGGGAGGAGCGCGCATGATGGAAGCCGCCTACTCCTTGATGCAGCTTCCCAAAACCTCCGGCCGGCTTACACAGATGGCCCGGGCCAAGGTTCCTTTTTTTTCCCTGATGACCGACCCCACCACCGGGGCGTGACGGCTTCTTTTGCTATGCTTGGGCGATATCAACATGGCCGAACCGGAGGCCTTGATCGGATTTGCAGGCCGCGGGTGATTAAAGAGACCATCAAGCGGGACCTTCCGGAAGGATTTCAAACCTCCGAGTTTTTGCTGGAGCATGGGTTTGTCGATACGATTGTTGACCGCAAAGATCTAAGAGAAACCCTTTCGGATTTGCTTTTCCTGTTCGACGAGTCCAAACTCACCAGCGCGGGCAAAGGAGAAGGCGCCACGGAGTTGGAACCAGCGGAGGAGGAATTCCAGGGGGACGAAGATTAAAGAGGGAAGGATGCTGATTTTCCATCAGGTAGAATAGTCCTTTCGCCGGGTTTTCCTGCCCACCTTTCCCATTTGCTTCGGGATCTTGTTTCCTTGTCTCTTTTCATTGAAAAGACTAAAGAGTAATTGGTAACGCTTCCCGATCTGGGTGAATATCCGCTATTGTTCCTTGCGGCCAAACAAAAAAAATTATTCCAGGGGACAAAAAACGTTCTTTTTAAAAAAGCCCTTAGCGTTAGGGCCTTTTGTTTTTATTCTTTCCCGATTCTAGTTGATCATTTCCACGCATTTTTTAATTTCAGGGATTCCTTTTACTGATCAAATTCCATTACATGAAATTATTTAACCAGTTTCTATTGATCCTCCCAATGATCTTTATTATGAGTTGCGAAAATGCCAAAGAACCTGCATCCTCGGATTCGGCTGTACCCGTAATGATCGATGAGCGCCTGAAGGAGCTGGGAATCGAACTTCCTCCCGCTTCGTCTCCAGTGGCCAATTACGTGAACGCTGTCCAAACGGGCAATTTGGTCTTCCTTGCCGGAAAAGGCCCGCTTAAACCCGACGGAACCTATATCACGGGAAAAGTGGGCGCCGATTTGACGCTGGAACAGGGATACCAGGCAGCCCGGCTGACGGGAATCAATCAGCTGGCGGCTTTGAAGGCAGAACTGGGAAGCCTGGACCGCGTAAAGCGTATCGTCAAGGTGCTGGGAATGGTGAATTCAACGCCCGACTTCGTCGACCATCCCAAAGTGATTAACGGATTTTCCGACCTTATGGTGGAGGTGTTCGGAGATAAGGGCAAACACGCCCGGTCTGCCGTTG
The DNA here is from genome assembly GCA_016713275.1 of Haliscomenobacter sp. Taxonomy (GTDB): domain Bacteria; phylum Bacteroidota; class Bacteroidia; order Chitinophagales; family Saprospiraceae; genus JADJPL01. The sequence goes on from JADJPL010000010.1 coordinate 128,384, forward strand.
GAATGGCTTCGCTTCCTAACGGGATCGCCGTGGAGGTGGAACTGATTGTCGAAATCGAATAACTCGTTGAGCATGAAAAATGCGTACTTGCTCCTTTTATGCGTTTGGGCCTTCCCTGTTTGGGGCCAGGAAACCTTGAAGGTTCGCGGAGTCCAGGATTCGGTGGAGATTTTGGTTGATCAATGGGGCGTTCCCCATATTTACGCGAAGTCCGAGAAGGATTTGTTTTTCGCACAAGGGTTTTACGCGGCCAGAGACCGCCTCTTTCAGTTCGAGATTTGGAGGCGGCAGGCAACGGGTACGGTAGCGGAGATCCTTGGCCCTCGCGAGCTGAAGCGCGATTTAGGCGCCCGGCTGTTCCAGTTTCGTGGCGATATACAGGACGATATGCGGCATTACCATCCCAGGGGGGATCTGATTATTACCTCCTTTGTAGCTGGCGTGAATGCCTACATTGAGGAAACGGAGCGCAACCCCAACTTGCTGCCGCTTGAATTTAAGCTCCTCGGCATCAAACCGGGAAAATGGACGCCGGAAGTCGTCGTTTCCCGCCACCAGGGCCTGCTGGGCAATATTGGCGACGAACTGGACCTTGGACGGGCGGTGGCCCTGCTCGGGCCCGAGCGCGTCAAGGAATTGTCCTGGTTTCATCCAGGAAATCCGAATTTGGACCTGGATCCATTAGTTTCCAAAGCGTTGCTGGAAAAAGACATCCTGGAGCTTTATAACGCCTTCAGAAGGCCCCTTCCATTTCGCCCTGAGGATTTAATCGCCGGGGTTCGGCAAACTCCGGAGTCGTACGAGCAGATTGCTGTTGCCGAACAGAAACAATGGGAGGCCGACCAGCGGATGGGGAAGGAAATCATCGGCAGCAACAACTGGATTGTCAGCGGTGGGTTGACGCAAAGCGGCTACCCCGTGCTGGCCAATGATCCGCACCGCGCGTTGTCGGCGCCTTCGCTTCGGTACATGGCACACCTGGTGGCGCCCGGGTGGAACGTGATTGGCGGTGGGGAGCCGGTTATTCCCGGAATCTCCATCGGCCACAATGAATTTGGGGCCTGGGGATTGACGATCTTTTCAACCGACGCGGAGGACTTGTGTGTATACGAAACCCACCCTGACCAACCGGATTGGTATCAGTACCGGGGAAACTGGGAGCCTATGTCGGTTTTGCTGGACACTATCCGCGTAAAAGGCCAGCCCCCCGTCGTGGTTGAATTGAAATACACCCGCCACGGCCCGGTAGTTTTCCAGGATTCGTCCCTGAACCGGGCTTGCGCTGTTCGTTGCGGCTGGTTGGAGCCCGGAGGAGCGCCCTACCTGGCAAGCCTCCGGATGAATCAGGCGAGCAACTGGGATGAATTCCGCCTGGCTTGCCAGTATAGCCATATTCCTGGGGAGAATATGATCTGGGCCGACCGCCAGGGCAATATCGGATGGCAGGCAGTCGGCATTACCCCGATTCGCAGGCATTTCAGCGGGTTGGTACCCGTGCCGGGTGATGGACGGTTTGAATGGGACGGTTTCCTGCCGGTCATGGAGCGGCCCCATGTATTGAACCCCAAAGAAGGGTACCTTGCAACAGCCAACGAAAACGTGACCCCGGTGAATTACCGGTATCCGGAAGCTATTGGATTTGAATGGTCGGACCCCTACCGGGGAGACCGCGTTTCGGAATTTCTGGCTTCCGGAAGAAAGCACAGCCTGCTGGACATGGTAGCCTTGCAAACAGACTATTTGTCCCTTCCTGCTCGCCAGCTCACGATCTTGCTCCGCAATCTCCATTCGGCTGACCCCCTAACGGAGCAGGCGATTGGTCTGCTGACCAATTGGGATTGCCGCCTGGACAAACATTCGGCCGCAGCGGGAATTTATAACGCCTGGGAACGGCAACTCCGGGCAAACCTCACTGCCCGTCTGATTCCCAAAGAGGTTAGCGGGTATCTTAGTTTTCAAATGAAACAAGTCGTAGATTTTCTAACGCTCCCCTCAGGCCATTTCGGTCCGGATGCATTGAAAGGCCGCGATGATTTCCTGCTTCAATCCCTCTCGGAAGCGGTTAAGGACCTGGAAAAACGCTTCGGGAAGGACATTCGGACCTGGCAGTATGGCCAGCCTGGCTATAAGCACGTGCTCATTCGCCATCCGCTGAGTAACGCGCTCAATGAAACCATGAAGAAAAAATTTGAACTCGGCCCGCTTCCCAGAGGAGGAAATGGAAGCACCGTGAACAATACCGGCAACGGCGATAATCAAACCCATGGCCCGACTTTCCGGCTTATTGCCGACACCGGGAATTGGGATCATTGCCTGGCGACCAACGCTCCGGGGCAATCTGGAAACCCCGACCATCCGCATTATCGCAATCTGTTTGAAATGTGGGCAAAGGACCGGTATTTTCCCTTGTTTTATTCTGCGGAGAAAATAAAATCGGTTACGTACTCCAAATTAGTACTTCAGCCCTTCGAGTAGGGGCGTTTTTCAAAAACCATTACCGGAATGAACACAATGATTTATCGAATTTTACTGGCTTTGGCTTTGATGGGGTGGGCAGCAGAGGGAGTAGCACAGTCTCCACCAGCTTCCAACTCCAAGATGTACGACATTGCCCGTGCGCCTTCCGCAGACCGGATAGAAGCCGATATCCGGAAGTTGGTAGGCTTTGAAACCCGAAACACCTTTTCGGACACGGTATCCGCTACCCGGGGTATTGGAGCGGCCAGGCGGTGGATTAAGTCGGAATTTGAAAAAATTTCCGCCGGCTGCGGTGGATGCCTAGAGGTATTCTTTCAGGGAGATCTTGCCAAAGCGGCGCCTGGCAACCGCATTCCAAAAGATACCTGGATCAGCAACGTGGTGGCTATTCAGCGGGGAACCCGCTATCCCAACCGCTACTTGATTATGAGCGGAGATATCGACTCCCGGGTAACGGATGCTTCCGATGCAGAAAAAGTCAACCCGGGCGCCAACGACAACGCTTCCGGCATGGCTGGAGCGCTGGAAGCCGCCCGGGTGCTAAGCAAGTATTCTTTTGCGTCCAGTATTGTATACGTCGGGCTTTCCGGTGAGGAGCAGGGCCTTTGGGGAGGGCAGTTTCTGGCCAAATTGGCCAAACAGCAAGGCTGGGACATTGTCGGGGTACTCAACAACGACATGATTGGCAATATCGAAGGAATTAATGGAGAGATCGATAACCGCACGTTTCGGGTGTTTTCCGAGCCTACGCCCGTCAGCGACGGCGAACGGGAAAGAGCCTGGCGCAGAGTGTACGGAGGAGAAGTCGACGGGCCATCCCGGCAGCTAGCCCGTTACATCGACCGGATGACGGACCAATACTGTACCAATCTGGATGCGATGATGATCTACCGTCTGGATCGCTTCGGCAGAGGAGGGCACCACAAGCCTTTTAACGACGAAGGCTTCCCAGGGGTGCGCATTATGGAGACGCATGAAAACTATACCCGCCAGCATCAGGATATCCGGGTGGAAGAGGGGATTGCTTATGGCGACGTGCTGGAAGGGGTTAATTTTGATTATGCGGCAAAACTTACCGGAGTTAACGCCATCACCTTGGCCGGGCTTGCCTGGGCTCCGCCGGCGCCCCAGCATGTTCAAATCGGAGGAATTGTTCAGCCTAGTACCCGCTTGAAATGGGACCCGGTCAACGACCCGGATTTGGCTGGTTACAAGATTTACTGGAGAGATACGACCTCGCCGCAATGGCAACACGCCCGATACGTCGACAAATCCATTACCGATTTCACCCTCGTGAATGTGGTGATCGATAATTATCTTTTTGGGGTGGCGTCGGTTGGGAAAGACGGTAGCGAGAGCGTGGTCGTTTATCCAACGACCCTGATTGCCAGGAGATAAGGATGAATATAAACCAAAACGGCAACGCAAAAGCGTCTTTTGTCCGGTTCGCACGAAAGGCATAAAGTATATGCAAAAAATAACGCTTCGCAACGGGCTGTTGGGCTTTCTTCTCCTCGGAGGAACCGCGCTGTATACCGCTCAATTTTTTTGGGCCTGCAGCCCCGGCAACGGGTTTGCCGAGACGGCTTCCTCTGGCGGAGAATACCTTGGAGAGACTGCCTGCCGTTCCTGCCATGAGCCGGAATTCAAGGATTGGCTGGGCTCTCACCATGACCATGCGATGGAGGAGGCCACGGATTCTACCGTTTTGGGCGATTTTAACGGGGTTTCTTTTTCGAGTAAAGGAATTGTTTCGCAGTTTTTTCGGCGCGATGGGCGGTTTATGGTCCGGACGGAAGGCCCAAATGGCGGAATGGAGGATTTTGAAATCTCCTACACCTTTGGTTTTTTCCCCCTTCAGCAGTATTTAATCCAATTTCCGGGCGGACGATACCAGTGCCTGCCCCTCGCCTGGGATTCCAGGGAAGGGAAATGGTTTGACCTGCAACCCGTGGAAAAGTTCCGGACCGACGACTGGATGCACTGGACCAAAGGCAGCATGACCTGGAACAGTATGTGTGCCGATTGCCATTCCACGAATTTGCAGAAAAATTACGATCCTGTTGCCGATTCGTATCAAACCACCTGGTCGGTCATCGATGTAAGCTGTGAAGCATGTCATGGGCCCGGATCGGCACATGTGGCCTATGTCAATTCAAAAGCCTATAAAAAGGGAAGGAGAGCGCCTGGAAGTTTTACCTACCTGACCGCCAATTTGGATAACCGCGCTCAAATGGACCAATGCGCCCGCTGTCATTCCCTCCGTTCCCAGCAGTCGGCAGCCTACGACCATTCCGGGCACTTTATGGATCATTACCTGCCGGAAGTTCCAAGACCCGGATTGTACCATTCCGACGGGCAGATTTCAGAAGAGGTTTACGAATATGGGTCTTTTACCCAAAGTAAGATGTTTCAGCAAGGCGTCAAATGCACGAATTGCCATAATCCGCACTCGCTGAAACTCAGGGCAGAAGGCAATGATCTGTGCGGACAGTGCCACTCCAAAAAGACCTACGACACGCCGGCCCATCATTTCCATACCATAGGGTCGGAGGGAGCGGCTTGTGTCAGTTGCCACATGCCGGGCAAGGTGTATATGGGAAATGACTTTCGGAGGGATCACAGCTTAAGGGTTCCGAGGCCGGATTTAACCGCAGCCTATGGAACGCCGAATGCATGCGCCAATTGCCATGCAGACCAAACAGCACAGTGGCTTGCCGATGCGGTCGTGAAATGGTACGGACCCAACCGGAAACCACACTATTCCGAGGCTTTTTCCGCATTGTATTATGGAGACCGGAGCGCCAGGGAACGAGTAACGCAATGGGCATCGGATTCCCTTCAGTCGGGTACGATACGGGCTTTGGCGCTTTGGTACCTGGGCAATGCCGGCGCCTCAGAAGCGGAGCGCGTGCTCGCTGATGCGTTGAAAAACAACGATCCGCTTGTCCGGCATACGGCGCTTGGGGTAGCAGCGCCGTTTTCGAAAGCGTACCGGTTGGTCCATGTTGTTCCGTTGCTGGCAGATCCCGTTTTGGCGGTCCGGGCCCAGGCTGCGTTTGTGTTGAGTGACGTCAAGGAGGACGAGATTCCGGCAGATCAACGAAAAGCCTGGAAGGAAGCAGATAAGCACTTTGAAAGGTATTGGCGGCGCAGGCCGATTTTGCGGCTGGGTGGCTAATGAAAGCCCAGTTTCAGTTTAACAGGGGAAATTTCGCTCAAGCGGAAGAGGCGTTTAAGGCGTCTTTGGCGCGGGACCAGGATTATACGCCAGCCTCCACCGCTTTGGCCAGTTTTTATTACCAGCAAAACCGGTGGCAGGAAGCAGAAGCCTTTTTACCTAAAGGTGATCCGCAGAGATCCCAAAGCCGCCTGGGCGTATTACGATCTGGGGCTCCTCCAAGCGGAAAACCAAAGATGCCGGCTGCAGAGGCGAATTTGGCCCAAGCAGCTGAAATAAGCGGAAATCCCCGCTATTATTACAATTGGGCTATCGCGTTACAAAACCTCGGACGGATAAAAGAAGCGGAAAAGGCTTATTTGGAAGGGATCAAACGCAGCCCTCAAGCCGATTACCTGACCTACGCTCTGGCGGTGCTTTATTACCAGCAAGGCGACCTCAAAGCAGCCAAGCCGCTGGCCCGGCAACTCCTTCAACTGGCCCCGTCGGAGCTTCAATACCAGCAACTTGCTCAAGCCCTGGGCCTGTAGCCCGGATTTGCAATCCGGGACTGTTTTGCGGATTTCAAATCCGCCGAACACTGAAGACTTCCGGATTGCAAATCCGCTGAACACTTCCGGATTGCAAATCCGCCGAAGACTTCCGGATTGCAAATCCGCTGAACACTTCCGGATTGCAAATCCGCCGAACACTTCCGGATTGCAAATCCGCTGAAGACTTCCGGATTGCAAATCCGGGCTACTTTAGTTATCGATCAGCACAAGCATGCCTTCTTCCAGAGGGTGCAGGTGGGCTTTGAGGGTTTCGAAAAGCTCGTCGCCATATTTTTGGTAAAGGGAAATAAAGTTGTCGTGCCGTTCCTGGAGCCCATGACCGGGGAATAATTTTTCTTTCAGATGGCGGATTTGGCCTATGGCCGTATCGTGTTTTTGTTTTTCCGCACGAAGCAGCCGGACTTCCAGATGTTCCAGAACCTTGACTTGTTTGGCTGCTTCCGCCAGGATGGTTTTTTCCAACGTAGGATCGACGTGGATGGCTTTTTGCCTGATTCCTTCAAAAAGGGCGTTTAGACTGGCGATTTCCTGCGACAAGGAGAGTTCGTGCTCGGTTTGACTGTCTACATAATGCCGGATCAGCGTATCGGCGTCCTGGAACAGTTGTTCGGCATTGATCCCCAGTTTGTCCATGCGCTGGCTGGATCCTTTGTCGATCCATAGAACTGAATTCCGGCGGATGAGCATCGGAAAGTTAATGCCGAAGTGTTCGAATTGCCGCTTTCGTTCAAGCCAGTAGGCGATTTCGCCGCCCCCTCCGATATAGGCCAGATTGGGAAGGATGAACTCCTGGTATAGAGGGCGCAGCACCACATTGGGGCTAAACCGCTCCGGGTATTGGGTCAACTCGTTTTCCAGGTCAGTGGCACTGAAATGGATCGAAGTTCCCAGAATATGATATGCTTCGCCCTCTTTGACAATTCGGGAGCGCTTCCCGTCGTGGAGATAGAACAAATTGACCTCCCGTGCGTGGGCCTGGCCGGAGAACCCGGCTGCTTCCAGTGCTTTCTGGGTTTGTTCCACCAGAACCTGGGAGGGTTGATGGAAGAGCTCTTCCCGCATGATGGGGATGAACGCTCTTTTTAACTCCCGGTGGCGCATATCCAGGACGACCAGGCCATATTTTCCGAAAAGCCGGTTCACCAGGTCCTGCGCCGCTTCTCCATAAAAGGGGTGGCTGGTATAAGCTGCTTGAATTTCGTTGTAGATCCGTAGGCCATTCTCGGAGGATTGAAGCAGTTCTCCAAGTTGAGCCAAAACGGGTTCCAGCGTATTGGTTGGAAGGAACCCGGTAGAGCCTCCAGCTTGAGTTTCCCATGTGAGGGTTTTGCCGAACAGATGGGCATGATTGATTTCCTCAAAATCATGGTCTTCCGAGCCGGAAATGAAAACTGGTATAAACCGGTAATCCGGATAAGCGTCCTGAAGCGTTTCCGCCAGGTTGATCGTCCCAAGGATCTTATAGATATAATACAACGGTCCGGTAAAAAGCGAGGGCTGGTGCGCCGTAATTACCGTGAAGGTATTCGGTTGGGCAAGGGCTTCGATATGGGCTTGTACCAGGCCGGATGGGTGAAGAGCGGCGTATTGTTCCTTCAACACGCGGACGAGCAGGTCCCGGTCGGTGGGCATGGCCGATTTATCTCTGAGCACGTCCTTGAAAGCGTCCAGAGAGGGTTTATACCGAAAGAAGGGAGTTAGCGCAGGATGCCCGGTGGCATAGGCTGTGTCGTTAAAGGCGAAGTAGGGTACGTTTGAAAAGGGGATACAATGGCTTTCCATGGGAAAAATGGCTTTAGGGCTAATGGCTGATCGAGTTTTGGAAATGCAGACCGGAAGGTACCCCAGGGAGCAAGCGGGTTTTTATCCTGGCCGGGCCGTTTCCGTATTTCAGGAACATAAATGCCAAAGGAGCCGGGAAAGTTTAATTTCTGGGCAAACCAGACCAATTTTTCCAGGAAAGCCGGAAGAAAAAGTCCCGTGGAGGACTTATTTGCCAATAAACAAGGAACCTAAATTGACCGTAACGGTGATATTGGGGTAATACTCCGATTTGGGCTGGAAGGTAACCCGCTTGACCCCCGGGGCGGTTTCATTGATCAGGAACTTCATTCCGCTGGGAAGTTGCAACTTGCTGTTCTGAGCGATCAGGTTGTAGTGAAAGCCGGCAAGATCGGGAGTATGCAGAAAAACCTGGGAGTTGTCGGCGTGCAAGTTCAGGGCGAGCAAACCGGAGGAAGCGAAAATATTCAAGACCCCGTATTGGGCGTTGATGTCAAACCGTCCGCTGAGATCCCGGAGCGTCATGTCGGACCTTCTGGAGGTAATCGCCACATTGCCATCGAGTTTGGTTCCGAACAACTCGCCGAAAAAGGTATTGATGTCCATCCATCCCCGGATATTCTGCATATTTATCTGGCTGAAGCGGCTGTTGACCCGGAGCCGGTTGCTCAGGTTTTCGATATCTGCCTGCCCGTAGTTGGTTTTCAAATAAACAGGGCATTCGGCAGGAACTTTGATGAGGTAAACGGCTTTTAACTTGGATTCTGGCTCGCTTTGGCCGTCCGGCACGGCGAGGTAGTTGCGCAGGTAGATCTTGTTTTTTACCCGCTGGGTGATGTATTGCAGGTATTCAAGGTCCCGGGCCGCCGTTTCTTTATCTGGATGTTTGGCGATCAGGTCGATCTGGATGCGGATGACCGGTTGGTCCCAGGTTTCGATGGAAACCTCTGCCCGGTCGCCGTCGATATTGACCTCGTACATGTCTTTGTACGCAAATTCCTTATTGATTCGTTTGGTGACTACCTGAAGGACGACATTTTGCTGCGCGTGAGCGAAGACGGTTAACAACCCGAACCATCCAATCAGGAGTGTTTTTTGCAGATCGATCATTGGATTTGTGTTAAGGCAGTCAAAAATCAGAGCACCGCAGCCATTTTCCGGACGACGCCGGTTCGTTCCAATTCCGCTTTGGTCAGTTCCTGAGCCAGGTCTTTGTCAAAACCGTATTTGTCGAGCACATCGCGGAGTTCTTCACAGGCGGCATTGAGTTCGTTGAGTTCGGCCAGGAGTTCATTGCCCTGCGCATCGTTGTATTGCTGGTGGTATTGCACAAATAAGGATTGCACCTCTTGAATCGCTTCCTCGTCCTGAGGAGGAAGCGAGGCATTGGGCCCTAGCGAACCGGTTTCGGCGGAAACCAGGTACTCCACTTTGGGTTTCCCTTGCTGTTCGTAGAGAAACATGGCCGAATACACCGCCAGTAGGAGCGTCGCAGCAGCTGCCCAGCGGTACGGCCGGATCCGGGCGTATACCTTCTTTAATACAGGCTGATGGATTTCCTGACTGATGCTTTCCCAGACGGATGGGGGAGGGGCGTACTCGGGAAGCCTTCGGGCCGCTCTTCGCAACGCGGCTTCCCGCTCGAAGAAAGCCATTTCGCTTTCTATGGCGTGCCAGGAGTTCTCCGGCGGAGCATACTCCCGAAGGTTTTGAATGGCGTGTTTTAGCGTCGACGAATTGCGTTCTATCATATTACAACATCTTGCTTAATGCTTCTCTCAGCCTTTTTTTTGCATAAAAAAGCTGTGATTTGGAGGTGCCGGTCGAAATACCGAGCAAATCAGCCACTTCCTGGTGCGAATAGCCTTCGACCTCGATCAGGATAAAAACGGTCCGGTAACCCGGCGGAAGGTTATTGATGGCTTGTTCCAGGTATTCGGCTTCGATAAAATCTCCCCAATCCACGGCGTAGTCTGCAGGTATAGCATCTTCAGGGTCGAATTTCTGCTGGCGCTTGACTTTGCTGAGGGCGGTACGAAGCACAATCGTTTTTATCCATGCCCCAAGCGTCGATTCTTTGCGAAAGTTGACCAAATGCTGAAACACCTTGACAAATCCTTCCTGCAGCACGTCATTGGCGAGCTCAAAGTCGCCTGTAATTCGGTAGGCCAGGGTATACATCGCCTGGCTGTACTTTTCGTACAAGGCTTTTTGAGCGAGCCGGTCTTCCCGAAGGCAGGCCTGAATGAGTTCTGTTTCCGTCATACCGATCGGAGCGGGCTTTATCGTGTGGCTAAATTCAAAACAAAGAGAAGCAGGAAAAGCAAAAGGTTGTATGATAGACGGTAGACGGTGGACGGTGGACGGGAGACGGTGGACGGAAAAAATCAAATCCGTCCACCGTCTCCCGTCCACCGTCTCCCGTCTAAATTTACCGCTTGTTAAAGAAGAAGGTAATCGACCCCAGCCAGCGGGAGGGGGTGTCGTCGAATTCGTATTCGTTGCCTGCGAAGCGGATATGGTCCCCAAACTTGTTGAGGTTGCCTTCGTAACGGAGATCGAAGGAGATATTCCAGATATCCAAACCGGCGCCGCCAAGCCATCCGATGGTAAGTTCCTTAAAGTTTTGGTCGTAGTCGTCGAAGTCCAGCAGGTCGGAGGTGCTGTTCAGGAACACATGGCCTTCCGGGCCAGCCTGGAGGCGAAGCGGACCAAGGCGGAACCCGACCATCAGCGGGATGTCGAGGTAGTTATACCGTTCTTTGAAAATGTCCTTCACGATACTGGGGTCTTTGACGTCGGTTACTTCCCATTTCACGGTGTTGGAGTTGAAGTTCAATTCGGGCTGGATGATGAAATTCCCGATGTTTCCCTGGAACGCGAGGCCAAAATGGACGCCATAGTTGGCGTCTCGTAGGGCGAGTTCCAGTCGTTTGGCGCCCCCTTGGTCGAGCAAGTCCAGCTCCTGGTTGGAAATATCGGTGGTGCTTAGACCAGCTTTAAACCCTAGCCGGAGTTGCGCGCTGGCGGAGAAAGTCAAGCCCAAAAAGGCTAATAGAACCCATGCATTTTTCATGTCTTGGAATTTTAAATTGAAGGAATGCATCCATTTGATTTTGGATAGCAGCGGAAGCGAACTCCTGCTACTATTGTCCAGATGCCTATTTCAACGGATTACCACTATTTCTTGTTACTTTTGTTTATGCTAAATATTTCTTAATGGATATTCATGTGTCAGAGTACGAGGGCAGTTTTCCCAACCACAAGATCTGCCCGGCGGGGAATTTTCCGGAGTTTGCTTTCATTGGCCGCTCCAATGTAGGCAAATCTTCGTTGATTAATATGTTGTGCCATCGCAATGAACTGGCCCACACCTCCAAGAAGCCGGGAAAGACCCAGATGCTTAATTTTTACCGAATCAACAGCCAATGGCGCCTGGTAGACCTTCCGGGCTATGGATACGCGATTGTTTCCAAAGCTCAGCGGAAGACCTGGGAGAAAATGATTCAGGATTATCTGGTGCTCCGGGAGCAACTGGAATGCGCTTTTGTGCTTATCGATTCCAATGTTTCTCCCCAGAAAAAAGATTTGGAATTCATCAACTGGCTTGGATCGCTCCGCATTCCGTTTGTTTTGGTGTTCACCAAAGCCGACCGGTCAAAGCCCGAGGAAATCGCCCGCAATGTGGAGGCTTTTGGGAAAGCGATGCTGGAAACCTGGAATGAATTGCCCAGGCAATTTATTACCTCCTCCACGGATAAGGCAGGCAGAGATGAACTCCTGGACTATATTGCATCGATTATAGCAGAAGTTTCTGCGCATTAACCGCCATATGGACGAGCCGAAGACCCGGGTTTACCCCCACGTCATTCCCAATATTGAGGATTGGCCCATTTTTCACCTGAGCGAAGACCGCCGGAATTTTATTCAGGAGATCGACCGGTTTACGCTCGACCGCCTCGAAAGCAGCCATTCCACCAACGCTTTATCGGACCTCATCGCCCAAACGGTATATCTGGAGCGCATCCGGATTCGCGAAGAGCCTTGGAAAGTGGACCCACCCACCGACCGGCAGTTCTGGAGCAGGATTCGCAAACGGCTCGTGTTGTCCCTGGATCAGGAGGATGAAGCCGCCGCGAAAAACAACGGGGAGCTGCTCAAGCAAATTATCCACCGGTATTCAGAAGAAATTGTCGGCACCTTTCGCATTCAAACCTTTTTGTTCGCCCGAAAATTTCTGACGTTCTTTTTTAACCGCTTGCTCCAAGCCAAACAACGGGGTTTTTTCCGCCTCGGAGGCGGCAGGCGCCGGTTGAGCGAAAAATTGATCGTTCGGGGCGAACTGGAAAAAGTCCGAAGTCTGGCCACCAAAGGCACGTTGGTCATTGTGCCTACCCACTTCAGCAACCTCGACTCGATCCTGATCGGTTATGCCATCGATCTGGTTGCCGGATTGCCTTCTTTTTCCTATGGGGCTGGCCTGAATTTGTACAATACGGGCTACACCGCCTATTTCATGAACCGGCTGGGAGCGTACCGGGTAGACCGCCGCAAAAAGAACGAGATTTACCTGGAGACCCTGAAAGCGATGTCGAATCTATCCCTTCAACGTGGAACCAACAGCCTCTTTTTTCCGGGAGGAACCCGCTCCCGATCCGGAATGCTGGAAAACAGAGTCAAGTTGGGTCTGCTGAGTACCACCGTGGAAGCCCAAAGATTGCTTTTCCAAAAAGGCCAGGACCGAAAGATCTTTATCGTTCCTTTGGTGACGAGTTATCATTTTGTGTTGGAAGCCCAGTTTTTGATCGAGCAATACCTTCGCCAGATCGGAAAGGAACGGTTTATTAAAGCCCAGGACGATTTTTTCAGTCCGTTCCGGCTGTTTCGGTTTGCCTGGCAGGTTTTGGCTGAAGGCAACGACATCACCTTTTCCTTCGGGCAGCCTATGGATGTTCTGGGAAACCCGGTAGACGCCGAGGGCAACAGCTTCGATTCGTACGGGAACCGGATAGAACTGAGCGAGTACTTTGAGTGGAAAGGGCAGGTGCAGGAAGACCTCCAGCGCGAATCCGAGTACACGAAAATGCTCGGGGATAAAATCCTGGAGCGGTTTCGCAAGGACAACATTGTGTTGTCCAGCCATTTAGTGGCCTTCGCTGCTTTTGAGATCCTGAAAAAAGAAAATACCCGGCTCGACTTGTACGGGGTATTACGGCTTCCTCCGGATGATTATGTCTTCTCCTATGAAATTCTCAGCGAAGTAGTTGGCAAACTGCGAGAGGAGCTGCTGCGGATGGAGAAGGACGAGGAGATCCGTTTATCGGAGGCCATTCGGGGGCGATTTGCATGAGTTGATCCGGGATGGTATCGGCCATTTAGGTACCTTTCATGTGAAAAAACCGTTAAAGCTCAATAAAGAGGGAAAGGTGATCAGCGAAAACTTCCTTCTGTTGTATTATTATCACAACCGCCTGGAAAAGTACGGATTGGCTTCTAAAGTAACTTGGAACCAACCCTCCATTGAGATTACTCAAGGCGAGTTCGAAAACGTTTAAAGGTGAATTTTATCGTATTCGACCTGGAAGCTACCTGCTGGGAGGGAAGCCCACCGGGCAAAGTGCAGGAGATTATTGAAATTGGCGCCTATAAGGTAAATCCTTATGGAGAGGTGGAGGATGTGTTTAACAAATTCGTCCGGCCGATTATTAGTCCCTACTTGTCGGCTTTTTGCCAGGAGCTGACTTCGATCCGGCAGGAAGACGTGGAAAGGGCAAAAACTTTCCCTTCTGTCATCGAACAATTTCAGGATTGGGCCGCTATTTGGGACGAAGATTATACCCTATGCTCTTGGGGTGGGTTCGATAAACGGCTGCTGATCCAGGATTGCGAATTGCACCGGTTGGAATCGGAATGGGCCGAGGAACATATCAACCTGAAGCAGCAATACCACCAATTCAAACGGCTGAAAAAGATGCGCGGGTTAAAACACGCCGTCGAGGCGGAAGGGTTTGAATTCACCGGAATCCATCACCGGGGGCTTGACGACGCCCAGAATCTGGTCAAGATCTTCGTCAAATACCTGGATGAATGGCAGTACTAGCGGATGCGCAACTGCCGGTAGGCGTCTTCTCCGGAGATTTCCCGCACTTCTCCGGGCTGGAGGCCGTCCAGGCTTAGCCCTTCCATCCGGGCGCGGATCAAGCGCAACACAGGATATCCCACTTTGGCGCACATTTTTCGCACTTGCCGGTTTTTCCCTTCGATAAGACGAATTTCCAGCCAGCTTACCGGAATCGCTTTCCGGAACCGGATGGGCGGAATGCGCGGCGGCACTTCAGGCGGAGCTTCAAACAGCGCGGCTTCAGCCGGAAGGGTGCGGTAGAGGGTTTTATTGATTCGGATTTCTACGCCTTTGCGTAGTTGCTCCAGCGCTTCCTGGGCAGGAACGCCGTCTACCTGAACCCAATACGCGCGTTCATGCCGTCTGCGCGGGTCGAGCAGGCGGGAATTGAGCAAGGGATCGTCTGTTAGCACCAGCAAGCCCTCGCTGTCGAGGTCAAGCCTTCCCACGGGGTAAACGGACGCCGGAAAAGGGTACACTTCCCCAAGGGTTTGTTGTCCGGGTTCTTCCGGGGTAAACTGGCTGATGACCCCGTACGGTTTGTACAAGACGAAATAGCGCGCCACCGGTTCGTATTAGACGTTGAACCGGAAGTGCATGATGTCGCCGTCTTCCACCACATATTCTTTGCCTTCAACCGCCATTTTTCCCGCTTCCTTGACAGCTGCTTCGGACCCGTATTGGAGAAAATCTTTGTACTTGATTACTTCCGCCCGGATAAACCCTTTTTCAAAATCGGAATGGATCACGCCGGCCGCCCCGGGCGCTTTGGTGCCCCGGGTGATCGTCCAGGCCCGCACTTCTTTTTCGCCGGCAGTAAAGTACGTGATCAGGTCTAAAAGGTGGTAACTTGCCCGGATGAGCCGGTTTACCCCGGCCTCTTTGAGTCCGAGTTCGGTCAGGAATTCGTCGCGCTCCTCTTTGGATTCCAGTTCGGCAATTTCGGCTTCAATCCCGGCAGACACATAGATGATTTCGGGATTTTCCCCGGCCAAAGCGGCTTCAAGGCGCCTGGTGTGCTCGTTTCCGGTCAGGATGGAGTCCTCGTCCACGTTGCACACAAAAACAATGGGTTTGCTGGTCAGCAGCATCATTTCCCGGAGCACCGCCTTCCCCTCGTCGTCCAGGTCCACCGTACGTGCTGGTTTTTCACCCTCCAGATGTTTCAGGATGCGTTCGGCATGGTCTACCGCCCGGAGGTCCTCTTTGCTCCCGCTTTTGGCTTGCTTCTTGTATTTGTCCAATCGCTTTTCTGCGGTGTCCATGTCCTTGAGGATAAGTTCCAGGTCAATGATTTCCATGTCCCGGACCGGATCGACGTTTCCGTCGACATGCACCACGTTTTCATTTTCAAAACAGCGCACGACGTGGATGATGGCATCGACTTCGCGGATATTTCCGAGGAACTGGTTTCCTAGCCCTTCTCCCTTGCTGGCGCCTTTGATCAGGCCAGCGATATCCAGAATCTCCACAGTGGTGGGGACAATTCGCTGCGGGTTGACGAGCTTGGCCAGCTCGTCCAGGCGAGGGTCCGGTACGGTAATCATACCGATATTCGGCTCTTTGGTTGCAAACGGATAGTTCGCTGCCAGCGCTTTGGCCGAAGTCAATGCGTTGAACAAGGTAGATTTTCCTACATTTGGGAGGCCGACGATGCCGCACTTTAAACCCATGGGCTTGTATTTTGTTATTCCGGTTTGAAAAAAGCGCCGCAAAGATAAGCAAAACAGGCAACCTTTAACGCGACCGTCGCCGCTTAAATAAAAAACTCCCATTGGGGGCGTTCCTTATAGAACCTTTGAACCTTGAACTGTTGAATTTTCTCGCCCATTTCTTCCTCTCCGAAGACAACGACGCATGGATCGCCGGGAATTTCCTGGCCGATTACCTTCGAAAATCCCAGCGGGAGGCGCTTCCTCCTCCGGTCCGGCAAGGGATTGACCTTCACCTGGAAATAGACCGGTTTACCGACCGGCACCCCATGGTGCTGCAGGGAGTGCGCCGGCTGTATCCGGTGCACGGGAAATACGCTTCGGTGGTCATGGATGTGTACCACGATTATATTCTGGCTATGAATTGGGACCGCTATTCAAAAGAGCCTTTCCCCGACTTTACCCGAAGAATTTACCTGGCCCTGGACCAGTACGCGCCGGTTTACCCTCCGGATTTGCAGCAACGGCTCCCCAGGATGGCTGCCAGCGGATGGCTGGAAAGCTATGCCCGGCCTGAGGGGCTGAGCTATGCGTTTTTGCGGCTTCAATCCCGGACGAGCAGGCCGGAACTCCTCCATGGGGTGATGGACACGCTGGATCGGTTTTTTCCGGAAATAGACCAGGAGTTTAATCAGTTTTTTCCGGATATACAGGATGCTGTGAAGCGCTGGAAAGCCCAAGCCGGCGATTATCCTTCAAAGTGAAGGGATATGGTGAAGGTCCGGGATAAAACCTTTTCCAGCACGGTAGACTCTTCGAGATTTGGGTTGAAAATCAGGGTGTTGCCAATCCTTTGGGAAATTTTGAACTCCGGGGAAAAAATAAAAAACGGGAAAAAGATCTGAATGCCCGCGCCGTACTCGACGGCAAAGTCGTTGGGGGCAATCTTGACCAGGGTCTCCGCTTGTTTGCTTCTGGAGTCGCTGGCTACATCAAAGCCATATTTGACCCCAGCGATAACAAACAACCGTTTGTCGCGGTAAGGCGCTGATTTATAGCGCATTTGAAAAGGCATTTCGACAAAAACCGACTCCACCGTCCGCTGGCTATTGGGGTACTGCCGGCTGGATTTGCCGTAGTTGATGTTGCGCTCGGCAAACGACAAGGTGGGCAAGAACCGAAAGTCAAAGTACTCCCCAATCTTCAGGTTGGTTACAATTCCCAGGTTGAACCCCGGCCCTTTTACGGATTCCACCACCCGGATATCATCGCTGAGGAGGAATTCTTTCGACCGGAAAGGTTTGAAACTGGAAGAGTTGGTCCCAAGAGTAATGCCGAAATAATACGGTTTTTGATTGAATTCCAGGAAGTTGTAGTTTCCTTTGGATTTTTGACCCCACACAGGGGAAGCAGAAAATGCCAGGATTAGGAGAGCCAGCGTTATTTTGAACTTACATAAATCGAACATACGCCAAGAGTTAGTGGAATGCATCGGCTGTTTTTAAAACCCAGTTTGGACAAAACGTTCAGAAAAGCCTCCCCATCGGGGAACGCCTGAACGGATTCAAAAAGATATTGGTACGCTCTTTGGTCTTTGGACGTTAAACGACCAATCAGAGGTAACAGGTATTTGAAGTAGGCGTTAAAAATTTGACGAAAAGGGAATAGGCGGGGCTTGGAAAATTCCAGTACGACCATTTGGGCGCCTGGTTTCAGAACGCGCTGCATCTCCGCAAGCCCTTTTTCCAGGTTTTCAAAGTTGCGCACACCGAAAGCAACGGTTACGGCGTCGAAGGTATTGTCTTCAAAAGGAAGATTTTCAGAGTCTCCCTGCTGCAACACAATTTGGGAGTGCCATTGCTTGGCTTTAATCTTCCCCCGGCCAATGTCCAGCATTTCGTTCGACAGATCGATCCCAACGATCTTTTCGGGCCGGATCTGGCGGTAGATCTCCAGCGCAAGGTCGGCTGTGCCGGTCGCTACATCGAGAACGGTTTGGCCTTCCTTCCGGTCCAATTGCCGGATAGCCCGCCTTCTCCAGCGGACATCAATGCCCAGGGAAAGCAAATGGTTGAGAAAATCATAGTAGGGAGCGATTTTGTCGAACATGCGGGACACCTGAGTCTTCTTGCTTCCGGCTGCCTGGTAAGGCTTGATTTCTTTTTCCATGGAAAAAATTTTTGCAAAGATATACGTATCCCCCTTTTCTGTCTTCCTGCAGATGGATTTGGATGGGAGTAATAATGCGATAGGCAGCGTTTTGTTGCTGGCTTTGCTAAAAGCTTGGGAAATTCCAGCAGAATCTGGCAAGAATGTTCGGGGTTCCAGGGGATTTTCGTAATTTTGCACAGCTAAAGACAAAGGGCCCGAAAATGGAAATCATAGATGTCTCTATGGGGCTTGCCTGATGGATTGATGAACTAGAACTGGGTATGGCATTAGATCAAAAAATTGTTCCCGTTAATATCGAGGAGGAGATGAAGTCGGCCTACATTGATTATTCAATGTCGGTCATCGTTTCCAGGGCGCTGCCGGATGTCCGCGACGGATTGAAGCCGGTTCAGCGCCGGGTGCTTTTCGGAATGTCGGAATTGGGCGTTTCTCACAGCAAACCATTCAAGAAATCCGCCCGTATCGTCGGGGAGGTACTGGGTAAATACCATCCCCATGGGGATACCTCCGTTTACGACACCATGGTGCGCATGGCGCAGGATTGGTCCCTGCGCTACCCTCTGGTTGAACCCCAGGGAAACTTTGGTTCTGTGGACGGCGACGGTCCTGCCGCGATGCGTTACACCGAAGCCCGCCTTCGAAGGATTAGCGACGAAATGTTGTCGGACATCGGCAAGGACACCGTCGATTTTACCCTCAATTTCGACGACTCTCTGGAAGAACCTACCGTCCTGCCTGCCAAATTTCCCAACCTGCTGGTGAATGGCGCTTCGGGTATCGCGGTGGGTATGGCGACCAATATGATGCCCCACAACATGAATGAGGTTGTGGATGGGATCATTGCTACGATCGACAATCCGGAAATCACCATCGCCGAACTGTGCGCCCATGTAAAAGGACCTGATTTTCCCACCGGCGGGATTATTTACGGGGTACAAGGTATTCAGGAGGCCTATGAAACCGGCCGCGGAAGGCTGGTTGTCCGCGGAAAAGCGGAAATTGAAGCCACCAAAACCGGCAAGGAGAACATCATCATCACCGAGATTCCCTACCAGGTGAATAAATCGTCGCTCGTTGCCCGGATAGGGGAGTTGATCAACGAGAAGAAACTGGAAGGCGCCAGCGACGTGCGCGACGAATCGGACCGCGACGGGATGCGCGTAGTCGTGGAAGTCAAACGCGACGCGATTGCTAAGGTTGTGCTTAGCAAGCTATATAAGTACACGCCGCTTCAGACTTCTTACGGGATCAACAACGTCGCGTTGGTGGGAGGAAGGCCGATGACGCTAAACCTCAAGGACCTGATCGAGGAATTCGTGCTGTTCCGTTTGGAGGTCGTGGTGCGGCGCACCAAGTACGAGTTGCGAAAAGCCGAGGAGCGCGCCCACATTTTGGAGGGGCTTCTGATCGCTTTGGATCACCTCGACGAGGTGATCGCCCTGATCCGGAGTTCCCGGACGGTGGATGAGGCCCGCAGCGGGTTAATGGAGCGTTTCGGGTTGTCGGAAATCCAGGCAAAAGCCATTCTGGATATGCGCCTCCAGCGGCTTACCGGACTCGAACGCGATAAAGTACGCGAAGAATACCAGGAGCTTCAGGCAAGAATTGCCCATTACAAAGCTATTTTGGCTAGCCCGGAAATGCAACGGGGCATTATTAAAGACGAGCTGAATGAGATAAAGGCCAATTATGGCGACGCCCGCCGCACCCAAATCGAGATGGCGGAAGGGGATATCAGCATGGAGGATTTGATCAAGGAAGAAGAAGTGGTCATCACGATTTCCCACCTTGGTTACATCAAGCGCACCCCGGTGTCGGAATTCCGCCTTCAGGGAAGGGGCGGCCGCGGCGCACGCGGCAGCAAAACCCGGGATGCGGATTTTGTCGAACACATGTTTGTCGCCAATACGCACCACTACCTGCTGCTATTCACAGAGGCAGGCCGCTGCTATTGGCTGCGCACGTATGAAATTCCCGAAGCGGCGAAAAACGCCAGCGGCAGGGCTATCCAGAACATTCTGGCCATTCCGAAAGAAGACAAGGTCAAAGCCTATATCATTATCCAAAATCTGACGGATCAGGAATTTGCCGGAACCCACTTTATCGTGTTTTGCACCCGATTGGGCGTGATCAAGAAAACCCCGGTAGAAGCTTTTACCCGGCCGCGTTCCGGCGGGATCAACGCCATCACGATCAATGAAGGCGACCAGCTTCTGGAAGCACGGCTCACGAACGGCAGCCATGAGATCTTCATGGCCAGCCGGCGCGGTTTCGCGGTGCGGTTCAACGAGCGGGCGGTGCGATCCATGGGCCGTTCAGCCGCGGGTGTACGCGGTATCACTCTTGCCGATGAAGCCGACGCCGTAGTCGGTATGGTGTGCATTGAAGCCATCGACGAGGAGTCTACGGTGTTGGTCGTTTCTGAAAAAGGAAATGGAAAACGTTCTGTTGTTGATGATTACCGGTTAACGAACCGGGGAGGGAAAGGCGTCAAAACCATGCAGGTGACCGATAAAACGGGTGCTTTGGTGGCGATAAAATCCGTAAAAAACGCCGACGATCTGATGATCACCAGCCGGAGCGGGCTGGTCATCCGGATGCCCGTGAACGAGATCCGCGTCATGGGTAGAGCTACTCAAGGCGTTCGGGTTATACGGCTCGACGATGAGGACGATATTGCAGATGTAACCGTTGTGTATGATCCCGGCGAAGTGGAGGAACTGGAAGAATAAAAACTTTAACAGAATTTTAGCGCAATTTAATCCAACGGTTTTATTGTTTTTTGTGCCATTTCATGAAGATTTGCGTCTGTATAAACAAAACAATGAACATTATGAAAAAAATGTTTTTCCTGGCTTTGTCCTTGTTGTTGATTAGCTCCGGCCTGATGGCACAGGAGGATATTAAAAAAGACTTGGGGACCGCCAAAAAAGCGTTGGCCGCCTTTACCTTGGATCAGGCCAATAACAAACCGAAATTGACTGAAGCCAAAGAAGCCATTGACCGGGTCATGAATACTGATGCGGGCAAAGCTAGCGGCGCCGCCTGGCAGATGAAAGGGGAAATCTACAACGAGATCGCTTCCCAGATCATCCAGGTTCGCCAGCTGAACTTCGGCACCATGGATGCGCTACCTAAAGCGGATAACCCAGCTGCCGACGCTTTTGTCGCCTTTAAAAAGGCAATGGAAATGGCAGTGAAAAGCTTCGAGAAAAAAGACGCTCTTAAGGGCGTGCAGCTTGCTCAAAGCAATCTGAGCAATATGGGGATTTTCCAGTACGAAGATCAGGAATATGCCAAAGCCTATGAGTGCTTCAAAGATGTAATCGAAGCCCACGACATCCTCAAAGCAAACGCCGAAAAGAGCTCTCTGGATGTAGAAGCCGACTACCAAAACCAGATGTATATCTCCGGCCTCGCCGCCCTGAATGCGGCTATGAAACCGGAGGCCAAAATGTTTTTCGAGAAGCTGTATGCCATGAAGTTCGACAAGCCGGTCGTATACGAAGCCATGTACCAGCTGAAAGCCGATGAGGACATCAACGAGGCCTACAAATTCCTGGAAGAAGGCCGCAAACGCTACCCGGAAGACGTATCGATCCTCTTTGCCCTCATTAACCACAACCTCAAAACCGGCAAACTGGACGAACTGCTGACCGAACTCAAAGAGGCTATTGCCAAAGAACCGGACAACGTGTCTTTGTACAGCGTTTTGGGCAACGTGTACGACCAGTTGTATCAGAAATCCGATGAAGCCGGCGACAAAGCCAAATCGGAGGAGTACTTTAACGAAGCGTTGAATTACTATGGCAAAGCGACCGAAAAAGATCCTAAGTACGTGGATGCCATCTATTCGATCGGCGCGTTGTACTACAACCGGGCGGCGTTGCTCACCAAGCAGATGAACGCGCTTTCGGACGATTATTCCAAAGAGGGCCTGAAAAAATACGAAGAGCTGAAAACCCGCATTTTTGCCGAGTTTGATAAAGCGCTGCCGTATTTTCAAAGGGCGGAAGCACTCGATCCCAACGACGTCAATACCCTGATCGCCCTTAAAGAAATCTTTGCCCGCGAAAATAAACTGGATATTTCCAGCGAGTTCAAAACCCGCCTGGAAACGGTTCAGAATGGAGGCAAAAACGCAACGCCTTACTTTAAGAACTAGATTTAAGAAACTCGGTTGTTGAATTCGCCGTTGGGCTGAATCAACATCCTGTTAGGTTCTTTTCGCAGTTCTTTGGCATTTCCACGAAGGATCGCGAAAAAATTTTTGGCAGCCAAGCCTGCTGAAGGACTTTTTCGCCTTTGCCTTTACGGGCTCATAGCAAACCGGGTCAGCCTTGCCTCAAAGCGCCCTTTCTCTTTATTGTGAAAGGGAATATCCCATTCCCGTCAACGGACTAACTCGGGGTAGTACGTTCCTTCAAAAGGAGCTAATTCGATGTGCATGCGCACGTCGAACCGGAAACCAGGCCCCTGATACTGCATGTGGTACGTGCGCTGAACCACTTGCATGGTGGAGCGCTCAAACCAGGTTTCCATTGATTTGACGATGGTTTTGCGCTCTTTTTCCGATTCATATTGGGGCTTTATCGCTACCTGAAACAAATAACAATCTTTTTCTCCCGGACCGGCGGCGCTTTTGAGGCGGTAGTCGTAATAGGATTGTAGTTTTGGGCTGAAAATGGCGGTTTTCCCGCCGATAAAGGGTACCTCCACTTTTTCCCCCGCTTGGAAAATGAATTTTTTCAGCTCTTCGTAATATTTTTCCAATCCTTTGACAGGCTTACTATCTTCCGCTTGCACCGTATCGCATACCCGGCCATGGGTGAAAAACACCCGGTCGTACATTTTAGCGGTGATGAAGCGGTATTCTCCATTTTTTCGAAAAAAATTTCCTCTATCTGTGCTATGTACGATTTCCATAGACCGGCATTTTCCCTCAGCGGTTTGGATCGTGGAGCAGGTATAGCCCGCTTTGTCCCGTCCGTTGTCGAATTCCATTTCGTGTTCTCCCCAAAAGGAAGCTTTTCGTAAATTTCGAAAAGCCGTCAGAAAGCTTTGGTCCTCCTGAACGTAGCGGAGGAAATCCTCCACGTTAAATCCTTGGTGCTGAGCGATTACGACCAGGAGTCCAATTCGACTACCGCCGCGATTGGTTCCTTCGCCGGTTGCTGAACATACCCTTGAGGGGGAAAAGGACGAAGGAAAGGAATAAGAGGAACGTTAACCTGCACATATTGGAGAATTGAATCTATTTTTGCGCCAAAACCAAATGAATCCATATATGAAGGCGGTTTCAGTTATCGGCGCGGGTACCATGGGCAATGGGATAGCGCATGTTTTTGCGTTGAACGGGTTTCCGGTGCGCATGGCCGATATTTCCCCGGATGCCCTGGAAAAAGCGCTTCTGGCTATTCAAGGCAATCTCGACCGAATGATTAAAAAGGAGCTGATCGGGGAGCCGGAAAAAGCCCGGGCATTGGCAAATATAACGACCTTTACGGACTTGGAGCAAGCCGTTTCCGGGGCAGACCTCGTCATTGAAGCGGCGACTGAACAAGAAGGGCTCAAAAAGAAAATCTTCTCGGATCTGGATCGCCTGGCGCCAGAAGGATGCATTCTGGCAACCAACACGTCATCGATTTCCATTACGGCTATTGCTGCGGTGACCAAACGGCCGGATAAGGTGATCGGCATGCACTTTATGAACCCGGTTCCGATGATGAAGCTGGTAGAGGTGATCCGGGGATATTCTACATCCGATGCAGTTGCCCAAGTGATCATGGACCTTTCCCGCAGGATCGGAAAGGCGC
The DNA here is from genome assembly GCA_016713275.1 of Haliscomenobacter sp. GTDB lineage: Bacteria > Bacteroidota > Bacteroidia > Chitinophagales > Saprospiraceae > JADJPL01. The sequence goes on from JADJPL010000010.1 coordinate 152,140, forward strand.
CGGTAGAAGTCAATGATTATCCCGGGTTTGTAGCCAACCGCATTCTTATGCCAATGATCAATGAAGCGGTTTACGCGTTGTATGAAGGGGTAGCTGGAGTATTGGAAATTGATACGGTGATGAAACTGGGCATGGCGCACCCGATGGGCCCCCTCCAACTGGCGGATTTTATTGGGCTGGACGTTTGCCTCTCTATTTTGCAGGTGCTGCATGCAGGCTTCGGGAACCCCAAGTACGCGCCATGTCCGTTACTGGTGAATATGGTCGCGGCAGGAAAACTGGGCGCCAAATCGGGAGAGGGGTTTTACCGGTATACTGCGGGCAGCAAAGAGTTGGCGGTGTCTACCCGGTTTGCAAAATAAACGATTGGAAGAGCTAATGGAATAGGGGGCTATGGATAAAATTGGCGTGGAGCGGATGTTGAGGGAGCAAGGAGAGCGCGTCTTACTGGATGTGCGTACGCCTGCGGAGTTTGAAGGAGGGCATATTCCGGGAGCTCGAAATCTCCCGTTGTTCACCAATGAAGAGCGGGCGGTGGTGGGTACAATCTACAAACAGCAAAGCCCGGAGTTGGCTTTTGACAAAGGGCTGGAGTTTGCAGGCGCCCGGATGGCTTGGTATGTGAAAGAGGCCAAGCGCCTGGCGCCAGAGCGCAAAATTTTCATCCACTGCTGGCGTGGAGGCCGGCGAAGTGGCAGCCTGGCCTGGCTTCTCGGGTTCGCAGGGTTTGAGGTGGGCGTTCTCGAAGGCGGATATAAGGCCTACCGGAATTATATCCGTAACGCGTTTGCCACGACGCCGATCCGTCCTGTCGTGCTCGGGGGCCCTACCGGAAGCGGGAAAACGGAGATCCTGCGTTACCTTCGGGAAGCGGGAGAGCAAGTGATCGACCTGGAAGCGCTGGCGCATCACAAAGGGTCATCTTTTGGAGCGATTGGCGAATCCCCCCAGCCTACCGTCGAACAGTTTGAAAACGACTTGTACCGGGAGTTATTCCTGATGGATCCAACACGCCGGGTATGGGTGGAGAATGAAAGCCGGTCAATTGGCCGCATTTTTCTCCCGGAGGGTTTATGGATGCAGTTTCAACGCAGCCCGTTGGTCAAGTTGATGATCCCTTTGGAAGAGCGCGGTGCGCTTTTTGGTAGGGGTTTATGGGGCTTTCCCCAAAGAAGCGCTCGAAGATGCCTTCCGCCGGATTGAACGCCGCCTCGGAGGGCAGCATCTGAATGCGGCGATGGAGGCTCTTGAGCGGGATGATTTTGCTACTGCTGCCGAAATAGCCTTGCGGTATTACGACAAATCGTATTCCTTTGCGACCAGTAAAGGATCTTTCGATCCGGTGCTTATTTGGCCCGTTCTAAAACTGGATCCATATCAAATTGCTAACCAATTAATTATTCTTGCCAATGAGCACGGATTATAAATTAACCCAATACAGCCACGGCTCCGGGTGCGGATGCAAAATCGCCCCGGCCGTACTCGACCACATTCTGGTGCAGCATAGCGGCAAAACCCATTACCCTGGGTTGTTGGTCGGCAACGAGGAACGCGACGACGCCGCTGTTTTTGAATGGGGCGGGGGAGAGGCCGTTGTAAGCACCACCGATTTTTTTATGCCCATTGTAGACGACCCGGAGGACTTTGGCCGGATAGCCGCTGTAAATGCGATCAGTGATATTTACGCGATGGGGGGACTCCGCTGCTGGCTATCGCCATTTTGGGCTGGCCGGTAGGTTCTTTGCCTCCGGAAGTGGCCAATCAGGTGGTCGAAGGCGGTCGAAAAGCCTGCCTGGAGGCCGGTATTCCTTTGGCCGGAGGCCATAGTATAGACAACCCCGAGCCCATTTTCGGGCTTGCGGTAACGGGAAAAGTCCGGCTTGAGCATCTGAAGAAAAACGGGGGCGCACGGGCTGGAAGCTATTTGTTTCTCACCAAACCGCTCGGCGTGGGTATTTTTTCAACGGCTCAGAAAAAAGGCCTCCTTGATCCGGCGCATGCGGCGCTGTCTCGCCGGAGCATGCTTCATTTAAATAAAGAAGGCGTTCTTTTTGGGCAGCTTCCGTACGTGGAAGCCATGACGGATGTCACTGGATTTGGTTTGCTCGGCCATTTGGTGGAGTTGTGTGAAGCTTCGGGGACCAGTGCCGTCGTTCATTTGAACGAAACGCCCCTTCTGGATGCGCAGGCGGTGGCGCACTATGCCGAACTAGGCTGTATCCCTGGAGGCACGCACCGGAATTGGGAAAGTTATGGGCATAAGGTAGCAGCCATCCCCAAGCGCGCCAAAGAAATCCTTTGCGACCCCCAAACCAGCGGAGGACTTTTGGTAGCCATAAGTGAAGCGCACGTTGCAGCGTTTTTGGAAAGAACAGCGAAAGAAGGGCTCGATCTGAAGCCGATTGGCCGGGTGGAGGAGCGAAACGAATTTTTGGTTCGGGTAGAAGCATAAAAAAACAGGAGCCGCCCCTATTTCGGGACGGCTCCTGTTTCGTGTCGACGGTGCTGCGTATTATTTGAGCCGGTAGAGAAATCCTCTGCCTTCGTAATTTTCTTTTACAAGCAGATCCATTTTGTTGCCCAGCTTCTGGAGGCTGCGGTTCAGCAATTCCTTCAGGCGCGAGTCTCCAATCTGGTATTCTTTTTCATTGCTCCGCGCATCCCGTTCCGTTTTCATATAATCCAGCAAATCGGCGTTCGCCATAGGCTTTCCGACCCGCGTCATGGTATCCAGGATAAACGTATCCCACTCCGAATAAGCTGAGGTTGGCCCAGGCTTGGCTTTTTTCTGTTTTTCAGTGGAGGTTGGTGTTTCGTCTATATTCTTGGTTCTTGGACGTCCTTTCCTTGCAGGCGTTTTGGCTTCTTCTTTAGGAGCGGCTACCGCTTTGGATTTTCCTGTTTTGGCTGGTTTTTTATTTGCTTCGGGCGTTTCCGTTTTAGCCGCTTCCGTTTTAGAAACTTCCTCTGCTTTGGGTGCTTTAGCTGGCTTAGGGGCTTTTACTGGCTTAGCTGCTTTCTCTGCTTTCTCTGCTTTGGGGGCTTTTGTTTTAACCGTTTTTGGTTCGGCTGCTGTTACCGCTTTGGATTTGGGCCCACGTTTCTTTGGAGCTTCGGCTACAACCGGTTCTTCTACGGGAACAACTACTTCCGGAGTAGCTTGGGCTTCTTTATTTTTAGGTTTTGGGCCCCGTTTTTTTGGTTCTGCTATTTTTTTCTCAACAGGAGCCGTTATGGTGGTAGGAGTAACAGGCCCGCCTTCCAGCTGGCCAATGGCGGTTTTAACCGCTTCAACCTGGAATTCCAGTTTGCGCAACTCCGATTTGTAATTGTCGACCAACTGATTAACCTCCAGGGGAGTTAATGTGATTTTTGCCATTTTTATTTAATTTTGAACAAATGTATAGGTTTTATAAATTATAATTCAATTCTTTTTCATTTTATTTTGCAATAAACCTGATTTTTAGAAAGAAAATGGTCTTTTCTTTCTAATTTTGTTTCCATTCTCCTCTTTATTCATAGGCCTGCTTCGTTTTTCGGGGTTGAAATAACCTCCGATTTCTTTTGAGCGCGCGTAGTATTTGGCAATCTGTCAACCAATTTAAATTCTTATCCGTTGCTGTTTTTGCGTGATTGAAGTTTTTTCAGACTTGCCTTGGTCGCTAGTTTGGCAAGGCCTCCTTCCGAACTTTTTCTGCGGAATTTCATCTTAACTGCTCAAAACGACAATTCGGGGTTCAAAATGTGCAATTGATCAAAAAGGGTTTTTTCCGGTGCAGGATTTCCGGTACTTTGCAGCTGATTCACCAATATTGACGATCCATGCATGTCAGAGCTTTTCCCGGATTGGCGTTTGCGCTGATTCTTGGCTTTTGTCCCGCGCTGCAGGGGCAATCTTCCGATCTCTTAACGGCATATATCCAGGAAGCCTTCCAAAATAGCCCGAAATTAAGGCAATCGGCCATCGCATTCGAGCGCCAAAAACTCGCCCTGGAAGCTTCCCGCCGGATGTTTCTTCCCGAAGCGGCTTTTGGAACGACCTATACCCTGGCGGAGGGAGGCCGGAATATTGAATTTCCGGTAGGCGATTTGATGAACCCGGTGTATTCTACCCTTAATGTGTTGACGCAGTCCAATTCGTTCCCGCAAATAGAAAATGTAAACGAGCAACTGTTGCCGAGTAATTTCTACGATGCCCGGTTCCGAATCCGGCAACCTATTTTAAATGCGGAAATCGAGGTAAATAAGAAAATCCAGGGCGGACAACTGGAATTAAAAGCCATAGAGGCGCAGATTTTAAAACGGGAACTGGCAAAGGAGGTTAAAGTGGCGTATTTCCGGTATTTGCAGGCAGCCGAGCTGGTGGAAATTTATAAAAGAAATAAGGACCTGCTGCTGGAGCAAAAAAGGGTTAATCAAAGCCTCCTGCGCAACGAAAAGCTTATTCCTTCTATCCTCGATCGCAACCAGGCGGAAATTGCGAAGTTGGAAAGCCAAATTATTCAGGCTCAGGTTAATGTCCAGAACGCCGCTCTGCTGTTTAATTACCTGCTGAACCGGGATCCGGCAGCTGCCATTGCGGTGGATTCCAGCTTCCTGCTGACTCCTGAATCACCCGAACTAAAAAGCCTTCCCCGGGAGGAACTTGCCCAACTGGGCGAAGTGCGCCAATTAAACCAGTGGTTGATCGAATTGGAAGAGGCCAAACGAAAGCCTTCTTTGGGCGCTCAACTGGATCTGGGTTCCCAAAATTTTGACTTTAAATGGGGAGGCTATGCGATGCTTGGGCTGAGCCTGGAAGTACCTGTGTGGAATGCGGGAAGGCAAAAGTTAAAGGTGCAGCAAGCCCGCCTTGCCGCTTCGCTGGTGGAAGAGGATTATGTCCAGTTGCAACAGGCTATTCAACTGGAATCCGCTCTGGCCCGAAACGCCTTTACCGCAGAGCAAGCCAATTGGGAGAGCTACAACACCCAATTAGTCAGTGCGCGTAAATTCTATCAGGATACTTTCCGGCGCTACAAAGAGGGCGTGGCGAACTTCCTGGAGCTACTAGATGCGCAAACGCAGTTGACCACGGTTGAAGCCCAACAAACAATTTCGCAGTATACGCTGCTTATCCGGCAGGCGGAACTGGAACGGGCTTTAGCCGCCTTTTCACTGGAAAATCCATCCAAATAATATGAAACGATACGTTGCATTATTGGCATGTGTCGCAGCCGTGGCTATGGCGTGCCAGTCGAAATCCAAGCAGGAAAGCCCTGCTGCCGCTCCGGAAGAAGTGATTCCGGTTCGAATCGCTCAAGCCGAGGAGCGGGTCCTCGTTTTTCCGGTTGTGGCTTCGGGCATATTGACCTCCGGGCAAGAAGCCAAGCCTGGGTTTAAAACCGGCGGGGTAATTAAGCGCACTTTTGTAGAGGAGGGCGACCGGGTTTTCAAAGGCCAGTTGCTGGCAACCCTTCACATGGCGGAGATCAACGCCCAGGCGCAGCAGGCGGAGGAAGGGCTTGCGAAAGCCAAAAGAGACCTTCAACGGGCAAAAAACCTGTATGCGGATAGCGTGGCTACGCTGGAGCAGGTGCAGAATGCCTCCACCGCCGTCCGGCTGGCAGAGGAATCCATCCAAATCGCCCGGTTTAATCAGCAATATTCAGAGGTGCGGTCGCCGGTAAACGGCAAAGTTATCCGCAAACTCCTGAGCGAAGGGGAAGTAGCCGGCCCTGGCATGCCGGTCTTTTTCCTTTTGGGAAATGAATCCGGGGACTGGACCATCCAGGCCGGGTTGTCAGATCGGGATTGGGCCCGGCTGAGGCCTGGCAACCTGGCAGAGATTGCTTTTGACGCCTTTCCCGGGCAGGTTTTCCAGGGCCGGGTCAAGCGCCTCGCCGATGTTGTCAATCCTCAGTCCGGAACCTTTGATGCCGAAGTCGAGCTTTTGACCAGGCCGCCCAAACTCGCCTCTGGCCTGGCTGCTTCCCTCCGGATCAGCCCTGAAAAAGCGGGGTCGTCGGTCGTAATTCCTATCGACGCTTTGATGGAAAGCCAGAATGGCTCTGGGGCGGTCTATGTGATCAACCCGGATGGACAAACCGCCGCACGCCGAACCGTTCGCATCGGACCTCTGTATGGGGACTGGGTCGTCGTCCAGGAGGGATTAACCCCAGGAGAACAGGTTGCGACCACCGGAGGGCTTTTTCTGGAGGATGGACGAAAAATAAAGATCATTCAGTAAACGCCGTTCCATGAAGCTTGCAGAATTTTCAGTAAAAAACTACCAGTTTACCATCATTATCTTTCTGATGGTGCTGCTGCTGGGGCTTAGCGCCCTGTTCAATATGCCCAGGGGAGAAGATCCGCCTTTTAATGCGCCGATCTTCGTGGTTCTGGCTATCTACCCGGGCGCTGGCCCTAAGGATATGGAAGAGCTGGTGGCCGAACCGATAGAAGACGCTATTTACGAACTCGACGACATCAAAAAGATCATTACGGATTGCGACGATGGGATCATGCTGATGCGGGTAGAGTTCTCGTATGGAGTCGATGTCGATTCAAAGAATAACGACGTAGTTCGCGAAGTGAACCGGCTTCGAACGGATTTGCCGGAGGAGTTGGCGGGATTGGAAGTGACGCGGGCGACATCCTCCGATGTAGCCATCTTGCAAGTCGCGCTGACCTCGGATAACGCTCCGTATTCCAAGCTGTTTGACGAAGCGGAGCGCCTGAAAAAGCACCTGGAAAAGGTTCCCGATTTGAAAAAAGTGGAAATCCAGGCTTATCCAGAACAACGGGTGGAAGTGCGGCTGGATTTGGAACGCATGACCCAGTACCGCGTTGGGGCAAACCAGCTTCTTGTGGCGCTGCAAAGCAGCAACCTGAATATTCCGGGAGGAAGTATTGACCTGGGGTCCAGGAAGTTCAATGTAGAGACGAATAGCCAGTACGAAGCGTTGGACGACGTCCGGAACACGGTGATTCAAGCTTCTCCCGAGGGCCGGGTTCTTTATTTGAAAGATATCGCCGAAGTGGAGCTGCAGGATGAGGATTTGACGCATGTGGCCAGGTATAACGGAAAAAATCCGTTTGGGTTGTCGCCATGCTGAAAGACCTGAAGAATATCGTCCAGAATGACCAGGTTCTAAAACCGGCATTAGGCGAGTTTAAGCGCACGCTGCCCGCAGGTATTGGCCTGGAAGTAGCCTTTGACCAGGCTGTTAATGTAGAGCGCCGATTGTCTGGATTGGGCCGCGATTTTTTGATTGCTGTGCTGTTAGTACTTCTTACACTGTTACCTTTGGGGTGGCGGGCTTCTGCCGTAGTGATGATTTCTATTCCCTTATCCCTATCCATTGGCTTAGCCTTGCTGAATTTAATCGGGTACTCTTTGAACCAGTTGAGCATCGTGGGCTTGGTGGTTTCCCTGGGATTGCTGGTGGATGACAGCATCGTCGTGGTAGAAAATATCGAACGGTTTCTCCGAATGGGATATTCCAGAAAGGAAGCAGCCGTTGCAGCGACCAAGCAAATAGGCATAGCGGTGGTAGGGTGCACAGCCACCCTGATTTTGGCTTTCCTTCCGCTGGCTTTCCTCCCGGAGGGCTCCGGGGATTTTATCCGCAGTTTGCCGATGGCGGTCATTCTGACGATTATCGCCTCGCTTTTTGTTGCGATCACCATCATCCCCTTTTTGTCCAGCATGTTGTTGAGACAGCATGAGCAGGTGGAAGGGAATTTTTTCCTTCGGGCATTCAAGCGGTATTTGAACGACCCCTACAAAAAGGCCCTGATGCTGGCCTTTCGTTTTCCCTGGCTTTCCTTGCTCTTCACGCTGCTGATTTTTTTGGGAAGCCTTTCTCTCGTGCCCCGGATTGGGTTTAGCTTGTTTCCCATGTCGGAGAAGCCAATGTTCATGGTGGACGTGAACGCGCCGCTAGGAACTTCTATTGAGGCGACGGACGCCATTGCGCACGCCGTAGAGGAAGAGTTGACACAACACCCATTGGTAGTTGGGGTCAGTACCAACGTAGGGAAAGGAAACCCTCGGATCTATTACAACGAATTTCAGAAGAACAATGCGCCCAATTACGCCCAGCTCTTCGTGCAGGTAAAACCCCATACGGCGGTTCCTGAGCTAACGGCGCTTACCGATACGCTTCGGGCCCGGTTCGTCGACTTTGCCGGGGCCAAGATCCAGGTTCGCCGGTTTCAGCAGGGCCCTCCGGTCGATGCGCCGGTGGAGATCCGGGTCCTAAGCGAAGATCTGGACTCGCTTCGTTCCTGGTCGCTCCGGGTGGAGCAGATCATGCGCAGCATGGATGGGCTGATTTACGTCAACAACCCCCTGCGCGTGCCCAAGACGGACCTGGAGGTGGTCATTCATAAGGAAAAAGCAGGTATGCTGGGCATCCCCGTAGGCGAGATTGCCCGGACGATCCGGCTCGGTCTTGCGGGGCTGGAGGTTAGCGAATTCCGGACACCGGAAGGCAAAGAGTATTCCATTATCGTGACGGTAGAAGAAAACCAGCAGCAGGCACTGGAGGTTTTTTCCAAAATTTACGTCAATTCCCTTTCCGGGGCGATGATCCCTCTGGATCAGGTGGCCAGGGTTTCGCTAAAAAGTTCGCCTTCGGTACTCCGTCACTTTAATAAGGAGCGGTTTGCTGCGGTCACCGCGTTTGTGCAAACCGGGTACAACACCTATGCTCTGACCGACCAACTTTTAACGAAACTGGATGCGCTGGACACCCCCCCGTCGGTTTCTTTCTATGCCGGGGGCGAGCGGGAAACCCAGGCGGAGTCGTTTGGAGGAATAGAGACGATTTTTATCATCGCCGTGTTTGGCCTCCTGGCGATTTTGGTCCTGGAGTTTCGCACGTTCAAAAGCACAATTATTGTATTATCGGTCATTCCGTTGGGCATCATCGGTGCGTTGCTGATGCTGTTTATGATCGGAGAGACCCTCTCCTTTGTGGCGACGGTAGGGATGATTGCGCTGGTGGGGATCGAGATTAAAAACTCCATTTTGCTGGTGGATTACACCAATCAGCTCAGGGAAGCCGGAAAACCGTTAGAAGAAGCCATTGTGGAAGGCGCGGAGACGCGGTTTCTGCCCATTCTCCTGACGACCCTGACGGCAATAGGAGGATTGACGCCGCTGGCGCTGGAACGGTCGCCGCTGATTTCTCCGCTCGCCTACGTGCTGATAGGCGGGTTGATCAGTTCGACGCTGCTCAGCCGGGTGATTACGCCCCTGTTGTATAAGTTGTTGCCCCCGAAAATCGAGGTGAAAAGACAATCCGCAGAGTAGGGCTACTCGGCATCGCCCCAATCGAGTTCAAAATCATCGTCTGATTTGAACCCTTCGATTTGGCGCCGCTCGCGCTTGGTAGGGCGGCTAAGCGCCTTTTTCTCTTTTTCCGGGGGTTCCTTTGCCGACGAACCAATCGTTGTATTTATTGAGTTCTTCTTCGGTGGTGCGATTGGCGTAACAGCTTTGGGCAATGGGAGCGGAAACCCGGCTTTTGAGCAGTTGAAGGACCTGGAACTGGAAGTTAAACCCGTTTTTCCGCACTTCAATCAGATCCCCGGGCTGAACGAGGTGCGAAGGCTTCAGAGAGAGGGCTCCGGATTTGATCTTTCCTGCTTTGCAGGCGTCGATGGCGATGGTCCGGGATTTGAAAATGCGAACGCACCATAGCCATTTGTCTACGCGCATTTTATCCTGCATGGAGTACTTACGGTTTTTTTACTTTTTGAAAAGGCGGATAATCGAGGCCTAATTGCTCGAGTTTTTCAACGATGGTTTTGGAAATGACATAGTCCCGGTACCAGCGTTCGTCGACGGGCACGATCGTCCAGGGCAAAACCGATCGGTTGAATGCGTCTTCGTAACAGCGCATGTATTCGGACCAGTATTCGCGTTCTTTCCAGTCGCCCTCGTTGTGTTTCCAGTTTTTGGATCGGGAATCCAGCCGTTCTTGAAGTTCAATGGCTTGCTGCTCGTAGGAGATGTGCATATAAAACTTGAAAACAACCGTATTGGCGTGGGTTTGGAGCAGCGATTCAAAGGCGTTGATGGCGTCGAACCGGCTGTCCACGGTTTTTTCATCAACCCATTTGTGGACGCGCTGAATCAACACATCTTCGTAATGCGACCGGTTGAAGATGTGGATCATCCCCTTCGGAGGGGCATGCTGGTGAACCCGCCAGAGGAAATCATGGGCGAATTCTTCTTCGGTAGGACGTTTAAACGAGGTAACCCGAAGACCTGAAGGCTGGCATTCCTCGAATACATTTTTGACGGCGCCGTCTTTTCCACTGGCGTCCATTCCCTGGAAGATCACCAGGACCCCGTATTTTTTTTGGGCATAGAGCTTGTCCTGCAGCGCTCCCAGACGGTCGGTATATTCCTTGGTCAGGTCTTTGTAATCGTCTTTGTCAGCGTGTTTGGGAGGGCGCGAATCGATGTCGGAAAGGCGGATCATAGAAATTACCGGTTTTGGCAGGCTTGAATTAAACCCGCATTTTGCTGCGTTTCACCAGATACGATTGTAAAATGGGGCGGAAGCCCTGATTAATGTCCGCTTCGACAAAGTCGATGCGGTATTGGAGGCATTTGAACTTCAGTTCTTCCAGGAATTTCGCCATCTGTTCGACGTAGTGGGTTTTTACCTGATTGGACTGAAGGCGCAATTTTTCCCCGGTTTCCATATCAATAAACAGATAGGGCCGGTTTTCAAACTCGAAATCGACTTCGCGGGCTTTGTCTACGACGTGAAACAGGACGACTTCGTGTTTGTTATGTTTGAGGTGCTGGAGCGCGGCGAACAGGTGCTCGGTATCTTCCGCTTGTTCGAACATGTCGCTGAAGATGATTACCATGGACCGTTTGTGGATGCTCTCGGCGATCTGGTGGAGCGCTTTCGCGGCGGCGGTGGATTTATTGGGTTCCGGATTGTGGATCACCTGATCCAGATAGTTCAGCATTAGCCGGTAATGCGTGGTGCTGGATTTGCATTGAGAATGCTGGCGCACTTCCGAGTCGAAGAGGCTCAGTCCAAAGGCGTCGCGTTGTTTTTGGAGCAAATTCATCAGTGCGGCTGCTGCGAGCGCCGAGAACCGGATCTTATTCAAGTAAGGTTTCGATGGAAGCAGTTCTATCTCCGGAAAATACATAGAAGAAGACGTGTCCAGGACGATCTGGCAGCGCAGGTTGGTTTCCTCCTCAAATCGTTTGGTAAACATGCGGTCTGTGCGCGCGTAAACTTTCCAGTCGATATTCCGGGTCGGTTCTCCCTGGTTGTATAACCGGTGTTCGGCAAACTCCACTGAAAACCCATGGAAGGGGCTTTTGTGCAGGCCAATGATAAACCCTTCCACCACCTGTCTGGCCAATAGTTCCAGGTTTCCAAAATCGCGGACTTCGTTGTTTTCGAAAAGCTCCATATCCAAGGGTTAATAAGCAAAAAGGGCAGTATGCCAAACGGACTCAGGAGACGGGAATCCTCGCCGCTCGAGTTTCGTTTTGCATACAGCCCTTTAAGCTACGAAAAAAAAGGCAATTTATGCGAGTTGCGCTTCAATTTTGCTTGCGAGCACCTGCTTGGAGGTGGCGCCCACCTGCCTGTCAACAACCTCTCCGTCTTTGAGGACCAAAACCGTAGGGATGCTCCGGATGCCGTATTTCATAGCGACTTCGGGGTTGAAGTCGACATTCAGTTTGCCAACCAAAACGCGCCCTGCATACTCTTTGGAGAGCTCTTCGATATGGGGGCCGATAATCCGGCAGGGGCCGCACCACTCTGCCCAAAAGTCGACAACGGTCAATCCTTTCTTTTCGAGGACTGTTTCCTTAAAGTTTCCGTCGGTGAATTCAAAAGCCATTGCGAGAATGATTTATTTTGTAATAAAAAGGACGAATTGATAACGCCAAACTGGCCTTCAGGGTTCCAAAGATACGTTGCCAAGATGAAAATATTGTCAAAACGGGGACAGTCCTTTACGGAAAATGAGAAATCAGAATAGCGCAAACCGCCTGCTTCGCTTAAGCGGGTATTGGGGTTTACTTGTCGGATTGGTGTCTGTTGGCTTGCGGTGGGTAGCCTCCAAAAACCCGGAAATGGTGGAACGCCTGTTCAGCCGGGGGTTTTTCCTGTTCGTTCGAACCCTTTTTGATGGCTTGACGAGCTTTCTCCCTTTTCCTGCAGTATACCTTCTCCTCGCCGGGGCCGGTTGGTGGGCGTACCGGAGCATTCGAAAAAAAAAGCGGCATGCAGGGGCTTCCGGATGGAAATTGCTTGGATATTGGGCATTACAAACAGGGAATTTGGCAGGATGGGTGATCGCCTGGTTTTTTTGGGCTTGGGGTTATAATTATTACCGGATTCCGGTGGAGCAAGCGATGGGGCTAAAGGTTGGTCCCTTTGGACCAACAGCAAATCGCAGCAGATTTTACCCGGGAGACTGCCGCGCTCTCCTCCTTGCGAACGTCCGGTTTTTTTACAGATACGGCCGCTTTGTCCCGAACAAATTTCCCTGTCGATGTAGAGCCCCGGCTGCGGCAATCGCTCAAAAAAGTATTGACCCGGTATGGATACCCGGATTATGGGCGGGTGCGAGGCCGCTTGCTATATCCGGCAGGCGTTTTTCTTCGTTTCAGCACGGCCGGGTTGTACCTCCCGTTTACCGGGGAAGGGCATATTGACCCAGGGCTTCATCCGGTCCAATGGCCCTACGTGATGGCGCACGAACTTTCCCATGGATATGGCTTCGGCGATGAAGGGACCTGCAATTTCTGGGCCTATCTGGCTTGCATTCAAAGCGGAGATCCCGCAGTGGAATATGCAGGGCGTTTGGGATACTGGAGGTATCTGGCTCCAGTATACCGGAAATCCGATCCGGAGTCCTTTCAGCAGGCATGGGACCAATTACCTCCTGGAATAAAAAATGACCTGAAGGCCATTTCAGCGGCGATGGACAGGTATCCCGACCTTATTCCGGCGCTTCAATACCGGGTGTATGATGCTTATTTGAAAAGCCAGGGCATCCGCGAAGGCATGCTCAATTACGACCGGGTATTGGTCCTGACCCATGCGTGGCGGGCGAAGGAAGGGCTTGACCGTATGGAATAGACTTGTTTAGCCTCCAGCCTTTTTGGTCTGGGAATAGCCCTTTTCGACCAGCAACGCGAGCACGCGGTCGCGGTGGTCTCCCTGGACGATTATTTCGCCGTCTTTTGCCGCCCCTCCAACCCCGCATTTAGATTTCAGGAATTTGCTCAAATCCTCCAAGGTGTCGTCGCTCCCGATAAACCCCTTGACCAGGGTGACTTCTTTACCTCCCCGGTGCTTGCGGTCCAGGTGGATGCGAAGTTTTTGCTGAGCAGGAGGAAGGTCATCGACGCGCTCTTCGGATTCCTGGAACTGAAAATCCGGGTTTGTCGAAAAAACGATGCCGTCTTTGCCTGGTTTGTGTTTTTTACTCATGCAAAAAAGGTTAAGATCCAATTTTTTTGCCTTGCATGGCTTCGGCAATGGTAAAGTCCATTGCCCGGTGCGCTAAGGGATTGGAGAAGGTATTCAATGCTTCAATGGCTTGATTTATGCGGTCTTTATCGGTCCCTTCGATGGCTGCTTTAAGCGATTCGGCGTAGGAACGCAACGCGGCGATCTCCGCTTCGGTAAGGAGGGCATGGTGTTGCTGGAGAAACTTTGCGGCGCTGAGCACGATGCTGTTTCCTTCGTTGCGAGCCTCCATCAGGCCCCGGATTTCCATATCCTCCTGCGCGTGCCGAATGGAGTCCAGGAGCATAGTGGCCATCGCCTCTTCGCTGATCCCGTACTGCGGTTTAACTTCAATGGCCTGTTCCACGCCGGAGCGTTCTTCCAGGGCCTTGACTTTGAGGATGCCATCTGCGTTCAACAGGAACTGGATCTCTATTTTGGGGAGCCCTGCGGGCATAGGCGGGATTCCTTTCAGGATAAATTCTCCCAATTTCCGGTTGTGTTCCACCAGGTCGCGTTCTCCCTGAAAAACAGCGATTTTCAAATTCCGCTGCCCATCTACCGAAGTCGTGTATCTGCGCCCCACCGAGGTAGGGATTTTGAATTTCTGGGAATAATGACATCCATTAGCCCTCCAACTGTTTCAATTCCAAGGGAGAGGGGCGTGATGTCCAAAAGAAGGAGGTCTTTCTGGTTTCCTGCGAGGATGTCGGCCTGAATAGCGGCGCCAAGAGCGACCACTTCGTCCGGGTTGATTTTGTCGTACGCTTCCTGCCCAAAAAAGCCAGATACGGATTGTTTGACGAGGGGAACCCGGGTAGATCCCCCGACCATAATGACCCGGTCGATTTGGGAGCGGTCTATTTTAGCATCCTGGAGCGCATTGGCGCAGCACTTCAGGGTTTTGTCTACGAACGGCAGGATCAGGGCTTCGAACTCTTGCCTGGATATCCGGCAGGAGAGCTCGTTCACGGCCCCTTCGTAAGCATCCGAATAGCTGAGTTGTTTTTTGGCATTTTCCGCTTCCAGACGGATCGCCTGGCTCAGGTTTTTATCCCCTTTTACGGCGTCAGGGTTGAGGCGATTTTGCCGGATCCAATGGTCGGTAATGGCCCGGTCGAAATCATCGCCGCCCAAAAACGTATCCCCGTTGGTCGAAAGCACCTCAAAAATTCCTTCGTGGATTTTCAGGATGGAAATATCAAAGGTGCCCCCTCCCAGGTCGTAAACCGCCACGGTTTCCGCCTGCTCGGGGAGGATTCCTATTCCATAGGCCAGGGAAGCGGCAGTTGGTTCGTTCACGATTCGGAGCACATCCAACCCGGCCAGTTTGCCTGCATCCCGGGTGGCTTGGCGTTGGGCGTCGTTGAAGTAGGCGGGTACGGTGATGACCGCCTTGGTTACGGGTTCGCCCAGGGCGTTTTCGATCCGGCGTTTGAGTTCCTTCAGGATTTCCGCAGAAAGCTCGATCGGGGTGTAGTATTTCGATTTGACCCGGATTTTGACCAGGCTGTCGGGGTCGTCATCCAGGATATGATATCCGAAATACCCATCAATTCCCTCCAGGTCGCTGTAGGATTTACCCATCAGGCGCTTGACGGAATAAATGGTATTTTGCGGCTCGGAAATCAATTTTTGCTTTGCCAGATCTCCAACCACGACGTTCCCATCGGCTGAAAAATGGACGATAGAAGGAAGCAAAGCGCTTTTTCCATCCTTACCCCTGACGGCCTCTGGTTTGCCGCGGTTCATATTGGCTACGAGGCTGTTGGTCGTGCCAAGGTCAATACCAACGATCAACTCGCTTTCCTTGACGATATTACCAGATTTGAGGTCTATAGCAAACTTGCCCATGCGGATATTCTTAAAAAAAGTGCAACATACGGAAAAGAAACAGAGGAACCCGGGACTTTGTTTGCCAGGAGAACGGGATCTGGTTTCGCTGTTTTGAATATCGAAATACATTGATTATTTTCCAGCAACATTTACGCCTACTTGCTTTCGGGGCTGTTTCAAAAGTCCGTTCTTTGCCACCGGTATAAAATATTTTTTGGAAGACAGGGGCGAAAACGGACTTTTGAAACAGCCCCTGGGCGGGCTTCCTTTACTATGCAAACCAAGCTTTCATGATACCATCCTCGCCGGGAACCGGCGCACCCAACGGGACGCCGGGGCTAACCGACACCCAACTTGCCGAAGACATTATCACCCATCGCCCTTCCAGGCTGTTTATTTTATTGGGCGGATTTTTCATTGCCAATGCGTTGGTAGCCGAATTTATTGGGGTAAAGATATTTGCGCTGGAAGACACCCTCGGGATCGAACCCTGGAATTTCAACCTGTTTGGAAGGCAGGGGCGCTCCAGTTTTCTGCCGGGGTGTTGATGTGGCCGATCGTTTTTATCATGACCGACTTGATCAACGAGTATTACGGGAAGCGCGGCATCCGGCTGCTTTCTTTAATGGCCATTGGATTGATTTCTTACGCCTTCGTCATGATTTTTGGAGCTATTCAGCTCGCGCCTGCCGATTGGTGGGTCACGCAGAACCAGATGCAGGGGGTACCGGATATGCAAAAAGCGTTTCAGGTGGTGCTGGGGCAGGGCATGATGATCATTGCCGGGTCCATTGCAGCCTTTCTGGTGGCCCAATTTGTCGATGTGTTCGTGTTTCATTTCATTAAGAAAAATACAGGGGAACGGATGATTTGGCTTCGGGCGACCGGATCTACGGTAGTGTCCCAGTTCTTTGACAGTTTTGTTGTTCTTTATGTAGCGTTTATTCTTGGGCCTCAGTTGACGGGCACGGTGGAGCCCTGGTCATGGAATCAGCTCCTGGCAGTAGGGGTGGTGCAGTATACGTACAAATTTTTCATGGCCGTGTTGCTGACACCGGCGATCTACCTGGCGTCTATGGTCATTGACCACTATTTGGGAAAAGAAACAGCCCACGCGATCAAACAACGAGCAACCCAGTGGAATTGAGTCTTTTGAAAAAAACGTCAGGAATAATCGGAATTTCCGGCGCTTACCGTTATTTGGCGGTAATTTTGAATCAAACCCATGACGTATGCAAGTATTCCGGTGGGCGGGCTTAATCGTTCTGGTGGTTCTTTTCCAGACCTGCGCGAAGAACCATAAAGAGGATGCGGCCCAAACTGAAAAACCGCTCCCTGAGTTTCGGATGGAATCCTTTAGCAAGGAAATCCAGGATTGCAACGAAGGAAAAAATTATTGCGCTAAAGTAAATGTGGTTTATCCGGTATTTGTGTCCGGAATACAACCTGTTATTTTGCGTTATTTGAACGATTCCATCCTTTTTCACGTAAAGAACAGCCTGGCTATTCTCGAGCAGGACCGCGACCTGAGGCGGTTTTCTTTTCAGGCATTAGCCGACTCTTTCTTTTTGGCTTATACCACGTACGGCCAGGAAACGGGGTTTCCAATGGTTTGGGAGTTGGAAACGACCAGCGAAGTCCTTTTTCTATCCTCCGGCATGGTGTCTATTGCCCTGGAAAATTACGCCTACACCGGAGGCGCGCACCCCAATTCCCATTCCATGCTGCTTAATTACAACTTAAAGTATGGCCGCGTGTTATCATTAAAAGATTTGGTCAGGGATGTGGATGGACTGAAGTACTTGGCAGAGAAAGCCTTCCGGGATTCCAGGGACTTGTCTCCCGATGAAGATCTCAACGAAGCGGGTTTCTTTGGGGATAATGGATTTCAGTTGCCTTCCAATTTTGGAGTAACGCCAGAAGGATTGTATTTTTATTACAATTCTTACGAAATCGCTTCCTATGCAGCCGGGCCGACCGACTTTGTCCTGACCTGGGAAGAACTCGGAGACTTGGCGCGTACGGAGCTGATTAAGTAAGGGATATCATGTCAGGGGGGGACTAAACGCGATGAACGGCAAGGTAGAAGCCATGAAGTTCTCTGTTTGGGGCTTTATTGGCATCTGGGCATTCGTTAATCTTCTTCAGGCGGCCTTCCTGCCGCTCGACCCGGACGAAGCGTACTATTGGGAATACGCCCGCACACTGGACTGGGGATATTTTGACCACCCACCGGCAATAGCTCTTCTTGTGGCAATGGGTTCCTGGCTGACTGAAGGCCCGCTGGGCGTTCGTTTAGGCGTGGTGCTTCTGCACGTGGGCACGCTGTGGCTTTTCTGGAAATGGGTTTCCGAAAATCTTCCCAGTGCATCTTCTTCCTCGTGGATGGCTGTCGCGGCAGGGCTTCCTTTTTTACATGTGTATGGGGTAGCCGCTACTCCGGACAGCCCGCTTCTTTTCTTCTCCATAGCGTATTTGTACCTGTTCGGCCGATTTCAAAAAAGCCCGGGGATGGGAATTGCGTTGCTTTGGGGCGCCGTTATGGCTGCATTGCTCTATAGCAAGTACCACGGCATTTTGGTGATCGGTTTTACCGTTTTGGCAAACCTCCGGCTTTTTCGCAATCCTTATTTCTGGGTTGCCGGAATTTTTGGCGCCGTTCTGTTTTTTACCTCATCTATATTGGCAATACACCCATGATTTCCCTTCCTTTCGCTACCATTTGAGCGGAAGGGATGATCCGTACCAGCTTAAATACACCCTGACCTATTTTCTCAATCAGGCCGTGGTGTTTAGCCCCCTGTTGCTGCCCTTTTTCCTTAGGTCTTTCGCCTCATTCAGACGGCAAAAGACGAATGGATGGTTGATTCTGGGTTTTTGGGCTTTCTTCTTTTACACGACGTTTAAAGGGCACGTGGAGCCTCAGTGGACCGCCGTACTGAGCTTTCCCCTCGCGATGATGGGCCTGTTTTATGGGGCCGACAGGCCGGTCTTCCTCCGGCAATTCACCCGCATGGGTTGGATCTCCGCCGGAATCCTCCTGCTTGCCCGGGTTGTCTTATTTTTCCCACCAGAGGGGGTTAAGATGCCTTTTGCAAAGAAATATTGGCCGGCGGAGCTCTCCAAGATCGCGGGTACTTTTCCGGTCGTGTTCCATAACAGCTACCGCGATGTTTCGGAGTACGAATTTTATTCCCGAAAACCAGGATACACCTTCACCAATGTCTTCTACCGGCCTAGCCAATTCGATATCTGGAACGGGAAGAGGCGTTTCAAAACAAAAAATTCCTTTTTGTGCTGCAGCCCGGGCAGGATACCTGCCGTGGAAGTTTTATGCTGAATTTGACAAAAAAAATACGCCCTGCCGTTTGGGCGGATAGCTTCCAGGTCGTTCAAAAGGTGCGCTTGTCGTCGGATGATTTTCCTGTGGCACTGAAACCGGGGTCGGACTATTCCATTTCCCTGCAGATTGAAAACAGGTATCCCTTTGCTATTTTTCCCGGCAAGGGAAGCCATCCGGTAGCAGCGCACGTCGTTTTTCTTCAGAAAGGACAAGTCGTTCAATATACGCCGCTGGTATTTGAAAATCCAACGGCCTCCTGGCCTGAAAAAGAAAGCCTGCTTCAAAAGGCTTTGTTCCGCACGCCCGCTTTAGCTCCGGGAACTTACGATATTATTCTTGGTTTAAGCAACGGCGACCTTCCTCCAGGTTGGAATAGTAAGGCCATACGTAATGTACGATGTACGAAGCACGATTTACGAAGCACGATTTAAGAAGTTAGAAATTCGGGAAAACAGAAAATTGGATGATTAAAAAATACTTAAATCGTTGATTTTTAAATTTTTAATAGCACTTCGTAAATCGTACTTCGAAATCGATCAGCTTAAATGCAGCACCATCAGCGGTAGTTTGGTGTTGAGGGCCATGCGCTTGGTTTGGCTGCGGTGGAAGAAGTTGTCCCAGAAGGACCGTTTCCGGGCGACCATGACGACCAGATTAATCTCCTTTTCTTCTGCATAGCGGTTGAGGGCTTCGCTAACATTGGCGCCTTCTACCTCTTCGATTTCAAAACCGAAGGGCGGTTCTCCTTTGGTGAAGAGTTCGTTGAAAATGTCTTCTTTGGATTGGGCGAATTCGGTGTCGCCTTCTTCCCGGACATGGACAAAGTGAATCGTCGCTTTAAAATGCTGGTTGAAATCGAGCAGCGCGTGGACCATGTTCTCGTCGGCCGATTCGTAATTGCTGGCGTAGAGGATATGGTGGATGGGATTAAACTCAATACCTTTCGGGACCAGGATAACCGGGCATTTAGCTTTCCGTGCTACATGGCTGGAGACGCTGCCGAATAATTCGTCCAGCAGGTCGGATTCGCCGGTGGTACCCATTACGATCAGGTCGTACCCGGAGGAGATCCGAACAATTTCATCGGCCGGAAATCCTACCAGCAGGTTTTTGTTCACTTTCAAGGAAGTAGCTACGCCTCCCTCAAAGGATTTGCAGTTTTCTTCCACAAATTCGGTAAGCATCTTTTCCCTGGCTTCCACGAACTCAGGAATCGGAGGGACGATGTTGGGGTATTCCGCAGCCGTTGCCGGCAGGTACAAATGGACGACGTCAATTTGTCCGCCCTCCATTTCTGCGGCCAGAATCTGGGCGTAGGTCATGGCGCATTTGGCTGTAGCGGAAAAGTCGGTTGGGACGAGGATCTTTTTCATGCCTCTTTATTTTTTTTTCTTATGGACAAAATACCGGATCTTACCATTGCCTGAAGTGACGAAAATCATCTTTTGCCTGGATTTTTTCACCACTTTTTCAGGACGATTCCATTCAAAAGTGGTCATCTTTGCACAAACAAATGTTGAACTATGCTTCCGCGGATTAATCCTACTCAAACAGCTTCCTGGAAAAACCTGGAAGCGCATTTCACTTCCATGGGCTCGGTTCCTCTTCGCGATCTGTTCCGGGAGGATCTGGACCGGTTTCAACGCTTCTCCCTTTCTTTTGAGGATATGCTGGTGGATTATTCCAAAAACCGGATTACCGATAAAACCCTGGAGCTTTTATTCGATCTTGCGCGGGAATGCGATCTCCCGGCGGCAATGGAAAGCATGTTCTCGGGAGAGCCGATCAATGAAACCGAGCACCGAGCAGTACTCCATACGGCGTTACGCAGTCTGAACGCGAACCCGGTTTATGCAGACGGCGGGAATGTGATGCCTTCTGTTCGCGCTGTTTTGGAACAGATGGAGCGTTTTTCCAACCGCGTGCTGAGTGGAGAGTGGTCGGGATTTACCGGTAAGCCTATGGAGCACATCGTCAATATTGGGATTGGAGGCTCCGATCTTGGCCCGGTTATGGTGACGGAAGCGCTTAAACCGTATTGGCAGCCAGGGATTCAATGTCATTTCGTTTCCAATGTAGACGGTACCCACATTGCAGAAACCCTCCGGAAGGTTAATCCGGAAACCACGCTTTTTCTCATTGCATCCAAGACCTTTACGACCCAGGAAACCATGACCAATGCGTATTCTGCGCGGCAGTGGTTTCTCCAGGCGGCCATTGATCCGGGGCATATATCCAAACACTTTGTCGCCCTGTCCACCAATGCCAAGGCTGTTCGGGAGTTTGGCATCGACACGAACAATATGTTCGAGTTCTGGGATTGGGTAGGGGGCGTTATTCCCTGACGTCGGCCAGGGTACAACAACTTCTTTGGGGCCGAAACGGAAGCTATTCTTCCATACGACCAATATCTACATCGGGTTGCCGCATACTTTCAGCAAGGCAATATGGAAAGCAACGGCAAATCCACCGACCGCAACGGGAATCCAGTGACCTACCAAACCGGACCGGTGGTATGGGGCGAACCGGGCACCAATGGGCAGCATGCGTTTTATCAATTGATTCATCAAGGGACGAAACTGATTCCCTGTGATTTTATCGCGCCGGCCATCAGCCATAATGCCATTGGCGACCATCACGAAAAGCTGCTGTCGAATTTTTTCGCCCAAACGGAGGCGTTGATGATGGGAAAAACCAAAGCGCAAGCGGAAACGGAAGGGGGGTAGAACTAGGGAAACAACTGGCTTCCAAAATCCTGCCCGAACTTCAAACCGCCACTCCGGTAGAGAACCACGACGGTTCTACTAACGGGTTGATCAATGCCTACAAGGAGATGCGCAAAGGATAAAGGCGGCCTTCGAAACAGGTTACTCCCGAAGTACGTGGCGTTTTCTCAAGATTTCTTTTAGCCGTTCGTGCGGTAGGCCATATACGGTATTTCCATTGATGCCTTCCATGGTTTCTCCGGCGATAATAGCATTAATCACGGCTTCTTCTGTGGCATAGACCACCGCTTCGAAAAAATGGGTTGATGTCGCGTGTCATTTGAACGTCTATCGGCGTTTCAGCAGGCGTCAGCTGGGTAGCGGTCGAAAACGCCAGAAAAAGATCCCCAGACCCATTCGTGGCAATGCTCCCTGTCCGGGCAAGCCCAAGCGCTACGCGGCGTGCCAGGCGGTCCAGTTGCACCGGCAAGAAAGGCGCATCCGTGGCTACGACTACAATGATCGATCCATCGCCCGTTTGCCCTTCTTTGGGCATAAGATCCGTGATTTCTTTACCTACCGGTACGCCGGCAACCAGCAATTGGCGTCGTCTGCCAAAGTTGGCCTGGACCAATACGCCCAACGTATAGGTTTTGCCTCCAGAGGTTACGATTCTGGATGCGGTGCCTATGCCGCCTTTAAATTCGTAACAAGCCATACCGGTGCCTCCGCCAACGCCTCCTTCGAGCACCGGCCCGGTAGAGGCGTTGTTCATAGCTTCGAACACGTGCTCCTTGCGGAGGTGAAATCCGAATACATCGTGAAGGAAGCCATCCCAGGTCTCTCCTACGACGGGAAGGGTTCGGTTGTACAGCGCGTCGGGGTTTTTCACGCGGTCGCGCTGCCATTCGATCGCCGCCTGGTGGGCGATACCTACATTGAGGGTACCGGTCAGGATAACAGGGCCGTGCAGTTCGCAGAACTCCTGGACGATTGCCATGCCGGTGAGTTCTCCGGCCCCATTCAGCGAGAAGTGTCCTCCAAAAACGCCGTTCTCAGCGGTTTTCCCTAAAGGGAAAATGGCAGTAACTCCGGTGCGGACAGGTCCTTTCCCCTGCACGAGCTTTCCTTTCCCTTCGATCAGGGTAACCTGGCCGACTTCCACCCCGGGGACGTCGGTTATGGCATTCCAGGGGCCTGGGATTCCCTCAAAGGGGATTCCCAGGTCTCTGGCTCGCGGCTTGGGTTGGGCGTTGCTGCTCATTGGCGCCAAAAATAAGGAAAGCAGGATACCTGCGAGAAATTTGGAAGACATCGTATTTTCATGTGTTTAGATTCCGGCCACCGCTCTGGAGGCATCGATGATGCCCCATCCCAGATTGGCATTCCTGCTGGGGTAAAGGGAGGAGGCGTTTTTGAGCTTGGTCAGTACCTGGTCCCTCGTCATGGAAGGGTTGGTAGCCCAAACCTGCGCCGCGATGCCTGCTGTGGTAGCGGTTGCGGCAGAAGAACCGCCTACGTAGGCCGGCGTATTTCCGCTAAGCGCAAGAGATAGGGCGGTGCGGTTGGTGTCGCTGCGGCGCTGCATGACCACCACAAAATCTACTTTGCTCCCCTCGTGGCAGGTATTGCACTTTTCCAGTGGAAGGCCGTCTTTCACGCCGGTGATGGCGACGCATTCCGCCATGTTGGCCGGGAAGATAACTCCCCACCAGGACGTCCAGGACAAGGAGGTGCCTGCTGCTGCAAAGATAAGCTTTCCTTTGCCGTAGGCGTATTTGACCGCGTCCGAAACCCGGCTTGTAGAAATGACATCCCCGATGGACATGCTGATGATTTTGACGTTGGAGCGGTTGGCTGCTATTGTTAGGCCATTAGCAACACCGGTTTTTTCTGAACTCCCATTGATAACGACATCGCTGGTGACGCGAATGGAGAGCAGGTTGCAATTGTAAGCGGCCCCAACGGCGGTTCCTCCGCTACCCCTTGGGGCGGCGATCAGGCCGGCCATTTGGGTGCCATGCCCGCAGCCGTCGTTGGGGCCGTCGGGCGTACCGCAAAACCAGCAGCTGACATAGGTCCCTAGCCGTTCATGCGTCCGGCCGGAAGATTGGCCGGAGTTGAATTCGCCATTGAGCTTGGCTTGATTGGGGGAAGTGCCGGTGTCCAGCAACGCCACCGTAATCCCGCTGCCCGTGCTTTGACTCCATGCTCCAGGGATATTCATTGCCGTCTGGTGCCAGGATTGCTTGACGGAAGGACTTATGGTCGTGTAGTCGGCAGCCGGGATACTGGTGGCTGGCGTGACGCCGCAACCGGAATCGCTGCGCAAGCCGCCTTCCGGGCTATAACCGAGAGGCTCAACGTAACGGACCTCAGGCATTTCCCGCAATTTCTGGATGATGGTTGGGCTAAAGATCTTAATGTCGATCGCAGGGAGAATTTGGCTATCCGGCAGCGGCATCAGGTCGCGGGAGGAAAAGTTATTTCCAGGGAATTCCCTGTTGGTTTCCCGAACCACCAGATCGATGATTGATTGGCGCACCCGTTGCCATTCGGGCGTTTGAATATTGATCAGGTGCAGGCGGTCTTCTACGCGCTGTTCTTTGGCTGGTTTGTACCCAATAGCCATCAGGGAATCGCTTTGGACGGATGCGCTCCAAATCAGGTTCACATCGCCCATATTCCATTCGAATTTGTTGTGCCGGTAAAGCTGCCGTTCGATGAATTGGTTGATTTCCGACTTGGGAAGGGGAGCAGCGCCCTGGCCTTCAACGATAGGTTGGGCAAGGCTTTCCTGCTGAGTGGCTTCTTCGTTGCAGCTATTGACTGCCAAAAACAGGAATACCAGGAAGGTAATTTTACGGATCATATTTCAGGCGTTTTAGGGAGTTAGAAAAGGTTTCGCCCAATATATGAAAATAGATTAGGTTCTATTCCTGTTTATTGATGGAAATAATTGAAAAACCAGAAATTTAATTTTATAAAGGATTTAACTCCGGCTTGGTTTGTGCATTGGGGTTGGCAGCTCCTCCTGTGGTATACTTTAATCCCTTTTTTTCTCCAGATTCCGGATTTTTCCTTCCACCTCTTCCGCCAGGCGTTTTTTGTAGGCTGCGACAATATCGCGGATGGCTGGGTTGGAGGCGCCCAGGATTTGGGCAGCTAGTATTCCGGCGTTTTTTGCTGCGTTGACGGCTACGGTGGCTACAGGCACTCCGTTTGGCATTTGGACAATGGAGAGCAGGGAGTCCCAGCCGTCTATGGAATTGGACGATTTGATGGGCACGCCAATAACGGGTAACGGAGAGAGGGAAGCAACCATGCCGGGTAAATGCGCCGCACCGCCTGCCCCGGCAATAATAACCTGCACCCCGCGCTCGTGGGCCGTTCGCGCGAACTCAAACATGCGCTCCGGGGTACGGTGCGCCGAGACGATCGTCAGCTCGAATGGCAACCCGAATTCCTCCAGGATGTCTGCCGCCTGCCGCATAATTGGGAGATCGGAATCCGATCCCATGATAATACTAATCACGATCAAGATAGGTTATATTTCAAAATCAATGCCTCTGCGGATGAGTTCCTTGGACTTGGATTCCTGCATTTCGTGGTAAATCTCACTGTCAAACCGGTAAAGCCGGGCCGGACGGTGCGCGACATGTTCCTGGATACCTACTTCTTTGAGGACCCCCATTTTTAGAATGCGGGAACGAAAATTCCGTTTGTTCAACGCCTGCCGGACGCCGAGAATGGCTTCGTATAATTCCTGAAGCTGGGTAAGCGTAAATTCCTCAGGCAATAATTCAAACCCAATAGGTTGGTATCTGATCTTGGCTCTCAGCCGGTTTAGTGCAGCTTCTAAAATTAGCTGGTGATCAAAGGCCAGCAGGGGAAGTTCGTCTACCGGGAACCATCGGGCGTGTTTGGCGTCTGTTCCTGCATGGACAGGGTGCTCTTCAAGGTTCACCAGGGCGTAGTAGGCAATAGTAATTACCCGGCCTCTGGGGTCGCGGTTGGGCGATCCGAAGGTGTAGAGTTGTTCGACGAAGATGTTTTGCACCCTGGTTTCTTCTTTCAACTCGCGCAAAGCTGCTGTTTCCAACGGCTCGTTTTCTTCGACAAATCCGCCGGGAAGCGCCCAGCGTCCGGCATAGGGCTCGTTTAGTCGCTCGATCAAGAGCACTTTGAGTTGTTTTCCCACTGCGTAGCCAAAAACAACGCAGTCTACGGTAACTGCTGGACGGGTGTATTCAGAAGGAAATGACATAGCATAGAATAATTTACAAAGGACCAACTGCTGATTTCATACTGGGGCTGTCTCAAAAGACCGTTCTTTGTTCCCGACCTGAAAGGGTATTTTTTGGCGGCATGGGCAAAACAAATTTTTCAGACCGGCTCCGGTATAGTTTAAATAACAAACTAAGCTAAGTGTTTTTTTAAAGGCAACCAACTTTTTACCCCGTATTTGAGTTTTTGAGGGTATAACTTTTATTCATGCTGAACTACAAGCGGGTTTTATTTCTTGGGTTGTTTTTTGTAGCCGGTTTTTTGCCTGCCCAGGAATCTATTCCAAGTGCCTGGCTGAAGCAATCGTCCGGTTGGAGCGAGTTCCTTTCTGTTGAGGGCGGATTTAAAGTGCTTTCCCCGGCAGGGCTTAGGGAACGTGCCGACACCATTCCGACCGCCCTGGGCAATCTGGTATACCATACCTTCCATTGCAAAGAAAGCGCCGATATGGTTTATATGGTTAGCTATTGCGACTATCCGGAATACACGATTCACGAAGACTCCGTGGAGATGCTGAAGGAATTTTTTCAAGCCACGATGGAGCAGGCAGCCTTTAGCGTGGAAGGGGAAATCGTGTATCAGGAAGACCGCGCTGTGCTGGGCTATCCGGGAAAAGTATGGAGGATCAATAGCCCCAAGTCCAAATCGGTTATTCGCACCCGGCTTTTGTTGCTCAGAGCCGGTATTTTGCCGTCCAAACGGTGATGATGAAAGGAGAAAGCCTGAACCCTTCCAGCGAACGCTTTCTGGATTCCTTCCGGCTATTGTAAATGGATGCTTGCCGAGCGCCAGCCCGGCAGAAAATGGAAGAATCCTGTCCCTGCATAGCATGTCCTTGCTCCAGACTTTTTATCTTTGGCGCTTAACCCAAATTCAGGGCTAATGACGAAAATTGCCGTCTTCCCCGGCTCCTTTGATCCAATCACCGTCGGCCACGTCGACCTGGTGGAACGCGCGCTCCCTCTTTTTGACAAGGTGGTCATCGCCGTGGGGTTGAACAGCCAGAAACAATCGCTCTATAGTCTGGAACAACGGCTCGACTGGCTTGCTCAGGTGTTCGCCAACGAGCCTAAAGTGGAGACCGGTTATTTTCAAAACCTGACCGCCCATTATTGCCAAACGATTGGCGCAAAATACCTGCTGCGTGGATTGAGAAACGCATCGGATTTTGACTACGAAAAAACAATCTCCCAGTTGAATAACATCATTGGGAGCGGCTTTGAAACTATTTTTCTAATTAGTCAGCCGGGGTATTCGCATATCAGTTCGACCATCGTCCGCGAAATCATTAAAGGAGGAGGGGATGCAAGCCCTTTTCTGCCTCCCCAGGTGCGGATCAAGCCGATGGAGTTTTAAGCGAGAAAAAACGCCATTTTTGCATAGAAAGATCATTCGTAAGGTCCTTGCCAAAGCGTATCTTCCGGGTGGTAATTTAATTTAACTCAAATAAAACCAGGTTCCAATGTCAAATGCTATTTTTCAACTTCCCGCAATAAAAAACGAGCCGGTGCTGCAATATGCCCCGGGCTCCCCGGAGCGCGCCACGCTGAAAGCCACGCTGCGCGAGTTAAAATCCAAGCAGCTGGACATACCCATGTTTATCGGCGATAAGCGGATCTTCGAGGGGGAACGCGTAGCGATCAGACCTCCGCATGAACTCAGCCATATCCTCGGGTATCATACCAGGGCGACGGCGGAGCATGTTCAAATGGCTATCGACGCCGCGTTAAAAGCCAAACCGGCCTGGGAAAACATGCCCTGGCAAGACCGAGCCGCTATTTTTCTGAAAGCGGCCGATTTGCTTGGCGGCCCTTACCGCGCCAAAATGAATGCAGCCACTATGCTGTGCCAGTCCAAAAACGTATTCCAGGCAGAGATCGACTGCGTGGCGGAGTTGTGCGATTTTTACCGCTTCAATGCGCTGTTCATGACGGAGATTTACCAGCAACAGCCGCTTAGCGCCGCCTTGACCTGGAACCGGATGGAATACCGTCCATTGGAAGGATTTATCTTTGCCTTGACGCCATTTAATTTCACCTCGATTGCAGGCAACCTGCCTGCGGCCCCGGCGATCGTGGGCAACACCGTGGTTTGGAAACCTGCTGAAAACCAGATTTATTCAGCTGCCGTAATTATGGAAGTGCTTCTGGAGGCCGGGTTGCCCGAGGGCGTGATCAATCTGGTATATGTAAGCGGCCCGCTGGCCGGACAAGTCATCTTTGAACATCCAGATTTTGCGGGGCTGCATTTCACCGGCAGCACGGGCACGTTCCAGCATTTGTACAGCACCATCGCCAAAAACCTGCCCAAGTACAAAGGGTATCCCCGGATTGTAGGGGAAACCGGCGGGAAGGATTTTGTAATCGCCCACCCAAGCGCCGACGTTCAGGCCCTGGTTACGGCCCTTGCCCGAGGCGCGTTCGAATACCAGGGGCAAAAATGTTCTGCTGCAAGCCGGGCGTATATTCCCAGTAGCCTTTGGCCCCAGGTAAAACAGGACCTGTCTGCCACCTTGAGTACCTTCAAGGTCGGTTCGCCGGAGGATTTCAGGAATTTTTTCAATGCCGTCATCGATGAAAAGGCGTTTGATAAAATCACCTCCTATATCGCCGCAGCGAAAGAGGACAAAGAAGTGGAGATTATCTCCGGCGGGAAGTATGATAAAACCCACGGGTATTTTATCGACCCCACGGTGATTCTGACCACTAACCCCAAGCACGTTCTCATGGAAGAAGAGCTTTTCGGACCGGTCCTGACCGTTTATGTTTACGAGGACGAACACTATCAGGAAACGTTGAACCTGTTGAACGAAACCTCTCCTTTTGGCCTCACCGGCGCGGTTTTTGCTAAAGACCGGAAAGCAATCATCGAAGCTGAACAAACCTTGAGGCACGCTGCGGGTAACTTCTATATTAACGACAAACCGACCGGCGCGGTGGTAGGCCAACAGCCGTTTGGAGGCGCTCGCGCGTCCGGCACCAACGATAAGGCAGGCTCGGTTTGGAATATCCTGCGGTGGGTTTCCCCGCGGTCGATTAAAGAGAACTTCAATCCGCCCACCGATTACCGGTACCCGTTTATGGCGGAAGAATAAGGTGGAGGAGAATAGACGTTAGACGTTAGAAGTTAGACGTTAGCATTTGAACGTCTAGCGTCCAGCGTCTAGCGCCTATCCTTTGCCATCATCAGCCCCATAATGGAGAGCGAATCGGTTATTTCGCCTGAATACACCATTTGAAGCGCTTCCTCCAGAGGGAGCCTTAGCTGTAATTCTTCGGTTTCCTCCGGGTCGGGAGGACCTTCGGTGAGGTTTTGCGCCAGGTAGATTACCCCCAGTTCATCGGTTACGGAATTCGAGATGGCGGTATCCAATAGCTTCGTCCAATGGGAAGCCACCAGGCCGGTTTCCTCCCTCAATTCTCGTTGGGCTGCTTCGAGGGGATCGGCGCCGGCAGGGCAACCTCCTTCGGGGATTTCCCAGCTGTAGCGATTCAATGCATACCGGTATTGTCCTACCAGCCAGGTGTTGCCATTTTCGTCGATCGGTACGATCCCTACAGCGAGGTTCTTAAAGTGAACCACCCCGTAAATACCCGGGCGGCCCATCGGGTTAAGCACCTCCCGGTGCGTGATGCGTATCCAGGGGTTTTCATAGACTTCCGCGACGGAAAGCGTAGTCCAGGGATTTTTGTCTGTTGTTGAATCCAATAGCGACCTATTTAAAAAGGTATTCACCTAACCACACACCCACCAACCACTAACCACCACTAAACCTCCAACCTCCCGCTGATATCCCCAGCCAAAATTTTTTCAACTTCCCCCAGGCTGGCCAAATTGGCATCACCGGGAATGGTGTGCTTGTAACAGGATGCAGCCACTGCGAAATTGAGCGCCTTTTGCCTGTCTGTTTTGAAATGAAGCAGCCCGTAGATGAGTCCGCCCATAAAGCTATCGCCGCCTCCGATGCGGTCCACGATATGGGTGATTTGGTAGGTTTGGGATTGATAAAGCTGTTGGCCGTCGAACAGCAACCCGGAGTAACTGTTGTGAGACGCGCTGATCGACCCCCTTAGCGAAGTGGCTAGCATCCGGCATTGCGGGAATAGTTCGGTAAATAGGGGAGCGACGGTTCGGTACCGTTCGGCAGGAGGCGCGGAAGGGTTGCCGGTCAGTCCAAAATGCGTTTCGGCGTCCTCAAGGGAACACAATGCAACGTGGGACCCACGGAGGAGCGGGGTCATCACTTCGGCAAAGGGTTTCCCATAGTTCCAGAGATTTTTGCGGTAATTGAGGTCAACCGATACCGTAAGACCCATTTGGTTGGCCGTGTCGATGGCCTCGCGGCAAGCTGCTGCTGTGCCTTCCGACAAAGCAGGCGTAATGCCGGTCCAGTGAAACCAATCGGCGCCCTGGAATACCTCCTTCCAGTTGATCATGCCCGGTTTCAAGGTGGCCATCCCGGAATGCGCCCGGTCGTAGACGACCTTGCTTCCCCGGTTTACGGCGCCCGTTTCCAGAAAGTAAATGCCTAAACGATCCCCTTGCCGTAAAATGTGCTGGATGCCGAGCCTTCGTTTTTTCAATTCTCCAACAGCGGCATCACCCATTTCATTAGCAGGGACGCGGGAAACGAATTCGACAGGCATGCCCAGGGTAGCGAGAGAAACGGCAATATTACTTTCTCCGCCGCCGAAATTGATTTCAAGAGCGGAGGTTTCCGAAAACCTCCGGTTGCCGGGCGGACTTAGCCGGAGCATGATTTCGCCGAAGGTGACTACCTTTTGCATAGGGAATTCGTTCTGTTCGTCAAAGCCCATACTACTGGACATTTTCATTTTCCTGGCGCCCAGACCTTCCAGGTTTGCGAAACCTGGAAGGTCTCGATCCCAAAATGTCCAGTAGTATGGTCAAAGCCTTAATTCAGGGGGAAGTTCCAAAAAAAAGGATTACGATCCAATGATTCCCCGGTTTTTATAGACCTTTTGGGCCAGGCCCTCCTGTCGTCCATTAAAATTCATTTATCTTGCTTAAAATACCTGCACGCCATGAGCTTTTGGGATCTGTTCAAAAAGGGGGCCTCTGGCCCCGGGTTTCTTATTAGTGATCTGGTATGGGTCACAGAGGAAGCCAAACAAACCGGTTTTGTTAATCTCATCCGGCAGCACCCTCAGGCGCTGGTGCTTGTTTGGTTTGACCGGACCGAAGAAACTTTCAGGAGCTGCTGCTTTGGGGAACAACTCCCGGAAGTTGCTATTCAACGGGCCGCATGACCTCTTCCGAAGAGGTGGAGGGAAAACGGTTATTTTCCTGGAGCATTATCCGTTATTGAGCCGGGAAACCACCCTGACCAAAGGATGGAAGCCAGCTCAGGCGCTATTTTTGACCGCGCTGGACGAACCCTTGTTCTCCCGTTTTGGAGGAGATCGCCTGGTAAATCTCGTTCAACAATTGGGTTTGGAGGAAACGGAAAACCTAGAACATCCAATGATTACCAAATCTATAGCCCGGGCGCAGCGCAAACTGGACGAAAAACTCAAGGAGGAGACCTCCTGGCGGAAAGCCAGGAAGAGTGGTTTCAAAAGCTGGAACAACGGCATGGAGGATGATCGTTTTTAATAATTATTTCACCTCAAATCGGCATTGACTTAACATTGGGCATCTAGCTTTGAAGGCTGTGTTTTTCAAAATGCTGGATTATGATTGCCCGTTTTGGTATGCTCTTATTTTTTATTGCTGCGACTGTTTTTTCTTGCCGGAAAAAAGAAATGCCCAATTCGTTTGTCACCATCGTAGCCGATGTGGAAACCGAACCGGTTCGGGAGGCAGTTGATCAGGATGCGGCGGACGATCCGGCGATCTGGGTCCACCCGCTGGATTCGTCTCAATCCCTGGTTTATGGAACCGTAAAAGGATTTGGCATCGAGGCGTACGACCTGGCGGGAAAACGGAAATTTAGCTACCCCATTGGGAATCCCAATAACATAGACGTAGCCTACGGGTTTGTCCTTTCGGAGGGAAGAGCCGTAGATTTAGTCGGTTGTTCGGAGCGCGAAAAAGAACGAAATCCGGCTTTTTTCCATTGATTCGACCGACGGCGCCCTGAAGCCAGTTGAACGCCAGGCGATCAAATCCAGTGTAGATGAAATCTACGGGTTTTGCTTTTTCCGCAGCCGCCAATCCGGAAGCTTGTATGCCTTTGCTAACGGAAAGAATGGGGTCGTCGAACAATGGCTACTTAAGCCGGAAGCGGGAGGCAAAATAAGCGCCAAAATGGTCCGGACGCTTCGGGTATCCACCCAACCGGAGGGCATGGTCGCTGATGAAGCTCGGGGCCTTTTATACGTCGGGGAGGAAGATAAGGGGATCTGGCGTTTTCAGGCGGAGCCCACTGCGCCTTCCTCCGGAACCCTTCTGAAAAATAGCGGCCTGGACAATCCCCGGATTTCTTTTGACGTAGAAGGACTTTGCCTTTTTCCGCTATCTGATACCACAGGATATCTCCTGGCCTCAAGCCAGGGGAATTTCACCTTTGCCGTGTTCGAACGCCAAGGCGCTAACCGTTATCTGGGGAGCTTTAAAATAGGGGATGGCCCCCACTCCGATGGCGTAGGAGAAACCGACGGACTAGAGGTAAGCCCCCGGAATTTTGGAGGCCCTTTTTCCAGTGGAATGCTGGTCACTCAAGATGGCGAAAATACCAACCAATCCAAAAGCCTGCTCCTCAAAATTTTAAATACATTTCCTGGGATCGGGTAAGGGAAGCGATCGGTCAGTTTAGCCCTATCCGGTAGCGTGTATCTCAATTAACAATTTATTCATTTATAGGATACCTTGAAGTAATCTGACCGGGATACTTTCATCGGAAGTTTTTTTTGAATTAAATCATTAGCCGATGAAACGGATTTTTACCCTTTCTGTTATTGCTTTTTTTGCGCTTTCTTCCTTTTCCCTGACGGGGCAGAGCCTTAAGTTCCAGCGCCGGATACTGGTGACGGATACCATAACGGACAATGCCGCTAAAATTGCTGTTTCTTCCGACGACGCCGAACAGGAAAACCAGGAAATCGACGCTTTATACGACGACGATATCGACGCCGGTTGGGAAGGCGCCCCGGAAGACCGGAACATCCTCACTGCCGGCATGCGCTTCCGCCTGATTGCTATCCCTAAGGGCGCCCGAATTGATTCTGCTTTCGTGATCGTTTATTCCCACGAAGGAAAATCCAAGGACGATGTGGCTAAAATTACCATTGTCGGTGATGCCAACGACAATGCGCCGACCTTTACAGAGGATTCGCTGATTGACAAGCGGGCAAAGACCGCCGCTTCGGTGCTTTGGGAGGTCAAGGAGGAATGGAAACTATGGCAGCCTTACCGCACTCCGGATCTGAAGGCGGTTGTTCAGGAAATTGTCGACCGTCCGGGTTGGGAAGCAGGAAATGCCCTGGCTTTGGTTTTTCTGGGCCAAGACCAAGGCCCCAGCGAGGTGGAAAACGCCCGGGAGTGGGAATCGTTTGAGAATATTGCCGATCCAAGCGACGGCGGCGATGGGCAGAATCACCCGGAAAGAAGGCCGGAATTGGTTATCTATTATTCGGTAAGCGGCGCCAAATTTGAAATGCCGATTCAGGTGACGGATACGATAACCGATAATGCCGCTAAAATTGCGGTTTCTTCCGACGATGCCGAACAGGAAAACCAAGAAATTGACGCCTTGTACGATGATGATATCGATGCAGGCTGGGAAGGCGCCCCCGAAGATCGCAACATTCTAACCGCGGGTATTCGGTTCCGGAATATCGATATTCCCAAAGGAGCCGTTATCGATTCTGCCTATGTGGTCGTTTTTTCCCATGAAGGGAAATCCAAAGACGATGTGGCTAAAATCACCATCGTGGGGGACGCCAACGACAATGCGCCGACTTTTACGGAGGATTCGCTGATTGACAAGCGGGCAAAGACCGCCGCGTCGGTGCTTTGGGAGGTGAAGGAAGAGTGGAAACTCTGGCAGCCCTACCGCACTCCGGACCTGAAGGCGGTTGTTCAGGAAATTATCGACCGTCCGGGTTGGACGGCTGGAAATGCCCTGGCTTTGGTATTCCTTGGTCAGGATCAAGGCCCCAGCGAGGTGGAAAATGCCCGGGAGTGGGAATCGTTTGAAAATATCGCCGATCCCAGCGACGGCGGCGACGGGCAGAACCATCCGGAAAGGAGGCCCCGTTTGGTCATCCATTATTCTTCCCCTTCCAAAGTGACTGGAACCCGCTCGGTTTTGGCCCAGGAAGTTGGCGCCTTGAAGATTTTTCCCAATCCGGTTGCAGAAGGATCTGTAATGGTGGAGATGGGGAACGAAGAGCCCGCCTTGATTCGCATGTTTAACTCTAACGGCCAACTGGTGCGCACGTTGAAAACGGACGGAGGAAAAACGGTCGCGTTCTCTTTTGGCAATCAACCCGCCGGTTTGTACTACCTCCAGGCCAGTCAAGCTCAAAAATGGTATATCCAAAAACTGGTAATTGAAAACTAACTAATTTATGGGCTGCCGCTGCGGTGGGGTAGAAGCGGGGTGTTGCCTTTCTGCTGCACAATCGCTACGGCAGCCCTTGGTTTTTTTAACCTGAACGTATGAAATCCGCCTTCCGATACCTGTTTTTTGTCCTGGTAACCCTCGCCTCCGTTCCAATGCTCGGTCAAAGGAGCAATATCCTTTATGGCAAAGTCACGGATTCCGCTACAAGGGAACCTCTTATCGGGGCCACGGTGGCGGTGGAACAAACCGACCTGGGTACCGTCACCAATGCCAATGGGGAATTCCGCCTCACCGAAATTACCGCCAATCTGGTTCGTGTTCGGATTTCTTTTATTGGGTATCAGGATTATATTCTGAGCCAGGATTTTAGCAAAAATCCGGTCGTAGAAGTGAATATCCGCCTGGCGCCCGCCTCTTTTGCCCTTGATGTAGTAGAGGTCCAGGGGAAAGCGGAAGGTCAGATCCGCGCTTTGGTGGAGCAGAAAAAGGCGGAAAGCATAAAAAATATTGTTTCTGCCGAGCAAATCGCCACTTTCCCCGACATGAATGCCGCCGAAGTGATGCAGCGCATCCCCGGCATTACCCTGCAGCGAGACCAGGGGGAAGGCCGGTTTGTCCAGCTGCGTGGCACGCCTCCGGAGTTGACCAATTTTAATGTGAACGGCGAGCAGATCCCTTCGCCGCAGGGAGGCGTTCGCTATGTAGGTATGGATATCATCCCTGCCGATCAGATCGATTTCATTGAAGTTTCTAAAGTAATGACTCCCGATATGGATGCCGATGGCATCGGCGGTTCTGTCAACGTGAAAACGAAAGAGGCCGCCGGGGAAAAACCAGAATTGAAGGCCGTTTTGGCAGGAGGCGATAACAACCTGCGCCAAACGCCCAACTATCAATTGCAATTCCCTTATGGTCAGGGGTTTCGCAAGTTCGGCTTCAATCTGAACTCCAGCTACTTCCAAAACAACCAGGGCTCGGACAATATTGAATACGAGTTCGTCAAAGGACCGTTCTTCGGGAGCCAGAATGCCGGGCAGAATAACTTTTTCGTCCAATACCGGGAAGTCCAATTCCGGCATTACGATATTACCCGAACCCGGCTGAGCGTAAGCCCCACCCTGGACTTTAAGTTTAACGAACAGTCTTTTGTTTATCTCCGGGCGATGTACAATGACTTCCGCGACAACGAGACCCGAAGAAGGCTGATTTACGAACTGGATGATGCCCTTTCTGAAACCTATTATCTGTATGGGGGGATCGTTCACGATATCAAGGACCGCCTGAAAGAACAAGAACTGAGCACCTTGGGCCTTGGCGGCGAACACCGGATCGGTAAAGCAACGCTGGATTATCAGATCTTCTATGCTTTTGCCCAGGAATCCGAGCCCGACCGGCTCGAAGCCGCTTTTGAAAGCCCCGGACAGGCCATCGCTATTTCCCTGGACACCACAGACCGGGAATATCCCCGAATCGTATTCCCCAACCCGGCCAACGCCGTTAATGCAACCAACTACGCCAAATATACCCTGGATGATTTGCTATTGGAGGAGCGGCTGGTCAAAGACAAAAACCTCACTCCCAGGATTAACTTAACGTTGCCCTATGCCTTTTCTACCTCGAGCAAAGGCTATCTGAAATTTGGGGGCAAAATAAGGATGAAAGACAAGCGCAGGGACATTCGCTCCCAGGACTTTGGCGCGTATACGCCCCAGTCTACCTTGTACCCCGGGGTTGGGCCGTCGTTATCTTTGCTTACGGTGGATGATGGATTCAGAGAAATGAACTTGCTGAACAAGGGATACCAGATGGAGTACATGCCATCGCCGGCGCTTCTTCGGGAGTTCCACGAAACCTGCCCTCAGCTTTTTGTCTTTGATCGCGTAGCTACCCGCACCCAATCCTTTGGCGAAGATTATAAAGCCAAGGAAAAAATTTTCGCAGCGTACAGCATGGTCCGGCACGATTTCGGACGGCATATGCTTATCGGCGGGTTGCGCTACGAAAAAACTGTTATCGACTACCAGGGGGCATTGATTGTGCTGGATGGAAAGCGGTTGGTTGGCGTCGATACCTTAACCGACAAGCGCACCCACGAATTTTTATTGCCTCAAATTCAATGGAAATATTCCGTTCACGAGAATTTTAATATTCGCGCTGCATTAACCTATACGTATTCCCGTCCCAATTTTGATGACGTGCTGCCCTACCGGGCACAAGACCGCGAAGAAGTGAAGTACGGAAACCCTGATTTGAGGTATCCGCGATCCACCAACGTCGATTTTCTGGTAGAACGGTATTTTGGGAAAGGCTTAATCACCGGTGGCGTATTCTATAAAGAAATTGATGATTTTGTTTTATTTTTTAAACGATTTGCGCACGAAGGAGACCCAAAAGACTTTAGTCTGGTTGAAATAACCAAAGCCATAAATGGCAGCGAAGCAACGGTTTATGGGGCCGAACTCCAGGCTCAGTTGAAGCTGAGCTTTTTACCCGGTTTTTTGAAGCAACTCGGTATATACGCCAATTACACCTATACCCATTCGAAATCCCAGATTAACAAACGGCTGCCGGCCAACTTCACCGATGCGGTTGTCGTTTTTGGCGACGACGATGCCAGCTTTTTCTCCCCAACAGAGGAAAAGGAGCAAATTAGCTTGCCCGGCCAAGCAAAGAACACCGCAAATCTGGCGTTGTTTTTTGACTCCAAACGCTTCTTCGCCCGCCTTACGGCCAATTACCACGATGCGTTTTTGTACCGCCTGGGCGCCGATGCCGATCTGGACGAATACTACGATCAGGAGTTCCGCCTCGATTTCACCGCCAACTACGACGTAACCAAAAACCTCAATGTTTTTGCCGATGTGATCAACCTGACCAACACGCCTCTTCGGTATTACCTGGGCAATTCCGATCGGATCAAACTGCAGGAGTTTTATTCCTGGTGGGGAAGGATGGGAGTTAAGTTGAGTTTTTAGTGGTTGGTGGTTAGTGGTTGGTGGTTAGTGGCTAGTGCACTTAATCACCAATCACCAACCACTCAATTATACCCTTTAATCCGGTACGCCACGATCCCCACCCATTCCTTGATAAGCCATTCCCACTTTTGGAAGGTGTCGGGTTCGAATTTGAGCAGGTCTTCCCACCACAACCGCGATTGATTCTGAAGGTAATCGACGCAATAGATATCCGGGTTTAGGCTGGCTTTTCGGAAGCAAGCCCGGGATCTGGGCATGTGCCAGGCGGAGGTGATTAGCAATACCCGGTTTAACTCGGGGTGTTGCTGGAGTAGTTGCTTGCTGTTCCAGGCGTTTTCCCAGGTATTCCTGGCCTGAGCTTCGACCAGGAGGTCTTCTTCGGGGATGCCCGATTGCACCAGAAACGCGTAGGTCTCCCTGGCTTCATTCCCTTTGGGCGCTCCGAGAACCCTACTCCAGCCGCCGGTCAGCAGAATTTTATTGATTTTTCCCTGGTGGTAGAGTTCCAGCGTTTGCGTAAGCCGGTTGGCGCTGACATTGACATGGAACCGCCCATCAACGGGCCAGCCATAGGAATTCGAAAAACCGCCCAAAAGAATTCCCACATCGTACGGAGTAGTAATCGCTTGAGCCGAGGAAGGCTTGGGTTCCCACCACCGGGCAACGGTATTCAGCAAAGCGCGGTTGCTTCCCAAAACGAGGATTGCCAGGGCAGCCAGTGCGCAGCGGTTTTTCCATTTTGGATTTTTGCTCCTCCAGGCAACGAACAGGAGTACCAAAACCCAGTTCATAGGCCGGATAAGGAAGTAGAGGATTTTCGACGCGACAAAAAACATGGGGTTCAGGGCATTTGAAGGTTAAAAGGGCGAAGTTGGGCCTTGAAGTAATTTGGCGATGAACTGCTCCAGAAATACCGGCCGGAAGAAAAACGTAGAAACCAGCACAAACGCCAATCCATAAATCGCTCCGGCAAAGTGTGCGCTATGCGCGATATGATCCCCCGGGTTGTGTTTGCTCATGTAGTTGGAGTACCAAAGATACAGCACGCCAACCAGGATGGCCGGGAGCGGGGGAAAAAGGAACCATTGCCAGGGATCCATCAGGATGTAAATGAAGACCAGCGCCGACGTGGCGCCCGAGGCGCCCAGTTCCCCATAGCCCGGGTTGTCTTGATGACGGAAGTAGGCAGGCAGGGAAGAGACCACGATCGAGGTAAGGTAGAATACAACAAATGCGATAAGCCCGTAAGTAGGTCCGAAAAGATACCCGAACAACAGCTCCACTACGCCGCCGAATTGGTACAAAACATACAAGTTGATTAGCAGGTGCGTCCAGTTGCCGTGTACAAACCCGGCGGCCAAAAGGCGGAAATACTCCTTTTGGTGTTTTACCCGATAGGGCATGTGGAGCAATTTATTGGCGAATTCCGGATTCCGGAACCCTTGCCAGGAGATGAAGCCCGTCAGAATGACCAGGATCAGCGTAATGTTTAGTTCGGTGGCGCCCATAGATTAATCGATGTTATTGGTTATGGTAGGGTTCGTTTCGCAGGATCGTCATTGCCCGGTATAGTTGTTCCAGGAAAAACAGCCGCACCATTTGGTGAGAAAAAGTCATTTCGGAAAGGGAAAGCATCGCATTGGCCCGGGAATAAACCGCTTCTGAAAAGCCATAGGCGCCCCCGATTTGAAAGATCAACCGCTTGTGCGTCCATTGCATGCGTTGATCCAGCCATCGCGCAAAGTGGGTGGACGAGAAGGATTGGCCCTTCTCGTCCAGCAAAACCAAAAAATCTTCCGGTTTAACCCGGGCAAGCAAACGTTCTCCTTCCTGTCGTTTGATTTCTTCCGGAGGCGCCTTCCCGGCGCCCCGGATATCGGGAATCAAGACCGCTTCGAAAGGAAGGTAGTGTTTCAGCCGCTTTTCATAGCGGGTTATTCCCTCCTCGAGGTAGGGTTCCTGGGTTTTTCCGATCCAACAGCATTCCACCTTCATGGCGCGGTCAGTCCAGCAAAGGCTTCCCGATATACACTTTGATCTCCGGGGCGATCTTGATCCGAAGGCGGACGATCAAAGGCTCGATGGGGGAGAGCCTGGTTTTTTGATGCAGCACATAGGTCGTTTTTATGGTCGTAAACACCGAGACCAAGGCCGTATTGCCTTTGCAATCGTTGAGAATCTCATCCAGACGCTCCAGGGTGAATTGATGGTGATGTCCCAGGAATTCGGCTTCCAAAGATGGGCTAAACGCGATCTGCAAGGCAAAGCTATTGATCTGCAGCCCATACTTCTGGAGTTTGGGAAAGATCTGAAGCCAATCGTCGATCAGTTGTTCGCTTTTTTCCTTTGCCCCTTCGCCCAGGTTGGCGGCCTGTGCTTTGAAGGCGTCGGTGGCGTCCTGCAGGGCGCGCATGATCTTGTCGAGCATGATTTATTTATATTTAATGTCCCCTTCCAGCTTGGCTTTTCCATCCATCAGGTCGATCAGGCTGGCTACTACTTTGACGGTGTTGCCCGTGATTTCCGCCCCGGGAATAGTCACCTTTTTCACCCGCCCGGGCATGTTGTAGATCGTGGTAAATTTGGCGTTGCTCAGAAACATCTTCATCATCTCCATGTCCTGGCCCTCCATTTCGCTTTTGGCTTCTGTGTTTGCGGGCAGGCGGGTGAAGGATTTCTTGCCGGCTTTAAAATTAGCGCCTGCCGGAAGCATGTCTGTTGGGTTCATGCCCGGGTTAGCGGTACCGGCCTCTTCCATAACCGTGGGAAGGTGCTTGTAGAAAAAGGCGATGTCGTCAGCCGTTTTGAAGCGCAGTTTAATATCGGTGAAAAACTCATCTGTTT
The DNA here is from genome assembly GCA_016713275.1 of Haliscomenobacter sp. GTDB lineage: Bacteria > Bacteroidota > Bacteroidia > Chitinophagales > Saprospiraceae > JADJPL01. The sequence continues at coordinate 192,156 of JADJPL010000010.1, forward strand.
TATCGCTGATCTTCACCTGCATCTGTACATTATTCCAGAATTCCGGCCTGCCGGTTTTGGCTTTGGCTTCCATCGGCAGATCCTTCCAGGAAGATCATGGTATCTTTCTCGAGGTTTTCGGTAAGTCCTTTGGTAGCTTCATTTTCTTGTGCGCTTTGCTGAATCATGCTTTCATGAAATCATCGGCAAGGATCGCGCTGAGGTCCATTTTGAGTGAGTAAAGCCCCTGATCCGTCCTGGTTCAAGGTCACTTCTTCCAGGATGTTAAAGCAACCGGTAAGGAGGGTTGACAGCGCCAGGAAAAAAAGTAGCTTAATTTTTTTCATGTTAAGGGAAAATTTTTCAGTGAATGATCGGTTTGTGTATAAAAGCGGATTTCTGAGGCAGTCCGGCGAAATGCAATGTAGGTTGGTTCCCCCTCGCAGGAGCAGACCGCCAGCCCAAAGAAACGGTTTTTCCGGGAAAATATTTCAACCGGATATGGTGCGCAAAGAAAACTATCCTGTTGTTTTTCCGTTTCTTTACCGTAATCAATAACAATCCGGTGTATCATGTTGGATAAAATAACGTTGGGCGAACTGAAAAAAAGCGGCTATCGCCCCAGGCCGATCAAAGAGGAACTTCGCTCCAATCTGATTGCCAAGCTTCAGGGAAAAGATAAAGTTTTTGAGGGCATTATTGGTTTTGACGACACGGTGCTGCCCGATGTAGAACGCGCCGTACTCTCCCGGCACAACGTGTTGCTGCTTGGTCTTCGCGGGCAGGCCAAAACCCGGATCGCCCGCTTACTGATCCACTTGCTCGACGAATATGTGCCGGTGGTAGAGGGAAGCGAACTGAACGACGATCCGCTGCATCCCATTTCGCGGTACGCGTTGGATAAGATCGCTGAAATGGGCGACGACACCCCGGTGTCCTGGATCCATCGCAGCGAGCGGTACGTGGAAAAACTCGCTACCCCGGATGTCAGCGTCGCTGACCTGATTGGCGACGTGGACCCCATTAAAGCAGCTACGCTTAAGCTGCCTTATTCCGACGAGCGGGTGATTCACTTCGGATTGGTTCCGAGAGCGCACCGGAGCATTTTTGTCATCAACGAACTTCCCGATCTTCAGGCACGCATACAGGTTTCGCTTTTCAATATTCTTCAGGAAGGCGATATTCAGATCAGAGGATTCAAACTCCGCCTACCCCTGGATATTCAATTTGTTTTTACCGCCAACCCGGAAGATTACACCAATCGGGGCAGTATCATCACCCCGTTGAAAGACCGGATCGAAAGCCAGATCCTGACACACTATCCCAAAACCATCGATATTTCCCGCCAGATAACCCAGCAGGAAGCCCAACTGGCGGAAGACCAGAAGAAACGGGTTCGGGTGCCGGATTTGTTGCAGGTCTTGCTGGAGCGAATCGCTTTTGAAGCCCGGGAAAGCGAGTATGTAGATGAAAAAAGCGGCGTTTCGGCGCGCCTGAGCATTTCGGGATATGAAAACCTCGTCAGCACCGCCGAACGGCGAAGCCTGATCAACGGAGAACCTCAAACCGTTGCCCGGATTACCGACTTCTGGGGCGTCGTGCCGGCCATCACCGGGAAAGTGGAACTCGTTTACGAAGGAGAACAGGAGGGGCCTTACTCCGTGGCCATCCACCTGCTGGGCCATGCGATCAAAAAGTTGTTTCTGACCTTTTTCCCCGATCCGGACAAGCTGCGCAAAGGCCGGGAGAAGGATCCTTATGGAGTGGTGCGGGCCTGGTTTGCAGGAGGCAATCGCGTCGATTTAATCAACGATGCCTCCGAGACCGCATACCGCCAAGCCCTGGACGCCGTTGCGGGGCTTCGGAAGTTGGCAGAAGCCCACACCCCGGACCAGGAGGAAGTGTACCTCTTCATGGAACTGGCCCTGCACGGATTGGCGGAGTTTAACGTACTCAATAAAGACATGCTCGAATCCAGCCTGACGTTCAGAGACATCCTCTCGGATATGCTCGGCGATGACGACGATGATGAGGACGGCTTCAATGAGGAGGATTTAAACTAAATCCGTATCTTTCTCCTTTAACTTCCGAGCCATGCTGCTTTCTATATATCCGGACAATCCAGACGAGAGGAAAATCCGCCAGGTGGTGGAGGTCCTCGAAAAAGGAGGCGTGATCATTTATCCAACGGACACGGTGTATGGACTGGGGTGCGACGTAAACCAATCCGCCGCAGTGGAAAAAATTTGCCGGATTCGGCGCCTTGACCCAAGAGACGCCATGCTGGCCATGATTTTTGAGAGCATCAGCCAGATTTCCCAATTCGTTCCTCCTTTGGATAATTCGACGTTTAAGCTCCTGAAGAAGAACCTTCCAGGGCCTTTCACCTTTATCCTGCCTGCAGCGGGAAACGTCCCCAAAATGTTCCGGAACAAAAAGAAAACCATCGGCGCCAGGATTCCAGCGCATCCCATCCCGCTGGCTATTGTCATGCCTTGGGAAGGCCCATCCTGACGACCTCGCTGAAATCGGATGATGAAATCATGGAGTATTTCGTGGAAGCCGAGGATATCCATGAGGATTTCAGAAAACTAATAGATGTGGTTATTGACGGGGGGCCTTGCGGCAATGTGCCGTCTACGATTGTCGATTGTACCCAGGACGAACCGCTGATTACCCGGCAGGGAGCAGGGGCATTGCAATACGTCTAACCCAAACGCTGGGGGTGTCTCAAAAGATCTTTCCTTGCTTGTGGTGTGAAACTTTATTTTCTTTTTCAATTCTTTAAAAAACTGCAAAGCAGTTTTTAAAGAATTGAAAAGAAAATATTTATAGCGGGCAGGGCAAGAAGGGTCATTAGGGACAGGCCCAATCGGTTGCCGCTGGGTTATCGGATCAGGGTGACGTCTCCCTGGCGAACAAATTCCCGGCCATCGGGATATACAATCACGGCTTTGTATACGTAGACATCGGAAGGCGCCGGTTTGCCACTCACTTTCCCGTCCCATCCCTGGGCCCCATTGTCGTTGTTGTAGACTGTTTGTCCCCAGCGGTTCCACACCCGCAGTTCCTTGATCTGTATATTCCCTGTGAAGACCACCCGGAAAAAATCGTTGTTCTCATCTCCATCCGGAGTGAAGGCATTCGGAATATCAAATTCCGGTTGGAGTACCCGGATGGGCGGGCTGGTGGCGCTGACCTCGCACCCCCCGCTATTGGTTTTGATCGTTAACGTGTAGGTGGTTGGGTCGGCGCTTGGGGTATGCTGGACGCTGGAAGCCGTTCCAGGGATCGATTCGTTGTTCGCTTTCCAGGAGTAGGTCACTCCGGAAGGGGAGGGAGGCGTTAGTTGCGCGCTTACCGTAACTGCGGTTCCGAGGACGACTCCGTCCATAGGCGCTTCCGCCGGGTTAAATACAAATCCGTTGATTGCAGGCACGGATTCTACGGTCACCTGAACGGATTTGGTTACCACTCCGCAATTCGGCCCATAGGTATAGGTCATGTTGAAGACGGTGCTCTGCCGTAGGTTATTTACGGTGAGGGTGGCGCCGGTGCTGGAGTTCTGGCCGTTGTTCCAGGTCCAAAGGAACGATTGTTGCACCCCCGAAGGCGCGGAGCCTGAGGCGGTGAGGGTGACGGACTGCCCCGGGCATACCCGCTGAGCCGCCGGAACAGTTACATCGGCGGATTGGATGACGTTCACGGTTGTTTGCGCCGTCACCGAAGGGCAGCGTCCCCGCTGGGCGGTGAGCGAATAGGTCGTGTTGCTGGTGGGCGCAACGCGCAGCCGGGCAATGGTCGCATCCAGGTTTGGGATTTGAGCAGAAACCCAACGATAGGTCACCCCAGGTTCTGGGTTGGCCAGGAACAAGGTAATCGAGTCGCCCCGGCAGATAGTGGGGTTAACCGCTAACGGCATCAACGGGGCTGTAACACCGAGATAGGAACTGATTTGGAGCTTGGACACCCTTTTTCTGTGACGGTGATGGTGTAGGAAGTAGAAGAAGTTGGGTTTACTCTTGGGTTTTTGCATTCCAAACAGGAAATGTTTTGTTCCGGACTCCACTTGATTTCTCCCTCCCCCGAAAAACTCGCCTGAAGTTGGACGTTTTCTCCGAGGCATATTTCCGGGTTAGCAGGGACGATGGTGATTTCTTTTGGCTTGATTACCGGAATAAAGATTCCCAGCGTATCGATGCATCCGCCTATTTTGGTTTCCCGGAAGTAGATGGTGCTGTCCTGGGTTGTAATGACCATATTCCAGAGGCTATCCGGGGTTTCAAACCCTTTGTCCGGAAACCATTTATGCTGGATACCAGGGTACAGGAACGGTTCGTAGGTTGGAGATTTTAGGGTGACCAGTTCTCCCTGACAGTAAGAATCCTTTTTTGGATCCGCCTCGATCAGGAGCTTTGGAAGGGAGTCCACCTTAACGTAGACCGAATCGGTGATCGTACAGCCTCCATTGATAAACGTGGTATAATACTTGGTGGTTACGATCGGTTTGACGTCTACGGCAAGCTTCAGTGTATCCTTGAACAGGCCGTCGGAAGACGTCCACTTAAGCCCCTGGGCGTTTCCGGTGTTGGTGGTTGCCTGAAGTTTCAGGGTAGTTCCAAGACAGATTTCGACGGTATCCTCCTGCGCGATGTCTACCTGTGGCGGGAGAATATTAACGGTAACGGTGCGACGAACTTCACATCCGGTAATGTTTAAAATAGCGGTGTAGGTGGTAGTGGTTTTAGGCCGGGCAATGACCAGTTCTCCAGAAATGCTGCTGAGCCCTTCGTCGGGCTGCCAAAGCAACCCATACCCCCCGGTATTGGTGATTGCGCGCAGGCGGACATCCTTGCCCCGGCATACCAGGGTGGCATCCAGGGATTGCACGTTCAGCTGGGGCGCAGCAGGGATGACAAACACCGAGTCTTTCTGCTTAATGCCGTCCACCGCCCCTTCCAGGTAAACCAGAAAGATGCTGTTGTTGGATTTTACTTTAACGGTATCATTGCCGGAATCGGCAATGGATACGGTCGGGGACGACCACTTATAGGCGGAGCCCCCGGAAGCGACCAGCGTGAGGGTGCTATCCGGACAAACATAAACAGTATCGGCGTCGGGTAAAATCGCCAATGATTGTGCTTGCAAAGATTGCATCGAGAACATGCCCAGCAAGATCGAACAGGGCAAACAGGCCTTCCAGAAGAATTGCTTCATTCCAAGAATATTTTGCGATGTGCCGAAAGGTAGTAAATCCCTAAGACTTGCGGGAGAACTACTACCGAAATTAACGCCCGGGCGTCATTTTATTCGTTAAAGAGCCAGCGATTTAATTGCATTCCTCCAGCGCTTTTTTAACCTTCCCCAAAGACAGGTAAGGGGCGCGGTTCCCCCAGGAGTGCCCAATGTAGTTGATAATATTGGTAATCTCCAATTCGCCAAGTTGAGGAATCGCCGCCATCGGTTGGGAATAAACGCGGCCATTGACGCGGATGGTGTCCTGCAACCCATACCGGATGTTGCAGGCCGTTGCCACAGGGTTCGCCAAAAAATAGTCGGAGCCGGCTAACGGCGGGATATTCCCTTCCAGCCCGGTCCCGTCGGGCATGTGGCAATTGGCGCAATGGGTTTTATACAGGGCTTCCCCTTTCTTGTAGGGCCTGCACCCGGACCCCGTAAAAGCCAAGGCAGATACCGTTAAGACAACCCCCAGAAGCAGCGGAAAGCGCAGGGATGCCCCCCGGAACTTTCCCAGGAACCTCCCAATGGCAAAAGCAGGCATTTCTTAGTACGTTTTGGTCATTGTTGCCGGAATAACCAGGATAAAGTCGCCTTTGTTTTTGTTTTCCTCCTCTAATTGGGAAAGGTCTTTTTGTTCCACACTCGCCAGGGTCACGACCTCCGTTCTGGGGGCATACTTCATCAAGTACCACACCGTGCCCTCTTTTAGGTCGGAATGGAAGGTGCCGTTGTAATGGATGAACACATGTCCTTTTTTCAGATTTTGGGCAATGGAGTGCCCCATTGTCGCGTCTTTGATAGCCTGCGATTTAGGGAAATTGAGGTTGGCCGGCCCTGCGGCGTGCCCGCCCATCATCTTGAGCATTTCCTGATAGGAAGGCAGATTGAGATCCACTTCAATCGGCAGGGGGGCGATAAAGGCTTTTGACGCGGCAGACAAGCTATCCAGCGCTTCCAGTCCTTGCCGGAAAACCAGATTGGCATAGCGCCGGGGCACGTTGGTGGCGATAAAAGGAATGTTTTTTGATTTGGCGAATTCTACCAGGGGCTTATAGTCGGTGGCATAATTATTCCAAAGCTTGGCTTCGTCCTCAAAGTTTTTTTGATTGACTTTGCCGGAAAGATATTCCTCCAGCAGAAGCTGGTTGTCGCGCTCGAACATCTCTGCGCCGAGGAGGACCGCCCCGTTTTTCGCGGCAAACAAATCCTGCGTAATCTCCAGTTGAAGCCAATGGCAAATGGGGTTGTTGTGTTGCTCGCCGAAAAAGAAAGCGTCGGCTTTCTGCGCTTTTTTCAGAAAGGTCTTCATAAGAAGCTTTTCCGTTGGAATGGAAAATCCGGTAAGCCGGCTTGTCCTGAGCGGAAAGACTAAAGTGAACAACACCCCAAGGGCTAACAAGGCAAAACGTATCATGCTCAAATTTTGGGTCAAAGGTAGGGAATCGATAGTAGATCCTTTAAAATATTCCCTTTGCCTCGGAGTTTTTCTTTCCTTTTTAGGGTAATTCATCTACCTTGATTTTCGTTAAGGGATTGGAACGACCTATCCAGTATTGTCATTTACTTATAATTTATTCCCACAATGAGAAACCTGCTAAAATCGATTACAACCCGGGCATTGATCACCCTTGGCCTTTTGACGGTTGGGCTTTCCTGCGCTGTCAATCCGGTAACCGGAAAAAAAGAACTGATGCTGATGAGCGAGCAGCAAGAAATTGCGCTTGGAATTCAATCCGACCCCGAGGTGGTCGCCAGTTTTGGGTTATATGAAAGTCCGGCCATCCAGGCGTTTATTTCGGATAAAGGGAGCCAAAATGGCCGCTGTTTCCCACCGCAGTAATCTGGAATACCATTTCAAGGTGCTGGATTCCCCGGTAGTTAATGCGTTTGCTCTTCCGGGAGGCTATGTTTATTTTACAAGGGGAATTATGGCCCATTTTAATAACGAAGCGGAATTTGCCGGGGTATTGGGCCATGAAATTGGCCACGTGACCGCCCGCCATGGGGCGCGGCAGCAAACCACCCAGATCCTCGGCCAGGCAGGCCTGATCTTTGGGTTGATTATTTCAAAAGATTTTGCACAATTCGCCGATGTGGCTTCCCAGGCACTGGGGCTTTTGTTCCTGAAATTTAGCCGGGAGCACGAAACGGAATCCGACCGGCTTGGGGTGGAATATTCTACCAAAATCGGGTACGACGCCCGGGAAATGGCGGGCTTTTTCCAAACGATTAAGCGCCTGAGCGGCGACCAGGGCGGAATACCTACGTTTATGTCTACCCACCCAGATCCCCTGGACCGCTACAATACGGTAGGCAAGTTGGCCGTTGAATGGCAGCAAAAAGCGGGAGGAACCAACTTCAATGTCAACCGCGACGCGTATCTGCGCATGATCGACGGCATCGTGTATGGGGAGGACCCCGCCAGGGATATGTAGAGAATAATGTGTTCTACCACCCGGAGCTTAAATTCCAGTTTCCCGTACCGGCCGCCTGGAAGGTGCAGAATATGCCCACCCAGGTGCAGATCGCCCCTTCAGACGGAAAGGCTTTGCTGCTGTTTAACCTGGCCCAGGAAAAAGACCTGCGCTCCGCGGCAGATGCCACCGTAGCCAAAGATTCCCTTCGCCAGGTGGAACCGGCCCAGGTGGTTACCGTTAACGGGCTTTCCGGAGTGCGTATCCTGGCTGATCAGGTTAACCCGCAAAATAACACCACGATCCGCTTGCAAATCTACCTGATTCAGTACAGCAATGTGATCTACCGCTTTTATGGAATGTCTTATCTGGCCGACTTCAATACCTACCAGCCAGCTTTCCTTCAAACCATGCAGAATTTCAAAGGGCTGACAGACCAATCCAAAATTAATGTCACTCCGGAAAAGATCAAGGTCCGTCAGGTAACAGCCGACGCGACGCTGGCTGCTGCGCTGCGCAGTTTTAATATGCCCGAGAACCGCCTTGCCGAGCTGGCTATCGTCAATGGCATGGAACTGACGACTCCGGTGACAAAAGGGATGCTGATCAAGACGGTCGTGAAATAGATACCTGAATTGCAGGGGAGGAACCATGGCTCCTCCCCTGCCTCCTTTTAACCATAAACCCATACTCCCAATGACTCCTGTGTATACCTATCGGGCAGGGCAGAAGATTGCTCTGGAAAAATCGCCTACCAAATTCGTCATTCGCCGGTTGCCGGAAGAGCTGAAAGACCTGGGTATCGCGGAAGGCGAGAAGGTCTCGTCCCGCTCCACCATTATCGAAGTTCCCGAAGCTGAATTAGACTCGGCCATGTTCAAAGCCAGAGAATCGTCGGTGGCCCATCACTTGTATTTCGATCCGGAAACCGGGGAGGAAGTGCTCTTGACTGACCGGGTACTGATCACTTTTCGGGAGCATGCAGGCATGGAGGCCATAAATGCGCTCCTGGGCAAGTACCGCCTGCGGATTTTGGAAAAATATGATCCTCAGAATTTCCTGGTTCAATTAACCAATGAAACCGGAATAAACCCAGTCAAACTGCTGGTCCAGCTGATTGAAAACGAGCAGGAAACCGTGGAAATGGCCGATATGGACCTGAACTTCCGGGTGAAGAAGTACGGGGTTTCCATTCCTACCGACCCGTTTTATCAGCGGCAATGGCATTTGCATCGCCGCTATGCCCATTCGGAAGTAGACTCCAGGGCTTCATCCAACTGCGAGGACGCCTGGAACTACATCGGAAACTTTGGGGATCCCGACGTCGTCATTGGGATTACCGACGATGGGTGCGACCTGGCGCACCGGGATTTTAACGGTCCGGGCAAATTTGCCGGTTGGGGATATTTTGAAGGCTCTACGCTGTGGATCGGGGCCAACCCGCAAAAAATGTATCAATCGGGAAGTAATCACGGAACAAGCTGCGCGGGTGTTGCGGCGGCAGAAGCGGATGGGTTGATGACGGTGGGCGCCGCTCCTGGTTGTAGGTTATTCCCGATTAAATGGGAATCCGACGGGCCTTACTTGCTGATTTCCGACTCCAAATTCCTGGAAGCCCTCAACCGGATCGGAGACAAAGTAGATGTTTTATCCAATTCCTGGGGTGTTAGCCCCCGGTCGTTCTGGTCTTCTGCGGTGGTAAGCACCATCACCCGGCTTGCAAAAACCGGAGGCAGACGGTCTAAAGGCATCGTTTTTCTCTTCGCGGCCGGCAATGAGAATTGCCCGATCAAATACAACAGTGCCGTCCCAATTCCTTACGATTACAATCCAGATACCGGCGCCGTGCGGACGTCTACGGTCTTTTCCAACAACCTGGTGGGCATTGAGGGGGTCTTGTTTATCGCGGCATTGGCCAGCAATGGGCAGCGCAGCCATTACTCGAATTACGGACCGGGTATTGGCGTCACTGCCCCTTCCAGCAATGTGCATACGTATTGGTTTATGGATGTTCCCGGGCTGTCGATTACAACTACCTCCGGAAATAATTCCACCACGGGTTATTTTGGAGGCACCTCCAGCGCTACGCCTCTCAGCCGGAATTGCGGCATTAATTCTCTCTGCCAATCCGGCGCTTTCTGCCCTGGAGGTGGTTCAAACGCTTCAGCGAACCGCTTCCAAAGACTTGAATTTCAAGCCTTACCCTCGTCTTTCCAACCACCCTTCCTGGGATATTTCTCCGGTAAGCCCCTTGAATGATGGGGCGTTTAAGCCCGCTGGTTTTCCGGATGGAACCTGGAGTCCCTGGTTTGGGTTTGGAAAAGCAGATGCGCTGGCAGCCGTGAAAGCGGCAGGAGCCAAACAGGAAGAACCCGAACAAGAGCCGGAAGTAGCGATTGTGGCTGCTCTGGTGAACCCGGTTGGGTTTGACGCCGGCAAAGAAACCGTTACTATTTTGAATTCAGGGGCGGCTGCGTTGAATTTAGACCAATGGACGGTAGAAGATGATAAAGGAAGGAGCGATACCTTGGCGCCAGGCTGGGTCGACCCCGGGCAATTTAAAACGCTGGTTTTAGCCAAAGCGAAGCTTCCCAATACCGGCGGGAAAATCCGGATTAAAGACCCCTCGGGCAAGCTGAAAGACGAAGTCTCTTATTCCAAAGCCCAGGCCCGGAAACAAGGCTGGGTCATTGAGTTTTCCCGCGACTAATCAGCGGCTTTCGATCCGCAGGGTTTGCTGAACCCTGCGGGCCAAAGCGGCCGCTTGATTCATATCCGGATGGACCACCGTCGCATGCCCCATTTTTCGGTACGGTTTCGTGATCGCTTTCCCGTACAGATGTACATGGACGCCCGGTAAGGCAAGGCATTCCTCCAGCCCCTGATAATGGACGGGGCCCTGAAAGCCCTCCGCCCCAAGCAGGTTGATCATGACGGCGGGGGTGTGCAAACGGGTGCTGCCAAGCGGAAGGTTCAGAATGGCGCGCAGGTGTTGTTCGAACTGAGACGTTTCGCAACTGTCCATGGTGTGGTGCCCGCTGTTGTGCGTCCGGGGCGCCACTTCGTTGACCAGGAGTTCGTCCCCTTCCGTGAGGAACAATTCCACGGCCAGGAGGCCGCATAACCTGTACGCTTCCATAACCTGAATAGCAAGCGCTACCGCTTTTTGCTCCGTGCCGGGATCGATTCGGGAAGGGCATACCAGGAGTTCGACCAGGTTTGCTTCTGGATTAAAACCCATTTCCACGCTTGGGTACGCTGCAATCTCCCCCGTTCATTCCGGGCGACGATGACGGCGAGTTCTTTTTTTATTGGCGCCAGCGCTTCAATCACCGAAGCGCCGGGCAGCAGTTTTTTCAGGTCTTCCTCTTTTCGAATGATGGACACGCCCCGGCCGTCATAGCCCGCGGTACGGGTTTTCTGGACAAAAGGAAAGGAAAGCGCGCCAGCGCCGACTGCATCGCGGATCGATTGCTCCGAATCAAACAGTTGGAAAGGCGCCGTGGGAATTCCCCGATCCTGGTAGAACTTCTTCTGAAGGCCTTTGTCCTTAATAACCTCCAGGATCGAAGGGTCCGGATGGATGGTTAACCCTTCGGCCTGCAATTGTTTCAATGCGCCGGTGTGTACGTGCTCAATTTCGATGGTGAGCAGGTCCACGGTTTTGCCAAATGCGTACACGTCTTCGTACCGGTTAAAATATCCCGTAGTGAATGAAGCGGCAAAAGGCCCCGCTGGGAAATCCGCGGATTCGTCGAGCATATGCACCGGAAGGTGCCAGTTTCCGGCAGCCAGGGCAAGCATTTTGCCCAGCTGGCCTCCTCCAAGAACACCTAAGCGGCAGGTAGTAATTTCTTTGTTGTTGATCATAAAGGCGGGTTGTATCTTCACTTGGCAAAGCTAGGGATTTGGAGTCAATTGCGGCTTGATCCGCCATTTTTTCATCGCATAAGAGAGCGTCATGGGAAATATACTGATAAAAGATGTCCGGGTAGTAAACCGAGGCCGGGTCGTCGAAGGCGACGTCCTGATTCGCAACGGACGGTTTGAAAGGGTAGGGGGGGTACTCGAAGCAGAAGGCATACGGGAACTTCCGGGCAACGGCTTGTTTTTGTTGCCAGGGATCATCGACGATCAGGTGCATTTCCGGGAACCCGGCCTAACGCACAAAGCGGATATTTTTTCAGAATCCCGGGCAGCAGTGGCCGGGGGCGTCACTTCCTTTATGGAAATGCCCAATACCAAACCGCCGGCTATAACCCAGCAGTTGCTCGAAGACAAATATGCCATTGCCGCACAGCGGTCTTTGGCCAATTATTCCTTCTTTATGGGCGCCGCCAACGACAACCTGGAAGAGGTGTTGCGGACCAATGAGCGGACGGTTTGCGGGATCAAAGCGTTTATGGGCTCCAGCACCGGGAATATGCTGGTGGATGACCCCAATACCCTGGAAGCCCTTTTCTCCCAATGCCCTATGCTGATCGCCACGCATTGCGAAGACGAAGCAACCATCAAATCCAATGAGGCGGCGTTTCTGGCAGGCTATGGGGAGGACGTACCAGTAGAATACCACCCGGAAATCCGGTCGGCAAAGGCTTGTTTGCTTTCTTCTTCCCTTGCTGTTGATCTGGCGAGGAAGCACGGTACCCGCCTGCATATCCTCCATATTTCCACCGCCGACGAGCTGGCCCTTTTTCGAAACGATATTCCTCTGGAGCAAAAACGCATCACCTCGGAAGTATGCGTTCACCACCTCCATTTTTCCAGCGACGATTACGAACAGCTCGGAACGCTCATCAAGTGCAATCCGGCGATCAAAAGCCCTGCGCATCGCGACGCATTATTCCCAGCCCTTCTGGATAACCGGTTGGACATTATTGCCACAGACCATGCGCCTCATACCCTCCAGGAAAAAGATCAGATGTATTTCCAGGCCCCTTCGGGGGTGCCCCTCGTACAGCATGCCCTGAACATCATGCTCGGGTTTTATCATGCCGGAAAGATCAGCATGGAACGGATCGTGGAGAAAATGTGCCACGCTCCGGCGGTGTGTTTTCAGATTGACGGAAGAGGGTTTGTCGAGGAAGGCTACTGGGCTGATGCCGTGTTGCTCGACCCGGAAAAGGAATGGGCGGTCCGGGCAGAAAACATCCTGTACAAATGCGGATGGTCTCCGTTTCTGGGGCACACGTTCAAGGGGAAGATCGAGGGGACTTTGGTTAACGGGAGGCTGGTCTTCCATCAGGATCGCCTGATCGAGGAGGGCCCTGGCCAACGGTTGGTATTTAACCGATAGGCATGCCCGGAAAGTTATATTTTAAAAATCCAGCAACGCCTTATACACCAGATCTACCGGGAGGCCCATCACGTTGCTGAACGTCCCTTCAATCCGGGAAATCTTACAAAGCCCGATCCACTCCTGTATCCCGTAGGCGCCGGCTTTGTCGAAAGGCTGATATAACCGGATATAATAATCGATTTCTTCCCGGCTGACCGGCTCAAAATAGACCTTTGACTCACCGGTAAATACCACTTCTTTCTCGGCCGCCAGGAGACAGACGCCCGTCCGCACCCGGTGCATATTCCCGGAAAGGTCCTGTAACATGTCCACCGCTTCGTCGTAATCCGCTGGTTTGTTGTAGATCCGGTCGTTGAGGATGACGACGCTATCGGAGGCGAGGATGATTTCTGAGCCGGTGATCCGGTGCTTGGCTGCGTGGGCCTTTTTTTGGGCCAGATAGGCGGCTACGTTGTCCACGGGCATGTCCGGCGGAAAATCCTCGGGGATGTCCGTAGGGCAAATATCAAACGAGAAGCCCGCCTCCTGGAGGAGCTGCCTCCGGCGGGGCGATTGGGATGCCAGAATGAGTTTGCGGTGGAAAGGAATCATGGCCCAAAGATAGCTTCTCAGTGGAAATATGGGTATCTTTACAAAGGATTAGCTAGTTCCCTAAGATCCTATGCATACAATTTTTTCCACGGGGGCGGTTTTCATATTGATCGGGTTAACCGCGTGTTCTTCTTCCCAAAAAACGATCAGCCGTCCAATGGAAAGCTATGCGTCCGGCACGGTACCTTCAAAGCGATCGGTCATCACGATCCCCATCGACATCCGGATTTCCGCTTTGGAAAACACGATCAACCAGCAACTGGAAGGCGTGATGTACGAAGACAACGATTTACGCGACGGAGACCGCATGATGATCAAAGCGACCAAAGCGGACCGGATCAACGTCCGCATGGAAGGACAACAGCTTTTTTTCAGCCTTCCCGCCTCCTTGTGGGTTAAGTACGATGCGGGAATTACGACAGTGGAAGCTTCGGGAAAGATCGCCATGGATATCCACACGACGTATTCGGTCAAACCGGATTGGTCGATTGCTACCCAAACGCAGATTACCGACCACCGTTGGCTCCAAAAACCGGTATTGAAAGTGGTAGGGGTGAACCTTCCGGTCGGGCTGCTGGCGGATTTAGTTCTTCAAAATACCAAGCGCCGGATCACCCGGGCTATTGATCAGGCGGTGAGCCAGAATTTCGGGCTGGGGACTATTGTCCGGCAAACCTGGGACACGCTTTTTCAGCCGTCGCTGGTTTCTCCAGAGTACGGGGCCTGGCTGCTGGTTGATCCTCAGGCCATAGGAATGACCCCCATCCGGGTGAACGAAGACACCCTGTCGACATCCCTTATCGTGGAAGCAAAACCCACTGTGGTGTTGGGAAATCAGCCGCCGAACCTCCAGCCTCGTCCGCTTCCTGCATTTACCCAGTTTAACTACCAGGCGCCTGGCTTCGAGGTGCATCTCGGGGCATCGATTCCCTTTGTTGAAGCCCAGCGGCTGGCCAAACAGGAAGTAGAAGGCCAAACCTACACCGCAGGTAAACGATCGGTAACAATCCAGGATATTGAGCTTTTTGGCCAGGATGGGCAACTGGTCGTTAATCTGCGGATGACGGGCAGCTATAATGGGAATGTTTATCTGAAAGGGAAACCCGTATTCAATGCGGCGGCTAACGCAGTGGAAGTCCAGGATCTCGATTTTACTTTGGATACCCGGAGTTTTCTTCTCAAAAGCGGCGCCTGGTTGCTGAAAAGCACGTTGAGGAAACGGTTACAGGAAACGATGGATTTTTATCTGAAGTACAACCTCGACGCTTCCAGGAAAGCTCTTGAAGACCAATTAAATGCATTTAATCTGGCCCCGGGTTTCCATCTGCGCGCTAAAGTGGGCCAGCTCGGTATCGGCCGGGTCGAATTACAGAAAGAAGGGTTTCTGATTGATGTGAAGCTTTCCGGAGAAGTATCGATCCGCAACTTTTAACGAGACGGGTGTGGACTATTTTTCTTTTACCAGCTTTAATAACCGTTCTTTTCCGTCCTCCAGCATTCGAAGATGTAGCGAATCCGAAGTGAGTATAAGAATCTGGACGGCTTTTTGGGAAGAGGCTTTATTTAAAGTGTCGGTGGTATACAACAGGTGTCCGTCCAGAAAATAGGCGCCCGATTCTTTATAATTCAGGGTGCTGTGGAAGGTATAGGCGCCTTTCTTGGAAAAGTAGAACTGAATGACCGATGGATCAATAGCCAGGGTATCGCCGCCCTCCAGAACGGTTGTTCCTGTCCAATTGCCCACCAATTCTCTTTTCTGAAACGGCCCACAGGCCTGAAGGAAGTACAAAACTCCAATGCCTGCCAAGCTCCAAAATGCAATTTTCTTCCACATTCCCGTTTGTTTTCTCCTATTAAGGTCCTGGATAATCCAAAGATTGCCCAGGACCTCAAAATTAAGAGAAGCCTAACATTTTGCAGAGGGTTTAACAAACCTTTAAGACTTGCGGCTAGTGCCCACCTCCAACGGAGGGCAAATACGGGTACAGAACAATAAAGGAAATGGCCCAGGCAATGAATCCCAGGAAGGCAATCCAGGTGATCTTTCTCAAGTACCAAATGAAATCAATGCGTTCCATCCCCATGGCAGCGACTCCGGCAGCGGAGCCAATAATGAGCATGCTGCCCCCAGTTCCGGCAGAATAGGCGATAAACTGCCAGAGCTTGCTGTCGATCGGGAATTGGTCCATCGGGTACATTCCCATGGTGGCTGCCACCAACGGCACGTTGTCTATGATAGCCGAAAGCACCCCTATGAGAATAATCACAATGTCCAGATTGGGGATGGCATGACCCAGATTTTCTGCCAGATTCATCAGAAGCCCAACCTTTTCCCCTGTGAGGTTGCTGGTGACGGCGATGGATTCCAGCCCGGCAACCGCTATCAAAATGCCGAGGAAGAAAATAATGCTCGACATCTCAATCCGCGACATAGCCCGGCGTACGGAGAACATATGCTTGTCGTCTTCTCCAAATTCTTCCCCGGGATGGATATATTCCGAAATCGCCCAAATAACCCCCAGGGAAAGCATCATGCCCATATAAGGAGGAAGGTGGGTGATGGATTTGAATATAGGCACGAAAATCAACCCGCTCAAACCGGCGATGAGCATCGTTTTGCTGCTCAGTAGGCGCTTCTCCTTTTTTTCGTTTTCTGTTTCGGATGGCGCGTTGACGATTTCGCCTTTGAAATTAGGCAACAAGCCGCTAACGAGCAGAGGGACAATCAGACACACGAGCGAGGGAATAATCAGGTGCTCCATCAGACCAAGAGTGGATACCTTTTTGCCGATCCAGAGCATGGTGGTCGTTACGTCTCCAATAGGCGACCAGGCGCCTCCGGCATTGGCGGCGATGACAATCATGGCCGCGTAGTAAAGCCGGTCCTCCCGGTCTTTGATCAGCTTGCGCACCAGAGAGATCATCACGATGGTCGTGGTCAGGTTGTCCAGAACGGCAGAAAGAAAAAACGCCAGGATGCTGATAATCCAAAGCAGTTTGAGCTTGTTTTTCGTCTGGATGCGGTCAGTGATAATAGCAAACCCCCGGTGGAGGTCGACCAACTCGACAATCGTCATGGCGCCCAGCAGAAAGACCAAAATTTCCGCCGTTTTGCCAAGATGGTGCAGCAGGATATTTTCAAGAGACCCAGGCTCGTGGTGGTGGTCCAGAATCGTCAGGTGGCCGGTAGAGATAAGGGCCCAGATCAGCGCGCCGATCAAGAGCGCAGGCACGGATTTATCGAGTTTTAACGGGTGCTCCAGAGCGATCATTAAATACCCGATAATGAAGCAGATGACAATGGCGGTAATCATGATTCGGTAGGTTTTTCGTTTATTGGTTTGGCGGAATAAAAGGAAAAAGCAGCCCCAATGAGCGCTGTAAAAATAGAATTTTCCTGGGCCTATTCTATACCCCAAGCGGTTTTTTACCAAAAATCCTCGGGAGGAAAATATGGCCGGTTTTGATATTTATTGCCCCTGGTTTGAACTTTTCCCCCTACTTTTGTCCTTTTATGAAAAATCCGTTGTCGTCAAATGGTCCACATTGCCGGTATACCCCTTGGTGATTTTCCGCTGCTGTTGGCGCCTATGGAGGATGTCAGTGATCCCCCTTTTCGTGCGTTGTGCAAGCAGCAGGGCGCCGATTTGATGTTCACGGAATTTATTTCGGTGGAAGGGTTGATTCGCGACGCGCACAAAAGCGTTCAAAAGCTGGACATTTATGACGAAGAGCGCCCCATTGGCGTGCAAATTTTCGGGGCGGAGCTGGAATCCATGATGAAAGCGGCCCAAATTGTGGAAGCTGCCCAGCCAGAAATCCTGGATATTAATTACGGCTGCCCTGTTCAAAAAGTGGTTTGCAAGCTGGCAGGCGCGGGTATTCTAAAGGATATCCCGAAAATGGTCGCTCTAACGGAAGCGGTTGTCAAATCCACCCGCCTTCCGGTAACGGTAAAGACCCGCCTGGGGTGGGATCATTCCTCGATCTTTATCGAAGAAGTAGCCGAACGGTTACAGGATGTGGGCGTTCAGGCGCTGAGTATTCATGCCCGCACGCGTTCCCAAATGTACAAAGGCGAAGCAGACTGGTCGTGGATCGCCAAGGTGAAGAACAACCCCCGAATCCATATCCCCATTTTTGGTAACGGCGATATCGACAGCCCCCCAAAGCGGTGGAGTACCGAAACCGGTACGAAGTAGACGGGATTATGATCGGACGGGCAAGTATTGGCTACCCCTGGATCTTCAGGGAAATCAAGCACTACGTCCAAACCGGCGAACTGATGCCCCCGCCCAGTACGGAGGAGCGGGTTGCCGCCGCCCGGCAGCACCTGCAGGCTGCTATTCGCTGGAAAGGAGGTAAATTGGGGATACTGGAGACCAGACGGCATTACGCGAATTATTTCCGGGGACTTCCGGGGGTCAAAGAGTTTAGGAAAGAATTGGTTACCCTGGAGCAGGAGGAACGGATTCTGGAGGTACTGCATCACATTGAAACCCGCTATGCCGGATTTTCCTGGGAAGCGGTTGCCTTGGAAACATAAACCCAGAGCGCAAAAAGACACCATGGTTTTTATCATTCAGGACCACGAACGGCAAATTCTTCAACTCATCAGCCAGAAAGCCAAAGCCCTTGGTTTTCCAGCCTATTTGGTGGGGGGCTATGTACGGGACCGCCTACTTGCCCGACGCTCTAAGGATATCGACATCGTTTGCGTCGGAAGCGGAATCGACCTGGCGGAAGAAATTGCTTCCTGCCTAAGGCCTATTCCCCGTATCGCCGTTTATCGCAGGTTTGGAACAGCTATGATCAAACACGGCGATTTGGAAATCGAATTTGTCGGCGCACGGAAAGAATCCTACCGCCACGATTCCCGTAAGCCGGCTGTGGAGGAGGGATCCCTGGAGGACGACCAAAACCGAAGGGATTTCACCATCAACGCCCTTGCGGTAAGCCTGAATGAAGAGGATTTTGGCGCCATCATCGATCCCTTCGGCGGGTTGAATGATCTGGAAAACAAGATTCTCCGGACGCCGCTAGAGCCTGGCAAAACCTTCTCCGACGACCCACTGCGTATGTTGCGGGCTATCCGGTTTGCTACCCAATTGGATTTTACTATAGAGCCCCAAACGCTAAAGGCAATTTCCGCTTACAAAAGCCGGCTGGATATCGTCTCTCAGGAGCGGATCGCCATAGAACTCAACAAAATCCTGGAGGCCCATTTCCCATCCATTGGGTTCAAGTTGTTGTTCGATACAGGCTTGTTGCAACTTATTTTGCCTGAGCTGGCCGCGCTGCAGGGCGTGGAATCCAGGGATGGACGGGCGCACAAAGACAACTTCTACCACACCCTGCAAGTGTTGGATAACCTGAGCAGAAACTCCAGTAACCTGTGGCTTCGTTGGGGCGCTTTACTTCACGACATCGCCAAACCGCCCACCAAACGGTTCCATCCGGAACAGGGCTGGACGTTTCATGGTCATGATGCCCTGGGCGCTGCTATGGTTCCTACGATTTTTCGGCGGCTTCGCCTTCCTATGGACCAAAAAATGAAGTACGTTCAGAAAATGGTTGCCCTGCATTTACGACCGATCAGCCTGACCAAAGAAAATATCACCGATTCGGCTATCCGCCGCTTGATCGTCGACGCAGGCGAAGACCTCGACGATCTGATGCTCCTTTGCGAAGCAGATATCACCTCCAAAAACCCGCAAAAAGTCAAGCGGTATCTGGAAAACTACGAACTCGTCCGGGAGCGGATCGAAGCAGTAGAAGCCAAAGACCACCTGCGCAACTGGCAGCCGCCGATTACGGGGGAAATCATCATGGAAGTGTTTGGAATGAATCCTTCCAAAGAAGTTGGAATCATCAAGTCCGCCGTCCGCGAAGCCATTCTGGATGGCGACATCCTGAACGACTTCGAGGCGGCTTATGCCTATATGCTGGCTAAAGCCGAAGACCTTGGCCTGAAACCCGTCTGAAATCTGCTTTTACTCTTTCGGGTGTGTTTTTTCAAACTCTTCCTTGTTGGCGTCTATCCCGTTGTATTTTTTTGAATGCCACGTAAATCATGACGGGAGGAATGCCAATAAGTACCAGGGTGGTAAAAATCATGAGGAGGTTTGCTTGAAGCCAGTCGATCAGAAACATGTGCCTTTGATTTTGTGTTAGGAATCCAAATTGTGCCGTCCCGAAAATCGAAAGCTTTGTTAAGGCTGTCGATGATTTTTGTCAATTCTTTCCGGATTTTTCTCCTTATTTGATCAGCGACTGGTAGACCAGGTTTCGATACCTCCGGAGGAATTCCCCTCCCTGGGCAAAAGGATGCACATTGGTAAAGACCAGAAGGATCAGGTTTTCCTTTGGATCGATGGTGTATTCCGAACAGTACATGCCTCCCCACATGATTGAACCCGGGGAAGCGAGATCGCCGTAATTGGTTTGCTCGGAAAAGACTTCAAATCCAAGGCTGAACCCGTCGTTGCGCTCCCAAACGCGCAGGTCGCCAATCTGGTTTCGGAACAGAAGATCCACCGATTTGGGGCTAAGGAGCTGCTTCCCGTTGAATTCGCCGCCGTTGAGCAACATCTGGCAGAACCGGGCATAATCTTCGATCGTACTGACGAGGCCGGCGCCGCCCGAAAAGTATGTTTTGGCCCCCTGAACAGAAAAGTAGCGGTTGTTAAAGTCAGTTGAAACGGTCAGTATGGAATCGGCAGCCGGCTTGGCGTACAATTCGACCAGCCTGGGCGCTTTCTCCATAGGGAGGTAAAAATGGGTGTCTTTCATCCCCAGGGGGTCAAAAATCCGCGTCCGGAAAAACTGATCCAAGGACATCCCGGAGAGTATTTCTACCAGGTAGCCCACGATATCCGTATTGAGCCCGTAAGTGAATCGCTCTCCTGGGTCGTGTAGGAGCGGCCTGGCCGCAATCTTGGGAATGACGGTAGTCAGTTTATCTGGTTCCAGGGAATTGAAAAAAGGCGCCTGGTATTCCTCCAAATGGCCCATCGGGTGCTCGTAGGGAATCCCTGCCGTATGCGTGAGCAAGTCCTTAATCGTAATTTCCCGCTTTGCAGGCCTTGTTTCGGCGGTTCCGCTGGCTGAATCAAAGCGCACCAGAACGTTCGGATTCGCAAAGTAGGGAATGTATTTAGACACCGGGTCGGTCAGCAGGAATTTGCCTTCTTCGTGCAGCATAAGGGCCGCCACCGTGGTCATGGCTTTGGTTTGACTGGCAATCCGGAAAATATCGTCCTTCTCCAAAGGGATCGTTTGCTCGCGGTTCCGGAACCCGTAAGCTTTGTTGTGAATAATTTTTCCTCTTTTCGCAACAAACGTAACGGCATTGGGGACGATTCCCTCTTTAACCATCTTGTTTAACCAGGAATCCAGGAGATCAAGCCGGGATACGGAGAACCCAAGATCGGAGGGACGGTCGGAATAGCTGAACTGTTGCGGTTGGGCGGAGAGAATAAATGGGAGAAAGGTCAGTCTGAAAACAGCCCAAGCAGGGAATCGAGTCATGGGATATGCTATTTTCGGTTAATAATCAAACTTGGAAAGGGATACTCCCAATCCCAAGCGGCGGCAAAGACAACGCCTTGTTAACAACCAGCAATTTAATGTATTTTTTCGAAAGCAGGGCCCCAAAAACTAGGCTTTTCGCTTCAAAACCGGGATTAACGACCCGCTCAACCCCTCCAGTTCTACAGCGGTACACCCGTACCGAAAAGCAAAATCGTAGTCCTTCCCGCTGCCCAGCGCGTCGTAAAACGCAACGGCGAATTCTATAGCCGTTTTATCCGGCACGGCTTTGTTCATCCCGATCACATAAGGCACATGACGAACAATTTCATTGGCCTGCGCTTCCGAATAACAGGCATTGAGCAAAACGCATTCCACCTGGTCTGCGAAAAGGCTGAATAAATTTCCCAGGGCTACGGAGTTCACCAGTTGGGATTCTCCGGATTCATTTTCCAGTATCAGCCCTTCTTCGCCCCCGCCGTGTCCTGAAAAATGGACAATCTGGGGGAGTTCTTCCATGATCGCTCTCCTGAGGTCTTTGACCCGGACGGCCCATTTGGTTTCCATTTCAAAGCGGTCCCGCTGCTGAGCTAATTTCAGCCCCTCTTCGATATCCCGGGCTTCCCGGTCAATCCGCAGGTGCGTGGTTTCTTCCGGATTGGCGCCCAAAAACAGGATCTTTTTCGGACCTTCGTTGACTGGGGAAGGCCTGGAAGGCTGGTCAGGCTGACTCACCGGGGTAACAGGTTCTGAAGAAGCGCCCGACTTCGGCTTGGTCGTCGAGATCCCTCTTAAAGGCTCCCCGGTCTGGATTTCAGCATCCTCGGGTATCTGTTTGAGAAAGTGCAGGATCGACTTTCGAATGTTTGCTTCGTTGATGCTGGCTTCGTCTGAACGGATGATTCCGTCCAAAATATCTTGCTGTAGTCGGCTGAAGCGTCCTGCCTGGAGAATGATCGACGAGTCCAGATCATTGTTGCCAAGAGATTTTACCAGGAGTCTCAAATCGCTTATCGCTTTTTTCGTATCCCCGTTGGCGAGCAGTTCGGTGATCGTTTTTTTATTAATAACCGGCATGTTATTCGTTTTCCTTTCGGTTTAATCAGTAACCAGTTTGGTACTCCGGACGAAGATAGGAATTTTAGCAGAATGGAGGAGGGAGCGCCGAACTTTCTGTAGGAGGGTATTCCATGAGCCTGCTTAAATAAAAAAGTGCGTTTTTATTTAGAAAACGGTTCTTTTTTATCAATAAATGTTGCTTGGCAAAAAGAAAGCGGTTATATTTGTAAAAAGTTAATGAATGTAGCGGGCAAAGCCCTTGGGCTTGATACTATGAGAAAATAACACGCAGTTCCTGCAAAGAAGCCCTTCCGCGTCTTTTGATTCGGAGGGGCTTTGTATTTTGGGCCGCATTGGAAAAACTGGGCAAGCGGGATTACTTTTAAAGAAAAAAGCATGGATGCCTTGTCTCTAAACCGGCCGCTTGGTCTGGCGTTTTCGGGCGGCGGCGCCAGGGGCGCATACCAAATAGGCGTATGGAAAGCGCTGGAGGAAGCGGGCCTGGTTTTGGGCGTTGGCGCTGTGACCGGAGCTTCCGTTGGCGCAATCAATGGGGCGCTGTTTTGTATGGGCAACTGGGGCTATGCCCATGATCTTTGGACCAAAGGAGACGCGTCCCTGGTATTTGACCAATTGCGGGAGCATAAAGATAAAGGACTGAAAAACCTGGCGTTGGCAATGGCCGCCGACTATGTAAAAAACCGCGGGCTCCGGGTGAATACCCTTCGGGAGACCCTGAGCCGGGCTTTGGACGAGCCCGCTATCCGGCAGGCAGCCGCCCGGTTTGGGCTGGTGGTGTATAATCAAAATAACAGGGTAGGGGAGTATTGGTTTGTGAAAGAAATCCCACCTGGTTTCTTATCGGATTTTGTGCTGGCCAGCGCTTCTTTCCCCCTGTTTCAACCCTGCAGGATCAACGGGCAACAGTACCGGGATGGCGGACTGGCCGACCTGATCCCGTACCCTATGGCATTCAGCAGCCCTGGGATCCGTCGGGTCATCGGAATCGACGTATCGGTAGGAACCCGGATTTTGCCCACTTACCGCATCCGGAGGCGGGAGTACGCCAACCGGTTGCTGCTGATTCGACCTTCGCAAAGACTACCCCTGCCTTTGAATTTTTCCCAACAGGCAATCCGGTACCAGATTCAGATCGGCGTTCAGGATGGACGAAAAGCTATCCAAGCCAATCTACCTTTTTTTATTTGAATTTTACTCAGATGAAAAATTCTTTTCAATTATTCGTTTTCAAATACACAAACCAAACAATTAGAGGGTAGGGGAGACTTGGAATTGTGCGCCAAGGTTAGTTATTTTACCATTCATCCTTAAAACCCAATAACATGGATATGACGTTTATGTACGGCCTGATTGGCGGATTGATCCCGGATGCGATCCGGATCATCAATAATCGGTACAACCCGGTTCTGCCGGAATACCTGAAATCGCCCAGTTTTTACATCGGAACCCTGCTCCTGGTCGTGCTCGGGGGAGGATCGGCGTATCTGCTTCAAGCAGACTCCGTAGTCGATGCCCTGGCGATGGGGTATTCGGCGCCTCAGATCGTCTCGTCGGTGTTGCAGCAAAAAGCGAACCTCATCGCGCCTCCGGTGGATGGAGGAGATACCGGTACGAGAGGAGGGCCAACCTTATTTGAAACAGAAACCAAGAAACCCTCGATGCGCGGGTGGTGGGGAATGTAATCGAAATGCCCATGTTTACAGTAGCCGTACGGAGGCATGTCATGGTGGCGCATTCGCTGAAGGATCCGGTGTTTGGTCCTGCGCAGAAACTGCATGGGGCCACCTATGTTGTCGACGCCGAATTCGGCGCTGCTCAACTGAGCAAAGCGAATATCGTTCTGGATATTGGTTGGGCGGGGCGTGTTTTGGAACAAGTATTGGCGCCATTGGAATATCAGAATTTGGATGAACTTCCGGTATTCGCCGGAATCTTGACCACCACCGAATTCCTTTGCCAATACATACACCGGGAAATCTGCACGAAGGTGGGGGAAGAATTCCAGGGCGAGCTGAAAGTAACCCTGACGGAATCCCCATCAGCATGGGCTTCCTATGAGGCGCCGGTCCGGAAGGATTCATGACGCCAGAGATTTTTTTTATTGCCCCGCATCCTTTGGCGTTTACCTCAGGAGGAAATCGCTACAATACGCAACTAATTGGCGCTTTGAGGCTGTCGGGTTGGAAGGTGCGCCGGTTCAGCCCGACAGACCCCGAAATCAAAAAGACTCCTCCGGGCAGTTTGTTTGTCGTCGACTTGATCTATCGGGATGCGTTATTGGAGGGGGGCTTTGAATTGCCTCCCCATTCCAGATGGGCCGCTTTGGTGCATTATCTTCCCGAGCTGGATCGTCCGGGAATTTATGCGGATCCCTCCTGGGCCTCTTTATTTGATTTGCTGTTGTTCCCTTCCGAATTTCTTCGCAGGCGGTTCGGGGATCTTTATCCGGATTCGACTGCTGCCGCTTTCGTTCTGCCGCCAATACTTACCAATCTGTTTTGGCCGGAGGCCGCCCTTGAGCCTGCCACGGAAACGAAATTAGTGGTTGCAGGCAATTACCTCCCCGTAAAAGGCATTTTGGAGTTTTTGGAACAACTGGCCCAGGTTCTTGATCCGGGGCCGCCTTTTACAATCGAGGTATTTGGGTCCATTTTAGACAAGGCCTATTGGCGCGCCTGCCAGGAGGTAGTCGAGGAATCCCCTTCGCTGTGCCACAGGGTTATTTTAAATGCGGCCATAAGCAGATCCAGGCTTCTGGCTACGCTGTCGGATGCCTCTGCATTGGTTTCTCCCTCGTCTTTTGAATCCTTTGGCATGGCCATTGCAGAAGCCATGTGCCTAAAGCGGCCTGTATTGGCTTTAAGCGGAGGGAATGTGCCCTACCTGGTATCCTCCTATCCAGGCGCCAAGCTATTCGATCAGATGGGGGCATTGGCTTTTTGCACGAAAGAACTCATCCAAAATCCCTCCATCGCCAAGGAATATTACGCCGACGTGCGAAAAGCGCCTTTTGATTCACGCCCGTTTTCTCCGGACCAGGTAATCCGTCAATGGGATTGGATTATGGATCATTTTTGGTGACACCCCCTTCTTCCTTGATTCCTTCCGGCTGAATCCGGAGCTCTTGGCAGTCCGGTAGCCCGTACACGTTCAGCAAATGCCGTACCAATCTGGAATAGAGCCCGGCATGGTTCCAATAAGGGGCTTGTTTGGGGTGGACGAGGAGGCCCGGGGTGAGCCCTTCCTTTAAAAAAGGAGCTATAAAATCAGGGTCTTTGGATATAAAATGCAGAGGGGTGGCGTATTTGTCGTACTTCCCTTCAAGCAAATACTCCAGAGCCCCCGGCTGGTGATCGCCAACAAGGATAAAAATATCGTCAGGCGCTCCTTCCTGAAGGATAAATTCCACCCAGCTTTCTAATGCATACCGGGCATTCTGACCATATCGATCCAGCAGCGTGCCGGACAAAGGATTCGCGTATTGGGAAGGGTTGGGCACGAAATGATTGAGGTCTTGCCACTTGGGTAGAATAGGAGGAGGAGTGTAGAATGGGCCATGGGTACTGGTCGTAATGAAAAACACGAAACCAGGCGCCTTTTGCCGGTTCCGGATGAATTCTTTGTAATACCCTCCGGCATATGGGTCGGGGATTCCTCCCAAGCCGTTATACGAATATCCCTGGTAGGGAATTTTGTGGAAAAAGAGGAGGGTATCGTACCTCCAAAAAGCGTTTATCGAGTCTTCCGGAATGAGTTGAATGGTCGCGTCATTGCTTTTCATCGTACTGAGCCAGGTCGTGTGGTATCCCTGGGTGTTAAAGAACTGGACCATGTGCGGGAATCGAAACCTGGATTCCAAAAGGGCATTGTAGCTGCGTTGATTATCGATGGAAACGCCGGTCAGCCCGCTGGTAAAACTCAACCAGGACCTACCCCCCATCACTGGCGACCGGCTGTAGGTTGAGGCGCTATGCCACCCTGCATTGCTGAGTTTATCTCCCAGCCGGAGGGCAAGATCCTGTTGTTGATCCGCAATCCCTTCCCCAAAATAGGCGAGCGCGCCGTAGGATTCCAGAAACAACAGCCACACATTATTTTTTTTTCGCAGCTGGCATTTTAAACCTGGTCCATAAGCCGATTGGATCTGTCTGTAGTGGGCGTGAAACGCGTTGGTTACTATACCGCTTCTGCGAACTTTAGGCGAAAGCCATTGGATGTTCAACAGATCCGTTTCCAGGTATTCTTTGAATTCCAGGGTGCTGAAAAGGGTGAACAGTGAAAGCCCTGCCAACGGCGCCCACCACCACCACCATTTTCGGTAGGCTTCCAATGCCCTAAAAAGTTGCCTGACCCCCAAAACCGCCAGCATCACGCACAGCAGAATTCCTGCGATCAAAAGAAAGGCATTTGCTGCAGTAGCTAGCCCGGCGCTTTGAAGAAATACCGGTAGCACTTCTCGGATAAGTATCCAGTCGTCAATGAAAACCGGATGTATCCCGTACACGACCCGGTAGCCTTCGAGGTATACCTGATAGAAAAAAGCTAATGGATAAAAAAGATAGAGGGAAAACTTAATCCCCTGGCGCACCAAAGGAATCCGATAAAAAAGAAGCGCCGCGAAACAAAGCAAAAAAAACTCGGCGACTATTCGAAACGGATGGTGGTTGCCGTTCAGAAAGACCGCTTCTTTCCATCCATACCGTTCGGCTGATATGCCTGAAAACGGGAGCAGATACGATTCCGGCCGGTGCAGGAAAAAACCGGGGAGAAACAAAATCACCTGAAGAAAAAAACCCAAAAAGAAGTTCCGGGCTTCTTTAAGGGAGGGTGTTGGCGCGTTCAAAACAAAGCAGGATTTGAAAATCATTCAAACCTTAAAACTAGCGAAAAACAATAGTTCAGGACTATTTTCCACTAAAAATCACCTTCCCGGAACAACCGTAATGCAATTTGGTAAGGTGGATTGCATTTGAAACGGGCGTTCCGGGAAGGCCGAACGCGTATTAAAGTGAACGTCGCTTAGTGGTGACCGCCGCCTACTTCCATGACGCTATGAAATACGTCGTGCAGTTTGGTGATCGCGTCGGTCAGCGCTTGATCCGAAGCATTGGATTTCACCATGTCGGCCAGGTTCTTTGACCCATCCGCCAGGTTTTTTGAGAATGGCTTCTACGCCTTTGCCCTTCATTCCAGATGGAAGTTCGGCTTTGGCCCATGCGGTAGCCTTGTCTGCCATTGTAGCTGCATTGGCCTTCAAAGGCGCCAGATTGCCTTCTTCCGCAGGATGGAAGGTAGAAGACATGACAGAGTGGAACCCGTCCAGGTTTTTATTCCATGCAACCATCAACGGATCGGAAGCAGCGGCCGTGCTGGCGGTGTCCTGCATTTTCTTGGTGGTGTCGCAGGCGGAAACGAGCAGCATCATGCTTGCTGCAACAACGATGAAGGTAAAAACTGATTTTTTCATAGGAATTCATTTTGGTGGCCAAAAATAGATCAGGAATTGCAACGGTTAGGTGAGTTTTGTCAATATTAACATTTTTATTGCAGGAGGCCTGGCAGCTTTGATGAGGGACAACAGTCCAGGAATTCTTTGCGAACCAATGGATCTTCAAAACAGCCCCCGTAATCGATGGTGTAGGTGCTGCAATGCGGGTCCTCAATGCCTCTGGCTGTGACGCACAAATGCACCGCATCAATGACTACGATGACGTCCTGGGTTTGCAGCGCTTCCTGGAGAGCGATAAGAATCTGACGGGTGAGGCGTTCCTGAACCTGGGGCCTCCGGCAATAATAGTCGACAATCCGGTTGAGCTTGGACAGTCCAATGATTCGTCCGCTGGAATAATACCCTACATGGGCATGACCGAGAATTGGGAGAAAGTGGTGCTCGCAGGTGGATTTGACGAGGATATTCTTTTCAATCAGCACCCGGTTGTACTGGTAATGATTGTCAAAGGTCGAAATATCAGGAGCCGCCGCCGGGTCCAGGCCTTTGAACAGCTCGGAGACATACATCTTGGCAACCCGGACGGGAGTACCTTTCAGGCTGTCATCCTCCAGATCGAGCCCCAGGGTTTCCATGATTGTAACGAATGCAGCAGCAATCCGGTCAATTTTTTCCTGCTCGCTCAGAAAAGGAGCGTCGGTCCGCACCGGCTGCCGGATTCCTTTTTCCTGATGTTCTTTATTCTTCATCTTACTTCCGGAAGCCTTTTAGGCTATTTGGAGCCAATATACGGACGAATGGACCGGGAAAAGTAACTTTACGGCCGGTATTTCACTCCGACTTCCGGGATTAACCGTTTGATCTGCCTAATCCAGTCATCGGGAGCAGGCTGTATGGATAAAACCGTGGTCAGAAACTTTAATTTTTCTACCTTCCCCCCAAACCTGAAGGATTTATGGGATTTAGTAGGAAAACCGCTCCAAGCGGCATGCTGGAGATCCATCTCGCTGTGGCCTTGTTTGGGCTATCCGGCCTTTTTGGTAAGTGGATTGCGCTTCCTGCCCTGGCAATCGTATTTGGGAGAGTCTTTTTTGCCTTCCTGGCACTTGCCCTGGTGATCAAAAGGCTTGGGATACCGTTCCTGTTGCGAGAGAAGCAGGATTATTGGAAAATGGGAGCTCTCGGCCTGCTCTTAGCTGTTCACTGGTTGACTTTTTTTGGATCTATAAGGCAGTCGTCCGTCGCAGTGGGGTTGCTGACCTTTTCTACCTTTCCCGTTTTCACCGCGCTTCTGGAACCGCTGTTTTTTCGGGCCGACCGGCTTCATTGGAACGATTTTGCGCTCGCTTTGGCGGCTTTGGGGGGAGTAGCCCTGGTGATTCCGGAGTGGGATCCCCGGGACATGGGATTCCAGGGCGCCATGCTTGGAGTGGTGTCCGGCGCCACCTTCGCTTTACTGACGATTCTGAACCGGGCCCTGGTGAGCGCTTATTCCAGCATCCAGATCGCTTTTTACCAGGATTCAACCGCCGCGTTGATTCTGTTGGTCCCGTTTTTGCTTCTTTCACCCATCCCTTCTCTGAATCAACTGCTTCTCCTGATGGTGCTGGGGACCGTGTTTACCGCATTTTCCCATGCCCTGTTCATTCACGGAATGCGCCACGTTCCTGCCAGATCCGCCAGTCTTATTGCAACCCTTGAACCCATCTATGGGATAGCTGCCGCTGCCCTTTTTCTTTCGGAAACACTAACCATAAAGACAGGAATCGGAGGCAGCGTCATTCTCGGAGTCGCGGTATATGAAACTTTCAGGCGCCGGTAAAAAGTCCTTTTTTATTGCCCGCTTTGCCCTAATTTCAAAGGCAAATTAAGAACTCATGGAAGCCAATCAATCCATCCGGGACCTGGAGCCCCGAGCCCTCTGGAACCACTTTGCCAATCTGAACGACGTACCGCGGGGATCTAAAAAAGAGACCCGGGTAACGGAGTTTATCCGAAAATTCGGAGAAAAACTTGGCCTTCCTACCCTGGTAGACCATGCCGGAAATGTGATCATAACCAAACCGGGAACTCCTGGTAAAGAAAACCATCCGGTCGTTGTTCTTCAAGGGCACCTGGACATGGTGCACGAGAAAAACGCCGGAACGGAATTCGACTTTGACCAGGACGGGATCAAAAGCGTTATCGATGGGGAATGGGTCAAAGCCGAAGGCACTACCCTCGGCGCCGATAACGGAATTGGGGTAGCCGCCATCATGACCCTCCTGGAAAGCGCGGATATTCCTCATCCTCCCCTGGAGGCTTTATTTACGATTGACGAAGAAACGGGAATGACC
Organism: Haliscomenobacter sp.; assembly: GCA_016713275.1. Lineage (GTDB taxonomy): Bacteria > Bacteroidota > Bacteroidia > Chitinophagales > Saprospiraceae > JADJPL01. The sequence goes on from JADJPL010000010.1 coordinate 222,075, forward strand.
GGCGCTAAAGCGCTTCAGGAGGGCATCCTGACAGGTAAAATTTTACTGAACCTGGACTCCGAAGAAGACGACGAACTAACCATCGGCTGCGCCGGAGGGTTGGATACTTTTTCTGAGTGGCAATATAAGGAAGACGAAGCGCCGGTGCTTCATTCGGCCTTTCAAATCAAAGTAAGCGGTTTGAAAGGGGGGCACTCAGGGGTTGATATCCACCTTGGCCGCGCCAACTCCAATAAAATTCTGGTGCGCATGCTCCATAAAACCCAGGAGGGATTTGGGCTGAGACTGGCCTCCTTCGCCGGAGGGAATCTTCGGAACGCCATCCCTCGCGAAGCGGAAGCGTTGGTTCTGGTTCCCCATGCCATCGAAAAAGTGTATCTGGAGGATTTCCAGCAGCGGGTTTCCGCCATCCTGAATGAATTTGCCTTTCTTGAGCCCGACATGAAACTGGAAATTTTTCCCACCGATACCCCCATGTATGTCATGGCGGCCCCAGACCAGGAAAAGGCCCTTAGCTGCCTTTACGCGGTTCCGAATGGCGTGTACCGCATGAGCCCTACGATTCCTGGCCTGGTGGAAACGTCCAATAACCTGGCTAAAGTGGATATTCAAAAGGGAGTATTCTCGACCCAAAGCCTGCAGCGGAGCTCGGTGGAATCGGGCAAAGAGGACATCGCCTACGCCGTTCGCGCCGCCCTGGAACTGGCAGGAGCAGAGGTTACGCAATCCGGTGGGTACCCGGGCTGGGCCCCGGACGCCGATTCCAAAATCCTTCAGGTGCTCGTGGGGACCTACGACCATTTATTCGGGCAGAAACCCAAAGTAGCCGCATGCCACGCCGGGTTGGAATGCGGAATCATCGGAACGCATTATCCGGGGATGGATATGATTTCCTTCGGGCCCACTATCCGGCATCCGCATTCCCCGGATGAGAAGGTCCATATTGCCTCTGTGGAGAAGTTTTGGCACTATTTGACGACTATTCTCAACCGCATTTAATCGTTTTTCCAATGAAACTGCGGGCTTTCATTACGGAATTGTTCGTAGACCTCCCGTTGGACGAAATCGTCGACGAACTGACGGACTTTGATGAGCGCTTCCAGATTATTTTGCGTAAACACATCGCCGTGTTGGGCTGGTGGAGTCTGATCAACGTACTTACCGGCCTCGCCGGCATGATTCTGGCAGAAGGACTATGGCGGTATTTTTTCATGATGAATGCCGTCTGGGGTTTTGTCAACGCCGGAGTTACCCACGTTTTCATCCGCCATACCTTCTACCGGAAGTTCCGGAAAGGGAATATCCTGCAACGGTTTGAAGTGCAACGCCATGCAGAAAAGGTGCTCTTGCTGAATATTGGCCTGGATCTGGCCTATATAACGACCGGATTGTACTTAAAAGCGCTCGGCCTGAGTTGCAACACGTTGTATGCCGATCTGTGGTTCGGCTTTGGCTGGTCGGTCATCCTGCAGGGAGTGTACCTCTTCGTTCAGGACAACGTCTTTCATTACCTCCATTACGTGAACATCAAGAAAGCTAAGCCGTTTATGATGGAAAGGATGTAGAGGAGGTAGAGGATGTAAAGGATGGAAAGGAGGTGGAGGATGTAGAGGATGTAAGAGGATGATGAAAATACATCCTCTACATCCTCTACATCCTCTATTAGTACCCAGGCGGGACTTGAACCCGCACGACCGTTACGGTCACAGGATTTTAAGTCCTGCGTGTCTACCGATTCCACCATCCGGGCAATTTAAACTTTTTTAAATCGCGGGGGCTAAGATAGGCCTTTTCCAATAAAAAATCAACCTTTGGGGGTTAACTCCGAAGAAGAGGAGGGTTCAAACAACGTTTTGGCGTAGGCCGGCCATTTCTGGACGCCTCCTTCGCGAAGGGCGTCAATACCCATGCGGACGCTGATCGCGGTCGAAGCGCCGGTCCGAACGTTGGAAACCGGAGTCTGGCCGGTTTGGATGCATTCGTAGAAATCCAGGAGCGCATAATGAGTACCTTCCCAGCCTGGGTGCTCCATTTCAAACGAAATCGGGTATCGATCCTCTTTTTTTCTGGAAAGTGTTGCGCCGGAAACGCCGTCAACGGAGCCAAGTTCCTTGGCGTTGAGTGGTTCGAAATACACCCAGCCTTTGTCGATTTCCAGTTCGATGGTGCCTTTGCTGCCTTTGAATTTGAATAAATATCCTTCGTGGGAATTGGATGTCAGGGAGATACAGTTCACTTTCATGCCCCCGGGGTATTCGTACAAGGTGTTGACATTGTCGAACGTTTCCCGGCCGTCTTTCCAATAGTCGATTCCACCGAAACCGACAACCTTTGACGGGATGGGAGTCAAATACCCAATTCACGAAATCAATCTGGTGGGAATGAAGTTCCGCGGTTAACCCGCCGGAGTATTCCCTATACATCCGCCAGTTGATGATCCGCTCCCATTTGGGGTCCGGAACAGGCCGCCGCCAGTCGTGGTTCCGGTTCCACTGGATGTACACGTTGGAGATGGCCCCCAGACGCCCGGACCGGATCAATTCTGCTACCTTGAAATAGAGTGGATGGTAGCGGTATTGGTGCCCTTCGGAAAAAACCGATGTACTCTTGGAGGCTTTGTTCATTAACTCCACGGCCTCCTTCTTGCCGTAAGTCATCGATTTTTCGCAATACACATGCTTTCCTGCATCGAGCGCATCCATCGCCATGCGGTAATGCATGGATAGGGGAGTAGCGATCAAAACGGCGTCAACGCCAGGATCGTCCAGCAAACTCCGGTAATCGGGGAAAGATGTACATCCGGGGCCTGCATCGGAAAGGGCTTTCTCGAGCCGGAAAGGAAGAATGTCGGAACAGGCTACTGTCCGAATTTGCGGCAAATCCCGGAGCAACCGGATGATACCGCCCCCCCGTCGCCAGCGCCAATGATGCCTAATGAAAGGATGTCATTCTTCGAAATGGATTTGGAAAAAGAGGGAAGCTGGCCAAGGCTAAGGCCGGCAGCCATTAATGCGGAATCTCTGGTGAATTTTCTTCGGTTCATTTTCGGAATGGAGGTTTTAAGGGTGCTTGTTTTGTGGGAAATATAGCTCTGTTGCGCTGATTTTGCTTATTTTTAAAGGCGAAACGAACGTTTTTTCATTCGAAAGACGCATTAATAAAGATACTTATGAAAACGTATTTCCTCGGCCGATTGCCTTTGATTTTAGCCTGTTGCTTCGGATTCCTCTCGTTTTCGGGATTGGGTCAGGAAGGCTGGACCCCCCTTTTTAACGGAAAAGACCTCCAGGGTTGGGAACGATTGAACGGCGACGCGGAATATCTGGTCCGCAATGGGGAAATCGTGGGCATTACCAAAGTCAATACGCCGAATAGTTTCTTATGTACCAAAGCCCGGTATGCTGATTTTATCCTTGAACTGGAAGTATGGGGCGATGCTGCCCTGAACTCCGGCATTCAATTTCGCAGCCTGAGCACGCCGGCGTTTCAAAATGGCCGGGTTCATGGGTATCAGGCAGAGATCGATCCCAGCCCCCGGGCGTTTAGCGGGGGCGTTTACGACGAAGCCAAACGGGGATGGATCTACCCGCTGACCAACCATCCGGAAGCAAACAGGGCTTACCGGGTAGGATACTGGAATCAGTACCGCATTGAGGCTATTGGCCCATCGATCCGAATTTGGTTAAACGGGGTGAACACCGCCAACCTCGCCGACCATCAGATCCCTTCCGGATTCATTGCTTTGCAGGTACATAGTATTGGAGACCAAACTTCTATGGCAGGCCGGGAGATTCGCTGGAGGAATATCCGGATCAAAACAACCAATCTGGAATCCGAGCGCTGGAAAATGGCGCCCTATACGCCAGAGGAAAATTACCTCCCAATACACTAACCGACTACGAGCGCAAAAAAGGCTGGCGTTTATTGTGGGATGGCAACACCAACGACGGCTGGAGAAGTGCGCGCGGACCGCAATTCCCGGAAAAGGGATGGGAGATCAAGGAAGGGGTGCTGACTGTCCTGGAAGGCGGTGGAGGGGAAGCCTCGAATGGGGGCGATATCATCACCAGGGAGAAGTTCAGCCAGTTTGAACTCAAGCTGGAGTTCCGGATCACCGAAGGCGCCAACAGCGGCATTAAATATTTTGTCGATCCGGAACTAAACAAGGGGGAAGGCTCGTCCATCGGACTGGAATTCCAGATCCTGGACGATGAGCGTCACCCGGATGCCAAGCTTGGCGTTCAAGGAAACCGGACTTTGGGTTCGCTTTACGACCTGATCCCTGCCGAAAACCTGTCAGTGCCCGGGACCGCTAAGGTGTTCCGCGGCATCGGAGAATGGAACCAAGCCCGGATCGTCGTTAAAGGAAACCATATCCAGCACTGGCTGAATGGCTTCAAAGTGGTGGAATACGAGCGCAATACGCCTATGTTTCGGGCCCTTGTTGCGTACAGCAAATATAAAATATGGCCCGGTTTCGGGTCGTCGCCCGAGGGCCATATTTTGCTTCAGGACCATGGAAACCGGGTGTCCTACCGGAGTATAAAGATTCGGGAGTTTTGAGGCTCGAGGCAGAGCCTCGGTGAGGTAGCAGGCACGAGGCAGGAGCCTCGCGCCAGAATGTGCGGTTTAAGGCTCCTGGATTTCCCAGCCTTTTTCGTACTCGCGGCCCCAGTACTGTTTCATGATTTTTTTATTGCGGAACTGGCCGTTGGCCGGGTCGATTTCCAAACGGGCGTCGTTTTCCCTGGAAGAAACATTGGCGTAATGGACCATGTGGTTGCTGATGCCTCCGATCGAAATCGGGCAGGTAAGGGTTGTTTTGCCCCGGATAGCGTCCAGAAAATTGATGACGTGCAATTCGGTCAGGCCGCCTCCGCCGCCAAGGGCAGTGCCCGCTTCGTCGCCGCCTTTGCGTTCCCGAATCAGTTTCCCGTCGCGGTTATATAGTTTGTACCCTCCCCGGTCGACGTATACGCTGCCTTCTGAGCCGTAAATGATGGTCCCGCGGCCGGATCCGTAGGTAGGATGGCCGGAACGGCTTTTTCCGTCCCATTGGATGATTTTTCCGCCAGGGAAGGTAAAGGTAGCGTCCATGGTATCGTACATGACCCAGGGATCGTCTTTAAAGTGGAATTTGCCGGAGTTAACCTGAACTGCTTCGGGGTATTGCACCTGCAAAGCCCAGCGGGCGATATCCAACTCATGCGTGGCGTTGTTTCCGGTTTCGCCAGTGCCCCAATTCCAGAACCAGTGCCAGTTGTAGTCGGAGGCGATATCGATAAAATCCGTCCGTGGGGCGGGGCCCTGAAACAGGTCCCAATCCAGCCATTCCGGGACCGGGATTTTGTTTGCGTTGGGTACCCTTCCCCGGTTGTTGACATAAAAGCGGTAGCCAGGTAGGCTTCGCCGATCGCGCCTTTATGGATTTCGCCGATAATTTCCTGGGATTCCAGTGCCGAGCGTTGCTGAGCGCCCATCTGAACCAGCAATCCTGTTTTTTTCTGCCAGGCGATCAGCAGGTTGTCTTCGCGCAGGTTATGTCCGCAGGGTTTTTCAACGAAAGCGTGTTTACCTGCCTGGAGCGAAAGAATAGCGCCTGGAGCGTGCCAATGGTCGGGGGTGGCGTGAAATAAGGCGTCCACATCCGGCTGTTCCACAATTTTGCGCATGTCTTTTTCTGCTTTTGGCGCTTTGCCCAGGCTTTTCGACACTTTTCCGACGGCGTCGTTCTGCCTCCGCTGGTCGACATCGCATACGTAGGTAATGTCCACGTTTCCGGCAAAGGCAAGGGCGTCGACAAGCGCGCCGAAACGCCGGTAGCAGCCAATCATGGCGACGCGCACCCGGTCGTTGGCGCCCAGGATACGGCGATAACTCGATGCGCCCATGGTCCATCCGGACAAGGCCGCCGCCGCTGTTCCTGCAGCGGTTGTTTTGATAAAGGTTCTTCTTTTCATGGCTTTAGGCAGTAAAAAAGAATTAGGTGGCAGAATGGAGGTAATATAAGAAAAAGGCAGAAAAGAAAAGAGGCTGAAGGCATTTGCCGACAGCCCCTTTTTATGGAGCGGGAAACGAGACTCGAACTCGCGACCCTCAGCTTGGGAAGCTGATGCTCTACCAACTGAGCTATTCCCGCAACTGGATTCTTTAAAAGAGAAGGTAAATTTACTTGCTCTTTGGAAATCCTACAAGTCCTTGATAAAAATAACCGTTCAAACAGGTCAATTTATTTCGAGTCGGCATGGTACGCCGCCAATCCAGCCATATCAACTACCTGCCGCACGGTGGCGCCAAGCTGAAGAATGTGGACTGGTTTGTTCAGCCCGAGCAAGATCGGCCCGATAATATCCATTTTGGCCGTATGGCCCAGCAAGTTGTACGCGATATTGGCGGCGGACAAATTGGGGAATATCAGCACGTTGGCCCGGTGGGGACCCAGCTTGGAAAATGGGAAAAATTGCTGACGGATTTCCGGGTTAAGCGCCATATGGGCCTGCATTTCGCCGTCGACAATCCAATCCGGGTGCCGCTGCTGCAAAATAGCGGTTGCCTGGCGCATCAGGATCGCCGATTCCCCTTTGGGAACCGACCCAAAGTTGGAATAGGTAAGCAGGGCTATTTTGGGCTGGATGTTGAGGCTTTCCACTTCTTCGGCGACCAATTCCGTAATGTCGGCAATGTCTTCCGAGGTGAGGTGGTGGTTGATGGTCGTATCCGCCAGGAACAATGGCCCCTGCCGGGTAACAATGATGTGCATCCCAGCCACTTTCTTGACCCCTTTGCGCGGACCAATCACCTGCAAGGCCGGCTTGACGGTGTAGTTGTACTTTTTGGAAAGACCGCCCACCATAGCGTCTGCATCGCCGGCTTCCACCATCATGGCGCCATAATAACTCCGGCTGCGCATAATATCTTCTGCCTCAAGCATGGTAAACCCTTTTCGTTTTCGCTTTTCGTAGAAACGTTGGGCGTATTCCTCCAGCTTCGTTTTTCCTCCTCGGAAGAAGGAATATGCGGATCAATAATCAATACGTTAGGTAAAGCAATGCTGTATTCTTTTAACATCGCCTCGATTTTTTCCCGGTTTCCTAACAGGATGGGCTTGGCAACTTTTTCCTCCAGGGCAATCTGAGCCGCTTTCAGCACCGTCAGGTGTTCGGCATCCACAAACACGACGCGCCGGCGTTTGCCGCCTTGTTTGGCTTTGGTTTCGATAATGCGGGAAATGGCATTGTCGTTCCCCAAACGAATGGCAAGCTCGCCGATATAGGCGTCCCAATCCGTGATCGGTTTTTGAGCAACACCCGAGTTCATGGCCGCTTCTGCCACTGCAGGAGCCACTGTCGTGATCAACCGGGGGTCGACCGGTTTCGGAATAATGTATTCCCGTCCGAATTTCAGGTTGGCATTGTCATAGGCCATGTTGACGATGTCGGGGACTGGTTTTTTGGCCAGTTCCGCCAACGCTTTGACGGCGGCAAGTTTCATCGCCTCGTTGATCTCTGTGGCGCGGACATCCAGCGCTCCCCGGAAAATGTACGGGAACCCCAGTACGTTATTTACCTGATTGGGGTAGTCGGAACGGCCGGTAGCCATGATGCAATCCGGACGTGCCTCGGTAGCGTCGTCGTAGCCAATTTCCGGATTGGGGTTGGCCATAGCGAAAATAATGGGGTCTTTGGCCATCGTTTTCACATCTTCCTGGCTCAGCAGATTACCTTTAGACAGTCCGATAAACACGTCGGCGCCTTTAATGAGTTCGTGGAGAGAGGTATTGGCCGGCACGGTTCCATTGACAAACTCCGGCTTCTTGCCATCGAGATCGGTCCGGTCGGGGTGAATAAGCCCTTTGCTGTCGAACATGAAAATGTTTTTCTTCTGGGCCCCCAATGCCACGTAGATCCTGGTGCAGGAAATCGCCGAAGCGCCTGCGCCGCTAATGATCATTTTAACTTCGGCAATGTCTTTCTCGACGATTTCAAGGGCGTTAAGGAGGGCAGCCCCGCTGATGATCGCGGTGCCGTGCTGATCGTCGTGCATCACCGGAATGTTCAGCTCTTTCTTTAGCCGCTCCTCAATTTCAAAACAAGCAGGCGCAGAAATATCTTCCAGGTTAACGCCGCCAAAAGTAGGTTCCAGAATCTTTACGGTACGGACAATCTCGTCGATGCTCTTGGTATTCAATTCGAGGTCGAAGCAATCGATATCCGCATATATCTTGAAGAGAAGGCCTTTCCCTTCCATGACGGGTTTCCCGGCTTCGGCGCCTATATCTCCCAAGCCAAGCACGGCAGTGCCATTGCTCACCACGGCAACCAGGTTGCCTTTAGCGGTGTATTTGTACACATCGCTGATGTCGTTGGCGATCGCCAGGCAGGGTTCGGCGACGCCGGGCGAATACGCAAGGGAAAGATCTCTTTGGTTAGCGGTCTCTTTGGTCGGAATGACTTCGATTTTACCCGGGCGGTCTTTGGAGTGGTAGTGTAGCGCTTCTTCTTTCAGCGAATGCTTTTCCATTGTGTTTTATCTGTTTGGACAACGATTAAAATAATGCAGTCTTTCGGGCTTTAAGGTCTTCAAAAATTTAGAAAACTTATAGGCTTTTTCCTTCTTTAAATAGGAAAGTTACTCAACTATTTTGACTTCTTTGCAGGTTAGGAAAATAAAATTTTGCCTATTTTGATTAGTTGTTGCAGGTTCTTTGTTTTAGAATTTTTATCTTTCTATCAAGCCTTGAGTTTTTACCTAAAACAACGATCTGTTATGAATTGGAAAAACACCTTGCTCCTCAGTTTGCTGGTTTATCCGTGGGGTAGTTTGCTTCACAGCCAATCCCTGCCGCCGGTTGCTCCTTCATTTTACGCCAACATGGAATGGCGCAATATCGGACCATTGCGCGGGGGGCGCTCCCTGGGATGTGCAGGCAGTCCGGGACGGCCTAACGAATATTATTTCGGAGCCACCGGCGGAGGCTTGTGGAAAACGACCGACGGCGGGCAGAACTGGGCTCCGGTGACCGACGGAAAAGTGAGCAGTTCGTCGGTTGGCGCGGTAGCGGTAGCCGAAACCAATCCCGATGTGGTATACATCGGCATGGGGGAAACCCAATTAAGAGGTTCGATCACCCAGGGAGATGGCGTATACAAATCGACCGATGGCGGCAAATCGTGGAGGCATTTGGGATTGAAAGAAACGCAAGCCATTTCCAGAATCCGTATACACCCTACAAATCCCGAGATCGTCTATGTGGCAGCGCTTGGCCACCCCTATGGCGATAACGAAGAACGCGGCGTGTTTCGCTCCACCGATGGTGGAAATACCTGGAAAAAGGTTCTTTATGCCGGTCCCAATGCGGGCGCGGCTGACCTGGTCATCGACCGCACCAACCCCAAGGTCTTATACGCCAGCACTTGGCAAGTATATCGCAAAGCCTGGAAAATGTGGGGCGGAGGAGAACAGTGCAAATTATTCAAATCAGTCGACGGTGGCGACACCTGGATCGACCTGAGCAAAAATCCGGGGATGCCATCCGGCCCGCTTGGAAAAATAGGGATAACCGTTTCGCCCGCAGATCCCAACCGGCTCTGGGCTATTGTGGAAGCTAATGAAGGCGGTGTTTTTCGCTCGGACGATGGCGGCTGGACGTGGAAACGTACCAATGAGGAACGAAAGCTGCGCCAAAGGGCTTTCTACTACTCCCGGATCTATGCAGACCCCTGGGACCGGGAGACCGTGTATTGCCTCAACGTGGGATTTTACAAATCCACCGATGGAGGGGTCAAATTTGACACCGAAATCCAACCGCCACATGGCGACAACCACGACCTGTGGATAGATCCCAACAACCCCCAGCGAATGATTAGTTCCAATGACGGAGGGGGAAACGTCTCTCTTAATGGAGGTCAAACCTGGACAGAGCAGGACTATTGTACCACCCAACTCTACCATGTAACGACTACCAGTGATATTCCATACCATGTGGCAGGAGCTCAGCAAGACAATACCACCCTGGCCATTCCAAGCGATGGGTGGGGGCATATGCTGGCCCGCGGCGCCAACCATGGCTATTATTATACCGTAGGCGGTGGAGAAAGCGGGTACATTGCTCCTCATCCCACCAACCCGGATTTGTTTTATGCAGGCAGCCAGGGCGCTTTGCTTACCCGTTACGACCGCTCCAACGGCCAGATCCGGGATATTCAGGTCTATCCTCGCTTTTTTTCCGGCGAACCCGCCAGCGCACTCCCGGAGCGTTGGCAATGGACCTATCCCATCGTTTTCTCCCCATTAGATTCCAAGGTGCTGTATACCTGCTCCCAACATGTCTGGAAGACTGTCAACGACGGCCAATCCTGGGAACGGATCAGCCCCGACCTGACGTATGCCGACCCGGAAACCCTGGGACTGAGTGGGGGCGTGATCACCAATGACATGAATGGCCCGGAAATTTACGCCACCGTTTTTGCGCTGGCCCCTTCTTTCCACGACATCAATACCCTTTGGGCGGGCTCTGACGACGGGAAAATCCACATTACCCGCAATGGAGGGAAAACCTGGACCGACATCACCCCCAAAGACCTTCCCAAATTCAGCCGGGTGAGTATTATCGACGCTTCCAGGCACGATTCCGGAACCGCTTATGTCGCAGCGAACCGCTACCAGGTAGACGATCGTCAGCCATACGTATTCCGAACCACAGATTACGGAAAAACCTGGACCAAAATCGTAACCGGCATCCAGGACGGCCATTTTGCCAGAGCAGTACGCGAAGATCCCATCCGCAAAGGCCTTTTATTTCTGGGCACGGAGCATGGGGCCTATGTTTCCTTTAACAACGGGGATTCCTGGCAATCGATTCAGTTGAACCTCCCGGATACGCCAATCCGGGATCTGGTCGTAAAGGACAACGATGTCGTATTGGGAACCCACGGCCGCGGGTTCTGGATTCTCGATGATATTGGGCCCTTACGGCAGCATCAGCCAGGAATGGAAAAACAAAAAGCCGCTTTTTTTCAACCCGCTGACCCGATCCGGGGCGTTTACCCGGCTGTTTTTCAGTATTACCTCGCGGGGTCCTTACCAGACAGCCTTACGATTGAGATATTAGATGGAGCAGGCGCCTCGATTCGTTCTTTTACCGGAAAGAAGGCCGCTTCCGGCGACCCCGGCGCCAGACAGCGCAATCCGGCAGTTAAGGAGGGATTAAACCAATTTGCATGGGATTTGCGCTATCCGGGCGCCACGGTCTTCGATGGGATGATTATCTGGAGCGCCCGTCCGGCTCAGGGCCCCTTGGCGCCTTTAGGCAATTACCAGGTCCGGTTTACTGCCGGGGAGTATTCCCAAATGCATCCGTTTCGCATTCAAATGAATCCAAACTGGAAGGGCATTGCCGAAGCCGATTTAAAGGCTCAATTTGATCTGGCTATTCAGATCCGGGACAAAGTGAGCGAGGCCAATGAGGCCGTCATTCGGATACGGGAACTAAAAAAGCAAATCGGCGAACGGAGTAAAGCCCTTTCCGATGCAGCGATTCAAAGTAGTTTAAAGGCGCTTGAAACCAAACTTGGCGCGATCGAGGAAGACCTCTACCAGGTGCGCAATCAAAGCAGCCAGGACCCGTTAAACTTTCCGATCAAACTCAATAACCGGCTTGCCGCGCTGCAGCGCTCGGTTGAAACAGGCGACAACAAGCCAACGGATGGCGCCTTCAAGGTGTTTACCGAACTGAGCAACGAACTAGCAGGCCATATGAAAAAACTTCAATCCCTTTTTCAAACCGATCTGGTTTCCCTGAATAAGTTACTGGATGAAAAAGGGGTAGAACTGCTCAAGTAAGTGCCCCCCAACTGGAGGCCTGTCCCAACAAGCTGACTGTTTTTTGGCTGCTTTGACTAAAAAACGGACTTTTGGGACAGGCCCGGTTCCGTTTTCATGCCTGGAGAAGGAAGGTGGTCTATCGTGTGTTTTACGCTTCTTGCCGGACTGCTTTCTTCCATTGCCAAAGAATCCCGTCCTCCGGATCAAACATCTCTTCAATAAAAGCAAACCCGCATTTTTTTAACACCTGGGTTGACGGGCTCACAAACGATAGCGTATGCGCTTTGATCTCTTTCACCTCCGGGAATTGGGCGGCATGGTCAATTAACCCAATGGTCAACTCGGTGGCGTACCCCCGGTTTCGGTAATCCGGAGCAATTTCATAGCCGATTTCGACTTGTCCGTTTTTGTTTGGCCTGCCTTTATATCCACAAGAGCCTATGAGCAGGGGCTCCGATTTCAGGAGCACCAGATAGGACCACCAGGTATAGCCTTCCGGATCTTCCATGGCCTGTTTCAAGGTATACTCATAAATTTCGAGGCCAAATGAATTCCAATGTGGAGCAATCTTAGCCTGGATAAAACGACTTAAGTCTTGGTCTCCTTTCAATATGGAGCGGCAGATCGCTTCGTTACAGGCGAGTAGTTCGAGACGGGGTGTTTCAATTACAAAAGCCATACTAAATAGACATTAGACGTTAGAGGTTGGACGTTAGAAATTCGCACCTTCTAAAGTGAGGTAATTTGAGGATTTTAAGGAGGAAAGTTAAGCGGGGATTCCGATATTTTTTTAACAATGGTATCCATAAAATTATCCCGGAGAGAAGACGGTGGGTGAAAACTTTCTGCCAGCCTATGTATCCATTACGCTTATTCGCCCCAACCTCTAACCTCTAACCTCTATCCCGCTTTGCCTGGCAGCCTCCTGAAGCAAGGCCGAGTCGGACGCGTAGCAAACGATATCAAAGCCCATAGCGGCGAGTTCTCTGGCGTACAGCAGATTTGCCGAAAAAATTACCGCGAGTTTATTGGTTTTTTGGCAGGCATGGAGCACGCGGTGAATCACCTTTAGCATCTCCGGGTCATGGATATCGCCCAACCGGGACAGGCCCATACTGACGCTGAGGTCGTATGGCCCAATAAACAACCCGCTGACTCCGGGCACGTCCAGGAAGGATTCCAGATTTTCAGCTGCCTGGGCCGTTTCGATCATTGGAAGGGCGAGTATTTTATCATTGGATTCCCTTACATAATCGGGACCAAAGACCAGGGATGCGCGAATAGGGCCATAGCTGCGGTATCCAAGGGGTGGATAACGGCAAGCGCCAACAAATGCTTCTACTTCCTGCCGGGTATTCAAGCCAGGGCAAATAACGCCGGAAGCCCCGGCGTCCAGCACGTGCATGATCACGGCGGGATCGTTCCATGGAAGGCGGACGAAGGCTTTGGCCGGCGTACCGGAAATGGCCTGGAGCATGGCGAAAGCCCCCTGGAAATCCATCAACCCGTGCTGCATATCAATGGTGACCGAGTCAAATCCGGATCTTGCCATAATTTCGGCGGTCCAAAAAAAGAAAAGCCCGGCCAGGCGGCGGTCTTTTAGGTATACTTGTGGATAATGAGATTCGCCCAACCGGGTAAGGCTGTTGCTTACGAGAATAACCCGGAGCATGATAGCGGCAACCAGCAGGTAGGACACGAGGTAGATTTTGTCCATTAACACCATGTAGCCGACATCGGGTAGCGCCGACCCATAGGATTGCTGAAGAAACACGCAGCTCAACAACCCGCCGATGGGAAGGGAAATCCGCGCGTCGATATAGGGCGGGAAGATAAACAAACCGCCCAGGCTGGCCAGGATGACCACCAACAAAGGCAGCATCAGTTTGAGCGTAAAATAACTCCTGGGGCGGTTGATATTCAGAAGAAAGGTAAAATTGCTAAAAACGGTGGCGGACCGGTTCGGCTCTCCAAAATCGGTGCGGTAGGCATTGTGATGGGAGGACATTTTTGCGCCATCGATTGACCATCCGGGAATGCTGAAATCTTCCCGGATGAGGTATCGTCCCGTATCCGGCAGATATACCAGGGAGTCTACCGGATAATCCACATTCTCAATACGAATTTCAAGGGTGTGCTTGTCAAGGGGGAAATGGGCCAATTGGAACGAATGGTAAAACCTGCCCTCAATGCGCATTCCGTTGTAAAAATAACCGTTGTCGAGTTCTTTGGGTTCTTCGTAGAAGAGCTCTTTGGTAAAGCCCCATTTTTCTACGGCGTTGACAAACTCAATATTCTCCGGGTTGATATCGCCTTTCCAGCGAAACCAAAGGTAGAAGTCCGCATAATACGAGTAGGCGTTGATGTTCAGATCGTACACATTCATCAAGTAGATGCCGGTGTAGACTTTTTGTGGGTGGGGGATATCCTGAGAAGGGGTGTTGGCCTGAAGCAAAAGCACCCCATGCAGAAAGAGGAGGAAAAGAAACGCCCGGCGTCCAACAGAGCAAGTCTGCAAAACGGAATATATGGATGCGCCCCCGGCCATCAAAGCCGTTCTTCGGATTTTTCCAGTTGACGGCCGCCCGGCTGGAAACGAAAAGCATGGTACGTACGAATAACCTTAACCCGGCTTAAGCGGTAAAACACCCGCATTCTGGCCGTTACCTGGGCATCGAGCCATTCTCTTATGGGTTCGAGGCGGTATACCAGAACGATGAAGAAAACAACAAACAACAGCGCGCCTATTGCCGCTTCCAATGGGCTAAGGCTCCTTGGCCCCAGAATCCGGGAAATACCCAAGCCGGTCCAGGTACCGTACAGCAATACGTAGTGTACGGAGTAAATCGTAAGGGTTTCGCTTCCAATAGTCAGGAACAGCTTCGGGATATACCGGTAAAAGAGTTGGGTGAACCAGATAAAAAGCGCAATTACGATCAATACATGGCCCAGTCTCCAGAAAAGCCAGTTGTCATTAGCTAGTTCGAGTATGTTGTTCAAGCCGGTAAGTTCATGGAGGTTGATCAGGGCCCTGGTAGACGTTTTGCTTAGCCAAACCCCGGTAAGGAAAAGAGCCAGGCCAGACCACGGCGTCCGGTACCACTGGGTCTGCTTATGGAGGTGCCAGCCGAGGACGCCGCCAAGCAGGGCATACCCAATCCAGGGAATCGGCGTGAACACCGATCCGTTCGCCATGGTCAGGTAATTTTGAAGAAATAGCGGAAGGAAGGACCAGTCGGCATTGGAAACCATCGGATAAAGAAAGAAAACCCCTAATCCGCCGACGCCTAAAAGGACGGGGAAAGACCATTGCAGCTTTTGGGATAACGCATAAGCTCCGATCAGCGCCAGAATAGCGATCCCAATATTGTGAAGAACATCCAGGGTAATGAAAGAGTTATAAAACTGAAAAACGAGTACGGCAAAAACATTCCACTTCAGTAAATACCCCAGGGCTACCAAAAATAATCCGCGCCGTATTCCTTTTTTTACCCGGAAATTTTCCTTTAGCGGCCTTCCGTCTTTAAGAAGAAGGAACACAAAGATCAACCCACTGGCCGTAAAGAAAATTGGCGCGGTCATTCCCCGCATGAAACTCCAGGTAGCAAAAATAGGGAGGAAAGGTCGCGATAGGTATCCGCAAGCAAGGTATCCACAAAGTGGCCTTGCAGCATCATAAGAATGGCGTATGCCCGCAGCGCATCAATGAAGATAAGACGTTTGGAAGAGGAAGACGCAACAGAAGCGACAGCTTGGTTCAATTCCTTGGACTTTGGTTCGAAATATGGCAAAATGCGGTTTTATCCCCAGGGTGGGGCGTTCTAATACCCCACGAAATTAATCACGTTAACCCATTTCCAGGAGGATTAGTTCATTTTTTTGCGATAATCCCTTGTTAAAGCGAATTCCAACGTATTTTTGAATAGACTTGTTGCGACGGGTCAGCGTGGTGGGAAAAATGAGCTATTTTCTGTCCACACGAAGGCTTTTTGAGGGAGCATAGCCGAGCTAAGTGACCGAAAAAAGGCGCAGTGTGGGCGGAAAATAGCCATTTTAAACCCGCGATGATCCCGTCGCAACAAGTCTAATAGCCCAAACGACGCCCGACGGAAGTGCACACATTCTCTACGCCAATAAAACCTATATACGATGAAAAACTGTTTCTTTGTTTTCGCAGGTTTGTTTCTCTTGCTGGCTTCCTGCCAGCCTAAAAATGAAGTTTCCGATACCATGAATCAACGGCCAGAAGTTAGTTATCCCGAGACGCAAAAGATCGCTCACCAGGACACCTACTCCGGCCAAACGGTGGAGGATTCTTTCCATTGGCTTGAATACGACACCGCGCAGGAGGTCAAATCCTGGGTGGAAGCGCAAAACCAGGTCACCTTCGGCTTCCTGGATAAAATTCCCTATCGGGAAGCGATCCGCCAGCGGCTGGAAGAACTCTGGAACTACGAAAAGTTTTCCGCTCCTTTTACCGAAGGGGCATTTACGTACTTTTTCAAAAACGATGGCCTCCAAAACCATTCGGTCGTGTACCGCCAAACCGGGAAGTCCGATCCGGAGGTGTTCCTTGATCCAAACGGGTTCTCCAAGGACGGCACGACATCTCTGGCCGGACTGGATTTCAGCAAGGACGGCAGCCTGGCGGCCTATCAGATCTCGGAGGGTGGATCCGATTGGCGCAAAGTGATCGTCCTGGATGCCAAAACCAAAAAACTACTAGGGGATACCCTTTTCGATGTCAAATTCTCCGGCATTTCCTGGAAAGGTCAGGAAGGATTTTTCTACAGCTCCTACGACAAGCCCAAGGAAGGAAGCGCTTTGTCTGGCCTTACCCAGTACCACAAGTTGTTCTTTCACCAATTGGGAACGCCCCAAAGCCAGGATAAACTGATTTTTGGAGGGGAAAAAACGCCAAGGAGGTATATCGCCGGTTATGTAACGGAAGACCAGCGCTGGCTGGTCATTACTGCCGCTGTTGCGACCACGGGCAACGAGTTGTACATTAAGGACCTGAGCAAACCGAACAGCCCCATCGTTCCGGTGGTCAATAACTTCGACAATGAGCATTATGTCGTTTATAGCTCCGGAGACGATTTGTTTATCCTGACCAACCTCAATGCGCCCAATCAGCGCCTGGTCAAGGTGAACGCATCCAAACCCCAGCCTGGCAACTGGACGGACGTTATTGCCGAACGCGCCGAGCCGCTGAGCATCACCACGGGAGGTGGGTTTTTCTTCGCCCAATACCTCAAGGACGCGCTCTCCCTCGTAGAACAAATCGGCCTTAACGGAAAGCTGATTCGCAAAATTGAACTCCCCGGCGCAGGAACTGCGAGCGGATTTTCGGGCAAAGTCGATGAAAAAACCTTGTACTATTCGTTTACCAACTATATCTACCCCTCTACGATCTATGCGTTTGATGTTGCTTCGGGCAAGTCAACGCTTCATAAGAAGCCGAACGTCAAGTTCAACCCGGAAGACTTTGTGTCGAAACAAGTGTTCTACACCTCCAAAGACGGCACGAAAGTCCCCATGATGATCACCCACAAAAAGGGGCTTAAACTCAACGGAAAAAATCCAGCGATGCTTTATGGGTATGGCGGATTTAATATCTCCCTTACGCCTGCCTTCAGTACGTCCAATATCGTGTGGCTCGAAAACGGAGGCGTATACGCCGTGCATAACCTGCGCGGAGGCGGCGAATACGGAGAGAAGTGGCACCTGGCCGGAACCAAAATGAACAAGCAAAACGTGTTCGACGACTTTATCGCCGCCGCCGAATACCTGATCAAGGAAGGCTACACGTCGTCTGATTACCTGGCGATTTCGGGGGGGTCTAATGGAGGCCTTCTGGTAGGAGCGGTGATGACTCAGCGCCCGGACCTAATGAAGGTTGTCTTGCCCGCGGTTGGGGTGCTGGATATGTTGCGCTACCACAAATTTACGGCAGGCGCAGGCTGGGCCTATGATTATGGAACCGCAGACGAAAGCCTGAGATGTTCAATTACCTGAAAGGGTATTCGCCCTACCACAACCTGAAGGATGGAACCGCTTACCCGGCAACCCTCGTAACTACCGGCGACCACGACGATCGCGTTGTACCAGCGCATTCGTTCAAATTCGCCGCCAGACTACAGCAAGCCCACCAGGGCGAAAATCCGGTGCTCATCCGCATCGAAACCAAAGCCGGCCACGGAGCGGGAAAACCTACCAAAATGATCATTGAAGAACAGGCAGATAAATGGGCGTTTTCCTTCTTCAATATGAACGCGCCGGTAACGTATTTGCAACATTAAACCATTGAAAATCTATGGCCTCGACCAAAGACCTCGCCTTGAAAAAATTAGAAACCCTCAACCGGCAGCTGGACCAATTGTTGGACGAATTGTCGGCTATCGACGCAACACGCCTGCTCCAGGCCCCTGGGGAGGGGCAATGGTCGCCCGTTCAGGTGTTGCAGCATCTGATGCTCTCAGAGAACGGCTCTATGCAGTATGTAAGGAAAAAAACCCAAAGCGGGTACGCCGGATTGAAGCCCTCCGACTGGCAAGGCAAGCTAAGGAGCCTTCTGGTTGGGTTTTATCTGTCGTTGCCTTTTAAATTCAAGGCGCCCGCCGTGGTGGATACCCCCCAATTCCCGGAAGTCAAGTCTTTTGAAGAAATCCGGGAAGGCTACCTTCAAACCCGCCGGAACCTCGCCGATTTGCTCCAGGGGCTTCCAGATGAGGCATATGCAGTTATGGCATACCGCCATCCCCTGGGCGGACGAATGGACCTGAACGGTATGCTGCATTTTTTTGCCGCTCACTTTGAGCGCCACGAAAAGCAGATCAAGCGGAGTCTTTAAAGTTCGGACATCGCGCCCGCGATAATGGCGGTCATAAAACACGCGATCGTTCCGCCAACCAGCGCCCTGAGCCCGAGTTCGGTGAGGTTTTTTCGCTGGCTTGGGACCAGGGCGCTGATGCCTCCGATTTGAATACCGATGGAGGCAAAATTGGAAAACCCACATAGGGCATAGGTAGCGATCAGCGTCGATTTGGGATGCAGGTCGATTCCTGCCATCCGAAGTTCTCCCAGCTCCGCATACGCTACAAACTCGTTGATCATGGTCTTCATGCCGAGCAATTGCCCGATGACGGTCACATCCTGGTTGGGAACCCCCATAATCCAGGCAAACGGGGCAAAGACCCAACCCAGGATATACGTAAACGTAAGCCCTTCGAATCGGCCATTTGTCGCGGTCTGGAATGGTTTCATTGACGTTCAGCCATTTCCCAGGAAACGCCATCATGATCTGATTGAGCATGAACACGAGGGCAGTGAACACCAGCAGCATCGCGCCGACATTGATTGCCAGGCGCAGCCCGTCGGTCGTGCCCCTGGCGATCGCATCCAGCAGGGGATTGTCCGTGGCGTCGGCCATTTTCATCTGGGTTTCCAGATCTTTAGGATCGGTCTCCGGAACAAGAATTTTAGCCGTAACGATCGCTGCTGGAGCCGACATCACCGAAGCGGCAAGCAAATGCTTGGCGAAGTAAAGCTGCTGCTCCGGATCCGAACCGCCCAGAAAACCGACATAAGCGGCAAAGACTCCCCCCGCAATCGTAGCCATTCCACCTGTCATCAGACACATGATCTCCGACCGGGTAAAATGCCCTAAATAGGGACGAATCAGCAGAGGCGCTTCCGTCTGACCAATAAATACATTTGCCGCCGCCGCCAGGCTTTCCGGTCCGGAAAGCTTCATCGTCCGCTTCATCAGCCAGGCTAAGCCATAAATGATCTTTTGAAGAATGCCTAGATGGAAAAGGATGGCGGCAAGCGAGGAAAAGAATACGATGGTGGGAAGCACCTGAAAAGCGAAAATATACCCGAACGTTTTTTGGTCCTTGACTAGTCCGCTGAAAAGGAAAGCCGCTCCTTCCTCCGAATAGCGCAAAACTGCCTGAAAAAAACTGGGCAACGCCATCAAAATCACACTTACGCCTGGAATGCGCAAAATGAGAATGGCTAATAAAATTTGAAGCACAATGCCACTTCCCACTGTTCGCCAGTTGATTGCAGATCGCTTTACGCTCAGCAGGTAACAAATCAGAAGGAAAAAACCCATGCCCAGAAATGCTCGAACTAAGGCCATGAAAGGTTCCCAAAACGCATCGCCGCCCATAGAGATGAAAGTTTCGATTTTTCGTAATTGGCCAAAACTAAAGAAAAATGGGAATACCTGCGATTTCTTTTGCCCCAGACCGAATAAAATTCAGGCGAACGCTATTTTTGCAGCGCAAGTCCAACTTATGTCAAAACCGTATATCATTGGAATAACCGGAGGAAGCGGATCGGGCAAAACAACCTTCGTTAGCCGGTTGCGTCAGCTTTTTTCGGAAGCGGAATTGTGTATTCTCTCTCAGGATGATTATTACAAGCCGAAGGAAGAACAGCGCATGGATTCTCAGGGCGTGATCAACTTCGATTTGCCGAAATCCATTGACAAGAAAGCCTTTCACCGGGATGTACTCTCCTTGATGGAAGGGAATTCAATCGTCCGGAAAGAGTATACCTTCAACAACCCCCTTGCCTCGGCCAAACTCCTGGAGATCCATCCAGCGCCCATTGTGGTGCTCGAAGGGATCTTTGTCATGCACTTCAAAAAGCTCAGGTCGCTAATGGATCTGAGCATTTTTCTGTACGCCAAAGAGAACCTGAAGGTGATCCGGCGCATTCGCAGAGACCAGGTAGAGCGTAACTATCCAGTAGACGACGTGCTTTACCGCTATGAGCACCACGTGCTTCCAACGTTTGAAAAATATGTGAAGCCTTACCTCGGGGAAGCGGATATCGTGATTAACAACAACCAAAGCCTGGAGCGGGCACTGGACGTATTAGCCGGATTTTTGCGGCACCGGCTCAAAGAAAGGGAAGGCGTTTAATCCTTTTTTTGTTGAAGTTCCTCGAGCTTCTTCCATACCTCTTCGGCCTCTGCGGTTTTCGCTGCATACCCTTTGATATCGCCTTTGCGTTGCAGCAGCATGGCCTCTTCGAGCAGTTTTTCGTACTGCTTATTCAATACTTTGGACGGATCTTTTTTCAGAAAGGAAAACATAGATGCTATTTTTGACCTAACATTTTCCTGCCTGAATGGTTGTTGGGGAAGCCTGGTTTTAAATAATTTCCTCCCAATCGTCCGACTCCTCCGGATGGCGTTGCTGGGACGCAGAAGCCTGAATTCTTGTTTTATGCATCTCCCGGAACAAACGGGCTACTTCCTGAAGAAAGCTTTCTCCAACCAGCCGCTGAGCGTCTTCCAGCGTATCGACGCCTTCTCCGGACCGAAACTTGTAGGTTTGCTCGTAATGTCCGGTCTCAAATTTAACGGACAAGCGGTTGTCCATTTTAAATACCGTGGTTTTCATTCCCGGTGTTTCCAGATAGCCAATAATGCGCATAAAAACAACGGTTTAAAGCGATTCGGATTGAATGCTTCGGGTCAATAGCTGGTATATTTCCCGGATATCCGGGAAGCCGGAAAGGTATTCCAGATGCCTGTCAATCGTGCGTTGGTCGCCCCGGATAGCCGGGCCGGTTTGGCTTGCTAAAGGCGATATTTCCTGGACTTTGCGTGCGGTTTCCTCGATTAAGGGGTAGAGCAGGGAAGGGGACAGGTTTTTTTCCTCCAGCAATTGAAATGCTTTGGCGTACAGGTGGTTGACGAAGTTGTTGGAAATTACCGCGGCGAGATGAAGCGTCAGGCGCGCTTCATCGCCGGCTTCAGCAACCCGATGGCTGATTTGTCCTCCGAGTTGCCGCAGCAGCTCTAAATCGCCGGGAGCAGCGGCATCGATACAAACCGGAATGTGTTCGAAAGCGACACTCCTGCCTGCGGAAAACGTCTGAAGCGGGTAAAAAACCCCCCTGCGTTCGAAAAAAGGAGCAAGGACTTCTATCGATGTCGCCCCGGAAGTGTGTACAGCAAAAGCCCCCTCCTTTAGCTGTTTCCCAAGGAGCGAAGCAACGACCGGGATCGCCTGATCGCTCACACAAAGCATATATAAATCGGCATCCTGCCGGATGGCTTCCCAATGGGATGTCCAGGGAATCTGCAAAGGAGCGCAAAAGCGCTTCGTTTTCTCCGGGTCTCGCCCAAAAACCTGAACCAAAGCAACCCCGCATTCTATCATCCGGCGCGCTAGATGCGACGCCAGATTACCGGTCCCAACCAGCACAACCTCAGGGGTCACGCCGCTTTGGGTTTTCGCGCAGAAAGCCGAACTCCCATGCTGAATGCCAGCCCGACCATCATCAGCGACGAGCCGAGCCAAAAGAGGTTGATCCCAGGAAACTCAATGGCTTCCAATACGATATAATCCGATCGCAACGAGTTGGTAGCCACATCGACAGGGATAGCGCCGCCGTCTTCCAGACTACGGGCCACGCGCAGGGTAATTTTTTCCGTTTTGGGATCCAGAAGCGGAAACCGAATGTGAAGCCCGAGCTCTTCCACCATGTCTTTGAAGTCAAACGCTTGCCCGTTCCGGATCAGGAAAACAGGTTCCGCAGGGAAGCGGTTTCCTTTGCTGTCCGTCACCCGCAACTGGGCGCCAACCGGCAGGTCGCCTTCTTCGGCTTGGTAGTCTGGATTAACCGGTTGCCGGTTAAAGCCGTCAAACCGAATGGTTACCCCCAACATCGCTTTTTCTTCTCCCACACCAAGTGCGATATCCTGATAATTGAGATCGTCCTCAAACGCAACGATTTGGCGCAAAAAATCTTCCGTTAGCCGGAAACGGGCGCTCAATTCATTGATTTGAGCGGGATAGCTCAGCATGAGCTCATTCCGCAGCACGATAGCCGGTTCTGCCAGGTAAACCTCCTTTTCATCTTCCCGTTCCACCCGCACGCGGACCGACAAGGCCAGGTCGCCCGGTTCCGGGCGGTAATCGGGTTGCTTTACCGAGCGGTTAATAGATTCCAGCGAAAGGAAATACCGCCGCACCAGGGTCGTATCCGGATTGTCCAAATGAACGGTATCCTGAAAACTCATTTTTTTGCCCTGAATCAATCCAACCGGGCGGTAATTAAGGCTGTCTTCTCTGGCTTGCCGTTGTTCGAGGTCGATCTCAACGGTGGCCAGGGAAGCGATATGGGTGAAAATGTCTTTGTTCCAGTATCGCTTGGTCGACGGGTTGGAGGCGGCAATTTTGGTGAACGATTTGTCGTACAGGATATTCGGGTGCAGGTTAAATTCCTCCACCACCTTTCCTTGAGCATCTTTTCGCTTGAAATTGACGGTATACGTTCGGGTGTATACATCAAGGGTGTCGTGTACGTAGTTCAACTCGTAGCCCGCCATCATGGTCGGGGAGTTTTTGAACAACAGAATGTTTTTGCGGAGCGCTTCATCGCTGGCGCCTTCAATCAACCCATCCATAAGGAAGGGGTTGTTGGAAATGATTTTTTTATTCAACCCGGAAGCCAGGATGCCGACGATCATAATCCCGAAACCGGCATGGGAAAGAACCGACCCGGCTGCTTTGGCATTGCCCCTGAGGAAGCTGATGAGGTAGTCGGTATTGGTTACCACCGTAAAAATGCCCAGAAACAGCAACAGCCAATATTGCCAGGCTTTTACCTCAATCCAGAGTCCAGCCAGATACGTCAGCACGAAAGACAACGCAAGTGCAATACCCAGGTGCACCGAGAATCGGCTAACGTGTTTTTTCCAGGCGCTTTCCCGGTAGCGCAGGTACTGGGCAATACCGGAAAGCAATCCGATAAAAACGCCGATGTATAGTTGATTCTTATTATAATGGGCAATAGGCTCTGTGATCACCCGGCCTTGAAAAACCGGGTTGAAAAATTGCATGATCTTGTTGAAGACCGGCAATGAAGTTGAGGCCGTAATAATCAACGCAGAAAATAAAAGCACCAGGGATCCGATAAACATCCAGAATTCCCTGGAGGCCAGGGGTTCTTCTTTCGGAGGCGACGGAATGCCCCTGTAGCGGGCAAAAAACAGCCCGTACCCCCGGTAAATGCCAAAACAAGCGCAAAATAAGCTGCCATTCAAGCCCCATTTCCGTAAACGCATGCACGGAGGTATCTCCCAGAACCCCGCTCCGGGTGAGGAAGGTGGAGTAGACGATCAACCCGAATGCCAGCAGGTAATAGACGTAAGCGCTCCGGATCGACTGTCCGGTTTGATTGGCGACGAGGTTGGTGTGAATCCCCGCAAGCAACGCAAGCCAGGGTACCAGCGACATGTTTTCGACGGGGTCCCAGGCCCAGTACCCGCCAAAGCTCAGGGCTTCATAGGCCCATGCGCCGCCCATCAGGATGCCTGTCCCCAGAATGGCCCCGCTAAACAGCGCCCAGGGCAAAGCCGGTTTGAGCCACTCCTGATGCCTTCGGGTCCACAACCCGGCGATGGCAAACGCAAAAGGAATAGAGGTGGATGCAAACCCAAGAAAGAGGGTAGGTGGGTGAATGGTCATCCAGTAGTTCTGAAGCAGCGGGTTGAGCCCATTGCCTTTGACGAGCTTCAGGTATTCGGCATTGCTAAAGATGGGCGCATCCATCGTCTGGCGCAGCAGCAACAACGGATTCGATCCTATTTTCACCACGTGCTCGCCAAACCCCAGATAGATGCCCAGAATCATGGAAACGATGACCGCCTGGATGAGCGAAAGAACAGCCAAGGTAGGCGCCTCCCAAGTCTTTGCCTTAAACATCAATACCAATCCCAGAACGACGTGCCAAAACATCCACAGCAGGAAACTCCCTTCCTGGCCTTCCCAAAAAGCGCTGAAAATGTATTTCAGGGGAAGTTCCTCGGACACGTGGGCCCAAACATACTGGTATTCAAAGTATTGGCGGATCATGAGGTAGAAAATTACCCCAATCACAGTAAACAGGCTAAGTCCATGAACGGCAAAAGCCCCTCGTCCGATCTTCAACCACCCTTCTGATTCGGATAGCGGCTTCCGGGATTCTGCCAAAAAATAGCCAACGGAGGCCAGGAGAGCGGAAACAAAGGCGGCGATTATTCCCAAATGACCGATTTGCCCCGGTAGCAGGTGCTCCCCAACGTATTGAATAGGTTCCATTAAATTGCTTCTCCTTTTATCTTAATCTCCTCGTCCTTGTATTTGGAAGGACATTTCATCAGCAACTCCGTAGCGACAAACGCGTCTCCTTTCATTTCCCCTGTGACGACGATTTGCTCAGACAACTCAAAGTCCTGGGGCTTGGCGCCCAGGAGGATCACTTGCCGTTCGTCTCCTTTGGTGTCTTTGATGTAAAAACTGAAAAAGTTGGGATCTTTTTCCGGATTGTAGACCATTTCTTTGTCTTTGCTCAACTGCCCGGCAATTTTTACCTTTTTCCCCTTTGCACTTGCATCAGAAAAAGAAGCATAGGTGCTGGTGTCCCCTGCGGCGTTGACCAGAAGAGCAATGGCGACCGCAATCATTAAGATACCAATCAGATAGATCCGCTTCATGCGCTTTTTTTATTGGACAAAATTAAGCTTACTTTGTTTCTCAAACTCCCTTTGATGTCATATTGTTGTCAAAACAAAAGTTCAGCGAAGGCCAAATATAATCGATACCTTTGACTTTCCTTAAACACGGACCTGTTTCATGAGCCAATTGATCGTCCGCTTAAAAGAGGCCAGCATTTTCCAGGAAGACAAGCTCATTCTGGAACAAGTGAATTTGCGTTTGAATAAAAGCGAATTTACCTACCTGATCGGCAAAACGGGTAGTGGAAAATCGAGCCTCCTTAAAACCATCTATGGGGCGCTTCCCTTGGGCAAGGGGCAGGGCGAAGTAGCCGGATTTGACCTGACGAAACTCAACCGCCGCTCCATTCCCTTGCTGCGTAGAAAATTGGGTATTGTTTTTCAGGATTTTATGCTCCTCATGGACCGCACCGTGGAAAACAATCTGCTTTTTGCCCTCAAAGCTACCGGCTGGAAAGATAAGAAAGCGATGGTTTCCCGGGTGGAAGAAGCCCTGACTCAGGTTGGCATGGCCAGCCATATGCGCAAAATGCCGCACCAGCTTTCCGGCGGAGAACAGCAGCGCGTCGTGATCGCCCGCGCCATCATCAACCGCCCGGAATTGCTCATCGCCGACGAACCTACCGGAAACCTGGATCCCGAAACCTCCGACGATATTTTGCTGCTGTTGCGCAAACTGTCCAAAGAAAATGAAACGGCCGTCCTTTTCGCTACCCACGATTATCGGATGCTGGAGAATTTTCCCGCCCGGATTGTCCGATGCCTCAACGGACGTATATTCGACGACCAGGAACTGGAAATGTAGCGATCAGCGATCTTCTCCGTCCTGCATAAATTTCCAATGCTTCGGGTGGCTGCCCTGGGCAAGGTAACTCCGGTAATCGCCTCCGGATATGACCGGTAAGCCGGAATAATCCATTTGGCATACATAAACCCAGCAGGGTAGCACAGCGTCTCCAACGCGTACCTCTGCAATCTCCCGCCGGTAGGGCGCCCGGTGGGCGGTCCCATGGCCAACGTCCTCGTACCGATCGAGCTCCTGAATGGTCTTCTCCGGGAAAAACAACCGAAAGATGTGCCCGTAAACTCTGGTTTCAGCCCCTGGAATCAACACCACTCCCGGGTAACGCCCCAAATCGACCAATATCCCCGAAACATACCCTTCCCCAATAAACGCCGCTTCCTCCTGCAAGCGCGCCGCCATCCGCGAAGGCATCCCCTTCAACAATGTGCCATAAACGAAAAGATTGGTTTCCATAGGAAGTACGATTTACGAGGTGCGATTTACGAAGTACGAACTACGAACTACGAATAGAGACTGTTCAAAAAAACCTGGCTGGAGGCTCCGCCTCGGACCCACTCTAAGTGGAGGCTCTGCCTCCAACCAGACTTTCCGGACGTAATCGGATACTTTTTTTAGCAGGACCGCAAACCAAGAAGAGGGCTCTACCCACTTTTTTGAACAGTCTCACGAATTACGAACTACGGCTTACATCCTCTACATCCTCTACATCCTCTACATCCTTTACATCCTCTACATCCTTATTATTATCCTAAACACCCTTTCCCCGGAATTATTTTCCTCTTCCTATTGTTCCTATACGCATAACCGGACATTTTGGTGCGCATCTGCGTTACCTCGTAAATCGTACTTCAAAGTTCGTACCTCGTAAATCGTACTTCAAAGTTCGTACCTCGTAAATCGTACTTCAAAGTTCGTACTTCGTACCTCGTACTTCAAAGTTCGTACTTCGTACCTCGCGCCGTGTTAATTTTATATCAATTCTGGCTAATGGGGGCAAATTTTGAAGGGTATTGTCTAAATTTAGCCAACAAACACAGATCCAATGGCTTGGAGAAGATTAAATGGTCAGCGAATTGACCTGGAGATCAAGGAGGCCGTGGAGCAAACCATCATCCAGGAAACGAGTCTTGGCCACCGGTTAAAGGTTTACATTGGCTCGGATTCCCAAGTGCGCGGCGGCGTAGTGGAATTTGCGACCGTCATTGTTTTTTTAAGGGAAAAAAAGGGCGGGTTTATGTTCATTCAGAACACCCGCCAAACCAAACGGATTAGTTTGCGCGAGCGGATGATCCTCGAAGTTTCCAAATCCGTGGAAGTGGCATACGCCCTGTGCGATCTCCTGGACCGGTACGACATTGCGCTGGAAGTGCATGCGGATATCAACACCGATCCGCATTTCCAGTCCAATGCTGCACTGAAAGAGGCCATGGGCTACATTCTCGGTATGGGCTTTGTGTTCAAAGCCAAACCGGATGCATTCGCCAGTTCTTCCTGCGCGGACAAGGTCATCTGACAGGATAGGCACGGACTTTGGAATACCAGCATTTGGGGGCAGTCTCTAATGACCGTTCTTGCCCTGGCTACCCAAAAAAGACTAGTTCATGCCGGTAGCAAAGAACAGTCTTTTGAGGCAGCCCGTGTGGGATTGACCCCCTGTTCTTTGTTTACCAACCCAAAAACGCATGTACAAACCCCTCCTGGTTCCCTTTCTGCTGCTGGCCGCAGGCCGCCTCTTGGCGCAAGATCCCTTCTTTACCCATTTTCAGGGCGCAGAATCGCATTTCAACCCTGCCCTGACGGGCATAAAAGGCGCCCGCAGCTTTGGAATCAAATACAAAAGCCAGTGGGCGGCAGCCGGAATCCAGCCGTTTCAAACCGGTTTGTTGAACTTTGAAGAGAGTTTGCCATGCCTTCCCTTTGACTACGGCATAGCAATGGCGTTTGACCAGGAAGGCGAAGGCCGCCTGCAAACCTACGACCTGGGGGTAAAAGTGGCTGGAGCGCCCGCTTTTCTCGCCGGGAAAGGACTTTTCAACCTGCGCCTCGGCATCAACGCGCAATTTTCCCTCAAAAGAGTGGATTTTTCCAGATTCGTTTTTTCCGATCAGTTGGATCCCAAATACGGCCTCACCGATCCCAACGGCGTTCCCAACCCGAGTAGTTTTACCCCTCCCGCGGACAGCAGGAGCCTGCCGCTGTTTACTCCCACAGTAGGGTTTCTGGTCAACTACCTGTCCGACACGCGGTCGAGCCGCCCGGTGAGTATCCAGCTGGGCGCGGCGTTGCATAACGCCTATTCCCTGGGACGGCCCCGGAACGGCAACACGGAATCCCTGCTCGGCATCGAAACAGATATACCAGAGCGGTATAACGCCTTTTTGCGCACGGAGTTTATCCCCGTGCATTCCGGAGGAAATTTTGCCTCGCTTTCCCCGCAGGTATTCTATCAGCGGCAGGGCGGATTGAGTTATTGGGAAACCGGAATGCGTTTCGGAATTAATCGGCTTGCCGGAATAGGGCTGTTTTACCACGCCAGTTCCGATCAATCCAACGGCCCCAGCACCCGGTGGATGAGCCTGAACCTGGATTTTGGATCCGCGGTAGCTGGCTACAAAGGGAGGGTAGAAGCCGGGGCCTCTTTTGCATGGAACAAAAGCGGACTGAAAAACTTTGTCGGGCCTGTCATGGAAATCTCCATGACCTACCATTGGGCGCGAAGCTGGATTTGCAGAGACGCCGGCAGGGGGTTGGACTACACCAGAGGCAAAAACAGCCCGGAGTGCCCAACCTGGACGTTTTCCAACGCCCGGCGAAAGATGTACGAAAATATCTGGTATAAAAACGCGCAATGAGCTTGAAAACCAAATTCCCGGCAAAAACAGTCCCTTTCATGGTTCGCTTTTGGTGCGCAGGTATCCTGACGTTTGTCCTGGCTTCCCAACCCATTTGGGGACAAAATTGCGATTTACCCCGGGTGGCCGCCGAATTCAGCCTGCTGAAAAACGACATCTGCGAAGGGCAGATTATTAATATTGACAACACTACGCTGGAAAATGGGCATACCAATATCCGGTATATCATGGATTGGGGAGATGGGATCAGGGATACCGTGATGGGTAAACAGAAAATGACGCATCAGTACAACCTGTCCAGCTTTGATCCCTGCGGCGAGGACAATGTCCAAATGGAAATGAAACTCATCGCGATCCCTTTGGATTGCCCTTCCAAGCAGCATAACGTCACCAAGCCGGTATTCGTAACCTTTAAACCAAGGCCGGATTTTTCCAGCAAGATCGAAATCTGTATAGCTTCGCCCGCTGTAACCTTTACAAACCAGAGCTGCCCGTCGCAAGGCTTGAACTATCGTTGGAACTTTGGAGACCCGGCTTCGGCAAGCAACGCGTCGGCAGAAAAAAATCCAACCCATACCTTCAGCGGCACGGGTGATTTCACGGTGACCCTGGTAGATTCGAACGTTTGCGGGACGGATGCCAAGTCAAAAAACATCCGCGTGGTGGGTTTGCCCAAAGCCGATTTCAGTTTTATCGTAGATCCAGCGACTGCCTGCCTTCCCAATCCCATTGGGGATTTTAAAAACAACTCCAACCAGTGGAGCAACACCACCTGGAGTATCACGCCAAACGACACCCTGAAATGGCGTTTTACCGACACCTCCATGCGGTTTTCCAGCCGCGATATCCGGGTCCGGTTTATTCAGGCCGGACAATATACCGTTCGGCTTACCGCCAGCAATGTATGCCCGCAACCCAACGTCCAGGAGGAAAAGATCCAGATTTATGCCCCACCAAGCATTTCCCTGCAATCCCCCGGAGCGTTTTGCGATTCGAAAACCATCCGGCTGGCTGATCTGGGGTTCAAAGAGAGCGGCGCTATTACCGCCTACCGATGGACGTTTGTAAACGGAACTCCCTCCAGTGCAGTAGGCAGGGACTTCCCGCCGGTTACATTCACCCAATCCGGCGCTATTGCGCTCCTCGCCGAAAGCCCTTGCGGGAATGTAGCCGACACGGTTCCCATACTGATTGCCAGTACGATGCCTGTGGATATCAGCAGCAACAAGACGGTCTATTGTCAAAATGAGCCCCCGCTCACGCTTTCCGCAATTCCAACTGGAGGATCCTGGTTGATCAACGGGAGAACCAATGCAGCCATTGACGCACAAGGCGTGTTCCAACCCGGAAAGCTCGCCCCCGGCAAATATGCGCTCACCTACACCGCCGGCACGGTTCAATGCCCTAACGAGCAGGATCTCGACATTGAAGTCAAGGATTCGGTGTCGGTGGCGCTGGAAGGAGAACCTATCGCCTGCGAAACGCTTCGCTATACCCCAAAAGTTAAGTATAAAGGCCAGATCAGCGCCTATGCCTGGACATTCGCCGGAGGGCAGCCCTCGCAGTCCGATGCGGCGCAGCCTGGACCGGTACAGTTTAGCGGTCCAGGGCAGTACCTGGTGGCCGTATCCGTCACCGGCGCCTGTGGCGCTGGCAGTGACTCCATCTTTCTGGATGTTCAGCAGCGGGAACCTATACAGATTCTTTATGCCCCGGTTTTGCTGTGTTCCGGTTCTTCTCCCGACACCTTGAAAGCGGCCCCGGGAGGAGGAACATGGAGCGGAAAAGGGATCGCCGATGCCCGGTTGGGGGTGTTCGATCCAGGGTCCGTTGTTCCGGGGGAGTATAAAGTAACCTACTCCCGCACCCAGGGCGCGTGCGCCTCCAGCGGAGAAGCGACTATCCGGGTGGTGGAATCCGAACAGGTACGCCTGTTGGCGGACACCTTTTGCGTCAATAGTCCTCCCAGGCCGCTCCAAGCGGATAAGCCCGGGGCGCCTTTTTCGGAAGGGGGAATTACAGATAGCCTCTCGGGGCTATTCGATCCGCTGGCCGCTGGTATTGGACCGCATGAAGCGCGATACCGGCGCATTGATGCGAACCAATGCCCAGTAGAAACCACAGCGGCTATTTTGGTCGAAGACCTTCCTTCATTGACGCTTCCCGACACCCTCCAGCTATGCCTTTCGGCAATCGACGCCGATCTCCCGCGCCTCACCGCCTTTTCCTCAAGCCCCACAGGAGGCAAGAGCGTTTGGTCGGGGCCCGGAATTCGGGACGCTCAAAAGGGGCTGTTTAACTCGGCAAGTCTGACGGAAGGCGCATATACCCTGCGCGTACGTTACGACCGCCACGACTGTAGCGTAGAGGACTCGCTGGTCATCCTCCTGGCACAATCCGAAAAACTGACTATTAGTACGGATACCAGCATCTGCATCTCGGAAGGATTCTTGCAACTGCGGGCGAACCTTTCGGGCGGAAGATGGTCGGGCGCAGGCGTGGATTCCCTTTCCGGACGAATCGATCTGGTCCAGGCCGGGGGCGGAGACAAGGTTTATACGTACGTCCTCCAGAAAGGCACGACTTGTGAACAGCAAGGAAGCCTCTCGGTACGGATTATCGACCTGGGCAGCCAGCTGCCAGCAGGCCCTCCATCCGCGCTGTGCGAAGGCCCGGCCACTTTTCAATTGCCTAAGGGCATGCCTGCTACCGGCTATTTTACCGGCCCAGGGCTCCTCGATGCCGGGCAAGGAATCGTGGATTTGCGGCAACTCCGGATGGATACTACCTATACCTATCAATACTGCCTGCGCAGCAGCGCCGTAGCCGGTTGCGAGGCATGCAAGCCTCAGACCCTGCGGATTCATGCCAACCCCAATGCCCGGTTTTCTTTTATAGGGACCCCCTGCATTAACCAGGAGTTTCGGATGCAGAACCTGTCGGGGGGCGCCGCTTCCTATTCCTGGGACTTTGGGGACGGAACCGTGCAAGAGGGTGCAGAACCTGCGCACCGCTACCGGCAGCGGGGGACCTACTACCTGACCCTGATCGCCACTTCCAGCGAAGGCTGCCGCGATACCAGCAGACAAACGCTGTACATTACCACGCCGCCCGTAGCCGGCTTCACCCTGGACAGGAAGGAAGGCTGCGCGCCCTTTACCCTAGCGCTGAGCAACCGCAGTTCGGGAGATTCCATCCGGCAATATTGGATTATTGGAAGGGACACGCTTCCAGGAGCGGATCCCGGTTCGCTGGTTTTGGACGGAGTGACTCAGGACAGCTTCTTCCTGATCACTTTGGCTGTGGAAAACCTTTGTGGGGAAGTCCGGCAACAGGATTCCGTTCTGGTGCATCCGTACCCCATGGTGGACTTTGGCATTAGCCTGGACGAAGGGTGCTCCCCCTCCACGATCGCTATCGCAAACACCAGTAAGGGCAACCCGCAGATCTGGCGTTGGGACATGGGCAACGGCAACGTTTACGACAGCGTCAGCCCCCCGCCGCAGATCTACCGCACCGGAGCGGATTTTATTTCAGAATACGTCATTACTGCCACGGCGAGCAACGCTTGCGGGGAAGATTCCCTTAGCAAGACGGTGACGGTGTATCCGCCCAACGTAAGGGCCTTTATTGAAAAAGATACCTTTCAGGGCTGCCCTCCCATGCGGTACCGGCCCAGGAGTTATTCCACGCCGGGAGCGTCGGTAAGCTGGAAAGTCGTGCACGAATCCGGGAAAGTAGAAGGCAGCGAAAAGTCCGCCCCGGAATTTCTTCTTAAAGACCCTGGCCGCTATACCGTGGTATTATATGCCTCCAACTGTGGAACGGACACCGATACCGCGTATGTGGACGTTCTACCCGCTCCTGCGGCGGACTTTTCCCACCGCCCATACATTTGCCAGGGGCAGCCTATCGTTTTTCAAAACGCCTCCCAAGGTATTCACGGCAGCCGATGGTCGTTCGGAGACGGCTCCGCTTCATCGGACGAACATTCCCCAACCCATGTTTTCGACTCTGCCGGAGTATACCAGGTGCGCCTGACCGTTTTCTCGGAGCTCAACAACTGTCCGGCCGAAGATTCCAGTCAGGTGCTTGTCGTTGGCAATCCTACAGCGGCCTTCAGCGCCGGTGTGCGCAGCGGCTGCTATCCCCTGGAAGTGCGCTTTGAGAACTTCAGCGCAGGCAGCGAACCCTTAACCTACGCCTGGAACTTTGGCGACGGCAGTTCCTTTTCGACGGACGCCCATCCGGTCCACGTATTTGAACGGCCCGGCAACTTTCCGGTAACCCTGACGGTTTACGACCGGGACAGCTGTTTTGCCGATACGTCGGTACTCCACGTCCTGGTATATGAACGTCCCAAGGCTGATTTCTATTCCGCGAAAGAGCCGATATGCCTGGGGCACGATTCGCTCCATCTGATCAACCGC
Organism: Haliscomenobacter sp.; assembly: GCA_016713275.1. GTDB lineage: Bacteria > Bacteroidota > Bacteroidia > Chitinophagales > Saprospiraceae > JADJPL01. The sequence continues at coordinate 255,510 of JADJPL010000010.1, forward strand.
TCCACAGGGGCAGTTCAATGGGAATGGACGTATGGGGAGGAGGTCTCCAGCCAGCAGCAGCCGGTCTTTTGGCCCCGTAGCGCGGGAACAACGAACGTGCGGCTCATCGCCCGCAACCCGTATGGGTGTGCAGATACCCTGATCCAACCGATGCGGGTACTGGAATCGCCACAGGCACAGATCGGCGCCGCCCCCTTCGCCGGGTGCGCCCCTCTGGCGCTAACCTTTAGCAACAGCAGCCGCCTTGCAGGCAGTTATCTATGGGAGTTCGACGGCAACAGCTCCACGCTCCTGCAGCCCCAGTATACCTTTCGGAACCCAGGTACCTACCAGGTGCGCCTGACAGCCATTTCGTCCAATGGCTGCCCGGCGGACCAGGATTCGGCCGTCGTGGAGGTATACCCCCGGCCACAGGCGGCTTTCGTCTTCGACAAGCCGGAAGCCTGCGGGACGCCCGCCGAAGTTGTTTTTACCAATCAAAGCCGCGGAGCGCAGGGATATTACTGGGATTACGGCGACGGGGGGCAATCTACGCGCCTGGAGGACGTACACGAATACGCCGGTCCGGGAACCTATACCGCCCAACTCATCGCCGAGAATACCTTTGGATGCAGGGACACCATGCAGCAGCCTATCGACATTTTCGGGCAGCCTGTGGCGGATTTTGAGGTTTTGACCCCCGAGGACTGTGCGCCCATGGAAGTGCAGCTCCTTAACCGGTCGGAAGCCGCCTTGAGTTACCGCTGGACCGTCGCCGGTATTGGGGAATTTTCAGAGGAGAACCCCGTGCTCCGGATCGAAAACCCCGGGACTTACGACATCGTCCTGACCGCGTTGTACAACGACCGCTGCCAAGACAGCCTCCGCATCCCGGCAGCCGTGCGCGCTTACCAGAGCCTAACGGCCGGGTTTGCTTATCAGGCCAATATCGATCCCAATCTGCTCGGCGACGTGCAGTTTTACAACACCTCCCGCCAGGCCAACCGTTATCGCTGGCAGTTTGGCGACGGAAGCGAATCGCAGGAGGTTTCGCCCTTCCACGAATACAGCCTCAACCGGGAGTTGTTGGTGACCCTGACCGCCTATCAGGATAACCAGGGCGCCTTCCTTTGCACCGACAGCATCACGCAGGAGATAGCCCCGGAATGGCTTTCTCGGTTCTACGCCCCCAATGCCATGACCCCGGGATACGGCGACGAAGCGATCCAGCGCTTTAAGCCAACAGGCGTAGGCATACAGGAATACGAAATCCGCGTTTTTTCGCCTCAGGGACAAATAGTATGGCAGGCCCGGGAAGAGAACCAGCCAACTCCCACCGCTTGGTGGGACGGAACCTTTGAAGGCGCCATCGTACCCCAGGGCGCTTACGCATGGATTGCCAATGTGACTTTTCAGAACGGGAACAAACGGGTGTATAAAGGGACGGTAACCGTACTCCGGTAACTCACTCACCCACTTACCCTCCCTTCCTGTTCTCTTTTTCGAGATTGTACCGAATGTGTTCTACGACCAATTCGCCCATCGTAGAACAGCCCAGAAATTTTTCGCACTGGTGAAAGTCGGCTAGTTCGGCCTTAAGTTGTTCTGCTTTCAGGGGCGTTGAAATGTCGTCGGTGGCCATTACCCGGAAAAGGTGGTTTACCTGGACGCTTTCGTTCTGCATCCGCATAGCCATCAGGCTCCGCTCCTCCAACTGGTATTGGCGAACCGTTTCCGCTTTCATATGCTGGATACCCAGGAAAATGACGGGGTTATTTTCCTTGAAATACTGGGGAAGATAAAACCGACGGGCGCCCTCATACGATTGCTGATCGAAGTCGATGGCCCGCATCCGGTATTGGTTGCCTTCAATATCCGGAGTAATAGCGACAACGTAGTTGTAGGCCCGCATGTCGCCAAGTAAACGCACAAAACACCGTTCATTGAATTTGACGAACTCCTTGGCGATGCGGATTTGGTTAAATACAGAGCCGTTCAGGTATTTAGTCTGGAAAATATCCCCGGGCACGCCGACGATATGTTCTTCCACAAGGGTGTTCTCATTGAAGAAGAACAGCACGCTGTTGGGAGAAAGGAGGTTTTCCAGCTCAATGCCATATACCCGGGAGGCATCGGCCCGCTTGATGTAAAAATGGTCGTAGTTATCGTTGAGTTTGTTGATAATCCGTATCCGGAAAGGTTTGGAGTTTCCAAAGGTGCAATGGTCGATCCGGGCAATGGTCAGGTGTTCGAAGACGTCGGTTTCGCCCTGGGTTTTCAGCAGGGCATAAATATACTTCAACGCCTCGTAGATCTCCGTTTGCTCGTGTTCAGGGAAGTAGACTGTTTCCCATAGGGTGTCATTCCCTTCCTGGTCAAGCAGTGGGATGGACGTTTGATGGCGCAATAAGTCCTCGTAGTGAATAGGAAGAGGAACCGCATGACCATAATCCGCCAGATATTGCTTTAAGGGTTCGCGTACAGGGTAAGTGAACTTTTTATGCGTAGGAACATTGCCTGGTTGCATGGAGCGGTTTGGTTTTAAATGTCTTCGGCGCCGGTTTTGATTTCTTCCACCACTTCGGGGTTGAGCAAGGTGGAAACATCCCCAAGTTCGGAGGTTTCTCCTGCTGCGATTTTTCGAAGGATTCGGCGCATAATCTTGCCGGAACGGGTTTTGGGCAGCCCGGAAACGATTTGAATTTTATCCGGTTTGGCGATGGGGCCGATTTCCTTTGCAACCACTTCCAGGAGTTGATGCCGGAAAGCGTCTTCATCCTCCACGACGTCGGCGGTGATGACATAGGCATAGATTCCTTGTCCTTTGATGTCGTGCGGGTAGCCGACAACGGCCGATTCAACCACTTCGGGATGCTGATTAATAGCGTTTTCCACCTCAGCGGTTCCAAGCCGGTGCCCGGAAACGTTGATCACGTCGTCGACGCGGCCAATAATGCGGTAGTACCCGTCTTCGTCCCGGCGGGCGCCGTCTCCGGTAAAGTATTTGTCGGGGAAGGGCGCGAAATACGTCAGCCGGCACCGCTCGTGGTCGCCATAGGTGGTGCGCAGCATGGAAGGCCAGGGGAATTTGACGCAGAGCAAGCCCTCCACGTCGTTTCCTTCCAATTCGTTTCCATTCGCGTCAACCAGGCAAGGCTGGACGCCCGGAAGCGGAAGGGTAGCCAGACAAGGTTTCAAGGGGGTAATCCCCGCCAGAGGAGAGATCATAATCCCGCCGGTTTCGGTCTGCCACCAGGTATCCACGATAGGGCAGCGGTCTTTTCCTATGAAATGGTTGTACCATTTCCAGGCTTCTTCGTTGATGGGTTCGCCAACGCTACCCAGCACGCGCAGGGTATCGAGCTTATATTTCTCCACGTGGTGATTGCCCTGGGCCATCAGCGCCCGAATGGCGGTAGGGGCGGTATAAAAGTGGGTGACTTTCAGCTTATCGCATACCTCCCAAAACCGTCCGGCATGCGGGTAGGTAGGCACCCCTTCAAACATAATCGTCGTGGCGCCAGACAAAAGGGGCCCATAGACAATATAGGAATGCCCGGTGATCCAGCCGATGTCGGCAGTGCACCAGTACATGTCCCCCTCGTTGTATTGAAACACGTTGCGGAAGGAATAACTGGTATAGACCATATACCCTCCGCAAGTATGGACCACCCCTTTGGGTTTGCCGGTAGAGCCGGAGGTGTACAGGATGAACAGCATATCTTCAGCGTCCATCGGTTCAGCAGGGCAATCGGGAGCTTGATGGGGCACTTCGTCGTGCCACCATTTGTCCCTGCCTGGCGTCATGGCAGTGGGCAGGTCGGCGCACTGATAGACGAGCACCATTTCCACGCTGTCGCAGCCCATACCGATCGCTTCGTCCACTACTGGCTTAACCGGAATATGCTTGGCGCCGCGGTGGTTGTAGTCGGAACACACCACAACTTTACACTGGGCATCTTTGATCCGGTCGGCCAGTGAGTGCGCAGAAAACCCGGCAAAAACCACGGAATGAACCGCCCCGATGCGGGCGCAGGCCAAAATGCCGATCGCCAGTTCAGGTACCATGGGCATATAAAAACATACGCGGTCGCCTTTTTGAACCCCATTGGCTTTTAGCGCGTTGGCGGCTTTGCAGACTTCTTCGTGGAGCTGCCGGTAGGTCAGCACGCGGTTCGGGGCTTCCGTGTCGTTGGCTTCCCAGATAATCGCTGCCTGCTCGCCTCTGGTTTCCAGATGCCGGTCCAGACAGTTCTCTGTGATGTTGAGCTTACCGCCGATAAACCATTGCACATGGGGCCCTTTAAAATCCCATTCCAGGACTTTTTCCCAGGGTTTTTGCCAGTAAAACGAGCGGGCTTCCTCTTCCCAGAACTGCTCGGGATGCTCCACGCTTTGTTGATACATTTCCAGGTATTGCTCAAAGGTTCGGATGGTGGTAGACATAAAATAGGTGTTTAAAATACTAAAAGTGCGCTGTTGAGATTATGCCCTGAAATATAGGGTATCCTGAATAAAGATCGAATTTTTTCAGCGGATTCCCGCTTTTCTAATAATTCTATACCTTTGCGCCACTAAAAATAAATGGCATGGTGGAACAGAACATACAACAAACAACCGATACGATCCTGATGGTCCGGCCGGCGCGATTTGGCTTCAACGATGAAACGGCAGGGAACAATGCGTTTCAAGTCAACGACCAATCTCTTTCGCTGGAAGCAATTCAGGAGCGGGCGAAAAGCGAATTCGATGCGTTGGTGGGCAAACTCCGGGAAGCCGGCGTGCACGTTATCGTCGTCGAGGACCTCAGCGATCCGTTTACTCCGGATGCGGTGTTCCCGAACAATTGGGTGACGTTCCACGAAGACGGCGCTGTGATCACCTATCCGATGTATGCGCCCAAACGGAGGCTGGAGCGCCGGGAAGATGTCTTGGAGGCTCTTAGCCAGGAGTTTTATATCGACGACCGGCTTAAACTAGAGTGGCACGAGGGGCAAAACCGCTTTCTGGAAGGAACCGGCAGTATGATCCTCGACCGCCCCAACCAATTGGTCTATGCCTGCCTGAGCGAACGCACCCATGAAGATTTGCTGGAGGAGTTCTGCACCTTCACCGGGTATGAAAAAGTCGTTTTTCATGCGACGGATGCAAAAGGCCAGCTGATTTACCACACCAACGTCATGATGGCGCTGGGAGAAACCTTTGCCATTATCGCCCTGGACACGATTGCAGACCCCAAAGAGAAGGCAAAGGTATTGGCGCATCTGCACCATACCAATAAGGAAGTCATTGAAATCTCCCTGGAGCAAATGGCCGCATTCGCCGGTAACATGCTGCAAGTGCGCAATCAAGCCGGGCAAACGTTCTTGGTCATGTCGGAACAGGCCTACCGCTCCCTGACAGCAGACCAGGTTGCCCACATGGAGGCGCATACCGCCATTCTGTACAGCCCGATCCCGACCATTGAGACGTATGGCGGCGGCAGCGCGCGGTGCATGATGGCGGAGGTGTTTTTGCCGAGGAAGTAAAGCCAGCGTTAATTGGCCCCATTTAAGGCTTTTCGCACTTCTACCGGTTTGTCGGTAGCCAGAATATCTATCCCATTTTTTACCCATTCGCGGTACATGTGCGGGCCTTTGGCTTCTGCCTGTTTGTCGAGGTTGCCGAGGGTACCCAGGATGACCGGAATTTTTTGTTCGTGCAAGGAATGGTAGTGCCCGGCAGGGGACTCCACCGTACCGGTGAAGGCTACCATGCGATTGAAAGGAATTTCGGATTCCCTGTACCACGACCATTCCTCTGCGTTGCGGATACTCACCGAAAGCATGAGCCGTGGGTTGAGCTGGTGCACGAGGAGGGCGTCTTTCACATTATAGGTAATCACGACCACATAGTCTTCCATACCCGTTTTTTCGACCATTTCCACCACCTTTTCGAAAGGCACTCCGCGTTTTACATCAAGCGAGAGGATGGCTTTCCCTTTCGCCCATTTCAGCACCTCTTTAAGGCTTGGAATTTTTTCGGTGGTTCTTTTTCCAAAATCGTCTTCGAGCCGGCAGGCTTTGAGCTGTTTGGAGGTCCAGTCCTGGATGGGGCCAGAGCAGGTGGTCGTCCGGTCCAGGGAATTGTCGTGCAGGATGTACAGGGCGCTGTCTTTGGTAAGGCTAATATCGCATTCCAGCATAGCCGGCGTATGCTGCAGGGTGTACCAAAAACAGCCAGGGAGTTTTCCGGGAGTCCTGGATAGAAGCGCCCACCGCGATGGGCGCTGATTAACGGCATGATGGCGCTGCCGGGTTTGAGTAAAAAAGGGTAGTTGATTTTTTGCGATTTTTGTATGGTACGGCGCGTTTTGAGCGGCTAAAAAGCTGGGAAGGAGGAGAATAAGTAAGGCTGTCTGGAGTCGCATCGAAAAGAACGGTTTGATTTTAAAAAAGGAAAGCCCTTTCCAGCATATGCTGGAAAGGGCTTTGAATATTCGAAAGAAACGAATTAGTTGAAGATGTAGCGAACGCCAATCTGCGCTTGCCATACTTGGCCAAGGCTGGCATTGTACTGGAAGGTGCTGTCGAGCAACTTCGGCTTGCCATCGGAACCGGTGACCGTTTGCATGCGATATTGAGGAACCCCGTCGGCGCCAACGCTTACGAAAGAAAGCGGACGAGCTTGGATGACGCTCTGAGTAACGCCCCAGTCGGAGTTCAGCAAGTTCAGGAAGTTGGAGAAGTCGGCGCGGAGTTGCAGGGTATTGCGCTTGCCTCCCGCGGTTACAAAAAAGTCCTGAACGATAGAGAAGGTCGCGTCCGTAAACCAAGGTAAAATAGCGCCGTTGCGCTCGGCATACTGTCCGCGGCGGCCGTTGAGGTACTCGTCTTGCTTGATGAAGGATTCCCAAGCTGCTTGCTGCTGATCAGGGGTAAAGGTTACCCCACCGGTAGTATTTGACAAGAAACGCGTTTGATTGCCGGCGTTGGGAACGTAAATCAGGTCGTTTCCAGCAACGCCATCGCCGTTCATGTCACCGTTAATGGTGTAGGAGTAGTAGCCGCCGCTATAGCTATCCAACGTGAAAGAAAGCTGGGTGGCGCCAAAGTTGGCGTATTCGATCTTGTAGCCAAAGATGCCCAGTAAGCGGTGCTCGAGCTGGTTGGACGAAGTAGTGAGGCTCAAGTAGTTGTTTCCGTTTACGGAAGGAGTACCCGTAAAAGAGCCTGCTGCAATCGAACCAGCAGACATCAGGTCTTGCGCTCTGCCGTAATTGTAAGCGCCGCTAATGAACAAACCGTTATTAAAGGATTTCTTCAATTGAACGGTAGCGGTATATGCGTCTCCCTCGTCAGTGTTGGAAAGGTAGATGGCGTTCACCGTGCTCGGGTTGATACGGATGGCATTGTTCAACGCAGTGCCGGAAAGCCCGGAGCCTGGATACTTCTTACGCGTGTCGGCAGAACCGGCAAAGTTGGCAGAAGCATCGCGCTGATTAACATCGTAATACACATAGCTGTTCACGTTCTTGTTGTAGATGAACTCCAATGTGGCGATGATGCCCAAAGGCAATTTCGCATCGACGGCGATGTTCGAACGCCAAACCTGGAAGAACTTGAAGTCGGGGTCGGTGAGGGCCAACTCGTAAGAAGAAGGAGCAGCAGCATTGGTGATGAATTTGCCTGGGTCGGTGGTAAACGGACGGGTAGTCGTATTTTGGATATCCTCGAAACCAGTCAGTACGCCGTTATTTCCAATCTGGTTGGAGATCCAAACAAATACAGGGCGGCCGGTGAAAAGACCCGTACCCCCGCGCAACTGAAGGCTCTTGTCTCCTTTTACGTCGAAGTTGAAACCAAAGCGTGGCGAGATCAACACTTTTGGCTCGGGAAGCTTGGAGGTGCTTACTTTGATCGATTCGCCTTGCAGGCTATACGTCTCGGAAGCCACTTTGGCGTTTTCAAAACCCGTTTCATCAAAGAAAGGAACATCTGCACGGATACCGAAGGTCAGGTTCAACCGGTCGGAAGCGGCAAACTCATCTTGTACATAAATGCCCGGGTAGGTAACTGCAGAAGGCTGAACCGGCTCGGCGCCTCCTGGCAGCGCCGAATAACGATATTGGAAGCGGCGAAGCGTTGTACTAGAGGTAGTCCGGTTGGGATTGTCTTTGGAAGCAGACAGGTCGGCATAGAAATCGTCCAAGCTGTTATATACAAATACGGCCTGAGAGCCGGGGAAGAAGGCGTTTTCAAAGGACAGCCGCTCCAGGTTGAACCCGGCGGTTACCGTGTGCTTCTTCAAGTACAACGAAAGGTTGTCGGCAATCTGGAAGGTTTTGTAAGAAAGCTTGTTACTTGGCGTAAAGGGCTCAAAGCCGGTCGAAATATACGTCCGGGCATTTTGTTGAATCTCAATCAGGGGGAAGAAGGCGCCGTAGGTGCCACGGTCTTCGTTGTTCGTCGTGTAGTTGACGATCAGGTTGTTAGACAGTTTGTTGCTGATGATTGAGTTCCATTCTGCCACGACCGAGTTGATGTCGTCGTTGATAATGTAGTTGGAATTCTGGTAACTCAACGAAGTGCTACCGCGGCGTCCGCCAAAACCCAGGGAAGAACTGGTGGAAATCAGCACGTCCTGATCCGAATCGAGATAGGAGTAACGAAGGCTGATTTTATTGTTCTTGTTGAGGTTGAAATCCAACCTGGCAAGGAGCTTGGTGCCTTTGGTTGCCAGGTCATAGCCTTCATAAGGGCCGGTCTCGTAGCCATAGTTATCCTTAAGAAACTTAGACACGGCATCCAGGTCGGTAGCGCTAACCGAAGTAATATTTCCCCCAGAAGCGGTACCGCGGTTGGCCAGCAGATTGAACGGCTCGGAACGGTTTTCAATTTCACCGGAAACAAAGAAGAACAGCTTGTTCTTAATGATTGGACCGCCTAAACGGAAACCGGTGTTGGAGTAATCAAAGTTGGTGGTAGTAACCGTTCTGCCGCGGGCTTCGTCGCCAACCAGGTTTTCGTTGCGCAGGAAGTAAAAGGCAGAACCGCTGAATTCGTTCGTACCGGAACGCGTTACGGCGTTGATACCCGCGCCGACAAAGCCAGACTGACGCACATCGTAAGGCGCCAGGTTCACTTGAAGTTCTTCGATGGCGTCCAAGCTGATCGGGGAAACGCCCGTACGACCGCCAGGTTCGCCCGCAAGGCCAAAGCTGTTGTTCATAATCGAACCGTCGATCGTGATGTTGTTCAACCGGTTGTCTTGCCCGCCGAAAGAAGTACCAAAGCCCGTTCCATTGGCTTGGGGAATCAATTTGGCAAAGCCCAATACGTTCCGACTAAAGGTTGGCAAAGCATTAAGCTGGGTAGAATTCAAGTTCGTCGCCGCACCGGTGCGGTCGCCGGAGAAGACGTCGTTGCGGTCGGAGGTAACCACGATGCCTTCCAGGGTGATGGCTTGCTCTGCAAGCTTGTAATTCAGGGTAGCAGCGGTACCCAGGCTCAGGAAGATATTTTCCTGAGATAGTTCTTCATACCCCGTGTAGGAAATCGAAATCTTGTAAGGACCGCCAACCCGCATACCGGGAATGCGGTAGGATCCATCCAAATCGGTAGCAATACCGTAAACCGTACCGGAAGGCACGTGCGTTGCGACGACGTTGGCGCCGATCAATGGCTCTCCACTAGGATCGGTTACCCGGCCTACAATGGAAGAGGTGGTAACGCCCTGCGCAAATACAAATGCTGGGGCCAGCAAAAGAAACAGCGCAAATAAGGCGTTGAAGAGTCTAGACCTATTCATAAAACTAGCGTGTTTGGTTAAAAAAATGAAAAGTGAACTTAACCTGCGGCAAAATTAATCTTTCCATGTAAAGCCCCTATTAAGTTATCGTTAGGTTTGTCCTTGAAAACGAAGCTTTTACTCGTCGTTTTTTCTAAGCCTTTCTGCGTTTTTTTGTGGATAAAGAATTTTATTTTTTAAAGAAGGGATTTTGTAAATTGATTTTTCTCTGACAAGCTGATGGGAGAATTTTCAAAACTTAACATTCAGTTAACATTGAAAAGGGATTTGCAAAAAAAAATCGGCCTTGCCCTTTCCGGGGGGTGGCGCCCGGGGTCGCGCACATTGGAGCAATTCAGGCGCTGGAGGAGCATGGAATTTTCGCCGATGCCTTGTCGGGCGCCAGTGCAGGCGCCATCGTTGGCACGCTTTATGCTGCCGGTAAAACCCCCGCCGAAATGATGGATTTTGTCCGGGACAGCAGTTTCTGGAAAAATTTTTCAGATCGGATTGCCGATTGATGGATTGGCCAAATTGACCTACCTCCGGAGCGGTTGGTCCAAACCATTCCCGTAGATGACTTTTCCATCCTGAAAAAGAACTGCACCTGGCTGTCGCCAACCTGAATACAGGCCATTGCGAACTGCGGCACGAAGGCAAAGCTCTTCTCCACCGTTATGGCTTCCTGCGCCGTGCCCTTGGTTTTAAGCCCATTGAACTAAACGGCGACGTGTGCTCGATGGGGGATTGCTAAACAACCTGCCGGTTGAACCGCTTAGAGCCTCCCTGCGATATCGTGATCGGCATCAATGTCATGCCCAACGTGCCGGTGTCTGCCCAAGGCAGTCCAA
>JADJPL010000011.1 GCA_016713275.1 Haliscomenobacter sp.
CTCAACAACCCACTAAAAAACTCCATTGCCAATGAAAGATATCTTACATTTGTAAAAAAAGATATGCTTCGATTCGAGCTGGAGCAAATCCTGGCAGACCAGAAACAGTACTTTGAAACGGGAGCGCGCATCATTGGCAGGACATTGGCGGGCAGTATGCACCTGGAAGTCCCCAAAGCGGTGATCGTTAGCGGTATACGCCGCTCGGGGAAAAGTACCCTGTTGAAGGATCTCCTGCGGGAAAAGCGCGATGTGGTTGGATACGTTCACTTTGACGACCCCCGCTTAAACGAATTCAAACTGGCCGATTTTTACACCTTGGAGGACATCTGGAAAGATAAATCCTACTTCCAGTTTGACGAGATCCAGAAAATCGAACGTTGGGAAGAATATATCCGGCACGGCGTAGAGCGCAACAGGCGATTTGCCATAACCGGCTCCAACGCCGGCTTGCTGAGTAAGGAATTGGGAACCCTGCTCACCGGGCGGCATACCACGTATGAATTATTCCCGTTTTCCTACCGGGAATTTTTGGACTACCACACCGCGGAGCCCTCGTTTGCCTCCTTTGAAGCGTACCGGAAGCATGGCGGTTTCCCCGAGGCCCTGGTTTACGATATGCCGGGTTACCACCAGGAATTGTTCCAGGACATCGTACAACGGGATATCGCCGTCCGCTACGGCATCCGAAACAGCTACGACCTGAACAACGTGGCGTTACATCTGATCAACAACCTGGGCAGGCCGTTCTCCTTCTCGGCCATAGCCAGGCATTATGGCATTCAATCCATAACCTCGGTTGCCGACTATGTCCGTATGTTTGAGGACGCCTACGTTCTGAGCGTGGTTTCCCGGTTCGACTATAGCTTCCGGCGCCAGCAGAATAATCCCAAAAAAGCCTATATCGTGGACCACGCCTTCGCCCGGGCCAACTCCACCCAGCTCCACTCCGACTACGGCCGAATCCTGGAAAATATGGTCTTCATGGAACTCCGGAGGCAAACGAAATCCATCTGGTACTTCAAAGAAACCAATGAATGTGATTTCGTGTGCCAGCACGGCGCCCAGACTGCCCTGTACCAATCCTGCTGGGAATTGACCGGCGCCAACAAAGACCGGGAAATCAACGGCCTCCTGGAAGCCATGCGCTTCTTCCACCTGGATACCGGCGTTCTCGTCACCGCCAACCAATCCGATACCCTCCGCGTGGACGGAGCAGAAATCCATATCGTTCCGTTTTACCAATGGGCAGGGGGTGGTTAGTGGTTAGTGGTTAGTGGTTGGTGGTTGGTGGTGGTGGGTGAGTGGGTGAGTGGCTGAGTGGCTGATCCCGTAACCGCCAAATTTATTTGGCGGCATCCGGGAAAAAAGGAACTCCGGCCAAATAAATTTGGCCGTTACAAAGCCGCCATCCCGTTGATTATAAGGGCAATGCAGCTCCCCCTCCTTCGGAGGGGGCGGGGGGGGAGGCCCGCCCCGCCTGCCGGAAACCCCTTCTCCGGGCCGAACCTCCGGCCAAATAAATTTGGCCGTTACAAAGCCGCTATCCCGTTGATTATAAAGGCTATACAGCTCCCCCTCCTTCGGAGGGGCGGAGGAGGCCCGCCCCGCCGGAAACCCTTCTCCGGGTCGAACCTCCGGCCAAATAAATTTGGCCGTTACAAAGCCGCTATCCCGTTGATTATAAAGGCAATGCAGCTCCCCCTCCTTCGGAGGGGGCGGGGGGGGAGGCCCGCCCCGCCTGCCGGAAACCCCTTCCCCCGGGCCGAACCTCCGGCCAAATAAATTTGGCCGTTACAAAGCCGCCATCCCGTTGATTAAAACGCCAATGCAGCTCCCCCTCTTCCGGAGGGGGGGGGGGGGGAGGCCCGCCCCGCCTGCCGGAAACCCATCTCCGGGCCGAACCTCCGGCCAAATAAATTTGGCCGTTACAAAGCCGCCATCCCGTTGATTATAAAGGCCATGCAGCTCCCCTCCTTCCGGAGGGGGCGGGGGGAGGCCCGCCCCTCTGCCGGAAACCCCTTCTCGGGCCGAACCTCCGGCCAAACAAATTTGGCCGTTACAAAGCCGCTATCTTGTTGATTAAAGGGCATGCAGCCCCCCTCCCTTCGGAGGGCGGGGGAGGCCCGCCCCGCCTGCCGGAAACCCATTCTCCGGGCCGAACCTCGGCCAAATAAATTTGGCCGTTACAAGGGTCTCTATCTTGTTGATTATAAAGGCCATGCAGCTCCCCCCTCCTTCGGAGGGGGCGGGGGGGAGGCCCGCCCCGCCTGCCGGAAACCCCTTCTCCGGGTCGAACCTCCGGCCAAATAAATTTGGCCGTTACAAAGCCGCTATCTTGTTGATTTAAGCCACGGCTCCCTCCTTCGGGGGGGCGGGAAGGCCTCCCCGCATACCGGAAACCCTCCCCCAGGTAGAGCCTCCGGCACCTTGATCACCCACCACCCACCACCAACCAACTCTTGCAATTATGCCTGACAAACATTATTTTTGTCAAACATAATATAAGCAAATGTTTCCATTTTTCAACAGGGAAGCGGAGTTGCGCCGGTTGCGCCGGATGATTGGGCAGGAAGCAGGCGGCCTGGCGGTGGTATACGGGCGGAGGCGATGCGGAAAATCCCGCCTGGTGCGGGAGTTGAGCGAAACGAACCTGATTTATTTCCAGGCCGACCAGCGGGAAGCGCCGCTTCAACGGCAGGCCCTGGCGGGCGTAATTGCCCGTCAACTGCCGGGGTTTGATGAGGCGGTATACCCCGATTGGGAGGCCTTGCTGCATGCGCTCCACTACCGCTTGCAAGGACCTAGGACGATCTGTCTGGACGAGTTTCCGTATCTGGTGCGCGGCGACGAAGCCCCCGCCCAGTATACTTCAGGGGTTTTTGGATCGGTTTCCAAATGGGCCGTTGTCTATCCTGTTGTGCGGATCGGCCCAACAAATGATGCGCGGGTTGGTGCTGGACGCTTCGGCGCCACTATACGGCCGCGCGAAAGAAATTCTAAGGATACACCCGTTAAAGGCGTATTGGCTGAGCAAAGGGTTTCCACAGCTGACGCCAGACGCTTTGGTGGAAGAATATGCCGTTTGGGGAGGCGTTCCCCGATATTGGGAATTACGCCAGGCCTATGCGAACCTGGAAGAAGCCCTCCTGGATTTAGCGTTCGATCCGATCGGCGTTTTATACGAAGAACCCGATCGGCTTTTCCTGGATGAAGCCCGGAGCGCTATTCAACCGCTCTCGATTATGTCGCTGGTCGGGACCGGAAGCCAGCGCTTGTCGGAGATTGCAGGGCGCCTGGAAAAACCGGCCACGCAACTGGCCCGTCCCCTTCAGTTTCTGACCGATTTGCGTTTCCTCCTGCGGGAGGTTCCGTTTGGGGAATCCGCCCGTAACTCCAAAAAGGGAATCTATTCCATCGCAGATCCTTTTCTCGCTTTCTATTTCCGGTTTGTGTCTCCAAACCGGTCGGAACTGGAGCTTGGACGCGGAGCAAAGGTCTGGGAACGTCTTCAGCCTGCATGGCGCCAGCACGTGGCAGGCGTCTGGGAAACCATGTGCAGGGAAGCCCTCCCCGCGCTGCTCCCCAATTTGGATCTCCAACCGGCCTCCCGGTGGTGGGGAAAATTATCCGACGGCGCCTCTATGGAAATAGACCTTCTGGCAACCGACATGGCGCAACAGGTGCTCGTCGCCGGAGAAGTCAAATGGTCGGACGAACCCCATACCAAATCCCTTTCCGGGCGGCTGGACTATTTCACTTCCGTTTTCCCGCCGGCTAAAGGAAAAAAAATCGTAAAAGTCCTTTTCGCACGGAAAAAAAGCTCCGACCCCGCCTTTGATTTTTGCTTTTCCCCCGAGGAAGTGCTCGGCGTGCTTAGGTGACTCCCCCCCCCGGCTCCAAACACTTCGGTTTGGACTTTCAGCCCCAAAGGTGTACCCAACGCACAAGGGGAGGAGGCCCGCCCCGCCTGCCGGAAACCCATCGTTCCGCCGAACCTCCGGCATCCAGTTCGTTGCCTGTCCTCCCCCCTAATCCCCCTCCAAAGGGGAGCGCATTGCCTCACCCACGCACCCAACGCCTAAACGCCTAAACGCCTCACGCCTCACCCACGCTCCTTTAATTCGGCGCCCGAAAAAAGCCCCAAAAATTATTGAAACCTGAAACCGCTTCCAAACGTTTATCAGTAAAAGTATAGTTATGGACCAACGCGCATTGTTGCAAAGGATCACCATTAATCCGGATATCTGTTTCGGCAAACCGACGGTACGCAACCTGCGTTATCCGGTAGAATTTATTCTCGATATCCTGGCTGCAGGTATGACGATACCCGAAATCCTGGAGGACTATCCCGATCTGGAAGAGGAGGATTTTAAAGCTTGCTTGCTTTTCGCTTCCAAACTTATTCAAGTGAATAGCATTCATAAAGTAATCGCGGCTTGATGAAATTCCTGCTGGATGCCCAATTACCTTTAGCCCTAAAAGTGTGGCTTAGAAAACAAGGCCACGACGTTATACATACAAGGGATCTGCCAAGAGAAAATCTGAGCGGTGATTCTTTGATCATGCAAATCGCTGAAAAAGAAAACCGGATTGTAATTTCCAAAGACAGCGACTTCTTTAAATCCCATCTGATCAACGGAAAACCTCCACAACTGCTCATGGTCACAACAGGCAATATTGTTAATAAACAGCTACTCCTGCTATTTGACATTAATTTCCCTGTCATTGAAACGCTGTTCCAAAATGGTGCTAAAGTGATTGAGCTCAACAATGATACGATCGCTGTGCATGCTTAATGATTTTCTATCCTTAAGCGTAAGGGCGCTAGGGCGTTCATCATAACCTCCCCTTCGCCATTTTTTCGTCTGAACTGTGATGCATGTGATTAATGCTTAACGCCTTACGCCCTCACCCACTACCCACCAACCACTCAAAACTTCCCCCCGGCTCTTGAAAGGCAGGGAAAATTCCTTTAACTTGCTTTCAAACGATTTATTAAGGAAAAAACGATGAGCGAAGCGGTAAGAAAACGGTTTAGTAATGTGCAGTTGCTGCTATTGGAGCTTTTTTCAGAGGATCTCTCGGAAGAGGAGTTGCTGGAAATAAAACAACTGCTTTCAGAGTGGCGGTTTAAAAGGGCCACCGAGGCAGCCAATCGGGTAGTGAAGGAAAAAGGCTGGACGAAGGAAGACTTTGACCGTTTGTTGGGTTCCCATCTTCGTACTCCGTATGCTAAGGAAGCGTCTTGAAAATTGTTTTAGATACCAATATTCTTTTGGTTTCCATTTCCGATGGTTCACCTTGTTATTGGGTTTGGAAGCGTTTGGCAGAAGGCGCCTTTACCCTTTGTTTTACAACGGAGATTCTAAATGAATATGCTGAAATTATTGAGGAGCATATGGGAGTTGAGGTAATGTCCCAGACGATGCATGCCTTGATGGAGCACCCCCATGTTCCTTTGTTACCAAGTATTATCATTGGAACCTGATAGAGATTGATCCGGATGACAATAAGTTTGTAGACTGTGCTATTGCTGCGAACGCTGATTTCATCGTTACACAGGACAAGCATTTCCAAATCCTAAGGAAGGTCCCTTTCCCAAAGATTGAAGTCCTGAATTTAGATCAATTTAGCCGGCTCTTTGATGAAGACGATGTGTTTTGATTTGAAGATATTGGGTTGTAGGGTTGATTTCCGCTCGGAAACCCTGCTGAAGCCTATTTGTGGTTAGTTTGTATCAGGCAGAAAAGGCGGTGGTGGTTAGTGGTTGGTGGTTGGTGGTTGGTGGCTGATCCCGTAACCGCCAAATTTATTTGGCGGCATCCCGGAAAAAAGGAACCTCCGGCCAAATAAATTTGGCCGTTACAAAGCCGCTGGTTGGTGGTTAGTGGCTTAGTTGGGGAGTGGGGAGCACCTGTGGAAACCTTCTCCGGGTCGGACCTCCGGCACCCGGTCCCCCCCCCCCCCCCCCCCTCCCCCCCCCGGAGGGGGGGGAGCGCCCCCCCCCCCCCCCCCCCAAGCCTTACGCCTTACGCCCTAAGCCTTCACGCCCTCACCCGCTCTCCCCATCCTGAAATCCCCCCAAATCCTGGTTCAGACAAAAAAGCAACGCCCTGCTGTTCGGCTACTTCCCCTGGCTAAAACCCATCCCGCCGAACCTCCGGCCAAAGAAATTTGGCCGTTACAAAACCGCTATCTCCGTTGATTATAAAGGCAATGCAGCTCCCCCTCCTTCGGAGGGGGCGGGGGGGGGAGGCCCGCCCCGCATGCCGGAAACCCCTTCCCCCGGGTCGAACCTCCGGCATCCAGTTCATTGCCTGTCCTCCCCCTAATCCCCCTCCAAAGGGGGACAGCGCATTGCCTCACCCACTCACCCAACGCCCTTACGCCTTACGCCTTACGCCCTAAGCCTTGCGCCCTCACCCGCTCTCCCCATCCTGAAATCCCCCAAATCCTGGTTCAGACAAAAAAGCAACGCCCCTGCTGTTCGGCTACTTCCCTGGCAAAACCCAGCCCGCCGAACCTCCGGCCAAATAAATTTGGCCGTTACAAAACCCTATCCCGTTGATTATAAAGGCAATGCAGCTCCCCTCCTTCGGAGGGGGCGAGGGGAGGCCCGCTCCGCCTGCCGGAAAACCCATCCTCCGGGTCGAACCTCCGGCATCCATCGCATTGCCTCACCCACTCCCCAACGCCTTACGCCTTACCCACCCACCCACTTTCTCGTTGGTATAAAACCTGTTCAGAACCATAGAACAATTTTTCCTGTTCTATTTTTTATTAAGATCGGCAAAATATGCCCGCAAGAGATTTTATCACGATGTGGTTCGTCATGCCTTAGAACAGGATGGTTGGACCATTACCCACGATCCCTACTTCATGCGGATAGGCAAGAGGAAGGGGTATATTGATTTAGGGGCAGAGATCGTAGGGGCTGAGCGGGAAGGCGAAAAAATAGCTGTCGAGATCAAGAGTTTTGTAGGGCTATCGGATCTGGATGCTTTTGAAGAAGCCATGGGTCAATTCCTGCTATACAAACCGGCATTGACAAAAAAGAACCTGACCGTATTTTATTTTTGGCCATTCCGAATGGGTTTTTTGTCAAGTTTTTTGAGGATTCCTTTTTTCTTGAAATTATTGACCTGTATGAGATCCCTTTGCTAATATTTAACGAAAAAGAATCAAAAATCATACGATGGAAAAGGTAGCGCTATACAAACAAATCGTCCGGGAATTGTGCAGTGAAATCGCTTCCATGTCACCTTCTGACGAAAGCGTGCAAACGCAATTAATTACGGATGATGACCGAGGTCACTACCTCCTTTTTTCTGTTGGCTGGGAAGAAGACAACCGGGAGTATGCCCCTTTTTGCATATAGACGTAAATAATAACGGGCGTGTTCTGATTCAGCACGATGGTACCGATTTGAAAGTCGCTTTAATGCTTGCAGGCAAGGGTATTCCAAAAAGCGATATTGTCCTGGCGTTTCATCCCCTGCATCAGCGGCCCTTGTTACCGGAGTTTGCAGCGTCCTAAGCAGGACAAGATATGGTTGGTGGTTGGGGCTTAAGGCGTAAGGCGTTTGGGCTGATCCTGTAACCGCCAAATTTATTTGGCGGCAGCCCGGAAAACGGAACCTCCGGCCAAATAAATTTGGCCGTTACAAAGCCGCTATCCCGTTGATTATAAAGGCAATCTAGCTCCCCCTCCTTCGGAGGGGGCGGGGGGGGAGGCCCGCCCCGCCTGCCGGAAACCCCTTCCCCCGGGCCGAACCTCCGGCATCCAGTTCATTGCCTCACCCACTCCCCCAACGCCTTAACGCCTTAACGCCTTACGCCCTAAGCCTTGCGCCCTCACCCGCTCTCCCCATCCTGAAATCCCCCCAAATCCTGGTTCAGACAAAAAGCAACGCCCTGCTGTTCGGCTACTTCCCCTGGCGGAAACCCATCCCGCCGAACCTCCGGCCAAATAAATTTGGCCGTTACAAGGGCCGCTATCTTGTTGATTATAAAGGCTATGTAGCTCCCCCTCCTTCGGAGGGGGCGGGGGGGGAGGCCCGCCCCGCCTGCCGGAAACCCCTCCCCCCGGGCCGAACCTCCGGCATCCAGTTCATTGCCTCACCCACCCCAACCCGCCTCACGCCTTACGCCTCACGCCTCACGCCTCACCCGCTCTCCCCATCCTGAAATCCCCCCAAATCCTGGTTCAGACAAAAAAGCAACGCCCTGCTGTTCGGCTACTTCCCCTGGCGGAAACCCATCCCGCCGAACCTCCGGCCAAATAAATTTGGCCGTTACAAAGCCGCTATCTTGTTGATTATAAAGGCAATGCAGCTCCCCCTCCTTCGGAGGGGGCGGGGGGGGAGGCCCGCCCCGCCTGCCGGAAACCCCTTCTCCGGGTCGAACCTCCGGCATCCAGCGCATTGCCTCACCCACTCACCCAACGCCTTAACGCCTTACGCCTTACGCCCTAAGCCTTGCGCCCTCACCCGCTCTCCCCATCCTGAAATCCCCCCAAATCCTGGTTCAGACAAAAAGCAACGCCCTGCTGTTCGGCTACTTCCCCTGGCGGAAACCCTTCCGTCGAACCTCCGGCCAAATAAATTTGGCCGCTACAAAGCCGCTATCTTGTTGATTATAAGGGCAATGCAGCTCCCCCTCCTTCGGAGGGGGCGGGGGGGGAGGCCCGCATGCCACCACCCACCACCCACTACCCACTAACCACCACCCACCAACCACTAACCACCAACCCCCACCAACTTACCCAAAAAAAATCCCTATCTTTGAGCCCAGAACTATACCTCAACCTGTGATCTATGCCTTCTGAATACCTCCCATACAATGCGGTGCGGGTGCCCCGAAACATCACGCGCCTGGTTATTTTTTCCTCCGACATGGTCTTTACCATGGTTTCCTGGGTGGGGGCAAGTTACCTGCTATACGGATTTGAACGGGCGCCGGTGATGCAGTTGTTGTATTCGTGGCCTACCCTGGTGTTGATCGCCCTGCGCTTCCTGTCTTTTTTGTGGTTCCGGTCCTGGAATATTATTCTGCGGTACGTAGGGGAGAAAGATTACTTCCATGCGTTTTTGACGGTTTGGTCTCCTTCGGCTGTTTTTTCCATGATTTACCTCGTGGGGTTTGTGCCGGCGTACGGTTTGCGGGTGCTGGCCATTGTGTGGGTCGATTTTTTTATCATGCTCTCCCTGATGGTCGGCTTTCGCATGGCGCTGCGGATGGTGTACGACTGGCTGAAGGTGCGGCAAAACCACCGCAAAGCCACGGCGATCTTTGGGGCGGGGGAGATGGGCAGCATGCTGGAGCGCGTGATCCGGTATAACGCCTCCAACGAATTCCGGATCGACGCGTTTTTCGACGACAACCCCAAGGTGCATGGCAAACGGCTCAACGGGATCCCGGTGTTCAATCCCCAAAAGTCGTTTTCGAAAATGGTTGCCAAATACGGGATCGAGGTCGTCATTCTGGGTATCCGGGACCTGCCGCCTGCCCGCAAGGCGTCCTTCATCAACCAGTGCCTGGCGCACCAAATCCGGGTGCTGAAGCTGCCTCCCGTCGAATCCTGGCTGCACGGAGAACTCAACCTGCGGCTGCTCAAAAACATCAACCTGGAGGACTTGCTCGGCCGGGCGCCGATCCTGCTCGACGAAGCGGCCCTGCGCGCCTCGATCCAGGGGAAAACCGTGCTGGTGACGGGCTGCGCCGGAAGCATCGGCAGCGAGATCCTGCGCCAGCTTTTGCGCCAGGAGCCCGCGTTTGTGCTTGGAGTGGACCAGGCGGAATCGCCCCTGGCGGAGATTGCCCTGGAGTTGAAAACCGTGGTCGAGGAAGGGCGTTTTCTCCCCGTGATCGGCGACGTACGCGACGCCGACCGCATGGCCCGCTTGTTTGAAGAGTACAGGCCGGAGTACGTGTTCCACGCCGCCGCCTACAAGCACGTGCCTATCATGGAAGATTTTCCGGAGGAAGCCATCAAGTCGAACGTGCTCGGCACCCGCGTGCTCGCTGATCTGGCGGTGCAGCACCAGGCTGAAAAGTTTGTGATGATCTCCACCGACAAGGCCGTCAACCCCAGCAACGTCATGGGCGCCTCCAAACGGATCGCGGAAATTTACGTGCAGGCGCTGAACTATTCGGAAGCCTGCGCTACGCAGTTCATCACCACCCGCTTCGGCAACGTGCTGGGGTCAAACGGATCGGTGATCCCCATCTTCAAAGAGCAGATCGAAAAAGGCCTTCCCCTCACCGTCACCCACCCCGACATCAAGCGCTTCTTCATGACGATCCCCGAAGCCTGCAGCCTCGTGCTGGAGGCCAGCGCCATGGGCCATGGCGGCGAGATCTTCGTGTTCGACATGGGCGAGCAGCTCCGCATCCTGGACCTCGCCCACCGCATGATCCAGATCTACGGACTGACTCCCGGAAAAGACGTCGAGATCCAGTTCATCGGCTTGCGCCCCGGGGAAAAACTTTACGAAGAACTCCTCGACCACAAAGAAACCCTGGCGGAAACCCACCACCCCAAGATCTTCCGCGCCCAGGTGCGGCCGGGCGATTTCCACCAGATTCGCTCCGATATCGACCTGCTGATCGCCGGCGCCCAGAACGGCTGGCGCCCCGCCGAACTCGTACAGACCATGAAAACCCTGGTGCCTGAGTTCGTCAGCCAGAATAGCGTATTTTCTGAACTAGACAATAAAGAACCCCAAACCTGATCCTGTTCCTGTTCCGAAGAATAGAAAACCGTAAAAACCACAGGACTTGTTTTTTTCCTTAAAACGCCTTTACCTGTCCACGATTGGGCAGTGGCTCCCTTCCGACTTTTTTGCATACCGGCACCCGGTATCGGTAAAAGGCGTTTGCTTTTTGGATGGCAAACTGATCCTCGTTCGCGACGAACGCGGAGCATGGGACCTGCCGGGAGGCAAACTTCAAAAAGGAGAACGCCTCGACGAATGCCTCGCCCGTGAAATGGAAGAAGAACTCGGCATCGCCGTGCGCGTGGAAAAACTTCTGGACGCCACCCTCCGCCGTATCGAAGACCAGGTCGACGTCGTGGTGCTCCTCTATCAATGCGCCACCCAATGCCCCCTCGCCCACCTCCGTCTCAGCAGCGAAAACTTCGCCATCGGCTTTTGACCCCTCCGAACTGGACGCCCTCGGCCTTCCCTCCCCGTATTTGGAAGCGATTAGACGCCTAAACGCCTAAACGCCGTTACTTCATTACCCCCGACCGGCGCATCCCTTACCCCTTTGCTGCCGCCAAAGAAATTTAGCGGTGACAACCCCATCGCTACCCCGCTACCAAAAAGCAACCATTTCCTAACCTGGCAACCCTGGCCGGGTTATTTTTTTTTATCAGCTTGCGAACGCTTACCTTTACCCATGATGCAACCCTGGAAAAGCGGTTGCGTTTAATTCGTATTATCCCAAAACCAAGCCGGTCAAAAAGGGTTCTCTTGGACGCCCAGCAGAGAAACCCGCTAGCTTTACCCCTCCATTTGAGTAGGAACAACCCTGGTGTTTTTGTCCTTTTTCAGGACCAGAATATCATTTTATTTGCAGGTATTCGGGAAAGCGCTGCTTTGCCCGTCATCAAGGTTATTGAACAGTTGGGAACTATGGGGGATTTTTCACGACGTATTGCATTGGTAAACAATTCGTTTTGGTACGCCCGGCGCTTTCGGATGGGATTGATGCGGGCGCTGCGGGACGCCGGCTGGGAGGTATTTGTGCTGGCGCCGGAAGGGAGCCCCGAAGAGGAGCGGGCGCTGGAAGCGGAAGGGCTGATCCCGGTTTCGTTTCAGGCCAGCGTGTACAGCCAGCGGATCGGGCGGGAGTTGGCCACCTTGTGGCAGCTGATTTGGATATACCGCCGGATGCGCTTTGACTTGTCGCTGCACTATACGATCAAACCCAATATATACGGCGCCATTGCGGCTTGGCTCGCGGGCATTCCTTGCGTGTCGATCACCACCGGCCTGGGGATACTCAAACAGCAGCCCTGGGGCTTTAAAGCGTGGTTTTTCCGCAGGTTGTACCAAATGGCGGCTGCGATCAGCCGGGAAATCTGGTTTCTCAACGAAGCCGACCTCGATTTTTTCCTCTCCCGCCGTATGGCCCATCCTTCCAAAACGTTTTTGCTCCGGGGCGAAGGCCTGGACACGGCCTATTTTGCCCCCCAACCCCCTACGCCGGAAGACGGCAAAGAGGTCTTCCGGGTGTTGTACCTGGGCAGGATGCTCCGAAGCAAAGGGCTGGAAGAGCTGGCGGAAGCCGCCCGGTATTTCGCCAAACACCGCTTTCCCATCCAGATCGACTTGCTGGGCTTTATCGTCGACGGCCACCCCGACGCAGTGAGCCTTCGCGAGCTCCGGTCGTGGGAAGCGGAAGGCCCTATCCGATACGTAGGCGCCGCCGAAGACGTGCGGCCTTACCTGGCAGCATGCCATCTGGTGGTGCTGCCTTCCTACGGCGAAGGCATGTCGCGGTCCCTGCTGGAGGCTTGCGGTATGGCCAAGCCTGTAGCCGCCTCCGACGTGGAGGGGTGCCGCGAAATTGTTACCGACGGGCTAAACGGGTTCTTGTTCCCGCCCAGAGACGCTGCCGCGCTGATCTCGGTCCTCTTGCGCGCGTTTGCTCTCAGCGGGGAAACCCTGGAAGCGATGGGCAGCGCCGGACGGCTGAAAGCCCTGACCAGCTTCTCCGAACAGCTTGCCGTGCGCGCGTATTTCAAGCGCCTTCAGTTGGACCCGGAATACGAAACCCTTTCCGGCCGCCGCCCCGTGCCGGCTACCGTAAGCTCCTATGGCCTATGAGTATCCGGACCATCGCCCTCATTCACCCGCACAAAGCCTTATTGCCCGAGGTAGGCGTCTATGCCCGTTATTTTGAACGCCATGGGTACGAGGCCCGGGTTTTTGCCGCCGCCAACCCCCGGGCCTGGAGCGGCTTCGATGTGGAATGGCATTTTATGGGCCTCGACCTCCAGCGGCCCACTCCGGGCCGGATCAAAATCCACGAGTACGTTTCGGGGTCTGTTCCGCCCATGCCCAGGCTGAAAGATAGGATCAAGCGCTGGGTAAACGTTCGTCCGGATGCCCGGGTCTTTGGCAACGCCTTGCTGGCTCAACGCCTGCAGTTTGCCGGCAACGTACCCGCTCTCATTCGCCCTGCGGGGATCGACCCCTCCTTTCTGAGCAGGGAGAAGCGCCCTTCGCCGGAGTACGACCTGGTCTACTGCGGCGCCATGGATGAAGCCCGCAATCTGGTCCCTTGGATCGCTCACGTCCTGGCCGGATTGCCCGGCGCCAAACTCCTGCTCGTTGGCCCTCCTTCCGACGCCATGTGGCAGGCGTTTAAAGCCCACCCCGGCGTAGTCTTCAGCGGCCACGCGCCTTATGCCGAGGTGCCCGGGCTGCTCGCCAAAGCGGAATATGGCCTGAACCTCCTCCCCGACCGGTATCCGTTTCATATACAGACGCCTTTAAAATTTCTGGAATATTGCGCCGTAGGGCTCAAAGTAATCTCCACCCCCACGGCCTGGATTCGCCAATTTGAGCGCCAACGCCAGGGTAGTTTTTTTTATCTCGGCGAAAAAGGCCCAGCCTTGTCCTGGGAACAGCTCCGGCATTTCCCGTTTGCAACCCCCCCAGTAGATGATCTGGCCTGGGACCGGCTGCTTGAAACCTCCGGCATCCCGGCGCTCCTGGAACGGTTGACGGAGTGATTGGTGGTTGAGTGGTTAGTGGTTGGTGGTTAGTGGTTGGTGGTTAGTGGTTGGTGGTTGGTGGTTAGTGGTTGAGTGTAAGGGCAATGTGGAGTCCCCCTTTGGAGCTCATCTGGTAGTATTTTTCATAGCTACGGCTTGTCCGTATATTGCCCTCCGCAGCCCGGAGCCCGTGGGAAACGCCACGAAGCAACATTCCCCCTTTGAAGGGGGTTAGGGGGATGAAACGTCCGAAATGCTGGTTAAAGGTTTCATCCCCCCGGCCCCCTTCAAAGGGGGAGAAGGTTATGCCCAGGACACCGCAAGGACGTGCCGTTCAAAGCGGTTGAAGCCCATAAAGCGAAGGCGTTTGCCACGGAGCGGTAGGGTGAAGGAGCGCCCTTTTTTTGGTTCTTATTCTGGGCGAGCAAAAAAAGAACATACCCCGGGGCAGGGGGAGGCCCCAATGCAAGTGGAAACCTGCACTACGCTATTTAATTGAGAACGAACCGCTAAATCTTGGTATGAACGCAAACCGGTCTCGGGCCATAAAAATTCCTTTTCACCGACCCTACCTTTCCGGTAAGGAAGAGCCCGCGTTGAAAGAATTGCTACAAAGCGGTCAATTGGGCGCTCCGGGCCCATACCACGAAGCCTGTGTGGAGCAAATCCAGACCAGGCAAGGGGCGGGGCACGTGTTGCTCATGCCTTCCTGCACCCATGCCCTGGAAGCGATCGGCCTCCTGCAGGAGTGGGGGCCCGGCGACGAGGTGATCGTACCCGCTTACGGCTTCCCTTCCATGGCCAATTGCGTGGCCCTGCGGGGCGCTACCCCGGTCTTTGCAGGGATCGACCCGATGACGATGAACCTTGACCCCGCAGCGGCCGAACAGGCCATCACCCCGCGCACCCGCGCTATCCTGGCGATGCACTACGGCGGCGTGGCGTGCGGCATGAACGCCCTTCGGGCGTTGGCCGAAGCCCATGGCCTTGCGCTGATCGAAGACGCTGCCCATGGCATAGGCGCTCGATTTGACCAGGAAGGGCTGGGTACCCTGGGCGATTACGGCGCCCTGAGCTTTCACGCCACCAAAAACATCCACTGTGGGGAAGGAGGAGCGTTGCTGTTTCGCCGGGAAGCCGACCAGGAGAAGTTTCTGGAAATCGCCGAAAAAGGAACGAATAAAACCCGTAGCCCGGGAAACTACCAGTGGCAAACCCGGGGCTCCAGCTACGTGATGAGCGCGCTGAACGCCGCTTTTCTGAACGTCCAGCTCCGGCATGCGGAGGAGGTCAACGCCCGGCGCCGGGTATTATGGGATCGGTATGCCGACGGACTTGCTGCGTGCGGCCTCCAGGAGCGTTTGCAGGTATACCGCCCTGCGCCCTGGCAAGCCTTTAATGCGCACTTGTTTTTCATCAAATGCCCGGACGCAGGAGTTCGGGAGCGGCTGTTGCGCTATCTGGAAGGGCAGGGCATCCAGGCAGCGCCGCATTACGCGCCGCTTTCCGCTTCGCCGGCGGGGAGGCGCTATGGCCGGGTGGCCGGCGACGACCGGGCCGCCATCGGGGAAAGCTTGCGCCTGCTTCGGCTGCCGCTGTATCCGCAGTTGCGGGAAAACGAAGTAGACCGTATTGTCGCCATGGTAGCCGAATTTTTCAAGCCATGAACCTGCCGCAACCCTGGACGAATGCCCGCTACTTCCGCAGCGCCCTGAAACGGCCCTGGGGAAGAGCGCTCCTTTATCCGTTTTTCTCGCTGCATCCGCGCCCGGTGTTCCTCCTCGGCAACCAAAAATCGGGCACCACCGCCATCGCCAAACTCCTGGCCCTCGCCGCCGGTAAAACGGAAGAAACCTACCTGCGCGGGTTCTCCCAGCATATCCTCGAAGACCTCTACCACAACCGGCTTCTCCTGAAAGAAGCCATCCGCCGGCGGGCTAAATTTGAGTTTTCCCGGGAACTGATCAAAGAATGCAACCTGACGTTTTTTTACTCCCAACTCCGCGCCCTGTATCCGGATGCGCCCAAGGTGTTTATCGTCCGGGATCCGAGGGATAATATCCGGAGTATCCTCCATTTTGTGCAGGTTCCGGGAAACCTGCACCAGATACCGCCCGCAGGTTTGCCTGAAATGCTGGAATGGCAGCGCATTCTCGATAATTCCTGGTTGGGCGTTCAGGGCGCCCACTATATCGATTCCATGGCAGGCCGGTGGGTGAAGGCCGCAGAGGTTTATCTGCAATCGCCTTCTGAGTTTATTTTGGTCCGGTACGAAGACTTTAAGGCGGCCAAAACCGATACGATCCATGCGCTTTGCGATGCGCTTCACCTGCCGGTCCAGGCGGATATCGCGCCCTATCTGGAGGTTCCTTTTCAACCTCCTGGACCCCCATCCGCGTCCTGGGTTGCTTTTTTTGGAGAAAACAACCTGAACCGCCTGGAGCAAATTTGTAGCGGGCGGATGCGGGAATTTGGCTATTTTCCTTCCCTATAGAAGCAACCTGCGCATGAAAGTCCTTCACCTTTTTCCGGAATACCTCCCCTTGACGATGATCTGGGCTTTTCAGCAGATTCGCCATATCCCGGATGTAGAGACGCATATGGCCGGGCTGAGCTATTTGCCGGATTCCTACCACGACCCGGCGTTCCGGTATTGGCCGAACCCCAAATATCGGTTTCCAAAGGCGCTTCAAAACGGCGTTCATATCATTTTGCGGAAAACCCGGGGGTATGACCGTTTCCTTGCCGCGTACATCCGCGACGAAGGTATTGATATCCTGCATGCCCATTTTGGGCATATCGGCGCGGACTATTCCGGTTTGGGGAAACGCCTGGGCATTCCGGTAGTCGTTTCCTTTTATGGGTTTGATTATGGGCGCATCCTTTCCGAAAAGCCCCGGTACCGAAAGGCGTACCTTCGGATGTTCCGGCAGGCTGGAGCGGTGACGGGGGAAGGGCCCTACGCAGTGGGGCAACTGGAGGCGTTGGGATGCCCTCCATCGCAAATTCGCCAAATTCCCCTGGGGGTCGACACGTCGGTTATTCCGGTTTTCCTCCGCAAAAAAGAAACCGGGCGGTTGCGGCTGGTGCAGGTAGCGACCCTGACGCCGCGCAAAGGCCATTTGCTGGGGCTGGATGCCCTTGAAAAGGCGCTGGAATCAGGCATGGATATTACGCTGGATTGTTATGGTCCGGTAGAGGACGCCGAGCTGGCCTCGAAGATACAGCGCCGGATAGCGGCGGGAACGCTTGCAGGGAAAGTTCGGCTTCTGGAACCGGTTCCTTATTCCCGGCTCCATGCGCTCCTGGAACGCTACGACGTATTTTTTCAACCCAGCGTATTTACCCCAGGCGGAGACTGCGAAGGCGGCGCCCCCATCGCGCTGCTGGACGCGCAGGCCACCGGGATGCCTGTCGTGGCTACCCGGCATTGCGATATTCCGTTCGAGGTGGAACACGGGCAAACGGGCCTGCTGGGAGCGGAAAACGATGCAGCCGAATTGGCGGCCCACCTGGCCGCGTTTGCCCGAATGGACCAACAGGCGTTCGACGCCTTCGGAACACGGGCCCGCAACAAAATCGAAACCGCGTTTCAGGTAGAACACGGCGCCAGCCTGCTGGCCGGACTGTACCGCGAATTGCTGAACCGGTAAGCCTTTGCCACTATGCGCCTGCTCATCCTCTCCGTCTCTTTTTACCCCGAAGAAACCCCGCACGCTATTCGCTGGAAACGCCTGGCAGAAGCCATGGCGGAGGCGGGACACGAAATCTGGGTGCTCAGCCGCCGGATGCCCGGATTACCGGACGAATCCCAGTGGGGGCGCATCCGCATCATCCGCACCGGTAGGGTTCCTTTAGGCATCGGACTTAAGCCGAAACCGGGGGAACCTCCTGCCCGGCCAAACCTTCTCCTGGCCTTTGGGGTTCGTATCCGGAATGCCTCCTGGAAAAAGGTCTGGTGGCCCGATGCCTCGGTATTTTGGCTGATCCACGCGTACCGGCAGGCGGTTCGGTTGATCCGGGAAAAGCCAATCGATCGGTTGTATACCTTGTCGTTGCCGTTTACCAGCCATTTGGCGGGCTACCTGATTAAGCGGAAATTCCCCGGCCTGCCCTGGTTTGCCGACCATGGAGACCCCTTTTCGGTGGAAGGGGTTATCCCGCAAAACAACCACCGCCTGTACATGCGCCTGAACGAGTGGGCCGACCGGCTGATTGCACGGAAAGCCGATTGCCATTTTGTGAATACTCCGGCTTTAAAGGCCCACTTCAGCCGCCTTGCTGGAGAGGGCATCCGGATACTGGAGGTACCGCATCCGCTTCCCCCGGGAACGCCCGGTGGCACACAAGGACCGCATCAAGGGATTTGCTATTTGGACTATTTCGGCGCCCTGTTTTCCGGGGAGCGTTCCCCGGAGGTGTTTTTTCGGTTCCTGGAAGCGTTTTTTCTACAAGTTCCTGCATGGCGCGATCAACTCAGGGTACGGTTTTTCGGCCCGGTTAGTCCGGAGGCGGTCATCCCGGGTAAAATGCCGGATTACGCGTCTTGGATGGGAAACCTTCCTCATGCAGCCGTTGCCGAAAGGATAGGTCAATCTTCGGTTTTGCTTAGTTTGGGATATGCCAACCCGTATATGTTGCCGTTGAAATTGATGGAATACCTGGGTTCGGGCAAACCCGTCCTGCATGTGGCCCAGCATCCGGAGGATCCCACCGCCCAACTAGTTGCAGGCTGCCCGACTTTCCTATGCCTGTATCCTCCCGAGGTTGCCCAGGAAACGGATCCTTTTGCCTTGTTCAAATCCTTTCTGGAGAATCTGCCGCACATAGGTCTGGATACAGCGGCATTAGAAGCCCTTCACTCCCGCTTTTCCCCCGAAGCGGTCGCCCATCGCTACCTACACCCTTCTTTCTATTAAGCCACTCAACCACCAACCACCAACCACCAAAAAAAACTCACCGCAAAATAACCAGCTTATGAAACTGGTTTTTGCCCACGCCGCCTGGCTGCTTCAGGAACTCGGCGTTTTCGTCATCCAGCAGAAATTGGTAGAGGTAGACGCCATTGGCCAGGGGTTGGCTGAAATCGTCGGTACCGTCCCAGCCGCCGTGGGTGAGGTGTTTGCCTATCTGTAGCGGGCCCAGGTCCGCTTCGGTCAGTTCTTTGACAATGCGGCCGCTCACGGAGTAGATCCGGATGCGGTAGCGGGCGGGCGCTTCGTCGCCGCTGAGCAGGTAAGCGAAGCGGGTGTAGGTAGAAAACGGGTTGGGGTAGTTGACGAGTTCCCGAAGGGCTTTGGTGCGGTCGACCTCAAACTCCACGCGGTAGCTCAGGGCGCCGGATTTATTTCCGGAGGCGTCGCGGCCCTGTACTTCGAGGGCGTATCGGCCGCTTTCGGTGAGGGTGGGGCGGTACCAGATCTGGGCTTCGTTGCGCGTGCCGGCAGTTGCGGCTTCAAATTCGAGGTCGGAGCGGTAGCTGAGCCGCTCGGGCTTGCCGCTGGAAGGGGGCGTGAGGGTCACTTCGAGCAGGCTGGTGTCGGCGAGGACGAGGTAGGGGTTTTCGTCGCGCAAACGGATCTGGATGGCGGGTTGCGCAGATATCAGTTCGCCATGGAGCAGGGTGCGCCCGTCGAACGTAACATGCAGGACCGGCGGGATCTCGTCTTTCCGGATATCGAAGGCGAACTGGCCCTGGTTGTTGTCGTAGGTGATCTCCTCGGGGTCTTTTTCGGGGTTGACCTCCACAAAAACCTGCGATGGCGCGCTGAGCGCGGTAGTGGGAATTTCCAGGGTAGCAACGGCGAAGCTGTCGGGCATAATGCGCGGCAGCTTTTGTTTTTTGGACTCCCGGGGTAATCCGGGCGCCAGGACGCTGTATTCCAGCGTGATGCCGTCGAGCGCTTCCGGGCCTAAGTTGGAGATCGCGGTTTCGAAACGCAGCGGTTCGCCCTGAGCCAGGGTATCGGCGGGCGCTTTCCAAAAGCGGGCAGGGTCGAGCGCGAGCTCGGCGACGGGCTGGTAGGCGATGCCCCAGAACGCGGGCTGCAGAGGGGTGCGCGCGAGGGAGTCAGCGGTCCGGTACTCCAGCTTGAGCTTGGGAAAAGCGCTGGCGTCGATGGCGCTGAGGTCTGTTTTCCCAGGGGGAAGGCTTTCCAGCAGCCGGGTTTCCAGGCCCTGAGGGTTGATGCCGATGACGGCCACGCTGGCCTGGTCGGCAGGGGAGGGGATTTCGCCCGGCTTCAGCCCCCATTCCAGAAAGCTCCATTGCCGGGCAGGTCCTGCGGCAGGGCTGGTCGCCGTTCCGGAAGGCAGGGGGCCCTCCAGGGTCCAGGAAGCGGAGATCAGCTCCTCGGGCTGGCCAGCAATCTCGGTAGGCAGGAAATCAGGACGGTTTTTTCGAAAAAAGAAAATATACGGGCTAAACGGGGCGGCGGTTAGCGCCCGGATCTGCCTGGCGCCTTGGCGTTCGAGCAGGGAGAAGAGGTTTTTTCCCAGCGCTGCCGAGTCCTGGGCCCAGGTTCCTGCCTGCAGCGAGCGGTTGTTGTCGCTCACGGTAAACAACAGCACGTAATGGCCGTCGGGAACGGTCTTTTCGAGGAAATCGATCAGCGCAGCCCTCGAACTGGCTTTGGAGGTGGAGTATGGAAAGGCAATGAAATCCAGGAGCGCATTGTGCGGCTCTTTCTGGATTTGGCTCCCGTACAGTCCGCCGAGTTGGTTGTACCAGGGAGCGCCGGTGAGGCCGTCGAATACCGCAGCGTAAAACCCGGCGTCAAAAGCGGGGTTGTTGAATGGGAAAAAGCGGCTGGGAAAGTTATTGACGGCTACTTCGGGTCGGGTGATATCCGGATACCGGCCGGTGAGTACGCGGATAGCGGAAACCTGGTTGGCAAATACAAGCTGCCAGGGAAAGGGTATCGGCGTTCAGGAAGGCAAAGCGGCTGTCGTCCCATTGCTGGAAGTGGCGCATCAGCCAGTTTTCCTGGCGCAACGGGGCGTAGGTGAAGCTGCTGTTTTGCCAGGCAAAATCGCCGGCGCCTATGGAGTCCTGGCTAACCCTCCAGAAGTAGGTTTGATCCGGCTGAAGGGGAACGGGGATATTCCAGCGCACGATGCCTCCCAGACTGCTGACTTCCGCCTGCTGGAGGAGCGGACTGTCGAAGGTTTCGGCGCTGTCGAGTTCGAAAAAATACGCGCGCGGCGTTCGGTCCAGAGGGTTGGACGTAGAAGCCAGGAGCGCTGCGGGCTGCCGGGTAAGCACGCCGTAGGGTGGGGGAACGAGCGGGGTAAGGGAATGGGCAAATACAAAAAAGCGCAGGCGGGCGCTTCCTCCCGGGAGCGCGAGCATGTTGTTGCCCTCGCTGAACGGCGCCGGCCATTCCGCGATCTTGTTCAGGGGGTCGAGGGTGAGGGAGATATAGTGGTTGCCCACCGTAGCGGCCGGTTCGAACGGGAAACGCAGGCGGATGGGTTGCCGGTTCGATGGGCTGGGCACGGTAAAGGCATGCGTGCGAAGCGTTTGCCCCTGCTCGTTCGTCCATTCCAGCAGGAGTTCGAGCGAGTCGGGGATCGCCGCCCCCAGGTTGAGGAGGTCTGCGGCGAACGTCAGGCTATCCGTAGCGGCGCTGACGACGGCGGGGGACAAAACCGCAGATTTGGAATCGGTCGACCGTAAAATCGGGGCCTTGTGCAAAGGGAAGCTTCAGCGCGGGATCGCCGTGCAGGATGGTCGTTTGCACCAGGGAAAGTTCGATCGTGGAATGCCGGTCCGCCATCGCCTCAAAAGCGCCTTTCAGCGCCAGTCCAAGCGTGGTTTCGGCGCCCCCCAGGCGGTTCATACTTCGGTAGACCGATTGGATCTCCTCCCCCAGGGCGTTGAGATAGCCCACTGAAGACGTACCCACGAAGGCCGCCGCTCCTTTCCGGGGCTCGAAAACATACGACTCGCTGAGAGATTTGTAATTATTGAAAATCTGCCCGGCGTTGCAACCCAGCGCAAACAAAATGGGATACCTGCCGGCATTGTCCAGAGATTGGGGCTCGTTGATGCTGTAATCAAAGGTGTTGGAGCTGGAATGCCCGAAGAACGTGATCACCGATACGCCCTCGTTGATCAGGTTGGTGATTTCTTCTGTAGGCGATTGCTGAATGATGTCGGACGAATTTTTGTAATACGAAATGGTTTCCCCACCCAGCGGCGCCTGGGCGAGGATACTGGCGCCCTGGTCGAGGTAGTAGCGGATAGCGATTTTCTCGCCCTCGGTTTGCCCGCCCGCGAGGTGCAGGGCCCGTTTGGGCCAATAGCGCTCGCTGGCGCTGCCCAGGTGCAACGCGGCCGTTTCGTACTCCCGTACTTTTTCGAGATAGGCGAGGACCTGCTCCGGATCGGTGGCGGCCAGTCGCCCAGCCGGAAATTCCGGGGCTTTCTCCGGATTTGGAGCGGCAAAAAGGCAGTCGGAGGCCGGCGTGCCAAAGGTGGGGACGAGCCAAGGAGGAGCTGCCGCCTGCTTGCGGTATGCCGGATATTCCAGCCCCTTGCCGATAAAAAGAGGTATTTCAGCGCGATTCCCTGTTTTTTGAGCCACGCCAGGTAATTTTTTAAGGCGAGGGGATGGTTGGGTACCCCATAAGAAAACGGATCCTGCAGGGCGGAGTATTCCACAATGAAGGGAGAATACCCTCCTCCGGCCGCGCTGGCCCGGTACGCAGCGTACGCCTGCGCGGCGCCTTGCAGGAACGGCGCAGAGGTAACGATCAGGTAATCGAGCGCTTTAGACGCCGGGGCGGCGGGTTGCGCCGCTTGAAGGGAAGAAATTGGCCGGATATTTTTTTCCTCCGCCAACACCAGCGTACGGGCGGGCGCCCATCCGGCAGCGGCAAAAAACGGCGTCCCATTGGATACCCGGGCCTCCCGGCGCACGGCGCCATCGGCGGTATACAGCAGGAACGGCTGGGCCGCAGCGCTCCATGGGAAAGCAAACGATGCGGCGCCGGCAGGGAGCGCGAAGGTAAAAGGCAGACTTTCCGGCTTGGCGCCGGGGCCCAGCGTTTTGGCATAGGTAGCGCGAACCCAGGCGATAGCGGATAGCCGGGTGGTTTTGATCTCCAGCGTCAGTTTGTTTCCAGCGGCTGTTCCGGGAGGCAGCGCAAAGGAGAATTCCTGCACAAAGGGGCCGTTCAGGGTCGTGTCCAGCACGGGCTGATTCTGGATCAGTACCTGGACCTGGTTGCTTTCCGGCCAGGAGTTCATTCGGAAAGAAAGGCGGATCGCTTGTTGAGGATTCAGGCCATCCAGCGTGAGGGTTTTCGTGTAGCGGAAGTTGCGGCTGGTACCAAATCCTTCCCCCATCGTATACGTGCCATGCAAGGCGTAGCTACCGAACAAAGGCGGAAGGCTGTGGCTGCCGGTTTCCGGAAAGAGTGGGTAGACGGTTAGGTCAGCAACCGATGCGGATTGGGCCAGGGCGGCGGCGTCGGGAATGAGGTTTTCTACCCGTTTCCCTGCAGTGTTCCCCCACGTCAGGAAATATACGCTCGTATCCGAATACAAGCTGTACTCCGGGTTGAACTGCTCTTTGCCGGGATCGGCGTACAGGAAGCGGTCGAGTTCGCCCCGGTTTTTGCGGCCAACAAATTCCAGAAAATCCGAAGGGCCAAGCGGGCTTTCTCCGGAAGAGACGAAAAGGGGCGTTTCCTCGCCCAGCCGGAACAGCTGGTACCGGCTGCCCTCGATTTGAGTTGCCGGGATGCCGGCAGCAGTCAGCACGTCATACCCGATCCGGTACACGCCGTCTTCGGCTACCTTAAACTTGAAATACGATTGATTGTCCCGGATCCATTCGTTGCCGTAGAGCGTGTCCTGCCCGTTCCACATCTGGGCAAAGGCTATTTGAGCGCAGAGGATCAGGGAGCTGAGAAGGAGGAGAAGTCGGAGCATGGGGGATGTTGGTGGCTGGTGATTAGTGGTTAGTGGCTGGTGGTTGGTGGGTTATAGAATCAGGTCGTTTACGTTGACTTGAAGGTCAAGGGGGGAAAGGGAGAACGATTCTCCGGGAGGGAGGATTTCGGCAGTTTGGTATTCGCCGTTTTCCGGATGGCGGTAGCGTTCGATGCGCCGCTTGTCGAGGTTGACAATCCAGATTTCCGGAATACCGGCTGCGGCATAGAGGGGCCGTTTAACTTCCCGGTCATACGGCAAAGAAGAACCAGCGACTTCGACAAGAAAAAACACGTCTTCCGGCTGAGGGTGCCGTTCGGCGTAAAAATGGGAGGCGGGTTTCAACACCGTGATATCCGGCTCCGGTTCGGAGTAGGCGTTCAGTTGAAGGGGGTTCTGGACGTTGATCAGGGCCAGATCCTGAAGGATTCGATGGAGGAACGCGCTGATCTTCAGCACGGTTCCTGCATGCTGACTATTAATGGGGCTCATGAAAACGATTTCACCTTGAATAAGTTCTACCCGGTCTCCTTCCTGAAGAATTCCCGCCTCCTGCATTTTGGAATATTCGTCCAGGTTGAACAGCCGTTTTTTTGCAAGAATGGCCATGACAATGCTTTGCGCAAAGGTAATGGAATTCACGGTGGGACGCAACGAGGGAGGTTGCGAGGTTGCGAAGTTGCGAGGTTGCGAGGTTGCGAGGTTGCGAGGTTGCGAGGTTGCGAAGCCCATTCTCCGCAACTTCGTAACTTTTCGCGGCTACTTTTTTACCACCCTCAGGCTTTCCACCTTCGCTCCCTGGATCATTTGGA
Source organism: Haliscomenobacter sp. (assembly GCA_016713275.1). GTDB lineage: Bacteria > Bacteroidota > Bacteroidia > Chitinophagales > Saprospiraceae > JADJPL01. Next base: position 24,484 of record JADJPL010000011.1, read on the forward strand.
GCGCGTAGGCGCCGGGCGCCAGGTGCTGGAAGGGGAGGTCGAAGGTTAGGGTTCCCGGGGCAAAGCTGGATTGGAACATCAGTTTTCCCTGGAGGTCGAACAGTCTGCATTCGGTTTCCAGCGCGGCGTCGCCGCCCCAGCGCACCTGGCAGAACGCTGGATGCAGGGTTAGGGAACGCGCTTAATCCCAGTTGGGTTTCGCCGTTAAAGAGCACGCTCACCGTGGGGTGGATCTCCGTCGTGCCGTCGAAGTCGACCTGGCGCAGGCGGTAGTAGTTGATCCCGGCAAGCGGGGTATGATCGGAAAATTGATAGTCTTGCGGACCGTCGGTCGTGCCCAAGCCTTTAATGCGGACCAGCGCGGCGAAGTCTGTGCCGTTGGCAGAGCGCTCCACGATCAGGTAGTCGTTGTTGAGCTCGGAAGCGGTGCGCCAGGTGAGGGACACGGAAGAAGGGCCTGGCTTGGCTTCAAAATTAGTCAGAGTGATCGGAAGCGGCCCAAGGTTGCTAAACCATCCTGTCAGATTAAGCTGGTCAAAGCTGAAATTGGAGGAAGCCCCAACGCAACTGGCTACCGTTGAGCCAATAACGATGCGTTTGGAATTGCTACAGGGAGAACCCGTATTGATACTGCCCCCGCCTTCCAACCGGAGAATCGTGTTGGTGGGCAGAATGAGGTCTTTATTGGCAGTAAAGACCAACGTACCGCGGATGATCAGCTCTGTAATTGGAAGTGCGCTCACGTTGTAGTCCTGATCAATTGAAAACGTACCGGTGATCGTGATTTTTCCGGAACAACCGGCAAAGGGATTGCTGCTGGCGCTAAAGTTTCCGAAGGTGCAATCGGCCGTGGCAAAGGCCCAGGAAAGGCTGAAAATTCCAACCATCAGCACGCGTGCCAAACGTGCGTTAATGTAGGTCCTCATAGGTTAAGATAGTTTTCGCTTGCCTTATATGGCAAACGATGATTTGTTACAGCAATAATTAATATATGATTGTTTTCCCATGTAGACGAATGAATTTCTCATTCGTCACATCCTTGCTGTCCCGATTTACGCCGGTGTACCTGTTGGAAGCTCCGGCGCCAAGGCAGCCCCCCGGTTGCCTGGCAAAAAGCCTATCCCGAATCCCGGTTCTCCGTGATCCATCCGGAAAACTATCCGGATTGGGTTTTTTAGGTTGGGGGAAGTTGCGAAGTTGCGAGGTTGCGTCCCCGCCACTTCGTAACCTCGCCACTTCGTAACCTCGCAACCCCGCAACCCCGCAACCTCGCTACCTTTTCACAAACCGGACCACTTCCGTCCGCCCGTCCTGAGAAAGGCTCAGCACGAACAACCCGGAGGGGAGCGGCTGGATGGAGATTGTTTCCTGGGCGCTTTGGGCCGGGAACACGCCCCGCAACACCACGCGGCCCTGGAGGTCGGTAACGGTATATTCGGCTTCCGACTGGAACGGCGCCGCGAGGCGCACGTGCAAGTCATCGGTGGCAGGAGAAGGGAATGCCGTCAGCCCCGTGGAGGCCGCGCCTTCCGGACGGAAATCCACCGCTACAACCTTGTGGTATTCCATGGCGCCGTCGATATCCACCTGCCGCAAGCGGTAGTAGTTGATGCCCGGCAGGGGATCTTCGTCGGTGAAGCGGTAATCCTGGGGCTGCTGCGTCGTGCCCTGTCCTTTCACCCGCCCGATTTCCTGGAATTCGATGGCGTCCGCGCTGCGCTCCACGGCCATATAGTCGTTGTTGAGCTCGGAGGCGGTGCGCCAGGTGAGGAGGGCGGAGGATTGAAAAGCTTCCGCTTTGAAGTCGAAGAGGGCAATGGGGAGCGCGCCTCCGCTACTGACGGTAAACGGCGAAAGACTGGTAACCCCGGACCGGCTAAGGTTATAAGGTTCAGCGGAGCCCCCATTCCCGATGGGCCCTAAATCCCAGATTCCCTGATAATGGGAGACATTTGAGCTAGCGCGTGTAAACCCTGGTTTTTCGTCTCCGCTGTACCATTGGAGCTTTACGGTGAGGGAACCCACGGTATTGATGGCGGCGACGTCCCAGGTGCGGCCGACCACCCCGGAGGTTACCTCGGGGCCGGAGGTTCCATTAAGTAAAACCTGGTCGGAAACGGAAAGGCCGTAGGTGTCTGAATCAGATGCCCGGGTCAGATAAGCGGGGTTAAACGAAGCATTTCCTATGGGGAATTGGGTTTCAATGGTACTCACGGCGAGAACGAGTTTGCCGGCGCCATTGGTTTGAACGTAAGAAGAAGTGGACACTCCTCCAAAAGAGATTCCGGTTGCCGTCATGGTAAGGTTGTAGGAATTCAGTTTCAGCAGGCCAGAGGTAAGCGTCAGGAGGGTATTGGGCGGCATGGTGAGGTTGCTGCTTAATGAAACGCCGCTGGAGTTGTCGATTTTGAGGTTTACCTGGTTACTGATCGTCCCGAACAAAGCGGTTTGCAGGGACGTTCCATTGAAAGTGAGGGTAGAGCCGGTACCGCTGGTGGATTCGGTGATTGTTCCGCTGCCAGTGAGGTTGCCTTTCAGGTTGACAAAGCCATTACTGGATGAGCCATCCATAAGATTAAGGGTTCCTTCCAAGCTCAGGTTCCCGTCAATATTTAGCGTAGAGGCGGCGCCTCCATTTCCCAAGCTCAGGGTAGCGCCGGATGAAATCGTACAATTTCCACCTACCTGCAGGGTATTTACGGTGCTTCCGGTAAGCCGGAGGCTGCCTGTGCCGGTATTGGAAACGGTGAAATTTCCGTTGATGGTTGTCAGATTCCCAACCAGGTTAATATTGGCCGATCCTTGGTTGGAGCTAGCCCAAATAAAGTGGTGAAAAGCCTGATCCAGATTGCCAGTAATGCTTGACGCTTTAGTTATCTCGCAGGTTGCGCCTGCATTCCAGGTCATGTCGGTTACGCTACCACCTGCAGAAGAAGGATTGTGCTCATACTTTCCTCCGTTATCGACCACGATGGAAGCGCTGGCATGTACTGTGAATGCGGAGTTGGTGGAGTTTCTGAGAATTCCTTGTACGAGAAGGTCTGTTCCGCTGCCATTGGCGATGGTGAGGGTGCCTCCGGTCAGATCAAGGGTTCCTCCGCTTTCAACCGTTACTTGGTCAATGGTTACGCTGGCGGTGATGGCCACCTCGTTTCCGCTGCGGATGGCGATGCTCAGGTCGGCTGAACTGGGGGTCGTGGTTGCTTCGTTCCAGACGCTGTTATCTTCGGAAGAATCCCAGGTTGCCACCTCGTTCCAGGGGCCGCTGGAGCGGGTGCGGAAGTATAAGGGCGGAGCGGTAACCGAGCCGCTGCAGGTCACGTTTTTGGTGGAAGCGCCCCCGCCGGAGTTGGCGACGGTTTCGCTGTTGTAGGTTCCGGCAGAAAGGCCGGCTTTGAGCCGAACGTAGATAGGGGTGGAGCCCAAAGCACTGCCTGTGTAGGCGACGTTAACCGAGCCGGTGAAAGTGGAATTATCCGTCGACACTTCGTAGTTGGCCGACCCGGTGACCGTGAGATCGCCTGCAGCGGGACTGAGGTTGGTTGCGCTGAGGGTATAGCTCTGGGAAGCAGAAGGCCCGGCGCCTTGCAAATAGGTAAAGCCGGTTCTGCTGGTGGGGCTAACCGTGATGGTTGGCAAGGCTACGCTGCCGCTGCAGGTCACGTTTTTGGTGGAAGCGCCCCCGCCGGAGTTGGCGACGGTTTCGCTGTTGTAGGTTCCGGCAGAAAGGCCGGCTTTGAGGCGTACGTAGATAGGGGTGGAGCCCAAAGCACTGCCTGTGTAGGCGACGTTAACCGAGCCGGTGAAAGTGGAATTATCCGTCGACACTTCGTAGTTGGCCGACCCGGTGACGGTAAGGTCGCCTGCAGCGGGACTGAGGTTGGTTGCGCTAAGGGTATAGCTCTGGGAAGCAGAAGGCCCGGAGCCCTGGTTGTAAGTAAAGCCGGTAAGGGAAGCAGGGCTGGCGGTAATCGTTGGCCCGGCGCTGGTAGCGGCATTGCCTGTGAGTTTGTCGCTGGTTCGGTAACATTCGCTGCCTGCGCCGCCGTCGTATTCGTACACGGCAAAGTGGTATGTCGTGCTGGCGCTTAGCCCGGAAATGGCAATATTGCCCGAAGCGTTCCCGGCGCCATTAGCAGCGCCATTGTAAACGACGTAGTTCCCCGTACCGATTTGGTCGCCGCTGCCAAAAGCCGCATTGGCGGTATACGTAGTACTTGCCGACGGGTCGGCGTCCACCGCCGAACCGGCTTTGGCGAGTACCAGGACGCCCCCGGTCCCGTTCCCCCGCGTAAAGGAAATATCCATCTGGTTGTAGAGGATATTGGCCGAAGCAAAGCCGGAGGCTTGAGTGGTGGGGGGAGTGCAGGTGGAGGAACCAGTTAATTCAATATCGTCTATATTCCAGATTTCATTTCCGTCATTATTTAAAGCAACAATTTTTAATGCAACTGAACTCGTTCCGTTGGGAATGGAAATCTCCATTGCGGAATAATTATTTGTGTTTGTTCCACTTTGAGGGGCGCTGATAGCTAAAGGAGTACCTGCGGTGGTTGTTGCAGTCAAAGTTGCATTATATCCCCATCGTGCATTCGAGTTCCCTGAGATGGTTACGTCTGCAGTTGCAGGGAATCCAGAACCATTCAAGTTGACAAAGGCCTTTATGTTGTCCCCACCATCCGCTCCATTTCCAGTGGATCCTGAGGTTGATGAAAGGCGGATTACAATTTTTATAGTTGAATAGCTAGATACATTTACATTGCCAAGCTCAAGTGTAATATTTCCATTGTTGACTTGCCATGAGCGGCCCCCACTAAGTACTCGTTGACTTGAAGGAGTATCTCCGCTTCCAGTAACGGTTGAAATATTTCCTGAGCCGGAACTTATTGACCATGTTTCGCCCGAAGTCTCGAAGCCTTGCTTGGCAATTGTCGTTTGCCCCCAAAGCTCTCCATTCCCCCAACTCATTGCCAAAACAAAGCCCCAAGCCAGCACCCACTGTAGTTTTCCGTTTTGCATAACGCCTGATACATTTAGTTTAAAAAAAAGGAATAGCCCGGGAAGCGGTCCCGGGGAACATTTGGTTCTTTGATCGGTTGGGGATGAAACAAAAAAAGTGCGCCCAAAAGAATACCATGCGGCATTCCTTTCTGCGGGTTATTCGTTGAATATTGAGGTATTGTACCTGCTTAATTCTAAAGCCGTTGCCGTGCTGGGCGCCACAGCGCCAGCGTGTTGGCTGGCCAATCAACTGGAGGGCCTGATAAGATGTGGGGCGTAAAATAGACAGGAGTTGCAGCCTTACCTCCCAAAGATACCCTCCCCGGGTTCGTTATCCGCCCCCGCCGATCAGATTTAATGAATAGATAACATTAGGCGTTTTCCCAAAGAGCGGGAGGGCAACGGAGCGCCCTTTGGGGGGGTATTTTTTGGAGCGAGCCAACAAGGAACCTACCCCGGGGCCGGAGGCGAAAACGACCGATGGGGATGCAGGGTTGGGTTTCGGCCAGAGTGCATCCAGACCGCAGCGTCTGAGGCGGAGCCTCCAAGAGGTAGGGAGCACGAGGCAGGCGCCTCGCGCTAGTTTACGCGCAGATCGCGGTGGTTGGGCAGGCATGAGGCGTTATTGGGTCCGTGCCATGCTACAAACGTTGGGCCTCTCCGAGGCCTGGGGGTGTTTCGGTTCCATGCCATGCTACCAACGTTGGGCCTCTCCGAGGCCGGGGGTGATTCGGTTTCATTCCATGCTACCAACGTTGGGCCTCTCCGAGGCCTGGGTGTGTTTCGGTTTCGTGCCATGCTACCAACGTTGGGCCTCTCCGAGGCCTGGGGGTTTCGGTTTCATTCCATGCTACCCAACTTGGGCCTCCCGAGGCCTGGGGGGGTTTGGTTCCATGCCAGCTACCCAACCCCAACCCCAACCACTAACCACTAACCACCACCAACCACCAACCACCAACCACCAACCACCAACCACTAAACCACCCAATTCCGTATCTTTCCCCAAAAATTTGACAACATGCTTTTTCCCATTGGCGACGACAACATCAAAGGCGGGCATTACCCGTTGTTCAGCTACGGATTGATTGGAGTGAACGTGCTGATCTTTGTCTGGCAGATGAACCAGGGCGCTTATGCCGAGCAATTTGTGTACACGTTTGGGGCGGTGCCTTACGAGATCGTGCACGGGCAGGACTGGTATGCGCTGTTTACCAGCCTGTTTTTGCATGGCGGCTGGGCGCATATCATTGGGAATATGCTGTTCCTCTGGATTTTTGCGGATAATATCGAGGCGACGATCGGCAACGGGCGCTTCCTGGTGTTCTATTTGCTGGCAGGGCTGATCGCCCATGCGGCCCATATTTTTTTCAATCTGGACAGCCAGATTCCGACGATTGGCGCGAGCGGCGCCATTTCCGGTGTCATGGGGGCCTATATGGTGCTGTTTCCAAGCTCCCGGGTGCGGGTGCTGTTGTTTATTTTCCCGTTTTACGTGCCGGCTATTCTGTTCCTCGGCTTCTGGATCTACTTCCAGTTCCAAAGCGGTCTCGGCGAGCTCCAGGCCGCGCCTGGCGAATCGGGCGGCGTCGCCTATTGGGCCCATATTGGCGGGTTTGTGTTTGGAGTGCTGGCGGGGTTTTATTACCGGAGGGTGAGGCGGGGATGGAGTAGGGATTAAGGGAGAAAGGGAGCAGGGAGCAGGGAGAAAGGGAGCAGGGAAAGAACTTTGGACTGTGTCCGAGACTGTTCATAAACTGTGTCGACTTTTTTCGCTGAGATTGTTCAAATAACTGTGTCAAAGTTCAAAAGAAAACAACAACTTTGACAGATGGCACGAAAAAAATGGCATTGTTCGGGATTGTTCGGGATTGGGATTGAGACTGTTCAATAAACTGTGTCAATTTTTTCCCCTTGCCCTGCTCCCTCTCTCCCTGCTCCCTCTCTCTCAACACTCCGGCACCGATATCGCCACATTCACCGCAAGTCCTCCCAGCGAGGTTTCCTTGTATTTGTGGTTCATGTCCTGGGCGGTTTGCCACATGGTTTTGATAACGCCGTCGAGGCTGACTTTGGCTTTGGCGGGGTCGCTTTCCTGGGCAATTTTGGCGGCGGTGATGGCTTTGACGGCGCCCATGGAGTTGCGTTCGATGCAGGGGATCTGGACGAGTCCGCCGATGGGGTCGCAGGTGAGGCCGAGGTGGTGTTCCATGGCGATTTCGGCGGCCATGAGGCATTGTCCGGGGCTGCCGCCGAGGCGCTCGCAGAGCGCGGCAGCAGCCATAGCGGAGGATACGCCGATCTCGGCCTGACAGCCGCCCATGGCGGCGGAAATCGTCGAGCCTTTTTTAAATATGGAGCCGATCTCGCCGGCGACGAGGAGGAAGCGGACGATATCGTCGGGCCCGGGTTCCGGATCGGTGAAGCACAGGTAGTACATCAGCACGGCCGGGATGACGCCTGCGGCGCCGTTGGTGGGGGCAGTGACCACCCGTCCGAAGTTGGCGTTTTCTTCATTGACCGCCAGCGCAAAACAGCCGATCCACTTGATGACTTCCGAAAACCCGAACGGGCTGCTCCGGATCGCTCGAATCCATGCGGCGGTGGTGTCGTAACGGGCAGTGGCGAGGAGTTTTTTGTTCATGGCGGCGGCCCGGCGTTCGACCTGGAGCCCGCCGGGCAGGATGCCTTCGGTATGGCATCCCCGGTAGATGCAATCGCGCATAACGTCCCAGATGCGAAGCAACCCGTCGTCGATTTCTGTTTTGGAGCGCCAGTGTTTTTCGTTTTCGTAGACGATATCAGAGATAGGGCATGCGTTTTCCTGGCAGTATTGCGTGAGTTCCTCCCCTGTGGCGATGGGGAAGGGGAGGGGATGCAAAGGAGATGCTCCCGGCGGGAGGTTTTGCTCCCCTTCTTTGACCACGAACCCTCCTCCGATAGAATAATACGTTCCCGTAAACCGGCAGACGCCGTCTTCGTCGTAGGCTTCGCAAATCATGCCATTGGCGTGGAAGGGGAGGGCTTGGGAAAAGTGAAATACCAGGTCTTTCGAAGGGGAAAACGCGATCGTATGGCAGCCGTCCAGTTGCAGCAGGTGGTTTTCCATGACGGCGGCGGGAAGGGTTTGGACCTCCTCCAGCGGGACCGTCACCGGGTCTTTCCCGCTCAGGCCCAGGAGTACCGCCACATCGGTGCCGTGGCCTTTGCCGGTAAGCGCCAGCGACCCGTACAGGTGGACGCGCACCCGGGCGGTGAGGCCCAGCACCCCGGCGGATTTCAATTCGCCGACGAATCGTTCGGCAGCCCGCCACGGGCCCAAGGTGTGGGAACTGGAAGGCCCCACCCCGATCTTGAGCATGTCGAAAACGCTTATTTTTTCCATAATTATAAAAACCGCACCAAATACAACCGGTTCTCAATCAGCGGTGAAGGCGCCTCAAACATAATAAATAGATGGATCATGCCCCGGCCTTCTTTATAGATCGACAGCATTTGGCAGAAGGGGGCGCCGTCGCCGAATTCCGGTTTGGGAGGAAACAAATGCACCTTGCCCCAATCCGCGTTGAAGCGTTCTTCCCGCTCCTGATCGGTGAGATCCCGGGCGGTGATCACGGCGTTTTCGTCGTTGCTGCACAGGTGGAGCGCCAGGCGCCGGGCTTCGAGGTGGGGCGGGGTTTGGGCGGAGGTGTCGGGTTGGAACGAATATTGGATATCCAGCTTTTCTGCTTTCGAGCGCAGCAGGTAGTGCGCCGGGAAAAACCCGGGGCTTCGCGGCAGGGGAACGGCTCGATAGCCCCCGTCGAGCGGAAAGAGGAGCTCGGCGCCCAGGGTGTCCAAAAAAGCGCGTACATGGCCGGGGAGCGGTTCCTGAGCCCGGCCAGCCGGGCAGACCCCCATCATTCCGAAAACCAGCATGGGGAATATGATCCGGAACATAACGGGCCGTTGAGTTAGATGAAACTCCGGTTCCCTGCTGCATCGAACGGCAGGCATTGGGAGCGTGGCAATAAAGGTCAAATAATAGGCGCGCCTGGCGTGTTGCTACCCCTTTTGGATCAGGTGTACGATGGATTCCCTAAGGGTGGGAGAAGGCGTTTCCCGTTTATAATGGCGCTTGATCAGGTCTTTAATGGAATCCCCTGAATCGGGGGTAAGGGCAGTGTACGTCAGAGGGTTCGTATGGTTCGGTAAATCGTGGTCCGGGGTTTCCTCGGTAGGTCGTTGCGTCCGCTCTGCGGCATACGGAAAATGGTCTGGCGCCGGCATCAGGTCGTACATTTTAGTAGACCCGTTCATTTCGTGGGCGGTCGATCTTGGCATGGCTGGAATTTTTTTGGTTACCAAAGGATTCCCGACCTGGCCAAATAACGCCTGTGCTCCGGCCGAACATAGCGCGATGCCAGCTGCATGGGGAGCAGGGGCAAAGCGCATGGATATTCGGCAGGAGCACGGGGCGCATAAGCGTATGTATTGGATTAGCTTAGATTAAATGGCAAAAGTCAGGAAGGCAACCAGGTTAAGTAATTAAAAAATTAATTATTAGGCCGGTATCCCCGGGAAATGGCGTAAGATAGCAGTTTTTTCTCCAATACCTTTTTTGCCCGGTGGAGGCGCGAACGCACCGTCCCGACAGGTACCTGCAGGATCGCGGCAATCTCCTCATACTTGAAGTCTTCCAGATAGGCCATGATGACGACCGCCCGCTGCTGGCGGTCGAGGGAGTTGACCGCCCAGGTGATTTCGTCGCCCAGGCTCGACTGGAAAGGCGTTTCGGAGAGGTTGCTTGCTCCGGAAGCAGGTACGGCGTTCCCTTTGGTCATGGCTTCTTCCAATTCGACCAACCGCGGGCGACGCCCTCCATACCGAAGTTCGTTGATAAAGGTATTGTAGAGGATACGGAACAGCCAAGCCTTCGCATTGGTTCCTTGCTGGTATTTGTCCACTGAGCCAAGCGCTTTTTTGTAGGTTTCCTGCACGAGGTCCTCGGCTTCCACCTTGTTGCGGGTAAGGTGGACAGCATAGTTGTACAAGGCCTCCATTAAAGGCAAGAATTCCTGCTCAAAAACGTGCTTTTGGTTCATCCTTTTTGGATCTTCCAGTAAGTCTACCTGATACATGGCGATTTCCGGTTGATGAAGATAAGCAATTTACTACAACAGAGAAAAAACCGGGCGCCGCGAAAAAAAGTTCCCTTGGGTAAAAAAAAATTAATTGAATCAAAAATCGACCACCTCAATGCCTTCGAAATGGTGTTCGAACCACTTGAGGGGCGCCTGATTTTTGTCGCCGGTACGGGTATCGCACTTAAAAAAGAGGTAGTATAGCTGGAGGAATTCGCCCACCCGGTCCAGCAGGTGCTGGATGCGCAGTCGGCCGGCAAATACATTCTGGTGAAAGAATTCCATACGCCAGGCATAATAGGCTTCGTCGTGGAGTTCGGTAATTTCCAGTACTACCTGGTCGGAGATGTATTGTTCCAGGAATTGCCTCGCCAGCACCCCGTGATGGCGCGACCAGTCTCGTGGGTACCCTTTGGCTTCTTTGTATTTGAAGGTGTCGTGGGCAAACGCAATCAGCCGGAGTTGCTGCCGTTCTTTGGGAGCAAGCTGGAGCTGATCCACATTTTCCAGCACTTCCCGAATGTGTCTATAGACTTCTCCTTCCGGATGCCCGTACCTGGGAATCCCCCAACCCAGCCCTGTGGTGAATTCCGGATCCCGCAGCAGCATATACTCCAGTTCCGTCTCCGGTTGTAATTCCTCCAGGTAATCCACCCGGAGCGGCAGCAATTCTTTCATCCATATGGGAGGTTCAAGGGTTCAAAGGGCGTTGAGGGGTTGAGGCGTTTAGGGGTTGAGGCGATATTGGTTTATTTTTTCCCGTCCACCGTCCACGGTCCACCGTCTCCCGTCCAACATCCAACTTTGTTAATTTCCTGTTAAAAAGAAAATTGGTGCGTAACAATCTAAGGAACTCAAGAGTTTCTATTTCATAAATTAAGTGCTTAATCAACAAAAAACCAAACTTAAAAACGGGTCTTTATGAAGCAATTTTTGAACTTGGTTTTAGCCGGCATGGCCGGCGGATTGATCACTTTCGCGGGTATTCGGTTGACGGACCGTACGGGCCCTGTAGAACAGCCGGCTTCTTTGGCGCGTTCGGTCAATTATGTTGCTCCGTCGGGCGCCGCGATCCCGACGTTTGATTTTTCGGAAGCTGCCGAAAACGCTACGCCTTCTGTGGTGAACATCAAAGCGACGATCAAAGGGAACAGCGCGGCTAACCGGGAAGAATCCAATCCCTTCCGTTTCCCGCTGGAAGATTTCTTTGGGCGCAATTTCGGAGGAGACGTCCCGCGCGAAGGAACGGGTTCCGGGGTGATTTACAGCTCCGACGGGTTGATCATCACGAACAACCACGTGGTGGAATCTTCCTCCGAATTGGAAGTTACGCTGTCGGACAACCGCAAATATAAGGCGAAAGTGATTGGCACAGACCCCAAAACGGACCTGGCGGTGATCAAGATTGAAGGCAACGACCTGCCTGCCATCTCGATCGGCGATTCAGATGCCGCCAAGGTAGGCCAATGGGTCTTGGCGGTTGGTAATCCGTTCGACCTCACGTCTACGGTTACTGCCGGGATTATCAGCGCGAAAGGCCGTAATATTCAATTGCTTGGAGGCGGAAATGCCATTGAGTCGTTCATCCAAACCGATGCTGCCGTTAACCCCGGCAACAGCGGAGGCGCGTTGGTCGACGCTTCGGGTAAGCTCATTGGCATCAACACGGCGATTGCTACCCGCACCGGGGCATTCTCCGGGTATAGTTTTGCGATCCCCATCAATCTCGCCCGCCGCATTATCGACGATATTATTGAATACGGGGCTTATCAGCGCGCCTTTCTGGGCGTCAGCATCAGCGACCTCGACGGCGATTACGCCCAGGAACTGGGAGTTGATCTCAGTCAGGGTGTCGTCGTGGAAGAGCTCGTCGATGGAGGCTCTGCCCAATACGCCGGTATTCAACCCAAAGATGTCATCACCGAAATCGATGGCCGGTTGGTCAAGTCCGTCGCCGAGCTCCAGGAAGTAGTCGGCCGGGCTAAAGTCGGAGACATTGTCAGCCTCACCCTCTACCGAAAAGGAAAACGCGTCGAACTGCCCGTCCGCTTGCGGAAAGGCGGCTCGTAAGCGCCAGCGATAAGAGTTGTATAAAGTTGGTTTTTCGTTTTGTTTTGACGCGCCTGTTTTGCTCTGCATTACAGGCGTTTTTTTTTGTTGACTTAAAGCTATCTCAAAACCCTTTTCAGGGTGTGGGCGGCATCCGTTAACCCCATTGCAAAGGCTGACGAAGCACTTTCCCCCTTTGAAGGGGGTTAGGGGGATGAAACTTCCGGGATGCCGGGGAAAGGTTTCATCCCCCCGACCCCCTTCAAAGGGGGAGAACACCATAATTCTATAGTTTTGAGATAGCTTCTTGTAACAATTTGTTTTCGTATAGTGAAAGGGATTAGGGATTAAGGGAGCAGGGAGCAGGGAGTGGGGCGGGCTTGCTCCATTGGTTCAAGCCCTTTCGCTGGTTCAAGTCGTTTCGCTGGTTCAAGTCTCCAGACGTGAAAAATACACCCCCAATCCTCCCATTCCCGTTCCCCTCAATAATCAACCTCAAACCCCTTATTCTGGACTTCAAAACAACCAGAACCAGTCCCTTACCATTAAACGAACGGACTCCGGAATCCCTTTCTGTTTCCCTGGAAAACCTCCCGCCGCAGACCTCAAAGGTTGACTTGTTCCGCATTTGGTAGCAAGTTTGCATCAAACGAAACCTCGATGAGCCGTTACCGTATTTTAGACCACAAAGGACTTACCAATGTATTTGTTTTCCTGCTCCCTGCTCTCTGCTCCCTAACCCCAAAATTTCCATGAAAAACCCCATCCTCCTCCTCAGCGAAGACCTGCTCAATCTGTTTTACCCCCGGCTTTGCCCGGCATGTTCTACGGCGGGATTGCCCATGGATCTGGTGATCTGCCTGGATTGCCAGGTCCACCTGCCGTATACCCGGTATCCGGTGTCTGCCGATAATCCGTTCAGCAGCCGGTTTTGGGGGCGTTTACCTTTGGTGGCTGGCACGGCGCTGATTTCGTTTAGTAAAGGCGGGCGGGTACAGCATTTGCTGCATCAGTTGAAATACCGGGGCCGGCAGGATGTCGGGATCTATTTGGGAAAGGTATTGGGGGCTGGGTTGCGCAAAGCGCCTGCCATGCAGGACGTGGAGTTGATCCTTCCCATCCCCCTTCACTCCCGGCGGCTGAAGGAGCGGGGGTATAATCAGAGCGCTTGTTTTGCGCAAGGGCTTTCGGAAAGCATGGGCGTGCCCTGGTCTGCGGATTTTTTGGTCCGCACCCGGCAGACAGCGACTCAAACGCGCAAGTCGCGTCTGGAGCGCATGGAGAATGTGGCGCAGGCGTTTGAAGTGCTTCGGCCAGACGATCTGGCGCATAAACACGTGCTGCTGGTTGACGATGTGCTGACTACCGGGGCTACGCTGGAAACATGCGGGGAGTTGCTGCTGCAGGTCCCGGGGCTCAGGTTGAGCCTGGCTGCGATCGCGATCGCAGCCGAATAGGCTATTTCAGAATCCCCAGGTGCAGGATTCTGCCGCCGCTCCTGTTGGCGGGGTTCGAGCTCTTTCCGATCACGATGCCGTCTTCCGGGGCGTAGTACCGCTTGATAACATCGCCAAAGGGGTTGCGGAGGATTCCGATGAGGTCGCCTTTGCGCAACCGCTGTGCGGTGTCCACCGGGACTTCCAGCAACCCGCCTTCGTCGGTGTAGATCCAGTACGAGCGCGTGCACAGGGCGGCAGGAGGAGGCGTTTCGGCAGGCCAGTCGCTCATGCCCAAATGGGAAAGGATATTCATAATGCTGACGCTGCCCCTGCGGATCATCTCCGGCTGATAGACCTGGGGGTCGCCCAGTTCGATGGTGATGGTGTGGATGCCGTGCAGGTCGGCTTCTTCCCTCAAGGTCCTGCCTGCAGCGGCGTTGGCGGTAGAGGCAGACTTGCCGTCGAGCAAGATGTCGGCGTCGCAAAGCCGGGCCAACCGGGCCAGGGTGTCCTTGCGGAGATCGGCCCGGACGTACATGGCGTTCACGCGGCCAAAACTGGCGGTGTGCAGGTCGATAAGGTAATCCGTCTGGGAGATGATCTTTTGGAACGCAACGTAGCTGTATTGTTCGCTGCTGGTTCCGTCGGGCTTGCCGGGGAAAACGCGGTTCAGGTCTTCTTCATCGGGAAAGAGGCGCTGGCTGAGGTCGATGGAAGGAACATTCATTCCGGGGATGGCGATCAGGGTTCCTTTCAGGCGGGAGGGGTCGATGCGGTCAAATACGGTTTGAATGATCGGAATGCCGTTGAGCTCATTGCCGTGGATGGCCGCCGTAAGCCCGAGCACGGGGCCGGGAGCGGCGCCTTTGGCCACCAGGACCGGCACGCAAACCGGCTGCGAGAGGGCGTTGCGCATCACGGGGATCCAAAATCTGGAAATTTTTCCTGCGGGGACTTGGCTCAGGTCCAGGGAATCCAGCATGGGAATATCCTGGGACCGGGCAGCGAGCATCCCAAAGAGAAAGAAAATACTGGTGCAAACCTGTTTCGTCATTCCGGTTGAGTTTCTCCTTCCACCAGCGTACCCACCAGTTCGCCCTGGAGGATGCGTTTGAGGTTGTCGTGGTTGTTGATGTCGAAAACGATGATAGGAATGTTATTTTCCTGGCACAGGGTGAAGGCGGTCATGTCCATAACGCTCAGGCCCAGGCTGATAACCTTGGCAAAAGTGAGGTGGTCGAATTTGGTGGCGCTGGGATCTTTTTCCGGGTCAGCGGTGTAGATGCCGTCTACGCGGGTTCCTTTGAGGATGACTTCGGCGTTGATCTCGTTGGCGCGCAGGGCGGCCGCCGAATCGGTCGTAAAATAAGGGACTGCCGGTGCCGGAGGAGAAGATGAGCACCCGGCCTTTTTCCAGGTGCCGGATAGCGCGCCGGCGGATGTAGGGTTCGGCGATCTGTTTCATTTCGATGGCGGAGATGAGCCGGGTGAAGACGCCCAAGGCTTCGAGGGCGGCTTGCAGGGCCATCCCGTTGATCACGGTAGCCAGCATGCCCATATAATCGCCTTGTACGCGTTCGATTCCGGATTTTTCGGCCTGAAGGCCCCGGTAGATATTCCCGCCGCCGATGACGATGGCGACCTGGGCGCCCATATCCGCGGCTTCCTTGATTTGGTTGGCGTAATGGTAAAGCATGTCCGAAGAAATCCCAAACTTTTGTTCGCCCATAAGGGATTCTCCGCTGAGTTTGAGCAGTATCCGGCGGTATTTAATAGCCATAGCGTTGGATGAATCAGATGAAGGAAAGTTGAAAATCTGGCTGTAAAGATATACTCAAAATTCAGTGGTTTGCGAATTTTCGGTCCACATCCCTTGTTTTTGGGAAAAAGAAAAGCCCTGTGCGCGGGCAGGCAGGCGCACAGGGCTTTATCGTGTTGGTTGAAAGCCGGGCTTTCCAAAAAGGGGGAGTGGATTACCCCAATTTAACATGGCAGAAGCCGGAGGCAGTCAGGTCCTTATTTTTGCTCTTGAGGAAGGCCGCGACGGTCAATTTGTTGTCCTTCACGAAATCCTGGTTGAGCAGGGTGCTGTCTTTGTAGAATTTATTGAGTTTGCCAAGAGCGATCTTCTCCAGCATTTCCTCGGGTTTGCCTTCGTTGCGGGCGACCTCTTTGCCGATTTCGATTTCTTTTTCGATAACGGAAGGATCGACCTGGTCTTTGTCGAGTGCGATGGGGTGCATAGCGGCAACCTGCATGGCGATGTCGCGGCCTGCTTCGTAGTAGGCGGCGTCTTCGAGGTTAAGCCCAACGAGCACCGCCGCTTTGTTGCCCATGTGGATATAGGGGCAGATTTGAGCGGCTTCGATGCGGGCATACTCGGAGAGTTCGATTTTTTCGCCAATCACGCCGATTTGCTCGGTCACTTTGCCTTCGATGGTCAGGCCTGCTTCGAAGGGCAGTCCCAGAAGCGCTTCGCGGGTTTCGGGGAAGTTGGCAAGGGCAATTTCTCCGAACTTGCGGGTGAGGGCGATGAAGTCTTCGTTCTTGGCAACGAAGTCGGTTTCGCAGCTCAATTTGACGATCACGCCGCGTTTGTGGTCGTCGGCAACCAGGGCCAGCACCACGCCTTCGGTCGCTTCGCGGTCGGCCCTCTTGAGGGAGAGTTTTTCTCCTTTTTTGCGCAGGATCTCAATGGCTTTATCGAAATCCCCTTCCGCTTCCGTCAGGGCCTGTTTACAGTCCATCATGCCTGCGCCGGTCATTTCGCGCAGTTTTTTAACGTCGGCGGCGGAAATGTTTTGTGCACTCATTTGTTGGGATATTTTTTATAGTAACCAATGAACAAACGACATGGCCCGAGGAGGAACTGCCGGATCAGGCAGCCCCTTCTTCTTTTTCGGGCTTGGCTAGCTTGCGCTCTTCCAATCCTTCGAGGATGGCCTGCACCATGTAATCCGTGATGATGCGGATCGACTTGGACGCGTCGTCGTTGGCTGGGATCGGGAAGTCGACCTGGTTGGGGTCGGCGTTGGTGTCGACGAGGCCAAAGGTGCGGATTCCAAGGCGGTGCGCTTCCGCCACAGCGATGTGTTCATGCTCAATGTCCACGATAAAAATCGCGGCCGGAAGCCTGGAGAGGTTGGCGATCCCGCCCAGTACCTTATCGAGCTTGTCGTGCTCGCGCGTCAGGGTAAGGCGTTCTTTTTTCGTCACGCTGGTCAGCGAGCCGTCGCCGAGCATGCGTTCGATATTCTGCATTTTTTTCACCGAGCGGCGCACGGTGTTGAAGTTGGTCATCATGCCGCCCAGCCAGCGCTCGGTCACGTAAGGCATGCCCACGCTCCTGGCGGCATTGGATACGATGTCGCGAGCCTGTTTTTTCGTGGCCACGAACATGATCTTTTTACCGGACTTGGCAAGCTGCCGCATGGCGTTGGCTGCCCGGTCGAGGCACTCGGAAGTGCGGTTCAGGTCGATGATGTGGATCCCGCGGTGCTCCTGAAAGATATAAGGAGACATTTTTGGGGTTCCACTTTTTCTTGAGGTGGCCGAAGTGCACCCCGGCATCGAGAAGTTCTTTATAGCTAGGTTTGTTCATTTTTTCCAAATTAAGAGGATGGAGAAAAAAACACAGGAAGCATTAACGCTTGCTGAACTGGAAGCTCTTTCTTGCTTTCGGTTTTCCGTATTTTTTGCGCTCGACTTCGCGGGCATCCCGGGTGAGGAATTTGCGCGATTTGAGGGGCTTGCGGAAGTCCTCGTTCAGCTGTACCAGCGCACGGGAAATACCCATCCGCACCGCTTCCGCCTGTCCCTTGAACCCGCCTCCGATCACATTGACCTTGATGTCATAAATGTTGGCGACTTCTACGGTTTCCAGAGGCGCGGTAATCGAAGTTTGCACGTGGATCTGAGGAAAGTATTCCTTGTAATCCTTGCCATTGACTTCGATCTTCCCTTCTCCTTTTTTCAGGTAGACGCGAGCCACAGAGGACTTCCTTCTACCGGTTGCATTGATCATTTCTATCATCCTGCCAAAGATATTTTACGTCCGTCTTTTTCGAACAATTTGAAAATGAATTAAAAGTTAAATGGTTCGGGCTTCTGCGCTTCATGCGGGTGCTCCGGACCAGCGTAGACGAAAAGTTTCTTGTACATAGCCCGGCCAAGACGGTTTTTAGGCAGCATGCCTTTGACCCCCCGCTCCATAACCACAATCGGTTTTTTGCTGAGCATGTCTTTGGCCGCAGTCCGCTTCTGACCTCCGGGATAGCCCGACTAGGTCTGGTATTCCTTCTGCAATAATTTCTGTCCCGTAAACCGCACTTTATCGGCATTGATCACGATGACGTAATCGCCGGCATCGAAATGCGGCGTGAAAGAAGGCTTGTGCTTGCCGCGCAACACGGTCGCAATCCTCGAACAGAGCCGGCCAACGACTTCGCCCTCTGCATCAATGATGTACCACTTCCGCTCTACGGTTTCCTTGTTCGCGTGTATCGTTTTATAGCTCCGTGTATCCACAACTATAGCGATTTAATGATGAATGATATTCGTTATCGTTTCTTGTAAAGCGGTGCAAATGTAAAGGCCTTTTTTTCATTAAGCAAACTTTTTTCGAAAAAAATATCAACCTCTGAAAGTATAATGAATTGAAAAACAGCCTGAATTTGGACATGCGATTTTTATAGGGAGGAGGGAAGAGGGAGCAGGGAGCAGGGAACAACCTCCTGACTTTTTGAACCTTAAACCCTCAGCGTTGTTTTCCCATATCTCCCGTGAAATAAATACCTTTATTGACGTTAGACGTTGGACGTTAGATGTTAGACGGGGGTGGCAGCAAGGGCAATGTGCTGTCGCCCGGGGACACTCCTGCCAACTTCTAACGTCTAACGTCTAACGTCTAATCATGGATTATCTCGAAAAGCGCAAGCCTGTGCAAGACCCAACAGCAGAAGAACGAAAACAAGACCATATCGAGCTGGCGTTTTCCTCTCAGGTAGCAGAAAACGCCCTGGACCAGCGGTTTTATTACGAACCTTTGCTCTCCGGCCACCCAGCCAAGGGGAGCTGGCCCGCTTTTGAATTCCTCGGAAAGGAGTTCCGGGTTCCGATGTGGGTGTCCAGCATGACGGGGGGGACGGGGCTCGCCCGCACCATCAACCACAATCTGGCGCGGGCATGCGCCGAATTCGGAATGGGCATGGGATTGGGCTCCTGCCGGCAGTTGCTTTACAGCAATGAGTTTCTGGCGGATTTTGCGGTACGCCCGATTCTCGGCGATTCCCAGCCCTTATTCGCAAATCTTGGGATTGCTCAGTTGGAGGAACTGATCGGCCGTGGGGAGCTGGACCGGGTTACGGACCTGATCGGCAGGCTCGACGCCGATGGCCTGATCGTCCACGTAAACCCCCTGCAGGAATGGCTGCAGCCGGAAGGCGACCGCTTTTTGCGCCCACCCCTGGAAACCATCGAAGCGTTGCTGCAAACCGCATCCTACCCCATTATTATAAAGGAAGTAGGCCAGGGCATGGGACCGGAAAGCCTTCGGGCACTGCTCCGGTTGCCCCTGGCTGCGCTGGATTTTGCGGCCGCAGGAGGGACGAATTTCGCCCGGCTGGAATTGCTGCGGGGAGCGCCGGAAAAAGCAGAGCTGTTTGGGCGGCTGGCCCAGGTGGGGCATACGGCGTTTGAAATGGCCGACTGGGTCAATGCCCTGGCCGAGGAGCTCGGGCCTCAGCTCCGGTGCCGGCAGATTATCGTTTCCGGGGGCATTAAACATTTTCTGGATGGGTATTATGCCATCCGTAAATTAACTTTGCCTGCTATTTATGGGCAAGCTTCCGGCTTTTTACAGCATGCCCGGGGCGATTATGAGGAACTTCGGGCTTATGTAGATTCCCAGGTGAGGGGTCTGGAAGTGGCCCGGGCGTTTTTAACCGTCCGATAGCACGCGTTTATCCAAACCGAATACCGCCAAATCAGGCATACTATGGCAGATCAGAACAACAGCGTTCACCGCGTTGCCGGCGACAGCAAAAAGCGGGTGGAGGGATTCTCCAAGCTGACCCGGGAGGAAAAGGTAGCATGGATTGCCCAGGGGTTTTTGGAACCGGGTTCTTCCGCAGGGGAACAGATCGCTTCGTTTCTCCACTCAGATGCGGGCGTTCAGCGTATCTTGAGTGGGTTAAGCGAGAATACCCTGTGCAACTTTCCTATGCCCTACGGCATCGCCCCCAACTTTTTAATCAATGACGAATGGTATGCCGTCCCCATGGTGATTGAGGAAAGCTCGGTTGTGGCGGCAGCCTCCAGCGCCGCTAAATTCTGGTCGGCCAGAGGAGGGTTCCTGACAAAGGTCCTTTCGACCGTTAAGTTGGGGCAAGTCCATTTTTCCTACAAAGGGAATAAAGCGCGTTTGTTCCAGGTACAGGAAGAACTGACGGCCAGGCTGCGCGCAGAAGCCGCCGCGATCACCGCCAATATGGAGCAACGCGGCGGCGGGGTGCTTGGGATCGACCTGCTGGACTTCACGCACCTGGAACCCGAGTACTACCAGCTTTTGGTTCGTTTTGAAACGTGCGACTCCATGGGCGCCAATTTCATCAACTCGGTGCTGGAGCAATTCGGCCGCAGCCTGGTAGCGTTCGTGGAAACCCACGCGGGCTTTGAAGACACCGACCGGGAGGTGGACATCATCATGGCGATCTTGTCGAATTTCACGCCGGAGTGTATCGTTCACGCCGAAGTATCCTGCCCGGTGGAGGCTCTGGAAGGGGCTTGCGAGCATATGGACGGGCCGGCGTTTGCGGAGAAATTCCGCAAAGCGGTGCGCATAGCAGAAATCGACCCGTATCGGGCTACCACCCACAACAAAGGAATATTTAATGGCGTAGATGCGGTGGTGCTCGCCAGCGGCAACGACTTTCGGGCGGTAGAGGCCTGTGGGCATGCGTATGCCGCCAAAGACGGGCAATACCGCAGCCTGAGCCATTGCACCGTGGAGAACGGGGTCTTTCGGTTTTGGATGGATCTTCCTTTGGCTCTTGGCACGGTTGGGGGGCTGACGAAACTGCACCCGCTCGCCGGGCTTTCCCTGGATATACTGGGGAACCCTTCTGCCCCGAAGTTAATGGAGATCATTGCGGCAACCGGCCTGGCCCAAAATTTTGCCGCCTTGCGCTCTCTGGTGACGACGGGCATACAAAAAGGGCATATGAAAATGCACCTCCAGAATATCCTGCACCACCTGGGCGCTACCGATCAGGAAGCTCAGGCGGTACAGGCCTATTTCGAGGATAAAGTGGTGTCGTTTTCCAGCGTCCGCGAATTCCTGCAGCTTCAACGCATTGGCGGCATAATCGAATAAAGGATGTATTCCAAAACGTTTCGGGCGAACGGCAAGCTTTTGCTCAGCGGAGAATACTTCGTGCTGGATGGCGCCTTGAGCCTGGCCTTGCCCACGCGGTTCGGACAGCGCCTGGAGGTCGTTGCCGGTACGCCGGAAGGCAAACGCTTGCATTGGGTTAGTTTGGGAATGGATGGAAGCCCCTGGTTTGAAGGGGATTTCCGGATGCCGGACTGGGCCTTTCTTTCGGGAACAGACGCGGGTACCGGGCAAGCCCTGGAGCGTTTGGGGCGCGCTGCTCTTGGCCTGCGTCCGGATTGGAACGCCGGGGAAGGGGTGTCCGGCGTTCGGACCAGGCTTGAGTTCGACCGCTTTTGGGGGTTGGGAAGCAGCTCCACTCTGGTAGCCATGATGGCCGACTGGGCAGGCGCCGACCCGTTTGCTTTGCTGGACCAAACCTTTGGAGGCTCGGGCTACGACCTCGCCTGCGCGCAAGCTTCTGGCCCGGTGCTGTTTCAGCGGGCGCACAACAAACCTTCCTGGGTTCAGATTCCATTTCAACCGGCATTTTCAGATCGGCTTTTTTTCGTTTATCAAGGGAAAAAGCAGAACAGCAGGGAAGGGATAGCCCGCTACCGGCATCTCGATGCCGGCAAAGCGGAGCGGATCGATCAAATCAGCGCGCTCACCTGGCAAATGGCAGGCGCCAGAACGCTTACCGAATTTGAATCCTGCATGAAAACGCACGAACGCCTGGTTTCGGAAGCGCTCCAGCTGCCAACGCTAGGCGAGCAGCTTTTTCCGGATTTTTGGGGCGCCGTGAAATCGCTCGGCGCCTGGGGCGGCGATTTTTTTCTGGCCTCCAGCGAAAAACCAGAGGCAGAAACCCGGAATTATTTTCAGCAAAAAGGGTTCTCTGTTGTGCTGACCTATAACGAAATGATTCTGGGGTAAGCCCCAACCAATCCCCCGGGAAGAGTGTTTTATAAGCTATCTCAAAACCCTTTCCGGTGTGTGTGGTATTCCTTAACCCCATGGCTCGCAAAGGCTGACGAAGCACTTTCCCCCTTTGAAGGGGGTTAGGGGGATGAAACTTCCGGGAAGCTGGGGAAAGGTTTCATCCCCCCGACCCCCTTCAAAGGGGGAGAACGCCATATTCTGAAGTTTTGAGATGGCTTCAAATCAAAGCCAAAACAGGCCCGACAGGCAAAACCCATGGCCGGGAGGCTGCCCTTCTGGAGAGGAGCCGCCTTCTATAGAGAACAACAAACGACATTCCTTTATGCCGCCAACGATCTGGTACGAAGGCCGGGTAACCCGGATTGACCCATTGAATTCCAATACCCGCAGTTTTTGGATCGAAGTCCCGGAAACAGACCGCTTCGATTTTCAGGCGGGGCAATTTATCACCATGGACCTCCCGATCCACGAAAAGCGCGTTCAGCGCTGGAGAAGTTATTCCATCGCCAGCGCTCCGGATGGGACCAACGCGTTTGAACTCTGCATTGTACAGTTGGAAGGCGGTTTGGCTACCCAATACTTGTTTGAGGAGGTGCGCGTGGGATCTGTTCTCCGGTTTAAAGGGCCGGGAGGGGCATTTGTTTTACCGGAAACGCTTGACCGGGACCTGGTGATGGTCTGCACCGGAACGGGGGTTGCGCCTTTCCGAAGTATGCTCTGGGATATTCACAACAAGGGCATTCCTCACCGCAAGCTGCACCTCATCTTTGGAACCCGCTTCGAGGAAGGGATTTTGTATAAAACGGATTTTATCGACCTGATGAACTCCTTGCCTGGATTTACCTATTCGGTGGCGTTGTCGAGGGAAAACCCTGAAGAAACCTGTAAGGAAATACCGGATATGCGCCGGGGATACGTGCACCCGATTTATCTGGAAGCCTATCCGGACCAACGGCCGGACGTGTTGTTCTACCTCTGCGGCTGGTCCGCCATGGTCGACGAAGCCGTGGTGCATCTTACCGAGGATTTTGGGTATCCTCCATCCCAGATACGGACGGAGTTATATGGTTAATTTAAATCCCCATTCCAACCAAACTCCAAAAAAAACGTTCTTTTTGTAGATTTGATCCAAATAACAAAACCGAAAAAGTTTTCGTGCCATGAGTAACCCAACGACCAAGAGCCCTGTGCTGCTGTATACCGAACAAACGCCCAATCCGGAATCGTTGAAGTTTGTAACCAACCGCATGCTCTATAAAGGAACCGCAGATTTTCGGGAGGAAGCACTGGCCCAAACCTGGTCTCCGCTGGGCGCCGCGTTGTTTGCCCTGCCTTATGTGAAAGGCGTTTATATCTGCAACAACTTCGTGACGATCACCAAGGAGTTCAATTACGGCTGGGACGACCTTATGCTCAAACTGAAGGATTTTATCAAGCAGTTTGTAGAAGATGGCGGCGAGATCGTCAAACAGGGCTTTGCGGAAGCAATGGCCGCTCTGGAAGCCGAGCGCGGCGCCGACGCCGCGTACTCCGCAGATGACGCCGCTCTGGTGCAGAAGATCAAAGACCTGATCGACACCTATGTGAAGCCGGCCGTGGAGATGGACGGCGGCAACATCGAGTTCAAGTCCTTCAACCAGGGCACGGTAACCGTGATCCTGCAAGGTTCCTGCAGCGGATGCCCATCTTCCACGATTACCCTGAAAGCCGGTATCGAAGGGATGCTTCGCCGGATGGTCCCGGAAGTGCAGGAAGTGGTCTCGGAAATGGGGTAGGGGTTAGACGGTGGACGGGAGACGGGAGACGGGAGACGGGAGACGGTGGACGGGAGACGGTGGGAATGCCGGCGCAATATAAACTGCTATTCGGATCAAGGCATTTTGGAAGCCGGATTTACTGAAACTTGGTGGAGCGCGTAAGGGCTTCGAATTTCGTTTGGGCTGTACCTGCCAACCGGGGGACAAAATTGTTTTTTTTGTTCCCAAATTCTGTGCGTATCTTTAACTTATCTTTTTACCAGAGTATCGGTTCTACCCCCCTTCAGGACATATCGCTCATTTTCCCAAAAACTAGCTTCCGGCTGGTGTGCAGGCTATTTGGAGAAGCGTTTTCTCCGAAAGCAGATTAGCGGTAGGGGGCTTTCCTCCCTTGGTTTGATTTCCAGTGCCGGACGACTTGTTGTGGCAATCGCACACCTGATCCCTGATCGGGCGTGAATTGTTTTTGGTTATTTGGGCGAAACCACAATTTCTGTTGGTTTCGCTTTTTTATTGTTGGGCGCGCCCTGGGCGCTTTCTCGAAGAATCTTCGCGCTTGCGGCAGTTTGGGCGCCTTTTTCTGAATGATTTCGAGTTTTTCGTTTTTCTAAATGCTTGTCTTTAAAAGATTTAACATACTTTTTTTATTTTTTTAAAAAATAAGGACGCCCAAAGGGGAGTTAAATAGGCGAATCTACTCCTGCGGCGAAAGCGGGGCGGCCTCAAGGGACCGTTCGGGTGTCTCGCTGCCAAAAAAACATTTTCCGGCCGGGGCGAAGAACGGTCTTTTGGGACCGCCCCGCATACGGGAAGCCGTCCGACAAATCATAGTAAACGGTACAAGTTCGAAACTTCCTATTCCCGGGCAGCATAGTCTGGGCTGGATTCCTATTCCCTAAAATCCCGGTTACCGCCATATTGGCGGAGAACGATCAATTCCGCCCCAGTGCAACAGCAGGCAGGAAATTGAAAACACCCGGCTTGCCGGGACTTTGTAATAACCAAAACCGATTCACGTCATGAAACAATTCGTTGTGCTCATTCTGACCAGCCTGGCGCTGGCCGGAAGGGGACAGGTGCTATTGGACCGTCCCCAAAACCAATCCTCCTCAGCCCTGACCTATCAGGAAGTTCCTGTTTTCAAAAAAGCGGCTGCTTCGAGACAAAAGCCGGCGCTGGACCGGCTGCCTCAGTACGAACTCCTGGAAGCAGATCCCCGGTTGATGCAGTTTCTTTTGGACGAACAGCCGGAGTCGCTGCTTCTGCCTATCCCCTCGTCGGGCCAAGGTACGGTAGAGCTGGAATTGCAGCGGGTGGAAATCCTCACCGCAGATTTCCAGGTGCAACTCAGCGCAGGAAACGCCCGGTCGGAAAGCGGCGCGAGCGCTTTCTACCGGGGAGTAATCCGCGGAAAGGAAGCGTCGGTGGCCACCCTGAGCGTATTCCCCGAAGGCATGCAGGGGATGTTCAGCGCGCCGGAAATGGGCGACCACCATATTACCCAGAACCCCGTTGCCGGAGCATCGACCTACCTGCTCTATGAAGAACGCCAACTGCGCGACACCCCGGTTTTTGAATGCTACACCGAAGACAGCTACCGGGGCTATTCCCTGGAAGAGATTGCGCCGCAGGCAGATCTTCGTGCAGCCAGTCCTTGCGTTCGGCTGTATCTGGAGGTAGACTACGATGTCTATCAGGACAAAGGCAGCGTAACGGCTACGGAGAACTACATCAAAGGATTGTTTAACGAAGTGGCGGCGCTGTATAGCAAAGAAAACATCCGCCTGGTGCTTTCCCAGCTTTTTATCTGGAACTCGGCCAGCCCCTATTCCGGGACGGACATTTACAAGCTGCTTACCCAGTTTCAGACCAGCCGGACCTCGATCAATGGGGACGCGGGGCAGCTGCTGACGTACAAGGGAAGCGGAGGGATTGCGGTGGTCGACGGGCTTTGCCGTTCTTCTGTTGCGAACAAGCTGGGGGTTTCCAGTATCGATGCTTCGTATAAAACGGTGCCCAGCTACTCGTTTTCTGTCATGGTCGTTGCGCACGAGTTGGGCCATATTTTGGGCTCCCAGCATACCCACGCCTGCGTTTGGAACGGCAACAATACGGCTATCGATGGGTGCCCCGGATATGTGGAAGGGAGTTGCGCCGTACCCGCTTTGCCTGCTGGCGGCGGAACGATCATGTCGTATTGCCATGTGTCTTCGGTAGGGATTAATATGAGCAACGGCTTCGGGACCCAACCGGGTAACCTCATCCGCAGCCGGATTGCCGGCGCGTCCTGCCTTCAAACCTGCACGGCAGATACGACCGGCACGGGGAACCAAGCCTGCGATTCGCTAATCCTCACCCTGGTCCTCGATAACTACGGCAGCGAAACCTCCTGGCAGATCCTGAACGCCCAAAACCAGGCGGTTGCTAAAGGCGGCCCCTATACCGATAAAGCCGCGAATAAAACCCTGACGTTCAAGCTTTGCTTGCCTTATGGCTGCTACACCCTCTCGGTGAAGGACTCGTATGGCGACGGCCTGTGCTGTAGTTACGGCAGTGGCTCGTTCAAGCTTGCCAAACCAGGCGGTCAGGTGCTGGCCTCCGGAGGCCAGTTTACGATGGAAAGCAAAACGGCGTTTTGCCTCCAGGCGCCGGCAGGCGGAGGCGGAAGCGGAGGCGGGACCAACCCGGTCGCTTGTCAGCAAATCGATTTTGCAAGCAAGCAGCCCGCCCCTTTCGGGGCAGGGCAGGATGCGGGCAAAGCCACCGTCCTTGATGCCGGCAGAACCTTGCTGATCGAAAACAACGCCTGGAAAATGATGCCAATCCCTTATGAAATTAAACCCACTACCGTGCTGGCTTTTGATTTTCGTAGCACCCGGCAGGGGAAATCCACGGAATCGGGTTTGACAACGACTTGTATATCAGTTCCCAACTCACGTTTCAGCTCTATGGAAACCAAGCTTGGGGCCTCCAGAATTACCGCAATTACGACGGCCGGGGCAACTGGAAATCGTATGTAATCCCGGTTGGGAAATTTTACACCGGAAAGGTGAACTACTTATTTTTTGCCGCAGACCACGACATAGCCCCTGCCAACGGGGACGCCTATTTCCGCTACGTCCGCATCTACGAAGAGGGGACTCCTTGTGCCGCCCGATTGGAAGAAGCGGCGGATATATCCATTGCCCCCAATATGGCCGTTTTCCCAAACCCCGCTTCCGACCGGTTAGGCATGAACGCCCAGGGACTGGAAAATGGACCAGCGGCGTTGAGGTTGTATAATTTCCTCGGGCAGGAATTGAACGCCTGGACCCTTGAAACGGCTGGCGGACAAACCTCCCTGGAGATCCCTGCCAATACCCTGGACAACGGTACCTACTTGCTCCGCCTCCAATCCGGCAAGCAAATGCTGACGAAACATGTCGTGATACAGCGGTAGGAAGGAAACCAGGATTTATCCCTGGGTCAGTTGCTGGATCCTTTTTCCAACCGCTTCGAATGGGAACGCACCGTAAATGCGTTCCCATTTTTGTTTGATCTCCAGGGTGCAGAGGTTCCCGATGCTCCCTTCGTGGGTATGGGCAACGGTTTTTTGAGGATGGAAATCGCCGGAGGCGATGGCCTCGCCCACTTGCCGGTAGGCGTCGCGGAAAGGAACCCCTTGCAGGACGAGGCGGTTGACCTCTTCCACACTGAACAGGTACGCATAGCGCGCGTCCTCCAGCAGGCCGGTTTTGACCTGAATCTCCCCGAAGGCAAATACGGCTATCCGGATACAGGCTTTGGCGCTTTCCAGGGCGGGGAAAAGAACCTCTTTTAGCAATTGGAAATCCCGATGGTACCCCGACGGCAGGTTGCCGGTCAGTTGAGAAACCTGTCCGGGCAAGGTTTGCAGGTGGTTGCACCGGGCCCGGATGAGTTCGAAGACGTCCGGATTTTTTTTGTGCGGCATGATGCTGGAACCGGTGGTCAGTTCGTCGGGGAAGGATATAAACCCAAAATTTTGGTTGAGGAACAACACGACATCCATCGCCAGCTTGCCCAGGGTGTGGGCCAGCGAAGACAGGCCAAAAGCCAGGACGAGCTCGGATTTACCTCTGCCCATTTGTGCGTGGACCACATTGTAGTTCAAATCGCCAAACCCGAGCAGTTCGGTGGTGCGCCGGCGATTGAGCGGGAACGAAGAGCCGTAGCCGGCTGCGGAGCCCAGCGGGTTTTGGTTGATGATCTGGTAGGCGGCGTGGAACAATTGGAGGTCGTCGGCCAGAGATTCCGCGTAGGCCCCAAACCATAGGCCAAAGGAAGATGGCATCGCGACCTGGAAATGCGTATACCCGGGAAGCAAAACGTTCTTGTGCTCTTCCGAAAGTACTTGCAAGCGGTTGAACAACGTTTCCATCAGCTGAACGATCTGCTGGATCTCTGCCCGGAAAAACAACCGCAGATCCACGAGCACCTGATCGTTGCGGGAGCGCCCGCTATGGATCTTTTTTCCCGCTTCTCCCAATTGGCGCGTTAATAGCAGTTCTACCTGCGAATGGATGTCTTCGACACCCTCTTCGATGAGCAATTTCCCTTGTTCCGCTTCCCGGTACAGCGCCTGCAAAGCGGACTCCAGTTGGGCGAAATCGGCCGCATCCAATAACCCTACTTCCGACAGCATCCGGATATGGGCCAAAGAGCCTAAAATATCGAACGGCGCGAGCAATAGGTCCATCTCGCGGTCCCTGCCAACGGTAAACGTTTCAATCGATGAAAGTACTTGATAGTCTTTTTGCCAAAGTTTCATAGGTGTTTAAAGTTACGAAGTTGCGAAGTTTCGAAGTTACGGGGTTGCGAGGAAAGTTGCGAAGTTGCGAAGTTGCGAAGTTGCGAAGTTACGGGGTTGAGGGGTTGCGAAGTTGCGAAGTTAACGTGCAATCCGTGTCATCTGTGATTCAGACCTTGAAGAAGTTGCAGCGTTCGGCGTAAGCAGGATGCGTTCCTTATTTTTTATAATCCCAGTTCAGCCCTAAAATCAAATCCCTGTAAGTGCTTATGCCAGCTGCTATTTCCTGGAGTTCGATGTACTCATCCGCGGTGTGGGAGCGGGCGGAATCGCCGCAGCCGATCTTGAGGGAGGGAAAGGGCATCAGGGCCTGGTCGGAGAGGGTAGGGGAGCCGAAATAGGGTAAACCCAGGTTGAGTCCGCTTTGCACCAGGGGATGGTCCAGTGGGATGCCGGATGCGTTGAGGCGGAAGGACCGGGCGCTGAGCCGGAGATCAAGGCGTTCCTGCAGCCAATAGAATAGTTCTTCGTTTTGGTAGCATTCGTTGCTGCGCACGTCGATCACCAGGCGGCACAAGTCGGGCACGACGTTGTGCTGGCGTCCGGCTTCGATTTGGGTGACGGTTATTTTGACCTTCCCCAGGAGGGGGGAAACTTGTTCCGGTTCCAGTTCGCGGATTTTCTGGATAGCATCTGCCGCCAAATAAATGGCGTTCACGCCTTCGTCTCGTGCTGCATGGCCTGCTTTGCCTATAGCCTCCGCGTCGATGACCATCAGACCTCGTTCGGCGACAGCCATGCGGAGGGAAGTAGGTTCGCCTACAATGGCGGCGTCGACCCTGCCAAGGTCCGGGAGCAGCGCAGCAATTCCCCCGGCGCCGGAAATCTCTTCTTCTGCGGATGCGGCCAGCAGGAGATTCACCGCAAGGTCGGTTCGTTGGCGGAGCTCAAGAAAAACGGCAATCAGGCTTACCAGCGAGGCGCCGGCATCATTGCTGCCCAATCCGTACAAGCGGCCGCCCTCGATCGTTGGCGCAAATGGGTCGCGGGTCCAGGAGCTTACGGGCTTCACCGTGTCGTGGTGGGAGTTGAGCAGCAAAACCGGTTTCGCTTCATCCCAATGAGCAGACCGCGCCCATACATTGTTCCCCTTCCGGAAGGCCTGGATGGAATGCCGCTCCAGAAAATCCAGCAGAATACCCGCCGTTTCGAACTCTTCTTTCGAAAACGAAGGTGTTGCGATCAGACGCGTCAATAAGTCAATAGCTGACATGTACGGTTTACGGTTTACGGTGTACGGTGTACGGTGTACGGTTTACGGTGTACGGTTTACGGTGTACGGTGTACGGTTTTTCCCCTGGTTCGAGGCTCCGCCTCGGATCCACTCCCTGTTCGCCGTCCCGGCGCGAGGCCGGGATCAGATTCCGTGCGGAACTATCAGCCGGTCCCCTGACCGACGTTCCTAATTTTATGGCTCACTAACGGGTTCCAGACAGCTGTGGGCTCCGCCTCGGACCAGGACTTTCCGGACGTAATCGCATACCCTTTCAGCAGGGCTGCAAACCCAAAAGAGGTTATCCCCACTTTTTTGAACAATCCCTTTTATACCAAAAAAAAACGCCTTACCCCCTGAATACCCCAACGCCCCAACGCCTCAACCCTCACCCCCACCAACCACCAACCACCAACCACCAACCACCAACCACCAACCACCAACCACCAACCCCTCAACCCCCAATCTCCGTCCCCATTCCCGAAGCAAACGTATCAGGGCCGCAAACCCGGACGAGATGGACGCCCGATTGGGCAGCGGCGAATGCGTTTTCCAGTTTGGGGAGCATACCGGTATGGATAACCTGTTGCGCAGTCAGCTGCTGGTAGGCGGAATGGGTTAGTTTGGGGATCAGGCTCTGGTCGTCGTTGGTGTCCATCAGCACACCGTTTTTCTCGAAGAAAAAAGAGAGTTCAACCTCGTAGCTGGGGGCCATGGCCTGGGCGATCTGGGCGGCTATGGTGTCGGCATTGGTATTGAGGAGGTGGCCCTGACCGTCGTGGGTGATGGCACAGAACACCGGGGTGAAGCCTGCTTCCAGGCACCGGTTGATGCCGGCAGCGTCGATTCGGCTAATATCCCCTACCCAGCCGTAATCAATCTCTCCTGCGGGACGTTTATGGGCCAGGATCAGGTTGCCGTCGGCCCCGCTGAGTCCCAGGGCGTTGCAACCGCCGCTTGCAGCGCGCTAACGAGTTTTTTGTTGAACAACCCGGCATAGACCATAACCGCAATGTCCAGGGTCGCTTCGTCGGTGATCCGGCGGCCATTGACCATCAGGGTGGGCACCCCCAGCTTTTCTGCAAGCTGGGTGGCGCCTTTCCCTCCGCCATGGACGAGGATCTTGAGCCGGGGATCGGAGAGGAAGGCTTGGAGCATGGGCGTAAGCAAAGCGGGTTCGTCCACTACTTTGCCGCCAATTTTAACGATGTGCAAGGCCGGGCGCATAGGTTTCAGATTACAGGGCGTTGGTTAAGATAGACTTTAAGACAGCCATAGCGGCGTAAGTCCGGTTGCCGGCTTGTTCGATTACGACCGAGCTGGCGCTGTCCAAAACGGCGTCTTCGACGATCACGTTCCGGCGCACAGGGAGGCAGTGCATAAACCGGGCGTCGTTGGTTCGTTCCATTTTTTGCCTGGTAATCTGCCAATCCGGGTCCTGGTTCAGGATTTGGCCGTATTGGAGATAGGAAGACCAGTTTTTGGCGTAAACGAAATCCGCGCCTTCCAGGGCTTTGTTCTGGTCGTATTCCACGGGAATGCCGGC
Source organism: Haliscomenobacter sp. (assembly GCA_016713275.1). Classification (GTDB taxonomy): domain Bacteria; phylum Bacteroidota; class Bacteroidia; order Chitinophagales; family Saprospiraceae; genus JADJPL01. Next base: position 55,748 of record JADJPL010000011.1, read on the forward strand.
TGCAAACTCCGGAGCCAGCTCGTAGCCCTGGGGATGGGTAATCAATAAATCGACCCCGGCATGGCGCATCCACTCCACGAAGGAGTTCGGCACGGCCTGGGGAAGGGCTCTGGGGTGGGGCGCCCAGGTGAGTACGACTTTGGGCCTGGACGTTTTTTTGTATTCCTCGACGGTCAGCACATCCGTGAGCGACTGGAGCGGATGCCGGATAGCCGATTCCAGGCTGATCACGGGGACCCGCGCGTAGCGGAGGAAACTGTTCAATACCTGATCGGCATAGTCTTTGTCCCGGTCTTTGAGCGAGGGAAACGTCCGTATGCCGATTACGTCGGCGTATTGGCTGATGACGGCGGCAGCTTCGCGCACATGTTCCGCAGAACCCGCGTTCATGATGGCGCCGTCTTCGAACTCGAGGTTCCACCCCTGGTCGGCGTTCATGCTGATGACCTGCATGCCGAGGTTGAGCGCGGCTTTTTCGGTACTGAGGCGGGTGCGCAGGCTCGGGTTGAAGAACAGCATGACCAGTGTCTTGTGCTGGCCGAGGCTGGAAAACGAAAGCGGGGCTTTTTTGCAGGCCAGGGCATCCTGGACAAGGGAGGAAAGGTCTGCGATATCCGAGAAGGAGGTAAACGATTTCATAGGGACTGATAGACGGTTTGATGTTGCAAGGCTTTGTGCAGGCGGTCGAGGAACCGGTCTGCTTCGTTGGGCCCGATATTCAGCGCCGGGAGCAACCGCACGATATTCGGGTTGGAAGCCGATCCGGTGAATACGCCGTATTCAAACAGGAGTTGTTTGCGCAAGGCGGCCGTTGGGAAATCGAATTCCAGGCCGATCATCAGGCCCTGGCCGCGAATCTCCCGGATTTCGGAAACGGGTTTCAGCGCTTCCATCAGCATGCCGCCCATGCGACGGGCATTTTCCACGAGGTTTTCTTTTTGGATAACTTCCAAAACCGCCAGGCCGGCGGCGCAGGCGAGGTGATTTCCTCCAAAGGTGGTGCCCAGCATGCCGTGTTTGGCCTGGAACCTGGGGTGGATGAGCACGCCTGCGATCGGAAATCCATTCCCCATTCCTTTGGCGACGGTGATCAGATCGGGTTCAATGCCTGCGTATTGGTAGGCGAAGAAACGTCCGCTCCGGCCATACCCAGACTGGATTTCGTCGAGGATGAGCACTGCGCCATGCTCCCGGCACAGACGCTGAGCTTGCTGGAGAAAGGCTGCGTCCGGCACGTAAATGCCGCCTATTCCCTGGATGCCTTCCACGATGACCGCCGCCACATCGCCTTGAGACAGGGATGCATGGAGGGCGTCTGTATCGTTGAGGGGCAGGAATTCCACGGGGAACCCCTTATTGATCGGAGCTTGAATAGCGGGGTTGTCGGTGACGAGCACCGCTGCAGATGTCCGGCCGTGGAAGGCTTTTTCGGAAGGCAACCACTTTCCGGTTTCCATTGAAAAAAGACGCCAGCTTGAGCGCGTTTTCATTGGCTTCGGCGCCGGAGTTGCACAGGAACAATTGGTACTCGCTGCATCTGGACAACTCGCCCAGCATGCGGGCCAGTTCCTTTTGAACGTCGTTGTGGATGGAGTTGGAATAAAAAGCCAGTTGCTGAAGCTGGTCTGTTACCCGGTTGAGGTAATGCGGATGCCCATGCCCGATGGAGATCACGGCATGGCCGCCGTAAAAGTCCAGGTATTCCCGGCCTTGTTCATCGTATACATAGGCGCCCTGGCCCCTGACGGGCTTCAGGTCGTATAGGGGATAAACGTCGAAAAGTTCCACAAGCGGTTGGGTTTAACAGGTTTAAAATCCGGCGGGTTTGAGTTGCAGCCCCGCAGTTTCTTCTAATCCGAAAATCAGGTTCATGTTTTGAACGGCTTGGCCGGAAGCGCCTTTAACGAGGTTGTCGATAAGGCTGACGATGAAGAGCTTATTGCCGTGTTTTTCTACATGGATCAAGCATTTATTGGTATTGACCACCTGCTTGAGGTTGGGATTTCTCCTGGATACCACGGTAAAAGGGGCATCCTCGTAGTAGGATTCATAGAGTCGAACAGCTTCGTCTTCCGGCAAATCGCACGCGGTGTACATGGACGCCAGAATGCCGCGGGTGAAATCGCCCCGGACCGGGATGAAGTTGAGCGCCTGATCGAAGTCCGGCTGCAACTGGTGGAGGCTCTGGCTGATTTCCTTGAGGTGTTGGTGCTCGAAGGGTTTGTAGACCTGCAGGTTATTGGCTCTCCAGCTAAAGTGGCTGGTAGGGGAGAGCGCCTGGCCTGCGCCGGTGGAGCCGGTGATGGCGTGGATGTGCACTTCGTCGCGAAGCAATCCGGCATGCGCCAGCGGAAGCAAACCAAGCTGGATGGCGGTGGCGAAGCAGCCGCAGTTGGCAATCCGTTTGCTTTGCCGGATCGACTCGCGGTTGAGTTCCGGCAGGCCGTACACGAAACGGGAGTCGAGGCGGAAATCCTGGCTTAGGTCGATGACGGCCACGTGATCCGGTACCGGTTGCTCTGCGAGAAAGGCCCGGGCTTGTCCGTGCGCGACGCAAAGAAACAGCACGTCGACTTCCATGTGGATGGAGGCGCTGAAATGCAGATCCGTTTCTCCTTCCAGGTCCTCGTGCACCTGCCAGACGGGGAGGCCTGCCTGGCTGTTGCTATGGACGAAGGCGATAGTTGCTTGGGGATGGCGGAGCAAAATGCGGAGTAACTCGCCTCCGGTGTACCCTGCTCCGCCAACAATTCCTGCTTTGATCATGGCATTAAACGTCTTTTTCCGCTTTTTGGTGAACGGACTGGTAGATTTTACCCTGGTTGGCCAGGATTTTGGTGAACCCTTTTACGTCGTCGCCCGACCAGGCCTTATTCATTTCGCCGTATTGCCCGAAGCCGGAGTTCATGAGGTCGAAAGCGGATTCGATGCCTTGCAGTTCGAACCGGTAAGGGAGGAGTTGAACGAATACCTTTCCGGCAACCGGTTCCTGGGTGTCCTCCAGAAATGCCTCGATATTGCGCATGACGGGTTCGAGGAACTGCCCTTCGTGCAGGAGCATGCCGTACCAGGAAGCCATCTGGTCTTTCCAGTACAATTGCCATTTCGACAGCACGTGTTTTTCGAGCAGGTGGTGGGCTTTGAGGATGATCATCGGCGCGGCGGCTTCAAACCCGACGCGGCCTTTGATGCCGATGATGGTATCGCCCACGTGGATGTCGCGGCCAATAGCAAAGGGAGCGGCTAGGGATTGGAGGTGTTTGATGGCTTCCACGGGATGGGAGAAGGCGGTTCCGTTTACGGCGGTCAGCTCTCCTTTAGTGAATTCAAGTTCAACGGTTTCCGGGGCGGATTTTTGCAGTTGGGAGGGGTAGGCTTCTTCGGGCAGCGGTTTGTGGGAGGTGAGCGTTTCGGCGCCGCCCACGCTGGTTCCCCAAAGGCCTTTGTTGATGGAGTATTTGGCTTTTTCCCAGCTCCAGGCGATCCCGTTTTGCTGCAGGTAGTCGATCTCTTCCTGCCGGCTCAGGCGCAGGTCGCGAATGGGCGTGATGATCTCCAGCTCTTCTCCAAGGATCTCGAAGACGAGGTCGAACCGCACCTGGTCGTTTCCGGCGCCGGTAGACCCGTGCGCTACGGCGGAAGCGCCGGTAAGGCGGGCGTATTTGGCGGTTTCCATCGCCTGAATCATCCGCTCCGCGCTGACGGAGAGGGGATAGGTGTTGTTCCGGAGTACATTGCCATAGATCAGATACCGGACGCACTGCTGGTAGTAATCCTGAACGGCGTCGACCATACGGAAGCTTTTTGCGCCGAGCTGGTAGGCTCTTTGCTCCAGGGCTTCCGCATCGGCGGCGGTGAATCCTCCCGTGTCGATGGTAAGCGCATGCACTTCAAGGCCTTTCTCTTTGGTGAGGTACTTGATGCAGAAAGAGGTGTCGAGCCCGCCACTGTAGGCGAGCACGACCTGATTATTTTTCATGTTGGGTCAGAATTAGGTTGGATAAATCGTGTTTCATGGCCAGATCTTCCTCTTTGGAAGGGGCGAGCATGGCGGTGCAAAGGCACATGCGTTTTTGATTGCGTTCGAGGATGTCGTAGTTGGGGCAAGACCGGCAACCGTCCCAGAAAGCGGGGTCTTGCGTCAGTTCGGAGAAGGTGACCGGCTGGTAACCCAGGGAGCTGTTGATCTTCATCACCGCCAGGCTGGTCGTAATACCGAACACTTTAGCCTGGGGGTACTTGTCGCGGGCGAGGTTGAATACCTTTTCCTTGATCGCTTTAGCCAGGCCTAGTCGCCGGAGATCCGGGTTGACGATCAGGCCGGAGTTGGCTACGTACTTCCCATGGTCCCAGGTTTCGATATAACAGAAGCCGGCAAGCTGATCCCCGTAGAAGGCGATAACCGCATTGCCTTTGGCCATTTTTTCCAGAACATACTCCGGTTTGCGCTCGGCAATCCCGGTTCCGCGGGCTTTGGCAGATTCGGCGATCATCTTGCAGATTGCTTCCGCGTATTGGGCATGCGCTGCGGAAGCTACTTCGATGGTTATGTCCATTTCTTTAGGAAATTGCGTTTGCCAGGTTGGACCAAATAGGCTTTCCCTGAGGATGATAAAATATAGCGGCTTGGTAAGCTGGCAGGAAGCAACCCCTGCCCGGTAGGGTGGAAAAAATAGTTACGCCCGCCCGGGGCGACGCGGGAAGCGGCGGACGAAAGGAGTAAGATGGGTAATATGTGCAATCGTCTTTTGCATACAGGAGGCAAAAGTAGCGGGTCGGTACGGAATTTGCAATATGCCGGTAGTTAATTTTAACCTAAATTCCTCCATTCTACGAATTCTAACGCCCGGAGTGTAATTGTTCCGCCAGGTGTGGCGCTCCTTTTGCGCTCTGGGCCGTTTTAGGCATCAGGCTGTTCAACTCCATTATGTGGTCCAATATCTTTACGCTGGCGATCGACCGGCTTAAGGAGTTCACCAGTTATGGGTCTTCTTTCCTGGTCATGATGATCGTCGGAGGCGCCATTCTTCCCCCGCTTCAGGGCATCCTGGCCGACGTTCCGTCGGTTGGCGCGAAGCATTCTTTTGCCGTCCCTCTGGTTGCCTATGCCCACTTGGTCCTCTATGGCCTGCGAGGTTACCGCCCCCGAAATTTGATCTGACATTGGCCTCGCTCACGCACTCACCCACTCACCCATACCCGTCCCCCCAACGCCTAAACGCCTACTTCGGCATTTGCTTTCGTTCGAGCTGATGCACTCCCTTGATAAATCGAAGAGACCCGGTGCGGGAGCGGATGACCATGCTGTAGGTGGTTACTACGCCGTCTTCCCCAAACCGCACTTCTTCCAGGAAGGTGCCGCCGGTGATTCCGGTAGCGGCAAAATAGGTATTGTTCGAGCGGATCAGCTTGTCGAGGGTAAGGACCTCGCCAAGGTCGCAGCCTTCTTCCTTCAGGCGGTCTATTTCGTAGTCGAGTTGGGGCGCGCGCATGCCTTGCATGCCTCCGTCGAGGGCCTTCACTGCGGCAGCGGCGATGACGCCTTCCGGGGTTCCTCCGATGCCCATGAGGACATCGACGCCGGAGTCGGGGGCAGCAGCCAGGAGGGCGCCCATCACGTCGCCATCGGTATGCAGGGTGATTCGGGCGCCTGCTTCCCGGATCTCGGCGATCAGTTTTAAGTGACGGGGTTTGTCTAAAACGAATACGGTCAGGTCGCTCACGTTGCGGTCCAGGGCCTCTGCGATGCGGTTCAGGTTTTCTTTGGTGGAAAGACGGATGTCGATCACCTCTTTCGCTTTTTTCCCTACCACGATTTTGTCCATGTATAGCGAACCGCCTGGATCCCACATCGAGTGCCGTTCGGCGACGGCGATGACGGAAATGGCGTTATGCCGGCCATACGCCAGTAGCCGGGTGCCGTCGATGGGGTCTACTGCTACGTCGACTTCCGGGCCTTTTCCCGTGCCCACCTGCTCCCCGTTGAACAGCATGGGGGCCTCGTCTTTTTCTCCTTCGCCAATGACGACGACGCCTTTCATGTTAACGGTGCTGAGGAAGGCGCGCATGGCATCCACTGCAGCGCCGTCGCCTTCGATCTTATTCCCCCTGCCCATATAGCGGGCGGCAGAAATGGCGGCGGCTTCGGTTACGCGGACGAGCTCCATCGCCAGGTTGCGATCGGGATGCAGGATGGGTTGGTTTTCCATATTGGGTCAGGATTTGTAGCGAATTAACGGAAAAAAAGGGGGAAGCCCAAGGAAAGGGAAAAGGAAAAGGCTGGTTTTTTAAAAAAAGGAGGACCCTCTGGTTTTGAAGGTAAGGGCAACGATACGAGCATGCATCAGAACGGAATGTCCTCGTCGTCGTTCATGCGGGAAGGTCTGGTGATGACGTTGGGGAAAGCCGGGCTTTGGAACACATCGCCGGGGAAAACGCCGAAGTCGGGGTCGTCGAGGTTGGAAAACCGGGCGAACTGGTCGGTAAACCGGAGTTTGACGGTGTCGGTGGCGCCGTTCCGGTGTTTGGCCACGATGATCTCGGCAATCCCTTTTTGCGACTGGCCCTGCTCGTCTTCCAGGATTTGGTAATATTCCGGCCGGTAGATGAACGCGACGATATCGGCGTCTTGCTCGATACTACCCGATTCGCGAAGGTCGGACAATTGGGGGCGTTTGGTTCCGCCGCGCACTTCCACGGCCCGGCTGAGCTGGGAAAGAGCGATGACCGGCACCTGGAGCTCTTTGGCAAGCCCCTTCAGGGCCCGGGAAATAGCGCTGACTTCCTGTTCGCGGTTTCCTTTTTGGTTTTCGCCGCCGCCGCTCATCAACTGGAGGTAGTCGATGACGACGAGCTGGATGTCGTACTGCAACTTCATCCGCCGGCATTTGGCGCGCAGCTCGAAGATGTTGATGCCGGGGGTATCATCGATGAAAATAGGCGCGTCGCTGATAGGCGCCATGCAGGGTGTCAGCGGTTGCCATTCGTAATCCTCCAGCTTGCCGCTCCGCAGTTTGTTGAGCGGGATCTCGGCCTCCATAGAGATGAGGCGTTGGGCGAGCTGAATGGAGGACATTTCCAGTGAAAACAGGGCAACCCCTTTTTTGAAGTCCACGGAGGAGTTTTTGGCCAGGGATAGCACGAAAGAGGTTTTACCCATACCAGGCCGGGCGGCGATGATGATCAGGTCGGAAGGCTGCCAGCCGGAGGTGAGGCGGTCGAGGTTGGTAAATCCGGTAGGGACCCCGGTGAGGCCTTCCTCTTTGTCTTTCAGCAATTCGATCTGCTTGAGGGCTTTGCTGGCCAGGGAGCCCATCGTGTCGTAGCTCCGGCTCATGTTCTTTTCTGCAATGGAGAACAAGCCTTTTTCCGCTTCGTCGAGCAGGTCGAAGACATCGGTGGTATCTTCGTAAGCGTTGCGGATCACATCGGTCGAAACCCGGATGAGCTCGCGCTGGATGTATTTTTGGGAAATGATCCGGGCGTGGTATTCGATGTTGGCGGCCGAGGCGACCTTGTTGGTGAGTTCGACGATGAAATACGGACCGCCGACCGCATCGAGATGGCCTGCTTTTTTGAGTTCTTCCGTAACGGTGAGCAGGTCAACCGGATAGGAGCGCTCGAAAAGACGCTTCATCGCCCGGTAAATCATCTGGTGGGCTTCCAGGTAAAAACTGTCCGGCTGAAGGATGTCCAGAACAACCGACAACGCGTCCTTCTCCAGCATGATCGCGCCCAGAACGGCTTCTTCCAGCGGAATAGCCTGGGGGGGAATCTTGCCGAAGACAAAATTCGACAAGTCTTCCCTGCGGTTCCGTGGGTTGCGCGGAAGGTTGTCTTTGTTGCCGGTTGGTTTTTTGGGTTGGTCATGCATGCTATGCCGCTAATCCTTTCGTCAAACTTATCAATTATTCCCCAATTCGTTTCCTGGAATCCAGTAGGCGGTTCGGGAGGCGTTGTGGATTGTTTGCGCTAAAATGTGGAAATCAGGCTTTGGAATGAACGCCTAAAGCGGATTAAGGTAGTAAAATTCCGGAGAAAGGGAAAGGGCATTTTTTTCTCTCTTTTGGAAAACCAGAGAATTCGGTGTGGAAAAAAAATGGGATATAAAAGAAAACCCCTGGTAAACAGAGGTTTTCATGGTGCGAGGGGTAGAATGCCTCCGGAGCTTCCGGGCGCATTTAAAGTTGAGCGAGCAGTCTTTTGACGGCTTCCAGGGCTTGGAGTTGGGCCTCAATGCGTTGGGCGGCCCCTACCTGGTCTTTTTCATTTTTAATGATGTTTTCTTTGGCTTTTTTGATGCGCGCTTCCGCAAATTCAATCTCCCGGTGATAACGGATATTGGCGTTTTTGAGCTGGCGCAGGTCGCCTTCGAGGCGGTTCAGGTTCTTTTCTTCTTCTTCAACCTGCAGACGAACCTTTTCCCGCTCTACCTCCCGGGCGAAGTCCTCCAGGATAGAGTAGGCGTCGGACATGCGGCGGGGGCTTACTTCCCTGCTTAAAAAAGCGCCCTGCATGTCGATCCAAAGATGGAACTGTACGCCCGATCCAAGTTGGGAACTCCGGCTGACCAGATTGACCGGGTAGGAGGCTACGGCATTTACCTTGGCGCCCTGCGGCAATAAATTCTTTGGCTTTGCGGTCGTACTTGGCCCGGCTGTCAAACCGGGAGCGGGTGTAATTACTCCATACCCGGTCGATCAGTTTTTTCTTGACGTCGGGCAGGGTAATGCTCAGGTTGCTGCGCAATCCTTTGGACATGACCAGTTGGCTGGGGCTGTTTTGAAATAGTTCTTCCCGGGTTTGTTCTTTTTGCTCCTCCTGAGCGACCACCGGCACAAAGAACAGGACCAACAGCACCGTAATCGCAAACATTCTCATTTTATCCGATTGGGTTTTGATGAAAAAATCGCTTATATGACGAAAAATGCAGGGACCGGTCACTTACTGAGGACAAAGGTAGGGGGAACGGGGCATTCGCGCAAGGGAACGGCATGCTGGCGGCCTGTTGAAAAGACGGCTCTTTCTTTAGGCCTACGGGTTGAGGCGCCTCTTCTTCTCTGGGCTTGGTCTGAAAAAGCAGGCGCTTGGAGGGGAAAAGGAGGCTCCCAATCGATGATTGGAGCGTTTTAATAGAAATGAATCCCGAAATTGGAAAAGAACCGCGTATTTTAGAGCAAATTCCAAGGTGAACCTATGACAAACCATCCGATCTTACGATTAGAAGAGGTCTTAAAGGCCTACGACCAAAAAATTGCGGTGGACCGGGTCACCCTCTCCGTGCCCAAAGGCGCCATTTTTGGGATGCTGGGGCCGAACGGGGCGGGAAAAACGTCCTTGATCCGCATTATTACCACCATTACCCAGGCGGATTCCGGGAAGGTGTTTCTCGACGGCGAGCCCCTCAACAGCAAACATCCCGAGTTCATCGGGTATATGCCGGAGGAACGCGGGCTTTATAAAAAAATGAAAGTCGGGGATCATTTACTCTATCTCGGCCGGTTGAAAGGGCTTTCCAAAGCGCAAACCGAAGCCGAGATCCGCCGCTGGTTCGAAAAATTAGAGATTTCTGATTGGTGGAACAAAAAAGTGGAGGAGCTGTCCAAAGGGATGCAGCAAAAGATTCAGTTTATCGCTACGGTGATCCACCGGCCCAAGTTGTTGATCCTGGACGAACCATTTTCCGGCCTGGATCCCATCAACACTAACTTGATCAAGGATGAGATCTACCAATTGCATCAGGAAGGAACCAGCATCATTTTTTCTACGCACCGCATGGAACAGGTGGAAGAGATCTGCGAACATATCGTGTTGATCAATCAAGGGAAAAACATCCTCGAAGGCGAGGTAAAAGCCATCCGGAATCAATTCAAAGAGCATCAGTTCCGGATCGATTTCGAAGGGAACCTGCCGGAAGACCTGCCGTCGAAAGTTCGCACCATTAAAGAAAACGGGGGAAGCGCCGTCATCCAGCTCCTGGAAGGCGCGGAATCCAATCAGCTTCTGGGCTACCTGATCGACCGGGGCGTCCGGATAAAAGCGTTTAATGAACTGCTGCCTTCCCTGAATGAGATTTTTATCCGGCAGGTCGAACAGTCGAACGCAGGCCTGGCTGCTGCTTCCGGCCATTAATTCATTGCCCCAAACCTTCAAAACACGAGATTATGAATAAACTTTGGCTTATCATACAGCGGGAATATTTAACCCGGGTTACCCGCAAATCGTTTATCCTGGCCACGCTCCTCACTCCGTTTGCCTTCGCCTTGTTTTTTGTTGTCGTGGCGGTCATTTTTGGATATGAAAGCGACGACAGCCGGAAGGTGGCGGTTATCGATAAAAGCGCGATCCTGCAAGGCGCGCTGAAGGATGAAAAAAACCTGTTCTTCAAGTTCGTGGATTACGACCTGGATTTCCTGCGCAAGCACCTCGATTCGCTGCAATACGACGCCATCCTGGAAGTTCCCCCAATGGACGACGTTCTGGCAAACAAGTATACCCTCTACTATTATGCGGAAGATGCGCCTACGCTTGACATCGAACTGATGATCAAAGACCGTATCCGGGATGCAGTGCGGGAGTACAAGATCCGGGAGCTGAACCTGGAGCGCAAACAACTGGAGGCCCTGGAGACCAGGGTTGAGCTGGACCCCGAACCGCTGCAGGAAGGCGGCGCCGATAGTTCTACCATTACCAGCGCTATCGGCGCCGGTATTGGGATGATCATGGGCTTCATCATGTACATCGTGGTGTTCGTATATGGCGCCATGGTCATGCGTTCGGTAATGGAAGAAAAAACCACGCGGATTGTGGAAGTGATGATCTCCAGCGTACGTCCATTTCATCTGATGCTGGGCAAGATTATCGGCGTGGGCGCAGTGGGCCTCACCCAGGTGGCCGTGTGGGCAATCCTGATCCCTTCCCTGATGTTTATCGTTCAGGTCGTTTTTGGTATCGACACCGCGCAGTTTTCGGCGATGGAGCCCGGAGCCGAGATCGACCCGGATGACATGGAGCAGATGATGGCCCTGGGGCTCCGCGAAATCCAGAATATCAATTGGTGGCTGATCTTTCCTTTGTTTGTTATCTACTTCCTCGGGGGGTATTTTATGTACTCGTCGTTCTTTGCGGCTGTAGGCGCTTCCATGAGCGACGATCTGGGCGAAGGGCAATCGCTGACCCTGCCGATCGTGATTCCGGTCATTTTAGCCTTGTACATCATGATGGCTGCGGTGCAGGCGCCCAATTCGAGCCTGGCGGTCTGGTCGTCTATCTTCCCCTTGTTCTCCCCTATTGTGATGCCTGCCCGCCTGGCGTTCAATCCGCCCGCATGGGAAATTCTGGTTTCGGTGGTGTTGTTGATAGCTACGTCGGTTTCCTTCGTCTGGTTGTCGGGGCGAATCTACCGGGTAGGTATTTTGATGTATGGGAAAAAGGTGACGCTGAAGGAGTTCGGCAAGTGGATGTTTCGCAAAATGTAAACGCCGGTCGGGGGACCGGCAGATAGTTCCGCACGAAATCTAAGGATTTCGGCGAACATGGGATTGTTCAAAAAAGGGTGTATAACCGCTTCTTGGTTTGCGGTCCTGCTAAAAGGCGTATCCGATTCCTCGAGTCTGGTTGGGGCAGAGCCTCCACTGTGGGTCGGGGCGGGGGGCTCGACCAGGGTTTTTGACAGTCTCCGGCAGTAGTTCCGCACGAAATCTAAGGCTTTCGGCGAACATGGTTTGGCTATGTGCCCGTCCCCCGTCTACCGTCTACCGTCTACCGTCTACCGTCCCACGTCCCCGTCCCCCGTCCAACGGTATCTTGATCGTAAAGGTTGTCCCTTTATGTTCTTCGGAGCGTTTGACGAAAATCTTGCCGGCGTGGTACTCTTCGATGATGCGCTTCGCCAGAGAGAGGCCGAGGCCCCAGCCGCGTTTTTTGGTGGTATACCCCGGCTGGAATATGGTTTTGAATTTGGAGGAAGGGATGCCTTTGCCGGTGTCGTTGAGGTCGATGCAGGCAAAGTGGCCTTCCTGATATACTTCGGCGCTGATCTGGCCCTGCCCATCCATGGCGTCGAGGGAATTGCGCAATAAATTCTCGACGACCCAGGCGAAAAGGGGCGGGTTAAGCCGGACCATGACGGGTTTGGAGGCGGTATCCGGGAAAGCAAACCGGATCTTGCGCGGCGCTCGTTTTTCCATATAGGCGCGGCACAGATCCAGTTCGGAATAGATATTCACCGCTTCGAGCTTTGGCATGGCGCCGATTTTGGAAAAGCGGTCGGCGATGAGTTCCAGGCGCTTAACGTCGTTGCCGAGTTCGGTGATTACCTCCTGAACTTCCTCGTCTTCTTCCCTGACGGATCTCAGATGTTCGATCCAGGCGACGATTGCGGAAATCGGAGTGCCCAGCTGATGCGCGGTTTCTTTGGCCATTCCCACCCAGACGCGGTTTTGCTCCGAGCGGCGCGCGGTGCTAAAACCGAGGTAGCCGAAGAAGATAAACGCCGCAATCAGGATGAGCTGCACCACAGGAAATACCGCAATTGGGTTAGCACCTGGGATTCTTTATAGTATAGGTAATTGCCGGAGCCTTCCAGGGGTTTGACGCCCTGTTCCTTCATCTTTTGCAACGCTTTTTCCAGCGTTTTGGGGTCTTCTGTGCCAAAATTGCGGGAGTACGTAATTTGACCATTTTCCCCAACGAGAAGGACCGGGATGGTGTTATTGGATTGAATGATCGCCAGGGGGATGGTCAGGTCTTTACATGATTCGCATTCTTCCGAAAAGGGCTTGAGCAATTCTTCCACGGCGGTGGCCCAAAGCTGGGCTTTGGTGCGTTCTTCCACGGCAAGCCGGTTGGTGAGGTAGGTGGTATAGACCAGGGAAATGAGAACGATCAGGATGCCCGCTACCGCCAGGTACAGTTTCCAATGCGATTTCTTGAGGTAAATATCCATAAGGCGGTGATGACGGTCTTTATGGCGTTAAACGCATTCCGTTAGCGCATGCCAATTAGGGAAACGGAAAACCGAAGGAAATATTTTGCAGTCCAGGGGGCTATTCTTTCTCCTGAAAACGGCGCGCCCGCAACAGGGCATTTTCCCGGATGTTCATATAGAACAAGTTGTAATCCGCGATGTGGTAGTTCTTGCGGGTGATGAGGAAGCTGCCCGGAAACCGGGGTTTGCTGACCCAAAGCAGGCCCTGGGCGTTTTGCGCGTCGTTGGGTTGGGGATAGATCTTGCCGAAACCGCGCAAAACCGCGCCCTGATGCAGGGATTTGGGGGCGTAGGCCGTGTCTGTCCGCCAGTTGAGTGGATTCGTCGAGACGATGCTGGAATCCTGGCGGTAGTATCGGGAGCTATAGCCTTTGCGGTAGGTACGCCAGGTGCAGAAACAACCCGTTTGCTCCGGTGTCTCACAGGGCGGAAGGGTTTGGTAAAGGCCCCGGGAAACGGGCATGCCGGCCAAATAGGCGGCCACCAGTTGGGTCTGTAGCGGCTTGCCGTCAAAATAGTCCTTGAGCAGGCGCCGTCCGTGTTGAGCGCCCTGACTATGAGCCGCAAGGAGAATGGGCCTGCCCTGGTTGTTGTGCTGAAGGTAGTATTCAAACGCCCGGCGCACATCGTCATAAGCCAGGGCAAAGGCTTTGGCCGCGTCTTCGCGCTGCTTGGAGAGATAAGCCTGGTAATGGGCCTGGCGGTAGCGAGGGGCATAGACCCTCCCCGCGAGGTTAAATACGCTGGCCTGATACCGGATGGTCGATTCGTCGGTTTGGCGGTTGAGTTTCTCGTCGTTCAGGGAGGCGTTCCATTGAATGTCCCGGTTTCTTTTCACATAGGTGGTCGGGTGGATGAAAAACACATCTGCCGGGGCGTTCGCCTGGTTGTCGGGCGACCCTGCCGGAAAATGGTCGGCCTCGTCTTGCCGGTCGGGCAAAGCAGCCCAGGAAGCCGGGTTGCTGTAATCGGGCGGCCCGGCGCTGCCGCCCTCCCCAAAGGTTCCCAGTTGCGTAGAAGCGCAACCGGCCAGGCAGGAGCATACGATCAGGAAAAACAAACCGCTTTTTTGCATAAGGATTGGGTGCTTTTGGGTTAGCGCTGGCCAACGTTGGGGTCTATGCGTTTGGCTTTGTCGAGATAGACTTGTCCTTGCGCGGCGTCGCCCGAGGCGAAGTAGGCGGTGCTCAGGTTCAGCCACGCGTCGGCTATTTCTGGCCGGAGGTTGGCGGCGCGGGTGAAATAATCAATAGCAAGAGCGTGCTGCTGGCCTACTCCGTGAGCTACCCCCAGCAGGCGGAGAGTTTCGTAGTCGTTGGGCTGGTAGGTTTCTGCTTCCTTCAGGCAGATGATCGCTTTGGAGAGATTGCCTTCTACTTCTCCAAAATACCTTCCGCCGTCGCGGAGCGCCAGGGGCAGGTTTTGCAATGCTTCTTTGTATTCCGGGTTGATGGCCAGCGCCTGCCGATAGGCTTGAATGGCGAGGTCGTATTCTTTTAAATAAAAATGGGCGTTCCCCTTGATGAGGTAGGCATTGGTGTAGACGGGGTGCAGTTCAATGGCCTTTTGCGCGTGGCCTTTCGCTTCGTTTAACATGGTTATTTTCCGGAGCGAATCGGGTTCGCGTTCCGACTGGACGACCAGTTCCCCGGCTACCGCATTGCGCAGCTTGGCGCTGTTGCCGGATACGGTAATGTCGGAGGTGAAAAGGGTAAAATTGTTTTTCCAGACCGGATTCCGGGCAACGGTGCGCAAGCCAAACAAAAGGGCAATCACGGCCAAAACAGCCACCAGGAGGTTTTGCCGGGGCTTCTCCCGTTTTTTTACAGGAAGGATCAATAATGCCGCTGCCAGCGCAAAACCCGTAGAAGGCATGAACAGCAAGCGCTCCGCCATATGCGTGCCAATGGGAAAGACGAGGTTGGAGACAAGGGATAATGGGATGAGGTAAAGCCAAACGGCAAAACTTAGCGGCGTCTTCTTTATCAAGCCCCACACGGCATAGGCCACAAGGCCCAGGTGGAGGAATAAGGAGAGCAGAAAGCGCACATCGGAAGGCTTGACCAGGTCGATGTGCTTGGGATAGTAATCGTGCGTGAGCGGATGCGGGAAAACCAGCAACTGAATATATCGCCCCAGCGTGTATACGGCAGTCGAGAACCGTTCTGCGGCTGTATAGGGGATATATTGGTTTCCATCCCATTTCAGGTAGGGATTGTTCATGAGCTCCATGGGCGGGGCTCCCAATTCCCATCCCAAAACGCTTCCCCGGATTAGAAGGAATAAAATAACCGCTGCAGCGTAGGGTAGGCTCGATTTCAGAACCGTAAGGAGGTCTGATTTCGTAAAGTAGTAAAGTCCTAATGGGATCAAGGCCAAAAATGTGATGGCATTTTCTTTGGACAACAACCCCAGAAAGAGGCATACCGCTCCTGCAAGGTGGAGAACCGGACGCCGGTCTCGCACCGCCCTCAAGGCAAAATACAGGGCAGACAGGCTACCCAGCAGGGCCAGAATCTCATCCCGGCCTTTGATATTGGCTACGGCTTCGGTGTGAATCGGGTGGGCCGCAAAAAGTAAGGCAGCGCCGAAGCACGTAAACCAAGCAGATGCGCCAAATTTTCCCGGAGGAAAAAACAAGAGCAGCGCCAGGAAGAAAAGGACCGTCGTGGCGCCGTACAGCAGGGCGTTGATCAGATGCCCCATCAACGGCGATTGCCCAAAAGCCTGGACCTCCATCGCAAAAGTAACCAGGGATAAGGGACGGTAGCGGCCACCGGCCACGAGCCGGGCCTTTCCGGGTTCTTTAAAAGCCATAGAAGGTGTCGTATTGCAGAATCCCGGGAATACCCTTGATTCCCTGCGCGGTAAACATATTGTCGGTGATCACGATGGCGTCGTCCTGGGCATATTCATGCCCAAGGGTGTTGGCATACAGCAGAAAGCTGAAGAAAAAAAGGATCAGCGCCATGCGCCGGGTTTGCCCTGCAGGCAGGTAGGAGGGGCCTTTGCCGTTGACGGATGGAGTAGGGAGAGCCACTGTGGGGACGGGCGGCTTCTTTTTGGGTTTGCCCATAGCGGGTGTTTTTGCGTTATCTGCGATGAAAATATTCATTTTCCGGTATACCGAAGCACGGTTTTGCTTTATTTTAACGCCGTAAGCCGTTTATCGACTTTTTTACTTCATTCTGGGGCAAAGCATTAATTTTGTTTGCCCTTGCTTGGCATCCGAATAATTTTTGATGTTGGGTGCTACGCCCGGGAGACCATGGTAAATTTTTTGCTTGCCCGTCGTTTGACCTGCCGTCATCGGCCTATGAATCCGGCATTCACGCTCATTTTATAACCATATTCCTTGTTTTATGAAGATGCGATCTTGGATTTTTTTCTTTTTACTTAACCTGGGCGCAGCTGGGCTTTGGGCTCAACCTGCCAACCCCGGCTACAAACCGGTCACCCAAACCTATGCGTTGAAAAATGCTACGGTCGTGGTGAAGCCGGGCCAGACCCTGCAAATGGCAACGGTAATCATCCGGGATGGACTGATCCAGGCGGTTGGAACCAACCTGCCTATTCCTGGAGATGCTAAAGTGATTGCCGCTGACTCCATGTTCGTTTACGCGGGCTTTATCGATGGGCTATCCTATGCGGGTATTCCGCAAAGCCGCCCAACAGCAGCCGCCGGACAAGCAGGGCCTCCTCAGCCCGGGCAGCAGGCGCAACGGCAAGCCAACGCGGCTAACCCGACCAACGAACAGGCCGGTATCCAGCCGGAGATCAAAGCCCGAAACGTGATCAGCCCCCAGGAAAAGTCTTTGGAAGACTTGCGGAAACTCGGCTTTACCGCAGCGCATGTCGTGCCCCAGGGCCGGATGCTTCCCGGTAGCGGCGCGTTGTTTCTGCTGACTGGAAATACCGCCGATGAAATGCTGATCAGGGATCATACCTCCTTGTTCGCTACCCTCAATGGCGCCCGCGGAGTTTATCCAAGCACCGTGATCGGCGTCATGTCCAAATTTAGGGAATTGTACAAACAGGCCGAACAAGCCAAAATGCAGGAAGCGATGTTCGCCGCTAACCCTGCGGGTATGGCCAAACCCGCCAACAATAAGTCGCTTCAGGCTTTTTATCCCGTGCTGGACAAAAAATTGCCCGTGTACTTCGCCGTGGACGATATCCGTTCCTTCCACCGGGTGCTGACGCTCCAGCAGGAACTTGGTTTTCCCATCGTCATGGCGGGTTTGAAGCAAGGATGGTATGTGGCGGATATGATCAAAAGCAAGAATATCCCCGTGCTGTTGTCCGTAGATCTGCCCAAAGCAAAGGAGACGCCTAAGCCAGGAGAGAAGAAAGAAGGAGAAGCTGCTCCCAAGGTAGATCCTGAAAAGGAACAACTCGAAGCCCGGGCCGCAGAGGAAATGAAGAAGCTGGAATCCCAGGCGGCTGTTTTCGCAGGCAAAGGGATTGCTTTCGGCTTTGCTACCTATAACGGCAAACCGGCGGAATTGCGCGACAACCTGCGCCGGATGATCAAAAACGGGCTTACCGAAGACCAGGCCCTGAGCGCGCTCACTACCACGCCTGCCGCCATGATGGGAATGACTCAAGCGCTGGGTACCGTGGAAAAAGGAAAGATGGCCAACCTGGTTGTTTCGGACAAGCCCTACTTCGCCGAAAAATCCAATGTGCGGATGGTCTTTGTCCAGGGCAACCTGTTCGAGTACGAGGCGCCCAAAGCGGCGCCGGCAGCTGGCCCGGCCCGGACGGCAGGAGGAACTCCCGCTGCCAGCGTAGGCGGAAAATGGGATTATGCCATCGACGCCCAGGGCGACGCGTATACCGGCGTGCTGACGATTTCGGACAACGCAGGCGCCATTTCCGGTTCCTGGTCCAGCAACCAGATCCCGGGAAACAACGCGATGATCAATCCGGTCCTGAAAGGCAACCAACTGACCTTTAGCTCCCAGATCAACATGCAGGGCCAGGATATGACCCTCGAATTTGACCTTCAGATCCAGGGAGGTTCCTTTACCGGAAAAATAAGTATTCCTCAGGTTGGAACCTTCGATATTAAGGGTAGCCGCCAGGGTGGACCTAACGGGTTGGAATAATCTTAAACATGAATTATTTAAAGAAAAAGCGCATTATGAAAAATAGCTTGCTTTTGCTTCCCCTGTTGTTGCTGGGCGTCTGGGGTTTTGCCCAGTCCAAAACAGGCAGCATTTTGCTCAAAAACGGAACCGTGCTGACGGTTACCAAAGGCACCCTCCAGAATACGGATGTGCTGATCGTGAATGGAAAATTCACGCAGATCGGAAAAAATATCGTGGCTCCCGCCGGGACCAAAGTGGTAGATGTAACCGGAAAATATGTGATGCCCGGGATCATCGACGCGCATTCGCATATCGCTATTGACGCGGTGAACGAAGGCACCGCCCCAGTCACCTCGGAGGTATGGGTAGGCGACGCGCTGGACCCCCTCGATATCAGCATCTACCGGGCGCTGGCCGGTGGGATAACTTCCGTGCATACCATGCATGGGTCGGCCAACGCCATCGGCGGGCAGTGCGAAACCATCAAACTCCGGTACGGCGCCTATAACCCGGAAGATCTTCGAATGGAAGGTGCGCCGCGAACGATCAAGTTCGCCCTTGGCGAAAACCCCATGCGCAGCCACGGGGAAGGCCGGGGCATCCAGCCCCGCACCCGCATGGGGGTAGAGCAGGTGATCCGCAAAGCGTTCGCCGATGCCAGAGATTACGATGCGGCCTGGGCAAAATACAACGCAGAAAAAGCGGCTAACCCGCGGGCGCTGCAGCCAGTGTACAACCGCCGTTTGGAAACCGTCGCCGATATCCTCAAGGGGAATATTATCGTGCATTGCCATTCATACCGGGCAGATGAAATCTACATGCTGCTGAATGTGTGCCGCGATTTCGGGGTCAAGAAACTCTGCTTCCAGCACGTAAACGAAGGCTTTAAGGTTGCCCCCGAGCTGGCTGCCTTCGGCGCGGGCGCTTCGGTGTTCGCGGATTGGTGGGCCTATAAATTCGAGGTCTATTATTCTACCGCTTATAACGCCGCCATCCTTACCCGAAACGGGGTAGTTACTTCGATTAATTCAGACGACGCCGAACTGATGCGCCACCTGTACCACGAAGCGGCGAAAAGCCAGCACTTTGGCGGCCTTTCCGACGACGAAGCCTTGGCCCTGATCACCATCAACCCGGCAAAACAATTGGGCGTGGAAAACCGTATCGGCTCTATCGAGGTGGGTAAAGAAGGCGATGTAGCGGTCTTTGATCAGCACCCGCTTTCCGTCTATGCGATTCCTCAACTGACGATCGTCGATGGTATAATCCGGTTTGACCGCCAAAATGACAAGAAAGACATGCGTCTGGAAGTCGATCCGGCTCAGCCAATCCCCGCCTTCAATATGGAAAACTACGAGCACGTGGATCGCTGTATGCAAGGAACGGAGGATCTGTGGTATTATTTATTCGAAAACGAAAAGCATTAGTGAATGCCCAACCTGGCTTGGTTCCAGGGGAAGGTGCTTGTTTTTCCTTGATTATTAAATTGAATTTAGCATGCGAAATAAATCAGGCTTTTTAATACTTTTTATGCTCCTGGCAGCAACGGCCTTGTCTGCCCAGGTTGCCAAACCCAGGAAGGGGACCTTTGCCCTGACCAACGCCACGATCGAAACGATTACCAACGGCGCCCAGAAAGGCACGCTCCTGATCCAGAACGGAAAGATCGCCGCGATGGGAGCTTCCGTGACGATTCCTGCCGGCGCAGAGACGTTTGACTGCAGCGGATTGACCATCTATCCGGGCATGATCGATGGGGGATCGTCCGTGGGACTGAGCGAAGTGAGCTCTATATCGCTCACCGTCGATAATGATGAAATCGGCGATATTACCCCGCAGATGGAAGCGCTGACCGCCGTGAACCCCAATGGCGCCGCTATTCCCGTTACCCGGGTTTCCGGGGTGACGACGACACTGGTCGTTCCGCAAAACGGATTACTGCCAGGAACGGCTGCCCTGATCAATCTGGTGGGATATACCCCCGATCAGATGTACGCCGGCGCCAAAGTGATGGCGATGAACTTTCCTTCCGCAGGCCGGAGAGGGTTCTTCGACCAGCGGTCGGAAGAGGATATTAAAAAGGAAGTCGAGCGGAATCAAAAGGCAATGAACGAAGTCTTTGACCAGGCGGCCTTGTTTGCCCGTATTGATTCGGCGGCCCAGAAAGACCCGTCGTTGAAAAAAGACTTCAACCCGGAAATGCAGGCGCTGGCTAAAGTTGTCCGGGGCGAACTTCCGCTGATGATCGAAGTCAACTCGGCCGAAGATATTAAAGCCGCTATCAAATGGGTGGCGGAAAGGAAACTGAAGCGCGTGATCTTCAGCGGAGTCGCGGAAGGCTGGCGCGTTGCGGAGGAGATCGCCAAAGCAGGCATTCCGGTCATTACCGGCCCTGTTCTGGCCTTGCCTACCCGCGCTTCGGATCCCTACGACGCCCCGTATGCCAACCCGGGATTGATGCACAAAGCCGGGGTAAAAGTGGCTTTGCGCACCAGTAGCGCGGAGAACGCGCGCCGCCTGCCCTACAACGCTGGATTTGCAGCGGCCTACGGCATGGGCAGGGAAGCTGCGTTGCGCGCGGTGACGATCGTCCCTGCTCAGATTTTTGGAGTGGACAAAGAAATGGGCTCTCTGGAAGTAGGCAAAGACGCGACCCTGTTCGTCTCTACCGGCGATCCCTTTGAGACAAAGACCTTGATCAAGTACTTGTTTATCGATGGGTATCTGGTGCCGATCGATAGCCGGCACATTCAGTTGTATAACGAATTCCTTAACCGGGCAACCGGTGTGGAAAAATAAGGCGTAAGGCGTAAGGCATAAGGCGTCCTTGCGCCTTACGCCTTACGCCTTACGCCTTATACCTTATACCTTACGCCTTATACCTTACGCCTAAGATCATGCACAACACGTTTGCTCCTGCTCCGCTCGCCGATGCCGTTTTGGCCCGCAATGCGCCTGCGCTGGAAAAAGGCAGTCACCTGGTCGTCATTGGCGCAGGGGCTTTCGGCGGCTGGACCGCCTTGTACCTGCTGCGCTCGGGATTTCGCGTCACCCTGATCGATGCCTGGGGAGCGGGAAATTCCCGGTCCGGTTCGGGCGACGAAACCCGGGTCATTCGCTCTACCTATGGCGCCAACGAACTGTATTTCAATCTGAACATAAGGGCTTTGGAGCTTTGGAAAGCCCACCAGAAAAAATGGGACAAGCCCTTGTTCCATCCCAGCGGAGTACTCTGGTTTTGCTATGAGGAAAAGGCCGGCTTGATCGACGGTTCCCTTCCGTTTATGGAAAAGCACGGGCTTGCTTACCAATATTTTTCCAGGAAGGAAGCTCAGATTCGCTTTCCTCAGGTATTTGTAGACGATTTGGATCATTTGGTATTGGACCCCAACGGCGGCTACCTCCGGGCGAGGGAAGGCGCGATGGCGGTCAAGGAGGCCTTCGTCAGAGAAGGAGGCGGGTATCATCAGGCGATGGCCAAGCCGGGTCCGGTGCGGTCCGGGCGCATGGAGCATATCGAATTGAATGGAGGAACCACGCTTGCCGCCGATGCGTATGTATTTGCCAGCGGGTCCTGGTTGAGCAGCCTTTTTCCGGAAGTTCTCGGAGGATTTATTTCCTGCACCCGGCAGGAGGCGTATTATCTGGGCGTCCCCCACCGATATGCTGCGCTGTTCGACACGATGCCGGTGTGGATGGATGCCGATGGGAGGGATTTTTATTACGGCATACCGGGAAATGCCGGAAGGGGGTTCAAAATTGGCGTGGACCTGCGGGGGCCTGCATTTGACCCGACAGATGGAGACCGTATTCTGGATTTGGACGTTCTCGCTAAGGCCCGGCGATTCCTGGGGCATCGCTTCCCCTGGCTCCAGGGCGCCCCGCTGGCTGAAAACCGGGTATGCCATTACGGGAACTCGCCGGATGGCCATTTTTTGCTCGACATGCACCCGGAAGCGCCGAATTGCTGGTTTCTGGGAGGCGGTTCCGGGCATGGCTACAAACACGGACCGGCCCTTGGAGAAAAAGCGGCGGCCATCATTGCCGGAGAACAGCCTATGGAACCCTCTTTTCTGTTGAGTCGCCCAGGTTAAGTTTTTTTTAATACATGGCAGGGCGCCGCACCAAAATATGCCTTTTCTACGCGTCGTTTCATAGGAAAGCATTTCGTTCACTACCAGATATTCCATGCTATGCGGCAATCTACTTTTTTCAAGGCTCTATTTCTGCTGGCTTCGGTCTTGTTCCTCACCCGATGCGAAGTCCTCCGGGATCTGACTACGGAGCGGCCCAGGGGAGTGGACAGCAAAGAGGCGGCGCTGCGGCGCAACATCGTAGATTATGCCCAGCGATACGAAGGAAAAAAATACCTCTACGCGGGCAAAAACCCGTCTTCCGGGTTTGATTGCTCCGGGTTTACCTATTTTGTGATGAAGGAATATGGAATCATGCTGTCTCCCAGCTCAAAGGACCAGGCCACCCAGGGGCGTTCGGTTCCGGTGGACAAAGCGATGCCGGGGGATTTGGTGTTCTTCCGCCGGAGCGCTTCGGAGCCCGTGTTTCACGTTTCCCTGGTGGTGGAAAACGACGGCAAAAGCCTTTGGGTAGTCCATAGCACCACCTCCAGAGGCGTTATCCAGGAGGATCTGCTGGCCAGTTCCTACTGGAAGCCCAAGATCTATGCCGCCCGGGATGTGATTTCGGGGAGGTAACCTTGGCGGGTATCTTTGTCTTTTCCTTTACTCTTGCGGCTGGACGGCGATTTTGCCGGTATGGGTTTGTTCTCCGGTTTTCCATCGGTAGACGTAGATGCCCGAAGCCAGGCGGGGCAGACGGATGGAAAGAAAAGAGGCTACGCCAGGTTGAAAAGACTGGGTCAAATACAGCCTCCCGCTGGCGTCCCACAGCGCAAACTGGCCTGTGCCTTGAAAAACGCCGGTTTCCAGGGTGATCAGGTCTGAAGCAGGGTTGGGAAACACGCGCAGGGAACCGGATGCATCGACCGCATGGGTATCGGTTACTACTTCCCGGGCCGCTTTGACTGCCGCAAGCGCATCAATCCTTCCGTAGCCATACACGGCGTTGGGAAGGGAATCGCCTTTTATTCCGCCACAGATTTCTTTGCTGTACAACGGCGTAGCCGTCAACTTAAGGAGGCTTTCCAACTTGAGTACTTCGCCCCGCAGCCGGGGGTTGGCGGAGATCATCAAGGCTACCGTGCCGGCAACGTGGGGCCCCGCCATGCTGGTTCCACTAAAATTGGCATACCCGCCCCGGGGGACAGAAGAGCGGACGTTGACGCCGGGCGCTACCACATCGGGTTTATGGAGCAGGGCGCCGTTGTAGTACACAGGACCGCGGGAACTGAACCGGGCAATGGTGTCGTTGCCCTGGGTGGCGCCTACGTCGAACGATGCCGGGAAGCTGGCGGGCGTGTCGTTGATGGTTTCGCAACCCGGGCCCGAATTACCGGCAGACACGGCGACAAAAACACCGGCGGCGCGGAGATTTTGAACCGCTTTCTCCAGGAGTGGGATGTTTGAGGGGTTGCATCCTTCACTGGAAGGACATGCCCAGGAGTTGTTGATTACATCCGGCGCCAGGGAAGGGTCTGCTTTTTTTCCATCCAGGGTGGTGGGCGCAAGGAACCATTGGAAGCATTCCAGGTAAGTAAAGGGGGTGCCGATGCCGCGTTCCATATTGCGGCATCCGATCCAGACAGCCCCCGGCGCTACTCCGGTTTGGTTGCCTTTGCCGTCATCTCCGACCATGGTACCCATCGTGTGGGTGCCGTGCTGAGAGTCGTCGCAGGGAAAAACGGTGTTCAACCCACAGGAATTCAAAAGATCCGGGTTTTGGGGGTTGTACGCTTTTATGGCATCGAACCAATGGTACGTGTGGTTGGCAATGGAATCCCGGACCCAGCCGCGGTATTTCCGGATCAATGCCGGATGCTGCCAATCGTACCCGGTATCCTGCCCGCCGATCACCACGCCTTGGCCGGTGTAGCCTAAGGCCCATACTTCCGGCGCTTTGATCTTGGCCACGCCCCACTCAACCCCCGCGCGCAGGCGAAGGTCTTCGCCTTCCGGCTGAATATTGGGGGCTATTATGGCGCTATTGGCGACGATCTCCCCGATCTCTTCACGTTTGGTCAGCGATTCCAGAAGGGAAGCGCTGGCTTTGGGCAAGTAGATGGCATTGACGATATAAAGGGGCTGGAACGGGACGTTTTGCTTCTCCAGGATTTCCACAACGCTTTCCTGGCTTTGCCTGGCCTGGCTGCGCAGCTTTTCGAACACATAGCTGCCTTTGGCTGCCTTGCCGGGAAGGTACAGGGCCTGTGCTACTTCGGCTTGCTGCCGGAAGACGAGGAGCGCTTCCGCCAGCGAATCCTTTTGCACCTCCGCCCATAGCAAAGGGTCGATTTTATCCTTCATCGGGGAAGAAATAGCCTTCTGGCCATAGAGTAAACCAGAAGGGGCCAAAAACAGGAATCCGGCGATCAGGGCGCCGCAAAAAATAAACCCGTTGCGAAACCAGCCGGAATTTCTGGAAACAGACCAACGCTGAAGCGGTTTGGGGCGCCCAAATCGAAAAATAGTGTCCGAAAAACAAGACGAACCAGCGGGAATACAGGCTCCCAAAATGTAAGTATTCTGTTTGGTTAACAAAACCTTATTGATTGATAATGAATATTTCACGGAAAAAATTTTCTTTTTTTTATAAATCGGTTTATTTTGTTTGCGGCTTAAAAATAGCGGATTTAGACGTTAGGTGTTAGATGTTAACAATTTGTTTAAATGATTCAGACGCCTGAAGTAATTGAAAGATTACGCCATTCTGGTTGGGCTGAGTTTCCAACGTCTAACGTCCAACGTCTTATGCCTAATAACCCAACTATATCCTCCATGTACATATCGCTTGGACTGACCTTGTAATATGTAAAATTGGGGACAAATCATGGATCATACATTTCAACTCTACAATGCAGGCACCGGGATGGAGCCGTGGGTTCGCGCTGCCCTTGTCAAATTCATCAGCGCTTTTTCTCCGGGTATTCCTCCATCCAATATCCGGGACGCCATCGACTGCGTCCTGAAAAACATCCCCTCTTTTGGGGGGTTTGTGGTAGTTGCCTGGTCGGACCGTACGCTGGCTGGCGCCATTGTGGTGAACCGCACCGGCATGTCGGGTTTTGGTCCGGAGAACCTGCTCACCTTTGCCGTGGCGCCCGGAGAGGGTACTGGCGCCCAAATCCTTCTGGAAGCGCTGATCCGAAAAGGAATGGATTATACAGAAGGAGAGATTGCATACCACCTTCCGCTTCGCCATCCGGCGCTTAAGCTTTTCCAGGATTTGGGTTTCAAACGGCAGTTCGTCGAACTTCGTTTTTCTCCCGAGAAACTGAAAGCGGAAGCGTAGGGTTTTATTTTTCTGGAATACCCATTAGACCCGTTGCAACAAGTCTATTTTTGTTTTCATAGGGGACCTTGCCCAAAGGGTGTTTTTTCTTTTGGCGAGGTTCCTGCGTCCTCCGTTTTTCGAACATTTGGCCTGCCCAACGTAACTCCTGTGAACATGGAACAACAAATTACGAGCCACTTGGCTTTGGATTCGCGCCTGAAACCGTTGCTGGAAATGCTTCCTTTTCCGCCGCCTCCGCCGCCTGATCCGGACATTTTTGTGGACCTGCTGAGTTCGATTGTCTCCCAGCAGCTATCGGTCAAAGCGGCGAGTACGATTTACCAGCGATTTTGTTCCCTGTTTCCAGAGGGAACGCCCCGAGCGGAGCAGTTGTTGTCGATGCAGCCCGAATCGCTCCGATCGGTTGGTCTTTCCACTCAAAAAGCTACCTATGTGCGCAACGTGGCCGGGTTTTTCCTGGAACGCGGCCTGTTTGAGCGAGACTGGAACGCCCTTTCCGACGAGGAGATCCTGCATACCCTCACGCAAATCAAAGGTGTGGGGAAATGGACGACGGAGATGCTCCTGATGTTCAGCCTGGGCCGCCCCGATGTATTCCCTGCCGACGACCTGGGCATCCAGCAGGGAATGCAGAAGTTATACCAACTGGATTTGGAGGGAAAACCCTTGCGCAAAGCCATGGAAGAAATCGCGGCGCCCTGGCGTCCGTTCCGTTCCTATGCCTGTTATTATCTCTGGAGGTGGAAGGACGCGGTTAAGTAGCGGCGAAAGGCGTATCTTTCCCGCTTAACCAAAGGAGAACGGGGCATGACCGACCGAGTGATCGGACGATACGAAGGAGAACGCCCCGGGCCCCTGATGGTTTGCATTGGGGGGGTGCACGGGAACGAGCCTGCCGGGGTAGTAGCCCTGGAAGAACTCATGCTTCGTTTGGAGGCAGAGCCCGATAAAAACCCGGAATTCCGTTTCCGGGGAAGCCTTTTGGCAATCCGGGGGAATCTTCCTGCCCTCGAACTGGGGAAACGGTACCTCCTCGAGGATTTGAACAGGGCCTGGAACCCCCGGCGCCTGGATCAATGGAACCGAACGGACCCGCAAACACAGGACATGGAGCACCGGCAAATGCTGGAGATTCTGCATACCATCCGGGCGATGATCGCCCAGGTCCTTCCAGAACAGGTATTTTTCCTGGACTTACATACCAACTCGGCTGCCGGGGGCATTTTTGGCCTTCCAGCCGGGGATGCCTATAGCCGGCAAGTGGCCCGGGGACTGCATGCGCCCGTGGTGAACGGGATGCTGGAAGCGGTGGAGGGCTCCATGTTGCGCTATTTGCTCCAGGCCGGCTGGGGAGTCCCTGCCTCCGGACTGGCGTTTGAAGCGGGGCAACACGCGGATCCCGCTTCGGTGCGCCGGGCATTAGCGGCAACGATCAACGTCTTGAGAGCCACGGGCTGCGTCCGGCCGCAAGACGTGGATAACGAGCACGACGCCCTCCTCATGGCGTTCTCCAAAGGCTTGCCGGCAGTGAATGAGATTATCTGGCGCCATCCTGTCGAACCAGAAGACCAATTTCGGATGGAACCGGGGTTCCAGAATTTCGACCCGGTTCGAAAAGGGCAGCCGCTCGCTACCGATCGCTACGGCCCCGTGCTGGCCAAAGAAGACGCCAGAATACTGATGCCTTTGTATCAGGCGCAGGGGGAAGATGGCTTTTTTTGATTAGGGAGCAGGGATTAGGGAGCAGGGAGAAAAGGCCGTAAAGGGGCTGTCTAAAAGACGGTTTTTGCCCAAGGCAGCAATAAAATATTTTCTTTTTTCAATTTCAACAAAAAAATTGCTTTGCAATTTTTTTGTTGAAATTGAAAAAAGAAAATAAAATTTCATGCCGGGGGCAAATATTGGTCTTTTGAGACAGCCCCGAAGCGAGATTGCAGGTAGGAGAACGGGGCGTCACGGCCACGCTACGCCGGTCGGGGGACCGGCGGATAGTTCAGCACGGAATCTGCGGATTCCGGCTAACAGGGGAAATGCTCCCTGCTCCCTTTCTCCCTGCTCCCAATTTACAAAAACTTTCCCCCAGCCTGTTTATCTTCGCCTCAGCACACCCAATTCGTTAGCCATGACCTATAGCCAGGAAACGCAAAAATCGTTTTACGACCTTTCCAAGGCCTACCTTACAGGGAATATGCCTGCAGGCGCAGCA
This sequence comes from Haliscomenobacter sp., assembly GCA_016713275.1. Lineage (GTDB taxonomy): Bacteria > Bacteroidota > Bacteroidia > Chitinophagales > Saprospiraceae > JADJPL01. The sequence continues at coordinate 83,463 of JADJPL010000011.1, forward strand.
CAGCAGGCAGCCGATTTACGCCGGTTGATCGTGTACCACGAGTGGCGGTACTATATCCAAAACGATCCGGTGATCAGCGACTTTGAGTTTGACCAGTTGTACAAACAATTGGAGGGCCTGGAGGCACAGCACCCGGAGTTGCTCTCCCCGGATTCGCCAACGCAGCGGGTTTCTGCCGATCTGACCTCCGAATTTCCTTCCGTGGGTCACCTGACCCCTATGCTTTCCCTGGCTAACTCCTATGATGCGGAGGATCTACGCGACTGGGACGGGCAATTGAAGCGCCTCCTGAGTATCCCGGTGGAAGCCGATTTGGAGTATGCGGTGGAGCCGAAATTCGACGGAGGCAGCATCGCGCTGGTGTACGAGAACAACCGGCTGGTGCGCGCTGCTACGCGCGGCAACGGTGCGGTAGGGGAGGAGATTACCGCCAACGCGCGGGTGATCCGGTCTATCCCGCTTCAGGCGGATTTTTTGTCTTTGGGGCTGTACCGCGTGGAATTGCGAGGAGAAGTACTGATCCGCAAGGAGGCTTTTAACCGGATTAATGAAGAACGCGCCGATGAGGGACAAACCTTGTTCGCCAACGCCCGCAACACCGCTACCGGCGGGTTGCGGATGAAAGACCCTAAAGAAGTGGCCAAGCGGGGGCTGGAAGCGTTTATGTACACCTTGTCATTTGCGGAAGACCAGGAAGGCAACAACAGGCTCGACCAGTTTACCACCCACTGGGAAAGCCTGGAGATCCTGAGCAAGCTGGGATTTAAAGTGCCCACCGAAGAAAAGAAACAGTGCAAAAACATTGGCGAGGTCATTGATTTTTGCCTCGATTGGCAAGCCCGCCGGGAGGGATACGCGTATGAGATCGACGGTATGGTGGCCAAAGTCAATCAGCGGGAACTCCAGGAACGGGCAGGGTTTACCGCCCACCATCCCCGGTGGGCCATCGCGTTTAAATTTCAGGCCAAACAAGCCACTTCGAAGCTGTTGAATGTAGAATACCAGGTGGGGAAAATCGGTTCCATCACGCCGGTCGCGAAATTGCAGCCTGTAGCGCTCGCTGGGGTCACCGTTTCTTCCGTATCGCTCCATAATGAAGACTTTATCGTTTCCAAAGATCTACATTTGGGAGATACCGTATTGGTCGAGCGGGCAGGGGATGTCATTCCGTACATCGTTAAAGCCATGCCCGAACTCCGCGATGGTACGGAGCAACGCATCCAGTTCCCGGAATTTTGTCCGGTGAACGATACGCCAACTCCGGTGAGGCTGGTGCGGGAAGATGGAGAAGCCGCCTGGCGTTGCCCGGATTGCGTCTGCGGCGCCCAGGATCTGCAGCGGATCATTTTCCACGTATCCAAAGATGCGATGGATATCGAGGGACTGGGCAAATCGATCGTGGAGCGGTTTTATGAACTGGGGTGGGTCCGGTCCCTGCCGGATGTATATCGCTTGGATTACAGCCAGCTGGCGACCCTGGAAGGGTTTGGAGAAAAATCCGCTTCCAATCTGAAGGCTTCCGTGGAAAAAGCCAAAAGCAACCCGGTGCACCGTTTGCTGCATAGCTTGAGCATCCACCATTTAGGAAAAAAAGTATCCAAGCTTCTTGCAGGGGAAATCCAGCATGTGCTGGATTTAAAAGCCTGGTCGCTGGAGGATTACCTCCATATCAAAGATGTGGGCCCGGTGGTGGCAGAAAATGTGACGCAGTTTTTCCAGAACCCCGAAACGTCCAAATGCTGGAAGAAATGGAAGCCCTTGGGGTAAACCTCAGGCAAACGGAGGACGACCGCCCCAAAGCCGCTTCGGCGGATGCCCCTCTGGCAGGGAAGACCATCCTTTTTACGGGAACCCTGGCCCAAATGGGCCGCAAGGAGGCGCAGTTGAAGGCAGAAGCTGCCGGCGCCAAGATCCTTGCGGCCGTGAGTTCGAACTTGAATATCCTGGTTGTCGGTGAAGAGGCTGGGTCGAAATTAAAGAAAGCCCAGGCATTGGGCACGGTGGAAATCTGGACAGAAGCGCGGTTTTTGGAAGAGGTGGGCGGATGAGCACCCGGATGATATAGGCCGGATCATCGCTGGAGAAAAAACCGGATTTTCTCCACCACAAGCGCAAACTCCGGATTTACGGAGAGGGCTTCCATACCTTGCCATTCATAATGGGTCACTTCCGCAGGGTTTATCCGAACGGTTTTTTCTCCCCGATACCGGAACAAAAACCTGAAATCGTGGTGGATATGCTCCTTTTCTTGTTTGAGTTCGTTTTCGGGGATGACGTGGGAGTCAATATCTGCCGGAATATTTAAGCGAGAAGAAGGTCTAACCCACTCTAAATCGTGCGGATCGATATTGGTTTCCTCCCATGTTTCCCGGAATGCGGCCGCTAAGATGGAGGCATCGGTATAATCGACATGTCCTCCCGGTTGAAGCCACCTTTCGAGACGTTTATGCCGGATCAGCAGCATCTGAGTATGGTCCGGACCCACAATGAATGCGCTTGCCGTAATATGCCCGTTGAAATTTTTCCTGTGGTATAGTTCCTCAAACGGGGTATGCGCGATAAACTCCCGGAACGGCCTCTGGCGCGCTGTTTCCTGTGGAAATAAGGATAAGTAAGCTGAAAAAATTTCCTGCAAGTCGTGTGGATGTTCCATTGGGTATGCTTCTTGTTTTTTTGATAGTGTCCTGTTTGACGTAAATCAGGGGGCTGTCTCAAAAGACGGTTTTTGCCCAAGGCAGCAAAAAAACAGTTTCTTTTTCAATTTCAACAAAAAATTGCAAGCAATTTTTGTTGAAATTGAAAAAAAGAAAATAAAATTTCATGCCAGGGGCAAAGAGTGGACTTTTGAGACAGGCCCGGAGTTCAAATAGTTCAACCCCAAAACCAGGAAAAACAGAAAAAACGCCACGCCCATGGCGTTTTCGAGGGTAGCCTCCACCATGAAAGAAAGAAAGGCCGCGATATGCAGCGCCAGAAAAGGGAAATGCAGGTAGTGCCTCCGGTAGAACAGGGGGATCAAAAAAGCGGATAAAAAGAGCGCCAGGCCAATTGCTCCGGAGCCAGCCATAACGCTCAGGAATTGGTTGTGCGGCATCAGCCGCTTTTTGATATGAGGGTACTCGGCGGCATAGATGGCGTCTACTTCTGTTTTCAGGTTGCCCGGACCAACGCCGGTCCAGGGCGAGCGGCGGAAGAGATCCCAGCCAATCTTCCAGGAGATCAGGCGGGATGCATCGGACAATACCCCTTTGTCCTGTCCTTTAAGGTACATGTCCAGGTCGTACCGCATATAGCCGACTTTGTTGCGAAAACTTGGCGCCAGTTGGTAGGCTAGCACCGGCGCCGAAGCCAGCGCTGCCAGAAGAACGGCGCCGGTTAGCCAGCGCCGCGTGCGCCACAGGTAACGGGCGGTGGAAAACGCCAAAAGGGCGTACAAAACGACCAGCCCACTGCGCACCGCGATTAGATGTTGTGCAATCACCAGCCATAGCACGAGGGCAGCAAGAAGATAAGACTCCCACCGAAAGCGGATGGTAAATCGCTTTTCGAGCAGGTAAAGCCCTCCGGCTACCCCCATCGTTTGCAGGAGGCTGTACCGGATATGGTTGCACGGCATGGGGACCGGCTGCCCTTGTTTGATCAGCAGATTGACCTCCTCAAAATGCCGGAGGTAGTTGACTAGTATGCCCAGGCTGGTCAGTGAAAGCAGAACGAGGAGGAAGTACCATAGGCCAAGATACGGCCGCTCCTTAAGGGAAGGGAGCAGAAAAAAAACAAAGGGATCGCCAGGAAGGGTAATTTAATGCGCAAGCGGCTCAGCCAGTATCCCATATCCAACGCGTACAGCACTCCGGCCAACACGAGCATAAAATAGAGCGCGATGACCCAAAAGTCCGGACGGCGAATAAAATGTTTACCAGAGGACCTCAACGCCGGATGGATCCGGATAGGGAACGTCCTGGAAGTATCCCAGGCGAACACGGCCAGCGCGCTCAGTAAGAACAGGCTCATGGACTGCAAATACGGGGCGTAGATCATCCCCGTCAGCAGGGTCGCGCAAAGGATCCACACCAAAAGCGGTTTACCTTGCGTAAAAAAAAAGCCATCTTTTTGAAAGAAAGAAGGAACGGTCTTCATGCCCCGCGGTTTTTATGTTGGAGAGGAGGCTTGAGCATTTCGCTGCCTGGGAACGCGATAATTTTTACTAGAAGCTATCTCAAAACCATAGAATATGGCGTTCTCCCCCTTCAACGCTAATCTTGTGGGGTTTTCCCCAAAAAAAAATTGGGGGGGGCCCCCGCCGCCGGGGCGCCGGCCCCCCCGGGGGTTTTTGCCCCCCCCCCCAAAAAAAAAAAAAAAAGGGCCCCTTTCGCCTTGGGCTCCGAAAAGCCTCGCTTTATGGGCTTCAACCGCTTGGAAACCGGTCGTTGCGTTTAACCTTGCCAAGCGGTTGATCCCTAAGGCGATCCCGTTCAAGAACGGGATCGGGTTTCGCTGGGAGGGCAATATACGGACAAGCCGTAGTTATAAAAATGCTACAAGATAGCTCCTAAACTGGTGCAATTTTTATTTCCCGCAAACACCAAATGTAAGGGAAAAAGGAGCAAACGCCATATTTTGCCTACCTTTGTTGTCCGTTGAAAAGGGCTGGTCCGCCCGCAAAAACGAATGGATTATGTCAGTTGATGCAATGACCCAAGTGAAGGAACTCCTTCAGGAAATCGAAAACGCCAACCCGCAAGGGCCGGAAGCCGTAGAACAATTTCGCGTGCGCTTCGTTGGAACCAAAAACATCCTCAAGCCCCTCATGGGGGAAATCCGGAACGTTCCCGGGGAACTCAAGCGCGATTTCGGCCAGTTGATCAACCAGGCCAAAACCCTGGCAGAAGCGAAGTTTGAAGTATTCCGCCTCCAGGCTGAAGTAGCTGCAGAAGAAGCGCAGGCGCAAAACCTCGACCTCACCGCCCCGGGAGAACCGCTGGACCTCGGCTCCAGGCACCCGGTTTCCATCACCCTGAACCGCATTATTCAAATTTTCGAACGCATCGGGTTCGTGGTAGCGGAAGAACGGGAGATCGAGGACGACTGGCACAACTTCTCCGCCATGAACACCCCGGAAGATCACCCTGCCCGGGATATGCAGGATACCTATTACCTGCTGAACAGCGCCGAAATGCTGCTCCGTACCCATACTTCCTCGGTGCAGGCCCGGGTGATGACCACCCAGAAGCCGCCGATCCGGATCATCGCTCCGGGGCGCGTTTACCGCAATGAGACCATCTCTGCGCGCTCGCATTGCCAGTTTCATCAGGTCGAAGGGCTGTATATCGACAAAGGCGTTTCGTTCGCCGATATGAAACAAACCCTTTATTATTTCGCCCAGGAAATGTATGGGCCCCATACGAAAATCCGCCTGCGCCCCTCGTTCTTCCCGTTCACCGAACCCAGTGCCGAAATGGACGTCTCTTGCTTTATTTGCAACAGCAAGGGATGCAATGTCTGTAAATATTCCGGCTGGGTGGAGATCATGGGCTGCGGGATGGTAGACCCCCAGGTGCTGATCAATTGCGGTATCGACCCGGAGGTCTACAGCGGTTTCGCCTTCGGTATGGGGATCGAACGCCAGGCCATGATGTTGTACACCATTACCGATATCCGCCTGCTCTTTGAAAACGACGTGCGGTTCCTTAAACAGTTCAGCAAAGCACTCTGACGAGGTACGAGGTACGATGTACGAGGTGTGATTTAATAAGCAAGGGATATTAGAAGTTATATCAAAGCCCTTTTCAGGGAGCGGGTGGTATTCCTTCACCCCATTGCAAAGGATGACAACGGACTTTCCCCCTTTGAAGGGGGTTAGGGGGATGAAGGTTTTGGGATGCTGTTGAAAAGGTTCATCACCCCGACCCCCTTCAAAGGGGGAGAACGCCATATTCGATAGTTTCGAAATGGATATTAAGTGAGTGAATGACAACTGGTACATTCTGGGGCCCTTTACGGATACAAGCTCCTCGAAACCTAAAAATTCAGTACCTCGTAAATCGTACATCATACCTCGTACCTCGTACATCGTAAACCGTAAACCGTAAACCGTAAACCGTAAACCGTACACCGTACATCGTACATCGAATAAACTATTGACCATGAAACCCAGCATACCCAAAGGTACGCGCGACTTTTCACCTGAACAGGTATACAAACGCAATTACCTTTTCGACGCGATCAAATCGGTGTTTATCAAATATGGCTATCAGCCCATCGAAACGCCGGTGATGGAGAACCTGTCGACCCTCACCGGAAAGTATGGGGAAGAGGGCGACCGGCTGTTATTCAAGGTGCTGAACAACGGCGATTATTTGGCAGAAGCGGATACATCGGCTCTTGATGCCCGCGATTCCCGGCGGCTTACGGCCTCTATTTCCAAACGCGGCCTCCGGTACGACCTCACCGTGCCGTTTGCCCGGTTTGTGGTGATGCACCTGAACGAGATTCCCATGCCGTTCAAACGGTACCAGATCCAGCCGGTATGGCGGGGCGACCGGCCTGCAAAGGGCCGTTATCAGGAATTTTTTCAATGCGATGCGGATGTGGTTGGCTCCGAGTCGTTGGTCTATGAAGCGGAGCTCGTCCAGATTTACGACGAAGTCTTCGCCCGCCTCGGCTTGCCGGTGACGATCAAAGTGAACAACCGCAAGGTGCTGGCTGCCATCGCTGAAGTGGCCGGTATTCCGGATCAGCTGACCAGCATGACGGTGGCTATTGATAAATTGGATAAAATAGGCCAGGAAGGCGTTCGTAAGGAAATGGCAGAGAGAGGTATTCCCGAATCGGCTGTTGCCAAAATTGAACAAATTCTGGAGGCCAAGACCCTGGAGACCCTGGAAGTACTCCTTGCCGGGAATGCGTCCGGGGAAAAAGGAATTGCGGAACTTCGAACGTTGTTTGCCTACCTCGATCCCTGGGCCTCCTCTGGTAACTCCCTGGAATTCGACCCGACGTTGGCCAGGGGCCTGAACTACTACACCGGCTGTATTTTTGAAGTGCAGGGCAAGGCGGTCCAAATGGGAAGCCTGGGTGGTGGCGGCCGCTACGACAACCTCACCGGAGTATTTGGTTTGCCGGATGTGCCGGGGGTGGGTATCTCTTTTGGCGCCGAACGCATTTACGACGTCATGGAAGAACAGGGCTTGTTTCCTTCGGAAGCTTCCGATCAACTGAAGCTCCTCTTTGCCGCGTTCGACGAACAGACCCATCAATTTGCGTTTCGCCTACTAACCGAGGTCAGAAAAGCTGGTATTTGCGCGGAGATCTACCCCGATCCGGTCAAGTTGAAAAAGCAACTGAAATACGCCAACGACCGGAGCGTGCCTTTTGTGGCGCTGATTGGAGACTCCGAGATGCAAACCGGACAGATTGCGCTCAAGGACATGGTGCAAGGAACCCAGGAATCCTTGACGTTGGATGCGTTGATTGAAAAAATGAAATCCCAGACCCGCTGACAATGGAGGCTTACCGGAGTTTACAATCGATCAAAGACGGCCTGAAGCGCGGCGAGCTCACCCTTTCGGCGCTGGTGGAGGGGTATTTGGCCCGCATGGAAGCCACCCGCGATCTGAATATCTACGTGGAAGTTTTTGCAGCCGAGGCCAAAGCGCGGGCGAAAACGCTGGACGAACAATACGCCAAAGATCCGGCAGGCGCCGGACCGCTTCACGGCTTGGTCGTGTCGATCAAGGATGTGATCTGTTATGCCGGACATCAGGTGACCGGTGGGTCCAAGATACTGGAAGGGTTTCGCTCCCTGTTTTCATCTACGGCCGTAGAGCGTTTGCTGAACGCAGGAGCGATCATCCTGGGCCGCGTGAATTGCGACGAATTCGCCATGGGATCTACCAACGAAACGTCGGTGTATGGGCCAACCCGTCATGGCGCCGACCCCTCTAAAATTCCGGGCGGATCGTCTGGCGCTTCGGCGGTATCGGTGCAGACCGGCACTTGTCTGGCGTCTTTGGGCTCGGACACCGGAGGGTCGGTGCGGCAGCCTGCGGCGTTTTGCGGCGTAGTGGGATTTAAACCGAGCTACGGGCGCATTTCCCGGCATGGGTTGCTGGCTTACGGTTCTTCTTTTGACCAGATCGGCATTCTGGCCCATCACGTGGAGGACGTCGCTAAGGTATTGGAGTGCATTGCGGGTCCGGATGCCTACGACAGCACCGCGATTCCCGACCCGCCGGAGGCTTATTCCTCGAGTTTGGCGTTTCAAGGTCCTGCCCGGATCGCGTACCTGGATACGGCGATCAATCACCCCAATCTGGATCCTGGCGTACGGAACCGCTCCCTCCACCTGATCGGATGGCTTCGCGAAGCGGGGCATACGGTGGAGGAAGTTTCGTTTGAATACCTGGACTACCTGATCCCCGCCTACTACGTGCTGACCACGGCGGAAGCGTCGTCGAATTTATCTCGATACGACGGGATGCGGTTTGGGTACCGGAGCAAAGAGGCGGGCAGTCTGGAAGCCACGTATAAAAAATCGCGTACCGAGGGGTTTGGAAGAGAGGTTAAGCGCCGGATCATGCTGGGCGCTTTTGTGCTGAGTTCGGGGTATTACGATGCCTATTACAGCCGGGCGCAAAAGGTGCGCCGGTTGATCCGGGACCGGACGGAAGCGATCCTGAAGGAATACGATTTTATTTTGATGCCTACAGCGCCGGGAACCGCCTGGAACCTGGGCGAAAGCCTGGAGGACCCGGTAACCATGTACCTGGCCGATGTGTTTACGGTCCAGGCCAATATGGCGGGCATTCCGGCGATCGCGCTTCCTGCCGGGTTGCACGAAAACGGACTGCCCATTGGGATCCAGTTCATGGCTGGTTTTGGGCAGGAAGGCCGTCTGTTGGCTTTCGGCCATTATTTTCAGAACCATTATCCTGTTCCAGATGCCGAAACCGACCGTTAGGATTTTGTCCGTATGGACGGCCGGATTGGCCTTGCTGGTATTCGCCTGCCGCGAGGAGGTTTCCCAGGAAAAGACGCCTCATGTCTTTGCGGAAGCTTTTGTGCGTTTCTCTCTCCAGAGAACGAATACAAAGCGCAGATCATGTTTTTTGAAGGCGATTCGGTAGGGAATGCCCGCCCAAAGAAACTGGCGTCGGGCGTGCGTTTTCAAGGTCAATCGATGCGGGAAAAAGCGCTGGGATCTTATGCTATTCGCTATGAACGCTTGCAGCCAGGGCCTTATACAGGAAGGCATGTGTTTGAATTTCAGGATGATGCTGGAAGAAAACGGAGCGTGGTTCTGAGCATGGCCGGGATCAAGCAAATGCGCATGGAATCGCCGTTGAGGCTGAAAACAGGGGGCGTGCTATCGATGGAAGCGCAATCGCTCCAGCCGGGAGAAACGCTGTTGCTGTTGTTTACCGATGAAGCAGGCGATACCTTCTCGGTAACGTTGGCCGAAGGGTTTTCCGGGGACCGGGCTGTCCTGACTTCCAGCCAGCTAAGCGGTATGCACCCCGGGACGTACGAACTCTATCTGGTTAAAAAGCAGGAACTGAAAACCACCCGTCAAAACCGTACGGTACTTTCGGCTATAGAATATTATTCTCCCATCCAGGAGGTCGTCGTGGAGCCCTAAGCAGACGCGTTGGGCTACGGCTGGGTTGCTGCAGGATCGAGATCGAGCGCCCGCAATCGCCTGTTTTTCCCAAACCGCATTTTCCGGTACTTGAAAAGCTTGGGCAATAGCCAGGAGGTTGCTACGGAAGTTCCCGTAACCGCCGCATCCGACCATTCATACTGCGTGTCGGGGTTGCCGTCGGTAGCTGTGCCGATCAACGCAAACCCTGACCACCCTGCCCCAAACCAGAGCAACTGCCGGCTCACGCTTCGGGGCCATCCCAACTCCCATCGGAACGCCCGAATTTTGTCTACTTTGATATACCGGTTGTGAAAAAGTACGATGCTGTCCTCAGGAAGCAGGTTGATGATCTCCCCGCTATACCAGATCGGGTCACCGTGCAGCTGATACGTCAGCACCGTGCCGATGGATAATTTTGGGTGCGCGCGCTACCCAAACGCTCTATTTGGAGCACTTTCTGCGCATGCACTGATCCCAGGGAATAAAGCCCAGAAGCAGCAGGAAAAAGCGTAATGGTTGAAAGGACATAAGGAGCAGGGATTAGAGAGCAGGGATTAGGGAGCAACGTAATCCCTGCTCCCTAATCCCTACTAAAGACCGATTATTTTAAAAAAAGGTTCGTACAAAAATAGATTAATCCTCTACCTCCTCCTTCTCCTCCACATCCTCCACATCCTCTACATCCTCTACATCCTCTACATCCTCTACATCCTCTCTACCCCCTTCTCCCCAATTTTTTTACCAGCCGGATCATTGCTTCCTCGATGGCGGAGTAAGGAAGCTGTTCGGTTGCGGTATACAGGATCATGAGTGCGATGGGTTTTGGGGGAGGGGTTTGGGTTGGCTGGAGCCGGTGTTTGTTCAGGCGAAAGGCTTCGCGGACCTGCCTCCGGATGCGGTTGCGGTCTGCTGCTTTGGGGAAACGTTTTTTGGGCACGCTAACCGTCATTTGGAAGGGACAGTTGCCGGGGAGTTGTTCCACCTCAATCCAAACGGCCCGCAGGGGATACATGCCGAAGGAATTCCCGGTTTTAAAGAGGTTTCCGATGGTTTTCCGGCTTTTCAAGCGTTCGTTAGGTCGAAAAGTGAATGCAGGCATGGAATGGGTCTTGCGGTTTGGAGGTTTCGCTGTACTATGGAAAGGTATATTTTTATTGGCATAAAAAGAACCCAATTCAATGGAACAAAAAACCCTGGTAATGCAAAACGGATATTCAAAGGAAAAACTGACGATCAAATGCCTGGCCAAAGAAGACCGCCCCAGGGAAAAATTCCAGTCCGCAGGCAAGAAAGCGCTTACGGATGCGGAGTTGCTGGCTATCCTGGTAGGCTCGGGTTCGAGGGATGAAAATGCCCTCGTGCTTTCTCAGCGGATTCTGCATTCGGTTGGGCATGACCTCAACAACCTGGGCAAATGCAGCATCAGGGACCTGACCCGGTTTAAAGGAATTGGCTCGACCAAAGCGACGCTGATCGCCGCAGCGCTGGAACTTGGCCGCAGGAGGCAAACCGCAGAACTGCCTGCGAAACATCAGGTGCGGTCCAGCCAGGATGCGTTTCAGTCCCTTTTTCCCTCGCTGGCCGATCTGCCCCATGAAGAGTTTTGGGTGTTGCTACTCAACCGCGCCAACCTGGTGATAGGCAAAGAACGGATTAGCGCCGGAGGCATTTCCGGAACGGTCGTAGATCCCAAGCTGGTTTTTCGCCGGGCAATTGAGTATTCCGCCTGTTCGGTGGTGTTGAGCCATAACCATCCATCGGGAAATCTGCAGCCAAGCCAGGCCGATCTGGAGCTGACCAAAAAACTGCAGCAGGCAGGAGATGCGCTGGAAGTGCTGGTACTGGATCACCTCATTGTGTCGGAGAAAGGATACCTCAGTTTTGCAGACGAGGGCTTGCTATGAAGCGGCGTTTTTTATGGTTTTGGGAAAGGCGTTGCAACTATATGCGGGAAAAGCTGTTTTTCATTTTACTTTTGCGGAATTAGATTACTCATAACCCGGCAGAAATTGGCAACCTCCAACCCTAATAAACTGGACTGGCATTTGTTGTTGCGGGTGATGGCCCAGGCGAAGCCCTATCCGGCAAGTTTCTGGCTTTCGGCCGTTCTGGCGGTCGTTCTGGCGCCTTTGGCCACGTTGCGGCCTTATTTGGTACAGGTCATGGTCGACGACCACATTTTCAAGTACGACTTGCAGGGGCTGGGGCGAATGGCTTTGTGGTTTACCGCCGCGCTGGTGCTTCATGCCATTCTTCAATACGTGTTTATATACCAGACGAACTGGCTGGGCCAGGTGGTTGTGCGCGACTTGCGGGTGTGGGTGTTCCGCCATATCACGTCCTTGAGGCTGTCGTATTTCGACCGAACCCCCATTGGCAACTCGACTACGCGCACCATCAACGATCTGGAAACGATCAACACCGTTTTTCCCAGGGAATTATTACCATGCTGGCGGATGTACTGACGCTGATCGTCGTGCTGGGGATCATGTTTTACACGAGTTGGAAACTGACGCTGATCTGCATGCTGGTCCTGCCTTTTCTCGTTCTGGCGAGTTATATTTTCAAGGAAAAAGTGAAGGTTTCTTTCCAGAAAGTGCGCACTCAAGTCGCGCGCATGAACGCATTTTTGCAGGAACGCATCACCGGGATGCGCATTGTTCAAATCTTCCATGCCGAAGCGCAGGAAGCTGGAAAATTCAGAAAAATCAACCGCGAATACACGCAAGCGAACCTGGATTCGGTGCTCTACTACGCCGTTTTTTACCCGGTGGTGGATATTATTTCCGCTGCGTCGCTGGGGCTAATGGTATGGTGGGGAGCTCGGGGAGTGATCTCGGAGGAAGTGACGCTTGGGGCTTTGGTGGCTTTCCCGATCTATCTGAACATGCTATTTAACCCTATCCGGTTACTTGCTGATAAATTTAATACCCTGCAGATGGGGCTCGTGGCTGCCGAACGGGTATTCAACTTGTTGGATCAGAGCGAACAAATCGAAAATTCCGGCACGGTCAAACCCGACCGGCTGCGGGGCGAAGTGGAATTTGACCGGGTCAGTTTGCGTATAATGGCAAGGATTACGTTCTGCGGGACGTTAGCTTTTCCGTGGCTGCAGGCGAAACGCTCGCCGTGGTACGGGGCTACCGGCTCGGGGAAAAGCACCACCATTGGTCTGCTGAACCGGTTTTACGACTACCAGGAAGGGAGTATCCGGGTAGATGGGGTGGATATCCGTTCGTATGATCTGTATGCCTACCGCAGGCGCATTGCCCTGGTGCTTCAGGATGTTTTTCTGTTCTCCGGGACGGTTTTTGAAAACATCACGTTGCGCGATCCGGCTATTAGCAGGGAAACGGTGGTTGCTGCCGCCCGGATGATCGGCGCGCATGCCTTCATCGAGCGCTTGCCCGGAGGATACGACTATCAGGTGATGGAGCGCGGCGCTACGTTGTCGATGGGCCAGCGCCAGCTGATCTCTTTTGTCCGGGCGTTGGTTTTCGATCCCGATATTTTGATTCTGGACGAGGCGACGTCCTCCATCGACCCGGAAACGGAAAGTGTGATCCAGTTTGCCATTGAAACTTTGATTGCCAAGCGCACGTCGATTATTATTGCCCACCGCCTATCCACCATCCGGCATGCCGGCAAAATCCTGGTGATGCACCTTGGGGAGGTAATAGAATATGGTACGGAAGAAGAACTGTTGAAAATTGAAGGCGGCCACTACAAGCAGCTTCACGAGATGCAGTTTTTTCAACTTGCCGAAGAAGGAGAAGAAACGAAGTCTTTCTAAAAATAAATCCCCTGTCCTCTGCGATAGCCCTCTACGCCCCTGAAAAATGTCAGGATGTGTTCAAAATCCTCCTCTTTGTTGCCGGTAGGGTAGAAAGGCTCGCTGACTCCGACTTCTTTGTGGGCAAAATCCAGTTTGACGAGTACCAGCGGTACGTTGGCGCCCAGAGCGATATAATAAAATCCGGTGCGGAGCTGACTCACTTTTTTGCGCGTTCCCTCCGGCGCCAGCGCGATGATGAGTTCTTCCCTGGATTGGAATAGTTGGACCATGGCTTCCACCATGTTGTTGCTTTTGCTCCGGTCTACCGGTTGGCCCCCTGTCCAGCGAAAAAACCAACCAAAAGGCGGTTTGAACAGGGAATCTTTACCGATATAACCCGCTTTAATGCCTGTAATTGCCCGAACCGTAAAGCCCATAATGAGATCCCACCAGGAAGTATGAGGTGCGGCGATAATGATATATTTAGGGATATCCGATGGGAAGGCGCCGGTAATCTTCCATTTCCACCACTTAAAATAGACCCATTTTGCCAGCAGGTGTGCCATGCGCAGTTGAATTGGTGCGTTTCGTAGATAGTCAAATTTGCAGACGGAAGAGGCCGGGAATTCCCGAAACTGCTTCCCGCCAGGTACAAATTACAATAATACGGACCTTCCGGAAATTCCCAAGGGAAACCTTCAGGCGTTTTTTTCGTATATACGGTTTCGGTGAGTATATTGCTCCCGTACTATTTTATAGGATAAGTCGGATAATCCCATGAAACTTATTTCCTTGATAGCCTGCTTTTGGCTTACGGCAGCGTTGCTGCCTGGGCAGCCGCCCTCAACCCGGGGCTCGGATTTGGTTTTTTCCGCTCCAGGGGGTTTTTATGCGCATCCGGTTTCTCTCCAACTCGAATCTCCCGGAGCCTTGGTGTTTTACACGACCGACGGCTCCACGCCAGGGCCAGAAAAGACCAGGTACGCCGCGCCAATCCAGGTTTCCAGGACGACGGTAGTGCGGGCGATTGCCATTCGTCCGGATGGGCAGCGCCAGGCGAAAACCCACACGTTTTTTATTGCCGATTTTTCTCCTTCCTTGCCGGTTGTTTCGGTTTCTATAGCTCCAAAGGTGTTGTTCGACGCGGAGAAGGGCTTGTTCGTTCAGGGGAACGCGGCGAATACCGCCAGGATAAATCTTCCGGGCGCCAATTTTTGGAGCCGGGAGGAAGTGGTTGCCAATGTGGAACTGTTTGAGCCGTCCGGGGCATGCGTGCATAACAGCCTCACCGGGTTGCGGATGTTTGGAGGGATGAGCCGGCTTTTTCCCCAAAAGTCTCTTGCCCTGGTTGCCCGGAAAAAATACGGTGCAAGTGATTTCGATTACCCGGTTTTTGGGCCGGAAGGGCCATCCCGTTTTGATTACCTGGTATTGCGGAATGGGGGCAGCGATTTTTACGGCGCCCATTTTCGGGATGCCCTCATTACCCAGGTAGTGAAGGGCTGGGACCTGGATGTCCAGGCCAGCCGCCCCGCCAGGGTTTACCTCAATGGCGTGTACTGGGGGATATACAATATCCGGGAAAAGATCAATGGGTCGTTCATCGCCGCGCATCATCCGGTCGACCGGGACTCCGTCGACCTGTTGGAGCACCTGTACACCATCAAAAAGGCAGCCGGGTCCAGTACCAGCGCTTGCTTGAATTCCTGGAAACCCACGATCTGGCCGATCCGGCGCACTATAGCAGGGTGGCTTCCGAAATAGAGGTTTCCAATTTTATAGACCACCAGATCGCGCAGATCTATTTCGATAACCAGGACGCGGGTGGAAATATCCGGTTTTGGCGGGCACGCCGCCCCGGCGCCCGTTGGCGGTGGATTCTTTTTGATACCGACTGGGGCATGGGCCTTCACGATTCGCTGGCGTACCGGAACAACAGCCTCGCTTTCCATACCACAGCCGATGGCCCCGCCTGGCCCAACCCGCCCTGGAGCACCTTTATGCTGCGAAAACTGTTGGAGAATCCGGAATTCAGGAGTCAATTTCTCAACCGGTTTGCTGACCATCTGAATGCCAGCCTGCAGCCGGAACGGGTTCTGACGCGGATTGAGGCGTTTTACCGGCAATACCAGCCGGAAATGCCCCGTCATACCGAGCGATGGGGGCAGAACCTGGGGCGATGGGAAAAAGAAGTGGAAGCCCTGCGCACATTCGCCCGCAAACGGCCTGCTTTTATGTGGCGCCATCTGGGGGAGGCATTCGAGCCAGGGAGCCCGGTTGCGCTGGAATTGGCGGTTTCGAAAGGAGGTGAAATCGTGGTAAACAAGCATCTGCAAGTGCATAACGTGTTTCAGGGATGGTATTTCGCCTCGATACCGGTGGACGTAGAAGCCATTCCGGCCTACGGATACCGATTCTCTCATTGGGAAGGGACAACGGCTGGGCAACACAACCCATCCATGAAAATCTCGCTTGCCAGAGGCGCGGTTCGCTTGCAGGCAGTTTTCGAACCCGCCGTTCACGCGCTTGCGGGCAAGCTGGTCATCAATGAAATATGCCCGGCTGGCGCCGGCGCCGGCGATTGGGTGGAGTTGTTTAACGATTCCAGAAAACCGGTTTCCCTTAAAGGCATTGAATTGCGCGACCAGTTGGGCCACTCCTTTGTTTTTCCGGATGTGGTCATCGGGGCCAAAGCCTATTTGATCGTGAGTAAAGATCCGGACCGGTTCCGCAAGGCGTTTCCCGGCGCGCATCCGGTGACAGGGCCTCTTCCTTTCGGCTTGAACCGGTATGAAGAAGGGTTGTATTTATATGGGCCGCACAAGGAATCCATAGACAGCGTCGCGTATTGCCTGAGCGGCGAACAGGCAGGGGCCGTGCTTAGCCTCAAGCTGCCCAGCCTGGATAATCAGGACCCCACGCACTGGAGTCTGTTGCCGGGGTCCGGTACGCCCAACGCACCCAACCCCTTTTATCTGGAGAGCCGGATTTTTCGGGAACAAAAACAGATTATCCAATTGGGAATCCTTGGGTCCTTGTTGTTTGTTGTGCTGATCCTTTATATTTTTCGCCAAAAGGAACCTCTTTGACCAGAAAACGCCCATATGCCCATAACCCGAATGCGCAACCGGCGCAATCCCAAACCCTTCGAGGAAAACGATCTTGGCTTTGGAACCCGGGTTAGCACCCAGGGCGGCCGGTTGCTCAATAAGGATGGCAGCTTCAATATTCTGCGTATTGGCCGTCGGCTCTGGACTCCCTACCAGAATCTGGTGGAAATGCCCTGGCCCCAATTCCTGGGGTTGGTGATTTTGTATTATTTCGTCGTCAACGCCCTTTTTGGAGGCCTGTTTTACCTTTCCGGACTGGAGGGGTTTCATGGCGCTCAGCCGGGCCATTGGCTTCTGGAATACGCCCAATTGTTTTTTTTTAGCATACAGACCTTCACCACGGTGGGCTATGGAGGCATTAGCCCCCAGTCGCCAATGGCCAACGCGCTGGCTGCTATGGATGCTTTGGTAGGTATTTTGACGGTGGCCCTGGCCACAGGATTGATCTTCGCCCGGTTTTCCAGGCCCAAAGCGAACATCCTCTTTAGCCGCCATGCGCTGATCGGCCCTTATCTCGAGGGGTCGGGGTTCTTTTTGCGCATGGCCAACGGGCGCCACAACAAGCTCATCAATCTGCAGGCCAAGGTAATCATGACCTGGTCGGAGGAATCTTCCGGGCAGCGGAAGCGCCGGTTCGCGACCTTGCCCCTGGAACGGGACAAGGTTGTCATGTTCCCTTTAAACTGGACTTTGGTCCATCCAATTCAGGAGGACAGCCCGCTGTACCAGAAAGGACCCCATGAACTGGAGGAAATGGAAGCGGAAGTCATTGTGCTCCTCGAAGGATACGATGAAACCTTTGCCCAAACGGTACATGCCGATACGTCGTATACCTTCAGGGAAATCCTGTGCAACGCGCGGTTCAAGCCCATGTACCATTCCATTGACGGCAAAACCGTTTTGGAACTTGACTTGATCGATGCGTTTGAAGCAGCGGTTTGAGAAAATGATGGCCATATTAAACTTTCCGGCGTGGAGGGAGTCTTATTCCCAGATGCCGGGATTTGGGCATGGACATGAAATCGGGGAGAAGCTGCAATAATTAAATTGACCACCATTTATGCCGCCTGAAAAGGATGCCTGAAACCGCTATCTCGGACGAACAAATTCTGGGCCTGATGCAACATCAGCAAACCCGGGAGAAGGGCTTTCGGCTTCTTCTGGGAAAGTACCAGGAGCGCCTCTATTGGCAGATCCGCCGAATGGTGCTGGATCATGAAGATGCCAACGACGTGCTCCAAAACTGCATGGTCAAAGTGTTCCGCAGTATTGACCAGTTTGAGGGCAAATCAGCCCTGTATACCTGGTTGTTCCGGATCGCGACGAACGAGTCGATCACCTTTTTGAACCAGCGCAAAAAACGGGGAAGTACCTCCCTTGATGAGGAAGGTGCGCCCATTGCCAACCGGCTGCAGGCAGACGCCTATTTTGACGGCGACAAGTTGCAGGCGGCCCTGCATCAGGCCTTGCATGCGCTACCCGACAAACAGCGGCAAGTCTTTAACCTGCGGTATTTTGAAGAAATGAGTTATCAGGACATGGCCGCAGTATTGAATACGTCGGAAGGCGCCTTAAAAGCGTCTTTTCATCATGCGGTAAAGAAAATAGAACATTACTTCCGCGAACGCGGGTTGGAATAATGCAGGAAATGAACGAAAAATCAAAAGATATGAACCCGAAGGAGGAACTCAGGGACGAACTAAGGGCCTTATCCCCTTTGCTGGAACAACTGAAGGAAAGCAAGGAAGGGTTTCAGGTTCCGGAAACCTATTTTCAGAACCTGGAGGATGACCTGATGCAGCGCATTCAATGGACGCCCCGCCAACCAGTCCGTACGCCATGGTGGCAACCCCTTGCGGCGCAATGGCAAATCCTGCTGCAACCCAGGTACGCTATGGCCCTGGCTTCTATTCTGGTGCTGATGGCGGTAGGCGGCTATTTGATCGTGCGCACGGCGCCGGGCGCCGAGCCTTGTCAGGATATTGCCTGCCTCACGGTGGAGGAGGTGCGTTCGTATATCGAAACCAATATTCACGATTTCGATACCCGGACGATTCTGGATGCAGGCGGAAAAGAGGCTTCGTTTGAAGACGTCGGGTTGCCCAGCTCGGTTTTTGAAGGGGAAACGCTCAGCGAAGACGAGCTCCTGGACGCGCTGGAAGGCCTTGATCCGGATGACCTGGAAACGTTATTTTAACCCGGTAAATTTTACAGTAATGAAACACATTTGGTTAACATTGGTCTTCGCCGCGCTGGCGTCCGCAGGGCTGAGCGCTCAAGGAAATATGGAGTCCAGGATACGGTCCATGCGGGTGGCGTTTATCACAGAGCGCATGAAACTTACCCCTGAAGAAGCAGAGAAGTTTTGGCCTATTCATAACCAGTACGAAAGCGAAATGAAAAAAATTCGCGAAAAGTACCGCGCCGAACGCGATTTCCAAACCATGTCTGATCAGGAGGTGGAGCGTTTCCTTACGGACCATCTGGATATGGAAGAAGAACTGCTCAAGCTGAAACGCGATTATTATACCCGGATGCGGAAGGTCGTTCCTGCCAGGAAACTGGCGATGTATGTACGGGCTGATCTGGATTTTAACCGCAAGCTGATCCAGTCGCTTCAGAATAGGAAATGAGATCAGGGAGCAGGGAGCAGACCTCTTGACGCTGGCAGATAGATTCCAAACGAGTTGTTTCCCGCAGTGCTGTGGGAATAAGTTCAAGGTTCAAGGAAAAAGGTCCAAACGCAGGATTATCTTTGAGCCTTGAACTTTGAACCTTGCGTTTTGTGTCAAAAACCATCCAGGCCCATTTGGCCCTCCTTGGCGTGGCGCTGATTTATGGCGCCAATTACAGCATTGCCCGGGAGGCGATGTCGGGCGGAGAGATCAAGCCTTTAGCGTTTATTGTTTTGAGGGCGGGCAGCGCAAGCCTGTTATTTTGGCTGTTCGATTCCTGGATCAAAAAAGAACGCATTGCGCGGGAAGATTGGCCCCGTGTAGTGCTGTGCGCTCTGACGGGGGTAGCCATCAACATGACCTTGTTTTTCATGGGGCTGCACCTCACCCCGCCGATCAATGCCTCTCTGATTATGACCACCACGCCCATTTTAGTGCTTTTGGCTTCGGCTATCCTAATCCGGGAGCGGATTACCCCGGTCAAAGTAGCCGGCATTCTACTGGGACTCACCGGCGCCGCCCTGCTTCTTGCCTACGGAAAGCATCTGGCGTTCAGGAAAGAGCAAATGCTGGGCAACTTGTTTATATTTATCAACGCGGTGTCGTATGGGTTCTATTTAGTGTTGGTAAAGAAGCTCATGTATAAATACCACCCGATTTCGGTGAGCAAGTGGATTTTCCTGATTGGGTCGGTTATGGTTTTGCCCTTTGGCTGGGGGCAGCTTCAGGAAGTGCAGTGGGCCTCCTTTTCTCCGGGGCTGTGGATATCCGTGGCGTATGTGCTCGTATTTACAACATTTATGGCCTATCTGCTCAACGCGTATGCTCTGGCAATCGTCAATCCATCCATCGTGAGCATTTACATTTATCTCCAGCCCTTACTCGCTACCGGTATTGCGCTCGCATTTGGACAAGACCAACTCGATGCGGTGAAGGCAGGAGCTGCGGTGCTCATTTTTTCCGGTGTGTTCCTGGTAAGCAGGAAAACTTTGAAATAAAAAATATAAGCAAAAACTTAATACGTTGCTCCGTGTCTTTGGGCGCCCCGTGCGCCAAACGAAGCCGGTCCGGCCCGGTTCGGCCGCCTTATATAACCGTTCTTTATAAACTGTTTATTGACAATATGTTATCCTTATCGACCGTTTTCCTTTCTTAGCCGACCGTTCCATTAATGCGCTTTCCCAAGGGCGGAAAGGTGTTGTTGAAGGCCGTCCTTTTCAGTATATTTGAAAGCAAATAGGTTAAATAGACGACCATGTCAACATCGGGTTCTGATCTCCGTCCGGATTTGCATCAGCTTTTGACCATTCTGGAAACCATGCTGCAAGAAGAGCAAGAGGTGTTCTTTTCTGAACCCGAGTTTGAACTGCTTGCCGATTATTTTGAAGACGACGACCAGCCCGGCCGCGCGCTGGAGCTGATCAACGCCGCTTTGCGGCATTATCCCTATACCCTGGATCTCCATTTAAGAAAAGCAGAACTCCTCCTTAGGGCTTCGGAAGCACATAAAGCCCTGGAAGCCCTGGATGGCGCGATGCACCTCAATCCCTTCGAACTGGATATATGCCTTCTACGGGCAGAATCGCTGGCGTTTCTGGGTGAATACGAGGCAGCCCTTGATGTACTTGAAGACCGGTTTGCCGAATCAGAAACCCCGGATGACCGGTCGGACATCCTCTACATCCAGGGCCTGATCCTGGAGCAGATGGAAGAGTACGAGGGGATGTATCAGGCCCTTCGCTCGGCATTGGAATGGCGGCCCGGGCATCCCGAGGCGTTGGAGCGATTCGGAATAGCCGTAGAGATTACCCGCAAGTACAAAGAAAGTATCGTGTTTCACCAGGCGCTGGTCGACGACCATCCCTATACCGCGCTGGCCTGGTTCAATCTGGGGCAGGCTCTGGCCTATGAAGCGGCTTATGAGGACGCTCTCGAAGCCCTGGAGTATGCCTTTCTCATCGACCCGGCGTTTGAAATGGCCTACCGGGAGTACATCGAACTCTGTTTTGAACTCCGGGATTACGCCAACGCCCTCCGGGTAATCGAAGAGATGCAGGAGCATTTTCCGGCCGATTCCGATCTGGCGATGCGCGCCGGACAGTGCCATTTTTATATTGGGTCCTATCCGGCAGGACAAAAAGCGTTGCTCCATGCGCTTCGCCTCGATCCCCTGAACGACGAAGCCTTGTTCTTTCTTGGAAAATGCTTCGCTGCGGAAGAAAACTGGCCTAAAGCGATCCAGTATTTTTCCAAAGCGATTCGTATTGATGGGGAGCAGGAAACTTATTTTGCCGCCATGGCCGATGCCCAGGCCCGTATCGGAAATGATAAAGCGGCCGAACATTATATCCAGCAAGCCATTTCCCTCGCGCCGGAGGAAGTCTATTATTGGATTACCTACGCTTCCTTTCTCTTGGCAAAAGGAAAGGCCCGCAAAGCCTGGGCTATGTTAGAAAACAGCGATGCCATGGGCTTTGGTCCTGAGTTGGAATATGCCCGGGTCGCCTGCCTTTTCGCCCTGGGACGGAAACAGGAGGCCCTTTTGGTACTCGAAGAAGCGCTGCTGGAGGATTTTCGACAGCCACCCCCGGGATCGAAACCGACCCCCAGGTGCGGTCCCTGATCCATATCTATTCGCCAATATAGGTTAGACGTTAGCGGTTAGCTGTTAGACGTTGGAAGGAACCCGTTTCCTCTAACGTCTAACAGCTAACAGCTAACGTCTAATTAACCGGCGTTATTTTCATCCGAACGTCCTGCAAAGGCCGGTCGCGGCTGTCTTTCTGCGCTTCAGCAATCTTGTCGATGACTTCATGGCCTTTGATGACCATGCCGAAGACGGTGTAATCGCGATCCAGGAAGGGCGTCCCGCCGGTTTGGAGGTACGTATCCCGCTGTTCTTTGCTGTAGTGGAAGCCTTTTCGCGCTTCCAGTTGGTCCAGTTGCTCTGCGGTGACGGGCTGCCCTTGTACAATATAGAACTGGGAGCCGGAGGAGCGTTTTTCGGGGTTCACCTGATCGCCGGTGCGTGCGGCGGCGAGGGCGCCTTTGAAATGGACCAGCGAGTCCACGAACTCGGCGGGAATGGTATACCCGGGGCCGCCGGAACCAAGGGGCTGGTTCTTGGGAGCATTGCGGGAGTTGGGGTCGCCGCCCTGGATCATGAACCCTTTGATGACCCGGTGGAAGAGCAGGCTGTCGAAGTATCCCTGTTCGGCGAGTTTGAGGAAATTGTCGCGATGTTGCGGGGTACTGTCGTAGAGCCAGACGAGCATGTTCCCAAATTCTGTTTCGATTTCCACCAGGCATTTCCCTGGGGCGTCTACTTTAAGTGGTTGTTCCATGGTGCGAGATTTGTTTCCCATAATGGCCGTCAGGCGGACGTTGTACAGGCCGGAGCGCTTGTACACATGCATCGGCAGGGAGTCCTGTGAACGGGCGCCATCGCCGAAATCCCACTCAAAGCGTTCGGCCTTTTCCGATTGATTCTCAAAACGGATCTCCGCCGGCGCTTGAAGTGCGCCGGAATAGCTGAACTGAGCCGTTGGCCTGGAGCACGAAAGCGCCTGAACCAGGACTGCTGCGGCGAGTAGAAGGTTTCGTCCGGATACGTACATATTGCGTAATGGCTTTTAAAGGTAGTGAAATAATGAAGTTTGGATGGACAAGGGCGCTTCGTCCCTAATTTTTAATGCGCACACGGGTGACGAGGATATCTTCCAGCGGGCGTTGCCGGAGGTCGGTTGGGACCTTGCTGATCTTCTCCACGATATCCATTCCTTTGACGACTTCTCCAAATACGGTGTAGTCATTATCCAAAAAGGGGATTCCACCGATCTCCTGATAGAGTTTGCGTTGAAACGCATTGTAACGGATTTTTTTCTGTTTCTCCATCATGTCGAGCTGGTCTGGAGTTACTTTTTCGCCCAGAACAATATAAAACTGGCAGCCGGAAGAAAGTTTTTGGGGATTGCTTTTTTGCGCGGCGCCGACAGCGCCATAAAGGTGGGGCGCGCCGATTTCGGGAATGAGCCGGTAGGGGGTATCGCCGGTCCCCAGGATTTGGTTGGGCTCTGCGTTGCGGGATTCCGGATCGCCGGTTTGGATGACAAACTTTTCGACTACCCGGTGGAACAGCAGGCTGTCGTAGAAGCCGCTTTGGGCCAGCTTGATGAAATTGTCCCGGTGTTTGGGTGCGCTATCGTACAGCATAATCTTGATCCGGCCGTAATGGGTATCCAGAATGGCATAGGTGTAAGGGTCCCGTTTGCAGCCGCTGAGGAGAAGAAAGCCCAGAAACACTGTGCCAAACAGTCCTGGCAGGGGGCGGTATTTATTCCTCTTCATGTTCCAACTCGTTGAAATAACGGATGATGTGTGCTTTGAGCAGGGTCTCCTGCTCGTCCAGTTCGCGTTTGGGAACGGGCTGGAGCAATTCCCAATGGGGCCAGCCGTCGGCATCCCGGCCGGCAAACCGATAGTGCCCGTCGTAGCTGAGCAGCCGGCAAACGGCGACATGCATGAGATCCTGCTTCTCTTCTTTGGTAAACGCGGTTTTCCATCTTCCCAATTCCTGGATGCCGATGAGGAAAAGCATCGCGTTCAGGTCTGGTAGGGCGTCTTTCCCAAACCGGTCCCGTACCCGATGCCGGATGCGGCCCCATTCAAAATCCAGCTCCCATGTTTCCATAAGCGTTTGATTATTCTTCCCGGATCATCGCCGGGATCCGCTGAGCCCGCAGCGCCGGAGGGAAAGAGGCCAGCAGACCGATCCCCAAAACGGTGAGGGCGACGACGGCGAAATCGATCCCTCGCAGGCTGATTGGATACGCCTCCACGGCAAAAGCGCCGGGAATACCTACGATGCCGTATGTTTTTTGAATAAAATAAATCACCAGGGCCAGGATAAACCCGCTGCCGCCGCCCAGGGCGCACAACAGAAGCCCTTCGTTCAGGAAAATATTGCGCACCGACCGGTCCAGGGCGCCCATGGATTTCAGGATGGCAACGTCTTTTTTCTTTTCCAGAACGATCATCCACAGCGCGCCTACCATATTGAAAGCGACCATGAGGAGCGTCAGGCTGACAATGGCGAAACTCATCCACTTTTCGATTTTCATCAGTTTCATGAACGCTTCCTCCTGCTGGTAGCGGTCGCGCAGGTCAAAGCCCGGGCCGAGCAGACGCTCCACTTGCGGGAAGATCATTTCGGGGGTGAACCCCGGCGCCAATTTAAATTCCAGGGCGCTCAGCGCTTCCGGATCGCCCAGGAGTTCCCGGCACAGGTCCAAAGAAGTGAGCACGTATTGGTTGTCGAATTCTTGCTGAATGATGAAGGTGCCTGCCGGAAAGGCGATGCGTTTGCGGAACTGGGGCTCAAACATGCTGGTTTCTCTAGCCTTTGGGAGGTAGATGTGGAGCGGCTCAAAGGGGTTGTCGGTATTGACGGCCAGTTTGTTGCGCATACCCAGCCCCAGAACGGCCAGCTCGCGGCCATTGTCGCGGAGGGCATAACGCCCCTCCCGGACGGTGGAGTCGATCCGGGTCACTTCGTCGAAATAGGCGTCCACGCCTTTGATGATCCCGAAGTCCTGTTTGTCCCGGTATTCGAAAAAGGCCACTTCTTCCAGCGTTCCGGAAACGGCGATGACCCCGGGCAGGGAGCGGATCGCTGTAAACGTAGCGCTGTCCAGGGCAAAGGTTTTGCCTTTGGCGGGCGTCACCTTGATCTGCGGGTTGAAGTTGCTGTACATAGAGGTGATCAGGTCTTCAAACCCATTGAACACGGACAGGACGAGCACCAGCGCCGCCGTGCCCACCGCAATGCCAAAAACGGCAATCCCGGTGATCACGTTGATGATATTGGTCGATTTTTTAGCGAACAGATAGCGTCGCGCAATGCGCAAGGGCCAATTCATTTGCCTTGGATTTGGTGGCGGGGGCAAAGATAGGAAATATTGACGGTTGACGGTTGACGGTTGACGACGGGGGATGGAAAGTTTAGGCGTTATGGGTTTAGGCGTTAAGGCAGTGCACTGTCCCCCTTTGGAGCTCATCTGGTAGTATTTTTCATAACTACGGCTTGTCCGTATATTGCCCTCCGCCAAAGGCGGAAAGGAGCGCCCTTTTTTTGGTTCTTTTTTTGGGCGAGCAAAAAAAGAACAAACCCCGAGGCCGGGGGCAAAACGGAAGAGGGACTACACCAAACCATGGTTTAGGAAAAAATACTACAAGATTAGCTTTGGAGGGGGTCGGGGGCAGGACAGGCAAAGACCGGCAGATTGAGCCATTGAGGCGCCATTCGGGTGCGAGCAGGCCCAGACCGCAGCGTCTTTGGGCTCCGCCTCACTAAAGCTGGCGTGAGCAGCCTCAAACTGGCGCGAGGCTCCTGCTTCGTTCAAACTGGCGCGAGGCTCCTGCCTCGTTCAAACTGGCGCGAGGCCCCTGCCTCGTTCAAACTGGCGCGAGGCTCCTGCCTCGTTCAAACTGGCGCGAGGCTCCTGCCTCGTGCCGGGTACCTCATTGAGGCTCCGCCTCAAAGCCATTTCCTGTAGTAAAATTTATTTCTGAAATCATTGGCCGTCCAAAATATTCTCTCCATATTTGGTTAATTTTTGATCATTTCTAGCGGAAGGCGAAGAAGGGATTTTTTTAAAGGAACTTTAAGCGCTTCCGTTTTCGCTCCCTAACCAAATAATACCATGGGGTGACAAAACTCACCCCTATTCTCATTGTATTTTCGGCTGCGGATTCCTAAAATTCGGGCTGAAATCATGCCTTGTATTGCTTTTTTCGAAAAATGAATCCCGGAAAGAAAAAGGGTTTTTTCTAAAAAAATGTCAAAAAAAATCGGTTTGCCATTATTACCGGCAAATTTGTAGTCTGAAAATTATTTTTGAAATCGATTTTTATCACCAATCCTAGTTCACTTATGAATGCTAAAGCACTCCTAGTTTGTGTAGGAATTTTGTTGATGGGAGTGTCCAGCCTTTGGGCACAACGCAGAATTTCCGGAACAGTCACTGACGCTGCCTCGGGTGAGCCTCTAATCGGGGCGAACGTATTGGTAGTTGGTACCGGCGAAGGTACCGTGACGGATTTTGACGGAAAGTATGCGTTGAGCGTACCGGCTGGGTACGACCGTTTGCAGTTTTCGTACACGGGTTACACCTCACAGGAAATGAACCTGGGCGCTTCCGACGTCATGGACGTACAATTGGAAGCGGGCGAAGTTCTGGAGGAAATCGTGGTAGTAGGTTACGGTTCGACCAAGAAGAAGGACCTGACCGGCTCTGTTACTGCGATCACTTCCAAAGACTTCATCAAGGGGAACATTGCCACACCGGAACAGCTCGTCAACGGGAAAGTCGCCGGGGTGCAGATCACCTCGAACGGCGGCGCGCCGGGCTCGGGTAGCCGTATCCGCATCCGCGGCGGCTCCTCCCTCAACGCCAGCAACGACCCGCTCATCGTCATCGACGGGGTACCGCTCGACAATGGCGGCATTTCGGGCTCCGCTAACGCGCTGAGCTTTATTAACCCGAACGACATTGAATCCTTCAACATCCTGAAGGACGCCTCCGCCACCGCGATCTACGGCTCCCGCGCTTCGAACGGCGTGATCATCATCACCACGAAGAAAGGCGCCCGCGACAGCAAACTGAACGTCAACTTCAGCACGCTCTTGTCTGTAGCCAACAAAACGGATATCGTCGACGTACTGAGCGCCGATGAGTTCCGGGATGTGGTAACCGGTTTAGGAACCACTGAACAGAAAGCCCTTCTGGGCACGGCCAACACCAACTGGCAGGAAGAAATCTACCGCACCGCAATTTCTTCCGACAACAACCTCAGCCTGACCGGTTCTTTCAAAGGGGTTCCTTTCCGCGCTTCGGGAGGGTATCTCAGCCAGCAAGGTATTCTCAAGCGCTCCCAGATGGACCGCTTCTCCGGTTCTTTGGGCATTTCGCCGCTGCTGCTGGACGACAAACTCAAGATCGATGTCAATTTGAAAATGACCAATGTCCAGAATTTCTTTGCTAATGAGGGGGCTATCGGAACGGCGGTAACCTTCGACCCGACCCAAGCCATCGAAGGCAGCCAATGGGACGGATACTTTGAATGGCTCGATCCAGCGACTCAAAAGCCCAACACGCTGGCGCCCCGCAACCCGATGGCCCTGTTGAATACCCGCGACGACGAAAGTACCGTAAATCGTTTGATCGGGAACGTTCAGCTCGACTACCGCTTCCACTTCCTGCCCGACCTGCGCGCCAACCTGAACGTGGGGATGGACCAGTCTTCCAGCGAAGGCGATGTTTTTGTGCCAGCTACCGCTTCTCAATCCTTTACCCGCAATGGAGTAGTAGCATCCTATGGGCAAGAAAAGCAAAATCAACTGCTGGAATTCTACATGAATTATTCTAAGGAGATCGCTGCGATCAGGAGCCGGGTTGAAGTGTTAGGCGGTTATTCCTGGCAGGATTTCATCAGTGAAGGCAACTTCCTGGATCTGAACACCAAGCAGGATACGTTTGCCAATACCCGATATAAGACCCAAAACACGTTGGTGTCTTTCTTCGGCCGCGCCAACTACAGCCTGATGGACCGCTACTTGCTGACCTTCACGCTTCGCCGCGACGGATCTTCCCGCTTTAGCCCGGATACCCGCTGGGGTATGTTCCCGTCGGCCGCCTTTGCCTGGAAAATCAGCGAAGAAGGGTTCCTGAAAGGCAATGGAGTATTTTCTGACCTGAAACTCCGCCTGGGGTATGGGGTAACTGGTCAGCAGGATATCGGGAATGATTATCCTTATTTGGCCCGCTTTACGCCTGGTGAGCCTACTGCCCAGTACCAGTTTGGCAGCGGGTTCGTTACGCCGCTGCGTCCGGAGGGCTATGATGCCAACATCAAGTGGGAAGAAACCGAAACCTATAACGCAGGTATAGACTTCGGATTTATGGATGGACGTATTCAGGGTAGCATCGATTATTACTTCAAGAAGACGAAAGATTTGCTGGCTAATATTCCGGTTCCTGCAGGCTCGAACCTGACGAACTTTATTACGACCAATGTCGGCAATATTGAAAACAGTGGGGTGGAATTCGCAATCAACGCTGATGTGATCCGCACCAGCCGGTTTAACTGGAATGCAGGCTTTAATATTACCCTGAACAAGAACGAAATTACCAACCTGACCAAGGTGTACGATCCGAAAGCTAAGGGCATTCTCGTAGGTGGAATCGCCGGGGGCGTTGGCAATACGATTCAGGTACATTCCGTAGGCTATCCAACCAATTCCTTCTACGTGCTCCGCCAGGT
This sequence comes from Haliscomenobacter sp., assembly GCA_016713275.1. GTDB lineage: Bacteria > Bacteroidota > Bacteroidia > Chitinophagales > Saprospiraceae > JADJPL01. The sequence goes on from JADJPL010000011.1 coordinate 111,984, forward strand.
ATACGATCTGGATGGCAGCCCGATTGAAGGCTTGTATGTGGATGAGGACAGCGACGGCAAATTTACGTTGGATGACCGTTACCGCTATAAATCCCCTGATCCCCGGGTTTACCTTGGCTTTACTTCGCAGTTCTCGTTCGACAAGTTCAGCTTGTCTTTGATCTTGCGCAGCAACCTGGGCAACTACATGTATAATAACATCGACTCCGAGCGCGGCGTTTACCGGAATATCACGCTGAATAATGTTCTGCGCAATGCGACTCCAGACCTGTTGAACACCGGATTCACCAACAACCAGTATTTTTCTGATTACTATATCGAGAACGCTTCTTTCCTGCGTCTGGATAACGTTACGTTCGGGTATAATGCAGGTTCCGTCATGAACAACAAGGTGGATGTTCAGGTTTCTTTAATTGCACAAAACCTGCTTACGGTGACGAACTACAGTGGTCTGGATCCGGAGATTGCCGGTGGTATTGACAATAATTTTTATCCACGCCCGCGGACCATTTCTTTGGGGCTGAATCTTAATTTCTAATTTAAATCCAGCTTAAATATGAAACTCCATCTTTTGAAAACGTTTCGAATTCTCGGTATAGTTGCCCTTCTCTTTGGCCTGGGCGCTTGTACCGACGACCTGAACAGGGAGCCATTCCCCGTTTCGGGGTTGACCTCTGCTTCGGTTTACAAGGACCCAGCCAACTACCGATCGATTTTAGCCAAAGTGTATGCCGGCCTTGCAACTACCGGGCAGCAAGGTCCCGATGGAAAAGGGGATGTTGCTGGGATTGACGAAGGCTTCTCCCAATATCTGCGCCAGTACTGGCAAGCTCAGGAATTGACGACGGATGAGGCGGTGATTGCCTGGAACGACGCCGATATCTGGGATTTGCACGATATGGACTGGTCTGCAGGGCATTCCTTCCTCCGGGCTTTGTATTACAGGCTCTTTTACCAGATCTCCCTTGCCAATGAATTTATCCGGGAAACGACCGACGCTAAATTGAGCGAGCGGGGGATCAGCGGGACGGATGCCGCTAACATCAAGGTGTTCCGTGCGGAAGCTCGCTTCCTGCGTGCCCTGAGCTACTACCATGCGCTCGACCTGTATGGCAACGTACCTTTTGTGACGGATGAAAATCCAATCGGGTCATACGTTCCGACGCAGACCAATCGCGCGGACCTGTACAATTATATTGAGTCGGAATTGCTGGCCATTGACGCCGATCTTTCTGCTCCCCGAGCCAATGAATATGGCCGTGCGGATAAAGCGGCGGCATGGATGGTGCTTGCCAAATTGTACCTGAACGCCGAAGTGTACAACGGACAAAAAAAATACACCGAATGTATTGCCCAGTGCAACAAGATCATTGCTGCCGGCTATACCCTCGAGCCCAACTACCGCCATTTGTTCCTGGCTGATAACCACAAGTCGAAGGAGATCATTTTCCCGATCACGTTTGATGGAACCCGGACGAAGACCTGGGGGGGAATGACCTACCTCGTACATGCTCCGGTAGGCGGATCGATGAACCCGAATGAATTTGGAATCAATGGAGGCTGGTATGGCTTGCGCACGACGAGTGCGCTGGTCAGTAATTTCAGCGATATCACCGGCGCGACCGATAAACGCGCCATGTTCTACACCGATGGGCAAAAATTGGCGATCAGCGACATCTCTGCGTTCAACGATGGTTATGCCATCAGCAAATACCGCAACGTTACCGCTGCGGGAGCGAAAGGATCCGATGTGGAAGGCAACTTCCCGGACACCGACTTCCCGATGTTCCGTCTGGCCGATGCCTATCTGATGTATGCGGAAGCCGTTAAACGCGGTGGTACGGGCGGTTCGGAAGCCACGGCGCTCCAGTACATCAACAACCTGCGTGGCCGCGCTTACGGCGATGCAACCGGCAATGTAACTTCCTACGATCTGGATTTCGTCCTCGCAGAACGCGCACGCGAACTCTATTGGGAAGCACACCGGCGCACCGACCTGATTCGTTACGGCAAATTTACGGGCGCCAGCTACCTCTGGCCTTGGAAAGGCGGCGTGAAGGACGGTAAATCTGTGGAAGATTTTCGCAGTCTATTCCCGATTCCCGATTCTGACGTCGTGGCAAACCCGAACCTGAAACAGAATACAGGATATTGATTCTATGGTATGCGCCCTGCGTTTTTGGAAGGCGCATACCCCCCATTTTTTACTTTAATAATCACGAATATGAAAAACTGGTTTAATAAATTTTGGATGCTCCCTGTACTTGTCCTGGCGATTGCCGCCTGCGAAAAAGACGAGGATAGGGTTTATCTGGCGGTTAACGCCAATCCGAGCCTTAACATGTCGGCTTCTACGCTGACGTTGAAAGAGGCCGACGCAGCCAAAACAGCCCTGACGGCTACTGTTGCTGCCGCCGATTACGGGTTTGCTTCTCCGGCTGCCTATAAACTGCAGTTCGACAAAAAAGGCAACGCCTTTAAAGCGCCAAGAGAAGTGACGCTGACTACGCTAAACAAGAACTTCACTACTGACGAGATCAACACCATTGCTATTGCTTTGGGAATCACGCCAGGCGTTGCCGGCGACCTCGAAGTTCGGGTGAAGTCCGACTTGCTCAATGCGCCGACGTTGTTTTCTACAGTGGCTGCGCTGAAGGTTACCCCCTATCTGGTCATTATTGTCTATCCGTCCCTTTATATGCCCGGAAGTTATCAGGGATGGGCGCCGGATAAAGCGGATAAAGTGGTGTCGGTGAAAAGCAACGGAAGCTACGAAGGGTTTGTTAATTTCCCGGATGAGACGACCGAGTTCAAATTCACCGACGCTCCGAACTGGAACAACGGCATCTTCGGCGACCAGGGCGGCGCCTCGGGTACCCTTATCAAAGGGGGTGGCGATAACCTGAAGGTAACCGGCGCGGGCTATTATTTGGTCAAAGCCGATACAGAGGGGCTGACCTGGACTGCCACTAAAACCCACTGGGGGGTTATTGGAAGTGCAACTCCTGGCGATTGGGGCTCCGATACGGATTTGACCTACGATACTACCTCGAAATCCTGGAAGGTTACCATGGATCTGAAGGTAGGGGAGATTAAATTCCGTGCCAACGACGATTGGGGAATTAACTATGGCGACAAAGAAGGGGACGCCCTTTTGGATACGCAGAATGACAACAACATCAAAATTGCCGCAGCAGGCAAATATGATATTGAATTGATCTTCAGCGTTCCTGGCTATTATTCCTACAAGTTGACGAAGAAGTAATTCGTCAAAACCGGATACAAACAGAAAATCTCTGACGGCCATGCTGTCAGGGATTTTCTGTTTTATCCCTGCTCCCTGCTTCCTAAAAAAAAATTGCCTCACAAAATAATTATCGTATCTTTACGATCAAATAAACAAACATGGGCATTTCGAAGGCCGATATCTTTTCCAGAGAGGACAATCTCCTCGCCCGTTTTGCCAAAGCGCTGGGGCATCCTGCCCGGATCGCAATCCTTCGGTTATTGGCGCAGCGGCAGGCGTGTATCTGCGGGGATATTGTGGAGGAGATCCCACTGGCCCAGAGTACGATTTCGCAGCATTTGAAAGAACTTAAAACCGCCGGATTGATCAAAGGGGAGATCGAAGGGGCCAAAGTATGCTATTGCATCGACGAGGAAGCGTGGGAAGTGGCGAAAGCCGCTTTAGGAACGTTCCTGGATAGCAACACCGGCTGCGGCGCCAACTGCTGCTAATTTTTTTGCTAATTTTAATCGCAATTTTACGATAAAACAATTCAATCAACCCACTATGGAAAATCTGGATCCGATCAAGAAAATGGTGCAGGAGAAATACGCCGCCATTGCGCTGGAAGAAACCCAGCTCGCTAAGGCATCGGCCTGTTGTGGAAGCTGCTACAGCGAAACCGAGGTGTACAACATTATGAACGAAGAATACGACCATCTGGAAGGGTATGCTCCGGAAGCCGACCTGGGCCTGGGATGCGGCTTGCCCACCGAGTTTGCCCGGATCAAGTCCGGCGACGTGGTCGTCGACCTGGGCTCCGGCGCGGGGAACGACTGCTTCATCGCCCGCCACGAAACGGGGCCTGAAGGGCGCGTGATTGGGGTAGATTTTACGCCCGCCATGTTGGAAAAAGCGCGCCAAAATGCGGCAAAACTGGGGTTTTCCAATGTCGAATTCGTGGAAGGCGATATCGAACACCTGCCGTTGGAGGATAACCTGGCCGATGTAATCGTGAGCAATTGCGTGCTCAATCTGGTCCCTAACAAAGAGCAGGTTTTTAAAGAAATTTTCCGCACATTGAAACCGGGCGGGCATTTTAGTATTTCGGATATTGTCCTCACGGGCGACCTGCCGGAAGAACTCCGCAAAGAAGCCGAAATGTATGCCGGTTGCGTAACGGGCGCCATCCAGAAAGCGGACTATCTGGGATTGATCCATCAAACCGGGTTCCAGAATCTGACCCTTCAGAAGGAGAAAGCCATCCATATTCCGGACGACATTCTGGGCCGGTATTTGAGTCCGGAACTGCTCAGTGAATTCAAGCGCAGCGAAACCGGAATTTTCAGCATCACGGTATTTGCTCAAAAACCGGCTTAAGGGCCTTTAAATTCTATCCTCATGTCAGCTACCGATTGCGCCCCGGCGGCCCAGCGTCAGCGCCTCCGCTTTCTGGACCGCTACCTTACCTTGTGGATCTTCCTGGCGATGGCTGCCGGGGTAGCCATTGGTCATTTTATTCCGTCCTCCGGCGATTACATTAATTCTTTTTCGCAAGGGACGACCAACATCCCACTGGCGATTGGGCTTATCCTGATGATGTATCCACCCCTTGCCAAAGTGCGCTATGAACAGATGGGTCCTGTGTTCCGAAATGGAAAAATCCTGGGAGTTTCCCTATTGCTCAACTGGGTTATCGGCCCGATCCTGATGTTCGTTCTGGCTATTCTTTTTCTGCGAAACCATCCGGATTATATGGTTGGGCTCATCCTGATCGGATTGGCCCGCTGCATCGCCATGGTCATCGTCTGGAACGAGTTGGCCGGAGGAAGCCGGGAATACGCTGCAGGGCTTGTGGCGTTGAACAGCGTATTCCAGATCCTGCTGTACAGCGTGTATGCGTACTTTTTCATAACGGTATTGCCCAATTGGTTGGGAATGGAAAGCTTGGAAGTCCACATTACCATTGGGCAAATTGCCGAGAGCGTGGCTATTTATCTGGGCATTCCCTTCGCCGCCGGGGTCATCAGCCGGTATGGGCTGATCGCGTGGAAGGGAAAAGAATGGTTTGAGAAAGTGTTCATTCCGGCCATTTCGCCGATTACGCTGATCGCACTGCTGTTCACCATTGTGGTCATGTTCAGCCTCAAGGGCAACCTGATCGTTCAAATCCCCCTGGATGTGCTCCGCATTGCGCTCCCGCTGGCGATCTATTTTGCGATCATGTTCCTGGTCAGTTTTTTTGCCGGAAAGTGGCTTGGCGCGGATTACTCCCAAAACGCGTCCATTGCCTTTACTGCGGCAGGCAACAACTTTGAACTGGCCATTGCGGTAGCTATCGGCGTATTTGGGATCAACAGCGGACAGGCATTTGCCGGGGTGATCGGCCCGCTGGTTGAAGTGCCTGCGCTTATTTTGCTGGTGCAACTGGCGCTTTGGTTTCAAAAGAAATACTACCCAAAGCATTCGTAGCCACGAACCACCGCTTATGCGTCTGTTCGGGTAACCCCGTCGCACTCCAGCACCAAGTCCGCGCCAAAAACGCCGGCGGGAGTCTGGTACCCGGGTTTTACTTCCCCGGCCAGGACATGGCGGATACAGGCAAGGGCGGCACGAACCGTCCACACAACCCCCGCTTCAGGCCCTGTCAGGCGAGCTTCCGCATGGTTGCCGGCATCGTCCCAAACCTTGCCCCATACATGCATCTGGGTAGCGGCGCGTTCTTCGGGCGTGGAGCCGCCTTTGACGATCTTTTGAAACAAGGCCCGGATGAGCTTAAAGCGGAACAGCGGGCGAAGCTTTCCCATGAGCTTTGCCTGCCGGGAAGTTGCTTTGGGCATGGCCGCGAAGTTCTCGATATTGGGGATGCCCGTGGTGTAGTAGGCGGTAAAGACATCGCCCCAATTGAGGCGCATCGCCGTACGGACCCGGTTGCCGAAATCGATTTCCTGGGTGTAGCCGGGATCCGGAGCGTCGATGATCTTCCCATCCCGGCGAATCTTTAACCCAAAAGGCATCATTTCGATCATGGTTTTGGCCGTGCCGGGAGGTAATCCGGCAGGACCTTTTTTGGAGAATGCCAGTTGCAAGTGCTTGGCCGTAGGTAGCTTTTCTTTTAAATACAGCGCCAGACAATCCGTCGGCACTACATCAAACCCCACTGCCGGGAGCAGCATCACCCCCTTCGCCTTCGCCTGAGCATCATAGGATTGCTGCTCCATATAAACGGTCATCTCCCCGGTAATGTCCAGGTAATGCACCCCTTCTTCTACACACGCTTCGACCATAGGCCTGAAGGTATACTTATAGGGGCCTGCGCAATGCATCACCAACCGGCATTCCCGAACGGCGGCCCGGAGCTTGTCCGTTTCTTCCAGAGAAAAGATCCGATAGTCCAGCCCCAACGATCTGGCCAGAGCGGATACTTCGGCTTCATTGCGGCCTGCCAGCAAGGGGCGTAAGCCCATTTGCACGGCTTGAGGGGCCAGCTCGCGGCCAACGAACCCGTTGGCGCCATAAAGAAGGAAATCGTAGGCCATGGTCAGATGGGTTTTATTTGGTTTTGAAAACGGAAGGATCAAATGACCCGCTTGTTTTTTTCACTTTCCGCGATCGCTTTCATTAACCGGGAACGTTGCGTTTCTTCCTTTTTAGCCGCCATGATCCAATGGATGATGGTCTTTTGATAGGAAGGGGCCTGTGCGGTGAAAAAAGCCCAAGCTGCGGAGCTGGCTTTAAACAAATTTTCATACGCCTCCGAAAGGCGTGCTGGTTCGTTTTCGAAACTGTAAAGTTCCGATTTTTCCGGTTTTCGCCTGGAAAAAATATCCAGTCCTGCCGGGCGCATGAGCCCTTCCCGGGTCAGCGATTCCACTTTCTTTAAGTTGACGGCGCTCCAAATGCTGTCCGGTTTTCGGGGCGTAAAGCGGATGCAATAGCTTTCTGCATCCACCGACTTCCGGAGGCCGTCGATCCACCCGAAGCACAGCGCCTGGTCCACCGATTCCGACCACGTCATGCTGGGTTTGCCTGTGGCTACTTTGTAATAGCCCACCCAAAGTTCGGTTTCGGTTTGGTGGTGGTGTTCCAGCCAAGTGCGGAAGGCGGTGGCGTTTGGGAAGAAAACGGGATGCATATTTTAAATAGCTTTTCCTACGGCTTCTAAGATATTTTTTTTTGCTTTTTCCCAATGATAGGTATGATCGAAAACAATCAACTCGCTGTCCATTTCGGCATCTTCAAACCACGTTAGGCTTTTATAAACGTGAAAAAGCGTAGAATGTGCGAACATAGCTGCGTACCAATCCATCATTTCAGTAAGCTGGAAACGCTGTAACAGAAAATACAAATCACAGAAATCCTTTTTCTTGCCTCGTCCTGCGATGGCATCAATTTTCATGCTGGCAATGTCCTTGACATCGGCTAATCGAATACCGTCGCTATGAATAGGAGGGTGAGCAAAGGGATATCGAAAGCGGATAAAGTCCACTTTGATGCCTTCTATTTCTACGATCAGGGTCTGTTTTTGACTTTGAATGACTTTGGGGCTGTACCCTGCCTGATTCAGATAATCCAGAATAGTTGCAGCTTCAAAGTCTGTGACAGAGAACAGGTCAAGATCAATAGATCGGCGATGGCCGATTTGCAGCGACAAAGCGGTACCACCCACCAGGACAAACTGGCGTAACGCATCATCGGCCATAAGGCGCTTTAATAGTCCCAGTGTGCCGGGAAGGACTGTCTCATGATAGAGCATCTGAAATTTTCAATGGATTCATGGAAATATGCAGCACAAAAAGCAAGCGTCCGTTTATCGAGATAGCGCACTTGCATGGCCTCTTGCTTGATAGCGGCCTTGCCATAGTATCGCTTGATCAGGAACCAATCGTCGAGCGTACCGTGCGTCAAAGTACGTTCTATGACAAAACGCCGGTGCTTCTCAAAATCCACCTGCGTTTTGTCCACATCCCAGAACAGGGAGGGGCTGAAATCTTCTATGCGGAGGGTTTTCTTTTCTTCCATCTTCCTGGCGCTGTGTTTTGACAAATATAACGAAATTTCCCCGGAAACGCCCAGCGTCCAAGCTGCGGGACCTTTTCAAAACGAGGCATTTACAGAGAGGTGGTCTTGTTCAGGCAGGGGTTTTCGTTTATATTTGTACAAGACGCGGCACAGAGCAACCATCCGGAGGAATTGGAGGGAGCGTGCAGGAGCGTTTGGTGCGGATGAGTAAGAGCGTACCGGCGTAGAGTTGATCAGGATTGTTGGGTTTTTCATAAATACGTTAATCATGGCAGTACAAGTTTTTCCTGCACTTGACGAGTTTGCCGAATTCTTGGCAAAGCTTGCTCCACGGAAATTACTGGAATACACGGCATCGCCCAAAGTACAGGAGCGTTTAAATGCTCTGTTGGAAAAAAACAAAACCATCGGCCTGACCCCGGAGGAGGAGGAGGAAATGAATTCCTGTATGTTGATAGAGCATCTCGTGAGGCTTGCAAAAGCCAGGGCATTACAGCGATTGAATCGGGAAGCCCTATGAATGAGCGAAAAAGGAGATATTTAAAGAAACGGATTGCCATTCGTGCAGACGGGCGCTGCGAATACTTCCGGGTGCTTGAATATCTTTCCCTTTACGAATTTCATTTAGAACATATAATCAGCAAAAAACATGGAGGGTCTTCTCTTCCGGAAAACCTGGCATATGCGTGTTCCTGGTGTAACTGGAAAAAAGGTCCAAACATTGCCACTGTATTGTATCCGGAAGGAGAACTCATTCGTCTTTTTAATCCAAGGGCCCAAAACTGGTTTGATCATTTTGAAGCGGATTCCTCGGGTCTGCTCATTGGAAAATCTCCCATTGGTCAAGCTACCATCAAGCTGCTGGCATTAAATGACCAGGAGCGAATAAAGGAGCGATTGGAAATGATCATAAGTGGGTGCTACCCTTGATAAATGATATGGCTGCAAAAGCTATTTTTGCAAAGGGGACCAAGCTTGATTTTGCCCCCTGCGCTCAAGAACGGCATGCCCACAAACGCATAAATTCCAAACCCGCTTTCCCATGGCCAAGCGAACCGGCAAAATCACTGCACCCCTTCAAGTAGAACAAAACGACCACAGCGGCCAACCCCGCCTCAACACCCCGCCCGTAGGCCTCGTGGACGAAAACGAACGCATGGACTCGCTGCCCTTCGAGATGGGCGAGCGCCGGCAGGTAGCCGTCAAGGTGATCGACCGCCGGGGCGTGGAGCGCATCCACATCCTGAAACTGTAAAACAGCCCCGCACATGGAACAAGCAGAGATCATCCTATACCAGTCGGAAGACGGCAGTCCCAAAATCGAGGTGCGCCTGGTGGACGAGAGCGTCTGGCTCACGTCGAACCAGTTGGCGGAGTTGTTTCAAAAAGCGAAGTCCACCATCAGCGAGCACATCCGGCATATCTTCGAAGAAGGCGAACTCGCCGAGAACGAGGTAACTGTTCGGAATTTCCGAACAGTTCAAAACGAAGGCGGACGGGATGTGGAAAGAGCTTTGGATTTTTACAATCTCGATGTAATTATCTCCGTCGGCTACCGGGTCAAATCCCACCGCGGCACGCAGTTCCGCATCTGGGCTACCCAACGCCTCCGGGAATACATCATCAAAGGCTTCACACTCGAAGGCCCGGCAACAAGAAAACCTGGTTTAAAACCACCGGGCGAACGCAGGGGGGGGTGGAACAAGGGACACAAACGGGGGTTTGGGGGATTGTGTAGAAATTAATTAGTTCCTCTCTCAAATCCAACACCCATGGTATTTTATCCTTCCTCCCGCAAGCAGGTTACCCTTTCCTTCCGGTCCTTTATCATGAGCGCCTTCTCCCTGGCATGGGGAATCTTCTGTCTGCCCTTTTCCCTTTCCGGGCAAGGCCAGCTCCTGGCGCTTGAAGACATGCACCAGATCGTGGCGCTGTCTGCTCCCCGAATCTCCCCCGATGGCCAATCGGCGGTGTTTATTCACCGCACAACGGATTACGAGAACAACCGGTATGTGCGCCAATTGATGGCCATCGACATACCGACGCGCCAAACCCGGGTCCTGGTTGCCGAACGGCCGGGAATCTCGGACCCGCAATGGGCGCCCGATGGCGGCACGCTGGCTTTTCTGGCCTCCGGCCCCAACGGCGCCCAGCTCTTCTTGCTCCCGGTGAAAGGCGGGGAAGCTCAAAAGGCAACCCTGGCCCCGGGAGGTATCAGCCGCTATGCCTGGAGCCCAGATGGCAAAAGGATCGCTTTCATTGCAGAAGCAGAACCTACGCCTGCCCCCACCGGCGCGGTGCGCTTCAACGACGCCTTTGAAGTGGGGAGCAATGACTACCTGGCAGATGAAGCCCCCAACGCCAGACATATCTGGGTTCTGGATCTGGACAGCAAAAAATCCAGCCGGCTAACCTCCGATTCGATTACCGTAGCCACCGGGCTCTCCGTTTCGTCGCTTTCGTGGTCGCCCGACGGCCGGTTCATCGCTTTTATCCGGTATGCTTCTCCCTTTTCGGGGGATTCGGACCTAAGTAAAGCCTACCTTTTGAATGTCGCAGATAAAACGATCCGTCCGGTGACCTCCAATACCCATCTGGAAGGGCCGGTGTACTTCTCCCCAGATAGAATCCACCTGGCTTTTGGTTATCCCAGAGACGGCGTTCCTGCCAACCTCAACGAAGTGTACCAAACCGGAGGGGGACAAGAACCTCCAATTTCCCGAAGCCGCAACCTGGACCGCGAAGTGCTCAACTTTCAATGGCTTTCCGGCGGCCGGCTGCTGCTCGACGTACAAGACGATGCCCAATCCAGGCTTTGGATCATCAGCCCAGGCGGACAGCAATCGATGGCGCCCCTGGGGCCGGTCATCGACCTGGAAGATTGGTCGGTGTCCTCTGCCGGGGCAATGGTGTTGACCGGATCCGAAACCTACCGGCCCAGTGAGCTGTATTACAAACCCAGCCTGGGCGCCGCACCCATCCGGCTGACGGATTTCAACCAGGCGTTGGCAGCAAAAAAACAGGGGAAACGCGAAGCGTTGACCTGGGAAAGCACCCATGGGTTGAAGCCTAACGGCATCGTCACCTATCCCCCCCATTTTGACCCCGGCAAAACCTATCCGTTGATCGTCTACATCCATGGAGGCCCGACCGCTTCTTCCAGTTTGGGATTCAGTATGCAAGCGCAGTGGATGGCCGCCAGGGGATGGGTTGTTCTGGAACCCAACTACAGGGGCAGCAATAACCTCGGAAATGCGTTTCAGAGCGCTATTGCCAACGACGCCGCCCCCGGGCCTGGCGAAGACGTGATGAGCGGGGTCCAGGCATTGATCGCAAAAGGGTTTATCGATGAAAAACGCATTGGGGTTTCGGGCTGGTCGTATGGAGGATGGATGACCGCCTGGATGATCGGCCGCTACCCCGACGTTTGGGCTGCTGCTATGGCCGGCGCCGCTCCAATTGACTATACCGACATGTACAGCCTCAACGACCTCAACCGCATGCGCCGCCATGCCATCACGGACTCTCCCTATAAAGGCGACAACCTCCAGGCTGCCTATGCGCAATCGCCGATCTCCAACCTGTCCAAAATAAGGACCCCCACCCTGATCCAGTCCAAGACAGCAGATGCCCGGGTTACGATCACCGGGTCCTATAAGCTGTTTCATGCCCTGCGCGACAATGGCGTGCCGGTGCAGTTTATCGCTTATCCCGGGCCCGGGCATACCCTGAGCGATCCCGTGCGGGCCATGGAAGTGTGGGTGCGGTGGTTGGGGTGGATGGAAACCTATCTACAAGCGAATAGGCCTTAGTTCATTACCAGAATACTTACTCCATCGTGACGATAGAAACCTTTGTTCCGTCCGCTCCGCTGAATCAATTTATTGGCTTTTTTCTGTTTTATGAGGGGTTAAACCCTCCTCATGAAGGCGATCGGTTTCTTCCGGACGGCAATACCGAACTCCTGATCGACCTTGCGGACGAACCCAAATTTATTTTTGACAATGATACCCTTAAACCCATTCAAACCGTTAAAAAAGTGTGGGTGTCAGGGATTCGAACGGCTCCGATCACCATTCCTTCAGGCAGAGGGTTCCGGATGTTTCTGATTCATTTTAACCCTGGAATGGCCTTGCCTTTTTACCGCATTCCGCTATACGAGATCAAGGACCTGGTGGTGGAAGCCGATTTGGTATTCGGCCCGGATATTCTCCGCCTACGAAATTTGTTGCTTCACGCGCCTACGGTTCGGGATATGTTCTACGTGGCTTCCCAGTTCATGCTGGATTGGGGAAAAGCTGGGTTGAATCCTGATCCAGCTTTTCAATGCATCCAATATGCGGTTCAGCAAATGACCCTTCAAGCAGAGCAGATCTCGCTTAATGAACTCGTCGGGCGCATTGGCTATTCCAGCAAGCACTTCATCCACCTCTTTAAGAAACAGGTTGGCGTCACGCCAAAGGAATACCTGAAAATCATGCGATTCCAGAAAGTGGTCCTGGAATTGGAGCAGCAAACGAATCTGCCCCACTGGACCCATCTGGCACTGGATTGTGGGTACTATGATCAGGCCCATTTCATCCACGACTTCAAACAATTTTCCGGTTTTACCCCCGAGGAATACCTGAATCGAAAAAAAGACCTTCTCAACTACGTTCCGGTCGGGTAGGTAATTTTTTTACAATGCGGCGCCGGATAATTCGGTTATTCTTGCACCATAGATGCCCTTTTTTCTTCACCCAAAATGTTGTTGTTATGGAAGACACCATGATTGAAAACCTTCGGAAAAACACCGGAAAATCCCTGGAGGAGTGGATTGCCATTGTCAAAGCCGGCGGTTTTCAAAAGCACGGCGAAATCATCAAGTTCCTGAAAGAAAGCCATGGGTTCACCCACGGGTTCGCCAATCTGGTGGCGCATAAAGCAAAGGGTTCGGATGCCGGATCTGCGGAGGACCCCCAGCAATTGATCGACCAGCAATACCAGGGCAAAGAGAACCTGAGGCCGGTTTATGAAAAGCTCATTGAGGCCATCAGCAGCTTTGGCCCCGACGTGGAGATCGCCCCAAAGAACGCCTATGTCAGTATCCGGCGGAAAAAGCAATTCGCTCTGCTCCAGCCATCTACAAAGACCCGGCTGGATGTTGGCATCAACCTGAAAGGGGTAGAACCTCAGGGCCGCCTCGAGAAATCAGGTAGTTTCAATTCCATGTGCTCCCACCGCGTACGCACGGAAACGCCCACCGACATCGACGCCGATCTCATTTCCTGGCTCCAAGCCGCTTACGAACAAGCTTAAAACGCGCTTACCATGAGAATCTACCTTTTAATCCTTGTCTTGGCAGGACTTCTGGCTGCCTGCTCTAAAAAACTGGTTCAGGAAGCGAATACTCCTGAAAAATCCGGACTGAAGATCGCCTACAACGTCTTTATGCCAAACACCAAATCCGACTACAACGTATTCGCGATGAACCTCGACGGCAGCGGCCAAAAAGACATTACCAACCACCCGGATGTGGCCTGGACCTACTACGCTTATGACAACCGCCTGTTTTTCATCAGCGACCGCGACACGTGCTACCGTTGTTATTTTCTTTATGAAACGGATGCCGAGGGGCAAAACGTCCGAAAAGTGTCCAACCTTCAGTTGGAAGACTCCTGGATGAGTGCGCGGAATAGGGGCGGAGAAATGGTCGTTGCCGGCCGCATTGGCCGGGAGGTGCGCTACCAACTCTTCGTCGTCAATACCAGCGACGGCAGCTACCGGCAAATCACCAACGATACCGCTGCTTTGCACCGCGATCCTCTTTTCTCCCCTGATGGAAAACAGATTGTTTTCGCCTACCAGGCCAACAAACGCGACCAATCGCAGCATGAAGAGTTGTTCATTATGGATGCCAATGGAGCGGGAAAACGCCAACTGACTCATTTTCCTGCAAATGATCCTGCCATTAACGAACATCACTACAAAGCCGGGCCGCCGAAATGGAACGCCCGGGAAGGATTCATCTCTTATCAGTCGCACCAAAACGGAAAATACAGCCTCTATGCCGTCACCCCAGATGGCAAAAAGCAGTGGAAGCTGACCGACCGCCCTGAAGAGGAGGGCTGGCACGACTGGAGCCCCGACGGCCGGTACCTGGCAGTAGAGATTTACCTTGCGGAGCGAAAGGAGTACCATATTGCCCTGATGGACTGGAAAACCAAAGCCTGGCGTGTTCTGACAGACTCCACATATAAATACCACCAAGCGCCGGTTTTTGTACGGAAATAACGTACATTAGTCCTGTTCTTTATCACCAAAACCGCCCGACTAATGAAAAAAATCCTTTTAACGGCTTTCGGTATACTTACCGGAATAGTGCTCTACGCTCAGATCTCGCTGCCCCCCAGCGGTGGCAACCAAAAAGCCAGCGTTACCCAATACATGGGATTGGTCAGCGTAACCATTAACTACAGCAGCCCGGATGTGCATGCGCCGGACGGTACCGACCGCCGCGGCAAGATCTGGGGAGGGCTGGTTCCTTATGGGATGAGCAATCTTCAGTTTGGGTTGAGCAACGACAAAAACCCTTCTCCCTGGAGGGCCGGCGCGAATGAAAACACGACCATCGCGTTCTCTCACGGGGTGGAGATAGAAGGAAGCCTCTGGCGGCAGGCGTCTATGGGTTGCACATGATCCCTTCGGAGAACGAATGGACGGTTATTTTCTCCAAGAACACAACGGCTTGGGGAAGTTATTTCTATCGGTCCGAAGAGGACGTCTTACGGGTAACCGTCCAGCCCTTCAAGTCAGCATACCAGGAATGGCTCACTTATACGTTTGACGATCGGGAGGAAAACCGCTGCCGGGTTTTGCTAAGCTGGGAAGAACTAACCATTCCTATCCGAATTTCCGTTCCGGATCCGAATGTGGTGTACATCCAAAAGTTCCGGGAAGAACTCCAAAGCTTCCATGGGTTCCGGTTGGAAAACTGGATCGAAGCGGTCAACTTTTGTGTGGAGCGTAAAACCCACCTCGACCTGGCGCTCGAATGGGCTGATCATGCGATGAACCCGATGGAGTTTCCCGGAGAAAAAAATTTCCGCACGATGCAAACCAAAGCGGGGGTGCTCTATGCGATGAAACGGGAAGCAGAAGCCGACGCGCTGATGGCGGAAGCCATCCGGATGCCGGATGCCGGTATGCAAGCCGTCCATGCCTTTGGCCGCCAACTCCTGGCTCAGAAAAAACAAGACAAAGCGCTGGAGATATTTAAGTACAATGCAGTAAAATTCCCCAAGGAATTTACCGTGCTTGTCGGCCTTACCCGGGGATACTCGGGTATAGGGGACTACAAAACGGCGCTCAAATATGCCCGGCAGGCTTTGGCCCTCGCGCCGGATTCGGCAAACAAAACCAATATCGAAGGGATGATCAGTAAACTCGAAGCAGGGAGGGATTGTAATTTGTAACTCCAAGCAACCGCCCATGAAATTCCTTCCCATTGTCCTTGCTGCCTTATGCCTTGCGCCTTGCGCCCTGCCCCTCCCCGCCCAATCCCCCCCCTCTCCCAAATACGAAATGCGCGGCGTGTGGGTAGCTACGGTGGTCAACCTCGACTGGCCCGTAAGAGGCGCCTCGCCTTCTTCCCAACAGCAGGCCCTGCGCACGATGTTCGATAAGTTACAGCAAACGGGTATTAATACGATCTTTTTCCAGATCCGTTCCGAAAGCGACGCGATGTATGCGTCTACCCTGGAACCCTGGTCCTATTACCTGACCGGGCAGCAGGGGCTGCCTCCCAGCCCTTCCTGGGACCCGCTTGCGTTTGCCATTGAAGAAGCCCATAAACGCGGGATGGAGCTGCACGCCTGGATCAACCCGTTCCGGGTGATTCGCAGTGTCACTTCGACTTACCCTAAAGCTCAGAACCACTTGTCGGTGCAGCACCCCGACTGGATGCTGACGGTTAAAACCGTGATGCTCCTCAACCCGGGTATCCCGGAAGCTCGCCAGTACCTCGTGAAACGCTACGACATCGACGGGCTGCACTACGACGATTATTTTTACCCCTATGAAGGGGGTTACCACGGAAGACCAGGCTACCTATGCCGTTTATGGAACTGGTATGACGCTCCATGCCTGGAGGGAGGATAACATCAACCGCGGTGGGAAGGAGCTGAGCGAGGCAGCTCTCGGGATCAAGCCATGGCTCAAGTACGGCATCAGCCCTTTCGGCATCTGGCGAAGCGGCAACCCGCCCGGCATTACCGGTTTATCCGGGGCGGACGTGACCTACGGCAACGCGGTTAAGTGGCTTCAGGAAAAATGGATCGACTACCTTTCTCCCCAGTTGTATTGGCCCTTTGGCGGCAACCAGGATTTTGCCAAACTTTCGCTCTGGTGGAAAACCCAGATGAACGGCAGGCATCTTTACCCCGGATTGGCCTTGTACCGCGCCGATCCGTCCATGACGAGTGCCGCTTCCCTGTTCACGCCTTCGGAGATCCCCAAACAGATCCGATTTTTGCGGGAGAACGGCATTCCCGGCGCTCTGCATTTCCGTGCGGCCAACATCAGCGTATCAACTACCCAGGGCGTGCCGGACAGTTTACGGACCGACTTATACCGCTACCGGGCGTTCACCCCGGTGATGGAATGGAAAGATACTCACGCCCCAGCTCCGCCCCAGCAAGTGGAACTTTTGACCGAGTCCGGAAACCGCCGCCTGCGCTGGAGCCAGCCTGCACCCCAGGGACAGCAGGCTTCTCCCCGCTTTTTTTGCGTGTACCGCCTCCAGGCAAGCGCCCCGCCTGATTGGAGTGAGGCCGTCAATAACCCCCAAAACCTGCTGACCCTTACCGATAAATTCGAGTACGTAGATCAAACGCCTTCTTCCTCCACGCCTTACTGGTACGCAGTGTCTACGCTCAGCCGCAACTCGGTGGAAAGTGCGCCCGTAGCGCCCGATGCGGTGACTTCAGTTAAGGATATTGCCCGAACACGCTTCCACATCACTCAAATTTACCCCAACCCGTTCGAATCGGAAGTACGCATCCGGTTCAGCCTGGACGAATCTTCCCACCTTACCCTGCGCATCGTCAACCTGCAAGGACAGGAAGTGGCCCGGCTGGCAAACAGCGCACCGTTTTCGCCAGGGGAACACGAAGTGGTCTGGAATGCCCCAACTGGAAATAAGCGGCAGGTTTATGTATGCGTGCTGGAAGGAGGAGGGAAAACAACAGCGAAAAAAATGATCCGGCTGTAAAAAAGGATGTAAAGGATGTAAAGGATGTAAAGGATGTAAAGGATGTAGAGGATGTAAAGGATGTAAAGGATGTAAAGGATGTAAAGGTTTTCCTCTACATCCTCTACATCCTCTCCGTCTTCTACTGCGCGATTTTCAGTTCATCGACAATATGCTTGGCGCCGCCAAGTTTTTCGATGCACCAGAGCACGTAGCGGATATCCACATTGATGGTGCGGATCATGTCTTTATCGAAGGCCATTTTGTGGCTCAAGGCTTCATAGTTGCCGTCGAAGGCCAGGCCGATGAGTTCGCCTTTGGCATTGATCACGGGAGAACCCGAGTTACCGCCGGTGATATCGTTGGTGGTGATAAAGCCGACGATGATGTCGTTGTACTTGAGATCGGCATAGCGGCCGAAGTCTTTGGCTTTGTGGAGGTCCAGCAGTTTTTGCGGGAGGTCGAATTCGTAATCGCCGGGCTTGTATTTGGAAACCACGCCCGATAAAGTGGTCACGAAATCGTAAGTAACTGCATCTTTCGGTTTGTAGCTTTGCACGCTGCCGTAGGAAACCCGCATCGTGAAGTTGGCATCCGGGTAGGTGGCCTTCATCTTATCGGGGTTCATTTCGAAGAGCCCATCCATATACGCGCGGTGGAGTTCTTCGTTTTTGCTGGCATATTCGTTGTATTTGGGCAAGACCATATTTTGGAAGTTCTTCAGGAAGGCGTCCACGATTCCAAAGGCCGGGTCGTTTTTCAGGGCTTCCAACGTAGGTTTGGTCTTGAAGGCTTCCCAGTTCTCGTCGTTGACCATGATGCTGTTCTGGAATACATCTTCGGCGATGGCGGTAAATGGGCTCTGGTCCAGGCTGCTGTAATTGCGGAACAACTTGCTGTAAAACCCTTCCGGATGCTGGGCAGGGTCGATATCGTTCAGGAACATCAGCAGGACGTTGGCGAGGATCTTTTGTTCTGCTTTGAGGTTGAAATTGTTGCGGTAGCGCTGGCGGGCGTTTTCCAGTCCATCCAGGGCGCGTTTGATCTGATCGGAGGGGTTGTCTTCGCGCATCAGCAGGCCTTCCAACTGGAGAAGCCCTCCGGAAGTTTGAATCAGCCGGCAACCGGTGATGCCTTCCAGGATGTACTGCCGGTGCATGGCATAAGGGCGCCAGGCATCATAAATTTTGGCAAAATCGCTCATCACGTTCTCGTACTTCGGCTTGCCTTTGGCCCAGGCAGTGAACGCGTCTTCGGTCCGTTTCTTTTGGCCGGCGATATCGTATTTGAGCAACTGCTTGGTTTCGCCGTCGTAGAATTTCCAGTAGTTGGCTACTCCGGCGTATTCGGAAGCCAACTGGAGTTTCACTGCCGGATCTTTTTTCATCTCTTCGAACATGTACCGCAGGCGCATATCGCGAAGCTTGACCAGGGTTGGGTTGTTGATATCGGTGCTGAGGTTGACGCCGTAGGAGGTTTCATACCGGTTGGTGCCGCCTGGATATCCAAAAACCATGGCATAGTCCCCATCGGCAAATCCTTTGATGCTTACGGGCAGGAAGTGCTTGGGCTTGTACGGTACGTTGCTTGCATTGTGGTTGGCGGGCTTCCCGTCCGGACTCATATATACGCGAAAAACGGAGAAGTCGCCGGTATGGCGGGGCCATTCCCAGTTGTCGGTATCGCCGCCGAACTTGCCCACGCTTTCTGGGGGGGTCCCCACGAGGCGCACGTCCTTATACACGTCGTAGACGTACAGCAGGTATTGCCGGCCGCGGAAGATCGGATTAACCGAGGCCCGCTTGAACTCGTCGCCGCCTGTTGCTTCTGCCGCAATCTTCTGGAACACCTCGGAAAGCTTGCGGTTTTTATCCATCCCGGTAGCCGGCCCGATCGCTTCTTCTACCCGGGCGGTCACGTCTTCGATCTTATTCAGAAATTGGACGCTGAGCCCGCGGGAGGAAATTTCCTTACTCTTATCTGCGGCCCAGAAACCATCCCGGAGGTAGTTGTGCTCCATGGTAGAAGCGCCAGCGATTGCCCCGTATCCGCAGTGGTGGTTGGTGAAAATCAGCCCTTGATCGCTGACGATTTCCCCGGTGCAACCGCCTCCGAAAATAATGATGGCATCTTTGATTGACGCCTTGTTCATACTGTACAGTTGTTCGGGCTTCAGCTTCAGCCCTTTTTTGACCATCTCCTTGTATACCTGTTCGCCCAAAAGCATGGGGAGCCACATCCCTTCATCCGCGTAGCTGCGCACCCAAAGGAGAACCATCAGGAGTACATACCCTATTCGTTTCATATTCGCGTATTTTTTTGGTTTGACCTTAAATCTAAGAAATTATAATTGGACAAAGAGAAAGAGAAAGGAGGCAAAAAGCGATGATTTATGTCAATGGACTAGACATTGGAGGCTAGACGATAAAAAAAATTTAATAAAAAATAAACAATATTTTTTAAATTTTATATTTTGCACTCAAATTGTTTCACCCTAAAAACACCTAACATGGAATCGATGAATTTTTACCTGTATTTTGTCACCGCCCTGGTCCCGCTAATCCTCGGCTTTGTCTGGTACAATCCCAAAACCTTTGGAAATGCCTGGATGAAGGAAGCGGAAATGACCGATGAAAAAATGAAGGGCGGCAATATGCTCCTGACCTTCGGTCTGACGTATGTGTTGGGCTTATTGGTCTCTGTAGCGCTTGGCTTTACGGTTATCCATCAAATGCACCTCTATTCCGTTTTGGCCGAGGAGCCGGGCATCAACGACCCGAGCTCAGAGATAGGCATGTATGTAGCTGATTTTATGGCCAAATATGGGAACAACTTCCGGACCTTTAAGCACGGCGCCTTGCACGGCACGCTCACCGGTTTATTCCTCGCCCTGCCCGTTTTAGCCGTCAATGCGCTCTTTGAACGCAAATCCTGGCGTTATATCCTGATCAACGCCGGGTACTGGGTCGTATGCTTTGCTCTGATGGGCGGGATTCTCTGCGCATGGATGTGAGGTTAGACGTTGGACGTTAGACGTTGGAGGTTAGAGGGGCTGTCTCCAAAGACCGGTCTTGCCCCTGGCCGCCAAAAAATATTTTCTTCTTTCAATTCTTTTTAAAAACTGCAAAGCAATTTTTAAAAAGAATTGAAAGAAGAAAATAAAATTTCATGCCGGAGGCAAAGATTGGTCTTTTGAGACAGCCCTGGTCTGGATGCCCGGAAAATGAAAATGTCCAGTAGGAGTGAATGAAGCTTAGTTGTTTTTTACGACTTTAACGAGAGCGTATTTACCCTCACTTTTTACCTTGACAAATAAAATGCCCGTATAATCAAGGTTTTGGATCTGGAGAGCATGTTTGTCCGTCACGTTGGATGATTTAGCCACCCTTAATACTCTGCCCAGCGCATCAATGATTTCAACTTCGAGCGCATTGGGCTTTTCCAGTTGTACCTCAATATTCAACACTTCAGTAAACGGATTGGGATAAACATAAACGATTGGCTTAATGTCTTCCAGGCTGCTGGTTGATACGATATTGCCAACAAAAGGATACAAGTTGAAGGATTGGCTATCAAAATAGGCTAACCTGCTGGAAATGGCTTGATTAATCCTGTTGAAATCTGTGGCCGTTATTTTTGACGGTCGGTATCTTGCCATCAACCAAACCAAAAAACTTTCAGCAATATCCTCCCGGTCGGGAAAATCTCGCGAATAGGTAGAAATAAAAATTCCATCTTTGCTTTGGGCAGTTTTCCAGCCAGTAGAAGCTCCATGAGAAAAATCTAATGAGGTATGCGTTGCTTCATGAACGAATGTTTCTTCAAGAAATCCAGCTGCTTCATAAATAGCGGATTGTCCCGTATGAATGAGTATAGCTTTATTTCCGCCGCCAAAAACCTGCACGCCTTTGTTTATCCATATTTGGTCCACATCAATTCTTAAGCAGTTAGGCAATTGACCTATAATACGGGCATATTTTTCTGCTTCAAATCTTGCCGAATCAATCGTTCCAAATTCTGGATTAACTACGGCTTCTGAAGTAATGCCGTCATCCCAAACTACGTTAAATAAATAGGCATTAATATTTATCCAGTTATTTACTCTTCTATCATAAACTTGTCGCTGGCCACGCCCTGCATAGGTAGTACTTTGAATAGAAGACGGATCGGATGGAGTGATGATATCAGGGTATAAAAAATTAGTTCCTCCTGTAAATAGCGGCGGCGGAGTCGAGGTTTTGTTGCCAAAAAACGGATATAAGTTAAAAGCTTGACTATCAAAATAGGCCAACCTGTTTGGAATGGTTTGAGTAATCTTGTTAAAATCTGCTGTTGATATTTTTGAAGACTTATATTTTACCATCAACCAAGGCAAAAAACTTTCAGCAATATCTTCCCTTGTAGGATTATCTCGTGCATAAGTAGAAATAAAATTTACATCCTTGTTTTGAGCAGTAATCCAGCCAGAAGAAGCTCCATGAGAAAAATCCAGGGACGTATGCGCTGCTTCATGAACCAACGTTTCTTCAATAATTCCAGACGCCTCATAAATAGCTGACTGTCCTGTATGGATGAGTATAGACCTGTTCCCTCCACCGAATGGTTGTACCCCTTGATGTATCCATATTTGATCCACATCTAATCTCAAGCAAAAAGGCAGCTGGCCAATTAAACGGGCATATTTTTCTGCTTCGACTTTTGCCAATTCAATCGTTCCAAATTCTGGATTAACTACAGCTTCTGAAAATACGCCATCGTTCCAAGTCACATCAAACAAATAGGCATTAATATTTACCCAGTTGTTTACTCTTCTGTCATAAACTTGTCGCTGACCTCGCCCTGCATAGGTAGTACTTTGAATAGAAGAGGAATCTGATGAGGTGATAATGTCAGGGTCAATAAAAATAGTTCCAGAATAGGGCGGAGTCTGAGCTTCTGTTTTGATCAAACTCAACACGGAAAAAGTTGCTATAAAGAAAAGGTATAATCTCATAATAGGGTATTGAAAATGGTTTACAAAATCAGCAGGTCTAAAAAAGGATACTATTGGACATTTTGGAAGCTAGACCTTCCAGGTTTCGAAAACCTGGAAGGTCTGGGCGCCAGGTATGGAAGACTACTATTTTCTGCGGTAAGTTAAAAAGGCTTACTAACGCTGCAAAAGTGAAGTAATCCAAGGTTTTTTTTCCGTCAACTTGGTAGCATTTTCCGTCAAAATGAAGGGGGAAAGAGGAAAAAGGGCGGGCGTAGCGAAAGATCAGGCCTCCCCACACTACTGGACATTTTGGGCGAACCCTCAGTAACCGCCAAATTTATTTGGCGGTAGCATGGAAAAACGGAGCTCCGGCCAAATAAATTTGGCCATTACAAATGCGTCTTCCGGGCAAATGTTTAAAATGGCCAGTAGTGTGAGGCGCGGTTTTCCGGCGGGTTGCCAAAGTCAATTTTTCTGCATTATCTTGATATTTTATTTTACAAAAAGAATTACTTTGTGTTATTGTTTATAACATAAAGTAAAGTCATGTACCATCGGCCAATTTTTACTGAATTAGAAAAACACCTGACGGAGCCTGAAGTAAGCGTCATCACGGGGATGCGGCGCACGGGCAAAACCACAGCCTTAAAGTACCTTTTGCAGAAAACGGCGCACGGGAACAAGCTGTATCTTGATTTGGAACGCTTGGAATACCGGCGCATTTTTACCCGTAATAGCTTCAGCGAAATGCAAGCTGACCTTGAATTTCTAGGGTATGACTTTTCCCAAAAGGGCGTCATTGCCATAGATGAGGTTCAGTTGATCCCCGAAGTGGTTTCATTCATTAAATACTACCACGACAATTTCCCCGTAAAATTTCTGGTATCGGGTTCAAGTTCCTATTACCTTAAAAATCGAATTACCGAAAGCCTGGCGGGCAGAAAGCGGGTTTTTGAGATTTTCCCACTCGATTTTCTGGAGTTTTTGAACTTCAAAGAGGTAGACACCATCCCATTGTTGGGGCAACGGATGAAACCATTCCGCCCCTTGGTTTTTTCCGCCTACCAACATCATTATGAAGAATATTTGCGTTATGGCGGTTTCCCGCAGGTGGTGCTGGCCGATTCGCCGAAAAAAAAGGCGCAGGCGCTAAACGATATTCTTAACTCTTACCTGGAGTTAGATATTAAAATATTATCCGATTACTCTGTCATAGACGACCTCTTCAAATTGGCAACCTTATTGGCAGCCCGCATTGGCAGCAAGTTAGACTACCAGAAAATCGGGGTACTGACGGGTTTGAGCAGGCATAAGGTCAAAGATTACATCCAGTTGTTTCGGGCTACCTATTTTTTGCATCTTGTCGAGCCTTACTCCCTTAGCCCCGACCGTAGTATCGCCGTACAACCCAAACTGTTTATTTCAGACAACGGTTTAGTCAACCAGTTTGCGCAGGTCAGCAGTGGCGCATTGTTTGAAAATGCCGTTGCCAACCAATTGCTCCGGCTTGGTAAGGTCAATTATTTTCAGAAAAAAACCGGACAGGAAATTGATTTTATCTTAGATAAACAAAAGGCCATCGAAGTAAAAGAAACCCCCGGAACATTCGATCTAAAAACGCTGCAATCCAGGGCTTCAGACCTGGGCATTGATGATATTTTGCTGATAGGCCGCTTCCCTCCGGGTATCGAATTCCATGAATTTGCATGGGGCGGCTGTATTTTTTGATCACGCCTCCAGCAGCTCCGAGGGCAGCTTCCCGAACCGCTGCTTGAAACTCCGGGAAAAATGGCGGACATCGCCATAACCCACAATGGAAGCAACTTTGGCGACGGAATCATAGCTGCGGTTTTCCAAAAAATAACGGGCTTTAGCGAGGCGGATTTCCTGCAAATATTGTACGGGGGATAATCCCGTCAGGCGCTTCAACTGGCGCAGCAGGGAGGATTCACTCATGAGAAAATGGCGGGCCAGCTCCGGTACGGTGAGCAGATCGCTGGCGAGGTTTTCCTGCACGTGCTGTTCAAAATCTTTTAGCCAATTTTGGCCGGCTTCAGACAATGTGACGACGGCATTTTCCCCGGAGGACTCAGCAGCGGTTTGCTCCAGACGGGCCGCCTTGTTTTTCAGCAGGTTATCGATCCGCACCAGAAGTTCCTCCTCGTCGAATGGTTTCGTGAGGTAGTCGTCCACTCCAATGCGCAGCGCTTTGAGCCTGTCCCGTGCCTCTGCCCGTGCAGTCAGCATGATGACGGGGAGGTGGCGGGTCGCGTCGCTGGATTTTAGTTTTTCGAGCAACTGGTAGCCGTCCATGACGGGCATCATGAGGTCAGAAACAATCAGCTGGATGTTGGGGGTTGACTCCAGGAAGTCGAGGGCAGCTTGCCCGTTTGGTACGGTAAAGGCTTGGTATTTTTCTTCCAAAACCAGTCGGATGTAAGCCTGCAGCTCGAAGTTGTCCTCCACGACGAGTAGGGCAGGTTTATCGCGGACAGCGGCGGAGAGCCGGGGCGCAATGGGTTCAAGCGAACGATTGCCCGAACCTGCCGTTGCAGGAGGAGCTTCCCCGGCGAAGACCTGGCTATTCTCCTGCGAAACGACCTCCCCTTCCACCACCTCTACCGGGAATCTGACGACAAATTCGGACCCCTTGCCAATGGTACTGTAGGCCTCAATGCTCCCGCCCAATAGTCGGGCATACTCCCGGCAAAGGGCCAGCCCAATACCTGTACCGCCCTGCGCATGGGTATTCACCTGGTTGGTCTGAAAATACCGCTCGAAAATGTGGGGCAGGTCTTCGGGGTGAATGCCTTCTCCCGTGTCGGTGACGTTCAGTTGCAGGATGCCGTTTTCGAAGCGCAACCTCCCGCTGACCGTGCCTCCTCCGTGGGTGAACTTGAAGGCGTTCGAGAGCAGGTTATAGACAATTTGACGGTATTTTTCCTTGTCGAGCAGGGCAGCTGTGTTTTTGTCTACTTCGCTCTCGAAGTTGAAGTGTATCTTCTTTTGCTCTGCCAGCGACTCGAACTGGGCGAAGTAGTTGGAGAAAAAACCAGCTACCAAAACAGGCTCCTGCTTGACAGCCACTTTGCCCGCATCCAACTTGCCCAGGTCGAGGATCTTGGAGATAAGCCGTCGCATCTCGTCGCCACCCCGATGGGCGAGCTGAACAAACTTCTCCTGCTTTTGGGTCAATTGGCTGTCCTTTTTAATAGCGGAGAGGGCGCCAAGCAGCAAGGTCAGCGGAGTGCGCAGTTCGTGACTGATGTTGGCAAAGAAGCGGGATTTGGCGGCATCCAGGGATTTCAATTGTTCTGTCTGATGCTGAATGAGGCTGTTTTTTTTCCCCAATTCCCGCATTCCCCTGACGTGCTTGACCAAACCGGTGGCAAGACCGGCAGCGAGTAAAAGGGTAATGCCAAAAATCACCAGCAACAATTTTCTAATCTGTTTTTCGAATCGGATGGTCTCGCCCTGCGTTTTAATTTGCCTCGCTTTTTTTTTCATTGAGGTAACGCGCGTCTATTTCAATGGCTTTGGCGCTTTCTTTTGCCCGCATGAAATTTAACTCCACCTCGTAGCCTTTCTGTAAATAGTGCCAGGCAGAATCATGACGTTCCAACTGTCTGAACAGGCCTGCACGAAACCTATACGCCCCGAATAGGGCGGGATTCCATTTGTTTCCCGCAGCAATGGATTTTTGGGCGGCAGCAATGGTAGAATCATTAAACGCCATTGCCTTTTTTAGATCCCCATTCCGAAAATACTTGTCCGCGATACCCCCGAAGGCGTAACTCAGTCCTGTATAATCTTCTATTTTGATGAAAAGCGTTGCAGCTATTTTAAGGTGCTGCAAAGGATCTGGAGCATTCTTGCTGCGAAGCATATCCATTAGCAGGTGACCCCAGGCTTCCTCCAATGTCAGGTCGTAGATGGGGGCAGTTCGAAGCACCTCCCTGGCATAATAAACGGCGGAGTCCGCATTGCTTGTGAAAACGCGGTAATAAGAACACGCCCTCATAGCATATTGTGGATAGTATGCTTGCAAGTCGTGGCGGTCAATGCCTGATTTCGCGTAATTCAGGTACTCCAGGCATTGCGAGGGGCGGCCCATGTTTTCATATAACAGGGCGAGGGCAAGGCTTGATTTAACATAGGTGTCCCAAGGCCCCTCTTTCTGGCAGGCTTCCTGCACATGCAGCAGCAAGCGCAGGGAAATCGAATCTGCGTCGTTGTGTTCTAATGCCCTCGCCAGTACCAACTGCGCCTTCAGCCCAAGCGGGGATTCGTGTTGGTTTTGCCGCTTCAAAACGTGAAGCATTTGTCTTGAAATCAGAACGGCGCTATCATTTTTGAAGGAAACGATATAAGCCTCCGCTTGTGCAAGGAGCGAGTCTCCCTGCATTTTTTTTGAAAGTAAAAAACGGCCGGCGCTGGCGTCAGGCTGTCCGAGGAGCATTTCGACAGACTCCCAAAGCGCATTAAAGTCCTTGTCTAAGGGTTTGGGTTGGGCAAAGAAACGGCTCTGCGGCGCAAAAAAAAAGGCTAAAGTAAGCCATAAGCCGAGCTTCGTCTGCCTGAGTAGCGTTGGAAGGGTGTGGTTTTCAAAAACTGCACCATCAGGCGCAACCGCATGTTGACAAAGCCCAAGCCATTAAAACGCATCGCTTCCAGCGCCTCACTCGAGAAGGCGGTTGCTTCCATACCCCAAGTTTAGTGCTTTTTTCAAAATTTCCAATTCAGGGATAAGGGTTCCAGAAGATAAGTTCCAACATCTAACATCTAACATCTAAAGTCTAAACCAGGTGGGTTGCCGGGAAGTGTTTGTTTTCCCCATGCTGAAATAAAGCGTACGAATAGCCTTTCCGCAAGCCGTACGCGCCATGATGGCCATCCCGGGCCAGGGCAAGTACACCGACCTGGACGCTGCCGTTTTCCACCTGGCCGGGGAATTTTTTGGCGATGCGGGCTACGGCTTCCTCGCACGCTTCCTGGGGCGTCGCTCCCCCGCGCATGAGTTCCACAATCATAAACGAGCTCAGGGTTTTGAGCATGAGTTCGCCTTGGCCGGTGGCGGTAGCAGCGCCAACTTCATTATCGACATACAAACCGGCGCCAATGATGGGTGAATCTCCAACCCGTCCCCGCATCTTGAACCCCCAACCGCTGGTGGTACACGCGCCGCAAATCCGGTTTTGCTGGTCCAGGGCCAGAATGCCAATCGTATCGTGGGTCGGCGGGGTATATCCGTTGTCTTTTTTCCATTTTTCCCAGGCTTGGCGGGCAGTTTCCGTCAGGAGGTTCTGCTTTTGGAACCCTTCCGCCAGAGCAAACTGGAGGGCGCCTTCCCCGCTCAGCATCACGTGCGGGGTTTTTTCCATGACTTTTCGGGCAACAGAGACCGGGTGCAGGATATGCTCCAGGAACGTCACGCTTCCTGCATTGGAGTGTTCGTCCATGACACAGGCGTCGAGGGTGACGAAACCATCGCGGTCGGGGAACCCCCCATACCCAACGGAAGTGTCATTGGGGTCGGCCTCGGGAATCCAGGCGCCTTGTTCCGCTGCATCCAGGGCGTACCCGTTTTTGCTGAGCACATTCCAGGCGGCTTCTGTCGCTTTGCGGTTGTCCCAGGTAGCAATAGCAACCGGCCCGCCTTTGCTGGAGTTCGGGTTGTGTTTTTTGCGATAAGGAGAAAACGCCTGGGATTTGCCTGGCGCCCATAAGCCCAGGCTGGCGGCAAGCGCTGCGAGCGCGGAACGGTTCAGAAACTGTCTTCTGTTGCTCATGTCGTTTTACCTTTAGTGAAAAGGAATGTGGATCCAAGGTACAAAAAGGCACACACTTCCCCCGATGACAGGCAAAAGGATCGGTAGAATTCTTTTTACTTTTTCTTTGACCCCGGTAAAGCGCTTGCTCCGGCCCCTTGCTCCGCTGCCCGAAGGGTTTCGATTAGCCTTTCAGCCACTTGGCTGGGGTTGGCCCATTCGGAGTTGCACATCACGGCAACGCCCAACTGCCGGTTGGGATAAAATTCGAAAATGGTGCGGGTTTTGGTTTGGCTGCCACTGTGCGCTACCTGAAACTCACTTCCTTCGCCCCGAACCTCAAAGCCCATTCCATAGTCCCAATCGGGCTGCCGGGTCCAAAGCGGCTGAAAGGATTCCGGACGCAGAACCTTCCGCTGCATCAAGGCCTGGACGTATTTAGCCAAGTCCATGATATTGGATTGGTACCCTCCTCCGGGGATTTTCCAACTGACATCGTCGTCTTTGCGCTGCCGGATATCCCCCTTGCGATCCCGGTAATACCCTTTGACCTCGTTGGGATTCAAATCCGTTTGGAAATCAGGTTTGAGCGACAAAAGGCCGAAAGGTTGTACGATGAACTGATGGACCAGCCCCAGATAACTCAGCCCCAGATTCGCTTGCCCAATCTGATCGACCACCGCACCGGCGAGAATAAACCCAAAAGTAGAATACATATGGCTTGAATCGGGCATGAAGGCCAGGGGCGTGCCTTTGAAAATAGAGATGGCCTTCTGGGCGTTCCAGAGTGTGTCGGGTTTGTATTGGCGGAGGTTTTTCTTCCAGATTGGATACAGCCGGTCTAATTCGTTATAATGCCCGATCCCGCTGCGGTTTTGGAGCAACTGGCGCACCCGCATCGTGGAGTCTGGCCAACCGGATACATAGGCATTTACAAACGTATCCATCACCAGTAGGCCTTGTTCCTGGAGCCTCGCTGCGGCTACAGAGGTCAGGGATTTGGACATGGAGGCCCACCGGAATTCCGATTCCAGCGTAACCGGCTTTTGGCTTTCCCAATCGCTGTACCCATAGGCGTTCACGAAAGCGATTTTACCGCCCTGGATCACCGCGACCGCCATACCAATAATATCCTGGCGCCCCATTTCCCAGCGGGCAATGCTGTCGATCCGGGCGTTAAGCGCCGAATCCAGGGGCTGCTCAATCTGGGCAGCAACGGGCGTCGCCTGGGTCAGCAACAGGAGCAGCGCAGCCGCAAACGAATAGGAAAAAAGGTACCTGGTTTTCATGGATGTTCTTTGATGAAGCGTGTTTGGGAACCTATAGGCTTTTCATCGTGGGCGCGGGTAAGCGGATTTTCTCCCGGAGCCCCCAATGGTCTTGCTCCTCGGCCTTTTTAATGGCCAGCTTCTTACGTTTTGCGTCTAAAAAAGGTTTGCGATGCGCAAAATTAGTGCGAAATTGGTTCTCTCGCTGAAAAAAGAATACTTTCGAAACATGCCGTTACTCGAGTTTTCACCCAACGGGATTTTCTGCGCTCAGGCAGGGGTGTATATCGACCCCTGGAAGCCTGTTCAGCGAGCGCTCCTCACCCACGGGCATTCGGACCACGCCCGGCCGGGACATCAATTTTACCTGTGCACGCGGGCAGCTCAGCCCGTCATCCGCCACCGCCTGGGGCCCGTATCTTTGGAAACGTTAGGATATGGAGAGGCCACGTGGATAAATGGCGTCCGGTTCTCGTTTCACCCGGCAGGGCATATTGTGGGTTCCGCCCAGGTGCGGGTAGAATACCGAGGGGAGGTCTGGGTCGTTTCCGGCGATTACAAGCTGGAAAACGACGGAATCTCCGAAGCTTTCGAGCCCGTACCTTGCCATACCTTTATCACCGAATCTACGTTTGGCTTACCGGTATTCCATTGGAAGCCCCAGGAGCGCATTTTTGGGGAAATCAACGCCTGGTGGCAGGAAAATCTGATTCAGGATAACGTCAGTGTGATCACGGCGTATGCCCTGGGCAAAGCGCAACGCATTCTAACCGGGTTGGACCTTTCGATCGGGCCGGTTTTTACCCACCCGGGGATAGAAAATGTCATGGAAGTGATCCGGGCTCAGGGCATTTCCCTTCCCCCTACCCGGCGCCTCGATGCTTCGCTTCGACGGAGAGATCTGTCTGGAGGCATTATCCTCGCGCCACCCGCTGTTGCCGGATCCCAATGGCTGAGGCAATGGAAACCGTATTCCCTGGCGGTGGCTTCCGGCTGGATGGCCGCGAGAGGGAACGCTCGCCGGCGCAATGCCGACCGGGGTTTTGTACTTAGCGATCACGCCGACTGGGCCGGACTAAACGAAGCTGTTAAGGCTACCGGCGCCCGGCGCGTGGTCGTCACCCACGGGTATACCGAGCTTTTCAGCCGCTGGCTGGAAAGCCAGGGACTGGAAGCAACATCCGAAAAAACGGAGTTCGAAGGAGAATTGATGGATATGGCGCCCCCGCAAGCGGAAGTAACCGAATAACCTATGAAACGCTTTGCCCAATGCTGCACCGAATGGGAACACACCCCAAGTATCCACGACAAGCGGGATGCGCTGGTGCGCTATTTCCGGGAAGCCCGGGATGAAGACAAGCTCTGGGCCATCGCATTGCTGACCGGCAACAGGCCCAAACGGGTGCTCTCCTTATCTGTCCTTAAAGACTGGGCGGCGGAAATGGCCGGCATCCCTTTGTGGCTGCTGGAGGCTTCTGCTCAGACCATCGGCGACCTGGCCGAAACGCTGGCCCTGGCTGTTCCTCCGGCCAAAGAAGAACGCCATTTCTCCCTGTCCCACTGGATAGCCTTTGTCCGGCAAACCGGTTCGCTTTCGCATCAAGCCCAGCAACCAGCGATTCAATCGGCATGGGATCAATTGGGCTGCGAAGAACGCTTCTTGCTGAACAAGCTGCTTAGCGGAGGATTTCGCCTGACGGTCCCGCAGTCTATCCTCGTTAGCGCGCTGGCAACTTATAGCGGACTGGAAGAAACTATTCTCGCCCATCGGCTGGCCAACCCATGGGATCCAGAAGAAATGGCTTTTTCCCAGCTCATTCAGGATGGTCAGCCCCAGGAAGACCTTTCCAAGCCCTATCCTTTTTTTCTGGCTTTCCCGTTGGAAGAAGACCCAGAACCCGCCTTGGGCGATCCTTCCGGCTGGATAGCAGAGTGGAAATGGGACGGGCTCCGGAGCCAGCTGATCGTTCGGCAAGGCCGCCTGTTTATTTGGTCCAGAAGCGGTGAGTTGGTCACCGGGGAAATTTCCGGAACTGCACGCAGCTCCCGACTTTCTCCCGGATGGAACGGTGCTGGACGGCGAAATCCTTCCTTATAAAGACGGCGCCGTGGCGCCTTTTTCCGTGCTACATGCCCGCTTGAGCAGGAAAAGCCTCACCAGGGCCTTAATCGCCGAAGCCCCGGTGGCCTTCATGGCCTTCGACCTGCTCGAATTTGGCGGCAAAGACCTTCGCGCTTTGCCCTTGTTTCAGCGAAGGCAGCAACTCGAACAATTTATGGCGCCGATAGATCCCGATTCCGGGCTATTGGTATCCGAAAGCCTTCCATTCCCGGATTGGAGCGCGCTCATGCTGCTCCGCCAACAAGCCCGAAACCATGCCTGCAATGGAATCGTGCTTAAGCGAAAAACGTCCGCCTACCAGGATGGACGGCGAAAAGGGATTGGTGGAAATGGAAAACCGAAGCGTTGACGATCCATGCGGTGTTGATTTACGTACAACAAGAGCAGGACCGAATGGGCGAGCAAAAAATGGAATGTACCTTTGCCGTTTGGGAGGACCGCCGATTGGCGCCCATCGCCAAAACCGGCGCAGGGTTGACAGGAAAAGAACAGGAGGAAATCGCCGCCTTTGTCCGCCAACACACCCTGGAGCGCTTTGGGCCCGTACGCAGCGTGAAGCCCGAGCTGGTATTCGAAATTGCCTTTGAGGGCATCCAGCTTTCTACCCGGCACAAATCCGGCGTCCTTTTGCGATCGCCCGTGATCAGGCGCTGGCATAAAGACAAAAGCGCCCGAATGGCTAACACCCTCGAAGACTTGAAAAAATATATTTAATGCACCATGCACACACGCACAACCTCGTAACCTCGCAACCTCGCAACCTCGCAACCTCGTAACCTCGCAACCTCGTAACCTCGCAACCTCGTAACTTCGCAACCTCGCAACCTCGCAACCCCACCCCGTAACCTCGTAACCTCGTAACATGCATCAACGTTCCGTTCCATCATTCTGACCGCCCTGACTTTCTGGGCATGGTCCTGCGCCAAAGAAGATCCTAACCCCCAACCCGAACCTCAGCCTCAAAGCGAGGCGATCCGGGGGGCTGACCTTTCTTTCCTTCCCGAAATCGAAGCTGCCGGGACCGTTTTTTACAACGCACAGGGGCAGGCAGAAGACGTGCTGACGACCCTCAAAAATGCCGGCTGCAATACGGTGCGCATCCGGCTGTGGAAAGATCCCCAGGGAAGTACTTCCAGTTTGGCAGAGGTAAAAACGTTTGCGGAGAAAGTAAAAGCGAAGGGATTGAAGGTCTGGCTTTGCGTGCATTACTCCGACACCTGGGCCGACCCCGGGCAGCAAACCACCCCGAAAGCCTGGCAAAACCTTTCTTTGGCCTTGCTGAAAGACAGCCTTTCCGCGTACACCCGGAAGATCGCTTCGGAGATCCAGCCGGAGTACATCCAGATCGGCAATGAGATCAACAGCGGATTCCTATGGCCTCAGGGAGAAATCAAAAACCAAAGCGCTTTCCTCGAATTACTCCAGGCCGGGTGTAAAGCCGTAAGAGAATCCAGTTCCAAAAGCCAGATCATCCTTCATTTCGCCGGGCTGACCGGGGCGGATTGGTTTTTCAATCTCGTCGGCGGCGTTGATTACGACCTGATGGGCCTGTCGTACTACCCAACCTGGCACGGGAAAGATCCCATCGTGCTCGAAACGGCCTTCAAGAATCTGGCCTACCTGCGCAAGGACATCGTGGTAGCCGAAACGGCCTACCCTTTTACCCTCGGATGGAAAGACTTCACGAATAATATTGTCGTATCGGAGGATCAACTGGCCAGAGGATTTGCCGCTACTCCGGAAGGGCAAGCCCAATTTTTAGCCGAAATTCATCGAATAGCTACCTCTACCAACCGGGGCAAGGGATTCTGCTATTGGGGCGGCGAATGGGTGGCTTTTAAAGGAGACCAGGCCACAGACGGGTCGCCGTGGGAAAACCAGGCTTTATACGATTTTACGAACAAAGCCTTACCCGTGTTGAGTAGTTTTGCTAAAAAATAGGCTTGTTGCGTTCCGGGCCGGCGCATTTAAAAAAGATCCCGCCAATAAAGGTTGCGGGTTTCACCCGCATTGCTTTTTGATTTGCTAATGGACTCCATAGGCTAATTCACCGGCGGTTACCGCCACTTCCAGGCGATTTTGGGAAGGAGGCAGCAGGCAAGTCGCATACTTGGTAAATGCGCAGGGAGGATTCTCGCTTTTATTGAAGTCGATCCAGGTTTTTCCCCGGGCATTCACGCCCGGCACATAAAGATAACGCCCTCCGCCATACGTTTGGCTGCCGGAGGTTTCGTCGGAGAAAATCAGAAAAAACCCTTCCAGATCCTCCAGCGCTTCTAGTTCGTACGTTTTGCCCCCTTTCTCAAACCGCAGCACGCCTGCGGAAGCCTGTTCAATCGTCATACCCAACACGTTTTGCATGGTCACCGTCCGGCCTTTTTTCGCTGGGATCAGGGTCGCTTCCACCTTCCATTCCGGATCGACTGGGAAGGCGGGAATGCTGTCCAGGGACTGGATAAGAGGGTTATCCCGGTCCCAAAGCCGGATACCGTATTTCCCTCCGCGTTCCAGCAATACCCAGTCCAGCGAATGCCACTGCAATACAGCCGGCCCGTCTTCCCCAGTCAGGGTCAGGACCGTCCGGACGACCTCGCCTTCTTTACCTACTTGCCGGATGCCCATGCCGGGCTCGGAGACCATACGCACCGAATCGCCTTCCAGATAGAACGACCCCATTTTGGCCGGAGCTTTGGAAGGGAAGATCACCTGATTGGAGCTGTCCGAGCCAAACGTATTTTCCCCTTCCTGCAGCCAGAATAATCCGGCCAGGGCCAGCCAGCCGTCTGGCGTTTTCAACGCTTCGAGGCGTTCGGTTTTCCATTTGGAAAGGGCGTCCAGATAGACGGGATCCGCAGGCGAAGGGTTGTGCTTGCACGAGAGCACCGCAAGCAGGAGCAGGATAATCAGGACATCGATTCTTCTCATCGATTCAGGCGTTTGGACTTTGAGCGATAGGTTGGAACCCGTTGGCATTCAATCAGCAGCAATATGCAGTTTTTCAGGGATTTTTAAAAAAATAAACCGCATCCCAGGGGCGCCCTGCATATTGGAGAGATTTGGTATATTTATATGAATTAAAATTCATTTAAAAACCCTTGCGCTTTCCAATCAAAACCAAATTAAAAATCTGAAGAAATGAAAAGACACGGTCATCCTTTTTTGCTTCTGTTTGCCCTTTGGTGCTTCAGCGCCCTTTTCGTTCAAGCCCAACACCTGGTGAATACGCCTACCGCCGTTGGCATTCTGGGGCAAAGCGATTTTGTAAGCAAAGTTTCCGGAAAAGGCGCCAACCGGTTCAATGGCCCCAACGGGGTGACCGTAGATCCCGTCTCCGGAAAAGTGTTTATCGCCGACCGGGGCAATCACCGGGTTTTGCGGTGGACGAGCATGGCCGCCCTAAGCAATGGCTCCTCGGCGGAGGCCGTTTTCGGGCAGCCTGATTTTGAAACGGTTTCTGCAGGCGTTTCGGCGACCAAAATGGATAATCCCATCGGCGTGCAGGTAGACCAGGCAGGGCGGCTTTGGGTCTGCGATTTTTCCAACAACCGGGTGTTGCGGTTCGACAGCGCGGCGAGCAAAGCTACTGGCGCCCCTGCGGACGGCGTGCTGGGGCAGGCCGATTTCGCCAGTAAGGTCAGTGTGACTTCCCAGAGTACCATGCGCGGGCCCGTAGTTAGTTTTTTGGACCACGAAGGCAGGCTTTGGGTCACCGAGTTTAACGCCCATCGGGTCACCCGATACGACAGCGCTGCAACCAAACCCAATGGCGCTCCGGCAAACGGGGTCTTAGGGCAACCCGATTTTACTACCGCGGCCAGTGCACTGACGGCTGCCGGAATGTCGAGTCCCAACGGCCTTTATGTCGACAGCGCCGGACGCTTGTGGGTTTCCGAAACCGGAAACCGGAGGGTTACCCGATTCGATCAGGCGGCCTCCAAACCCAACGGCGCAGCAGCGGATGGGGTTTTGGGCCAGCCCAACCTCACTACCAATACCGCCAATACCACCCGGAATGGGTTCTCCAGCCTCCGCTTCGTCACCGGAGATAGCGTCGGCAGGATCTATGTGATCCAGGAAGGAACCCACCGGATTGTTGTCTTCAACGATGGGGCAAATAAGCCCAACGGGGCAGACGCCGATTTCATCTGGGGGCAACCCGATTTTACCACGGGTACTGCCGCCAACCCGCCAACTGCCCAGAGCTACAACACCCCCCGCGCGATGACCATAGACGAAACCGGAGGAAATGTATGGGTCGCCGATTGGGCCAACCACCGGGTACTCCGATATGGCATGACCCAGGCTGGGCAACCCAGCCTCACCCTCACCGCACCCGCGGCGGGCGCCAAGTGGGGGCGAAATACTACCCAGAAAATCCAATGGACCAGCGCCGAGGTGGAGCAAATCGGCATCGACTTCTCGTCCAATAATGGCGCCGAGTGGATTACTTTGGACACCGTAGCCGCCTCTGCCGGCGCGTACGCCTGGTCCGTAAATAGTCCGCTGACTACCCACGCGCTGATTCGCCTGCGCAATCTGGCCGATTCCACCCTGCAATCCATTAGTGGTCTGTTTGAAATCGTCCCGGCGCAGTTCAGCGTGACCCTGATCTCTCCAAACGGATACCAGGAATGGGAAACCGGCGCTACCCGGAATATCCTGTTCAACGCCCTGAATGTAAGCCATGTCCAAATCGACGCGTCGTACGACAACGGCGTTACCTGGCAACCTCTCGAAGCCGCTTTCCCTGCCGCCTCCGAAAAATACGCCTGGACGATCGGCCCTACACTCAGTGAAGAAGCGCTGATCCGCATCAGCGATACGGCAAACCCGGAAATCAAAGGGATTAGCGCCCATACCTTCCGGATCGTTGCACCACGCACCGGCGGGGAGCAGGACTATGTGTTTTTCAGCGACAGTCCTACTCCCGGATTTTACGATCCAAGTTTTGGTTTCGCCAATGCTCCAAGCACCCTGAAGCGGGTGGGCGACAAACTCCCCGTTAGCGCGAATTATTCCCTCGTGGGCAATTACGCTATCGAACTGGGCTGGTCTTCCCAAACCGGCGGGGACTGGGGCGCCGCTATTGCCGGCATCGGATGGGTAGGCAGAGACCTTACCCTGAAAGATACGCTATCCATTAAAGCCTTTTCCGAAAACGGACTGAGCAGCCAGCAAATCCCGTTTATCTACGTGGAAGACCTGTCCAACCGGAAATCTGCCAAAGTCGACCTAAGCGCCTATGCTCCGGAAATTGGCGCCAAGGCGTGGAAGGAAATCCGCATTCCCTTGCAGGTTTTCAAGGATAACCCAGGCAGCGCCGATTTGACCCGGATCAAAACCATTTTCTTTGGCCAGCGCCTTGCCGACACCCTCAGCCAAACCCTGTACCTGGATGACATCCGCGTGAGTGGAAAACCCATTACCAGCGATTCCATGCGGGTGTATGTGGTGCTTGGGTCTTCCACCGCAGCTGGAACCGGCGCTACGACAGCCGATAGCTCCTGGGTAGGCCGGTTCCGGACCTATGTCAAAAGCCTGGACCCGGAAGCCCTGGTCATCAATCTGGCTGTAGGCGGGTACACGACCTACGACATCATGCCTTCCTCCTTTACGCCTCCCTCCGGAAGGCCGGCGCCAAAAACGAATAACAACATTACTCAGGCGCTTTCCTATAAGCCCACCGCTATCCTGATCAACCTGCCCAGCAACGATGCCGCGCAAGGGTTTACGAACCAGGAACAACTGACGAACTTCCAAACGGTCGTTGGCCTCATTCAGCAGGCGAAAATCCCCTTCCGCGTCACCACCACCCAGCCGCGCAACCTCTCCGCTGCCGGCATTCAGAGCCTCCAGGCGATCAGGGATTCCCTATTAGCAGCCTATGGGGAACATGCGGTCAACGTGTACGACGAAATGGCCTCCGCTACCGGCGGACTGAACCCTGCTTACGACATCGGGGATGGAATACACGTCAACAATTCCGGGCATAAGTACATTTTCGATCAAATCATCGGTTCGGGAATTCTGAAGGATTTACTGTCCACCGGGATAAAGGACCTCCGCCAGGAAACCGCTTTGCTGGACAGCCTTTGGCCTAATCCGGTTTCTGAAACCCTGGCTATCCGGTACCGCGTTCCGGAAAGCGGTTTGGTTCGCCTGGGTATTTACGACGTTCAGGGCCGGCTGGTGCAAACCCTCGTTCAAACCCAGCAGGCAGCAGGCAGCTACCAGGCAGAATGGCATACGCTGGGCGTTCAACCGGGTATGTATTTCTGCGCCATGACGTTCTCGGGAAAGCAATTCGCAAGAGAAACGGCAGTGGTCGTGGTCGCACGGTAACGCCAGGCAGAGGCGGTCTTAAAAGACCGGTCTTTGCCACCGGAATGAAATTTTCTTTTTTTCAATTCTCATAAAAAATTGCAAAGCAGTTTTTTATGAGAGTTGAAAAAAGAAACTAATTTTTGCTGCCTTGGGCGATATCCGTCTTTGGAGAAAGTCCCAGGTTTGTTTTTTTTTCTATCTTCCCAATCAAAACACCTTCCTATGTTTCGTTACGCCGCTGCACTGTTCGTATGCCTGACTGCCCTGACCCGTCTGGGCGCCCAACTCCCCGACATTTCCGCCAAGATCAAAGACGCCAAAGCCTTTCCCGGCTATTTTTCTTTTTACTGGGACGAAAAAGAAGGCAAAGTGTGGTTGGAAGTGGATAAGTGGGACACTGAGTTTCTCTACGTCAACTCCCTTCCTGCCGGGATCGGCTCCAACGACATTGGGCTGGACCGCAACCAATTGGGCAACGACCGCATCGTCAAATTTGTGCGCAGCGGCCCCAAAGTGCTGCTTCAGCAACCCAATTATAGCTTTCGGGCGGTGAGCGACAACCCCGACGAGCGCCGTTCTGTTGCGGATGCGTTCGCTACGTCTGTTCTGTGGGGGTTTAAAGTAGAAGCCGAAACCGGAGGCAAAGTCCTGATCGACCTCACCCCGTTCCTCTTGCGCGACGCGCATGGCGTGGCTGCGCGCCTGCGGAATGGCCGGCAGGGAAATTACCAACTCGACCCCAACCGGTCGGCTGTTTATATGGAAAACACCAAAAACTTTCCCAAAAACAGCGAGTTTGAAGCTACCGTAACCTTCGCCGGAGAAGCCCAGGGCGCCTGGATTCGCTCCGTTACGCCATCCTCCGACGCCATCACCGTGCGCATGCACCATTCGTTTATCGAACTTCCGGACCATAACTACAAGCCCAGAGCTTACGACCCGCGCAGCGGATACAATGACCTTAGTTTTGCGGATTATGCCACGCCCATCGACCAGCCGCTGATCCAGCGCTTCATCGTCCGCCACCGGCTGGATAAAAAAGACCCGAAAGCGAAGCTCAGCGAACCGGTAGAGCCGATCATTTATTACCTCGACCGGGGCGCGCCCGAGCCTATCCGTTCCGCGCTGATCGAAGGCGCCAGCTGGTGGAACCAGGCCTTCGAAGCGGCAGGGTATAAAAATGCGTTCCAGGTGAAAGTACTTCCCGAGGGCGCCGACCCGATGGATGTCCGCTACAACGTCATCAACTGGGTGCACCGCTCCACCCGGGGATGGTCGTATGGTAGCTCGGTGACCGACCCGCGCACGGGAGAGATCATTAAAGGCCATGTGTTGCTGGGGTCTCTTCGCGTCCGTCAGGATTTCCTGATCGCTCAGGGGTTGGTGGAAGCGTATGCCAATGGAACCGTTGCCGACCCCCGGCTCAAGGAAATGGCGCTGGCGCGTTTACGCCAGCTATCCGCTCATGAGGTGGGGCATACCCTGGGCCTTGCCCATAATTTTGCCGCCAGCTACAACGACCGCGCCTCCGTCATGGATTATCCGCATCCTTATATCACGTTGGATGCTCAGGGCAAAATGGACTTTTCCAAAGCCTACGCCACCGGCATCGGCGAATGGGATAAGCGCATGATTCTTTTTGGGTACCAGGACTTTCCGGAGGGGAGCAACGAAGGGGCCGAACTGCAAAAGATCATCCAGGACAATATCAAGATGGGCCTCCTTTACCTTTCCGATCAGGACGGGCGCCCGCCGTATGCTGCCCACCCGTACACCCACGTTTGGGATAACGGAAACAATGCGGTCGAAGAATTGCATCGCCTGATGAAGGTCCGCGAAACGGCCCTTGCCTCCTTCGGGGAAAAGAACATCCCAGTAGGAGCGCCGATGGCAAGCTTGGAAAGCGTGCTCGTTCCGCTCTACTTGGCGCACCGCTACCAGGCAGACGCCGTCGCGAAGTCCATCGGCGGAGTGAATTACACCTATGCCATGCGGGGCGACGGGCAAGTTGCCAATACCCCGGTGGCGCCGCAGGCGCAGCGGGAAGCGCTCAAAGCCTTGCTGGAGACTTTAAACCCTGCTTTTTTGGCTCTTCCCGAGCGCCTCATCGCCCTGATTCCTCCACAACCGCTGGGGTATAGCCGCGACCGGGAAATGTTCCAAATCAATACCGGCATGACCTTCGATCCGCTGGCTGCTGCCGAAAGCTCCGCCGCCAATACCCTGAGCCTGATCTTTAACCCCATGCGCCTGGCCCGGGTGCTCGAACAGCACGCCCGAAACAGCCAATACCCTTCGGTGATGGAGGTTTTTGACCAGGTGTTTGATTCGTTTCAGAACGCGAAAGACCTGTCCGGCTTCCAGCAGGAGATCAGCCGCCTTTCGGAAAAAGCGGCATTACAGCATTTGTTGCAACTCGCCGGAGACAGGGAAATTCAGCAGCAGGTCTCTGCTCTGGCTCTGCAAAAAATCCGGCAGTTGGACAGCGTCTACGAACGCCTGTTGTACAAAACCGATTCAAGCCAGGAAGCGCACTACCGGTATCTTCTCGAGCAAATCCGGCTGTTCAGGGACAATCCAGGCCAGTACAAAGTTCCTCCCATGCCAGCGCTGCCAGATGGCGCGCCCATTGGTTGTTCGGAGGATTGGCATTAAAAAGGAAGACGGTAATTTAATTCATAGCGCATTCGATACAAAAAAGCCTTATATTATAAGACCCTTCAAATCGTTTGAAATGGAACTTATTGAAAAACATAAGAAAAAAATAATAAGCGCTTGCCGGGCTTCCAATGTTTCCGAACTTTATGTATTTGGCTCTATCTTATCGGAAACGTTCAATGCGCAGAGTGATATCGATTTTATCGTGTCCATACCCTCTGATGATCCCCTTGAGTATGCTGAACACTACTTTAATCTAAAGTTTGCGCTGGAGGAAATTTTGAATCGGGAAATTGATTTGCTCGAACAAAAAGCGATCCGAAATAAGACATTCGAAAGCTTGATCAATCAAAAGAAAAAGCTCGTTTATGCAAGACCAAATCCAGGTATGGCTTGAGGATATGGAAAAAGCGATCTCTGAAATTACCTATTTCCTGCCTGAATCCATGTCTTTCTTTGATTTTGAGAAGGATATCAAAACAAAACGCGCTATAGAGCGAAACATCGAAATAATCGGAGAGGCCATGAGCCGGATACTGAATGTAATGCCGGAAATTTCCATAAGCAACTCAAGGAAAATTGTAGATACCCGCAACCGAATTATTCACGGATATGATTCCGTTTCTGATGACGTCATCTGGTTGATCGTTATCCGGTATCTCCCCATACTCGAGCAGGAAATCAAAAGCCTTAAAAAAAAGTAACCAAAACAAGTGAAAAAAACAATCCTTCTTCCCCTTCTGGCAGGCCTCCTGTTTTTGCAGTCTTGCCAAAACGCCCGCGAAGCGGCGGATGTCCTTTACCTAAACGCGGTCATTTGGACGGGCGACTCTGCGCAGCCATCTGCCAGTGTCCTGGCGGTCAAAGGCGACAAGATCCTGTATGTAGGCGGGGATGCGAACCTGCATAAAGGCCCGCGCACCAGAGTGGTCGACCTGGAAGGCCAGTTTGTTGTGCCGGGGTTTATCGACAACCATACGCATTTCCTTTCTGGTGGGTTCCAGCTGGCGAGTGTCGATTTGCGCTCCGCCAAAACCCCGCAGGAATTCATTCAGCGCCTGGCGGATTTTGCCCGCAACTTGCCGGAAGGGCGCTGGATCACCGGAGGCGACTGGGACCATGAGACCTGGGGCGGGGAATTGCCGAAGAAGGAGTGGATCGACAGCGTGACGGCGCGCAACCCCGTGTTCGTCAATCGGCTCGACGGCCATATGGCACTAGCCAACTCACTGGCCATGCGCCTGGCCAAGGTAGGCAAGCAAACCAAAGAAGTAGCCGGCGGAACCATTGTTCGGGATGCCGGAGGGAGCCCAACCGGGATTTTTAAAGACGAAGCGATGGGGTTGATCTACCCCGCCATTCCGGAGGCCAGCCCCGACGCTCTCGACGAGGCCCTGGCCCGGGCGATGGACCATGCCCTTTCCCTTGGCGTAACCCAGGTGCACGATGTCGGGAGTTATGGAGGGTTTACCGACCTGGAGACCTACCGGCGCAATGCAGGCAAATTAAAAGTCCGGATCTATTCTATGGTTCCTGTCGGCGCCTGGGCCCGCATGGCGGAGTACGTTGCCGGCAACGGCCGGGGCGATGCCATGCTGCGCTGGGGCGGGCTGAAAGGCTTTGTCGACGGCTCCCTGGGTTCTACCACGGCCTGGTTTTATGCGCCTTACGACGACGAGCCCAACACCAGCGGACTCCTCGTGAATGATACCCTGCAACT
Source organism: Haliscomenobacter sp. (assembly GCA_016713275.1). GTDB lineage: Bacteria > Bacteroidota > Bacteroidia > Chitinophagales > Saprospiraceae > JADJPL01. The sequence continues at coordinate 154,296 of JADJPL010000011.1, forward strand.
CAGGGAATGGATACTGAAGGCCGACTCCGCCAAGCTGCACGTGGCGGTCCACGCCATTGGCGACCGCGCCAACGACTGGCTGCTCGGCGTCTACTCCGAAGCGGAAGCCCTGAACGGCCCCCGCGACCGCCGTTTCCGCATTGAACACGCCCAGCACCTGACGCGCAAGGCCATTTCCCAGTTTGCGGAGCTGGGCGTTATCCCTTCCATGCAGCCTTATCACGCCATCGACGACGGCCGTTGGGCGGAAAAGCGCATTGGCCCCGAACGCATTAAAACCACGTATGCCTTCCGCTCCCTGCTCGACGCCAGCGCCAAGCTGACGTTCGGTTCCGACTGGACCGTGGCGCCTCTTTCCCCGCTGGAAGGAATCTACGCCGCCGTTACCCGCCAAACACTGGATGGGAAAAACCCCGGCGGATGGGTACCCCAAGAGAAGATTTCCGTAGAGGAAGCCCTCCGTTGTTATACCGCCAATAATGCCTATGCCGGATTTCAGGAAGAGGATCTCGGCGTTTTGCGGCCCGGTTTATATGCCGATTGGGTGGTCCTTTCAGAGAATTTGCTGAAAATCAGTCCGAAAAAAATCAAAGACGTCCAGGTATTGAGAACGGTGGTTGGGGGAAAGAGGCGTTTATTCAAGCAGAAGAGAAGTAAGGCACCCTACTGGACAGTTTAATTTTCCTGGCGCCCAGACCTTCCTGGTTTCGCAAACCTGGAAGGTCTCGTCCCCAAAATGTCCAGTAGTGTGGAAGTAAGGGCATGACGCCAGCTTTTTAATTGAACTTTTCTTTCCGGCAAGATTGTTTACAAAGAAAGAGGAATCGCGTTCAACTTAATTTCCTGTTATGATTGATTATCGAGACCGAATCGAGGCGAACCCTAAAATCATGCTCGGCAAACCGGTGGTTAAGGGTACCCGAATAACCGTTGAACTTATTCTGAATAAAATCGCAGGGGGATATGAGTTCAAAGAAATTTTGGAGATGTATCCGCATATTACCTTTGATGATATTTTAGCCGCAATCGGTTATGCTGCTGCCATGGTAGAAACCGAAGAAGTAATTGTATCCCCTGATATGATCATCGCAGACGAGGGGCTAAACGGGAACATCGTTCGAGAGTTGCGTTCTGAGGGGTACCATATGGAATGGATACAGGAAATTGCCCCTGGAATTCCGGATGAGCAGGTTATTCAATTAGTCAAAGAGCGCAATCAAATTCCATTAACGGAAGACAAGGACTTCGGTGAATGGGTGCATTCTCATCGGGTAAAGGGGCTTACGGTAATTTTCTTGCGATATAAAAAGACCGATTATCCAACAATAATACTTTTTTTGAAAAAACTACTGGCTGAAATACTTGAATTTCAATCGGAAAGAGAAAATGAATTTATCACCATTAATCGGAATAAGGTGAGGAGGAGAAAAATATGACAAGTGAGATGCTTTGATTGTCTCCAGAAAAACACTATTTAATCATCTTTTTATCACCGACCGCATCCACTCCAGGTCGCTTTCCGTAAATTCCGGGGGAGGAGGCAATTGGGTATAATCAATAGACAACTGGTACAAGCTCCGCTCGTAGACCATGCGAAGTACCTGGCCCAAATCCAGTGGCACGTCGGGATCGGGAGCTTTGAGCGGGACCGGCAACACCGGAAGGGGGTCTTGGATGTTGACTCCCCACACATCCGTGCGGTACTCCCCTGCGCGCGTTAACATGGCGATATAGTGCGTCCTGGGAATAAATGGGTGTGCAAAAGGGCGCTGCCCCCTGCGGATCAGATCGATTTCCAATAAATGCACGCCGGATGTATGAAGATGCCTGCGTTTTTCCCGGTAGGGCGCCAAACCTGGTTCCCGCTTGTTGACAGGGGAAAGCACCTCGATTGCTGTGATGAGCTGGTTATTAAACCGGTCCCTGATCTCCACGGTGGGAATGCGCACCTCAACGGGCATCACGTCCGGAATGGTAATCGTGGCTTCGGAAATAGCTGTTGTCCCCTCCTGATAATTAACCAAAGGCTCCTCTGCAATTTCTTTGCGGCGAAAGAGTTCAACGTCCGGGTACATGATTCCCACATCCCCTTCCGGATTGGAATCGGCTACCGTGTAAAGCTCAATTCGCGCTACGTATTTGGGTGCGATGACCGCCCCCAACAACTCTGCCATTGCATTGGATAGCTTGTTCTGCACATCAGGCCAAAGGTACCCTTCCAAATACGGGTCCATCCCGGGAAACGGAGAAACCATAGGCTGCGGTTCTTTTGTTCAAAAATACGCACAAACCCGGTCTGGTTCAAGCCGGGAAGGAAGGGCAAGGCGTTCCGGCGTTATGTTTCCCATTGCATTCTCTCTTTCACTATCGGAAAACAACATAAATTTGCATATGCGGGCAATCGCAAAATAAACAAAAATTGACAATCAATTAACGCAAAATATTTGTCACTTACAAAATGGAGGGGGTAAATTGAGTATTTCAAATGGAAGATTTGTGCAGGCGAAGCTCAACATGCTGGAAGAGGTATTCGCTTTTCCTTTTATTTTGTTTTTGCTACCTGAACCCCAAAGGAATAAATCAATAATTTTAAAATGAACTAAAACCACTAAAATGAAAAAACGCAGCTTTATCCTGGCAAGTACACTGCTTCTTTTTTCTCTCAGCTTTTCCTGCACCAGAGAAATTGCAGAGGATACCCAGTTGGACGCCCTAAAGGCCCAACAATTTACCTCCGGACAAATTACAGGAGGAAAGACCTACTTCGTAAAAAACGCCGCAGGGTTGACCCAGTTCCCCTTTCACGAAATCGGTTCAGCGTTTCGGAATATTCGGGAAGCAAACCCTGGCCCAGCTGAATGGAAAACGGTAGACGAACAACAGAGAAAACTTATCGCAGAGTGGACTTCAAACGAACCCAATGCTTTGCCCCGGGCTTTAATGGCTGAATTGGAACTAAATACCTACTTGTTTCTGGATAACTACCTTTTAAAAGGGGACCTTTCCAAAGAAAAAAAGGAACCTGCTGCCTTTTACCTCCGGCTCCTGATCGACCAGATCAAAGTTCCCTCTCAATGGGATTTGCTCGCCAGGACCTTTGTTTTAGGCGAAACCCATCTGGAAAAAGAGGAGGCTAAGCAAATCCGGACGTATATTTTGAATAATGCGCACCAAGTGCTTTCAGGAAATATGGGACCAACCAATCTAAAAGGAATTGAAAACCAGCAAAAAGCTGCAACCTTGGCCGTGGCCTTGATTAGTGAGAAATAATATGGCTGTTTCACATTAGACTTGTTGCAACAAGTCTATTAAAGGGAGGCAATAAATAGTATGGAGACCTTCCGGATTTCTAAAAACCTGGAAGGTCTCCCGTCCACCGTCCACCGTCCACCGTCCACCGTCTACCGTCTACCGGCCACCGCCAAATGGCTGTTCCGGTAGCTGTACAGGAAATAGATCAGCAGTCCAACGCCCATCCAGCCGAAGAACACCATCCAGCTTTTGGCCGGGATTTCGATCATCAGATAAGCGGTGGACAACACGCCCAGGATGGGGATTAAAGAATAGTTTCTCAGGAAAGTGAGCACGGCCATCGTCAGGGCGAGGACGACAAAGAGGATGAACAGCAATTCCTGATAGCCTTCGTGGCCGATATTGGCAAATGCGGCGGTGAGCCTTCCCCAAAAACCGTAGATAAACACGGCTACGAGAACCGGTACGATCCACTTGCCGTTGATGTAGGGCAAATTAAATTTCCCAGGCTCTTTCTCTACTTTCGGGAGCAGGAGTACTCCTCCCGACACCAGGAAAAAGGCGAACAAGGTGCCTATGCTCGTCAGATCGGTCATGAGCACGTCGTCGATGAACAGTACGGGAATTCCCACCAACAAGCCAGTGACGATCGTGGCAAACCCCGGTGTTTTGTATTTGGGATGGATACTGGCAAATTTTTTGGGGAGCAGCCCGTCGCGGCTCATAATCATCCAGATTCTAGGCTGGCCCAATTGGAACACCAGCAACACGCTGGTAGCGGCAACGACCGCGCTGATCGATACCACGAAACCGATACCGCTCATATTGAGCTTTTCAAATACGAAAGCGATGGGGTCGGTTACCCCTTCAAATTCTTTATAGTTGACCATCCCCGTGATAACCAGGGTCGTCACCACGTAGATTACCGTACAGATTACCAGGGAGTATATCATGGCCCGGGGCAGGTCGCGCTGGGGGTTTTTACACTCTTCGGCGGTAGTGGATATGGCATCAAAGCCGATATAGGCAAAGAAAACGGCAGAAACGCCCCGTAATACCCCTGTCATGCCGTTGGGAAGAAACGGCGACCAGTTGCCTGTCGTGTGGTTGGAAAAGATATACCCCAGCCCAACTACCGCTACAAACACCAGGATGATGATCTTGAGCCAAACCATGGCGTTCGCGCTGTTCCGGCTTTCTTTTATTCCAATGAGCGCCAGCCAGGTTACCAGCACCACCACTAAAAACGCAGGCAGGTTGACAATAAACTTCGCTCCGCCAATTGCTGGAGCAGTCAGATAAGCCATCCCTTCGGTGGGGTCGCCGGAAGCGACCGCGCGCTCGTAAGCGATTTTAGCGGGCTGAAACCCCGTGCTCAGCCAAGCCGGCAGGTTAATACCAATATTCTCCAGAATGTTGTTGAAATACGAACTCCAGGAAATGGCCACCACGATATTCCCTATAGCGTATTCCAAAATCAGGGCCCATCCGATGATCCAGGCGATCATTTCCCCAAACGTAACATACGAATACGTGTACGCGCTGCCCGAAACCGGTACCCGGGAGGCAAATTCGGCATAACACAGGGCGGTAAATCCGCAGGCCACAGCGGTTATCAGAAACAGGAAAATAACCCCCGGCCCTCCATTATAAGCGGCATTGCCGATCGTGGAGAAAATTCCCGCGCCAATGACGGCCGCTATTCCCAAAAACGTGAGGTCGCGCACGCCGAGCGCCCGGCGCAATCCGCCGCCATCGTGTATCTCTTCTTCAGGAACTAATTGACTGATGGGCTTCTGGCGAAAAAGGGAGGTAAATTTCATTCTGCAATTTTTGCCGACTAAGAAACGCAATTTTCCGAAGTTATCGAAAGGAAGGGAAAAACTTGGGATAAAGGATGGAGAGGGTGGAGAGGATGGAGAGGATGTAGAGGATGTAGAGGATGTAAGGGATGTAGAGGATGGAGAGGATTTAAGGGATGTAGAGGATGTTGGCTTGATTATGGATGAAAATTCCCCTGTTCGCCGAAATCCTCAGATTTCGTGCGGAATTATTCGCCGGTCCCCCGACCGGCGTGCGATTTGAGGCATTCCTGTGGATGCGCACTACAAATGCGCTATTTTTTAGGATTAGCCGATAGATGCTTTCGGAAAGAAAACATTTTTCTTAATCCTTACATCCCTCCATTTCCCTGATACAGCAGCTTCCCTTTGCGGTCCTCCAGCGAGTACATTCCCCGCCAATGTTTAAGAACCCATTTTTTGTTTTTCCAGGTCCCTGCGTCGTTTTTCCCTACTCTGGGGAGCAGCACCGCCGGCTGGCCGGGTAGGAAGAGCTCTGCCTGGGCATCTTCGTCGGGCGACTTGAAAACGATAAAGGAGGAGGTGGTTTGATCCAGGCTTTTATCCTGGGGGTTCAGGCGGATGCCGTCTTCAAATAGCCGGATGCATTCCCCTTTCAGAGCGGACCACACGTAGCCTGCAGAGCCGATGCATCCGTGCGCATCGCGGTCGCCTCCAATGGCTTGGTTCGGGGGATTTTGGGCGGTACAGGCGGTAAAGAAAAAGAAGACAGGAACCAGGGCGGATAAAAAAGCTTTCGGCATCACGATTATAGCGTTTTAGGTTAAAAATCAGCGAGTACGCTCCGAATCCATTTCATCGCATATTCGCTATTTTGTTCTCCCCCAAGTTACGCCTTTTTATTTCAGAAGTTCAAGGGTGGGCTGCTTCAAAACCAGTTGTTCGGAACGAATCCGGCTTGGCTCAAAAGGCTGTTTTTGTCCAAGGCAGCCCAAAAACAGGTTCTTTTTTCGATTCAAATAAAAAATCGCTTTGCAGTTTTTTATTTGAATCGAAAAAAGAACCTGAAATTTCATGTTGGTAACAAAGATTGGTCTTTTGAGCCAGCTTCCCCAACCACTCAACCACTAACCACCAACCACCAGCCACCAACCACCAACCACTAACCACTCCATCATCCTTTCTTCAACAAATCCCGTATGTCCGCCAGCAACTCTTCGGCTGTAGGGCCGGCAGGAGCGGGTGCGGGGGCAGGCGCCTCGGCTTTTTTCATTTTATTCATGCCTTTGACGACGAAGAACAAGGCCATGGCCACGATCAGGAAGGAGATCACGGCATTGATGAATACGCCGTAGGCCAGCACCACGCCCCCCGCCTTGCGGATGTCGTCTGCCGAGGCCATATTGACGTCGGCGCCTTCGGGCGCTTTCAGCAGAACAAACAGGTTGCTGAAGTCCGGGCTTCCAGTAATGACGGCCAATACAGGCATCAGAATGTCATTCACCAAAGACGTGACAATGGTTCCGAATGCTGCGCCGATGATAATCCCGATGGCCATGTCGAGCATATTGCCCTGCAATGCAAACGCTTTGAATTCTTTGAGCATGTTAATAACGGTTTTAGTGAAAAAAATCCGCAACCAATATAATCAATAAGGAATTCTTCCTCGCTTCAAAATGGGGATAAAGTGGTATGAACAACGAAGGACAAAAAGAAAAGGCCCTTCTCGCCAAACAGATTTGGGCGAGAAGGGCCTTATTGCTTCCTGTTTTACCGTGGATTACGCCAAACCACTCTCTGAGCGGATCTTGTTCAGGGCGGAGCCTGCGCGGACCCACTCGATCTGTTGCTCGTTGTAGGTATGCGCTACGTCGAAGCGATCGGTTGTCCCATCGGCATGATGCAATTCCACCTGCAGCGGCACGCCCGGCGTCATCGACTCAAACCCAAGGATAGAAATGGTATCGTCCTGACGGATTTTGTCGTAATCTTCCGGATGGACGAAGGTCAGGGCGAGCATCCCTTGTTTTTTCAGGTTGGTTTCGTGGATGCGGGCAAAGGATTTTACGACCACGGCCTTAACCCCCAGGAAGCGGGGCTGCATAGCGGCGTGTTCCCGGGAAGACCCTTCTCCGTAGTTTTCTTCGCCGAATACCACCGTCCCGATCCCGGCGTTCCGGTAAGCGATGCCGGAGTCCGGCACGGCCAGGTATTTGTTTTCTACGTAATTCAGCACGAGATTCATTTCCCCGTTAAAGGCGTTGATGGCGCTGATGAAGGTATTCTTCGAGATATTTTCCAGGTGCCCGCGGAATTCGAGCCAGGGGCCTGCCATGGAGATATGGTCGGTAGTGCACTTTCCTTTTGCTTTGATCAAAATGCGCATGCCGCTGAGCTGCTCCGCCGTAATGGGTTTGAACGGATCGAGCAACTGGAGGCGGTTGGAATCCGGCGCTACGTGGACTTCAATGGCGAAGCTATCGATGGCAGGCGCTACAAAGCCGGCGTCTTCGACGGCAAATCCTTTCGACGGCAATTCTACCCCACTGGGTGGGTCCAGTTTGACGGCCTGGCCTTCTTCATTGACGAGGGTGTCGGTCAGCGGGTTGAACGTCAGGTCGCCGGCAATAGCCATGGCGGTGACGATTTCCGGCGAAGCCACGAAGGAGCGGGTTTGGGGGTTGCCGTCGTTGCGCTTGGAGAAGTTGCGGTTGAAGGAAGTAATGATGGAGTTGGCCCGGTTGGGATCGTCGGTATGGCGGGCCCATTGGCCGATGCAGGGGCCGCAGGCATTCGCCATGACGACGCCGCCGATTTCTTCAAAAACAGCGAGCTGGCCGTCGCGTTCTACCGTGTACCGGATTTGTTCGGAGCCCGGAGTGACGGTGAATTCCGCTTTGGCTTTCAGTTTCTTGGCTTTCGCCTGCCGGGCAACCGACGCCGCCCGGTCGAGGTCTTCGTAGGAGGAGTTGGTGCAGGAGCCGATCAGGCCCACTTCCAGTTTCTGCGGGTACCCGTTCTCCCGTACCGCCTGGGCAAACTTGGAGATCGGCCAGGCGAGATCTGGCGTATAGGGGCCATTGATATGGGGCTCCAACGTGTTCAGGTCGATCTCGACCACCTGGTCGAAGTATTTTTCCGGACTGGCGTAACATTCGGGGTCGCCAGTCAGGTGCTGGCGGATGCCGTCTGCCAGGCCGGCGATTTCCGCTCTTCCTGTAGCGCGCAGGTAGCGGCTCATGGATTCGTCATAGCCGAAGGTAGAGGTCGTGGCGCCGATCTCGGCGCCCATGTTACAGATCGTTCCTTTGCCGGTACAGGACATCGACTCGGCGCCGTCGCCAAAGTACTCCACAATCGCGCCGGTGCCGCCTTTTACGGTCAGAATGCCGGCCACTTTCAGGATCACGTCTTTGGCCGAAGTCCATCCCGACATCTTTCCCGTGAGTTTCACCCCGATCAGTTTGGGCATTTTCAGTTCCCAGGGCATGCCGACCATGACGTCCACGGCGTCGGCGCCGCCGACCCCAATAGCCACCATCCCTAGTCCGCCCGCGTTGGGGGTGTGGGAATCCGTCCCGATCATCATACCGCCTGGGAACGCATAATTTTCCAAAACGATCTGGTGGATGATCCCGGCGCCTGGTTTCCAGAAGCCGATACCGTATTTATTCGACACCGTGGCCAGAAAGTCGTATACTTCGGAGTTGCCGCTGAGGGCGGTTTTCAAATCTTCTTCAGCGCCCACTTCCGCCTGGATCAGGTGATCGCAGTGAACGGTGGAGGGCACCGCCGTCGTTTCGCGGCCGCACATCATGAACTGGAGCAACGCCATTTGCGCGGTTGCATCCTGCATCGCTACGCGGTCGGGAGCGAAAAACACATAGTCCTTACCCCGGTGGTAGCTCTGGAGCGGGGAATCGGCGTGGAGGTGTGCGTAAAGGATTTTTTCGGCCAGGGTAAGCGGACGGCCTAGTACGGCTCTGGCTTCTTCAATGCGCTTGGGGAAAGCTGCATAAACCGCCTGGATCATGGAAAGATCGAATGGCATAATCGTTCAGGTTTTATTTGTTCTCAATCTTGGATCTTGGCTGCATCATTTTGCACAAGCCCTGCAAAGGTAAAACAATTAGCTCTTTTTTGTAAATGCCTTCCAATATAAGATGGGTTGAGCCGGAAATTTGTTCAATCAAATCCTTCCTTTATCCAAAGAAAATTTTATCAATCTTTTCGAATTTTGTTTTTTGTTGGCATTGGTGACCGAAAAAACCAAATCAATAAAAAGCAACCTTGTGTTTTATTCAAAGAAATTCTGCCAACGTGTATTTCTTCGAAAGAAATTTTTGAATAAATTGAATAGGTATCTGCCAAGCTGAAGACGTTCTATATGCGGGTTCCCCTTCCCTTAATTCCTTTTTATTACGTTTTCACCCAACCTAAATGACCCCGGACTAGAAGCCATCTCAAAACTATAGAATATGGCGTTCTCCCCCTTTGAAGGGGGCCGGGGGGATGAAACCTTTCCACAGCATCCCAAAAGTTTCATCCCCCTAACCCCCTTCAAAGGGGGAACGTGCTTCGTCAGCCTTTCCCATGGGGTTAAGGAATGCCTCCCACGCCTTGAAAAGGGTTTTGAGATAGCTTCTAAATTGCCTTATTGTAATAAAAAATTTTTTAACATGAAAAATTCCTTTTTGAAAAGCTTTCCCCTTCTAGCTCTGGCCGCCTCCTGGAACATGGGTTGCACGCCATCCTGCGGCGATCCGGCATTAGTAGCCATTCCTGCCGCAGATGCCACAGCGCCAACGGGCAAATGGATGGTTTCCGTGCTGACGGTCACCCCTTCCGGTCCAATCTCCTCCATGACGCCTTATGAAGATCCGTCGAACACCCTTTCGGTAAAAACTACGGATGAAGTGACGGTACAATGGGTAGTTACCGACGAAGAAAGCGGCATCAAGACGACCAGTATGGAAGGAAGCTGGGTACAAGCCTGCAGTACGCCCTCCGGACCAATTAGCGCCACGGCGTTACTCTCCAAGGTGGAACAGGATCTGAGTTTTCTGACGGTCTGTGCGCTGAAATCCTGGAGCCTTCCCCGAACGGAAGTTAAGGTAAACCTTACCTGCCCCCCGGCTGGAACCTTGACCGATGCAAGCTATACCTTCACAGGTAAGGCAACCAACAGCAAAGGCGGAGGGTCCATGTCCGTTTTGAAAATCAACATTTCAGCTCCTTAACGGGCAGGGCTACCCCAGCCGCTCCATGAGCCGGGCGGTAATCTGGAGAAAATCGACTTCGGTAATCATCCCGATGAGTTCGTCGTTTTCCACCACAGGGAGGCAACCGATCTGTTTTTCCTGCATCAGCCGCATGGCTTCGAGGATGGTGGTCTGGGGCAGAATAGAGATGGGGTCGGCGATCATTATGTCCTGTACGGTGGTCATTTCCCGTTCATCCGGGGCGCCGAGTTTCATGAAATGGCGGAGGGCCAGCCTGGAAGTGACCAGGCCGCACAAATGGCCTTTGGCATCCTCGACCGGCAGGTAGCGGATGCGCTTCCAGTCCATGAGTTGGGCGGCCAGTTCAATCAGATCGTCTTGCTGCACGGTGAGGAAATCGGTTTGCATAAAGGCCTCTACCCGCAAACCGGCAGGTTGGTAATTATCCAGGTCGGTCAGTTCGGGCATATCCCAGGTGTGTACAGGTTTGCCTTGAATTTGGTTTTGCAACATGCTGGCGGTCATTACCCGGAGCGCCTCGTCAGCATTGCTTTCTTTTTTGAGTTTGGTATAGGCTCTGAGCTGCCACCGGGCGCCGTTGCGGTGGTGGCGGGCGCGTTCTTCGATGATGCCCAGGTAGGTGTCCATATCTCCGGCATCCACGCTTTGTTTTTGGAGGCCCGCCCGGGCGAGGGGAAGCAGTTCGTGGAGGATGAGATCGCAGGCAGAGATCTTTTGATCGTTGAACCAGGTAAACTTGGTGTCAATTCCAAAACGGGCGGCTTTTTCAAAATTATCCCGCACGTCTTCCCAACTCATTTTCTGCCGGACGTCGGGGTAGGCTTCGTAAAAGCCCGTCACGGCGCCCAGCCACAACGCGGCGTTGGCCATTTGATCCGGCACAGAAGGCCCTGCCGGCAGCACCCGGTTTTCGATGCGCAAATGAGGCGCTCCATTGGGGCTGATGCCGTAACAGGGTCTGTTCCAGCGGTAGACGGTGGAATTGTGCACCCGCAACGCTTTGAGGCCCGGGATGCGCCCTGCGCCAATTTCCTGCAGCGCGTCTTCGGCAATATCCGCGCAGATCAGAGGCCGGAACCGGGCAATATCCTCGCGATAGATTTCGAGGATGGAATGTTCCAGCCATCCGGCGCCGAAGCTCACCCTGGGGCTTCGTTCCCGTAAGTGGGCGTGGGTGGTGCGCACATCCACCGATTGCTGAAACAGGGCAATACGGGTCTCATGCCAGAGCCGCCTGCCAAATACGATGGGGGAATTCGCTGCGATAGCCAGCACAGGCCCGGATAAGGCCTGTGCGATGTTGTACATCGGAGCAAAATCCCGGGGCGCCACCTGAAGGTGTACCTGGAAACTGGTGTTGCAAGCTTCCAGCAGGGGAGAATCGTGCTTGACCAGCAATTCGTCGATTCCGTGCAGGCGCAATTCGAAGGCCTGCCCGGTCAGTTCTGCATGGATCGCGTCAATGAGCAGGCGGTAGCGCTCCAAAGGAGTCAGGTTGTGCAGTTCGAGGTCGTGCTTCCGGATGGTGGGCAGGATACCGGTGAGGATCAATGTTGCCCCAAGAGGGCTCAGCGCCTCCCGGATGGCCTGAAGCTGGGTTTCGATCTCCTGTTCCATGTCGCGCAGGCAACGTTGCTCAAAAACCCTGGGTTGGAGGTTGATCTCCAGGTTAAAACGTGCAAGTTCCGTTACTATGGCCGGGTTGTCCGCTAATTGTTGCAGGATTTCCATTGCCAGGGGCACGGGTTTGAGGGTGCGGGCGTCGATGAGAAAGAGTTCCTGCTCCGCGCCAATCCGCGTGACTCCCTGCTCGAAAGCCTCGTGTTCGAGCAAATAATCCAGGGCCTGCAAGTCGGTCAGCAACCTGCGGGTAAAATGCCGGCGCAGCAACTGATCGGAAATGGAAACTACCTTTTGCTCCCCCATGGCACGCGGAAATTTGGCATAAGTTTAGGCCAAGATAGCCAGAAGGAAAAAGTTTATAGCGAAAACTTCGTTTAATAATAAAACAGGGGAAATGCAGATGATCCGATCGATAAGACGAACCGGAAGGAAAGGGGTTACCAACACAAACCATACCCAGCGCCGGGAGTCGCAAGGCGTAGTCAAATTCCTTCGGCTAATTGCAGCGGCTGGGGTCTTCCTCGTGCTCGCTTCATGCCAAAAGGATCAGCGGGAGCGGATATTAGAAATGGATTATCCGAATATTCCGTTTTCCATTCCGGCCGGGTTGTCGCCCGGGCCGATACCCAGGGCCCTGGTGCTGGATAATTTTTCCAGCAATTTGCGTTACTACCTGACGACCTACAGCACCGATACCTCGGCGATTGGCGCGATTCTGCCCTTGTCTGCCAATATTCGATCACTGGACGATACCGATCTCGATTTTATTCAGGAAGTATCGGTGCGGATATGTCCGCAGGGTTCCGGCGCTTGCACGCCGGCGGATGAAGTCTTTTACATCAACGACTTGCAGCGCAACCGGATCGGCTCTCAGATCCGGCTGCTTCCCACACTGGTCAATGCCAAGCGGAACTTGTCGAAGGAGCGGTTCAAGCTGGAGATCTGGTTTTATCTCTACGACTTGTCGCCTTACGCCATTCCCTGCCGGCTCGATATGCGGTTTGAGGCGGTGCGGTAGCGGCTACTCAAACCTCGCCAAGCTTGGTCCAACGATGGCCCGGGCCGTTGCCAGCGCCAGGGATTTGGCTTCTTCCGATCCAAACCCTTTATCCATGTAGAAGTCTTCCATCCGGATACAGGCCTGGAAAAAGGCGATTTTATAAGCTACGGTCATTTTTTGGTGCAGGGGGTCGCGGTTTGCCCAACCTGCGAGGTTGGTCATCAGGGCCGAATACCAGGATTCGATCTCCCGTTCCGCTGCAGCGCTCATGGGCCGGTTGGCGAGGAATAAGGCCGCGCGGGCCGAAGCCGCTTCTGCTGCCTGGGCTGGATTAGGCGCAGAGGCGCCGAGGTCAGTTGCCAGGGCTTCGAGGAGACGCACTTCTTCCCATTCGGAGAACGGATCGCAGGATTGTACCTTCAGCCCGGCGCTTCCATAGCCTCCAAGGGAGGCCTGGGCGCGGGCCGATTCCTGTGGATGGGTAGAAGAAAGCCAGCAAGGCGCCGCGTAGGTGATGTCCGGGGCGGCATGGACATAATAAATATGCTGAATGAGTTGATCGAGGTCGTTGTAAGCGTAGGTGGCGCGATAGTCAAACGGAGGAACCACCTTTAGGGGTTTGTTCAGGTAGGCCTGGCGGATAGCGGCGTTCATCAGGTTGTTTACCTCGGCGACCGGACCGTAAGCCATAAAGAGCTGATAGGCTTGATATACTTTCGCCACCGGATGGTTGTAGCTTTCCAGCACCACCGACGCCCGGCTATCTTCAGGAAGGCGGTTGATCGCGTTTTGCAGGGGATCGCCCGAGGCGGCATTACCCGGAGCAGCCGCGTTCTGGATGAGGAGCCGGTATTTGAATAGTTCCCGGTTATTTTGCAACGCTGTTTGATACGCCGTTGCCGTACCTGCCCCATAGTACCCATCCAGGCTGCCTTTGTAGAAGTTTTCTGCCTTCAGGAGCTTTTGCAGTTCGATCGCAGCTCTGCGTTTGACGTTGCTCCGGATATTGGATGCGCTCGCCACAGGCGCTACCAACGCCTGGTATTCCCGGATATCGGGCGCCGGCGTTTTGGCCTGAACGGTGGACGGTACGGCAGAAGGCGATTTTCTCCCTTCGGAGTATTCATACGAGGCAGGAGGTTCGGTAGGAGGGAGCGTTTTTTGGACTGCGCCCGTTTCCCTTTCTCCGTTCCATTTGAACTGAATCAGGGGTTGTTTGAGCTGGCTGCCTGTTTCAAAGCTGCCAATTTTAATCAGAAAAATACTGTTGATATTGCGGATGAACGCGTCTCTGAACCCCTGTTTCTGGAGTCCGGGAAGCGATTGGCGCGCTTCGTCCAGGTTGTTGTACGGGCCTGCCACCAGTTTGAGCTGATCTCCGCTGGTTACGCCCCACAGTTCCGGGACTGCGGCATATTTCTCCCAGTTGACCGGTTGGCGGATATCTACGGCGCCGACCTGGATGACCGTCACCGTTTGCCCGTCTTTGAGAAACCGCTCCTGAATGTATGCCGCCGAATATCCGGCGTTTTGGACTTTGGTCAGCGCCGCAGACGCTGCTTGTTTGGTATCATAGCCCCCCAGGTAGATCTGGGAGAAATTATTTTCCATTTTATACGCGTAGAGGAATCCGACGGACTGCAGCGGCCGGAAATCGTCCCGGCTGGCATCGACAAAGGTTCCGAGGTTGATGGTGTAGTACAGGGTACCTTGCCCGGTTAAGGCGCTAACCGTCAGGAAAAAAAGGAGCGCGAGCGCATGGATTTTGTTCATGAAAAAAGTTTTTTATTCAACGCAAATATATCCCTGATTGATGTACTATTGTCACCTTTTTGCTGATGAAAAGGCCTGATTCTACTTTTTCAGCCTCTGTGAAAGAGTCGAAATGCTTTTTGATTACATAACCATTCAACCACTTTTAAAAAAAATTGTATAAAATACATTAATCCAAGTCCTATGAAATACAGCTCCGTGGCGCATATTCTGCCCTCGGCCCAGGTGCAAATGGGCAACATCAGCATCAAACAACCGCTTCCGACCCAACGGGTCGCTCAAATCAGCCCGTTTCTGTTACTCCATCATTTTGGTCCGTTTCAGACGCAGCCGGGAGAAGATCCCCTGGATATTGGGCCGCACCCGCACCGGGGTTTTGAACCGGTGACGTTCCTGTACTCCGGAGGAATCCGGCACAAAGACAGCCGCGGGAACGAGGGAATTCTCTCCGGAGGCGATATCCAATGGATGACCGCGGGGCGCGGCATTATCCATAGCGAACGGGCAAGCAGGGAGTTTCTGGAAAACGGAGGCGTCATGGAAGGCATCCAGCTCTGGATCAATCTGCCCAAGCGATTTAAGATGGAGGAACCGAGGTACCAGGACATCAAAGCGGACCAACTACCGGTACTGTCCGAACCCCATTCCCTGGCCCAAACCAAAGTCGTCGCGGGAACGTACCGGGGCGTCCGGGGGCCGGCGCGCACCTTCACCCCGCTGCTGATCCTTCAGATCGAACCCGCCCAGGGGGAGAGACGGAAGTGGAAATCCCCGCGGGGTTTAATGCCTGCGTGTACCTGGTTCGCGGCAACGTCCAATTGAACCGCAACTTTGATTACCCTGCAGGCACCCTGCTCAATTTTCGAACCGATGGCGAGGGGTTCTCACTTACCGGGCTTGAGCCTACCCAGGCGTTGGTGATGGCTGGGGAGCCCATCGACGAACCGCTGGCCCAGTGGGGGCCCTACGTGATGAACGAACAGACCGAGCTCATGGAAGCCATGCGCGATTACCAGATGGGCAAGATGGGGTTTTACATAGATTAAACAGGCACTTTTAAATTTATGTAAACAATGCAACTTTTTGTGCCACCTTTGCCGTTTTCTTTTTAGATTCATGCAAAATCAAGTTCTATGAAAAAATCCTTCATGGTGGAATTTGAACTCCCGGAAGAACTGTCGGATGATTTCCTGGCATTGATTCCAGAGCAGCGCGAGGTCGTCGACCGTTTGATGACCCAGGGAAAGATCCGGTCCTACGCCCTTTCGCTCGACCGGTCGGTACTTTGGGTGGTCATGGAAGCCGTTTCTGAATTCGAAGTCATGGAAATAATCGCCAGCTTGCCGCTGTGCGATTTCATGCATCCGTATGTTTCCGAGCTCATGTACCACAATTCAACGGAGGTATATCATCAGTTTTCATTGAATTAACACACGTTGCCAGCAACAGGCGCTGGAGGAAGTTGGGCAACCGGGCCGGTTTCTCTGGAAATTTCTCCGACTCGGCTTCCTTCAGCGCTACTATCTGATAAAACCCATGCGAAGGATCGCCATTGACATGGATGAGGTCATTGCCGATATCCTGCCTAAATACCTCGGCCTCTATCATCAGCAATAAGGAATTCTTCTGGAGAAAGAAGCCTATTGGGGCAAAAAAATCTATCAGGTTCCTGGCGCGCATGATTTGCGCGGCCATTTACACACCGCAGGGTTTTTCGCCGATCTGCCGGTGATGGAAGGAAGCCAGGACGTCGTTCGGGAGCTCATGGAAAATTTCGAGGTATTTATCGTGACGGCCGCCCAGGAGTTTCGCAATTCCCTTCCCGACAAGCACGACTGGCTGCACCGCCACTTTCCATTCATCCCTGGCGGAATTTCGTATTCTGCGGAGACAAAAGCATCATCCTGGCCGACTACATGATCGACGATCACGTGTTCAACCTCGAAACGTTTCAGGGAAAAGGGTTGCTGTATACCGCCTCCCACAACATCCACGAAACCGGGTATACGCGCGTCAACAACTGGGAGGAGATTCGCGCGTTTTTCCGCCTGGAGTTGGAAAAATCCGCTTAGCTTTGCGCAGGTCAAGCGCTACGGCATGAATTCCCTTTTTCAGAAACTACTCAAGCTTTTTGTTCTCCAGGTCCGGTTCGCGCTTTCCGGTCTGGTAGCCACATCGGTGGATTACGGGCTATACCTGCTCCTGGTGCACCGCGTTTTGGCCCCCGTACCTGCCAATGTCGTTTCCTATTCTATTGCGGTGGGGGTGAATTTTATCCTCCAACGGCGGTTTGTCTTTCAACTTCAGCGGCCTGGTTATCAGGCATTTTTGCTTTCCATTCTCGTTTCCATAGGAGGATTGGGAATCAGTTCGGGTATTATTTTTCTGCTGTCGAGCCAGCCTTTTTTTAACGAACGGCAATACATCACCAAGCTGCTGGCTACCGGCATCGTGTTTTTTTACAATTTTTTCCTGAAGCGCCTGGCGTTCGAAAAGAAGCTGTTTAACGTGGATTAAGCTTTTGGGTAACGCCAGCAAAAAACTACCTTTTTTATTCCTCTCCGCTTTGTGATCTTTGTCCGCTTAGAATGCCTCATCTGGCCGTATCTTTATCGCAAAACAGGCTATGAATTTTCGATTTGCGCTTGCTGTAGACCAGGACCAACGCCTTGTATCCGAGCACTTTGGAGATGCGACGCATTTCCTGGTCCTGGATTTGACAGATGGCATTTTTTCTCAGACGGCCCTGCTGGATAACCCGATGGGGGCTGGAGGAGGCCATCACGGCCACGACCACGATCATCCGCACGACCATCCCCATGGGCACGGGCATGGAAAGAAAGCGGCTGCAATAGCGGCATTTTTGGTGGAAAACGGCGTTCATGCGATCGTTTCCGGACATTACGGCCCCAACGTGGCCAGAATAAGCGAATTGGCGCTTCCTATCCTCCTGGCAGGAGACACCCTGGAGGAGATCCAGGCGGCCTTAGTGCTGCATTTCCCTGTCATTCGTTCTACCTGGGAGAACCGGGCCGGCTTTTTCCCCATCCTTCGGATCAAGGACGGGGCGGTTCAGCCTATTGAAGTCAAACCCAAAGTATGACGGTTGAGGGGCGGGTTTCCTCCAAAAATTTCAGCGCTTTCCTGTGGCATACCGCTTTTCTGGCCCTGGCTTCCAACTTCATGGATGTCGACACCGTGCTTCCGGCGATGCTGATCGAATCCGGAGGGAATGCGATGCATTTGGGGGTGCTCACCATGGTCTTACTGGGAGGCGGCAGTTTCACTCAGTTGTTTTTTGCCCCTTACCTCAGCAACCAGCCTTTCAAGAAAAGGTATCTCATTGGCGGGATTAACGCGCGCGTCCTTTCGCTGACCGGGTTGGGGGGCTTGCTGTATTTCTCGGCTCAGGTCGGGCCTGGAGCCATGCTGTGGTTCATTATCCTGCTGCTGTCTGCCTTTTCGCTTAGTGGGGCGTTTGCCAGCGTGTGCTACACCGACATTCTGGGGAAGTCGATCGATGAATCGGCGAGAAAGCCTTTTTTCTCTATCCGGCAGGTGACTACGGGGGTTGGGGCGTTCATTTCTGCTTTTTTGGCGCAGCGGATGCTGGTCCTGGAAGCCTACCCCAAAAACTACGCGTTCATGTTCCTGACAGGGTCTTTGGCCTTATTCCTTGCGTCCTTTGGATTCTGGAAGCTGAAGGAAACCATTCCTTCGGGCATGGTCATCCGAAGCCTGAGGCATTTTTTGTCGGTCATGTCCCGGGAAATGCGCGAAACCCCGCGGCTTGCCTACTTTCTGGGGTTCATCAATACCCAGGGGCTTACGCTGGCGTTTTTGCCTTTTGTTATGCTTTACGCGAAAACGTCCTTCCAAGCCCATGCAGGAGATACCGGGATGTTTTTGATGTTTAAGGTGGCCGGATTGGTTTCCGTTTCGCTACTGATTTTTTCTGGTAAAAAAGGTGAAGTACCGCACCCTGCTGTACGGCACTACGGCCATCGGAGTGCTTTTGCCTCTATCCCTTCTGCTCATTCCCGAAAAATGGATTTTATTTCCCGTCTTTCTTGTTGGAGGGGTTTCGGTTTCGGTTTACTCCATTTCGATGAACGGGGTCCTGCTGGAATTATCCGGCAACCACAACCGGGCGTTGTATTCGGGGATTGCCGGGGCGGGGAACTTGTTGCCTGCGCTGTTTCCTCTGGCAGGGGGATGGCTGATCCAGCATCATGGGTTTCCTGCCTTCCTGATCCTGTACATGGTAATTCTGGCTTTGTCGGGGTATTTCGTGCATAAAGTCAACTGCCAGAAATAGAACCTTTACTTTCCGGTGAAGTGTTTGAGCATGAGGACTTCCTTTGGTCTAAGGTGGCGGAAAAACCCCCGGGGAAGGTCTTTCTTGGTCAACCCTCCCAGGTACATCCGGTCGAGCCGGACGACCTCATAGCCCAGGTGTTCAAAGATGCGGCGCACGATCCTGTTTCGGCCAACGTGGATGAGGATCGTCACGGTATTTTTCCCTTTATCGGGGAGGTAGTGAATGGCATCCACCTTGACGGGCCCGTCGTCGAGGGTCAAACCTTCCCGGATGCGTTGCAGGTCTTCTTCCCGAAGGTTTTTGTCGAGAGTAGCCTCGTATTGCTTTTGCATTTTGAATCCAGGATGGGTCATTTTCTGGGCTAGTTCGCCGTCGTTGGTAAGCAGGAGCAGGCCGGTGGTGTCGCGATCGAGGCGGCCGACGGGAAAAACGCGTTCTGCAATTTTTCCTTTCAGCAGGTCCATAACGGTTTTGCGGCCCCGCTCGTCCTGAACGGTGGTGATCAGGCCCTTGGGTTTGTTCAGGAGCAGGTAAACTTTGCGTTCTTCCGGCCGGATGACTTTTTCCTTGTAACGGACTACATCGCCCTCCTGAATCTGGTAGAATGGTTCCAGCACCACTTTTCCGTTCACGGCTACGGCGCCTTCTTTGACCAGATCGGCCGCTTGCCGGCGGCTGCATATGCCGCAATGGGCGACGTATTTATTGAGACGCATTCCGACGACCGGCTCTGCTTCTTCCCGGACCGGCGTTGATTTTCCCACCGGTCTGTTTTGTTTTGCCATCCGGATTCTTGGTTGAGCCGGTTTACGGGGCGCCTGTTTTGCCATACTTGGTATTTAGGAGGCGAAATTACAGTTTTAAGGGCTAATTCTCCCATTTAAGCGACGGCTGCTTCCGAAGTTCTTCCCAATCCATGCCGACGAGGAAATTCTGGAGCAGGGCAGGGCCTTCCCCAAAGACCAGCAATTCCCGGGCGCCCAGATCCCAGCAGTGGGTGGTCCAGATCCGGGCAATGGATTTGCTCCGCAGCAAGCGCGTCAGGTTATATAACGTCACTTGTCCGCCAATCGTTATTTCGGCGGCGATCATAACGCCATCTTCCCCCCAGTATCGGTCGAGGCTGCGCTGGTTGCCCGGCGAGGCATGGTTGTCGGCCAGGTCATTAAACAGCAAATACCATCGGTCTCCTCGCGGCAAAAGCTTATAAGAGAAAGGAGAGAACACGTTTTCGTTATACGTTTCCGCCTGGCGTTTCGGCACCCGGCGGATCCACTCCAGGCGGTTGAGTTCCGGCTGGATCCGCATTACCAGCACGTCGTTGTATTCAAAAACATTTTCGGTGCGCTGGTAATACTCCTGCTGGGCAAAAATCAGCACGCTACCGTCCGGGAGGCGCTCGGTTTTGTTTACGGCATAGGATTCAAAACGGTGCCTGTTGGCGTTAAAAATCCCATCCCCACCTGGATAAAGAAACGCCGACTGGTAGGTTTCTTTATCGATCGGGATGAACGTCTGCGTCATCTTTCCACCCGCCGGGGGAATATGAAAGAAATACACGCCCAGGTGGATTTCCTTGCCGGGGTCCTGGTAAAAGGCGGCACCCGACATGGCGTTTCCCGGCGCTGGATCGATATGTAGCCCCCGCAAGGTTTTCCCTGCCGGGTTCAGGTCGTAAATGAGCATGTTCTCCTCTTCGTTCTCTGCTCCCAGCACGAAATAGTCGATTTTGGATTCATCGATGTAGGCGCCAACTTTTCCCGTATAATTTTCACAGAGGAGGAAGGCCCGCCCGTCGTCGGTCAGCCGGCTGCTGTAGATGTACAGGCTTTCATTTTTGTAGGGCAGCACGTAGCGTTGTTTCCAAAGGGTGTCCAGCTTCTGGTCCATCACGGTGATGGTCACGCGGGCGGGATCCTCCGGCAGGGTATAGGTCCAGGAGTAGAACATCACCTTGGTGTTGTCGGGTGAAAGGGCGTAGCCAAACGGAACCCGGTACAGTTCCGGGGTATAGGCTTCGTCTACCAGGAGGGCCTCTGTGGTTTGGAAGTCTGGTACTGCAAATTGCTGCAACAGCAGGTGGTTTCGCTTTGGGCCGGGATAGTAGAGCGAGGTGAGCACCTGCAAGCGGCCATTCCAGGCAAAAGCGCCTTCGAATTTGGCCCGGATTCCCTGGCGTTCCAGAGGGATGACCTCTTCGAATGCCGATTGGTTGTCGGGGGTGAAAAAGTTGAGCCGCATCCCCCTGGGACTCTTCAGGTCATCCAGGAATATTGCTGCAAAGCCCTGATCGCCAAAAGGAATCACCTCCCGGAGGACGAAACCGCCGTACTTCGGTTGGGCGAATGTACCAAAAGAAGACGCCATCGCAAGGGCAAGAAAGAGCCCCGCCAAAATATGCAGATACCAGCGTTTCATACGTTTTTCCTTACAAGTTCCGATAAAAACCCGGAAGTTGCCAATGCGAACGGCCATGGAACGCGTTAAAGAGGAAAAAAGGTTTTAACGTTTTCTTTTTAAGAAAAAGGGCAACGTCAACGCGCCAGTTCGCAGAGCAGCCATTGATCGGGGTCTACTACCGGCTGCACGCCGGCGCCCAGCTTCACCACGACGCCCTCGGCAGTCACCTGAACGCGTTGTTTTTTCCCATTCATTTCCACCTCTACCGGCATAGGGAACGGCAGGTTGCCGGGCGATTCCCAGCGCAACGTAAGCTGCCCTTCTTCCACTCTGGAATACAGCTTGGGCAAAGCCGGCTGCCGGAGATACACATCGAAGAACCAATCCAGATCCTGTCCGGAAACCGTTTCGCAGAGGAGCAGGAAATCGTCCGTAGTAACAAAACGGCATTGGCGGCCGTCGGTGATTTTCTCCAAGGCCGGATTGGGGTAGGCCATTTGCCGGAGGGCTTTGAAGAATGCCTGGTCTCCGATGACTCCCCGGAGGGCGTGCAGGATGTAGGACCCTTTGTTGTAGATCGGCGCCCGGTAAATTTCATCCGACGTTTTGATTTCTCTGGGGGCTACGGCGAGGGTGTTGGAGAACCGGCGCTGGTTTCTCATGAACGTCTGATAGCCCTCTTTTCCCTGTTTTTCTTCAACGTAAAGCGCCTGCATGTAGGAGCAAAAGCCCTCGTGGATCCACATATCGCGCCAATCGGAGTTTGTCACAAGGTTGCCCCACCATTCGTGTCCAAATTCGTGGTGGTGGAGCGCGTCAAACCCCCAGTCGCGTCCCCCTGTCATGGCGCCATTGTTGAAGTTGGCGCCATAGGCAATGATCGATTGGTGCTCCATGCCCAGGTGCGGGGTTTGCGCTACCCCGTATTTGTCTTTGCGGAAAGGATACGGGCCGAGCAGCTTTTCGTAAAAGCGGATATGGTCTTTGATTTCCTCAAATAGCTTCAGGCCCTTGTCGTAATCTTCCGGAAGGACGTAAAAAACCACCGGGAAGGGGTCCCCGGCTACGCTGGTATACTTCCCTTCGATCATCCGGTACGGGGCTATATTCAACGCGACGTTGTAGGTGTTGATTGGATTGGAAATATACCAGTGAAAGGTCTTGGTTTGGTCCGGATGGTTTTCGGCGCCCAACAGCCTGCCGTTGCATGCCGCTACCAGATCCCCTGGGACGCGGACATGGAGCGCCATGGAATCCGGCTCATCCGATACGTGGTCTTTGACCGGCCACCAGACATCAGCGCCTTCCCCCTGGCAACTGGTTGCAATCCAGTGCGCGCCGGAGGGCGTTTTCTTCCAGTCGAATCCGCCCTGCCAGGGTGCTCTGGGCGCTACCCGGGGTTGGCCCCCGTAAGCCACGGCTACCCGGAACGATTCTCCACGCTGCCGGGTATGGCGCAGGTTGATCCAGAGCTTTCCTCCTGCTCTTCTGAACGACAACGGCAACCGCTGCCCTCCCGGAAGCCTTTCTTCGATACTCCGCACGGCGAGCAGCGTGTCCAGATCCAGCACGAACTCGTGCATGGGATGGGCTACGGTGGCCCGCGCTTCCAACACGCCTTCTATGCGGCGTTCGTCCGGGAAAACCTGGACGCTCAGGTCGTAGAAGGTAATGTCATACCCTGCTTGTTCGGTCATCAACGGGCCGCCGGAATCGAGGATTGCCGTTTGGGCCAGGATGCCTGAATACATCAGGAGGAAGCACACACTTACGGTGAATCGGGTCATATGGATAGGGAATTTGAATTTGGGGTGCACTATAACCAGCTTCACACCAGCCCCAAATCCTGTTGAATGATCTTTACTTTTTCCTTCAGGGAAGCCAGGGTAGCGTCGAAGTCCTCTGCGCGGGTGAGCGGGGCGTGCACGGAAACGTAAAACTTGATCTTGGGCTCGGTGCCGCTTGGCCTGGCGGAAACTTTGGTTCCATCTTCCAGGATGAGCTGGATCACATTGGAACGCTCGATACCCATTCCTTCCGGGATTGGGACAACGTGCCCGCTGCGAAGATCCTTCCGACTCAAGTTGAGGTAGTCCAGCACCTCTACCGGGGCCGAACCGGCAACAGAAGCGGGGAGGTTGGTCCGCAAATCGGTCATCATGCGCTGGATCTCCTCGGCGCCGGCTTTTCCTTTGCGGGTCAGGGAAACCAGACCTTCGTAATAGAAGCCGTGCTTCATGTACATTTCCAGGAGGAAATCAAAAAGTGTGAGCCCATGGTCTTTGGCAAAGGCGGTCATTTCGGCGATCATGGCGCAGGAGGCAACGGCGTCTTTGTCGCGCACGGCATCGCCGATCAGGTATCCGTAGCTTTCCTCTCCGCCCGCGATAAATTGTTGTTTGCCCTCCAGTTCGCGGATTACCTGGGCGATAAATTTGAACCCCGTCAGCGTGTTATAGCAGGGTACTTCGTAAGCGGCGCACATGGCGTCGATGAGGTTGGTGGTAACGATGGTTTTGGAAACAAATTCCTTTCCCGTCAATCTTCCCGCCTGTTTCCATGCTTGTAGCAGGTAGAAAATGACCAGGCTGGCCATTTGATTGCCGTTGAGGAGCTGCCATTCGCCTTTTTTGTTTTTCACGGCGGCGCCTACGCGGTCGGCGTCGGGATCTGTAGCGATGACCAGGTCGGCATCCAGGGCTTTGGCAAGGTTCATGGCCATCGTCATGGCCTCCTGCTCTTCGGGGTTGGGGTACACCCCGGTGGGGAACTTCCCGTCCGGAGTAGCTTGTTCCTGAACGATGTGCACATTCGCAAATCCCAGCAATTCCAGGGCTTTAGGCACCATGGTGATGCCGGTTCCGTGGATCGGCGTAAAGACGATCTTCAGGTCTTTCTGCCGCTGAATAGCGCCAGGATTAATGCTGTTGGCGACAATGGTTTGGAGAAATGCCTGGTCGATCTCCGCTCCGATCGCGGAGATCAAATCCGGATTGCCGGCGAAGCGGATTGAATCCACTGAATGGATTTTATTCACCTCCGCGACGATGTTGACATCGTGGGGTGCGACTACCTGCGACCCATCGGTCCAGTAGGCTTTATATCCATTGTACTCCTTAGGGTTGTGGGAAGCGGTAATGACGACCCCGCTCTGACAGCCCAGGTGGCGGATGGCGAACGAAAGTTCGGGGGTAGGCCGGAGCGCGTCAAAGAGGAAAACGCGGATTCCATTCCCGCTGAAGACATGGGCTGTGATGCGGGCAAATTCGGGCGACATGTTCCGGCTATCATGCGCAATCGCGACTTTGATTTCCTGGCCTGGAAAATTTTGCAGCAGGTAATTCGCCAATCCCTGGGTGGCAGCCCCGACGGTATACCGGTTCATTTTGTTAGAGCCTACGCCAATGACGCCGCGCAGGCCTCCTGTGCCAAACTCAAGGTCTTTGTAAAACGCGTCGGTCAGTTCGGTTTCGTTTTGGGCATCGATAAGCGCCTGGATGGTAGCTTTTGTTTCGGCGTCGTAATTACCTTCCAGCCAGGTCTGGATGCGTTGGCGTACACTAGGTTCGAGACGGGTTAACATGGGTTGCGGGTTTGGGTTAAAAAAAACATTGGGTCCTTACAAAACTAAGGTTTTTACGACGCTTTTTCCATACATAGCCCGTATCTTAAATCCGAACTTCCTCACCTCATTGTTTCCCAACAATCGTGGCCTGGTTCAATAATCTGGCCAACCCTCAGGGTTCTGTTTCTGCGTAACCCCGCAACCCCGCAACCCCGCACCTTCGCAACCCCGAACCTTCGTAACCCCGAACCTTCAAAACTCCGCAACTTCGTAACCCCGCAACTTCGTAACCTCGCAACTTCGTAACCCCGCAACTTCGTAACCCCGCAACCTCGTAACCTCGTAACCTCGTAACCTCGTAACCCCGCAACCTCGCACCTTTAATCAGTCAATCGTAAACACCGGTTGCTCCAGCCTGGTGAGGTAGAATGGCTCGGGGCGGTTGAACAGGGCGTCGTATACTGCATTTTGCATCCGGTTCCGGATGGCGAGCTTGTTGAGGCGGTAATTGCGCATGGAAGGGAAGGTCCGGTTGGCCAGGAAGATGAACACCAGTTCCTCTTCGGGATCGGCCCAGGCGCAAACTCCGGTAAAG
This sequence comes from Haliscomenobacter sp., assembly GCA_016713275.1. Classification (GTDB taxonomy): domain Bacteria; phylum Bacteroidota; class Bacteroidia; order Chitinophagales; family Saprospiraceae; genus JADJPL01. Next base: position 179,870 of record JADJPL010000011.1, read on the forward strand.
CCGATATGCCCAAAGGTGCGTTCAGACACGCGGGAGGAAACATTCGGCGGGTATTTGCTGCCGATGGGGAGCATGTCGAACCCCAAAGCCCGGCGATTGCTTTGCGGATGCCGGGTCAGGAACTTTTTCACCGTATTCGGGTCGAAAAAGCGGTCGCCCCCATAGGCTCCATTTTGGAGGAGCATTTGCATCAGCACGGCCAGGTCGCCGGCATTGGAGAACAACCCGGCATGGCCGCTTACTCCGCCCAGCATGGCGGCGCCCATGTCGTGGACATAGCCCTGGATGCGTTGTTTGCGAAAGTAGTTATCCTCCTCCGTTGGGGGAATCCGGTCGAGGGGAATCGATTGCAAGGGGTTGAAGGTCGTGGTTTGAAGCCCGAGAGGGCAGTAAAACTGGTACTGGACATACTGGTCCAGCGGCTTGCCTGATAAGGATTTAACCAGCCTGCTAAACAAAAAAAAGCCCAGGTCGCTGTATTTGTACCCGCTGCCTTCGAGTAATTCCGAATTATAGACCATATTCCAGATGGAGTCCATAAAATCCTGGCGCAGGAATAATTTCTCGGTGACGGGCACCGTAAACGCGTCTTCTGCCACGGCGTGGTAGAAGTCGGGCGAAGGGGCCAGCTTTTTGGGCTCCACGGGGGCCATGGTTTTTTCAAAAAAAGGGAGCCATTCTTTAAACCGGGCCCGGTGGGCCATAATATCCGCGATAACCGCCTTTTGTTTGTTGGTGTTTTGCAGTTCGGGCAGGTATTCGCTCAAGGGTTTATAAATATCGAGTTTTCCTTCGTCGTGAAGACGCATCAAGGAAAGGGTGGTCGCTGCGATCTTCGTAACGGAAGCCAGGTCATACACATCGTCCGGTTGAACGGGGTGCTTGATCAGGTACGTATGGTCGCCAAAAGCTTCGTGGTACACGATTTGTCCTTTTCTGGCTACGAGCACTACGCAGCCAGGAGTAGCGCCCCCTTCGATCGCCTGGTTGGCGATCCGGGCGATCCTGGCCAGGGTGTCGCTGTTCAACCCGACTTCCTCGGGAATCGTATAGCCCATCCGGTTGAGAGAAGGCGTTTCGACGCCGGTATTGTACCGGCTTTTAGGCGAAGCGGTAACAGGGAGCCGGCCGGTAAGGGCAAACGCCCCAAACAACGCCTGAGCAGACAGGTCTTGCACGACCGGATCTTCTTCGTACGCCTGAAGCACCCATTCGAAATCGTCCAGGTTTTTCAACGCGTAAGGAGAGCCAAATGCCACTACGACGACCCGGGTACGCTGGTTCAGGGCATGGAGAAACGCCAGGCTGCTGGCGCTTAGGCCAAAATTCTGAGCGGCGGACGCCGTCATGCTGTGAAGACCGACGATCACTGCCTCCTGGCGTCCGAGCTGGTTTAGCAATTCAGCCTGGCGCTCCGGCGAAATATCCTTGCCGGTTTGCAGGTGGACCATTTTTCCATAGGAAGCCAGCCGTTTCTGGAAGGGCGTCTCGGAGGAAGCCCCGATGCTCAGGGAAGCCATATTCAGAGTGTCAATCCGGCGGAAAGGGATGAGTTGGTCTTTGTTCCGCACGAGGGTCAGGGCGTTGCGGATCAGCTCCCGGCGCAGCACTTCGGCCTCGGGGGAATTGAGTTCCTTGCGCACGTTGGGAACAGGAACATCCGTCCATTGGTTCAGCCCCAGGCGGTACTTGGCCCGGAGTACGCGGCGCACGCTTTCCATGACCTGTTCGCGGTCGAGGCGGCTATCCGACATATAGGCTTTGATTTCGCGCAGCGCAGCGGCAAGATCTTCTGGCAGGCAAAGCACGTCGTTGCCTGCCAGCAGTGCTTCGGCTTCAACAACCCCACTGGCATGGTGTTTGGTGACACCTTTCATCTCCAGTGCGTCGGTAAAAATGAGCCCTTTGAAGCCCAGTTCGCGGCGAAGGAGGTTGGTCACGGTATTTCTGGATAGGGTAGTGGGCCGGTTTTCCCGGTCGTCGAGCGCGGGTACCTGTAGATGGGCCACCATCATACTTCCGATGCCGTAGTCGGACAAAGCCCGGAAGGGATATAGTTCGATGCTATCCAGCCGGTAGCGGTCGTGATTGATCACCGGCAGGTCGTAGTGCGAGTCCACGTCGGTATCGCCGTGCCCGGGGAAGTGTTTGGCGCAAGCCATCACGTCGACGTCCTGCATCCCCTTCATGTACATATAACTTTTGATAGCCACGTTGTAGCGGTCTTCGCCGAAGGAGCGGGTATGGATCACCGGGTTGGCGGCGTTGTTGTTGATGTCGGCCACCGGAGCGAAATTCACCTGAACGCCGGCGCGGCGCATTTGCCTGCCGATCTCCCGGCCCATCCGGTAGATCAGGTCGTTGTTCTGGATAGCGCCGAGCATGAGCTGGCGGGGAAAACTGATGGTCGATTCCTTCATGCGCATGCCGAGGCCCCATTCGCCGTCGATAGCCACCATCAGCGGCAATTTGGACAAGTGCTGGTACTGATTGATCAGTTCTACCTGCTTTTCCGGGGTACCCTGAAAAAAGCACAGAGAACCTACCTGATAGTCGCGAATGAGCGACTCGACCAGCGCCACGTGGTCGGGGCCTTTGTCGGAATGCGCCCGGATCATAAACAATTGACCGATGCGCTGGTCTTCGCTCAGCGAATTAAATACGGAATCCACCCAATACTGCTCTTTGGCGTCGCCTGAAGGAAGGAGCGCAAAGCGGTGCTGGGCCTGCAAAGGCGCCGAGGCGGAAAAAATCGGAAACAAAATGGCAACATACCATCCAAGAGGGTACCATGTACGCATAGGTCGTCCTTGTTTAATGCCCGATAATGGAGAATACCGGCTTACCGTTGGGAAAAATAACAAACATTCTCTTTCTTACCTGAACTTTTTTCAAAATCCGAAAATACGTTACCATCTAAAATCCAAGTGCAATGAAAAAAACCGCATTCTTTTTCCTTCTTTTGCTGCCTTTTTTTCTGAATGCGCAGCTCACCCAGGACGAAACCGACGCCATTGGCGTCGTGAAGCGTTTGTTTGACGGTATGCGGGCCAGCGACAGCAACATGGTCCGTTCCACCTTCCATCCCCGGGCCCAGCTCCAAACCACCCTGATTGGCGCCGACGGCAAGCCCCGCCTGGTGGACGCCGACATCAACCGGTTCGTCGCCAGTATTGGCGCCCCCAAAGAGCAGATGTTCGACGAGCGCATCTGGAGTTACGACGTCCGTATCGATCAGGGGCTGGCTTCCGTTTGGACGGAGTACACCTTTTACATCGGGAACACCATGAGCCATTGCGGGGTCAATGCCTTCCACCTGTTTAAGGACGCCGACGGATGGAAGATTATCCAAATCACCGATACCCGGCGCAAAGAAGGCTGCCTGCCGGAGGAACCCGACCGCGCCAAATCCCTCCATGCTTTGATCGACGGCTGGCACAAAGCTGCTGCGGTTGCAGATGAAGACGCTTTATTCGGCGCCATGGCGCCCGACGGCGTTTATATCGGTACCGATGCCTCTGAGCGCTGGCTGCGCGATGAACTCAAAGCTTGGGCCAAATCCGCTTTCGAGCGCGAAAGCGCCTGGGCCTTCACCTCCCGCGACCGCCGGATCATGGTCTCCTCCGATGCCCGCCACGCCTGGTGGGACGAGTTGCTCGATACCTGGATGGGTGTCTGCCGCGCTTCCGGAGTATTGGTTTATGGCTCGGATGGTTGGAAAATAAACCATTTCCAGCTTTCCCTCGCCGTTCCCAACGAGAAGATCGAGAAGTTTAAAAAAATGGTGGGGAAGAAATAGGCGTAGGGGCGTAAGGCGTAGGGCGTGTATGGGCGTAGGGACGTATGGGCGTAAGACGTAAGACGTGTATGGGCGTGTATGGACGTATGGGCGTAAGACGTAAGGCGTGTATGGGCGTGTATGGGCATATGGGCGTAGGAAGGGCGTAGGGTGTAGGACGGTAGGACGTAGAGCGGTATGGGCATATGGGCGTAGGGGCGTAGGGACGTAGGACGTAGGACGTAGAGCGGTATGGGCATATGGGCGTAGGGGCGTAGGGCGTGTATGGGCATATGGGCGTAGGGACGTAGGACGTAGAGCGGTATGGGCACATGGGCGTAGGGCAAGCCTACGCCCTACGCCCTACATGCCCTAAATTTTTCCAATTTCTTTTCTAAATTCACAGGAAAAATAACACCTAACGCGTATGAAAAAATTGGCGCTTCTTTTATGGCTTTGTGGAGGCCTGGGATTCTTTTTGAACGCTCAGCCCCTCGACATGAACTACTTTAAGGCGATCAAGCCCCGCAGTATTGGTCCTGCCAGTATGAGCGGCCGCGTGACGGCCATCGACGTCGTTCGGAGTAATCCGGACGTTATTTACATCGGCACCGCTTCCGGGGGCGTATGGCGCTCCACGTCGGGAGGCATTACCTGGGAGCCCCTGTTCGACGGGCAGCCGGTTATGGCGATTGGATCTATTGCGATCAACCAATCCAATCCCGACGACATCTGGGTAGGCACTGGGGAAGGCAACCCGCGCAACTCCCTTAACACCGGGGAGGGGATTTTCCGTTCGCTCGACGGCGGCAAGACCTGGAAGTACATGGGGTTGAAGGAAACCAAGACGATTCACCGGATTATCATCAACCGGGACAACCCCAACATCGTCCATGTGGCGGCGCTGGGCTCTCCGTTCGGACCCAACCCGGAGCGCGGCGTTTTCCGCACCAAAGATGGCGGCAAGACCTGGGAAAAAGTACTGTTCACCAACGACCAGTCGGGCTGCGCGGAAATGGTAGTAGACCCGTCCAATCCCAACAAGCTCATTGCCGGCATGTGGGAACACGGCCGCAAGCCCTGGTTCTTTACCTCCGGCGGCCCCGGGTCGGGGATCTATGTTACCCACGACGGGGGCGATACCTGGCAGAAACGCACCGAGGCAGACGGCCTGCCTAAAGGGCCGCTGGGCCGCACCGGATTGGCGATCTCTCGCTCCAAACCCAATATCGTGTACGCGCTGGTGGAAGCAGAGGAAAACGGCCTGTACAAATCGACCGATGGGGGGCAGAAATTCTCGCTGGTGACCAAAGGGGAATCCGTGAGCGACCGGCCGTTCTACTACCACGAACTTTACGTAGACCCACAGAACGAAAACCGGATTTTTAACCTCTATTCCAGCCTGTCCAAGAGCGAGGACGGAGGCAAAACCTTCCAGACTTTCCGCAGCCGCCTGCACGCCGACCACCACGCCTTCTATATTCATCCGGATAATCCCCGGTTCATTGTCGAAGGAAACGACGGAGGGCTGAATATTAGCCGCGACGGGGGCGACACCTGGGTTTTTTCGGCTAATCTGCCTCTTGGGCAGTTTTACCACGTCAACTACGACATGTCTATCCCTTACCGCGTTGGGGGCGGGCTCCAGGACAACGGCTCCTGGGTCGGGCCTAATACCGTTTGGGAAGGCGGCTTCCGCGCTGGCGGCATCCGAAACCACCACTGGAAAAGCATTAGCGGAGGAGACGGCTTTGACGTGGGCTTCCGGCCGGACAATGGCCGCTACGCTTATGCCATGTCGCAAGGCGGCGCCTTGAGCTATATCGACCTGGAAGCAGGACGCTCCCAAACGATCCGGCCAACGCACCCCGACAAAAACGTAGAGCTTCGCTTTAACTGGAACGCTGCTTTTGCTCAGGACCCCTTCGTACCTACCGGCATTTATTACGGCAGTCAGTTTCTGCATTACAGCAAGGACAACGGACAGACGTGGGAGCTCCTGTCGCCCGACTTGACCACCAACGACACCAGCAAGCAGCGCAAAGATACCGGCGGCTTGACGATGGATGCCACCAATGCCGAAAACCACACGACCATCCTGGCTATTGCGCCCAGCACGGTGGATGCTAAAGTGATCTGGGTAGGCACCGACGATGGCAACCTCCAGCTGACCCGCGACGCGGGGAAAACCTGGACCAACCTCGCCAGCCGCCTGCCCGGAGTAAAACCCGGCAGCTGGATTCCTTATATCGAGCTATCTCAGAAAAACGCGGGGGAAGCTTTCGTGATTGTCAACGATTACCGCCGCAACGATTACCGGCCCATGGCGTTCCACACGACAGATTTTGGGACGACGTTCAAGCAGATCGCCGACGAAAAGAAAGTTCAGGGCCACGCTTTGTCGATCGTCCAGGACCCCGAGGCGCCTAACCTGCTGTGGCTGGGCACCGACTATGGCCTATACGTGACCATCGACGGCGGCGCTACCTGGACCAAGTGGATGAACGGGTATCCTTCCGTACCTACGTACGACATGAAGATCCATCCCCGCGATCAGGACCTGATCATTGCCACCTTTGGGCGGTCGCTCTACATTCTCGACGATATCCGGCCTTTCCGGGAGATTGCCAAGTCGGGCGCCAAGATTATGGAGCAGCCATTCAAGGTGTTCTCTGCGGGCGACGCCTATCTTGTCCAGGGCCGCATCTCCTCCGGCGAGAACAGCACGGCGGATGCTATGTATTTCGGTGAGGCCGAGCAGCGGGGCGCGGTGATCTCCGTTTGGAGCAAGCCTTCGGCCGCTCCTCCGATGGGGCGCCCCGGGCAACCGGGAGGCCGTCCGGGAATGGGGCCCGGCCAACCCGGAGCGCCGCAACCAGCAGCGCCTGGGGCACGCCCTGGGGGCCCTGGCGGCATGCGCCAGGGCGGCGCCATGGCTGGCCGCGCCGGTGGACCCAATGCCCGCGTGATCGTGTTTGACATGCAGGGCGACACGGTGCGCAGTTTTGAAACGCCGGTAGATTCCGGGCTTACCCGGATCGTATGGCCGCTCAATCGCAATGGCGTTCAGCTTCCGCGCAGGGAAACGCCGGGCGGGGCAGGCGGCGGCGGTTTTGCCGCTTTCTTCGCTGGCGGGGGTATCGCGCCAGCGGTCATGCCCGGTACCTATAAGGTGGTGGTGATCAACGGCCGGTTCCGCGATTCCACGATGGTGACAGTGAAACCCGATCCGATGCTGGACATCCCGATTGCGGAATACCAGGCCAAGGAAGCAGCGTTTAAAGAGATGGTCAAGGTGATTCAGGCAGCAAACGAGGGCTGGAACCGCTTGCAGGAAGTGCGCAATACCGTGCGCCGGGTAGACGCCGCCATGGGCCTGGCGCCCGACAGCACCAAACAGCAGCTCGCCCGCCTTGGCAAATCGCTCCAGGACAGCGTTGCCGCTATGGAAAACCTGTATATGATGCCCACCGGATTGAAGGGCATTCAACGCTCTGCCGACAACATCAACGGCATGCTCCAGGGCGCCCTGAGCTACCTCAACGCTTCCAACGGAGGCCCCAACCAGGCAGCGCAACGCATGATGGAGCGCGCCCGCGATCGCGTTGCCGGAACGCTGGAGAAAATCAACGCCTTCATGGCAAAAGATTTTGCCGCTTACCAGCAAAAGGTACAGGCCGCGCAAGCGCCGATGTTTAAAACGATGGAACCGTTGAAGATGAATTAACCTTGTGAGCGCAAAGCGCTAAGGGGGTAGGGTGCAGGGCTGGCAGGCGCTGCACCCTATTTTTTTGCCCACCCTGGCGCAGCCCGTTGCGGTCCCTGGAAACGTTTGGCGCGGGCCTTCCTGAAAAACGAACAGGATGGACCGAATACCGGGGGATGGCCGCCAAAAAACGAATAATTGCCCTGCCCCCCTTCCGGTGCGCGTATTTTTGTATCGTATTCGGTAAGAAACGGTTTCCAACCAGGTATTCCTTCATTAAATTTCTTAACGCATCCCTTCCAAAATGTTCATTCGATGAGAACCCTTATTAAAATTTCGATGACCCTGGCCGCTGCTGTTTTGTTTTTCGGGCAAGTTGTTCATGCTCAGGTGGCTACCAGATCTATGGTAATAGACGACGATGACCGCGGCGATCTTCACGACCGCGGCGACCTTGACAAGCTCGAACAGCAGGCTAGGGTATCCATCAACCTCGAGAAGATCCTTCAATTGTTCGGTCCGAGAGAGGCCGGCGTGACCTTTGTTTTTGACGAGATCGAAGAATTCAAGAAAGGCATCCGGGCAGAAGACCCAACCATGAATGGCTTGTACAAAAGCGCGGGCGTAACCAACGGGATTCAGGAATTTTCGGTAGCGGCTACCGTTAACTGGAAACTCGACTGGCACGCGGAATTGGGCGGAGGTTCCATCCTGGGTTCCAACGCGGGCGGCGCGCGCAAACAGACCCTCGCCTTGAACAATATCGGCGCCAAGATCGCTACCATAGGAAAAATCAACCGCCCAACGGACGAAGGCGCCATTGCGCTGAGGAGCCAGGATTTCACCATCATCAAACGCGCCGGAAATCAAAGCAATATCGGCGACCAGGATATCAACCAGTTTAAGGTCGCCTGGCGGGTTGGTACGATGGAGCGCCCTTCCAAAAGCGCAACCCCTTCGATGAACAGCGCCAGCTTGCTGGAGCAGAAGATCGGCTCGGAGACGTTCAAATTCGACGTCGTTTTCACCTTGTCGCAAGACGATCCCTGGGTTCGTTAATCCGTCCGTCAGCTTCCAACCGGGGAAACCCCTTAGTCTTCTTCAAAAAGAAACAATGCTTCGATTGGTACCGAAAACACCCGGGCCAGTTTGTACGCCAGCAGCAGAGAGGGGTTGTACTTGTTCTTTTCCAGGAAGACGATGGTTTCCCGCCGCACCCCTACTTTTTGGGCAAGTTCATCCTGGGTGAGGTTGAAGCGCGCCCGGAATTCCTTAATTCGATTCTTCATGGCCGCCCCGGAATTGAAAATACAACCAGCTGATTGCAAAAGCTACCGCCATGCCCAATATGCCGGACCCTATCAAAACTTCGGTGTCGTACGCAATCCGGTCTTTGATGAAGAGCAGGAACACCCACCAATAGAGGGAGATGTAGTACGACAGCGCCGCCGTTTTGAGCATCACGTTTTTGGAGCGCCCATCTTCCTGGGGCTCTCCGCCTGGCGCTCGACAAGCGCCGGAAGGCAAAGAAAACCCCAAACGCAATAATGAGCCCGATCACGCCAAATTGGACCCATTCCGAAGGGCTTTTTTTCTTCGGAAGAAAAGAACCAAAAACCGGTGGTCAGTAACACCATCCCGGCAACGAAGAACGCGAGGATTGTCTTTTTCATTTGTTATTTATTTCTAACTCAAAGTTAGAAAAATATAACATTGGATGCAAATCTTTTTTTGCGACAGGCCCACTTCGCGGTAGGTTTAACTGCTCTTTTTAAGTCCGCGTCGAAAAATGCCCTCTTTTAAATCCTATTTTAAAAAATGGGATAATGCATTTATGCTGAATCGGACACTCCAGCCAATTTTGTGCAGCCGCCTTTTACGGGCAACCAACTCAGTATGAACAAATAATCTGTCTCCGTTGGGAGAACACCCTGTACCTTGTGCAAAATTAAGTACATTTTTTGCCCCAAAATTTGCGTCGTTAAATGACGTCATGTATATTTGTCGTTAAATAACGACACGATGAATTTACGCCGAGACGTTTTCCAGGCTATCGCCGACCCCACCCGCCGGGCTATCTTGCTCCTGCTGGCATCCCAATCCATGACGGCCGGCGCCATTGCCGCCTCCTTCGATTCCGCCCGCTCAACCGTTTCCAAACATATTCACATCCTCGCCGAATGCGATTTGCTGCAGCACGATCAGCAGGGGCGGGAGATTTATTACCGCCTCAACCCCGAAAAAATGAAAGAAGTGCTGGATTTCGTCGAACCGTTCCGGCAAATGTGGGAGGAGCGCTTCGACAAGCTGGAAAGCATCCTGAAAAAACGCCTTTGACTATGGAACGGAAGACTCAAATTCACACCGAACCCGACAAACAGGACTTGCTCATTACCCGCGATTTTGACCTGCCGGTGGAGCTACTCTTCACTGCCTTTGTCGAACCGGAAATTGTGGCCCAATGGATGGGGACCAAGGTGCTCAAATTAGCGTGCCAACGGCATGGCGCCTACCTGTTTGAGACCACGGGCCCGGATGGCAGCATACACCTGTTCAGCGGGGTAATCCACGAGTTTGTCCCAAACCAGAAAATCACGCGAACCTTCGAAATGGAACATACGCCGTTCCCGGTGCAGCTGGAGTTCCTGGAGTTTGAAAAAACAGGCGATCACAGCAGCCGGCTCCGCATGCACATTGTGTACAAATCGCTGGAATACAAAAATCAGATGCTCCGGCTGCCCTTTGCGCAGGGCCTCAATTTGGCCCATAACCGGTTGCAGGAAATTGTTCAGAAACGCATATAAACCAACATGATGAAACGCCGCAAGTTATTCTACTGGATTGCCACCGTTTGGCTGGCACTGGGCATGCTGTCCACCGGTATCGTGCAACTCCTTCACGTTCCGGAAGAAACCGCGTTGATGAACCGGCTCGGGTACCCTCTGTATTTTCTAACGCTTTTGGGCGTTTGGAAAATATTGGGCGTGGTGGCCGTTTTGGTTCCCAAATTTCCTTTGCTGAAAGAATGGGCGTATGCCGGGTTTTTCTTCGCTATGTCGGGCGCTGTGTATTCCCACCTGGCCGTTAGCGACCCCGCCCAGGATCTTTTCGGGCCTGTTTTGCTGCTGTTGCTGACCGCCGCATCTTGGTTTTTCAGGCCTTCAGACCGAAAATTTACGCCCCAACCCGATCAAGGAACGCTATGACCAAAGACGCCGATACTTATTTCTCCGAGGGCTGCGGCCGCTGCTCGCTCGGTGGTACGCCGGAATGTAAAGTACACGCCTGGGAGCGCGAGTTGATCACCTTGCGGAGGATTGCGCTCGACTGTGGGCTGGACGAGGAATGCAAATGGGGCGTTCCCTGTTATACGTTTCAGGGTAAAAACATCGCGCTGCTCTCTGCTTTTAAAGACAATTGCGCCCTCAGTTTTTTCAAAGGGTCCTTGTTGCACGACGAGCGCGGCGTATTGGAGTTCGCGGGGGAGAATTCCCATGTGGCCAAGCTGCTCCGCTTTACCACCCTCGAAGCGATTCTGGAAATGGAAGCGTTGATCAAAACCTACCTTTTCGAAGCCGTCGAAGTCGAGAAAGCGGGCGTGAAGACCCCAAAAGGCCCTGCGATGGAGATCCCGGAGGAGCTGCAGCGCAAGTTCAACGAGGCGCCGGCGTTCCGGGAAGCATTCGAAGCCCTGACGCCCGGACGGCAGCGAGGCTACCTGTTGCATTTTTCAGCGCCCAAACAATCGGCTACCCGGACGGCGCGGATTGAAAAGTGCATGCCGCTGATTTTTGAGGGCAAGGGGATGCAGGACTAGGCAGTTCCGGCGTCTATCGCGGCTTGCGTTTGTTGGTAAAAGAGATCGACCATGTTTTTGCTATTTGGCATAGCAAAAACAAATTATTTTTGCTATGCCAAATAGCAAAAATACGAATAACGATTCCATTAAAATGCACTTTTGAAAGAGCAGAATACGATAATTTTTGCTTTTTCAAAAGGGCATTTTTAGCGTTTTGGGTTTGAAACGAATCCGTCGCCCCTTGCTTGCCGACTCCTGATCCGCTATTTCGTCCGGCCGCGAGGGTATCCTAAGCATTGATCAATCGCTTTGGTTCGGCGCCAAGGATTTTTTTGAACCAGCTTTAATAAAGCGACTACAGGAGCCCATACCCTTCAAAAAACAAACGGCACAAACATCTTGCTCCTTGTCATATAATCCGAATAAGCCTGTCCGAAAAAGGCCTTGCATTCCTTCTCATCCGCTCGGGCCGTGAGGTAAAGGAAGCCGCTAACCAACAGCGCAACGATCCAAAGTTCCGGGGTTGGGTTTTTTAGCAGGATACCCCAAGCCAGGTAAAGAAGCGAAGCGTAAAGGGGGTGGCGGAGGTATCGAAAGATCCCGGAATCCACCAGCGTATTGGCCAGTACGTACCGGGTGATATTTCCGGGCCCGCAGCCGATTTCAAAAATTCGGGCGCCGGGCTTGTACACGGCCTGGCAAAATGCGTCGTATGTGTCGTTGTACAGATCCAGGTCCATGAAGTAGTCCTGATAAACGGAGGCTACTTTGCCCCAGGAGTGAAGGGTAATTTGGTAGGGGTCCATGAGCGCGCCGAATTGGAGTTATTATTTAAAGCAACCAGAATGCGAATTCAAGGTAATACTCCCAGCACATTTTTTGGAACAGAAGATGCGCGTTGCCAGAAATTCGATCTTTTCCCCAAAAGGCTTTTTAACTTGCAGGACGAATTGCCGAATAATATGCTACAGGTGTTGGAAGCCCTGACCGCAGGCGCCGCATTCCTTCTCGCTTTTTTAATCTTGACGAACCCCAGGGGAGTCAATAAAAGGGCGAATTTTTGGCTTGGGATCTTTATGGCGAGTATTGCCATCCAATTATTGGACACTCAGTTTGTCACCCATGGCGTGTATTGGTCTTTCCCTCATCTCATCGGCACGGCTGATTTGGGATTTTTTCTGTTTCCGCCAGCTATTTATTTTGCTGCCCTTTTCTTTGTTAACCCGCAAAGATCCTACCGACGGACAGACTTCCTCCACTTTTTCTTTTTTATTACGTACGTCCTGCTGAATATTCCCATGTTGTTGGCGCTTAGCCGGGAAGAAAAGCTGAAAATGATCGCAGAAGAACCCATGGGCACAGGGGATCGTATTGCGTTGGGCGCCATTGTAGTCTATACATTGACCTATTGCGGATTGTCGCTCGTAAAACTCAACCGGCATCAAAAAAACGTTGCCCAGATTCATGCTTCCGAAGAAAAGGCGGGGTTGTCCTGGTTCAGGCTTTTCCTTGTTTGGGTTTTTATTCTGGCTGCTTTGTGGGTGGGATATGCCTTGTTCCAGATTGAATTTTTAAATTACCTGGTCACCGGCGGGTTGCTTTTGGCCTTGTTTTTTCTTGGCTATTCCTCCCTGCATCAGGGAGAAGTGTACAACTTCAGTTCAAAGGAAAAAGAAGAGATCCAGGAATGGATAGAAGAAGCGGAGTCCGGCACTTTGACGAAAAAAACGCCCGTACCGCTGGAACGACTGGGGGAACTTTCCCGACAACTGGAGGCGGTCATGGAAAAAGAAAAGCCTTATCTGGAAAACGACCTGAATTTGCTGAAGCTGGCAGACCGGTTGGAGGTAAACCTTCATACGCTTTCTTTCGTGATTAACGAGGGGTTCAGGAAAATTTTGCTCAATACATTAACCGCCACCGGGTGGAGGAAGCAAAAAGCTTTTAGAAGACCCAGGCAATGACCATTTTAGCATGGTCGGAATTGCATTCACGGCGGGTTTCAATTCCAAAACGGCATTTAACACGGCGTTCAAGAAAATGACCGGGGTTTCGCCTACCGATTTCAAAGCCCGGCGTTCCGTTTTATAAACAGGAACGCTTTGCTCGCTTCTCCATAGGGTTGGTTTTATAAGTTGGAACACCGGCGCTTCCGGAAGCGCATAGTTTTGGCAAAAAACATGCGTATTATGAAGTGTGCCAATCTATGCGTTAAAGGGCTTTGGATGATGAGTTTCGCCTGCTTTGCGTGCTCCTGCTCCATGGAAGAAGCCCCTTTAGATCCCGGCTTGGTCCGGAAATTTTCCTTCACATCGGCGTATACAGGAACGACTTACCCGGTCTACGTGGTATTGCCGGAAGGGTACCAGTCTTCGGGGCAATACAAAACCCTATACCTGCTTGACGGAGACGATGTGGGGCTGCCTGGCCAAAAAGTGTATGAATCCGCAGGCAGCCTCAACCATTCCGCCGCTGCCAGGCATCAAGTCCCAGGCGCTCTGGTGGTGGCCATCGGGGCAACGGAGGACCGCATTCGCGATTACTCGCCCACGGCTATCAACATGTTCAAAGGGCAAGGCGGCGGGGTAGAAAACTACGCCAGGTTTTTGGAGCTCGAATTGATTCCCAGAATCGAAAAGGAGTTTGGGGCCGATACCTCCTCGCTTGGCCGCACTATTGCCGGACATTCTCTGGGAGGCAGCGCCGGGGGGTATCTGTTTACCCATCATCCCTCCGTCTTTTCCAAGTACCTCCTTTTGAGCCCGGCTTTCTGGTGGGACGAAGGCATCCAGATGCGCTATGAAGAAGAAACCCGAGCAGGAAACGTTTACCGGCATACCCTGGTTTATGTGGGCTGTGGCGAATTTGAAGAAGGAATTGCCATCCTGGCAGAAGAGTGGTACCGTCGGATGCGGCAGTTTTATCCCAACTGCATCACCACTTTTTATAAAGTGCAGAATGCTGGGCATAGTTCCTCCGCATTCGACGATTTCGAAAAGGCGATCGATTTTTATTACCTTAACCAATAATCTACCCTAAATGATCAGGTTTCCTTTGTTGATAATACTTCTCTTTGGGCGCTTTGCTCTTTTGTTCGCCCAATCCTCTTTACCTGCTTTCGCCTCAAAAGAATTTCGGAGTCTGGAAGTAAAGGCAGGGAAGAATGGATTGCTGCAGATGCCCGTAATCCCCAATGTAAATGTGCTCTACCAAAGGAATATCGGACCGCATTTGGCGGCCGTTTTTTATTCCGAAGCGGCTTTTTCCGCTTTTACCCCGAACCCGGAAGAGGAATACCTCGTGCGGAAGTATTTCCGGTGGGTGGGGACGGCAGGGCTTGGCGGAACGACAGGTAAAAAAGGGATCGGCAACAGCTTGTTCCTCCTTGCTGGAGGGCGCTATTACCATTCCCACGCTTATGTTCAGGAAGACCTCATGCCCGAACTCGTTACCAGCCGGCTTATGCCTGAATTAGGGCTGCTTTATGACCTAAAAATAGGCAAAAAACAGACCTACTTTTCCTTTCAGCACTATATCCCACTTCATCCATTTCGCATGCTGTTAGCTGGAGAAGGATTTCGGACTACAAGCTTGGGAATCGGAGTCCGGCTTTAGCAAAAAAAAGTTGGCAACTTTTCAAAAGTTGCCAACTTTGCAAAAACCTGCTCCACCTTGGAACGTTCGAACGAAGAGTCCATCAGCCTGAACAAATTCATCAGCGGCACGGGAATCTGCTCCCGGCGCGAGGCGGACGTCTGGATCAAAGCCGGGCGCGTGACGATCAACGGCCAAATCGCCGTTTCCGGCAACCGGGTGTTCGAAGGCGATGAGGTGCTGCTCGACGGCAAACCGCTCCGGGAAAAACCCGAAGCCCTGTACATCGCGTTCAACAAACCGGTAGGCATCGTCTGTACCACCGATCCCAAAGAGCCGCAAAACATCATCCGCTTCATTAACCATCCGCTGCGGCTGTTCCCTATCGGGCGGCTCGATAAGGCATCGCAAGGGCTTATTTTTCTCACCAACGACGGAGACGTGGTCAATAAAGTGCTCCGGGCAGGAAACAACCACGAAAAGGAATACGTCGTGACCGTCGGCCGGCCTATTACGCCGGATTTCCTGAAACGGATGCGGGAAGGGGTGCCCATCCTGGGAACGGTCACCAAAAAATGCCGGGTGGACCAAACCGGTGAAACGACCTTTCAAATCATCCTCACCCAGGGCCTCAACCGGCAGATCCGCCGCATGTGCGAATTCCTGGGGTACGAAGTGGTGCGCTTGAAGCGCACCCGCATCATGAATGTTTCCCTCGGCAAGCTCCGCCCCGGCCATTGGCGGGAGCTCAGTCGGGCAGAATTGGCAACGATCCGGCAGATGGTGGCGTCGTCGTCGAAGACGGAAGAAGCGTCGGTGGATAAGCATAAGAAGCGGTAGAAAGCTTCTGGCCGGGCAGGAGCAAGAAGGGCCTTTTGAGACAGCCCGTATCGGTAAACATCCTTTACTGATCAAAATCATCTTTCAATTGAATTATCCTCAGTAATCCCTTCCAGGACACGCGGCTAATTTTGCAATAAATCCCCTTCCGCTATGCTGCTCCGCCTCTTTTTTGCCTTTTTCATCCTTGTGCACGGACTCATTCACGCTATGGGCTTTGCCAAAGCGTTTGGGTACGGCGAAAAGCTGCCTCTTTCCAGGAGTATTTCCAAACCCGCAGGCGCTGTGTGGCTCCTTACCATGTTCTTTTTTGTTGTTGCCGCGGTTTTGGTTGTTTTTCAAGTTTCCTGGTGGTGGGCTATCGGCCTCCTGGCGGCGGTTGTGTCTCAAATGCTCCTTTTTACCGCCTGGAAGGATGCCCGATTCGGAACGATCGCCAACATAATTGTACTTCTCGGAACCATTTTGGCTTTTGGCGCCTGGAGCTTTGAACGGCAATATCAAAAGGATGTAAAAGCCGGGTTGGCCACGACGGCCAACTCTCAATTGGAGCGCATTCAGGAAACCGACCTGCAACCGTTGCCCCTTCCTGTGCAAAATTACCTCCGCAAGGCTGGGGTGTTGGGAAAACCCAAAGTGCGGTATTTTATCCTGGAGTTTGAAGGGGAGATCCGGGGGAATGATAACGCGCCCTGGATGCCCTTTACCTGCGAGCAGTTCAACTTCCTGGAACACCCAACCCGCTTGTTCTTTATGAACGCCCGGATGAAAGGCATGCCGGTGGCGGGGTATCATCATTTTATCGACAGGAAGGCGGTGATGGACATCCGCCTGTTCTCCCTTTTCAAGGTGCAATCTGCCGAGGGGCCAGAGATGGATACGTCGGAAACCGTGACCTTTTTCAACGACATGTGCTGCATGGCGCCTGCGACCTTGATTGATCCGCGCATTCAATGGCTGCAAACCGATAGCAGCCGCATTCTGGCCGCGTTTTCCAATAAGGGGGTTACGGTATCCGCCTGGCTCCATTTCAACGAACAGGGGGACTTGGTCAATTTTATCTCCAACGACCGCTACGCGACTCAGGAAGACGGTACCATGAAAAAATTCCCGTGGCTCACTCCCATGAGCGATTTCCGGACTACCCCCGACGGATACCGGTTGCCACACTTCGGAGAAGCCGTCTATCGGTATACGGAAGGGGATTACCCTTACGGGAAGTTCAGGCTGAAAAAAGTGGCGTATCGCTAAGGCGTTGATTTTTTCGATTTTCCCCTTTTTTGCGGATCTTTCCTCCATGAATAAGGGAACCCTCTCCAACGCGCTCCGCGCTTTGCGGCTAATCTACTGGACCGACTGGCTCCGGTATGTCCTCGAAAAATGGAACAACCGGCACTCCAACCGTAACTTCCTTCGAGAACACCCCGGCGTGGCCATCCCCCCCGATTACTTGTTGTACGAATCCTACCGCCTGGATTACAGCAAATATTTCTCTCAGGGAAAGGAAACTGCCCAATGGATTGCCGCCCACTTAGAGAAATACATAGATTTTGACGGCAAAAAGATCCTGGACTGGGGCTGCGGGCCGGGGCGCGTCCTCCGGCATTTGCCCGAAGTCCTGGGCCCGTCTTGCGTACTCCACGGGACGGACTACAACCAGCGTTCCATCGAATGGTGCAGAACAAACCTTCCCGGGATTTCCTTTAACCACAACGCCCTGGAAGCCAACCTGCCTTATCCCGACGGCTTTTTTGACGCGATATACGGCATTTCCATCATCACCCATTTGTCGGAGCCTATGCACTATGCCTGGGTGGCGGAGCTACTCCGCGTGCTGAGCCCGGGGGGCGTCCTTTTCCTGACCGCACAAGGCGATGCATTCAAGATAAAAATGACCTCATCGGAATTGGAAGCTTACCAACGCGGAGAGCTCGTGGTGCGCGGCAAGGTGAAAGAGGGGCACCGCACCTATTCGGCATTCCATCCCCGGCCGTTTATGGAAAAACTGTTTGAGAAAACGCAGGTCCTGGAGCATATCGCGCCGCCTGCGGAAAAAGGCAAAGGGCTGGCTCAGGATGTCTGGGTTCTGAAGAAATGATGCCTGGCCACCCGGCAGCTCCCTGGCTTTAACCAGCGATCTGGTTGTTTTATTGCAAAAACGAGATTATATTTGATAGTATCAATTGATACTATCATGAAGCCGCCTTATACCATATCCCCTCTAATGCTCCGTTTGGTTGCCTCCATTTCTGAAAAATTGGGAATAATCAAAGCCGGTTTTTTTGAAAAGCCTGCGCCTCAACTTAGAAAACAAAACAAAATAAAGACAATTCATGCTTCCTTGAAGATAGAAGGCAATACGCTGACAGAAGATCAGGTAACGGCAATCATCGAGGACAAAAGGGTGTTGGGGCCTGCAAAAGATATTCTCGAAGTGATTAATGCCAAAAACGTGTATGATAACCTGCAAATGTTCGATCCCGTTTCTTCCCAATCCTTTCTTTCAGCGCACCGCATGATGATGGAAGGGCTAATTGATAAACCGGGCAGATACCGCACTGAGCAGGTTGGGATTGCACAAGGATCCAAAGTTACCCATTTGGCGCCTCCTCCGGGCAATGTACATTACTTGATGGAGGATCTTTTTTCCTACCTGAAACATGAAGAAGAGTTAACCCTGATAAAGAGTTGTGTTTTTCATTATGAACTGGAGTTTATTCACCCGTTTGTGGATGGAAATGGCCGGATGGGGCGTTTGTGGCAATCCGTTATATTAACGAAAGAAAATCCGGTTTTTGAAAACCTGCCTTTTGAAACCCTGATCAACCAAACCCAAAGGGAGTATTACGAAGCGTTAAGCCAAAGCGATAAGATGGGGAAATCGGATGTTTTTATTGAGTATATGCTTAGGGTGATTGACGAATCACTGGTTGAACTCATGGAAAACAAAACGAAACCGCTTTCGCCCGAAGGCCGGTTGGATTATTTCATTTCAACAGACGTTGCATTTTTTACCAGAAAAGATTACCAGCGGATTTTCAAAAATATTTCAGCAGCAACGGCAAGCCGGGATTTAAAGCAAGGCATTGAAATGGGGTTATTAGAAAAGTCGGGCGAAAAAAATCAAACGATCTATCGGGTAAAACATTGATTATTAAATAAAAAATCTATTGGATGCCCATGAAAAAATCAACCTTTCATTGGTACGCCCGTAGAGCGCACCGCTATCTGGGCATTATCCTTGGCGTGCAGTTTCTGGCATGGACTGTGGGTGGGCTTTACTTTAGCTGGACGAACATCGAATCGATCCGGGGGGAACCGTTGCGCAAGGAAGCGCCTCTTCTCCATGGGGAGGGGCCATGGGCCTCGCTTTCGGAGGTTATTTCCGGAATTAAAAACCGCAATTCCGTGGATGGGCTGGTCAGCGTTCAGTTGATCGAAATTCTGGACAAACCCTACTATCAAATCGTATTTCAATCCGATGGCAAAGAGCGGGTCCAGTTAGCAGATGGGCGTTCCGGGGCGCTCCGCCCGCCGCTTACCCGGAAGGAGGCCATTGCGTTAGCTCAAAGCCGGCTGGTGCGGCGGGCGGAGATTAAAGGGGTCGCTTACCTGACCCAAACGAGTGCTCACCATGAATACCGGGAAAAACCCTTACCTGCCTTTGCGGTACAATTTGGCGCTCCGGTCAATACGATGGTCTACGTTTCTGCCGAATTGGGCACCGTGCAAAGCTTCCGCAGCACGTCCTGGCGTGTTTTTGACTTCCTGTGGATGATGCATACCATGGACTATCAAGGACGGGACAATTTCAACAACTGGCTTTTAAGGATCTTTTCTCTTTTTGGACTGGTTACCATTTTTTCCGGATTTCTACTTTTTTGGATTAGTTCACGAAAATTAAATCGCTTGAAATGACGCAAATACGGAGGAACCCCGGACCACGTCGAGTTTCGGTACAGTAACGACCTTTGGGCGCTGGAGATAAAATAAAATCTTACCCTCTAATTTTGTAGTATTTTTTCCTAAACTATGATTTGGTGCAGTCCAGCTTCCGTTTTGCCCCCGGCCTCGGGGTATGTTCTTTTTTTGCTCGCCCAAAAAAAGAACCAAAAAAAGGGCGCTCCTTCGCCCTACCGCTCCGTGGCAAACGCCTTCGCTTTATGGGCTTCAACCGCTTTGAACGGCTACCCTTGCGTTTACTCCTTCATTCCGAGCGGTTGACCCCATAAGGCGATCCCGTTCTTCGAACGGGAACGGCGTTTCCCACGGGCTCCGGGCTGCGGAGGGCAATTCAGAGACAAGCCGTTAGTTATGACACTACAAGATTAGTTTCAAAGGGAGACACTACATTGCCTTTATTAGCACCCCCGCCCCCCGTCTCCCGTCCCCCATCAACCGTCCCCCATCAACCGTCCCCCGTCCCTCGTCCCCCGTCAACCGCCCCCGTCTCCCGTCCCCATCAACCGTCCCCGTCCCCGCCCCGTCCCCGTCAACCGTCAACCGTCTCCCGTCAACCGTCAACCGTCTCCCGTCTCCCGTCCTCCATCTCCCGTCTCCCGTCTCCCGTCTCCCGTCTCCCGTCTCCCGTCTCCCGTCTATTTTTTTTCTTATTTTGCCCTCCAAAAGCGCCCAAATGAAAAAGCTGTTCCTTTTAACCATTATCTTGATTTCGTCCCTGCGTTTACAGGCCTGGTGGGACCCCGGCCACATGGTCACTGCGATGATCGCCTATGCCAACCTCACCGAGCCTGCCCGGAAGCGGGTCGATGAGCTGACTAAAGTACTCCAGCGGGATTACCCCTACGTCAACCACTTTATCACCACCGGCCCCTGGCCCGACGACCTCAAAGCGGAAGGCGTCCGGGCTTATGATACCTGGCACTACACCAACCTCCCGTCCAACCCCGACGGGGTAGCGCTTCCTCCTCAACCCGAGGTGGATATTATCTGGGCCATTGGGGAGTGCCAATATATCTTGCGGAACAACCGGCCCAGGGAAATCGAAAAAGCCCGTTTCCTGGGATTCCTCGTGCATTTCGTCAGCGACCTGCACCAGCCGTTGCACAGCACCTCCGTTTTTACCCACGACCAGCCCGGCGGAAACCGGGGAGGCAATGGGTTTGCGCTCAAAGATTCCACCTGGAACAACCTCCATGCTTTATGGGACGACGGTTGCGGGTACCTGAGTGCCTATAACGACATCCGCCCCTACGGCAAACCCAAAAACCCGCTCACCGAGGATCAGATCGGCCGTGTCCGCAATCTGGCTAACCAACTCATGAACGAATTTCCTGAATCCAGCTTTCCCAACGCCTCTACCCTGGATCCCGATTTTTGGGCCCTGGAAAGCCATAAACTCGCCATGAAACATGGCTACCGCGGGGTAAAAGGCAAAGACAACCGTGGAAGAGACCTCTACCTCATGCCTGGCGACGCACTAACCGATGGATACCTTCAGCAAGGTCAGGAAGTCGTGCGCCGGCAACTGGCGCTGAGCGGGTACCGTCTGGCAAGGATGTTGAATGAAGTGTTCGGCAAATAAGCAGCCAACATGTTTCCAATGAACCCCTTGGCCGGTATACTACTCTTGTCCCTGGTAGCCACTCAAGCGTTAATTGCTCAGGACGCAGCCACCCGAGGCGCCGATGCTTTGATCCCTAAACCGGTCAGCTGCATCAATAAAACCGGCGTCTTCGTCCTTGACCCTGGTACGCCGGTGGCCGCACCGATAGCATTCCGGGAAGCGGGGCAATTATTGGCGGAGCAATTGCGCCTGAGCGGGCAAAAAAAGCCGGGCAAAAAGCGGGGAAAAGCCATCGTTTTCGAACAAGCCAGCCCCCAGGATCACCTGCAGGCGGAAGGGTATAAGCTCCATATTACCCCAACCCGGATAACGCTAACGGCCCAGACTCTTCCGGGCGCCATGCACGCCGCCTTCACACTGATTCAGTTGCAGCGGTTGCAGCCCGACCTTTCGAAAATCCCCTGCGCCGAGATCACTGATTATCCGCGTTTCCGCTACAGGGGCATGCACCTGGATGTGAGCCGCCACTTTTTCCCGGTGTCCTTTATCAAAAAATACATCGACCTGATGGCGATGTACAAGTACAACACCTTCCATTGGCATCTGACCGACGGGCCCGGCTGGCGGTTGGAGATCAAACAGTATCCGCTCCTTAATCAGGTCGCCGCTTTTCGCACCCACAGCGACTGGAAAAGCTGGTGGAAAAGCGACAGGCGCTATTCCAATGCGGGCACGCCCAACGCCTATGGTGGGTTTTACACCCAGGAAGAAGCCCGCGAGATCGTGGCCTATGCTGCGCGGAGAGGTATTACCGTCATTCCGGAGATAGAGATGCCGGGCCACTCGGAGGAAGTGCTGGCTGTTTACCCGGAGCTCTCCTGTTCGGGTCAGCCCTATAAAAACGGGGAGTTTTGCATCGGCAACGATGCTACCGTCACCTTCCTCCAGAACGTGCTCAGCGAGGTTATCGACATTTTCCCCTCCACCTATATCCATGTTGGCGGCGACGAAGCCGGCACAAAAGCCTGGGCTCAATGCGATAAGTGCCAACTTCGGAAAAAACAAGAAGGCCTGCATACAGAGCACGAGCTCCAGGCCTATCTGATCAAGCGCATGGAGCATTTCCTGAAATCCCGGGGTCGTAAACTCCTGGGCTGGGACGAAATCCTGGAGGGAGGCTTGCCGCCCGATGCCACCGTCATGAGTTGGAGGGGTGAAAAAGGCGGCATTGAAGCTGCCCGCCAAGGCCACGACGTAGTAATGACCCCAGGCGAAACCTATCTCGACGCCTATCAAAGCGATCCTACTACTCAACCCGAAGCCATCGGCGGCTTCCTGCCACTGCAACGGGTATATAACTACGAACCCATCCCGGCAGCGCTGAATGCTGAACAAGCCAAACACATTCTCGGCGTTCAGGCCAATCTCTGGACGGAGTACATGCCCACCACTTATCAGGTAGAATACATGGCCTACCCACGCGCCATCGCGCTCGCGGAAGTGGCCTGGACCCAACCGGACAAGCGGCAGTTCGACGACTTCCACCGGCGCCTGCAGGCGCATTACCTCCTCCTTCAGCGGCAAGCGGTGAACTACTATAGGCCCTCTACCTTTCTGGCCGTCTATGCGCAACCAGACTATGCGCGGCAGGTGAACCTGGTCAGCTTTACGAGCGAGCAATTCCAGCCGGAAATCCGCTATACCACAGACGGCAGCGCACCAACTGCGGCTTCCAGCTTGTACAACAGCCCATTCCCGGTCTCAGGCCAAACCGAAATTCGGGCGGCTATTTTCAAAAACGGCCAGCCCCAGGGCAGCCTCACAGCGTATACGGCCAATTACCACAAAGCCATCGGCAAAAAGGTCCAATACAACCAGCGCTGGAGCGATTCGTATCCCGCCCAGCAAGAAGCTACCCTCACCAACGGCGTCCGGGGCTCCATCACCTATTCCGACAAGCAGTGGCTCGGCTATCTGAAGGACTTTGACGTGACTATCGACATGGAAAGCCTGCAGCCCATTGCCAGCGTTGCCGTCCAGTTTATGCACCAGCCCGGACCGGGAGTGTTCCTACCGTCTTACGTGGAGGTACAATTTTCTGAAGACGGCGTCCACTTCACCCCCTTCCCCAGAATGACCCACGATGTCTCGTCCGACAATCCCAAGCTGCTCTTCAAAACATTTGCGCTCGATTCCCGAAATGTGGCGGCCCGGTATATCCGGGTTATTGCACCCAATGTAATGGGAGGATTTATGTTTGTGGATGAGATTGTGGTCTATTAAGCTACGCTACCCAGCCGCTCGTCTACTTTTCGTCTGACTTCCGGATACTTCCTTATTTTTACTTGAAATAAAACCATCACTATGACAAAAAAATTGGCACTCATTTGGCTTTGTGGGCTGTTGCCGTTCCTCTTGAGCGGGCAACCTATTGACACCAAATGGTTCAAAGGTATTGAACCGCGCAACATCGGCCCGGCGGGCATGAGCGGCCGGGTAACGGCCATCGACGTCGACCTGAGCAATCCGGACATTATTTATGCCGGAACGGCCTCTGGCGGCGTTTGGAAATCGGCCTCCGGAGGGATCAACTGGCAGCCCATCTTCGACGACCAGCCGGTTCAGTCGATCGGCGCAATCGCGATCAACCAGGCCAATCCCAGCGATATCTGGGTGGGCACCGGCGAAGGCAACCCACGCAACTCCCTGAATACCGGAGAAGGAATCTACCGCTCCCTCGACGGAGGTAAGACCTGGAAATGCATGGGATTGAAAGAAACCAAAACCATTCACCGGATTATCGTCAGCCGTGAAAACTCCGACGTTGTCTATGTGGGCGCTCAGGGTTCCCCGTTTGGGCCCAACTCCGAGCGCGGCGTGTTCCGCACCAAAGACGGCGG
This sequence comes from Haliscomenobacter sp., assembly GCA_016713275.1. Lineage (GTDB taxonomy): Bacteria > Bacteroidota > Bacteroidia > Chitinophagales > Saprospiraceae > JADJPL01. Next base: position 204,014 of record JADJPL010000011.1, read on the forward strand.
TAAAACCTGGGAAAAGATCCTGTTTACCAACGACCGCGCCGGATGCGCCGATCTAGTTGCTGATCCCTCTAACCCCAGGAAACTGATTGCCGCGCTGTGGGAATACGGCCGCCAACCCTGGCGATTTACATCTGGAGGACCTGGATCGGGGATCTACGTTACCCACGACGGCGGCGATACCTGGGAAAAACGCACCGAAAAGGATGGGCTTCCCGCCGGAGATTTAGGCCGGACCGGTCTGGCGATCGCCCGCTCCAAACCCAACATCGTCTACGCGCTGGTAGAAGCCAAAGAGAATGGGCTCTACCGCTCTACCGACGGGGGATTTAAATGGACCCAGGTGTCCAAAGGCGATGCCGTGAGTAACCGCCCGTTTTATTACCATGAAATATATGTAGACCCCAAAAACGAGAACCGGATATATAACCTGTTTTCCCTGGTGACCAAGAGCGAAGACGGCGGCAAAACCTTTGAGACCCTGCTGCCCTATTCCGGCGTTCACCCCGACCACCACGCCTGGTGGATTCACCCGGATGATCCTAATTACCTCATCGATGGCAACGACGGCGGGTTAAATATCTCCCGGGATGGCGGAATCAACTGGGTATTTGCGGACAACATCCCGGTTGGGCAGTTCTACCACGTCAATTTCGACATGGACATCCCTTACAATGTGGGTGGAGGCTTGCAGGACAACGGCTCTTTCGTCGGCCCCAGCAACGTGTGGCAGGCAGGCGGTATCCGCAACAGCCATTGGCAGGAAGTCTATTTTGGCGACGGCTTCGACGTGGCGTTCCGCCCCGACAACAACCGCTATGTGTATGCCATGTCTCAGGGAGGTAACGTCGGCTACGTCGACCGGGAGACCGGCAAAACGACCTTCGTCAAACCGACCCATCCGGAAGGGAAAGAGCTCCGCTTCAACTGGAACGCCGCCTTCTGCCAGGATCCCTTCCATGCCTGCGGTATTTATTACGGAAGCCAGTTTGTGCACTACAGCAAGGATTGCGGTCAAACCTGGGAGATCATTTCCCCAGACCTGACGACCAACGACACCGTTCGCCAACGCAAGGATACCGGAGGGCTGACCTACGACGTTACCTCTGCCGAAAACAACACAACGATCATTGCCATCGCCCCCAGCCCGGCAGACGCCAATGTCATCTGGGTAGGTACCGACGACGGCAACCTCCAGCTGACCCGCGACCGGGGCAAAACCTGGACCAACCTTCTCAGCCGCCTGCCGGGCGTCAAGCCGGGAAGCTGGATTCCCTTCATCGAGGTATCTCAGAAAAATCCCGGGGAAGCGTTTGTGGTGGTGAACGACTACCGCCGCAATGACTTCCGCCCTATGGTGTTCCACACTGCTGATTTTGGCCAGACGTTCCGGCAAATTGCCGATGAGAAAAAAGTACAGGGCCATGCGCTTTCCATAACCCAGGACCCCGAAGTGCCCAAACACCTTTGGCTGGGCACGGATTATGGCCTCTATTTCAGCATCGACGGTGGGGAGAATTGGAACAAGTGGATGAACGGCTATCCTTCCGTTCCGACCAGCGATTTGAAAATCCACCCCCGCGACCAGGACCTGGTGATCGCCACGTTCGGCCGCGCGCTTTGGATTTTTGACGATATCCGCCCGTTCCGGGAAATCGCCCGCACCGAAGGCAAGGTACTGGACCAGCCGTTGAAAGTATTCCCTGCTCCGGACGCATACCTCGCCTCCTACAAGTCGTATCAGGGGTATCACTTCCCTGCCATGGCTCAGTTTGAAGGGGAGACCAAAAATGCGGAGGCGATTCTTACCGTCTGGAATAAACCGGATTCGTATGGGGCGATGACAGCAAAAGCTGTTACGCCTCCTGCTCCCCCTGCTGCCGTCAAAGGCAAGAAAGCGGCCCCCGCGCCTCCGCCCGCTCCGGAGCCCGAGAAGAAAGCGGCGCCGGCCAAACGCCCTGAGCGTGCCAAGGTAGCTGTTTTGGCCATGAATGGCGATACGGTGCGCACCTTCAGCACCCGCCTGGATACAGGCTTGGTGCGCATATATTGGGGGTTGGAGCGCAACGGCGTTGCAGGCCCCTCGCGCCAGGAGCGCCGCCCGGATGCCGACCCTCCCGGCGGACCTTCCGTGTTGCCGGGGATGTATAAGGTCGTGGTGGTTTATGGACAGCATAAAGACTCCACCATGGTGACCGTCAAAGCAGACCCCCGATTGAACGTGTCTATCGCCGATCTGCAGGCCAGGGAGGCGGTGTACAAAGAGATGGAACGCATTTCTAAAGTAGCCGCTGCCGGTATCGATCGCTTGCGCGAAGCCAGCAATACCATCAAGCGCGTGGATGCGGCGATGGGCTCCGCCCCGGACAGTACCAAGCAGCAGATCGCCAAGCTGGGCAAAGCCGTTCAGGATACGATCGCAGGGCTGGAAAAAATGGTTTGGGGCGAGGGCGGCGCCAAAATGGCCCCTTATCCAGGCGAAGTACTTTCCCGGTCGCTTAACGCCCCGAATCAGTACCTCCGCTCGCTCGATGGCCCGGCCAATCAAGCGGTGACCCGAACGATGGAAAAAGCCCGAACCCATACCGCCCAGGTCCTGGAAAAAATCAACGCCTTCTTCGATACCGATTTTGCTGAATACCAGAAAAAAGTGGAAGCGGTTCAGTTCTCCCTGTTCAAAAAGACCGATCCGGTGAAAATGAATTGACCGCCCTGGGGTGGTTGCTTTTCAATGGGAAAGCGGCACATTTAAACTACCTGAAGAGGCTATGGGAAAGCGCGCGCGCTTCTTGTAGCCTCTTCAGTTTATGCATCTCCACAACCTTTTCGAAGCCAGAGTGAATTTTTTTCTGGGATAATTCCCTGGACCCCCAAAACAGGTTGGGTAATTTCCCCGGGATTTTTTAACAAAATATGACCAAATTGTCCCTCGTAGAGACAGGGCATGCCCTGTCTAAAAAAGAGCAGGGATATCCTGTCTAAAAAAGAGCAGGGATATCCTGTCTAAAAAAGAGCAGGGATAAAAAAGAGCAGGGATATCCTGTCTAAAAAAGAGCAGGCATGCCCTGTCTAAAAAAGAGCAGGGATATCCTGTCTAAAAAAGAGCAGGGATATCCTGTCTAAAAAAGAGCAGGGATATCCTGTCTAAAAGGGCAGGGATATCTCGTCTAAAAGGGCTAACAATGGACAAATTCAAGAACAAATACCGAATACCTTCAGCCCGTGCTCAATGGTGGGATTATGGGTGGAACGGGGCGTATTTTGTCACGATCTGTACGCGGAACCGGGAACATTTTTTTGGTAAAATAGCATATGGGAAGATGCAGTTGTCGCCAACCGGCATCATCGCGGATATTTTGTGGCACGAAATCCCCCACCATCATCCATTTGTGGAATTGGGTGATTTTGTGGTCATGCCCAACCATGTTCACGGGATATTGATTTTGGACAAACCCGATGGGGGAATAAAACAGGATATCGGGGCCGCCCCACCCATCGTAGAGACAGGGCATGCCCTGTCTCTACAACCGCCCGGCCAAATGCCCGTTGTGCCGCCCGGCCAAATGCCCGTTGTGCCGCCCGGCCAAATGCCCGTTGTGCCGCCCGGCCAAATGCCCGTTGTGCCGCCCGGCCAAATGCCCGTTGTGCCGCCCGGCCAAATGCCCAACGCAACGCAACCAATTGGTCAAAACCGTTTCCAGAATATAGGAAAAACCTCCTTATCATCCATAATAGGATCCTATAAGTCTGCTGTGACCAAACATGCCAACCGGCTCGAATTAGAACATGGCTGGCAAACCCGTTTTCATGATCACATCATCCGAAAGGACGCTGAATATCAACGTATTTCGGATTATATAATAAACAATCCGGCCAACTGGCGAGACGATACCTTTTTTTTATCATGAAGGCTTGATGGCGCTTTCCAAAAACAGGACAGGCCGGTAAGCAAAAAAGCAATTACAAAAAATGAACAGAAATCACGATGAGCGCATTGCAAAAATGAGCTTTGCATCGGTTTATCCTCATTATGCCGACAAGGTGGAGAAAAAAGGAAGAACAAAGGAAGAACTGCATCAGGTAATTGAATGGCTAACCGGTTTTGATGAAAAGAAACTCCAGGAACTTATTGACGAAAAAGCCACTTTTGAAAATTTTTTCCAGCAGGCTTCCCTACACCCTAATGCCCACCTCATTAAGGGAGTGATCTGCGGCTACCGGGTAGAAGAAATCGAAAACCCTCTTACTCAAAAAGCAAGGTACCTCGACAAGCTGATCGATGAATTGGCCAAAGGGCGCAAAATGGAGAAGATTTTGCGCGTCGCCTAGCGCTTTATGCCTGTTGCCTAAAGTTCAAACGGCGGCCACCGCCTCCACCTCAATCAAAAACCCATAGTGCAGCTCCGGTACGGGCACAACCGCTCTGGCCGGCTTATGGCTTCCAAACGCCTGGGCGTATACGGCGTTGACCCTGCCCCAGAGGCTGATATCCGCTACATAAACCGTGGTTTTCAGCACCTTTTCCAGGCTGCTGCCTGCCGCTTCCAGGATGGCTTTCAGGTTGGCCAGGACGACTTCCGTTTGCTCTTCGATGCTGCCCAGGCATTTTTCCCCGCCGGGGCGGATGGGAAGCTGGCCCGCTACAAAGACCAGCCCATTATGGACGATAGCCTGGGAGTAGTGGCCGCCAGGAACAGGGGCATTGGGGGTGGATATATATTCCATGATCCGGACGTTATTGAACGGCTTTTCTAACCAATTCTCTGAGTTTTTGCGGGTCCTGACGCACATCAAACAGCACGCCGTTTACCACCACGTAATGGGTTTCCCCTTCTTTTGCAGCAAAACGGACGGATTGGATCCCAGGCGGATGGCGCCGTTCTTTTCGTCTGGTCTGACCAGGCGCACAGGCAACTGGCTGCTGGCCAGGGTGTTGTCGAAGGCTTTAACAGGAATATCCGTGACGCCTGCCTTTAGTAAGGCCGCCACGTCGAGCTTAGCGAGTTCCTGCACATTGGGCAGGAGCGTTGAATACACTTTGCCGGGGACGGCGCGGTACCCTTTGGCCTGAATTCCTCATAGCCGAAGGAGGTAGACAGATCGCCTACTTCGGAAATAGATCCCCGGTAATAATAATACCGGAAGTTGTTGACCGGAACTTCGTCCCGGCGGAACGCCAGATCTACTTTGTACCAGCGGCCGTTGCGTTGCACCTCGGTTTCGCGTAAGATCAGATCGTGGAAGGCGTTACTCTCGTTAAACGGAAGCGCGTCGTAGAAGGTGAAATCGTATTGGGAATAGACTTCCTGGGCGATTCCTTCCAGTGCGGTGAGGATGGACACAAAATTGAGACGCCGCAACTCCTGTTTTTCCGGGTCGTTGGGCAAGCCTCCGGATTCGATGAGGATGGTGCTGGTGCCCCATTTCTGGATATTGTCTCCAAAAGCCCGGGGCTCGTGGGTATCGTCGTAGCGGGCCACGCGCTCGGGGATGTATTGCTGCAGGGTGCGGTTCATCATGGCGATGAGGCGCATGGCATTTCCCCGGACGTCGTTGATCTCTTTTTCCACGTTGTAAGCAGGAGCCAGGAAAGAAATAGATGCCGTTTTGGGGTTTGTGCCGGCGGCATAATACCGGCTTTGGTCGTGGAGGTTGAAGCCCCATTGAGCGCTCAGGCTGTCGCGTACCCGCTTGAGAATCTGTCCTTCCGGCGTAACCAGACGCTGGGCGTCGCGGTTGATGTCGATATCCTGCACATTCCTGCGGGTGAACCGCTCAGCGCCATCCGGGTTGAGCATGGGGATGAAATGGATATTCAACCTGGTCAGCAGCAACTCGCGCAGGGGATTCAGTTCATCGCTCCGCTGCAGGAAGTTGAAGATGTCGAATAAGGCCATCGTTGCCGTGGACTCATCCCCGTGCATCTGCGACCACAGCAAAACGGTAACCGGGCCATTCCCCGTTTTGATGTGGTAAATGGTCCGTCCTTCCATCGATTTTCCAACCGTTTGGACCTGGAACAGGGGCGCCGGTAGCTTGGCAATCAGGGGAACGATCTCTTCGTGCTTGAACCTTTTGGTCGTTAAAGTCCCTTCCCGGTATTGCGGATGGTTTTTGTACAACGGATCTGCGTTGACGGATAAAGGAGGAAGCGGCGGCGCCTGGCCACAGGAAGAAGCGGCAATCCCTAAAACCAATACCCATACGCTAATAAACTGCTGCATTTTTAACATACTTTTAAGTGCTCAAACGAAGGAATACCCGTCCAAACCAAAGATATTTATTTTTCAAAACCAAAGCACCTTACTATGCGCTCAAAATCCTTTTCCCGTCATTTTCACCCAGCCTTTATCTGGATGCTTGTATTTGCTCTTTTTCTTCCTTCTTGCAGTACCCACAAACGCACCGTGCAAGGGGCCGTAATCGGCGCTGCGGCCGGCGGCGTGATCGGCGGCGTGCTGGCTAAAAAGGGAAAGACCGCCAAAGGCGTTCTCATCGGCGCGGCGATTGGCGGTGTTGCCGGCGCCGCAGTCGGCGCCTATATGGACAAACAGGCCCGGGAGATCCAGCGCGATCTCAAGAATGCCAAAGTCGAAAGGGTAGGAGAGGGAATCCTGATCACTTTCGATTCCGGACTCCTCTTCGACGTCGATTCGTATGCTTTGCGTAGCACGACCCGCTCGAATCTCAACGACCTGGCCAAAACCCTGAACAAATACGGGGATACCAATATTCTGGTACAAGGGCATACAGACAACACCGGCGCCGAGGAGCACAACCAAACCCTCTCCGAAAACCGGGCCAGAGCCGTTTCCGGCTATTTGCAACAGCAAAAGATTACCCCGGAACGCCTGAACACGGCCGGTTTTGGAGAATCCGAGCCCATTGCCGGCAACGATTCTGCTTCCGGGCGTCAGCAAAACCGCCGCGTGGAAGTGGCGATCTACGCCAACAAGAAGCTGATCCGCGCCGCCAAAAAGGGGACCATCCCTGTGAGCAACTAATAACGCGCCGGGAGAACTTTCCGGTTTGCTTAGCTGTTTTTTGGTAGCCAGGAGCAAAAACGTTTTGGAGACAACCCCAAGCGCTTATCTTAGCGCTTCGTTCGAAGAAATAAATACATACTATGGACCTGACTACTTCAACCCCATTTCAAACTGTTTCTGGCGATCCGCTCGGGGTGCAGCGGACAACGCTGAGTAACGGCTTTTCGCTCTTTCTTAGCGTCAACCGGAATACGCCCCGCATTCACACCCATATTTCCGTTCGCGCGGGTTCCAAACAAGATCCCGCCGACACGACCGGCTTGGCCCACTACATGGAGCACATGTTGTTTAAAGGCACCAGCCGGATCGGCGCGCTGGATTGGGAAAAAGAGCAGGCCCTGCTTGAACAGATAGCCGCCCTCTATGAGGCGCATCGCCATTCCCGGGACCCCGAGGAGCGAAAGCAGCTTTATGCGGAGATCGACCGGCTTTCTTTTGAAGCGGCCAAACTGGCCGCCCCCAACGAGTACGACAAAATGGCCGGCGTCCTTGGCGCCAAAGGAACCAACGCGTACACCTGGGTAGAGCAGACCGTCTACGTCAACGACATTCCCTCCAATGAGTTGGAGCGCTGGATGCTCCTCGAATCCGAACGGTTTCGGATGATGGCCCTGCGGTTGTTTCACACCGAGCTGGAAACGGTGTATGAGGAATTCAACATCAACCAGGACCGGGATTTCCGCAAAGTCGACTATGCCTTGCGTGGCGCCCTTTTCCCCAAACACCCCTACGGCACCCAAACCACCATGGGAACCGCAGAACACCTGCGCAACCCATCGATGGTGAATATCCAACGGTTTTTTCAAACCTATTACGTGCCGGGGAATATGGCTATGGTCCTGGCGGGGGATTTTGACCCCGAAGAAGCCGTTGCCCTGGCGGAAAAATACTTTGGCAGCTACGAAGCCCGGCCTGTTCCCCCATTCACCTATGAAGAGCAGCCTCCAATCCTCCAACCAATCCGCCAGGAAGTGACAGGGAAGGAAGCGCCCTATCTGATGCTGGGTTGGCGCCTGGGAAATAGCCGCAGCGACGACCAGTTTATGGCTACCCTGGTCCAGCACATGCTTTTCAACTCCCAAGCTGGGTTGCTGGACCTCCGGCTCAATCAACAGCAATTGGTTCTGGAATCAGAGGCATGGTCGTGGATGCACGAAGATTACTCGGTTTTTGGCCTGTATGGCAAGCCCAGAGAAGACCAGACCCTCGAGGAAGTGGAGGGGTTGATTTTGGACGTGTTAAAGGCGTTTCGGGAGGGAGACTTTCCCGAATGGCTCATGGAAGCAGTGATCCGCGACCTGAAGCTCGGGGAGGTCAAAGCGGCGGAATCCAACGAAGCGCGCGTCCAGATGATGAATGCGGCGTTTATTCTCGGGATTGATTGGGAGCGCATGGCGCGCCGGTTCGCCTGGTGGGAAACTGTTACCAAAGAGCAGGTGCTGGATTTTGCCAACCGGCACTTGCGGGCGGATAATTTCGTGGCGGTGTATAAGCGCCAGGGAGAAGATACCGGGGTGATCAAAGTAGAAAAACCGCCGATCACCGCAGTGGAACTTTCGCGCGATGGGGTTTCTGAGTTTGCCCGCCGGTTTTTTGAACTCCCTTCCCCTCCCTGAATCCGGTTTTTGTGGACTTTGGGGTGGCCATTCAACAAACGGCCTTGTCGAACGGATTGTCCTTTCATTACGTCCGCAATCCCAATAACCCGCTCTTCCGGCTGGATTATATTTTTGATTTTGGCAAAAACCACGACCGGTACCTGGCACTCGCCTTGCAGTACCTTCCCTATTTAGGCGCCGGAAAATTTTCTCCCCAGGAGCTTCAAATCCAATTTTTCAGGCTGGGGCTTTCCTTCGATGTCATTTCCAGGGAGGAGCGGTCGTATATTTCGCTTTCCGGACTGGAGGAGTCGCTTGAACCGGGAATGGAACTGGTGGAATACATTCTCCGTCATGCGCTACCGGACGAGGGCGTGCTCCAGAATCTGGTTTCCGATATCCTGACGGAGCGGGAAAATGCAAAGAGCAACCGGAACGTTATTTTGCGGACGGCTATGGGAAGTTATGCCCGGTTCGGTCCGGATTCTCCTTTTACCTACCGTTTATCGAAGGAAGAGTTAAAGGCGGCCTCCGGGGAAAAACTGGTGACCCATATTCGGGAACTGACTCAATACCCTCACCGCGTCTATTATTATGGTCAAAACCCATGGACGAGGTAGCGCGTCTCCTGGAACGCTGTCATGAGGTGAAGCCTCCCTTCCTTTCTCCTCCGCCTCTGCGCGAATTTGCAGAACTGGAAACTTCCACGCATGAGGTGCTGTTTGTGGATTTCCCTATCGTACAGGCGGATGTTATGCTGATGTCCAAAGGAACGCCTCATTTTAATCTGGAAGAGCATCTGATGCGCGATCTGTACAACGACTATTTTGGAAATGGATTGTCTTCCATCGTTTTCCAGGAGATCCGGGAATTCAAAGCGCTGGCCTATGCAACGTATGCGTTCTACAGCTCCCCCCACAAGCAAAAATACGCGCATTACCTGCAAGCCTATGTCGGCACCCAACCCGATAAATTGCCGGATGCAATCCCGGCCATGATGGACATTCTTCAGCATATGCCTTTGGTAGAAAGCCAGATCGACCAGGCGCGGCTTGCTATCCTCAAGCGCATCGAAACCGAGCGGATTCTGCCCGGAGATATCTTCTGGTCGGCCCAGGGCGCGCAGGATCTGGGGTTTGATCGCGACCTTCGCGAGGATATTTATTCGGCAATGACCAGGATGAAGGCCTCCGATTTGTTCGAGTTTCAGCAGCGCCACGTCCGCGACCGGGCTTATACCTTCCTGGTATTGGGTAGTCGCGATCGGGTTGACCTTAACTACCTGAGATCGTTTGGACCGGTAAGGGAAATGGGGATTTCCGAAGTATTCGGGTACTGACCCCTTCGCTCCGATCATGTCCTTGGAACAACTTACGCACCATCCTCCCTCTCCGATCCAGGAGTTGGAGGATGCGTTGTTTCGGGAAAAAGGAATCCGGGTGCTGGTAAAGCGGGACGATCTGCTGTGCCTTCCGGTGGAGCCGGGTGACCGCGCTTTTTGCGGCAACAAGTGGCGCAAAATGAAGTATAACGTATGGGAAGCCAAAAATAAAGGGGCACAAACCCTGGTGACCTTCGGCGGCGCTTTCTCCAATCACGTGGCCGCCGTCGCTGCTGCAGGCCGGCTTTTTGGTTTCCAAACAGCGGTGTTCATTCGCGGAGAACCTACTTTCCCTCTTAATCCGACCTTATCCTTCGCCAGGCGTTGCGGGATGCAGTTGGCCTACCTCAGCCGGGAACAATACCGGCGTAAGGAGGACGGAAGGGTTGCAGCAGAGGACCAATCGCTGTACCTATTGCCGGAAGGAGGGACGAATGCCCTCGCCATTCAGGGGTGCGCAGAACTGGCGGAGGAAATCCTGCACGAGGTCCAGCCGGATTACTGCTGCGTAGCTTGTGGCACAGGCGGTACGGCCGCCGGGCTTGTTGCCGGTTTCGAAGGGCGGGTGCGCACCATCGGTTTTCCTGTGCTTAAAGGAGATTTCCTGTTCAACCACGTTATGGACTTGGCGGGAGGGAAAAACACCCTACCCGTTTCTGCCTGGACGTTGCAGAACGACTACCATTTTGGCGGCTACGCCAAATGGACTCCGGCCCTTATCGATTTTATCCGCTATATGGAGGCCCGGTTTGATATGCCTCTGGACCCCGTGTATACCGGCAAACTCTTTTTTGGCGTTTGGGACCTGATCGCAAACGATTATTTTCCCAGAGGCGCCACTATTTGCCTGGTCCATACCGGCGGGCTGCAGGGCGTGGCTGGGTTTAAGCAACGGTTTCCCATGGCCGGGCTATAGGACGTGACGGGCGCCCAATCCCCCCGTCCACCGTCTCCCGTCCACCGTCTCCCGTCCACCGTCTCCCGTCCACCGTCTCCCGTCCACCGTCTCCCGTCCACCGTCTCCCGTCTCCCGTCCACCGTCTCCCGTCTCCCGTCCACCGTCTAAAGGTTCACCTTTCCGTACCGCACGCCGTTCTCGTATTTGGCGACAAAAGCGCTGGGGAACCCTTTCTTTTTCACTTCGGCGAGGGCGGATTTAGCGGATGCATCGGTCATGAAATCGCCGATGAGGACGCGGGTCAGGTTGCGCTGGAGGATATACTCCGTTTGGAGGGTACCCAGCGCGCTAAACTTGGCGAACCGCGGGTCGGCAGGGTCGAACTTGCCGGAGGCAGCCAGTTGGATCTTGTAGTAGACCCCTTGGAACCGCGGAGCGGTGGATTGGTATTCCAGGTTGTCGCTGGGAGAAGTGCCTCTAGCTGTATACGTCTCGCCGTCTGCGCCAATTGGAGAAGGTCCGGGAGGATTCACCGGAGGATTCACTACCGGCGGGTATACAACGGGAGGATTCACGACGGGCGGAGTTGCGCCCATACGCTTGAGGAAAAGGGGTTGCCCATAGGCTGAAGCGGCGTGGTTATCGGTAAAGAAGGAATACGAAGCGTTTTCATATCCTTCGGCATTGACTTCAACGCGGTATTGGCGTTGGGGAAGGACCTCGAAGCTGTAATTCCCGGAGGTAATGAGGCGGGTCAGTAAGGCGGTTTCGGCGCCGTTATCCTGAATTTCGAACAGGGTCAGGCTGTAGCTACGGAGGGCTTCACCTTGCTCCTGGTCAAAAACGGCCCCTTCGAGCGCGATGGTATTAGGCTTGAAGCGAATTTCGAAGAGATCGTCGTCCAATGAATTCAGCTTCTCGCCGGCGAAGATGCGGTTGGAACTCAGGAATACCGAACGCCCATCGGTTGATTTGACCAGATAGGCATCGTCGGCGCTTGAATTAAAGGGCAGGCCAGCATTTTCCGGGACGCTCCAATTGGTGAGATCGCCGCGCGCCTTGAACAGGTCAAAGCCGCCAAGGGAGGGCAATCCATTGGAGGCGAAGTAGAGCATGCCTTCCGTTTGGTCGTAATAAGGCGTCATCTCATCCCCAAGCGAGTTGATCGTGGCGCCCAGGTTGACGGGCTGGGAGAACCCGCTGTCACTGTTGAGGTTGCGGGTGACGTACCAAAGGTCCATCCCTCCGCGGCCGCCGCTCCGGTTGGAAGCAAAATAGAGGATTTCGACATCTCCCCGGTGGGCTACCCAAGGTTGGGTGGAAGTCACCCCTTTGGTATTTATCGTTTCGGGCAGGCGTTCCGGCGCCGACCAACCAGCGCCTTCCCGGCGGATCAGGAAAATTTCGCAGCGGGTCGTCAGGTTTCCAAACTTGCCTTTGTTTTCGCAGATAGTAAAGTAAAACCGGGTCTCGTCGGGGGAAAGGCTGCCATGGCAGTATTGTCCGTTTTGAACGACCGGGAAATTGGCGGGGGTAACGCCTTTGGACCAGGCATTGTTCGAGAACTCCGAGCGGTAGATACGGGCCTGACCGCCCATGGTAGAGGAGAAATACAGCACGTCCTGCGCCATGGCGATCGGAGCAAACTCGTTGTCGGAGGTGTTGATGCCAGCGCCGGGATGCAGGGTTTCTACCTCTGGTTGGGGTTGGAGGGAAAGCGATTTGGCCAGTTCGCAGCCTTCAATTTCCGTTTCGACGATGTCGGCTAAAACCGCTTTGCCTTCACCGGTATAGGATTTCTGGAAATCCTGGAAGGCTTTGACGGCTTTGTCGTATTGCCCATCCTGTTTAAGGCTTCGTGCGTACTTGAGCCCGACCAGGGGGAACTCGCCGTTGTCGTCTTTGACGTTCTGGTAGGTCTCTACCGCTTTGCGGTAATTGCGAAGCAGGTAGTACGATTCTCCCGCTTTGAACATCAGTTCCTTCTTATTCTTCTTTTGCCAGGCTTTTTCGTACGCATCGGCAGCCTGGGCGTATTCGCCTTTCTGGAAGAGATCGTCGGCTGTTTTCGCCATCTTCTTCCAGCTTTGAGCCGAAAGCGAAGCAGTCAGCCCTAGAGCGAGGAAGAGAAACGTCATTCGTTTTACGCTATACATGTTGCTCGTTTTTTGTTAAAGAATAACTTGTGCAGGGATATAAACGGGGAAATCGGCGATTTCCCCGCCGGGTAGTTGCATAGGTCTTTTCTGAATAAATGCATCGACGACCAACGGGAAATATACGTGTTCCAGCGCCTGGACGTTTTTGGCTATTTCGGCGGGGCTGTCCTCCGGAAAAACCGGGCAACAGGCTTGGAACAGAATAGCCCCTTCGTCGTAGCGTTCGTTCACCAAATGGATAGTGATCCCGGTTTCCCGGTCGCCTGATTGACGCACCGCTTCATGTACGTGCATGCCATACATGCCTTTCCCTCCGTATTTTGGGAGCAGCGCCGGATGAATATTGAGCATCCGGCCTTCGAAACGGCGAACCAGGTATGGAGGAATTTTCCAGAGAAATCCGGCCAGAACGATATATTCCACCTGAAAAGCATCCAATTGAGCAAGGAGGTCTTCGGTTTGGGTGAAGTTTTGCCGTTCAATGATCTGGGTGGGAATGTGGAAGGCGGCCGCAATTTGGAGCACCGGCGCATCGGAGCGGTTGGAAACAACGAGCCCTACGCGAATATCCTGTCGCAAAGCGAAGTATTCCATGATTTTCCGGGCATTAGACCCGGTTCCGGATGCAAAAATGGCGATGTTCTTCACGGCAGCTTCTTTTGGAAGTCTACGATCAATCTTCTCTACACAATAAACGAAATAATCCGTGCATACCCAACATACACAGGTTGACAACTATTTAACGCACAAACCCTCTACCTTTTAGGTATATGCCGGCAGAAAGTTTTCGGAAAACGAAACCGTTAGTTCAATGTGCGGTATTTAGCCATGTTCGTAGGGTCGATACGGGTCATCACCCGGATGGCCTGTTCTTTTTCCTGAGGCGTTCCGAGTTTGAAAATTTCCATCACCTCCTGCCCTTTGGTGTTGACGAACATTTGAACGATCATGGAGTTGGGATAGGTTTGGTGGACTTTAAGGACATTTTCCAGGGTTTCGGAGAGGATCGCCCGTCCTTTGGCCACGTCCTGATGCATGATATCCAGCGATTGCCGGTGGTAAGCGTACATCGCTTCCCGGAAAAGGCGTACCCTGGGGGAAAGGAGGTTTTCGACGATCCAGAATCGGTTCCGGTTGCCGTCGACCGATCGCCATCCCGGGTAGGTTCCTCCCGCTCCCTGGGGCACCGTGTTGAGAATATCCTGGGCCGTCAGGAAATGCGGTTCTCCTCCGTATAGGGAAAAGGAATCATAATCCAGTCCCAAAATGATATACATATAAAACGAGAGTACGGAAGAGAGGTTGTCGTTAAAGGAATTGCGGGAAAATTGCAGCGGCTGGTTTTGCTCATAGCTGAATACGAGCTCGCGGTCGATATGATTCAGAATCGGGGTTTCGTAATTGCTTCCGTATACTGGCCGGGAAGCCTGGACGGCGAGATCAATTTTAAAGCTGGTAGCAGAGAATTCTTCCTGGAGGGTGAGCAGCAGGTTGCAGTTAATGCGTTCGTTGGTCTCGAACACGTCCTCGGTCCATTTGGTGTTGTTGAGGAAGTCGGTGATCGCCAGCTCCAGGCTTTCGAAAAGCCGGGGGTCGGCATTTTGGAGTTTTTGCACGTTGATTTTGACGGTGCAGTTGATTTCCTGAGAGAACCCCTGGGCGATGGTTGTTGTGAAAGCCAGCAGAAGGAAGAATGGTTTCATAGGAGCAGCGGTTTATGGTCAATTGCAGGTTCAGCGGAGGGCCAGCATACCAGCCAGGGCGTCGAGTATATCGGCGGCGACCTCCTGCTTTGACTTTAACTGAAAATCCAAGCGCTTATTGTCCCGGAAGAAAATCGTGATCTTGTTGGTGTCGTGGTGGAAACCGGCGCCTGGGTCCGTAAGGGTGTTAAGGACGATGAAGTCGAAGTTTTTTCGTTCCAGTTTTTGCATGGCCTGGGCTTCGGCGTCGTGGGTTTCCAGGGCGAAACCGACGAGGAGCTGGCCATTGGCTTTTGCTTGCCCAAATCGGCGGCGATATCCGGGTTTTTGACGAGTTGGATCGAAAGGGAATCCTGGGATTTTTTGATTTTTTCCGTTGCCGCTTCGGCGGGCCGGTAATCGGCGACTGCGGCAGAAAGGATAGCGGCTTGGCTATCCGGCCAGCACTTCAGCGCTTCGGCGTGCATTTCCCGGGCGCTTTCCACCCGGAGGAGCCGGACGCGGGGATTGGGGCGTTCCTGGGAAGGACCCAGGATAAGGGTAACGTTCGCGCCTCTTTCTGCGGCGGCATTGGCGATGGCAACGCCCATTTTGCCCGAGGACCGGTTGCCGATAAAGCGCACCGGGTCGATGGCTTCGAACGTAGGCCCTGCGGTGATCAGCAGGTTTATTCCGGAAAGGTCGTGGGCTGTCCGCAGCGATTGTTCGAGAAATTCAAGGATGGATTCTGGTTCGGCCATTCGGCCTTCGCCGTGCAATCCGCTGGCCAGTTCGCCCGACCCCGGGGGGATCAACCGGTGGCCAATCTGTTCGAGCAGGCGCACATTGGCTTGGGTAGCCGGGTGCCGCCACATATCCAGGTCCATGGCAGGAGCAAAAAACACCGGGCAACGAGCCGACAAGTAGCAGGCAGTCAGGATATTATCGCATAGGCCATGCGCCATTTTCGCCAGGGTATTGGCGGTGGCGGGCGCAATGACCATCGCATCGGCCCATCGGCCCAGTTCGACGTGGTTGTGCCAGCCGCTTTCGGAAGAAACCTCCGAATAGACCGGGCGTTTGGAAAGGGTGGAGAGGGTAAGCGGGGCAATAAAATCGGCGGCTGCGGCGGTCATAAGGACCTGGACTTCCGCCCCCGCTTTGATGAATAAACGCGCCAGCATAGCCGCCTTGTAAGCGGCTATGCTGCCGGTGATTCCGAGTAAAATACGCTTTCCCTTTAAAGCGGAAGACATGAGCGGGGAGATCAAAGATTATAGCGCGCCCATTATAAACAGGCGGGCGGGTTATTGCTGTGCTTTCGGGTTTCTTTCCGCATACCGGAAAACAATCTCATTGTTCAGGAACTCGTCCAGGGCAATGATCGCCGGGTTGGGAAGGCGCTCGTAGAATTTGGAGATCTCGATCTGCTCCTTGTTTTCGCTGATTTCTTCGATCGCATCCGAACTCGTAGCGAATTCTTCCAGTTTGTTGTGCAGTTCGCGTTTGATATCTACGCCAAGCTGCCTTGCCCGCTTGGAGACAATTACGAGGGATTCATAAATATTGGCGGATTTTCCAGCGATTTCGTCCATGTTACGGGCGCGAACGTTGGGATCCAGCCCCTGGACCTTGTTTTTGATATCAGACATTATTGAGTTGTTTTATTTTTTGTACAATTTGATCGCGGGCGTTTTCCATCTCTTTGCGATAGCTTGATTTGGCATACTTTTGAAGAAACTCGGTGATCAGGTCCTGGGTTTCTTCGTAGCGTTCTTTCCTTCTTTCCAGGACGCTGTTATCGGCACGAAGGAAGGACGCCCGGAAGATCATATACCGCACCTGTTCCGCATTATCGGTTTCCGGGAAATCCTTTAACAAGTTTTCAAACGAGTTGATGGCCGATTGATATTGCCGGATATTGAAGTATAATTTCCCTTCTTCGTAGGCTTTTTCTTCCAGCTTGGACCGCATTTCATCGATCAGGAGGTTGCATTCCTGCACTCGTTTGCTTTCCGGATACAGGGTGACGAAATTCTCCAACTCCTCAATCGCCTTGAGGGTGTATTCCTGGTCCAGCCGGAACGTAGGGGAGAGCTGGTAATTGGAATAGGCCGACATGAAATCGGCTTCCTCCCGCAAGGGGCTTACGCCGTAGGTTTGGGCAAAGGTTTTGAAGTAATGGGTCGCCAGAATATAGTCTTCCAGGTAATAAAAGGTGTAAGCGTATTTGAAATAAATATCTTCCCCTTCCTTGCGGCCCCGGAAACTGGTGATAATCAATTCAAAGAGCGTCTGGGCTTTCTGATATTCTTTTTCCTGATAGAAATTCAGGGCTTCTTTATACAGCAATTCCGGGTCCCCGCTGGTGCGGATCTTTTCGAATTCGCTTTTGCACGACACCATCAGCGAAAGGAGGGCCATGCCAATGAAAAGGCGGATAGAATAAGGCATTCGATTCATAAGGCTGCAAAAATACTGGTTTTTGGAATACGGAACAAGCGTAAATTTAGAGAGGCTTCTTTGAGGCGTATGGTTGGCTGTTCGCGATGTTCCCTCCATTTTGTATCTTTGGACTCCGGCTGCCTTCCCAAAAGCGGCTAGCCGGCCACCATGAAGCGGCAGGATCAATTCCGCATTTTTTACAACCATACCATTCATCCGGAGCTGATGCGCCTGGAGCGGCTCCGTCTTAGGCTGCTCGGGTTGATCGTCCTCTCGGCGTTGGTGCTCGGCGGGCTGTTTGTTGTGGAAGCCTTTATCGGAGAAATGGTGGTGATGCTCTGGTTTGCAATCCCGATCACGTTGTACCTCGCCTACCTGACGTTTCGGGTCCGCCGGTTTGTACAGACCTTCAAACCGCGGATCATGAACCTGGTCCTGGATTTTATCGACGATGCCCCAAATCTGGGAGAGTTGAAATACGACGCCAATCGCGACATCCCGAAAGACCTATTCCTGCAAAGCAAGCTGTTTGCCACCAGCGCGCCGGTCTATTCGGGGGAAGACAGCATCTGGGGTAAAGTGGGAGAAATGGATTTCCACCTTTGCGAGCTGAAAGTCCAGGAACTATCCCCGGTACGCAGCGGGCTGGACTTGGTGTTCAAAGGAATTTTCCTGCATGCGGCTTTCCCGGAGGATACCCATGGGCAGGTTATCCTCTGGCCCCGCAAACACCGGCAGTTTTTAACCCGCGAGGTTAAAGCCTTTACCTGGGAGGGAGGAGAAAATGCCGATAAGGAAATCCTGAATGAAGATTTTAAGGAAATCTTCATGACGTATGCCACCAAAACTACCCATGTGACAGGCATCCTTTCGGAGCCCATGCAGGAGGCTATCGTCCGCTACCACCGGCTCACCGGCAAGGATTTATATCTTTCTTTTGCCGAACAGGATATTTATGTGGCGGTTACCGAACCTCGGGATATGCTGGAGCCTTATCTGTTCCAGTCCAATGTCAGCTTCGAGCTGGTTCGGGGGTATGCGGAGGACATCCAACTGCTGCTCGGTATCGTGGAGGATTTTGATAAAACACATTAGGCCGTTTGGTGTTATTATTAGACTTGTTTCGACGGGTTTAAAACGGCTCTTTTCCGCCCAAGCAGACCAGCCGCAGCAAGTCTGTAAAAAAAATCCAAACGCTTCCTTTATGAAATCGGTGTTCCAACGTCCGCTCCTGTTCTTACCTCTTTTTTTCCTTGTCCTGCAGCCGCTTGCGGCCCAAACGGCCGGCGAAGCTTCTGCGGTCCGGTCGTTGTTGTGGGAAATCAAGGGAAAAGGCCTGACCAAGCCTTCCTATCTGTACGGAACCATCCACCTGATTGGCAAGTCCGACTTTTTCCTTACCGAAGCGACGGAGAAGGCCTTTGGCGAAGCTCAGCGGGTGGCTTTTGAGATCGATCTGGAGGAGATGGGGGATTTTTCGACCCTGATGCCGCTGCTGATGCAGTCTTTTATGAAAAAAGATACGACGCTGAGCGATCTGCTGTCGCCAGAGGAATACCGTGCCGTCAAAGCGCACTTTGAGCAACTGGGCTTGCCGATGTTTTTTCTCGACCGGATCAAGCCCATGTTCCTAACCGCGCTGGACCCACAAGCTATGGCCCGGACGGGGGAAGCCGAGGAGACGGTCTCCTACGAAATCGAGTTTCTCCGCATGGCCCAGGAGGCGGATAAACCCATCGACGGACTGGAAACCGCCGCCTTTCAAATGAGCATGTTCGACAGCATTCCGTACCGCGTGCAGGCAAGAATGCTTGTGGACATGGTCAAAGGCAATCCGGAAGAAGGAGGCAACCAGGAATTTCAGCAGATGGTCGAAATGTATAAAAATCAGGATATCGAAGGGATGCAAGGCATGCTTGGCGCCGATAAGGAAATAGCGGCCTACGAAAATCTGCTGCTGGTCAACCGCAACCGAAAGTGGATTCCCATAATGGAAAAAATGATGGCGGAAAAACCCACCTTTTTTGCTGTTGGCGCCGGCCATCTCGGAGGGCCCCAGGGAGTGGTTCAGTTGCTCCGGGATTCCGGATATTCGATTACTGCACTTAAATAGCCTGCTGAATGGATTTTCGCTACATCACGCTTTGGGTTTTTGTTTTGCTGCTTCTGGGTATTGGTTTGATTATTCTTTATCCAACTCCCGGCATGCTTGCCTTTGGCACAATCGTATTGCCCTTCCTTCTGGTATTTCAGGTGTGGGCCATCCTGCGTTCCGGGGATAAAGGCCGGGAAGAGAACGGCAAGTGGTATGAAAATTCCTGAGGCAACCGGCGCTTCTGCCGGGCATGCTCCCACGTCGTGTTTGATCGCGTCAATGATATAAGTCATTCGCTTTGTCCTCTCTTATCATTTCAGAATCTAATGGTTTGAGGTAAACTTTGAATAGAAGCCGGTTTTCCGGAATTGTTTACCAATAAACCGAAGATAATGAGTGCCCTGATCGCTAATGAAAAGAGGACGGACAAGGGCGCAAACGCTTTTCCGTTCGCCAGATGCTGGTAGCTTTGGAGTTGGGTATTGCCGACGAAGCAGTATTGCGGTTTCTCGACTTTTTTACCCAGGCCATTCCCGTACACCAGGTTAATATGGTGCATGTCGCGCCTCCCTTTGATTTGTTTCAGTCTTTGTACGAGCCAGATTCCCAACGCATGATCACCAACCTGGAATTCAACCGGGAGGTGATCCAGGAAATGCAGAACCGCATCCGGCTGCATCCCCTGCACAACCAAACGCTGCTCTCTTTTGACCTTCGGGAGGGCGACCCTCTGGAAGCGCTTCTGGAGGAATCCCAAGCCCATCCTGCCGATCTCACGGTAATCGGGCAGCGCACCGACAGCGGCGATCATGGGATTCTTGCCGCCAACCTCGTCCGCAAATCCAAAGGGGATGTCCTGATCATCCCCGAAGGGAGCGAACCAAGAATGGACCACCTTATCGTACCGGTCGATTTTTCGCCCTATTCGGTAAAAGCCCTCGAACGCGCCATCGCGTTGAGCCAAGCCATCCAATCGCCGGTTCGCATCACCTGCGTGAACGTGTACGAACTGCCCAACCTGAACATTTACCTGGTAGAGAAAATTGAGGACGTGCGCCGGATCATTCAGCAAGACCGGAAAGCAGCGTTCCAGGCATTTCTTACCCGCTATGCGCCCGAGGGAATGGCCGACCTTATAGACGCCGAAATGGTCGAACGGCAATTTGCCAGCGTAGCCTCCTACCTGTACGATTTTGCTATCCGGGAATCCGGCGCCCTGATCGTTATGGGGGCCAAAGGGCATTCCCGGGTAGAACGCCTGCTGTTGGGCAGCGTCACCGAGAATTTGCTCAAACTGGACGACAGCATCCCGGTGCTGGTTGTCCGGTAGGGATGCATCCGGACTGCCCGTTTTCTTTGTGATGAAAATCAGAATGGAAAATGAGTTTTGTCAATCGGGAGAAAAGGTAGGCCGGGTATTTTTATCATATTGGAAATGGAGGGGCTATGATTATCAACGACCAAAAGACCTTGAGAGAAATACAGCGGGCGTTCAACCAGCTTTTCAACGCCTTGAAGATTGAGTTCTTCACAGGCCACCACGAGGCAGGCCAGGGATCGCCTATGGCGACCCGGCTGGATGGAGAGCAGCCGATCGGGCGGGTTCGAACCACGCATACCGAGGGCGATTTCCGTGTCCATGAGAATATGACGGTTCGCGAATTTGAGCAGGCCTTTTACGACACGTACGGATTGAACGTTCAGGTTTTCCGCCGTTCGGGAAACATCTGGATACAAACTACAGCGACCGATTCCTGGACGCTGGCCGAGCAAAACCGCAAAGGAAGCAGTTCTGAGCGGCTCTTTAACGAAAAGTACAACCCGTTATGACAACCAGCATCCAGCACAAAATTGCGGACATTATGAGCCGCCAGGTTTTGGTGGCGCATCCCGACCACGAGTTTCTGCCTTTATGCAGGCTTTTTTTGCTCATGAACATTCACCACCTGCCGGTAGTGCAAAAGGACAACGGCGAAATCCTGGGCATACTCAGCGCCAACGACGTGCTCCGGGCTTTTAGTTTCAAGTTGCCTGAATTGGGACGTCTGGATGAGGCAACGCTGAATAAGCATTTCTCCGTTCTGGACCTCATGACGCCGCATCCGCTGCAGACGATCTCGCCGGAAGATCCGATCAGCCTTGCCGCCCGGATTTTTTCGGAGCGGAACATCAGTTCCCTTCCTGTAGTCGAGGAGGGCAAGCTGGTTGGGATTGTAACCAACAGGGATATCGTCAAATTTTACAGCCGGAACGCTACCGGGCAGGCTTAAGCCTTCAGGTATGATCCGAACGATATTAGTCCCGACCGATTTTTCGGAATGTGCGGGGTATGCGCTCCATGCTGCTGCGTTGTTTGCGAGCCATTTTTCAGCTACCGTGCGCGTGATTCATTGTTCCCGGGTTCCAGAAAACTGGCAGCCAGGGGACCATCAGGAGCACAGGGCTGTTCCTGAAATGGAATCCCTGGCATCGGATATGCGCAACCGTTTTCCGGAGGTTCCTTTGGTGTGCGATACTTGCGAAGGAAGACTGGTCGATATAATCCGGGACTATGTGGATCGGCATGGGGTGGATCTCCTCTGCATGGGATCGCACGGGGCCAGCGGCAAAAGCGAATACTTTATCGGGTCCAATACCCAAAAGGTCGTGCGGTGCGTTCACCGGCCGGTTTTGGTGGTAAAAGAACCCATGACGGATCTGGTTTTGGATAAAGTGGTCTTTGCTTCCGATTTTTCCGCAGAGGAGGAAGGCGCGTTTCTTCAGTTTAAAGAGATCGTCAAGCATTTCGTTCCGGAAATCCACTTGCTGATGGTGCGCACGTCCGCGCTTTTCGAGGGTCCGCCTGCCAGGGGCATAGAGGCCATGGCGCATTTCCTCCCGCTTTGCGCGCCTTTGAAGGGGTTTACGCACGTATACCAGGATTTTAATGTAGATCAGGGCATCCGGTCTTTTTCGCACGCCATTGGCGCTTCGCTTGTTGGCATTTCCAACCACCAGCGGCATCCCTTGCGCCGCCTGCTCACCGGCAGCAATGTGGAAGCGTTGATCAACCACTCCGCCTTACCGGTACTCAGCATTGACTACGAGGCCTAGGCGCGCCTGTTTTTTTGCAGGTTGTGCTTATCTTGCAGGGTAAATGATACTCCCAAGGCCTATGAAAAGCAAAATAAAACGCCTGAAGGACGGCCGCTATAAACTCTTGCTCGACGACGATCTGCGGAGCGTCTTGTCCCATGCCTTGGCGGCGGCCATGCATTTTGACGGGGAGGATATGGAAGACTACCTTTTTGCCCTTTTGTCAGAAATCCTGGAAACCATACGCGAGGAAGAAACGCCCCGGCTTCGGAGAAGCCAACTCCTGGCTTTGATCCGCCATACGGAAGGGTATATCGACGAGCCTACGCAGTTGTTTTTTATGAGTTTATTGCCCAAATAAAGACCGTTCGTGTTGCCCCGGCGTGCCAAATTTTAGTTGCTTTCTCAAAATTCTTTCTAAAAATTAGTTTCTTTTTAAACTTTAAAAAAGAAACTATTTTTTGGTAGCCAGGGGCGAAAACGGTCTTTTGAAGCAGCACCTTTAGCGATCAGAATTTGATTTTTCTTCCCGGAGTATATGGGGCTCCAGCGTCCTCCAGCTTTTGCTCAAAAGCGGGCAGATCGGTTTCCATTAGCTGGCGGAGTTTGGTCTGGATTGGGCCAAATTCTTCTTTGGCAATCCGAAGCCCATCCCGCTGGGTTTTCGTAGGGGCCGAGGAGGAGTTCCACATGTCGTAAGCCAGGGTGTTGACCCGGGCGATGGGGCTCATCAAGGTCCCTTTATCCAGCCTGCCGGCTACCTGATCTCCGTACATGACTTTTCGCAAATCGGCGATCTGGTTGTTCAGTTTTTGCCATTCAGATACCAGTCCGGCAGCGGGAACCGAAGCGGCGAATACGGCTTCGCGAATATGGCGGAGGCGGTTGCCTGCTTCATTCAGGGCGCTTCCGGCGGCGGAGGTGATCCGCTGGAAGTCAGCGGCTTCTTTCTGGAAGCTGACCAAAGCGGCCCGGTCTTCCGCAGGCAGGGTAACGCCTCCCAGGCTCAGCAGCCGGAAGGTAACCGGACCGGAAAGGTCTTGCATCTTTCCATCCACGCTTTGGGTCATCGTCACGGTGTACTCCCCGGGCATGGCCATGATTCCCCAGTCGGGAGTTGCAAAGGGGTTGTCGAAAGCAGGTTTGGAGAGGCTTACCGGTTGAAGGAACGGATAGCGCCCATCCCAAACGATGCGCTGAACGCCTGCCTGGATTCCGGCGCGCAACTGCCGGATCACGGCGCCGCGCTGGTCTTTGATCGTAAACAGGAGGTAGGGCGCTTCTTCGTTTTGTTCGGCAGTCAGCTCCTCGTAGGCCGGGTAGGAAACCGGCTCCCCTTTTTTGATCTTTTCTTTCTCCATTTCCTGCCGGACTTCCCGGCGGGTTTTGGGTTTTTCTTTGATGAAATAGGTAAACACCGCGCCAACCGGTGGATTGGAAGCGCTGAAATAGTTGTGGCCCATGAAACTGTTTTCCCTTAGGCCAAGCGGGAAGCTCTGGTGATACAGCAGGCCGTCCTTAACCGGGAATAGTTGCCCGGGAGTGGCAAGTTGAGGCTCCTTAAGCTGGCGGAGGGCACTGTAATCATCGAGCACATAAAATCCCCGTCCAAACGTAGCCAGGACGAGATCGTTTTCCCGCTTTTGGATGGCCATGTCCCGCACCGCTATGGTAGGCAGTCCTGCGCCCAGTTTTTTCCAGTAAGCGCCTTGTTCCATGGTGAAGAAGCAGCCAAATTCCGTTCCGGCAAACAACAGCATAGGCTCCACGTGGTCTTCCGCCAGCGAGTAGACGCTGCCGCGCTCCGGGAGGTTGCCGGAAATGGATGTCCAGGATTTGCCTTTATCCTTGCTCACGTAGACGTACGGCTTGAAGTCGCCGTATTTGTGGTGATTGAATGCGGCATACACGACATTTTCGTTATGCTGGGAAGCGAGCAAGAAGTTGACATACGTGCGCTGGGGAGCGCCGGGAAGGGTATTGACATCGACTTTTGTCCACGTTTGGCCTCCGTCGGAGGTGATCTGGATCAACCCGTCGTCGGTGCCGACGAATAGCAAGTCGGGGTTGATTGGGCTTTCAGAGAAAGCGACGATATTGCCGTATTGGGAAGTCGATCCATTTTTAGCGACTGCATCGATACTTTGAACCCGTCCCATCACCTCCAGGGCGTTGCGGTCGAGCTGGCGGGTCAGGTCTGGGCTGATCACCTCCCAGGTATCCCCCCGGTCGTCGGACCGAAACAGCTTATTGGCGGCAAAATAGATTCGTTCCGGGACGTGGGCGGAAACGGCCAGGGGCGCGTCCCAGTTCCAGCGGTATTCCTCCTCGCCCTGGCGAGGCTGGGGTTGGATGCCCATTTGTTCGCCGGTCGCCCGGTCGTAGCGGACGAGCCCGCCGTGCTGGGATTGGGCGTAAACGATATTGGGGTTGCTGGGGTCGATTTGGGATTCGAATCCGTCGCCTCCCTGGGTAACCACCCAATCGGAGTTGACAATCCCGTTGCCGCTCCGGTTTCTGGAAGGCCCTCCGAGGCTGAAGTTATCCTGGGTACCTCCATAAACGTAGTAGAACGGAAGGGTGTTGTCGACCGCTACTTTGTAAAACTGGGTTACGGAGAGGTTGGATTTGAAGTTCCAGGTTTTGGCGGCGTCGAAGGATTCGTAGATCCCTCCGTCGCAACCGACGAGGTAATGGTCGGTATCATCGGGGTCGATCCACATACAGTGATTATCGACATGTTTGTATTGTTCTCCCACCATTTCAAAGGTTTTACCGCCATCGGTTGTCCATTGCAGGTAAGTATCCATGGAGTACACGATGTCCGGATTAGAAGGGTGGGCAACGATTTCCTGGTAGTAATTTCCACTGGTGGCAAAGCTGCTGCGCTTTTCCCAGGTGGCGCCCCGGTCGAGGGAGCGGAAGAACCCGCTTTGGCCCTGGGCGGCTTCTACAATCGCGTAAAGGTATTCGGGGTTGGCGGGGGAGATAGCGAGCCCGATCCGGCCCTTGTCGGCGGAAGGAAGTCCTTTCTCTGCTTCCCCCCAGGTTTTGCCGCCGTCTTTGGTGCGGTAGATCGAGCTTCCCTGCCCGCCGCCGACGTAGGTGAACACATGGCGTTCCCGCTGGAAGCTGGAGGCATAGAGCACTTCCGGATTGCGGGGGTCCATGATCAGGTCGTTAACTCCGGTGTAGGGGTCGATGGTAAGCACGGCGGTCCAGGTTTTACCGCCGTCGGTGGTTTTGTACACGCCGCGTTCTCCGCCCGAGTTCCAGAGCGGGCCAATGGCGGCGACGTAAACGACATCGGAGTTGCGCGGGTCGACGATGATTTTTCCTATGTGTTCGGACGTTTTCAGGCCCATATTTTTCCAGGAAGCGCCCCCGTCTTCCGACTTATACACGCCGTCGCCATAGGCAACGGAGCGCTGGTTATTGTTTTCTCCTGAGCCTACCCAAACTACATTGGGGTTGTTGGGGTCCAGGGTGATGCACCCGATGGAATAAGACCCCTGGGAGTCAAACAACGGCTGGAACGTGGTGCCGTTGTTTTCGGTTTTCCAAACCCCTCCGGAGGCTACCGCAACATAATAGGTGCTTTTGCGCTGGGGATGTACGGCAAAATCGCTGATCCGGCCGGAAGTGAGCGCCGGGCCGATACCTCTCCATTTCAATCCGGACAAGGCGGTTTTCTCCAGATAGTGTTCTTTTTTAGGCGCTGGTTGGGCAGCGGCGGCGGCTGTTTTTTTCTGCCCCAACACGGCGAAGGGGAGGAAAAACAGGAATGCACACCAAAACCAATTTTTCAGTACAGGATGATTACGCATGACGGTTCGTTTTTTGGTTAGCTAGAAAGTTGGTATACAAGCTACGGCGCGGATTGAATAAACGGGCGTTTTTTTGAAAAAAAAGCGGCCTGTTCCTTTTATTCCGGCTGGAAATATGGAAAAATACGCCCAATTAAAAGGTTCCCAATCCCAATTTCCCTACCTTTCTAACTTCTTGAATCTATCGTCCAAAGTCTAACAACTACAGTCTAACGTATTATGCTGCTAAGAGATTGGGCATTCTTGAATTTGCCGGCCCGTAAGTACAGCGAACTAAAGGTGAAACAAATCCTGAAAACCCTGGATAGCCTTACCCGGCGGGTGGCAGAACGGTTTCCGGATTCCGGACTTAGCGCGGTCGTTTCGGAGTTGAACCAGGTTGCGCGGGAAATAGAAGATTTGCTGGGGAAGCTTCGGGGCCCCATCTGGGAATTGCGGGTATTGACCATCAGTGCCATCCTGGCGCTGGTTGGGCTGGCAATTTGGGTGATCGTCATGACCATGCAGCTGTCTCCCGGGGTGAACGGGATTGCCGATGTTTTGCAGGCGGCAGAATCGGCGATCAACGAACTGATTTTTCTATCCCTTGCGATTTATTTTCTGGCTTCTCTGGAAACGCGGTTCAAGCGCTGGATGACGTTGAGGTCCCTGCACCGGCTGCGCAGTATTGCCCACGTGGTAGACATGCACCAGCTGACCAAAGACCCGGCCTATCTCCTGGGCCATCTGCCGCCAACGATTTCCTCGCCTCAGCGGACGATGACGTCGTATCAACTTACCCGGTATCTTGATTATTGCTCCGAAATGCTGGCCATGCTGAGCAAACTAGCTGCGCTTCATGCGCAATATGTCGAAGACCACGTGGTTCTCGCGGCTGTGAACGACGTGGAATCACTCGCCCAGGGGCTCTCCAACAAGATCTGGCAAAAGATCATGATTCTGGATCTGGCTTCGGAGCAGGAGGATCAGGACCGGATTGAGCGGATCAAAGCGGAAGTTTCCAAAGGATAACCCGTCGTCGGGTTAAAAGCCTTGGGTAAACCGGGCAAAACAACCCAAAGGCAGTCGCATGCCCCGACGGTCGGGGATGTACAGTTCGCCGAGTTCGATGGCCTCCACTTCAGGAAAATGCAACCGGATAAGATTCTCTGCTACCAGGGCGGAAAAGCCCATGGAGTAAAGGTTTAGGACAAAAACGCCTTTGACGGGATCGAGGATCTCCCGGCAGTAGCCCAGGAGTTCGTTCAGGTGTTTGTCGAGGAGCCATTTTTCGCCTTCCGGGCCGCGTCCGTATGCCGGAGGGTCGAGAATAATCGCTTGGTATACGCGCCCTCTGCGGGCTTCTTTTCGGGCAAATTTCAAAGCGTCTTCTACCACCCACCGGATGTTATCCAGCCCGCTGGCTTCCATATTGTGCCGGGCCCAGTTAATCACGGGTTTAACGGAGTCGACGTGTACGACATCCGCTCCGGCCGCTTTGGCGGCGAGCGAAGCGGCGCCGGTGTAGGCGAATAAGTTAAGCACGGAAGGAGATGCTTCAGACATCTCCTGAAGGCGATCGTAGAGGAAATTCCAGTTGCCGGCCTGTTCCGGGAAAATGCCGAGGTGCTTGAACGACGTCAGTCCGAGCCGGAACCGGAGCTTCAGATCTTGGTACGCGTAGGAGATATACCATTGTTCGGGCATGCCGGCGCGCAGAGTCCAGTTGCCGTCGTCGGACTGGGCGCCTGAACTGGTTTTGCGTTCGAAAATGGCATGCGCCATGGCGTTCCATTCGGTTTCTTCCAAAGCAGGGCTCCAGATGGCTTGGGGTTCCGGCCGGGAAACAAGAAATGCCCCGAACCGCTCCAGTTTTCTGAAGTCTCCGCTGTCGATCAGTTCGTAATCCGAAAATAATGGAAGTCCGGTCAGAGTAAATGCGCTCAAAGTGGTAACATTGCATTGGCAATACGGAAAGCGAAGATAGAAAGATTTTGCTCCGCGGACCAATTCCCCCCAGGGGAAGCCCGTTCATTTTGTTCTTTTCTTCAAAACCCGTTGCTTTCCATGCCACGTTTGATCAATAGCCTCCAAAATCCCCTGATCAAGAATCTGGTCGCGCTCAAGGAGAAGCCCCGCGAACGCAAGAAACAAGGCTTGTTTGTGGCCGAAGGGCTGCGGGAAGTTTCGCTGGCGTTTAAAATGGGCTATGCAGTAGAAGCGCTGCTTTACGACGAAAGCGTAACCTCTCCTGAGGCCCTCGATCTGGTCTTTCAGGAGGCATCGGCGGAGCCCAGGGAATTGATCGCAACGAGCTCTCCGGTTATGGAGAAAATCGCGTACCGTGCCGGGGTGCCCAACGTCGTAGCGCTCGTCCGCCGCTGGGACAGGAGATTGAGCGAACTGAAGCTCTCGCGTACCCCGTTGATCCTGGTCTTGGAAACGGTGGAAAAACCCGGAAACCTGGGCGCTATGCTGCGCACCGCCGACGCCGCAGGCGCCGATGCGGTGATCGTGTGCGATCCGCTGGTAGACGAATACAATCCCAATGTGATCCGGTCCAGCCTGGGAGCAGTTTTCTCGGTGCCCATCGTGACGACCGATGCGCAACCTGCGCTGGAATGGCTTCGCCGGCAAGGAGTCCGAATCCTGGCCACCTACCTGGGCGCCAAAGAAGCTTACTTTCAGTGCGATCTGCGGGGGCCCGTCGCCTTTGTCATGGGTAGCGAGGCGCATGGCATTTCCGATTTCTGGACGCGGGAAGCGCACCAGAAGATCATTATCCCTATGCACGGGTTGGTGGATTCACTCAACGTCTCGGCTTCTGCGGCGATTGTTTTGTTTGAAACGCTCCGGCAGCGGGCAGAGAAAAAGTAGCCTTCCGGGATTCCATTGCTTTTTTGCGCGATTTGGCCTATCTATTGCTCCCAGGTCCGTTTTACTTTATTATCGGAAACGGGAATCGTCTTCATAAAAGCCCACATTGCGCTGATCTCTTCATCGGTAAGGACGGTGAATTTGGGCATCGCTTCACTGAGAGGCTTCCCGTCGGGTCGTTGCCCTGTGCGAATTGCCTGGGTGAATTGGGTCAATGTCCAGTTCCCAATCCCGTTTTCGGGGTGCAAGGTGATGTTGGCGGAAAGTACCGGGTTGCCCTCCGGGTCGAGCAGGGTATTGCCCCCGCCCATATAGCCCAGAGATTTTTCGGGCTCCATGGTGTTGATTTTGGTAAAGTCGGCAGAGTGGCAGGAATAGCACTCGACCGCACCATGGACGATATACTTGCCATACGCCACTTCGTCGGAACGATCAGGGGCTTCAATGGGTTTTTCCGGCATCGGGAAGGGCTTGAATGCGGGAGTCATGGTCAAAAACTTGGTGAACAGCGACGGTTTGCAGGGAACCGTCGCTTTGTCTGCCGCCTGAACTGCCAGAGCATCCGAGCGGAGATAGGCGATGACGGAGTAAATATCCTCGTCCGACATGTGGACAAACTTGGGCATATAGGTAGGGGAATACTGCCCGTTGCGCTTGATCCCTGTGCGCAGGAGGTAGACCAATTCGCCGTCGGTATAGCTGCCGATTCCTTTTACCGGATGCTGCGTGATATTAGCAGAATGGATTTCCCCAAACATTTTGGGAATGTCGAACAGTTTCCGGCCGGAAAGCGCACCGTCGTCTCCGCGGTGGCAGTTGGCGCAAACCATAGCAGCCAGGTGCTCGCCCCGGGCGATTCGGGCGGAATCGAGTTCCACTTTTACCTCGGGTGCATTCACCGGGTATTGGGGAATTCCCCGGAAATGGATGAACGTGGCGCCGATCAACAGCAACACAACAAGGCTCCCGAGCAGGATGCCGAGAATTCGGAAAATCGTTTTCATTGGTATTTAGGTGATTTAGGTGAAGAATCCTGGGTTTATTTTAAAACTTCGCCAGGCACTTATTTTCCCGAAGCGGCTTTCTCCGCCGCATCATCTTTCAATACCCGTCTAAGGATTTTGCCTACGTTGGTTTTGGGGAGCTGATCGATGAACTCCACCAACCTGGGAATTTTGTACCCGGTGAGGTTTTCCCGGCAGAAAGCGATGAGCTCTTCCTCGGTCAGGGAGTCGTCTTTTTTGACTACGTACACTTTGACGGCTTCTCCTGATTTTTCATCCGGAACGGCCACAGCGGCAGCTTCGAATACTTTAGGATGCATAGCCAGCACGCTTTCAATCTCGTTGGGGAATACATTGAACCCGGAAACGAGGATCATGTCCTTTTCCGGTCGACGATCTGGAAAAAGCCATCCTCGTGCATCATGCCCACATCTCCGGTGCTCAGCCAGCCGTCTTTGAGTATTTGCGCGCTGGCTTCCGGCTGGTTGTAGTAGCCCTTCATGATTTGAGGGCCTTTGACCTGTATTTCCCCGGTTTGGCCGGCTGAGAGCACGTTTCCTTCTTCGTCGACAATCCGGACATCGGTAGAGGGGATCGGCACCCCGATCGTGCCCAGCCTCCCGTGCCCGCCAAGGGGATTAATGGTCGACACCGCCGAAGTTTCGGTCATCCCGTAGCCCTCCGTGAGGTCGCAGCCCGTGACTTGCTTCCAGCGTTCCGCAACGGCCACCTGAACGGCCGTGCCCCCACCTCCGGTGAGCACCAAGCCGCTAAAGTCCACGCTGGAAAACTCCGGATGGTTGAGCAGGGCATTAAACAGCGTGTTTACGCCGGTCATGATGTTGATCCGGTGCGTTTTAAACTCTTTGATAATAGAAGGAATATCCCTGCCGTTGATCACCAGTACGTTCATACCGCCCCGGTACATAAAACACAGGGCATTCACCGTAAACGCAAAAATGTGATACAACGGCAGCGCGCACAGCACGACCGGATTTTTCAGATGGTTCAGAATATCTCCGCCCATGGCGTTGAACTGGAGCACGTTGGAGATCAGGTTCCGGTTGGTCAGCATAGCGCCTTTGGATAACCCGGTCGTGCCGCCGGTATACTGAAGGAGCACGGTATCCTCCGGGCCGGTGTGCACCGGGGAGAACAGCGTTCTTTTGCCGGTTTTTAGCGCTTGCGAAAACGTGACGGTTCCAGGCAGGGTATAGGTTGGGACCATTTTCCGCACTTTGCGCACGACGTAGTTGACCAGGGCGCTTTTGGGGAAAGGCAACATTTCGCCCGCGCTCGCCAAAATGATGGTTTTGATGCTGGTTTGGGAAAGGATCTTTTCCAGGTTATGGGCGAAGTTTTCCGCAATCACGATGGCGGTGGCGCCGGCATCGGTAAACTGGTGCAGCATTTCCCTTGGAGTATACAGGGGGTTGGTATTCACCACCACTACGCCCGCTTTGAAGGCCCCAAACAGCGCGATCGGATACTGGAGCATATTGGGCATCATCAGCGCAATGCGGTCGCCGGGCTTTAACCCGGTGTATTGCAGGTAAGCGGCAAACTGCTGCGCCAACTGGTCGAGCTGCCCAAACGTGATCTTTTTCCCCATGTAGGAAAACGCGGGATTGTTTTTGTACTTCCGGAACACCTCGTTGTACATGTCGTTCAGGGAAGGATACAGATCGGGATTGATCGTTGCCGGGACGCCTTCCGTATACCGTTCAAGCCAGACTTTGGGTTCACTCATGATCGATGGGTTTCAGATGAACAATGGAAATTATCCTGTTTATTTTTTATCTCCGTGAAAATAAAAAATAAATTAGCCCTTTCAAGAGGAAATAAAATTTTTTCTGTTGTTGGGGATAAAGAGACGGAGCCTTGACATGTTGGAAGGTTGAGGCAGCGCCCCAAAGAGCAGGCCCAAGAGGCCATGTGGTTAGCGGTTCAATACCGCGCGCAACGAGTTGTCTATGCGCTACTGTTTCTTCTCCTCTTCTCCATGCTGAGCAATAATCGCCTTCACCTCCTCTTCGCTTAAGCCCGTGAGCAGGCAAAGGATTTCAAAGGAAACCCCGTTTTGGTAGCCCCGCAGGACCACTTCGTTCACGTTTTTTTCTTTTCCTTGCTGGAGCCCTTGCTCGATTCCCTTTTGGATTCCTTTTTGGAGCCCTTGCTCGATTCCTTCCTGAAGGATCATGTCATACGTACTCATAACCTCTTCTTTTATGGCAGCAGGCAGGGCTTTGACCATTTCCGCCCATTGCCTTGCCGGTATTTTGGTGATGCTTACAAATTAACAATTTTTAGAATAAAAATCCCCGGCCAGGATACTATCTTGCAGGTAATATTTTCCCCATGGTGAGGCCATCGCAATTAAGTCCTCCTAATAAACCTTAACCCCCATGAAGAATCTGCCGATATGGTATCAGGGCGTTTTCCCCATGGTATGCAGTTTTTTTCTGTGCGTATCCTGCACGCCGGATGAAAAAGAACTGGATTACCAACTTTCCTATTCCCACACGATCGCGTTTCCGTTGGATTATGAATCAGGAGCATTTCCTTCCTTTGCCCGGCTTGATCGAATCAACGGCAGGGAAATATTCGGCTTTTTTAACAATGGGAACAACCAGCTCTACCTTTATGATGCCCAAACCCAAAAGCTGGTGAAGCAAATTGCCTTTGAAAAAGAAGGCCCAAACGGAATAGGGAGTAGCCAGGTGATTGGCTATCAGTACCTTTCTCCGGACAGCATTTTCCTGTTTACCTACAATTTAATGAAACTCTTTCACGTCAACGAATCGGGCAAGGTCTT
>JADJPL010000012.1 GCA_016713275.1 Haliscomenobacter sp.
AAACAGAAGATGGTCCCGGCCTATATTGGAAGTTTAAACTGGGCGTTTTTGGCCAGTATTACAGTGGGGTAGTTCGTGATCTTAATTTGATTAATCATCCCAACGCTCAGCTTGATCTCAATATTTATACGCTGACGGCAAAGGGAAAAGAACTCGCCGAAGCCTTTGAGGATAATATACCAAAAGCTGAACGTGACCTTTTTGGAGTTCGGTGTTTAGCGGTAGCATTCAGGAAGCAAAATTATCAAATTTAAAATCCTTCGCCTTACACAAAATACCGGAAGGCAGCAATGAACACAGCTTTTTATGAAAAGCACTACTTGCAGCGGACAATAGAAAAGTAGAACCCACATTTAACCGGCGGGAAACAATCATACTGCTATTATCTCACTTATGCAATCAAACTAAAGGTGTTGAAAATTTGGTGAACTCTTTTACGGGCCAACTATCGTTCGCATCAAAATGAAGGTGTTCTGAAAAAGATGTAGCAACTGCCTGGTATCTATTTGAAATTAACGAGCTCATACATGTGGCGTTCGAGCATTTTCATGCTTGTTTCCTCTACTTCATCGAAACCTATCCAACCTTATTGGATCAGAACATCGATGCACTTGTGAATGAAACTATCGAAGCGTTTGAATTGGAAGGTGTTCTTAAAGGAATAGATTCCATAAAACAATTAGCTGAGCAGATTAAAAAGGAAGAGGAAGATATTTATATCGCTTACGATGAGATGGAAAAATATTTCCAGACTCTTGAATTTGGTAAATGCCTCATGCATGCCGTCAAAACCATCTTGCATGTGCAAGTCAACAGCAATGATCAAATAGAGCAACTGGAAGAATTTGCTGAAGCACGCGAAAACAATTTCAACCGGATTGGTTATGCCATCGATCTCATTGATGATTTGGTGATTTCTCAAAGAGAATTAAGTGTTCAAGAATATGTGAAAGCCATTATCATTAAAGCGATCAACCTTCACACTTTTTCATCCTACAGTAAAACACGGATTGGACAAAGTTTGGTGCACAATTACATGATTGAGGATTATTCTGTGTGGCGATTGAGAGAAACTTTACCAAACCGTACTACCCCTCGTTTACAGAATGTGCTTCAATACATCATGGATATTGGCTGGATAAAAAGAGAAGGGAGAGTTTATTCCATTACAGAGGCAGGAACTAAGATAATTGGAGCTGTATGAAAAGCAGAATCCTCCTAAAAGAAATACCATCAGGTAAATTTCATTCAGCCATATTTGCCACCTATTCTATCAACCTGTACTATTTGGAACAGCAGGTGTTGCCATTGCTAGGGTCTAAAGGCATTCACTATGTATCCATTCTGGCTGATGGCGCCATGCTTACAACTCAGTCTTCAGGCAATTTAACCACATCCGGTCATGGCAAAAATCTCGAAGTATGGAATGCGGTATATGTTAATAGCCTGGATGATGCCAAATACGGCCTTGTAATCCAAGCATGGAATTACATGAAACAGTTACATGCTGATTTAGGGGATTCCGCAAATAACAAACTAAAAAGTATAGAAGAGAATTGCTTTTACTTTCCAATGGTATAGTTGTAGAATCAACTGTCTTTGATTTGGATGCGCAAAATCAGATTAGTTTTCATGCAAACCAAACAGATAAGTCACTTTTGCCCAAGTCTCGGCTATCGTTGGAAATGATAAAATTAAGCGGATTACCATCATGTGTCCGTTTCACGATTCAGATGGCAAGTTTATACAGGAACTTAACAAGCGTTATAATCCGGGTCAAATTGATGTGCTGGTACAAGCTGATTTTGGTGCTTTACCTTTCAAAATGAAAAGTCAATCTAATGTCAGTTTTTTTGAATGGACGGATGTCATAAAAGAAAAGCAAAGGCAAAGTTATTTTCATGCTAAGAATATTATCATCGAAGGCAAAAACAAGAACTACCTCATATCCGGCAGTGCTAATGCTTCGATAGCCGCATTTGGCACTATGACTATTCCGGCTACAAATCAAGAGTCTTGTATTGTCTATCAAAGCTCTGATTCAGATTATCTTGAATTGTTATCAATAAAGTCTGATAGCAAGCCAGTCCTCCTAAAGATTACGAACCTGAAAATGAAACCAAACTTTCAGAATTAGCTGAACTTCAACGAAACGTATTTATCAAATCGGCAGAAAAGAATTTTGATACCGTCAATCTAATTTTTCAAGTAAAACATCCGATCAAGGATGGAATCGTTCAGTTATTTGATCCAAAAGGGACAATACAATTGGAAAAAATGATTTCACTAGAAGCTGGTGAGCATTTTCAACAAATATCGATACCGAATGGGCTTGTATTGCTATTTGTCCAAATTTCAATTCAAGGCATAGCAACTTCAAACAAACAGTTTATAACGGATATCAATGCTTTTGAAAGCGCCAACCCTTCTCCCCGAAGCAGATCATTAAACCAGATTAGAAAACTGATCGAAAGCGGGAATTTTTCAACGCCTAAAATCATTGATTATCTCAATACCATCTATCGACAGAAAGAAGCAAAAAAAGGAATCTCAAAAGCCAGTGAGCAAGAAGAACGTAATAACGAGTTACCGAAAGAGGAAGATGATGATCTTCTCTATTTAAGTTATGCAGAAATTCAGGAAAGAGCTAAACAGATCGACAATCAAGAGAAGATTCATCATTACATAGAATACAAAGGGGTACGTCTATGGGAAAGCATTTTCTCCTACCTGAAAGAAAGTCGTGAGAAAGAGCTTCAATCTAAAATTGATGAAGAAGAAACCGAAGACATTAACAGTTCAGGTGGTCGTTCAGAAAAGAAAAAATCCAAGCCCCAACGCAGCATATCCCAATCAAACTATGAAAGGTTAAAGGATAAAGTGACTAAATTTTTGGACAGCTACTATAACATACTGCACCAAAAAACAATTGACTCAAAAAGTGAGCAACCATCATTAATTGACCTTTCCATGTATTTGATTATGCTGGAAATACTGCTCCACCTTATTGCCCATAAAGAATCCATTGAAAAAAGAGAATACGGAAAAGCATTTGCTGCAAATTCCACTTTCAAAAAAGGTATACTCTTGGAGCAAATATCTGATTCAATATATCGGAATGTTTACCATGTGGTGTAATCAGAAAAATGGTTTCAAAGACTTTGACAGCACTGATTATAGCATAAAGCTGCAGCAATATAAATCAATGGCGTTTAAGACAAACCTCAGTGCGCTTGCGATTTACAACAACGTCAATAAAACTTACGACAACAACTTACAAGGGCAGTGGTTAATTCTTAGTCTGTTGAATTCGAATTTAGTATTCAATAGTGCCAACTCGTATTATCCCGATACCGAAGAGTTCATATCGTTTATTCCTCAGAATGTACTTGATGAATTGGGAGAGTCAATAATTGAAGATGAAATATTAAATAATCTGGCTCAACTATGTTCTTTAAAAACTAAGATTGATAATCATGCTGCCGGAGATTTTTATTATCATTCAGAAATAGGTTACACCTATTTAGATAAGGTGATTCAAAATTCAAAGAATACTTTTTATAAATTATTTACACCTGGTTTCGAATGGGATGAAAAAGTTAACAATTACTGGAATGGACATCTATTCTCTATTAATGAAAACAGATGGTTGAAATCGAAACGAAATTAGGTGGCGGAAGCTACCCTGCTTTTGGGGTGTTTAGGAAGCACAATTGTTCAATTTAGCGCGTCTGCCCTTCCATGCGTACAGCCTCGGCGGCTTAGTGCAAAATGCATTCTACACAAAGGAAGGGCCCGCTACGATTCGGGCAGAAACCCTGACTTCGACAGTGCCATAGCCTCCTGCATATCAACACTGACCAACTCGGTCTGCACAATGTGGGTTTTTAGCCTGTCCTTCCCAACCAGCAGGCGCTCCTCAGGTCATCTGCACCATTCTGGCTGATGTAGGGTTCTGCCCTGGTATTCCTCGCTTCAGGTAAAGGTGCCTTATCCGGGCTACAAACGTTGGGCCGCTACCAACGTTGGGCCTCTCCGAGGCTGGGGTGGCATTTTGATTGCGTTTGACAAAGTCGGCTATAATCAGGTTCTCAAATAGGTTGCCTGCCTGTTCGAACAAATCCAGGTATTTTGAAATTACATAAAGAATATTTTGAATTTTCATGTAATTTATTTTGAATCTGCATAGCCGGCCTTCCGCCAGTGACTGACCTCATTTGTTCGCCGTAATGGTGCGCTTTTCGCAAGTCAAAATCAATCCGGCAAAAAGAAGTCGAACATTCGTTTTTGTCCGATTTCTACATCGAAATCCTGCAACATTTTGAAAAATTCTTCTTCGAACGTGCGCTTTCTATGGTGTGCTTTTTGATTTAGGATGTACTTGCAAACAGCGTCGCGGTGCGAACGGCTGTATGAAAAAGCGCCATACCCTGCCTGCCAATCAAATTTGTATGGAGAAAGCCGGTGTTCTTTGATGAAATCGCTGGCCGCATTTTTGATTTCCCGGACCAAATCGGAAAGGGCTTCCGCAGGCTTCAGGCCAATAAAGATATGAATAGGTTCGGGCATTCCTCCGATAGCCAGCATTTTATGTCCCCGGGCTTGAACGACCCCAGTGGTGTATTGGTACAAGCGTTCTTCCCATTCCGGCTGGATCAGCGCCTGGCGGTTTTTTACGGCAAAAACGGTTTGGATGTAGATTTGGGAAAAAACATCGCCCATGGTAATTCATGTGTTTGATGTGGTGACAGATTCAAATATCGTGTTTTTTTTTGGAAAATATTGCCAACGTTCGGCGGCTACCAACGTTGGGCCTCTCCGAGGCCGAAAAGGACGCCACCCCGGCCTCGGAGAGGCTCAAGGTTGGTAGGTTTTTCCCAGCCAAGTTGGTTTTCGAGGAGCATGACGACCCGGTTTTGGGTGTCGCGTTCGAGTTGGCCGATGGGGGTCATGGTTCGGGGCTTCGGTGTTCAAGGAGGGCTTCGATTTCTATTTTGAGGAGGGGAATATGCCGGATAGCAATGGCCCAGAGCACCTCATCGGAGACCTTTTCATACTCGTGAATAATAAAATTGCGGGTATCCACAATTCGCCGGGCATGGGTTATGGCTATTTCCGGTTCGGTTGAGAGTATGCGGTTAACGGCCTCGCCAATGATCTCTACATTTCGTTCCAAAGCCCGTTTGAACATGATATTTTCCTGCAACAGATACCTACCTGTTTCGGTATCGGGCATAAAGCTCTCGATTTCTTCAATGGACCGCTTTATATCATACAGCCATTTCCCGATCCGATCCTCCATAAACAATCACTTTTGTGGCATCAACAGCGCTCTTGAAGAAGGGATTTTTCAACGTTTGGCTTTCTACGAGGTCCACTTTGCGTTGAAACAGCCTGGCCAGTGCGTCGCGGAAATCAAAGAAATTATCGGCGTATTCGAGCGGCTCTATATCGTGGAAGGTCACCAGGAAATCCAGATCACTGTCTGGGCGAAACTTTGCTGTCAGGGCCGAACCGAACAGATACAACCGCTTCACGTGGTATTGCCTGCAAAGGCTTTCCATTTCGCTCTTATGCGCATGCAGGAATATCAAGGGGGCGACTTCAGCCATAACAGAAGTTTTTCAGATTCAAATATATCGAAAATTGCGCAATTCTTAGTCCTTAAAAAGCCTGAACGTCACCTGGTAGCGGTAAAACTCAATATCCGGTGTCATGGACAAGGCCCTGCGGATGCGGTTGTCGTCTTCCAGGGCAATGATCACGCCTTTGACCTTTTGCCCAGCTTCGGCCAGGTCCTGCACGTAGCCCATGTACCGGAGGATTTGACCTACGACGTTATCGCTGGCGCGTCCTCTCTTCAGCTCTACCACGAGCCATTCTTTCCGGTCCTTGCTGATGGCTAAGATATCGATGGGACCGGTATCGCTTGGAAATTGCCTGCCTACCTCCTCGCCGTCTTCATTCCTATAGATGTCGTATTGCCTGCCCAGTTCGGTTTGCTTCCAGTTCTGTACCAGGTTACAACTATAGCGGGCAGCAATCCATGGAAGGTCTTGGGACGATCCAGGGCAATGTCAAAGGAGTGGTTCAGCACAATGTTCTGGCGGTCAATGAAAGGGGCGTTCCTATGGGATTGATACACCAACACAACTGGACTCGGCAGGGCGCCTATGCTCCGGAAAAAGAATCGCAAAAATGGGAGGAAGGGTTGCAGGCGGTTAATGAACATTTACGCCAAGTAGCCCAATCCAAGAAGGTAGTTGTGGTTCAGGACCGGGAAGCGGATATTTTTGCGTTCTTTAAAGCGCATCGGGAGCCAGGAGTAGAGTTGGTGGTGCGTCTGTACCAAAACCGAAAGTTTGAAACGCCCGAGACACGAACGATTGCCAAGTTGGCTGATGCGGTTAGAGGGCTACCTGTTTTAGGCACTCAGCAGACACAGGTAAGGCGGCAAAATCGGGATGTTAACTTGACCTTGCGCATTCAAGCTGCTCCAATCCATGTACTGCCTGGCAAAGACCTCAGTGCTCAGTTACATAAAACGCAGGGGCTTTCCTTGGTGGTAGCTACCGAAATTGCTGCAACGGATGAGAATGGGAAAGACTACTTCGATGAGTCTAAATCCGCCCAATGGATACTGCTTACGAGCCTGAAGGCAAATGAGTTGCCTGAGGCTGCGCGAGTAGTGCGTTGTTATTCGATGCGTTGGGCCGTCGAGCGATTCCACTTCACGTGCAAGACGGGAGCACTCCAGGTAGAGAAATTTCAGTTCGATGACATTCACACCACTCTCAACGCCTTGGCATTTTACAGCATTATCGCTTGGCGTATTCTCTTTCTCACCCTGTCGGTTAGACAAAACCCGATGCAGGACCCAGAAGCCTACTTTGACCCTATAGAAATGAAGGTTTTATGCACTCATGATCCCCAGGCAAGGTCCTCCTTGGACATGGCCATCAGAACCTTAGGAAAGCTGGTAAACTTCGTGCCTACCAAAAAACAACCTTATCCAGGAATTAAAATCATGGCCGAAGCGCTCCGTAAACTCGAAGACCTTGCAGCCTTCTTACGCATCTTAAATGAAAAAACATTGCAAGATTAGCTCCAAGGAGGTATGTGACAGGTTGCAGTATTAGGGTTTGCCAGTCCATACAAGGTTAATTTAGCTTAATTTCTTGTAGCATAGCAATTTCTGCATCTGAACCTGTATGGTGGCCATATTTTCTGCGCTTTGCATTGATTTGCCTATAGCTTGGATGGGTAAGAAGAATGATCATTGTCTGTAATTCTGGAATATTTTCAAATTTTACCGCTTCAGAAACTGCAATTTGACGACTATCTATCTCTGAGAATTTTATTTCCCCTCCCAAGCGAATATTTAAGTTTTGGCTGATCATGCAAAGTAAAGACGCGGGCACTGCTCCTAGAGAGACTATAGCTCTGGGATTTAATAGTGCTATTTGGAATTCTAAAAATTCCAGACATTG
The DNA here is from genome assembly GCA_016713275.1 of Haliscomenobacter sp. Taxonomy (GTDB): domain Bacteria; phylum Bacteroidota; class Bacteroidia; order Chitinophagales; family Saprospiraceae; genus JADJPL01. Next base: position 7,491 of record JADJPL010000012.1, read on the forward strand.
GCGTAAAAATTCTGGCTCTTTCATGGCAGGAGATTTTCCAGTATTTGATTTGGAATTTTTTCGAATCCCCATGATGCAATTGGTGAAAAAACAATCTACAATTGAAATTCCTGCTATTCCAAAAAGGGCTTTCATATTTTGCCAAGTTTTGGAATAATCTTCATATCCCCGATCGAGAGACCTTTTGAAGCCTTGTTCATTATCTTGATCCTGTCCAAGCACCATAATTTTTTTATCAGAAATCTTATCCGACTTTTCTAGCATCCCATCAGCGCCAGGAAAAAAGCCTAAACCTGGAATTTCTCCGTTTATCTTAATAACAGAAGGAGGATAACTTAACTTATCCACTTTAGCTCTCAAAATTTTGAGTTCAGTCATTTTTTGAGATTTAAGGTGACAAAATTCAAATCGTTTTATTTTCGATTAATTCATCAAATTCCCATATAGCATCTATCACTGAAACCCTTTTGACAGCGTTTCGTGGATTATTGACTAAAAATATAAACCAAAAGGCCATGGCCTCCCAAGATGTTGCCCATAGCCTCTTTGTTTCAAACAAGTAATTTTATCCTTTTCTTGGGAAGAACAAGATGATACCCGTCAAGCCTCGTGCTGATTTTCGTCAGCTATTGGTAAAGCGGGCCGTATTGCGGTTTTCTTTGTCCGTGGACGAACGTTCTTGAGGGGGTCCAGGCAGACTAGGTGAGGAAAGAGCGGTTTGAGGTCTGAAACGGTCTTACATCAGGTTATTCTTTCAGTGATAATCTAGCCTGGGAATTCAAACAGGCTAATTGGTTGCGTTCCAGATCGGAGCATAAATACTATTCAAGATTATGCTTCTTTTTGAAATTGTAAAGTTTGCTTTTGCGTGCATTATGGTTCTCAAGAATTTGGTTTATTCCCCAAATGAGGCCAAGTAAAAAACCGAGAATGACGCCAAAGAGTATGGAAACCTGGAAAGAATGCCATGAATTGCCCAAAATACAACCTCCAAGACCAATTAAAAGGCCTGACCCAAATCCGTATAATGGACTCAATAAAACATAGGGGAGAAGCTTACGCAAAAAGATTTTGGCAGGCATTTTTGCACGTTCTTCATGTCTTTCAAAACAAATTTTAATTGATTTTGAATCAGACGGTCTCTTCTTCAGCTTCTTTAATGCTCTGTATTTGAATTTCTTCTTCAGATGGTTGTTTGGGCCAAACTTTATTAATTCCTGGCACGTGCCACATTTCAACAATGCCAGTGCCCTTGCAATTTAAGCACGTCACCAGCGTCTGTTTCGCAGTAATTAACGTTGAACTACTATTTTTCATTACACGGCCTGTGCCATGACAAATAGAGCAATATTCTTGTTGGCAATGCTCCATATAGGCGAAATTTTTTCCGCGGACTTGCAGTAAAACTCTTTAGCGTGCCGGGAGCTACAAAAAAGATGACGGTAAACACTGGCTTAATTCCCCAGGTCTACCACAGCCTCCCTTTTTCGAGAAGAAATTTAACCGTTTTTGAGAAAACAATCAAGCTGATTGTTAACACCTAATCGTTGATTTTTATCCTCTGCCAGTAGGATAGGGGAGGGGAGGGTTTTCCCTAACTTTTTGGGCGTTTTTTGACCTCCTGCAAGTTCAGCTTGCGGTGGTCTAATGGGGAAGCTTCTCCGGTTCTCCATCGTTTATTGCCTCTCTCTCCGAGGCCGATGGGGCGTAACCGCTCGGGTTTTGGACCGTTGGGGGGGTATCAACGTTGGGCCGCTACCAACGTTGGGCCTCTCAGGCAGGGTGCGTAACCGGGTTCGGGTTTTGGACCGTTGGGGGTTATCAACGTTGGGGGGGGGTTCGGGGGGGGCGGCTACCAACGTTGGGCCTCTCGAGGCGGGGGCGTAACCGGGGGTTTTGGCCGGGGGGTTATCAACGTTGGCGCCCACGTTGGGCCTCGGGGGCGGCGGGGCCCCTCGCGGGGGCCGGGTTCGGGTTTTGGCCGTGGGGGTTATCAACGTGGGCGGCTACAAACGTTGGGCCTCTCCGAGGCCGGGGGTGCGTAACGGTTCGGGTTTGGGCCGGGGGCGTTGGGGCGGCGGTTTGGCCGCGGGGTATTAACGTTGGGCTGCTACCAACGTTGGGCCTCTCCGAGGCCGGGGGGTGCGTAACCGGATTCGGGTTTTGGACCGTTGGGGGGTTATCAACGTTGGGCGGCTACAAACGTTAGGCCTCTCCGAGGCCGGCGGGTGCGTAACCGGGTTCGGGTTTTGGACCGTTGGGGGGGTATCAACGTTGGGCGGCTACAAACGTTAGGCCTCTCCGAGGCCGGCGGGTGCGTAACCGGGTTCGGGTTTTGGACCGCTGGGCGGGCTACCAATGTTGCCCCCAAAAAAAGCGCCCCGGCCCAATCGCCAGAACGCTTTTCTGTTTTTCCAGTAAACCAAGGTAAACCGTCCACCGTCCACCGTCCACCGTCTACCGTCTACCGTCTACCGTCTACCGTCTCTAGGTCGGGATGACAGGATTTGAACCTGCGGCCTCGTCGTCCCGAACGACGCGCGCTACCGGGCTGCGCTACATCCCGAAGAATGGGTGTGGGTGTGGGTGTGCGGCGGATGGGTACGCCGAAAAAGGGTTACAAATATATTCCATGCGGAGAAGAACCGCAACTATTCGGCGGAACTTTTGCTGATGAGGCGATAGATCAAGTAGTACTCGTCGTCTTCCTGCCCGTCGCGGTCCCAGTCGAGGAGGGCGGAAAAGTGGGCCAGGCCTTTGTCCACCAGCACTTTATACTGAACGGTGGCGTCTTTTTCAATCATCATAAGCGTGTCGCCAAAAACGTTCCAAAGACCTTCGGATTCGCCCATCAGGATCCCATTCAGGCCCCGGTGGGTGGTGTGGTATTTCTGCTCGGCGCTGAAGTACGTCCGGTAGGGTTTTACATAGAACTTTGCTTCCCAGTACTCTTCGCTCACCTCGAACACCTCGGTGCTGTCGGCCCCGTTGTGGGTCGGCATCTTGATCTGGAGGTATTTGGCTTCCCAGGTGCCGGGCAAAGCCGCTTTGAGATCTACTTTCGGCATCTCCGCCTTTTCTTCCCGCCGGCAGGCCGCCAGGGCGAGTATCCCCAGTGCCAGGATCCAATAGATTCGCATGGTCTGTTTTCGTTTATTGGTGGGGCGAAGATAGAAAAAAAACTCCGCCTGCCCCAAAGACAACGCTTCGGCACAGGCGGAGGAGAAATTCCAAAGGTGATTACATAACAGTCAGGATACTCCTTACAGGAGCAGAAAAAACGTAATTCGTGGGGATCAAAATCATTTACTGCTTAGGATTCGGCTCATCCGTTGTTAGGGGCAGGCCTCAACGCTGCTCAACCTGATGGATGTTTCATCCCCTACATCCTCTACATCCTCTACATCCTCTACATCCCTTTATGGATCAGATCCCCTGATCCGGAAACCTTGGAGTTAACCCGCGGGCGTCCGCTGTAGGACACATCGCCGGAGCCGGAGATGCCTACTTTCAGGTCTTCGGCGGCGTTGACGGAGCAATCGCCGGAGCCGGAGATCGACACGCTGGCGGTTTGAGCGGAGAAAGCGGCGGCGTTCACGTCGCCGGAGCCGCTGATGCTGGCATTGATGCTGTTGCCTTTCCCAGAGACCTTAATGTCGCCGGAGCCGCTGATGCTGGCGCTCACGTTGGGGCTTTCCACTTCCATGGCGATATCGCCGGAGCCGCTGATCGCCAGGCTGAGGTCGCCCAGGTTTTTAAAGGGCGTTTCGCCGATGATGTCGCCGGAGCCGCTCACGGCCGCTTTTTTCAGTGTCGGCACGGTGATATACACGTTGAATTTGTCGTAGCTGCGAACGTTTTTCTCGAAGCGGATCTTCCAAACGCCGTTTTCTACGGTGGTGACGACGTTATCGATGAGGTTTTGATGGCTTTCTACCTCCACCGATTGCTGGCTTCCCTGGCGCAGGTAGACGTTGCCGCTGACCGCCAGCGTGAGGCCGTCGAATTGGTCGAGCTTCAGGGTTTTCTTCACGACAGGGCCTTCGCCTTTGATTCCCGTTCCCCAACCGTTGTAGTTTTGGGCGTTAAGAACAGCGGCAGAGGTAAACAAGACGAGCACCGGAAGCAAGAATTTGCAAAACGATTTCATGTGCGTTGGTTTTTTTGTGATGGTTTTGCGTATAGGGACGGGTTGAAAAAACCAATAGTTGCACCGGTATCGATGAACGTCCGTTTTTTTTCGATCAACGCATCCGGTTTGTTACCTTTGCCGCATGAAACGTCGTTTTGTATCCTCCCGCTTTCAGGCGCCGCTGGGGTTTCTGTTATGGATAGCGGCCTTGCTGGCCGGATGCCAGAAGACCACCGGGGAGCGCATCCCCCCTCCCCCGCGAGGGAGAACTTGCCGCTCAGGTGCTCGCCCCTGCCGGCGCCACCGACGTCTGGGACTGGAACCCCAAATCGGGCGCGTATCAAAAGCAAACGGGCGCCGCCCTGGATTTTTTGCCCTACCCCTGCAATTACGGCTATTTAACCAACGCCCCGAAAGGGGAAGGCGGCCGTCCCCAGGAAGTCCTCGTCCTCGGCCAACGCCTGGAAGAGGGCCAGACGCTGGGAGTCACCCCCATCGCCGTTCTTCGATGCCTGGAAGCCGGCCAGCCCCGGTCGTTCGTCCTCGCCCAGCCCACGGCTTTTTCGCCCCGGTCGGTCAAAGCCCGTACCTTTCGCCAGTTTTTTATGGAATACGACGGCGCCAAACGCATCCTCGAAACCTGGATACTCCACCACAGAGGTTATGGTAAACTTGAGTTTGTTGGGTGGGGGGGGGATGAGAAGAGTGACGAGGTTGCGAGGTGACGAGGTTACGAGGTTACGAGGTTACGAGGTTACGAGGTTGCGAGGTTGCAGGTGAGGTTACGAGGTTGCGAGGTTACGAGGTTGCGAGGTTGCGAGGTTGCGAGGTTGCGAGGTTACGAGGTTGCGAAGTTGCGAAGTGACGAGGTTGCGAGGTTTCTTATTTTTTTTAAAAATTGATAATCAAATTATTAAAAGCAGGGCTATTGGAAAAAGCGATTGTTTCTTAATCCAAACCGACGTGAAGCCTGCCCCCAGACGCTATGGCCTGGAGAAGCTCATGCCGGTTACCTAATTGGCTGAATCACGGATTACGCGGATTACACGAAGACAGAGCCGCCCCTTGAACCCAGCTACCTCGTTACTCCGCAACCTCGCAACTTCGCAACTCCGCAACCCCGCAACTCCGCAACCTCGCAACTCCGCAACCCCGCAACCTCGCAACTCCGCAACTTCGCAACTCCGCAACCCCGCAACTTCGCAACCCCGCAACCTCGCAACTTCGTAACCTCGCAACTTCGTAACTCCGCAACTTCGCAACCTAAAAAATGCCTCCAATCCTCGAAACCAACCGCCTGATCCTCCGGCCACCGAGGGAAGAAGACCTCGAACACGCCTATGCACTGGGAAGCAACCCCGAGGTGATGCGGTATATCCGCCCGAATGGGGCGTTGGATTTGGAAGGTACGAAGGACGAGCTCCGCTACCGGATGGAGTTCAACCGCCGGGCGCTGGGGTATTGGGTAGTAGAAACCCGCGATGCGCGCGCATTCGTCGGGTGGATGGCGTTGCGGTATATGGAAAAAAGCACGGAGGTAGAGATCGGATTTCGATATGGGCCGGAGCATTGGGGCAAAGGGTTTGCTACCGAAGCGGGTGCTCGGGTGCTCTGGTATGGGTTTTGGGAACTGGAATTGCCGGAAATTGTGGCGGTGGCTATGCCGGCGAACGGGGCTTCCCTCCGGGTGCTGGAGAAACTCGGTATGCGCCTGGAACGATACGGGATGTTTTACGATTGTTATTGCGCCAGACTATCCGCCGAGCGACAATCGTTTATCCGAAAATACCGCCATTTTCAACTTTAAGTTTGCTTTCTTTGTTGTGAGAAATATTCCTGCCCTAATCCGCTGTATGCCTTCGAAAGTGATGTCATCCGATTCTCCCCGTAAATGTGCCGGCGCCCTGGCGCTTCCCTGGTTCCCATCCCGGCCTGCGGCTAAAGGTACGCAGCGGTTCGCGTTTGGCGATTGGCAAGGGTATTACGCTTCCCGCTTTGCCGATGTCTACGAATCCTGGCCTTTAGATACCGCCAACCTGTTTCTTTCGCCCCGTTTTCTTGCTTCGGAGGAGGAAGGGCTGCCTGCGCTGCTTCGTCCGCGGTACCTGGTGCTGGAGAACGACCGGGGCCCTTTCGCCTGGGTAGCCCTTCAGGTAGTGACGTTCCGGGCTCTGGACAATATCCGCGATCAGGAAGTTTGGAAAGGGCTTTGGGGAAAAACCAAGCGTTTTTTTGCGCGTTTCGGCAATTACCGGATCTTAATTTGCGGGCACTTGTTTATTCCCGGCGAGCACGTGTGGCATGTGCAGGGGACAGAACCAACCAGGCAGGCATTTCTCCGCCAGCTCGGGCCTATGCTGAAGCGCATTGCCCGGCACGAAGGGGCTTCCGTAGTGCTTTGCAAAGATTTTGAAGAGCCGTTGCCCTTTGCAGCGGAGGGTGGGCTGCATGAACTGAGTTTTCAGCCAAACATGATCTTCGACCTCCGGCCTCAGTGGAAAACCGTCGACGACTACCTCGACGCCATGAGCTCGAAATACCGCATCCGGGCGCGGCGTGCGTTTAAAAAATCAGAAGGACTGCTTTTCAAGGAATTGTCGTTTGGCCAAATCGAGTTGCTGGCCGGCGAATTAGCCATGCTTTACCGCGATATCGTGGAGGCGGCGGGCTTTAGCCTGGTGTGTGCCGGCCCGGAATATTTCGTCGAGCTTAAACGCTCTCTGGGGCCAGACTTTCAGGTGACCGCCTGCTATATGGGCGATACCCTGGCGGGCTTTTATTCCACCATTCGCAACGGCGGAGATCTGGAAGCCCATTTCATTGGTTTTCTGCCGGAACTCAACCGCTCCCACCAGATCTATCTTAATATGTTGTACAGGATGGTGGAGCAAGGCATTCACGCCCGCATGAACCGGATCGTTTTTGCCCGCACGGCCATGGAAATCAAAAGCTCCATCGGGGCGGTAGCCCGCCCTGCCCGCGTATATCTCGCCCACGTCAACCCTTTTCTCAATTTCCTGTTGCCGCACGTCGTGCGCCTGGTTGAGCCGAAAGAAGAATGGACGCCCCGGCACCCGTTTCGGGAAGAGGGAGAAGGGTAGCGCCTTTTTGCCTATTCTCTATACTTGCCCTCCGGAGCCCGGAGGTTTGCGCTAGTTGGGCCTCGCTTCCTGTTGGAAATCCGAGCTACATCATGCCCATCCTTTCATCATACAAATCACAGTTCAGACAACGCAGCAATGCCCCAAAGGCAGGAAATACACGCAATCTGAAGATTGAACGAACGCGTAGACGGAAGTCTACGCACAACAGAACACGAGGCGGGCGCTTCGCGCTAGTTGGGCCGCTTACCTCCCTGTATGGTTTTTCACGACGAGTTTCTGGCTTGCCTGGCCTTCTTCTACCAGGATCGGGGTCGTCTGGTATTGGCGGTTGTATTCCAGCATTTGGATCGCGTCCGGATCGGCGTCCTGGGGATTGAGATGCTCTACGTAGAAGCGGTTTTCCGCTTGAGGCTTCAGGGAGAGCCACTGTCTTTGACCCAGTTGCAGGCCCATGACGCCCAGGAAAACCGCCAGCACCAGCACGGCCGCTGCCATAGCCAGGGCGCGCCGGTGCACCGTCAGGTGGCGCCGGTTGTGGAGGTCGAGCCGGCGTTCAAGCCGCCTCCAGGTTTGGGCAGAAGGACGCTCTTCGAGCAGTTGCTGCCGCTCCCGGAACAAATCGAATACGTCTTTTGATGGTCTCATTAGTCTTCGGTTTCGGATAAATCGGGTGAAATAAAGGCCTCGTCCTGATCCATTCCAAGCATAGCCTGAAGACGTTTCCGGGCGAGGATCAACTGGGATTTAGAGGTATTGATGCTAATTCCTAACAAATCGGCGATTTCGCGGTGCTTGTAGCCTTCGATTACGTACAGGTTGAACACGGTGCGGTATCCGGGGGGGCAATTGGTTGAGCATAAACAGGATGTCTTTCGCGTCGAGATCGGAACTGACCGGAGCAGGAACTGGGGTATCCCACTCGTTGACCTCTACGTTGTACTGCAACTGGTTTCGCCGGCGCAGGAACATCAGCGCTTCATTGACGATAATCCGCCGGATCCAGCCTTCGAAACTGCCTTCGCCTTTAAATTGCCCGATGTTGGCGAATACTTTGAAAAAGCCTTCTACCAGCACGTCCTCGGCATCCTCTCGTTTGGGGATGTACCGCTTGCACACCGCGAACATCATTGGAGTGTACTGGTCGTACAGGCGCTGCTGGGCGCGCCGGTCCTCCCGTTTACATGCGTCAATGAGTTCTCTTTCCTGCATAAGTCGTCGTTTGGCGTGAGAGGTTTAGCGCAGTCCCCCAGACCTCCTCCGCTAAACGGCAATGCATGCATTTGAATGCATAGATGCACCGCCGGGCTGTTTTGGCGGGTGGGCAGTTGCTTCTAAATGTAGATAAAGTTTCCTTTTCCCTTTCCTTTTTCGCATTTTTGCAACTCAAAATTATCCAAGGACAAGACAACGCAATGGAAAACGGCGAAGGGATGCTGCTCAGTGGACATATTAATCCGCTTGACCTGATAGAAACCTACGGGGCTCCGCTTTATGTGTACGATGCGGAAGTGATCGAAAGCCAATACAAGCGGCTTTTGGCGGCTTTTGATGTGCCCAAGCTCCAGATTCATTATGCCTGTAAAGCGCTGACGAACCTCAGTATCCTGAAGTTCATGAAAGGCTTGGGGGCTGGGCTGGACACGGTTTCGATTCAGGAGGTCCAGCTGGGCCTTGCCGCAGGGTTTGCTCCCCGGGAAATCACCTACACGCCGAACTGCGTGGGGATGGAAGAGATCGACGAGGCCGTAGTTCTTGGCGTGCGGATCAATATCGACAACCTGTCGATCCTGGAACAGTTTGGGCAAGCCCATCCCAAGGTGCCGGTGTCCATCCGCATCAACCCCCATATTATGGCTGGCGGCAACCTGAAAACTTCGGTAGGGCACGTCGACTCCAAATTCGGGATCTCTATCCATCAGATACTTCACGTACATCGAATCGTCGAGGCTACCGGCCTGCACGTGGAAGGTATTCACATGCATACCGGCTCGGATATCCTGGACCCCGGCGTATTCCTGGCCGGCGCCGAGATCCTTCTCAACCACGCTAAAGATTTTCCCGAACTCCAGTTTGTGGATTTCGGCAGCGGTTTTAAAGTGCCATACAAAGAAGGCGATATCGAAACGGATATCGAGGAACTGGGCCAGTTGATTTCCGCCCGTTTTCGGGAGTTCTGCAAAGCCTACGGCAAGGACCTGGTGTTGATGTTCGAACCCGGAAAATTCCTGGTAAGCCAGGCGGGGTATTTCTTTGTCCGCGTTAATGTGGTTAAACACACGACCTCTACCGTCTTTGCAGGCGTGGATTCGGGATTGAACCACCTCATCCGGCCGATGTTTTACAATTCCTACCACCATATATCCAACGTTTCCCATCCTAACGGGAAACCCCGGTTCTATACCGTGGTTGGCTACATTTGCGAAACCGACACCTTCGGCGTCAACCGCAAAATTCCGGAGATCCGGGAAGGCGATATCCTTTGTATGCGCAACGCCGGCGCGTACTGTTTTTCCATGTCGTCGAACTATAATTCGCGCCTTCGCCCCGCCGAGGTGATGGTGTATAAAGGCAAAGATTACCTCATCCGCCAGCGGGAAACCATGGAAGACCTCTTCCGGAATCAGACCGGGGTGGATGTTTGGGGGTAAAAGTTGCGAAAGTTGCGAAGTAACCCCGCAACCCCGCAACCCCGCAACTTCGCAACTTCGCAACCCCGCAACTTCGCAACTTCGCAACCTCGTAACTTCGCAACCCCGCAACTTCGCAACTTCGCAACCCCGCAACTTCGCAACTTCGCAACTTCGTAACTTCGCAACCCCGTAACTTCGCAACTTCGTAACTTCGTAACTTAAAAAAAATGTCCGACCTCTCCACCCGCTACAACCCAAAAGAGACGGAAACCCGCTGGTACCAGCATTGGATGGATCAACGGTATTTTCATTCCGAGCCGGATGAGCGCGAGCCGTTTACCATTGTGATTCCGCCTCCGAACGTGACGGGCGTGCTGCACATGGGCCATATGCTGAACAACACCATCCAGGATATTTTGATCCGCAAAGCGCGGCAGGAGGGGAAGAACGCCTGCTGGGTGCCCGGCACCGACCACGCGTCGATTGCTACGGAAGCCAAAGTGGTGCGCATGCTTCGGGAGCGGGGCATCCGTAAAATGGATATCAGCCGGGAGGAATTCATGAACTATGCCTTTGAATGGAAGGATAAATACGGCGGCATTATCCTCGAACAGCTTAAAAAGCTGGGTGCTTCCTGCGATTGGGACCGCACGCGCTTTACTATGGAACCCAGTATGTCGGATGCGGTGATCCGGGTCTTTAACGACCTGTACCGCAAAGGACGGGTATACCGCGGTCTGCGAATGACCAACTGGGACCCGGAAGCCCTTACGGTGCTCTCCAATGAAGAGGTGATCTACAAAGAAGAAAATTCTCAGTTTTTTTACCTCAAATACGTCCTGGAAGACAACCCCGAAGAGGGGCTGGTAATCGCCACCCAGCGCCCGGAAACCATCATGGCCGATACGGCGGTAGCCGTTCACCCCGACGACGAACGGTATAAAGGGTGGATTGGCAAAAACGTACTGATCCCGCTGATCAACCGGCCAATTCCGGTGATTGCCGATACGTACGTAGACCGGGAGTTCGGTACCGGGGCCCTGAAGATTACCCCTGCGCACGACCCTAACGACTACGAGATCGGGCAACGGCATAAACTGGAGGTGATCGATATCCTTACCGAAGACGGCAAGCTGAACGAAAAAGCCCAGATTCTGGTGGGAGAAGACCGCTTTGCCGCCCGCAAAAAAATCCGCAAGCTGCTGGAAGCTTCCGGCAACCTCGTGAAAACAGAGGATTACCGGACCAAAATCGGCTACTCCGAGCGCACCGACGTGGTCGTCGAACCCCGTCTCAGCCTCCAGTGGTTCCTGGATATGAAAGCCTTTGCCCGTACCGCGCTGGAAGCAGTCCGCAGCGGAGACGTTCGCTTTTTTCCGGAACATTTCTGGAACATGTATTATACCTGGTTGCAGGAGGACAATATCCGCGACTGGTGCATTTCCCGTCAGCTGTGGTGGGGACAGCGCATCCCGGCCTGGTACCTGAAATCGGAAAAATCAGGCCACGAAACTGCCATTTTTGTGGCGGAAACGGCAGACGAAGCGCTTCGGCAGGCTCGGGAATACACCGGAAACGGGGCATTAGCCATTGCCGACCTGCGCCAGGACGACGACGTGGTCGACACCTGGTTTTCTTCCTGGCTTTGGCCTATTTCGGTGTTCGACGGCTTCAAGGACCCGGAGGAATTCCGGTACTATTACCCGACCAACGTCCTGGTAACCGGATGGGACATCATGTTCTTCTGGGTTGCCCGGATGATCATGGCCGGGTACGAATGGGCGCCCGAATTGCTCGGGGAAGACCTGGCCAGGGAGAAAGGCGTGATGCCCTTCCATAACGTGTACTACACGGGGATGGTGCGCGACAACAAGCGGCGCAAGATGAGCAAATCCCTCGGCAATTCCCCTGATGCGCTGGAACTGATCGAGAATTACGGGGCAGATGGGGTCCGCTTCGGCATGTTGTCGAGCGCTTCTGCCGGGAACGATATCATTTTCGACGCGCCATTTGATCCACAGACCAACGCCGTACTCAACGAAAGCCGCCTCTGTGAACAAGGGCGCAACTTCTGCAATAAAATGTGGAACGCCCTTCGGTTGACGAAAGGGTGGGAGGTCGCTACCGAACCGGCCGAAGCCTCTGTGGCCGCAGTGGACCAGCTCGCCATTTCCTGGATGCAACACAAGTTGCAGCAGGTTATTGGGCAGGTAAACGACCATTTCCGGGAGTTCCGCTTGTCGGACGCCTTGATGACCTTATACAAGTTTATCTGGGACGACTTCTGCTCCTGGTACCTGGAAATGATCAAGCCTGCCTACGGCGCTCCCATTGCTCAATCCACGCTGGAAGCCACCTTTGGACTCTACGAGCAGATGATGACGCTGCTGCACCCGTTCATGCCTTTTGTGACCGAAGAGATCTGGCATCAACTCCGCGACCGCCTCGAGGGCGAGGATTGCGTGATCAGCCGGTATCCGGAAGCCGGGGCCTTCGACGCCGGCCTGATCGCCGCCGTGGAGCGGGCCAAAGACGCCGTAGCCGGTATCCGGGATACCCGTAACAACAACGGGATCAAAATGAAAGACCTCCTCGAAGTAAAGATTCAGGAAACGGCAGAGGCGGCGAATTGGCTCGGCTTGCCCGGATTGAAAGAGATGATCATGAAAATGGGCAACCTGGAATCCCTCGAACTAACCCAGGCCGAGGTACTGAACAGCGTTACCTTCCTTGCCGGTACCGAGAAGTTTTTCGTGGTGCTGGAACAACAGATCAACGTGGCTGAAGAATGCAGCCGGCTGAAAAAGAATTGGAATACTACCAGGGGTTTGTGGTTTCGGTCCAAAAAGGCTAAGCAACGAGCGCTTCGTCGGCAGCGCCCCAGCGGATGTGGTGGATCGCGAACGCCAGAAACTGGCAGATGGAGAAGGAAAGGTGAAGAGTCTGGAGGAGGCGCTTCACCAGCTTGGATGCCAATGATTTTAAGCATAAGGCGAAGGGCTTAAGGCGTAAGGAAATTTCCTTATGTCTTAAGCCCTTCGCCTTACACCCCAACCTCTCGTCTTATTTTTGCACTACAAACCGCTTCGTTTTCACCCCTTCCGCTGTGCGGGCGTGAAGGAAATAGGTCCCACTCTGGAGATTGCTCACGTCGAAGGTGAACGTACCCTGCTGGACGTTTTCGAGCTGTTGGGTTGCTACCGTACGGCCGGCCACGTCGACAATGCGGAATTCCACCAACTCCGATACTTCCTGTAGTTCCAGATCCGCCCGGAGGTCGCGGATGGCGGGGTTCGGGAATACATTCAGCTGGCTTTCGGCAAGCTGGGGCTCTTTGGTGGAAGTGACGTTGATCGGGCGGATGCGCATGCGCATGATCGCGGTAACGGCATCGCCGAATCCTCCCAGGAACCAGGACCCGTTTTTCACCACGGTTGCGATGGCGTTGTAGGGATATGGGTTGGCCGTATAGGGTACAAACATGGTCGGCTGGTATTGTATCGTCAGGATATAGGACTCGTTTTTATCCAGTTTGACCCCTTGTTCGTTGGTGTTCAGGTCGAGCAGGGGCGTGGTAATCACGCCGAAGTTGGGCTCGTTAGTGAACGCATGGAACCCATACCCGACGATCTGCAAATCGGCGTCGGTAAATTCGGCATCGTTATTCTCTTTGATCTTGTACAAGAGCAGGGATACGGTATTGCCCTGGTGGGCATTGTTGGTGCTGGCAACGGAGAAGATGGCTTCGTACGCCTGGTAGCCGTCGGTCACGATGTCGTACAGGTTGCCAATTTCCCAAAGGTCGCCTTGAATGGTTCCCGGCTGGGTGGCGCTGGCCAGAATGCCGTTGTCTTTGGAGAACAAGGTCTCCGTGATGCGGAAGCCGGAAGTCCACTTGTTGTTGGTGGAATCTTCATCAACTTGAGCGGAATTGGCAGAGAACACCACGGTATAGGCGCCTGTATCGCGGGGCACGTACAGTTCGTCGAACAGCAGGGTGTCCTTGGTGTTGGCATTTAAGGTGAGCAACGTATCCGACATGGTGAACGTCTGCCCGTTGGTGCTGCTCATATCGATCTTCAGGGTAATGTTGTTTTGGTTTTGGGTTCCTTTATTATCTATAGTAGAGATCAGGAACGTGGTATCCACCTGACTTTTTGGGGTGGCAAAATTGAGGCTTGCCAGCGGGTTGTCCACGGCGAGATCGAACTTGGCCTGCGGGTTGGACGGGAAGAGGGAAATGTCGTCGATCCGCCAGGCATATTCGTACACCCCCTGCCAGCGGAAGCGGATGAACACTTTGGGTTTGTTGGCAGCAGCCGGCAATTCGATAACCTGAATCTGGACTGGTTGGGAAAGGTCGTTTCGGGCTACAGTCGTCAGAATCGGTATATAGGTGAAGTTGGTACTGTCTGTGGAGACGCCTACTTCTGCCTTGGACGTGGGGGATGGAGAAAAATAGGCATATTGGTTTTCAAAACGCAGGAACACGGTATTCTGGCCACTGCAGTTGATGGCAGGGGAAGTGACCGTGACATCGTGGGCGTTATCCCCATTGAGGTCGGAATTGAAAACAATAAAGCCGTTGGTGGCGGTCTTAGACCCAAAGTCGGGTTGGTTCTCAAAAATCCCTTGGGCATTTTTACTCCATTTCCATTTTTCAGATCCAGAGTTTGTGCCTCCGTTTTTCCATTGAGTAACGAACCGAACCGAATCGGCGAAATCCTCGCTCCAGAACGGGGTTTGTGCAAAGCCCTGAACACTGAGCATAAGAAAAGCAAGCAAGAGAAGTGTTGTCTGCTGTCGGATGTTTGGATACAATTTCATGAATTCGTATTTTAAAATAATAAGCATACGCGTTTTGGGATTTAAATGTCCTAATTTATTGGCGATGCAGCTACTCTGCAGCCTGAAAATCCGCATTTTGATAATGCGGACGACAAAAATAATCGAGGAAATGGAGAATCAGGATTTTTTAAGAAAATCTTCGTATTCCCGCAGCAATTGTTCCTTGTTTACCGGAACCACGCCCACGTGTTCGCAAACCTGCCCTCCTGCCAGGTTGGCCAGGATACCTACCTGTTCCATATCTATGTTCAGGGCCAGGCCAATGGAAACGATGCTGATGACGGTATCTCCTGCGCCGCTGACGTCGGCTACCGACCGGGGCTGGGTGGGGAGCAGGGTGGTTTTGCCCTGGGCGTCGAGAAAAAGCCCTTTTTCTGAAAGGGTAATCATGGTGTACGCGTTGCCCAGTTTTTCCCGGATGTAAAGGGAGGCTTGTTGCAGCGAATCGAGGTGGGTTTCTACCGGGCCGGGTACCTGGGCCCGGATCTCTTTGAGGTTGGGTTTGAATAAGGTGACGTGCTTGTAGGCCCAGAAGTTGTGGTATTTGGGATCTACCGCAGTGGGAAGGTCCCTGCGGATTGCCTCCATCATGACATCCCGGATAAGGCGTTGGGTCAGTACGCCTTTGTTGTAATCCTGAAACAAGATGATGCGAATCCCCTTGGTGTCCAGAATTTCCCGAATGGTCTCCAGGAGTTGCTGGTGTTCGCGGTCGGAAATATCGGAGGTGACTTCCCGGTCGATTCGCAGCAGGTGCTGGTTGCCGGCCATTACCCGGGTTTTCACGGTAGTAACCCGCTCCGGCGATTGGAGGATGCCTTTTGCCGAAAGGGATTGAGGGGGTAGCAGGTCCAAAAACCGCTTGCTGTCTTCATCCGTCCCGATAACGCTGCACAAATAAGGCGTAGCGCCAAGGGCGTTGATGTTCAGGGCCACGTTGGCGGCGCCGCCCAGACGGTCTTCGCTCCGTTGGAACTGCACCACCGGTACGGGCGCTTCGGGGGAAACCCGGTTTACTTCGCCGGTCAGGTACCGGTCGATCATAACATCTCCAACGATCAGGACATTGATTTGGTTAAATTGCTCGAACAGCGCGGCGGCGTCAACCATACAGGAGGTTTAAAATTGGGGCAAAGCTACTAAAAGTTGCCTTTCTGCAACGGGCAAGGCGGCATTATGACGCGAATTTTACGACGGCGTTACGATATGCGGAAACTGCGTCTGTACCCAATCCATAATTCGTTTGGTGGCGCCCTGGTTCTCCTGAACATAGGCGGAGGCCGAAGCGGAAGCGGCTGCCCGTTTTGGTTCATCGGTCCACGCGGTGAACGCCTCGATCAGCTCCTCCCCGGTCTGAATCGACTTGGCGCCCCCGCTTTGGGTCAGCGCCTGGGCTTCTGCAAATTTTTGATACTTAGGGCCGAAAAGCACCGGCAGGCCAAAAGCGATGGGCTCCAGGGTATTGTGGAGCCCGCTCCCGAAAGCGCCCCCGATATAGGCGATATCGCCGTAGCGGTACAGGGAAGCCAGCATGCCGATCGTATTGATGATTAAAACTTGTTTGCCGCCATCTTTTCCGGTTTGATACTGGGTAAACCGCGCTGCGGCTCCGGGAAAAACCCGCTCGATCTCCTCCAGACGGGAATCGCGAATGTCGTGCGGGGCGATGACGAGTTTCCATCCGGAAAAGACAGGGTGGCGAAAGAGTTCCCCTAGTCGTTTTTCATCCGGAGGCCAGGAGCTGCCGGCAATCAACACGCGGTGGCCGGAACAAAAGTCCTCCAGCTCCGGAAACGATTCGGGGCGGCGGGCAATATCCAGGACGCGGTCCACGCGGGTGTCGCCGGCAACGGTGAAGGGTACCCCTGTTTGGGCCAGAAGATGGGCAGCAGAGGCATCTTGCGCAAAGAGGTGGACGAAAGCCTGCAACCGGGTTTTGAACCATCGCCCATAGGGCTGGAAGAACAAGTGCCCGGGGCGGAGCCTCGCCGAAATCAGGATGGCCGGGATGGCCCGTTTTTGCAGGCCTTCCAGAAAGCGGTACCAGAATTCGTATTTGACAAAAACAGCCAGACTGGGCTGAACCAGCCGGAGAAAATCCCGGACGTTCCGGGAGGTATCTGCCGGCAAATAGGCCACAGCATCGGCAAGGGGATAGTTTTTTCGCACATCGTACCCCGAGGGGGAGAAAAACGTGAGCAGCACAAACAACCCGGGGTTTTTGGATTTCATCGCTTCGATCAGCGGCCTCCCTTGCTCGAACTCGCCCAGGGAAGCGCAGTGCACCCATACGAGCGGTTGCCCGGGCTTCCTGAGCTGGGTAACCCGATCCTGCAGGGCCTTGCGCCAGGATTTTCGCCCAAGAACCCAGGCTTTGGCTTTCGGGTTGAACCAGACGCCAAGATGGATCAGGCCCTGGAATAGCCATATAGAGATAGTGTACAGAATGTTCATTATTAAAGAGTTGCGAGGTTGCGAGGTTGCGAGGTTGCGAGTTGCGAGGTTGCGAAGTTACGAGGTTGCGAAGTTACGAGGTTGCGAAGTTCAGTTGCGAGGTTGCGAAGTTCCGAGGTTGCGAAGTATTCCCTAGTTGAGGCTCCGCCTTAAACCATGGGTTCCGGACGTAATCAGATCCCGTTTTCGGTGGGGTGGCAAGCCTAGAGGAGGTTTGGCACACTTTTTTGAAGATTCTCATGTTGCGGGGTGGCGCTTCCTTTAATCAATACCAGATTTTTTCGGTTGATCCGTAATAGACGGGCAGGGTGAGGCCGACGCGGATTCCCCAGAGCAGGTCCAGGCGGTCGCTGGTGTAGGGCTGTTGCAAGTCGAACTGCCAATCTCTTCGTCCCCGGGTGAATCCCTGTATAGCTTCCAGTCCGATATAAAAATTCACCTGACGGTTTTTGCTGAAGACCTGGTAGCCGGCCCATTGGTAGAGGGCGGGGCCGTTGGTCAGGCGGTCATAGCCTTTGGCGTAGTTGCCTTCCAGTTGAGCCACTGTCCGGGCAGGGTCTTTCTGAATCCGTATCCGGTGCTGTAAAAGGCCGCCGCCCAGGCTGATCCGCAGGCCGGACCTGGGGTTGTTCTGGTCCAGGCTAAACAGCTTGCCAATTTGTAATCCCAGGTATCCCCCGCGTTCCCGAAGCTGGATATCTGCCGGGGTGCGGTCGTTGCCGATAAGGAACCCCTCTGCCGTTCGAAGAGGGCTCAGCACATCTTCGTTTACCTGTTGCCCAAAGAGAAACTGTCCCTGGACGCCAATCAGCCAATTCGACTCCTTGCTCATCCACTGGATGCCGGCGCCGAGGCTGAAGTTGGACCCAAAACGGGCGGAAAGATCGCCGGAAGGGACCTGGAATCCATAGCTCACCTCGCCCATCCAGGCGTTGCCGGTGTTGAGCGAAGAGGTTTGAAGGAATGCCGGCAAAGGCGAGCAAAGAAGGATTCCCGTCAGGAGGTGCTTCCAAAGAAGGGGTGCTATCAGTTTAGATATGCGGCTCATGGGCCAAAAATACGATTTGAACAAAAATATTTCCCGGCTTTTGCGAAAGCGAATGATGGGAAACGCAAAAAGCGGCTATCTTTAGGCAACATTAACCCATTAATCCCCAAACACGCATTTCCCGTGAAAAAAGTCCTCATTACCGGCGGCGCCGGCTTCCTCGGTTCTCATCTCTGCGACCGGTTTATCAAAGAAGGATTCCATGTAGTGGCTATGGACAACCTGCTCACCGGCAGCATGCGCAACATCGAACACTTGTTTCCGTTGCCGCAATTTGAATTTTACCACCACGACGTCACCCGGTTTGTCCACGTGCCGGGGCAGCTGGACTATATTCTGCATTTCGCTTCTCCGGCAAGCCCTATCGATTACCTCAAAATGCCCATTCAAACCCTGAAAGTGGGCGCTTTAGGCACCCACAACCTGCTGGGGTTGGCCAGAGAAAAGAAAGCGCGCATTTTGGTAGCCTCCACGTCGGAAGTGTACGGGGATCCTTTGGAACACCCGCAATCGGAAGATTATTGGGGCAATGTCAATCCGGTTGGCCCACGGGGCGTTTACGATGAGGCCAAGCGCTTCCTCGAAGCGATTACGATGGCTTACCACAATTTTCACGGCGTTGATACGCGTATCGTGCGGATATTCAACACCTACGGCCCCAGGATGCGGGTGGAAGACGGACGGGTGCTCCCCGCGTTTTTCTCCCAGGCTATCCGCGGGGAAGGACTTACCGTGTTTGGCGACGGCTCTCAAACCCGCTCTTTTTGCTACGTCCACGACCTGATCGAAGGCATTTTCCGCCTGCTGATGAGCGATTACCACCTCCCTGTAAATATCGGAAACCCCGACGAGATCACTATCCTGGAATTTGCCCAGGAAATCATCGATCTGGTGGGCAACTCCAATGCTTTTATCGACTACCGCCCCCTTCCGGTCGACGACCCCAAGGTCCGCCAGCCCGACATCACCCGTGCCAAGGCCATCCTCGGCTGGGAACCCCAGGTGCCCCGGGCAGAAGGCCTCCTCGAAACGATGAAGTATTTTAAGGAGGTAGTTCATTAATTAAGTTGCGATGTTGCGAGTTACGGAGTTACGAAGAAATGCAACTTCGCAACCCCGCAACACCGCAACTTCGCAACACCGCAACTTCGCAACCCCGCAACCCCGCAACTTCGCAACTTCGCAACTTCGCAACCCTTTTACGTATGTCCCATACCAAAAACATCCTTCTCACCGGCGGCGCCGGGTTCATCGGGTCGCACGTAGTGCGCCGGTTTTTGACGCGGTACCCCGATTATCGAATCGTCAATCTGGACAACCTGACCTATGCAGGCAACCTGGAAAACCTCCGGGATGTGGAGGGGCTTCCGAATTATGTATTTCAGCGCGGGGATATTTTGGACGCCGCTATGCTCGACGAGGTGTTCCAGTCCTTCCAGATAGACGGCGTTATCCACCTGGCGGCGGAATCGCATGTGGACCGGTCGATCGATAGCCCGCTGGATTTTATCGAAACCAATATCGTCGGTACGGTAACCTTATTGAACGCGGCCAAAAAGGCATGGAAAGACGCGATGGAAGGCAAGCGGTTTTACCATATTTCTACCGATGAAGTATATGGCTCTTTAGGGGAAACCGGATTCTTTACCGAGGAAACGCCTTACGACCCGCGTTCGCCCTATTCTGCTTCAAAAGCCTCTTCCGATCATTTGGTGCGGGCGTATTTCCACACCTACCACCTTCCCGTTGTTATTTCCAACTGCTCCAACAACTACGGCCCCTATCAGTTTCCCGAGAAGCTGATCCCGCTGATGATCCACAACATCCGTCAGGAAAAGCCCCTGCCGGTGTACGGCGATGGAAAATACACCCGCGACTGGCTGTGGGTAGAAGACCATGCCGCAGCCATCGAGTTGATTTTTCATCAGGGCAAAACCGGTGAAACGTATAATATCGGCGGGAATAACGAATGGAAAAACATCGATCTGGTGGAGCGCCTTTGCGACATCCTCGATGACCTCCTCGGCCGCCCTCAGGGCGCTTCCCGTCAACTCATCACCTTTGTCAAAGACCGCCCCGGCCACGACCGCCGCTACGCCATCGATGCCTCCAAACTCAAACGCGAACTCGGCTGGGAACCCTCCGTCTATGCCGAAGAAGGCCTCCGCCTGACCGCCCAATGGTACCTGGATAACCAGGAATGGCTGGATCATGTTACCTCCGGCGCGTATCAGCAGTACTACGACAGGCAGTACGGGGTGAAAAGTAATGATGTGGCGATGTAACGAAGTACCTGATCTCCGCTACTCCGTAACTTCGCAACCTCGCAACCTCGCAACCTCGCAACTTTATTACTGACATAAATCACCCCCCTATTGACATCCGTCATTGGCCTGTCCCTGGCTTTTCCCAAATTTTAGCAAAAATATTGGCAGGATAAGCCGAAGGTTCGGCGACAACAGCATGTATCCGGCCAATAAAATGGGTTAAAAAGCCGGAATTATGGAAAAAACAGCGCAAATCGCCCCCGAACGAATCCAAAAACAGGTACTCAGGCAGCACATCGTGGAGATTGTCAGCGATTCGGGAGAGGGGGCGCAAAAAGCAGGTCAGAGTTTTGGCGCCATTTCTGCCAAAATGGGCAATGGGGTCTGGACCGTTGAAATCATCCCGGCGGATATCCAACCGCCTGCCCGGACTAAAGAGGGGACTTCCGGCATCCGCATTCGCCTGGGCGCCGAGAAAATCACCAATTCCGGGGACGAGGTCGATCTGATCGTAGCGCTGAATGAAATTGTGCCCTATACCCGTATTGAGCGCAACGAACTTCAGGAAGGGACCATTATGCTCATCGAAAGTAAATGGGCGCGCCACGACTCCCAGGATATTCGCTCCAGTTATGCCAACGCCATAGACGATTTTAACCGCCTGGGCTACAAGGTATACGAGATCCCGATGGAGGAGGAGTGCCTGAAATTCGTCTCCGACCCCAAAAGGGCAAGAACATGTGGGTCCTGGGGATGCTTTGCTTTATTTACGACCGGGATATGGTACGGGCCGAAGCCCAGGTCCGGCACACCTTCCGCACCAAGAATCAAAAAGTAATCGACAACAACCTGCAGCTTCTTCGCGCAGGGTACGCCTGGTCGGAGGAGAACCTCGATTTTCAGTTTGAAATACCCGCCATCGCCACCGAGGAGGAATTGGTCGTAATGAACGGCAACGAAGCGCTGAGTTTTGGGATTTCCGCTGCAGGGATCGAAGTATGTTCGATGTACCCGATTACGCCGGCGACTTCCACCACCCACCACCTGGCGGAATACATCGATAACCTGGGGGGCATTGTCCACCAGGCGGAAGACGAGATCGCGGCCATCGGATTTGCCATCGGCGCGGCCTATGCCGGCAAAACGCCGGTGACGATCACGTCGGGTCCTGGGTTGGCGCTGAAAACCGAGTTTATCGGACTGGCCGTGATGGCCGAATTGCCATTGGTCATTATCGATGTACAGCGGGGCGGCCCCTCAACCGGCCTGCCTACCAAAGTAGAGCAAAGCGATTTGCTGGCGGTCTTGTATGGCCAGCCGGGGGATACGCCTAAAATCGTTCTGGCGCCAGCAACGATTGAAGAGTGCTTCCAGTTTGTGATTCTGGCCAGGAAAATAGCCGAAGCATTTCGTATTCCGGTGTTCATCCTTTCGGATGCCAACCTGGCAACCGGAGTACAACCGTTCCCAAGGCCCAAATTGCAGGCCGAGTGGCTGGCGGGCCCCATTGATCAAAGCCCCTGGCCTGCCGGACTGAAACCGTATCAATGGGATGCACAGACCGGGATCAGCAAGCGCCCGATCCCAGGTCAGGAGGGTGGTATGTATACCCTGACGGGTTTGGCGCACACCCCGGAAGCCAAAGTGGCTTATACTCCGGAAAATAACCAGCAATCTTCGGCTATGCGCTCCCGGAAGCTGGCCGCATTCGGGAGGTCCCTGAAGCCGCCTGCCGTATATGGCGGCGACACCGGGGATTTGCTCCTGGTAGGGTGGGGCTCCACCCGGGGCGCCATCGAAGAGGCAGTGGATCAGGCCAGAGCGAGAGGCGCCAAGGTGTCTTCCCTCCACCTGCATTTCCTGAGCCCGATGGAACCGGGGTTGAAAGAAATCTTCGCACGCTTTGAAAAAGTAATCACCGTGGAGATCAACTATAGCGACGATCCGAGCGATCCCCTGATAACTGCGGAAAACCGGCGATATGCCCAACTGGCCTGGCTGCTTCGCGCGCATACGCTGACGGACGTGGATTGTTTTTCCAACGTCCACGGACACCCGCTCAGGCCAAAGAAAATCCTGGAGATGATCACCCGCGTGTTGAACCTTGAAAATTAATGCCCATGTCGTCCTTAATCTCTGAAGTTCACCTGGATCTGGAAGATAAGCATTTCGAAGCCTGCGATTACCAAAAAGGCCAGGCGCGCTGGTGCCCCGGTTGTGGCGACCACGCCGTGCTGGCTGCGGTACAGAAATTGTGCGCCGAAGAACAGCTCCCTCCGGAAAAAACCGTTTTCGTATCGGGTATCGGCTGTTCCAGCCGCTTTCCGCATTACATGGATACTACGGGTTTCATGGCCTGCACGGGAGGGCTTTCCCGGTGGCCAGCGGGGTGAAATTCCGCCGGCCGGATCTCCACGTATTTGTGGTAACCGGTGATGGCGATTGCTGCTCGATCGGGGCCGGACACTGGATACATGCTATCCGGTACAATCTGGACATCACCGTGCTGCTTTTTGATAACCAGATTTACGGAATGACCAAAAAGCAGACTTCGCCTACCTCGCGGATGGGCACCATCTCCAATACCCACCCCTATGGATCGGTTCTTCCGCCTATCGATCCTATCCAGACCACCCTGGGGGTCTCCAACGCATCGTTTGTCGCCCAAACGGTGGATTGGATTCCCGGCCATTTGTATGCAACCATCAAAGCGGCTCATGCCCACAAAGGATTCTCTTTTGTGAAGATCAGCATGCGCTGTCCTAAGTTTATGCCGGATCTTGCGGAGGAAAAAACCTCCAGCCGGGACCATTACTGTCTGCTTCAGGACCCCAACGGGATCACCCCGGATGAGGCCACCCAGCGGATCTTCCGCAATGCGAAACTGCACGATCCTACCAATATCAATGCCGCCAGAGCCCTGGCTCAAAGCGACGATTTTATTTACCTCGGCTTGTTCTATCGCGACCCCGGCGCGTTGCGCTACGATCTCTACGGCGCCCACAACCTGGGATATACGCCCGAAAAAAACTGGCTGCGATCAACGCCGAACTCGACCGTTTTGCAGTGTAATTCCTGAGGATTTTTGGAAAACTTAATGGCATGATGAACGTATCTTCTCCCAGCCGGACGGACTCCGGCGAAGGCCTTCGGGAAGGCGAACTCAAAGGGGCCTCGCTGTCCCTGCCCGTTGGTTTAAATCCGGACCTGGCGCCGGAAAGCTTCCGCAAGTCTAAAATGAAACCGTTTTCGCTGGTAGAAGAAGCTTCTGCCTCCGAAGAGGAACGGCGGGCTTACTGGCGGGTGTTGCGCGCGTTTTTCCGCACCGCTAAAGGGGGCGGCCTTCCGAAAGGCGCCCGGTTTACTTCCGCATTGCTTGCCCCGTATCTCGACGCTTCGCCGCTGCACACCGCGTACCCGCTTTGGATTCCCGACAAGGAAACCTACGCAAAAATGCCGGATTTCCCTGCCGGCGGGTATCAAACGGTCGGAACGCTGCTGAAAGAAGCGGCTCGCACGATCGCCCCGGGGGAAGAGGAAGGCGCGGTGCTGAAGGCTAATTTGCCCAGACTGGAGCGCATTATTCGCCTCAAACTGAGCGTTGCAGGCGAGGCTTTCAAAGCTGGCCCTCTTTGGGATGACGCCGCCCAGGAAATCCAGAAAGAGCTTCAGCTTAAAGGGGTTGAAGCGCTGGTTTTCTCCGGAGATCTGAATAAGCTGCAAAAGCAATTACCCGTCGGGGGCATGGTCGTTCCGTTTGCTCAAAATACTCCTCTGAACCTGCTGGCGGCATTCCTGGAAGAAAACCAGAGGAACCGCACCGAACAACTCCGCAACCAACTGAAGCGGGTCCTGCCAGCCTTGCGCGACCTGATCGCTATTGAAAAGCAAAAACTTCCCGATGCCAAAGAGGCAGGACAGTTGAAACAAGGGCTGGATTTTGCAGGCAGCTTTGTCAATTTTGAAGCCCTGGCAGAGGTGCTCCCCGATACAGGCCCCGCAGACCTGTCGAAGTCGCGTTTCCAGCGCCTGGAGCAGGTACTTCTGGCCCTGGAAGGCGCCGAATCCTCCCTTTGCGGAAAAAGCGGGCAGATGGTCTTAAGCCGGACGTTCCACGAAAAGTCGGTGTTTAACTGGGGGCAACAGTTCGAAGCGGCCGCCTTCAAGGTCGTCGAACCGGAAGACGTCTTCGCAACTGCCGCAGCCTGGTTCGATGAAACGATGGCCGAGGCGGCTCAAACCCTAAAAGCCCTTCGGATCGCCCAACTGGAACTGGAAAACCATTACCAGGCGGATCTTCACGACGATTGGTTTGGGCATTTCAACTGGAAGATGTTCTCGGATGAAGAAATGACGCTCTGTACGCCAGTGATTTTGTTTCTGGAAGCAGAGGGGCTAATGGGTAGTTCGCTGCAAGCCTTCTCCCAGTGCCTGGCTTCTAATATTCCGGTGAAGATCGTTGCGCTTCCCGAACAAGGAAACACAGGCAAAGGAATGGCTTACCGGCCCGAACCGGCAGCGCTTGCCATTGCCCATCGCAACGCGTATGTGCTGCAAACGGCGGCTTTGGACCCCTTTGCGTTACTGGACGGATTCCGCGATGGGTTTGTAGGGAATATGCCGGCTTTCTTCTACCTCACCAGCGCCGGCGTAGCAGGCGACAATACCGGAGACAAAGGATACCTGAATACGTTGGCTGCTGTGGAAGGCCGCGAATTTTCAGGGGTTTCTTATCATCCCGGCAAAGGCCCGAACTGGGGAAGCCGGTTCAGCCTGGTCCAGAATCCCGAACCGGAAAGCGATTGGCCTACTCATTCAATGGAATACAAAACCGGTAAAACGGGAACAGCTACCGAGGCGATTGCCTCACCTATGCCGATTACGCTTGTGCGGTGGGCGCTTTCGCTTCGCACTTCCATCTGGTTCCCCCCCGGTTTTGGCATGCCGATCTGATCCCGCTGGCTCAGTTCCTGACGCTTTCCTCAAAAGAAAGCGCTTCCAGGGCGCCATTTATTTGGATCGCCGATCAGGATAACCGCCTCCATAAAGCGGCGGTAGCCTGGCCTTTGGTAGAAATAGTGCGGCAGCGCCTCGACTTCTGGAAATACCTTCAGGAAAACGCGGGTGTCCATAGTTATCATGCCGAGCGGGCGGTGGAGAAAAAAGTGAAAGAGTTGGAAAGCGATTTCCAAAAACGCTTGGCTCAGGTGAAATCGGAACAACAAACTGCTTTGGCAGAAGCCCAAACTTCCGCTGTGGAAGAGGCGATGGATAAGCTGGCTTCCGCGCTGCTGGGGTTGGACCTGGAAGGCTTGAGCTTTTCGGGAAAAACCACTGAACGGCCGCGTGCTGCTGCGGTGACCTCCGCTCCGGCCCCCGAAGCCCCGGTAGAAAAAGCGCCTGCCCCAACCGAACCGGCCGCTCCGGCGCCAGCTCCGGCTGCTGGAGCGCCTGCTCCGGCGCCTGTCCAGGAAGAGGCGTTGGATGTGGATGCCTGGATCGATACGCCCTTGTGTACTTCCTGCAACGAATGTATCGAGAACAACGGGCAGATCTTCCAGTACAACGAAGACAAACAGGCCTTCGTTGCTAATCCCAAAGGAGGGCCTTATGCCGACATCGTGAAGGCGGCCGAACGCTGTCCGGTGAGCATTATCCACCCGGGAACCCCATGGGAGAAAGACGATCCGGACTTGAAAGAACTGGTTGACCGCGCCAAACCATTCCAATAGGAAATCCGGTTAGCGCCTGAGGAGGGAGTTGGTTTAAATGACTTAAAAATTAGGTTTTGATACAGGAATTCATTACCGGAGTCGGAATCTTGGTGGGTCTGGGGGTATTCTTTGCCGTCGTGATCGCCGTCGCCTACAAGCGCTTGCGGGTTTTTGAAGATCCGCGGATCGACGAGGTGGAGGAAATGCTCCCGCACGCCAACTGCGGCGCTTGCGGGCAGCCGGGATGCCGTGCCTTCGCCGAAGCGCTGGTCAAAGGCGAAGCAACGCCTTCCAAATGCACCGTGAGTTCGGCTGAAGGGGTAGAACGGATTGCCAACTATTTAGGGGTGGACGCCGGGTCGGAGGAGAAACGCGTAGCCCGCCTCCTGTGTGCAGGAGGGAAAAACGAAGCCCACAACCTGGCCGACTACCGGGGCGGACTGCGCACCTGCCGCGGCGAATCCGTGGTCACGGGGGGGATTAAATCCTGTACCTGGGGCTGCCTGGGATTAGGAGACTGCGTCGAAGTGTGCAATTTCGACGCGTTGTATATGAACGAAGACGGCCTTCCTACGGTCATTGCCGACAAGTGCACCGCTTGCGGAGACTGCGTCCGGATTTGCCCCAAAGGCCTGTTTGAGATCATGCCTTTAAGCCAGAAACTCGTCGTCCAGTGCAAATCTCTTTTGGAAGGCGACCTGGCCGAGTCGAAATGTTCAGTTGCCTGCACCGCTTGCGGGCGCTGCGTAGCCGATTCGGTGCCTGGCGTGATCGAGATCAAGAACAACTTGGCCGTGGTGAATTACGACCTGAACGAATTAACCAAACCGGATGCCATCCGGCGTTGCCCAACCGGCGCGATCGTCTGGCTGGAAGGACAGCAGTTTGCTGGTTCTGCCCAATCGGAACTGCCTGTCGGACGGGTGGAACGGTATGAAAATTATTAATAGCTGCCATACTGCGCTCCGCCTGCTTTGATGCAGGGCGGAATAAAACAGGAGTTATGATCAAAGGTATTGCAAAGGAATACGAGGCATTTGCCAGGGCCATCCGCTCGGTGGAATCCGTTACCGGGGAAGGGTGGTCCGGTCCATTTGGAGAAGCGGCAGGGGAACCGGCCAACTTTTTCGGTAGAAAACGGCTGACGATGGATGCCGGAGGCCTCGGGTATGCCGCCGGGTTATCGCTTTCGGGGGTCCGGGCTTCGGTATGGATGACCGGAGAGGCTTTCCTGAAAGAACGAACGGTTTGGCAAACCGCTATCCGGTTCAAATTGCCGTTTCTGGTTTACCTCGTTGATGCCCGGTATTCCGACCTGATTCCCTTGCTGGGCGAAGGCGGCGCCATCGCTTTTACGGCGCGCCAGCCTCAGGAAGCGGCAGACCTGGCGTTGATTGCCCGGCGCGCATCGGAAGCCGCGCTCTGCCCTGCGGTTGTTATCCTTCAACCGGATGCCAACAGCGGGTCCTCTTTCCAGGGGCTTTCCAAGGAGCGCACTGCTGAGTACCTGGGCGATCCCGACGGACTGATCGACGCGCCCACACCGGCCCAGGGTCTGGTGTTTGGAAAAAAAAGGCGCCGGGTTCCCAGATGGATGAATACCGACCTCCCCGCGTTGATCGGGGCGGTGAAAGATACCCGGTTTTTGGATCAGGAGCGGTTGGCTTCCCAGCGATTTTTTGAGGGGCACTTGCCCGAGCTGATCGCGGACGCCGTTGCCGTCTTCCAAAAGACCTCCGAACGGGCCTATTCCGCAGTGGATGTCTCCGCCTCCGGCAAACCGGATTTTTGGGCCATGGGCGCGTGGGATGCAGAAACCTCCCTGAAGGAGGTAGCGGTGCGCCAGGCAAAAGGCGAACACCTTGGGGTGGCCGTTCTGCGCCAGTGGGCCCCATTCCCTGGCAAGGAAGTTGCTCAGGCGCTGCAGAAAGCCAAGTCCCTGCTCGTTCTCGAACCGGGAGGCAGCGATTGGCTGTACCGGCAGATCCATAAAGCCCTGGAGACGCACGCGAAAGCTGGGAGCGGAACGGCAGTATTCGCTGCCAAAACCGCAGGCGCTCCCGATCAGCAGGATATTCTCCTGGCTTTGCAGCATTTCCAGAAAGGAGGAACTCCAAAACAGCCTGTCGTGCTGGGAACCGCCTTCTCCCGGGCTACATCGGTTTCTCCTCAGCACGAGGTCCTGCTTCAGGCTATCGAACGCGCCTATCCTGGAATTAGCCAGGAAGGACTAGCCCATTCGGATTCCCCGAAAAAAGAGAACCCCGCCAGCAAACCTTCCTGGGCGGTGCGGCGCTTCCGGGACCAGGGGCCTCCCTACGCCCGGCTGACGCGTTTTTTCAACGACACGGCATATTTTTTCCAGACCGGAGAAACCCGCGAAGTAGCTGCTGACCCGTTCCAGGCGATTCCGTTGATGCCGGCCGGATCGGCAAGCTTGGCAGACTGGGGATCGGCTCGGGAGCAAATTCCGGTTTTTCTGCATAACACTTGTACGGCCTGCGGCGATTGCATCGCAGCTTGCCCGCATGCTGCGGTTTCTTCTGTGGCGATGACGATGGAATCGCTGATCAAAGCCGCCGTGGATGTGTCTGCCAAACGGGGACAGCCGCTGAGTTCCCTGACTCCGATGATCAAAAACCTCGCCAAGATTTGCGCGCAAACGGTGGCGGAGGCTCCGGATGCGCCCACCGACCTGCCTGCCGTGGTGGAAGCAGCTTTCGCCCGGGTAAGCGCTCAAATGAAACTGGAAGGGGAAAAAAGGGAACAAGCCGAACGAGATATCGAACGCCTGGAAACGATCCTGAGCGATTTTCCGGCGGTGTTCACCGACGAGCTTTTCCATCAGGCAGAAGCGGCGGAAAAAGGGTCCGGCCTGGTGTTTGGGATCGCCATCGACCCGCAAGCCTGCACCGGGTGCGGGGTTTGCGCAGCCGTTTGTCCGGACGAAGCCCTGGTCATGCGGCCTGCAGATCATATGCTCCGCGAGGAGGAAAGCCGCCGTTTCGCGCTTTGGGAGCAATTGCCCGACACGTCTCGGGAAACTGTTCAACGGCTCATAGGGATTCCCGGGCAAAACCCAATCCCGGCGCTTTATCTGCAACGGGAAGTTCTTGCTTCGCTTACTGGCGGGCAACCGGCGGACCAGGGAACCGAATTTAAATCTATGGTGCACTTTGTCTGCGCCGTAGCGGAGGCAAGCCGCCAACCTGCGTATCAGCAACAGCTTAGATCCATCCGGGAAGCAGCGGATCAAGTGGCGGCCAAGGTGCATCAGACATTGAGCGATGCCCTGCCAAAGAAAGAATTCAGCCAGTTGGAGCAGGTTTTGGAAAACCTGCACGGAGATCGGTTGCCTCTGGATTCGCTCCTGGGCAAACTGGGTGAAGGCGAACACCTGAGCCGGGTTGATACCCAAACGTTGCAGCGTCAAATGCAGATGATCCGCGACCTTCGGGATCTGGAGTGGCTGTTGAAAGAAGGCCCTTCCGGCCCCGGGCGCGCAAAATACACCCTGGCCGCCGGGTTGAATGAAGCTTCCTGGCTGGGCCAGTATCCCTATAACCATTTTTCCACTCCAGTAGCGCTTTGGCAATCTGGTTTGACGGCGGACGCTGCTCTGGGTCTGATCGAAGGACAAATGCGGCACTGGCTGGACAATATCCGGCTGATTCGCAGGGGCAAACTGGAGGCCCAGGGGAAATATCAACCTGCTGTGCACAACCCCGAACTGGCAGCCCTGGCATGGGAAAACCTGGATCCGGAAGAAAAAGAGGCCTTCCCTCCGTTACTCCTTGTCGTTGGACCGGAGGAAATGCAAAGTGGGTTGGCCGTTCGGTTGCCGGAGGTATTCGCAAAAGCCTGGCCGGTAAAAGTGGTGTATCTGGACCATGGGATGGTCGGTACGGATACCGGATTTGCCGCTATTCAGACGGCGCTGGCTGCCCGAAAGGCATTTATTCTGCAATCCAGTATGGCCGGCTCCCGGCATTTATTCTCCGGATTGCTCGAAGGACTTCAGGTCCCTGGCCCGGCGTTTTTCCGCTTGCTGGCTCCTTTCGGAACAGACGTGGCAGCGGAAGATCAAGCCAGGACAGCCTTGCAGACGCGGGCATTCCCCATGCTGACCTTCCGTCCGGAAAAGGCTTCCACCTACCTGGCAGCTGGCCTTTCTCTCGAGGGAAACCCACAAACAGAAGCCGAATGGGTGGGTTCCAGCATTCCTTTGCCGGGGGTACAACCTGCCGAACCGCTGACGTATTTCCTTACCTATGCGGATTGGCTTCGCACCCTGCCCAATTGGGAAGCAGAATTTACCCTTTGGACGGAGGCGTCCGGCTTTGCCGTCCCGGTGAACTACTACCTGGAAAGCGAACCGGCGGCGCTTAAAGGCAAAGTTCCGGTTGTTGTAACCGAAACCTCGGGGCCGCTCGGATTTACCTCCTGGATTCCTTCTTCCCGGGTTCTGGAATTGACCAGAACGGCTGGACTTCAGTGGAAAACCTGGAAAGAAATGGCGGGCATTCAGGCTATGTTTCAGCATGCACAGAGCGAAAGTCTGGAGCAAGCCCTTCTGGCGAAGCATACTGCCGAACTTGCCTCCATGCGGGAAGCGTATGAAGCTGGGCTAAAGGAGGAACAGGATATATGGATGGGCGAAGTGAAGGTCAAGTTGAGGGATAAATTGATCGCATTGTCAAAAATGAAAAACCAGGCATGATCTTTGGGAAAAAACACGGGCTGAATGAACGCTTGCTGACGTTTCGGCACGGCGTACACCCGGAAGAATACAAGGAGTTGTCGGACCATTGCGCGATTGAGCGCATGCCCTTTGTGGAAATGTATACGCTGCCCCTTTCCCAGCATCTCGGCGCGCCTTCGAGGGCGATTGTCCGCAAGGGGCAGGAAGTGCGAAGGGGAGAACTGATTGCTGAGCCGGCGAGTTTTGTTTCGGTGGGATTGCATAGCCCGGTGGATGGGACGGTAGTAAGCGTGGGGTTGGTAGACCAACCCAATGGCCAGATGGCCCCTGGTATTCGGATCAAGACCGATCCGTATTCCCCCCAACGCATGGCGGAAACGTCGATTCCGGACCCGGAATCCATTTCCGTTGGGGATTTCCTCAAAGCCGTACAATGGGCAGGGATCGTCGGGTTGGGAGGCGCCGCTTTTCCGGCCCACGTCAAGTTTTCCATTCCCAAAGACAAGACCTGCAAATACTTGATGCTCAATGGCTGTGAATGCGAGCCTTTTCTGACGGCCGATCATCGGGTGATGCTGGAGTATACCAGGGATTTGCTCGACGGAACCCGCATTTTGCAGCATTTCGTCCAGGCCGAGCGGATTATCATCGGGGTGGAAGCGAATAAGGCAGACGCAGTGGCTGCATTGCGTCAGACCGCTGTAGAAATGAATTTTCCGGTCGAGGTGATTCCGCTTCAGGTCAAATACCCCCAGGGGGCGGAGAAGATGATGATCTCGGCTATTCTGGGCGAAGAGGTGCCTTCCGGGAAATTGCCTATTGATGTCGGTGCATTGGTAACCAACGTTGGAACGATTGCCGCGTTATCTCAGTATTTTCGCCAGGGTAAACCCCTTATCGAAAGGGTGGTCACTGTTACCGGAACAGCCGTAAAACGCCCGGCCAACGTGCTCGTCCCTATCGGAACGCCGATGCGGGAAGTCGTGGATTATTGCGGCGGGTTAACGTCGAAAACGGTCCGCATTCTTCTGGGAGGGCCGATGATGGGCGTTTCTCAAAAGACGCTGGACGTGCCGGTGGTGAAGGGCACTTCCGGTATTCTGTTGCTGACGGACAGAGAAGTTCAGGACCTGGATACCTACAACTGTATCCGCTGCGGGCGCTGCGTCGACGCGTGTCCGATCTTCCTGAATCCGGCGCGCATGGGGGCGATGGCCAAACAAAAATTATGGGACGAGATGGAAGCGCTGAATGTCATGGATTGCTTTGAGTGCGCTTCCTGCTCCTACGTATGTCCTTCGGCGATCCCGCTGGTGCAGAGTTTCCGGATCGGAAAGAGCATGATCCGGGAGAAGAAAGCCCGGGAAGCGGGGAAATAAACAAAAAACCAACAAAACACAAGCTCTGATGAGCGAACGTCTATCGATCTCTACGTCCCCTTTTCTTCATGCGCCGTCGACTACGCCGCGGATCATGTGGGAGGTGGTATTCAGTCTGATTCCGGTGTTCGGAGCGGCATTTTATTACTTTGGACTCAGCGCGGTGCTGGTAAGTTTGGCCGCCATTGCCGGTTGCCTGATCACCGAATGGTGGCTGGATCCCCGGCATGGAGAAGCGCTGAAAGACGGAAGCGCCCTGATTACCGGGATGCTGCTGGCGCTATGCCTCCCTCCTGGTTTTCCACTGTGGATGGCGTTTCTGGGCGGCATGGTAGCTATCGGGCTGGGAAAAATTATTTGGGGCGGATTGGGGCAGAACATCTTTAACCCGGCCCTGGTGGGCAGGGCTTTCCTGCAATCGGCTTTTCCAACGGCCATCACTACCTGGGATTTGCCCGATGGGCGGTACCTGGGCCCAAGAGGTACCAACCTGGCGCTTCCGCTGTGGCAAGGAACGCCGGTCGATGCGGTAACTACCGCGACGCCTTTGGCCAAAATGAAGTTTGATCACGATCCCACCCGCCTTTGGGATCTGCTGATCGGCAATACCGGGGGCTCGCTAGGGGAAACCTGCGCGTTGATCCTGATCCTTGCCGGGATTTACCTGATTGCCCGCAAGATCGTCAACTGGCGTATTCCGGTAGCCATCCTGCTGGCAGTAGTGCTGCCTACGCTGGTATTGTATCTGATCGACCCGCAGAAGTATCCTTCTCCTGCTTTTATGGTTCTTGCAGGAGGGTTGCTGCTGGGCGCTATTTATATGGCTACCGATATGGTGACGTCCCCGCTGACCTCCAAGGGGCTTTGGGTGTTTGGCATCGGGATTGGGATCATCGTGGTGCTGATCCGCGTTTGGGGAGGCTTGCCGGAAGGCGTCATGTATGCCATCCTGCTCATGAACGCTGCTACGCCGTTGATCAACCGGGCGACCAGAAACCGAGTGTATGGGCATTAAGGGGGTGGTTGGTGGTTGGTGGTTGGTGATTGGTGGTTGGTGGTTGGTGGTTGGTGGTTGGTGGTTAGTGGTTGGTGGTTGGTGGTTAGTGGTTAGTGGGTGATTAAGTGGGGAGGGGGTTAGGAGGAAATCATATTTAGGAATTGATTGCCGGACAATTAGTGCATAGAAAAACATGGAGGACCAACAAAACAGTATTCCTGTAACCGGGGGGAAACCGGAGCCGAGTAGTTTCCGGCTGGTGGCGACATTGGGCGTAGCCGGACTGGTTTCGGGGTTTTTCCTGGTGGGCGCCTATTTATACACCTTGCCTTTGATCCAGGCGGCGAAAGCCAGGGCTTTGGAAGCGGCCATTTACGAAGTGCTTCCGGGGTGTGTGCGATTCGATGCGTATGATCTGAAGAGCGGGGCTTTGGTAAAAGCGGAGGGGGCTGCTACCGGACTACCCCGGGTGTTTGCCGGATATGACAAAGAAGGTACGCGGATCGGGTTTGCGATCCAATCGGCGGTGCCGGGCTTTCAGGATGTGGTGGCGGGTATTTTTGGATATGTGCCGGAAACCAAAACCATTGTCGGGCTCAAGATTCTGGAGAGCAAGGAAACGCCGGGGCTGGGGGATAAGATCTTTAAAGACGAGGCGTTTAAGGGCAATTTTGTGAAATTGGCGGTGGAGCCGGAAATCGTCCTGGTCAAAAAAGGCGAAAAAGCCAACCCGAACGAAGTCGATGCGATTACCGGGGCGACGATCTCCTCAAGGGCGGTGGTCAGCTTGCTGAATACCGGAATGAAGGATTGGAAAGGAACCCTGGATAAGGAAAAGAAAAAATAACCATTATGGTGCAGGAGGAAAAGACTGGTCAGAATATGGCCGTATTTTTAAAAGGGTTGTGGAAGAAAACCCAGTATTCGTAATGGTACTCGGAATGTGCCCCACGATGGCGGTGACGAATACCGCGATCAATAGCCTGGCGATGGGCATGTCCACCCTGGTGGTGCTGCTTGGGTCCAGCACCCTGGTTTCTTTATTCCGAAAGGCGATCCCAGAACAAGTGCGTATTACAACCTATATCGTCATCATCGCTACGTTTGTTACCGTGATCGATTTTCTGCTGGCCGCGCTGGTTCCTGGCGTCCATAAGGAGTTGGGAGCTTTTATACCCCTGATTGTGGTCAACTGCCTGATTCTGGGCCGGGCGGAAGCCTTTGCCTCCCGGCAACGGGCCGGATTGGCTTTTATTGACGCCTTGGGCATGGGCATCGGGTTTACTTTTGCTTTGCTCGCTATCGGGATTATCCGGGAAGTGCTTGGTAGCGGGACCTTGTTTACGATTCCCTTGTTTGGGAAAGGATTTGAGCCTTGGGTGATTATGGTGCTTCCTCCAGGGGGCTTCCTGACCCTTGGGTTTTTATTACTGGGATTTAATCGATTGAGGAAGAAGACCTGATGGCTTTGGGCTGCTTCGCAGAGCTTCGGTCTGGAGACCGCCAGATACAAATCGAAGTCTGAAGACTTCGACCGAGATGGTTCAAAAGGGGGTATAACCTCTTCTTGGTTTACGGGCCTGCTAAAAGGAGTATCCGATTGCGTCCGGAAAGTCTGGTTGGAGGCAGAGCCTCCACGTAGAGTGGGTCCGAGGCGGAGCCTCGAACCAGAGCCGGAGGCGGAGCCTCGAACCAGAGGCGGAGGCGGAGCCTCGAACCGAACCAGGGTTTTTTGAACAGTCTCCTTCGACCAGCGCGCCCCAACGCCTAAACCTCGCAACTTCGTAACCTCGCAACCTCGCAACCTCGCAACCTCGCAACCTCGCAACCTCGCAACTTCGCAACCTCCAACCTGCAACCTCGTAACCTCGCAACCTCGCAACCTCGCAACCTCGTAACCTCGTAACCTCGCAACCTCGTAACTTCGTAACCTCGTAACTTCGTAACCTCGCAACTTCGTAACCTCGCAACTTTAAACTATGGGCAACCTATTCTGGATATTCTTTTCGACCCTGCTGGTGAATAACTTCACCCTTTCCTATTTTTTGGGTCTTTGTCCTTTTCTTGGGGTATCAAGCAAGCTGGATACGGCGATGCGCCTAGGAGCTGCCAACATTTTCGTCATGCTGATTACCTCGGCGATGGCATGGTTGCTGAATACGTTTGTATTGGAATACGTCCCTTACCTTCGGCTAATCAGTTTTATTATTGTAATTCCCAGTACGGTGCAATTCGTGGCGATGGCGATCAAGAAACTGACCCAGGATCTGTTTCGGGCCTTGGGCGTGTTTTTGCCATTGATCACTACGAACTGCGCGATTTTGGGGTTGGCGCTGTTTCAGACCAGTAAGGAATATGGTTTTGGGAAGGCATAGCGTATGCTTTGGGCGGCGGCGGCGGCGTAACGCTGGCTTTGGTTTTGATGGCGGGTATTCGCGAAGAAACCAAGCTGATGAGCATTCCAAAGATTATCGAAGGGACGGCCTTTAACCTGATTATAGCAGGAATCTTATCCATGGCGTTCATGGGGTTTGCCGGGTTGTTTAGTACGCATTAACCCAGGACGGCTTGGTAAATTAAAAACTATTTCTCAATATTGCGACGATGGCAGCATATACGCATCTTCTGGCGATAGCCGCTTTGACTGTTCTATGCGCCGGTTGGGTTGGCGTGCAGTTTTTGGCCCGCCGGTTGGGGACGAAAAACCATTTTGAAGATTTAGGTAAAGGCGGGTGTAGCGGCTGCTCCTGTGGAGGAGGTACCTGCGAGCGAAACGATTAACTGAAAAAACAATTCGATGAAAAAACTACTTGGCGTAGCCATTTTCCTCGCTGTGGCAGTGGGCGCGGTAGCGCAGAATGCATCCCGTACCGTCTATTTCACTTACATCAATGTGGAAGAAGGGTACAACCACGATTGTAAAACGCAGGTCTACATCGACGGTACGCTCGCTGGCGAGTCGGCGGTAGTCAAAGAAGACAAAGGGGGCGTCGTGAAGGTCAATGTGCCGAGGGGAAAACATTCCCTGCGGGTAGTCAACCTGTCTCTTTACGAAGGCAACTGGGAGGAGCATACGGTCGATAACGATTATAGCATCGACGCGATTCACGAAGAAGACCATGCGTTTAAAAAGCCAGAAAAGCTATATCTCCTGTTTGATATCGATTCCGGCACGACCCACTCCTGGGGTAAACCGGCCAAGAAGCCGAAAAAATAGTTAGAACTCCCTTTTGATCAGCTCCGGCAAATCGGCTACGCTGGGAAGGATATGGGTATGCCGGTATTTTCCCAGCGTGGCGGCTGAATTGGCGCCGCTCAGCACCCCGATGTTTCCGGCGCACCCGGCGTTGTAGCCGGAAAGGAGATCCGCAGGGGTGTCCCCGATTTTAATGACTTCATGAACGCTCTGCACCCCCAGGGTTTGCATGATGTGGAAGATCATAAAAGGGGCAGGGCGGCCAACGCCGTTGGTGTGCTCGACGTCAACTGCCAGATCGGTAAGTCCTTTTTCTTTCCATTTTAACCCATCCATGATCGCTTCGTTGACTTCGCGGTGAAAGCCGGTATCCGTCGCTACAAGGATGCCGTTTTCCCTGCACCAGCGGAAGGTGTCTTCCGCTCCGTCCATTGCCCGGACGCTTCTGCGGTAATAGTCCAGCATAAGGACGGCGTAGCGGTCGAAGAGCATTTTGGCCTCGTCGAGCAGATCGGGAAAGTCGAATTTTTCCAGGTCTTCGATTTCTACCGCCCGGCCCCGTTCGCGGGCAATCATATACTGGTACAAGCGGATCTTGTTGGTGCCGATGGTTTTTTGGAATTCTTCCAGGCCGGCATGCAATCCGTGTTCAACGGCTGCCTGGTGCAGGCTTTTGGCAACGGCGTTGTCGTCTTCCACAGTTGTGCCGGAGAGGTCAAATACGACGAGTTTGATTCTGGACATGTGCGGTTTGTTGTTCAATTATGGGTTTGGGTGTTGATCAAAGCGGATGCCAACCCGGAACGGGTTTTCATTTAACCCGTATTAGAATGCTTCGTTGGCCTGTTCGAGCGTAAAGGCGTCGTGGACCATCGATTCAAAGGGAAAATCCTGGTGATGGCGTTCCATGAATTCGACGGCAGCCAGAAGGGCGTGCTGGTTGTAATTATGCAGGCCTTTAATCGTCAGGAGGTTGCGGATGATTTTTTCTCCGCTCAAGCGCAGGTCGGGTTGGGGGTAGGTGGCGCCGACCCAGACGGCAATGCCTCCGATTCCGAGCAGGCCGAGGGTGTTTTCCATTGCTGTTGCACTACCACTGAGTTCGATGACGAGATCGAAAGGCGCCGGGTTGCCAAAGGAATCCTGAATTTGCTGAGGCAGGGTTTCGGCTGCGACGAATGTTCGGCCAGCGCCAAAATCCCCAGCCGCATCCAACCGGGCGGGGTCCACATCGAGGGCGGATACGCCGGCAGCGCCCAGGGATTTGCTCATGGCGCAGGCGATCATTCCCAACATGCCAGCCCCGCAGACCAGCACTTGTTTTCCTTCTACCGGGCCCGCCAAACGCAATGCCCCGGCTACGGTGGCGACGGCGCAGTTGATGATAGCGGCAACGGGTAGAGGAATGGTTTCATGCAGTTTGACGATCGGCGTATGCGGGCGCAATACAATGTATTCGCTCAGCCCTCCGTGGAGCCCATTGGTTTCGGTGAGCTTCGTGCCCGTATTTAAACAGCCGGTCTCCTTTCTGGGGAATGCCTTTTTGAGCCAGCGGACTGTCCGGATCGCTGGCGTAAATGGCCCAGGTGATCCGGTCGTTCAACCCAAGGGCCGCTCCCCGGAGGTCTTCGCGTGGCGCTTGAGCGCCCAAACGAACAATCCGTCCAACGATCTCATGACCAAGAATGGTAGGACTGGGTTCGATGCGCTTGCCGCAATAGGTGTTGAGGTCGCTGCGGCACAAGGTCGTACATTCGATGCGGACCAGCAGTTCGCCAGGCCCGGGAGACGGGACGGGAAGCTGGATGATTTCCAGGGGCTGCCCGGTCTGATGGAAAACCGCCGTTTTGGAGAAATCGGGAGGCGTATCGGTATGCTTCAAAGGAAAATGAATAGTTTATTATAAAGCAAAATTATTTAGTAAAAGGAAACCAGGCGCAAATTGTGGGTTATGGAATTATTAAATGTGCAGGGTCGGGATTCCGGTCTTTCAGCTCAGCACTCCCATTCTGGAGGAAGTTTCTATGCACTTGGGAAGTCGCCCAACCCAAATTGGGTAAAATGACCTTCCTGGGCGCCGAAAACGCCCAGGAGCAGGTAAAATAGGGGTTAGAATACGCTTTTGACGTAGTATTGAAGTAGTGCTGTTGGCGTAAAGATGAAAATCAACCTTGTAGATTTGGCGTTCGGACCAACACAAGAGTATATATACAAATTCTATACGTTCAAAACTACGACAATGAATATCCGGAGCACAAACCTGTTTTTTCTCGCCATTTCGCTCGTATGGTTTTCCACTGCGCTTCAGGGGCAAAAAAGGGACCTGGATTTCCGGGTGGATTCCTTGCTTCGCCTCATGACGCTGGAGGAAAAAATCGGGCAGATGACCCAGTACAACGGCTTTTGGGAAGTGACTGGGCCGGTTCCTGCCGGCGGGGACGCCAAGAAGAAATACGACCACTTGAAAAGCGGGTTGGTGGGCTCCATGCTCAACGTGACCGGAGTAGAGCAGGTACGCAAAATGCAGGAAATGGTCGTCAAGGAAACCCGCTTGGGGATTCCGCTCATTTTTGGCCTCGACGTGATTCACGGGCACCGGACGGTTTTCCCGATCCCTCTGGCAGAAGCGGCTAGCTGGGACCTGGGCGCCATAGAGCAATCGGCTCGTACCGGCGCCACTGAGGCGTCGGCCCGGGGGGTGAACTGGACTTTTGGTCCGATGGTAGATATTTCCCGCGACGCCCGCTGGGGCCGCGTCATGGAAGGAGCAGGGGAGGACCCGTATTTGGGGGCCAAGATTGCCGCCGCCCGGGTGAAGGGGTTCCAGGGGAACGATCTGGCTTCCCCCCATACGATTGCTGCGTGCGCCAAGCACTTTGCCGGGTATGGATTTGCGGAGGCAGGCCGGGATTACAATACCGTCGACGTAGGGACCTCCACCATCTACAACGCCATTCTGCCCCCGTTCAAGGCTGCCGCCGAGGCCGGGGTGCGTACGTTTATGAATTCGTTTAATGTCCTGAACGGGATTCCGGCTACCGGAAATGCGTTTCTTCAGCGCGAGGTCCTGAAAGGCAAATGGGGGTTCACGGGCTTCGTGGTATCGGACTGGGGGTCTGCATGGGAAATGATGGACCACGGCTTTGCCCGCGATCTGAAGCATGCAGCCGAATTGGCGGCCAATGCCGGTTCAGATATGGATATGGAATCCTACGGCTATGTCAACCACCTGAAAACGCTGGTGGAAGAAGGAAAGGTCACGATGGGTGTCGTCGACGACGCGGTGCGCCGTATTTTGCGGGTGAAGTTCGAATTGGGGTTGATCGACGATCCGTACCGGTATTGCGATGAAAACCGGGAAAAAACGCTGGTCGGTTCTGCCGAACACCACGCTGCCGCGCTGGACGTTGCCAAAAAATCAATCGTGTTGTTGAAAAACGAAGGCGGATTGTTACCGCTTTCGAAGAACCAGCAGAAAATCGGCCTGATCGGGGTCCTGGCCAGCGAAAAAAACAGTCCGCTGGGAAGCTGGCGCTTTGGCTCGATCGATAGCAGCGCGGTTTCCGTGCTGGAAGGGATGCGTCAGATCAGTAAAGAAGTTGCGTTTGCGCAGGGGCCCTCCCTGGTTACCGGGGTGGTGGATTTCGGACAGGAGCTCAGGATCAACGAAACCGACCGGACGGGCATGAAAGAGGCGATTGCGCTGGCGAAGAAATCGGAGGTCGTGGTGCTCGTCCTGGGCGAACACGGATTACAGGCCGGGGAAGGAAGGAGCCGCGCATATCTTGGGCTTCCGGGTCTTCAGCAGGAGCTGCTCGAAGCGGTGTATGCGGTGAACAAAAACATCGTGCTGGTATTGATGAACGGCCGCCCGCTCACTATTCCCTGGGCGGCAAGCCGCGTGCCGGCAATCGTTGAGGCCTGGCATTTGGGCTCCGAATCCGGGAACGCCATTGCGCAAACCCTCTTTGGAGACAACAACCCCAGCGGCAAGCTGCCGATGTCGTTTCCCAAAAGCGTTGGACAACTTCCCTTGTACTACAACCACTATGCCACCGGAAGGCCGGGACCCAAGCCGGACGTATTCTGGTCGCACTATACCGACGAGTCCAATGCTCCGCTGTATCCTTTTGGATTTGGGTTGAGTTATACGACGTTCGCTTATTCCGATCTCCAGGTGCAGGTGCTGAGCGCCGATCGGGTGTCGGTGCAGGCGTCGGTTAAAAATACCGGAAACCTGGCTGGCGAAGAAGTGGTGCAGTTGTACCTCCGGGATAAAGTAGCGAGCGTGGTTCGCCCGGTGAAGGAGTTGAAAGGCTTCCGGAAGCTCTCCCTGAAGCCGGGAGAAGCCGCCACGGTTCGGTTTGATCTAAGCGCGGAGGAGCTTGGGTTTTATACCAATACCGGGGAGTTTGTCGTGGAACCAGGCGAATTCGAGGTATTGGTGGGCGGCAACTCCAACGAAGGATTGAAAGGGCGGTTTGAGCTGCCTAAAAAGTGAGCAGGAAGTCGGTCAGGTTGGCGTCTTTCTCTAAATGCAACTTTTTTCTCAGCCGGTAGCGGCTGATTTCCACGCCCCGTACGGATATGTTCAGGAGCGGGGCGATCTCTTTGGTGGAAAGGTTCATGCGCAGATAGGCGCACAGTTTTTGGTCGCGGGGGGTAAGTTCCGGAAAGCGCTCTCGCAGCCTTCGGAGAAATTCGCTGTGGACCTGGTCGAAATGCTGGGCGAACTGGCCCCAGTCGGCGTCGAGTTGGGCGTCCTGGGCGAGTACTTTGGTGAGGGAGAGAAGATCTTTGCGCGTATCCGGCTCGCTGCAGGTGCGGGCAATGCGCTGGATGTCGTCCTGGATTTTATGAAGAATTTCCCCTTTTTGCAGCAGGTGGAGGGTGGTGGAGGCCAGCTCTTTGTTTTTGTAGTCGATTTCCGCCTGGAGTTTTTCCTGTTTAACCCGGTCCAGTTCCAGTTTGGCAGCTTCCGTCCGGCGGCGGTGATCTTCTTCTTTGCGCTGGTGTTCGGTGGTGAGGAATTCTTTTTCCCGTTCAAAGCGCTGTTTGGGGGCAATGACCAGGTAGCCCAGGATGCCTGCTGCAAGAAGGAAATAGAGCAAATACGCCAGTTTAGTGGCAAACCAGGGAGGGGCGATGCGGAACCGGTAAACGGAAGGCGGCGTTTCCTCAAACTCAGAAAAGCGGGCTTTGACTTTAAAGGAGTAGGTTCCGGGGCTTAGATTGGCGTATTCTTTTTCTGTTTTTTCGCTCCATTCCGACCAATGCGTATCCAGCCCTTCGAGTAAATAGGCATATTCAATGCGTTCGTGCTGACCATACCAGGGAAGGGAAAACCCAAATTTAAAGCTGTTTTCCTTGCGCTTGAACGTCACTGGTGCATTGGAGATTGAACGAAGAAACTGATGCTTTCGTTCGGTAGCCAGCAAACTATCTTTCGGGCTGCTAAAGGAAAGGTCGCGGAGCAATACGCCTGGGGGACGGTTCGGTTTCGATTTCCGGTTGTAAAAGATAAACCCGCGGTCTGTGCCAAAGAGGACGTGGTGGGGCCCATAAGGCAAAATAAATTCAAACCCGGACAGGATTTTCCCCTTCAAAAAAGGGATCGTCCGCTTCTGGTATTTTCTGGTAGGCTTATGTTGGCTCACTTCCAAATACCCAACTTCATCGCCTGCGACGAACCAAATCTCCCCATTGGAGCCTTCATGGAGGTATTTCACGCTGCCAGGAGAAGGAAAGAAGTCGTTTAGCAACGGATAGGGTTCGAAAGCGCCTTTTAAATCATCGAAGGTTAAAATGCCTTTTTCGGTAGTAAAAAGGATTTCACTGCCAATTTTATAGACGTAGTTGGAAATATCGGAAGGAAGCCCATTCCGGGAGTTGAAAAAGGAGACGTCCAAATCTAAAAAATCAGGGCTAAACTCCGCCCGGTAAATGCCCCGGTAGGGGTGAGCGATCCAGAGGATATGAGGGCTTTCCATAGCCAGTATCCGGCAGGATTCCTGATTAAATTCCGGGTATGATTTGATGATTTGCCAGGTGTTGTCCTTTCGCTGAAACAGGTGCAACCCGTGGTAGGCGCCGACAAGCATGAGGTTTTCGTGCCCTTCGATTTCCATATAGGTCCATGGGCCAGTAAAATAGCCGATCAGATCCGCTCGCAGTGGATGGGATAACCGGTAGGGGCCGTCGTGATGCCCTACAAACAAATCCTGGTTGACTTTGGATATGCCCCAAACTTGTCCCTGGGTGCTTTGCACCAGCGAAAAGGCGCTATGGGCCAGGATTTTGTCCGGAGGCAACGGAGTAGCATACAGCCCGTTGTTGGTGCCAAAATACGCCCAGGGGCCGTCGAGATTCGCACAATAGGCGGCCCCTTCGAGGTCTCCGTCGGGGAGCAGAAAGGAAAAAGGGGAGTTGACCAGGATGTAGTCTACGCCATTGTCGGAGCCAGCCCAAAGGTTTCCCTGCCGGTCGGTGAAGAGGGAAAGGATATTGTTGTTTTGGAGGCCATTTTTTTTGTTCAGGAAGACAAAGGGTTTGCGCTGGCGATCCAGGATGACGATGCCGCCCTGGGAAGTACCCAAAGCCAGTTTGCCATCCGCGAGCACTGCGGCCGTATAAATCCGGTTTTTGAGGAGGAAGTCATCGGCTTCGGTTTGCCAGGGGGAAATTTGGTTTCCTGAAAGCGCCCAGAGGTAGCCATTCTGGGTGGTGATCAGGATCGTGTCTTTGCTCCAGGGCAAAAGGGAAGAAATAATCCCGAATTTTGGGGGCGGGGGAGCAATGACCTTCAGGGAGTCGCCGGTAGTCCATTCCATCAGGCCAGCCTGAATGTCCTGGGCAAGGATGCGTCCGTTGGCTTTGCCCAGGAAAACGAACGTGGATATGGAATGGAACGGCTTAAGGGTGGTGGTTCCCTTTATAGAGAAGATCAGCTTGCTGGTTTGGAAGAAGGGGGTATGATCATCGGCAATGGCAATTCTCCAAACGTCGGCAATCGGAGGGGAGGGGAGCAGATTTCGGAGGGAGTGGTAGGTTAAAATCCCTTTGGAATTGGGCTCGAAATAGCCGAATTCGCTTTGGGCGCCAGCCCAAATTCTCGAATGTTTCCCTAACGCCAGCGAGCGGATAATCGTTTGGTTATCCACCGGAGTGATTCGCCAGCTTTTGCCGTCGAACTCCAAAAGCCCCTTGTTATTGGCAATGTATACGATCCCGTCGTCGTCTTGCGTAATGGCCCAGTTTTGGGTGCCTCCCCGATATTGATGCTTGTCGAAGTTCTGTGTAAAAGGAATCCCCTGGCAAAAGGCAGCAAAGGATGCGAAAAGCCATAGGATAACCCCGGCTGCCTGGAGAGCCATCCTTCGGAGGCGGGGCCTAGCCTTTGCCCCAATGCGACAACGAGGAAATTCTTGCATACCGTTTGGGTTTTGGGTATCGTGCTGCCCTAAAGGTAGAAAAAAAAAGGTTGATGTAGTAATGTTGTAATTCGTGATGGGGTGCTGTGTACTTTTTGATGTATCCTGTGAAAGGG
Organism: Haliscomenobacter sp.; assembly: GCA_016713275.1. Taxonomy (GTDB): domain Bacteria; phylum Bacteroidota; class Bacteroidia; order Chitinophagales; family Saprospiraceae; genus JADJPL01. Next base: position 51,508 of record JADJPL010000012.1, read on the forward strand.
AACGCCGAAATGCTGTAGCGGTGTTGTGGTATATTATTTGAGTAAGGAAAAGTTATTGATTAGATTCGTTCTATTGATTTGGCATAAGCCAAATTTAATTCTAAAAACCTTATGAGCTATTTCCAGCTCGGCACTTACCCTATATTAGGGTATCGATGTGCGTTGTGCGTGGGATTGATGTATTAACGTTTTTTTGCTTTTCAAAGGATTTGAATAATAACCAAGTTTTTCCACTCAAATGATTTGTTTATGAAATGGATTAAAGCAGCAATTAACGTAATGGTTGTGCTGGTTGCTTTTGCCGGGAGCGTCGCCGCTCAGGGCATCGCGGTGAGGGGTAAGGTGGTGGCAAGTGCTACCGGCGCCCCGCTTCCCTTGGCAACCGTTCAGGTGAAGAACACCGACCAGGCGGTTATCGCCGCAGACGACGGGAGTTTTCAGATTACCGTGCCGGCCATCGGCTCTGTCCTGGTGGTTTCCTATGTTGGGATGCAGGAAATTGAAGTTCCGGTACTCCAGGCAGGAGACCTTACTATCGAAATGGAGGAAGCCACTACACTTTCCGAAGTGGTGGTAACGGCATTAGGAATCAAGCGGGAAGAAAAAGCCCTGGGCTATTCCGTGCAAAAATTGTCGGGAGAAAGCCTGCAAAAGGTCTCCGGGGTTGAAGTAGCCACCTCCCTGACCGGTAAGGTCGCTGGGTTGCTGGTGAGAAACTCCTCGGATTTTGGCTCCTTGCCCGACATTACCATCCGGGGCGAACAGCCGCTTATCGTCATCGACGGGGTGGCCTACCAGAACAAATCGCTGGGAGATTTTTCGTCGGAAGACATCGAATCCATCAGCGTCCTGAAAGGCGCTACCGCCTCCGCCCTTTATGGCTTCCGAGGGGCTAACGGCGCCATCCTCATTACCACTAAAAACGGGAGCGGAGGCGCTGCGGGTTTGTCGGTCGAGTTTACGAGTAATACCATGTTCAGTGCAGGGTTCCTGGCTATCCCCGAAAAGCAGTCGGTTTATGGAAGGGGTACCAACAATACCTATAATATCAATTCCGACCAGTCCTGGGGGACCGTCATGGACGGCAAAGAGCAGACGCAGTGGGATCCGTTTGAAAAGGCCTTCAAGAGTATGCCTTATCTTCCGGTTGGCGTAGACAATTTCCAAAACTTCCTGGAACAAGGGTATGCGTCCAACAACAACCTCAATGTGGCGTACAACAAAGGGAACATTTCCCTACGTAACTCCCTGAACTGGACCGAGAACAAGGGCCAGTACCCGAACTCCACGCTGGATAAATACACCTATTCTTTTGGCGCAGACCTGAATCTTGACAAGTTCCGGGTGAGCTCCAACCTGTCGTATGCGAAGCGGACGTCGCCCAACGTGGGTTCTAACGGGTATACTTCCTACGATCCTATGTACACCGTCCTCATCTGGTCCGCTACCGACTTCGATTTGATGGATTACAAGGACAACTATTGGATCACGAAAGGCCTGCAGCAAAACTACACCTATGGATTGCAACCCAATGGTTCGTATACCGGCGCCAGTCAAAACAACCCGTATTTTGACCGTTTTGAGCGCACGAACGAAATCAACCGGGATATCTTCAACGTGGACTTGTCGGTGAATTACCAGATCGCCGATTGGCTGAACGCCACGGTTCGCTCCGGGGTTGATTTTTACAAGGAAGTGGGCGAATTGCGGGTGTCCAAAGGCTCTTATGTGTCTACGGGCAACACGGGAGTTCCAGGGAATCCCTACACCTGGAACGGAGGCAACACCGGTGCGTACGTGATCGGGCAAAGCTCCGGGTATAGTATCAACACCGATATGTTGCTGACCGGAGACCGCAAACTGAACAAATTCACCTTTGAATACCTGGCGGGTGGAACGATCTTCTACAACCGGGACGATAACCTGAACTCCGCCACCAACGGGGGCATCTCGATTCCGGGCTTTTTCTCCATCAAAGCGTCTGTGAATTCTCCGGTGGTTAACCAAAGCCTTTATCGCAGGCAGGTGAATTCGGTGTTTGGACGGTTGGGCATTTCCTGGAACCAATTGATTTACCTGGAAGTAACGGGTCGTGAAGACTGGAGCTCCACCCTGGCGGAAGCGAAGCGCTCCTACTTCTATCCCTCGGTATCCGGTAGTTTTGTGGTGTCCGAATTGCTGCCTGCTACCAAAGACTGGCTCGACCTCCTGAAGGTAAGAGGGTCTTACGCCGTATCCAAAACCATTCCCGGCGTGTATTCGATCAACAGCAGTTACACGCTGAACAATGCCACCTGGAACACCCTCAGCGGCGCCAGCGTGCCGTCCAGCCTGTATCCTTCCGATATTACGCCTGCGGCGGCGAATACGGCCGAAGTGGGCTTGCAGGCATTGATGTTTAAAAACAAGTTGAATTTTGATGTGTCCTACTACGACAAGAAGTTGTACAACGGCATCATTACCGGATCGATTTCCCCCGCTACGGGATACTCCGGGGTGTTTACCAATACCAAGGAAGTGACCAACCGGCGCGGCTGGGAAGTCGTTCTGGGAGGCACTCCGCTGAGCAGAAAGGATTGGCAATGGGATGTCAGTATGAACTGGTCGACCTACAAACGCGTATATTCTGCCCTCGACTCCGTGTTCTCCGCCAAAAAGCCATGGGTTCAGGTGGGCGAACGCGTCGACGTGCTGTTCAGCCGCGACTGGTTGCGCAGTCCTTCCGGCGATTTGATTTTCAACAACGGCCGGTTGGTGTATAGTTCCTACGATTCCAGATTCGGATTCACGGATCCCGACTGGATCTGGGGCGCCAATACGACGCTGCGCTACAAAAACATCAGCCTCTATGTATCCCTGGACGGGGTTTCCGGGGGGCTCATGAATACCCGGACCGAAAGCTATATGTGGCAAGCAGGGATACACCCCAACTCCCTTACCCCGGAGCGCGCAAAAGATGTCGCCAGTCCGGGTACATCCAACTTCCTGGGCCAGGGCGTTAAAGTAGTAGGCGGTACGGTTACTTACGATGCCTTGGGAAATATCACCAAAGACACCCGCGAGTTTGCTCCCAACGACGTGTATACGACCTACAAGCAATACGCGATCGACCAGCACAACAGTAGCGCATGGGGTGGAAACGGAAGTCCTGCGGATACGTATTCCAAAACGTTCTTCAAAATTCGCGAAATTTCACTTACGTATCAGTTCCCGTCTACCATCCTGAAGGGGGTTGCCAGGGGCGCGTCCATCAGCTTTATCGGACAGAACGTATTCCTCAAAGCCAAGGATTTCAAATACTCCGACCCCGATGGCGGGCGCGAGGATTTTGCTGACCCCTCCGTCAGGTACCTTGGCTTTAACTTTAAACTGTCACTCTAAAACAGCATCCAATGAAAGGGAAAATATTTATTGCCATAACCTGGCTGATTGTTTTTACCCTCAGTTCATGCACCGATTTCAATGAACTGAATACTGATCCCAATGCCCCAACTTCCGTGACTCCCGACTTGCTGGCCACCCAGCTGATGAAGGACGCCTACCGGTTTTGGAATGTAAACCCCACCGACTTCGGATCAGGCAACCTGTGGGCAAAGCATACCGTGCTGCTGGAAACCAACCCTAATCCGTATCAGTATTATTACTCGTATTATCCTTATGGCAGCTTCGGCGCTTTGCAGAAGCTGACCAATCTCCAATTGATGGAGGAGGCTGCTAAAGGTAACCCAACCGAATCTTCCTTCAAAGGGCTGGCGCTTTTCTTCAAAGCAACCGGAGGGTTTGGGATGACTGTAGAGATGGGGGACATTCCGTATTCTGAAGCGGGCAAAGCCGTGGATGGGATTACGCAACCGAAATACGACAAGCAAGCCGATGTGTTCAAACAAGTTCTGGACGACCTGAAACTAGCCGAAGCCAATTTCGCTAAAGGCGCCAAATTTGGCGGCGACATCATGTACGGCGGGGACCCGGTCAAGTGGCGCCGACTCTGCAATGCCTGGCAACTAAAGGTGTTGAACACGATGAGCAAAAAAATCACAGCGGAACAGAAAGCCCGGTTTGCGGAAATCGTTGCTGCAGGCAACCTCCTGACCGAAGCGGACAATTTCCAGCTGGTTTACACCGAGAACACCAATGCCAGCCATCCCTTTTTCAATGGCGAAAGCCGGAGGATCAACACCGCAGTTTCCGATTTGGTTGTCAATGCTCTCAAGTTGACTAACGACCGCCGCCTGTTCTATTTCGCAGAACCAGCTGCCGAGAAAATTACCGGCGGTCTCAAGGACAACGATTTTGCCGCTTATGTGGGTGCGCCGACCGAATTGTCTGCCGATCAGCTCGCCCTCAACCGGGCTGCCGGCAAGTATTCGCTGGTGAACAAGCGCTACGTGGCCTTGCGCTCCGGCGACCCTATGCTCTATTTTACCTATTCGGAGCAATGCTTTATCATCGCCGAGGCGATCGAAGAAGGATGGTTGCCAGGCTCTGCCCAAACCTACTACGAGAACGGGGTTAAAGCCATCCTGAAATACTATATGGGGTTACCTTCCGCAACGGCGGCAAACCTGCATAGCATGCCGATCACGCAAAGCTACATCGACGGGTATTTTACCGGAGAAGCTGCGTATAAAACCGGCGGCACAAAAGCCGACCGCATCAAGCAGATTATCACCCAGCGCTGGCTGCTGGACTTCTTCCAGGGAAATGGCTTGTTCAGCTACCGGACTTTCCTCCGCACCGGCTATCCGGAATTTCCCCTTAACCCAGCGACCAGCCTGAACCCGGATGACCCCAAAGTCTACCCCAAACGCTGGAAGTACCCGCCCAATGAACTGACTACCAACGCCGATAATTACAACAAAGCGGTGCAGGAACAGTACGATGGGTATGATGGGATCAACAAAACGCCCTGGTGGCTGCAATAGAAAGGGGAGGTTAGTGGTTAGTGGTTGGTAGTTGGTAGTTGGTGGTTGGTGGTTGGTAGTTGGTAGTTGGTAGTTGGTGGTTGGTGCCTTCAGTCACTAACCACTAACCACTAACCACTAACCACTAACCACCAATCCCCAGCGGCTAACGTCTAAAAAAAGTTATTTTTATCCTGCAAAACGAAATGGCATGTGGACTAAAATACGGATCGCCGGATATTTTCTTCTTGCCGGCCTCCAACTGGCTGCCCAGTCGCCTAAATGGGAACTGGTTTGGTCGGACAAGTTCAACTACAAGGGCTTGCCGGATAGCGCCAAATGGAACTACGACACCCGGGGAAATACTTACGGATGGGGAAACAACGAAAAGCAATGGTATACCGAAGCGAATCCACGTAACGCCTACGTCGATAAGGGAACCTTGAAGATTACCGCCAGGAATGAGGAGACTTCCGGGAAAGCCTATTCCTCCGCCCGGCTGACCACCAAAAACAAAGGCGACTGGAAATATTGCAAAGTGTCGGTGCGGGCTAAATTGCCGGAAGGCCGCGGCACCTGGCCTGCGATCTGGATGATGCCTACGCAAAGTCCCTATGGGCAATGGCCCAATGGAGGCGAAATCGATATTATGGAACATGTAGGTTTTGATCCGGACACGGTGTTGTCGACGGTCCATACCGGACGCTATAACCACATGAAAGGAACCCAGGTAGGCAAAAGGCGGTACCTTCCCACGGCGACCTCCCGGTTTCACGTGTATACTCTGGAATGGGAAGCAGAGGAATTGCGGTCTTACGTCGACGGAGACCTCTATTTCACCTTCAAAAACGAGCACACGGATTCTGGCGCCTGGCCGTTTGACCAGCCGTTTCATCTGATCCTTAATTTGGCTATTGGAGGAGGATTGGGAGGACAAAAAGGGATAGACGATACCCTCTTTCCGCATGTCTTTGAAATTGATTATGTGAAGGTCTACCAGCAAAAATAGGGCAGCCAGACGCCTTTTTTGAATGAAAACGACGCGATTGAAAAACCCGGGAAGCTTTTGGGGGCGTTGTGGGGCATGGGTTGCGCTGTTGCTGGCCATGGCTCAGGGTGGAACGCTCTCCGCTCAGACCCCCTGGGATGATCCAGGGAAAAGCTTTTGGCCGAAGGAGGTGGAGCGTATCGTCATCCCTTCTTCCAGAGGGCATTCCCCCCAAAACGCGATGTTCTTCCAGGCTCCAGGAACTAACCCCCGGCCGCTTATTGTCAGCCTGCATAGCTGGAGCGGGAATTTTGAGCAGTTTGATCCCTTGATCCATGAAGTGATCCAAAAGGGATATCACTACATGCATCCTGACTTCCGCGGGCCCAATACCCGCCCGGAGGCCTGCGGAAGCCCCATGGTGGTGGAGGATATAGAAGATGCCATTGCATACGCTGTTTCAAAGGGAAACGTCGATACGTCAGAAATCCATATCATCGGGGTCTCCGGAGGAGGTTACGCGACCTTGTTGTGCTATACCAGGATACAGCGGCCGGTTAAGAGCTTTTCGGCATGGGTCCCTATTTCAAATGTTAAGGATTGGTTCTGGGAAACCAAGAGCCGGAATTTGCCTTATGCCGCGCACATTCTCCAGGTTACCGGGCCGGGGGCAACCCTGAATGCCGCTGAAGCCGAAAGGAGATCCCCGATTTTTGACCCCTTACCCCCGAAAATGCCCCGGAAAGGGAGCTTGTTTTTGTATGCCGGTATTCACGACGGGTATACCGGATCGGTTCCCGTTACCCAGAGTATCCACATGTTCAACCGGTTGGTCTGGCATTGGGATGGGCGGAAATCCAAATACGCCGTGCCGGAAGAAGACATGGTTGAGTTATTGTCCAAGCGCTGTTTCCCTTCTGCTGATTTCGGATTCATCGGCAGCCGGAAGCGGCATTACTTTCGCCAATATCGCAATATTTTCCTTACGCTGTTTGAAGGCGGCCATGAGCAGCTCGAATCTGTAGCGCTGGACCTGGTTCCCATCGGCGGCCCCCGGCAACGGCTGGAGGGGTCGGTGCTCGTCATCGGGGCTTCCAACGAAACGGCAGCCGATAGCTGGACGAATATCCTCAAGCGCCGCCTCACCTACGGAAACCTGGTCCGTTACGCCGTTTCCGGCAATACCATCGGATATGACAATCTGGACAACCCCAAACTAAACACCTTGAGAAATGCCGACTCGCTGATTCAGTTTGCTAGCCGGCAAAATGCAGAAAAACCTTTCGATATGATTTTGATCGCCCTGGGAACCAATGATTGCAAGGCGGTTTTCCGCGGAGATACCCAAACTATGGAACGCCATTTCCTGGAGCTGATCCGCCGCTTGCGCGCCTCGTCTTTGGTTGATCCCGGCAAAACGAGGTTCCTGTACATGAGCCCTCCGCCGATGGAAGAGGCCTTTGCCGAAGCCAAATACCAGGGAGGCGAGGCTTGCGTCCGGGAATGGAAAGGGATTTTGGAACGTCTGGCTCAGCAACAGGGATGCCTGTTTTTTGATACGCACCGGTTGTTGAACCCATCCAATGGAAGGATCACGTATGATGGGGTGCACCTGACAGCGCGATCCCAAACAGCTATTGCAGACGGAATCGAACAGCTACTGAGAAACCCCGGAAATTAATGAACGTGATGTGCTCCGGTTGCCATGGCCCAATGCGTGAAAAACCGGAATAAACGCTGCCGTAATGAAGGTTAAACTGTGTTTTTTCGTTCTGTGGATGGTTTCTTTGCCTTTGGCGCGCGGTTTCGCGCAGGATACCCCTTCGTGGTTTCGTCCGGGTATGGCCCCGGCGGATACCAACGTGGTTCTGCCTCCCGCATGGGCCTTTGGAATGGTGTACGGCGCGTACACCAATCAGGAACAGACCGTTGGGTTGATCAAGGACATCCTGGCCCATGATTATCCCATCGATGCGTTCTGGATCGACTCCTGGATTTGGGACTGGAAAAACCAGGGCGTGGGACCTAAAAAGTATCTGGATTTCGTGGCCGATACGGCGTCTTATCCCGATATGCAGGGCATGTGGGATTTCATGAAGCGCAACAACATCAAATCCGGCATGTGGGTTTGGGATTGTATTTTCCAGGCCGGCAACGAGCCGGTGTATGAGGAATTTAAATCCAAGGGGTTGTTTTCCAATGAATACGTGGAAACCAACAGCTGGCACAACGGGAGCCGGACCACCATCATCGGCGACGGCAGTAATCCGGCGAAAGGTACCTGGTGTGGAAATATCGATTTCCACAACCCCAAAGCAGTGGCTCTTTTTAAGGAAAAAATGAAACCTTTTTTCGATAAAGGCCTGGATTTTATCAAACTGGACCGGACCGACGCCATCCACGTGTGCAGGGCCATGTTCGAAATGACCCAGGAACTGGGCCTGGAAACCGAGGGCAGGGGATTTATGTTCTCCCACAGCGCCGGAAGGGAATCCGAAGAATACAAACGGTACCCCGGGAAATGGACCGACGATACCCGGTCCGACTGGTCTGCGACTACCCATACCCGGACGTTTTCCCCCTGGCTGCCCTACGTGGGGTTTAAGGAAAATATAGCCAAGTATACCGATTTGAGCAAAGGAACCCACCAAATTCCTTTCCTGGCGAACGACATGGGCGGCTTCGCCGTCAGCGAAGACGGGCATGTCGACGAGGAACTGTTCATCCGGTGGCTCCAGTTTGCTTGTTTTGTCCCTCTGACGACCCCGTTTGCCCAACCGGAGAATCCTACCCGCAATATTCCCTTTTTGGTTTCGGATCGGGCAGACCGGGTTTTCCGAGACTACTCCCACCTGAAAATGAGGTTATTCCCATACCTGTACACCTATGCCCAACGTTCGCGCCTGGAAGGGGTAACCCCTATCCGTCCTATTCCCGGGCATTTGTATCAGTATCTGTTAGGGGAAGAACTCCTGGTAGCGCCGGTATACGGGCAGGGACAAACTACGCGAACGGTGTTCCTGCCCGGTGGCGCGCACTGGATGGATTACTGGACAGGGAAGGTGTATCCAGGAGAAGCGACCATTCAAGTCGATGCGCCTGTCGGGCGTATGCCGGTCTTTGTGCGCCAGGGCGCGATTATTCCTATGCGGAAGTACGCCCGCTCGATTGAAGCCGGCACAAACGACGTGCTGGAGTTGCACGTTTATCCGGGCGCAAACGGACAGTTTGTTCTGGTCGAGGACGACGGCAGCAGCAACGATTACTTGAATGGGGTCTATGCAGCGACCCAAATCGCGCAACAACTTGCTCCAAAAAGGATTTTCCCTGCGTACGGAGGCGGTCTATGGCCAGTACAAAGGAATGGAACCCAAACGCCGGTGGGAGGTGGTTATCCATGCCCATGCCACGCCAAAAGCCGTTTTCCTGGATGGAAAGCGGGCTTCTTTTTCCATGCAGGATGGACTCCTCCTGGTGAAACCGTTTTCAAGAACCAAACGCAAGTCCTGGACATTATCGGTGCAGTTTGAGTAGGAGGATATCCCTGAGGACGGATTGGTCAAAGAATTTAATTTCGTAAAGGAATTCCGGATAGCACACTACTGGACATTTTGGGAACGAGACCTTTCGGGTTGGCGAAACCTGGAAGGTCTGGGCGCTATGAAAACGAGAATGTCCAGTAGTATGTACAATCAGCAACTACTATGGGTAGCCGAACCAGGTGATTTTGAAATAATAGACTTGTTGCGACGGAATCATCGCGGGTTTAAAATGGCTCTTTTTCGCCCACACTATGCCTTTTTTCGGTCACTTAGCTCGGCTATGCTCCCTCAAAAAGCCTTCGTGTGGACGAAAAATAGCTCATTTTTACCACCACGCTGACCCGTCGCAACAAGTCTAATGATTGGAGCTTCATCAAAAGATATACGATTGACGGAAAATTTTGAATTAATTGACTGATACAATTACAATAAATTTAAAACAAATGATATGAAATTAGTAAAGACAGCAGTTTTCATATTGATCAGCCTAAATGGTTTTTCGCAATCAATTCCCTTGCCCAAAGAAAGTAAATTAAAATTTGGCGATGACCCGGAATGGGCAAGCCCGGCGTTCAACGATAGGGAATGGCAAACCCAGATATTTCCCAATAGTTTTAATGACGTTAAAAACGACTCCTCTTTTTGTTGGTATAGAATCAAATTGACAATCCCATCAACGCTGAAAACCAATAACGGAAAGGGATTAAAGCTAAGGCTTGGTAAAATCGATGATGTTGATCAAACCTATTTTAATGGGAAACTAATTGGAGAAACAGGTTCTTTGCCGCCGAACTATGTTACCCAATGTTCAGAACAAAGAGTCTATACCATACCCGAAAACATGGTACAATGGGACAAAGAAAATTTAATTGCCGTAAGGATTTATAATCTGATTGGCGGAATGGGTATGTGGGAAGGCCCTTACCGTATTGAACCGCTTGGCTGGATTGACGAAGTTTCGGTGAGCCATAGCTTCATGGAAACAGCAAAAAACAGTTTTACTGCAATAATTACATTTGCAAATAAAACAGACATTGCTTTTAGCGGAACAGTCAAATACTGGATAGCCGACAAGGCAAATAAAAAAATTTTGTTTACCGATACAAAAAAGTGTACAACTACCGGCAAAAGCAGGCGCGGAAACAGCTGTGACCTTCTCAAATTTCAAATCTTCGACCGAAAATGTATTTAATGTCGGTTATCAGATTAATGATAACAACAGTACGCTCTTTACCCAAAAGGAACAGTTTTTCATTGCGGCCAATCATCTTGAAATTCCTGTTCTGAAAGAAGTAAAACCGTTAGTAAAAAATAAAATTCAAAATAATTACAACACGGTTGCTTTTCAAGATGAACGATTCACTGGGTACTTAGGAACCAGGTTTGAAAAAAATCTTACGCAAAGGTTGTTAAAAGTTGATGAATTTGGCTTAATAGGTTCCTATTTAGATCGGCCAGGTATTCACCCTTGGGCTGGCGAGCATATAGGGAAGTATTTAGAGGCTGCCTGTAATGTATGGAAGCTTACTGGCGACCAGGATTTAAAAAAGCAAATGGACAGGTTAATGTATCAACTGATCAATACTCAAAAGGAAGATGGCTATTTAGGTACGTACACTCCAGATCAATACTGGACCAGCTGGGATGTATGGAGCCACAAATATAACCTGCACGGATTACTGACCTATTATGCTGCTACGGGTTATATGCCCGCTTTAGAGTCATGTGTAAAAATAGGAAACCTGTTATGCAAAACATTTGGAAATAAGCCTGGCCAAATGGATATTATAACAGCGGGGACACATATGGGTATGGCTGCTACCAGTGTATTAGACGCAATGGTCGAATTATACAAATACACAGCGGACAAAAAGTATTTGGATTTTTGCTACTACATATTAGAAGCATGGGATCAGGATAACGGCCCAAAAGTAATCAGCTCGATCCTTGAAACGGGAAAAATTAATAAAGTAGGTAATAACAAATCGTATGAAATGCTCTCTAATTATGTTGGATTGATTAAGCTCTACCAAATAACCGGGGATAAAAAATTTCTGAAAGCTACCGAATTAGCCTGGCAGGATGTTGTGACTAATCAACTATACATTACAGGAACTTCCAGTTCTCATGAATATTTTCAGGAAGACAACTACTTACCTGCGGGCATTAAAGATAATATGGGGGAAGGATGTGTGACAACCACCTGGGTGCAGCTTAATCAAAATTTATTTGAAACTACTGGGGATATTAAATACCTGAACGAATTGGAAAAAACAGTGTATAATCATTTGCTTGCTGCCGAAAATCCACAAACCGGTTGCGTGAGTTACTACACCCCATTGATAGGTAAAAAGCCTTATACTTGCCATATAACCTGTTGCCAGTCCAGCGTGCCAAGAGGCATTGCCTTAGTGCCCAAATTCACTTTCGGAAACATGGAAAAAACCCCAACCGTTTTATTTTATGAACCTGCTTTTTACAAAGATAAAGTAATTACCTCTGGCAAAAGCAGTATTGATGTTGCATTCAATTTAGAAGGAAACTTTCCTGAAAGTGGAAACTTGGTTTTAACCGTTACGTGCTCAAAACCGGGCACTTTCCCAATATCATTAAGAGTGCCTTATTGGTGTAGCAATTACACCGCTCAAGTAGGAGATAGTATTTATAAGGGCAGCCCCAATCAATTTATAACCATCACAAGAAAGTGGAAATCCAGGGAGAACGTGACGATCCGTTTTGATATGCCAGCTACAACCATTCCCGGAGGGAAAAATTATCCCAACCTGTATGCTGTTCAACGTGGACCACAGGTGCTGGCATTTGATGAAAGTTTAAATTCGGTTAGTGCAAATAATCTAATTTCAAATTCTAAAGAAGGTGTAGCAATTAGCCATCTTGCCTTGGCAACTGAATCTGGAATATTACCAGCTAATTGGATAGGTAAACAGGCCTATTCAGTGAAGCTGTTAAATAGTAATGAAAAAATTGTTTTGGTACCCTTTGCAGAAGCCAGCCAAACGGATGGTGAAATGAGAGTATGGTTACCCGTTCAAATAAAAAATTAAAGAGATGAAAAAAATAGCGCTCCTGGTTTTAATTTTGCTCTACAGCATGGTTTCTTTCGCCCAAAAAAAACAGGAAAAGGGCATCCGTTTTTTACATACAGCAGGTCAGGATATTGTGGATGAATCAGGAAAGAAAGTTTTCTTAAAAGGAGTTGGACTTGGAAACTGGCTTTTACCTGAAGGATACATGTGGAAATTTGGAAACCTGGGAGATCGCCCCCGAAAAATTGAAAAAGTTATTGCCGACTTGATTGGCAAAGAGAAAGCTGCACTGTTCTGGAAAACGTACAGGGAAAATTACATCACAGAAGAGGACATCAAGCGAATTGCCGAACTGGGATTTAATTCAGTACGGCCAGCATTAAACTCCAGGCTCTTTTTAACGGAAGGCGAAAACCCCGTTTACGTTGAAGAAGGATTTCTTTTAATCGATAACCTGATTTCATGGTGTAAAAAATATGGAATATATGTAATCATTGATATGCATGGAGCGCCAGGTGGGCAAACGGGCGCCAATATTGATGATAGCCCAAACAATATACCCGAACTTTTTATTGAAAAAAAATACCAGGACCAGCTGGTTGACCTCTGGATTAAAATAGCACAGCGATACAAAGACGAGCCAGCTGTTGCTGCTTATGATTTACTGAATGAACCTTTACCAAAAGGAACTGGCGCTGCAGATAAATACAAGCATTTACTAGTCCCGCTGTACCAAAGAATCACTTCTGAAATACGCAAAAAATAGATCAGAGGCACATGATTACTTTAGAAGGGTTCGATTGGTCAAACGATTGGTCGCTTTTTGATAAACCATTCGATAGCAATACGTTTTATCAGTTCCATTATTATTGCTGGGCCAGACCCGATAATTTGAATAGCATAGATGAATTTTTAAATAAACGAGAGGAACTTAACACGCCAATATGGGTTGGCGAAACAGGCGAAAAGGAAATGCCATTTATTGGGCAACCACACAATTATTTGAAGCGAACAACATCGGTTTTCTTTTTGGCCTTGGAAAAAAATTAGATACCCAAAACACGCCTTACTCCATTAAAAAGCCAGACCATTGGGATTTAATTTCAGCATATACCGAAGGCGGCGCCAAACCGGATGCGGTACTTGCTGAAAAAGTATTGAATGAATTTCTAGAGAATATTAAACTTTCCAACTGCGATTATTTTGAAGATGTATGCAATGCTATCTTACCAAGAGTCCCCGGAAAAATTGAGGCTGAAAATTATGAACATAATGGGTTCAACCATTCTTACTTTGTACTGGACACCATAAATAAATCAAAATTTTACAGAAGGGACGAGCCGGTAAAAATACATCTTGACAGTAAGGATAAAGATCAGTTTTGGTCGGAGCAATCAATTGAACTTCAAGCATCTGAATGGGTGGTTTACCGTTTTGAAAGTTTAACTACTGGAAAATATGACCTTACGCTCAGGGCATCGGCAGCAACCGTGCCCACAGAATTGGCAGTTAGCATTAATAAGAAAAAAGTAAATGTGCTGGTAACCAGTAAGGAGTTCAATGAAATACATATTGGTATTCATAAATTGAAGAAAGGAAAGAATACCATAAAAATACGGGCTAAATCTAATGTTGTGAAAGTGGATTGGATAAAATGTAACTGAAAAAATTTAAATCAAATGTGTAAAAAAGGATAATAGTTATCGGCAGCTCCAATACAGACATGGTGGTAAAATCAAAATCGCTTCCAGGTCCCGGCGAAACCATAATGGGAGGTACTTTTTTTATGAATGCCGGCGGAAAAGGGGCAAACCAGGCAGTTGCTGCTGCCAGATTGGGTGGAGATGTCCTATTTGTTGCAAAAGTTGGGAATGATATTTTTGGAAGGCAAAGTATTGATGGATTTAAAAAAGAAAATGTCAATACTGATTTTGTTCTTATTGACGAAAAAAATCCATCTGGAACTGCGTTGATTATGGTTAATGAAGAGGGGGAAAATTGTATCGTTGTTGCTCCCGGCGCCAATGCCCATCTTATGCCAACGGATATTGAACAGGTTAAGGAGATAAATGAAGCAGAAATTATTTTAATGCAGTTGGAAATCCCAATGATAACTATTGCATCCGTTTCAAAAAAGGCTAAGGCTATTCTTCAGAAAGTTATTGTTAATCCAGCCCCTGCACAAAATTTATCTGACGAGATATTGAATGGTTTATTCCTTATCACGCCGAATGAAACAGAAGCAACTTTTCTGACTGGCATAAAAGTATATGATGAAATTACTGCTTCCCAGGCTGCTGAAATATTTTTAAGGAAAGGAGTCCAGAATGTTATCATTACCCTTGGAAAACAAGGTGCTTATTTTCAAAACAATACACAAAGTTTCAAGATTAATGCCCCGGTTGTGCAAGCTATAGATTCTACCGCAGCTGGGGATACCTTCAGTGGGGCATTAGTAGTTGCACTCACTGAAGGATTAGATTGGGAAAACGCGGTAAAATTTGCTGTTGAAGCTGCTTCCATTTCCGTAACAAGGATGGGAGCGCAATCATCAATACCCTATAGAAAAGAAATAAATTTCGAATTGATCACCAATTAAAACCAACATTATGTATATCGTAGAAAATTACGGACTGGCTATTGTACTTTGTGTAATCACCATGCTATGCTGGGGCAGTTGGGCAAATACTACCAAACTCACTACCAAAACATGGCGGTTCGAATTGTTGTATTGGGACTATGGCTTTGGTATTTTAATCACTACGCTCTTACTGGCTTTTACATTGGGAAGTTATGGAAACGAAGGCAGGTCGTTTGTGAATGATATTGGCCAAGCAGCTAATAGCAATTTATTTTATGCTTTTATCGGAGGAGTTGTTTTTAATTTAGCCAATATCTTATTAGTGGCTGCCATAGGAATTGCAGGTATGTCAGTAGCTTTTCCCGTAGGTATAGGCATTGCCCTGGTATTAGGCGTGATTGTTAATTATATA
This sequence comes from Haliscomenobacter sp., assembly GCA_016713275.1. Lineage (GTDB taxonomy): Bacteria > Bacteroidota > Bacteroidia > Chitinophagales > Saprospiraceae > JADJPL01. The sequence goes on from JADJPL010000012.1 coordinate 66,982, forward strand.
TCAAACCCACAAGGCAATCCGATTTTAATTTTTGGAGGTGTTACTTTAATTGCATTGGCAATAATTTTAAACGCAAGGGCTTATCATAAATTGCAAACCAGTTCCACATCAGGTATTTCTAAAAAAGGATTGATTCTGTCAGTAGTTAGTGGATCTTTAATGGGGTTATTTTACAAATATGTCGCCGGTTCAATGGTGACAAATTTTAATGTTCCCGAAGCTGGCAAACTTACTCCTTATACAGCCTTGGTAATTTTTGCCGTGGGTATTGTAATCAGTAGCTTTGTGTTTAATACCATACAAATGAAGCGTCCGTTTAGTGGAACACCCGTTTCATTTAAGGATTATTTCAAGGGCTTGAAAAAAGACCATTTAATTGGAAGTTTAGGTGGTATGATATGGTGTATAGGAATGTCACTCAGCATTATTGCTTCTGGAAAAGCAGGCCCGCAGTGTCTTATGGCTTAGGGCAAGGCGCAACAGTAGTTGCTGCACTTTGGGGTATTTATGTTTGGAAAGAGTTTGAAAAAGCTTCAAAGGCAACCAAGGTATTGTTGAATATAATGTTGCTTTTATACATAGCAGGTTTAACTATGATCATAATTTCTAAATAAAAAGTGGCGCCATTACCGGATTAGGCAGCGTGCAGCAGGGGCCTTTTGCCGGAGTGGAATTGCGGTAAACACCTTCGGATTGAAAATTTAAGCTCCATCAAAGCAAGGGCGGACGGTGAACAGCAGAAAGTGCGCCTTTGTACGATGGTGACCAGAACCCCTTTGCCTTAAGCCTTGCTTCCCTTCCTGGCCATCGCTTCTCATCCTGCAAATCGTGTTTAGGCAACGCCGCAACGCCCAATGGTTGTAGATAGCGCACGCAACCTGAAGATTGTGCTCTTTCCAGATTCTATTTTAATGCCTCTGCCTTCAGGAAAAGCGCCCAGGCGCTTTTCCGTTTGAGCGATTATTCCTACCTTTGGCTTTTACGTCCGTTCTATCTTTTTCCACACCACTTAACCTGATCTGCCTTTGCGGCGGATTTGCATCCTTTTGGGGGAGCTCCTAATTCCAGTTCGGGGGAATGGGCTCTGGCGTTATTTGGCTAATATCTTTTGTCAAAAAAAATAGAATAGACTTGTTGCGACGGGTCAGCGTGGTGGGAAAAATGAGCTATTTTCTGTCCACACGAAGGCTTTTGAGGGAGCATAGCCGGGCTAAGTGACCGAAAAAGGCGCAGTGTGGGCGGAAAAGAGCCATTTTAAACCCGCGATGATCCCGTCGCAACAAGTCTTATAATCAACAAAAAACCGGAGCACATGAAATTCGTTCTCACGATTCATTTGGTATGGGGGATGGCTTTATCGCTGCTGGCTCAGCGCGCCATCATTCCTGCCGATTCCTTGATCACCGTTGGCACCTATTATTATCCCGAGCAGTGGGCGCCGGAAGACTGGGAAAGCGACATTAAGAAAATAGCGGCCCTGGGGTTTGAGTTTACGCATTATGGGGAATTTGCCTGGGCTGCTATGGAGCCCAAGGAAGGAACCTACGATTTTTCCTGGTTGGATAAAGCCGTCAACCTGGCGCAGCAACATGGGTTGAAAGTGATTATGTGCACGCCTACGCCCACGCCGCCGCGCTGGCTGACCGCCAAGCACCCCGATATCCTGATCAAAAATGCGGAGGGCAGGGTAATCCAGCACGGCGCCCGAACCCATCCCTCCTGGAGCAGCGATGTTTATAAAGGATATGTAGAAAAAATCGTAACGCAATTAGGGAAACGGTACGGCAACCATCCGGCAATCATCGGATGGCAACTCGACAATGAGCCCAGCCATTATGGGAGCCCTTATGATTACAGTGAAAATGCGGAAAAGAAATTCCAGCTTTGGCTCCAGAAAAAATACCAGACCATTGAAAAGCTCAATGCCACCTGGGGCGCCGCTTTTTGGAGCCTGACCTACCAGCATTTTTCCCAGATCCAAATCCCCAATGGAAAGGAACTCGTAGCGCAACCCAACCCACATGCCATTCTGGATTTCAAACGCTTTACCTCGGATGAAGCATCGGGCTTTTTGTCGTTTCAGGCCAGGATTCTCCGGAAACATATCGCCCCCTCCCAGTGGATTACCAGCAACTTTATGCCTTTTTATGAATCGGTGGATCCGGGAAAAAGCGCCGACCTGGATTTTGTAACCTACACCAAATACCTGGTTGCCGGGTACGACAAAGGCATTGGGGAGCAGGGATTCCGCCTGGGGTCGCCGGAGCAGATTGGCCTGGCATCCGATTACTTCCGCCCGGTTAAGGGAATTACCGGGGTGATGGAGTTGCAGCCCGGGCAGGTCAATTGGGGCGTATTCAATCCGCAACCGTTGCCGGGGGCTGTGTATATGTGGCTTTGGCATGCGTTTGCCGCAGGAAGCGATCTGGCGTGCAATTACCGGTTTCTTTCTCCGGAAACGGGAGGAGAACAATACCATACGGCTATGCTGGAAAAAGACCGCCAAACGATTAGTTCCGGAGGCAAACAATATGTCCGGTTCCTCGACGAGATCCGGCAACTCCGGAAATCCGGCGCCTCGGAAACCATGCCCGCCGACGTAAAGGCCAGAAAAAGCGCGATCGTTTATTCTCTGGACAACCGCTTCGAACAGGACAACCAACCCCAAACCGACCGCTGGAATTACATGAACCACCTGACCAAATATTACAATGCCCTCGTCCGGCTTAATGCCCCGGTGGACATCCTGCGCGAAGAACATCCGCTGGACGATTACGCCGTGGTGGTCGTACCCGCATTTCAACTCCTGGACAAGGGGGCGGTGGATAAATGGACCCAATATGCCGCATCCGGTGGAAACCTGGTGATTTCGTGCAGAACAGGGCAAAAAGACCGGGAAGCCAGGTTTTGGCGTGCCCTTTGGGCCGAACCCATCTACCCGCTCATCGGAGGAAAAGTGGACTTTTATGATCATCTGCCACCAGGGCTGGAGGGCAAGGTGCAATCGGACGGCCAAACATTTTCCTGGAACTCCTGGGGGGAAATTCTTATCCCCGGGCCAGAGACGGAGACCTGGGCCGTACATGCCAATCAATATTATCAGGGAAGCCCCACCGTTATTCACCGACGCCTGGGCAAGGGGTCGGTGACCTACGTGGGTACGGATAGCCGGCAGGGAGACCTGGAATACGCCATCATTCAAAAACTTTGCCAGACCCGGAATATCCCGGTTTGGAATTTACCCTATGGAGTGGTTTTTAACTGGAGAAAAGGGTATTGGGTTGGCGTCAATTACTCCGAGCAGCCGTATCGCCATCCGGTGGAAGACAACCGGATTTTATTCGGAAAAAAAGAAATCCAGCCCGGAGGGGTATTGGTGTATAAATAAGGGGCCTGGAGCGGATGGACCAAAAAAGGGCGGGCTTACCCGTCTTTTTTCAAAAAATCAAGCGTTTTTTCCTTAATTTTATTGGATTGGGGGGCAACATTCCCCCCCCAATCCAATCCCCATGACACCCTGGTACCAGCAACTTTTTCAGAATTACGCGGTCAAATACGACCAGGAGGTCTTCACGCAGGGGACCCTCGGCGAATGCGATTTTATCGAATCGGAAATCGGATTTGACCGCTCCGTCCGGATGCTCGACCTCGGCTGCGGGACCGGCAGGCATTCGATCGAGCTCGCACGCAGAGGGTACTCCGTCACCGGCGCCGACCTCTCGGAATCCATGCTGACCCGGGCAAGGGAAAAAGCCCGGACAGCCGGCGTCCTGGTAGATTTCCAGCAGCGCGATGCCCGGAATTTGCCTTTTGAATCGGAATTTGACCTGGTGATGATGCTCTGCGAGGGCGGCTTCCCCCTGATGGAAACCGACGAGATGAATTTCCAAATCCTCCAAAATGCCGCCAAAGCGCTTAAACCAGGAGGGAAACTGATCTTTACCACCCTGAACGGCTTGTTTCCCTTGTTCCATTCGGTGAAAGACTTCCTCAGCCAGGCGGCCATCGAAGGCCAGGCGACGTACGATAACCATTCTTTTGACCTGATGACGTTCCGCGACCACAACATCACGACGCTGATAGACGACGACGGAAAGGAACTCCATCTGGACTGCAACGAACGGTACTATGTACCATCGGAAATAACCTGGTTGCTGAAATCCCTCCGGTTTGATCCGATCGCCATTTTCGGCGCCAAACTGGGCGCGTTCAGCCGCAACGACGCGCTCACGACGGAGGACTATGAGATGCTGGTGGTGGCGGTGAAAGCCTAAGGGCTTCTTCCTTCCTGGAAAATTGGTCAATGGTTGGTAGACCAATCCTTGGCGGGGCGCCTGCTTAGGTTTGCTCCTTATTGGTTTTTTCTTAAAATGGTTCGGCATGGGAAAATAGATGCAACTTTGTTGCAGGGGCAAAAAGCTTTGTTATATTTGCAACGGAGTTGCATTGACTGAGGCGTAGAACCCAACGGACCGGCATCCGAAACACCTTGTTGTACAATTCGCGGAAGGCCAGGCTAAGATAGACGCCTTGCCCCTTTTGAATACGACGCTACCATGGCGCCATCGCGCAGTATGGCCGCCCTTCCAGGGGTACTGGTACATGCTGTTGCGATGGCATTTTTAATGATATCGCTGGTACTTGGGGGCCCTGTCTCTCAAGACCTTTCTTGCCCCTGGGCGCAAAAAAACCGACAGCCCGATAGAGGCCAAGGACGACTCCAGGTTACCCTAAAACGCCTGTCATGAAAAAAGTTTGGACCGTTTTTGTGTTCGCTATCCGGGCAATTCCTTTGTTAGCGCAAGAAACCCAGAATGTCTTTCCGCCGCCCCCGCAGCCGCAGGTGATCATGGCCAAAGAAGCGGTTACAGGGATTCGTCTGGATGGCAGATTAGACGACCCAGACTGGCGCCAAGCCTCCCTGATCAATCAATTTTTCCGTATTGAACCCCGCCAGGGGGGCAGTTATGGGTATCCCACGGAAGTCCGGGTGCTTTTCGATGCCCGCCATTTATATTTTGGCGTATTTTGCCGCGATTCGCTTGGGCGAAAAGGGGTGCGGGTGCAGGATTTGCGCCGGGATTTTTCCTGGGGGGAGAATGATATTTTTGGCATCCAGTTGGATCCACAAAATCTGAAGCAATATTGCGTATCCTTTCAGACCACCCCTTACGGAAATCAGCGCGATTTGCAGGTCTTTAACGACGATAACCGGGATAACGACTGGAATGCGCTTTGGGCTGTGCGCACGGTTCAAACAGATACCGGCTATTTTGCCGAATTCGCCATTCCGTTCAAGTCGTTGCGTTATGAAATATCCGAAACCGACTCGGTTGCCTGGGGGTTACTTTTACCCGTCTGGCCCGGCGGGATTATGAACAAACGGTTTTTCCTGCTATTCCTCAATCGTTTTCCCCTTACCGCATGACGTACGCCGCTTCGCTGAAGGGCATCCGGCTGCCGCCGCCTTCCGCTAATGTTCGTATAGAACCCTATGGGTTGTTTCAATTCGACGAAAAACAAAGCGGCGGGCAAACGACTGATCAAGGCAGTTGGAAGGTAGGCGGAGATCTGAAATGGGCCATTAATCCAAAGGCGGTGCTGGATTTGACGGTCAACACCGATTTTGCCCAGGCAGACGTAGACCGGGAAGTGAACAACCTGGAGCGGTTTAACGTCTTTTTTCCCGAGCGGCGGCAGTTTTTTCTCGAAAACTCAGGCATTTGGGCGGGCGCAGGGGATAACGTGATCGTTCCGTTCTTTAGCCGTCGCATCGGGCTCCGGGGCGAGTTTAATGCGGCGCCGGCGCCGATTGATGCAGGGGCCCGGTTTACCGACCGCACCGAAGGCCGTACCCTGGCGGCGTTATATATCCATCAGGGAGAAACGGAGCAGTCGGCAGCCGCCAATTTTGGCGTTCTGCGTTACCTGAAAAATTATGGGTCTCAGAACAATGTCGGCGCCATGCTCACGCACCGGCTGGATGAAAGCCATAACGACCTCGGCCAGCCCCGGCGCCAGAATACCACACTGAGTGTGGATGGCTTATTTCGCCCGCGCGACCAGCTCACGGTTTCTTACCTGCTGTCGGTTTCCCGCGATAATTCCATGGATACCCTGGGTCTGGCGGGACGATTTTTCGCCGGGTATAATTCCAATAAATGGTATCTGGGCTGGCTGACCAATTTCGTGAGCGAGCAGTACATCCCGGGCATGGGGTTTGTTTTTCAGAACAATGTCATCCACCATAATCCAGGAGGATATGCGATTCTCCGGCCCAAAAAGCTACCTTGGGTACGGCGTTTTGACCCGGGCTTGTTTGTCAATTACTATCATGATTTTGAAAACCCCAAGCGCCTCCAGCAAGCCAATTTGTACATCTTCCCGATTTATCTCTTTTTACCAATGGTAGCTTTGTTGAATGGGCGGTTACGCCCACCTGGCAAAACATCAATTTTGATTTTTGCGCCTTTGGGAATAGCGATCGAACAGAAAACCTATTTTTATCTGACGCAATCTGTTAAGTGGAACTCGGATCAGTCGCGAAAATGGTCGGTCTCCCTTCGCTATAATTGGGGGGACTATTACAACGGAAAACGCGAAGCGATAACGGCCGGAATACGGCTTGCGCCCGATCCCAGAGCGGCGTTTACCCTGGATTACGAGCGCAACCATCTTCGGCGCCTGGGGACTGCCCGGACTGCCCTGGCCACGGATCTGATAACGGGAGGCATGCGTCTGGCGTGGAATTCCCGGTTGCAGCTTACCGCCTTCTATCAGTATAATTCCTTTACCCGCCAGGGGCGATGGAATATCCGGGGCAGCTGGGAATACCGGCCGCTGTCGTTTCTTTATTTGGTGTTTAACGATGCGCAATTTACCGGCTCCGATTTTCGGAACCGCAATGTTATTGCCAAATTGAGTTATTTCAGGCAGTTCTAACCCGCGCGGGGTTCCTCTTTCCGTGGAGTATTTTTGCAAAAGCTATACCGTGGATACCGTACAAGGGTATGCGGCGTTATTCGTATTTTGCCCTAAAAAGCAAAAAAATGAAGACACTGGCTTTATGGGCTTCCCTGATCTTACTTACCCCTTGGCGGGGAGGCGCTCAACCGGGCGGCTCTTCCGGATACCGGGACTTTCCGGTTCTGGTGTCCCTTCAGTTTCATTCCATTAACCTGCCGTTTAAGAAGGTCCAACACCATTTCCGGAATATGGGATTTGGGGTGGGAACGGAATTCAGTTATACCGGTAAGCAGCATCTGGTGCAACAGGTCTCCCTCATTTGGTATCGCAACCGGCAGGCTGGTAATGGGGTAGGGGTATACACCCAGGCGGTGTGGCGCCCAAGCTTGTCCGATGCGGCGTATTCCGAAATCAAACTAGGGGCCGGGTATTGGTACAGCTTTAGGCCAGTGCCTTCTTTTAAACCAATCCAAGGAGAATGGACATCGGTGGGCAGGCGGGGAAAAGGGATGTTCGCGCTGCCCCTTGGAATCGGGATGGGATACCGCACTTCAGGTGCCAGCTGGTCTCCCTTTGTCAATTACCAACTGGTGGTCCTCAGCGGGTACAACGCCAGCGTCCCGATCGTGCCGGAGACCTTGATTCAACTCGGCGTCAGCGCCTCTCCCAAACGCTGATTTTTAAATAATCTATTTGTTTTCAATAAGTTACTCCATGATGAAATTTGCCTTTCTTTTCGCAGCAGGGCTGCTGATTTACCTTTCTTCCTGTTCGGTATACCGCCCGGATCTACCGGTCGAAACGTGCCCGGAGCGCCCAGAATCAAACCGGCCTTTTTCAAAAGCCAGGGAGTTGGAAGATGTCTTGGGCCGATTGGTCCGGAAAGGAATTCCCGGGGTTGCCATGGGCGTGTTATCAGGAGAAGGGTACTGGGAGTATGCAACCGGGTACGCCCAGTTGGAGGGGAAAGTCCCTATGGGCGCCTGTCATCTCCACTATCTACAGAGCATCTCCAAGACCTATATGGCGGCTGCGATATTAAAACTGTACGAAGACGGCAAGCTGGAGTTGGAGGAAAGCATCGTCAAATACCTTCCCGAGATCGGAAATTTTATTCCCCGGGCCGGAGAAATATCCGTTCGCATGCTATTGAACCATACCTCCGGGCGCCGGAATACAACCCGGCCCCCGCTTACGTAACCATCTTTTGCAGAAACCGGAGTATCCCTTTACTCCATGGGATTATTTGAGCTATATCAAAGGCAAACCCTTGCAGTTTGAGCCCGGTAGCAAGTACGCCTACTGCAACACGAATTACGAGCTTCTTGCCCTCGTCGCCGACCGGATAACCGGAGACCATGCCCGGTATATTTCTGAGGTGATTTTTAAACCTCTCGGATTGACGCAAACCTTTTACCGGAATGAGGCCGGGTATTTGGACTATCCCCACTTGCTGAATGCGTATTGGGACCGGCATAGCGATGGGGTGGTGGAAAATGTATCGCAAATGCAGCGCTATAATGTACGGGCATTAGTAGGGGACGACGGCATCGTGGCAACACCCCGGGACGCCGTGCGCTTCCTGAAAGGCCTACTGGAAGGAGAGATCATTTCCAGATCTACCCTCGGCATCATGCAGGAGTGGGTCAAAGACGGCAAAGGCGATTGGCAGTACGGTCTTGGACTGGATTATGCCCGGTTTGGCGGAGAAATCGCCTATGGGCATAGCGGAGGAGGCCTTGGCGCAGGGTGTCAATTGTATTATTTTCCATCCAATGGGTTGTACTTCTTTGTAGGGATTAATTTGGGTACGGTAACGGATAGCCCTATTCACAAGGAAGCAGAGGGGGTACTGGAGGAGCTCTATCGGGTTTTGTTGAGGTAGAAGCAACCGGCCATGGGGTTTGATTTAAGCGCGTACAATAGTATCTTTGGGCCTTAGATGAAAGGAAAACTTGTTGGCTTTTTTCCCTACGGGAAATTCGGTTCCCATCGTTGTGGAGTCGGAAGGAAAGAAATATGTTATCAAGCTGCGGGCAGGGATGAGTGGCCGTTTTTCCTTGCTGTCCGAATGGATGGGCAACCAGGTTGGCGCCAGGCTTGGGCTGGGTTGCCAGCAACCAGAGTGGATGGTGATTTCTAGCGCATTGTACGCCAAAGGGATCCACCAGGAAGTAGAAGATTTGATCGTTAAAAGTTACGGCTACAACCTGGCATTCCCCTATCAGGAGGACATGGTTCCTTTGAGTCCGGAGGAACGGTCTTGCCTAAGTGCCGGCTTTCTCCGGCGTGTTTTTCTTTTCGATCTGGCGCTTCTAAACGTTGACAGGTCTTCTTCCAACGCCAACCTGGTTCAGATGGACGGCAACGTAATGCCTCTCGACTTTGAAGCCAGCATGCTGCTGCCTTCTCTTGTTACCAATCCCGATTTGCATACGCATCCGCAAGTGCTGCGGCAACTGCGCGCCAATCCCCTATATTCTTACATAGAAAACGAACACCTCGCGGCGTTTTTGTCCGATTTGAATTGCATTTCCTGGAAGGAGGTGTTTGAACCGGTTCCAGATGAAGCTATGCAAGGATTAAAGAAAGAAGACCTCTGCCAATTGTTGGCTGACCGAAACGCCAATGGATGGAATATTAGAAATATGCTTCCTGCTTTAGAACAGATCGCTCTGGAAACCGAAGCAGAACGAAATGCCAGGGTGGAAGCGAACAGAAAGCGATTTAATGGCATACGGGGAGGCCATAACCTTACAGGACCAGATACGTGATTCCGATATTTCTTGGAGTCTGTTAGGATAAAAAAAACCACACTACAGGACATTTTGGGAACGAGACGTTTGCGAAACCTGGAAGGTCTGGGCGCCAGGAAAACGAAAATGACCAGTAGTGTGAAAAAAACCACATTACAGCAAATGAAAAATAGTACACTCTGGCTTTTGATACTTCCCTCCTTTTTATGCGCCCAACCCAATTACCCCACCGAAATCACGGTGGCCCAGGACGGCAGCGGGGATTTCACAACGATTCAGGCGGCTATCGACGAGTCCAAGTCGTTCCCTGAGGTGCGGATCACGATCCACATCAAGCCTGGGGTTTACCGGGAAAAAGTGAAGGTCCATGCCTGGAACAACCGCCTTACCCTGAGGGGAGAAAGCCCGCTCACGACCATTATCCGTTGGGATGACCATTTCAACGCTATTGCCAGGGGCCGCAACAGCACGTTTTTTACGGCTACGCTGCTGGTGCAGGGGGATGATTTCCGGGCGGAACATCTTGCCATCGAGAATGCGGCAGGCCCAGTTGGTCAGGCGGTTGCCGTGGGGGTAGAGGCCGACCGGGCCGTGTTTGTTACCTGCCGCATGATCGGCAACCAGGATACGTTATATGCTGCGGGGTCCAACGCCCGCCAGTATTACCAAAACTGCTATATCGAAGGCACTACGGATTTTATCTTTGGGGAAGCGACCGCCCTGTTCGACTCGTGCACCCTACACAGCAAAGCCAATTCTTACATCACTGCTGCCAGTACCCCGGAGGGACGGGCTTTTGGCTTTGTTTTCCTGCATTGTACCCTTACGGCAGCTCCCGGCGTGGATGCCGTATACCTCGGCCGGCCCTGGCGCGACTTTGCCAAAACCGCCTATTTGTACTGTGCAATGGGCGGCCATATCCAACCGGAAGGCTGGGACAACTGGTCGGCGCCTGCCCGGGAGAAGACAGCCTATTACGCCGAGTATGGCAATACCGGACCCGGCGCCAATCCATCGGCGCGCGTTGCCTGGCGCCACGCGCTGACGAAAAAACAAGCGAAGCGCTATGTCAAATCGGAGATCTTAAAGCCTTTTGCGCTGCCGGAAATGGGTTCGCGTAGGTGAAGGTGCAGGCTTGGCGCTTAGTCTCACCCTACATACCCCGCAACCAGTTCCGCAACCGCTCGATCCAGCGGTCGGTGGTGGTGGGATTGAACATGCCGAATCCGTGGCCTCCTTTGGGATACAGGTGCATTTCTGCGGAAACGCCGTGGTCGATGCAAGCGCTGTAGAATGCCAGGCTGTTGCCTACGGGTACCGTCTTATCGTCGGCTGCGTGGACCAGGAAAACGGGAGGCGTGTCTTGGGTCACTTGCTTTTCCGCCGAACACAGCAGGAGGTCCGCTTCCCTGGGGTGTCCGCCGAGCAGATTGGTCCGGGAACCCTTGTGCGCCAGCGCTTCGGTAAAACTGATCACTGGATAAATCAATATGGCAAAATCGGGCCGCAGAGAGGTCGTGTCGGGTTCGTTGGAATCGGCGGGCTTTTGATAACGGGTAGCAGCCGAAGCGGCCAAATGGCCTCCTGCCGAAAAGCCCATGATGCCTACCTGCAATGGATGAATTTGGTATTCCTTTGCATGCCGGCGCACAAACCGGATCGCCTGCTGGGCATCCTGCAGCGGCGCCAGGGATTTATCGATGTTGGTTCCATCGCTGGGGGTGCGGTATTTCAGGACAAAAACCGTGATGCTGTCTTTGTTCAGCTCCTGGGCAATCAGCATTCCTTCTTTATCGATGGATACTCCCCGATACCCGCCTCCCGGACAAACAATCACGGCCTTTCCGTTGGGTTGCTTGGGTTGAAAGATCGTCAGGGTAGGAACGGCGGTACCGGAAATAAACCGTTCCCCGTTTGCGCGCACCTCGGTTTGTTCCGGATTGGGCGCCTGGCGCGCATTGGGAATTGCTCCCGGATACAGCGGGATTTCTTTGCCGGCGGTTTGCGCGCCGAGGTCGGAGGAAGATAAAAGCGCCATCAGGAATAGTAAAGGGAGGTTTTTCATGGAGGAAAAATAATATGGATTGAACAAGACGTTTTTTTGTAGGCACCTTCCGGGTTTGGAAAAAAGAGGGGTTGTCTCAAAAGACGGTTTTTGCCCAAGGCAGCAGTAAAAATATTTTTTTTCAATTTCAACAAAAAATTGCAAAGCAATTTTTTGTTGAAATTGAAAAAAGAAAATAAAATTTCATGCCAGAGGCAAAGAGTGGTCTTTTGAGACAGCCCCTCTTGGCCACCTGATTGAAAAAAAGAAACCCCGCTATTTCAACCACGTTGCCAGAGGCAATCGCAAGCGTTTGATTTCGGCGGCTACCAGCCCGGCATACGTCCTGGCGCCTTTCAGCGATAAATGGGTATTGTCTTTTGCGCCGTCCGGAAACCGGGCATACTGGCCGGGCGCCGTCCACAGGTAAATTTCCCTGGACGGCTCCGGGCCGAGCGCGGAGATGTATTTTTCGGTCAGCAGCTGCATATCGATAAACGGGACGCCGTTTTCCAGGGCGACCTGCCGCGCCACAAAGGGGTAGGCGCCGTGGGTATCGATCAGCACGCCTTTGTCGTTAAAATTCCGGCGCACGATAGAGGATAACAAAACCGGAAAAGCGCCTTTGGCCCGGGTTTCGGCCACGAATTTTTCCAGGTTGTGCCGGTAGCTGCTCCAGGGGTTGGTGTAGCGGGTGGAATCCTGGTCTTTCTGGTCGTTGTGCCCAAACTGGATGAAGACGTAGTCTCCCTTTTGGAGCGCGTTTACAACCGCATCCCACCGCCCTTCGGAGATAAAACTTTTGGAGCTCCGCCCGTTCACTGCATGGTTCCGCACGGCCACGCCTTCCTTAACGCGTTCGGGCAACAGTTGCCCCCATCCGCGTTCGGGGTTTTCTTCGGGCGTTCCCGGCTTGTCGGCCATGGTGGAGTCGCCGATGAGGTAAATGGCAGGCGCTTTAGGCACAGGGCTCGTGGCGAGCAATAGCGCCATGGGAAAAAGTAAGAAAAGGAGGCGTTTTTTCATGTGGGTACGACGGATTTGAGCAGGAAATATACAAAGAATCCCCGCAAAACCGGTCAGACAACCTGGGTTTCGTAGTAATGTTCCGCCAGCCCAAACCGGCGTTCGGGCGCTCTGCTCTCCAGTTGATGAAAGGCGGTGGGTTTCATGCCCGTGAATTCTTTGTAATCGCGCACCAGGTGCTGGTAATCGTAATAGTCGCAATCGATGGCTATGCTTAACCAGTCGCGACCCGGGTGGAGGTTTTTTTCCCGAAACGCCCGGTCAAAGCGGACCAACCGGGCAAAGAGCTTTGGATTCACTCCGGTCCGGTCGCGGAATTTTCGCTCAAATTGCTTAACGCTTAAAAACGACTTTCGGGCAAGCACATCCAGGGAAGCCGCTGGGTTAGTCAGGAGGAGCTGGCACACCTGATCCGCGGGATGGCGGTCTTTAACGCCGCGGCGGATGAGTTGCTCCATAAACCCATTGGCGATATGCACGATTTCCGGATAGCTTCGGGCATGGAAGAATGCCTCATTGACCAAGTGGACCTCCTTGGGGAAGACCAGATCGGCATCCATGTACGCGTTGTTTATCTCCCAGCTGGGGAGGCCGGTGAGCCGGAATAAGCCTCCAGGCTGAAAAAGCACTTGCACGACCATAAAATGCCCCTGAATAAACCGGTTGGTGACGGACAGGGCCTGCCCGATCAACGCCACCGGCACGTTGGCCACCGATTTATGGCTATCGGAGAAGTTGACCTTTTCCCGGTCAAAAGGATAAAAAGCCAGACACTGCTCCGGCCTCGGCGTATACGGCTTATGCGGGGGCGGGTCATTGCGGTCGAAGGTTAAATGGACGATCCGATAGCAACGAACGAAATCCCTTAACGATGGATGTGGAAGGAAATCCTTCAAGATCATAGGCTGTTCAATTCAATCCCGCCCCCGCAAAAGCTTATTTTAGTCCATATTTTTCTACGATGGCCTGACGTTCTGCCCCGGCTGTCGGGGTGTAAATCAACCCGAATTGTTTGTTCATCCGGTCGCGCTCCTGGTTAAGTTTGGCGGAGCCGTCAAGATACCCATTTTCCGGAGTCAGTTCATGAAAAATGCGCTCGAGGAATTCTTCAAACGGCTGGTTGAAATACATATCAAAAAACCGCAGCGGCTGGTCCGAAGCATTCCAGAAGGTATGCTTGAGTTGGCGGGGACGAAAATGCCACCCCCCGGCAGGGACTTCTACTACCTCGGTTCCTACCAGTACGCTGGCTGTTCCCTCCAGAACAAACATCAATTCGTCCAACTCCACATGCGCATGCGGTGGAGGCCCCATTACCCGGGGCGCTACGGCGCATTCCACAGAAGAAAATACGCCTCCGGTAGCCTTGGACCGCACCCAAACCCGGATATCCATCCCGCCTTTATGGTCCAAAGGCGCCATGGGAGGCAGAAGAAAAGGTAGGGGATCTCCCGTTTCGTTGAACAGCTTGCTAACGCCAGCCATTCCCGGATTGAGTACAAACCCAAGCGCAGTAGCCAATCCGGCGGATTGAAGAAAATTCCGTCTTTCCATGTTCGATTTTTTTGGTGTTCAATAGGGCAAAGCTATCGGCATCGAACCCGAAGATGGTGGTAAAAAATGGACATTTTTATTAAAAGAATTGTTTTAAAATAAAAATTTTTAGATATTTGGAATACTATTTAAAACTATTTGTGATAGACTTGTTGCGACGGGATCATCGCGGGTTTAAAATGGCTCTTTCCCGCCCACACTGCGCCTTTTTTCGGTTACTTAGCCCGGCTATGCTCCCTCAAAAAGCCTTCGTGTGGACAGAAAATAGCTCATTTTTCCCACCACGCTGACCCGTCGCAACAAGTCTAATGAATAAACAGATCAAAGCGATGCGGACCAAAAAGGCTTAGAGGACTGGCAGAATGCCGGATAATTGCCTTATCTTTTGGAGAAAGTTTCCAAGCCTATGCAACCCATTCATGGAGAAACTCCCAGAAGAGTCTTTTTGAAAAAAATTGGCTTCCTCGGCATGACGCTGGCACTCCCTGGGGCGCTTTTTTCCGCCAGCGAGGACCTACTCAACCTGCGGATTTCCGATTTTGCCAAAAAGTTGAAACCCGTCGGCCGCATCCTGGAAACGGAAGGGTATTACGTATGGTGCAACTCCCCAATCTACGGACCCGACGGAAAGGTGCATGTGTTTTATTCCCGGTGGCCCGAACGCTTTGGCATGGGCGGGTGGATCCATCAATGCGAGATCGCCCATGCGGTGGCGGATAATCCGGAATCGCCTTTTGAATTTGTGGCGACGGTGCTCCAACCACGCCCCGGGTTTTTTGACGCGACCACCTGCCACAATCCGTCGGTCTATGAAGTGGACGGGACGTACTATCTCTTCTACATGGGCAATTCCAATGGCAAGACCAATACCAAGCGCATCGGGCTGGCTACCTCCCAATCGCTGTACGGCCCTTGGGAAATCCCCGACCACCCCCTGCTCGATGCCGGACCCGAAGGCGCCTGGGACGACCATTGCACCACCAACCCGGCCTTTCTGCGCCATCCCGGCGGCGCCTTTTGGCTGTACTACAAATCCTGGAACACGGCGGAATACGATCAGGCCGCCGGCCAAAAATCCGGGGCAACCGCAAATACGGCCTGGCTACGGCAGACCAAATGGCGGCCCGTACATCAAGCATGCAGGTAATCCGGTCATTGATTTCTCCGCTGGCGGGAATAACCAGCAACTGGAAGACGCGTTCGTCTGGTACGAAAAAGGCAAGTTCAAGCTTATTGCCCGCGATATGGGTTTCTTCGACCACCAGGTGGGGCTTTACCTGGAATCCGAAGACGGTATCCATTGGCCCGCTCCTCAAATCGCTTATTACCCCATGAGCCATTACGCCGACGAACCGCCGGCGCCCAAGCATCTGTCCCGCTATGGCCGCCTGGAACGGCCCCAACTGCTGATGAAAAACGGAAAACCCGCTTATCTGTTCACCGCCAGCCAGGAGGCCGCTTTCAAACAGCGAGCGGCTTTGTGCTCAAAATCCGGTAGCCTGGCTCATGCGCCCGATTGGCTTACTGTGACACAGGTCATTGTATCCCTCCCTAAATCAGGGTAATTTAGGCCAAAAGAACCAATAACTACTTTTTATAACAAACAACATGGATAAACTTAATGGAATCGGCCTGGACGCCGCACAAAGCCAGCAACTGGCCCAGCAGTTAAACGACCTGTTGGCTAATTATTCTACTTTCTACCAAAACGTGCGTGGATATCACTGGAAAATCAGAGGGGAAAAGTTTTTTGAGCTCCACCTGAAGTTTGAAGAATTGTACAACAATCTTTTGATGAAGATCGATGAGGTCGCCGAGCGCATCCTCACCCTGGGTTTTGAACCCCGCCACAAATACACCGAATACCTGGGCACTTCCGAGATCAAAGAGACCGAGGAAACCAAAGATGGGGCGAAAGCAATGGAAGAAATTCTGGGCGCCTTTAAGATTCTGCTGATCAAACAACGCCAGATTCTGAACCTCGCCGGCGAAGTAGGCGACGAAGGTACCAATGCCCTCATGAGCGATTACATCCGCGAGCAGGAAAAGCTGGTCTGGATGTACTCCGCGTATCTGAACCGGTAACCCGGGAAGGCGGGGCGCCGGGCGGGTTCCCGCCAGGGGCTGTCTCAAAAGACCAATCTTTGCCACCGGCATGAAAAAGAAACTATTTTTTGGCCGCCAGGGGCGAAGACGGTCTTTTGAGACAGGCCCCCGTTCCCTCCCCAATCCATCTTTTTCGTATTTTGGGTTTTGAAAAACAACGAACACCAAAACCCTCCTCCATTGCAGCACGAATTAAAACGTTCGCTTGGCGTCTTTGACGGCGTCATGATCCTGGTTGGGATCACCATAGGCGCCGGGATTTATTCCACGCCGCAGCTCATTGCCGGGTATCAGGACTCCTTTCTCACGATCCTGACGCTGTGGGCCGTGGTTGGGGCGTTCGTCTATGTCGGGGGCCTGATTTACGCCGAGTTGGGTACCCGCTTGCCGAACACAGGGGGCGAGTACGTGTATCTCTCCCGGGCCTTTGGCCCTTTTGCCGGGTTCATCTTTGGCTGGTCGCAGTTGTTCATCATCCGGACGAGTCCGGCGGCGGGGCTCGCGATCATTGCGGTAGATTACGTGGGGCATTTTGTGGAGCTCACCCAAACGAGCCAGACGTTGCTGGCGATTGCGCTCATTTTTGCCATTGGGTCGCTGAATTATATCGGCATCAAAGAAGCGAGCGTTTACCAGAATATTTCCAGCATAGTCAAGGTAGGGGGCATCGTTTTCCTGGTTGTTGCCGGATTGGCGCTGGTACAGGGCCACGAGAACCTGCTGCACGAGTCGCTCCCTCCGTCTTCCGATGCCGGTCCTTTTGCCCGTTTTGGGGCGACGATGCTACTCATCGTGTTTTCTTACCTGGGGTGGGACCGGGTGGGGTATTCCGCCGGGGAGATGAAAGACCCCCGCAAGACCATCCCGTTGAGTATGTTTTTTGGCATTGCCCTGGTGATGCTGGTTTATCTGTGCGCCATTTTCCTGTACCATTACGTGTTGGGGATGGAGGCGGTCCGCGCAACGAAAACCGTCGCATCCGATGCGGCCACGGCGTTGTTTGGCCCCGTTGGCGCGGCCTTTATTGCGGTTTCCGTTATTTTTGCTACCACGGGCAGCATCAACGGCACGATGATGACGGCGCCGAGGGTGTATTACGCCATGGCCAAAGACGGCTTGTTCATTCCCTGGCTGAACTACGTCCACCCGCGCTTTCGCACCCCGTCCAGGGCGATTGTGGCGCACTGCCTTTGGGCGGTCGTGATCCTGCTGGCGCGACAAAATTTTGAGAACATCGTAGCCGGGATGACGTTTGCGGTGCTCATTTTCTACGCTTTCACCACGCTTGCCTTGTTCAAATTGCGCAAGGATCGGGTAGGGGAGGAAGGCAGCTATAAGATGCCGCTCTATCCGCTCCTGCCTGGCATCTATTTCCTTGGTATCCTTTCGTTGATCCTGATTCGGGGCTATTTCGAGTGGGAGAAATCCCTCATCGATCTGGCATTCATCGCCACCGGGCTTCCTCTGGCGTTTTATTTTCTCCGGAAAAAGTAAAAATGCCCTTATACCCCTTTGACCAGGCATCCCTGGTGTTTCAGCAGGCGCAAGACGCCTTTTTCTCCGGCCAGGTGGGCGGCGCCTATGGCAAAAAAGGTCGGTTGAATAGCGCTCATCCGGAGGATGCGTTCGGCCATGATCCGGTTTCGGTCGAACAACAACGTTTTGCGCACGGCCCCGCTTTTTTTCCGGGTAGACCGGTAGATCTTCACGGGGTCTCCTTCGGCATACAAGCGTACGGTGCGCATGGCCTGACGGCGGTGGCCCCCGATGTTCCGGCTCAATTGGACCAGGTTTTGGACCTGCTGGCTGAGGGGGATCTTTTCCAGGACGCGTATCTGCTCTTCCAGCGTCTCGATGCCCAACAGGGTTTTATCCTGCTCCTTGGCAAACTCCCATAGGTACTGATCGAGCGGAAAGTCCGAAACCTGGCCGAAAGGCCGGAGCAGGCGTTCGTGGATGAATTGGGCAAGGAGGAGTGGAAGGGCCTCCCGGTAAGGATGGATATCAAACCCCAGATAACGCTTGAATGCCCGCTGCATGCGCGCATACGTTTTGGGCGTTACCAGTTGGTCCAGGGTTTTTCCTCCCGGTATCCGTATCCACGGATCGGTTGCCCCGTCGTCGGGAAACTCCAGCGCGTACTCTGCCGCAAAAGCGCTGCATTCCAAGAGAAAAGCCTGGATCTTTTCCATGCGGGAAAAGGCGGCTTCCGTATTGGAATGCATAGTGCCCAAGATGTACGACGCAAATGGGGCTCCCGGAGGCTGAACCAACCAAAGGAGGGTAGGCTTTTGGATAAGCGAAACGCTTTTTAGTCAACAGAAAAAAGCAAACCGGGCCCCGAAGGCCTGACAAAGCGCATCAGGGCCCGGTTTTGGATTAGTCGTATTTATAAGGAAGCACCTTGGAATCCTTCACCGTAGAAAGGGTCATCAAGGTTTTCAACCGTTCGATCTCTTCAATTTGGGAAAGCGTCTTGAACAGCAATTGCTCGTAGGTGGGAATATCCTTGCAAACGATTTTCATCAGGAAATCCGCTTCCCCCGTTATGATATAGCACTCCACGATCTCGTCGATCTGTTTGATCTTTTCGAGGAAATTGTTGAGGGCGTTTTCTTTCTGCCAAGCCAGGGAGACCTGCACAAAGGTTTTTACATTCAGGCCGATGGACTGCGGGTTTACTTTAGCGTGGTAACTCTCAATGATCAGGGAGTTTTCCAGTTTTTTAACCCGTTCCAGCGTAGGAGCGGGAGCTAAACCAATCTTTTTGGACAAGTCCAGATTGGTAATTTTGCTATTATCCTGGAGGATTCTCAGGATTTTGAGGTCGATCTTATCCAGCTTTTCCGACATGGGACGTTATTTTTCGTGATACAGAAGTAGATACAACACAAGATAGTGACAGAAAGCGAAAAGGGCAAATAGTATTTTACTCACAACGCTAAAAAACAGGGAAATAAGGCTTTTTTTTTCGCTTTTTTTCTCTTATCCAAAGGTTGGCGACCCCGCCCCAAATATAATGCGGCGGGGTCGCCGGTAAAATGGGCCTAGCGCCAGATCCCGAGCGACGTGTAATCGTTGCTGATCTTATTGATCGCTGCGACGAAAGCCGCCGTGCGCATGTCGTGAATGTCCGGATGGGCCATCATCACATCGCGGATTTCGTGATAGGCGGTGACCATCGTTTCTTCGAGTCCGGAGCGGACGAGGTCGATCTCGTCGGCGCCTCGCACGATTAACGCGCGTTCTTTTCCGTTCACCGGTTTACCGGTGATGTTTTCGATGAGTTCGACCAGTTGCTGGAACTGGTTTTGGTTAAACCGTTTTTCCATACGGCCAAAGTGCATGTGCGAGAGGTTTTTCAGCCACTCAAAATAGGAGACGGTTACCCCCCGGCGTTGAGGAACATGTCGGGGATGATGAACACCCCTTTCTTAACCAGGATTTCGTTGCCAGGCGCAGAAACCGGGCCGTTGGCGGCTTCGGCGATGACCTTGGCCTTGATGCGGTCGGCGTTTTCTTTGGTGATGACGCTTTCGAGAGCGGCAGGCACCAGGATATCGCATTCGTATTCGAGAATGGAATCCCGCTGTTCTTTAGGAATGTTTGTAGCGCCCGGGTAGTTGAGGATAGAGCCGGTTTCCTTCCGGAAGCGCAGCAAGTCGTGGATGTCGATGCCGGAAGGCTTGTAAATAGCGCCTTCCACTTCGCCCACCCCGATGATCTTAACGCCGCCTTCATCCTGGGAGATGGTTCCGGTGAACGACCCCACGTTTCCAAGGCCCTGGATGATCATGGTCTTTCCTTCGGTACCGGGGGTAAGGCCGATTTTTTTCATATCGTCGGCCTGGTTAAGGCATTCCCGGATGCCGTAGTAAACGCCCCTGCCGGTGGCTTCCTCGCGTCCGTTGACCCCGTTTTGGTGGACGGGTTTACCGGTGACGCATCCGGCGGCGTCGATGTCGTTGCCTTTAAACGCGCGGTAGGTGTCGTAAATCCAGGCCATCTCGCGGGCGCCCGTGCCGTAATCCGGCGCCGGTACATCGATCGACGGGCCGATCATGTTGTGCTTGATCAATTCGAACGTGTAGCGCCGGGTGATGCGCTCCAGTTGATCCGGAGTGAATTCCCAGGGGTTGATTTTCACCCCGCCTTTGGCGCCGCCAAACGGGACGTTGACAATGGCGCACTTGTACGTCATCAGGGCGGCGAGCGCCATCACTTCGTCCTGGTTCACATGGTTGCTGTAGCGGATACCGCCTTTCGTCGGTAGGCGGTGGTGGCTGTGTTGTACGCGGTAGGCTTCGATTACCCTTACTTCGTCTCCGATCTTCACCGGAAAGTTCATCCGGAAAACGGAGTTACAGGAACGGATTTGTTCAAGCAAACCTGCAGGCTGGCCGGTAAACGGCGCTGCCTGGTTGAAGTTTTGCTCCACGCTTGCGAAGAAGCTCATTATTTTCTCACTCATGATCTTTGATTTGGTTTTCAAGTTTGGTTAGCTTACGGTCGAGATAGATCAAAAATAAGACGATCACAGCGAAAATGGCCAGAATCACTCCCACCGCCACGTAGATCTTGCCCACGCTTTGCATGAAATCGGGGTCGTTCGTTTGAGCAGAAAGGCAGGACGCCGATAGGAGCAAAAAGAACAGAAAAACGGATCGTTGAAAGAGGTTTGTCATTTTGCTGATTTTCTATTCAAAGTACGGGTTTTTTTTCGGGAAAACAAATACCAAGCGATGGAAAAAATTTCCATAGATTATTCGTTTGGAACAAAATGCATTGGATGCATAAAGAAGATTAGAGGGATAAAACGCGGTTTGTTTTACCTTTTTATGGTTTCCCGAAAATTAAATTGGATTGGATTTATTCTAAGCAGATAATCTTGTCCGGATCAATAGAATTCCAAAACGCGGTCCCGGAGCCTTTCCATGCGGTAGACCACGGAAGCGATCCAGAAGCCGAGCAGGGTCCATCCGAGAATCGCTGGGTAAAACACCATGCGCATGGTGTTGTCGAGGTCGTCGGAGCCAAACGCGGGGTTTCCTCCCGAACCGGGATGCAGGCTGTCCGTCAGCCGGGGGATCACGTAAATCAACGGGATGAGCGCCACAAACGCGAAAAGATTGTACACAGCCGCCAAACGGGCCCGTTTTTCCGGATCCTCAAACGACCCGCGGAGGATGAAATAGGCAAAGTAGATAAGCAAAGCGATGGCCGTCATGTTCTGCTTCACATCCCAGCTCCAGTAAGCGCCCCAGGTGTTTTTGGCCCAAATCGCGCCGGTGACGAGGCCCATCATGCCAAACAGAACCCCTCCCACCGCCAGGGCATGCGCTCTGCGGTCGTTGTCGTGCGTCCCTGTGCGTAGGTACCTGACGCTGTACCCCACCGAAAAAAGAAACAGGAAGACCATGGCAAACCATAGGGGTACATGGAAATACGTATTCCGGATACTTTCCTTGAGAATATTCCGGAACGGGAAGGATAGCCCGTCGTTGGCATGGAGCCCCTTGATCGGAGCGTTCACCCATTGCGCTTTGCCCATGGCCGGATCAATGGAATCCTGGGTGATGAAAACCGCAGAAGGAAGCACGCAGGCCCCGTTGAACGGATCGTCTAAAAGCAACGTGAAATCGCGTACCCGGCCGGAATCCGGCAAAAACGCAGGGATGTAAAACCGGGCCCTAATATGCTGGTCATCGACGATTTCTACCCCGCTGGCGCCAAGGGCATACGCGTCGTCCATCTTCAGCCAGGCACGGACCTCCTCCCCAGACCGGGTGAATAAGGTATTGTATCCGTTTATTTCCAAAACCACCTCCTCCCCGGTAGCAGCATTGGAGGGATGTACGCTGGAAATCCCAGGCTTCAACGGGATCAGCAATCCGGCAATAAAGGTATAAACCAGTAAAACTACCCCAAGGGCTTTCCACCATGTTTGATAAACCATGTCAACTAGCTTTTTATTAGACTTGTTGCGACGGGATCATCGCGGGCTTAAAATGGCTCTTTTTCGCCCACGCTGCGCCTTTTTTCGGTCACGTAGCTCGGCTATGCTCCCTCAAAAAGCCTTCGTGTGGACGAAAAATAGCACATTTTTACCACCACGCTGACCCGTCGCAACAAGTCTATTCTATATAACGCTCCACCAACCCCCAACCACCAACCACTAACCCTCTAACGTCGAACGTCTAATATCTAACGTCTAAATCAATCCGTCCACAAAAACGGAAACAGAATCAACGCAGCGCCCAGCAGCAGCCCGTCCATTGCGCAAAGCAAGATAATGTCTTTCTGCAATCCCGTATCGTTCATCAGTCCCAGTGCGTTGGCGGAAAGTTTGACCAGCGTCATTAAGATCGGAATGACGAGCGGGAAGCTCATAATCGCCAGCAGCGTGGAGTTGTGGTCGGCTTTGGCGGAGATGGCCGAAACGAAAGTAAACGTGATCGCGAACCCCGAACTCCCCAGAAACATGGCCAGGAGAAAAAGCTCCGGATCGCGCACCGGATTGCCGCCGACGAAAGCCAGCCCAGCCCAAATCAGCAGGCTGATCAGGAACAGCAGCCCTACATTATAGGCCATTTTGGCCAGGAGCACCGACACCGGATTAACCAGGCTGTAGTAATACAATTGCCGGTTTCCGCTTTCCTGAACAAAGCTCTTGACTATGGCGTTCACGGAAGCAAACAACAAAACGACCCAAAACAGAATATTCCAGACGGTGTTCGGGAGTTGGATAAACGACGCAAAAACGATGAATACCGTTGAAAACACATAAAGCAAAATGCCGCTCAGGGCATATCCCATGCGCAGTTCCAGCATCAGGTCTTTGCGAAGCAGGTTCCAGATTTCTTTTCCCATATTCATAGGGACAAAGGTACATATCCCAAAGTGGAATTTCTATGTTTACAAGAAATGGGAGCATTGCTTATTTTTATCCGGGCGTTTCCTGTTTATGGGGTATTTCCCAAATTAAATCTTGTATTTTTTGCAGCATGATGGGTAAACTCTTTATTTTAAGCCTTTTTCTTGCGTTCCTATGGCTTCCTAAGCCGGAAGCGCCGGTTTCTTATCTCGAAATTTCGGCTAAAGAAGGGGAAGGCGTGTATGCGCTGCTCCGCCGCTTTCACCTGATGGAGCATTCCTGCAATCTGGAAAAGTTTTACGAAATCAATAAACTCAAAAAAAACGCCTCCCTCGTCAAAGGGAAATCCTACCTCCTTCCGGTCGCAAAGCATGTTTTTGACGGTAAATCGATCCGCTCTTCCTTAGGCATTAAAGACTTCAATCAGGCTTTGTCCATTCAGCGATACAACGAAGCCATGCTGTCGGCTGGGCTTCGGTTGCAGCCCTTTCAAAAGGATAAGGATCTGTGGGTTCCCCATCACCTGCTTTTTTGCCCGGAAGCGGACAAGAAAGCGGAACCGTTAATCCCTGCAGACGATCCCGATTTAAAGCTGGACGGGTTCAGCAAGGTCAGCAACCCCGGGAAGCGGCAGTTCCCTATTTTCGGCGAAAAATATGCCTATACCCCGTTGCAATCCAAGGCTTTGGAAGGCCGGATTTACTACCTGATCAGCGGGCACGGCGGGCCCGACCCCGGCGCCATGGCCAAACGGGCGGGGTCCACGCTTTGCGAAGACGAATACGCCTACGACGTCACCTTGCGGCTTTGCCGAAAGCTGATTCAACAAGGCGCCTCCGCCTATATGATCGTGCGCGATCCCAACGACGGCATCCGCTCGGGAAGTATTTTGACCTGCGACGACGATGAAATCGTTTGGGGCGGCTCCGAAGTAAAAGATGGCCACAAACCCCGGCTGAGCCAGCGAACCGATATCATAAACGAATTATATGAGAAAAACCGGAAGCTGGGCTTTTCCAGCCAGCAGGTTATTGAAATCCACGTCGACTCCAGAAGCCAGAGCCAGCAGGTAGACCTGTTTTTCTACTATCAGGAGGGCAGCGAAAAGAGCCAGACCCTGGCAGAGGACCTGCACCAAACGATCCGGGGGAAGTACCGGATGCACCGGGTTAACGGCAACTACCAGGGGACGGTTTCCACCCGCAACCTGCACACCTTGCGGGAGTCCAAACCGCCAACCGTGTATATCGAATTGGGCAACATCCGAAACGGATTTGATCAGCAACGGGTTGTTCTGGAAAGCAATCGGGAAGCTCTGGCTAATTGGCTCCTCGAAGGGTTGAAAAGGCATTGACCCGCGCATTCCGTTGGTTAAAGCGCGGGAAGCGACGGGGCATAGGAATGGAGCCCATCGTAAAGGACCTGATGTATCCGGCTCCGGATGCTTTGCGTAATGAACCCTTTGTTGTCGGTGTTGGGGTGAACCCGGTTCGCGAGCAATACATAAATCAGATCTTCCTCCGGGTCTACCCAAATGCAGGTCCCGGTAAACCCGGTGTGGCCAAACAACCCGGAATCAGCCCCTTTTACCCGGGCATTCCGGTTTTCATAGGATGGGTGGTCGAAGCCCAGGCTGCGGTGGTTTCCATAAGTCCGTTGGGTGAAATCGGCGACGGTCTGAGGCGCATAGTACCGTTTGCCCCCATAACTCCCTTCGTTTAGCAATACCTGCATCAAGACGGCCAGATTTTCGGCGTTGGAGAACAATCCGGCATGCCCGGATACGCCTCCAAGAATAGCCGCCGCCGGATCGTGCACATAGCCATGGATCAGCTGCCGCCTCCAAACGGTTTCGTTCTCCGTCGGGATCAGATCGGATGCCGGAAACTTTTCGAGCGGGTTAAAGGCCATGCGCCTTAGTCCAAGCGGTTGGTAAAGCCGTTGGCTGCTTTGCTGGTCCAGCGGTTTTCCCGTTTTGGCTTCAAGGACTTGCTGGAGAAGCCAAAAGTTGAGGTCGCTGTACCGGTAGGCCCGTTTTCGGTTTGGCTTGATCCGGTATACCGCTTTTCGGATTTCACTCAGGTATCTGCGGTTGAAAAAGAGCTTATGGGCAACCGGAACCGTATAGCTGCCTCTTTTCCGGTTGCAGAAGTACAGGTCGCAGGCCCTCCGGCTGTATTTTCTGGCTTTAATATACCTGGACACGGGGATGCTGGCAGGGAGCCCCGATGCATGGGTGAGCAACTGGCGCAAGGAGATTCTTCCCGTAGCCGACCCCCGAAGCCAGGAAAGGTGGTCGTCCAGCCGGTCGCCTAATGCGATCTGGCCTTCTTCCACCAACTGCATCGCCAGCAAGGTGGTGGAGCTGATTTTGGTCAGCGAGGCAATGTCGTACAAGTCTTGCGTGCGTACCTCGGATTCAGAGGAATACGTGGGTTTTCCAAAGGCTTTACTATAAATCATGCGGCCCTTTTTGGCGATTGCAATCTGGCATCCGGGCATAAGCCCCTGCGCGATGGCCTGGCGGGCAATAGCGTCGATCGCCACTAGTTTTTCTGGAGCAATCCCGGTGAGTTCGGGAGGAGAATAAGCGATCCGCCACTTAGGGGTTGCGGATCGCGCAGGCCGGGGGAATGGGCTGGGCATCCATTTGGGCCGGATACCGCCGGAGGGAATTCCGCCGAAGAAAAGCTGGGCAGCCAGGGATTCGTTTTGCTCGTGGAGTTCGAAGCTTTGAATGACGGCGAGGGAGCTGTCCCGCACGGCGCCGGGAGGGATGGGCCCAAAGTGGACCAGGATCACGGGCATTTCGCGATTCCAACGCTTCAGGTTGCCCCAATACAGGCTGTCTGCGGCCAACCCGGCATCTGCAGGGTTGGAAAGAACGACGAGGACCGGCTTTACGGTTTCAGATGCTACAGGGAGCAGGCTATCCGGATCGGTTACCTCCTGGATTTCCGCATAGTTTTGAAAAAGCCGCCGAAAAACGGGATAGTCATACCCTCCATTCGTCCAGGAAAAAAACCGATGCGTTTCCAGATCCTTCCAGGGCAGTTGGTTTCCTGGATTTTGGGCGACGACGATCGCTTTTTCCCTCAGTCCGTAGCTGAATTGGGCCCAGTTGGTTTCTTTGAAATGTTCCCAAATAGCATCCAGCGCCCATTGCCGGGAACCTGATTTCTGCTTCGGCGGCAAGGAAGCCTGAATTGGCCGGTAAAAAGCGATGGGGTCTTTGGCTGCCCGGCTTCCGTACATCCATTGCTTGACCAGCATCGCTTTTTGAAAGCTTTACGGAAGTCCTGGCGGTTCCAATCGCCCTGTTCCAGCGCCGCTTCCAGTTGAGCAAGCGCCACGGAGGGGTCTTCGCTGGTGAGGAACAGGTCCACCCCGGCATGCAGCAAATAGGGTAGGGGCGTTTCAGGAGTTATCCTTCCGATCAGGATTCCGTTGTAGCCTAAATAGGTGCTGAGGTATTTTTGAAAAACTGCCTGGGGTATTGCGCCAGGGTGTCGGTTCCGGGCAGTTTTCGTTCGAGGAGGAACGCTCCCAATCCTTTATCGACAAGCTGCTGTGTTGGGGCCAGGCGTTGGCGAACCCAAAAGGCCGTATCCGGTTGCCCGGGGTAAAATTCCATAAACCCGGTGGCTCCCGGCACAATCCGGTTGGCATGCAGCAGGTTGATCAGCGCCGTCTGGCTGGAGCTATCCCTCCAGGGGCTGTCGAGATGAAAAGGGATCGTGAGGTTGAGCCCAAGGGCAAGGGCTTGGTTGGCAAATAAACGCGTTAAGCCGGTTTGGCTGTTTCCTCCTGGAATCATGGCCATCGAGGCGGCGGAAGGAAGCTCGGGCACATCGGAGAATAGGTTGTTATGCAGCACGGGGTGCCGGGAAAAAAAGAAAGAAGGCAGCGGACCCGACCGCTGCAACGTGTCCATTAAAAACAGGTAATGCAGGAGGCTCAGGCCTTGAAGCGAGGCGCCGCCAAGAGAACCGCTCTGAACCTGGGCCTTGAGGCTGTCTTCTTCTGCCGGATGGACTAACCGGGGTTCGTAAATCAGGAGTTGGGCCAGCTTTTGCTGGCGGCTAAGGGCTTGTTGCAGGGAGTCGGGCCACCGGGTCCCCCCATTCAGATAGGGAATAACCGCTTTGTCCGGAGCCCGGCGGCTCAGGACAAGGACGATGAGGAGCAAAAAAACAACCCCACCGGCGATGATTCCGATCTGAATTTTATCCCGCATAGTATGTACTCTTCGAGCCAGCGCTATGCAGGGGAATTGCCTCTGGCTTTAAAGAAATACGACTGGTGTTTGCTGAGCTGATCGTAAGTGAAAATTGGCCTTCCACGATGTGCCCAGCAAAAACCAACGACGGCAAAATCCCCGGCGCAATTCAGCGCATGCATTAAGATAACGCCCAAAACCAGCCATTGGTAGTTAAGGGGAACATAAAATAGCGCAATAATTCCCCCGGCGGTAATGGCCAGAAAGGGTAAAAGCGCGACGATGGTATAGGGTATTGCCCGCATGACCCACTCGTCGGCAACGGCATACCAATACATTTTGCGCCAGCTTCCCCAAAACGGATTCTTCTGGCGCCGGCAATCCAGTATCCCAGCCCGTGGAGGATTTCGTGAATGGGGATGATCGCACTGCTTCCCAGAAACAGCCCCAGAAAAATATTCCCCAGCAAGCATCCCCACCCGATTCGGGCCGTCCAGAGCTGCCATCCGCCCCAAAGAATGGCAAACAAAGCGCCTGCGATATTGATCGCATAAAAGATGCGGATCACCAGATTCGATTTTCCCAGCTCATCGAGGACAAACTGCGCCATGTCGTCGTGGTGAAGCCGGGCAATCAGCTCAAATTGCTCGGTATCCTGGAGGCTTTCCAGGCTCTTGGGTTTGGGAATGGATTTTCGGCTCATCCCGCGTTTTGTTCCAGCCGGATGAGTTGCCCTGCGAGGCGCCTGGCTTCCTGGTCTGCTTGTTTCCACCAGTTGACCGACCAAACAGGTACGGGCAAAAAGCCGTTTTGGACATAAAGCTGCTTTTGCTCCAATTCCCAGCAGTAGTCGGTGCTCGGGGTGTTCGCCCAAAACCCGTCTGCGCAAATCAGGAGGTGGGGCTTTTTCTCGTCCTGCGGTTCGATGACCAGGGGAAACTGGAACTGGGCCTCGCGAAAGTGCCTCCGGATGCGATCGGGAGCGATATAGGGGCGAATGGTCTCTGCCAGAGAATCCCAGAATGCGGTATGAGGTTCGGGGGGGCCGGAAGACGGGATAAATACCCGGTACAGATCCAGGATCCCGGATACCTCCGGACGCTCCCATTCGTGCCACCGGGTGGCCAGCAGAAGAAAATTGCTCCAGAAACCCATCCCGTTTTGGACGCCATCGGCGCTCCATTGATTGAGGGCAGAAGCAGGGACCGAATGAAGCAGGACGACTTGTTTGAAGGCCAAACTGCACAGGCGCTGGAGGCGCGCCAGGGTTTCCGGCCGGCGCATAACTTCTTCGTCGGTGCTGAAGCCGGCGCCCAAAGCCGACGGGCCGAAAGTAGACGAAACGATCAGGATCTCGCTATGGACTTCGGATAACTCGTCCAGGGCATAAATGCCCAAGCCGCTTCGCTCCAGTTGCTGAATGCGCTCGGCGTCCTGTTCCGAGTTCCGCTTGAGCTGCAACACCTTGGAGGCGATCAAATCCCGTTGCTCCCGGGTAAAAGCGGCCACCGTGACCGAAGGCAGGGTGCGGTGCAGGTGCAGCGGCAGTTTTTGAAGGAGGAATTCGGCCACTTGCTCGGCTTCCTGCGGGTTGGTCCGTTTCTGGGGATGGTACATGCCTTCGGCTTCGACAATTTCTATAGCGCCGCCAGCATGGGCGGCCATGTCCGGTATGCGCTGGGCCTGAAGCATCTGGATGGGGTTGATCCCGTACAGCCGGTGAATGGTGAGCAGGGGAAAGACTGCCCAGGAGGCGCAGGCCTTGCTCATCAGATCAGGAGCATTCGAACCGGGCGTTAGGGCGCTATCGCCAAAAGCGATGACGCGCTGGCCTAAATGAAGCAGGCGTTCTGCCTGCCCGGCCGGAATGTTCTGCGCATCCAGGAAGAGGACCCACTCAAACAGGTGGTCGGGGGCGTCGGTCAGCGCTTCTAAAGCGGCATTTTCGGTAGCCAGAATGACCGGGAAGGCATCGGTAAACGAAGACCCATATTCGGAGACCAATTCACCCAGCGAAAGGCTTTGCCCTTGTCCGGCGCCAGCTTTTCGGAAGAGCCTGTTGGAGAAGGATTTGTTGCGGTTCAGCAATTGGAGCACCTCTGCCCGGCGTTGCTGCCAAAGCGCTTGCATTTGCTTGGGCAACAGGGTTTGTATGGTTTCCCAATGATCGCGATAGCCCTGCAGCGGGAGATTTTCCTGAGGTAGCGCCAGGCTTTGGGCTTTCAGGAGGGCTTGATCCAGATACCAGCTGTTCCAGGCAGCGGTCCAATCCCGGGGTTTGAGGTTCGTCAACGCCCGGATTACCTTTTTCCCGTTCTCCGGAAGCGGCAGCCACAATTGCTGCCAATCGTAAAACTCCTGAAAATCCCTCAGGCTCAGGCGAATGGTTTCCAACTGCTGGGCGAGGCTTTCCAGAAATTTTTGCCGCTTACTCAGGGTAAGCAGCTGGTGCGCCACCGGCGTACTTAGGAGCCTGGTTTGGTTGAGTTCCTGCAAAAGCGTGTCCATTTCCGTTTCCAGATCGAGGATCAGGCTTCCCGGAAGAATATTCGTATGCAAATGCGTACCGCTTAGCCTTAGCGCTTCTTCCTGAACGTAAGAAGGCAGTTCCTGATACCATCGTTGCAGTTGTTCCCGATATTGCTGGATCAGGTCCTGTAGTTTCCGGAAGTTTTTTGGGGTCTGCAAAGGTTCCTTGCCTATTCCAAAATCCCGAAGGGGAGCGGAAGCGGCGTTCAGCCGGGCTATTTCAGCGGTAATATCCTGGCGGGCTTCCAGGATGCGCTTGGCATGTTTGGAAAACGTTCCGGAAAGCTGCAGGGCCGTATGGCTCGTTTGAAAAAAATCAGGACCCAGTTCCAGCGCATAATCCCGGATCTTATCCAGCATGTTGTCTGCAAACAGGCTAATCTTCCGGTAATGGTCTTCCAGAAAAGCCCGCAGTTGGTCGGAATAGGCATTAATTCGAAAGATATACCGGTGCAGCAGGAGGAGACCCTGGCCTCAAAGGCTTTGGTTTTGTGTTCGGCAAGGTTGCGGGCTTCTTCTTTTCTGGTATGCAGGTAGAGCCGGATGCAGGGCGTGGAGGGGTGGTTCAGGCTGCGGACCTTCTGGTACAGCGGAAAGGCTTCCTTATCGCTTTGGACAAGGCGTGGTATTCCTCCTGCTCCAACCGGAAATCGGCCGCCTGAAGGTGGGCGCCAAGGAGTTCTTTGCCTTCTTCCCGGTTGCTTTGCAGAAAGCGGCCAACCGTAGACGTCCAGTTGTGGCCGCCCAACAAGGGTTGGCGAATGCTTTGATAAGCGCTGTCGAGTTTATCCTTCACCCGGGCAAGCTTGTCCAGGACCACGTGAAACGACTTGGAATCAAAAGCGGAAACGGTTCGTTCTCCTTTCATTTCCGCCCGGAGGTAGTCGAGCAGCAGGAGGTAGTCTTCCTGGGGGTCGCGGAGTAAAAAGACGTGGCGGCCAAGCCCCAACTGATCCAGGCGGCTTTGTATATCTTTTAGCGGAAAAAGCGTGTTACTGACGACAAGGCACTTGTGTCCGTTGGAAAGGGCGTTGGACAGAACATGGCCGGCGAGGTATTTTTTTCCTGTGCCTGGTCCTCCCGAAACCGCCGAATACTTCTGGCTCCGAACGCCTTCCGCCGCAGTCGCCTGATCCGGCGACAAAGCGCCCAAACCGAACGCATGGCCGCTCCAGGGCAAGCTTACCGATTCCGGCCAGGGCAATTCCGTCTTTTCCCGCGAAGACGGAATCGTGGGGAAAATGCCCAAAATTCCACTGGAGTACACTTTGGGAGCGGACTCCAGATGGCCCAGCGCTTCCAGGCTTGGACACGGTTTGAGGAGGAAGGGGGCTTCTTCGGCATTCGGAAAATCATTTTCCAATCCTTCCAAAAGGCGCCGGATCGGGGCCCAGGTCGGGTGCGGTCCCAAGGCGCGAATGGGCTCTTCCAGGTCGATGCCGGTTTCCTGGCGAAGCGCCCGAACAAGGGGCAGGTTGACTAAGACCCGCCGTTTTTCTCTGGGTTGAATATACCAGTTATCCACGCCCAGCGCTTCAGGCTCCATGAGGATAGGCCAGATAAATAGCGGGGAGGCATAGATGCCTTCCGTGCTCCTCAATAACAACAGTGGAAATCCGAGCCCTAACTGCGCATTGCCATACTGCCGGTGCCGGTTTCGGGCCGACGCATAAATGCCCATGATTTCCGGCGCGGAAGCGCCAGGTGAAAACGGGAGCAACTGGGGGTTGCCGCTCAATAACTCCTCTATCCATTGCTGGACCACCTCTGGCTGCTTGGGGTGCAATTGGTATAGATCCATATAGTCCCCAGATAAGGAAGGGAGCATTTTTAGCAAAGCGGCATGCGGGTTGTTGGTATCAGCAGTTTCTTGGCGTTGCGGTCTCTCCATAGGAACAAATTATCTGCCTTTCGGCAAACTGCTCAAAGATACCATTTGCTCGGTATTTTGATAATAGAAATTATCGGTAGCACGCTGTTCCTTTCCTCGTTAAACAGGTAAGGGTTTTGAGCTTTTATTTCTGCCTTTTTTCGAAAAAAAATCTACCTTGCAACAAAGAAAATAAGTTCTTAGTGTTTGATTCTCTTGGCTTTAGTATTGTTTAAGGTTTGATTTATTTTGTTAAACAAAATAAGGCATTCTCGATATGGTTCCCAATATTGCCGTGGTCCTTACCGACGCTTCCAAACGTATTTTATGGGTAAATGAGGACTTTACCCTCCTTACCGGGTATTCCCTTCCTGAAGTGTTTGGAAGAAAGCCCGGCGCCTTGCTGCAGGGAGCAGAAACCGAAACAGAGAGCATTCTTCGAATCCGAAAAGCGCTGCAACACCAAATCCCCTGGAAGGAAGACATCACGAATTACCGCAAAAACGGCGAACGCTATACCTGCCGCCTGGTTATTCATCCGGTGTTTGACCGAAACAGGGCCCTGACCAACTTCATCGCCTTTGAAGCGGACGCCGCCGACCTGCCGGATGGCGCAATGGTCCCCCTCCTGGAACTGAGGGAAAAATACCGCACCAGTTCCCTGAAAGGAATCGAAGAAGTGCGGCTTTCCGACCGGCTCAAAAACCTGCTCGAAGAAGAGCTGCTTTTCCTCGACCCCCACCTGACGCTCAAGCACGCTGCGGACCGGCTGGCTACCAATACCAAATACCTTTCCCAGGTTGTCAACCATCAAGCTGGAATGAATTTCCAGCAATATATCAACCAATTCCGGGTAGAGGAAGCCAAAAAAAAGATCCTGGACGACCGGCTGGGCAACCTTACCCTTTATGGCATCGCCCTGCAGTGCGGGTTTAAAAACAAATCCACCTTTTATAAGGTATTCAAAGAGGTCACTGGTCAGACTCCCAAGGAATTTATCCGCAAACAACGGCGCCGGGTCCTGGTTTAGAAACGCCAAAAGGGCTGGTTTTCATACCGGGCTAGACGATAGCTGCTAGACGTTAGACGTTAGATGTTGAGGAGACGAGATTGTTCAAAAAAGGATGTATTACCTCTTCTTGGTTTGCGGTCCTGCTAAAAGGAGTATCCGATTACGTTTGGAAAGTCTGGTTGGAGGCAGAGCCTCCACGTAGAGTGGGTCCGAGGCGGAGCCTCGAACCAGGTTTTTTTGTCTCAGGAAACAGGCCCCGTCCCCCGTCCCCCGTCTCCCGTCTCCCGTCCTCCGTCCCCCGTCCCCCGTCCCCCGTCCCCCCCCCCGTCCCCGTCCTCCGTCCCCCGTCTCCTTCCGTCCCGCCTCCGTCTCCCGTCCTCCGTCTCCCGTCTCCGTCTCCCGTCCTCCGTCCACCGTCTCCCCGTCTCCCGCCTCCCCTGCTTCCATCGGGGAAACGGGCGGATTAATTGCCTGTTTTTTCCCCTTTACGGTAGGTATACTCCAGCACGACATTACCGGCATCGTCGAAAAAGCGGTAGGGCCCATCGAGCAGGCCATCTTTGTAGGAAATTTCTTTCGACAAGCCGCCATCGCCGCGAAACTCTTTGTATTTCCCATCAAGCTTGCCCTGTTTATAGGTCGCTTCAAAGGTCAATTGGCCAAACTGGTATTTGGCCCAATACCCTTCCAGCAGATTGTCCGCATAAAAGGCCAGGAGGGTGATTTGCCCATTTTCGTCAAACTCCAGATAGGGGCCATTGTATTTTCCGTCGATATAACTGGCCATGACGCTCGGCCTGGCTCCGCCGGGGTAAAATTTCGTCCACGTGCCGTTGCGTGCTCCACGCGCCAGCAACCCGGATTCGGATACCTGCCCATCCGCATCCAGTTTTTCCGCTTTTTGCACGGAGGCGCCTTCAATTTTGGTTATCACGAACCCATCGATGGTTTCCGGATTTTTCCCTGTCACATCGCCCTCCGAAGCGTTTCCTCCGCAACCAGCCAGGAGGAGCATCCCGGCGAAAAGCCAACTTGTTTTCATCATTCGATTTTTTTGTCCGGCAAAATAGGAGATAACCCTATAACGCACTAATCGCAACGGTTTTTTTCCAACCGGCAATTCGGCGTTTTTTCTCAAATTTGTAAAAAAGCGTATGCGGCAGAAAAGCATTCTGGCTGTTTTCATCCTTCTGTTGCTGGCATTTGCCGGGTATAAGTACTATCAGTTCAAGTCCGGCCCGTTTGAGTTCCGATCTCCGTTTGCTCCACGTTGGCTCAGAGGAGGTTACCGGAATCTCCATCCAGTTTCCCAATGGCGAGGAACTGGCGTTTGGGAAAGAATTTCCCGACTGGATGGCGACGGACGGGAGCAGGGGGATGCGGGTCTCTCCAGGTATGGCTTCCGAAC
Organism: Haliscomenobacter sp.; assembly: GCA_016713275.1. Classification (GTDB taxonomy): domain Bacteria; phylum Bacteroidota; class Bacteroidia; order Chitinophagales; family Saprospiraceae; genus JADJPL01. The sequence continues at coordinate 101,346 of JADJPL010000012.1, forward strand.
TGACGGGCAATCTGAGCCGGTTTATTGCGCATGGGGTACTGGACACCACCAAGGAGGCCCAAACCGCCCTGGGCCTTACGTTGGAGCGTGGAATCCAGGTAAGCATCCTTTATGAAGGAGGCGCAGCGGAGCATTTCTTTCTGGGGATCATTGACTCGGTTTCCCAAACCACGTATTTGAGGTTTCGGGATCAGGAGGAGGTCTATGTAATTTCGTCCGCTCCCACCATGGCTTTCCGCCGGCCTTTTGATTATTACCGCGACCGGTCGTTCTTTCTGCTGCCTTCGCTGATGGATTTGGACAGCCTGCATTATGCCTATCCGGTGGATTCGCTGGAGCTCCGGCTGGTGCGCCAGGAGGCCGGATGGCTGGTTTGGGCGGGCAGGGAAGCGCTTCTGGATTCGGCCGCCATCAGCCTTCTCTGGACGGGCATCAATGACTTTCCGCCCCCTGGCTTTGCCGACGACTTCGACGAATTCTCCGCCGCTTCCCTTCCGCAGCGGCAACTCACCGTATGGCGCAGGGGCGGGGGCATTCCCCAGTCGCTCACTTGTTATTTCCGAAAAAACCATCCGATGCCTTTTGTTTGGGCTTCCAGCGAGCATGCGCACGAATTTTTTGCTTCCGATTCCTCAGGAGTATTCCGGGTCGTTATGTCCAGGTTAGACTCGCTGGCAGAGGCCATTCGTTTACCCGGGCAGGAATAAAAAAACGCGATATGGAAAGTCAATCCTTTGAATTTGCAGCCCGTGCTACCCAGGAAAGCCAATGGTTTTGGGGAGGCGTTGCGCTGGCTCTCCTTTCCGGGGCAGGATGTCTGTTCCTGCTTTTGAGAAAGGGCAGAAAAGAAACCTACACCTTCCGGATGCTGGGGGCAATGGGGCTCTTTTTTTTGTTCTTGCTGTCGATGGGGAGCGCCGTTTTTAGCGGATTGGCCCTGAACAGGCTGCGCCCCGTAACCGCAACCGAAGCAGGGCTGGGTTGCGGAAAGCGGGAGTTGGCCTGGGATCAGGTGCAGTCTATCCGGGTTATTCGCAGCCAGGAGAAAAACGCGCTCAATGTGGTACAGCGCCAAACCCGGATTCTGGTGGTAGAAGGACGGGACGGGAAGCGGTGGATGTGGTCGGAGTCCAATTATCCGGTTTCCGGCATCCTGGGGGCTATTGGTCAGCTCCGGCCGGAATTACTGGAGGAATAATAGAGTTGTTGCAACCAGTTTAATCATTCGATTGAACGAGCTGGAGCAACAGATCCCGGATGCTTCGGTAAAACGTGCGCCCATCGTCGAGCATGCGTTGCGGCTCGGCCCAAAGGGCTTGTTCAATCCCTTCTTCGGCCTGGAGTCGCAGGGGTTGTTCCGGGGCCGACATCCGAAACCAATAGGTTCGTTTCAGGAAGCGCTTGCCGGTTCCGACCCGGTAGGTGTGGTACGTGGTGTCGAAAAGAGGCCCGAGTTCGGTGCGTGTGATGCCGGTTTCTTCTCCGACTTCCCTAACGGCCGCTTGCTCGGGCGTTTCTCCCGGATCGATCTTTCCTTTGGGCAGGTCCCAAAAGCCCAGACGAAAGATCAGCAGCAGCTTTTGCTCGGGAGTCATCACCAGCCCGCCAGCGGCTTCGATCAGTTCGTAATGGGATAAAAAGTCATGCTGTAATTTTTTCAGGTCGGGAAAATACAGGATGATCGAATCGAAACGTTTTGATTTTTCGAGCATGTCGGCATAGTTGAGCAAGAATTTGGCGGAACCCGGATAGCGGGCGATCAGACGCCCATCCTGCTCGGGGAACGGAATGTCTTCGCGTTTTGCGGCTTCCATTAAATACAATGGGGTGTCGTTAATGTAGATTTTATACATTTGCGTTTGTTTTTATTCTTTGATGGGAAGGCTTTCAGGCCCCAAAAGGAAAATTGGAAACATGATGTCGATCGCTTCGGAAATTGCGCTCCGGTTGTTGCAAATTAAGGCAATTAAATTGAGTCCTCAAACGCCCTTTACGTGGGCTTCGGGGTTGCGTTCGCCAATATACTGCGACAACCGGCTGGTCCTCTCCAACCCGGAAGCGCGGGATTTGGTCGTGCGGATGATGCAGGAAAAAGCCCGGCTTATGGGGCCTTTCGAAGCTGTAGCCGGAGTAGCGACCGCAGGGATTCCCCATGGCGTTTTGCTCGCCGACCGCCTGCGGCTTCCTTTTGTCTACGTCAGGGGATAAAGCGAAAGGGCATGGCCGTCAAAACGTTATCGAAGGCGAACTCCAACCGGGCGCCTCTGTTTTGGTGGTGGAAGACCTCATCTCCACCGGAGGCAGTAGCCTCAAAGCCGTGGATGCTTTGCGCGAAGCTGGGGCCACGGTGGTTGGCGTCCTGGCGATTTTCTCTTATGGTTTATCGGATGCCCTGGCAGCCTTCGAATCCGCTCATTGTCCGCTGGATACGCTGAGCCACTACGACGCCTTGCTGGCTGAAGCCGTCCGAATGGCCTATATTAGCCCCCAGGAACAGACCTTACTGGCCGCCTGGCGCGTAGATCCCAACGCCTGGAGCGAACAGTTTCTGGCCAACCTACCTTAACCAAAACCAAATCAACCAACACCTAAATAGATACTATGTCACAGAAGGTTATTACCCCAAACGCGGAAGCGTTTCTTTTTAAATACCTGAATAATCCTTCTCCTACCGGGTTTGAAGCGGCCGGGCAGCAATTGTGGCTGGAATACCTCCGCCCGTATGTTGATGACTGGGGTCTCGACAACTACGGCACAGCCTACGGCGTGATCAACCCGGGCAAGGAATTCCGGGTTCTGATTGAAGGCCATGCCGACGAAATCTCCTGGTTCGTGCATTATGTCGGAGACGACGGCTTTATCCAGGTGGTGCGCAATGGCGGCTCCGATCACTTGATCGCGCCTTCCAAAAGGCTGAATATTCACACCAAAAAAGGGATTGTGAAGGGGATCTTCGGCTGGCCCGCGATTCATACCCGCCAGGGAGACGACGCCAACCTGGTTCCCAAAGCGGACAACATCTTTGTGGATGTCGGCGCCAAAAGCAAAGAGGAAGTACTTCAAATGGGTATCCATGTCGGTTGCGTAATTACCTATGAAGATGAGGTTATGGTGTTGAACGACACCTACTACGTAGGCAGGGCTCTGGACAACCGAATCGGTGGCTTTTGCATCGCCGAAGTGGCGCGCCTGATCCGGGAGAACCACATCGAGTTGCCTTTTTCCCTATATGTCGTGAATTCCGTGCAGGAGGAAGTCGGATTGAGAGGCGCGGAGATGATCGCCCAAACCATCAAGCCGCATGTGGCGATCGTTACCGATGTGACGCACGACACCAACACCCCTTTGCTGAACAAGAAAAAGCTGGGCGATGTCAAATGCGGCGAAGGGCCTTCGGTGACTTATGCGCCAGCCGTTCACAACAAACTCCTGGAACTGATTATCGCTACTGCGGAGGAAAAATCCATTCCTTTCCAGCGGGAGGCGGCCTCCCGGCGCACGGGGACGGATACCGACGCGTTTGCGTATTCCAACGGAGGCGTTCCTTCCGCGCTGATTTCACTGCCTTTGCGCTATATGCATACGACGGTCGAAATGGCGCACCAGGAGGATGTCAACAACGTCATTCTGCTGATCTACGAAACGCTTCAGAAAATCAGCGCCGGGCATAATTTTAAATACTTCTAGGGAAGAAAAACGGAGTTGAAAGGACTTGCGCCATTCCGGCGAACGCTCGAATGGGTGGTTTTTGGGAACATCTGGCTGGCTGCCGGGGCGCTTCTGCTCAGCCTGCAAACCCTTGCGGCCTTAGGGCGCGACCTGTTCTGGCTTCATCCGTATTGGGGGTTCGTCTTTTTCGGATCGTGGAGTCTCTATGCCTTCCATAATGTCGTCACCTTGCGCCTGGGGGACGAAAATGCGTTCCTTAGCGCCCGATGGGCTTTTATCCGCCCCAGGCAACCGCTTTGGAAAGGAATTGCGGCAGCATCCTTTTTCCTGTCGGCTGGCTTTTATTTGCTGCTTCCCGGGGCTTTTCAACTCCAATTGATCTGGCCAGGCATGTTGTCCCTGCTCTATCTGGCGCCTGTTCTGCCCGGCAGAAAACGGCTGAGGGATATTCCCTGGGCGAAAAGCCTGACGATTGCCCTGGTATGGGCCTGGCTGACCGGGGTGATTCCCGCAGGGATCGGCAAGGAATCGCTGCCTTTGCCCTCGTTGATCAGCCTGGCAGCGGAGCGGTTCTTTTTTGTTCTTGGATTGACGCTCCCCTTTGATATTCGCGACAGAGACCAGGACCTGCGCCTGGGCCTGAAGACGCTTCCTATTCAGATCGGCGACCGGGCAACCCGGAGCCTGGCCCTGATCGCTATCGGCCTATCGGCTGCGTTGGTGCTATGGAACAGGCATCTACTACCGTACTCCTATGGGACTGCAACCGCTTTGTGGATAGCGCTGGCTGGCTCAGGGCTTCTGATTGGGCAGGCGCATGGGCGCAGGCCGGAATGGGTTTACTCCTGGGGATCGACGGAATGCTGATCCTCCAGCCTGCCCTGGTCTTGATAGCCTACGGGTTATCTCAATAGCTCCTCTACCGCGCGTTCGATGACGGTATCCACGCCTTTTTCTACATCCTTGGGATCGAGCAACACCCGGATATCCGGAGGGACGCCATTTTCGTAGTTGGTTCCATCCGGGCTTAAGGTCCGGGAGATGGAAAGGCGGTAGGTCCACCCAACAGGCAATTGCCCACCGTTGGGGATGCCCAAACCGCCGCCTGTGCTATCCCCGATGCGGATCATATTGGGCAGCGCCATCGACCCCAGGGCGAAAAAAGAAGCCGCGCTGAAAGTGCCCCGGTCCGTAAGCACCGCAACCCGGCGGGAATATCGGAGCAGGTCTTTTGAACTTGGAGGAATGGCATACGCAGGACTTGGAGCGGAGAAATCTTCTCTACCAGGCCCGTTTTTCAGGTAAGATTGGTAAATCAACGTGCGCTGGCTGGCAAACCGATTCAGGATTTTGACCACATTGTTGGCGTTCCCTCCACCGTTCTGGCGAAGGTCCAGAATCAGGCCTTTGGTGTTGCGGTAGCGATAGAGCATGAAATTCAAATCAAATTCTCCTACGGAGCCGGAAAAGGAGGGATACCGGATATAGCCCACCTGGCCATCCGCGATGAAATTATGAACAAAAGGGCCGGTATCGTAATAATCGCTCTTTAGGTAGTTTTCCAGCACCAAGCGTTCATCGATATTTTCAGGACCCAGCAAAGAGATCTCGTACCGGGAGACGTTGAAGGGAGCAATCAGGTTGACATGCCCGTCGCGCAACTCGTTCAGCATGGCAAACAGGACCTTAAACAGAGAATCCTGATTGATGTTGTCGCTCACTTTCGGGGAATACCGCCGATACACCTCATCCCAATCGATGCCTTTGTACTCAAAAAAGGCGTATTTCTCGTCGCATTCTTTCCAGAGGTATTCGAAATTCTCTCTGGGCGTAATGCCCGGGTTTTCGTCCAGAACGATTTGGTCGCAGCCGCTGAGCAACCGCCCGCTTGCCAACAGCGCCAGCGCGGCTAGCCCCTGCAGGAGGCGGACGGAGGCAGAACGCTTCAGGATTTGGAATCGGTTCATAGAATTAGTTGAGTTTAACCATCAGGCCTGCATACGTCAGATGCTGGGCCGTTTGTAGTTTGTTAAAAGCGCCGGGCGTTTGCTGTACGTCCCAAAGGTACCCAAGGCGCCAGGCATTTCCGTTGCGCATATAGTACCAAACGTCCGTTCGGGCTTGCATCCGGAATCCGCCAAAGGAAAGCAGGTTCTCCGACCCAAGCCATTCCGATTCATTGGTGAAATCCTCCAGGTAAGCGAAATCGGGCCGCCAGGCGGAATGGAGCAAAGGAAGGTTGATTTGGCTGCTCACCCGAAACTGCCGGTCGCCCCCCCTGCGCCTGAAGATCAGAAACTTGCCGGGGTGGAAGGTTTTATTTGGGTTCCATTCGATTTTCGCTCCAAGCATCAGGGAATTCATGCTTTCCAACACGGTAGAGTTGTTGCGGAACGCCGGCGTTACCCGGTAATTCGTAAACCCGCTGTATTGGGGGCCCGCCCAAAACTGTATTTTTCCCCGATTATTTTGCCATACTTTCCATAGGGCCCCCGCGCTGTGAAAGCTGGATAGGACCTGGGACTCCACCAGAAAACTGCGGGCAGCCTCATAGGCCCCGGACGCTATCCCGCCTTCAATCCGCCATTCCCATCGGGGCGTTTCCCGGAGGAATTGGGCCTGCCCAAGCAGGAGCGGGCCGCTATAGATCAGGGGCGAAACCCCGGCGTCGCGAAGCAAGCCATACGCCATCCCGCCGGAAAGCCCCAGATAGCTGCGCCGGTCAGACCGGATTTCCGCCTTTTCTTGGGACAGAAGGAAAAAAGGGAACCACAAAAAGAGGGCAGGCAGGATCGTTTTCACAGCTAATGTTTGATGCCGGCAGCCGGCGGTCTCCAGATAAATTTCCGATTTGGAGGAAAAATACGCAAAGTCCATTAAAAAAAAACAGCATATTTGTAGAGTCGTTCCCCGTATTCAAATTCGCTGACTCATGAAAGCCTTCTCTTTCGCTTCCCTCGTCCTTGCTTTGGCATGGATGCAGCCACAGCGCGCCTTTTCCCAAACCATTGCAGGCGCTGTCCACGGCGGCGATCCCGTCCCTAAAGATACGGTGCTGTCGTACAATATTTGTTTTCCTGCAGATTTTGAACTCCGGACGTGTTCCATTCCTCCCGCTCCCAGTATTTTACTGGATGAATTGGGCGAATGCGATGTCCTGGCTGTCCAGATCGAGGAGTCCAAATACCGGGTGTCCGGTGAGGAATGTTTTAAAATATTCCGGACGTATACCGTGATGAACTGGTGCGCCTATTCGGAGGCATGCGGGTCCAGGGAAGACCAGGTGTTTGTGGTAAACCGCGATGCGCCTGATTTCGACGGGGTATTGGGAGAAGGCGTTTGCGTGCTGGTTCGGGATGCCGATAAAAATGGGTACCCGGAAGTATATTACAGCAACGATCTGATCGCCGACCCCGGCGAACTGGTGTCTATTCCAACGCCCTGCAAAAAGAATGCGCACCCGTTGTGGCGGTATACGCAGGTGATCAAGGTGTACGATGTAGAGCGCCCGGTCGTTCACCCGGTTTCCGCTGGCGTGTTTCCCATGCATTCCAACACATGCCTGGGGGATGCCCGGGTGCGATTCCAGCTAACCGATAATTGCACCGGACCGATCAAGCTCGAAAAGGCCGAGTTGGCAAAGGGCAAGGGAGGAGCCTTGGTTGCTCCGGCCTCGATCGCTCCCGGATGGTCCTGGGCGAAGCAGGTCGTTTCGTTGGGCGGAGGTCTGTACGAAGTGGCGATCAATGGGCTACCCGTTGGGGAATACGAATGGGGTATCCTCGCCCGCGACGATTGCGGGAACGTATCGCTTCAAACCAGGATCCCTTTTGCCATAGAAGATAAGGAAGCCCCTGTACCGGTTTGTCACCATGGGCTTTCGGCAGATTTAATGCCTTCAGAGGAAGGCAATGGCATGGCGGTTGTCTGGGCCAGCGATCTCGTAGCCAGCCCGGTTTACGACTGCCACGGCCAAGGCCCTGAAACCCAGGAAGGAAATCCCGGGCAAAACTGATCCGCCTTTATTCGATCCACCGCGCAGGGAACTGGCCGACCCGGACCAGCAAAGCTTGACCTTTACGTGCGAAGACGCGGCGACTCCGTCCTCGTCGAATTACACGCCTGGGATGCATTGTTCAACCACCGGTTTTGCCAAACCTACGTCCATATTCAGGATAACCAGCAGATCTGCGGTCCGCCTCCCGGCGTTCCGGTTGCCGGGGTAATTGAGACCCCTTCGGGCTATCCGATGCCGGCAGCGGAAGTCCATGCCAATGGGGAGAAAACGGCTATGGTCGAATCCGACGAGCACGGGAAATTCCGCTTTTCGTCTCTGGAAAAAGGCTATGATTACACGATCGCGCCTTCCTGCGATAACGATCCTGCGGCTGGGTTGAATGTGCGCGACCTGATCATGCTGCAAAAACATATCCTGGGCTTGGCGCCTTTTACGAATCCGATGCAGTGGATCGCCGCTGATGTGAACCGTTCGGGCGGGGTGACCGTGACCGACCTGGCCATCCTTCAAAAAGTAATTTTGGGCCAGAAAGACCATTTCCCGGACAATACCAGCTGGCGCTTCCTGGCGGATGGGTACGTTTTCCGGAGCCCGGAGCAGCCCTTGAGCGAATCCTTTCCGGAATCGGTTGATCTCAACAATTTGACAGCCCAGGACACCTCCTTGCACTTTGTGGCGATCAAAACCGGCGACCTGGACGAAAGCGCCCTGCGCCCGGAACTGCTTGATGACCGCAACCGGCAACACGCCACCCGGACGTTTCAGTGGCCCGACCGCTTGCTTCGTCGGGGGGAAATACTCCAGATGCCTTTGTCGTTACCCGAAGGATTGGATGGGGTGGAAGGATTGGAGCTGGCGTTGCAGGTGGCGCCTGAAAAGGCCCGGATACTCGGCGTGAAGCCTGGCCTGCTTTCCTCTGATCAATATTCCCTTGACTACCGGCAAAGGACCTTGCGAATTGCGGCAGCATTCCCAGAACCCAGGAAATCAGATAAGATCCCCTTGCTGGACCTTATCCTGGAGGTCCAGGCCGACAGGGCGCTTTCGGAACTTTGGAGCGGTTCTGGCCGGGAGGTGCGCGGTGCGTTGTTCCTTACCCAGGGCGTCGTTCAGCCCCTGGAATTTGCGTTCAGCCCGCTTGCAGGCTCAAACGAAGCTGCGTTACAGATGTTTCCCAACCCCTTCCGGGAAGAAATCCGCATCTTGTTTGAAGCAGGAGCAGCGCAAGACGCAGAGTTCCAGGTCTTCGATGCTCAAGGAAGGTTGGTTTGGAAACGGAAGGCCCGGGTTGGCAGTGGAATTCATGAGTTTACCCTGCACCGGGAGGATTTGCCGGGGACGGGCATATACCGGGTTGCTATCCGCACCGCAGAAGGGTATTTTACCGGCACGCTGGGGCATATTGACTAATCTGAGCAACATATGAACAAATTCCTTTTGGCGCTGGGTTTGATGCTGCTTCTTTGCGGTTGGGGTCAGGCGCAATCGAAAACCCAGGAAGATCGAAGAAAAATGGCAAAAGACAGGGTCTTTGACTGGCAAGGCCATCGAGGCGCCAGGGGGCTTGCGCCGGAAAACACGGTGCCGGCCTTTTTGCGTGCACTGGAATTCCCGGAAATAGCCACGCTGGAACTGGACCTTGTCGTTTCGGCAGACGAGCAGCTGGTTGTTTCGCATGAGCCCTGGCTTTCTGCCGCTATTTGCGCTCATCCAGACGGGACGCCGGTGCTGCCGGAGGAGGAAGAACGCTTGTTGATCTTTAAACGCACGTACCTGGAAATCCAGGAATTCGATTGCGGAGCGAGAGGCAATTCCCGGTTTCCGGAGCAGGAAGCTCAATCGGCGCATAAACCTACGCTCGACGTCGTGGTGAAAGCGGTAGAGGAGTTTGCGAATCTACCCGGGAAATACCCTTGTTCAATATAGAAATCAAAAGCCAGCCGGAGTGGGACGGCGTCAAAACGCCTGCTCCCGAGCGCTTTGCCCAGCTTGTCGCCGGCAAGCTAAGGGAGTTGGAGCTGGAAGAGCGGGCGTGCATTCAGTCGTTCGACCCCAGGTCGTTACGGGCGATGCGGGCCATCGCCCCCCATATTACGCTGGCTTTGCTGGTGGAAAATCTGAAGGGGCTGGAAGACAACGTGGCATCCCTTGGGTTTGTGCCCGAGATCTACAGCCCCTATTATAAGCTGGTAAGGCCATCCACGGTTAAGAAAGCGCACCAGATGAATATGAAAATCATTCCCTGGACGGTGAATGAAACCGTTCAAATGAAGCGGCTCCAGGCGATGGGCGTTGATGGGATTATTACCGATTATCCCAACCGGATCCCCCGGGACTAACCCGGCTTACGCTTGTGGTGTGCCAGGGCCAGCCGGATTTGATCGTAGGAGTACTGCCCGTCGAAATACTCAAAGATCGCTTTCATCGTAGGCGGCTGAGGGATGTAACGCAGGGCGGATGCAATGTCTTTCAATCCCTTGGCCGGAACCAGGGTTTCCATAGGCAAATCTTCCCCTTTTTCGTACAGCATCGCTAAATGCGTTGCCACGGTACCGGTCGTAAGGCCCCGGCGCTCGGCGATAGCTTCCAGCGTCATGCCTTCCCGGAATAATTCCAGGCTGATCTGCTGGGTGGTGCCCCGGATGGAAGCGGAATGGTCGTCGACGTAATTCCGGATCGTTTCGAGGAATTGCTCCCCGAATTCGGCCAGCTTCTTTTCCCCGACACCCGGGATTTCCAGGAGGGATTTGGCGGAAAGCGGCTTCTCCATGGCCATGGCTTCCAGGGTGGCGTCGTTGAAAATGATGTAGGGGGGCAATCCGAGTTCCTGGGCGAGGTTTTTCCGCACCTGCCGCAGGAGTTCAAAGAGTTCATCCCGGTATTGCTCGACCTTGCTGCGCGCTTTTTGCTTGATTTTTTCTGCTTCGGCCCGTTCTTTGAGGGAGGCAGCTTTGACCAGTTGCACGGGCTGTTTCCCAAACAATACCTCCTGGCTCAAAGCCGTCAGCTTAAGGGTATTTCCCTGGTCGTATGCGATTTCCAGGTACCCCAGATTGATCAATTGCAGCAGGTACTGGTGCCAGTCCCATTGGGAAATATCCCGTCCTGCCCCGAAGGTTTTGATTTGGTCGTAACCCTTTTCGCGGAGTTCCTTTTTCCCCGACCCTCTCAGCACATCGATGGCCATGCCCATGCCTACATTTTGCTGCATCCGGAAAATAGCAGACAGGGCTTTCTGGGCAATTTCCGTCCCGTCGAACTGTTGAGGCGGGTTCTGACAGACATCGCAATTGCCGCAGTTTTGGGCGGGGTTTTCCCCGAAATAGCCCAGCAGAATGCGCCTGCGGCAAACCAGGGCTTCCGCGTACTGCTGGATGCGCTCCAGCTTGGACAACTGCAAATCGGTCTGGTCGCTTGGGTTGCCCTGAATGATATCCCGGAGAAGCGACACGTCGCTATAACTATAGAACAACACCGCGTCGGCTTTGGCGCCGTCCCTGCCTGCCCTGCCGATTTCCTGGTAATAGCCTTCCATGTTTTTGGGCAGGTTGTAATGGATGATCCAGCGCACGTTGGACTTGTCAATTCCATGCCGAAAGCGATGGTGGCGCAAATGATGGGAATGTTGTCGTTGGTGAATTCGCGTTGCACCCGGTTACGTTCCGGCGTGCTGAGCCCGGCGTGGTGGGCGGCGGCGTTGATGTCGAGGTTTCTGAGTTTTTCCGCGAGCATTTCGGTCGATTTCCTGCTCAGGCAATAAATAATGCCGGATTGCTTGGGGTGGGCCCGGAGGAAATGCAGGATTTGCGGAAAGCGGTTTTGGCCCGGCCGCACCTGGAGGGTGAGTTGGGCCGGTCGAAGAGGCCACGAAAATAGCCGGCTCCCGGAGGCGGAGTTGATCGGCAATGTCTTTGCGGGTGATTTTATCGGCAGTGGCGGTCAGGGCAATAACGGGGACATCGGGAAACTGGTCCTTTAGCAGGCGCAGTTGGGTGTATTCCGGCCGGAAGTCGTGTCCCCACGCGGAGATGCAATGCGCTTCATCGATCGCGAACAGGTTGATCTTCGCCTTCCGCAATAAAGGGAAAAACCCCTGGGAAAGCAGCTTTTCGGGCGATACGTACAACAGATCCAGGTTGCCGTTGAAGAAGTCGTCCTCCACTTGCATTTGCCCCCGGGAATCCAGGGAACTATTCAGAAAGGCAGCCCGGATTCCGTTGGCGCGAAGCCCTTCTACCTGATCGCGCATCAGGGCGATCAGCGGGGAAATGACCAGGCAGGTACCGTCCAGGACCAGCGCCGGGAGCTGGTAGCAGATGGATTTCCCTCCTCCGGTCGGCATCAGCACCAGCGTGTCTTTCCCGGCAAAGACGGATTCCAGAATAGGTTCCTGCATTGGCCGGAAATGGTCGTACCCAAAGTATTTCTTTAAGGCGGTTTTAGCTTTTTGAATGAACATCGTAAATGTACTGTTATTGACGCAAATTAAAGGCAAAACGCCACCCGCGTCGGGCAAATTTAGGGATTGTCAGGCATATGACCTTTTCAAATGGGAACAAGAAAAATCCGCAAGGAAATTTCGTTGGCTTTGACGAAGAAATTCCCTTGCTTCATACCTTTTCCAATTTATTAATCCTAATTTAGCATAAGGGTGTCCCGCAAACGGGGAAAAAGATTTTGATTTTCCCTTTGTCGGGCGCTAAATGTTGCTTTAATGAAACGGGCGTTTCCCGTCGCAGACGGCGCCCTGGATTTGATTCAATCCGTAAACGAAAAACCATTGGCTATGTTGAACACAAAGATTGCAGGAATGGGGTATTACGTACCGGAACAGGTCGTAACTAATTTTGACCTGGAAAAAGTCATGGATACCACCGACGCCTGGATACAGGAGCGTACCGGTATTGTAGAACGGCATTATGGCAAGAGGGGGAAGAAACCTCTTCCACCATGGGTGCAAAAGCTGCCGCGATCGCTATTGAGCGGGCCGGGATCGCCAAGGAGGACATCGATTTTATCATTTTTGCCACGTTGAGCCCGGATTTCTATTTCCCTGGATGCGGCGTCCTCTTGCAGCGGGAACTGGGCATTACCAAACAAGAAGTAGGGGCTCTGGATATCCGGAATCAGTGCTCCGGGTTTGTTTACGGCTTGTCGGTTGCCGACCAGTTTGTCAAAACCGGAATGTACAAAAACATCTTATTGGTTGGCGCTGAAATGCACTCCATGGGCATGGATTACAGCACCCGGGGGCGTAACGTGGCGCCCATTTTCGGAGACGGAGCAGGCGCTGTAGTGCTTCAGCCAACAGAAGACCCTGCGAAAGGCGTGCTCACTACCCATCTTCATTCCAATGGGACCTTTGCGGAGAAACTGGCGCTGATTAACCCGGGCGCTCATGGCGGCCTGCATGCCAGAAGAGCCGGTGAGGAGACCGACTTTGGTTACCCCGATGTACAATACGGCGGACGGTTTTTCACCCAGAAAATGGTGGATGACGGCTTGTTGTTCCCCATTATGGAGGGCCAGTTTGTATTTAAGATGGCGGTTCAGAAATTCCCGGAAGTCATTTTGGAAGCACTCCATAAAGCAGGTTTGGGTCTGCAAGACCTCAACCTCCTGATTCCTCACCAGGCCAACCTGCGAATCAGCCAGTTCGTGCAGCATAAACTGGGGCTCAAAGACGAGCAGATCTGGAACAATATCCAACGCTATGGAAACACGACTGCGGCATCGATCCCCATTGCTTTATGCGAAGCCTGGGAAAACGGCGCTGTGAAAGACGGAGACCTCGTTTGTCTGGCCGCCTTCGGCAGCGGGTTTACCTGGGGATCCGTATTGATCCGCTGGTAACCGGATACGTTAAGCAGCCCAAAACCGCTTCCTGTCCTTAGGGAGCGGTTTTTCATTTTGGTTTGGAACCGTGGCCAGCGTATGTTCGTAATGCTGCACCAGTTTGGCTTGCTGAGCGGCAAGCCGGTTCAATACTTTGAGCTCCTCTTCCAGGGTGAGTTCCCGGGCTTCGGCTTTGCGCGAACTAAGAAAAGTTAGCTGTTTGCGCGTCCGGTTGATATTGAGAATGGATTGAATGGTTTGGTTAAGAGTGATTTTTGCTTTGAGCAATTTACGCTTAATGGTTCTGGTCATCATAGCCCTTCTCGGCTTTGGTTAGGGAAATTTGGCAGGCTAAAGCTACATCTATTAGACGTCATTCCCCAAGTTTTAGTTTGCTCTTAACAAAAAAAAAACAAGAAAAAATTACCAGCAAAGGTATAAAGTATGTAAATACATAAAGAAAGGATCATTAAATTTGGAAACTGGACGGGGGTAGGCGTTTCCCTACTTCACTTCTCCGCCACTTCGTTACTCCGTTACTCCGCCACTCCGCAACTCCGTTACTCCGCCACTCCGCCACTCCGCCACTCCGCAACTCCGCAACTCCGCCACTCCGCAACTCCGCCACTCCGCAACTCCGCCTTAATGGCACATTGGGATATTTTTCCACTCCTCCCAGAACCGGAGGTCGTTGGGAACCTGAAACTGAAGCCCCCGGATAATAAACAGAGCGGCAATGACGAGCATCAGGACAGGGGCGAAACGGCGAAGGCGGTTTCGCCACCGGAGGTTCAGGCTTTGGCCGGCGATGGCGGTAAAGGCCATCAGGGGCACGGTGCCAAGCCCAAAAAAGACCATAAATAAGGCGCCGGAGGCTATGCCCCCGCTCGCCACAGCGCCGGCAACTGCCATATAGACCAGCCCGCAGGGGATTAGACCGTTTAGAAGGCCAATAACAAACGAAGCAAAAGCGCCTTTTTTGCGCATCCACAAGGCCAGGGTTTTCGTCACCCACAGATGGAATCGCCGCACTGCGGGAATTTTGAGCAGCTGCGTTTCCACGGAAATGGAAAAAAGAGCTACGACTACCAGCGCTATTCCGATAAATAACGCCAGCTGGGTCTGTATGCCCGCCACCAGAAACCCTTTCCCCAGGAACCCAATCAGCGCTCCTACCACGGCATAGGTGGCGATCCTCCCGGAATTATACGCCGCCACTTCCTGGAACGCTTTCCATTTACCAAGGCCCTGGTAAGGCAGCGCCAAAGCGATCGGCCCGCACATTCCAACACAGTGCACGCTTCCAAGAAGCCCAATCGACAAAGCGGTCCCGATTTCCAGCGTTCCGATCATAAGCGAATGTTCCTACAAAAGGGTGATCACCTGCTCTTTGAAATACACTTTTTCCTGCGCTTTCCAATCGACCTTTACTTTCCAAAGCCCTTGTTTCAGGTTCTGGGTAGAAACGACCTGAAGGAAAGCCGTATCCGTCTTCACCGGCACCCGGAAGTCCTGCTTGCTGTCGGACGGGCAGAAAAAATACACTTCCCCCGTTACCTGTCCCAGGGCTGAAGGGAACTGAAGCTCCACCTGGTCCAGGTTGGGATTGTTTTTGACCGCAAGGTCCTGTTCCAGCGATTGGCCATTGACGAGCTTGTCGTAATGCTCCTGGTATTTGAGGTCGTCGGCGTAATAATCATCCGATACCAAACTGTTGTCCTGCTTGGTCGACTGGATAACGGCAAACACCAACACCACCACAAACGTGCCGTAAAAAAGGGCAATTCCCGTTCCCCAATTAAATTTCATCGCGTATTTTTTGTTCGATTTAAACCTATAATGGTCTCCCGTCCACCGTCCACCGTCTCCCGTCCCGTCTCCCGTCCCGTCCCCGTCCACCGTCCACCGTCTACCGTCTACCGTCTACGTCCACCGTCTCTCCACCGTCTCCCCGTCCACCGTCTCCCGTCCACCGTCTCCCGTCCACCGTCTCCCTAGTATCCCGGTCCGAGGAAATTGGTTTTGACTTTGTCGATCAGTTTATCCCCGGAGTAGACATTAATGACGACCTGGGTTTTCCGTCCGGTGAGTTTTCCTTTTTCCATCTCAATAAAGAACGCGCCTTCGACCACATCGGTTGGCTTGGTTTGGGGAATTTGGCCGATGGGTTTAATGGTAGCGCCTTCGGTAGCGGGTTCGAAGCGGACGTCGAACACGTCTTTGGTTTTGTTGATGATCTGGAAGTTATACAAGTTGCTCAGGTGCTGGTCGTCGACTTTCTGGAAGAGCATTCCCGGGGTGCGGAGCACGAGGGCTTCCACGTCGGTCCGGCTCGAAAGCAGGAAGACATTGGCCACGAGGAGGCCGGTAAGGACAACGGAATAGGCAATCACCCGGGGGGTGAACAGCCGCCTGGCGCCCGCAGAAACCCCGTTAAAGCTATCGTAACGAATGAGGCCGCGCGGGCGTTTCACTTTATCCATCACTTCGTCGCAGGCATCGATACAAGCGGTGCAGTTGATGCATTCCAACTGGGTGCCGTTGCGGATATCGATGCCGGTTGGGCATACTGCGATACAGAGCTTGCAATCGATGCAATCGCCAAGCGCCTTTTGGGTTTGCTCCAGCGGGTTCGCGCCGGCAGGCAGCGCTTCGGCAACTATTTTTTCAGGCTCCTGGCCGACGAGGTTTTTGATTTGGGCGCTCGGAGCGGCGCCGGCTTTACGGACTTTCCCTCTTGGTTCGCCCCGGACAAAATCGTAGTGAATCACGATGGAGTTGCGATCCAAAAGGACCCCTTGCAGGCGTCCGTAGGGGCAAATCGTGACGCAGACCTGCTCCCGGAGGTAGGAAAAGACGAAGTAGAATGCAAAGGAAAAGGCGATCATCGCAATGAAGCCGCTAAGATTTTGCGCAACCGGCTCGCGGACGATTTGCAGCACCTGATCCACTCCAATGATATAGGACAGGAACGTATTGGAAACGAGAACGGCAACAGCAAAAAAGAGGGCCTGTTTCAGGGCTTTTTTGAAAACCTTCTCCCCGGTCCAGGGGCTGTTATTCAATTTCCGTTGCGCGTTGGCGTCGCCTTCAATCAAGTACTCTATTTTGCGGAAAACGCCTTCCATGAAGATCGTCTGGGGGCATACCCAGCCGCAAAACAAACGCCCGAATACCACCGTAAACAGGGTAATGAACACGATGAGCGTCAGCATCGCCAGCACGAACAGGTGAAAATCCTGAGGGGCAAAGTTGATTCCGAACAGAATGAACCTCCGCTCAATAATATTAAACAACAAGAGCGGTTCGCCATTGACCTTGATAAAAGGGACAAGGAACAGAAAGGCAAGCAGCAACCAACTCATCGCGCTTCGGGCGCTGGTGAATTTGCCTTTGGTTTTTTTGGGGTAAATCCAGAGCCGCTTGCCTTTTTGGTCGACAGTGGCAATATGGTCCCGAAATTCTTCGTGTTCTTCGATGTAATCAAAAACTGGTCCTTCCATGGTAAAATAACTTAAAATCCTAATAGCCCCAAGCCGGGTGCAATTAATCGGAATTGACAAAAAAGGTACGACAAAACGGGCAAAGCCCGAATAAAGGGATGGATTTTCAGAAGGGCATTAGGACAAATGACATTCCCGTGACAAAGCTAACCTCTCAGGGAATGGGCTATAATGAAATCATAACCGAACAAGGGAAGAACCAAAAAAGCGCCTTTCCTGGGAAGGCTTTGCTTTGCAGGTAGGAAGGAAGGCAGGTAGAAAATATATATCTTACTGTCCGGATCCGATGGGAGCAGCGGGTTCAGCAGGAGTAGCGGTAGTATCTTGCGGGGTTGCCGCGGCCTCCGGCACAAATTCCGTTCCTTCCGGCGCTTTGCCATTCGGAGGGTTGGTGCCCTGGAGGGTAAGGATATAGCTGGCCAGGCGGTGCATGTCTGCCGGGCGCAACTGGTTACTCCAGGCGATCATCCCTTTCTCAGGTACTCCATTCTTGATCGTTTGGTAAATATTTTTGACCGATCCGCCGTGAATCCAGAAGTTATCAGTCATGTTCGGGCCTACCCCGCCTTCGCCAAGCGCCCCATGGCAGGCCACGCAATTGGTCGTAAAGAGGGTTTTCCCTGCGGCGATGTCGGTTTCCTTTTCCAGAGGAACGAGGTTCTCTTCATCCACCTTATCCGCTTGCTTGGCCTGGAAAGCGGCAATAGCGATTTCCGCTTTTTTCACTTCCACTTCATATTGTTCTTTGGAGCTCTTGCCAACCCCGGAAACATGGAAATAGAAGAGGTAAATCCCGGCGAAAGCAATGGTAATATAAAACATGGCGACCCACCAGGGAGGAAGCGAGTTGTCCAACTCTTTGATCCCATCGTAGTTGTGGTCGAAAAGGATATCCTCTTCTTTTTCGACGGGCACCACCTTGGTCCAGCGCTTGTACATGTTGTTCCAGAAGTTTTCCATAGGTCTGGCCTGCGCTTCCTGGAACGCTTCAAAACCCTGCTCCTTGTAAATCTGGATCTGTTGCATTTTGATCAGCACGTTGAGCAGGCGGAACATGACAATAAAGGCGCCAACGATCACAAAAGCAGTGAAAAGCAGGAGCCCGTTGGACAAGAAAGAGTCGTAAAAAATCGCCTTCAGCGGCAGGCGCGGCGGCCGTCGTGGCGGCAGCATCCTGGGCCAGGGCTTGAATGCCCGATGCGGCCAGCAGGGCGAAGGGCAGCAAATAGGTCTTATAATTAAGCTTCATGGCGATTTTCAGTTTCAGTAGGTTGAGAAATGGAGTCTTCCAGAGGCATCATGGACATCTTTTGAATAAACGCTTTGTCCTTGCGGAGGACGACAGCGGCGCTGAGAATGAAGATGGTAAAGAACGTGATCAGCGCCGCGATGGCCATCCAGTTGATGTTGCCGGCATTCTCCAGAATATATTTAAACATGGCGTCAGCATTGGAGGGCCCCCAAAGCCGGGGGCCCCTTATGAAATTATTTTGTGGCTTGCGCTTTTGGTTTGATATCCGTACCCAGTCGCTGGAGATAAGCGATCATCGCAATGATCTCTTTTTTCTCCAGCCCGTCCATTTCAATTCCGTCTTTTTTTAGCCGCCCGGCGACCCGCTCCGCTTGCTTTTGGGCGTCGGCAATTGCAATTTGTTCATACCCTTCCGGATAAGGCGTGCCCAGGGTGCGCAGCGCCTTGATCTTCTTCGGCAAAAGATCTAAGCTGAGCTCGTCGCGGATCATCCAGGGATAAGGAGGCATGATGGAGCCCGGGGAGATCGATTGCGGCTCGAGCATGTGGTTGAAGTGCCAGCTATCGGGATACTTGCCCCCAACGCGCTGCAGATCCGGCCCGGTCCGCTTGGAGCCCCAGAGGAATGGCCGGTCGTAAATGTACTCGCCGGATTTGGAGTATTCCCCATACCGCTCGGTTTCGGACCGGAACGGACGAACCATTTGGGAGTGGCAACCCACACAACCTTCCCGGATGTACATGTCGCGTCCTGCCAGCTCAAGGGGCGTATACGGCTTAACAGATTCGATCCGCGGTACGTTGGATTCGATCATAACCATGGGGAAGATCTCAATAATCCCTCCGATCAAAATGGCTATGGTCGCAAGTAAAAGCATTTGAACAGGCCTTCTTTCCACCCAGCGGTGCCAGTGTTCGCCTTTGTGCACGCCATGCGTGCTAACCAGTGCAGGCGCTTCGGCTGCTTCGTCGCTAACGAACGCGCCGGAGCGGATCGTCTTGACCAAATTGTATACCATAATGATATTTCCGGCCAAATATAGGTGCCGCCCACTACGCGCATCGCGTACATCGGCAGGATCTGGGTAACCGTTTCCAGGAAGTTTCCGTACTTGAGGAAACCGTCCGGCGTAAATTCTTTCCACATCAAGCTCTGGGTCCAACCAGCCCAGTAGAGTGGAATGGCATAGAACATGATGCCCAGGGTGCCAATCCAGAAGTGGGTATTTGCGAGTTTTTCCGAATACAGCTTGGTGCTAAACAACCTCGGGATCAGCCAGTACAGCATGCCGAAGGTCAGGAATCCGTTCCAACCCAAAGCGCCAATGTGCACGTGACCGATGGTCCAGTCGGTAAAGTGGCTGATTGCGTTGACCGATTTCAGCGAAAGCATGGGGCCTTCGAAGGTAGACATCCCGTAGGCGGTAACAGCGACCACCATGAATTTCAGGATAGGATCCTGGCGTACCCGGTCCCAGGCGCCGCGCAAAGTCAGCAAGCCGTTCAGCATACCCCCCCAGGATGGAGCGATCAGCATGACGGAGAACACGGTTCCGAGGGATTGCGCCCAGTCGGGAAGCGAGGTGTAGAGCAAGTGGTGCGGGCCTGCCCAGATGTAGATAAAGATCAGCGCCCAGAAGTGAATGATGGACAGTTTGTAGGAATACACCGGCCGGTTCGCTGCTTTGGGCAGGAAGTAGTACATCAGGCCAAGGTAAGGCGTGGTGAGGAAGAAGGCCACCGCGTTATGGCCATACCACCACTGAATGAGGGCATCCTGAACCCCCGCAAACACCGGGTAGCTTTTGAAAGCGGAAACCGGCAGTTCCAGGTTGTTGCCAACGTGTAGCACCGTTACGGTAACCCAGGTAGCGATATAAAACCAGATCGCTACGTAGAGGTGATTTTCCCGGCGCTTGAGGATCGTACCAAACATGTTGATCCCGAAACCGATCCAGACCAGCGCTATCGCAAGGTCAATCGGCCATTCCAGCTCGGCGTATTCATGCAAACTGGTCAAACCCAGCGGGAGCGTCAGCGCAGCAGCAACAATGATCGCCTGCCATCCCCAAAAATGGAAGTTGCTCAAAACTTTGCTGAACATGCGCGCCTTGAGCAGCCGCTGGAGGGAATAGTAAACCCCCGTGAAGATCCCGTTGCCCACAAACGCGAAGATCACCGCGTTGGTGTGTAACGGGCGAAGCCGGCCATAAGAGACTTCGGCAATTCCCAAATTTAATTGGGGAAAGATCAATTGCAGCGCAATGATCAATCCTACGAGCATGCCCACAAGCCCCCAAATCATGGTTGCATACGCGAAGTTGCGGACTATGGCATTGTCGTAGTGGAATTTTTCAACTTGTGCCATCAGGTAAAAATTTAGTCGTTTTCTGTTTGTTTTTCGTCAAATAATATGCGTACGGAAGGAGTGTAATCGTCGTCGTATTGCCCGCTGCGCACAGCCCATAAGAAAGCAGCCAGAAAACCCAGGGCCACTACCAGGCTAACCAGAATGAGCAAGAAAACTACTGTCATGGTTTTGTAAGTTTGGGTGCAAGATACCGCCGGTCATATCTGGTGAGGATGACGTTTGTCAAAGCCAGAGAGTGATTTTTGTCATTGCACAGAATTATATTTCTTTTACTCTTTTCAAAGGGTCCTTGCCGGGGTTTTTCCGCTGGAAATGTAGGGGTTTTCTATAAGAAAAGAGCGCCCCGGAAATGAGATCGCCCGCTTTTTTTTCCATCGGGCGTTTTTTTTATCGGGACGATTCCTGAAAAGTCCATAATCCTGCTTAGCATGGGCTGCGCAGAAGGCTATAGCCTAAACCGCCTGGCCAGCAGATTGCTGCTGATCAAGCCGAATAAGACGATGGTCACCGAGCTTAAAGGCATGAGGATAGCCGCTACGAGGGGCGAAAGGGATCCCTGGGTGGCATAGCTTAAGCCAATGATGTTGTACACCAGCGCGAAGGCATACGCGCCATAGACCAAATGCACGCTTTTCCGGGCGAATCCCAGGAGTTGCGGCAATTGGGTGTAGCTGGAGGCGTGCAGGATCGCATCGGAAGCGGGCGTAAAGTTGTTGGTGTCTTCTGTGATCACGATCCCCAGGTTGCTTTGCTTGAGCGCCCCGGCGTCGTTGAGGCCGTCGCCGATCATCATCACCTGAGCGCCCTCTTCCTGAAGGTTTTTGACAAATTGCAGTTTTTCTTTCGGGCTCATCCGGAAATGCAGCTGCCCTGCGCCTTCAAACAACGGCGTCAGCTGTTCCCGTTCTCGTTCGTTGTCGCCGGAGAGCAGCGCGACGTCGCCCATTTCCCGCAAGGCTTGGATCAGCGCGCTTCCGTTCCTGGGCGGAGGTATTGGGTGACGGCAAAGTACCCGCGCGCCACGCCGCCAATTTCCACCCACACGCCGCTATCCTGTGCTGCCTCAGTTGGGGCAGGAACGCCAATAAACTCGGGAGACCCCAGGCGGTAGCGTACGCCGTCGACCACCCCGGAAATCCCTTTGCCCGTTACCTCTTCCCATTCGGAAAGCCGGGCGTTCTCCAGCGGCACAATGCCCTGGTGTTCGAAATGCAGCCGGATAAGCTGGCTGAGCGGGTGCACGGACTGGCTTGCAATCGTTTGAAGCGCCGCTTGTTCGTCCAACGACAATTGGGGTTCGCCCTGGAAGTCGAGGTCGCCTTTCATCCGGGTCGTGATCGTACCGGTTTTGTCGACGACCAATTTGGTGACGCTGCGCAACGCTTCCACCACGTTGGTGTTTTTGAGGTAAAATTGATGCCGCCCCAGGATGCGCAGCACATTGCCGAAAATGAACGGGATGGCGAGGGCCACCGCGCAGGGGCAAGCCACGATCAGCACCGAGGTAAAGGCGTTGATTGCCCGGGCCGTATCCCGGGGAAGCCAATAAAGCAAAGCGCCTGCTCCAATCAACAGGATGGTGATCGTAAAGTATTTTCCAATCTGGTTGGCCAGCCGGCTCGCCTGCATTTCCTGCTTTTTGGCGAAAGCCTCTTCGTTCCAAAGCTGGGTAAGGTAGCTTTGGGCCACTCGTTTCGTCAGGCTAAGCTCCACCGTAGCGCCCTGCTGACGCCCGCCTGCAAAGACCTTTTCCCCGGCTGGGAGCAGCACCGGCTGCGCCTCCCCGGTGACGAAGCTGTAATCGATCCGGGCTTCTCCCCGAAGGATCACGGCATCGGCAGGTATGAGCTCGCCGTGGCGAACGACGATCACGTCTCCA
Source organism: Haliscomenobacter sp. (assembly GCA_016713275.1). Taxonomy (GTDB): domain Bacteria; phylum Bacteroidota; class Bacteroidia; order Chitinophagales; family Saprospiraceae; genus JADJPL01. Next base: position 123,873 of record JADJPL010000012.1, read on the forward strand.
GGTTCCAGGCGGTCCAGACTGACGGGGCGCTCCTGCCCGTCTTGTTTGCGGCGGGCTGCCACCGGAAAATAGGACCGGTAATCCCGCTCAAAGGAAATGTGGTGATAGGTGCGTTGCTGAAACCATTTTCCGATCAGCAGGAAAAAGACCAGGCCGGCCAGGCTGTCCATATACCCGGCTTCGCTGTGCGAAAGAATTTCATAAACGCTCCGGATAAAATAGACCAGAATGCCCAAGGCCAGCGGCACGTCGATGGTCAGTTCTTTGTTCTTTAAACCCAGCCAGGCCGAACGGAAATAATCCGATCCGCTGTAAAACACGACCGGAATGGATAAAAAGATATTGAGGTAACCAAAGAACTGGAAAAAGTAGGAATCCTGGTCTTTTTCCAACCCCAGATACTCCGGGAAACTCATCAGCATGATATTCCCGAAAGCAAAACCCGCAACTCCGAGTTTGTAGGAAAAGCTGCGGTCGGTGACCGGCCGTTTTTCTTTGTCCAGACTGCCCAGGTTGATGGCCGGGGCGTAGCCGATGCTGGCCAGGAGTTCCACGACTTTGCGCAACGTGGTTTTTTCCTCCAGGAAGGTGAGGAAAATTTCTTTCTTCAGGAAATTGACCTGGGAAGCCACGACCCCATCGTTGAGTTTATAGAGGTTCTCCAAAAGCCAGATGCAGGAAGCGCAGTGGATTTGAGGGAGGAAGAACCGTACGCGGGTGCGTTCCCCATCGGCAAAATCCACCAGACGGGACCGAACGTCGGGTTCGTCGAGGTAGGCGTATTCTTCTTTGGATTTACCCCGCAGGCTGACCCCTGCATTCTCATCGATTTGATAATACTGGCAAAGCCCGTTGTTGTTGAGAATGTCGTATACCGTCCGGCAACCTTCGCAGCAAAAGGGTTTTTCGTCGTAAACGACCGGAGACGTGGGGCAGGGTTCCCCACAATGGTAACATGCCGTCTTGTCTGAAATGCGCAATCGCTTTTCTCCTGAACCCGTTGGGTTTGCTGCCGTCATGTCCGATCTCCTGATTTATGCGGGTAAAACTAGGGGGTTTAAAAAAAGAGGGCGATGACAAAAATCATTGATTAGACGCAAGATGTTAGACGTTAGACTTTAGACCTTAGACTTTAGACCTTAGATGTTAGACCTTAGATGTTAGACGTTGGACTTTTGGGAAAACCCCTCCAGCATCCTCCCGTCCCCCGTCTACCGTCCCCCGTCCCCCGTCTCCCGTCCACCGTCCCCCGTCCACCGTCCCCCGTCCCCCGTCTCCCGTCCACCGTCCCCCGTCAACCGTCTAACCACCCCTGCGTATCCGCCACCGGGGGCGAGTTTGAGGGTGATCGCAGTGGAGCGGTCGACTTCCTGGGTTTGATGGCTGAAATCGCTGCCATGTTTGTGGGCATTCGGGCCGTCGGACCAGGATTCCAGTTGGAAAGCGCCTTCGGGGAGAAAGGACAGCTGAATCGTGATCTCCCGGGCGGTCCAGTCGGTCATGGCGCCGAGGTACCATAGTTGTCCTTTTCTCCGGGCGATGACGATGTAATCGCCCATTTTAGCTTCCAGCACGCGGGTTTCATCCCAGGTTACGGGAACCTCGCGGAGGAATTTCATGCATTCCGGCTCCCGTTCGTAGTTGGACGGGTTGTCGGCCAGCATTTGGAGGGGGCTTTCGAAAACCACATACATGCCCAACTGGTGACAGCGGGTGCCCAGGCTCATGGGCTGGTCGAATACAGCCCGGAAATTTTCCTTTTTCACATTGATCATAGCCCCGGGCGTATAATCCATAGGGCCAAGCAGCATACGGGTAAACGGGATGGTGAGGTTGTGCTCCGGGTTGGCGTTGTCGCTCCATTTGCTCCATTCCAGCCCCCGGATGCCTTCGGTGGTGATCAGGTTGGGGTAGGTTCTGGCCAGGAGAATAGGCCGGTTACTGCCGTGGAAATCGACCAGCAAGCGGTGTTTGGCTGCCAATTGGGATACTTTGTGGTAATACTGCATAACTACCTGATCGTCCCGTTGCATAAAATCGACCTTGATGCCTTTGATCCCCCATTTTTCGTATTGAGCAAGGGCTTCTTCCAATTTATCTTCCAGGGTATTCCACACCACCCACAGGATCAACCCTACTTTTTTATTTCGGGCGTAAGCGGTTAGTTCCTCCATGTCGATGTCCGGATGAAACTTCAACACATCGCCCAGCACGTAGTAGCCTTCGTCGAGTATGACGTATTCGAGCCCGTTTTTAGCCGCGAAGTCGATATAGTGCTTGTAGGTAGCGGTATTGATGCCCGATTCAAAGGAGACGCCATATATATTATTGGCATTCCACCAATCCCAGGCTACCTTTCCGGGCCGTATCCAGGAAATATCGGAAAGGGCATTGGGTTTGGCCAGCAAATAGACGAGCGAATTAGTCAGCAAGTCTGCGTCTTGTGGGGCGATACCGATAATTCTCCAGGGAAAGGTCCGGGTTCCTTTGGTTTGAGCGATGTAGGGCGCCACTTCGGTGACGCGGAGGTCGCGATCGGTTTGGAGTTGGGTTTTGAGCGGGTAGGGGGGATGGTCGCCCAGGAGGCGGCCCTGGCCTGCGCTGCGGATCCATAACCCGGGATAGTCTTCTACGTCCGACTCCACGATGAAGAGGTTGGTTCCGTTTTCGGTTTTCCAAACTACGGGGAGGCTGGCGAGGGTTTTTGGGGCCACGTTTTCAAAAGAAAGGTGTTCGAAAAGGGGTTCCTGGTGGGAAAAGAACCCCGATTCCCTCGGGAAATACGCCATGGCAGCCCCTTCCAGATCAAAAGAAACCAATTCGCTGTTTATCCGGACGGATTCTTTTTTCAACGCCGTTTCCCAGCGGTAGGCCACCCCGTTGTCGTAGGCACGGAAGACTACCGCGGCGTTGCCTTTTCAAGCTCCAGCCGGAGCTCGTTGTACGCATCGGGGAGCGTGTCCGCTTTCACCGCGACCGGCACGGCTACTTTGTCCCGGACCTGCCGGGTTTTCTGGCGCAGCACCTGGGCGCCTTTTCCGATATCGGCCGAATCGATCTGCAAACCGATTGCCGAGGGGTTGAGGAGGGTTTGCCCCGCCCGCTCAATGGAATAGGCCATCTGGGCCCCGGCGGTTATGGTTACGCGGATGCTGCCGTCTGGGGATTGCAGCGTATACGGTTGGGCTGTGGCCGAAAGGCCGCTTAGTAGAACTGCAAGGAGGAAACCGATTCTCATCGCTATTTAATTAATGGACAAAAGAGCAAAAGGGAATTCCTTAACGGAGCCCAACCTTGTGTCCAGACATGGCAAAATAAAGGATAAAGGCATAACACGGCAGCATCACCGCCATAAAGGCAGCCTGGAAGCCGATTTGCTGGGAGAGCTGGCCGTAGAGCAGCGGGATAATGGCGCCGCCGGCAATCCCCATAATCAGCAAAGCCGACCCGATTTTGGTAAATTTGCCCAATTTATTGATCCCTAGGGGAAAAATAGCAGGCCACATCGGAGCGTTCGCCAGTCCAAGCAACGCAATGAAAGTAACCGATGTGGTGCCTTCCGTGAGAAACGCCAGGACCGTAAAGACCATCCCCAGCAATGCGGCATACTTCAGACTGGCTTCCTGGGAGATGTATTTCGGGATGGCTGCAATGGCGATTACGTACCCCAGCAACATAGAGATAAGCGTAAAGGTGGTAAAGTACTTGGCTTTGTCCAGGGAGAAGCCCAGGTTTTTGCCATAGGTGCCGATCACGTCTCCGGCCATGACTTCTGCGCCTACATAGACGAAGATGCAGGAAGCGCCCAGGAGCAGGTAGGGGAATTGCAGGATGCTGGTGCGGTCGGTCGCCAGTTTTTCGTCGCCCTCCAGTTCGTGCTCCATTTGCACGTCGGGCAGGGAAGACTTCCGGATCATGAACGCCAGGATCGCCAGCACAATAGCCATGACCGTATAGGGCATAATCACGCGCTGGGCCAGCGCATCGAGAAGCTCTGCTTTCTGGATATCGCAGGCCGCTTCCGCAATCTGGACTTCCAGTTTGGAGGCGTTTTTCAAGACAATTGAACTGAGGATCAGCGGACTCAGCGCGCCGGCAATTTTGTTGCAAATCCCCATGATACTGATCCGCTGGGCCGCGCTTTCTATAGGACCAATAATGCTGATATACGGGTTGGACGCGGTTTGAAGGAGGGAAAGCCCGGCGCCTTGAACAAATAACCCCGTGAGAAACAAGCCAAAACTCCGCTCGTTTGCCGCCGGAATAAAGATCAGCGACCCGATGGCCATGACCAGCAACCCCAGTCCCATCCCATCCTTAAATCCGGTGCGCTCCAAAATGCGGGAAGATGGAATGGCCAGGAAAAAGTAGGCCATATAAAAGGCTGTAGTTACAAAAAAGGCCTGCGTGTCGGTCTTGAGCTGACAAGCCAGCTTCAGAAACGGAATCAGGGTTCCGTTCAACCAGGTGACGAACCCGAAAATAAAAAACAACAGGCCGATAATGCCTATCTGGTACCAGTACTGCGAAGATTTGTTGTTGCTCATGCGGTTTTAGGTATTTGAGTGGTTAGTGGTTGGTGGTTGGTGGTTGGTGGGTGGGTGGTGGTTGGTGGTTGGTGGTTGGTGGTTGGTGGTTGGTGGATTGAGCCATCGAATTTTCGAGGCTGGAGCCTCGAACTATTTTTGGCACGAGGCAGAGCCTCGCGCCAGCTTCGCGCACACTCACCCACTAACCACTAACCACTAATCACTAACCACCAGCCTCATTCTACTACGATTTCGTCGACGAACAGCCAGGCTTTGTTACCGGCGCCGGGGTAGCCGTCGGGGATGATTCCAAAGTTAGGAATTTTAATTTTCAGGAACCGGGCTTTGGTATTATAAATAAGGACGCTTTGCAGTTGTTTGCCGCTCCAGGCGTTGGGGGGAACCAGGCGGGTTTTGCTTTCCTGCCCGAACTGTTCGGGGAGATTGGCGGTGCTTACGAGGACTTCCCTGGGCGCATAAATCCATTGGGCTGGGCTGTTGAAAAAGCGGAAAACCAGTTTTCGGAAAGAGATCGGCTCTCCGAAGTCGATTACCGCTTCGAAATCCGTTCCCTGGAACCCAAGCCATTCGCCGTCGTTGTACCGTTCGGCATCGCCGGCGACGCCGTTGATGAGGGCGCCTGGGCCGGACCCGCTGTATTGTTTTGCCGGTGGGTTGGTCAATGCAATGGATCTTCCTGCGGCGTAGTGCAAATTGATGTCTACGCCGGCCTCCCGGCCGATAGCGGTGCCTTCCAGGAAGCTCCTGCCCAGGAATTGCCCGTCGCTGGTTATGGGCAGGTCGCCTTCAATCGCAGGAGAAACGGCTTTGGGACTGCTCCCGTCGCGGGTGTACCGCACGACACCCGTTTGGGCTAAATTATGGAGCGCCAGCCGAACGCCGTTCCCGTCTCCGGATTTGACGGAGGCTTTGACGTCGAACAGGTGGTTGGCAACGGTAATCCCTTCCTTTTCCAGGCGGGGAAGGTGAACAAGCAAGCGTTGGATGAATCCGGGAAAGTCTTTTTTCGCTTCGCCCGACCAAACGACTTCCGACAGGGCTTGCATCCGGGGGTACGCCATATATTCGGCTTTGTCGCTGTCCGGGATGTATTCCGTCCAGAGATTGCCCTGGGCGCCGAGGATGTATTTGGCTTCTTCCGGACTGAGTTCGTCCGGAACAGGGTTATAGGAATATACTTTTTCCAGAGGCAGAAAACCGCCGATCGCCAGAGGCTCCTCCGGGTGCAGGGCCTGGTAGTAATCGAAGTAGCAATGGGAAACGGGGGTCATAATAACCGGATGCTTTTGCCTGGCCGCTTCAATTCCTCCTTCAATGCCTCTCCACGACATGACCGTCGCGTTCGGCGCGAGGCCGCCTTCGAGGATCTCGTCCCATCCGATGATGTCGCGGCCATTGGCGTTAAGGAATTTTTCGATGCGGCGGATGAAATAGCTCTGCAGTTCCTCTTCGTTTTTCAATCCTTCTTTCCGAATGAGTTCCTGGGCTACAGGGCTTTCTTTCCACTGGGTTTTGGGGCATTCATCCCCGCCGATATGGATGTATTTTCCAGGAAACAACTGCATCACCTCGGTCAGGACATTCTGAAGAAACTCAAACGTCGCTTCGCTGGGACAGTAGACGTTCTCGAAAACGCCCCATTTGGTAGCTACTTCGACGGGTTGTCCAGTGCATCCCAGTTCCGGATAGGCGGCAATGGCCGCCTGGGCATGGCCGGGGAGCTCAATTTCCGGAACGATGGTAACAAAGCGCTCCTGGGCATACCGGACAATCTCTTTTATTTCCTCCTGGGTATAAAAGCCGCCGTACCGCTTGCCATCGTACTGCTGAGGCTGGTTGTTGTAACTGCCAATGAGGGTCTCTTTCCTGAAAGCAGCTACTTCCTGGAGTTTCGGATAGCGTTTGATCTCGATGCGCCAGCCCTGATCTTCCGTCAGGTGCCAATGGAAACGGTTCATCTTGTACCTGGCCAGCATATCGATGTATTGCTTGACGAAGGCGACGGGGAAGAAATGCCGCCCGACGTCCAGGTGCATTCCCCGATAAGGGAACGCTGGGTGGTCTTCGACAGACAGGCTGGGCAAAACCAACCGGTCTCCATCGGGCAGGAGTTGGATCAGGGATTGCACCCCGTAAAACAGGCCCGCAGGGTCTCCGCCTTCTATGAGGATTTGCTTGGCGTCGATCGTCAAACGGTAACTTTCCGGTTTGACGGCCCCGGGAAGCAATTTGAGATAGATAGCCGACGCCGATTTTTTACCCGATTTGCTCACGGGAAGCGCCACATCCATCCTCGACTGAAGATGCTGATTCAGGTATTGAATCACCCAATCGATTTCTGCTTCCTTGACATCAGTGGAGATCAGCGTTTTGGCGCTGACTTCAAATTGCCCCTTCTGCGCCTGGATTTTTTGCGGGATCGGGATAATCGGATACGTGCGGGCGTCCATCTGGCCCATACCGGGAGAGGCAAACCCCGCCACCAAGGCGAGCAACGCGAGCATTATTTTATAAAACATAAGGTAAGCATTTAAAGGGATAAGGGAGCAGCAATATGGGAGCAGCAATTAGGGAGCAAAAACAAAACGGCTCCTTTCTTTCTTCTCCACAATTCCGATTGATGCCCCCACAAAGTACTATTTGTATTTCAATTTGCTGGCAAACCAAGCCAAAGAACCACCAGCTACCAACTCACGCACGCATGCACTCCACCCCGTCCCCCGTCTCCCGTGCTCCCTCTTCCTTTTCGTCTCCCGTCCCCGTCTACGTCCCCGTCCCCCGTCTATCTCCTCCCCGCCCATCCCTCCCCGCTTGCCAGGGGAATTTCCAGCGGCGGAAAGCTTCGATGGCTTCGTATTCGGCGAGGCCGAGGTTGCGGTAGGTTTTGGCGGTGCCCCGGTTGCGGTCTTCGGCGCGTTGCCAGAATTCCCGTTCGTCGTTACCGGGGAAGGGCGGCCGGTCTTTTTGGGATTGGTGCATAAATATAGCGCGTCTTTTCTTAAGTAGTTGCTCCGGACTGATTGGGACGGCCATTTCGATTTCATCGACCGACCATTCGTGCCAGGCGCCGCGGTACAGCCACAGCCAGCAATCCTGCATCCAGGGTTCTTCTTTTAGCCCTTCAAAGGCGCCGAAAATGGAATCGAGGCAAACGCGGTGGGTGCCATGGGGGTCGGCCAGGTCGCCTGCGGCGAACACCTGGTGGGGTTTGATTTGTTCCATCAGGTTGGCAACGATATGGATATCGGCCTGGCTGATGGGGTTTTTACGGGTGCGCCCCGTTTCGTAGAAAGGCAGGTCGAGGAAGTGCAGGTGTTTATCGTCCAGGCCGCAGAAACGGGCGCCGGCGCGGGCTTCGCCTCTCCGGATAAGGCCTTTGATGGTACGTATTTCGGGCAGGTCGACCTGATCGGGGGATTTGGTGCGCAGGAACTTGAGGAGTTTCTGTCTTTTCTTGTCGCTTTCCTGATCAGATCCTCCCATTTCTGCGAATTCCTGGAAAAACTCGAGGTATCGGAGCGCGTCGTGATCATGCACAGCCAGGTTACCGGACGTTTGGTACGCTACGTGAACTTCGTGGCCCTGTTCTACCAGCCGCAGGAAGGTGCCTCCCATGGAGATGACGTCGTCATCGGGATGCGGGCTGAAAATGATCACGCGTTTTTTCGCCGGCGTAGCGCGTTCTGGCCGGGTTTTATCGTCGGCGCCTGGTTTGCCGCCCGGCCACCCGGTGATGGTATGCTGAAGGCGGTTGAAAATCTGGATATTGAGTTCGTAAGAGGAGGCATGTTCCACGACCAGATCGGAGAGGCCGTTTTCGTTGTAATCTTCGTTGGTAAGTTTAAGAATAGGCTTGTCCACGGTGAGGGAGAGCCAGGTAACGGCTTTGCAGATGAGGTCGTTGTCCCAATTGCACAGCCCCACCAGCCAGGGCGCTTTGAAGCGGGTAAGTTCTTCTGCGGCGCCATGGTCGAAATAGACCTTGGTGTTCGGATGGCCTTGGAGGAAACTGGCGGGAATAGAAGGCGTGATATGGCCTTCCACCGCTCTTTGAAGCACCTCCGCTTTGTGCTGCCCCCATCCGAGCAAGTAGATGGCTTTGGCTTTCATGATGGTTTTAATCCCCATCGTGATGGCCCGGTAGGGCACTTCTTCTTCGGAAGGGAAATCTTTCAGCGCGTCCCTCCGGGTCAGGGCATCGAGACGGACCAGGCGGGTAGCCGAGGTCTCAAAAGCTCCGGGCTCGTTAAACCCGATATGCCCGGTGCGGCCAATCCCCAGGATCTGGATATCAATCCCGCCGGCCTGATCGATCATTTTCTCGTAGTTGATGCAGAAGGCCTCTACCTTATCCAGGGGAAGGGTGCCATCGGGGATATGGATGTTAGCGGGGTTGATGTCGATATGATCGAATAGGTATTCCTTCATGAACCGAACGTAGCTTTGCTGCGCATCGGGCTGCATGGGGTAGTATTCGTCGAGATTGAAGGTGATCACGTTGGAAAAGCTGAGGCCTTCCTCTTTGTGCATGCGCACGAGCTCCTGGTACACCTGAATGGGCGAAGAGCCGGTTGCCAGGCCAAGAACGATGTGTTCTCCGTCCTGTTGCTTTTGGCGTATGGCCAGCGCAATGCTTCGGGCCACGTGAATAGAGCCTTCTTTGGCCTCTGGCCAAACTTTGGTTGGCAGTTTTTCCAGCGACTTGAATTGATAGCGCAAGTAGTCCATGGTCCTATTAATAGTATGAATGAAATAATCAGGATTTCGGATCGTCCCACAGGATGGCCGCCGCGCCCAGAATGCCGGTGTCGTCGGCGCCCAATTGGGAAGGTAAAACGGGGCAGGACCCCTGGAACATAGGGAGCAGATGCGTTTCTATGCTTTCCTTGACCGGATCAAAAAGCCTTGGGCCGGCATGGATCAGCCCGCCAGCCAGAAAAACAGCTTGCGGGTCCAGTAAGACGATCAACCCCGCAATGGCTCTCCCTAGAATAACGCCGGTATACCGGAAGGCTTCCAGTGCGACCGGGTCTTGCGATTCCGCCGCATCGAAGATCATTCGGGCATCCAGGTGGTGAAAATCCGCATCCCGCAGGGGGCTTTCCGTCTTCATCGTAGCGAGGAGTTCGAAAACCGTGCGTTTCAGGCCGGTAGCGGACACGTAGGTTTCGAGGCACCCTTTTTTTCCGCAATTGCATTGCCTGCCATCGGGTACGGCCGGAGAATGTCCGTATTCGCTGGCGAGGCCGTTGGCGCCGCCGATCACTTTGCCGTGGATCATCAAGGCAGACCCCAGTCCGGTGCCGAGGGTCAGCAACACGAAATGGTCCATGCCTTTGGCGCCTCCGAAGGCGCGCTCTCCGATAATGGCGGCGCTGGAATCTTTGATGAGCCGGGAGGGGAGGCTGGTAGCGTCCTCTATCCACTTCGCCAGCGGAACCGGTTCGGAGAACGGCATATTGGCTGCGGCCATGACTTCGGCGCGTTCATCCACGCCGGGAGCGCCAATGCCTATGCCCTGGATCTTGCCTTCTGCGGCGTGGGTACGGATCATCGTTTGCACCAATTCGGCCAGTTTGGCGCTGTATTGACGCGCGTCGGGCGTAGCCTGTGAGTCCATGGACAGGCGGTCCAGCAAATGGCCTTCCCTGTCCACCAGCCCAATCTTGGTGGTGGTGCCGCCAACGTCGATGCCTATGCTGTATTCAAAAGGAGGCGCCGGATGCTTCATGGTTTTTTAGGTATTTGGCGCGAGGACGCCCTCAAAGGTACGGTTTTTCGCCAGGACTGTGTGCGAACACAGCCGTTTTATTTCTGTGTGTTTGCACACAGCCGGTATTTTCTATCTTTGAAGCCGGTTTCCATTTAATTTTTGCCTGTTTTATGCACCCAAGGATTACCATAAAAGATATTGCCGCCCTTTCGGGAGTGTCGCCAGGTACTGTAGACCGGGTGATTCACGGGCGGGGGAATGTGTCCAGAAAGGCCCGGGAGTTGGTTGAGCAGGCGATGCGGGAGTTGAATTACGAGCCGAATCTCATAGCGAGCACGCTTGCCTACAACCGCTCCCTCCGGATAACCGCCCTGGCTCCGGATTACCGGAACGATCCCTATTGGGAGCAGCCGAAATCCGGTATCGAAAAAGCCTCCCTGGCGGTCCGGCATTACGGGCTTCAGGTCGAATTCGTTTATTTCCCGATGTTCAGCCCGGACCAGTTCCTCCAACGAGCAGAGGAACTTCTGGACGCCCACCCCGACGCGCTGCTGTTTGCTCCGCTGTTTCGGGAGGAATCCGAGCGGATTCTGGGCCGCTGCGCCGCTCAAAAGATTCCTGCCGCCCTGATCAATACCAACCTCGAGGATCAGGAGGCCCTGTGCTACGTGGGGCAGGATTCTTTCCAAAGCGGGGTGCTGGCAGGGAAGTTGCTGCATTTCGGATTGCGCCCCGGCGATCAGGTAGCGGTGATCAACCTGGACAAGCAGATCATGCATGCGCGCCACCTCCTCGAAAAGGAACGAGGCCTGAGGGATTATTTCAGCCGGCAGCCCGGGGCGGACATTGGGGTGGTCCGCGCCGATTTCGAACATTTTGAGGACCCGCAGGCCTTGCGGGAATTCCTTGCCGGGCTGTTGAACGCACACCCCCGCTTGCAAGGGCTGTTTATTTCCAATTCCCGCTCCTACCGGATACTGGACGCGATGGCCGGGCTGGAGCGTCCCCGCCTCCGTTTGGTCGGTTTCGACTTGCTTCCGGCCAATCTGGCTTACCTGGAATCCAACCAGATCGATTTTTTGATCAACCAAAACCCCGTTCAGCAAGGGTATCAGGCGGTCATTAATATGTTCAACCATCTGATCCTGAAAAAAAAGGTGGAACGGGTCCAGTACCTCCCGCTCGACATTGTCGTGTCGGAGAACTATTCCTACTACGTGGCCAAAGAAAAAGGGTTCCAGGTGCTGGTTTGAACCGCCTTTTTTTTTGTTCTTTGGGAAAAAGGCCTACCTTGCCGCACATTAATTTTAACGGTATGCAAATTGATCAACACAAGGTGGTTACCCTACATTACCGCCTTCAGGAAAGCAATGTAGAGGGCGAATTGATCGAAACCACATTCGGTTCGGAGCCTCTTGTTTTTCTGTATGGCGTAGGCCAGATGCTCCCCGAGTTTGAGCGCCAAATCTCGGGCAAATCGGAAGGCGACGAATTTCAGTTCGGCATTTCTGCCGCCGATGCCTATGGCGAGTCCGACCCCGAGGCTCTGGTCGAACTACCTTTGGACGTGTTCATTATCGATGGCGAACTCGCCGAAGACCTACTGGAAATCGGCCGCCGCATCCCGATGTCCGATCAGGATGGCAACCAACTGATCGGCACCATTCTCGCACTCAAAGACGACGGCGTGCTGATGGATTTTAACCATCCTATGGCGGGCCAGGATTTATACTTCACCGGCGTCATCGAATCGGTCCGCGTCGCCACCGAAGGAGAAATAGCCCACGGCCACGTGCATGGACCGGGCGGGCATCATCATTAAAAGTTACGAAGTTGCGAAGTTACGAGGTTGCGAAGTTAGATGCTCCGTAACTTCGTAGCTTCGCAACTTCGCAACTTCGCAACTTTTTACTCCACCGAAATCTCATCTGCAAACACCCAGGCTTTGCCGCCGGAGCCGGCATGCCACGATGGGCATATTCCTCTATTTTTAGCGGTTACGCGGATATAGCGGGCGGAGGTATTTCCCAGCGCTTCAAACGGGAGTACCTGTGCAGGATCTCCGTTTTTCGGGTCAGGCAGATCGAATTGTTTGACGATTTGATAGGTGGTTCCATCTTCGGAAACTTCGATCCGTACCCAAACCGGCGGGAAGATCCAGGAGCCGATGTCCCTCAGGAAAGAGGCCTGAATGCGGCGGATGGGCTGGGTTTTGCCCAGGTCGATCGTTGCCTGGAAATCGGTTCCTTCAAATCCCTGCCATCGGCCATCGGAAAAGGTGGTGCTTCCTTTTCGTCCGTCCACCAGCCCCAGCGGTCCGCCGCCGTTGTATTTCTCTGCATACGGGTGGAGGAGCGCAAGGTGGTTGAAACGGGATTTTTGGAAATAAACGGATTGCGCCGGGCTGCTTACTTTCCCGGGTTCGGCGGCAATGGCTTGCAGGCGGCATGTTTCCGAAATCCGGATGGGGCCGGCATAGGCGGTAGCGGATTCCGTTGGCGTGCTTCCATCGAGGGTGTAGTAAATTTTTGCCTGGGGGTTGGCTGATTGAAGGGCCACTTCGGCAGCTTCACCAAAGACTTCCAGTTCATTCGCTTTCTTACCCATACGCAGAATTTGGGGCGCTGGGCTTACCCCGGCGGGCGTGCCTTGTATGGAGAACACCCAGGCGTGGGCGCAGGGCCTGGCCGAAGGGTCCTGGAGCTCGTCCGGGATCCGGATGTCCAGTCCGTTTCGGGGGTGAAAGGTCCAGCTTAAGGGCTTGGAATACCCCAGTAGGTAGATTTTCGAGCCCTTTACGGGGCGCACGGATTTCAGGGTCAGGGACGATCCCGGCCAGGAGAGCGCGATCGCATACACCTGTTTGCCTGCCTTGGCCGTATACCGGATCGATTCGCCTTCCTGGAAGGTTTGCCACATTTTGGTGCGGTAAACCGCTTCGCCATTGATGCGGAGCCAATCGCCCATTTCCTTGAGCCGCTCCACGCTGGGGGCGGGTATAAGGCCCTCGGCTGTTGGGCCCACGTTCAGAAGGTAGTTGCCCCCCTTGGCGGCGATATCGGCGAGGTGGCGGATGAGGGTTTCGGTTGTTTTCCAGTTGTTGTCGTGGATTTTGAACCCCCAGCTGTCGTTCATCGTCATGCAGCTCTCCCAGTCGATCGCGCTGGAACCTGTTGCCAGGACTTCCTGCTCCGGCGTCCCGAAATCGCCCACATCGTCTGGTTCAGCATTCATTCCCTGCATGCCCTGGCGCCCTTTTCCAACCCGGTTGTTGATCAAAATATCCGGCTTGAGACTACGCACGTATTGGTACAGCGCTTTGCCTTGTTCTTCGGTCCATTCCGGGATCCACTCGCCGTCAAACCACAGGATGGCCGGGTCGTATTTTTCGATGAGTTCCTTCAATTGGGGTTTCAGGTAGGTGTCGCGGTAGGACGCAAAATCGGCGCCTGCGGGGTTGCCGTTGCCATAATCTTTGCCCTGGGCGTCGGGGTGATGCCAGTCCATGATGGAATGGTAAAACCCAAGGGCAATCCCTTCGGCTTTGCAGGCGTCGGATAATTCCTTGAGGATATCTCTCCGGAAGGGAGCGGCATTCATTATGTCATAGGTAGACACGTTGGAGTCCCAGATGCAGAATCCGTCGTGGTGTTTGGAGGTGATAACCACATAATTCATACCGGCCGCTTTGGCGGTCCGGGCCCATTCGGCGGCGTCGAACCGGGTCGGGTTGAACTGGCGGGTATAGGGCTCGTAATCCCTTACTGGCACGCGGGCGGTACTCATGAGCCATTCAGCTGCACCAGGCACGTCTGTTCCCTGGTGGACGCCTGCCGGGACGGCATAAGCGCCCCAATGGATGAACATACCGAAGCCGGCGTTGCGCCACCAGTTCATGCGCAGGTCGAGTTCGGTATTGGATTCGAGCAGGTAGTTTTCGTGCGGCCTGTTGTAAAGGGAAATACCGGATAGGGTAGGGCAGGCCAGGGCCCAAATCCGGATGCGGAGTTTTTGGGTAGTGGTCCGGGGGATGGGTATCAGACGGCGGTTGCCGATGGTAGAGGCCCGGCCCAGGGCGGTCCATCTCCCTTTGAGGAATACTTCGATGGACACCGAATCCACCCGCTGTCCCAGCGGCAGGAATTCCCGCAGCTCGACCACGTTGAACGCAGCGGGGGCCGGAAGCGTCAGCTCCAGGGTGGCTTCCCGGGCGGCGTCTTCGGCGGCCCAGTAGGTGGCGTTGTCCCCGTCCGTCAGCAAAGCCGGGCTAAAGGCTTTGCTCCGGGTGCTGGAGGTTTTGACCGTTGCGCCTCGGGCGAGGTCGGCGGAGAAGGTAGCATCCAGCCGGCGCCGGAGGTCTTGGAGCCCCCAGGACGTCGTTTTCGTGAACCAGCCCGCGGCGGTCAACCGGCAGGTTGAGCAGGAGGTTGGCGTTGCGGCCAACGGAGTGGTAGTAGATGCGCTCCAGATGTTCGCCCGATTTTACGCGGTCGTCTTCCGTTTGGTGGTAGTACCAGCCTGGCCGGATGGAGACGTCGACCTCTGCCGGGAGCCAGTGGGTCCCGTTTTTATGCCCGGAGCGGAGCTCCAGGTAGCGGGGCGTGCCGGGAAAGAATTCGTCGCGGTTGAGGGTAGCCCAATTGGTGGGGTTGGCGAAACCGCGTTCGGTGCCTACCCAGCGGATGTCCGGACCAGCGTCGCTGAAAATCACGGCGTTGGGCTGGTGTTTGCGCACGGTGGCGATAAAGGCCGGCCAATCGTAGATCTGTTTCCCTTTAAACTCTTCGCTCACCGCCCCATCGAACCACACCTCGAAGATAGCCCCGTATCCAGTGAGGACTTCCTCCAGCTGCTTGGCGAAGTAGGCGTTGTATTCCGGGGTTCCGTACAGGGGGTTGTTGCGGTCCCAGGGCGACAGATAAACGCCCATTTTGAGGCCGTATTCCTTGCAGGCGTCGGAAAGTTCGCGCAGTACATCCCCTTTCCCGTTCTTCCAGGGGCTGTTCCGGACGCTGTGTTCCGTGTACTTGGAAGGCCACAGGCAAAAGCCGTCGTGGTGTTTGGCAGTGATGATAATGCCTTTCATGCCGGCTTCTTTACACACGCGGGCCCACTGCCGGCAATCCAGTTCGGTGGGGTTGAACAGGGCCGCCGGCTCGTCGCCGTGCCCCCATTCTTTATCGGAAAACGTGTTGATGTTGAAGTGGACAAAGGCGTAGTAGTCCATGGCATGCCAGGCCAGTTGCCGTTCCGACGGAAGGGCCCCGAACGGCGCCGGCGCTTGCGGAAAAACGAAGGCTGGAAAGGATACCAACAAGAGAAGGCTGAGCATTGGTTTCATCGCTTTGATTTTGGCGTTAGGTATGCCGAAAGTACGGTAATCGCCAGACATAAAAAAGCCTTGGCCGCAACGCGGCCAAGGCTATATGAGACGACTAAAATTCAATGCTATCAAAGTGGACTTGGAGAATCTTCCCTGCTCCCTGCTCCCTTCAAAAATACTCCCCCTTCCCCATAAACCAAATCGATAAATTCTATCTTTGGTTAAATAAAATTGATGTTATGACGATCCAGCAACTCGAATACCTGGTCGCGGTGGATACGCACCGGCATTTTGTCACGGCGGCGGAGAAGTGTTTTGTCACGCAGGCCACCTTAAGCATGATGATCAAAAAACTGGAAGAAGAGTGGGGCGTTAAGATCTTCGACCGGAGCAAGAAACCGGTCATGCCGACCTCGATCGGGCAGAAGCTCATTGCGCAGGCCAAGGTCGTGCTGGAGGAAAGCCGGCGGTTGCAGGCCATTGTACAGGAAGAGCAGGGCGGTCTTCGCGGAGACCTGAAGATTGGCATTATTCCAACGCTGGCGCCCTATTTGCTGCCGTTGTTTTTGAACGCATTTCTGAAAAAATACCCCGACGTGCGGGTCAAGATCAGCGAACTGACGACCGAGGAGATCGTTCGCCGCCTGAAGCAGCACGAGCTGGACGTGGGGTTGCTGGCTACGCCCCTGCACGTGAAGGGGTTGCACGAACAACCGCTGTTTTACGAAGACTTTGTGGTGTACGATTTTTCGGAAAGCCACCGGACGGATAAGAAACTCCTCCTGGCAGGGGACATCGACGTGAACCGCCTCTGGCTTCTGGAAGAAGGGCACTGCCTGACTTCCCAGGTGATCAACTTATGCGAGCTCAAGCAGAAGGAGCGGGAGTCGCACCATCTCGATTTTGCAGCCGGGAGCCTGGAAACCCTGAAGAACATCGTACAAAGCCATAAGGGCATTACTATCCTTCCCGCTTTGGCGCTCAAAGCTATTTCACAGGAACACCTGTCTCATATCAAGTATTTTAAGGAGCCTGTTCCGGCCCGGGAGATCGGTTTGGTGACGTTCCGGCACGTCGTCAAAGAGAAACTGACGGCGGCGCTGAAAGCGGAAATTCTGGCCCATGTGCCGGAATCCATGCAACAGACGGAGCGCAAGGCGGTGGTGGATCTGTAAGCGGAGCAGGAATTCAATTTAAACTCGCGGGCACTTCTACGTTAACTGATTGTCCTAACAATAAGCTGTTTGGGCCTGTTTCCCTTGCAGGCGCTTAACTTAGAATTAATCCAAATTTAATCTCATTTGGCCGTTTTATTTGAAAGCATTTCCAAATTTTGTTGCGTCAAATTTCGCCTGAAAAGTAACCAATAATATTGCTCCAATATGAAACTTAGTGCTCATGCGTTTCGCAGAGGGGGGGCTTCTATTTGCCTTTTCCTTGCCCTGTTTCTCTTTCCGGGTATTTCCTCGTATGCCCAGCAAACCATCCGGGGTACCGTTACCGACGAGGCTACCCAAACTCCAATGATTGGAGTATCCGTTCTGGTGAAAGGCGCCAGTGTAGGGGCGGTGACCGATCTGGACGGAAATTTCGACCTTATGTTGCCTAAAGACGCTACCACGCTCGTCTTTTCTTTTGTCGGGTATGAAACCGTAGAAGAAACGGTCGCAGGCCGGACTATCATCAACGTTGTCCTTAGGGAGAACGTATCGCAACTGGACGAAGTGGTGGTTATTGGTTATGGTCAGCAGCAGAAAAAGGACCTGACCACTGCCGTGGCCACGCTTTCTGCCAAAGAAATCCGGGATGTGCCGGTAAATAGTTTTGATCAAATCCTGACGGGTAAAATGGCCGGCGTTTTGGTGCAGCAACCTTCCGGTTCTCCTGGCGCCGGCGTATCCGTGCGTGTGCGTGGGGTGGGATCGATTACCGCCGGAAACGACCCCTTGTATGTAATCGACGGCGTGCCAGTTTCTGCGGATAACAACCGGGGCGTAGGTTCCAATAACCCGGGAAGCTCCTACGCGGAACAACCGGTTAACGTATTAAGCACGCTCAACCCTGCCGATATCGAATCGATTCAGGTGTTAAAAGATGCTTCTGCCGCCGCGATTTACGGCTCCAGGGGGTCAAACGGGGTCGTGTTGATCACCACGAAAAAAGGAAAGGCCGGCAAAGCAGTGGTTTCTTACAATACCTACGTGGGGATGCAGGAAACCCTCAAGCGGTACGACATGCTCAACGCCTACGAGTGGTCGCAGATCAATTTTGAAGGCCGCAACAACGCTTACCGCGACCGCTTTCCGGCAGGAAAGGATTCCGACGACAACACGGTGCGTGCGAAAAACGTGGCGAACCAGCCCGGCATCCTGATTCCTCCTCAAGTGCAGCCCTACCTTAGCGGAACTGCAGGTCTGACCAACACCGATTGGCAGGACGAGATTTTCCGCCAGGCCCCTATTCAGGACCACGTGGTTTCCGTGAGCGGCGGGACGGAGAATTTCCGGTACTACGCTTCAGGAGAATATATGGACCAACAAGGGGTTGTCATCAGCTCGGGATTCAAGCGCTACAACGGCCGGTTTAACATGGACCTCCAGTCGGGTAAGCTGAAAGTGGGGTTAAACATCAACCCGACCTTGACGCAGCACGACCTGGTCAATTCCGAGGGCCCTTGGTTCGACGAGGGCGTGATTGGTCTGGCCTTGAGTATTTCGCCCATCTGGCCGGTTTACAATGCCGATGGTACGTACAATTACGATGCCAACGCCTGGGGATTTGCCATGACCGACTTCCTCAACCCTGTCGCGCTGGCTAACCAGGTAGAGGACAATATGGATCAATTGCGCCTGCTGGGGAATGCCTACGCCGAATACAGCATCCTGAAAAATCTGAGCTACCGCCTTTCTTTTGGTACCGACATCAACAACTTTAACCGCCAGTTCTACCGGCCTTCCACGTTGGAAACCCGTGGCCGCAAAGGCGCTTCGGCGCCCATCGGCACTTCGCGTACCCGTTTTTCCTCCAACTGGCTGGTAGAAAACCTGCTGAACTACAACACGGTAGTTGGGAAACACAACCTGTCGGCGGTGGCCGGCTTCTCCTCTCAAAAAGAAAATTTCTTCTCCAACTACATCGAAGGGACCAACTACCCCAACGACCTCGTACAAACCATCAATGCCGCCGGTCAGATCACCTCTGCCAGTTCTTTCAAGGAGGCCTGGTCGCTCCTCTCCGCTCTGGGCCGCGTGCAATACAGCTACAACGACAAATACTACTTCTCTGCTGCCGTGCGGGCTGATGGGTCTTCGCGTTTTGGAGCCAACAACAAATGGGGATATTTTCCCTCCGCTTCGGCAGGTTGGCGCATTTCCGGAGAGCCCTTTATGCAAAGCCTGGAATTCCTGAGCAACCTCAAATTGCGCGCCAGCTACGGCGTAACGGGGAACTTCCAGATTCCCAACTACGGCTCCGTTGGGTTGCTCAGCTTCGACGACTACATCCTCGGCGGGACGGCCCTGAGCAGCGGGTTGGCGCCCAGCACTTCTTCCAATCCCGACCTGAGCTGGGAGAAAACCAAAAGTATCGACGTAGGAATCGATTTGGGTTTGTTCGAGGACGCGCTGTATATTGAATTGGACTATTACAAGGAAAACACCACCGACCTCCTCCTCAACGTACCCGTGCCGATGACCTCCGGTTTCAACACCGAACTGCGCAACATCGGCGAGGTGGAAAACAAAGGATTCGAAGCAACGATGACCGTTCAGAAGCGCACCAAAGCATTTGGCTGGTCGTTTACCGCGAATTTCTCTGCCAACCAGAACAAGGTCATCAGCCTGGCGGAAGGCGTTCCGCAAATCCTTACCGCTGGCGGTACCGGCGTTACCCTCTGGATCACCAAACCCGGCGAAGAGATCGGTTCGTACTACAGCCCGGATTACGACGGCGTATTCAACAACCAGGCAGAGATCGATGCCTACCCCCACGTAGCCAATGCCAAACCAGGCGACTTCCGCTTCCTCGACCTCAACGGCGACGGCAAGATCGATTTTGCGAGCGACCGCCAGATTCAGGGCAGCTATTTCCCCGATTTCACTTATGGCGCCACCCTCAACATGGATTACAAAGGCTTTGATTTCAGCGCGTCGATGCAAGGATCTGATGGCGCGGAAATCCTGCACCTGATGAGCCGCTACATCTACAACATCGAAGGAAACATGAACCTTGTGCGCCCTTCGCTCAACCGCTGGATCTCCGAATCCCAGCCAGGCAACGGACAAACCAACCGGGCAAACCGACTGGCCACCGGCTCCAACGGACAAACCTCCAACTGGCACATGGACGATGGCTCTTATATGCGGATTCGCAACATTACCCTGGGCTACACCTTCCCGCGCCTCCTCGTGCAGCGCGCGAAAATCAGCAACCTCCGCGCTTATGTAAGCGTGCTGAACCCCTTCCTGTTTACGGATTATATCGGGTACAACCCCGAAGTGAACAGCCGTCCGGATAACGCACTGAACCCCGGCGAGGACTATGGTTCCTACCCGCTGGCGCGCACCTATACCTTTGGCTTGAACCTTTCTTTCTAATCAAAAGAGATCAGAAGAGATTGATTATTTGATTTTTATAAATTAATATAATGAAAAAGATCGTATTTGTTCTGGCCGCTTTTCTGGGCCTTTCCGCCTGTGAAAAAGACTTTCTGGAGCTGGCGCCCGAGTCTCAGCCCAACGTGAATGACTTTTATAAAAACGCTGGAGATATCCTCAATGGCGTGAACGCGGCTTACGCGTCGCTCCAAACCGGCTCGCTCTACGGAGGCCGGGATTTTCAGGATTTGACGGAATACCGCGCTGATAACGTATTCGACAACGACCCATCCGCCAACTCCGGTTTGCGTTACAACGTAGACCGCTTCCTGGCAGGGTCTGAGAATACCATTTTTGAAAGCGTTTGGCGCCGACTGTACCTCACTGTTTACCGGTGCAATATCGTTTTGGACCGGATCGACGGCGTGGAAATGGACGCTGCCTTGCGCAACCGCTACAAAGGCGAACTTCAGTTTATCCGGGCGTTGGCTTATTTTCACCTCGTTCAATTGTGGGGCCCCGTTCCGCTTGTGCTGAAGGATCAGACGACCGAAGCGTCGCGCTCCAACGTGCGCAATACGGTAGCGGAGGTATATGCCGCCCTCGAAAGCGACCTGAAAGCCGCAGCTACGAACCTCCCCAAGTCGTATGCCGCTGCCGACCTGGGCCGGGTGACTTCCGGCGCCGCAAAAGGGTTGCTGGGTAAAGTGTACCTCACCCAGAAAAAATACCCCGACGCGGTAACCACATTACGCGAGGTGGTTACTTCGGGCGACTTTACCCTGATGGCAACCCCTGCCCTGGTATTTGACCCGAAGAACGAGTACAACAAGGAAATCCTGTTTGCCGTCCGCTTTTCCCTGGCGAACGCTTCTGAATCGCATGGCTTGTACTATAGTTCCCAGATCGGCGATTTCGTGGAGCCGTCGCTGCGCAACCTGTATGGCGCAACGGACCAGCGCAAAGCCCTTCTGGATTTGAGAAAACCTACGGGCACCCAAAACCAGACTGCCGTCAAGTTCTTCGAGGAGCCAACCAACAACGTCGTAGGCACTGATTTTCCGGTGCTGCGCTACGCGGATGTGTTGCTGATGTATGCGGAAGCGTTGAACGAAGTGGGCTACCAGGCCACCGGCGACGCGCTGACCAACCTCAACGCCGTGCGCACCCGCGCCGGAGCCCCTGCCTACGCCTCGGCAGAACTCCCCAACCAGGCGGCTTTCCGCGATGCCGTTCTGCTGGAGCGCCGCCTCGAACTGCCTCTGGAATTGCACCGCTGGTACGACCTGGTGCGCACCGGTCGCGCCAAAGACGCCCTCAAAGCGATCGGCCTGACGATCCAGGATTTCCAGCTGTTGTTCCCGATCCCCAACTCGCAGGTACAGATCTATAACAACCCGACTGGTTTTCCGCAAAACCAGGGGTATTAATAGTTAGTGGTTGGTGGTTGGTGGTTGGAGGCGGAGCCTCGACTTAGAGTGGGTCGAGGCGGAGCCTCGAACCAGAGACGGAGGCGGAGCCTCGAACCAGGTAGTTTTGAACACCCTCAACCTTGAACTTTAATCACTTAACCACCAACCACTACCACAACCCCAACAACAACCACCAACCACCAACCACCAACCACCAACAACCAACCACTTGAACGCTGACTTATGCTTCTTCAAAAAACCACGCTTTTACTTTGCTTTCTCTGGGTGGGCACGGCCCTCTCTGCTCAAACCCAGCCGGTTGAGTTTAGGGGAGGAGGGAAAAAACTGAAAATCAACCAGATTCAGGTGCTGGGCACGCACAACAGCTATGCCCAGCCGGTGGATTCCAACGTGTTGGCGTATGGGGACCCCATTTTCAAAGGGTTGATGGGGATGATGCAGCAGCGCATGACCCCGGAGCAAATGCTGGAGTGGAAAGAATACCACCCCAACGAGGTGCTGATGAGCGAGGGGCTGGCCTACAACCATCCGCCGCTGGCGGAGCAACTGGACGCAGGGATGCGCAGCCTGGAGATCGACGTGTATTACGACCCCACCGGCAACCGGTTTGCGGACCCGGCGGCATACCGGGTGATGCAATCGAAGGGAATAACCCAGCTGGCGCCTTTCTCCAAAGAAGGGCTGGACCAGCCGGGGTTCAAGGTGCTCCATATTGCCGATTATGATTTCCGCAGCCATTGTCCGACCTTGACCGGCTGCCTCTCCGAGTTAAAAACCTGGTCGGATGCGCACCCCAGGCACGTGCCTATTTTCATTTTATTGGAGACAAAAAACCAGGGCATCCCTCTGTTCCCCAATCCGGCTCAGGTGCTTCCTTTCGACGCCCGGGCATTTGCCGAACTCGACGCCGAGGTGCTCCGCGTTCTGGGCCGCGACAAGGTAATCACCCCCGACGACGTGCGCGGCCATTACCCCACGCTGGAAGAAGCGGTAAAAGCGCATCATTGGCCTACGCTGGCCCAATCGAGGGGCAAGTTCGTATTTCTCATGCTCACGGCGACCGACGAAAAGGGCGCGAGTCCTTACCTCCAAGGCCACCCGTCGCTCGAAGACCGGGCCATGTTCCTGCGGTCGTTGCCCGGATCGCCCCACTCGGCCTTTCTCCTCCTCGACAATTCCCTCGTCCGCCAGGCGGATATTCAAAAATATGTGCAGGCTGGCTATCTGGTGCGCACCCGCACCGATATCGAGACCTACGAAGCGAAGATCAACGATTCCACGCGCGCCGATGCCGCGTTCGAAAGCGGCGCCCAGGTGATCTCCACCGATTTCTTCCGCCCCGGCAACAAGTACGGCACCCCTTATGTAGTGCGCATACCGGGCGGCAAGACGGCCAGGTTGAATCCGGTGAATGGGAGGTAGACGGGAGACGGTGGAGGGAGTTGGTGGACGGGAGGGTGGAGGGAGACGGTGGACCACCTGTAGCTCGGATTTTCAATCCGAGAATGTTTACCGGAATTTCATTCCGGCCCCGAAGCGCTATAAGCAAAAAAACAAAAGAGAAATATGCAACACACAACAAAACATCCATGGGGTTTGCCGGTTGGATGGGGCTTCCCCCAGCGGGGCCTGATTATTTTTCTGTTTTTGGGTCTGATCGTCCCCCTTCGGCTGGGCGCCCAAACCGGTATGGATCCAGCGTATACTTTCGAGCATAGCGCCTCGTATGTGCAGGACAAAAACTTTTACCTGTTTACGTTAATCGAAAAACTGCCCCAGGTAAAGACGTTGCTGGAACGCGACCCCGTTTTGTCCCAACTCAACAAAGACCAGGAGGCCCGGATTGCGGAATCGGTAACGGCATGCGATACCTCCCTGACCTGCTGGCTGAACGCCTGGACCCTGGCCGAGGCGGCGCAGCAAAAAGCGGGGAACCGCCTGGCGGAATTGTTGAAGACGGAAAAAGGAATGCAGGACCTCGTGCGTGCGCATATGCGCGCTTCGGGAGCGTTTGCCAAGTATGCCTCGAAAACCTATGAGGAACTGCTGCTGTCGGCCTGGAAAGAGGCGATGGGCGGGCTGACCTTTATCTTCGACACCTACGCTTTGGGCAAAAGAGGGCGCTACCCCAATATCGATTCGGCCAGTTACGATGTAAAAAGCCGGATGTACCGCACCTACCTGCTGGCTGCCAGTCACGCTTTGGCCGAAGACCTCGGCGACTGGACCCTCTGGTTTCAGCCCAACCTGGCGTTTGCCCTCAACCTGCTCGACATGAACAACCGCGACGAGGCGGGCCGCCACGAACCTATGGCGTATGGGGAGAACCAAAAAGCGGTGGAATATATTCCCGGTATCGACTGGAGCAAATATCCCTATTCCGTCATTATGCAGCCGGGGCACGGTCCCGACATCGCCGATATTCCGCTGAGCCCTATGGGCAAACTCCGCGTGAAGCTGGTAGCCGAGCGCTACCACAAAGGCATGGCGCCCCTGATCATCCTCTCTGGCGGGTACGTGCATCCCTACCAGACCCCTTTTGCGGAGGCGACCGAAATGAAAAAAGCGCTGATCGAACAATACGGGGTGCCCGAGCGCGCCATTATCATCGAGCCCCACGCGCGCCACACCACCACCAATTTCCGCAACTCCGCCCGCCTCATGTACCGCTACGGCATCCCATTCGATAAAATGGCCCTTTGCACCAGCACCATGGACCAGGTGGTGTATATCACCAACCCCGCTTACCAGTTCAAAGAGCGCAATTTGCGCGAACTGGGCTACCTGCCCTACGAACTGTTTCAAAAAATATCGCCCCACGACGTCGAGTTTAAGCCGGTAATCACCTCCCTACACCTCGATCCACTCGACCCGCTGGATCCTTGATTGGTGGTTAGTGGTTAGTTGTTAGTGGTTAGTGGTTAGTTGTTAGTGGTTAGTTGTTGTTAGTTGAGATCCCTTACCCCCTTAAACCACTAACCACTAACCACCAACCACCAACAACCAACCACCAATCACCAACCACCAACCACCAACCACTAACCACTAACCACCAACCACTAACCACCATGCGTTACTTTCTTTCTCTTATCGCCTTTTTGACCCTTGAGGTCGTTGCTGCCCAAAACGTGGTGGAGATTGCCCGTTTTGCTGCGCCGAACGCCACGCAGGCGGTGGCGGTAGACAGTTTGTATTTTTATGCCATCAGCAATTCCCGCATTGTGAAGCACCGGAAAACCGACGGCGGGGTGGTGAAGGAATACCGGGGGCCGTTCAAGCACCTCAACAGCGGGATCATCATCGACGGCAAGTTGTACTGCGCCAATACGAATTATCCCGACACCCCGATGGCCAGTTCGCTCGAGATTTTTGACCCGGAAACCCTGGAGCACATCGGTTCGCACTCCTTCGGCATATTCATGGGCTCGTTTACCTGGATCGACCGCTGGCAAGGGGATTGGTACCTGATGTTTGTGCATTACGAAAATTACGCCCAGGAGCGCGACAAGGGCGTCAATTATTCCGCGCTGGTGCGCATGGATTCGGAGTTTTGGCAAAAAGGCGGCTGGGTGCTGCCCAAAGATATGGTGCAACGATTAAAGCCGGAGAGCATTTCCGGCGGCAGTTTTACTTCGGATGGAAAACTATACCTCAGTCCCCATCATTTCGAAGAAATGTACCTTTTTGAATTACCCACTTACGGGTACGAACTCAAATGGGCCGGGACCTTTCCCGTGCCCTTTCAGGGCCAGGGCTTCTCCTTCGACCGCTACCAGCCCGGCGTGGTCTGGGGCATGCACCGGGAGAAACGGGAAGTAGTGGCGGTGCGGGTGGAGGAGTGAGGCGCAAAGCCCCGTATTTTGTCTGTTTCTAATAAAGATAACGACAGACCATCGCGTTGTCCTTTTTAATTGAGGAACACGTTTTTGATTTTAAAGCACTGTTTTCCCTCGAATGGTTTTAGGCTGTCCGTTTCAGCCGTGGCGCCGATGACTTTCAAAGGCGCCCCCCTAGAGGTTTGCTCCCACGGGGCAATGGTTTCCTGCTCAAAATCCCCGTTGGGTATGGGTATCGCCGTCCACTGGCCGGTGCTGGTTTCCACTTCGAGGCGCATATCGTCAAAGTAGTAGATGCCTTTGCCAAAACCCAGCATTCCAAAAGCGATCCATGGCGCTTTTTTGTCTATCACATACTGGAGGGTGTAGGTTTTCCATGTTTTGTCGCGGACGGGGCGGTCGGCCATGTTGTCCATGTAAGTCCAAGCCAGTTTGCCTCCTTTCGGCGGCTCGTTGCGGATGAATGCTACGGCATAAGAGGTTGTACTGCCAGGCTCTGCCATAATGGCGACGCTCAGGCGGTATTTTTTTCCCTTAAACTGGCTCATATCCATGCGCTGCGACCAAACGGAGAAAGTGGAAAACTCCTCTGGCGGGGCATTGGAGGTCTGGGCGTTAAGGGGGATGTTGAAAAATGCCATCAGCAGGAGGGGGAGGGCAAGGAGGTATTTTTTCATGTTGTGAGTAGGTGTGCGGAGGTGAAAAGTGCGGGTCTAAATTTAGTCGGTCCTTAAAAATACATCTTCATGCCCTCAGCCCCCTGGCTTAGATCCCGGGAATTTCCTTATTGCGGAAGGCGTCTACAAACAAGCGGTGGTCGTTGCGTACGCAGGCGGCGTAGTCCTCGCTAAACCGGACGATATACTCCACAAACTCCGACTCGCGCCCGTCCAGGACGTTGAAGATGGCGTCTTCGGTGGAATAATCGATCAGCGTTTGGTCGCTATCTTCGTCCGATACGCAATGGATTTTGGCGACGCAGCGGCCCAGGCTTTCCACGACCTGCAGGATGTCGTCCATGTCGTTGATGTCGTCCCATTCCAGATCAGCCGTGTACGGGGAAATTTCCGTTACGAACATGCCGGTTCCGTTCAGGGTGGTGTACCCGAGGAAGGGGTCGGCGTTGACTTACGCAGGGCGCGCTGGGAAGTAGCGGTCCGGTGTCCTTCATGGACGAAATAGCCGGTTACTTTCGGGTCGTTCACGTATTTGGCGGCTGCCGAAGGCAGGGCGACTTTCATGGAGATGAGGATGTCGTTTTCGAGGGCTTCGGTGTCCCCTTCCAGGAGGACGCTGATGATCAGCAGGCCTGCCGAGCCGATACCCAGTCCTTTGCGCCGGGCGATGTCTTTGACGTGGTAGGTCATTTGGCTCCGCCGTTTGCGTTTGGGGATGGTTTCGAAATACGCTTCCAGGGCGGCCTGGACGTTCATTTTCTCGGCGTCGGTGAGTTGGATGAAGTTGTAGTTGTTCTTGAATTGGCGGTCGCCGTCGACGATATCCGTTTCGTAATCCAGCAGGCCCACCCGCGTCCGTTGCCGGCCGTTGCGCAGCACTTCGAGGACGGCGCCTTCCGCATTGGCGATGGTGAGAACGAAGTTGCGGTCGCTGGAAGCGGCAAAGCGGGCCACCTGGCGGGCGTAGCTTTGCGCGGCGAGGGTGACGATATCGCGGATTTCCAGGTCTGAAAGCGCTTTTTGGTACCCGATCAGGGCCAGGCTGGCGCAAAAGCGCTTGACATCCCAGGTGAAGGGAGCGACGGTCGCTTCGTCGAAGTCGTTGACGTCAAAGACCAGCGCTCCGGCGCTGTTCATGTAGGTACCGAAGTTCTCCGCATGGAGGTCTCCCTGAATCCAGACGCGGCTGGTGTGGTCGTTGAGAAAAGGGTCGGCGTCGCGGCTGACGTCGGCGTAGAATAACGCCGCCGAGCCCCGGTAAAAAGCGAAAGGCGATTCCGCCATTTTCCGGAATTTACCCCGCCAGGCCGACGGGTCGCCGGTGATCAGGTGCTGGTAGTTGTCGGTAAACGACTGGATAATAAACGCTTTGCGCGATTCCGGGCTCTCTTGAAGGATTTGTTCAATGATGCGTTCCATGGTTAGTAATGAGTTTGGTGTTCCTTTTTTTATGGCGGCTGCATACCTCCTTCAGGCTGGCAGCCTTACCGGTGCGCAAGTTAAGGGAAAACGAACACCTTAGTTATTTTTTTATCCGTTTGATTTGCTTTCTATAAGCGGTATTTTTTCGGACAAATGGGGCCCGAAGCCGCTCCAGGTTATGCAAAAAAGCGATTATATTTTATGCCCAATTCCTGCCGGGATGGTTGTATGGCTTCCTGGGGCTGTCTCATAAGATCGTTCTTTGCTTCCAGCGTGAAATTTTATTTTCTTTTTTCATTTTCGGCATTATGCTTGATGTGCGTCAATACACGCAGGTGGATTTGGTGAATGATGTGGCCGCTCCAAAGGCGCCAATAAAATGCAGGTTTGATGTTGTGGTAATACCAGGTCGTTCCTGTTAAAATAGTATTGCCATTGGGTAATTCCGTCAATTGGAATTGTCCTCTCCTGGAAACAAAGTAGTCGTGGAGATGGGGCGCGTCCACGTCCCAAAAACTCCATTCTTTCATTGGTTCGGGTTGTTGTTCGACGTCAAATTTCAAAAGCCGCGGCTCGTCCCAAACTGTTATGGGCTCAACAAAACTTCCGGTGGTGAAGTTACAATATCGAATTGCGCCAACACCTGTGCCTTGAATTTTTGCGTCTGTCGGATATGCAATTCCGGTCTTAAAAATAAATTCCGTTGGCTTGCCGAGTTGCGGAAATTCCACCACGTTTTCCCAAATCGTTTGGGGATCTGCTTTGATTTCTATTGAAGTCACGACAGCGGTTAGAGCCGGTTTGTTGTCTTTCTCGATAAATGCCAATGCCGGGATGATACCGATTAATAGAAGGAGCGTTTTTGCCGCGTTATTCGGAGTTTTTTTAACGAGGGCATAACCGATTAAACTTCCGACCCAGGTTAAAAGCAGCCCGATGGGAGCAGCCATTGCAATGCAGATCAGGCCTTCTATTGCAAAAAGGAAAAGTCCTGCGGTATAAACGGCAAGGGTCAAAAAGGCAATTTGCCAGGCTTGTTTGTAGGTGATTTCTTTTTCAAGACCATATAAAATGGCCGGGCAGGCGCCAATGAAAAGTGGCGTCAACATGAACAAGGCAATTCCATATTCTCCAATACCGTAAATGCCCCAAACTGTCAACAGTCCTGAAATGATAACGGTTAGCCCGACCGCCAACCATTTGCGTTTCTTATCTTGCGCTGGCGCCATTTTTTCTTTCTGTAGTTTCATTGTCGCGTTGTCTTTTAAAGGTGGGTTATAAGAGGAATTAAAAAGAACGGCTTCAGCGCCTTCCACCGTAGGTTCTTCATGCAACTTCAGATATATACCCACCAGCTTGTCCAAGGAAGTGTTGCACGTGTTAAGCCACGTTTTTCTCTGCTTCCGGAATTTCTTTCAACTCTTTGGCCAATAGATTTTCAGATTCTTCCAGGTCAAAGTCATCTTGGAGCCCAAGCCAAAACTTTGCGGAAGTACCAAAATATTTTGCAAGTCTCAGAGCCGTGTCAGCAGTAATCCTTCTTTTCCCTTTTACAATCTCACTTATTCTTGTTTGGGGTATTTTTATATCCTTTGCCAATCTATATTGACTTATTTCCATTGGAACCAAAAACTCTTCCAATAGCACTTCTCCAGGATGTATGTTGGGCAGCTTTTCCATTTTTTTATTTCAATATGAGGCATGGTCGTCATGCACCGACATTCCCCACCCCAAATATGGCTAAAAAATAATTAAATTACGGCATGGAACAAATGCCAACGAGCAAAGAGCTGAATCATTTAGGTCTAGTAGCTGCCATGATAGACCAGTTGGGAATCGTGGAAAGGATTGATTCGCGGGTCCCCCAGGATCTTCAGGAGCGCCACGTGAGTGTGGGGATGGGAGTAAAAGCCATGATTATCACGGCTTGGGTTTTAACCAGCACGCTGTATATGGTCAGCAGTTTTTTGAACACCTGCCTGTAGATATGTTATTGGGTCCCAGTGTCCAAAGTGCCCACCTCAATGACAGCGTATTGGGGCGAATACTAGACGCTATCTACGATTACGGGTGCACCAAATTGCACTCGGACCTAGCTCCAGGTATTTGTGAGCGCTTGGGATTGACCCCTACCGAATTGTGCATGGATAGCACCGACTTTCATTTGGATGGCACCACAACAGCTAAATGGATCTGCCCGAGGGCAGTAAGGTTTTGCATTTAACCCGTGGATATAGCCGCGATCATCGACCAGATCTAAATCAGGTAGTACTTAATTTAATTGTTGAAACCGCGCTGGTATTGTACTACACATGGAAGGTCTAAGTGGTAATCAATCCGACAAGACGACTTTAGGAAACAATCACCAATTACATAGCACAATTGCAAACCACTTACGAAGTTGCTGATTTATTGATGGACAGTGCAGGTTACTGTGCACAGACGATTCAAAGAATTAGCGATACCATCAATTGGATTAGCCGCGTTCCTGAAACCATAAAAGAAGCGCGCATAGCCATTGAAGCTGATGGAGAAATGAAAGAATTGAGCCCAGGATACCGCTACCGAATGACAACTTCGAATTATGCTGGGGTTGAACAGCGCTGAGCAATAATTCACTGCAGGAGTCTTACCAAAAAGAGTTCATCACTTTGAAAAAGAATTACCTCAAGGCCTCAGAAAAAAGTTTAAAAGCATTTGAAAAAATTGATCATCAGAAGTTTTCATGTGAAGCAGATGCCCGCAAATATTTGCAAGAATTTGTGAAAAAACATCCTAATATTTCAATTCAAAATGCGAGTATTCAAGCGGTTGCTCAGTATGAAAAACAAGGCCGCCCGCCTAAAGATGCTCAACCTACCCATTACATTTATCAGATTCAAGGCGATTGCGCTTCTAATGTTGAAGACTTTGAAAGATTGGCGCAAAGCAAGGGTAAGTTCATCATCGCCACCAATAATTTGGATAAAAACAAGACGCCTGATGATCAATTGTTGACTAAATACAAAAGCTTATCCAAAGTGGAGCGCGGTTTTAGATTTCTAAAAGATCCCCAATTTATTGCCTCTTCCTTTTTCGTCAAGAAGCCCGAAAGAGTGGAAGCCTTACTTTTTATCATGACACTCTGCTTGAGTGTCTATGCCGGCATCGAGTACCAAATCCGACAAGAACTGATCAAGCAGCAAGAAACCCTGCCCAATCAGCTTAAGAAACAAGTGCAAACCCCACCACCCGCTGGGTGTTCGCAATGATGGCCGGCATACGTCCTATATACAAATGATAATCAGTCAATTATTCTAAACCTAACTGAGACTAAGAACAAAATCATCAACCTACTCGGGCCCTTCGCAAAAAATATTATTTCCGGGTTTAGGGGTGGGAATGTCGGCTTGATGTATCTGTTTGCGATTTTATCAAGATGGCATAAGAAGATTTATCCATAAACCCTACGTTTTCTTCTAAATCAAGGTATAATGTATCATTTTTTATGGTGTAGGTTCCAAAATAGAAGTCCTCTCCAAAACAACGGCTTGTATATTTTAACCTGTTGTTGTTCTTCAGCGTTATAATAGTTCTGCAATTTGCAGTCCCTACCATTTCTTACTTAATATGTTTTTTCCTTCATGTTTTTCCCAGTCGACAATTCCAAATGGATTTGCAAAAGATACCAAATTCAAAACGAGGATTAAAGTGATAAAAATAAGCCTTTCATTTTGTTTTGGTACTTCTATGGCGTATTTTATAATTTGATATATAAAAATGCCAAAGAGAGCAATCCACAAACCAACTCCGATTATTAATACACCAATTGTATATGCTCCTGGAACATAACTTATAAAATATTGCAAAAACCAAATTCCGAAAAGCAAAATAATTAAAAATGATATAAACTTCTTCTTTTTCACCTAGGTTGTTCTTTTGCTGAGCAATAATGGAGCGTATATACGCTTTTAGTGTCCGTTTAGGCACGAATTGGCGTATATACAATGTTCGATGCTGCTTTTTATTTTATTCTGCGATGTTTTTGTTCTACCCATCTATTTTAAAAAATTCATCAACAATCCAGACGGTGTATTTGCGTTATTTTTTAGCATTTCTTTATTTGCGAATACAATAAAACTATCTTTTGCTCTTGAAACAGCCACATTTAACATATTTGGCGTTCTATCAAAGAACATTGTACCAACTTCATTAGGTCCATAAACCATTGAGAATAATATTATAGGTCTTTCCGCACCTTGTAAAGTATGAACTGTACCATATTTCAACACATCTGTATTAAATCCCGCTTTTTTTAACTTCTGTTTTAAAAGAAATTTTTGGCTAACAAAAGGAGTAATAATTCCTACATTTTCCTCAATATTGCCATATCGGTTTGTAATATCCGCCTTGTTTTTTAGTAACCATTGTACTATTGCGTCTGCTTCTTTTTCATTACGTCTGCTGTAATTTATTATTGTTGATGAGCCTTGTATATCTATCAAAGTCATAGGCTTAAACAAATTATTTTTAGGAGCATTTCCTTTTAATGTTTTTAGTAAACCATTGTATGCCAAACGATTGCAATAAGCAATAATTTCATTGTAACATCTCCTGTGTTCCAATAACATTAAGCCTTTCACTTGTAAATTAAGTTCTTGATAATCACACGCATTTTGAGCCATTTTCATAATACTACCCGATGAAGATAAAAATCCTTTTGGTTCATAAATTTGGTCAAATTTACTATCATCATAGTTACTGATAATATCACATTTTTTCAAATTACCTTTATCTATTTGCTTTTCAATATTCCAAATAGGTTCTATTTGTAGAACATCACCAACAATAATTGCTTTTTTAGCAAGTGCAAATGTTGCAACACCAACTTCTGGTGCTACCTGACCTGCTTCATCTACCACCAAAATATCCACAAAATTATATAATTAGCCATCTCCCCATATAGCATTATTTCTATCATCGGTGCCTAAATGACGGCTATAGGCAAAAAACTTGGGAGCCATATAAAAAGTACTAACAAAGCAAGGTGTAAGCATAGCGTGTCTTAACCAACGTTGTTCTGTTGCTGACTTACCTTATTACCATCTGTGTACATTCAGTTTCTATTAACCACCTTCCTTCCCAATAATGAAGGGCTAATTGGAATGCTCTATGTCTTAGTGTTACATCTAATTCGTCATAAAAAACAATTTGGTGGTTCACTTTGCTTCTATTTTTCTGTTTTCATACAGCCAATACTCTTTTTCCGTTTTGGGCGGATTTCCTTTAATATTATTAGTTTTTTTCCAATCAATCCAAGATGAAATGTTTTTTATAGTTTTTTTTCGCCATGCTTATTTTTTTATCTATCATTTCAAGAATATTAGACCTATTACACTTTAAAGGTAATTTGTTATCATCAATGATTGTATCTCGCAATAGTATGTTTATTTGAGCATATCTATTTTTATGAGGAACCGAACAGCTGAACCAACAGAATAGTTTTCTAAAAAACGGCTCATTATCAAAGTATTGGTTTATAGTAGTTTCTACTATTTTTAAAGCATCAATATCTGTTTGAAGCGCAGAAATAGAAAGTGTATTTTTTTCATAATAATTATTTGCATCCATTTTATCGTTAATATAATATTTCGAAAACTCTGCTTCAGCATCTAAGTAAGAACGCCATTTTTTTGCCGCGTCCTCTAACTGTTTTTGTGTTGAAATAATTTTATTTCTTAATATTTCTATAGTCCTTTCTACTGTAATAACTTCTCGTTTAATGTCAATCCATTTAGCCGCCTTATCTAAAAAATGTTCTTTTGCATTTGCTAAATAATTTCCAGACTCCACCCTTGAAAACAGTCCACTTTTGTCAAGTTTTTTGTAATTTATTCCTTCCAATTCCGAATTTGTTTTTGAAAGGCCTGGTAAGTAAGTCGCATAGCCGCTTATGTCAGGTAGCCATCGACCTTGTAAATCACCTTTTTTTGTATTTGATTTTGAAAAACTATCAATTATATTTGTAACGGCTTGATTATTATTTGAGCAAGCCAAAATTATGGTAGGTTCCTTTCCTGCTATTGCACTTATAACCATTTCATTCGCAACAATAGTCTGCAATAAAGTTGTTTTACCAGTACCTGGAGGACCATTGATTGCAAATACTTTTTGCTCCTTTGAATTTAAAGTATATAATGCTTTTCTTTGAGAAATAGAAATAGGAAACTCAAAGCGCATTTGCCCTAAATGTGTGGCGTTATGATTTATAAAATTTTCAACACTTACAGGTTCTTTATTTATAGGATTTTGAATATTTATAAAATGAGAGAGCAAAGGAGTTGGCAATCCTGCTTGCTTCTTCTCTTGTAAAATTCTATGGTATAATTCTATTATTGC
Organism: Haliscomenobacter sp.; assembly: GCA_016713275.1. GTDB lineage: Bacteria > Bacteroidota > Bacteroidia > Chitinophagales > Saprospiraceae > JADJPL01. Next base: position 157,800 of record JADJPL010000012.1, read on the forward strand.
CTTACTTGCTCCTATTTCCTCATCGGGTAACAAAAGTATTGCATCAAAAATAGTATTGTGACCTATGGTTTGATAATCCTCAATAGAATGGTCAGTGACAAATTTAAAAATGCTATTCAAATAGTCTATATATTGATTATAATTTGCGTCATCAATAATGCCAACAGATGTAGCATTATCTACTTTTCCATAGTGCTAAAATAAACGCTGTTTTTTCATCAGCAAGCGGCTCTAAATATCGCCTTTGTACGATAGGGAATTGTTCATTAGGAGTATAAAACTGTCCTTTTCTGTCCACTATAACATAAAACCAAAAAGGTCGCTTAATACTGCTATATCCTGTCAATACCTTATGTTCGGGTATAGGATTTAGATAAAAAGGAGATATTAATAATTGAACGCTATCGATATGTTTCCAATCTGGGGAATCATTGATTGTAATGCCTTTTGCTTTATTTATTCTTACCTCTTCTATGTCAATTAACCTATTTACTTCTTTTATCTTAGAAGTAAAATTAGAGGAAATCTCGACTTTTGGAGCGACAAAATGTTCACATTTAGTCGTATCCACATCAGATTTCAGAGAATCTGATAGGTTTTTTTTTATAATAGGATAACCAGTTTTTTTCGTTCATGTTATTTTTATGATTGCTGCGAAAAAACCCATATCCATTCTTGGCAAGGTTCTCTCCGATATTCAGTTGTATATCCTCACCCAGTGAGGGTATTTTTCAGTTACCCCATTGCGATGGGCAATGCTTTCCTTTCTGATGAAAACGCCTCCTGCCGAAGACCCCGGCGGACGGTCACAAGATGCGAATGGTGGTCTAAGAGGCATCATGGGTTGTGGTTTAGCTTATAAAAAAACGTACACGCGTAGCCTTTCGGTTTTTGCTGCCCTAATATAGCGAGAAAGGGCAATGGGTCCAAGCGATTTGGACTCGAAAATGCAGCGGGTGGCAAAAAAGGGGAGGGAAGGGGCCGTTAGGCCTCATCCAGCCATTCAACCATTTCATCGAAAACTTCGTCCTCGGTCCGTTGATCTTTCAAGATTGCATCGTAGGTCATCCCTTTGATATTCATCAGATATTCAACCAGGATTCTGCCTTTGAAATAGTAGGTTGGCATAAAATGACCTTCTACCGCTTCAAAGGTATCGCGCTTGGCATCCTCATCAGCCAAAAGGAAACGCCGAATTTCGTTTCGCAAATCATAGGCTGCGCTATTCAAGTATGTACTCCGTGCTACATATTCTGGATACCCTTCCAATTTCCACATAGGCGGATGTTTTATCGGGCTGAAATTCAGGAGCCCGTACTTGCCGGCTTGAAGGATATGTACCATTTCATGCACCATGTAACCCCCCAATTCCAACGACGGAAACCAGGAGCGTTCCTGCGATTGCTCTTTTGATGATTTTTTTCATATTTTTGGCATTCTGGTTTGATGATTGTGGGGAACGGTTTTGGGCTTTGCGTTCGGGCGGATTTCAGAGCACCCAACTGTCAACCTGCATCGAACTTGAATAGAAGCACAAAGCTCCAAGTTTACACGTCGCCCTGCCTGACGCAAAATTCGTGTTGGCGCCAGTATTTACTTGTCTATAGTCCATTTTATCCAGTCATTAACTACGCTATCCCAATTAAAATTATTATAGTCTATTTGCCCGTCAGTCGAATATCCAAAGAAATTATGCTCAAGTCCAATATATGCATTAAATGTAAAATTCTCTCTTTTTCTACGAATCATTTCAACTCTAAAATAGTCATTAAATCCTACATTCCAATCTTTTGTTCCATAGCAGATAAGTACTGGGATGGTTAATTTATTCAAGTATTCAATTGGTGGAAATGGAAAAGGAGTAAGTAGCTTTAAATGAGTCTCCGTATGTATCTTCAATATTTTCGTTATTACGAACAATATACTTCCAATGCTCAAATTGATCTTCTCCATAACGAGTGCTATCAGTATCTGTTTCGATTGCTCGGTTTTGAGCAATCACTGTTGTAATTCTCCCAAATGGATTCCCACTACAGTAAATTAAATGGGTTACCTTATTTGTTTTCGTTGCAATTTTTGCTGCAATAGTACTTCCTTCCGAATGTCCAGCAACAATTAATTTTGACTTGGCGATATATTTTTGTCTTTGCAGGTATTCTATAACTTGTATGTTTCTGTCAACATAATAGTCTAAATGGTTTTTTTGTGAATACTGCAAAGGAAACTTTCCGGTTATGGGGTCGAGATATGTAAAGTTTTGACTAAGAGATTTTACGTCGGCAATAATTGGAACATAAGGTTTGCTTATTATTGCAATGTGGTAATAATTCTCCAAGCTGTCAGGGTTAAATGGAAAAACACCATAGCTTGTCTGGCCATCTTTAATGATTAGAGGTTTGGGTAAACTGCCTTGGCAAAATAATAGCAGTGGTTTATTAATCCATTCATGTCCTCGCTTGGATTTAAGTAATATGTCAATAGTGTCACCTCTAAAAGTTGTCTTAATGTGTCTAAACCCTAATTCCTCTACTTTACCCATTTGAGCATAAGAATTAGTCGTCAAGATGATTGCTAATATTAGTGTTATTGTCTTCATAATATTGGAGTTAATGGCTGAGCTACCCGGCGGACGACGGTAGGAGGCTGGACGTGGTAGTGGGCGCTAGCTTTCGATTCCTTTTGATTTCAAATAATTTCCCGGGGTAAAAACGGCAATGTCAGATCTTTCGTAATCTTTGACCTTTCGAGTGATTATCGCTTCAATTCCATCAATTGTCAATGCGGTTGAGTATTGTATAGAATCTTCGAAGTCTTTAAAACCATTTTTTAAAGCTTGGATGATCTTACTCTTTGTCGTTGCCACAACCTGAATCATTTCAATAAGTTCTTCTACGGCATGTAAAGCTCTTTTGTGGTCCAAATATTTTCTGACGATGTAGTAGATATTGTTGATGCTGACTGCCGAAATATAGAGCTCCAGTTTTCCCTGTTCGTTTAATTCGAATATTTCGCTGGCAGGATTCGCAAAGGGCTCCCGGCCCGTAAAAAAGCCGATCACCACATCTGAATCTATGAAGAGTTTAGATATCATATTTTTTTGATAATTCTTCGGTTAGCACTTTTTTGTAATCAAAATCCTCATCAATCGTCATGATTCCTCTTAGTCTTTGAATTCTTGGCGATAGCTGTTCAGGTTGAATTTCTCGACGATCTTTGGAAATTAGCTTGAAGTAGTTTTCTACCAAATCCGAAAGGCTTTGCCCTTTTTCCTTTGCGTATTCCTTTGCTGTTTTTATAACTTCTTCTTCTATGGTCAATGTCAACTTTGTATTCATGACTTTTTTTACAAAGATACGTGCTCTGAATAGATAAAGCAATACGTGTTTCTAATGAGGGCTAACGAAACCGTAGTTGCCCCGATGATGGCATCTGGTGTGCTCAAACCGTGACTGAGTTTATAGGTTTCGATAAATTCAACCGCTTTTGCTGATATGGCCTCATCTATCTGCACAACGTCATAATACTTGATCTTTTTCTTCATCCGCGCTAATTCTTCTATTGCCACCATGTTCGCCAAAAGAGCGTTGTTTCATTTCATGAACCGCCGTGTACGAGGTCCGTACGCACGGTGGTGTGAGAGGGCTGGGGTGAGCGCTATAGCTCACCTCTCCCTGCTCGATTACCAGCATTCTTTTAATTTATCAATTTTTCATAAGCCGTTCGAAGTTTCAAAATATATTCATCAACTTCTACAATTTCACTTCCATCTGCCCATCTAAACTTATCTAATCTATCGAGGAGATTCAATTGTTTAATTTCATTTTCTATTTCTTTATATTCAACTGGGAGTATTCCCATTCCCAACAAAAATGAATTAAATTCGTTTTCAGTGTATTGATTTTCCATTTGCACAAGTCCGATTTCTGAATGTGGAACGATGTTAATCCCAGAAGTTCCCCAATCTAATAAGAATACATAGTGATTGTCGTAAATTACATTTCTCGGACACAAATCTCCATGAACGAGCCCTTCATTAAATTTTTGATCACGCAACTCAATTAAAATGTTTCTTATCTTTTCTTGTTCATAATTAGTGAATGCTTTTTTTTCTAATAGTGAATCGTTTTCTGACAATTCATTTATGTTGTATTCGAGCTTGCTTCTCCAGTTTGAATGAAATTCGTCAGTTGCAATATGGAGATCTTCAATTTCCTTTATACTATGAAATATTTTAGCGTATTTGCCTAAATTTTCCCAAATCAATAATTTTTCGTTGGGAGAACATTTACTTCCATTTGTTCCTTCTATTTTATTTAGAATCATAAAAGGAAACTGCTCTTTCATTCCAACTTTTAATACTTCTGGACTTGGTATATTTAGTTTAGCTACTTTTTCAATGCACCATTTTTCTTTCCAAAATTCAAACTCTTTGTTCTTATCTCTATTTATTCTTACAACATAGTTCCCTCCTTTGCATTTGACATCATATACATTATTTACAGACCCTAAATCCATAATTTGTGAAATAGATTCTACTTCTTCAGCTAATTCTATTGTCAATATTTCATGTGCTATTTTTTCCATTTTTCTTGATTGCTGGTAACGTCGAGTACATGCGGCGTGGCGGCGATTAGCCGACATAATCGTCATGTACAATGTGTGTGCCCGGCATGGGCATCCGATCCGGTATAAAGATACCGAATATTTTTGGAGGGTGAAAGTCCCGTATGGGCAAGTGCCGAAGCCCATTAGCAAGCGGCAAGGGCGCTGTGGGCGACCGCAGGTCTGAAGGAAGCCGGACTGCAAAAGCTGGTACCGACGAATAGGAACCGCCAACGCAAGATCAAAGCCCTGACGCGCAAGACGCACCCTGTGCCGCTGGAAGAACGCATTCGCAGGCTGAAGCGCCTGATGTACGGTTGGGTCAACTACTTCCAATACGCCACCGGCTACGAGAAGTTTGAACAACTGGACGGCTGGGTGCGAAATCGTCTGCGATACTGTATTTGGAAAGCGTGGAAGAAACCGTGGCGCCGTTACCGGGCTTTCCGCCAATTGGGCATCAACCACGAATGGGCCATGAAATTCGCCTGGTCGCGCAAAGGCGGCTGGCGATTATCATGCAGCCCGGTTATGGGCATGACCGTGACGGAAGAACGCCTCAAACATGCGGGGGATACCTCTCCTTCAAGGACTATTACCACCATGTTCGCCAAAAGAGCGTTGTTTCATGTGGTTTAGCTTATGAAAAAACGTACACGCGTAGCCTTTCGGTTTTTGCTCCCCTAAGATAGCGAGAAAGGGCAATGGGTCCAAGCGATTCGGGCTCAAAAATGCCTGTAGTCGCTAAAAAGGAGGAGAACACCAAAGTTTTTAGGTTTTAAGAAAGCTTCCCGTCAGTCGAATAAAAAAGATTTCCAGTGTTTGCAGTGCGTATCGGCTGACGCGTACCAGCCTTGCCTGCTTTCGGATTCTTCGGGCGAAAGCAATAAAAACCAGGAAGTATGGCTATATACCCTGTGTTCATCTTTTGGATTGTACACAACCCACTCTTTGGTCCCAATAATATCCAGGAAAAACCGGGGTTGCTCAAAGGAAATATTGTAGGAATCGCCGTAAGGCAGGTAGTGAAATTTTTCAACGCCAACGGTTTGCGGATAATAATCTGTATACATTGCTTGCAGCGTTTTGGGGTAGTATCCGTTCCTCGACTTAAACCGCTCAATGTCCTGTATGTAGGCATCCGCATTCGCAATGGTTCTGCCTCTGCTCCAATCGGTAACCGGTTTTGCGATAGATAGTTGGATTGCCAGAATGGAAAGCGGGATTACTATCAGGTAAGCAGGGACAAGCGAACCCAATTCGTTGTCTTTCGGATTTTTTAGCCTTTGTCTTAGGCTGCCAATGGTACCTGCCAGGAATACCAGTACGATGATGCCCAGGAATATACCTGCAATCAGATAGGCCATAAATGCAAAAACGAGGGTCAAAAAGGAGGCGAAGGATAACGTTATCGTTGCAAACAGCCTGGATTTGTCTGGAACTACCAGCCAAAGGATTCCCAATACAGGAAACACCAGTCCAATGATGCCAATCCCTTGCAGGAGGGTGGATAAGGGCATTGCTAGTCTGTCATACGCTCCGCCCATAAATGGATAAATAATGCCTACGGTCATCCCCTGTCAAAACCATGGCTTGTTTTGAAATAAGGATTCCTATTTTTTTGCCTTTGTCATGCGGTTACTTCATTTTGAATAGTGGTCTTTTATGCTCACGAATCGTCCCTTTTGGTGAGTAGAAGCCATCTCAAAACTATAGAATAGGATGGTCTCCCCCGTTGAAGGGGGTTGGGGGGATGAAACCTTTCCCTGGCATCCCGGAAGTTTCATCCTCCTAACCCCTTCAAAACTAATCTTGTAGTATTTTTCCCTAAACCATGGTTTGGTGCAGTCCAGCTTCCGTTTGGCCCCCGGCCTCGGGGTTTGTTCTTTTTTTGCTCGCCCAAAAAAAGAACCAAAAAAAGGGCGCTCCTTCACCCTACCGCTCCGTGGCAAACGCCTTCGCTTTATGGGCTTCAACCGCTTGGAACACCGGTCGTTGCGTTTCACCTGCATTCCAAGCGGTTGACCCCATAAGGCGATCCCGTTCTTCGAACGGGAACGGCATTCCACGGGCTCCGAGCTGCGGAGGGCAATTGAGAGACAAGCCGTTCCTTATGAAAAATACTACAAGATTAGCTTTAAAGGGGAAAATGCTTCGTTTGTTTTTGTCATGGGGTTAAGGAATGTACCCCACACCCGGGAAAGGCTATTGAGATCGCTTCTAGCCAACATCGTTAGGGCATTGGGTTTTGAAACAATTCCCCGCCCGTGGATGCCCCACGAAGCCAGTCCCAACGGGCCATCGGCCATGATAAAGGGAGGTATCCCGAGGCGCTCAACCGGGTGAATGAAGAAATCGTTGTAGCCCGCCAGAAGGTCTATTTTCTCCTCCAGCGTCATCAGGGAGCGCAGATTTTCAAGCCGTTCCTCTATGGAGAGCGCGGGGTTCCTGAAAGGGTATTGCCCCACGGCGCGGACAACAACCAGCAGAAAAAAAACGGAGAAAGCGGACCGGACGAGGGTGGCTGGCGCTAGCAGGCGCAGGGGGCCAGGCGCTAAGGCCACATGCATTCAGTGCGTCAAACTTAAGCCACTATACTTCGGGATGAGGTGTAATCTGCCCCAATGCTGCAAGCAAAGAGGCAGGTAATCCGATGCTTCAATCAGAATGACAAGCCCATACTGGGCTATCTTGGAAGCGGCTGGTGGTCGTCCGCAACTATGGGCTTGCGTTCCTCCATTTGGAGTGGTTCTGTTTGGAATTTCATTTCGTTTAAGCGGATACTCAGGTTAAAAACCTTCCAGCGCCTCTGCCAGGGAGGCTGCAAAATGAACGTGTCTTCCCCGGTTGCTTTCGGCAATAAAATCGCGAAGGGGCTTACTGGTGTATTTTTTAAAATCGCCAACGATAGCCAGTTTAACCCGGTAATTCGTAAATTTTTGAAGTATTTCCCCCGCGATGCCTGTTTTTAGATCAAAAAAATCAGGCGTGATGGTGTTTTCATAAAGGACAGCGCCGCTATACCCCTGAAAATAAAGGGTACCCAATAAATCCAGTCCGTCGCCGGCCCCGGCAATGACCAACGAATCGGAAATTACCTCCGCTATTTGGGTGTTTTCTTTTTCGTGTGTTTTTAGTTCCATGCGCTGTTGCTGGTTTTCATTAGGTTGTTGACCGAGGCGAGTCCGGTTTCGGGGCGGTTTCTTCCCCAAAGACCAGGCACTGGTGGTGCGCTGTTCGGGTGGTGTTGTACGGGCTTTGTAAATGACTTATTGTTTAATTGATAGATGATAACTTGGTAGCCCAATTATTCGAGATATTTAGTAGCAATTTTTAAGGAATAATTGTTAGCCTATTTATTTTACTTGACCTTTGACTTTTTGCAAAAATCCAAAAAGTACCTAAAGGTTTGAATATGATTACTTTTGGTTGACCTTTTTATCAATTCATCAAGGTAATCTTGCTCAACGATACCACGAGGGAAATTTTTCGTATAACGAATATTGCGCTCAGCAAGCATTTCTGTCAAATAGGAGGCATGAAATTGTGCGTGTGTTTCGTGAGCCTCTAACTTGCCCATTAATTCAGGGTCATTTGTATGTACATTGTAAAATCCTATATATTGTCTTAGCTCTTCGCTACGTGGACGACGTTTGTACACTTTTCGATTGCCTAAACACCACGTTTCAATACAACGATTTTGAATGATGAGGATAAATTCTGTATTTGGATTTAATTTAATGGCATTGGTTTCGATAAAATCAAACACTTCTTTCCTTCTTTCTTCAACTTTTACCTCATCAGCATCAATGCACATAACCAAATAATCATATAACCTCAACTCGTTTACTTCCTCAACGGAATTTCGTAGATGGTTGTCTAAAATTGAAGGGAAGCCATTGCCATTGAAAATATAATAGTTGTTTTTTGTTGCACTTCTCGGATTTATAACCTCGGTCAACTCAGGGATTAGATAGGAAATCCATTTGGGGTAAACCTTCTTTTCGGTTCTTCTTCCCTCAACTAAAAGATAAATATTCATATTTTTTCGCTTCCTGTTTGATATTCTTCCAGTTGCAATAATTGCATGAACGCGTCATGTTTTGACTTGCCGAGGTTGAATTTATTTAAATCGTGAGTTTTGACAACACTTGCATTCCGAGTAACCAACTTCCAATTGTTGAAGTTTATACTATTGATAATATAAGGATGGTGACTTGTTAAGATAAATTGCAGTTGTCTTTTTGATTGAAGTATATCTGCAGTTAACTCATCAATGCAGTTTATTCAAAGGCTGTTTTCAAACTCATCAATCAGGAATACTGTCCCTTCGGGAGAAAGGTAGAGTTCTCCTATATGGATTAACGACCTGAACATCCCTGAAGAAATTCTACTTTGTTGAACCCATTTACCGACACCTTTTTCCTTTATTTGTATGAAAGGGTAGTCTTTAAATATTGAAGGCATTTCTTCTTTGTCCAAGTCAATAGGCGCTACCTTAACATCTTCTACTTGAGGGAAAATATCAATGAAGCGGTCTTTTATTTGGAGAAAGGTTTTTTTATCGTTTTTGTAGACAAGGAAAAGTTTGCCTCTGATGTCAATATCTGAATCTTGAATCTTTTTTAATGTGTTATACTTTTTGGCAAGTTTATTGGCATCGAAAAAATTAATTCTGAATGCTTCGTGCTGGGAAGAAGAATGGTCTGTCATATGTATCCTTCTCATTTCTGAAATGATACTGCTCATTTCGTTTTCTTCTTTGAGATGGTTGACCAAGCTTTTCTCACGAGAAAGTTTGATGGTTTCCTTGCCCTGGAAAAAAATTTTATCAACTTTCCTTTCCGCAATAACAGTGCCATTAAATGTTATGTTTTCAAACAACAATTTCGGCTTGTTTTTAACACTCTCCTCTTCGTCTTCGTCAGCAATAAATGGATTTGTTTCTAATTTTTCAAATTCGCCTTCCCAAGTATAATGGTTTTCGTTTCCAATATTAAAATCGACAAACCACTTAACTCCGTTGATCGACTCACCCAAAGCAATTTCTTTTAAGGAGTGAATTGCTTTAAGGATTTGGGTTTTCCCAACGCCAGAAGCGCCAACTAATAAGGTCAGGCGATTGAAGTTCGTTTCTTCCAATCTCCATTCTCTTGCTTTATCTTCAAAAATGAATTTATTTAGTTTCATTTAAAAATTTGTTAATCACTGAATAATCCTGCAAAGATACTATTTTTGTTTTTTCTCACTTTCGCTAACAATTGCATTCCCGGACCCCAAAAACTACTTCCTCTGGACGCGTTCAATCCTTTTTTATCTCTTCCCATTTGCGGCTCTATTTCCTATCCCCCCATTTCCTCTGGCCACCCCCCCAACAGGCAGACATACCTTGTGTACTCCAAATTCGGCCCGCTCTTCCTTCAAAAAATCCCTCCCTCCCCGAAGATCCCGGCGGACGGTAAAAAGAGGCGAATGGCGCTCTGAGGGGCATCATGGTTGTGGTTTAGCGTTTGAAAAAACGTATGCGTTTAGTCTTTCGGTTTTTGCTTCCCTAATGTATGGAGAAAACGCAATGGGTCAAAGGGTTTCGGAAACAAAAAATGGGTAGCGAAGTAACGAGGTGGCCAGAGCCAAAACGAAAATGTCCAGTAATCTGAAAAATACCCAACCAGGGGTAAATCAAGTGCCTCTTGTTAAGGCGTTATCCATTTTTTTAGGACCTGCTATTTGTTCCGTTGAGTACCCGGGAGCGGAAATAGCCGTTCGGGCGTTTCATGGAAGAGGTCCCGGACCTTTTTAATCAGCCAATCTCCGCCAAAAGTAAGGGTGTTGTGGTGCGATTTATAGATGATCCATTCCATGCGCTCGTCAAACCAGTATGTGTCCTCCTGCGCGACGTCCGGGAAGATCTGCCCGATAGCGGAAGAAAAAATGCCCTCCTCGGTGTCAAAGACATAGACGGTTCCGGTGGCTTTTTGCTGAAGCAGCCCTGTCAACTGGGCGGTTACCTCCTCTTCCGGCGCGCCTTCCAGATAGAGCACGTCGTGTGAAACCGGGGCGCCCAATGGCGGCCAGCGGTCTTTGCCTACCTGCCATAGGGTGCGTAAGTGTTGGCGTAGTTGTTCGGCATTCGCTCCCGTCACCCGGTCGGGCCCGAGGTTGGGCAAACAGGGGTAGCCGGCATCCGGCCTGATGATCTCCGAGATGGGTTGGTTTTCAGGCAAAGACCTTTCGTATTGCCACTTTTCAGTAGCGCTGATCAGGTGGTTTTCAAAGCCAAGGACACTTCTCATTTCCCAGGAAGCATCTGTCGTGTGTGCTCGTGGTGAAGGATCTTCCCCCCGCTGGCGTATCCGGGCGGAAACCTCAAATCCGGCAGGAGCGTTCCGCCCAACGCTGCGTACAATGGCCTCTGCCGCCTCGGGGTTTACGGTCCACAGGAAATACGTGACGCGGTTATCTTCCTGTCTTGTGCCTCCCCAATGCCCATAATTGGCCGTTTCGCCCAGCTCGAAAAGCAAAGGATAGAGCAACCCGGCATGAAACGCATCGAACCAGGGCGCTGCCGCCATCAAGCCGTCGAACGCGGGCGTGGTAACCGTCAGGTCCAGATGCCACTCCAACACCGGCATTTCCAGCCAGCCGGCTTGCCTCAAGGGTAGCGCCAGGCGGTGCAGGGCCTCTTCCCGGCTTTCGCCCGGCCGTAACCATTCCTGGCCGATAGCCTTGGCAGGCTGCCCGCAGGGAGCAGCCTGTACCTCAAAATATGGCGCTGACTCCAGCCAGCGCAGACGGGTGTAGCGCCATTGGGCGCCTTGTTGGCGGTAGAGTGTTTTTTGAAAGGTGGCGGCCATGGGGTAAACTTACTTCATTGATGTTTTATGAAAAGCTATTTTAGGACAAAGTCAAAGCTAAAAAGGGTTGCGTTTCTATCAACCCCAACGTTTCAACCTATTGGATCATCCCACTCCGCGCGCTGCGGGCATATTGAATCAGCGCCGTCGGCAGGGTTTTGGTGTTGTTGTTCAAAAAGTCGTCAATCAGGGGTGTCGCCAGGTCAGGCAGAAAGGGAACCATGTGCCCCAGTCCGTGCAGACCGCTTTCCACGCAAGCGGGGTTATCCAGGCGCAGGCAGCCGGCCATGACATCGGCGATGGCCCGATAGCAGGCTTCCGCTTCGGGCGGCAGATTGGCGTAGCGGTTCATCATATCCGCCTGGATGTCCTCCAAGCTTTTGGGCGTTCGATTAGCCAACGCTTGCTGTGCATGCTGGCGCATCAGTTCCTGTACCTCCGCTGGCAGGTCGAACGCATCGCTGACGTCGCTGCCCAAAAACTGCTGCATGGCATAAGCAGAGAGATCGTCCTGGTCGGGGGTAATCCATTGAGACAATGGGCTTACATCCCAAAACATGTAGCAGATAAAGGACAGCGGACTCGATTTCTCCTGTGAACTTGAGCCCAGTTGTGGTTTGCACCTCGGCGCGAACACGTCGCGGAACAAATGGAACAAAGTCCGCAAAGCAGCCGCTCTGCGCTCGTAAGAAACCGCTGCCGACTTGAAGCCATGCGCGAGATTGGAACAATCGCCGCTAAAGATAAAAGTCAGGCCCTGCCCCACCTGGTCATCGGAATAGGCGGCCAGGCGCTGGCCGGGATTTTCGCATAAGGCTTCGATGAACTCAAAAGCCGTCAGCGGGTCTTCGCCATGGAACGGGTCGGCTTCCTCCTCGCGGGACTGCCAGTACCAGGCGGGGTCGGTGACGGGGCGGTTGAAGGTGTAGTCGAGTTGTTGTGTGAATAGGTTTGACATATCGGAATGGTTGTGGGTTTATTGTAGTTCGCCCCAGAGTTGGATCATGACCATCCGCATGTCGGAAGCGATTTGATCTCTGGTCAAAAAGAGCCAGCATATTGGAAGCGAGCTGGTGGTCGTCCCGGCAACTATGGGCTTGGGTTTCCTCCATTGGGAGTGGTTATATCTGGAATTTCATATCGTTTAAGCGGATACTCCGGTTAAAACGCGTCCAGCGCCTCTGCCAAGCAGTTCAGAAACAAAAAACCGAGTGCCAGAACGCAGCGAGGCGGCGGAGAAAGGCTACTCCGCCACCCCGCTACTTCGCTACTTCGCCACCTTTTCCGCCATATCCGCTTCCAGCGACTTCTGGGGGTATTCGGTGATGCGGCCCAACTCCTGGCCTTTGCGCAGGAAGATGAAGGTGGGCACAAACTCGATCTTTGCTTGCGTGGCTTCGCCGCCGGGCGTGGTTTTGCGGCGGTCGGGGTGGTTCTCGACGGCGTAGACCTTCAAGCGGGATTCCGGGAACTTCAGGTAGTCGAGGATCTTGTAAAACTGGGGTACCTGCAGCTGGCTGTCGCTGCACCAGGTGCCCATGAACACCTGGATCTCGACGTCGTTCCACCCTCCGGCGGCGCCGGCGAGGGCGCTTGCGCGCACCTGGTATTCAGCATACGCGGGGTCGAACCAGCCTTTGAACGGAGCAGCCTGGAATCCAGCCCGGTTGACGGGCCCCAGCAGCATGGCCTCGCCTTCGTGGGAAGTGACTTGTTTGTTGAGCTCGGAAACGGCAGCCGTTTTGGGCGCCATTTTAGGCGAGCAAGCGGAGAAAAGGGCAGCGCCCGCAAGAAGGACAAAAAAAGCGATGTGATTTTTCATAGGTTCTTTTTGTTTGGATACGAATCATTCCTAAAAACGCGTTTTGCAGTGGAAAATTAATCTTTTTCCCGATATTTCGTCGAGATCGCCTTTGGTGAGTATGCCTGGTAAAATCAATCAATAGGGGAGGGGCCTGGCTCTTCTTTTCCGTTTATTTATTGATTTTTAACCAATTTTTAATACCGCATGTTACTCCAAAAAACAGCCTCCACCCTGGCTGGACTGGCGATTTGCCTTTCCTCCGTTTTTTCCCAAAGCAGTGTGTTCACCGGAACCTTCCTCAACGCGTCCAGCACCATTTCGGTGCAGTACAAACAGGTCGGAACCGCTTTTCATGGATTGATGCAGTCGTCCGACGGCAGCAATTTTGCGATCAAAGCCACGGTGAAAGGAAACCAGATGACAGGCACGATTTACGGCGCCACCGGACCGGTTGCGTTCACCGCTACCGCCGGCGCCAACGGCATAACGGTCAGCTCGTCGGGCTTCAGCGATTTTTTCTACAAAACCAGCGCCACCCACAACCTGGCGGGAGTGGACCTCACCCCCTACTTCGTCGCGCCAAACGGCAACGGGGATTACGACTACAGCTACTCCCAAAGCAGCAACGGCCAGGCTTCTGAAAGCAGCCGGACTTCCACCAATACCGGCGGCTCTGCCGTCAATAGCCCGTACCCGGCCTACAACGACTCGCAGTTGTTCGGCCTCATCGCCGGGAGCCAGCTGGTGTACTACACCCGCACCTCGTACGTCAACGACAATACCGCCAGCTCCATCACCTACGTCAATTTCTGCGCCAACGGCAAGTTTCAGATCAATTACGACGGGTCCTTTGGCGTAGAGGGCTATGGCGGCAACGCCCAGGGCGCCACTTACGGGCAGAATTCCGGCAAGTGGCAGCTGGTTTCCTACCAGGGGCAGCCTGCAGTGTTCCTCGCCTTCAACAACGGGACCACCAGCGTCAACGCCGTCATTAAAAGCAATCTGGTCGCGGGCCGCTGGCGCGTGGGCAATACCCAATACGCCCTGGTGCGCAATAAAGTGAGTTGCCGGTAATCGTAAATCCCCTTCGTTATTGCAGAACGGTCCAGGATACATGCAGGCAATCTTTCCCTTATTTTTAGGGAAAATTACAAGGGACCCCTTAGATAGACTAGACTTGTTGCTCTGGCTTTCTTATGAAGCTAATGTTATAAGAGGGGTACATGCCCGCTGTCCGGTACTCAATTTACGTACTTGACCCAGAGGCTTTGGCCTGGACTTTTGCCCTCCGCCAAAGGCGGAAAGGGCCCCCTTTTTGGGTTTTTGGGCGAGCAAAAAGAACAACGGCAGGGGCAAAAATGGCATTCCAAAGCGTTGAAATACCTTCTTTAAACGGGGGGCTTTTTCTTACACCTAAAAACAAAACCAATATGGACCGCAGACATTTCATCCTCACTGCCGGCGCGGCCGCAGGCGGAATGGTGGTTTCCCCTGCCGGCGCGCTGGCGCATCTGGCCCGGAGCGGCAAAAAGATCCGCATGGCTATGGTCGGCACGGGCGTGCGTGGGATCAGCATGTGGGGCAAAGACCTGCTGGCCGAGTACGGCCACCTCGTCGAGTTCGTAGGCTTGAGCGACATCAACCCCGGCCGGCTGGCCTACGCCAAAAAATACATGCAGGTCAGCTGCCCCACCTTTACGAATTTCGACGAGATGATGCGCCAGGCCAAACCCGACGCTCTGATGGTCACGACCGTGGATGCTACCCACGACGAGTTCATCATCAAAGGGCTGGAGCAGGGCGTCCACGTCATCACCGAAAAACCGATGACCACCGACGAAACGAAATGCCAGGCCATCCTCGACGCGGAGCAGCGCACCGGCAACAAGATTACGGTAGCGTTTAATTACCGCTACTCGCCCCACCGCCTCAAAATCTACCGACTCCTGCGCGAAGGCGCGGTGGGGAAAATCACCTCGGTCGATTTCCACTGGTACCTCAACACCTCGCACGGGGCCGACTACTTCCGCCGCTGGCACCGCCTGCGCAGTAAAGGCGGCTCTCTGTTGTTGCATAAATCGACCCACCACTTCGACCTGGTCAACTGGTGGCTGGAATCCGAACCTTCCGAGGTGTTCGCCTACGGCAAACTTGAGCACTACGGCAAAAACAACGCCTTCCGCTCCACCCACTGCCGGGCCTGCCCCCATACCGCCAATTGCAAGTTTTTCTGGGACATGACCAAAAGCGAACACCTCATGAACCTCTATGCCGCCAACGAGGGCCACGACGGCTACCTGCGCGACGGCTGCGTGTGGAAAGAAGACATCGATATTTTCGACAAGATGGCCGTTACCGTGAAATACGCCAACGACGTGCAGATGAGCTATTCCCTGACCACCTACTCGCCCTACGAAGGGTACCGCATCGCGTTCAACGGGACCGAAGGCCGCCTCGAAGCCTGGATCAAGGAAAGTCAGCCCTGGGAAGCCGAGCCTTACGACGAACTCCGGCTCACCAAAAACTTTGGCAAAACCGAACTCATCCAGATACCCCACCGGCAGGGAGGCCATGGAGGAGGCGATAAGCTGATGAAAGATAAAATCTTCGGCGTTACGCCCGAAGATCCCTACCGCCAGTCCGCCGGTTCCAGAGACGGCGCCATGTCCATCCTCACCGGTATCGCAGCCCGAAAGAGCATCGACACCGGTCTGCCCGTGAAGATTGGGGCGCTGACGAGCTTGCAGCCCAAGGCGGAACGGGGTTAAAACAAGCGGGCAAACTGGCTTTCCAGGTGATTGCGCATCGCGTTGCGCAGCATCTCGGCGGAGCCGTGTTCGATCGTGTGCACAATCCCTTTGTGCGACACGTACTTGTTCTTCGATACCGGCTTGCCGAGCAGGCCGCTGCGGTGCACGTAATCGAACAACGGCAGGAGCAGCTTTTGAAATTTCTTCATCGTTTCGTTCCCGGTGATCTCGTAGAGCTTGCCGTGAAACCGGGTTTCGTGCTCGATGTTAAAGGCCAGGTCTTGCGACAGGTCGGGCTCCACGGCGACGATGGTTTTGAGCTCCTCGATGTCCTCTTTCGTCACCCGGGCCATGATGAGGTCGGCCATTCCGATTTCCAGCACGAGCCGGAACTCAAACAGGTCGCGCAGGGTGTCTTCGTCCAGGGCTTTAGGGATGAGGGATTTCTCCAAGACGGCCATCAGGTCGGGGTTGGCCAGCACGGCCCCTTTCTTTTTCTTGGTTTCGACCAGTCCGATCATGCGCAGGCGCGACAGCGCCTCCCGGATCACCGTCCGGCTGACGCCCAGGGAGTTGGCCAGTTCGATCTCCTTGGGGATGGAATCCCCTGCCTTGAAGTTATTCTCGATGAGGTAATCAACCAGTTTTTCTTCCACCCGATCTACCAACGAGCTATTGTCTATGGTTTTCAGGCTCGATTTCAAATCCAGCAAGTCCATGTTTTATGTATTACATGTTTAGATTTTTTCTAAAAGACAAAACCGCCTCTTGGTGCGTTTTCCGGCGAAGCAGCCGGCGAGTTAGTTGCCGGTAACCTCCAGGGGCGGGCTTTCTGTCGAAAGGCTCCTTGCTCAAAGCATTCAAATATAGGCTTTTTTTTAACGCGCGGGCACAAAAAAGCGCCCCGGGCTGCAGTTGTCATTTTTTTGCTTTTGGTTCTTTTTTAGACGATTTCCCGGACTTCCGTACCGGCATTAGAGTGTTTTTTTGCCTGTCCGGCCTGACGGCCAGGAGGTGGGTTTTTATTTGTTTAATTTAATTAGCTGATTTTTAGACTATTGAAAATAAATTCGATCTGGTTTGGCGATAAAATTCAATATGTCATACAAATTATCCGAGTTGAAAATTTGGCCGAATGAGATATGTGCCTATCTTTAGCCAAAAGTTATTATGTCATACATAAAAGAACGATAATGGGAAAAGGTTCACTTTGCAAATTGCTTTTTACTTTTCTCCTTTTGGCCGGATGTTCTGCACTCCTGGCTCAGGGAGTAGTGATTACCGGCGTCGTCACGGACGGCGAGTTTGCCACCCCGCTACCTGGGGTGAACATTGAAGTCAAAGGAAAAGGCGTTGGAACGCTGACGGATGAGAACGGAGGGTTTTCCCTGACCGCCGAGCCTGCCGACGTGCTCGTATTCAGTTTCATCGGGTATGCGACGGTTGAAATCGCGGTGAACGAACAGCGGATCATCAACCTGGCCCTATTCCCCGAAGCGACGAAGCTCGGCGAAGTGGTGGTGGTCGGTTACGGCACCCAGTCGCGCGCCAACGTCAGCAGCGCTATTAGCAAGCTCGACAAGGAGGTTTTGAAAAGCGCGCCGCGCTCCAACGTCGGTTCTGCGCTGCAAGGCTCGGTTTCCGGCTTGCGGGTCATCAACAACTCCGGTACGCCGGGGGCTGCTCCATCTATTTTGCTTCGTGGCGGGGCTTCCATCAACAGCCCGGGCTCGCCTCTGGTGGTGATCGACGGGATCATCCGCACGTACAATGACATTTCGCCCGACGATATCGAATCCATCGAGCTGCTTAAAGACGCCGCCGCCACTGCGATTTACGGCGCACGGGCCAACAACGGGGTTATTCTGATCACTACCAAACAGGCAAAAACCGGAACGGCCCAGGTCTCTTATAAGTACGTTCGCGGCGTCAATACCGATCGCAAAGACTACGAATACCTCAACGCCAAGGACTTTATCTACTACTCCCGTCTGGGACACCTCAACTCCCAGCGCACCCTGGCGCAGGTCAACTCCCAGCGGGGCTTCGGCTTATCCACCAACGCCGCCGACCTGGCCTCGTTCGATATCCGCAAGTACGACGCCTCTACCGCCCCGCTCCTCCAGGTGGGATGGGACACCATCGCCGACCCGTACGGCGGCACCATCATTTTTAAAGACCACAGTGGGGAAGTGAAGGATATTATTTTCCGGAATTCCAATACCAACGACCATTTCGTCAACGTCACCGGCGGGAACGACCGGGGCAAATACTACGCCAGCTTTAACTACTACGACGAAAGCGGGATCATCGTCGGCTCGGATTATAAACGCTATACCGGAAACATCAACGGATCATACAAAGTAAGTTCCAAACTGGAGGTCGGCACCGCCGCGTCGTTTTCCACCTCGTCCCAATACGGCGTCATCTCCTCCGAGGTCAATACCTTGTACCGGAATATCGCCATCTGGCCTACGTTCAACCCCTGGCTGGACTCCCTCAAGACCAAGCCCAACCCGGGGAACGGGAACGCCGACGGAAACCCGCTCTACTGGCTGGACAAGACGGTGCGCCGAAACGAAATCAACCGCATCACCGGCAACGCCTCGGTCAAGTATGACATCCTGAAAGGATTGTACGCCAAAGTAGCCGGCAGCGTTTACCTGGCCGAAAGTATCAACGAATCGTTTACCAAAGCGACCCAAACGTATTCGCAGATTTTCGCCAATCCGCAGGTGTTTACGACCACCCGGCCCGCTTCCTGGGCCTTCTCAAGGGAATTCCAGACCCAGTTCAACGGATTGCTGAACTATTCCGGAACCATTGCCAGCAAACACAACATCGACGCGATGATCGGGGCTGAGTATTTCGACGAAAAAGGTCTGGGGTCTCAGGTTTCCGGTACCGGAGCGCCAACCGACGATATTCCTACCGTCAACGCTTCTACCTTATTTGCTGCCGGAAGCAACTTCAGTTCCAAATCCGAATACCGGATCATCTCCAATTTTGGACGGATCAATTACAACTTCGACCGCAGGTATCTGATCTCGCTGGTGCAACGTATGGACGGGATCTCCAGCCTTGCCGAAGACAACCGCTGGGGCTTTTTCCCGGGGATGTCTGCCGGATGGAATATCCACAACGAACCGTTCTTTAGCTCCAGCGCCATCTCGAACACGCTGTCCACCATCAAGCCGCGCATCAGCTACGGCGTCAACGGAAACGTTGCCGGTATCGGCAGCTACGAGGTACAGGGCGCCTACGGCGCTCAGGGCAACTACAACGGCAGCCTTGGATTCCTCAATACCGGCGTCATCAACGGCGGCTTGCGCTGGGAAAAGAGTAAAACCCTCGACATCGGTCTCGACCTGGGGTTGTTTAGAGACCGCATCTCCCTGATCTTCGACTATTTCAACCGCGAAACCAGCGACTTGCTTACCAACCTCACCCTGCCCAGCTACACCGGCTTCTCTTCGATCCGCACCAACCTGGGCACCTTCCAGAACCAGGGCCTTGAATTCGCCGTCAACGCCAACGTCCTCCGCACCCAAAGCGGGCTGTCGCTCGACGTGAGCGCCAACCTGTCTAAAATCTCCAATAAAATCCTGGAACTACCCTTCAACGGCAACGAAAACAACCGCCAGGGAGGATTCCAGGTCTACGATCCCGCCCAGGGCAAAGTGATCTGGGTAACCGGCCTGCAGGAAGGCCAAACCCTGGGCGAAGTATACGCCTTTAAACAAGTCTCCATCTTCCAGACGGCGGAAGAGGTGCTCCGCATCGCGGGCCGCCGCTACGACGCCGTGGCCAACATCACCGGCCCCGAGCTCGCCTTTGGCGCAGGGAAAATCACGCCGGGCGACGTGAACTTGGAAGACGTAGACCAAAACGATACCATCGATTCCCGCGACCAGGTCTATATCGGCAACATCAACCCCAAGATCTTTGGCGGATTTTCCACTACCCTTTCCTTCAAAGGGTTCCGTTTGTACTCCCGCTTTGATTTTGCCGCCGGTCATGTCCTGTACAACGACCTGATGACCCGGACTCTGGGCAACTATCAGGGGACGTTCAACAACCTCGACCTGATCAAACGCGGATTTTCGGGCGACAATTCCAATACCGACATCCTGAAAGTGTACTGGGCCGACCAGGTAGGCGCCCCCAACGGCAAGAAAAACCTCACCCGCGCCAACAACGCGAACTCGGTGCTGCAAAGCAACAACTCTTATTACTACGAAAAAGGAGACTACATCGCCTGCCGGGAAATCACGCTTTCCTACGAGTTCAACCGCAGCCTGCTGGCCAAAACCAAATTCCTGTCGCAGCTGACGGCCTACGTCAACGCCAACAACCTGTTCTACCTCACCAAGTTCTCCGGAAATTCTCCCGAGCCTAAATCGAACGGGATTTTCGCCGGTAACTACCCAACTCCAAGATCCTTTGTTTTTGGGGTGCAGGCATCCTTTTAATTCAATACTTAAACAACCGAGATCATGAAACATAGCATAAACTATTTCCTGATGATGGCCGTTCTGGTGGGCATCCTGGGCTCCTGCAACGACGAGCTGGATTTAAAGCCCATCAGCAGCATCAGCGACGCCAACTACTGGCAAACACCCGACCAGTTTGACGCCTTTGTGTCGGGCATCCATGCCCGGTTCAGAAGCCATGTCGGGGTGCTCCAATACCTGGGCGAGATGCGGTCGGACATCTATGGCACCGAGCCGGGATCGGCTGGTACCTTCTCCGGAGAAGCCACCCAGGGCGTCGAGCGCTTGTGGCTCCAAACCCTGGATATGGACAACCCCGGCGTCAGCAACTTCGGTGGGTTTTACAGCAATATTGTGCAACTCAACCTGCTGATCGACAAGCTCAACAATTCGACCATCGTCACCACCGCCAATAAAAATTATTACCTCGGGATTGCCTACGGGATGCGGGCGTTCTACTACTTTCAGATGGTTCGTACCTGGGGCGACGTCGTTATCCAAACCGAACCGATCGCTTCCTTCGACATTTCCAATTTGTCCAAAGACGCTGCCCCGGCGGCGGACGTGCTGAACCTGGTCAAAGCCGATATCGAAAGTTCCCTTTCCAGTTTTGGCAGCGATTATTCGTTCCGCACCTCCAAGTCGTACTGGTCCAAAGCGGCTACCCAGATGCTGAAAGCCGAGTTTTACCTTTGGTCGGCCAACCGGGCCGGCGGAACTGCCGATGCGACTACTGCCCTTACCGCCCTGAACGACATTCAAACCAATATTCCTGCGCTGGCTTTGCGCCCTACCTTCTCCAGCGTGTTTGCTGCGGGGGCGGCGAACAAAGGCAACAGCGAAATCATCCTCTCGGTACGGTATTTGCTCAACGAAAGCACCATGCCGTTTGCTGGCACGTTCTTCCCTCAAACGGCATTATTGGCCAACTACTACGATTCGGTAGGCAACCGCAAATTCGACGTGGCCAAAGACAACTGGGGCGGTCTGCTCCGGGCGCCGGTAAAATCGTCTACGTTCCGCAAATTCAATGACCTCGACAGCCGGAAATGGTTCTCGATCCAGGGCGCCTATACAAGCCCTTCGGCCGGTACCTTCGTCATGGCCGGTTGTTTTGTGAAAAAATACGAGGGCGAGCAGGAAGCCGGCGTGCGCCGGTTTACCAATGATTATCCGATTTATCGTTTTGCCGACTTGTTGCTGCTCAAAGCCGAAGCCAAAGTCATTTTGGGGCAAGATCCCGCTGCGGAGATCAACCTCGTCCGGGCCAGAGCTTTTGGGGCAAACTACAACGCCTCCGTTCACGGCTACCCCAATCAAGCCATCGACGCCACGCCGAAAGATGCCATCCTGCAGGAACGGCTCTATGAGTTTGTGTTCGAAGGCAAACGCTGGCTCGACCTGAGGCGGTTTGGCGACCAGTTTGTCTATAAGTATACCAGCGTATTGCCGGCGGAATCCTACAAACTCCTCTGGCCCATCGACCGCAACTCCCTGACCAACAACAGGGCGTTGAAACAGAATCCGGGGTATCCTTCGTTCTAGAAGCTATCTCAAAACCCTTTCCAGGGTGTGGGGTATTCCTTAACCCCAGGGCTCGCAAAGGCTGACGAAGCACTTTCCCCCTTTGAAGGGGGTTAGGGGGATGAAACTTCCGGGAAGCTGTGAAATGGTTTCATCCCCCCGCCCCCCTTCAAAGGGGGAGAACGCCATATTCTTGAAGTTTTGAGATGGCTTCTAATCATTTTACTTTTGAGCTATTTATCCCGACATCGCATGCGTATAGAACATATTGTAGGATTGGTTGCTGCGCCGTTTACGCCCATGGATCCCTCCGGGAAACTGAACCTGTCGGTCATTTCCCGGTACTTCGACCTGCTGCGATCCAATGGCGTAAATGGCGCTTTTATTTGCGGGTCGACCGGAGAAGGGGTATCTCTGACCACGCGGGAGCGAATGTTGGTTGCGGAGGCTTGGGCAGCGGCAGCAAAAGACGCTCCGGACTTCAAAATCATGACGCTTCTGGGAGGTACTTCCCTGGCCGAATGCACCGACCTGGCCCTCCATGCCCAGAGTCTGGGATTCTACGGGGTATCGTTTACGGCCCCGTATTATTTCAAACCGCCAGATGTGCAAGCTCTCGCCGATTCCTGCGCGGCCATTGCCGAAGCGGTTCCGGATACCCGGTTTTATTACTACCATATCCCCGTTTTAACCGGGGTGTATTTTTCCATGCTCCCGTTGCTGAAAGCGATCGACGGGAATCTTCCCAATTTTGCCGGGATCAAGTACACCCATGAGGATTTCATGGACTATCTTTCCTGCCTTCATTTTCAGGACGGCAAGTACGATTTGCTGTGGGGGAGGGACGAGAACTGGGTGGCCGCTCTAGCCTTGGGGGCAAAAGGCGCGGTGGGAAGCACCTTTAACTACGCCGCTCCTCTGTATCACCGGATGACCGAAGCCTTTCAACGAGGCGATCTGGAACAAGCCCGCCGGCTACAACAACAATCGATCGACATGATCCGTCTGCTCGGGAAATACGGCGGGATCTCTACGGGAAAAGCGTTCATGAAGGTTCTGGGATTGGATTGCGGCGCATTCCGGTTGCCTGTTAAAAACATGCCGGATGACCAATTTAAACGATTTGAAGAAGATGTGGAAAACCTTGGCTTCCGGGACTATTGCTCCCGGCTACCCTGACTTTGTGAAACGCAGGCGCTTGCCGGGTTGGCGAGGGTTCCTTTTCCTTGGTTTGCTGGCCCTTATACCAAGCCCAGGTTCAGCACAGAAGTCCAAACCCATGAATTCCATCCAATGGAGTGTGGGAGGCGAATTACCTCCCGACCCCGCCGGTAAGCCCGCTATCGGCCTTGCCGGTCCGGTTACCGGCGTCCACAACGGCGTATTATTGGTCGCCGGCGGCGCCAATTTTCCGGAAGGCATGCCCTGGGATGGCGGTAAAAAAGCCTACCCCAAGGATGGGTTTGTATTTCGTAGAGAAGCCTCCGGCAACCTGTCCCTGCGCTCCCGGTTTCAGCTCTCCCAAGCGGTTGCTTACCCTGCCGTATGCAGTTCGCCCAAAGGGGTGATCGCTGCTGGCGGGGAAAACGAAACCGGACTGCTGTCCTCCGTCTTTTTATACTCCTGGGGAGAATCCAAAGGAAGCGTGGTTGCTACGCCGCTTCCCGGCCTGCCCCAACCCTTAACCGCCGCCGCCGCTGTGGTCCATGGGAATACCGTCTACCTGGCTGGGGGGCAGTCCCCCGCAGGGACGTCCGATGCCTTCTACGCCTTGGACCTGGACCGCCCCACCGCCGGATGGACTGCGCTCCCTCCTATACCCAAGCTGTCTTCGCATGCCGTATTTGCTGTTCAAAACAATGGTGAACGCCCCTGCCTCTATCTTATGGGAGGCCGGAAAGCCAACGAAGGCAGCATTAGCGACATCCATTCATCGGTATATAGCTTCGACCTGAAAACAAAATCCTGGTCGGAGCGGTCGCCGTTGCCCTTTCCGCTATCAGCCGGGACGGGAACCGGCTATGGCGCGTCTTTCATTCTGCTTTTCAGCGGAGACAAAGGGGAGGTTTTTTCCGAATCCGAGCGGCTCATCGCTGCCATTAACCAGGAAACGGATACCCTTCAGCAGGCGCAGCTCAAAGCCCAGCGCAAAGCGCTAATGGAAACACACCCGGGCTTCAACAGGACCGTACTGCTCTATAATACCGTCACCGACGCTTGGACGGCCAGGGGAACCCTTCCTTTCGACGGGCAGGTAACTACTTCGGCGGTTAAATGGGAAGACGAGGTCTACATTCCCAGCGGGGAAATCCGCGCCGGGGTGCGGACCCCGGAGATTCGCCGGGGCAAGGTAGACAGCCCGAAGTTTTTTTCCTGGCTGGATTACGGCGTCCTGATCGTTTACCTCTTGCTCATGGTAGGCATTGGGGTCTGGGCCTCGTCGCGCCAGGTCAGCACGAACGATTACTTCAAGGGCGGGCAACGCATCCCGGGGTGGGCAGCAGGGCTGAGCATTTACAGCACGCAGCTCAGCGCCATTACCTTTATGTCGATCCCCGCCAAAACCTATGCGACCAACTGGAACTACTTTTTCCTGCAGATGACGATCATTCTGATCATTCCCATCATCGCGCGGTATTTCATTCCTTTTTTCCGGAGGCTGGATATTACCTCCGCCTACGAATACCTGGAGAAACGTTTTGATTATGCCATACGCGCTATCGCTTCTCTGCTGTTTGTATTTCTCCAGGTGGGGCGGTTGTCTATTGTTTTGCTCCTTCCCAGCCTGGCGTTAACGCTGGTTACTGGCGTCGACGTCATGCTTTGCATCCTGCTCATGGGCTTGATCACGATCTTTTACACCATGAAAGGAGGGATCGAGGCGGTGATCTGGACGGATGTTACCCAAGCCATTATTCTGCTCGGCGGCGCTCTGGTGTGCGTGGCGCTCATGTTATTCCAGATCGGACAATCCCCGGCGGAAATCTGGGCTACCCTGCACCAAAACCAAAAGCTCGATATTTTTGACTTCCGCCTCACGATCAAGGAGCCCACCTTATGGGTCGTGCTCATCGGAGGGATTGCGATTAACGTAATCTCTTACGGCGCCGACCAGACGGTCGTTCAGCGTTACCTCACCACCAAAAACGAAGCGGCTGCCCGTAAAAGCCTCAAGTTAGGGGCCTGGATGGCGTTGCCTTCCGCCCTGATCTTCTTTTCCATCGGCACGTTGTTGTACCTGTTTTTCCGGCAGTTTCCCGAGAAGGCCAATTTCAGCCTGCAAAGCCAGGATGCTATTTTCCCGTGGTACATCGTGAGCAACTTGCCCCCGGGCATTATCGGGCTGCTGATTGCGGCCATTTTTGCAGCCGCCATGTCTACCCTAAGCTCCAGTATGAACTCTATCACGACTGCCCTGACGACCGATTTTTACCGAAAATTTAATCCGCATAAGACGGAGCTGGCTTATCTGCGCCTGGCTCGTTGGATTACGCTGGGCGTGGGCATCATCGGGACCGGGTTTGCGCTGATCATGTCCCAAAGCGGGATTTCTTCGCTGTGGGACCAGTTCAACACGATTCTGGGGTTGTTTACCGGCGGATTGGGGGGCTTGTTTGTTTTGGGTATTTTTACCCGGAAAGCCAATGCGACCGGGGCACTGGCCGGGATACTGGTCAGCGGAGTGGTTCAGTATTTCGTGAAAAACTTTACCGATATCAACCTGCTGATGTATGCGTTTACCGGATTGGTCAGCTGCGTGGTATTCGGATATGCCTTTAGCCTGCTCTTTGCCGGTGGCAAAAAGCAAACCGATGGGTTAACCATTTATAGTCAACCAGTATGAAAAACCTGATGTATGCCCTGGGCTGGATCGCCTTGTTGGTGTTGTCCAGCAGCTTCGAATGTACGGAAGAAGCGCTTGCGCCACCCACAGGAACGATCGCCGTAAGTGCCTCCTCGCCAGATATTCCGGTACTGAGGGGGTTGGCAATCAACCCCCTCATAAAGCTCACCATTGCCATTCCGGAAGCGGCTGGAGAAACCCGTTTCCGCCAGGTAATGGGGACCCTTGGGGCTGAAGGGCTGAAAGATATCCAGCAGATCGATCTTTATCTGGCCGGTCCGGACACGCTGCCTTCGGGGAACCCCCTTGGTTCGGTTTCTCCTGCCGGCACGTCGTTTACCCTGCCGTTCGATGTGGCTTTTGCCCCGGGTATCCATTACCTCTGGGTGAGCGTTCAGCTTAAGCCCGAAACCCGTCTCGACCGGGCGATTGAGATCCATGGGGCGAAACTGACGGATGAAAAGGGCAAAACGCATAAGATCCAGGAAACGGAAGGCCGGTTCGTCAAACGGCAAGGCGTGGCTATTCGCAAAGCCGGAGAAGGCGGCGTCGACACCTACCGCATCCCCGGCCTGGTCCAAACCGATAAGGGGACCCTGATCGCCGTGTACGATATCCGGTATGACAACAGCCGCGATCTGCCGGGAAATGTTGACGTCGGCATGAGCCGCAGCACCGACGGTGGGAATACCTGGGAACCGATGAAGAACATCATGGACATGGGCCCGCCCCACGAAAATAATGGCATTGGGGATCCAACGATCCTATTCGATCCGGCAACCCGGAAAATCTGGGTTGCCGCGCTTTGGAGCAAAGGCAACCGCTCCATCGCCGGTTCGGGCCCACTGGTCAGCAGCAGCGACGACGGGCTTACCTGGAGTGCGCCGTACAGCATCACGGCCCAGATCAAAGACCCTAAATGGAAGATCTTTTTCCAGGGCCCGGGCAACGGAATCGCTATGGCGGACGGCAAGCTCGTTTTTCCGGCCCAGTATTGGGATCCGACCGGCATGCCATTTTCCAATATTATTTACAGCCAGGACCACGGAACCACCTGGCAGTCGTCCAAAGCCGCCCCCAAATCCAATACCACCGAAAGCCAGGTAGTCGAAACTATGCCTGGGGTGCTCATGCTCAATATGCGCGACAACCGGGGCAAGTTCCGGAGCGTGGCCACCACCTCCGATATGGGCGCTACCTGGAAAGAACACCCGACTTCCTACAGCGCCCTGCCCGATCCGGTCTGCATGGGTAGCCTCATCAAAGCCAGGGTGAAAATCAAAGGCGCCCTCCGGGAGGTGCTGTTCTTTTCCAACCCGAACACCTCGTCGGGCAGGTACAACATCACCGTGAAAGCGAGCCTCGATCTGGGAGAATCCTGGTCCCCGGAACACCAGCTCCTGATTGATCAGCGCAAATGCTACGGCTACTCTAGCCTGACCGCCATGGACGAAAATACCATCGGACTGCTTTACGAAGGAACAAAAGAGTTGTATTTTGTGAAGATCCCGGTGAGGGAGGTGATTGGTGAGTAGTGGTTAGTGGTTGGTGGTTAGTGGTTGGTGATTAGAAGCCAGTTCAAATCACTATAATCCCTGGTTTCCAGCCCCCAACTATTATGGAATTTATAGAAATCCAGGATCGCTTCCTGTAGGTCACGCCGGTCAGGGGACCGGCGGATAGTTCCGCACGAAATCTAAGGATTTCGGCGAACAAGCCGGGACTGTTCAAAAAACCCTGGTTCGAGGCTCCGCCTCGGACCCACTCTACGTGGAGGCTCTGCCTCCAACCAGATTCTAACCTCTAACCTCTAACGTCTAATCTCTAACGTCTATCTTCTATGCCATACTCCACCCCCGACCTTCTGGCTTTGCGGGATTTTTACCGCGATCAGTTGCTGCGCAACACGCTTCCATTTTGGTTTCCCCGCTCCTTTGACGAGGAGTACGGCGGGTTTCTCTTCGCCCGCGACGCCGACGGAAGCCTGATCGACGACGACAAAGCCGTTTGGATACAGGGCAGGGCGACCTGGTTATTGGCTACCTTGTACAACACGGTGGAACCGCGCCCGGAATGGCTCCACGGGGCAAAGCTGGGGTATGAATTCCTGAACCGGCACTGCTTCGACAGCGACGGACGCATGTTTTTCCATGTGACCCGCGACGGGCGGCCTATCCGCAAGCGCCGGTACTTCTTTTCCGAAACGTTTTACGCGATCGCCGCCGCCGCCTATGCCAAAGCTAGTGGAGACGAGGAGGCAGCACAAAATGCCCGCAAGGTTTTCGGCAAGTGCATCGAGTATGCCACTACCCCCGGCCTGCTGCCGGCCAAATTCACGGATACGCGCCCGGCCAAAGCCATCGGCGTGCCAATGATCCTAACGAATACGGCCCATCAGCTTCGGGAAACGATTGGCGACGAACGCTGCGACCCCTGGATCGAAACCTGGATTTCCGGGATCGAACGCGACTTCGTCAAAGACGATATCCGCTGCGTCATGGAGCAGGTAGCCCCCGACGGCAGCATCATCGACCATATCGACGGGCGTACCCTCAACCCGGGCCACGCCATCGAAGGCGCCTGGTTTATCCTGCACGAAGCCAAACACCGAAACAACGATCCCCATCTCCTCGATCTCGGCTGCCGCATGCTCGACTACATGTGGGAACGCGGCTGGGACAAGGAATTCGGGGGAATTTTGTATTTCCGCGACGTGTACCACAAACCCGTTCAGGAATACTGGCAGGATATGAAATTCTGGTGGCCCCACAACGAGGCCATCATCGCCACGCTTTTGGCCTACCTGATGACCGGAGAGGAAAAATACGCCGACTGGCACAAGCAGGTCCACGCGTATGCCTACGCGCATTTCCTTGACCCGGTTCATGGCGAGTGGTTTGGATACCTCCGCCGGGATGGAGCGGTTGCGCAAACGGCCAAAGGGAATCTGTTTAAAGGTCCCTTCCATTTGCCCAGGCAGGAATGGTATTGCTGGAAGGTATTGGATGAATTTCTGCAAAAAAACCAATGAGTTGAAGGTTGCCGGTATATTGCTTTGGTTGGCTCTCCCGCTCTCCCTTGGCGCCCAATGGAACATAGCGCCTGTTTTTTCCGACTACATGGTGCTGCAGCGCGGTCAACCCATTTCAGTTTGGGGAAAAGGCGTTCCCGGAGAGGAGGTTGCCGTGGCTTTTTCCGGCAAAACCGCGAGGACGGAGGTCTCCCCCGATTCGTCCTGGCTCGTCGTACTGCCTCCGCACGGCGTTGCCCATGCAGGACAACCCCTGACCATTTCCGCCCGTGGATTTCAGGCGGCGTTTCGGGAGGTTTTGGTCGGGGATGTATGGCTATGTTTCGGCCAATCCAACATGCAATGGCCCATGCAACGGGAAATGCACTACCCCCAGGAAGCGCAGGAGCTGAACCAGCCCTTGCTGCGTTTCCTCAATCCAACCTACGCCGGCGAACAGGTGTTTGGCGTTCCGTTTACCGATTCCATCGTCCGGAAAATGACCCCTGCGTCCTTTTATCAGGGAAATGGGAGCGCTGCGACACCGCGCCTTTCCGCACCATGAGCGCGGTGGGATACTATTTCGGCAAAGCCGTCGCTTCCGAAACGCAGATCCCCATCGGCCTGATTGATTTGTCGATCGGCGGCGCGCCCATCGAGGCCTTTATCCCTCTGCCTGCTTTGGCGAACCATCCGGCGTACTCCGCTAAAACCGGTTCGAATTGGCTCGAAAACCCGGCGCTTCCGGTTTGGGTAAGAGAGCGGGGCGCCCAGAACACCGCCGGAGTATCGGGGCTCCCGCAGGACGTACATGGGCCCAACCATCCGTTCAAGCCCGGGTTTGCTTACGCATCGGGGATTGAACCGCTGCTCCGTTTTCCCATCAAAGGCCTCCTTTGGTATCAGGGGGAAAGCAATGCCCAGGAAACCGAACGGGTGGCCGAATACCCTGCGCTATGCGGGTTGATGGTCTCTGAGCTGCGCCGGCTATGGAAAAATCCGGCATTGCCCTTTTATTTCGTTCAGCTATCCTCTATCGACACCTTACGGTACAAGGGGCAGCTTTGGCCGCAATTTCGGGATGCACAACGAACCCTGCCGCTCCTGATTCCGCACTCCGGAATGGCGGTATGCAGTGATGCCGGGGCTCCCCACGACGTGCACCCGACGAATAAAAAAGTGGTTGGCGAGCGGCTGGCGCGTTGGGCGCTGGCTGCAACCTACGCGAAAAAGATTGTCCCTTCAGGCCCTTTACCCAAGAAAGCGAAATATAAAAAGGGGGAAATAGTCGTGGAGTTTTTCTATGGAAAAGGGCTCCATTCATCCGACAGCGCTCCATTGAAAGGCTTCTCCCTGGACGGGGAAACCGAAATTTTCGCCTCTATCCGCAAAAACAAAGCGGTTATCCCGGCTTTCGAAAAACCGGATTTCCTATATTACGGATGGAAACCGTTTTCCGATGGAAATTTAGTTAACCGGGAAAAGCTTCCCGCATCCACCTTCAAAATCAAGGTCCAATGATTGGTCGTTCTGCTTCTTTTGCCCGCACCATCGCCTTTTTTGCGCTGGTATTTGCGGCCATGGGGTTTTCTGCCCCAATGTTTGCTCAAAAAGCGCGTACGTTTTCTCTGGGAGAAAAGGAATTTCTTCTCGACGGCAAACCGCTGCAGATCATCAGCGGAGAGATGCACCCGGCGCGGATCCCCCGGGAATACTGGCGCCACCGCATCCAGATGGCCAAAGCGATGGGGTGTAATACGATTGCGGCGTATCTGTTCTGGAACCACTTTGAGACCCGGCGGGGCGTATTCGATTTTTCAACCGAAAACCGCAACATCGCGGAATTTGTCCGCATCTGCCAGGAAGAAGGCATGTGGGTGTTGCTTCGCCCCGGCCCATATGTTTGTGCCGAATGGGATTTTGGCGGCTTGCCGACTTACCTGTTGAGCATACCGGACATCAAGATCCGCTGCCTCGACCCCCGGTATATGGCTGCAGTGTCGGGGTACATCAAAAACCTGGCAAAAGAGATCGCGCCGCTTCAATGCACCAAAGGCGGCCCGGTACTGATGATTCAGATTGAAAACGAGTACGGCAGCTTCGGCAACGACCGGGCCTATATGGAAGAACTCCGTTCTTTACGGAAAAAACATGGAATCACCGTACCGTTCTTCACCGCCGACGGCCCCACGCCCTACATGCTGGAGGCGGGAAGCCTGCCCGGAGCGGCTATCGGACTGGATAGCGGAAGCAACGAAAAAGATTTTCAGCAAGCGGCTAAGCAAAACGATAAGGTCCCCGTATTCAGTTCGGAGACCTATCCAGGCTGGCTTACGCATTGGGGAGAAAAATGGGCCCGGCCCGACACGAATGAACTAAAAAAGGAAGTCGTTTACCTCCTCGAAAATAAAAAATCGTTCAACTTTTACGTCATCCACGGAGGGACCAATTTTGGCTTCACCGCAGGGGCCAACGCGTTTTCTCCCACCCAGTACCAACCGGATATTACCAGCTATGATTACGATGCACCGATTACCGAACAGGGAGGGCCGGCGCCTAAATATTACATGCTTCGCAACCTCATTGCTTCGTACACCGGGGCTACCCCTCCGCCCATTCCGGCGCCCATTCCGACCATGGACATTCCGCCCATCGCTATGCAGCGAACCAATTCCGTCTGGAACTTCCTCCCCAAACCGCATCGGTCTGCCCAGCCACAGCCCATGGAGGCCTATAACCAAAACCAGGGATTGATGCTCTACCGCACCCGCCTCGTGGGCCACAAAAGCGGCAAATTATCGATCTGGGAACCGCACGACTACGCCCTCGTCTTTTTGAATAACCAGTTCATCGACACGGTTTACCGCGATGGAGGCAAGTGGACGGTGGATTTGCCCAAACTCGCCGATGGCCCCAAAGACCCGGTCCTGGACATTCTGGTGGAAGGCATGGGCCATATCAACTTCGCCCAGTTTATGATCGACCGCAAAGGAATCACCGACCGCGTTACCCTAAACGGCATGACCCTTATGAACTGGGAGATCTTCCCTCTCCCCATGGATCCGGGCTATGCGCAGAAAACTGCCGCTGCACCCCTCCAACCTGCTGTTCAAAACCAGGGGTACTTTTTCCGCGGCGAATTTGACCTCGGCAAAACGGCGGATACCTACTTCGACCTGAGCAACTATTCCAAAGGGATGGTTTACGTCAATGGCCACAACCTGGGCAGGTACTGGAAAATCGGCCCCCAGCAACGGCTTTACTGCCCGGCGTCCTGGCTGAAAGCAGGGAAAAACGAGATACTTGTTTTCGATCTGCACCAAACAGAAGCGAAACCGATTGAAGGGAAACAAACCATGGAATAAACCTTCCTGAAATGAAACAACTCCCCCTGCTCCTGTTGTGGTTTTCGGTGGCCGTTCAGGCCCAAACCGATCGCTGGGGTTATGCCGACAGCCTGTTTTCCACGTATTACCACCAGCGCTGGACGCTCTTCCAAAACCTGCCGGATGCCCCCGGCGAAATCCTGTTCGTGGGGAACAGCATCACCGATGGGGGAGAATGGGAAGAACTGTTCCCCGGCGTGCTGGCCCGCAACCGCGGGATTAGCGGAGACATTAGCGCCGGGGTGCTCCACCGGCTGGAGGAAGTGGCCAAAGGAAAGCCCCAAAAAGTATTTCTCCTGATAGGCATCAACGACCTGGCCAGAAATATCTCCCCCGATAGCCTGGTGCGCAACATCCTGCACATCCGTCATTTTTTAAAACAGGAATCCCCAGCAACCCAACTTTACGTCCAAAGCCTCTTGCCGGTCAGCGACGTATTTGGCAAATTCTCGGGGCATACCGGAAAGAACAGGGAAGTGCTGGACGTCAATCGCCGCCTTGAACTTTTAGCTAAAGAAAACGGCTTCATCTACGTCGACCTCCATACCGGGTTCAGCGATGCAGAAGGAAAGCTCAACAGGGACTACAGCAACGACGGCCTGCATCTGACCGGAAAGGGATACCTCCTCTGGAAGCGGCTGATCTATCCGCAGGTGCTGGACCTCGACCCCAAACCTGCCCTCATTCCGTCGCCTCAGCAGATCGCCTGGCAGCCTGGATCTTTCTTCCTCGCCGATTGCCGGAGCATTCTGGTTCCGGACCCTTCTTTGATGCCTTATGCCGCTTTGCTCCAAAAGGAACTCCGCCAAATGGGCTGGGAAGTGGGTTTGGCACAGAAAGCCACCCGCCTTGAAGGGACGATTCAGATCAGCCTGGGAAAAGTCGATTCGCCTCAATATCCGGACGAAGCCTATCACCTGACGGTAACTTCCGGCCAGATCGCGCTTCGGGCCAATACGGCGCATGGGATATTTAACGGGATTCAAACCCTCCTGCAACTTCTGCGCGACGGCGTTGGAGCAGACGCCTGTGAGATCGCCGACTGGCCGGCGTTCTCCTGGAGAGGGTTTATGATCGATGCCGCACGGAATTACGTGCCCATGGACCAGCTCAGGGAACTGATCGGGGTCATGGGCCGGTATAAGCTGAACATTTTCCACTTGCACCTGACGGAAGACATCGCCTGGCGGCTCGCCATCGACCGGTACCCTCAGCTCACCGCCCCGGAACACATGCTCCGGGATAAAGGCGAATACTATTCCAAATCGGATTTGAAGGAACTGATTGAACTGTCCCGTAGCCTGCATATCACCCTGGTACCTGAAATAGACATGCCAGGGCACAGCGCCGCTTTTCAGCGGGCTTTCCAGACGGAAATGCAAAGCGATTCCGGATTGGCACTGATTAAGGACATCCTGCATGAAATCTGCCGGTCTTTTGATACGCCCATCCTGCATATTGGGGCCGACGAAGTGAAGATCACCAATCCCCGGTTTGTGCCCGAAGTGACCAAACTGGTTGAAAGCTATGGCAAATCGACCGTTGGCTGGCCGCCCGGGGGAATTTCTCCGACCGCACCATCCGGCAGTTGTGGCTGGACGACAAAGGGAAATTCACCGGCAATCAAACGATCCCGTATATCGACTCCCGCCACCTGTACCTCAACCACATGGACCCTCTGGAAAGCGTGGTAACGATCTTCCACCGGCAGATTGGCAACCGGGTTAAAGGCGATTCCATTGCCCTTGGCGGAACCCTTTGCTTGTGGCACGACCGGGCGGTAGGGGAGGCGAAAGATCAATTTACCATGAACCCCGTTTACCCCGGCATCCTGGCCTTTTCAGAGCGGATTTGGCGCGGCGGAGGGCAGGCCGGATGGATCAGCAACCTGAGCGAAGGCGATGTGCCTTCCTTTACCGGTTTTGAAAACAGGTTACTCGATCACAAACGGCTGTTTTTTGCCGGAAAGCCGTTTCCTTATGCGCGCCAAAGCCAGATGAACTGGCAATTGATTGGCCCCTTTGACAACAAAGGGGATACCACCGCGTCGTTCGATCTGGAGAGTACCCTTTGGAAAGAAACCAGTCTTCCCCAAGGAAAAGCGATAGTAGGGGGTACCGTGATCCTCCGCCACTGGTGGACGCCCATGATCAAAGGGCTACTCGACGATCCGAAGGAAAATACGACCTACTACGCCACAACCCAACTATGGAGCGAAGCCGATACCGTCCGGAATTTCTGGGTCGGATTTTCCAATCCGTCCCGGTCTCAGGCAACCGACGCGCCTCCGGCCGGCGCCTGGGACCGCAAAGGCAGCGCCGCTTGGGTCAACGGCGCGCCGGTCAGGCCGCCCCAATGGAAACGCCCGGGCCAAACCGGTCATTTGGAGATTCCCTTCACCGACGAAGGATACGAATACCGCCCGCCCATGCCTATCCGACTGAAAAAAGGATGGAATACCGTTTTGGTAAAAGCGCCGGTGGGGTCATTTAAAGCTACCTCCTGGCATAATCCCGTGAAATGGATGTTTACCTTTGTGCCCGTTGATTGAAGTGTTATCCAAAGGAAGAACTGCGTTTAATCAAAACCCATAAACTCATGCGCCCGTACATCCTGGCAGAAACCAACTGGAAGGCCTTAAAAGAGGCTTCGTTCGAACTGGCCGTGCTCCCCTGGGGCGCTACCGAAGCGCATAATTACCATTTGCCTTATGCCACCGACGTCATCGAAGCCGAACTCCTGGCTGCGGAGTCGGCGCGCATCGCCTGGGAACTGGGCGCCAAAGTGATCGTTTTGCCTGCCATCCCTTTTGGAGTCAATACGGGGCAAAGCGATATTCTTCTGGACATCAACCTCAACCCCAGCACCCAACTGGCCATTCTGCGCGATGTGATTGGCGTGTTACACCGGCAAGGCATCCCTAAGCTTTTGATTTTCAATAGTCATGGAGGAAACGATTTCAAACCCATGCTGCGGGAATTAGGCTTACAGTTTCCGGACATGCTCCTGGCGTTTACCAACGCGTACCAGGTCGTCAACAGCAAGGAGTTCTTCGACGAGCCCGGCGATCACGCGGATGAGATGGAAACCAGCCTGCTGCTCTACCTGAAACCTGAGCTGGTGTTGCCAAAAGAGCAATGGGGATTGGGCAGGGAGAAAAAAAACAAGATTGCCGCCTTTCGCGACGGCTGGGCCTGGATGGAACGGAAATGGTCGCAGATCAGCGAAGATACCGGGGTGGGCAGCCCCATGGGAGCTACCCGGGAAAAGGGAGAGCGGTATTTTCGGGCGATAACCCAAAAGATGGGCGAATTTCTGTACGAATGGAGTAAAACGGACAGGTCCGGCATGTATTCCTAGCCTGAAGTCCGTCTTTTCCCTGACTATGCTGAAAACGAGTACATGAATATTGTCGTCATTGGAGGCGGAGCAGCGGGCTTTTTTGGCGCCGTCCGCGCCGCCGAGTGCAACCCGTCGGCCAGGGTACTCATCCTGGAACGCGGGAAGGACGTTCTGAGCAAGGTGCGCGTCTCCGGGGGAGGCCGGTGCAACCTCACGCATGCCTGTTTTGTCCCCAAAGAATTGGTTAAGTTTTATCCCCGGGGGGAGAAAGAACTGCTCGGGCCCTTTCATGTGTTTGGGTGCGGAGATACCGTCGCCTGGTTTGAAGGGCGGGGTGTGAAAACGAAGATCGAAGAAGACGGGCGCATGTTCCCGGTGTCGAATAAATCCCAATCGGTAATCGACTGCCTGCAAGTGAGCGCGGATAATGCGGGCGTTGGCGTGTTGCTTCACCAGCGCGTCGAAGACCTCGTTCCTCCGGCGGCGCCGGGCGGTGCCTGGCATGTGGTTTGCAAAGAGAACACCTACCAGGCCGACAGGGTGTTGGTAGCCGCGGGCAGCAGTCCGGCGATCTGGGAAATCCTGGCCCGGTTGGGGCTCCAGATCGTAGAGCCTGTGCCTTCCCTGTTTACTTTCCACATCCAGGACGAACGGATTGCCGACCTGCCTGGCGTTTCCGTTCCTTTAGCTACCGCTCAGGTGGAAGGAACCAAACTGGAAGCTTCAGGCCCGCTTCTTATTACCCATTGGGGGCTAAGCGGCCCGGCCATTCTCAAACTCTCGGCCTGGGGGGCCCGCGAGCTGCATCAGAAAAGCCATCGCTTTACCCTGAAAGTCAATTGGATTCGGGAGAAAACGGAAACCTGTAAAACGGACCTGGAAGAGCAAAAGCAAACGGCGCCCAGGCAGCTGGTTGCTCCGCAACCCCTGTTCGGCCTGCCTTCCCGGTTGTGGAAGCGCCTGTTGCACGCAGCGGGCATAGGGGAAGAAAAACGATGGGCGGATACAAGCAAAAAGAACTTCAGCACCTGGCCGAACAACTGACGGCTTGCCGCTTTCAGGTAACGGGAAAGAGTACGTTTAAAGACGAGTTCGTTACGGCTGGCGGCGTAGATCTCCGGGAAATTAACTTCAAAACGTTTGAAAGCAAGCGGCTGCCCGGACTTTTTTTTGCCGGAGAAATCCTCAATATCGACGCCATCACCGGCGGGTTCAATTTTCAGGCAGCGTGGACGGGCGGCTGGATCGCCGGGGAGGCTATGGCCCAACCTTTAGCTCCCGCCTGAGCGCATCAATGCCGGAGGGTACTTCGCCAACCCAAGCAGGCCGAGTATCGGCCCGACGGCCAGAAAGAGAAACAACCAACGCACGCTGATCGAATCGGAAATCAGGTTCAGAAGTTGTATGCTCAGGGTGGAAATGCTAAACCCCAGGCAATTAACCAGGGTAAGGGCCGACCCGGTGTAGGCTGCCGGCGCCGACTGAGCGACCAGCGTAGAACATTGGGGAGAATCGCCGGAAACCGAAAAGCCCCAGACCGCCATAACCAGGAAGAATACAGGGGCGGGAAAAAACAAGATCCAGGGCGAAACCAGACAGCACAGACCGGAGCTGGCCAGCATCAGCAAAATAATCCGCCCACTTCCCTGCCTTTGGGCAAGCAACCCGCCTGCGATACACCCGATGGCGCCAATTGCGATCGTCAGGAAAGAGAACAGCGAAGCAGCCCCCTGAAAACCAGGCAATCCGGCATATGCCTGATAGAAAACCGGCAAAAATGCCCAAAAAGCGTAGAGCTCCCACATATGCCCAAAGTAAGCGAAAGCAGCCGACCTAAATGCCGGGAAACGAAAGGCGTTGACTATCCCCGAAGGATCAAACCGGTGTCCCCGTTTGCGGAATGGGCCGTCTTTCACGGTAAGAACGAGGAGCAGCCCTCCGGCTACGGCGAGTGCCGAAGTCGATGCAATAACGGTTTCCCAATCCCAATCCGCCCCAACCGCTCTTAGGAAATGGGGAAACCCCGTTCCCAGAACCAGGGCGCCGACCAGAAAGCCTAATGCCTTGCCCAGGTCTTGCGCATACCAATCGGCTGAAATCTTCATCCCGACGGGATAAATACCGGCGAGGAAAAAGCCCGTCAGAAACCGGCAGGTCATCAGTGCAGCGAGGTTGCCCGGGAGCAGGAGGATGCCGAGGTTGCAGGCCGCCGCCAACAACGAAGAAACCATAAAAACCCGGGAAGGGGAATAACGATCCGCGATCATACCAAAGGAAAAAACCAGCGTACCTGCGATAAAACCCAGTTGCACCGCAATGGTCACCCAGCCTAAACTACGTGCCGAGAACCCAAATGCCGCCTGCAAATCCCCAATCACGGCATTTCCGGCAAACCAAAGCGAGGTACTCAGAAACTGGGCCAGGATCAATACCGGCAACAACCACAGGGGGCGTTTAGCGCGCAGGGTTTCCACGGGCTATGGGTCCTCCGGCCGTTCAGCCGCTTCGCCAACCGAACGCAGTTGGTTCCAGAGGTGGTCTGAGGGCGTATCTGCGACAATCTTCACCTCGGTTTGTTTGACCGGGTGGAGGAAGGACAACGACCGGCAATGCAGGTAGATTCCGCCATGGGAAAACTTTTCTTTGCTGCCGTACTTCAGATCGCCTAAAATAGGGCAGCCAATGCGGGCGAGCTGTACCCGGATCTGGTGCGGGCGGCCCGTTTCCGGTTTGACCAGCAGCAGGTGCATGCCGTCCATTTCCGCAATCATTTCGTAATCCAGTTCCGACAACTTGGCGTCTTTGTTCCGGTTGCTGGGCTGATCGAGGGCTTTGGAGATGTTTTTCTCCGCGTCTTTGATGATATAGTGCAAGAGATGTCCAACTTCCGGGTCTGGCCTTTCCCGGGTAACCGCCCAATAGCGTTTTTCGATTTTCCGGATTTTGAACAACTCGTTCATCCGGGCCAGCGCTTTGCTGGTGCGGGCGAAAACGACCACCCCTGATACCGGACGGTCGAGGCGGTGGATCACGCCCAGGAAGGCCTCGCCGGGTTTGTTATAGCGGATGCGGATATACTCCTTGACCATATCCGACAAGGGCGTATCTTCCGTTTCGTCTCCCTGAACCAATACCCCCCGGGGCTTGTTCACTGCGATGAGATGGTTATCTTCGTAAATAACCTGTAACGTTCTTGTTTCCATAGACCTCAAAATTATGAAAATAACGCTGGGATTCTCCCCTTGTCCGAACGATACCTTTATTTTCGACGCGCTCGCCCATCAAAAGATCGATACCGAAGGGCTGGAATTCGACATTCAGCTGGCCGACGTCGAAGAGCTCAACCGCGGCGCTTTCGCTCAAACCCTGGATGTGACCAAGCTGAGCTACCACGCCTTTGCCTATGCCGCCGGCGATTATGCGTTGCTGGATGCCGGTAGCGCCCTGGGCAACAACTGTGGCCCGCTGCTGATCGCCAAGCGCTCCTTTTCGCTCGACGAGCTCGACGACAAACACATCGCCATCCCCGGGAAGTATACCACCGCCAATTTCCTGCTGGGCCTTGCCTTTCCCAAAGCAGCCCGCAAAACGCCGATGTTGTTCTCCGATATCGAAGCCGCTTTGCTCCACGACGAGATCGATGCCGGCCTGATCATTCACGAAAACCGCTTTACCTACGAACAAAAGGGGCTGATTAAACTCATCGACCTCGGCGAATTCTGGGAATCCACGACCGGGATGCCGATACCTCTTGGAGGGATCGTCGTGCGCCGTAGCCTTCCTGCCAACATCCAGCAGAAAATAAACCGGGTGGTCCAACGCAGCGTAGCCTTCGCCCTGGACAACCCCCACGAAGCGCGCGATTACGTTCGTCAATACGCCCAGGAAATGGACGAGGCAGTGATGTACCAGCACATCGGACTTTACGTCAACGAATATACCCGCGATTTAGGCGAAAAAGGGAAAGCGGCCGTCCGCCTTCTGTTCCAGAAAGCCCAAGAACGCCAGCTGATCCCCGCTTTTGAAGGGGAACTGTTTGTATAGCCGTAGGGCATCTCAAGGCTTAAGCGCAAGGCTGTCTGGAACCCGTTGGTGAGGCATAAATTAAGGAACGCCGGCCAGGGGACCGGCCAATAGTTACGCACGGAATCTGATCCCGCTAATTGCGGGACGGCGAACAACCACTAACCACTAACCACTAACCACTCAATGCCCGATGCCTCTAACTTCTTCCAGCGACTGGATTTCGAAATCCGGTCTCCAGCCATTGGGGTTGGGTTTGCCGAGGGGGTTGAACCAGCAGGCGGCGAAGTCGAAATTTTTGGCGCCCTGGATATCGGATATGAGGGAATCGCCGACGACCAGCACGCGGTTTTTATCCGGGCGGCCCATGGCCTCATAGGCATGGGAAAAGAATTTGGGGTCGGGTTTGGCCAGACCAATCTCATCCGACACCACGACCACCTCAAAGAAATGCTCCATCCCGACGTGGCGAATGCGGGGCGCTGCACTTCCCGAAGCCCATTGGTCACAATACCCATTTTGGTTTTCCCGAAAAGGAAGTTCAACAGGTCGATGGCGCCGTCTATAGGCTTGGAGTGGTGAACGAGGGCATTTAAAAAAAGGCGGTTCATCTCCCCGGGGTCGTGCCGGATCAGCAACTGGGCCCGTTCCTGGAACTGGGCAAACCGCTGCCGCCGAAGGGTCGCTGTGTCGATTTTCCCTTCCTCGAACGCCGCCCAGGCTTCGTGGTTGCATTGCTGGTAAAGCGGGAAGTACGGTTCGGCCTCGGGAATTTCCAGTTGGGCCAACATCGTCGAGAAGGCGTACCGGGCAGAATGCACAAAATCCACCAGGGTATCGTCCATGTCAAATAGAATCCAATCAAAACGGCTCATAAAAACGCATTCCATGTAGCAAAAGTCAGCAAGTGGATGGAGTAAACAAAGCGTTATTATTGTTATTTTTGCCTATTGGAAATGAATTCCTAATCAAATAAATCACAAGAACATGATTATCGGAGTACCCAAGGAAATTAAAACGAATGAAAACCGGGTGGCCCTGACCCCGGCCGGCGCCTTAGAGCTCACCAAACGCGGGCATACCGTATACGTGCAGTCGACTGCCGGTGAAAACAGCGGGTTTACCGATGATGAATACGTACACAACGGCGCGAAAATTTTGCCCACCATCGAAGACGTTTACGGCATTGCCGAAATGATCATCAAAGTAAAAGAGCCCATCGAAAAAGAATATGCGCTCATCCGGGAAGGGCAGCTTTTGTTTACGTATTTCCATTTTGCTTCCTACGAACCCCTGACCCTGGCGATGATCAAAAGCAAGGCGGTTTGCCTGGCTTATGAAACGGTGGAGCTGACCGACGGCAGCTTGCCGCTGCTGGTGCCGATGTCGGAAGTAGCCGGCCGTATGGCTATCCAGGAAGGCGCCAAATTCCTTGAAA
The DNA here is from genome assembly GCA_016713275.1 of Haliscomenobacter sp. GTDB lineage: Bacteria > Bacteroidota > Bacteroidia > Chitinophagales > Saprospiraceae > JADJPL01. The sequence continues at coordinate 198,870 of JADJPL010000012.1, forward strand.
AAACCTATAAAGGCCGGGGCGTGCTCCTCGGTGGCGTCCCTGGCGTTGCTCCGGGTAAAGTGCTGGTGCTCGGGGGAGGCGTCGTAGGAACCCAAGCCGCCAAAATGGCTGCCGGATTAGGCGCTCAGGTAACGATCCTGGATCTGAGCCTCAACCGCCTCCGCTACCTTGCCGATGTGATGCCCGCCAATGTAACTACCCTCTATTCCAACGAGTATACCGTCCGCAAACTGATCAAAGACCACGACCTCATCGTGGGCGCCGTCCTCATCCCGGGCGCCAAAGCGCCCAAGCTGATTACCCGCGACATGCTCAAAACCATGCGGCCCGGTACTGTTCTCGTGGATGTAGCCGTGGACCAGGGAGGCTGCTTTGAAACGACCACCCCAACTACCCACGAAAATCCGACCTTTATCATCGACGACGTCATCCACTATTGCGTCGCCAACATGCCGGGCGCGGTGCCGATGACCTCCACCGTTGCCCTCACCAACGCAACCTTGCCTTATGCCATCAAACTGGCCGAAAAGGGATGGAAGCAAGCCTGCACCGAAAGCGAACCGCTCCGCCTCGGCCTGAATGTAGTCGATGGCAAAGTCGTGTACAAAGGCGTAGCCGATGCCTTTGGCCTTCCTTACGAACCAGTGGAAGGTGTTGTAGGTTGGTGGTTAGTGGTTGGTGGTTAGTGGTTAGTGGTTAGTGGTTAGTGGTTAGTGGTTGAGTGGTTGGTGGTTGGTGGTTGGTGGTTAGTGGGTGAGCTATCCTCATGCCGGATGCATTGGCCCTCTGGAGGATAACCGCCCTTGTAACGGCCAAATTTATTTGGCCGGAGTTCCGTTTTTCCGGGCTGCCGCCAAATAAAATGGGCGGTGACAACCGTCAGCCCAAAACCCCCAGCAGGATAGTTGCTCGCCCACCAACCACTAACCACTAAAACCACTCAAGAATGCCCATAGGCCACAATTTTCATCACTTTGTAGTTAATGACCACAAAGCGGATGAGTTGCCATAGGACGAACTTTCTCCAGAACTTGACGGAGCGGGTGGGAATGAACGGATAGGCTTCGTCGTAATATCCTCTTGGTTTGGGTTTGGATTCCATGCCGAAAGCGTTTTTTTTCATTAAAAAGGTACGTGCGGAAATTCGTTTTTATTCCGGGAGGAGCCACCAGAACGGGTATCCTTTGGCTTTGTGGATGAACATGTAGTGCAAAAACAGCTTGACCCAGTGCCCGGCAAGGCCGATTTCGCCAATGGTGTATTTGACGTTCCGGCCAAAGTCGGGGTATTTATTCCAATCGGGGACGATCGGGTTCACGGTCATCGTGGCGGCTTGCCCGTTCCAGAACCCGTAGCCGGCCGATACGATGCAGGCGGCGCCCATTTTCCCCATGGAGGCTTTGTGCCGCAAATCGGTCCGCTGCTGCTTAATCATTTCGGTGATGTTATCGGCTGTAATCTTGCCCGTAACGCCTGCGGGCATGCCCGTCCGCGGAGGGGAAGGATAAATAGCCGTGCCGTTGGGGCTGAACATGGGCTTGGAGATGGGATGGGGCGGGGCAAAAGCGATGCCGATCGCAAAAATATTGGAATAGTCGGGATTCTGATACGTCGACGGCCAGTCTTCGATCTGGTAATCTTCAAACGCTTTCGGTGCGTAATCTGCGTCCACTTTCATGAACCCGCTGGGGGCAAAAAGCTTCGGGGTGATATCTGCGCCCTGGCGGTCGAACGCGCGGAGTCCTACCCCGGCGAACGCGGGCAGCAGCATCGCAAAGTCAAAGGCAATGGAGCTTTTGGTTCCATCCAGCAGTTCGTAATGCGCGACTCCGGGCTCCACTTTATACACGCCTGCCCGCTTGATCCATTTGACGCCGTACTCCGCCAGGATCGACTCCGTGAACTCCTTGGTATGAATCACATAGCCGCTGCGGCGCACAAAGGCGCCGGCCATCCCGAAATCGCCTAATTCGTATTCGTTGGTGATCCAGGTGATGTCCAGCTTATCCTCGATCTGGTGTCTTTTGGCTTCGAAAGCTACGTTGAGCGCGTACTCGAACGCCGCTCCCTGGCAGGTAGCGGTAGGGTGCCCGGTGCCGACCAAAATGCGCTGGCGTTCCCCATTTTTTGCCGCTTCAAAAATGCGTTCCAGAGCCTCCCAGGTTTCTTTGGCATGGCCGGAGGAACACACCGAGTAGGAATTTCCCGTTGCCGGCCCCAAGCCTTCCGTAGCCTCAAAATTCAGCTTTGGCCCGGTGGCGTTGACCAGAAAGTCGTATTCCAATTCCGTTTCCTGCCCCTGGCGTTGCGGATCGGTATACACCGCCTGGACAAAAGGCTTTTCGTGGCCATTCCCCCCTTCGGGAAAAATCGAAACCGCCCTGGCCTGGTGAAACTCAATCCCCATGCGCCGGTATACGCCTTCCAGTCGAAACCGCACCTGATCCTCCTTCATGCGGCCAACTCCAACCCAAATATTGCTCGGAATCCATTGATAATACGCGCTGGGGCTCACCACCACCACCCGGTGTTTTTTTCCTAACTCCTTTTTAAGGAACGTAGCGGCGGTATGCCCCGCAATTCCCGCTCCGATCACAAGAATTATTGACATATGAACATATTTTCATTAAAAATAGGATTTTTTCTTTATTCCGAAAAATATCTCTTCGAAATGTATTCTTCTCCCCGCCTGGTTTCGTGCATGCTGTCGCCCGCCTCCCCCGCTTTCAAAAGGAGTTGCGGCAATCCTGAATGCACAAAACCAGGCGAAGGGTAGAATATGCAGAACGGGCGGGCGCCTACTGCACGAACTTTCCTTGTTCTTTATTCCATTTCAGGAGGATTTCGGCGCGGCGCACCTGCTGGAACAATCCGCAGTAATCGGAGAACTCATTCTCGCCACCCCGGCAGTAGAGGTCTTGCAAACCCGTATAGACTTTGGCTTTGGCGGTTGTGCCGTAGCGGGGGAGTTCGATGGTGACGGGCAGCAGTTGATGGACGATCTCTTCTTCCTCTGCGGAATCATCGCGCAGGAAACTAAATCCATCGATCTTTGGCAGGGCGTAATCCGTCCAGTCGCGCCTCCTGGCATCTTCGGGGCGAAGGATATGGACATCCTGCCGGATGCCAGTTCCATCGAAGAATGTTTTTGAAAGGCCAAGTACAGGAGCTCCGTTTGCCATGCGAAAAAGGACACATTGAATCGTCCAGTCGCCGCCTCCGGTACCTGGATCGACTATTTGGATAAACCCATTATTGAGGTCCACCACGATGTCCTCCAGGGGTTCGCTGGTGGAAGGCGATAGGCAAACCCACTTGCCCTTACTTTCTTGCAGGGGGTACTCGGTTGCGAAAGGGGCTTCGAGGGTGCGATAGTAGTAGAGAACGTCTTTTGTCTGGGTAGTTTCTGGGGCTGCGGGCGTTGTATCCGGTTCTGCAGATTGAGAAGGCGTTGTTTCTGCGGCGGTTTCAGTATTTTGTCGCGAACCGGAAGCGGGCTTGTTGCAGGCCGTTGCCCATATGCAGAGGAAAAGCATCACATATCGCATAAGGATGGGTTTTGTATGAATAAGTAAAGGAAAGATAGGGTCTTTTTCTCATTTTTCAGTCAGCGGCAGCCCGCGTTTGACGCGAAAGCCCGCCCCTCTTGCGCTTTCCGGAAAAATCCTATATCTTACGGTCTGAATAATAGGCTATGAGCGAGCGCCAGCTTGCCATAGCCTATTTTGCTAAGCTACCAGAAAAATAGTAATCTAAACTCGTGAAAAAATGAAACCCGTATTACTTCTACCCACCTTATTTGCCGCGCAATTAAGCTATGCGCAGACGTTTACCGAGATCCCTTTGGCGCCCCCATTTGCTGGGGTATTTGACGGGGCGGTCGCTTTCTCCGATGTAGACCTGGACGGCGACGAAGACGCCCTCATTACCGGCACCGGAAGCGCCTGGGCGCCCGTGGCCAAACTGTACCTGAACGACGGGAGAGGCCGGTTCAGCGAAAAGCCGAACAGCCCATTTGAAGAAGTTTTTGTGAGCTCGCTGGCTTTTGCAGATGCCGACGGCGACGGCGACGAGGACGTCTTGATTTCCGGGCAGGGCTCGGGCAACTCCATTCCGAGGCTGTACCTCAACAATGGCCGCGGCGAATTTGCCCAATATATGGGCCTTCCTTTCGAACCGGTGACCCACAGTTCCCTGGCTTTTGCCGACATCGACGGCGACCGGGACCTCGACCTGCTTCTGACGGGGCAAAGCGTGACCCTGAACGCGCCGGTGGCCAAGCTTTACGCCAATGACGGGCGCGGCCGTTTTCACGAAATCTCCGGCGCGCCCTTTACCGGCGTGCTCAGCGCTTCCATTGCGTTTGCGGATGTGGATGGCAACGGCAGCCCGGACGTTCTGATCGCCGGCGCCAGCAAAGCGGGCATTCTAAGTTCCAAACTCTACCTCAACAACGGCAAGGGACGGTTTGCTGAACAGACCAACACGCCCTTCACCGGGGTGTACTCGGGTTCTGCCGCTTTTGCCGACGCCGACGGCGATGGCGACCAGGACCTGCTCCTGACCGGTAACCGCAACGGCGCCAGCGAATCGGCCGCGCCCTTGTCCAAATTGTACCTCAACGACGGCAGGGGTGTTTTCACCGAAAAAACCGAGGTTCCTTTTATAAATGTATGTTATAGCGCCATCGCCTTTGCCGATGTTGACAGCGACGGCGACGAGGACCTGCTCCTGACCGGAAACAGCCAGTCCCTTTTCCGCATTGCCAAGTTGTACCTCAACGACGGAAGGCCGGTTTCAGCGAAAGGACCGGAACTCCCTTCGACGGAGGGTACAATAGTTCGGTCGCTTTTTTCCGACGTGGACCTCGACGGCGATCTGGACGTGCTCATTGCCGGGTTGGGTTCTCCGGGGCCTATGGCCAAGCTATACACCAACGCCGGTTCGGGCCGGTTTGCCGAGCGGACGGGCACGCCTTTTGAGTGCGTGTATTTCGGCTCCGCCACGTTTGCCGATATCGACGGCGACGGCGACCAGGATTTGCTTTTGACAGGAACCAACTCTTCCGGCGCTTTGTCCAAACTCTACGTCAACGACGGGCAGGGGCGGTTTAGCGAAAAATCGGGGGCGCTCTTCGAGGGCGTCTATTTGAGCGCTGCCGCGTTCGCGGATGTAGACGGCGACAAGGACCCCGATGCCTTCCTCACGGGGCGCAACAGCGCCGGGCTGCGGGTAGCCAAGCTTTATCTCAACGACGGGCAGGGCCAGTTTAGTGAAAAGCCCGGAACGCCCTTTGTCGGGGTGTATAACAGCGCCCTCGCCTTTGCGGATGTAGACGGCGATAAAGACCCGGATTTGCTCCTCACCGGCATCAACGCCGCCGGCGATCCGGTGGCTGTGCTGTATATCAACGAAGGGCAAGGCAAGTTTAGCGAGAAAAAAAGCACTCCGTTCGAAGGCGTGTACCTGAGTGCGGTTCTCTTTGCCGATGCCGATCAGGACGGCGACGCCGATGCTTTCTTGTGCGGAGGGAACCGCGCTTCCGTCCCGATTGCCAAGTTGTATCTCAACGATGGGAAGGGCCATTTCAGCGAAAAGCCCGGTACGCCTTTTGAGGGCGTATACGAAGGGTCGGCGGCCTTTGCCGATGTCGATGGCGACGGCGACCCCGATGTGCTCCTCAGCGGCTTGAATGCGGCCCGGACGCCCATTACCCGGCTCTATCTCAACCAGGGCAAGGGCCAATACGCGGATGCCCCGAACGCGCCCCTTCCCCGGGCTCAACGGAGGATCTGCCGCCTTTGCCGATGTAGATGGGGACAAGGACCCCGATGTCCTGCTCACGGGAATCAGCGCAGCCAAAGAGCAGACAGCCGTCTTGTTTCTCAACGACGGGCGGGGCGGGTTTGGCCAGATGAAAGGCGCTGCTTTTGAAGGCGTGTATTACAGTGCCCTTGCCTTTGCGGACATCGACGGCGACGGGGATCCGGATGTGCTCCTCAGCGGGCTGAACCGCGCGGGCGACCCGATTACTACCCTCTATAAAAACGACGGGATGGCGACTTCCGGCATCGACCTCCGCCGGGGACCGGATTACCAGTTTCTCGTCTTTCCCAACCCCGTGCTGGGCGGTCAGGTGCACATCCGCATTACGACCGAGCAACGCAGCCTGACCGATATCCAGGTATTCGACGCAGCCGGACGCCTGTTGCACCGGCAGCAAAATCAATTGCTCCCCGGGGAGAATACCGTTTCCATCGACATTTCCCGGCTGGAGCGGGGTCCGTGTTTCATCCGCGTAGAGGACGGCGCCAAAACGGGGACCCAAAAGGTGTTGATTCAATAGGGCGGGGCGGTTTTGAGGAATTTCGTATTTTTGTTCCTAAAAGGTATTCCATTTTGTATTACTCCTCGTTTTCCCATTCAGGAACAGGCAAAGAAAGGCGACTGGAACTACCAACTGGCGGCGGTGTATTTGGTCGGTATTCTCGATTTTACTTTTTCGGAAGACGCGGACGAGAAGGAAGTTCGCCATGAGGTACAATTGAAAGACCACAATTGCCGGGTATTTTTCGACAAACTGACTTTTATCTACCTGGAGATGCCAAATTTCAACAAATCAGAAGGAGACTTGCAAAGCAATTTAGACAAGTGGATGTATGTCTTGCCGCAACTCCCTTATTTGCAAAATCGCCCGCAGGCTTTACAGGAAAGGGTGTTTGAGAAATTGTTCGAGGCTGCTGAGATAGCCAGGTTTACTTCCGAAGAAAAAGCTAAATACGAAGAGAGCTTGAAGTATTACCGGGATTTGAAGAATGTGTTGGAAACTTCATTTGATGAAGGCAAAGCGGAGCGCAATCTTGAAATCGCCCGGCAAATGAAAACCAGAGGGATGGAAACCACCCTGATTTCAGAAATTACCGGGCTTTCGATCGACGAGATTGAGAAAATATAGCAAGCCCCTTTGCGTCATACTACCGGCCTTCGGCGGCAAATCGCCGGTGGCATTAACAAACACCAAACCATGGAGATCATGAACCCAATGCGCGTATTCTTTACCGGGCTGTTCCTGCTGGCAGGACTCCTTGCCAGCGCCCAAAGCGCCAGCAAAAAATCGGATTTTGATCAAATTACCGAAGCGCTTATGGATTATATTGAAGGGACGGCCAATGGCCAACCCGAGCGATTAAGAAAAGCGTTTCATCCGGATTTTAATCTCTACACCGTGACCAATGACAGTTTATGGATCCGATCCGGGGAACAGTACATTTCCAATATTAAGGTGGGCGAAAAAGCGAACCGGATTGGGCGCATCCTGTCTGTTGACTATGAAAAAGACGCGGCTATGGCCAAAGCAGAAATCGAAGTACCGGGCTGGAGAATTTTTACCGACTATTTTTTGCTGCTTAAATACGAAGGCTCCTGGAAAATTGTTCAAAAAAGTTACACCTGGCGGGAGTACCCGAAAGCGGAAACGAAAAATTGATGCCTCCCTCATGAATCCTGCCTTTTCGCTCCTGATGCTATGCCTCTGCTTCCAGGGGGTAGATTGCCAAAGCCCGGTCTCGTATACCCTTTACGATACGACAGCTTCCCCAAAATTTGCCATCCACATCGATATCGACCCGATACCGGCGGATGCTGCCAGGCTGATCATTCCGCGCAGCGCGCCGGGCACGTACAGCCTTACCGATTATCTGCCCTTTGTGGACCAGGTGCGCGGCCTGACGGCTGCCGGCGGGGTACTGGAAGGCGCCCCGGGCGACGGGTCGTATTTTTCCTTTTCGGGGAAGGATCAGCAGATCACCGGAATCCGCTATGAGGTGGACGTGCGGCTAATGGAAGAACGCCTGCTGGACGGCAGCAGCAGCTCCAAAATGCGGAACAACTATCTGGGCATTTTGGGGTACTCCGTTTTCGGATATATCGCCGGACAGGAGGACCGGCCGATTGCCCTGACGATAGAAACCCAGGCCGGCTGGCCAATTTTCAGCACCTTGCGGCCTGCCGTGGAGCGGCATTCGCCGGGAAAGTTATCGGGCGGGCAGCTACGCCCTGCTGGCCCACGACCTGGACGTGCATATCCAACGCGAAACCCAGGGCCGGAAATCGTTCAAAGACGCAGTCCTGGGCCTTTTGGAGTGGACAGCCACCCATCAGCGGGCTTTCGGATACGATGACATCGAACCGATTCTTTCCGCTGCGGTTGGCGTGCCCTTGAAAGGGGTTTGGGAGGCGTGGCAGGGGCCGGTGAAGAAGTGAAGGTTGCCCTACGGCAGCCTTTTTGCGCCCTTACTCCGTTGATTCTTTGGCTTTTTTCCTCTACTTTAGGGGAGTAAAAACCGAAAGGCTGAGCGGGTCGTTTTTTCATAAGCTCATCCATAACCGATGGTGCGCTGCCACGTGCTATTTGCATCTTGTTACCGGCTGCCAGGAGAGCCCCCGGGCAGGGCAATGGAGATTATTTCGCCATACCATGGCGGCAATACAATAGAAGCTATTTCAAAACCCTTTTCAGGGTGTGGGCGGCATCCGTTAACCCCATGGCAAAGGCTGACGAAGCACTTTCCCCCTTTGAAGGGGGTTAGGGGGATGAAACTTCCGGGATGCCGGGGAAAGGTTTCATCCCCCCGACCCCCTTCAAAGGCTAATCTTGTAGTATTTTTCATAACTAACGGCTTGTCTCTGAATTGCCCTCCGCAGCCCGGAGCCCGTGGGAAACGCCGGTCCCGTTCGAAGAACGGGATCGCCTTATGGGCTCAACAGCTTGCAACCTGCCTAAGCGCATTGGGGACGGTTCAAAGCTGTTGAAGCCCATAGCAGCGAAGGCGGCGCTTCCGGAGCGGTAGGGCGAAGGAGCGCCCTTTTCCCTTCTTTGTTTTTTTTGGGCGAGCAAAAAGAACATACCCGAGGCCGGGGGCAAAAGGGAAGAGGGACTTCACCAAACCATGGTTTAGGAAAAAATACTACAAGATTAGCTTCAAAGGGGGAGAACACCATAATTCTATAGTTTTGAGATAGCTTCTAGTTATTGCGACCTCATTGATAACAAATAAACTTTCATACCATGACCCAAAGCGATTTAAGTGAGAAACCGAAAAGTAAATTTGATACGGGTGTTGCAATAGGTTTGGTTGCCATCCTAATCAATATCATCACGGTTTCCGTATATATGTACCAAGCTAAAATTATGCGGGAACAATTGCATTCTTCATCTTGGCCATATTTGGAATGGTTGCTGGTATATAATCAAGAACAAGGGCTTAAGCTGGAGATTACCAACAATGGCGTTGGTCCGGCGCTGATAAAAGATGTTGAAATGAGATTAAAGGGAGTACCCATCAACCCAGACTCTCTGTTTGTTGAACTCATAGGAACGGACTATTTCCCACACCTGACTTCTCGTGTGCAAAACCGGGTGCTCTCCCCACAAAACTCAATAAAAGCTTTTCAAATTACAAACCAGGAGTGGTCTGGGAAAATATTCAACAACCTTAACGCAAGCAGGTTTGAATTCTTGGTATGTTATGAATCCATTTACGGGGACAAATGGACTACTATTGGGACAGAGGTAATAGAAAATGGTTGCCGGTAAATGCGGTTCGACATTCCAATGTAGTCCATACGTCGCACAATAAAACCCGCCCGGCAAGCAGGCAACTGAAGCACAGCATCCTGGAGTACATGCAAAGCCGCGAGTTCAATCCGGCAATCCGCCTGGATTTCCAACAGATCAAGGCGCTGATCGAATAACCTGGAGCGATTTTGCTTGAGTCCGTTGATTCTTTGCCCTTTTTCCTTACCTTCCTGCGGAGGAAATCGGACGGCTGTAATACTATCGCCAATTGATTTTTTTTGTATTTTTGTTACAAATTGTTTCGCAAATGGCAAAAAAGTTGGTTCGGTTTGATTGGGCGATGAAGCGACTGCTTCGCAACAAAGCCAACTTCGACTGTCGGCATTCACAGCAATCACGAACTGGAGCTTTCTGCAAGGCAGAAGGAACTGTTCAGAAAGACATCGGTATCTGATTTGTATCCCGAATACTATGTGATAAAAACCAATCGGTTCAATGAAGTCGCCAAAGACACGTTAGACGAGTGGATATACTTCCTGAAAACGGCGAAAATCAAGGACGAATTCACGGCAAAAGGATTGAAGGCAGCCAGCCAGAAACTTGACATTTTGAAATTAGAACCCGCCGACCGGAAGGAATATGATCGATACATGGAAGCGCAACGGAGCGATGCGAGTTTTGTGGAAACGGTGAAGTTGGAAATTTCCAGCGCAATCCGAGAGGTGGCCGAAAATGCATTGATTGAAGGAGCATCAGCCGAATTTGCCGCCAAAATCACAGGATTGACTATTGAAGATGTTAATGGTATCGCTGAAAGGCTTAACCTGAATAAATAAGTCGCCCAACTAACGCTTCCCTGCCAACCGCTCGCAAGGCGCGGCGGTTTGACAGGGAAGCAACCGTTAGTGCTATTAAAAAAAAACAGAATGAGCAAATTAAAATATCTATTACTGAGTATTACTTTCGTCCCAATCATTGCTTTGGGGCAAAATGTTTTTTTTAGTAAACAAAAAGTGCTTGATGATATAGCATACCTTCAGTCAAAGCTAATTGATCAGCATCCAAACATTCATATTTATTCATCCAAAGAAGAATTTTCCGATTTTTTTGAAAATATTACCATACAAGATAGCCTAACGGAATTAGAGGTCTATAATTTGATAACCACTTCAAATGAAGTTATCAAAGATGGACACACATTATTTTATCCAAGTAGAAAATGGATGAAAAATAACAATTTGAATGGGCTTTTTATACCATTACAACCATTTTGGGACGGCAGTAGGTTATATGTTTCCAAAAATTATAGTTTATCAGATGAATTACTAATAGGAGCTGAGATAGTTTCAATAAATGGAATAGAATCTTCGATGTTAATTCAAAGTATGTTGAAAAGATGATGCGAGATGGTAATAATTTTAATTATGCGACTTGGGTACTGAATACTTTTTTCTATGAATATTTCAGTTATTTCAATGGCTGTAGTGAGGAATATGTTATAAAGATTAATAATGGCGGATTAGAAAAAGATTTATTGGTTAAAGGCATTCCTAAAACGAAACTTTTTGAAAATATAAAAAACACTAAGAGAGGTATTGATAAAGGAATATATCTTGAAATCGACAAAGAAAAAAGTACTGGCATTTTAACTATCAAAGATTGGCACACAGATGTTTTAAAGAGTTATTATAAACAAAAATTTATTCCCGAGATAAAAAAAGCCATAAACAGCATCGAAAGTGAAAATATTCAAAACTTGATAATAGATGTACGAGACAATCAAGGAGGAAAATTAAAATACTCCAAATATTTGCTTTCATATCTATTAACTGAACCGTTTGAATTAGTAGAGCAATATTATAAAAAGAAAAATGGAAACATTATAGAGTGCAATGGTCCACAAAGTGGAACCCATCAACCAATGTTGAAAAACTTCAAAGAAAATGTGTATGTTCTAATAAATGGGGGAAGTTTTTCAAATACTGGAATATTCAGTTCTGTATTAAGAAAACACCAAAGAGCAATCTTTATTGGCGAAGAAACAGGAGGAAGTGAATTTGTGCTTTGTGGAAGTCAAAAAAAATTACTCTTCCAAACACAGGAATAGAAATTGAATTGCCAAGATTGCAATTTATGATTAAATCAAAGAAAGATAATGAATATAGTAGCATTATTCCTGATTATTACATAAAGCCTAAAATCGAATATATTATTGAACAGAAAGATAAAGATTTAGAATTTGCATTCAAACTAATAAATAACAGCACACAACAAAAGCTAAAACGACAATAGGCTCGATTCCTCGCCTACTGCGTTTAGCCTAACCGTTAGTGGCAAAAAAAATGGAAAAACTACATTTCGAGCGCAATAAATATGGCAAGGAACTCCTCATGGATGCCTGCAACGAGTCCGAACTGGACCTCGTGGCGGACATCATGGTGCTTAATTTTTATACGCTCGTTTTTTTGGAAAAAGGAAGCGGGACTTATTTTTTGGACACGGTAGAAATCCCATTCGTTGATCAAACGGTTCTTTTTTATAAAGCCCGGGCAAATCAATAAAGTAGATAAAGCCGTTTTTGAAAAATGTCACCTGCTTTTTTTTGAGGGCGATTTTCTGGACGAGTTTTTCAATGATAAGGATTTTATTTTCAGGTTCAAATTTTTTCACAGTAACCAAAGCCCACCCTATCTGCCTATTGAAAAAGCACAAGAATTTACCTATTTGAACAATATTGCCCGTGAAATTTGGGCTGAAATCAAAAACCTGTCGCAGGACAGCCACCACATCCTGCGCTCCCAGGTTTATTACCTGCTTGTAAAACTGCACCGGGCATACAGCCTCCATTATGGTCAGTCGAGGGACACCATGACCGACCCCGTGATGCTCAAATTCTCCCGCCTTTTGGACAAGGAAGTGCGCAATAACCTTTCTGTAGAGCAGTTTGCCGAGCGGCTCAGTATCAGCCGGGTGCATCTGAACAACCTCTGCCAGCGGCATTTTTCAAAAACGGCCCACCAAATCATCCGGGAGCGCACCATCGCAGAAATCAAGAAGGAAATCCGCTATACCGCCAAGGACTTTTCCGAAATCGCCTACGCCTTCAATTTTTCAGCCCCCTCGCATTTCGCCCGCTTTTTCAAGCAGATGACGGGTGTGTCGCCATTGTCTTTTCGGGAGCAGTTATCAAAATGGTAAGCCTTTTTTCAAACGGGTAAAATTCCCGCCCCTGCCTGCCTACACCTTTGCAGCATTAATTTTTTATCAAAAAAATGCTGTAAAATGGACAGAAACAACTCGACCACTTTGGTCATCAAGGATTTTCAAGGCGTGAAAATCCACAGTTTCATCTCGCCCTACCCTTATGCCGCCAATGCCACGCACGTCATCGAAACGGTGCACGAATTGGTAGTGGTGGACACGCAATTCCTCAACCCGATAGCACAAGCATTTAGGGCTTATGTGGACGGCCTCGGAAAGCCCGTCAATCGGGTTTTCATCTCGCACGGTCACCCCGACCATTATTTTGGTCTGGCATCGGCGTTTTCAGATTGTAAAGCCTATTCGCTGGCTGGCGTGAACCAAATCATTGAGGAATGGGGCCCGCAGATGATTAAAAACCAGAAACCCACTTTTGGCGATTTGATACCTGATGCCGTGCTGGTACCGCAACACAACGTTGCTCCCAGCACCTCCGAAGTCATTGATGGCTTAACCTACGAGTACGAAGTGGTGGAAGGTGCGGAATCTGAGGCCCAACTCCTTATCAAGTTGCCCGAACTGGGCACCGTCATCGCCCAGGATTTGGTGTACAGCGGCGTACATATCTGGTTGGGCATGGGCTGGTTTGAAAAATGGGCAGCCGAACTCCAACGGCTGGCCGATACAGCCGGCTATGACTATATCCTTGCCGGACATGGCTTGCCCTGCACCAAGGACGAAATCCACAACAATATCCGCTACATCCAAACCGCACAAAGGCTTTTGAAGATGGCTTAGAACAGGAGGCTTTCAAAGCCCAGCTGCTCGAAGCCTACCCTCACCGAGAATCGCCCATGATGTTCGACCTCTACCTCGGCTTCCTTTTCGGCCAAATGGGCAGTCATTAATTCAC
>JADJPL010000013.1 GCA_016713275.1 Haliscomenobacter sp.
TGGAACAGAGGACGATGAAACGATCTGGGGTAAAATTTTGAATATTCTCAACCATCCTTCTTTCAGGGTTGGGGCTGGAAGCCGAAAAGGTTTTGGCGCTTTGCAGGTATTGGAGTGCCGAACGAAACCGTTTGACCTTCGCCTAGAAAAAGATTTCAAAGAGTATATGGTAAGATCCAGTTCCTTGAACGAACCGGTATCAATTGGCTTGAATGTGGAGAGTCATCGGGCGCCAATACCTGGCTCCATTATCAAATCCATTTGACCCCGGAGAGTTTCTTTTTATTTGGTTCAGGTACCCGTAGCCAACAAGCGGATATTACCCCAAAAAAGGAGAAATGCTTTGTTTGGACAATGGAGAAGGGGCCTGTCTTGAAGGAATACACACTTATTCCAGCTACTTCAATCAAAGGCGCTATTTCGCACCGGTTGGCATTTAATTATAACTTTGGCAACAAAGAAGCCATAGAAAAATTGGTGGCAGGTTTGGCTTTACCCCCCTTTGATCACGAGCAAGCGATTAAGGAACTTATTCAAGACCATTTGCCTGAGCCGATTGAACAATTGGAATACGCTCCGGATTCTTCGGCATGGAAAGAATTGGAACTTACAGTCGAAACCTTGTTATTGACCATTCGCAACGTTGGAAGGAGTATAGGGAGCAAGCTGTCAAGTTTAAGGAATATAGTGAGCACCCCACACTGCCGGTAGGCGAAAACACAATCCTGCGGTAACTGATCTGTTTGGCGCTAACAAAGAGAAACAGCAGGAGCAAGAGGAAAAGCCGTTTTTCGGATATCTACTTACCTGAAATGGAAGTTCCACATTTCTTTAATCACGTTTCTTTGGATCGCTTCACTGGCGGCGCCGAGCTGGCGCGCTATTTACCCGAGGAGGTAAGCGCTTCTGCTTCAATGGCCTGCCTTGGACATTTTTATTGAGCGGGAAGCTTTTGAAGTATGGGGGAGATCAGGGTTGCATTCGAAAAACGCTGGACGAACTTTGCAACGGAAATCTACCCTTGGGAGGAAGCTCAGCAAAGGGGCATGGCTGTTTTAAAGGAGATTGGAAAATTGTATAAAAAGATATTCTATGCACGCACAACAAATTGACTTAGCCGCCATTCCGGATTATCTTTTCGAAGGATATTACTGGTACTCCAATGCCCAAAAGCCTGAGGTTATACAGAACGAAAAAATCGACAAAAACAAGTTCACTTCTTTGCCTTTTGTGGTAGAAGGGAATTTTTACGCCAAGGCAGAAAAGGTATCTATCCAGGTTACGTTTATTAACGGGAATTATCTGGTAACCCGATTTAATTTTTCTGAATTGGATCCTAAACTTGGCCATATGCAGATTTATGCAGGCCATGACCTCAAAGGTAAGAACTTCCAAGTGCTCGAAGCCTGGTCGGAAGTAGAAGATCCCTATCTCGAAAATATGAAAACCCTTCAGCCGGCATGGTCTGCTTTTGCCGGATTCACCGACAAATATAATCCTTTATGATCAAAGCGCCTTATAATTTCGTGCCAGTTGACAACAAAGTCGTTTGTCCCCATGGGCTCCTTTTATTAGTCAGGATATTCCTTTCGAAGATGCCCAATCGGATGCTATACCCATCAAAATCACAGCGCATAGTCCGATTTTCGTACGCAAGGAAGCCCAAATCTCTGGAGCGGAAAATCAGTAAGCCCAAACCGATTTTTCGCAATACCAGAACCAATATTTTATCCCAGGCTCTTCTATCCGAGGAATGATTCGAAACGTATTGGAAATTATGACCTTTTCCAAAATGGGAGGAAAGTGGATGATAATCAGTATGCGATCCGGGATTTGTCAAAAGGGGAAAGAAATTTACCGGGATTTTTCAGTGTAGCAAACACTTTTGCAGGCTGGTTATGCAGGGACGAAAACGAAACTTACCATTTGATAGATTGTGACATACCGGGACGGATTTCCCATATCGAAATTGATAATTATTTCAACACAAATTTTGCAGGTTTCTTTGGTGAGAACGGAGATTTTGACAATACTAATAATCAGCAAAAATCTGCCAAATTCAAATACGAACTTTTCGCCAACATCGGAAGGGAATTGAACTTTGAATTCATTAAACAAAACTCAGCCGGAGCAAAAATATATGCAATTGATGATGGCGGTCAGGAAGAGGACGTTAGTCTTTACCGGACAGCCGGATAAAGAAAATTTTCACAAGAGGCGAATAAGTTTATTGGCAAGCATTATGAATTCATTTTTTTTGATACTGAAAGAAAAATTGAACTGCCTGAATCTGTGGTAAAGGATTTTCTTTTTGCCTACAGGGACCATGATGATCCTGGGGAGGATTGGATTTATTGGAAAACGAAACTTGAGGCAGGAGAAAGAATACCAGTTTTTTCATAAGCAGGAGAAAAACGCTACTGCCATCGGCTTATCCTACCTGTTTAAGCTTCCATATAAAAATCCGTGGAGGAAGCCCTACCTCCCAGGCATAAGTTGGAAAATCCGGATTTTTCTGAATCAATTTTTGGTTTTGTAAATAGTAAAAGCGAACTCCAAGGTCTAAAGGACGGGTATTTTTTCGAACGCCTTTGCAAAGAGGGCACGGCCCATGCAGAGCAGGTACTTCGTCAGGAAGTATTGTCAAGTCCCAAGGCTTCTTATTACCCCACCTACATTCGGCAGGACAATATGGCCAATGGAGGGCCTTACCAAACATTTATGCACGATAATGCACGCATCGCTGGTTGGAAACGCTATCCCATTCATCGTAAAGGGACAAATCAAATCCCAGGCCTGGCAATTCAACTGAAAGGGTTGAAGTTCGTTTCCTCCCCTTCAGGAAGGCGCCGTATTTGAGTGTACCCTGCACTATCACAACTTGAAAAATAGAGCTTGGCGCTTTGATCAGCGCACTCACGTTTCACCAAACACCAGGGACTTTTCATAGTCTGGGAATGGCCAAGCCTTTGGGGTACGGCAAGGTTACCCTGGAGGTTGGAATTTCAAAACAAAAGCAAGAAGAATACACTCCGTTGTTTTGAAGCTTATATGAAAGCGGAGGGATTCCAAATTGGCATGAACATAGTCAGATTGTAGAACTGATCACCATGGCTTGGAAGCAGAAAACAAGTCCGATTCACTTGGATTAATGAAGCTGGATATGGAAAGGAGTAGGAATGAGTTTGCAAACTCCAAAAATGCAGGAAGGCTTTGGACCTTTACTCTAAATTAGGAAATGGAATTACAAAGCGAAAAACCGCAACGCCGCTTGCTGGACCAACGGAAATTCAAAAAGCACAAGATGAAAAGGCCCGCTGGGATGCCTTAATGCATAATTACAAAAATCGATTGGATGATTTGGAGCGAGGAAGAAATTTTTTGAAGAGCGATTGAGAAAGACGAAACAAGAATTATTGCAGCAAATAGAATCACGCAAAGAGCATGTCCGGCGGGAATCAAGGCAGCGAATAAAAGAACGAGAGAGGGCGTCTATAATCCAAGGCGAACCATCCTGGGATAAGGTGCGCATAGAACACCGCGATGCATTCGAGGATTTGAAAAGGGTAGTGCATGATTTTATCATTGCTTTAAATGACGGGAAAAGGTATGACCAACTGATTAAATCTCACCCGGAAGGGGAACCTTTTACCCGAGCGTCTGCACGGTAAACTGAAAGAGCATTTGAAGGCAATTTTCAGCCATTTATCAAAAAAGAAAGGAACGTTGGATAAAGCCTTATAAAGATAATGCTTTTTGTAAAAAGGTAGCGGAATGGATTGGGAAGGATGCCGCTTCTGATTTCTTCACCCACCTCACTCCCTAGTCCTATGCAACGCAAAAGCCCCCTTAGCCCCCAGGCGCTCTTCGCCGGATTTGCAGTTTTTCTATTGGTCGCGGTTATTTGGAGCCAATGGCGGTTTCGGATAACCAGCCAAGCCTTGCGCCCGTTTGTCTTCGGAAGCGGTTAAGCTGCAGCAGGCAACCTTGGCTTTTCAGCAAGAACAATTCGAACTGGAACTCGAACGGCAAAAGCAGCAACTCTTTTGGTACAATATCGGCTTCTTTGGGTTGAGTGGGATATTGGGGTTCATTACGCTGCTGTTTTGGTTGCCCAAACAGATCGAATCCCAGGCAAAACACGAGGTAGACCAACAACTCCGCGATATTTTGCGGGGCCGGAGCGAAGTGGTGCGGCGCTTGCTGGAAGAGAACGATCGCGAAAGCGCGTTGTTAAAGGAAAAACGTATTTGCATTACCGGCGCCGCCGGAAACACGGAAATCCGCGACATGCTGCTGGAGTATGGCATTCCCGCAGAACATCTGGAGGTCGCCGCCTATCCCGGTGTGGGGGTGCAGCATTTCGATGTCTTGTTGGTCAACAACAAGAAGGGCGATATATTGACCAATTCTCCTCCCAAAGAAGAAAAGAGACAGAAGAAGGCCAGAAAAAGGAAGCTAAGCATGAAGAGACGTGGACCGCATTGTATGCCTTGATCGGGAAGGCCCCTGCAGCCAGCGTGGTTTTTTACTACTGTGAGAATGGAGTCAATTTACCTATGGGAAGAATTCCTGACTTCTCCCTGAAAAAACGCATTAATTTTGCTACTAACCCGGCGCAGGTATTTGGCAACCTCCTGAGTTCACTGAAGTACCAGGACCGGATTTCGCGCGGATAATCTTTCGCCCTAACCGCGCCCTCCGGGCACACCGACGTTCTTTGACCTATTGGAAGTCGTCGATCCCCCGCCAAAACCCGGGTATTGAAGATCGACGACTTAAAACACGGAAATGACAAAAATTAATATAGGCAACCCATTGGCTATGTTGAATTTGCATTGGGAACCGGTCGCTTTTTTAACGGGTTGATGTCCAAACAAGAGAGGACTGCGACTGTCGGCGTCTATAGCCAGCACGTAGCTGAGTTGTTGATGTCCAAACAAGAGAGGACTGCGACTTCACGCCGGACAGCTGGTATCAGCCGCACAGCAACGTTGATGTCCAAACAAGAGAGGACTGCGACATGCTTAACTAGCTGCTTTCTTTAAATGTTTTCAACATGTTGATGTCCAAACAAGAGAGGACTGCGACTGGTTGACCCCAGCAAAGCTCGGACTTGCCTAAACCGAGTTGATGTCGAAACAAGAGAGGACTGCGACACGCTTCACTTCAGGTTTCGGATGTATAGTTGATGTCCAAACAAGAGAGGACTGCGACTATTGATACCGTTGTCACGGCCAAGCCCGCCAAATTGTTGATGTCCAAACAAGAGAGGACTGCGACTCGAGCAGGAGCTTGTACATCTCCCGCTTGTTGGGCTGTTGATGTCCAAACAAGAGAGGACTGCGACAGAAAACAACATCACGAATACCCATAGCCCTGTCGTTGATGTCCAAACAAGAGAGGACTGCGACACTCAAGACGGCCGCTAACGACTAGTCCCAGGCCAATGTTGATGTCCAAACAAGAGAGGACTGCGACGGTTTGCCTGGGGCGAGAACGTCGAAATCGGTCGCCGGAGTTGATGTCCAAACAAGAGAGGACTGCGACAGGCTTCTGGCGAAACGTCAAAGGTTCCGGAGTTGATGTCCAAACAAGAGAGGACTGCGACGAATAATACCGGCCGTCCTTGCTATATAGCCAAGGTTGATGTCCAAACAAGAGAGGACTGCGACTTCTTCGACGGTAGAGCGGCCCTACATCGTTGATGTCCAAACAAGAGAGGACTGCGACATCTTACATGTTGATGTCCACAAGGAGGACTGCGCGCCTTTGGCTAAAATTAGTTCGGATATACGTTGATGTCCAAACAAGAGAGGACTGCGACCATTCTAGTTTGACCGGATTGCCGTTTGCCAGGGGTTGATGTCCAAACAAGAGAGGACTGCGACTTGAAATCGGTGCAAGTTGATTATAAGCAGGGGTTGATGTCCAAACAAAGAGGACTGCGACCTGCAAGAGCAGGGACCAAGCCGGGTTGATGTCCAAACAAGAGAGGTCTGCGACTTCTTTTTGGCCTCTTGAAGCTGCGTAGCTGGTTGATGTCCAAACAAGAGAGGACTGCGACGCCTGGGCCATGAAAAGTGCCTCAGGCGTTGATGTCCAAACAAGAGAGGACTGCGACAGGATTAACCTGGGGCCAGGCTCAAGGCTCCTCGGTTGATGTCCAAACAAGAGAGGACTGCGACATTTGGCCTGTGCCTAAATTGCGCCCTGTACCGCGTTGATGTCCAAACAAGAGAGGACTGCGACACATATCCATACCGGAACTTCACCTCCCATTTGCTGGTTGATGTCCAAACAAGAGGACTGCGACCGCCTTTAGGCCATGGACTGGCCCATCTTTTCGCGTTGATGTCCAAACAAGAGAGGACTGCGACTGGGTATGCCCGGAAACAACGATATGCACCTCCACCGCGTCGGGGGTTGATGTCCAAACAAGAGAGGACTGCGACAGGACTGGACAAAGCTATTTTCCCACCTCATGCCGGGTTGATGTCCAAACAAGAGAGGACGCAGTGCAGGCGGATTCCGATTCGGCCTGCCGTATATCGTTGATGTCCAAACAAGAGAGGACTGCGACTTTTTGATGACGGTTCAAACGACTTCACCCGCGAACGTTGATGTCCAAACAAGAGAGGACTGCGACAAGGACGTGGCTATGTGAAACCAATCAGGTTCAGCGTTGATGTCCAAACAAGAGGACTGCGACAATTCATCCTGGGAGATGTTTCCGTTCAATTCAGTTGATGTCCAAACAAGAGAGGACTGCGACTTTAGTAATCCGTAAAACACCGGTATGAACAGTTGATGTCCAAACAAGGACTGCGACCTGAAAGCGGGGTAGATGTACCGTCAAACGCCACATGTTGATGTCCAAACAAGAGGACTGCGACATCAGACTTCGAGAAAAACAAGGTCTTCGCGATCCGTTGATGTCCAAACAAGAGAGGACTGCGACTTCGTATAGCTTCGAAACCACCTCCTTTTAAAAAGTTGATGTCCAAAAAAAGAGAGGACTGCGACCCTCTTCGGACCAATCGCATTTATTTTGTAGTTCCGGTTGATGTCCAAACAAGAGAGGACTGCGACTTGTCGTACCTGTGTCTTAATGTCAAACTCCCTTTCGTTGATGTCAAACAAGGAGAGGACTGGGCTGGACGTACAACAAGCGCTTGCCAAAATCTATGGCCGTTGATGTCCAAACAAGGGGCTGCGACCGCTTTTGGAAAGGTAGCCACCGACATTGCGCCGAGTTGATGTCCAAACAAGAGAGGACGGGGGGGGCCGTCCAGAGGCTCGACACCTCAACATGGCCCCATACCCAGTAACGCCCGGTGTGTTGATGTCCAAACAAGAGGACTGCGACTTGTGGGGCGTATTTGTCAAAGAGTTCGTTCAGCAGTTGATGTCCAAACAAGAGAGGACTGCGACCAGAATCCATGTTTGAGATATACGTAACTCTTTTATTTGTTGATGTCCAAACAAGAGAGGACTGCGACTGGTTTTGGTACTGGCTGCCAGAGATTACCAAGTGTTGATGTCCAAACAAGAGAGGACTGCGACATGAAGAAAGTGAGGATGCTGCGGGCATTGCTCAGCGTTGATGTCCAAACAAGAGAGGACTGCGACAACAAGACCGGAGCAGGGTTCGCCACCTCTACGACCGTTGATGTCCAAACAAGAGAGGACTGCGACAGTTCGAAAGCGAATATTGCCGGATGACCTCGCTTTGTTGATGTCCAAACAAAGAGGACTGCGACCCGGCATAACGTTTGGAACGTCGTTGTTTACGGTGAGTTGATGTCCAAACAAGAGGACTGCGACTTGAGAGGGGGTATCGTGGTCGCTGTCCGGAATCAGTTGATGTCCAAACAGAGAGGACTGCGACCGCTTTCAGTTGCCCGGCCTCTGCCCTTCCCATCTTGTTGATGTCCAAACAAGAGAGGACTGCGACATCTGTTCAATCGGGTCCAGGATCACGTCGTACTCCGTTGATGTCCAAACAAGAGAGGACTTTAATCATTTCCCAACCAGTGCTTGGCAGATGAGCCGCCTTACGCCTTTTGCCTTACGCCTTTTGCCCTATGCCTTACGCCTTACGCCCCTAAGCCCAACTTCCCAATCAACCCTATCTGCCAGGTGGAGTGCCTCAACCAAAACGGGCGCCCGACTCATGCCATGGGCGGTCAATCGGGTTCGGCTGCAAATGGTTGGGTGCGCGAAAGCGGCGCCCCGGGCATTCCGGTTGCCGCCTCCGTAGCGACGGGTTTTAAACCCGTCGCTACGGAGACGGGGGCTGCTGGCCCCCGGGCCCAGCTGGCGGTCACCCGCCCCCGGTTTCCCTTGTGGGGTTTCCCCATTTATCGTACCTTAGAGCCAAATGTTCCTTGAGGTTGGGGTAAAAAAAAGCCGGCTTGGCCGGGCCGGCGAAACAGGGTGAAATCAGTTGGTTTTGAAGGAATAACATATTACGGGTTGGACCACTGTCTGCAAAAGTGCAAACGGGCGCCAAATGGAAGCGTCAACAAAGAGTAAAAAATAAAATATATTTGATCGACAATAGGATATGTACATCGCATTAACATATTCGAATTTTTTCATGCCATTTGTGAAAACTGAAAATCGCCAAAAACATATTAAAATAAAAATAAAATGTATGATTTTTGGATTTTTCAAATTGCAAGCTGCTGATTTTTAATTGATAAGATAGCCAAGGGTAGGAGAGCCTGTCCATTTTAGTGAGGACTGCGACGTATTTTCATTTATCGAATCCACCGTCCGTAGGAGAGCCTGTCCATTTTAGTGAGGACTGCGACAGAACAATTTGAGGCACTGCGTCGCCAATGTGTGTAGGAGAGCCTGTCCATTTTAGTGAGGACTGCGACCTGCGTCTTCTTTTGATCCTTTCATTAAGGTAGGTGTAGGAGAGCCTGTCCATTTTAGTGAGGACTGCGACCTTTTGTTTGCGCACATTCCTCGGCAGGTACCGTAGGAGAGCCTGTCCATTTTAGTGAGGACTGCGACCATCAGCAGGATTTTGAAATCCTCCTGCCATGGTAGGAGAGCCTGTCCATTTTAGTGAGGACTGCGACGCATTAAGCAAAAGAAAGAACAAAATAATGGGTAGGAGAGCCTGTCCATTTTAGTGAGGACTGCGACCGTCGGTCAACCTCTTCGAACATCTTCATAGGTAGGAGAGCCTGTCCATTTTAGTGAGGACTGCGACCATTGTGGCAGATAGCACCCTCTTCCAGCGTAGGAGAGCCTGTCCATTTTAGTGAGGACTGCGACACTAGCTTAATGACCCAGCCCTGAAGCTGGTTGGTAGGAGAGCCTGTCCATTTTAGTGAGGACTGCGACGCTTCATGTGTTGCCCATTTTTCGTGTGCCGTGGTAGGAGAGCCTGTCCATTTTAGTGAGGACTGCGACAAGCTGTAATCAACGTAGGATACAAACCATAGGTAGTAGGAGAGCCTGTCCATTTTAGTGAGGACTGCGACAATCTTTATCTTGCTTTTTAAGTAATGGCCTTCTGTAGGAGAGCCTGTCCATTTTAGTGAGGACTGCGACAGCAGCTGGATTGCAAATCAGCTCTGTAGGAGAGCCTGTCCATTTTAGTGAGGACTGCGACCATTCGCTTTCGTATGTCGGATTTCAGTGGGAGTAGGAGAGCCTGTCCATTTTAGTGAGGACTGCGACACGTCCAAAATTCCTGCGGCGCAGAAGATCAGTAGGAGAGCCTGTCCATTTTAGTGAGGACTGCGACGTTTGGTCCTACACCTCCCAGGTACTAGCCGATTGGTGTAGGAGAGCCTGTCCATTTTAGTGAGGACTGCGATTGCGTCCACGCATCGGTGACGTCAAACTATCGTAGGAGAGCCTGTCCATTTTAGTGAGGACTGCACGACGCAATCTGGTTCACGCATTTATCATTCCCAAGTAGGAGAGCCTGTCCATTTTAGTGAGGACTGCGACGAAATGTTTTACACTAATTTCTGCAACCACTGGCATATTGTAGGAGAGCCTGTCCATTTTAGTGAGGACTGCGACAGACTGTGCCTTGAAATTTTATCCAAGTGATTGATTGTAGGAGAGCCTGTCCATTTTAGTGAGGACTGCGACGCTTGGTTGTTTCATACTAATTAAAATTTCTTGGTAGGAGAGCCTGTCCATTTTAGTGAGGACTGCGACGACTTTAAGTGCCCCAACCATTAGCCCAGGTAGGAGAGCCTGTCCATTTTAGTGAGGACTGCGACGATTCTGCATCCATATATCTTTCCACCTTCCTGTAGGAGAGCCTGTCCATTTTAGTGAGGACTGCGACACTTCCGGAATTGTGATTGTTGGATTGTTGCAGGTAGGAGAGCCTGTCCATTTTAGTGAGGACTGCGACTGGAAACCGTAACTGCGGACCTAAGCCCTGAAAGTAGGAGAGCCTGTCCATTTTAGTGAGGACTGCGACTGGGAGGTGGTTAGAACAGCGATTTGCGGAATTGTAGGAGAGCCTGTCCATTTTAGTGAGGACTGCGACCCAATCAAATTCAGTCTCACAACCCATCAGGTAGGAGAGCCTGTCCATTTTAGTGAGGACTGCGACCCTTACAAGGTTGGAGTTGTTTCACTCCTTTGTAGGAGAGCCTGTCCATTTTAGTGAGGACTGCGACGACATTTGTGGTTTTTTTAACTCTGATTTCCATTAGTAGGAGAGCCTGTCCATTTTAGTGAGGACTGCGACCTAGAGTCTATCTGTTTTTGCCACTTCAAGGTATGTAGGAGAGCCTGTCCATTTTAGTGAGGACTGCGACAATTGCCATGTATATAAATGCGATTAGCTTGTTGCGTAGGAGAGCCTGTCCATTTTAGTGAGGACTGCGACGAGAAGGAAGGTCAGTACCAGTACAACCCCCGTAACGTAGGAGAGCCTGTCCATTTTAGTGAGGACTGCGACCATTTTCCATGGCATGTTGGTATTCTTAAGGAGTAGGAGAGCCTGTCCATTTGTAGTGAGGACTGTCCCGTCAAAGCCTTACTAGCCTTCCATTTAGTGGGCTAGTCGGGATAAACGTGGGTTTGTTTGGCTGGAGTGGTGGGATAGGCCTGTCCATTTTAGTGAGGACTGTCCCGTCAAAGCCTTACTAAGCCCTTCCTTCGGTCGGGCTACCTGCGGCTAAGTCGGGATAAACTGCCACGGTGGGTTTTGTTTGGCTGGAGTGGGCGGGATAGCGCCTGTCCATTTTAGTGAGGACTGTCCCGTCAAAGCCTTACTAAGCCCTTCCTTCGGTCGGGCTAAGTGCGGCTAAGTCGGGATAAACTGGCACGGTGGGTTTTGTTTGGCTGGAGTGGGTGGGGTAGCGCCTGTCCATTTTAGTGAGGACTGTCCCGTCCAAGCCCGTTTGAACCTGTTTCCCATAAACGGAAAGACCCCCGCCTGACGCCTGATTCCCTGCGCCTTGCGCCCCAGCTAAGGGGGCGAAGATGGGTTCGCGAGTGCGATACCCCGCCCAACCCGCCAACAGAATACTTGGGGCCGGGAGGCGCGCGCATGCCAAGAGCGGGTTGACTTTGCTGTTTTATCCCTCCCGCACGTCCGAGACGTGCCGATAGGCATTCAAGTCTGGAGACTTGAACGAGCGTTGGGCGATGGGCGAGGGTGGGTTTTCGGTTGCAACCGTTGGGTCTACAAACCTTGGGCCTCTCCGAGGCCGGCACCGCTTTCGGCAAGCAACGCGTGGCAATTGGACCCTGCGGGCGGCTCACCCCCTTTAGGCTAATCTTATAGTATTTTTCATAACTAATGGCTTGTCCCTGCATTGCCCTCCGCAGCCCGGAGCCCGTGGGAAACGCTGGTCCCGTTCGAAGAACGGGATCGCCTTATGGGGTCAACCGCCCGGCATGGAGGAAAAACGCAATGCCTGGCTGTTCCAAGCGGTTGAAGCCCATAAAGCACCCTTTAGGCTAATCCATAACTAACGGCTTGTTTCTGAATTGCCCTCCGCAGCCCGGAGCCCGTGGGAAACGCCGTTCCCGTTCGAAGAACGGGATCGCCTTATGGGATCAACCGCTTGGCATGCAGGTGAAACACAACGATCGGTGTTCCAAGCGGTTGAAGCCCATAAAGCGAAGGCGTTTGCCACGGAGTCCGCCAAGGGCGAAAGGAGCGCCTTTTTTGGTTCTTTTTTGGGCGAGCAAAAAGAACAAACCCCGAGGCCGGGGGGCAAAACGGAAGTCTACAAACGTTGGGCCTCTCCGAGACCTGCAACCGCTTTCGGCAAGCAACGGGCAATTGGACCTGCGGGCGGCTCACCCCCTTAGGGGCCGGGGGGCGGCAACCTCTCGGTGAGGGCGGCCGCTTTCGGCAAGCAACGCGCGGCAATTGGACCCTGCGGGCGGCTCACCCCCTTTAGGGGGCCGGGGGGCGAGCGCGGGCCAACCCCTCTCCGAGGCCGGCCAACCGCTTTCGGCAAGCAACGCGCGGCAATTGGACTCTGCGGGCGGCTCCCCCCCTTTTGGGGCTAATCTCGTATAAGGATATCCAGCTTTTTTAGAAAAAAAATCAAAACCCACCGCAAGTTTCCGCATCCTTTTGTTCCCAATAGAATACGTTGCAAAATAAACGTGGGAGCTCAGAAAAGATGGATAAGGAATCGGATCTTATTGAAAAGCTAAAGCAGGGGAATGAGGCTGCCTATCAGGAGGTGTGCGCTAAGTATCAAGACCATATTTTCAATCTGATTCTTCCTATTGTTCAGTCTGTTACCGATGCCGAAGATCTGACGCAGGAAACCTTTGTCGATGTATTTATGCATATTGACCGGTTTAACCAAAAGGCTAAATTGGCTACATGGCTCTATCGCATTGCTGCCAACAAAGCCCTCAACCATCGGCGTTATTGGAAGGCTAAAAAAAGATTTTCGGTGGTTTTGTCCATTTTCAGTTTGTTGCCCCAGGAGGAATCCCCGGACTTTGCCCATCCACTTGCCGTGCTGGAAGAAAAAGAAAAGACTGCGCTGCTTTATAAAGCGATCGATGCGTTACCGGCTAAACAACGCGAGGCTTTTGTGCTGCGGCAAACAGAGGATAGGAGTTATGCTGAAATTGCAGAAATTATGCAAGCCAGTATCGCTTCGGTAGAATCCCTTTTATTCAGAGCCAAACAAAATTTGCAGAACTATTTGCAAGGCAGGGTTTGAGTATAACTAATTGATAATTAATTTTTTTAAAATGGAAAATGGGAGGGACGACAATTTAAACATACCGCGTTTGCCCTTGCCGTCGGATGTGTTCGAAGGAGTTAGCAGGCGAATGCGGATGCGCCGAATCGAGGCCCAAAAGTCGCGCCTGTGGATGGCTACCGCTTCGTTCCTTTTACTTGTATTGGCAGGCGCCCATGTTGGAATAATTCTTTCGAATAATAGGGGAGCAGACAATCGGGTTTCTCAAAATGAGACGGAGGTCTTGTATGAAGCCTATTTTAAATCCACCAAAGACCTGTTCAATGAATAACAAATGGCTAAAATATGTCACCGGCTTTGCATTGATCATCAATTTAGGCGCGCTAGCATTTTGGGCTATCCGAAAGCCGCCGTTGCCGCCTGAGGATGTCCTGGTGAATGCCTTGAAATTAAATGATGCGCAACGCCGGGAGTTCGCGATACTGAAAGCGCAAAACCATGCGGTACGCGACAGTTTGTCCCAGGTGATGCGCCGGTATCGTCAATCTATCTATAGCCGTCCAATTCCTGCTGCCAACGCTGCAGAAACCGATTCGCTCATCTCGGCCATTGCCCAAACGTATGCTCATATAGAGCGGTCAAGCTACCAGCACTTCTCGGATATCCGCACGCTTTGCGGTGCGGAACAACAAGCGCAATTAGACGCCCTGTTGGTTGAAATCACGAGTGCTTCCCATAAGAAACCGCATCAAGAGCGCCATTGACCGCCGGTGCGCAATTGGCCCAATCCACGCCAGCGCTGAAATCAAACAGCAGTGTACGATTGCTCATTCTAAATACTTTAATCTTAAGTTATGAACGTAAACGGGTTGATTTTTTTTCTTTCTATCGGTGCATTGTTCGCTTGTGATAAGGACGAGGACCTTACGACGGATGATTCCGCAGGAACGGTGGTGAAGGTTAATTCTGCCCACTTTTTAACTGCGGGGCTTGCTGAACCAATTTCCATTGTTTCCAAGGCGCTATCAAATGGAACGACCGCAGATTGTTACCAAATTGTCACAAAAAGCACGCCTTCCGACCATGCACAAGGGCCCTGGTGCCCTGTGAATATTACAGATGATGCCAGCAAGGGCGGTATTTGGTTAGAAGGCGGAAATGTCTACGATGTAGATGGCGCTTTTATTAAAAACCTCGCTACATTTTACAAAGACAATACCTGGCAAATGTACAATCCCGCTACCGGCGCGATTACCAGAACTACTACGCAGGCGGAATGCCAGGCGGCGGCCAATCCCAATGTTGGCGCGGAGTACAAAAACTACTGCGTGGAATGTTTGCCCTCTTATGTATCGTCTATTACCAAAACCTACTACATCCCAGTGACGCCAGTGAAGCTGACTTCTCCGGTACGTTTTGCGGCAGGACCGGGTTCTACGGGCCCGTCTGCCAGAGGGCTCGCATTTAACGGCGTGGTATTCGATGCTCCCGCGCCGGTGAGCGCCATTTGGGCGCCTATGCGCTTGCCCCTTTTGACGATGCGGGCGGACATATCAACCTAGGCTGGCTACCATTACCATGCTGCCAATGGAAAAACAACAAAAATTACCCAATCCGATGGACATGCGGCCATGATTGGCTATGCGTTGGATGGGTTCGGAATCTACGAACGGGTGGGTGCTGATGGCACTGAACCAACCGATTTGGATGCAAGCAGAGGCCATTATGATAGTGTGAGGGGCTACCACTAGCACGTTGACAAAGCTGGGGCAAATAATTTTATCAATAGCCTGGCGGGGGCTTACGCCAAATAGCGCACTACTGGACATTTTGGGAACTAGACCTTCCGGGTTTCGCAAACCTGGAAGGTCTGGGCCCCAGGAAAACGAAAATGCCCAGCAGTGTGGCCAAACAGTCTCTTTTCCTATTTTTTTCCAGTTTGTGGACTTCTTTGGAGCATGCCCATAGCAGCATGCTCCAAAGAAGTCCCTATGCTGCCGCAACGATAAAATGGTAAATCATGAAATTGAAAACAAGTTTTTGTCTGCTCCTTTTTTTACCTTTTTTAAATCCCTCTTTTGCCCATAGCCCGGATCTTTCCAGTATTATGGTATACGAGCAAAATGGGAAAACTAACCTGGTCATCAAAAGCGCGTTAACCGCTTTTGAAGAAGAGATTAAGTACCACTTCGGCGCAAATGCCTACCAAACACCCGAAGCTTTTGTGGAGTTATTGGTACTCTACTTTAAAAAGAGTTGCGTTGTCGTCAGCAATCAGGATACCCTTCAATTCATAAACCCTCAGATTCAACTCGGGCACGAAACTACCTTGTTTTGTGAGCTGGCCAATATGCCGGAGCAGATTGATTCTTTTTATATTAAAAACGCATTGTTCAGAGATATGCCTAACAACCTTTGCGAGCTAATTCTCCATATCAACGGGTTGCCGCAAAAACAGTATATTTTGGATAACCGAAATAATCAAGAGGAAAGCTGTATTTCAAACGTGCATTGGGTTTGTTGATGAAAAGGAAATACTTCCGACCCAAATTATTTTGGTTTCTCTGGCTCCCTGCCTTGATCATTATGGGCCTCGGCGCTATGTTAACCATCAAAAGTTCAGGAGCCGGATAAGGGAGCGCCCCGTTACAGCCATTCAGCTAAATAGCGACCAAGAGTACGGCCGGGCCTGTCTCAAAAGACCGTTCTTTGCCACCGGCATAAAGTTTTATTTTCTTTTTTCAATTCTAATAAAAAAATTGCTCTGCAATTTTTTATTAAAAAAAAAATACTTTAACCAGGGGCGAAAACGGTCTTTGGTGCCCTCTCTACGACGGAAGGACCACGTCCACCCCGTCTGCCTGAGCGACCCGGCAGACGTCTCCGAACAAGCGCCGCAGGACGTTCTGATCCAGGGCGCGCCGGGGAGGCCCCTGACTGGCTACACGCCGGTCTTCTCCCAAAACGATTACCTGCTCGCAAAACCACAGCACATGATTGGGGTCGTGGGTACAAACCAGCACCGTCCGCCCCTGGCCGGCTATTTCCCGGAGCAGATTCCAGATCAGCAACTGGTTCTTAAAGTCCAGCGAGGAAGTAGGCTCGTCCAGAAAGATCAGGGGCGTGTCCTGGGCCAGTGCCCGGGCGATCAGCGTAAGCTGGCGCTGTCCACCGCTCAGCGCGTTGTAGTTTTTGTGCGCCAGGTGGTCTATGTTCAGCATGGACAAGACCTCCATCACTTTTTCCCGGTCGGCGTTCCCGCTGCCCCAGAATCCGTTCATATGCGGGGAGCGGCCCATGAGGGCCACTTCGCGAACGGTGAACGGAAAGGCCGCCTTGTGCTCCTGAGGAACATAAGCCGCCCATTTGGCCATAGCGGACACATTCATCTCCCGGATAGGCTTTCCGCCGAAATAGATCGCCCCCGATTTGGGCTGCAAAAAGTTCAGGCAGCATTTAAACAGCGTCGTTTTGCCAGACCCGTTTGGCCCAAATAAAGCGCAGAGCTGCCCTTCGCCCGCCTCGAACGTGATGTCGCGCAGGATTTCATGCGCGCCATAAGAAAAAGCATAGTTGATCAACGGTCGGCAAGGGGGTGATTTTTCGCTAGCATCGCGCTTTTTACAATCCATTCAGCTGCCTCAAAATAGGTCTTTCCCTTTGTTTCGCAACAGATAAAGCAAATAGGGCGCTCCCAGCAGCGAGGTGATGATCCCCACCGGGATTTCCGCCTGGATGAGGGTGCGCGCCAGGGTGTCGCAGATAATCAGGTACAGGGCGCCCATAATCGCCGACATGGGCAATACGAAGCGGTGATCGGGCCCAAGAAGCATGCGCGCGGCATGCGGCATCATCAATCCGATCCACGCGATAATGCCGCACGCCGAAACAGACAAAGCCGTGATGAAGGTCGCTAAGGCAACCAAAACGACTTTGTACCTTTCCGGATGCACGCCCAGCGCGCGGGCTTCTTCGTCGCCCATCGACAACACATTCAGCTTCCAGGAAAGGGCCCAGATCAACGTGAAACCGGCCAGCACTCCGGGAAGGACGATGCGCACATCCGGCCAACTGACGTGATAAAACCCGCCCATATACCAAAAGACGATTTCGCGCAGCGCGGCGTCGTTGGCCAGGTATTTCAGGACGGACACCAGCGCGGTAGCGATCGAGCCAATGAGCACCCCGGCCAGCACCAGCGCGACTACGGGCGTATCTCCGTTGCGCCGGGCCAGGGCGTAAGCGGAAAAAACGGCGATAGCGCCTCCTGCAAAAGCCATCAACTGGATGGAGAGAAAGAATTTGGGAAAAACAATCCCCAGCGCGGCCCCAAAGGCGGCTCCCGCCGAAACCCCCAGGATATAGGGCTCCACCAGAGGGTTGCGAAAACAACCTTGATACACCGCTCCGGAACTGGCCAGCGCAATGCCTACGCCTATCGCCAGAAGAATGCGCGGAAGCCGGATTTCCCAAATGATGGTGTGGAGCACCGTTCGTTCGTCTCCGGGAGGAAAACCTTGCGGGGCGGCAATAGTGGCCAGCGTTTCCCATAGCCCCGGTTTATAGGCGCCTATCAGCAAAGCGGCAAATGCGGAGACGCACAACAGCCCGGCGGCCAGGATAATCCACACGACCTTTCGGTTTTGGGCGAAAGGGCCGGTAGTAAACCATGCGTCAAGCGTTCTTGGTGTTCCCATGCATTAAAAATTGGCTTCCACCATCCAATCCAGCCACTGCGCCGAACGCAGTTTCTTCGCGGTGGGTTCGTCTACCCCATACAGGTCCTTATAAAATCCAAGCACCCATTCGTGCACCTTCCAGGTAGAAAAAAGCTCCGGGTGGGCTGCTTTGGCGGTGATGAGCAGCTCTATCGGGTATTCCAGGCGCTTGGCGCAATTGCAGGGCATCCAGGGCAGAGCATATACCCGGCGGTTCTGCAAGGCTTTCAGCGACTGGGGGTTTTGGAAATAGGGCGCTTCGTATAATTCCCGGGGCGGATGGTATCCGGACGAGGTGGGCAAGAGAATGACATCGGGATTGAGCGTCAGGATCTGCTCGGCGCTCAAAATCAGCGCGGAAGATCGTCCGCCCGGCCCCTCGTAAGCGTTGCGGGCATGGGCATAAGCTTCTATGAAATGCGATTCCATGGTGTCGGTCCCCTTGGTATTGGCTGCCGCTCCGCCCGACCGGGCCTTGGGGGATAAACCGAGCAGGAGCACCCGCGGCCGCTCTTTTTCTGCCAGCGCCGCAGTTTGTTGTTGCACCTCCCGCGCTTTTTCTTCCAGCATCCGCGCGAGTTTCCCTGCCTGCTCCGCTTTGCCAAAAAGCTGCCCCAATAAGCGGATTTCTTCCGAGATGCTTTCCAGCGTATGGGTGGTAGCGCACGTAGCGCTGTTGAGCACAACTACCGGAATGCCCAGCGATGCCATGCGCTGGAGCGCCTGGATGGTTTTTTCGTCTTCCAGGCATCCGAACGTGCAGGAGCCGGCGCGCAAAATCACCACGTCGGGGGCCAACTGGGCCAGCCGTTCGTAGTTGAGCGCGGCATTGGAAGCGGCAACCAGAGGCAGTTCCTGCAAAAAAGGATGCAGGACGCTTACCGGGTTCCGGCCGTTTTCGTAGGCGTACGCCGTTCCGGAGATCGTTTCAAATTCGTAGTTGAAATTGCGTTGGATGCAGGTAGACCCCAGCCCAACCATCTTGTCGATTTCCCCCAGTCCTGCCATTACGCTGGCCGTAAACCCATCGTCAATGGAAACTACCCGCCGGCTTTTAACGGGAACCGTCACCTCGACTCCCCGCATGTCCACGACCGTGAAAACGTCTTGTTTGTGCAGCGGCTTTCCCGGGTCGCCGCCGGTTTTGCGGCAACTGGGGGCAAGGATCAACACCGCGCAGAGGAGGAGCCACTGGCAGCCAGGCAGAAGGGATTTGGAATTGGTCGGCAAGCCGTTCATTTTTCCAGCTAAGATGCAGTATTGCCGGCGTCCGGCCAAGAACATCGTTTATTATGTTCGCATGAAATCTGCTTTTTACCGGCGCCGTTTGGCACATTCCGACCTTGTCAAGCGCTATTGACCAAAGGCGCCCCCACGTCTCAACGCCCCCACGTCTCCTCCTGCCGTTCTTGCCCCCGGCCTCGGGGTATGTTCTTTTTGCTCGCCCAAAAAAAGAACCAAAAAAAAGAGCGCTCCTACGCCCTACCGCTCCGTGGAAACGCCTTCGCTCTATGGGCTTCAACCGCTTTGAACACCGGACGTTGCGTTTATCCTGCATTCCAAGCGGTTGACCCCATAAGGCGATTCCGTTCTTCGAACGGGAACGGCGTTTCCCACGGGCTCCGGGCTGCGGAGGGCAAAAGTCCAGACCGAAGCGTCTGGGGAGCATTGTGTTGTCTTGGAATTCAAACGCCCTAACCCTCAACGCCCCCACGCCTCAACGCCTCCCCCTGCTGTTCTTGCCCCCGGCCTCGGGGTATGTTCTTTTTTTGCTCGCCCAAAAAAAGAACCAAAAAAAGGGCGCTCCTCCGCCCTACCGCTCCGTGGCAAACGCCTTCGCTTTATGGGCTTCAACCGCTTTGAACACCGGACGTTGCGTTTATCCTGCATTCCAAGCGGTTGACCCCATAAGGCGATCCCGTTCTTCGAACGGGACCGGCGTTTCCCACGGGCTCCGGGCTGCGGAGGGCAAAAGTCCAGACCGAAGCGTCTGGGGAGCATTGTGTTGTCTTGGATTCAACGCCCCCACGCCCCAACGCCCCCCCTGCTGGTCTCCCGCCCCCCCCGGGGGCGGGGGCCGCCCTTGCCCCAGACAAAAAAGAAACGCCCCCCACGCCCCACCGCAACGGGGGCAACGGGGGGGCCCCCCCCGCCAACCGCGCCGGGGGCGGCCGCCCCCTCCCCGGGGGGCGACCCCCCGGGCCCCCGGGGGTCGCCGCCCGGGGGGGGGGGGCGGCGGCCGGAGGGGGGCCGGGCTGCGGAGGGCAAAGTCAGACAACCTGGGGCATTGTGTTGTCTTGGAATTCAACGCCTCAACGCCTCAACGCCTCAACGCCCCCACGTCTCAACACCCCCACGTCTCCTCCTGCCGTTCTTGCCCCCGGCCTCGGGGTATGTTCTTTTTTTGCTCGCCCAAAAAAAGAACCAAAAAAAGGGCGCTCCTCCGCCCTACCGCTCCGTGGCAAACGCCTTCGCTTTATGGGCTTCAACCGCTTTGAACACCGGTCGTTGCGTTTATCCTGCATTCCAAGCGGTTGACCCCATAAGGCGATCCCGTTCTTCGAACGGGACCGGCGTTTCCCACGGGCTCCGGGCTGCGGAGGGCAAAAGTCCAGATCGAAGCGTCTGGGGAGCATTGTGTTGTCTTGAAAATCAACGCCTCAACGTCTCAACGCCTAAACGCCTTTCCACCACCCAAAGCGCATAATCGCGCAACCGGTAGGCCAAAGCCAGAGGTACGAAAGGGATTTCCAGGGTAGAAGAGGCGGTGTGCAGGGCGACATCGCAAAGGCCTTTGCGTTGCTGGAACGGGGATTGGTTGATCGTCAGGGCCTGGATTTTCTCCCAGGGGGATTGCCTGAAATAGCGGGTAAAAAAGCCGTACGACAACTGGATCCCCGTGGGATTTACCTGAACCGACCAGGATTGCTGCAATTGGCGCTGCCAGAAATACGTCAGCGGGACCCAAATCGCGGCAAAGATCAGGGGGTTGACGCTTTCCCGGAGCAGGGCGGCAGCAACCAGGATTACTCCAGGGACCAGCCCCAGGAAGAGGAACCTCCGCTGGGCATACCAGGAGCTGATGGGGTGGGGGTCCCAGGGCTCGGAATTCAGTTGCGGAAAACACCCCTCCAGCACCGCCGAAATCTGAGGCGCTTTGCACCCCGGGGCCTTGAGGGAAGCCGCCGCCGCCGCCAGCAGGCCTCCGCCCTGGTAGATTTGCAGCACATAGTAACCCAGCTTTCGCTGCAAGGGGTTGGCGCTCCACTTCACCATTTGAACTTTAGGAAGGCTGATGGATTGTTCGTGCCGGGTGAACAATCCCGCACTCAGCCGGAACCCTTGCCCTGATTGAACAAATTCCAGTCCGTAGTAGCGGGCTACCGTGCGCAGGAGGGTCACCAGAAAGGAAAGCAGAACCAGGGCTGCGGTAAATACGAGCAGGAGCATGGTCCAATGCCCATAGATATACCCCCACTGATCCTTGAGGGAGTTCGTGAAGGTTTTGCCCAGCGTTTGAGAGAGTTCGGAAAATACCCCCAGGCCCAATCCGAGCAGAATGCCGGTCGTTCGCAGGTGGTTTTGGGTGATACCTACCTTCAGCAGGTCGTCCAGGTCCAGCCGAAGCAGAACCTGCCCTTCGGGGCGGGAATCCGTTTGTCCAGTGTGCGCGGCCTCTCCTTCTTTACGGTGCGCCATGAGGTAGGCTCTCAGCCTTTGGGCTTTTTCCATACTCAGGGCCGTAAGCGAAAATTCTTTTTGCTGCGCTCCGCTGGTGTCGATCTCGATTTTTACCGCCCGGAAGAGCCGGTGCAGAAACGTTTGCTGGAACGTCACGGTCTGTATCCGTTCCAGTGGGATGCTCAGCTTCCTTCGGCTCAGGAGCCCGCTTTCCAGGATGAGTTCCCCCGCTTCTATGCGGAAAGACGTGGTGAAAAAAGCAACCAGCGACCGGACCAGGACGATAGCTGCCAGGACCAGCGTCACCCAGCCGAAAAAGGAAGCGCGGTTCGAAGCAGGGCGAAACAGGATGACCAGAAAGAAGGCCCAGTATTGCTTGATGAAATTCAGGAAGAGCTGGGCAAAAACCAGCAGCAGCGCTGCGGCCGACTGCCGGGTGGGGTGCTGGAATTCGTGGGCATCCGGACGGTCAGGCAGGCTCATCGGCGTCCGTTTTTAGGGTGATAAACGCCTTTACGCGTTCGGCATCTTCCAGGGAAAGCCCTTCCAGCGCCAGATCGCCTTCGCTGCTGGCGGTGTGCACCTGCAGGCTGCATATCCCAAACCGTTTTTGGATAGGGCCTTGCTCCACCGCCACGTGTTGTACCCGCACAAAAGGGACCGTCCGCTCTTTTCGCCACCAAAAGCCTTTCCAGTGGGTAAGATCCCGCTCCCGAAGGGCAAAGCGTTCTCTTTGAAACCGCTTTTTGGTCAGCCAGCGCGAGAACGACCAAAAGCCGGCCCAGGCCAAAAGCGCCAGGGGGTACCACGCCCATTGGCCTCCTTTGAACGCGAGCGCCCAGCCGATCGTTTGGGCGCCCAGCAGAATGATCCAGAAGATCGCGTTGCCAATCAGCCGCACGCGCAGGGCCTGCGGCGCCAGCGTCTGGCTGACCGCCGGGTCGAGCGCAGGAAGCTGATCCAACGGAACAGGAGGATTTTCGAACAGCATGAATCCGATTTTTGATGAAGGGCTTTTCCCTTTAACTTCCCGAAACTAAAGAATGTTGACCAAATTACCGCGCTTCTTTCCTTTCGGGATGAACCGGATGAGCCGGCCCGGGCAGGAGGGAATCCAATGGGGTGGGTTGAGGAACCGCCGGTGCATACCGGGGCGCCGGCGTAGATCCCAATGCGGGGCCGTCTGTTCGGCGAGGCTGGCAGCTTAGCAGCAGAATGCCCATCAGGAAAAACAACACATGCGCATGGCGCAGCCACCGCAGGTTTTGGAAGGGATGCATAAACATGGCCGGATCGGGTTTTTTCCGCTTCAAGGTAAAGGAATTCTCCGACTTGCTGCGTTAAGATTAGGTGAACTTCAAAAGCCGGTCTTAGGCGAAGGGCCGTTCCTTTTACCGGAAAAAGGGCGTTGGTCGAGATTATCGGGCAACTTGCTCCTTTTTTATCTTCGGATTTGAACGGTATTTGTATTTTTCTAATCGACATCTTTTTTCTAATCCATAACCCCTTCAATTTTCCAAAGATGATGAAATATCGTTTTCTTCTGTTCCTCTTTGTAGCCATTTCTTCCGTTCTGCAGGCGCAGATGGCCCCTTCGGACCCGCTGCCTTTAACTCCAGACATCCAGACCGGCAAGCTGGATAACGGCTTGACCTATTACATCCGGAAAAATGCCAAGCCCGAAAAAAAGGTGGAACTCCGCCTGGTAGTCAACGCCGGTTCCATTCTGGAAACGGATAAGCAGCAAGGCCTCGCGCACTTCTGCGAGCACATGGCCTTCAACGGGACCAAAAACTTTCCGAAAAATGAACTGGTGAGCTTCCTCCAGTCAATGGGCGTCCGCTTCGGAGCGGATTTGAATGCGTACACCTCGTTCGACGAAACGGTGTACATGCTCCCCATCCCCCTCGACCAGCCCGGTAACCTGGAAAAAGGATTCCAGGTGCTGGAAGATTGGGCCCACAACTGCACCTACGACCCTGCCGAGATCGATAAGGAGCGGGGTGTCGTGCTCGAAGAAGCCCGTCTGGGCAAAGGCGCCGACGACCGGATGCTGAAAAAGTATATTGGCCCGCTTTTCGCCGGCTCCCAATATGCAAACCGCATTCCCATCGGAAAGGAAGAGATCCTGAAGAATGCGCCATACAAAACGTTTAAAAGCTTTTATAAAACCTGGTACCGCCCCAACCTGATGGCGGTCATCGTCGTGGGCGACGTAGACCCCGCCGCTGCGCTGGCGCTGGTCAAAAAGCATTTTGGGCCGGTCAAAAACCCAGGCGGCGCCCCCAAGCGGGTATATGCCCCCGTGCCGCCGCGCGCCGTCACGGAAGCGTTGATCGTCACCGACCCGGAAGCGACCAACTACGTGCTGAACATCAACTACGACGCTCAAAAAGCTTCCCCGGAAACGACCCTGGGCGATTACCAGCGTTCCATCCTGCGGGGCTTGTTCTCCGATATGCTGAACGCCCGGCTGAACGACCTGCGCCAAACCGCCAAACCCCCTTTCCTGTTTGGCTCCGCAGGCTACGGCGAATTCGTCCGGGGCTATGAAAACTTTAGCGCCTTTGCCGCTATCGGAAACGAAGGACTGGAACCTGCCATCAACGCCGTAGTAGGCGCGGTGGAACAGGTGCGGAAATTTGGCTTCACCCAGGCGGAACTGGACCGCGCCAAGCAGCGCCGCATGGCTTCTATGGAGCAGTTGGCAAAAGAAAAAGACAAATCGGAATCCGAAGGCTACGCCAGCGAACTCGTCCGCGTGTTTTTAAAAGGAGAACCTGCCCCGGGCATCGACAACGAGTTCAAGTACCATCAAAATTTCATGCCCCAGGTTGCGCTCAAGGAAGTCAACGAGTTGGCGAAATCCTTCAACCTCGACGCGCACAAGTTTATCTACCTGACCGGTCCGGAGAAAGGCAATGTTCAACTCCCCGATAATGCCTGCTTGCTGGCGATGTTCAACCGCGCGCTGCTGCAGGACCTGAAACCTTACCAGGAAGCCGCCGTCGCCAGTTCCCTCATGGAACCCCTGACTTCCGGCGGGACCATCGTCAAGGAAACCCGCGACCAGGTGCTGGGGACCACCGAATTGGTCCTGAGCAACGGAATCCGGGTGACGCTCAAGCCGACGGATTTCAAAAACGACGAGATCCAGTTCGCAGGAATCCACAAGGGCGGCGCCAATAACTACGGTCCGGA
Organism: Haliscomenobacter sp.; assembly: GCA_016713275.1. GTDB lineage: Bacteria > Bacteroidota > Bacteroidia > Chitinophagales > Saprospiraceae > JADJPL01. The sequence continues at coordinate 24,776 of JADJPL010000013.1, forward strand.
AGACCGTTTCAACACCGCCCTGGCGCTGTCCGTGATGCGGGAAATGGGCGTTGCCGGGTTTTCCCCCAGCGATTTGCGCAAGGTCAATGCCGGTAAAACCGCTAATGTCGCCCCGGCCATCGGCGGCATTACCAGCGGATTCCGGGGCAACTCCTCCGTGAAGGATTTTGAAACCATGCTCCAACTGACGTACCTGTACGCTACCGCTCCCCGCAAAGACGAGGCCCTCTTCCAGTCGTTTAAAGCCCGCACCACGGCCCAATGGGCCATGATGGGCGCCAACCCGCAGTTTGCTTTCATCGATACCCTTTACAAGTTTATGTACGGCAACCATCCCAACGCGCCGCTGCTCCCCAAACCCGAGGTGGTGGAAAAAGTGGACCTCGACCGGGTGGTCCAAATCTATAAAGACCGCCTGACCAACCTGGCCGGCATGCATTTTACCTTCGTCGGCAGCCTCAACGAGGAGACGATGAAGCCTTTGATCGCCAAATACCTCGGCGCCCTCCCAGCCGCCGGACCAGAACCGGTATGGAAAGACAACGGCCTGCGCATGGTAGGGGGCGAGCGGGAAATGAAATTCAATAAAGGAACCGAACCTCAGAGCTTGATCCAGCTGGTCTGGTTTGAGGAAACGCCTTATAGCCCCGACATGGAACTGAAGATCGACGCTCTGGTCGAGATCCTCAATATCCGGGTTATCGAAAAACTCCGCGAAGAATTGGGCGGAATCTATGGCGGCGGTTTCTCCGGGGTCATGCGGAAACACCCCTACGAATTTTTCCAACTCATCCTGGAACTTCCTGCGGCCCCGAAAACGTCCAGAAACTGGTCGACGCGACGCAGGCCGAAATCAATCCTTGCTGACCACCGGCCCAAACCCGAGGACCTCGACAAGGTGAAACAGCAGTGGCGGGAAGTGTACAAGGAAAACATGAAGCAAAACGCTTACTGGCTCACCAACCTGGAGCAAATCCGGTTCTACGGCGAAGACCCCCAATTGTTTCTGGAGCACGAAAAACGCTTCGACGCCCTGACCGTCGCCCAAAAACTGAAAGCGGTGCTGTCCGGAAAGAAGAAATGACGTGAGACGGGGCATGGGGATGCCGCCAAACTGGCGTTCTCCGGCCCCAATAAACTAACTAAGGCTTGTCTCGGTGCTGGGCGGGGTGGAAACGCCGTTCCGGAAGAACGGGAGAAAGTGACGGGAGAACGGGAGACGGTGGACGGTGGACGGTGGACGGTGGACCGGGCAAGAACGCGGAGACGTTGGAAAGTTTCCAACGTCCAACGTCTAACCTCTAACGTCTAATGCGTACTTTCGCAGAGGAAAAAAACATTGGATATGAAATTACTTGAAGGAAAAGTGGCGCTGATTACCGGCGGATCCCGGGGATCGGAGCGGCCATTGTGCGCCGGTTTGCGGAGCATGGCGCAGATGTCGCCTTTACGTACCGCTCCTCGGAAGCGCAGGCCCTGGCCCTGGCCGAATCGTTGACCCAGCTGGGCGTTCGAGCAAAAGCCTACCATTCCGACGCGGCTTCCTACCAGGAGGCAGAAGCGCTGGTCCAGGCGGTTATTCAGGATTTTGGCAAAATCGACACCCTGATAAATAATGCAGGCATCACGCAGGACACGCTGATGCTGCGCATGACGGAGGAGCAGTGGGATAAGGTGATTCACACCAACCTCAAGTCGGTGTTCAACCTCACCAAGCACGTGATGCGCCCGATGATGCGCACCGGAGGGTCGATCATCAACCTGAGTTCCATCGTGGGCATTACCGGCAACGCCGGGCAGGCCAACTACGCCGCTTCCAAGGCCGGCATCATCGGCTTCACCAAATCCATTGCCAAGGAAATGGGGTCGCGCAATATCCGGTGCAACGCCATTGCCCCCGGTTTTATCGCTACCGATATGACGGATCAGCTAAACGACCAAACCCGCGAAGCCTATCTGAGCAACATCCCGATGAAGCTTCGGGCAGCCAGAAGAAGTGGGCGACGTGTGCGTTTTCCTCGCTTCGGATATGTCTGCCTACGTTTCCGGACAAACGATCAGCGTTTGCGGCGCATTGCACACCTAGACGGTAGACGGGAGACGGTAGACGGGAGACGGTAGACGGGAGACGGTGGACGGTGGACGGGAGACGGAAAGTCCACCGTCCACCGTCCACGGAACGTCCCGTCCACGTTCACCGTTCACCGTCCATCGTTCCCCGTCCACCGTCCACCGTCCACCGTCCACCGTCCACCGTCCACCGTCCACCGTCCATCGTCCATCGTCCACCGTCCATCGTTCACCGTCCACCGTCCACCGTCCCCGTCCCTCACCGTCCATCGTCCACCGTCCACCGTTCACCGTTCACCGTCCATCGTTCACCGTCCACCGTCCACCGTTCACCGTCCATCGTTCACCGTCCACCGTCCACCGTCCATCGTCCACCGTCTATATGGAAACCAACGCTTTTACCCAGGTATTTTTGGAGGAAGTCAAACGCCGTCTTTTCCTCGAATCCTGGCCGCGCTTGCATAAATGCCTGGATCTGCTCACCGAGGAGGAGGTATGGGCAAGGCCCAATTCCTCGTCGAACAGCGTGGGCAACCTCGTGCTGCACCTGTGCGGCAACGCCCGGCAATGGATTGTTTCCGGTTTGGGCGGCGCACCGGATCACCGGCGCCGGGATCTGGAGTTTTCGGAAACCGGGCCTATCCCCAAAGCCCAACTCGCCGAACTGCTGGACCAGCTCAAACCCGATATATGGCATACCCTCGATAGGCTTACGGAAGCGGATTTACTGAAAACCTACGTCATACAAGGGTTTCAGGAAAACGGGATCAGCGTGTTGGTGCATGTAGTCGAGCATTTTTCCTACCACACCGGACAGGTGAGCTACTTCGTTAAAGCCAAAAAAGACCTGGATTTGCAATACTACACGGGGCACGACCTGAATCAAACCAGCTCATAGCACATTTACCGGCGCGCTTTCGGGCAGGGCTTTGGCCAGGCGGAACACCCGGGTGAGCTTTTCCCGGTTGATTCGGTAATGAGGCTGATAGTACTGGGTTTCCGAATAGATAAGCCCTGAGGCGCTCATGCGCGCCAATGCGTCTTCGACATCTATTTCCGGAAAATGTACCAACACGTCGATGTAAGCGGAGCTTCCATGTTCCTGAAGGTAGGTGAGGAGGGCTAATGTTTGTGGGCGCTGAAGTACGCTGAGCACATCAAGGGCCTGCTGAATTTTTTTTTCTGCCTGTTTCATAGTGTTTCTAGTGTTCAAAGGATTAGGCATAGTAAAGGTATACTCCATAGCAAATCGCTTGCAGTCACGAAAAAAGTAAGTATACGCTCAATGCTCTAATTGGAAAGCCCGTCAGGACAGGAGAAAGCAACCCGGGGGTGCGTCCTTGAACCGTAAAGGTAGCGTTATTCCTTCAATAAGGAAAGGGAAGCGCTTCTTTTTTACGGTCAAAGGGAATATACGGAATAGAGGAAGCCGGGTTTCGCTCCGGTTCGTTTTTTTGTCGGGAGGGCCTTATCATTCCGGTACAAATCCGATTCAATCCTTATTTTTACGGGCGAACAACAAAAAATCCTTTTCCATGCCGATCAGAATGGAACAAGACGATCCCAGAGATCAACGCCCCCGGCCTTCAGGGCCTGGCGGAGGCGGTAATTTGCTGAAATGGCTTCCTTTGGTGCTGTTTTTTGTCTTTCGGAAGCCCAAGTTGCTGATTCCTATCCTGATCGCCGGGGCGGTCTGGTATTTCTTTTTAGGCGGGCAACAGATGTTTGGCGGGGAGCTGCAACCGGAGGAATCCGGGGTGGATATTTCCCAGTTTTCGCTGGGGGCCTCCTTAAGCGAGGAGCGCTTTGATAAAGCCCAGGTATTTGAGCCGCTGGCTTACGGGGTTTCCGGCATGAATACCCTGCCGCGCCGGGTGAGCATGCAGCAATATGCGCCCACCCCGCTGCACCAGGGCAACCAGGGTTCCTGCGTAGGCTGGGCCAGCGCTTATGCGGCGCGGACGATCCTGGAATCCCGGGCCACTGGCAACCCTCCCAACGAGGCCGCTTTCAGCCCGGCGTATCTCTATAATCAGATTCACCTGGAAAACTGCGAAGGCGCCTATATGCTGGAAGCAATGCGCACCATGCAGCAAAACGGGGCCTTGCCGTTCCGGGAGTTTGGCTACGACGACCGCACCTGCGCGAATTATCCCAACCGTACCGACATTGCCAACGGCCAGGCGCACCGGATCAAAGGCTACAACCGGCTGACGGTCGGCGCCAACAATTACAAGCCCGACCTCATGGCCATCAAACAAAACCTGGCTCAAGGCGCGCCGGTAGTCATCGGCGCCATGGTCGGCGGAACCTTCATGAGCCGCATGCTCGGGCAGAAGGTCTGGGAACCCACCAGCCGGGACTACAGCATGAGCGGCTTTGGAGGCCATGCCATGTGCGTGATCGGATATGACGACGACCTCCAGGGGGGCGCTTTCCAGATCATGAACAGCTGGGGACAGGAATGGGGAGACCGCGGCTTTTGCTGGATCCGGTACGACGACTTCGAGCACTTCGTCAAGGAGGCCTATGGCGTCGCCCCCATGGGCGCCGCTGGCGACCAGAAGTTCGCTTCCGATAAAATGGCCGTCAAGTTTGGTTTATTCGATATGGACACCGAATCCCTCATCCCGCTGAAAAAACAAGCGGACATCGTTTTCCGGACGTCCAGCCCCATGGACATTGGCGACAAATTCAAAGTCCTGATCGCCAACTCGATCGAATGCTACACCTATGTGCTGGGGCAGGAAACCGACGGGTCCAGCTACGTGCTCTTCCCCTACACCGCCAAGCATTCGCCTTATTGCGGCATCACCGGAACCCGCCTGTTTCCCAAAGACTACCACATGACTCCCGATAAGGTGGGCAACCGCGACTTTATCGCGATCGTGGTGAGCAAAAAGGAACTGGACGTTTACCAGTTGAATGCCCGCATGAACGCCAGCAGGAAAAACACCTATGCCGACAAGCTAAAAGATGCCCTGGAGCAACAGCGCATCCGGAATACCACTTTCGTGGACGGAGAGACGATTGCTTTTTCCGCCAGCCTGAAAGAAGAAGGACGGAATACGGTTGGTATGGTGATTGAAATTGACAAACGATGATGAAGCCTAAAGTCCATGTTCCTACGCTTTTGCTGGATCGCAACAAGTGTCTGGCCAATATTCGCCGCATGGCGGACAAAGCCGAACAGAACGGCCTGATTTTCCGTCCCCATTTCAAAACCCACCAGTCCAGCAATATCGGCCGGTGGTTTCGCCAGGCGGGGGTGGACAAGATCACCGTTTCGTCCATGCGCATGGCGGAATATTTTGCCAACGACCATTGGCTGGACATTACCGTGGCCTTTCCGGTTAATATCCGGGAGATGGACCTGATCAACCGGCTGGCTGCTTATATCCAGCTCAACCTGCTCGTCGAACACCACGAAACCGTTCAATTCCTGGACCGCCACCTCCGCCACCCGGTCGAAGTGTTTATCAAGATCGATGTGGGGACCCACCGCACCGGGATCGATCCTTCCGATACGGATGCCATCAGCCGAATCATGGACCGGATCGCCGCTTCCAAAACGATCAAATTGGCTGGCTTTCTCGCCCACGCCGGGCATACCTACAAAGCCCGGGGCAGGGAAGCCGTTCAGGAGGTCCACGAATCGTACCTTCCCATGCTGAGGGATTTGAAGGCCAGGTACGCCGGAGAATTCCCCCACGTGCTGCTCTCGGTAGGGGATACGCCCAGCTGCAGCCTGGCGGAAGGGTTTGAGGGCGTCGATGAGATCCGCCCGGGCAATTTCGTGTTCTACGACGTCATGCAGGTAGGAATTGGCGCCTGCCGGGTGGAAGATGTGGCGGTCGCTATGGCCTGCCCGGTGGTGGCCACGCATCCGGAACGCGGCGAAATCGTTGTTTACGGGGGCGGTATCCATTTCTCCAAAGACCGCCTGAAGGAGGACGACGGACAGGAAAACTATGGGTGGATGGTGGAATGGACCAACGCAGGCTGGGCCTTACCCAAAGAACAACCCATGTTCCTCAAGGCGCTTTCCCAGGAACATGGTATCGTGCAGGCTACTCCCGAATTCGCCGCCCGCATTAAACATGGAGATATTTTGGGCTTTTTGCCCATTCACTCGTGCATGACCGCCGATCTGATGAAGCATTACCAGACGCTCGACGGGGAGTACATCGAGATGATGAAATACGTTTAATGCTGCCGGACCGGGATGCCCAAAATAGGATAGGGAAGGTGGCGGGCAATTTGTTTTTCCACATTCTGCCGGAATAGCTCCTGAATAAAGGAGGTTTTGTGGGTGGCCAAAGCCAGTAGATCGATCTCCCTGCTTTCCAAAAAGGCAGCCATGGACTCGTCGTTTTTCCAGCAATCGCAAAAGACAAAGGCGGTTTCGTCCGCTTCATCCCCGCATGCGGTTTGATAGATTTCGAAATCCGTTTCGTCTACGCCGGGCAAATTGATCCGGATAATTTCGGCTTGCAGGGGTTGCGCAAAATGCTTGAGCCAGGACAATACCCCTTCCTCCGCAGGTTCCAGGCCTGCAGCGAATGCGATCCGCTTGAATACCGGATACCTGGAAGCAGCCTCCGGGAGGATCAACACCGGACAAGGCGCGTTCTCCATCACTTCCGAGGCGACGGTGCCCTGGAAAAATTCTTCAACGCCTCGGGCGCCGGTGGTACCCATGACCATTAGGTCGCTCTTTTCTTTTTCCGCGGCGGTCAATAGCTGATGGATAATATCCTTCCCGGAAAAAAAAGCATGCCGTATAGGAATGTCTCCTTTCCCCAGCGAGCTGGCGATTTCGTGGAGCTTGGGAAGCTGATCCCGGTACAGCTCAAACTCTTCAAAGTCTGCCTGGTCGACAATTTCCTTGAGGGTGCGGGTCATATATCCTTTGGGAACATACGGTTCAACAAAGGCGTGCACCGTGGTGAGCTCCGCCCCAAAACGCGAAGCCAGTTCCAGGGCGGCGGGAAAAGCATGGTCTGCCGTTTTGGAAAAATCGGTCGGAAAAAGAATCTGACGTATCATTGCCCAGCATTTAAGGGCAGATCAGGCGTGGAGCGGATAGTTCTGCCGCAACAGATCGATGATCTCGGTGACGGCAGGTAGCCGGCCCTCGCATACCACCCGGTTCTCAATAACCAAAGCAGGAATAGCGCCAACGCCGGATTCCAGAATGCGCTCCAGGCTGGAGACCAAGACGATGTTGACCGGCAGCCCCAACTCCTTGGCGGCCGCCCAAACGGAGATCAGCAGCGCCCGGTCTTTCGCTGTTCCAACACCTAATACCTTTATATCTTTTCTTATGTCTTGAAAGCCCATTCCTTGCCATATTATTATGTTCCCAAATTCCAGGAAAAAAGCCTTCGAAATGATGATGGGGGTCAGTTGAAAAACTGATTTTGGTCAAAGCGCGCTTTGTGATAAAAATCAGCGAAACCGCTGACAAAAGTCAATTTTTTTCCAGCGGGGAGGTCGTTACTTTGGTACCAGAAACGGCTCGATAAGAGCAATTTCTGCTAACCATGGTCAATTGGGTGTTCAATCAAGTTGTAGCCGGTTAGATCCCATCTTTTTGAGCAATCGTGCTCAATAATCGGCAGATCTGTCGCTCGGTGTTTTTCGGGGCGACAGTTTTTTTTTGCCCAATGAGGTCCGGCAGGTTCTCCTTCCAAATTCGCGGTGAATATGTATGTTTGTGGAAATTTGACGAAAAAGCTGTTGACATGAAAATCCGCACGTTCTTGTTCCTTGGATTTACTTTTGTTGCCGGAGCCCTGAGTTTGCCGCATTGTTCCAGCGGCGCCAAATTACCGGCAGCCAATAATTTCCTGGAAGCAGTCCAACTGCAACCCGACGCTACCTCCTTTCTCCGGCTGATTGAAGGCGCCGGCGGATTGGCGAACGTTCTGGGCAAAGAAAAATACACCTTGCTCGTGCCGCAGGACGCGGCCTTTTCCCAATTGGGCGTCGACCAGTTACTCGCGCTGATGGCGCCGGATAACAGCGCCAAAGCCGCGTCTATCGTGAAGAGCCATGTCCTGTTGGGGACGTATAGCCCCGAGGCACTGGCCAAACTGACGACCGCCCCCAGTCTGAATGGAAAAGCTGTGGCGGTCAGCGCGGCCAACGGCCTCGAGGTGAGCGGGGCGAAGGTCGTCAAGTCGGTTAAAACCAAAGAGGGATACGTACACTTCCTGGATGGGATTCTCAAGGATTAAGCCCGGGTGCAATAGATACCTTGGAGGCCATCCTGATTTTTCTGGCGCTGATTCTGGGGGCGTTGTTCCCCCAGGCCCATGAGGGAACTTTCCTCATCCGCCCTTTTTGATGATCATGTTGTTTTACAACTTCCTGCACGTGCCCTTGCACGCCCGCATGGTCACCCGTTTGCACCTTTGGGTAGCGCTGGCCAAAGTGGGTATGCCGGTGCTTTTTTATTTTATGATCCTGCCGTTCAGCCCTCAGGCTGCGATTACGGCCTTCGTGACGGGCATGGCCCCAACGGCGGCGGTAGCGCCGGTCATCGCCGGATTGTTTCGTCGAAAAGTGGAATTTGTAACTGTATCGGTGCTGCTGACCAGCCCGCTGATCGCGCTCACCTTGCCCCTTATCCTGCCTCTGCTGTTGCCGGTAGGGGAGAAAATGGATGTGTTGGCCGTACTGGGTCCGGTCGCGGTAACCGTGTTCATTCCGCTGCTTATCGCCTGGCTGATCCGCAACGGCGCTTCTTTTCTTATCCCCTGGATCGACCGCACGCGCAAGCTTCCTTTCCTCCTCTTTTTGTTTAACATTTTCACGGCCGGCGCCGACGCCAGCAACTACCTGCAATACCGGTCGCACGAAAGCCTTCAAACCCTGGTCCTGATAGCGGCCGTTACCGTTATTTGCGGAACGCTGTATTTCCTCGCCGGCCAATACCTCATCGGGGGAAAGGCGTACGGCATTGAGAGCGGACTGGCCCTTGGCCGCAAAAACACCATGTTCGGCCTTTGGGTGGCGCTGACGTACGTCAACCCCATTGCTGCGCTGGGGCCGGTGTTTTACATCGTGTATTCGAATGTATATAATACGGTACAGTTATATCTATACCGAAGGCGTGAGAGGATTCCTTCTCCGTAACGACGGGTTTCAAACCCGTCGTTACGGAGAAGGAATCCTCTGGCGCTACTTTTTCTCCATCAGCTCAAATCCCTGCCGGATCCCTTGTTCGATAGCGGGCACGCCGTCGCGCATCCATTTAGGCATGGGAGCGCCCTGGAGGTAGTGGTCGAAAAACTGTTCCATGCGGAGCTGGAAGTCCTTCCGGTTTTGAAGCTTGACCGGCCAGTGGGGTTCGCCGTTGTAGTTGAGCATCCAGGCGGGTTTTCCCAGTCGGCGCATGGCCATGTAAAATTCGATTCCCTGGTACCAGGGCACCGCGCCATCGGCGTCGTTGTGCAGGATGAGCACGGGGGTGTTGATTTTGTCGGCAAAAAAGATCGGCGAGTTTTCAATATAGCGCAAAGGCTTATCCCAAAGAGGGGCGCCGATCCGGCTTTGCGTTTTTTCGTATTGGAACATCCGGCTCAGGCCGCTTTCCCAGCGCACGCCGCCGTAGGCAGAGACCATATTGACGACCGGGGCTCCCGATTCGGCGCATTTGAACAGGTTGGTCCGGGTTAAGAGGTAGGCGATCTGGTAACCGCCCCAGCTATGCCCCTGGAGCGCGACGTTTTCGCGGTCCACAAATCCTTTGTCGATCAGAGAGGTAACCCCGGCCATCAACGAATTGAAGGCACTCTCTCCGGGATACCCTTCCTTATAGGGAATATCGGGGTTGAAAACCAGATAGCCCCGGCTGGCGTAATAGGTGTAGTTGATCTGGGAGCGGTTCCACTCCGGGGCGCGGTGGGCATGCAGCCCTTCCGAGCTCCGCTCGTAGAAGTTGACGATCAGGGGGTACTTTTTCGACGGGTCGAAACCGGCGGGTTTGACGAGCAACCCGCGCAGCTTTTGTCCATCCAGGGAGGTCCATTCGTGGAGTTCGATACTACCCCAGCCAAACTCGGCTTGCTGGGGGTTGGCGTTGCTGATCCGGCGGGCGTCCGTGAGGTTGTCGCTCAGGTGCAGATCGGGGAAGGTTTGGTAATTGCCCCGGGTGAACGCCCACTTCATTGCCTGTTTAGCCTTGAGCACCTGCATGCCATAAGCATAGGCCCCTTGCTGAACGATGCGCTTGCTTCCCGCGTGGATATCGAACCACAGATAGCCTTCCTCGAGTGTCTGTTCGTTGGTGAAATGGAGGAGCAGAGGCTTCACCTCTTCAATAGCCCGTTCTTCGGGGTCGGTTTTGATATAGCGCAAGCTGATCCCGGATTTGCGGCTGTTGGTCAGGTTGGAAGGTTTGAGGCGGCCCGTGGGGTCAACCAGCCAGATATCGTAGCGGTCGTACACCATGAGGAAATCGTCGTTGGTGGTCCATCCGGCAACGCCGTGCGGGCTGGGATCGTCCGGAACGTCGTTCAGCTCGTCGTAGAAGGTCCCGATTTTATTGCTCGTCAGTTGGAGCTTTTTCTTTTGCGTCACATCATAGGCGAACCAGGCCGTGTCCGGGCTACTATACCAATACAGGTATTTTCCTTCCGGGGAAAACTGGGGGAATCCATTGAGTTCTTTTTCCACCAGGCTTCCCTTGCCGGTTAGGACATCGACGAGGTACACGTCGCGGGCGCCGCTGCCTTCCCAGGTGCTGCGTACGGCGTAGGGTTTGCTGGTGGCCGCAACGACCACGCTGGCATCCCCTTCTTTTCCGCGTTGCACATCGGGCAAGTCAAGCGAGCCCAATTGCACGGCTTTACCAGTGGCGGTGTGCAGCACGCAAGCATAGGATTTGCGGCGGTCTTGGTTCAGCTGTACTTTTTGCTGGGGAAAGATCCGGGGATCCTGGTAGTTCCAGACTTCCACCTGAACGATTTCCTCTTCGAGCATACTGGTGTCTTTGAGTACCGGGGCAGGAGCAATCCCGAAAAACAACTTGGACGCGTCTTTGGAAAAGTCCAGGCTGGCGTTTTCGCTTACCGTCCAATCTTTGGGGAGGAAGGCGCTGCCGGGGGCGACGGCCATTTTGGCCGTATCCGCGCCGCCTTTCCAGTGGTATCATCGCCAGGGGCGCACCTGGACCTTCGTGGTGTCGAGATCGGCGATAAAGGCAGCCTGGCTCCCCGTTTTGTTCAGGCTTAATTGTTTGAAATTGCCTTTGCCCCGGTATAGAGGCCGCAACCCAGAGGTAGCGGGATCGAATACATAGACGCCCGGGGCCGTTTCGGCATCGTCGCCGGTAGTGGCAAGCAAGACCTTAGGAGCTTCTTCGGCCAGGACAAAACTTTTAACGAAAGGGATGCCGGTTTCTGCCTGGGTATTCAAATTCAGCAACACCAGGCGGCTTCCCGCGTCGGCGCTCTCTTTCTTTTTGGATTTGGACGTGGTATCCCGGGGAACCGATTTACCGGGTTCGAGGTGATAGGCCAATAGCCCTGGCCATTTAGAAGGAACCTGGAACGATTGCACGTTGGGGATTTTAGTCAGTGTCCGGGTTCCGAGATCGAGAATCCCCAGGGTGTCCGAGGGGAGGTCTTCCTTTTTGACTTTGCGGCGGCGCATGGCCATCAGGCTGTCGCGATTGGGTTTGATCATAAAGACCAGAAACCGGCTATCGGAGCTGAAGGCGTGGCGGTCGGCACGGGGAAAATCCCAGGTCTTGTTTTGGTCTTCGTCGAATGCGTGAAGCGAGGGGTCGCCTTCGTTGGGTTGAAGCGCGTAGGCCACCCACCGGCCGGATTGGGCGATTGCCGGGCGCTGGATCTGTTTCCAGGAGGCGACATCGGCCTGTTGCAGTTTTTTCAGGCCTGTTTGCTGGGCGCCTGCCTGAATCAGGGAAAAAGCGGCAAAAAGAGCAAGAAAGGTAAATCGGATTCGCATAGTCGGTATTAGGTTTGAGAAGGAGATTATTTATGAAAAAGAAACGAAAGGAGGCGGAGGTAGTTCGAAACATTTACTTAGGTTTGGATCGGGGGCTGTCTCAAAAGACCGTTTTCGCCCCTGGCAGCCAAAAATATTTTCTTTTTCGATTCAAATAAAAAATTGCAGAGCAATTTTTTATTTGAATGAAAAAGAAAATGAAATTTCATGCCGCTGGCAAAGTGTGGTCTTTGAGACAGGGACATTTCCAACGGTTTTAAAAATACAAAACTTGGGTAAAGAAGGGAAAAAATCGGCGTTTTATGGAACGGTTTTCTTCCTTTCTGACCTAAGCGTTAGGTAAAGAGATGCTATGCGCAAGTTTTTTCAGCTCCTCCGGGAGGCCCTCTCCTCGGAGGAAAAAGATTTCACCAAAGAACGCCTCAACCGGGCGCTGGTCCTGCTTTCCATTCCGATGGTTCTGGAAATGGTCATGGAGTCCTTATTTGCGGTGGGGGACATTTATTTTGTTTCCAGGATCAGCGTGAAGGCCGTCGACGCAGTTGGGTTAACGGAGGGGGTATTAACGATCATCTATTCTGCGGCGATGGGGTTAAGCATGGCAGCAACCGCCATGATCGCCCGGCGGATAGGCGAAAAGCAGCCAGAAAAGGCGTCCCATGCGGCGGTACAGGCGATATGGATCGGACTGGGGCTTGGAATAACGCTTGGAGTAAGCGGTTTTTTGCTGGCGGAGGATATTCTGCGGTTGATGGGCGCCACCCCGGAGGTCATTGAAGAGGGGGTCGGCTATACCCGGATCATGTTCGGGTCCAATATCGTCATCGTGTTCCTCTTTTTGTTTAACGGGATTTTCCGGGGCGCGGGGGATGCCGTGATCGCCATGCGCACCTTATGGATCGCCAACGGGCTGAACATCCTTCTGGATCCGCTGCTGATTTTTGGTATCGGGCCGTTTCCCGAACTGGGAGTGGCCGGAGCGGCGGTTGCTACGTGCACGGGCCGGGGCATTGGGGTGCTGTATCAGCTCTACCATTTGCTGATTGGAAAAAAAGGCATGATCCATATCAAACGGCAGCATCGGAAGCTGGATTGGGACATCATCCGGCGCTTGGGCAAGGTGGGCGCCACCGGCGCAGGGCAAATGGTCATTCCTTCCATCAGCTGGATTTTCCTCATGCGCATCATCGCGTTCTCCGTAGAAGATGCCCTGGCAGGCTACGTTTTGGCTATCCGGGTGATCATCTTCACGATCCTCCCTTCGTGGGGGCTATCCAATGCCGCCGCGACGCTCGTCGGGCAGAATCTGGGGGCAGGGCTGCCGGACCGTGCCGAAAAAGCCACCTGGCGCGCAGGATTGATCAACATGGTGTTCCTGCTGATCGTATCGATCATTTTCTTTACCCTGAGCCGGCAAGTAATCGGAATCTTTACCTCCGACCCGGAGGTGATCGAAGCCGGGGTTCTCAGCCTGCGCATTATCTGTGTAGGGTATATCTTTTTCGCGTACGGGATGGTCGTCAGTCAGGCGTTTAACGGCGCCGGGGATACCCGGACCCCCACGTTGATCAACCTGTTTTGTTTCTGGGGAATGGAAATTCCCCTGGGGTATTTTATGGGCGTCACGTTGGGTATGGGGCTTGTGGGCGTTTGCTGGGCTGTAGCCATCAGCGAAACCGCCCTCGCTATTATCGCGATAGTGATCTTCAGAAAGGGCCATTGGAAAAAGGTATCCATCTAGGACCCTCACGCCCCAAAAAGCCGGTCTACCGCCGTTTTGCGGAAAGCGAAGATCTCTTCTACTTTGGGTTCGACCACCAGCCGGTTGACGAGGGTCCCCAGGGGGCCATAGGGTACTTTGTAGTGAAGGATGTCCGTCATGAGCACGCCCCCTGGGCGGGGCTCAAAGTGATGCTGGTGATGCCAGAAGGCGTAAGGGCCGAACCGTTGCTCGTCGATAAAGTACTGCCCTTCTGCCACGTGGGTTATCTCCGTACACCAGAACATCTTCATGCCTCCGAACGGGCTGATCCGGTACCGGACGAGCATTCCCGGGTACATCCGCACCCCGGCGATATCCGAGAGGATCTCAAACGATACCGAGCCGGGAGTCATTTCGTTCAGATTCTCCGGGCGGGAGAAGAAATCCCAAACGTCTTCCAGAGGCCTGGGAATAAATTGCTGCCAGCGCTTTTCTTTTACCTGCATAGATATTAGAAGTTAGAGGTTAGATATTAGACGTTAGAGGTTAGATATTGGGAATGGACTTGCACGGATCGCTGGTTCTTATTTGCGTTTTCTCTAACGTCCGACGTCCAGCGTCTGATGTCTGATTTAAAAATCCGGTAGCATAACCGGAGAGCCGCCTATTTGTTCAGGGGGAAAAACAGGAAAAAGTTAAAAATTTAAAAAACTTGGCCTTACCTGTTTACATGTATTCGCAGAATGCGTATATTTACCCCGATAAGTTTAGCAATAAGCTTAATAATCCCTTAAACCGAAACATCCCATGAAACTATCTGTACACCATTTCTTGGCAGGCACTGCCGTTTATTTTCCTCCTACCATTTTGCATTTTCACAATTCGCGTTTTTGATGTTCCGGCCTCGCAGGTAATGCGTTGACGTTTTTCCTATTTCCCAAGAACACTCAAAAACCGATCCCATGAAAGCGCTGCAAGGAGGCTGGCGCGCTCTGATGATCCTGAGCATTTTCGGACATTTCGGGAGCGCATCTTTCGGCCAAACCCCAGGTGAACCGATCCCATTCCAGGGATTGCGGTTTAATCTGGGTTTCGAACACATCATCTACCCTCCGGTTCAGGTACTCCCCTTTACCGGCAAAAACAAAGAAGATCAAATCCATTTACGCTCGTTGCCGCTGCCAGAGGATGGAGCGGCGCACACCGACCGGGTATACGACCTGACCTGCCAGCAGCCGGGGTTTTCAGGCTATTTCGATCCTTCCCGCTGGATGGCAAAAGACCTATATGGTGACGCTGGGGTAGATGTCACCGGAGCTCCCAAAGCAGGGTTATTGGTTGAAACAAGCGATAACGCCTCCGTTGAAGTGGCAAACGACCGGATGACTACCTTCCGGGTGCTCATTCCGGCCAATGGATATGCCGCTTTCCACTGGAGTGTCTTTGGGGGCTCCATTACCCCCCCTCCGTTTCGCCTGTCGCTCAACCACCAGCCGCTGCCCTTTGACCCGGCCAACGGCCTCGTCCGGACGCCCTACCTCCGCGCGGGCGATGTGCTGGGGTTTGAATGGACCGGCGCCGCCAGGGAAACCGCATCCGTTGTGCTAAGCGATTTCACATTCCACACCACCGCCGAATGGGTACTGGAACGCTCCTGGACCGGCCCGCACAGCGAAACCATCCGGCAACTGGTCGTGCAGGAAAGCCCGGATTTCTCGCTGGTCCGCTTTCCCGATCCCGTAGCTGGCCTGCAGGCTTATCTCGACCCGGCAACGACCGGATATCCTTACATCGACCTGGACGGGAACGCCTCTACGACCAACGACGTGATCTCCATCGATGGAACCAATCTCTCGATTCAAGTGGATTGGGAAGATCAATACATCGCCTATCAGGGCAAAAACTGCCTGTTGCGGAAGTGGGTGGTCGTTAGCCCCTGTTCCGGCAACACCATGGAAGGCGCGCAATTGATTGAACTGGGCCGCATGGCGCCCAGCCGCGCCTCAGGAAGCACGTATTAATTGACATTTATATTTTTGGCCTCATTCATTTCAAATCATGATCCATTGAAGACGACTTTTTGTAATCCCGTGACTCAATGAAAAAGACCTTTATGTAAAGGGTTTCTTAACGAGGATTTTGTGGTGGGGCGCCTAACCGGCGCCCTACTTTTTTTTGCATTTCGGCGGATTAGATTGTTTCTTTGTCTTCCGTTGTCCAAAACACAAAACCTTTCCGCCTATGTCCATGGTCCAGGAATTTAACGAGTACCGCTCCCGGATGAACGAAAAGATCCTGGGGGAGAATAATTTATTCCTCAAGCGTTTTTTCAATCTGGACACCACGGCCTACCAGGATGGGGCTCTGGATAAAAAGACCAAAGAACTCCTGGGGCTTGTCGCCTCTATGGTGCTGCGTTGCGATGATTGTATCCGCTACCATTTAGGTACTTGCTTCGAGCTCGGCGTTACCCGGGCGGAGGTCTTTGAAGTGTTTTCCATTGCCAACCTGGTCGGCGGATCGATTTGTATCCCCCATACCCGGCGTGCCGTGGAGTATTGGGAAGCGCTGGAACAGGAAAAATAAATTAACCAAGGGGCTGTCTCAAAAGACCGTTCTTTGCCTCCGGCATGTAATTTTATTTTCTTTTTTCAATTCTTATAAAGAATTGTTATGCAATTCTTTATAAGAATTGAAAAAAGAAAATATTTTTTGGCCTGCGGCAAGAACAGTCTTTTGAGACAGCCCCGATAAACCGCCAGACCGTGTCCGATTTTCTTCAAGAACTCAATACCGTACAGCGCCAATCGGTGTTGGCTACCGACGGCCCTGTTTTGGTGGTCGCTGGCCCCGGTTCCGGCAAGACCCGGGTGCTTACCTACCGCATCGCCCATCTGATCCGGGAAGGCGTGGCGCCCTGGGAAATCCTGGCCCTTACCTTCACCAACAAAGCGGCGCGGGAAATGAAAGAACGGATTGAAAAAGTGGTTGGCTCTGGCGCTAACCAGGTATGGGCAGGCACCTTCCATTCTATCTTTTCCCGCATCCTCCGAATGGAAGCAGAAAAAATCGGCTATCCCTCCCATTTCACCATCTACGACACCGAAGATACCAAAAGCGTTTTGGGCGCGATTATCAAGGAGATGAACCTCGACAAAACGGTGTATTCCCCGAATGTGATCCGAAGCCGGATTTCTTCGGCCAAAAGCAATCTGATCACGCCCAGATTGTACGCCGAAAAGGAAGACTTACTCCAGCAAGACCGGGCAGCCAAAAGGCCTCTGACCTTCCAGATCTATCAGCAATACAGCGACCGCTGCAAACGGTCCGGGGCGATGGACTTCGACGACTTGCTGTACCGGTTTTACGAACTCCTCCACCGGAATCCAGATCAGGTGCTCGAAAAGTACCGAAAAAAATTCCGCTATGTTCTGGTCGACGAATTCCAGGACACCAACCACCTTCAGTACGCGATCGTCCGCAAACTGGTGCAGTATCCCGAAAGCCCCCGCAATATCTGCGTCGTCGGGGATGATGCCCAGAGTATCTATGCGTTTCGCGGAGCGACGATTCAGAACATTCTGGATTTCGAGCAGGATTTTAAAAATCACGGGATCCAGGTGTTTAAACTGGAGCAAAACTACCGTTCTACCGAGCATATCGTGGAGGCGGCCAATTCGGTCATCCAGTTCAACCAGCGTCAGATTCAGAAAAAAATACGGTCAGAGAAAGGATCGGGGCACAAAATTCAGGTCGTTAAAGCCATGACCGACAGCGAAGAGGGCAAACGGGTAGCCGATACCTTGCTGGAGCAAAAAAACCGCTTCCATCTGAGCAACCGCGACATCGCTATTCTATACCGCACCAATGCCCAGTCCCGGATTTTTGAGGAATACCTGCGCCGGTTCAATATCCCGTACCGCGTATTCGGCGGGTTGTCGTTCTACCAGCGCAAAGAAGTCAAAGACCTGATCGCCTATCTGCGCCTGGCGATCAACCCCAGGGATGAAGAAGCCTTGCGCCGGGTCATTAACTTTCCCAAGCGGGGGATTGGCGATTCGACCGTGGAAAAAATCAGCACCCTGGCGGGCGCCCGGCAAGTACCTATGTGGGAGTGCCTGCCCCTGGCCGAAGGGGGCGCCAGGACCCAGCAATCCATCGCCGGGTTTATCCGGCTGATCCAGGAACTCGCCTCCCGCGCCCAAACGGCCAATGCCTACGATGTGGCTCTTTATGCAGCCGAAAAATCAGGCCTGGCCGATCTTCTGCGGACGGATACGACCCCGGAAGGCATTGGGAGGCTGGAAAACCTCGCCAACTTGCTGGATGGGATCAAATCGTATTGCGAAGACGATTCCGAGGAAGCTATCGACTTTTCTGCGGATAAATCCCTGACTGGCTACCTGCAAAATATTGCGTTGCTGACCGACTTCGACGAGGAGGACAAAACCGGCGGGGATGCCGTCACCCTGATGTCGGTGCATTCCGCTAAAGGATTGGAGTTCAAATCGGTTTTTGTCGTAGGGCTTGAGGAAAACCTGTTTCCTTCCATTATGTCGATGGACACCATGGAAGGGCTCGACGAGGAACGGCGCCTCTTTTATGTGGCCATTACCCGGGCAGAACAATTCCTTACCCTGACCTACTCCGTCAGCCGGTACAAATTTGGCCAGATGCGGTACAACGAGCCCAGCCGGTTTTTGGAAGAGGTTCCAAGGGAAAGCCTGGAGAGCGCCGGTGGATTAAAAACCGGCTCGTCTAAAGAGGCTGCTGCGGGCCCGCCGACGGCCACCGTCTCCGGAGCTTTTCAACGCCGGACCAATGCCCACAACGCTTCCTTCAAAGCCGACCCCGCGTCCTTTCAAGCCAGCCCGAGCGAGCAGATCCAAGCGGGAATGCGGGTATTGCACCTGAAGTTCGGCGAAGGAAAAGTGCTGAGCATCGACGGCGCCAAAGATAACCGGGTGGCCACCATCTTTTTTCAGGGGATCGATAACCCCCAGCGGCGGATCATGCTCAAATTTGCCAAACTACAGATCCTGGAATAAAAAAATAGCATCAGACCAACATTGCTGCCAGCCTGATGCCTATGCCAATTTTACATTCACACCTCTATGCTTACAATAGATCTAATCTATCCGTAAAGGGTTTTTGTTCATGGGATTGGCGCTGCTCCTGTCCTTTAAGGCAGGAGCAGCACCTGGTATTCGAAATTAATTGTATTGCAGTTTGAAACGGATGGGGAGGGTGAACATGACCCGGACCGCACGGCCTCTTTGCTTGCCGGGCGTCCATTTTTCGGACATTGAGTTCATCAGATTGACGATCCGGACGGCTTCCTCGCCGCAGCCTGCGCCAATGTCGCGTACCACCGACACGTCGGTTACCGTTCCATCGGTATTTACCACGAACTGGACAACCACGTTGCCTTCCACGCCGTTTTCTCTGGCGATTGCGGGGTATTGGATCTTATCGTAAATGAATTCCATCAGCTTCTTGTCGGCGCAGGCTTTTTTGGCCTTGGCGTCGCCTGCTACGGTTTCGCAACCCGGGAAGCGAGGCATCTCTTCTACCACGACAAAGATTTCGCGGGCTTCTTCACGTGGAGGTGGGGGAGGAGGAGGAGGAGGAGGCGCAACGGCTTTCTCCTTGGTGACAGGAGGCGGCGCTTCTACGTTCGTATTCGCGTCGACCGACTGATCCACAAAACTTACATCTTCGGTCTCTTCCTCTAACGTTGTCGTCACAATTTCCTGAATGGCGGGAGGCGGAGGTGGAGGCGGAGGAGGCGGCGCTTCCTGGCTTCTTGGAATTTCTACTTCCACGTCTTCATCAATGCTGAACTGGAACTGGTCGGTTTCCAGCTTCGGTGGTTTGGTGGTGTACTTGAACGCGGCAACGACTAAGGCCAGCGTCAATACGATCCCCACGCGAAAAAAAATGGGCTGCATTTTGAACACATCCACATCGGGATACTTGTTCCTGCCTTCCAAAGGAGAAGACCATTTTTTCCCTTGTACTTGGCAGCCAGATCCGAGGTCGCTTTGCTTCCGTAGTAGCGTTTGCCGAAGAAGACAATCGCTAGGGTAGCCAAAACGACGAGCGCCAAAAGAGCCAGGATCTGATTGGATGAGAATGAAAAACTGGACATCATAACCCTGAATTTGTGCCCTGCGTAGGACGAGATAAAAAATTGGCAGAAATTTTTTTAATTTGTTTCTGTCGTTTCACATCACTAAATTACTTTCACCTCCAACCTGTACGAATGACCTGCATCAACGCCTCCGGTGATCTTTATCAATTCGGCCGGCGCTAAGGCCATTGAGCCCCAATTTATTGTGCTTCAGGCGCCCCGCTGCCTGCTTTTTTTCTTCAGGAATTATTGTCTATGCCTCTTTCTATCAGCCAGCAAACTCAGATGATCAAAGCGGAAGCCAAACGGTTGGGATTTGACCTGGCCGGCGTGGCGAAAGCGGAATTCATGGATGCCGAAGCCCGCCGGCTGGAATCCTGGCTCAATCTTGGCTATCACGGCGCCATGGGCTATATGGAAAATCATTTCGACCTGCGCACCGATCCAACCCGTTTGGCGCCAGGCGCCAAGTCGGTGATTAGCCTGGCCTGCAATTACTTTCCCGAATCCGGCCCGTCGGACCCCGAAGCGCCCAAAATTGCCCGCTATGCTTATGGAAAAGATTATCATATCGTTCTCCGGGAAAAACTCCGCTCCCTGATCGGGTTTATCCGCACCCATATCGGAGAAGTAGACGGCAGGGGATTTACTGACTCTGGTCCCGTGTTGGAACGGGACTGGGCCAAACGGAGTGGCTTGGGCTGGACAGGTAAAAACACCCTCACGCTGAACCCCAAAATGGGGTCCTATTTTTTTCTGGCTGAACTGATCACCGATCTCGAGCTCGAACCCGATGCGCCCCTGCGGGATCATTGCGGGACCTGCCGCCGGTGCATCGATGCCTGTCCTACGGGCGCCATTTCCCCCAATGGATATGTGATGGACGGCAGCAAGTGCATCTCCTATCTGACCATCGAGTTAAAAGACGCGATTCCCGAAACCTTTCGGGGGGAAATGCGCAACTGGGTATTTGGCTGTGATATTTGCCAGGAGGTTTGCCCATGGAACCGCTTTTCCAAACCGCACCAGGAGTCCGCATTTCAACCCCATCCAAACCTCTTGTCCATGACGCGCCGCGATTGGGAGGAAATTACAGAGGACGTGTTCCGGGAGGTATTCCGGCACTCGGCCGTCAAGCGGGCCAAATTCAGCGGGCTGAAGCGCAACCTCAGGTTCTTGAAGCCTCCCCCTGAGGATTTGCCGGAAACTTCCTAACTTGCAGTCCGTATTCGGACGAGCTGCACACAAAAGAACTTTGCTTATGCCTGTCAATTCCTGGACCCGTTACCTCATTGGCGTTCTGGCCATGTTGCTCATAGGCTTTTTTGTCTACCGTTTCAGCAATATCGTGGCCTACGTACTGGCTGCCTGGGTGCTGTCGCTCATCGGCTCCCCCCTGGTGCGCATGTACCGGCGGATCAAGATCGGGCGGTTACGCGTTGGCGTAAGCGCAGCTGCACTCCTGACCATCCTGACGTTTTTTCTGGTGGGCGGCCTTTTTTTATTATTGTTTATCCCTTTGATTATCAAGCAGGCCAACAACCTGGCCCATGTAGACTACCTCGCGATTGCGGGCACTTTGGAAGTTCCTTTCAATCGGCTGATCCACTGGCTCAGCCAATACGGGGTAACGGTTCCAGCTGATTCGCTGGAAGGCCTCGTTCAGCGTTCGCTCAAGGGATGGTTTGAGCCTAACCGGCTAAGCCATATGCTGACCCAGGCGGTCACCGCGGTGGGGAATACGCTGGTCAATGTTTTTTCTACCATTTTTATCACGTTCTTTTTCCTTCAGGAACGGCGTTTGTTTATGAACTTTATCTTGGCTATCACGCCGGAAGCGTATGAGGAACCCGCCCGGGAAACCATGAGGGATACCGTGCTACTGCTGAGCCGCTACTTCCGCGGGATTCTGCTGCAAATCACCATCATCACCGTTTATGTCAGCGTTTTTCTGACCATCCTTGGGGTGAAGAATGCCCTGCTGATCGGATTTTTTGCTGCCATCATGAATATGATTCCCTACCTGGGACCCTTATTTGGCGGCGCCTTTGGGATCTTTATCACCCTTTCTTCCAACCTCGAACTCGACTTTTACACCGAGATGCTCCCTTTGCTGGGCAAGGTCCTGGGGGTATTTATCACGGTTCAGTGGTTAGACAACTACTTCCTCTCGCCGACCATTTTCTCGAAAAGCGTGCTGGCCCACCCGCTGGAAATCTTCCTGGTGGTGCTTATGGGCGCCAACGTGGCCGGAGTTGTGGGGATGGTACTGGCGATCCCGGCCTATACCATTTTCCGGGTGTTCGCAAAGGAATTCCTGCACCAATTCAAAATTGTGCAGAAAATGACCGACCGGATGAAGCAGTACGGGATCTGAGGGGTTACCTGAATTCTCCGCTGCGGTCGTACTCCTGGAACTTTTCCCAGGCTTTGGATGCCAGCAAGTCGGTGAGCTGCTCCAGGTAGTAACTGCCTGCTGCGGGATCTACCGGACGGCCCAGGTGGCTTTCCAGCCGGAGCAGATGCTGCACGTTGCGGGCAATGCGGCGGGTAAACGGGGTAGGGGCCTCTTTGAGCGCCGCGTTGGCAGGGAGTACGTACAACCGGTCGGCGCCGCCTATAATGGCCGACATCGCCTGGGCGCCCGCCCGGATCATATTGGTATGTACTTGTTCGTCCTGGGTTTCTTTGGCCAAATGGGCGACGATTTCGAGCGGTTCAGGAGCGGTAATCCCAAACGCATTCAGCACGTTGTTCCAGAGAATCCGCAAAGCACGGAGTTTCGCAATTTCCGGGAAAAAGCTGGCGCTCAAAGCGACCGAAAACTGGAGGAAATGATGCGTCTGGGAAGCCGGTATTCCGTGCGCTTCCATGCGGGCGAGGTATTCGGCGCCTTTGGCAATCATCAATGCCAGTTCATTGGAGAGTTCGGAAGCGCCTGCATGGTAATACCGTCCATTGACCTGCAATACCTTGAAATGAGGCAATTCGGCTGCGCAGAACCGGATCGCCTCAACCAGATCGCCGAAGGGAGGCTCGGTCCAATCCAGAAACGGATCAAAATCGATCGAACCCCGCACTTTAGATTTATCTACGCCCTGCCGGTCCAGCCAGCCAGAGAATCGCTGCAGCAGCCCCAGCGGGTCTTTATCGGGGTAAAACTCCCCGAAGTTCAAGACGGTGGTTTCGGGGTCAATGCCATCGAGCAAGGCTTCCAATTCGGGTTCCGTCAATTTGCGGAGCAGCAAAAAGCCCGGGGAATTGATCCCGCCCCGGATGGCCTCCCGGGCAAGCGCGTTCGCCGCGGCAGGGTCTTCTACCTCGAAAATTTCCCCAATCTCCCACGTCCCAAGCGGGCGGGCATTGAGGATAACGCCTCTCCATTCCGGCCGGTCTTCCGGAAAGTACATCGGGTCGATGGCCAATTCATCTTCCAGATTCCAGCGAAGGGAAGCCCAGGAGTTTCCCTTCAGATCCTTTTCCAGTTGGGCGATCCATTGCGCTTTGGTTGTTCCGGGGAACAAGGCGTACAGTTGGTCCAATGAGTCCATAGACTTGGGGCGGAGGGGCGGTACTTAGGCCTCTGCAAGGCCTAATTTACGCAATAGAACTTCGTCTGCCGTTCTTTGCCTTTAATTTTTTTCCGGGATGAACTTTTTTTCGGGCAAATGGTTAAATTTGTGTTCATTCATTAAGTATTAGATTAAATCTAAATAAACTGACATGGCCCATAACACCAGAAGGGTTTATCTGGACAACAATGCCACCACCCCTACCGATCCCCGGGTTGTAGAAGCGATGCTGCCCTATTTCTACCAAATGCCTGGCAATGCCGCCAGCAGGAACCACCCTTTTGGCTGGGAAGCAGAAGAAGGCGTTGACTATGCGCGCGAACAAATCGCTTCGCTCATCCAGGTCGATCCCAAAGAGATCATCTTTACTTCCGGAGCTACGGAATCGGACAATCTCGCCATCAAGGGCGTATTTGAGATGTACCGCAGCAAAGGGAATCATATTATTACCGTTAAGACGGAGCACAAAGCCGTTCTGGATACGTGCCACAAGTTGGAAAAGATGGGAGCCGAAGTTACCTATCTGGATGTGGCGGAAGATGGGCTGATCGACCTGGCCGCTTTGGAAGCTGCGATCAAACCATCTACCATCCTGGTGTCGGTGATGTGGGCCAATAACGAAACCGGGGTAATCCAGCCTATGAAAGCCATCGGCGACATCTGCGCGCGTCATGGCGTTTTGTTCATGAGCGATGCCACCCAGGCGGTGGGTAAAATTCCGGTATATCCCAAAGAAACAGGCGTACACCTTATAGCATTCACGTCGCACAAAATGTACGGCCCGAAGGGTGTTGGGGCGCTTTACGTTAGCCGCAAAGCTCCCCGGGTGAAGGTTACCGCTCAGATGGACGGGGGCGGCCACGAGCGCGGCATGCGCTCTGGTACGCTCAATGTGCCCGGTATCGTCGGCTTCGGCAAAGCCGCTGAGATTGCCAGAAAGGAAATGGCTCAGGACGCCGAACGGCTGAGCAAATTGCGCGACAGGCTCGAAGCCGCTTTCCTCGCCAACCTCGAGGAAGTGTACGTCAACGGCAACCGCGAACACCGCATGCCGCACGTAACCAATATTTCATTCAAACACGTGGAAGGCGAAGGCCTGATGATGACCTTCAACCAAAATATCGCCCTGTCTTCCGGCTCTGCCTGTACCTCCGCTTCCCTGGAACCTTCTTACGTCCTGGTTGCGCTGGGATTGGGCGACGATCTGGCACACTCTTCCCTGCGTTTCAGCCTCGGCCGCTTTACTACGGAAGATGATATCGATTATGTAATCGAAAAGGTGGGATCGGGAGTCAACCATATGCGCGACCTGAGCCCGATCTGGGAAATGTACAAGGAAGGGATTGACCTGAATTCCGTCAATTGGCAGGAGCATTAAGACCCCTTTCCACCTATCTGTCCAACTTTTGAATTTTTCGCTAAATAAAAAACTCCCTAAACATGGCTTACTCGGATAAAGTTCTCGAACATTTCAAAAATCCCCGCAACGTGGGCACCCTGGACAAAAGCGACAAGAACGTCGGTACCGGGCTGGTAGGCGCCCCTGAATGCGGCGATGTCATGCGCCTTCAAATTCAGGTAGATCCGGAAACCCATACGATCGTCGATGCCAAGTTCAAAACCTTTGGCTGCGGGTCAGCGATCGCTTCCTCTTCTTTGGCCACCGAGTGGTTGAAAGGGAAATCGGTAGATGAAGCGCTGACGATCGATAATATGGATATTGTGGAAGAACTGGCCTTGCCGCCCGTCAAGATCCACTGTTCCGTACTGGCAGAAGACGCAATCCGCAGCGCGATTGCGGATTACCAGCAAAAAAATGGCATGGAGGTTACCTCCAGCGCAGAAAAAGCGCACTAAACGTTCGTCCACATGATATTTGTTTCCGATAGCGCCAAGGAAAAGATTTCCGAAATCCGGTCTCAGGAAAAATTTGGACCGGACTATTTTGTGCGGGTCAGCGTCACCAGCGGCGGCTGCTCGGGCTTGACCTATATGATGGATTTCGACAACGAGTCCAAGCCCAACGATCAGGTATTCGAAGACAACGGGGTGAAAGTGGTGACCGATCTGAAAAGCTTTCTGTATCTGTTCAATACCACCCTGGAGTTTTCAGGAGGCCTGAATGGCAAGGGTTTTTCTTTTAATAATCCCAACGCGGCCCGAACTTGCGGTTGCGGGGAAAGTTTCGCCGTTTAGGGTAGCCTCCAGGCGGTTTCTTCCCCTGGATGCCTTTAATTCGGTAAAAAAGAGGATGCTTGCGAAAAGTCATCCTCTTTTTTTATTTTGGACCAGGAATATTTTAGACCCCGTCCACCATCCCCCGTCCCCCGTCAACCGTCTACACCATGATCCGAATCGGCTTCGACGCCAACCGCCTTTTTACCAACCGGACCGGGTTAGGCAATTACAGCCGCAACCTGCTGAATAATCTCGCGTATTACTACCCGGATCATGCCTATTTTTTGTACACCCCCAGGCTAGTTAGAAACCCGGAAACCCGGTTTTTCCTGAACAGCCCGCTTTTCCACGTGACCCACCCGCGCGGGTTTCAGCGTTTTTTCTGGAACTCGGAACTGCTGCCGGAAACCCTGAAACGGCGGAAAGTGGCCCTTTTTCACGGCTTAAGCAACGAGCTGCCTTCCGGCCTGCGGGGGCTGCCGATCCGGCGGATGGTGACGATCCACGACCTGGTTTTCAAGAGGCATCCCAAGTTTTACCGGTTGGCAGACCGGGTGTTGCTCCACGCCAAAATCCGTTATGCTTGCGAACATGCGCATCAGATCATCGCTACCAGCGAACATACCCGGAAAGACATTCTCGAATTCTACGATGTGCCGGAGGAAAAGGTCAAGGTGATCTACCAGACGTGCTCCGAACGGTTTTTGCAGGAAAAAGCGCCCCGCCTTCTGGAAGGCGTTGTGAAAAAGTACCGGATACCGGAGGCTTATTTTCTGTATGTCGGGGCGATTACGGAGCGTAAAAATTTGCTGGGCGTGGTGCAGGCGCTCCAGCAATTGCCGTCTGCCCTTCGTCTGCCTCTGGTGGTTATCGGAAGTGGCACGACCTACAAGATCAAGGTGCAAAGCTTTTTGCTTCGCCACCGCATGCTGGATCAGGTCCATTTCATCCAGGCCGATCCGCAGGATTTACCGGCGATTTATCAGAAAGCCGCGCTGTTTCTCTATCCGTCGTTTTACGAGGGGTTTGGGATACCGGTACTGGAGGCTTTATTCAGCCGAATTCCGGTGGTTACCTCCAACCGATCGTCCTTGCCGGAAGTAGCAGGCCCCGGCGCCTATCTGGCCGACCCATACCGGCCGGAATCCATCGCGGAAGGGATTCAGCAACTGCTTGGAGCAGAGGACTATCGCCAGCAAGCCATTGAGTCGGGATACCGGCATGCGCTTGGGTTCCATGGAGAAGTACTGGCGGAAAAAATGATGCATACCTATTATACCCTTCTGGGGAGAAGAGACATTCCCAGAAAAGAATAGAACGGTATGGAATTCCTTCGCTGCGGTGTTGGTCTATCGGGAACCCTTGAGCAAGCGGATCTGCCGTTTGAGCTCGGCAATTTCGAGGTCCTTTGCTTCCAGCGAATCCTGTAAGTCGGCTATTTCCTGCTCAAGGGCGGCAATCCGCTGCGCTTTGGAAACAAAAACGGTCCCCCCGTTATCTTTCGAAGTGGCGGGCTGCTCTACCTGGCCGGTTATTCCCAGAAGCCGCTTGATGTTTTCCACTCCATCTTCCCCATTGGCATAGGAGGCAATGAGATAAGATAAAGGAGCTAAAATGACTAACAGGATGAAAAAGCGGGCAAATCCCGTGAGCTTTAATCTTCTTGCCATTACTCAGTGCGTTTTTTTGTCGTACCAGAGGAATAAACCTTTGCTGATCCTTTTACAAATATAGGAATCCTGCCGGGCAATACACCGGATTATCTACATAAAGGCGTTTTCCCCGGACGAATTCCCCGCCGCCCGCCCCCAGGTGTAGCAGGCGCATATTCTAGCGTCTCTACCGCTACCTCGCTACCCCGTTACTTCGCCACTTCGCAACCTCGCCACTTCGCCACCTCGCCACCTCGCCACCTCGCCACCTCGCCACCTCGCAACCCCGCAACCTCGCCACCTCGCAACCTCGCAACCTCGCCACTTCGCAACCTCGCCACCCCGCAACCTCGCAACCTCGCAACCTCCCTCGCAACCTCGCCACCCCGCTACCTCGCAACCTCGCAACTTCGCAACTTCGCAACCCCGCAACCCCGCAACCTCGCAACCTCGCAACCTTACAACCTTACAATAGGTAACATTTCCTATTTTTGAACAAAGAAACCAACGCCATACATGCAAGACGCTTATCTGTTTGATGCGGTACGCACGCCCCGGGACTGCCGGTTGCCGGGAAGTGCTTTAAATGAAATCAAGCCCATTGATCTGCTGGGTTCCTTGCTGGAGGCGGTTCAGCTCCGTAACGGATTGCAGGGAGACGAAATCGACGACTTGTTGCTGGGGGTGGTTCAGCCATTGGAGGATTACAGCGTGAACATCGCCCGGGCTGCCCTTATGAAAATGGGATGGGGGCAAGGGGTGAGCGGCATGACGCTCAACCGGAATGCTGCCTCCGGATTGTCGGCCCTCAACCTGGCCGCGACCAAGCTGGGGGCGGGCATCGATAGCCTGGTTCTGGCGGGCGGAGTGGATAGTTTGAGCCGGACGATGCTTCGCCCGCTGGACACGAACTCGATCAGCGACCCGGAGTGGCTGCGTCTGGCAAGATATATCCCCCAGTCGTTGGCTGCTGATCTCCTGGGAACGCATGATGGGGTGACCAGAGAAGCGGCCGACGGCTATGCCGTGCGATCGTGGCAGCGGGCGCTGCAAGCCCAGCAAGAGGGGCGTTTTTCGTCTTCGGTCATTTCGCTAACCGACCGGAATGGTCTTCCCTTATTAAAGGAAGACCAAATCCGCTGGGAAAACCTGACCCAGGAAGGGCTGGCGCATTTGGAGCCCGTCAACCCGCCTCTGCATACGCCCGGATTTCACGAGATTGCGCTTTCCCGGTTTCCGCACCTGGAAACGGTCAACCCGATTCATACAGAGGGGAATTCGGCCCCACTGACCGACGGCGCCGCGCTCCTCCTTTTGGGTACCCTGGAGAAAGGCAGGGCATTGGGACTGCGACCCAGGGCCCGCATCCGGTCGATGAGCCATTGCTGTTCGGATCCGGTCATCGCCTTTCTGGGCGCTACCGAAGCAGCCAGGCAATGCCTGAAATTGGCAGGCCTGACGCCCAAGGACGTCCAGTTATGGCAGTGCAACGAGCCCTTTGCGGCTATTCCCCTTTATTTTGAAAAGGCCATGGACGTGCCCGAAGAACGGCTCAATCCCAACGGCGGCGCCATCGCGCTGGGCAAAGCCGTGGCCGCCAGCGGCGCCATATTGATGGGAATGTTATTGGAGGAAATGGAACGCCTCGGCCTCGAAACCGGCCTCGCCGCAGTAGCCGCAGAAGGCGGCGCCGGCGTGGCTACCCTGATCGAACGCATATAACCCGCACCGATTTTTTGCCTGGATAGCACAAATACGCCTACATGATCCATTACAAAAAAGACACCGAGAATATCGTTACCCTCACCCTGGACATGGACAACAGGTCGGAAAACGTGATCAACCAGAAAATCTGGGCGGCCTTCGTTCCTGTTATCCAACGGCTCAAAGAGGAAAAAAAGCAGGGCAAATTGCGCGGGGTGATCCTTACCTCCGCCAAAAAAACCTTCCTGGCGGGAGGCGACCTGGAGTATATTTTCCAGGTGGAAAATGCCGAAGAAATCTTTGCGGCAGCGGAAGGAATGAAAAAGTTTCTGCGCGATCTGGAAAGCCCCGGGGTCCCGGTCGTGGCGGCGATCAATGGCAGCGCCATCGGCGCCGGTTTCGAGGTGGCGCTGGCTTGCCACCATCGGATTGCGCTCGACGACCCCAAAATCGCGGTGGGGCTGCCAGAGGTGGAAATCGGCCTCATACCCGCAGGAGGGAGTATCGTGCGGTTGATGTGGCTTTTGGGTATAGAAAAGGCGTTTCCCATCCTGACAGGAGGCAAGCGCTACCACCCCAATGCGGCCCTTCACGCAGGTATCCTGGACGAGCTGGCCGCTACCCCCAAAGAAATGATGCAAAAAGCCAAAGCCTGGCTGTTGCGCACCGCAGAAGGAAGACGCCCCTGGGATACTGCCGGCCGGCAAATCCCCGGCGGAACCGCATGGGACTCCCCCGTAGCGAAAAAGATCATGGAATATTCGGCAGGGCTGAATGGGAAATACTTCGACAACTACCCGGCGCCCCAGGCGATCTTGCAGATCCTGTCGGAGGCCTCCAAACTGGAGTTCGACGCCGCCTGCCGGCTGGAAAGCCGGTACTATACCGAGCTCGTCCGGAGCCGGCAATGCAAGAACATGATCAACGCGTTTTGGTTTGACGAAAACTATATCAAAAATGGAAGCGACCGGCCCAAGGGCTTTGGCAAATTCCGGCCCAAAAAAATCGGGATTATCGGCGCCGGCATGATGGGATCTGGAATCGCCCTGGCTTGTTTGCAGAACGGATTACAGGTCGTGCTGAAGGATGTATCGAAGCTGATTGCCGATCGGGCAAGCCTGGTAGTCTGGAAGAAACTTTCCGAAGCGGTTTCCCAGGGCCTCGTGCTGCCCGAAGAGCAGGAAGCCATGCTCAAGCGGCTACAGACCACCGAACGATCCGAAGATTTTGCCGATTGCGACCTGGTACTGGAAGCTGTTATCGAGAACCAGATGGTGAAACAAAAAGTCTTCCGAGAAGCAGAAAACCATCTGGATGAATACGCTTTTTTGGCGTCCAACTCCATTTCCATACCTATTACCACGTTGTCGGAGTCGCTGGCCCGTCCGGAGCAGTTTGCCGGGCTCCACTTTTTCCATCCCGCGGAGGAAGTACCCCTGGTGGAAATTGTCCGGGGCCGGAATACCTCGGAAGAGACGGTGGCCAAATGTTTTGATTTCGTTCGGGCGATCCAGAAAATCCCGATCATCGTCAAAGACGATTGGGGCTTTTTTGTGGCGCGGGTGCAAAACACCTACATCCTGGAGGGAATTGCGCTGCTCCAGGAGGGCATCTCCCCCGCTGTGGTAGAAAATCTGAGCAGGCAGGCCGGGATGCCCCGGAGCCCCCTGGCATTGGCCGACGATCTGGGGCTGGATCTGGTCCTGAAATACGAACAGCAGGCGGCGGCCCATTACGGACCCAAATACATCCAGCATCCCGCAGTGGATCTGGTTAAAAAACTGCTTCTCGATCTGGGGAGGAAAGGGCGGGCCCAGAAAGCCGGGTTTTATCATTACCCGGAGCAGGGAACCCGCATGCTTTGGCCGGGCTTGCAGGAGTTATTGCCTCCGCCGGAAGCGTTCGATGCGCAGGACGTGATGGACCGCCTGTTGCTGGCCCAGGTTCTGGAAGCGGTTTGGTGTATGCAGGAAGGCGTTATCCAATCGGTCGCTTCCGCCAACCTGGGAAGCATCTACGGATGGGGGTTCCCCGCCTTCAAAGGCGGAGTGATGCAATATATTCAGGATTACGGGGTGGCGCCGTTTTTGGAAAAGTGCAGGGAATTCCGGGAGCGATTTGGGCCGAGGTTCAGGTCGCCCAGGCTGCTGAAAGAAAGGGCAACGACCATCGGGTAGGACCCTGTCCTCCTTTTGGGCGTACCTAATTTTAGGTAATTTTTGCTAAAAATCCCGAAAAAATCGCTATTGGTGACTTTTGTTAGTTGCAGATGAAAACAAACCGCCTATTTTAGCGCTTATATTTATTAATTAGATTAAATCAAAATAAGCGCTCGTGGTTGCAGTACAGAATAGCGGAAAGCCCCTCGTTAAAGTAGGGGTAGGAGACACAGGGTTCGTGTCGGATTTTACCAATGACCGGATCGCGGGGAAACTGATGGCGATGGGCATTTTGCCCGGTTCTGCCATTAAAGTCATCCGGCGGGCGCCTTTTGGTGGAGGCTGTTATATCAAAGCGGACAATATTCTTTTAGCGCTTCGCAAAGACGAAGCTTGCACCATTTTGGTACGTTAACCATAGGAGCGCGC
Source organism: Haliscomenobacter sp. (assembly GCA_016713275.1). Classification (GTDB taxonomy): domain Bacteria; phylum Bacteroidota; class Bacteroidia; order Chitinophagales; family Saprospiraceae; genus JADJPL01. The sequence goes on from JADJPL010000013.1 coordinate 56,356, forward strand.
AGGGTGGAGCCATTCGTCAAAGATCCGTTCCGCGTTGCCGTCATCGGCAATCCTAATAGCGGTAAAACATCTCTTTTCAACTTGCTGACCGGTCTGCAGCAAAAGGTAGGCAATTTCCCCGGCGTTACGGTGGAACGCAAGACCGGGCATTTGATATTTCCAGGAGGAAAATCGATCGAACTCACCGATCTGCCAGGCACGTACAGTGTTTATCCTACCTCCGAAGACGAGCGCCTGGTCGTTCAGACCCTTACCGATGCCCGGAACACCGACTATCCCGACGCTGTGCTGTATGTTGCCGATACCACGCGGCTGGAAAAACACCTGCTGCTGTTTACCCAGGTCAAAGACATGGGCTTCCCGATGATCCTGGCCCTCAACATGTCCGACACCGCCCATGCCGAAGGGCTGGAGATCAACCTGGAACGCCTTTCCAGAAAACTCGGCGTACAGGCGGTTGCCGTCAGCGGCAGGACGGGAGAAGGGGTCGATCAGCTTAAACAAATCCTGACGGACTTGTCGCGGCAGGCGCAGGAGGGTATCCCCGAGCAGAGCGTGTATCGGCTATCCCAGGAGGAAGCCCGCCTGGCTACCGAACTTCAGGACCTATTCCCTTCCCTGACTGCCTACCAGCGCATCCTGCTCGCGCACCATGCCGACTGGCTGCCTTCTCTGGCGCCTTCGGTTCGGACTAACGTGCTCGAAGCGATTGAACGAACCGGTTTCCGGGACCTGGCGCTTCAGGTGCGGGAAACCATGCAGCGGTTCGATTACTTCACTCCCATCGTTCAGCAAAACGTACGGAAGACGCGGGACCGGCCCTATACCCTGACCGAGCGCCTGGATAATCTGCTCACCCACCGGGTCGCGGGTCCGGCGATCTTTTTCCTGTTGATGCTGCTCGTGTTTCAGGCTATTTTTACCCTGGCAAGCTATCCAATGGACTGGATTGAGTCGGGGATTTCGGCGTTGAGCGCCTGGACGAAATCCGTGCTGCCTCCCGGGTGGCTGGCCGGATTGATCGGCGACGGGCTGCTGGCCGGGCTTGGCGGGGTTCTCGTATTTATTCCTCAGATCGCCATATTATTTTTCCTCATCGCCCTTCTGGAGGAGGTGGGCTATATGGCCAGGGCCGCTTTCATGTTCGACCGGCTCATGCAGGCTTTTGGGCTCAATGGCCGGAGTATAGTGGCCCTGATCTCCGGAGGCGCGTGCGCCATTCCGGCGATTATGAGCGCCCGAACGATTTCCAACTGGAAAGAACGGCTCATCACCATTCTGGTTACGCCGTTCATCAGCTGCTCCGCCCGGATTCCCGTATATACCGTTCTGATCGCATTTGTGGTTCCTGAAAAGACCGTTTTGGGCTTTTTTACCCTTCAAGGGCTGGCTTTTATGGGGCTTTACTTGCTCGGGATTGCCGCCGCCCTGCTTTCGGCGCTGGTATTCAAATGGATCTTGCGCTCCGGGGGGACCAGCTACCTCATGCTGGAGCTCCCTCCTTACCGGCCGCCCCTCATGCGCAACGTCTGGATCACCGTATGGGAGAAGGTGCGTTCGTTCACCATGGAGGCGGGAAAGGTCATTTTGGTCATATCTATGGTTTTATGGGTGTTGGCTTCTTACGGCCCTCCCGGCGCCATGAAGAACGCTCAGGCTCAGGCAGAGCAGATCGCCCGCGAAAAAGGACTTGCTCCTCAGGAGGCAGGCGCGCTTGCCGCTTCCATGGAGATGGAAGCGTCCTTCGCAGGCAAAGCGGGTAAATTTATCGAACCGGTTATCCGCCCGCTGGGGTTTGACTGGAAAATCGGGATCGCTTTGATTACCTCTTTTGCTGCCAGGGAGGTATTCGTAGGCGCCATGGCAACGATCTACTCTATTTCCGATCAGGAGGACCTTCTGCTTATCCGCCAGCGCATGGCCTTGGAGCACGATCCGCTGACAGGCAAAAAGGTGTACGACCCGCCAACTACCTGGGCGCTGCTCATCTTCTACGTCTTTGCCATGCAATGCATGAGTACCCTCGCCGTCGTGCGCCGGGAAACCCTCTCCTGGAAATCCCCGCAACCTCGCAACCCCGCAACCTCGCAACCCCGCAACCTCGCAACCTCGCAACCCCGCAACCTCGTAACCCCGTAACCTCGTAACCTCGTAACTTTTCAACCTCCAATGAACCCATCCCGATCGCGCGCCCAGGAATCCCGAACTGCTGTAGAGCGGCTGTACATCACAATGCGCCACCTTTTTATCCGGGGCAGCTATAAGCCGCTGGGGCTTTCCGGCGAAGCCATGATCGAAGCCTTGATGATGCTTCAGCCGGAGATTTACGGATCGATCGCCGACCCGGAGCGGGTGGAGCTGAACGGGCTTTTCTACATTTTCCAGCGCCTTCCCAGGGGGATTGAGGAATGCCGGTTTGTGCGCCTCATCAGCCGGGAAGGGTTTGAGCATTCGAGCTTTGAGGCGCTGATCCCTCCCCGCCGGAAGCGCAATAGTTACCGCATCGACGACGAGCAAATGTTCATTGAGATGACCAGAGGCCGGAGCGATATTTACGATATCATGACCCACCTGACGTTCATGTATATCGAGTCGGAAAAGATTCGCCGCAACAGCGAGGATCACAAAGGCCGGAAGAACCGCGAATGGGAGATGCTGCAAAAAGCGGTGGAACAGGAGGAGCACAACGAAGATTTTAATCTGGAGGTTTCGCTCACTTACCTCAGTACCCTCCTGGGGCGTACCTATCAGGAAACCCTGGAGGCCGCCCGCCGCTTTGAAGCCGATGGGAACTGCAACAGCCTGTTCCACATCACGTACTGGCTTGGGCGCTTGTCGACAGAAGAATTACGGCTAAAAAAAGACCGGGAAATCAGCTTCTCCTCCGCGCTCCGGGAAAAAATCGGGCATCATGTATATGGCGGCCTTTGGGCGGCTAATGTCAAATCGGCTATTTATGACTACGGGTGGATCGACCGGCCGCTGCATATTGTCAGCGCCAACCTCCACAGCTTTATGAACTGCCTGTACGCCCCGGCCGCGCTGAAGCGGCTGGGAAAACCGGTTTCATTGGAAGAATTGGCGAAAGAGCTTAGTCTCGAGGAGAATGGGGCGCTTAGGGAAAAAGTCTTTTCCTTTGCTCAGCGCAACGGGATGACTCAGTTGGACGATACCAGCGGGACCAATATCTCCGTTCAGCTATACGATCTGGCTAAAATAGACCCCGCGTATATCCACCCCGATATCCAATGGAACCACGAAGTCATTCAGGAACAGCAACCGATTCTTCTGGTCATGGACTATGCCTTTGGCGAACAGGCATTCGAAACCTTCGACGAGCTGTTCAAACCGTTTGAAAATGGCGATGGCAAACGGCTCCTGAACGCCGCTTCCATCAATATTATGGGGAAAGCCGGTATACTGGAAGGAGGCAAAGGCGATCTTATGGTACCGACCGCGCATGTCTTTGAAGGCACGGCCGACAATTACCCGCTGGATAACGAGTTTCGTAAATCCGATTTCGAAGGCTTTGGACTGAAGGTGTTCGAAGGGCCAATGATCACCGTTCTGGGCACTTCGCTCCAAAACCGCGATATCCTCCGCTACTTTCTTCGTTCTTCCTGGAAAGCCGTTGGGCTCGAAATGGAAGGCGCGCATTACCAAAAAGCCATTCAGGCGGCGGCCCGCATCCGAAACAATATCCGCCCTGATGCCGCCATCCGCTATGCCTACTACGCCTCTGACAATCCGCTGGAGACCGGCAGCACCCTCGCCTCCGGCAGCCTCGGCGTCGAAGGCGTGAAACCAACCTATCTGATTACACTGAACATTTTGAACCGCATCGGGATTAGAGGTTAGACGGGAGACGGGAGACGGGGGACGGGGGACGGGGACGGGGGACGGTGGACGGTGGACGGGGACGGGCGATGGTGGACGGAAAAGTTCACCGTCGAGACTGTTCAAAAAACCTGGTTCTAGGCTCCGCCTCCGCCTCTGGTTCGAGGCTCCGCCTCAGACCCACTCTACGTGGAGGCTCTGCCTCCAACCAGACTTTCCGGACGTAACCGGATACTCCTTTTAGCAGGACCGCAAACCAAGAAAAGGTTATACCCCCTTTTTTGAACAATCCCCGTCTCCCGTCCCCCGTCCCCCGTCTCCCGTCCACCGTCCACCGTCCACCGTCCACCGTCTCCCGTCTCCCGTCTATTTATAAATGCCTTTCATCCAGGGCCCTGCCTCGGTTTTGGACCAGGCCTGCACCTCTGCTTTGCTGATCTTGTTAAACCGGGGGTTGGGCAGGCGGAGGGTGAACAAACGGGTGATCCAGGCATCGGCGTCGGCGTTGTTGGCCGGGCGGGTGATACCGCGCTCTCCACCTCGGGTGCGGGTGACGAGGAGCGCAGGGTCAGCCAATGCGGCCTGTTCGAGCGTATCCACAGAGAATTCCTGCCTGGAAGCGATGAGCTTGAGGTAGCTGACGCTTTCGGGGTGGTTGAAATACTCGACCGAAGGTTCGTAATACAAACCTACGTTGCCGCCATCGAATACCCAGGCGGCGCCTCCAGCAGCGAGAGGTTCCAATTTCTGGACTTTCCCGGTGATCAACTCTCCGAACACCTCGAAAGTGTTAGAAAGCGAGAGCAAGCTGACAAACACTGGAAACGTGCTGCGGTTGCTCACCCGGATGCGGATATTTCCGCCGTAGGGGCGGTCGTCAAAATTTCCCGAATCATAAGCTGTGCGCACGTCGTCTGCCGAAACAGCGATCGGCGTTTCTTTGCCATCGGGTTGGACCTTGAAAAATTCAACCGCTACCGCATCGAGAGGAAGCCGGTTGGGTCCGTCGTTATTCAGGTTTTTGACGTACTCCCATTGGGCGATATGTTGCAGGTCGGCCAATGTTTGCTCCAGCGCTTTTGGCGTAAAGCCTTTCTGCGGGTACACCAACGGGCGGTAAGGATCGCCCGGTTTGGTGATCGAGAAGCAGCCATTCATCAGTTGAATGGCGTAATCGGCTTCCCGCTCCTTCTGGGCAACGGACAGGTTTTTTCCCTGTTTCCCTAGCATCTCTTTCAGCTGGCGGGCAGCGCTTTCTTCCTTGTCCACGTCGCTGATGTACAGCCGGATAGGAGCAGAAAGGAACCCGTCGATATACCCTTGGTATAATTCTTTGTCCTTACTCAGTTTGGATTCCGTCGCCGGGTCGAATTGCAACAACGTCTCGGAGGCGGAGACCGACTTGATCCGGGCCTCAAAGACGGGGCTCGTTTTGCCGGCGGGGATCACCTTGACCACGGTAGCCTGGGTGGAGATGCCGTGCACGGCGCCCAGGTCCATGATCCATCCCGATTTGGGGTTGTACACCACGTTGCCATAAAGCGGATTGGTACCGGAGGTTTTGTTCAAAAACCCTTTGTACAGATCGCCGGCGGTTTTCGGGCCCGCCGCCGCCAAAGATCTGCGGAGATTGCTGAAACTGGTTTTTGATGAAATAGCGCAGCCGGTTTTTCAGGTCGAAATAACTGATGCTGCCGCCCGACCGCTGGAGCACATCGACGAGGTTTCGGCTGAACACCCCCGATCCGCCGGATTCATAAGCCGACTCATCGCTCTGGCAAGCGGCGAGTTGAACATGCCGCCCTTCCGGCATCACCTCAGGAAGCGGTTTGGATTTCAGGTCGGCCAGCTTGATGTCTTTGGCAAAAAGGAATTGATCCCATTTGCGGGGAGGCAGGATTGCCCCCATCCGGGGCTGACCAGCTTGAGCAGGCATCGGCTTGAACTTCCGCTCGCTGACCACCCGGCTCTCTTTGGCAATATACACGTTGCGGGTGTTGTCGCCGGAATGGCAGCAATCGAAGATCATGACGACATGGGGCGGGTCTTTCCGGGGCTTTTGCGGCGTTCCATGCGCCAAACGGTGTATCATGAAGCGCAATTCTTTGTCTACTAGTAAGTTAAAATTCTGACCGGTGGAAGGAATGGAATCATAACAAACCAATCCTTCCAGTTTGCCGTCGGGTTCGAACCGCCAGATCGCCGGGTCCGCTTTTTCCTGGGCGCCATGGCCGGCGTAGTAGAAAAGCGCTATATCTTCCGGCCCGGCTTTAGCCAGGTGATCTTCGAACCGCTTGACGATGTTTCCTTTCGTGGCTTTTTCATTCGTTAGCACCTCGATCTGAAGCTGGAAATTTCGGCTTTCTGCCGTTTCCAGGTATTGCTTGAACCGCATGATGTCATTAACGCAGCCATTCAGGGGCCGCACGGGATACCGATAGGCGTCCACTGCGGCGAGCAGGGCATAAAGCTTAGGTGAGTTGGGCATGGACCAGTCAGTTTATTTTTATAAAAAGTAATTGGGCCGCTTGAAGTTCCAGGTCCTGGATCTGTTTGAGCCGGTTTTCCTGGAAAGAAAGGTGCTTTTTCGCTGCGGATGCGTTTTTTCCTTCCTTTGGGGAAGGCAATGCGTTCCACTCCAGGAAGCGTTCTTCCAACTGCGAAGCAGTAGCCACAAAATCCAGTTCTTTCCGGGTTAATGAACGTCCCTGTATATTGATATTATTGCGCAGGGAGACCAGCAAGCCGATGCTTTTCCGGACGGTCTCCCCAACAGAACCGGCCTGGGCGCCAAGTACTTCCGCTTGCTTCCGGTCAAGTAAAGCCTGATTTGGAGTGGCGCATCCATAAAACAGGAGGAGGACCGGAACAAGCAGGAGCGTTTTCAAAGGCTTATTTTTTGGCAGCAATCTGCTTTCCGCAATCGGAACAGACGCCCTGGACGATAAGGAACGTAGACTTAACCTCAAATCCGTCGATGGATTGCAGTTCGGGGAGGTGGACATGCTCCAGGCAAATGGTGCGTCCGCAATGCTCGCAATGCCCGTGCGCGTGCTGATCCTGGTGTTTGTGGGGGGAGCAGCCCGGCGAACAAAGCGCGAATTTCAGCTTGTCCGTGCCATCGAAAGCCCGATGGACCAGGCCCTTATCTTCGAAGGTCCGCAGGGTGCGATAGAGGGTAATGCGGTCGGGGTGGCCAAGGGCCTGCTCCAGGTCGCTTTGGGAAACGGCTTCGTTGCGGTGCAGGAAGACTTCCAACACCTGTTCCCGGATGGCCGTCCGCCGCAGGGAATGCGCTTTGAGCAATTGGCTGGCAGAGGATGCGGTTTCCTCTAAAGGCGCCAGCACTTCCGGGTTTTCTGAAGATCTCATGATAAAATGAAACGTGGTTGCAAAATAAGTCTATATTTGTATAAACGAATAATTCGGCAGCACGTTATTCGATTTGATTCGATAATACAAATAAAAGGGAAAAAAACGCATTTGAAGTATTCTTTTTTGAAACGATTAGGAGCGGCTGCTTTGCTTTGCTTATTTCTTACTCCGCTGATCACAGCGGAGTGGCATCGTCTGGCGTTGAAGTCGGAGGCTTCAAGCTGCGTGCATCCGCCCCGGGACACGAAGGAAGGCAACCTGCGGCCAGGGTATTCCCAAAGCCATGAGGTTCACGGTTGCGCTCTTTGCGATTTTAGTTTTTCCCAGGTTTTGCTCCCTGCCTTTTCGATTTCTTTTTCCCAACCACGGCAACCAGAGCCCCGGTTAGTTTCGCACATTCCCACCGGTCATCCCGATTCCGGTTTTTTCAACCAGACCGGTAGGGGGCCTCCCCAGGCATAAATCGTTTCCGCTGGTTGTCCGGTGGTCCTTTGCTTGTGCCTATTTTGTCAGGTAATTTTTCCTGGTAATGAAGAAGATTTCCCTTTTATATAAGGGCGTTATTCTGAGCGTCCTGTCGTTTTTTCCTCTGTGCTTACCCTCGCAGGAATGCCATTTGCACTTGTACGGGTACGTTCGGGACGCTTCCGGAAGCAGTCCTATTTCGTATGTTACCGTTTTCATAGAAGAAACGGGCAATGGCACGCTTGCCGATGAGAAAGGATACTTCCATTTGGAAGGGCTTTGCCCTGGGGCGTCTTACACGGTGCAATGCACTCGTTTGGGCTACCAGGGCAAGGGGCTCCTCTTGTCGATACAGTCTGATACCGGGGTGGTGCTGGTGATGCAGGAGATCGGGCTCCAATTGGAGCGGGTGGAGGTAAACGCGTTGAAAGCGGGATCAGCGCATACCCAGGCTGCACAATCCCTTCAGGGAACCGACCTGGAAGCGGGAAAAGCGCTAGGCTTTGGGGAAAGCCTCCGGCGGCTGGTGGGAGTGACCACGCTGAATACCGGCGCAACCATCGCCAAGCCGGTGATCCAGGGCCTGCACAGCAACCGGATACTGATCCTGAATAACGGCGTCCGGCAGGAAAGCCAGCAATGGGGGTCCGAGCATGCTCCGGAAATTGATCCTTTTCTCGCCCAGGAGATTACGGTCATCAAAGGCGCCGGCAGCGTGCGCTACGGCAGCGACGCTCTGGGCGGGGTTATTCTGGTTCAGCCGGCCCCCCTGCCGAAAACCCCCGGCGCCTGGGGGGAGATCAATCTTCAGGGAATGAGCAACGGCCGAACGGGCATCGCTTCCGGCAGGGTAGAGGCGCGCCTCAAAAACCCGAAATTCCCGCTGTCCGGAAGGGTGCAGGGAACCCTGAAACGCGGAGGGAATATCCGGACGCCCGATTATTTTTTGCGCAACACCGGGATTTCCGAAGCCAATTTTTCCTGGACAGCAAGGCTGGAAAAAGAGCGATGGAACACCGACGTGTTCTATTCGCGGTTTTATACCCAATTAGGCATTCTTCGCGATGCCCATATCGGCAACCTGACCGATTTGGAAAATGCCATCGCCCGGGGAAGACCGCTGGAAGACGGCGCGTTTTCCTATACGCTCGGACGGCCTCAGCAGCAGGTGGTTCACGAGCTGGTCAAATGGAAAACCCAATGGGCTGCGGGCGAGTCCTCGTTGTTCCAACTTCAGTTCAGCCGCCAATTCAACCGCAGGCAGGAGTACGACGCCCATAAGCGATACAACGCGCTTCCGGAAAACGTGGACGAAGCGCAGATCCAGCTGGAGATTACCACCTATCGCGTGGAAGCAGATTGGGAACACCAGTGGGCCGCCCATGTGGAAGGCAACGTGGGCCTCAATTACATGGCCCAAACCAATACAACCGACCGGGGAGGATTGCTTCCCCGGTATGACAACAACGTCGCCGGCGCGTATTGGATCGAACGCTGGAAACGGCCGGGTACCCCGCTCGAACTCGAGTTGGGGATGCGCTACGATATCCAGCACCTGACCGCAGGGCCTCTGGAGCAGGCCGCCGCCGTAGAACGCAAGTCGTTTAAAAGCTGGTCGGGCACATTGGGCGCCGTATACAGCCCCAATCACCATCTGACGTTCCGGGCAAATACCGGATCTGCCTGGAGAGCGCCCCACGTGAGCGAATTATTTAGTGAAGGGGTTCACCACGGGTCAGCCAGCTACGAACAGGGTACGGCTTCCCTTCAATCCGAACGGGCCTGGAATACCAGCCTCACCCTCGAATGGACCGGGGATTCCCGGGAGACAGCCCTCACGGTGATGGGGTACTACAACCTGATCCGGGATTATATTTTCCTGGAGCCTATGGATGAGCCGGTTTTGACCATCCGGGGGGCTTTCCCTGCGTTTCGCTATTCCCAAGCCAACGCCCGTCTGACCGGCATAGACGCCCGGTTTTCGATCCTGGCTTCTCCGCGCTGGCTCGCCGAATTCCAGGCGTCTGTGATCAACGGGTGGAATACCGCCGAAAAAGACTATCTGGTCTTTATGCCGCCCAGCCAGTTTCGCTACAGTCTGCGGTATAAAATACCCGCCGGGAAGGACACCGAAAAACGGCATTTTCTCCAGGTGTCCGCCCAGCACGTGCTGAAGCAACGATGGGTCCCAGCGGGAGCAGATTACGCCCCTCCCCCCGACGGCTACCTCCGGCTGGATGTAGAGGGCTCCTTTTCTGTCTCGCTGGGCCGCCAGCCGGTCGAACTGGGTTTTTCCATCCTGAATGCGATGAACACCGAGTATCGCGACTACCTCAACCGGCTCCGGTACTTTGCCGCGGAACCGGGCCGCAACCTCCTGCTGCGCGTGCGCATTCCCTTCCAGGTTGCGCTGTTCTGACAGAAACCCTGATGCAGATTGCCAAAGTTTATGCTATTTTTTCATTCACTTAATTCATGTACAATGAACTTCAAGTCCTTTCTATTTGCTTTTCTTTTCCTGGGCGCGTTTGTTTTTTCCGCATGCGAAAAAGACAAAGACAGCGACCCTGACAACGAGCAGGAACTCATTACCACGATCCGCCTTTCGTTCACCGGAGGGGGGAGCACCGTTACCTTCAATGCGACGGACAAAGACGGCGACGGGGGCCTTGCTCCGGTAATCGACAAGATCGCCCTCAAGCCCAACACCGACTATGCCCTGAAGGTGGAGTTCCTGGATGAGCCCAAAACGCCCTCGGCCGATATCACCGAAGAGGTCGGGGAAGAATCGGACGTCCACCTCGTTTGCTTCACAGGCAGCGGGAGCATGCCCTCCCCAACCATCCTCGACAAGGATAAAAACAACAAACCGCTCGGGCTTTCCAGCAGCTTCAAAACTGGCGCTGCCGGTGCGGGAACCCTGAAAGTTACCCTGAAGCACGAACCGGATAAGAACAACGCCAACGCCTGCGGCACCGGGGAAACCGACGCCGAAGCGACGTTCACCGTGGAGGTTAAGTAGACGGGGACGGGAGACGGTTGACGGGAGCGGTTGACGGTGGATGGTTGACGGTGGCGTGGACGGGGGACGGGAGACGGGGACGGGGGACGGGGGACGGTTGACGGTTGATGGTTGACGGGAGACGGTTGACGGTTGACGGTTGACGGTTGACGGGGGACGGTTGATGGTTGACGGGAGACGGGAGACGGTTGACGGGGTGTTTGATTTGCAGGTTGCGGGCGTTTTCGGAGGAAGGAGGGGGCTGTCTCAAAAGACCGTTTTCGCCCCTGGCTGCCAAAAAATAAAATTTCATGCCGGGAGCAAAGAACGGTCTTTTGAGACAGCCCCGCTCCAATAGCCTCCATATCCTTTACTCAATGAAAAAAAGAAATATTGTCGTATTGGTTGGTCTCTTTTTGTTGCTGTTGGCGACGCGCGAAAAAAATTGCCCGGGGCCTTGGCTGGATAAAAGAAAGCCGGTTGGCCAAGCCGCCATTAGAAATTCCGGAGGACTACGAACTGCCGGACAATGCCGCTTCCGACATCCCCTTGTTTGTTGATTCCGTATACGCATGGGACGAAACGCTTTTTGACTTTGTGCCCCTGCGTCCGTACGACCCATCGAGAGACGCGAGGCGCCCCCGCACCAACGCCAGTCCTTCCGAAACGCCCGTCAGGGTTACCTGGCCGATGTTGACCCGCATCCAATATGTGCTAAAACTGTACGAGGAGGTCGAGATGGAGCTATTTGCTCCGGTTTTTTCAGATACCCTGACCCAACTGGATGGCCAGTTGGTGGAAGTGAAAGGGTTTGTGATTCCCATCGAAGAAAGCGAAGGGCAAATTGCCCTTTCGGCTTTCCCGATGGCCTCTTGTTTTTTTTGCGGGCAAGCCAGCCCCGCCTCCGTGATGAGCATCCAACCCAGCAAGCCCGGGAAACGGTACAAAATGGACGCCAAGGCGGCCTTCGTTGGGTACCTGCGCCTCAATTACGACGACCCCAACGACTTCTATTTTATTTTAGAGCGAGCGAAGGAACAGTAAGCGAAGGAAATCCCTCAACCGCTGGTCTGCTGCGTTTAACCCAGTTGCGCCAGGGCGAACGCATAGGCGCCCAGGGCTATGGCTTTGCTGGCGCCCAGCTGGCTTACCGTGACTCCGGTTTTTTTATGCTGGTGGTAGGCGACGGTAGTTTCCGTTCCGGGAACCCGAACCTGCTTGCTTTCTTCCTTTAAAAAGGCGGCTACATGCGCTTCGTCCTGCAAGTTATAAGCTTTCATTTGCAGGCGCGGGAAGACGTCGCCCTGGATGGTACCCCGAACCCCGTTCATTTCGGCCACCATAGCCGGCAGGATATACTTATGCGCAGCGGCAATGCCTCCGCCGATGACGACCAGCCCGTCTACAATATTCAGCGACTCGGCAATGGTAAAGCCGGCGACAGCTCCCAGGGATTCAAAACTTTCGATGGCCGCCTGCCGGTTTCCGGGGCGGGCGCCTTCGGCAATATCGAAAATCTCTTTGGGCGTCAGGGCCTCGTCGTTGCCGGACAATTCCCGGTACACTCTTTTGACCGCCCGGATGCTGACGCCTTCCTCGGCGATTAAAGCGGGATTGGTTTTATTGGCGGACAGCCACACATCGCCGCCGCAGCCGTTATCGCCCAGCAGGAGTTGGCGGTCGATCACCACGCCGCCGCCAAATCCGGTGCCCAGCGTAACCGCCAGCAGGTTTTTGTATTGCTTGCTGCTGCCTGATTCGGCCAGCAACCGGTTGACTTCCGGAAGCGTACCGGCCAGGGCCTCGCCGTAAGCGAACAGGTTGCCGTCGTTGTTAATGAAAACAGGGATGCCGAACGCCTGTTGCAAGAAAGGCCCTAACGCGACACCCCCCCGAAAAGCAGGGAAATTAGGCAAGTCGCCAATAATGCCGTTGACATAATCTGCAGGGCCCGGAAAGGCAAAGCTGATGGCCGACGCCGGGGAGGGTAGCGCGCGCTGGACGGTAGTAAAGCCCTGGAGCACTGCCGCCAGGCAATCATCGATCGAGTTGGGGTGCGCCGGCAGGGTGACGGGCGCTACGATTTCGGCATTGCCTTGTATGGCGGAAAAGACGAAGTTGGTACCCCCGGCGTCGAGGGTCAATACGATGCGGGAATCGTTACGATACATGGGTTCTTATTTTTAAGCTGAGCATTCCCATTAAAACCAGGCAAACGAGGATCACAACTAACGCCGCTGTAAACCCGATTTGGTCGTTTATAAAACCCTGAATAAAAGGAATAACGGCGCCGCCAGACACGCCCATGATCATCAGGGCCGAAATTTCATTGGAACGCGACGGGTTTTTTTGCAGCGCAATGGAGAAAATGATGGAAAAAATATTGGCGCAAGCAAGCCCCAGCACAAAGATCAGCGCGCGCAAGGCCCACACCTGGTTAGCGAACAGAAGCAGGGCGAACGCGATAACCGCCAGGACAAGCGAAGCCTGCAGGAAGGGCATCGGCTTGGTCTTCAGCAGCAAGAAAGCGCCCAGGAACGAGCCTATGGTTCTGGCCGCAAAATAGATACTGGTTCCATAACCCGCATTTTCCAGCGATAGCCCCCCTTGCTTCATCAACAGCTCGGGGATCGAGACATTAATTCCCACATCAAAACCCACCAGCAAAAAGATGCTGAGAAAACAGAATAGAATCAATCGATCGCTCAATAAACCCAACGCGCCGGCAAAGGTAGCCGGGGTGCTTTCAAAACCAATTTCTTTGACGCTGGCCGAAGCCAATAACAGCACCGAGAGCAAGGAGGCAATAGCCAAAACCACAAAGGTAAGCTTCCAGTCTCCAAAGTACGTAGCCGAAAAACCGGCCAGGATCGGTCCCACAAAAGAGGAGATCGCTTTGACAAATTGACCTGCGCTCAGCAGACTGGCTGTTTTTTCTTTGCTGAACATGGCCGCTACCAGGGGGTTCAGCGCGACCTGCAAGATCGTGTTGCTGATGCCCAACAAAACAAAGGCGACCAGGATCGCCCAGAATTGATAGATCGCAAAAGGGATCGCCATCGCGACCGTCGTGATCCCCAGGGCCAAAAGCACGGTTTTCTTGCGGCCAATGGCGCCCATGATAATTCCGGTGGGGATGGAAAAAATGGCGAACCACAAAAAAACCAGCATCGGCAACGTGCCTGCCATTCCGGCCGTTAGCGAAAAGTCGCTTTTGATGTAATTGGTTGCTATGCCAACCACATCTACAAATCCCATAATGAAAAAGCCGAAGAAAACGGCTAATACGGCATTGAACGCTTGCTTTCCGGTTGAAACTTCCATAGATATTTATTTAGGCTGTTCGAACAAATGCTTTCATTGTTTTGCATAACGTACCCTCTGCTGTGCCATAGGGCCTGATCGTGTAAGGGCCAACCGCTGCAGGAACGATGAACGTTTCCGCATAATGGATCACGACCGGCTCAAAGGCATGTTCGGGGCTTTCAACGAGCACTTCCCTGCCTTCTACCAAATTGAGTACGTTCAGGTTGCCTTGCGTGTGGTGCCCAACTTTTTTGGTGAAGCGGTGGCGCCTGGTTTCGATAAACTGGGTAGGGTGCAGTCCGGTTTTTTCTTCCGCCCAGCCGTCGCCTGCTGCAACAGGAATAAATTGGTTTACCAGATTTTCTGTTACATCCCTGGCGTCCCGGTTCCAGTTGATCACCTCTTTGCCCCGGTGCACGTTATTTGGTCTTGGCTTTCCGTCGAGCCCCATGCGCTGCCAGTCCCAAAGCTTAAAGGTATAAATAAATGGCGTAGCGCTTATTTCGAGCACCATGGCATTTTTTCCCGAACAATGAATGGTTCCGGCAGGGATTAAGAAATGGTCGTGTTTTTGCGCAGGAATTTTATGGACGTATTTTTCCGCATCGAAAGCAAAGGCCGGATCTTCCCTCGCCGTTTCCAGGTCGGCGATCAGGCGGTTTTTATCGGCGCCTTCGTTTAAGCCTAAAAAGACGCAAGCATCCGGCGCCGCATCCAGGAGGTAATAGCTTTCGTCCTGGGTATACGGTATGCCAAAATGCTCCTGAGCGTATTGGGTGGTGGGGTGTACTTGCAAACTGAGGTTGCCGCCCTCCATGGTGTCTAAAAAATCAAACCGGATGGGGAACTCTTTGCCAAACCGGGCTTCAACTTGCTCCCCCAGCAATTCGCGGCTTTTCACAAATACCAGGTTGATGGACGGCATGTCAAAATCAACGCCGTTGACCTTTAATCGCAAGCTGTTCTCCTCGGGGACGCAATCGAAGCACCAGCCGTAATTTACCGCCGATTGGTCGAGATCGCATACCGTTTTCATCCACTGGCCACCCCAGGGCGCCGGATCAAAAACGGCGTAACCCGAAAAGGCATGGAGGCGGTTTTGTTCAGCCCTGCGTGAAAAGTAGCTTGGTCGATAAGCCTGGGAGAATCGGGCAACGTGGTGTCCAGCCAAAAATCGGCTTTTTCATATAAGGTTCTTTTGTGCTTATCGCACACCCGCCAGTCGTTGAACAGCCCGCGCTTGTATTGAAGGGAGAAGGGTTCGTGGCGGTTTTGTACGCCTAATCCATCCACCAGATGCTTCCTCATGCGCAGCTGAATCTCCCAGCGGGGCATATCGGCATACACCAACACGTTGGCCGGGCCGGCCAGGGCGGCGCCATAGCCAAATACGATCGCCGTTCCGGTATGGGCGTTTATCCGGTCCCTCGCTGCCTGCAATTTTTCGGGATCAAAATAGCGCTGTAATTCGAGGTTGGACATGTACCCAAAAAGCGCGTCTTCCGTGACGAAATCTGCGGTCATTCGCAGGATCTCCGGTTCGGATTTCATCAGGTCTGCGGTATCGATGCAAAGCGCATGCGGCAGGTTCGTTATCTCGCGCTTCAGCGGGGCATACCACACGCCAGGGTAGCAGTCTACCGCCAGCACCGCGTTGCCCTGCAACGCGTCGCTTAAAGCGCTCAGAATGGCGCCCCATCCTTCCCAAAGGGCCCCTTCGATCGAAACAGAGGGGAATTTGTCGTAATTGCTTTTCATGGTTTGGCTCCTTCCGTACTACAAATGGTAGGCCTCTCCGAGGCCCGTCAACCGTCCCCCGTCCCCCGTCCCCCGTCCACCGTCCACCGTCAACCGTCAACCTTGTCTTTTAGAAATTCTCCCGTAAAGGATCCTACTACTCCGGGCAGGTCTTCCGGGCGGCCCTGAAACAGCAGGCGGCCGCCTTGGCTGCCGCCCTCGGGGCCAAGGTCGATGACCCAGTCGGCCGACTTGACGACCTCCAGGTTGTGTTCTACGACGATAACGGTATGGCCCCGGTCCACGAGGGCGTTGAGGGCGTCGAGCAGTTTGCGGATGTCGTGAAAATGAAGGCCCGTGGTGGGTTCGTCAAAAATAAAGACGAAGTGGCTGGTTTGGCGTTCTTGTCCGAGAAAAGCGGCCAGTTTCACGCGCTGGGCTTCGCCGCCGGAAAGGGTGCTGGAACTCTGGCCCATATGGATATACCCCAGCCCCACATCCTGAAGCGGTTTGAGCTTGCCAATGATCTCCGGAACATCGGCAAAAAAGACCATGGCCTCGTCGATACTCAGTTCCAGAATCTGATTTATATTTTTGCCTTTGTATTCTACTTCCAGGACTTCTTCCTTGAACCGTTTTCCGTTGCACACGTCGCACACGAGGCGCACATCGGCGAGGAATTGCATCTCGATGACTTGTTCTCCCTCTCCCTTGCAAGCGTCGCAGCGCCCCCCGTCGACGTTGAAGGAAAAATGCTTGGGTTTGAACCCACGGATCTTCGATAGTTGCTGGCTGCTCATCAGTTCCCGGATGCTGTCGTAGGCTTTGACGTAGGTGACGGGGTTGGACCGGGAGGATTTGCCGATGGGGTTTTGGTTGACCATTTCGACTTCCTGGATCAGGCGCAGGTCGCCGGTGAGTTGCAGAAACAAACCAGGGGATTTGGGGTAAGGTTGGCCCAGGTGCTTTTTCAATGCAGGGAAAAGGATCTGCTTGATCAGCGTGGTTTTACCCGAACCCGATACGCCCGATACGACGGTGAGGGCCTCCAGGGGGATCTTGACGTCGATGTTTTGGAGGTTGTGCTGCCGGGCGCCGAGGATTTCGATAAAATGCCTCACGGGCCGGCGGGTTTCCGGGAGCGGGATCTGCATGCGCCCGCTCATGTATTTGGTCGTCAGGCTATCGCCCGCTTCGGTATAGATGTCCTCATAAGGGCCGGCAAAGACCACTTCGCCGCCGTAGATGCCGGCGGCAGGGCCGATGTCGACCAGATAATCGGCATTTTTGATGATATCTTCTTCGTGTTCCACGACGATGACGGTGTTGCCCAGGTCCCGGAGCCTTCTCAATACGCCAACGAGGCGGTTGGTGTCGCGGGGATGGAGACCGACGCTGGGCTCGTCGAGGATATACATCGAGGACGTCAGGTTGCTGCCCAGCATGCGGGTCAGGTTGATGCGCTGGGTTTCGCCGCCGGAAAGGGTAGCGGAGATGCGGTTGAGGGTGAGGTAGTTGAGTCCGAGGTCGCACATGTACTGGAGCCGGGTTTGGATCTCGTGCAGCAACCTCCTTCCCACCTGCTGGTCGTACCCGGTCATGTCCAGACTTTGGAAGAAGGCCAACAATTCGTTGGCGGGCAGGTCGATGAGCCCGGCAATGCTTTTTCCGGCGATTTTGACGTAGAGGGCTTCCTTGCGCAGGCGGGCGCCGTCGCAGACCGGGCAAAGGGTCCGGCCTCTGTACCGGGCGAGCATGACGCGGTTCTGTACTTTGTAGAGCTTTTCTTCCAGTTCGGCAAAAAAAGCGTGGATGCCCTGGAAGAATTCGTTGCCCGACCAGAGCAGCTTGCGTTGGTCTTTGGTCAGGTCCTGATAGGGCGTATGGATAGGGAAGTTGAAGTGGTGGCCGTGTTTGAGCAGGTCTTCGAGATAGAGCCCGTACTTTTCGCCTTTCCAGCAGGCGACGGCGCCATCGAACACGGAGAGGGTCTTGTCCGGAACGACCTTGTCTTCGTCGATGCCCATCACGAGGCTGAACCCTTCACAGGAGGGGCAAGCGCCGAAGGGGTTGTTGAAGTTGAACAACTGCGGGGTAGGCTCGACGAAAAGCATGCCGTCGAGTTCAAACCGGTTGTTGAACGGACGGATTTCCTGGCCTTCCGCCTCGATCAGGCATTCGCCTTCGCTTTCGTAAAACGCGGTTTGCACCGAATCGGCGATCCGGCGCAGGTTGTCTTCGTCTTCGGGGGCCACGGCGAAGCGGTCGATCAGGATTAACGGATTCTCGGCTTTTGCCGCCTCAATGTTCTGGCTGAGCAGAGGGGCGCCCGATTCCAGAAAATCCTGGATGGAGCGCAGCTCGCCTTCGATTTTCAGGCGGGTATAGCCTTTTTGCAGGAGGAGCCCCAACTCCTGGGCCAGGGTCCGCTCCTTGTATTTGTAAGGCAACGGGATAAAGAGCTGTACCCGGGTACCCGGGGCAAAGCGATGGATATAGTCGGTCACATCCGACACTTCGTGCTTTTTGACGAGCTCGCCGGAGACCGGGGAGTAGGTTTTTCCGATGCGGGCAAAGAGCAGGCGCAGGTAGTCGTAGATTTCGGTCAGGGTGCCTACGGTAGACCGGGCATTGCTGGTGCTTACCTTTTGCTCGATAGCAATTGCCGGGCAGATGCCTTTAATATAGTCGAGGTCTGGCTTCTTCATCCGGTTGAGGAACTGCCGGGCGTAGGAAGACAGGCTTTCTACGTAGCGGCGCTGGCCCTCGGCAAACAGGGTGTCCATGGTGATTGACGACTTGCCCGATCCCGACACCCCGGTGACCACGACCAGACGGTTTTTAGGGATCTCCAGGTCGATGTTCTTGAGATTATTGGATCTTGCGCCTTTGATGAAAATCGTGGGCGCCCCTTTTTCTACCCGAGGCAGATCGGCAACGGTCGTGGGCTTTTTTTCCGGCATGTTACCCCTGTGCTTTATGTCCGTCAAAAGTACGCAATCCCGGTTTACCTGACGCGAATTGGTTTGGAAAATCCCGAACCAATTCGAGGCCATCGATCCTGACGAAGGAAGCGGGTGGAAAAAGAAATTATTGCTTGCACACGGGAGATGGAAGCGCTATTCATTAGGAAATCAACCCGATTTGCGGGGGATTGTCGGGCAGGTTTCGAAAAATTGAAAGAATTATTTTATTTCGGGATTAATTTTGTGTTAATTTTGGAAAAATAATCGCGGGGTCTTGGCATTTTTTGAATCAAGCGGTTATCTTTGAGCCATCCTTTCAGAAAAATCATTGTTAAGCAGTCTAAATCGTTCTCTATCGGCGTAAAACTTCTACACTAAATTAGTTTTTTCAGGATCCCACACAACGTAAACTATTTAGTTATGCAAGTTACGCCGCTTAATGATCAGCAGCTCATCGCCCGTTATTTGGAAGGAGATGAGCGCGCATTCGAAGAATTGCTTGACCGCCACCAACAAAAGATCTACACCTCTATTTATCTGTTCGTGAAGGACCAGAGTCTGGCGGAGGACATTTTCCAGGAAGTGTTTATCAAGATTATCGACACCCTGCGCAAGGGGAAATACAACCACGAGGGCAAGTTCCTGCAGTGGGCTATGCGGATTTCCTACAACATGTGCGTAGACTATTTCCGGCGTACCAAGCGCCGCCCCAAGGTGTCTCCAACCGAGACTTTCGACATTTTTGACGTGCTCCAGGCGCCGGAAGGCAACGCGGAGCAGAATATCATGCGTAGCCAGACCCACGACCGCGTCCGCCAGCTGGTGGATATGCTCCCTCCCGAGCAGCGCGAAGTCGTCATCCTGCGCCATTACGCCGATATGAGCTTCAAAGAAATCGCCAAACTCACCCGCGTGAGCATCAACACCGCCCTGGGCCGGATGCGCTACGCCCTCATCAACATCCGCAAGATGGTGGAGGAAAGGGAAGTGATTCTTCAGTAGGCGAAAGGAGAGAAAGGGCAAAAGGCTTGGGGCTTAAGGCGCTTTGGTTTAAAAGTTCAACGTTCAAGGGTTCAAAGGCTGGACAGCTTTTGAACCCTTGAACGTTTGAAAAGCCTCAACGCCTCAACGCCTTTCCGCATATCGTTTTGCAAAATAGGTAATAATCACATCGGCCCCCGCGCGCCGGATGCTGAGCAAGGTTTCGGGCACCGCTTTTTCCAGGTCGAGCCATCCGTTTTGGGCGGCGGCAATCATCATGGCGCATTCGCCGCTCACATGGTAAGCGGCGATGGGCAGTTCGAAATGTTGTTTGAGGAGGCTGATGACATCCAGGTAGTTGAGGGCGGGTTTGACCATAAGAAAGTCGGCTCCTTCTTCGGTGTCGAGGGCAGCTTCGATGAGGGCCTCGCGTGCGTTGGCGGGGTTCATCTGGTAGGTTTTTTTGTCGCCCGATTTGGGCGCGGAGTCGAGCGCGTCGCGGAAGGGGCCGTAATAGGCGCTGGCATACTTGGCAGTATAGGCCATGATGCCGGTTTGGGTGAATCCGTTCTCATCCAGCGCCCGGCGTATGGCGCCCACGCGCCCATCCATCATATCCGACGGGCCGATAAGATCGAAACCTGCTTCTGCCTGGGCGACAGCCATGCGAGCCAGAATGGGGAGGGTCTCGTCGTTGAGTATCTGCCCGTCTTTGACCAGCCCGTCGTGGCCATCGGAACTGTAGGGATCCATGGCTACATCGCTGATGAGACAGCTTTCCGGGAATTCGGCTTTCAACTCCCGGGCAACGCGGAGGTAGAAGTTGTCCGGGTGGTAGCTGTAGGTGGCGTGGGGATCTTTCAGGCTTTCCTCTACGGCCGGGAAGAGGATGAAATTCCGCAACCCGAGCTTCAGACAGGATTCCACTTCTTTTTTGGCTTCGTCCGGAGAAAAGCGGAAGGTTCCCGGCAGCGAAGCGACTTCCTTTCGGATTCCGCGTCCATCCAGTAGGAAAAGCGGTTGTACGAGGTGACTAACTTCCAGATGGGTTTCCTGGGCCATCCCGCGGATGGCTTCGGAACGGCGATTTCTACGCGGTCGTTGCAGCATGATGGTTTGGGTTGATTGTTATTTGGTTTCCGGCCGGGAGGGTACCGGATCGTGCCCGAACCCGCCCCAGGGGTGGCAGCGGCCGATGCGCTTGACGCCCATCCAGATCCCTTTGGCCACGCCCCATTCCTGTATCGCCGCCACCGTATAGCGCGAACACGTCGGGTGATAGGCGCACTTGCTGGGAAGCCAGGGGCCGATCGTCCATTGGTAAATGCGGATCGGGAAAATGAATAAGGCACGCCACGTATCTTTCAATAGGTTCATCGGAAGGCGGTTGGATTAAAGTGTCAGGGTTTCTTCTGTATGGTCTTTCGACAGCAGGCAAGTCCATTCCCGGTTACCCGGAAAACTCAGGTGGACGATATTCTTCTGGTCGCTATATACTTCCATCAAAGCCGTATGGATCACCCGGATGGATTTCGGCGCTTTGGTTTTGGGAATTTCCAGATAACACCATACGCCTTGTAAGTCTTCTGAAGGCTCCTTGCCCAGGAAATTCAAGGCCTTGGACTGCCCATCGAGGACCAGCCGGAAGTGCCGGTTCAGGTATTCTTTCAGGTACGTCTCCGCTTCGGGTTTTTCTTTATCAGAACACAGATACAGCGGTTCCGGGTGGGTCTGTTTTAACGCTGCTTCCAGATCGTCGAGAAAGAGGTGCATACTGACCTGCACCGCCTGTTCGCTCGTATTGTATTCCACCACAGCCTTACTCACGTGGAACGCGTGGGTGGAGCCCCATGCAGCAAAAAGGAAGAATATGAATACAGTCATTGGCGTGGGTCGTAACGTTAGAGCGTTTAGGCGTTTAGGCGTTAACACCTAAACGCTTACCCCGGCCACCGTTCCAAAGCGATGACGAGGGCGTTGGCGGCGGCGCCGCCGGAGATGAATAAATTCCATTCGCGCTGCTTGATTTTGCCCAGGTTGAACGCGATGTAGGCGGCGGTCAAAACGCAGGCGATAATGAGCAACTGCCCCATTTCCACCCCGATATTGAACGCGAACAACTGTTTGATCAGTTGGGCGTGTTCCCCGGGCATGACCATAGCCCGGAAGAAATTCGAGAACCCCATGCCGTGGATCAACCCGAATCCCGCAGCAAAAAAGTAGTTGAGGTTCATCCGGCGGTCGAAGGTACCTTCTTCCATCTCTCTCGAAAACCGGTGCACGACCACGTTGTAGATGGCCGTCGCCAGGATCGTCACGGGGATCAGGAACTCAATCCAGGCGGCGTTGATCGGGATAATATCCAATGCTGCCAGGGCCAGGGTAATGGAATGCCCCAGGGTAAAGGCTGTCGCCAGAATGACCACTTTCCTCCATTCCGACAACTTGTAAATGGCGCACAACGCGATGATGAAAAGGATATGGTCGTACCCTTTTAAGTCGGCGATATGCTCAAATCCGAGCGTGAGGTAGGTTTGGAAGAGCGATTGCATTTTTATAGGTTGCGAGGTTGCGAAGTTACGGGGTTACGGGGTTACGGGGTTGCGAAGTTGCGAGGTTGCGAGGTTGCGAGGTTACGAGGTTGCGAGGTTACGAGGTTGCGAGGTTACGAGGTTGCGAGGTTACGAGGTTGCGAGGTTGCGAAGTTACGGGGTTACGAGGTTGCGAGGTTACGAGGTTGCGAAGTTACGGGGTTGCGAAGTTACGGGGTTACGGGGTTGCGAGGTTGCGAAGTTACGGGGTTGCGAAGTTACGGGGTTGCGAAGTTGCGAGGTATTGAATGCCGCTACATCTTTACCTCGCAACCTCGTAACTCCGTAACCTCGTAACTTTACTTAATACCGATACATATCCGACTTATACGGGCCATTTTTCGGCACGCCGATGTAGCTGGCCTGCTTGTCGTTGAGGACTTCCAGTTCGACGCCGATTTTGGCGAGGTGGAGGCGGGCTACTTCCTCGTCGAGGTGTTTGGGCAGGGTGTATACGGCGTTTTCGTATTGATCTCCGTTTTCCCACAAATCCATCTGCGCGAGGGTTTGGTTGGTGAAGGAGTTAGACATCACGAAGGAGGGGTGGCCGGTAGCGCAGCCCAGGTTGACGAGGCGGCCTTCGGCAAGAAGAATGATATCCCGTCCGTTGATGTGGTATTTATCCACCTGCGGCTTGATGTTGATGCGGGTATGTCCGTAGGCGCCGTTGAGCCATGCGACGTCGATCTCGTCGTCGAAGTGGCCGATGTTGCAGACCACCGTTTTGTCTTTCATCAGGTAGAAGTGCTCTTCGGTGACGACGTCGCAGTTGCCGGTAGCGGTGACGATGATGTCGGCTCTCGGAATAGCTTTGTGCATGGGGGTCACTTCGTAGCCGTCCATTGCTGCCTGGAGGGCGCAGATGGGGTCGATTTCCGTGACGATCACCCGGCATCCTGCCCCGCGCAGGGAAGCGGCGGAACCTTTGCCTACATCGCCGTAGCCTGCCACGACGGCAACTTTGCCGGCGAGCATGAGGTCGGTAGCGCGGCGGATTGCATCCACCAGGGATTCTTTGCAGCCGTACTTATTGTCGAATTTGGATTTGGTCACCGAGTCGTTGACGTTGATCGCCGGAACGGGCAGGGTACCGTTTTTCATGCGCTCGTAGAGGCGGTGCACGCCGGTGGTTGTTTCTTCGCTGATTCCCCGGATGCTGGGGATGAGTTCGGGGTGTTTGTCCAGCACCACATTGGTGAGGTCGCCGCCGTCGTCGAGGATCATGTTGAGCGGTTGCCCGCCTTCGAACGCGAAGAGGGTTTGCTCCACGCACCACCAGTATTCTTCTTCGTTCATGCCTTTCCAGGCGTAGACGGGGATACCGCGGGCTGCAATCGCGGCGGCGGCGTGATCCTGGGTAGAAAAGATATTGCAGGACGACCAGGCCACTTCAGCGCCCAGTTCGAGCAGCGTTTCGATCAAGACCGCCGTTTGGATGGTCATATGCAGGCAGCCTGCGACGCGGGCGCCTTTCAGCGGCTTGGAGGGGCCGTATTTTTCCCGGAGCGCCATCAGGCCGGGCATTTCGGCTTCCGCCAGTTCGATCTCTTTCCGCCCCCAATCGGCCAGGGCAATGTCTTTGACCTTGTAAGGTAGTTTGGTTTGTACTGCGTCCATGAAAAAGGTTTTGATTTTTGCGAAACTAGGACTAAGACAAAGTTACGTGCAGGTTGGTTCAAGAATTTGGGCAAACAATTTGCCCCAGCCTGCCCGGCTTGGCCTAGTTTCGCAAAGATAGCCCTTTCCTGGAAAAAAGTGGGGACTTGGTTACCGGAACACGCCGGAGATTTTTCTCCAGAAGCTTCCGAGTTGGCGGACCATTTCTTTTGCCTGGTGGTGGAAGGAATGGTCCGGGTTGGCAGCCATCCGGTCAAACAAATCCTGGCAAGCAGCGTCGTCTTCGCCGGCGCGAAGGCAGGAGAGGGCGGCGTACCATTCGCTTTTTTCGCTGAACCGCGAATCGCCGGCTGAGGCAGCCTGGGAAAACGCCTGCTGAGCCTCGGCATATTGGCCCGTTTGCGAGTACGTATGCCCCAGGTAATACAGGGCTTCCGGGTATTGGGGATCGGTCTGTGGGACGGCACGGAGCTTGTCCGCTGCAAGCGCAAAATCCTGGTTTTGATAAGCTTCTTTGGCTTCTTCCAGCAGGCCGGCAGCAGGAGCAGACGGGTCGCCCCGAAGTCCGCCCAGGGCGGGGTCGTCGTAGTAGCGGGCGTACAGGCTCTGGTTGCCGTAGTTGCGGGAAACCAGGCTAAGCCCGAAAACACCGACGAGCAGCAGCACGGCCGCTGCCGCGCTATAGCGGACCAGGCGGGCCCGGAAAGACACGATGCGGGCTTCCGTCCTGGCGGAATCCGCCCCGGAATGGGTTTTCTCCCAGTCTTTCAGCGTGGCCCGGAGGGTGTCTTCAATTTGCTGTTCCATTACGTGGAGACTGACCTGATAGAGGCTGAACGCTTCTTTGAATTCGGGGTTAGACGCCAGTTCCAGGTCGAACGCCTCGCGTTCGCCGGGGGAAAGCGTCCCTTCCGTATAGGCTTCAAATTGGGGCAGGTAAAGTTCCAGGTTCATAGCCATTGCTTTAAAAGTTGAGCGATTCCCGGATTGTTGTCCAGGTGTTGCATAAGTCCGAGGTGGCAGCGGTACTTGGCTTTGCGCGCCTGGGCATCGCTGTCCATCCCGAGGGATGCTGCTATTTCGGCCATGGAGTACGACAATTTCCACATTTCCAGGATCTTCCGGCACTGTTCCCCGAGGGTGTTCAGTACATTCCGCAGCACCTCCTTGAGTTCTTCCCGGTGGAAAACGCCTTCCGGCGTGTCTTCATCGGGTTGTTCCGGCGCGGCGCCCGGCTCCATGAGGGAGACTTTGGCCTGTTTCCGGAACCGGTTCATCCATAAGAACCGGCAGATGCTGAAAAAATACCCTTT
This sequence comes from Haliscomenobacter sp., assembly GCA_016713275.1. GTDB lineage: Bacteria > Bacteroidota > Bacteroidia > Chitinophagales > Saprospiraceae > JADJPL01. Next base: position 81,545 of record JADJPL010000013.1, read on the forward strand.
CACCGGCGCTTCCCCGCGAAAACGGTTTTCACGGATGTTGCGGTCCAGCACGAGGATCCCTTCGTGGAAGATGTCGGTCCCATCTTCCTGATTGCCTTGGTTGTTGCGTACAAACGCGCCGACTTTGGCCCGGAGGTCCTGGTCCAGGTACAGCCAGCGTATGGCTGCTTCCCGTTCCCGGCCTCCTTTCTTAACAGCTTCTACAAAAGCATCATTACTAAATTGGAGCGCACTCATAATCAGGTGTTTTTCGGGGGGCGAACGTTCCTGGAAAACGAATTTTTTTCAACTTTTTTCCAGGCGAAATTACGGCTTTATTCCCAGAGGTGAAGAAACCGGGGCCGTCTCAATAGGAAGTTATTGCCTTTGGGGCTAAAAAGGATGGAAAAATCAACGGGCTTGCAGGCCATGGACGAAGCGCTGCCTTTGGTTTACATAAAACGAATGCATTAGTCCAGGCAGCAAAAAAATAGGTTCATTTTTCATGCCGGTGGCAGCGTACCCTCTTTTGATACAACCCCAAGACACGATTTCCAATGCTACTCGTTTTGATTTCCTTTCCGGGCATTTTGCTTACTTTCGTTGATGGATTTGAAAAAAAGAAACTAGTTTAGGTCCGCGTTAGCGAAGATTGGATTATGCCACGACAACTGCCTTGGTTCCTTTTGCTGGCTTTGGTTTTTCCTTGCATGGCGTTAAGCCAGAAACCGCCCTATGCCCCCCTTTCTGAGCTGGAAGTGCTGGTGGAAAAAGGAGAATATACCCAGGCTATCCGGGAGGCGCAGCTGGCCCTGGAGCAAGGCGTGCCGGCCGACTCGGTCCCGCTCTACCTGCTGGTGTTGGGCAAAGCGTTTCTGGAAGAAGGAGACGCCGAAGCCGCCCGAAACCAGTATCAGGGCGTCGTAGACATGGTAAAAGGGCGTGGAAAAGTGGCCTCTCTGATCCGGGCCGATGCCTGGAACGGCTTGGGGGAATATTACCTCAAAACGGGCAACTGGGCTAAAGCCATGGAGTACTACCGGCAAGCCCTCAACGTTCGGGAAGCGCTGCTGGGCGTCACTGCAGGAAAAACCGCCGACTCCTACAACAACCTGGGGAATTGCTTCCTGGAATCGGGCGATTACCAGCAGGCCCTGCGTTACCATCTTCGCGCCAAAGAATTAAGGGACCTTCTTTTGCCTTCCGAACACCCCGATTTGGCAGTCAGCCTGAATAATTTAGGCAGTTGCTATCTTTTCCTTGGCAACTATGCCGAGTCCATCCGGCTCTATCAGGAAGCCCTGGACCTGCGCATCGGCGTGCTGGGAGAACGGCACCCCAAGACGGCTCAAGTGCACAACAATCTGGGCCGAGCATACCTCGAATCGGGGAATTACGAACAGGCCCTCCAGCATCTGAAACAGGCCCTGGACATCCGGAACGAACAGTTTGGAGAAGGGCATCCCGCTTTAGCTCCCCTGTATGAAAATATCGGTGATGTCCTGCTCGATCAGTTTGAGGTGCGCGAAGCGGAGACCTATTTCCGGCAGGCGGAAACGCTGTACACGGAAGACAAACCATCGGAAAAAGCTGCAGTACAGCACAAAATCGGGCTTTGCCTGCAAGCGAGAGGCGAAGCCGAAGAAGCGGTACGCCTTCATCTGGAGGCCCTGGCCGTATTTGAAAAGCAATATGGGATGTCGCATCCCTATCTGGCGCCGGTTTTAAGCAACCTGGGCAATGGGTTTTTGCACCAGGGGCAGTACCGGGAGGCGCTTCCGTATCTGAAAAGGGCCTCTGGCATCTTTCATAAGGTATACCCTGCAGGTCACCCCGATTTGGCGCAATGCCTCAACAGCATCGCGTTGTGCCACCTCCAATTGAAGCAGCCTTACACCGCCATCGCTGTGCTGAAAGAAGTCACTACGCTCCTGCAAAACCGCGAGGTCTATACGCTGGAAGGCGAAGCCCTGGCGTTGAAGCACCAAGCCATGGCCGAATCTGCTTTGGGGCGGCCCAAGGCGGCACTGGCAATGGTTCGCAGTGCCCTGGGTTTGTTGTGGCCCGACCGCAACACCAACCGGGTGAACCGGGTGCTTGCTCCGGAGATTCTTGCGCTGCTGGTGCTGGAAAGCAAGTATATCCGAAAAACGGGCGGCAACCCGCAGGCTGCTGCCGGATTGCTGGAAACTGCCCTGCAACTGTCGAACCGCTTGCGCCTGCGGTTGTCGGAAGACGGCAGGACGCAGTGGGCGGAAGCTGCTTTTGCCTTGTATGCCTCCGCGGTGGAAACCAATTTCCAGGCATGGAAACAAACCGCTAAAATCAGCTACCTCGAACGGGCGTTTCAGCTCAGCGAACAATACAAAGGGCAAACCCTCCTCGACGCCATCCGGCAAACCCAGGCCCTGAGTTTTAACGGAATCCCGGTGCAGCGCCTGATCGACAAACGCGACCTGGAGTCGGAACTCTCCATGCTGGAAAAGCAGCAATGGGTAGCAGCCCAGCAGGGCCTGTCCGAACGCGAAGCCGAGCTCAACCGCCGGATCTTCGACTTGCGCCAGCAAATCGAAAAATTGAGAAAACAGCTCGTCGACGCTTCTCCGGAGTACGCCAGGTTGTTTGAATATGCCCGAACGCCTTCTGTTTCCGCGTTGCGCCGCGCCCTCGATCCCGATCAGGGGCTGATCGAATACTTCACCTCCGATTCGCTGGTTTTTGTTTTTGTGATGACGCCCGATACCTTGCTGGGGGTTCAGATGAAGAAAGACTATCCACTGGAAGCCTGGGTGGCGGATTTCCGGGAAATGATCAAGGCGTATCCGATGCTGTCCGGGGCAGAGCTAACCCGGGAATCGGCGCGCTGGTGCAAAAGGTCGGGCGAATTGTACCGCCGTTTGCTGCTTCCCGTAGCTGGGCAGGTCAAGTTGCCCGAGCGGCTTGTCGTCGTGCCGGATGGAATCCTCCATTACCTTCCCTTTGAGCCCCTGCTCTCCAAAACACCCGGCGACCCGACGCGCTTCAAGACCCATGCGTATTTCGGCAACGCGCATAGCCTGAGTTATGCGTATTCTGCCGATTTACTCCGGGAGCTGAAGTCCGTAAAGCCCCGCGGGAGGTTTTGGGGCAAATACCTGTTGACGATGGCCCCCGATTTCGCGCGCAACAGTTTTAATTTGCCTCCCCTGCAGTTCAACCGGCAGGAATCGGACGCTGCGCGAAAACTGCTGGGAGGGCGCCAACTCAAAGGCAGGGAAGCGTCTTTGTATAACTTCCTTAGCCTGGCGCCGGAATACCGGGTACTTCATTTGGCCACACACGGAAAAGCCGCTCCTGGGTACCAGGAGTTTTCGTATCTGGCCTTTACGGAGCGCCCTGATAATAAGGACAACGAATTCCTGTATGCCCGGGATTTGTACAGCATGGAACTTAAATGCGACCTGGTGGTGCTTAGCGCCTGCGAAACCAGCGTTGGGGCCTATCGCCACGGGGAAGGCATTCTCGGTCTTGGAAGGGGGTTCTTTTACGCAGGCGCCCAAAGCATTATGGGGACGCTGTGGAGCGTGGACGATGCGCGCACCTCTTCGCTGGTCCAACGCACCTTCTTTTACCTGCGAAAAGGTATCCCTAAAGACGTGGCCCTGTACCGGGCCAAACTCGATTTCCTCCAGGAACATGCCCACGATGAGGCGCATCCCTTTTACTGGTCGGGCTTGTTGCTCAACGGCGATACCCATCCGCTTCCCGACCCCCGCCTGCAGTGGGTAATCACCTGGCTACTCGCATTGTCCGGTCTTGGACTTGCACTTACCTTATATGGGCGCTGGATCAGAAAGCGCAGCTTTTTTGCGGAGCTGGAGCGGAAAAACCCGGGGTCTATCCCTCCGGGGGCCAATCTTTGACAAGCTTTTCCAATTTTTTTAAAAAAAACGCGGTTTGCTGGAACGCTTTTCTGGCGTTCCGACACCTAAGGATGTACGCACGGTCATCCTATTGAACCTTTTTGTTTTTCGGGCAGGTTTGACAACCTGGATGGTTTCGTCTCAAAAAGGTCCCGTAGTACGGCACTCGGTATAATCCCTGAAATCACTTTTTTTAAACCAAACCTAAATCCCTTCTTCAGCGACATGGATAAAATGATGTGGAACGTAGTCAACGGCATCGCTGCCTGGCCTGCGCACGACCTCTTCTAACAATTCCAATTCCCAACCCCGGTTTCCCACCAACATGGTTTGCTCTTGTTGGCGTGAATCGGTTTAGACCCCCGCTGCCGGTATTTGGCGGCGGGGGATTTTTTTTGACGGTTGACGGTTGACGGGGGACGGTTGACGGGGACGGGGACGGGGGAGGAGACGGGGACGGGAGACGTGACGGGGTGACGGGGACGGGGGACGGGCAAAGTTTTTACTTACTGCTTTCTCGTTGGCGTAATACCAAGCAAATCCAAAGAATGCGGTTATTTTTGCAAAAAAATAGCAAACCATGTACTACCTCCTTTTTTACAAAACGACTTCCGATTACCTCGAGCGCCGGGGCGCCTACCGCGCGGAGCACCTGGGCCTCGCCCAACAAGCATTGGAAAACGGCCAATTGGTGATGGCCGGCGCCCTGGCCGATCCTGCGGATGGGGCGGTATTCGTCTTTAAGGGCGATGGCCCCGAAGCGGCCGAGGCATTCGCCAAAAACGATCCTTATGTGCTCAATGGCTTGATCACCGAATGGCAGGTGCGGCCGTGGACGGTGGTGGTCGGCGGGTGAAGTAAAGGGACCAGGTTATTGGAGGCAAAAACTCCAATAAGGTCCCTGTTTTTTGATAGCGGTTGCTCCAGGTTTTTGGTTGGTATTTATTTCAGGGATTATGGCTTTTGTAAACTCAATCATGTTAATAGGCTCTGTTCAGGGCTTTTTTTTAACATTTTTAATCCTTTATAAGAAGAAAATTCTTTTTCATAGACTGTTCGCATTTGTTCTTCTCTGCATTTCCTGCGCATTGCTGCTTGCTTACCTTCAGAATGTATTGGATTTGAAGTCGTACCCGTTCCTGATTAAAACCAATTTGCCATTGCCTTTGGTGTTTATTCCCGCCTTGCTGATCTATTTAAAAAAGCTCGCCGATTTCGATTCCGTCAACCGGACTATCCTTTTTCTGCTTTTCGCCCCTTTTTTTGTACTTGTAATTTATAATATCCCTTTCTATTTAGGCAGCAATGAAATTAAATGGGGGTACTTTCTCCGAAATGAACTTAGCGGAACGCCTTTGTTTATAGAGCAGTTGGAGGAGGTTTTTATTGAATTTTTCGTCGCTTTATACGGATTTATCGGAATTCTGGAAACCAGGAAATACAAACGCCGGGTGGAATTAGTCTATGCTAACCAATCCAAGGCTCAGATCGGCTGGGTTAAATTATTGGCGTACTCGATGTTTGTTATGACGTTTTTTGCTTTTGTGCTTTCCGTTGCCGGTTTATTTACCGATAAGGTACCCTTTGAACTGAATTTTCTTACCGCGATCGGATCCACGGTGGCGATTTATTCCATCGCTTATTACTTATTGATTCATCCCGATGCCCTATCGGAGGTTTCCCTGGCATTGCAAAGCGTTTCGAGCAAGCTGGAAGCCGGGAAGGAAACCAATGAAGAAAAATCGGACCTCCTGTTTCAAGAGTTTGAAAGAAAAATCATCCATTTACTGGATCATGAAAAATTATATTCCAATCCGGATATTACCTTGTCGGATTTGGCGGAAAGAGTTGGTCTCCCCCCATACCTGACCTCAAAAATATTAAACCAAAAGCTGAATAGTAATTTTTATTCCTTTATCAATAAGTACCGGTTGCAGCAGGTAAAGGACGAACTTCTCCGGAATTCCGGCAAAAGCATTATCGAAATTGCGTACGATGCCGGCTTTAATTCGAAAACTACCTTTTACGAATCGTTTAAAAAGGATACCGGTGTGTCCCCTTCGGAGTTTATCCGGTTAAACCGTCCGGCATAGCCAACCTGCGCGTTGCCGTTCAAATCCTGCTTTTTCTTGCCTCCAGGTCCCCGCACGGACGTTGGAGCGGATTGCGAATTTTTGGCGCCGCTTCGCGACCGAAATAGACCGTCCGGACCGGAGTCCGGATAAACAAATGGGTTCGGATAAGCCAAAAATCCTTCCGGATTTGGGAAAGCGGACCAGACGAACCCCGGGGTCTGTTTTCTTTGCGCATTATTTCAAAAAAACATTTGGTTATTCATGAAAAGGACAAGTTTCAATGTACTTGGGCTGGTATGGCTACTTTTGCTGGCCTCTTGTGGAAAAGACCCCCTGGAACCCGGCAACCTCGTTCCGCCCACAGTCGACCAAGATCCGGGTATACCGGCGATCGAAGTGAACAACACCCGGTTGCATCTGGAAACGTTTGGCAACCCGTCGAATCCGGCGTTGATTTTTCTTCATGGCGGCCCGGGTACGGGCGATTTCCGGGCGTTTACCCGTATGCTTCAACCCTATGATGGCTATAAGCTTACGGACGAATATTTTGTGATCATGTACGATCAGCGGGGCGCCGGATTATCCAGAAGGTATGGAGACATCCAGGCGGCCAATGGATTCTCCATTAAGGAATTGTCCCTGGCCAATTACCTGAAAGACCTGGAGGAAATCGTCAACCATTTTCTCCCCTTCAAAAAAGGTCATCCTCTTCGGGCACTCCTGGGGAGGCATGCACGCGATGATGTACGTCAACGCCCATCCGGATAAAGTCGCCGCTGTTATCCTCAGCGAACCAGGTTCGTTCAACGCTGCCATCGAGAATGAACTGAGTCTGGGCATCGCATCTACCAGTTTTTTCGGGGAGGCCACCAATGATGTATACTGGAACCACCAGCACATTTCCCCCGACAACCACGACATGCTGGATTATTCCTATATGAATGGGTTTTTCAACGGACTGGGCCCGGATTACTACCACTTTAGCGAAACCGATATTTTGCCGGTATTCCGTTTTGGCGCTGTGGCCAGCGTCAATGACCTTGGTCCTGATGGTATGAAATCCGATGGAACTTACACGTTTGATTTTACCACGCATCTAAATCAATTCCAAACGAAGGTTCTCTTTATTAACGGGGACTTGAATGAAGTGTTGACCCCCGAATTTCAGAAAAAAAATCGCGCCTTCCTCCCCAAATCGGAAATGAAAATCATCAACGGGGTTGGCCACGATCTAATTTGGGTCAACGCCGGAGACCATGTTAAACTGATTAAAACCTATTTGGACGAAGTCCTTTAATCGGCTTATAGCGACGGGATTACCGGTGTTTTTCCCACTCGCTGCCCGTCGCAACAAGTCTAATCATACGACATTATGAAAAAGAAAATGATCCTTTTCTCTTTGCTTGCGTGGACTGTATTCCAGGTGAATGCCCAAGACCGCAGGTCGGGAATCCTGGAAGGCAAAGAGCAATCTATCGGCGTGGCAACCGGCCTGGATTATTCCATTTTGCCCATCCAGCTCACGTACCAACGCGGGGTTACCCTGCGCAACCTGAAATACCCCGTGATGCTTGGGGCAGAAGTGACAGTTCCCTTATTTGACCTGGACCTACTGGATAGCAGAATCCGATTGATTTCAGAAACCACCATCCTTCGGAAAAGGAATTTTGAAATACGAGGCGGCATTGACCCCGTGTTCGTAAACGTGAAAATGGAAACGGAACGCATGGCTTCCATTGGCGCCGATGCGCATTTTTTCATGGGACTTGTCAGTGAAAAATGGAATTTCGGTTTGGAAGGCAATTACAACCAGATTTTTTCCACCCATATCGTACATACCGATAAATATAGAGAGAACGTCTATGCGGCGGCTGTTGATGGGTGGTACAAGAATACGGCATCGAATTGGAGAGCCGGCATCCTGGCAAACCGAACACTGGGAAGGGTGGACGTTTTTTTCCATGGAGGCTTGTCAACTACCGGGAAGTTTAATGCGTATTTGTTCGTTCCAACGATGTATATGCTCGTTGGGGTGAATCGAAGGTTTTAAAAAAACCTTTCAGAAGACGCGCCGGGAGGTGGTTTGAGCGCTTGGCGCACCACGTTGGGCGAATGGGGAACGCCGCCGGTTTGCGATTTTTTTGCAAACCGGCGGCTTTTTGGTATACTTGATCGCTTGTAAGAAACCGGCAGGAAAAACAGCAACGATCATGAAAAAGCTATTCGTATTTTTAGTCTTTCTGGAAGTATCCTTCCTTGCCTTTGGGCAAAGCATTACCTACCGCACCCTCTCCGACATCCCGTACTACCCGGAAGCCGATCGCCGGGCCGATGCCTATATCCGGGAACGCTGCGTTTTGGACCTCTATGTGCCCACGGGAGAGAAAGGCTTCCCTACGGTGGTGTGGTTTCACGGCGGGGGACTGACCGGGGGGAACAAATCTATCCCGGAGGCCCTCCAAAACCAGGGGGTGGCCGTCGTTGCCGTCAATTACCGGTTATCCCCTAAGGTGAAGGCGCCGGTCTATATTGAGGACGCGGCGGCAGCGGTGGCCTGGGTGTTCACTCATATTAACGATTACGGCGGCGATTCCACGCGGATCTTTCTATCGGGCCATTCCGCAGGAGGTTACCTGGCCAGCATGGTCGGCCTGGATAAAAGCTGGTTAACCCCCCATGGGATCGACGCCAATGCCATCGCGGGTTTGGTTCCCTTCAGCGGCCATACCATCACCCATTTTACCATACGCCAGGAAAGAGGCATTCCAGACATCCGGCCCGTAATCGACAGCCTGGCGCCGCTGTACCACGTGCGGGCAGACGCGCCTCCTTTGCTGCTGATCACCGGCGACCGGGAACTGGAATTGCTGGGCCGCTACGAAGAAAACGCCTATTTAATGCGGATGATGAAGGTCGCCGGTCACCATCAAACCCGTCTGTTGGAACTGGACGGCTATGACCACGGCATGGCCGAGCCCGCTTTCCCTTTGCTGCTTAACGAGGTAAAAAGGGTTGTAGCAGAAAAAAATGCGGCTCATCCCGGGGCTAACCCCCGGCGGTGAGGGCGTTTTTGGTTGGCTTGGCGCAACGGGTTTGTTTTTTAAACAAAACGTTTTTAATTATTTATTTTGTTTAAAAAAAGTTTATTTTTGTGTGGGCATCAAGTGGCAGGCAGGCATTGCCTTCGCTGGCGCCCAGAAATAATCCATTTTATTCACCCGAAGTCAAAAACCAATGAAAAAAGTCCAATTCAGCCAAACGATTCACGCGCCCGCCGAGAAAGTGTACACCGCCATGCTCGGCCTGGAAAACCGGGAAACCTACCAGCAATGGACCTCGGTGTTTAATCCAACCTCCACGTACGAAGGCACTTGGGACAAGGGATCCAAAATTTTCTTTGTCGGAACCGACGAAAACGGCAAACGCGGTGGCATGATCTCAGAAATTGCGGAAAACATCCCCGCCCAATTCGTTTCCATCCGCCACTACGGCATTTTGGACGGAGATTCCGAAATCACCGAAGGCCCTGAGGTGGAAAAATGGGCCGGTGGCCTGGAAACCTATTCCTTCGAAGAAACGGCCGGCGTCACCACCGTTACCGTAGAGGTAGATACCGTGGACGAGTATGTTGAGTATTTTAACAATACGTATCCGAATGCTTTGAACGTGCTGAAGGAACTGGCGGAGAAATAAGGGGGCGGGTGTTTTTCCTCTTTTTTATGTTTGCTATTTTTCTTACATTTCAAAAACAATACATGGCGCGTAATGGGCTGCTGTTTGTTAACCGTCCATTCCCCCATGTGTTTATAAAAGGTAATTGCTGAACAAACCGCTATCTGGCGGGTATAATAACAAACATACATTAAAACACCGTTTAACGCTGAACCGATGGGGCATGTGTCAATAGGAATCATAGGGCTGGGATGGGTTGGAGCAAGTACCGCTATTTCCATTCTCCAGCGGGGAATCTGCCAGGAACTGCTTTTATGCGATTCGAAACCAGGTCTTGCCGAAGGCGAGGCGATGGACCTGAACCATGGGTCCTCCTTTTATCCAACAGCCAGGGTGAAAGCGGTGGATATTTCGGAGATGAAACACTGCAACGCCATCGTGATCACGGCTGGCCGCGGAGGGAAACCCAACGAATCCAGGTTGGACCTGCTCAACGACAACATTAGTATTGCCAAAAGTATCGCCGAGCAACTAAAGGGGTTTCAGGGGATATTGGTCATTGTGGCGAATCCGGTAGATGTGCTGACGTACTATTATCAAAAATTTTCCGGATTGCCGCCTGGAAGGGTCATTGGAACGGGAACCATGCTCGATACCGCCAGACTGCGGGAGATTATTGGCAGAAAATTAGGCGTTGATCCGAGAAGCATACATGCTCAAGTGGTCGGCGAACACGGCGATTCTGAAACCATTCTTTGGTCTACGGCTACGATTGCAGGCATGAAATTGAGGGATTGGAATGGCTGGCTACCGGCCTACGAAGAGGAGATTGCCGACCAGGTTAAAAAGGCCGCTTACGAAATCATTCGGAGAAAAGGCGCCACCAACCACGCTATTGGATTGGTGACGGCCACCCTTTTGAAATGGGTGCTTCGGGGCGAAAAAAGGGTCATCAATTTGTCCACCGTCATTTCGGGCCCTTACGGGCTCCAGGATGTGGCCCTCTCCCTGCCCGCGTTGGTGTCGAATCATGGTGTCCTCGAAATCCTGGAGGTGGGAATGAGTATGGACGAAAGGACCAAATTCCTGAATTCCGCAAGCATCATCCGTAAGGCCATCGAAAGCGTTCAACCTTCAACGCCACAGTAGGGGTTGGCTCAAAAAAAACCCCCGTTTCCCGGAACGTTTCCCTGGCGCCAGACACATCAGGGAAATCGACCACGCCATGAAAACACCCATTTGCCTTCTGTTTTTTGCCCTCTGGGCGGCTACGGCTGCTGCCCAGCCCAACAAGCGCGTTGCGCCGGCGCTCACCGAGTTTCTCAATACCGAGTTTATGCTCAAGTTTCACGACCTGAAACTGGAAGCCGAAAGCCTCTCTGCCGGCCTTGCTGCGGGAGAAGCTCAACTGCGCCCGGAAGATCTGGTCCGTATCCGCACCGCCTACAACCAAACTGCCCAACGGGCCAATAAAATCCTGGAAAGCATCAAACAGGATTTCCTCGACCCCAAAAGCCTCAAAGCCATCGAATCCATGCCCCAAATCTATTCCGACGGACTCCAGCTGCGCATGATGGAGCTGTCGGAGTTTTATTCAGCCCACTTCGAACAAGCAGTGGCCGACGCGCAGGGGCAACAGCAGCTCGAAGGCAGCCCCCTGCTTTTTGCCATCACCGAACTGATCTCCCTGGCCAAAGGGCTGACCAGTTATTTCCGCCAGATGCAGCGCGAAGCCCGTCTCTACAGCGAAGATTACCTCAACCAGCACCTCATCAAACCCCATCGCTGGCGCTATTGGAACGAACTCGCTACCGGCGACGCTTCCCCCGACCATTACACCGATTATATCCAATACCAATCGACGCCCCAAAACTCGATGACGCCCGACATGCCGACGCCCAACTTCGACATGATGAACAACTACATCCTCCAATGGCAGCAATTGAAACAAAATCAGGCCGCTCAAAACCCGAACTATAACTACAATTACACGGATCCCAACTGGAATTCCAGTCAAAACCAGACCTCCCCCCCGGCTACTGAGCCTCCCATCTGGACCAACCCCGATCCGGGTATGGAGCCCCTGCCGGTAGATACCCTCCTGACCCCGTCCCCGGATACGCTCCTTTTGAACAAAGACCCGTTCAAATACCCGAAAACAGCGGAGGAAGGGAAAAAACTACCCAAATCCGAATCGCCCGATAATATCCCCGCAACGAAAAAGACCCCTGCCGCGCCCCCGAAAAAAACGGGCGCTAACAACGGAAACGAATAAGCCCGAATTTTTTTCGCCGATTCAACGCTCAAGAAAAACCATGAACAAGATCCTGCTTTTGACATTCTTCCTGGCGGTTGCGGGTTTCGCACCTGTAGCCGCTCAGGAAGCCTTCCCCGGAGGATTGCTCCTCGACGACGAGGCTGTTTACGATGGCCTTCCCCGTCTGAGCCGGAACCCGGGGTTGAAAACCGCCCTTCCTGCTTTCGTCAGCCTGGAAGCCTATTGCCCGGAGGTGCGCCATCAGGGAGATATATACTCTTGCGTTGGATGGGCCGTTGGGTACGGCGCCCTGAGCATCCAGCGGGCTATTTACAACCAATGCACCGACCGCAACCTCATTACCAGTCAGGCCCACTCGGCGCTCTTCCTTTTTAATCAGGTGAAAACCGATTGCCAAAAAGGCGCACGGCTCAGCGATGCCATGGCTTTCCTCAAAGAAAAAGGCGATTGCCTGGCCCGCGAATTCGATCTCGACGTGAACGACTGCGACAAATTACCTGCGCCCGATGTGGCTCAGCGTGCCAAACGCTTTGCCATTGCCGATTACCTGACCCTGTTCGAGCCGTCCGAACCCTACCAGACCAAGGTAGAACAGGTGAAAACGGCCCTGGCTAATAAAAAGGCGGTGGTGGTAGGACTGCAGGTGCGAAAAAATTTCTACCAGTTGCAGCAGGCCCGGTTTTGGTGGCCCGATTTAGGCAACACCACTCCCGCAGGAGGCCATGCGCTGGTCGTGGTGGGGTACGACGACCGCGCCGGCGCTTTCCGGTTGTTCAATTCGTGGGGCCCCAACTGGGGCGAAAGGGGCTATATCTGGATAAAATACGAGCATTTTGCCCAACATGCCAAATACGGATACGTGCTCCAGCTCTTTGGCGCTTCCGGGCCTTCGGCGCCCCATGCGGCCTACGATCATCTGGTTGCCGCCCGCCCCATGGCCGAGCTCGCCGGCGCATTCCAGTTCCGGCACCTGACAGGCTACGACGCGTATGGAAAGCCCGCGTTCGGCCAGGATAGCGTGCGCTATAACGGCAGGTACTATACCCTGAGCCGCAAAGACTGGCCCGTCGGGCAGCTGTTTCAACTGCTGGTCATGTCCGGGCGCCCGGAAGAGTACCTCTACGTGTTCAGCATCGACGCCCGCCGCCAGGTCAAGGTGCATTTTCCCCGGGAGGAACAGGTTTCGGGAAAAATCCGCCGCGAAAGTGGGCTCGTTCTCCCCGGAAATGCCGCTATCGTCATTCCCGGTCCGGAAAAAGCCCTCCAACTGGCCACTCCCGGAACCGACCGGCTGATCGTGCTCTATTGCCGCCAGCCTATCAACGACCTGGATGGCTTGTGCCGCATCCTCGCTCAATATCAGGGCGATTTCTGGAGCTACCTCCTCCGCGCTATCCAACGGTACGTCATCCCCCCTTCGGACATCCAATATGCCCTCAACAAATCCAGTTCAAAGCCCAAACCCGCTCTGCCGGGTATATTGTCCCTTTGATGCTGGAAGTGGAATGTGGTGGTTAGTGGTGGTTAGTGGTTAGTGATTAGTGGTTGGTGGTTAGTGGTTGGGGTGGGGGGGGTGGTAAGCGGTCGGGGCCCGGCCCACCACTCACTAACCACTAACCACTAACCACTAACCACCACCACTAATTTCTTATCTTTGAACCAGATTGAACAACGCGCATATCCTAAACCAACCCAATAACTATGATCCGCATCCCACTGGTCCTGATTCTGGCGTTTTCTCTGGGGCAGATGCAGGCGCAAAATATCCAGCCCGATTGGTACGCTTCTTTTGGAGGAAATGCTTCTGAAACCGTTTCCCGGTCGATCCAGGCCACCAATGGCCAGGTTTGGATCGTCGGAGAGACGGCTTCCCAGACGAAAGGCGGGAAAGACGCCTACCTGGTCCTCCTCGACCCGAGCACCGGAAAAGCCCTGAAGGAAGCGCGCTTTGGCGGCGCCAAAGACGACGGCTTTTTCGACGTAGTGCAAACCTATAACGGCTTGTTCCTGCTGGGCGGCTACACCGAATCCACGGCAAAAGGCGGTAGGGAAGCCTGGCTGGTATTGGCCGACGAGCGCGGCGAAAAGCTCAAGGAATGGGTTTGGGGATCTCCAGGAAAGGACGAAATCCGCCGCCTTGGCCTCAATGAGCAGGGGCATCTCCTGTTTGCCGGCATCCAAAACGGCCAATCGGCAGGCGATCTCTGGCTTGGCGCCTGGAGCGACGGCAACGTCCTCTGGGAAAAGCAGTTGGGCAATGGCGCGTACCAGCAGGTAGCTGCACTCGCTGCAGGGGAAAGCAATAGCCTGCTTCTTTGTGGAAACACCGCCAAATCCGGCGATATCTTCCTCCTGAAAACCAATGCCCAGGGGGAAATGGTTTGGTCTAAAACCTTCGGCGGAAAAGACTGGGAGGAATGCCTGGATATGGCCCTTACCCGCGACGGGGGCATTGCCCTGGCAGGGCTTACCCGTTCCAAAGGGGCGGGCGACCTCGATGCCTGGCTCCTCAAAACCAGCCGGGATGGCGCTTTGCTCTGGGACAAAACGTTTGGCGAAGCGGATATGGATCTGGCCAATACCCTCTCTCAAACCGAAGACGGGGGCTTTTTGCTGGCTGGCGCTTCGCGCTCCTTTCGCCGCGGCGCCCGCAAGTCCAAAGCCTTTTTGGTAAAAACCAACTCGGGTGGCGAACAGCAATGGAGGGATTACTATGGCCAGGGCAACGACGAGCGCGCCGTCCACGCCCTTAGCCTCCACAACGGCGCGCTGCTGGTCGCCGGCCTGGCGCCAGGCGCCGGAGGCAGTGACGACGCGTGGTGCTTCCGGCTTTCCGACCCCATGCGCCGGGAAATGGCCATGCGCGACCAGATAGAGGTCAACGTCTCTCCTCCGGTATTGTTTTCCGCCGATAACACCAGCATCAAACCAGGAGAAAACGGCTTTTTGGCTTTCAAAATATCCAATACCGCCGGTATGGACCTCAGCGACCTGCGGGTGGAGGTGGAAAACCCCTCCAGCGCCGGGATGCTCGACGTCTGGGAAACCGTTTATGCCGGCTCGGTAGCCGATCGCGCCGATAAATGGGTGCGCATCCCCGTTAAAGGCGGTTCCAGCCTTCAGGATGGCCAAAATACCCTGAAAATCCGCGTGTATTCCGGCGCCAAATCGCTTTACGAAACCGAGGCCCAAGTGGCTACCCACCTGCCCCAGGCCGCCAGTTTGCAGATCGCCGACTACCAGTTTTCTCCAAGCACCCGCTCCGACGAGATCACCCTCTCGGTCCAGGTCAGCAACGCCGGCGACTTCAACTCCCAGGTGGCCGAAGCGGTCTTCCAATGCCCTCCGGGTATACAACCCCTGGGAGCGGTTCAAGTCCCTCTGGGCGTCATCGCTGCGCGCAGCCGCCGCGAGTTGCGGTTCTCCTTTGTCAAAACCAGCCAGTACCGCGACGCTATGGTGGGCATCGTTTGCGTAGTGAAGGAAGGCGGGCAGGAGAAAGTGCGCAAAACCCTGGAGTGGAGAGCGCTGCCCGGCCAGACGATCACCGCGTCCGGGCCGATCATGATCTGGACCGATCCGGCGCCCCACGAATTGGGCACCAACAAAATCAGGCGGGGAGAAAAAGAATTTGAGTTCAAAATGACGGTCGTTTCCTCTACGCCCCTGACCTCCAAAAATTTCAAGGTCCGCTCCAATGGCGTGGAACTGGATGGCTCCAAATTCAACGAACAGGAGCTTTCGGCGCCCAAACAGGAAAACAGGCAGTATACCTACACCTACCGGAATAAGATCCCCCTGGGCCAGGGGGAAAACAAGCTGGAAGTCCTCCTCGACGGAAAGGCCTCGGACCCGCTGATCGTAGAATTTGCCCCCGAGCGCGCCAACCTGCACATCGTGGCCATCGGGCCCGAACACGCCGACCTGAAATTCACCGCCCAGGACGCCCGCGATTTCGCGGCTGCGTTCAAAGGCCAGGGAGGTCCGGATCGCCTGTACCCCGAGGTGCTCGTTCATGAACTCACCGCCCCCGAGCAAACGACCCTTACCGGAATCAAACAGGCTATGTACGACTTGAGCTACCAATGGAAAGACCAGCTCATCAAACCCAACGACGTGCTGATTGTCTTCCTTTCTTCCCACGGGAAGATCGTCGAAAACCGCTTCAAAATCCTGCAAACCGGTTATAACCCCAAATACGAAAACCTGTCGATCGATTTCAAATCCGATATTCTGGAGGTCCTCAACGGGATTTCCTGCAAAAAGCTGATCTTCCTGGACGCCTGCCATAGCGGCGGCGCCAAAGAAGGGTTTGGCGCGCTGAGCAATGCCGTGATCGACCTGGCACGGACGCAACCCGGGGTGGGCACGCTGTCGTCGTGCCGCAGCGATGAGAAATCCTATGAAGCGCCCACCTGGCAGAACGGCGCGTTCACGGAGGCTATCCTGGAAGCGATTTCCAATAAATCCTGCATCGATGGGGGAGGAGCGTTCCTGCCGGACGCCGATGGGGATGGTATCCTTCGCCTTGGCGAATTATATGATTTCCTCCAGCGCCGGGTTCCTTCCCTCGTCAAAGCGGAGATCCCCAATGCGCCCACTTCCCAGATCCCGTTTATGCCCGATAACCAGCTGGATCGGGAGATGCCGCTTTTCGTTTTTCCCAAATAAACCTCCCGTGAATGCATTCCGGCATGAAACCAAAAACGATTTTGATCGCCTTTCTCGCCGCCGCTTTGCCGGCCAGCCTCTCTGGGCAGGCCTGCCCAACGGCCAATCCGGTTGTGGTCACTACCGCAGGCAATACCGGCCAGTCGCTGCGCTGGGCGATCGGCTGCGTTAACTCGGTTACGCCGCTTACCACCATCCAATTCAATATCCCCGGCGCCGGGCCGCATATCATCCAGCCGAATGCGACGGCCGGCTTTCCTGCCCTGACCAAAAACAACGCCTCCATTTCCGGTGGCGCGGAGCAGATTATTTTGGATGGATCCCTGACGATTGGCAACGGCCTGACCATTGCCGCCAGCAACACCTCCGTGTCCGGACTGACCATCCGGAATTTCTCCGGGTCGGGGATTATCCTGAGCTCCGGCGCCGGCAACCAGCTCACCGGCAACCAATGCACCGGTAACGGCGTGGGCATTACGGCAGACCGCGGCGCTACGACCATGGCCATTTCAAACAATACCCTCGACGCGAACACAGGCGATGCCATCTTCGTGCAGGCCGCACTGGTTACCGGCGCTCCGCCCGCCATGACGATCACCGGAAATACCATTTCAAACAACAGGGGCATTGGCGTCAGCGCCGCCAACACCCGCCTGATCCGGATCGCCGATAACCGGTTTTCCTGTAACCTGGGCGGAGGCATCCAGCGCGCCGGAACGCCGCCTGCGCCTGAGATTACCGCCGTATCCGGCAACGCGATCCAGGGGAGTGGGACGGCGGGGGCGCTGATTCAGCTTTTTTCCTTTTCCAATTCCTCGTGTCCCGGCGCGCCTTGCCAGGGAGCGGACATCGTCGGAACCGCCACGGTAGACGCCACGGGCAATTGGTCGGTCAGCAACCCTGGATTGGCCCTTGGAACCGAGCTCACCGCAACCCAGACAGTCAACGACAACAACACCTCGGCGTTTTCTGCTTGCGCAACGGTTACCGTGAGTTGCGCTTCCTTTTCCGCCAACGGCACGGTTTCCAACGTCCAGTGCCGGGGGGAATCCTCGGGGAGCGTCACCCTCCAGATTGCCGGCGGGCAAACGCCCTACCAGATTGCCTGGAGTACCGGCCAATCCGGAACCTCCCTCCCCAACCTGCCGGCTGGCGCGTATCAGGTCACGATCCAGGATGCCAATGCCTGCGAGGTTGCCCTCAATTTTACCATTACCCAGCCTGCTGCCTTGGGGTTAACCCTGACGGGAACAGACCCCTCCTGCTTTGGCCTGAACAACGGCCAGGTCAATGCGCTCGCGAGCGGAGGCCTGGCGCCTTATTCGTATGTATGGTCGACGGGGGGGACCGCTTCTTCCATCAACCAACTGGGGAGCGGAATCTATTCCCTGACGCTGACCGATCGCAACGGATGCACGCTATCCCGATCGGATACCCTCACACAACCGGCAGCCGTTGCGATCTCCCTGGTTTCCCAGCCGGAATCTGCTCCTGGGAAAAAGGACGGTTCCGTCCAGGCAACGCCTTCCGGCGGCACGGGGCCGTACCAGTATTTGTGGAGTACCGGCAGCAGCGCCAGCGCCATCGGCGGGTTGCCTTCCGGGCCCTATCAGGTGACGGTTACGGATAGCAAAGGATGCGTGGGGTCGGCGCAAGCAATGGTCCTTTCTGCGGCTTGCGCCGGATTTGCGGTTCAGGTTACCGCGGTCCGGGGGGCCTGCGAAGGCGGGTTTGACGGCAGCGCGCGCGCCAGCGCGTCCGGCGCCAACGGGCAGGTCCTATACGCCTGGAGCAATGGACATACCGGGCCGGAAGCCGGCCAGCTGGCGCCGGGAACGTATGCGGTAACAGCAGCCGACGCGCTGGGATGCAATGCCTTCGCCGAAGTGGAGATTGCCGCTGCAGGACGCGTTCCCAAGCCGGCGTACGGGCTGACTGCCCCGGATTCCGTGTGTGGAAACGACCCCATCCTGCTTCGGGCCGACGATTTGTTTCCCGCCCCGGGGGTGCGCTACCGTTGGCAGTTTCCGGATGGACGCGAAGAAAGTACCGGAGCCAATACCTACCGGATAGCCCATGCCAAAAGCGGAGATAGCGGCGAATACTTCGTCGCCCGGGACTCCGGCGGCTGCTTGTCCGTTTTCTTTGGCCCCGTGCTCATCGATGTGCTGAGTCTGGAAGGGCTGCGAGCGGGCCCCGACACGGCGTTGTGCCAGGATACGCGGGTTGCGCTCAAGGGCAGTGTACCGGCACAGGGAATTGCGGTGTGGACTTCCCTACAAGGCGCTGCGATAGAGAACCCCAACGAGCCCAACACTTTTGCGACCGGCTTAAAGCCCGGGCTCAACCAGTTTGTCTGGAAAGTCTCCCTCGGCAGCTGCGCCGAAGCGGCTTCGGATACGGCGTCCGTTTATCTGGAAAAGCGCCCCCTGTTGGCAGACGATTTTTACCAAATCGAACGCATCCAGGAGGTAGCGGGCATGAACGTTTTGCTGAACGACGACCTGAGCGGGGTACTGGACACGGTGATTGCCGGCTATACCAGTCCGGCCAGTGGCATTTTGACGTATCTCGATCCCAAACAGAGTTTCCTTTATACCGCAGAGCCGGAGTTCAGGGGCAAGGTGACGTTCCAGTACGTCGTCTGCAACCCGGACGCCACCTGCTTTGCGCCCTGCGATTCGGCACAGGTAGAGATCGACGTGCTGAATCTGCCCGATCCTTCGGAGGGGCTGGTTCTGGAGGACCCCGGCCTCAACGGCCAATGGGTAATCAAAGGGCTATCGGGCTTTACCCGGGTGGAGGTGCGCATCCTCAACCGCTGGGGGGATGTGGTGTACGAAACGGAGCAGTACCGCAACGAAGACCCCTGGGCGGGGAGGAACGGAGGCCAGGGCGGCTTTGTGCCCCCGGGGACCTACTATTACGTTCTGCAGGCGTACGATGGCGCCGAAAAAATCGGCAAACCCCAGACGGGAGCCTTGTATGTATTTTTGAAAAAAATGGACTAACCTTTACGCCAATGGCTCAGCACTACGTTTTCGCCCGGCGGGCGGTCCGGTTCGCGGTGGCCTTGCTTTTTGCTGCGGCTGCTGCCTTTGAAGCGGCGGGGCAGCAATTGCCGGTTTTTTCCATCTACCGGGATCAGTGGAACGCGATCAACCCTGCTGCGTTTTCCAATAACTACCTCGTCAACCAGAAACAAGCGACCGTCAGCGCGACCTATCGCCGTCAGTGGTGGAACATCGACGAAGGCCCTCAGACGCAGGTGCTGAATGCCGAGTGGATCAGCAAAGCCAAAAACATCGCCTTGGGCGGGCACGTGATCAACGACCGTGCCGGAAAACTGGGCCAAACCGGCGCGTATGCCCATTACGCCTACCGGATGGAATTGGGCAGGCGCACGGCCCAGACCCTGTCGGTCGGACTGGCGGCAGGCGTAGTCCAATACCGGGCGAGGATTAGCGACATCCGGTTTCCGGACCCCTCCGGCGTGCCCGCGCTCGAAGACCGGGTGATCTATCCCGATTTTTCCCTGGGCATTTTTTACCATTATGCCGACCGGTTTTACGTGGGCCTTTCGGTTCCCCAGGTGTTTGGGCTTTCCCCTGCTTTTTCGGCAGACGGGCAAACCCTGGCGGTGCAGCGCAAGCCCCACGTGTATGCGGTAATAGGCAAGTATTTCGATTCCTGGCTGGGCAACTCCACGTCGTTTGTCGAGCCCTCGCTGTGGCTTAAATACGTTCCCGGCGCCCCGCTCAACGCCGACCTCAACGTGCGCATGCAGATCAGCGACCTGTTCTGGGGCGGGGTAGGCTCCGGCCTGGGGTTTGGGGAGACAACCAGTTGGACGATGCGCCTGGAAGCCGGCATGGTGCTCGGCGAACAAGTGCAGATCCGCAATGCCCAATGGAAAATTGGACTAGGCTACGATTGGCCGGTGGCGCCTTCGCCCCTGACCCAACTGGGCAGCGCCCTGGAAGCGCATTTGGTGTTTTCGTGGTGATGGGCGGTTGGAGTGGTTTTCGGCCGTCTTACTGGCCGGTCTCGGCTATTTGCGGCCAGGTTGCCTGGCGGTAGCGATTCAGGAGGAAGAAAAAGAGCCAGGCGGTTGCGGCGGCGGCGGCCCAGATCACTGCCGGGCGTTCGCGAAGCAGGTAGTGGCCAAATCCGATGATACCGGCAAGAAACATGGAAAAGAACGCGGCGGATACGCCTGTTCCTTTGGTTTGGTCGGACCAGGGGCGCGAG
Source organism: Haliscomenobacter sp. (assembly GCA_016713275.1). Lineage (GTDB taxonomy): Bacteria > Bacteroidota > Bacteroidia > Chitinophagales > Saprospiraceae > JADJPL01. The sequence goes on from JADJPL010000013.1 coordinate 102,373, forward strand.
AAGGGGAGATGCCGGGGAGAAACCAGGGCAGCGGCCAGAACGATGACTTGATTGGCAAAGAAAGCCAGGAGGCAGTCGTCCAGCATGGAGAGGCCGCCAGCGGCGAGGTAGAAGGCGAGCACGACGGCAAAAAGCGGATAATAAAACCGCGTGACCGCCATTTTGAACAAACCGCTTAGCAACAATCCCGGTTGTTGAACGGGCGAAGCGATAAAGACCCAGGCCGATTTGAAGTGATCGGAAAACGTAACGGTTTGCATGGCTGTGGAAAGCATGAGCAACATGAAATATAACAAAACCAGGGAGATGGGGTTCTCCTGCAGGTGGGTTAACCGCTCCATCCAATAGGCGGAGGAGCCGGTGGTGAACAACAGGACGAAGTAAACCGGGAAAAGACAAAGCTGGGATAAAACTTCAGTTTGAAATCGCGGCTCCGTTGGGTGAGCCGCCAAGCCAATTCGTACACCGCGCGTTCCTGGGGCGCCATCCTCCACCAACCTGCGGTGCGGAACATCCAGCCGGCGCCGCCTGCCTGGCGTTTCTTGAGTTTCCTCTCGCTTTCTCCTCCACCTCCTTCGCCAATAGCCAGAAGCTTTTGATTGAAGTTTTGGGTGAGCAGCCTGCTGCTGAGCCAAACCGCCAGGAAGGGAGCAACCAGCGCCAGCAACCCCATAAAGATCAGGTAGGGGTTTTGTGCCCCTTCGATCCACCATTCCCAAAGCGCGCCTAACCAGGCCGGTGGCAGCAAACGCCACGCCAGGCGATCCAGCAGGTTGATCTTTTCGAGGTCGAAGAGGGTGATGATGCGGGAAAAGAGGTTATACCCGACCAGAACAGACGCCGTGAAAAATATCTGAATATAACCGATGACTTCCCGAAACCGCCAGGGGCTGGTGAACTGGATCAGGACCAGGTATACCAGATTGACCAAAAATAAAGCGAGTACCGTGCTGATAAAGGCCATAAGCAGAAACAAAAAACCGCCGCCCAGCCCGAAGCGAACGAAGAAATAGATGATTCCCGTAATAAAAAAGGGAACGACTAACTTGGTCAGGTAGAAAACGATATGAAGAATACGCCCGATGACGATAGTGCGGTTGGAAACCGGACGAGGCAGCAGGATGTAGTTGTCCCGCACATCGATCAGCACATCGGTGAAATCGGAAATCAGCGTCAAGGCAAGCAGAATCATCCAGCCGGAGAAAAACAGGGTAACCGCCGAGGCCTGATGATCCATATAGGTGTTGAACAGAACAAACATCCCTCCGGTGAGCAGGTAAAAAACATCGTCAGCAGGTCCTGCGCTTTCAGGTCGCCGTTGCTGCTTTTTGCGGAGCGGCCATACGAGAACGGGGAGCGGCGCCGGGCGTCCATTTTGAGTTTGATCTCGAGAATGGTCTGCAGGTGGTTGGGGTCTACGCCCAATCCGCGCCAGAAAGGCGCGAGATGCCGAATGAAGGATAACAAGAGCTTATTCATGGGGCGGATTCGGGGAAAAAGCTTTAGTGAATTGGCCGGCCAGTTGATCGAAATCGGCCTGGCTGGTTAGCTGGGAGAAGAGCTTTTCGAGCGTATCGCTTTCGTTTCGCTTCAAATCCTGAAAGGTTCCATCGGCGATGACCCTCCCCTCAGCGATGAGCACGATACGGTCGGAGATTTTTTCCACCGTATCCATGTTGTGGGAGCAATAAATGATGGTTTTTCCTTGTTCTGCCAGCCGGCTGATGATTTCCTTGACGAGGATAACGGCGTTGGCGTCCAGGCCGCTCAAGGGCTCGTCCATGAAGATGATCTCGGGGTTGTGGAGCAACCCCGAGACCAGGAGTACCTTTTGGCGCATGCCTTTGGAAAAGGTATCCATCCGTTGGTGGAGCTGTTTGGAAAGGTCAAAAAAGCCGAGCATTTGCTCTGCCCGTTCGCGGGTCAGCGGGTCGGGCATATCGTGCAGGCGGCCCATCGCCAGAAGAAACTCCATGGGGGTGAGCACTTCGTAGAGCTCGGTCTGTTCGGGAATGTACCCGATGATCCGTTTAATGGCGATGGGGTCGTTGCGTACCGAGTGGTTTTTGACGAATACCTCGCCTTCAAAATGGCCGTCGAGGCCCGCCAGAATGCGCACCGTGGTCGATTTTCCTGCCCCGTTGGGGCCGATATAGCCAACGACCTGGCCGGGCTGGATATCGAGGTCGATGCCGTGCAGCACTTGCTTTTGGCCGTATGATTTGCGCAGGTTCTGCATTCGGATGATGGGGTCCATGGCGTTCTTTTTGGTTTAGAAGGTAATATCCCATTTCCCCTCTGCCGGGGCCGGGGAAAAGGCGTTCAATTGCCGAATCAATTCAGGCGCCTCAGGGGCAGTTACCAGCAACTGACGATGGATTTCTTTGAGCAGTCCTTCCTGGCGCATATGCTGGAGCTGCGCCAAAAGGGGGTCGTAGAAGCCGTTGACGTTCAAAATTCCAATAGGTTGGGTGCTTTGGCCCAGTTGGATCATGGTCAGCACCTCGAACAGCTCGTCCATGGTGCCAAATCCGCCGGGCAGGGCGATGGTGGCATCCGAGCGGGCGGCCATTTCCAGTTTGCGTTCGTGCATGCTTTTTACCACGATCATTTCCTGGATGCCGGGGTGGCCGAGTTCGCGGGCGACCAGAAAATCGGGGATGACGCCGACGGCATAGCCTCCGTGTTCCAGCACTGCGTCGGCCAGCACGCCCATGAGGCCCACGTGGCCGCCGCCGAATACCAGGCGGATGCCCTGCTTGGCCAGGAGCTCGCCGAGGGCTTTGGCGGCCTGGGCAAAAGCCGGATCGGCGCCCACCCGGGCCCCACAAAATACCTGGATGGCCTGGATAGGGGAGGAAGGGGCAGGATTAGCCGTTGTTTCCGTCGTCTTCATGAAACTCGTGTTTGAGCGACAGCACAAAGCGCTGGCCTGCAGCGGCGTTGGTTGCCAGGGGGATGTTGTACACGTCGCACAGGCGCATGAGCATGCTCACGTCCACCTCGTGGGGGTGTTTGCCCAGGGGGTCGCGGAAGAAGATCACCATGTCGATTTTGCCTTCGACCAGGCGGCTGGCGATCTGGGCGTCGCCGCCGAGCGGTCCGCTGTGCATTTTTTCAACCTCCAGGCGCCTTTTCCAGGTACGACCCCGTGGTGCCGGTGGCAATCAGGTGGATATTGCGCTTGTGAAAAAAATCAATGTGGTCGCGGACGAAGCCGACCATGTCGACTTTCTTTCCGTCGTGCGCGATGATGGCAATGGTCATAACGGGTTGGTTTGACGCCCAAAATACAGCGGTTTGGGGATTTTTACCCGGAAGCGAGGAAAATAATCCTCTTAAAGCAGATTACTCCTCAAGGCCTGGTAAGAAAGAGGGCGTCAAAATAAAGGACAGCCAATTGTCCAGATGGATGGGGTGGAAATGGGCCTCTGGGTAGGTAGCCAGCCACGATTGCGGCGCTTTGGCGTGCTTGTAGTTGAATTTGAATTCGAAGCCGGTGGGTTTGTCCTGGTATTCTTCCACGTAATCAATCTCGGCGCCTGTTTGAAGACGCCAGAAAAACTGGTTTGCACGGATTTGACGGTTGTTGAGCAGTTTGGATCGTTCAACAAACAGGAAGTTTTCCCACAGCCTTCCGCCATCGTCCCGCAGGTGGATTGGGGTGAATTTTTCTATCAGGGCATTGCGGATGCCCAAATCCTGGAAAAAAACTTTATGCCGTTTGGAGATTTCTTTCCTCAGATTCCGGCTGTAGCCGCCCACCATACGGATTACGAACGCTTTTTCGAGCAAATCCATGTAGCGCTGTACGGTGGCTGTATCCAGGCTGAGCTGCCTGCCGAGTTCGTTGAAAGAAACTTCGCTTCCGATCTGGAATGCCAGCAGCTGTTATTCGATAAATACGCGCCATTTTATCGAATTCATTCGATGAATTCGCGCGAATTTATCGAATAGCAATTTGGACTCCAAAAACAACCTCCTCAAGGCCTCCGCCCGCCCCCTCCAATTTTCTCTTCCCATTGAACCATCCCCCGCCGGGATTTGTCTATGTTTGCGTAGTTGTTTATCCTTCATCAAATTTTTTACCAATGAAAAATCACGTTTCCAAGCTATTGGCTTTTGCTGTATTGGCCTTTTTTGCGGTTTCTGCCAAGGCGCAGATCCAGACCCCCTCGCCCAGCCCGACTGCCGAACTTAAGCAGCGCGTTGGCCTGACCGACGTCGCCATCGTCTACTCGCGCCCCAGCGCCAAAGGGCGCGTCATTTTCTCTGACAATGGCGTGACGCCGTTCGGCAAAGTATGGCGCGTGGGCGCAAACTCCGCTACCAAGTTTTCCTTCGGCGACGCAGTGAAACTGGGCGGCCAGGAAGTGAAGAAAGGCGATTGGGCCGTGCTGGCTACCCCCGGCGCAATGGAGTGGAAAATCATGCTCTATCCCTACGAGAGCACCAACTGGAGCGCGTATGCAGAGAAAACCCCTGAGGTCAGCTTCATGGTCAAGCCCGAGAAAATCGGAACCAAGGTGGAATCGTTCACCATCGACATCAACAACCTCCAGAATACCAGCGCCACCATCGACCTGATCTGGGAAAATACCAAAGTGAGCCTCCCCCTCGCCGTAGACGTGGACAGCCGCGTGATGGCTAATATCGACCGCGTGATGGCCGGTCCTTCCGCTGGCGACTTGTCGGCCGCCGCTACCTACTACCACGAAAACAAAAAAGACCTCAACAAAGCCCTGGAATGGATTAAGAAAGCCAACGAATCCGCTCCGCGCTACTGGACGCTCTACCGCGAAGCCCTCATCCTGGGCGACCTGGGCCGTAAAGCCGATGCGATCGCCGTTGCTCAAAAATCCCTGGCAGAAGCCGAGAAAAACAAAGACGACGCCTACATCCGCATGAATAAGGAAGCCATCGCCAAATGGCAAAAGTAATGTATGATGTACGAGGTACGAAGTACGAGGTACGATGAGCATCGTACTTCGTACCTCGTAAATCGTACCTCGTAAATCGTACCTCGTAAATCGTACTTCGTAAATCGTACTTCGTACTTCGTACATTGAATAAAGAAAAGCGCGTCTGGGTAATTGGGGCAGGCTGGATAGGAATGCCCCTGGTTGGAAGGCTGATCCGGGAGGGATACCGGGTGGGCGCCACCTCCCGGCAGGAAGACAAGCTGGCCCGGATTGCCGCCCTTGGCGCCACGGCTTGTTTGTTCGATCTGGAGCAAGATCCTCCGGAGGGCTTGTTTTCAGGGGCACGAACGGTTATTCTAACGATTCCGCCCGACCGGCAAGAGCCTGGCGAAGAAACCTACGCGCGCAAGATGGGCCGCCTGGCCCGGATGCTGGGGGAGGAGCCCCGGGCAGTCTTCTTAAGTTCCACCAGCGTTTACGGCGCGAATCAAGGGGAGGCAGATGAATCGCTAACCCCGTATCCGGATACCATTCAGGGAAAAACGGTGCTGCACGCCGAGCAGGAGCTGCGTTCCGTCCTGGGCAACCGGCTAACCATCCTTCGCCTGGCGGGGCTCGTCGGGCCAAGCCGCCACCCCGGGCGGTGGCTGGCCGGAAAAACCGGCCTCCCTGGCGGCAACGCGCCAGTCAATCTCGTGCACCAGGATGACGTAATCGGCATCCTGCTCCGGGTGCTGGAAAACAACGCCTGGGGTGACATATTCAACGTCTGCGCTGACGAACACCCTTTGAAAAGCGCCTTTTATCCCGCCATGGCCCAGGCGATTGGGGCCGTTCCGCCTACCTTTAGGGAAGAACCTCCGCTCCCGTCCGCCAAGGTGGTCGTCAACCAGAAAAGCAAAAACATCCTGACCTACACCTATGTAGCACGGATTTCCAATCCGTGAGCACGGATTTTCAATCCGTGACCTGTAGCACGGATTTTCAATCCGTGAGTGTTCAGCGGATTTCCAATCCGCGATAAGATGGGGGCTGTCTCAAAAGACCACTCTTTGCCTCCGGCATGGAATTTTATTGTCTTTTTTCAATTTCAATAAAAAATGGCAAGCCATGTTTTATTGAAATTGAAAAAAGACAATATTTTTTTGCTGCCTTGGGCAAAAACCTCCTTTTGAGACAGCCCAAACGTCCACGGATTGCAAATCCGTGCTACAATTTTTCGAAGCAGCCGATATCGGGCTTTTGAGCGTCGCGGGGGTTGCCGAGGAGGTCGATGTCGATCTTGCGGGGGGAGAGGATGGGCAAGCCTTTGCCTAGGGCGATGGACAGGGAGTCCAGCTGGTACAGGTCTTTGTTCGGGTCTTCAAACAGCTTGTCGGTATTTTTGCCGTTGATGCAATCGGTGCAGAAGTCCTCGAAGAAGCGAGCATAGCGGTTGTTTTGCTCCTTGAGGAGTTCTTCGACTTTGACCACGCAATTTTCCAGTTTTACGTTGAACATCCAGGCCGGCTGCCCCCCGGAAATGTCGTTGAGGCGGAGCTGATCTTTGAGCGAACCAAAGAGGGCACAGTTGCGGAACCGTGCGTTGAGCCGGTATTCGCTGCGCTGTTTGCAGATCAGCGCGTCGTCGTAGCAAAGAAAGTTGCTGGCGGAGAATGCGGCGGCGTTCACCCCGTAGCTCGCGATGGTGCAATAGGTGAAGAGGTAGTCGCCTCCGTGGGCCAGAAGCAGGGAATTGGCCTGGTTGTTGTAGATCAGGCAATTCTCGGCGGTGATGTTGCTGCGCACGCCGATCAGCCCACTACTCGAGGTATTGTAGATCTGCGTGTTGCGGATCTCCAGGGAGGCGGCGGAGTCGGCGTACACCCCGAAATTGCTGTTGCGGATCGTAGCATATTCGATTACGTTGCCTTTGCTGCCTTTGCCGAGGATGATACCGGTCCATTGCCCCGGGTCGTCCAGGAACGGTTCCTCCAACCGGTCGCCCTGGATAATGACCGGCTTGTCTTTGGTCCCCAAAACGCGAATCCTGCCATTGGTCAGGGTGTACAAAATGCCGTCGTTGAACACGCCGAAGAATTCATTCCGGGCAATGCCCCCATGCACATAAATCCGCGTGCCGGCGGGGATATTCAGGGTGCAGCTGTCGATAAATACCTCGCCGTAGATCACATAAGGCTTGGGGTCGTTCCAGGAAATTTCGTTGTTGCGGCAGGTGAGTACAACAGGGACGCCCTTGTTGAAGCGGCTTGGAAAATAATTGGCGTTTTGGCCCCAGGCTTCTACCTTGACTTCCTGGAGGTTGCCGTTGGTTTCAAAAACGATTTTATCCTCAATGACGAAGGGACTGACGGAAAGCGGCTGGTTGGGGTCGATGGTCACTTCGGCAAACACGTAGATGCTGTCGTTGGCGCCAATCTCCACGTTTTCGATGTCGTTGCCCGGGTAGCCGTCGGCATTCATCCGGAACTTGATTTTGGAGCTGTTGAGGAAAAAGATCCTGGAAACCCGGATAGGCCGGCTGTTGCGGTTATAGACCTTAAACGATCGGGTTGCCGATCCCAACTCGGTGAATACCGTATCAAAACGCAGCGTATCCAGAGAGAACTCCAGCTTGGCGTTTGCGTCGGTGATGAAGTCCTCGTCGGGGTCGCAGGAGGAAAAACCAACCAGCAGGGCAGCAGAAAACAGGAAGAGCAGGATCTTGTTCATGGTGTCCATTCGCATTTCTTTGGGCGTAAAGATAGTCCACCCTACTGGACATTTTTGGGCGAACCGGCGGTAACCCGCAAATTTATTTGGCGGCAAGATGGAAAACGCCCCGTTGCATTAGAAGCCGGAATTGCGCCTCAAATATGTTTCTTCGGAAAGTAGTGCGGTGAAACGAATTCTCTTACCTTTGTACCGAAAACAGGCCATTCCATCGCTGGAGAATCGCCTGTTTAAGGGGTGGTTGGGGCTGTTTTTTTGCTTTCAACCGGCAATGAAACTAATTTTGGTTTTTTTCGTTCTATAGCAAATTGCAGTTGATCCCTGAAACACAACCGAATACGGCCCTGCCCCTGCGAGCCGCCCCAAATGGGGCAACGTGCAACGGGCAGGAAGGAAATCCGGATTTTTTCTTCACGCCGTGATTTTCTGCCGAAGAAAAACGTTATTGGAAACGTGATTTGGATTAGGTGCTTTTTTGTAAAACCTCATTTTTAACACATGTCCGCAATTGGATTTTTGTCCTTAGGGATTTACCTGATTTCCCTTACCTATGTTACGGTGTTTGGGGTAGCCCAGTTTGGGATTTTATACAACTACCTTCGCCATTCCCGGCGGAAAAAGGCGCTCGCCCAGGAATCCGGCGCTAAAGCTTCCCGTAAAGTGGCGGTTGCCGCTTTGGTTGGAGCAGAAGGCGGCGTTCAGTCCCAGCAGCGTTCCGCTTCCGGTTTTTCGTTTGAGGAGGACGGAGAGGATTCCCAAGAGTTCCCCTTTGTTACGGTTCAGCTTCCGCTGTACAACGAGCGGTATGTGGTCGAGCGCCTGATCGACAACATCGCCCAGTTTGATTATCCCAAAGACCGCTTTGAGATCCACATCCTGGACGATTCTACCGACGAGACCCAGGAACTGGTCCGCAACAAGGTCAACTATTACAAAGCGCTGGGCTTTAACATCGAGCAAATCCGCCGCAAAGTGCGCAAAGGGTACAAGGCCGGGGCGCTCAAGGATGGGATGGAATTCGCCAAAGGCGAGTTCATGGCGATCTTCGACGCCGATTTCCTTCCCCGCCCGGATTTCCTTCGCCGCACCGTTCCCCATTTCCAGGACGAGCGCGTCGGCGTGGTCCAAACCCGATGGGAGCACATCAACGAAGATTATTCGCTGCTCACCCGCCTGCAGGCGTTTCAGCTCAACGTGCACTTCACCGTAGAACAGGTGGGCCGCATGGAAGGCAACAACTTCCTGCAGTTCAACGGCACCGCGGCTTGTGGCGCCGCCAGGCTATTGAAGACGCCGGGGGATGGGAAGCCGATACGCTGACCGAAGACCTCGACCTGAGTATCCGCGCGCAGTTGAAAGGCTATAAGATCAAGTTTCTCGAAGATATCGGCGCTCCGGCGGAGCTTCCCGCCGAGATGAACAGCTACCGCTCCCAGCAATTCCGCTGGATGAAAGGCGGCGCCGAGACCGCCAAGAAAATGCTGCCCACGATCTGGAATTCCAGCCTTCCGTTTGGAAAGAAACTCCATGCCAGCATGCACCTCATGGCCAGCTCGATCTTTGTGATCGTGTTTATCCTGGGGGTTTCCAGCGTTCCACTGGTCTATACCATCAACCACCTGTCGCTGAACTACGGCTTCGACAAGGATTCGTTTACCGGCTTCCTGGTGGGGCTGCTGGTGGTGGCTGCGGTGTTCTATGTGGCGAATATCCAGTCGCCCGTGCGCAAGGAATCCCTGCCCAAAGCGGTTTTCAGGTACATCACCTTGTTTCCGACTTTCCTGGCGCTTTCCATGGGTTTGTCGCTGCACAACATGATCGCGGTGATCGAAGGGTGGCGCGGCAAAAAATCCCCTTTCGTTCGCACGCCCAAGTTCAACATCCAGGCCAGCAAAGACCCCAGCCTGAAAGCCAATAATTATGTTATGCGGGAGCTTAGCTGGACGACCATCCTGGAAGGCTTCCTGACCATGTATTTTGGCGTAGCCGCTATTTGGGGCGCCTACTGGGGCGAAACAACCTTCCTCGTTTACCACGTTATGCTGACCTTCGGTTACGGAATGGTCTTCCTCCAAACCTGGAAAGACGCCAAACCCGCCGCCACCGCATAACCCATTCGGGTGAACCCTGCCAGGAAACCCCTGAATAGGGCGTAATGCAAAAGGCAAAAGGCGTAGGGATTTATTTCCTTACGCCTTTTGCCTTACGCCTCTTTTCTCACGCCCTTTCGCGCCTTAAGAAATATTCCGCTGCACGTTTTGCCAGCTTCCCCCGTTGTACGCTTCGATCCCGGAAGCGCGCAGGATCTGCGCCGCCGTCCCGCTCCGGTTGCCCGAGCGGCAACAAGCCACGATCGGCCGTTTCTGCTTTTTGAGCTCCCCAATTTTACTTCTCAGCTCGTGCAGGGGGATGTTTTTGGACCCCTTGGCATGTCCCGCCCTGAATTCAGGTACCGTGCGTACGTCCAGAATGATCGCCTTCCGGTTTTTTACCAAATCCCGAATATCCAACGGCGGACCGAACAGCCGTTCCAGTAGTTTTCTAAACATGGTCAAAAATTTTGTCAAAAATCTGAATTATGCCGGATTCCGTGGGTGATGTGGGTTACACGGTTTACGGTTTACGGTTTACGGTTTACGGTGTACGGTGTACGGTTTACGGTTTACGGTGTACGGTGGACGGTGCAGGATGTGCGAAGATAAAGTCAATTACGAACTTAAGCGATTCACACGAGCCCCTGTTCTTTGCTTATTCCTACCCCCCATAGGCTATGGCTTGGACTTTCTGCCAAGGGCACAGGCATGTCCAGACCGAAGCGTCTGGGGGACAGCACAAGGTAGGGGGCCCACTCCCTTTTCATTCCATACCGATCCATTCAAAAGATTTCACTCCTTCCTACCTCCTCCTCCCTCGCCTTCGTCCCCCGTCCCCCGCCCCCCTCCCCCGTCCCGTCCCCGTCCCCGCTCTCCTCGTCCCCGTCCTCGTCCCTCGTCCCCGTCCCCGTCCCCCGTCCCCGTCCCCGTCCCCTCGTCCACCGTCCCCGTCCACCGTCCCCCGTCCCTCGTCCACCGTCCCCCGTCCACCGTCCATCGTCCCCCGTCCACCGTCCACCGTCCATCGTCCACCGTCCACCGTCCCTCGTCCACCGTCCCTCGTCCACCGTCCCTCAAACATACCCCTGGGCTTGCAGATGAAACAGCTCCGCGTATTTTCCTTCTTTTTCGAGGAGTTCGGCGTGGGAGCCGATTTCCAGGAGGCGGCCGTTTTCCAGAACGAGGATGCGGTCGGCCATGCGGACGGTGGAGAAGCGGTGGGAGATGAGCACGGCGGATTTCCCCTGGATGAGTTCGGCGAAGCGCTGGAACACCTCGTGTTCGGCGCGGGCATCGAGGGCGGAGGTAGGCTCGTCGAGGATGAGGAGTTGGGCGTTGCGGAGGTAAGCGCGGGCCAGGGCGATTTTTTGCCATTGGCCTCCGGAGAGTTCCACGCCATCGGCGAACCGCTTTCCGAGCAATTGCTGGTATCCTTTCGGGAGCTGGCCGATGACTTGATCTGCCAGGCTTTTTTGTGCTGCTTCAGCGATGCGCTGGTTGTCGTCGGATTGTTGGATATGCCCCACGGCAATATTTTCTCCTGCGGAGAGCTGAAAACGGATGTAGTCCTGGAAAATAATCCCGATGTGGTTGCGCAGGGAATCCAGGTCGTAATTCCGGATATCCACGCCGTCGATCAGGATACGGCCTTCGGTGGGGTCGTAGAGCCGGGCAAGGAGCTTGACAATGGTCGTTTTGCCGGCGCCGTTTTCCCCGACGAGGGCGAGCTTTTCTCCGGCCTGAAGGTGAAAACTCAAATCGCGCACGGCCCATCGAGTGGAATTGGGATATTTAAAGCTGACCTTCTCGAAAATAAATCCGGACTGGAGTTTTTCGGGGAAGGGGAGGCTCCCCGTGGCGGAAACAATGGCCGGCTGAATGGCAAAAAAATCGAACAGATCCCGAAGATACAGGGCGCTTTCGGTAATCCGCGAAAAGCGGTTCATAATTGCTTCCAGCATGCTGTGCATGCGGTTGAAGGAGCCGGCAAGAAAGGTCAGCGTACCGAGGCTAATGACCCCATGGACCGTCTGCCGGGCGATCAGCACATAGGCGCCATAGTAAGCCAGGATGCCGAGGGAAGACAACAAACTCCCCCAGAGCGACCGGCGCACGGCGATCTGGCGGTTGGCGAGGTAGTATTTATGCGAGAGCTCCCGAAACCGTTCGGTTAGAAAACCGGACAGGTTGAAGATCTTGACTTCTTTGGCGGTCTCGTCGCTGGCGCCGATATAGCGCAGGTAGTCGAGCTCCCGGCGCTCGGGAGTCCACCCCCGGCTGAGGGAATACGACTGCTGGTTGAAGTAGCTTTCCCCGATAAACGCCGGAATCACCGCTACGATCAGAATCAGGATCAGCCAGGGGTTAAAGGCTACCAGGCCCGCCCCCAGGAAGACCACCGTGATGATGTCCTGAATTTGAGACAGCACTTGCGACATCAGCACCGTCCTGCCGTTGGTCTGCCGCCGCGCACGCTCCAGTTTGTCGTAGAATTCGGGATTTTCAAACTGGTACAGATCCAGGGTGGAGGCGTGACGCATGATATCGGCCGACGTCTGGTTGGAGAACAAGTCGCCAAGCAGCGCGTCGGTGAGCGCAATCCCCCGGTTGAGCAGTTCCGACAGGACCGTCAGGCCTAATTCGGCGCCCAGAAGCCACCAAAGGTGCTGTAAGTCTTTTTCCGGGGCATCCAACAGCCGCACGATCTCGTCGATGATGAGCTTGCCGGTATACAACAGAAGCAAAGGAATTCCGGATTTCAGAAGCCGCAGCAGGGTATTGGCCAGGGTTAGCGGCGGACTGGTTTTCCAGATGCTGTGGAAAAAAGGAGGGAGGTTTTTCAGGGAATGAAATTGCTCCTTAAAAGGAGCCGACTCGTTGCTCGTTGCCATGTCTGTAAGTTAAACCAAAACCGCTTCGCGTCAAGGATAAAACATTCGTATTTTTGGCCGCACGCTGTAAAGCGCTGCCGCGCCCCTTTGCATGCAAACCCTTTTGAAAACCATAGCAAGGCGATTTCTGTTTAAACCTTCGTTTTTTAACCTTCCTATCCTCCCAACCCGGCATGAACGAACCGATACCTGAATTTGAGCGTTTATTGACCCTGCTTAAACTGGAAAAAGAAGAAGATTTTGAACAATACCGGCGCAAAATGGTCCAGATGCCCCTGGAGCAGCGCCGAAAAGAGGGATATGCCTGGTTTCCACTCCAGGTGGTTCAAAAAGGCTATGCGATAGGGGAGCGGGCCTTCGTCGTTGTCCAGCGCACGGCATCCAGGGGCGCCGAACATCAGTTTCGTGCGGGCAAAACCGTCGTGTTGTCGTCCCTGGCAGCTGGCGCCAAACACCCCGAGCGAAGCGGGGTGGTTTATTTTGTCGACAAAGACCGCATGCGGATCATCCTGAACGCCAGGGATATTCCGGAATGGATAGATACCGGCCAGCTAGCCGTAGAAATCAGTTTTGACGAGCGGACGTATCAGGAAATGGAGAAAGCCGTGCATAAGGTGATGGCGGCCCAGAAAGGCAGACTGGCAGAGCTACGGTCGGTTTTTTTAGGGGAAAAACCGCCGGAGCATTCCCCATTTGCCGGAGAAGTGGCGATCCCTTCGCTGAACGCCTCCCAGGTGGCTGCAGTGCAGCATATCCTCACGGCGCGCGATGTAGCCGTTGTTCATGGCCCGCCGGGCACGGGAAAAACCACGACCCTGGTGCAGGCGATCCGGCTGCTCACCGATACGGAGCCGACCGTTCTGGTGGCGGCGCCAAGCAATACGGCGGTAGACCTCCTCACCGAGCGCCTGGCTGCCGAGGGACTGGACGTGGTTCGCGTAGGAAATATTTCCCGGGTCGACGAAGAGCTGGTCAACCACACCCTCGATGCGCTGGTGGCCAACCACCCGGAAAGCAAAAACACCCGCAAGGTCAAAATCCAGGCAGCGGAGTTGCGCAGGCAGGCCAACCGCTTCCGGCGGTCTTACGGCGCGGAGGAACGCATGGAAAAACAGCGGTTGTTTCAGGAAGCCAACGAGCTTTCCGCCTGGGCCAACCAACTGGAAGAGCGGCTGATCGATCAGATCCTCGACTCGGCCCAGGTCATTGCCTGCACGCTGGTCGGGGCGGCGCACCCGGTTCTGGAAGGCCGCAAATTCCGCACGGTGGTGATCGACGAAGCGGCGCAGGCGTTGGAACCCGCGACCTGGATACCCATTACCAAAGCCTCCCGGGTGGTGCTTACCGGAGATCCCTTTCAACTTCCCCCCACCGTGAAATCCGTAGAAGCCCAACGCGGCGGGTTCCATATCACGCTTATGGAGAAATGCCTGAACCGCTTGCCGGAAGTCGCCCTGCTCCAGGTGCAGTACCGGATGAACGAAGTGATTATGGGGTTCTCCAACCGGCAGTTCTACCAGAACCAGCTCCAGGCCGCAGAAGAAGTGCGGAACCGCTGGCTGCCTATTCCTTCCAATTTCCCCCTGCAATTCATCGATACGGCGGGATGCGGATTTGAAGAGAAAGTCCATCCGGCCTATCAGAGCCGTTCCAACCCCGATGAATTTCGCATTGTGCGGGAACATCTATACCTCCTGGAGGACGCTTTTGTAGAAAAAGAATATCCCTCGGTGGCCGTTATTTCCCCTTATCGCGAGCAAGCCCTGCTTATCCGCCAAACGCTGGACGAAGACGCTCTGCTCAGCGCAAGGCCCATCGCCGTCAATACCATCGACGGCTTTCAGGGGCAGGAAAAAGACATCGTGTACATTTCCCTCGTCCGCTCCAATGCCAAAGGCGATATCGGCTTTCTCCAGGATTACCGCCGCATGAACGTCGCCATGACGCGTGCCCGAAAACAATTGATCCTGGTAGGAGACAGCGCTACCATTGGGCGAAACCCTTTTTACCGCGCTTTCCTGGAGTATTGCGAAGAAGTGGGGGGCTACCATACCGCCTGGGAATACATGTTGTAGACGTTAGGTGTTGGACGTTAGACGTTAGACGGGAGAAACAGGAAAAGCAGAGGGGAAGTACGGTTATCCGACTTCCCCTCTGCTTTTCCTGTTTCTAAGGTCCAACGTCTAACATCCAACGTCTAACAAACTAGTACGTCCAAAGATCTTGTTCGAAGTTGAAGATTTCCTGTTTGATTTTTTCAGCTTCCATAAGGAGGTCGCGGCGGCTGTCGGGGAACTGGTCCTGAAGGCGCGAATCCTTCACGTTGGAGGATTTGTAGATGTAGCTGGAGAAGAAGCGCATCTCCATAATATCTTCCCAGGACATGGGGCTGGCGTCGTTGCCGGCATTGAACACGCGTTCGCGGGCGAAGTATTCGCGGGCTTCGGGGTAGTATACCCAGAACATTGGGCGCTCCCCGATGATAATATCGCTGTTATCGGCTTTAACCGGCTTGACCGGGGCAATTCCAAGAATGCGAACCTGCATGGTAGACGACTCTTTGTCAAAGAACCAAATTTCTTTGATTCGGTAACGTTGAATGTCCTCAAAGTTGATGTCGTTGCGGATAATTTCCTGGCGGGGGAGATAGGTTTCCGGGTCGGTCACGGTGACGGTATCCGATTGGAACAGAATGGAGGAAAGGGCTGCGGTATCCATTTCCTGCTTAAAATCTTCGTCAGTGAAAACGCGCAAAGGAGGGAGGGGGTTTTCAGGGTCCTCAACACCTTTATTTGCTGCGTCGATAATGATTTGGAGCAAAGGACGAGGCGGGTACGCGAAAGGGAGGTTCATTTTCTCCCGAACGTCGATGATGCGCCATACCCTTTTTTTCCAGAAAATGTCCGCTTCGCGGGGCACTTCGTAGGTGATGATCCGCCGCTTCATGGCGGTGGTGTTTTCGACGATATCGTCGAGGGGAGCGGGGCGCATTTGCATGCCGGATTCCGTGATGATATTCCCGGGGAGCGTCTGTGCGTTGGAAAGGGACGCAAAGCAGACCAGGGCGAAAAAGAAGGCGATACCTTTGACTGCAATTTTCATTGAATATTGTTTTAAAGTGATCATGGAACTTCAGCAGAAAGGCTTCCGTTTTCCCATTTACCAGTGTACCAGATAAACGGATTTATCTGGTACACTAGTACATGTATGTTCGAAAAATTATTTGATGGTGAAGACCATCGAGTTGATTTTACGTGTGCCGGAGTCGCCGGGGCATTTAGCCCGCACGTTGTTGAAGTAGTAGCTGTCGCCTGGCTTGGCTTTACTGATTAACTCCCGGCACCTGCTGTTGAAAACGGCCCCTGGATTGGGTTCTTCAGCTGGATCCTGCCGGCGGGCGGCATAGACCAGGGTAAATCCCTGGATGGTACACCGGGCGTCGAAGTCAAAGTTTTCGAGGATGGCCAATACGCCGCCCTGGGCTTTGAATTCGCCGTTGCCGATGTCGCCGCCCGACGAGGCGCCGAGTTTGGCCACCGGATCGGGAATGGGCTTCACGCGGTAAGCGAACCGGCTGGCAGGAAGGCCTTCTCCGGAAACAGTGATAGACGCGTCGTTGGTAGGCGTCGTGGCCGTAACGATAAACTTGCCCACCCCGGCAGGGCGCAAGCTGATCCCGCCGCCACTTCCGCTTACGCGCAAGGTGTTGGTGGATACGCCGGCAGCAGCGACGGAGATCGGGTTGTCGACCCCGATGTAGAATACGTTCATCTTGTCGGCCGAAACAGCGACCGAACGGCGGCCTACCTCGTATTCAAAGGTTTTGGAGTACGTTTCCCGTTCTCCAGTGGTCGGATTGGAGAGCGAGACGTCCACTTTATAGGACTTCACACCGGTGGAGGAGCCCACAGCGGAGTATTTGGCCACCCCGTCTACTACCGGCAAACTGCGGCCATCTACGGTGATCACGACGTTTTCCGTGATGGACTTGGAAGAGGCGCCGACAGAAATTTCCGCTTCATAGGTTTCCCCGGCAATGATATAGCTCTTCTTTGCAGAGGAGATGGGGATAAACTGATCGACCTTGAAGGTGGTAGCGCCTACCTGGCTCACCAGATAGTTCAGGATCTGCGCTTCCGAGCTCTTCATATCGTTTTGAATCTTTGTCAGCAGCGGGAAGGCGGAAGCCAGCGGCATCTGCTTGAAGGTGTAATCCGCCCAGGTCAGGTTTTTGTTGCGCTTCATCGCTTTCTTATCCTGCTTCCAGGATTCGTCGACTTTCAGCGAAACGCTTTTCTCCAGCTCGGAGATGGATTCATCCGTGATGTTGGTTCCTTTGATCCCTTTCAGGCTGCGGATCAGGCGAAGGAGTTCCTCCCGGGTATCGTTGATCTTTTTTTCGAGATCGTCGCCTTTCTTTTCATCCACGAGGTAGCGGGTCGTGATATCTTTGTTCTTGTAGCCTTTCGGCTGTCCGGCGTGCTCTTCGCTTTCTTCTTCGGTATAGTACCCGCCGGTTTCTTCCACCATTTTCTCCCGGATAGCTTCAACGTATGCGTTGAATTCTTTGGAGATCTGCTGGGTTTGCTTGGCCGCAGTCATCAGCGGCTGGTAGCGTTCTTTATCCTGTTCCACGCTTTTTTCCAGCGCGGAGACGGCGAATTCGTTGGAAGTATCGAAGATGGTATTGCTGTTTTTGATGCCGCGGTCGACGACAAAAAGGCATTGATGATCTTTGCCGAGACGTTGAGGGCCAACATGGCGGTTAACACCAGGTACATCAGGTTGATCATCAACTGCCGTGGCTCCTTTGGAATAGACATAGTCTAGAATTTTGCAGTTAAACGAATGGGTTGAGCAGGCAGCAGGCAAACCTGCTGATTAACCTTGCTTTACATTAGCCATGGCGGAGATCACACCTCCGTACACCGTATTCAGGGCCGTGTAGGTGTTATTCAGGCGGCCGATGTTGCGGTTCAGTTCGCCCAGGTGTTCTTTGTAGGTTTTGGTTTCTTCTACGGAGTCCTGGATATCCATCATGGCTTCGTTCAACTTGGTATAGAAGTTGCTCATCGCCTTGAGTTGATCTTTGGTGCCGGAGAAGTCTACTTCCTGAAGCGCTTTCAGGGAAGAAAGGCTTCTGGACATGACCTGAAGTTCGGAAAGCATGCCGCCCAACTGCTGCTCCACGACTTCGCCGTTGAGGGCAGGGATCTGAGGGATGGCAGGGCCGGAGGTAGAAACGGGGCCGGCAGACAGCGGCTGCACCGCAACGTTGTACTTGTCCAGGCCTGGATAGAGCTTCTCCCAGTAATAGTCCTTATCCGGAGGGATAATTCCAAGGAAAGCAAACAGGACTGCTTCCGTGATCATCCCGTAGGTCAGCATCTCATCGGCGCCGGGCCAGGATTGAATCTTGAAAAGCGCACCCAAAAGCACGACAGAAGCGCCTAAACCGATTACGAGGTTTTTGAAGTACTTAAAGAACGAGGACTTCAGAAATGACATCATTGTTGAAAAGCATTTAATGGGTTAGCGAAAAGGTCCTTTTGGGGAAGGTGCAATTCCTGTCCTGAAGATTCAGCCCAAGCCTTATACCTCCCTGAACGTTAAGAAATGGGTAAGGATATTGTGAGCGGGCACAATATCCTTACTTTTTTTAATAGTATGAAGGAAATTAGAAATCATTGACGGAACGGCCCATAAATGTGAGTACACAGCGGAATCCGATGTAGGATTTGGTCGTGTCCTGGTATTCCCAGTTCCGGGTTCCGGTCTGCAAAAAGTAGTGAATATCCTTCCAGGAACCTCCCCGGATGGCCTTGCGCTTGTTGGCAATGTCTTCGTCGTCGTCGGCATCGTAGCGGTAATCCGGGTTGAGGTCGTGGAGGAAGGAGTAGGCGTTTTCGTGGAACGCTGTCAACGTCCATTCCGACACGTTGCCTGCCATGTTGTACAAGCCGTAGTCGTTGGGGAAGTAGGCATCCGCTTTCACGGTATACATCCCACCGTCTTGCGGATAGTTTCCGCGGCCGGGCTTGAAGTTGGCCAGGAGACAGCCTTTGGCGTTTTGGATGTAAGGGCCTCCCCAGGGGAAAGGGGCCAGTTCGTGTCCTCCGCGGGCGGCATACTCCCACTCATGCTCCGACGGCAGGCGGAAGTCTTCGGTATTGATCCCGCCTTTGCGCTTGGCCTGAGCGGTGTTATACAGCTGGGTACGCCAATACGAGAACGCGTTGGCCATGTGCCAGTCGACGCCCACGACGGGATAATCGTCGTACGCTGGATGCCAGAAGTAGTTCCGCGCGATCGGTTCGTTATAGGAATAGGCGAAGTCGCGAACCCAGACGAGGGTGTCGGGGTAAATGTTCACCTCTTTGTTCCGGATGAAATCCGTGCGCGGGGAATTTCCCCGGTCGTGGGCCGCTTTTTGCCAATCATACCAATAATAGGTATAGTTGAACTTTTTGGTGTCAAACTCAGCTTTCCACGCGAACCGGTTGTCGCCCTGGAAGTAAAGCTCTTCCAGCGCCGGATCTTCCCAGTCGATGTCCATTTCCCAGTCAATGTACTCATCGCCGTTGTCATCCGTAGTGACATGGCCGAGGATTTGGTGGGCCAGCGAATCCCTCACCCAATCGACGAACTGGCGGTACTCGTTGTTGGTAATTTCGGTTTCATCCATGTAAAAGCCCTGGATGGAGACGGTTTTGGGACGTTGTACGAAAGTACTGTTGACATCCTGGTCGCTGGGCCCTACAAGTAAGGTGCCGGAAGGCACATACACCATGCCATAAGGGTTGATCCCGGACCAGGAAGGCCGGTCGAGTACCCCTGTCAATTCACCCGATTCCTGGCTGCCGCAGGAAGACATTGAAACCACTAGGATGCCTAGTGCAAGCTTAAGTACGTTTTTCATGTTTACACCCGAGTTTTCCTACAGATTTAATCCGGCCTGAAAAGGCGACGTAAATATAGACCGTTTACAAAATTTACAAAAACTAATCCAATAAATCGCCAGATGGTCTAATAGGTTCAACAAACTGGCAAATTGCTAACGCAGGCAACGCAAAACTTATTATCGATATGGAAATAAAGTTTATACATCCCTGCGCGCTTGCGGTTTTATGCAGCCAAAACGCTGAAACCTTCCGGCCTATTGGCTGAAGAGCAAAAAAAATACGGGAAGTTGCCAAATGGGTATGCGCTGGGTGCAGAAAGCCTTGTCTCCAAGTTAGGTTACGTGATTTCAGGTCAAAGGTTGCGTGGGTTGAAGATCAGTCTGGGTAACTTTTTTGCGCCGAAAACCTTGTCGAGAGCGTACGCCAGCAGGATCTCGTGCGATCCGTTGTTCACTTGCTTAAGCGGAGAAAGGCTGACGTCGTAAGCGTACGCTATTTGCAGGCGTTCGGAGAGCTTAAGCCCCGCCAGGATGACCAGCGCGTCGATGCTGCTGGCGTTATACCCCCGGAAGGAAGTTCCTACGGAAAAGGTATCGTTGTACCGGACCCTGAATCCGGCATCGGTCTGGGTTTGGACCAGGTTGCTCCGCACAAAGACCGCCGGATGTATGGAAAGCGCTCTGCTTAATTCCGCGTGGAACCCGAGCTGGAAAAAATAGGTGCGCTCCAGGGGAGACTGAAAAGTGGATAAATCGATGGAAGGCGCCGTCAGATGCCTTACCCCCAAACCGGTTTCCCAAAACTCCGTTTGGTAAAATACGCCTGCCTCGAAGGTAGCCGTCATGCCCTGGGCGAGCCCCTGTGGCAGGATCGCATCCCGGTGGTCGAGGATATTGTCCAGATAGAAGCCTTCGGGGGTCCGTAGTTTTTGCCCGTCCAGGGTTCTTTGAGCAAGCCCCCCTCCAAGCGCAAGGCCCAGGGTTCCAGGGCCCAGCGCCAGGTGATAATTGTAGGCGAGGCTGACCCACGAATTGCGCTCGGCGCCGTATTGGTCGTTTTCGGCTTTTATCCCGATGCCCCCATGTACGATCTCGAGCGGAACGTGGGCGTTCAGATATTGGGTGACCGGCGCTCCTTCCAGGCCTACCCATTGCGTCCGGAAGCCCAGGACTGCCGAAAGGGAAAAGTCCATCCCGGCATAGGCTGGATTCCAGTGGTAGGGGTTTAGCATATACAAGCTGGATTGGGCCGCTTGCTGGCTTTGAACCGCAAGACTCCAGCCAAAACACGCAAGGAATAACAGCATCCGATACATACGCTTGGTGTTTGCGTGACGATTTTTTATTTCCGGCTACGCCGGCAGAACGTTTACTTGCCGCCAGCCTCCGAATGCGCTGGCCAGGGCTGCCGGAGCTGAGCAATGGCTTCCCCGGTGCGTTGAAGCGGCAATTGGCAACTGAAGTCTTTGCAAATGTATATTTGGGTCTGGTTTCGAAAACCTCTACCCGCTAAAACCGGAAACTCCAGCGTGGGCTGCTCTGCCGCCATCAATATTTTGTTCGGCAGAAACGCGCTGTTGATTTCCTTGCCTGCTTGCCCTGCCTCTGGCCCGCAAACCGCCACCTCGTGAAAAGGATAAGCCAAATACAGCATGGTATTTGCCCAACAGGAAAAAGACCCGGGATACCGTTCGGTGCTTTCCTTCATCCGATGCAGCATCTGATGGGCCAGGTCTGCGTAATCCTTCCTGCCAAGAATCAAGGCGGCTTTATGCAGGTTCCTGGCCATGACGGCATTCCCGGAAGGGGTAACCCCATCATTCAGTTCTTTCTTCCGCAAAGCCAAATCTTGCTGGTCCGAGGAAGTAAAATAAAACAAATTTGCGTCGCGATCAAGGAAACGGTCCAGTACAAATTGCAAAAGGCCGTCTGCATGACGCAAATAATACGGATTGAAAGTGATGGAGTATACTTCGAAGAGGGCTTCGATCAAGTTGGCGTAGTCGTCGAGGAACGCTTCGTATTGCGCCCGCCCTCCGTCGGAGGTGGCGGAATAGGTATGAAAAAAACCCTGCCCGTCCGGTTTTTTCAGGCGGCTCAGCAGAAAGGTGATGTTTCGCTCGGCGGCGTCCCGATAGCTGGGCTCGTCCAGCGCAGCATATGCGCGGGCATAGGCGGTGCACATCAGCGCGTTCCAGTCGAGAAGGAATTTTTGATCCAGGCCAGGCCGGATTCGTTGCTGCCGGTGTTTGAACAGCGTTTTGCGGCAGGATTCCAGCCGGGCAGCCAGGTCCTGCAGTTCCAAGCCATTCTGCCGGGCGCATTCTTCGAGCGCGTAGGGCCTCCAAAGAATGTTTTCTCCTTCCCAGTTTCCCTCCGGCAAGATGCCGTAGCAAGCACAAAACAGATGGGCTTCCTCGCCTAGAAGGCGGTGAATCTCCTCGTGACTCCACACATAATATTTGCCTTCCTCGCCTTCGGAGTCCGCATCGAGCGCGGTGAAAAAACCTCCGTCGATGCTCGTTAGTTCCCGCTGCACGAATTCCAGGGTTTCCCGCAAAGCCGACGCGAACTCGGGGTCGCCGGTGGCTTTACATGTATCTGCCAGCAACGCAACCAGAAGCGCATTGTCGTACAACATTTTTTCGAAATGGGGAACCAGCCATGCCCTGTCGGTAGCGTAGCGGGCAAACCCGCCGCCCAACTGATCGTAGATGCCCCCGCGAATCATGCGGCTAAGGGAGAACCGCACGTGGTTCAGCGCGTCTTGATCTCCGGTGAAAAAATAATATTCCAGCAAAAACTGAAGCGATAAGGTTCCAGGAAACTTGGGAGCGCCGCCGAATCCTCCGTGTTCAGCGTCAAAATTTTGGCGTAGGGTATGGTATATGGAGTGGATCGTCACCGGAGAAATCGCCTGGCTACATTGGGGCCCCCGCGGCGGGCTCAAGTCCAAAAAAGCTTTCTCGGAGTTTTTGATCATCTGGGTCAGCCGGTTTGCCTGGTCTTCTACCTTGGCGCGGTCGTCCCTGAAAATCCCCGCCAGGTAAGTGAGCGCCTGCATCCAGGAAGGCCGGTTATACGCAGGACCCGGCGGAAAATAAGTGCCCGCATAAAAAGGCCTTCCATCGGGCGTGAGAAAACAATTCAGGGGCCAGCCCCCGGAACCGGAAACGGCCAGGCAGGCTTCCATCAGGAAGTGGTCCACGTCGGGGCGTTCCTCCCGGTCCACCTTGATGTTCACAAAGTGGGCGTTCATAAATGCCGCTACTTCCTGGTCTTCGAAGGATTCCCGCTCCATCACATGGCACCAGTGGCAGGTGGAATAGCCGACGCTCACCAACAGAGGCTTATCCTCCATTTGGGCTTTTGCAAAGGCTTCCGCTTTCCAGGCCATCCAATGGACCGGATTGTGCGCGTGCTGAAGCAAATAAGGACTGGTTTCAAATTTGAGGCGGTTCATGCGCAAGACGTATTACCTATTGGTAAGTCCGGCAGGGAAGAAAAGTTTTTCCCAGGCCGGATTTTTTATAAAAACAAGGCGGGCGGGCCCGTTTTACGGGGAAAAAAATTTTAAAACAAAAAATTAAAAAAGACAAGAAAAAAAATTGTTATTTAAAACAAATCGTATTATGTTTGTGGAGTCAGTGCATATCAGTCCGAAGCAACTCAAGATGCAAAAAGATTTCAATATAAGGCTTATGAAAACAGCACAATCCTTTTCAGCACATCAGCAAACATCCTGGACGGCCTCCGGCGCCCCGGGAAACAAAGGAGGAGCGGTCGCTCCCGCTTCCATCCAGGAAGTGGACTTTTCGCTGATCCGCGCTATCCGCCGCCTTTGGATCGGCCTGATGAAATGGTATACGGCATTTCGGTACCAGATTTATTTTTATCATTCCCAGGTCCGGCGCTTTTTCCGCAAAACATCGGTGCGGCTGGCCATCCTGGGCCTGGCGGTTTTGTTTGTTTTTCGTCAGGACATGCGGTTTTCCATTCTGATTCCTGCTCTGGGCAGGATCGAGGCGGTTCCTTCTGCAGAAGGAGGGGAGGCCAGGAGGGATCAGATGAGCATGGCGCACCCGGTGGCGCTTTCCGGGGGCAGTGTTTCCTTTAAGGCTGCCGGAGCTAACCAGCTGGATCCGGCCCGCGCAGAAGCCTATATTCAGCGCTTTGAAAAGGTCGCCCGTTTGGAAATGGACCGGTTTGGAATCCCTGCCAGCATCCTCATGGCCCAAGCTCTGGCGGACAGCTGGGCGGGCGCGCATACCGCAAGTGTAGAGCAGAATAACCACTTCGGCAAGCCAATGGCGGGAAAAAGCTATGCCAGCGCCTGGGAAAATTGGCGCGAACACAGCATGCTCCTGGCCAGAGAATACCCGCAGCTCCTGATGAACGGCCGAGATTATAAAGCCTGGGCCAAAGGCCTGGAGCGCTCCGGCTATGCCTCTGACCGCCGCTATGCCCGCAAACTGTTGGATTTGATCGACCGGTTCCAGCTACAGCAGCTGGACCGATAACCTTGCCTTTCCTTTCCTGATTGGTTGATATAGCAGGCCGCCGGGCATTCCCCGGCGGCTTTTTGCATGATCCGAATCCAGGCCGTTTCGGCTTCCATGCGCTCTCCTGTCCGAAAAAGAAAAAGATTTGCCCGCATTTCCCCAGGCAAACCTTATTTTTGCGGTCATTCGGCAGGTTATTCCGGAGGTAAAACCAATTCATGGGCAGAATTTTGGCTATCGATTATGGGACCAAGCGAACAGGCATTGCAGCGACCGACCCGCTCCAGATCATTGCCAACGGCATTGGAACCTTTCCAACCGATGAGGTGTTTGCTTTCATTAAGAAATACCTGAGCGAAGAACCCGTAGATTGTATCGTGGTGGGCGATCCCAAGTATCCGGACGGCAACCCGGCGCAGATCGCTCATCTGGTTCTTGGGTTTGCCCGTAAACTGAAGGAGATGTTCCCTGAAATCCAGGTCGCCCTGCACGATGAGCGGTACACCTCGGAGGATGCCAAACGGATCATCCGCCAATCGGGCGCAGGAAAGAAAAAACGCCAGGACAAGGGCCTCGTCGATAAGGTCAGCGCCGTGCTTATTCTCCAGGATTACATGGAGCGGCTTCGATAGAGATTAGACGTTGGAAGCTAGACCTTAGAGGTTAGACCACGGCGTCTGAGGCCGGCAACGGTTAGGGCCGGCGTATTGGTCTGTGGTACAACCATAGTATATAAGGCGCAAATTAATCCCAAACATCTAACATCTAACGTCTAACGTCTAACGTCCAACGTCTATATCAAAATGAAATTACCAATTTATGCGTACGGCCAGGCGGTCCTGCGCCAGCAAGCGGAGGAAATCCAGCCGGATTATCCGGAACTATCGAGGCTGATTGAGGATATGTGGGAAACGATGTACCACGCGGAAGGTGTTGGATTGGCGGCGCCCCAGATTGGGCTTTCCATTCGGTTGTTTGTAGTAGATACGTTGCAGTTGCAGGAGAAAGGAAAACAAGTAGATCAGGCGCTGAAACAGGTGTTCATCAATGCCCTTATACTCGAAGAGACCGGCGAACTCTGGACCTATGAAGAAGGATGCCTGAGCATTCCGGATATTCGGGGCGATGTGGACCGGCAACCGGAAATCCGGCTCCGGTGGATGGACGAGCAATTTGCGGAGCACGAAAGCGTGTTCACGGGCGTCACAGCCCGGGTCATCCAGCACGAATACGACCACATCGAAGGCGTGCTTTTTGTGGAGCACCTCAAGCCGATTAAGAAGCAGATGATCCGGCCCAAGCTGGAAAATATCCGCAAAGGGAAGGTGAAGGTGGACTATAAAATGAAGTTTGCCAAAACCTGAACCGGCTCATTTTCGGCCAAAATCTGCGGGGATTTCTCCCCAGGCCTCGGTTTCCCATTTCAAAAGGGGGTTCGAGTAGGTATGGGTTTCCAGCCAGGCTTCCGCCCGATGAATCATTTCAAATAGGGCTTTGGTTCGGTGGTCTTCTTTGAGCTGGGTTTTGCATTTTTTTGCCCGGACCCATTTGAGGGCGTTTACCGAATCGGAGTAAATAGGCGTTTGGTGCTGGCCGCGTTGATGCAGGTAGGCGAGCCCGTGCACGATGGCCAGAAACTCGCCAATGTTGTTGGTGCCCAGAGGAAACTGCTGGTGGAAGAGCCGGTCTCCCGTTTGAGTATATACGCCCTGGTATTCCATTGGCCCGGGGTTCCGCTGCAAGCAGCGTCGACGGAAATACTGACCGGGAGAAAGGCGCCCACAGGCTTTGACGGTTTTGACGGCTTGCGGATTCCGGGCGCTTTTTTCGCAGGCATGGAAGGCGGACCGGCAGCATAAGCGGCTTTTGCTGCCTCCAGGCTGGGAAACGCCTGGTATCTGGCGCCGGGAAACCCGCTGATTTGCGCCTGGCATTCGCTCCAGGTAGCGTAGACGCCGGGCTTCGCGCCCAGCCAGACAACGTAGTATTTGCTAGATTTCATTTTTCAAAAATCGCATTTTTTCAGCAAGGTACACACCAAAATGACGGTGGGAGTAATCTCTGAAAAAGAGCAGTAAGCACAACGATACATGTATTTGACCGACACCCACGCACATTTGTACTCGGAACAGTTTGACGACGACCGGGAAGAGATGCTGGCAAGAGCGATCGCTGCAGGAGTTCAAGCCTTCTTTCTTCCCAATGTAGACAAGGATACCATCGAGCCTATGCTGGCCCTTGAGGCAGCGCACCCGGGGGTTTGTTATGCGATGATGGGGCTGCATCCTTGTTCGGTCAACGAAACGTACCTGGAGGAACTTGCCATCGTCCGCCAATGGCTGGAACGCCGGACATTCTGCGCGATCGGCGAGATAGGAATCGACCTTTACTGGGATAAGACCCACGTTGCGGCCCAGGAAGCCGCTTTCCTGAAACAGGTAGAATGGGCCCTCGAATTTGACCTGCCGGTGATCATTCACTCCCGGGAGTCGACGGATCACCTGCTGGGGCTGTTGGCGCCACTCCGGCGCGAACGGCTTCGCGGAATCTTTCATTGCTTTACCGGCGACCGGAGGCAAGCGGAGCAGGTCATCGAACTGGGCTTCCTGCTGGGAATCGGAGGGGTGCTCACCTTTAAGAATTCCGGGCTGGATGCCGTAACGAAGCAGATAGGACTGGAGTACCTGGTCCTGGAGACGGACGCGCCCTACCTCGCGCCCACACCGCACCGGGGCAAACGCAACGAATCGGCGTACTTGCTCCGGGTAGCGGAAAAGCTGGCGGAGGTCAAGGGGGTGTCTTTAGACACCGTTTCACAGATCACAAGTCAAAATGCCGGCCGCTTATTCGGCCTGCAAGGGTAGCCCTTAATCCCTGATTCTGACGGGTTACGTGTACGCTTTACATGGGTAAAGAGGTGGGCATGGAATATCAAATTTTTCGCCAGCCTGAAAAAATTTTGAATTGTTCCATCTTTTTGCAATTTTTGTCCCGGCCAAGGATTGGATTAAGCAAGTGAATCCTTATTTTTGCTTAACCTTCTTGGTAAATTGTTCCCAGGGAGAGGTGCTCGAGTGGTTGAAGAGGCACGCCTGGAAAGCGTGTAAACCCCTAAAGGGTTTCGCGGGTTCGAATCCCGCTCTCTCCGCCAACCCTTATTTTGTGATTTGTAACAAATTCGTTTAAAATTAATCGTAAAACCTTGTTAACCATGCGTAAATTGTATGCTCTACTGCTTTTGATCGGCATGACTTTGTTTGCTGGTAATTATGCAATTGCTCAGGACGAAGCTGCCGCTCAAGATACTGCATCCACCGAACAAGTAGAAGAGGCTGCTCCAGCTGATGAAGAGGTTGCCGCTGCTCCAACTATGGAAGAAGGTGTCCCCCAGATGTCCGGATATCAGATGATCATTAAGTACTTCATCGACGGTTCCTGGCAGTGGATGACCCCTGTATTGATCTGTCTGATTATCGGTTTGGCGTATTGTATCGAGCGGATCATCACGCTGTCGATCGCTTCCACCAACACGGATAAGCTGCTTTCCCGGATTGACGAGAAACTGAAAGGCGGCGATCTCGAAGGCGCTCGCGAAGTATGCAAAGCTACTCCTGGCCCAACCGCCAGCATCCTCTTCGAAGGGTTGAAGAACGTAGCTAAAGGTCCGGAATCGGTAGAAAAAGCCATGGTTTCCTATGGCGGCGTGCAAATGGGCCTTCTGGAGCGCGGTCTGGTGTGGATCTCGCTGTTCATCGCTCTGGCGCCGATGCTCGGGTTTATGGGAACGGTAATCGGTATGATCCAAGCCTTTGATAAGATCGAGGCAGTGGGCGATATGTCCCCAACCGTTGTTGCCGGCGGTATCAAGGTGGCCTTGTTAACCACGGTATTCGGTTTGATCACGGCGATCATCCTTCAGATCTTCTACAACTACATCATCAGCAAGATCGACTTCATCGTCAATAAGATGGAAGACGCTTCGATTGCTCTGGTCGATGTATTGGTGGAAAACAACGTATTCAAGCACTAGTCACTTCGAAAAGCTACTAAATTATGACTGCATTATATAAACTTTTGGCTGTCCATGGTCAACGGATCGCGCTTGGTGTGGGAATGCTCATTACGGTCATTTTCTTCCTCAGCGTGGTTTCCGGACTTGGGAGCTTCTCCCAAATGACCAAGGAGGAAAGCTATGGCACCCATATCTTCGATTTTGGGTTGGTTGGTGTCATCGTGATGACGGTTGTCGCGATCGCTGCCACGGTATTTTTCGGAATCTACCAGGTCGTAACCCACTTCCGCCAATCGATCAAAGGACTGATCGGAACGGGCGTTATGTTGCTGGTGTTCTTTCTGCTCTATTCTACCGCGAATGGCGAGGCTACCGGAGCTATTGGAACGGCTGCCGAGAAAATCGGCGGAATTACGCCTGGTGTTCTCAAATTCATCAAAGCAGGGGTTTCCAGTATGATCATTATGATCTTTGCTTCTTTTGGAATCCTGATTTTGGGAGAAGTAAGAAACATGTTCAAATAAGCACCCTATGTCAAAGTCCAAGGTAAGAGATATGATGAAAAACGAAATCAATGCTGGTTCTATGGCCGACATTGCTTTCCTTCTGCTCATCTTTTTCCTGGTAACCACCACGCTGGTGGAAGATTCCGGGATCACGGTGAAACTTCCGCCGTGGTCGACCGAAGAACCGGACATCACCAAGTTAAAGACGCGGAACGTATACTCCGTACTCGTGAACGCGCAAAACCAATTGCTCGTTCGCGGACAAGTAATGCGCGTAGAAGAACTCCGCAAAAACGCCAAGGAGTTTATCGTCAACCCAACAGCCCGGCCGGATTACGCAGAAAAGCCAAAGAACGCGCTGATCATGCTTAAAAACGACCGGGGTACCAACTACGCGACGTACATCACCGTATATAACGAACTGAAAGGGGCTTACAACGAGCTTTGGGATGATATGTCCAGCCGCAAGTATGGCGTAGCCTACAGTGAAGATTTGCCTGTCGCATGGAAGAAATCGATCAAGGAGGAAATCCCGATGGTACTTTCTGAGGCGGAACCAACCGCTTTCGGAAAAGAAAATTAATCCAGAGAGACGTTTTTGTCCAGGTCGTTAATTCCTTCATGGTCCGCTTCCAAAGCGGGTAAAACAATTTAGAGATGGCAAAATTTATTAAAAAGCGGGGCAAAGGCTCCCCTGGGATCAATACGGCTTCTTTGCCCGACATCGTCTTCATGTTGCTGTTTTTCTTCATGGTCGTTACCAAACTGAGGGACGCCGAGCTGAAAGTACGGGTCGTTACCCCTTTCGGTACGGAGCTGACCAAACTGGAGGAAAAATCTTTGGTGAATACGATTTTTGTCGGCCGCCCGGTGGAAAAATTCCAGGCTATTTATGGAACCAAGCCCCGGATGCAGCTCGGGGATAAGTTCGCCGAACCAGTCGAAATCCCCTTGTTCCTGGAACGCTTCCGCGTCAAAATCCCGGAAGCACAACGTCCAAAAATCACGACGTCGCTTCGCGTGGATGGCAAGGTTACGATGGGGATTGTGCAGGACATCAAGACCGAATTGCGCAAGGCGAATCAGTTGAAAATCAACTATTCTACCAAGAAAAGACCGGACGCGCTCTAAGCTTTCTCCGCCTTTTCTTCTCCTGATAAGGGCCTGCAAAATCCATTTTGCAGGCCCTTTCTGCTTGGGGCTGTCTCAATAGCCTAGTCTTGCCCCTGCCGCCAAAAAATAGGGCCTATCTCAAAAGACCACGCTTTGCCACCGGCATGAAATTTTATTTTCTTTTTTCAATTCTAATTAAAAATTGCAGAGCAATTTTTAATTAGAATTGAAAAAAGAAAATATTTTTTGGCCACCAGGGGCAAAGCGTGGTCTTTTGAGACAGTCCCTTTCGGTTTGTCCGGCTACCGGAGGCGATCCATCGAGCGGACGAGCTTCTCGTCTTTGCCGATGTACCGGTAGGCCAAAAACAGCCCAATCAACCCCAAAACCGGCAAATACGCGCTTATCCCATTCCGAACCAGGGCAAGCGATTCCAGCGCCTTGCTGTCTTGCCAGAAGAACAGGACCGTTAGCCCGATGGCCAGAACGCCCATAATGGCGGAAAAAATTGCCATGCGCATCTGCAGGCGCCGGTTGCGGAAAAGAAAAATAGCAGCCAGCGCCAAAACCCCGCTCAGACCGTACACGACGAGCAGCGCCACATTGTCCCTGACGTTGAAGACGGCATCGTTGAAGTACGCCGAACCGGCAATAGCCGACCCCGTCGTCGCAAATGGAAAGCCCAATACCGCAAGCATCAGCCCGCCTCCAAGAAATAAAAAGAGCGATTGAATTCGTTGAATCATAGCATTTCGATTTTTTCGGTAAATTTAATGCCGGGCCTGTCTCAAAAGACCGTTTTCGCCCCTGGCAGCCAAAAAATATTATCTTTTTTTAATTAGAATTGAAAAAAGAAAATAAAATTTCATGCCGGAGGCAAAGCGTGGTCTTTTGAGACAGGCCCGGACGCAAATTGTCCCGTATTTGAATCCGGCGCTAGGCCGGCTAATGCGCATCACCATGAGAACGTTTACTGCAGCTCCCTGGAGCTACTGGGAAACCAGCTCCTTTCTCGAAGGATATCCGGTCGCTGTGCTTGGCAGCGGAATTGTTGGCCTGAGTGCAGCGATCCAACTCCGAACCGCCCACCCCGGCTTGCCTGTCCTGGTTCTGGAAAGAGGTCCCCTCCCCGCAGGAGCAAGCACCAAAAATGCCGGCTTCGCCTGTTTTGGAAGCATGACCGAACTGCTCGACGATCTGACCCACCAATCCGAGGACTTCGTCTGGGCTCTGGTTGAACGCCGCTACCGGGGGCTGTGCCGCCTGCGCGAGAAACTCGGCGATTTGAACATGCGCTACGAACCCCTGGGCGGATATGAGCTCTTCAGGGAGGAGGAAGAACCCCTCTACGAGGCTTGCCTCGACGCCATGCAGGCCTTCAACCGCCGCCTGAAAGCAATCACCGGCCTGGAGGAAACCTTTCAACGGGCAGATGGGCGTATTCCCGAAATGGGATTCCAACAGGTCCGGCATCTCCTCTGGAATACCGGGGAAGGCCAGATCCATACCGGCGCCATGATGAAGGCGCTGCTCCGGCTCGCTCGGGAGAAAGGGGTGGAGATCATGAACGGGTTTCAGGTGACCGGCATCCGGCCGGAATCCAATGGCGTTTGGCTGGAATGCGGCGGCGCGGGAGACCTGTTTTTTGAAAAAGTGCTCGTTGCCACCAATGGCCTGACCCGCTTGCTGCTGCCCGACCTGCACGTCAGCCCGGCCCGAAACCAGGTGCTCATCACCAAGCCGATTCCCGGCCTTCCCTTCCAGGGGAGCTTCCATTACGACCGGGGGTACTACTATTTTCGAAATATCGACGGGCGCATCCTCCTGGGCGGCGGGCGGAATCTCGATCCCGAAGGAGAAAAAACCCCCGATTTCGGCACCACGCCTCTGATCCAGGACGCCCTGCTCCGGCTGCTGAAGGAGGTCATCCTTCCCGGCCGCGAACCGGTGGTCGACCAGTGGTGGAGCGGGATTTTGGGCATTGGCGACGAAAAATCCCCCATCGTGCGAAAACTTACCCCCAACCTGTGCGTTGCGGTGCGCATGGGCGGAATGGGCGTCGCCATCGGAACCCTGGTTGGCGAAGAAGCGGCCGGTTTGTTGGTCGAACAGTAATCCCGGGAACCAACCCCGCTCCCCGTTCTGTAGTCATTATCTCCGCACAGCCTTATCGAAAATTTTGTAGGTTTGCCCCGCAATGAAGCGATCAAGAATCAATATAACCCGACCCCATTGGGTTCTAGCCGGGGTTCTTCTGCTTTGGGTTCACATGCTTGCAGCCCAAACCGGCTCCCCGAAGCCCTCCAAGCCCGGGCAGCGGATCAAGGTGGTGCATTCCCTGGAATTCCTCGTGCTGCAAGAAGGAGAAAATAATCTTCAAAAACTGAATGGACGGGTAGAACTCCGCCAGGACAGCGTATTCATGTACTGCGACTCCGCGCTGATTCAAAACGAAACCCAGGTATACGCCTACCATAACGTCGTCATCCAGCAAGGCGATTCCCTGCGCGTTTTTGCCGATACCCTGGAATACGACGGAATCACCCGGCTAGCCATTCTGGAAGGCAATGTGATCCTGGTCAATAAGGAGCAAAAGATTTTTACCGACCGCCTGGAGTACGACCTCAATACCCGGATCGCCAGGTATTTTACCGGCGCTACCCTGGTCAACGACTCGCTTCAGCTGAGCAGCAAACGAGGCTTTTACTATGCCAAAGAACAAGAAGCCTATTTCAGGGACAGCGTCGTGGTCACCGACCCCAAATTCTCCCTGAAAGCGGATACCCTCAAATTCAATGTCGCTACCAAAACCGTCTTTTTTCTCGGCCCTACCATCCTGAATACGGACAGTAGCAAAATCTACTGCGAAACAGGGTACTACGATACCCAAAAGGAACTCGCCCAGTTTGCCCAGAATGCCCAATACCTCCAGGGTGACCAAAAAGCGGTAGCGGATACCATCCTGTACGACAACCTGAATAAGGCGTACGAGTTGGTGGGCCATGCCAAAGTGGAAGACAGCACCCGGATTGCCGTAGCGGACTATATCCGCTACGACGAAGCGAAAGACCAGATTTTCCTCAAGGGGAAGGCCCGGTATAAGGAAGGCGCTCAGGATATTCAATCCGAAGAAATCAATTACGACCGGAAGAAAAAAACCTATACCACCCGGGGGCGTTCCCTGATTGCCGACCCGCCTCAGCTGATGGAAGCCGATTCGGTCGATTTTTCAGACGACTCGGGCCTTGGCTATGCAAGCGGCAATGTGATCTGGAGGGATACGACGGCGGATTACGCCATCCGCTGCGATCAGGCAGACTACGACAAAACCCGGGACTACATGAAAGCCTTCGGGGGCGAACTTGGCCGGCCCGAAATGATCACAGTTCTGGACAAGGACTCCTTGTTTTTGTCTTCCGATACCCTCATCGCATACCGTCCGGATTCGACCGAAGCGGATACGGCGCGTCGTTTCCTCGCCTATGGAAAAGTCCGGATTTTCAAAAGCAACCTTCAGGCCGTTTGCGATTCCCTGGCCTACAGCAGCCAGGACTCCCTTTTTGTGCTTTACGGAAACCCGGTGATCTGGTCGGATACCAGTCAGTTTACCGCCGACACGATTTACATGTGGATGCGCAACGACCAGATCGACCGGATCGAGCTGAGGCAAAATGGATTTATTCTGGTGATTTCCGATGGGGTATTTTACAACCAGATCAAAGGAAGAAACGTACTGGCTTTCTTTGAAAATAACGAGCTCCGGCAACTGGCCGCCGAAGGCAATGCGGAAGTGATCTATTATGCCCGAGACGAGCAAGGCGCCTACGTGGGGGTCAACCAAACAGCGTGCAGCGAAATGGTTATCCGCCTTAAGGAAAATCAAGTCCAGCGGATTACGTTTCTGGCGGAGCCCAAATCCAAGCTCCTGCCTATGGGGCAAACCGACCACAATGAACTTAGGCTCAAGGGATTCCGATTGCTGGAAGAAGGGAGGCCGCTTCGCCGGGAAGATATTTTTGTTTATTCCAATTAAATAGCGAAAAACAGGATGCGGAACGTAGCGCTATTCGCCATGGCGATTTTTTGCCTGAACACGGCTTTTGCCGAATTGCCGGACGAATGGAAACAGGCAGAACAAGCGTATGCGAAAGGCCAGGTTACCGAAGCGGCAAAAGCCTATGAACGCCTACTGGCCCAAGGGTACCAGTCCGCCGAACTTTATTACAACCTGGGCAATTGCTACGCCCGGTCGAAACAAGACGGTAAAGCCGTCCTGGCTTACGAACGCGCCCTTCGCCTGGCGCCCGGCGACGAAGCCGCAGCGGGGAATCTGGAGATCGTTCGCAACCGGCTTGAGGACCAGATTGAAGGGTTTGCCGAATACCCCTTGCTCAAACGCATTCGAAATCCTCAGCATCTATGGCCTTCGGGCGTTTGGGCCTCCCTGGGGATGTCGTTGTTCTGGGTAGCGCTGGTCTTTTGGCTTTGGGCACGGCGTACCGCCAGGCAAACCCAGCCCGCCGTTCGCTTTGCTCTGGCGGGCATTACTGCAGCGGGCCTTTTCCTGGCCGCAGTTGGCGGGTTCAGTTATTTAAGGGAACGCGACTGGCGGGAAGCCATCGTCATGGAACGGCAGATTGCGCTTCATATAGCCCCAGACGTTCGAAGCCCGGAAGCGCGCAGCCTGCACGAAGGCGCCAAGGTCTTTATCGCTGAAACGATGGACCAATGGTACAAAGTACGTCTGGAAAACGGAGATGAAGGGTGGCTGAAGCGCGGACAGGTGGAGTTGGTGGGGAGTAGGGAGTAGAGAAGTAGGGAGCAGGGAAGCAGGGAGCAGGAAATAGGGTCTTTTGAGAAAGACACTGCTCCCTGCTCCCTTATTCCCTGCTCCCCAAAAATTATTCTTTCCCTCCCTTCAGGTGTTCCTGGTAGGCTTCCAGTTCTTCCCACTGCCCGTCAGCGGCGAGTTGGGCTTGTTTGGGCCAGGTAGCGGGGTCGTGCATAGCAAATTTGCTTCCCGCGTCGTCCAGGATTTGCTGGATGGTAGCCGGTTCGGTGGCGCCGAGTTGCGCCCAAGTAGTGATACCGGCGTTATGGAGGAGTTCTTCAATTTTAGGACCGATGCCTTCAACAAACTTCAGGTCGTTCTCTTTCACCTTCTTGCCGGAAGGCAGAGTGAAAGAGGCCACTTTAGCGGGCTTCTCTTTAGGCGCCTCAGCGGCGGGTTCTGCTACTTCGGGAGTAACCTCCTCTGCTACTTCGGGCGCCGCCTCAACGACAGGCGCTTCAACGGGAAGTTCAGCAACCGGTTCGGCTACTTCGGGAACAACCGGAGTTACCGGCTCGGTGACTTCGGGCATAACCGGAGCAACGGGTTCCGGTTTGGTTTTCGGGGCTGGAGCCGCTGCTACCGGAGCGCCTTCCATAGGGAGGATGCTCACGTACATGCGGTCGTTTTTCCACCTTCTGAACTTCACCCGGCCGGCTACCGCCGCATGCAGGGTAAAATCCTTGCCCATGTAAACGTTTTCGCCTGGGTGGAATTTGGTGCCGCGCTGGCGAACCAGAATATTGCCGGCTTTAGCCACCTGACCGCCAAACAGCTTGACGCCAAGGCGTTTACTTTTGCTATCCCGGCCGTTATCGGAACTACCTACACCTTTCTTATGTGCCATGGTATTTTTTTGTTTAACAAATTAAAAAAACTGAATCCGCACGGCGGGATCAGGCAATGGAGTCTACTTTGATCTTGGTAAAGTTTTGGCGGTGGCCGTTTTTCACGCGGTAGCCTTTCCGGCGTTTCTTTTTGAACACGATCACTTTGTCGCCCCTCTGATGCCCAAGAACAGTGGCGTTGACTTTCAAAGGAAGTACGGGCTTCCCGATTTGAACTTTTCCGTCATTTTCGACCAGCAGAACCTGGTCAAAGGCTACGGAATCGCCTTCTGCAGCGGCTAGCTGGTGGACGAAGAGCTCCTGCCCCTCCTCAACTTTGAACTGCTGACCAGCTATCGTTACGATTGCAAACATGGTATTCCTATTGTGTGATGAAGAAATTGGCTGCAAAGATAAGGGAAAGTTTTTTTTTTCAGCCAAGCCCTTCACGGAAAATGAACGGAGAAAGGTTCAGCAGATTAAATCAATTGTTCCAGCACGAGCTCTTTTTTCAGCTTCACGTTATTGCGTTCGATCGCGATGCGGACTTTTTTCCCTTCTTTGCGCTGGAATTTGGCGATGACTTCTTCCAGGGAAAAGAAAGAAGCCGGAATGCCATTGATGGTCTTCAGGTCATCTCCGCGCCGGATACCCACTTTGGCTGCCGGGCTGTTCGGTACGACGTCAAAAATGGTGAATTTGGTTAGATTGGGACCTGCGGCAATGATGATCAGCCCGCTTCGATCGTAAACGTATTTGTTTTTAAACCCTGGGTCGGGAGAGAAAAAAAGCCGCTCGTGGGAATAATCGAGGGTAATGATAAACCTTCTGAGCAGTTGATTCCCTATAATCCCATTCCGGCCATTGGTCACCGCGCTGTCGATCATTTCAGGGAGCTCCTGAAAGTTCGTCACGACCTGGTCAAAGGCGATGTCGTTGATCTTCAACTGAGAGACCCTTCCCAAATAGCCTTGCAAAAACCCCCCCAGCCCCATTCCAATGTTGCTGGGAATGGTCTTGTCCGGCAAATGAAGGTTGGGGTGGGTGTCCGTATACAGCAATAAAGCGAGGCTGGCGCCGGTATCCAGCAGGAGCTTGGTGGAAATGGTAGTATCTCCTTTTAGCGTCGTTTGCGTGGTGATATACGGCTTGCTCCGGTATAGCTCAACGGGCATTTCAAACGTACCGCCGCCACGGGGAGGGCGGAAGTCTTCTGCATTCAGCAGCGAAATGATGCGTTTTTTATAATTGATTTTGACGACGAAACGCCGAAACATATCTGCTCCCAAAATGCCGTGGATCTGGATCCCGGAAAATTCCTCAAACCGGAAATAATCCTCTTCCAGGACCAGGATAGAGCGGTTGATGTTCCGGAGATTGCCCATGGTCAGGTTGATCCCCCGGGCGAGGTAGGCGTACAGCTCGGTTCGCATATCGGCGCCTTGCAGGGTGAACCGCTTCTGATAGTCAACAGAAAGCAGGTCGGTGATCTCCCGTTTGGACAGAATCGTGTACTCTGCTCCGGTGTCGAAGATGAACCGCAGGGGGAAAATGTCGTTGAAAACGACCTTGACTACAATGAAGTTGTTCTGATACTCAAACGGAATATCAATTTGCCTGGAACTTAGAGCGGTAAACGCAGGGTCTTCGAATTTTTGAGCATCGCAGGGCAAGGCAAAGAAAAAAACGAAGAGGTTGAAGAACAGGAACCCAATGCCCGGGAAGAGCGGCAGTCGGGCGGGCGAAAACGCATCAGGTGAGTTTCCCATGAACGAGTATTTGCTTCTTTGGTCAACACTGAAACAGGGCATGAAAGTTTACATGAATTTAACGAAATATTTGGTAAAAGCGCACTTTTCCAAATAAAGGTTTTAAGAGGTGATTCTTGGGATTGCCCCATACTAGAAGCTATCTCAAAAGTATAGAGTAGGGCGTTCTCCCCCTTTGAAGGGGGTCGGGGGGATGAAACCTTTCCACAGCATCCCAAAAGTTTCATCCCCCTAGCCCCCTTTGAAGCTAATCTTGTAGTGTTTTTTCCTAAACCATGGTTTGGCGCAGTCCAGCTTCCGTTTTGCCCCCGGCCTCGGGTTTGTTTTTTGCTCGCCCAAAAAGAAAAAAAGAAGGCGCTCCTTCGCCCTACCGCTCCGTGGCAAACGCCTTCGCTTTATGGGCTTCAACCGCTTGGAACACCGGTCGTTGCTTTATCCTGCATCCCAAGCAGTTGA
This sequence comes from Haliscomenobacter sp., assembly GCA_016713275.1. Lineage (GTDB taxonomy): Bacteria > Bacteroidota > Bacteroidia > Chitinophagales > Saprospiraceae > JADJPL01. Next base: position 139,908 of record JADJPL010000013.1, read on the forward strand.
CCCCATAAAGGCGATCCCGTTCTTCGAACGGGAACGGCGTTTCCCACGGGCTCCGGGCTGCGGAGGGCAATTGCTAGATATGAAAAACACTACAAGATTAGCTTCAAAGGGGGAAAGTGCTTCGTCAGCCTTCGCCATGGGGTTAAGGAATCCCGCCCACACCATGGATTGGGGTTTGAGACAGCTTTTAATGGACCGGCGCCTTATCTGGGCATCCAGACGTTCCAGGTTAACCCTACCTGGAGGACCTCGTTCTAAAAATATCCGGCGCCATGGATTGCCCCTTTTGCCATGCGCAAAACCCAAAGCTTTTTGTATCATTGCTTAAAAAAAAGACCCTTCATGAAACCAAAGACATTGTTTATTTGCGCGGCTTGCCTGGCGTTTTTCGTCAGTTCCTGCAAACAGGCAGGGAAGGAGCATTCCTGGACGGTGGAGGCTCCCGGAAAAAAAATCAAGGTGGAGGTGATGCTCGCCGGGAACAACCAACCAGCCTACCGGATCCTGCATGGAGAGACGGTCGTAGTAGATACTTCCTTTCTGGGGATGGAATTCCGCGACCAACCCCCGCTCTCCGAAAATCTGAACGTGGTCAAGGCCAAACAATCGGCATTCTCCGAAACCTGGGAAACCGTCTGGGGCGACCAGCAAAAAATCCTGAACGCCTACAGCCAACTCCAGGTCGAATTTGAGGAAACCACCGCTCCTCACCGCCGGTTCTCCCTCGATTTTCGGGTTTTTGACGATGGCGCCGGCTTCCGCTATGTATTCCCTAAACAGGAAGCTATGGACTCGGTCGTGGTCATGGATGAGCATACGACCTTCCAACTGACCGGCGACCACCAAACCTGGTGGCAGCCCGGCGACTGGGAGATTTACGAACACCTCTACAACGAGTCCCTCTTTTCCGGAATCGATGCGCTTTCCAAGCGGAGCAAACACGATCTGGCTCAATCTTCCATTCCCGAAAATGCCGTCAACACCCCGGTCACTATGAGAACGGCAGACGGGCTTCACCTGACCTTCCACGAAGCGGCGTTGTACAATTACGCTTCCATGACGCTGAAAGTGGACAAGGAAAACAGGCGCTGGGTCAGCGAACTGGTCGGCTCGCCCGACCAATCCAAAGCCAAGCTCCGCACGCCTTTCCAGACTCCCTGGCGCACGGTTCAGATCGCAGAGAAGGCGGGGGATCTCATAGAGTCTACCCTGATCCTCAACCTCAACGAACCCAATAAAATTGAAGACCCCAGCTGGATACAGCCCATGAAATACGTCGGCATCTGGTGGGAGATGCACCTGGGGAAGTCCAGTTGGGATATGGCGGGCGTTAACCACGGCGCCACCACGGCCAACGCCAAGCGGTATATCGATTTTGCCGCTGCCAACAATATCGGAGGAATCCTGATCGAGGGTTGGAACACCGGCTGGGAAGATTGGTGGGACGATAAAAAGCGGGAAACGTGCTTCGATTTCGTCACCCCGTATGCCGACTTCGATCTAAACGAAGTGCTCCGCCACGCCAAAGCAAAAGGCGTGCGCCTGATCAGCCACCACGAAACGGCCTCGGGCGTTACCCAATACGACAAGCAGTTGGACACGGCCTTCACCCAACTGGAAAAACTGGGGATTCATTCCGTGAAAACCGGCTATGTGGGCACTATTATTCCCAGGGGAGAATACCATCACGGGCAGTTCATGGTCAACCACTACCAACGGGTGCTGGAACTCGCAGCCAGGCACAAAGTGACCATCGACGCCCACGAGACGATCAAAGATACCGGCATCCGGCGCACCTGGCCCAACTTCGTTGCCCGGGAAACCTTCCGGGGGCAAGAGTTCAACGCCTGGGCCTCCGACGGGGGCAACCCGCCCAACCATATCCCAACGCTGGCCTACACCGCCATGCTGGCCGGCCCAATGGATTATACCCCCGGCATCTTTAACATCAAATTCGACGAATACAAAAAGGAAAATCAGGTCAACACGACCCTTGCCCATCAGCTCGCGTTGTACGTGGCGATCTCCAGCCCCATCCAGATGGTCGCCGACCTTCCGGAGCATTATGCTGGCAACCCGGCTTTCCAGTTTATCCGCGACGTAGCGGTCAATTGGGAATGGACCCGCGCCCTGAACGGAGAAGTTGGAGATTACGTTACTCTGGCCCGCAAAGAACGCGGGGCGAACCGGTGGTTCATTGGCGGCGTTACGGATGAAAATGGCCGGACCCTGGAAGCTAACCTGGATTTTCTTCCTAAAGGGAAAACATACCAGGCGGTGATCTATGCCGACGGCCCCAACGCGCATTGGAACGACAACCCCACGGATGTGGTCATCCGTACCCAGGATGTCGACGCCGCTACCCGCCTTCCGCTGGTATTGGCGCCAGGCGGCGGCGTAGCGATCTATATTACAGAAAAAAAGTAGGGGTTGCACTCCTTGAAATGAATACGTTGTTATGACCTTTAAGCGAATTGGGCTGTTTTTGGGGCCGATCCTGTTCTTTGTACTGCTTTTGATCCCTCACCCCAACGGCGTAAGCCCGGAAGGGTGGAAGGTGATCGCCCTGGCTGTGTTTATGCTGGCGTGGTGGGTTTCGGAGGCCGTGCCTATTGCCGTTACCTCCTTGCTGCCGATGTTGCTCCTGCCCATGATGGGGGTAACTACCCTGAATAAAGCGGCGGCGCCGTATTCCAACCCGGTGGTGTATCTGTTCATGGGTGGATTCATCATCGCTCTGGCTATGGAGCGCTGGAACCTGCACCGCCGCATTGCCCTGAATATCGTACGCCTTACCGGGACAAATGCCGACGGTATCCTGTTCGGGTTTATTCTGGCTACAGCGCTCATCAGCATGTGGATCAGCAACACCGCCACGGCAATCATGATGCTCCCTATTGCACTGTCGGTGATCGATCTGCTGAGAAGGCGGATCAGTACGGCCATGGAAAAGGGCATGGACCGGTTTGCACTGACGATGATGCTCGGGATCGCCTATGCCTCCAGCATCGGCGGGATGGCTACCATCATCGGCACCCCGCCCAATGTGGTCTTTGCCGGTTACATGCGGGAAACCTTCGACATCGAAGTGTCTTTTGCCGAGTGGTTCGTCGTGGGTTTCCCGTTTTCCATTATTCTTTTGCTGCTGACGTATCTGGTGGTAGTGAAATGGATGTATCCCAACCGGCTGGGGAAATTTTCCGGGGCCCGGGAGTTGCTGGAGGAGGAATTGGCGGAATTAGGACCGGTTTCGAAAGGAGAAAAGCGCACCCTTTGGGTATTCATCCTGGCGGCGGTTTGCTGGATCTTCCAGGCCCAAATCAATCAGATGTTGCCGTTTTTAAAACTCTCCGATACGGCGGTAGCCCTGGGGGCCGCCGTGTTATTATTCGTCGTTCCGGTAGATTGGCCACAAAACAAGTTCCTGCTGGAATGGAAAGACACGGAAAAGCTTCCCTGGGGCATTTTGCTGCTTTTTGGCGGAGGATTGAGCCTGGCCGATTCCCTGGCAGAAACCGGAATTATCGGGTTGATCGGAAACCAATTTGCGGGGTTGAGCACGGCAGGATGGCTGGTCATTCTTGGGCTAAGCGCGGTGTCCCTTTTCCTGACCGAGGTCATGTCCAATGTCGCTTTAGTGACGATCTTCCTGCCCGTGGTGGGCGGAATAGCGGTGGGCATGGGCATCCCTCCAGAAGAGATGTGTATCCCCGTTACCCTGGCTGCCAGCGGGGCTTTTATGCTCCCGATGTCTACTCCCCCCAATGCGATCGTCTTTGCCAGCGGGCATCTTCAGATCGCCCAAATGGTCCGGGTCGGGTTTATTCTGAATATCGTGAGCGTTTTACTGGTGACCTTGTTCGTCAAAACCCTGTTGCCCTATCTTTACGAAATGGGGTAGGAGAGGGACGGGAGACGGTGGACGGGAGACGGGAGACGGTGGACGGTGGACGGTGGATGGGAGGCGGAGCCTCTGGGAGGTACCAGGCACGAGGCCGGCGCCTCGCGCCAGTTGGCACCCTGTTCGCCGGAATCCTCAGATTCCGTGCGGAACTATCTGCCGGTCCCCTGACCGGCGTTCCTAATTTTATGGCTCACTAACGGGTTCCAGACAGCATTGGGCCGGCGCCTCGCGCCAGTAAGGCCAGGATTGACTCGAGCCCGTTGAGGCTAAACAAAGATTAAATTAATGCAATTGAATATCAAAGAACGCATCCGGGAGCTTGCCCGGGAAGGGGCGAAAGAGGTCGTGCGTATTCGGAGGCATCTGCACCGGTTTCCTGAACTGTCGTTCAAGGAAACCGAAACGGCCCGTTTTGTTTGCCAGGCGCTGGATACGCTGGGCATTCCGTACCAACCTGGAATAGGAGGAAACGGCATATCGGCGCTGATCGAGGGACTTGAACCGGAGCGCAACGCGATTGCCCTGCGGGCGGATATGGATGCGTTGCCTATCCAGGAAGAGAACGAGACGCCGTACGTGTCGGCCAACCCTGGCGTCATGCACGCTTGCGGGCACGACGTACACACCGCTTCGCTTTTGGGCGTGGCGGCCATTTTAAATGCATTGAAAGGGCAATTCAAAGGAACCGTCAAGCTCATTTTTCAGCCAGGAGAGGAATTGCTTCCAGGAGGCGCTTCCCTGATGATTCGGGAAGGCGTTCTGGAAAACCCGAGGCCTTCGGGCGTTTTTGGGCAGCACGTGCACCCGCCTCTGGAAGTGGGTAAAGTAGGATTTCGGCCTGGAAAATACATGGCCTCCGCCGATGAGTTGTATGTGACTATTCGCGGTAGGGGAGGACACGGGGCCTTGCCCCACGAGTGCGTGGATCCGGTGCTCATCAGTGCCCACGTCATAACCGCCCTCCAGCAAATTGTCAGCCGCAACGCCAACCCCATCATTCCTTCGGTCCTGACGTTTGGCAAGATCGAATCGGCAGGAGGGTGGACCAATATCATTCCCGATAGCGTCGAACTGACCGGGACGTTCCGCACGCTGGACGAAACCTGGCGCTTTGAAGCCCACCAGCGCATGCAGCGCATCGCCGAAGGGATTGCCGAAAGCATGGGTGGAAGCTGCGATTTCCGCATTGTCGTGGGTTACCCGTTCCTCTATAACGATGAACTCCTGACCGCCAGGGCCAAATCCTGGGCCATCGATTTCCTTGGGGCCGACAAGGTCGTGGATCTTCCGTTGCGCCTCTCCTCCGAAGATTTCGCTTTTTTCTCCCAGGAGCTCCCTTCTTGTTTTTACCGGCTGGGTACCGGCAATCCGGAAAAAGGGATTACCCACCCGGTCCATTCCAGCCGCTTTGACATCGACGAAGCCGCGCTCGAAACCGGCGCGGGCCTTATGGCCTGGCTGGCGGTATGCGCCCTTGGGGAGGAGCGGCCTTCGTAAGGGGCATTCCCCCGCAACCTTTTTTCTTCCTTAACGTATAAAGGAAAAAATTAACGCGTCAGGAGACTCCAGACCGAAAGGCTCCTGATTTAAGCCAGTTCAGCTCGTGTCTCCAACGATTAGGCAAACGGGGCGGCATGTAGCATAATTAAAACACTATGGCAAAGATCCTGATCGTGGACGACGAGCGGAGCATACGCCGGACGCTTCGCGAAATCCTGGAATTCGAGCGCTTTGAGGTATCAGAAGCTGCCGACGGCCAGGAATGCCTGGACCTGCTGAGGAAAGAACCGTTTGATGTCGTTTTGCTCGATATCAAAATGCCCAAACTCGACGGGATGGACGCGCTGGATCAGATACAGGAAATCCGCCCCGGGGCGCCGGTGATTATGATTTCCGGCCATGCCACCATCGATACGGCGGTCGAATGCGTAAAGAAAGGCGCTTTCGATTTTATCAGTAAACCGCCCGACCTCAACCGCCTCCTCATCACGATCCGCAACGCGTTGGACAAGTCGAGCCTTTTGAGTGAAACCAAAGCCCTCCGGCGCCGGGTGGCCAGGTCGAATGTACAGGAAATCATCGGCGATTCCGAGGTGATGGAACGCCTTCGAAATACGATCGACCGCGTGGCGGCTACCGATGCCCGCGTGCTGGTTACCGGGCCCAACGGGGCCGGCAAAGAGCTGGTTGCAAGGTGGCTGCACGAAAAAAGTGGTAGATCCCAGCACCCTATTATTGAAGTCAATTGTGCCGCGATCCCTGCCGAATTAATTGAAAGCGAATTGTTTGGCCATGAAAAAGGGGCCTTTACCTCGGCGATCAAACAGCGGATCGGCAAGTTCGAACAAGCACAGGGAGGAACCCTGTTTCTCGACGAGATCGGTGATATGAGCCTGTCTGCTCAGGCCAAAGTGCTGCGCGCTCTACAGGAACAGAAAATAACCCGGGTGGGCGGTGACAAGGAGATCCGCGTCGACGTCCGCGTCGTCGCAGCTACCAACAAAGACTTATGGACCGAGATCCGGGAAGGCCGGTTTCGGGAAGACTTATACCATCGCCTGGCGGTGATCATTATTCAGGTCCCCGCTTTACGCGAACGCATAGCGGATATACCCCAACTAATCCGGCATTTTTTGAACCAGGTATGCCAGGAGTATGGTACTGCCGTTAAGCCCATTGCCCCCGAAGCGGCCGAGGCCCTTCAGCAACACGAATGGAGGGGGAATATCCGGGAACTGCGCAACGTGGTCGAGCGCCTCGTCATTCTCAGCGGAAGCCAGATCACCTTTGAAGATGTACGCGCCTACGCCATGCCAACCCACAACGGGATGGACCGGGCCCTTAAGGAGCTCTTTTCCCGCTTCTCCAGTTGGGAAGACCTGAGCCGCTTTATCCAAAAAGAATTTTCCGATTACAAAAACAACTAAAGCGGGTCTCCAGCGTTTGCTTTTGGCGTCAATTGCCGCGCTTCGGGAGGCCTCCTGTTTGTCAGGTTTATCTATCTTAGCGCGACGATTTTAACCCGCTAAGCGAAACCAATGGAAGAAAAAGAAACCGGACCGGAAAAAAAGCACCCAAGAAAAGAATGGACCAAGGAGATCAAGGCCGAAAACTCCTGGACGATGTTCAGGGTGATCTCTGAGTTTGTGGAAGGCTTTGAAACCTTGAACCAGGAGGGGCCCTGTGTGTCCATTTTCGGATCCGCCCGTTCGAAACCCGATCATCCATATTACAAGAAAGCAGTGGACATTGCCCGGCTGCTTACGGAAGAAGGGTATGGCGTGGTCACCGGCGGAGGCCCCGGAATTATGGAAGCTGCCAACAAAGGCGCTTTCCTTTACGGGGGCCGCTCGGTGGGGTTGAACATCGATCTCCCTTTTGAGCAACAATCCAACCCGTATATCGACCCCGGCAAAAACCTCAATTTCAGGTACTTTTTTGTCCGAAAGGTCATGTTCGTCAAATATTCTCAGGCTTTCGTTGTGCTTCCCGGAGGGTTTGGCACCCTGGACGAACTGTTTGAGGTGCTGACCCTGATGCAAACCAACAAAATCAGCCGTTTCCCTATCATTCTGGTCGGGACCCCCTACTGGAAAGGCCTCCGCGATTGGATCCGGGACGTTTGCCTGAATCAGGAACACAACATCAGCCCCCAGGACATGGACCTGCTTCCTCTGGTCGACGAACCCGAACAGGTGGTCCAACTGATCAACGACTTTTACAAAAAAACCGGCGCCCTGGAGCCGAACTACAAGCTCTAAACCCGTATCCCGGGCTTAGCCAAAAAAAGGATGTTAATTTATTATTAAATTCGATTTAACCCAGGCAACCTCTGCAGGGGCTTGTACGTTCTTTGGGAAGGATTTACCCATCCATAAAAGAACAAGATCATGAATAAACCCAAAGCAAAATTCCCTTCGGAAGATCACCTGATTGAATTCATCGCCTGGTCGCTTAACATTCCCGTATCGCGTATTAATCCTCACACAGATCTGGTTGATGACCTCTACCTAGATCAAATCGACCGCGATTTGCTCATCGCAGCGCTCGAAAACCGGTTTGGCATTTATCTCAGCTCGGAAGAAGTCGACCGCATCGATACCGTCCGCGACGCGAGCCAGTCCCTCCAACGTCACGCAGCATAGGTTTAGAAAAGGTTCAAGTTGAAACTTGAACCTTGACCTTTAACCTTAGGCCTTAGGCCTTTCGCCTTAAACCTGCATTCCCCCTTTCCAGATTTCCATTTTTCGGACCATTTTCCTTATTTTGAGGAAAATCCAACCCATGGCGCTCGAACGGCAGCAGTCCTTAAGCAAGGTCGCTTTTGAACTCAACTTTGATTTTCTCGATAAGCAAGACCAAAGCCCTTTGGCTTACTTAAAAGATTTTCGTTTGTTTCGGGAAGGCGGCTCCAAAAAGGCCTACCATTTAATGTCCAAAAAAGACGATCTGCTGGAATCCGAGCTTCGGATTTTTGACTACAAGTATACCATCAGCACCGGAAAATCGTCCCATACCTATCACCAGACGGTCTTTTTTCTTCAGTCAAAAAAACTCGGATTGCCCCAGTTTTTTATGTCCCCGGAAACCTTGTTTCATCGTTTCAAGGAGTATCTTGGCTTCCGCAAGGATATTGATTTTGCGGAGTTCCCGAAATTCTCCGAGCAATATTACCTTCAGGGGGAAGACCCGGAATACATCCGGTTGGCTTTTGATTCCAGGGTGTTGCGGTTGTTTACAGTAGAGCCTGACTGGCACGTAGAAGGGGTGAATTACTACCTGGCGTTTTACCGAAAGCATAAGCTTTTACCGCCCCGGGAAATCAAACGTTTTTACGAATTGGGCCTCAAACTCGCCCGCTTTATGGAAGCCGAAAGCCTGGATCTCGAATAATTACCTTTGAATTGCGCGCTATGCCGGATTTTGTTCACCTTCACTGCCACACGCAATATTCGCTGCTCGACGGCGCCTCTTCGATTTCCGATATGATGGACAAGGCTGTCCGGGATGGGCAGAAAGGGGTTGCGCTGACGGACCACGGCAACATGTTTGGAGCGTTTAAATTCGTTTCCGAAGCCCGCAAACGGCAGCTGACCCCTATTGTTGGGTGCGAGTTTTACCTCGTCGAAGACCGCCACAAGAAAGTTTTCTCGAGGGCCAAAGGCGAACAGGATCACCGCTACCACCAGTTGCTTCTGGCCAAGAACAAAACCGGGTATGAAAATCTGTCCAAACTCTGTTCCCTGGGGTTTATCCAAGGTCTGTACGGCAAATTTCCCCGGATCGACAAAGAACTCCTCCAGCAATACCACGAAGGGGTCATCGCCACGAGCTGCTGCATCGGCGCGGAAATTCCCCAGGCCATCCTCCAGGGCAAACTGGAGGATGCGGAAGCCAAACTCCGCTGGTGGCTGGATCTCTTTGGGGAAGACTTTTACATCGAACTCCAACGCCACCGGGGCATGGAGGACATCGACGGTACCGGAAGAAGCCAGGAGTACGTCAACCAGGTCTTGCTGGGCTTTGCCCAAAAATACAGCCTCAAAGTTATCTGTACCAACGACTCCCACTATGTGAACGAAGAGGATGCCCTTCCTCACGATATCCTACTGTGCATCAACACCGGCGCCCATTTGGAAGACATCGACCGGTTCCGTTTCCCCAGCTCGGATTTTTATTTCAAGACCCAGGAAGAAATGAACCGCCTGTTTGAGGATGTTCCCCAGGCGGTGGATTATACCCAGGAACTTCTGGGCAAAATCGAACCCCTCGACCTGGCCCGCGATGTGCTTCTCCCTGCTTTTCCCCTTCCTCCTGAGTTTTCTTCCCAGGACGAATACCTCCGCCACCTGACGATGGAAGGCGCTAAACGCCGATACGGAACGGTCACGCCCCAAATCCTGGAGCGGCTCAATTTCGAACTCGACGTCATCCGGAACTCGGGCTATCCGGGGTATTTCCTTATTGTTCAGGACTTTACCTCTACCGCCCGGCAAATGGGGGTTTCTGTCGGTCCGGGAAGGGGTTCGGCTGCCGGATCGGCGGTGGCTTATTGTATCGGGATTACCAATGTCGACCCCATTAAGTACGACTTGCTGTTTGAGCGTTTTCTCAACCCCGAACGGGTTTCCATGCCCGATATCGATATCGACTTTGACGACGAGGGCCGGGACAAGGTGATCGACTATGTGATCAACAAGTACGGACGCAACCAGGTGGCCCAGATTGTGACCTACGGCACCATGGCCGCCAAATAGTCCCTGCGCGACGTCGGCCGCGTAATGAACATTCCGCTTCCCGAGGTGGACCGCATCGCCAAAACGTTCCCCTCCCACCTCAAGGCTTCCCTGGCCAAAGTGCTTGCCAATGGCGATATCGATCCCAAACTGAAAAGCGACCTCAACGGGGAGGAACTGGACAAAGCCTACCAATTTCGCGACCTCGCCGAAGGAACTGATTCGATCGGCCAGATGATCCAGACCGCCCGGAAACTGGAAGGCTCCGTTCGAAATACCGGAATCCACGCCTGCGGTGTGGTCATCACCCCGGACGAGATCACCAAATACGTGCCGGTCAAAGTAGACAAGGAGTCGGACATGCTGATTACCCAGTTCGACAACAGCGTGGCCGAAGCCGCCGGATTGCTCAAGATGGACTTCCTGGGCCTTAAAACCCTTACCATCATCAAGGACGCCGTCCGGATGATCCGCGAAAACCACGGTGTCGAGCTGGATGTGGACACTGTACCTCTGGAGGATGAAAAAACCTATCAGCTTTTCCAACGGGGCGAAACCGTCGGGATCTTCCAGTATGAAAGTTCCGGAATGCAGAAGTACATGAAAGAATTGGCGCCAACTTCTTTTGAAGACCTCATCGCCATGAACGCGCTGTACCGCCCCGGGCCTCTGGAATATATCCCCAACTTTATTGCCCGAAAGCACGGCAGAGAACCGATCACCTACGACCTTCCCGAGATGGAGGAGTACCTCAAGGATACGTACGGGGTCACCGTGTACCAGGAGCAGGTGATGCTCCTTTCCCAAAAACTGGCGGGTTTCACCAAAGGCCAGGCCGACAAGTTGCGTAAAGCCATGGGGAAAAAGCTCAAAGCGGAGTTGGACGCCCTTTTGGCCCAAGTTTCTGGAGGGGGGGATTAAAAACCACCACCCCCAGGATAAGCTGGAAAAAATTTGGAAGGACTGGGAAGCGTTTGCTTCCTACGCCTTTAATAAGTCGCATTCCACCTGCTACGCGTTTGTCGCTTTCCAGACGGCTTACCTCAAAGCCCACTACCCGGCGGAGTTCATGGCTTCCGTCTTGACGCACAACAAGAGCAACATCACCGATATCACCTTCTTCCTCGAAGAATGCCGAAAACAGGGCATTGAGGTCCTTGGCCCCAACATCAATGAGAGCGTTTCCGATTTCTCGGTAAATAAAAACGGATGTATCCGCTTTGGACTTTCGGCCTTGAAAGGGGTAGGGGAAGGACCGGTAGAAGAGGTTCTGGAAGAACGGCAGCAAAGGGGCCCGTTTGCTTCTATTTTCGATCTGGTGCGCCGCCTGCCTATGCGGGCCGTCAATAAAAAAGCGCTGGAAAGCCTGGCTTTCGGCGGCGCTTTCGATTGCTTCGAGCAAATCCACCGGGCGCAGTACTTCGCTCCGACCGACAAAGCGGATACCCTCCTGGAGCATGTGATCCGGTACGGAAACGCCTACCGGAACGACAAACAAAGCGCCCAAAACTCCCTCTTCGGAAGCCTGGACCAGGCTGCTGACATCCCGGAGCCTCTGGTTCCTCCCTGCGAACCTTGGCCCCTTATCGAATTGCTCAACCGCGAAAAGGAGGTTACCGGGATCTATATCAGCGGCCACCCTTTAGACGATTACCGCCTGGAACTGGAACATTTTATCACCTGTACCCTGGACAAAACCGCCCAGTATCAGCATAAGCCCTTGCTCCAGCTTGCCGGGATGGTGACCCATGCCACGCACAAAATCAGTAAAAACGGCAATGGCTGGGGCGTTTTTTCCATCACGGATTACCAGGGCGCCCTGGAGTTTCGCTTGTTTGGAGACGATTACCAGAAATTCAAGCACCTGCTGGCCGAAGGGATGGTTATTTTTATCAAAGGCCGGTTTCAACGCAGTTGGCGCAGCGAGGAAGAACTCGAACTCAAAATTACCGAAATTCGCCTGCTGGAGGGAATAGGCCAGGACCTGACCGAAGGGATCACCCTGAAAGTTCCGGTCGACTTTCTCTCGACCCCCCTGATCGCGGAACTGGATGCGATTTGCCAGGCCAACAAAGGGCCGCATAAGCTGCGGGTTGAACTGATCGACGCCGGGGCCCGAATTAAAGTAGGGATGATCTCCACCGACAGGAAAGTAAACGCCGATAGCCAGTTTACCAAAGCCTTGGCCCGGATCGGTATTGAGTTTACCCTGAATTGAGGAGCAATCCACCCTACTGGCCATTTTGGGAACGAGACGGGCCCAGGTATTTTAACATTCTCTTAACGGTTCCTTAGCAGTTTGGATGGGTAAAATAATAGAATTTGCGTCTTTAAAGCGCTGACCACATGACCATGAACCCATTCCGTTTATTGCCCGTTCTGCTTTTCGTTTCTGTTTTCTTGCTTTCCTGCCAGCCAAAGTCCAAAGATATCGCCAGCCCGGCGCCTTCCGAACTGGTAGTCTATGAAGCATTCGACGACTTCGCTCCTTTGCTGGAAAACAAAAGCGATACCGCTTACGTCATCAACTTTTGGGCTACCTGGTGCGCCCCTTGCGTGGAAGAAATGCCGTATTTCGAAACGCTCCACGAACGCATGTCCGGAGAAAAGGTCAAAGTATTTCTGGTCAGCCTGGACTTCAAAAAAGACCTGGATACCAAACTGAAGCCGTTCCTGGAGGAAAAAAAGTTGAAACCCACGGTGATGATGCTGGCCGATGGGCGGTATAACGACTGGATCGACCGCGTCACTCCGGAATGGAGCGGCGCTATTCCGGCTACCGTGGTCGTAAAAGGAGGCGAATTGCGCTTTTTTGGCGAACAATTTCCCAGCTACGAAGCGTTGGAGAACTGGGTGAAAGGCATATAGGGCTAATGTTTTTTTTCAATAAATTAATATAGGATGAAACAAACGTTCAAATTAGTTGGGCTGCTCCTTGCCGGCGCGGCATTGTGGATGGCAGCCGGCATGCCGGACTCCGGGCTTAAGGTAGGGGACACCGCTCCGGATTTCCGCCTCAAGAACATCGATGGTAAGATGGTTTCCCTGAAAGATTACAAAAAAGCCAAAGGCTTTATTGTAACCTTTACCTGCAACACCTGTCCGTATGCCGTCATGTATGAAGACCGGATTATCGAATTGCACAAAAAAATGGAAGCGAAAGGATACCCGGTAATCGCTATTCAGCCAAACGATCCAAGCGTGCAGCCTGGCGATAGCTTCTCCAAAATGCAGCAAAGGGCCAAGGAAAAGAAATTCCCCTTTGCTTATCTGATGGATGAAGGCCAGAAAGTGTACCCTCAGTACGGGGCAACCCGCACCCCGCACCTCTTTTTGCTGGACAACAACCTGAAAGTTCGCTATTTCGGCGCTCTGGATGATAACGCTTCGGATGCCACCGCCGTAACCAAGCGTTATGTGGAAGATGCTATCGCGGCTCTTGAAAAAGGAAAAGACCCGGAAGTCACCTCCACCAAAGCGGTCGGCTGTACGATCAAAGCCAAGAAAGTGAATTAGACGTTAGGTGTTAGACGTTAGACTTTAGACGTTAGATGGTAACAGATCTCTACCCTCTAACGTCTAACGTCTAAAGTCTAAAGTCTAATTTGAGGTTTTACGAATGTTTTAGGGGCAAGCGGGTTTTTCCGCTTGCCTTTTTTATTGGCAGTCAGGGGCAACACCGGTCTTTTGAGACAGCCCCGGCAGTTTATGGGAAGTTACCTGGCCATGGGAGAGGGTATCCCAAGTTGCTTCACTTTTCCTTATTGAACGGTCTTTTTTGCGGTAATCAAAACGTCCACACCAATGCCGTCGTCAGGATTCCAAAGGTGGTCTGTAATAGTGGCACGAGGCCCGGCCATATCGCTGAGTGGGTAAGTACGACTGCACAAGCGGCGGCTGGTAGTGCCAAGCTCACAACGGTGGGCGGGGTCTTGGTTGATGAAAGAAAATTGGTCGTCGTCACCGGTACCCCAGTCTGTATTAGCATCCTGGTCAAAAAAGGCATAATAGATAACGAGGTAGCCCCCTTTGGCCTGACCTGGCGGGTAGGTGAAGCTGACCTGGGCTCCTGGTAGGAAGGCTCCGCGGGTATCAAGATCCATTTCCTGTAAGCCGTCCACATTCATGAGATGATTGTTGCCGTTGCTGTGGATTGGCTGATTGCCAGCGGTAAAGGCTTCCACCCATATTTTGCCATAGAAATCGTAGTCTGTTTCAGGGTTTGTGGCGTTAATAGAGGCATCGTTTAGCGTGATGGTCGTGATGCTTTCATCGGCGATGGCCTTGGGTTCGCAAAGCTCGTAGGTGAAGTTGTCTGTAGCATCCATAAAGCGCATAACGCGACCACTTAATGTAGAAAACTGAAGCTTAATAGGTTGTGCCACCTGGTAATTGGCCGATAGCAGGAAATTTTGGATGGTGGCCTCGATATTATCCACGGTACAAGTGCCGATGCGGTCGCTACGGCCACCAACTGCATAGAGGGTCACGAAGGTTTTGGCTGTTGCGTTGGCAGTATAGCTGTTGAGGCTTACGTTTACGCCAGCAATGCCAGCCTCAAAAGCAGCCTTCAAATCAGCATGCATGGAATTGCTGATATTCTCAACTTCCACCTTGGCAATGATGCGAACGCCGTAAGTTACGGAGGAGATATAGCCTAAATCGGCAGCCTCGGCAGGTAATGTCTCAAAGAAACCAGCCTCAGTGGCGGGGCGGGCGGAAATGGTGAAAAGTTCTTTAGTAGCCTCAAAATAGAGGGTTTTGTAGTCACGGGAATTCTTAATCTCCATACCGGCCTCGGCGCTGAAAAAGGCGTAGTGTCCACCCACACCTAACTTGAGTGCGAACTCGCTTTTATTCGTAATGGCACAAGAATAGTACCGCATATTCTGCATGGAGGTGCGTTCTGCCTTGGTAGTATGGCGTGCATAGAAATTTGCCACCGCCTGGTTGAGTGCCGCGGTCGGGTTGGTTTACAATTTCCTGGATGGAGTTGTTGGGGCCGTCGAAATTGCGCACCGTGGTGGTAAGTTGTACCGGAAGTCGGCCTTGCCCGTAAGGGAACTTATCGCGGCTAAGAAGGTTTCCGTTGAATAAGTCGCGTACATCATAGATAAGGCCCGGGGCAAAGTATTCGATGAGGTTACCGTTGGAAATGGTCATGATCTCGTCCTTTTCCACCGTACTGACTTTGGTAGTATAAGTTTTGCAGGTACCATCGTCGTTGATGAGCTTGGGTGGGGATTTGGTATCCACCGTGTGCTTTTCCATGTATTCCCGTGGGTCGAGGATGCGTCTGACTTTGCCACCACCGGGTACATCAAATTCAAATGTTTGACTAAATATTCCCGACGGGATTTGTGTCTTGGATTTCGGGCCAATAAGCAGGCTGTTCACGGGTTCAAAGAAAAACCATTGCATGGCATTGGGATATTGCACCACGCCGCGCCCGTTTTCGGTGATGTGGTTGCCGCCATGGATATTCCAATACATCCGCGATTGTTCACATTGAACGGCATGGCTACCGTCACCGTTAATGTTGCTGGTGAGCCAAAATTTAAGATTGCCTCGGTTCACAAAGTCCCATTGAATAACACGGGCATTGGCTTCGAGGCTCTGTCCCTCCACGTTGAGGTAGCGCCCACTATGCACGGCTTTGATGAATACTGAGCCATCGGGCTGGTTTTCCACCACAAATTTGTGATTGTCGTTGGTGGCAAAATCCCATTGAATGAGCGGGGCGCCATTGTTTGGGTCAATGCCTGCAATACCGAGGTATTTGCCATTGGCGCCTTTGATGTAATAAGTGCCGTTGGGCACTGCAGCAATAAGGTGGAGGGTGAAGAAAAGGGCGGCCATTATGTTTCGGCAATGCCCTAAGAAGGATGAAATGTGCATAAACGGTCAGGTTTTTTGGTTGTCCAAATCGGACAAGTGCAAAGCTGTTCCCAAAAAAGTCCTGATGCAAGGCCGGATTTTTATTTGGAGCGTGTGGGTTTTTATATGGCGTCGCTGGCGCCTCGACTCCCTTTGGTCACCAGCGACGCTACTCGGTCTCCAACGATTTCACTCGGTCTCCGACGACTCCGTTTGGCGCCCTCTACAATCCTGGCGCCCGAGTGTCTCTAACCACAAAAAGTGACGAAAAACCAGTAGGGTCCGGAATATTCATTCTCCGTTTCCTGGACATGGTCTTCGTTTTAATGGTAACGAAATTTATGCTTTTTTTACCTTATTGGTGTGTCCAGTTTTTGGGGAGTACTTCACTTTTGAGGCCGGCCTGAATGGAACGCAGGCCGGCCCCCCGGGTTATTTCAGTTTCAGCATTCGCATGGTCTGCTTTTGCCCAAGCGAAGGGATTTCAAGGGTATAGGTCATGACGCCGGGAGGAAGGCTTTCCACCGGGAGGGCGATCGTGTAGAATCCGGTAGTAAACCCGGCGTCCTGGCGGTACAGCACCCGGCCGTGCAAATCCCGAACGGTAAGCACAACCTGGCCGTCCTGCGGAATAAAGAACCGCAGTTCCGTGTTTTCCTGGAAGGGGTTGGGGAAGTTTTGGTCAACCCAGAGTCCGGCTTTGGCGGGGTCGTCCTGGAACAACCCGGCTGGGCTGGCCCCCCGTGCATTCGATGTTTCCGGACAAACCACCCCGCCGGCTTGCACCGTTACCCGGGCCTGGCAGTAGTTGTGGTTATCAAACTTATCCCAGGCGTGCATTTCCACGTCGATGGTTTTGCCTGCGTCGTCACAGGTGAACTTCAGGGATTTGCTGTACCGGTTGGGCTCCTCGCCGCGGCGGTTTACGGAGAATTCCGTCACCAGGTAGCGGTTGGGGTTGGCGGGGTCGGGCATGCTGACCAATTGCCCGCTGCAATCGAAGGTTTTACCTGCAAGCAGGTCCCAATAGTTCATGAGGACTTCTCCATTGCTTCTCAGCGTAACGGTGCGCTGGAACTGGCAGAAGGGATAAGGGCCGGTTTGGTCCTCCACTTCAAAAGGAATAGCCGTTTCGGCGCTGGTATTACCGCAGGCGTCTTTAACCGCAACGTACAAGTTGTAAGAACCTACGGGAATATAGTCCACTTTGAGGCTGAAGCTATCGCGTCCGAATTGCTGGGCAGTCCAATAAAAGTCGTAGTAGCGGGGATCGACCCGGGAGTTGGGGTTGCTGCGCAGCCCGATCTTGACGTTGGCCAGGCTCAGCGGTTCGGTGCAATTGTCGGCGGCGCGGAACCCGATTTGAGCCCTGCCTTTGCAATCCGTCAGGCGGCTTGGGAAGCTATACCCGGGCGCGCCCGCAATGACCGGCGCTCTGGAATCGCCCATGTTGATCACCTGGGTATACCGAAATCCATAAAACCGGCCGTTGCCGCATTTGGGCAAAATCTGGGTGCGCTCCTCCGGATCAGGGATGGAGTCGGCGCTCAGGTAAAGCTCCTGGATCCCGTCTCCATCCATATCCCGGATGAGGGCATACAATCCCTTAGGGCCAACCGATTTTTTCAAAAGGGGCAATTCGCGGTCCAGCGTGATGTATTCCGTACAGGCATCCGCCGGGGCGCAAGGATTGGTTATGGTAAAGGTGCGATACAACACGTCGCAGGAACGCGGGGTGAACGGGGTTACCCAATCTTCTACCGTCACCTTGAGCGTGTCGCAACTGCGGGATTGAACCTTGGTTTCGGACACCGCAAGTTCGGAAGGCGAACATTCTTCCACCGTGACATCCGCCGGGAATAGAATATCGAAATTACTCACAGGGGAAAGGTAGATCGTCTGGGAAACCGTTTCCAGGAGGATTCCAACCGGCGATTGCTTGGAAACCGTCCAGGTGCGGGTGATTTTGCCCGCGCCACAGCTCAGATCAGACGACAGATCGTAGTCGACGCTCATCTGGGCGCATTCATTACCGCTTAGAATCTGAAGATCGCCAAACTGCGCGGTGACCGATTTATAAAACTCCGTGTCAAAGGTGTCGGCAGCCAGCAACAGGTCGAGCCCGGCGCATCGCATTCCATTTCCAGGTCTGCGGGCCCCGTCAGCTGGATCCGGCCGGCATCCTGGATCGTCACTTTGCTGGTGCAGGAGCTTACATTTCCACTATGATCCATGACCAGGAGCTCCACGGTAGGATCGCCCTGGATATCCGGGCAGAAGAAATCGACATAGGGCAGGGCAGGGGTGTACAGTTTGCCGTTCGGGCCGGGGGTAAAATGCTCTTCGGGATCGATGCGGCCGTTAAAGTCGCCGTCCATCCCGTCGTTGGTGGAGATGAGCCCGTCGCCGTCCAGATCGTACCCATAAAAGAGGAGGTTGCTGAAGTATTCTGGTCCGACCAGGCGGCGGGCCTTGACCCACTTGACACCGCTGCAATTGTCGAAGGTCCCCGCATTGATCCGGCTGACGTAGATCCGGTCGATCGGGTATTTGTCGAAAGGCGGCCAGGGGAAAGGATACAGGGTTGCGGTGAGGTTCGGCGCGCAAAAGACGCGGGGCGCCTCGACGTCGTCCACGTTAAACAACACGGTATCCTGAAACGCATTGCCGCAGGTATCGGTAATGCTCAGGATGAGCCGGTGATTTCCCTGCGGAATGGCCTCGATGCGTTGCTCTTTGACCAGAAATAGGGCATTCTGCCAGGACGAGTCCGGCTGAAGCGTCTGCCCTTTGATTCCATTAAGCTGGGAAGACGCGCAGAGCGGGAGCGAAAAATCCAGGGCAGCAGACAGGGAAGCGAGGTCCAGTGGTAGCTCCGCCTTGCAGGCGCTTCCCTGTAATGGAAGCGTCACCGGGTAATTGGGGCCAGGAGACAAACCGGGCCCGCTTGCCGGAGCGAAATGGATACTGGCAGCAGGAAGCGTGTGAAGGTTTGAGGAACCAGGATCGGGATTAGCGATCAGGAGGGAGCTCAATAGAGCAAATGCAGGCGCAAAGCCATGCAACACGACAGAAGTACTTTTCATTGTTTTCAGGATTATGTTCGTCAAACGAAAAGCTTCCAAAGAGGACGATTCTTTTTCCGCTTTCCATGTAAAAAGTAACCCGTAAAAGGGCGGCCTTTCACATGGCGTAAAGTTAGGGGAATTCCGTGAAAATTTTGTTGTCAGGCCTCTTTTTTGATCAGATAGCTGGCATGAATTTTTTTGTTCCGGAAATCGGGAGGGATGGTTTTAGAGGTGATATCCAGGATGTCCGGGGAGTTAAGCTGTTCTTTTCCAGGCGAAAATTCCGGTAGTTAGTAGAAAAGAACAGCGATCCCCGGGAGCCAACTGGTTCAGGCAGCCATTGATGAGTTTGGGATGATCGCGCTGGGTGTCCAGCACCTCCTTCATCATTTTGCTGTTGCTGAACGTAGGCGGATCGAGGATGATCAGGTCGTACAGGGTGGTCGGGGATTGGTCGAGCCATTGGAGCACATCCGCGCGGACGAACGCGTGCTGGGGGCCGGATAGGCCATTGAGTCCCAGGTTGCGCTGGGCCCAGGCGAGGTAGGTGTTGGACAGATCGGCGGTGGTTGTGGAAACGGCGCCGCCCGCTGCGGCGTAAACGGTGAACGAACCGGTATAGGCGAACAGGTTCAATACCTTTTTGCCTGCCGCCCATTCCCTGACCAGCGCTCTTGCGTTGCGGTGATCGAGAAACAAGCCGGTGTCGAGGTAGTCGCTGAGATTGACCAGAAATTGAAGGCCGCCTTCCTGGACGACGATTTCATGCCGGATGTCGGCGGTTTTTTCGTATTGCTGGGTTCCTTTCTGCCGCTGCCGGGTTTTGACGAAGATTTGCTCCGGGGGCAGTTCAAAAACCCGGGCCAGCGCCTCCGTGGAGCTCTCCAGCCAAAGGGCGTGCTCCTCGGGAGTAAGGGGAGTGACGGCGTTGGTATTCCGATACGTGCAGATAGTTTTCGTAAAGGTCGGCCGCCAGAGGAAACTCAGGCATATCGGCATCGTACACCCGGTAGCAGGAAATAGCTTCCCTGCGCGCCCACTTCTGGAGGTGTTTCCAGTTTTTGCGCAGGCGGTTTTCGAACATGGTGAAATCGGGAAGCGGCATAAGGACACAACTATTCGGCAAGTATAATAAAAACGGTTTTTCTGGTATCAGGGTTTATCTTTTTTTCCCATGGCCGGCGATACATAAACGTCAAGACGAACCTCCCTTTTTCGTCTGCCCGATAGCGGAAGCGCTGCAAGTCGGCGTTCTTGGCGTCTTCTTTGGTCAGTTGCTCTTTTTGAAGAAAAACAAGTCCTTCGGGGAGCTCTCCTTCCATAATCCACTGGAAGCCAGTGCCCATTTGCGCCTCCAGGACGAGCGCGAAGGGTTCTCCAACCTTTACGTGCATAGTAGTCGTATCGTTTTGCGCGTTTTCCCAAGATCCGGATATGGGCCGATGGGTACAACCAGCTTGCCCCAGGGCGCACATCGAAAAACAAGCGAATGCCCACATGGGCCAGGATTGCGTTTTCATAGGTTGCGGTTTTAAGCTTGGCACGCTATGGGTAAGAAAAAAGGGTGTTTTTACTCCTTCTTCCTTTTTCGGAACAAAGGGGAAAAACACCCATCTCTTTTTAGCATTAAAGAAGCCTGAACAAATCAGCTTATTTTCTCATGTATTCCAGAGACGGATCGGGCCTGCCTACATAGCAAGTCCGGGTAAATCCATACTTTTTAATGATAGCCAGGGCCATCCGGGCCTCTTTTTCGGAAGCGCCAAAGTCAAAGAGTAAGCTGCTACCATCCGTGATTTTCCAATTGCTGCCAATTTTCTGAACCTTCAGGTTTCCAGGGGTGAAGCCGATGCAATCCTCTCCTGCCTGCGCGCCCGCCGGCGCGGCATTGCCTTTGATCCAATATTCCATCGAAGGATCGGGACGGCCCACGAAGCATTGCTTGTTTAATTGATACTTTTTGATCAATTCCATGGACTTCTCCGCTTCGGCTTTATTGGGGAAAAGCAGCAAGGCTTTACTCCCTTCGATGAGCCGGTATTGTCCACTGCTGCCATAGGCCTGAATTGCCAACTTCGCGGGATCGAAATAGATGCAGTCGTCCAGTTTTTGGGCTTCGACCCATAAGCCTCTCCGGCCAATAAAGTTGGAGCCATATTTGATCCACATATATCCATCTTCTCCCCAATCCGTTCCCCAGGAGTTTTTGATCAGGAACGCTTGTTTCGTGTTATCCCATCCAACAATAGCTACGACGTGATTGGTGCGCGGATCTCCGCCTACATTCTCATTAAACACCCCGCCTGCATAGTTCTGGAATAAATCGGTTACTAATAGACTCGTCACTACTACGCCGTGTTGGCATATTGCTTCTTTGATCTGCTGGGTAGTCGCAATTTGGCCTACATCGCCGGACGGATGGATAACTCCCCATTTATAGGCGTAATAAGCCGTATTCGGGCTGCCCGATGCGCAGGCTACCTTGGAAGGTTGATAGGGATTGGCGGCTTCTGTATCGACGTTCTTTTTTAGATTGACCATCCATTCGAACACTTCCCAGGAATACCCGCCAACGCAATCTCCAGCATTAGAACAATTCAGGACCTGCCTTTCAGAAACATCGGTAACGGCAGGACTTACTCCGTTGATCAGAACATAACTCGATTCAAATGCAGCCATCGTTCCGAAAGCCCAACATGACCCGCATCCCCCTTGATCCCGGACTGGGGTGACCAAGCCGCGGCTCCGGAGGTCCAATTTGCTGGCAGTAGCTGCACAACCAGATAACCCCAATTGAATAGGGTGGAAGGAAGCTGGAACTTCCCTGAATTGGTTCAGCCTGCTGTAGGTAAGGTTTAATTCCTTGATCTTGGCAACCTGAGCGGCTGTGGGTTCTTTTTCCCCGGTAATCCGGGCAATTGGAAGATTGCTCACCTTCGTGTTTCCAACAACAAACGTGTACTTTTTCGTCGTGATTTCCTTGCGTAAATTGACCAGTTTTGTCTTCAGTTCAGGAGTAGCTTGTTGTTCAAGTTTCTGGTACTTTGGAGAGAGCGTAACCGTAGGTTGCCCCAAAATCTGCTGACCTGTTACGCAAAAGACAAGAAGCGAAAGAAGGAAAACCTTTTTCATACTAGTTTTGGGATTTCAGGTTAACAATACTGTTAAAACGCTGAAAAAGAGAAAGTAGTATAGCGAAGGGATGGTTTCGGAGGGCCATTTTGTCCGAAATCAAGCCAGAACCAAGGCGGGAAAAATACAAACAAAACAGCCCAAGCGAGGCGCCTGGTCCAGCTTCGGGCAGAAAGGAAAACGTAACCCGTTACATCATGCGCAACGCGCGGACAAAGTAAGTGAGCACAAAAGGAAGGGCAAGCCAGAACCATTCGTCGGCCCAGACAAAAAAGCCGATCATGACGGCCAGCGAGATAAAGAAAATGATCCAGTCTAAACGGGTGGAGTTTTTAGCTGCTTCCATGGCGTTCTTGAATTTTTCTGGGCAAAGGTAACAATTGCCGTCAATTTAGAAAGCGGTGACTGCGGGAATTATTAGCCCGGGTATATCCTTTTGGCGGAATATCTTCTTAAAGCTGGCCAGTTCCCGGTTCAGAATATCCTGCATGGATTTGCGCTGGGCCGCCCACTCGGTTTTCAGGTCGGTAAAACGTTGGTGCAGCCCTTCCGTTAGCCGGGGATCGGCGCCATCGGCACGGTTTTTCAAGTCGAGGAGCTCGGCGCTCAGCCTTCCCGGGTAATTGATCACATCCTGCGAGGTTTGCTGCAATGGTTGGATGAGCCCGGTTTCCCATACATCCACCCGTTCAACAACCTGTTTCCCGGAGGCTACCAGCTCGGCGCAATCTTCCGCTTTTTCCAGGTACCCGATCAGGTTCTGAATTTGCTCCCGGATATCCCTCATCTGGGCGATCGAATGGAACACATCCCGGATTTGAGCTTCCAGTGCGGTCAGAAACTCTTCCTGCGCCAGGTATGCGCCTGGCAGGAAAGACAGCCTGGGATCGGCCAAAACGGCCGCCTTGGTCTCCAGGGTGTCCTTATGAACGAGCAGGCGCAACCGGTAGGTTCCCGGCGCGACCAAGCCTCCCCTGTAGTCTCCGTTGATGTACACCTTGGGTATCCCGGGAAGGGTCTCTCTTCGCAAATCCCAGGCAAACCGGTTATACCCGGGCATGGAGGGCAAGAGCGGTTCTGCGGGCGGCCCTCCTTCGTATACGGCGGGCTGGCGGTCTGCCTGGCTATGGAACCGGCGGATAACCTGTCCTTTGGCGTTCAGAATCTCCAGTTTGACCGGAAGTTGGGGTGCTTTTTCCGGGAGGTAGTACGTGATCAGCATCCCTCCGGGAGGGTTTTGCCCCTGGTCTCCCTGCCCGAAAAGCTGCTGGGCCGCTTCAAACCGGTAAGCGGGTTTGGGTTGGGTCAGGCCCGGTGCGTTGCGCGCCAAAGCTGGATACTGCTGAAGGGGGCTCAAATCATCCAGTATCCAAAGGGACCGGCCTTCTGTTGCGGCAATGAGGTCGTTGTCGCGGATCGCCAGATCGTTAATCGGGCAAAGCGGTAGATTGAGCTGGAAGCGATGCCAGAAATGGCCCCTGTCGAGGGAGATAAACAGGCCGCGTTCGGTACCGGCATAAAACAACCCGGGCCGGATGGGGTCTTCCCGTACCGCACGCACCGGATTGTCTATTCCAATGCCTTCGGTGATGGAGGTCCAATGCATTCCATAATCGGTGGTGATAAAAACAAACGGCGCCGGATCGTTCAGCTTGTGCCGGGTAGCGGCGATAAGTGCTTGGCCAGGCTGATGAGGCGAGACCTCGATGCAATGAATCAGCGCTTCGCCAAGATCGGGAGGCGTTACTTCCTGCCAGGTTTTTCCATCGTTGCGGGTCAGGTGAAGCCGGCCATCGTCGGAGCCAACCCAGAGTTCGCCCGTCTGATGAGGCGAAGCGGCAAGGTAGGAAATCGTATTGTACACTTCTCCTCCGGCCCCTTCGTTGATAAAAGGCCCTCCGCCGTTGCCTTGTTTGGACAGATCGTTGAGGGTGAGGTCGGGACTGATGGGCCGCCAGGACATTCCGCCGTCGGAGGAACGCAGAACGGCCTGGGCGCCATGGTATAAGATTCCCGGCTTGTGGGGATCCATGATCAGGGGCGCATTCCAGTTAAACCGGAATTTTTGATCTGCCGGGGCATTCCCCAAACCAAGGGCTGGATAGGCCATCAGGTCTTTCAGGGTGTTGTCGGAGGGCGTAAAGGCGTGTACATGCCCCTGATACCCGGTGCTGAAAATGGGTTGAGGATTAGCCGGATCAAATGCAATAAAAGCGCTTTCTCCCGGGCCGACAATCTTCCAGTCGGCATTCGTCAGTCCGTCGGCGGCGCTCCGGCTGGCGATGGAAAAGGCGCCGTAGTCTTGCTGTCCGGAATAAATCCGGTAGGGGAACTGCTTATCGGTAGCAATCCGGTACAACTGGCCTGTGGGCTGGTTGTCCTGGGCGGACCAGGACTTGCCGTGGTTGAAACTGATACAAGCCCCTCCGTCGTTGCCCAGAATCATGGTTTGAGGGCGGTCGGGGTGAATCCACAGCGCGTGCTGATCGGTATGCGGGTTTTCTATCTGCTGAAAGGTTCTTCCTCCATCAATGGACCGCAATAACGGCGCGTTGAGCACGTAAACCGTTTCCGGATCTTGAGGGTCTGCTTCTATTTTGGCATAATACCAGGAGCGGGCAAAGGTGACCCGGTTGGAATTGGTTTGGGCCCAGGTTCGGCCTGCGTCTTCGGAGCGGTACACGCCGCCGTTCTCCGCCTCCACAACCGCATACAAGCGATCCGGGGTCGACCTGGAAACAGCGATTCCGATTTTTCCAATGGAAGCGGGCAGGCCTTGGGACAACTTCTCCCAGTTATCGCCGCCGTCGGAGGATTTGTATAGGCCGCAACCAGACCCTCCGCTCCGGATATGCCAGGGCGTGCGTTGGTGGTCCCACATAGCGGCGTAAAGGATGCGGGGGTTGCTCATGTCGATGGCCAAATCCGATGCGCCGGTAGTCGGGTTGACGTGGAGGATCTGCTCCCAGGTCCGGCCTCCATTCGTGGTTCGGTAAACGCCCCGCTGGGGGTTAGGGCCGAAAAGCGCGCCCTGAACGGCTACGAAAACCACCTCGGGATTGGCCGGATGAATGCGGATCGCGGAAATATGCCTGGAATGAATCAGCCCGGTATGCGTCCAGGTTCGGCCCCCATCGGTCGATTTGTACACGCCGTCCCCTGGCGCCGTGGTATTGCCCCGGGCGGAATGCTCGCCTGTACCGGCGTAAACAACATTGGGATCGGATTCCGAAACGGCAACCGCTCCAATCGAGCCGGAAGAAAAAAAGCCGTCGGAGATGTTCCTCCAATGAATTCCGCCGTCTTCGGTTAGCCACAGGCCGCCTCCGGCTGCTCCCATATAAAAGGTGAACGGTTTTTGCCGGACGCCCGCAACCGCTACGCAACGGCCTCCTCGGAAAGGACCCACGTTGCGCCACTGCAAGCCTCTGAACTGCGCGCTATGAAACAATTCAGGGGTTCCACCAGTTTGTCCGAAACCGGGGACGAAAAGAATTCCTCCCAAACCTGCCAAAAGCAGGGAAAGCATGTAGTTTTTTCTCATGAACTTCATTTTTTACGCCGTCGGGCGCCGTTTCCGGCGCCGCAGCGCAAAGTCGTTTTCTCCATTACATGGTCAAATACGCGGACTTGTCCGGGCTTGTCTCGAGTGGCCGTTCTTTCCTACCGCCGCCAAAAAAGAAACTTTTTTTTGGCGGCCAGGAGCAAAAACAGACTTTCAAGACATACCCAGCACAGGAGGGGCGTCTAACCTGACATTAAAATCGGTTTGGGAGGTTGCCCGGGACAACAGAGATGGATCAATAAACCTGAATGGTTATAGGCTGCGAAATAGATGCCTCGCAATAAGTTAGTTCAAAAATAAACCAACTTCTGGAAAAATGCCAACCCAGAAGGCCTTTTTTATTGCAGAAAATCAATGATTTATGAGTTTAAGATTTTTTCTATTTCAAAAAGCGCTGACATTCAGGGAGTCATTTCGTTTTAAGGAACGGTAGGTGTTTTAAAATAAGTGGCCGTTTTTATTAAAAAAACGGTTTTACTGACTTTAGACTTCAGCGGAATGGATCAAAAGGCCGCCAAACCGGATGCGGCTGGAGCGCCTTCCAGGCAGGGAAGGGCAAACCTCGTCGGATGTTTTTAGTCTAAGATACCCAGGCTGGACAGGTCGGCTTGGAGCTGGTCCGGAGAGTGAAACTGCATTCCCTGCATTCCGCACTGGATTGCCGCAGCCACATTTTTTGGATTATCGTCGATGAACAGCGCATGTTCCGGCTGAATCTCAAAGCGGGTAAACAACAAGCGGAAAATGCGGGGGTCGGGTTTAATCAGCTTTTCCTCACCCGAGACGAGGATTCCTTCAAACCGGTTCAGGAATTCATAGCGGGTTTGGGCCACCGGGAACGTTTCGTGGCTCCAGTTGGTCAGCGCATAGAGGCGGTGGTTGTTTTGCTGGTGCAAGTACTCCAGGATGCGGACCGTTTCCTGTATTGGGCCGGCAAGCATTTCTTCCCAACGCCCATAATAGGCACGGATCATCTCTTCGTATTCCGGATGCTTGTTTGCCAGCCAGGCGGTCGCTTCCTCCAGAGGCCTGCCGGCATCTTGTTGTTCGTTCCAGGAGGGGGCGCAGATTTCGCGCAGGAAGTAGGTCATTTCCTCTTCGTTGTCAAACAGCTTTCGGTACAGGTAGGCTGGGTTCCAATCGATCAGGACTCCGCCGAGGTCAAAAACAATCGTATCAATAGCGCGCATATTCGGGTAATTTTTATCCATGGCAAAAAGGGGTTAACGGCTAATCAGAAACCGCTTCCCCTGCGGCCTGTCTGGGTTTCCAGGGAATCACCCCGAGCAGGTAGAGGCAGCGAAGCAGGATGGTCAGGGCGATGGGGATCACTGCGGGGTGCAACGCCTGGGGAAGGAAAGGGAACCCCAGCAAAGCGATCCCCGCTCCCAGGGCTGTCGGGGCCACCCAAAATCGTTGGGAGGAGAAGAACAGTCCCGCTACGGCGCCTAAAGCCAGCGGGTTTGCCCAAAGCAGGTTCAGGTTGCGGTGGGTGGCATCGTGATCGGTGCCTGCCCACATAAAGGCAAACAGGCTTCCTGCCAGGCCCAGGGCAAGAAAAAACAAGGCATCGGCCAGGAGCAGGGCTTTGCTGGTTGGCGCCAACCCGCTCAGCAGCGCAAACGCAACAAACAGCAGGGAAAAGGCCAGGAACGGAGTGAGCGCCGGCTTGCGGTTCGGCTCCCCGGCTAGCCCGGAGAGTAGCTGGGTATCTGGTTCGGTTACCGGTTTTTGGATGCTTTGCCCGGCTTTGAGGTTTTGGGCCAGGTAATCGGGCAGAAACATTTCCCCGCGAAAGCCCGCCTTCTGGTCGGCGGGAAGCCCAAGGATCAAATCGATCCCAAAGTTGACCCAGGGGTACCTCCCGATATACTCGTCCAGCAACTCCCGGAACGTTTTGCTGGATTCCACGGTATCTTGAGGTATATAGGTCATCGCTGCGGTTTTTTCCAGAACATCCCGGATTCGGGAAGCGCAGTTGTCGAAAAAGAAATCGTAGGGATATTGCCGGTTTTCCGGAAGGTAATTGGTCTCCAGAAACCGCAGGAGCGCTGCCTGGTGTTCCGGGCTCAGGCGCAGGGGCGTTTCGAGCACTTCCCGGTGTTCGTACTCGTACTCCCACATAAATTGCCGGAAAGACTGCACGCCCAACTGGTAGGGGAGCTTTCCGCGGATGAATTTGACGTAAAAATTCGGGGTGTCGAAATCAAACAAGCCATAGTTGTAGACGATGTCGGTCCGATTTACGGGGTCCATTACCCGGATCGCGCTATGGCCGAACTTGGAGTACAGCGCTTCCCCGGGGGCGCAGGTTAGCAAGCTGATGCGCAGGGAATCCGAAGGGGGCTGCCCCGCGCTTTACACCGCGCCGCCCCTAGCCATTAGCAAACCAAGGACTACCTTGAACAGGATATTTAGGGAATTCATGCGCATCGTCATTTTGGAACAAAGGCTCTTTTAGATTGGTTCAGTGGATTTTTCGATCCGGACAAAGGCCAGAATGGCCATCCCAACCAGAAAATACCCAGCCAGGATCAGGACGCTCACCCGCATACTTCCGGTAACTTGGTCCAGAAATCCAAAAGAGAACGTACCCAGCACGATCGCTATTTTTTCCAGCACGTCGTAAAAACTGAAAAAACTGGCTGTATCCTTGGTTTTCGGAGGAAGCAGTTTGGAGTAGGTGGATCTGGAGATCGCCTGAATGCCGCCCATGACCATCCCGACTGCGCCGGCGACCAGGTAAAATTGCCATCGGGCGCTGACAAAGTAAGCAAACAGGCATATTCCGATCCAAATCGTCAGCATGACCATCAAGGCGGGCTTATTGCCCCGTTTTTCCGACATGCGCGCAAACAGAAAAGCGCCCCCAACCGCCACTACCTGCAGGAGAAGAACGACCAGGATCAACTCTGAGGTAGCAAATCGCAGCTCCTTTTCCGCGAACGTAGCCGCGAGGAAAATAACGGTCTGCACGCCCGCGCTGTAAAAGAAGAAAGAAACGAGAAACCGAAGCAGGTTCGGGCTCCGAAAGGCAATGGCGGCTACTTTCCGGAGTTCCTGGAATCCTTTGCTCAGCATGGTTGCTGAAAAAGGCATTTTGCTGGTATTGGGCAGGATGCGGAAAGGGATCAGCGCAAAGCCAATCCACCAAAGGCCTACCAGAACAAAAGCGATCCGCACCGCGAGCGTCCCTTCTTCAGGCAACCCAAACCACAGCGGCTTTTGAATGATGATCAAATTCAGAATCAGCAACAAAATGCTTCCGATATAGCCCATGGCGTACCCGGAAGCGCTGACGCGGTCGTACTTTTCCGGTGAAGCGATTTCCGGCAGATAAGCGTTATAAAACACCAGCCCTCCGGCAAATCCGATCATCGCGGTGATAAACCCGGCTAAGCCGAGCCCCAATTGGGGCATTCCCTGAAAGAAGAACAACGACAGGCAGCCCATAGCGCCCATAATGGTGAATGCCTGAAGAAACCCCTTTTTTTTTCCGCCGTAATCGGCAATTCCGGAAAGGAGTGGGGAAAATGCAGCGATGAGCAGATACGAGGCGGAGATCGCATAGGCGTACACCGTGCTATTGCTTAAGATTTGCCCCCAAATCCGGATTTCCGGGTCGGTCACTGCCAGAAAATACGCAGGGAAGATGGCGGTCGTGATCACGAGCGCAAAGGCGGAGTTGGCCCAGTCGAAAAAGGTCCATGCCCGGATCACGCGGGGATTGTCCAGGGTTGGCTGGATGGTATGCTCCATGCTGGCTTCGGTGTTTTGTCGTGCAAGGTACGAGGCAGAAAAGGTTTCGACCAATAATTTTTGAATATTGGTGGGCGAAATTAGAACGGATGTCAAATAATTGTAACTTCCCGGCATATTCCGGAAGTTAGAACAAGGGAACATGAACATTGCCATTTTATCTCGCGGGCCACAGCTGTATTCAACCCAGAGCCTCTTCCGCGCCGGGTTGCTGCGGGGCCATTCCATGCAAATCATCGACCATACCCGATGCGTGTTGGGAATGGAAAACGGGAAGTTTGAGGTTTATCACGGCGATCTGCCGCTAAGCAGCCTGGATGCCGTCATTCCCCGGATCGGCACTTCCGTCACCCAGGAGGGCATTTCGTTGATCAGCCATCTGGAACTGATGAACGTCTTTACGTCTACCCGCTCTCAAGGCCTTTGGCAAGCCCGGGATAAACTCCGGGCGCTCCAGCGCCTGCAGGGCTATGGCATTGAAATTCCCAATACGTTCTATCCTTCGGAAGGAGCGCCGCTGGGACCCCTCGTGGAGCGCCTGGGCGGTATGCCCATTGTGATCAAAATGATCGAAAGCACCCACGGCATCGGGGTCATGCTGGCCGAGACCATGCAAAGCGCTCAGTCTACCCTCGACGCTTTTCATCGCCTCAACACCCGGGTCGTCCTTCAGGAATTTATCCGGGAAGTGAGCGGCACCGACATCCGGGCGCTGGTCGTTAACGGCAAACCCGTTGCTGCCATGAAACGGATCGCCCAGGAAGGCGAGTTTCGCTCCAACCTCCACCGGGGAGGAAGAGCGATTCCAGTCAAACTGACGGAGAAAGAGCGCTCCGTCGTGATCAAAGCCGCCCGGATAATGGGACTGGACGTTGCCGGCGTCGATTTGCTCCGCTCCAACCGGGGCCCTTTGGTGATGGAAGTCAACGCCTCCCCTGGTTTGGAAGGGATCGAAACAACTACCGGAGTAGATGTTGCCGGCCGAATTATTCAATTCATCGAACGCAAGGTCATGGCAAAGACCCGTGTGAAAGTATAAGGAGTATGGTTGTCTATGGCTAAATCCGTCCGTTTCCCCAAAAAACCTATCCGGATTTACAATACCTGGATTGATCCGGGAGAGAATACGATGGTTCGCATTCCGGTGGGCCGGTTTCCTTCGGGAAACCAGATTTTGATCAAAGCCCACGTGTTCCGCAGCCACAAACCCGGCCCCCGCGTCCTCGTGCTCGGAGGCGTACACGGGGATGAGATCAACGGCATTGAAATTATCCGGCGCACCGTGGAATCGGGCGTTTTCTCCAAGATACGCAAAGGCATGGTCATCGCCGTGCCGGTGTTGAACGTTTACGGATTCATTTTATCCTCCCGGGATGTGCCGGATGGAAAGGATATCAACCGGAGTTTTCCTGGCAGCGCCAGAGGTTCTCTGGCGGCCCGTATTGCCGCGACGCTAACCAAAGAGATCTTCCCCCATATCGACTGTGGAATCGATCTGCACACGGGAGGCCGGGGGCATTTCAACTACCCGCAGGTCCGCTTTACCCCCAACCATGCCCCTGGCATCGAGTTGGCCAAAGCGTTCGGCGCGCCTTATCTGATCGCTTCGAAACCTATTTCCAAATCCTTGAGAAAGACCGCCCTCGATGCCGGTAAACCTATTCTGGTGTACGAAGGGGGGGAAAACAGCCGGCTCGACGGCTACTCCGTAGAAAAGGGAATTGAAGGCATCCAGCGTGTCCTCTCTTTTCTGGGCATGCTGGACCTGGCGTTCGAAGAGGCGAACAGCCAGGTTTTTTTGAAATCTACCCGCCAGCGCGCCCCCCGGGCCGGGATCTTCCAGTGGACCAAATCCTCGGGCCAGAAAGTCGTCAAAGGGGAACCAATCGGTATGATCACCGATCCGTATGGCATGGAAAAATCGATCATTAAAGCTTCCTGCAGCGGGTATATTATCGGCCATACCAATGTGTCGATCGTCAGCCAGGGCGACGCTCTGTTCCATATTGCCCACTAGCGTAGCTCGGATTTTTTTTAGCTCGAATAAAAAATTGCAGAGCACGTTTGGGCGGATTTTAAATCAAAAGAAACTCGGATTTCAATGCCGGAGCAAACATTAATCTTGGAGTCAGCCCATTACCAGTAAAGCCAGTAGAATTTTTGTTCTCCCAGGCTGTTCCATTCCATAGTTGGGGCGGGCAGTTTGACCCAGCTCAGGGCCGTAAACAGGGTACGCAGCGCCCGGCTGCGGGTAGGGATGCGGCGCAGGTCGGCATCCAGCGAGAGGTAGTATTGGCGGTATCTGGGGTATTGCTGAAGCGAAAAGACGTTGCCTTCCTGATCCGTGATGGCATTGCCGTAGGCGCCATAGACATTTTGCGCGCCATAGCCTCCGGCGATGTTTAACCATCGCGGGAAAAACGGCTTTTTTCTTTTTCGGAAAAAAGAAGCCGGATTTACGGAAGCCCAGGCGGTCATGCCGTTGTAATCCTTGATAAACGAAGCGGGGAACTTGCCGTAGAGAATCGTAGCGGCTTCCTCGACCGTCCGGGTTACTCCGGTACTGCTGGTCAGAGGGGCAGCCCCATAGTTGGGCCGGGTATGGGATACTTTGACCATGATCCGTTGATCCTGCCAAAGCAGTTCCTGGCCGAGGAACAATCCCACTCCGGCGGTATTAAACGCGAGGTCGGCGGTCGAAAACCCCCAGCCTTCCGAGAACCCATCCATCACCTCGATGGTTGCCTGGAGCAACGTGCCTACCCCGGCGCCGATCCAGGCTGCTGGCCGTTCGCGGATTCCCGTCCATCGCGCACCCTTGTAGGCCAGGTAGCTTTCTGCATAAGCGGTAAGGAAGTGCCCCGCTTTGTCCATGTTCTCCCATTCGCCGTAATCGTCAAAAAAATGGAACTTCCCCAGGGGATAGTCTTTGTACCAGATGTGATACAACCCAATGGATGTCGCCGTGTAGGCCGCCGCTCCGCCTCCGGCCAGTAACCGCAACCTCCCCTTGTGCAACGTATCCGAAGGCGCAAGGAACGTCTGGAAACGGCTTTCTGCCGGTGGCGACTGGCTGGTAGCGGGCCCGGCGAGGCAGCAGGAGACGGCTGCGACGAGGCAGCGCCTCGTAAAGGTACCAGGCACGAGGCGGCGCCTCGCGCCAAAACAGCGTAGGCGAGCGGGAAGACGCAGCGACGAAAGCAAAAATTGGAGCATGGATCGGATATTGGGTATTCAGGAGCAAAAATAGCCTATTATCTGTTGCGGCGAAACCTCTTTGGGTCTGCGGATTTTTTTATAATTTTGAAGGGAGCAGGGAGCAAAGGGAGCAAGGATTTCTAATTTTCCGCCCTCCGTCCACCGTCCACCGTCCACCGTCCACCGTCAACCGTTCACCGTCAACCGTACCATAATGTCCAAACGCGAAATTCGCTGGTTGTTTCAGCAACTCCCGGAATGGGTAGAAGAAGGCTTGTTGAGCGAAGCCCAGGCAGATACGCTTCGGAAGCGCTATGCGCCGGATACGCAGGATAGTACCGGCTTGCAGCTGGGCGTCATCGCCATCGGTATTGTGGGGGCGCTGTTGATTGGAGGAGGGATTGTTTCGATTATTGCGTATAACTGGGAGTATCTGTCCAGAGACTGGCAAACGGCGATTAGCTTCCTCCCGGTGATCCTGGGATTGGTTTTGTATGGGTATGTGTTTTTTAAAAAGCGGGATTCCCTGGTTTGGAAAGAATCGGGTTCGGCACTGCTGATGGTTTTTTTGGGGGCTACGATCAGCCTCGTCTCCGAAACCTATCACCTTTCGGGTACGGCTGATGCATTCCTCAAGCCTTGGCTTCTTTTGAGCATTCCCTTACTTTACCTGTTCAATTCCAGTTTGTCGGCAATCATTTACCTGATCGGGGCTACGGCGTGGGCGCTTCAGGTTGCCCGTCCAGAGACGGTAGGTTTCTGGGCATTTCTGGCTATGGCGATTCCCCATCTGGCGTATAATTTTTACCGGGCGGGGGAATGGATTCGCAAACACCTTCTGGCATGGGCGTTTATGGTGAGCTGGGCCTTCGGGTGGTTTGCCTCCACGGATTCCGGGCTGTCGGAATATATTATGGTAGGGACGGGCTTGTGGCTTAGCGTATTTTGCCTGCTCAGCGCGGTGCTTTTCCCTCCTGGCCGGAATCTGGTCCGCCAGCCTTTTTTAGTGTTTGGCCTGGCAGGGGTTTTCATTATGCTGATTATCTGCGCTTACGGAGCGCGGGTTCCCGGGTTTAACTTCGACCGACTTTGGGGAACGCTGGAGTACCCGCTTTGGGCTGCCCTGACCAATTTCGCCGTGCTGGCGCTCCTGGCGCTGGCCTGGATCATTTTGGGATGGACTCATTGGAAATCTATTGGGTTTTCCCTGGAATCCGGCCTGTTGTTTGGATTTCCTTTGATGCTGGCGCTTTATGCCGTCTTCTCGAACGGACAGGAGAAAGACCTCCCGGCCATTATCCTGGCGAACCTGTACGGTTTGGCTATCGGAGTAGCCTACCTTCGGGAAGGGATACGCTCCAACAGCTTACCAGACCTCAACATCGGCATGTTGTTCATCCTGGCGCTGGCGGTCACGCGGTTCTTCGACGCCGATTGGAGCCTGATTGTGAAAGGGGTAGCCTTTATCCTCCTGGGAATTGCGTTCCTGCTGGCCAATTTGTATATCGCCAAACGGCGGATAAGCAACGCCTAAACCCCTCAACCTGCCGTTCTTTGCCTGTCCTCCCCCCGACCCCCTCTAAAGGCTAATCTTGTAGTATTTTTTCCTAAACCATGGTTTGGTGAAGTCCAGCTTCCGTGTTGCCCCCGTCCTCGGGGTATGTTTTTTTGCTCGCCCAAAAAAAGAACCAAAAAAAGGGCGCTCCTTCGCCCTACCGCTCCGTGGGAAACGCCTTCGCTTTATGGGCTTCAACCGCTTGAACACCGGTCGTTGCATTTTACCTGCATCCCAAGCGGTTGACCCCATAAGGCGATCCCGTTCTTCGAACGGGAACGGCGTTTCCCACGGGCTCCGGGCTGCGGAGGGCAATTCAGAGACAAGCCGTTAGTTATGAAAAATACTACAAGATTAGCTCTAAAGGGGGACGGTACATTGCCTTTGAAATCAACGCCTAAACCCCTAATCCCCTAAACCCCTGAACGCCTCAACCTGCCTACAGCCCCAACACCCTCAACGCAATACTCTGGATCTCGTCCGGGTCAAAAGGCTTGGTAAGGAAGAGGTCGGCGCCCGCTTCCATACCTTTTTGTTTGTCGAGATCCTGGCCTTTGGCGGTCAGCATGACGAGATAAGGCGACGCTTCGCCGAGCTTGGATTTAACCTGGCGACATACTTCCATTCCGTCCATTTTGGGCATCATGACGTCGACGAAAACGAGTTCCGGGCGTTCGTCCAAAATTCCTTCCAGGGCTTCTTCTCCATTGGCTGCTGTGAGAATCTCGACGCCTTCGTCTTCGAGGTCGTCAAGCGTCTGTTCGATCAGCATGCGGATATGGGCTTCGTCGTCAGCGATCAGGATTTTCATAAGGGGTAAGGCATTAACCAGGAAGCGGATTAGCGCTTATCCTGCTTGGCAAATACTTTTTTCAGGATATCGGAAGTACGGGCCGACACGTCGGTGCGAATCTGCGCTTCCTTCACTTCCACCAATTGGAACAACCCGCCCAGGGCTTTGTTCGCCACATGGTCATCGAGCTCGGTGTTGATTTTGGTAACCAGGGGGATTTTGTTATAGGCGGTAACGGCATCTTTCCAGTATTGGCGGGCGTTCACTTCGTCGAGAGAAGCGGCAATGACCGGCTTGAACTCGGCGTAAAGCTGCCCGGAGGTGGTACTGCGAAGGTAGTTGGTGGCCGCATTTTGCTCGCCCATCAAAATATTCAGCGCGTCCTGGAACGTCAGTTGCGTAATGGCGTTGACGAAAATAGGGGTTGCTTTGGAAGCAGCCAGCTCGGCGGCGCGGTTTATGCGCAGAACGAGTTCCTGCTCTACATTGGAGAACCCGGGAACCATTTTCAATTTCGAGACGACTTTTTGGGCTTCCTCCGGCAAGAGGACTTTGTAGACGCTCTCGTAGTATCCGTTTTCTTTGGACAGAAAGGCCACGGCTTCCTCCGCGCCCACTTTAAGCGCTTCTTTTAACCCTTTTCCTGCCTCTTCTTTCGTTAAATCGCTTTCGGTGACTTTGGCCTTGAGTTTGTCCAAAGCTCCTTTAATACCCTGCGCCTGGCAGGAGGCAAGTGCGAAAACCATCATTAGCGTACTCAACAGTCGGATCATTTTCAGTATTTTAGTGTAACCATATGCCCAATTAACGCAAAAGCGGGGAAATGTATGGTTAAGGAATTGATAAAAAAACAACAAAGATGCGTCTTTTGGTATCTGTTATGGTTTTAACCGGTTTGATTATGAATCTGCAACCCGCTTTGAGTCAGTCCCGGCCCCGCGACCTGGGCATCGTATTAGGCGTTTTGAAGCCTGGAAAAGGGAATTCCATTACCGATGTGGCTGGCGTACGCGTGGGCCACTGCACGTTGATGGAAGGGGACCGGGTGCGAACGGGGGTGACCGCGATCGTACCGCATCCGGGCAACGTATTTCAGGAGAAGGTTCCGGCGGCGGTTTTTTGTCGGAAACGGGTTTGGCAAGCTGGCCGGGTCTACCCAGGTAGAGGAATTGGGCAACCTCGAAACGCCCATTGTGCTCACGTCTACCCTCAGCGTGCCGGCGGCTATGGAGGGGGTCATTTCCTACACCCTGTCCCAAAAGGGCAATGAGCAGGTTCGCTCTGTGAACGCCCTGGTAGGGGAAACCAACGACGGCGGGCTGAACGATATCCGAAGCCGGCCGGTTCGCCCCGAACATGCGCTTGCGGCGATCCAAAGCGCCACCGATACGGCAGTACAGGAGGGCAACATAGGCGCGGGCACGGGAACCCGTTGCTTTGGATTCAAAGGAGGTATCGGTACGGCTTCGCGCCTCCTCCCTCCTAAATTGGGCGGATATACGGTGGGCGTACTGGTCCAGACCAATTTTGGCGGCGTGCTTTCCATTGGCGGTGTGCCGGTAGGGGAGGAATTGGGCCGTTTTTACCTCAAAGAACAACTGGATTACTCGCCCGACGGGTCCTGCATGATGGTCGTTGCCACCGACGCGCCTCTGGATGCCCGCAACCTGAAGCGCCTGGCTCAGCGGGCCATGCTGGGACTAGCCCGCACCGGCGGCATTGCCTCGAATGGCAGCGGGGATTACGTCATCGCTTTTTCCACCGCGCCCGGCCTGCGGATACCGCACCGGATGGAACGGGCCGCCCTGGCACAGGAGGTTCTTCACAACGACGCGGTATCGCCTTTGTTCCTCGCAGTCATAGAAGCTACCGAAGAGGCGATTATCAATTCGCTGTTTGCGGCAAAAACCATGGAGGCCAACGGCGTTCGGGCAGAGGAACTTCCCGTGGAGCAGGTGCTGGAAATTATGAAAAAATACGGGAGGCTTAAACACTAGCCCCCGGCGTATTTGATCAGCAGTACCGGTCGAAGGCCATCTCCAGGTTGGCGGCAATGATCTCTGCCGACCGCCCTTCAATGTGATGCCTTTCGAGAAAATGCACCAGTTTCCCTTCTTTAAACAAGGCAATGGAAGGGGAAGAAGGCGGGTACGGAAGCATGTATTCGCGGGCTTTGGCCGTGGCCTGAGCGTCGACTCCGGCAAAGACGGTGACAATCCGGTTGGGTTTCTTGCCGCCCTGAATGGAAAGTTTGGCGCCTGGGCGGGCATTGGCGGCCGCACAGCCGCACACAGAGTTGACGACTACCAGGACAGTCCCCTCGGTTTGGTCCAGCACAGAGGAGACCTCCTCTGGCGTTTTCAGGGGTTCAAACCCATAGTCGGTCAAATCTTTGGCCATGGGTGCGACGATTTCAGCAGGATACATAACGGTATGCTTTGTTGATTCAATTAGGTGAACAAATGAGGGTTAGGCAGATATTCCTGTTTCCTAGCCCGGAAAATATACAATTCGAACCGGGGTTTGGTTCATCTTTCCCCTGAATTCCTAAACTTCTGCGAGGGGAGGCAGCGGTTCTGTCAGCTAAAGGACGAAAAAAAGCGCCGTTTCGGAAAACTGTTTGCGGCCTCAAAAAGTATCCCCTTAACGATTCTGATTGATCCACCTAAACCATTTGCAGAACATGCGCTTTTTATCCCTCCTGATTGTCTTTTTCGCCTTGTCGGCCCTGACCCAATCCGCCTGCACCTACGAAACGATTCCAACTCCCGAACCAGTGGCATTATGCGACACGTTGCAAGCGTCTTTTCAGTTGAATGTCAAGGCCATACTCAACCAATCCTGCGCCTATAGCGGATGCCACCCGGGCTACAGCGACTTTAAAACCCTGGAATTTGACCTCAAAAACGGGTCGTTTAAGGAACGGGTTTTCGACTTGAAAGACAACGCCGTCCTGGGTATGCCGCCGGATAACGCCCTTGCAGGCCGGCCTAAAGATCTGACAGCCGAGGAACTGGAACTACTCGATTGCTGGTTAAAAAAAGGGTATCCAGAAAAGTAGGGCGGCGTTTTTTTATTTGCTTTTTATCTTTGGCAAAAACCTGATTTAACACCCGGATACGTATGATGTCCAAGCCTTCTTTTTTCCTCCGGCCGTTCGCTGCGCTGCTTGTGCTGGGCCTTTTTTATGGCAATCCTCCGTTGCAGGCGCAAAAGCGCCTGGAAGGGTTGTTTCAGGGCGAACTTACCATTGGGGGGCTTGGTTCGTCCCGAAAGATCAAGGTGGAAATGTACCTGAAGATAAATAAGCGGCAAGTGGAAGGCCGCTCCTACGTGCATCTGGCGCCGGGGAAAACCGTAGAGATGCATCTCCAGGGCGTTTTTTACGACGACTTTTCGATTTACCTGGAGGAAGTACAGGAAATTGCGCCGGGGGCGCCAGAGCAAACCACCTCGCCTTATCCCCGAAAATACCAACTTCGGTACAGCGGCCATTTTGACGAGGTGCAGCTGACGGGATTTTGGCAACAGGTCATCGATACCCCTTTCGACAAAAAGCGGCATCTGGGGAGGATCAAACTGGTCAAAGTGCAGGCTTCTAAAGCGTGAATCCGGGGGTTAGGGCCTCCCCCTAACCCCCTCCGAAGGAGGGGGAACTCCAAAGGAGCTAATCCTTTAGCCTTTGTTTGCTCAGGTGGCGATAGAATCAGGTTTCTACGATACCAGTTTGAAGCACAAACCAGTCGCCCGGGGTTACGGTTACCTCGTTGGTGTCGGGGTTGAGGGTGATTTCGAGGTGCTGCCCCACGGCAAAAACCGCTTTGCTGGCATTGTCCCGCAGATGCACCTTAAACCACCGCTGCCGGACGAAGTGGTCCATCCACAACGCGTGCAAGGCCCGCCAATACTCCGCTTGCTCCCGTTCAACGGGCATGCGGATTATCACCTCGCCAGCCGGCGTTTGTGAAATCTTTTCCAGGTAGTGGCGAAAAAAATGCTGGTAGCCTTTCATGCCGGGCCGTTCCATACCCGACCATTCTACCTTAAGCCTGGATTCTCCCGGAAACAATAGCTTCAGGAGGTCAGACTGGGAAAAACGCGCAATCCCGCTGGTGCCAGCCAGGCGCTGAACTTTCACCGGCTTCTCCGTCTCGCTAATGTAAAACAAGGGTTTTGCTGCTTCCTGGAGTTGGAGAAGAAGGTCTTCGGGTAATAGGGATAGGGTCATGCTTTTTACGATTTACGAGGTACGATTTACGAGGTACGGTTTACGAGGTACGAAGTACGAAGTAACGAGGTACGGTTGGTTTAAATGACGGGAGCGAAAATACGAAAATGCTCCGACTGAATTTGGTTCAATCGGAGCATTTTTGGCAAAGCGAACAGTTGGGGCGGAACTATGTTCCTGGCGCGAGGCTCCGCCTCGTGCCGAGTACCCCTGCGAGGCTCCGCCTCGTGCCGAGTACCCCTGCGAGGCTCCGCCTCGCGCCAACGTCTAACGTCCGGCCTCTAATTTACTCGTCATTTTGTTTCTTCTTACCGCTGCTGTAGAGTTCGCCTTCTTTGACGACCTGGATTTTTTCGCCTGATTTCAGTTTGCGGGAGACGGCGGAGTAGGGGCCGGAGATGATCTGGTCGCCTTCTTTGAGGCCGGAGATGATCTCGATGAAGTTGTTGTCCTGGATGCCGGTTTGGACTTCTGCCATGCGTGCGGTGTCGCCTTTCATGGCTACGAAAACGACCTCGCGGAGGTTGTCTATAATTTTTTCCTCTTCGACTTCGCTATCGCCGTTCTCGGCGCGGACGAACCGCGTACCGGACTTGCCTTCTTTTTCGCGGGTAGTGACCGCCTGGATAGGCACGGATAATACGTTGGTGCGGGATTCGGTGTAGACCTCCACGGAAGCGGACATGCCGGGCCGGAAGGGGTAGCGTTTGCCCGCTTTGACGAGGTCGGTATAAGAGCCGGGGTCGATGGCGATACGGACTTCGAAGTTGGTGATCTGGTCGCTGGTCAGGGCAGCTACGGCGGAGTTAGAGGAGGAGTTGGCGATCTGGGTGACGCGGCCTTTGAATTTCCGGCCCAGATAGGCGTCCACTTCGATGTCCACCTCGTCGTTGAGGGCTACCCTGGGGATATCGTTCTCGCTGACGTCGACCCGCACTTCCATGTTGTTGAGGTTGGCGAGGCGCATCATTTCGGTACCGGCCATCTGGATGGTACCCACGACGCGTTCGCCCTGCTCGATATTGAGTTTGGAGATGATTCCGTTGGTCGGCGCGTAGATGGTGGTTCGCCGCAGGCTGGTGCGCAGTTCTCTGAGGCCTGCTTCGGCGCTTTCCACAGAAAATTGGGCGCCGCGGGCGCTTTCCTGAGCGGATTTGATGCTGGCGTCGGAAGAGCGCAAGTTTGCTTCCAGCGATTTTAAGCTGGAAAGAGAAGCCTGGAAGTCGGCGATTGAAATGACGCCGTCTTTATACAGTTTCTCGTTGCGTTTGTGAATTTCACGGGAGTTATCGAGCTGGGCCACGATTTGTTCCCGCTGGGCGCGCAGGTTCTCCACCTGAGATTTGCTGTTGGCGACCTGGGCTTTGGCGGAGTTGACGCTGGCCACCCCGCGTTCTACCTGAGACTGGTACGCGTCGGGGTCGATTTTAGCCAGGATTTGCACGGCGACCACCGAGTCGCCTTCCTGGACATAGAGTTCGACGACTTCACCGGAAACGTCGGAACTGATCTTCACTTCGGTTTCAGGGAACACTTTTCCGCTCGCCGAAACGGTTTCGCGGATGTCCCTGCGCTCTACTTTTTCAGCAGATACTTTTTCTCCTTTTGGTTTGCGTTTGTTCTGTACGACGGCTACGACGACCATGATCGCGATAAAGGCTACGAGTGCGATGATCAGCGTATTGTTTCTTTTTTTTGCCATGGCGAGCGGAATTTTATGGTGTGTTGGTTTTTTCCTCTGATAAAGGTATTCTTCTCAATGATGTCTGTAAACAGAAGTAGCGTTTATGGCCTCCCCTAACCCCCTCCAAAGGAGGGGGAACAATGACGGGGCGTGTGTTCAAAGCTGGTATCCATTTTGGATTGAGAATTTAGTTCAGTGTAATTTTCTTGCCCTGGTAGAATTCCACCAGTTTCAGGTTGAAGAAATACTGGTACCGTGCGCGCACGAGGTCGATTTTCGATTGTTCCATCGTATTGCGGGCGGTTTGGTATTCGAGGGTATTGATGGCGCCGACGTCGAAGCGTTTCTGCGCGTTTTCAAACGCAGCCGAGGACGCGTCTACTGCCCGCTGGGCGGCGTCCAGGCTGCGCTTGGCGGCGCGGGCGTCGGCGATGGCGCGGTCGATATTGGTTTTGAGGTTTTGCCGGACTTGCTCGATAGATACTTCCTGGGTAATCAGGTTGAGCCGGGCGCGTTCGACGTTGATCTTGTTGCGGTGGTTGTTGTAGATCGGGATGCTCATGGATACGCCCAGGTTTTGTCCGAAGTTCTCGCCTAACTGATTAAAGTAGGGATTGTCGGATAAAAGGGGAATTTGCTGAGGAACTTCAAAATCTACCTGCTGTCCGTTGAAAAGGACGGTTTGCTTAAAATTTTGGGTAAAATAGCCATCGACCTGCTTGCTTACCGAAGAATAATTGGTGCTCAATCCGCCGAAAAAGCTCAAAGTAGGATAGTGGGCCGCTTTGGCGAGATCTACGCCAATCTTGGCGCTTTCCATGCGCTTTTCGCCGGCCTGGATATTTGGCTGGAGGCTCAGGGAACTAACGAAGAGCTCATTGGGAGCGAAGTTGTCCGGGTTTACATCTACCGGGATGGTGAGTTCTGGTTTTTGAATAGCGAGGTCCTGGCTTGGATCGAGCAGAAGAAGCTGCTTGAGGGTGAGGTAATTTAAGCTCACTGCATTTTCAGCCTGGATTAGGGCCTGCTCATCGACGGCGACTTGGGAAAGCGCGTTCAGGCGTTCATTGACTGGCCGGGTCCCTGCGGCGATCAGCTTTTCGGTTTGGTCGAGCTGGAGGCGCGACTGGTTAAGCCGCTGCCGGGCAAGGCCAAGTTGTTCTTCGGCAAGGAGGATATTGAGGTAGGCAGTGGCCACGCTAAGGCCCAGGTCGTTCGCCGCCTGTTGGGCGTCGAGCTTGCTGGCCGACAGATCAAGCGTTCCCTGGCGAATGGCGTTGTTGATCCGGTTGCCTGCGAACACCGTGATCCCGAAGTTCAGCCCGTAGCTGTTGAACCCAATCTGCTGGTTGTCGAAGCTGTTGGTGGTCGGGTCGATCGTTCGTCCAAACTGCATCCCCCCGCTGGCTGTGCCGTTGAGGGAAGGAAACCGGCTAAACTTGCTCTGAGTATACGTCAATTCCGCGCCGCGGATCTGGTTTTGAGCTTGTTTGATCGTCAGGTTATTGCGGGTGGCGTATTCCACACATTGCTCCAGGCTCCAGGCTTGCTGGGCGGGAAGACGGAGCGCCGCTACGAGGAGCAGGACGCCTGCAAAGAAAAGATTACGGAACATGATGTTTGGCAATTTTGCGGAAGCAAACTTAATACGTTTCGTTGTCCTGCGCCAGAAAAGGTCAAGCAATCCCAGCCGGACACCCTACAATAGTACCCCTCTCCGCGGAGGAGTTGAAAATTTTTATATCAACCCGCCGTTATCATGGATAAAATGGGCTTTTCGCCAGCCGAAAAAAGAGAAGGCGTTTACTGACCCCGGCTGTTGATCTGGGCCATGCCGATGACCTGATCGTACCGGCCACCGAATGGCCGGTAGTAAATAAGGAGGGTATAATCGTTTTCGGTTTCAAACCAATCGCCCTCCAGAGGGCTTAGGTTGACCGCTTTTTTTTCTGCATTTCGGGGGGACATTGCGTAGGCGTAATCATAAAAACCCTGCTTAAGCGGCGTTTTGAGCACATAGGCGTTTACGGCGTTATTATACGCCATCTGGAATTCTTTTTTCAACTGCCAGTCGCTGAATGCGCCGACTACATACAGATCGTCGTCGTAAAAAGGCGCGTCGACCGAAAGCGAAAAAAGCACCTGGGCGTAATTGGCGGCCAGAGGGTTGTTCTGATCCTGGGTTTCGATGACGAACTTGCCGTTGATGTCGTTGTATTCCAGATAGGGCTGGGTTCCCCGGCTCCGCTCGCTTTGCAGGCTGACTTCGATCCGGTCCCGGTAGCTGTCGACCGAGGCCACCTGCGGCAAACGGGAACGCAGGCTGCGCAGATCGAGTTGCCGGAATTCTTTTCCGCCGGGAAATACCACGACATCCTGATAGTCGAAGACCAACTGGTTGGCCCGGAAGAACAAAGGCGTTACTCCTGTGATGGCCTGATCCCAGCGCCCGTTCTGCAGGATGACCGCTTTGATTTCCTGCTGCGGGTTGCGGATGAGAAATTTTTCATGGTTGACGGTAAAATCGATCTCCTGGTGGGTTCGGATTTTGTTCACCTGATTGGGGCGCACAAACTGGCTGGAGATTTGCACTTTGGGGTCGGCCACCACAAACCGCCGGGTGATGGCTGGCAGGGAGGCATTGCCTTCGGGGTAGACCGCCAGGAGGTAGTTGCCGGAAAGCTTCCAGCGCATGCTGTTATTGGGCAACTGGAGCGTATAGTGGGTATAACTGGAAACGGTTTTGGAAGAAAATTGGTAATCAAAGATGCGCTCTTCCGAAAAGCCGTCGAGGTACTCCATCTCCGAAATATCCGAAGGCTTCCAGTTCATATCGCAATGGATGAAACGGTAGTAATAATTTTTCACATCTCCATCCAGGTCGTCGAAGGCCAGCAACAGGGTGGAACCGCCGTTCAGATCGAGGACCGGATAGCTCAAAACCAACCCTTCTACATAAAACTGCACCGAGCGTATATTGGGCTGGTACACATAATCCTCGTAGCGCAAGG
Organism: Haliscomenobacter sp.; assembly: GCA_016713275.1. Taxonomy (GTDB): domain Bacteria; phylum Bacteroidota; class Bacteroidia; order Chitinophagales; family Saprospiraceae; genus JADJPL01. The sequence goes on from JADJPL010000013.1 coordinate 183,918, forward strand.
CATTCGGGTTGGCGCGCTGCCCCAGGAGGGGCGCCGTCAGAAAGGAACATACCACAAGGAAAAAGAACGCGTTCCGAGTCATCTTTTTTTTGAAAAGGTATGGCTTTTTAACGAAAAAAAAAGCGAAGAAAGTATGGCGTTAGCGTTTAGGCGTTGAGGGGTTAAGGGGTTGGGGCGCCTTTGGCCCGGCTCACCCAGGGGGAGCCTTTGATGCTGAAGCGCCAGGGGCGGAGGGCGCATGCGCCGGCGGGTTCTACGCCGACGCGGGTGCCTGCAACGATGGATTCGGGGGAGGGGGTCAGGCCGCGGTCTTCCAGCCAGATGGGGCTTTCAGGGGCAAATAAGGGAAGCCCGGAGTGGATAGTCCGGATGCCGAGGGCCTGGGCCAGAGCGCCGGGGCCGGCGGTGAGGGGCGGGGCGGGTTTGGTCAAATGCCGTCTTTCCAGCATGAGGGCGAGGTTGTCGAGCGGCTCCACGCCCCGGATGAGGACGGCGTGGGCGGCGTCTTCCGGGCCAGTGACTATGTTGAACAGGTGGTGGATGCCATAACAGAGGTAGACATACGCATGGCCTCCGGGGCCGAACATGACCTCCGTGCGCGGAGTCCGGCGGTTGTTGAAGGCATGGCAGGCGCGGTCGTCGGGGCCCCGGTAGGCTTCCGTTTCGACGATGCGCCCAGCGCTGCGCTGCCCGTTAAACTCCGTTACCAGCACGTTGCCGAGCAACGCCTTGGCGAGAAATACGACGTCTTCCCCAAGGTAGAAGGATTGGGGGAGCCTGTCAGAAACCATGGTTCTCTAGTATTGGTCGAAAAAGATGGATAAATATGGCAGCGTTAGGGCCTCCCCCTAACCCCCTCCGAAGGAGGGGGAACCACTTTATGCGAGTGTCTTATTTTTATTTCATTGATTTATAAAACATTATCTCCTGCTATAATTAGGTGCTTCCCGGGTGATCGTCACGTTGTGGGGGTGGCTTTCGTGGACCCCGGCGGCAGTGATTTTGACAAACTGGGCATTTTCCTGAAGGGCTTTCACGGTTGGCGCGCCGCAGTACCCCATGCCGGCCCGGAGGCCTCCCATGTATTGGGTCATCGCTTCGGCGACGGTGCCTTTGTAGGGAACCCGTCCTTCGATGCCTTCGGGTACGAGCTTTTTGACGTCGTCTTCCACGTCCTGGAAGTAGCGGTCTTTGGACCCCTGCTGCATCGCGCTGAGAGAGCCCATGCCCCGGTAGACTTTGAACTTCCGGCCTTCGTAAATGATGGTTTCCCCGGGCGCCTCTTCGACCCCGGCAAAAAGCCCGCCGGCCATGATGGTGCTGGCGCCGGCGGCCAGGGCTTTGACGATATCTCCGGTGTAGCGGATGCCGCCGTCGCCGATGACGGGCACCCCGGTATGCTTGATGGCTTGCGCTGCGAGGTAGATAGCGGTAAGCTGAGGAACGCCCACTCCGGCTACGATACGGGTGGTGCAAATGCTGCCGGGGCCTACCCCGACCTTAACGGCATCCGCGCCGGCTTCTACCAGCGCCAAGGCTCCAGGGCCGCTGGCTACGTTGCCTCCGATGACCTGAAGGTCGGGAAACTGATTTTTTACCTGGCGCACGGCGTCGAGAACGCCTTTGGAGTGGCCGTGGGCAGTGTCCAGGGCGATAACGTCGACGCCCACATTGACCAGGGCTTCCACCCGTTCGATCAGATCGGGCGTGACGCCGACGGCGGCGCCTACGACGAGGCGGCCAAAGGTGTCTTTACAGGAAATCGGATAGTTTTGGACCTTCATGATGTCCTTGTACGTGATCAGGCCCACCAGAATGCCATGCTCGTCAATTACAGGAAGCTTTTCGATTTTGTTGCGCTGCAGGATGTCCTGGGCGAGTTCCAGGGTGGTGCCCACCGGGGCGATTACGAGGTTGGTCGAGGTCATGATCTCCCGCACGGGGCGGTCGAGCTGGGTTTCGAAGCGCAGATCGCGGTTGGTGAGGATACCCGCCAGTTTGCCGTCGGCGGAGACGATGGGAATGCCGCCGATTTTGAACTTCGACATCAGCTCCAGCGCGTCGCGCACCAGCGCATCCGGAGGAAGCGTGACCGGGTCGATGATCATGCCGCTTTCGGAGCGCTTGACGCTGCGCACCTGTTCCGCCTGCTCGGCAATGCTCATATTTTTGTGGATGATTCCGATACCCCCCTGCTGAGCAATCGCGATAGCCAGTTTGAATTCGGTAACCGTATCCATAGCTGCCGATACGATCGGGGCATTGACGCGGATTTCTCTGGTGAGTTGGGTAGAAATGTCTACTTCCCTGGGGAGGACTTCGGAGAAGGCCGGGACCAGAAGCACATCGTCGAAAGTGAGCGCTTCGCCCAGGAATTTGGTCGATTGATGTAAGATCTGCTTTTCCATGCGCAAAGGTATGGAAATAGACCCGGAAAAGAAAAGCCCGCTGAACAGAAAATCCTATTTTTGCCCCGTAACCCTTACCGCATACGATGCTCGACGACGAATACTTCATGCAGGAGGCGCTCAAGGAAGCCCGTTATGCCTACGAAGAGGAGGAGATTCCCGTAGGCGCGGTGGTGGTATGCGAAGGGCGCATCATCGCCCGGGGCCGCAACGCAACCGAGCGCCTGCAGGACGTCACCGCGCACGCGGAGATCCTCGCTCTCACCGCTGCTTCCAACTACCTGGGCAGCAAGTACCTGCCGGATTGCACCCTTTACGTCACCCTGGAACCCTGCCCGATGTGCGCAGGCGCGCTGGCGTGGGCGCAGGTAGGCCGCCTGGTCTACGGCGCCGACGACGAAAAGCGGGGCTTCATGCGCTTCGGCAAAGCGTTGCTCCACCCCAAAACCCGGGTGGAATGCGGCATTCTCGAGGAACCATGCCGAAGGTTGATGGTGGCGTTTTTTCAGGGGAGGAGGTGAGGGGTGGTTGCCCTGTAATGATCTGCCAGATCTGCAAAACGCGCATCGCTGGCTTTTTTATTTCTTGCTTGTTACATCTTATTCCAGCACTTGATAAATGGTTATTGGATGGGCTTTATTCTTTACAACAATGCTGCCTACTTTTCGCATTTGAACGACTCCTTCACCTGCTCATAACAGGTTTTACTGATTAGAATTTGATTTTCTTTGGCAAAATCCTGCAGGCGTGCAGCCGTATTGACCGTATCGCCGATTACCGTATAATCCAGCCGTTTCAGACTTACCGATCCGATATTGCCGGATATCATTTCCCCGCCATGTATTCCGATGGACACTTTAGGCTTGAACTTCATTTCTCCAATGGCTGGGAGTTCACTGATCCGGTTACTTAATGCCAGAGCGGCATCAATCGCGCGGTCGAGATGATATTCGCCTTTAAAAACAGCCATGATGGCGTCGCCGATAAACTTGTCGATGTATCCATCCTGATCGGTGATTTCTTTGACCATGACATCGAAATAGGCATTGAGCATGTTCACTACCGTATCCGGCGGAGCATGTTCGCTGATGGCCGTAAAGCCGCAAATGTCCACAAAGGCAACGGTAGCTTCTATGGTCTCATTGGCCATGATGGCGTTTTCAAATTCCCGTTTGCCCATGAAGTTGAGCACGTTCTCATCCACGTACATTTTCAGGATATTGTTTTCCTTGATGGCCTGAAGGGTATCTTTCAAATGTCTGGCATGCTTGAGGGTTTTCTCCATCGTCAGGGCAAGGTCTTTGAAGTCAATGGGTTTGGTAATGAAATCAAAAGCGCCCGGTTCATGGCCGTACGGATGTTTTCCATATCGCCTAGGCGGAGACGATGACTGATTTTATGATTGGGCTGAGCTCGTTCAACTTGGTCAGCAGGGTCAGGCCGTCCATTTCGGGCATATTGATGTCGCTCATGACGATATCAATTTCCGGTTCTTCGGCCAGTTTCTCCAGCGCCATGCGGCCGTTTTCCGCGAAGAAAAACGCGTATTTGCCCTCTCGAATTTGTTGTCTGAATTTCTGTTTGATGAGGGTTTGCAGATCCAGCTCATCATCCACTATTAATATCTTTGCCATCATGATATATTGATCAATTTGTCTTTCAATAATTTAAAATCCAGGGGTTTGGTGAGGAAATCGTCCGCGCCCAATCGTTTGGCGGTGTTGAAGTTTTCCTCGTCCCCGTAAGCCGTTACCATCATTACTACGGGAGGTGGCGCCAGGTAATTTTTTTGATCACTTCCAGCAGTTCGAGCCCGCTCATGCCAGGGCATGTTGATATCGCTCAGGATCAAAATGGAGTCCTGCTCCATGGAATTGAGTTTTTCCAGCGCCTCTTCACCAGAGAACGCAAATGAAGTGGAACTCCCCCTTGCGGATCTCTTTTCTGAACCGCTGCAGGAACAGGTCTTTTACATCTTTTCGTCATCTACCACCAGTATTTTCATGGGTAAGCGTATTAATTGGGTAAAATAATTTTAAAGATGGTATAGGCGCCTTCTTCTGTTTCTACTTCCAGCCTTCCATTGTGTGCTTTAACCATGTCGTAGCTGAGGGACAAACCCAGGCCGGTACCCTGCCCGGTGGGTTTGGTGGTGAAAAAGGGTTGGAAAATTTTATCCAATACTTTTTGAGGAATACCGTTGCCATTATCTTTCACGGCAATAAGGGTATGATCTGCCATTTTCTTCGTATGCACCGTCACGGTTGGCTGATAGTCTGGTCCACTACTTCCTTTCTTTTCGTGTACGGCATAAAAGGCATTGGTGATCAGGTTCAACAGCACCCTAAGCTCAGCGATCAGTTCGATATTCAGTTCACCTGAAGTTATTGACGAAGTTCAGGGGTTTTGGATTTCGTGGGCAATGCCGGCGGTGAGTTCGCCGAGGGAAGCCATTTTTTCGGCGTGGATCAACTGTTTTTGCGTAAGCTGCAGATCGCGCAAGGTCTTTCCAGGCGCTGTTTCTCCTGGGCGATTTTCGCGGCCTGCTCTTCTTTCGTTTGCAGATCCATGAAGCGCACGTAGGCCTGCTCAAAAACCTTGGCGAATCGTTTCAAAATTTCAATATCCGCTTCGGTTGGTACAACACCTGTATGGGAAGGGATCAGGATGGCCGAGTTTTTTGCCCAGGCAAAGGAGAGGGAGTGTTTGTCATTCTGAAATACCCATTGTTTGAATTCTTTCGGGAAATGCCGGTAGTCGGAATGTTCGAAGGCATATTCAAAAAAGCTGTTCTTTTCTTCCACCGTAAACGACCTGGAAAAATATTCCTCCCCGTTTTTCTTTTGATTCCCAGGCCGCGCTAAAGATTGGATGGTCAAAATAAGGGCAGCAGGTATCGTCCGGAACCTGAGAAATCCGGGGCGGAAATCCAGGTGCATTACATCCCCTGGAGTCTTTGAAATAGGTACAACGGATGACCCCATTGGCATCCAGGATAATACCCAGGTTCTGTAATTTTCCAGCGATCACCGCCACGACTTCTTCCAATTCCCGGGGACTGTGCATGGCCATGGTTCGGGAGCGGACTTTTTCCAGTGCGGCTTCAATTTCCAGTTCCGGTTTTTTTCGTTAGTCGATGGTGCGGGCCTGGATGGCATCCCGGAGTTTTTTGTTTTCGGCCTTTAGTTCACTGAATGCGAATGTTTCGCCTTCTTCGGTTTTGGAATCGGGGTAAGAACTATGCTGGTGGAGAACTTTCCATCCGTCTGCTGTTTTTTCCAACAAGGAGGAAATCCGGATATGTGCATAAAAAATCCATCCCTCTTCAGTTTTGACGTAGACCTCCGCCAGTTCATGTACCATGATGTACGGGGCGTATGGAATGATTTGCGTTTTCTTATTTCTCGCCTCCGCCATGTCCACCATTTGATCAAGTACCATTTCGGTAAAGTCGAGGATCTCTTTTTTGCTGTTCCAGATCTCCGCCTGGGTGGCGCCGATATTGCGGAAATTATCCGGCAGGTAGGAGGCATAGGTTTGCAGGTCGCCCTTGAGATAGCTGCCCCAGTAGTCATCCATGACAGCCAGTATCTCTTTTTCTATTTCCTTGGTAATTTTCATTTGTTGGTCATTTTAAGACTCATTGGGGCAGTAATGCGAAGAATCCGATCATGTTATTCGGTATTTATTGGTAGAATAACAGCGAACTCCGTTCCCTCCATGATCTGCGACTCCACCTTGATCTCCCCCCATGCGCTTTTACAATATCATAGCTCAGGGACAAACCCAGACCCGTTCCCTCACCGGTGGGTTTCGTGGTGAAAAAAGGCTGGAAGATCTTATCCAAAAGCTGTTGCGGAATACCGTTACCGTTGTCCGTAACGGCAATGGTGACATGATCGCTGAACTTCCTGGTCCTGATGGTCACTGCAGGTTGAAAATCGGCGCCCTTACTCTTTTTCTTTTCATGTACGGTATAAAAGGCATTGGTAATCAAATTCAACAGTACTCTGCCAATTTCCTGAGGGATGACCATTAAGGGTTCCAGC
>JADJPL010000014.1 GCA_016713275.1 Haliscomenobacter sp.
GCCTATTACGTTTAGGTCTTTGTCTAAAATCATAACGGAAACCTGCTTTTTCCATTCCTTATTTTCAAATTCTTCTTCGCTAATTTTTTTCAACAGCAGCCGGATGTGTTTGTCTCGAAAGGAATCGTAAAAAATCAGATCATAAGAGTTGCTTAGTAAGGCAAACTTTGTTCTTCCTAAAAAGGAAGTTTCTACTTTCTCGGGGCCCTTAATAAACAGGTTTGGTTCGTGAATCGAATAGCGATGGATACTATCCATGGCATCGCCATCGCCATTCAGGTTGTATCGGTAGATGTTGCTCGAAATAGGGAAGGTAACGGAAAGGACGCCCGTTTTGGGATTAAAACAAAAACCGCTCTCTGCAAAATTAGGGCCGTAAATCTCCTTGGAATACTGCGTGGGTAAGGGGCAGAGGTATTTTTTTTCTGAAGTTTGCAGGTCGAGTTCTATTAAAGTAGGCCAGTATGAAAAGCTGTTAGGTTTGAACGGGTCTAAATCTGGCGCCCCATCGAGATACATCTTATTGTTGGAGATAAAAGGAATCGTTGATTCATTAAATAAAGGCATAGAAGATGGGGTGAGACGGTCAAAGGCATAGATCGTATTCCTGTTTCCCATGGAGTCGAGTAGAAAAATCCGATAGCCGTCCGCCACAAAAATTGAGTCGGGGCTGCGAACAAATATCCCTCCCGTGCAATCACCTATTCCATTAGGCCCATCTTTATACAATGAAATCTTCTTAATCAATTTCGCTGAATTTAAGTCATAGGTGTATATCTGGTAGGTTTCTTTATTGAAAAATACAAAGTAGTCGTTCGTAGGAGTAGAAACGATCTGGGGGCATGATATGGTTCGCAAACTGGTATGTTCGTCAGCTTTGATTTTTTCAATCTTATCCGCAGCCAGGACATAATCATAGCGATAACCTGGTGCATTTTTTCCTTCTTTCTCTTTATTGCAAGAAAAAAATACGTTGATGCCGGCAAGACAGATTACCAGAAAAAGCGGCTTGTTCATAGTTGAATGATTTTAAACGGATGGTGGAGCAGTTTGGGAATTTCAGGTATACGCGAATATACCTAATGGTCTAGTCATTTCAGAAATTTTCTTACAAATTCTAGAAGTTCCTGGCCATGCAGGTCGCATGCTACGACATTCGGAGGAAACCCTTTAAAAGAAGTAATTGTTTACATGGTAAGCATCACCAAAATACCGGCAAGGCAATGGGCGGAAATGGTCAAAGCCCTGCCTGCCGCCATAAAAGAAGAGGTTATGAGTACGTATGACATGATCCTTCAGGAAGGAATCCAAAAAGGAATCGAGCAAGGGATCCAGGAAGGGCTCCAGCAAGGAAAAGAAAAAAACGTGACCGAAGTAGTTCTGCGGGGATACCAAAACGGGGTTTCCTTTGAAATCCTCTGCCTGCTCACAGGCTTGAGCGAAGAGGAGGTGAAGGCGATTATTGCACAGCATGGGGTCGAGAAGGACAAAGGGTAGGGCGCATAGTAGCCCGTTGCGCTTGGAATTGAACCACTAACCACCAGCCCCTCTTGGGCCGCCCTTTTTTACTGCATTTATTCTTTCTTGAATTTCCCATCGAAAATATCAAACGTAAGCAGCGTCTCCTCGGGGTTTGTTTTCTCCTTGTCCAGTAGCCATAGGCCTTGACTATTGACGAGCACCGGAGAACTTAAGTCGTATTTCGACGGTATTTCCCATTCGCCGAGTATGTTTAAATCGCTATCGCATACAACGATCGTATAGGAAATAATAGGATCGCTTTTGGGATTATTTGGATCTGCTTTTTTAATTAGGGCTAACCTGTAAACCCGGTTATGCTCAAAATCGGGAAGCATATCTAAATAGTAGGACAGTAATGAATAAAATTGATTTTCTTTTTGATAGTCGTAATTCTCCGTGTACTTTTCTTTAAAAGGCTTTATCGGTTTCGGTATTGCCGCAGACGACAGGTCAACTGTTTTTACCAGTTTGAAATCTTTATTGAAGATGTAGATGTTTGGATCAAGTGGAAAGAAATAAAATATCGGTCTTCTTGAGGAGAAAAATAACCGCTGGGTAGATAAATCCAAGGAATTAATCCATAAAATTTTTCATGATAAGTGGAAGGATATTCAATAACTGGTTCGAACGTGTTTTCTAAGAGATCCGCTTTTAAATAGGCAAAGTGAGGTTCCCGTTTAGAAAAATTGGCCATGGCAGGAAACAGAGCGAGCCGGTCGTTTTTTATTGGTCTTGAATATTTGGTTGAAATTAATTTTTGCCCATCATCTTCAGATGTTGCAAATACAGCATTTGATACCCCTCCTTTTAATTGAAATATTTTTTGCAAAAGATTGTGAGCATATAAGAAGGTATTATCGTCAAAGGTAACGATTGCGTCAAACTCAGATTTGCTGCTAATTCCTCCAGGCCCTTCTTTTGGAATGTCAAAGGTTTGAAATATTTTATTGTTTTTTAAGTCAATGCGATACACCTTTCCGGCTCCGTGTAATTGAAAAGAAGGGTCGTTATAATCCGTGCTAATTTGAGCGGTTCTTGTTACAGAAATAAGAGAGTCCGCGCTAAGAACAACGGAACCTGTTGGAATACAATCGACCCGAGGGGCGTTTGGATTATTTTCTCTCTGAAAATTACAGGAAAAACTCAAAGCCACTAAAATAATAGGGGTTAGAGCAGTTTGCATATTAATGGTGAATAGTTTATAGGTTATGGATTTTAATCCCAATATATGATATTAAGCTGAGCTTGTCTCACTTCGCGTCCCCGGTTTTTGTGCCTGCTCAGCACCTCTCCTTGCCTCCTAGCGTAAAACCCCGCAATGGGCAGTATAGAATTACTACGAGGAGCCAGTGTGGGCAGAATAGCCATTTAAAACCCAAGATGATCCCCTCGAAGTAGGTCTAATGAACCTTAAGGGCTCTAAATTTCTCGATTTCCATCACATCTGGGCCTGCTTGGCGCATATGTGTTTACACAAGAGTCGCCATTTCCCTCAGGTACGCATGGGCAGCATCTTCCAGGATTTTCGCTTGAGCTTACCGTGCATCCAGGGCATGTAGCAGGAACAATACCCCTTACGCTTGAAATTCCTCCTACAAAAAGAGCGCTTATAAATAAGCTCAAAACAAAGATTTTCTTTTTCATAAAAACTGGATTTAGAAAATTATCCCTACTCTCTTCCGGCTTTTCGGGATCCGTCTTTTGCTTGGCTAAGCTATGAAGCAAAATTATAACGAATTTTTTTTTCATTTCGGCTCATTTCCTTCTCTTGAACGCTTGCCCGGCCTTTTACGGCTCCTCTTCATACCCCAGCTTTTTCAAAATCTCTTTTACCTTAATAGGGGGAATCAAGCCTCTCGGTACGGTTAATTCTTTCTTTTTCAACCACCGTTTCAGCGTGCTCATGCTAATCCCCAGGAATCGTGCCAATTCTGTTTTGGTTTTGGGAAATGGTTTTTTGCCCATTGGGTTTCTGTTTAGCTTGTTTAAGGGAATCGGTTATACCAGGGTTTGGGCATGCAACCTGGGTATTCTCCAGGCGTTTTGTGCAATAATCCTGTCACCCCTTCGGGGTTTTTGGACGTTGTGTGCAATACCTAATCTAAATACACTAACCACCAACCACCAATCACCAACCACCAATCACAACTTCTCTCCCTTCTCATAATCGTACAGCGTCATCTGCCGGAGGCGGTAATAGGCTTCCCAATAGCGGCGTAAGGCAGATAGGTAGGTCCTGGTAGCAGCGTCTTTTTCGGAGAGGGCGATGTTGAGGTCGGTGACGGTGAGCTTGCCGATTTGGTATTGCTCCAGGGCGAGCTGGTAGCGTTCCTCGGCGATGGCGGTGGTTTGACGGGCGAAGCGGATGCTTTCGCGCAGCAGCTCCAGGGTGTTCACCTGGTTGACGATCTCGGTGCGGAGGTTGATCTCTTCCTGCTCGATGTTGTAGGCGGTCACTTTTTCGTTGGCGGCGGCAATGCCTTGCCGGGCTTTGCTACGGCCCCAGTCGAGCACCGGCACAGTGATGCCTACGCTGAGGCGCTCCTGGTCGGTGAGGGGGTTGAAGATGTCGCCCACGTTTTCGCCGGCGCCGTTGAAGCCCAGCGAGGCGCGCAGGGTCGCCTGGTTGCGCGAGAGGCGGGCTTCTTCTACATCCCGGGTCGACTCCAGGCGCTGGCGCTCAAAGGCGATGTACTCCGACCGGTTTTCGCGGGCTTGCTGCAGGGCCTGGCCGGGGTCGATGCGCAGGGCGGCTCCTTCCTCGGGTATTTGGGCGCCGATGGATTGGTTGTCCTGAATACCCAGGAAGGCCTGGAAATTGAGGCGGGCGTTGCGCAAATCGGCATTGGCTTCCTGCAAGCTTTGGGTGGCGCGCAGCACCTGCAGCTCGATTTGCAACAGCTTTTCCCGGGTGGTGGTGCCCAGCTCGATGCGCCGCTCCTCGATGGCCTTGATCTGGCGGTTGTTCTCGAGGTTGAGGGTGGCGATGCGGACCTCCTCCTGCGCATCGAGGACGCTGAAAAACAGCAGGACGGTGCGCTGGGCGATGTCCTCCATCTGGAATTTATAAGTCTTTTGGGCCTCCTGCATCTTGAGGGGTTCGATCTTGCGGCTCCATTTATAGGGGTTGAAGGCAAACAACGGCTGGCGCCATTCGATGTTCACCGGCGTACCGTTATAGGAGGAATATTTTTTGTCGAAATCATCGAAACGGGTGAAATCGGTGTTCACCGACACCGTGCCCCCCGTCAGCGGGATCACCTGAAACAAACTAAACCCCGCCTGGGCTATGTTCTGCGTGCGCGACAGGTAGCGCACGCTGCCGTCGTCCTGCCGCACCTCGAAAAAATCGCGGCTATACGTAGGCAGCCCCGCCTGGAAGCTGAGCTGGGGCTTGAGCCCCGCTAAAAAAGTTTGGTAGGCAAACGCACGGTTTTCCCGTACGTTCTCCGCCACCCGCGCCGCCACAGACTGCTCCTGCGCCAGGGCAATCGCCTCTTTGAGGGTCAACGAACGGGTTTGGGCGGAAATCTGGCTGAAAACGACCGCGCTCAGAAGGAGGAGAAGGAAGGATTTTGGCATTTTTCCGATTTTAGAAAAGGTTCAAAAGTTCAAGGGGCCTGTCTCAAAAGACCACTCTTTGCCTCCGGCATGAAACTTTATTTTCTTTTTTCAATTCTTTTAAAAAATTGCAAAGCAATTTTTTAAAAGAATTGAAAAAAGAAAATATTTTTTGGGCCAGGGGCAAGACCAGTCTTTTGAGACAGCCCCACTAACCACCAACCACCAACCACTAATCACTAATCACTAATCACCTCCTCGCCGTCGCCCAATACGCCAGGGGAATAAACCACAGCGCATTAAACGTTCCGAGGGTGAGGCCCCCGGCGATGACCAGCACGAGGGTGCGTTGGAGTTCCGACCCCAGGCCCGGCATGAAGAGCACGGGCAGCAGGCCGAGCACGGTGGTGATGGAGGTCATCAGTACGGGTTTGAGGCAGATCTCGCCAGCATCGTGGATGGCGCGTTCCAGCGCTTCTTTTATTCCCATGCCCTGGAGGGCATACGCTTTTCGCAAGCGGTTGATGGTATGCACTTTGAGGATGGGATCGTCGGTGATAATGCCCAGCACGACGACCAGGCCGATGGCGGCCATGACGTCGACCGGGGCGTTGAAGAGGCGGAGCAGCAAAAAGGATCCGAACAGGCCCAGCGGCAGGGTGGACATAACGAGCAGCGGGTGGAGCAGGTTTTCAAATTCGATGGCGAGCACGAAATACAGCAGGCCGATCGAGATAAGGAAGATGAACAGCAGGCGCCGGGTGTTCGACTGGTTGTCGAAATACCTGCCTGCGTATTCCACCGTGAACCCGTTTTCGCGGGCCAGCGCGTCGATTTGGCGCTGCAAGCCGGGGATATCCCTGCGGGGCGTTTCGAACAGGTGCACGGCTTTGTACTCCCCGGTTTTGCCCGAGGTGATGAACTTGAACTGGCTGGCGTACTGCACGTCGAGAAACAGCTTCAGCGGGTAAGCCTGCCCGCTCAGGCTTTGCACGGGTTGCTCGAGGCGTTCGTAAAACGGGGCGCGGTCTTCTTCAAAACGCAGGGTTTTAATATCGCCAAAGCGCTTGATTTCGGAGATCGGCGTTTGGCCGAAGAGCCGGTTGAGGGCTTCCTCCACGGCGGCTTGGGGCACGCGGTATTCCGCCAGGAGCTCGGGTTTGGGAATCAGGTCGATAGAGGGTTCTTCCTGCAGCCCGGCGTCTTTTTGCCATTGGGCAGAAGGTAGTTTTTCGAGCATTTTCCCAAGGCGGCTGGCGCTTTCGGCGCTAAACGCGGCGCCTTCGGCCTGGAAGCGGGCTTCGAGATAAGGCGCCGAGCTGGAAAACAACTGGGTGAAGGCGTTGGGCGCATCGCCGATCCCGGCGATGGCGGCGGGGTAGCGCCGGGCAAGCCAGCGGGCGGCGCGGGCGTCGGCCCGGGCTTTGTCTTCAGGGGTTTTGTAGGCGGCGTACACCAGCGCTTTGGCGATGGCGGGGTCCTCTTGCTGCAACAGAAACTGGGAAATGCCCACTTCCGCTTCCCGGATTTGGGCGCCCTCCGAGGCCAGGAAGGCGTCGAGTTCTTTGATGCGGCGCAGGTTTTCTGCCGCGTCGATAGGGGCGTTCCAGTTGATGGCGAGCTGGGTCTCCGTTTTTTTGATTTGCGGCAAGGCGGTGGTGGGGGCATATACGGCCAGCCATATCCCTGCGCCGCCCAGGCAAACCGCGGCAAGGGAGGCAATAAGCTTATGCCGGAACACCCAGCCCACCAGCGCGTGGTAGCCTGCGAGCACCCAGCGGAAAAAGCGGGTGTCTTCCCGGAGTTTCGATACCTCTTTGCGCAGCAGCAGCCGGTACAGCGATGGGGCCAGAATGAAGGCCACCAGCAGCGATACTCCCAGAGAAATGGTTAGGGCAACGGCCTGATCGCTGATGAGGGCCCCTGCGAGCCCGCTGAGCAACACGAGGGGGGCGTAAACTGCCACGGTGGTAAGCACCTGGCCCAGAATGGGAGCAGTCACCTCCCCGGTCCCTGTGGCGGCGCTGTCGAGCATCGAAAGCCCGGTGCGCCGCTTGCGCGTGATGTTGTCGATCACAATGATGGCGTTGTCGATGAGCATACCGAGGCCCAGAGCCAAGCCGGAGAGGGAGATGATATTGACCGATACGCCCAGGGCATAAAACAATACGAAGGTGAGCACCAGGGAAATAGGGATGCTCAGGCCCATGAGCAGGGGCGAGGCGTAGTTGCCCAAAAAGAAAAACAGGGCGAGCACCGCCAGGGCGCCGCCCAGCCAGAGCGACTGGCTGAGGTTGTTGATGCTCAGCTTGAGCAGGTAGTTTTGGTCCTGGGTAAAGGCAAAATCGGCGTAGGGGTAGTCGCGCCGGAACTCGGCGGCGAGGGCTTCGATGGCCGGGGCCAGCTTGGTCATCCGGGCGTTGGGTTGCTTTTGGATGGTGAGCGCAAGGGCTTCCCGCCCGTTGTAGAGGTGATACCCTGTGGGCGTTTGCGGGCTGACGGCCACGGTGGCCAACCGGCCGAGCGGTACCGGCGTTCCGCCGGGCAGGGCGATGGGGATGCCGGCCACGTCTTGCGGGCTTTGGAGGGTGTTGCCCACGCGCACGAAGTAGCGGTATTGGCCGTCGCGCACCGAGAGGTTGCCGAGTTCGGCGTTGGCGCCGCGTATGGCCGCTTCCAGCACGCGGCGGTCGAGCCGCAGGGCTTGCAGGACGTCGTCTTTGGGACGTATTTCAAAGAAATCGCCTCTGGCGCCGTTGAGGTCCACCACCGATACGCCGGGGAGTTGCTCCAGCCTGCGCTTGATGGTTTTTTCGGCGAGCTCCGACACCTGGGAGTAGGCGCCGGGGTCGCGGGGGGTCACCTGAAGGCGGATGATGGGGATATCAGAGGTATTGATGCGCTGCACCTGGGGGCGGGGCATTTCCCGGGGCAGCATGCCGCCGAGGCGGTCGAGCTTTTCGTTGACCTCGATGAAGGCGAGATCCATGCGGGTATTGTACTCAAACTCGAGCTGGAGCACGGCCGCGTGGTTGGCGGTTTTGCTGGTGATGTTGCGCAGGCCGTTGGTCGTGAGCAGGTTTTCGCGAATGGGCGTCACGGCGTTTTGCTCCAGCGCGGCGGCAGGGGTATTGGGGTAGCTGACGCGTACCAGGATGCGGGGCACGTCGATGGGCGGAAGCAGGGAGATGGGGAGCTGGCGCAGGGCGGCCAAGCCAAAGAGGAGCACGGCGCCGAAACTCATCAGCACGGCAATGGGGCGTTGGAGCAGGTAACGGATCATGGGCGGGCTTATTTTTCGGGGCGCACCGGCGCGTCGTGCGACAACTGCAGGTTGTTGGAAGTGATAACGGTAGCGCCGGCTTGTATGCCCTCGAGGATTTCGACCTCGCGCCCGTTGTCGAGGCCGGGGGTGACGTAGTTCCATTTCGCCAGTCCGTCTTCGAGGGTAAACACCACGGGGCGGGCGCTGCGCAGCACGAGGGCTTCCTTGGGTACCACCACGCCTTTTTGGCGCGGCACGCGGATTTCCGCAGTGGCGTTCATACCGAGCAATAGGTCGGCGGGGCGCTCAATCTGGAGGCGGATGGCCACCATGCCGTTGGGGTCTACCACGGGGTTGATCTCGCGCAAGGTGGCGCGGTAGGTCTTGCTGCTGTCGGCCAGTGGCTGAACGGTGCAGTTCAGGCCGGGGCGGAGTAGCGGCAGGTCGGACTCCAGGACCTTCACTTCGAGGTAGAGGTCCTGGTCGCTGTAGATGCGCAGGAGCTCCTGCCCGGGGCGGATGCGCATGCCTGCCGCGATGCGCACGTCGGCCAGCACCCCGTTGATGGGAGCGCGCACGGTTGCTGCGGCCAGCTCGCGGGAGAGGTCCTGGAGGTCGAGATCGAGCATGGATAGCCCGGTGGCGGCGCGCAGTTTTTGGCGCACTTCTTCGGCTTCCTTGGCCGATTTGCCTTTGAGGAGGTTTTCGTAGCCCAGGAGCTGGCTTTCAAATTCCTTGCGGGCGTTGTAGCGCTGCACCTCGAGTTTTTGGCGGCGCAGGGAGAGGGAGCTGGTGTCGAAGGCAGCGAGGAGCTCGCCTGCCCGGGCGTGGCGCCCGTTGGCTGCCGGGCAGCGCACCAGGAGCCCCCCGGTTTCGGCAAGGAGCACTTCTTCGTAGCCCGCTTTGATCTGCCCGCTCCCCGAGATGCGGTAGTTCACTTCTTTAAACTGGGCCAGCGCGGTGGCGACGGGAGTAGGCGGCGCCTGAGCGGCGCTGATGGCGGCTTCTGCCTGACTATCATCGGCTTGGGCCGGCTTGCAGGAGGGCAGGACGAGGAGATACCACAGGACGAGGAAATACCAGATTTTGCGCATAAGGGGTTCAAGGGTTGTTTGGGATAAAAGTAGGGAAAATTGGGTAAGTGGGCAATGGGGTAGGGGGAAATTGGGAGGGGAAGTGCGCGGTTAAAATTAATGCTATATCGAGGCGCGTCTTTCCTCCAAATCTCAACGCGTTTTTCAACGCACGGAACAAGCCATACCAGGGTTTTGAAGACTTGGCATGGCTTGTTCCGGAACGAATATTTATTCGTTGGATTGTTGTTATTTAACATTTTTCCGAAGCCTTTATAATCCAGCGTTCATGTAATCTCCCACGTGCTCTATTTAAAACGCACAAGCACTAAAAACGCCGAGGTATTGGATATGTCCATGGTAGGCTTTCGTCCACCTTTGGTAAGGGTAGATTTGATCTGGTCTACATCGGCTTCGTCGGTATAGGAGAAGACAAAAAAATCATCAGGAAGCACTCCGATGCAATGGAGGGTAAATCAGATCCGGGAAATTTCATATCGGATAGCTGACGCATCGTTCTGTTTTTTTTTGTCCACAATAATTTCATTAATCGTTTTTTCTTTGGACAGGATCACCGACATGAAAATATGGCGGTCGGTCTCTGCATATTTCATGATCTTTGAAAAATCAAAGGAAGCGTTTAAGCGGCTGGCTTGGTCAAAATCTCCTTTCTCCAGAACTTCTATTTCACGCCTGCCTATTCGATGGTTGCCGAAATCCACCACGAGAAAAGGGGATACGCCTTTATCCGCATCGTATTGAAAAATGGTATCATTAAACTCCGATCTGATATGAAAAAATCCTGGCCCTTGTAAAAAAGGGGGAGACGGAATGGCTGTAAAGCTTTTGATTTTAATTGATTCGGAAGTGTCATTTCAACGATTCTGGAGAAGTCTTTGTCATAAACATGAATGGAATAAGGCGTTCCAAAATTATTAGCCGCAAAGAAAAACCATTTACCATTGAAATAATCGAACTGGTAATAAACATACTCAGGATCAATCCGAAAGCTCCGCAGGTATTGGAATCCATTCAAATCAAATACATGAATATTCGGATTTGCAGATTGAAGCACATATACTTTCCCATCCTGAACGACATAGTCCAGAACTTGGAGCGCTTCGCCAGGCCCTTCTCCTTGGGAAACAAGTTGGTTTAAAAAGTTCCCATTCAGGTCGAATCCCAAGATCTGCAATTTTTCGGAGGTTAATAAAATCTTATCCCTGGAAATAGCTACGTCAGAAATAGACATTACTGCTCGTACTTGTGCATCTTCTGAAAAAGAAAGGGGAATGATCCGCAAAGAGTCGATCAATTGATCTGAATCAATGGCTTCATTACTGGCATTGGGCAGTTTCAATTTGAAAAAACCGGCGTTAGTTTCTGAAAACGCGCTCACCCCAGGCCTGCTTTTAACTAATGTCCAAAGGGCCCAAAGGCTGAATAAGCCAATAAAAAACAGCGCGGTAGCTTTTGAAAGTTTAATGTTTTTCATGTTCTGTTTTTAATTCATGGTCATTGCCTTTAACGTACTTGCTTCCGATGACAGCCAAAAACCGCCGGGTTCGGGGGACATCTTCTTTCATAGGGAGAAAAACATGGTGGATAGAGCCGTCTGGAAACCAAAGGAAAAAAAAGGGATATTGGGCCTCTTTTTCCAAGGCGAGGCTAAAATATTCTTCAGGAACATGCTCGTAGTCAAAGGGGAATTGTTCGTATGTTTTTTGAAATATTTCGAAGTCTCTATTCTTTGGGAACGACCCCATAATGCGTACACTTGAACCTCCCATGGCCTCTTTCCATTTCTTCATTTCGAAAAGTGCGCTCCGAAGGCACAAATCGCAGTTGCGATAGGAAAAGCGCATGATGAGAATGGGTTTGCTGGGTAAAGGAACCTCCGGCGGCGACTTTTTATTTTCATCTGCCAAAGCCTGGAAGAATAAGGATTCTTTATGCTGGTGGAATTCTTCATTGCTGCTTTCGTTTTCTTTCAGCCCCTTCTCTGTTTTTGGAGCGAAATGAACGAGTAGTACACCCAAATTGAGCATAGTGATAGCCGTAAGCACGTAAGTTTTCATTTTCAGATTGGTTTCAATTGGGGTTTGTCTTATGAACCACATCCTGGATCGCCTCTCCGCCTTTTACGGTTAGGGTGATTAGAATAGGGTTATCGATGGGTTTGGCTTGTCTATACGCCTTTAAAAAGGATTTGGGCAGAAGGGATTTGTCGTCGAAGGACTCCATCATCGCGATAAAGTCTTCGGCAGCCAGGATAAACAGGAACCCGGTTTTGTTAATATGCCGGGGTAAGGGCATGTGCAAACCCCATTTGTCAGCAAAAATTGACTTGGTATTGATTACGCACCGTTTTTTGTGCTTGTCGTAGACGACAAACTGGATAATGTTGTTTTGCATATATCTGGATATAATAAACTGGCTGTTTTCGAAAAAGTACGAATCAAGAAAAGGAAAGTTTTCGTTAATACCTGCTTCTAACTTTCCGGTATATTTGCGGTTCTTTTCCCAAAAATCGGATGGGATGTTGTTTTTTCTGAATACAATGGAATACCGGTTAGATACGCCATCTGGCGTCACCGAGAAGATGCCATTATTAAAAGGTTGGAACCAGGAAAGCCCTGCGGCGGTAGAGGAAAAAGGGTAAGGAATTTTTAAATTGGAGAGTTTTTCCTCAAGGTGGGGCAGGGGTAAATATCCTGTCAGTCGGTTTTTCTTTTTATCGTGGAGCACAATTTTATAGCTTTCCTTAGTTCCCAGCAATTCGGAGTTATTTTGGTTGCAGCTGTATGCGCAAAGGTCTTTTGTCAGATACATTTTTGATCCATACAGCAGGTATTGATCCTCATCGCGTAAATAATTACCATCCGAATCGTAGATTAGTTCCTTGCGTTGAAAGTCGGCAAATAGTTCGATCTCGTTGGTAAAGGGGTTATAGGAAACTTCCCGGAAGGAGGAATATTCTCCGGGGCCGTCTCCAGCCGGTTGGAGTTCTTTGATAAACTTTCCGGTCAGCGCGTTGAAAATGGCAACGTTGTGGTTATTCACGAGCACGATTCGGTTGTCGGAAGTAGTGATCACCTTGTCTGCCCAATCCGAGACATAAGCCTCCTTTGGGGTTTCCAGAGGGACCGCCTCCAATGCTTCGGCAATCACATCGACAGCAGCAGAAGGGCTAATGTCGTCGTTTGGAATGACGATTTCCGTTTCGGTGAAGGCAGAACTTCCTGATTGAATGGCTTCTTTCTTGCAGGCTCCAAGCATTATTGCCCCCAAAGCCAGCATAGCGGTTTTTTTTAATAGCGTGTTGATTGGTTGGTTCATGCTGTTTTAGTTTGATGTGATTCCGGCGAAAAAGTAGTTTATGGCCCATGGGGGATGGAGCGGTTTGGGATTTCAGGCACAAACCCAACCCCAAACCTGCTCCAAGTCAATAGATACGAACCCAATTGTGTGGGACGCCCCCGTTCATAGCAAGGTGTTGCTGCAGTATTGAAAATCATAGAGGCGCACCATGGAATAGGGTATTCAGGAAATTCAATTCCTGCCGTTGGGCTACTTGTCCTTAGTATATGTCAACGGTACAATCCGGATTGCATACGAAGGAGGAGGAGGCATTGTTGCAAGGGTCTGAAAAAACGCAGGACCTGGAACTCCCCCCGTTGCAAACTGATTTGAAAATCGTAACACTGGTTACGCTATGCGAGGATGACCCGTTTCCTTCCAAACCTAGGCCTTTTCTGAGTTGAGCCCAGAACCCGCCCCCCCCGGATCCGCTGGAAGTTGTCGTGGTGGATTCAAAGCAGGGTAGTTGGTCTGTCTGGTACCCACAACCAGCATTCCTTCTTCCTTCCGCCTGGAATGGGTTTAACAAGGCAAGTGTGGTGACGGCTGCAATCAGCAGAGGGGTTGTAAAAAACGAAACGACTTTCACTTTCTTCATAAGTTAAATTGATATTAAGGGGTTAAAAAATCAGATTCGGCCGCAACGAAAGCCAATATGTTCGTTCCTGAACAGGGGGCCGACTTCATTCTTGTCGATACTTTATATCCAGAACAATAACTTTCACTGCATAGAAAGGAACCGCCTCGGATGACTTTTAGCAAAGGCTGGTTTCCTTTATGGGGGCCAGATGGGTTTATGGAAACTCCGGATTTTTTCGACTGCTGGTAAAAATCGGGACTATACCAGTCCAGGCACCATTCCCCAAGCTTACCTCCGATTTCGTATAGCCCGTAAGGGTTTGGAGAGAAGCTTCGCACAGGGGAGGTTTTCAAGAAGCCGTCGCGGTTCAAAAAGAAATCCAGGAAAGACGCCTTGCCAGTAATTTTGCAAGGCCTAAAGTCGAGATCATTCCCCAGGGATAATTCCTTTTCGCATAACCGCCGCGAGCGGCGTATTCCCATTCGGCTTCTGGTCGGGAGCCGCTTTCCTGCCCATTGGCAATAAGCCATGGCATCGTACCAGGAAATGTGAACAACAGGATGGGTTTCCTTGCCGATGATGTCGCTGCCTGGCCCAAAGGGATGGTTCCAGCTGGCCCCACGGACGGGTTCCCACCAGTCGCCAGAATTCTTGGCAGGCGTTTTTTCTTCTTTGAAGCACCAGCTAAAAGGTTCTTTCGGGAGGATTACGTCATGGTTTGCTGCCATAATCAGATTGCCTTCATTAGGGGATCTTTCGGCTGATGTGATGTAGCCGGTCGCATCGATGAACTCCTTAAATTGCGCGTTGGTCACTTCCGTTTTCGTCCATCCAAAAACCGCTTACGAACACCCGATGTAATCCCCGAGCGTCGGGTAAGGTCTGCGCGTCCTTTCCGCCCATAAGAAACGACCCTCCTGGAATCCAAACCATGTTTTCAATTGAGTGGCTTTTCGCCGGTTTGATTTGTTCCAGGTCCTTCAGGTATTCTTTTTCATACCATTCTTTGTTCTGCTCCAGGTATTCAGGCATCTGGACTGGCCTCAAGATGCGTACTATCCCCAAAGCGGTAAAAACAGGAATGGCGGCTATTGCAAAAAGAATGGCTTTCTGCCGATTTGGAAAGAATGAGAAAAATCGCCCCCCTTGGGGGATAAAATGGCTTTTTCTCATAAATAACTTGGATTCAGCATTACCCCTACTCTTTTCCGGCTTTTCGGGAATCGCCGGCACGAAACGGCCGTTGTGCGGAATAAAGATGGGCTGTTTTTTCGCAGAAGTCAAGCAGGCAGAGGCTGGCGGCAATTTGCCGACTTCGGCAGTATGTTGTTATGTGGGTATGGCAAATGACTGGTTTCTAGCGGTCTGTTTTGAGCGCGCGCCTGTTTATTCCCAAAGCTTGGGTGGTACGTAGTTTGGCATTTTTTGTGTTTGCGCCGGAGGATGCCATGGGAGTGGCCAACAAGACGTTCCAGGTTGATGCCCTCCGTTCTGAGCATACGCGCAAAGTGTACCTGAAACCTGGAACGTCTTTCCTCCGAATCCCACAGCATTTTTCAAAAAAACAATGTAAAACATTTTGTTTAAAACAACGTGTTTTCGTATATTTGATGATGCCAAAAGAAATTCGCCCTCCCCACGATGCGTTCATGAAATCCCTGTTATCGGATATCGATATCGCCCGGGATTTTTTGAAAACCTTTTTGCCGGAGCGCTTGCAGGCCTTGCTGGATTTCCAGAGCCTGAAGGCGGAGCAAACCACATTTGTCACCCCGGAATTATCAGACACCTTGGCGCAAACCACCGGAGGAAACCTTTTAAAAGAAGTAATTGTTTACATGGTAAGCATCACCAAAATACCGGCAAGGCAATGGGCGGAAATGGTCAAAGCCCTGCCTGCCGCCATAAAAGAAGAGGTTATGAGTACGTATGACATGATCCTTCAGGAAGGAATTCAAAAAGGAATCGAGCAAGGGCTCCAAAAAGGAATCGAGCAAGGAATCCAAAAAGGAATCCAAAAGGGAATCGAGCAAGGGCTCCAAAAAGGAAAGGAAAAGAAGGTGAACGAAGTGGTCCTGCGGGGGTACCAAAACGGGGTTTCCTTTGAAATCCTCTGCCTGCTCACAGGCTTGGGCGAAGAGGAGGTGAAGGCGATTATTGCTCAGCATGGGGTCGAGGAGGACAAAGGATAGGGTGTAAATCTTCAGCAAACCATTGATTTCAAAGAATTTTTGCGGTTTTTGCGCTCTGAGAACATCCTATTCCCTGAATTTTTGGGGTTACGGGTTACGCTTCAGTCTTTGATTAACCGAACACTCATTTTCATTCCATACTTTTTCAATGGAGACGTGAGATGATGGTAGATTTTGTCTTTTTTCATGCCATCTTTGAACAAGGCTTTAACAATGACGTATTGATTCCCATCGAGGGTTGGAAGCGTTGTTGAGGTCCAATAATAAGCTCTCTCGCCCGAAAATGCCAGTGTATTATCCCCGTATACTTCACCCGGGAACACATTAAATCCTTTATATTTTTTCAATTTGTCGCCCCCGGTCCGGTTGGCGTTTTCTTTTTCAGACTCTGGAGAACCTAAAAATTTTTCCAGTTTTCTCCAATCAGCTTCAGAAGGAAGTCTCCAACCCGGATAATTTTTAGCCAGCTTTTTAGCGTCATCCCATGTATAAAGGTATTCGGCCGGGTTAGTGCCCGGCACTTTAAATGCATCGATGGTGGGAGTAGAAATAGTTCGAATTGCCCATGTCTGTGCCCCGATTTTTACTCCTTTGATTGAGCCAGACTGACCCAGTGAAAAACCAAGCGACAACATAACGAGATAAAAGGAACAGTAAACCGGCATAACTAATTGGATTTTGAAGTAAGTGAATAAATCGCAAAAACCATTTTGTTTTCTTCGAAAGGAACTTGGTTGATATACAGTCCGTCTTCTCCTACCATCATGGTATGAAACTGAAGGCCTTTATCCTTGGGCAGAATCGATTGCCCGATTTTTTTGAAATTTTCATCCAAAATAACAACAGCAGGATGTTGGGACACGTTATTTTTGAATTCCTCCAAGGATTGGGGAAGGGTGGCAAATCGGTAATATACCTTTCGGTAAGGATCATGCAATATGGCAAAATAGGATGGCGATAAGCGGTCGTATTGTCTTTGTTCTTCGCGGTTTATTGTCAATCCAGAGTATTTGTCCTTGTTCAGCGGTTCAATTTTTTTTGGGAACCTGTCATAAGGCGCATAATGCTTTTGAAAGAATTTATGGTGGTCGGTTTCATAAATAAAATGGTCCGCTCCAAAACTATAAACGAATCGTCGAGTTTTTTAAATTGAAGCAAGAGAATACTTGGTATTTCATTATTGGGCCCCAGAAGCCTTCGTTATATAGAGGAGGACGGTTCATCGATACATTGACTTTGCCGGTTTTTAAGTCTACAATAAAAACACTGGTCACTTTTCTGTGGTCTGCGTGTGGCTCTTGCCCAACGCTGAGGGAGGCGATATATGCTTTTCCGTCGATTATTCGCAAAGGTTTATTGGTGCTAATATCTGGGAACCCCAAATCTACATTATCGTTTCGCCCCCTAACAGGGTAGTAACGGTGGATTTTTCCAGAAGTATCCACATGGAAAAGTTTCATTAGATTATATGTGAAAATAAAAATACTGTCGGACGAAATATACTGGTATCCGATTATTCGGCTACTGCCTATTCCATCCGGACCTTCGGCTTCAAAGGATAATTTGGCCTTAAGCTTTCGGGTCTCCGCATCGTATAGGTATAACCTGTTGTTTCCAGAATTGAAAAAACCGAAAATTTCCTTCCCGCCAAATTGATCAATCCGTGCAAAGGAAGGAAAAGCGCCGGATTCATTATCCAATTGGAAATCAACTGTTTTTGAATAGACCAGTTGGTGATTGAAGCCGCTTTCTTTCGTACTACAAGACTGGTTTGATATACTCAAGCTCGTAAAAATGAAAAACCAAAGGAAACAAGTTCGGATATTTTCAAACCATTGAACCCTGCTAAATAGTTTTTTTTTCAATAATTTTTTGCTTAAATTCATGAGGCGTCACTATTTGAAATTAAAAAATAACAATTTCATATTTGTTTTGTGTCTATAGCCTTATATTTAAGTACAAAAGCTGAATGCCAATTGCTTTCATCGTATAAATAGAATTACTTTTTGGATGGTCGACAATTACTATGTTTTGGGCAGAATACATTAGAACTTTTCAGGTTTATGGATGATTAGATGGTGCTATCGGTTTACTCGAATTCATTTGAAAAAATCCCTATGGGGAAATTGAACTTTAGTGATTCTAAAAATAAAAACCAATTGGTAGTACAAAAAGCTGGCGGGCCAAAGGCAAGTTTGGCCCGCACCCTTAAAGTTCAAGGATCAAAAAGGTTAATCACCCTGCGGGCAGTATACATCGCTGCAATCTGCCCCAGCAGAAACCCAAAAACAACTGGTATATGAGTAGCCTTGATCAAGGCAAACTCCCCAAGGTTCTAAAACTGCAATACAAGAACCTTTGCCATTACACCTAATTTCATGTATTCCCACATCGAAGAAACAAAGAGCATAATGAAAATAGTTAAAGCAATTTTTTTTTCTGTTTTCATTGTGAAAATGATAATACTGGTAAAGTAATTACCCCTACTCTCTTCCGGCTTTTCGGGATCCGCCGACACGAAATGGCCATTGTGCAGGCTAAATTTCCCCCCCCCCCCCCCCGAAATAGTCAAGTTTTTGGAGCGAACTTAAGTTCGGTTTTAAAACACCAGTTTGGCATGGTTTTCGATTGGCTATTTTTCAACGCCCCACCCCCTTCCACATCATCACCGGCAGCGCCGTAAACACCGCGAACAGCGAAAACAGCACGCCCCCGGTAGCGCCCACCGCCAGGGCAAACCAGAACACCTCCGCATCGCCTCCGCTCAGGAAGGGGATCAGCCCGCAAATGGTGGAGACCACAGTGAGTACGATCGTCCGGCCTCTTTGTACGAGCGCGAGCAACAACGCCCGGTTGGGGCGGCGCCCCCGCCCGGGATGGTGCATGTAGTCGTTGACGACGAATATGGCGGCGTTGACCGATATGCCCCCCAGCAAGACCATGGCGGCGTACCCCCCCTGGTCGAAGTAAAACCCACCCCAGGCAAAGGTCAGAAACAGTCCGATCAGCGAAAGCGGGATCATGGCGATCACCGCCAGCGGCTTGCGAAAGCTCTCAAATAAAATAGCGCAGATGAAAAAATTGGCGCCCAAGAGCGCGAGTAGAAGCAGCCACCGGTTTTTGGCCGATTTGCCTTCCCAAAACGAGCGGTACTCTTCGCGCTTGGCTTCGTACCCTGCCGGGAGGCGGGCGTTGAGCTTTTCCAGCGTTTCGTTGAGGAACCGGCCCCCAAATACGTACGAGCCGGTATATTCAAAATGAACCATGCGAACATAACGCCGGTTCTGGCGGTGAATGGCCGCCGTGGTCTTTTCCCAGTTCAAGGTAGCCGCTTCGCCCAGCCGGACGGTCCGCACCGTGTCCAGTGCGAGCCCCTTGCCCATCAGGTCAAAGGTGGAAAAGGATTCGCTGCCGTAGGCGGCAAGCCGCACCGGATAGGATTCCCCGCCTGCCTCCCCCTGAATCTGGGCGCCCAGCGGAAGCGTGCTGGCTTGCAAGGCACTCAGCAAAGGACCCATATTGACCCCCTTCCGGGCCAGTTTTTCCCGGTCGAACTGCAACCGGTAGATATAGGCCGATTTTTCGTCGTACTCCAAACGGCCGTCGGTGCTCACTTTCTGTACCCGGGGATGGGTCTCCAGCATGGTCTTGAGCTCGCCGGCCCAATAGGCGAGCTGGTCGTAGTTGTATCCCATTAAGGGGACCCGGTAGCTGGGGATGCTCTCGCCAACGCCCGTTCCAAATCCTTGCCCTACGCCGTAAATGCCCCAATTCACGCCGCTCCAGTCGGTCGACCGGGCGATGAGGCGCGACCGCAGCACATAAGGAAGCGCGCTCCGCTCGTAGGCGGGGGTAAAG
Source organism: Haliscomenobacter sp. (assembly GCA_016713275.1). Taxonomy (GTDB): domain Bacteria; phylum Bacteroidota; class Bacteroidia; order Chitinophagales; family Saprospiraceae; genus JADJPL01. The sequence continues at coordinate 19,411 of JADJPL010000014.1, forward strand.
GTGATCTCGATCCGGCCTTCCTCGCCGGAGTAGACGTTGGTCACGTACTTCTCCACGCCCTCCACGCCTTCCAGAATGTCCTCCATGCGCCGCAGCAGAAAGTCCATCTGCTGCGGGGTCGCGCCGTGGGGCAGTTCGGCTCTTACCATCAGACGGGTCCGTTCGAAATCGCGGTAGCCAGACCGTTCAAATACCTCGCGCAAAAACAGGCGGAGCGCTCCTCCGGTGAGGCGGTCCACGATGGGCCTAACGTTTTCCTGATAGCCCGGGGCGCCTATGGTGGCGTTGTAATACGCCCAGCCTTCTATTTTGGCGGGCAATAAGAAAAGCGGCAGGCCCAGGGCCAGTGCCCATAAACCCAGGTAAAGGGGCCGGAACCGCGCGCAAAACGCCGTGAAGCGATAAAACAGGCGAAACGACCGTACGCGCCAGCGCTTGGGCAAGGGCATGCGGGCCGGAGGCGCCGCCTTTTTTCCGCGAAGCAGCTCGTACATGCCGGGAATGAACCCCAACGCGACGGCCAGGGAGGCGGCGAGCGAAAGGCAAACCACCAGGGCAAAGTCCTGCAGGTTTTGCCGCTCTTCGGGCGGCAGCAAAAATACAAGACCCAGGGCGGCGACGGTGGTGAGCGTGGCGCCCATGATGGAGGTAAACACCAGCCGCTTGCGGTGCTGCCGGTAGTAGTCGAGCATCACCACGGCATTGTCGATCATGATCCCAAAAGCGATGGCTACCCCAGCCAGGGTGTAGAGGTGCACCGGTACCCCGAATGCCCATACCAGCAACAGGGTAAGCCCCAGATTCACCGTCAAGCCCGATAAGAGCGCCGCCAAACTCCTCCAGTCCCGGTAGGCCAGCAGGACGAAGAGGATCAGGATGGACATCGACCAGGCGGTGCGGCGGTAGGTCTTGGTTAATTCTTTGGACAGATACTCGGTTTGGTCGTACTCCAGCCGGACGGCGTAGCCTGCAGGCAGTTGGCGGGACAGCCGGGGGACCAACGCGCGCACCTTTCTGGACAGCGCGATGGCGTTTTGCCCTTCCCGGGCTTGTAAAGCCATCAGGACCGAGTTTTTCCCGTTGATGCGGTAGTATTGTCCCGGCTGTTCTTCTTCCAGACTGGCTTTGGCCACCTCCTTCAGCAAAACGCGCCCTCCATGAGGAAGCGCGATGGGCAATCGCTCGATGGTTTCCAGGGAGGCGGGCAAATGGCGGAATTGTATAAAAAATACCTCTCCGCGCTGATTGTAAGCGCTCCCGGGGTATTGAATCTGAAATTGATCGCGCAGGGCGCTTCCCAGGGCATCCGCCGGGAGGCCGAGCGCCGCCAGCTTGTCCGGGTAAAAGCGGATGGCCAGTTGGAGCGACGGCGCGCCGGAAATCTGGATTTCCCGCAGCCCGCCAATTTCAGCGAGCCCTTTGCGAAACACCGATTCCGCCGTTTTCCGAATTTGAAACGCCGCCGCCGGACCTTCCACGGTATACGCAATAAACGGGCTTTGGCGGGCCTGCGTATTGACGTCCCCCACCCGCTGGGCTTTAGGGTAGGAAACCCCGGCAGGTAAACGCGGAAAAACCTGCCGCAACAGGGCGTGAAGCTCAAACTCCCGGGCTTCCATATCCGTTTTGGGTGCGAATTCCAGCGTGATGCTCCCCCCATTGTATCCGGAAACAGATTCGATCTTGGTCAGCCCCCTCAATTGGGAAAGTACGCCTTCGAGCAGCGCAGTAGCTTGCTGCTCCACCGTTTCGGGCGCTCCGCCCGGCAAGGAAAATTGCACGAGCATCTTGGTGGAATTGCCCCTGGGAAGCAGTTCGACGTGCAAATAAGGAAGCACGGCCACGCTCAGCGCCGCCACAGCCAGAAAAATCAAAACGATTCGGAAGGGAGATACCATCTGGGGTTTTTTAGGCCCCAAACTACGGCATTTTCCAAACGAAGGCAACCCCCTCTTTTCCCCTTTTGTTCCCCTTCTCCCGTCCCCCGTCCCCCGTCCCCCGTCCCCCGTCCCCCGTCCCCCGTCAACCGTCAACCGTCTACCGTCTACCGTCCCCCGTCAACCAACCGTCAACCGTCAACCGTCAACCGTCTACTTCGTCCCCCCCAAAAAAGGCACAAAGCGAAAACTTCCTTTTTTTTCTTCTTCGAATTCTGTTTCCGAGCGCCGGGTGATGCGGAACATGGTTTGGACGTCTTCGCCTACCGGGATGACGAGGATGCCTCCGATTTTGAGCTGCTGCTTTAAGGGCTCGGGGATGTAGGGGGCGCCGGCGGTGACGATGATGCGGTCGAAAGGAGCGAATTCGGGGAGGCCTTTGTAGCCATCGCGGAAAAAGAGGCGGATGCGGGAAAAACCGAGTTGTTCGAGCAGGATTTTGGCGGCCTCGTACAGTTCTTTTTGGCGCTCGATGCTGAACACCCGGGCGCCCAGCATCGCCAGGATCGCGGCCTGATAGCCCGAACCGGTACCGATCTCCAAGACTTTGTCGCGTTTGCGGGCTTCCAGTAGCTCCGTCATATAAGCGACCGTATACGGCTGCGAGATCGTTTGGCCTGCGGCGATAGGGAAGGGCTGGTCCTGGTAAGCCCATTCTTCAAACGCGTTGTCGAGGAAAAATGGCGGGGCAGGGTGTTCATCGCGCCCAGCACCTGCTCGTCGCGGATGCCTTTTTGCCGCAACTCGTCGATGAGTTGCCTGCGCATGCCCTGATGCCTGTAGGTGTCGGTCACAATGGTGTTGGTTTTCTTTGGCCGTAAGCTATACAATTTACGAAAGGATGCGGTAACGTGATTGATTTTTACTCCGAAATTTTTCCCGAACGTTTTACAAGACAGAATTTTTTCCCTTTATTTATTGAAAAGCGGGAAAAGGAATTTTTGAAAAAAGAAAAAGGGCTATCTTTATTTCGGGCCTGTCTCAAAAGACCGTTTTCGCCCCTGGCCAAAAATAGTTTTTTTTTCAATTCTAATAAAAAATTGTTCTGCGATTTTTTATTAGAATTGAAAAAATAAAATAAAATTTCATGCCGGTGGCAAAGATTGGTCTTTTGAGACAGGCCCTCTATGGAAGAAGAGCGTTTCGTTTAATGCATTGGTTGTCATATCTTTACATCTTCCGCTGGCAGTGTAGCCGTTTTGATGCACTAATCCCCGGGGTATTCGGAAAGGTGAACATCTAACCAACATAACTATGATTAATACGTCCCCGAAATGGACTGTGGAGCAATTGCAGGCGTTCCGGTCCCAATCTGATCCAGTAGCAGATGCCGTTATCGTCGATATTTTTTCCCGGGGCGACCAGGCTGCCGTGCGGGCGCTCTTTGACCAATTGGTGCACAACCAGGATATTCCTCCGGCAGGGTTTGACCCCGTCGTCGCCAGGTATTTTGAAGAGACCGCTCATTTTCCCTCTTACGCGGATCCGGCGTTGATCCGGGAGGGAGAAGCCGTGTTCGCCAAATACGGGATGTTTGCCTCGATGGTCCTTTTTTGCAAATCCCTGCCGGAGTGTTATACTGGGCGGCGAGGCGCACAGGTGCTTTTGCTACCGGGAGGCTGGGCAGTAAAGATCCCCGCGCGCTGGCGCGCCGGTTGATGGAGACCGCACAGTTCGTGATCGACGTTCTGTCGCCTGGTGGACTTTCCCCGGCAGGAAAAGGGGTTCGCAGCGCACAGAAGGTGCGGCTTATCCACGCGTCCATCCGCCATTTCCTCAAACAAAGAGGCTGGGATACCGAAGACTTGGGCGAGCCCCTGAACCAGGAAGATAAAGCCGGAACACTGATGGCCTTTTCCGCGCTGCTGCTCGACGGCTTTAAGATGATGCAGATCGGGCTTACCCCCGGGAGCAGGAAGCCTATTTCCATTGTTGGCGGATCGTGGGCCATATCATGGGGGTCGACCCCGCTCTGATCCCCGCCAATTATGCCGAAGGGGAACAACTAGGCCAGATGATTATCCACCATCAGGCCGAACCCTCCCCGGAAGGAAAAGAATTAGCTGCCGCCGCGATTCATTTTATGGAAAGTATGGCAGGGGGCCGCTGTTCCACGACGTGCCTGAAGCGCTTACCCGATTCTTTATCGGCGATCAGTATGCCGACTTGCTCGGCCTGGCCCCTCACGAGGACTTAATGCGCAACCTGGCGCCCCGCATGACCAAGCTGATCGGAAGAACCGTTAGCCATACCGAGGAACGCCACCCCGTATTCCGCGAACTGGCGAAATCCTTCAACCTGACCTTATTGAAAGCTCAGGTGGCCCATTTTAATAACCATAAAGCCATTCATTTTTACATCCCTCCTTCCCTTCGCGGCGACTGGAAGATCCCTGTAGAATGGGTGGACAAATGGAGCCTCCCCCTTTTTAACTGGAGGCTGGCTGTACAGAAAAAAAGAACGGAGCTTTAAAAAAAATAGCGAAGTATGGAATCAACCTACTGCACCCAATACCCGGAACTGATGAAATACGTCAACCTGTGCGACTACAGTTTGGCGGACATCGTGCTGATCGCAATTGGCACCATCTTGTGGCTGGTCGCGTATGGGGTTATTATCCGGAACAGCCTCAAGTACAAGTTCGTCGAGATGCCGGTGGTCGCAGCGTCGGCGAATATCGCCTGGGAATTTGCCTGGGGATTTTTGCTGGTCACGAACCTGGGCAAAGCATTTGTATGGGGGTTACAGGCCTGGTTTTTATTTGACGTGTTTATTTTTATTCAGGTACTGCGTTACGGGCATAAGCAGTGGAAGTCCGGGTTTTTCACCAAACACTTCCGGTTGCTGGTTATCCTGGCGACCCTGGTTTGGGTTCCGGTATTTTATTACATGTGCAAAGATGGGCATGACCAGCCGATGGGCACCACGTCTGCCTATTTCATTACAGTGCCGATGGCGGTCCTTTATCTTTCTTCCTTTATTGACGGCCCTAATGCCAGGTATTATTCCCTCACCGTAGCCTGGGCGAAAGGGCTTGGGAACGCGTTTATGACGGTTTTCACTTTGTTGCATTACCAACAGCTCAACGAAATCAAGATTATGGCCCTGGCGGTTTTTGTCTTTGACCTGATCTATTTTATCAAGGTTTGGCAATACCGGCGCAGGCAGGGGCCGGCTATAGCCGCTGCCTGAGCTGGCTCGAGAGCGGCGTCTTTTGTGACCGTATTATAACACCTAAAAGACCTTACATATGAATCACGTTGTGGAAACCTTATTCACCAGCGAGAAGTACACCACCCAGCAGATGATCCTGTACTATCTGGGCGCGTTTAGCTGGTTTTCGGCGTATATCCTCGTCGTGCGGAGGATCATCCGGGAAAAATTTATTGAATTTCCGGGGTTTATCATTGCCGGAAATGTGCCCTGGGAACTCTTATGGGGGTTCTATTTTCCGCTCGACTTTGGCGGCGTTTACCTGCTTTGGCTCTGGCGTTGTGGGGCCTTACTGGATTGCTTCAATTTTTACGCGGTGCTGCGCTGGGGGCGCCAGGAGGCGTTGAACCCTTACCTGAGGAAGTATCATGTACCGGTAATGATTGGTAGTTTTGTTGTTCTGGGGGCATTAAACTACTTCTACACCGCCCAGGGATGGGACCTCCCGTTTGGTATCCGTTCGGCCATGATCCAAAACGTGATCATGTCGACCATGTGCATCGTTATGGTCCTGAAGTTTCCCCAGAAACAGTTTTCAAAAGCAGTAGGCTGGTTGAAATTTTTTGGCACCAGTGTTTTCTTCAACATCTTTATCTTTAGCGTGTGGCCGGAAGATCGGTTTACTCAGGCCCTGGGGATTACCTGTATTCTATTGGACCTTATCCACATTTACCTGGTAAGCACCCAGAAATGGAAGACGAAAGCGCTGGAGCAGCAAGCATCCATTGCCTGAGTTGAGACGGGATGAAAAGGCAAAGGCTTTGGGCTAAAGGCTAAATAATATTCATGGTACGTATTGAAGGGGAGGACGGCGTTTCCTATGAGTTTTTAAACCAAATAGACGTTCAGGAGCACGTGGAGGTCTGGGAAGTGGTGGAACAACCCGCCCAAATCCCACGGATCGTGTATTGGGCCCAGTCGCCGTCCCTCCCTTTGGGAATTCAGACCCGCTGGAAAAACGAGCTGGCTATCAGCCAGTTGCTTCCGGATAAGGGGTTTCGAAAGGCGGTTCGGTTCGTTTCGCTCGACAAACGCCAGGCGCTCCTGCTGGAAAAACCGCAGGGCGCCGCTCTCCATTCCATGCAGTTTGCCCAATGGCCTCTGGATCAAACGCTGCGGGTGGCTGCACGGGTAGCTTCTCAACTGGATGTCATTCATAAGCAGGGGGTCATCTATAACGGCCTCCGCCCGGAGAATCTGGTCTTTGATCCTTCTACCGGGGAGGTCGTCCTGGCGGATTTTGGGAACGCAGGGATGGTTTCTCTGGAATCGGAACGTTCGTACCATGCCCTCTCAGGCCAGTTTTCTTTCCGGTATACGTCGCCGGAGCAAACCGGCCGGTTGAACCGCAAAATAGATCTTCGCAGCGATCTGTACATCTTTGGCGTTCTGCTATTTGAGTGGCTTGCCGGCAAGTACCCTTTTCCAGACCAGGACCACCTGGCACTGGTGCACCACCACCTGGCTATGGCTCCCCCCTCCATGCAGCGCTATCGTCCGGACCTTCCACTAGCGCTGGACCATATCGTCCTGAAGCTGATGGCCAAAAACCCCGAAGACCGCTACCATTCGGCAGCCGGTGTGGCACGCGATCTTGAGGCTTGCCTGGAATCGTTATTGCTGCACGGATCCATCGGTTATTTTCAACCCGGACAGGAAGATTATTCCGGTATTCTCCGGATACCGGAAAAACTCTACGGCAGGGAAACGCAGATTGCCCGGATCGAGGAGTTGTTTCTGCAGGTTTGTAAACACGAGCAAGCCGCGTTGTTCATTAGCGGACAGGCAGGCATTGGGAAATCCACCCTGATGGACAACCTTCGCCTGTCGGTCTTTCAGGCCCGAGGCGTTTTTATTCAAGGCAAATTTGAAAAGTTTCAGCACCACTCTCCGTACTCGGCGCTCATGCAGGCCCTGAAAGAAGCCGTAGCTTTTCTTCTGGCTCAGCCTGAAGATTTTCTTGGAGACTACCGGATGGAGCTCCTGGACCAGGTAGGGCAAAACGGCGCGCTGCTCACCGGGTTTTTGCCCGAATTAAAAGGCATTACCGGATCGTTTCCTCTGGCGGATGAATTGCATGGTATAGAAGCGGAAAACCGCTTGAACCACCTGTTCCGGATTTTTGTCAAATCGATCGTCGTCAAAGCGGGCCCTCTGGTGATTTTTTGGACGACCTCCAGTGGGCGGACACCGCAACCCTTCGTTTTTGGACCTTCTTTTTCCGGGACGCCCATTCCAGGGTTGTTTATCGTGGGAGCTTACCGGGAGAATGAGATCGGGAGCTATCACCCCCTGGCTCAGTTGTATAAGGAACTGGAGAGCAAAGGCATTACCGTGCATCAAATGGCGCTTGGCCCCTTTGACCAAGGGGTGGTTTGCTCCCTGTTAAAGGACACCCTCGGCCGAACGGAAACAGCGCTGCACGAGCTGGCCCGCCTGGTGTTTGTCAAAACCGAAGGCAACCCCTTTTTATACACCAGTTTTTGCGGGATCTGCAAAAACAGGGCTTGATCCGGTTTGATCTGAACCGAAAAAGATGGGATTTCGACCTGGCCGAAATTTCCCGCTCCGGGGTCCAGGAAAATGCCGTGGAGTTTATGGTCAAAAAAATCCTGGAGCTTCCGGATGCAGCCCAGGAACTGTTGCTGCAAGCGGCCTGCGTGGGAACCCGGTTTAAGCTGTCCGTCCTGGCTTCCCTGAGCCAAAAAATGATCCCCTGGACCTTGCGCCACTTGCTTCCAGCGATTGAAGTGGGGTTGGTGATCCCGCTGGATGCTAATTTCGAGATCCTTCGGTATATGGAGGAAGAAGCAGGGGCCTTTCCGGAGGTCCGGTTCAAGTTTGTCCACGACCGGGTACAGGAAGCCGCATACAGTATGGTCAATCGTGAGGAGCAGTCGCTGCTTCACTACCGGGTGGCCCAAATTCTGTCCAGGGAGTATAGTGCGGAATCCGGAAGTTCGTCCGACCTCTTCTCTATGGTCAACCATTACAACCAGGCGTTGTCGTTTGTTTGGATGGAAGAAGAGCGGGAGCGGCTGTTTAAACTGAACCGGGAAGCCGGGTTACTGGCCTTTCATTCCGGAGCATTCACTTCCGCCTACTCCTATCTGTCCCAAGCGATGCGGCTGGCCCCATCAGATCACTGGGAACGCTCCTATGAAGAAGCCTATTCCTTTAGTCTGGCGTGCGCAGAAAGCGCTTTTTTGTCTGGGGAATTCAACGTCGCAGAATCCTTGATCGAAGAAGCCGGAAAGCGGGCCAAGTCGGTGATCGACGAGTGCAGGCCCGCTTCTCTGCAAATGTCGCTGTTGGTTCATTCTGGCGATTTCGGGCGCATCCCGGACCTGTTGTTTCCGGTTTTGGCCAAACTAGGGGTTCACATGCCGAGCCGGCCCAAGGCGCTCCATCTGCTCTGGGAGTTTTTCCGTGTCGGAAGGCTGGAGCGAAAATATTCCGTAACAAGCTTATTGGAGCGGCCTCCGATGCAGGATCCGAGAATGGTCTTGGCGCTGGATATTCTATCCAACGCCAGCGTTTTTGCTCATAGCTTTACCCAGGAACTTTGGGGAATGACTATGCTGCGCACCGTTTCTCTTTGCCTCCAGCACGGATACCACAAAGGAGTGGTGATGAGCCTGGGCGCTTACGGCGCTATGCGCGCCCTTTTGTTCCAGGATTATGATGGGATGGAACGGTTGGTGGTTTTGGGCAAAGCCATTGCCGATCAAAATCCCGGACCGTTTACCCTTTCCCGGGCTTACCTGACCTCGGGCGGAACGGTCACGTATTTTAAAGACCATCTTTTTCAGGGAGTCTATAATTGGGAGAAGTGTATCCAAACGGCCATCGCCGGGGGAGACCCCAGTTTTGCTTGCCTGGTTACCCCTCTTCTAGCGCTGCGGTTGATCTCCACCGGCTATACCCTGGAAGCGGCCGAACCCAAAGCCAGGGAAATGGTCGCCCTGTCGGTTCAATATAAGGAATTGGATATGGGGATGTCGGTTTCCTTGATCCACCAGAGTTTGGCGGCGCTAATGGGAAAAATGCCCGTTCGGTTCCGACACGAAGGGAAGGAATTGGATGAACGGGGGTTGTTCGATGCCATGAAAAGATCGAAAAACCGGACCGGCTTCGTTCTCGGATCGGCAGGATGGATTCAGGCGGCATGCCATCAGGAGCAATATGACCTGGCCTTTGAAATTGCCCAAGCCCTCGCCGCGAATCAAAGTGCGATGGGGGGGACCGACGCGACCTTCGAATTTCATTTTTGGCGGCCCATCATTTGTTGCATCCGCTACGCCAGAAAGGAAGGGAAAGAACGAATCCTTCTGAAACGCCAGGCGCGATCCAGTATCCGGCAACTCGAGAAATGGGCAAAAATTTCATCCCAGAATTTTGGTTATCGCCTTTGGCTCGCAAAGGCCGAATGGGCCCGGGCTTTGGGCAGGGTAGAAGAGGCGCTCGACCGGTATCAGAAATCCCTTCGCGGAGCGGAAGAGATCGGTTTGGCCAATATCGCCGGATTTATCCATTTGCGCATGGCTAGCTTGTTTCAGGCTATGGATTTCATTCCGCACGCAGGCCTGCATGCCCAATCTGCAATCGAAGAGTATCAGCGGTGGGGGGCTGAAACGATTGTAAACAGAATCCGGTCGGTTTATCCCCAAACAGCAGAACTTCGCGAACCTGCCCGGCCTTTCGATAAAGGTCAGCTTGCTCAGGCGCTCGATCTAAACACCGTATTGAAAGCTACCCAGGCGATCTCCTCTGAGATCATCCTTGAAAAATTGGAGGAACGCCTGCTCCAAATCGCTATGGAAAACGCAGGGGCCCAGCGTGGGGTATTTATTGTTCAGGATCAGGAGTCTTGGTTAATAAAAGCCTATGCCTCCGTGGATCAGCCCAGCGCGTTGATCCAGGACCAGCCGCTCCTGGGTAGCGACCTGGCGCCGGAGCGCCTGGTGGAATACGCCGCCCGGTCGCGCCAGGTATTATTGCTCGATCAGGCATTTACCGACAACCGGTTCCAGCACGACCCCTATCTGCAAAAGCAAAAAACCAGATCGGTACTCTGCCTGCCCATTATCAAGCAAAACGTAACTACCGGCGTCCTATACCTGGAGAACAACCTGGTTTTTGGCGCTTTTAATGAGGACCATATCCAGTTGTTGAAAGTCCTTTCCGCTCAAATGGGCATTTCCATGGAAAATGCCACCCTCTACCGGAACCTGGTCGAAGCGCTGGACCAGCAAAAAAAGCTGGCAGAAGCCTACAGCCGCTTCACTCCAAGGGAGTTCCTGCAGTTTTTGGGCAAAAACTCCATTCTGGAAGTAGGTCTCGGTGACCAGCGCTATGGAATCATGTCGGTCCTGGTATCCGACATCCGGGGGTACACGACCCTGACAGAAAGCATGTCCCCCGAGGAAAATTTCAATTTCGTCAACGCGTATTTCCAGCGCATGACCCCTATTATCGGGCAGCATAACGGGGTGGTGAATCAATTCCTTGGCGACGGGATTATCGCCGTATTCAACCAGCCCGATGATGCGCTTCAGGCTTGCCTGGGAATGTCCCGATCCCTGGAAGAATACAACCTGAACCTGGAAAAAAAACTGAAAGCGCCGATCAAAGTAGGCATCGGTGTTCATACCGGCCCCCTGATGCTGGGCATCATCGGCGACCAACACCGCATGGACACCTCCATCATCTCCGACACGGTCAATTCCGCTTCCCGCCTGGAAGGCCTGACCAAATTCTATTTCGCCGACCTGATTATCAGCGGCCAAACCCTGCGCGAGTTAAAAACGCCGGATTCGTTCGACTTCCGCTATCTGGGCAAAGTCCAGGTTAAAGGGAAAACCGAGGCTATGGACATCTACGAGGTATTTACCGGAAACGCACCCTCCCAGCGCCAGTTCAAGCAGCAAACCAAACGCGATTTCGAACGCGGCTTGCTGCTCTATGCCCAGCGCCATTTTTCCGAAGCGGAAGAGGCGTTTCGAAATATCCTGCAAATCAATCCAGACGACCGGACGGCTCTGGTGTTTCTGGAACGCACCAGCACCCTGCGGAGGGATGGGGTTCCGCCCGATTGGTCGAGTATTGAAAGAATGACCTTGAAATAGCGGGGTAGTCAGGGTTTTCGGATCATATGCACATGCGGGATCCCATCTTCCAGAAACTCCTCTCCCTCCCCCTGGAATCCAAACCCGCCGTAAAACCGGATCAGGTAGGTCTGCGCGGCGATCTTGATGGGGCCTTTTCCAAAAAGCCGTTCCATTTCCTCCAGCGCCTGGCCGATCAATGCCTTGCCTGCTCCGGTTCCTCGGGCGAAATCCATTGTAAGCACCCGCCCCAAGGACTGATAATTCGGATAGGCTACGCCTTCGGGCAACAACCGGGCATAGGCGGCTATCCTTCCCTGGGAATCCATGCCCATCAAGTGCCAGGCCGAAAGGTCTTTTCCATCAGCGTCCAGGTAAAAGCATTTCTGTTCCACGCTAAAAACCGCTTGCCGGCAGGCCATGATCTCATAGAGCTGGCGAAGTGAAAGTGCGTCGAAGGGGAGGCAGAGGAAGTGGAGCATATAGGTTGAGGCGTTGAGGCGTTAGGGCGTTGAGAGCGTTGAGGGTTAACCTCACGGGCTAATTTTTGGACCAAAAACAATTCCCGCAATAACCACGGCGCCGATAGCGGCGAGGAGCACGGCGCCGGCGGCTACGTCCTTGGCTTTACCGGCGAGCTCGTGGTAGCCGGGGGAGACCAGGTCGGTGAGGAATTCCAGGGCGGTATTAAAGGCTTCTGCTACCCAAACAGCGCTCATGGCGAATACCAGAAGCGCCCATTCCTGCGGCGAAACCCGGAAATAGAACCCTGCGGTAACGACCACTGCCGTGGCTACCAAATGGATTCGGGCATTGGGCTGGGTAAGGAGCAGCCAGGCAATGCCCCGGAATGCGTAATAGAAACTGCGTAGGCGTTTTTTCAGCATCGCTATTATAGTTTGGCAGCCAGCACGCAAACCAGTTTTTGCTGGCGCTTTTGCCCGTCGGGGCGATAATACTCGATCCAGACGATATAGATCCCAATAGGCGCTTTGGCGCCTTCGGAGGTGCTGCCATCCCACTGATAAACGCCTTCATTGGCCAGCAACTCCTTTTGCACCAGGGTCTTGATCTCCCGGCCCTGGGCGTCAAAAATACGGATGTTTACCAGATAATCCGCCTGGTCGGTTTGATACGTCAGCAGCAGAAAATCTTGGTACCCATCCCCATCGGGAGAAAACGCGGTCTCCGCCACCGCAAAAAAGCCGTCGCTGCCGGGGGCAAGGTCAAAGGGATAATACTGGGAATTCCGGTAACCCGGAGTGGCATACCCGGAGGCGCTGGAGGCGGAATGCCAGTTAGCGGCGGCCTGGGCGGAAGCTTCCGGGTTGACGCGCTCCAGCGACACGCCTTTGCGGGATTTCAGGAGCGCATGGTGGTAATCGTCGAGGTAATCGGCGGTGGCCAGGAGGGTTTCTCCATCGTACACGCTGACATTGCCTTCCTCCGCGTCCAGGGAGGGGAGGTCGTTTGGAGCGATTTGGGCGCTATCAGGCAGGGGGTAGCGCTGCCGAAGGTCGGCCGTGTCCGGCGTATACGCTACCCAGCGCCCCGGGAAAAGCAAATAGGGCGCATCGATCCGGGTTTCAGCAGTCCCTCCGGTTTTTAGTTCGTTGCGAAGGGTGAGTCCCTGAAGGTTCAGGAGTTTGTTCGACCGGTTGAACAGCTCCACAAAGTCTTTTCCTCCGGTTTGGGGGTCGAAAAGGATCTCGTTGACCACCAGATCGCCTGCCGCAGGGGGCTCCGGGAGCCCGGTTTCCAGGCTCTGGTCCGCTTTGGACACGTTTCCGAGGCAATCGGGCAATCCCGCTTTAACGGTCACTGTGTACCGCTGAGCGGGTTGAAGTTCCTGTCCAAGGACCAGGACGACGGAATACCCGTCGGCTTCCTCCAAGGCCTGGGAAATGGGCAAAGCAGGACTTATAGAATAATGCGTAAGCGAGGCGGCGGACGTGCCCTGTAGTTTTTCGTTAAAAGCCAGGCGGAGTTCCAGGGAGCTTTCTCCAAGGGCGAGGGCCAGGGAGGGGCCTTGCCGGTCGGCTTGTTCCGCCGGGATCGAATTGGGGGCGCCTGGGGTTCCACCCTGGGGCGCCAGAGAAACCTGCCAGTTTTGAGGGCAATCGCTTGCCTGAAGCGGATCGATTCGCTCGAGGGAAAACCCTCCGTCGTCCTTGTCCGGATCGCGGTACCAACTGGAGGCATACGTAAGGGCATCGAGGATCTCGCCGGTTTTCGAGGTCAAGCGGATGGAAGCCCCGCTATTGGGGAGGCCGGGGAGGCTGGGCAACGCCATTTTGGCAGCGGCGCCGGGAAAATCAGCGGTATCGGCCGCTGCGCAAACCAGGACCCAGGCTCCGGGAAGCAAGGTTAGCCCGGGCAGGGTAGCAGTGCTGCTGCCAATACGCAGTTGTAGCCCTTCGGTGCGGAGCGCTTTGGCGCTTCGGTTGTGGAGTTCCAGGTATTCGGTTTCGGGAAGGGCGCCCTGGCCCGGGGTGGGGTCGGCCATGAGTTCGGTAAATACCAGATCTCCCGCCACTGGCGCTTCGGCGAACAGAAAGGTAAACGGATAATCAATAGGTACTGCCTCATTGCCCGCCTGGTCGCGGAGTTGGTTGATGCGCAGGGTATAGGTCTTGAAATTTTCCAGGGGCGCCGAAAAGGAAAGCAGGACAAGCGCCGGGTCGTCTGGCGACCAACCAGCCGATACCGGCCGGATGCCTCCGGGGTCCAGCAGGTAGTGAAGCGGGTCGGAGGCGCTGGCTTGGCTGAGGGGTTCGTTAAAGCGGAGCCGCAGGGAGGTTGGGCTTTGAAAAACGGTTTCGATCAGGGCGGGCGGCGTGTTGTCCTGGTAAAGCGGGTCGGCCAGGAAATCGTCGAAGAAGAACGATTGCCCCCGGGTGGACGAGTACTTGCAGGCAGGCCCGAAAAAGGGGCCCCGGTAGCGGCTAGGGTCGGCTGCCTGGCCTTCGGGCTTGAAATCCCGGCCTCCGGAATAGTCAGCAAACAGCGTCCAGGCGCCGGCCGTGTCGCGGTCCAACCGCGCCCGCACCTCTGCCCGGGCGCCCCCAACGGCGCCGGCCGTTCCGCGGATCAGCAGGGTGGGAACGCCGTTGTCGAGGCGGTACAGTTCGAGGGCGTCTTCGGCTCCGGTGATGCCGCCGATTTGGACGTAGTAGCCGTTTTGGGCCAGAAGCAGGGAAGGATTGTCTGCCGCCAGGTATATCCGGGCATAGTTGCTTGTCGAAGCGCTGAATTCCTGCACAGCCAGAAACTCCCACCGGGTGGAGGCTTCGCGGCTGGTAGGAGCAGGCAAGGAGACGAAGGCTTCATTAGCAGACCCCGGAGCGGGATCGAAGAGCTGAAGCCTGCCCGCCTGCACCCGGAACTTGGCGGTGTCCCCTGACCAGGCAGACAGGGAAGGAAGGGAAAAATCCTCGGTGAACTGGCCTTTCATGCCCCAGGGGGTCAGTGCCAGGCAACATGCAGCGAATACCAGTTTCTTGAACATAATCAAGGGGTAATTAGGGCTGGGAGATGGGATATATCGAATAATCCATACAAAGAAAGGAGGAATACCCGTATATTTGCCAGGCTTTTTTGACTTTTTATATTAATTTTTTGAAAAATGAAAGTTGCAGTTGTTGGCGTCACCGGTTTGGTGGGCGGAATTATGTGCAAGGTCCTCGAAGAGCAGCATTTTCCTGTGAGCGAATTTATTCCCGTGGCTTCCGAGCGTTCAGTAGGTAAGGAAGTCGTTTTTCAGGGCCGAAGTTATGAGGTTGTCGGGATGGAGGAGGCTATTGCCCGACGGCCCGATATCGCCTTGTTCTCAGCAGGCGGGGGGACGTCTCTGGAGTGGGCGCCGCGTTTTGCCGAAGTAGGCACAACGGTAGTAGATAATTCCTCCGCCTGGCGGATGGACCCGGCCAAAAAACTGGTCGTGCCCGAGATCAACGCCCATGTGTTGGGCCCCGACGACCGGATCATTGCTAATCCCAACTGCTCCACCATCCAGATGGTCCTGGTGCTTGCTCCGCTCCACCGCGAGTTCCAGATGAAGCGGGTCGTTGTTTCTACCTATCAGTCGATTACCGGCACCGGCATGAAGGCCGTCAAACAATACCAGTTGGAGCGCAAAGGGTTTGATCCTCAGCCCGACGAAATGGCTTACCCCTATCAGATCCTGGAAAATTGCCTGCCGCAATGCGACGCATTCCTGGAGAACGCCTATACCAAAGAGGAGATGAAACTGGTCAACGAAACCCGGAAAATTTTGGGCGACGACCAAATCCGCATCACATCCACCGCCGTCCGGGTACCCGTTCTGGGCGGGCATTCTGAATCCGTTAATGTCGAGTTCGCCAAACCCGTTACGCCGGAGCAGGCGCGCGACGTGCTGCGCCATATGCCGGGAGTGATCGTGATGGATGACCCCGCAACCCACCAATACCCCATGCCAATGCTGAGCAAAGACCGCGACGAGGTCTTTGTCGGCAGAATCCGGCAGGACGATTCCGTCGATCATGGACTAAACCTTTGGATTGTGGCCGACAACCTGCGTAAAGGCGCAGCTACCAATGCCGTTCAAATTGCAAGGTATCTGCTGGAGCGCCATTTGGTAGGGGCTGTCTGAGCCCTGGCTCGTGAAAAAGTTCGCTGCATACGGCCAATTTGTTTATTTTTGGGGTCTGATGGGTTCGATGTTAGACGTTGGACATTAGACGTTAGACTTTGGATGGGGATGGACTCTTGATGAAACGTTGTTTTGCCCTTTGTTGCACTATTAAAATAAACCTCCCCCCATACATCCAACGGCTACCAGAAGGCATCTAACCTCCAATCCATCGCGCCGGTTCGAAGAGGCGGAAGCCCGCCTCCCTGATCGCCGCAGCAATTGACTACACCGCGTACAGGATTAATATCATCGAAAGTACCAGAGTTATGAAGACCAAGCTCGTGTTATGGGGAACAAACGCACAGGACGAACGCGTTCTGGTCGGTTTGGAGTTGCTTCCTAAGGAAAACCTCGTCAAAGCTTACGTATTTCCAGAAGAGGTAGCTACCGAGGAATTTAGCCAGAAAATGCTGGATGAATGGCGGGACGCCAAACCGGTCGATTTTCCGGAAGGGTATACCATGGAGGAAAAAGAGCTTTCCTTATCGGAAACCATCCTTCCGGCAGGGATTAAACCAGAGCGCGACGATATCATTCACCGCGCCCAAACCGAATGGCACTTCGTGGTGCTTTCGTCCAAATTGCACGACGCCTACCAGTCTGAACTCAGCGAGATCAAAGACCGGATCTCCAAGCTGCCCCGGTTTGATGCCGGCGTTTGGGAAGAACTGAAAGGGTTTTGGGCGAAAGTGCAAAACCAGGTGCGCGATAAAAACCTCTTCCGGGAGCATGGCGATGCCTTGCGGGATTTCACCAACGAGCTTTTCTCCGACCTCAAATCCCTGCGCAATAAGCTGGACGAAGAGTTTGAACAGCTCTCCAAAGAAAATTTCGAACGCTTCCAGAACGCCTTCTCTGAAATCGAACGCAAACTCGCCAGCGGAGGCCGCCTCCAACCGTTGTTTGACGAACTGAAAGAGCTCCAGCGCAAGTTCCGCGATGCCAAGTTTACCAAAGAACACCGCAATAAGGTTTGGGATACCCTGGACGCACTGTTCAAATCCGTAAAAGAAAAAAAATTCGGCGGGTCTTCGCCCTCCGATGACCGTTCCCCTTCCGACCGGCTGACCCGGCGTTTTGAAGGACTCCTTTCCGCTATCGAAAAAATGGAGCGCTCCATCAAGCGCGACGTGGACGACCTCGATTTCCAAAAACGCAAGGTCGAAGTTTCCGATGGCCAGCTGGAAGCCCAAATCCGCCAGGCTAAGATCCTCATGATCGAAGAGCGCGTACGGTCCAAGCAGGATAAGCTCAACGAGATGCTGACGACCAAAATCGATCTGGAAAAGCGCATGAGTTCTCAGAAAGAGCGGGACGCCCGCCGCGAAGAACGCGAGAAACTGGAGGAAACCAAAAAAGCCATCCAGGATAAAATTGCTTCAGACATTAAGGCGGCGGCCGAGGCCCGAGGCCCGGAATCGGATAAGCTCGAAAAGTTGGCCGAGGAGATCGCGCATACGATATCCAAACCAAAACAAGATAAGCCTTCTGTAAGCGACGATAACGCGGACGATTCCCTCCTCGAAGCCGTGGGCGCTACCCTGACCGAAAGCCTCGAAGATCTGGCCGACACCGCCAAGGCCGTCGCTGAAGTCGTCGGGGAAAAACTCAAAGATGCGCTTTCCGACCTGAAGGAAGATTTTGAAAACGCCGTAGAGGCAGCAAAAGACCTGGCTTCCGCCCCAGAACCGGAGACCGCTCCCGACCATCAGGAGGAGGCAGAAGCCCTGGAACCCGCCTCGCCTGCAGCCCCCGCAGAAGACCTTCCGGTAGCCGAAGAAGAAGCCGGAGAAGAAGAAATAGTAGAAACGCAACCAGCGCCTCTTTTGATCGAAGAACCCGAAGCGGTGGAGGAAGAACCCGCTGCTCCTCAACCCGAAAACCCGGAACCCTCCTCGGAGAAAGAAGAGGGAGAAGAGGAGGCGCCAAAATAAACCGACGCGCGTCGGTTTGTTAACTTCCAGAAACGCCAAAGGCCGGTATCCCCGGCCTTTGGCGTTTCTGTTTCTACCTTTTTCTCGTCAGATCGGCTCTTTTTCGAATAAAAAGCGCCTTTTTCTCGAAAAAAATCACAAAAAAAATTTTTACTCCGCTATTTTTTTGTTCACAAGAGAGGTGAAAAAACATTCTTTTTCACTATTTTATCTAAAATTATTTAACGACAGACATTTGCTATTGTATTTAAAATCAGCTTATTATTGTTGTTTGGTTGAATTGCAAGGGCGGTAAAATGGCGAAAATTGATCCGGGATAATTTTTCACAATGAGATTTTTTTGTCTTTGCGCACCCTTGGTTTCTGGTGCATTTTTGTACTGTGCAAAGGAGATAAGTGCAGAGGGAAACAACCCGAGAACGATCGGGTCTACAAATTGAATATGTTCATGGGATTATAATCGAGGTGGCCAATCGTCCCGAATTTGGGTTCGGGACGATGCTCCCTTTTTCTTCCCGCTAAAGATACAGGCTCAAAAAAAAAGGTGAATCAAAAGATTCACCCTCAATCAAATAGGTCATGCTCATGGGATTATGAATGCAAAATTCCTGAGATTACAATTTGTTATTCGGTTATTTAAGTTAGCACAACGAAGTTAAGCGATTTATTGGATGTAGAAAAAAAGATTCGTATTAAATCTGCTTAACGTTGAAAATTTTTTTGGATATGTTCATGGGATTATACTAAGGGTCGCGCTTCGGTGCGACTTTTTTTTTGCCTTTTTCTCCCGTTTCGCTCCGAATTCTTATTTAAGACTGCCTTTGACCCCAAAAGTCACACCTGCCTCCAAATTTTCGCCAAGCTTTGCTATTTTTGCCCCCCGTAAAGGACTACCAAAACGCGATTACAATTTTCTACCTATGCAACACCACCTCAGCGATCAGGAGATCATCCGCCGGGAGAACCTCCAGGAACTCCGCAACCTGGGCCTCGATCCCTATCCCGCAGAAGCATTCCCGGTAAACGCCTTGGCAGCCGCGATCCGCGCCGAGTTCGATCCCGAAGCCGGCAATTTTCAGGAAGTCTGCCTGGCTGGAAGGCTGATGTCTTCCCGGGTGATGGGCAAAGCCTCGTTCGCGGAATTACAGGACTCCAGCGGCCGGATTCAGCTATACATTTCCCGCGACGAAATCTGCCCCGGGGAAAATAAAGACCTATATAATATAGTATACAAAAAATTGCTGGACCTCGGGGACTTCATCGGGGTGAAAGGCTATGCTTTCCTGACAAAAACCGGAGAGCTGACCGTGCACGTAACCGAACTTAAACTCCTGAGCAAATCCCTCCGCCCCCTGCCGGTCGTCAAAACCCGGGTGAACGAAGAAACCGGCGAAACGGAGGTCTACGACGCGTTTGCCGATCCGGAGTTGCGCTACCGGCAGCGCTACGTCGACCTGACCGTCAACGCGCACGTGAAGGAAACCTTCCTCAAGCGTAGCCGGATCATTTCCGCCATGCGGCGGTATTTTGACGCACAGGGGTGGCTGGAGGTCGAAACCCCCATCCTGCAGCCCGTCCACGGAGGCGCCGCAGCAAGGCCCTTCGCTACCCACCACAATACGCTGGATATGGCCTTGTACCTGCGCATCGCCAATGAACTATACCTCAAGCGCCTGATCGCCGGCGGGTTTGACGGGGTCTACGAAATCGGAAAAATGTTCCGCAACGAAGGAATGGATCGTACCCACAACCCCGAATTTACTTCCATGGAAATCTACGTAGCCTATAAAGACTACGAATGGATGATGCGCATGGTAGAGGAATGCCTGGAAACGATCGCCCGGGAAGTCAACGGCGTAACCACCGTTCAGATCGGCGAAAACCTCGTGGAATTTGCCGGCCCCTACAAACGCCTGAGCATGTTCGAAGCGATCCAGACGTATACGGGCGTCGACGTGTCGGATATGGACGAAGCGCAGTTGCGCGACGCCTGCCGCCAACTCCACATCGAAACCGACCCGTCTATGGGCAAAGGAAAACTAATCGACGAAATCTTCAGCGAGAAAGTGGAGGATTACTTGATCCAGCCTACCTATATCACGGATTATCCCGTGGAAATGACCCCGCTGGCCAAGAAACACCGCTCTAAGCCCGGCCTCGTGGAACGGTTTGAGCTTTTTGTCAACGGCAAAGAGATCGCCAATGCCTACTCCGAGCTCAACGACCCGATCGATCAGCGCCAGCGGTTCGAAGAACAACTCCAACTCGCAGCCCGGGGCGATTTTGAAGCCATGGCTATGGACGAAGACTTTCTCCGCGCCTTGGAATACGGGATGCCCCCCACCTCCGGCCTTGGCATCGGCATCGACCGCCTGACCATGATGCTCACCAACCAGCATACGATTCAGGAAGTCCTGTTCTTCCCCCAAATGAAATCGGAAAAGCCTCAGGTTCAGGAAGAAGACGCGACAGAGTAGCCCCCCCCTGTTCCTTGCCCTGTTCGCCGAAATCCTTAGATTTCGTGCGGAACTATTAGCCGGTCCCCTGACCGGCGTCAGCAAACCTGTTCGCCAAAATCCTTAGATTTCGTGCGGAACTACCCTGTTCGCCGAAATCCTTAGATTTCGTGCGGAACTATTAGCCGGTCCCCTGACCGGCGTTCCCTGCAGCTGGCTTTGCTGACGCCGGTCAGGGGACCGGCTAATAGTCCTGCAAGGAATCTGAGGATTCCTGCAAACAAGGGATATTCCTGCAAACAAGGGGGAGGATTCCTGCAAACAAGGCAGACGGGGAAACCTATCGGTATTTATTTCCCTTTCGTCGAAAGGCATTGACATGCATGAACGAATGCGCTAGTTTGGAGTAAAAATCAACCCTATGAAACGGTTCGCTTTTGTTTTATTGTTGCTGGGCATTTTTTCGCTGGCCTCCTGCAATAAAGAAACCTCCCGCTCGGAAGAAAAGAAGGTTTCCAAATCCGACGACAAAGACCTGATCGTCATTGAATCCGACGATCAGACCATCCGCATCCGCAAACCGGAAGATCTGGCCAATGAAATGGAGCGCCGGATGAAGGATATAGAAAAGGGGTCGCCGGAAGAACTGGTCGATTTCCAGAAATTAAAGGACCTGCTCCCGTCGCGTTTGGGCTGGTTCGTGCGCAAGGAACATAAAGGGCAGCGCGCCGGGGTAGCCGGGTTTGGCGCGTCGTCGGCTGAGGCAAAATACGTTAGTGGGCAGCAGACGATGGAGGTGAGCATGGCCGATCTGGGGCCCATGGCCGGATTGGTGGGCGCCATCGCCGTTTGGGCGAATGTGGAAATGGATAATACGACCGAAACGGGTTTCGAGCGAACCACCACGGTGCAAGGATACAAAGCCATGGAAACCTACGACCGCGCTTCCAAAACCGGCGAGCTGAACATCCTGGTGGGCGACCGGTTTATGGTGCATCTTCAGGGGGAGAATATCAAGGAACGCACCCTAAAAGAGACAGCGGGAAAATTGGCGCTGAAAAAACTGGAGAACCTGGCAGATTAATTCTTCTTTCGCTCCAGCACCCGGTGGAATTTCAATAAATGCTCCGGGTCTGCCTCGTTAAACAAGGATAAAATAAGCGTGCTTCGCTTGCGCCGGTCTACCGGAAACAGGATCTTGACCGGGTTGTGGACGTACCCGTTGTCTTCAAACAGCAGGATTTGTTTGTTGCGGGTCGGAAGCCGGAAGAGTTCCAGCTCTTTGGCCGTGCGGGGTAGGGGCACCTCCCCGTATCCTTCTTCCAGCAGGAATTGGCGGATCATCTGGAAGCTATGTTCCAAGCTGGCGCCAGCGAAGACGGTCCGGTATTCGTATCCGTCGCATTCGCCGTCCAGGTAATGAGATCCCGCAGGAGGAAAATCTGCCCGTAACGCCATAGCGCGTGAAAATTATGGTTTTTCCTGCCAAATTACCGTTCCTTCCCGAGTAATATAAGCCCAGCCTCCGGAAATTCCTACCCTGGCCAGGTTGTTCCGGAATGGCATGGCCCAGTCGAACTGTGGGGCAATGGCAAAGACGCCGTCCGGA
Organism: Haliscomenobacter sp.; assembly: GCA_016713275.1. Lineage (GTDB taxonomy): Bacteria > Bacteroidota > Bacteroidia > Chitinophagales > Saprospiraceae > JADJPL01. The sequence continues at coordinate 41,342 of JADJPL010000014.1, forward strand.
TGGATAAATCCCCAGCGGGCGCCAGCAAGCACGGGGGCCAGCCCTTCGGCAAACAGCCCGGCGTCCTGGAAGGAAAAAGGGATGACCACCTGCCCGTCTTTCTGAATGAACCCGAACTTTTGTCCATCGCCCACAGGGGCAAGGCCCTCCGAAAAATCGCCCGCCGAGAGGTATCTGGGCTCAACTGGCATGACTCCGGTATCGGAAATAAACCCAAAGTGATTTCCCGACTTGACAATGGCCATTCCTTCAAAAAAATCGCCGTTGGAAGTTCCGGGAACAAAGTCAAATTGGGGCTCAAACAACACCTTGCCCGAGCGGTGGACAAGCCCCCACTTCCGGTGTTTGACGGCAACCGCAGCCTCGTTTTGGAAAGGCAAACACCGGTCGTAAGGCAGCTCCAGGCAAAATGCCCCTTTCGTATCGATGTACCCGCAGCCCGTAGAGGCGCTTACTGGCGCCAGTCCGCCCCGGAAATCTCCGGCCCATTCAAATTGAGGAGCCAGGGCCCATTCCCCATTGGGACGGATATGCCCATACTGCTTGTCCTGGCGAACGGCCGCCACCCCTTCCGAAAAATCGGCGGCTTCCTCATACTGCACCTCAATAGCCAGGTTGCCTTTCTTGTCGATATATCCCCAGCGCTGAACGAGTTGAACCCGGGCCAGTTCCTCCTCAAAATAACCGATGTAATTGAACAACTGTTTCAGGTAAAGCCTGCCCAGGGCATCCAGCAGCACCAGCCTGTCGTTCATCCGGACGCGGGAAAACCCATGGTAGAATTCATCCGCCTCGAAGTATTGAGGTTCGATCACGACCTCCCCGCTTCGGTTCATGAACCCGAATTTTCCCCGATCCCGAATTTTAAACAACAGCTGTTCCATGCATCGCCTTTAAGGAATGCCAAAGATAAGAAATTAGACGGTAGACGGTAAACGGAAGATGGTGGACGGGGAAAGGTTCAAGGTTCAAAGGTTCAAGAACTGTTGTGCGTGAGACTTCCGTCTACGCATACGTTCAATCTTCAGATTGCGCGTATTTCCTGCCGTTGGAGCATTGCAGGATTGTCTGAACGGTGATTTGCAGGATGAAAGGATGGCCATCATGTAGCCCCATGTTGTGCGTAGACTTCCGTCTACGCATACGTTCAATCTTCAGATTGCGCGTATTTCCTGCCGTTGGAGCATTGCTGCGTTGTCTGAACGGTGATTTGCAGGATGAAAGGATGGCCATGATGTAGCCCGGATTTTAAATCCATGTAGCTGGTCTGGAGACTTGAACCAAGGGGACCTTTGAACCTTTGATCGTTAAAAAGGCATTCTCGCCAGGACATCTACATTCCCGGTCACTTTCTGGCCGAGTTGAACGAGGATTTCGGCGTCGGGCGGAAGGAAGATGTCTACCCGGGAGCCAAATTTGATGAAGCCCAGTTCCTGGCCTTGGCGGACGGATTCGCCGGGTTGGAGGTAGTGGACGATGCGCCGGGCCATGGCGCCCGCGATCTGGCGGACGAGCACCGGGCCGAAAGGGCCTTCGATGACGGCGGTGCACCGCTCGTTCTCGGTGGAGGACTTGGGGTGCCAGGCAACCAGGTATTTGCCGGGATGGTATTTGACGTAAGCCACTTTCCCGCTAAAAGGAACGCGGTTGGCATGCACATTCATGGGCGACATAAAAACGGAAATCATCAGCCGGCGGTCGTGGAAATACTCCGTTTCTTCCACGTGTTCTATAACGACCACTTTGCCATCTGCCGGCGAATACACGAGGCAGTCGTCGGCCTGAGCTATCGCCCGGCCCGGATTCCGGAAAAACTGAACCACCAGGCCAAGCAAAACCAGAGAAGCCAGCACTAACCAAGGCTGCAGCCCCGGCAGAAAAAATACAGGAATGATGTTGAATAGCCCCAGAATCAGCAGGGAGAGGACTAGTGTAGGGATTCCTTCGCGATGAAAGCGCATGTGGTCTGGTTGTTTTGCTGGGTGAAGATTGAGACTATTATTCGCATCCTACCCTTTCTTCTCCTCTAACCCATGCTGAGCAATAACTGCCTTCACCTCCTCTTCGCTCAAGCCGGTGAGCAGGCACAGGATTTCAAAAGAAACCCCGTTTTGGTAGCCCCGCAGGACCACTTCGTTCACGTTTTTTTCTTTTCCTTGCTGGAGCCCTTCCTGGATTCCCTGCTCGATTCCCTTTTGAATCCCTTGCTCGATTCCTTTTTGGATTCCTTTTTGAATCCCTTGCTCAATTCCTTTTTGGATTCCTTCCTGAAGGATCATGTCATACGTACTCATAACCTCTTCTTTTATGGCAGCAGGTAGGGCTTTGACCATTTCCGCCCATTGCCTTGCCGGTATTTTGGTGATGCTCACCATGTAAACAATTACTTCTTTTAAAAGGTTTCCTCCGGACCTCCCTACCCATACACCCACAGCAGCGCATACCCGCTGTGAACGGCAGGTGGAAAATAAACCCGTCGAATCGGTCGAGCATGCCGCCGTGGCCGGGCAGGAGGCTGCCGGTGTCCTTGATCTGCCGGCTGCGTTTGAACATGGATTCGACCAGATCGCCCAGGGAGCCGAAGAGGAAAATCAGCATCGACAAGGCCAGCCAATGGGCGGTCGGGACTCCTGGAAGCACAAACCCGAGTGCCACGGCAATTCCCAGGCATAGCAGGCCTGCTCCGATAATCCCTTCCCAGGTTTTTTTAGGGGAAATACGGGGAAAAAACGGCGTTTTGCCTAACCGGGACCCTACCAGGTAGGCCCCGGTATCGTTGGTCCACGTAAGCAAAACGATCCCCAGAACCAGGTCCATCCGGTACAACCCGTTGGGTTGGAAGGCGGCCAGGCTAAGCAGCACAAAGGGCATTCCGATATACAGCAGCCCGGTAAATACGGTCCCGATATACCGGAAAGGGTGGGGGCCATTCTGAAAAAGTTCGATCAAAAACACCAGGAAAAGCGTGGGAAGCAACAAAAGAGCGAGCATTTCCAATTGCCGGATGTCCATCCATCCCAATTGGAAGGCCGTTGCTGCCAGATAGGGAACCAGCCCGAAAACGAGGCCGAACCGCCGCAGCCACCATTGGCTTGGATCGTGCCCCTCCACGCCCGCCGCTAAAAACTCCCAGAGGCAAAAGGCCAAGATCAGACCGAAGAGCACAATAAACGTGTATTTGCCGGCCATGATGCCTGCCAGCATGATCAGGACAAAAACAACCGAGGTAAAGAACCGGATACGGAGCCCGTCGATGGCCATATTGGTCAGGGATTTTTCCGTTTTTGAATTTCGTTTCCAATGAGCAAAAGCAACGCCAGCGGGAAGACCAAGGTGGCCCAATGCGGCTGCTTCATAGTCTCCGGATCGAATTGATCCATGAGATCTCCGTAAACATATTGAGCGACGATTTGGAGCGCATTGAACGCAAAGTGCGCGATAAAGGGAATCCACAGGTTGCGCGTCCAAAGGTATAAATACCCTAACACCGCCCCCAGGACCATGCGGGGCAGGAAGCCGGCAAACTGAAAATGGATGGTGCTGAAAATGAACGCCGTAAACCAGACGGCAGCAACTTCGTTTCGGAACAATTGCCCCAATCTGGGCTGCACCACGCCCCGAAACACCAATTCCTCCCCTAAAGCTGCCACGACCCCGACCGTCAGCACGTTGAAGGCCAGCTCCCAGGGGTCGTCCATCACCAGAAACGCCTTAACCATCTGATTGGCAGACCGCTCCATATCGGCCAGCATTTCCGGCAGCGGAAGTTTTAAATTCCACCAGTACAGGTATTGCGCCACCGGGAAGCTGAGCAGCAAAAACAGCATGCCCAGCACCAGCAAGCCCGCGTTCGGAGAACGGTGGATGCGCAGTTCCTGCCTCCATTGCTCCCGGTAGGCCCAAATCATGACCAGCAACGCGGGAATGGCAAACGTACATATATGGTTTAACAAAGTAGCCAGGCGCATGGCATCCCGCCCTTGCCTGGAGACGCCCTCCTCCAGTCCCTCCAGCAACAACTGAAAATCCACCCCCGATCGCAGGATAGCCAGGGCCGCCAGGGTATTCCCCACGCCCAATCCCACGAACACTCCGGCCACCAAAAAAGCCAGGATGATTCCCGGCCGCCGTTTCCAATCCGGGCCGGAAGGTTCCAGAAAATCGACTTCGTTGCGCTCCATGTTTTTAAGTTGCGAAGTTACGAAGTTGCGAAGTTACGAAGTTACGAGGTTACGAAGTTACGAGGTTACGAGGTTACGAGGTTGCGAAGTTACGAAGTTACGAAGTTACGAGGTTGCGAGGTTGCGAAGTTACGAGGGTGCGAAGTTGCGAAGTTGCGAAGTTACGAGGTTGCGAAGTTACGAAGTAGGATTTACGAAGGACGATTTACGAAGGACGATTTACGAGGGACGAAGTACGAGGTACGATTTACGGGGTAGCGTTGCGGTTTTCGATAGAGACGCAAGATTTTGCGTCTGGGGGACTGACGAAGCACTTTCCCCCTTTGAAGGGGGTTAGGGGGATGAAACTTCGGGGATGATGGGGAAGGTTTCATCCCCCCTGTTCGCCGTCCCGCAATAAGCGGGATCAGATTCCGCACGCAATCTAAGGATTTCGGCGAACAAGCCTTGAACCAGTGTTTTCGGCTTTCAATCAGTCACAGTCCCAGAAAATGGAGAATTGAACCAGCGTCCCCGAGATTGTTCAAATAAGGGTGTATAACCGCTTCTTGGTTTGCGGTCCTGCTAAAAAGAGTATCCGATGACGTCCGGAAAGTCTGGTTGGAGGCAGCGCCTCCACATAGAGTGGGTCCGAGGCGGAGCCTCGAACCAGAGGCAGAGGCGGAGCCTCGAACCAGAGGCAGAGGCGGAGGCGGAGCCTCGAAACAGGTTTTTTGAACAGTCCCGTCCCCTGGAAAATTTGTTTGTTCAAATTGTGTCGATAATTAACAGCTTGGTATTTTGCAACCCCGTAACCTCGTAACCTCGCAACCTCGTAACCTCGCAACCTCGCAACCTCGCAACCCCGTTACCTCGCAACTTCGTAACCTCGCAACCTCGCAACTTCGTAACCTCGCAACTTCGTAACTTCGCAACTTAAAAAAAATGGTTCGTCTCAGCGTAAACATCAACAAAGTGGCCCTGATCCGGAATTCGCGGGGCGGCAACTTCCCGGACCTTGCCCAGATAGCCCGCGACTGTGAGGCCTTTGGCGCCCAGGGCATTACCGTACACCCCAGGCCCGACGAGCGGCATATCCGCTACAGCGATGTGCCGGTATTGCGGGAACTGGTGACCACCGAATTCAATATCGAGGGCAATCCGACCGAAGATTTCCTGGACCTGGTGCTGGCCCATCCGCCTGCTCAATGCACTCTGGTGCCCGACAGCCCCGATGCCCTGACGTCCGACCAGGGTTGGGACACGATTGCCCACGCCACTTTTCTGACGGATGTGATCGGCCGGCTGCACGAGAAAGGTATCCGGGTGTCTTTATTCCTCGATCCCGAAGCGCGCTTGGTGGAAGGCGCCAAAGCGGTGGGGGCCGACCGGATTGAGTTCTATACCGGGAAATACGCCCACCAATTTTCCGCCGATCCGGCTGCGGCAGTGGAAGCCCATACCCGCTGTGCCCGGCTGGCCAACGACCTGGGCCTCGGGATCAACGCAGGCCACGACCTCAACCTCGATAACCTGCGGTACTACAAGGACCACGTCCCCGGGTTGCTGGAAGTCTCCATAGGCCACGCCCTGATCTGCGACGCCTTATATTATGGACTGAAGAATACGATCCAGATGTATCTGCGGCAGTTGGGGTGAGGAAAGTCGGGATCTAGCTCCAATGACAAAAGTCATTCTAAACCCTTGACTTGTTTATTTTCTTTACGCCAAATACTAGTTGAAGTAACAGAAAAATATAGCTTTGTTATTGATTTAAAAAAAGACGGCGAATCCGGCGCCAAAACCGGCTTTTCCCATGAACTTAATGAAGCAACCGGATAAACCGGTCCAACGAAAAGCGACAAGCACTTTCATATACTACTATTTAACAAACAAAAACAGGTTTTTATGAAAAAACTCTCACTAGTCATCCTGCTAGTCTTGGGGGCATTGGGGTTCGCCAATGCTCAGAGGACGATTACCGGGAAAGTGACCGACCAGAAAGGCGAGCCGCTGATCGGCGCCAGTATTCTGGTTACTAAGACCACCGTCGGCGCGGTTACCGATCTGGATGGTTCCTTCTCCCTTGACCTGCCTGCCGGCGCCACGGCCATTATCGTGAGCTATACCGGGTACACGTCTCAGGAGATTGAGCTTGGCAACCAGACCCTTTTTGACATCCAGCTCGAAGAGGGCGAGGTGCTCCAGGAGGTGATTGTGACGGCTTTGGGTATCCAGAAGCAGCCACGGGAAGTCGGCTTCTCCGTAGCCCAAATTAAGGGCGAAGATCTTACCCAAGCCCGCGTGAACAAGCTGCAAAACGGCTTGGTGGGCAAGGTTTCGGGTTTGAACGTATCTACGGTTAACAACGGCGTCGGTTCTGATACCCGGATCGTGTTGCGGGGTATCCGCTCGCTAACGGGTAACAACCAGGCTCTGCTCGTCGTAGACGGGACCCCCATGCCGCTTGGTTTTATCAACTCCATCAACCCCAATGACGTCAAAAGCGTCAACGTGCTTAAAGGCGCGAATGCTGCTGCGCTGTACGGTCCGGAAGGGGTGAACGGGGTAATCGTTGTTTCCACCAAAAAAGGAGGGGAAGGCGCCAAGCCACAAATTACCATTGGCAACACCACCATGTTTGAGCAGGTTTCCTTTATGCCCAAATTCCAGGAGCTTTTTGGCTCCGGTTCTTCCACCAACTCCTTTGGAGTCGGTAACTACGACCCGCTTGAAAACCAGTCCTATGGACCCGAATTCGACGGAAGTTTGGTGCCGATTGGAGAGGAAACGGAGGACGGCCAGATCCAGGAAATTCCGTACACCTTTCTTAAAGACGAGAAGTACAAATTCTGGGATATTGGATCGAACATCCAAAGCGATGTTTCCGTGAATGCCGGGGACGATAAGTCCAACTTCTTTTTCTCCGTTCAAAACGTGGGCATAAAAGGAACGATGCCCATGGACGAAGCCAACCGGACTACTATTCGCCTCAACGCAGGAAAGACGCTGGGCATCTTCAACGCAGGTCTGAATTTTGGCTATGCGCAGGACAACAGAGATGTTACCACCGAGGGGGCTAACGTGTATTGGGACGTTTTGAACACGCCCAACCATATTCCGCTTACCCGGTACAAAGACTTCCAAAACGATTACTGGTCGAACCACGACAACTATTACAACGAATACTATTTTAATCCCTATGAGCGGATTTACAACCATCGGAGCGAAAACCGCACCGACGATTTCTTTGGCAACGTTGTGATGGGGCTTAAGCCAACCAAATGGTTGAACATTACCAACCGGTTGGGGTATACCTTGAGTTCTTATTTTTACCACAACTACTACCGGTTTATCGATTACTCCGACTATGCGGTCGGCCACCGGTATTTTGCAAGCAGCGGGGACCGGAAAGCCTCTGTTGCGGATGGCAACCAATTTTCGTCCCGATTGAACAATGAGTTGATCGCTACAGCGGACCATAACTTCGGCAACTTTAACGTAAAAGGGTTGCTCGGTAACTTGATCCGCGAATCGTATGCCAAATCATCAGCTGTTTCAGGGGGCAACCTGGTTATCCCTACCTTGTTTAACGTGGCCAACCGCACCGGCGAACCTGGAGCATCATCTGCCTTCTCCAAAAGCCGACTTGTTTCGGTATTTGGGAGCTTTACGCTGGGGTATAAAAACTTCGCTTTCATTGAGTTCACCGGCCGGAACGACTGGGACAGCCGCCTGCCGCTGAGCGAGCGGTCTTACTTCTATCCAGGCGTAAGCAGTTCGTTGATCCTGACCGACATCGTGCCTGCTTTGGGCGCCGGAAAGGTGTTGAATTCCGTTAAGTTGAAAGGCGCCTATGCCCAGACAGGTAACGTAAACGTGGGCGTGTACGCCCTGGAGTCTACCTTCACGCAAGCAGGAGGATTCCCCTACGGATCACTTCCCGGCTTTACCGCAAGCAATAGCATCAACAACCCGGCGATCCGCCCCGAGCTCGTCAATTCGCTGGAAGTAGGCGCTGAACTCGGCCTGTTTAACAACAATGTGCTCCTGGATGTAGCTTACTACCACCAGAACAACAACGACCAGGTTATTCCGGTCAACATTTCCGACGCTACCGGGTATACTTCGGCATTACTCAATGCAGCGGAGTTTAACAACTGGGGTTGGGAATTCGACCTTAAGCTGCTCCCCTTGATCCGCACGGCCAGCGGATTTACCTGGGAACTCTCCGCAAACTATACGTACAACACTTCTGAAGTACTTTCTATTTATGAAGGGCTGGATGAGTTGAGTATCGGCAACACCTCTTATGCAATTGTCGGCTACCCGGCATTTGTGCACAAATTAAGGGACTGGAACCGGACTTCCGACGGCCGCATCATCGTAGATCCGTTGAGCGGTTTCCCTACAGCAAACACGGTGAGCACGATTTTCGGGAATACCAACCCCAAACACATTGTTGGTATCAACACCGACTTCACATTCAAGAACTTAGGCTTGAAAGTGGTTGCTGAGTACCGCGGCGGAAATTTCATTTATAATGACATCGGATACCAAGCCGACTTCCCGGGCGTTCTCGCGAGCAGCGCTATTAACGGACGTCAGCGTTTCGTATTCCCGAACTCGGTTTACTCCAACGATGGAGGTCAGACGTATGTCGACAATACGGATATCGTCATTCGGGATGCGCAATACGCTTTCTTCTCAACCGCTGCCTGGAGGAACACACAGACGAACTATTACAGCTCTGCCGCTTTCTGGAAGCTGCGCGAAGTGGTGTTGAGCTATAAAGTTCCCACTAAACTCCTGGGAGTTGGACGATTTGTTAAGGATGCCACGATCTCCCTGGTTGGCCGTAACCTGTTGATGTTCCGTCCAAAGACCAACCAATGGACCGACCCCGAATTCTCCAACACCACGGGTAACGCAGTGGGTGTAACCACCTTGTCCCAAAGTCCTCCAACTCGGGTTTATGGCTTCAATGTTAACTTAACTTTCTAATCCGACAATCTCTGATAATTATGAAACTATCCAATAAGTTTTTATTAACCGTTCTCCTTATCGGGGTCTTGAGTTCATGTAACGAGGACTTCTTTGATATCAACAGCGACCCGAACAACGCGGTGGAGGGGAACATTACCGCCGATTTGGTGCTTCCTCAAGCGTTGTTAAATACAGCAACCCGGTTTTCGAATTCGAGCTTTCGCACGTTAAATTTTTGGTTTGGATATTGGTGTCCAGGCGGCGACTTTGCCCCTGGAACGGAAGAGGAATCGTACAATATTTCTTCCACGTTTAACGCGGGGTTGTTTTCTGGCATCATGGATAATCTCAACGATTACAACTTCGCAGAGAGGAAAGCGACCGAAACCGGAACCGATTTCTATCTGGCGATCGCCAAGACCATGAAAGCCCATGGGTTTACTACGCTGGTTGACATTTACAACAACGTTCCTTATACGGAGGCTTTAAAGGGCCTGGAATTTGTTCGTCCGAAATACGACGACGGCAAGTTTGTTTACGAAGAATCCATGAAGGAACTGGACAATGCCATGGCTCTTTTTCAGAAATTAAAGGCTGCCGGAACCATTGCCCCTGCAACCAGCTCGGTTGACGTTATGTTTGGGGGGAATGTGGATTTGTGGATGAAGTTCGTCAACACGCTGAAACTACGCCTTCTGATTCACCAATCAGCCCGCGCCGACCGCCAAAGCTACATCACCGCCGAGATCGCCAAGATCGTCAGCCAGGGTTCCGGATTTCTGGGCTCCGGACAAGACGCAGCCCTCAATCCGGGCTTTACTGCCGACAAGCCGAATGCTTTTTATGCAAGCTTTGGATTTACCTTGGCAGGTACACAGGCAACCACCTTCTATCGTGCAAATAAATTTGCGATGGACGAATTAAAGGGAGACCGCGATCCACGCCTTGGTTATTTTTACAAGCCGATCGCACAGGCGCTTCCAGCCGGAGCGGCAGAACCATTCCCGACTATTGCTCCTGTTGAGTATCGCGGGAACGAGTATGGCCGCGCTATCGACAATACGACCTATAAGCACCAGGGTGGAAACTTCGTTTCTTCGATTGGAGGTATTGCCACCGCCGGTCCGGTAGCTGCTTCTTCCTTTGGTTTGATAAAGGGGTACAATATGACTGCATGGATTATGACCTCCGTTGAATCGATGTTCCTTCAGGCCGAAGCGATCCAGCGCGGTTGGTTGGCTGGCGATAAGGAAGCTGCTTACAAAGCGGCTGTAAAGGAATCCTTCCGTTGGCTTAATGTAGATAAAAGCCAGTCTGCTGCTGATGCCGCTTTCGAAAAATGGTACGCTCAGGAAGATGAGTTGAACAACGTCAATGTGAGCTACACCGACGCAACCGACAAGCTGAAGGTGGTGTTGTTTCAGAAGTATATGGCCCTGAACGGCACGTTACCGCTGGAGACCTGGACGGATTATCGCAGAAATGGGGCATACCCGGCCGTTCCTCTTTCCATTAACACGTCGCGTACCAGTCCGATTATTCCGGTACGGTTCCTCTATCCCCAGCGCGAATACGACCTCAACGAAGCAAACGTCGTAGCCAATGGGACCATCAGCCAGTTTACTTCCAAGATCTGGTGGATGAACTAATCGATTCATTAAATCGAATAAAAAAAAGCTTAAGAATGAAAAACCTATTTAAAATAGTATTATTCACTTTCCTGGCATTGTCCTTCAACTCCTGCTTGGAGGACGATCCCATTACGGATTATACCTCCATTGATCCGGTCATTACGATCCCCAATGGAAACTGGCCATCGGTCAATGCGATCGCTCCGCTCACGCTGGAGGTTTCAACTACTCCAGCTAACCTGGATTTGACTGCCCGGGTTTCCTGGCAAGATAAGCTGGATCGCGACCTGACGGTTACCTTTGAATTGGATCCTGCGGCTATCGCTGAATACAATGCCAAATTTGGAACGAGTTACGTCCCCTTGAATGCGGATGCGCTTGAACTTCCAAATCCATTTTCCGTGGTAATCCCTGCCGGACAGCGCGAAGCCAAACTTTCGGTCAAGCTCTTTTCAACCAAAGTGGATTTATCCAAATCCAGTATGGCTGCATTCCGGATCAAAGATGCGGGTTCCGAGAATATTGCCAGCAACTTCAGAAGGATGATCTTCCCGATCGCCCTGAAGAACAAATACGATGGAAGGTATGAGGTTACGGGAACGATGGTTGATTTCGCTAGTGCAAGCCTTACCGGTTATTTTCCGATGAATTACGACCTGATTACCTTAGGTCCGGGCACAGTACAGGGATTCGATCCGGATGTTTGGGAAGATTTTTTCGTCCCAATTCGGAGTGGATCGGCTTTATCCGGTTACGGAAGCTATAGCCCTATTTTTGAATTCGACCCTGCCACGAATAAAGTGACATCCATCGTCAATTATTACGGCCAGCCCGCCTCGAATACGCGCTCTGCTTCCCTGGATCCGAGTGGAGAGAACAAGTACGATCCAGCTACAAAGACGATTAAAGTGAAATTCTTTATGCACCAGCCTTCGGTCATTACCGATGCGCCGCATGTACGGGTTTCTTTTGACTGGACGATGAAGTTCAAGTCAGCAAGGCCTTAATCGAACTTAATTTCTGACAAACTTTTATACCGCACAGGGCTTGGAAAACTTCCAAGCCCTGTTTTAGGTTATGGGAAATTTTGGACCAGCTTTCATCGGGCAACAAGAAGGTTTTTTTTCCGCCTGGTGAGTAGAAGCAACATGTAATTCCCATGAACCAGCGCGAATCAAAAAAAGATTGGGCCAAAACAGATAGTTTTGGCCGGTTCTGCAGTTGAATAGGTAACGATAATTTTGTACTTTTCTCTTCAACTGTAAAAACAAGCTCCTTATGAAAAGCAAATGGTTGTTCGTCTTATGTTTAAGCGGTTTGTTTGCTTCGGAAGCCTTTTCCCAAGCCCAGGCATTTCGCGATTTTATTATTGCCGCCAACTCGCCGACGAATCCCAAGACCGGCCCTAACATGTTTACTCAACTGGGAGGTAAAGATCGCTTTGAACTGCTAGACTGGGGAAAAGGCTGGGCAATCTCCCGGGGTGACGAACTGATCAGGGATGGGTATTCCTTCAATTTCGATTACGAACACAACGATCTGTATGTGTTAAAAGACGACGAGGGCCTCACCGTGGTCGTGGAGGAAAGCAGCGTGAAGACCTTTGTTATTTTCAACGGACAGGATTCCGTCCGCTTTGTGAAGAGCATCTTCCTCGACCCCAAGAACAAGACGTTTTATCAAGTGATCGGGGGCGACCCTATGCTCAAAACCGTGTTGCTCAAGCTCCGCGTGGCGAAGGTGGTCCCGGTGAATAAAAACGACTACGCCCGGAATTTCAATGGAGACTATACGCCGGATTACCAAAACAGCGCGACCTATTTTGTGGTCGACGAAGACAAAGGGGTGCATTCCTTCAGACAACTGGGTAAAAAAGACCTGCTGGCCCTGTATCCGGAATACCAGGACTTGATCCAGACGTATCTGCCGGGCAACAAAAAGCCCGATGAGCAGAAGTTGGGGATGCTGTTCAACGAATTGAGCCGGGTGCAGTAAATCCCAATCCGCCCAATTCCCCTGGCCGGTTGTCGCCGACCTGAAGGGTTGCGCGTTGGGGCGTAAGGCTTCAAGGGGGCCAGCTTTGGCCGAGGCGGAGCCTCTCCAAGGTACGGGGCACGAGGCGGGAGCCTCGCGCCAGTTGCTGTTCGCTGTTCGCCGGAATCCCCAGATTCCGTGCGGAACTATTAGCCGGTCCCCTGACCGGCGTTCCTTATTTTTTTATGTATCGCCAACGGGTTCCAGAAAGCAATGGGCGGGAGCCTCGCGCCAGGATTGGCCTCTACGGGGCGTGGGTTTCGGTTCCATGCCATGCTACAAACGTTGGGCCTCTCCGAGGCCAGGGGTGATTTCGTTCCATTCAAGGCTACCAACGTTGGGCCTCTCCGAGGCCAGGGGTGATTTCGTTCCATTCAAGGCTACCAACGTTAGGCCTCTCCGAGGCCGGGGGGTGTGTTTGGCTTCATGCGGTGCTACAAACGTTGGGCCTCTCCGGAGGCCGGGGGGTGGTTCGGCTTCATGCGGTGCTACCAACGTTGGGCCTCTCCGAGGCCAGTTGCTCTTCAATCGTTCCCCATTCATGTTCGCCCCAACGCCTAAACGCCCCAACGCCTAAACGCCTTAACGCCCCAACGCCTTAACGCCTTAACGCCTAAACGTTTAAAGCAGCGTTTGGCCAAAGCCCTGCGTTTAAGTGTAAAATTCCAGCGATAACATTTTTTTAAGAAAAAGTTATTGTGGATTTCAAATAAACATTTATTTTCGTCTTCAACTTGATTTGATCACTTAATCTAAATTTGGGATTAGTATGAAAAAACACTTACTAGCATCCGTGCTGGTGATGTTCTCATTTGTGGCTGCTATGGCCCAGAGAACCATTACAGGTACGGTGTCTGATGAAGCAGGCGAGCCGTTGATCGGCGCCAGTATCCTGGTGAAGGGTACTTCTACCGGTGCGGTTACCGACCTTGATGGGACGTACAGCATCAACGTTCCCGCAGGCGAAGTAACCTTGATATTCTCCTACACCGGGTACATTACCAAGGAGGTCATCACCTCCGCTTCCAACGTGATCGACATGACGCTGGAGGAAAGCGCCGAGCAACTTTCCGAGGTTTTGGTAACGGCCATTGGGATCGAGCGTAGCACCAAAGCGATGGGCTACGCGGTGACCAACCTGGCAGGCGACGATCTCCTCCAGAAATCGGAAGTCGATCCGGTGCGGGCGGTAGCCGGTAAAGTGCCGGGCGTTTCTATTTCCGGCGCGGGCGGCGGCCCAGGCCAGTCGACCAAGATCAACATCCGCGGGTTCTCTTCCATTACCGGGAACACCCAGCCGCTGTTCGTCGTCGATGGGGTTCCATTCGACAACTCCACCAACTCTACCCGCGGCGCGGCTTCCGGTAACCAGACGTCCAGCCGGGCATTTGACATGGACCCGAACAACATCGAGTCGATGACCATCCTCAAAGGCGCCGCTGCGGCTGCCCTTTACGGTTCCCGCGCGACCAACGGCGTCGTGGTGATCACGACCAAAACCGGCACGCGCAACGCGCGGAAAGGGTTGGAAGTTACTTACAACTCGTCCTACCAACTCGAGCAGATTTCCGGTATTCCGGAGTACCAGAACGTCTACGGCCAGGGTTCCAACCAGGTGTACAACGGCGGCTTTATCGGCAACTGGGGCAACCCCTTCGCCGAGCACGTCGACCGCCTGAATTCGACTTACGGCACCAATTATTCTAAAGTGATCGTTCCGGGCTATCCGGAAGGCACCGTGCCCCACCCGTTGGTTTCCGGCGGTTTTGCAGGCTCTCGTTTCCCAAGCGTATTTCCCGAGTTGATGGAGCCCACGCCGGGTAACCCCAGCGTACTCCGCGCTATCCCGGTGCCTTACCGCCCTTACGACATCATTGATCCGTTCTTCCAGGATGGGCAGCTCTTTGAGAACTCGCTGAACATCAGCGCCGGTGGCCCGGAAGCTTCTATTAACGCTGTCGTTTCCCGTATGAGCAACGAAGGGATCGTGCCGAATTCCGAAGCAGGCCGTACGTCGTTGAGCTTTGGCGGTAATGCCAAACTGAGCAACGGCTTTTGATGAATGGCAATGTAACGTATGTCAATACTACCCAAGCGTCGCCTCCTACCGCCGGTTCGATCTTCGGCGGCAACTTCAGCGGCACCTCCGACGGTTCGATCTTTACCCGTCTGTTCTTCATGCCGCGTAACTTCGACATGATGGAGACCAACCCGGAAGGGATTCCCTATCCGTTTGAAAACCCAACGACGGGCGACAACGTCTTCTACCGGGCATTGGATAGCCCCCTTTGGCTAGCTAAATACAACCGCTACACCAGTAACGTGAACCGGGTATACGGGAACATGACCCTCAGCTACGACGTGCTTCCCTGGTTGAACCTGATGGCACGTGGTGGGGTCAATACCTATTCCGACGCTCAGAAGAGCATCGAGCGCCCGGGTGGGGTTGCCGATGCCGATGGCGAAATCTGGACCAACGACATCACCAACTCCGAGATCGACCTCAACTACCTGGCGACGATCACGAAAGATATCAGCGAAGATATTGATTTCCGCCTTATCGGCGGGTTTAACTGGAACCAGCGCGAACGCCGCGAGCGTTTCGTGCGGGGCGACCAGGTCATCACGTCTACGTTGCTGAATACGGATGCTACTGCCGTACAGATCAGCAATGAATTTAACCGCAAACAGCGTTTCTATGCTGCATACGGGGATCTGCAACTGGGCTATAAAGACTATTTGTACCTGGGGATTACTGCCCGGAATGACTGGTCCTCTACGCTTCCTGCAGCCAACCGCAGCTTCTTCTATCCAGGGGTAAACGCGTCGTTCGTTTTGACCGACGCACTGGGCCTGACCAGCAACCTGCTGGGTTTTGCCAAACTCCGCGCGGCATGGACTCAGGTAGGTAACGAAGCTTCCGCTTACCGGACCGCTACGCCCTATAACCTGAGCACGCCATTTACCACAGCAGGCGGTTCTATCCTCAACCGGGCTACGCTGAGCAATACCCTTGGTAATGCTACCCTGGTGAACGAGTTGACGACCGAAATCGAATTCGGCGCCGACCTGCGCTTCCTGCGCAACCGGATTGGACTCGACTTCACCTACTTCAAGCGGAATTCGACCAATCAGATCACGGCTACGGATGTACCGGGTTCTTCCGGCTTTAACTCTGCCGTGGTGAACGCTGGTGAAGTAGAAAACAAAGGGATCGAAGTGTCGTTGAATCTCGTTCCGATTAAGATGGCTAATGGCTTCGAGTGGAACACCACCGTGAACTTCACCCGCATCCGGTCGTTGATCGTGGACGCTGGTGAAGGCGGCGACATCTTTATCGGCGGTCTGACAGGCGACGGCGGCGGTACGCTGCACCGCACGGGATACCCTTATGGCCAGATCTTTGGCGGTAAAAATGCCCGTACGCCTGAGGGCGACCTGCTGATTAACCGGACGCTCGGAACGACGATTATTCTTCCGGAGCTCCAGATCATTGGCGACCCGAACCCGGATTTCCTCCTGGGCTTTATCAACGAGTTTACCTTCAAGGGCTTCTCCCTGAATGCGCTCATCGACTGGCGCCAGGGTGGCGACATGTACCTGACGACGGCGGGTTCGCTGCTGTTGCGCGGTCAATTGCCGCAAACGGAAGACCGCGAGGCGCTTCGGGTTATTCCTGGGGTATACGGCAATGACCAGACGTTCGAACCGGTTACGGACGAAAATGGAAACTACATCCGCAATACGACAGGTATCACGGCCTTTGACTACTTCTTCTCCAATGGCTTTGGGTCTTACGGCGCGGATGAAACCAACATCTTTGACGTAACCTCCATCCGTTTGCGCGAAGTGTCGCTGGGGTATACCTTCCCCAAGAAGTTGCTGGCGAAAACGCCATTCGGTTCTGCCCGGATCTCCGTATCCGGCCGTAACCTCTGGTGGCGCGCGCCAAACATCCTGGAAGGCGTAAACCAGGATCCGGAAGTATTGGCAGAAGGCGCCAACTCCAACGTACAGGGCTTTGAGTACGGTTCGTACCCGACCACCCGGCGTTATGGCGTGAACCTGTCGGTTTCTTTCTAGTCAGCAGTAAAGAGCATCCTGGATAAACTGGATGCATGATGAAATAAGTACGTGTTTTTTCCGGCCTATCCGGAAGGCCTGCCGGTTATCGCAGCGCAGGTCTTCCGGAGTCGGTTCAAAACCTGCTTGTGGTTTTCTTTATTTTCAAAAAGCGTATTCACAATGAAATATAAATTCAAACTGCTTTGGGCTTTCGCCCTGGTATTTATGCTGAGCAGTTGCGGGGATATGTTCGACCTCGATATCAACGTCGACCCCAACAACCCTCAGACCACCACGCCAAACCTCCTGCTCACCAGTGCGCAACGGGAAATGGCTTACCAAATCAATGCCTATAGCGACAATGCGCAGGGCTTTATGGGCATCATCTCCAGCTTTGATAGCTGGCAGATTGGACAAAGCGCGTTCAATGGACGCTGGCGGACTGCCTACTCGACGATTCTCAAGGATTTGGAAGGAATCATCGCCACCAACTCCGGCGCTACGGGCAGCCCTCAGTACCTGGGCATCGCTCAGTTGCTGAAAGCGTATATCGTTTCCAACATGGTGGATTTCTTCGGCGATATTCCGTATTCCGAAGCGCTGAGAGGCGACGATCCAACCGGCGCCATCAAGAACCCGAAGTTTGACGACGACCAGGCCATTTACGCCGAATGCCTGAAATTGATTGACGAGGGGATCAAGAACGTAACGAATACGCGCGTTCCGGTTGCGGTTAGCGGCGACGTGATCTATGGCGGTAGCGCAGCCAAGTGGGAAAAGTTTGGACGCACCCTGAAAATGCGCCTGTACCTGAATACCCGCCTGGTTGATGCGGCAAAGTCCAAATCGGAGATTGAAGCGCTGATCAGTGGGGGCAAACTGATCTCTGCGGATGCAGACGATTTTATCTTCTCTTACAGTAAAGTCGTTACGCCGGATAACCGGCATCCCTGGTACCAGTCTACGTATACTTCCGGCACGAACGGATTCACCTACATCCTCCACCAGATCATGCTGGAGATGCTGGAAGATGGCGATCCACGGGTACCTTACTATTTCCGCCGGATTCAGAGTTCGGTATTGAATCAGGACGACCCTTCTCAGCGGAATACAACGCCTTGTTCGCAGGCAAGCTGCTCGATCGGCTATTTCCCTTTGAGCCCGGTGGTTGAAGAGCGTTTGTTTACGAATAAAGGCATTCCTTATACCGCTGCTGCAAAGACTTATATAGCCGGATTTTTTGGCCGCGACCGGGGAGACCCCTCTGGCGTTCCTTTGGATGGCGATTTGCGTACGGTCCCAGGGGTGTACCCTGCTGGAGGCTATTATGATGTTACTTCCACGGCTGTTCCGAAAGCAAATCAGGCGCCTGGAGGAGGGATTCAGCCCATGGTTACGAGCGTAAATACGTTGTACTATCAGATGGAAGCTATCCTGGCACTTGGCGTGGCCGGCGACGCACGGGTGTTATTCGAGAAGGCTATTCGCGATCATATCAAAAAGGTGGTTGATTTTGGCCGCAAAACCGACCCCAACTCGGTAGCTCCTCCAATCACCCTTCCTGACGGCCGGGTTTTAAATACCGATGCCTATGTTGCTTCCTGGATGGCCCGTTTCGATGGCGCAAGCACGAATGCAGCCAAACTGAACGTCGTATTGAAGCAGCTTTGGTTCTCGAGCTGGGGCGCAGGGATTGATTCCTACAACGCCTTCCGCCGTACCGGGTTGCCTAACACGATCCAGGATCCGATCTTCGCTCCGCGGAAGTTCCCGCTGCGCTTACCTTATCCGCAGGAAGAGCTGACGCTGAACCCGAACGCTTCCTCGTTAAAAGATGTCGTTTACGACCGCGATGCGATTTTCTGGGATAAATAATTTTTTAAGGGAGCAGGGATAATAGGGAGCAGGGAGCACAGAAAAGGGAATCGGGAGCAGTAATGGAGGGTATTCACAGGCCCCTTGCTCCCTAATCCCTGCTCCCTAATCCCTGCTCCCTAATCCTTCAGACCACCTTTCCAACTTTAAAAAACGGAACGCACAATGAACAAAATAAAACTCTTCTTATACTTTCTGGCCGCAGGCATTCTGACGACGCTCAGTTCCTGCGAGGATCCGGATTTGAATCCGTATGTAGAACCGGAGACAGCGGTCCATGGCCTGGCGGCTTTTGCTACTGGTTCTGCCAAAAACTACGCGGTAAGCGATATGGCTACCGGGGTCAAGTTTGACCTGCAGTGGGTTTCTATCGACAGCAAGAACACCGTAACCAAAATCGAGGTTTTTGTTACTTATTCCGAGAAGTATATCGACCCGGAAAAGAACCCGCGTACCGCCAACCACGGCACCAAGCGTGTGGTGTTAGTCGAAGGCAGCAACGTGCCGGCCAACCGCAAGCCTACTTCTTTTACGATCACTCCGCAACAGGTATACGACTTGTTTAAGGACGCGCAGTTCGATTACGGTCTGGGCAAGGTGGGCGTGTTCAGCAACCCGGCAACCCCGGGCCGCACCGCTGCCGCCCGCTTCACCACCAACGATCTGTATAAGATCACCTGGGCATTCACAACCGCCGATGGCCGTTACTTCGACTCCTGGTCGGATTCCGTTTGCCTGGAATTCCCTGGCGCCAACTGCAGCCAGAGCTGGGGCGTGAAGTAATGATTCTTTGTATACGATATTGGGCGAAGGCGCTCCGGGGTTCCGGGGCGCCTTTGTTGTTTTTTGGGGGGGCGAGGCTGGACCCACTCTCCTCGAGGCTCCGCCCCGCCCCTGGTTCGAGGCTCCGCCTCGGACCTGTTCAAGAGGTAGAAAAAAGTGGAACCTGTTCGCCGGAATCCTCAGATTCCGTGCGGAACTATCCGCCGGTCCCCTGACCGGCGTTCCTAATTTTATGGCTCACTGACGGGTTCCAGACAGCTGTGGGCTCCGCCTCCTGGTTCGGGGCTCCGCCTCGGACCCACTCTCATCGAGGCTCCGCCTCAACGCTGCCTTTCCCGCCCCTGGTTCGGGGCTCCGCCTCGGACCCACTCTCCTCGAGGCTCCGCCTCAACTCTCCCTTTCCAAAAAAAATCAACAAATCGAAAAAAAATAATTGCAATTATATTGTTATTAAAATAAATTGCACTAAACTAAACCTCTTATGAGCAGAAAGTATCAAATCAAAAACCCCGAAGGATTGTATTTTTGTACCCTAACCGTAGTGCGGTGGATTGACTTGTTTACCAGACCTCGGTACAGAGAACTACTTTTAGAAAACCTTCAATTTTGCCAAAAAAGAAAAGGGTTGCACATCAACGGGTATGTAGTCATGACCAACCACGTGCATTTATTGGCTTGGTCAGACCCGGAGCATCCCCTTCCACAGGTTCTGAAAGAGTTTAAAAGTTATACAGCCAAAGTTTTCCTCGAATCGTTGAAGCAGGAACCAGAAAGCCGGGACTGGATTTTGCCTCTTTTCCGAAGCCATGCGGTACATTACAAGCCTTCACAGGAACACCAAGTTTGGATTCATGGCAGCCATCCAAAAGAAGCGTTTTCCCTTTGGTAGCAATGCAAAAATTAGAGTATATTCACCTCAATCCGGTAAAAGCCGGTTGGGTGCAAAGCCCGGCGGATTGGGTGTATAGCAGTGCGGGTAATTATCTGCGGGGGGAAGGGATTTTGGAGGTGGAGTTGTTGCCTTTGGTTTATTTGTGATAAGGGTTGAGGCTGGAGCCTCGAGGGGAGTGGGTCCGAGGCGGAGCCTCGAACCAGGATTGAGGCTGGAGCCTCGAGGGGAGTGGGTCCGAGGCGGAGCCTCGAACCAGGATTGAGGCTGGAGCCTCGAGGGGAGTGGGTCCGAGGCGGAGCCTCGAACCAGGGTGAGGCTGGAGCCTCGAAGGGAGTGGGTCCGAGGCGGAGCCTCGAACCAGGATTGAGGCTGGAGCCTCGAGGGGAGTGGGTCCGAGGCGGGGCCTCGAACCAGGGTGAGGCTGGAGCCTCGAGGGGAGTGGGTCCGAGGCGGGGCCTGAACCAGGGTGAGGCTGGAGCCTCGAGGGGAGTGGGTCCGAGGCGGAGCCTCGAACCAGGGTGAGGCTGGAGCCTCGAAGGGAGTGGGTCCGAGGCGGAGCCTCGAACCAGGGTGAGGCTGGAGCCTCGAAGGGAGTGGGTCCGAGGCGGAGCCTCGAACCAGGGTTTAAGCTGGAGCCTCGAACCAGGAGGACGGAGTTCCGGATCAGGTTAACAAGTATGCACCAGGAATCTACAAAACACGGTATGTCGAAAATCAAAGCGCCCGAGGCATTGGTTATTGGCCTCTTGTTTTTCAGCCCTTATTTCCTTTTTAGTCAGGGCCCGATTACCTATTACGAGCACGTCCGGCCTATCCTGGAGAAAAACTGCATAGCCTGCCACCGGGTAGGGGAGGCGGCGCCGTTTTCCCTGGAAACCTATGAAGATGTGGAGCGGAGGGCTTCTTTTATCCAAATGGTGACGGAAACCCGCTATATGCCGCCCTGGTTTGCCAATCCGGAATTCCGGCATTTCCGCAATGAACGCATCCTGACGGAAGCGGAAATCCAAACCATTGCCGCCTGGGTGAAGGGCGGAGCGAAAAAAGGGAAAGAACCCAAGGACCTGGCCATTGCAGCGCCTGTAACCTACCCCAAGCCGGATCTGGTCATCCCGATGAACAAGCCGTTTACTACCCCCGGGAATGGTACCGAGCAATTTCGCCTTTTCGTAATGCCCAGCAATACCCAGGAGGAATTTTATGTAAAGGGGATCGACTTTCGTCCGGGAAACCTGAAAATTGCCCACCACGCCCGGCTTATGGTGGATACCACCCATGTGTTTCGTCCCGACGACGGCGCCCTGGTGAGCGATACCGTGCTTCCTGCTACCAACCTGGGCGTGATGCTGGCCAGCTATTTCTGGTATGGCTGGGTGCCCGGAAATTTTCCGACCCTTTACCCCGACGGCATTGCCAAAAAACTGCCCCGAAATGCGGATATTTTACTCAATATGCACTATTCCCCAACCACTACCCCGGAAACCGACCAGTCTAAAGTCCTCCTGTACCTGACCAAGGAAAAGCCCCGCCGCCCGGTCAAAACCTTTGTCCTGGATGAACATTGGATCAGCAACCAACCGTTTTACATCCCTCCTAATGAAGTGGTCACCTTTTATATGCGGTCGCCCCTGGTACCCGCAGATCTCTCTCTGATCAACGTTCTTCCCCACATGCACCTGCTTGGGAAAAGTTTCCGCTCCTTCGCGATCACGCCCGACGGCGATGTGATCAACCTGATCAAGATCGACGACTGGAACTTCAACTGGCAAATGACCTACCAATTCGACCAACTGGTCAAACTCCCGAAGGGGTCGGTCGTTTACGCCGAAGCAGTGTACGACAACTCGTCCAATAACCCCCGCAACCCCTACTTCCCGCCCAGGCCAGCCACAACGGGCTGGGGGACGTTTGATGAAATGATGAACCTGATCTTCGAATACATTGACTACGAGGAAGGGGACGAAAACCTGGATCTTTATCAAGCCTTAAAAGAAAAATGATGCGGACTTTGCTCTTGGCAGCACTTCTTTGTTTGAGCGTGCCGGCGTTCACCCAGCATATCAACCTTGAAAAACCGGCGGTGGTAGCATTCGGCTCCGGAAAGAAGAAAGCCTTATCGGAATGGAGCCAGGGCCGGCCCATGGTGGTTGTGACGATCGGCACCGAGTGCCCGATCTGCCAGAAAGCGGCCGGCGTATTTCAGGAACTGGCAGATGCCTACCCCCAGGTAGCCTTTCTTGGGGTATATACCAAATGGGAGGATACGACCCTGATCCGCCCTTTTCTGGAGGAGTATCTGCTTCGTTTCCCGATGGCAATCGATCCCAAACACCGGCTTATCCGTCAGCTGAAAACCGATGTCACGCCGGAAGTCTTCCTCATCGACCCCAAGGGGATTATCCAATATCGGGGTAGCGTAAACGACTGGTTCGTCGGCTTGGGCAAATACCGGACCGTTGTGACAGAGCACTACCTCAAAAACGCATTGGACGCCTACCTGGCCGGGAAGCCGATTGCTGTGCCCCGGACCAAAGCCATCGGGTGTGTGTTTAAGGTTTAACCCCCCTTTTTCGAATATAGGGCAGCGGAGTTCCTGCTTTGATCGTTGTTTTAAGGTAGTGGTTTGCTTTTGTTTTGTCATTAGAAGGTCATTTTTGTATTTTCTTTTGTTCAGCGCTTGGCGCAGGGCGCTTGAAAAAGAAAAAAGCCTAACTTTACCTGAATGCTTAATTCCAAACGTCATGCAGCAAAGGATCTTAATTCTGTTCGCCCTTATGGTACTGGGACACTGGAGCTTGCTGGGGCAAAAAGAGAAAAACCTGGTCCAGAGCACAAAGGATAACTTTAACTACAGCGCCTTTAGTCCAAGTTCCACCCGGATTATGTACGGCATTGCCGAAGAACCCGGCCGGCTTCTCGGCGATATTTATCTGGATTCCGCTTTCCACAAGGCTACCGTATTTTTCTATCCGGAGGTAGTGAAGGGGTACGATCCCAACGCTTCTGACTCTATTTCGGGTTACGATCTCCGGATCGATCTGCGGGAACACGTGGTCGAGTTCGTCATCGGCGAGTTTATCAAAGGGGTTGAACCCCGGGCTATCCGCAAAATAACCTACCAACGCAGGGGCGCCGCGCGTCCAACCGCACTGGTTAATACCCGGGAATACGCCGGGGCGCCGGAAAAAGTCTTCGGATTCGTAGAAGTCCTTTCCTCCGGTGAGGTGGAGGTGGTGAAGTTTTCCGAGCTTAAACTGCGCAAACCGAATTACAGCCCGGCGCTGGTATCCGGAGATAAAAATGCCTATTATTATAAACAGCCGCTCTATATGTATGTGGACGCTCAGCGTACCTTGATTCCTTTCAAAGCAAGAAATAAAAAAGAATTGCTGGAATTGCTGCGAAAACGCGCTTCGGCGGTAGAAAAATTCATGGACGACAACGAGATCTCCCTGAAAACCGACACAGATCTGATGCGCGTGCTGGAATTCTATAACAAAAAACCGATGTAATCCGTCGGGATCTAACGACTTCGAACGCCGGACGGCGTGAACGCTTTCCCTAAAATCACCGTGCCGTTTAAAAAAAAATTGGATTCGTACAGGAGCCTGAACTTCGCCTCCTGCCGGAAGTTTTTGCTATTTATTTTCACTCACTAAACACATTTTGATCATGAGAAAAATGCTCCTCCTCTTTGCGCTTGTATTTACCGTTATGGGAAATGCCTGGGCCCAGAGGATTATTACGGGAACTGTAACGGATGAAGGCGGCGAGCCCCTTATCGGCGCCAGCGTGTTCGCCAAGGGAACAACCCTGGGAACTGTCACGGACATTGATGGGACCTATTCGCTGCAGGTTTCTGCTGAAGTGACGATCCTGGTATTCAGTTATACCGGTTACGCTTCGAAAGAAGTCGCATTGGGCGCCAGCAACGTCGTCGACGCGGCGCTGGAAGAGTCCGTCACTCAGCTTTCCGAGATTGTGGTGGTTGGGTATGGCACCCAGATCAAGTCTACCCTGACCGGTAATATCGCCAAGCTGGGCGGAGACAAGATCGAGAACCTCCCGGTGCCCAGCGTCGAGCAAGCCCTTCAGGGCCGCACCTCCGGGGTATTTGTCGAAGCGGTGAACGGCAAACCGGGCGGCGCGGTCCGCGTGCGTATCCGGGGCGCTTCCTCCATCACCGCAAGTAACCAGCCGCTGTACGTCATCGACGGGATTCCGGTGACCACCGAGTCGCAGAACAACTCCGGCGCCGCGCTCAACCCGCTGGCCGACCTGAACTTCAACGACGTGGAATCGATCGAAATCCTCAAGGATGCCTCCGCCGGCGCTATTTACGGCTCCCGGGCCGCGAATGGGGTGGTGCTGATTACGACCAAGAAAGGGAAACAAGGCAAAACCAGAGTGGAAGCCAATTTCCAAACCGGCTTCAGCACGCCTACCGGCAAACGCGAATTCCTCAATACGGACGAGTATCTCGAGCTGTTTAACCGCGCTGCCGTTGGCGCCGGGAAATACGAATTCCGCCTCGGGTATTACGACACCGAACAGGAAGCCATCGACGATTATATCGGATTTGCGGAAGGCCGCTTTACCCGGTATTCTGCTTATGATGAAAATAACTGGAAAAATAAGCTGATCAACACCAACTGGCAGGACGAAGCCTTCCAGGATGCCGTGACGAACCAGGCTTCTTTGTCCGCTTCCGGGGGAACGGACCGGACGCGTTTCTTTACCAGCGCCGCCTGGAGCAATCAGGAGGGGATTCTGATTGGGAACGGATTCGAACGTATGAGCGCGCGATTGAATTTGGATCAGAAAGCTTCCGACAAAGTCAATTTCGGGATCAACATGAGCCTGGCCAGAACCTTCACCGATCAGGTTTCCGGGGACAATGCGTTTTCTACCCCCTTACAGCTCGTGGCGATGTCGCCCCTGACCCCAACCCGAAACAACACCAATGAAACGATTCGCGGATATGCTCCCGGGCAATTGTTCGACCGCCCGGTAACCACCTACTACAACGGCTTGATCGATCAGGAAGACGCCCAGAGAGATGTCACCTCTTTCCGTACCCTGGCCAATGGCTATATGCGCTATCAGGTGCTGGAAGGGTTGTTGTTCAACGCGGAAGTAGGCGCCGACGTGTATACGCTGCGCGACAACGCCTTTTATGGAAAGAAAACAGACGGAGGAAATGCCACCAATGGTTATGGGACCTCGCTGTACAGCCAGATTGCCAACTGGACTTCCAAGGCTTTCGTTAACTACGACAAGCAACTCGCAAGCAAGCACAATCTCTCCCTGACCGCAGGGACCGAGTTCCAGAAATCCCGGACCGACCGCACCACAGTTGACGGCCAGGA
Source organism: Haliscomenobacter sp. (assembly GCA_016713275.1). GTDB lineage: Bacteria > Bacteroidota > Bacteroidia > Chitinophagales > Saprospiraceae > JADJPL01. The sequence continues at coordinate 67,137 of JADJPL010000014.1, forward strand.
ATTCCCCGTCGACGACCTCAAGACCATTGCCAGTGCAGCGGACATTGCTGCCGGTTCTTCTTCCATAACGGAATTTACCTTCCTTTCCTATTTTGGCCGGGCTACCTACGATTTCGACCGCAAGTACCTGTTGACCGTCAGCGGCCGCGTAGACGGGTCTTCCCGTTTTGGCAAAAACAACCGGTACGGTTTCTTCCCTGCCGTGTCTGCAGGTTGGGTACTTACCGAGGAGGCTTTCCTGAAGGATAACGCCGTGCTGAGCTTCTTAAAACTTCGCGCAAGCTATGGCATTACCGGGAACGCAGCAATCGGCAACTTCGACCACCTGGGGCTGTACGGCGCTGAAGGATATAACGGCGTTTCGGGCTTGGTCCCATCCCAAATCCCTAACCCGGACCTCGAGTGGGAGAAAACAGCTCAGATCGATGCAGGGATCGACTTCGGGTTCTTCGACAACCGCCTGAATGGGGAAATCGACTAGTACGTCAAAAACACCACCGACCTCCTGCTCAATGTGCCGGTGCCGGGCACTTCTGGTTTCCGCACCCAGACCCAGAACGTAGGCGAAATTCAAAACAAAGGCGTTGAAGTGGTACTGAACACCAACAACCTCGTCGGCGCGTTCAAATGGAATACCAGCCTGAACGTGGCATTAAACAAAAACAAAGTCGTTGCGCTTGCCGAAGGTCAGGATATCATCAACCCGGACATCAACGTCGTCAAAGTGGGCGAACCGATCGGCGTGTTCTACGGCGCCGAGTACGCAGGGGTTGATCCTGCCAATGGAGATGCCCTTTGGTATGTCAATGCCGAAGGACGCGAGCGCGAGACCACCAGCGATTTCAACGAAGCTGAATTCGTCGTGCTGGGAAGCCCCATCCCGGATATGATCGCCGGCGTGACGAACACGTTCACGTTCAAAGGATTCTCACTGGACTTTACCTTCCAGGGCGTTTTTGGCAACGAGATCCACAACTCGGCTGGCCGGTACATGTCTTGTAATGCCTGCTGGTTTGACAACCAGACCAGAGACCAAATGCGCTACTGGGACAAGCCCGGCGATATCACCGATATTCCCGAGCCGCGTCTTGGATACAGCAACGGCGATCAGGACCGCAGCAGCCGCTACATCACGGAGGGCTCCTACGTCCGCCTGCGCACCTTGAACTTCGGTTATGAGTTCCCGCAATCGGTTATCCGCAAAGCAGGGCTTTCCCGCTTGCGGCTCTACCTTCTGGGGCAAAACCTCCTGACGTTCACCAAGTACGAAGGCTGGGATCCCGAGGTTTCTTCCGACGATTTTGTGGACAACATCGCTTCGGGGATCGACTTCTACGCAGCGCCACAGCCCAAAACGATTACGTTCGGGTTGAATATCGGATTCTAATCGGATAAAAAAGTTCAAAGGTTCAAAGTTCAACGATTCAAAATGGGTTGACATTTGCTCTTTGATCCTTTCGTTTACTTTTAAAAAACATAAAAAATGAAAAATTATCTGTTGTATATTTTTCTTGTCGTGGCAGCGTTAGGCGTTAGCGCCTGCGACGAGGAACTCAACCTGGAGCCCTATCAAAGCATTAGCGAAGATCTGGCCCTGGATAGCGATAACAACGTCAAGGCCGTTCTGACCGGCGCTTACGACGGCCTTGGAAATGGCGACGTGCTCGGTGGAAATGCCCTGCGGAATGCGGAATTGCTCGGGGGCGACGGAGAGATCGACTGGGTAGGCACATTTGCCGGCCCCCGGGAAATTGCCAACAAGCAAATGACCATTGGCAATCTGGATGCCCAGGAGCTGTGGCTGGATGCATACACGGCGATCAACCGGGCGAATAATGTACTCACCGGATTGGATGTCGTTGTGGAAGACGACAAAGCCAGCGTGGAAGGGGAGGCCCTGTTTATCCGGGCGATCTGCTACTTTGAGTTGGTTCGCTTTTTCGGCAAACCCTATGAGGCCGGACAGGCGAATACGCAATTGGGAGTTCCGCTGGTGCTGACTCCCACCCGCGGCATTTCGGAAGAATCCAAGCTGCCCCGCAAAACCGTAGCGGAGGTATATGCTCAGGTTATCCAGGATTTGACGAAAGCGGAAAGCCTGCTGCCGAGCGAGAATGAATGGCGTGCCAATAAAGGCGCTGCCGCCGCCCTCCTTGCCCGGGTATACCTCCAGCAAGGGGACTTTGCCAAGGCACGGGACGCTGCCAACCGCGTGATCGAGTCGGGCGATTTTCAGTTGCTGTCGGACTATGGCAACGTGTTCAACCGGGATGAGAACTCCAGCGAAGACATCTTCGCCATCCAGGTGACTACCCAGGACGGAGTCAACAACATGAATACCTTCTTTTCTATTCCCGAATTCGGGGGCCGCGACGGCGATATCGAGATTCTGGAAGACCACCTGAGTCTTTACGACCCTGCCGACGACCGCTTGAAGTTCTTCTTTGATGGCAACGGAGCGATGCGTTCCGGGAAGTGGAACAACCAGTTTGGCAACGTCGGTATCCTTCGTCTGGCCGAAATGTACCTGATCCGCGCAGAGTGCAACCAGCGTCTCAGCACGGCGGTGGGCGCTACCCCGCTGGCGGATTATAACACGGTGCATACCCGCGCAGGCCTCCCCGCAGCAACCAGCGTGACGCTCGACCTGATCCTCCTGGAGCGCAGGCTCGAACTGGCCCACGAAGGCTTCAAAATCCACGATATGAAGCGGCTCAAGCAGTCGGTAGGCCCACTGGCGTACAACGCTGATAAACTGGTGTTCCCGGTCCCACAGCGGGAAATGGACGCCAACGTCAACCTGCAGCAAAACAGCGGGTATTAAGAAATACGCATTCAAAGAGGACCGGCGCTTCTGGTATTCCGGAGGCGCCGGCCGCCTGAAAACGCGATTGAATCCTATTCGATTATCTTCCCAATCCTTGCGCTGATTGATGAAATTACCCCAGAATAGCATTATCTCTTCAGACAAAATCATTGGATACCTTTTGAAGCCAAACAAAACGAACGATAAGTCAAAATTTTTAGCGCTTGGGGGGTATTCTTTAGATAATTGGCTTGATTTGGAGCATGATCTTAGAGCCCTTTTGCGCCACCCAGCGGATCTTGGCCAACGGAATAAGTATGGTCAATTCTTTGAAATTAAAGGGAATTTGCGCAATTTGAAGGTGAAAACCATTTGGTTGTGGGAACACGGGGCAGAGGCGCCCCGGTTTATTACCTTGGTTCCGGTTCAATAAAGTTCGAAAAATGAAATATGCGTTATTTTCCAGAGTAGCTTTGCTTGAAGACATACCCGACTTCCAATTGAAAGCGGGCGATCTGGTCACTATAGTCGACTATCTTCCTGCGAATGAATTTCACGGAAACGGCTACGTGGTGGAGGTATTTGATGTGCTGGGCGAAACGCTCGGCGTCTTAACCGTTGATGAAAATCAGCTTCAATCCCTCCAACCCCACGCCATTCCCGCCATGCGGGAACCGGTAAGATAATTTTTCCGAATGTCACCTGGCGCGAGGCTCCTGCCTCGTGCCCACTACCTTGGAGAGGCTCTGCCTCGAACATAGGGAACAGGTAAGATAATTTTTCCGAATCGCCGATTTTTTCGTAATTTTCTCTTGAGTTTATGGGGTTTTGCGACAGCGAAACCTTGCTCTAAATCGTTATGCAATGGAGGGTTGCTCAAGCCCTCGGCAGTCTGGTTTCGACGCCTGAAATAACCCGAATTCCTTTTCCCTATTTATCGCCCGGATAAAGCGCGGATTGCATTATCAGGTCCAAAACGTGGTTTTGGCTTTTATCATTTATTTCATTCATTCAAATAAAACTGATGTTATGAAAAAAACTTTGGGTAGTATTGACATTAATCCTCTTTTCATCGGCGGCCGTTCTGGCGCAGCGGACGATCCGGGGGGTGGTGTCCGGCGCCAATGGGGAGCCCCTGATCGGCGCGAACGTGTTGGTTAAAGGGACTTCGATAGGGGCAGTTACGGACATTGACGGGGCATTCGCTCTTGAACTGCCTGCGGGCGCTACGACGCTGGAAGTAAGCTACACGGGGTTTGAAACGCTGGATGTGGAGATTACGCCAAGTAATCAGTATACGATTACCCTCCAGGAGGCTGCTATTGGTCTGGAAGAGATCGTTGTAGTGGGATATGGCACTCAGCAAAAGCGGGACGTGACCGGCTCAATCTACCAGGTGAAGGGGGACGCCATCTCTAACTTGGCAACGCCTGCCTTTGACCAGCAGCTAGCAGGCCGGGCTGCCGGGGTCCAGATCACGCCTCCGAGTGGTATTCTGGGCGCTCCTCCTCAAATCCGCATCCGGGGGGTAAACTCTATTTCTTCAGGAACAGGACCTCTGATCGTCGTGGATGGGGTGCCGATCCTGAGCGGTGACCGTGGCGGGTTTACTCCTGTGAATGCATTGGGGGATATCAACCCCGCCGATATTGCATCATTTGAGATCCTTAAGGACGGCGCCGCTACGGCAATTTATGGCTCAAGGGCTTCCAATGGGGTCATCCTGATTACGACCAAGAAAGGCAGTCAGGGAAAGGCTAAATTCAACTACGATGCTTATTTGGGTATGGCTCAGGCCACGAACCTGTTCGAGCTGTTGGATGCTGAAGAATTTGTTCTCATCCAGAACGAAAAGAACAAGAACGCAGGGGGCACTTCAGATATCGCCGTGCTTCAGCGCGATGCGGATGGAAATACCGTGCAAACGGATTGGATGGACGTTGTTTTCCGGAATGCGCTTCAGCAAAACCACGTGTTCTCGGTAAACGGCGGGACGGAAGCAACCAAATATTACTTCTCTCTTGGTTTTAGCAACCAGGAAGGGGTAGCCGTTGGCAATAGCCTGAGCCGGTATACTTTCCGTGCAAACCTGGATCAAAAGGTCAACAATTGGTTAAAGATCGGATTTAACAGTGGGGTTACCCGCCAATCCAACTATGGGTTGCTCACTGGTTCGAACAACCTTTCCGGTAACACCTTTGGCGCCATGCGGATGTTCCCCAATGTAGCCGTTTATGACCCCAATGACCCAACCGGTTACAATATCGATGACGCCAACGCAAGAACCCTGGGCCGCGGCGCCAACACGATTGAAATCGCTAATGGTATTCCGAACATTCGATTTGTGATTGATAACGACAGGAGGGAGTCCTTCACCTGGCGTTTATTGGGCAATGTTTTTGCTGATGTGAACCTGGCAAAAGGGTTAATCTTCCGCACTCAGCTTGGTGTGGATGGAAGCTATGTGGACGATCTGCTTTGGCAGGATCCGCGCCACGGCGATGGGTTTTCCGCCAATGGCCGGATATCTCAGGCATATTCTCCGTTTACCCGCTGGAACTGGCAAAATATTCTGAATTACAACAACAAGTTTGGTGAGAACCACAATGTAGGGATAACCCTTGTTCAGGAGTACCAGAAACAGCGTTCCACGTTCTTCCAAACTACGGTAACGGATATCTCCGACCTATACTTCCAGGAAAACATCGTCAGCGGCACGTTCGCTAACCAAACCTCTGCAGGTGGGATTTCCGAAAACGGGATCGCTTCTTACTTAGGGCGCGTCAATTACAACTTCGCCAATAAATACTACCTCAGCGCCTCTATTCGGCGGGATGCTTTGTCTGCTTTGCCGGAAGCTAACCGGGTAGGCTATTTCCCGGGCGGGTCGTTCGCGTGGAGGGTTTCTGAAGAACCATTCTGGGGAGGGTTCAAAAATGTAATCTCCGATCTGAGAATTCGCGGTTCTTTTGCAGAGGTAGGCAACACGGCCATCGGCAACTATCCTTACATCGGTTCCTATAGCTCCGCCCAATATGGCTCCCAAAACGGGATTGCTTACAGCAACTTTGGCAACGATCAACTCAAATGGGAAGCGCAGAAAAAATACGATGCAGGCTTGGATATTGGATTGCTGGACAACCGGATCAACGTCTCTGCTGCCTACTGGTATCAGGACAACGACGATATCATATTACAAGCGCCTACCGCCCCATCCGTTGGTATTCCTGGAAACAGCATCAGCCAAAACATTGGACGCGTAACGAATAGTGGGATCGAAGTAACACTGGATGCGGTAGTGGTGAGTACTGGCAAATTCCGTTGGAGCTCGAACCTTAACTTCTCCACCCAAAATAACGAAGTGAAGGAACTGGTGAATAATCAAGATATAACGGGTGAATTTAACATCATCCGGGTTGGCGAATCCATCAACTCTATTTATGGGTTTGAATATTACGGGGTTAATCCTGCCAATGGCAACCCGGTTTATTACAAAATCGACGGCACTCCTGTCGAGCAGGAAATCAGCAACGGGCAATACTACAAATTTGATCCAAACAACCCGGGAGTTCGGGGTGAAGTTACTACCTTATCTCAAACAACTGATCGAAAAATCCTGGGTAGCGCGCTGCCTACATGGTTTGGCGGTTTTGATAATAACCTCACTTTTGGGAATTTTGATGCCAATATCTTCATCCGCTTCTCCGGAGGGAACATGATCGTAAACCGGACAGAGGTAGACCTCGTGGAACAAAGTTTTAACAATAACGGCAAATCCATCCTTGGCCGTTGGCAAAGCGCCCAAAACACTGGAGACGGTAAGACCCCGAAACTGGTACTCAACCAGCAAGCCAGGGTTAACGTGGCGAATACCACCCGCTTCGTTGAAAAAGGCGACTTTGTGCGTTTCGGCAATCTCTCTTTGGGGTATACGCTTCCAAAGAATTTGACCCGCAGACTTACGATTGACCGGCTGCGTCTATATATCCAGGCTCAGAACATTCTGACGATAACTGGCTATAATGGCCTTGATCCGGAAACGAATACCAATGGGTTCGGTGTGGACTTTAACGGTAACCCACAGCAACGCGTATTTACGTTTGGTTTGAACCTTGGTTTCTAATTCTTAAAACTTAATGGTTATGAACAAATTAATGATATTAAGAAAATCGCTCATCTTCCTTGCTGTCCTGCTGATCGCAGGCCTCTTTCCCGCTTGCGAAAAGGATACAACGGATTTATTGCCCTTCGACCGGCTTACGGACGTATTGGCGTTTGATACGCCTAAACGGGTAGAATTGTCCATGGTAGGGGTATATGACGCCGCTCAAAGCGGTTTTTATGCGGGCGGAGCAGTCCGTGGGTATCCCTTCGGCGCAGCTAATGTGGAACAGGGGGATAACCGGGGGGAAGATATGCTCAATGTTGCCACGTTTTATGCAATTACTTATGAGGCAACCTATAATCCCACCACCGCGAATAATGACTTTCACTGGCAAACCTTGTATTCATTGATCAACCGCGCCAATATTGTGATCGAGGGAGTGCAGAATGCAGCGACAAAAGGAATAATCACCGATGCCCAAGCGAAGGCTTACGAAGGGGAAGCCCGTTTCCTTCGGGCATTGGCGCACCATGAGTTGTTGATCCATTTTGCCAGGCCTTATAAGCACACCGCAGGCGCTACGCATCTGGGCGTCCCTTATCGCACCACGCCGGTTAATACTACCGATAATTTAAATGAAGCAGTAGCAAAATCGCGTAATACAGTAAAAGAGTGCTACGACCTAATGTTCGCAGATTTGAATTTTGCCGAGCAAAACCTACCAGAAAAACGTTCGGGTTCTCAGCAAATTTCCCGGGTGACGCAGGGGGCTGCAATTGCTCTTAAGACCCGCCTTTACCTCCATACGGGAGATTGGGCTAATGTGGTGACCGAAGGGAATAAGCTCCTTACCAAGGCTACCTACAAATTGACCGCTACTCCGGAAGGTCCTTTTGCCGGTTATACTTCGAACACGGAATCCGTTTTTTCTATAGAAAATTCTCAAGCGGATAACTCAGGTGTAAACGGCGCTCTTCCCGTCATGTATAGCATAGCGCCTGGGCGTGCTTTGGTTGCGATTAGTCCGATTATCTGGAATGCACCCTTCTGGGATGCGACCGATTTACGTCGCACCCAACTGGCCAAAAACAATGGCCGCGCTTGGTTCTCTCACAAGTACCGCAATATCACTACGCAGGATGATTGGAACCCAATTCTCCGTTACGCGGAGGTATTGCTTAACGTTGCAGAAGCCCAGTCCCGTCAGGGTAAAATGCCAGAAGCGCTTGCTTTGTTAAACCAGGTAAGAAACCGCGCAGTTACGGACGTAGCCAAGCAATATACCGATGCCAGCTTTGCTGATGCTATAGCTATGACGAAAGCCATCCTGAACGAACGCAGAATTGAATTTCTGGGAGAAGGCAGGAGATGGGCGGATATCCATCGGCTTGCATTGGATCCGGATTTTCCACAGGCGGTATTCCTAAGAAAGTTCGTTACAACAATACCACTTTTGCCAGTTGGTCCCCTGGCAAAGACTACGACGCTAATGGCAACTATATTGGGGCTGCGGCTACTCTGGCTGCAATTCCTTACGACGATTATCGGTTCATTTGGCCGCTTCCAACGGCTGAGTTGAATACAAATCCCACCTTGGCTGCTCAGCAGAACCCGGGGTATTGACCGAAAAAGGGTTTCGTGGAAATGTTAATGGACGTAGCTTTAGGATCTTTCCAATAGCGTTTCCATAATCTTTCCGAATTGCCTTGGCACGCAGATGCAAATCCTCTGCTGCCAAGGCAGTTTTTTTATTTTTACGTATGTCAAACCCAAAACACCGCCGCTTCCTCAAAAAGCCTGTCTACCCTGGTGGGGACCGAGCACTCCGCAACCCCGCAACTTCGCAACCCCGCAACTTCGCAACCCCGCAACTTCGCAACCCCGCAACTTCGCAACCTTTTATACTTGCCTCTTTCAAAAAAAAAATCCTACATTAACCCTTGAAGAACAAGATCCGTTGAGAACGATGGGCGCGCGGTCCCCAGGCGGGCGCTGAAAGAACATAACGTGCATGAACATTGACCGTTTTTGCAATACCTTCATTACGAAAAGCGATTTTCTCCCCATACCGCTGCGGCTTACCGCAATGACCTGGAGCAATTCCGGCAGTTTCTCCAAACCACGTACGGCCTTTTGGAGATGCAGGAATTGAGTCCGTTCCACGTCCGTTCCTGGGTGGTGGAACTCGTCCGGGAAGGTCTGACGCCCAATTCGATCCGGAGGAAAGTTTCCGCATTAAAATCGTATTTCCGTTTCCTTCGCCGCCAGGGACAGGTACAGCACAATCCGCTGCAAGCCCTGCATACGCCCAAAACAGGCAAACGCCTTCCTTCGGTCGTTCCGGAAAAGGAGATGCTTTCCTTGTTGGCCCAAACCCGGCAGGGCAGCGATTTTTCCAGCCTGCGCGATTCCCTGGCCCTGGAACTGCTCTACGGAACCGGCATGCGGCGGGCAGAACTGATCCAGCTTTCGCCCTCCTCTGCCGATCTGGACCAGTTGCAACTGCGCGTCCTGGGCAAGGGCAATAAGGAGCGCCTCATACCCATCAGCGCCAGCCTTGGGCAATTGATCGCAAGGTATGTGCGCGTCCGGGCCCAGGCGTTTCCGGATGCCGGCGATGGCGCCCTTTTGCTGACCGACAAAGGGCAGCCGATGTACCCCAAATTCCTCTACCATCTGGTGCGCCGCTACCTGACGTCCATCCCGGCCGCCGAGCAGCGCAGTCCCCACGTCTTGCGCCATTCATTTGCCACCCATCTGGCCGACCATGGCGCCGACCTCAACGCGATTAAAACCTTGCTGGGCCACGCCAACCTGGCGGCAACCCAGATTTACACGCATCATACGATGGAGCGCCTGCGGGCTATTTACCAGCAGGCCCACCCTAAAGCGAAAATAGACGATGGAGGTTAGATGTTAGACTTTAGACTTTAGATGTTCGGTAAGCTGCTTTTCTAACGTCTAAGGTCTAAAGGCTAACGTCTAAAAATAGATTTGTTCACGTTACAAAATCCCGTTCTATGAAAGTGTACACCGAAGCGGTTCAATTCAAAGCCGACCAGAAGCTGCTCGATTTTATTGAAAAAAAGCTGAGCAAAATGGAGGTGTTTTTTGATCGGATCATCAATGCCCGCGTGGTGCTGAAACTGGAAAACTCCGGGCAGGTCAGGGACAAAGTGGTGGAAGTGCGGCTGAATGTTCCCGGGGAAACCCTTTTGGCTACTTCCGTGAGCAAAACCTTTGAGGCGTCGGTCGACGAGGCATTGGATTCACTTAAGCGCCAGATCCAACGGTATAAAGAGAAAATCAGGCCATAGCGAGCTGGCTAAAAGGCCGTTTTCGCCCTCGGTACCAAAAAATAAAAGGTCACGCCGGGAGCAAAGATCGGTCTTTTGAGACTGCCCTCTGGCTTTAGAATAAACCGGAGGACAAAACCAACGGGGCCGGGAACAAATTCCCGGCCCCGTTGGTTTTGTCCTCTCCAGCGCTAGGTTTTTTTAGTTGAATAGGCTATCTTTGCATCCACGATTGAAAAATTGTACATTCTCTAAACTTTTTTTTGCAGTTGTCGTTAAAGGGCCTATCTTTGCAATCGCTTTGAGAAAATGATCTCAAAAAGCGTTTTTTGAAGCAAAACCGGGTTCTGCGAAACGCGCCTCCGAGCCACAAAGCAGCCAGCATAGCTCAGTTGGTAGAGCAGCTGATTTGTAATCAGCTGGTCGGGGGTTCGAGTCCCTCTGCTGGCTCCAGGTTATCAGGCGGGCAGGCAGCCGGAACGCGGGAACGGAGGTTTCAAAAACATGCCGGCTGGAAGCCGGACATGCGTTGACATACCTGGGGGTTCGCCGGAGTGGGAGAGCCGGGCCAGACTGTAAATCTGGTGCTTTTAGCTGAGTGGGTTCGAATCCAACAACCCCCACATGTTTAAGTGCGCAGGCGCTTTTTCGCATGCTCGTCATGCGATTTGGGGCCTACGCATTTATATTAGCGGGTGTAGCTCAGTTGGTAGAGCATCAGCCTTCCAAGCTGAGGGTCGCGGGTTCGAGTCTCGTCGCCCGCTCATTTTTTGTGGTAGCGGAAACGCTGCCCACGCATTGCCAATGTAGCTCAGGGGTAGAGCACTTCCATGGTAAGGAAGGGGTCAGGGGTTCAATCCCCCTCATTGGCTCCAGGTATTTTGGGCTGTTTTTTTGATCACTAACTTCATATCCAAAATTCTATACGATGGCTAAGGGAAAATTTGAACGGACAAAACCTCACGTAAACATCGGCACCATCGGTCACGTTGACCACGGTAAGACGACGCTGACTGCTGCGATCACGATGGTTTTGGCGGAGGCCGGCCTTGCTGAAAAGCGCGATTACGACTCGATCGACGCTGCTCCTGAAGAAAAAGAGCGTGGTATTACGATCAATACCGCGCACGTGGAATATCAAACGCAGAAACGTCACTATGCGCACGTAGATTGCCCCGGCCACGCCGACTACGTGAAGAACATGGTTACGGGCGCCGCTCAGATGGATGGCGCTATTCTCGTCGTTGCCGCTACCGACGGCCCGATGCCTCAAACCCGCGAGCACATCCTGCTGGCTCGCCAGGTAGGCGTTCCGCGTATTGTCGTGTTCATGAACAAAGTGGACCTCGTCGACGATGAAGAAATGTTGGAACTGGTGGAAATGGAAGTTCGCGAACTTCTGGACACTTACCAGTTTGATGGCGATAATACCAGCGTGATCAAAGGATCTGCGCTGAAAGCTCTCGAAGGCGATCCTAAATACGTTCAAGCTATCCACGACCTGATGGATGCCGTTGACAACGAGATCCCCGAGCCTGTCCGTCTGGTAGACCAGCCCTTCCTGATGCCGATCGAAGACGTGTTCTCTATCACAGGCCGCGGTACGGTGGCCACTGGCCGGATCGAGCGCGGCGTGATCAACGTTGGCGAATCCGTCGAGATCGTTGGTATGATGAAGCCGGGCGAAAAGCCGCTGACTTCTACGGTTACTGGGGTGGAAATGTTCCGCAAACTGCTCGACCGCGGAGAAGCTGGCGACAACGCCGGTCTGCTGCTGCGCGGTATTGAAAAGACCCAAATCCGCCGTGGGATGGTTATCTGCGCGCCAAACTCCGTGAAGCCGCATATGAAGTTCAAGTGCGAGGTGTACGTTCTTAGCAAAGACGAAGGCGGCCGCCATACGCCGTTCTTCAACGGCTACCGCCCGCAGTTCTACTTCCGTACGACGGACGTTACCGGAGATTGCATGCTCCCTGGCGGCGTTGAAATGGTAATGCCTGGCGATAACGTCTCTTTGGAAGTGAATCTCCTGAGCCCTATCGCTATGGAAAAAGGTCTCCGCTTCGCTATCCGCGAAGGTGGCCGCACCGTTGGTGCTGGTCAGGTAACTGAGATCCTCGATTAATCGCGCGAGCCCTTTGAGGGCTCCTGGATATATGGAATTTCCAGTAGAGGGTGTCTCCAATGATTTATTGAGACATCCTCTACCATTCTTTAAACGGGCATAGCTCAAGTGGTAGAGCGACGGTCTCCAAAACCGTAGGCTGAGGGTTCGAGTCCTTCTGCCCGTGCCACAAAATGAGTTGTTGACGCATTGATCCAATTATGGAAAGCATCAAAAAGTACGTAGTCGAAAGCTATAATGAATTGATCACTAAGGTGACCTGGCCAAACTGGGCCAACCTTCAAAGCAGTACCATCGTCGTCATCGTGGCTTCGGTGCTCTTCGCTTTGCTGGTGTTTGTAATGGATGTTATTTCCAAAACGGGCCTGAATCTGATCTACGGGATTTAATTAACCACGAGAGGTAGGCGTCATGTCGGAGGAAAAGCGGTGGTATTCTTTGCGGGTGATCAGCGGAAAAGAACGCAAAATCAAAGAACGGATTGAGAAGGAAATTCAGCTCAACAACTGGGGTGATTTTATTTCCCAAGTGCTTGTTCCTACGGAAAAGGTGTACAAGATTCGAAACGGCAAGAAAGTGATTTCCGAACGGAATATCTTGCCGGGATATATTCTTCTGGAGGCCCTCCCAAGTAAACTTTCGGGCGAAGTGATTCAGGAAATCGCCAATGTTCCCAATGTCATCCACTTCCTGGGGAAAAACACGCCTACGCCGATGAAGGAGTCGGATGCCAACCGGCTGCTCGGCAAAGTAGATGAAACGCAGGATGCTGCGGAATCCCTGATCGAACCGTTTATCGTGGGAGAAACCGTGAAGATCATCGACGGGCCGTTCACCGAGTTCATCGGCGACATTCAGGAAGTAAATGAGGAAAAGAAAAAGTTGAAGGTGATCGTCAAGATCTTCGGCCGCGGCACGGAGGTGGAGCTCAACTTCATGCAGGTAGAAAAAGCGTCCTAACGATAAATTGTTGAAGCTTGTTCAGTGGCTTTTGTTCAGCCGGTCCATGCCGGGTGATTCGCTTCCCAAAGCCGTCTGTCCGGGCAAGGTTAAATCCAAAATGTAACATGGCAAAGGAAGTAGATGTTTATATCAAACTTCAGGTAAAAGGCGGTCAAGCCAACCCTGCGCCTCCAATCGGTCCGGCATTGGGTTCCAAAGGGGTGAATATCATGGAGTTCTGCAAGCGGTTTAACGCCGTAACCCAGGACAAAATGGGCAAGATCCTCCCTGTGGTAATCTCGGTGTACAAGGATAAATCCTTCGAATTCGTCATCAAAACGCCTCCCGCAGCCATCCAGCTGCTCGAAGCAGCCAAGGTGAAAACGGGTTCCGCCGAACCGAACCGGAAAAAAGTCGGTAAAGTTACCTGGGATCAGGTGCGCGCTATTGCCGAAGACAAAATGCCCGACCTCAACTGCTTTACCATTGAGTCCGCGATGAAAATGATCGCCGGTTCAGCCCGCAGTTTGGGGATCACCATTGAAGGCGAAGCGCCCTGGGCTACGGGGGAAAGCAGCTCCGACAACTAAACTTGCGTATTTGTTCAGCAGGGAGTTTGGCTCTTTAACAGCCAGACGTTACCACCTCAAAACATTCTGATATGTCAACGAAACTAGGTAAAAAAAGAGCCGCTGTCAATCCCAAGGTAGACCGGTTCAAGATGCACACCCTTGAAGAGGCCATGCCGCTGGTCAAGGAGGTGAGCCTCACCAAATTCGACGCTTCGGTGGATATCCATATCCGGCTGGGCGTGGATCCAAGGAAACCCGACCAGGCCCTTCGGGGTACGGTAGGCCTGCCTCACGGTACGGGTAAGACCAAGCGTGTCGTGGTTTTCTGTACGCCGGACAAGGCAGAGGAAGCCAAAGCGGCCGGCGCCGACTATGTCGGGTTGGAGGATTTGATGCAAAAGGTACAAGAGGGTTGGACCGATTTCGACGTGGCGATTGCCATGCCGCAGGTCATGGCCCAGGTAGGCCGCTTGGGCCGTGTGCTTGGACCGCGCAACCTGATGCCCAACCCCAAAACCGGTACGGTGACTACCGATATCGGGGCTGCGGTGAGCGAAGTGAAAAAAGGGAAGATTTCTTTCCGCGTCGATAAATACGGGATCGTTCACACCTCGATCGGCCGGGTCTCCTTCAGCCCGGAAAAGCTGTTGGACAACGCCAACGAGGTGCTGCACACGCTCCAGCGCATGAAGCCTTCTACTGCAAAAGGCATCTATTTCAAAACGATCACCATCGCCTCGACGATGAGTCCGGGCATCAAGGTGGATCCGAAGGTAGTTCGTTAATGTTTTAAATCTGAAATGCGATGAACAAGGCTGAAAAAACGGCTACTATCGAGGCGCTGAAAGAGCAGTTTGCTAATAACGCGTTCTTCTACCTGACGGACACGACGTCCATGACGGTAGCCGAAACCAATAAATTCAGGAGGGTTTGCTTTGAAAAAGGCATCGGGGTTCAAATGATCAAGAACAAGCTGATCAAGAAAGCCCTGGAAGGCGCTCCTGCGGACAAAAATTACGAGCAGGTATTCGAGCTGCTGCACGGCTCAACCGTCGTGCTTTTCTCGGAAACCGCCAATCTACCGGCCAAGATGCTCAAGGAGTTTCGCGCTTCTTCGGAAAGGCCGCAGTTGAAAGGCGCTTATATCGACTCGGCTGTTTTTGCCGGCGACGACCAGATCGACGTTTTGATCAAGCTGAAGAGCAAAGAGGAACTGCTGGGCGAAGTGATTGGCTTGCTCCAGTCTCCCCCACGCAATGTCATTGGCGCCCTTCAGTCGGCTGGGCAAAAGGTCATGGGTTTGCTGAAAACCCTGGAAGAACGAGGCGAATAACGCTCGCCCAGGCAAACGGCTGGTATGGCGGTCCGGCAGCTTTGCCTCTTGATTTTGGCTTCCAAGCTAACCGCACATATAACTTTTTTACAACCTTTTAAAAAGAAATTACCATGGCGGATTTAAAGGCTCTCGCGGAAACGCTGGTAAACCTTACCGTTAAGCAAGTGAATGAACTGGCAGACATCCTCAAAACGGAGCACGGCATTGAGCCGGCTGCGGCGGCAGTTGCGGTTGCTGCGCCTGCGGCAGGCGGCGACGCGGCAGGACCTGCTGTTCAGGAAAAAACGGAATTCGATGTCATTCTGACTTCTGCTGGCGCTCAGAAACTGAACGTCGTTAAAGAAGTGAAGAACTTACTCGGCCTCGGCTTGAAAGAAGCAAAGGACCTGGTGGACGGTGCTCCAAGCCCGCTCAAAGAAGGCGTATCCAAAGAGGAAGCGGAATCCCTGAAAGCCAAGCTCGAAGAAGCAGGCGCTCAGGTTGAACTGAAGTAATCCTCTTTTGACGCTGTCTTGTCCAGAATGCTGATATGCTAAGAATACCGTCGTTTTTCTAGACTTGCATTACTACTACAAAGGCTTAGCGGATTAGGTGTAATCCGCTAAGCCTATCGTCGTCTACCCCGGACTATGTCGACCTTGATCTTTCCGAGGTCTTAAGCCATTAAATACCTTGGCGGTTTCCAGAAAGCTGTTTACCGCCTTTACACATAAACAGAATTGCAGATGACTTCCAACGGAAAGGTTCTCTCTGCCGAAAATCAGCGGATCAGTTTCGGCAAAACAAAATTCATCTCCGACTATCCGGATTTCCTCGAAATCCAGTTGAAGTCCTTCCAGGAATTCTTCCAACTGGAAACCACTCCGGAAAATCGGATCAACGAAGGCCTGTATAAGGTGTTTCAGGAAAACTTTCCGATTACGGATGCCCGGAACATCTTCGTCCTCGAATTCCTCGACTATTTTATCGATCCTCCCCGCTATTCCATCGAGGAATGTATGCAGCGCGGACTGACCTATAGCGTTCCCTTGAAGGCGAAACTGCGCTTGTCCTGTAACGACGAAGAACACGTCGATTTCCAGACCATCGTCCAGGATGTTTTCCTCGGGAATATCCCCTACATGACGCCCAAAGGTACTTTTGTCATCAACGGCGCCGAACGGGTCATCGTATCCCAGTTGCATCGCTCTCCCGGGGTGTTCTTCGGCCAGAGCGTCCATCCCAATGGCACCAAGATCTATTCCGCCCGGGTTATCCCTTTCAAAGGCGCCTGGATGGAATTCGCTACCGATATTAACACGGTGATGTATGCCTACATCGACCGGAAAAAGAAATTTCCGGTAACCACCCTGCTTCGGGCGATCGGCTACGACACCGATAAGGCTATTCTCGATATTTTCGACCTGGCAGATGAGGTGCCCGTTAACCGCGACAACCTCGAAAACGCGATGGGCAGAAAGCTTGCCGCCCGCGTGCTGCGCAGTTGGATCGAAGACTTCGTGGATGAGGATACCGGCGAGGTCGTCACCATCGAACGCAACGAGATCATCCTCGAACGGGATATCGTGATTGATGAGGATAACCTGGAACTTATTCTGGAATCCGGGGCAGAGGTCATCATCCTCCAAAAAGAGGAGATCGAACAGGACTATTCCATCATTTACAATACCTTGCAAAAGGACTCCACCAGCTCCGAACTCGAAGCGGTGCAGTATATCTACCGGCAACTCCGCGGTACTGATCCGCCCGACGAAGAAACCGCCAGGGGCATTATCGAGAAACTGTTTTTCTCGGATAAGCGCTATAACCTGGGCGAAGTGGGCCGGTACAAGATCAACCGGAAACTGGAACTCACCATCGACCAGGAAACCCTGGTGCTGACCAAGGAGGATATCATCTCCATCGTCAAGTATCTGGTGAGTTTGATGAACCAAAAAGCGGATATCGATGACATCGACCACCTGAGCAACCGCCGGGTGCGCACCGTGGGCGAACAATTGTTCGCTCAGTTTGGAGTCGGGTTGGCGCGTATGGCCCGCACCATCCGCGAACGGATGAACGTGCGCGACAACGAGGTGTTCACTCCGGTGGACCTGATCAACGCCCGCACGCTGTCGTCGGTCATCAACTCGTTCTTCGGAACGAGCCAGCTTTCCCAGTTCCTCGACCAGACCAACCCCTTGTCGGAAATTACCCACAAGCGGCGGATCTCTGCCCTCGGCCCCGGAGGCCTTTCCCGCGAACGGGCAGGCTTTGAGGTGCGCGACGTACACTATTCCCACTACGGGCGCTTGTGTACCATCGAAACCCCGGAAGGCCCCAATATCGGTCTGATCTCCACGCTTTGCGTGCACGCAAAGATCAATAAAATGGGATTCCTCGAAACCCCCTACCGCAAAGTGGACGGGGGGATCGTCGACAAAGACGGCGACCCGAAATACCTTTCCGCTGAAGGCGAAGACTTCTTCCGTATTGCTCAAGCCAATGCCATCTTGGACGACGAAGGAAACTTCCTCTCCGACAAGGTGAAATGCCGGGAATCGGGCGAATTCCCCGTACTGACTCCGGAGGAAATCCAGTACATGGACGTGGCGCCGAACCAAATTGTGGGGGTTTCTGCCTCCATGATCCCGTTCCTCGAAAACGACGACGCCAACCGCGCCCTGATGGGCTCCAACATGCAACGCCAGGCGGTGCCGCTGTTGAAACCCAAGTCTCCTATCGTGGGCACCGGCCTGGAAGGCAAAGTTGCCCGCGACTCCCGGATGCTGTTCAACGCCGAAGGAGAAGGGGTGGTCGAGTACGTCGACGCCAACCGCATTGAGGTCCGTTACGACCGCACCTCTGAAGAACAACTGGTGTCGTTCGAAGACAGCCTCAAAGTGTACGATCTGATCAAGTTCCGCCGGACCAACCAGGGCACCTGCATCAACCTGCGGCCTATTGTACGCAAAGGCGACCGCGTGACCCGGGGCCAGATTCTTTGCGACGGGTATGCTACCGACAGCGGCGAACTTGCCCTTGGCCAAAACATGAAAGTAGCTTTCATGCCCTGGAAAGGGTATAACTTTGAAGATGCTATCGTGATCTCGGAGCGCGTGGTGCGGGAAGATATCTTCACCTCCGTTCACATCGAACACTTCGAGCTCGATGTCCGCGATACCAAACTCGGCGAAGAAGAATTGACCAACGACATCCCCAACGTGAGCGAAGAAGCAACCAAAGACCTGGACGAAAACGGGATCATCCGTATCGGCGCCTGGGTTAAGGAAGGGGATATCCTGATTGGCAAGATCACCCCAAAGGGGAATCCGACCCGACCCCGGAAGAGAAACTGCTCCGAGCCATTTTTGGCGACAAAGTTACGACGTGAAGGACGCTTCCCTCAAGGCGCCCCCTTCCATCAATGGGGTGATTATCGACAAGCAGCTGTTTGCCCGGGCCAAAAAAGACAAGGTCCAGAAAACGTCGGAAAAAGATCAACTGACCCGCCTCGACGATCAGCACAAGATCGAACTCAACGAATTGCTGACGAAACTGGTAGACAAATTGATGGTGCTGCTCAAGGACAAAAGCAGCAACGGCGTGCGCAGCGTCTATAACGAGATGCTGATTCAGAAAGGTACCCGGTTCTCTCCGGATATCCTTCGGGAAGTAGATTATACGTCGGTGGATTACAGCAACTGGACCGATGTCCCGCAAACCAACGAACTGGTGGCCCGCTTGCTGCACAACTTCAGCATCAAGGTCAATGAAGAGATCGGCCGCAACAAGCGCGAAAAGTTCAACATCAGCATCGGGGATGAACTTCCTGCCGGCGTGCTCAAACTGGCCAAAGTATATATGGCCAAAAAACGCAAGCTGAAGGTGGGGGATAAACTGGCTGGACGCCACGGAAACAAAGGTATTGTATCCCGGATCGTGCGCATCGAGGATATGCCCTTCCTGGAAGACGGAACCGCGGTGGACATCGTGTTGAACCCACTGGGCGTACCTTCCCGTATGAACCTTGGGCAGATCTTCGAAACGGTGCTCGGCTGGGCTGGCCAAAAGCTCGGAGTGAAGTTCGCTACCCCTATCTTTGACGGGGCCAGCCAGGAAGAGATCGAAGAGTGGATCCAGAAGGCAAGCTTGCCTACGCTGGGCCAAACGTATCTCCACGACGGAGAAACCGGCGACCGGTTCCACCAGCAGGCAACGGTTGGGGTGATCTACATGCTCAAGCTTTCTCACATGGTTGATGACAAATGCACTCCCGCTCGATCGGGCCGTACTCGCTGATCACCCAGCAACCGCTGGGCGGTAAAGCCCAGTTTGGCGGCCAGCGCTTCGGAGAAATGGAGGTCTGGGCCCTCGAAGCCTTCGGCGCCGCCAATATCCTCCAGGAGTTGCTGACGATTAAATCGGATGATATTACCGGCCGGGCTAAAGCCTATGAGGCAATCGTCAAAGGCGATAACCTGCCCGAGCCTAATATCCCCGAATCGTTCAACGTACTCGTACATGAATTGCGCGGCCTGGCACTGGATGTCAAGTTTGAATAACCTGTATTAAATTGTGCAACATATGTCTTTCAAAAAGAAGACCAATCTGCTAAGGCAAGACTTCGACAGCATCACCATCAGCCTGGCTTCTCCGGACGAAATTCTGGAGCGGTCCTATGGCGAGGTGCTGAAGCCGGAAACGATCAACTACCGGTCTTATAAACCGGAGCGGGATGGGTTATTCTGCGAACGGATCTTCGGTCCTGTCAAGGATTATGAATGTTATTGCGGGAAGTATAAACGAATCCGGTACAAAGGCATCGTCTGCGACCGCTGCGGGGTGGAGGTGACGGAAAAGAAAGTGCGCCGCGAACGCATGGGCCACATCAAACTCGTGGTCCCGGTCGTGCATATCTGGTTCTTCAAATCGCTGCCCAACAAGATCGGCTACATGCTCGGTCTGTCTTCCAAAAAGCTGGAATCGATCGTCTACTACGAACGCTACGTGGTGATTCAACCCGGCGTTAAAGGAGCGGACGGAGTCAGTCAGATGGATCTGCTTTCTGAAGAGGAATATCTGGATATCATTGAAACGCTGCCTCAGGAAAACCTGATGCTCGATGAATCCGATCCCAATAAGTTTATCGCCAAGATGGGGGCGGAAGCGGTTCGCGATTTGCTCATGCGCCTCGATCTGGATCAGCTTTCCTATGACCTGCGCCATCAGGCAGCCAATGAAACATCTCAGCAGCGGAAGTCGGAAGCCCTGAAGCGCCTCCGTGTAGTGGAGGCTTTCCGCGAAGGCCTGACGCGTATGGAAAACCGCCCGGAATGGACGGTGATCCAATATCTCCCTGTCATTCCCCCGGAACTTCGGCCTTTGGTTCCGCTGGACGGCGGCCGCTTTGCCAGCTCGGACCTCAACGACCTGTACCGTCGGGTGATTATCCGCAATAACCGGCTCAAGCGCCTTCTGGAAATCAAAGCTCCGGAGGTGATCCTGCGGAACGAAAAGCGCATGCTCCAGGAAGCGGTCGACTCGCTGTTCGACAACTCCCGGAAATCCAATGCGGTCAAAGCCGAAGGCGGCCGCCCGCTGAAATCCCTGAGCGATATTCTCAAGGGAAAGCAGGGCCGGTTCCGTCAGAACCTCCTCGGGAAACGGGTGGATTATTCCGGCCGTTCGGTCATCGTGGTTGGCCCCACCCTCAAACTCCATGAATGCGGTATCCCCAAATCCATGGCTGCGGAGCTGTTCAAGCCGTTCGTCATCCGCAAACTGATCGAACGCGGCATTGTCAAGACCGTCAAATCTGCAAAGAAACTGGTAGACCGCAAAGATCCGGTCATCTGGGAAATCCTGGAAAATATCCTCAAAGGGCACCCGGTGTTGCTCAACCGCGCACCGACGCTCCACCGTTTGTCGATCCAGGCCTTCCAGCCCCGGCTGATCGAAGGCAAAGCGATCCAGCTGCACCCGCTCGTCTGCGCGGCGTTCAACGCCGACTTCGACGGCGACCAGATGGCCGTTCACGTCCCGCTGAGCCGAAGGCGCAGGTCGAGGCGCAGGTCCTGATGCTCTCTTCGCACAACATGCTGAACCCTCAGAACGGCACGCCGGTTACGCTGCCTTCTCAGGACATGGTCCTTGGCCTTTACTACATTACCAAGGAACGGCGTTCTACCGAGGCGATCAAGGTGAAAGGAGAAGGGATGCGGTTCTACTCCGCCGAAGAGGTCATCATCGCCTATAACGAAGGCGTCCTGGATCTCCATGCGCGGATTAAAGCCAGAGTCCGTGTAGAGGACGAACAAGGCAATCTGGTCACCCGGCTTACCGACACCACGACGGGCAGGGTGATGTTCAACCAGGTCGTGCCGCAAACCGTACCTTATGTAAACGAGCTGTTGACCAAGAAGAACCTTAAAAAGGTCATTGGCGAAGTTATCGAACGGACCAATTTCGCCGTGACCGCCGATTTTCTGGACGACATCAAAGACCTCGGGTTTACCTGGGCGTTCCGCGGCGGTTTGTCCTTTAACCTCGGAGACCTGATTACCCCCTCGATCAAGGAAGACACGCTGGTGGAAGCCCATCAGGAAGTCGATGAGGTGTGGGATAACTACAACATGGGTCTGATCACCAATAACGAGCGCTACAACCAGATTATCGACAAATGGACGTACGCCGACAACAAGATCACGGAAACCCTGATGCGCGAATTGGCTTTGCACAAGCAGGGCTTTAATTCGGTGTTCATGATGCTCGACTCCGGCGCCCGGGGGTCCAAACAACAGATCAAGCAGTTGTGCGGATTGCGGGGCCTGATGGCCAAGCCCAGAAAGTCGGGCGATACGGGCGGCGCGGTTATCGAAAACCCGATCTTGTCCAACTTTGTCGACGGACTCTCCGTTCAGGAATATTTTATCTCTACCCACGGCGCGCGTAAAGGTTTGGCGGATACGGCCCTTAAAACAGCCGATGCCGGTTACCTGACCCGTCGTCTGGTCGATGTTGCTCAGGATGTAGTCATCTCTGAGGACGATTGCAATACCCTGCGGGGGATTGAAACCTCCGCTTTGAAGGAGAGCGAAAAAATTATCGAGAACCTGGCAGCCCGGATTGAAGGCCGCTTCACCTGCACGATATTTATCACCCGCTCGACGACGAACTGATCCTTCGCGCCGGCGGGTTTATTGATTCCCGCCTGGCGAAGCTGGTTGAAGAGGTGGGCATTGAAACGGTGACCATCCGCTCGGTGCTCACATGCGAAACCAAGCGCGGGGTTTGTGCCAAGTGCTACGGGAAAAACCTGGCTACCGGACGTATCGCCGAAACGGGCGATGCTGTTGGGATCATTGCCGCCCAATCGATCGGGGAACCAGGTACTCAGCTTACTCTCCGGACGTTCCACGTGGGCGGGGTCGCCTCCTTGTCTAAAACCGAATCCGAAATCCTCTCCAAGTTTAACGGACGGGTGGAGTTCGACGGGATGAAGGTGACTCAATACGAAAAAGACGGCGGGGAGTCGTCGTCTATCGTGCTCTCCCGGACGGGCGAGATCCGGATCGTCGATCCGGAAACCAGCAAACAATTCGTTTTCCACCACATTCCCTACGGCGCGCAGTTGTATGTGAAAGATGGCGAGCTGATCCAGCGCGGTCAGCGCATTTGCGACTGGGATCCGTTCAACGCGGTGATCATTTCCGAATTTAGCGGGGTCGCTCGTTTCGAAAGCATCGAAGAAGGCGTCACCTACCGTTTGGAGCGCGACGACCAGACCGGGTTTGCGGAAAAGGTAATTATCGAAAGCAGAAACCGGCGCAAAATCCCGGTCATCATGATCGTAAGCCCGGATGGGGAGGAGTTGAAAAACTATACCCTGCCGGTGGGTTCGTACATCTCGATTGAAGATGGGCAAGAACTTAGCGCAGGGGATAAAGTGGCTAAAATTCCCCGGAGCCTGGGCAAGATTCAGGATATCACCGGCGGTCTGCCGCGGGTTACCGAATTGTTCGAAGCCAGGAACCCGTCCAACCCGGCCATTGTGTCGGAAATCGACGGCGTTGTCAACTTTGGCAAGATCAAGCGCGGCAACCGGGAGATCTCCATTACGGCTAAGGATGGACAAATCCGGAAATACCTGATCGGGCTTTCCAAACATATTCTGGTTCAGGACGGCGACTTCGTGCGCGCCGGTACGCCTCTGTCCGATGGGTCGGTGGCGCCGCGGGATATTCTCAACATCAAAGGGCCTTTTGCCGTACAGCAGTATCTGGTCAATGGCGTTCAGGAAGTGTATCGCTCTCAGGGGATTACGATCAACAACAAGCACATTGAAGTGATCGTTCGACAGATGATGCGGCGCGTCCAAATCGAAGATTCTGGCGACACCAACTTCCTGGAAAGCGAAGCGGTTGACCGCTACGACTTCCTGGAGCAGAACGACTGGATTTACGATAAAAAGGTGGTTACGGATTCCGGGGATTCCAACCGCCTCAAACCGGGGCAGCTGGTGACGCTGCGCCAGATCCGGGAGGAAAACTCGTATCTCAAGCGCAATGACAAGAACCTGGTGACTTACAGGGACGCCGTTTCCGCTACTTCCAGCCCGCTGCTTCTGGGGATCACTAAATCCTCGCTCGGCACTTATAGCTGGATTTCGGCCGCGTCCTTCCAGGAAACAACCAAAGTGCTTAGTACCGCAGCTATTGGCGCGAAAGTGGATAACCTGTCCGGCCTGAAGGAGAACGTGATCGTAGGAAAACGGATTCCGGCAGGCACTGGATTACGCGAATACGACAGCATGTTGGTGACCCACCGCGACCGCGCCGCCGAACTCGAAAACCGGCACGCGTATTTCGAAGAAGGAGAAGAAGTAGGAGAGGACTTATAGGTCCTCTCTGCCTCGCTATACTAAATAGACCCGTCGCTACAAGTCGAATAAAGAGCTTGTCTCAAAAGCGTGTTCTTGCTCCTGGCGCCAAAAAATATTTTCTTTTTTCAATTCTAATAAAAAAATTGCAAAGCAATTTTTTTATTAGAATTGAAAAAAGAAAATAAAATTTCATGCCGGAGGCAAAGAACGGTCTTTTGAGGCAAGCTCTTCGTTTTTTGCGCTTATCCCTTGCCCAAATAGAGGGCCGCATATTTAGCGATATATTTTCCCAGCACGTCAAATTCCAGATTAACCCGCATTCCTTCCTTCAGGTTTCCAAACGTGGTGTGATCAAAGGTGTATGGGATAATCGCGACGGAAAAGCGATCTTCGGCGGGATTGACGACGGTCAGGCTTACTCCGTTGATGGCGATAGAGCCTTTGTCGACCAGCAGGTGCTCCGGGCTGGGGGCGTATTGAAAGTGGTAGTACCAGCTGCCCTCGATGGTTTCGACGCCTGTGCAACGGGCAGTAGCGTCGACGTGCCCCTGAACAATGTGCCCGTCCAGGCGTCCGTCTGAGCGCATGGAGCGTTCCAGGTTAACGGAATCCCCAACCTGGAGGTCGCCCAGATTGGAGCGGATCAACGTTTCTTCAATGGCGGTAACGGTATGCGTACCTTCTCCGAGGGCGACTACCGTCAGGCAAACCCCGTTGTGGGCGAGGCTCTGGTCGATCTTTAATTCTCCGGAAATGGGAGATGCAAGCGTAAAATGGACGTTGCTGCCCTCCTTGCGGATTTGGCGAACGTTGCCCATGGCTTCGATGATGCCGGTAAACATAGTTTTGTGTTTAAGTTCAGGTTATTCCTTTGCACGCGCCCCGGGGCTGTTTTGGCTGCAAGGGGAATTGCGCGTTATTCGTCCCCTCTCACCAATTGAATGTACCCTGCCAGGGGAATGGGTTGTTCCAAAACGCCCGCCAGCCGTTGTTCGTATACCTTGCAGATATAGGAATAGGCGCCGTTGGGAAGTGCTTCCCCGTTCAGGTTTCTCCCGTCCCAGTTGATCAACGGGTCGGTCGTTTCAAATACCAGCTGTCCCCAACGGTTAAACACTTTAAATTCAATTCGTTCGATAAAGCAGAAAGGGAACGGAGTGAACAAATCGTTCTGCCCGTCGCCGTTCGGCGTAAAGGCGTTGGGAAGCTGGTAGCGCGGGCAATTATCAACGCACACCGTATCGCTGAGGGCGCTTTCGTTGTTGAGGAGGTCAAAGGCGGTAACGGCATAGCATCCGATCAACCCGAATTCGGGCGAATGGGAGTACCCCCGGTTGCCGACGCCATTTACCTGGCCTATCCTGGCCAGGGGCTCGCCGGGCCTAGGGGCAAAGTAGATTCGGTAGCCGGCGATATCGGTCGCTTCGGGGCACGTCTCCCTTGGGTCGCTCCAGGTGAGGTTGTTGACCGGGGGCGCCCAACTGGCGCACCCATCCGGGGTATCGCAAACATTCTTGACCGTCAGTTCGGGCGGGCAGGGCGGCACGTTGTCCTTCGGAACAGCACAAACAATTTGGGAGTGGTTGATCAGCGGGCTGACAATTTCCGGGATGCTGTAGGTACCCAGAGCCCGGATGCGGTAACAATATTCCCTTCCATTGACGAGCCCTTTGTCCTGGAATGCATTCGAAAAGCTGGTTCCAATGGAATCGAATTCGCCCTGAATGTTTTGCCGCTCAACGATAAAGAGGTAATTATCCCAGGACGCATTCTCCTGCCAGGATAAATTGATCGCTTTGTCGGTAGGGCTTGCCTGCAGGAAAACCGTAGAGGTAGGGCCGCTTAGCCCTAAGGGCGTCGTTTGCGCAGACCCGGTATACAACGCTACCCGGTAGGAATACGGGCCGGACACGGTATTGAGGTTTTGATCGAGGAAGCAGGTGTCGTTGGCCCCGGCAAAGGTAAGGCTGGACAGGCGCCCGGAAATGGGTTGGAACGCGGCTGGGGCGGGGTTGAGGCCCGCAGCCCGCAGCAGCTCGTAACTATAAGGCCCCGGATGGCTGATGGTATCGAGCTCGGAGGGTTTGGTCCAGCACACCTGAACCGCTCCGGTAAGGGGGTCGGTGCGGGTAATGTCAGCTTTGACCATGATCGGAAGGTCGCGGTTTTGCTGGAGGCAGATTTCCCGTGAAGGCAGGCTCTCTACGAGGTTGTAGGCGTAGCGGCCTCCCGGCGTCAGTTTGGCGAATTCGGCCAAGACGCGGTAGCAGTAGGTTCGGCCGGGATCTGCGGTTCGATCGTAGAAAACGTACCGGTCGCCTTTCATTTCCAGCACGCTGAATTCGGTTAGTTTTTGATACCCTTTTACCCTGAAGGCCCGGAGTGCAGGTATCGGGAGGAAACGAATTGCTGCCCTCCCTTCGCCAAACCGTAAACCCGCGGAAATAATTGTCCAGCGCATCGTCGCAGGAATAGGGTTTGTTCCAGGTTACTTCAATCACGTTGGCGGCAGATTCGGCTCGAAGGCCTTCCGGAGGAGGCCCTACCACTTTAATCCGGAGCGTTTTCAAGGTACTTAGTCCGGAAGAATCGCGGGTGAAAAAATTGTCTGCCGCACGGAATACGACGGAATAAAATTGTTCGCTGATATGTTCGCAGGTGGTTTCCCAACGGAACGTTTTTTCCACTGGCTGGTTTTCAAAATTTTTGGCCTCCGGGAGGAAGGTAGCGGGGTTGATCAACGTCTCGAAAGGCCCTCCCAGAGCGGAGAGTTTCACTTTTGGCGGGTCTCGCTTAAAGGCGCCGTCCCTTTGACTTTGAACTCCAGCACTTGCCCGGCGACGACGCAAACCTCGTCAAAAGGCGTTTCAATAACCGGAGGGAGGTTGTCGCATTCGAGGATCAGGATCTGCATGTCCCGGATGATGGTATCGATGGGCACGCCATCCCGGTATTCGACGATGATCATAGCGAGGTTGTATTCGCCTGCCCGTTGGGGGGAGTCCCAGACAATGTCGCCGGTTACCTCGTTAATAGTTAGGTTGTTGCGGGGGCCGGGGGCGATGTTGTTGGGGAAGAGGTAGTTGGGAACCACCAGACCAACATCCTGAAACGGGGCGATGAAGTGGTAACTAAGGCTATCCCCGTCGGAATCATACGCGTTGGGATTGTGAATGAAGGGCCGCCCAACGCAGCCCAGATCGATGGGAGGCTGAAGCAACACCGGGGTGTTATTGCATCCCTGGAATTGAGGGTTGGGAAACGTATAGGTAGTTTGGAGATAAAATTTAATCTGCTCGGAATTGGGAAAGTTGACGTTGAGGATTCCCCCGTTGCGATTGGGGTCGGCCATGGAGACCACATAGGTGCCTCTGGCCGGATAGGTATGAAAGGCGATGTAAATGTTCTTTTTGGTGTCGTTTTCCAGGAGTTCCCCTTTACGCGGGATTCCGGGGCCATTGGCTCGGGCCACTTGCTCGCAGCGGCCATCGCCCCAGCAGATGGTCAGCGTGTCCCGGTCGGCTTGGGTACTGCTCGCTTTGGTATAGGTGGTAATGGTGGCTTTGATCCTCAGGCTGGAGGCGCAATCGCCAACTTGCTCGATGGAGATTTCTCCGGCCCGGTTGTGGGTCGCCCGCACGGTGGTTGCCGGCAGCAGGAACCCAAGGAGGACGAATGGCAGAAAGACGTGTTCCAGGAAAATTTTCATGTAGTACGAATTAGCAATCGCTTTACAAGTTAATGCATTCAGCGCAAATGAATCGTATTCTACATTACAATCCTTCGGATTGCCGGAAAGTTCAACAGGCGGAAGGGTTAAAGGATTTCCATTTTTCTAAGGCAGTCTTCCAGGCTATCTTTCCAGTAGGGCAGGGAGCTTCCGAAGCCCGCTTTGAATCGGGTTTTGTCCAGCACGCTGTAAAATGGCCGGGGCGCCGGGGTTGGATACGCTTCACTGGGAATAGGAACCACCCGGCATGGGAGGTTTGCCAGCCCGATGACCGTTTGCGCGAAATCGTACCAACTGCAAACCCCTTCCCCAGCGTAGTTGTATACGCCGGGATGCGCTTTTGCCTGGCCGGTTGCGATGAGGCCGAGGATCGTTTGGGCCAGATCAGCGGCATAGGTGGGCGTGCCGATCTGATCGCATACGACCCGGATCTCCTCGCGTTCTGCGGCCAGCCGGAGCATGGTCTTGACGAAATTATGGCCGAACGACGAATAGATCCAGGAGGCGCGCAGGATTAACGTGGACGGGCCGTGAACGTCCAGCGCGGCGCGATCGCCTTCCAGTTTGGTTTTTGCATAGACTCCTTTGGGCGTGGTGGGGTCCGTTTCCTGCAGCGGCCGGTTGAGGGAATTGTCGTATACGTAATCCGACGAAATATGGATCAAAAAGGTCCCTTGCTCCTTACAAGCTTGCGCCAGTTCCCGGACTGCGCCGGCGTTGATCCGGGCTGCCAGCTCTGGCTCGCTTTCTGCGCGGTCTACCGCGGTATAAGCGGCGCAATGAATACAGTAATCGAAAGAAAGGTTTTGAAAAAAAGTGCGGATCTGGCCAGGAACGGATAGGTCCAGTTCGTCCTTATCGGTGAAAACCCACTCCCAGGAAGGATATCGATCCTGAAGGGCCTGGATCTCCTGCCCAACCTGACCTCCTGCGCCGGTTACCAGAATGCGGTGCATAACGTATCTATTTCGTTCGGTGGTTTCCAAGATAAGGCAGTTCCAGGTCTTTGGGAGAAAGTATCTTGGCGCTTTCGGGTAGCCCCCAGTCAATGTTCAGACTCGGATCGTCGTACCGGATGCCGCCTTCTTCCGATTTGGCGTAGTAATTATCGCATTTGTAAAAAAAGACGGCAGTGGGGCTAAGTACGGAATACCCATGCGCAAACCCCTTGGGAATATACAGTTGCTTTTTGTTTTGTTCGCTGAGAACGACCCCATACCATTGGCCAAAGGTAGGAGATCCCTCCCTCAGGTCGGCCGCCATCGGTTCAAAAAGGATCAATCCGGGAATGTGGGTTTCGGTAAATGGCACTTCGTCTCATTTTTTTCGAAAAAAGATCAAAATGGGCACTCCTGTAAAGTTGTACATTTTGCGGATCTGGTTTTCGAGGAAGTTTTTATAGTTTTCTTTGATGTAATTGGGGTGGTTGCAGAAGAACGCAAAAGCCGGGTAGGCCAAAGGAAGCTGAGTGACGTATTTGATTTTGATGAACTTTCCCCGGTGGGCTGGGGGAGGGGTTTTTTCCACGATTTCGAGGAGCTTTTCGTTGAGCTCGGAGGTTTTAATTTTTTTCTGACGGTTTTCATAAACTTCCAGGGCGAGTTCGACGGCTTTAAAAATCCGGGTTTTGTCGAGCACGGAAATAAATAAAACGGGCACGTCGTCGAAGGGCGCAATGCGTTCGAAGATGGTTTTCTCCATATCCCGGGCGGTGTTGGTTTCTTTCTCGACCAAGTCCCATTTATTGACAAGGAGGACGATGCCTTTGTGCCGTTTTTGGGCGAGCCGGAAGATGCTGACATCCTGGGCCTCCATTCCCGTTTTCGCATCGATCATCAACAAGCAAATGTCGCACTCTTCAATGGCGTTGATCGCCCGCATGACGGAGTAGAACTCCAGGTTTTCGTGTACTTTCCCTTTTTTTCGTATCCCGGCGGTATCCACCAGGATAAATTCCTTCCCAAACTTGTTGTAATGCGAATGAATCGCATCCCGGGTGGTGCCTGCGATTTCGGTGACGATGTTGCGCTCTTCGCCCAACAACGCATTGGTCAGGGAAGATTTGCCGACATTGGGCTGGCCGACGATGGAAAACTTCGGGAGCGCGCCTTCCTCTTCTTCGACTTCCGGGAGGTTTTCTACCACCGCATCCAGCAGCTCTCCGGTGCCGCTACCGGTAAGGGAAGACAGAAAAAAAGTTTGTTCAAACCCCAGACCCCAAAATTCATTGGCTTCGAACAGGCGCTGGCTGTTGTCGACTTTATTCACGGCGAGGCACACGGGCTTTCTCGATTTCCGCAAAAGATCGGCGACTTCCTCGTCGAGATCGGTGATCCCTGTTGTTGCGTCTACCATGAAGATCAGTACGGCGGATTCCTCAATGGCTATTTTTACTTGCGACCGGATCGCCGCTTCAAACACATCTTCCGAATTCAGCACAAACCCTCCGGTGTCCACTGCTGTGAAGTTTTTCCCGTTCCAGTACGAAGGCCCGTACTGCCGGTCTCGGGTCACTCCGGATATATCGTCAATGATTGCCTGGCGCTCCCCGATCAACCGGTTGTACAGCGTCGACTTCCCCTACGTTGGGTCTTCCCACAATAGCCACAATGTTTCCCATTACCTCTTTTTAAATTGAGCGCAAAGATAATAAAAAAGGGCGCAAGGCGAAAGGCGTTTAGGCGTTAGGGCGTTTAGGCGTTGGGGCGTTTAGGCGTTGGGGAGGAGGGTGAAAGGCGAATGGGGAAAGGCGTTTAGGCAACTAAACTAGCGAGAGGCTCCAGCCTCGCCGGTAATGCTAAATATACCCCAGCCTCCGGAGCGTCGATTCGTCGTCCCGCCAGTTTTCTTTGACTTTGACGTGGAGTTCGAGGAAGACCTTTTTTTCCAGGAAGGTTTCGATAGCCAGGCGGGACTCGGAGCCCAGTTTTTTGATGGATTCTCCGCTTTTACCGATCAGGATTGGTTTTTGGGTTTTTCGGGAGACGTAGATGATCGCGGAAATTTTCGCCAGTGGCAACCCGTCGCGCGTTATTTCATCTTCCTTAAAGGATTCGATGGCCACATCTACGGAATAAGGAATTTCCTGGTGGTAGAGCAAAAGGATTTTTTCCCGAATGATTTCGCTGATGAAAAAACGTTCGGGCCGGTCGGTGAGTTGCTCTTTAGGGTAGTACTCGGGCCCCTCGGGAAGGTATTGGAGGATGCGGTGGAGAAGGTCCTGCGTATGGATATGGTGGAGGGCAGAAACCGGAAGGATTTCGTCAAAGGGCAGTTTGTCTTTCCATTCCGCGATCAGCGCTTCAAGTTGGTCGGGTTGGAGCAGATCGATTTTGTTGAGGACCAGGAAGCGGGGTATTGTCATTTTCCTCAGCGATTCCAGCAGTTGGTCCTCGTCGGGATATTTTTCCGTGGGTTCGGTTACCAGCAGCATAAGGTCGGCATCCTCAAAGGTGGAGCGCACGAAGGCGTTCATGGCGTACTGCATGCGGTAAGCGGGGCGGTCGATGAGCCCCGGCGTGTCGGAAAAGACCATTTGGAAATCGTCTCCGCTCAGAATACCGATGATGCGGTGCCGCGTCGTTTGGGGTTTGGCGGTAATAATGGACATGCGCTCGCCCACCAGGGCGTTCATGAGGGTGGATTTTCCTACGTTGGGCCGGCCAATGATATTGATAAACCCGGATTTGTGCATGAAAAAGGCGTTGTTCGTTTATTTGTCTTGTTGTGGTGATCCCCATCGGAACAAGGCTATTTCCACACTACTGGACATTTTGGGAACGAGACGTTTCGAAAACCTGGAAGGTCTGGGCGCCAGGAAAACGAAAATGTCCAATAGTGTGGGCTATTTCCCTTTGGGTTGAAAGATACTTCCTTTTGCTTTCCAACCGAAAAAATTCCAGCTCTTATTGAGAAAAGGCATAAGGAGAACTTGAGGGCTTGGAAAAAGCGAAAAAAAATCTTATATTGAAGAACAGGTTTATTTAGGGCTTTTCCTATCTGCGGGTTGCACCTTGGCCAGCCAGCACATCTTTTTATCAAATATTAAGTGGTATGCTAGAATTTAAAAAGAACGACCCTCCGTTTTCGCTTGGGGTAGAATGGGAACTTCAGGTGGTCGATCAACATACGGGCCATCTTACCCCCAAGGCGTTAACTATTTTAGAAAACATAGACGATCCTCATTTTGTAAAGGAATTGTTCCAAAGTACGCTGGAAATCAACACCGACGTGTGTGCAAATACCCAGGCTGTCGAGGAAAATTTTAAGCAGCTCCTTCCGCTACTGGAACCAACCAGGGATGCCTTCAGGGTCCGGTTTGCCACCACGGGGACGCACCCGTTCAGCCACTTCATGGAGCGGTTGGTCACCCCAACTCCCAGGTATTACGACATGATCGACCGCAACCAATGGATTGCGCGGCGCATGGCCGTTTATGGCCTCCACGTCCATGTGGGCGCTCGTAGCGGGGACCATTGCATTGTGCTGAAAAACTTTTTCCTCCGGTTTGTTCCGCACCTGATCGCCCTGTCGGCGAGCTCTCCGTTTTGGAGCGGGGTATTGACCGGCCTTTCTTCCAGCCGCCTGACCATGTACGAGTCCTTACCCACAGCCGGGTTTCCTTATGATTTCCAGAACTGGCAAGCGTTTGAATCGTTGATCCAGTCCCTGATCCGGTCCAAATCGATTCAAACCCTGAAGGATTTGTGGTGGGATATGCGCCCAAGCCCCAAATATGGCACCCTGGAATTAAGGATTTGCGACGGCCCGGCTACGCTCGCCGAACTGTTGGGCTTGGTGGCTTTTATCCATTGCCTGGCTACTTGGCACGAAGAAAACGAAGCAGCCTGGGCGCAAACGTCCATGTATGCAGTAAAACGATGGGTGCTTAGGGAAAATAAATGGCGGGCTATTCGCCATGGCATGAACGCAGATATCATTATTTCCAACGACGGCGATTGGAAACCCCTGAAAGAAGACCTGGAAGAATGGCTGGAAAGGCTGAACCCTATTATGGAACGGTTGGGCTATCAAAAGTATCTGGGATACCTTCGGATGATTCTGGTTCACGGCAATAGCGCCGACCGCCAAGCCCGGCTGTTTGAGCAAACCAACAACCTGATAGAGGTAATCCGGCTCAACGTCCGGGAGTTTGAGCGGCAAGTACCGGAACATTGGGACCCTGCGCCAACTACCCCGGCAGACGCTTAATCTGCCCATGAATCAGCTTGCCAACCAACTGACATAGCGCTTTCGGGCGGTGAACCCGCCAGTTTACCTGGCTGAATGCTTTTCCAAAATGCGCATAATACTGGAGGCGGGTCTCTTTCATTTCCTCCTCCACATGATTCAGCGTGTTGAGGTAACAAATCCATCCGTCTTCATCCCGGATGTCTTCATACCATTCTTCATAATAGCAGTCGTCGCTGCCGTGGAAGTTCAGCACGTTTTCACAAATCAGAACAAACCGGTAAATGCCCTCTTCAACCATCGGCTCCAGGACTTCCCGTTTCAAATACATGATGTCGTTGTGCAAGCAATCGTTCCATTCGCCGATGAGCTCCAGAATGGCCGTCCCGTCGTCGTAATCGGCAAAAAGTACCTTTAGATACAACGTAGACGATCCAAACTCATCCCATTGCGGGTGAATGAAATAGTTATACACCTTATGGGTATAAAAAAACTCGTCGTAGGTGCGGCCGAAAAACGGGGAGCGCACATCCTCCGCTGCAATATAATCATCCCTCCAGTTGAAAAACGGCTCAATGTCGTGCATGCCGGGAAAACGATTTACGATGTACGAAGTACGATTTACGATTTACGATTTAGCGAAGTAACGCCGCCCACCAACCACCAACCACCAACCACCAACCACCAACCACCAACCACCAACCACCAACCACCAACCACCAACCACCCAAAATTACCTGGATTTTGAACATTTTCCATGAGGGCAATGTAAGTTTAACGAAAGGGAAACGGAAAATGAAGCTACGCATTGCGATCACAGGACCGGAGTCGAGTGGGAAGACTACGCTGGCGAGGGCGCTGGCTAAACGCTTTGGAACGGTGTTTACCCCGAGTTTGCCCGGTATTATTTGGAGCAACTGGATCGTCCCTATGGGTACGCCGACCTGGAGCGCATCGCCAGGGGGCAGCTTCTGTGGCAGCAGCGCGATGCAGACAGGGCGAAAGGCTTGTTTTTTTGCGATACCGATCTGGTGGTGATCAAGGTTTGGTCCGACGTCCGGTTTGGACGCACCGATCCGTGGATCATCCAGCAACTCGAACAGAATCCCTTCGATCTGACCCTGCTTTGCCATCCCGATCTCCCTTGGGAGGACGACCCGCTGAGGGACAACCCGCTGGACCGCCAGGCACTGCTTTTGCTTTATCTTCAGGAGCTGAACCGCTTCCAAATTCCGTTCATCGAGATCCGGGGCGATGATCCCGATCTCCGGCTCCGGCAAGCGGAAGTGGGCATTTTCACCTGGTTGCAGCACCGGACCGAAGGGTGAGTGGGGTTTGCCTGGGGGCATCGATCTCCCCTATTTGGACTATCCGACGGTCGGAGGACCGGCGGATAGTCCTGCACGAAATCTAATCCCGCTTATTGCGGGACGGCAAACAGGGGGCGGGTTCTAAATAAATGCATCCTGCCGGGAAACGCAGGCACTAAATCCACGGATTTATATTACCTTTGTTCATTATCTCATTTGGGGTGCCAAACGGGCGGGCTTTGCCGGCTCCTTTGGCTGAGATCATACCCATTGAACCTGTCCGGGTAATTCCGGGAAGGGAAATGAGGACTTCAATGGCTGCTGGCCTGCAATGTCCTCTTATGGTTGCAGGCTTTTGTTTTTCCTGGTTGTCCCGCCCCTTTGACAGCCTGATTTTCTCAATGTTTAATT
Source organism: Haliscomenobacter sp. (assembly GCA_016713275.1). Lineage (GTDB taxonomy): Bacteria > Bacteroidota > Bacteroidia > Chitinophagales > Saprospiraceae > JADJPL01. The sequence continues at coordinate 101,823 of JADJPL010000014.1, forward strand.
CGTTGCACATGTTCAAAGCACTTGGTGTTGGGGCAATGCTGCTATGGGGCATTATGCCTGCTTTCGGGCAGTATTGGATCAGGGGAGAAGTGACCGGTCAGCAGGGACAGCCTTTGGAAGGCGCTCATATTTGGCTGGTAGAGACAAGACAAGGGACGGCGACCGACCCGAAGGGCCGGTTTGAACTGGAAGTTGGGTCCTCCGCCACGCTCACCCTGGAGGTTTCGTATCTCGGGTATTCGACGTACCGCACCGCGATCAGTGCGCAGACAGCCCCTGCTGGGCTGCACATCGCGCTCCGGGAGTTTTCTTACCAGGTAGACGAGCTGGTCGTGCGCGGAACCCGTTCCGAACGCCGAACGCCCATGACCTTTCTCAATGTACGCCGGGAGGATATCCGGCGTCTGGACCATGGGCAGGATTTGCCTGTGTTGCTTCAATGGACGTTTTCTGCGGTAGTAACTTCCGATGCCGGGACCGGAGTCGGGTACACCGGTATCCGGATCCGAGGCGCCGATGCCACCCGGATCAATGTAACCATTAACGGCATTCCGGTGAACGACGCGGAATCCCAGGCGGTTTACTGGGTCAATATGCCGGATGTTAGCGCTTCCGTTGCCGATATCCAAATTCAGCGCGGCGTAGGCTCATCGACCAACGGCGCCGGCGCCTTTGGCGCCACCATCAATCTCAACACCTCCAGGGTAAACCACGAACCATATGCAGGGCTTTCTACCGCAGGCGGGTCGTTCAACACCTGCAAGCGCAACGTGGAGTTCGGCACCGGGTTGCTTTCCGATAAATTCACCGTGGACGGAAGGTTGTCCCGGATTACTTCAGATGGATATATCGACCGGGCCAGCGCCGATCTCAACGCCTACTACCTGTCGGCCGCCTACGTGGGCAGCCGCAGCCTCATCCGGTTCAATATCTTCTCGGGCCATGAAGTCACCTATCAGGCATGGTACGGCGTTCCGGCAAGCCTGATCGGCGACTGGGACACGCGGACCTTCAACCCGGCCGGAACGGAAAAAACCGGCGATCCCTATCCCAGGGAGGAGGACAACTACCGGCAAACCCATTATCAGGCCTTGTTTAACCAGCAACTCAGCAAAAAGTGGAACCTCAACCTGGCCCTGCATTACACCAAAGGGGCAGGGTATTACGAACAATACAAAGCTGCTCAGACGTTCTCGGACTACGGACTTCAACCGCTGTTGGAGAACGGCCAAACCCTTCAGACCGATCTGGTGCGCCGGTTGTGGCTGGATAACGATTTTTACGGCGGCGTGTACTCCCTGCATTACGCAGGCCAAGGGCTCGATTTAACGCTGGGAGGGGCTATTCACCGATACGACGGTGCACATTTCGGGGAATTGGTTTGGGCCGAATACGCCAGCAATAGTCAGCCCGGCGACCGGTATTACGAGAATGAAGCCCAAAAACTCGATGCCAATGTCTACGCCAAGGCCGTCATCCCCATTGCGGAAGGTTGGTCCGCCTATGGCGACCTCCAGTACCGCACCGTGGACTACCGGTTTTTGGGGTATAACCGGAACGGAGACAATGTCGAGCAGGAAGCCCGGTTGCATTTCCTGAATCCCAAAGCAGGCCTCCATTACGCTCCGGATGCCCGCCGGTCTTTCTATGCCTCCTTCGCGGTAGCCCAGCGCGAACCCAACCGGGACGACTACGTGCAATCAACCCCCGAAAGCCGCCCCAGACCGGAAAAGCTGCTGAATACAGAAGTGGGTTACCGGACTCAAATCCGGAATATCCACCTGGATTTGAATGTGTTCCACATGTACTACATCGACCAGCTCGCCCTGAATGGGCAAATCAACGATGTGGGCGCCTATATCCGGGCAAACGTGGAGCGAAGCTACCGGGCAGGCGTGGAAGCCGCTGTCCTCTGGCACGTTGGGGAAAAACTCCAATGGAAAGGGAATTTGGCACTAAGCCGGAACAAAATCCGGCAATTTGAGGAGTTCCTCGACGAATATGCAACCGATCCAGCCACCCAAACCAGCCAATGGGTGGGCCAAAAGGCCATCCTACACGAGCAATCCGACCTCGCCTTTTCTCCCGCTGTAGTTGCCGGCGCCGAATGGAGCGTACAGCCATTTAAAGGACAAGCCTGGCTGGAAGGACAGGAACTGGAATGCTCCTGGATGACCCGTTTCGTCGGGCGGCAATTTATCGACAACACCTCCGATCCAGGGAATGCGATCGACCCGTATTCGTTTACCAACGTTCAACTGCGCTATTCCCGCCATGTGAAGCATCTGGGAAAATGGGAGGTTTCTGTGATGGTTCAAAACCTGTTTAATCACATGTACGAGACCAATGCCTGGTCTTACCGGTATATTTACGATGGACAACAAGCGCTCGATCAGGGATTTTTTCCGCAGGCAGGACGAAACGTGCTTTTCGGGCTACAGGTGCGCTGGTAGCCTTCGAACCAGGATCCGTTTTGGAAGAAAGGCTCCCGGTTTTTTGTCAGGCGGGGTACAAACTATTGCTGTTGGCTTTACCGTTATGGTATTGCACCTGAAAAAATCGCGAAAAGACAGGATATTTGAACCAAAATGAACACTATGAAAAGGAACAGGATTTCCTATTTTTTCTTTTTTGTCTTTTTAGCTCTGGCTGCTGTCTCCCTGCAAGGACAATCTACCCGCTCAGAGCAGGAATCGGCTTTCAAAGACCGGATATGGTGGGGAGGCGGTTTTGCGCTTGGGTTTTCTTCTTTCAACAACGTGACCAATATTCAACTGGGGATAAGCCCGATGGCTGGGTATAAGTTCACGGATCGGTTTTCCGCAGCCCCCCGGGTGAGCGTTTTGATGTCTTATTTCAGCGCCCGTTTGTTTAATGGCGACCGGGCAAATGAATTCACCCCGACCTGGGCGGTAGGCGCGTTTACCCGCTATAAGTTGATACGGGATATTTTTGCCCACGCAGAATACGAGTTTGAGAACAGAGCTTTTGTCACCTCCGATTTAAGCGCCCTGTACGTCAATCGCAGAAACGTCAACAATGTATATATTGGGGCAGGCTACAACAGCGGGGGCGCTGAATTTGTAGTCCTCTACAACCTGAATCAGGAAGCATTCCTCCAGCAATCCCCGTTTGTTTTCCGGTTTGGGTTTACGCGTAATTTCTGACTCTGATTTGCCGGAAGATACAAAAAACGGAATTCGTTCGTTTCTCTTGTAAGAATTGTACTACCTTTACAATGAACCGTTTAGGCGCTATGCCTTTCATTCCCAGGAACGTATACATGATCTCATGAGGCCGATTTACCTTTGTGCGCTCTTTTTGACTTTTTCCGTTCTGCTTCGGGCGCAGCAATGCCGGTTTGTGCCTCCGGTGTATATTCCTGCCAATGATTCGATCTCGTACACGCTCGACGTTCTCGGCGCCTTGTCCGACGACCTTTCTACTGCTTCCCAGGGGGTATGCGAGGTGAAGCTGGATTTTGTCCACAACGCGATTTTTGACTTTGAGGTTTGGCTAACGTCTCCTTCTGGGCAGACAGTCCAATTGATCGGCCCGAACAGCACTGTTCCCGGCAATACGTTTGGGGGCAGTTGGAATATTCGCTTTGTGCCCTGCCTGGAAACCGCTCAGCCCGATGCGCCTTTCCAGGCGCGCTGGGACAATCAAATCAACCGGTTTACCCCAAAAAACTATACGGGATCGTACTATCCCTTTGCGGGCTGCCTGGAGGATTTTAATACCGGCCCGGTCAACGGCGCCTGGGTACTCCAAATGAAGTTTTCCCCTACCGCTATTGGATTCCGAGGGTTATTACGGAATTTCGAGCTGACGTTTTGCGATGAGTTGGGCCGTAACTGTTGTTTTGCCGATGCAGGCCGCCTGGCCGACCCTGCTCCCCAGACGGCGTGTGAAGGGGACTCCGCGCTGGTTTTTGCTCTTACGCCGGCGTATTCCTCTGCCGCTCCGGATACAGCCTATTATGCCTATACCTGGGCGCTCGGCCGGGATTCGGTTTTATTAAATTATGCCGATTCTTTTGACTTGCGCGCGTTCCCCCGGGGCAATTACCAGCTTTGCGGGTTATCGTACGACAAAACGGAGCGCGACAGCTTTCCCATGCCCAATGGCCTGCTCCGGCTGGATAGTTTGCGGAGCGCCTTGAACAGTCCCACCCCGCCTTTTTGCGGGCGCCTGATGGATACCTGCCTGGCGGTCCAGATCTTTCCTCCGGCGGATACCGGGAGGGTCGTCGTTTCCATTTGCGCAGGAGATTCGGTGGCAGTGGCGGGGCAATTTTTTTCCTCTCCGGGTACGTTCTTCGTAAACACCACTTCGGCAGTGGGTTGCGACAGCACCGTGCAACTCAACCTGAGTTTCCGGCCTCCCTCGCGGACGATCATCAACCCGTCCATCTGCGAGGGCGATTCGCTGGTTATCGGCCCCTTTGTCCATAAAACGTCCGGTTTATTCATCGATACCTTAAGGGGCGTAGATGGCTGCGACAGCATCGTCTCCGGCAACCTGACGGTTTTACCGGCGCCGTCCGACTCGGTTACCCAGGTCATCTGTCAGGGCGCCTTTTATTCGCTTGGCGGCCAGCAATTCCGCAATGCGGGAGATTACGTGGTGCGGGTTTCTGCGCCCAGCGGGTGCGACAGCATTATTTATTTGAAGCTGGTGACGCTTTTCCCCAGAGCCCAGGTCCCCGATCCTCCGGTGCTGAGCTGCGATTTTCCTGAAGTAATTCTGGACGGCAGCGCCTCCCAACCTGCGGGGAGTCTTCGGTATCGTTGGGAAGGCGCCGGAGGGGTCGTGTTGGGCACGCAATCCACCCTTGCCGTCAACCAGCCTGGGCGGTATGTCTTTCAGGCTATTCAGGAGGAAGACGGAAGGACCTGCGTGTCTCAAACCAGCGTGACGGTTGCTCAAAATAATACCACTCCTCAGGTAGAAGCCGATAGCGTGGCGACCCTGACTTGCGCCTTACCGCAGGTTCGCCTGACATCCAGGCTGGTTCAGGCCGTCAGCGATGTTTCCTTTTCCTGGATGGATTCCAATGGCGCGTTTTTGCCAGGAGATACCTTGCCTGAACTGGATGTGCTGGTTCCCGGAAACTATACCGTCATTGCCCGCCACCGGATCAGCGGGTGCCGGGACACGGCGCAGGTGTTGGTTCAAATCGATACGGTGGCGCCGGCGATATCTGCAGGGATGGATACGACGCTCGATTGCCGGAATCCTTCTGTTGTTCTTATCGCTCAGGGCCCTGCGAATGCCGGGTATGTATGGACGGCCTCCAACGGCGATACGGTAGGCGTGACCCTTGCTATCCCGGTCAGCGCGCCGGGCGCGTACACCCTGGAGGCGGTTGATCCGGCGAATGGATGCCGGGCAGCGGATATCGTTTCGGTGGGGAGCCGGATATTCCAGCCGTTAATCTCGCTAAGCGGGGAGATTTGCCTGTGGGCAGGATTCTTCGGTTATAGAAGCAACGGTCGCCCCCGTTAATCCGGCTTACCGCTACACCTGGAGGGGTCCTGCTTTAGGAACGCCCTCGGCAACAGGGCGCCAGGTCGTTCTGGCCGCGGGCAGGTACGCTGTGGTCGTAGAGGAGCCCATCAGTGGATGCGCCGCTTCGGATTCCCTGGAATTGTCGCAGGCGCCCTGCGCGCCTTGTATCCAGGTCGCTTTGCCGGACACCCTAACCTGCCAAAATCCGCTGGTCCGGCTTCAGGCAAGCTTGTGCGCCCCGTGCAACGGGTGTACGGTTTCATGGACCAGCCTGGGGGGCGGGAGAATCGTTCAGGAAGGCAATACCCTGACGCCGGTCGTGGAGGGAGGAGGGCGTTTTCGGGTCACCGTGGAAGACGCCATAGGACTTTCTTCCTCCATGGAGGTCGTCGTGGCTACCGATACCCTGGCGCCATTGGTGGACGCCGGCCCGGACGCTTTCTTAACCTGCAAATCCAATGCGGTGTGGATAGGGCCCACCGCAGCGAATACGCCGGATTATACCTTTTTTTGGACCGCATCGGATAACCGGCCTGTGATCAATGGCAATGCCCAGCGGGTCCTGGTGAACCGTCCTGCCGTTTTCTACCTGGTCCAGGAATCCATAAAAAACGGGTGCGCTGGATTGGACAGCGTTTCGGTTCGACGCGACACCACGCCTCCCTTAGCCGATGCAGGGCCTGCCATGCGCCTTACCTGCAGCATGCCCAGGGTGTCCTTGAACGGCACAGGGTCTGCGGCTGGGCCTTCTATTCAATACGCCTGGGAAGCCCGCAACGGAGGCAGAATCCTGGCGGGCAACGCCTCCTCTACGCCGCTGGTAGACGCAGCGGGAACGTATATCCTGCTCGTTCAGGACACGGCCAATGGGTGTTCCAACATCGACTCGGTAACCGTAGACGCGATATTTTCCGGACCCGCATTGGCTTCGATGCCCGATCAAACCATTACCTGCCGCGATACGTCCGCCCTGTTGGAAGCCGTTTTGCCGGATAGCCGGCCCTACGCCTACCGGTGGTGCCAATTGCTCCTGAATGGTGATTCCATTTGCCAGACAGGCCTACAGATTACGGTCAATCAGCCCGGCGTCTTTTTGTTCGAGTTGACGGATTTGGAAACAGGTTGCACCAGCTACGACCAGGTAGAGGTGTTTCTCAGCCTCACGCCTCCATCGGTGGAAGCCGGGGCCCTGGACACGTTCCCTTGCATCGCAACCGTTGTCGGGCTGCAGGGCGTTACTAATATTCCCTCGGGCATGTTCCGTGCGCTTTGGTCAACGGCCGACGGCGCGATTCTGCCGGGCAGCGACACTTTGCTTCAAGCTCAGGTTTCCAGCCCAGGCTTGTACCGCCTGGTGGTGGAAGACCTGCGCAACCACTGTTCCTCGTCGGATAGTGTGCGGGTGGTGGCGGATACCCGGTTTCCTCCGGCGTTTGCTGGCCAGGATACGTCGCTGACTTGCGCCAACCCCAGCCTGCGCTTGCAAGGATCGACGGAAATTCCGAACCGGAATTTGGAATGGTCCTGGACAACGCCTGACGGGCGAATCCGCAGCGATGCGTCCAGCCTAAGTCCGTTAGTGGATCAAGAGGGAATCTATATTTTTTCGGTCAGATACCGCAACTCGGGGTGCGAAACCCAGGATACCGTCCGGGTGTCAAACCAAATCGTTTATCCCGTCATTCAGTTGGAAACCAGCGGACCCTACCTGCTCACCTGCCGTAGGGACACCCTTTCCCTCAACGCCCATCCGACGTTATCGGGGAGTGGCAGCCCCCTGGTCTTCCAATGGACGAGCCTGACCAGCGCCGGGTTTGTCTCCTCTGGATCGCCCCAGGAAATTTTCGTGAACCGTCCCGGCAGGTATCGTCTGGAGGTAAGGGATCCGGGAAATGCATGCAAAGACACGCTGGAGGTCCAGGTGGAAGGGGATTTCATTAAACCATTTACCCAAATCACGCCTCCGGAGTTACTGACCTGCGACCGGGCTCAGGTCCAGGTATCCGCCTGGGTGAGCGGGCCGGAAACCCGGTATCAATATGAATGGAGGGACCCCAATGGGGTTTTGATCCCCGGCGATACCTCCATGATATCGGTTGCCGAATCCGGGCAGTTCCGCCTGCTCGTGACGAATATGCGTACAGGCTGTTTTACAGAAGAGGTGGTTAATGTACGGGAAAATCGGACCCTACCTACCGTCGTGATCGCGCCAGTGGAGACCCTGGATTGCGACACCAGGGAAGTGTCCTTGAACGCTTCCGGGTCGCGGGGCGGGCGAAATCCTCGGTTTTCCTGGACTACCTCCGGTGGCCTTCTGTCAGGCGACCCCAATGGCGCTGTTGGAATCGCCGCTTTGGAAGGGGTGTATTCCGTAGTAGTCCGGAATACGGAAAATGGGTGCGTGGCGGCGGACAGCGTGGAAGTGCGGTCCAGCGGCAAAGCGATTACGCGGGTAGACTTCCAGTACACCCAGCCCGGATGTGGATCCGGAAATGGGGGGCGATTGGAGGTACGCGGGGTGGAAGGCGGGGAACCGCCCCTTCGGTTTTATCTTGGCAATAAGCTGGGAGACGCTCAGGGGAGGTTCGGCAACATACTTCCTGGGGAGTATACCTTTACCGCCAGGGATGCAGCTGGCTGCGAATGGACGGCGCAGGTGGTGTTTGAAGAACCCCAGCCCGTCCAGGTTGATTTGGGCCCGGATGTGGAGATCAGCCGGGGGGATTCGCTGATGCTGGATGCCTTGGTCATTCCCCAAACAGACGGCATTCAGTTTCAGTGGTCGGGGGTGGAAGGCTTGCCGGCTCAAAATGGACCCGCTTTATGGGTACGCCCGCTACACACGACCACCTATGCCGTTCAGGCTCAGGCAGCCAATGGATGTGCCGCTTCCGATCAGATAACGGTCTTCGTCTTGGCTGCTTTGCCGGTATATATCCCGAATGTGTTTTCTCCCAATGGGGACGGCCAGAACGACCTGTTCTATATCCAGGCAGGAAATGAAGTCCGGGAAGTACGCGAGTTTCAGATCTTCGACCGATGGGGAACTATGGTTTTTGGACGCGCCCGGTTCCAACCCAATGACGAAACCTTTGGATGGGACGGCGCCTTCAAAGGCATCTCCCAAAAACCAGGCGTTTACGTGTATTACGCCGTTCTGGAACTGGCCGGCGGGGGTACCGAAATGGTCAAGGGCGAGGTGCTGCTTATCCGCTGATGATTCCAGGAGACGTAGCCAGTTTGACAACTCCTGCGATAATGTACTGCACGCCAATGGCCATGACGATGAATCCCATGATCCGGGACAACGATCTCAACCCGGTCTCTCCCATTACGCGGTATAAATGCCGGGCTGACCGGAGGATCAGGAACACCAGCAGGCCCATAACCAATATAGACAAGGCAATCCACCCTCTTTCAAGCCATCCGGCGTGTTTGTCGAATAAGGCGATCAGCAGGGAAATCGACCCCGGTCCGGACAATAGCGGCATCGCCATCGGGGAAAAGGATATATCCTGCTTTTGTCTGGCTTCTTCTTCTACTTCCGGGCTGACTGCCCGGCTTTCTGCCATTTTTCCGCTAAGCAAAGCGTAGCCGGAATTCAGAATCACCAACCCGCCTGCAATGCGCAAGGCATTGATCTCGATCCCGAAAAATTCCAGGATCAAGGTTCCCGCAAAGAAAAAGACCAACAGGATCAAGGTGAAATAGATGCTGGTGTTTTTGGCTGTCCGGAGCCGTTCCGCCAGGGTGTATTCAGGCGTCATCGCCAGGTAAACCGGCAGGGCGCCCAACGGGTTGACTACGGAAAACAACGCCACCAAAGTTGTCAGGAATACGTCGAAAAACATAGGCGGGCCAATTTTTTATCAAATATCCTTTTTTCCCGCGAGAGAGAAAAAAAAGAGGGAAACCCTGTAGCTTCCCTCTCAAAAAACACCTAAAACCCATATTTCATGAAAAAACACTTCGCTGAAAAAAGGGGGAGAACCCTCCCCCCTAAAAATCACCTAAACCCATAACCTGTTTATTTCTTGTTCACTCGTTCGCTTCTTGTGATTTCCTCATTTTGACGCATGTTGGACTCCAAGGGTCACGACTTGGATTAATTTCCCTCCCCATCTTAATAAAAAATTAACTGCAGCTCGGATGAACTGTAGCTCGGATGAACTGTAGCTCGGATGAACTGTAGCTCGGATTTGCAATCCGAGACTGTTTACCGGATTTTCAATCCGGGCCTGTAGCTCGGATTTTCAATCCGGAGTTGCCCATCGGCCTGGAAAGACGGTTTTTGCCCAAGGCAGCAAAATTTTCTTTTTTCAATAAAAAACTGCAAAGCAGTTTTTTATTGAAATTGAAAAAAGAAAATAAAACGTCATGTTAGAGGCAAAGAGTGGTCTTTTGAGACAGCCCCAACCGTATCGGATTACAAATCCGAGCTACACTATTTGGATTCTTCGAGGAGGAGATCGACCGTGATCTTGCGGTCGTTGCGCAGCAAGGTAAGTTTGACTTTCTGTCCGGGCTGGTATTTTTCGAGGGCCAGGATGAGGTCGCTGTTGGTTTTGATCGGATCGTTGTTGAGGGCGAGGATGATGTCGCCGAGCAGAATACGGCCGTTGCGGTCGCGCAACGTAGGTTGTATCCCGCTTTTTTCAGCGTTGCTTCCGGGAACGACGTCGATGATCAGGGGACCCTCTAGCTGGTACCGGGTAATAATATTTGGGCTGGCGAGCTCTACCCCGAGGGAGGGCCGTTTGATTTTTCCGAATTCGATCAATTCGGGGATAACCCAGCGCACCACGTCGACCGGGATGGAAAATCCGATGCCCGCTGAGGCGCCGGAAGGGCTGTAAATGGCCGTATTCACGCCGATGAGGCGTCCGCCGGAGTCGAGCAGCGGTCCTCCGGAGTTGCCTGGATTGATAGCGGCATCCGTCTGGATGACATCCCGGATAGGAACGCCGTTGGAGGATTCAATTTCCCTGCCCAACGCGCTGACAATGCCTGTAGTAAGGGTTTGGTCCAACCCGAACGGGTTGCCAATGGCATAGACCGATTGCCCTACCCGAAGATCGTCGGAAGCGCCAATGGGTATCGGCGGGAGCTTCTCAGCCGACGCTTTGATGCGCAAAACGGCCAGGTCTTTTTCGGGAGCGGCGCCCACCAGTTCGGCTTCCCAGGTGCTGCGGTCCGACAACGTGACCGTAGCCCGGTCGGCGCCCTCAATGACGTGAAAGTTGGTCACGATATGCCCTTTTCGGTCCCAAACGAACCCGGAGCCGGTGCCCCGGGGGATTTCCATGACGTTGCGGGACCAAAAATCTTCCCTCAGGCTGGTGGTGGTGATAAAACAAACGGAAGGCGCAGCCTGGTTAAATAAGTTGATCGTTGCCAGTTCTTCCGGGTTGAGATCTCCTCTGGGCGTCGTTGCCCTGACGGGGCCTTTTTCAGCGATCAGTGCGGTTTCCTGGCTCGTCGAATCTTTGGACTTCCAGGCAACGCCGGCGAGGAACCCCATAATCAGCAGGAGGATCACCGCAAGGATTCGACCGGGAAAGGAGCGGAACATGGAGCAGCGTGTTTTTTTGTTAATAATAGAAATTTGGAATAGACAACAAACAAACGACCGATATAGCTCAGATCAGGTTTTGCGTTCTTTTTTCTTGGCAGCCGGGAACAGGACGTTGTTCAGGATCAGCCGGTAGCCGGGCGAGTTCGGGTGGAGCGAAAGATCGGTTTCCGGATCATTGACGTAATGCCGGTAGTCTTCCGGATCGTGGCCGCCGTAGAAAGTCCAGAACCCTTTCCCAAACGTTCCGTGGATGTACCGGGCTTCCCCGGCAGGTTTGTTTTCGCCCAGCAGGAGCACGCCGGGCTTGAGGAACTGTTTGCGGAAAGCAGTGGTTTGCCCCATGAATCCCTTGACGGTGCGGGTGTGGTTTTGGGTGAGCATGGTCGGAACCGGGTCCCATTTGGCGGAAAAATCGAACAGCGTGAAATAGTCCTGTTCTGGGGCTACGGGGCGCTCCTGGCCCACATCAATGGACGAGAACTCGTATTCCATTGGGTTCCTGGAAAGCTGGAAATCGCGGAAAGCGAAGGTCCGGGTGAAGTCCAGTTTGGATTGGGCATTCGGATCGGCGGCGTCCCCGTCGTACATTTCGGCGCAAATATCCACCCCTTCGGCGGCCAGGGCGATGTCGTAGGTATCGGTTGCCGAACACATAGCAAACATAAACCCTCCGCCCCCAACGTATTCCCTGATTTTCTGCACCACGGAGAGTTTCAGTTGGGATACTTTGGCAAAGCCCAGTTCTTTTGCCAGGGCTTCCATGCGGCGCTGGTTTTCCCGGTACCAGGGGAAAGCGTGGTAGGTGCGGTAAAACCGGCCGTATTGTCCGGTAAAATCTTCGTGGTGCAGGTGGAGCCAGTCGTATTGCGCCAATTTATCGCCAATGATTTCCCGGTCGTAAATGACATCGTAGGGAATTTCGGCGTAGGTGAGCACCATGGTCACCGCGTCGTCCCAGGGCTGTATGCGCTCTCCTTTTTCGTTGAAGTCGGGGGTGTATACGGCAATTTTGGGCGCTTTTTCCAGCTTCATCGCATCCATGTTGGCTTCGGGGTCGGCGATTTCAGTCAGGATATTGTTGAATTGCCCATCCGCGATAATCTCAAACTTGACGCCCCGGGTCAGGCATTCTTTCTCAAAGATCCGGTTGTGGCGAAAAGCAAAACTCCCGCCCCGGTAATTCAGCAACCACCAGGCTTCTTCCCCATTGGCAAGCACCCAGTACGTAATCCCGTAGGCTTTCAGGTGGTCCTTCTGGGCGTCCGGGTCCATGGGAATAAGGATGTAGGCCGCGCGAAGGGGCTGGAAGGCCGCTGCAAAGAGTAGGACAAAAAAGAGGACGGAAAATCGCTTCATGGGCTAATGGTTTTCCTTTTTTATTTTAAAAACGAAAAATAGAAAAAGCGCTTGCTTTCGAAAATCTTTTAACATAACAGTAACCAGGCAGTCCGCGTTTAAATAAAGAAAAAAAATCTTGATTCGCCAGGGGATTTAGGGCTGTCTCAAAAGACCATTTTTGGCCGGCAGGAGGCGAAAACGGTCTTTTGAGACAGCCAGTAAGGAACGCTACTGGCCCCTTTCGGTTTTCCCGGGCATAAATGAACCGAGACAACTGCGGAATAAAAATTATCTTGCCGAAGAACATCCGCCAAAGTATTTTTGGGGTCTTTGTATATGGCTGCCGGAGGGAAAATACCCGGTTTTCATAAAAAACGCAGGCATCCTGCGTACCTTTGGTAGAAACATAAGGAGTGGATCATGCAGATGACGTTGGGGTATCCTGTTTGGTATTTAGGTTTGTGCCTGTTGGCAAGTCTTTTCCTTGCCGGGTTCTTGTATTACCGCGAATCCCATTTCCAGGGGCAGGCGCCCTGGCTTAAATGGACTTTGGGGTTGATCCGCTTCCTGGCGGTATTTATCCTGACGTTTTTCCTGCTTGGGCCCGTCCTTCGTCCCGCCTTACAGAAGTCCGCAAGCCCGTCGTGGTGATCGCGCAAGACGCGTCGGAATCGGTTGGCGCCTCCTTGTCCAGCGACCGCAGAACCGCATACCTGGATCAGTTGGAGCGGATCGGGAAGGACCTGGGCGATGACTTCGAGGTCCGTACCTACTCGTTTGGGGAATCGGTGCGGGAAGGTCTGGACACCGGTTTTCAGGACAAAGTCAGCAATTTATCGGAAATGCTTCGCTTTGGGGCCGACCTGTTTGGCGGCGAAAACCTTGCTGCCGTCCTGCTGGCTACAGACGGGATTTACAACGAAGGGAGCAACCCCATTTATACCCGGTCCAAGCTCGGCGCCCCGGTATTCGCCCTTGCGCTTGGCGATACCGTGCCCAAAAAGGATCTGGTCCTGAAGCGCGTTTTTCATAACAAGATCGCTTATCTGGGCGACCAGTTCACCGTACAGGCCGATATTGCCGCGGTGAACTGTGCCGGCGCAGCCACGACGCTTTCGGTCTACAAAGTCCAGGGAGAGTCTGCCCAGTTGCTCCAGAAACTGCCGGTACAGATCGGCAGCAAGGATTTTTTCGATACGCGGGAGCTGGTTCTGGACGCCGACAAGAGCGGGGTACAGCGTTACCGGCTGGTGTTGAGCGGCGTTGCCGGAGAGGCTGTCGCCGGAAATAACGTGCAGGAAATTTTTGTCGATGTACTCGACGCCCGGCAGAAGATCCTCGTTCTGGCCCATGCGCCCCATCCAGACCTGAGCGCTTTGCGGCAAAGCCTCCTGAACAATAAAAACTATCAGGTGGAAACCGCGTTCATCAGCGAGTTTAAAGGCAACCTCGCGGGGTATGATTTCGTCATTTTTCACCAGCTTCCTTCCCGGACCCACAATCTAAGCAGCCAGCTGACGGAGCTCAACCGCAACCGCACTCCCCGCTGGTTCATCGCCGGCATGCAAACCGACTTTAACCGCCTGAACGAAGTGCAAAATCTGCTGGTCATTCAGGCGGATGCACGCAGCGTTAACGAAGTGCAGGCCAGGGTAGCAAGCAATTTCAATCTGTTCCTCCTCGACGAACAAATCCGCAACGACCTGGGCAACTATCCTCCGCGCTCTCGGCGCCTTTTGGCGAATTCCGCAGCGCCGGCCAGGCTCAGACCTTCCTTTTTCAGCGCATCCGGAAGATCGACACCGAATACCCGTTGCTGAGCTTTGGAGACCCCGGCGGGGTCCGCACCGGAGTCTTGGCTGCCGAAGGCCTTTGGCGCTGGCGTCTGTTCAATTACCTGCAAAATGAAAACCACGTATTTTTTGACAACCTCCTCAGCAAGATGGTCCAATACCTGAGTGTGAAGGAGGATAAGCGAAAATTCCGGGTGAGCCTGCCCAGGAATATCTTTGACGAAAATGAGCCGGTGACGTTCGACGCCGAATTGTACAACAACACCTTCGAGCTGATTAACGAGCCTGACGTTCGTCTCACCCTGATCAACCAGAAAGGCAAAGAGTTCAATTTTACCTTTAATAAAAGCGGAAGAGCGTATTCCCTGAATGCGGGGATCTTACCGGTTGGAGAATACCGGTTCCGGGCTTCCGTCAACAACGGAGGGGAAAACCTCACTTTTGAAGGGCAATTCAGCGTTCGCCCCATCCAGTTGGAGTTGTTTGAAACGACAGCCGACCATGGCATCCTCGCTACCATAAGCAGGGAATCCGGCGGGCGCCTGCTTTACCAAAAAGACCTGGAAGGTTTTTCCGACATGGTCCGCGGGTTGAACTCTGCGAAGCCCGTTATCTATCAAACGGTCCGCACCCGGCCCCTAATCGACCTGAGGTGGCTGTTTGGCATCCTGATCGGGCTTTTATCTCTGGAATGGTTCCTCCGCAGGTATTTTGGGTCGTACTAAGCGCGGGAGAAGAACCAAGGAAGCAGAAGCGGCCCTACCAGGTCATATCTTCCTCTGAAGGCAGTGCATCGCCATCCCGCTTTTTGGAGGTATGGTTTTCGGAGAAAGGGGCAGAATGCCGTTCGATGTGATCGTCCATATAATCCTCCTCGTCCTCGTCATGCCGCCGGGCGAATTCGTCGTAATCGTATTCGGGCATCAAATTGGTCTTAATATGGTCGATGACGTCCTGGAGGTTGTCGAGAAACCGGTTGAAATCCTCCTTGTACAGAAAGATCTTATGCCGCTCGTAGCCGTCTCCATTAAATTTCCGGGTGCTCTCGGTTAAGGTCAGATAGTAATCGTCGCCTTTGGTCTGGCGAACGTCAAAGAAATACGTCCTTCTTTTACCAGCGCGAACTTTCCTGGAAAACACGCTCTCAAACCTTCTTTGATTTCTTTCGTTGTCCACGGCAACTCTGTTTTATGAACGGAAAAAAAACATCGCCCGTACAAAAGTAAAGATTTGCCTAAAAAATCAAAATAAGCGGCCCAAAAGATAGGGGATAGGGGAGAGCGCCTGCCGGGGTTCTCCCCGAAACGGTAAAGAAATAGTAAATCGAATCTGGCATCCCGTCTGTGCTAAAGGAAAAGAGAATCCTTGGATTCGGAGGAAAATGCCTCGGAAAAAAGGAGAAGCAGGGCAGGGGATCGGGGAGCATTTTGAGGAATGGACCTGTGGACGGGGCAAAATTCTTTACAAAGAATTAATATGTACATTTCCTGCAGGAAGCGAGCGGATTCCCTTGCCGCTCGCTGCTCCGGGCGAAAAATGGCCCCTTCGCGCCAGCCCAAGATCTTAAGCCAGGCAAGACGGGTTGGGATTTACTCGGTTTCGACCTCTTCCAGCCGTTGCCGTTCAAAGAGGTCGAAATAGTACCCTTTCAGCGCGAGGAGCTCGTCGTGGGCGCCCTGCTCGATAATGCGCCCATGGTCCAGCACGATGATTTTGTCGAACTGTATGAGGGAATAGATGCGGTGGGTGATCACGATGGCTGTTTTATCTGCCAGGGCGTCGTTGAAGTAGCGCAGGATCTGCTTTTCGGTGTTGGTATCGACGGCCGACAGGCAGTCGTCCAGAATAAGAATATCGGGTTTTTTGATCAGCGCGCGAGCGATAGCGACCCGCTGCTTTTGTCCGCCCGAAAGGGTGACTCCCCGTTCGCCAACCAGGGTGTCGAACTGGTTGGGCAGCGCGAGAATCTCTTGCTGGATAGAGGCGTATGCGGCAAATGCTTCGATTTCAGGCCGGGTAGCGTCGGGGGCGCCAAAAGCGATATTGGCGGCAATGGTATCCGAAAACAGGAACACATCCTGGGGAACATACCCAATGCGCTGCCTCAGGTAGGACAGGTCCCAATCCTTGATGGGATGGTCGTCGATGAGGATTTGCCCGGATTGCGCGTCGTACATCCGGACCAGCAGATCGGCAACGGTGCTCTTTCCCGATCCGGTACGCCCGACGATAGCCATTTTTTGGCCGGGCTTGAGCTCGAAGCTCACGTGTTTGATCGCTTCAATTCCCGTATCCGGATAGGTGAACGAAACATCCCGGAAGGCAATCCTTCCGTGTATGGGGTGGGATACCTTGCCCGTTTGGAGGATTTCCGGAGGGGTATTCAAAAACTCGTTGATCCGCTTTTGAGAAGCTGCTGCCTGTTGTACGATGGAAGCAATCCATCCGATCGACGTTACCGGCCAAGTCAGCATATTGACGTAGATCACAAATTCTGCAATATTGCCCGGGGTGATCGTGCCTTTCAAGGTGAGAATGCCTCCTACATACACCGTCAGCAAGGTACTTGCTCCGACCAGCAACAGCATCAGTGGGAAGAACAGCGCATTGACGGTAGCCAAACCAAGCGATTTCTCTTTGAAATCTTCGGTCTGTATGGCAAAGAACCGCGTCATTGGGCCTTCCTGGACATAGGCTTTCACCACCCGGATGCCGGAATACACTTCCTGCGCAATGCTGTTGAGCCGGGCAATCTGCTGTTGAATGACTTCGCTGCGCTCGTTGATCAGGTTGCTCACATAGTAAATAGAAATCGACAGCAAGGGCAGGGGAAGCAAGCAGTAGAGGGTGAGCTCCGCATTCACGGAGACCATAGCGGAAATTACCAGAATGAACAACGAGACCAGATTGATGCCGTACAACACGGCAGGCCCCAGGTACATACGGACTTTATTGACATCTTCCGTCACCCGGGCCATTAAATCGCCGGTATTGTTCCGCTTGTAAAACGCCAGATCCAGTTTTTGATAGTGCAAATAGATCTCTTTTCGAAGGTCGTACTCGATCAGCCGCGACATGACGATGATCGTCTGCCGCATAAAAAACATAAATATCCCCATGACGATCGCGAGAATCAGCACCAACACCCCAAAGTATAAAAGTTGCTGGCCCAGCATGCGGAAGAAAACCGTTTCCAGGCTGGTACCCTGATACAATCGGTATAATTGCAGGTTGTCGATGACGAGATCCAGCGCTTCCCGGATGGTTTGAGGCTGGAGCACCCGGAAGTAGTTGGACAGAAAAACGAATACGAAGCCCAGCAACACCAGTTTGCGGTAGCGGAAAAAAAACTTGTTCAAGTAACGTAGGTGCTTCATATCGTCGGGGATATTTCCGGGTTATCCTGTTTATAGGAGCGGTTCTTTACCATAACCTTCCGAATACAGGGAAGGTTGTAACAAAAAAGGCAATTATTGGCCGCCGAACCATTTACCGGCTTCGTAGGCGAGGGCAGCTACCCCCGGCGCCAGCGTAGATGCCAGCATCCAGCGGAAGTAAGCCCGGGGCACTTTGGACGGTTCGATCCACTCCACAATCAGGGAGATCAACAGGACGACCAAAAACACAATGCCGAAAATAATACTCAGCAACCCGGCCAAATAGGGGTAAACCAGCCAAAGCGCCAGATAAGCTGCGGTTTGGATCAAAAAGAGTTCCAGGAGTTAGGAATGCGCATGGTTGGCAAAATAAAGCAATTAGTTATACAAAGGGGATCTGCCAAGTACAAAGCGGAAGTCAAACCCCTTGAAATTGGTTATAAGCGCCATCGAAGAGTCGGTTAAGGACTCAATTTGGTAAACCAGGGTAATTTCCCCCTGCGTTTGTTCTATTTTTCCCTTCTTCACTTCATAACGGGCCTCCATGGGGACTTCTGTTACCGGAAGGTTGGTCGCCATTTTTTCCTCCGCTTTGAATTCAAAGAACAGATCGTCAAGGGATTCGGTAGGTCTTCCGTTACGGTAGGCCTCTTTGATTTCCCACCGCCCAAGCACCAACTGCGGGGTGGGATCTATTTCTTTTTTACAAGAATAGAAAGACCAGGGAATGACGAAAAGCAAGAGAAGCCGCGTTCCAGAAAATTTCATAATTCGTTCTAATTCGTTGATTTGCGCAAAAATACCAAAACGCAGAAGGAATCCCCGGTGTTTGGGGAATTATTTTGAGACAGCGGCGCAGGCCTTTCCGATATGGCGTTGAAAGGCCTGCGGGCGCTGTATCTGAGACAGAGGATCAGATCCTCAAAAAAGCCGGTTCCTAACGGATTTGAATCGCCGTGGCTTACAACGCCTTCACTTTGAACGGCACCGACAGGTTCTCCCAGGTCAGGACGACTTTGCCTTTGCTGTCGGCGGAAATCATCAATTGCTCGGAAAACGCTTTGGCCGCTTTGGGTTTTGTGGTAACCCGAAGCGCATCCATGGCTTCTTTATAGTTGTAAGCGCCCCATTGATTGGGCTCCTTTATTAAAGACCAGGGTCCAGGTTTTTTCCGATGGAATCGTAAAGAAGGCATACTTGCCCGCTGCCAAGCGCTGCCCGTTGACGAGCACGTCTTTATTGACCTCAAAGGTAGTCGCCTCATTGGCGCCGGTCCGCCATACTTCCCCAAAAGGAACCAAATCCCCCCAGATTTTGCGCCCTTTAACCGACGGGCTGCTGTAGGTAATGGCCAGGTTGACCGAGCCGGAGATAATCGTTTTGGCTTCTTTCAGCGGGCTTACGCGCTCCTGAGCGTTAAGCGCCGTACCCAAAGTGAACAGGGCGGCCGTCAGGAGCAGTGCATTCAGGTTTTTCATTCGCATGGTACAATGGATTTTATGGTAAAAATGGAAAAAGCGATGGGTTTGAATTATTTTCGGGGCAATAATAAAACCCCTTTTGCCCGGGAGGGTTGATCGGAGGTAAAATTTTTATTCCTTTTTCAAGAACCGGCGGCAGCCCGGCGCAGGCGGTCGTTGATTGCCCGGCCCAGATGCTCTTCGGGGAGCAGCTCGGCCAGGATCACGTCGATCGGTAATGCATCCAGGTATCGCATCGCGGCAAAAAGCTTCCGGGCCGCTTCGGTAAAATTTCCATTTTCAGAAAGCGCCACCTGGCTGTCGGAGGGCAGCCTGGGGAAAACGCGCCGGAAACTCAGGATACCCAGGCGAAGGTGGCGGTACTGCGGATCATCTCGTCGAGGTTTCCCAGCCGCAACGGCGCTTTGGGCGCATAGTGGCTTTTGAGCATTCCGGGCGCCAAAGGGTCCGAACTGGAGTGGGCCAGGGCCAGCGCCGGGCCGGCCACTTCTTCAATCGCTTCCACCGGAATGCCTCCTTTCCGGTAGATGATGGGCTGAGCCCCGTCAAATCCGACAATAGTACTTTCCAACCCTACCTGGCAGGGCCCACCGTCGAGAATATAAGGAATTTTGGATCCCAATTGCTGGTCGACGTGTTGGGCTGTAGTCGGACTGATGTATCCAAACGGGTTGGCGCTCGGGGCAGCCAGCGGGAACTCCAGGAGGCTCAGCAGATCGAGGGCCATCGGGTGCTTGGGGATGCGTAGAGCTACGAGGGGCGATCCGGCGGTAACCAGGTCGGAAATGACGTCCGCCTTAGGCAAAAGCAACGTCAGCGGCCCGGGCATGAACGCTTCGGCCAGCCGGCGCGCTTCCGGAGGGAAATCAGCAGCCAGGGCCTGCAGCCGGTCCAGACTGCCCGCATGAACAATAAGGGGATCAAACGCCGGCCGTTGCTTGACGGCAAAGATCTCGGCTACCGCCGTTTCCGAAAAGGCGTTGCCGGCAAGTCCGTACACCGTTTCGGTTGGTATGGCCACCAGCGCCCCTTCCCGGAGAAGCCGGGCGGCTCGTTCCAGATCTTTTCCTATCATTTGGATTCACTTGACGGCGGGGCCAGCCGGTGGCGCAGCAGCCAGAACCCCGTCAGGGATATGGCCGTCAGCCCAACCAGGAGGTACCAAAGCGTCGGATAACCCAACGCGCCGGCTACCTGCATGCCAATAACAGGAGAAAGGATGTGCGCCACCGAAAACCCCATGGCGTACAGCGCCATATACTGCCCCCGGTTGGATGGGCCGCTTCTTCCCAGGGCAATGGAATTCGCAAAAGGGAAGTTGAACATCTCACCGACCGTCACCAGAAAAACCGACAGGATGGACGCAAAAAGCACCCCGCTCACGGCGTTATAAACCAAAAACGAGAGCCCGATCATGCCGGCGCCCATACTGACCATGACCACTTTTTCCACTCTTCCCTCCAAACGGAACACCAACGGCATTTCCACGAACGCGATCAGCAACCCGTTCATGGCGAGCAAGGAGCCAATCTGGGCCTCGTTGAGCCCGTAATTCTCCTTCCAGAAAACCGGTATTACGGAGAAAAACTGCATAAACGCAATCCCGGTGAGGGTGACAAAAAGCATGAACCAAAGGAAGGTTTTATCCCGGTATGCGGATTGCTTGACGGTTACAGGCGTCTCCAACTCGGTTTTGGGTTTATGCGCCTCTTTTTTGGGCCGGAGGTAAAGAAAAAAGATCAGCGCGGCGGCGATGCACGTCGCCCCATCCACAATGAACAGCCATTGAAACCCAAAGCCGTGAGCCAGCCACCCCCCCAGCGCAGGGCCAACCGAAAAACCGAGGTTGATCGCCAACCGGATCAGCGAATAGGAACGGGTGATATTTTCCGGACGGGCATAGGCGGCGATCGAGGCAAAATTGGCCGGACGAAAGGCCTCCGCCACCATGCTCAGCAAGAAAACGCCCCCCGCAAAGGGAACCAATCCTTTAATCTGCATGAGGAGAAAAAAAGCGGCGCCCGTCAGCAAAAGCGACCACAACTGTACATAGTAGTAACTGAACCGGTCCGTTAGCTGTCCCCCGGCGTATACTCCAATGACCGACCCAATTCCGAAACAGCTCATGACCAAACCCGCTTCGGGCTTGGTAAACCCTAGTTCCTGAGTCATGTACACCGTAAGAAAGGGAATCACCATGGCCCCGCTCCGGTTGACCAGAGAGACAAAAGCAAGCATCCACACATCGCGGGATAATCCGGCAAAAGAGCGGATGTAAAAGGAAAATGCTCGGCGGAGGTACATGGCGCGGGATTTGGCCCACAAAGGTAGCATTCCCCGCCGAAATCCCCAATGGCCCCCCTTATTTGCCCAGATGGCTTTTCCGTCTGGGAATCAGCAGAAGTTGGTTTTGCCTGCCGTCGATGTAGTATACCTTTTGCCCGTCAAAAACAGCATTCTCTTCCATCATGACCCGGATCTCCTTATTCCATTCGGGCACAAATACCCGGTTGTTCAACTCAATGGCATAAGCGGTGTTCGGGTTCAGCGGGTAATCTCCTGTTCCGGGTACGCCGTTTTGCATGTCCCACATGCCGATCGCCGGCCCTGCCCCATGACCGTGATAACCAATCGGGTGGCTGTAAATGCTGGGCTGCAACCCTTCCGCTTTGGCTTTGGCGAGCGCATCTGCAAGGAGTTGGTTGCCCGTGCGTCCGGTGCGGAACCCTTCCGTCAGGAGGTCCATCAGGCGCAGGCATTTCGTAAATGCTTGTTTCAGGTACTCCGGAGCGTCGGTTTCTCCTGTGCGGAGCACGTAGGCGTTCTCCTGCGTGTCGGTATTCAGGCCCAGATAAGTAATGCCGAAATCGACGTGGACCAGATCGCCGGGAAGAATCACCGACCCCTCCGGCCGGCTGGAAAAGCTCCGGTTTTGTTCATTCGCCGAGGGCGATGCCCGCTGGACGTCCACTGTTGGGTGAAACCAGGCTTCGAGGCCAAGCGCCCGGATTCGTTCGCGGTAGAACCAAACGACGTCTTCGGTGGTGGTGATGCCCGGCTGGATAACCTGTTCCGAAAACCCTTCGGCGATGATCTCGTGCGCAATCCGGCAGATCTGCGGGTAAACTGCCAGTTCGGAGGGCGTTCTGGTTTCCAGCCACCCCACTGCAAGGCGCTCCGCGGAAGCAAGGCGGGGTTCCAGCGCGTCTGGAAGCGCCTGGAGCAATTGCTGATAATGGAAGGCAGATAAGCCATCGGCATGACCATACAAGGGGGAACGGTTGATCCCGATTTTTTTAGGGTTGCGCTCGGCGATGAGTTGCGCGAGGCGCTTAAACTGATCCGGTTCTTTTTCCGGGTCCCAGGCTTTCTTGAAAATTTCTCCGATGTCGTACCGGGCGCAGGCGAGGGTTTCCAGGGAATCCGCCCGGTCGAAAATCACCAGCATGGTCGTCCGGCGCGCGGAGATCCAACTGGAGGGCAGCATGGTTTTCAGCACCGGGTCTTCGTTGTACTCCCGGGCGATCAGTATCCACATATCGATGCCTTCCCGGCGCATTAAGGCAGGCAGCAGCGTCTGGAAGCGCTCCTTTAGCCAGGCATCCTGCACCTTGCCTTGCTCCTTCAGATCAAGGATTTTGGGCATCTGCCCTTGCAAAGCGGGAAAAAGGAACATTAGGGAGAAAAGCAACGTCAAAAGCGCTTGTTTCATATCGCATGGATTTTTTTAAACGAAAAGAAGTGGTCTCAAAGACCACTCTTTGCCTCTGGCATGAAATTTTATTTTCTTTTTTCAAGTTCAACAAAAAATTGCTTTTCATTTTTTTGTTGAACTTGAAAAAAGAAAATATTTTATTGCTGCCTTGGGCAAAAACCGTCTTTTGAGACAACTCCAGCAACCTAAACATCAGCCGGCGCATCAAAAATATCAAAAATTTGAAACCTGCCATTTTTCTATGGGATGCCTGAATCTAGTCCTATATTTGAGGCTCGAAGATCGCTGTACAGGCGAGGCCCTTCAGGGGGGCCATGCGGTTTATTTTCCAACTTATTAAAAACTATTTCCATGAAAAACAACCTGAAACTTTTGCTCCCAATGCTGGCGCTGGTATGTACTTCCTGGACTGCCCAGGCGCAGACTGATCTGAAAATCAGCCCGTTCAGTATTATTTTTGGCCGGATGATCCTGCGGGGCGAGTTCGCCGCAGCGGAAAACTTCGGGGTGGAACTCCTTGGCGGCGCTGCCTGGAACACGTACAATTTTGACGACGAAGGGGATGTCAAATTCAATAATTACCACCTGGGCGCGAATGGCCGCTACTATTTCAACCCAAGCGAAGGGATCGACAAGTTTTACCTCGGCGGCTACCTCAAATATGCTTGCGGCAAAGGAACCAACAACGACACGAATGGGGAAGTGAATACCACCCGCTTCGCGCTCGGCACCCTGGTAGGCTTTAAAACCGTTTCCCCGAACGGACACCTGCTCTTCGATTTTAACGTGGGCTTCGGCCGTGCCCTGGTCTATAAAATCGAAGGCGATAATCCGGAAGACGATGTCGACCTCTCCGATTTCCCTATCCTCAACTGGGATATTCCCGTGCTGGTAGGCATCGGATACCGGTTTTAGGCGAGGTACGATGTACGAGGGACGAGGTACGAAGTACGATGTACGAGGTACGATGGATGAGGGGTAAGGGATTGGGCGCCCTGGTGGACATTTTGGGCGGACCCGCAGTAACCGCCAAATTTATTTGGCGGTAGCATGGAAAAACGGGTACAAAAGCAGCTTCCGGGCATATGATTAAAATGCCCAGTAGCGTGGGGATTTGGGTATAGAAACGAAAACCTCGCCCCACGTAAATCGCCCCACGTAAATCGCCCCACGTAAATCGTACCTCGTAAATCCCCTAAATCGTCCCTCGTAAATCAATCGTAAACTTCTCAAAGATCTGTGATTAAATTTGCAGGGCCGTTGCAAAACCGGCACAGGATATATACCATTGACCAAAACATATATAGAAAATGGCTGAAATTATTCGCATGCCCCGGATGAGCGATACCATGGAGGAAGGCAACATTGTGGCGTGGCTTAAGAAAGAGGGAGATAAAGTGGAGTCTGGGCAAACCATTGCCGAGGTAGAAACGGATAAAGCGACGATGGAGCTGGACAGCTACACTGAGGGGGTGTTGCTCCATATCGCTGTGAAGGAGGGCACGGTGCCGATCGACGGGATCATTGCCGTGATCGGACAACCTGGTGAAGACTGGCAAGCGGCGATTGCAGCCAGCCAGGGAAGCAATGGGGCGTCACAACCTGCTTCGGCAGGCTCGGAAAAACCTTCGCCCGCGCCTCAGCCGGTTTCAAGCGAACCGCTGGCAGGGGAATCCTCCGACCAGCGGGTCAAAGCCTCTCCGCTGGCGCGCAGCATAGCCAAAGAAGCGGGCGTCGACCTGGGCCGAATCCAGGGTAGCGGCGATTCCGGCCGCATCGTCAAACGCGATGTGGAAGCGGCGATGCAATACGCGCCGGCTTCGGCTGCGCCAGCGCCTCAGCAGGCCGCATTGGTCCCTTCGGTCGTCGAAACGCCCGCTCCGGTACCTTCGGCGCCGGCGTTCTCCGCCCCGGTTGCGGAAGGCGGCGCCTACGAGGAGGTCAACCTCAGCCAGATGCGCAAAGTCATTGCGCGCAGGTTGAGCGAAAGCAAGTTTTCCGCCCCGCATGTCTACCTTACGGTGGAGATCAACATGGATAAAGCAATCCAGATGCGTACCCGCCTCAACGAGGTCGCTCCGGTAAAACTGTCGTTCAACGACCTGGTAATCAAAGCAGCCGCCTTATCCCTCCGCCAGCACCCGGCGATCAACGCCTCCTGGTTGGGAGACAAGATCCGCTATCACAACGAAGTACACATTGGCGTTGCCGTAGCTATCGAAGAGGGGCTTTTGGTGCCGGTGATCCGCCATGCCGATATGAAATCCTTGTCCCAGATCAATACCGAAGTCAAAAACCAGGCGTCCAAAGCCAAAGAGCGCAAGCTCCAGCCGGAAGAAATGCAAGGGAACACCTTTACCATTTCCAACCTGGGCATGTTTGGGATCGAAGAATTCACGGCGATTATCAACCCGCCGGATGCCTGCATTCTGGCCGTGGGAGGAATTATCGAGAAGCCCGTTGTCCAGAACGGTCAGATCGTCGTAGGCAATACCATGAAAGTGACGCTTTCCTGCGACCATCGGGTAGTCGACGGGGCCAAAGGCGCCGCCTTCCTGCAAACGCTGCGCCAAATGCTGGAAGATCCGATCCGGATGCTGGTTTGATCCGGGAGCAGGAAAATATGGAGAACAAAAAAACGCTCGTGTTCGGAGCTTCCGCCAACCCGGACCGCGTGTCGTACGAAGCAGTGGCCCGCCTTCGGGCCAAAGGGATTGAGGTGGTAGCTCTGGGGCAGCGCGAAGGCGAAATCTTCGGCGTGCCGGTGCTGACCGGCCGCCCTGTGCTTCCCGATATCGATACCGTTACCCTTTACCTGAATCCGGAACGCCAGAAAGCGTACTACGAGTATATTCTCTCCCTCAAGCCGCGCCGGATTATTTTCAACCCGGGAACCGAAAATGCGGAATTAATCCGAAAGGCCAGGGAAGCCGGGATTGAGCCGCTGATCGCCTGCACCCTGGTGATGCTGGCGATCAATAACTACTGATCACGCTTTTGCCTCGGGCATCTCGCACGCCTCGTCGGCGCTTTTTCCGCACACGGTGCATTTCCCGATTTTATCCCTCAGCATCGGGTTGTTACTAGAACACGTTCCGTGAAATTCTTTGCCGATGAGCAGTTGGCGTATGTTGATCAGCAGAAAGGATACCCCAACGAGGAGAAAAATGAGGCCGATCATAGATAAGAGTTGCATGGCCGTATGTTTTTTTGATTAACGTTCGTTTCGATCCCAAGGTTTACCCGGTGCCTGTATCGAAAGATCTTTTTTTGGTTGCCATGTGCAAAAACAGACTTTTGAGACAGGCCCGGCAAATGTAGCACAAAATCCAAAAAATTCATGCAAAAGAAACTGGAAGCCTTTGGGCGTTTGTTGACCATCATGGACGAGCTCCGCGAACAATGCCCCTGGGATCGCAAACAGACCTTTCTTTCCCTGCGCAACCTGACCATCGAGGAAACCTACGAGCTCGCCGATGCGATTTTGGAGGAGGACATGGAAGGAATTCGGGAAGAATTGGGCGATTTGATGCTCCACATGGTTTTCTATGCTAAAATAGCCGAAGAACAGCACGCCTTTGATATCGCCGACGCGCTCCATTCTATTTGCGATAAATTGATCAAACGCCACCCGCATATCTATGGCGATGTGAAAGTAGCCGACGACGAAGAGGTGAAGAAGAATTGGGAGCAGATCAAGCTCCAGGAGGGCAAACAGTCGGTGTTGGCCGGCGTGCCCAATTCCCTCCCCGCCATGGTCAAAGCGTACCGCATGCAGGAAAAAAACCAAACAGGTAGGCTTCGAATGGGAAAACGCCGAACAGGTTTGGGAAAAAGTGGAGGAAGAAATGCGGGAACTCCGCGAAGTGCTGGATCAGCCGGCTGCCCAGGAAGAACGCGAGGAAGAGTTTGGCGATGTGCTCTTCTCCCTGATCAATTACGCCCGGTTCATTGGCGTTGACCCCGAAACCGCCCTCGAACGCGTCAACATGAAATTCAAACGCCGCTTCGAGTACATCGAAACCCATGCCTCCCGAGACCTCAACGACATGACCCTCGCCGAAATGGACGCGCTCTGGGAGCAAGCCAAACGGGGCGAAGCCTGAAATGGGGTTGCTGATATTTTTTGCCAAAAACCAGCTTTTTATATCAAAACACGCTACCTTTGCGCTCTCAAATTATGGCGGTCTTTGAAAAACGGGCGTCTACCATAATTTCCGGTGTCAATAAATGCGCGTTACTACCCTTACGTTTCCCATTTTATACCTGACCGTGCTATGAAGAAGATTGAGCTGGATATTGTTGCTTTATCTCATAGTGTTACCCAGTCGCACAATTATGCCGTCGTGCTGGGCGAGAAAATCGGATCGCGCCGGCTTCCCATAGTGATTGGCAGTTTCGAGGCCCAAGCTATTGCCGTAGCGCTGGAGCGCATGACCCCGAATCGTCCGCTGACCCACGACCTGTTCAAGAACGCGATGGAAACGTTCCATATCGAGTTGCGGGAAGTGCTGATCAATAATTTGCTGGACGGGATTTTCTATGCCCGGCTGGTTTGCGAAAAAGAAGGGGAAACGGTGGAAATTGATTCCAGAACCTCCGATGCCCTTGCCCTTGCTGCCCGTTTCCGCTGCCCCATTTTTACCTACGAATTTATTCTGGACACGGCAGGCGTCGTGCTGGAAGACAGCGATTCGGAAAGCGAGCCTCCTTCCGAAAGCCGCCCATCGGCTTCGTCCAATCCGTTGGCCTCCTATTCGCTGGAGGCGCTCACCCGTATGCTGGATGAAGTCCTGGAAGAAGAGAACTACGAAAAAGCCGCTCAGATCCGCGACGAGATCGATCGCCGCAAAGCGCAGGACTAGTTCTCACCCGAGTTTGGGCAACACCGCCATTACCCGGTCGATCATATCGGCATTCACATCGAGATGCGTAACGAAGCGCACCGTCTGGGGGCCAAAAGGCGACGCCAGGATGCCGTTCTGCGCCAGTTGCTCCAAAAAGCTGGCCGCCGTTAATGGAGGCAATACATCAAAAATGACAATGTTGGTCTGCACCGGCCGGACATTCCCTACGTAAGGAAGCTGGTTGAGCAACTGCCCCAGGTGGCGCGCATGCAGGTTGTCCTCCTTCAACCGATGAATGTGGTGATCGAGCGCAAAGATGCCCGCCGCCGCCAGATACCCCGCCTGCCGCATGCCTCCGCCCATCACTTTCCGTATCCTTCGGGCTTTGCGGATGAATTCGGCCTCTCCGGTGAGCACGGAACCAACCGGAGCGCCCAACCCCTTGGACAAACAAACGGAAATGCTGTCGAACTGGGCGCCAACAGCCAAAGGGCTTTCTCCGGTCTCTACCAGGGCATTGAAAATTCGCGCCCCATCGAGGTGCAGTTTCAGCCCTCTTTCCAGGCAGAGGTCGCGGATCGGCTGCACCTCGCCCGTGGTGTAATAACTTCCCCCTCCTTTGTTCGCCGTGTTCTCCAGAACGACGAGCCGGCTCGCAGGGAGCCAGTCGGCAACCGGTTTAATCGCCGCTTCGACCTGGGGCGCGGTGACCTTTCCATGCTGACCCTGGATCAGGTTGACGCTGATGGCGGAATGAAAGGCATATCCGCCAACTTCGTATTGATAGATATGGGAATATTCGTCGCAAATCACCTCGTCCAGCGGCTGGGTGTGGGTCTTCAGCGCAATCTGGTTGGTCATCGTGCCAGAAGGGCAAAATAAAGCGGCTTCCTTGCCGAACAGGGCGGCAACCTTGGCCTCCAGGGCATTGACGGTGGGGTCCTCCCGGAATACGTCATCTCCGACCTCGGCATTAAACATAGCATCCAGCATGCCGGGCGTCGGCTTCGTAACAGTATCGCTGATTAGGTTGATCGGTTTCATGTGTAGCGGTTTAATCTATAAAAATCGTTCCGGAGAAGACCTGGATGGCAGGTCCGCAAAGCCATACTTCCCTGAAGGCGGCGCCGTCGTATTCAAACCGGACCCTCAGCTGCCCGCCTTTGGTCCGGATCGGGATGTCCCAACGGCCGATTGGCGCCGGCAGCTTGCGTACGTGCGCCATAGCCGCTGCGGTGACGCCTGTTCCGCAGGCAAGGGTTTCGTTTTCCACGCCGCGCTCATAGGTGGCTACGTCTAATCCGTCTTCCCGGATTTCCACGAAATTAACATTAATTCCGTCAGTGGCGAATTCCGGAGCATAACGCACCCGGCGGCCCTCCTGAACTACATCAAAAGAGGAAAGCGAAGAAACAAAGCGGACGTAATGCGGAGAACCCGTATTTAGACAAGCATAGCCCGATCCCTCTTCGACCTTTTCCACATCGTGCATTTTGAGCTCGACCCAGCCTGGACTGGGCAACCGGGCTTCGTGGGGACCGTCTGATGCCAAAAAAACGCAGGAGGATTCCACTTGATTCAGGTAGTGCGCAAATGCCGCTACGCACCGGCCCCCATTGCCGCACAGCGACCCCTCGCCTCCATCCGCATTGAAATAGAGCATCTCAAAGTCGAAGCCTGTGGCTTGCTGCAGCAAAATCAGCCCATCCGCCCCGATGCCAAACCGCCGGTCGCAAAGCCAGGCGATGCGCTCCCGGTCTCCGCGTTCCAGGTACTTATGATCCCGCTGGTCTATCATCACGAAATCATTCCCCGCGCCCTGGTATTTGAAAAACGGTATCTTCACGATCCTTGTATTTGTTCCGCGCAAATTACCACTTTGCTATTTTTGTCCGGGCTTTTTTGGCAAACAAAAATGTATCTTGAGATTAGACGTTAGTTTTTAGACGGGAGACGGGAGACGGTGGACGGTGGACGGGAGACGGGGGACGGGGTTGATTGTCCGTTTGTTCGCCGAAATCCTTGGGACTGTTCAAAAACCTGGTTCGAGGCTCCGCCAATGCTGTCTGGAACCTGCTTAAGAGGTAGAAAAAGAAGAACTGTTCGCCGGAATCCTCAGCCGTGCGGAACTTGCCGGTCCCCGACCGGCGTTCCTAATTTCATGGCTCACTAACAGGTTCCAGACAGCTTGGGCTCCGCCTCGGACCCACTCTACGTGGAGGCTCTGCCTCTAACCAGACTTTCCGGGACGTAATCGGATACTTTTTTTAGCAGGACCGCAAACCAAGAAGAGGGCTATACACACTTTTTTGAACAGGCTATTATAAGTAACAAAATAAATTTTACCTTACCCCAAACCCCCTAAACGCCTAAACCCCCTAAACGCCTAAACGTTTTACGCCCCGTTCACCAAAATAAACCGACCAATGATCAGGAAAATCCTGCCTTTTGCGGTAACCTCTCTGGCAAGCGCTATTCTGGCCGTCGCGCTCTATCGGTTTTTGGAGAACCCCAGGGAAGTGGTCGTGCGGAACAACTTGCCGGCCACGTATGCCTACCAGGGCCCCCAGCCAGGAACGACGCGCACAGGGAGTGCGTATTTTCAGTCGGCAGCGCCTACGCAATTTACCTTTGCCGCAGGGAAGGTTACCTCGGCGGTGGTTAATATCAAAACGCTTCAGGGGAGAAGCGGGCTTGGTTTTTTTCGGGGCAACCCGGTTGCTTCCGCTTCCGGGTCTGGGGTGATCATTTCGCCCGATGGTTTGATCGCGACCAACCACCACGTCATTGAGAACAGCGACCAGATCCTGGTCACGCTTAGCGACAAACGCGAATTGAGCGCCCAGGTCGTTGGGGTAGACCCCTCCACCGATTTGGCCCTGATCAAGGTGGAAGCTAGTGGGCTCCTGGCTATTGAGTTCGGAAATTCCGATTCCCTTCAGGTAGGGGAGTGGGTTCTGGCCGTGGGCAACCCCTTTAATCTGGAATCGACCGTAACTGCGGGCATCGTAAGCGCCAAAGGGCGCAGCATCGATATCCTGGAAGGGACCGACCGGATTGAATCGTTTATCCAAACCGACGCCGCCGTAAACCCCGGCAATAGCGGCGGCGCGTTGGTCAACACCCGGGGCGAACTGATCGGAATCAATACCGCGATTATCACTCAGAGCGGCCGGTATGAGGGCTATTCCTTCGCCGTCCCCTCCAACCTGGCCTTAAAGGTCATTCACGACCTCCGGGACTATGGCATGGTCCAACGGGGTCTCCTCGGCGTGTTTATCGAGAATCTCAACGACCACGCCGCCCAATCGCTCGGCCTGAAAACCATAGACGGAGTCCTGGTTACCCGCGTCACCCCCGGCAGTGGAGCCGAAGACGCGGGACTGCGCAGAAATGATGTCATTTTGAGCACCAATGGAGTGAAAACCAAGACGATGCCGGAAATGCAGGAACAAGTGGGGAGGTACCGGCCCGGAAACAGCCTGAAAATCGAATACTGGAGGCAGGGCAAACGGCGAACCGCTACCGTGCTCCTGAAAGACCGCAGAAACTCCACCGAACTTGTGAAAGCGTTTGACGTTCAAATTCTGGACGACCTCGGCATGGAGCTCAAAAACCTGACCCAGCGGGAAAAATCCATCCTCCTGGTGCAAGGCGTGAAAGTGGTGAGCGTTCGCAGGGGAAGCAAAATGGACTCGACCAACCTGAAACCTGATTTCATTATCACCCGGGTCAACGACCGGCAGGTGAATTCCGTAGACCAATTTCTGGCCGCCTTGCGCGCCGTCCAGGGAAGCCGGATCACCCTCCGGGGGTTTTATTCCGGGCAGGAGGAACCTTATTACTACGTCTTTGACCTCGATTAGTTTTCGTTTTCTAAACAGCCTTCGTTATGTCAAAATCCAAAGCTGAACTGGAGCGCCATCAACACGCCGACCACATGAAACTCCTCCTTTCCCGGATGCGCCATCGGAGGGAAAAGATCGAGGAAGGGGGTGGCCCGGAAAAGACCGCCCAGCAACGGCGGCAGGGGAAAATGAGCGCCAGGGAACGCGTCGCGGGGCTCATCGACCCAGGGTCTGATTTTTTGGAGATCGGCGCTTTCGCCGGATTCGATATGTACCCTGAGTATGGCGGATGCCCCGCAGGGGGCGTGGTGACCGGGCTTGGCCGGATTCACGGCAGGCTGTGCGTCGTGGTCGCCAATGATGCGACCGTTAAAGCAGGGGCCTGGTTTCCGATCACCGGAAAAAAAAACCTGAGGGCCCAGGAAATAGCGATGGAAAACCGGCTCCCCATTATCTACCTGGTGGATAGCGCGGGGGTTTTTCTGCCGATGCAGGAGGAGATCTTTGCTGATAAAGAGCATTTCGGGCGTATTTTTCGCAACAACGCCCGGCTTTCTGCGATGGGCATCCCGCAAATCGCCGCCATTATGGGTAGTTGCGTGGCTGGAGGCGCTTACCTGCCGATCATGTCTGATGAATCCCTG
Source organism: Haliscomenobacter sp. (assembly GCA_016713275.1). Classification (GTDB taxonomy): domain Bacteria; phylum Bacteroidota; class Bacteroidia; order Chitinophagales; family Saprospiraceae; genus JADJPL01. Next base: position 133,955 of record JADJPL010000014.1, read on the forward strand.
ATCGTGGAAGGCACCGGATCGATTTTCCTGGCTGGGCCCTATCTCGTCAAAGCGGCGATCGGGGAGGAGGTCGATAAGGAAACGTTGGGCGGCGCCGTTACCCATTCGGAAATCTCGGGGGTGGCGGATTACAAAGTACCCAACGACGAGGCCTGCCTGAAGACCATTCGCGATTTGGTGGATAAGCTGGGGCATTTCCCCAAAGCCGGGTTCGACCGGGCGGAACCTGTTCCTCCGGCAAGCCCCGAAACGGATTTGCTCTCCCTGATCCCGGAAGACCCCGGCAAGCCGTATAAAATGACGGAGCTATTGAAATGCCTGGTAGATAACTCGGAATTGACTTATTACAAAGAGGGCTTTGGGAAAACCCTTCTCTGCGCCTATGCCCGCATCGATGGCTGGGCGGTGGGAATCGTGGCCAACAACCGGGAGGTGGTGCGCAATGCCAAAGGCGAAATGCAGTTTGGCGGGGTGATCTATTCCGATTCGGCGGATAAAGCCGCCAGGTTCATCATGAACTGCAACCAAAAAAAGATTCCGCTGGTTTTCCTCCACGACGTGACCGGCTTTATGGTCGGCACGCGCTCCGAGCATGGGGGCATCATAAAAGATGGCGCCAAAATGGTTAATGCGGTAGCTAATTCTACCGTACCCAAAATATCGGTTGTGGTAGGCAATTCCTATGGGGCAGGCAATTACGCCATGTGCGGAAAAGCCTACGATCCCCGGCTGATTGTAGCGTGGCCGACGGCCCGAATCGCCGTGATGGGAGGCGCCCAGGCTGCCAAAACCCTTCTTCAGATCCAATTGTCCGCTTTGAAAGCCAAGGGCCAAACCCCCAGCCAGGAAGAGGAAGAGCAACTGTTCAACGAGATTAAAGCCCGGTACGACGAGCAGACCAGCCCTTACTACGCGGCAGCCCGCCTTTGGGTGGACGAGCTGATCGACCCCTGCATACCCGCAGGTATATCTCCTCTGCGATCGAGGCAGCCAACGAAGGGGAGGTGGAAAAGTTCAACGTAGGCGTCCTCCAAACCTGATCCTTGCCGCCTATGCAGTACCGGATATTTGTTATCGGGTTGTGGACCGGGTTGGCGGTTTCGTTCCTTGGCGCCCAACCCCTCTTTCTTCACAATCCTTCTTTGGAAGATCCCCGGCCCCGCCCGGCCAAATTGCCTTTCGGTTGGTTTACCTGCGCCCCGGTGACCTATTCCTTGCCCGATCTCCATCCGGGAGGGGCGTTTCAGGTTACAACCAAGCCCTACCACGGCGGGTCGTATGCGGGCCTGGTTGTCCGACCGGATGGCAGCCGGGAGCGCTTGTGCCAAGAATTGGCGCAGCCGCTGGATTCCGGCGCCTGTTATCTGTTTGCGCTGTATGCGGCCGTATCTCCTCACTACCTGAGCGCTGACGCCCGGACAGGCCAGCCCCTGGACTACAACCGGCCGGTACGGATAAGGGTTCTGGGAGGAACGACCCGATGCGGCGAAGAAACGGTGTTAGGGACCTCTCCTCCGGTAGTTTCCGCCGATTGGACCCGGGTGGAATTCCTGCTTCAACCAGCGGTTTCCTGCAATTTCCTTTCTCTCGAAGCGGCTTTTCTCGATCCCGGCTCGCTGCCTTACGGCGGCCATGTGTTGGTGGATGCGCTTTCTCCACTCCTGGAAGTTTCCTGCGACGACCCCAAGGGGCCGGCAGAGGCTCTTCCGCTGCCCGTTTCGCTTGCCGATTGCGGCAGGTATATGACCCGGCGCCTGAGCCCGTTGCAGGAGAACGCCCGGCGTGCCTCCTTTTTTTTGCTCCCCAGCGGCGATTGGGATTATGGCAATCCGGCCCTGGCCCTTTTGCGCCGCTTTCTGGAACAGCGCCCGGAGGCAGGCCCCGTGCGGGTAGGCGTGCGAAGAAAAGCAGACCAGCAAATGCTCCTGCAGGCTTTCAAAGAAAACAATCTTCCGCCCGGGAAATACCGGATCAAGGTTTTGCCGGGAGGCCTATGCCCACCGGGTTGGATCTGCTTCCCGGAATAGCGGTGGGATTTCCTGATGGATATAGTACCTTTGCAAAAAAAGAAGCGTGAATCTGATCATCAAGACGCTGGCTGGCCTGGAAGACGTTTTGGCTGCTGAGCTGGCTGCCATAGGCGCGGAGGAAATTGTAGCGGGAAAAAGGGCGGTACAGTGCGCCGGCGATTTGCGCCTGATGTACAGGGCGAATTTGGAGTTGCGCACCGCACTGAGGGTCCTTAAGCCGAGTCGCCAGTTTGAAGCGGCCAATGAGGAGGAGTTGTATACTCAGATCAAAGCCATTGATTGGTCTGCTTATCTGGACGTGAACGACACGCTCGCCGTGGACGCCGTGGCGCATTCCAAGATTTTTACCCATTCCCAATACGTAGCGTTAAAAACCAAGGACGCCATCGTCGATCAATTCCGGGAAAAAACAGGTTTCCGGCCAGGGGTGGACACCGATAATCCCCGCCTTCGGATCAACGTCCATATCAGCAATACCGCTTGTTCGGTTTCCCTCGACAGTTCGGGAGAATCCTTGCATAAAAGAGGCTACCGCACCGAGGGGCTTATTGCGCCCATAAATGAAGCGCTTGCCGCCGGGATGATCCTGCTTTCCGGTTGGAAGGGAGACTGCGCGTTTATCGATCCTATGTGCGGGTCGGGCACGCTGGTGATTGAAGCGGCGCTGTACGCCATGCGCATCCCGCCCCAATTGTACCGGGAGGATTTTGCGTTCATGCGCTGGGCGGATTTTGATCCGCTGTTATGGGCCGACGTGCGCACGAATGCCCGGGCGGAAATGCGAACGGTTCCTTTTCCGATCCTTGGGTTTGATAAAAACTTTCAGGCCGTCCAGGCTTCGGAAGCCAATGCCAAAGCCGCCCACCTGGAAGGCAAAGTCCGTTTCGACCGCCGCCGGTTTGAAACCCTGACCCCCGTTGCGGAAAAAGGCATTCTCATGATGAACCCGCCCTACGACGCCCGGATTACGGACAACCACATCGAGGGGCTTTATGAAATGATAGGCGACCGGCTTAAAAAAGCGTTTGCGGGCTATGAAGCCTGGATTATCTCCGCGAACCAGGAGGCCCTGAAGCATCTGGGGCTGCGCCCCTCAAGAAAAATCCCCCTCTTTAACGGCGCGCTGGAATGCCGCTTTATCAAGCTGGAGCTGTACGAAGGGACGCGTAAATTCTTCCGGGACCAACCTCCTTTACCGGAGCAAAAAGAGACCGGGCCCATTCCTAAGACGAGGCTGCGAAAGTTTCCACCCGGGGAAGAGCGCCGGACCCTCCGCAAACGAAAAGACCACGACAAACCATAGTATGCATACAGGCTTTTTCCATCCGCATCAGGGTTTATGGCATTTGCGTGGAGCGGCTTCCTCAGCAGACGGGGCGGCGCGCGATGGAGCGTCCAAAACCAGACGCCGCAAAGCCGTTCTGTTGCCGGTGGCCTTGTTTTTTGTTTTGGGACTGCAAGCGCAAGCTCCACGGGCTGTTTCTGTGCCGGTTCAAAGCGCATTCCGGATTTCGGGCAAATCCATTCCCGAGCTGCGCCGGGAGGAGAGGGAAGAGGCGCTTTTGCTGCCTATTCGGGGAATCCGGTTAAGCGCGTGGCCCATTGGCGCCGCACAGCAGACTGGCGAAAGCGGGCCGGCGGAACGTTTTGGCCCGCTTCAAGCGGCTCCGGCGTTTTCTCCCGGGGATCTCGCCTTTTTTTGCCGGATCGAATGGCGGCTGGAAAAAGCGGCGCGCTTTCCCATCCGGATCCGGTTGGGAGAGGTGCAGTATGTCGATCAAATGGAAGGGAAACATTAACGTTCAGGCGAGCGAAAAGAGGTCGGTTACCCCCAGCGTGCGCGGCGCGGTGAACCCTTCTCCAAATTCGAATCCGGCAGGCCGGCCATAGGTTCGGGCTTTCGCCCGCAGGAATTCCAGGAATTCCTGTCCGGATATAGGCGTTTGAAGTTCTCCTTTGAACTCGTGCTCCCCGTCCTGGTGAAACTGGGAGCGGAAGGCCAGCACCAGGCCGAGTTTTTTCTCCATAAACGGCGTGATATCCACTACAAAATCGGGTTCGAGGTTGTAGTCCTGGATATAGTGGTAAAGGGCCTTAGGTCTCCAGCGCGGTTGGGGCGCGCCATCTGGGCCAAAGGTTTCGATTTTGGCCAGGCCGGCGTAAAAGCAGGCGTCGGCGGTGAGTTTGGCGGCGCGGCCGTGGTCGGCATGCCGGTCGTTAATGGCGTTGGCCAGGACGATATCCGGCTGGCATTCGCGAATGGCCTGGATGATGGGAAGCACATGCTCTCCGTCGTTCCGGAAAAACCCATCGGCAAAGCCGAGATTTTTCCGGAACGAGGCGCCCATCAGCCGGGCGGCTTCGGCGGCTTCCTGGTCTCTGATTTCCGCAGTGCCTCGGGTGCCGAGCTCGCCCCGGGTCAGGTCGAGGAGGCCAACGGTATGCCCCATGGCGATATGCCGGAGAAGGGTTCCGCTGCAACTGAGCTCTATATCGTCGGGATGCACCCCAATGGCCAGGATATCGATTTTCATAAAGGGTTTGTAAATTTTGGGCAAAGGTAGCCAAAAACCTACAACAACGATTCGATGGCTTGGTGGATCTTGTCCGAATCCGGGCCGGTCGTGCTGGCAAAATAATCAAACATGTTTCCTTCGCGGTCGATCAGGTACTTGTGGAAGTTCCACATCGGCTTGGCAGACACCTTCCCGTTGCGCTCGCGATCGCCGAGAAACTGGTAGAGTGGGCAGGCGTCTTTGCCTTTGACGACCACTTTCTCAAACAAAGGAAAGCTTACGCCATAATTCTTGGAGCAAAACTCGCCAATGGCTTCGCCGTTCAGCGGCTCCTGACCCCCAAAATCGTTGGAAGGGAACCCCAGGACGACCAGCCCGCGGTCTTTGTATTTCTGGTAAATGGCTTCCAGGCCCTTGAGCTGCGGGGTGAGCCCGCATTCCGATGCCGTATTGACAATAAGCAAAACCTTGCCTTTGTATTGATCCAGGCTGACCGCCTTCCCGTAGAGGTCGTTGACGGTAAATTGATAAACGGTTTCTTTTGCCAGAGAGTCGGAAGAAAGGGTAGGAGTGCTTGCCATAACGGTTTCGATGTTTTTTTGATTTGGACCAGCTGGGGTGCATGCCATGGTGAACGCAACGAGGGAGAGCATAATCGGTAGCATGATGAAGCGGTTATACATTGAGTGAAAGTTGTTGGATGAAAACTTTTCTCCTAACATCCGAATGGGGAAAAGGTTGCAAAGACCCTTCTCCGTAACGACGGGTTTTAAACCCGTCGTTACGGAGAAGGGGGCGGTTTTTGTGAATAAAAATAATAACAATATAATTGCGGGGCGTTTAAAAAATGGACTATCTTTGAATTCAATGAAATTTCAGGTCTTTTTAGTTTGGAATTAGACAAGTCCTAACTTTTTTAAAGACGTTTTTTCCTGAAGTACATAGGCAATTAGTTAAACTAAACCCCACTCTTTATTAATGGGACAATCTTATCACGCGCTATGGGTGCATTTGGTATGGGGAACTAAATACCGGCAACCAACCATTACGAAAGAACTCAAATTCAGGCTTTTTTCCAAACTGAGGGAAATTGCGAAGGAAAAAGGATATCACCTCGATTTTATAAATGGGGTGGAGGACCATGTGCACCTTCTTGTGGCCTTACATCCGAGTTGTTCTATTGCAGAGGTGGTGAAGAATTTAAAAGGCATTTCCCACATTTGGGTTAGAGACAATCAGCTTTCCGATCAATACTTTCACTGGCAAGATGGCTATGCTGCCATTTCAGTCAGTCCTGGCAGGGTTTCGATAGTGCGCAATTATATACGAAACCAGGAGCGGCGCCATAGCAGGCAGAGCTTTAAAAAAGAATGGGCGGAATTAAGGAAGCATGCTATCGAGATCCGTAACGACGGGTTTTAAACCCGTCGTTACGGAGAATGGAACGGGTTTTAAACCCGTCGTTACGGAAAAACCCGTCGTTACGGAGAATGGAAGTACCTTACTTCTTAAACTTCACCTGCCCCCCAACCATTGTCAGGAGGATTTCGCTTTCCAGGATCTCTTCATCGGTACAGTTGAGGAGGTCTTTGGAGACGATGATCAGGTCGGCGAGTTTGCCGGGGGCAAGGGAGCCTTTGTCGTTTTCTTCGAAGGCGGAGTAGGCGCAGGCCATGGTATAGGAATAGATCGCTTCCTTGCGGCTCATGGCCTGTTCGGGGAAGAACTCCTGCCCGGAGTCGGGGCGTTTGCGGGTTACGGTGGCATACAGCGACTCGATGGGGTCGACGTCCTCTACAGGCGTATCCGTGCCATTGGTGACGACGGCGCCCGCGTCGAGCAGCGCGCGCCAGGGATAGGCGCCGTAGCGGGCGCGGTCGGGGCCCAGGCGTTTGACGACGAACGGCGCGTCGGAGGTGCAATGGATCGCCTGCATGGAAGCAATCACGCCGAGCTGCTTAAACCGGGGAATATCGCTGGTGTCCAGATGTTGCGCATGCTCGATCCGCCAGCGCAGGTCTTTCTTTTCCGGGTGGCTCTGGAATTCTTTTTCGAATACATTGAGCACTTCCTGGTTGGCCCGGTCGCCGATGCAATGCACACACAACTGGAGGTCGTGCTCCATGGCCAGGGTAGCGATCCGCGCTACCTCTTCCACCGGGGTGGTGTTCTGGCCAACAAAATCCTTCTTGTCGCTATAAGGCGCCAACAGCCAGGCGCCGAAGGAGCCCAAAGCGCCGTCGAGTTCCGATTTGATGCCGCGGACAGTGAGAAAGTGATTCCCCAGGTTGATCCAGGGAAACCCGCCCAGTTTTTCTTTCATCACATCATAAGAGTGCCGGATCATGACCCACAGGCGGAGGTTGAGCTGCCCGGTTTCGGCTAAGGCTTTGTACCGGTCAATTTCCTCGAACGAGGAACCTGCATCCTGGAAGGAGGTCACTCCTTTCTTCAGGCATTCTTCCTGGGCCAGTTCGATTCCTTTCAGCCATTCGTTTTTGCGGTCTTCTTCCGACTGGGTTTTGAGGTATTCCTGAAAGGCCTGGTTGATGACGCCCATGGCGCGTTCTTCGAATACGCCGATGGCTTTCCCCCGGGAGTCGCGCACGATCTCGCCGCCGGAAGGGTTGGGCGTCTCGGCGGTTACCCCGGCGAGTTCCATGGCTTTGGCGTTGGCCATCAGCCCGTGGCCGCTGGCGTGGCGCAGCAGGACCGGGTTGTTGGGCGACACGGCGCTGAGCGCGTCGTGGTAAGGATACCCCAGGACGTTCTGATCGAGGGGTTCGGTCCATTTTTCCTGGTGCCAGCCGCGGCCGATGATCCATTCGCCGGGCTTGGCGGTTTTGGCTTTTTCAGCCACCGCCTGCACGATCTCGTTCCAGCTTTTGGATTTGAGGAAGTTCAGGTACATCAGGCTTTGCCCCAGGCCGGAGAAATGGCCGTGCCCTTCGATAAACCCCGGCATGACAAACTGCCCCTCCAGGTCCATCACTTCCGTTTCGGGGCCCCGGAGCGCTTCGATTTCGCTATTGGAACCCACCCGCAGGATGCGGTCTCCGGAAATCGCCAGGGCTTCCGCTTGGGGCTTGCTGTCATCCACGGTGTAGATATTCCCGTTGATCAGAATCAGATCGGCTACTTCTTTTTCTTGCTTTTTACAGGAAACAGAAAAAAGGAGCACGGCAATCAGGGCATAAAACGAAAGGCGCATACGCATGAGTTTTATTTGGTTGGCAAATGGAGTGGCGCAGACTTTTTAAAAATGGTTTCCAGCATGGAGTAAAGTTCGGGGTAATTTTTTTTCAAATCGGCCGGGCGCTCGAAAAAATATTCCGAAGCGACGGCAAAGAACTCCATTTTATTGGTCGCTCCGTAATCGCGGAGCCGGGAATCTCCCCGGGCGATCCGCTTCATTTCTTTGTGCAGGATGCCCAGCCAGGGCAAGATATATTGTTTGGCGAGAAGCCCGGGAATACCGTCAAATTCGCCGTCCGACCCATCGAGCAGGTGCACAAACTCGTGGATACCGGTATTCTGCCCGTCGCGTTCCTGCCTGAACCCCTGCAGGAGGGCGGGTTTGGACAGGATCATCAGGCGGTTCAGGGATCCTTCGCCTACTATGCCCAGCACGTCCCGGTTTTTCCCCTGCTGGGCAAAACTTTCCCCGTTGAAGGCGCCCGGGTAAACCAGCACTTCCTCCAGGCGGTAGAAATCCCAATCCGGGAAGTAAAACAACGTGATGATCCCGCTGGCGGCAACCAGCAGGCGGGTTTGGTCGTCCACCTCCGTTTGAACCCCGGTGATGCGTATTTCGGCCAAGAACCTCCGGACGCGGTCTTCAAAGCGCTGTTTGCCGCCGGGGTCCAACTGCCGGTAAAACCCGACCTGATCCTCCAGGATGTTTCGCCAGGCTTCCGGGAAAGGGGCTTTCAAGGCTTTTTTGCGCCTTCGTTGCCGGGCAGTGAACGACCAAAATGCCAGGGCGGCAACCCCTGATCCGAAGAAAATAAACCCCGGAATGGCATGGGGCCGGGTCAGGCGAAGGCGCCAAACGGCGTAGCCGTACAAACCGGCAAGTAAGACCCCGAAAAGCCAGGCAGCCAGGGTCCAGCCGTTAAATCGTTGCGCTTTTCTCATGGCAGTGAGCAATGGGTGCAAACCAAAGAAACCAGGTGCATGTATTCCTGCTTGGATGACGAGGGTAATATACCACGAATCCTTATTTTGGGCGAAAAAAAATGAGCACGCGGTTCCGTTTGCACATTCAGGGCAAAGTCCAAGGCGTATTTTACCGAAAATCCGCTCAAAACCATGCGCTGTCCCTCAATCTGAAAGGCTGGGTGCGCAACCTGCCGAATGGCAGCGTAGAAGCGGAGGTCGAAGGCAGTCTGGAAGATTGTCAAGCCATGATCCAGTGGTGCAGGCAGGGACCGCCGTTGGCTGAGGTTAGGGACGTGGCCGTAGAAGAAATCCTGGTTTGCGGGGACACCCAATTTATCGTACGTAAATAAAAAGGAAACGAATGGACATACAAGTACGTCAGGCTATCGATTCCGATTTGCCTGCCATCCACGGACTGGTAAGGGAGTTGGCCGTTTACGAACGCGCGGAGGAGGAATTCATCGCGACCCTGGAAGAATACCAGCGCGACTTCAGTGCGGGCGTTTTTCAGGCGAAAGTGGCCGAATCGGAAGGGAAGGTCGTCGGCATGGCCCTCTATTTTATGAACTACTCCACCTGGAAAGGAAAAATGCTTTACCTGGAGGATTTTGTTGTCAGCCAGGATTGGAGAGGAAAAGGAATTGGCCATAAACTCTTTGACGCGTTCCTGGAAGAGGGCAGAAAACAGGGATGCCGCCTGGTCAAGTGGCAGGTATTGGACTGGAACGAACCTGCCCTGAATTTTTTACCGGCAATACCAGGCCATTATCGAAAAAGAGTGGTGGACGGGAAGCTGTTCTTGTGAAACAGGGTTGGAAAGAGCGGCCGAATCATTTCGGATAGCAAGGGATTCGCCGTTTTTATGGCAATAAATCCAAATGAAAAATTGGTTTTCTTAACCTTAAATTATACATTTGTAAGGCTTTATGAATTCTCGTTTTGAAACGAAAATTCCGGGCTGCCCGCTCTGTTTTTTTTCTTTTTTCTCCTGTTAGAATAGCCTGGAAATCAAGTTGGCACAGTTATTGAATAATTGTAATAAAGATTATAGTGTTTCATAGTGTGAGGGGTAACCGCGTATGTGGTTGCTCCTTTTTTATTTGGCCCTCCGGGTTCAGAATTCCCGGTCGATCAGCGCTTCTGCGAGTTCCCTGAGGGGAACTTTTCGGGCCTCTTCGCAATGGATCGCACCCAGTTCCTCCATGGCTAAATCCCGAAACCGGTTTTTTTCCCGGACGGCCAACTCCTTGATGCCGAGCTGTACCAGTAAAGAGGTGACCTCGTTTATTTTGGTTGCTTCGCCGGTTTCCTTTCCGTGCATTAAATCGTGTAGGCGGTTCTTTTCTGCCGCCGGGGCGATTTCCAACGCTTTCAGGATAAGAAAGGTCTTTTTGTTCTGGGCAATATCCCCTCCGATCTTTTTCCCCACTTTCTCAGCGTTTCCGAAGGTGTCGAGGATATCGTCCTGGAGCTGGAATGCGACCCCGCTCAACCGCCCAAACGCGTAGAGCCGGCCGGCATCGGCTTGGGAGGCCCCTGCGGCAGTGGCGCCCATAGCGAGACACCCGGCAATCAGTACCGCCGTTTTGAGTTCGATCATGCGAAGGTATTCCGGGATGGAAACATCCTGCCGGGACTCAAAATCCATGTCCATTTGCTGGCCTTCGCACACTTCCCGCGCCACGCGGTTGAAGATGGCCAGCACCTCTGGAAGCCGCTCCTTGGGCTGCATCTGAAGCAGGTATTCGTAAGCGCTGATGAGCATGACGTCTCCGGAAAGGATGGCGGCGTTAGTATTGAAGAGAGTATGCACGGTGGGTTTGCCGCGACGGAGCGGAGCGGCATCCATGATGTCGTCGTGCACCAGGGTGAAGTTGTGAAAGATCTCGACGGCATAGGCCAGAGGCAGCGCAGGTTGCACCTCGTCCTGGAACAGGCCATAGCCCATGAGCGCCATAGCGGGGCGAAGCCGTTTTCCGCCCAGGTCCATGATGTAATTGACCGGGGCATACAAGCCTTCGGGCTGGCCGCCGAACGGGCGGGATTTTCGATAGGCTTCAAAAAGTTGTTGGTAGTGCTGGACAACCTGCATAGCGATTGTGTTGTTTTCGGATTGTTTGATTCGAGCAAAGCAAAGATAACACGAGAGGGGGAATGTTGTTTAGGGATTAGGGAGCAGGGATAAAGGGAGCAGGGAAAAGGGAGCAGGGATAAAGGGAGCAGGGAGCAGTCGAGGATTAAGGTTCAATCCAGCTACATCATGGCCATCCTTTCATCCTGCAAATCGCCGTTCAGACAACGCAGCAATGCCCCAACAGCGGGAAATCCGCGCAATCTGAAGATTGAACGAAAGCGTAGACGGAAGTCTACGCACAACAGAACCACCAACCACCAACCACCAACCACTAACCACTAACCACCTATGGAACATCTGGATCTGATTATTATTGGAGGAGGGCCCAGCGGGCTGAATGTAGCAATTTCGGCCCAACAGGCCGGGCTTCGGTACGTGGTGTTGGAAAAAGGCGTGCTGGTCAATTCGCTGTACTACTTTCCGACGAATATGACCTTTTTCTCCACGTCCAAATTGCTGGAAACGGGCGGGGTGCCATTTATCTCCCACGGAGAAAAGCCGACCCGGGCCGAGGCGCTGGAATACTACCGCAGACTGAAGGAGTTCTGGAACCTGAGGGTTAACCTTTACGAGGAAGTGCGGAGCATGAGCCGGGAGGCGGATGGCGGGTATGTAGTCGTCACGACAAAGGGGGCGTATGCTGCGCATTCCGTGGCGGTGTCTACCGGGTTTTACGATACGCCCCGGCTGCTGGGCGTTTCGGGGGAGGACCTGCCCAAGGTGCGGCATTACTACGCGGATGTCCACCCATATATCGATCAGGACGTACTGGTCGTTGGGGCCCGGAATTCGGCCTGCGATGCGGCTTTGGAACTCTACCAGAAAGGGGCCAGGGTGCAAATGGCCATCCGGGGAGGGGAGATCCACGAAAACGTCAAGTATTGGATACGTCCGAATATCGTTAACCGGATAAAAGAGGGGAGCATCGCGGCGCATTTCCATACCGTCGTGCGCGAAATCCGCCAGAACGAAGTCGTCCTGGAAGGACCTGATGGCGTGTTTACCCTAAAAAACGACTTTGTGCTGGCGATGACCGGCTACCAGCCGAATTATCCGTTCCTGGAAAAGCTGGGGCTGCATTGCCCTGCTGGCGCCGACCGCATCCCGGACCACCATCCCGAATCCCTGGAAACCAACCTGCCCAATGTGTACCTCTCCGGCGTCGTCTGTGGCGGGATGCTCACCAACCGGTATTTCATTGAAAACACCCGCGACCATGGGGATCGGATCGTGGAGGCAATCCTAAAACGGTTGACGGGGTGATTAGTAGTTGGTGATTAGTGCTTGGTGGTTAGTGCTGGCCAGCGGGGCCCCCCGCTCGTGGGGGGATACAGCCCCGCCCCCGGCAAAAAAAGCCGGCCCCGGGGGGGCGGGGGGGCCGGGGGGCCCGGCCGGCCCGGGGGGGGGGGGGGGTTTGGGGGGCGGGGGGCGGGGGGGGGGCCCGGGGGCGGGGGGGGGGGCGGGGGGGGGGGGGGGGGGGGGGGGGGGGGCTGCGGGGGGGGGGGGGGGGGGGGGGGGGGCCCCTGGGGGCGGGGACGGGGGGCAAAACAGCAGACGGCTGACGATACGGGTCTTATTTCCGTTTTCGCAAATCCAGGGTCCAGCTGTTTTCGGCGGCGGGGGGGAGTTCGGTGGGGGCCATGATTTCCCGTTCCCCGAAGGCAATGGTATCCCGGAGGACGTCGGTAAGTTCGGTTGGAGCGACGGAAATCGGGGGTTGGGTGTGTCCGTAATCCCAGAATCGGCTAATGCGGCGGCCTTCTGCTTCGAAGCTATTGACCGGATAGGTTTCATATGCGCGGCCGCCGGGGTGCGCCACGTGGTAGGTACAGCCCCCAACGGAGCGTTTGTTCCAGGTGTCGTACACGTCGATAACCAGAGGGACATCCACGCCGACGGTGGGGTGCAAGGCGCTCGGCGGGGCCCAGGCTTTGTAGCGAATCCCCGCCACGTATTCGCCTTGCCCGCCTGCGCTCCGCAGGGGGATTCGCACCCCGTTGCAAAGCAACCAATAGCGGTCGGAATGGATGCCCGAGATTTTGACTTCCAGGCGCTCTACGGAGGAATCTACAAAACGGGCGGTACCCGAATTGCTCATTTCTTCACCCAGGACATGCCACGGCTCGATACCGCTGCGCAGCACCATTTGAATATCGCCCACCTGGGCGCGTCCCAGGAAAGGAAAACGAAACTCGAAGAAGGGTTCCAGCCATTCCATTTTGAAAGGGAACCCCGCCGCCTGGATTTGGGTGCATACATCGCGCAGGTCTTCGCGCACGTAGTGATGGAGCAGGTATTTATCGTGTAGTTCAGCGCCCCAGCGGACCAATTTCTGGCGGTAGGGCTGTTTCCAGAACCAGGCGATCAAGGTGCGGATCAGCAGAAGTTGCACCAGGCACATTTCCTTGCTTGGCGGCATGTCGAAGGCCCGGAGCTCCAGCAAGCCCAGCTGACCGGAAGCCGAGTCGGGGCGGTAAAGTTTGTCGATACAGAACTCCGCGCGGTGGGTGTTGCCGGTGATGTCCACCAGCAAATTGCGGAAAATGCGGTCGGTCAGCCAGAAAGGCAGGTTGTCTTCGCCGGGTTCGGGGACCTGGTCGAAGGCAATTTCCAGTTCGTACAACATTTCGGGGCGGCCTTCATCTACTCTTGGGGCCTGACTGGTTGGGCCAATAAACGCCGTGGAGAACAGATAGCTCAGCCCCGGGTGGTTTTGCCAAAAACCGATCAAGCTGCGCAACAAATCCGGGCGGCGCAAAATCGGGCTATCCGCCGGGTTGATCCCGCCGATGGTGATGTGGTTGCCGCCGCCCGTGCCGGTATGGCGCCCGTCCAGCATGAATTTTTCGGCGCCCAGGCGGCTTTGGCGGGCGGCTTCAAAGAGGTTGTCGTAATGGTGGAGCACCTCGCCCCAGGATTTGGCGGGGTGGATATTGACCTCGATGACGCCGGGGTCGGGGGTGACGGCCAGTTTTTCTACCCGGTTGTCGCGGGGCGGCTCATACCCTTCGAGGATCACCGGGATTTGCAGGCGGCTTGCGCTTGCTTCTATGGCGGCCAGGATTTCCAGGTAATGTTCGATGAGTTCGCAGGGCGGCAGGAAGAGGTAGAGCTTTCCGCCCCGGGCTTCCGCACACAGCGCCGTTTTGATGGTCGTCATCAATTGGGTGGGGCGGTAATCGTTTTTTTCTTCCGCTTCCTTTTTCTTTTTGATGTGGTACATGGGGTCTTTGAGCGCCGCTTCTTCCTCGTCAATTTCTTCCACTGCGAATGCTTTGGGATTGGCGATGCGGTCGGGTACGCGCTCATCCGCAGGCGAGTCGTAGCGGGCTTCTACCTTTTGATGGAAGGTTCCCAGGGCGCCCACGTCCTCAAATGGGCTTCGTTCGATGGGTTCTTCTTGCTGTTCAGGAGTTAAAAGGGGCAAGCGGTTGAGGGGCATGCGCAAGCCCATGGGCGAGTTGCCCGGCAGCAAAAACATTTGTTTGCGGCTGAATGTCCAGGCGCAGCTCCACCAGGAATCGGTGTCGCGGTTCCATGCCAGAGGCAACGCGAAACCGGTTGGGTTATTGGGGCCCCGGTCGAGCAGTTCCATTAGCGTCCGGCGCTCTATGGTGTCGCGCAAATTGACCTGGAGGGGGTCGACGTTGGGCGGCAGGTTGCCTTCTTCCCAGAGAAAATACACGATGTCCTCGTAGCCTGGACAGCGGTTTTCCGGATTGACACCCAGGTGCTTGGCGATCTCGATGAGGAAGGCTTCGGCATGGGAATGGTCGAATGCGTATTCGGCGTTGAGGCTGGCCAGCCACTGGGGGTTGCGCCACAACGGCTGGCCGTCCTTGCGCCAGAAAGCGGTATAGGCCCAGCGCGGGATGGCCTCCCCCGGATACCATTTGCCCATGCCGAAGTGAATAAACCCGCCCTGGCCAAAGATGTGCTGGAGTTGGAGGGCCAGGTCGTAACCCAGTTTGCGTTTGAGCGGTCCATCGGCTGCGCCGTTCCATTGGGCGGATTCCATGTCGTCGACCGAAACAAAGGTAGGCTCTCCCCCCATGCTCAGCCGAACGTCGCCAGCTTCCAGTGCCTGGTCTACGGCGTGGCCCAGAGCAAGGACCTGGGCCCACTCGGTGTCGGTGTACGGTTTGGTCACGCGGGGGTCTTCGTGGATGCGTTCCCCGGTGTTGCTATACGAAAAGACGGTTTCGCAGGGCTCCAGCCCGCCGGAGATGGGGGCGGCGCTGATCGGGTCGGGCGTGCAGGCCAGCGGGATATGGCCCGCTTCGGCGAGCAGCCCCGAGGTGGCGTCGAGGCCAATCCAGCCTGCGCCGGGGATATACACCTCCGCCCAGGCGTGGAGGTCGGTGAAATCCTCTTCTGCTCCGGAGGGGCCGTCGAGCGCTTTTTGGTCGGCTTTTAACTGCACCAGGTAGCCGGACACGAAGCGGGTAGCCAGCCCAAAATGGCGCAAAGCTTGCACGAGAACCCAGCCGGAGTCGCGGCAAGAGCCGAGGGCTTTGCCCAGGGTGTCTTCGCAGGTTTGCACGCCGGTTTCGAGGCGGATGACGTATTGGACCAGTTGGTTTAAATGCTGGTTGACGTTGACGAGGAAATTGACCGTAATGTCGTGGAGAAAGGGTTTGCACGCTTCCACAAATTGCAGGAGGAGGGGGCCGTTTTCCGTCACCTCCAGGTATGGGGCCAGCTCTTTGCGCAATTGAGGGTCGTATTCAAAAGGAAACGTTTCGGCGTATTTCTCCAGAAAGAAGTCAAACGGGTTGATGGCGCGCAGTTCGGCGATAACTTCCACGTCGACCTTGAACTCGTTTACGCGGTCGGGAAAAACGACCCGGGCCAGGAAGTTGCCAAAGGGATCCTGCTGCCAGTTGATGAAATGCGGCTCGGGATGAATCTTCATCGAGTACGCGGCAATTTCGGTGCGCGAGTGCACGGCAGGGCGTAAGCGGATGATCTGGGGCCAAAGTTTAACCAACCGGTCGTACTGATAATGCGTGCTGTGTCGGATCGCTACTTTAATCGCCATGGTCAAAAATTTTCGGACGTTCGAAACGGGTTGGGCAACGGCAGATACCGTACGGCTTCAATTTGGGATTTGGAATGATCGCCTAGCCAACCGCGCCGTCAATTGTTTTATATTTTGATTAAATCAAATTTAAAAGAATAAAATAGGGATTGCTTTGTAGGGTTGTTATTTATAAATGCAAAATATTTTCTTACTAATATTGCGAATTTTCCAACCTGTATGGCAATTTATTGATTTTTTGTAAAAATAAACTATTTTTGATCGAAATCATGGCTCTTTTAAGCGCTTGTCCAAATCTTTTGATGCATGACCCAAACGAGCCTCAACCAGGGCATCACGTATGCGGTGTATTCGGATGGGCACAAAGGAGCGGAGCAGATTTTCCCTTTTGATCTCTTCCCTCGCATCATTCCCGCTCCGGATTGGGAAAAGCTGGAAAAAGGACTGATCCAGCGCAACCTGGCGCTCAGTCTGTTCATCAAGGACGTTTACAGCGAGCGCAAAATCCTGAAAGACAAAATAGCGCCTCCTGCCTTGATTTTTCCCTCGCATCATTATTCGGAGGAAATGCGAAGCATCAGGCCGAAGCACGACATCTATTGCCATATTTGCGGCACCGACCTGATCCGTCACAGCGACGGCAATTATTATGTACTGGAGGACAACCTGCGCAGCCCCTCGGGGGTTAGCTACGTGCTTTCCAACCGGGATGCCATCAAGCGCACCCTGGCCAACGCGTTTCGCTGGTCGAGCGTGCGTTCGGTGAGCGAATACCCGGCAGAGCTCCTGGCTACGCTGCAGTCGGTAGGGCCGAAATCAGAAGAACGCCCTTCGGTGGCGGTGCTCACGCCGGGGCCTTACAATTCGGCCTACTACGAGCATTCGTTCCTTGCCCACCGGATGGGGGTTGAGTTGGTGGAAGGGCGCGATTTGTTTGTGGAGAACAATTTCGTCTACATGCGCACGATCCATGGCCCCAGGCGCATCGACGTGCTTTACCGCCGCATCGACGACGCGTTTCTCGATCCGCTGGTTTTCCGCCCCGATTCCATGTTGGGGGTTGCGGGTATAATGGGCGCCTACCGGGCCGGAAACATCACCATTGTCAATGCGCCGGGCACTGGGGTTGCGGACGACAAAGCGGTGTGCTCGTATGTGCCCGCTATGATTCGCTACTACCTTGGCGAGGAACCCGTGATTCCGAATGTGCCTACCTACTTGTGCGAACGGGAAGAGGACCTGAAATACGTGCTGGAGCACATGAAGGACCTGGTCGTCAAACCCGTGGATATGTCGGGGGGCTACGGCGTAGTGATTTGCGACCGCCTCAGCAAAGCGGAGCTGGAAGAAGTGAAGCAAACGATCCTGCACGATCCGCGCAATTACATCGCCCAGCCCCGAATGGCCCTCTCGGTGCACTCGACGTATATCGAAAACAAAGGGGCGTTTGAGCCCCGGCATATCGACCTGCGCACGTTTACGCTGATGGGCAAAGACCGTCCCTACGTGCTCCCCGGCGGACTATCCCGGGTGGCGCTGAAAGAAGGCAGCCTGATCGTGAACTCCTCTCAGGGGGGAGGTTCCAAAGACACCTGGGTGACGGTTTGATTTGGCCGTAGGATGTAAAAATATTTGCCCTACTGGACATTTTCGTTTGCCGGGCATCCAGACCGGGATTTCGCCCTGGCGTCTGAAGGGAAGCCGCGGAGTAAGAAAACAAGACCATGCTAGCAAGAATTGCCAACACCCTATACTGGATGGGCCGGTACCTCGAGCGCACCGAGCACGTGGCCCGCTACCTGCGCGTGCAGTACTTTACCACCCAGGACGCGCCCATCAGCCAAAGCCGGGAGTTTGTGCTGCATTCCATCGTCAACATGGCCGGCATTCCCTGGGAGGAACAGGCGCCGCTGGAGGAAGCCGAGGTGCTTTACCGGGCCTCCCTCGACCCCGGCAACCCGATGTCGATCTTTTCGACCATCGCCAACGCCCGCGAAAATGCCCGGGGGATGCGCAATGTCCTGTCCTCCGAATTGTGGGAGGTGATCAACAAGTACTACCACTTCGTGAACAATTACCCGGTGGAGTATTTCAAAACCAAAGGGTTATACGATTTTACCATCGCCGCCGGGGAGCATTGTTCCCTTATTCGGGGCTATGTAGACAGCACCCTGACCCACGATGAGGTGTGGGCGCTGATTCGCCTGGGCATCCACCTGGAACGCACCGCGCAAATTGCCCGCATCATCAGTTGCAAGTTGTACGATATTTTTATCCTCACCGAAGGCAAGGAAAACATGCCGGCCGAAAACTACCAGTATACCGTGTTGCTGAAACTGCTGGAAAGTTTCGACATGAACCGCAACCACTACAAAGCCCCGCCGGACCGGGAAAAAGCCCTGGAGTTTTTAATTTTGAACATCGATTTTCCCCGCTCCATGGCTTTTAACCTGCGGCAAGTGCAATACTTCCTGCGCAAACTGGGCATCAAAGACAAATCGGCGCACAGCGTGGGGTTCAAAGTGGGACGGATGTGCTCCCAGTACCAGTATCTGCTGTTTTCAGAAATTGACGCGAACGTCGGCGAGTTTGTTGCCGATGCGCTGAACAAAGTCTACGAGATCCACGACGCCCTGGAGAAAGATTATTTTCATGCCTAAGCGCCCACGTTATGACGGATTACGTTATTGAATACCGCACGCTGACCGAATACGAAAAACCCGTCAAGCAGGGGGCTTACGAGTTTTTGATCATGCCCTGCGAAAATGAGACCCAGAAGGTCAAGCATTTTCGCCTGTTGCATTCCATGCGGCGCGAGCCGTTTACGGCGCGCAACAAGTACGGTTTTTTGACCCACCATTTCCACATCCATACCGAGCCTTTCGAATACTTTTCCCTGAACCTGCTGGCCCAGGTAGCTAAAAATCCGCCTCCGCTCGACGTGTTTTCCAACCTGAGCGCAGCCGAAGAAAATGCCGTACTGGGAGGCATCGAGTTTCAGATGGATCAGCAGTCGTTTTTGCAGGTTACGCCCTTGTGCTTCCTTGGCCCGGGCGACTTTCCCGCGGAGGTGCTGCGGCTGGAAGGGGAAAACGTGGGGTCTTACCTGTTGCGGCTGAACGCCAGCATTCACCGCCTGCTGCAATACGTTCCGGGCATTACGGACGCGGGCACCCAGGCTAAAACGGCCCTGGAGATGGGCAAAGGCGTGTGCCAGGATTATGCGCACGTAATGATCGGCATCCTGCGCCCGCAGGGGATACCTGCCCGCTACGTCTCGGGATACCTCAACTTAAGCGACGACCGCAGCGATTCCCAGCTGCACGCCTGGGTGGAAGCGCTGATCCCGCAGGTCGGCTGGCGCGGTTTTGACCCGGCCAACCACCTCCAGGAAAATGACCATTTTATCAAAATTGCGCACGGCCGGGACTACCTCGATTGCCAGCCCATCAAGGGCGTGCTGACTACCGAAGGCGCCCACAAAACCTCGTACGAGGTTCTGGTGCGCAACAGCATGGATTACAACTGGTTTTTGCAGGAACAACAACAGCAACAGCAGCAGCAATGATGCGGGTATGGGGATGTTGAAAACTTTCTGCCTCCATAACCCCAAAATACAGGGGAAGCAGGGACTGAAATCCCGCAAATCCCTGTATTTTGGGTCTATTTGTAGGGCGTTCTTCCCCATCGGGCAGGCCGCCTACGCAAACCAAACGAAACATGACGTATTGTCTGGGGATTAAAGTGCGCAGTGGCCTGGTGGCTATTGCCGATACGAGGATTACATCGGGAACGGAAACGACGATGGCCAAGAAAATATCGGTCCACGAAGGCGGGCGCAACAGCCTTTTTTGATGACCTCCGGGTTTGCGGTCTATTCGCGACAAAGCGGTGACCTATTTCGAGGAGCTCTTCGAGGAAGAGTCGTTCAAGTACACCAAAATGTACCAGGCCGTCAATGTGTTCGGAGAACAACTGCGCCGGGTCGCGCTGGAAGATAAGCGGTACCTGGCCGAGTCGGGGCTGTTTTTCAACCTCTACGCGATCGTGGGCGGCCAGCTGGAGAACGACAAAGAGCACAAACTCTACATGTTGTACCCGGAAGGCAACTGGATTGAAATAGGACAGGGCTCCCCCTTTGCGATCATCGGCAACTCGGGGTACGGCAAACCCATCCTCAACCGGGCCCTGACGTACGAATCCAGCTTGCGGTTCGCGTTCAAAACCGGATTCCTGTCGTTCGATTCCACCCGGGTAAGCGCCAACGACGTGGGGTATCCGATTGATATCGCCATGTACCACCGCGATTCCTTCACCATGCAGCAATACCGCCTGCAGGAAGAAGACACCGCCCAAATCGGACAAATGTGGGCCAGCAAACTCAAAAACAGCATCGACGAAATCCCGGAATCCTGGATGGACGCGTTTTTGCCTTCGAAGTAAGGGACCAGGAAAATGTGGGGCAGGAACCCGGCGGGAGGAATATCGGCTCCATACGGCCTGGAAAACTACTCGAGCAGCTTGAAGAGCGCTACCCGCCGCAGGGGGCGTTATGGCTTCATGGATTTTTTTTCACAAACACGATATTGTCAGATTCCAATGCGTTGTTTTTCAGGTAATTAGGTATATTCGTGACCTCGTGGAGCTTGCCCTGTTGATCAATCAGGTGGGGAGCAAACCCCAGGGATTTTAATACCTGTTCGGCTTTCTGGTGTTCTGTATTCCCTCTTTCCAGCGAAAGATATTCCATGATAACGTACGGAGCGTGCGCGGTCAGGTGCTTTTTGAAACTATGGATGACCTTGAGTTCAGCGCCTTCCACATCGATTTTAACTACTCTGGGGATGAATGGGTTTTGGTCAAAAAAATCGTCCAGCGTAATACTTTCCACGGTTACTTCCTTAGGGGTGTATGCTGAAAACCATTTCTCCTTTTTGAATTGATCCACATTCAGGGTGTTGTATTCGGAATATAAATTGGGGAACTCGTAAAAGAAAGAAAACCAGTCGAATCCGAAATAGCCAGGTTAAACACCAGCAGGTTGTTCAAACCGGCGCTGTTTTTTTAAGGATACGATAAGTTGCCGGGGACGCTTCAAAGGCAAGAACTTTTCCGGAGCCGCCAGTTAATTGAGACGCCAGCAGGGAGAAGTAGCCATAATGAGCGCCTACATCGACAAAGACATCGTGCTCATTCAACGTAGCTATCAAAAATTTAGCCAGACGTATTTCGGAAAAATGTGTTTTGCCGCCGGTCAGGTAGATGTCCGTGCTTGATGGCAACAGCACATGCATCCGGGTTTTAAAAAAGGTAGTACATATGGCCTCCTTTTCCTTTTTGGTTCTTTGATAAACCAATTCCCGAAATAAAATAGCCGTCATGTATTTGACAGGATGCGCCAACATCCTTTTGAGTTTGGATGCGGATGCTATGCGCTCCACTGTTTCAATGCCTGAAAAAAACGCTTCTTTTACCATATTCAATCCTTGAAAATACGCTTTCTAGCACGCTGCCTGCGTGGTAACGAGATGTTGCCGAAAGGTAGGGAAAAGCGGGTAAAAGGCCAAGGAGCCTTGAGCTTTCTGATCCGGATTTGCCCAGTTGTCAAGACCATTCACCGGTTGGATTAAAAAAGGGCAGGCAGGGTCCGGTTTTACCTCGCCGGCTTGTGTTGCAGGAACAGGAACCGCCATGCTTCGTTTTTAGGCCGATCGGCCGTAGGTCATACCTTGGCGATTGGAAGACCAGCAACATTTCAAAGCAAACCTATCGGCTTGGCGCCAAATGATCGTTTGCAGCTTTCCCAAAACCCTCTTATATTGGAGCAAACAAGCCTAAAACCCTCCGAATGCCCTACTCCCCAATCCTTTCTGCATCTGAATACCCGGCGAGAGCCCTTTCACCGTTCCAGCTAAAAGAGTTGCTCCTAACGGGGGCAGGGCCCGGAATCGGCATAATAGCCGAGCCCAGGGGAAAGATCGCGCTGAAAATCGACGGATATCTATACCAGGATCACGAAAAAAGGCTGGGACAAGATCAAAAGCCCACTGGACGACTTGGAACTTTGAGAGGACCGGCCTAAATTTAAGAGGGAATGCCCCACGTTTCGGGTTTACTTAGTCAAAGAAAGTAAGCCCGAAATATTTCTCCGTTGCTTAGTCGAACAAAGTGGGGGTGAAATGTGGAAATACGGGAGAATTCCCCATAGATAAGTGATATAGGCGCAATGGCAGGCAATAAAGTAAAGGTGAAATATTTCGGGTTTTACTTTGTTGAGTTGCGCTAATACAGAATTAGCAGCCATTTAAAGACACATAATATAATGAGGTTTACACAAAGACTTGGAATAAGCCCAATTAAGACAGAGTTAGAGAAAACTGGAATGAGGTCTGAACTTAGAAACTCTCTTTGGACTGTAGTGGTCGAAACTATTCTTGAGTTTAGGAGTAACGAAATTGGTTACGACAATTATGGACGAAAAGAGTCTTATTCAAAACTGGCAGAATATTTTAGAGAACTTTGGATTCTTTTTTTTAAATTACCCATAGACAACTTATCCATGAGTTATGGCTGTGTATATGGAAATCAACCCATAAACTTCGTAAGAGAGTGGTTCTTCAAAGCAGGCTGGGGTGAGGTATTTGATTTTATTGAATTTTCTTCTTCGTACCACGAAGCCTTCCCAGAAATTTGCAATAACTTCTTGAAAAAAGAATTGTCTGCATATAGGTTTGTTGATGGCGTTTTGGTAGAAATAAATTCAAAAGAAGAAGTTATCGAGATTCAGAATGCCATCGACAATGCAGATAAATTCAAACCAGTAAAGACCCACCTTCAAACTGCTCTTAAACTTTTATCAGACAGAAAAAATCCTGATTATAGAAACTCAATTAAAGAATCCATTTCTGCTGTGGAATCTCTTTCCAAAATTATTATTAAAGACGAAAAAACAACCTTGGGACAAGCACTCAAAGAAATCGAAAAAAAGCATCAAATTCCTAACAGCCTTAAATCAGCTTTTAGTGCTTTATATGGATATACTTCTGATGAGGGAGGAATTCGGCATAGTCTACTTGAAAATAACGTCAAAGTGGACTTGGAAGAAACCAGATTTATGTTAATTGCATGCTCGGCATTTGTAAACTATCTAATAAGCAAAATATAAAAGGCTGCTAACAACGGCTTGCTGTCCATGCCGCCGAACAGCCAGCCCGCAAACCCAACGCACGGCGGCACGGCAGCAAGCCAAACGTTACAAGCCATTATAATGAGACGACAACTTTACATATTGACACTATTGCTTTTGACTTTCGGTTGCGAGAACAAAAAGACAATTGACAAGACCAGTGTTGACACGTTAGCAGTTGAAAAAATTGACTCGACAGAAGCATATTCTGAAAATGTTTACAAAAACGACAGCGTGACAATAGACGTTAAAAATGACAATTTCAACTTCTTTATTGTGTTGACTATTGGAAATCAAAAAAAGGAATATGACCTGACAAAACTGAACATTCTAACAAAAACGCCTAGTGAAATTCAGTGGGCGAACAATGAATTTGCTTGTATGATGACTTGGTGGTCGCAGGCAGATTCTCGACATATTTTCATTCCGACAAAAGGAATAAATGACTTAATATATCTTGACAAGGACATAGAAGAAACGGACAGCGTAAATAACAACATTGTTTATATAGACAGCGTGAATCACGACATTGACAAAGTAGTTTTCAAGGTGGAAAACTTATTGACAAGAAAGTCCAAGACTTTAGAACTGACAATAAATGAGCAAAACGGAATTTACCCGTTTTATGACAAAATAATATTGACCAAAAACAAACTGACTATGACAACAGCAACCGAGAAGAAGAGTATTGACATAAAAGAAATAAATAACGGCTTGTAACAGCACCTACCCAAAAGTGGCGGTTCAGTGCTCCGCAAACACATTTGTGGTTAATCAAAGTTTGGTTCTCCGCATCAACATTTGTGGTGAAAATCGCCACCTTCGGGTAGCTGCGGACCGTTATAGGCTATGTTAGGACAACCACTCAAACGACAAGACAATAAAAACAATAAACTTAATAACGAAATGACTAATCAAATTTTCAAAAACACACTAAGAACATTTGCTTTCATATTTTTTATGTCAGCAATCATATGTTGTAACTCTAACAACAAAGCAGAAACGAATGACGGTAAGACCGTAATTTCTGAAAATGAAAACATTCCTGACACTGTCGTTCAGTTTTTAATTACTTCTGCTTCCAATGATTTTCGAAATCATCAACCACCGACACCTATTGATTTCCGTAATGTGAAAATAGGCTATATTAAATCACCAAACAACGAAAGGACTTTTATTTTATGTGGTGAATTTTTATCTCAAGAGAACAAGGAGTGGATCGAGTTTACCACTATTAAGACATCGGGATACGAACAATATCTTGGAAAAACACAATATTGCCAAGCTGCAACCATGATTCTTTCAGATGAAAAGTTATCAATTGATTTAAAAAACAAATTCTCTAAGTAAAGAAATATTTCGCAAATAACATTTCGCAAAGAAAAGAGACCGAAACAAGGCATAATTTTAATCCATAAGAAAGACAATTATTAAATGAATTGTAACGAATGGCAAGAAAGAAACACAGCCTATAACAGCACCTACCCATAAGGCGGGGTTTCGTGTTCCAAATAAAGCTTTGCAGTTAATCAGACATTAGTTTTTCAAATCAAGTTTTGTGGTAAAAGTCCCGCCCTTCGGGTAGCTGCAAACCGTTGGCAGCTATATGAAAAAACGAAATGCAATGGAATTTAATAAAGAAAAGTACAAAATTTATACTTGGAAAAATTGGATGATGCTACATTGGATTTTGAATCCAGGTTTAGCAATAAACGAATTGGTTTTAGGACAAAGAGTTCCCAAGGTTAGTTTGGAAGATAAAACAATTGACAAACCGAGGATTGAAGAACACTTGTTCCTTGTCCTCATTTGCGAGACACTTCGATGGAAGAACTTGGTCGACAGAAAACGGAACCGCATTTAAAAATTGGTTTGGACTTTATTGTAAAAACTGCGGGAATACCATTCCTTGTCTGACTAATGGACTGAGTTTTATAATTCTCGCAATTACTTTTCCGATTTGGGGTTGGTTTAGAAAAGTCT
>JADJPL010000015.1 GCA_016713275.1 Haliscomenobacter sp.
TGTTTATTTTATTGGCTGATTTTTTATTGCCAATGCGCTGGTAGCCGAATTTATTAAGTAAAGATATTTGTTATGGAAGACACCCTCGACTGAACCCTGGAATTTCAACCTGTTTGGAAGGCAGGGCGCTCCAGCTTTTCTGCCGGGGTGTTGATGTGGGCTGATCGTTTTTATATCGCACAATATGACCGACTTGATCAACGAGTATTACGGAAGCGCGGCATCCGGCTGCTTTCTCTTTAATGGCCATTGATTGATTTCTTACGCCTTCGTCATGATTTTTGAGCTATTCAGCTCGCGCCTGCCGATTGGTGGGTCACGCAGAACCAGATGCAGGGGTACCGGATATGCAAAAAGCGTTTCAGGTGGTGCTGGGGCAGGGTGAAGGATGATCATTGCCGGGATCCAATTGCAGCCTTTCTTGGTGGCCCAATTTGTCGATGTGTTCGTGTTTCATTTCATTAAGAAAAACACAGGGGGACGGATGACGGTTTACCCGGCGACCGGGGTCCACGGTGAGTGCCCAGTTCTTCGATAGTTTCGTCGTCCTTTACGTAGCGCTATTCCGGGCCTCACTGAGTCGGGACGGTTGAGCCCTGGTCATGGAACCAGCCCTGGCAGTAGGCGTGGTGCAGTATACGTACAAATTTTTTATGGCCGTTTGCTCACTCCCGTGATTTACCTGGCGCATATGGCGTTTGACCGCTATTTGGGCAAAGAAATAGCCCACATGTGATCAAACAACGAGCAACCCAGTTGAATTGAAGCTTTGAAAAAAAAACTTAAGGAATAATGGGAATTTCCGGTGCTTACCGTTATTTGGCGGTAATTTTGAATCAAACCCATGACGTATGCAACAATTCCGGTGGGCGGCTTAATCGTTCTGGTGGTTCTTTCCAGACCTGCGCAAAAAATCACAAAGACGATGCGGCCCAAACCCTGAAAAACCGCTTCCTGAGTTTCGGATGGAATCCTTTAGCAAGGAAAACGGATTGTAACGAAGGAAAACTATTGCGCCAAGGAAATGTGGTTTATCCGGTATTTGTGTCCGGAATTCAACCTGTTATTTTGCGGCTATTTGAACGATTCCATGCCTTTTTCACGTAAAGAAAAGCTTGGCTATTCTCGAGCAAGACCAGGACCTGCGGCGGTTTTTTTTGCAACTGCCGACTCTTTCTTTCGGCTTATACCACCTACGGCCAGGAAACCGGGGTTTCCAATGGTTTGGGAGTTGGAAACGACCAGCGAAGTCCTTTTTCTATCCTCCGGAATGGTGTCTATTGTTCCCTGGAAAATTACGCCTACACCGGGGGCGCCATCCACCACTCCAATACGATGCTGCTAATTACAATTTAAAGTACGGACCGTGTTATGCTGAAAAGATTGGTCATTGATGTTGATGGACTTTTGAAGTACCTAGCAGAGAAAGCCTTCCGGGGACTCCAGGGACTTGTCTCCCGACGAAGACCTCAATGAAGCCGGTTTTTGGGGACATGGATTTCAGTTGCCTTCCAATTTTGGGGTTACGCCAGAAGGATTGTATTTTATTACACTTTACGAAATTGCTTCTATGCTGCCGGGCCGACCGATTTGTCCTGACCTGGGGAAGAATTTGGTCAGACTTGAGCGGGTAGGAGCTGATTAAGCAACGGAGAAAAGACGAGGGACTAAACTGCCGGTTGTTTAACGGCAAGGTAGAAGCCGAAGCTCCCGTTTGGGGATTTATCGGGATTTGGGCATTCGTTAAACTTCCTCCAGGGGCCTTCCTGCCGCTCCGACCCGGATGAAGCGTACTATTGGGAATACGCCCGCGACCTGGATTGGGGATATTTCAATGACCACCCACCGGCAATAGCTCTTCTTTGTGGAAATGGGTTCTGGCTCACGGGAGCTTCCGCTGGGTGTTCGTTTGGGGTGGTGCTGCTGCATCTTGGCACGCTGTGGCTCTTCTGGAAATGGGTCTCAGGACAAACGCTCCCTCGAGCGAGCTCCCGCCTGGGTGGCCGTTGCGGCAGGCCTTCCTTTTTTCATGTATGGGGTAGCCGCTACTCCGACAGCCCTCCTTTTTTTTTTCGATGTAGCGTATTTATACTTGCTCGGCCGATTTCAAAAGGCCCGGGGATTGAATTGCCTTGCTTTGGGGCGCCGTTATGGCGGCATTGCTTCATAGCAAGTACCACTGGCATTTTGGTGATCGGTTTTACCGTTTTGGCACAACCTCCGGCTTTTTCAAAGGCAATCCTTACTTCTGGGTTGCCGGAATTTCCGGTGCGGTTCTGTTCTTACCCTCATCTATAGTAGCAATATGCCCATGGCTTCCCCTTCCTTCGCTACCACTTGAGCGGAAGGGACGGTCCGTACCAGCTCAAATACACCCTGGGATATTTTATCAATCAGGCCGTGGTGTTTCAGTCCCCTTATGTGCCCTTTTTCATTAGATCCTTTGCCGTATTCAGACGGCAAACGACGAATGGATGGCTGATTCTGGGCTTTTGGGCGTCTTTCTTTACACGACCTTTAAAGGGCATGTGGAGCCCCAGTGGACTGCCGTACTGAGTTTCCCCCGCGATGATGGGCCTGTTTTAGGGCCGACAGGCCGGTTCCTCCGGCACCAACCGCATGGGCTGGGTATCTCGCCGGAATCCTCCTCTGCGCCGGGTTTTTTGTTTCCCACCAGAGGGGGTTAAGATGCCTTTGCAAAGAAATACTGGCCGGAGCTTTCCAAGATCGCTGGGGACTTTTCCGTCGTGTTCCATAACAGCTACCGCGATGTTTCGGAGTACGAATTTTATTCCCGAAAACCCGGATACACCTTTACCAATGTCTTGACCGGCTCAGCCAACTCGACATTTGGAACGGGAAGAGGCGTTTCAAAACAAAAAATTCCTTTGTGTTCCAGCCCGGGGCAGGACACCTGCCGAGGAAGTTTTATGTTGAATTTGACAAAAAATACGCCCTGCCGTTTGGGGTGGATAGCTTCCAGGTCGTTCAAAAGGTGCGCTTGTCGTCGGATGATTTTCCTGACATCTGAAAACTGGGTCGGACTATTCCATTTCCTAGATTGAAAACAGGTATCCCTTTGCTGTTTTCCCGCAAGGGAAGCCATCCGGTAGCAGCGCACGTCGGTTTTTCGGAAGGTCAAGTAGTCAACATACGCCGCTGGTACTCGAAAATCCAACGGCCTCCTGGCCTGGAAAAGAAAGCCTGCTTCAAAAGGCTTTGTTCCGCACGCCCGCTTTAGCTCCGGGAACTTACGATATTATTCTTGGTTTACCCAACGGCGACCTCCTCCAGGTTGGAATAGTGAAGGCAATACGTAAGGTACGATGTACGAAGTACTAATGACTTAGAAGCACGATTTAAGAAGTTAGAAATTCGGGAAAACAGAAAATTGGAGGATTAAAAATACTTAAAACTTTGATTTTTAACCCCCTTTAAGGGGGGGAGCACTTAACCCGTGCTTTTGCAGTCTTCGAGCTTTAAATTTTAATCGTACTAACCGTACCTCGTAAACTCGTAACTCGTATTCAAAGGATGTACCCCGTACCTCGTAAATCGTACTTCGAAATCGATCAGGCTAAATGCAACACCATCACGGCAGTTTGGTATTGAGCGCCATGCGTTTGGTTTGACTGCGGTGGAAGAAGTTGTCCCAGAAGGATCGCTTTCCGGCCGACCATGACGACCAGATTAATCCCCTTTCTTCTGCATAGCGGTTGAGGGCCTCGCTAACATTGGCGCCTTCTACCTCTTCGATTTCAAAACCGAAGGGCGGTTCTCCTTTGGTGAAGAGTTCGTTGAAAATGTCTTCTTTGGATTGGGCGAATTCGGTGTCGCCTTCTTCCCGGACGACACGGGAATCGTCGCTTTAAAATGCCGGTTGAAATCGAGCAGCGCGTGGACCATGTTTTCGTCGGCCGATTCGTACTGCTGGCGTAAAGGATATGCTGGATAGGATTGAACTCGATCCTTTGGGACCAGGATAACCGGGCATTTGGCTTTGCGGGCTTACGTGGCTGGAGACGCTGCCGAATAGTTCGTCCAGCAGGTCGGATTCGCCGGTGGTACCCATACGATCAGGTCGTATCCCGAGGAGATCCGAACAATTTCGTCGGCCGGAAATCCTACTAGCAGGTTTTTGTTCACTTTCAATGAAGCAGCTACGCCTCCTTCAAAGTTTGCAGCTTTCCTACAAATTCGGTAAGCATTTTTTCCCTGGCTTCCACGAACTCAGGAATCGGAGGGACGATGGTTAGTATTCTCCGCAGCCGTTGCGGCAGGTACAAATGGACGACGTCAATTTGCCGCCCTCCATTTCTGCGGCCAGAATCTGGGCGTAGGTCATGGCGCATTTGGCGGTAGCGGAAAAGTCGGTTGGGACGAGGATCTTTTCATACCTCTTATTTTTTCTTTTGGACAAAATACCGGATCTTCCCATTGCCTGAAGTGACGAAAATCATCTTTGCCTGGATTTTTCACCACTTTTCAGGACGATTCCATTCAAAAGTGGCCATCTTTGCAGAAACAAATGTTGAACTATGCTTCCGCGGATTAATCCCACCCAAACAGCTTCCTGGAAAACCTGGAAGCGCATTTCACCATGGGCCTGGTCTCTTCGCGATTTGTTCCGGGAGATCCGGACCGGTTTCAACGCTTCTCCCCTTCATTTTGAGGACATGCTGGTGGATTATTCCAAAACCGGATTACCGATAAAACCTGGAGCTTTTCTTCGATCTTGCCCGGAATGCGGCCTTCCACGCTGCTATGGAAAGCATGTTCTCTGGAGAACCGATCAATGAAACCGAGAACCGATCCGTACTCACGGCGTTGCGCAGCCTGAACGGGAACCCGGTCCATGTAGAGACGGCGGGAATGTGATGCCTTCCGTTCGCGCTGTTTTGGACAGATGGAGCCGAGTTCTCCAACCAGGCTGAGCGGAGAGTGGCAGGGGATTTACCGGCAAGCCTATGGAGCATATCGTCAAGATTGGGATTGAGGCTCCGATCTTGGCCCGGTGATGGTTTCTGGAAGCGCTTAAACCCTATTGGCAACCAGGGATTCAATGTCATTTCGTTTCAATGTAGACGGTACCCACATTGCAGAAACCTCCGGAAGGTTAATCCGGAAACCACGCTTTTTCTCATTGCCTCCAAGACTTCACGACCCAGGAAACCATGACCAATGCGTATTCTGCGCGGCAGTGGTTTCTCCAGGCGGCCATTGATCCGGGGCATATATCCAAACACTTTGGCGCCCTGTCCACCAATGCCAAGGCCGTTCGGGAGTTTGGCATCGACACGGACAATATGTTCGAGTTCTGGGATTGGGTAGGGGCCGGTTATTCCCTGACGTCGGCCATCGGTTTGTCGATTGCCCGCACGATTGGCTTTCCGCGGTTTCAAGAATTGCTGAGGGGTTCCATGTGATGGATCAGCATTTTCGGCCTACTCCTGCTGGAGCAAAACATCCCGGTGGCATTGGCTTTGATTGGCTTTGGTACAACAAACTCTTTGGGGCCGAAACGGAGGCTATTCTCCCTTACGACCACCTTACATCGGTTTGCCGCTTACTTTCAGCAAGGCAACATGGAAAGCAACGGCAAATCCGTCGATCGCAACGGCGTTCCGGTGACCTACCAAACCGGGCCGGTGGTATGGGGCGAACCGGGCACGAACGGCCAGCATGCTTTTTACCAATTGATCCATGCGGGGACGAAACTGATTTCGCGATTTTATCGCGCCGGCCATCAGCCACAACGCCATTGGCGACCACCACGAAAACTGCTGTCCATTCTTTGCTCAAACCGAAGCCCTGATGATGGGGAAAACCAAAGCGCAAGTATGGAATCGGAATTGCGGAAAGAAGGAAAAACGGAGGAGCAGATTCAGAAACTCCTGCCTCTAAGTGTTTGAGGCAACCGGCCCACCACCTGATTTTGATCAAGCAGATCACGCCCCGGTCTCTGGGTGCTCTGATCGCCCTCTTACGAGCTCAAGATTTTCGTTCAGGAGTGATCTGGAATATTTTCTGTTCTTGATTGCGGGGTAGAACCAGGGAAACAACTCGCTTCCAAACCTGCCCGAACTTCAAACCGCGCTTCCGGTAGAGAACCACGACGGCTCCACTAACGGGTTGATCAATGCGTTTAAGGAGATGCGCAAAGGATAAAGGCGGCCTTCGAAACAGGTTACTCCCAGTACGGCGTTTTCAAGATTTCTTTTAGCCGTTCGTGCGGTAGCTATACTCGGTATTGCCATTGATGCCTTCCATGGTTTCTCCGGCGATAATGGCATTAATCACTTTGCTTCTTCGTAGCATAGACCACCGCTTCGAAAAATGGGTTGATGTCGCGTGTCATCTGAACGTCTATCGGCGTTTCAGCAGGCGTCAGCTGGGTAGCGGTTGAAAAAGACAGAAAAAGATCCCCAGACCCATTCGTGGCAATGCTCCCGTCCGGGCAAGCCCCAGCGCTACGCGGCGTTGCCAGGCGGTCCAGCTGCACCGGCAGGA
Source organism: Haliscomenobacter sp. (assembly GCA_016713275.1). Taxonomy (GTDB): domain Bacteria; phylum Bacteroidota; class Bacteroidia; order Chitinophagales; family Saprospiraceae; genus JADJPL01. Next base: position 6,511 of record JADJPL010000015.1, read on the forward strand.
AAGGCGCATCGCGTGGCTACGACCACAATGATCGACCATCGCCCGTTTGCCCTTCTTGGGCATAAGATCCGTGATTTCTTTACCTACCGGTACGCCGGCTACCAGCAATTGGCGTCGTCTGCCAAAGTTGGCCTGGACCAATACGCCCAACGTATAGGATTTTCCTCCAGACGTTACGATTCTGAAGGCGGTGCCTATGCCGCCTTTAAATTCGTAACAAGCCACACCGGTGCCCTCCGCCAACGCCTCCTTCGAGCACCGGCCCGGTAGAGGCGTTGTTCATAGCTTCGAACACGTGTTCTTTGCGGAGGTGAAATCCGAATACATCGTGAAGGAAGCCATCCCAGGTTTCAACAACTGGAAGGGTGCGGTTGTACAAAGCGTCGGGGTTTTTCACGCGGTCGCGCTGCCATTCGATTGCTGCCTGGTGGGGCGATGCCCACATTTAGGGTACCGGTCAGAACGGACAGGGCCGCAGTTCGCCGAACTCCTGAACGATCGCCATGCCGGTGAGTTCTCCGGCCCCATTCAGCAGAAGTGCCCTCCAAAAACGCCGTTTCAGCGGTTTTCCAAAAGGAAAATGGCAGTAACTCCGGTGCGGACAGGTCCCTCCTGCACGAGCTTTCCCTTCTCCCTCGATCAGGTAACCTGGCCGACTTCCACCCCGGGGACGTCGGTTATGGCATTCCAGGGGCCTGGGATTCCCTCAAAGGGGATTCCCAGGTCTCTGGCCCGCGGCTTGGGTTGGGCGTTGCTGCTCATTGGCGCCAGAAATAAGGAAAGCAGGATACCTTGAGAAATTTGAAGACATCGTATTTTCATTTGTTTAGCCGCAACCGCGCTGGAGGCATCGATGATGCCCCAACCCAGGTTGGCATTTCTGCGGGGTAAAGGGAGGAGGCGTTTTTGAGCTTGGTCAGTACCTGGTCCCTCGTCATGGAAGGGTTGGTAGCCCAAACCTGCGCCGCGATGCCCGCCGTGGTAGCGGTTGCGGCAGAAGAACCGCCTACGTAGGGCGGCGTATTTCCGCCAAGGGCAAGAGATAGGCGGTGCGGTTGGTGTCGCTGCGGCGCTGCATGACCACCACAAAATCTACTTTGCTCCCTCGTGGCAGGTATTGCACTTTTCCAGGGAAGGCCGTCTTTCACGCCGGTGATGGCGACGCATTCCGCCATGTTGGCTGGGAAGATAACTCCCCACCAGGACGTCCAGGACAGGAGGTGCCGCGGCTGCAAAGATCAGCTTTCTCTTTTGCCGTAGGCGTATTTGACCGCGTCCGAAACCCGGCTTGTAGAAATGACATCTCCGATGGACATGCTGATGATTTTGACGTTGGAGCGGTTGGCTGCTATTGTTAGGCCATTAGTAACACCGGTTTTTTCTGAACTCCCATTGATAACGACATCGCTGGTGACGCGAATGAGAGCAGGTTGTACTTGTAAGCGGTCCCAACGGCGGTTCCTCCGCTACCCTTTGGGACGGCGATCTGGCCGGTTATTTGGGTGCTATGCCCGCAGCCGCCGTTAGCTGCCGGGCGTACCGCAAACCAGCAGCTGACATAGGTCCCTAGACGTTCATGCGTCCGGCCGGAAGATTGGCCGGAGTTGAATTCGCCTATTGAGCTTGGCTTGATTGGGGAAGTGCCGGCGTCCAGCAACGCCACCGTAATCCCGCTGCCCGTGCTTTGACTCCATGCTCCGCAGGGATATTCATTGCCGTCTGGTGCCAGGATTGCTTTGACGGAAGGTCTGGTCGTGTAGTCGGCAGCCGGGATACTGGTGGCTGGCGGTGACGCCGCAACCGGAATCGCTGCGCAAGCCCGCCTTCCGGGCTATAAACCGAGAGGCTCAACGTAACGGGACCCTAGGCATTTCCCGCAATTTCTGGATGATGGGGTTAAAGATCTTAATGTCGATCGCAGGAGGATCTCGCTATCCGGCAGCGGCATCTGGTCACGCGGATGAAAGGTTATTTCCAGGGAATTTTGTTGGTTTCCGAACCACCAGGTCGATAACTGATTGACGCACCCGTTGTCATTCGGGCGTTTGAATATTGATCAGGTGCAGGCAGTCTTCCAACGCGCTGTTCTTTGGCTGGTTTGTACCCACAGACATCAGGAATCGAGCCGACGGATGCGCTCCAAATCAGGTTCACATCGCCCATATTCCATTCGAATTTGTTGTGCCGGTAAAGCCGCCGTTCGACAAATTGATTGATTTGACTTTGGGCAGGGGAGTTGCGCCTGGCCTTTAACGATAGGTTGGGCAAGGCTTTCCTGCTGAGTGGTTTCTGTTGCAGCTATTGACTGCCAAAACAGGAAATACCAGGAAGGTAATTTTACGGATCATATTTCAGGCGTTTTAGGAGTTAGAAAAGGTTTCGCCTATTATATGAAAATAGATTAGGTCCTATTCCTGCTTATTGATGGAAATAATTGAAAACCAGAAATTTAATTTTATAAAGGATTTAACCCGGGCCAGTTTTGTGCATTGGGGCTAGCGTTTCCTCCTGTGGTATACTTTAATCCCTTTTTCTCCAGATTCCCGGATTTTTCCTTCCACCTCTTCCGCCAGGCGTTTTTTGTAGGCTGCGACAATATCGCGGATGGTTGAGTTGGAGGCGCCCAGGTCAGCAGCTAGTATTCCGGCGTTTTTTGCTGCGTTGACGGCTACGGTGGCTACAGGCACTCCGTTTGGCATTTGACAATGGAGAGCAGGGAGTCCCAGCCGTCTATGGAATTGACGATTTGATGGGCACGCCAACAACGGGTAACGGAGAGAGGAAGCAACCATGCCGGGTAAAGCGCCGCACCGCCTGCCCTGGCAATAGCCAACTGCACACCGCGCTTCGAGGGCCGTTCGCGCGAACTCAAACATGCGCTCCGGGGTACGGTGGCCGAGACGATCGTCAGCTCGATCGGTAACCCGAATTCTCCAGAATGTCTGCCGCCTGCCGTATAATTGGGAGATCGAAACTGATCCCATGATGATACTGACTACGATCAAGATAGGTTATATTTCAAAATCAAGCATTCTGGCGGATGAGTTCCTTGGACTTGGATTCCTGCATTTCGTGGTAAATCTCAACCGTCAAACCGGTAAAGCCGGGCCGGACGGTGCGCTGACATGTTCCTGGATACCACTGCTTTGAGGACCCCATTTTTAGAATGCGGGAACGAAAATTCCGTTTGTTCAACGCCTGCCGGACGCCGAGAATGGCTTCGTATAATTCCTGAAGCTGGGTAAGCGCAAATTCCTCATGGGCACAATTCAAACCCTGATAGGTTGGTATCTGATCTTGGCTCTCAGTCGTTCAGAGTAGCTTCCAAAATTAGCTGGCGATCAAAGGCCAGCAGGGGAAGCCGGTCTACCGGGAACCACCGCGCATGTTTGGCGTCCCGTTCCTGCATGGACAGGGTGCTCTCCAAGGTCCACCAGGGCGTAGTAGGAACAGTAATTACCCGGCCTCTGGGGTCGCGGTTGGGCAATCCGAAGGTGTAGAGTTGTTCGACGAAGATGTTTTGCACCCCGGTTTCTTCTTTCAACTCGCGCAAAGCGGCTGTTTCCAACGGTTTGTTTCTTCGACAAATCCGCCGGGAAGCGCCCAGCGTCCGGCATAGGGCCTGTTTAGTCGCTCGATCAAGAGCACTTTGAGTTGTTTCCACTGCGTAGCTAAAACAACGCAGTCTACGGTAACTGCTGGACGGGTGTATTCAGAAGGAAATGACATAGCATAGAATAATTTACAAAGGACCAACTGTTGATTTATACTGGGGCTGTTCCCAAAAGACCGTTCTTTGTTCCCTGACCTGAAAGGGTATTTTTTGGCGGGCATGAGCTAAACAAATTTTTCAGACCGGCTCCGGTATAGTTTAAATAACAAACTAAGCTAAGTGTTTTAAAGGCAACCAACTTTTCCCCTATTTGAGTTTTTGAGGGCATATCTTTATTCATGCTGAACTACAAGCGGGTTTTATTTCTTGGGTTTTTTGTAGCCGGTTTTTTTGCCTGCCCAGGAATCTGTTCCAAGTGCCTGGCTGAAGCAATCGTCCGGTTGGAGCGAGTTCTCTCTGTTGAGGGCGGATTTAAAGCGCTTTCCCGCAGGGCTTAGGAACGTGCCGACACCATTCCGACCGCCCTGGGCAATCTGGTATACCATACCTTCCATTGCAAAGAAAGCGCCGATATGGTTTATATGGTTAGCTATTGCGACTATCCGGAATACACGATTCACGAAGACTCCGTGGAGATGCTCAAGGAATTTTTTCAAGCCACCATGGAGCAGGCAGCCTTTAGCGTGGGAGGGGAAATCGTGTATCAGGAAGACCGCGACGTGCTGGGCTATCCGGGAAAAGTATGGAGGATCAATAGCCCCAAGTCCAAATCGGTTATTCGCACCCGGGCTTTTGTTGCCGGCAGCCGGTATTTTGCCGTCCAAACGGTGATGATGAAAGGAGAAAGCCTGAACCCTTCCAGCGAACGCTTTCTGGATTCCTTCCGTCTGTTGTAAATGGAGGCTTGCCGAGCGCCAACCCGGCAGAAAATGGAAGAATCCTGTCCCTGCATAGCATGTCCTTGCTCCAGACTTTTTATCTTTGCGCCTTAACCCAAATTCAGGGCTAATGACGAAAATTGCCGTCTTTCCCGGCTCCTTTGACCCAATCACCGTCGGCCACGTCGACCTGGTGGAACGCGCTCCCTCTTGACAAGGTGGTCATCGCTGCGGGGTTGAACAGCCAGAAACAATCGCTCTATAGTCTGGAACAACGGCTCGACTGGCTTGCTCAGGTGTTCGCCAACGAGCCTAAAGTGGAGACTGGCTATTTTCAAAACCTGACCGCCCATTATTGCCAAACGATTGGCGCAAAATACCTGCTGCGTGGATTGAGAAACGCATCGGATTTTGACTACGAAAAACAATCTCCCAGTTGAATAACATCATTGGGAGCGGCTTAAACCATTTTCTAATTAGTCAGCCGGGGTATTCGCATATCAGTTCGACCATTGTCCGCGAAATCATTAAAGGAGGAGGAGGCAAGCCCTTTTCTGCCTCCCCAGGTGCGGATCAAGCCGATGGAGTTTTAAGCGAGAAAAACGCCATTTTTTGTATAGAAAGATCATTCGTAAGGTCCTTGCCAAAGCGTATCTTCCAGGTGGTAATTTAATTTAACTCAAATAAAACCAGGTTCCAATGTCAAATGCTTTTTTCAACTTCCCGCAATAAAAAACGAGCCGGTGCTGCAATATGCCCCGGGCTCCCGGAGCGCGCCACGCTGAAAGCCACGCTGCGCGAGTTAAAATCAAGCAGCTGGACATACCCATGTTTATCGGCGATAAGCGGATCTTCGAGGGGAACGCGTAGCGATCAGACCTCCGCATGAACTCAGCCATATCCTCGGGTATCATACCAGGGCGACGGCGGAGCATGTTCAAATGGCTATCGACGCCGCGTTAAAAGCCAAACCGGCCTGGGAAACATGCCCGCAAGACCGAGCCGCTATTTTTCTGAAAGCGGCCGATTTTGCTTGGCGGCCCTTACCGCGCCAAAATGAATGCAGCCACTATGCTGTGCCAGTCTAAAAACGTATTCCAGGCAGAGATCGACTGCGTGGCGGAGTTGTGCGATTTTACCGGTTCAATGCCCTGTTCATGACCGAAAGTTACCAACAACAGCCGCTTAGCGCCGCCTTGACCTGGAACCGGATGGAATACCGGCCGCTGGAAGGATTTATCTTTGCCTTGACGCCGTTTAATTTTACCTCATTGCAGGCAACCTGCCTGCCGCCCCAACGCGATCGTGGGCAACACCGTGGTTTGGAAACCTGCCGAAAACCAGATCTATTCGGCTGCCGTGATTATGGAAGTGCTTCTGGAAGCCGGCTTGCCTGAAGGCGTGATTAATTTGTTTACGTAAGCGGCCCGCTGGCCGGACAGGTCATCTTCGAACATCCGGATTTCGCGGGGTTGCATTTACTGGCAGTACGGGCACGTTCCAGCATTTGTACAGTACCATCGCCAAAACCTGCCCAAGTACAAAGGGTATCCCCGGATTGTAGGGGAAACCGGCGGGAAGGATTTTGCAATCGCCCACCCAAGCGCCGACGTTCAGGCCCCGGTTACGGGCCCTGGCTCGGGCGCGTTCGAATACCAGGGGCAAAAATGTTCTGCGGCAAGCCGGGGCGTATATTCCCAGTAGCCTTTGGCCTCAGGTAAAACAGACCTGGCTGCCCACCTTGAGTACCTTCAAGGTCGGTTCGCCGGAGGATTTCAGGAATTTTTTCAATGCCGTCATCGATGAAAAGGCGTTTGATAAAATCACCTCTTATATCGCTGCAGCGAAAGAGGACAAAGAAGTGGAGATTATCTCCGGTGGGAAGTATGATAAAACCCACGGGTATTTTATCGACCCAACCGTGATCCTGACCACTAACCCCAAGCACGTTCTCATGGAAGAAGAGCTTTTCGGACCGGTCCTGACCGTTTATGTCTTACGAGGACGAACACTATCAGGAAACGTTGAACCTGTTGAACGAAACCTCTCCTTTTGGCCTCACCGGCGCGGTTTTTGCTAAAGACCGGAAAGCAATCATCGAAGCTGAACAAACCTTTGAGGCACGCTGCGGGTAACTTCTTTATATTAACGACAAACCGACCGGCGCGGTGGTAGGCCAACAGCCGTTTGAGGCGCTCGCGCTTCCGGCACCAACGATAAGGCAGGCTCGGTTTGGAATATCCTGCGGTGGGTTCCCCGCGGTCGATTAAGAGAACTTCAATCCGCCAACCGATTACCGGCACCCGTTTATGGCGGAAGAATAAATTTAGGCGTAAGGCTTAGGGCGCAAGGCATGCCTTGCGCCCTAAGCCTTACGCCTCTACTTTTTATCTGCCATCATCAGCCCCATAATGGAGAGCGAATCGGTTATTTCGCCTGAATACACCATTTGAAGCGCTTCCTTCAGGGGAAGTTTCCTCAGCTGTAGTTCTTCGGTTTCCTCCGGTTCGGGAGGGCCCTCGGTGAGGTTTTGCGCCAGGTAGATTACCCCCAGTTCATCGGTTACGGAATTCGAGATGGCGGTATCCAATAGCTTCGTCCATTGGGAGGCAACAAGGCCGGTTTCCTCCTCAATTCTCGTTGGGCTGCTTCGAGGGGATCGGCGCCGGCAGGCAACCTCCTTCGGGGATTTCCAGCCAGCGGTTCAATGCATACCGGTATTGCCCCACCAGCCAGGTGTTGCCATTTTCGTCAATGGGAACGATTCCTACAGCGAGGTTCTTGAAGTGAACCACCCCGTAAATCCCGGGCGGCCCATCGGGTTAAGCACCTCCCGGTGCGTGATGCGTATCCAGGGTTTTCGGGAGACTTCCGCGACGGAAAGCGTAGTCCAGGGATTTTTGTCTGTTGTTGAATCCAATAGCGACCTATTTAAAAAAGGTATTCACCTAACACACTGCACTCTCATGGAATACGTTGACAACAAAAATGTTGATAACTTTCCCAAAAGTGCGAAAAAATGACGGTAGAAGAAAGGCGTCGACGGCGTTTTAGCGAATCGTTCCGCAAGGAGCAGGTCAGGCTGATAGAAAGCGGGCAACGTAAACTTAGCGAAGTGAGCCAGCTTTTTGAGGTCAAGCCGGAATCGGTCAAGAAGTGGATCGCTAGATATGGTACTAAGGAGTTGCCGGGTCAGGTGATCATTCAAACGCAAGCGGAAGTCAACCGGATCAAGGAGTTGGAAAAGCAGGCTACTCACTATAAGGAGGTGATTGGCGAACAACAGTTGGAATTATTGTACCTACGGGAATGTCTGGCGCTGGCCCAGGAGCGGTTGGGTGAAGATTTTGAAAAAAAAATCAAACGCAGGTGGTGAGGCGGCTGTGGGTTCAACGTCAGGGGCTGGGCTTGGTCATGGAAGATTTGTATTGTTACCTGGGCATTACCCGGCAGGGGTATACCCAAAGGCTGAAGAGCTGGCAAGCTGAAGTGACCCTGATGAAGTCGGTGGAAAGCCAAGTGCTGGACTACCGTAAGCATAAGGAGCGGCGGGCAGGCTCCCGATCCTTGTATTACAACCTGGATATAAAAGGTCAATTTGGCTTGGGGGTGACGAAGTTTGAGCAGTTGATGTCGCAGTATGGGTTGACCTTGTTACCCTTGCGTGTCCGGGTAGTGACTACCAAGTCGGTATGCCAGAGCTGGAATTACGACAATTTGCTCAATGGCTTGACGATCAATGGGATCAATCAGGTAGTAGTCGGGGATTTAACATATGTGTACATTGGCCGGCTACTATTTTATTTATTTTGTCTGACAGACGTTTACAGCGCCCGGCTGGTAGGCCTATGGGGCAGTGACCGGATGCGGGCAGAAGATGCCAAACAAGCGCTTGACCACTGGATCCGGCACAGAGGCAAGGGCCAGCTTAAGCACTGTATCCACCATACCGATGGAGGAAGTCAATACTTTTCCGAACGATACCTCAGGCAGTTGAACGCGCAGGACATACAAATCAGCGTGGCGCAAAATTGCTTGCAAAACGGGTTTGCCGAACAAAGAAACGGACTGATCAAGCACCATTTGATTCCCTGCAGGCAGATGCAGGAGTTACAAGCATTTCAGCAGCAGTTACTTGAAATGGATTACTTTTACAACTACCAGCGAAAACAGCAGGGGCTGGGTTGGCGAACTCCAGTAGAGTATGAACAATACATTGCAGATCTGGAGCCAGACAAGCGGCCTGTAAAGACGTTACATGATTTTAGACAGACCGCTAAAAGCAACATGGGTTTTTAGAGGCATGTCCCGACCAAAAGTTGAAAAGAAGGGGACCCCTAAAAAAAGTTTTAGGAGCCCCAAAGGCTAGACTTTTTAGCCGGCCAGGACTATTCCTTGATGGGTTGCTCCCCAGCAGCGCCCATCTCCGCTTCATCCTGGATAATAAAGTTAAGTCCTACTATTTTGATAACACAAAAAGTTATCCACATCTTTGGGGTTTTAGGTAGGGAACCTGTCAAGCTATTTCATGAGGGGTCACTAACCACCAACCACTAACCACCAACCACTAACCACCACTAAACCTCCAGTCTCCCGCTGATATCCCCAGCCAAAATTTTTTCAACTTCCCCCAGGCTGGCCAAATTGGCGTCACCGGGAATGGTGTGCTTGTAACAGGATGCAGCCACTGCGAAATTGAGCGCCTTTTGCCTGTCTGTTTTGAAATGAAGCAGCCCGTAGATGAGTCCGCCCATAAAGCTATCGCCTCCCCCGATACGGTCCACGATATGGGTGATTTGGTAGGTTTGGGATTGATAAAGCTGCTGGCCGTCGAACAGCAATCCGGAGTAACTGTTGTGCGACGCGCTGATCGACCCCCTCAGGGAAGTGGCTAGCATCCGGCATTGCGGGAATAGTTCGGTAAATAGGGGCGACGGTTCGGTACCGCTCGGCAGGAGGGCGGAAGGGTTGCCGGCCAGTCCAAATGCGTTTCGGCGTCCTCAAGGGAACACAATGCAACGTGGGACCCACGGAGGAGCGGGGTCATGACTTCGGCAAAGCGCTTGCCATAGTTCCAGAGATTTTTGCGGTAATTGAGGTCAACCGATACCGTAAGCCCCGTTTGGTTGGCCGTGTCGATGGCCTCGCGGCAAGTAGCTGCTGTGCCTTCCGACAAAGCGGGCGTAATGCCGGTCCAGTGAAACCAATCGGCACCCTGGAATACCTCCTTCCAGTTGATCATGCCCGGTTTCAAGGTGGCTATCCGGAATGCGCGCGGTCGTAGACGACCTTGCTTCCCCTGTTTACGGCGCCCGTTTCCAGAAAGTAAATGCCTAAACGATCCCCTTGCCGTAAATGTGCTGGATGCCGACCCTTCGTTTTTTCAATTCCGCAACAGCGGCATCCCCAGATCATCGGCAGGGGACGCGGAAACGAATTCGACAGGCATGCCCAGGTAGCGAGGGAAACGGCAATATTACTTTCTCCGCCGCCGAAATTGATTTCGAGGAAGCGGTTTCCGAAAAACCTCCGGTTGCCGGGAGGACTTAGCCGAGCATGATTTCGCCGAAGGTGACTACCTTTTGCATAGGGAATTCGTTCTGTTCGTCAGCCCATACTACTGGACATTTTCATTTTCCTGGCAGCCCAGACCTTCCAGGTTTGCGAAACCTAGAAGGTCTCGATCTAAAATGTCCAGTAGTATGGTCAAGCCTAATTCAGGGGGAAGTTCCAAAAAAGGATTACGATCCAATGATTCCCCCGGTTTTTATAGACCTTTGGGCCAGGTCCTCTGTCGTCCATTAAAATTCGTTTATCTTGCTTAAAATACCTGCACGCCATGAGCTTTTGGGATCTGTTCAAAAGGGCCTCTGGCCCCGGGTTTCTTATTAGTGATCTGGTATGGGTCACAGAGGAAGCCAAACAAACCGGTTTTGTAAATCTCATCCGGCAGCACCCTCAGGCGCTGGTGCTTGTTTGGTTTGACCGGACCGAAGAAACTTTTCAGGCGCTGCTGCTTCAGGAACAACTCCCGGAAGTTGCTATTCAACGGTCCGCATGACCTCTTCCGAAGAGGTGGAGGGAAAACGGTTATTTTTCTGGAGCATTATCCGTTATTAAGCCGGGGAAACCACCCTGACTAAAGGATGGAAGCCGGCTCAGGCGCTATTTTTGACCGCGCTGGACGAACCCTTGTTCTCCCGTTTTGGAGGAGATCGACTGGTAAATCTCGTTCAACAATTGGGTTTGGAGGAAACGGAAAACCTAGAACATCCAATGATTACCAAATCTATAGCCCGGCGCAGTGCGCAAACTGGACGAAAAACTCAAGGGGAGGGAGACATCCTGGCGGAAAGCCAGGAGGAGTGGTTTCAAAAGCTGGAACAACGGCATGAAGGATGATCGTTTTTAATAATTATTTCACTCAAATCGGCATTGACTTAACATTGGGCATCTAGCTTTGAAGGCTGTGTTTTTCAAAATGCTGGATTATGATTGCCCGTTTTGGTATGCTCTTTTTTTTATTGCTGCGACTGTTTTTTCTTGCCGGAAAAGAAAAATGCCCAATTATTTGTCACCATCGTAGCCGATGTGGAACCGAACCGGTTCGGGAGGCAGTTGATCAGGATGCGGCGGGACGATCCGGCGATCTGGGTCCACCCGCTGGATTCGTCTCAACCCTGGTTTATGGAACCGTAAAAGGATTTGGTATCGAGGCGTACGACCTGGCGGGAAAACGGAAATTTAGCTACCCCATTGGGAATCCCAATAACATAGACGTAGCCTACGGGTTTGTCCTTTCGGAGGAAGAGCCGTAGATTTAGTCGGTTGTTCGGAGCGAAAAGAACGAAATCCGGCTTTTTTTCCATTGATTCGACCGACGGCGCCCTGAAGCCAGTTGAACGCCAGGCGATCAACCAGTGTAGATGAAATCTACGGGTTTTGCTTTTTCCGCAGCCGCCAATCCGGAAGCTTGTACGCCTTTGCTAACGGAAGAATGGGTCGTCGAACAATGGCTACTTGGCCGGAAGCTGAGGCAAAATAAGCGCCAAATGGTCCGGACGCTTCCGGGTATCCACCCAACCGGAGGGCATGGTTGCTGATGAAGCTCGGGGCCTTTATACGTCGGGGAGGAAGATAAGGGGGATCTGGCGTTTTCAGGCGGAGCCCACTGCGCCTTCCTCCGAACCCTTCTGGCAGCAGCGGCCTGGACAATCCCGGATTTCTTTTGACGTGAAGGACTTTGCCTTTTTCCGCCATCTGATACCACAGGATATCTCCTGGCCTCAGGCCAGGGAATTTCACCTTTTACGCGTGTTCGAACGCCAAGGCGCTAACCGTTATCTGGGGAGCTTTAAAATAGGGGATGGCCCCCTACTCCGATGGCGTAGGAGAAACTGACGGACTAGAGGTAAGACCCCGGAATTTTGGAGGCCCTTTTCCAGTGGAATGCTGGTTACTCAAGATGGCGAAAATATCTACCAATCCAAAAAGCCTGCTCCTCAAAACTTAAATAAATGGCCTGGGATCGGGTAAGGATGCGATCGGTCAGTTTAGCCCTATCCGGTAGCGTGTATCTGAGTAACAATTTATTCATTTATATAGGATACCTTGAAGTAATCTGACCGGGATACTTTCATCGGAAGTTTTTTTTTGAATTAAATCATTAGCCGATGAAACGGATTTTTACCCTTTCTGTTATTGCTTTTTTTGCGCTTTCTTCCTTTTCCCTGACGGGGCAGAGCCTTAAGTTCCAGCGCCGGATACTGGTGACGGATACCATAACGGACAATGCCGCTAAAATTGCTGTTTCTTCCGACGACGCCGAACAGGAAAACCAGGAAATCGACGCTTTATACGACGACGATATCGACGCCGGTTGGGAAGGCGCCCCGGAAGACCGGAACATCCTCACTGCCGGCAGGCGCTCCTTTCGATTGCTATCCCCTAAGGGCGCCCGAATTGACTTCTGCTTTCGTGATCGTTTATTCCCACGAAGGAAAATCCAAGGACGATGTGGCTAAAATTACCATTGTCGGTGATGCCAACGACAATGCGCCGACCTTTACAGAGGATTCGCTGATTGACAAGCGGGCAAAGACCGCCGCTTCGGTGCTTTGGGAAGTCAAGGAGGAATGGAAACTCTGGCAGCCTTACCGCACTCCGGATCTGAAGGCGGTTGTTCAGGAAATTGTCGACCGTCCGGGTTGGGAAGGAAATGCCCTGGCTTTTTGGTTTTCTGGGCCAGGACCAAGCCCCCAGCGAGGTGGAAAACGCCCGGGAGTGGGAATCGTTTGAGAATATTGCCGATCCAAGGAGGCGGCGATGGGCAGAATCACCCGGAAAGAAGGCCGGAATTGGTTATCTATTATTCGGTAAGCGGCAAATTTGAAATGCCGATTCAGGTGACGGATACGATAACCGATAATGCCGCAAAATTGCGGTTTCTTCCGACGATGCCGAGCAGGAAAACCAAGAAATTGACGCCTTGTACGATGATGATATCGATGCGGCTGGGAAGGCGCCCCCGAAGATCGCAACATTCTAACCGCGGGTATTCGGTTCCGGAATATCGATATTCCCAAAGGAGCCGTCATCGATTCTGCCTATGTGGTCGTTTTTTCCCATGAAGGAAATCCAAAGACGATGTGGCTAAAATCACCATCGGGGGACGCCAACGACAATGCGGAGACTTTACGGAGGATTCGCTGATTGATAAGCGGGCAAAGACCGCCGCGTCGGTGCTTGGGAGGTGAAGAAGAGTGGAAACTCTGGCAGCCCTACCGCACTCCGGACCTGAAGGCGGTTGTTCAGAAATTATCGACCGTCCGGGTTGGACGGCTGGTAATGTCTTGGCCCTTGGTATTCCTTGGCCAGGATCAAGGCCCCATGAGGTGGAAAATGCCCGGGAGTGGGAATCGTTTGAAAATATCGCCGATCCCTGCGACGGCGGCGACGGGCAGAACCATCCGGAAAGAGACCCCGTTTGGTCATCCATTATTCTTTCCCCTTCCAAAGTGACTGGAACCCGCTCGGTTTTGGCCCAGGAAGTTGGCGCCTTGAAGATTTTTCCCAATCCGGTTGCAGAAGGATCTGTAATGGTGGAGATGGGGAACGAAGAGCCCGCCTTGATTCGCATGTTTAACTCTAACGGCCAACTACGGTGCGCGTCGATGAAAACGGACGGAGGAAAAACGGTCGCGTTCTCTTTTGGCAATCAACCCGCCGGTTGGCACTACCCTCCAGGCCAGTCAAGCTCAAAAATGGTATATCCAAAAACTGGTAATTGAAAACTAACTAATTTATGGGCTGCCGCTGCGGTGGGGTAGAAGCGGGGTGTTGTCTTTCTGCTGCACAATCGCTACGGCAGCCTTTGGTTTTTTTAACCTGAACGTATGAAATCCGCCTTCCGATACCTGTTTTTGTCCTGGTAACCCTCGCCTCCATTCCAATGCTCGGTCAAAAGGAGCAATATCCTTTATGGCAAAGTCACGGATTCCGCTACAAGGGAACCTCTTATCGGGGCCACGGTGGCGGTGGAACAAACCGACCTGGGTACCGTCACCAATGCCAATGGGGAATTCCGCCTCACCGAAATTACCGCCAATCTGGTTCGTGTTCGGATTTCTTTTTTATTGGGTAACAGGATTATATTCTGAGCCAGGATTTAGCAAAAATCCGGTCGTAGAAGTGAATATCCGCCTCGCGGCCGCCTTTTGCCCTTGATGTAACAGGTCCAGGGGAAAGCGGAAGGTCAGATCCGCGCTTTGGTGGAGCAGAAAAGGCGGAAAGCATAAAAATATTGTTTCTGCCGAGCAAATCGCCACTTTCCCCGACATGAATGCCGCCGAAGTGATGAAGCGCATCCCCGGCATTACCCTTGCAGCGAGACCAGGGAAGGCCGGTTTGTCCGCTTGCGTGGCACGCCTCCGGTGTTGACCAATTTAATGTGAACGGCGAGCAGATCCCTTCGCCGCAGGAGGGCGTCCGGTGTGTAGGTATGGATATCATCCCTGCCGATCGATCGATTTCATTGAAGTTTCAAAGTAATGATTCCCGATATGGATGCCGATGGCATCGGCGGTTCTGTCAACGTGAAAACGAAAGAGGCCGCCGGGGAAAAACCAGGAATTTGAAGGCCGTTTTTGGCAGGAGGCTATAACAACCTGCGCCAAACGCCCAACTATCAATTGCAATTCACTTATGGTCAGCGGTTTGGCAAGTTCGGCTCAATCTGAACTCCAGCTACTTCCAAAACAACCAGGGCTCGGACAATATTGAATACGAGTTCGTCAAAGGACCGTTCTTCGGGAGCCAGAATGCCGGGCAGAATAACTTTTCATTCAATACGGGAAGTCCAATTCCGGCATTACGATATTACCTGAACCCAGCTGAGCGTAAGCCCGCACCCTGGACTTTAAATTTAACGAACACTCTTTTCTTTATCTCCGGGCGATGTACAAACTCCGCGACAACGAGACCCGAAGAAGGCTGGATTTACGAACTGGATGATGCCCTTTCAAACCTACTATCTGTATGGGGGATCGTTCACTATATCAAGGACCGCCTGGAAAGAACAAGAACTGAGTACCTTGGGCCTTGGCGGCGAACACCGGATCGGCAAGCAACGCTGGATTATCAGATCTTCTATGCTTTTGCCCAGGAATCTGGCCCGACCGGCTCGAAGCCGCTTTGGAAAAAGCCCCGGACAGGCCATCGCTATTTCCCTGGACACCACAGACCGGGAATATCCCCGAATCATGTTCCCAACCCCGCCACGCCGTTAATGCAACCAACCACAATATACCCTGGATGATTTGCTATTGGAGGAGCGGCTGGTCAAAGACAAAAACCTACTCCAGGATTAACTTAACGTTGCCCTATGCCTTTTCTACCTCGAGCAGACTATTTGAAATTGGGAACTGGAAAATAGGATGAAAGACAAGCGCAGGGACATTCGCTCCCAGGACTTTAGGGCGTATACGCCCCAGTCTACCTACCGGGTTGGGCCGTCGTTATCTTTGAAGCTACGGGGATAATGGATTCAGAGAAATGAACTAGCTGAACAAGGGATACCAGATGGAGTACATGCCATCGCCGGCGCTTCTTCGGGAGTTCCACGAAACCTACCCTCAGCTTTTTGTCTTTGATCGCGTAGCTACCCGCACCCAATCCTTTGGCGAAGATTATAAAGCCAAGGAAAAAATTTTCGCAGCGTACAGCATGGTCCGGCACGATTTCGGACGGCATATGCTTATCGGCGGGTTGCGCTACGAAAAAACTGGTATCGACTACCAGGGGGCATTGATGATTGTGCTGGATGGAAAGCGGTTGGTGGCGTCGATACCTTAACCGACAAGCGCATCCACGAATTTTTATTTACCTCAAATTCAATGGAAATATTCCGTTCACGAGAATTT
>JADJPL010000016.1 GCA_016713275.1 Haliscomenobacter sp.
TTACCATTAAACTTTTTTATACACGACGCGCAGGTGTTTGGCCTTGGTAGGGTTTGGGTAGCTGGGATTATCAGCATACTGAAAATCCCAGGTCATCGTATCCCCCTGGATTTTGATCAGGTAAACGGAAGGAGGGAAATCCGGCATAGCCGGCGCTTTCACCGTCAGTTTATTTCCCGTCAAGACGTACTCCGCATCGGCGTACAATTTAGCAAGGGGTTTCATGGCAGTCAAACAATCCCCCGGAATTATCGTCTTTTGCGCTCCGGAAGCGGTGAATTCGTATACAATCGAGGCTACGCAAGGCATTTGTTTTTCTACCAGAGGTTGCATGTCCGTCACCGTCCCATCGGCTTCGGTAAGGATCGCGGCCGTGCGTGTCCACTTACCCACGATGGATTGGCCGGCGCCGGAAACAGGCTGGATAGCCCAGCACAGGATTAATATTACTCCCCAAAAGAGGCGGTGGTGGTTGGCGTTTTTTTTCATTTTTTTCGCTTAAAAACGATTTGGGTGGTGTAATCGTAGCGCGGATCAGAGCTGTCCGAAAAGCTCGACCCCCGGGCCGTAAAGTAGGCGAACCCCGTTTGAAACCGCAGTTGGTCTCCATCCCAATGGCCGGAATCAGCCAGGTTGAGGCAAAAGTTGGGTTGCAGACGCTTGGCTTCGTCTTCGGCGCCAAAGCCCAATTTAAACTGGTGGTGGTCGTCTTCCTTCACCGACCCGGAAAGCACGTAGCGTTCCGTTCCCAGTTTGCTGGTTACGGTGGCGGCGCCGTCGAATATCCGCTTTTCTTTCCGGCCCCCCAGTCCGCCCCGGGTGCGCCGGCGGTGGCTTCTGTTTGCTTTTTTCCGGCGTTCTTTGTCGGTCAGGGGTTCATAGATTTCCATTTCGATGGTTTTGGCAATGCCGTCGGGATCGGTGAAGCTACCTTGCCAGGTTCCGACCAGCAAAGGCGCGTCTTTATCCCGGCTATACGCCCAGGGGCGATCCCGGTAATCTGCCCAAAGGCTGAGTTGGTAATTACATTGGTAGACGCCCACGCTCATCAGGACCAGGAGGGCAAGAATGCCGAGCGCTTTTATACGGGTGGAAGAAGTGGTCATAGGAATATGGAATTAAGGTTTAAAAAATAACCTGCTTGCTCCGGCAACCTTCACCCAATAGGCGCCCGGGGGCAGCCCGGCAACCGGCCAATCCAACACCTGTTCTCCTTTTGGAAGACGGATATGGGCTTGCTGAAAGACTTGTCCGGAAGCGGAAATGATTTGGAGTTGGGTCTGGACCGCTTGAGGAAGCTGGACTTCCAGGCACAAGGTGTTGTCCAGGACGGGATTTTGCCGGACACGGACGTGTGCCCCCGGAGATCCGAACACGGTGGAAAGGCCCGAGACCACGCCAAACTCGTCGGCGCCGATATCCGGGCGGTTGTCCCGGAGCCCGCCTTCCCGGTCGAGGGGAACGAGCGCGGTGGCGGTCCCGCTGTTGATGCAGGGGCTATCGCCCAAAAGCCGGCCATTGACGTCTACTTTGGGGTCGGCGCCCAGGCTATGCGCGTCGGTTGCGTTTTGGGTTTTCCATTGGCTTAAGCTAAGATCTTCCCAGGTAATGGAATCGTTGAGAAAAACGGGGGGAGCCCCCGACCGGAAGTACGCGTTGTAATCCAGAGTATTGGATTTGGAACCGGCATGTTCCCGAATCCGGCAGATGGGTTGGTTTTGACCGGCCGCCTGAATGAAGATATTGTTGAGAATCTTGGCCCCCTGGTTGCGGGGGCGGGCAGAACGGGTATCGCTGAGCCAGACATCGCCGGTATTCAAAAAGAGGGAAGCCATTTCGGCCTTTGCCCCGTTGATTACCGTGTTGTGGTAGATCTGCGCATTCTTGGCGCCCCACAACCCGATACCTGCGTGCCCGGTGTTCATGATCAGGTTGTTCAGCACCAGGCCGTCGAGGCTTTCCTGATAATCCGGGTTGGATTGGGTGTCAAACCATTCGGCATCGGTATAAAACCCCAGATAAATACCGCCTTCCCCGCAATTGGCGATTACATTTCCTTCGACGCGGCAATTGCGGGCCCCTCCTTTAGCGTAGACCCCCGTTGTGGCAATGTCGTGGATATAACACCCCTTCACCAGCATATCCGGGGCATTGACATTGTCAATGCCTTCGGCATTAAAATCCAGGAGCGCGCCCGGGCCCTTGCCGGTGTTGTAAATTTCGCACTGGAGGATTTGAATGCCCTTACAAGCCGGAGTGAGTTTGATGGCGTCCCGCCCCGTATCGTGGATGATGCAGTTACGTACGATCACGTTGCTAACGCCCCTTCGCTTGGCGAAAGGCACGCTGTTGTCCCAGTCCCAATTGGTTTCAAATTTCAACCCGTAATAGTACCCCCCGATGATTTCCAGCCGTTCCAGGGTTCCGCCAACGGTTTCCGGCTCGTTGTACCAGATGCAGGAACTCACGTCCTCCACATTCGTTACAGCACGGATAACGGCCCATTCCCCGGCAAAGGACCGGATCGTGAGGTTGCTTTTGTTTATCCGGATTTCGCTGGAGACGTATTGCCCTCCGCGCAGTTCAATGGTGTCTCCGGGCGCAGCGGCATCGATCGCTTTGGTCAGCGATTTAAAAGGCGCCGCCAGTGTACCCGCGTGGTTGTCGTTTCCGTTTGGAGAGACATACCATTTGGCGCCTGCCCAACAGGAGTGGGATGCCAGGGCCAACCAAAAAAGAGTAAAGAGAATCGTTCGCATGCGTGTTTGTTCGTTATGGGAATGGTGTTCCTATTACGCTCCGAAATTCGGGGATCGCACAGCATATTCCCCAGGGCAATTTGCAATTGGCGCATTTGGGTTTGCTTTTGGTTTCCACCGTCCCCTGCCGCGTCTTTTCCTTAACTCCCAAAACCGATCTTTCTTACCTTCACCTTGAAAACGACCAAAAACAAAAAATTGCTCCCCTATGGAAGCTCGCTTGAGACAAAATCTGGATTGTTCTTTGCCTGCTCAAAGGCTGGACTCCCGGAACGATGGACGGAAAAAAAGTCCGCGTACAATACCAGTTGCCGCTCAACTTCTACCCGGATAACAAGTGGAAAAAAGCCTACCTGGAAGCGAAAGCCAAAGAAGGGATAGCCCATTAGGGCGAAATGGGAACCGGAAGTTAGCCGGTTCAAACAGATTGATGGAAGGTTAGAAGATCAGTAGATGAAGAAAGCGCTGCTTTTCCTGTTCGTATTAACCTACCTGCATTCGAATGCGCAGCGAACAGGGAAAGGGATTATCGTAGACGAAGCCCAAAACGCCCTGCCCTTTGCTGCGGTGATGCTGATGCAGGACACGGCGCTGCTAGCCAGCGCCTATTCGGAAGAGGACGGAACCTTCCTCCTGCGTTTTGGGTCCATTCGGGATTCTGCCTTGTTGCAGGTCTCTTTCGTCGGGTATCAAACCTTGGTTCAAAAAATCGCCCTGCCCACTCCTGACGATACGTTTGATTTTGGTGCGATTCAACTGCTTCCGTTCAGTACCCAACTGGAGGAAGCGGTCGTCGTCGCCCAACGCGAACCCATTCAAATGCGGGAAGATACCGTTCAATTTTCCGCCTCCGATTACAAAACCCAGCCCAACGCGATGGCTGGAGAGTTGCTGAAAAAAATGCCCGGCGTGGAGTTGGAGCGCGACGGAACCATCCGGGCAAAGGGCGAAACCGTGAAGCAAATTTTGGTCAACGGCAAACCATATTTCGGAAAAGACCCGCAACTCGCCCTGCAAAGCTTCCCGGCAGAAGCGATCCAAAGTATACAGGTGTTTGAAAAACGGAGCGACCAGGCTGAATTTTCCGGGGTCGACAACGGAGAACGGGAAATGACGATCAACATCGTGATCAAACCCGACTACAACCGGAGAAAAGCCCTGAAAGTCAGCGCCGGAGCTGGTGACCAAGGCCGGTACACCGCCAGGGGCAACCTGAACTATTTCACCGAAACCCAAAAGCTGACGATCCTGGCTTCCGCAAACAACATTAATAAAACGGGGTTCTCCCAGGACGATTTTCTGGCCTTTGCCAATAACAATGCCTCTTCCGCTACCTCCGCAGCCAACCAGATCGCTTCGAACGGGTTTCAATCCGCCCAATCCGGCGGGTTTAATTTTATTGATCAAAGGGGAAAAAAGAGCGAATTAAATGTGAGCTATTTTTATACCAACAAAGAAACCCTAACCGACAAAACGACCCGCCGGCAAAACTTTCTCCCCGGCCGTAACTACGCCACCCAAAGCCAAAGCGACGGATTCAGCGGCAACGCCAACCACCGGTTCAACAGCTATTTCGATCATAAATTGGATTCGTTTTCTTCCATCCGGCTTCAGGCGAATGTAAATAGTACCGATAATTTTTGGCAAAGTGTTTCCCAATCAGAAAACCGCCTTGCCGATACTGCCCTTCAAAATGCAGTTCAGCGCAAGGCCGCCAACGAAAACGCCGGTTTGGGCATTTATTCCAACCTGTTGCTGCGGCGCCGTTTTCGAAAAAGCGGGAGAACCGTTTCCCTCAATCTCGCGTACAACCGCAATGAGGCGGAGCGCTATACCATCACCCAGGCAGAAACCCGGTTCTATGACGTTTCCACGGCGTTGGTCAGCCGAACCGACCACATCCACCAAAGCGACGAACGCGAAAACGGGCGAAACAACTACGTCTCCACGCTCTCCTATACCGAGCCCCTGTCCAAAAGATGGCTATTGGAATGGAATTACCGGTATTCCATGGCCCTTAGCGGAGCGAAAAGGCAGGTGGATTCCCTGGGAAACGAGGAGGAACGCTTTTTCCGTCCGGAGTATAGCACGGAATACCGCAGCGATTTTTCCTTTCACCAGTCCGGCGTGAATGGGCGGTATTACTACAAAAAGTTCCTGTTTTCCACCGGGCTCCAGGTCCAAAAATCTTTTTTGAAAGGCGTTTTCGGAACCGCCCGCCTGCATCTGAATACGCAATATACCTATTTGCTGCCCAAGCTGCGCCTGAGCTGGAACCCAACCAAGGAACGACGCCTGGCCCTTACGTACGACCCCTTCGTCCGGGAGCCTTCCGTCGAACAACTGCAACCTACCCAGGATAATACCGATCCACTCAATCTGTACTCGGGAAACCCGGAGTTAAAACCGGAATACCACCATCGCATTCGAATGGAGCTGACGAATTACCATAAGCAAACGAATTCCTTTCTCAATGGCCATATGCATTTGGATTACACGGAGAATAAGATTGTCAACTCGATACAAATCGACTCGCTGTACCGGCGTATTACCCAGCCGATCAATATCCAAAGCGGGTTTCTAACCGCCGACGGCGCCGTATCGTTTGGGTTCCGCTTCTGGCGCCAACGGCTTCGATTAAATTGGGTCAGCCAGTGGAATCTTTCCGAAGGGGTCAACCCGGTGAATACCGTCCTCAATCTGACCAAACGCTGGAGCGCTTCCGCCAGCCCGCGCATAGAATGGCGATTCGGGGAAGATTCGGAAGTCGCCTTGCGGGCTACAGCCCGATACCAGCAAATCCGGTATTCCATTCAAACCGCCCTGAACCAAAATATCTGGACTCAGGAGATAGAAGCCGAACTGACCACCGCGATGCCCTTCGGACTACACCTCAACGGCGTTTTTGAATACAATGTGTTTTCGTCAAGCATTCTGGGCCCCCAGCCTGGAATTCCGATAGTAAACCTGGCCTTGATCAAATACCTGGACCAACGAAACTGGGAAATCCGCCTGCTGGTGGTTGATGCCCTGAAACGCAACACGGGCATCGTGCAAACCGCAGAGGCCAATTATGCGCAGGAGGAAATTATCCGCTCCCTGAGCCGGTATGGGCTGCTGATGGTCACCTACAACCTGAATCGCGGACAAAAAGCAAAAGATAGCTGATTTTTTTGCCGCCTTCCCTATTTTCACACCGAACAAAACCGGGAACCATGCCCACTCCAGTCCTCTCCAATTCGGAAATAACGGGTCTTGTTGAATTCGCCCAACACCTGGTCCGCATCCCAAGCTATTCCGGCCAGGAGGAGAAAGCCATCCGGCTTGCGGAACAGCAGATGAAAGCCCTGGGCTACGACGAGGTGGTCCTCGACTCCATGGGCAACCTCCTGGGCCGCATCGGCAACGGCCCTGCTTCCGTCCTGTTTGATGCCCACCTGGATACCGTAGAAGTGAACGACCCCCAGGATTGGACCTTCCCCCCCTTTGGAGGCGCTATCGAAAACGGCTGGCTCCAGGGAAGAGGTTCGGTCGACATGAAATCCGCTGCCGCCGCTGCGGTATTTGCCGGAGCGGCAGCCCGAAATTTAGGCTGGGATAAGGGAAAAACGATTTATGTCACCTGCACTGTGTTCGAAGAAGATTGCGACGGCGAAAACCTCAAACACCTCTTTCGGGAACGCCATCTCAGGCCCGATTTCGTCGTCATCTGCGAACCCTCCAACAACGTCATTACCCTTGGACATAAAGGGAAAGCCCAAATCCGGATCAAAACCTTCGGGGTGTCGGCTCATGGATCGGCGCCGGAAAAAGGCGTCAATGCGATTTACGAAATGGCCGAAATCATCCAGCGGGTAGAGCGAACTAACAGTAACCTACCGATAATAGACGGCCTGAAAGGCACCCTCGTCCTGTCCCAAATCTCCAGCATCAGCGCTTCCCTCAACGCCGTACCCTCTGAATGCGCCATCTACCTCGACCGGAGAACCGTTCCCGGAGAGACCGAAGCGGATATCCGAAAGGAAATGGACCGCCTGATTGCCGGAAAAAACGCCGCCTGGGAAATCGGAACCCTGAACCGGAAAAGCTGGACGGGCATGGACATTCGCTACGAACCCTTTCACGCTGCCTGGAAGATCGACCCCGGCCACGAGCTGACCCAAGCCTGCGTGGCCGCTTTCGAGGAACAATTCGGCCAAACGCCGGCTGCGTTTGACTTCTGGGATTTCAGCACCAACGCCGTCACCCCGGTAAGCCTGGGTATTCCCACTATCGGGTTTGGCCCCGGGGAGTACAAGCTCGCCCACATGCGCGACGAACGCTGCGCGGTGCAGCAGATCATCGATGCCTGCGGGTTTTATGCCCGGTTGACGGCCCGGCTGGCTAGCACTGCTACTCCGTAGCGACGGGTTTAAAACCCGTCGCTACGGAGAAGCAGCCCGCCCCCGATAGATGCACTGAGCCATTTCGCAAGCCTGGCAGGCATAGGCTTTACGCCTGACGTCTTTCCCGATCCCAATAATGCCGCTCACCGATTTGATGGGCTGCATCAGGGAATGCTCCGTGAGGGTGACCCCGCAGAAGTCTTTTGGAAAAAAAGAAAAGAGTTTTTGCTGTTCGGCCACGCGCCACCCGCAATACCCCGGGCTGAACCGGTTGGTGATATGGAGTCCGGTCAAAGCAAGCTCCCGTTCCAGGGTGTCCTGTATCTGGTCCATGGCAACCTCCACGATTTCCGAACCGATCAAGTCCAGGATATACCCTTCCAGGAAATCTCCCCGGCGCATAAGTTCTTCTGCCCGGGCGCCGATCGCGGGTCCTGCCGTGCACAAAACAGGGCTATTGCATCCGCTTTCCGCAACTGCCCGAACAGGATTTTTTGGATCTCCAGTTCTACTCCCCCGAGCATCAGGGTATGGGTTTCCTTGTGCAGGGAAACGGGTTCCAATACGACCAAACCGCCCTGGATCTCGCTGTGTTCCTCAGCCCATTGAAGGGCTTCCCGGATCAACAGGCGCAGGTACTCCGGGCATTGCCCTGCGGGATAGCCCATGCGCCCTTCCAGGACCTCCAGTGGCAAAAGCAGGTCGCCTGCCTGATACCGGAATTCCCTTAGGTCCATTCGCCCACTTTTTTCCGTTTGTTAATCGATTCGACGACCCGGGCGATTCGCCGGATATGGTCCGGATTGGTACCACAGCATCCGCCAATGATCTGGGCGCCGGCAAGGACCAGCGCCTCCACCGCCGAGGCCATCGTTTCCGGGGTGTCGGGATACACCGTTTTCCCCTCCTGATAAACCGGTATCCCGGCATTGGCCTGCACGAGAATAGGAATAAAGGGGTCTGCTTTACGGATCTCCTTTACAATACCGGTCATTTCCTGGATCCCGTTGCCGCAATTTGTGCCTAAAATATCCACTCCGGATTGAATCAGCGCGGCCACCATTTCGGCAGGAGAAATGCCCATAATCGTGTGGTAACTGTCTTCTCCCGTTTTTTCAAACGTCATCGTGCACAGCACCTCGCACCGGGTATTTTCTTTAGCCGCCTTCACCGCCAACAGCGCTTCTTCCAGGTCGGACATCGTTTCAATGACCAGGGCATCGGCGCCGCCCGCTTCCAACGCTACCGCCTGCTCCCGGAACGCTTCGTACAAGCCTTCCGGGGTAACTTCCTCCATCAGCAGCAACTTGCCCGAAGGACCGATAGAACCCAGGACGAAACGGTCGTCTCCGGCAGCGTTTCTGGAAATTTGGGCCGCTGCCCGGTTGAGTTCGATGGTCCGGTCGGCCAGGCCGTAATGTGCCAGTTTGAACCGGTTGCCGCCAAAACTATTGGTTTCGATAAGGTTGGCGCCAGCCTCCACGTAGCTTTTGGCGATAGCAAACACCTCGTCCGGATGCGCCGCGTTCCAGAGTTCGGGGCATTCGCCCCCTTTCAATCCGGCCGACTGAAGCATCGTGCCCCAGGCGCCGTCTGCAACCAAAAGATGTCCTGCTTTAACCAGATCCGTAATGCGTTCCATGAATAGGGTTATTTGCCTACTGGACAGAAATTTCCTTTAAATACTGGACCGCCGTTTGGGGATTCGCGGCATAAAAATCGGCGCCGATTTCTGAGCAAAAAGCGGCGTTGACCGGCGCACCGCCAACCAGGATGCGGAGGCCGGGAAACTCTTTTTTTAGCGCATTTACCGTATCCGCCATATGCTCCATCGTCGTGGTGAGCAAGGCAGACAAGCCCACCGCGCATCCGGGGTGCTGGCGAACGGTTTCAGCGAACCGTTCGGTCTTGACGTCCTTGCCCAGGTCGATGACGTCCCAGCCATTGCCTGCGATCATCATACCTGCCAGATTTTTCCCAATTTCGTGCAAGTCTCCAGCCACCGTACCAATGACAAACGTTCCCCGTTTTTTAGCCTCTCCCGATTGAAAAAACGGCTGCAAATGCCGCATCGCGGTGGTCATCGCTTTGGCAGAAAGCAGCATTTGGGGCACGAAGATCTGATGAGCGGCAAACTTCTCCCCTACCCGGTCCATGCCCCGGATAAATCCTTTCTGAAGAATATCCTCAGGGGAAAAGCCCTGTTGCAAAGCGGTCAGAGTCCATTCATCCGCCCCCGGCTGTCCTTTCATCTCCGGCGGATAAGAAGCCGCTTCGTTCACTTTTCCAAACTCAATGCAGTGCGCGATTTGTTCCAGCAGATGTTCCAAGGGATGGCATTTATAAGGTTAGGGATAGGTTCCGAATTCGCGTCCCAGCTGACTCATGTATTCCAACCGTTCGGGAGCGGTTTTGGGGGCAACCGAACAAGCGGTGCTCAGGATGTACCCACCGCCGGGTTTGGCAATGTCCAGTCGTTTATGCACTGCGCGGGCGATGTCTTCCGGCGTTCCTTTCAGTAGTTCGTTCACTGCATCCAGGTTGCCTTTGATAAAGACCTTGCCTTTGGTTTGGGCAATTGCTTCTTCCAACTCCACGGTGCCCAGCGGCGGCGGATCCAGGGTGTCGATGCCGTTTGTGCCGGTTTCCATCATCAGGTCCAGGCGATCGCCAATCCCTCCGCAGGTATGGGTATAGACGGGAACATCGGCTACTGCCTGAATCCCCTGGACCACCTGCTGTTCGTAGGGCAGCACAAATTCCCTGTACAACTCCCTGGAAATAAACCCGCTGCCGGCAAAAGCGGAGGAGATCAGTACCGCATCGGCCCTGCACCTGGCTTCCAAAATGCCCAGTTCAATGGTCCCTTTGGTCAGCGCGCTCAGGCAGGCATGGGCTTTATCCGGATCCACCAGCAGTCCCATCAGGGCGTCTTCATAATTGAGCAGTTCCAGGAACTGGGAAAACGGGCTAAACACCTCTCCATGCACCGAAACCCGGTCCCCTACTCTGTCGATCACCCGTTTCAGGGAGTCGTTGATATAAGGGGGAAAAAAGTCGTCTTTGGGCCGTTCTTCCCCAAAATCCCAGCAAAAAGGATAGGAAATACCGGAGATCTGCCAGGGCTCTACATAGTACAATCGGTCCGGATCAATTTCCTCGAACGTGGGGCATCCGGAAGACCCATCGGTTTTGAAGTAGTGCGGGTTATCGTCCGGAGGGAAAACGGTATAGTCGCCATTTTTCCAAAACAGCCATTTTTCGCGCCCCCGGTCTTCGATGCGGTCCAGAAAGGCGCTCCATTGGGCTGGGCGTCCGTGCATGTTGACTAATATACCGTCGAACTGGTAGCGCTCCTGCATGGCGATCAGCGCCTCAGCAAACCCCTCGGTGGTGTACCAAATATCCAAAGGGTCGATGCCGCTATAGAGAAAATAATGGCCAGCGGCCAACTGGCACATCACCGGCACCCGGTCTGGAATGCCGCCTTGCATAGCGATTCGCACGCGTTCTTTTGCCGTCATTTTTCGCTCCTTTATCGTCGAATAAAAGTAAATGATTCACGCGGTTTGACGGGTGATGAAAGTCAGCGTGCCGGAGGGGTAGCGGAGCAGGCAGGTTGCCTATGTGAAAGGCAATACCTACTTTGCGCGGGGATTGCGGATGTAATCCCATAAGGAAACGATCCAAGGCATGTACCACAAAAAGCTGATTTTTGCTACTTCCTGTTTGGGGCTTCTCCTGTTCGGCATTGGCGCGTTGACGCTGGGGTCTCTGGCGCCCGAGCTGAAGGTCAAATACGGAATGGACGACCTTGAGGCCGGCGCGTTGTTCTCTATTTTCCCCATTGGCATTCTGGCGGGATCGTTGGTTTTTGGCCCAGTTTCCGACCGGTATGGGTACCGGTTTGTTCTGTTGGGCTCCGCTATGTTTTTGGCGGCGGGATTTGCCGGACTGGCATACGCCACCGGGATGAGCTGGCTCACCATAAGCATCCTTTTGATTGGAGCAGGAGGCGGGGCCATCAATGGGGCAACGACGGCGGTTGTTTCCGATACCAGCGATCCCGAAGAACGCGGGGCGAGGCTCAGCCTCCCTGAGCGTGTCCTTTGGCGTAGGCGCCCTGGGGATGCCCTTGCTGATTGGCGCTTTACAACACGTGCTCGATTACGAGACCGTTGTTTTTGCGGTTTCCGGGTTGGCTTTTCTTACCGGGCTGACGTATCTCTTCATTCGCTTTCCCGAGCCCAAACAAGCTCAGGGGTTCCCTATATCCAAAGTGCCCGGATTAATCAAAGATCCGCTCTTGCTCCTTATCGGAGGCTTCCTGTTTTTCCAAAGCGCTTTTGAAGCCATCATCAACAACTGGACGACGACCTATCTCGGGGTTCGGGTTGCCGCAAACGAGCGCCAGGCGCTTATGGGCTTATCCATCTATGTCCTCGGGATGACGCTGATGCGGCTGGCCACAGGCAGCATCCTGCGCAAGATTTCGCCAAAAATTATTCTGCATGCGTCTCTCGGGTTCGTGTTGGCAGGCGTGCTGACCATGCAACTGGCGTCCAGCCTGGCGGTTTCCATTTTCGGGCTTTTTGTGCTGGGATTGGGGCTGGCGGGCGGGTTCCCCATCATGTTTGGCTTTGTCGGAGGGCGCTTCACCGAGCTTTCGGGAACTGCCTTCAGCCTCGTTATTGTTGCAGCCCTCATCGGGAATATGCTGATCAACTACCTGATGGGCGCCATCGCTCAATCCGCTGGAGTAGTCTATCTCACCTGGGTTGCCGCCGCCGAATGGGTCGCCATGACCCTGCTGGTATGGGCGATCGGGAAGCGGTTAGAAAAGATGGCATGAGTATACAGGTAGGTAGAGCGAATTAGAAAAGGGCGTATCTATTCTCTTTTACAGATGCCAAATTCCCTTATATTCCGGAGATTGTTAACCTAAACCCCAATTGGATGATGATTTCTTCCATTTGTCCAGGAGGTTCATTATTTAATCAGTCCTTCATTGTAAAACGAATATCGCATTAAATTGGTTTTCCGGTGCGATTTATTCACTTGGCTTGTCCCCCTTGCTCTGTGGGACCTGTCTCAAAAGACCACTCTTTGCCACCGGCATGAAATTTTATTTTCTTTTTTCAATTCAAATAAAAAATTGCTCTGCAATTTTTTATTTGAATTGAAAAAAGAAAATATTTTTTGGCTGCCAGGGGCGAAAACGGTCTTTTGAGACAGCCCCATAAGCGCAGCACCCCTACCCTACTTATAGAAGTAGTACAACCGGGTCAGCCATTTGGCAGTGTCGGGCTCATTGCCGGGGTCCGTCACGTATTCCTCGATCACCGGCATATCCAGCGCTTGTTCCTTTTTATGCGATTTGATCCATTGGTCCATGGCCTCGTGTGCCGGGACAATTTTCTCGTACGCGCCGTAGTAATCGATCACCAGTGCGCCAGGAAGCACCTTCAACAAACCGCCCGGGGTTTTCACTTCCTCCGAAGGCTGGCCTGCGGGCAGCGGGGCGAGCGGAAATCCGGCGGCCATGTCGGTGGTTTGGTTCTCCATATCCCAGGAAAAATAAAACCCGCAAGGACCGCCGGCAGGAGTCTGGCCGTCGGATTGGAGCTTCTCCATGGTTTTTTGAAAAGCGGCGCCAAAAAAAGCCGTCATTTCGGCCATAGGCAGTTGCTTTCGGACCGCAGCGAATTTCAAACCGCCCATTTCATACGTCCTTACGGTAAGATCTTCGTTGGAGGCGGGCAAGGATTCCACCCATGTTTTGAGGTTGGAAAGGCCTTCTTCGTAATCTCTGGTAATAGCCCCTTTCATTCCCATGACCAGGGCCATGCCGCGGAACAAAAACGGCATATCGCGGTCGCCTTCCAGGCCCCAGGTCACGTTGGTTTGGTTCTCGCCGGCCGGTTCAAAGGACCAGGTATCGTAGGAATAGCCCTCCCAACTGCTCAACTGGATCCGGCCCTTGAGGCGCTTGCCGGGTTCGGCTTCCAGAACCTCCATCGTTCCGTTGCCCATCTTTTTGCTTTCCCAGCTGTAGCTGGCGCCTACGCCGGAGGTTTTTTCTCCATACGTCAGTTTCATGTTCGGATCTTTCTGGTGCCAGGGAGACCATTTGCCCCAGGTCTTGAATTCATCGACTTGCTGGTAAACCGCCATCGGGCCTGCCTTCATGGTTAAAGACCGGCTAACGTCCATGCGCTTTGGCCCTATCAGGCAAAGCAGGAGGTACATTCCAGCCAGAACGGCCACGGCAATAAGAATCATTTTGAGCGTTGCCATAATTTTGGTTTTAAGATGTTTTAAAAAACGGCATTTCGGTTCAAAGATAAAACATTTTGTTTAATTACAAAGCCATTTGAAAAAATCCATCGAAAAATTCATTTGGTCTGTTCCTGCCCTCTGTTCGCCGATAATTCCCGTAGCCTCATACTAACCCTCCCGGAATTATCGTCCATCTTCCAGGGCGTTACAAAAGGCGCTCAGCAAAACGATGAAACCAACCAACAAACTGCTCATCCTGCTCCTCGTACTGGCGGCAGGGGCCGGGGTATTTTTTTACCGCGGCCGGATTTTCAACCCATCCCCGCTCCGGCTCGGCGAGCGCTTTCCCTTTGCCATGGTGGAATTTTACGGGGATACCACCTTGCTGCTCCAATTGAGCAATAACCTGAACACGGCCGTCAACCCCTCGGGAGCAGCCGTTCCACTAAGCGACCAGACCCTGCTTTTTTTCATGGGCGACAGTATTTCTTCCTTCTACCTTTACCGGAAGGAAGATGGCCGGCAGATCCGGTACGAGATGGCGGATGGCAAACTGAGGATCAACGGCCAGTTGAGCGCGCTTTCTGTCGACAGCACAGAAACATCCGCCCGCACCCTGAAATCCATGAACGAAGACTCGGTCCAGAACCTGCGCCTGGTCGTTATCCAGGAAAACATTCGGGAATCGGTCTACCCCGATCTGTTCCGGCTGGCCAAGATCAACCCACGCATCAGTTTTATCGGAGAGTCCTTTGGCGACCTGTCGGGCAAGGATTCCATTCTTTTGCAAGGGCTTTGGAAACCCACTCTCCCCGGCATAGTCATTGCGGAGGATACTGATTTGCCGTTTCTCGATTTGCGGGAGACGCACACCTTGTTTCTGAACAAAGAAGACTCCGTGCTCGCGCCTTCTTTTTTCAATGCGATGAAAACCCTTCCCGATAATGGAAAATTATGGCTCGACGGGTTTGAAGAAGACGAAATAAAAGCCATTATTCAGGAAACCCACCCGCGGGAAATCGCCGTGGTCAATACCGAAATCTACAACCCCGCCACGCTGACTTCCTGGACCGGGATTCAATCGCTGGTGGTGGAAGACACGCTGTCCGACCTCGCGCCGTTGAGTCAACTCGGCGAACTGGAATGGCTAAGCGCGCCGGTAAGCAAAGGCGCCAAAGGAATCGATGGGGTAAAAAACCTAAGGTTTTTGCAAGTAAAAGCCGGGAGCGGGGAACTGGATGTCCTGCTAAAAAACAACCCTAACCTGGAATACCTCCACTTCCGCCAAGATAGCCTGGAGGCGCTTCCAGACCTGAGGCCGCTGTCCAGGCTCGCAGGGCTCACGATTCCGAAGCCGGAAGGCGCCGATTTAGGGCAACTCAAGGGAGTTAAAAGCCCTGAAATACCTCGGGGCGCCAGCCCAGGATTCCTTGATCCAAACCCTGGAACCTTACTGCCCGGAATGCCTGGTTTATGGGCAGGGGTACGATTTTTGGGGGTCCTGCCTGGGATCCGGGTGGTTGTTGTTGATTTTCCCGCTGATCTGGGTTTTTCTTCGGGTAAATTCTATCTTGAAGGCGCAAAAACAGTAACATTAGAATGGCACTTCCTTCTGCATTTATGAAACGGCATTCCGGCTTGCTGGAAGCCGCCGGCATTGCAATCGTCCTGGCCGGCTTCGGGTTTCTATCCCAGCGGGCGTTTTACGGGGCTTTGCTCCTGCTTGCCGTATCGGCATGGGCGTTAAGCCGGCATATAGGCAACCGGGAGGAAACCCTGGCTTTTTTCGGGCTATCGGCCCAAACCCGCCGCTTGCCCTGGTGGATCGGGGCGGGGCTAGCCACCGGAGGGATGGCCTGGATCAGCTTTTACGTCGTCCCAGGAAGAGAAATTCCAATGCCCGGACTGGGTTGGTTTGCCCTGAGCGCCGCCGGCATTGGCCTTGCAGAAGAAGTGGTATACCGGGGCTTTTTATACAGCCTGGTTAAACGCTATGGCCACATTCTGGCCATAGCGTTTACCGCCGTCGCTCACACCGGCTACAAACTGGCCTTGCTGTCGCCCTACCAGTCGGTGCATCTCTTTTCTGTACTCCAATGGACCCTCTTCGCCGGCATCGTGCTGGGAGGCTTGCGCGCGCTCAGCGGAAGTACCTGGCCCGCCATCCTCAATCACGTCGTGTTCGACGTGCTGGTATACGGGAACGCCGCCAAAGGCCCGGAATGGGTGTGGTGAATAGAAGATGTAAAGGACGTAAAAGATGTAGAGGATGTAGGGTTTACATCCTCTACATCTTTTACGTCCTCTACATCCTTATCTACCGTCTCTTATACGTGAGCGTTTTCCCTGTCCCGCTGATCAGGGAAATCTGGAGGGTTTTGCTATCTGAAAAAACGATTTCGTAGCAAAGTTCGTCCTGTCCAAAGATTTTGAAGCAGGAGAACCACCTGCAGGGGCGCAATCATCGGGGCATTTCGGGTAGTACTGGAAGCGGAAAGCGCCCAGGGTTTCGCCGTCGTAATTGTCGTAATACATGCTGTTTTTGATCGCAATGCCGGATTTGGGATCATCGGCAGACACCCAGTCGCCTTCCATTTTTTTGACCTTTTTAGCGTCGGCAGGGGTAAGGAAGGGATCATCATGGTTGACCAGGTTGTATTCCCCATCCGCCCGGACGTTGTTTCCAAAGCCGCAGGAGGGAGAATCGCCTTCCAGGGTACTCACCGACACCATATTGCCGGTAAACACCAATTCGAGCTTGCAGGCGCCGCCGAATTCGGAAGTCTCATACTCAAACTGGTTATAGCCGGTCATTTTGGCTATCCCTTCCATGACTCCCTGGTTAAAGGCAGGTCCAGAGCCAACTACGGACAACGCAAACCGGATGGATTCGCTGTTCACCACGCTTATATTCAACTCCCCGGAGCCGGCCTCATTAGGTAGTTCATAACTATAGGTTCCTGCAAAAGGAACGATTTCGGTGGGGATTTCTTCCTCCATTTCGGATGCGATCGCCAGCATTTCGACTTCATCCAGCACCGATTTAGCCATTTCGCCCAGTTTGGGGTCGTTTTCAAAAGGCTTAGCCGCCTGGATGATGGCTTGCTGCAAATCGAACCGGACTTGTGGTTCGGCAAAAGACCCGTTGAGCAATACGCTGTCGCGAAGCAGGTAAATCCAACCCACCACGTGGTCTTCTCCTTTTTCGTAGGTTTTGGCAAATTGCTCTAACAGGGCTTGGGGATTTTCCAGAAAGGCATCTTTCACGGCGATGGCTTCCGCCACGCAGGCATTGGACGAACATTCGATAAATGTAGCCCAAGGGCCGGCCTCCTTTTTACAGGACAGCGAGCCAAAGGCCATGACGATTAAAACAAAGCATGAATTCTCATGGATTCAGGATTTAATGGGTGAAAAATCACCACGAAATACGGAATATCCTCCTGGATTATCAAGCTTTTATTAGGAACTTTGGACTATCTATTTCCCTAACCCGGAATTCGCACAAAACACTTTAAAACAAAGCATTATGCTTTTCGACTTCCTGCACCCCACCGAAAAGGTGGCAGAGATCCTGAAACGGATCTATACCTTTGGTATGACCACTACCTCCGGTGGCAACATTTCCATGAAAGACGACGAAGGGACTATTTGGATCACTCCCAGTGCAGTCGACAAAGGGAGTCTCAGCGCTGCGGACATCGTCCGGATCGACCCCAACGGCGAGGTCAGGGGGCTCCATCCGCCTTCTTCCGAACTGCCCTTTCACCTGGCCATTTACAAAGTCCGGCCAGACATCCGGGGCATTATCCACGCGCATTCCCCCATTCTGGTGTCCTTCAGCATTATCCAGAAGGTTCCAAATACCCGGATCATCCCTCAGGCATATGAGCTGTGCGGCAAAACCGGGTACGCCCCATACGAACTCCCCGGAAGCGAAGCCCTCGGCTTATCGATTGCCCATGAATTTGAAAAAGGAATCAACGCCGTGATCATGGAAAACCACGGCACCGTCGTCGGCGGCCATAGTCTGCAAGAGGCATTTGCCCGCTTTGAAACGCTGGAATTTTGCGCCAAAACAGAAGCGCAGGCCACCGCCATCGGCGCCGTCCAGGAACTCAGCGAAGAGCAAATAACCGTTTTTCAGAACCGGACCCATATCCAATGGCCGGAATTTGACCCGCTCCAACCCACGGAAAACGAACTGAAGATCCGCGGCGAATTGGTGCGCATCATGCAGCGGGCCTACCGGCAAGAACTGATTATCAGCACCTTTGGTACCTTTTCGGCTCGGCTGGGCGAGGACGCGTTCATCATCACCCCAACGGATTTTGACCGATACTACATTCGCCGGGAAGACCTGGTGCTCGTCCGAAACGGCCAGAAAGAAAAAGGCAAATGGCCCAGCAAAGCCACGGAAGTGCACCGCCAGATCTATCAGGATCACCCCGATATCCATTGTATTATCTTTGCGCAATCCCCCTATGCCACCGCCTACGCCGTGGCCCGAAAAGAAGTGGACACGCGAACGATCCCGGAAAGTTACATCCTCCTGCGGGAACTCCCACTGATTCCGTATGGAAGCCAATATCACGACGGCAAAACGCTTTCGGCAGCTATTTCTTCCACAACGCCCATCTTGCTGATCGAAAACGACTCGGTCCTCGTCACCGGCAACTCCATTCTGTCTACCTTCGACCGGCTGGAGGTAGCCGAATTCAGCGCCCGGTCCCTTACGCTGGCCAGGCAAATGGGCGAATTACAACCCATTGACGACCAGCGAATCTCGGAGTTAAAAGAGCGGTTCCATTTGGGGTAAGTAACCTATTCCGCCTCAAATGGAATTCCTGACGATCAAACTAAAGGCGTTCTCTACCTGCTTCCTGGAATTGGACAACAGCATTTCCGCCAGGATCCTGCCCATCTGTTCGTGATCGGTAGACATCACGGTAATCCCGTCCAGCAGCACTTCCTTCAGCGGGCTGTCGTTATAGGCCAATATCCCCACGTTCTGGCCTGCCTGAAGGCCTTTTTCCTTGATCTTCTTGACCAGCGTCACCAAGTCGTGGTCCAGAATGACGACGTACGCCGTACCCGGCTGAACCGCCTCCTTCTCAAAGTCTTTGAAAATGATTTGAGACGGAAGGGCATTCTCGAAGCAAAACTTCTGGAAGCCGCGGATGATCCCTCTGGAATAGTTCGACCAGGTGGGAAAGATTAAATGGAGCCGTTCGTACTTGGCGAAGAGGCCGGAAGCTTGCGAAAGCGCAGAATAGATGTCTTTTTCGTAATTCTGATAGACGGCCCCAAAAGCCCCGGAAGCATCGTCCATATAGTCGTTGAGCAGCCATAAGCGGTCTTTGGGCAGCCGCCGGTGAAGCAGGGCTCTGGCCCGGAGTTCCTCCTCCCCTTTGAAAGACGGAATGATGACATAATCCGTGCACAGGCCCGCTTTCTCTTCGATGATCTTCTCAAACCAATCGTAGTTTTCGTGGTAAACCTGAAAGTCGATGCTGAACGCATTGCCCGCCGCATGGACAAATCCATCGAAAATGGCTTTCTTATAGGCGCTGAGTTTATTAAACACCAGCAACACCTTACGTTCCTTCTTCAGGGAAGACGCGGCGGCAAAATACCCTTTGCCCGGAACGGAAACAATAAACCCCTGCCGTTTGAGCTGGCGGTAGGCCTTCTCCACCGTATCCCTCGACACATCGTATTCAATGCTCACTTCGTTGATGGAAGGGAGGCGCTCGTGATGTCCAAGAGCCTTGCTTTCAATCCCTTTGACAATGCTGTTGAAGATTTGCCGGTACTTCGGCACCGCAGAGGTTTGGTTGATGGAAATGGTACAGGACATAACAAAAAGGTTTGCCAGGGCAATAAAAACCATTGCCTTGCTTTGGGTAATGCAAGAATTGTCTGCCGGAAAAAACCATTGGCGCCCTCGCCGGGTCAGAAGGCGCCTTGTAAATAATAGTCGTCCGTATTGCTCCAGATCGCCGTGTAGAAATGGAAATACGGGCGGTTGGTTTCATAGCGTTTTTGGAGGTGCAGAACCGGTTGTCCTTTTCGAACCCGGAGCAGGTCGCAAATCGGTCCTTCTGCTTTAAGCGCCCGGATCTTCTGCTCGCCCCGGGGAAGGTTGATATTCGGCAAATTGGTGATCTCGTAAAGAACCGGTTTCCCCTCGATTAACCGGAGGCGCGCCATGCGGATACAGCCAGAGGCTTCTTCCATCTCGGTGATGGGGAAATCAAAGTCCTTCTGCCAAGGCCCAACAAACGGCGGTTCGATGACCCGGGTTTCCAGGGCGCCGGCGGGTATGCTATCCGTCGTTCCTGCGCTGGACAAGATCCCGATGCCCGGCCGGCTCACGATAGACAGGACTCCAATCCCGCTTTTCTTCGCCTGGACAATGCTTCCTTTTCCCTGCCGTTTCTTAATAAACCCTTCCGACAACAGCGAATTCAAGGCCTGGCGAACCGTGGGCCGCGTCACATTGTAGGTAAGGCAAAGCGCATTTTCTGATGGCAACAGATCCCCTGGCTGATACCCTCCTTCCAGGATATGCCCTTTCAAAATTTCATACAGTTGCCGGTGCTGCGGTACGCCGTTGCCTGAAAATGGCATAACAAATCAGTTTAACTTGTAAAGACAAGTTTAGGAATTTGTTTTTAAGCGCCAAAACGAAAAAGAAATTATTTTCGGCCAATGACAAAAATCATCTCCAAACATTTGCTATCTGGCCAGATATTCGATTAAAAAGACCAGAATAGCCCACTGAATAAGGTTTGATCTTTTCAGCAAAGAAACCGCCTGTAAAAACAAATGGAGGCTTTTGACCTCCATTTAACAATAGACTTGTTGCGACGGGATCATCGCCGGTTCTTATCGCCGCGGCTTGAAAAAAGCCGGACCGAACCACAAAATGAATCCTAGTAACATGAGTTTCTTATTGGTATCAAAAGCCAGGTGTCCGGTGAACACCAGAAAAGCCGGCAAAAGCGTCAATGCCAGTCCGGCCGCTTTGATGCTAAGGATCAGAAGGTTTTTCATGCGTGCTTTTTTTGAAAGATTAAATTGGACCCCAGATAAATGAACACGGCCACAAACCACCCCGGCAAGCCGAGGAAGAAGATCTCGACTCCAAATCGTTGGTTGATAAACACGCAAACGCCCAGCGTGAGAAACCAGGTAAGCGCGGCGGTCCAGTTCCATTTCCATTGGCGCAATTCCGCCAGGTTACTTTGGATCCCCAACTTGGGAAACACCCAGAAATCGATAAAAATGATGGCTCCCATGGGCATCAGCAACAACCCGTAAAGGGCCACGAAATCGAGCAAGCGCATGACCAGCGCCGGGAAGCAAGCTGCCAGGGTCGTCACCAAACCGACGATCAGGGTCACCTTCCAGGTCTTGGAATTGGGAAGCACCGCCTGCACCGCAAGTCCAGCCCGGTAGATCGTGGGGTTCGCGGTTGTCCACCCGGCAATGATCACGCAGGCGGCGCCGGCAAACCCAGCGGCGTAATAGGCGATCGGGCCGGGAGCAAACTCCAGGCTGGACTGGCTTTTCTGCAGAAAAACCGCATAAAGGATCCCGGAAGCCAGCCAGGCAAAATAGTGCCCTACGAACATCCCCCCAGCCGAAGTAAATCCCGACTTCCAGGATTTCGCATAGCGCAGCACCGACATGTCCGCCATCCCGATATGCATGGCCATGTTGCAAAACCAGGCAAAAAACAAAACATGCCAGAAGGTAAACTTCGATTGCCCTTCCAGAGGCGTTCCCGTCCAGATCTTAGCGTTGGCAACCTCCCAGAAATCGCTCACCCGGGTTACCCCCAATTCCGGCAACACCGCAATAGCTGCCGCCAGAAACACCAGGATCATCCAGGGAGCAGCAATATTCGCCACCTTGGATACCTGATTATACCCCAGGGTGGCCACGACCGTCGTCACTGCGCCCACTGCAAAAACGGTAATCACCCAACTGAAACTGGTAGGCAGCCAATCGGTCAGCTTGGCCATGGGCAGGTTAAACGGGATCCCCACCGCCGTAGCCGATACCGAGATCATAGACCCAGCCAAGAAGCAAAACATCAGCGCATTGACCAGGTTATAGACCAACGTCAGGTTTTTTCCACAGATCTTCTCCAGCTTGAAATATAAGGTGATCCGCTCCCGCACCGCAATAGGGCCGGTAAGAAACGCCCAGCTCAGTACCGCCAGCACATTGCCAAAAAATAAGCCCCCGATCAGATCGATGGCCGTAACCCCATGCGCTACGAACAATGGACCGATGACAAATTCCGTCCCTGCCGTATGCTCTCCGGCGTACATCCCCAGAAAACTCTTCCAGCCTTTCCAATGGGTAGCTGGCACAGGCGTCCGTTCAAATTCCTGGACCTCCTCCAGGCGGGCCGTCCATTTTTCAACATCATTTGGATTAGGTATTTAGGTATTTCAGGAAATCTAAACCCCATTCGGGATTTTCCTTAATTTAATGCTTAAAGTGACTATTTTTTCCGCGAGAAACTGTCATGGGGTTTCATGTATCCAGCACGTGGAGGGCTATCTTCCAAGCCTGTTTTGCTCCTGCCCGCCAAAAGATATTTTCTTTTTTCCGTTCTTTTGAAAACATACAGAGCAAACGTTTCAAATACTTAAAAAAATAAAATTAAATTTTAAACCCGGGACAAAAATTGGGTTTCGGAGGCAACCTCCCCCCAATCCCCGGTAAGAATTTCCGGGAGAGTACAGGATGCCAAAAACCGGTTCGGGTTCTACCTTTCGAATGAGTAATTTGCGCTCCGCCTACATTCTTTAAAAACAATCCAAAACCAATGATCTCCTCAACTACTTTCAACCACGTCAAATACCTTTGGGATGAACGCAAAGCCGCCAGTCTGGCAGGAGATGAAATCGCCTTGTTTCTCTACCGGTCCAATATTCTCGGGGCTGATCTTCGCATCACCAACTACGGAGGCGGGAATACCTCCTGCAAAACCATGGAAAAAGACCCCCTTACCGGAGAAACCGTCGAAGTGATGTGGGTAAAAG
The DNA here is from genome assembly GCA_016713275.1 of Haliscomenobacter sp. Classification (GTDB taxonomy): domain Bacteria; phylum Bacteroidota; class Bacteroidia; order Chitinophagales; family Saprospiraceae; genus JADJPL01. Next base: position 22,489 of record JADJPL010000016.1, read on the forward strand.
GTTCCGGAGGAGACATAGGAACGCTTACCCGAAGCGGTATCGCCGGCCTGTATACCGGGCGTCTGCGCAACCTGAAAAATGTGTACCGCGGATTGGCGCAGGAAGATGAAATGGTGGCTTTGTTCTACCATTGCCTATACGATCTGGAGAGCAAAGCGCCCTCTATCGATACCCCCCTCCATGGTTTGCTGCCGTTCAAACACATCGACCACCTCCACCCCGACGCCCTCATTGCAGTGGCTGCCGCCAAAGACAGCCGGGAAATCACCCGCGAGATCTGGGGAGATACCATGGGCTGGGTACCCTGGCAGCGCCCGGGGTTCGACCTCGCCCTCATGCTGGAACAATGCCTGAAAGACAACCCCGGTATCCGGGGCATCGTCCTGGAAAGCCACGGCCTCTTTACCTGGGGCGATACCTCCTACGAATGTTATATGAACAGCCTGGAAGTCATCGAAATGGCGTCTGCGTTTATTGCGGAAAGAGAAGGCAAAAACCGTCCTGTTTTTGGTGGGGAAAAATCAGCAGCCTGCCTGCTCCGGCGCGCAAAAAACAAGCCACCTTGATCGCCCCGGTCCTCCGGGGACTCTGCTCCTCCGCCCAGGGCATGGTCGGACATTTTACCGACGACGAGCGGGTGCTGCAATTCATCAACTCCACCGACCTGGATAAACTCGCTCCTCTGGGCACCAGCTGCCCCGACCACTTCCTTCGCACGAAAATACAACCCCTGGTGCTTCCCCTGGCGCCGGACGCCGATCTGGAAAACTACAAAGTGGTCAAAACAGCGATCGAACCAGCGTTCGAGCAATACCGGAAAGAATACGCAGCCTACTACGAGTCCTGCAAGCACCCCAATAGCCCGGCCATGCGCGACCCCAACCCTGTAGTCATCCTCTACCCCGGCGTAGGGATGTTTACCTTTGCCAGAGACAAGCAGACCGCGCGGGTGTCGAGCGAATTTTATCTCAACGCCATCAACGTCATGCGGGGCGCCGAAGCCATTACCGAATATACGGCCCTGCCCCGACAGGAAGCCTTCAATATCGAATACTGGCTCCTGGAAGAAGCCAAACTCCAGCGCATGCCTAAAGAAAAACCCCTCTCCCGCCGGGTAGCCCTCATTACCGGCGCGGGTGGAGGAATAGGGAAAGCCATCGCCGACAAACTGGCGGAGGAAGGCGCCAACGTGGTTTTGACCGATATCGACCCCGCAAGACTGAGCGAAGCCGCCAAGACCTACAAGAAAGACCTCGCGTCCACTGCGGTTTGCGACGTCTCCAATGCCGCCTCGGTGGAGGAAGCGTTCCATCATGCCTGCCTGGAATTCGGCGGCGTGGATATCGTGGTCCATAGCGCCGGTTTGGCGATTTCCAAACCGATCGAAGATACCTCCCTGGCGGATTGGGATCTCCTCCAGAACGTCCTGGTCAAAGGCCAGTTTCTGCTCTCCAAATCCGGCATCGAAATCATGCGCAAACAAGGCCTTGGCGGGGACATCGTCAACATTGCAAGCAAAAACGGCCTGGTGGCAGGCCCCAACAACGTGGGCTACGGCACCGCAAAAGCCGCTCAGCAGCATATGGACCGCCTCCTCGCTGCGGAAGTCGCGCCCGATAAGATCCGCGTCAATACCGTTAACCCCGATGGCGTGATCATCGGAAGCAAAATCTGGGAAGGCGAATGGGCTGAAGGCCGCGCAAAAGCTTACGGCATCCCGGTGGAAGAACTCCCCGCCTTCTATGCCAAACGGAACCTGCTCAACGAAATTATCCGCCCAGAGGACATCGCCAACGGCGTTTTTGCCTTCGTCGCCATCCTGGACAAGAGTACGGGGAATACCCTTAACATAGATGGAGGGATGGCCAGCGCGTTTGTCCGCTAAATAAAACACGTATGAAAATTCAACCTGCACAACTCGGCGCCCACAACGAAGCCCTCGCCAAAGCCCACCAGGCGGAATATGATTCCTTGGCCCGGCAATTAGACCAACGGGGCCTCCAGGCGGATGCCCCTGGTCGGGGAGATCCTCGACTTCCAGGTAGCTATCCCCAGCTGGGCCCTGGGCGCTGGCGGCACCCGGTTCGGACGCTTTTCCACCGGCGGGGAGCCGGCCAACCTCGAACAGAAAATCGAAGACGTCGGGCTCCTCCATGCCCTCACCCACTCCGCAGGCGCCATCTCCTTGCACATCCCCTGGGATATCCCCTCCGACCCGAGTGCAACCAGGGAACAGGCCGCTTCGTTGGGTATCGCCTTCGACGCCGTTAACTCCAACACCTTCCAGGATCAGCCCGGCCAAGCCTTCTCCTACAAGTTTGGCTCGTTGTGCCATACCAGCGAAGGCGCCCGCCGTCAGGCGATCGACCACAACCTCCAGGTCATCGAAATCGGGCAGCAACTGGGTTCCAAATCCATCACGGTGTGGCTCGCCGATGGCGCTTCCTTCCCGGGCCAGCTCAATTTTCGCCGCGCGCTGGACCACACCCGCAACGCGCTTCAGGAGATCTACAGCGCCTTACCGGATGATTGGCGTTTATTCATCGAGTACAAGCCTTACGAACCGAATTTCTATTCCATGGTCGTTCAGGACTGGGGTACTTCCTTCCACCTCGCACAAGCCTGCGGGGAAAAAGCCTTCACCCTGGTCGACCTGGGCCACCACCTCCCCAATACCAACATCGAACAGATCGTCTCTACCCTGATTTCCCTGGGCAAATTGGGGGGATTCCACTTCAACGACTCCAAATACGGAGACGACGACCTGACGGTAGGCAGCATCAAGCCCTATCAGCTCTTCCTGATCTTCAACGAACTCGTCTACGGCATGAAGAACAACACCGCAGGGAACCCGCCTCTGGCCTGGATGATCGATGCCAGCCACAACCTGAAAGACCCGCTGGAAGACCTGTTGCAGAGCCTCGAAGCCATCCGTATAGCTTACGTTCAGGCGCTGCTGGTCGACCAGCGCGCCCTGGCCAACGCCCAATTGGAAGGCGACGTAGCCCTTTGCCAGGAAATCCTTCACGCCGCCTACCGCACCGATGTGCGGCCCATTTTACGGGAGGCCCGCCGGGTCAAAGGCGCCGCCCTCGATCCTTTCCTCTTCTACCGGCAACAAGAAGTGAGAAACCAATTGATCCGCGAACGAGGCAGTAAAACCGTTGCAACCGGCTTATGAAAGCGACTTTAATTTTCGACATCGGAAAAACGAATAAAAAGCTTTTCCTCTTTGACGAAGAGTTCCAGCAGATCCACAAGGAATACGTCCGCTTCGACGAAATCCAGGACGAGGATGGGTACCCTGCCGACGACCTGAACGCCATCACCCAATGGATTCGCGACCGCTTTGACAAGTACATGCGCGACAGGCAACTGGAAATCGAAGCGGTGAACTTCTCCACCTATGGCGCCAGCTTCGTCCACCTCGACCGGTACGGAAAGCCGCTGACCCCCTGTACAACTACACCAAGCCCATGCCCGCCAATGTGCTCCGGCCGTTTTATGCGCGGTATGGAAACGAAGCGGAATTCGCCCTGACCACGGCGTCTCCGGCCTCCGGAATGCTGAACTCCGGCTTCCAACTCTACTGGCTCAAACAGGCCAAACCCGAAGTCTATTCCCGCATCCGCTACTCCCTTCACTTCCCCCAATACCTGAGCTACCTGTTCACCGGGATTCCGGTAAGCGAGTTCACCAGCATCGGCTGCCATACCAGCCTCTGGGATTATGCCAAGGGCGACTACCACGATTGGGTTTTTGCAGAAGACATCGACCACAACCTCCCTCCAGTATCTTCGACCAGCATCAGCGTAAATATGATGTTTCGGGGAAAACCGGTGCGGATCGGTATGGGCATTCACGACAGCTCGGCAGCCCTCCTCCCCTACTTGCGGGCGGACCCACACCCTTTCCTCCTCATTTCCACCGGCACCTGGTGCATATCCCTCAACCCGTTCAGCCAGGAACCCCTATCCGAAGAGGATCTGTTGCACGACGGCCTCTGCTACCTGCGCATCGACGGCAAACCCGTCAAAGCCAACCGGCTGTTCCTGGGCAATGAGTACCGCATTCAGGTGGAAAAACTTGGCGCTTATTTCAAAAAGGATTACGGCTACCACAGGAGCATCCTGTTCGACGAACGCATCTATTTTGGACAAGCCGCCGACCCGGCGCCCAAATTCCACTTCGAAAGCCTGCAAACCCCACGCACCCAGCCGGATGAAACCGTCTTTTCCGCATTCCCGGATTTCGAAACCGCCTTCCACCGCCTGATGATCGAATTAATGACCGAACAACTGGCCTCCGCCCGCAGAGCCATTGGCCATACCCCCATTGAAAAAATCTACGTCGACGGAGGGTTTGCCGATAACGACGTTTTCATCAAACTGGCTTCTTACCATTTCAACCAATACAAACTGAGGACCACGCAATCCCCGCTGGGCTCCGCCCTCGGCGCCGCCCTGGTGATTTCCGACAAACGGATCAAAGCGGAATTCCTGAAGAAACACTATGCCATGAAAAAGCATAAACCGCTTATTTTGCAAGGGCATTAGGGGGAGCGAGGTAGCGAGGCAATTGCTGGTAAAGGCTTAATTTAGTGAACAAATTCCGGAGAACTTCCGCTATCTTTCAACCTATGCGTATCGGACTCTTCATTCCCTGTTATATCGACCAGTTTTATCCACAGGTAGGCGTCGCCACCCTGGAGCTTCTTGAAAAACTGGGATGCCAGGTAGCCTATCCCCTGGATCAGACCTGTTGCGGACAGCCCATGGCCAATACCGGTTGCGAGCAGGACGCCCTGGCTACCTACCGGCTGTTCGTTTCTAATTTTGAGGCCTGCGACTACATCGTCACCCCATCCGGCAGTTGCGCCTATCATGTGCGCCATCACTACGACGTGCTGGAGCAGACACCTGCCGTGGCCCGCGTTCGGCAACGCACCCTGGACCTGAGCGAATTCCTCGTAGATGTGCTCCAGATCCATACCCTGGAAGCCCGGTTTCCCTATCGTGTGGGGCTCCACCAAAGCTGCCACGGATTGAGAGGCCTTCGCCTGGGGCAGGACACCGAACGCGTTGGCGACGATTTTTCCAAAATCAAATTCTTGCTCCATCAAGTCCGGGACCTGGAGCTCGTCGCCCTTGACCGCCCCGACGAATGCTGCGGGTTTGGAGGCACCTTCGCGATCAATGAAGCGGCGGTTTCCGCCAAAATGGGCAAAGACCGCCTGGCTGACCACCTCCGGCATGGCGCCGAGGTCATCACCGCCGGCGACATGAGCTGCCTGATGCACCTGGAAGGGATTATCCGCCGCCAGCAACTCCCGCTCCGGGTGATGCACCTGGCTGAAATTTTAAATGGGGCTGTCTAAAAAGACCTTTACGCATGAAGCACGCTCAAAAAGCAACCCGTTTTATAGCCGACGAACCCCGCACCGACTGGCACGACCAGGCTCTTTGGTTCGTTCGCCAAAAGCGCGACCTGGCCGCTCACAGCGTCCCGGAATGGGAATCCTTGCGCGAACTCGCTTCCCAAATCAAACTCCATACCCTGGCTAATCTTTCAGAGTATCTGGAAACTTTCGAAGCGAAAGCCCGCCAACGGTGTTCAGGTCCACTGGGCAGCCAACGCCGAAGAGCACAACCGGATCGTATACGGAATCCTTCAGAACGCGGGGGTCAGTAAGCTGGTCAAAAGCAAATCCATCCTCACCGAGGAATGCGGACTGAACGACTTCCTGGAAGCACAGGGCATCGACGTGACAGACACCGACCTCGGGGAGCGGATCATCCAGTTGCGGGACGAGCCCCCCAGCCATATCGTCCTGCCGGCTATTCACCTAAAAAAAGAAGAAGTAGGCGAGCTGTTTCATCAAAAACTGCATACCGAAAAAGGCGCCACCGACCCCAAGTACCTGACCGAAGCAGCCCGCCACCACCTCCGGGAGCGGTTTCTGCAAGCGGGCGCCGCCCTGACCGGGGTCAATTTCGCCATCGCCGAAACCGGAGGCGTTGTCGTTTGCACCAACGAAGGCAACGCCGACATGGGAGTACACCTCGCCCCGGTGCAAATCCACTGCATGGGGCTGGAAAAAATCATTCCCCGCCAGGCAGATCTGGGCGTATTCACCCGCTTGCTGGCGCGCAGCGCCACCGGCCAGCCCATCACCATATTCACCTCCCACCATCACCGCCCCAAACCGGGAGGAGCGATGCACATCGTCATCGTCGACAACGGGCGCAGCGAACACCTCGGGCGGCCGGATTTTCGCAATGCGCTCAAATGCATTCGGTGCGGCGCCTGTATGAACACCTGCCCTATTTACCGCAGAAGCGGCGGGCATAGCTACGACGTCGCCGTTCCTGGTCCTATCGGATCTATCCTTTCCCCCGGGATCGACCTCAAAAAACACAGCGACCTGCCTTTTGCCTCCACCTTATGCGGTTCTTGTTCGGATGTTTGTCCGGTAAAAATCGACATCCACCAACAGCTCTACAAATGGAGGCAAATCGCCGCCGGGGAAGGCCGCCTGCCAATAGTCAAAAAATGGGGCATGGCCCTTGCCGGCCACGTTTTGTCGCGCCCCCGCGCCTACGACTTCATGGGCAAGCTGGCGCGCCGGGCACTGAAAATGTTGCCCAGGTTTATGGTCTATAACGCCCTAAATGACTGGGGTAAATCCCGGGAGCTGCCTGTTCCGCCTGCCGAAAGTTTTAAGGAATGGTACCGGAAAAACAAAATGAATAAACCCGAATGAGTAAAAAATCCATCCTCCGCGCTATCCGCCAGAACCAGCCGCAAGGGCCTCCGCTCCCCGACCTGCCCTCGTTCGCATCCGATGCCCCGGAAGCGCCTTTGGCCGCCTTCCAGGCTATGGTCACTGCCATGGGCGGGCAAGTCGCCAACGCGGCAGATTATCCAGATCTGGGCGCCCTTGTCTCCGCTTATTTCCCGGGGGAAACATCGGTGGCCTCTACCGTTCCCGGTTTTCCCGGCAACATCCCCTTGCAGAACATGGCCTCCCCTGCTGCGTTGGAAACGGTTGGCCTTGCCGTTATTCCCGCTCCATGGGGAGTCGCGGAAAACGGAGCCGTTTGGGTTACTGAAAAAGAATGCCTTTTCAGGGTGTTGCCTTTCATTGCCCAACACCTGATGGTCGTGCTGGCGAAAGACCGGATTCTTTCCAACATGCATGAAGCGTACCAGCGGGTGCAGGTGGATGAAACCGGGTTTGGGGTCTTCATCGCCGGGCCTTCCAAGACCGCAGACATTGAGCAGGCCCTGGTTATTGGGGCTCAGGCTGCCCGAAGTTTTACGGTAGTGCTGGAATAATTCATCCCGGCTTCTTATTTTTCCGCCTCCGAACGATTTTCGTTTGAAAAAACCGCCTTATGATCGAAACCATGCGCTGGTTTGGGCCCAAAGATACCGTGCCCCTTGAGTACCTCCGGCAAGCAGGCTGCAGCGGAATTGTCACCGCCCTGCACCAAATTCCCGTTGGGGAAGTTTGGCCCATTGACGAAATCCAGAAACGCCAGTCCCTCATCGCTGAAAAAGGCATGCGCTGGGAAGTAGTCGAAAGCCTTCCGGTGCATGAGGAGATTAAAAAAGGGCTGCCCGGCAAAGCACGGCTGATCGCCAACTACCAGGAGTCGCTGCGCAACCTGGCGGCTTGCGGGGTACGCACGGTGTGCTACAACTTCATGCCAGTACTGGATTGGTCGCGCACCCAGCTCGACTACCTCCTCCCCAGCGGCGCCCGAACCCTGCGCTTCGTCTGGGAGGATTTCGCGGTCTTTGATCTCCATATCCTCCGGCGTCCAGGCGCCGAAGCCGATTACTCCGATTCGGTCCGCGAGGCGGCCAGAACCCGGTTTGGGGAGATGACGGAGCAGGAAAAAAGCAAACTCCAGGAAACGATCCTGCTGGGCCTCCCTGGCTCGGAGGAAGCCTTTGATCTGGACACCTTCCAAGGCTTGCTGGACGAATACGCGCACATAGGAGACGCCGGACTCCGGGAAAACCTGAACGATTTTCTCCGCCAGGTAGCTCCCGTTGCCGAAGATTGTGGCGTAAACCTTTGCATCCACCCCGACGACCCGCCCCGCCCCTTGCTGGGCCTTCCGAGAGTGGTCAGCACAGGCAGCGATTTGGAGCAACTGCTCGAAGCCAGCCCCGTGCGGGCCAATGGACTGACGTTCTGCACCGGATCGTTGGGCGCACATCCCGGCAATGACCTGCCTGCCCTGGCGGAGCGGTTTGCCGACCGCATCCATTTTGTGCACCTGCGCGCCACCCGCCGGGAAGAAAACCCCATGAATTTCCACGAAGCCGAGCACCTCGACGGCAACGTGGACATGTACGCTATCGTCCGGGCTATCTTGCTCGAAGAACAACGCCGCGCCGCGCTCGGCATGCCTGATGCGCAACTCCCTTTCCGCCCCGACCACGGCCATCAAATGCTCGACGATCTGGATAAAAAATCCTACCCCGGCTACTCGGCCATCGGCCGCCTGAAAGGCCTCGCAGAAATCAGAGGATTAGCGTACGGAATTCAGCGGGAGATGAAAGGAGGGTGAGGATGTAGAGGATGTAGAGGATGTAGAGGATGTAGAGGATTATACCACCCCGTCCCCCGTCCCCCGTCCCCCGTCCCCCGTCCCCCGTCAACCGTCAACCGTCAACCGTCTCCCGTCCACGGTCGACCCCCTGATGACAAGGTCCGACCGAAGCAGGATGTGCTGAGTCAGCAGGATATCGGAGTCTCCGTTCAGGTGGTTGATCAAGGTACGGGCAGCCAGTTCGCCCATTTGATACCCGGGGTAGCGGATGGTTGTCAGGTTGGGTTCTACAATCCGGGAGACGGGATCGTCGTTAAAGCCTACTACAGCCATATCGGTGGGAATATCAATCCCTTGTTTTTTCAAACTGGCCAGACAGCCTGCCGCGCAGGTATCATTAGCGGCAAAAACGCCGTCGGGGCGTTCCGGCAAAGAAAGGATATAGCGGGCGGCTTCCGCGCCGTACTCCATGGAAAGGTCCCCAGGCATACCAGCCGCATATCCAGAGGAATTCCGTACTCCGCTAACGCCTGCGAATAGCCCCGGAAGCGTTCCTTGTAGATGCTCTCGGTACTGGACACGGTAATATGGGCGATCCGCCGCTTCCCTGTCTGCAACAGATGCCGGGTAGCCTCATACGCGGCATGTACATTGTTGATGCTGATGCTGGTAAAATTGCCTTCTATATTCGTCCGGTCGAAGAAAATCACCGGGATTTCCTTCTGGGCAAACCGGACGAAATGGTCCAAGCTGCTGGAATGGTAGGACAAGGACACCAGCAACCCGTCCACCCGGTTGTGAAACATCGTCTGCACAATCGAATGTTCCCGTTCCACCGACTCCGACGTCTGGCTGATCAGAAGGTTATAACCCGCGGCATTCGCCACCTGCTCCACCCCTGAAATGACCGTTGCCATAAAATAGCTGTTCAGCCGGGGGACGATAACGCCAATCGTGTTCGTTTGCCGCTTTCGCAGGTTTCTCGCAAATTGATTGACCTGGTATCCATGCCGCTCGGCCAGTTCCATTACCCTTTTCTTCGTTTTGGCGCTCACCAATGGGTCATCCCGCAAAGCCCGGCTAACGGTGGCGGTAGAAATGTTTAGCTGCTCGGCTATATCGTAAATCGTTACGTCCTTCTTTTTCATGCAACAATATCAACAAGTGGATGAAATACCCGGTTCATATTGGCCTGCCAAGCCCCCCATTCCTCAAGCGTGCCGGGATTTGAAAATTAGCTTTTTTTTTGCAAAAAAAGATTTCTTTCAAAAGGAATTCAAAAAATATATGTAACCGATTGCATTTAGAAAAAAAAATGTAAATTTGTAAAATAATTTCGCCCGTTCGCAGAATAGCCAAAGTTAGTTTGGATTTTAAAAACCATTAGGTACGCGAACTCGTTTCTTTGGTTTTTCTGTAACTGGGGCCGGTTGGCTTTTCACCATTACAAGCCGAGGGCCAACCCTCCAGCTACCGGGCAAGTAAGAATATAGGTTTAACCAAGATCCATCATGTATGAAACCCAGGCGGAGGGCTTCCAAAGCGCGCAACCTGTTTCCCTCAGAAACCGATTGCAGAACCTACGGAATACGTCCTTGTAAAACCCAACCCTACTAAGTCCAAATCCGGAACCCGGATAAAAAGAGCGTCTATGAAACAGCACCTTTTATTCCTGACATGGGCCCTGGTCCTGATCGCCTGCGAAAAAGACCCGTCGGTTCTCCCTTCGGAGCACGATCCATCTGCCGCAAGCGAAGCGTTAAAGGATGCCGCTTCTTTTCCCGTGGGCGCTGCCGTGAATTACAACAATTTCCTGGCCAACCCGCCGTATTCCAATCTGGTTAAACGGGATTTCAACAGCATTACCCTCGAAAATGAAATGAAGAACGCCTCCCTCGTCAAAGGTGGCGGGGTTTTTGATTTCTCCCGGGCGGATGCCATGGTCAATGCAGCCGGGAGCCTCCAGATCTTTGGCCACACGCTGGTTTGGCATACGCAACAAGCGGCTTCTTATTACAAAGCTGCAGCAGGAATCACTTCGTCGCCTGCTGCCAGCCAGGAGGAGATCGCAGCAAAACTCGATGCGGAGCTGCGCCGAACCATTGGCGCAATTGCAGGCCATTACAAGGGAAAGGTGCAAGCCTGGGACGTGATCAACGAACTGTTTGCCGACAACGGCGCTATCCGAAACAACAGCAACACCTCCACCTCCGGCTCGGACGTATTGGTCTGGTCGCATTACCTGGGGCGGGACCTGGGCGCAAAAGCCTTTCAATACGCCGCCGAGGCAGATCCTTCGGCCAAATTATTCCTTAACGATTATGGACTGGAATCCAATCCAGTCAAATTGGATTCCCTGATCGCCTTCGTTAATGAATTGAAAGCCAAAGGCGTAAAAATAGACGGTATCGGAACCCAAATGCATATCAGCCTGAATACCTCCCGGACCGGTATTGAATCCATGTTCAAAAAACTGGCGGCAACCGGCCTCCTTGTCCGGGTTTCCGAATTGGATATCCTGGTAAACCCCAGCTCGGCAACCGGGTTCGTACTTACCCCTGCAATCGCTGAAAGCCAGGCGGAAATGTACCAATTCGTGGTTCAATCGTATATCAGCAACGTCCCCTCGTCCCAACGGCATGGAATAACCGTTTGGGGCGTCATGGACGCGTCGAGCTGGCGTTACCAGAATGGAAAGGATTTTCCGTTGCTTTACGATAATGAATTTAATAAAAAACCAGCATACGCCGGTTTTTTGAAGGCTTTGAACTAGTGAATGGAAATTGGTGAACCTGCGGCAGGGGTAGGGCCTGTCTCAGAAGACCGTCTTCGCCCCCGGCGGCCAAAAAATATTTTCTTTTTTCAATTCTAATAAAAAATTGCAGAGCAATTTTTTATTAGAATTGAAAAAAGAAAATAAAATTTCATGCCGGTGGCAAAGATTGGTCTTTTGAGACAGGCCCGCCCCAGTCCGCCTTTCGTTAACCCAAACGCTTTCAACAGGCGCCTTTTCGTCACCTGGTAAATCAAACGCTATGCCTCGCTTCCTGGGACTTGTTCTTTTCCTCCTGATCAGCGCCCCCGCTGCCAACGCCGACGACGGGTACCGGCTATGGTTGAAATACGACCTGATTTCTAACCCGGCACTCCGGAAGGAGTATGCGTCCATAGCCCGGTTCATTACCTGTTCCGAAAACGATCCGGTTTCTAAAACCGCATGCCTGGAATTGCAAGCCGGACTACAGGGCCTGCTCGGCAAACCAGTTCCTGTGCAGTCTTCCGGCTTCAAACCCGGAACCATCGAACTCGTTTTATTGCCCAAAGGAACGCCAGATACGGATAACCTGGGCAAAGACGGGTTTAAAATCCAGCCGGGAAGGGGACGGACAGCGATTCTTGCCGCCCATCCATCCGGCTTGCTGTATGGGGCTTTCGAATTTCTTCGCTATCTGCAAACAGAGGGAAAACCAGGGGAGCTCTCCGGGGTCCGGAGGCCGCGCGTTCAATTGCGGATGCTCAACCATTGGGACAACCCGCTCGGTACCATCGAGCGGGGTTACGCAGGGGCTTCCCTTTGGAAATGGTATGAGTTGCCCGAAACGATCGACCCCCGGTACCGGGATTATGCCCGAGCCAATGCCTCTATTGGCATCAATGCAGTAGTTCTCAACAACGTCAATGCCAGCGCCCGGTTTCTCACCCCGGAATATTTACCCAAAGTCAAAGCCTTGGCGGATGTGCTCCGCCCCTATGGCATCAAAGTTTTTCTGTCGATCAACTTTGCCTCCCCAAAAACCCTCGGCAAATTAAAGACCTCCGACCCCCTGGACCCCCAAGTGCGCGCCTGGTGGCAGGAGAAAGTCCGGGAGGTGTATTCATACGTTCCCGATTTTGGCGGCTTTTTGGTAAAGGCAAACTCCGAGGGCGAACCCGGCCCCCAGGAACATGGTCGCACCCATGCCGATGGCGCCAACATGCTGGCGGAAGCGTTCCGTCCGCATGGAGGACTGGTGATCTGGAGGGCTTTTGTGTACGGTCCAGATCCCAAGGGCGACCGGTTCAAGGAGGCCTATCAGGAATTCAAGCCATTGGACGGCCAGTTTGCTCCCAATGTGATCGTCCAGGTGAAAAATGGCCCCATCGATTTTCAGCCCAGGGAGCCGTTCCATCCCTTATTTGGCGCCATGCCCAAAACGCCGCTGGCCATGGAATTTCAGATCACCCAGGAATACCTGGGGTTTTCGACCAACCTCGTCTTCCTGGCGCCCTTATTTAAGGAATGCCTCGACTCCGACACCTATGCCCGGGGCAAAGGGTCCACGGTAGCCAGAGTCATCGACGGCTCGGTGCACGATTATCCGGTAACCGTCATGGCCGGGGTGGCTAATACCGGGTCGGACCGCAACTGGACCTGGCATTCCATGTCTCAGGCCAATTGGTATGCTTTTGGCCGGCTGGCCTGGGATCACCAGCTCTCCTCCGCCCGAATCGCGGAGGAATGGGCCCGGATGACCCTGACGCAGGACCCCTCCGCCGTAGCTACCATTAAGGATATCCTCCTTGGTTCAAGAGAAACCTATGTGCGGTTTACCACCCCGATGGGATTGCACCATATCATGGGGCAGGGAATCCATTTTGGCCCCGAGCCCTGGCTGGCGCGAAGCGCAAGGCCAGACTGGACTTCGATCTACTATCACCGCGCCGACACGGTGGGGCTAGGTTTTGACCGGACGCCGCAGGGCAGCAACGCGTTGAGTTTGTACGCTCCGGAAACCCAACAGCCATGGAGCGATCCAAATTCCTGCGCGCTGCCCTATCTGCTTTGGTTCCACCATGTTCCCTGGGACAAGCCCCTTTCCTCAGGAAGGACCCTGTGGGACGAACTTTGTTTACAATACTATGCCGGAACAGACGAAGTGGCAGCCATGCAGGCACGCTGGGAAACGGTCCAACCCCACGTAGACCCCGAATGGTTTGCTGATGTCCGGGGCCGGCTGGCCGTACAACACCGCGAAGCCCTCCATTGGCGCGATGCCTGCGTATTGTATTTCCAGACGTTTTCCAGAAAACCGCTGCCTCCTGGCCTTAACCCCCCGAAAAGAACGCTTGAGGAAATGAAAAGAATCGTAGAAATATATCAATTACGGTAACAGGTTTTAACTTGCCTCCAATTGGAAAAACCCAAACAACAAAGATGATAACGCTACCAAACGAAAAAAACGCGAACCAACCTGCACCAGAAACCCAGCATAGCTTCCCCGGCGTCTTTTCTCTGGAAAATAAAATTGCGCTGATTACCGGAGGCGGAAGCGGCATCGGATTGGATATTGCACGCTGTATGGTCCTGGCCGGGGCCCGGGTGGTTTTAACCGGCCGCAGGGAGGCCGTTCTTCAGGAAGCCAAAGAATCCCTGGGGGAAAAGGCCTTCTTCTTCGTCAATGACGTAACCGACTTAAAGGGGCTGGAAGGGCTGGTCCAGGACGTGGAAACCCAGGTTGGCCCTATCGACATCCTGATCAACAATGCCGGGATCAACATGAAAAAACCCGCTCTGGAAGTGACGGATGAGGAGTTCAGCCGCATCCTTCAAACCAACCTCCACGCGGTTTTCAGCCTCACCCGGGCCTGCGCCCGGAACATGGTAAGCCGGCAGTCGGGCGCCATCATCATGATTTCGTCCATGGCCGCATATTATGGCCTCGACCGGGTGGTAGCCTACGGCTCCTCGAAGTCCGGAATCGAAGGCATGGTCCGCCTCCTGGCTTCGGAATTCTCCAAGTTCAACGTGCGGGTCAACGCCATCGCCCCCGGGTTCATCGAAACGAATATGATGAAAACGGCTATGGCCAGCGATCCCGACCGCATGGCCAAAGCCCTGGGGAGAACCCCTATCGGCCATTTCGGAAAACCCGAAGATATTGGCTGGGCGGCAGTCTTCCTGGCTTCCGAAGCCGCTCAATTTATCACCGGCATCTCCATGCCCGTGGATGGAGGGAACTCCATTGGATTTTGACGAAGTACGATTTACGAAGTACGATTTACGAGGGGTGAGGGGATGAAAGGAACCTGTTAAAAAACACGGAGTAACAACACAATAAATTGAATACGAATTTATTATAAAAAAAATTAGCCCGCCCTGGCAACCATTTCGCCGCAACGCCAGGGCAACCTCCCTGCTCCCTACTCCTGCTCCCTGCTCCCTGCTCACTGCTCCCTCCCTAAAAAAAAACAACCATGAAACAACCATTTCTCTTCTTCTTGCTTCTTGTCAGCCTGCCACTTTTGGGTCAGGAGTACAAAAGTTATCCGATGTGGAATCCGCAACTTCCGACGGAGCAGCGGATCAATGACCTGATCAGCCGGTTGACGCTGGAAGAGAAAGTGGCGCAAATGCTCAATGGAACCCTGCAGTGCCCAGGCTGGGAATCCTGGGGTACGACTGGTGGAGCGAAGTGCTTCACGGGGTGGCCAGAACGCCTTTCCGGGTGACGGTCTTTCCGCAGGCTATAGGGATGGCTGCGACCTGGGACACGGCTTCCCTGTTTCGCATGGCGGATATCTCCGCTCTGGAGGGCCGGGCGGTGCATAATAAAGCCCTAAAGCTGAACCGTTCCCACGAGCGGTACCTGGGGCTCACTTATTGGACCCCCAACATCAATATTTTCAGGGATCCGCGTTGGGGCCGGGGGCAGGAAACCTATGGGGAAGACCCCTTCCTGACGGCCATGCTGGGGAAGGCCTTTGTCCATGGCCTCCAGGGCGACGACCCCAACTACCTGAAAGCGGCGGCTTGCGCCAAGCACTTTGCCGTGCATTCCGGCCCGGAGCCTACCCGGCACTCCGATGATATCCACCCCTCAGCATACGATCTTTGGGACACGTACCTTCCGGCGTTTAAAGAACTGGTTGTGAACGCGCAGGTTGCCGGCGTCATGTGCGCCTACAATGCCGTCAATACGCAGCCTTGCTGCGCCAACGACCAGTTGATGAACGACATACTCCGCAAGCAATGGAACTTCACCGGGTACGTCACGAGCGACTGTTGGGCGATCGACGATTTTTTCCGCTTCCATAAAACCCACCCGGATGCGCAAACCGCTGCGGTGGACGCCCTGATACACGGCACGGATGTCGAGTGCGGCGTATCCGTTTACAAAACCCTGCTGGAAGCGGTGAAGTCCGGGGCGCTTGCCGAATCCCAGTTGGATGTCTCCCTGAAACGCCTGTTCGCCATCCGTTACCGGCTTGGCGTATTTGACCCGTCTTCGATGGTCAAATACGCCCAAATCCCGGAGTCCGTCCTGGAAGCTCCGGAACACCAGGCCCACGCGCTGAAGATGGCGCGTCAATCGATCGTCTTGCTCAAAAACGAAAACCAAACCCTACCTCTTTCCAAAAACCTGAAAAAGATCGTCGTTTTGGGCCCAAATGCTCAAAATGAAATCGCCGTGCTCGGGAACTACAACGGCATCCCGACAGATATTGTCACGGTGCTGGAGGGGATCAAAGCCAAGGTGGGTCCAGGGGTAGAGGTCGTATATGAACAGGCTGTTCAGCACGCCAACGACACCCTCTTTGTCGAAGCCAGTCTGCCCGGCCAGCTTCAATGGGAAGGAAAACCTGGCTTTAGGGCCCAATTTTTTCCCAACCGCAACCTGGAAGGAACGCCCATTCTGGATCGAATGGAGCCGAAAATCGACCTCCACTGGCACGAAGGAGGCGATTTAACCCCGGGCACCCCGGCAACGGATTTCTCTGCCCGGTTTACTTCCTCATTTCTCGCTAACGAAAATGGAACGATCACCTTTCAACTCGAAGCCGACGACGGCTACCGGTTGTTCATCAACGACCAGCAAGTCCTGAACGCCTGGGAACGAAACCGCTGGGGCGCCAAAACCTACACCCTGACCATGCGTCAGGGGACCCGTTATAAAATCACTTTGGAATTTTGGCAAGGCGGCGGCAAAGCGGACGTCCGGCTCACTCCAGGCCGTTTCGTCAAAACCGATTTCACCGCCCTCGCCAACCGGCTGAAAGATGCGGATGTGTTCGTGTTTGCCGGAGGCATCTCCCCGCAACTGGAAGGCGAAGAAATGCCGGTGGAAGTACCCGGGTTTAAGGGCGGCGACCGCACCTCCATCCTCCTGCCGGCGGTACAAACGGAACTGATGAAAGCGTTGAACGCCACCGGAAAACCCGTCGTATTCGTCCTGATGACCGGAAGCGCCATTGCGATTCCCTGGGAGGACCAACACATTCCCGCCATCCTCAATGCCTGGTATGGAGGCCAAAGCGCCGGGACCGCTGTGGCGGATGTGCTGTTTGGCGACTACAACCCTGCCGGAAGATTGCCGGTCACCTTTTATAAAAGCGATAGCGACCTGCCCGATTTTCTGAACTACGACATGGCTGGCCGTACTTACCGCTATTTTAAAGGACAAGCCCTGTACCCCTTCGGATACGGCCTGAGCTATACCACCTTTCGATACGACAAACTTACCGTGCCGTCCAAAGTAAAAGCGGGTAAGCCGCTGACGGTCCGCGCACGTGTAACCAACACCGGCAAAACAGACGGAGAGGAAGTGGCCCAGCTTTATGTGTCCTACCCGGGCGCTCCGGGGAAAGCCCCCTTGCGCGCGTTGAAAGGATTCCAGCGGATTAGCCTCAAAGCAGGGGAAAGCCGGCTGCTGTCCTTCACCCTTACGCCCGAAATGCTGAGCCTGGTAAATGAGGAGGGTAAAACCTACCAGCCCCAGAGCAAGCTGACTATGCACATCGGGAGAGGACAGCCGGAGCAGGGCCGGACGGGCAGTTCGAATGTGTTGACGAAGGCGGTTGATGTATTGAAATAACCGTTTGGAAAAACTATACAAACCCAAACTAACGAACCACATGTACAGTCTAGGATACGACATCGGAAGCTCCTCGGTTAAAGCGGCATTGGTAGACCTGAAAACCGGAAATGCCATTGGCCGGACGAGCTACCCCAGTCAGGAGATGCCCATAGAAGCGCCGGAAGCGGGATGGGCGGAGCAGGCGCCGGAATATTGGTGGCACTGCGTGGTGCAAGTTACCCAGGAGTTGCTGCGCCAAACCCGAGTGGACCCGGCTTCTATTCAATGCGTGGGCATCGCCTATCAGATGCACGGCTTGGTTTTGGTCGATGAATTGCAGCGCGTGCTGCGCCCTTCGATCATTTGGTGCGACAGCCGGGCGGTGGGCATCGGTCAGGAAGGTCTGGAGGCCATCGGCCAACAGCAGGCGCTTCGTTGTTTGCTCAATAGCCCCGGAAACTTCACCGCATCCAAGTTGCGTTGGGTGCAGCAGCACGAGCCCCAGGTGTACGAGCGCATCCACAAAGCCATGCTTCCCGGCGATTATATCGCCATGCGGCTAACCGGCACGATCCAGACCACCATCACCGGGTTGTCGGAAGGGATTTTCTGGGACTTTGACCAGCAATCTCTCGCCCAACAAGTGTTGGGCGTGTATGGGATTGACCCCCAACTGCTCCCGGAAATTGCTCCAGCCATTGGCAAGCAGGCGGATGTTTGTTCCAAAGCGTCCGAAGAAACGGGTCTTCCCCAGGGCATCCCGGTAAGCTACCGGGCAGGCGACCAGCCCAACAACGCCCTTTCCCTCGGCGTCCTGAACCCGGGAGAAGTGGCGGCCACTGGGGGTACCTCGGGCGTCGTTTATGCCGTAACCGACAAGCTGCTCTTCGACCCGCTTTCGCGGGTCAATGCCTTTGCGCATGTCAATTACGCCCCGGGGGCGCCAAGCATCGGGGTGCTGATGTGCATCAATGGAGCGGGGATCCAGTACAACTGGCTCCGCCAACTGGCCGGTCCCCAGCAAAGCTACGAATCCCTGGAAGTGGAAGCCGCTTCCGTTCCTGTTGGGGCCGAAGGCCTCGCTGCCCTGCCTTTCGGCAACGGCGCTGAACGCATCCTGCAGGACAAAATGCCGGGCGCCCAGCTCTGCGGCATCGACTTTAACCGGCACCATAAAGCGCATGTCATCCGGGCCGGGCTCGAAGGCGTTGCCTTTGCCTTTATTTACGGCATGAACCTCCTCAAAGAAATGGGCCTTCAGTTGGATGTCATCCGGGTGGGGAACGACAACCTCTTCCTTTCCCATATTTTCTCCAACACCGTCGCCACTTTAAGCGGCTGCCGCATTGAAATGTTTAAAACGACTGGCGCAATTGGGGCTGCCGGCGCCGCAGCCGTTGGCGCCGGCATTTGGGGCTCCCTGGACGAGATCAAAAACCATCTGGAACCCGTGCAGACGTTTACTCCGGAGGAGAACAAAGAACCCTACCAGACCGCATACCAACTCTGGATAAACGCTTTGAAGAACCATCTTTAACGACACAAAAACCATTTTCCAAATGAACATGCTTACTGGAAGCAAGGAGTATTTCTCCGGCATAGGGCAAATCGCCTTCGAGGGGCCCCAATCGAAAAACCCGCTGGCATTCAGATACTACGACGCAGCGCGCATGGTAGGAGGCAAAACCCTGAAAGACCACTTCCGCTTTGCCGTCGCGTACTGGCATAGCTTGTGCAATACCGGAAGCGATCCGTTTGGTTCGCCTACGAAACCATTCCCCTGGCTGGAAGCTTCCGACCCGGTCCAGCGCGCCAAAGATAAAATGGACGCGGCGTTCGAGCTGATCACCAAGCTGAGCATTCCTTATTTTTGTTTCCACGATGTCGATTTGGTGGACGAGGCGGATACGCTGGCTGGCTTTGAAAAACGGCTCGAAGCAATCACCGATTACGCGAAAGACAAAATGGCGGCCTCCGGAGTTAAGGTTTTGTGGGGAACCGCCAACCTGTTTTCGCACCCCAGGTACATGAACGGAGCGGCCACCAACCCGGATTTCGCCGTCGTCGCCCATGCTGGCGCTCAGGTGAAACTCGCCCTGGACGCTACCATCAAGCTTAACGGCGAAAACTACGTCTTCTGGGGAGGCCGCGAAGGCTACCTCTCTCTGCTCAACACCAACATGAAACGCGAACTCGACCACATGGCCGCCTTCCTTCATATGGCCAAGGATTACGCCCGCAAGCAGGGGTTCAAAGGAACGTTCTTCATCGAACCCAAACCCATGGAGCCCAGCAAGCACCAGTACGACTTCGACTCCGCCACGGTCATCGGCTTCCTTCGGGAATACGGCCTCCAGGACGATTTCAAACTCAATATCGAAGTCAACCACGCCACCCTGGCCATGCATACCTTCCAACACGAACTCCAGGTAGCCGCCAACGCCGGTATGCTGGGCAGCGTCGACGCCAACCGGGGCGATTACCAAAACGGATGGGATACCGACCAGTTTCCGATCAACTTGTACGAACTCACCGAAGCGATGCTCGTCTTCCTCGAAGCCGGAGGGCTACAAGGAGGCGGCGTCAACTTTGACGCCAAAACCCGCCGCAACTCCACCGACCTCGAAGACCTCTTCCTGGCCCATATCGGCGGCATGGACGCCTTCGCCCGGGCGCTGATCACCGCCCAGAACATCCTCGAGGATTCCGACTACCTGGCCCTGCGCAAGGCCCGTTACAGTTCCTTCGACAGCGGCGACGGGAAAGCCTTTGAAGAGGGCAAACTCAGCCTCGAAGCCCTCTCCCAGATCGCTCGCCAAAGCGGCGAACCCCAACTCCGCAGCGGAAAACAGGAATTATTTGAAAATCTGATCAATGCATTTATTTAAAGGATGTAGAAGATGTAAAGGATGTAGAGGATGTAAAGGAACATTCCCTACATTCCCTACATCCTCTACATCCTCTACATCCATCCTCTACATCCTCTAATTCACCCGAATCGTTCTGGGCGAAACAACTCCATCCCAATGGAAGGCGTTTTGTCTTGAAAGATTTCCGAAACCAACTTCCCGGTGGCTGGGCCGAGGCTCAGGCCCATCATGGCGTGGCCGGTAGCGAAGATCAGGTTGGAAAACCGGGCGGAACGGCCCATATACGGCAGTCCGTCGGGGGTGCACGGGCGGAAGCCATGCCAAACGGTATCCAGCGCAGGGGTTTCGGGCGCGAGATCGGGATAATATTTGGGAACGGCTTCCAGAATGCCTTCCAGCCGGGAGGTATTGATCCGGGAAGAGAGGTTGCTGATCTCCAGGGTGCCGCCTATCCGGAGGTCTTGTCCCATAGGCGTAACAGCCACTCTGGCTTCCATCAGGATCGTCGGAATGGAAGGGCGAAGCGGAGGCTGCTCCAGCGTGATGGAATACCCTTTTCCGTCCTGCAGCAGCAGGCGAATGCCCAGTTGCCTGATCAGTTTTGCCGACCACGAACCGGCCGCCAAAACCACTTGCTCCACTGCAAGTGTTTCGCCTCCAGACAGGGCAATCGCGCTGACTTTCCCTTTTTCAGCAACCAATCCCTCCACGGTTTTGCCGGAATGGAATGCAACTCCCTGTCGTATTAAGGCGGCATGTAGCTGGGACATGAACTTATTTGAGTACAGATGCGCATCGCCGGGGTAAAACACGCCCCCTTCTGCTTCCAGCCGGATACCTGGCTCCAGCAATTGCACGCCGGCTGCATTCAATACCTGTGTTTCTATGCCCAGATCGTGGGCTTTTTCCGCCGCTTCCGCTTCCTCCCGAAGGGTTTTGGGGTTCTTGCACAGCATCAGCAGTCCTTTGGTTTCGAAATCGAAATCAAACCCTTCTGTTTGGGCGAATTCCCGAAAAAGGGCTTTGCTCAACTGGTGGTAATCGCGAAGCACCGGCATGGCCCGTTGCACGTTCTCCCGGGTGCAAGAGCGGTAAAACGCCCACAGCCACTGCGCCAGGTCCAAATCCAGCCTCGGTTTAATATAAAACGGACTCTTGGAATCAAACATCCAGCGAATGCCCTGAGCGATAACGCCCGGTGCAGCCATTGGGATAAAGTGGCTGGGAACGATCATCCCGGCATTGCCGAAAGAACAACCGTCGGTCAGGCCGCCTTTATCGATCACGGACACCTCAAAACCCGCTTTTTGGAGATACCAGGCGGAACATAATCCCGCGATGCCTCCACCGATAATATGTACGCTCATTGAGAAATAAGGCTTTTTGAAAATTAAATTACCTGGAACCCATGGGCATAGGGATCGTCTTCGTCGTCGATAATAATCGTATTATACCCGGTAATCTTCGCCCAACCTTCGATGCTGGGGATGATGGCTGGAAGTCCGCCGCAGGTGGTTTCGGCTTCTACCCGTCCAATAAACCGGCTGCCGATAATACTTTCGTGAATGAACGCATCTCCAACGTTCAGTTTTCCTTTGGCATGCCATTGCGCCATACGTGCCGAAGTACCCGTGCCACATGGCGACCGGTCGATCGCCTTATCGCCGTAAAACACCGCGTTTCGGGCGTGGGCGGAATCGGATAGCGGCGCGCCGGTCCACAACATATGGCTCAAGCCCTTGATTTTCTCATCTTCGGGATGCAAAAATTCGTAGGCGTCGTTGAGCCGCTTCCGGCAAAAGGGGCTCCAGCGGATCAAGTCCCCCGCGGTAACATGCTCGATCCCGGGAAAATTTTTCTGCGGGTCGACAATGGCGTAAAAATTGCCGCCGTAGGCTACATCGACGGTGAGCATGCCCAGATCCGGACATTCGACTTCCAGATTTTCTTTGTATAAAAAAGAAGCGATGTTCGTCAGCCGCACCGACTTCACCTTACCGTTTTCCTGCGTATACGAAACCTTCACCAACCCTGCCGGGACCTCCAAACGCAGTTCCCCCGGCGTTTTGGGCTGCACCAGCCCTTCTTCGATCATGATGGTCACCGTGCCGATCGTCCCATGACCGCACATCGGCAAACAGCCGCTGGTTTCGATAAATAAGATGCCGATGTCGTTGGCTGGATCAGATGGCGGATACAAGATACTCCCCGACATCATGTCGTGACCCCGGGGCTCAAACATAAGTCCCTGGCGTATCCAGTCGTGGCGGCGCAGAAAATCCAGCCGCTTTTCGCCCATGTTTTGGCCTTCCAGCGGCGGCCCTCCGCCTGCTACCAGCCGCACCGGATTCCCGCAGGTATGGGCGTCGATGCAGAAAAAGGTTTTTCGCATGCACTTGTTTTTTCTATCCTCTTGGATTTACATCCCCTACATCCCCTACATCCTCCACATCCCCCACATCCCCTACATCCTCTACATCCTTTACATCCTTTACATCCTCAAATAATCCGGCAATACCGGCCGAATGGCCAGCCCTTCCTCCAGAATGCGGATTACCCGTTCCCGCTCCGCGCCCATAAGGGGCTGACGGGGAGGCCGCACGTGTTCCGTGCCCAGTCCGGTCATTACCTCGGCCAATTTGATGTTTTGCACCAATTGGGGGTTGATATCCAATTCCAGGATAGGCAAAAACCAGCGGTGGATGGCGATGGCTTCGTCGATCCGGCCCGCCTTGGCTAGCCGGTAAATCGCTACCGTTTCCCTTGGGAAGGCGGCCACGAGCCCTGCTACCCATCCGTCGGCGCCCATGAGGAGGCTTTCCAGTGCCAGCGTGTCGACACCGCAAAGCACCTTCAGATCGTTTCCAAACCGGCGCCGAATGCGCGTCACATTAGAGACATCGCGGGTGCTCTCCTTCACCGCCTGGATATTTTTGAACTTCAGCAGTTCTTCAAACATATCCAGGGTGACCTCGATCTTGTAATCGACGGGGTTGTTATAAATCAAAATGGGAAGGTCCGTGCTTTGGGCAACCGCAAGGAAAAAGTCGGTCGTTTCCCGATCGGTGGGTTTATACATCATGGGGGGAAGCACCATCAGTCCGTGGGCGCCGTTGGCTTGGGCGCGTTCAGCCAGCGCTACCGCGTTTCGGGTCGACCCTTCGGCGATATTGACGAGAACGGGAATTCTTCCTCCCACAAAATCAAGCGTTGCTTTAAGGAGTTCCATGCGCTCGTCGTGGGTGATGGTACTGGATTCTCCCAGCGAACCGCCGAGGATAAGGCCGTCGATGCCGGCGTCGAGTTGCGCCTGAATGTTTTTCAAAAACGCCGGGATATCCAATGCCCCATTTGCTGTAAACTTGGTGGTGATTGCCGGGTACACGCCGGTCCATGGTAGGGTCATAAGCTGTTTTTTTAAGTTGCGACGTTACGATGAGCGTTACGATGAGCGTTACGAAGTTACGAAGTTACGAAGTTGCGGAGAAAAGTTGCGAAGTTACATCCTCTACATCCTAAGATCCTCTACATCCCAACCTTCACCGTTCTCGCATAAAAAAACGGTCCGGCGCGGTGGCCTTCGTGGGGCTGGAATTTGACGGTGATCCGGCTGGTGTTGGCGGTAAGGGGTTCGGGTATGGGGTAAAAGACATCCAGGAATTCGCCGTCTTTTTTGCCGCTGATGTTTTCGGTAGCGATGCCGACGCCGTCAACCAGGATATCGAATGTTTTGGAGCCGGTGAATCCGCCCCAGTATTCGATTACGAGGGCCATGGGGGCGCCTTTTTCGACATTCATTTCAAAAGAAAGCCAGCCTCCGCGCTCGGCGCCGCGGGCTTTCCGGCCCCGGAAATTTTCTTCGATGTTCAACTTATCTCCCTGGAAATTATGATCCCGTTCGGGCTGCATTTCGCCGGGTTGAAAGGCGTCGAAGGTAGCGGCTTCGAGCCGTTTCTTGCGTTCTTGTTCGGCCTGATAAGCTTGTTGGTGCGCGGCCCATTTTTTCTCAGTAAACAGGGCGAAATACACCGAATAGCGGCGGTCGTGGGTCTGGTAAAAAGGCTTGAGGAGGATGTCGCGGGGACGGCCTATGTTTTTGGTCCGAAAGGTATTGGCTTGGTTCGGAACCGGTTCAAGCCAATCGGCCGGACGGCGGGATTCGGACATCCATACCGGCACGAAATCCGATTTTTTGGCGTTGGGGTCATCTACCGGGCCGAGGTCGCCCGCAAGGACAACCGGTCCATAGAAGACCGCTACCCGGTCGGGGTCGTCGGGCATGGATTCCAGCCGGAGGGAGAAAGGAAACCGAACGTCTACCTGGTCTCCTTTTTTCCATTTGCGACGGATAACCACGAGGCTGCCCGGCGTACCGGAATGTACCCAGGGTTTGCCATTTACCTTCACCTGCATTCCCTTTTCAGCCCAGCCGGGGTAGCGCAGGACCAAGGCAAACGTCTTCGGTTTCTTGACATCAACCGTAAACGAGGCGCCCTGTTCTTCCGGAAAGCCGGTGTGTTGGGTAAGCGTCAGCCCCATTTCCTGCCAGGTTACCTCCGAAGCGATGTACTGGCTGACATAGAGTTCCTGGTCGTTGTGGTAATAAATATTCCCTCCATACTTGCTGTGGGTTTCCATGCCCGAGCCTACGCAGCAGGTAAACCAATCGGGTTCCTGGTAGGTCTTGAAACCGCCCATTTCCAGGGAGAGGTTGTAGATGACCTTACCGGTTTCCGAATGCTGGGTGGAGAGGATATGGTTGAACAAGGCCCGTTCGTAGTAATCGGCCGTTTTGGCGCCGGGTTGCCAGGAAAAGAGGTGGCCGGTCAGTTTGAGCATGTTGTAGACGTTGCACGTTTCGGTAGTGCCGTCGCTGAGCCGGTTGCGAAGTTTGTCGGGGTCGCCGAAGTACTCGTGGTTGCCGTTTCCCCCGGTGACATAAGAATGATGATCAACGACCGTATTCCAGAAAAACTCCGCTGCGTGGCGGTCGGTTTCGGCGCCGGTCAGTTCGTACAGAACGGCATAGGCGTTGAGTTTGGGGATCTGGGTATTGCCGTGTTTGCCCGGAAGGACGTCTTTCCCTTCCGCCAAGGGGTCGACAATGGCTTTGTGGTGAAATGCGCGGGCCAGCTGGAGGTAGGTTTCGTTTCTGGTGGCGGCATAGAGCGCGGCCAGGGGCTCCTGAATTCCGCCGAATTCGCAGCGCAGCATCAGCTGCCGCTGTTCGTCGGATAAGGGAAAAACAATGGTTCCGATCCAATCGGCAAACCGGGAAGCGATCTCCAGGGCTGCTTGATTCCCACAAAGCTGGTAGGCATCGAGGAGTCCGGCCAGCACTTTGTGGTGGGTATAGAACGGCGACCAGAGCCCGTTGAGGTCGAAACCCTGGGAGCGGATATTCCCTTTGGCCACTTCTTCTTCGAATATTTTTTTCCCTTTGGCCATGGCGCCCAGGTACCCATTTCCCTGGGCCTGCTGGACCAATCCCAATTCGGCCACGATATGGTGCACGCGTTCCAGAAAGCGGGGATCGCCGGTCGTCTGGAACATCAGGGCGCAGGCGCTCAGGTGGTGGCCCAGGCTGTGCCCGGCGAGGGTTTCCGCTTCCCAGCCATGGTAGGGCGCCGCGTTGGGTTCCAGGCCCGCCTCGGTGCGAAATCTGGCCAGGAGGCGGTCGGGATCAAAATGGAGCAAGGATTGGACGTTCAAATCCGTGGCATGTTTAAACGGCCCGTCGAGGAGTTTGATTTCGTTAAGCGGAAAAGGCTTTACCATCACCCGCTCCTGCGCAAAGGAGCAGGCCATCCAAAGGCAACCCGCAAAAAGGCCAGCACAACGCGCGTTTTCCCCATCATTTCCTGTTTTAGCCCCAAGATACAGCGCAAAGCCGACGATTTTGAATCTGCCACCCGAAACCGCAAAGCGAAAAGGGGCAGAAATTGAAAAATCTTGTCTACATTGGCCCGAAAACACGGCAAGAACATGGAAGTTAGAGAAGGCGATATCGTCAAGGTGCACTACACCGGAAGGCTGACCAGCGGCGAAGTATTTGATTCCTCGGAAGGAAAAGACCCCCTGGAATTTGAAGTGGGCGCCGGGATGATGATCGAGGGCTTCGACCAGGCCGTCATCGGTATGGCGGTAGGCGAAAAGAAAACGGTCACGATTGCCCCCGAAGAAGGGTACGGCCCGCGGTTTGAGGAGATGGTAATGGAATTCCCGAAGGCCAACTTGCCGGAAGACTTGGTTCCGGAACTCGGCATGCAACTCACCCTTTCCAGTGCCTCGGGAGAGCAATGGGCCGTAACGATAACGCATATTGCCGAAGAGATGATCACGCTCGACGGCAACCACCACCTCGCCGGACAGGAATTGGAGTTTGATATTGAGGTGGTGGAGGTGGAAACTCCGGAGGAGGGGTAGCCCCGGGAAGGGCGTAACGACGGGCAGAAGACCCGTCGTTACGGAAAATTTACTACATCGGCTTGGGGCAAGATTCGTATCTGGTGATCAAGGTAGTGCCCTTGACTTTAAAACAAACGGCTTCTGCCCGTTCGTATTTTTTCGTCAAAATGATTTCTCCAAGTATCGCTTTGGCGGTTAATGTGACATTGGTTGCATCGCATGGAATACCGATTTCTTTGGTTTGTCCGGTTGGGAAAGAACCCTGTTTTTTGGATTGCCTCTCCCCTTGATAATCATAACTCACCGTAAACTCGGTATTATACCCGCCGCTGTTTTGTATTCTGATTTTCACCAAACAATCGCTAAGATCGCAGGAAGTATAACTGGTATGCAGCGTAGTACCTGCGATTTCGTAGCAACGGTCTACGGCCGTGGGAAATGTTTTGGAGAAAACGGTTTCGCCGCCTATAGCTTTAACTGTAATTTGAATATTGGTTGCTTCACAAGGAATAGGCGCTTGTTTGGTTACTCCAACGGCAAAAGAACCGCTATTAATTGGCGCTTGTTTTACCCCATTCAGGTAGTAGGTAGCCGTGAATTCAGCGGCATATCCGCCGCCGACTTTGTTCTTCACGGTAATATATTTCAGGCATACGTTGGGATCCGATGCGGTACAGGCTGCCCAAGAGGGATTGAGCGTAGTTCCCCAAACCTGGAAACACTTGTTTTCAGCAAGTTTATCGAATCGTTGTTCAAATACCGTTTTTCCTGCAACTGCAACGGTTTTAATTAAAATATTAGCGGCATCGCCTGGGACTTCCACACGCTTTGACTGGCCGACAGGGAAGGAATGTTCCCTTTTGTACGTTTCTCCGTTCCAGACAAAGGATACGGTCAGGTCGGCAACGTAGGTCCCTTTTCCAATTAGATTTTTGACTTCAATGGTACGGATGCAGCTCGAGGGGGTATCCTCGCAGGGAGAATACCTCGTAGCAAGCGTAGTTCCCCAGACCTCATAGCATTTATTCCCATCGAGTTTTGGCCACTGCCGGGTGAAAATCGTTTCCCCTCCTACCGCTTTAGCCTCCACCCGAATATTAAGGGCATGTTTTGGAATAAGGACTTTTTCGGTTTGCCCGATAGGAAACGATTTCTCTTCCTGATGATTAAACCCCATGACATTGTATGAGACGGTTAAATGGGCAACATAAGCGCCTTTTCCTGCAAGGTTTTTCACCGAAATAGTATAAGGATCTACCGGGGTGGCATCTATCCAACAGGCATCATAGCCGATGTTGTTGCTTTCATAGTCTACCCACTTATACCCATTCAACCCCCAGTTCCTTCCCCAGGAGTTTTTTATCAACCAGGCATGTTTGGTATCATCCCATCCCACAATCGCAACGACGTGATTCGTATAAGCCCGGCTGGTACTCTCTTTATGAACGCCTCCCCTTACGTTGGGGTCGTCGCTGTTGCCTGAAGCTTTAAACTTGTCTGTCGAATTAAACGCGGTTACCACCGCCCCATGGCTGCAAATTGCTTTTTTGATATCGTCCACAGAAGGGTATAACGGATTCAGTTTATTGACATATCCCCAGTCATACCCTTTGTATTTCGTATTAGCATCTTCGTACGGGCATTCAAAATCAGGGGACTGCCCGTTGTGGGAGCTCTGATATTTCATCACGCTTTCTTTCTCGATACGGTGTTTCACCATCCAGCGCAAAGGGACATCGGGCAGAGAGCCATCGCAATTTCCGATGCTGCAACTAATAATATGTTGCTCTGAAACATCAACATCTTCTGGCTTATACCCTTGGTTCATGATCAAAAAACTGGTCTCAAAAGCCGCGGCGGCTGCAAAAGCCCAGCAACTTCCGCATCCAACTTGGTCGGGAACTTTCGTAACCAAATTTTTGGAGCGCAAATCAAACCTGCTCAGCGAAGCCGAACATTGATTGAGTGACGGCGGTGGCGGAGTCCCCTGGGAAAAAAGCCTAAAGGGGAACGCCAGGATTAAAATGAGAAACAGGGTATTCTTCATAAAATCCGGTTTTAGCGAAAAATCAAAAAAATGGGACCTTTAATAGCACCTTCTTTCCTTCTGTTCAAATTTCGATTGCATCACCTGCCACCCGGAGGCATCGCGGTTTTGGATCGTCATCTTCACGGCAGTTTGCTTAACGCCAGCGGTGACTTTCACCTCTATTTTTTGGGGTGGGCAGTTGTTGGGCGTCATCAGCGTCTGATTGGTATGCAGCACGTAGGTGTCATTGGTTCCCTGGTAGAAACCAATCGACGTAAAGCCATCCCCGAAGGTGGCCTTCAGGTCGTGAAGCACAATGGAGGCCGTATCCCAGCGATAGGTTTGGCAGATGTCGTGGGCGCCGTTCAATGCGTTTACCCGGTGGTAGAAGGCCGCTTTCTCTCGGCCTTTGAGGAAGGTGCCACCCACCAGCAGGTTTTTGCCTTCTGCGTCTGCAGGCACAACCCCTACCGGATTCAGCCTGGACTCTGGAACGGCATACCGGTTCCCCCACACCGAAGCGCCACCCGACCCGACTACAAACGTGAACTCATCCGTCCCGTTAATAGTGCCGGTTATAGCCAGTCCTGGCGCTTTTGGCATTTTTACCTGCCGGATGCAAAGCCCTGATTCGCTCATTGCCTCGCCATGCCAATAGCGGTTTGCCCAAACCACACTGCCTTTTGCCGGATCCAGGTTCATTACCAGCACGTCGGCATTTTTGGAATTCATCCGGGCTGTTCCTACAACGTAAAGCCCGCCTCGGCTAATATTGGGCAGGAATTCCAGAAAACTCCCCTGTGCAAAACCCGATTCGTCGAAGAAAACCCGGTTCCAAACCGGATTGCCGTCGTAATCGGTGCGCACAACGTAGACGCCGGTTTTATTGGCCTCTTTGGACAACCCCACCGCGGCAAACCCCTTATCGGGGAGTTGGATCACGCATACTCCCGTTTCGGTCGTGGCAGGATTCCCATACCGGCGGGCCCAAAGCGCCTCCCCTGCCTGGTTCGTCCGGATCAGGAACAAATCGGTTGTCCCGTTTGCGCCTGCAAAGTTGGTTTCACCGACGATGATAAATCCATCGGGTTTGTTCGCTTTGTTGGTCACTTTTTGCACATAGCGGGGGAATTCGCCCTTCTCCGTTCCCAGGCGTACTCCTCCGGGAAGGATTTTACCGGTGGCATCGAGCCGGCTCAATACCAAATCGGTATTCATTCTGCCAAACTCCACTTGCTGAAGTAAAATAAACTGGCTGTTCAATTCGACGACACTCCTCCCCGCATCCAGTTCACGGGAAAGCAGGTGGTTTTGAAACTGACCAAACAAGGAATTTGGCCAAAGAACGGCCAACACGATCAGGAAGCCGTAGGCGGACCCAATCCGCCTTAGCCTCCCTTGAGAATAAGGAACCGTTTTCATGGTTTTGGGATTAAGTGGGGAACAACCCCTTTTGGGGAAATCATTGAATTTACAAAACCCTTGCCCCCGCCCCGTACTGCAGGTGCAGCACCTGGGCTTTACCTGGAGCGTAGACCGTAACGATATACAGGTCGTCGTGCCCTTCTATCGGGGGAATGGGCTTTCCACCCAGTTCCCGGATGATCATCGGTACCGTAGGCTGATGGCCGACGATGAGCACGGTCTGGCCTTTGTACTTGGAGAGGATTTCGCCTACCAGCCCTTCCACGTCCATATCGTTTTTCACGACAATGACCTTGCCGAGCCGGGCAGCGAGCGGCTGCGCTGTTTCCTGGGTGCGTTTCCATTGCGTGGCGTAAATCGCCGACACCCCGGAATGCAGGGCGGCGTGGACCAGTTCCTGGGCGCGGGCTTCCCCGGCGGCAGTCAGGCCCGGATCATCCCCGGCGCCGGCTTCTGCATGCCGGAGCACTAAAACGGTGGTTGGCGGTATGGGAAATACCTTTGGCGTCAAGAACAAGTTGCCCGTATGGTACCCTTTGCCGGTGACGACAAAAAAGCCGGGCGCGGTAGCGTACGTTTCAAAATCGGGGTGCGTGGCGGTAACATAATACCTCCCGGGTTTCAGGTCGATCCGGTAGGCGCCGTTTTCATCGGTGGTTACTTGCTTGCCGATATCCGTTTTTTCCAGAACAAAGACCACTTTGACAAACGGGGTTTTGGTAAAACTTCCTTCCTCCATAACAATTCCCTGATACCCGGAAGGAATGGATTTCTGGGCAACGAGGCTGCTAAACAGGAAGCAGTAACATGCAGCGGCTAATACCCGCCTCATACAGGAGGATTTCATGGATGTGACATTTAGGTACAGAAAAAGAAAAGGATGACGCTAAAGGGAACGACAGGCCGTCTTCGCTAATGTGGGTAGGTTATGCTTTTTTGAGCGGAATTGCAATGACTTTTCTCATTGCAAAAGAAAATCCAACCGTTGCTCCGTAGCGACGGGTTTGAAACCGGGACTGTCTCAAAAGACCGCCTTCGCCCCTGGCGGCCAAAAAATATTTTCTTTTTTCAATTCTAATAAAAAAAGAAAATAAAATTTCATTGCCGGTGGCAAAGATTGGTCTTTTGGGACAGCCCCGAACCCATGACAACCGTCATTGCCTTTCCGGAAAAATTACCTTAACTACTCTGCGAAAAAATCAATTACCGAACGGCAAAACACGCAGTTATGAACCACGACATGCATCCATCCGGCCACGCGGCACGCTGCTGGAAATGGTTGGCTTTCGCAGGACTAATGGTCTTTGGCGTATGGGCAAGCGCCCAGCAAGTTCGTTTCGTGCCTCCTGCCACCGAAGAAGAAGCGCATTCCCAGTTCAGCGCCAAAGGCTGGCTGGAAACCCCTGGGCTGCCCTCCACCTTTGTGCTCATTCAGCACACCCCCATCTCCCGCATCGTCACCCTGCACCGCAAGCCGGCGCCGGAACAACTGCCCATCCTGCTTACCCTGGTGAACAAAACCGGCGATTTCCGGATCGGCGAATGGGAAGCCCAAATTCAGGAAATCCCCAACGCCCCAAATCTGGTTTACTGCATTTTCGAGGTTGGCAAATCCGCGCCTCCCGGACGGTACGAAGCCAACGTCAGTGCCCCGGAGACCTGGATCAACTCACCGGAAACCAGCCAGAAAGGGATGATCTGGGTGCTGATGAAAAAGCAGAGTGCGTTGTAAATTCAAAGGAAGGGTTGCGGAGATGGAGGGATTCGAACCCCCGGTACCCTTACGAGTACACCGCATTTCGAGTGCGGCCCGTTCAACCACTCTGGCACATCTCCGGGTCCGCAAAGGTAAGTATTTTACCTTTTTTGGGTGCATTTTTTTCTTACCTTTCGGGAGAACAATCATCCCATGCGTTTCTTTTACCTCGTTCTCCCATGCCTTATGGCCTTTGCTTCCTTAAGCGGTCAACAAGTCCCTTTTCAGCGGGGCGTCAACCTCACCGGCTGGTTTCAGGCTTCCAATGCCCGGAGAATCCAGTTTTCCCTGTATTCTAAAACCGATTTCGCCCAGATCAAAAGCCTGGGGTGCGACGTCATCCGCCTGCCGATCAACCTGCACGCCATGACGGATGGGGCGCCGCATTACCGCGTCGACCCGCTGTTGTTCGCTTTTCTCGACTCGGTGGTCGCCTGGGCGGAGGAACTGGAACTCCACCTCATCCTGGACAACCACACCTTTGATCCGTCTACCAACACCGAAGCCCATATCGGCGTTCCTCTGAAAGCCATCTGGCCCCAACTGGCCGCCCACTTCAACAACCGGTCCAACCGCCTCTACTACGAAATCCTCAACGAACCGCACGGGATCGCCGATGCGCTCTGGAACCAGATCCAGGGAGAGGTCATCCAGGCCATCCGGGCCGTCGATACGGCCCATACGATTATCGTGGGGCCGGCCAACTGGAATAGCTACCAGAGCCTGACGGCCATGCCCGCGTATTCCGATCCCCGTCTGATCTATACCTTCCACTTCTACGATCCGTTTTTGTTTACCCACCAGGGCGCCAGTTGGACGGCCCCTTCTCTGGTTCCCCTGGGCGGCATTCCGTTTCCCTACGGGGCAGCTTCTATGCCTGCTTTGCCTGCTGCGCTCCGGGGCACCTGGATCGAATCGGGGTTCCAGTCCTATGCCCGGGAAGGAACCGCCGCCAGGGTGAGGGAGCAGCTCGATATCGCCATCCAGTTTCGCAACCAGCGCAACGTGCCGGTATTCTGCGGCGAATTCGGGGTGTATCAGCCCAACAGCACCCCCCTTCACCGGCAGGCCTGGTACCGCATCGTCCGGGAATACCTGGAAGCCAACGGCATTCCCTGGACCTCGTGGGATTACCACGGCGGGTTTGGGGTGTTTCTCCCGGGGACGGCGGGGTTGTTCGACCGCCACCTCGATGTGCCTTTGCTGGAAAGCATGGGCCTGCAAGCGCCTCCGCAGCTGCCGGATGTTTTCGCCCCCGATTCGGCCGGTTTTTTCCTCTACCGCGACTTCATCGAAAGCGGCCTGCTGGAAAGCAGCTACGGGAGCGGCACGCTGGATTATTACGACCAAACGAACTCCCCGCTGGAAGGCAATTACGCCATACGCTGGGATGGGCCCGGACAGTACAGCTCGATCGGGTTTGCGTTCCGGCAGACCCGGGACCTGAGCGTGCTGCGCGCCCAGGGGTATGGGGTAGGCTTTTGGGTAAAAGGCAATAGTCCCGGCGCCTCCTTCGACATCCGGTTTATCGACACCAAAACCGGCGCCAACGACCTCCCCTGGAGGATGCGCTTTACGGTATCGGAAACCCAGGCGCCTTGGGACGGAAGGTGGCGGCATATCCACGTTCCTTTAACCGCGTTTCAGGAACACGGCGCTTGGGACAACGGCTGGTTCAACCCCCAAGGGAAATTCGATTGGAAATCCATAGCCCGCTTCGAGATCGTCGCGGAGCACGGAGGATTGGAATCTGCCCGCTTTTCTTTTGACCAGATCCAGATCAGCCTGCCGCAAGCGGTCGCTGTCCGGCAACCCTCCCCCACCCTGGCCTTCGAGGTCTTCCCCAACCCGGCGAGCGACCGGATCAACGTACGCCTGTCCAGCCGCCCAGGCAATCTGGACTTTGTGTTGACCGACCTCTCCGGAAAATTGGTCCGGCAGGGCATGCTGGAGCCGTCCTCGGACATTCCGGTCCAGGGCCTGCCTTCGGGAACGTACTTTTTGCGCATCACCGATGAGAGGGGCTCGTGGGGAAGCCGGAAGGTAGTGATTTGGTAGGGTTGTGGCGTTGTTGAGGCGGCGCCTCGCGCCAGATTGTAGGGTTGTGGAGGCAGAGCCCCCAGCTGTCTGGAACCCGTTAGGGAGCCATTAAATTAGGAACGCCGGTCAGGGGACCGGCGGATAGTTCCGCACGAAATCTAAGGATTTCGGCGAACAGCACGAGGCGGAGCCTCGCGCCAGATTGTAGGGTTGTGGAAGCGGAGCCTCCAGCTGTCTGGAACCCGTTAGGGAGCCATTAAATTAGGAACGCCGGTCAGGGGACCGGCGGATAGTTTCGCACGAAATCTAAGGATTTCGGCGAACAAGCCTAGAGCTTGTGCAATTTTGAACCGTCTCGGCGAACAGGGGATTTCGGCGAACAAGCGAGAACAAGAAGCAACTTCGCAACTTCGCAACCTCGCAACTTCGCAACCCGCAACCTCGCAACCCCGCAACTTCGTAACTTCGCAACTTCGTAACTTAACATCATCATCCACCTAAACACTTACAACGCCATGG
Organism: Haliscomenobacter sp.; assembly: GCA_016713275.1. Taxonomy (GTDB): domain Bacteria; phylum Bacteroidota; class Bacteroidia; order Chitinophagales; family Saprospiraceae; genus JADJPL01. The sequence goes on from JADJPL010000016.1 coordinate 56,937, forward strand.
TTTTTTCAACATGCATGCCCTTTCTTCGGGCTTTCACACTGACGCTGGCTGTCGCCACGTGCTCTCTGGGCACGGTACAGGCTCAAAGCGCTTATTTTTTCCCGGGAGAAACCCAATTTGACCCCAAAATCCCCACGCCCGAGCAGTTTCTGGGGTATCCGATCGGGTCGCATTATACCCGGCACGACCTGATCGTCGGCTATTTCCAGGAGTTGGCGCGCCTGTCCGACCGGGTGCATGTGCAAACGATCGGCAAAACGTATGAAGAACGGCCCCAGATCATCGCTACGTTTACCTCCCAGGCCAATTACGCCCGCCTGGAGGCGATCCGCCAGGAGCACGTGAAGCTGGCGGACCCTGCCGCACCCATGGGGCCGCTCAACCAGCCCGTCATTGTCTTGTTGGGGTACAGCGTGCATGGAAACGAAACCTCCAGCGGGGAGGCTGCTCTGATGACGGCTTACTATCTGGCCGCCAGCACCAGCGCCGAAACCCAGAAATGGCTCAGCGAGTCGGTCGTGTTTATCGACCCATCGCTCAACCCCGACGGGCGCGACCGCGCCGCCAACTGGCACAATTCCTATAAATCCTTTCCGCCCAGCGCCGACCCCATCGACAAAGAGCACAACGAAGTCTGGCCCAACGGGCGGTCCAACCACTACCTGGCCAACCTCAACCGCGACTGGCTGAGCGCCACCCAGATCGAAAGCAAAAACCGCCTCGCGTTCTTTCACCAGTGGTATCCCAACGTGCAGATCGACTTCCACGAAATGGGAAGCAACAGCGCCTATTATTTCGAGCCCACGCCCAAGCGCACAGAGAGCCCTATCATTCCCCAGGCGTCGTACGACTTCAATCGCACCCTGGCCCGCTACCATATCGACGCGCTCGATAAAATCGGGTCGTTGTATTTTACAAAAGAACAATTCGACAACCTCTCCCCTATTTACGGCTCCACGTATCCCGACTTCTACGGCGCGGTGGGAGTTACGTTCGAACAGGGAAGCTCGCGGGGGCTGGTCCAGGAAACCGAAAACGGCCTGCTCACGTTTGCGTTCACCATCCGCAACCACGTGCAGACAGGCCTGGCGACCGTGCGCGGCGCCGTCGCTGAAAAAGCAGGATTATTCAAACTGCAAAAGGAATTTTTCCAGTCTGCCCTGACGCAGGCCCGGGCCAATCCGGCCAAAGCCTATGTGTTCGGCGACCATCGCGACCAGACCCTCACCCAGCGCTTTCTGGAACTACTCCTGCGGCACAAGATCAGGGTCTATGCCCTGAACGCGCCGTACGCCCAGGCGGGAAAGCGCTTTGAGCCGGGCAAGGCATTCGTGGTACCTGCCGAACAGCCGTTTTTCCGCATCGTCCATTCCATTTTCGAGGAAACGCCCCCGCTGAAAGACAGCGTGTACTACGACAACACCTCCTGGTCGCTGATCCATGCTTCCGGGCTCCAATACGCCGATGTGGCCGATGCAGGCAAGCTGCCCAGAGGCCAGGAAATCACCCAGCTTCCCAACCTTCCCGGCGGCATCGACGGGGGCAAAGCCGGCGTCGCCTACCTGCTGCCCTGGACGGAATACAACGCCCCGCGGGCACTGTATTACCTGCTCGACCGCGGCGTGCTGGTCAAAACGGCGCACAAACCGTTTACCGCAGCTACCCCCGCCGGGCCCAAGCCTTATGGATACGGGTCCCTGGTCATCCCGGTTGGCCGGCAGACCATCGACGGCGACGCGTTGCACCAACTGGTAGAAGCGGCCGGCGCCCTGGCCAATGTGCGCTTCCAGGCGGTGTCTACCGGATTTAGCGTAGAAGGGATCGACCTGGGCAGCAACAACATTCGGACGGTGCGCAAACCTTCCATCGGGATCGTCGTTGGGACGGGGACGAATTACGAGGAAGTCGGGCAGGTTTGGTTTCTGATCAACCAGCACCTCAACGCCCCGGTTTCCAAGATCGACATCGACCAGTTTGCCCGGGCCGATTTTTCCCGCTACAATACCCTGATCTTCGCGAGCGGAACCTACAACCGGCTCGACAATGCCGCCGTCGCCCGGCTAAAGACCTGGGTATACGAAGGAGGTACCTTGATCCTGTTTAAAAACGCGGCCGAGTGGGCTATCCGCCAAAACCTGATTCGCGAGCGCACCCTGTCGGACTCCGCAAGCCAGAAAACTCCCGTGGAGCGCATCGATTACGAAAAACAAATGGACACGGAAGCCTCGCGCCGCATCAACGGCGGCATCTTTTCTGCGGATATCGATATCACCCACCCCGTAGCATTCGGCATCACCGACCGGCGGGTGGTGTTCACCAAAAACAGCACGGCCATCCTGCTGCCCAGCGCCAATAAATATGCCACCGTAGCCAAATACACGGATACGCCCTACCTCAGCGGCTACGTGTCGGAGGCCAACATCAAAAAGATTGCCGGTACCGCCGCCATCCTCGTCAGCGCCGAAGGCGCCGGCCGGATCATCTCTTTCGCCGACGATCCCAGCTACCGCAGCTATTGGCATGGCACCGACCGGCTGTTGCTGAATGCGGTGTTTTTTGGAAACCAGCAATAAAAAGTTGCGAAGTTGCGGAGTTGCGAAGTTGCGAAGTAAAGTTACGAAGTTACGAAGTAAAGTTACGAAGTTGCGAAGTTGCGAAGTTCCGGAGTAAAGTTACGGGGTTACAACCTCGCGACCTCGCGACCTCGTAACCTCGTAACCTCGCAACCTCGTAACCTCGCAACCTCGCAACCTCGCAACCTCGCAACCTCGTAACCTCGCAACCTCGCAACCTCGTAACCTCGCAACCTCGTAACCTCGCAACCTCGCAACCTCGTAACCTCGCAACCTCGCAACCTCGTAACCTCGTAACCTCGCAACCTCGTAACCTCGCAACCTCGCAACCTCGTAACCTCGCAACCTCGCAACCTCGCAACCTCGCAACCTCGCAACCTCGTAACCTCGTAACCTCGCAACCTCGCAACCTCGCAACCTCGCAACCTCGCAACCTCGTAACCTCGTAACCTCGTAACCTCGTAACCTCGTAACCTCGTAACCTCGTAACCTCGTAACCTCGTAACCTCAACACTCAACCTCGCAACCTCGAACCCAACCTCGCAACCTCGCAACCTCGTAACCTCGTAACCTCGTAACCTCGTAACCTCGCAACCTCGTAACCTCGTAACCTCGTAACCTCGTAACCTCGTAACCTCGCAACCTCGCAACCTCGCAACCTCGTAACCTCGTAACCTCGCAACTTCGTAACTTCGCAACCTCGCAACCTCGTAACTTACATCAACCTCCTCACCCATTCCACCTCATCGGTCACCACGGTGTGGGGCATATTGGGGTAGATTTTCAGGGTAACGCTGGCGCCGAGCTGGCGGTAGATTTCTGCGGTTTCCAGTACCCGGGATTCGGGGACGTGGGGGTCTACGTCGCTGGAACCGAAAAATGCGGGGGTTTGCTGGAAATCGCCCTGGTAGCGGCCGGGCTCGACGACATCGCCGATGAGGCCGCCGGTGAGGATAAATACGCCGCCGTAAGGGGCGGCATAGCGGGCGCAAAATTCCGCTGCAAGGCAGGCGCCCTGGGAGAAGCCCAGGAAATACAGTTGCCTGGAGGAGAATCCCGATTCCAGGAGTTGGGCGGTCAGGGACTTGAGCAGCCGAAGGGCCGAGGACAACCCGGGTTCGTTTTGGGCGGGAGGGGCCAGGAAAGGAAAAGGATACCACGTGTTGCGGGTAGCCTGAGGGGCTAAGAACGCGGTGTCCGTAAGTCCTAACTCGCCGGCTAAGGGCAGCATACTGGAGGCGGTTGCCCCTCTGCCGTGCAGCAAGAAAAGGACTTTCTTCGCTTGTTCCAGCGGGGCGCCTGCCCAAAGCGCGTTCTCCGGGTTATGCTGGAGATCCATAGGCTTCCGGATTGAAATGAATGGGCGGAAGTTGGGCTTCGATTTGAGCGCGATGCGCCTCTTCCCAGGGGGGCAGCTTGAGGGCGCTGCCCAGCATAGCCACCGGTTCGTCGAAGGCGAACCCCGGCGGCGTGGTAGCTACTTCAAACAGCACGCCGCCCGGCTCCCTGAAATAAATCGAATGAAAATACTGCCGGTCCCGCACCGGCGTAACATGGAGACCCGCAGCGAGCACCTTCTCGCGCACGAGGAGTTGGGCTTCGTCGGAAGGCGTATCGAAGGCGATATGGTGGACGGTACCCGCGCCTCCCCGGCCGAAATCGCGATTCACGGAATAATCCAAATCTACAAATTGCCCTGGACTTGCGCTTCCCTGCGGCGCGTAGCGCCTGCGCGATCCGGATTCAGCAACAAAGGCATAGTCGAGTCTGCCCGCCAAAATAGCTTCCGTCTGTTCGTAGCCGGTTTCCCAGAGCTCCACTCCCCAGAACCCCCGGATGGCGTGTTCGGCCGGAATGAACCCGTTGGCGTACCCCGGTCGGGTGTCCAGGTCGTTGGCGACCAACTCCAGGGAGAGGCCATCGGGATCTTCGAAGTAGAGTACCAGCTCATCCATCCGCTGCCGGGGCGCCTGCAGAGGGACCTGAAACTGCTTCAGCCGCCGGAGCCAATACTCCATCGAAGCAGACGGAACAGAAAAGGACGTCACCGCCGATTGCCCCACGCCGCGCCGGCCACGCCGAATTTGGGTTCCAAACGGAAAAAACGTCATGATGCTGCCTGCGCTGCCGGTTTCATCCCCGTAATACAGGTGATACACCTCCGGCGCGTCAAAGTTAACGGTCTTTTTGACCAGCCGCAGGCCCAGTACCCCCGCATAAAAATCGAGGTTGCCCTGGGCGCTGCCTGCCAGTGCCGTCACGTGGTGCAAGCCGCGGATTGGATGGTTTTGCATGGTTTGAATGTTCAAATTTCGTGTAGATACACAAGATCTTGCGTCTTTAAAACGGTTCAAAAGGTCAAAGGTTCAAGTGGTTGGTGGCTGGTGGTTGGTGGTTTAAGGGGCAATGGTTTAAGGTGGAACAAGGCCTGTTCGTCTGTTCGCCGGAATCCCCAGATTCCGTGCGAAACTATTAGCCGGTCCCCTGACCGGCGTTCCAAGTATTCTGGGTAGAGGCCTAAGAAATAGAATCACGCCAACTACTACTCCACGTAAACCGGATCTGCCTTCAGACGCTACGGTCTGGACGTGCTCGATCCAGAATATTTTTGAACAGTCTCCCGAACCAGCGCCCAAGCCCGCCATCCAACAAAGCCTTCTTTTGGGGCGCCGCCTCAAATTATACGCCGGTCAGGGGACCGGCGGATACTTCCGCACGGAATCTGAGGATTCCGGCGAACAGGTACTTTCGCAACTTCGTAACCTCGCAACTTCGTAACCTCGCAACCTCGCAACCTCGCAACTTCGCAACCTCGCAACCTCGTAACCTCGCAACTTTCAACTCACGGCTAAAAAACCACCCCAACAAAAAGCGTGGAATACCTCAAATCCAGGAGCCCTTGCTGGACGCCGAAGCGCCAGGAAGCGCGATGGGAGGAGCGGCGCTGAAGGGAAAGGGAGACGGCCATGGGGTCGTCGCCGCTGCCCATATAGCCCCAATAGCCGCGGAAGGAGGCCTTCCACTCCCAGGCGGGGGTGGTATGCGAGAGGCCGGCGCCAAAAAGGAAGGCGTCGTTTTGGAGGCGGTCGTCGAGGTTGGTTTGCCAGACGTAGAAGCCGAGCATGCCGTACAGCCGCCAGTTGGGCGCGAGGGGTTTGCCAGCGGAGAGGTCGAAGAAATAGCCCGGCGCGTCGGTAAACCGGGCAGCGCCGAGCATGCTGGACGAAGGAAAGCGGTAGCCAATGCGCAGCAGCGCATCGGCCAGCGCTTGAGGGTGGCGGAGCAACTGCACATAGGTATGGAGGAGCACGTCGCCGGTGGCCCAACGGCTATCGTAAGAAAGATGAAACACCTTGCGCTCGGTTTTTACCGCGTGGCTCATGACGAAATACTCCACGGGAATCCATTGCAGTTCCATGGCCACCTTCCCGGGGGCGGGCAGCACGTAAGCGGTGAGGTGGGGGTTGAAGGTCTGGTCGCCGTTGGCGGAGTGGCTGAAGGCATCGAGGGCCAGAAATCCCTGCTCTTCCAGCAGGCCGTTGGGCAGAGACGGGATCGGAAGGGCGTTGGGCCCAAGGTAGCGGGGCTGGGAGATGATGTAGGTACTCCAATGGCTTTTGCCGTCCCACCCCACGTTATTGGCCCACCAGTCGTGGCCCTGAGCGCGCAGCGCGGGAGCGCAAGCGACCAGCCCAAACGCCAGGAGGGCGGCCCGCATGGCCCCTCCCCTACCCTTTGCGAAACACATACACCAGGGAACTGGAGCGATCGATACGGAACCAACTCCGGAACGTAGACCATTTCCCTGCCACGCCAGCGCGGACCATACCCCAAAGTCCGGATCCCTTGTATTTTTCGCTCAGCAGCGCCACGTAAAACGGATCCAGGGGCAGGCGCTTTTTACCGGTAAGGCGAAAACCGGCTTCCTCCGCCAGCGAAATCAGCGTGCCGGGCCGGAAATGCCACAAGTGGCGGGGCACGTCGTACGCCGCCCAGTATGGGCCGTAGAACGCCGCATCGGTGGAGGTGAAATTCGGCACCGCGATCACCAGAGCGCCGTTGGGCTCGAGGAGTTCGGCGATGCGGGCCAGGTAGGCCTTGGGGTCGTGCACATGTTCGAGCACGTGCCACATCGTGACGATACCATAAGGGCCGGGAAAAGTCCCGCCCAGAAACTCCTCCGGGGTGTAGACGTCCAATCCGAACTGGCGCTGCCCGAACGCCCTGGCTTTGTCGTCCACCTCCACGCCGGCGACCTCGTAGCCATGCTCCTGGAGGTGATGCAGGAAATAGCCCGTGCCGCAGCCCACGTCGAGCAAGCGGCGCGAAGGGTGCGCTGCGGCGATCATCCGGCGCTTGCTGCCCAGCATATACCCCCGGGCCAGGTGGTAGACCGAATTGATCAGCCCCTTGCGGGTATCGCTGTGGGAGATATAGTCTTCGCTCTGGTAGAAGGCGCCAATGTCGGCAGGCCCCGGCGCGTCCTGCGTAAACCGGAGGCCGCAGGCCGTGCAGTCCCACAGCGCAAACGGCTGCTGGGAAACCGAGTAATCCCGGGTATCGAGCGCGTGGCGGATGCCGCCGGCGCCGCAGAGCGGGCAAACCGTATGGTGTATGCGATTCATAGACAGGAGGATTAGGGCCCCAAAGGTAGGGAAAGGGAATGGGGATTGAAAGGAGGGGGTAGAAAATGTTATTGCTCGACTGGCTTGGGAAACGAGAACCCTTCTTTGAGCCTGCCCGGGATTTACTAAAAAAAGCGGAAAGAAAAGAGATTACGCTGTTGGTGAGCACGCTCAGCTTTGTCACCCTGGCCTATATCCTCCGCAAGGAGATCGGCGCAGAAAAAACGCTGAAAGCCCTTACCGGTATCCGGGCCATCGCCACCGTATGTTCCAGCGGAGAAAAGGAGATCGACCTGGCGTTGGTATCCCGATTCAAAGATTTTGAGGACGCTTTCCAATATTACACGGCGCTGAATCATCGGGCTGCTGTATTCGTTACCCGAAATACAAAGGATTTCAAACACGCTGAAATCCCGGTAATGACCGCGGAAGAGTACCTCAGAGGATTGGGATAAGGAAGGGACCGTTTTCAGAATATCCTGGGGTTCCCGCTTGCGCGGCTGGTAAAATCGCCGTATTTTAGGACCAAACAAACCTAAAGCCCTGGCAATGACGTACGCCCCACGCCTTTCCGCATCTGAATACCCGGCAAAATCCCTTCTTTCAATTTCTGTAAAAGGGTTGCCCCTAACGGGGGCCGGAGCCGGAATCGGCAGGGTAGCCGAGCCCAGGGTAAATCTTGGAGACCATCCAAAAAAAAAAAGGGTTGCGCCTGCACTGCCGTGTGCGCTGGTACCGTCGTATCTGGAGGCGGTGAAGAACATTCACGCCGGGGGCGGGGGAGGGGGAAAAAAGGGTGGAGGCGCCCCCACCAGGCTGACGCTCCGCTTTGTGGAGCAGCATTGAAGAAGGGGGGGTGGGAAAAAAGAAAAGGGGGGAAATCCGGCCACGCGCCGCAACCGCCGCCGTGTATTTAGCGAAGAAGAATTGCGCCGCTTGCTGAAAGCGCCTGAAAATCTTAAACATCGGTGTTTGCTCATCCTCATTTATTCTGCCGGATTAAGACTTGGGGAGGCCCTCAATATGCGGTTGCCGGATATTCAGTTTGATAGCCGCCGGATTTTCATCAGCGGAGGGAAGGGTAAAAAGGACCGGTACACGTTGCTTTCTGAAAAAGCTTTGGGGCTATTGAAGGAATATCTTGAAGTATACCGCCCCGTTGAATGGGTATTTGAAGGCCAGTCTGGAGGGAAATATTCAGAAACCAGCGTTCAAAAAATTTTCACTTTGGCCAAGGAAAAAAGCGGCGTCAATCCTTACGGGACCGTTCATACGCTTCGCACAGCTTTGCTACGCACTTGCTCGAGAAAGGAGTTGATTTGCGATATATCCAGGAGCTTTTGGGGCATGAGAGCAGCAAAACAACCGAGATCTATACGCACATAACAAAAAAGGGGTGGGATAAGATAAAGAGTCCGTTGGATGATTTGGATATTTGAGCATAGGTGTATATGAAAAATAACCTCACCAGGTAAGGATATACAACTGAATATCGGAGATAACCTTACCAGGTGAGGATATACAATAGTTAGCGGCAACAAAAAAAATGAAAATGGAATATACAGAAATTGACCATTTAAGAGATAAAGAACAAGTCGTAACAGACATTTACGAAAAACTAATTGCTGAACTTCGCACCTTCGGACCAATAAAGATTGAACCGAAGAAGACGAGCATTCATCTCGGGAACAGGCACGGATTTGCCGGTGTTTATACTCGTAGAAATTATATTAATCTTGAAGTTCACCTAAACTACCAACTAACGAGTGAGAGGGTTTCAAAAGTAGAACAAGCATCTGCGAACCCATTTCACCACACGATAAAATTGTCAGAACCCAATGAAATAGATATAGAACTATTAAATTGGCTTAAACAAGCGTATGAAATAAAAAAAATAAAAACGAAAAAATGAACAATTTAATAAAAGGCATCATTGCTGGGACGATTTTCGGGATTATTTCAATCGTCCCGATGTTCTTTATGACTTTTGAGGACAAAACGAGAGCCGTTACGGCTTCATTTATTAGCAGATTTGCGATAGGATTTATCATTTTCAATATGGAACTTCCGATTCCGGGCTGGGTTAAAGGTGGACTGGTTGGACTTGTTTTGAGCCTTCCCGATGCGCTTATTGCAAAACAATACGGCCCAATACTGGGTCTTGGGTTGATTGGAGGAATAGTATGTGGTTTCTTGGCAAATTAAGATGAAATTCAAGTAAAATAAATGCCGCTAACAATGCATGGAACGGCTATGCTGCCCAAGCCCGACCCGCAAAGCCAACGCAGGGCAGCACAGCGTCCATGCTCACGTTCGCTGTAATTGAAAAATAAAAAACATAAAATGAAATGATAAACCTCTATAATAAAATACTTGAACTCAAAACAATCTGTTTCAGGCATCTCTACCAACCCAGTTTTAGATTTGATAGAATTGTCCGATTGTCAACAATTAGATAGTCTTGCCAAATCTGATGCTTTTGTGAGTAAAAAATAAAAGAGATAATAAAATTATCCGAAAATCTTAAACTTGATTTTTGACTCTAAATACAAATCGATTTACGACAACTATTCCGAAGCAACGTTGTATGCGTTTTAAGACAAAAAAATAATATAGAAGCAATCCCAGAGGGCATCACGAAACCCCAGATTTTAAGATTCTTATCGACAACGAAGAAGTTTACGCCGAGTTGAAGTCAATGGCTTTTTCAGACGGTAATTTGAACTATAAAAAAGTTCAAGAAGACTCTTTAAATGCAAATATTGAAATAGAGACAAGACTCAACCAGGGTCATAAAATCGCATTTGGAATCTACTCTGTTGACCCCCTAAGAAAAAGTAGCAAGGATTCAAGCGGTTATTCCATAAAACACCCGATAGAAGAAATTATTAATAAAATTGAACAAAATATAAAAAAAGAGCAGTATGAAAAAGGAGAGACCATATTAATAGTGGATATTAAGCAGTTGATTATTCCAAGCAATTTAAAAGAAGCATCTGTTCCATTTTTTGTTTTTGGCAATTCGATTGTGAGAGCGGAATTTTATGGAATGTTGCTTTTGGAAAAATAGGAAACCTGATTTTAAAAACCATTGAATGGGAAGGCAGAGAAAATATTGAAGGGGAGTTAGAGAAAGAAGGAATATTAACCACCCACCCATACATTAAAGGGTTAATATTTGTCGGGTACGAAAATTTTAAAGATAGAAAACTCGTAGGCTTTTTCAGAAGCACAGACGAATGGACAGCGACCACAAAATTCATCTGTAATTCATGTGAATTTGTAAACAACGATGTCAATTTCTATGGGTTTGATGTCGTTGGAAAATAAAAACAGCGAACAATGCATGGTCGCCTATGCCGCCGAAAGCCCAACCCGCAAAGCCAGCGTACGGCGGCACAGCGTTCATGCCGACGTTAGCGGTCATAGAAATTAACAAAATAAAAAATAATGAGCAGATTTCAAGCAATAGAGAATGGACTTTCAACTATAAATGGGGCAGTATTTCAAGAACTATGTGATAGCTACTTGCTTCTAAAGAATAAGAACTATCTTGCTTTTTCTCGAACTGGAAGTCAAGTTGGGAAGCAAAAAACTACAAAAGGGACTCCTGATTCATTCTTTTTACTCCCTAATGGAAATTTCTTATACGTAGAAATAACAACCGATACAAGCACTAAAAAGAAATTAGCTAATGATATTAGGGGCTTGCTTTGATTCAAAAAAATCAAACATCCCAATCGATAAAATTGAGGAGATTATCCTTTGTTTCAACCGGAATATTGACCAAGCCGAGATACATGAATTGAATGAACTTGCTCAAAGTTTCAAGGCTGATATTATAGTTCGTTACTTGATGCTGCAAGAATTAGCACTCGAACTTCATTTAAATCATCGAGATTTAAACATGAATACTTAGGACTACCGTTAGATACTGGACAAATAGTTTCAAAAGAAAAGTTTATTGCTGAATATAACAGAGCTTCAAAGGGGATTTCAACACCATTGGACAACACCTTTTTGCACAGGGAACAAGAATTAAAAGAATTAAAGGAAATAATCTTACAAAGACTTTATCATTTTGACTGGTGCTCCTATGTTGGCAAAACTAAGTTAGCACTTTGAAGGAATAGATGCCTTCCTTATGGAAAATTTAACTTTTGGTGCTTACTGCGTTTCATACAAACATCACACGTTGCTTGATGATTTATACCAATATTTTGATTCAAATAAGGACTACATCCTTTTCGTTGATGATGCTAACAGAATTGATGCGTTTAGTCAAATAACAGGTTTTTACAAGTCGGCAAGAAAAGGAAAACTAAAATCATCATTACAGTTCGTGATTACGCCTTCAGAGTATTGGAAATCTCTGCCAAGAATTTTCTCCAAGGCGACTTGAGTTAGCAAAATTAACAGATGAACAAATTATTGATATCATTAAGGCAACCCCCTTTGACATTCTTAATTCTGATTACCATAAGGAAATAGTTAGGATTGCATACGGCAATCCAAGGCTTGCGATTATGACAGCTTTGCTTGCGAAAGCATAACAAAACATTTATGCATTGCATGATGTTTCGGAGCTATTTGAAAATTATTTTTCAACATTTATTAAAGACGAAGGGGAATTTGCTAAATCGCTAAATGTTCAATGCCTTGGTTTGATTGCCTTTTCTATACTATTCCTTACAAAACAGGGAAATTACTACTCTATACTTGATAATTTCGAAATAGACTACTCGACATTTATTGATGCAATAGATAAATTGGATAAACTGGAATTAGTGGAATCCAATTTGAGCATGTGAAAATTCCAGAGCAAAACCTTTCAACTTACTTTTTTTATAAAGCGTTCAAAAGATAATTTACTTTCTTTTGAAAAACTATTGAATTTATATTTTGATGCCAATAGCGACCGCTTTAGAGATTGCGTGATTCCGGCTAATAATACATTCGGCTCAAACAGAGTAATGGACAAGTTAAAACCCTTTTTGCAGAATCATTGGAGAACAATAAGGCTGGATGAAGAAAAAGTGTTCAAATTTTTATCTACATTTTGGTTCTACTTGATAAACGAAACTTTAGAATTTGTTTATGAACGTGTAGAATCTTTGCCTGAAATGAAAACAGAGGAATATAAGGTTTCTTATGAAAACAATGCCTTTTCTTACACCAAGAATAATGTAATAGAATTGATGGGCAATTTTTTTCGGTTTCCCAATAATTTGAAAGATGCACTTGAATTAACCTTTGAATTTACAAGAAAAAACCCGAGAATCTGCCCGAGTTAATCTCATAAAATCAGGGAGCAATTGACGTTTGACATTGATGATAATAGAAGCCGCTTTGTAAGACAAATTACCTTATTTCAAATCCTAATTGATGGTGTAAACAAAAAAGATGAATTGCTTTCAACCTCGTTCTATGAATTGTCAAAGACATTTCTTTCATTTAAATTTCAACATACAAAAGGAGGCAGAAATAATTCTTTTTACTGGTATCATTACCCAATACCCAACATTCCTCAAATACAAGAGTTTCGTAAAAAAATCTGGGATACTGTAGAAAGTAATTTTGAAATTAACGAAAGCAAATCATTTGAGCTACTACAAAGTTATGCAAGTGTAAATCCTGATGTCTCTAAAGACGTAATGGAATTTGATGTTTATTTCTTACTTGACATTATTGAAAAACACTTAACGCCAAGTTCTTTTGAGCATTGCCGATATGTTCAAAACCAAATTAGATGGTGTAAAAGAAATTCTGTGTTACATCCATCATTCACTGAATTGGTGAATAAATTTACAAACCCTACCTATCAAATATTTTTGAAAATTGATTGGGATAGATTTCGAGATAAAGAAATGTATGAGTTTGTTGATTATAGGGAATATGAAAAGCTGAAAGAAGCGGAAATTAGAACATCATTTATTTTTAGTAATACAAAGCAAATAAAAGAGTTTTACAATGTCTTCACTTACCTGAAAAACTTGGTAAAAAACGATTGGAACTACACAACAACTTTCGACCTAATAATCGATGAAAACTTTTCGAAAAATATTGACATAGGTATTCAGTTGTTAGTTGAAGTGGTTGAAAATAACAATGAGATTAATTATGTTCCAAGAATATTTTTCAGAAATATTCTAAAGACTCAAGAAAATGCGAGCCGCATTTGGAATGTTCTGAAAAATCATGAATTTCGCCATAAAAGTGCCTGGGAGCTTTCATTCTATAATAGCATGGATGATTCTTTATTAAACAAAGATTATGTCCAAGCATTAATAAATACAGTTGGCAATATGAGTGAAGCGAATATGATTCACTTTGACCAATTACAAAGGTTCTTGACAATTGAGCCTGACCTGTTTCAAATCGTACTGAAAAGAATTGTTGAGAAGAATGAAAATGAAGGAGCAAGGCTTCAAGTATGGATGGATTTTTTTAGCACTCATTTTGACTGGTTGGGTGATGATATAGAACTTATAAAAAGCATATTTACAACAAGACAAAATTCATCACCATTTTGATTATGAAGGCAAAGGATTTTTGTGTATCCTAAAAAAGGATTCTACATTTCTCTTAGATTATATTAGAGAGTTGTATTCAGTAAGTCAATTTGGGTTTCTATCTGATGTCAAAAATTTAGGGTTTATATGGCAGGTGGTAAACATTGAAAATATATTAAAAGATGTTTTTGATTTAGTAATTGCTAATGAACCTTATTTTGGCATTTCTGACCACTTCTGCAATTCATTTTTCAGGAACTTACAAGATGAAACAAAAGAACGGGCAAAGAATTTTCTAATTGATTATTGCAAAACCAACTTTACTGACTCTGATAAAATGAATATTGTTGTTGATATTGCAAGAAATTCAATGGGTGAGATGTTTGATGAAATTTTATTGTTGTTTTTGTCATTAAGTCAGGATAGAGATGTTTTTCAAAGATTTGGTGGAGGGGTAATGGCGGTAGTTACTCAGGTGATGTCATAATTGCAGACATTGAAATGGCAGATTGGAGAAACATTCTTTCAATTGTAGAAAAATCAACAGCAGGAATAAAGCTGATACCTATAAAGAAATATTTAAACGAACAAATTGAATATTGTTTGAAAAGTGGAGATTGGGAAAGGCAAAGAAGATTCTTAAAACGATTTTAAGAAACCAAGAGCCGCTAACAACGGCTTGCTGTCCATGCCGCCGAACAGCCAGCCCGCAAACCCAACGCACGGCGGCACGGCAGCAAGCCAACCGTTAGGCACAATTTAAACAGACTAAAATGGCAAAAAGAACAATTGCAACAAAAAGTGAGAACAATAACCCGACTGTCCTTGTAGTCGGACGTGAATATTTTAAAGAAGAGCTTGGCAAAAGAATAGTCATTGGAGAGGAAATTCATAACAGACAAATTCAGACAAATAGACAATTTGAACAAGCAAGACAGGACTACTATGATTGGAATGATTTCAATTCCGAATTCTTGAAACAGTCTTTTAACAATCCTAATAATGAATACAAAAGCAGTTATGACAATGTAAATCAGAAATTCATTTACGTTTCCCAATCACCAGCTGAAGAATTACAAGAATTTATTGAAGACGTAAAAAATAAAGTAAACAATTTACGACAACTTGTGGCTAAGACATCGCTTATAAAAAACAGAAATAAATGAGCCTATAATTACAAAGACATCCTCTGCTTCAATTAATAAAGTATTTATTGTTCACGGTCATAACAATGAGGTGAAAGTTAATGTTGCGAGGACGGTAGAAAAGCTCGGACTTGAGGCAATAATTTTACATGAGCAAGCCAACTCTGGAAAAACAATTATTGAAAAGTTTGAAGAACATTCTGAAGTTGCTTTTGCAATTGTTTTGTTAACTGATGACGATTTCGGCAAAAGCAAAAAAGCTGACAATTTGAATAATAGAGCAAGACAAAATGTAATTCTTGAATTGGGCTATTCCATTGGTAAACTGTCAAGGAATAAAGTTTGCCCTCTATATGTTCCTGGAGTTGAGTTACCCAGTGACCTACATGGACTTCTATACATTGAACTTGATGCAGAAGAAAGTTGGAAGTTTAAGTTGGCAAAAGAATTAAAGGCATCCGGTCTTGACGTGGACGTAAATAAAATCCTATAGTATGTTAAACGAAATAATTGAAGGTCTTAGTAATATTCTAGGTCCAATCGCAACAGCGACAAAAGAGCGTTCTCAAATGAAAGACGAAGCATTAAGAGCAATTAGTCATGCTCGCAATGAAACGTATCTTTACTATAGAGATATCGAGCACGGACATTTACCAAATAGAGACAAAGAGGCTATGCTTGTTAAATACTGGTCTGCCGCAGCAATTAGCCTTAGACACTTCGACCAAAGACTTGCAAATATTTGTGATAACAAGGCTGAATATTGGGTAAATCCTGATAATTATAATTCAGCGGATATAGAAAATCTTGGTATCGGTTTGGACAGTGTTAGACAAGCATATCGTAAAATGCTTAAGCCTGACTACAAATCTTTTGGAAGAAGATAAACTGTCCCTAACACGGGTTTTGCGTTAGATGGCGGACAGTGCGAATAGAAACATTTGAGCAATTAAAAAACGTTGGTGCTGGCAGACAGTTTTCGGTTTCAAAAGCCCACCAACGCAAAGCCCGAAACCGTTAGGCGAAATTTAAAAAGATGAATTTAATGAATTCTATATTTGTCATTGAATCTTTAGAAAATGAAAGAAAGACAGGAAAAGAGCTTCATGATGATATTATACATAAGTTTAATGTTTTTAATGGAGAATTTTATACTTTTTATAGACCTGTTGCAAGTAGAAAAGAATTCTTAGATGTTTTGAAGAGATTGTGGATTTAACATATAAAAAAGCAATATAAACCTATAATTCATATCAAGCACATGGTTGGATAAATGAAAAGGATAGTGATAGTGGATTTAAAAAATTGAGCCAAGTGGTGATTATGTTTCTTGGAAAGAGATTGAAGGATTTATTAGATTGATAAACATTAGGTTGAAAAACACTTTATTTATTACATTAGGAATATGCTTTGGAGCAAGATTACAATTGACATTAGATCCATCGAAACCAGCTTCATTCTTTGAAATGATTACTCCTTTTGGAAAAATATCAAATACTGAAATTATTGAGGGATATACAAATTTTTATCAAGCTTTACTTTTCAAAAATCAATTGATTGAAGCGGTTAAATTGATTAAAAAAAATGATAAGTTTAAATTTTATGGTTCGGCAAATTTATACGAAGATTATATTGCTGAAACTCAAATTCTATTTAAACCTGAGACATTTGAAAAAAATAAAAAGTTAGCTTTGAATAAAATTGACAATGAAATTAAAACTAAAGATATTTCTTTTGAAGAATATAAAGAACTAATCAAAAAAAGACTCATTTTAGAAAAAGATCGTTTTTTAATGATAGACATCTACCCGAGTAATCGAGAAAGATTTGTTAAAATAAATCAAATGTTACAAATGATAATTGAAAAATTCGCATAATCGAGTAGGGAGAGGTGAGCCATAGCGCTCACCCCAGCCCTCTCACACCACCGTGCGTACGGACCTCGTACACGGCGGTTCATGAAACAACGCTCTTTTGGCGAACATGGTGGTAATAGTCCTTGAAGGAGAGGTATCCCCGCTGTTTGAGGCGTTCTTCCGTCACGGTCATGCCCATAACCGGGCTGCATGATAATCGCCAGCCGCCTTTGCCCGACCAGGCGAATTTCATGGCCCCCAGCGCCCTTGCCGCTTGCTATTGGGCTTCGGCGGCTTGCCCATAGGGGACTTTCTTTCACCCTCCAGAAATATTCGGTATCTTTATACCGGATCGGATACCCATGCCGGGCGCGCACCATGCATGGTCGCCAATGCCGCCGAAGCCCAACGCTCAAAGCCAACGCAGGGCGGCACAGCGTCCATGATCACGTTCTCGGAAACCCAAAAGATCCTAAAAAATATAAGTAGTAATTAAGTTAAAAATTAATGGCATGGAGAAATCAGCGGTCGAAGAGATAAAAGGTTAATTTCCTATGGTAAAACCGAGGAGGCAATTCAGAAAGTAATCTCTTTTGCGGAAAATACAACATTAATTAACGAGGCTTTACAATTATCAAGCAGGTATAAAAAAGAAAAATTTAATATAATAAACGGCTTAACTTCTCAAAAAGACAATACCGAAATCAATAGTATTTCATTTTCAGTCCTAAATCTGGTTGATGAATTGTTTTTATCAATAAAACAGACCAATCCAAATTTAACCACACCCTGGAGTATCAGATAATTGATACAAATAGAGATAGAGACGATGCTTTTGAGGCAGTCATTGGTTTAAAGATTGATAAATATCAAATTACAGAATATATTCATTCGGGCGGATTCGGTTCAGTTTACAAGGCAAAGCATACGCATTTAGGCCACACCTACGCTGTAAAGATATCACATGAAATTGAAGAAGGTTTTGATTTTTTAGATGAAATAATTTCACTTGGAGTAACAGGATTACAACTTTTAAACCACCCTTACATCGTAAAAACATATGATGTCGGAGAAGTTGTAATAAATTCCTCAAAGTGTTTTTATATAGTTATGGAGTTTATTGACGGAGGAACTTTAAATAACATAACAAAAACAGGTCTGCAAAAAGCAGATGTTTGGAATAGAATAGATATATTTAAAAAAGTTTGTTTGGCGATGCATTATTCTCATAATCTGAAATATACCAACAAACTTGGGTTTCAAGTAACGGGTCTGATGCACGGAGATATAAAACCGGCAAATATCCTTTTAACCAAAAATAACGAACCTAAAATAATGGATTTTATGTTCGTTGATATGTCCAAATTAGTAGAAATAAAAATCAAATTGCCAAAAACAATAGAAACCTTGGATTGCAATACCGCAGCATTTGGGACAGTCGGATATATGCCTTTTGAGCAAAGAATTAATGGATTTGTAACAGAACGGACAGATATTTATGCTTTGGGGATTCTATTATTTGAAATACTTTGCCCTAATAAATTTAGCGAATGCAAGTTTAATACATCTGCACAAATACATTCTTTTCTACTTGAATATTGTAAACATATTCCAAGTTTTATAAGTAAAATAATATTCAAAGCGACAAAAGAAAATGAATACGAGAGATATGCGACGGTCAATGAAATGAGTAACGAAATAGAAAAGAATAGCAAATGGTATCATAAGTTTTTTTAATTTGCCCAAAAAGAGGAAAAAAGTCAAAAATACGGAGGGATATCAAAGACGATACCACTCAAAAAGATAAAATACAACTTGCTAATGGGCTTCGGCAACTTGCCCATTGGGGACTTTCACCCTCCAGAAATATTTCGGTATCTTTATACCGGATCGGATGCCCATGCCGGGCGCCCACATGGCGTAGCCGACAATGCTCCTAACGTCGCACTGCGGCTACAATAACAAAACAAGAAGAAAAATATGATTGAAATTAATTCTACTCAGTTTTCTCCTGACTTAATGCAGGAAATTAAAAATCTTCAGGATGAAATTGAAGGATTCAGGGAACACCCACTGGATGAAATTGCCGTTGAAAAATTGCGAGCGCATTTTAGAACACACCATATTTACCATAGTTCTGGCATTGAAGGCAACCGGCTTACACTTCAGGAGACATTATTGGTGCTGAAGGAAGGAATTGATATTTCAGGAAAGCCCCTTAAGGATAGCATTGAAGTTAAAAACCTTGGTTTAGCGTTCGATTTCCTTTTTGAACTTGTAAATGAAGATGACGAAATAACAGAGAACTATTTAAAACAAATTCATAGTTTAATCATCGGCGATGATCAAACTAAAAGCCCTGGAGACTATCGGAATATTGGGGTAACTATTACAGGGTCTGACCATAAACCACCAGAACCTTTTGAGGTTCCAATACGCATGCGGGAGTTATTCGATTGGATTAAAGCCAACGAAAATGAAAATCCTATTGTTTTAGGGGCAGTTGCTCATCATGAAATGGTGAAAATTCATCCATTTAAAGATGGTAATGGTAGGACTGCCAGGTTGCTTTTAAATCTAATTTTATTAAAAAAAGGATTTCCGATTTGCAACATAAAAAGGAATGAAAGGTCTGATTACTATACCGCACTAAGTTTGGCAGATCAAGGTGAATATGAGCCAATCATTGAAGTCGTCACAAAAAATTGCACTGAATTATTTTCTGAATACATAAGAATACGAGATGAATCGAACAGGCTTAAAGACTGGGCGAAAAGAATCGGAGTAAAGGATACACAACAAAGATTGGCAAAACATAAAGCGGAATATGAACTGTGGTTAAACAAAGTCAATCAGATAAAACTTGAATTTAAACAAGTTGCATCCGTAATAGACGAAAATATCGAAACCTATTATGTAAGTTTTTATGAATATCCTCCTATTACTTTTGAGAAATATCAGCAAATTAAAGAAAAAGGGCTAGCAGCAGGAACAAACTTTTTCTCTATAAGATTCCATAATAATGACACAAATAGAATTGTTACTACCTTGATGTTCAGATTTTTTCGGTCAAATAATAAATACCCGCTAACTCCTAATGTAATCCCCTTGGAGCTAAATTATTTTGATGAAGATACAAAGGATTTCAGATTTATTGGACATTCAGATTTTTCTGAATCAATATCGTTGCGATCCTTTTACATATCAAATGATGGGAAGATAATTGTTAGATATGCGAATTGCGATAAGCAACATCCAAATTGGGAGAAAGATCATGAAAATGAAAACCTTGATCAGGTTGTACAAACCTTCTTTGAAAACATTTTCGAATCAGTGCTTGGAATAAAATAACTGTAGCGAACTCTGCGTAGTCTCACATAGCCGGCTAAGCGCAGCCGCATAGCCCACGCCCCCGTTAGCAGGCACTCGAAAAAAATCAAATGAAATTAACGAAAAAAATGAACTCATTTAAAACAATTCACTTTCGCCTTATCTAATTGTTGACCACGCTCAAAAGCTGGTTGGCTTGTTGACTGCAATTTTTAGCGCTAAAACATTAAGGAGATTTGACCATGATAATGGAAAAATTGCTCACATTGAATTGCAATTAGATGATTCGGTGATCATGATTAGCGATAGTACAGAAAGCTATGAAGCCAATAAGACTATGCTTCATGTATACGTGCCTGACGTTTTCAAAACTTTTGACAACGCCATCGAGAATGGTTGTGTGATAATTGAAAAACCCACAAAAAAGGAAGGAGACCCGGACACAAGGGGCGCTTTTTTTGATTTTGCGGGAAATTATTGGGCAGTAAGCACGCAAAAAAAATGACACAAAATGGAGACAAAAAAGATGTTGAAAACTTGTAAAAAAGGACACCAATTTTATAAAAGTTCAGACTGTCCGACTTGTCCAATTTGTGAAGAAGAACGAAAGCCAAAAGACAATTTTCTATCATTACTCGTAGCACCGGCAAGACGTGCATTGGAAAATAATGGAATAATGACTTTGGAGCAACTCTCAAAATACACAGAAAAAGAAATTCTAGGCCTTCATGGTGTGGGGAAAACCACCATTCCTAAACTGCAAAAGTTATTATCCGAAAAAGAATTGAGCTTTAAAAGAGGAGATCTACACTGACAATTGAAATATTTCTATAGGACGAAATAATTGCCTTTTCAGAATGAAAAATAATAAAAAAATAGTTTTAGAATTTATAAACGCTACAAACCCCCTTGCCACTTCAAACTCCCCCACATTTTCTCTTTGAAAAAAAATTGCGAAACCAAATAATGGGCAAAGTTGTTTCAATGGGGGCCAACAATCTTTCTGAATTAATGAACAAAATCAAATAATAATGAACACAACAAAAATCACGGTTCAGGCTGTTGTTTCGGCTGACAAACTGAAAGTTTGGAACTATTACACAGCGCCTGAACACATAACCAAATGGAACTTTGCTGACCCAAGTTGGCATTGTCCGTCAGCATCTAACGATTTAAGAATTGGCGGACGATATATTGCAAGAATGGAAGCGAAAGACGGAAGTTTTGGTTTTGACTTTGATGCGGTTTATACAGATATTCATCGCGGCGAAAACTTCACTTATGAATTTGGCGGACGTTTTGCAACTGTTGAATTTAATGCGCAAAATGGAACGACGGAAGTTATCGTAACCTTTGACCCAGAGAGTGAACACCCAATTGATATGCAACGCAATGGATGGCAAGCAATTCTCAATAACTTTAAACATTACACGGAGAACAATTGAAAGAAGAACCACACTACTGGACATTTTGGAAAATAGACCTTCCTGGTTTCGGAAACCTGGAAGGTCTGGGCGCCAGGAAAACGAAAATGTCCAGTAGTGTGAAGAAGAACAACCTGGCGCTAACACAGGTTTGCGTCATGGGGGGGGTGACGTGCATACTTGAAGCTTTGCAGTTCTATTCTGGTTCAGTGCAGGCCGGCAGTTTTGTACTCCGACACCCGCCCGAAAAGGCTTGCTGTCCATGCCGCCGAACAACAAGCCCGCAAACCCAAGGCACGGCGGCACGGCCGAAAGCCAAGCGGGCATTGAAAAGCGATCTCATAAAAATACAAACAGAACCAGAAAACAGAGTACAAAAAACGAATCGAAAAAAACGAACCACTAATTTCGTATTGGCAATAGTGGGGCCTAAAGTTGGAACATTTACCTTTTAGCCGCAATAAAGCAACATGGGAAAAGACGGTATCCTCAACATAAAAACAAGAGCGGAATGGAGAAATTGGCTTGAAACCAATTTCAATACAAAGAAGGAAGTTTGGCTGGTATACGCTAAAAAGGCAACAGGCAAACAACGCATACCGTACAATGATGCCGTTGAAGAAGCCCTTTGTTTCGGCTGGATAGACAGTATCATTAAAACCCTTGACGAAGAACACACCATCCAGCGATTCACGCCCAGAAAAGCAAAGAGCACGTATTCACAACCGAATATAGAACGACTGAAATGGCTGGCCGAAAACAATTTAATTCATGATTCGCTTCTTATAAAACTTCAGGAGATCATCTCGCAAACGTTTGTCTTTCCCGAAGATATAATTAATGCAATAAACAGCGATCAAGTTGCCTGGAATAACTATACCCAGTTTTCAGAACCCTATAAACGAATACGAGTTGCCTATATTGACAGTGCAAGAAAACGGCCAGAGGAATTCATCAAACGACTCGACAACTTTATTCAAAAGACACGCGACAACAAACTTCTGCCAGGATTTGGCGGAATTGATAAATATTATTAGCCGTTATTCTGATCCTGCAATAAAAGCAACGTTATTACGCGCAGAACTTTATCCCTGGTATGGGTCTGCTGCAATATCTGAATACTTAAATGCGCACAATAAAATTTGGAAAATAAAACCTTAACCAATGAGCAACATCCCATTTCAAACCATAGATTGGGCTTCCATTGAAAAAGTGGAATATAAGGGCGAGACAGGAGTCGCGCTCTGGCAGACCATTCAATTTGCTGGACTTAGAATACGGTTGGTAGAATACTCAAGCGGGTATTTAGCCGACCACTGGTGTCAAAAAGGACATATTGTACATTGCCTGGAAGGCGAGTTCATTAGCGAACTAAAAACGGGAGCGCACATTAAACTGACCAAAGGGGAAACGTATATTGTGTCTGATGAACTTAGTTCGCACCGTTCGGTTTCCGAAAACGGCGTTAAACTTCTTATCATAGACGGAGACTTTTTGAAAACTGATTCATGAATTATAGCGGTTTGAGAAATGCCCAAACCGCTTCGGTTCGTATATTTCTTACCTGAACACTTGGATAGCGGCAAATAATGGATAAGACTTTCCAGGTTTTGAAAACCTGGAAAGTCTGTTACCCAGATGCATCGAGTTGTTCAAAACACTATAAATGGACAGACATTAAATAATTTACGCATGAAGTACATGATGTTCCTTTCCGTTAGTCTTTTTACCTCCCTGAATTTAATCAGCCAAACCATTGACCAGCAGGTGGATAGTTTGTTGCGGCTCATGACCCTCGAAGAGAAAGTAGGCCAAATGACCCAAGTAGAACGAGGCGCTTTAGTAACGCTTGGGCACATCTCCAGCTATGGTATTGGATCCATTTTGAGTGGTGGCGGCTCATCCCCTTCGTCAAATACGGTGACGGGATGGGCGAATATGTATGATATATTTCAGCGCAAGGCATTGGAGAGCAGGTTAGGGATTCCATTGATCTACGGGATTGATGCCGTACATGGACACAACAATGTTTACGGCGCCGTTATTTTTCCCCATAATATTGGTATGGGTTGTACCTGGAATCCGGCGTTGATCGAAGCGGCTAATCAAATCGTCGCTAAAGAAGTGGCCGCTACCGGTATCGACTGGACATTTGCCCCCTGCATTGCCGTGCCGCGAAACGAACGATGGGGCAGAACGTATGAAGGATTTGGCGAAACAGCAGAAATCCAAAAAATCATGGCCCGCGCATCCGTTCTCGGGTTACAAGGAACGGATTTAGGGGCAAAGGAAACCATTCTGGCTTGCGCGAAGCATTTCGTTGGCGATGGAGGAACGATCAATGGAAGCGATCAGGGAAATACGTTTGTTAGCGAGCAAGAACTCCGGTCGGTTCATATGGACGGATACAAGGATGCCATTGCGGCCAAGGTAGGTACCGTTATGGCTTCGTATAGCAGTTGGAACGGGGTGAAATTACATGGGTATAATTACCTGCTGACCCATGTGCTAAAAACCGAACTAGGATTTGAAGGGTTTGTTATTTCCGATTGGAAAGGAGTCGATCAGGTGGATGAGAATTACCGCACGGCGATCAAAAGATCGATTAATGCGGGCGTTGACATGGTTATGGTGCCCGATAGATATGAGGTATTTATTGGCCATCTCCTAAGTTTGGTTCAAGAGGGCGAGGTTAGTCAATCCAGAATAGATGATGCCGTGCGAAGAATATTGAAGCAAAAATTCTTGCTTAATTTATTTGAGAAACCCTTTACGGACCATTCATTAGCCGCTTCCGTAGGCTCCCAGGAACACCGTGCTATAGCGCGACAAGTGGTAAGAGAATCGATCGTACTTTTGGATGCCAAAAATGATGTGCTTCCCCTGAAAAAAAACAATCAAACCATCCTAGTGGCTGGTCCTTTAGCCGCTGACCTGGGAGGGCAATGTGGGGGTTGGACCATTTCCTGGGCAGGAGGCAATGGCGCGATTACTCCCGGTACGAATATTTTGACGGGTATTCAAAAGCTGGCGGGATCGAGCAAAGTCATCTATGCGCCCAATGGGAATTACACGGGTTCGGTTGATGTGGCCGTGGTCGTTATTGGTGAAAAGACACCCTACGCAGAGGGGGGCGGAGATCGTTCTTCCTTGGTATTAGGCCCAGAAGATGTGAACCTGTTAAAAACCCTAAAAGAAAAAGGCATACCGACCATTGCGTTGTTGGTCTCGGGCCGGCCGATGGTTTTTGGAGAGCTCCTACCCTATTCCGATGCCATGCTGGCGGTTTGGTATCCGGGCACCGAAGGAGACGGAATTGCCGAAGTGCTTTTTGGCGATTACCTGCCTTCCGGAAAACTTACCCATTCCTGGCCCAAAACGATGGCGCAAGTTCCCATCAATGTGGAGGATAGTCATTACAACCCGTTGTATGGGTATAAACATGGTTTGGATCAATTCCCAACGAAGGTTTCTGCTCCTGCATTAGTGCCTTACGCCGCATCGACTACCCCTTCAGGCGATAAGATTGTACTGGCGCTGTCCGATAAAATCACCTTGGCGGAGGCCCTCCATTCCGATTTTACCGTAAAAATAAATGGCGCCGTAATCCCTAACCTCCTTCGCGAAATACGTATTGCCAGCTACGATAAGAGTATCCTGTTGCTTGCTTTGAACCGGGCTATTGACGTAGCCGAGAACATTACCCTTTCTTATTCGGGAAAGAACATTGCTTCTGAGGGTTTGGTGCTGGATAGTCTGGCTAATTTTTTCGTGTATAATGCCGTCGCCGCTGGCAACAAAACCTATGCGGCGCCCGGGCGGGTAGAGGCGGAATATTTCTTTGCCATGAATGGTATCCAAACGGAACCTTGCACGGATGTTGGCGGCGGTGAAAATGTGGGCTACATCGAAAGCGGGGATTGGATGAAATATACGATTAACGTAACCCAATCCGGGCTTTACCGAATTGTCAATAGAATTGCTGGGTTTTCAGGAGGAACCTTGCTGCTCACCTTTAATGATTCGCTGCAAACAGAAGTGCCATACAGCGCTACCAATGGTTGGCAAAACTGGCAAAACTTTAACACGACCATTCATTTAAAGGAGGGGGTCTATGTCATGCAAGCTCGCGCACAAGCCAATGGGTTTAATATCAACTACTTTAATTTTGAATTGCTAACAACCTCTGTTCAGGAGCAGGTTGCTACCATCCAATACCTTGCAGCATATCCTAATCCGGTAGATGGTACGTTAAGCCTGGAGTTTTCGTCAGCCTATCCCCAGCACATTACCATCAAATTAATGGATCTTGCCGGCAGGATGACTCAGAACCTATATGCCGGTACGGTAAGTAGTGGCAAGAATCAATTCCAGTTTTCACTTAATCCCAACTTACCTAAAGGGGTGTATTTCGTAGAGATTAAAGATCGTTTTAAGCGGAATTTTCAAAAGATTGTCAAAGAGTAAGAAGCGGTTTGGATTCCGCAATCGCCGGGGTGGCAGCGGATAAGGGATATAGGCGAAATGATAAGCAACAAAGTAAGGGTGAACGGTTTCGGGTTTTTACTTTGGTCAGTTTCGCTAATATAGTAGTTATAGGGCATTTTAAAAACAACAATAAAACGGAAAATTATGAAATCACTAATAACCTTTATATTCATACTTTCAATTGTACCCTTTGCATTTGGACAAACAACCAACCCCCAACTCGACACAACGCTCGCTAAAAAACTGGGCGCTGATGACTACGGAATGAAAATGTATGTCTTCGTAGTTCTCAAAACAGGAGACAACAAAACAACGGATAAACCTTTTATTGACAGCTGCTTTGCTGGCCATTTTGCCAACATGGAAAGATTGGTTGAAACCAAACAACTGGTTCTTGCAGGGCCATTTGGGGAGAACAATGATGATTTCAGAGGTTTGTTTATTCTGAATGTGCCGTCCCTTGCCGAAGCGGGCAAACTTCTTGAAACAGATCCTGCAATAAAAGCAACGTTATTACGCGCAGAACTTTATCCCTGGTATGGGTCTGCTGCAATATCTGAATACTTAAATGCGCACAATAAAATTTGGAAAATAAAACCTTAACCAATGAGCAACATACCATTTCAAACCATAGACTGGGCTTCTATTGAAAAAGTGGAATATAAGGGCGAGACAGGAGTAGCGCTCTGGCAGACCATTCAATTTGCTGGACTTAGAATACGGTTGGTAGAATACTCAAGCGGGTATTTAGCCGACCACTGGTGTCAAAAAGGACATATTGTACATTGTCTGGAAGGTGAGTTTATTAGCGAACTACAAACGGGAGCGCGCATTAAACTGACCAAAGGGGAAACGTATGTGGTGTCTGATGAACTTAGTTCGCACCGTTCGGTTTCCGAAAATGGCGTCAAACTTCTTATCATAGACGGAGACTTTTTGAAAACTGATTCATGAACTAATTATTACCTGAACACGTGAATAGGATGGAAATTTTGAGCTTTTTGTAATGAACTCCGATGGCAGCAACATAATCAACCTGACCAACGACGTTTTGGAAGACTACTCCCCTTCCTGGTCGCCAGACGGAAAGTGGATTGCCTATTCCAGCGGTACTTCTGCTCAATACGATGTGTGGGTAATACACGTTGGGACCAGAAAGAAAATTCGATTGACCACGGAGCCAAAACGCAATGAGACCCCTGTTTGGAAGCCGGACTAGCAAACTTCTGTAATTTTTAAATCACCAGCTGCGCCAACCAAATAACCATGCAAAAACCCTTTCTTCCGTATATCATTGTCCCAACGGTTATCCTGGTGATATTTGTGTTATTTAAAAACACCGAAACCTACTTTACCCAGTTGCTGAATAGCCTGACCGCCAATGCTACGGTCTTTGCGCTGGCAAGTTTTGGCGTTCTGACGTCGGATATTTTTCTGCCCGTTCCCTCCAGCGTCGTCATGTATTTGAATGGCTACGTTTTAGGCGGTATCGCGGGGAGTTTGGTTTCCTTAATTTCCCTTCTGGCCAGTGCCGTCCTTGGCTATTACATAGGAAAAGCCGCTTCCTTTGGGCTGAAATCGAAATCGGACGAAAAAGCGCATACCCTGTTATCCAGGCATGGCGCCTTGTCCATTCTCATGACCAGAGGAATTCCCGTTTTGTCTGAAAGCATCTGTGTGGTTTGCGGCTACAACAAAATGCCCTTTAAACCGTATTTCCTGTTCAACCTGCTTGGATATTTCCCCTTGTGTTTGCTTTATGCCATTTGCGGCAGTTTGGGATACAACAAAAATCTTTTCTTCCTT
Source organism: Haliscomenobacter sp. (assembly GCA_016713275.1). Taxonomy (GTDB): domain Bacteria; phylum Bacteroidota; class Bacteroidia; order Chitinophagales; family Saprospiraceae; genus JADJPL01. The sequence continues at coordinate 84,696 of JADJPL010000016.1, forward strand.
TCCTTCGGCTGCACTCTATTGATTTCCGCTGCTTTTTGGATTTCAGGAAAGCACATTTTGGCAGAAGGCCCTAAAGTTTAATCGTTTTTGCCTGTAAACTGGCCTTCGAAAAAGGCTTTGGCAGGTCTGTTTGCCTTGTTGTTAAAGCAAAACGGATTGCCTATTATTGCAATAAAATCTATTTTCTCCCTATTTGGGTTGGTTTTTGCGCACACTACCGGGCATTTTCGTTTTCCTGGCGCCCAGACCTTCCAGGTTTCGCAAACGTCTCGTTCCCAAAATGCCCAGTAGTGTGGTTTTGTGAAGTCGGTCCAGGAAATTATCCTAAAGAAACATGCACACAATGAAAGGTTCACTTGCACTTATCCCTTTGCTGATCGCCTTTTCCTTTCCCATTTTGGCTCAAAAAACAGCTGATTTGGAACGCAACCCTTCTGCCCGGTTATCGGAACAGCAGAAACGCCCTAACATTGTCGTAGTCCTCGTAGACGATATGCGCTGGGACGAATATGGGGAAGCAGGCCACAACTATATACAGACCCCCAATATTGACCGGCTTGCTAAAGAAGGCGCCGCCTTTCCAAATGCATTTGCCACCACTCCCCTTTGTTCCCCCAGCCGGGCTAGTTTTCTAACCGGTCAGTATCCCCACACCAATGGCATCACGGACAACACCGCGCGCAATGCGCAAAGCCACGAACTGAATACCTTTCCCAAACAACTGCATCAAAAGGGCTACGCCACCGCTTTCATCGGCAAGTGGCATATGGGAAATGATGATTCAAAGCGCCCTGGTTTTGATTATTGGGTTTCCCTAAAAGGGCAAGGAGAAGCCACCGATCCGGCGTTAAACATTAATGGGACCCAACAAAAGGTAAAGGGGTATGTAACCGACATCCTGATCGATCACTCTCTCCAATTCATCAATCAGGAGCGCGATCAACCCTTTTTGCTGTACCTGGCACACAAGGCGCTTCACCCCAATACCATTCAACGCGATGACGGCAGCGTAATAAACATAGGCGAGGGCGATTTTATTCCCGCCGAAAGACATCTGGGGCTCTATGAATCCGCTGTTTTCAACCGAAGACCCAACTACAATATTCCCCCGCTCGACAAGCCGGCCCTGATGCGGAAAATTGAAGGGGTGCCTCCCTTAAGCGCGGAAACGTCGACCAAAGAGAAAACCATCCGCGACCGTTCCGAAATGCTGATGGCTGTCGATGAGGGCCTTGGAGCCATACTAAAAGCCCTGGAAGCCAAGGGCGAATTGGACAATACCATTGTAGTATTCACCAGCGACCATGGGTATTGGTATGGAGAACATTGCCTTGATTTAGAACGAAGACTGGCTTACGAAGAGGCTATTCGCATTCCTATGCTGGTCCGGTACCCGCCATTAATCAAAGCCGGAATCAAGCCGGAGCAAATGGTTTTAAGCATCGACCTTGCTTCAACGCTGCTCGATATCGCCGGCGAAACTCCGGGGCCCCTTCGTCAGGGCAACTCGTGGGTACCGATTTTCAAAGAAAACGCCCCTGCTTGGCGGAAATCGATTCTGATTGAATATTATAGCGACACGGTATTCCCCCGGGTATTCAAAATGGGCTACAAAGCCGTTCGGGACAGTCGTTACAAATATATCCACTACGTCGATCTGGAAGGAATGAATGAACTATACGACCTTGCCGAAGATCCCTATGAGCTGCACAACCTAATGGATGATCCAGGCAAGGCCCGCATACTCAAAAAGATGAAAACGCAGTTGAACCGGCTGTTAACGCAGACGGGAGCGGACAGGCTTGGTGCATTTGATCAATGAAGCGCTGAAAAAGGGAGGATAGACGCCCCGACAGGGCTTAAGCTTGCTATACTGACCTGGAGCGGGTTTGGAAGCCCAATCCGCTCCAAGTCAGTATAGTAAACTTAAACACCCCACCTGTATGCATAAAAAAGGGCCTGAAGCCTGGCATTTCAAGGCGTTTCCCCTGTGTGCACGGGTTTACGAAAATGCCAGCCCGCCGTTGATATCAAAATTCGCTCCGGTCACGAAGGACGTTTCGCTGGAAGCAAGACATCCGACCAGATTAGCCACCTCTTCGGCTGTTCCTTCCCGGCGCAGGGGGGTTCTGCTGGCAACGATTTCCCGAACGTCGTCTGGTGTGAACGTATCGTGGAACGAAGTGGCAATTAACCCCGGACAGAGCGCATTCACCCGAATGCCTTGTGGACCGAGTTCTTTGGCCATAGCCCGGGTGAACGACATTACAGCGCCTTTGGAAGCAGCGTAAGCAGAGGCGCCGCCGCCGCCGCCATCGCGTCCTGCCTGCGAAGCAATGTTGATGATGGAACCGCCTGCCGGCATGTGAGCAACGACCGCTTTGTGCATCATGAACGTGGACTTCAGGTTGAGATCCATGACGAAATCCCAGAACTGCTCATCCATGTCGCAGAGGGTTTTCCGAGCCACTAATCCGCCGGCATTATTGACCAGAATGTGGATTGCATCCCCAAAAGCCTTGCGGGCTTCATCGGTTAAGCGCAAACACTCGTCCCATTGGGTCAAATCGGCCCTGACCGCTATCGCCTTGCGGCCATTGGATAGAATGGTTTGCAAGGTATCTTCCGCGTCGGTAGGCGTGTTGTAGTAATTCAACACTACATTCGCCCCCATAGAGGCCAGTTTAATGGAAATGGCCCGTCCGATGTCTCTCCCGCCTCCTGTGACGATAGCAGTTTTTCCTGTTAATTCCATAACGATGGTACATTTTGAATTCGCTCCCTAGCTGAAGGCCAGCCCGCCATTGATATCTACGTTGTTTCCAGTGAGGAACGATGATTCCTCTCCAGCCAGGTAAGCCACTAAATCCGCTACCTCCTCTGCGGTCCCTTCTCTTCTGAGGGCGGTAGCACTTGCGACCTTCACCCGAACCTCATCTTTCGTGAAATCATCATGAAATTTCGTGGCAATCATTCCTGGGTTTAGCGCATTTACCCGGATACCTTGCGGCCCAAATTCTTTTGCCAGGCCCCTGGTAAAGGTAGAGACCGCTCCCTTGGATGCCGCATATAAAGTAGCCCCAGGCCCGCCCCCATCGCGGCCGGCTTGGGAAGCAAAGTTAATAATGGAACCTCCTTTGCCCATCAACGGCTTGAATGCTTTCGTTACAAAAACAACGGATTTGAAATTTACATTCATCAAAAGATTGTAGAAGGCCTCATCTACTTCTTCAATGGTTTTGCGCCCAAAGAGGCCTCCAGCTACATTCACCAGAATATCCACATGGTCGCCAAAAGCTTCTTTGGTTTTTGCTACCAAATGGTCAATATCGCTTTGTTTGGTAACATCCGCATAAACGGCAATAGCCTCGCCGCCGACAGCCTGGATGGCCGTTAACGTGGCGTCTCTATCGGATTCGCTGTCAAAATAGTTGACAACCACCCTGGCGCCTTCTTTAGCCAGCTTCACACAAACGGCACGTCCAATATCGCGTGCGCCGCCTGTCACGACAGCTACTTTCCCTTTTAGTTTCATGTTTATTTTTTTTAGCTATTAATTATTTCATCGGTTAGAAACGGTTTGGCCCTCCCCGGTTCAATACCTGTTTCAAAACCCTATACTTTCAGTCTTTCAATCTTTCCACCCAGCGCAAACACGGCCCCGATGCCCAGCGGCGCCAGCACTGCCCCCAAAATAAACACCGGCAGGTAGCTGATTTCGGAAAGCCATGGAATGAGGAAGGTGGACAAAATAATAGAACCCAATGCGGCAGCGAACTCGCCCATGCCCGCCAGCGTACCGACCGATTTACCGGAAAAGTAGTCGCTCGGCATGGTCTGGATATTGCCGATCGCCATTTGAAATCCAAACAGCACCACGGCAATCAGCACCACGGCCAATACCGGTTCGGCGGCAAAAGCCCCGCCGATCAAGCCGGGCAACATCAGGAAGGCCGACATTCCGATGATCCGTTTGCGGGCCTTGTTCACCGAAGCGCCGTTTTCGATCATACGCCTTGCCAGCCAACCGCCGAACAAGCTTCCCAGCGCGGCGCCGGCATAAGGTACCCAGGCAAAAAAACCGATTTCTTTCACATTGAACCCGAATTGGTCGTTGAGGTAAATCGGCAGCCAAATAACAAACATCCACCAAATCGGGTCAATCGCAAACCGGGACAGCATCACGGCCCACGATTCCTTGTAGCGAATAAGCTCGCCGTAGCTCAGGCAGCGGTCGTCGGCTGCTGCGGGAGTGGATTCCTTCGGGGCAGCTCCTTTGAGGATATAATCCCGCTCCTCTTCCGAAAGGAACGGGTGCTTGTCCGGCGTTCCGCGGTTCAGCCAGAGCCAGGGGATCAGCCAAAGCAACCCGAGGCTGCCCATTAAAATGAACGTCATTTTCCAGCCCACCCAGGTGAATACCACGGCAATGAGCGGCGCCGAAACAATCGCCCCAACCGAGGCGCCGGTGTTGAAAATGCCCTGCGCCAGCGCCCGTTCTTTCACAGGAAACCATTCGGCGTTCGATTTGGTCGCTCCGGGCCAGTTGCCGGCCTCTCCGAGGCCGAGCAGCGCGCGGAAGATGAGGAAGCTCGTAGCTCCTTTCGCCAGCCCGTGCAGCGCCGCCGCTACCGACCATACGACGATGGAAAGGACAAACCCCATCCGGGTGCCGATAATGTCGAACAGCCTGCCCGACAAGCCTTTACTAAGGGCGTAAGCGACTAAAAAAAACGTGGAAATAGCTGCATAAACGTTCTTTGCTTCGCCTTCCTCCAATCCGATATCTTTCCAAATTTCCGGCCATAATATGCCCAACGCATTCCGGTCGATGTAATTAATGACCGTTGCAAAGGCGATGAGGCTCAGAATCCACCAGCGCAGTCCTTTAATTTTCATACTATTGGTTTTGTGCCGGGGCTGTCTCCAAAGACCACTCGTTGCCGCCGGCATGACATGTTATTTTTTGGCGGTTACGCTAAAAAATCCTCCCGGTACGGGCTGAACACATCAATCAGCACCCCGTCCTTTAGGCACACACAGCCGTGCAGAACGTGGGGCGGGACGTAGTAGGAGTCCCCGCCTTTGATGATGCGAACCTCTTCGCCGATGGTCATTTCAAGCTCCCCGCTTTCCACATAGGTCACCTGCGAGTGATGGTGTTCGTGCAATTGGCCGACCGCGCCTGCTTTGAAGTCCACCTTGACGAGCATGATGTGGTCATCGTAGCCCATTATTTGGCGCTTTAATCCGGGGCCGGTTTCTTCCCATTCGATTTCGCTTCCGAAAAGAAATTCTTTGCTTGGTTGAATTTTTTCCATCGTATACATTTTTTACAATCAATTTTTCATCACATAAACAGGTCCCGTCCAGCGGTATAGGTTGCCGCCCGCCCGGACCTCGTGCGCCGACGTTTCGGACGCATCTTCGTTGGCCAGCAACAGCGTCCATTCGGTCGCCATTGGTATGCTGGAACCCCACCACGGTATATTGCTGGCTTTCGTGAACCAGGCGCACCCGGGCCACCTTTGGAAATGGTTTTTCCGGAATCTCTTCCACGGGATTGTACGCGCCGTGCCGCTCAATAATCGAGAAAAACACCGCTGTTTTTACCCCTTTTTTCCGTTGGATGAAAACGGGGTCGTGGCGCAGATTGAATTTGGGGTCATTGGCCCCCAGCCGCGCCAAAATCAACTCGTCTTCCGGCGCTACGACGCAGGTTTGGGTATAAAAATGGCCGTTGCCAAACCAGGTGAATTGGGCATGGCCTTGGTCTGTTTTGCCCACCGCTTCTTTCCACAAATGCTGATAGCCGTGCCCCGTGCCCAGGGTGGATAACGAAGTCGTTTCCGGCTGATAATCAAAATTTTGCGTCATTAAATGCCCCTGAAACCAAAGCGGCAAATCATACTGACTAACCGAATCCGACCGAACGCGGAACACATCCAACACGAGCGGTTTTTCAAAACCGGGGTCATTCCAGAGCACCATCGTGCGGCGCAAATCGCTTCCGGGATACGGAGGGCGGTCTTTTGGGCTCACCGCTTGCCGACCCGGCTTATTCGCCTGGAAAAAATACAGATCAGGGTGATGGGCTTCGCCTTTTTTGATGTCCCCCTCGAAATGCGTGCGTTCATTCATCACCAGGGTATTGTGCGCAATACTCTGCTTCGCCCACGTCTGATTTTCCGGAAGGTATATCCCGCCACCTTTTTGATCGATGTTCACCCATCGGGCAGCGCCGTAATCCTGAACCGCCTCCCCGATTTCGTCGTATAACGAATAGGAAAGCTTGTCAAAATGCCCATGGCCCATGCCGTGGGCGGAGTATTTCAGGACGAGGCAAAGCTCGCCGCCGGATGCGTCCGTGCGCAAGATGCCAACGCCGCCTTGCTTTCCGTCTGCGCCGTCTACGTAGGCTACCGGCTTCTGCTGAAAAGGCATTGCCAACCCTTTGGCGATATCGGTGGCCACAGCAAACCCGGTCTCGTCGAGCAGCACGCGGTTTTGCCGCTGGGCAACAGACAACAACCTGGGGTCGCGGCCCCCGTGAAAATAGGCGATATCTACAGCGCTGATTACTTCCCGGGACAGCCACGACATGCCTTTTTGCGAGTCGTTGATGGGGAAAAACTGCCCCTTGGCATCGGTCTGGTTGAGCAGCGCGTCAACGGCTTTTAGCAAAATACCATCCCGGTAATCCAGGATACGAAGATCGGGCCGGTTATTCGCCAAGGACTTTCCAAACAACAGAAACGGCGTCATGGCATACCGCAAATAATAGGGTCCCTCGGTGAAATACCCGTCCGGCGAAAACGAATAATCAAGCTGGGCAAGGAAGCCCGCTTTCCGCACCCCGTCGATTTTGATGTACCCGCCGTCGTTGTCCCGCTGGTCTTCGGGAATGCCGTCGTTTTCGATTCCGTACAACGCCCGCTGCACCAGTTCTTCATCGTTCATCACCAGGCCAATCATGCCAACTGCGGCATTGCCCCAGGTGGAGTGGTTGTGGATGCGGTTGAAAAACTGTGGGTTTTCGACGGAAATGAAATCGGCTAAGGGCCGGAACAAACGGGTATTCAACAAGTGGACCTGCTCCGGTTTCAGCCAGTCGTAAATGCAGTCATACGCCTGGCTGACGTACACCAGCCAGTTGGCATCGTTCAGGCATTGCCAGAAAATTTTGCCGGTGGCATAGGACTTACGCGTTGGGTGGCGCCCCAAGGTGGGGAACAGCCTGGCGTATTCGAGCAGCATGTCCCGGATGTACACCGCGTATTTTTCGTCGCCGGTAATCTGGAATACATTTCCCGCTTTTTGCAGGATGAAAAAGTTCTTTTTGTGGCGTTCGTGGGTGTATCCGCCGGACATGTCCTTCGGGATAGGTACCTCAATGCCCGCAGCGATTTCAGCATCCACTTGTTTGATGGTTTCGGCCAGTTCCTGGTCGAAAAGCGGCGCACGTCCGAGTTGGGTTCGGATCAGCTGCACGCTCTCCGGGGTCAGCATCAGGCTGGGGTGGTTCTGGGTCAGCGCAGTGGTTGCGAAGAAGCTGCAAATGAGGAAAGATACTATTGGTAATCTAAAATTCATTGTTCTTGTTCTTGAATGCCCGAACTACAACGCCCCTGCCGTTCAATTAAAATTCAAATCCGCATCCTTGTAGGAGCCGTCCTGCGTCACCACTTTAGCGGTGTTGTTGAACCGGCTCTCCTTGATTTTCGTGATGGGATCCCCGACCACGAGGTGCAGTTTCAGGGGCTGGCAATCCGTGAAATCACAGCCGGTAATCCTGGCCACCTGCACGCCGTGCAACGAAACGGAGGCTGCTGCTTTGTTGCGCTTGTCGCCGCCCACGTTTTGGAAGCGGGAGTTGTTCAGTTGCAGCATCGGGCCGAAGGTGCTTTCGTCGTTTCCTCCCCGGTGGAGGTGGAGCGCCGTGCCGCCGATGTCCGCAAACTGGCAGTTGTCAATCACCACGTTTTCAGCGCTGTAAATGCCGATGTCGTCCGTTTCCGCATCGAGTTGGAGGATGGCGCCGCTGATGTTGCTGAAGGTCGAATGGCGCAACACCACCGAATCGGCAAAGGTGTTTTTGTAAATCCGCAGCACGTTGAAACTGTGGTTCACGTCGAGGCCGGTGAAATCGCAGTTTTCGATGAACAACTTGTAGTTGCGGTTCATCGAATAGCGGCTGGTGCGGATGACCGCATTGCCGGAATAATCGGGGCATTCGGCGCCGTCAATTTTCAGGTTATCCAATGCGAGCGCGCCGCCATTTTCGATATTGAACAGGGAATTTTTCTCGTACCGGATGGTGGGTTTGCCCGCCTTTGCCCGAACGGTGATCGGGTGGTAAACGTCAATGGCCTTCGTCAGCAGGTAGTCGCCTTCCGCCAACTCCAGGATATCGCCGCTGCCTGAATTTTTCACTGCCTCGAACAGGGTATTGGTTCCGGGCGCGACGGCGATCGTTTTTCCGGTTTGGAACCGCACTTCCTGGTCGTTCCGGGGATACCAGCGGACGCCCGTGTTTTCGGGGGTAGCGTGGGGTTTCACCTCCGTGATTCCAGCTTTCACGGAGTTATCGCCGGGCAGCAGGATGCCGTTGGGGTCCCTTGAAAAGGCAAGTTTTGCCTGAGTAAACCCGGTCTTGCTTATCGGCGCCAGGTTGGGGCTCAACACGTTGCCCTGGAACGAAATCCCGCTGATGTCGTCATACACGGTGAACAGATCCGCTTTTTTTTCATTGTAAAACAGGTTGTTGCGGACCACCGTGTTGACGGGCACGGCGCTCCGTTCGGCATCGCTGCCGGCGCAAAGCTGGATATAGTCGCAATCGATGAAGGCGTTGTTCGACGCCTCGGAATCGGTGACCTGAAAATAGCGGTTAATGGGGGAATTGGGCACGCCGTTCATGATGACGAGCGCGCCGCGGAAGCGGTAGCCGGTTAGTCCTTCGCAGTAGTTGTTGATTACTTTTTGCTTTTCGTTGATGATTCGGATACCGCCGGTATTGGGTTTGCGGTTGCCAAAAAAGTAGTTGCTTTCCACCAGGGTTTCGTTGCCGTGGCGCATGGTGAGGGTACCCTGGCACTCGAAAAAGGTATTGTACCGGAACGTGTTCCGGCAGCTTTTGTTGGAGATGATTTCGTGCTCGCCGTTGCAACGGTCGAAGTAGTTGTATTCGACGATGGTGTTGGAATTGGTTAGTGAATAATGGCTGGTGCCGATACGGATGGTTTCGCCGCGGTTGCTGCCCAGAATGGGGCGGTCCCCAAAATAGTTGTGGTCGATCCGGTGGTTGTTTTCCCGGCTTGCTTCCGTGTCCAGGCGCACCGCCAGCGTCACGCCGACGTTCCTTTTGCCCACCAGATAATTATGGTCAAAGCGGTTGTTTTTACCATACATGCCGACCCAATAATCGGACTCGAAGCGTTCGGGGTTGTTGTAATTGTCCACGACGCACTCCGTCACCCGGCAGTTGTTGCAAAGTTCCTCTTTGCTTTTGCGAAATGCGATGACCTCGCTCACCGGGGTATATCCGTTTTTGAAAACCAGCCCTTCCACGATTACATGTTCTCCCGCCATTTGCAAAAAGGACTGCCCCTCCAAGGTCACCTTGCCTTTTTCCTGAACGGTGAGGGTGATGGGTTTTTCAGCGGTCCCTTTTCCGGTGAATACGAGTTCGGCATTGGTCCAGACCCCGTTGGCAAGGGTGATGATGTCGCCAGGCCGGGCTGCTTGCACCGCTTGATTAAACTCGTCCATGTTTTTAACCAACCCCTTTGGTCGGTTGCACCCACAAAGTAAGAACAGGAAGCCAACGGCGAAGAAAGCGATGATGATATGCTGTTTTTTCATTTGTTGGTTTTTATTGGAATTTTTCAATGATGGCCTGCACCCCGTTGTACGAAATGAGGCAGGCGAAAAGCAAGGCCAGCACCATCCCGGCGTTGAGCACGAAGCCTGCCCGGTGCTCGCCCATAAGTTTTTTATTATTGGTTAAAACGATGATTCCAAGGATGACCAGCGGCAGGACAAACACGTTAAACACCTGCGAAAGGATCTGCATTTGAATTGGGTTTGCCCCAAAAACAGGAACGGTCAATCCGATGATGGAGGCGATGGCTGCCAGTATTTTGAACTGTTTGGAGTTGGTATCCAGCTTGCCTGCCTGGTAATCCGCGAGGAGTAACGGCGTTATCATCATAATCGGAAAAATAGAGGAAAGCCCTGCGCTTAAGGTCCCCAGGATGAACAGGGCGATGGCAAACCGCCCGGCAATCGGCTCCAGCGTGGAAACCATATCCAGTACCTTGGTGACGGGTTGTCCCTGATGGAAAAGCGCTCCTGCCGCCACTGCCATGATGGAGCCGCTGATGAAAAATATGAGCAACGCCGCCCAAAATGCGTCTTTCCGCTGGTCTTTCAGGTTGGCGATTGTCCAGCCTTTTCCAAAAATGAATAGGGGGCGCGAGAGGAATGTCGCCGCCGCCATCGTGGTTCCGACAAAGGCAGCAACCATCATTTTACCGCCTTCCACTTGTGGGATGGAGGGTAGAAAGCCAGCAGCAACTTCTTTTGGGTCGGGGAAGACAATGAACAGGGACAGCAGAAACGACAGCCCCATGAGCGTAACGAACAACAACAGGATTTTTTCAAAAAACGAATAGTTCCCCACCAAAAGCAAGGAGTACATCCCGCCGGTGATTAGGAGTGCAATCACCAAAACTGCTTGATATGGCATGCCCTTCAAGGAGGGGATGAACAGCGAAAGCGTTTCAAAAATGGCATTGGAGCAAATTCCGAGGATGCCGATGAGCGAGTTCATCTGTCCGAACGACACCCCGATGATGATCAGGATGGCTACGAGGTTGCCGAATTTCAGGTGCTTGCGAAACCCATGCAGCGCCGTACCGCCCGTGACGATGGTATAGCGTCCATACGCTTCCATGAGTACCCATGAAAACAGGCAACTGCAACCACCATGGAGGTGACACTGCCCGTACCAATGGTGTAGCCGATAGCAAAGATCCCGGGCCCGATGGCCAGCAGCCAATTGAGGAGTTGTTTAAACATGCGTTGTGGTTCTATATTTTATATTCTGACACATTCCAAAAACTACCAGCTCCACATCGTTCCGTCTTCCAGGCGGTTAACGGGCAGGAACTTTCTCTGGTAAGGGTATTTTGCCGCCTGCTTTTCATCGATATCCGCCCCGTGACCGGGTACATCGTTTAATGAAGCGTAACCATTGTTCAATTGATACTGGTTGGGAAACACGTCATTAATTTTTTCGGTGTGCAGCATGAATTCCTGGATTCCGAAATTCGGTACGGCTAAATCGAAATGGAGGCAAGCAGCCATTCCAACAGGTGAAATATCCGTTGGCCCGTGGCAAGCGGTTTTGACATGAAAAGGCTCCGCCAAAGCCGCTATCTTTCGTATCCCGGTTATCCCTCCGGCATGGGTGGCCGTCGTTCGGATATAATCAATCAATTGCTCTGTAATAAGGGTTGTGCAATCGAAAATGCTATTAAAAACTTCACCAACGGCAAGCGGAATGGTGGTGTGTTTGCGAATAATCCGGAATCCCTCCTGAAGCTCGGCGGGAACAGCATCCTCCAACCAGAAAAGGCGATACGGTTCCAGGAGTTTTCCCAAATGGGCAGCCTGGATAGGGGTCAACCTGTGGTGGACGTCGTGCAAAAATTCGGGCTCATAGCCATAGGTATCCCGAAGTTTTGCGAAAACTCCAGGAATAAACTGCACGTATTTCGATGAATTCCAGGAACATTCCGTTGGCAGGTCCGAGGAGGCGGGTTCATAAAACGTTTTGTCCTTGCTCGAAACGCCGTAACTGTCCTGCACCCCGGGAACGGAGCATTGAACCCTTATGGCCTTGTATCCTTTTTCAAGATACTGGCCAACCTGCTCCACCACTTCTTCTGTATTGCTGCCGTTGGCATGGCCATAAACTAAAATGCCATTCCGGGACTTTCCGCCGAGTAACTGGTACAGCGGTAAACCGGCCATTTTTGCTTTGATGTCCCAAAGCGCCACATCAACGGCCGAAATGGCCGCCATCGTGATGGGACCTCTTCGCCAGTATGCTCCTTTGTAAAAGTACTGCCAAATGTCTTCTATATTCTGGGGGTCTTTTCCAATCAGGCACGGAATAAGATGTTCTTCCAAATAGGCCACCACAGCCAATTCGCGGCCATTTACAGTAGCATCCCCAATACCATAGACCCCTTCGTCTGTATTGATTTTCAGCGTAACGAAATTGCGGTCTGGGCAGCTTACAATTACTTTAGCGTTTGTTATCTTCATGGATTCATTATTCCTTTACTTCGTAATTCAGCCAGCCCATGCGGTAAGTTTTGATACCCAGGTGGCTGGCCGTTTTAGGATCTTCTCGGTGTTGGGGTCAAGAACATGGGTGATGTCCGTGGTTAAAAGTTCCGCTTTCAGGCCTGCTCTCCGGATGGCCTCTACTGCTTTGGGCAAGTCGGTTACCACATTTTGGGGAAGCACATGCCCTTTCTGACGGCCGGTTAGGTCTACGCCATCAAAACCGATTTCGGCGGCAGTTTTGGCCATTTGTTCAAAGTCCAGCCATTGCAGGTGCTTGGAGAAAATGTGGATGTCCCTGCCGGATTGGGTGAGTTCTCCAAAAGGTAAAGTACTCATCAATGGGAGGGCTGCACTCGTTTTACAGAGCACTTCCAGGCGCCGCCGGCGAAACATGGTATGTGGCATGTGTTGTTTTTCTATATTAAAACAAGCAGGTATCCCGCCCCCATTTGTTGTCAATGGGCGCCCTACTGGACATTTTCCTTTTCAGGGCATACAGACCTTCCAGGTTTGCGAAACGTCTCGCACCCAAAATGTCCAGTAGTGAGGTCAATGGTTCACTACCAGGGCATAGTATTTCACTTTTGAAAAAGACCCGGCATCTTTGGTTTGGAAGTAGTTGCCCGCTTTGAAATAATTTTCAAAAACCCTCCACTTTTGCAAATGCACATTCTGGTAAACCTTGGATTCCTTTTCGTTCAAAATGACCTCCAACCGGCCGTCCGAGGCGATCACTTCCAGGGTGAATTTTCCTGTTCCGACCGTTTCTGAAAAGGTAAACCCAACATCATCCTTCCAGGCTTCTTCGTGGAGGATATCGGGTTCGGTGGCGTTCACATTCTTCAGTTCTTTGGTTTTGACAAGGACTTTTCCGTCTTGCCAGTAGATTTTAAGCACGGGAGGCGCATTGTTATCCGCTGCGCCGATCTGGTCCCGCTGTGCATTGGTAAGCCTTCCGTGTATTTGCATGATGATGGTTCGGTGGGGTTTGCCTGCTGCGTCCTTGGAAATTTCAGGCACAGCCAGCGTGCCCTTCATGCGGCCGCCCTGAGGGAAAGTCCAATTGGTGTTGTTGCTGCCGGGGACCAATTGCTCCCTTAGCTCGGTGCGGGAATAGGATGAATTGGCGGTAGAAGTGCCCGGGTAGGTATAAAACACCAACGAGCCGTCGGTCGAATCGTTGTACATAAACGCTTTCAACAACGAGTTGTTGGCATAGTCCAGGATTTCAGGCGGACTGACCTCCGTCGGGTTGCCGATGGGCAGGGTGACTTTCCAGTGGGAAAGATCGATATGCGGAAGGAAAAAGTCCACCCCTTCGACCGGCTCCCGCTGCGGCGGGATGTGTGGGCTGGGCGGCAGTTCCGTGCCTTTAATACAGCAATTAGTCAAACCAGCGAGGGCGAACAGCCAGAAAAAGTTAAGTTTCTTTAAAAAATGCATAACCGATAATTTAAACTGAAGATAAGTTCGTATCCAGAATGCCTTCAAGCGACCGTACCCATCCGGCTCACCACACCATTGGACCTTTTCGTTTTCCTGGCGCCCAGACCTTCCCCAGGTTTCGCAATCCCTGGAAGGTCTGGGCCCAGTCTGTTCGGTGGCGGGAAAAAAGCGCCTTTTTCCCCGCGCCACCCCGTTGTACCAAGTTTATTTACTTCTTGGGATAAACCTTCACATTATCCAAATAAGCATCCACATCGGTTACCCCATAAATGAGTATCCCCACTTTACCGCTGGCATTGGCAGTAAATTCCCCTTTGACGGTGGTAAACACCGTTTTCCCGAGCACCTTAGTACCCACATGGTTCAGCAAAGGCGCTTTATCGTAACTACTGATCGCCTCAGCCCCATCCGCAAAGTGCCCATCGAGTATTCCGCCAATGATTCGATTCCCGCCCGGTGCGATCCCCGCTTGTTCGGCCTCGGTTTTTATGGCATATTCATATTCCAGGATATACTTTCTGTTGGGGGACACGACAATTGCCTGGTAAGCATATCGCGTATTCGAACTTTTGTAGGCGCCAGCAGAGGTTTCTTTGGTCCATTTGGCGCCCTTTGTTTTGGCTCCATTGTCCGCGCCGTCATACTTTAACCAGGATCCATCGCCACTGGTGTTGAACGGACTCGTAGTACCCCCGGTAAAGGAAGAAAAACTCCAATTAGCCGCCCCAGCTTCAAAATCTCCGTTCAGGATGGCTGGCGCCAGCGGAACAAACAAGTCAACAACCCGAACATCCTTCGTAATGGAATTGGATGCCCCATTGGCATCGCTACTGGTGAGCGTAACTTTGTAGGTCCCTTCTCCTGGAAACGTAAACGCCGGATCTTGGCTGGCAGACGTCTTTCCTCCACCAAAATCCCAAAGATATTTGGTGGATTCAAACGAGAGGTTTTTAAAGATAATGGTTTGAAAGTCTTTGGCATCCGGAGCAAACGAAAAGTCTGCTTTTGGCAAAACCGTATCGGTTTTTGAGTTGGCCTCAGGTAATTCAAACTCAAAATATTTCTCACAACTGCTAACTACCATAAGGGAAAACGCCGTTAAGAACAACAGGGTCATTTTCCTGTAATAAATCAGCTTCTGTTTCATATCTTTATTTTTTTGATTAGTAATGATGGTTTTAATATCCGGGGTTTTGAGTCAGCAGGCCTTTGCTTAAGTTAATTTCTCTAGCGGGGATAGGAAGCAATAATTTTCGCGCGTCGTAACTTCCGTATCCCATTTCGGCAGCGTGGGCCTTTAATACCGCATCCGCTACTCCGAACCGGACCAAATCAAAGAATCGCTGATTCTCAAACGCCAGCTCTACCCTTCTCTCCACGAGCAACGCCTCTTTGGTAAGTACTGCAGGACGGTCGGTTACGGGATTAAATCCTGCTCTTGCTTTAACTTTCATATACGAATCAATGGCGGCAGCATTTGTGGTTTCCGCGCCTCCAGCCAAAAGCGCTTCTGCGTGCATGAGCAACACATCCGCATAGCGCAATACGATCCAATCGTTGCCTGCATTGCGCGCATTGGGGCCATAGGTAGGAGGGCTGGTCGTAATATTCGATCCCTCCGGTAAAAACTTGGCTACTTCATTGGACGTGCCGAACGTAACATAGGAAACCGCGGTCCTGTTCCCTCCAAACTTGGTAAAATCCGAAATCAAATTCGCGTTGACAATGTTCAGCCCATCCTCTCTCCCCTGACGGAACAGAGAGGTAAACTCCGAAGAGAAACTCTGGCTTTCCTGCGTATTTCCTGCGATATACTGAATGGCAAAAAGGATCTCCGGATTCAATTCTTTATAAAAAACATCTCTAAAATTAGCTTGTAAAGCAAATTTTGCGCTGCTAATAATATCCTGGCACAATTGAGCTGCTCCCGGATAGTTGCGGTTATCCTGGGTTAAATACACTTTGGCCAACAGGCCTTGTGCGGCTGCTTTAGAGGCTCTGGACTTATGGGTGTTGTCCAAATTGTCGATCGCTTCTTTGAGATCGGATTCGATTTGCTGGTAAATCTGTGCGGAAGGTACTCTGGTAAAGAGCTTTTCATTGTCTAAGGCGCCTACCACTTCGGTTACCAAAGGCACATCGCCGAACAACCGGACCAGGTTAAAATAGGCAAAAGCTCTTAAAAATTTGGCTTCCGCAGCGTATTTCGCCTGATTGCCTGGATTGGCCACGCCAATGAAATTCAACACGTTATTCGCCCTGAAAATAATCTGGTACATGGACTCATAATAATCTTCAGACTGCACATTATTGGGATCGACCAAATATCTGTGAAAATCTGCTTTTGAGCCCTCCAGCGTGGCGCTTCTGGTATTGTCGGAGCGGTGTTCCGTGAAAAGGTATTCAAACTGCACCCCTCTGTTCGAATTCGTAATACTTGTAGTAGTATTTTCATTAACCCCCTGCGCTGCGTCATAGATACCCATAATGCCCGCCAGCAAGCTTGCATCCGTGGTAAAGTAGGCATCCGCAACGACCGCCGTATCCGGCAGCGGATTTAAGAATTCTTCCGTATCACAGGAGGCAAACGCCAACCCGATTATGGAAAGAATAATGATTTTATTATATTTCATGATGATTCTTATTTTAAGCTTAAAAATTAAGATTCACGCCAACCGACATGGTTCTGAACAACGGCGTTCCTGCTCTTTGTTCTCCGTATTTTCTGGGATCGGGAGTGTCTATAAATTCCGGGTTAAATCCAAAATATTTATCGGAAGTCTTATAAATCAGGTTCTGACCAGATGCATAAACCCTCAGATTATCCAAACCCAACCGGGATAATTGTCTTTTCGAGAAGTTATACCCAATGTTCACATTTCGAAGGGAAAAGTACCCTGCGGGCTGGACAATTAAATTGGTTAACACCTTCTGCTTGATAAACGACGCATTGGGAACCACGCCATCAATGACGGCCTGCTGCGGGTTTACGGTCGCGTTTCCAAACCAGTTGAAGAAGTATTCATCCCCAACATTTCGCACTTCCGCGCCCTGGCTTCCCTGAATCATCACAGAAAAGTCGAAATTCCCAATTTGAAATTCATTGGTAAAGCTCCAAATCAGGTCTGGATAAGACCGTCTCCATTTAAATCCTTCACAATGATATCCTGGGCAGAGCTGCCAATTGGATGATACGGGGTACTGACATAAATATTGGGGAGTTCCCTGTCGGCCACATACCCATAGAAGGAGGAAATAGGGTTGCCTATCAGGTTGATCCATTGGGAGTTTCTGCCGTAACTATCCTCTAAAAGGGCGCCGTTCGATTCGCCAAAATTAAGCAATTCGTTTTTATTGGTGGATGCAACCAGGGTTGAACTCCATCTAAACTTCTCATTAGTCACATTAATGGTTCTTATCTCCAGCTCAACGCCCCTGTTCTCTACTTCGCCCAAATTCACGATCCCACTGGTAAACCCGGTAACATAAGAAACCGGATTTTGCAACAGCAATTTATCGCTGGTTCGCACATAATAATCAAATGATCCGGTAATCCGGTTATTCAAAAACCCAAAATCTAGTCCCGGACTGAATTCTCTCGATGCTTCCCATTGCAGCAGGGTATTCGCAATATTACGCGCTGCGACGCCTGCAGAAATGCTGTTATTGGTAATCGCGTTGGTCGTGTTTAATAACGCCAGATAGGGGTAGGCATTGACGATATCGTCGCCAACATTAAAGTTTTCATTCCCCGTTAGTCCGTAACTGACCCTAAACTTCAGCAGACTGATTACCTTGCTGTTGCTTAAGAAGTTTTCAAGGTGCGCGTTCCAACCTACAGATACTGCCGGGAAATTACCCCATTTAGAGTCTACCCCAAAAACCGAACTTCCGTCTCGCCTGAAGGACGCATTGACTAAATACTTATTTGCGAACGCATAATTAACCCTGGCAAAATAACCGATCTTTTTTCGTTCAAAATTGAGTTCCTGATAGTTTGAGATCGTAGTTGCTCCCTGGAGGTTCTTCAGTAGATCGTTGGTAAATCCAATGCCGGAAACGGTACTGTTTTCCGATGCTCTTTTCTGGAACGTTGCCCCTGCCAGCGCTCCAAGGTCATGTTTTCCAAATGTTTTGGAATAGTCAATCGTATTATCGGAAATCAATCTGGTGTTGTATCTGTTTTGTAAGTTATAGGCCGCGTTGCTTGGATTGGCATGGTGCAATACCCCATCATACCGGGTTCTTTTGCGTTGTTCCAGCGTGATGCCAAGGGAAGTCTTTGCGGTAAGCGCATCGGCAATTTTATAACTTAAATACGTGGATCCCAACACATTCGTATTATACTCATAGTGTTCTCTTTCCACGTATTGCGCATAAGGGTTCTGATCGCCCGACGTGCGGGGTCTGGCTGTTTTTCCATCCCCATTCATATCTTTAAGAATCAGGTGATTCTCCAGGAAATAATCGCCTACGCCAACATTCGGATAAGTCGTTCTGTTAATATATTTCAGGGTCTCTTCGGTGTGATAGATAGGAAGCCATGGCATTTGCCTGATGGGGTTGTGTATGGACGTCGGCAAAGCCCTTCGGTTCGAGTAGGAAGGCGTGACATGCATCCCGAATTTTATTCGCTCAGACAGTCTGGAATCCAGCTTCAAATCAACCGAATACAATTTGTAGTTATCGGTAATCACCACTCCTTCATCATGCAGATACCTCAAGGACGTACTGAATTTGGTTTTGTCCGTTCCGCCTCTTGCGGAAAGCGAGTGGCTGATCATATTTCCTCCTTCAAAAAAAACATCCTGCCAGTCTCTGTCGATCCCGGTCACGGAAACCAACTCTTGTGCATACAGGGTTTCATCGGTAAGTTCCCCTGTTTCGGCTAATTCTTTCGCCGCCCAGCTGGCAACGGTCTTTCTGTAGGCGTCGCTTCCAAAGGCGTCTTTCCGGGCCAGGTAGGTTTCATAGCTAAATTTGGTTTTTCCTTCCTTCCCGGTCTTTGTCGTAATCAGGATAACGCCATTGGACCCCTCGCTGCCATAAATGGCTGCCGATGCCGCGTCCTTTAAAACTTCGAAAGATTCCACATTATTCATATCCAGATTGCCCAGAAAGCTGGCATCGACTACTATCCCGTCAACCACCACGGCAGGACCAGAGCTCGCGGTGATGGATCCAAACCCTCTAATCGTAATCGTAGGCGCCGCCCCTGCTTCTGCGCTGGTTGCCTGGACATTCACGCCGGAAACTTGCCCAATTAAGGCATCGTCGACCCTGGATACGGGCATTTGATCCAGCGTTTTATTCTCCACTTTGGAAACAGACCCCGTTAAGTGGGATTTCTTTTGCGTACCGTAGCCAATCACGACGACCTCGTCGATCAATTCGGCATCGATTTCCATCACGACGTTCAAAACGGCTTGCGCGTTTACTGGTACCAGAAGTTTTTTGAAACCGATATAGCTGAATTCGAGGATGGCATTGGGCTCTACCTCAATTGCGAATTCGCCGTTTATATCAGTAACCGTACCTGAAGTGGCGCCGCTGATGACAATCGTCACGCCAACCATTGGCAAGCCATCTGCAGCCGACCGGACGGTTCCTTTAACGGTCATCGGCGCCTTTATGAATTCGGAATCAAATTCCCAATTGAGGGTATTCCCCTGTAAGAAAAGAGGAAAGCAAAACAACATCACCATAAAGCCAGCAAGCCGTTTGGATATGTTGATTCGATTTGGTATTTTCGTTGACATAATTCAATAGGTTTAAATTGTGTTATGTTGCTCACCTCGGGGTGAGTTTAGGTATGAAGTGGGGAAAAAAACCTTCATTCGAGCAATAAAAAGTCCAGCCGCCTGGTGTTCCCGCACCGGAGGTTGTGGTTTCGGGAGGCCCTTCGAATTCTTCAATCAGCCTACCCGTAAAGCTTGCACCAATGAAAATTACCCACGAAGAAGGTTAGCAGTTGAAAAGCTGCTAACTTTTTTTCAGCTGCTGTTGATCGTGCTATCCATCTTTATTTGGTTGGTTTTAAATGATTAGCGTTCTCCGTTATGCCCTCGGCGATGCCCTAGTCCGTTCCGTTCAGTCTTCCATTTTTCAGCGTATAACTGTAGTCCAGCACATCCTTCAAATGCACCCGCATGGCAGCGCCAGCCTTCTCCGGTTCCTGATTCGCAATGTGATCGAGAATTATTTGATGCTCCTCCAACGCCCGGTGGAAACGTCCGGCCTTGCAGATGTCCAGTTTGATAAAGCTGTTTACGATATCCGGGGTGATAATCAGCATCAGCGACTTAAGCACGGAGTTTTTGCTGGCTTCCGCAATCTTCAGATGGAACATCAGGTCTTCTTCCACCCCCTGCTCTTCCCGCAGCACTTTCTCCTGATAAGCATCCAGGGCTTTTTGGATATTGATGAGGTCTTCTGGAGTCCGCCTTTTGGCAGCGAGGGTGGCTGCCTGGGTTTCGAGCAGCACCCTCGTTTCTACGAGGGAGGCAAAGTCGCTGTTCTCCAATTGCAAAATGTCGGAAATAAGCCCTTCCAGGGCCGTGATGCCCATGCCGGCCACCACCGTGCCGCTTTGGGGCTGGGTTTTCAGAATGCCATAAAATTCAAGCTTTTGCAAAGCTTCCCGCACGTAGGTGCGGCCAACGCCAAATTTCTCGGCGAGCTTGCGCTCCGGTGGAAGGCGATCGCCGGGCTTTAGCTGACCAGAAAGGATCAACTCCCGGATTTGCCGGCTGATTTTGTCGGCTGGGCTTTCGATGGTTATTTCGCTGAAGTTCTCTAACATAAGCTGGTGGTTTATTGGTCGACTAGCAATTGGTCGACCAATTTTTCAATGAGCCTAAGGTAATGCTTAGTTGTTTCTTTTTCAATTTTTTCGAAAAAAAATTGAAATCATTCGTTTTAGTATATTTTTTCGAAAATAACCTGATTTAATTTTGTATTCAAATCCAATTATAGCCTAAAAAGAAGGAATTCAATAAAGAATCCAAAACCCACCCTACTGGGCATTGCGGAAACGGCCCAGACAAACGAAAACACCCAGCAGGGCATACCAAACCCCATCCCTTTGGGTCAGCAAAGGGCGCCCAAAGGAAATAAATCCGGACAGAACAAAACCAGCTCTGGCCTTCAGGAAAAACCCCAAACCAATTGGTATTCAGGAAAATTTTCCTTACGTTGGGCTAAGTTATCTACCAAATTGCCTAACCATATGACCTTTCTTTCAAAAGACTCCACCATTGCGCCTGCAGGCTTCAACCGCTGGCGGGTACCGGTGGCAGCCCTGTGCATCCACCTCTGCATTGGGCAGATTTACGCGTTCAGCGTATTCAACAAACCATTGAGCCTGCTCCTGGGCGTTTCGGCTCCTTCTCCAGACGACTGGTCGCTTACCCAATTGGGCTGGATTTTCAGTCTGGCCCTGTTTTTCCTGGGCGCTTCGGCGGCCACCTTCGGCAAGTGGATGGAAAAGGCTGGCCCGCGGAAGGCCATGTTTGCCGCAGCGCTTTGCTTCAGTACCGGGTTCTTCCTTTCGGCATTGGGCATTTACCTGCACCAACTCTGGCTGTTGTATCTCGGCTCCGGCGTGGTGGGCGGTATCGGGCTGGGCCTGGGGTACATATCGCCCGTGTCAACCCTGATCAAATGGTTCCCCGACCGGCCAGGCATGGCCACCGGCATGGCCATCATGGGTTTTGGCGGAGGCGGTATGATCGCCTCGCCGTTATCGGTTTCCCTGATGGACCGCTTCCGCAGCGCTTCGTCAACAGGGGTGGGCGAAACCTTCATGGCGATGGGGGCCATTTACCTGGTCGTGATGCTATTTGGCGCGTTTCTGGTACGGGTGCCTGCTCCAGGCTGGCAACCTAAGGGCTTCGATGCCTCCCGTATACAGGAGAAAAAAATGGTGACTACCCAACACGTGCTGGTTGATAATGCCGTAAAAACCCGTCAGTTTTATCTGCTCTTTGGCGTGCTCATGCTCAATGTAACTGCAGGAATTGGCGTACTCGGCCAGGCATCGGTTATGATCCAGGAGCTGTTTTCCGAGACTTCCGTTGGGGTAGCCAAAGCCATCGATGCCCAGGAAGCCGCTGGGTTCGTGATGTTACTGAGTTTGTTTAATATGGCAGGACGGTTCTTCTGGTCCTCCCTATCCGATTATATTGGCCGCCGCAACACCTATATCGTCTTTTTTTCGCTGGGTATCGTATTGTATGCCGCCATTCCCACTGTTGGCGGATCCGGCTCGGTCGTATTGTTCATCGCCGCCTTTGCCGTTATTATGAGTATGTACGGCGGCGGCTTTGCCACGATACCTGCTTACCTGCGCGATTTGTTTGGCTCAAGGCAGGTAGGCGCCATTCATGGCCGATTGCTGCTGGCCTGGTCGGCAGCGGCTATCCTTGGCCCCGTGCTCATCAACTACCTGCGGCAATATCAACTGGAAGTAAAAGGGCTTCCCGCCGCCGAAGTGTATTCGGTGACCATGTACATCATGGCCGGGTTACTCCTCATCGGGCTGTTCTGCAACCTGCTCGTAACCCCTGTTGAGGAAAAGCACTATGAAAAGGAACCCGAGGCGTTGGGATATGCCTGACACCACATGGCTTGGTCCAGCCGTGCGCTTTAATATACTCCAATTGAAATGAAAAGATTTCATCTGAGAATATTCCTTCCCACCATCTTGTCGATGCTCCTGTTCATCCTCACGATTTTTCTGATCCTCATCCCCAGGTATCAGCAAAACATCATGGACGGCAAGAGGGAAATGATCATGGAGTTGACCAATGCCGCGCTGAGCATCTTATCGAAATACGAAACCGACGAAAGAGAAGGGATTCTGGATCGGGAAGAAGCGCAGCAGACGGCCATTTCCAGAATCCAATACCTGCGGTACGGGGATGAAAACAAAGATTATTTCTGGATTACCGACCTGCACCCCACCATGGTCGTCCATCCGTTCCGTAACGACCTGAATGGCCAGGACCTTAGCAATCTTACAGACCCGCATGGAAAAAAACTCTTTGTAGAATTCGTCGAGGTAGTAAAGAAATCGCAAGAAGGATATGTGGATTATATGTGGCAATGGAAAGACGACTCTTTGCA
Source organism: Haliscomenobacter sp. (assembly GCA_016713275.1). Classification (GTDB taxonomy): domain Bacteria; phylum Bacteroidota; class Bacteroidia; order Chitinophagales; family Saprospiraceae; genus JADJPL01. The sequence goes on from JADJPL010000016.1 coordinate 107,628, forward strand.
TATTGTACCGAAGTTATCGTACGTGAAGATTTTTAAGCCCTGGGGTTGGGTGATTGGCACAGGGGTCTATATAGAAGATGTGAAAAAGGAGATTTCCGCGCTTACGGCAAGCATGGTGCGGATTTCCATCGGAATTTCTATAGCCCTCGCGGCGTTGTTGTTCTACCTTTCCAATCAAAGTATCACCAGCGAACGGAAACGGATCGAGGCAGAAACGGAGCTGCACAAGTCGAGAGAAAAATTTCGCACCCTGGTCGAAGCGGCCACCGAAGGCTTGCTGATGGTGAATGATGGGAAGATCAGCTTTTCGAACAGCGTGATCAGCAAAATGACCGGGTATTCCAGCGATGAATTGACCCGCCTTTCCCTTCGCCAACTGATTAGCAAAACGAACAATACGGACCTCATCGATGCCTTTTCGGAAGAAACCGTCAAGGAAGGTAAGTACGAACTGAACCTCGCCAGGAAAAATGGCGGATTGCTGGAAGTCCTGGTAACTTCGTCCAAGACAGAATTTTACGGAAAAACGGTTAACATCATCATCGTTAAAGATATATCCGTCGAAGGGAATAACTCCATTCCTTCGGTGGAGTACCAAAAACTGATCAGCACGCTTGAAATTGGATTTTTCAAGGCGGCTATCCATTCCAAAGGGAATTTCATCTACGCCAACCAAACCGCTATCCGGATGCTGGGGTACGACACGTTCGAAGAGCTGGCGTCCGTGCCTGTTCTCGGATTGTTGTCCGATCCTGAAGAAAGAATAAACATCCGAAATCAATTGCTGGAACATGGTTTTTTGAAGAATAAAATTCTCCGCATCCATACCCAAAAAGGGGCGGCATTATTTGTTTCTGTATCGATGGTGGTGGTGCATAAGGAAAATCACGATGACCTGATTTGCGACGGCATTATGGAAGATATTACAAATCAGGAAAATCAAAGAACCAGGTATGAACACCTGATTGCCGGCCTGCAGGCACAGCACTTGATATGGCATCGGCAAGTCAGCGAATTTGTGCGCCCGGTGGGCGCCATAGATGCCGATTCGACCATTTCCGACGTACTCAGGAAGCTGTCGAAAAGCAACGCGGGCTGCTTATTACTCACGAAAAATGGAAAAGACCTCCTGGGAATCCTCACCAATACCGACGTGCAGAAACGGATTTACGAACTGGAGCTTAGCCTCGACAATCCGGCCTACCTGATTATGAGTTCCCCGGTGCAGTATATTGCCGAAACCATGCACGTGGTCGACGCGTTGCGCCTCAGCGGATCAAAAAACATCCATCACCTGGTGGTGCGAAATTCGGCGCGGGAAATTGTGGGAATATTGAGAATAGACGATATATACAGCGAAGCGATTGGTTCGGGTTATCCCTTTGATGCCGAGATATGGAAAGCGGAAACACCCGATGACTTGCAGAAGAGCTATTTAAATTTCCGGCACTTCATCCATCCCCTTGTGAAAAGCGAGGTGTCTGCTAAAATCATCACCCGAATCACTACCTCTTTTTCCGATGCGCTAATCCACCAGATCATAAAGATGGCCATCGATCAGGTTGGCCCACCTCCGGTAGACTTCTCCTTTATCTGTTTGGGAAGCGAGGGGCGCGAAGAGGAGACGTTGCTGACGGATCAGGACAACGCCCTCATTTATGAGGATGTTCTTCCGGTCAATGAAAAAGAGGTCAAGGCCTATTTTAATACCCTTGGGGAAATCATCTGTAACCACCTGAACCACGCCGGGTACAGTTTTTGCCCAGGAAACATTATGGCGAAAAACCCGAAGTGGTGTGGGCCGCTGAGTTTATGGGAACACTATTTCACGAGCTGGATGGCGTTGCCGGAACAGCAGCAGCTCCTGGACGCATCGATATTTTTTGATTTCCGCAAGGTGTATGGGCCCGATGTTTTTACGGAAAAGCTGCACCAACGAATCGCTGCCAATACCCGCGAATATCCCCTGTTCTTATATCACCTGGCCAACAATACGGTCCAAACCAAAGCCGAGCACCTGCCTGCCGGCATCCTGGCCGAAAAAAGTGCCGATAGCGTAGATTTGAAAAACGCCCTGATCCCTATTACGATGTTTGCCAGAACGTATGCCCTGCAAAACGATATCCGGTGTTCCAACACCATCGACCGGCTTACGGCCCTGAAAACGCAGCGCCTGGTCAGTGAAGCAACCATTGACGACATCGTTTACTCCTACAACTTCCTGATGAAGCTGCGTTTCCGCAACCAGGTATCCTTATCTGAAAAAAACCTGCCCCTAACCAACCAACTGCACTACAAAACCCTGCCCGAACAGGAAATATACCTGCTAAAAAAAGTGCTCTCCTCCATCCGCGATTATCAGAACAAAATAAAGTCCGATTTCAAGATCACGATATAGGCAGTTATAGCGACACGTAGGCATTGCGCCGGAAGGCGCCATGCTCGTTCAAATCGACATACCCCAGTTGGTTGGTCAGCAGAATGGTTTGGCCAATTTGAACCGGTTTGGTGTTGTGGTGGCTGTGGCCATAGATCCAGAAACGGGCATTGCTCTCCCGCACGAAGCCAGTTAAATCCACACAAAACTCCTCATTGATCGGGCTTATTTGGTGCATGCGGGAGCTGCACAAAGGGGAAGGCAGGTGGTGGGTCACCACCACAAACGGACGATGTTGCCCGCGGATGGCCTCGTCTAAAAAACGGACGCTCTCCTCGTGCAGCCGGTTAAAATCAGCAGCCCGGAGCTTTCTGTTTTTATAGGAAATACAATCAAAATCGGCCATTTGCTGCTCGATCAGCTTTTCTTTCTCCGGACTGATCTTCGACCACATCGTGCTAAAAATCAGCGAAACGCCTCCATATTCGATCACCGTGTTATTGACGATGCTGATTTTGGGGTGTATCTGCTTGTGCATGGAGCTGCCGTAACCAGCCAGGTCGTGGTAATAGTAAAAAAAGGGCTTTTCATGTGTTCATCGTGCAGCGGAACGATATCTCCGGCTAAGATCAAAATTTCCCCAACTACCTCAAGCGGATTGGAGAATATATACCGGTTGTTGCGCTCAAACTCCAGATGCAGATCCGAACAGTATTGTATTCTCATTTTTTGAAGGTTAATACCCGAAACGAAGTGGTTTGGGGAAATTAGCGGGCAACTGGATAGGACGCCAACATCCCAAATTTTCGCAAACGTTGCGTTCAAAAGCAAAAACCTTGAAAATTACGGAAAATCCCATAAAGGCAAAAGTTTTCTCCACCCTACTGGGCATTTTTCGGCGAACCCGCTGTAGCCGCCAAATTTATTTGGTCGTTCTTATTTGGTAAGAAAAGATTTCATTATATTTATACGGACTGTAAAGTAATTTAAGGCATGTAACTATAAGGGATAAAAAAATGCCATTCTCTGTGCTTCGGAAATATCATACTACTGGACATTTTGGAAACGAGACCTTCCAGGTTTGCGAAACCTGGAAGGTCTGGGCCCCAGGAAAACGAAAATGTCCCGTAGTCAGCGGAAATATACATGACGATTTTTTCACTTAAAACCAACGAAACGATATGTTACACGAACCCGCAGCGAAGATTGAAACCGACAAGGCTGCATCAAAAAAGGCAAAATTAGGGGTAAAGATGTTTCTGTTTTACACGCTGGTGTATGCAGGATTTGTTTTCATTGGTCTGACCAGACCAGAATGGATGGGATTGGAGGCCATCGGCGAGCTCAATGTAGCGATTGTATATGGTTTCGGATTGATCGTGCTGGCAATAATTATGGGATTCATCTATAATTATTTATGCACAAAGATGGAGGACGAAATGAACAAACACTAACCACACAAAGCCTACGTTATGATTTACGAAGTTTCCAATTTAGCGATTATTATTTTTCTGTTTATAGTCGGCCTGGTCCTTGGTTTATCGTTTTATTTTGCCAGAAAAACAAAATCGGCCTCCAAATACTACGCGGCAGGCGGAAATATTCACTGGGCAGTTAATGGAATTGCCTTTGCCGGGGATTACCTTTCGGCAGCTTCCTTTCTGGGTATTTGCGGCATGATCGCCTATTCGGGCTATGATGGTTTTTTGTATTCCATCGGGTACCTTGCAGGCTGGGTAGTGGCTTTGTTTTTAGTAGCGGAGCCACTAAAGAAACTCGGGAAATACACCTTCACCGACGCGCTGGATTCCCGGTTCAATTCGAAGCATATCAAGCTCGCCGCCTCGATCAGCACGCTCATTGTCTCTCTGTTTTACCTGATCCCCCAAATGGTTGGCGCCGGAGATTTGATCGTGCCCCTGCTCGGGTTGCCTCACTGGATCGGCGTATTACTGGTAGGCTCCATCGTTATTTTGATTGTGGCGACCGCCGGCATGACTTCCACTACCTATGTTCAGTTTATAAAAGGCGCCCTGCTGGTAGTATTCTCAACCATCCTTACCTTTTACATTTTAAATCATGGCCTTTCCCTGACTCCCAGCGAAAACTACCATCAGTTTCTCCGGACTGAGGCCGTCATCACCGGCGGGACGATCTCCCGGGTCGTGGATCCCTCCTACCAAATCATAAAAACCATCTCTACCGATAATCAAGAATTCGCGCAACTTGAAAAAGACGGTTCGCTCTATTGGTTCCATGTAACCAAGCAAGGCGATAAAGCCGTGCTGGATGAAATGCTGCATATGACCACCCTGGCGGATGGCAGCATCTTGTACAACGGCGAACCCAAATCGGAAAGGAAATTCTATCAGGTGGGGCACCTGAGCAAAATTGTGGTCGATGGACAGGAAGTCACAGAAACAGGTCCTTTGGGCCCGTTTAAGTTTCTAAAGACCATTGAAAACAGCGAGGTCGTGCGGTTTTCCAAAAAGTCCTTTCCCGACGGCGAAGCCAAGGTAACGGTCTGGTACCAGAATGTCACCAAAGGCAAAGACGTCATGAAGCCCGGACTGTTATATAAGCTATCCAAGGCTGCGGGCGCCACCGGTTGGGACCGGCTGAACTTCATCTCCCTGATGCTGGCTTTGTTCCTGGGAACTTCCGCTTTGCCGCACATTCTCATCAGGTATTATACTGTACCGAGCCAACGGGCAGCGCGAAAATCAACCATCGTAGGCATCTCCGCCATTGGATTTTTCTATATTCTTACGCTGTATATGGGACTCGGCGCCATGGCCAACGGGGTTCTGGACGTAGAGAGCAGCAATATGTCGGCGCCTTTGCTGGCAAAGACTTTCGGCATCGGTTTGTTTTCCATTATCTCAGCCATTGCCTTCGCCACCGTCCTGGGCACGGTCAGCGGACTTATTGTCGCCTCCTCCGGCGCCATTGCGCACGATTTCATCGATAAATACCTGGAGGTGGAAATGACCGATAAAGGAAAGGTAAAAGCCGGAAAAATTGCGGCCGTTTGCGTGGGTCTTTTCGCCATCCTTCTCGGCATTCTGTTTAAAGGAATGAACGTGTCCTTCCTTGTCGGCCTGGCTTTCGCGGTTGCGGCGTCTGCCAACCTTCCAGCCATTCTGTTCCTGCTTTTCTGGGAGAAAACAACGGCAAAAGGCATTGCATGGTCCATCGTAGTGGGTATTGTTACCTCTATTGGAATCATCCTCTTTTCTCCGACCATGTGGGATAAATACGGTCTTGTTCCATCGGATGCCCCGATCCCGCTGGACAACCCGGGTATTATTTCCATACCCCTGTCCGTACTGACCCTGGTAGTCGTTTCCCTGATGACACAAAAAGAAAATCTAACGAAAACCAATAAGTAACGGAAAGCCCTGCGGATATGCATGACGTAGACAGATTCAGCATATCTGCAGGGCTTATTTTTTCAAGCTGATAGGATTTAAAAAAACATATTTTTATGTGTACCAAATATTTATTATCGGCTATATTGATGTTGTGGTTGTTTAGCCCGGCATCCGCACAGGAAAAAGTGGAACCGAAAAAAGCGCCGCAAGCATACAAACCAATCCGAATCAATGTTACCGAAGATGGCGCTTATTACTTAAGAATCCTTACCTGGGCCCAAATGTGGGCAACCCTGGTGGAGAATAATCCGGGCACCATCGGCTACGATTTAGCTGCTGATAATTCATCCACCAATATCGGCATCCGCAGAGCGCGGATGATGTTCTACGCCCAAATGGGGCCGCGCTGGCTGTTATTGACCCACTTTGGCATCAACAACCAAACCTTTAACACCGGTGGGTATTCTGGCAGTACCGACGGCAAAAAGCCCCAACTCTACATCCACGACCTCTGGACAGAATTTAGCATAATCCCCAAAAAGCTTCATACAGGTATGGGCCTGCATTACTGGAACGGCGTTTCCAGGTCTGCCAACGCCTCCACGCTCAACTTTATGACCCTGGATGCCCCCATCTTCAACTGGTTTACGATCGAAGCCAATGATCAGTTTGCCCGCGAATTCGGCATTTACGCCAAAGGGCAACTCAACCGGCTGGATTACCGCCTGGCCCTGAACCAACCTTTCCAGAACGGCGTGAATCCCTACGTGCAGACGGCAAGAACCACCACGGGCTTTAATTCCAACCTGGCGGCAAAAAATGCGTTTACCAGCACGTTCGCGCAGGCCGGTTACGTGAAATTCATGTTTAAGGATATTGAAAAAAACCTGCTCCCTTATGAAATAGGCCTCTGTATGGACGGCCAGGAATTGTTTAATATCGGCGCCGGTTTCTACAACCATCCCAAGTCCACCTATACCCTGGATCCGGATGCAGGCGGCGAGTCATTAAAACTATACAATACGACGATCTTCGGACTGGACCTGTTTTACAACCATGCGGTTGGCAAAAAAGGCTATATCATGAATACCTATGTCCTGTTCCAGCACATGGATTACGGTAAAAGGTACCTGAGAAATGTCGGCGTATTCAATACCTCCACCGCAATTGGCAACGCCCAACAGTTGGGTAGCGCTTTCGCGGACCGCAGTGTTATGGGGGCGGGAAATATGCAGCCTACCATGGGTACCGGCAACATCCTCTACGGCCAGTTCGGATTGCGGTTTCCTACGTTCGAAAATGGCTCCGCGTTCATGCCCTACGTCACCGGTACCTATAAATCGTTTGAAGCGATTGAAGAACCATCGTTCCAGTATGATCTCGGGCTGAACTATTTTATTAACAAACACAATGCCAAAGTCACCTTGCAGTACGGTACCCGCCCGGTGTATAAATATGATGCTTTTTCCGCCACCGGCATTTCGCAAAACGGATTGAAGGGGCAGTTCACCCTCCAAACCCATTTTTATTTGTAAAACCAAATTCCATGCTGCATGAGCCTCTGCATAATGAAAAAAGGAGCGTACCTGATCCTTCTACTACTTGCCTGGTCAATTGGAGTTTTTGGACAGGACGCCGGATTCACCGGATATGCGACAAGCCTGGTAGAAGACGGCCTTGCCAGCTTCAATACGTATGGTTTTAAAGATAAGGACAAGACCAGAAAATACGATACCCTGACCGTGCAACCCGTTGGTTCGGTCAGTAAGGTGGTCATTGGTTTAGCCCTGATGAAAGCCAGTGAACTGGGTTTCATCAGCCTTGATGGCGATATTAATCAATACTTGAACTTCGAGGTGCTTAACCCGAACATCAAGAATACCCAGCCGATTACTTTAAGGCGCCTGGCGACGCATACCTCAGGAATTAAAGACACCGAAAAATTTTACGTCCAAGCCTACGCAAAAGGACTGACATCGCCTGTTTCCCTGGAGGAATTTCTAAAATCTTACCTGACCAGGGAAGGCAGCAGGTATTCAAAGAAGAACTTCGGCAAGTATCCATCCGGAGAAAAATATAGCTATTCCAATATTGGCGCCGCGCTTGCAGCCTATATTATTGAACGCGCCTCCAAAATGCCTTTTGACGTATTCACTGAGCGGTACGTGTTCCAACCGCTCGGCATGCAGCATACGCATTGGTTTTACAATGAAAACCAAATGGATGCGTATGCTCAACTTTTTGATGAAAAAGATAATCCCCTGGACTTTTATGCCTTAGCCACGTATCCGGATGGCGCTTTAAAAACCAATATCGTCGATTTAACCAAGCTTCTGCAAGCGCTAATGAATGGCTATCAAGGGAAGTGCGCTATCTTAACCGAGAATTCCTGGAAAGTCTTTTTTGCCAAAAATTTCTCCGAAACGACCCCCATAGAGGGAATTAGTCCAAAAGAACCTAACCGCGGAATATTTATTGCCTATACCAAAAGCGGCGCAATCGGCCATACGGGTTCTGACCCGGGAGTATGCGCGTTTATGTTCTTTAACCCCTCGACAACGCGCGGAAAGGTATTTATAGCCAATGAAGATTTAACTCCACAGAATTTGGCGTCCTTCCAGAAAATTTGGGAAGGCATTTGAGGTAAAATAGCGCGACGTAGTCCCCCAGGAAATACTCGACATCAAAGAGGATTTTGTGGAATTGCTGACCCATGATTCCTACCTGATCCAGGTGCGCAAACTGGCCCAACCGGCTCGCAGCAACCCGGGAATTTCAGCATCAAAGAAAAATACAACACGCAATTTGCCCTGGCTAAATACCTTTTTATTGCGGGTTATTGATTTCTAAAATCCTTCTCTCTTACCAACAAGCTGTACCGCTGCTTGATGGCATCGGGTTGTATCCGCTGTATTATCAACTGGATGCCATGGCAGCCAAGAATAAATTTGAATCAAATGCCGATTCCTGCCAATACAATGCGTATATTTTAAAGGCTATTGAGATCGTGCAGAACAACCCGGCCAACCAGGAGGAACCTAATGACCTTGTCGTATACCTGAATGGATGGCTCAAATAGACCTATTTTAACAGATAAAAAGCAAATCATGGAGAAATTTAAGCATTTCTTACAAGCGATATCGCCGATCACAGACCAGGAATTTGCGGATACGATTCCTTTTTTCACTCAGCAACAATTAAAAAAGGGGGACTTTTTTGTAGCGCAAGGCAGGATTTGCCGCCAGGTGGCTTTTGTTGAAAAAGGTACGCTTAGGGTATATTACCTCAATGCCAAAGCAGAAGAGATCACCTCCTGTTTTTGCACCGAAGACAATATGACAACCTCCTACAAGAGTTTTATTCTTCAGGAGCCCTCTGATCTTTTTATCCAGGCCATAGAAGATACGTCGTTACTGGCCATAGAATACGGCAACTTACAAAAGCTCTACACTACCTATCCGAACTGGCAAACCATAGGAAGAGCTCTGGTGGAAAAGGAATACCTGAATATGGAAAAGTATGCTTCGGTGCTAAATAATGAAACGGCCAAGGAAAAATACCTTCGTTTGCAAAAAGAACAGCCCAACGTGTTGCTTAAAGCTCCAGTGGAGCATATTGCTTCCTATTTGGGAGTCACCAGACGGACCCTGTCCCGGATCAGAAAAGAAATCGCCTCCGGCATTTAGGGCGCCCTGCCGGACATTTTTGGAACGAGGCCTTCCAGGTCTGAATGCCCCGAACATGAAAATGCCCATTAAGACCATTTGGGGACATTTGTCCTTTCCGATTTAACCGCGCAGGAGGAACTTTGCCGTATTATTTCACACAAAATGTAGGTTACTATGAAAAAGGAAGTCCTTCGCGCCAACGTTCAAAAAGGATATGCCGGCATCGTTAAGCGAAACACCAAGAAATCCCTCCTGACCCGGTTTTTCCCTTGTTGCGACCCAAAAGAAATAGCAACCGATATTGGCAAAAAAATTGGTTATAGCGAAGAAGAGCTGAAACATGTTCCCGAAGATGCCAATTTAGGCATCGGATGTGGTAACCCGACCGCGTTGGCCTCTATTAAAAAAGGCGACACCATTTTAGACCTCGGCTCAGGCGCTGGTTTGGACTGTTTTTTGGCTTCCAGGGAAACCGGGGAAACCGGAAAAGTGATCGGTGTGGATATTACCCCCGAAATGGTGGCGCAAGCCAAAAAGAATGCCCAAAAAGGCAACTACACGAATGTGGAATTTATCCTTGGCGAAATTGAAAACCTGCCGGTTGAGAGCAACAGCATTGATTTAATTATTTCGAATTGTGTGATCAACCTGTCTAACCAAAAAGAACAAGTTTTTACCGAAGCTTTTCGAGTAGCCAAACCAGGCGGCAGAATAATGATCTCAGATATTATTTTGCTTAACGACTTGCCCGATTATGTAAAAAACTCCGTAGAAGGGCATATCGCTTGTTTGGCAGGCGCCATCCGGTTAGAAGATTACCAGAATGCCATTGCCCAGGCCGGGTTCACCGATGTTCGCATTGAAAAACAAACCCAATTCCCCATGGAATTGATGCTCAACGACCCCATTGCCGTGAAAATCGTAAGCGAAAACAACCTTACGGAAAAGGAAATAAAATACATTGCAAACGCTATTGCAAGTATTTCGATAAGCGCTAAAAAACCTGCCTAGCCGGACCATACAAAGCCCCGCCACTTCTCCTCCTCCTGACGGATGGCCACATCCTTCTTCCTCTTGTAAAGCGTAGCCGGACGGATCTGTTGTTCCCGAAAGCTGTCCGCTACGCTTTGCTTGACATCCTGCTCTACCAATATAGCCAAACACTAAAATTCGCAAAAACTTCTTTGGTCCGTCACTCCATTTTTTCGAAAATCAGAAAGCGGGCTCTGCCTCTCTACAATATGGTTGGCGCGCTTGGGAAAAAGCACACCAGCCGGGGGAAGTTTTTAAGGATCGGCAAGAATCTGGTATCCGAAAGGTAAAAAGCAGGGAAAATATAAATCCTTTCAGGGATTGTGTAACTCTTTTCATTAAAGATGTAATTAATTTTATAGAATTAATTATTGATGATAAAATTTGATATGAAAAGAGTAGAAAACAAAGTCGTCCTCGTAACCGGTGGCGCCTTGGGAATAGGGCGCGAAACTTGTATTTTATTGGCTAAAGAAGGCGCAAACATAGCGGTAACCGATGTGCTTGACAAAGAGGGTAAACTTTTAGCAGAAGAAATTAACTATTCTGGCGGCTTAGCGAAATTCTGGCATCTTGACGTGTCTGATGAAAAGGAAGTGGAAAGGGTATTCGCCCATGTGGTCAAAGAATTTGGAAAACTTGATGCAACGGTTAACAATGCAGGCATTGCAGGCGCCGACAAGCCTACGCATGAGCTCACGGAGAAAGAATGGGATACGGTTATGAATGTGAACGTAAAAGGCGTTTTCTTCTGCACGAAACACGCCATTGCGCATATGCAGAAATCAGGCGGCGGCAGCATTGTTAACCTTTCATCCATTTATGGTTTAGTCGGCGCCGGAGATATCCCCCCCTACCATGCTTCGAAAGGGGCCGTACGGTTGATGTCAAAAAATGATGCCTTAATTTATGCAAAGGATAATATCAGAGTAAACTCGGTACATCCTGGATTTATCTGGACGCCTTTGGTTGAAGATTTTGGAAAAAACAGCCCCGGGTTCAGAGAAAATCTGGACAGTCTGCATCCCATAGGACATATTGGCGAACCCATAGACATTGCTTATGGAATACTCTACCTGATATCGGACGAATCGAAATTTGTTACCGGAAGTGAACTGGTGATTGACGGCGGGTATACCTGCAAATAAATGAAGTGAAAAGTGAAAATCATTTTGTATTGAGAAGCAGCTGGCGGAGCGCCCCCGGATTAGGGTACGATTTTCCCGCTAATCCCCGCGTTGATTGGGTATTTATTTGGAGTAAACATGCTATAGGTTTCAAATATTTATAACACAAATGACTTTCATCGATTATTATCAAATTCTGGGAATAGAAAAAAAGGCTACCGCTGCTGACATTAAAAGCGCCTACCGCAAACTTGCCAGGAAATATCATCCCGATTTGAATCCTAACGATGCCAATGCGAAAAAGAACTTTCAACAAATCAATGAAGCGAAAGATGGAACAATCATCCGATTTTCACGGCCAGCAGTATTCCCGGACACAATCCGGCGGGGATTTTTCGGATTTCTTCGAGTCCATGTTTGGCGGTTCTGCAAACGCCGGCAGAAGCAGACAGGTAAAATTCAGAGGCGAAGATTACAACGCACAATTACAGCTCAACCTTGCAGACGCTTATCATACCCACAAACAAACGCTATCGGTCAATGGAAAGAATATAAGGATAACCATTCCTGCCGGAATTGAAAACGGACAAACAATAAAAATTTCAGGACACGGGGGTTCGGGAATCAATGGCGGACCGAACGGCGATTTGTACATTACCTTTTCCATAGCCGGCCATCCCGAAATCAAAAGGCTGGGCAATGACTTATATATACATGTTGACTTAGAATTATATGCTGCCGTGCTGGGAGGTGAGATCACCATCGATACCTTTAGCGGAAAAGTGAAGCTTAAAGTAAAGCCCGAAACGCAAAATGGAAGCAAGGTAAAACTTAAGGGGAAAGGATTTCCTGTTTATAAAACCGATGGGCAGTTTGGAGATTTATACATAACGTATTCAGTTCAAATCCCGACCAATTTAACCGAGAAACAAAAAAGCTTATTTACTGAATTATCAAAATCATAAACCAGATGTTATGGAATCGAAGCAAATAGATGATTTAATAGCGGTAAATGAATTCTGTGTCAGCCATAATATCGAAATTTCATTTTTAAACCTGTTGCAACAAAACGGGTTAATTGAAATCAGCGCCATAGAGTCAACGTACTTTGTAGAGAAAGCGCAGCTCCCAAAGCTTGAAAAATTTGTCCGCCTCTATTACGATCTGGATATTAACCTGGAAGGAATTGAGACAATAACCTATTTATTGCAGCGAATAGAGCGCCTGCAGATGGAGATCATTAACCTCCAAAACAGACTTCGTTTTTATGACACCCAAGGATAAGACTAACCCGCAACAAGCCTATTAAACCCAAATGACAAACCTTTCCATTTTCGGAGTAAAAAGTACGACCTCAAAAAGCAAGAAGGTGTAAAACATATAAACCTTTCCCCGACCCATGTAACGCTTGTCCGCCAAATGAGGCCCACCTTTGTCGTACTCGCTTACCCAACATCGAATGACGAACTGGCACACCATCACCAAGGAAGAAGCCCTTCGGCAAACCAAAAGCCAAGCTACCGGGCTTTCTGCCGCCCAATCGGCAGCGGGGCTGCGGAAGCACGGGCGCAATGAACTGTTGGAAAAAAAGAAACGCCCCCCCTGGCTCCTTTTTTTCTACCAATTCAAGGACACCATGATTTTGATCCTGATTGCCGCCGCTGTCCTATCGGGGCTGGTTGGCGACGTGAAAGACACGGTCGTCATATTGATCATCATCGCGCTGAATGCCGTCGTCGGCTTTTGGCAGGAATACCAGGCGGAAAAGGCAATGGCAGCCCTGAAAAAAATGACCCTACCCTCGGCAACGGTGCTGCGGGAGGGATCGCCGGTTGAAATAAACGCCGCCGAACTCGTGCCCGGCGATGTGGTGGCGCTCGAAACCGGAAATATGGTGCCCGCCGACCTGCGGCTAATAGAATCCCACTCCCTCCGCATCGAGGAGGCATCCCTCACCGGAGAATCCTCGGCGGCGGATAAGCAAACCGAGAAATTAGATACGGAAAAACGGCCCCTGGGCGACCGCACCAACATGGCCTACAAGAGCACCATCGTCACCTACGGCCGCGGCAGCGGGCTGGTAGTAGCAACAGGCATGAAGACCGAAATCGGTCAAATTGCCCAACTCTTGCAGGAAGATAGCACAATGACCCCCTTGCAGCAGCGACTTGCTGATTTTTCCAAAAACTGTCCATTGCTGTCGTTGGCATCTGCGTCGTCATTTACGGCGTGGGGCTGCTGCGTGGCGAAGACCCGGTGCAAATGCTGCTTACCGCCATCTCCGTCGCGGTGGCAGGCATCCCGGAAGCGCTCCCCGCCGTGGTCACCATCGCCCTGGCGCTCGGCGCACAGCGCATGGTGAAAAAACACGCCCTTATCCGCAAATTGCCCGCCGTCGAAACCCTCGGCTCCGTCACCTTTATCTGTACCGACAAAACCGGAACGCTCACCCAAAACCGGATGACCGTCACGGAAACATGGACGCCCGAAACCCCGCCTGCAGGCTTGGCGCTTTCCTCAAAAGATGCCCTGTTGCTCTGTATGGCCCTCAATCACGATGTGAAAAAAAACAAGCAGGGCGACCCCACAGGCGACCCTACCGAAATGGCGTTGGCCGTTTTTGCCAAAAAAACCTGCGTGCCGCAAAGCCCAAAACCTACCCCAGAAAGGCCGAACTCCCCTTTGATTCCGCCCGAAAAATGATGACTACCGTTCATCAATGGACGGATGGAACGTTTCTCGTCGTCACGAAAGGCGCACTTGAATCTGTGCTGCTCGCCTGCACCGGTACGGACGGAACAAGCATCACTACGGAAGCGGCAAAAATGGGGCAAAACGGCTTGCGCGTATTGGCTTACGGCTACCGAATCTTGAACCAATTGCCTGCGGACATCTCGTCTGAAAATCTCGAAAAACAACTGCACTGCGCCGGGTTGGCGGGCATGATAGACCCGCCCCGCAAGGGGGCTGCCCGTGCCGTGGCCGATTGCCGCCGGGCTGGTATCGTGCCCGTCATGATTACCGGCGACCACCCCGAAACGGCGGCCGCCATCGCCCGGCAAATCGGCATATGGAGTGAAGCGACCGATTTGATCCTCACGGGCGTTGAATTGGAAGAAATGTCGAAGCATGATTTGGTCCAAAAAATCGAACACATAAAGGTGTATGCCCGGGTTTCTCCGCAGCAAAAATTGCGGATTGTAAAGACCCTGCAAAGCAAAAACCACTACGTTGCCATGACTGGAGACGGCGTCAACGACGCTCCTGCGCTCCGCCGGGCAAACATCGGCGTCGCGATGGGCATCACCGGTTCCGATGTGTCCAAGGAAGCCGCAGATATGATTCTGCTGGACGATAATTTTGCCACCCTCCTGAAGGCCGTCCGCGAAGGCAGACGTATTTATGACAACATCCGCAAGTTCATCAAGTACATCCTGACGGGCAACAGCGGCGAAATCTGGACGATTTTCCTTGCCCCCCTCATTGGGCTTCCCGTGCCGCTGCTGCCCATCCACATCCTGTGGGTCAACCTCGTGACCGACGGGCTGCCAGCGCTCGCCCTGGCAGCCGAGCCTGCCGAAAAGAACATCATGCAACTGCCGCCCCGCGACCCCAAGGAGGGCATTTTCGCCCATGGGCTGGGCTGGCATATCCTGTGGGTTGGTCTGCTCATCGGCGCGATCTGCCTCGGAGTACAAGCCTGGGCGATACGCCACAACGACCCTAAATGGCAGACTTATGTTTTCACGGTGCTTTGTTTCACCCAAATGGCGCACGTAATGGCTATCCGAAGCCCACGGTATTTTTTGTTCCGCCAAGGCATATTCACCAACCCGTTGCTCCTGGGCGCCATCCTGCTGACCTTTATTCTGCAACTCGCCTTGATTTACGTCCCCGTTTTGCAGAGCATCTTTTCCACACAGGCTCTCAGTTGGCAGGAACTCGGCGGCTGCATCCTCGTCTCGCTGTTGGTATTCCACGCCGTCGAGATGGAGAAGCTGGTGCGGAGCATGAGAAACGCGAAAGGGCGGGTGAACGTGGAGCCATCCTGAGCCAAACGAACAAAGTCGTTTTTTCCAAATGTAGGAATCTTGAAACCCTTCCCCAACTTCATGTAACGTTTACCTGTTTGATTATAAGGAACTTTGTTCTTGAATCAAAAAACCCTTCCTTGAAATTGTTCATCAAATACATGGTCAGCAATCGCTGCAAGTTAGCAGTAAAGGAGGTATTGAAAAATCTTGGGGTACACTTCATCATTGTGGACCTGGGCGAGGTGGAAATCATGGAAGAGCTTTCCCAGGAGCAGCGGGCGCAACTGAGAGAAGGCCTCCTCCAAACAGGGCTTGAACTTATGGACGACCGGAAAGGCATTTTGATTGAACGCATTAAAAATGCCATCGTCGAAATGGTCCACCACTCGGACGACAGCCCAAAGACGAATTTCTCCGATTACCTGAGCGATAAACTACACTACGACTACACCTACCTGGCCAACCTCTTCTCGGAAGTACAGGGCGCTACCATCGGGCAATTCATCATTGCCCATAAAATCGAGCGGATAAAAGAGCTGATTACCTATGGCGAGCTGAATATCTCGGAAATCGCCTGGAAAATGAATTACAGCAGCGTAGCGCATTTGAGCAATCAATTTAAAAAATCACCGGACTTACTCCCACCCATTTCAAACAGTTAAAGGAAAAAGGCGGAGCCCAATAGAGAAAATTGGAAACTTATACGAGGACGAATGATCCGTGATGAATGACGCGGCGTATGGAGTTTCGGTGAATTACTTCAACGAATAAAAATCCCTCCATTCATAAATCCCCACTGCGCGGGGTAAGTTTTTCTGCTTTCAGAAGCCTGGCATAGATCATTCATCCTTGTTTTTCTACTCAATAAGTCAACTTGCATGGAACATAAAAAACAAGAATCCCAATACGCCCGCAGCCTGATTGAAGCCAGCCTCGACCCCCTGATCACCATCAGTACCGGGGGCAAAATCACAGATATGAACCTCGCAACGGTTCACATCACGGGCAAGGCCAGGGAAGCGCTCATTGGCACGGACTTTTTCGACTATTTTACCGAGCCGGAAAAAGCACGGAAGATATATCAGGAAGTGTTCGCGAAGGGCTTCGTGACGGATTACCCGCTCACCATCACCGATCACAAGCTGACCGATGTGCTGTTCAACGGCTCTGTTTACAAAGATGCCAAAGGAAAAGTAATGGGCGCCGTGGTGGTCGCCAGGGACATCACCGAGCAAAAAAGGTTTGAAACGGAATTGATTGAAGCAAAAGAATTTGCGGAACTGGCAGCGGGTATTGCCGACGAAGCAAAAAACAAAGCCGAAGCCGCCGCACAAATCGCCGAAGATGCCGTCAAGTCGAAGCAGCATTTTTGTCCAATATGAGCCACGAGATTCGCACCCCCATGAATGCGATTATCGGGTTTACGAAAGTGATGCTGAAGACCGAACTGTCGGCCAAGCAAAAGGAATACCTGACGGCCATAAAGATGAGCGGCGACGCCCTGATCGTGCTGATCAACGATATATTGGACCTGGCAAAAGTGGATGCCGGAAAAATGACCTTCGAACAGACCCGCTTCAAAATGGCACAATCCATATCCGCTATGCTCCATTTGTTCGAGGCGAAAATCCAGGAAAAGAATTTAGAATTGGTCAAAGAATACGACGCCAACATTCCCGAACTATTGGTGGGCGACCCGGTGCGTTTGCACCAGATTATTATGAACCTGATGAGCAATGCGGTCAAGTTTACCGCAAAAGGACGGATCACCGTGCGGGTGAGGCTGCTCGAAGAGAACGAGGAAAGCGCAACCGTTGAATTTGCGATTGCAGACACCGGCATCGGGATCATAGACAGCAAACGGGATAAGATTTTTGAAAACTTCCAGCAGGCGTCCAGCGCTACCGCCCGGCTGTTCGGGGGCACGGGGCTGGGGCTCGCTATCTCCAAGCAGTTGGTAGAACAACAAGGCGGCAGCATCCGGGTAAAAAGCAAGGTAGACGAAGGCTCCGAGTTTTGCTTTGTATTGAACTTCCAAAAAACAAACGACATATCCGATTTGGAAACCTCCTTAATCGAACAAGACACCGAAGCCCTGAACATCAATGTGCTGGTGGTGGAAGACATGGTCCTCAACCAATTGCTGATGAAAACCCTGCTCGACGATTTCGGCTTCGAGCGGGATATTGCCCATAATGGCCGCATTGCCATCGAAAAAATGCAACTTAATTCGTATGATATTATCTTGATGGACTTGCACATGCCCGAAATGAACGGTTTCGAGGCAACGGAATACATCCGCAATCAGCTCCATTCCAAAATCCCCATCATCGCCCTCACCGCCGACGTCACCACCGTTGATTTGGCAAAATGCAGAGCTGTCGGCATGACCGATTATATCGCAAAACCCGTGGACGAGCGCTTGTTGTACAGCAAAATAGTCAGCCTGGTGAAGAAAACCACGCCACCTGTTGTGGAGATCGCACTGGAACCCGACCCAGTCCAAAAGCTGAAATGTACCAACCTCGAATATTTAACCCAACGAACCAAAAACAACCCAACCTTAATCATGGAAATGATCACCGCTTATCTGGAACAAACGCCGCACCTCATCAGTGCCATGAAGCTTAGTGCACAGGATAAAGATTGGGATGCGCTGTATGCTACCGTGCATAAGATGATCCCCTCGTTTTCCATCATGGGAATCAGCGCCTATTTTGAAACCATAGCCAAAAAAGTTCAGGACTACGCACGGACGCAACAACAGGAGAAAGCATCTTTGATTTGGTCTTGCAATTGGAGAACGTATGCGTACAGGCTTGCAGGGAGTTAGAGGAGGAAAGTAACCGGATTAAAAAGATACAGGGATGAAAAATGAAGCTAAAATAAAGCTGTTTTTGATAGACGACGACGCTGTTTTTTTGAAATTACTGGCCATTGAATTTCTGCAACATGCCGACTTTGACGTAGAAACCTATCCAACCGGGGAGCTTTGCCTGAAGCACTTGCCCAACGCCCCGGACGTCATCATTTTGGACTATCACCTGGACGGAATCGTCAAAAACGCCATGAATGGCATTGAGACGTTGGACAAGATAAAAGCCTACAACCCCGATATTCCTGTGATCATGTTGTCCTCCCAGGATAAAATTGACGTGGCCGTCAATTGCATGCACCATCGGGCCTTCGATTATGTGGTGAAAAGCGAGACCGCTTTTATGCGCCTGCAAAAAATCATCACTACCATTTTCCGCTACAAAAAAATGGAAAAAGAATTGAATTGGTATATGGAACGAATGTGAGCTATGCCCAGGTACTCCTCCAGAATGTGTGAATAATGTAACCTTTTCTAATAAAAGCGTAACGCAACCCAATGCCAAAAGCCTGAAATTTATAGATTCAAAATTCGTTCTCACCTCCCCACAACTGCGGGGGTTAAAAACAAAAAATAATGAGCAAAGACAAAGGAAGCAAAGACAAAAAGAAATCCCCGGCCAGCAAAACAGGCGGCAAAGATAAAGCCGTGTCGGCCTACAAATCAGAAGGAAAAAGCGGCGCCGAAAAACCCGGCCTCGACGTTTTCAGCCCAAAATCGGACAGCAAACCAGCCCCAAACCCCAAAAACAAAGCATGATTGAAGTCACCAAACATGGGGTGATTCTTGAGAAAACTATGCTCGGTTTTGAAAACCAAGGCGTCCTGAACCCTGCCGTGATCCAGGAGGGCGACAGCGTCCACGTTTTCTACAGGGCAGTCAGCAAGGGCAATTACTCCAGTATCGGGTATTGCCGGTTGGACGGGCCACTCACCGTGGCAGAACGCAGCGCGGTGCCCGTCATATTTCCTCAGACCGACTACGAATCGCACGGGGTAGAAGACCCCCGAATCACCAAAATCGACGACCTGTATTACCTTACCTACACGGCGTTCGATGGCGTCAATGCGTTGGGCGCCCTGGCTACTTCAACGGATTTGCGGCATTTCGATAAGCAGGGCGTCATCGTGCCGCAAATAGCCTATGAGGAGTTTAAACACCTGGCCGAATGCAGCGGGGGGTTAAACGAAAAATATGCCCGCTATAACGACCGGAGCAGCTTTTTTTCAAGCGCGGAAAAAAAAGTGATGCTTTGGGATAAAAACGTGGTTTTATTCCCAAGGAAAATTAACGGGAAAATTTATTTCCTGCACCGCATCAAGCCGGATATTCAAATCGCTTCCATCAATGATTTTCAGGAATTAACCAAAGAATTTTGGGAGCAATATTTTCTGCATTTCAGAAAAAATATCGCGCTAAAGCCCCGCTACCACCACGAAGTGAGCTATATCGGCGGAGGCTGCCCGCCCATCGAAACACCGGAGGGTTGGCTGCTGATTTATCACGGGGTCCACGATACCAACAAAGGCTTTGTTTATGCGGCCTGTGCGGCTTTGCTGGATTTGAAAAACCCTGAACAAGAAATTGCAAGGTTGCCGTATGCGTTGTTCAAACCAGAGTACGCCTGGGAACTGAAGGGCGAAGTGAATAACGTATGTTTCCCAACAGGTACTGCCTTGTTTGACGACACCTTGTACATTTATTATGGCGCCGCCGACGAGCGCATTGCCTGTGCTTCGTTGAGCCTGGCTGGGTTGTTGGCGGAATTGCTGCTCAATATCCAAAAAGATGAAAAATGAACTTATTGCATACCCACCGCGCATAGCTCAACCTGAATTTTTGACCGGCAAAAGGAGCATTGCACAACAGGAAATCGCAGCCTCGAACTCCAGCTTGCCTGGAATCTTGATCCTCACTTCCTACCCGCCAAGAGAATGCGGCATCGCCACCTATTCGCAGGATTTGCTAAAGGCGCTGGACAACAAATTCAGCAATTCGTTTTCCCTCAAAGTCTGTGCGCTGGAGGCTGGAACCAACGAGTATACTTACCCCGACGAAGTAAAATATGTGCTCGACACCACCGATGCCGGCCAATATATCGAATTGGCAAATACCATCAACCGGGACAATAGCATCATGTTCGTCGTGATACAGCATGAATTTGGCTTTTTTCAGGAGGCTGGCGAAGAGGCATTCCCCCAATTCTTATACACCCTTACGAAATCCGCCGTCCTTGTTTTTCACACCGTGCTTCCCAAGCCCGATGCCGCCCTGAAAGAAAAGGTCAGCCGATTGGCGGCGGCCTGCGATGCCCTTGTGGTAATGACTAAAACCTCCCAGAAAATATTGAAAGACGACTATGGCATCCCGACCCAAAAAGTGGAGGTCATTGCGCACGGCACCCACCTCGTACCCCATCTGGACAAAGATGCGCTGAAAGAAAAACATGGCCTGACCAGCCGAAAAGTGTTGTCCACTTTCGGGCTGCTCAGGTCAGGAAAAAGCATTGAAACTACGCTGGACTCCCTGCCCGCCATCATCGAATCAAACCCCGATGCACTGTTTTTGGTCATCGGAAAAACGCACCCCAGCGTGGTCAAATCGGAAGGAGAAAAATACCGGGACCTGCTGGAAGCGAAGGTGGAGGCCTTATCGCTCCAATCGCATGTTAAGTTTATCAACCGCTACCTTCCCTTGCAGGACTTGTTAGAGTACCTGCAAATGACCGACATCTACCTGTTTACCTCCAAAGACCGCCATCAGGCCGTTAGCGGCACCTTTTCGTATGCGATGAGCTGTGGTTGCCCCATTATTTCCACACCGATTCCTCATGCCAAGGAGGTGCTTCGCCAGAATACGGGCATCCTCGTTGATTTTCAAAGCCCACAGCAATTGGCGGATGCCGTCAACCGCCTGATGGGCGACGAGCCGCTGCGTAGCGCATTCAGCACCAACACATTGCAACGCATTGCGCCCACTTCGTGGGAAAATTCCGCAATTGCCCATGCCTCCCTCTTTCAGAAAATTGCCGGGCCACTGCCAAGCGAGAATGGTTCTAAATATAAGACAACCTGTCCGTTCCCCCAGTCCGCCTTCCCAAACCAAAAGATTTCGCTGGAATACCGCATGCCCGTCCTCAACCTGGCGCATGTACTTGAAATGACCACGGAGGTCGGCATGATCCAGTTTTCAAAAATCAACCAGCCCGACCTCGATTCCGGCTATACGCTCGACGACAATGCACGGGCTTTGGTGGCCCTGCTCATGCACTATGAGTGGTCGGGCGACCGGGCAGACCTGAGGCTAATCCGAACCTACCTGAATTTCATTGAATTCTGCCAACAACCCACGGGCGATTTCCTGAATTATGTAGACAGCGAGCGAAATTTTACCCCGCAAAATAACGAAACCAA
The DNA here is from genome assembly GCA_016713275.1 of Haliscomenobacter sp. Lineage (GTDB taxonomy): Bacteria > Bacteroidota > Bacteroidia > Chitinophagales > Saprospiraceae > JADJPL01. The sequence continues at coordinate 129,528 of JADJPL010000016.1, forward strand.
CCTCTCGGACTCCAATGGGAGGGCTATCTGGGCATTGGGGTATTTGGTGTCAAAAAGCGCCATCTTGCCCGCCGATATACTGGCAAAAGCAGAGCATGTCATGCAACGGGTATTGCCCGTGATGGACGCCATGCACTCCACCCGATCCATGGCTTTTTCCATCAAAGGCTTATATTATTTCAACCAGGAAAAGCAGCTGCCTGCAGTCTTGCGGCTTATCCAACTATTTGGCGACCGGCTGTTGCAAATGTACCGCCACGAATCGGAGCACAACTGGAAATGGTACGAAGACTACCTGACCTACGCCAACGCTATCCTGCCAGAGGCCATGCTCTGCGCCTGGCAAGCGACCGGAAACCCCGTTTATAAAGAAACCGCAAAAGCCTCGCTCGATTTTCTGTTGTCGCTCACCTTCAAGGATGGCCGAATCAAAGTCATCTCCAACATAGGCTGGATGCACAAGGGCCAGGAGCCGTTGCCGCTGGTAAAAGGCGCCGAACAGCCCATTGACATCGCCTATACCGTCCTTGCACTGGAACGGTTTTACGATGTGTTCAAAGACGAAGCGTGTTCCCAAAAAATGGCCGTAGCGTTCAATTGGTTCCTGGGTAATAACCACCTGCGCCAAATCATTTCCACCCCTTGCACGGGCGGCTGTTACGATGGCCTGGAGGAGCGAAATGTGAACCTCAATCAAGGCGCTGAGTCCACCTTGAGCTACCTGATGGCGCGGATGTGCATGGAAAATAACAGATAACGCGCCCCACCAACCACCAACCACTAACCACTAATCCTCCTCCAGCACCAACTCCGCATCCTTCTCCCAGATCTCCATCTCGCAGGGCTTGCAGTTGAATTTCAGCTTATACTCCACCTCCCCGTGTTTCAGGGTTAACGGCTCGGCTACTTTATCCCCCATGGTCGCCCGCTGATAGCGCGGGCATTTCCCCAATTCGTATTTCACGCAATACTTGGTGACCATCACCCGCGATTTGCCAGGGTCCCATTGCAGCTCAAACGCCTTCTCTATCTCCGTGACCCCGTGGCGCTGGTAGAATGCCCGGGCCAGCTTGTTCGACACATTGTAGGTAAAATCGAGCGCCTTCACCGGATACGGGTGATCCGTTTTGACGAGGGGGCGCTCTTCGCGCTGGTAATCCCTTATGCGAATCTCGATCAGTTGCTCCAACGCCGCCCGGCGGATTTCGTTGACCCTGGCATTGGGCAAAAACCAGTTTCCCGAAAAATCAACCTCGATGGCGTCCGCCACGAAGGGCGTATTTCCTGTTTTGGCCAGGTTCTTCTTGATGTTTTCGATCAGTCCTTCTACGTTTTTGGCGGGCTCTTTGGGCGCGTCGAGGACAGCTGTGCTCTGATGCCTGTCTTCGTCGGTCACCTGCAGGAAAAAACCGGTTTCGGTTTCGCCAAAGCGCATCGTCACCCCGATTTTACGCACCGCGCTGTTTTCGTTTTCCAGCATCCGGTTGAACTCCGCGTCGAGGTTGCGGTATATTTCTGTGCCGGCCGGGAGGGGTTTCAGGGTATTGGGCACCACGAGGTCATTGACGATGATATTGACCTGCACGCCATCCGCCACGCCTTGTTCGTTGAGAAAAAACAGGCCGTCGCCGTTGTGAAGCCACTCGTGGTTTTCGATCCGGTAGCCGTTGGCTTTCACCTCCAGCTATTTTCCGATGTACTGCCCCTGAGACTTGGGGCTTTCCCAGGCCCCGATCTTTTCGCGGCGGTGGTTGACAAAGTAATCCGTATACCCCCGGTTGAAGCTGCGGTCCAAGGCCGGCTCAAACTGGTAGAACGTCCGGCCCGACGAGGCTTTTTCGTATTGGCTGGCATGGGCTTCGAGAAACGCGTCCAGCTTCCTGCGCAAATAGGCCGTGTTGTTTTTCACGTAAACCAGGTCTTTGAGCCGCCCTTCAATTTTGAACGACGAAATGCCCGCCCGGATCAGATTGGGCAGCTCATCCGACAGATCCAGGTCTTTGATCGACAGCAGGTGGCTGCTTTCGATGAGCGTAGCGCCCGTACCGTCGATCAGCTGGTAGGGCAGCCGGCAGTTCTGGGCGCAGGAGCCGCGGTTGGCCGAGCGCTCGCCGTTGGCGACGCTCATGTAGCAGTTGCCGCTAAACGACACGCACAGAGCGCCGGTGACAAAAAATTCCAGCTCGGCGCCAGTAGCTTCATGAATTTCCCGGATCTGGTCCAGGTTGAGTTCCCGCGCCAAAACTACGCGCTTCATCCCCGCACCCGCCAGAAATTGGACGTGGGCTGCGTCGCGGTTATTGGTCTGCGTGCTGGCGTGGAGCACGATGGGCGGCAGGTCCATCTCCAAAATCCCCATGTCCTGAACAATGAGGGCATCCACTCCGATGCGGTACAACTCCCAGATCAGCTGACGGCAGGCCTCCAGCTCGTTGTCGTACAAAATGGTATTGACGGTCACCAGCACCTTCGCCTTGAACAGGTGGGCATAGCGGACCAACTCCGCGATATCCTCCACCGGGTTCGTCGCATTTGTCCGGGCGCCAAACATCGGCGCGCCGATGTACACCGCGTCGGCGCCCGCATTGATAGCAGCCATCCCCTGGTACAGGTTTTTGGCAGGGGCGAGGATCTCGATCTTTTTTCTCATGCGGTTCGGGTGGGTTGTTTTCTGCTAAGCATTTGGCCAGAGCGCAAAAATAAGATAACTTTAGCAGACGTTTCCATTCAAACAAGGGTTAAACGAGTAAAGGACGTTAGGAACAAATCGTTTTGCGGAGAAAGCCACCAGAAGGACCGGCGGGTTGTTGCGCGTTTTGCCCCTGGGGACCCCGTTTTGAGCCTTCTCGAGACCAAGGCAACGGAACGGATTGACGCCACAAACCGACCTGACCCTTTTCAAGCTTTCCCCCCCTACAATAACAACTTCGTCCGTTCCAGCTTTTCCCGGATCAATGGTTTGAGTTTGCGGCCTGCATCCAGGAGCAGGATCTCGTCGGTAGGAAACGGCATAGGCCGGTTGCCGATGCGTTTGCGCGTATCGGCGCTAAGCGCGCGCTCATCCCCTTTGAAGGTAGAAGCGTAGTTTTCAAAGAAGGCTTCGGCGCCGAGGTCCTGCACGTCGATCAGGGTACCGGTGCGATAATCAAAGAACTCCAGCCTGCCAGCCATACGCACCATTTTGTGCTGGTAATTTTCAAGCACCCAGGCTTTGATGACGACCTTTTTCGGCACTTTGACATCGTTGCCGAGGCTGTCTTTTTTACGTTGCCGCGCTCGTCGAGCACGTATTGAAAGCCGTCTTCGATTTCTTTCGTCTCTTCGTATTCGCGTTCCTTCACCACGCCGGGGCTAGCCTGAACATCGAGGAGCGAATAGGTCACCCGGTAGTCGTACTCTACGCCAGACTGCCGCTCGCTGTGGAACACTTTCCAACTGCCTTGCTGGTTGCCAAAACCGAGCTGCATGATCTCCTGTTCAAGTCCGGCGGGAAGAATAACGGGCGCCCGGTTTTCCATATGCACGAGCACGAAGGTGGTGCCCAGTTCCCGGGCTTCCTCCAAAAGGGCGTCGCGGTCGCGATAGATCCGGAAGTACTTGTCGATGCGCTGGAGCTGCCCTACCGCTTCCCGCGCAGCCAAGCGGTCGCGGTTGCGCCGGGCATTGTCCATCAGCCGGAGCGCGTCTTTGTACAGAAACGCCGCCGCTTCTTCCTGGGCTTCCTTTTTAAGCCCATCCGTGCGCACAAAACGGAAATTGGCCTGGTTGCCCACCCGGTCGTACAAGGGGAGTAACGGCTCGATACGAGCCTGACGCGCTTCGATGCGCTGATACACTTCGTACACCCGCTCCCAGTCTTCCGGCCGCCCGCTCGCTTTCAGGCGATCTGCCATTTCCATATCGCGTGCCGTCGCCTTTTCAAAGGCGTCTTCCAGGGTGCGGACGAGGTCTTCCTTCTTTTCCTTCTTCCCCGCCAACCGCTGAATGGCCATGCCGATGGCTTCATCGTAATCTCCCGTTTCCATAACCTTGACCGGCGACGAGCAGTTGGATAAAAACAAAACAAGGACAAAGAACGCCCAAAGGGCCGTGTAGGTTTTCATTTGGCGCATAGCCGGGTTGTTTAGGTTGATCAATCGTTTTCTTTACACGAAATTAAGCCCTTCCTTTTTTCTGTACTGCTAACGAAGCGTTAATTTGGAAAAGCGTATGGTTAAAAAGGCTTAAGGCGGGAGCCTCGCGAAGGCAGTAAGGCACGAGGCAGAGCCTCGCGCCAGTTTGCTGCGGGAGCCTCGCGCCAGTTTGCTGCGGGAGCCTCGCGCCAGTTCGGCACTTCGCTACTTCGTCACCCCGCTACTTCGCTACTTTTTCCTCCCACACCATCGCCAGATGGACCAGCGTTTGGGCGGCAAGTTCCATGTCTTGTACCGACACCCACTCCTGGCGGGAATGGAAAGCGTGTTCGCCGGCAAAAATATTGGGGCAAGGCAGGCCCATGTAAGAAAGGCGGGAACCATCGGTGCCGCCGCGAATGCTGGAACGGATGGGTTCCATACCAGCCCGGCGGATGGCCTCTGCGGCAAATTCAGCCACCTGCGGGTGTTGGTCCAGCACCTTCTTCATATTGCGGTATTGCTCGGTCACTTTGAATTCAGCCCGGGAATTGGGATAGTCGTTCAGCACCTCATCGAGAATCCTTTTGAGCAGGTGTTCGTGTTCGATCAAGCCTTCGTCGGTAAAATCCCGGACAATGAACTGAACCACCGCTTTTTCAAGCCCTCCGGATATACTGGTTGGATGAATGAACCCCTCCCTCCCGGAAGTGCTCTCCGGGGAAAGCCGGTCTTTGGGCAAGCGGTCCACGACCGCTGCGGCGATCTTGATGGCGTTTTCCATCTTCCCTTGGGCAAACCCCGGATGGGCGCTCACACCATGGATTGTAATGGTCGCCGCGTCGGCGGAAAACGTTTCGTCTTCCAGCGAACCGCGCTTTTCCCCATCGATAGTATAGCCGAAGGCGGCGCCGAGTTTTTCCAGATCGACCTTATTCACCCCTCGTCCGATCTCTTCGTCGGGCGTAAACAGGATCTTGATCGTCCCGTGGGGTATGTCCGGATGGGTTACCAGGAATTGGGCCGCATCCATGATAGCCGCAACGCCGGCCTTGTTGTCGGCGCCCAGCAACGTCGTGCCGCTGGCGGTGATGAGGTCGTTGCCGATTTGCTCCAGCAGGTCTGGATGCTCTTCCGGCTTTATGACAACCGACGGATCATCGGGAAGAACGATCTCCCCGCCTCCGTAATTGACGTGGAGGATTGGCTTTACGCCTGCGCCACTGCTATCCGGCGAGGTATCCACATGGGAACAATAGCAGATGACCGGAACGTTCTTAGGGGTATTCGCCGGGATCGTGGCATACACATACCCGTGCGGATCGAGGTGGGCGTCGGCAATACCCATTGCCAGCAGTTCTTCTACCAGCACCCGGCTGAGGTCTTTCTGCTTTTCGGTGGAAGGCTGGGTTGGGGATTCCGGATCCGACTGGGTGTCGATTTGCACATAGCGCAAGAAGCGCTCCAGCACCGTATGTTTCATCGCGAGTTCCATAACGCTTTTTGTCAAAGATACAAAAAGCAAGAGGCTTTCCCTTGCGGGAAGCCTCCTGAAAACGTGTTTTTCATACTAATACGAAAAAAGTTGCGAAGTTGCGAAGTTGCGAGGTTGCGAAGTTCTTTGTTCAAAGAAACCCTTCGCAATCACGTAACTTACTTCGTAACTTGCTTCGTAACGTCGTAACCTCGTAACGTCGCAACTTTCTTCGTAACTCCGCAACGTCGCAACCTCGTAACTTTTAACTACCGCACGAACATCATCTCCCGGTACTTCACCAGCGGCCATTCGCGGTCGTCGACGAGGTATTCGAGGCGGTCGGCATGGGTGCGGATCACTTCCATGTAAGGCTTCACATCGGCGCAGTAAGCTTGAGCTTTTTCTTCCGCATCGCCGTGCTCATTGGCTTTTTTCCTGGCTTCCGTCATGGCCTCCACCTGGTCCTTGATCGCGTTGATGTTTTCGGAAATGCGGAGGATAAGATCCAACTGGCCGCGATAGGCCTCTTCCGGCAGATCGAGGTCTTTAAGACTTCCGACGTTGTCGGCCAGGCTGGTCTGGTATTCGATAGCGGCAGGCAGGATATGGTTGATCGCCATTTCGCCCATAGTCCGCGATTCGATTTGCAGCTTGAGTACGTAGCTGTCGCACATGACGTCGTAGTGGGCATGGAGTTCCCGCTCGGTGAAGACGCCGGCGCCGGTGAAGAGCTCCTGGGCTGCTTCCGTCACGTAAGCCTTCAACGCATCCGGAGTGTTCGGGGTGTTGGCCAGTCCGCGGCGGGCGGCTTCGGCTTTCCACTCGTCGCTGTAATTATCGCCTTCGAAGCGGATGTTTTTCGATTCGGTGATGTACTTTTTGATCACCGCGAGGATAGCGGCGTCTTTATCCATCCCACTGGCGAGCAAGCCGTCGACTTCCGTTTTGAAGTCCATCAGCTGGCGGCCCATGATGGTGTTCATGATCGTCATCGGGCCGGCGCAGTTCATGGAGGAGCCGACCATGCGGATCTCAAATTTGTTGCCGGTGAAGGCAAAAGGCGACGTCCGGTTACGGTCGGTGTTATCGCGTTCGAGATCGGGCACTTTGCTAAGCAGGTTCAGCACTTCCTTGACGCCGCTGATGTCGGCGGGGATACCTGCTTCGATGCTGTCGAGCAGGCGGGTCATGGCGTCGCCGAGGAAAACGGAAACGATCGCCGGAGGGGCTTCGTTGGCGCCGAGGCGATGGTCGTTGGAAGCCGAAGCGACGCTGGCACGGAGCAGGTCGGCATAGCGGTACACCGACTGGATAGTGCACACGAAGAAGGTGAGGAATTGCAGGTTTTTGCCCGGGTTTTGCCTGGGCTAAGCAGGTTCTTACCGGTATTGGTGCCCATCGACCAGTTGTTGTGCTTGCCCGAACCGTTAACCCCTGCGAACGGTTTCTCGTGGAGCAGTACCGGAGGCGGTGGCGGCGCGCCACGCGGTCCATGACGTCCATGAGCAGCTGGTTGTGGTCGACGGCGACGTTGACGTCCTCAAACATCGGCGCCAACTCGTACTGGCCGGGGCCCACCTCGTTGTGGCGGGTGCGAACGGGAATACCCAGCTTGTGGGCTTCGGTCTCCAGGTCGCGCATGTACGCAAACACCCGCTCCGGAATCGATCCGAAATAATGATCCTCCAACTGCTGGCCTTTCGGGGAATGCTTCCCGAGCAGGGTCCTTCCGGTCAGCACCAGGTCGGGGCGGGCAGAATACAGGGCTTCGTCGACGAGGAAGTACTCCTGCTCCCATCCCAGGGTAGCATGCACTTTGTTCACATCCGCATCGAACATCTGGCAAACCGGCACAGCTGCTTTCTCCAAATAAGCCTGCGACTTCAGCAGCGGCAGTTTGTAATCCAGCGAATCGCCGGAGTAGGTTACGAAGATCGTTGGGATACAAAGCGTTCTCCCTTCCCCAATTTCGATAATGAAAGCAGGAGAGGACGGGTCCCATGCCGTATAACCGCGCGCTTCAAAGGTAGAGCGCAGCCCGCCCCCCGGGAAGCTCGATCCGTCAGGCTCCTGCTGCACCAGGGCGTCTCCGCTGAATTCTTCCAGCACTTCGCCGTCCGGGCGAAGGGTAAAGAAAGGAGTCGTGCTTCTCCGCCGTGCGGCCGGTAAGCGGCTGAAACCAGTGCGTGTAGTGGGTTGCCCCTCTTTCCATCGCCCATTTTTTCATCCCCGCAGCCGCCGTTTCGGCTTGCTCGCGGGTGAGCTTGGCGCCGGAATGGATCGCCTTTTTCAGCGATTTGTAAGCATCTTTGCTGAGGTACTCTTCCATGGCCTGATCGTTGAACACGTTGGAGCCAAAGAAATCGGAAATTTTCTCCGAAGGCGCCCCGACAAATTCGAGGTCGTAGGTGGGCCGTGTAAACACGGTTTCCAATGCGCTAAATCTGGATAGACTCATAACTCTAGTTCCTTTTATTGAATGATTAAAACGCTTTCTCGCGAATTGGCAGGCCCGGAGAGCCTGCTCCATGCCTATGATGGAAATATTATGTTTCTGCGGTCATTTTCAAATGGCCTGCCCGTTAAAGGGCAGACCCATATCCTGCGCATACGCGCTGGAACTAGAGTAAAACGTATTCCAGGGAAAAAACCCGTTCCTTCACCTTGCTCCTACCCTGTTCTTTCCGATGCCACAAAAATAGAATCCCACCCGACTGGAAGACAAAAGAGTTTTTTGGTTCCCTGTTACCTCCAAGGTAAGCAAAAAGCAGGTAAAAAACTGTTTTTCAGCATATTAAAACCCAATAAAATGTCATGCCCAGCCAACTTCAGGGCGGAATTGGCCCCAACCCGCGCGCCGCGAAGCATCGCGTATTATATTTTTCGCTGCTGAATACAAAACCCAACCGAAGCCCTTATCTTTACCCTGGATCAAGACACCCAAAATGCGCCGGACGCCCAATTCCCTGACGTTTTTCCTGCTCCTCCTCCTGGCAGTCCTGCTTATCAGCCAGCGCCAAGCCTTCGGACAGGCCGACACCCTCCCCTTGCCCGACCGCAACAGGGAAACCCTCGAAGATGCATTTCAGAACGCCGGCGCCGAAAACGCCGATTTTGATTACAACGACCAGTTTGATCAGCTCGAACGCTATATCTCCCGCCCGCTGAACCTGAACAAAGCGTCCGAAATCGCCCTTCGGGACCTGGGCCTGCTGACCGACCTGCAGATCCTCAATTTGCTGCAATACCGCCAAACCGCCGGCGCGTTGATCTCCATTTACGAACTTCAGGCTATTCCCGGGTTTGATTCCATTTCCATCCAGCGGATACTGCCCTTTGTCGGGCTCCAGGGCGACCTCGACGACTTCCAGGTCCCGTTGGGAGAGATGTTTACCAAAGGCCGGAACGAAGCCCAATTGCGCTGGTCGCGCTTCCTGGAACCCCAGGAAGGGTACGGACAGGAAAACGCTGAAACTGGGTACCTGGGCGATGCCAACCAATTGTTTTTTCGCTACCGGCATACCTACTACAACCGGCTCAGCTATGGGGTCACTGCCGAAAAAGACCGCGGGGAGCCTTTTTTCAAGGACCACAACCCGGAGGGGTTTGATTTTTATTCTGCGCATTTTTTCCTTCGCGGCTACAACAAGCTGATTCGTGCCGTTGCCCTGGGCGATTACCGGGTGAGTTTTGGCCAGGGGCTGATCCTGTTCTCGGGTTTTGGATATGGGAAAAGCGCGTTGTCGACCAGCATCAAGCGCAGTTCGCTGCCGCTTCGGGCATCTGCGTCCGCCAGCGAAACCGGGTTTCTGAGAGGGGCCGCCGCCACCCTTGGCCTTGGGCCTTCCCTGACGATTACCCCGTTTATTTCCTACCGAAAGCGCGACGGCAACCTTACCGGCAACGACAGTCTGTCGCTTGGGCTGCTCCAGTTCAGCTCTTTCAACGAAAGCGGATACCACCGGACCACTGCGGAGGAGTCCGACCGGGGGCAGATCCGGCATTTGAGCGCCGGCATGACCCTGCAGTGGGAACGCCCGGGAATCCATCTGGGATTCAACGCCCTGCACAACGAGCTGGATCCCGAGTTCGACCCCAAGCTGGCGCCCTACAACCAATTCTATTTTCGCGGAAAGACCCTCTCCAACCTCAGTACCGACTACGCCTTCCGCCTGGGCAACCTCAACCTCTTTGGCGAAACCGCCTGGAGCGATAACGGCGCCGTCGCTACGGTGAACGGGCTGCTCGCCACCCTCGACCGCAAAGCAGATCTGGCGATTTTATTCCGCCACCTTCCCCGCGACTACCAAGCCCTCGACGCCGTTCCCTTTGCCGATGGCAGTGCCGGCCGAAACGAAACCGGAATCTACGCCGGGTTGGAACTGCGGCCCATCACCCAATGGACGCTCAACGCGTATGCCGATTTCTGGACCCACCCCTGGCTGCGGTTTACCGCCGACGGCCCTTCCCGGGGCAACGAGTACCGGGTTCGGGTTACGTTTGAAAAACGCCGGAAACTTCGGGTGTACGGGGAAATCCGGCACAGGTCGCTCGAACAAAACGGCCCCGAAGCCCTTCCGTTCCGGGCGCTCGAGCCCGAAGAAGCCCTGACCCTCCGGCTCCATGTGAGCAACCAGGTTTCCAAAGCGCTGGAGTTGCGCACGCGCTTGGACTGGGGCTGGGCTACCCCTGCCGGACAGGAACAGCAATCCGGCATGGTCCTGCTCCAGGATGTCATCTTCCATCCCATCCAATCCCCCATCTCCTTCACCGCCCGCTTCGCCGTTTTCGATACCGATGGCTACGCGATGCGCTTCTACCATTTCGAAAACGACCTGCTCAACGCCTTTTCCATCCCCGCATACTACAACCGGGGGTACCGCTTTTACCTCAACCTCCGGTTACGCCCGATGCGCAACCTCACCCTCGAAGCCCGCTTTGCCCGAACCTACTGGTCCAACCAGGAAGCCATCGGAACCGGCCTCGAAGCGATCTCCGGTCAGTATAAAACCCAGGTCAGCTCCCAAATCAAATGGGTTTTCTAACTTTTTTGCTCTTCGCTTCCCGATAGGTCTTACCTTTGCGGCAAATTTCTTGGAACGAATGGAAGTGTTTAAAGATTTTACGTTTGATTCGGCTCATTTTCTTCCCAACGTGCCGCCAGGGCACAAATGCGCGCGCATGCACGGGCACACCTACCGCGTGCGCATTGTGCTGGAAGGGCCCCTGCACCCGGTTTTCGGATGGGTCAGGGATTTTGCCGACATCAAGGATGCCTGGAAGCCGCTCGAAGCCCAACTCGACCACCATGTCCTGAATGATATCCCCGGATTGGACAACCCCACCGCTGAGCGAATCGCTGCCTGGATCTGGCAGCAACTCCTGCCCAAACTCCCCGAACTCACCCGGATCGAGGTGTACGAAACGCCTACGAGTGGGGTGGTGGTTAGAGGGTAGTGGTTGGTGGTTAGTGGTTAGTGGTTGGTGGTACTGGCGCGAGGCTCCGCCTCAACACTAAACCAGCGCGAGGCTCCGCCCAATGCTGTCTGGAACCTGTTCAAGAGGTAGAAAAAAGTGGAACCTGTTCGCCGGAATCCGGCAGAATTCCGTGCGGAATCTATCCGCCGGTCCCCTGAACGGCGTTCCTAACCTTTTGCTAACTGCGGGTTCCAGACAGCAACAGGCGCCGCCTCGGACTCCGCTCGAATCGAGGCGCCGCCTCAACGCTCCAAATCCTCGGCTTGCCCACCATTGCGGGAGGCCATTTTTGCCAGCAGCGCGTTTTTAGCTTCCAATTCCCGACGGGCGGCGAGCAGCAGGTTAATGGCTTTTGCGTATTCGTCGAGTTGCCGGCTCAGGCGGGCTTCCAGAAATTCATTTTGGCGGCGCAGCTTTTCTGTTTTTTCTCGGTCGGTTCCGCGGTCGAGAAGCAACCAGATCCGGGCGCCGTTCCAGTGCATCCTTTGAATATCCAGCCATCGGAGTTGGCCTGATTTGGTACGGATTACGGTCGTGACCGGTTTTTTATCCTCGTGCAGATCAAAAAAAGAGCGGATCAGGTCTTCCCCCTGAAGCGGTTGCAGTTGGGAAAGCCATTTTTCAAGCGGTTGGCGGTGAGAATACGAATACCCCGTCAGCTCCAGGACCTCAGCATTCATCATCCACTGATCTTCAAAGCGTAGGATGGCGGCGGCAGGGAGACGCTCTACAAACGCTTTCAAGGCTTTCAGATCGATTTGGACCATGGCAAGGTATTTAACAAGCATTCCGCCTTTTTTCAAAGGCGCCAATCTATCAGGTTAAATATAAATAATATTGTAAACCAATAATTTATAAATAAAAACAAACCGGCACTGTAAATTTTATATAAAGTTAGGCATAATTTCGGTTTCGTCCAACAGGATTTGCTGAAAGGCTATCCAGAACCAAAAAAAGAAGGAATGCCGGATAGGAAGCCTCGAAGGTATCGTGTATCTTCCCGTTCCCATTACAAAAACAAATAGCGCCTACTATGTCTGTCCAATTAAAAGACGATGCCTTTGCCCAAGCGATGGAATTGGCCGAAGCCGGAGGGTTTCGAATCGTGAAAGCCGACGGCTCCAGGCCCTGGGGAGGATTCCTCGTGCTGGACGAAGCCCAGGCCGCCGCCTTCGCTGCCCGGTTTTTTTCCGAAGTTCCGCAGGAAGACATCCTTAAGGGGAACAAACTCAGCCCCAAAATTTTGCTGGTGGCGCCCGGACAACGGCTTTCCTGGCAATACCATTTCCGAAGAGCCGAATTCTGGAAGGTCGTGCAAGGCCCCGTTGCCGTAGCCAAAAGCCTCACCGACGCGCAAAGCGAGCCCGAAATCTACCCGGAAGGCGCCATCATCCGCCTCCTCCAAGGGGAACGCCATCGCCTGATCGGACTGGCCGGATGGGGCATCGTCGCCGAAATCTGGCAACACACCGACCCCAACCACCCTTCAAATGAGGAAGATATTGTCCGCCTCCAGGATGACTATGATAGACGTTAGACGGTGGACGGTGGACGGTGGACGGGGGACGGTGGACGGGGGACGGGAAGCGGTTAGTAGAGACTGTTCAAAAAAGGGTTATAGCCCTTTTCTTGGTTTGCGGTCCTGCTAAAAAAAGTATCCGATTACGTCCGGAAAGTCTGGTTGGAGGCAGAGCCTCCGCGTAGAGTTGGTCCGAGGCGGAGCCTCGAACCAGGTTTTTTTGAACAGTCTCGTCTCATGATTTGCGGTACTAACCGCTTATTCCCGTCCACCATCTCCCATCTCCCGTCCACCGTCTCCCGTCTCCCGTCCACCGTCTCCCGTCCACCGTCCACCGTCTAACTCATGTCCATATTATGGAACACGTTGACGACGTCTTCGTCCTCTTCCATTTTCTCGATCAGGGTGATCACGTCTTCGACCTGGTCGTCGGTTAGGGATTTGGTGTGGGAAGGGGCGCCGAACTCGGCGCTTTCGACTTCCAGTCCTTTGGATTCCAGCGCTTTCTGAAGGCTTCCAAAATCGGTAAACTGGCAATAGAAAAGGAAAAACTCGTCTTCCTGCTTGACTTCTTCGAGCCCGTTATCGATGAGTTCGAGTTCGAGTTCTTCCAGGTCAAGGCCTTCGGCTTTCACCTTGAACACGCCGTAACGGGTGAACATATAGTCCACTGAGCCGGAAGTGCCCAGCGAACCGCCGTATTTGTTGAAAATCGCCCGGATATTGGCCACCGTCCTGTTCAGGTTGTTGGTAGCGGTTTCGACGATCACAGCGACGCCATGGGGGGCGTAGCCCTCGTATACGATCTCGTCGTAGCTTTCCGCTTCCTTGGAAGTTGCTTTTTTGATCGCATTTTCCACGTTGACCTTGGGCATATTCGCCGTTTTGGCGTTCTGGATCGCCATGCGCAACCGGGAATTGTATTCTGGGTCTCCCCCGCCTTCCTTCACCGCAATCGCAATTTCCCGCCCAATCTTCGTAAACGTTTTGGCCATGTTGGCCCAGCGCTTGAACTTTCTTTCTTTCCGGAATTCAAATGCACGTCCCATAGGGGTATTTTGATTTTGACGCCCAAAATACGGAATTTTTAGACGTTGGACGTCAGACTTTAGATTTTTCGCGCACGTCAGAGACGTGCTGGGAAACGTTTAGGCATGGGGGCGTTTAGGCGTGGGGGCGGAATTCGATTACGCCCGGAATGCCTGGTCCGAGGCGGAGCCTCGACTTAGAGTGGGTCCGAGGCGGAGCCTCGAACCAGGGCTGGTCGGGCTACCTCGCAGCAGGCACAAACCTTGCCTGGAAGAACCGAAGGTATTTGGGTTCGTACACCATATTCAATCCGGTGGCTTTGGAGGCATTTTGATATACGGCTTTCACCGATTCGGCCACCACATCCATATGGGCTTCGGTATACACCCGGCGGGGGATGGTGAGGCGGGTCAGCTCCAGTTTGGGGTAACGGTGCTGGCCGGTATGCGGATCGCGCCCGGCGCTGACGATGCCCCGCTCCATACTCCGGATACCGGAGTCGAGGTAAAGTTCGGCGGCCAGGGTTTGGGAAGGGAACAAGTCCTGGCTAAGATGCGGGTAGAATTTGCGGGCATCCAGGAACACCGCGTGGCCTCCAATCGGCTGCACAACGGGAATGCCCCAATCGCGAAGCAAATCCCCCAGGTATTGAACCTGCCCCACCCGGGCGCGGATGTGGTCGTCCTGAATCGATTCATAGATGCCAATGGCCATGGCCTCCATGTCGCGCCCTGCCATCCCCCCGTACGTGTGCAGCCCTTCGTAAATGACCACGAGGTTGCGCAGCTCTTCAAACAGGGGGTAATCGTTGATGGCCAGCCAGCCTCCGATATTGACCAGGTGGTCTTTTTTGCCGCTCATCCAGGCGCCGTCGGTATAGGAGCAAAATTCCTTCAGAATGGCCGCGACCGGCTTGCCCTCGTACCCTTCCTCCCGGCATTGAATAAAATAGGCATTTTCGACCATCCGGGTAGCGTCGAGGTATAGCTTGATGCCGTAGCGGTCGCACAGGGCCCGAAGGGCTTTGACATTGGCCATGCTGACCGGCTGCCCGCCCGCCATGTTGACCGTCCCGGCCAGACTGACGTAAGCAATCTGTTCCGGCCCTTTTTCTTTAATCAGGGACTCCAGCTTATCCAGATCGATATTTCCCTTAAACGGGTTGAGGTTCTCCGGATCGTGGGCTTCGTCGACGATCACGTCCACAAAGATGCCGCCGGCCAGTTCCTGGTGCAGGCGGGTGGTGGTGAAGTACATGTTGCCGGGCACGTACTGCCCTTTCTGGATTACGGCCTGACTGATCAGGTGTTCCGCGCCGCGCCCCTGGTGCGTCGGAACGATGTATTTATAGCCATACACCTCCTGTATAGCCGTTTCGAGGTGGTAGTAATTGACGCTGCCGGCATAAGCTTCGTCGCCCAGCATCAATCCCGCCCATTGGCGGTCGCTCATGGCGCTGGTGCCGCTGTCGGTGAGCAAATCGATATACACCTCGGCAGAACGAAGAAGGAAGGTGTTGTATCCGGCTTCTACCAAAGCCTTCTGGCGCTCTTCGGGAGTAGTCATCCGCAGGGGTTCCACCATTTTGATCTTCCAGGGTTCTGCCCAGGAGCGGCGGCCCGACTGCTCGCCCATTGTCTTGAATTGATGTTCAGCCATTTCCACTGGTTTTATTTGGTTTGAAAAATCAAGGAAATTTCCAAACACGCGGGGGGAGTGCCAATGAGGAAGATCAGTTCATATCGAAATAATGATCACCCGGCCAATGGGTTTATGTAATCCACTTCACGAAAAACTTACCCCTAAAAAGCGATATTTGTAAAAATTAAAAAAATCGGGCATGAGCTACTATTTCTCCAAAACCCTGTCGATGGATTTTGAAACCGCGATCCAAACGGTTTCCCTGGCGCTACAGGAGCACGGATTTGGAATCGTCTCGGAAATCGACCTCCAGTCCACGTTTAAAAAAGAAGCTGAACCAGGACTTTCGGCCTTACCGCATCCTGGGCGCATGTAATCCCAGCTACGCCTATGAAGCGCTCCAACGGGAGAACAAAATCGGTACGATGCTGCCCTGCAACGTCCTGGTTCAGGAAATTGCTCCCGGCCAGGTGGAAGTATCGGCCGTGGACCCGGTAGCCTCCATGACGGCCATCGATAATCCCGAGTTAAAGATGCTGGCCAAAGAAGTAGGGACTGCATTGCAGAAAATGGTGGAAGATCTGGCCTAAAGGTGTTTTTCCGCCCCAGGGATGACAAACATCAGTGATTCATTTGCTGAATAATAAGAACATGCACCCTGCTGGGCAGATTTCTGTAAAACCGGTTATATGAGAGGGCTAAAGGTTGCTTCCTGGATGTTTGTGGTGGCGTTGAGCGTTGGGTTTCTGGTGGCTGCCAAACACCTTCTTATTCCCATTGTTATTGCGTTCACCTTTTTTTACCTGATCATTACGGTTTCCGACCTGTTCCGGCGCATTCCGCTGGGCAGGTTCAGATTGCCTGTTCCTCTGACGACCACGGCGGCGGCGGTTGCCATTCTGGGCGTCGTCTTCCTGTGCGTTCGGATCGTAGTGGAAACGGTGGAACGGATGATCCTCCTGGCGCCCAAATACCAAAAAAACCTCGAGCATGTTGGGATAGACCTGGCGCGCTTTATGGGGTGGGAGGAATTTCCCAGCCGGGCCAACATTATAAAGGAGTTTGACCTGCGTTCGGTGGCCGTTCAACTCGGCGCCAGCCTGTCCAACCTGGCAGAAACCCTCATTCTGGTGACGATTTATGTCCTTTTTCTATTGATCGAAAAGCAGTATTTTCATCGCAAGCTGGCGGCCCTGTTTCCAGAATCCGACCGGTACCAGAAGGTGCGGGGTATTTTGGAGCATATCGACGAATCGGTGCGAACGTATATTGTCCTGCGCACGATCACCAGCTTGCTCAAAGGCTTTCTGAGCTATCTGGTGCTGGCATACGTTGGGCTGGACTTCGCGGTGTTCTGGGCTTTTCTGATTTTCCTGTTGAATTATATTCCCAGCCTGGGCCCGATTTTTGCCACTTCCCTGGCCGCTTTGTTCTCCCTGATGCAATTTCAGGATGTGTCGCTATTCCTGTTCATCCTCCTGACGATCATGGCGATCGAGCTGTCCATCGGCCACTACCTGGAACCCCGGCTGGTAGGCCATACCCTCAACCTGAGCCCTTTCGTGATCCTGTTTTCCCTTTCCCTATGGGGCAGCATCTGGGGCGTCATCGGCATGTTTCTCTGCGTGCCGTTGATGGTGACCATCGTCATTACCCTGGCCGGTTTTCCCGAAACCCGGCCGGTTGCATTGGTATTGTCGGAAAAAGGAAAAGTGACGGTAAGGGAAGAAAAAATACCCCGCGCCTCGGATAAAGAAGGCCAATGACGTATATTGGCGGTTAAAGTGCTTTGAATAACTAATTGAACCTAGGGACTAAGACCTTCCAGGTTTGCGAAACCTGGAAGGTCTGTTTCCAGAATACAAAAAGTTATTCAAAGCACTATAAAGCCAATTTACATTCATTGTTAAACGCCTAAAAATCCATCCCTATGCGTCTGAATTACTGCAAAGGCCTGATCCTGGCCATCTTGCCGGCATTTTTATTTACTCAATGCCAGCAACCTGCATCCAAAGAGCCAACGTCCTCAGAAACAGCCGCTGAAGACCTGGTAGCCCGCGGCGAATACCTCGTCAATGCGATGGGGTGCGACGACTGCCACACGCCGAAAACCATGACACCCGAAGGCCCTGCTCCGGATATGAGCCGGCGTTTTATGGGTCATCCCGCAGAGGAGCCCTTCCCTCCGGCTTTCGACACCACCTTGATCACTAAAAACAACGTAGCCATTTTCAGTCCGGGGCTTACTGCGGGCGCTGGTCCCTGGGGCGTTTCCTTCGCCGGCAACCTCACCCCGGACGAAACCGGAATCGGAACCTGGTCGGAGGAGCAGTTTTTCCGCGCTATCCGGGAAGGCAAATTCAAAGGCCTTCCCAACGGCCGCCCGATGCTGCCGCCTATGCCCTGGCAAAGCTACCGCAACCTGAACGACGAGGATCTCAGCGCCGTGTTTGCGTACCTGAAATCCTTGCCGCCGATTAAAAATGTGGTTCCTGCGCCGAAATCGCTTTAGGGTACCTACCGCAGATACGACAACACATCCACTACCTCGAAATACGGGGAATCCCGGGCAATACGCTCCAGCAATGGAATATGCCCCTGTCCAAAGATTACCAGGACCCGGTCGTCCGGGCTACATCCGATCTGGTGCAGGTTGCTGAATATGCGCAGGTTGCGTTTATTCCAGTCTGCCACCAGGTCGGCGCCGGCGAAATTGGTTCCTTCTACCATAGGTAAAAACACCTGTAAATAGAGTTGGTAACTTAAATCCAGGAATTCCGGGCTAT
Organism: Haliscomenobacter sp.; assembly: GCA_016713275.1. Lineage (GTDB taxonomy): Bacteria > Bacteroidota > Bacteroidia > Chitinophagales > Saprospiraceae > JADJPL01. The sequence goes on from JADJPL010000016.1 coordinate 147,570, forward strand.
TCATCTTGAACAGCATGTCCCGGATAGTTCCTTCCTTCAGCCATTGGTCCATCAACGCGATCACTCCCTTGCCGATCGCTTCCATCTGAGCCATTTGGGGCCCGTATTTTGCCGGGTTGGCAGCGACCGAAGGCCCCTACCGCCAAAAAGCCGGCTAGGAGCGACATAAAGAACGTTCTCTTCATAATATTCGGGTTGATTTCAAAGGGAAAGTAAGCATTTTTATCTTCTGCAAGAAATCAAAATTTTTATTTGCTTTACACAAAATTAACAAAACACATTCCCTATGAAAAACCCGATCTTGTTTCTTGGGCTGCTGCTTACGATGGGCAGCCTGCAAGCCCAACATTCGGTAACCGGAAAAATTGCCGACAGCCAGGGCGCCCCCTTGATTGGCGTCTCCATCCAGGAGAAAAACGCCGCTACCGGCGCCGTGAGCGATCTGGATGGAACCTATTCCATTCGTTGCAGCAACCCCAACGCCACCCTCATCTTTAGCTACGTCGGCTTTGGAACCCAGGAAATTCCCGTGAATGGGCGCACCGAAATCGACGTGGTTCTGGAGACGGACTACCGCATTCTGGACCAAATCGTGATCACCGGGTCGCGGCGCAGCAACCGCACCCAGACGGAAACCGCGGTGCCGGTCGACGTCATCGGTATGCGGCAGGTAGGGCAAACCAGCGCCCGGTTTGATGTAACCTCCCTGCTCAATGCGAGCGCGCCGTCGTTCAACTTCAACAAGCAATCCGGATCCGATGGGGCCGACCATATCGATCTGGCCACCTTGCGCGGCCTTGGCCCCGATCAGACCCTCGTGCTGGTCAACGGCAAACGCCGCCACCAAACCGCTTTTGTATCGGTGTTCGGTACCCGCGGGCGCGGCAACTCGGGCGCCGACCTCAGCGCCATCCCCATCGCGGCTATCGACCGGGTGGAGATTCTGCGCGACGGCGCCTCTGCCCAATACGGCTCCGACGCCATTGCCGGGGTGATCAACCTCGTGCTCCGGGAAAACACCGATCAGATCAGCGCCGATATTGGATATTCTGCCTACCACGACCCGAAATACAACCCGGCGTTCAAACCCGAAATCGGCCAGTACGTCTATGGCAACAAATTTGACGGCAACGCGTTCAACGCTTCGGTGAACTACGGACTTAACCTGGGGCAAAAAGGCGGCTTCCTCAATGCGACCTTTCTGCACAGCGAAACCAGCAAAACCTACCGCCAGGAACTGGAGGAGATCCTGCCCCTCAGCATCTACCGCAGAGCGCATGGCGACGGCTCTTTAGCCGCCCAATCGGCTATAATCAACATGGAACTTCCCATCCGCGAAGACGACAAGTTCCTGTTCTACGCCTTCGGAGGGATCTCCGCCAAAAACTCCGACGCTTACGCGTTCACCCGCAACTTTTCCGCGCGGCCGGAGCGGTTTCCCACCGACGCCAATGGAAATCTGATCCCCAAACCCGGTATCATTTTCAACACCGCAGACGACAGTGAGAAATATTTCAACCCCGCATCCTCACGGAAATCAACGACCTCTCCCTGGCGGTGGGGCTCCGGGGCCGCACGAATAAAGGGTGGAGCTGGGACCTGAGCAACGTCATCGGCCGCAACGATTTCCATTTCTTCGGCGAGGGCACCTTCAACGCAGGCCTCGGCGCCAACCAAACCAGCTTCGACGACGGCGGGTTTTCCTTCCTTCAGAATACCGTTAACCTGAATATGAGCAAGGAATTCCCGGATATCCTCCAGGGCTTCAACTTCGCCTACGGCGCCGAACTGCGCCTGGAAAACTACCAGCTCTACGCCGGAGAGGAAGCCTCCTATAAAAACTACAATCCGGAAAAAGCCTCCGGCGCCCAGGGCTTCCCGGGGTATCAGCCTTCCGACGAAGCGGATGAAAACCGCTCGACCGTTGGCGCTTATGCCGATGTGGAACTCGACGTCACCGACCGTTGGCTGGTCGCCGCCGCCGTCCGACTGGAAAACTACAGCGATTTCGGGTTTACCTCCAACTTCAAACTGGCTTCCCGGTTTAAGGCCGCCGACAACTTCAACCTCCGTGGCTCCGTCAGCACCGGCTTCCGGGCGCCTTCCCTCCAGCAGGTCAATTTCAGCTCTACCTTCACCACCGTGCAAGGGGGAACCATTGCGGAAGTGAAAATCGCCCCTAACAACAGTCCGATCACCAAAGCTGCCGGTATCGCCGCACTGAACCAGGAACAATCCCTGAACCTCAGCCTGGGCTTCACCTTCCAGCCTGTGCCGGAATTTTCGATCACCCTCGACGCTTACCGCGTTACGGTGAAAGACCGGGTGGTCCTCTCCGGACAGTTCAGCGCAGATGACGACAGCCTCAACCCCGCCTTAACCAAAGCCCTGAAGGGCCTGAACGTCAGTCTGGCCCAGTTCTTCGCCAACGCCGTCAACACGACCAACCAGGGCATCGACCTGGTGCTCGATTACAACAAGCAGGCAGCCAACCGCGGCTTCCGCGCGCTCCTCGCCGCTAACTTCCAGGATATGACCATCGATAAGATCAACGTGCCCGACCTGCTCAACGACACGCCCGAACACCGGGCTACCTTCCTCACCGACCGGGAGCAAAAATTCATTCTGGCATCGGCGCCGCCAATGAAAATAGCGACCACCCTGGAGTACGGCTTCGGAAAATTCAGCCTGGGTACACGCCTGACCTACTTTGGCGAAATCGAACTCCTGGGTTACGGTGAAGACGGCCTGGGCATCAACCCCATGGTACCGACCGATGCCGACGAATCGATCTACGTGGAAGACAAATACATCTACGGAGGCAAACTCGTGACCGATCTCTACGCAACGGTGCGCTTCGGCTCCCACGTCAACCTCAATGTCGGCGCCGACAACCTCTTCAACGTTCACCCCGACCTCGGGTACGTGCCCGTAGCTGCCGGATGGGCGTTCAATAATGAAACCGGAGGCCCCTGGGATTCTGTGCAGATGGGCGGCAATGGAAGGAGGTATTTTGTGAGAATAGGGTTGCAGTTTTGAGATACCACGTGATTAAAACAACCCTGTTCGCCGTCCCGCTAATTAGCGGGATCAGATTCCGTGCGGAACTATCAGCCGGTCCCCTGACCGGCGTTCCTATTTTATGGCTCACTAACAGGTTCCAGACAGCATTGGACTCCTGCCTCGTGCTCCGTACCTCTTTTAGGCTCCAGCCTCAACCCGCAGTCTTGCCCCACCCTGCCGTTTTTGCCCCCGGCCTCGGGGTATGTTCTTTTTTTGCTCGCCCAAAAAAAGAACCAAAAAAAGGGCGCTCCTTCGCCCTACCGCTCCGTGGCAAACGCCTTCGCTTTATGGGCTTCAACCGCTTTGAACGGCACGTCCTTGCGGTGTCCTGGGCCAACCCCCTGAAGGGGGCGGGGGATGAACCTTTAACCAGCATTTCGAACGTTTCATCCCCCTAACCCCCTTCAAAGGGGGAATGTTGCTTCGTGGCGTTTCCCACGGGCTCCGGGCTGCGGAGGGCAAAAGTCCAGACCGAAGCGTCTGTGGGGTTGGGGGAGGCCCAACGATCGGTTGAGCAGAATTCTTGCAATTTTGAGATACCACGTCATTAAAACAATGCCAGCTTTCGCACAACCAGCTGGTTATCAATCCAAACTTGCACCTGGTAGAGCCCGGGGGCAACCCCGTTCAATCCGGACAAGGGAAGCCGGGTTTCTCCCTGGAGGGTCGCTGGAGCGGATTCCGCAACCAGCCTGCCCTCCGGGGAGAATATCCGGTACCCAACTTCCGAGGGGTAGCGCAGCGACAGGCGGATAGCGGCTTCTCCGGCGCCGGCAGGGTTTGGCGCGATCTCCAGATAGTCCAACCCTGGGATTTCAGGGAGGGCGGTGATCAGGTTGCAGGAACTGATCCGGTCCTTCACCGCAATTCGGATTTCAGGCAAGATGCTATACAATTGCGTTCCCGGGCACTCGGTGGAGCACCCGTCGCGGTGGCCGGAAACGTGGTCGAGGGTAAGCGCCGAGGTGGCATGATAGCTTTTGCCCAGCGGATCGAGGCCCAGCTTGGATGCTTTCCACGCCAGCACGTCCGTCAGCGTCTTTCGCGCCGCATCGGTGATTTGGACGCTGGTATAGGTACCCAGCATGCAAATCCCCATGGTGCCGCTGTTTTTGCCGCAAAAATGAGCGCCTACAATGTTATCTCCTCCCCCCCGGCCTTCGAATAGTTGTCCGTTGGGGGCGATCAGCCAGTTGTATCCCACATCTGCCCAGCCGTTGGTGTTGACATGGTAATTCCAGATCGACAACACCGTGGCGGCCCAATCGCTGGACGTATTGGGTCCGGCGGCATGGTGCACGATGAGGTGGGTGACCGTCGTTTTCGAATGCGACGTGACCGTCTGCGGGCAATTCCACTGAGCCCGGGTCACTACTACAGGAAGGGCGCAGGTATCGGGAGCAAGCGCGGTATGCTCAATCGGACTCACCGGTTCTTCTGTCAAAGGCTGGCCGGGGCTAAAAAAGTTGACCAGCAGCTTTTTCATCCCCATTCCTTTTCCCGTTTCGTTGGCCCGAATCCGGATGCGGTAATACCGGATGCCGGGTTCCAGAAAATACAGCTCCGACGCGAAGCTATGGCGGATCTCCACCGCATGCGGATCGGGTTCGATCGCCTGCCATTCGGACCAATTCGTTTCATCGGAGGAGAACGAAACCCAAAGTCGGGTGTTCTCCGCGTCCGGCCGTTCTTCCTCCCAGGCGGCGGAGAACGCGATAAACGGCGTGGCATGGTCAAAGTCCAGCTTTCCCGGGCGAAGCGTCAGCTCCACCGGAGCGGCGGGGTCTAAAGGCTGCCGGGTTCTGGGTTCCAGATTATGGGTTTGTAGAAAAAACGAAGCAGGAAGCTGGGCAAAATCAAGCTCCTGGAGCAACTGCCTGCTGTCTCTGGCGTTTTGGCCTATAGCCCCAAAAGGGGCAAGAAAAAGGATAAAGAGGAGGACTCGGTTCATGATTATTTCCTTTTCGCGGGTTTTAAATACTAAACCTTAAATTTCGGCAATAATTGTTTGAAAAAGAAGAAAAGCTTCCGGACAATCGGACGTAAAAACATGCACACCAAATCCCTGCCCATCGACCTCAACTGCGACATGGGGGAAAGCTTCGGAGCCTATACCGTAGGTAACGACGGCGCGATTTTCCCTTTGATCACCTCCTGCAACATCGCCTGCGGCTTTCACGGAGGGGATCCCCTGCATATTGAAAATACGATCAAAGGCGCCCTCGCGCACGGGGTGCGCATAGGAGCCCACCCCGGGTATCCCGACCTCCAGGGGTTTGGCCGCCGCTACCTGCGCCTTCAGGAAAACGAACTCCAAGCGGTGCTCCGCTACCAGATCGCTGCCCTGAAAGGGATGACGGAATGCCTGGGCGGGCAGCTGGCCTACGTCAAACCCCATGGCGCCCTGTACAACACCGCCGCCGAAGACGAGCGCGAAGCCCGGATCATCGCCGAAACCATCCGGGATTTCGGCGCCGGCCTCGCCCTGATGGGCCTCGCCGGCAGCATCATGGAGGCCCAAGCCCTAAAAGCCAACATCCCCTTCATCGCCGAAGCGTTCGCCGACCGCCGCTACGGCGACAACGGCAAACTCCTGCCCCGCTCGATCCCGGGCGCCGTCATCCACGACCCCGAAGCCGCCGCCGAGCAAGCCTGGTCCATCGCCATCAATAAAGGCGTCTACTCCAACACCGGCGCCTGGCTCCCCATCGACGCCCAAAGCCTCTGCGTGCATGGGGATAATCCGGAAGCGGTGGAGAGGGCGTTTAGGGCGTTAGGGCGTTTAGGGGTTTAGGCGTTGATTTTAAAGGCAATGCACGTTCCCGCTGTTCGAGACAGCCCCAACAGGGCTCAGACTCACTCCAGTTCGAGGCTCCCCTGTTCGCCGGAATCCTCAGATTCCGTGCGGAACTATCCGCCGGTCCCCTGACCGGCATTCCTTTTTTCTGCCCCTATTCGCAGGAATCCTCAGATTCCGTGCGGAACTATCCGCTGGGAATCTGAGGGAGCGCCGACAGGGCTAACGCATCATAGAATTAGTTCACACATAAGCCGCTGAAAAAATCAAATAATGTGGGTGGAAATTGAAAATCCTTTGCTTTTTAGAATTTGATCATTTCATTCTCATGATTCAATAGTTATTTTACAGGCGATTGTGCATGTGAAAAGTCATAATTCGTTAACCCTGGGGAGCGCCGGTCAGGGGACCGGCGGATAGTTCCGCACGAAATCTGAGGATTTCGGCGAACAGGGGTCCCGCTTATTGCGGGACGGCGAACAGGGTTCCCGCTACCTCGCAACTTCGTAACCTCGCAACTTCGTAACTTCGCAACCTCGTAACCTCGTAACCTCGTAACCTCGCAACCTCGTAACCTCGTAACCTCGCAACCCCTCGTAACCTCGCAACCTCAACTCACCTCCACCGCATTTTTCACCCCGCCACCTGAAACCAAACCCCATCCCCCGGCTTGCACTGCGCCAAACGGCCGAGCTCGAAAGCGGGGGCGACAGCGATGCGGGCGTAGCCGCCGGTGGTTTGTGCGTCGGCCAGCAGGAGGATGGGATGGCCGGAGGGGGTGATCTGAATGGTTCCGGGTACGATGCCAGAGGAGATGATTTCCGTTAAAGACGGGGAAGGGATGCCCGGCAGGGGGTCCTGAAAGCGGTAGCCCATGCGGTTGGATTGGGGGGCGATGCGGTGCGGCCTGCCGAAAAAATGGGCGATGGCCAGGGGCGGAAAGCGCTCGAATTCCGGCCCGGGCACGACCTGGATGCGGGGAGACCCGCTCCAATGGGGCAATAGCTCTTCGGGCCAGGCTTGGGGTTCAACCCAGGCGTTGGGCTGAATAGCGAGCCGGCTCCCTTTGCGAAGGAGGCTATCGGGGGTGAGCGCCTCGGTCGCAAACGGGGTGGCGCTTGCGCTGTGCAGCCAGGACCGGACCATCCACGTGCCGCCTACGGCCAGGTAAGCCCTGCAACCATGCACCGGCTTTCCAAAAGCGAGGGTCTGCCCCTCCCGGACGCGAAGTGTCGCATACCTGGGCGCGGGCGCCCCATCGAGCCGGGCATCCAGATCAGCGCCGGTCAGGGCGATCTGGGCGGCGCCTTCGAATCGGATTTCCGGCCCCAGCAGGGGGATTTCCAGCACCGGTCCGCCGGGATCGTTGCCCACCAACTCGTTGGCAGCCCGTGCCGATTCCGGGTCCAGCGCCCCCGATACCGGCACGCCATACGCCTGAAAGCCGGGCCGGCCCCCGTCCTGAACCGTCGTCTGAAGACCGGGCTTGATGAAGTGCAGAAAAATCGGTTCAGCCATAAAGCAAAGGTTGAGTCAAAGGCCGACCCCGTCCCCGGGTTGAAGCAAAAATGGATTTTCGTTTTGTGGGGAGAAAACCGGAACCGGGCACTGCCCGGCAATCTGCCACCCTCCCGGCGAAGCCAGCGGGTATATGCCGGTCTGCCGCCCCGCCAGTCCCACCGCGCCTTCCGGTACGCTGGCTCTGGGTACCGCCTTGCGCGTGCACGCAAGCGCCTCCGGCAAGATGCCCAAATAAGCAAAACCCGGCAAAAAGCCCATCATATACACCTGGTAGACCGCTCCCGTGTGCAGGGCGACGATTTCCGGCCAGTCCAGCCCGGTTTGGCGGCACAAGTCCTCCCGGTCCCAGGCATAGGGCGGTTCATAGCACACCGGAATCCTCCAGAACCTGTTGCGGAGTTCCGGTTCGGAGTCACCTTCTCCGGCGCTGAGCGCCCCTATCCGGGCCTCCAGCGCTTCGAACGTCCAAACGCCAGGATCATATCCTACCGTCAGCGAGCAATACGCCGGGATGAAGTACCGAACCCCGGGAATATCCGCCAACTGGATGCGCTGCTGCAAACGCGTCACCTCCGCCCGCACCGCCGGATCGATGCGCTGGTCGAATTGAAAGAGAATGGCCTGGTCGCCGAGAGGGAAGGTTTTCATGAAGTTACGAAGTTGCGAAGTTGCGAAGTTACGAAGTTGCGAAGTTGCGAGGTTGCGAGGTTGCGAGGTTGCGAAGTTGCGAAGTTGTGAGGTTGCGAAGTTGCGAGGTTGCGAAGTTGCGAGGTTGCGAGGTTGCGAAGTTGTGAGGTTGCGAGGTTGCGAAGTTGCGAGGTAACCCGCGAACAGGTTAGAAGCCCTTGTAACGGCCAAATTTATTTGGCCGGGATTCCCATTGCCCTGTTCGCCTGTTCGCCGGAATCCTAAGATTCCGTGCGGAACTATTTTCCGGTCCCCTGACCGGAGTCCTGCACGAAATCTGATCCCGTTTATTGTGGGACGGCAAACAGGTTACGCCGGTCAGGGGACCGGCGGATAGTCCTGCACGAAATCTGAGGATTTCGGCAAACAGGGCAGGGGTCCCGCTTATTGCGGGACGGCAAACAGAGCAGGGGGATTTCGGCAAACAGGAAAATAGTTCCGCTGTTCAAAATTCCCTAGTTCGAGGCTCCGCCTCGAACCAAGAGATTTCGAACCATTCCATTTTCCCCAGCTTTTCCGCCAAATAAATTTGGCGGTTACTGCCCGCTTCACAACTTCATAACTCAAAACCCTCGAAAAATCCCCCGCCATATCTATCTTTGGGGTTTATGCAATCGTTTACGTAAAAAAACAACCCAACATGCAGGCAAACACAAACACATCCCTTCGCGCGGCAGACAACATCCGGATTCTGGCGGCGGCTATGGTAGAAAAAGCCAAATCCGGCCATCCGGGCGGGCCTATGGGCGGGGCGGATTTCATGCATATTCTGTATTCGGAGTTCCTTCAGTACGACCCCCAGGACATGGCCTGGCCGCTTCGCGACCGCTTTTTCCTGGACGCGGGGCACATGTCGGCCATGCTCTATGCGGGGCAGGCCCTGCTGGGCAACTTCAGTCTGGAAGACCTCCGGCATTTCCGGCAGTGGGGCTACCCTACCCCGGGCCACCCCGAGCTCGACGTAGCCCGCGGCATTGAGAACACCTCCGGTCCGCTGGGGCTAGGCCATACCTTCGGCATCGGCGCCGCCATTGCCGAGCGTTTCCTCGCCGCCCGGTTTGGGGAAGTCGTGGCCCACAAAACCTATATCTACATCTCCGACGGCGGCGTGCAGGAGGAGATCTCCCAGGGCGCAGGGCGCCTGGCAGGCCACCTGGGACTGGGCCATATCGTCATGTTTTACGACGCCAACGACATCCAGCTCTCCACCGAAGTGGAGGAAGTAACCAGTGAAGACACCGCCAAAAAATACGAAGCCTGGGGCTGGCACGTGCTCACCATCGCCGGCAACGACCACGACGCCATCCGCGCCGCACTGAAAGCGGGCATCGAAGAAACCGAACGCCCCACCCTCATCATCGGCAAAACCATCATGGGCAAAGGCGTGGTGCTGGAAGACGGCGCCAACTACGAAGGACAGGTGGAGCTCCACGGCAAACCGCTGGGCGAGTCCAAAGCCTCTTTCGCCAAAACCATCGAAGCCCTCGGCGGCGACCCCGCCAACCCCTTCCAGATCTTCCCGGAAGTGGAGGCGTTTTATAAAGACGTCGTAGCCGAAAAAGCAGCCGCTGCCAAGGCCCGCAAAGCGGAATACAACGTATGGAAAGCAGCCAACGCTGCGCCGGCGGCCAAGCTGGAGCAGTTTTTGCCGGTACCCTGCCCGACCTCAAATGGGACGAGATCCAGCAGGCGCCCAACAACGCCACCCGCAACGCCTCCGCTACGGTGTTGTCGTACCTGGCCGACCACGTCGAAAACCTGATCGTCGCCTCGGCCGACTTGTCCAACAGCGATAAGACCGACGCATTTCTCAAGGAAAAAGCGCCCTTCAAGCGGGGCGACTTCTCGGGGGCTTTCCTTCAGGCGGGCGTAGCCGAACTCACCATGTCGGCAGTAGCCACGGGCATGGCCCTCCACGGCGGCGTCATCCCGGCCTGCGCGACCTTCTTCGTGTTCTCCGACTACATGAAGCCCGCCATCCGCGTAGCGGCGCTCATGGAACAACAGGTGATTTTCATCTGGACGCACGACGCCTTCCGCGTGGGCGAAGACGGCCCCACCCACCAGCCGGTGGAGCAGGAAGCGCAGATCCGCCTCCTGGAGACCCTGCAAAACCACTCCGGCCACAACAGCTTCCTGGCGCTGCGCCCCGCCGACGCCCAGGAGACCACCGCGTGCTGGAAACTGGCTCTTGAAAACCGCCATAGCCCCAGCGGGCTGATCCTCTCCCGCCAAAACGTGAAAGACGCACCCACCCTGCCCGGCAGCACCCGCTTCGCCGATGCGCAACGCGCCGCGCAAGGCGCCTATATCGTGCAGGACTGCGACGGCGCGCCCGACGTGGTCCTCGTGGCCAACGGCTCGGAAGTGAGCACCCTGGTCGCCGGCGCCGAGCGGCTTACCGCGAACCACGGGCTAAAAATCCGCATCGTTTCCGCGCCCAGCGAGGGCCTCTTCCGCAACCAACCGGTAAGCTACCAAAACGACGTGCTCCCCGCCGCTATCCCCACCTTCGGGATGACGGCCGGCCTGGCCATCAACCTGCGCGGCCTCGCTGGCCCCCACGGCAAAGTCTGGGGCCTGAACCACTTCGGGTACTCGGCGCCGTACACAGTGCTGGATGAGAAGTTTGGATTTACAGCGGAGAACGTAGAGCAACAAGTACTCGCCTATTTAGGCAAATAGCATCGCATCCGCCGGATGCGGATGGCACAAAAAAAAAAGCCCCGGGATTTTGCACCCGGGGCTTTTCACCCTTTATCGTATTCATGCCGGCCTAAGCCGGATAAAAACCATAGGCAAGATTAGTACCGGTTGTTGCCGCCGCCGCCGCGGTTGTACCCGCCGCCGCTTCCGCGGTCTTCGCGAGGTTCAGCCACTTTCACGACGATGGTTCTGCCGTCCAGCTCGCTGTCGTTGAGTTCAGCGATGGCTTTGCGGGCCTCGGAGTCGTTGGGCATTTCGACAAAGCCAAACCCCTTGGAGCGGCCAGTCAATTTGTCGGTAATTACATTGGCGGAGGTAACTTCGCCAAATGCTTCGAACGTTTCCCGAAGGTCGTCCGACTGAGTATCAAAACTCAGTTTTGCTGCAAAAATGTTCATTGTACAAAAAAATTGAAATAAAAAAACACGAGAACTCCCTTTTCAGGGCATCATTTGCAGGGAAAAAGTAGACAAAAGAGGCAAGGAAGAAAACTGAAGACAGGAAACCGGTTGAACCAACCTTAGCTTGCAAACCTGATGAAAAACGAATTCCTAAACAAAAAATGCGTCACTTTGAAGCACTCATAAGAATAACGGGACAAAGGTAAGGGGTTTGGAGCGTAAATCCTAATTTTTTTTCGGCGGATGTAAAAACCCTATCTTCGCAACCTCGCAACCTCGCAACTTCGTAACCTCGTAACCTCGCAACTTCGTAACCTCGCAACCTCGTAACTTAAAAAAGCCCAGACCCTTTCTCAGAGTCTGGACCTTGAACCAAGGGTTTGGGAATTTTCACTTTGGGCCACAGGGCACGGTAATCCGATTTAGGGTAAAAGGGACTTAGCCGTTTGCTTAAAGCGAATACGATCCCTATTCTTTTGTTTGAGGAAAAAGGTGACGGGAGGGAGGGGATTTTTTTTGAGTTGGGGCAGAATACGGGGATGAACAGACGTTTGGGTTTGTGTTTATGGCAGTGATTGGGGTGTTGGGGCATTTGAAGGGGAGAATGCCATGGCCCTTTGTTTGAAACTGCGATGGGGAAATAAAATTCGGAAAAAAGTTAGAGGGCACGCGTTTATGGAAGCTAGTTATAATAAAGAAGGAAGTTTCCCGAGATTTAAGACCAACCAGAATAAATTCGTGAGCCGCCTCCTTCTGGATTTTCCTTTTCTCAAAGCTTTTTAGTACATTTATGCCAACGAAGGAAAACTAATGCATGGAAGTGCTGTTAATGAATTTTGTCTGTTACCACGTTTTGATTTTGTGTACCAGGAAGCTATAAGCTAACACCAATCGGCATTACTTCTGCGCAACCTTATTTAGATTTTAAGGCATCAAATCTAATATTATGAAACCGGATTTTCCATATGAAAAATTGAAAATTGGGATAGGTTGTTTTTTTACACATGCAACGGAAGATAAAAATATTGTTAGAGAAATATATTTACAATTAAAGAAAAATGGGATTGAGCCATGGTTGGATGAAATAAATCTACCTCCTAGACCAAATGGGACGATGAGATAAAAAACGCTATTAAAAATCTAGAATATTCTTAGCCTGCATCTCTCTGGAAATAGTGTTTCCAAAAGCGGTTATATACAAAGGAATTAAAAATGGCCCTAAGCCGAACTAGAACAAAAACCCCCTGGCCATATTTATTTTATTCCAGTTTTAGTCGAGGCTGTTGATCTTCCTAATATTTCAGCGGGGACGATCAATCTAAGAGACTATCAAGCCGTCAATATTTCAAGCAATGATGGCTTAGAAATGCTAATTAATCACATAAAAAATCAATTAAACCTAATCGACAATGTTGAAAAGAAAGAAAAACCAGAATTTAATAAATTAAGGAACCACATCATGAACGGTAGGCTAAAAGAAGCCTTAAAAGAATTAGCAGGAAACCTTGAAAATTCTAATCAAAGTGAGTTTAACAGTATAATCCTTCTTACCTCAAGGTTCAATGCATTATCTGAAAATTTTAACTTAGGATTGATCTCATTTGAAGAATATTCTATTTCTTCAAACCAAATCACATATGCCCTCCTGGAATTTTTGAATAGAAGGGAATAGCAATTATTAAAAAAGCTATCCCAAATTTCCGGATATTTGCAACGATAAATCCACGCTATATATTCGGAATAAAAAAATATAAAATACCATGTTTTAACAAAGCCTAGGAATACCTGGCCTTTCTGGTTTAAAAAGTCTCGATTTCCCCCCGTTTCGATCCAACAAAACACGTCCATTAAGATGCCTTTCAGAAATACAACCTATGATACAGCTGTCCTTTCCCTAGTGGATGTCGCCTTAAGAATCAAGCATATCATCAGCCGTTGTTCCATCAACGACTAATACCATTTTACCTTCGTTAACCAAATCAATAGGCTCTAAACCGAGCATTTCACAACCAAATGACACTTCATTTTGGATTGGAATTTGGTTGTATTGAATTTCTATATCCACATTAGATGCGGTTGCAATGTCAATCAACACCCCAGACAATCCACCTCTTGACGGATCACGCATACAATGAATATAAGGATAATATAGGTGCACAAACGGTATTATTAAATCGGCCAAAGCAGCAGTATCAGAAAACACACGGCTTTCGAATCCAAGTCCTTCCCGAGCCGATAAAACTGCTAGTGCATGCGAGCCAATTTGCCCAGTTACAATTATAACATCACCAATTCGTGCGTTCGAAACTGGAAAATTATATTCAAAGCTTATTATTGGAACTCCGACTCCTGTAGTATTAATAAAAATAAAAGGCTTTTGACCCCCAACATTAAAGGTTTTTGTGTCTCCGGCAATTATTTTAAGGAATTTTATCGGCTAAGTTTTAATATCGTTTAATATTCGCTCAAGGTCAATAACCGGGAATCCCTCAGAAATAATTAAACTTAAAGTAAGATATTTTGGAATTCCCCCAGAAGCAAGAATATCATTGACAGTGCCCGCCACTGAAAGCTCCCCTATACTAGTGTTTGGGAAAAAAGGAGGATCAACAATAAACGAATCCGTAGAAATAATCAGGTGTTGCTCTTCAATGGGGACTATACTCGCATCCTCAAGAGGATCGAGGATGTAGTTGTTAAATCTGCTTAGGATTTGTTGGCGGACAAACCTATCCATCGCTGCGCCGCCATCGCCCAAGATTCCAGATACTAATTCATTTTCCATTTTCAAGTTCTGCTATTGCATTATTTAAACTCCAAACCTCCCCAACATAGTCTTTTATCCACTTAAGAGCTTGAATTTTCTTCTCTTCCCTTGTAGATAAGACGCATTCTTCAATAGCTATTGGGTTATAGCCTCTGAAATGAGCGTCGGCGGCGGTGGTCATTATGCATATTTGAGTCTGCATCCCTGTTAGATACAGATTTTGGATACCCAAATTGGAAAGTTTGAAATGAAGATCTGTTTCAAAAAAAGCACTATGCTTTTCTTTAAATATGATTTCTCCTCTCAATGGCAATAGCTCATCAATTATTTCCGCTCCTTCTGTTCCTTTAACACAATAACGATCACCAAAGCGTTTAAATTGAGAATCATTCTCATTCAGGGCAAAACATAAATAATAAATGGGGTACCCTAAATTATGGAATGTATCAATCAATACATGAAGAAAACCTAGCATAGAAGAGACTTTTTCTCTCCGCTCTGGATGGTGACACAGATCCTTTTGCATATCAATAACAAGCAATGCATTTTGCATGGGCATAATTTGACATCAATCTGTGCAGTAAACAATATTCAAGTCCACACAATTGATTTCGTTTTTAATTAATAAAGTCTATTTAACTCACATTAACCTCTTCTTCTACTTATCAAAATTTTGCTAAAACCTGTTTCAAAATACGAATAAGACCTGCCAGCTTAACCTTTGATTGGCCTTTGTTTCGATAGTACTCACATAACTCGGCTAAACTTCCTTTTCGAGTCCTGGCCAGTTCGATATCCACCGCTTTCGATGGCCCTCTCAGATTTTGAAATAGTTTATGGTCAACCCCAAAACCCAACTCTTGAAACAAAATAATCTATTCTGCAAAAACAAATTGAAACCTAAACAATTTAAAAATATTGAAAAAAAAGAAGGTTAGTGAGAACGCTTAGCCATCCCATATTTGCAATCTGTTGAAAATGGGAATAAATACCTCCCTGAATTTTGACTGAAGCAAAGCATTTAATTTTTCATTTGCTTTTAATTCATGCATCTGATACAAAACAAATCTGTTTAGCTCAGCATCGGGCCTTTGTTCTGTTATTGAATTGAATTCTTGATTAGAAATCTCCAAGCTAAAAATTTTAAAAAAAAGATAATAAGTGTCCCTTTTTAAAATGACCGTGTCCTGATATTTTAACCTTTTCATGTCAACAGACAATCCAAGCTTACCTTTTATTTCCCTTATAGCTGCTTGAGTCCATGCTCTTTCTGGAAGACAATTGTCTTTATCAAGTAATTCCATCTGCTGAAACAAATCGCTGATTCCCTTTCCAATGGACCCGCCAGGAAACGCCACTCAATTTTAGAATTTCCGATAGCTTGTCATAATAGCCTCTAATCAAGGTTGGGTTCGAAAAAGACCTCAAAACATCTTGCTCTGTAATTCTCCCGCTAATATTCGAAAATTTAGCTCTATCACCGGAAGAGTTCAATTCTGTTCTTTTTGAAGTAGAGAATAATTTTTATCACAACAGGAGTTATGCAAAACCACTAAAACAACAGGAAAACAATAATCCAAACCTTTCGTGGCGTTAAGGAATTCGTCAAGAAAAGATCGCTTTAAAATACCCTTAAATTGAAAATTTTCTTCCTTGCATCCACCATATAAAATATATTCATTAATCGGAATGCTAAGCTCACAAATTCGATCAAAGGCGACTGACAACTGATTATAAGGAGAAGTCCCTTCCATAACTTCGGTGTAATACACATCTCTTGTGCTTTCCCCAGGTAATAATGGTGCTGTTCTAACAATTCCCGTCTTACCAGCGAGTTTATTTCCAACAAATGGTAGATTTCCATCAAATTCCAATAACTCCCAAAAACCTCTATTAATTATTTCACCCCTGTAAATGTTAATTAAATATATTAGCAACTCTTTTCCTTGGTCCTTCCATCTGTTAGCGCGGTTCACTCGCATCTCTTTCGTCAAGAATTGATCGAATAATTTTTAAAGAAGGAAATACAATTTTCAAAATACGCCATGGTTTATTTTTTCGCTCTCGCAAAGCTGCCATTAAAAAACGCTTGGTCTCCTCGTGTGTAATGCCAATGATGTAAACCTCCTCTGCCTCTGCTAGCCTACGAACAAATCTTTGTTTTGGACTGACATCTAGGGTGTCTCTCTTTTCAAGATATGTCCAATGATAAGGAACATAATTTTCCCCATTGAAATTCTATTATCCTGATGCAAAAAAATTATAAAAGATCAAATGGTTTTTAGTCTGTCAAAATACTTAAACAAATTAAGAATGAAAAAAGGATTACTCTCATGATTTGTTAACGAGTAGTATATCACCTCTATGTCTCTCAATAAAATATTGATTATATCATTTTCCTTATTTGAATAACTGGCTTTTCTCGAATTTAGATAAGAAATAAAATCCTTTTCAACTGCGAAGGGTTTTTCAAGCGAATCAAAAATAATTTTTGATAACTTTTCCTTTATCTGTGTTGAAATAAAAAAATGATCCTTATCAGAAAAAGACATATAGTGCTTAGCCAAATCAGTTGCAATATTATAAATATAACAATATCGACCAACAACCTTAATTCTTGGATCATCTTCCCAATGGATAGCGATTCCTATATTAAATTCATTTTTTTAGCCTCTAGCTGACATAAATTCCAAATAAAAATGCCTTAAAACTAGTAAATGTCGATTTTTCGTTAGGTTCCTTCTCGAAAAAAAGCGGCAAAAGTTCCCACCTGTAATAAAAATAAGCTTTATATTTGAGCTATAGGGACAAATAAGGACCTAAAATGCTCTTTTCAATAATATTGTTAAATTCCTCCTGTAAGTGAGGTTCAAGCATTAAATATCCTCTAATTTTACCATATATTACAGCGCCCTGTTGAATCGGATTATTCACAAGGCATTATTTAGCTTTCAATTAAATGTTTGGCATGCATTGAAAATTTACCTTCCGAATACTCTTTTAAATACGAAGTATATCCCTCCAATGTCGTTTCGCGTACAGGCATCAACCAATTCTCATCTTCGCTTTGTCGTGTTTAAACGTTTTTAATAAAGTTGAAATAATTAGGGTAATTATCATCTAGTATTTTCATTAATAAGCTGTAAGCGAATTAATTATTTGCAGTTTTGTTTCTTCCTCGCTCTTGCTAAGTAACTCAAATTAATTTGGTCCCAGCATCTAGCCTCTAGAATCGTGATTTTCAATTAGTTCCTGCTGCTTTCAGTTCAAGACCATTTATCCTCTGACAAAAATGAATAGAGGCTTGATTTATTTGACTAAACAAATTCCAAACGATTTTTGTCCAACCGCTTTCGGTCTTTTGAAAAAAACTCATAGATAAATTTTCACTAATTTCATAAAAACGGTGGCGCGGTCTAGTTAAATCAGGTTTACCCTTTCACGATTATTGCCAGGCCATCCACCATTTCTGAGCAATCCCAAATACCTCTCTTGCCAAGGTCCCAAAGCACAATTATTCCTAACCAAAGCGCATACTGCTTTGGGGCATGCATAAGTCCCTTTCTATACCTAAAGTGAGTTATTGTGTTTTACATTTTTGGGTGAAATAAAAAATTCCAGGCTTGAACTGCAAAAAGCAACTGAGGTAAGGGTAAATCTGGCCAATTCCAGCGAATCCCCCGGATAAGTGACTTACACCAATACGGCCGATACTTCTGACCGCTCCATCTCAACACCGATTTAGTCTTTGGACAAGCCCGGACTATAGCGTCGCAGCCAATATAAAAACTATACAACTATATCCCACCCCAGGCATAGACTGAATTCCTTTGCTTGAATCTGTTGCTATAACCTGATTACTGGAAAATCTCTTCGCCGCTACACAACTTTGATTGAGGTTGGCATCCACAGACCATCGGTTATCTTTT
>JADJPL010000017.1 GCA_016713275.1 Haliscomenobacter sp.
GATATCTGGCCAAGCGGCTAAAAGCTTAAATGAATTGAAAAAGATTTAATAAAACAGCAATGAGAACATTAAAAATCAGTTTAGCTATAATAGTGATAGGGGCAATAGTATGCGCAGTGGCATGGGGCATTTGTAAAGCTTACTGTTTCAATAATAATCCACCGCCCACAAATCAGTTCAAAGCCAAGATTGAGCAGGAAATAGAAGCGCTCAAAAGCAAAGCCTGAATCAGGTTTTTGCAAGGCGTATTATGACGAGGTTAGTTATCATATCAATGCCTATTATCTTGAAAATCATCTTGGAAAAGATAAAACAGACACTCTCGGTAACCGCTTAAACAAAGATTATTATGAAAAGCAATTGTATTCTGCTTACGCCGAAAGTTTGTCGCTCAGGCATTTTATGTGTTTCGCGCCTCGGATGGGAGACTGAAGACTTACAATTTATCCGCAGAGAATATAGAGCATTGCAAGCCCAAGGTAATCTGTCGGGAATGCTCGAATCAAAAAGTCAGTGGATAGAAGTTTTACGACAATAAAAACCATTTTCGCCAAGTATGACGAAATTGACGGCTTTATTTCTGCCTGTAGAGATTTTTATATTCAGAAAACGACTTATCTTCTAGTTTTCCTATTTCAGAAGGTGCAAAGCAAACTTCAGCAAGCTGAAACCTATTTAAATAAAGATTTGGAAAACGAATACGTAAAATGATACGCGCTTAAATGAAAAATTAAAAGAAATCCCGCAGGTATTGTTTAATGCACACATTAGTTACTTGGATGGAAAGATTCAACATTGGTCTGGTATGTATGAAAATTACAATTCGCAGAGGGACTACAGAAACAACCTCTATGACAAATTAAAGAGCGAAATTGATGCATTGGATGAGAATACTTACAATGTTTCTAATTTCGGTAACGAACACCGCCGCTTGCTTAATAAAATCAATGCCGACGCAGATGCGGCTTATAAATATTTCACTTCAAAGCAATAAATTGTATAGGAAAAGATATGAAAAAAAATATATTCATAACAATGATTTTGTTCGGAGTTTCTGTCGCATATTCACAGCAGGATTGCTTTGATAAAATTGCAAAGCAGGCTGTTGAAATTGATAGCCTGGAGAAAATAATTAGGTCCAGAAATGACTCTATCAGGGAATATATACGTATTAGAGGGGAAACTAGCAAATCATCGAATGACACCATAAAACAATTAAGGTCTGACTTGTCTAAATTAAAAAAATTTATTAAAGAAAAGGAAACATTTGATGCTCAGTTCAAACACCAAAACGATTCCATCGCTTTGCTAAAGAATCAAATCTCTATAAAAGAAGGTCAAATTGCAGAAATAAAGCAACTTGCTGTTCAAAAAGCCATTCAGGAAAAAGAAAACGGCAAGCGGGAAGCATTAACAAGTATTGTGAATACTTACAAAGGCAAGAAGTTTGATGATTTAATAAAATCGTCAGGAATTGAATCTGTTCAGCGAGATAAGCAACTTGTCGAAAATACTGAAGTCAAACAAACTTTGGGCGACTTGGAAAAGTATTTCAATGCAGAAGAATTGTTTTCAAAGAAGTTTGACATAAATGCGGTTAAAAATGCACAAAACCAGGTAAGTCAAATCAATCAACAGTCAGAATTAGTCAAGCAACCTGAAAGATAAACTCGAAAATTTCAAGATATTTAATGATGGACTGAAAGAAGTGATTGAAAAAATAAACTACTTAGATAAAAAAGAAAGCGTAGAAGGAATGAGTGAGCAAATTCAAAAACAAAAGTTCAATAAAATTCTTTCGGAACTCACTTCTTATATCTTCAATTACGAGTTCAATTTTACAGATTATCCATACTTGTCGGATATTGTCCTTGAAATCATAAAAAGAAAACAGCCTAATGCGGACGCGGATATTACGGATTTGTTGCATAAATTATAAAAAAGAAAATTGTGAAACGAATTGCCATATTGTTTTTTGCACTTCTTTCTGCAAGTTCTGTTCATAGCCAAATGCATTTGCAGGAAGGTGACCTTTGTTTTGATCGGGAGATTATACTTGCGCTGTAACGAAGTACAGCGAAGCCTTCAAACTCGCAAGCGGAAGAGACAAACAAGTCGCTGAAATCAAGCTCACGCGGGCCAAGTTTTGCCAAGATCATATCAAAGCTGCAAATCTGGCATTTACCAATAGGCAATACGCTGCTGCTAAAGTCGAGTATCAAAGTGTTTTGGATAGTAATCCGAAAGATAGTCACGCACAAGCGCAGTTGGAAAAGTGTAATAGCGCGCTTAATCCTGTTGTGACTTTAAGCGTTTCGAAGGGGAATTTATCCTTTCCTGCAAGTGGTGGATCTGAAAATATAACGGTATCAACAAATAAAAGTCCGTATTCCGTAAATTTACTTCCTTCTTGGTGTACGTTACAGAAATATTCGGGATACTTTATCAATTGCTCCGCAAATGCAGGTACGAACATCCGCAATGGCTATTTTATGGTTGCTGCTGGTGATAAAACAATAAGAATAAATATCAGTCAGTCAGGAAAAGAAGAAATAAAAACGGAAACGGCATTAAGCGTTTCGAAAGGGAATTTATCGTTTCCCTCTGGTGGTGGATCTGAAAACATAACTGTAGTTACAAATAAAGGTTCTTATTCTATAAATTTGTTACCTGCGTGGTGTTCAGTAAAGAAATATTCTGGATACTTTATTATTAGTTGCTCTGCAAATTCAAGTGTGAATGTTCGAAATGACTTTTTCAGTTAATGCGAAGGCAAAACTGCTAGAATTAATGTTAGTCAGTTAGGAAATAAACAAGACACTAAGACTGAAACGACATTAAGTGCGTAACAAAATCGGGCTTGTGGTTTTCTTCTTCAGGAGGCAGGAGTGAAAATATTAAAGTTTTTTCAAATGCGCCTTCCTATTCTGTTTCATTAGTTCCGTCGTGGCTGAAAGTTGAAACACATAATGGCTTCCTTGTTGTGGTTTGTAGTGCTAATAATAGTAATGTGTCTCGGTCCGGTTGGTTTAAAGTGACAAGGAGAAAGGAACTACAATTATTGTCAATCAGGAAGGAGTTCAATATAAGAATCTAAACAGCCCTTCATCATCTAACAGAAATTATTCTCAAACTAAAACAAAGAAATCCTTCAACAGCCCAAAGACAAAAGATACTTGGGGATTAACTTTTGGATATGTAAATTATGATTTTGGCGAAGGACCTCAATTTGGAGTAAAAGCAGAACCGTTGTTTCAATATGGTTTCGGGTTGAATACAGGAATAAATTTTGAAGCATACTCTGATGATGCTTGGGCGCGTTTACTGAATGGAAATTCCAGAATATGCAGTAAATATTCCCCTTCAATTGGAATATCGTTTAAATTTTTCAGAACAGTTTAATATTTTTTTTCTACGGGGGTACTGGATTTTATGCCATAACAGATTCTGATTTCATCAATTATTCTCTGCCAGTAACTTTCGATTTTGGGGGAGGTTTTCGGGTCAGCCACTTTCAGGTTAATGTCGGCAGAAATTTGTATCTAGGTGATTTTAAAGCCATTGATTCTTTTGGTGAAAATATTCAGCCCTATCAAAATTATTCGGTTTCAATTTCATATATGTTTTAATTATACAAATCGTTGAATAATTTTTCAAATTATGGAATCGATTATTGCAGCAATTATTGGTGGTCTGTTTACTGTTTACGCAGCTAAAATAAGGCTGGATGAAAGGAAAAGATATTCAATCAAGCAGTTCTGGTGAAAGAAGTATCGAGCAACTAAATATGATTTAGTGATTTTCATCTTTGAATTAATCGTTTTAGTGGTATTCGTTTATTTCGTTTACTATAAATTCTTTTGGCAATTAATTTTGCATCCAATAATCAACTACTTCAAATAGTCGATTCTTAGAGTTGTACCGGCTAACCAACTAGTTGTCAAATAAAGTTTCTTTGATATAAAAAGAGAATAATGGCAGTTAGTTATTAAGATGTTCGCAATGAGCGGCAATGGAAAGCCAGTAGCGGATTAGTTGCAAACCCCGGTGTCTTGGCTACAAAAATTCTTTGCTTTAATAAACCAATTCACTATGGACCCAGACAATGATGTGAAAATTCAGAAAAGCAAGCTTTATCAGGAGCGATTAAAGCTTTGGACGCAGATATTTATATTTTGCGGGGTTATACTTAGTCCTCCTCTTTCGTATTATTTTATTAATAAAACGCATAATAAAAAAGTGTCTGATTCCAACAAAGAAAACTATTTGCGAAAAGGAAGACATTAAGGACACTTTTAATATTCCTAAGCCTGTGCATCCAAACCATCAAACTGGATACTGCTTATTTATCATCTGAAACAAGGAGGATCTTAGAGATGCTTCTGAGCACATATCTTTTGGTCAAAGTCGGGTTGCTTGTGATAAATATGTGATTATCATTAAAGGCCTTAATCCAAAATTTAAGTCCAGATTGTTAAAAGATGAGGATTTTGTAGAAGCCGAAAAGTTGTATGACTGGGAGAAATTTGAGGAGGCAGCTGCAAGGTTCGAAAAAGCTTTTAAAAAAAATTTCTCCTACTAAATACCTTTATATGAAAACTATTTTTTTATTAGTTTTTTTAGCGCTTGGTATCTTCTCATTGGCTCAAGAGTGTCAAATAAAAGTCACTGCGCCATTAAATGGAAGTACTATTGGTCCAAATCCAATAACTATTGAAGGCACCGCTAAAATACCTCCTGGTACGCACCTATGGGCACTATTGGGAAAACGCGGTTTTGGTGGTTGGTGGCCACAAGGAAATGGGCCCATCTTTCTACATAATGGCGAATGGGCAGTTGATGTTTACGCTGGTATAAAAGATGCGGGAGGCATTTGGGAGCCAGGAGAGTTTTATGTTGTCTTTATTGTTGTTAACGCCCAAACTCACGCTCAATTACTTAATTGGGTACAGAATGCCCCAATTACTACCCTCCTTACCAGCCATTACTACAACTACCTACCTCCCTCCCGACGTGCCCTCTGGAAAGATTAAGTCTTATCCGAAGTAGACGGTGATGTTAGGTATTAATCGAGTTGGAGAAAGTTTGTCGCACCACCTTTGCTGAAGCTCAGAGGTATAAATGGTGAGTTACTTTCTCCTATTCGATTATCGAACCATTCAGCCCGAACAGGCCTATAATATCACTATACATGCCTGTTTTGCATCCGGAAGGTATTTTATATGCGTAAAATAATTGATCGTTAAGGGTTTAGTAGTAAATGCCCGGCTTGAATTCCCTTCTTTTGCCGTCTTGTATATACACAATATATAGGTTGAAACCAGAATAAACAACCTATCTTTATTGTGATCGGCAAATATTATATGATTTTTTGGGCATTTTTAAATACTTAATCATAAGTAACGATTCGATGAGAAACCAGCTCCTAACCTTGATTTTCCTTTTCCTATCTACAGCGCTTAGCGCGCAATCTGGCAGGGTGTCCATCCTTCAGGATGCTCAGGGCAGTAAATTGGTGGTGAATGGCAACGGCTTCATGATCAACGGCATGAACTGGGACTATTTTCCCATTGGCGCCAACTATTCCTACAGCTTGTGGAAGCAGTCGGATGACCTCATCCGGGCAGCTTTGGATGAAGAAATGTCCTTGCTTAAGAACATGGGGGTAAACACCATACGCCAGTACACCGGTGTCCCGGCGCGATGGGTTACCTACATCTACGAAAAGTACGGGATTTACACCGTGCTCAACCATTCCTTTGGCCGCTACGGGCTGACGCTGGACGGCGCCTGGGCGGCCAATACCGAGTATGCCGACTCAAGAGTGCGCGATCTCTTGCTGCGCGAAGTAATGGAAATGACGCAGGAGTACAAGAATACGCCTGGCCTTTTGATGTATTTGCTGGGAAATGAAAACAACTACGGCCTTTTCTGGGAAGGCGCCGAAACGGAGGATATTCCCGTAGAAGACCGCAAATCCACTATTCGGGCAGAAGCTTTGTATAAGCTCTTTAACGAAGCCGTGGTGCAGATGAAAACCATCGATAACTCCCGCCCGGTGGCTATATGCAACGGCGATTTATTGTTTCTGGACATCATCAGCAGGGAATGCCCGGACGTGGATGTGCTGGGCCTCAATATGTACCGGGGCGTTTCTTTTGGCGACGCGTTTGAACGGGTAAAAAAGGAATACGGAAAACCCATGATGTTCACGGAATTCGGCGCAGACGCCTTCAATGCCTTAACCAATAGCGAGGACCAGCAGTCTCAGGCGTACTATATGGCGGGCAACTGGAAAGAAATCTACGAAAACGCCGCCGGGGTAGGAAAAGCGGGCAACTCCCTTGGGGGTTTTACCTTTCAGTTCAGCGACGGCTGGTGGAAATTTGGACAAACCAGCAACCTGGAGGTGCACGACAACAACGCCTCCTGGTCGAATGGGGGCTACCTGAACGACTTTGAGGCTGGACAAAATAACATGAACGAAGAGTGGTTTGGGATTTGCGCCAAAGGGCCAACCGATGAGCGCGGGCTTTACCGGCTATACCCTCGGGCCGCTTACTATGCGCTGAAAGAGGCGCATTCCCTAAATCCGTATGCGCCGGGCACAACGGCAGCCGCTATTCAAACCCACTTTGACCGCATCGTTCTGATGGACGCCGTGGTCAAGGCCAGAGGAGACCGAGCCGCTTTAGAGAGCGAACAATCCGGCAAAATCCGCCTCAGCCGGCTCAGTGCTGAGCTGACCACGTTCAACACTGGAGGCAGCCTGATCGCTACCCCGAAAGAAGCGGATCCCGCGAAAGAAGTGTATCCCAACCAATTGGGATTCGACCACATGCAATCCTTCTTCGTGGGGGTGGCCGGAAACCCTGCACCCAACCTGCGCGCCAATGTCGAGGTTAACATGCTGGGCAATGTAGCCAAAAATCCGATCAACGAGATCTTCTACGAAAACCGCGGGCGTACCGTGGAAGTAAGTACCCCCAACGGCCTGGTAGAAATCAGCGACGTGAACCGGTTGCAACTGTACCGGGCAGATGTAAGCTGGAACCACAAAGATTTTGACCTGACCGGGTTTTACCGGACCGGTCACAACCATTGGGGGTACAAAGGCGACTTTTTCGGGTTGTATCCGGAGGCCAACTACGGACCCAATATTGACATCTACAACGGTTCCGCCCCATTGGGGTTTGAACTGGACGGAAAACGAAAACTCAAGGGCTTAAGCCTGGCTATGGGGCCCGAATTGTGGTGGGGCGCCAACCCCGCCGTGTTGGTCAAGTATAGCCGGACCTTGGCGGGTATCGACCTGACCGGTATTTTCCACGAGGACCTCGAGCAGCGCGGCGCCACGGAAAGCTCCTTTGCCATTCCGTTACCCAAAACGCGGCGCGCTACCCTCCATGCCAAGACCAAACTGGGCGGACTGGGAGTAGAGCTGGGCGGTATCTGGGGCGGGCAGCCTTTGGTGGGAAGAACGTTCCAGATCGCTGCAGGCAAACCTGGCGAGTATACCATTTACCAGGACGAAATCCAGGAGAAGGACACCTGGGGCGGAAAAATGAAACTCACGTTTTCCAAAGGACGCGTGAACTGGTATGCACAGGCAGCCGCGATGGCGTTGGTAGCGAACGGTGGCGCCGACTACACAAAGACCTTTACCGGCTGGCGCTTAAAAGACAGCGGGAGTGGAAACCAGTATAATGTCCTGAGCGGCTTTACCTATAGCGCCGGCAATTTCCAAATCGCCCCCAATTTCTTGTGGCAGCGCCCCATCGAAGGCCCTATTCCCGCTGAGGTGGCCGCCCCGGGCAGGCCGAGGAACATCCTGGACGACCCCTTCTCCGTCCGGGCCAACAGGGAAACCGTAGCCGGTGAAATCCTCTTCACCTACGATCCCACCCCCGCCACCTGGATGTACGATTGGGACAGCGACCGCTCCGAAGATGCCCGCCTGGCCGTTAGCGCCGGATTTGTCTACCGCCACCTGCCTACCATTCAGGATGCGGCTATTGGCATCTTGCCGGATGGACGTACTACTTTTGCCTTTCCGGGTTCTGCTCCTGCCCGCGACCTGTGGGAAGCACACGCCCGAATCGTTTCCAAGCTCAATCCCGATTTTGGGTTTGTCGCCAATCTCTACACCGGAGACGCTCAGGCCAACGGAGACGATCCCCGCGCCATTCAGCGTGTTGGTTTGGATCTCCGGATGATTTACAAAAAAACCAAACTGGCGGCAGCAGTTAAATTCAATGACTGGGGTCCTTACGATTACCACCGCGATTTTAACCTGACGTTCCCGCAGCAATTCTTGCTCGACCTTTCTACCTCATTGGGTAAACCCAACTGGCTGGAATTGCCTAATACCAAAGTGGGTATTCAAGGCATTTTCCGAACCCTGGATCGGTACTCTCCAAGGTATAGCCCCACCAAAATCCTGAATGCAGACGGAGAATTGGTTTCCGATCCAACAGCGCCGGGCTTTGATAACGGCCAGGAATGGGAAATCCGAACCTATATCCACATAAATATCTTTCAGTAATTCGCATATTCTGTAAAAAAGAAACCAATGAAAAATAAGCATATCTCTTCTGTCTGGCGCCTGATTCTACCTGCTTTGGCGCTGTTGGTCAGTTGCGAAAGGGATTTGGACCAACTGGAGTTGGCCAGTCACCCGACGACACCCGAGGTTTTCCTGGATGCGTTTAGTCCAGGCTTGCTTTACGCCGCTTTTGGCGGCTCCGACGTACGCGCATTTGATGTGGACAAGGAGGTGAAATATTCGGGAACGGCGTCTATGCGTATCGCCGTTCCCGATTTCGAGGACCCCGCCGGCGCCTATGCAGGGGGCGTTTATTTTACCTCTGCCCCAAGAGATCTTTCCGGGTATAATGTACTCACTTTTTGGGCCAAAGCCTCCAAATCTGAATCGATCAGTTTGGTTGGTTTTGGCAATGACCTGGGAGAGAATAAATACCAGGCAGCTATTGCCGGGCTGGAGGTGAATACCAACTGGAAAAAATACTATATCCCTATCCCGGATGCCTCCAAACTGAAAGCGGAACGGGGCATGTTGTTTTTCTCCGAGGGTCCGGACCCCGAGAACGGTAAAGGATATACCTTCTGGATTGACGAAGTGCGCTTTGAAAACCTGGGAACCATTGCCCATGGCCGCGCCAGCATCATGGACGGGAAGGACGAGCGCGTGGAAGGCGAAACGGGAAATACCTATTCCATCAGCCGCTCTACTACGTTCAACCTGCCCAATGGCGTAGACCAACGGGTGGAAACCTCCTCCGCTTATTTTGAGTTTGCTTCTTCCGCATCCAATGTGGCAAGCGTGAACGCTGCCGGCGAGGTGAAAGTAATGGACGCAGGCACGGCGGTTATCAGCGCCAAAGTGGCCGGCCAGCCTGCTCAGGGCTCCCTGACGGTGGTTTCTACCGGCGCGCCGCTCTTGCCTCAGGCGCCAGCCCCAACGCCTGCAAAACCTGCAAAAGATGTGATCTCCGTGTTCAGTAACGCCTATACCAACGTTCCGGTCGACTTCTTCAATGGCTATTGGCAGTTTTCCACTGCGCAGACGTTTGATGTAAAGGTCAATGGCGACGACATCAAGCGGTACACCAAACTCAACTTTGTGGGCATCCAGTTCACCGCTCCGACGATCGACGCCAAAAAAATGACCCACTTCCATATCGATATCTGGACGCCGGATAACATAGCGCCTTCCAATGTGTTCAAGATCCTTTTGGTCGATATTGGCCCCGATGGTTCCTTCCAGGGGACGGATAACACCTCGCACGAAATAACGATCCCCGCCTCCCAACTCAAATCGGAATCCTGGATAAGCATTGATTTGCCGTTGTCCCAGTTTGCCGGTCTGACCTCCAGGGCCCATTTGGCTCAAATCGTCCTTTCCGGGGATGTGCCCAATGTTTTTGTAGACAATATCTATTTCTACGACGACGGGCTGGGCGGAGGCTCTTCCGGGCCAACGACGGCAGCTCCTGTTCCCACGCGAAATGCGGCCAATGTGATCTCCGTCTTTAGCGATTCCTATACCAATATTCCGGGCACGGATTTTAATCCCAATTGGGGGCAGGCCACTCAGGTTTCCCTGCAACCCATCGCCGGCAACAATACCCTAAGGTATGCAGGCTTGAATTACCAGGGCATGCAGTTGGCAGCGAAACAGGATGTGTCCGGAATGGGATTTTTGCACCTCGATTTCTGGACCAGTAATTCCACCGCGTTGAACGTGTTTCTCATCAGCCCGGGGCCGTCGGAAAAGGCATACGCCCTCACCGTTCCGACCCAAGGGTGGTCCAGCGTAGATATTCCCCTTTCCGCTTTTTCCGGAGTGAATCTGAAGGAGGTCGACCAGTTCAAATTCGATGGGAATGGCACGATTTATCTGGACAATATCTACTTCTACAAAGAGGGCGGCGGCGGAACGGTACCAACCGAAGCGGCGCCGGCGCCAACCCTCGCCCAGGATAAAGTCATTTCCCTGTTCAGCGACGCCTATACCAACGTGACGGTCGATACCTGGAGAACCGATTGGTCTGCTGCCACGTTGGAGGACGTTTCCATAGCCGGCAATGCCGTGAAAAAATACTCCAAGCTTGATTTTGTCGGCATCGAAACCGTCGTTAAACAGATTAATGCTTCCGGGATGACGCATTTCCACATCGATGTCTGGTCCCCTGATTTTACCTTTTTCGGCGTTAAACTGGTGGATTTTGGAGCCGATGGCGCTTTTGGCGGCGGCGACGACGTCGAACACCAGATGAACTACGAGACACCTGCTACCGGAAAATGGATCAGCTACGACATTCCGTTGACGGAGTTTACCGGATTGACCACCCGGAGCCATATCGCGCAGATGATCCTGGTAGGGCGTACGACCG
The DNA here is from genome assembly GCA_016713275.1 of Haliscomenobacter sp. GTDB lineage: Bacteria > Bacteroidota > Bacteroidia > Chitinophagales > Saprospiraceae > JADJPL01. The sequence continues at coordinate 10,917 of JADJPL010000017.1, forward strand.
GCGCTAATACCATTTATGTGGACAACGTCTATTTCCACAACTAAGGCAGCACCTTTTTTAATAACCGAGAAACGACAAATGATGAAGCGTTCAAGTAAAAATAGCCTTTTAACGGCAAGCCTCCTGGGGGCCGCCATCCTGTTCCTGTTGCCCAATTGCGAGGTGAGCGATACGCAAACCCTCGATCAGCGCAACTGGCAGTTGACCTGGAGTGACGATTTCGAAGGCGCCGCCGGGCAGTCGCCCGATGCGTCGAAATGGGCCTTTGACATCGGAACCGGCGCCAACGGCTGGGGCAACCAGGAGTTGCAATACTATACCAACCGTCCGGAAAACGCAGCCCTCGACGGAAAAGGAAACCTGGTTATTACAGCCAAAAGAGAAGCCTATTCGGGCGCACCGTTCACCTCGGCAAGGATCAAGACCCAAGGCCTCTTTTCCCAGGCCTACGGCCGGTTTGAAGCCCGCATTAAGACCCACTACGGGCCGGGTGTCTGGCCCGCCTTCTGGTTGCTTGGAGACGGCGTTTCCACAATAGGATGGCCCCTGTGCGGGGAAATCGATGTGATGGAGCTCCGGGGCCAGGAACCGAATATCATCAACGGCACGGTGCACGGACCCGGGTACTCGGGCGGCGCGGCGATCACCAAAACCTATGGCTTCGCCAATGGCCGGTTTGATACGGATTTCCACTTGTTCGCTATCGAGTGGGGGGATTACATCGACTACTTTGTAGATGACGTGCTATATCAGCGGCTTACCCCCGACGACCTCACCGGCGATTGGGTGTTTGACAGTCCGTTCTTCCTTATTCTGAACGTAGCGGTGGGCGGAAACTATGTCGGGTTTCCGATCTCGAAAACGCCGTTCCCTCAGAGTATGGTGGTGGATTATATAAAGGTATATTCGCAGGGGAATTGATGTAAACGCGCCCTCGCTTTTTCTTTTTTCATAAATGCATGCGTTCGTGACAACTACAGGCAAATCGGAAAGTAAAAAGGTAACACTGGAATCCGTGGAAATCCATGGGGAACCGTTCTACCAAATCACTAACGTAGACGAGCTGCGTCCGTTCTTCATGAGCATGGTGAGCGACTCCAATCACTGGATGTTTATTTCCAGCAATGGAGGCTTGACCGCCGGAAGAAAAAATGCGGAGTACGCCCTGTTCCCGTATTATACCGACGATAAAATAACCGAATCGGCGGACATTACGGGGAGCAAGTCCATCTTTCAGGTGTGGAGAGGCCAGGAAGCGCTGGTATGGGAACCTTTTTCCGAACGAGGGGAAGTCCTGTTTGAAACCGCCCGGCATGTGTACAAAAACAAACTCGGGAACAAAATCCTCTTCGAAGAAATAAACTACGATCTGGGGCTTCGTTTCGAATACCAGTGGAATTTCAGCAATGCATTTGGTTTTGTAAAAAAAGCCAGGCTCGTCAACTTCTCTTCCGAAGAACAAAAGATTTGCCTGTTGGACGGCATTCAGAACATCGTGCCGCATGGAGTAGGCAGCGAACTCCAAAGCCGGTCCAGCAACCTGGCCGACGCCTACAAACGCAGTGAATTGGAACCCGGTTCCGGATTGGGTTTGTTTGCCCTTAGCGCCATCATTGTCGATAAAGCCGAACCCAGCGAAGCGCTCAAGACCAACGTGGCGTTTTCGCTGGGCCTGGATAACCCGGTGCGGTTGCTTTCGTCTTTCCAGTTGAAATCGTTCCGCAGAGGCGGAACCATAACCCAGGAAACCGACGTCAAGGGGGAGAAAGGCGCTTATTTTGTTGGAAAAGAAATCGTCCTTCCTACCCATGCAGCGCAGGCCTGGATGATCGTGGCCAACGTCAATCAAACCCATGCGGCGGTGATCCGTCTGATGGAACGGATTAAAAATGATCCGAACCTGGAGGCCCTCATCCAACAGGATATTGATGAAGGAAGTACGCATTTGCTGAAACTGATTGCCTCCGCCGATGGATTGCAGGCGAGCGCAGATCCGCTTCAAGACTCCCGTCATTTGTCCAATGTGCTGTTCAATGTGATGCGCGGAGGAATTTTTGATGAAAACTATGCCATCGGCAAGGAAGATTTTCTAACCTACCTGGAAAAAGCGAACCGGCTCGCTAAGCCAAGCTACCGGGATAAACTCCAACTGCTTTCCTCCCCATTTTCGTTATTTGAGCTGCAATCCCTGCGGACCAATGCGGAAGACCCGGATTGGATCCGTCTGGCCACGGAATACCTTCCCCTCAAATTCAGCCGGAGGCATGGCGACCCTTCCCGTCCATGGAACACTTTTTCCATCAATACCCGAAGCGAAATCGATGGATCCAAAATACTGGACTACGAAGGAAACTGGCGCGATATTTTCCAAAATTGGGAGGCTTTAGCGTGGTCTTACCCGGCGTTTGTCGAAGGCATGATCTTCAAGTTTTTGAACGCCTCTACCTTCGACGGCTACAACCCGTACCGGATTACGAAAGATGGGTTTGACTGGGAAACCATAGAGCCCGACGACCCCTGGTCGTATATCGGCTACTGGGGAGATCATCAACTCATTTATTTGCTCAAGTTCCTGGAATTCGCCCACCAGCACGATGCAGACCTGTTGCCCGGCCTGTTCGATAAACCCTGGTTCGTTTATGCCAATGTGCCCTATAAGATTAAACCCTACCGGGAGATCCTCCGGAACCCTAAAGACACGATTGACTTTGATTTTGAATTAAATGGGTTGATCGAAGAACGCAAAAAGAACGAAGGCGCGGACGGAGCGTTACTCAAAAACCAAAGCGGCGAGGTCGTTCGCGTTCATTTTATTGAAAAAATACTGGCCTCCGTTCTCGCCAAGCTTTCCAATTTTATTCCGGAAGGCGGCATCTGGATGAACACCCAGCGGCCGGAATGGAATGATGCCAACAATGCGCTGGTAGGAAACGGGGTTTCCATGGTGACGCTGTTTTACCTGAGGCGATTTATCCGGTACCTACGCGAGTTGGTCGCCGCATCCAGCCTGGATAACGTGCTGGTATCGGACGAAGTGGCCGGCTTTTACGATCGCGTAAGCAAGGCCTTACAGGAAAACGAAGGGCTACTGAAAGGAAAAATTACCGGCGAAGCCCGCAAACGGATGATGGATCTTTTAGGCGAAGCGGCAAGCGCGTTCCGGAAACAGATCTATGCACAAGGCTTCTCCGGAGACAGCCGCGCGGTTTCTCTGGCCGGGCTTGCCTCGTTTTCAGAAACGGCGCTGTCCTTTTTAGATCATTCGATTCGGGCCAACCATAGGGCCGACCGCCTGTTTCACGCCTACCATGTAGTGACGATAGAAGAAAATGCAGCGCGGGTAGCTCCGTTAAGCGAAATGCTGGAAGGGCAGGTCGCCGCGCTGAGTTCCGGATACCTTTCCCCGGAGGAAAGCTTGCAGGTTTTGGATGCGCTCCGGGCCAGCGCGTTGTACCGGGCCGATCAGAACAGCTATCTGCTCTATCCGAACAAAGACCTGCCCGGGTTTTTAAAGAAAAATACGATTTCGGAGGACTTGCTGAAATCAACCCTCCTTTACCCCAAGCTATCTGAAGGGGCGTACGGGGCTGTTTTGGAAAAAGACCTCCATGGAAATTACCACTTTAACGGGAATTTCAAAAATGCCAACGACCTGGAGGCCGCGCTGGACCTGCACGGAGGCTATTCGCCCGCCGAAAGGAACGCGTTGCTGAACCTGTTCGAGGACGTATTCCAGCACAAGGCGTTTACTGGCAGAAGCGGGACGTTTTTCGGGTACGAGGGGTTAGGATCGATCTATTGGCACATGGTGTCCAAGCTGCGTCTGGCGGTGCTGGAAACCTGCCAGCGCGCTATAGAACAAGGGACGGAAGAAGGAATAACCAGCCAATTGCTGGCGCATTATTTCAGCATTGTGGAAGGGATTGGCGTCCACAAATCCCCGGCCTTGTATGGCGCGTTTCCAACCGACCCCTACTCGCATACGCCCCTGGGAAAAGGCGCCCAGCAACCCGGCATGACGGGTCAGGTGAAAGAAGATATTTTATGCCGGTTCGGGGAATTGGGCATTGCCGCCGATGATGGCAAACTGCATTTTCATCCGGTTATGCTTCGGAGGAGCGAATTCTCCCTGGCGTCCCGCGTCGTCCAATATGCCGGCGTAGCAGGCGACCTGCAATCGCTTTCCCTGGAAGCCGGAGTTTTGTTTTTTACCTATTGCCAGACGCCGGTGATCTATGTGCTTGCTGAAAAAGAAGCGTTGGAGACCACCTACGCCGATGGGCATACGCAACGCTCGCCGGTTTTGATGTTAAATGAGGCGGATTCCCGGAAAATATGGCGCCGGACAGGAGAAATCCGGCAGGTCAAGGTCTGGTTATCCCCCGATCGATTGCTTTAAAAAATACGTACCGTATGAAATGGGAATATCTTTTCGGTTTACTTTTCCTGACTCAGGCGATCACCAGCTGCAAACCATCCGGCAAAACATGGTCTATGGACGTATACGAAACTTCGGCGAGCGGCAATAAACTTCAGCCAATTGAACCGGCTGCCTCCTCCGGGGAGGCTATTCTCCTGACCATCAAGCCGGAGACCACGTTTCAGCGCATCACGGGATTTGGAGGGGCGTTTACCGAAAGTTCGGCTTATTTGCTGAACCGCATGAGCCCTGAAAAACGCAAAGAAATCATCACTGCCTATTTCAGCGAACAGGGCGCCCAGTATTCCCTGACCCGAACGCATATCAACTCCTGCGATTTTTCTTTGAGCCAGTACTCCTACGCGCCGGTTCCCGGCGACCGCAACCTCGAGCATTTTTCTATCGACGAAGACCGGGGCGACCTTATCCCCATGATTAAAGAGGCGCAGCAAGCCTCCAGGGAGGGGTTCAAGATCATTGCTTCCCCCTGGACAGCGCCGCCGTGGATGAAAGACAATCAGGCGTGGGTAGGCGGCAAACTACTGCCCGAATACCGCGACACCTGGGCCAGGTATTTTTCAAAATACCTTCGCGCCTACGAAAAGGAAGGGATCCCCATTTGGGGAATTACCGTGGAAAATGAGCCGCATGGGAACGGGAACAACTGGGAGAGCATGCTGTTTACGCCCCAGGAAATGACGGATTTTGTAAACAATTACCTGGGGCCAACCCTGGAAAAAGACGGCCTGGGCGACGTGCGCATTTTGGGCTACGACCAAAACCGGGCCGAATTAAAGGATTGGGTAGACGTCATGTACCGGGATGAGGCGTCGGCCAAATATTACGCTGGCACAGCCATTCATTGGTACGAAAGCACCTTCGATTATTTCCCCGAAGCGCTGCTGTACGCGCACCAAAAAGCGCCGGACAAGCACCTGATTCAGACCGAGGCCTGCATTGACGCCGACGTGCCCAAATGGCAGGACGATGCCTGGTATTGGAGCAAAGAAGCCACCGATTGGGGCTGGGATTGGGCGCCGGAGGATCAAAAACACCTGCACCCCAAATACGTCCCCGTATTCCGGTATGCCCGGGATATTATCGGATGCCTCAACCACTACGTCGATGGCTGGATCGACTGGAATATGGTCCTTGACCGGCAGGGGGGACCCAATTGGTTCAAAAACTGGTGCGTCGCGCCGGTCCTGGTAGACCCCGAGCTGGATGAGGTATACTTCACGCCGCTTTACTATACCATGGCGCATTTCAGCAAGTTCATCCGCCCGAACGCCGTCCGGATCGATCTGGAAAACCCACATAAAACGCTGATGGCGACGGCCGCGAAAAACCCGGATGGCAGCATTGCGGTGGTGGTTTTCAACCCGGACGAAGCGAAACGAACCCTACAACTTACCCTGGAAGGAAACACCTACTCGTTGACCATAAGCGCAAAAGCGATTCAGACGATCTTGTTTAACCAAATAAACCAAAAATAATGGCAAGCTACCAAACAGCAACCAGGGACCGGGTCCCAATGGTGCAAAAAGCCGCCTTCGGGGCAGGGCACCTGGTGAATAACCTGCTGCCCGGATCGTTGGGCGTTTTTTCCTTTTTCCTGCTCACGGCATTCGGTATGGATCCCTTCCTGGCCGGGTTGCTGGGTGGTTTGCCCAGGATTTACGACGCTATCACCGACCCTATCATGGGGTATGTTTCGGACAACACCACCTCGCGGTGGGGGCGCCGGCGGCCGTATATTTTTACTGGCGCCATTCTGAGCGGTTTGTTTTTCATGGCGTTGTGGCAAATGAACCCGGAAAACTCCCAGACGTATAATTTCTGGTATTTTCTGATCATGTCGCTGGTATTTTTAACCGGAAATACCATTTTCTCTACGCCGTTGATAGGCCTGGGGTATGAGATGACCTTCGATTACAAAGAGCGAACCCGCCTGATGGGCTTTTCGCAAACCATCAGTCAGTTTGCCTGGATGATTGTGCCTTGGTTTTGGGTGCTCATAGCGAATCCAAATTTATTTGCAACCCAGGCCATTGGCGTTCAAAGGCTTTCCATAGTAGTAGGGGGGATTTGCCTGATGCTGGGGATCCTGCCCGCTATTCTATGCAAGGAGATCGATCAAACCAACCTGCAAAACAGAGATACGATTACGTTTAAAAACTTGTGGAATAACCTGAAAAGCCTCGGGCGAAATATGGTGCTGATCTCAAAAAACGTGCCTTTCCTTAGGCTGTGCGGCGCTACATTCCTGGTGTTTAACGGATTTCAGATGGTGGCTTCGTTCAGCTACTTCATTATCGTGTTTTACCTGTTCAATGGAAAATACGACGTTGCAGGAAACTGGCCCGCCTGGTTTTCCACGATCAGCGCCGTTGCTACGGCCTTTTTAACGATCCCGGTCATTACCTGGATGTCGAACCAATGGGGAAAAAGGAGGGCATTTATCATTTCTACGGCGATTTCTATGGTGGGTTACGTATTAAAGTGGTGGGGATTTAATCCCGACAACCCCTGGATGATGTTTTTGCCTATTCCACTAATCGCGTTTGGAATCGGCGGGTTATTCACGCTGATGATGTCTATGACGGCCGATGTTTGCGATTTGGACGAGCTCAACAATGGCATGCCGCGAAAAGAAGGTACTTTTGGCGCTATTTATTGGTGGATGGTCAAGCTGGGACAGGGACTGGCCCTGGTCTTGGGCGGCCTCGTGCTCAAAGTTGTTGGCTTTGACCAGAATGCCGCTACGCAAACAGCCGAAACCATCCATAACCTCCGGCTTGCGGATATCACTATTCCTGCGATCACGGCCGGCCTGGCTATTCTGGTGATGTGGAATTATAATATTTCCGAAGAAAAAGCCCACGAAATAAAAGCGGAGTTGGTAAAGCGGCGCGGCGAGTTATAAAATAAAAATTTCGAATCACATGTCCTACAGAGCAGACCGGTACTTATCGTTGGCAAAAGCGAACCTGGAAAATTACCTTTTGGGACTTTCCGGGCAGGAGGTCAATGATTTGTTCATGGAAATCCTTTACAATGGAGTGCATGGTTTTTGTTTCAGCCTCTACGAAGAAGGCCAAAAACCGGGCGATATCGTTTCGGAAGAACAGGTGCGAAGGAGAATGGGCCTGTTGAAGCCCTATACCCAATGGGTTCGCTCCTTTTCCTGTACCGACGGCAACGAACTCATTCCTAAAGTAGCCAAAGAATATGGGCTGAAAACCCTGGTTGGCGCCTGGCTGGGCGATGACCCCGAGGTGAACGAACGCGAGGTGGAAGGCCTCATCGAGCTCGCTCAAGCGGGCCTGGTTGACATTGCCGCCGTGGGGAATGAAGTGATGTACCGAAAGGATTTACCGGAAGAGGAACTTCTCCAGTTTATTTACCGCGTGAAAGCGGCTATTCCGGATATCCCGGTCGGCTATGTCGATGCGTATTACGAATTTTCTCACCGGCCTAAAATCACGGAAGCCTGCGATGTGATTTTGGCCAACTGTTACCCGTTTTGGGAGGGTTGCCCTTTTGAAAATTCCCTGGATTATTTGAAAAAAATGTACTATCAGGCCGTCCAGGCCGGACAAGGGAAAAAGGTGCTGATCACCGAAACCGGTTGGCCCAGCCGGGGCGAAAAACCTGAAAGGCGCTTTCCCTTCGGAAAAAAGCGCGCTGGAGTATTTCATCAACACCCAAATGTGGGCGCTGGACGAGAATGTGGAGGTATTCTATTTCTCTTCCTTTGATGAATCCTGGAAAGTAGGCGCAGAAGGCGAAGTAGGCGCGTACTGGGGGATTTGGGACAAAAACGAACAGTTGAAATTCCAAAACCGATGAATGGTTTCGAGGCGTTACACATTGCTCCAGCTAAGGCTATCTGCTATTCGGGCTTTCGGGAAGGGCAGCGCCCAGGCGGGGTATATCCAACGTATGACGAGGTGAAGGAGGATTTGCTGATCCTGCAACCGCATTGGAAATACCTCCGCCTTTACGATGTCGACCTGCACGGGGAAACGGTTCTGGAGGTCATCCGGAAGGAAAACCTGGATTTCCAAGTTATGCTCGGAGCCTTTATCGAAGCGGAAATGAACAATTTCGGATGCCCATGGGGTGGGGGAGTGTATTCGGAAAAACAGCTGGAACGCAACAAAAAACAAAACGGAAAGAAGATCCGCAAACTGATCGATCTGGCGAACCGCTATCCGGAAATCATCTTCTCCCTATCCGTCGGAAACGAAGCCTGCGTAGATTGGACCGATCACTATGTTTCTGCTGCCCAGGTTGCCGGATATGCCCAAAAGGTGCAGCAAGGCGCCAGTCAACCGGTGACCTTCTGTGAAAATTATGTACCCTGGCTTCACAAACTGAAACCCCTGGCGGACGTGCTGGATTTTATTTCCATCCACACGTACCCGGTTTGGGAGTATAAACATATTCACGAAGCGCTGGATTACACCAAAGCCAATTACTACGCCGTCAAAGAGAAATACCCCGACAAGCCCGTCGTCATTACCGAAGCGGGTTGGGCGACCAGTTCCAATGGCCGGGGCATTGATCCGGAGCACGTGAGCGAGGAAAACCAGGCGATTTACTTCCAGGATCTGATGACCTGGGCAGACAAGGAGCGCATCCTGGTCTTTTTCTTCGAAGCCTTCGACGAGACCTGGAAAGGCTCCCCCGAACCATTAGAGCCCGAAAAGCACTGGGGCGTTTACAAAATTGACAGAACCCCCAAAAAAGGTTTTCGCGAGCAGATGCATCCGGAAGCGCGCCTGGATTGCTGAAAATACCCTCCGAAAAACGGGCGTATGCTCCTTCTGTCGGCGTTTATCCAAAATACCGCAGGCAGGAGGAGCAAAAAGCCGCAAACCACTGTATTTTGGGGTTAAATCCTGGCGTGTTTCGTATTCTGTTTTGCCCAAACCAGCCATTACCTTTGAAATCGATTCTTCCATATAGTTTGTTTTTCCTGTGGTTTCCTGCGTTGCTGGCTCACGAAATCCCGGAGAAATGCGTGCCTGTGTTGGAAAACTATGTCCCTTCCCAGTACTTCAATCACGGGAAAATATGGGATATGGCTTCCGCTCCCAATGGCATTCTGTATATGGCGGGCGATGGGGGCTTGCTGGAATTTGACGGGCACACCTGGAGCGCCTATAAAGGAAGCAATGGGTTTATGCGCTCGGTGCATATCGCCAGCGATTCGGTGATCTATTCCGGATCGGATCTGGATTTCGGGGTCTGGAAACGAAACGCCCTCCTGCGGTGGGAATATGCCTCGCTGTATCCGTTCAACAAGGATCCCAATGAAGAGAACGAAGAGTTTTGGGATGTGCGCCAGGTTGGGGATAAGATCGTCTTCGTTTCCTTCAGCAATATGTACGTATACCGGAATGCGCAACTCACCAAAATAGCCGCGCCAAACCGGTTTTCGGGGAGTTTTACCGCCGGGGAGCGCCTGTACCTGGCGGATGAAAAGGACGGCCTGTTCCTGTTTAACGGCATGTCGCTTAAGCGGGTCTTTAGCTATCCGGATAAGGCCCCGTTTCCAATTACCGGAGTATTTGCCACCTCAGAAGGCTTGATGATCGTCACCAGAAACCGGGGGCTGTTCCGGTATGAATCCGGCCGGATTGTCCCGGCTCCAAGCAGGGTTTCCAATGCGTTGATCAAAGACCAGGTGTTTTGCTCCGTCCGGATTAACGACCAGTATGCCGCCTTTGGGACCATCCTGAATGGGCTCTATATTACCGACTTCCAGGGCAACATCATCCAGCATATCGACAAACAAAAAGGCCTGTCGAACAATACCATTTTGAGTATGCATTACAGCCCGAACGGGATGCTTTGGCTGGGGATGGACTACGGGATTTCCGCCTTGCATATTCATAGCGGCACGACGTATTTTTTCGATTTTAAAGGCGCTTTTGGGACGGCCTCTTCCGCATTGCTGAAGGATGGCGTCTTTTATTTAGGAACCAATCAAGGCTTGTATCAGGCGGCATGGGAGCGGCTGGATAACCGTACGGATGGGGACTTCCCGTTTTCCCTGGTCAAAGGCTCCGAAGGGCAGGTATGGTCCCTGACGGAAATTGGCGGAACCCTCTTTTGCGGGCACGACCGGGGGCTGTTCACCGTCGGGGAGACCGGCTTCCGGCAGGTTCACGACGAGCCCGGGGTTTGGACCGCGGTCCCTTTCCTCGAAGATTACCTGCTGACCGGCAACTACAATGGGATTTCGGCGTTTAAAAAAACGGATAACGGCTATGCTTTTCTAAAAAAACTAGAACTGATCCTTGGCTCCTGCAACCAATTGCTCTTTGAACGCGGCGATATCCTGTGGGTGAATATTCCGAATTTCGGACTGATCCGTTTTGTCCTCCGCAGCGATTTATCTATTCACGACCGGGTGATTTTCCCTTCTTCGCTGTTTTCGGGAAATGCCCCTTTCCTTCGGAAAGACTCGAAAGGCGGCATCCATCTGCTCACGTCGGAACGGCAGTACGTATTTAATCCGGCGCAGAAAAAATTTATTCCCGGGGAGGCGCAGCAGGCTCCGGGGCCTATCACCGGATTACTCAGCGGAATCTATGAGCCCATCCCGATTGCCGACGGCTACCAATTCTATCCTATTCACAACGGGTTTGCGTTGGAGAACCGCCGTGTTTCTGCTCAGGAGAAACCGGAAGCGTATAACCTGCTGGTCCGGAATATCGAAGTGTTTAACAACCATGGGCGCCAAACCATTGCCGCGAATACGCCTATTGCGTTTAATCAAAACAACGTTCGGGTTACTTTTGGCATCCCGCATCAACACCAGGCGGAGTACCAGTACCAGCTTCAAGGATTTTCCAGGCAATGGAGCCCATGGACCGCCGAGCGACGCATTGAATTCTTGAATTTAAAGGAAGGCGCCTATACCTTGAAATTACGCGCCAAGGCGCATGGCGCGACGACTCCGGTCGCGGAGGTCTCTTTTGCTGTTTTACCTCCGTGGTACCGTACCCGCCTCGCGTATGCCGGATACCTGCTGGTATTGGCTTTGGCGTATTTTCTGAATCGTGCGTGGCGCCAACGGCAGTTGGGGAAGCAGCGGGCCCGCTTGCTGGAACAGGAACAAACCGCCCTGCGCAAGCAAGCGGATAAATACGAACAGGAAGCGGTTGAGTTGAAACAACAACAATTGGAAAAGGAGAAGAACCTGCTACAGCATCAGATCAAGCAAAAAAACATCGAGCTGGCCAAACAAGCCAAAGAGAATGAGGATAAAAACCGCCTGCTGCATATTTTGAAGGAAAAAATGGACCAAATTCCCCTCAACACGCCCGTGAGCAAAGGGCATTGGACCGAAATGAAACGCATCCTGGATATGTACCTGGAAACAGAAGACCACACCTTTGAAATCCAAATCGACGAGCTGCACCAGGAATTTTTCACCAAGCTAAGGGCCCAGTTTCCCGACTTGTCGTTGTACGACCTGCGCCTGTGCGCCTACCTGAAAATCGGTTTGAATTCCAAAGAGATTTCAGACATCATGAAAGTGCTGCCTTCCAGTATCAATGTAAGCCGTTCCCGATTGCGGAAAAAACTCAACTTACTGCCAGACCAAGACCTCTACCGCGTTTTGAATGATTTGTCTAACCCGGCAGAATAGGCCGCCTCAACGCCTCAACGCCTATACTGCCATCTATTTCAACCACAGATACAGCAAAGCGGCCAGGGAACCGCCCAGGATCGGCCCGACCACAGGCACCCACGCATACCCCCAGTCGTTTGATCCTTTGGTTTGTATGGGCAAAATGGCATGGATGATCCGGGGCCCCAGGTCTCTGGCTGGATTAATCGCATAGCCTGTCGTGCCCCCCAAGGATAGTCCTATTGCCCAAACCAGAAAAGCCACAGGGATAGCGCCTACCGACCCCAGTCCTATAGCGGCCTGGGTATCCGTCAAGGATGCATTGGTGAAATACAGAATGGTGAGGATCAGGACAAAGGTACCGATGGCTTCGCTTGCCAGATTGTGAAATCGGCTTCGGATAGCAGGAGCGGTGCAAAAAACGGCAAGGATCAGGTCTTTGTCTTGCGTGGCATTAAAGTGTTTTAAATACATCACCCAGACCAAAGAGGCGCCGGTCATAGCCCCGGCAAACTGCGCCAGGATAAACGAAGGAACGCTCTGCCACGGGAATTTTCCGGCTATGGCCAGTGCCAGGGTAACCGCCGGATTTAAATGGGCGCCGCTGTAGGGGCCGGCAACCACTACGCCAACGAAAACAGCCAGGGCCCAGCCGGTAGTGATGACGATCCACCCGCCATTATTTCCTTTGGTATGGTTTAAAACCACATTGGCTACCACGCCGCCGCCTAAAAGAATCAACAGCATCGTTCCAATAACTTCTGCAATAATTGGAGTCATAGCAGGGTTTTGCTAATTATTTAAATTGGTCCAGCACAGAAGGGCTTCAATCGCTTTATTCCAGCCTTTTACCCCTCGTTCGATTTTTTCCCGATCCCTGGTAGGGTGGAATTGGACATCCGCCTGCCAGATTCCCTGGATTTCCTCCAGCCCCTTCCAATAGCCCACCGCCAGTCCCGCCAGATAAGCGGCGCCCATGACGGTGGTTTCAATGATTTTTGGCCTTACGGTCACGGTATTGAGGACATCCGACTGGAATTGCATCAACAGGTTGTTCACGGTGGCGCCTCCGTCGACCCGCAATTCGCGGATGGAGATGCCCGCATCGGCTTCCATGGCTTTTAATATATCCATGGTTTGGTATGCGATGGATTCGAGCGCTGCGCGGGCAATATGCGCATCGGTGCTGCCGCGGGTGAGTCCGAAAATCGTGCCCCGGGCATGTTGGTTCCAATGCGGAGCGCCCAGGCCGGCGAAAGCGGGGATAACATAAACGCCGTCGGAGCTCTCCACCGAAAGGGCCAGCTTTTCGACTTCGTTGGAGGTATCAATGATCTTCAGGCCATCGCGCAGCCATTGGATCACTGCTCCGGCAATAAACACGCTGCCCTCCAGGGCGTACTGCGTTTTTCCATTCATTTTCCAGGCCACGGTAGTGAGTAGGTTATGCCTGGAAACGATCGGTTTTTCTCCGATATGCATGAGCATGAAACAACCGGTTCCATAGGTGTTTTTTACCATGCCGGGCTGCGTGCACATTTGGCCGAACAGGGCTGCCTGCTGGTCGCCGGCAATCCCCGCGATGGGAATAGGGGTTGAAAAGACCGGCGTGTTGGTTTCACCGTAGACTTCGCTCGATTGCCGGACTTCCGGCAGCATGCTTCTGGGGATGGTAAAGAGGTCCAGCAGTTCTTCATCCCACTCCAGGGTTTGGATGTTGAACAAGAGCGTTCTGGAGGCATTGCTCACATCCGTAATATGAAGCCCGCCCTGCGTAAGGTTCCAGATCAGCCAGGTGTCAATGGTGCCAAGAAGCAGGTCTCCCGCTTCGGCCTGTTTGCGTGCGCCGTCGGTGTGGTCCAGTATCCATTTGATCTTGGTGGCAGAAAAATAAGAGTCGATGACTAATCCGGTTTTATTCCGGATCCAGTCCGTTTTTCCCTGATTTTTTAACTCGTCGCAGTAGGCAGCTGTTCGTTTATCCTGCCATACGATGGCGTTATATATGGGTTTTCCGGTATGGCGATTCCATACGACGACGGTTTCCCGTTGGTTGGTGATCCCTATGGCGGCTATGTCCGTGCTGCCCAGGGATTGCTTTGCCATCGCCTCGGCGGCAACCCCCACCTGAGCGGACCAGATCTCCACCGGGTCGTGTTCCACCCATCCGGGCTTGGGGAAATACTGCGTGAACTCTTTTTGGGCTATGGACACGATCGTTCCTTTTTTATCGAAAAGGACGGCTCTAGAGCTAGTGGTGCCTTGGTCAAGGGCTAGTATATAGTTTTCCATATTGGCGAAATAAGTTCATTTAATTGCTTTCCAGAGGTTAAAGTAAACACAATAATCGATTTATAAAATATATTGACCGGCCATCTTAGTAAATGCGTTGACCTGCTGTTGTTGCCAATCGGCACTTTTACCCAACTCATCGGCAAGCATCCCGGCAACCATTGGAGCGACATGGATTGTCGCACGCGCATCGGTGAATAACCCCCTTAGCCTCCGTGCTAAAACATCTTCCAAGGTCCTCGCCATTTCATGCCTGATTGCCCAACGAACTTCTGCCCACAGGTAGGGCAGGTCGGGGTGAAGTTTTTTACCCAATTCGGGGAATAGAGCAATAGATTCCTGTATTTTTTCCCGATCAGCGCCATAAACAGATAAGGGATCAGAGGCTTCTAACCCGTCCATTGCCCCATGGATACGGAAGGTCGCAGTCAGGCAGGCTCTTTTCGGTAACTTGCCAATGGATATGGCTTTGTCTATAGCATCTTGCGCCATTTTCCGGTAGGTCGTCCATTTCCCGCCAGCAATACTGATTAATCCCGAGCTGGAAACCATGATTTTATGGCTTCGCGAGATTTCTTTTGTTTTTTCCGTACCCCTTTGAGATAAGGCCAGAGGTCTTAATCCGGCAAACAGGCTATGTACATCGGTACGCGAAACAGCTTTTACCAGGTATTTATTGACGGTGGATAGAATGAATTCAATTTCTTCGTCCAAAGGAACAGGCTCCAGGCGCGGTTCGGAGACCAAGGTATCGGTTGTTCCGGCAATTAATTTATTTTTCCATGGAACGATAAATAACACTCTCCCGTCCTCCGTCTTGGGAATCATGATCGCATCTTTTCCTGGCAGGAACGATTGGTCCAAAACTAAATGGACCCCTTGACTGGGCCTTATCGTGTTGTTCGCCTGAGGATTATCCATTTTAAGAATATGATCCGCGAATACGCCGGTAGCATTAAACACGACCTTGGACTTTAGCTCGTAGGTTGCATCGGATTCTTCATCACAGGCTAAAACGCCGGTTATTTCGCCGTTGGCTTTTTTCAGTAACCCCAGAGCCTTAAAATAATTTAACACCACGGCTCCATTTTCAATACTGGTCTGAGCCAAGTTAACGGCAAACCTGGAATCGTCGAATTGGCCGTCGTGATAAAGCACACCGCCTTGCAGACGTTCAGGGGTAATGGTTTTTAACCGGGCCAAGGTTTCCTCTTTGTCGATATATCGAACTTTACCCAGGCTGTGTTTGCCCGACAATAGATCGTAGATCGTTAGGCCAAGGGTATAGGTCAAACTGTTCCCCCAATGGTAATTTGGGATGATAAAGGATTGGTTATGTACCAGATGGGGTGCATTTTGGCGCATTAATCCCCGTTCGAGGAGCGCTTCCCTGACTAATCCGATATTGCCCTGCGCCAGGTAACGAACCCCGCCATGCACGAGTTTTGTACTCCGGCTCGACGTCCCTTTTGCGAAATCTGCTTGCTCTATTAAGAGGGTGGCGTATCCCCGGGTGGCGCTATCCAGGGCTATACCCAAGCCGGTTGCTCCCCCGCCAAGGATGATCACATCCCAATACGGCCTGGTGTCTATTTGTTTTACTAGAGATTCCCGGGAAAACATATTCATTGTAGTTAGGTTGTGCATTTTATGCCTTGAGGGCAGTCCAGGTATAGGAAACCAAAGCAATTACGGAGTTTTCAACTTCTTGTGCACCCTGACAAAGCCAAAGGGCCATATGCTTGGGTGGGGGTTGCCAATGCTGGTATTGGCCGAAACGTCAGGTGCCCTGTATTCTACACTACGGGACATTTTGAGACAGCCCCGGTCTGGGCGGCAGGAAAACGAAAATGTCGAGCAGGGCGCCTGAATTCCCAAACCACTTCGCGCCATATATAGACTCAAAGTACAGAAATCCAGATAAAAAACTCCCAAAATCCAGCGCTTTGCCAGGTTCATGACGGTATAAAATATTCAAAAGCTTCTGTAATTTGGGCATAATTTTGCCACATGAATCCGATTACCCTTTTACTGCTTCTCGCTGCCTGTTTCCCTTTGTTGATGCGGATCGCTACCTGGGCATCCCGGCGCGGCGAATGGTTCCTTCCTCTTTTTTTCCTTGCCTTATCCTGGCCACCGGCTACAGCGCAGCGCAATGTCCGGCAGGGGTTGGCTACGGAGATCGGCCCCATCCTCCAAAGCGAAGTGGACAGCGGCAAGATTCCCGGCGCGGTCGTCGTGATCAAAAAAGGCGATCAAATCCTTCTCCAGAAGGCGTACGGGTATGCCAAAAAATTCGATTTTGACCAAAAGCCGCTTGCGGCGCCCGAAAAAACCTCGCTCCAGCACCTGTACGATATTGCCTCCCTCACCAAAGTGGTCGGGACGACGACCTCCATCATGCTCCTGGCAGACAGAGGACTACTCCAGGTAGACGACCCGGTGGGCAAGTATATCGAAGCGTTTCAGGCGCCGGATAAAAAAGCGATTACGATCCGGCATCTGCTGACGCATACCGCGGGGCTTTACGAATGGTATCCGATGTATTACCGGGCGTCAAACAAAAAGGAATGCTTCCGGCTGATCGGCGAGCTCCCGCTTCGGTTTCCGGTTGGCGCCCAACGGCGATATAGCGACCTGGGGTTTGTGCTGCTCGGCCAGATCATCGAAACCGTATCCGGCCTGCCCCTGGAGCGGTTTATGGAGGAAAACATCTTTAAGCCGCTGGGGATGGCGCATACCGCCTACAACCCCGGGGCTTCCGGCCGGTTTCCCAAAATAGCCGCTACTTCCCACGGCAACCCGTATGAGAAACGCATGGTGTACGATGCCTCGTTGGGGTTTCAGGTCAAAGAAATTGACCCGGCTTCCTGGAACGGCTGGCGGAAGCATACCTTGGTTGGCGAAGTGAACGACGGCAACGCGTGGTATGCCAACGGCGGCGTTTCCGGCGCGGCGGGGCTGTTCTCCACTGCCGGCGACTTGCAGCTGCTGGTAGATATGCTGAAAAATAAAGGGATGGCTGGCGGACGCCGGTTCCTTTCCACCAAAACCATCGAGACCTTTCTTACCCCGGACGCCTTCAAGAACGGGCTGGGCTGGATAATGGATACCTCCAATCCGATACTGAAAAATGCCCCCAAAGGCAGTTTTGGACATACGGGATTCACCGGCACGAGCATCGCGGTGGTTCCCGCATACGGCCTGTCGGTCATCCTGCTGATCAACAGGCAAAACACAGGCTTGCTCCCCTACGGAGCGTACTACAATGTCACTGCGTTGCGGGAACGGGTTTTTGGGGTGGCAATGAAGTACGGGGCCAATTAAGAAGCCGCTTCAGGCGGCGCAGGTCCACCGCTTATCCCAGTTGAAACAAGTTCCGGAGTTCGTTGTCGGACAGGTCGCCAATCCAGGTTTCCCCGCTGCTGACGGTGAGGTTGGCGAGTTCTTTTTTGCTGCGGATCATAGCGTCGATGCGCTCTTCGAAGGTGTTTGCGGTGATAAACCGATGGACCTGCACGTTGCGTTGCTGGCCGATGCGGTAAGCGCGGTCGGTAGCCTGGGCTTCTACGGCGGGGTTCCACCACAGGTCGTAATGAATGACCTGGCTGGCGGCGGTGAGGTTGAGGCCGGTACCGCCAGCTTTGAGCGACAGCAGCAGGATGGGGTGGGCCCGGCTGGTTTGGAATCGGGTCACCATCGCGTCCCGCTCTTTCCTTGAAACGCCGCCGTGGAGGAATTCGGGCTTCAGGCCCAGACCGTCCTCCAGCAAGGGGATCAGCAGGTTGCCCATTTGCCGAAACTGGGTGAAGATCAGGGTTTTTTCGTTATTCGCCAGCGCTTGCCCCAGCAGGTCGAGCAAGAGGGGGCATTTCCCGCTGAGTTCGGGTTTGGCGGGGCCTTTTTTGAGCTATTGTGCCGGGTGGTTGCAAATCTGCTTAAGCATCATGATCAGGCTGAGTACCAGCCCTTTTCGTTCGATGCCCTCGGAAGAAGCGATTTTTTGGAGGGTTTGGTCGACGACGCCCTGGTAGAGCGCGGCTTGTTCCGGGCTCAGGGCGCAGAACTGATCCTGCTCCACCTTGTCGGGCAGGTCGCTGATAATGGATTTGTCCGATTTGAGGCGGCGCATGACAAAGGGCTGGGTCGCTTTCTGAAAGCGGCGCAAGGTGGGTTGGTCGCGGTTGTTTTCGATGGGCTGGGCGTATTCCTGAGCAAACGTTTTTAAACTGCCGAGATAGCCTTTATTGGTGAAATCAAAAACGCTCCAGTATTCGCTCAGGCGGTTTTCCACCGGGGTGCCGCTCAGGGCGATACGGATGGGGGCGGGAATTTTTTTGACCGCTTTAGTTTGTTCTGCGGCGGGGTTTTTGATGTTTTGGGCCTCGTCGATCACCACAGCGTGCCAGGGGAGTTTTTCCAGCCGCGAAAGGTCGCTTCGGGCTACCCCATAGGAGGTGAGGATCAGATCGGCCTGGCGCGCGTCGTCCAGGGAACGGCCGGGGCCGTGATAAATGGCGGTGCGCAACTCGGGGGCAAAGCGGGCGGTTTCGCGGGCCCAGTTGGTCAGCAGGGTAGTAGGCACGATGGCCAATGCGGGCCGTTTGGGCTGGAGGGTTCCCGATTCTTTGAAGTGCTGAAGTGCAGCGATGACCTGAAGGGTTTTCCCCAGACCCATATCGTCAGCCAGGATGCTGCCAAATCCGATTTGGGCATTCTTGCACAGCCAGGAGAAGCCCCGGTGCTGGTAAGGCCGCAGCTCGGCCTGCAGCCCTTTGGGGAGCGGCAGGAGATCGACGGTGAGGAGTTGGCGGATCTGCTCCCGCAACTCGTCGGTCAATTGGACGCGGACGCCATCGTGCGTTTCCGCCAACGCAGCTTGCAGCAATTGGTGGCCGTTGAGCGCAGCGGGTTTGGCGAGTTTTTCGGCGAGCTTGCGGGTTTCGTTTTCGTCAAAAAATACATACTCGTCGCGGAGTTTGACCAATCCTTTGCTGGTTTTCAATAGTTGCAGAAACTCCTCTGCCGTCAGGTCCTGGTCTCCGATAGCCACCTGCCACTGGTAGCTGAGCATCTGGCCGAGGCTTAGGCCGGCGGCGGATTGCGGCTTTTTACCGCTACTCAGGCGGATGCCGAGCTGTGGTTTGAGGATGCGGGACAGGGATTTGGGCAGCAACACCCGGATACCGAACAAGCGGATAACCGGCAGGGTGTGGAATAGCACGTCGGCAAAATCTTTGGCTGAAAAGCGGAGTGGCGCTTCGCCTTTATCCGCCAGGAGGCGGTTCAGCCCAGGGAAGTAGCCGCTGAGCATGGAGAGATCCCGTAGGATCTCCAGGCGGATACTGTCGTATTTCTTTTGGGCAAACAAGGCGTTCAGCGGAATGGGGACCTCCAGGGGCTTGGTCTTGTCTTCAATAGCCAGGCTAACCTCAAACCCTTCGCTGGATTCATGGACTTCCAGGACCGGGACCCGGTCTTTAGTGGACAAATAAAACCGGTCGAGCCAAAGCGCGATGCTGGCCGGGTATTCCCGGTGTTCGAATTTGGAGAAAGCGACCGGCTGACCGCTGAAAAACACTTTGGGAACCGGGTGCTCCATGGCGTTTTCGTTCAATCCATGGAATTGCCGGACGTACCGGTTGAGGTAAACCGAAAGCAAGGCTTTACCCAGGCCGCCTTCTTCGGGAAGGAAAAGGCCATCCGGGGTCTCGATATTGAGGATATAGGGAGGCAGTAGCGCCGCCAGGCGGCGGTAGGTTGCGGCCACTTCTTCGTTGAGGAGGGCGGGAATCCAGCGCACCAGGTAGTCGGTACCTCCTGCGTGGAGCACCTGCGGCGTCATGGCGCCCTGGCGCGCCAGAACGGCGGCAAAACGCCATGCCAGCCAGTGGGCGCGCAGGTCGTCGGGCAACTCGGCAAGGCTGCCTGCCGGGATGCCGGCAAGCCAGGCTTCCCAATCTTCCAGGTTGGAGGTAGTAAACAAAAGGCGCTGTTCGTCGTCCCAGGCGGAGAAATCGATCGGCGCGCCGTGGGCGTTCAGACGCATCTCCACGATCTCCGCCAGCCGGTAGGTTTGCTCGCGGGCGTCGTCTACGGAGGATTCCGGGGGGCTTTCGGCTTGCACTTTTTTGGCAATGGACGTCATGGCCTTGTTCAGGGTCTCCCTGAAATTGCCCGGAGGGTAAAAAACAGGTTTTTCGGCAAGGATAGCCATCAAATTATCGCGGCAGGGCGGAATGGCGGAAAAGTCGATCGCTTCCAGGAGGGCGGGGTCGAATTCAAAATCCGGGGGTGCGGCATCGTCCAGCGGTTGGCGGAGTTCGCGGAGTGCGGGAATCCCATGCGTTTGGGTTTCCGATAGATCGCCCTCCATGCCGAAGGCCTCGGCGAGGTTAAAATCGTGGAGGTCGAATACGAGGAAGGGGTTTTTGTCGATCTCGTTGGCGACCAGGTAAATGACTGCAGCCAGGTGTTTGCAGGGCATAGCCCAATCCGGGCAGGAGCAGGATGCTTTGAACGCGCTCCAGTTCTCCGGGAAGAGGTGGATCCCTTCCTTGAGGCAAAGGTCGTGCAGTTCGGAGGGCAATTCCCGGTTGAGGAGTTTGGACAAAACGACGGGCGCCTGCTGGATCAACCCGCGGATCCGTTCTTTTTCCATGGAGGTAAAAACGGGAACCTGGATCTCGATTTGGTACAGGCGGGTACCCTGGACTTTGGCGAGGATCCGGCTGCCCGGGATTTGGATTTGCTGAACGGAGCCGTTATTGGCATACGTGCGTCCTCTGGGCAGCCGGTTGCTGTCGCTGATCCGGTTGAAGGCGTTGAGCCATTGCTGTCCCCACCAGGTGACGCCATATTTTCCCCCGCCCCGGATACCGCTGCCTTCGGGAATCGGTTTTTTGACTGGTCTATCGTACCAGCCCCAGCCATAGTCTTTTTTGCGGCCTTTTTTCCAGCTCATGAGGGAAAGGTACAGCAGGGCGCGGAAATTTAAAAGTCGCAAGCCGGAAAAGGGATATGGAGAATGGAATCCCGGTCATTTACTCTTCGTCACCAGTTTTTTATCCACAATCGGACGGAGGATACTCCTTCCGGTTTGCTGTATTTTTGCCGCAGCGCGCTATACCGGACCAGCGTTCGGCTGGCTTGGGCATGCAAGGAAGAATCAACAGCAGCAGGTGTATGCCCTTTCGGAATGGCATAGGTGAAATGGCCGGTAGGCGCCGCATATACGGGGATCTGAAAAGAAATCCCGCTGAACAAACACCCCGGTGCTGTCCTGCTGCATGCCGGCCTGGATGAAAAAATCCACGGCATACTCCGGGTAGCCAAACAAATAGCCGTAGCTACGCCACCGGTCGTATTTGTTTTCGTATTCAGTGACGGCCAGGATGGTTGCCGGATGGGCGTCAGGGGTGATGCCCAGTTTGCTGTAAAGGCGAAGGCATCCGAAACACGCTTTTGCAGGGCGCTTTTTCGGATGACGTAAATTTCCATATTTCGGTAGACGCTATCCGGGCGTTCAAAAGGCTGGAGCAAGAATTGGTAATCGCCGGCGCTTAAGGTATTCGCTATCCGCTGGAGCTTCAGAATCGTTTCCCTTGCCGAATCCCGCTCCTGCGTTTGGGCGCTCCGCAAGGAGAGCTGATAAAACTGGACGCTGCTCATCGGTTTCAGCGTATCCAGGAGCGTATACAGCGCCTCGTTGTCCAAAGCGGTCAGCAATACGCTATCTGCCAGTTGCCGCTCCGCGGGCGGCAACTGGCGGTAAGCCTTTCGAAGGGCAACCTGTGGCGTATGGCAACTGACCAGCAGGAGGCCAAGGATGGAGAAAATAGTCAGGTAGTTCATTATTTGGCAGCAAAAAAACGGGTTCCCACGCCGGAAGCGCGGGCAAATTGGTTTAAAAACGCACTACTTATAGCCTACGATCAGGAAATGCGCTTCGGTATTTCCGATATTTTCAATGGCGTGCGGGCCGGCATCGTGCCAGTGCACGGTTCCTTTTTGAAAGGATTTTTCCATAGTTTCTTCTTTAGGGCCTTGATAGCGGATGGAATAATCCGAGAGCGAATAAACGAGGCGAGGGAGGCCATCGTGCAGCGGAATGGTTTTGCCCGGAGCAAGGTTGACTTCCGTTACGACAAATTGCTTGTTGTCAAAAAGTTGTTTGAAAGGGTTTGGGTTCAGGTTCGTTAAATCTGCTTCCAGGTTTTGGCCGCTGGTAGTTGGTAACGCGCCCTCCTTTCTGGTGAATGCAATCCATTCCGCTTGGGTCGAGCCGCTGTTTTTCAAAGAGAGCCCGCCTTCTTCATGAACGTGTATATCCCCTTTTTTCCAGTTTCGCACCAGAGGGGCGTCGCCTTCCCCGGCCCAATCGATGGTGTAATCAGATATGGAGTAGATCAGGCGGGATTTGCCCTCATGCGGGGGTAATTCCTCTCCGGGGTTCAAGGTAACCCGGATCGCTTGGGCATAGTCATTTTCAAAGAGGACCACCCGGTTCGAAGATAGGGATTCTTCAGTTTTGTTGTGGTTCTCCTGGTGCTTTGGTTTGGCGGGTTCGCATGCGAAAAACAGCGAAAGGCCGGAAAGGGCGGATAGAATAAGTATTCGGTTAGTTTTCATCACGAAATATTTTTGGTCGTTCTAATTTAAGTTTTTTAGGGGACATTTCGATTTATTTGCTGGTCATGTCAAAGGGAAAAGGCAATCGTAAACCGAACACCACATTCCGCCCCATCATTTGGAGACCCAGCGGTTTGGTTACCGAAAGGTGGTCTACGTAGGCTTCGCCGGTCAGGTTGTTGCCGTTGATGAACAGGTCCAGGGATTGTTTGCCCAGGGACAAGCTTGTTCCTATGCGGGCATGGAGCAGGGTATACCTTGGCGATACCGTTTCGTTTTGTCCCGTGCGGTTTTGTTCAAAGAAATGCATGACTTCAAAGGCGATGTAAGGGCGATTGAGGAAGCCCAGTTTTTTGCTTTCCAATTTGATTTCACCGGTTAACCTGTCTTGCGGAATGAAGGTGGGGTATTTGATTCCCTCTGCCTGGTTTTCGATTTCTGCCCGCACGACACTATAGGTGCTGTGTATGCCCAGCCATTGAGCGGGGTGAATATCCAATGCGGCTTCGCCTCCATACAAGGAGGCATCGTTTTGGACGTGCTGAAAAACCTTTCCCTGGCCAATGGGCGCATTTTCATTGGTGGCGACCAGGTAAATGTAGTTGTTGACGATGTTGTAAAACGGCGCCACGTCAACCGTTAACCACGACTTGTGCCAATGATAATTGAGGTCTGCCTGAACGTTGCGTTGGGCAACCAAATCCGGGTTTCCCCGCTCGTAGCGGGAAGCGTGTATTCCGTTTTGAGTCAGTTCGGGCATGGTCGGCGAGCGAAAGCCCAGCGCGAGATTGGCTTTCAGGAATTGGCCATCCGCGAAGTTATACGTCAGGCCTAGCGAACCGGTCAGGTTATTGTAGGTATTATCGACCTTAAACTGATTTGTCGTTTGGGTAGCGGTGGGAAAAGACTCCATTCGGCGGTAGTCGTATCGCAAACCCGCCGTGGAATTCCAGTTGCGATGGATCGCCCAATCCCCAATCGCATAGATGCCTGCATCGTTGATTTTGGAATCTAGTAAGGGGTTGTTGGGTTTGGTTTCGTCGGCTTCATTGTTCACCTGAGCGCCATTGACGCCCAGTATGAACCGATTTGCTTTTACCGGAAGGGTCCATTTAAGGTTGTAGGTAAAGGTGCGCAATTGCATGGAGGCAAACGTAGGAATCGTTAACGCCTGTTGTTGGGCGTTGAATGCGCCGCCCAGCGCTTCGCGCGTATTCGTCTGATAGCCTAGATCAACATCCAGGGTGTTTTTCCCAAGGAATAACACATTGTTTGAAGTAAACAGGTGGTCGGTCAGGTTTTGATACCAAAGCTGGTTTTCTCTTCCGGTAGTAAGCAATTCCGGTTTGCTGGTAAACAGGGCGATCGTATTTTGGTTTTGCAGGCCGTACAAGGGTCTGGTATAGTTGTAGTTGAGGGAAAAAATACCCCGATTCGTGCGGACTCCTGCACTGGCTGCCAAATGGGATTCGTTGAACCGGGTGTTAAATGTCGTTTTGCCCGCTCCATCCCGATAGTCTTCGTGCGATTTGACGCTTGCGCGCAACCCCCAAAACAGCGTTTTTCCGCTTCCTTTTATACCCAGGCTGTTGAGGTATCCGTTGGTGTTGGTCAGGTAATGGGAAAAGAAGCCGCCCTGGATGGTTTGCGGATTGGCTGGGCGTTCGCGTACGACATTTATTACGCCGCCAACGGCGTCGGAGCCGTATTGGAGGGATGCAGGTCCTTTAATCACCTCGATCCGGTCGGCGTTGAACTCGTCAATCAAGAAAGGGTGGTTGGAGGAGAAATTGAAATTCTCCAATTTGATGCCATTATTGAGTAAGATGAGGTTGGCGTTGGTCAGTCCCCGGATGACTGGTTTCCCAACCCCGTTCCCGAGACTGGAGAAATATACGCCTGGAGTTCTGGCGATGGCTTGGGATAAATTGAAGGCGCCGGTCCCCACCACGTCTTTTTTCATTAGCGTAGCAACGGGGAAGGGGATACGATCCTGCTCCTGGGCAAAACCGGCGGTGACTACCACCTCCTGCAATTCCAGGGGCGACTCAAGGAGCACGATATCCAGGAAATAATCGGCTTTAGGTTGTCCTTCAGGAAGGTTGATCGTTTCCAATCGAGACTTGAACCCGAAAAAACTATACTCCACGGAGATCACTTTAAGGTTGCCTGGCCATGGGATTTGGTAGGAGCCGTCTGGCGCTGAAATGACGCCGCTTTTGTTCTGGTGGATAATAACGTTGACTCCGGCAATGGGCTGGCGGGAAGAATCGGTAATCTGGCCTTTCAAAACGATCTGGGAAATCAGGCGGTTGTTGCCGATAAAGGCGGCGATCAGGAGAAAAATCCAGGCTCTGCTCATAAATTGGCGGTTCTTCTGGTGAATAATTCATGCAACTCTGTTGCAAAAATAGACAACAAAGAACGCCATAAACGTGACTTTTGTCACCGGAAGGGTGGGGGAGTGACCTATTTTTGTCATTCCAAGGAAAAGGCCGTTGCGGGCACGCCTGGGCGCGCAGACTATGCTTATACCGGCGACGGAGCGGCGCCGATCATTTTTTTGATGACCACGATTTGCCCCAGGTGGTAGTAGCAATGCTCTATGAGGCCTTCGATATTTCTGCGATAGGTTCCGTATTGTTCTTTTACGAAGGTCGCTTCGAGTTGTTCCTCGGAAAAGCGTTCGATCGCGTCTGCCAATTGATCGGATTTCGCCCACAGGTCGTTGAGGCGGGTTTCCCAGTCCTCCGGGGATTGAATGGGGGCGCGTCAAAACTGAATTGGTCGCGGATGTCAAGGGTTCCGGTTTCGAAAAACCGCGCGATGCCCCGATGTAGTAGTAGATATGAAAGGTAAGCGCGGCAATCGTGTTCAGCGGTCCAATTTGGCGGGTTGCTTCCTGCCAGGACAGGCCGGTTAATTGATCTTTGAAATTGGTGTTGGCAATCCAATGGCCATCCAGGAGGACTTCCCGGAAGCGGTATGCCAGTTGGGTTGGAGTTTCCATGTTGTTTTGGGTCCAAAATACGAATTTTCGGCTGGCGATTTTTCCCGGAGGAAGTTTCAGATGCCAACGGGTTTGGTAAATTTGGATTTCCAAAATCTGACCGGATGAGGCTTAAAACCTGGAGCATACTCGCATTCGCGCTTTCCCTAACCGTGCGGCTTTACCTAAACTTTTCGCAGAACCTCATTCCCGGGACCAACGGGGGGTATTATCCCCTGCAAGTCAGAAGTATTTTGATGAAGGGGCATTTGGGTTTTTCAGACATGCCCCTGCTGTTTTACCTCAACGCGTATTTAGTTAAAGCCGTTTCGCTTCTGGGAGTTTCCGTTTCCGATCAGCTCATCATTCAAACAGTAAAATGGACGGATAGCCTGATCATGCCGATGCTGGTCATCCCTTTTTTGATCCTAATGAACCTGAAAAAAAGCGCTCCAACCCTTAGCTCCGTTGCGGTGCTTTTATTCGTCACCCTTTCGTTACAGCCCCTTATTCTTACCTCCGATTTACAAAAAAATGCCCTGGCCATCCTGTTCTCCGTATTCGGTCTGGCCTATTTGCTGGCCTTTTTGGAGAGGGGAATGCGCAGGAATCTGCTGCTGGCTGGGCTGTTTTTCATGCTAACCGGATTGACGCATTTTGGAACGCTGGCGTTTTGCGTTCTATATGGATCCCTCCTCCTGTTTTTTCGGTATAAGTCAAAAGCGATAATACCATTTATGCTGCTTATTGCTGCGGCGCTGGGAATCGTTTGGAACCTGGACCGGACGCGGTTTTTCCGGCTCCTTACCTTTTGGGAGGAATTATTTGAGCACAGCGCGCTGTTGCACGGCATGCTGGGACCGCCAGAGTTGCTTCAAATCCTTTTGGCCATAACCATGGGTGGCTGGGCGGTACGGTCGTTGGCCATATTCGGGGACCGGCTGTCGGAGAATGAAAAGGGCTGGCTGTTATCGTCCGCCATATGCCTGTTCCTTTTTTCGTTTCCACTTTTAGATATCGAGTATTTACGGCGCCTTGGTTTATTTGCCTTCCTTTTGAGGCATTCATCCTCGTGATATTGAGCAAGGCGCTGTCTCTACCCCAAATTCGAACAGGCGCTGTGCTGCTGATCTTATTTACCGGCATATCGGTGGTTGCCATGGTCGGGAATAAAAAGCACCCTGCGCTTTCCGCCGAGGCGTATAAGGACCTGAAGCAGATGCGCCAAGCGCTTGGCCCAGGTGAAAGCCAACGCATTTTCATCGCCCGGCACGGCCTCGAATGGTGGATTGCATGGGCGCTAAACGCGAAGGTGGCCCAGGAGAAGGCGGTAGATGAAGCCCTTCACCAAACCTATCGCGACGTTTTTGTGGTCCGCCAGGTGCGCGGCTTTCCGCCTGGCCACGATAAGATGCCGTTTCGCGAACCCGTTGCTCCGCCCAATGCGGCTGTGGTTTACGCTTCCGACTATTTCAAGGTGTATCGATGGGTTAACTGACGCTTTCCCGCCGCTACCCTGTAGCCCGGATTTTCAATCCGGGAATGTTCACCGGAATTGCATTCCGGGACAGGGCTGGAGCAGGCGAAAAAAACGCCTTGTTGGCGATAGCCGCCTTGTTGGCGATAGCCGCCCTGTTGGCGGCAGCCCCCTGTTGGCCGTAGTCCCCCTGTTGGCCGTAGTCTTTAGACTGCCGCTTCGGTCAATCTTCAGATTGGGCGAGGGGGATAATATTAGGAATCGGAAGGCGGCGCCAGGTGGTAGGTTGGGGCCTCGGCCAAGAGGGAAGGTTATGGCGCCGAGGCGCTCCGTGAATATACTTTGGGCGTTCAGGCGCTGGCCCTGCTTGCCCCCTTGCAATCCCGCTAAAAATAGCCTAATTTAGTGGCAAATGGAATACGGATGAACGATAGCCGCCCGCTGGTAAGTTTCGACTGGGCTATTAAAAGACTGCTGCGTCAAAAAGCCAACTACGATGTGCTGGAAGGCTTCCTTACCGTGCTGCTGCGCCGGCAGATCACCATCATCCATATTCCCGAATCCCAGGGCAACAAAAGCGACCCTGCGGACAAGGTCAACGTCGTGGATATTCTCTGCGAAAACGAGCACAAAGAACTCATTCTTATTGAGTTGCAGTACAACAGCGAGAACGATTATTTTCACCGGATGCTCTTCGGAGTCAGCAAGATCATCACCGACTACATGAGCGAAGGATATACGTACGATAAAGTGCGCAAAGTCTATTCCATCAACATCGTGTATTTCGATCTCGGACAGGGAGAAGACTACGTCTATCACGGGGGCACTGAGTTCAGGGGGATCCACACCAACGATACCCTGTTGGTGAATGCCCGGCAAAGAGCCCTTTTTGACGTGAGCAGGCCCTTGCAGATTTACCCGGAGTACTACATCATAAAAGTGAACCGCTTCAACGATGTGGCCAAGGATACCCTGGACGAATGGATTTATTACCTAAAAAACAGCCGCCTGCCGGAGCGCTTCACTGCTCCGGGGTTGGAAAAGGCGGAAATAATCCTTAATTACCACAATATGGACCCAGAAGCAAGGGCATTGTACGAGGCCCACCAAAAGGAAATGGCGGTCTCTTTCGGCGTATTGGAAACCGCCAAATTGGAAGGAAAATTGGAAGGTAAAGCGGAAGGAAAATTGGAAGGAAAAGCGGAAGGGCGTCAGGAAGGATTAGAAATAGGTCTGGAAAGAAAAACTACCGAGGTGGTGGTCAATGCCCATAAGCAGGGCATTCCCACGGCGACCATTGCGCTCATCGCGGCCATCAGTGAAGCGGAGGTGTTGCGCATCCTTGAGGAGAAGGGGGTTGGGGGATAGAATTGGCGGCTTTTGGAGGGTGGATGCTTGGTCTACCGTTAGGGCGTTGGGGGGCCTGGTGTTTTTGGAGACCGCTTCGTTGGGGGAGTCGGTCGGTTTGTGAATCTTTGCCAATAGGGACTATTACTGGGCGCAATCTGGAGCGTGGGGTGGGAACCCTAGCTCATTTTCTTCACCCCGCCAAACTCGCCAAAAATCATCTTTCCAGTTCTTGTAAAGATGATTCACAGAGAATCCCAGTTCCTCTAGTTTATCTAGGTCAATTTCTTCTTTCAATCTTGAAAAAAAAATAAATATGTCGTTGTCTAATTTGCAGCATGTAGTATTTAATAATCCGTTACCATATCTCCAAATTTGATCTTTTTTGTCATCTCCTATTCCTAATAATAAGACATCTCCATAGAACATTAATCCTATTTTCATAAAACCAAGATCATGCCAACGATCTACTTTTTTAAATAATTTTGATATTCCTCAATAAGATCAGGCCTCTCAACAATCAAGTCAATTGTTGCAGAATATGATTCTCCATTGACGAAAAAGTCAGCGAACATTTTTATTGCTACAAATATTTCTAGTTCATGATTCTTATTTATCAACTTTTCTGGATTTAACATTTCATAGCCTAGATTATACAAAGAAATAAACGTTCTAAAGTGTTGAGGAAATATTTCAAGATTCCCCATGCTTTGAATTTTTTCATTTAACGGCCTTTGATTTAGTAAGCTTAGCTTTTTTTCCATGTTTTACTCGTCTTTTAAAAATCCTATTAATTCTGGATATTGCGTAACAATTTCTCGCCCACCAGTATGCTTCCCAATTATTTTATCATGTACCTCTTTTTTAACAGGATACATGCTGGAACCATCTTGATGATGATGCCAAGTGAAAGGCCCGGATCTCACTCCATTCTTTTCAATATAAAATGGTGACCAACCTCCATTAGGGTTTGATTTGAAAATAATTTCCCCTGGAAGAAGCTTATCGGATAAGTAATTTTTTGCTGCAGTTATATCAGTAGTATAGTTGCCCTTCATGTCAATTTGAACATTGTGGTTTGGGTCTGATAAATGAGGCTTAAGATCAGGGTGGCCATATTTATTATATTTCACGCCCCACCAACCCCGGCTCCCTCGTCAAAGCTTCTCTCAAATCAGCTTGCTCCAGCAGATCTTTCTCCAGCTTAGCCTCCTAAGTTAGGGTCTTTCAGGCGTTTTTTCAAGCAAAGCAGCGGATCGTCGCCCAGAGCTGCGGCCATACACCCATTATTATGCGCCACCATCCCTTTTTCCGTCACCAGAAAATTGTGTGCCTGCAGGGGCTGGCCTGCGGCGGCGAGGTGGGAGGCCCTACTAAAATCCTGCAAATTGGCGTATCTTTGGCACTATGAAACGATTCTTCAACACCACCGGACTGTGCAATCCTGAAAAGCACTATATGGTCGATCCGTTTCGGACGTTTTACGGGGACATCCTCCGTCTGATTGAAGCGGAGCAGTATTTCCTCATCCATGCCCCCGGCAGACGGGGAAGACCACCTTTCTCCACTCCCTGGCCCACCGGCTCAACCGGGAGGGAAACTATGTAGCTACGGTGTGCTCTTTGGAATCGGCGGGGTATCCCAGTATTACGGTGGAGGATGCCAATGCAGGATTTATTCGATCTTTGCACCAAACGGCCGAGCTTTTTCTCACGCCGGAGGTGATGCCGCCCGCCCCGGAGGCCTACCAAGCAAGCCCGTATTTGTTCAAACAATACCTCACCGACTGGTGCAAAAAGTTGAACAAACCCCTGGTGCTGCTCCTGGACGAAGTGGATGCCCTCTATGACGACGTGCTCATCTCCACCCTGCGGCAGCTGCGCGACGGTTTCCAGACGCGCCCCCGCAATTTCCCGCAATCCATCGCGCTGGTGGGCTTGCGCGACATTCGCGAATACCGCATGCGCGCCCGGGCAGATAACCCCTCCATAGGCGCTGGCTCGCCGTTTAACGTAAAGGCCAAATCCTTTTCCCTTCCGGTGTTTTCCAGGGAAGAAGTGCGGAGCCTGCTCGATCAGCATGCCCAGGACACGGGGCAGGTGTTCTCGCCCGCTGTCTTTGAAAAACTCTATGCCTACTCCGGCGGCCAGCCCTGGCTCACCAATGCCCTGGCCAACGAAATCGTAGCTGAACTGTTGAAGAACGACTACACGCGGGAAATCACGCCTGACCTGGTGGAAACGGCCAAAGAGCGGCTCATTGAGCAGCGTCAGACCCATCTGGACAGCCTGGCTGACAAGGTTCGGGAAGAGCGGGTGCGCCAGGTACTGATGGGCATCATCACAGGCGAAGCGCCAGCGTTCGACGGCTGGGATGATGCGGTCAGATATTGCCGCGACTTGGGCATTATTTCTTCCGGCAACCCCATCCAGTTCGCCAATCCGATTTACCGGGAAATCATTACCAGAATCCTCAACAGCGGCTTTGCCGACAATATCAACCAGGACGTCGCCCAAACCTCCTGGTACCTGCGCCCCAGCGGCGCCCTGGATATGGACAAGCTGCTGCAGGCCTTCGTGGATTTTTATCGCAGGCATTCCGAATCCTGGCTTGAGCGTTATCAGTATAAAGAAGCGGGCCATCAGTTGCTGTTAATGGCCTTCCTTCAGCGCATCCTCAACGGCGGCGGGCGCATCGAGCGGGAGATGGCGGTAGGCAACGGGCGCACCGATCTGGCGGTGTTCTGGAAAGACCAGGTTATTCCCATCGAACTGAAGATGAACCACGACAAATGGTCGGAGCCGGAGGGGCTTCAACAGCTCGCCCGCTATATGGACAAGCTGGGCCAGCAGCGCGGCTACCTGGTTTTGTTTGAGAAAAAACCGTCGGAAGAGCTGCCCTGGGAGGCGCGCATCCGGCGCGGGAAGTGCACGACGTAGGCGGCAAAGAGGTCATTTTGCTCGGCATGTAGCCCGGATTTTCAATCCGGGAATGTTCTCCGGAATTGCATTCCGGGGCCAGGGCTGGAGCAGGCGAAAAAAAACCGCCTTGTTGGCGATAGCCGCCCTGTTGGCGGCAGCCCCCTGTTGGCCGCAGTCCCCTGTTGGCCGCAGTCCCCTGTTGGCGGTAGTCTTTAGACTGCCGCTTCGGTCAATCTTCAGATTGGGCGAGGGGTTTTCGTAAGATTAGGGGAGGGGGGGGGGGGGCCCCGGATGATGCGTAATCAATATTTGTCGAAATCAAGCACTAAATTGTCTTTATTTTCAGTATACCACCTTTTCGCCATATCCATATATTCATCAGTAGAATAGTCTTTGCCATGGACCTGAGAATATTGAACCATCGTCCAAAGGTTAAAGGTGTCTTGCCATTTTGTTGATCTATCTGGGAAGTTCTTCACATACGCTAAAAAGGCAGCTAAAGCCATTTGTTTAACTTGCTTGCGATGACCTTCTGATTTGATTTCGTCAAGATCGGAAATTAGGTAGTCACCAATTTTTTGAAAAGCAAGTGGAGTTCGTATCCTCGATAGTCTTTCAAAGTAATCTCTGTAGTCTTTTCTGTAATGAGAGTTAAATTGTTTATTAATTTGGGCTATTACTATGGTATCACTCATTTTACCAAGTCTTGCAAGACAAACATTGATGTCGATAGTATCGTATCTATACGCAATATTATAAATAGAAAAATGCAGTTGGTTAATGGCATCAATATTTTCTTTGAGAAACACCAAAGTTGAATCTATTCCTTCTATTTCTAAAAAGCTCAGATAGTAAGGTGTATATGACTTCCAATTTAGGATAGATTGCTTTTGGGAGTAATAAGCTAATTTCCTGTATGAACCTTTATTGTAATCTGATTTCTTAAAATTATTCCTCAGGTAATCTCCATCAACAAAAATTGAATCTTTTGAAATGCTTTCGAAGACGATATTCAGCAATAAAGAATCTGAGTGAGAATTGTACCCTAAATCTGTAGCCCTTTTGATCACTGGATGCAACCCTGATAGGGTATATTCATCGTTTAGTGACTCAAGTATTTTTAGAGTTTCGATTCGAAGTGCTTCATTATTGTCTTCCCAATTTACAGGAATGTTTTCTTTTCCGCCATTTAATACTGAAAGAATTACTTTTCTGAGATTATTTTCCTGTGCTATGCTTGAAAAAGAAGATAACAAAAGAATTGAAATTAGCATTAATTTGTCCATTGGTACGCTCTTATTTTGTAGCCTGTTAATATGTTTACGTAATCCATTAATGCGCCTCTACTGAACCTCCATAACAGTTTCGGACAGAAAACATCATGTCCCTTTCACAGCTTGTCATTCCCGCAAATAGAAAAAGCATTGGAACTGCTATTTGTTTGTTACGTGAAAGTTTAATTTTCATTGATTCTTTTTTTATAGCTCTTTTTCGAAAACCCATTTGCCTTTTTCTTTTTTGAATACGGAAGTAGATATATAAGAAGCTTCCAAAAAACGATTTGCCCGGTGAGTTCCATCAGACAAGTAGAAAAAGGTATCCTTTTTTTTATTGAGCCATATATTGTATAATTGAACAACTGCAAAAACTTTTCCTTCCTGTATTTGCTGATCAAATTCTTTAGTGTTAACAGGCAAAACAAATGCCAAATTCATCTTTTTACACAATTTTTCAACGATTTTTCTGTAGCTTTTTTTCTCAACATTTATTTCAAAAAAATCACCTCTAAGGCTATCCAATACATATTGAAGATGATCTTCCCATTCGCTTTTATATGATATTCCAGGAATTAAAAATATTTTATTTGAATCCGAATGCGCACTGATTTTTTGCTCTGAATCAAGAATAATTCGCTCTTGTTCAAAAACAAGGATAGTGGTTAAAATTTCTACTAGTTCCTTTTTGTTGTTTTCACGGTGATTAGATTCATAACATCCAAAAAAAAGAAACGCTATTAGTATTATTAAAAAATATTTCATAATTCAAAGTTTACTAAATGAGCTTTGATTTTAAAGGAAGAATTTCCTGGGTTAAACGATTGCCATATTCCTGCTATATAAGGTACGTACTCCGTATTCCACAATGATTTTATCTCCTTTGCATTTTTATGGTGGATTATTCTTCTACCTTCTCTTGAGCGTCTATCCTCACCACCACAAGGCTTGAGATACACATGCAGGAGCGTTTCGTCGTTGATCAGGGCTTCCACTTCGGCCAGGTCTGCTTCGGTGCAAATGTCGTCTGAAGCATAAATGAACCCCTGGGTCACGCCCTCCATTTCCGCCAGTTCCCTGCACAGGATGCTGGCGGGGGTGCGGGTTTCTTCGTACCATTCTACCCGGAAATCCGTATGATCTACCACGTTGCAGGTAGCGGAAGTGCGAGAGCGCGGGGCGATGGCCTGTACCGGTTCTACGATTTTCACCTCGCGGGCTTCAAAGCCGAGCGCTTCCAGGCGGCTGTAGAGCAGGTCGCACTTCTGCGCATCCCCCGCTGCCAGCGCCTCCGCCGTGCGTATCTCCAGCGCCTGCTCGCAGGTCTTCCACACCCCGGCCCCATCCTGCCGGGCATCGGCGACGGTGACCCGGTACGCCGGCGCCATGCCGGAGAGCGGGACCTGAATCTCGGAGGTAGTCTCCCCGGTACTCCAGCGATAGGTGCAGTGGGGTAGGGCGCCTTCCACCCGAAGGGTAATGGGGCCGTTACCACAAAAATCGCCGGGCGCAAGGGCCACCACCAGCTCCGCCTGTATGCTGACCACCTCCACGTGGTACCGCTTGATCTCAGGCCGTACCTGCGCATCGAGCACCGTGACGCTGTAGTGGGCGTCTTGAAGGGGCGTTACGGTGCAGGGGTTGCTGGCGGAGCAGCAATTGAAGCGACTGGAAATACCTGCACTGAGACATGCATTCAGGGCAAGTATCCGGAAATTGGCAGTGTGGCTGTGGTTGTGCATGGTTGGCTTCGGTTTAATGGTCTTACTGCATGTTTTTTGACATCTGAAATGCTTGCTATGCTCAGGTTCATTA
This sequence comes from Haliscomenobacter sp., assembly GCA_016713275.1. GTDB lineage: Bacteria > Bacteroidota > Bacteroidia > Chitinophagales > Saprospiraceae > JADJPL01. The sequence goes on from JADJPL010000017.1 coordinate 45,734, forward strand.
TGGACCGGCCTCACTCAAATTTAATAAAATCATACTCCTTTCGCAGCACGCATGGAAAAGGAATCATTCTCGTTTCATCGTTTTCTATCCATTCTGATTTAATGATATTGGGGTTTTCCATATCCCAAACAAGCGAAACAATAGTCCTTGTAAAGGCTGCCGAAGGTATTTCTCCTTCCCTGTATGTAGCGTATGTTCCGCAATCTTCAAAAACTATATCTAATCTGGAGAGTAATTCCTTTTCATTCATTTTTTTGCATAATAAATCTACTGCCAGACTGTCGAATTTTTCCTTATTCTTGTTATAGCCATATACAAAGTATCTTTCAATTAAGTTATAGCAAATTCTGTCTTTTACCCTTTTATCAATACGTAAAGACGGCTCAAAATATGCTGGGTCCCGTACCACTGACAAAACTTTGTTCTCGTTACAAGAGGATATTGTAATTATTAATAGTACAGCCCAAAAAAATAATTTTATTGTTGTCATATTTTACCCTTTAGTCGTGTTACAAATCTGAGTTTCGTTATGAATGGCCTATATGCTTTTTTATGCTGCAATATCCACCATGCTGCAAAGCCTTCACGGGCATCTTGAAATTTAATGACATCAGGCTTGTCTAGACCAAAATGATCGGTTATTTCGAAGAAAAAATCACCGGCCCAGATACCCATTGTTTCCTCAGTTTTTAAATTTCCGACATAACTAATTACATTTGAGATGCATTTCTGTGCGAAATTCCGATTCGCTTACTTTTATCTCCTTTCCACCGAAACTGCCTTCAAACCATATAAACCAACATATAAAATCCTGCTGGTCATTTACGTATTCAGAAAACTTGTTATAGTCTCCTTTTATTTTTCGCTCATTTAACCTACGGCTTTGTCTGTAAAATATAATATTATATTGATAGTATTTTTCAAAATCCTTATCAATAGCCTTGCAGGTAAATTCATCAATTTTTTATCCATGGCCTCGTTTTTTTGTCCCCAGACACTAAATAATACTCTGTTTTTGGAGGACAATTCTCCCTCGGTTGAGAGAATCAATACTATCGTTTGGCATGATTTCTCTTTTCTCTTCAATAATTCCGCCCTCTGGGGTGATTTCAAATTTTTGACTATTTCTCCAGAACAGCAGGGAATAAATTATTAAAACCACTAGCGCACCTAGTATTATTTTTTTCATAACTGTTTATTAGGGTTGAATTTTGAGTTTACCCTGGATTCGAGCGAGGATCCTAATTTTTGTTTTAAAGGGGCAATAGCCCTTTCGATGTTGGAGAACCCACCAAGCTGCAAACCCTTTTCGGACGCTTTGTGCAATTAATTTTGAATTTGCAGGTTTTGAAGTAACAATTGAACTACTTAAGATATAAATACCATTATCAATTTCCTTTTCGGGAGACATATCGATCTGTAAACCCCAAGACACCGCCCCCCTCCCCATCAAAACCCCATACCCCTCCCCACCACAAGGCTTGAGATACACATGCAGGAGCGTTTCGTCGTTGATCAGGGCTTCCACTTCGGCCAGGTCTGCTTCGGTGTGCAAATGTCGTCTGAAGCATAAATGAACCCCTGGGTCACGCCCTCCATTTCCGCCAGTTCGCTGCACAGGATGCTGGCGGGGGTGCGGGTTTCTTCGTACCATTCTACCCGGAAATCCGTATGATCTACCACGTTGCAAGTTGCGGAAGCGCGAGAGCGCGGGGCGATGGCCTGTACCGGTTCTACGATTTTTACCTCGCGGGCTTCAAAGCCGAGCGCTTCCAGGCGGCTATAGAGCAGCTCGCACTTCTGCGCCTCCACCGCTGCCAGCGCCTCCGCCGTGCGTATCTCCAGCGCCTGCTCGCAGGTCTTCCACACCCCGGCCCCATCCTGCCGGGCATCGGCGACGGTGACCCGGTACGCCGCCGCCATGCCGGAGAGCGGGACCTGAACCTCGGAGGTAGTCTCCCCGGTACTCCAGAGGTAGGTGTAGTGGGGTAGCGCGCCTTCCACCCGCAGGGTAATGGGGCCGTTACCACAAAAATCGCCGGGCGCAAGGGCCACCACCAGCTCCGCCTGCAAGCTGACCACCTCCACATGGTACCGCTTGATCTCAGGCCGTACCTGCGCATCAAGCACCGTGACGCTGTAGTGGGCGTTTTGCAGGGGCGTCACGGTGCGGGGGTTGCCGGCGGAGCCTCCCCTGGGGCATGCGTCCAGGGCAAGTATCCGGGAATTGGCAGTGCGGTTGTGGTTGTGCATGGTAGAAGCGATTCGGATCAGTTGTCTTTGTAAGGTTGTACGGCTAGAGCTCTTTTTCGAAAAGCCATTAGAATATAAAATCTATTAAAGAGGCGGGCAGGGAGTCGGTGGCCGGCCAGGCGCATTCGGCATGGGCCGTTACAACCGGCAAGACCAGCGCCAGCATTATCGCGTGGAATCGCAGGCGGGTGAAAAAGAGGTATTGATTCATGTGGCGGTGGATTTTTGCGTGGGGAACAAAGAAGGATTTTTATCAAGGGTCAGCAAAGAAAGGCTGAGAGCCTACTTCTCCGGTAATATTTCATACGTAGTTCTGTTTTGATCAAACCAGGCGCGGATGATGTCTTTTTTCGACCAGAGGCAGAAATAACACTATCTAAATCCTTGATGATTGGTCTTAGAAGCGAAATAACAAAATTGAAATCACTCCGGCTCAAATGGTCTTCGTAAACAGGCTCCATCAGATCGCTGTACACCTATTCGATGAGAAAGTCGATGCTGCCGCGGGTGCGGATGAAGGCAAAGTCGTAGAACAACATGCTATACAGGACGTCGCGGTCTTCTTCCTGCCGGGTTTTTTGAATGAGATAGTCCAGGGCTGCCTGATCGCCTTTTTGGGCCAGCGCCATAGCAGCCCGCCATTTGGGGGAAGCCCGGTATCCGCCCGGGCGGTCGGCATCGTCGGGAAGCAGCTCCGGGCCTTGTTCGAAAAACCGGCGCATGAGGCGTTCCCCTTCGGGCCAGTCGAGTTTGCCTACCAGGGGAAAAGGGGCGTAGTATGCACGGTAGGGTGAAGGATAAGGGCTTTGAGCATCTCCAGGCGCTGCGCGTTGAAATCGGCCGGACGCGCCAGGCGTACCAGATCATGCATGTTATGCAAGCGCAGCATTCCGACTGGTCCAGGCACCCATAGAGCATTAGCTCTGCCAGCTTTCCGCGGATTTCGGGTTCGGGATTCTGCCTGTATAAATCCGTCAAAGCCCAGGAATAACTGTCACGAATATCGTGGGGGTAGTCTAAAATATCCTCATTTACCTTTTCCAACTCTGGAATAATTCGTTTCTGAAACTCCTGGTTCTGGAGCATGCTATCGGGGAAATGATAATTTCTGGCCGCCATCCGCGTAGTAATGAATTCTTTAATATCCCCTGGCTGCGCCATGGCGGATGCGGCAAGGAGGGAAAGCGTGAGGATTAGCAACATGGACTTCATGGTTTGTTTGTTTTTGCAGGACTGTCCTGGGTTTTCCTTTGCGCCTGGGTTATGTCGCATCAATCCGGATCGGGCAGTATCTGGTAGGTGGCCCGGTTTTCTCGAAGCCATTGGCGGACAGCGACAGACCCGAAGTTAGGGCAATTATGCATATCAATGATTTGTGCGAGCATAATGAGGGCAACTGAAAAATATTCCTGTTTGTCGTAATCCTCTGGATTGGCAAAGGCATCACTGAGTAAAAAATCTATGATGAAATCAATGGTTGGGCGATTTTTCACCAATGCAAATTGTTGGGTGATGAGGGAAATAACCTGTAGGTCAGTTTGTTCGCCGGCTTTTTGCAGTAAATAGGTCATGGCTTGCATGTTGCCCTTTCTTGCCAGAGCTATAGCCGCCTTCCATTTTGGAGAAGCGATAAAACCTCCTGGGATATCTTTATCTAATTCTAACAGTTCTGGACCCTCCCGGAAAAACTGCTCCATAATGCGGTCTCCTTCCGGCCAATCGAGACGGCCTACTATGGGGAATAAAGGAGTACGGTGGTGTATGGTATCCAGGAGTAAGATTTTTAGTAGTCCAAGTTGTTCTTTTCCGAAATCCTCTGGCCGGGCAATCATTACTAAATATTTCATGTTCATAGCCCGCAGCCATTCTGATTGATCATTGCATGCGCTCAAGATCAGGTTTACCATTCTTTTACTGGCATCCGTTCCAGGAGGAATCCCATTATAAATCTCAAAAAGTTTACTTGAATATCTTGACCGGACAAAATGATTCTCGAATGGAATCGTTTTACTCATTTCCTCTAAATGTTGGATGCCCTGAACCTGGAAGGCCTTACCCTTTACGAGTTCGGCAGGGAAATCTACTCCTGGAGTGCGCATTGCTTTCTCAATGCGTTGTATGATGGAGTCTTGTTGCCCATATAGCGGACTAAAGCCAAGCATTACCCCTGTAATCAATAATGAGAGCGTGATGTGCATTTTTTTGCCGTTAATTTCTGTAATGAAAATTCTTCCTGTTTTTCTGTACCCATTCGCGTATGTTCTTTTTCGTAATGTTGAAATCGTTGGCATCAAAAAGATACCCCAGGATACCCGGATCTTCATCCCAATTGGAGATCAGATTTGAAAGCGCTCTGAAACCAAGCAAAAAATCGCTTTCTTCAAAATCGAAAGACGTAAACTCCCAATCACTCATCAGTAAGGAATCAATGATGATGGACGTGACGACTTCCCCGCCAATCATCTCCAATGAATCTACAAGCCTGACCAGTGAAAAATCACGTCTGTTTTGTTTGTAAAACTCTATTTTCTCCATGATAAAATGTATCGCTACGGAGTCCCCATTTTTGGCCAACATCCCAAGGGTCATTATTTCTTGATCGGAGAACTTTTGCCAATCTTTATCCGGCGGATACTGGACTGCAGAAATCGCATCTTTCAGGCATTTGATGGACCCTGTTTTTGATGCAAGTGGAAACAGATCTGACTTTCGATATAGCTCATCTTTACAAATTCGAGTCAGGATTCTTTTTGCTCTTTTGTTAATGAATCTGGCTTCTAAAATTTTTGCGACAATACTCACTTCGTATTTTAGATGGGGCGTTACGTTGTGGCAGTTAAATATTAATTTGTCCAGTGAAATTTGGGCTTTTTTTTTATCTTTTTATTGTTTTTATTGACCAGGCAAATATTTCTGATGTTAATAAAAAAGTCGGGAGTGCATATGGCTTCTACTCTTTTTAAACTCCGATAACATTGTTTTGTTTCCTTTTTGTTTAAACGAAGCGAATCAAGTATATACCTGGTGTTATTTAGCATTGTAAAAAAGTCCGGTTGGTTTTCTTGGCTATCGGTGATTTGAAAATATCTTTCGCGAGAGACATCGAGTTCCTGGAAAGTTTCTTTCTGAAACTGTAATTCCTCGTCTAAATGCTAAAGTTGCTCTAAGCATAGTTCTCATTTGATTCAATCGAATTATTCAGCGGTTAAGGTTTTTCTCAAAGATCCATTTGTTTTGTACTTTTTTAAACACGGCGACGCTTGGAAAAGCATAATAAAAATTATTTGAGCGATGGCTAGTTCTTGAATAGTAAAAACACCTGTCCTTTTTTTTTACTCACCCATATATTGTGTAATTCCGCTTGGTCCTTGTTGGCACACCCGGGAATAAACGCGAATAAAAAAATCAGGAGGGGTTTCATGGTTTTATACTTTTACCCCTGAAAACAGGCATTTCAGGGGTTAACACACCCGGATTGGATTTGGCGTTCCTGCGTTGTCGGTATAGGAACAGACGGCCCGCTGCCAGTTTGGTGGACAGAGGAAGGCCGCAACTCAAGGCGAATGCCAGTTTTGGCAGGGCAACTGCTGAAGTATAGTTTTTCATGCTTTTGGGGCTTTTACTGGCTAACAAATATAGCGGATCAAACCAGGTTCGGCATATTTTCCAGCTTCTTTTTTTCGGCGCCCAGCAGCGTGGAAGACACCTCCCGCTCCCTGCTCCCTGCTCCCTTCAATTAACTCCCCCCAACCTCCCCAAAAACCATCAAAGTACCGTATATTTGCCCCACTTTTTACACAGAAACTACCGGGAAGGGAGACCCGCTTCCTCTGATTGCCATCCTATGAAAAAAACGCTCAAAGTCTTCAAATTTGGCGGCGCTTCCATCAAAGACGCCGCAGCTATCAAAAACGTAGCTCAGATCCTGCAATCCTATTCGGATGACCCCCTTGTGATTATCGTCTCCGCTATGGGCAAAACGACCAATTTGCTCGAAAAGGTCGTCGAAGCCCACGCCAAAAAAACAGGGCAGGCCTATGCGTTGCTGGAGGACATCAAAAACGGGCACTACCAGTTGATGGATGAGCTCTTCCCCCGAAACCACGAAGTCTACGCATTGGTCAACGATACCTTTGTGGAAATCGAATGGATCCTCGACGAACCCCCACACGACAACTACGACTTTATGTACGACCAGATCGTCTCCGTCGGCGAACTGGTGTCTTCCCGGATCGTTCAGGCCTACCTCCATGAAAGCGGCTTGCCTACGCAATGGCTCGACGCCCGCGACGTAATCCTCACCGACGACATCTTCCGCGAAGGCTGGGTGCAGTGGGACGAAACCGTCGACAACGCCCGGCGCCTCGTACCTCCTATGCTGGCTAAAGGCGGGTTCGTGCTTACCCAGGGCTTCATCGGCAGCACCACCGAAAACTTTACCACCACCCTCGGCCGCGAAGGCTCCGACTATACCGCCGCCATTTTCTCGTTCTGCCTCGACGCCGAACGCATGACCATCTGGAAAGACGTGCCCGGCGTGCTCACCGCCGACCCGCGCCTGTTCGAAAACGTAGTGAAAATCGACCGCCTTTCCTATAAAGAAGCCATCGAAATGACCTACTACGGCGCCAAGGTCATTCACCCCAAAACCATCAAACCCCTCCAAAACAAGAGCATCCCGCTATACGTCAAATCCTTTATCGACCCTTCCGGCGAAGGCACCTGCATCTCCGACGAAGCCGAAGACCTCTATCCGCCCATGGTGGCCGTGGAGATGAATCAGGCCCTGCTCCTGATCTCCACCCGCGATTTCTCCTTCGTCGCCGAACACCACATGAGCTACCTGTTTAATATGATCGCCGAGATGCGCCTGCAGGTCAACATGCTCCAAAACTCGGCCATTAGTTTCAACGTTTGCGTCAACGATATCGACGACAAAGTCGACCGCTTTGCCGAACGCATCCAGGACAAGTTCAAGGTGATCATCGACCGGGGACTCGAATTGTACACCGTGCGCCACTACCACCCCGACGTGTTGGTCAACCTTCGCCGAGGGAAGATTGTCCTAATGGAAGAGCGCACCAGCGAAAACATGCAGATGGTAGTCAAGGACGTGCCGGTTATGCGCCGCCGCCTGCAGCCTTTGCCCAGCGCCAAAGGGTAAACCAAACGGCTATGCTTGAACGGTTTCAGAAAGTGCTGAGCGAACTGACCGGGGAAGATCCCGGCGGCCAGCGCTTTCTGCTGGCCGTCAGCGGAGGACTGGACTCGGTGGTCCTCCTGCGCTTGTTTGCCCGTTCCGGCTACGCTTTTGCCGTCGCCCATGGCAATTTCGCCCTTCGAGGCGCTGAGTCCGACGCCGACGAACGCTTTGTCCATACCCTGGCGGAGCAATCCGGCGTTCCGGTTTTCAGCTGCCGCTTTCCTACCCAGGACCACGCCCGCGCCCGGCGGATTTCCATTCAAATGGCCGCCCGGGACCTGCGGTATGAATGGCTCGAGACCGTCCGCCGGGAACAAGGCTTCGATTGGCTGGTCACCGCCCACCATTGGAACGATTCCCTGGAAACCTTTTTCATCAACCTGCTCCGGGGTAGCGGGCTGCGCGGGCTGGTGGGCATTCCCCCCCGGAACGACCGGATCTTGAGGCCCCTGAACGGGTTCACCCGGGCCGCGCTGGAGGCTTTTTACCAGGAAGAGGGCCTCGTTCACCGGGAAGACGCCTCCAACGCCGAAACCTACTACCTCCGAAACCAGATCCGGCATCTGCTGGTTCCCGTCTTGCGCCGCATCCAGCCCGGGTTTGAAAAACAATTGGACCGCACGTTTCACGCCCTCCGCGGCGCGCTGCAGATCTACGCACACGCCCTGCAGAATCTCCGCCAAACTTGCGTGGAAACGAAAGACAGCCGGGTGCTGATCCACTGGCCCCGATTGGAGGAACATCCCGCCGCTGCCGCCGTTTGTTTTGAACTGCTTGCCCCGTATGGGTTTCGTCCGGAACAGGCGGAATCCATTTGGAAAGGCAGGAACCGGCAGTCCGGACAGCTTTTTTTTGCCCCGGATTTCCAATTGCTGATCGACAGAGAAACCTTTATTCTGGAAAAACGTATATTAAAGAATAGCCTGCTTTGGGTGGATATTGACCAGGCCGGGTCGTATGAACTTCCGCAGGGCCAGCTTTCCCTGACCTATGACGCCGGAGCCTTGCCTCCGGAATGGCCGGACGGAGGGCGGGAAGCGCTGGTCAGCGCGGAGGAACTCTTGTTTCCCCTCCTTTGCAGGCCCTGGGCGCCGGGCGATTTTCTGTATCCCTTGGGGATGAAAGGGAAACGCAAAAAAGTTCAGGACATCCTGACCGACAGCAAGATCGACCGCTTCGCCAAAGACCGGGCCCTCGTTCTGGAACATGGCGACGGCAGGATCATCTGGCTCATTGGGTACCGCCTGGATGAACGCTTTAAATTAAACAAAGACAACGAACAGCCTTTTGGCGTATAACGTATTCCGGTATTTCCTGAATCATAAACCGAAAATCACCATGAAAACTTTCCTGTTCTCTTGCTTGCTTGTTTTGGGCCGTTTCGCCGCCGCCGCCCAGGATCCCATTGAGGTTCCAGGCACCCAGCAGTCGTTGGTGACCAAGCTGACCGCCACCTGGTGCCCCTTTTGCGGAGGCAGCGCCTGGGATTCCTATAAAAACATGGTTGCCAGCCATGGCGCCAACGCAGTGGTGTTCGCCGCCCACACCAGCACGGTCAGCAAACTGTACAGCCCGATGGCAGTTCAGTTGCTGAATAACTTCGACCTGGTGTACAGCCAGCCTTACTTCTTCTACAACACGAAAGTAGTGGGCACGGGAGGTTCCTCCACCGAGAATACCGTTACTACCAATGTCAACAATGCCGCCAAAAATACCCCGATTGTGCAAACGGGAATGAAGCTAACCTTCGACGACAACAGCAGGGAACTCACCGTCCAAAGCCGCTCCCAGTTTTTTCAATACACGACCGGCGAGTACTTTCTGGCGTTCTACCTGTTGGAAAAAGCCATCGTCAAAGAACAGGCTTCCCGTTCCGCCAGCGAAACCCATTCCAACGTGTTCCGCACATCCCTGCTCCCGGAGGTTTTCGGCAAGCCCCTGGCTTCCGGAACCATCCTGTCGGGCACGTTTCAGGGTAGCCTCTTTACCTATGGCCTGCCTTCCGATTTAGATGTCAACAACCTCATCGTCGCTTCCGTGATCTGGAAAAAGAATGGGACGAAATACGATTTCGTCAATGCGAATTGGACCGATGTGATTGGCAAAACGGTCACCAGCGTGCAGGACCCTGTGCTTTTGCAGGGATTCCGGGTATGGCCTAATGTCGTGGCCGATGCCGCCCAGGTTCGCATCGCGCTGCCGTCGCCCATGCATCAGGTACGCCTGGACGTATTCGATATGAACGGCAAAAAAGTCACAACCCTTTTCGAAGGCAGGTTGCCCGCAGGAACCCATCCCTTTGAGCTGAGCCGGCGCCAGTTTCCCGCTGCCGGAAAATATACCCTGCGCCTGATGGCCGGCAACCGCATAGCCAGCCAGCCGGTGATGGTTTTTTAATCCCTCTTTCATGTTCCCCCTGCTCCTGGACCGGTTTCTTCCCAAGCTTACCCTCCAAACGGAGGGCGCCAAACCATTGGTCTGGGACCCAATCCGGAAATCCTGGCTGGTGTTGCAGCCGGAGGAATCCGTGCGCCAGGCGCTGCTGATCTACCTCCTGGAAGAAAAGGGCGTTCCCCGAAACCGGATCGCGGTGGAAAAAAAGCTTTTGGTCAACGGCCTTTCCCGAAGAACAGATATTCTGATCTATTCTTCTTCCATGGAACCGCTCGTGCTGGTCGAGTGCAAAGCCCCAGACGTGCCGCTAAACCAGGAGGTGTTCTTCCAGGCGGTGCGGTACAACATGACCCTCCGGGCGCCGTATTTTATTCTGGTTAATGGGTTGGTCGGGTTTGGTTGCCGCATCGATCCCGGCTCCGGGGAAATGCTGGAATTAGACGGAATTCCGCATTATACGGGGGGATAGAAAGCCGGGGTCCCCGCTTTTTTTTCTAACTTGTCCCTGAATTCGCCGGGACGGAACCCACCAAAGCGCTTCGATTCCGGTTCAACCGCTAACCAAATGAAAACGAAAGAAATGATTTTGATTACGGGCGCCAACGGGCAAATCGGGTCCGTGCTCACCGGCGCTTTGCGCGACCGCTATGGAACGGATGCCGTGCTGGCTTGGATATCCGGCGGCCAATGACCTCCGACGGCCCTTTTGAGGTCCTGGATGTGCTGTACGCTTCCAGGCTGCGCGAGTTGATTGAAAAATACGGGGTTACCCAGATTTACCACCTCGCGGCCATACTCTCCGCCAAAGGCGAGCAGCACCCCCAGCAAGCCTGGGACATCAACATGCGCGGGTTGTTTAACGTGCTGGAAATGGCGAGGGATTTCAACCTCCGGCTCTTCTTCCCTAGTTCCATTGCCGTTTTTGGCCCGACGACTCCCCGGGTGGCTACTCCCCAGGATACCATTACCCAACCCACCACCGTATACGGTATCAGCAAAATCGCCGGGGAGAACTGGTGCCAGTATTTCTTCCTGAAATACGGTGTCGACGTGCGTTCGGTCCGCTATCCCGGCATCATCGGTTACCAATCCCTTCCCGGCGGCGGAACTACGGATTACGCCGTCGAGGTCTTCCACGAAGCGGTGAAGGGCAATCCCTATACCTGCTTTCTTAAAGCGGATATGTCCTTGCCTATGCTGTACATGGACGACGCCATTCGCGGCACCCTGGAATTAATGGAAGCCTCTCCCAGCCAGATCCGCATCCGGACCAGCTACAATATGGCCGGCCTGAGTTTTACCCCGGCGGAAGTCACCCGAGCCATTCAACAGTACGTTCCCGGTTTCACTGTGGGGTACGAGCCGGATTTCCGTCAGCAAATCGCCGAAAGCTGGCCTTCCAGTATCGACGACTCGGCTGCCCGGGAAGATTGGGGCTGGAAACCGGTATTTGACCTCGATTACATGACCCGCGATATGCTCAGCCACCTGGCAGACCATTATTTGGTTAAGTTGCCAGGATTGGGTAGGTAATAATTTTTTTTGACTTCATAAACCGAATGGATATGTATACTAGCGTTGAACCTGCTTTGGAAAAGGAATTGCAGGAATTGCAGGAGGCTGGTCTGTTCAAAAAAGAACGGATTATCGTCAGCCCTCAAGGGGCGGAAATTGGCCTGAACTCCGGGCAGGAGGTCCTCAATTTTTGCGCCAACAACTACCTGGGGCTCTCTTCGCACCCCGAAGTGATCCAGGCCGCCAAGGAGACGATTGATACCCATGGGTTTGGCTTGTCCTCCGTCCGCTTTATTTGCGGCACCCAGGATATTCATAAAGAACTCGAAGGAAAAATTGCGGAATTCCTCGGGCAGGAAGACGCCATCCTGTATGCCGCCGCTTTCGACGCTAACGGCGGCTTGTTCGAGCCGCTCCTGGGCGAAGAAGACGCCATTATTTCGGATGAGCTCAACCATGCTTCCATCATCGACGGCATCCGCCTGTGCAAGGCTTCCCGCCTCCGCTACCGCCACAACGATATGGACGACCTGGAAAAACAGCTTCAGATGGCCTCCGGCGCCCGCAGGAGAATGATCTCTACCGATGGGGCGTTTTCGATGGACGGCACCATCGCGCAACTGGAAAAAATATGCGATCTCGCCGATAAATACAACGCCATGGTGATGATCGACGAGTGCCATGCCACCGGTTTCATGGGTAAAACCGGCAGGGGTACCCACGAATACCGCGGGGTGATGGACCGGATCGATATCATCACCGGCACCCTGGGCAAAGCCCTTGGCGGCGCTTCGGGGGGCTTTACGGCAGCGAAAAAAGAGATCGTCGATATCCTCCGGCAGCGCTCCAGGCCCTACTTGTTCTCCAACACGGTGGCTCCCGCTATCGTCGGCGCTTCCATTAAGGTGCTGGAATTGCTGAGCGCAAGCACGGCGCTTCGGGATAAACTCGAAGACAATACCCGGTTTTTCCGCAAAGCGATCACCGAAGCCGGCTTCGACATTCTCCCCGGAGAGCACCCCATCGTTCCCATCATGCTGTACGACGCCCCTCTGGCTCAGGAGTTTGCGGCCCGGTTGCTCGAGGAAGGCATCTACGTCATCGGCTTTTTCTTCCCGGTGGTGCCCAGAGGCAAAGCCCGGATACGGGTGCAGATTTCCGCAGCCCACGAACGGGAACACCTGGAAAAAGCGGTAGCGGCATTCACGAAAGTAGGCAAGGCCCTGAACGTGTTGAAATAACCCTATGATTCCTGTTGTATGAATCGACGCCATGCCTTGAAAACAGCCGGCACTTTAGGCGCCGGCTTGATTTGGTCTCCTTCCTTGCTGGCCCGGTTGGGCCGCCCCGGCGATCTGACCCGCCAGGCTTTTGGCCGGGATTTTATCTGGGGTACCGCTACCGCTTCCTACCAGATCGAGGGCGCGGTGGCTGAAGACGGCAGAACTCCTTCCATTTGGGATACCTTCTGCGATTTGCCGGGCAAAATAAAGACTGGCGAAAACGGGGACGTCAGTTGCGATTTTTACCACCGCTACGAAAGCGACCTGGAATTGCTGCAGTCGATGCAGTTCAGCGCTTTCCGGTTCTCCCTCTCCTGGTCCAGGATCCTTCCCGATGGGACGGGAACGCCGAATGAAGCGGGGATCGCTTTCTACCAGCGGGTGCTGGACGCCTGCGAACGGCTGAACATCACGCCGTATGTGACGCTGTACCACTGGGATCTGCCTCAGGTTCTGGAAGATCAGGGCGGGTGGACCAACCGGAAAGTGCTCGACTGGTTTGCGCATTACGTGGAGGTCTGTACCCAGGCATTCGGAAACCGCGTCAAATACTGGATGGTACTCAACGAGCCGGTGGTGTTTACCTCCCTTGGCCATTTTCTGGGCGACCATGCTCCCGGCCGCAAAGGCCTGAAAAACTTCCTTCCGGCTGTGCATCACGCCGCCTTGTGCCAGGCGGAAGGCGCCCGGATCATCCGCCGTACCGTCCCCGGCGCCGTGATCGGCACGACGTTCTCCTGCGCTCAGGTGGTTCCGGAAACGGATAGCCCGGCAGATAAAAAGGCCGCCGGCCGCTTCGATGCGTTGATGAACCGCTTGTTTATCGAACCCGCTCTCGGCATGGGCTACCCGGCGGACGCCTTCCCTTTGTTTGAAAAGCTGGAGCGCGACTATGCCCAACCGGGCGATATGGAGCGCCTGGCGTTTGACTTCGACTTCATTGGTGTCCAGAATTATTTCCGGGTGGTGGTCAAACATACCGTTTTCCCACCCATCATCTGGGGCAAAGAGATCAAACCGGAAAAACGGGAAGTGCCCGAAGACGGGATCACCGCTATGGGCTGGGAGGTCTACCCGGAAGGGATCTACCACGTGCTGAAACAGTTCGCGGCTTACCCCGGCGTGAAACGAATCCTGGTTACGGAAAACGGCGCCGCTTTCGACGACCTCAAATCCGGGGAAACCGTTAACGACCCACAACGGATTCAGTTTTACCAGGATTATTTGCATCAGGTGCTCCGGGCCAAACAGGACGGCGTGCCGGTGGAAGGCTACTTCGCCTGGACCTTGCTCGATAATTTTGAATGGGCCGAAGGCTACCAGGCGCGGTTTGGATTGATCCATGTCGATTTTGAGACCCAGGAACGGACGGTCAAGGAGTCTGGGAAGTGGTTCCGGGAGTTTTTGTCGAAGGGGTAGGGGGGAATAAATGGCCTGCTGTTGTTGAGGCTGAGCCTCAAGGAGGTACTGGGCACGAGGCAGGAGCCTCGCGCCAGGTTAATTTTTTGTCGCAGGGGTAAAAAAAGATATATGAACCGATACGTCGAAAAATTGCATCGGATAGCTTCCGGGCCGGAACGCACGATCATCGGCCTGATGTCGGGCACTTCCATGGACGGGCTGGATATCGCCCTGTGCCGGTTTCGCGGCAGCGGAACGGGCACAGAAGCCGAAATCCTCGAATTCACCACCATTCCTTTTGAGGAACACGTCAAAGACGAGGTGCGCAAGGTGTTTGCCCTCCGCACCATCGATTTTCAGCACCTGACCCTCCTGAACGCCTGGATCGGTGATCTGCACGGACGCCTGGTGCTTCAGGCCCTGGATTCCTGGGGAATGGCGCCGGATGCTGTGGATGCGATTGCGAGCCACGGACAGACCGTTTTTCACGCGCCAAAAATCCTCCATGGGCTACCGGATTTTGGCAACGCCACCCTCCAAATCGGCGATGGCGACCATATCGCCGTTCGAACGGGGATCATCACCCTCAGCGACTTCCGGCAGAAACACATTGCCGCAGGGGGGAAGGGGCGCCCCTGGCCGTGTACGGGGACTTCCTGTTGTTCTCCCATCCCGACCGCCCGCGGATTTTGCTGAATATCGGCGGTATCGCCAATTTTACGTATTTGCCTGGAGGACACGTAGCCGAGAACGTTTTCGTGACGGATACCGGTCCCGGGAACACGCTGCTCGACGCCGCCACCCGCTCATTTTTTCCAGACAAATCTTATGATGCGGATGGGAAACTGGCTGCTTCCGGCCGGATTTGGCCCGCATTGCTCCAGGCCTTGAAAGAAGATTCGTTTTTTGTAAAACCGGCCCCAAAAACCACCGGCCCGGAGCTCTTTAACCTGGATTACCTCCGGAAGGCGCAGGAACGATCCGGCGCATTGGGCGCTTCTCCCGAAGCCCTGCTCGCTACGCTGACCCGCTTCAGCGCGGAGACCATCGCCGAAACCATCCGCCGCGCCGCGCCGCTTTGGAGTAACGCGGATTTTTTTCTCAGCGGCGGCGGCGCGCACAACCCGGTACTCGTCGGGCATTTGAGCGAATTGCTCCCCGGGAGGGAGATGGCGCCTTTCGACCGGCTTGGGTTTTCCGGCGATGCCAAAGAAGCCCTCCTGTTCGCCGTCCTGGCCAATGAAA
This sequence comes from Haliscomenobacter sp., assembly GCA_016713275.1. GTDB lineage: Bacteria > Bacteroidota > Bacteroidia > Chitinophagales > Saprospiraceae > JADJPL01. The sequence goes on from JADJPL010000017.1 coordinate 61,028, forward strand.
CGCTGGCCGGGGGGCTGGTCCCGTTTCAGGGAATCCCGTCGGTGTGTATGGGGAAGATTAGTTTTCCTGGGTAAAAGAATGATCGATTACCTTTTTATCAGGATGCCGGTCTTGACAAACTGCCGTCCCTGTACGCGCACGTAATAATTCCCGGAAGCGAGCCGTTGCCCGTCAATCATCAGTTCATGCGCTCCGGAGGCGAAGCTTTGGTCGGCGAGCACCTCGAGTTCGCTGCCTATCGCGTCGAACAAACTGATCCGGATATGCCCGCCGGGAGAGGAAAAGCGGAGGGTCGCCTCGGAAGCGAACGGGTTGGGGTAGAGCTTGAGGTCTACCAAATCGTTCAAATACGCTTCGCGGGTTGGGGTAGTCAGATTGCAGTCTTTCAGGATGGGGAGGTAGGTGAAATTGGGGTGGATCAGGGCTTTGATGTCCTGGTCTGGCACCTGGAACCAGTCTTTGAGGATGGAGCCGTAGATATCGCGAAAATCGATCTGCATGGCTACGCCTTCCTGAGTAGTTAGTTTCTCCGGGATTTGGGGGTTATTTCCCAGAACCTGGGTTTGGATGCAGGAACCAAACACGAAGAGCGGGGCTGCCGTTCCGTGATCTGTTCCCACGCTGGCATTAGAGCCAATCTGGCGGCCAAACTCGGAAAAGGTAATTCCTACGACCCGCTGTTCCAGGCCGAGCATTTTCAGGTCGTTCTGAAAAGCGCCGATAGCGTCGGAAAGCTGGCCCAGCAGATTGGCATGCACGCCCTGGGTTTTGTCGGCGGAATCCACCTGAGTAGCGTGGGTGTCAAAACCGCCGATATTGGCGATGTAAATTTTGGTTTTCAGCCCACCAGAGATCATTAAGGCGATGTTTTTGAGCTGATCCGCCAGGCGGTTGCCGGTGGGGTAGGTAGCCAGGTTTTTTCCTTTTTTTGCGGCCCCGGAAATGGAGTCGCCATAGGCGTTGCTTTGGACGATGGAGGTCCTGAGAAAGGACAATTCATTTCCATAAGGAGTATCTGGGGTTTCGCCTCCATTCCCTTCGGTGAGTTTGATGAGCGCAAAGGGGTCGCTGAGGGTCAGACTGAAATTGGTGGCCGTGCCCTGGCAGGTTTCCGATACGGTAGACCCCATCGTAATGGCGAAGGGGTCGGGCGCCGATGCATTGGGATAATCGATTGGATAGCCTGGCGCCTGGGTTTCCAGGTACCTGCCCAGCCAGCCGGTGTTCCAGTACTCGTTGGCGGGGGAGGAGGAAAGCCAAATGTCTGTGCTCCGGAAATGCGACCTGTTTTGATTGGGGTATCCCACGCTTTGAACGACCGCCAGGTTCTCTTCCTCATACAAGGCGCGCAGGGCGCCCATCGCCGGATGAAGGCCAAGGGTATCTTTCAATGCCAGGATCTTGTTCTTTGGTATGAGCAGATTAGCCCGCACATTGGCCAGCCGGTCGTACTGGTCGATGGGAAATACCATGTTCAGGCCGTCGTTGCCGCCATTCATCTGTACAAGGATCAGGACGCGGTCGGAGGCGGGATCAATGGCATTAAACAGCGGCGAGCGGGGCATGGCGGACAGGCGCATTCCGTTGAGCAAAAAGGGAATGGAAACGGCGGCGCCGGTGTTTTTGAGGAATTCTCTTCTCTTCATGCGTAAGGAGATTTTTGGGAATGGAAAATCAGTCCCGTTCTAGCTGAGATAAAATTCCGCCATGCTCAGGATGGCCTGGAACAGGTTGCGCAATTTGGATTCCACCGCGTTTTTCAAATTGGTATCGGACGGCTTGCTGAGGTACTGCTGGTATTCAATGGTCCACTCGTAATCGGGAAGACCGGGCAAAAGCACTTCTTTCAGATCCGCCAATTGGGCTTCCGTCAGGGGTTGCGGCAGCAGCAGGTCGGAGAGTTCCAGGATCAACGCATTGGGATCCAGGCGGTTTTGCAGGTGGGTGATCATGCTCAGGGGATCGATCCGGAGCCGGAAGCCGCCGATCACCGTGCCTTCGATGGCCATGCGGTTGGTGTAGGTCATCCTGGCGGCAAGGGTGGTGGCATTGATCCAGATGCGGTAGAAAGAAGGCTCCTGGTAGAAGGGCTTCCAGCCGGCTACATCCGGCGGATTAAAATATTCCATCTGCTGCAGGTTGATGGTCCGGCTGAGGTTGAACAGCAGGGAGTATTTCTGGGTCTGCCCGGCAGGAAGGGGAGTGTAGGTTTGCTTGATCAGGCCCCAACTGAAATCCAGCGGGTTTTTAATCATAGGGCCCACGTTGAGCGCATCAAAGAAGTGGGCGCTTCCCAGGAGCGCTCGCAGCGCAGGTTTAATCTCGTAATTGGAGGAAAATAGCAACTGCGCCATGGGTGCGATGACCTGGGTCTCGACCTCGTCGGTAATCTGGTAGTAAACAAACCACCGGTACAACTTCCGGCAAATGAACCGGGCAACTTCCGCTTTTTTGAAAATGAGGTCGACGACCGCCTTGTATTCGTTCTCGTTTTGGTTGAGGATCTCCGCGTAATCAAACCGGTGCGACAATACTTTCTTGGTGGTGTCGTGTTGGGCGGGACGGAAAACAGCGCCGGCCTTGACCGTGGCATTGGTGGTCCGGTAGCCGTTGTCTCTCCATCCGGTCAGCGCTTTGGCGATCTCCTTGACGTCCGTTTCGGTGTAGTTGGTGTAATCGCCCGGGCCTGCCAGCGGGCCTTTGCCAATGGTGAACAACTCCAGCAACTCCCGGGCATAATTTTCATTGACCCTGGTTCGGGTGTTGACGTTCCCGTTCAGAAACCGGAGCATGGTGGGGTCGATGGTCATCGCCTTGACCAGGTCCCGGAAATTCCCCCAGGCATAGCTGCGCAGGAGCGTAATATGGTAGTAAAGGAAATTCGGATCGTTTATGTCGCTGGTAGCAAAGTGGTTATGCCAGAAAAGCGTGAGTTTCTCCCGGATATTGATCCGTTCTTTCAAAATCTGGTCGAAGGTCCAGGCCCTTAAGCTCCGGTTTCGGTAGCCGAGGATGTTGTTGTCCGCGTTGTTGAAGGGCGCGTCAACCCAGGTTTTTCCAACCGGTACGGCTGCATCGGAAGCATACTCGAGGTTGAGCGGTTTATCGGGTAGAGGCGGTTCGGCAAACAGCCGGTCCAGGGTGGCGCTCAACCCTTCTTCTGCCGACTGCCGGATCAGCTCGATGGTAGGGCCAAATGTGGCACGCCGAAGTAAATGCGCAGCCTGCTGGGCACTCCAGCTTCCGGTGTACGGCTCAAGGCCTCCCTGGAGCGGCCTGACAGGTGAGGAAGCGGCAGAAAACTGGGGGCCACTACTTGTTGTATTCGTTCGTTGTCCGGATCCGGATAACAGGGAAAGGGTGGATCTTCTATTCATAATCGGCGCTTTTCGGGATATAGGAAGATGCGTGCTTTGACTTAAGAAAGATAAAAAGGTTTATTTCTTCCCGGAGAATTTTTTTTTGGGCTACATTTGGAATAGATCCGGCATAATGAAAACGCCGGTTTGCTTATGATCAGTGCGTGTATTTTTGAATTGGAACAGGTGATTCTGGAAACGGAAGGCCTCTCCTGGTTTAATACGGAGGCTACAGCGCCCGGGGATGGGGCAGGCGCCAGTTGGGAGGAAAAGATGAATGAACTGTCTCCGGACGATCTGAAAGACGGCGTGTCCATTTTTGTTAAAGAACTCAAAAACCAGGGACTGAACCTGGCCGTGGTTTCTGTTTTCCCCCAATTGCGCCAAATCCTGAACCGGATGCAATTCCGGCATTATTTTCATACCCTGGTGGGAGGAGATGCTGTTTCCGGCCTTCACATTAGCCCGGCCCATTTTGCCGAAGCGGCAAAAGATTTAGGCACTCAGTTGGAAAACACCCTTGTGTTTTCCGCATCGCCCCAGGGAATAAAAGCGGCGATAGAGGCCGGTTGCTGGGTGGTCGGGGTAGGCACGGGGCCTCATTTATTCGACGCCGATTTGGTTCTTCCTAACCTCGAACGCGTGCGTTTCCTGAAAATCTTGTCGGCCATCAGGGAAACCGATGCCGGATAATAAGCCTCCTAACCATGCTCCCAGGGTTCCATTTTGAAGATTGGCGGATAGTGGAAGAAGGGTTTCACCCCGAAAACCAGTTGGTTGCGGAAAGTTTGTTCGCTTTGGGAAACGGCGCGATGGGCCACCGCGGAAGCTTTGAAGAGCCATTCAGCGGCCAAACCATGCCGGGGAACTACCTGGCAGGGTTGTTTTACCTGGATTCTCCTGCTTCCGGACACGCCATTTCCGGGCAGCCGGCCTCCAGAGCAAGACTGGCCAGTGCCCCGAACTGGATTGGCCTGGAGCTGGAATTCGACGGAGAGCCGTTCGACCTGAACCGGGCGGAGATCCTGGAGTTCCGTAGGGTGCTGAACTTGCGCGAGGGGTACCTTCAGCGCAGTTTCACCGTCCGTTTGCCAAGCGGCAGAAGAGTTCAGGTCGTGGCGCAGCGTTTTTGCAGCATGGTGGAACCCGAGCTCGGCGCCCTGCGGTACCAGGTCCAGCCCCTTGATTTTTCCGGTACGTTGTCCATCACCGCTTACCTGGATGCTGATGTGCGGAACCAGGAAAAGGATTCCGACGATCCGTTCTGGGTAGAAGTAGAAGCGCATCTGCGCCGCACGCAATGTTATTTGCTCACGGAGATCAAACAAACTGGGTTTCAAGTCTGTACCGGCATGAAACTGGACCTCCGGCAAAATGGGAACCCGGCCAATTTCCACTCGTTCCGCCTGCAAAGAGACCGGTATGTGGGGCTGAGCGTCGACTTGCCTTGCCGGCCCGGCGATGTCATTGAAGTGTTCAAATATGGAGCGCATACGACTTCCAGATATTACGCCGATCCGGCTTCCCTTCTTGGCCGCTGCGAATACGTCCTGAAAGAGGCGTCGCGAAAGGGGTTTGCCGCCCTGCTGGAACAACACGCCCAGGCCTGGAGCAGAAAATGGGCCCATCTCGATGTTCAGATCGAAGGGGATATGGCGGCACAGCAAGCCATGCGGTTCAATCTCTTTCACTTATGCCAATCCTATACCGGACAGGATGAACGACTCAATATCGGGCTGCGGGGGTTTACCGGAGACAAAGCCGGGGGCGCCGCGTATTGGTTTTCCGACCTGTTCCTTCCGGATTTTTACCTGGCGACAGGCCAGGTGGAAGCGGCCAGAAACCTGTTGCTTTACCGGTACCGTCACCTCCCCAAAGCCAGGGCCATCGCCGAACGGGCAGGGTTTTCAGAAGGCGCTGCGCTTTTCCCCATGGCTACCCTCGATGGCGAGGAAGCTTTGGGGAATTGGGAGCTTGGCCTGGAAGCGATTCACCGGAATCATGCCGTTGCGTACGCCATACACGCCTACCTCACATGGACGGGAGATACCAGCTACCTGATCGATTATGGTTGGGAGGTGTTAGCGGCGTTATCCCGGTTTTGGATGCAGCGCATTCAGTATTCGCCGGTAAAAAAAGCGTTTGTCATCCTGGGCGTTACGGGCCCCAATGACTACGAAATCAACGTCAACAACAACTTCTATACCAATTACCTGGCTTCCTGGTGCCTCGAGTTTTCTGCCAACCTGCTGGGGGAACTGGAAACGATGGGTACGCTTTCGGCTTCCTCGCTCCAAACGTTTCCCAAAGCCGCCGAACGCGCCCAATGGAGTACGGTCGCCCGGCAAATTTATCTGCCCAAAGATGCGGGTTCGGGATTGTGGCTGCAACAGGATGACTTCCTGGAAAAGGAGATCCAACCCAAAACGGCTCTTCCTCCCGGTACCCTGCCGTTAGAGACGCACTGGACGTGGGACCGTATCCTGCGGTCGGCCTACATCAAACATGCCGACGTGTTGCTGGCTTTTTTCCTTTTTGAAGACCAGTTTCCTGCCGAAGAACTGGCGAAGCACTACGCATTCTACGAGCCCCTTACCGTACACGAATCTTCCTTCTCGCATGGGGTCCATGCCGTGCTGGAGGCAAGGCTTGGATACGCCGAGGGCGCGCACGCTCACTTGAACAAAGCGCTGCTTGCCGATCTGAGCAACCTCCATGGCGATACGGCTATGGGGTGCCACCTTCCGGCTATGGCCCTTGCCTGGCAGGCTTTAATCCGCGGATTTGCAGGTTTTCGTTTAGAAAAAAATAAATTTGCGCTTAACCCGGCATTGCCCTCCGCTTGGAAGTCTTTGCGGTTTGCCTTGAGCTTCCGATCTTGCAAGGTCCAGGTTCATATCACCAGAACCCAATGCCATGTAATCAACCTGACCGGCGAGGAAGTGGATTTCCGGATCTATAAACGCGAATATAAACTGGCCCCGTGGGGAGAGGTTATTGCGGTGAGGAAATGATGTAGAGGATGTAGATGATGTAAATGATGTAGAGGATGTAGAGGATGTAGGGGATGTAGAGGATGTAAAGGAGGATGTAAAGGATGGAGGGGGAAATGAGGGTAACCTGCGTATTCGAAAAGAGGTAGTTCAAAAAAAGGCGTTGAACTGCTTGGGTTGAGGCAGAACCTCGAACTAGGGTGAGTCCGAGGCGGAGCCTCGAACCAGGGTCGGGCGGTACATCGTACATCGTAAATCGTACTTCGTAAATCGTACATCGTAAATCGTACTTCGTAAATCGTAAATCGAATAAAAACCATAACGGATGAAAGGACAAAAGATGTTGGTTTGGATGCTCCTTTTGGGGATCGCCATGACAGGATGCATAAATGACAAAAGAAAATCGGGGCCGCAGAATCCCGAAGGGACAGTGGTAGGAACCGTATCGCCCCCGCTGACGCAGCCCAATTCCCGGGAAACCCAGCTGCTTTCCCGCAACTTCTGGGTAGCCGAATTTTATGTGATCCCTGGAGACCAGGGGCAATTGATTCCTGCCCGGCACAACAAGGGGTTGTGGTGGCAGTTTAACATGGATGGTACCTTCGTTGGAGGGCAATGGCAGGAGCAAAACGACCATGGGAGCTGGTTTTGGCGTCCCGGCGGCGGCCAGTACGACCGCAATGGAATGTTGTATATCGATTCCGCAGTTGATGACCAAAGGGATGTCGAATTTCAAATTCAGGGCATTGAAGACGACGGCTCGGTCATGTCCTTTGTGAAAACCCAAAATTCAGCCAATAAAGAGCCCGGGATGCTGAAGATGATTACCCTGATGACCATGCCGACGAAGAAACAGTTCGGCGTGGAAGAATAGGGGGATAGACGTTAGATGTTAGACGTTAGGCGGTTGGAGGGGGCAGATCCCTTTGAACCTTGAACTTTGAACCTTGAATTTTTACATCATGAAGAAACTTCTCTTTTTCATTGCGTTCCTTTTTTTGGCCGTGTTCTTTTCGGCATGCCGAAAGGATTCCAAAACCGAGACTACGGCGCCAACCGGAGCGCTGGGAATCCCGGAGTGGGCCCAGAACTCCAATATCTATGAGGTAAACGTCCGGCAGTATACGCCTCCGGGTACTTTGGCCGCGTTCCGCGCGCATTTGCCCAGATTGAAGTCGATGAACGTTGGGATTCTCTGGTTCATGCCCATTTATCCCATTAGTGAAATCAAGCGCAAAGGCGCCCTTGGGAGTTATTATGCCGTTTCGGACTACCGGGCGGTGAATCCCGATTTGGGCACTTTGGAGGAATTCAAAGCCCTGGTCGAGGAGATCCATAGCCTGGGTATGAAGGTGATTCTGGATTGGGTGCCCAACCACACCGGCTGGGACCATGCCTGGATCAAAGCCCATCCGGATTACTACACGCAGAATGCGCAGGGTGAGATCGTCGATCCGCAAGACCCCAAGACAGGTAAAAGTTTCGGGTGGACGGACGTGGCCGATTTGAATTACGACAACGCCAATATGCGGGCAGAGATGACCGAGGCCCTGTTGTTCTGGCTGAACGAAGTAGGTGTAGACGGCTTTCGGATGGACGTCGCCGAGCAGGTGCCCATGGCGTTTTGGCAGGAGTGCGTCCCCAAATTGAGGGAAGCCCGCCCCGACGTATTTATGCTGGCCGAAGCGGAGTTTCCTCCCCACCGGAACGAAGGGCTTTTTGCGATGTCGTATGGCTGGTCCTTCCACCAACTGATGAAAGAAATTGCTCAAGGCAAGAAACCGGTGTCCGCTATTGACGAATGGTATAAAAACGACCGGGCTCAGTTTACATCGGGCTACCACATGCATTTTACCGCTAACCACGATGAGAACTCCTGGAACGGAACCGAGGAGGAAAGTTTTGGAAAAGCAAAAGATGCTATGGCTGTGCTGGCATTTACCTACGACGGGATGCCGCTGATCTACAGCGGGCAAGAGGCCGGGCTGAATAAACGGCTGGCATTCTTTGAGAAGGATTCCATCGGATGGGGAGACTTCCCCAGGCAGAAGCTGTTTACCCAATTGCTGGGAATCAAGATCATGCAACCCCCGCTTTGGAACGGCGCTGCAGGCGCCGAACCCCGGCGGCTGAAAACCAACGACGATAGCCGCATTTTCGCCTTTGCCAGGGAAAAAGAGGACCAGCGGGTCATCGTCATGATCAACCTGAGCAATACCGCCATCGATGGATCTTTTAAGGAGGAAGGCCTGGATGGAACGTATACAGAACTTTTTTCGGGTATGGATATGTTGGTCGCTCCCAATGTCGCCTATGCATTGCCCCCCTGGGGGTATGTCCTTTTGGTGAAAAAAGCCGCCCCACAATAACCTGCTTTTTCGAAAACCGAATATCCTCCGGGCGGTACGCCCGGGTTTTTCAGACCTTCGCTTAATGTACATCCATGATGAATAAACCAGCCAACTCCAAGCCGCTCCTCTCCTTTTGGGAGATTTGGAACATGAGTTTTGGCTTTCTGGGCATCCAATTCGGTTTCGCCCTGCAAAATGCCAATGTTAGCCGGATTTTTGAAACTTTAGGAGGGGCGACAGACAGGCTGGCAGTCTATTGGCTTGCCGCCCCGGTTACGGGCCTGATTGTGCAGCCGATCATTGGCTACTTCAGCGACCGAACCTGGCACCCGCGATGGGGGAGGAGGCGTCCGTATTTCGCCGTTGGGGCTATTCTGGCTACGTTGGCCTTGTTCGTTATGCCGAATGCCCCCGGGTTGTACCTGGCGATCGGAACGCTTTGGATCATGGACACTTCGATCAATATTTCCATGGAGCCGTTCCGGGCTTTTGTGGGGGATAACCTTCCTTCTTCCCAGCGGACGACGGGGTTTGCGATGCAGAGCTTTTTTATCGGGCTCGGGGCTGTTGTCGCATCTGCTTTGCCCTGGATTTTTACCAACTGGCTGACCCTCCCCAACACCGCGCCGGAAGGGATGATCCCCGCTTCGGTGAAATGGTCGTTTTATTCCGGAGCGGTCGTGTTCCTCCTGGCGGTGCTTTGGACGGTATTTAAGTCCAAAGAATACGATCCCCAAACCCTGGCTTCGTTTTCTGAAGGGGAGCAGCCGGTTTCCTTTATGGGGGAAGCGCCCGGCTCGCCGGAAGCTTACAGCCGCCGCGGCCGTTCCCAGGTGATTTCCGGTGCAGGGGTACTGTTGGCTGGCTTGATCCTGACCTTCCTGTTTTACCGGTGGAGCGTTGCCGGAGAGGTGTATATCCTTTCTGGCGGCTTAATGCTGTTCGGTTTGTTGTGGCTGGTTTCCGGCGGCCTGCAACTGTCGGGCCAGTATGAGAACGGGTTTGTCACGATCATGAGCGATTTCCAGTCCATGCCCAAAACCATGAAGCAGCTGGCAGTAGTCCAGTTTTTTTCCTGGTTTGCCCTGTTTTCCATGTGGATTTACACCACCTCTGCGGTGACCCGCAGGATTTACGGAAGCGATGACCCCACCAGCGAAGCCTATAACAACGGCGCCGACTGGGTAACGGTTTGCTTTGCCGTCTATAATGGGGTGGCAGCGCTTGTGGCGTTTCTCCTTCCGGTTATCGCCCGGAAAACCAACCGCAAATTCACCCACGCCTTGAGCCTGATCCTGGGCGCAGCCGGCCTCATGGCTATTTTCGTGATCAAAGATCCGATGTGGCTGCTCTTTTCTATGGTAGGCATCGGGTTTGCGTGGTCGAGCATCTTGTCCATGCCGTACGCGATCCTGACCGGAACGCTGCCTTCCGATAAAATGGGGTATTACATGGGGGTGTTCAATTTCTTTATTGTCATTCCCCAAATTGTAGCCGCGTCCATCCTGGGGTTTCTGCTCCGTCGGTGGTTCGGTGGGGAAGCGGTCTATGCGATGCTGATCGGCGGCCTGTCTTTTGTCGTGGCTGCCGTAACCACGTTCCTTGTCGATGACAAGGACTACGTGCGGAATCAGCGGTAACCCTCCGGGCGCCCTAAAGGACCTTTTCGTTTTTCGACGCCCAGACCTTCCAGGGCTTCGTAAACCTGGAAGGTCTTTTCCAAAATGTCCAGTAGGGTAACCCTCCGGGTTACCTCAATCCGCGGCGGACCAGATTCTGCCGGAATTTAGCAACATTGGCCAGGTGCTGGTCGTAGGTCTCGGCAAAGGCATGCAAACCGGTTTCATCCCCAAGGGCGCAGAAGAAAATGTAATTGTGCTTTTCTGCATTCAATACCGCGTCCAGGCTGGAAATAGAAGCCATCGCGATGGGGCCCGGAGGCAACCCGGGATACTTATAGGTATTGTAGGGCGATTCAAACTTGGTATGGTATTCCGTCACCCGGGGAGTTTCAAAATCCCGGGTGGCAAAAACGACCGTGGGGTCGGCCTGTAGCGGCATATCGATCCGGAGCCGGTTGAGGTAGGCGCCCGCAATGCGGGCTTTCTCGACATTTTTCGTCGTTTCTTTCTCCACGATGGAGGCCAGGGTATAGGCTTCTTTTTCGCTCAATCCAAGCGCGGCCGCCTTTTCCCTCCTTCCGTTCTGGCTCCAGAATTTTTCGTGTTCGGCTGTCATGCGCTCCATGAATTTTTCTGCACTGGTGTTCCAGAAAAACTGGTAGGTGTTGGGGATGAAAAGCGACATCAGGTCTTCCGGCGCGTATCCAAGGGATTGGATATACGCGTCGTTGCGGAAAAGCTGGAGCAGCGTCAGCGAATCCGGTTCGATAAAGCGGGAAACCTTGCCGGCCACATCCTCCAGCAGGCGTTCGTTATTCAGCACCAGATTCACCGGCGCCTGGGCTCCTCCCCGCAGGTGGCGGATCAACTGGATCATGTTCCAACCTCCTTTGACGGCATACCGCCCGCTGCGCATCGGATCTTTTTTGTACTTCAGCACCTCGGAAAAACGCCGGAATGCCATGTCGTTCTGCACAATGCCCTGTTGTTTGAGCAGGTCTGCTACTTCATCAAATGTGGAATTGGACGGGATAAGAACGATATATTCCTTTCCGGGTTGGGGAATCGTTCCTCCGGCGAGGAACTTCTGAAATACAACGTAGGCGGCGATGAACAAAACCACCGCGACAAACAGTAGGGTGCGAAGGCGTTGGGAATTCATGGCGTTTAATATTGTTCTTTATCGTTTGGAAAATCCTTGTTTTTGACATCCTCAATATAGTGCTGCACAGCCCCCTGGATGGTGGAAAACAAATCCAGATACCTGCGCAGGAAGCGGGGATGAAAATCTTTGGTCAGGCCCAGCATATCGTGCAAAACCAGCACTTGCCCGTCGGCATGCTGCCCGGCGCCAATGCCAATAGTGGGGATTTCTAATTGTTCGGATACCCGTTTTGCCAGGTTAGCAGGGATTTTTTCCAGCACGATGCCAAAGCAGCCGAGCTTTTCCAGCAGCAGCGCGTCGGCAAGCAGTTTTTCCGCCTCCTGTTCTTCCTTGGCCCGAACGGTATAGGTCCCAAACTTATAAATGGATTGAGGAATCAGCCCTAAATGGCCCATCACCGGAATTCCGGCAGTCAATATTCGTTTCACGGAATCGCCTACTTCGGCGCCGCCTTCGAGTTTGACCGCATGGGCGCCGGATTCCTTCATGATCCGGATCGAGGATTCCAGGGCGAGTTTGGAATTCCCCTGATAGCTTCCAAAGGGAAGGTCGACCACCACCAGCGCTCTTTTTACGGCCCGCACGACGGCAGCGGCATGGTAGATCATTTGGTTCAACGTGATCGGCAAGGTGGTTTCATGGCCGGCCATGACGTTGGACGCTGAGTCCCCGACCAGAATGATGTCGATTCCCGCCTCGTCCAGGATTCGCGCCAGGGAAAAGTCGTAAGCTGTGAGCATCGCAATCTTTTCCCCCCGGGCTTTCATCGCCTGCAGCACATGGGTCGTGATCCGCTTGATTTCTTTATTTGCCGACATAATAGCGTCTGTTGTGGCTTTTGGAGTTGCAAGATAGTGCAAGTTTGCCAATTTGCCCGCTCTGCACCGGTCATTGGAATCAGGAAAAGAACAGGCCCGGGCTATGGCATGTCAGGATGATGGCCCAGCGGTTCTGTGCGGCCTGTCCGATGGGCGCAATCCGGTTATTTTGGCAGATATTCGAAAACCCATAGAAGAAAACGCCGATTTTTTTAAACAAACATGAAGAAATGGCAGGAAACTGCACACGGGAGCTTACTGGCATAGGCCTTGCTATACTAACGACAAGTAGCAACATCTTTATTTTAAAATAACAAACTGAATGTACAATGGGTAAAATTATCGGTATAGACCTGGGGACCACCAACTCCTGCGTGGCGGTTATGGAAGGGAATGAACCGGTGGTGATTCCAAACGATGAGGGAAAGCGCACTACGCCTTCAGTTGTCGCGTTTGTTGACAGCGGGGAGCGCAAAATCGGGGATCCGGCGAAACGCCAGGCTATCACCAACCCCATACGCACGATCGCTTCGATCAAGCGTTTCATGGGTCAGCGGTATGGGGAAATTCAGGGAGAAGCAACCAATATGCCCTACAAAGTGGTGAAAGGCGATAACGAAACGGTGCGGGTCGATATCGGAGGGCAGATGTACAGCCCACAGGAAATTTCAGCCATGATCCTCCAGAAAATGAAAAAGGTGGCGGAAGATTTTCTGGGCCAGGAGGTAACCGAAGCCGTCGTTACCGTGCCAGCCTACTTCAACGACTCCCAGCGTCAGGCCACCAAGGAAGCCGGCCAGATCGCCGGCCTGACCATCAAACGGATCATTAACGAACCCACCGCAGCCGCCCTGGCTTATGGCCTGGACAAGCGGAACAAGGATATGATCATCGCTGTGTTCGACCTCGGCGGCGGTACCTTCGATATCTCCATTCTCGAAATGGGCGGCGGTGTCACCGAAGTCAAATCCACCAATGGAGATACCCACCTGGGGGGCGATGATTTCGACCGCGTGATCATCGACTGGCTGGCCGGGCAGTTTAAAGAACAGGAACAGGTAGACCTTCGCAAAGACCCCATGGCCCTTCAGCGCCTGAAAGAGGCTGCCGAAAAAGCCAAAATCGAGCTTTCTTCCGGCACCGAAACGGAGATCAACCTCCCGTATATTACGGCGGTGGACGGGGTTCCCAAGCACCTCGTCACCAAATTGAGCCGCTCCAAATTCGAACAGCTGGTCGATCACCTGGTCACCCGCACCCTGGAGCCTTGCCGCAAAGCGCTTGAGGACGCCGGGCTGTCCACCAACGAAATCGACGAAGTAATCCTGGTGGGCGGTTCGACCCGGATTCCCCGGATTCAGCAGGCGGTAGAGGAGTTCTTCGGGAAAAAGCCCAACAAAGGCGTCAACCCGGATGAAGTGGTCGCCGTGGGGGCTGCTATTCAGGGCGGCGTGCTCACTGGCGAAGTCAAGGATATGCTCCTGCTCGACGTTACCCCGCTTTCCATGGGCATCGAAACCATGGGCGGCGTCTACGACGTCGTCATCGAATCAAACTCTACTATCCCTACCAAGAAAACGAAAGTGTATTCCACTGCTTCGGACAATCAGCCTTCCGTAGAGATCCACGTGCTCCAGGGCGAACGCCCTATGGCGAAAGACAACCGCACCGTTGGCCGCTTTATCCTGGACGGCATTCCCCCGTCCCCGCGCGGCATGCCGATGATCGAGGTGACCTTCGATATGGACGCCAACGGCATCCTCAGCGTGTCGGCAAAAGATAAAGGCACCGGAAAAGAACAGCGCGTGCGCATTGAAGCCTCTACCGGCCTTACCGAAGCCGAAATCGCCCGGATGCGTACCGAAGCCGCTCAGTTTGCCGATGAAGACCGCAAAACGCGTGAACGCGTAGACAAACTGAACAGTGCCGATTCGCTCATCTTCCAAACCGATAAGCAACTCAAGGAGTACGGAGAGAAAATCTCCCCGGATAAAAAGGCCGCGATTGAATCCGCTTTGAACCAGCTTCGCGAAGCCCATAAAGCAGAGGACCTCGATCGCATCGATCAGGCAATGGAAGCCTTGAACGCCGCTTGGCAAGCGGCCAGCCAGGAAATGTACCAGGCTGGCGCCGGCGCCGAAGCGGGGGCAGGCGACCCAGGCCAGGGCGATTCCTCCCAATCTAAAGGCGGCGCTTCTGCCGATGATGTGACGGATGTGGAATACGAGGAGGTAGACGATAAGAAATAAACTTGGCTGTCTTGGAATAATTAAAAGGGCTTGCTTTCCACCTGGAAAGCAAGCCCTTTGTTGTCCTGCGAATACATTACCCTTTCTTCTTGGGATGCACCAGTTTCATTTCCTTGACCAGATGCGAAGCCCCGGCGTATTTGTCGACCATAAACAACACATAGCGGATATCCACCATGATGTTGCGGCAGATCGCCGGAGAGTAAAGGATATCGCTCATGGTGCCTTCCCAAACCCGGTCGAAGTTCAACCCGATCAGGTTGCCGTGCGCGTCGATGGCCGGGCTCCCGGAATTGCCTCCGGTGGTGTGGTTTGACCCGAGAAAACAAACGGGGAGTTTCCCGTTTTCCCCATAAGGGCCATAGTCTTTGGACGCATGAAGCTGGCGGAGCTTTTCGGGCACGTCAAATTCGTAGTCTCCCGGCTTGAATTTTTCCATCACCCCGTCCAGGTAGGTAAACGGAACGTAAAACACCCCATCCTTGGGCTGATAGCCTTCCACTTTCCCATAAGTAACCCGCAGGGTGCTGTTGGCGTCCGGATAAAACCGCTTCTCTTTAAGCACTTCCATGAGGGCTTTCATGTAGGAGCGCTGGAGGAGGTTGATTTTGTCCTGAATCTCGTTATAAGGGCGGAAAACCTTAACTTCCGCAGTTTCCAGGATATTTCGGACCAGTTGGTAAGCGTAGTCTTCTTTGATCAGACGGATTACCTGAACCGGGTCAGCCTCTGTTTTTTCCGCCCAATCCGCTGCCTGGGCCAGGCGCGATTTGTAGAACAGAATGCGGGCAAACTCATCGGCGTTCTTGCCTGCAAAGTTCATTTGCTCGGTAGCATAAGGCGATAAGTGGGCGGCGGGAAGTTTGGTGAAATACAGGTCGCCCAATGCGGCAAAAACCCGCTGATCGACCTCGGGCCGGTAATCTTTATAGAAGTTGGTAAACGCATTGCGGAGCTGTTCCTTGCGCTGTTTCAGGGCATCTGCGCCATTGTTTTCGTAGATGACCACGAATTGATGCAGGGTATTGGCAAACCGAAGGAGCTCTACATTGGTGCTCGCTATTTCGGTGATATAGTCCCTGGATTTGGCATAGGGTTCAATTTCTTTATATAAAGCTTCCAGGTCCGGAAGCAGGGCGCCGTAGGCCGTTTTCCATTGAGGCTGCGCGTTGACGCGGCGCATAAATTCGGCTTCCACGGATTTTTTCTGTTCGATCCCATTCACCGTTTTAATGCCCAGACTTTCGCCGATCCATTTTTTCCAGGAATTGGCGAGGTTGGCTTGTTTGCTCGCGTATTGAATGCGGATTTGCGGGTCGCTGCGCATGGCCTCATCGATAATCGCCAAAGAGCGGTCGCGTATGCCAATGCGGATAGGGTTTAGCGTTTCGGTAATTTGCTGAACGGCGGAAGCAGGGAGGTATTCCCGGGTAGTGCCAGGGAAGCCGAACACCAGGGTAAAGTCGCCCGGAGTGACGCCGTCCAGGGAAATTGGCAGGTAATGCTTGGGCTTGTAGGGCACATTGGCAGGCGAGTAAGCTGCGGGCCGGTTGTTTTTGTCGGCATACACCCGGAAAATGGAAAAATCGCCGGTGTGCCGGGGCCAAACCCAGTTGTCGGTATCTGCGCCGAATTTGCCGACTGCTCCGGGAGGCGCCCCTACCAGACGAACATCCCGGAAGGTTTCAGTGACAAAAAGGTAATAGGCGTTTCCCTGGAAAAAAGGACGGACCGACACTTCCTGCCAGGTCTCCCTGGGCGTTTGCTCGTTGAGGACCTGGATGTTGCGGTCGATTTGCGCCTGACGGTCCCGCTCCCCAAGTCCTTCCGTTAACCCGGCCAGGGCTTTGGCGGTCACGTCTTCTATCCGGACGATGAAGGTCACGCCAAGCCCGGGGTTGGGAAGCTCTTCGGAAAGCGTTTTCGCCCAGAACCCTTGGTCCAGGTAGTTGTTTTCGAGGGAAGAATGGTACTGGATTTGCCCAAACCCGCAATGGTGGTTGGTGAGTACCAGGCCGGTGGAAGAAATCAGGCTGCCGGTGCAGCCGCCGCCAAACCGGACGATGGCATCTTTCAAACTGCCTTTGTTAATGCTGTAAATATCCTCTGCCGTCATCTTCATCCCCATGCGCTGCATCTCCGCTTCGTTTTGCTGAAGCAACAGAGGCAGCCACATGCCTTCGCCTGCACGGACAGACCCGAAAACAAGGCCAAAGAGCAGCAGAATCCCAAAAATCCGTTTCATGGTAGCGTGTTTTTGAAGTTCGGCTGAACAGAGGTTGTCCAGCCATTGTCAAAGATAACAAAGAAACACGCAGGAGAAAAAAGGAGAAGAGGATAAAAGAACAAAGGATGTGCCGAAGATGGGACTCGAACCCATACGCCCGATGGACACACGCCCCTGAAACGTGCGCGTCTACCAATTCCGCCACTTCGGCATTTTTCCTTTTGTTCAACCGGTTGGATGCGTTCGTACCGAAGGCGGGACTCGAACCCGCACGGATAAAATCCACTGGATTTTGAGACCAGCGCGTCTACCAGTTCCGCCACTTCGGCTCGGCTTAAAAATCGCATGCTAGCAGCGCTTTCGGCTAGCGGTTGGCAAATTTAGATAAGTTCTCTTTAATTCGCA
Source organism: Haliscomenobacter sp. (assembly GCA_016713275.1). GTDB lineage: Bacteria > Bacteroidota > Bacteroidia > Chitinophagales > Saprospiraceae > JADJPL01. The sequence goes on from JADJPL010000017.1 coordinate 78,217, forward strand.
ATAGGTAGCGTTTTTTTAAATAATAATCTTTTATCGCGCGGAGGTCATCCGGGAGCGCTCCTCCCGGCTGAAATCGCTGGAGAAATGGAAAAACTTCCTCATACCCAGCGGTTTCCATCTCAGCGACCTGGCTCAGGATCTGGTCCCGAGCCGCAGGATCAAAGTCGAACTCCAGTTCCATAATCCCCTCGTTGAGTTCCATCATCTCTGCGAGAAAAGCACCCGGAAGGGCATTTTGGCCTTCTTCCGCCAATACCCCGAGCAGGTTCAACAGGTAGTGCATCCGGCGATCGGGATCGGACAGAACCTGATACGCCTCGTTGTTCAGGCTGGAAAGCCGGAGCGCCTCCTGTTGTTCGGCGTCCGTTTTCAGGGTGTGAAAATCCGGATGGAACGCTTTGCTGTTCGCCAGGAATTGTTTGCGCAGCCCGGCTTCGTCTACCAGGAAGGCCGGTTCGATCCCAAAAAATTCAAAATAGTTCATGGCGGCAGATAAGGTCCTCTTTAGTTAGGTGATCACTTAAAGTACGCCCGGATGATGTCCAATCCATTGGCGTAGATCAGCAGCGCCAGGATCAGAATAAACCCAACCATCGTGGCGTACTCCATGAACTTGTCGCTCGGTTTGCGGCCGGTGACCACTTCGTATAAAAGGAACATGACATGGCCGCCGTCCAAAGCCGGGATCGGAAGCAGGTTCATGAACGCCAGAATGAGGGAAAGCATGGCGGTAACCGACCAGAAATGCTCCCATTCCCATTGGTGACCATACATTTTGGCAATGGATCCAAACCCGCCGAGGCTTTCCGAGGCTTTGATCTTCCCTTTGAACATCTGCCCGAATGCCTTCACATTGTCGGATAGCCGGGACCAACCCATGGAGACCCCTGCCGGCAACGCTTGAGCCAGAGTGTAATCCCGCCGCTCGGTCTTGAAAAAAATATTCCGGGCTGTACGTCCGCACCCCAATCGTGCCTTCCTTGCTGGAGGGTGACCGTTAGGGAAAGGGTATCTTTTTTGTTGCGCAGCACCTGCATCTGAAGCGGTTTGCCTTTCGACTGCATGTTCTCCCGGCGTACTTCCTGGTAGTACCGCGTCGGAACGCCGTTCATAGACAGTACCTCGTCTTCCGCTTTAATCCCTCCCTCATCTGCCGGAGATCCTTTGACGACCTCCTGAATCTTGAAAGGGAAGCGGGGCGAAAACATGATTTTGTCCTTGTTGTCGTGGCTGACGAGAACCCGGGCAAAGTTTTCCGGAACCGGCAGCTTGATTTCCTGCCCTGTCCGGCGCACGGTGAGCGTTTGCGCTTCGTTGAAGACGATTTCCCGGGCGACCGCCCGCTCATTGAACTCGGCAAACGGCTTGTTTCCGATAGACAGGATCTGATCCCCGTCTTTCAGTCCAAGATCCATGCCCAGCGAATCGACAAAAATCCCATCGGGCACATTTGCGGCAGGAAGGTATTCCTGGCCCCATCTCCACAACACCATGCCGAAAATCAAAAAGCCAAGGATAAAATTCACGGTTACCCCTCCGAGCATAATCACCAGTCGTTGCCAGGCAGGCTTCGACCGAAATTCCCAGGGTTGGGGTTCTCCCTTCATCTGCTCCGTGTCCATACTTTCATCGATCATCCCGGAAATCTTGACGTAGCCGCCCAAAGGCAGCCACCCCAGGCCATATTCCGTTTCCCCTTTCTTGAATTTGAAAAGGGAAAACCAGGGGTCGAAAAAGAGATAGAACTTTTCCACCCGGGTCTTAAACCAGCGGGCGGGAAAAAAATGCCCCATCTCGTGGAGTATAATCAAAATGGACAAGCTCAGCAGAAGTTGCCCAATCATTACTACATAATCCATGCGGTTCGAATGCGTTAAGTTGTTACTTTTGGCGAATTGCTTGATCCCGAAAGAAAGCCCCTCGGGAGCGCTCTGCATTCAAACAGTTTGACAGGCCCAACTGTTTGAAGAAAAGCAGCCCGTATGCCGGGTTCGTGCGTCAAAAAACAGCAAAAAAAAGCGTTTGACAAAGAAATTTCGCTAATTGATGCAAAATGACTTTCCGGCTTACCGGAATTTGCAGGTAACGTTGAGGAGATGATTGTTTTTTATTCCAGCACAATTGATGGCGATATCGCCGTTTTGGATGGGGAGGAAGCCCGTCATGCCATTCAGGTGCTCCGGCATAAACCGGGCGACCAGATCCGGTTTACCGATGGCCAGGGAACCTGGTACGACGGGATTTTGGAAAGCGCAGGCAAAAAGGAATGCCTCCTGCGGATCGTCCACAGGGATCAGTTGCCCGCAAGGAGAGCCTATCGGGTTCATATTGCCATTGCCCCGCCCAAGAACATGGACCGCCTGGAGTGGTTCCTGGAAAAAGGCGCCGAGATCGGTCTGGATGAAATCACGCCGGTATGGTGCAGGCACTCCGCCCGTACGACTTTGCGCCCCGACCGGTTGGAGAAAATCCTGCTTTCCGCGATGAAGCAATCGCTCCAGCCTTTCCTGCCTAAGCTGAACCCTCCGGTGGCGCTGAATGCTTTTTTTGATGGCTTGGCGGTGTCCCCGGCACAGCGTTTTATTGGGTATTTGGACTCCAGAAGCGTTTCCCCGCACCTGTTTGACGCTTGTAGCCCCGGGAAAGACACGGTGGTGCTGATTGGGCCGGAAGGGGATTTTTCTCCGGAAGAGGTCGCCGATTCCTTGCGCACGGGCTTTCAAACCATTACCTTAGGCCCTAGCAGGTTGCGCACGGAGACCGCCGCGTTGGCGGCAACCCATATTGTCGCGTTGAAAAACGATTTGAATTCCTGATTAAAATAGACATGGTTATGCGATTGATGCCTTTGCTGATGCTCGTTCTTCCTTTGCTTGCTTTTTCCCCCGCTCCGCCGCCAGCAGGAATGAAGCTGGCCCTCTTAAAATACAACGCGGGCGATTGGTACGCCAACCCGACCGCCCTCGCCAACTTGTCCAAATTTTGCAACCAGAACCTTGGGACCAACCTGGACCCCGATTACGCTACGGTAGATGTGGGCAGCGCGGAATTGTTCAACTTCCCCTTTTTGCATATGACGGGCCATGGCAACGTCGTTTTTTCCGATTCAGAGGCGGAAAACCTGCGCTTATACCTCATGGCTGGCGGTTTTTTGCATATCGACGACAACTACGGCATGGACCCCTACGCCCGCCTGGCGATGAAAAAGGTGTTCCCGGAATCGGAATTTATCGAATTGCCATTTGAACACGAAGTGTACCGGCAGAAGTACGTGTTCCGCAACGGGCTCCTAAAATCCACGAACACGATAAAAAATCGCCTCAAGGATTCGGATTGTTTTGGGAAGGCCGCCTGGTGGTCTTTTATTCCTTCGAATGCGATCTGGGCGACGGCTGGGAAGACCAGGACGTGCACAACGACCCCGAGGAAAAACGAAGACAAGCGCTGCAAATGGGCGCCAACCTGGTGCAGTTCGCTTTCCGGCAATAGGCAGAGAATGGGTTATTCCCAGATAACGTTCCGGTTCCTGCGCAGATACCTGCGGATGTTCAGCCAAAAGGCCAGGAACAAATACACGAGAATGGGAGACCCAAAGGTGACAAAAGAAAGGTATATAAAGTACAACCGCACAGAGGCAGTGGACAATCCCATCATCCTGCCCAAGGAACTGCTTACCCCAAATGCGGAGCGGTGAAGGAGCTGCGGTAAATTCTTCATGTCGATGGATTGGTTTTCGGCGCTTCTCTGTATAAACACGTTAAACAACAGTCCTTTATTTTGGTTTAACGCCGGGGCGTTTTGTTGAAAATTTAGCGGCCTGGACTTAGCTCAAAAGACCTTCCTTTGCCGCCGCCATGAATTTTTTTTGGCGGCTATGGGCAAACACCATCTTTTGGGATGTTTCATTCTTCTCCCGTTAAGTCCGGAATGGCCGGATATTCCCAAGGGCCCTCCCGAAATCGGACATCGGGATGCGCCAGAATGCACCCTACAGGACAGGCTCAATGGGATGCCCTGCAGGGTGCGCCAGAATGTCGTTTCTATCCTACGGCAGCGTCGCCGGTACAGGCTGGCTGGTTACCGTGCCTACCTGCACCGGAATGGCGCTGGTTAGGGTGGGGGTGTCCCGGCTTAACGTTCTGCTGTACAAAAAGATCAGCCCAGCCAGACCAAGGCCAACCAACACATAAAGCAAGCCGGTTTCCGATTTGGCAAAGGGCTTTTCGGTTTTCGCAACCAATTGAATGTCATTGATTTGCATGTTGTTTTTATTTAAAGTGACGGAAATACAGATGGGTTCAGCTCAGGGACGCATGAATCCCTGGCTGTTCACAACAAGGTGTTGACGGAGTGGAGGCACAAAAGAAGGGCCGTCAGCAGATTGTTGGCAATCGCTGCGTCTGTTTCCAGGTAGATTTTATGCAATAGAGGGTAGGGCTTCCTTAGCGGAAGTCAAAGAAAAGCTCCAGGCATAGAATCCCCCTTCGCCCCCTGGACAGGGGGCGTGAAGAAAACAGACAGGACCCGATCTCAGGTCCTGTCTTTACCCGGATTTAAAGAAACGTTGAAGAGAGGTTTGTAGTAATGCTCGCATATTCAAGTGTTTATGAATTTCTATGGGAAAAGGGTAGTAGATAGGCTACTCTGGCGAGCTCCTGGGGAAGAACAAAACCGGGCGGCGCAGGGTAGGGCATGCCAATACCTGTCCGGCTTCGGGAAGCGGGTTCTGCCGAAAAATGTCCTTGATGTTTTGTTTAGCCTCAAAATCTCCAGAAATCGAAATGACCTGCGCTCACGCGCGCAAGCGCATCCGGTTTCCAGTAGTTCGGCTGTTTGATCGATGTGTTAAGGTTGGCCTGCCTTTGGGAAAGGATGGGATAAGCAGGACTTATTATGCCTTTGGGATATACAAATGTACGAAAAAATAATATGTAATAAATATAATTTGTTTCCTTTTAAACAATTGAGGAAATGGCGGTATTCCCTATTCAACCGGATTGTTTTGAAAGGAAGCGGATGGGATTTTTTACGGATTCGGTTCGCTGAGGTAGGCGATCATCGCTTTGGCTGCGCGTTGGGACGCGCCTTTGCGTCCTAATGCCTGGATGAGTTGGGCATAATCCGCTTGGACTTCTTCTCTGCGAGACGGGTCGAGGAGGCGTTTCAGTTCCGAAGCGATCCGTTCGGTGGTGCATTCCTGCTGAATGAGTTCTGTGACGATCAGGCGGTCGAGGATCAGGTTGACGAGGGAGATGAACCGGACGTTGACGAGGCGGCGGGCGATGAGAAAGGAAAGGGGATTTCCTTTATAACAAACCACTTCGGGCACCTGATACAGCGCCGTTTCCAGGGTAGCCGTTCCGGAAGTCACCAGGGCGGCGTGGGCATGGGAAAGGATTTGGTAGGTTTGCCCGGTGAGGAGTTTGGCTTGCTCCCGGCCTCCGGATTGGTCCAGCAGGTGGTGGTAGAAAGCCTCTGGAATCGATGGCGCTCCGGCAATAACAAACTGGTAGCCCGGAAATTGAGGAATCACCGCCAGATAGGCGGGAAGCATGCGGGATATTTCCTGCCTGCGGCTGCCAGGGAGCAGGGCGATGATTGGTTCGGGGCCGAGTTGGTTTTGTTGGCGGAAGGCGGGGTCGGGCTGGCGGCTGTCGCTGACATCCAAAAGCGGGTGCCCGGGGAAATCGACGTGCATGCCATATTGGGCGTAAAAGGCCTTCTCGAACGGGAGAATGACAAACATGCGCTCCACGCTGGCTTTGATGCCGTGTATCCGGCTGGTATGCCAGGCCCAGATCTGGGGGGAGATATAGTAAAAAACCCGGATTCCGTTTTGCTTCGCCCATTTGGCGATACGCAGGTTGAACCCCGGGTAGTCGATCAGGATGAGCACATCGGGTTGGAATTCCAGAATGTCGCGTTTGCAGAAATCCAGGTTGCGCAGAATGGTGCGCAGGTTTTTCACCACTTCGATAAACCCCATAAACGCCAGGTCGCGGTAGTGCTTGACGAGCGTTGCCCCGCTCTCCTGGATCAGGTCGCCGCCCCAGGCCCTGCATTGCAGATGGGGATCTTCCTGGCGCAGTGCCTTCAACAGGTTCGAGCCGTGGAGGTCTCCGGAAGCTTCGCCGGCTATGAGGTAGTATTTCATGGACAATGGGGGATGGTGAACAGATGATTATTCCGGCCGGAGCACGTCAGATCCGAAAAGGAATACCCAGGCCAGGGCGTATAGGGAGGTGGCGATCAGCACGCCCCGCATGGACAGCACGTAGCGCCGTTTGTTATACACGTGTAGGGGGATCAAATTCAGGCAGAGGGCCAATACCTGAAGGGTAATGCCGTCAAAAACCGGTTCGGCCAGCTCTTTGCCCTGGAATAGGACCGTTTCTACCCGTTCCGCCAGCATAAGGAGTACGCCGTATCCGGCAAAAGGTAGCGCGAGCCCAACCAGGATGCCCATCCAAATCGCATTGCGGTTAAAAAACATAAGGAAAAAATAAGGGTGACGAAAATCAGGTCAGTACCACGAATTGTTCAATTGGAGCTAATTCCGGCATCGCTTCGTAGTTGGTGAGGTCGTGCTTGGAAGGTACCACCGAAATATAGCCCCGTTCCAGCGCGTGGATGTCGGTATCCTCCCCGGGGTCGTCATTGACAAACCGGCCGGTAAGCCAGTAGTACTTTTGCCCGCGCGGGTCTTTGGCTTCAATAAACTCTTCTACCCAGCGCGCGTCAGCCTGCCGGCATACTTTCATCCCCTTGATTCCTCCTTCCGGCCGGTTGGGGATATTCACATTGAGCAAACTGCCCGCCGAGAGTCCCTGATGAAGCATAAATTCCATCAACTGCCGCACAAACGGCTTAGCCGGCTCGAAATCAGCCTGGTAGGAATAGTCCAGCAAAGAGAATCCAATCGATGGAATGCCTTCCAGAGAAGCTTCCATAGCCGCCGAGAGCGTACCGGAATAAATAATATTGATCGAGGCGTTGGAGCCGTGATTGATCCCCGACACACATAGATCGGGCTGGCGGTCTTTGAGCAGCACATTTTTGGCGAGCTTGACGCAGTCGACCGGCGTACCGGAGCACTCGTAGGCTTCTACATTGCCATAGATGGAGGTCGGGTGAAGGCGCAGTGGTTGGGAAATGGTGATGGCATGCCCCATGCCCGATTGGGGGGAATCCGGGGCTACGACAATGATTTCTCCCAGCGAAGCGGCTACCTCTATCAGCGCGCGGATTCCCGGGGCGGAGACGCCGTCGTCGTTGGTAACCAAAATGAGCGGTTTATTCATGGTTTGTCTTTTTTCTTTTTGAATGGCGTCCCAAAATTACCAGGAATCGGGAGATTTTGACATTCCCTTTACGGGAAAATAAACCGCAGGGGCATTTGCTTGTTGTACCTTCGCCAATCCATTGACCCGACTATGATGCCACAACCAACGACTGGAGTGCTTTTGGTAAACCTCGGCACGCCCGATACGCCTACCCGCAGTGCGGTTTACCGCTATTTGAAACAATTCCTGCTCGACCCCCGGGTGATCGACTACCCCTGGCTGCCCCGAAACCTCCTGGTGCGCGGGATTATCGCACCTTTTCGTTCGGGGTCTTCCTCCCGCTTGTACCAGCGGTTATGGACAGAAAACGGGTCGCCATTGAAGTTTTATGGGGAGCGGTTGGCAGCAGGGCTGCAGCAGGCCCTGGGGGAAACCTATGCCGTGGAATTGGGCATGCGCTACCAAAACCCGTCGGTCGAATCGGCAGTAGACCGCCTGATGCAGCGGCAGGTGCAGCGGATCGTCGTTTTGCCGCTGTTCCCTCAATATGCCTCCGCCACCACGGGGTCGGTCCACGAAGAAGTGATGCGGATACTTAAGCAAAAGCAGGTAATTCCGGAATTGGTGCTGGTGAATTCCTATTACGACTACGATCCCATGATCCGGTTGTTTGCGGCGAATGCCCGGCAATTTCAGTTGGACTCCTACGACCACGTTATTTTCAGCTACCACGGTTTACCGCAACGCCAGCTCCGCAAAGCGGATGCATTCAACCATTGCCTCCAGGCTTCCGGCTGCTGCCAATGCATCACCCCAGCCAACCAGTTTTGCTACTCCGCACAATGCCACGCAACGACGGCGGCCATCGTTGCGCAACTGGAATTGCCTGAAGGGTCGTATACCACCACGTTTCAAAGCCGTTTGGGGCCGGAAAAATGGGCCCAGCCCTATACCTCCGAGGTCCTGGACGGCTTGGCGGCGAACGGCGCCAAGCGGGTGCTGGTCTTCAGCCCGGCGTTTGTAGCCGACTGCCTGGAAACCTTGGTGGAGATCGGTTACGAATACCAGCACCGGTTTGAGGAAAAAGGAGGAGAGAAAGTAGACCTCGTGCCCAGTCTGAACGACCATCCGGAATGGATACAGGCGGTAAAAACCCTGGTCTTGCGCTACGCAAAATAAGCGCCAAAGCCTTATCTTTCCCCCATGACACATACGGACATCCTGGAAGACATCCGCAAAGGCAAGTTCCGCCCACTGTACTTTTTGCATGGGGACGAATCCTATTTCATTGATATCGTGTGCGATGCCATTGAAGCCCACGCGTTGCCGGAGGCCGAACGGGCATTCAACCAAACCATTTTTTACGGAAAAGACGCCGATTTCCTGGCCGTGCTGGATACCGCCCGCCGGTTTCCCATGATGGCCCCGCACCAGGTGGTGATCATCAAAGAGGCCCAGGAGATGAAAACCCTTAAAGAGCTGGAATCGTATTTTACCAAGCCCGCCGCCTCCACGATCCTGGTCGTTTGCCATAAAAACGGCAAGTACAATATGAATTCCAAATTCGGCAAAGCGGTGAAGGAACACGCCGTTTTGCTGGAAACCAAGCGGCTTTACGACAACCAGGTGCCCGACTGGATCCAGGATTACCTCAAACACCGGCAACTTCGCATCCGCCCCGAAGCCGCAGCCCTGGTGGCGGAATATTTGGGCAATGAACTTTCCCGGGTGGCTAACGAATTGGATAAGCTGGCGATCAATATCCCTCCAGGGAAAGAAATCGGCAGCAAAGAGATCGAAGAACACATCGGCATCAGCAAGGAGTTCAACGTATTTGAGCTTCAGAAAGCCCTTGCAGAGCGCAACATCCTCAAAGCCAACCGGATCGCCGACTATTTTGCCGCCAACCCCCGGCGCAACCCCATGCCGGTGATCATCGGGGCGCTGTATACGTTTTTCAGCAAAGTGTATATCCTGAATTTTTACCGGAACAAACCCGAAAAAGACCAACTCGCCGCCATCGAATTGCGATCGGCCTTCTTCTTTCGCGACTACAAAGAGGCCCTCAAACACTTTTCCCTGGAACGCACCGAAGCTGTGATCGCCCTGCTCCGGGCCTACGACCTGAAGTCCAAAGGCGTCGATTACATTTCCACCGGAAAGGAAGAAGGCGACCTGCTGCGCGAGCTGGTATGGCATATTCTGCATGTTGTCTGAACTGTGATTTGTATGATTATAGGATGGGCATGATGGGGGGCAATTTGGGCTTAAGGCGTAAGGCTTGAGGCGTAATAGCCAGTACATAGGCATCCCGTCCACCGTCTACCATCTACCGTTGCCTGATGTAGCTCGGATTTTCAATCCGAGGCTGTTGACCGGAATTGCATTCCGGGAAGCGCGTTGTGCAGTCGCCGGTTTCCCCCTGTTGTGCGTAGACTGCCGTCTACGCATTTGTTCAACTTGCGATTGCGCTGTCCGCCTTTGGGGGGGGGGCCCGTACCGTCTCTTGTTGTGCGTGAGACTTCTGTCTACGCATTCATGCAATCTTCAGATTGCATGAATGATCTACTGCCATTGGGGGCATTGCTGCGTTGTCTGAACCAGGATTTGGGGGATTAAAGGATGGGGAGAGAGGGTGTTGGGTGAACGGAAGGACTATGAGACGGGATGATTGGGTGGTCCTGGTCGTTTGAAGATTCATAAGCGTAACGTATTATAGAGATAAGGCGGTAGGTGGGATGTGACTTCTTTAAAAAATGTCTAACTTGTAAATTATTAACCAAATGGCTTTCGATGGCCAAGGCTGATTAATGAAATAAATAACTTGACCCCAATGGCCAAATTTTTTTTTGATCTAACCAAATTTTCTCTTTTTACCGCCAAACCGGTGGTCAAACAAGGGCCCGAAACCAGGCAGACAGAATCGGTGCTGGAAGAAGCCGTCAAAGAGATCCACCAGGAGGAGCCTCCCAAAACCGCCAAACCGGCCCCTACGTCAAAACCTGCCGCCGAAGAAGCCAAGCCCATCTTAGGTCGCGCTTCTACCCGCGAAATCGGCGACATCGTCCGCTTGTCGATTCACCTGCCCAAGCCGCTGGCCAAACGGGCCAAACGCAAAATCATCGACCTGGAGATGACCATGATCGAATACGTTACCCGGCTGATTGAGAAGGATCTGGAAGAGTAGGGGAGAGGCATTGATTTTCCTGTTGTTCTGTTGTGCGTAACCCCTGTGTTGTGGGTAGACTTCTGTCTACGCATCCGTTCAATCTTCAGATTGCGCGTGCAATCTACTGCCATTAGGGGCATTGCTACGTTGTCTGAACTGTGATTTGCATGATTATAGGATGGGCATGATGGGGGGCAATTTGGGCTTAAGGCGCAAGGCTTGAGGCGCAAGGGCCAGGTACAAAGACGGTCCGTCTCCCGTTTCACCCGTCCACCGTCCACCGTCTCTTGTTGCGCTTAGACTTCCGTCTACGCGTCCGTTCAATCTTCAGATTGCCCTTGTTCGCCGAAATCCTTAGATTTCGTGCGGAATTATTAGCCGGTCCCCGACCGGCGTCCACCGTCCCCCGTTGCTTGATGTAGCCCGGATTTTCAATCCGGCACCATTGACCGGCATTGTATTCCGGCCAATTTTCTTTATCTTGCTACCCATAACAGGCCCCTGATGTCCAGCCAAAAAGAAGAAAAAGACAAAGGAATCGTCACCGGGAAGGTAGGGGAGGCGGCCGCCGGCCCCGGGGGGAAGAACTATTTGCTGGTTATTGGGATTGATAAATACCGGCATTGCCCCAAGCTACATAATTGCGTCAAGGATGCCGGTGACTTTGTAGGTTTGCTAATCAACCAATACCAGTTTGACCAGGATCATGTCATTGCGCTGCGGAATAGGATGCCACCCGCGCTAATATCTTGTCTAATCTGAGAGCATTGAAGGACAAGGTTAAGCCCAACGACAACCTGGTGATCTACTTCTCTGGCCATGGCGAAACAGTAGATGATGTTGGCTACTGGATCCCGGTAGAGGCCCACCCGGATCGCGACGACGAGTTTGTTTCCACCTACGACCTGAAATCCCGCCTGGATGCGATCAATAGTTTTCACACCTTCGTAATAGCGGATGCCTGTTTCTCTGGTTCGCTTTTTCTGTCTTACAAAGACCTGTCGGCTGCCGGCTACGAAACCAAGCGTTCCCGCTGGGGGCTCGCCGCCAGCCATAGCCGCGAACGGGCCTTGGACGGCACGCCGGGGGAGAATAGCCCGTTTGCAGCAAAGCTGTTGAAAAACCTCCGCGAAAACCGCGAAAACCTGGGGGTGCAGAAATTGGCCGCTGCCGTCATTGAGGAGGTCGAAGCGATGACCAAAAAGAAACAGACACCGGTGTTCAAGCCCCTGGATGTAAAAGGGGACGATTCGGGGCAGTTTGTGTTTCGGGTGAAGACGAGTGATGAAGTATTTGCCTGGGAAGCAACTGTTCGATCCAACACTGCTGAAGCGTATGATGATTACCTTGAACGCTATCCAACCGGTCCGCATGCTACTAAGGCTTTGGAGGATTTAAAAAAACTGGAGAAAGAAGCTTTGGTTTGGGTAGACACTCAAAGACGGGAAACCTTATCTGCATATCGGGAATACTTGCTGGATTATCCAAACGGCCAGTATCGGGCGCAAGCCCGAAACAGAATCGATGAACTGCGCAAAAAAGGAACGGGTACTCCACCTCTGATGGCTGAGATCCCCAAAATATCCGTTTCTGCTCAACCCGCGCTATCTACATCGCCAACAGGAAGCATGGTGTTAATCCCCGCCGGTACCTTTAATATGGGCGACGTGATGGGGGATAAGGAGTTTAATAATGAAACCGTCCATTCCGTCACCCTCAGCGATTTTCTGATTGGGAAACACGAAGTGACTTTCGATGAGTACGATGCCTTGTGCGAAGCTACGAATAGGAAAAAACCAAAGGATGAAGGCTGGGGCCGCAGCCAGCGCCCGGTGATCAACGTGAGCTGGGAAGATGCCGTAGCCTACTGCAACTGGCGCAGCAAACAGGAGAGCCTCCAGGAAGCCTATTCGATCAGCGGAAGCACGGTTACGGCCCACTGGCAAGCCAACGGCTACCGCCTGCCCACGGAGGCGGAGTGGGAGTATGCCGCCCGGGAAGGGGGCAAAAAAGTGCGTTTTGGAAACGGGAAGGATATCGCCGATCCAAAGGAGATCAATTTTGCTGCTTCGGCCAGCTATAAAAAGGAATATTCCGTCGTAGGCGAATATCGCAAGAAAACTGTGCCCGTAGGCAGCCTCAACAGCCCTAACTCCCTTGGCTTGCACGATATGAGCGGCAACGTATGGGAGTGGTGCTGGGACTGGTACGGCGATTATCCATCCGAAGCGCAGACAAATCCTAAAGGCCCATCTACCGGCTCCTACCGTGTGCTCCGCGGTGGGTCTTGGCGCAACTACCCGCAGGGTTGCCGCGTTGCCTTTCGCGGCGACGGCACTCCCGGCCTTCGGGACGGCCGCGCCGGTTTTCGTCTCGCCAGGACCCTTTAATTTTTAGCTTTTTTACCTTTTTACCTTTTGCAGGAAAAAAATAGCCTTTTGGAACAGCAGGGGTGGATGCGCGCAGCGCATCCACCCTGCGTTAAGGCCGTATATATGAGAAAGCGTTTTCCTGGCGCGGCACTATGAATCTCCGATATATGGGGTAAGCTGCGTATTGTATATATGTGCTTCAGAAGTAGAATTATAGAAAGCAGGCGCCTATATATCGGGGGTATATATGGGTTTAGGCATTGGGGCGTTGGGGCGTTGTCTGAACACGATTTGCAGGGTTGAAGGATGGACAGGATGTAGCTCGGATTTTCAATCCGAGACTGTTGACCGGAATTGTATTCCGGGCGCCGTGTAGTGGTTGGTTTCGTTTGCCATGAGCGCATTGCTGCGTTGTCTGAACTGTGATTTGCATGATTTAAGGATGTGCATGATGTAGCTCGGATTTTCAATCCAAGGCTGTTGACCGGAATTTTATTCCGGGAAGCGCGCCGGGCAGTCGTTGGTTTCGTTTGTCCTTGGGGGGCCTTGCTACTTTGTCTGAACCAGGATTTGGGGGGATTACAGGATGGCCAGGATGGGGGCAATTTGGGCTTAAGGCGTAAGGCGCAAGGTGTTTCAGCGTCTTCCGTCCACCGTCCACCGTCCGCCGTTTCCCGTTTCCCGTTGCTTCTTGTCTGGATCACAGATTTCGCTGATTTTTGGATGAACGCAGATGGAGAAGGGCCATTCCTTAATATTCTGTGAAATCCTTTCATCTGCGTCATCAGCGATTCAGACAAAAAGCCATGCACGCATCTTTCAGGTTGCCGGTTTCGTTGTCCATTGGGGCAATGCTGCGTTGTCTGAACTGTGATTTGCATGATTTAAGGATGGGCATGATGGGGGGCAATTTGGGCTTAAGGCGTAAGGTGTTTCAGCGTCCGCCGTCCACCGTCCGCCGTTTCCCGTCTGCCGTCTTCTTGTCTGAATCACAGATTCTGATTTATGGATGGTCAGATGGAAGAGGGGCCCAAAATAATCCTGTCCATCCTTTAATCCCCCCTGGTTCAGACACAGGCGGGGTACGCGGCCTACCGCTCGCCCAAATCCCCCCATCCGTCCATCCTTTAATCCCCCCAAATCCTGGTTCAGACAAGAAGCAACCGCAGACGGTGGACGGCAGACGGGTGAAACGGCAGACGGTCCGCCTTTGGTACCTGCCCTTGCGCCTCAAGCCTTGCGCCTTACGCCCAAATCGCCCCCCCCCCATCCTGTCCATCCTTTAATCCCCCAAATCACAGTTCAGACAACGCAGCAATGCTCCTAATGGTAGTAGATTACCCACGCAATCTGAAGATTGAACGAACTCGTAGACGGAAGTCTACGAGCAACAGGGAACACGTAGACGGAAGTCTACGAGCAACAGGGAACACGTAGGCGGAAGTCTACGCACAACAGGGAACTCGTAGACGGAAGTCTACGAACAACAGGTTTCCGGTCTGCTGAAAAAAAATTCCCTCTGAGGTTTTTTTATTTCAAAGGGGTCTTATCTTTGAGCCGGAATTTAATCTTAAGAAGATGAACCAACAGGTGGTTTCAAACATTCAGTGGTGGTGGCACGATCATTCGGTAACCGGGTGAAAGGTCAGGCCATTGCTTTTTGGAACCAAAGCGGCTTGCCGGATCACCCGGCAAGCCGCTTTGCATTACGCCTATTTTGAAACTCGAACCAAACATGGAAATAAACACATTGCCTCAAATCCGGATTCAAACCCGGGTGAAGAAGTATCTGGCCGATTTGATCACTCCGGTCTCGCTGTTCCTGCGGGTGCGCGACCAGTATACCAACCCGGTCTTACTGGAGAGCAACGATTTCAGCAGCGCCGAAGATTGCTTTTCCTTTATCGGGCTGCAGGGCATCGCCCATTTTGAAGTCAACGGCGGAAAAATCGTTATTTCCCACCCGGATGGCAGCCGGACGGAACAGCAGGTGAGCGATGGGCATTCCGTGCCCGTCGCGCTGAAAGCTTTCGCCGACAGCTTTTCCGTTCAGCAGGATACCCCGTTTCCGGTATTCAACGGCTTTTTTGGCCATGTCGGTTTTGATGGCGTGCAGTATTTCGACTCCCTGTCGTTTGATCCCGAAAAGCGCAAAATGGATATTCCGGATATCCGCTTCACCCTGCACCGGTTTATTATCGCGATCAACCACTTCAAAAACGAACTCTACCTGCTGGAGAACCTCCTCGACGGGGAATCGTCAGAGATGGAAAAATTCGAGGGGTTGCTGCGCAGCCAGAAGGTGCCGATACACGAATTCCACCTCGAAGGGGAGGAAAGCAGCAACCTGACGGATGCGGAGTTTATGGAACTGGTCCGCACCGGCAAGCACCATTGCCAGATCGGCGATGTCTTCCAAATCGTTTTTTCCCGCCAATTCAGCCAGCAATTCAAAGGAGATGAGTTCAACGTCTACCGGGTCCTTCGGTCTATCAACCCTTCGCCGTATCTATTTTATTTTGACTACGGCAGCTTCAAAATCCTGGGGTCTTCGCCGGAGGCGCAGATGCTCATCCGGGAGGGGGTGGCGCGGGTGAACCCCATCGCAGGGACCTACCGCCGGACCGGAAACAACGAAGTGGATGCAATCAAAGCCCGGGAATTGGCAGAAGATCCCAAAGAAGTGGCCGAACATATTATGCTGGTAGACCTCGCCCGCAACGACCTGGGCCGCCACGCGACGAACATCCGGGTGAAAAAACTCAAGGAGATCCAGTTTTTTAGCCACGTCATCCACCTGGTTTCCACCGTGGAAGGCGACCTCGAACCCGGCGCCAACCCGATCCAGATCTTTGGCGATACCTTCCCCGCAGGCACCCTTTCCGGAGCCCCCAAGTACAAAGCCATCGAACTGATCAACCAGTACGAAAACCAAAACCGGGGTTTCTACGGCGGCTCCATCGGCATGCTGGGCTTCAACGGCGATATCACCCAGGCCATCGTGATCCGCTCCTTCCTGAGCAAGGACAATACCTTGTTTTATCAGGCCGGCGCCGGCATCGTCGCCGCCAGCCAGGAAGAAAGTGAACTCCAGGAAGTAAATAATAAATTGGGCGCCCTGAAACGCGCGCTGAAAGAAGCAGAAGGGATTTAGAGGGAGGAGAGGAAGGAGAGGATGTAGAGGATGTAGAGGATGTAGAGGATGTAAAAGATGTAGAGGATGTAATTTTCCGTCCACCGTCCACCGTCCACCGTCCACCGTCTACCGTCCACCGTCCACCGTCCTCCGTCCACCGTCCCCCGTCCACCGTAAACCGTAAACCGTACATCGCATGCATATTTTGGTTTTAGACAATTACGATTCGTTTACTTACAACTTGGTGCAGTACCTGCAGGAGCTCCTGGGCCATAAGGTAGACGTTTTCCGCAATGACGCCATTTCTCTGGAGGCTGTAGAGCGGTACGATGTGATCGTGCTGTCGCCGGGGCCGGGGCTGCCGTCGGAGGCGGGGATTATGCCGGACTTGCTGCAGCGTTACGCGGCGGAGAAGGTCATTCTGGGGGTTTGCCTTGGGCACCAGGCGATTGGGGAGGCCTTTGGGGGCGTCCTTCAGAACCTGACCCAGGTGTACCATGGGATTTCCACCCCCATTTTTTGCGATCCGGCGTCCAGCGTTCTATTTGAGGAGTTGCCGGCGGAATGGGAGGCCGGCCGCTACCATAGTTGGGTGGTCAACAAAGAAAGCGTACCGGACTGCCTGCAGGTGACAGCCTGGGATGCTCAGGGAGAGGTGATGGCGTTTCGGCACCGGGAGCACGACGTTTTTGGCGTGCAGTTCCACCCCGAATCCATCATGACCCCGCTGGGTAAGGCGATGCTGAACAATTTCCTGGAATATGCCTCCCGCACGGTAGATGAAAAATCGCGAGTAGCCAGGGCTTTGACGAGTTGATTTAGGTACATGCGCTGGCGGACAACCATAATAAATTAAGAAGCTATGAAAAACATCCTTTCCAGACTATACGAGCACGACAAACTTAGCCGCGCGGAGGCGAAAGAGATCCTGGTCGGAATTGCCGAAAACCACTACAACGAAATTCAGGTGGCTGCCTTTACCACGGTGTTCAATATGCGCCCCATTACGTTGTCGGAACTTCAGGGCTTTCGGGACGCGCTTTTAGAACTTTGCGTCCCCCTCGACCTCCAGGGCATGGATACGGCCGACGTGGTGGGTACCGGTGGCGACGGTAAAAATACCTTTAACATTTCCACCGCTTCCTGTGTGGTCCTGGCCGGAGCAGGGTATAAAGTCAGCAAGCACGGCAGTTATGGCGTTTCTTCTGCCGTGGGCTCGTCGGATGTGCTGCTGCAATTGGGTTATAAGTTTACCAACGACCAGGACACGTTGCGGCGCCAGCTGGAAACCGCCAATATGTGTTTTCTCCACGCGCCATTGTTTCACCCGGCGCTGAAAGCTGTCGTTCCGGTGCGCAGGCAACTGGGAACCAAGACGTTTTTTAACATGCTGGGCCCTTTGGTCAACCACGTCCAGCCGCGGTTCCAGCTCTTCGGTACGTTCAGCATGGAGTTGCTGCGAATGTATCAGTACATTATGCAACAGTCCGGCCGCCGCTTTGCTATCGTGTATGCCCTGGATGGCTATGACGAGGTTTCCCTGACCGGGGATTTCAAAATCTGTACCAACGACAGCGAACGCATCCTTTCCCCTAGGGAACTGGGATTCCCGCTGGTGAAACAAAGCGACCTGCATGGAGGGGAAACCGCTCAGGAAGCCGGGGATATCTTCCTGAGCGTATTGCAAAACAACGGCACGACCGCCCAGAAAAACGCGGTACTGGCGAATGCAGGTCTGGCCATTCAGGTCATTCGCCCGGATCGTTCGCTGGAAGCGTGCATCGCAGAAGCCCGGGAGAGCATCGAAAGCGGCCGGGCCTACCAGCTTTTGCGAAAGTTGCTGGAGGTTAGCGCGTAATCGCCTATAAAAACAACGATCTATGCATGTGCTTGATGAAATTGTAGCTCATAAGCGGAAAGAAGTGGCCGCCCAAAAGGAACGCGTCCCGGTGAAAGCCCTGGAGCAGTCTCCATTTTTCACTACACCATCCTTTTCCCTGCGCCAATTCCTGCTCCAATCCGGCAAAAGTGGGATCATCGCGGAGTTTAAACGCCGATCGCCCTCCAAAGGCGATATCAACCCCGGGGCCTCGGTGGAGCAGGTGACAATGGGCTATATCGAAGCCGGCGCTTCGGCGTTGTCGATCCTTACCGACGAATCATTTTTTGGCGGAAAGCATGCCGACTTGTCCGAAGCGCGGAAATGCAACGCTTGCCCCATCCTGAGAAAGGATTTTATCGTCGACGAGTACCAGATCGTGGAGGCCAAATCCATTGGGGCCGACGCGATCCTTCTCATCGCGGCCTGCCTGGAAAAGGCCCAATTGCGCCAATTGGCCCAAACGGCCGCCGCCCTGGGGCTGGAAGTCCTGATGGAGGTCCACGCGGAAGAAGAATTGGACCACTGGTCCCCAGAAATTCGACTTCTGGGTGTGAATAACCGGAATTTAAAGACCATGGCGGTTTCGACACAAACGTCGATCGAAATGTTTGGCTCCATGCCAACCGAAGTGCTCGCCATTTCAGAAAGCGGGATAAACGACCCGGCGGTCATCGTAGAACTGAAGGATATTGGATATAAAGGATTTCTGATGGGCGAGCATTTTATGCAAGATGCTGCGCCCGAAAAAAAATGCCGGGAATTCATTGAGCTGTTGCGCGCTTTGGAGGACCTGTTAAAAAATGCCATAGCATGAGCCGGTTGATGGTCAAGGTGTGCGGGATGCGGGACCCCGATAATATCCTGGAGCTGGCCGCAATTGCCCCGGATATGATCGGGTTCATTTTCTATCCCAAGTCGCCCCGCTATGTGAAAGGGGCCAAACTGGAAAAGTGGCTGGCGTCGCCGGCCTCCAGGCGCCTGCAGGGGATCAAGCGGGTGGGGGTGTTTGTGAACTCCGAAATCGAGGACGTGTTGAATCGGGTCCACGACTACGAGCTGGACTTCGTGCAGCTTCATGGAGACGAAAGCCCGGCCTATTGCGCCGAATTGATGAATTTATGGTCGATGACCAGTATGCGCCGGGCAGAACTCATCAAGGCCTTTTCCGTAGGCGATGGGTTTTCTTTTAATGAAGTTGCCGCCTTTGCCCCTTTTTGTAAATGGGTCCTTTTTGATACCAAAGGGCAGCAAGGGTATGGCGGGACGGGACAGTCGTTCGACTGGAGTTTGCTCGAATCCTACCAGGGGCCGTGTCCTTTTCTGCTCAGCGGAGGGATTGGCCCGGATTCGGCCGGGGCGTTGGACCAATTTCGGCATCCCCTGTTCGCAGGGATCGATTTGAACAGCCGGTTTGAAAGCGCTCCGGGAATGAAAGACGTGCAAGGGATTGATTCGTTTTTACCTTGGGCTTATTTAATAGAAGATAGTTTCTTTGAATGAATAAAAAGAACGGCCATGACGATCGCAGTAGATGAAAATGGGTATTACGGGGAATTTGGGGGAGCGTTCATTCCGGAAATGCTGTACCCCAACGTCGAGGAGCTACGCAAAAACTACCTGAAGATCACGCAGGAACCGGAGTTCCAGCAGCAGTTCCAGCATTTGCTCAAGGATTACGTCGGGAGGCCGACGCCGCTTTTCTTGGCGGAGCGCTTGTCGGAGCAATATGGAGCGCAGATTTATTTAAAACGGGAGGATTTATGCCATACAGGAGCCCACAAAATCAACAACACCATCGGGCAAATCCTGTTGGCCCGGCGATTGGGTAAAACCCGGATCATTGCCGAAACCGGCGCCGGGCAGCACGGCGTTGCCACCGCCACCGTCTGCGCGCTGATGGGAATGCAATGCATCGTGTATATGGGCTCGGTAGACATAGAGCGCCAGGCGCCCAATGTGGCCCGCATGCGCATGCTGGGGGCAGAAGTGCGGCCGGCCACCAGTGGAAGCCAAACGTTAAAAGACGCCACTAACGAAGCGATCCGGGATTGGATCAACAACCCGGTCGACACACACTACATCATCGGTTCGGTCGTGGGGCCGCATCCCTATCCGGATATGGTGGCCCGGTTTCAATCGGTGATCAGCCAGGAAATGAAAGCGCAGTTGCTGGAAAAAACGGGAAAGGAGAATCCCCATGCCGTCATCGCCTGCGTCGGAGGGGGCAGCAATGCGGCCGGGGCGTTCTACCATTACCTCAATGCGCCGGAAGTCCGCCTGATTGCCGTAGAAGCCGCCGGTGAAGGCGTGGACACCGGCCGCTCCGCCGCGACCAGCGTATTGGGCACCCGGGGAATCATCCACGGAAGCCGGACCCTGCTGATGCAAACGCCGGATGGGCAAATCGTAGAGCCGCATTCCATTTCTGCCGGACTGGACTATCCCGGAATTGGGCCGTTGCACGCGCATTTGATCCAAACCGGACGCGCGGAAGCGGTGGCCGTAACCGATGAAGAAGCCCTGGCTTCTGCTTTTCACGTAGCCAGAAAAGAAGGGATCATTCCGGCGCTGGAAACGGCCCACGCGTTCTCTGCCCTGGATAAAATCCGCTTTGAACGGGATGAGGTGCTGGTGATCTGCCTCTCCGGGCGGGGGGACAAGGACCTGGCCGCTTACATCCGGCATCTGGAGGCACATTGATTTGGCTAAAAGGGTAATGACCAATAATTTATCATGCAACAACCAACCAACCGCATTCAGGACCTTTTTCAACGGAAATCCGGCGGGATATTGAATATCTATTTCACCGCAGGTCATCCGGACCCGAAGGACTTTCCTGCGACCCTGTCTGCCCTCGAAGCGGCAGGCGTGGACTTTATCGAAATCGGTATGCCGTATTCCGACCCGCTTGCCGATGGCCCGACGATTCAGGAAAGCGGCGCCGTCGCGCTGCGCAAAGGGACGACACTGCCCTGGCTGTTTGATCAAATTAAAGCCATACGGGCACAGATCCATACCCCGCTCATCCTGATGGGGTATTTCAATCAGGTTATGCAATACGGCGAAGCCCGTTTTTTTGAAAAATGCCAGGAAGCAGGAGTCGACGGACTAATTCTTCCCGATCTGCCGCTTTTGGAATACGAAAAGCATTATAAAGATCTGGTGGAGCATGCAGGTCTGGCCATCAGCTTTTTGATCACTCCGCAAACCCCGGAGGAGCGGATCCGGAAGATCGACGAACTTACCCGGGGATTCATTTATATGGTTTCTGACTCCTCGATTACCGGCGCCAAAGCGGGAATTTCCGATAAGCAAATCGCTTACTTCGAACGGATCAACGGCATGGGGCTGCGCAATCCCCGGCTGATTGGTTTCGGGATCTCCACGCGGGAAGGATATGACACTGCTTGCCGGTATGCGCAAGGGGCAATCATCGGTAGCGCCTTTATTAAAGCCCTGGAGCAGGGAGGGGAGGTTAAGCAAGCAACCTCGGAATTCATTGGCCAGATCAGGCCCTGAATCCATACAAAACCGCTTATAGCGCCTGGTTCAGACCTGCCAGGAGGTCTTCTGCCGGTTGAATACTGGTCGGCAGCGGCTTCTTCCTGCGCATCGCATCCAGGTCGTGGACGCATGGGAACCCAACCCTTTTCCCTCCTTTATTGTTTCCTTATTTTGCGTAAAGGTCAAAAAAACCAAAAAAGCGTTGGATGCTCCATGGAAGAGTGTGTATTTTTACCCTTTACCTCAACAACATAACAAAAAGCCGGAATAATGCAGCACGATCGGGAGGAGCGGAGTTCCGACCTTTTAAACGACGAAGAATACTACGAGTATCAGTACGTTAGGGTAGACGCGGGACAGGAACCGGTCCGCATAGACAAGTTTTTGATGGACCGCCTCTCGAATGTTTCCCGCAACCGGATCCAGAACGCGATCAAAGCGGGGGCAATACTGGTCGACGAGCAGGAGGTGAAACCGAATTTCAAGGTCAAGCCCCGCCAGGAAATCAAACTGATTCTCCCCAAACAGCAGGGCGACCCTACCCGGCTCATCCCGCAGAATATCCCGCTCGATATCCGTTACGAAGACGACGATCTCCTGGTGGTGTTTAAACCCGCTGGCTTGGTGGTACACCCGGGGGTGGGCCACCCAAGAAATACCCTGGTGAATGGGCTGGCCTATTATTTCAATTTGGGGCAGGTGAAGGTTCCGGATGGGAATTTTCAGGACCGCGTGGGCCTGGTTCACCGGATCGATAAAGAGACTTCCGGCTTGCTGGTAGTTGCCAAAAACGACTACGCCATGAACCACCTGGCCAAGCAGTTTTTTTACCACACCATCGAACGCACCTATTATGCGCTGGTTTGGGGCGACCCGAAGTACGATCTGGGAACCATCGACGCCCACGTTGGCCGCCATCCCAGGTTTCGGGATGAATTTACCGCATTTCCGGATGGAGACCAGGGCAAATGGGCGGTAACCCATTATGAAGTGCTGGAACGGTTGTATTACGTGACCCTGATCAAATGCAACCTGGAAACCGGCAGAACCCACCAGATCCGGGTCCACATGAAGCACCTGGGGCACCCGCTGTTTAACGACAGCAAGTACGGAGGGGATGAAATCGTAAAGGGGACGATTTTCAGCAAGTACAAGCTTTTTGTCGACCATGTGTTTACCCTCCTTCCCCGGCATGCGCTGCACGCCAAATCGCTGGGCTTTGTCCACCCCGGCACCGGGAAATTCCTGCAACTGGATACCGAGTTGCCCCCGGATTTTCAAAGCGCCCTGGACGCCTGGAGGGGTTACGTGGAGAGCCGTAAGGCCTTGCTGGACAAGCAATAAGAAGTGATTACCGGAAGTGAAACCTTAACCAGATGACCCTTATCCCGCTGCAAGAGCGCCTCCGCCTGTTGGTTCGCCTGGGCGATTATCTCTGGGAACGCCCCGAGCCCCTGGCTACCGTGATGGAAACATCCCAAAGGCATAACCCTTGGTTTACGTTGGAAAACCAGGAGGGTTCTATACTGGCCATCGCTGAGGCGTTCCTCCGCCCGGAGAAATTGGAAACCTGGCTGGCACCGTATGCGTTGGAGGAGAACCGGGCGCCGAAAACGGTGGGCCTGGTCCTGGCAGGTAATCTCCCTTTGGTGGGATTTCACGATTGGTTGAGCGTTTTCGTATCCGGCCATAAGGCCCAGGTTAAACTGTCGGATAAAGACCCCTATCTGTTACCTCACCTGACGGAGGTGATGGCGTCATTTCACCCCGGGGTTAGCGCGTACACGGATTATGTTGCTCAGCTTCGGGGGGTTGACGCGGTCATCGCTACCGGAAGCAACAATTCCGCCAGGTATTTTGAGTCGTATTTTGGGAAGTATCCCCACATTATCCGCAAAAACCGAAACGCAGTGGGCGTGCTGACCGGAAAGGAATCCGAAGAGGAGATCAACCGGCTGGGGAAAGATATTTTCCAGTATTTCGGCCTAGGCTGCCGGAATGTGGCCAAGATTTTTGTGCCCCGGGATTTTGCTTTTGACCCTTTTTTGGAGCGTCTGCACCAGGAGTATCAGCAGCTGATCCTTCACGACAAATACCGGCATAATTACGACTATAACTACGCCTTGTACATTATCAACAAGGTGGACTTTAAGAGCAGCCTATCGCTATTGGACTACGATTTTACTGGCCACAATCCCTTGGTCAAAACGGACCTGGGCCACGTAAATACCCGGAGGCAGCTTGCCCCGGTAAAGTTCGTAGTAATTGGTATTCAGATTAATAGCTCCGGTCATCAACCTTCCATCCATGCTGTAGATGGCAATATCCCGCATCGTATGATTTGGGCTGCTGCGGAAGTAGGCGATATCGCTCACTGGGTTCGGGGCGATCTTAAGCTCAACGTCTTCCGCCTTCAGCACTTGTTTGGTAGACGTTGCCAGGTTGAGGGCGAGGTAAAGGCGTGGTAAGCTGATGCCCATGATCGTGTCGATATAGGCCATCCCCTTGGCTTTGGACATATCTGGGTTGGTGAGCAAGCCGTTGCGGTGCAGGGTGTCGGCGTTGAAGTTGGTTCCAAGATTCGTGTTGTAGAAGGCGACTACCCCATTCAGGGTTGGTTTATCCCACCATTCCCAGGGACCGGATTGGAAGCCGGGCAGCACAAAGGGGAACATGTTGTCGGTCGACAACTTGATCGCTTGTCCCCGGTAATCGATCGGAACCTGGCTCAGGACCTTATTGACCGCATTGATGGGGTTGGTCAGGTCGGAATTGGCATCGGCGATCGGGGCGTTGGTGCCCAGGTCGTTGGCTTTTTTGACAACCGAATACGTTCCGGACACGGTGACGACAAAATCGCCGGTAGTCGGCACGATGACCGGCCCATCGGCAAACGGAGCGAAGGGATCCGATACGACGTGGAAGCCGACAATCACAGGCTCTCCAGGCTTGCCTTCCAGCCAGTTAATGTCGCCGATGGCGCCGCCCATGTTGATGGCCGCTTTGATGTCGGAGCTATAACCGGGGTGGTTGGCGAGGCATAAGGTTGTTGTCGTGGTGCCGTAAAGATTGCCGAAAAGGGTCGTATCTATATATGGCTGGAGCGTTTTTGTATCAATGAATTTTTCGAGCACCACTTCCTGCTGGAACCGGTCGAGAAAAGCCATACCCATAGAAATATACCCCCCGGTCCCTTGTCCCCAGGCAGCGATTCGGCTTGGATCGATTCCGTATGGGTTACTATTTTCGGCGACGGATTTGCGCAGGAACCGGGCCAGTGTGCGCCCGTCCTGGATGCCCCGGTAAGCTGCCTTCAGCAGCGTGCTGGTTCCGGATGTCCTGTCCATCGGCGCCGGTAGCGGCGGGGTTCCAACCTAAGCGGTAGGTGGCGTTGAATACGACATAACCCATCCTGGCGAGTCGTCTGCAAATCTCAACGGTGGTAGAATCATTCCGGTCGCCAGTGATCCCGCCATTATATAGTGGGGGAAGGAAACTACCTGTATGGAAGACAAGAATGGCAGCTCTGTTTTTGAGTGTATCCCCAGCAGGAGCGTACACATCCATTTTTAAATCGGTAGCGACTGGGGCCTGGGTCAATATGCTGAGGTTGTTCCCGTAGGTAACACTCTTAGTGACCGTAAACCCCGTGAAAATTTCTTTGAGGTAGCGTTCCTGTGCCTGGGAGGAGTATCCAGTCAGCAAGCCCAGAAAGAGAAAAAAGGTAAATCTGACAAATTTCATAAAAAGCGCTTTTGGTGATAAAAAGTAATGGTGGAGTTATTTTTTGATCCATTCATAGAGAATAGAAAGATAAGCCAGTCGGCCAATGGTAGGGCCTCCGTAGGTCTGGAAAATTTTGCGGTCCAGGATATTGGACGCGCCCAACTTGAACGTAGTATGAATCTTTTTTGCCTGCCAGTTGATCTGCGCATCTAATAAATCATACGATGGAATCAACCCGGTGAATTGCGGAGACCCTTCGAAAATAAAGCTGTCGATCCATTTGTAGGTGACGTTGAATCCCAGATTAGACACTTGCTTGCCGAGCAGGTTGACCTTCAAATCCCTCGCGGCAAGCCCCAGGTTAAACTTGTGTTCGGGCGTGTTGAACGCGGGAATGATGGGATCGTCGGTATTGGTATTGAGTTTGTTCCAGGAGTAGTTGCCATTGATGACGTAGTTCTTCCAGAAATAATAGTTCAAGCCCAGGGAGAACCCCTGGGTGGTCACCTTGTCTTTGGCGTTGGCAGCCACCCGGTACGCCTGGACGTCGATCGGAAGGCCGGTGGTGCGGTCGAAGCTCCCGACTACCCCCAGGTTGTACCCGATAAAATCGGTATAAAAGCTGAAATAGTAAGTGGCATCGGCATAGAGTTTGTCAAAGAGCGTGCGCCGGATACCTGCTTCCAGGGTTTTCACTTTTTCCGGCTGAATGGGCGCTACGTTAAAATATTCCAGCACGCCCGGGTTCAGGGTTTTTAGATATTGTTCCAACGATTCGATGGTAATCAGGTTATTGAACCCATCCAGGTTGCCGATCAGAATAGCCCGGCCTACATTATAGAACAGGTATTGGTCGGTCAGTGTCGGATTGCGGATAGCGGAAGAAAACGACAACCGGTAGGTTTGCTCGAGGTTTGGGGTGTATACCATCGACGCGGCAGGGGAGAAGAGGTAGTCGAAATTCTGGTTCTTGTCTAACCGGACGGTCCCGCTCAGGCGAAGCCGGGTGTTGAGTTCCAGGGTGCCGCCGCCATAAATCCCGTATTCATAGGTATTGATATCTCTTCCAAAGGTGTCTAAAAGAATCGACCCTTTCGAATCGGGGAGGTACATGCGGAAGTTTCCGCCGATGCGGACGTCCAGATCGGAGATCGCTCCGGATCGGACCAGGTCGTTAAAGGCGTATTCTCCCTGCCCATGGACCAGAGCAGAACGGTCGTAAAACCGGGTGCCCCCTTCAGAAAAGGAAATGCGGCTGGTGATGTCATTGAAGACTTGTTGAAAACGCTCCGTGCCCGGCTCGAAATAGTCTTTGGTGCCGTCGATCGGGTTGGCCAATCCGGCTGCGGCTTGGGTAAGGGAATGCCAACGGGAAAGGGAATCCTGTACCATGGGTTGGGCGAAAAAGGCATTGGCGGCCGCATTGTATTCCGCAGGCCTTCCGAGGTAGTTCAGCGGGCTTGGGAATCCGTCTAATTTGCGGAGCCGGGGTACCATATTGATCTGCCAAAAGCCCAGGTAGTCGGCGCGCCATTGGTTGTTCGATTTGGACTGTTCCTGGAGTTTGATGGCGGTAAAGTAGGGGTCATAGGAGTTCCCGGCATCTTCATGCGTCGCGTATAAGCGGAGGAAATACGTGTCGTTTTTCTTTAGTTCGATCCGGTGCTGGAAAAACTGGATGTCGCGAAGCGAAAACCGGTTGTCCCCTTGATATACCGTCGTGCCGGTGCTGTAGTTGGAAGCGAGGATCAACTCGGGCGACTGGTAATTTTTTGCCGGTTTGAGCCGGTAATGAAGGGCAGCGCCCGCCTTGAGGTTTTTGGAGTCGTAATCGACCAGGTCGATTTCCCGGTACCCTTTGCGGTGAATGATCCCCAGCCCAGGTACCGCAAACGAGCCGGTAAAATCATTGGACGGAAGGTATTCATCGCCGTAAATATTGACGGCGTCGAACCCGCCCGGGTTCTTCAGGCCGGAGTCGGTGTCGAAAACGGGCGTGTAATTTTCCGCAGGCCAGTCGTTGGCCTGGAAATAGAAGAAGTTGATTTTGAACGCCAAGCGCTCCAGGCCGTTTTTGTCCTTGAGTGCGGCGGCATAACGAAATCCGGTTTCCACCAGGCTCCTTTCTCCGCCTTTCACCATGGCGCTCAGGCCTTTGTGTAAAAACGGGGATTTGGTCTCCATACTGATCACCCCGTTGAACGCGTTGGGGCCGTAGTACGCCGAACTGGCCCCTACGATGAGGTTCACGCGGTTGACGTCCAACTCCGACGCGCCCAGGAAGTTACCCAAGGAGAAGTTGAGGCCGGGCGACTGATTGTCTACCCCGTCGATGATCTGCAACGACCGCACCGGGCTGGTGCTGTTGAACCCCGGGTGTTGATGATCTTGAATCCCAGGCTGGCGGCGGTGAGGTCCACCTCCTTCAACGACCCCAAGCCGTCGTAAAAACTAACCGCGGGGGTCTCTTTGATGGCGATGTTGTCCATCGATTCCATCGTGATCGGCGATTGGGTTTGTTTCTCGGAAAGCCGCCGGCCTTCCACCTCAATCGCGGCAATGCTGACGACATCCGCCTCGAGCTGGATCGTAGTAAACTGGCCGGAAGCGGAGAGAATAACCTCCTTTTCCTTGTATCCCACATAGGATGCAAGGAGGGTAATCGGGAAGTTCTGAGCCGTATTGAGCTGGAATTTCCCGTCGAAGTCGGTAACCGCGCCTTCCGACGTTCCTTTAATCAGGACCGTGGCGCTGATCAAAGGCTCGCCAGAATCGACGTCCTTAATCACTCCACGAAGGATGTTCTGAGCGGAAAGCGTTCCGCCCAAAAGAAAAAATAAAAGGAAATTCAGAAGGGTGGTTCGGGAATCGAATTTCATACTTTGAAAGTCTGGTAATTAGAACGTTTATTCTGATTTACGGGCCAAAATAGGAAAATATACATTAAGTTAAGCGAGGGTTAACAGAAAATAGTTGTAAGGTATTTTCAAATCGGTGGAGTTTTTTCCGTGGAATGCGCCGGCAAATGAAAAAAATTCCTTTAAAGGCTTGGTTTCAATGCCTTTATACCTCGCGAACCAGGGTGTTGAGGCAGCCTGTCAGGCACTCAGCAGGGCGCCGGTAAAACCCAGCACGATGGCGATAAATTTTTCCCAGGACACGGAGTGCGTTCTCCCCGAGCCGCTTTCAAAAAGAATCGATGTCGAAAGGTGGAGAAAAGAGCCCGTCACCATGGCCAAAAGAACATAAAGGCCCTGAAGGGGGATGCCAGTGACTCCGGAAAAAAATGCCGCAAATGGCGTGGAGAGGGAAAAAAGAACCAGCAGCAGGAGCGCTTTGGCCTTCGGGATCTCGGCGAACAGGAGCAGGCTGGTGAGGGCAAACGCTGCCGGGGCCTTATGCATGACGATGCCGAAAAGCAAGGTGTTCATCCCGCCGGAGTCCCCTCGCACATGGTGCTCGAGGTGCTCGTACCCACTTAGGGGAAGGCCCTCCAGAAACGCGTGCAGGACCAAACCCAGCATGATCGGCCACACCTTGGCCTCATGAATGTGGTGGATATGCCCATGTTCTACCCCTTTGGACAAGGTTTCCAGCAAAAGCTGGGCTGAAAACCCTGCCAGGACCCAAAGACCTGGGTGCAGCAGCCCTCCGGATGCGTACAGATCGGGGATTAGATGCGTAATGGCCAAGCCCAGTAAATAGGCCCCGCTAAAGGAAATCAGGCATTGGACTAACCGAACCCGCTTGCGTTGGATAAAAAAGGCAAGTCCGCCTCCAAGCAAGGCGGCGCCAAGCAACAAACCGTATTCCCATAATTCCATTTTCCAGCAGTTGATGCGGTTACTCCAAGGCCCGCCCCTTAAACCCGGGCAGGCAGGGGTATGCGTAATTTGGGAAGGCGAAGATACATTTTTGCAACGATGTTGCCAATGATTAATCCGATTAATGCGCCCCCAAGAACATCGGATGGGAAATGGACCCCCACATATACCTGTCCATAGGATATGGACCCCGCCCAAAGATAAAGCCAAAGCCTCCACCCGGGATACCATAACCCCAGCGTTAAGCTTAAAAAAGCGGCTACGGCAAAATGATTGGCTGCATGCGATGAGGTAAAACTATACGCTTTCCCGCAGCCAGTTAATAAGCGGACCTCCTCCTTTAATTCCGGTGTGTTGCACGGGCGCAAGCGATGAACTGCCGGCTTGAGGAGCTTGCTGCTCACCGTATCAGCAAGGCCTACGGAGAGGATGAGCGCCAGAATAAACCCCAATGCCTTTAGCCGGAATTTTACCGCACTGAACCCGGCCAGGAGTAAGTAGAAAGGAACCCAGGTCAGCTTTTCCCTCCACCAGGGAAAGAGCCAATCCAGCCAGGGGTGATGCCAGCTTCCGTTCATCAGTTCGAAAAGCCGGAGGTCCAGTTCGAGCAGGGTCTGTATCATGGCTTACGGGCTATAAGAATTAATCGCGGGCTGGAGGATTCGTCAAATGGATCCAGGTGGTAATTGCCAAAGCAGGTTTCTATCTGGATTCCGGCCTGACCGAACAGACGCTCAAAATCCTGGAATTCGAATAACCGGACGCTTTCTTCAAAATGCCAGGATCTTCCCTGGTCTTCGAAGTCGATGGTCTTGACTATCCTGTTTCCCTGGACGTATTTATTGGTCTCAAAAGTAATCCCCTGAATCGTTTTCTGCTGGCTGCCCAGGAAATGGCTTTTTACATACGTGCTATTGAAGAAGTCCAGAACAAAAACGCCCCCTTTTTTCAGGCCAAGCGCTACGCTTTTGAGGGTGCGCACGTCGTCGCGTTCCTGGTCGAAGTAGCCGAAGCTGGTGAAAAAGTTAAACGTGCAATCAAAGTAGTTGATCCGGTAGGGCAGCCGCATGTCGTGGGTAAAAAAGGCGAGATTCTCCATCTCGTACTCCCGAGCCTGGGTAATGCTGTTGATGGACAAATCCAGGCCGGTGACGTGGAACCCTTTCCGGGCCAGATACCGGGCAAATCTGCCTTTGCCGCAGGCCAGGTCGAGGATCAGCGCGCCCATTTTGGGTTGGAGCCATACCAGCAACCGATCGATAAAGCCTTGGGCCTCGGAATCGTCGCGGTGGTGGTAAAGGATCTCGTAATAAGGCGAGTTAAACCAGTCTTCGTACCACGAACGTTCGGCGGGAGCGCCCGAGGCGTTGGGTTCCTCCATGAGATGAGCCAATTTTTTTATTTGTTTAGGCCCGGCAAAGATAGTTTGCAGGCAGGAGGAAGGCTAGCGGTATTTATTTTTATTTTTGTGCAAAACGATTGCTTTGGCACTAATCAAATCCATTTCCGGCTTTAGAGGTACCATCGGAGGCAAAAGAGGGGACAACCTCACACCGATCGACGTAGTTGAATCGGCTTCCGCTTTTGGCGCACTGTTGAAAAAACAGCATCCCCGCCCCAAGGTGGTCGTGGGCAGGGACGCCCGCATCTCTGGCCCCATCGTTCATGGGCTGGTGGTGCAAACCTTACTGGCGCAAGGTATTGATGTGG
The DNA here is from genome assembly GCA_016713275.1 of Haliscomenobacter sp. Lineage (GTDB taxonomy): Bacteria > Bacteroidota > Bacteroidia > Chitinophagales > Saprospiraceae > JADJPL01. Next base: position 108,823 of record JADJPL010000017.1, read on the forward strand.
TTGATCTCGGCCTTTCTACCACCCCAACCGTGGAGATGGGGGTTATTTGGGAAAAAGCGCAGGGAGGCATCATCATTACCGCCAGCCATAACCCAAGGGAGTGGAATGCCCTTAAATTTCTGAACGAAGAAGGGAATTTTATTTCTCCGGATACCGGGCAGGCGATGCTCCACGCCCTGGAAGCCAACGAAATGGATTTTGCTCCAGTAGACCAACTGGGCGCCTACACCCAGGGCGCCGGTTTTATGGAAAAACATGTAGCGGCGGTACTCGCATACCCTTTAGTGGATCGGGCGCTGGTGGCGGGCAGGAAATTTCGGGTGGTCGTGGATGCTATCAACTCCACGGGTGCGCTGATTATTCCGATGCTGCTGGAGCAACTGGGCTGTGAGGTCGTCTTGTTGAATGGAACGCCCAACGGGCAGTTTGCGCATAACCCGGAGCCCTTGCCCGAACACCTGACCGGGTTGTCGGAGGAAGTGCGGCTGCGTGGCGCCGACCTGGGCGTTTCGGTAGATCCGGATGTAGACCGGCTGGCCTTGATCAGCGAAGATGGGACCCCCTTTGGGGAGGAGTATACCCTGGTTGCGGTGGCAGACCTCGTTCTGCAGAACCGTCCTGGAAATACCGTTTCCAATATGTCTTCCTCCAGAGCTTTGCGCGACGTGACGGTCAAATACGGCGGCAGCTACTTCGCCAGCGCGGTGGGGGAGGTGCATGTGGCTATGAAAATGAAAGAAACCCAAGCCGTCATTGGCGGAGAAGGCAATGGAGGCGTGATTGTTCCGGATCTGCACTATGGCCGCGATGCGGTGGCCGGACTAGCGCTTTTTCTGACCGGCTTAGCTCGTTTTGGAGGAAAAGCGACGGAATACCGGGCCCAGTTTCCGCATTACGTCATGGTCAAGGATAAAATCTCCTTACCGCCTGGCCTCGACCTCAAGGCCGTTCTAAGCCGCCTGGAAACCCGCTATGCCTCGGAAGAGTACGCTACGCTGGACGGCCTGAAAATTGATTTCCCCTCCAGCTGGGTGCATGTGCGCGGGTCGAACACCGAACCGATCATCCGGATTTATGCCGAAGCTCCAACCCCGGAAGAAGCCCGTGACCTGGTGGATAAAATAAAAACCCAAATCCTGTAGCTCGGATTTTCAATCCGAGATTGTTCCCCGGATTTTCAATCCGGAACCTTGTAGCTCGGATTTTGAATCCGGAATCTTGTAGCTCGGATTTTGAATCCGAGATTGTTCCCCGGATTTTCAATCCGGAACCTTGTAACTCGGATTTTGAATCCGAGATTGTTCGGGGCTGTCCTCAAAGGCTGGCCTTGCCCCGGGCCGCCAAAAAGTCTTTTCTTTTTTCAATTCTTTAAAAAATTGAAAAGCAATTTTTTAAAGAATTGAAAAAAAGATCATGCTGATAGCAAAGACCGGTCTTTTAAGACAGCCCCAATGCGTTCATCTCCTTATCCAAAAACCAACGTTCTATGTCTTCCATCCTCCTTCCGCCGAAAACCAAGACCACGCTGGAATCCTTCTTTGCCCAATTTCGCCGCAACGTGGTTGGCATCGATCAGACTTTTCCTTCGCCGTACGGAGAAAAAGATCCTGTACGCCGACTGGACGGCGAGCGGCCGGTTGTATGAACCCATAGAGACCCTGCTTTCCAGGGAAATCGGTCCGTTTGTCGGCAATACCCATACGGAAACCACCGTTACCGGAAGCTCCATGACGATGGCCTATCACCGGGCCAAAGACCTCATCAAAGCCCACGTAGGCGCGCGCAAAGAGGATGTGCTGATCGCATCCAACTCCGGTATGACCGGGGTGGTCAATAAGTTTCAGCGGATATTGGGTTTGAAGGTACACGAACGCCACCGGGACTTTGTCCGGTTGCAGGACAACGAGCGGCCCGTCATTTTCGTCACCCATATGGAGCATCATTCCAACCAAACAAGCTGGCTGGAGACCATCGCCGATTTGGAGGTCATTGCTCCAAATGCTCAAGGGCTGGTGGATCTGATGGATTTGGAACGCTTGCTGGACAAGCACAAGAACCGGGAGTATAAAATTGCTGCGATCACCTCCTGTTCGAACGTGACGGGCATCCAAACCCCGTATCACGAAGTAGCGGAGATCATGCACCGCCATGGAGGGCTTTGTTTTGTGGACTTTGCCTGTTCGGCGCCGTATATCCCCATTTCCATGCGCCCGGAAAAGGAAGGGCAGCATCTGGATGCCATCTATTTTTCTCCCCATAAATTTTTGGGCGGGCCCGGCGCTACGGGAATTCTGATCTTTGACCCCAAGCTGTACAAGAACCAGATCCCGGATAATCCCGGCGGCGGAACCGTCGACTGGACCAACCCCTGGGGAGGCCATAAATACATCGACGAAATTGAGGCAAGGGAAGATGGCGGTACGCCGGCGTTTCTTCAAACCATAAAAGTAGCCCTGGCCATCCAACTCAAAGAACAAATGGGCGTGAGCCGGATCCATGCCCGGGAAGAGGAAATGCTGCAACAGATCTGGGAGCGTCTGGACCGAATCCCCAACCTCCGTGTTTTGGCAGGAGAACACCGGACACGCCTGGGGGTAATCTCTTTCTACATCGACGGGCTTCACTACAACCTGGGGGTCAGGCTGCTCAACGACCGGTTTGGAATCCAAATGCGGGGCGGATGCTCCTGCGCTGGTACCTATGGGCATTACCTGCTTCATGTATCGCAGGAACAATCTGAAGCGATAACCGATAAAATTACCCATGGCGACTTGTCCGAAAAGCCGGGCTGGATCCGGATGTCTATTCACCCCATCATGACCGATGAGGAGATCGGCGCCATCCTGGATGCGCTTGACGCATTGGCCAGGAATCATAAAGAATGGGCCAACGACTATGTCTACAACCCCCACACCAATGAATTTCACCATCAGAGCGCTTTGGGTTTCGAAGAGTCTATTGTGCGTCAATGGTTTAATGGACAACTAGATGCAAACGCATGAGTCGCATTTATTTCGATAACGCGGCAACGACTCCTCTGGATCCGGAGGTGATGGAGATCATGGTCCGGGCCTACCAGGAACTTCACGGGAATCCCTCCTCCATTCACGAAGAGGGGAGGAGAGCCCGGGCGGCGATCGAACAGGCGCGCAAAGAAATCGCGGTTTCGCTGAATTCCTCCATCGGGGAGATTTTTTTTACTTCCGGTGGTACCGAAGCCAATAACATGGCATTGAAATGCGCTGTCCGGGATTTGGGCGTTCAGCGGATCATCAGTGCGCGAACGGAACACCACTGCGTATTGCATTCTCTGGATGCGCTCCGGCGGGATCAGGGCACGGAAACGGTTTTTGTCCGGCAAACCCAGGACGGGCGCCTGGAACTGGAGCACCTGGAATCGTTGCTGGCTTCCGGCGGCCCCAAGACCCTGGTATCGCTGATGCATGCCAATAACGAAGTGGGGACGTTGGCCAACCTGCAGGAAATCGGAACGCTTTGCCGGCGTTTTGGCGCGTATTTTCACACGGATACGGTTCAGACCCTCGGGTACTACCCGATCAATCTAAAGGAACTGCCCATCGACTTCCTCGCGGGGTCAGCCCATAAGTTCCACGGACCCAAGGGGGTTGGATTCATTTACATCAACCAGCAAAACGCCCTAAGGCCTTTCCTGGATGGGGGCTCTCAGGAGCGGAATATGCGCGGGGGTACCGAAAACATTGCGGGCATCCTGGGGATGGCGGCGGCCTTGTTGAAAGCTTACGGGGAAATAGACAGCAGAAGGGCCAAAATCAGGGAGGTCCGGGATTATCTTGCGCAGCGGCTGGAGGAGGCTATCCCGGACATCGAATGGAATGGCGACCCCTTTGGCCAGGGCCACTATAAACTGCTGAGCGTGGGGTTTCCTCCAGGGCCCAAAACGGAACTACTGCTCCTCAACCTGGATATTGCGGGCATTGCGGTTTCTGGAGGAAGCGCCTGCAGCTCCGGCGCCGATGCCGGCTCGCACGTCATGGATGCGCTAAAAAAAGACTCGCCCAGGAAAACGATCCGTTTTTCTTTTTCCCACCACAATACCCTGCAGGAAGTGGATTACCTTATGGAGCAATTGAAAAAGATTGGGATTTAGGCCTAATCAATCCCGAATGCCTTCCAGATCCAGCAGGAAACTATATTCCAGCGCCGTTTCCCGGTAGCGTTCAAAGCGTCCGCTTGCGCCGCTATGCCCTGTATCCAGGTTTGTGAACAGAAGCAATGGCTCGTCGTTGGTTTTATAGGCCCGGAGCTTGGCAACCCATTTGGCCGGCTCCCAATACTGCACCTGGGAATCGTGGAGCCCCGTGATGATCAGCATAGCGGGGTAGGCTTTTTTCTCCACGTTGTCGTAGGGCGAATAAGAGTACATGTAGTCGTAATACTCCTTGCTCCGAGGATCGCCCCATTCGTCGTACTCGAATGTGGTCAGGGGGATGCTTTGATCCAGCATGGTCGTAACGACATCCACAAAAGGAACTACTGCGACCACGCCTTTCCAGATTTCCGGGCGCATATTGACCACCGCGCCGATCAGCAATCCTCCGGCGCTGCCTCCCATAGCGTAGAGGTGATTCCTGGAGGTGTAATGGTGGTGCAGAAGGTATTCGGCGCAGTCGATAAAATCGTAAAAGGTATTTTTCTTGTGCAGGAGCTTTCCTTGTTCGTACCAGGCCCTGCCCAGATCTTCCCCGCCCCGGACGTGGGCGATGGCGAAGGCAAAACCCCGGTCCAGAAGGCTTATCCGGGCTGCGCTAAAATAGGGCTCCATGCTGAATCCATAAGATCCGTACCCATACAGCAACACGGGCTGGGTACCATCTTTGCGAAACCCCGTGCGGTAAACAACGGACAACGGGATCTTGGCGCCGTCCCTGGCGACCGCATGAAGCCGTTCGGCATGGTAATTCGCTTTGTCAAATCCGCCGAGGACTTCTTCCTGTTTGAGCAGGGTCAGTTCCCGGGTGCGCATGTTGTAATCAAAGGTCGTGACCGGCGTCGTGAGCGACTGATAGCCCAGGCGCAGCAACTCCCGGTCAAATTCCATATTGATCGAGGTATAGGCCATGTAGACTTCTTCGGGGAAGGAGATGTAATGGTCTTCGCCGGAAAAGGAAATGATCCGGATTTGGGTAATGCCCTGGTTTCGCTCAGAGAGGGCAAGGAATCCTTTGAATACTTCCAGATCCTCCAGCAAGGTGTCTTCTCTGTGAGGAACGACTTCCTGCCAGAAGGATTTGTTCGTGCTGTTCTCCGGGCAAACCATTAACCGGAAATTTCTCGCCTGGAGGTTGGTCCGGATATAAAACCGGTCGTCGAAATGTTCGATACTATACTCCAGCCCTCGTTCCCTTGGGTGAAACACCTCGAAGGCGCCGGTTGGGTTGTCCGCCTCCAGAATGCGGTATTCCTGAGAGATGGTCTGGGAAGAAAGAATAATCAGGTATTTGCGCGACTTGGAATGGTATACGAACGTGTCGTAGGTTTCTTCTTCTTCCCGGTATACTTCCTGGTCGGTCTCTATTGGGCTGCCCAATTGGTGCCGCATGATCTTATACCCCCGGAGCGTTTGGGGGGTCCTTGGCGGTATAAAAAACGTGGGAATTGTCGTTTGCCCAGGCGGCCAGGCCGGTGGTGTTGGGGATTTGTTCGGGCAGGAATTCGCCGGTGGCCAAATCCTTAAACCGCAAGGTGTAGATCCGCCGGCTCAGGGTGTCTTCGCCAAAAGCGAGGAATCGGTTGTTTGGGCTGACCGCCTTGTCCCCAACGCTGAAATAGGCATGACCAGAGGCTAATTCATTGACATTCAGCAAGACCTCTTCTTCGGCGTCCAGACTGCCTTTCTTCCGGGAGTAAATCGGGTATTCCTTTCCGGATTCAAACCGGGTCAAATAATAGTATCCATTCTCCAGATAGGGTACGGATTGGTCTTCCTGCTTGATTCTGCCGGTGATTTCCTGGAAAATTTTTTCCTGAAGCGGCTTGGTGTGCGCCAGCTGGCTTTCCAGATAGGCATTTTCTTCCTGGAGGTACTCCAGGACAGCGGGGTTTTCCCGCTGGTTGAGCCAAAAGTAGGGATCGATCCGGGTTTCGCCGTGGATGGATAGGGAATGTGGAATGGAATTCGCTTGCGGGGGTGTACTTTTCATTGTATTAGACTGATCATCAAAAAAATGCGGACTGCAAATATATAACTGGCCTGACAACTTTGTCATAGCAGAGCGAAAAATTACCAGGCTTTTGGATAGCTAGATACAAAAGAAGAGAAAAGGACGGTCTCAAAAGACCAACCTTTGCCACCGGGAAGAGATTTTAGGGTCTGTCTCAAAAGACCGTTTTCGTCCCTTGGCGGCCAAAAACGGTCTTTTGAGACTGGCCCTATTCTTTGGTTAGCCTGGGTCAAAAACCGTCTTTTGAGACAGGCCCCGGTGAAAAAAAAACAGGCGAACGGTTATTTCAGCAGGGCAACCGCTTCTCCGATATTTCGTATAGCTGTTACCAATTCCTCTTCGGAAGCGGCAAAAGACAACCGTATACACTGATCAGCTCCGAAAGCAGCGCCGGAAACCAGCGCCACCTGCGCTTTATGGATGATAAACTCACTGAAATCATCCGCATTGTTTATGGTAAACGTTCCGTCGCTTTTTCCGAAAAAGTTGCTGATGTCGGGAAAACTGTAAAAAGCGCCCAGGGGTTTGTTTACCTTGAATCCCGGGATTTGGCTGAGCAAATCCGTTACCAGATCCCGGCGTTTCAAGAAAGCTTCCCGCATTTGGTAGGTAGGCCCGAGATCGGAAGTAAGCGCGGTTACGGCCGCTTTCTGGCCAAACGAATTGGCGCCGGAAGTGAACTGACCCTGGATTTTCGAGCAGGCGGCCGCCAGCCAGTCGGGCGCGCCAATGTATCCCAGGCGCCACCCCGTCATGGCGAACCCTTTGGAAAACCCGTTGACGACGACCGTCCGGTCCTTAACCTGGTCAAAAGTGCCGATGGATACGTGTTCGCCGGCGAACGTGATGTATTCGTAAATTTCATCGGAGATGACCGTGATTTCGGGATAGGGCGCCACCACGTTGGCAATTTCTTCGAGCTCTTCCTTGGAATAGACCGAACCGGTCGGATTGCAGGGGGAGGAAAAGAGCAGCGCTTTGGTGCGGGGCGAAATCGCCTCGGCAATTTGCGCGGCGGTCGCTTTATAGTCCTGTTCTATACCGGCGAAGACGACCACAGGCTTACCTCCGGCGATTTTGACCATCTCGATATAGCTTACCCAATAGGGCGCCAGCACGATGACTTCGTCCCCTTCATTGAGTAAGGAGAAGAACACGTTGGCCAGGGATTGCTTGGCGCCGTTGGAAACCACGATCTGACTGGGTTTGAAATCCAGGCCGTTATCGCGTTTGAGTTTGTGCGAAATCGCCTCGCGCAGTTCCGGGATGCCCGGAACGGGCGTATACTTGGTGAATCCCTCGTCCAACGCTTTTTTGGCAGCTTCTTTGATATGAACGGGGGTGTCAAAATCGGGCTCTCCGATACTCAGGTTGATCACTTCTTTGCCCTGGGATTTCAGTTCCCGGGCCAAGGCTGCCATCCGCAACGTTTCGGATTCAGCCATGCGCATCACTTTATCCGACAGCGGATGGACTTTCTCTAAAATGGACATGTTATATTTTGTTTGTGCTAAAATCGCTTAAAATTAGTTCCGTTACGGGTTAAGTTAAACATTTTTTTCCTTCTTTTTACAATCTCTCTCAAGTTTGATGGGCGCATTTTTCAGGTAATGCGCCAGATTGCGTAATTTAGAGGAGGCAAAATCGGAACATTTATCCTTTTATCGCCCCTTGCGCCAAATTGAATTATTTAACCATAACCCTTTTCCGGTAATGAAAGATAAACTGGAACTTCTAAACACAAAAGCAGCAGAGGCTAAATTGGGCGGAGGCGCCAAGCGAGTGGAAAGCCAGCATCAAAAAGGAAAGCTCACCGCACGCGAGCGCATCCACTTTCTCCTGGATCCCAATTCCTTTGAGGAGATTGGCATGTTCGTCCACCACCGGTGCAATGATTTTGGCATGGCCGATCAGCAATTCCCGGGAGACGGTGTGATCACCGGCTACGGAACGATTGGCGGAAGGCTGGGGTACGTCTTTGCCCAGGATTTTACGGTCTTCGGCGGGTCCCTGTCCGAAACGCACGCAGAAAAAATCTGCAAGATCATGGACCTGGCGATGCGCAACGGCGCGCCGGTGATCGGTCTGAACGACTCAGGCGGCGCCAGGATTCAGGAGGGCGTCAATTCCCTGGGGGGATACGCCGATATTTTTTTCAGGAACGTAATGACTTCCGGGGTGGTTCCTCAGATTTCAGCGATTATGGGGCCATGCGCCGGTGGGGCGGTCTATTCGCCGGCCATGACGGATTTTATTATCATGGTAGAGGATACCTCCTACATGTTTGTAACCGGGCCCAACGTCGTTAAAACCGTTACCAACGAGGAAGTCAGCTCCGAAGATTTGGGCGGCGCTCAAACCCACATGGTCAAATCCGGGGTAACGCACCTGACGGCTGCCAACGACATCGACTGCCTGGAAAAGGTGCGCCGGTTGCTGAGTTATTTCCCGCAGAACTGCGAAGAGAAAACCCCATTGCTCCCTTATGAGCTGAAGGACGAGGTTCGGGAAGAGCTGCGCCATATCGTTCCGGAGAATCCAAACCACCCCTACGATATGCGCGACGTGATCCGGGGGATTGTCGATACCGATTCTTTCTTTGAGATCCATGAAAGCTTTGCGGACAATATCGTGGTCGGCTTTGCCCGGTTGGCCGGGAGAAGCATCGGTATTGTGGGCAACCAGCCCATGTGCCTGGCCGGCGTGCTGGATGTGAACAGCTCCAGAAAAGGCGCCCGGTTTGTGCGGTTCTGCGATAGCTTTAATATCCCGTTGATGGTTTTGGTGGACGTTCCGGGCTTCCTTCCGGGTACCGACCAGGAGTGGAACGGCATTATCGTCAATGGCTCCAAGCTGCTCTATGCGTTCTGCGAAGCGACGGTGCCCAGGGTGACGGTGATTACCCGCAAAGCGTACGGAGGCGCTTACGACGTGATGAATTCCAAACATATCGGCGCTGATATGAACTTTGCCTGGCCTTGCGCTGAAATCGCGGTGATGGGCGCCAAAGGCGCTTCGGAAATCATCTTCCGCAAAGAAATTACCGAGGCCGATGACCCCGCCGAGATGCTGTCTATTAAAGAAAAAGAATACCAGGAGGCGTTTGCGCATCCTTATCGGGCAGCCCAGAGGGGATTCATCGACGAGGTGATCGATCCAAGGGACACCCGGCGCAAGCTGATCCGGGCTTTCGCTATGACCGAGAACAAAGTGGCGCACCTTCCCAGGAAAAAGCACGGCAACATCCCGCTTTAATCCTGGCGAAATACTGCGCGGAACAAAAAATGCGATCTTGAGAAGGTGACTTTTCCAGAGGGGCTGCGTCTAGTATTTGAGTTTTGGGTTGAAATCTGATTTTCTGGTTAATAAAACAAGAACATGAATAGGAAAACCTTACTTTTTACTTTTTGCCTGGTATTCCTGGCTCTCGGTTGGGCTTCTGCTCAGGGACCCATGGAAGGGAAAAGGGTGATGAGCCTTGGAACCAACAACAGCTTCGCCGTTTTGGTAGATAGTTTGAGCGCAAAGGAAGTGGAAAAACTATGGATAGATTTCCTGAAGTCGAACAATATCCGCAAACCGGAGAAGGACCGCAAACAGGGGAGATCTTTTGGCGATAACGCCTCGTTGCTCAGCCTGAG
>JADJPL010000018.1 GCA_016713275.1 Haliscomenobacter sp.
ATGGGGTTGCTCCTTTTTATCACCTTGCTTTCTCCCAGTCGCTCGCCATTACCAATCCCATTCTTGAAGGATTCTGCGGACCCCAGCATTGTCAAGGTCGGTCCGGATTGTTATCTCATCGGTCCACGTTTTCCTATTTCCCTGGTATTCCGTATTTCCGCTAAGGATTTGAAAAATTGGAAACAAATCGGGAACGTCATCCACCAGCCTTCTTTCAGATGGATTTCATGGGCGAACGCATGAGCCAGGGCCTGTTTGCCCCTGCAATCAACTACCATAAAGATACGTTTTACGTGACCTGTTACCGATATCGACCCCATGGGAATTTTGTGGTCACCGCCAAAAACCCAGCGGGAGCTATGGGTGACCAGTTTTTTTGCCTGGGAGTGCGGGGATAGACCCTTGCTCTACTTCGATGAAATAGAGGGCAAAGCTTACATCGTGTACAGGAGCGACGCGCCCGACCGCAAACCTCTTTACTCCGGTCATAGGACCACACGCATGTTCGAGGTTGACCCCCGTGGCCCTTAAAGTTAGTGGGCAGAAAAATACTGGTCAACGGCCGGTGGGCATCTCCAAAAAGCCGGCTTGGATGGAAGGGGCCCACACTTCATCCAACGTAACGGCTGGTATTACCTGTATGCGGCGACCGGCGGCACTTCCGTCAACCACTCCGAAGTCGTCCTCCGAAGCAAGTCCATCTGGGGGCCCTTTGTACCTTACTGAGACGCCCCATCCTAACTCGAAGAGGACTAGGGAAGACCGCAAGGATCCGGTCCTCCGCCAGGCACGCCCAACTGGTGGAAGGCCGGACGGGAAAACCTGTTGCGATCTTTCAGGCCGTCAACGGGCCCTACGACCGATTACATCACCGGCCGGGGAGACCTTCCTCGCTCCGGTGGAATGGAGAACGACTTCGTATATCGCCCCGATCACCAAAAGAGGTGCAATACGCCCATTCCTTCCCTATAAAGTCAAGCAAAAAGGCGCTCCCCCAGTCCGGTAATTTCGCAGGTACACCTTGCGCTTTAAAAACAGCTCATGAGACCACCTTCCTTCCTGTTTTATACGCACGGTGGACAGCAGTTTCTTTTTCCATTTCGCCCTAGCTTGGGGCTCTCGATGAAACTCAAACCCAAAACAGTGGTGGTTTTTGGCAACCCTTCGTTCATCGGAAAACGCCAAGCAACATCTCTGCAGCATGGCTGAAACAGCAGTACGGTTTCGGCCCAACTCCTCCAGGAAAAAGCGGGGCTTCTCATTTTTCGGGGATGAACAGCATTTCTATTTCCTGTATGGAAATCCAAATCAGAAAGCGGAGAAAGTCATCCAGCTATATAAAGCGTGAAAGAAAAAGTCCATGGAGTTGCTGGCCCGAAGCCGCCTGCGGAATCATCACCGCAACCCCAAGCCGGGCTGCGGATTGCTCGACCGGAGATACGTACAGCTTTTACTTTTCCACCGACAATAAAAGCCTGGATAGCGCTGTTGAAAATGACCTGGATACCAAATTCCATGGGCATCAATATACGGCAGATTCGTCAGTTGCCTTTTTGGCATGTATACCCCGCTTCTTCCAGGTGAAAGAGCAACAATACCGCTGCATTCAAGTATTTGAAATACAAGGGAGACGATCCGATGTATAAATAAAGAATAATAAAAAAAGGAATATCCTCGCTTTTTTGCGGTATTACCCTCGCCGCAATGGGCTGCCTCAAAAAAGAAGAGAGGAGCAACCAACGCCGGTTACGCCGACGTTTTACGATGCCACGGTTACCCTCCCGCAGGCGAGACCTCACCAGGAGATCCAGGGTTTCAGGTTGCGCTTCCCCTTCACGCCGCCGGGCACCTCGGCGCCATACCTCCGCGCAGAAATTTGACCGGCTTTTGGGTCGGGCGCCGGAGCAAGTCGGCCTCAGCAACATTTCCCGTATCCGGCTGGCCCACCGACAATGCCGCAAGAAGCACGGGCTGAGTTACGCCACCGAGGCCGACCAACGTGGCGACCGAATCATCGCGAGTCCTGGAGCCCTCCCGCCAGCGCCGAAAACCAACGACCAACCGGGTCGGGGATCGCCTGAGGCAGATAGTTCCGCGGCTTTTGCCCGGTACCTCAACGATTTCGCCCTGTATATGCAGGCCAATGGGGCGCCTTTGTACTGCCGATTTCCATTGCGAGCAGGGCCCGACTATGTCCCCGGTTATGAAGGGTGCGGGTGCACGGCTGAACAGATGCGGGATTTTTATTCAGGACCACCGGACTGACGATTACCGCTTCTACCCGGTATTGTTTATTTCCCCGGAATGGGCCAGCAACAACCAGAATTACCCTCAATACCATTTTGTCCGATCCGGGGCGCAGTAGCCAATCTCGACATCGCCGCCGGCCATATCTATGGTGGCGGAGTTACCGAAAACCAATTGGCCAAAAGCCTGGGAAAGGAAGTCTGGATGACCGAGCATCTCGATACCAATATCACGTACGCCGCGAATATCAACACCGCATTAGAAATCCACGATTGCCTCACAAAAATAAATTTTAATGCCTACATCTGGTGGTACGGGAAACGGTTTTACGGCCCGATCGGCCGGAGATGGGCTAGTGACCATGACGGGGCTGTCCTGTCCCAATTTGCCTTTACATCAGGCCGGCTCCGTGCGCCTGGGCGTTGGCGTCGAAGCAGATCGATATTGTTTATCTCGGCCTACCAACATGGATGAAGCGGATCCTCGTGGCCATCAACACGGGCCGGGGACGTCAACAAACGATTTCCATCGATACCGGGACGCTTTCAGCTATGGTTCCACTATACTACGAGCGAATTGAAAAATGTAGAACAAGGGAACCCGGTTACCGCATACAGGCAATAGCAAAAAGTGCCACTATTGCCGCACCACCGCTGGCACGACGTTGGTAGAACAATAAATAACATTCCCAAATTATGCCCGGCGGGGACCGGGTTTGTTCAAAACAATCCTTCCACCTGAAAATTGACCAATTTTATGAAAAGCTCCTCTAACCCCAAGGCCCTCGTCCCGCTTTGCGCAGGGGCCCCTGGCCTCTTTCGGGCCAGCCTGTCTGGCCAAAAACTCGTTAAACGATTAGTCCTATTTCAGAAACCGGGCGTCAATGTCTTGGTATTTAGCAACCTATACAACGACATGTTTTTCGATGAAAAAACGGCGGTATCGAATGGATCCACCATGGAGTGCGGACTTCAACCGGCGGGGCCGTGCGCCTCAACCTACTCGAACAATGGGACTTAATTCCCACCATGGCCGATCGCAAGTAGATGTTGAAAGCCAACCAATCACATCCGAGGTGGTTTAAAATACAAGGAATACGATTTCACTTCAAGAGTAGCACGTTCCTACCCAAAGACGAGGGGTCGAAATAAATGACTGTTCCTCGACCAGCCCATACCGGAAAAACTGGGAAATGCAGGTTTCAATCTCGAATTTTTGCCGTCGGCCTATTTGAAAAACCTATTTAATGGATTGGGAAGTAAGATTTCCTTTACTTACCCATCAAGCAATACCAAAAGGTTGGAATCCATCGCGCCAAAAAAATACCCCAGTTTGGCGGGTATAATACCTTCGCGACGAAGGGAAACCGGAATTTATCGTTCCGCTGGACCTGACAAGCGGCAAAACCCTGGTTTTGGCGCCGAGGACGAACGCATGGTAAGATCAATTAGACTCAGGAAATGGATGCTTTTTCGATGGACACAACCTGGCCCAAAACGGCTGGTTTATCGTTGCGTAGCCTGCTCCCTGCTAAAAGGAGCAGGGAAGGTGCTGACCGGTTCGTAAAACCCCATGCCATTCAAATTGGAAACGGGCGCCGGTCATCGGTTTTTCGCAAGTAATATCACCCGAAGCGGGAGAGAGTAGCCGTCATCGAACCCCGGACAAAACAGAGGATACGCCCTTAAAAACGGCATCTCTGTTTTTCAAGTAGACACGCCGGAAGGGCAGGTCGTAGAGAAATTAAAGGCGAAGTAAGGCCTTTGGGGGCTGTTTATCCGCTAACTACGGCAAATTTGATTTCAGCGCGGTCGTGGCTCCGGGGTTTGTTTTCAGTCAATACGGCGACCAGAAGACCAACACCTTTGCTATTGGACCCAACGTACACGATAACATTTGGCACCACACCTGGATGTCTGGTACCCGTACAGATGGACCACATGACCGTCAGCAAGCCTACCAGATGGCACGGAACGCCGTTTCTCAACGACGCGCTGCCAAGCGCCCACCAACATCCAGCATTATGACGGTTACAGCATGGGCGATACCACCGATACCAAGTACACAAACCCTAGGAGCGCATTCCAGGGTTGGACGTTGGCGGTTGGTTTCGATGCAAGGATTTTGATATTCAAACCGGATCGCATTGCAGCGCCTTGCTAAGTTTTGTGGATGCCAAGGAGCGATTAAAGCTCGACCGGGATCGAGCCTATATTGACCAGGCCAAACGCTATGTAGATATTCACCGCCCCCAGGAAAACATGACCTGCTTGCAACAAATCGAGCATGGGGCCCTAAACCTGGTTGCCCCAGGTTAAACATATCAGCGCATCCCGTCCGGGGCATTGTCGTCCCCAAGCTCCATCAATACCACCGTTTAAGCGATGCCAGCACCGGGAAACGGATAACCTGCAACACAACCCCGGGTTAAAGCCCTACGAATCCGATGGAAAATCAGGCGGCACGATGGACGACCAGTGGGCATTACCACCCGAACCGCCTCTTAGACTATTCGACCGCCTCCGCCCTGGCGGGCCTCAGCCGCGCGTTGAAGGCTTTAACGATTCCCTGGCTCCACAATGCCTCCAATCGGCCAAAAAGCTCTGGAGTGAAAACGAAGGACGCCGGTCTGCGACAGAGACTCCCAGATTTGCTTCTGCCTCCCGTAAAGCCTCAGGTTGCCCGCAGCCCTTCAACTACCCTCGCGACCAAGGACGACCGCTACGGCAAAGATTCAGGGATTCCCATCTTTCAGACCCTCGACAGGTCCCTGGCGTTTGGCATATCCGGCTGCGTTGCAGGCGTATCCGTATATGGACAAACCATACCAGGATAAATTAAAAGAATATGTCGTCAGGTATAAAGCTTCCCTCGACAATCTGAGCAAACAAAATCCCTATGGCGTACCCGTGACGGAAGAGGCTGGGGAGGAAGCGGAAACGTCGTCAACTAGGCGATTACCAACTATTATGCCCACACCTATTATCCCGACGTGGTTGGCCCTGAATACGTTTTCAAAGGCCTGAATTATATTTTTGGCTGCCACCCCTGTTCCAATATTTCCTTCGTTTCCGCCGTGGGCGCGCGCTCCAAGAAAATTACCCATGGAAACAACAGGGCAGATTTCAGTTACATCGCAGGAGGCATCGTCCCCGGATTGCTTCTGTTGAATCCGGATTTTCCTGAAAACAAAGAAGATTTGGCCCTTCCTATGGGGTGAAAACGAGGGGTGACCATCGGCGGCTCGGCGGCGTATTTGATGCTCGCTGGGGCTGTTTCCGAAATGATGAAAAAATAATAGACTTGTTGCGACGGGTCAGCGTGGTGGTAAAAATGAGCTATTTTTCGTCCACACGAAGGCTTTTTGAGAGAGCATAGCCGAGCTAAGTGACCGAAAAAAGGCATAGTGTGGGCGGAAAATAGCCATTTTAAACCCGCGATGATCCCGTCGCAACAAGTCTAATACCCTGCTCATCCACTTTAATCAAAAATAAATGAAACGGACCGCCTTCTTTTTCGCTTGTGTTTGGCGCTGCCTTGTTGGCGCTTTTTCCCAACCTACAGTAATGCAGGCCCCGCAGGGGTTTGACCAAGTAAGGGTAGGGATTCCCACAGGGAAAATAGATACCATTCAATACAAATCCGCTACCGTCGACACGACCCGAAGGGCTCTGGTCTATACGCCTCCCGGGTTTTCGAAAACTAAAAAATACCCCGTTTTTTATTTGTTACATGGAATTGGCGGCGATGAGAAGGAATGGTTGAAAGGAGCAAACCCCCAGGTCATTTTAGACAACCTGTACGCCGAAGGAAAAATTCAGCCCATGATCGTGGTCATGCCCAACGGCAGGAGCAATGAAGGACGACCGCGCCGTTGGCAATGTTTTGACCGGGAAAAGTGGAGGCGTTTGCTACATTTGAAAAAGACTTGCTCAACGACCTGATTCCTGTACAGAAAAAAATATCCCCCCTGACAGATAGAGAACACCGCGCTATTGCCGGCCTGTCGATGGGCGGAGGCCAGTCTCTGAATTTCGGTTTGGGCCATCTGACCAATTCGCCTGGGTAGGAGGGTTCTCTTTCGGCGCCTAATACCAAAAGTCCGGAGGGGAATTGATCCCCACCCCGAAGAAGCTAAAAAACAGTTGAAATTGCTCTGGATGTCCTGCGGAGATAACGATGGCCTTATCACGTTCAGCAAACGTATCCACGACTACCTGTTCCATACGACGTGCTGCATATTTACTATATCAGCCGGGGGTCCACGATTTTAAAGTATGGAAAAACGGGTTGTATATGTTTTCCCAGTTTCTCTTCAAACCCGTCGACCCTCCACTTTTTCTCAATACACCCTTCTGGGAACTCCGCCGCCTCCAATGTGCGCAACGCGCGGTACCCTCAGATTTTGCCCGACAACCGGGTGCTTTTCCGGATCAAAGCGCCGGAAGCACAGCTCGTGCAAATCGACCTGGCCAAAAAATACGATATGAAAAAAGACACCCGGCGGGTTTTGGACCCTCACCACGGATGTCGTCAGTCCCGGATTTCATTACTACTCCTGCTCATCGATTCAGGGTCGCGGTAGCCGATCCCGCCAGCGCAAAACGTTTTACGGCATGGGCCGCATACAGCGGAATTGAAATCCCGTTTAAAGAAGGCGATTTCTATGCATGAAAACGTGCCGCACGGCTGCATCCGTGTAGAACGGTACTTGTCGAAAACCACGAATCCGCAAGCCTGCGCGGGTACTTACACACCCTCCGGATACGACCAATCGACGGATAAATACCCCGGTTTTGTATTTGCTTCACGGTGGAGGCGAAGACCAAAGAGGCTGGGCAAACCCAAGGCCGGACCAACCTCATTCTGACAATCCCATCGCCGCATCCAGGCCAAGCCCATGCTGGTAGTTATGCTCGATGGAAATAAAGGCAGCCCCGGCGGGCTGGCTGGTTTTTAACGAAAACGCGCTGGGCATTTGAAAACGAACTCAAACAAAGCGCCATCCCCTTTTTGCGGAAAGCAACTTCCGCGTACTGACCAGCGCCAATTCCCGCGCTCTGGCGGGTTTATCCATGGGAGGGATACAAACCCTCTATGCAGGGGATCAAAACACCGACCTCTTTTCCTATCTGGGCGTGTTCAGCTCGGGATGGTTTGCCAGTAACCCCGCCTCTTCCGACCCCAATACGCTTTCATGAAAACCAACGCCGCAACGATCAACACCAACCTCAGGGGAGTTCTGGATTTCGATAGGAGGCCCCGAAGATATCGCATTCCAGAACTGTGAAATCATGCGCCAAATTTGACGAAATGGGCATCAAATACCGCTGACGAATACCCCGGCGGCCATACCTGGCCGGTTTGGCGGCACGGATTTGTATGCCTTTGCGCAGTTGTTGTTCAAGTAAAAGAGACAGCTATCCCAAACCTTTTCATGTATTGGGTATTCCCCCTATGGTCGCAAAGGCTGATGAAACTTCCCTTTGAGAGGTTAGGATGAGGATGCTGGGAGTGCTTCATCCCCCTGACCCCCTTCAAAGTGGGGAGAACGCCATCTCATAGTTTTTGAGAGATGGCTTTAAGCCATTTTACTCGGTTTCTAACCGGTATCCCACCATGCACAGCGACAATAGACACCGACTGGTCGGCCGACGCTTTTTCCGCAACCGGGAGACAAAGACATCCACGCTCGGGCCGACCAACACCTTCATCAGCCCATACCTGGGGAGGATGAACTCCGCTCGAGCAACTGGCCGGAGTGGGTAACAAAAAGCCGGAGCAATTTCGCCTCCCGAAAGGTCAAGTCTGGCGTAGGCCTCCGCATTCCAACACCTCGCCGGCTACGTCCAAACGCGCGACTGGCCCAAACAGCCAAGGCGTCCTTCCGAAGGAGGGCCGCCTTGCGCCCAGCGGCGCCGTAAAAACAACCAAAGACCAAGGCCTATGCTGCCCAACAGGGCTATCCATTGCAGGCCCTTCTTTTCAGGAACCACCTGCCCGGACTGGCATGCACAAACGAAATCTAAGGTAATGGCAGCCTTTCGGCATCGACCTTCCGGTACTGCAGGTACGCCCTCGCTGCCAGATAAATCCGCCTTTTGATACCCCAAATCAACCATCGCATCGGCACAACGGCGCACGGTCACTGCGTAGCGCATCGCGGATTCCGTAGTGGTCCAGGATTGCTGCAACAAGGAGGGCAAGAGTCGTACGCAAAGGACGATTCGAGGCGGACCCGCCAATGCCATCGGCAACCTGCTCCACCGCAGGTATCCGGCTCAGTTGCTGTCTCCTGCTGCCCCTCAGCAAACCGTCTGCCGTGCGGCGCAATGCGAGGTTGACCTTCTCAAGCGCCTTCCCGGTGTATTTTTCTGGCGTAAGGGGATAGAATCCATGCCGTAAACGTGGCAAAACGGCCAGCAAACGCGTATTTTTCAAATCGAATCAGCGGCATACCCGAAGATAACGCGCTTTTTCAACAGCCCGTAATCCTCAGGGCGAAAAATCCGGTTCCGACGCCGTCAGGCGGATAAAAGTTACGACTCCGGCATCAAGGGGTTGGATCAACTCCCATGTTTTTGCCCTGGTCTGCCGAGCGGAAAACCCCGGCATCGCTGGTGGAGAAAGGTGTTCGCCCGCTTGCTCTATTTCGTACATGCTGTTCAGGGCCGTTGGGAGTTTGCCGCCGTTCAAGCGCCTCCCAGGTGGCGCGCCCTGGTCGGAGGAGATAAATACCCTGTTCCTTGGTTGTCTTCCAAACTGCGTTTCTGCTCCAAGAATGGCGGCCATGTTTGTCTCCCCAGCATCCCGATGTGCCACTGCATGGCCTCCCTTCAGCGACCAATCCCACTGCGGGCCGCCGTTGGTCAGTACCCAATCCCCAGTGCGCTCCATTGTCGGTAAGAGAGCGCATCACGCCCCGGTTGCCCCCGGCGATCAGCACGCCGTTTATCTCGATGAGTTTGGTGATGGCGCCACTTGTCGAGGAGAAGACCTGCTCCCAGGTTTTTCCGTAGTCAGCGGATTTATAAATCCCCTTGTCGCAGCCAACGAACAACGCCCCGCCCTGGGTTTCCGCGACCGAATGAATCACCTGACCGTTCAGCCCTTGGCTCAACGACATCCAAAGGCCCGTGGCCGGTTGGCGGTGAACCAACCCATTCCTGCCGTCGAGGACGAGGAGCCCGGATTTCCCGAATAGATTTCCGTGATAGGACTTCCGATCAACAGGTCTTTCTCCCAAACAGGCTGTCCGGAAACCATGCGTCCGCGGTACAACCCTTCAGCGGCGCCAAGCCACCATTCGTTTCCTTCTGCATAAAATCAAATGGCTGCACCTTGCCAGGCAGCCCCGCGCTAACCTCTACCCAGCTCTGGCCCCCGTCGGCCGATTGCTGAAGGATTTCCTCTTCCGGTTTTGGAAAAACTTCCGGAAATGCCGCCTTCAGGCTTGCCGTTGGGATCGAAATGGCCTCCGAGCGGGACCGCCGGCGAAAAAATCGGAGCGAAAAGAAGCACAAAAAAGAAAATGGATCGGAATCATAAATTATTTATTTTGGACAAATATGAAGCCTTTCGCCGCTTCCGTCCATTTATTGCCGGTAAAATGATGTAAAGGAATTGTAAAAGGTGGTTGAAAACCCAGGAAAAGGAATCTCCCTCTGAACGAACTTTCCCCGGAAGAACCAGGGCGGCTATACCTTTTTGAAATCGTTCCTTATGCCCCCCGCGGCCGGGATAGTTCACCCAAGAAAAAGAACGCTTTAGCGTTTAACAAAATACAAAAAGTTACTCCAATATAAAACATTTTGTATTTTTGACTTACCGGCTTTCTTAACCGGAAACACCTTTAAATTGCTAAAAATTCGCCATCCAATGAATCACCCGATGTGCCCTTGCCTTTGGTTTGACCAAAACGCCCAAGAAGCGGCGGCGTTTTATTGCTCCGTTTTCCCCAATTCCCGGTTGCTGCAGGAAAGCCCAATGGCCGTCACCTTCCTGGTGAACGGGACCAAACTCATGGCTCTGAACGGCGGCCTGACGTACCAGATCAACCCCGCCATTTCCTTTTCTACTACTGCGGCAGCGAAGAGGAGATTTTGCGCCTTTATCCCCATACTTTCCGAACAGGGGCAGGTGCTGATGCCGCTGGATAAATACGACTGGTCGCCCAAATACGCCTGGGTCGTCGACCGGTTTGGCGTAAGCTGGCAACTGGATATGGACCCGATCAACTCGCCGCAGAAGGTCGTCCCCAGTTTACTCTTCGCCAATGCGAAATCGGGCGAAGTCAAAAACGCCCTGACCCACTACAGCCGGATCTTTCCCGACTCCAGGATCTTGATGGAAGCCCCCTACCCGCCTTCGGCGCAACAGCCCGAAGGCGCCCTGCTCTTTGCCCAGTTCAAGCTGTCGGGCTTTATCTTCAATTCCATGAGCAGTTCCATACCCCACGATTTTGATTTCTGCCCCGCCGTTTCGTTTGTTATCGAGGCGGACACCCAGGAAACGATCGACTATTTTTGGGAGCAGCTCGGCGCTGGCGGCCAATTCGGCAGGTGCGGATGGCTGGCCGACCGGTTTGGCGTGTCCTGGCAGGTGATTCCCGCAATGCTATCGGCATTAATGAACGATCCGGAAAAAGCGCCCCGGGTAGTCCAGGCATTTTTGGCTATGGACAAACTGGACCTGGAAACGCTCCAAAATGCCTGAAGATTTAGCCCGATGAACCGTTATTTCTGGACCGGAATTTGCCGCACAGAACGCCAGGAGGGAATCAACCAAATTCGGGACTGTATCGGGCGTTATGGATTCCTGACCGATTCCCGGTTCTTTTCCGATCTGTCCATGAGTATGCAGATCGAATTGGAAGAACGGCAGGTCCTGGCATGGTACTCCGACCTTGCCGGCGTTATCCAACTTTCGCCGTTTCCGCCAGAACAAGCCGCTGAATCTTCCAAAGAATGTCTTATTTTGCTGCACGTTGCGTTTGCCCGGGAACGGGAAATCTGGAAATAGATATTCCCGAAGTGCCTGGATAACTAATTTTCGTTCGAACTCTGCCATCCGTTCAAAATTTTAAACCAAACCAATTCCTATGCCAGTCCGCTCTTTAGGTCTATTATCGCTCATTGGGCTTTTCTTTTCCCTCTTATCCTGCGGAAACCAATCCCAGACCAACCAAAGTCCTACTCCCTCGCCGGCGCCCGACTCGGCCGCCGTAGCAGATGTCATCCATGGGTTTTATCAGTGGTACGACGCGTTTATCGAGAATGGCGGGGAAAATCGGGGTTCACAAAGGAAGAAAACGGTCATTTGGCGTTGGATTCCGTTGCCTTTGAGACCTATTTTGCTCAATTCCAGGAAACCGGATTTGTCAGCGAGGAATTTGTACAAAACGAATGGGCCTTCTTTAAAAAATGTGCCGCGTTTTGGCAGAACGAATCCCTGGGCGAAGTACCAACCTGCCTCGACGCCGATAAATATTTCTGCGCCCAGGATTGGGACATCCAGTTTTGGACTACCGCTCCGGTAAGGATCAACCCACTGGGCGACAACCGGATGGCCGCCACCCTTTATGGTGGGGAGTTCGAAGAACGCAACTTCGAGCTAAAAAAGAGGGCGATAAATGGGTATTGACGAAAATCGAATGCGATATGGGGATGGAAGAATAGCTTGCTGTTCGCGGTCCCGCATTAAGCGGGATCAGATTCCGGCTTCGTTCGCGGACCTAAGATTCCTCGTCGTTCGCGGGAATCCTTAGATTCCCTGCGCAACTATCCGCCGGTCCCCTGACCGGCGGGCCATTCAATAAACCCTTTTGCACTAAAGAACACCTGCCACTCCATGCCGCTATACACCCATGCTATTGTCCGAGATGTGCCCGATGCCTACGCCGAATGCCTGACTCTGGAGGCCATCGAAGTCCCAATCGATGTGCCCAAAGCCCGGGAGCAGCACGCGCATTTTTGCGCCATCCTGGCCGGCCTGGGGCTTGAGGTAACCCGGCTGGAGGCAGACGAAACCCTGCCCGATTGCTGTTTTATCGAGGATACTGCCGTCCTGGTAGACGACCTCGCCATTTTGACCAACCCCGGGGCGCCCAGCCGGATAAAGGAAGTGGAAGCTGTCGAGCAAGCGCTCCGCGGAATCAAACCCCTGGCGAAAATCCTCCCCCCCGGAACCCTCGACGGGGGCGATGTGCTGGTCATCGGCAAAACGATCTATATCGGGCAATCCACCCGGACCAATGAAGCAGGCATAAGGCAATTTGCCGCTTTGGTGGAGCCCAACGGATACACCGTCGTCTCCGTTCCCGTTTCCGGGCTGTTGCACCTGAAATCAGCGGTTACTTACCTCGGAAACGGCCAGGGTCATCCTGGCGCCAGCCTATGTAGATCCCTCCTATTTCAAGGAATACCACCTGCTGAAATTGTCCGAAGCGGAGGCCTACTGCGCCAACTGCCTGAACGTGAATGGAACCATCCTGATGCCCGAAGGATACGAACAAGTGAGAAAACAGATCGAAAACCTGGGCTTCCCGGTAATCGAACTGGACATGTCGGAATTTAAAAAAGGCGATGGCGCCTTGACGTGCAAGGCGTTGTTATATTAATGATCAAAAAAAAGAATGTGATGCTCATCAACCCATTGACCAACAAACCAGCCATTCAAACGAACGCCCGGCTGGACAAGAAAATCGCCCGGATGGAGCGAATCATCGACGCGCTGAACCAGAAACCCATTCCGGAAGCAACCGCGGAGTTTCTAAACGCAGAAATTGAAGCGCTCAATGCCTTTAAGGGTTCCGAGAAAGCGTGGGTTGCGCTGTTGCTGCAAAAACAAACCCGGATGCTCAACCGCGTAAACAAAGAGCTAAGTACGTGCCCAGGCATTATTACCGCACTCTTTGGATGAGCCTGGGCATGGCCGCTTTTGGGCTTCCCATCGGCGTCGCTTTTGGAATGAGCCTGGGCAATATCGGTCTTTTAGGCTCTGGGCTGCCAATCGGCCTCGCCATAGGCGTAGCCCTGGGTAGCGGCTTGGATAAAAAGGCTTTTAAGGAAGGAAAACAGCTGGATCTGGACATTATGTGAAAAGATAATCCTTTTTTAAACCTGTTCAGAGCAAACAAGAATCATGAACCTGACCGACTGGATCGGCGCCGCCGGCGTTTCCGTCTTATTGGTTGCCTATGTGCTCAGTTTAAGGAACATCCTTTCCAAAGACGGCAGCGCATACGCTTTGCTCAATTTCCTTGGGGCGGCCCTCGCCTGCCTGGCATCTGTTATGCTGCGCTATTGGCCCTTTATTATTTTGGAAGCCGCCTGGGCGTTGGTTTCTTTAGCTGCTTTGATCCCGAAAACCCTCGGAAAACGCTAGCCTATGCGAGCCCTCCTCGACGCTGAATTTTAAAATTTCACCCAAAATTAACCGCCATGGAACGCAGAACCAAAGACAATCCCTGGAAGCTCAAAACGCCTCCCTTACCTCCGATTACGAGATGTACATCGATGAAAAAGACGGCCAGGAGGTCATCGTGTGCACGGTTGGCAAAACCGTGCTGCTTTACGACGCCCGTTGCATCAACGACCTCCATGCCATGCTTAAAGCCCACGGCGACTGGATGGAGCTCGGCGCCGCCGACGAGCAAAAGCCCGCCAAGGAAGGCACCGTCGAAGCCTGGGGCCGCTCCGAAACCAACCCCGTGGGCGGTTGGTACGGGCTAAAAAAAGGCCTCCGCGGCCGGTTTGGGATGTACCTCCCCCCGCTCATGGAAGCCCTCGGCCTGGCTGAAGTAGAACACAACGCCCGGAATAACCGGATGCGGGCGATATAGGCCCCTTTAGAAAGAGGGGCAGAGTCAGAAAAGGCCTTTTTCTTCCTTGCTTGCCTGGTCAACCGGTTCGGCAGGTTAACCGTTTATTTTATAGTTGGTCCATTACTAGAATTTAACCTAAAAATCGAGATCATGGAGTTACGCCTTTTCCTTTCCTGGCCCCTTTCTCTTAAAATCGCCGGAGTGCCGGCGCTATTCCTGCTATATGCTACGGCTTTATTGGCCCAAACGGAAAAAGCAAACTTTACGCTCAATGCGCATATAACCGGGCTAAATTCCCCGTACGTGGTCTTTTCTATAAAAAACGACCAGAACAAGTGGGTGTCCGACACCATACCCGTATCGGACAATCGTTTTGTGTTTTCGATAAACGTCGATAAAACGACCTACATGCGCATAGATCCCAAAATGCCCCAAGTAGTCAAAACCGTCATCCGAAATGGCCGCAACCAAGGATATATTCCATCCATCTGCTCATATATTGTCTTTTTCGGATCGCCTGGCCAAACCATTGAATTTGGCGGCGACATTCTCGATTTTGTAAATGCGTACCCATCGGGGAATCCGGAAAACGACGACCTGGCCGCCATCCACCGGAAAACCTTCCCTCTGGTCAATCAAAGCGCCAATGCCTACCTGAAGGCCGCTCAGCTGGACGAGTCCGACTCTACCCGCAAATCGCTGGAAATAGAAATAAAAAAACTGGACATGGAAGTGGCCTTCATCAAAAAAGAGTTTATTAAAGCGCATCCTGCCTCAGTGGCCTCGGCCTTTTATCTTCAGGATATGATGATGCGGCGGGAGCTAACCGAAGAGGAAAGCCTGCGGCTGTCTGACCAATTGGCCTCATCACTCGCAGGCAATCCTTTCTATTCCGATATCCTCTCCAGAGTAAAAGGCATCAGCGCTTCTAAGGTCGGAGCCGTGTTGGCGGATTTTTCTGCCCCGAATGTTTTGGATAACTCGGTTTTCGATATTAAAAACACCAATGGAAAATATGTGATCCTCGATGTTTGGGGCACCTGGTGTGGCCCCTGCATTTCGGAAATGCCGGAGATGAAGGCCTTGTCGGAAAAGTACGCTGACCGGATGATGCTGGTCGGAGTAAATAATGGAGATACCAAAGAAAAACTCCTCAGTTTTGTAAAGGAAAAAGGATATACCTGGACGCAAGTGCTGGATAAGCAAGAAGGAAAAACGTTTTCGACGGTGTTCAATGTGAACGGATACCCAACCAAAATTATTCTGGATCCTAAAGGAGAGATCCTGGGAAAGTATCTTGGCACAACTCCTGATTTTTTTGAAAACGAAAATGCCCAGTAGGGTGATCTAAATAACCGGGCCTCCTCCTATCAGGTTGAATCGAACAAAAAATAGGCCAGCAGCCCAATGCTCAAAAGGGCAAAGAACAGCAAAATCAGGAAGAGATGCTTTTGCTGTTCTTTACTACGCTTGAATGCAAAGAAAACTCCCGTTTTTCCCTAGCTTAGCCTGTCAAAACACGAAAACCATGAAAACGCATTTCTTCCGGGTATCCCTGCTTTCCCTTTTTGCCTTTTTCTCCTGCTCCGCCTCGGGACAGCTCCGCCTGCCGGCCGTTTTTGGCGACCACATGGTGTTGCAGCAAAAAACCGATGCCCGCATCTGGGGCTGGGGGAATTCGGGTTCCCAGATTAAGGTAACCGGAAGTTGGAACAACGACACGGTTACCGCCAAGGTGGCCAACGACGGGACCTGGCAGCTCAACCTCCCTACGCCGGCTGCCGGAGGGCCCTACACCGTAACCCTGCTCAATGACCAGAAGATCGTTCTGGAAGACGTCCTGATTGGAGAAGTCTGGCTTTGCTCCGGTCAGTCCAATATGGAGTGGAGCGCCAATTCAGGAATTGTCAACGCCGAAGCGGAGGTCAATAACGCCAACCATCCCAATATCCGGTTTTCCACGTCAGGAGGGCGGGCAGCGACTACCCGCAAGACGATTGCCACGGGGAATGGGCGGTTTGTTCGCCGTCCACCATGCGCACGTTCAGCGCGGTGGCCTATTTTTCGCCCGGCATGTGCAGCAAAACCTCAATGTGCCCGTAGGGCTGATCAATGCCAGCTGGGGCGGAACCCCCGCCGAAGTATGGACGGATAAAAAATTCGTGGAAGCCGACCCTATGCTCAGCGCCTACGCCTCCAAACTGAAACCATTCGACTGGTGGCCCAAAGAGCCCGGAAGGCTGTACAACGCCATGATCGCCCCACTGACGCCTCTGAACATCGCGGGCGCGCTTTGGTACCAGGGAGAAAGCAACGTTGGAACCTATCCCGGCTATTCCCGGTTGATGGGTGCGCTGATCCAAAACTGGAGGGCTGCTTTCGAAAAGGATTTCCTTCTATTTCGTGCAAATCGACCGTATACTTACAGCACCCGCCGCCGCCGAAGCGGCCCGGCTGGGGAAATGCAGGCCCAATGCCTGGATGTTCCCAAAACCGGCATGGTC
This sequence comes from Haliscomenobacter sp., assembly GCA_016713275.1. Lineage (GTDB taxonomy): Bacteria > Bacteroidota > Bacteroidia > Chitinophagales > Saprospiraceae > JADJPL01. Next base: position 16,576 of record JADJPL010000018.1, read on the forward strand.
GTCGTCAGCGACCTGGTGGACAACATCAAGGACATCCACCCCAAAATAAACAGGACGTCGGCAAACGGCTGGCTCAAATGGCCCTCTCGAAACCTACGGCGTCACCGGACTGGCTTATAAATTCCCATCCTACCAATCGGTCTCCGCAGAGAATAACGCCCTGCGCGTCCATCTCAAGGATGCGGAAAGCGGACTGATGGTCAAAGCAGGCGAAAAGCCCATGGCGTTTGAAATCCGGGGGCAGACAAAGTCTTCGTCCCTGCCGAAGCCCGCATCGAAGGCAGCACCCTGGTCGTCTCAGCCAAAAACGGTGGCCAAACCGGTGGCCGTGCGGTATATGTTCACCAACGACGGGGTGGGTAACGTGTTCAGCAAGGAAGGGCTGCCGGTGGCGCCGTTTCGGTCGGATACGTGGTGATTACGCTATTTTAGCTGGCTTTTATCCAGGCGTTGACCTCCTGCGACAGGTACATGCCCTGTCCGTCGTGGCCCGCCTTTGCACGACGACCTTTGGCTTTGTGTACCCCGGCATACCGGGTTTCCAGCCACTGGAACACATGTTCGCCCCGCTTGAACCGGCTGGAACTAAACCAGGTTAGCTTCGCAATCCGTGGTATTTAACGTCGGATCGGCGCCGGTTCCGTTGCCGAGCAGATAGGCGATGTTGCGCTGAAGCAGCCCGCGCGTTCAGGGTATCCTTGCTGATGGTATTCATAAGCCGGGCGGTTGACAAATCCCATTGGCTAATGATTGAAGGTGGGGCAATTCGCCGGCTGGACGAACTGGCCTTTCCCTTCGTCAAGTCATATCGTCGGGGTAGTAATAATACTGGGTGTTCGCCGCGCCGTATGGAAAATTTCAACCCGGGGTACTTTGTTTCCAGGCTGTTTGCCGCTGCATAAAGCTGGACGAACAACCCGCCCGAACTGTGCCCGGTGATCAGGATATTTCGCATTGCCGGAAAATGTTCCTTGTCGGCCAGGCGCTCCACCAATTGATCGATAACGCCAAAAGAGCTGACGCTCGCCAACCGGGGGTGAGGGGAGGGCTGCCCGTCCCGCCAACTCGTAGAAGTCCAATACCACTCCCTGCCTGGGCTTCGGAACTGTTTTTGAAGTCGGGCGCGATCAAAATGGTGTTGTCCTGAAAGCTGCCTTGCTTCAATGCAGTGGTCAGGTAAGAATAGACAGGTCAGCGTCCCGGTTTTGGCCATGCACTACAAGGACCGCGTGTTGAAGATTCTTCCAGCGGGCGTCTTCGAGAAAAAGAGGGAAACTGGCGTAAAAGAAAACCGCCCGCCACCCGGCAGGTAACCGTTTGCAGGCACTCCCCTCCGGCGGGGACGCAAGAGCGCCATTTCCATGATCAGCCCTTTTCCATGGTGGTGAACGAAAGGCTAGGGGTTTGTCCAACGATTCTCCGTTCTTGCCAATCGCCTGGGCGGCTACCTGTAGTTGGTAGCCCGTATTGTATTCAGGAATCCATGGTAAGAACGGCTTTGGACCCAACGTTGACATAGGAGAATTGCCAGGGACCCTTACCGGATGCCTGCAGTAAGTGAACACGCTGTCAGAATTTCCTAGGTCTAACGCGCCCGAAAACGTAAGCTCAATCGTAGGTTTGATCGCTACGTTTTTGCTCCATCCTCAATTTCTGTCCATTGACTGCTGCCGTCAGCAGGGTCATAGATGGAACAGAGGGTGCTTCCTTCTGGCAGGAAACGCCCAGCAAGACAAGTATCCCAAAAGCAGGAAGTATTCTTTTATGGAAACGCATAGGAAACGGATTTTCAAAGGCTTGTTGCAGTGAGCCCCACAACAACAAACCTATTTTTTCAACGACCCGTCTGTATTGGGCCATATCAATTTCATTCTCGCTTTTGGCAATGACGACAGCGGCTACCGTATTACCGATAAAGTTGACGGCCAGCCCCGTTCGCTCATAAACCGGTCAACTCCAATAATCATCGCCAACCCTTCAATGGGTATGACCTTAATCGCGGTCGAGTAGAAGCCAGCACCAGAAATCCACTCCCGGTAACCCCCTGCCGCTCCTTTGCTCGTCAGCATCAAGACGCCGATAATCGTCAATTGCTGACCCAAAGAAAGGTCAATTCCAAAAACCTGGGCCAGAAAATACGGCCATACTTAGGTAGATCGTGGTCCCGTCCAGGTTAAAGCTATAACCGTAGGAACAACAAGCCCTACGACTTCTTTTTCGCATCCGGCGAGGGTGAGTTTTTCCATCACGGATGGCAGAACCGCTTCACTACTGCTGAGCCTACCACAATGAAAATTT
>JADJPL010000019.1 GCA_016713275.1 Haliscomenobacter sp.
TCCGAGAATGTTCTGCGGATTTGCAATCCGCCAAACACCTTCGGATTGTAAATCCGAGCTACAGGCCCTACAAACACCCGCTCCATCAACACCCATTTCTCCCCGGGCCGGAAGGGCATGGGGAGCGCCTGCTGATGGAGTCCACATCCAGGCGCTCCCACTCCTGAACCGCAGGTTGTAGCGAGATCCTGTTTCGCTTTTTCTTCAGGAGCTAAAAACCGGCTTCGGTTTCCATAATCATAAACAGGCGGTTGCCGGTGCGGTAGATTGCCATCTCCAGGATGCCAGGATCCCGGATACTGGCCAGGATTTCCGGCCAAACGGCTTGGTGATAGGCTTCGTATTCGGCGATGAGGGCAGGATCGTCTTTCAAATCCAGCGCGAGGCAGTAGCGGAGCATAGGCTATGCGTTTCGGCTGCGGCCAGCGTATCCGCATGTTCCCGGTTTTTGTACCCTGAAATCCATAAAGGCGACGACCAGAAAGCAGAACACCGGCAGCAGGAAGGAGGTCTGGATGCCCACGTTATCGGCGATCAGTCCCATCACCGGCGGCAGGATGGCGCCACCACAATAGCCATGATGATCAGCGAGGGACAGTTTTGGTCTCATGGCCCAGGTCTTTTACGCCCAGTGCAAAGATCGTCGGAAACATGATCGACATGAAAAGTTGACCGCCAGGATCAGATAAACCGCCGGTTTGCCCGTCAGGACCGCCCCGACGCAAAGGGGAAGCCAAAAGCCCGTATACGCCCAGCAGGCGGTTGTCTTTGATATACCCAGCAAAAGCTTGCCCAGAAAGCGTCCGACGACCGAAAAAGCAGGGTTCCCACCGCCATGAAGTTTTGGAGGCCACCTCTTTGCTGACGCCAGGAAGCGTCTCATGACGTAGTTGATCGTGATGCCCCAAATCCCCGCCTGAGCGCCTACGTAGAACAGCTGGCCGGGACCGCCATGGTGAGTGCCGGTGCCGGAAGATCCGCGAACCAAATACGCACCTTCTCCTTTGATAGGGCTCCGGCGTGCGATCGCCAAAACAACACCGCCACCAACAGCACTACCGCAGCCAACCCGGCATACGGCAGGATGACCGCCTCGGCTACCTGTTTTGGCTTCCAGGATGAGCAACTCGCCTTCGTTGCAAGCAAGATGACATCGGCCAGCCAGGGCCTACGACCAACGCCACCCCATTGAAGGACTAGGAAAGTTGAGCCGCTGCACCTCCGTCAGGGTTCGCCCAGAATGGTGACGTAAGGGTTAGCCGCCGTCTCCAGAAACGCCAGCCGCTGGCGATGATGAACAACGCTACCGGAAAATCAAACATCAGGGCTTGCAGCCGGGATGAACAGCAATGCGCCAAAGCCATACAGCAATAGGCCGAGGAAAATCCCTTACTTGTAGGAATACTTTTACATAAAGATGCCTGCAAGCGGGCAACGACAAAGTAACCCAGGTAAGGCCGTCTCTACCAGCAGGGCCTGCGCCCGCTTAGTCTCAAATACGGGTTGAAACTGGGCGATTAACGCCAGATTGAGGATGTTGGCGATCCCACAGAAAAAAACAGGCTGGTTACGAGGATCAGGGGAGGGAGGTATTTGTTTTTGGCAGAGGGAGGTTGTTGGTGGTTAAGTGATTGAGTGATTAGGTGGTTAAGTGTTACGACGGGGTTTGTAAGGTAGAGACGCAAGATTTTGCGTCTGGGCAGCAGGGCATCTAAAGATCATAAAACCTGCGCGCATTTTCGCCCAAAATATTGGTTTGCGTTTCGGGGGTGGGGGCGAGGAACGCTTCGTCGATTTCGACCGTTTGGGCGTAGCCGGGTGCGGCGAGGAGGCATACGGGCCAGTCGGAGCCGATCATCAGGCGGTCGGGGCGAAGGCCCTCGTATACGGTGACGAAGGTAAGGAAAAACCGTCCGCGTGCCAGGAATTCCATTCCGCTTCGGTGACTAATCCGGAAAGTTTGCAGTAGACATGCGGATGCCGGCGATGCGTTGAATCCCTCTTTCCATTGGGCGCTCATACCCCGGCGGATATCCGGCTTGCCAATATGGTCCAGCACGAAGGGCTGATCAGCCCATTCTCCAGAAAATCGCTACGACGGGCAGGTGTTTTTCGTATACCAGGATGTCGTAAGGTGAAGCCGTATTCTCCCAGCATCCGGACGCCTTGCACGAACCGCTCGTCTACCAGGAAGCGGTCGTCCGGCTCGTCCCTGCACAATATGGCGGAAGCCTTTGATGACCGGGTTGATGCGAAAATGGTCAGGCGTTTGGCCAGGTCGGGATGCTTCAGGTCCCCAGCCTACCACCCCCGGATGAAGGAAACCGTGCTGCGAGCCCGGCAGAAACTCTCCGGTTTCGCGTTCGGTTTGCCGGGCTTGCACCGCTACGCATCCATCGTATCCTTTCTCTTTGAGCAAGGGCTCGAGGTCCTGGGGCAACAAATCCCTTTTTAGTTGCGGCATGGCCTCGCTGATCAGAGCATATTCTCGGGGTCGTATTGCCCGGAAGTGTTGGTGGGCGTCGATTTTCATGGGTTTCAGGATGTAGAGGATGCAAAAGGATGTAGAAGATGTAAAGGAGGTAGTGCGGCATGCTGGGTGAAGTGTGATCTTGGGGGCTGTCTTAAAAGACGGCTCTTGCCCAAGGCAGCAAAAAAATTGTTTCTTTTTTCAATTTCAATAAAAAATTGCTTTGCGATTTTTATTTAGAAGTGAAAAAAAATAAAGTCTCATACCGGGGGCAAAGGGTCTTTTGAGAAGCAGCCCCCCTTATCTGCCAGTCTAAGGACCGGAGCCATTCAAATTTTATTTGCTATAATACGGCGTTTTTCGCTATTAAATCCCGGAATACGTATCTTTCGTGTTGTTAATTCCTGGAATACCTATTAGCCATGATGTCAAAGGGTTATTATTTGCTTAATCGCTTCAGTTTGCTTTTGCTGCTGGGGCGCTGTTTTCCTGTAAGCCTGCGGTGACCTACCGATCTGGTGATCCGCAATGCCACCATTTACGACGGCTCCGGCGGGCGCCCATCACGGGCGGCATTGCATTGAACGCCGACACCATCGCCCTGGTGGGCGATATCGGCAACGCCAAGGGGATCAAAGAAATCGATGCCAAGGCTTGGCCGTAAGGGCCCAGGGTTTGTGAACATGCTGAGCTGGGCAACCGAGAGCCTGCTCGTAGACCCCGCAGCGCCAGCGACCTCAAGCAAGGCGTGACGCTGGAAGTATTTGGAGAAGGCTGGTCGATGGGGCCGCTCAACGACGAGATGAAAGCCGGTACCGAAGCCCAGCAGGGAGATATAAAGTTTGACGTTTCCTGGACTACCCTGGGCGAATACCTCCAAACCTTGGAAGATAAAGGCGTGTCGATGAACGTCGCGCTTCGCTTCCTTCGTGGGCGCCACCACTTTGCGCATCCACGAGGTGGGGTACGACAACCGCCCGCCTACGCCGGAGAATTGTCCCGTATGCGGGACCTGGCCCGTCAGGCGATGGAAGAAGGCGCTCTGGGCATTGGGTCCTCCCCTGATCTACGCCCCCGCTTTCTACGCCAACACCGACGAACTGATCGCCCTTTGCAAAGTTGCCGCCGAATACGGGGGCATGTACATCACGCACATGCGCAGCGAAGGCAACAAGATCCTGGAGGCCGTGGATGAAACGATGCGCATCGCCAAAGAAGCCGGACTGCCCGCAGAGATCTACCACCTCAAAGCCGGGGGGAAGAGCAACTGGCCCAAAATGGACCAGGTGATCGCTAAAATCGACAGCGCCCGGGCGGCGGGCTTGCGGATCACGACCGATATGTACACCTATATCGCCGGGGCTACCGGCCTCGACGCGTCCATGCCGCCCTGGGTCCAGGAAGGCGGGTACGATGCCTGGGCCGGACGGCTCAAAGACCCTAAGATCCGGCCAAAGGTACTGGCCGAAATGAGAAGCGACGCCCAGGATTGGGAAAACCTCTACTACGCCGCCGGAGGCGCTGAAAACCTGCTTCTGGTCGAATTCAAAAACGATACCATGAAAAAATACACCGGCAAAACGCTCGCTGAAGTAGCCAAACTGCGCGGGAAAAGCCCGGAGGAGACGGCGATGGACCTCGTCGTAGAAGACGGCACCGGTCGGGAACCGTGTATTTCATGATGTCGGAAGACAATGTCAAAAAGCAGATCAAACTCCCCTACATGAGTTTTGGCTCGGATGCGGGCGCCCTGGCGGCGGAAGGCGACTTTCTCAAATCCGCTACCCACCCCCGGGCTTACGGCAATTTCGCCCGGCTCCTGGGGAAATACGTGCGGGAAGAAAAAGTGATCCCGCTGGAAGAAGCCATCCGCAAGCTCAGCGCCCTGCCTTGCGAAAACCTGGGCATTGCCAAACGCGGCAAGCTCCAGCCCGGCAATTTCGCCGACATCGTTCTCTTCGACCCCAACACGATCGCCGATCACGCCACCTTTGAAAATCCCCACCAATACGCGACGGGTATGCAACACGTGTTCGTCAATGGAGTTCAGGTGCTGGAGGATGGAGAACCTACAAAGAAAGCCGCAGGGAGGTTTGTAAAAAGGGAAAAGGAGTAAAAATATTGGCAAATTAGGCATTCAATGCCTAATTTGCCAAAGAATAAAATATAAAATATATAATATATTAAAAATCAATTAAAAATATGAGAATTCTGTTGTTTCAGGCTTTCCTTTTGATATGCATCCCCCTCTTTTCCCAACCCGACGTAGCCACCTTCGACCGCTACGTCGAGCAGGCGGTCAAGCAATGGGAAGTACCCGGGCTGGCTGTTGCCGTGGTGAAAGATGGGAAGGTTCTAATGGCCAAAGGATATGGGGTCCGGAAATTAGGAGAGCCCGGACAGGTGAATGCGCAGACCATTTACGGAATCTGTTCCACGACCAAAGCCATGACGGCTGCGGCCATGGCGATTTTGGTGGATGAAGGGAAGGTGGCCTGGGACGATCCGGTGATCAAACACCTGCCCGAGTTTCAGCTCGCCGATCCGTTTGTCACCCGGACGGTCCGGGTGCGGGACCTGCTCACCCACAACGCCGGGCTGGCGAACGCCGATCACCTGTGGTATGCCAATAACCTCGGCGCTAAAGAGATCCTGCGCCGGATGCAGTTTATTCCGCTGAGCTATCCCGTGCGAGGCGGATATACCTACCAGAACGTCATGTACTTCGCTGCGGGGGAAGTCATCGCGCGCGTGAGCGGCATGCCCTGGAGTGCGTTTGTCAAAAAGCGCCTGTTTGAGCCTATTGGAATGACCAACACCTATTCGACGTTCGCCGAAAGCCAGGTACAAACCAACCGCTCCACGCCCCACTACCGGGTGAAGGGAAGCATTATTCCGATTCGGGATATGGCCGTGGACGAAGTGGGCGCCGCTGGCTCGGTTTGGTCTTCGGTAGAAGACATGAGCAAATGGATGCGGTTTGCACTCGATAGCGCCAAAGTGAACGGCAAGCGCCTCCTGAAACCGGAAACGTACGCCGAATGGCTGAAGCCCCAAACCCTGGTGCCGCAGGACCAGTTTTACCCGACCGTCGCCCTCACCAAACCAACCTGGACGACGTACGCATTCGGCTGGTTCCAGCACGACTATATGGGGAAAACGGTCCATTTTCATACCGGAAGCATGGACGGCACCACCGCAATCATTGGTTTGCTGCCTTCCCAAAACCTGGGGGTTTATGTCCTTGGCAACCTGGACCATGCGGAAGTTCGCCACGCCCTGATGTACAAAGCGTTTGATTATTTCGGAAATACCGGCGCAAACCGCGATTGGAGCACTGAAATGAAAGCCTTGTACGACGGCCTGGCGATCCGCGCCGACCAAAGTAAGCAGCGCCTCGTCCAGCAGCGGGCCGCCAATACCAAACCCAGCCTTCCCCTGACTGATTATGCCGGTACCTACGGGCACCCCCTTTACGGAGAAGTCGTGGTAACCCTGAACAACGGCGCCCTGGAAATCAAGCAAACCGCCGAACTCACCCTGAAACTCGAACACTGGCATTTCGACACCTTCCGGGGCATGTCCAACCTGTTCTGGGACGATCCCTACACCATCAAGTTTTCCCTCGGCCCCAACGGGAAAGTCGCCGGGATGCGCGTCGGAGGCGGGGAGGAGATGGTTAGACGGGAGACGGTGGACGGTGGACGGGAGACGGTGGACGGGAGACGGGAGACGGTGGACGGGAGACGGGAGACGGTAGACGGTGGACGGGAGACGGGAGACGGGGGACGGTGGACGGGGGACGGGAGACGGTGGACGGGAGACGGGAGACGGGAGACGGTCGCTTCAAGGTTGAAAGCCATGTCCGCCGTCCCGGCGCGAGGCCGGGATCAGATTCCCCATGTTCGCCGGAATCCGCAGATTCCGTGCGGAACTATCCGCCGGTCCCCTGACCGGCGTAAACCTCGCCAGTTGGAAAATCCGGGCTACATCATGGCCATCCTTTCATCATGTAAATCATAGTTCAGACAATGAAGCAATGCGCCTAATGGCCGAAGACTATGCAAGCAATCTGAAGATTGAACAGACGCGTAGACGGAAGTCTACGCACAACAGGGACCCTGTGTTTTTTCACCAGAATCCGCCTCTAAAAGCCCCCTGTTTTTTATCTTTAAAGGTTTTGGCAACTAACCTTTGGACAGATGAACCGAATCGCCTTTTTGTGGATTTTTCTGAGTCTTTTGACAGTTCATGGCCTTCTTTCCCAAAATCCCCATCAAAAGACCAACTTCGACCGGGATTGGAAATTTCATTTCGGCCACGCCGCCGATCCGGCCAAAGATTTCAATTTTTCCGTCGCGACGATTTTTTCCAAAACCGGAAAAACGGATAAAACCGCGCTGGAGGTCCAATTTGACGACTCGGCCTGGCGGAGGCTCAATGTACCGCACGACTGGGCCGTCGAGTTGCCCTTTGTCAACGTCGATAATTTCGACGTCATGGCGCACGGGTACAAACCCGTTGGCGGCCTCTTTCCGGAAACCAGCATCGGCTGGTACCGGAAGACCTTCACGATCCCTGCGGCGGATTCCACCCGGCGGTTCGTTATTCAATTCGACGGTATTTTCCAGCGATGCGCAGGTCTGGGTCAATGGGTTTTACCTGGGCCGCAACGAGAGCGGCTATATCGGTATGGCGTACGACCTGACGGATTACCTCCGCTATGATCAGCCCAATGCGTTGGTTGTCCGCGTGGATGCAACCCAATACGAGGGCTGGTTTTACGAAGGCGCGGGTATTTACCGTCACGTTTGGCTGCACCGCCTGGATCCGCTCCACGTGGACATCGACGGGGTGTTTGTTCATACCCCGGGAATAGGCCCTACTTCCTGGTATCGGTTCAGGCCGATGTGGTCAATGACCTGAACCAGCAAAACAGCGGCAGCGCCTACATGTATATTGCGGACCGCAACGGGGAAAAAGCTTTCCCAAAGCCCCGAAACGCCGTTTACCCTTGACGCCCAGGGCAAAACAACGCTGAAGCAGGAATTGATTCTTCGCAGCCCCCGGCTTTGGTCGCTCGAAGATCCCTATCTCTACCGATTGGTTACGGTGGTGCGCAAAGGAAAAACGGTGGCCGATACCCTGGAAACGCGTTTCGGGGGTGCGGCAAATTGAGATCAGCGCCAGCCAGGGTTTTGCTGCGGAACGGCAAGCCGGTGAAAGTCCAGGGCGTCAACTGCCGCCAGGACCATGCGGGTGTCGGCAGCGCGTTGCCGGATGAGTTGCAGTACTACCGCATCCGGCTGCTGAAGGAATTGGGCGTCAATGCCTATCGCGCCAGCCATAACCCGCCTACGCCCGAATTACTGGACGCCTGCGATAGCCTGGGGATGCTGGTAATGGATGAAACCCGCCTGCTCAACAGCAGCCCGGAATACATGTCCCAATTCGAGCGGCTGGTTCGCCGCGACCGCAACCACCCAAGCATTTTCATGTGGTCGATCGGAAATGAAGAGGGATGGGCGCAAACCAATAACACCGGACCTGGTGGGCCAGCACGGCGGAAGCATGGTGGCCGCTTTGCGCCGAGAACCCCTGGTTTATGGGCGGATTCGTCTGGACGGGCCTGGATTACCGGGGCGAACCTACGCCTTACCAATGGCCCAACATCAATTCCCACTTTGGGATCATGGACATGTGCGGCTTCCCCAAAAACATTTATTATTACTACCAGTCCTGGTGGAAAAAGGAGGATGTACTCCACATTTCCCCGCATTGGAACTGGCAGGGGAAAGAAGGGCAGCCCATCGACGTTTGGGTGAACTCCAATGCCGGCGAGGTGGAACTATTTCTCAACGGCAAAAGCCTGGGCAAAAAAGCCATGCCGCGTAACAAGCACCTGCAATGGGAAGTCCCCTATCAACCGGGAGTGTTAAAGCTACCGGATACTACGCCGGGCGCGAGGTGCGGACCAAGTGGAAACGACCGGCCCGGCTTACCAGATGGTTCTCGTACCCGACCGGACCACCCTTCCGGGCCGATGGCGCTGCCGCAGCTGTAGTGAACGTCCATGTCGTGGATGCTCAGGGGCGGGAAGTCCCAACAGCAAATGATCTGATCCGGTTTTCTATTAAAGGTCCTGGACGGATCATCGGCGTGGGCAATGGCGACCCCAGTAGCCACGAACCCGGATAAGTGCCCGGAAGGCGCCTGGCAGCGGCGTCTGTTCAATGGCAAATGCCAGCTGATCCTGCAAAGCGCAGATTCGGCAGGGGAGATCGTTCTGGAAGCGGTAGGAGAGGGGTTAAAGCCGGCGCAAGTTACGGTAAAAGCCAACTAATGCTTACTCCTCCAGTTCGTTGACGGCATTAGCTGCCTGGACCATCTCCTCCTCCGTATTGTAAAAATGCGGCGCCACCCGCAGAAAACCTCCCCGGGCGGTGATGGCGACACCTTTCTCTGCCAGGATATGGCTTTTTTTGCCCGGATGCGGGCAGGCCAGGAGAGTATTCCCGACCGGTAGGGTGCTTCGAAGATCAGTGGTTTGATTTCGGGATGATTCAGATGGGCGAGGAAAACATCCTGCAAGCGAAGGATTTCCCCGAAGATGGGGCCAATGCCATAATAGTTATGGACCTCCCGCAAACAGGTATTCAAGGCGGCCACGTGGGTGATCGTCGAGGTACTGTATTCAAACCGCTTGGCCGTGGTGTGTGGCGTCCACCGATGGTCGAGGTAGTCGAATCCCTGAGTCATGGTTTCGGCGCCGACCTGCACGGGGCCAGCTTGTCGCGAAATGCTGGGGAGGTGTAAAACACCCCGACGCCTATTGGGCCCAGGGAGCCATTTCCAGCCGGCCGAGGCGAGGGCGGAAATGTTCCATTCCTCCGGGTACACCGGCATGCTGCCCAGGCTTTGAGCGGCGTCCACGATAAAATCGATGCCCCGTTCCCGGCAAAGCGCCCCGATGGCTTGCAAATCAGCGGCAAATCCGCTGGTAAACTGCACATGGCTCAGCGCGATGATCCGCGTGCGGGGCGTAATCAAGGCTTCCAGATCGTCCATGCTAAACCAGCCCACGAGCCCGGGGTCGATATCCGACCGGGCAGGGCGGTTGAGATCAATTTCAGGAAACGCCCTTCAACTCCTGGATAACCCAGGGATAATAGTCGGCAGGTATTCATGCGTGAACGTGATGATTTCGTCACCGGGCTGAAAGGGATATCCGTTGGCTACCATGGATAAGGCCTCGGAAGTATTCCGAACGGCAGCGATGTTGTCTGCGGACGTCTGGAGCAACAGCGCCATTTGTTCCTTGAATCCGTCCAGTTCCGGGGTGTAAAAATCCATGAAATGCCCTCCGCCGTGAGAGGCTTTGCTCGGTGAGCAGCTCCGAGCCGCTTCGCCGCAGGGGCATAAAGCGGGGAAATGCCGCAATGGGCCAGGTAAATGCTGTGGGCTTTGGAGGGGAAGCGGGTTTCGGATTTAACGAAGGTCATGTGTGCGGTTTTAATTTGAAGGCGAAGTTCCTGCAAGCGGGTTTTCGTCTCCGCCGGAAGGCGCTGAAAACGGCTTTGGAACTTTAAGTTATGCCAAAGCTCCTGGTTTACCAGGGAAACATATCCCAGGGAACCCAACAGAAGGGCTGCTAAAAATACCCACCCCGAGGATGCGATCCAAGCGATGAGCCCCAAAGAATAAAATAGATCAGAAAAGCGCCCATCGAGGTAGCCAGCAGCACCGGGGAATAGAACTCGATGCGGCTAACCCGGCTTTTGCGGATGTGCAGGGCAAGCGCCATGGGGGGGATAGCAAAAGATCCGGCCCACCCAGGCGGGAAGAGCGCCAACAACTGCCCGAATCCAGGCGCCCCTGCCGTACCGGTTGGGGCAGACCAGATTCCAGTCTTCGATCTTGTTTTCGTTCAAGGCGTCAAAATAGGCGGCACAAACCGCTGTGAGGGGTTCCTTTTCGGATTCCGGCAACACATTAACCCAATCGGCTATTTTTTTCTCTGCCAGGATGGGCGCCGAAGGGGCGCTTTTGATGGGGAATACCCCGGTAAGCCGTTCCGACCGGTCCATCACCAGCAGATGCTCGGCTAAGCCTTCATCCTCCGGATGGTCGATGACGACGATACGGTCGGTCATGGCTTTTTCAGGCGGCGGGTAAGTTCTCCTGCCCGTGCGCCCATTTCCTCGAAAATCGGTTTGGCTGATGGGCTCCCCAATATCGATCATTACTTCGGTGCAGGGCGATTCGGCATAGGTATAGTTAACCCCCACCGGAACGATGTATAGTTCGTCCATCTCAGGAAAATTTTCGAAAGTTCCCATTACGATCCGCCCCAATCCTTTTGCAGAGGCCGCAGGCGTTTTCGTGCCGCGCATTGCCCTCGGAAAAATCATGATCGTCCGGTTTTGGGAGAGCCCCGCAGAGCAAGCCGCGAACGTGGCGTAGTTGTTCCGCAGGCCGCTGTACCCGGCGTCGACAATCCGGTATATAGGGATCATCTTTAACGAGCGAAGCAAAAATTGTAGACCGTTTTGTGAAAAATCGCCCCGAACGAGGTAATATAGCGGTTGACGAAGAAACACCGCCATGATGCACGGCTCCATGAACCCCGTCGGGTGATTGGACGCCAGATGACCGGCTTGTTTCGCGGAATGCGATCGAAATGAGAAAGGTATATTTTTCGAAAAAAAACCAAAATCGCAATCCGGGCTATAGGCCGGACAAGATAGTAAAGCATTGCGAACAGGATTTTACGGTGTTTTAAAGCGGCTAAACTACTATAAAAAGTTACGGAGTTACGGAGTTACGAGGTTGCGAAGTAGTGACAAACTCCGCAACTTCGCAACTTCACAACTTCGCAACTTCGCAACTTCATATGTACGACTACATCATCATTGGAAGCGGTTTTGGAGGCTCAGTCAGCGCACTGCGCCTGGCGGAAAAGGGCTATAAGGTGCTGGTAGTGGAAAAAGGCAAGTGGTACCGGGCGGAAGATTTCCCCAAAACCAACTGGACGCTTTCCAAATGGCTCTGGGCGCCTGCCTTGCGCTGGTATGGGATCATGAAGATCACCATTTTCCGGCATGTGGGATTATTTCCGGAACAGGGGTAGGAGGAGGCTCTCTGGTTTATGCGAATACGCTTCCGGTTCCGGCCAAAGCGTTTTTTGAATCGGGTTCCTGGGCCGGACTGGCGGATTGGGAGCAAGAATTGCAGCCTTTTTACCAAACAGCACTCCGGATGCTGAGCGCTTCGCCCAATCCGAAATTTTTCGACGGGGAACATGCGCTGAAGTCGCTGGCTCAGGAAGCCACCCCGGGCGCCGAACCAGCGCCGACGCACGTTGCGGTTTATTTCGGTCCGGAAGGCGAAGAAACGCCCGATCCCTATTTTGAAGGCCAAGGCCCTGCCCGGTCGGGGTGCACCTTTTGCGGCGCTTGCATGACCGGCTGCCGCCACAACGCAAAAAACACGCTGGACAAGAACTACCTCTACCTGGCGCAACAACTGGGCGCCGAGATCCTTGCCGAACAGGAAGTGGTTGCGGTCGAGCCGGCAGGCAGTCCCGATGGATCGCAGGGATACGAAGTGACCCTTCGCCCATCGACTACCTGGCTTAAACCCAAAACAAAGCTTCAGGCGAAAGGCGTCATTTTTGCCGGCGGTGTTTTGGGTACCCTGAATTTGTTGCTCCAGCTCAAGCGGGGCGCCCTTCCGAATCTTTCTCCGCTTGTTGGGCAACAGGTGCGCACCAACAATGAAAGCCTGATCAGCGTAACCCAATTGGAAGGAGATGCCGATATGTCGCAAGGAGTAGCTATTAGCGCCATTCTGGAAACGGACGCCCATAGCCATCTGGAACTCTGCCGGTATGGCGCTGGTTCCGGGGCCTGGAAACTGAGTTTTCTGCCCCTGGCCGAAGGTTCGAACGGATGGATTCGGTTGTGGCGAATGGCTACGGATTTTTTCCGGGATCCTGTGGCCTACTGGAAGTATTTCCGCGTCAAGGACTGGGCAAAAAGTTCGCTGGTCATGCTTTTTATGCAAACGCTCGACAGCACCGTCACTTTTACCCTGGGGCGGTTTGGGCGCATGCAGAGCGCCGTGGTAGGGAAGGATAAGCCAACCGCATTCATCCCGGAAGCGATCAGTCTGGCCCGGCGCATGGAGCGCATCCTGAAGGGTAAAGCGATGATGTTTGGCCTGACCCCCATTGCGGGCATTCCGGGTACTGCCCATATTCTGGGCGGGGCCGTTATGGGCAAAGATCCCCAAACCGGCGTCATCGATAAAGACAACCGGGTATTTGGCTACGAAAACATGCTGGTATGCGACGGGTCGATGATCTCTGCCAACCCCGGCGTCAACCCGTCGCTGACGATTACCGCGATTTCCGAACGGGCGATGAGCAGGATACCGGATAAAGCAAACCGCTAAGGGAGATTAGAGAATTCGATCTCCGGCGCTTTCCCGGATGGGAGGCGGGTAAAGACGCTTCCAAATAGGGTGGTTTCGTTAAAGAATCCGCAATTTTTCAAAAAAAAACGATCGTTAGTTACCCCGCCCGCGTAATCCATCCGCGCCTGCTTTTTGGCCGTATTATCTGCCGTAAACCGAACTGAGGTGATTTCGTGCCAACGGCCGGAGGTATCCGCTACCCATTGATTGGAATACCGCCCCATCCGGGAGATGTGCCCGGTTTCGGGAATAAAGTTTTCCAGAAAAGCATACAAGTTGCGCAGGTAGGTTTGGGTCTGGGGCCGGCGGAAAGCGGCGATCAGGATCCAGCGCCCTTCTTCCGGCGCGTAAAAATAAGCGGTGAAATCCGTGGAGTTATCGGCGTTGGGTTTGCCATGGAGCAAAAAACGGTAAGTGGTTTCCGCCTTCCAGGGATAGCGAAGGTAACTCTGGCCTCCGGCGCCTTCGTTGCCGAATTCCCCGGCGTACACCGAGGGGCCTTTTCGCAGCAGGCGGATGCGCTGGTTTTCCGGAATATCCGCCGGATTGTCGGTGGGAAAGGGACTCCAAACGGAAAAGAGCACCCGGCGCTCGGTGGGCGAATTGACCTGTATCCCAAAGTAGCCTTCCCCAAACCCATTGGCCATGAAATAGGACCCTTCCACATCCTGGCCTTCAGGGATGGTGATTTCGCTGTAAAACCATTCCGCTTCGGAGGCGGCCACCGGGATTTCATACCGGAGGTGGACGGAGGGTCCCCTGCGTCCCCAATAAAATTCATCCTTGACATAGATCGCCCCTGAAGCCGCTTCCCCACCAAGGAGGATCTCGGCGATCTCGGCAAAATGCGCGCCCGACCGCTGCGTTCCCTGGATTTCCAGCCAATAATACCCCGGTTGGGGCGCCTGGAATGTTCCAACGGATAGGGTGTCCCAAGCCGGGGGAAAGGAGCTTGATTTCACGGGATTTCCCGTTAAAGGTGCAACTCAGGGTGGATTGGCCCTCGGCGCCCCGCGCACGTAAACCAAGGCGCAAAACGCCGGCGCGCTCTACCCGGAAATAGGTCCGGATTTCTCTGCGGGATCAGACCAGGGGCCAATCCCGGAGGAAGAAATGATCGATTCCCCTTTTCCGCGTCGTTGACCACCCAGCTATTTCCTCCGGCAGGGATGGAAACCAGCCAGACGGCAGGTCCGGATTCAGCCACGGGCGCTGGCGCCGAGCAAGAAAGAACCAAGAAAAGGGAAAATAAAAGAAGGACAGGGAGCAACCGCATCATGGGAGGAAATACCTATTATTGCAATATTTGAGAAAGGAACAACATTTCAGGCAAAGATGGAAATGGGAATGCATAAAAACGCATTTTTCCTGGAAGCCTGCGGCAGCTCTAACTTTATGACGAACCCGTCTTTGGAAGGCAACAAAACGCTGATTATCGTCGGTGGGCCCACCGCCAGCGGCAAAACTGCCTTGGCGATAAGACTAGCCCAGCATTTTGGCACGGAAATCCTTTCGGCAGACAGCCGGCAATTCTACCGGGAAATGGCGATCGGAACCGCCAAACCCACCCCGGAGGAACTCCAACTGGTCAAACACCATTTTATCGATAGCCTTTCCATCGCCGAGGCCTATACCGTCGGGGATTTCGAACGGGATGCCTTGAAGGTACTCGACGAGATCTTTCAAACCCATTCCGTCGCCGTAGTTACCGGCGGTTCAGGCCTCTACCTGAAAGCGCTTTGCGAAGGCCTGGATGCGTTTCCGGAAACGCCGGTAGAGGTGCGCGATGCGCTGGAAACCTTGTACCGGGAAAAAGGGCTGGACGCCCTTCATGAAGAATTGCGAACGGCCGATCCGGTCTATTACCATACCGTTGATCTCAAGAATCCCCATCGCCTCATCCGGGCGTTGGCGGTATGCCGCGTTTCCGGGCAACCGTTTTCGTCATTCCGGAAAAAGCAGTTTTCCGAAAGAGCATTCCGCCCGATTTACCTCGAATTGAGCTGGGAGCGGGCTGAATTATACCGCCGGATAGACCAACGGGTGCTGGGAATGATGGAAAACGGGTTGCTGGAGGAAGCCCGCACCCTGCTTCCTCACGAAAATCTGACCGCGCTTCAAACGGTAGGTTATCAGGAGCTGTTTGCGCACCTGAGGGGGGAAACTACCCTGGACGAAGCCATCGCCTTGATCCAGCAAAACAGCAGGCGCTACGCCAAACGCCAGCTCACCTGGTCGCGACGGGATGGGTTTGGAAGCACGTCCATCCGTCGGAATGGACGTCCATCTTGCAATACCTGGATTTTTCCATGCAGGGGTTAATCTCCTGGCGCCAGGAATCGTTGTTGGATCATGGTAAAGGAATGGACCAGGAAAGCCTGCGGTTAACGATTCAGGCACCCGGCCGCCAATTGGCGGAGGTGGTTTACCACAATACCCGCAAAGGGATGGTGCTGGCGCCGGCGGAATTTCCCGGCGGCGACCCTGCCCGCTGGCTGCTGCACAGGATGACCTACCGGGCAGAAGGCAAGTCCCTGACCGCCTTTATGAGCCCGGAATGGGAATCATTGCTGGAAGCCTTCGCTTTCAGGCCTTTGGCCGACCGGGAAATGCATTCCTTGGAAGCCGCTTTCGCAAGGCGCTATTCGCCGGCCAAGCCTTGGAAGAAAGGGTAACCAGCCCCCCCTGGTAGGTAATCCATTTTTAAACAAACAAAACGCGAACATGATCTGGAAACACCCCTTACCCCTGGAACAATTAAACGCCGTATCGGAACGGACGCTGAATACCGCGTTGGGAATTGAATTCACCGAAATAGGGCCGGACTTTATCCAAGCCAAAATGCCGGTCAACGAACATACCGTGCAGCCGTTCCGCATCCTGCACGGCGGCGCCAGCGCCGCCCTGGCCGAAACCCTGGGCAGCGTCGCTTCCCTGATGTGCCTCGACGACCCTACTACCCACGCCGGCGTAGGCGTGGAACTGAATTGCAGCCACCTCCGCGGCGTACCCGAAGGCGGGATGGTCATCGGAACGGCCAAACCCTACCGCCTCGGAAAGAAAATCCAGGTGTGGAATATGGAAATCCACAATGAACAAGGGGAACTCGTATGCGTCAGCCGTCTGACGATTGCCGTGGTGGAGCAGAAAAGGTAGCGAAGTTGCGGAGTTGCGAAGTTGCTAAGGGAAGTTGCGAAGGAAAGTAACGAAGTAGCGAGGTTGCGAAGGGAAGTTGCGACGTTGCGGGGTAACGAAGTAGCGAAGTAACGGGGTTGCGGAGGAAACTCTGTTGTGCGTAGACTTCCGTCTATGCGTCCGTTCAATCTTCAGATTGCGTGCATAGTCTCCGCCCATTAGGCGCATTGCTTCATTGTCTGAACTATGATTTACATGATGAAACGATGGCCATGATGTAGCCCGGATTTCCCCCCCTGTTTGCCGAAATCCGCAGATTTCGTGCAGAACTATCCGCCGGTCCCCTGACCGGCGTGAACTGGTTCCAGACAGTTGTGGGTGCCGCCTCGATCCTTTTTTAAAAAAAACAAACATGAATACGTCTCGTTTTTTGCCATTTCTGGCCCTTTCCGTTTGGCATCTCCCCGTAGACCCGGGCAAAATATCTCCCTGTTGGCGAATGTCAACGACTTTCCCTCAGACCGGGTATAGCGACGTATGGGGATACTGTGGACAAGAAGGGGCTGGAGTATGCCGTTTTGGGGGGCAAGGAGCGGTACAGCCATCTATTCGCTGGCGAACCCCCGGGCGCCCAAACTGGCAGCTTTTGTGCCTGGGGCCAACTCCATCTGGAGGGACATGAAATCCCATGGGGAGTACATTTACGCAGTGGCTGATCAAGGTGCAGACGGCATTTGGCGATCGACATGAGCAAAGCGCCCGATACGATCACGTGGAAATTTCACAAGCCGGTCATCGGGTCGATCCCCTGAACAAATGCCACAACCTGTATATCGACGAAAAAGGGAGGCTCTTTCTGTCCGGCTGCAACATCAACAACGGCGGGGTGCTCATCTTTGACGGAGCATCGGCGCCCGGTACGCCGCTGTACCTTGGTGGAGTGAATACCCGGTATTCCCACGACAATTTTACCCGAAACGATACACTCTGGTCGGCAGACGTCTACCTCGGAGAGTTTTCTGTTGCCGATGTATCCAACCCCCGCGCCCCGCGATTGCTGGCGACCCAACCCACGAGTTCGCGCTTTACCCATAACTGCTGGTTGTCCGACGATGGGAAATACCTGTTTACCACCGATGAAAAGACGTTTGGTACCGTCGATGCCTTTGACGTATCCAATATAGATGATATTGAATTTCTGGACCGGTTTTCCCCAAAGGGGGCTAAAGAGAACCGGGCGATTCCCCACAATACGCATTACCACAAAGGGTTTTTGGCGACCAGCTGGTACACCGAGGGCGTGGTGCTCACCGACGCCCACCGCCCGCAAAACCTGATTGAAACGGGCCGGTACGATACGTATCCCCAAAGCAAACAAGGCTTTGAAGGATGCTGGGGGGCTTATCCCTATTTGCCTTCTGGTTTGCTGTTGGCCTCGGATATCTCCACCGGCCTCTATGTTCTTCAACCCCATACCGGCGCGCCTGCTACCTGGAGGGAGTGGTGCGGGATAAAACCACGAATTTGCCGGTTGCAGGCGCCCAGGTCGGACCTTATCGGAGGACATTGCCGAAAGCACGGACCTGGAGGGAGTTTTCCGGGGCGGCCGAGTCCAACCCGGCATCGTCACCGTTGTCATTGCAGCCGGAGGTTACCTTTCCGATACCCTGGATGTGGAACTGCAGCCCGGAGTGGTGAAGGAATTAAATATCCTGCTGGAAAAAGAAGGTACAACGCCTACTTCTACCCGGGAGATGGCCCGCCACCTAAAATACGAACTCCTGGTTTCCCCTAACCCTTGTTCCGAAAACTGCCAAGCCATCTTGTCCCAGCCTTTGACCGAGGATCGCGCCCAATTGGAAATCTGGAACCGTTTAGGGCAACGCGTCGCTTCTATCCCGGCAGCTAAAGGGAATTCCCAATTTCTCCTTACCTTTCCAGGGCCTCCGGGGATGTACTGGGTCCGGCTGCATCGGAATGGGCAAACCCTGGGGGTCGAAACCCTGGTGAGAAATGGAAACGTTGCGAGGTAGCGAGATATCGAGGTAGTGAGTGCCCGTCCGTTCAACCTGGAGACCAAAACTGTCTGGAACCCGTTAGGGAGCCATAAAATTAGGAACGCCGGTCAGGGGACCGGCAGATAGTTCCGCACAGAATCTGATCCCGGCCTCGCGCCGGGACGGCGAACAGGTTGGAGGCAGAGCCTCCACTTAGAGTGGGGTCCGAGGCGGAGCCTCGAACCAGGGTTTTTGAACAGTCTCAACGTTGGGCCGAGACTGTTCAATAAAGTGTGTCTATTACCTTTAGGGACAAATGTCGGAAACAGCGATGAAAAAGCGAAAAACAAGTAGTCCGAGTTTTGAGGAATTGGTGCCGGAGGAGGAACTTCAGGAACGGATGAAGGCGCACCTTAAAGAGCCGGGCGCCGTTATTTGGGGGAAGGGCGTATTTGCGAACTGCTACGATCGGCGGTCAATGGGATGCTCAACGGAGGAGATGGGGATTTTCTGGCTGAAGAGCGGGCGAAGGAAAAAAGCCAACAAGCGCAGCTATACGAGCAAGGCGGTGCGTTCGGTGGCTGGTGTGTTGCAGATACAGACGCCGCGTGACCGGCAGGGGGATTTTGAGCCGGAGGTGCTGGCCAAGCGGGAGCGGGAGCTAACTAGCGGGATGGATGAACAGATACTGGCCCTGTATGCGCAAGGCAACTCGGTGGAAGATGTTCGGCGGCTGGTGTCAAAGATCTATGGCATATCCCTATCGGCGGGAAAGATATCGGCGATCACCGATGGGGTGCTGCCGCAGATTGAGCAGTGGCGCAGCCGATTGCTGCACAGCTTTTATACGGTGATCTACCTGGATGCGATCCACTTCAAAATCCGGCATGAGGGCGCCTATTCGAACCGGGCATTTTACACGGTCTACGGTCTGGATGCGCAAGGGCAGCGGGATTTGCTAGGGCTATACATTCATGAATCGGAGGGCGCCCGAGCCTGGGCAAGGGTGTCGAGGACATCCGCAAAGAGGGGTGGAGGATGTGCTGATCTTTTTACAGATGACCTGAGGGTTTAGCGAAGCCATTGACGAGTCTACCCTTTGAGTATGGTACAGAAGTGCATCGTGCATAAAGTACGCAGCAGCACGCGTTTTGCGATGACAAAGATTCCAAGGAGGTGCGTAAGGACTTGCGCTCAGTCTATTCATCGCCTACGCGATCGGCGGCGGAGGCTGGCCATGGAGGCCTTTGAGCTCAAATGGCAAAGCAAGTACGAGGGCATCTGCCTGACGTGGCGCAAGACTGGGACGAGCTGATGGCGTTCATGGACTATCCGGCAGGGATGCGCCGAATGATTTAACCGACCAATGCAGTGGAGGCGCTGCATCGCATCGTGCGCAAGCTCATCAAAGGCAAAGCGGCTTGGGTGTCCGACACGGCGTTAACCAAACAACTGTATTTGTCGTTAATGCATAACGAAAAATCCTGGAAGCGTCCGGCCCTGGGCTGGAAGAAGATCCAACGGGAGTTGATCGCATTACATGGCGAGCGGGTGTTGAACCATATGCGCGATAGCTGAACTAAGCCCGGTTGCCTCAAACATAAGGCGGCACGTGACGGCGCCGCAAAGATACCAGCAGTGGCAGGGCCTGCTCAAGGTCAAGCCCTTCGGGTTGCTGCGTAAAAAATTTTTGAATAAAAATTACGCTCGGCTCTTGAACCCTGCCACTGCTGATGGGCTGCCGCTAAGCCGTCAGTGCCTACATCCCTGTCCATATCAAAAGAGAATGGACGCGAAAAAGAGCAATGGCACGGTAGCCCTTGAAACAGAAAAACAGACTTTTTAAACTAAATTTTTAACCCAGACACACTTAAATGAACTATCCCGTTGGGCCTCTCCGAGACCTACTGCTCTTTAGTCGTTCCTATCCAGAGGCGCCTAAACTCCTCCCCCCCCCAACCACCAATCACCAACCACCAACCACCAACCACCAACCACCAACCACCAACCACCAACCATGAAAAAACCCATCACCTTCCTCTCCGTCCTGCTCCTGTTCACCTTCGGCGCTGCTGCGCAGCCATCAGGATGGTCTATGAACTGGACACCCTGTTCCAGGGGCTGGCACGACCGCGAACAACTCAGCGGCGAAACTCCTGGTTGCGCGCAACGACACCATTTTGTACCAGCAAGCCCTGGGATTTTCGGACCCCGTGAGCCAAACGCCGCTCAAACCCGGAATGCCGTTTAATCTGGCTTCGGTGGCCAAGCAATTCGTCACCATGGGCATCATGATCCTGAAAGAGGAGCGCCGCCTGGATTACGACGACGATGTGCGCTTCCCACCTGCGCGGGTTCCCCTATGCAGGCATCACCATCCGGCATTTGATGACGCACACCTCCGGGCTGACGGAGTATTTCGAACTCTGGGAAAAGCACGCTCCACAGGACCGCATCTTCAGCAACCACGACCTGCTTAAGATGTACCAGAACCTGAAACCGCCGTTGGACTTCGAGCCCGGCGCCGAGTTCCGGTATTCCAATACAGGCTACCTGATGCTGGCGCTGGTGATGGAAGCCGTGGCAGGTATGCCGGCGGAGTCGTTTATCCTGGACCGGATCATCAAGCCGTTGGGACTGAAGGCGACCTTCCCGTACCATTTGGGCATGCCCTCTTATCCCCACCCCGACCGCGTGCTGGGGTTTGAATGGAAAAACGGGAAGGCCGAACTGGCAGATCTCTACAATATCGACGGCGTATTCGGCGACGGGAATATGTACGCCTCGGCCCCGGACTTACAGAAATGGAGCCAGGCATTGAGGAGCATAAGCTGGTGAGCAGGGCCACCCAAGCGGAAACATTTAAACCGTTTACGTTGACCAGCGGAGCAGCTATTACGGATTTGGCTGGGGGCTTCAACCAGATGGGATTTCGGTGTCGCATACCGGGGGATGGGTCGGCTTTCGGAATTTTATTCTCCGGGATCTGGAAGGCGCGTATGACGTGGTGTTCCTTTCCAACTCGTCGGCCGATGGCCGGGCAGATCCAACTCCGGGAAACCAAAGCTGATCGACCGCTACCAGGGGCGAGCCGGATCACCAACAGTTCTCCTGGCAGATGGTACGGGAAACTCCACTTCAAAAAGGCGAACTGCGCCTCCAGAGACAACCGGATACTGGAAGTAGGGAAGGTTCTGGTCCCCAACCCTGGCGAGCGCGTCGTAGATGGTAAAGAAAAAGTCCTTTCGCCAGGCTTCATCGATACCCACAGACACCACGACCGGGATATGTTTGAGAAACGTTCCATGCCGGAAGTGGTCAGCCACATATCCGGGCGAAGACCGGTTCCTGAAAGAGGCGGTGGAAGAAATTCTTTTCATAGGAAAAAAAGTAAAGATCCCGGTACAGATTTCGCACATGAAACTGACTATCGTCAGTCAATGGGGAAAGGCCGACAGCTTGCTCCAGGTCCTGGATAAAGCCCGGAAACAGGGCGTTCAGGTGACTGCGGATGTGTATCCGTACGAATACTGGCGGTCACCATGACCGTCTTGGTTCCCGACCGGAATATTACCGATCTAAACGCAGCACGGTTTGCCCTTACTGAACTGACGACCCCGGGGGTATGTTTCATCGCCAACTACGAGACCCGCCACACGACCCTGGAAGGACAAACCCTGGCGGACCTTGCCGCCGCCCGCAGACAAGCGCCCGGGAGATCGTTTACCTGGATCTGATCAAAACCGTTCTGGAGCAACAAGCCGAGAAAGCGTGATTTGTACCAGCATGGACCCCTCTGATGTCGGCAAGTTGCTGGCCTGGCCCTGGGCAATGTTGTACCGATGGCACGCTCAGCGTACGCACCCCTGGGAGCGGGAGCTTTCCCAAAGTGTTGCGGTTATACCAGCAGGAGCAAGGGCTCTTCGACCTGCCCGAACCAGTGCGGAAAACAGCTTCCCTGGCTGCCCAAAACAGGGGTTCCGGGATCTGGGCCTTCTTCTGGCCGGCTCTAAGGCAGATTTGGTGCTCTTTGACCCGGAATACAGTAACCGACCACGCCGATATGGTCAGCCCACCGCCTTATCCGAAGGGATTCTGCAGAGTTTGGGTCAACAGTCGGGAAGTATGGAGGAGACCCGGGGAAACGATGGGGAATACGCCGGGCAAAGCGGTTAAACAGTAGACGGGAGACGGGGAGACGGGAGACGGGGTTGTACCGTCCACCGTCCACCGTCTAACGTCACTGCCGTCCACCGTCTAATTTCCGGCCTTCTGGCCTTCCTTCTTCGCTGCCTGCATGGGGTTTCGCCCATTGGGCCGCCGCGGCATATGCCGCCCTGCTATGAACAGCTCAAATTTGGACATTTGAGGCTTGCGGGGAAGAAGTTGTTCTCCAGTGTCTAAATCGGCGGTTTCTTCGCTGGGGTCGAGGATGACCTCGACGACCGGCTTGTCGAAAGCGAACACCTTGCAGTGACCTCTTTGTCATTGAGGCGCAGATCTCGGCGGGGATGCGCCGGACATGGGAGAGCCGTCTTCAGACGAACTTCAGGATCAGGGCATTACCAGGCCGCCTTTGTTGGAAGAAATCGGCTGGTAGAAACGCTTTCCCGATTCGAGCGGCGCCCGTGCTTTGGGATCCAGCGTCTGATTATTGCTTAGCGTTCGCGATCTCCGGTGGTTGATCCCGTTCGGGTCGTAGCTGTTGCAGAAATCGTTCAACGCCGGATTGAGCTCGACAGCTACGGTAAGTCGGATCCTTTTTATTGTTCTGATAGAACGACGTCGATTCTCCAGATTTCTCCTTAGTCTTTTGGGCCCAGCAGCGGTTTTCCACCTCCGGGTTTTTTGGAGTCGGGGCGGAATTCCGCGACGTTGTCAGGAAATGTCCACGTTATCGGTGGTGTAGAACCAGCCTCTCAGAACCAGTCAGGTCCATCCAGAAGCGTCTTCCATGGTGCAGGAAAGAGATCAGCAGGAGTTGGAGGAGAACGCCCAACGGCGCGCGGCGGCTATTCCCGGAAGGCGAAGTCGAACAGTTCGCGCCCCATCACGGTTTGCGCGCAGGATATTCATGGCGGTGGCAGGCTTGCCATAGGCGTTGCTTCCAAAATTAATAATCGACTCGGGTTGGTCATGATGGGGTTCTGCACTTTTATCGCTTTCATATAGGAGATGATATTCCTTGCGGGTCATATCGGTGATCGCGCTGCCATTCCTGCTCAGCGGCCCGGCGAGGTTGATGCCTTCATCCATCCACTGGCGCTCGTCGGAGTTGACGATGCAGGAAAAGTTGTGCCCCACTTCGTAAGAACACCACGGAGAGCATGCCGTATTTGGTGCGGTCCGGGTAAATTGCCGTCTTTCTCCGGGCGGCCGTAGTTGAAGCCAGATCATCGGATATTC
>JADJPL010000020.1 GCA_016713275.1 Haliscomenobacter sp.
GAACGCCTTCGCCAATAGGCTCTGCGGTAGCCGATCCAGCAGCGCCTTCGACTTGGCGTATCGGGCCTCGATCTTGTCCGCAAAGGCAAAGATTTGCTCTACGCGGCGGACGATTTCGTGTTATTCGGCGAGCGAACAAAACGGCAATTCAAATTCACACAAGTTTCTGAGCGTTGATATTCGACTGGCTGACACCATCCGTTTTCACTTCTGAACACCAGTCCTTCGCGTAAATTGAATTAAGGCAATAATTTAGATAATGCGAATTGAGTTGTGGTAAATTATTTATTTTGATTAAGTAACCGGCGTATATAGCAGGACGATCACCTAAATATATAGCAGTTTTTCCTACAAGCTCAGGACTATTGGTTCTATTGAATAATACATTACCGGTTTTCAACGAGTACCTTCTGATTTCTTCTTTGTCAGAAGAGAATTTTAAATCACGCCAATCAATGTTTCCGTTCTGTAAATTGCCCATTCTTAAGACCCGGCACTTCCCCCTTCGTTTTCAGATTTTTTGGGAGAAGTACCGTAAGAAAATGAATCACAAATTTTATTTAAGTGTACGAATTTCCAATTGTCAGGTATTTCAAATCGACCTCCGGCTTCAATCGTGCCAAATATTTGTAATATGGCTTGCCTTTTAGACTCCGTTTTGGCATTCTTCAATCTCCAAACTTTAATTTTTTCTAAAGTCTGAATTAGATTTGACACATCCTCATTCTCCCGTCTCCACCCCTCCGTCAACCTTCCACTCACCGCGGCGGCGAGCACCGATTGCCGGAAGCGCTTGAGCAGGGCCGGAATCTTGTCCAGCCGTTGTTTGTTGCGCTCCACGCGCTCCATCAAGGCATCGAGCTTGGCGACGATGCGGTGCTGCTCTCGGGTAGAGGGGAAGGGGAATGATACTTTTTGATAGGTATTCTTTAACATTTAAATTACGTAAATTAGTAGTTTGAGTTTGGAACTCGTTGACTTTTCCTAAATAATAGGTGTAGTTCAAATAATAATTGACGTAAAAAGGGTTTGCCAAATTCGATAATCGAATTTGCCTGAAAAAAATTTGAACATACTAAAGGCTGTAACTCACTATTAAGAGTTGAAGCATCTATTATTATTGTCCGGCCAACAGGCTGATCTGGCCCCTCCTCCCGAGACTAATACTATATCTCCTTGTTGTAGTTTTCTTTTTTCAACACTACTTTTTTTAACAACCTAACAGGTGCATTTCTTGATCTAATAGAATTCCAATTTTTATAATCTGTACCTCGAATAACTTTTGCCTTTGTAAACTCATTGGAAAAAGTTTCTGTATGATTATTTCCCCAATCACCGCCTATTATATGGATGATTAGGTCGTCAAAAGGTGTAGTAGCCCACCCTTCCGGCAACTTATTCTCCCCCATTTTCCAGCATTGAGATGATTTCGCGTAATTCGTCCACTACGGCTTCCAGTTCCGTTACGGCTTCGGTAGCCAGTTCCTGCGGTTCCGGCAGGCTGTCGGCGTCTTCAAGGCTGTCGTCTTTGAGCCAGGTGATGTCGCGTTTGTGGTTGCGTTTTTTCACCGTGTCCATGTCGAAGCAGCGAAAGCGGCCGGTGTCGCCCTGATCCACGCGTGGGCTGCGCCCGTTGGGGTCGGCGCCGTAGCAGGCTTCGAACTCCCCCGAAGTGTTTGGCCGTCAGGGGCCGGTCTTTTTGGTGATGCCCTCCACGTTGCTGCGTCCGTCGAAGATCCACACCGTTTCGGTGGGCAGCCCTTTCTGGAAGAAGATCACGTTGGCTTTCACGCCCTGCGCATACGGCGTAAAGGTGCCTCGGGGCAGGCGGAGAATGGTGTGCAGGTTGCAGTCCTGCATCAGGATTTCAAATACTTCAGCTTTATCTTCAAACAGCACGTTGTCGGGAAGCACCACGGCGGCGCGGCCGCCGGTTTGAGCACGCTCATAATATGCTGCACGAAGTTGAGCTGTTTGTTGCTGGTGTCGACGGTGAAATCGTCGCGTTCCGGCGCCTGATTGGCCCCTTTGGTGCCGAAGGGCGGATTAGTGAGGATCACATCGAAGCGGGTGGAATCGGGCGTGTTGTAAATGGTGTCGCCCAGCCGGATGATGGGCGTCACGCCGTGCAGGTACATGTTCATCAGCGCCAGCCGTCGGGGGCGGGCCACGAGTTCCTGACCAAAGTAGGTGCTTTCCCGGATGCGTTTGACCTCCTCCCGGGGCAGGGCGCCTTTGGTTTCGTCGAGCAGCCATTCATACGCCGACACGAGAAAGCCCCCGGTGCCGCAAGCCGGATCGCTGATGCGGAAATCCGATTTGCCGCGTGGGTCGGGCTGCATCATTTTGACGATACTTGTATCAGCGGGCGCGGGGTGAAGTATTGTCCTGCCCCTTCTTGCCTTCGCTGGCGGCTTTTCCAGCAAGCCTTCAAAGGCGGCGCCCTTCACGTCGACATCCGTGGCCGTCCACTCGTCTTCGTCGATGAGGTTGATCAAGCGCTTGGGACTCACGAGGTTGCTGAAGCGGTTTTGGGACTGGGCAAAGATCTCGCCCAGCAGGCCGGGCTCCCGGGCCAGTACCCGCAGCGTGTCGGTGTAATGGTCCATGAGGTCTCCGCCGCTGAGGGTTTTGAGGGATTGCCAGTGGTAGGCGTTGGAGATATGCACTTCCCGCTCGTCGGCCATTTTCAGGAAGAGCAGGTAGGTCAGCTGCTCGATATAATCCCCATAGTCCACGCCGTCGTGGCGGAGGGTGTGGCAGAAGCCCCACAGTTTGTTTACTACGTCGCTCATTAGGCTGCTATTGCTTCGTTGATTTGATGGATGAGAAGAGAAACCTCGCCGGGGAACACCCGCCTGAACCTGGCCAGTCCGCCGCGATCGGTAAATACGGGAAGTTCCTGAAGATCGTTTTCATCCAGAGTCATATTCTGCTTGAGGTGTTCTTTGATGTAGTCGATCCATTTTTGTTGTTCGGGGTTCAGGGCCTTTCCGGCGACGACTTTTTGAATAGCCTGGGCTACCCGTTCTTCCGGGCTCAGCAGGGGGGTTCGGATTCCCGGGCGGCGTGTTTGACCATGCTGATGATGTCCACCAGTTCTTTTTGGTAAACGATCTTGTGGGCTTTGCGCAGTTCGTGCTCGGGGAAGTAGTTTTCGATCAGTTTCTGCCGGAGTTCGTTCAGCGCCTGGGTGTTCCACTCCCGGGGCCGGTTGAGCAGGATGGCGATCGCTTCGATCTCGAGGCCTTTTTCCCGCACGAAGCGTTCAAAGGCGCGCAGGTAATCTTCAGGCTTCAGGGCGTGGTCTTCCCCGGCGGTAAACAGGGTTTCCGAATCCACCTCATCCTTGACCTCGTATCCCACCAGGAAGGTGCGTTTGGCCCGTTCGTAATGTTCCAGCAGGTCCTGAAACTGCGGGTTGCGCAGCAGGTCCATGACGCTGGTAAAGCTTTCGAATCGTTG
Source organism: Haliscomenobacter sp. (assembly GCA_016713275.1). Taxonomy (GTDB): domain Bacteria; phylum Bacteroidota; class Bacteroidia; order Chitinophagales; family Saprospiraceae; genus JADJPL01. The sequence goes on from JADJPL010000020.1 coordinate 3,466, forward strand.
GTTCAGTGGTGTCGCCATGCGCTCTATCGGTACCGTTCAAAAATTGAACCAATCGGGCGGCAAACCGCCCCATCCCCCATCCCGGAATAAACGCAGCGAACTGCTCCCGGGCGCGTCCGCTCATGTTTTTTTCGATCCGGTGCAGGCGCTTGGCCAGTCTTTTCGCATTGGCAAAGCGGTCTTCGTTGCGGTATATTTTTTCAACGAGTTCTTTGATGCTGACCGTTTCGGTTCCCGGCGGATCGACGGGAAAGTTGTAGCTGGCGCCCCGGAAATACCGGATCAGCGTGCCGTTGAAACAATCGAACAACACGAAATGGGTTTTGCCTATCTCCTCGCACTTCCGCGTGCCCCGGCCCAGCATCTGTTCCCAGAGGATGCGGGATTTCACCGGGCGGAGGAACACGACAAACTCCAGCGCCGGGATGTCTACTCCGGTGCTCAGCATGTCCACAGTGACGACGATCCGGGGGTTGGGGCGGTTGCGGAATTCCTTGATCCGCTTCAGAGGCCGGTCCACATTGGGATTTCCGGTGATTTTTGCCACGAAGTCGTCGCCCCGGTTAAACGTCGTTTTGCAGATGGACACCAGCCGGTCGGCATGGGAGATATGCTGGATGTCGTTGGAAGCGAAGATCAGGGTTTTGGGGAACCGGCCGTATTCGGCTTCAAAGCGTCAGTATACGTTTTCAGTTCTTCAATGATCTTCTGGTTGGTGTCCGGCGCGGTGATCTTCTCTTCGATTTCGGTCGTGGTGAACTCCGCTCGTCATCCAGGCGGTCGATCTGTTCCCTGCCGTTTCGGTATCGACGACCCCCACCATTTCGCCTTCCTTCAGAAAAGCGCCGTTCATCAGCACGGTGGAGTTGATGGCCACGGCGTCGTAATCCACCAGAAAACCTTCCCCGATGGCTTCCTGCAAGGAATAATTAAAGACCGGCCTGCCGAAATAGGCGCTCGTATGTGAGGCCGGAGTAGCGGTCAGCCCCACTTTAATGGCGTCGAAATGGTTGAGCACGTTGCGCCAAACGTTGGTGTCTTTAGAATACAGAAAAGTTTTGCCCGTATCGGGGTTGGTGAGGTACCTATTCGGAAGCACCTGGGGATTATAACTTTCCCCTTCAAAATCCTCCCGCTGGAAGCGCTGCGAAAACATCTCGTACTCGTCTTTGAACTTGATCTTCCGCGGCGTATCGAAGGAGGCAAAAGCCGTCACCGCCTGGGCGGCCAGGGATTTCCGGTCGACCAGAAACAGGGATCCGTTTGGCGCAGCCCGAAGACAGCATCCGGTAGACCAGGTTCACGGTAGTAAACGTTTTGCCGGTACCGGTAGCCATGGCCAGCAGCATTTGGCGCTGCCCGTTGCGGATACCCGCTTCAACCGCCTGAATGGCTTCCTGTTGATAGGGGCGCAAAAACGGGTTATCTATGGGCGTGCGTTGTAGCCAATGGAGCCCAGCCTCTTTATTGTCATGCAAAAAGTGCTCCAGTGCATCCGGCGTGTGGAAAGCGAAGATTTGCCGGCTGAGATTTTGGGGATTTCGCGCATCGAGGTAATAGATCAGTTCGCCGTTGGTCGAGTACAGGAACGGGATACGATACCCATTCCAGGCGCCGATCGTATCCGGCGCGCCCTGAGCGTAGCGTTTGGCTTGCTGGAGGACATTCTGAGCGCCGACATCCACTTTTTTGGCTTCCACTACGCCCAGCAGGTTGCCATTCACTACCAGGGCATAGTCGGCGGGACCGTTGGCGGTGGGCCATTCTTCGACGGCGTGGCGACCCAAGGCCGTAGGGTCCATACCTCTGGTATAAGGAATGATCGTCCACCCTGCTGCTTGCAGGAGCCTGTCGATCCGGAGCTTGCGGGTACGGTATTCGGATTCGTTGGGCATAGTTTGCGCTTTCCATTCCTGCGTTGCTTGCTATTGGTTATCAAGGGTATCCATATATAAGCAACTATAATCCTCTAAAATAAGGAAAGGGAGGGAGGGAAGCAAGGTTTTTTACTTCGCTCCTTCTAACGCTGCTGGCACTTACATCCAGAAAGCTACGCTTCCTCGCCAAGATGCAGGACCTTCCCCAGATGAATAGCAAAATCCTGATAGATTTCTCCATTATCCTTCACCTCAATGAATTCGATCTTTTCCACAGCTACCCGCATGCGCGGGGCGTCTTTGTGATAGCCGTTAATAAAGACGATCTCATTGATGGGTTTGAAGCTCACAAACTCCCCGTTCTCGTCCATATTGACCAAGCGGGACCAGTAATACTCCTTGCCTTCCCGGTATTCGATCTTCTTGGTTCCGGCGGCGATCTCGTCGAAGTACTGTTTTTTGATGCGCAGATGGAGGGGCATATGATTTTGATTTGGTTATCAATATGGGTTTATTTACGTTTTCACCCGTCCTGCCTTTTTTTCTCATTCGATTCAAACTCTTTGAGCGTTTTACCGTCTTTGAGTTTCCATTCGGTCAATCCATTGGCACTTCGCCCCAGCACTATAGCAGCTGCAGTGGAGGGGCTGCTGAAAAGGTAATCATCCGGAAATTCCAGGAATCGGCTTTGTCAATCAACACCCCTTCCTGCATGAGTTTCTGCCTCAGAGCAATAAAATTTTGTGTCATCGAAGGCACAGTCGAGCCTGCAGCTTTTGACCCTTTAAAAACCAGGAAACCCTCGGAAGTCGGTTCGCCCTGTGCATCCGCGCCACGTGCCGCTTTGATGAAAAAGGTATGCTGTTTCTGTTTGGGTTTGATCTCCTTTTCTCTTCAAATACTTTGTGCCCCAACGTATTTACAAGGAGCTTGATGTTTTCGATAAATTCTTCCATTTCTGCCCGGTCCGATTCTGAGATGGAAGATTGCGTGTGGGGTAATGGAGTTTTCCACCTTGTAGCGCCTTGCTGCAATGGCGATCTCATGTAGGCGGTTTTCCAGATATTTGATGTGGGCCTTGTTCAGGTTTTCATCTTTGCTGACGAACACAATGGCTTCATGCCAGAAGTCCTTCTGGTTGAGTTGCTGTAAAAGCCGCTTGAATACCGTCTCCGCTTCTCCGATATATACGAGGTCTTTTCCGTCTTCCTCCTTGCCAAACAGGAGATAGACGCCCGTATTGCTCAGATCATCTCTGTCGGTACAATCCTTAACCTTGATCCGGGGAATCTTATATGCTTTACCTGTCCAGTTGGAGAGTTCGCAGCTCATCCGTCCGTTCGGATCGCCGTCGATGAGGAATATTTTTATGGTTTTTCCAAATTGCACCATGGGGTAGCGTTTTCGGGGCTAATAATTTGGCTTACCAGGATCTCAACGAATCCTATACAATGGTTTTGTCTATGCTTTTTTACAAAAAAGGCCACAGCCGACCACGTTCTACGGTGTCTTCTGTAGCCTCTCTTTTTAACAACCTAATGTACGGCTTTTTCCCGTTTTGAACAAGGGGATTTCTTTTCCTGAGGAAGGGTGATATTTCTCAGGGGGGAATGCGTGCAGGAGGGCCCCTGTTTTCAGATCACAAACCGAGCTGAATCCGGATGATTTGCTCTACGTCCAACATATCCTTTTTCTCACTTCTGACCAACAGATGGGTCAAAATTGACCCACCATACCTCTCCTCTCTTTTTCATAATTCCTCCGAATTTAAGGTCCCTTCCTATCCATTCAAAGGCGTCTTCCTCCCGTTCCTGATCTTCCGACATCTTCTGGTACCCTACCTCCAGCGACGAAAGAAGATCTTTACGTTCCTTTTCTTTGTACACCCTGCTGAGAATGAGTTGATACAGTTCCTGAAGAACTTCTCCTTTCTGACTGACAATCAACTGGATCATCTTTAATTTAAGTTCCGACTCGCTCATACCTGATTGGTTTTGCCCCGTAATTTAAGGGTTTTGCGGCAAAAAGTCACGAGGCGCCCCCAGATGGCGCCCCTCATTCGGCTCATCTTGTAGTATTTTTCATAACTACGGCTTGTCCGTATATTGCCCTCCGCAGCCCGGAGCCCGGAAGCGCCGCTGGTCCCGTTCGAAGAACGGGATCGCCTTATGGGCTCAACCGCTCGGAATACAGGATAAACGCAACGACCGGTGTTCCAAGCGGTTTGAAGCCCATAAAGCGAAGGCGTTTCCCCACGGAGCGGTATGGGCGAAGGAGCGCTCCCCTTTTTGGTTCTTTTTTGGGCGAGCAAAAAAGAACAAACCTGAGGCCGGGGCAATACGCAAGAGGACAGCAACGAACCATGGTTTACTACAAGATTAGCTTATTCGGGAGAGTTGGGGTTGGGGTTAGGTGGGGGCGAAGAACGGATTACAAATCCGTTCAACAATCGCCAGTTGCAATCCGCGCTACAGACAGATTGTAAATCCGCGCTACATCCCCGCCCCAACGCCCCGTCATCCAATGCTACTTCAACAACTCCCGCGCGAACGCTTCTAACGGTTTGTAGGGGTTATTGAAATGGAATGCGAAGGACGTGTTGAGCGGCTCGTAAACGAAGGTTCCCTGCACGCGCATGGATACGCCGCCGCCGTTGACGCTGTTGAGCTTGCCTTCGAAGCTGGCCTGCGGATATTGACCACCCCGAGGGGTTGCCGTTGGTGACGATCCACTTCGTGGCTTTGGTCCCTACGCCGATGATCCCTGCGCCGTCGAGGATTTTCTTGGCGGCTTCCATGCTGCCGGTGGCAATGTCGCGGCTGGCGAGGAGTCCGGAAATGCGGGGGTCGAGGTCGATAGGCGTGGCCTTGCAGGCGTCGCCCATGAGGCGGAGGGTCTCCTTGGCGGCTTCGAGGGCTGCTCTGGCCGTTGCTTTGGCGGTTTCGAGCCCGGCTACCTGGGTTCCGTAGTAGGTGATTTTGCCGCTGTTCTCGGGGATTTTCCAGGGTTTGCTTTTCATTTCCTTCTTGAGCTTGCTGATGGTGGCGTTGAGGCTGTTGATCTGGCTTTGGAGGCTATTGACCTTATTCTGCTCGGCGGTCACGGCGCTTTGGGCGTCGCGCAGTTTTTTGCGGTCGCGGTCGCTCGGCCTGCACGATCCCGCGCTGCCGGTTGATCTCGGTATTGAGCGTCTGCCCTTCTCGCGCTGCTTTTGGGTGAGGGTGTTCTGGGCGCTGCGGATGCCGCTCTGGGTGTCTTTGGTGGCTTTGTCGATTTCGCGGGACGCGTTGTCGGAGATGTACTGAAACAGGTCGTTTTTCATGTCCGCTTTGATGTAGAAGTCGGAAGCGTTATTGACCTTGCCCGCGCTGGCGTTGAGATTAGCCTGAAACAGGTTGAAGATTTTCCTTCCATAAAGAGGTTAAAGCCGTTGTCGTTGAGCAGCAGGTCGGTTTCGGAGCTCAACCCCAGGAGGGTGGCTTTGCCGCTGATGGCGAGTTCGACGACTGGATATCCCCCGGGCGGAGGGCCAGTTGCACCAGCGGGTCGGGGCGCCGCGGGCGCCGGTGAGGGAAAAGAGCGGCTCCTGCGGATGGCGCTGAAACCCGCTTTCCCATCGATGCCCTTGGTGGGGCTGATCCCCAGCAGCAGCTCCCCGTAATAGTCGGCGATGCTAGCTTTCCCGCGCCAGGAATCCGGGGTCGTAGCTTTTTCAAACAGGACGACGCCGCCGGGCGGGGATGATGGTGATGCGCGGGCTGTCGATACCCATCGTCAGGATGGTATTGCGCAACCGGCCGGTATCTGGGCCGAGGGCGCGCACGCGCTGACGAGGTCGCGGGAGATAAATCTTGTTAAACCCGGCGTCGACCATGCAGTTGAGCGGGTTGGAAGGGTCTACCGCAACGGCTGCGTCGTAAGCTGAAAGCGGCTTCTTGGGATTGCCCACCTTCAGCGCCCCGGCGAAGGCAAGGGTGGGCAGCGGAATCGGGGTCGTTTGAAGCTCACGCCAAAGCCGAGGCCTAGGTTGCTGAGTTGCACGCCGGGAGCGATGCCGAAGGGGTTGTTCCATTCGCCCTGCATCATGCCTTCTACCTGGAGCTCCACATTGGTCAGGTCTACGCCTATTTTGGATTTAAACGTAAGCAGGTCTTTTTCCATGCGCACGTCCATGGCGCCGCCAAAGGCTAACGGTGAAGCTGGTACGCGTTGGCGCCAGGGTCAGGGTGACGCCGCGCAGCACGACGTTACGCCGGTTCCTTATCGTCGAAGGGGATATTCATTTCCAGCCCGGCCTCGAGTTTGAGGTCCGCCGGGCGGTTGCTGATGGTGGCGCGAAGGAGAACGTTGCTCTGCCCCATAAACGATTCGAGGTCTTTGGACAGCGCCGAAATCTGGTAGGCTGCCAGCAGGGTAAGGCCCCGGTCGATGCGAGGCGACTGCCCCAGGCGCTCGAAGAGCTTGAGGCTGGACGTCTGCGTATCGGAAGCGAGCGCCAACGCCGTATTGGAGAGGCCAAACTGGTCGAGGACGACTAAAGAGGGTTCGATGCTGGCGAAACGGAAATTCGCAGGCAGGGCGATGCCTGCAAGAAACTGAGGTTCGGCGCCCGGCCGGGCGCTGATGGCGAATTCAGTTTGCCCGAAATCCGACTCGGCGCGCGCAGGCTCAGGCGGCGGTTGAAGGGTTCGAGCTCGATGCTGCCGGAGGGCAAGGCCAAGATCCCAAAGCACGTCGGGCCATTCGGCGGGGCGTTGCACGCCGGTCAGGCCAGCACCTTGCCCAGGCTGAGGCCGCCGGTTTCGCCGCGGAGCGCCCACTGATCGCGCTGATTGGCAACCGTTGCCGACACCGCGATGGGAAATCCCGCGTTGGCCTGCCCGCTGATGCGGGCGCGTACCACCGAGCAGGCGCCCGGGGGTTTTTCTACTTCGAAGGAAAACACAAGGGCTTCTACCTGCAGCGCTCCCTGGTCGAACAGCTTCAGGGGGCGCTGCTCAAGTCGATCCCACCAGACTCACGGCATTGTTTTCAAAGCCCATCCGCAGGCTGGTCAGCCGCACGGAGTTGCGCAAGCCCTCGGGAACCCAGTCCAGCAGATTCTGGCCGCTCGGGCGGCGCAAGGCGGATCGCTCCGGTACGCTGCCGGGAAACGCCACCTCCAGTTGCGAAACAGCCGCCACCTGCTGAAGGAAGCGCGGAGCTCCGGACTGGAAACATCGAAAACGTGGCCTTGGCGCGCACGCTAAACCCGCCCCATCCTGCCAACGGCCGCTTCGTCGATCCGAAAGTCGCGGCCTTCTTTCAGCAGGGGTCGCCAGGGCGTTTTTCATCTGTTGAATCACGGCGTCGTTGGTAGGCGGAATCGGGTAGCTCCGGATCGGTAGTGCGCTGCAAACGTCTTGTTGGGAAATAAAAACAGGAGAACCAGGAGGCAGCTGGCTGCCCCCGATGCAGGGGGGATTTTGGGCATGGCGTTGGGTGTTTTGGTGACGGGATTCAATTTAGGAAAAAAAGGGTGCGGGGCAAGGAAAGGGTAAATGGCCGCTTCGCTTGCCGGATTGGAAAATGCGCGAGCCCATGGCCGGATTGCAAATCCGGGGAACAGTTCGCGGATTGCGAAATCCGCGCTACATTCTTCTTCACCGCCCGGAAATTTCCATTCGGCTGGATGAACGTCACGGCGCTCGCTTTGCCGTCGGGACCGAGGTCGAAGCGGACGCTTGCAGCCTTCCAGGACCTTGAATTTAAACTCGTGGTTGCCCAGGGCACCATCTCGTCATCGGGCTGACCAGGGACGAGCACCATCAGGGTTTCGCCACGGAGGTAGGCTTTGGCAAGCACGCCGCCGAGGTCGTATTCGCCAAGGTATTTTCCAGTTCGTTCTGGGCCATGGCCACGGCTTCCGCCTGGCGTTTAAAGACGATGTCTTTCACGCCGTCCTGAAGGCCCCTGGAAGACGAACGCGTCGATCTCCCTTTGGCGTTGGTCTGGAAACGGAGGCGGAAAGGGTTGTCTTCGCCGATCGCATCCGGCTTCGGACAGATCGATCGGCGGAAAATATCGTAGTGGTAATGCTCCAGCCAGAACGTCACGTGGGAGGAATGGAGGAAAAGGGAATCCTGCGCCGCCGCGAGCCGCAGCGCCATAACCGGGGTGTTCAAACAAGCTTACATAATCCGCAGCGCATGGGAAGGCTGGGTGTCTTTCTTGCGGGCCAGGCTATCGGCCCGATTCTGTCCTGCGGCGGCTGCAGCGGGCTTTATCCCGGGCGGTTTGGATCTGGGCATGCCAGTCGCGGTAAGGCAGCTTGAGCATCCGGTCGGAGATATAGTTGCGGATCATGCCGCAGCGGAGAGCCGTTCTGGTTGACGAGCACCACGATGCCGATGCTGTCGTGGGGTGGGATAAAACGCCGTGCTGGCGCTGAAGCTGTCGATACCCCCGTGCTCCACCCGGTAGTGGCCCCGGTAAGAGGAGATCCATCCAGCCCATGCCGTAGTTGGCCAGATACGCGTCGGGTTTTCCGGGGAAGGCAGGGCGGCGTTGATCACCATCTGCGACGACATGGCCTGGCGCACATAGGATTCCGGAAGCACTTCTTTCCCTGGTACTTGCCGCCGTAGATGCAGGTCGTCACCCAGGCAGCCATTTCCGCCGGGCTGAGTAAATGGCGCCGCCGGCCCATGCCCTCGATCCGGTAATAGTCCATCGGGTGGATCGCGTCCTTGTCGTCGGTGCGGTAGCCTTTAGCCAGATCGGCGTAGCTTCCTTTCCAGGGCGCAAAATTGGAGGTCTTCATGCCCAGGGGCCCGAAGATTTTGGCGGCGACGAGTTCCTCCCAGGATTTGCCGTACAGCTTTTCGGCGATCACCCCCTGGAGCAAAAACATCCAGTTGTTGTATTGCCAGGCCTGGCGCCAGGGCGCCGAAGGCTCCATATACTGGATGCGCATCACGGAGCTGTCGCGGGTGGTCGGGTTGAGGTACCACGACAGGTCGTGCCTGGGGAGCCCCGTGCGGTGGCAGGTCAGGTCGCGCACCGTGACGTTCCGGGTCAGGTCCTCATTGTAAAACTTAAACCCCGGCAGGTACTCCGTCACCGGCTTGTCGAAATCCAGTTTGCCTTCGCCCTGGAGCATGCCCAGCAGGGAAGAGGTAAACGCCTTGGAGCAGGAGCCTATGGCAAACAGCGTATTGGCGGTCACCGGCTGCTTGTTTTCGTAGTCTTTGTATCCAAATCCGGAAGCTAAAAACACCTTATCCTTCTCCACGACCACAATACCGACCCCCGGCGCATGCCATTCCTTGAGCAAGCGGTTGACGAGCGTGTCGATCCCGGCCAGGCGCTGGTCGGCGGTTGCAGGCGCCGCTTTTTGACCCTCTCGAGCGGATACCGATACGCTAAGGAAGGAATACCATCGAAAGGAAAGAAAACGTCTCATGGCGGATTGTTTAGGTGGAAAAAGTGGTTTTTCTTTGGAAAGATAAAAATACCCGGTAATGTGGCCCGTAAACAAAAGAGGAAAAGAGCGCCTTATCGAAAGCAACCAACGCGGGTGGGGAGGCGTTATGGAAAGAGTAATCCATCTCAGGCGCCCTTAGAATATCAGGTTGTCAACATCCGTGGCAGGGCCTCCCCCTAACCCCCTCCGGGAAGGAGGGGGAACAGGAAACCCTACATTTGGAAAAATTTATAAAAATGGCATCATTTTTTCCAAAATAGCCCTTATCAAAACCCTTGCCGCACGGTTCCCTCCCCTCCGCGGGGGGGCTAAAGGCCATACAGCAACGACCCAAACTCAGGCCTGCTCCCAATTTTAACCCGTTGCCCCTTACCCTTGCCCGCACAGTTCCCCCTGAGGGGGCCAGGGGAGGCCACAGCAACGACCTAAACTCAGGCCTACCCCATTTTTAACCTGTTGCTTCCTCCTTGCCCAGAGCCGGTTCCCTCTCCTTCGGAGGGGGGTTAGGAGGCTGGCACAGCAACTTTGACCCAAACTCAGGCCTACTCCCGATTTTAACGCGTTGCTTCCACCCTTGCCCGCACAGTTCCCCCTCCTTCGGAGGGGGCCAGGGGAGGCCATACAGCAACGACCCAAACTCAGGCCTACTCCCAATTTTAATGCGCTGCCTTTACCCTTGCCTGCCGGTCCCCCTCCTTCGGAGGGGTTAGGGAGGCCAGTAACGACCCAAACTCAGGCCTACTCCCACTTTTAACCTGTTGCTTCCTTACCCTTGCCCACACGGTTCCCCCCCTGGAGGGGGCTAGGGAGCCATGCAGCAACGACCTAAACTCAGGCCTACTCCAATTTTAATGCGTTGCTTCCTACCCTTGGCACGGTTCCCCCCTCCTTCGGGGAGGGGGAGGGCCACAGCAAACGACCAACAGCCTGCTCCCGATTTTAAGGTGTTGCTTCCCGCCCCTCTGGAGGCGTTTTGAGATAGCTTATACTAACCCACAACATCCCCACCGCATGAAACCACTTAAAGAAAAAACCGGCTACCGTAGAAGAGCCCATCCTCCACCTCTCCCAACTCGACCCCGAGGGCATTTAGACGTATGCCGATTACTCTGCGCTGGCAATTCGAAGACCGGTTGGAGTTGATTAAAGGGCGTATCTTTAAAATGAGCCCGCCCCAAATACCAGCCACCAGCGGATTTCTGCCGCTTTTCTATTTCAGTTATACGGTTTTTCCCTGGGAAACCGTGCGCTGTTTCTTGCCGCCCCTTGCGACGTCCGGCTGCCGATCAGCAAGAAAAAGGGCAATTACGACGGTGGTGCAGCCCGACCTCTGCATCATCTGCGACCCGCCAAGATCGACGAAAGGGGATGCCTCGGCGCGCCTGACCTCATCGTCGAGATCCTTTCTCCGGGCAACAGCAAAACCGGAAATGCGCATCAAATTCGACGTCTACCGGCGGTAGGCGTGCGGAGTACTGGATGGTTCACCCCTCGACCGGATGGTTATGGTTTACGTCCTCAACGAAACGGCCGGTTTATCGGCCTGCACCCGTGACGGAGGATACCGGAATTGCACCCTGCCCTATTCCCGGATCTGGTCATCGACTTGAAGGAGGTGTTTGCCTGATCAGACAGCCTTATCCCCTTCCTTTTTTCCGCCACCACAAACGCCAGCGGGATGCTGCCCTGCACTTTTTCGGCGAAAGTGATCCGGTACCCACAGGATTCCACCCATTGGCAGAATTGGCCATACGACCACCGGTGGCGGGCTTTGAACCCGGCCAGGCCCATAAGGCGCGACAGGAAGTGCGTTCGGATATCCTCGCCGTGGCAGAACGTCGGGACGATGATCCGGCCTCCCGGGGCCAACACCCTGCCCATTTCCTGAAGGGCTTGTTCCGGGTAAAAAGCAGGTGCAGCACGTTCGAAGCGATCGCCACATCAAACGCGCCGGGTCAAAACCGAGATCGCAGATATCCTGCACGCCGCTGAACCGCACATTGGCCGTCTGCATCCGTTCCTGTTTTTCCTGGCAACGCGAATCATTTCCGGGCCAGATCGACCGCCTCTACCTCTTCACCCGACCGGCTATCGCCAGGGCGATCAACCCCGTTCCGGTGGCGACTTCGAGCACCCGGTCTTCGGGTGGGAGTGCTGGTGCAGCAACTCAAATAAGCGGGCATAGGAATCCCTCAGCGTACGCGCGATAAACCGGTCGTACCGGCTTACAAACCGTTGCCGGAAGCGTTCTCGATGTCGGTTCTTGTGCCATATAACTTTTATTGAAGCGGAAAAGTCCTTGAGACCTGTGCAAGCATTCATGTTCCCTTTAATTGATCTTCCACAAATACCTGCTGCATACGCCTGAATCGCTGAGTATTTAAAAAAAGGCGCCAGATAGGGCTTTCAGTTTCTTTACAGCGCGGGGACTAAGCGTTTAAGTCCCGGCATGCCTGCTGAATGGAGCGGTCAAC
>JADJPL010000021.1 GCA_016713275.1 Haliscomenobacter sp.
ACCTGCTGCGGCGCTGGCAAAGAAGATCAACGCAATTCAACGGTACTTCGTGGAGAACACCAGGCTGGGTATTCCCATCATCCCTTTTGATGAGGCGCTGCATGGGTGGTAAGGGGAGGGCGGCTCCGCCTTCCCGCAGTCGATCGCCCTGGCGGCCACCTGGGACACCGACTTGATGACCAGGGTGGCCGGCGCCATTGCCATAGAAACCCGGCAAAGGGGTATCCGGCAAATACTCTCCCCGGTGGTCAATATCGCGTCCGATGTCCGCTGGGGAAGGACGGAGGAAACCTACGGCGAAGACCCCTTTCTCGCTTCGGCCATGGGCGTCTGTTTCGTAAAAGCTTTTGAAACGAGAGGCATCATTACCACGCCCAAACATTTTGTCGCGAACGTGGGCGATGGCGGCCGGGACAGCTACCCCATCCACCACAATGAACGGTTGCTGGAAGAGGTGTATTTCCCCCCCTTCAAAGCCTGCATAGACCAGGGCGGCAGCCGCTCGGTGATGACCGCTTACAATTCGTTGGACGGAGTTGCCGCCTCCTCCAACCACTGGCTGTTGACCGAAAAGCTGAAAAAGCAATGGGGCTTTACCGGTTTTGTGATTTCAGACGCCAATGCCGTTGGCGGCGCCCTGGTGCTGCACAATACCGCCAAGGATTATGCCGAAAGCGGCCTGCATGCGATTACCGGCGGGCTGGACGTGATTTTCCAAACCGATTACCAGCACCACGCGTTGTTCATCCCTCCTTTCCTGGACGGAAGCATGGACAGCAACCGCCTGAACGATGCCGTGGCAAGGGTGCTGAGGGCCAAATTGGAGCTCGGCCTTTTTGAAAATCCCTATATTTCCGAAACCATCCAACCCGATTCCTCGCACAAGCAAATCGCCAGACAGGCTGCCCTGGAGTCCTTTGTGCTGCTGAAAAATGCCCGCTTGCCGGAGCAAGAAAACAACGCCCTGCCTTTTCCCGAAACCATCCGCCGTATCGCCGTCATCGGCCCCGATGCCGTAGAAGCGCGTTTAGGCGGCTACAGCGGACCGGGCAATGGGAACGTATCCATTCTCGAAGGACTGAAGCAACGCGCCGGAAAAGCCATCCAGGTCCTCTATGCCCCCGGTTGTGGCCGCAGCAGTGAAGAACTCGTGCCCGTACCGCCTGCACACCTCCAAACAGACCAGGCCGAAGGCCTGCAGGCAGCGTATTTTAACAACATCGCCCTTACCGGAGAACCCTTCCTGAATCGCATCGACAAAAAAGTTGATTTCCGCTGGACGCTCTATGGCCCCGCTGCCGGAATGGATCCCGGCTTTTATGCCGTCCGCTGGACCGGAAAACTAATCGCCCCCGTTACGGGCAACCATAAAATCGGCCTGGAAGGCAACGACGGCTTCCGTTTATACATCGACAACCAACTGGTGATCGACAACTGGGAAAAGCAATCCTACCGCAGGGTGCTGATCGATTTCGCCCTGGAAAAGGGCCGCCAATATGACCTCCACATTGAGTTTTACGAGCCAAGAGGAAATGCGACGATTAAACTGGTATGGGATGTGGGCGCCGATACCAGCTGGCGGAAAAAAATAACCGACGCGGTGGCCACCGCCAAACAAGCCGACATCGCAGTTATTGCCGCAGGAATCACCGAAGGCGAATTCCAGGACAGGGCGTTGCTGTCTTTGCCCGGCCATCAGGAAGAACTGATCCAAGCCGTTGCCGCTACCGGCAAACCGGTAGTGGTCCTGCTCGTTGGCGGCAGCGCCATTACGATGGAGAGTTGGAAAGACAAGGTCCAGGCCATCGGCGCGGTTTGGTACCCCGGCGAAGAAGGCGGCCATGCCATCGCAGCGGTGTTATTTGGCGACTACAACCCCGCCGGCAGATTGCCGATCACCTATCCGCTACACGAAGGGCAACTTCCGCTGGTCTATAACCACAAACCCACCGGCAGAGGAGATGACTATAACAATTTGTCCGGCCTGCCGCTTTTCCCCTTTGGCTTCGGGGTTAAGCTATACCCGCTTTGCATACAGCGATATGAAACTGGACAAAAACACCATCGGCGCCGCCGGCTCCACCACCGTTTCGTTTACCATAAAAAATACCGGCGCCCGGGATGGCGAGGAAGGCGTCCAATTATATATCCAGGATGTTTTGGCATCGGTAGCCCGGCCTGTGCTGGAGTTGAAAGGCTTTCAACGGGTGCGCCTGAAAGCCGGAGAAACCAAAACCGTTGCGTTTTCCATTTCCCCTGACATGCTTTCGATGCCCGACCTGCAGCTCAACCGGGTGGTAGAGCCGGGAGCGTTTCGGGTAATGGTGGGGGGATCGTCAGTGGATATCCGGCTGAAGGACACGTTGACGGTACACTGAGGCGTTGCAGCGGGCCTGGGCGCTACCCTAAAACTGGGTCCAATTGCACAATTAGACAGAAAACAATTGATATGCGATATGGAGAACCCAATTAATTTTTTAAAGATGTTGTGGTTCGCTTATACGATACAAAACCAGGTTTAACTACAATACAACCTTTAAATCAAAATGAATTATGAAATTAGGCGCATTTTCCATTAGTCTTGCGGTAAAAGACATTCAGAAATCTAAAGCATTCTACGAAAACTTGGGGTTTGCCATTTTAGGCGGTAATATCAATCAAAAATGGCTGATTTTGAAAAATGAAAACGCGATCATAGGTTTATTCGAAGGTATGTTTGACAAAAACATCATCACCTTTAATCCAGGTTGGGATGAAAATGCCCAAAACGTAGAATCGTTTGATGATGTAAGAGTTATTCAAGAACATTTGAAAAATTCCGGAATACCATTAACTTCGGAAGCAGACCCCAATTCGAACGGCCCGGCACATATTACGTTGACCGACCCAGATGGAAATTCTATTCTTATTGACCAGCATAGGTGAAACCGGAAGGCGTTGAACTGCCAGACATCGCGGTGTTCAGGGCATGGCAGGCCCGTCTCAAAGACCGTCTGCGCCCTGGCGGAAATGTTTTCTTTTTTCAATTCAAATAAAAAATTGCTTTGCAATTTTTTATTTGAATTGAAAAAAGAAAATAAAATTTCATGCCGGTGGCAAAGAGTGGTCTTTTGAGACAGGTCCAAAGTTGCTTCGGCGGCCCTTCCCACAGACACCGGGATGCGGAGCCCTAGTGCCATTATGAAAGCGTGCTCTTAGAGCCACAACAATTAAACCCGGGGGCGCCGAAAACCGATTAGAGTAGGCAAAAACATCTAAAACAGCCAACTACAAACCCAAATCCTCCGGATACAAAAGCAGGGATGCGCCCTTTGCCAGAAAGGTCATTTTTTGTGGAGAACCAATCCTCCATTCTGATGACTACTAGATCGTATTTCCTCCCGCTGCTGGCATGTGTTCTGTTCCTCAGCCCGGCTTTTATGTGCCAAAAAGACGACGACGGTACGACACCCTCCGAAAATCCGCACTACACCTCTCTGGTAGGCTATTGGAAACTGGTCCACGGCCAAACGTTTGCCAAAAATGAGGCAGGCGCCACCATTGTTACCGCCAACCTGAACCCGGGCGTATTTGCCCATGAATTTTTTGCCAATGGCGCCTACAAAGGCCACGTCCTGGTGGGAAAACTCACCACGGAATCCGGCAACTGGATGCTCACCGTGCGAAAAACCGAGGGCGCCGACATCGAAGACGGTACCCTGGCGATCAAAACGGCGTCCACCATGGCCGAGGCCGGAAACTTGTTTGTGGATGCCGACGGCTACCAGCGTTTTACGATCTCATCCCTCAACAGCGTCACCGGTTCGGGCAAATCCCGTATTTACCTGATCTCAAAACGCTACGCAGGATACCCTTACGCGGAAAACTGGGCCGAATATGCCTTTGAAAAACAATAGGCTAAATGGAAATAACCCACTTAGCGCGGAATTACCAGCTACGCCTTTTACCTTTGGGTTTTAACAGGCGGGATAGCGCGAAGGGGAAACGCACCCGGTTTGCGCCACCGCCATTAACCCAATCTACCACCCATGAACCGGCGTCAATACCTGCAAACCACCCTTACGGGAGCCCTTTCTCTGATCGTGCCCAAAATGGCTTTTCCTGCTATGCAGTTGCTGGATGCGAAAATCCGGTTTGGCCTGATCGCCGACCTGCACCAGGACCTGATCCACGACGGACTGGACCGCATGCAGGCGTTTGCGAAAGCCATGAAAAAAGAACGGCCCGATGCCACGATCCAGATGGGCGACTTTGCCCACCCCAGCACCAAAAACCAGGCGGTGATCAGCCTCTTCAATCAAACCAGCTGCATGCCGTTGCACGTCATCGGCAACCACGACACAGACGGAGGGCACACCAAACAGCAATGCCTCGACGTTTGGGGGATGCCCGCCCGGTATTATCAACAGCAGGTCAAGGGAGTCCTCCTGCTGGTGCTCGACGGAAACGAGCCGGGGTCGCCCGGCCACCGGGGCGGATACGCCTCCTACATCGGCCCGGAACAACGCGCCTGGCTTAGGGAATCCCTGGCAACGGCCACCGGCCCCGTTATCGTCGTGTCGCACCAGCCCCTGGCAGGCCCCATCGCTGTAGACGACGCCCCGGAAGTGCAAGCTATTCTCAGCGAATTCGCTTCCAAAATCCTGCTGGCCCTCAATGGGCATTCCCACATCGACTACCTGTTGCGCATCAACCAGGTGTCGTACTTACACGTAAATTCCGCCGCCTACTTCTGGGTAGGCGACCGGTTCAAGCACGCTACCTATCCGCCCGGCATTTCCTCCAAATACCCCGTCGCTTCCCTTTCCTGCCCCTACCGCGAAAGCCTTTTTGCCACCCTGACTATCGACCCCGCCAACAACACCATCGCTATTCAAGGCCGCGCCACCGAATGGGTAGGCCCCTCCCCTACCCAACTCGGCCTCGATGCCTATCCTTACCTCCATACGGGCGAGGAGATTGCTCCGCACATCCGGCCACGGGTTATCGAACGGGTTGGAGGGTAAGCAGCATGGCTGCAGGACAGGGTGCTTCCTCCCTGCTTGGCCAAAGGCTTTCAGGCTTTGAATATTTTCGGTATCTTTATTGCGGTCCGGCATGCCCGGACAGGGGAACAGGGATCTGGAACCAACCTATTGGACATTGTAGTTTGGAAGATTCCTCAGAACTATGACTACTTCCAAATATACATGACGCGAAGTAGTTTGGAAAACTCTCAAACCGCTCCGGGCAGTATATACGGATCAAGGCTTGACAAAATTATCTGCGGATTCGCGATGAAGAGTTTTTGTAAAAGTGGCGGGGGGGTGGTCGGGCGGGGGGGCGGGCGCCCGGGGGGCGAGTCGGGGGGGGCGGGGGGCGGCGTGGCGGCGGCGTCGGGGCAAGCGGGCGGGAGGGGCGCTGAAGACCGGGCCCGGTCTGGGGGGCGGGGGCGGGGGGTGCCCCGGCGGGGTGTGAGGCAGGGCAGGGCGGGGGGGGGCCGAAGGGGTGGGTCGGGGCCCCGCGGCCGGGTGGGGTGATTTTTCTCTGCGGGCGCGCGCAGGGAGGGGCGCGCAGGGGGGGCTGGGGCGGCGGCGGGGCGGCACGGGGGAGGGCGCGCGGGCGCGGCGAGGGGGCGGGGCGGGGGGGGGCGGCGCGGCGGCGGGGGCGGGGCGGCGCACAAAGTTGGGGCGGGGCTGTGCGGCCCGGCCGGGCGTTGGCGCGGGGCGTCGTGGCGCCGCGCGGGGCGTGGCGGGGGGGGGCGTCTAACGAGAGGTGCAGCGGAGGGGGGGTAGGCGGGCTGATGCCCGGCGCGCGGGGGGGGTTGTGGCGGGGCCCGGGGCAAAGGGAGTCTCCATGGGGCGCGATTGAAAGTCAGCAAGCGGGGCGGGTGCCGGGTGGCGGGCCCGGTGGAGGGGGGGTCGCTGGAGAAGGCTCTTGACGGCGGGAGTTGGTTGTGCTGGCCCGCGGCGCTGCTTTTTAATAGACCAAAGGCGGAACATTCGGTTCTAAAATGGTGAGCGCGCCGCGGTGGGGAGTAGGGGCTGTTTTTGTTTGGGGGGGTGATTCATTCAACATTGCTGGCAACGACGCCAAAGTCCCGTTTCAGGGCCTGGGGCCGGCGGGATTGCTGAAAGTGCTTCCTTAGACACATTAAACTAATAATGAGCAAAATACGGATAAAAAATTTCGGCCCAATAAAAGAAGGTTGTCAGGACAATGACGGTTGGCTGGACATTAAAAAAGTAACTGTTTTTATTGGAAACCAAGGCTCAGGGAAAAGTACGGTTGCCAAATTGATAACCACCTTCAAATGGATTGAAAAGGCCTTGGTAAGAGGGGACTACAATAAAAAATGGTTTGAAAGTAAAAACAAACTAAAAAACCAATACCTCAACTACCATCGCCTTGAAAATTACCTCCATACCAATACCATAAACCCCACCCTGATTGAATACATGGGGGATGCCTTCCATATCAATTATGCAAATGATTCCCTTTATATTGAGGAAACGAATAAAGAAGCCTATTCTTTACCCCAGATAAATGTATGTTCCTGCAGAGAGAAACTTCATCACTTATGTTCGAACCCCAAAAGAGCTAAAACTTTCATCCGCTTCATTAAAAGAGTTTTTAACCGAATTTGACAACGCGAAAAATGATTTGAAAGGAGTACTTAAACTTCCAATAAACAATACGGAAGTGGGTATGACAAATTGAATGAAACCTTAAACCTAAAAGGCGAAGGCTACAAAGGTGAAATTAACAGAAGCGTCGAGCGGTTTTCAATCCCTTGTTCCTTTGTTTTTGTTCCGTTATTTAGCGCATTCGGTAAACCAAAACAAAGAATCGATGAGTAGTGAAGAAATGCAACGCTTCAAAAAAGGAGTTGAAGACATTTGGGGGAATGAAAGTTTAACCGACGAACAGAAAAGAATTGCGCTCTCTGTTTTATCATCCAAATTCAATAAAACTGCCTTTGTTAATGTTGTTGAGAACCTGAACAAAACTTGTTCCTTCATCTCAACAAAAAACTTTATAGCCTTCTGGAATTCAACAACATGAACCAGGATAACAAGCTAATCATCACAACCCACAGCCCTTATTTAATAAACTATCTGACCCTTGCCGTCAAAGCCCATGTTTAAAAAAGCAAGATAACCGACAAAGACAAACTAAACAATATCATACCGATCAAATCTGCGATCAATGGCGACGACCTTGCGATTTATGAATTTAGTGAAATAGACGGCTCGATAAAAAAACTTGAAACATTCAATGGCCTCCCTTCCGACTCCAATGAATTAAACGATAGCCTCGACGAAAGCAATGAACTTTTTGCGCAGCTTTTAGAAATTCAGCAAGGGTTATGAGCATTGAGTTCCAGGTTCCATCTTGTCAGACCCGTTCCGGCAAAAAGTTATTCGGACTTTGCGATGACCCGCCTCCCTCTCAAACCACAGCTTATATCGATGAGGCCGATGGTTCAAAATGGATTGCCGTGGTTGTAAATGAGTACGAGTATCCCGTATTGTTTACTGCGATCGATCGTTGCATTGAAATCAGGAATCCGGATGGAAAAATGGAAAAGCGCTGTGATGGCATGCTAACCTATGGTTCCAGCGTAATTTTTGTCGAATTGAAACAACGCGGCGGCGCCAAGTCAAATGCGTGGATAAGAGAAGCGGAAGGCCAACTAAAAAATACCATAAGCTATTTTGAAGAAACGGATCTTTCTGAAAAATACACTCTGAAGATGGCATACATTTCAAACAGTGAACACCCTAAATTCAGGGCAAGCCAAATAGTACGAATGGAGAAATTTTTTTCCGAGACCACGTATATTTTAAGAATTGAAGCAAGAATTAACCTACTATAAAAGTTGACAAGGATCGCCTTAGATGGGACTATTTGAAATAATTCCCCAGGACAGATATCATTGGTTCATTTTCCATCCAACTCTATTCTATGAAAGCCAAAAAAACCTTGTTCTATGCCGGAATAGCTGCGGCTTTTTTGTTCTGGGCGCATTCACCGGCCCCTGGCTCGCCGACCAGCTCACCTCCGACGACGTGCGCGGGGCGGCCCGCATCGCCCACCTGGAGTTTACCCAGGCAGAAATCGACTCGCTGCTGCCCGACCTGGAGGACAACCGCAAGGCCTACGACAACCTGCGAAAAACGGAGTTTGACAACGCCCTGTCCCCGGCTCTGGTCTTTAATCCGATGCCGATGGGCTATACCCTGCCTTCCGTTCAAAGGCCCGTCGTGTTTTCTTCGCCTGGCAAGGTAACGCTTCCTGCCCGGCGCGACGACCTGGCCTGGTATTCCATTCGCCAGCTGGCGGAGCTCCTCCGCACCCGGCAAATCACTTCCGAGGAACTGACGCGGTTTTTCATCGACCGCATCAAGAAACACGATCCCCAGTTGCAGTGCGTCGTCACCCTGACGGAAGCGCTCGCGCTGGAGCAGGCGCGCCGCGCGGATGCGGAGATCAAAGCGGGAAAGTACCGGGGACTGCTACACGGAATCCCCTACGGCGCCAAGGACCTACTGGCCAAAAAAGGGTATAAAACCACCTGGGGCGCCATGCCTTACAAAGATCAGATGCTGGACTACGACGCCGCCGTCATTCAGAAGCTCGAAGCGGCGGGAGCGGTGCTGGTTGCTAAAACAACCCTCGGCGCGCTGGCCTGGGGCGATGTCTGGTTTGGCGGAACCACCAAAAATCCCTGGGACACGAAAACCGGCTCCAGCGGCTCCTCGGCCGGTTCTTCCTCGGCGGTGTCGGCGGGTTTGCTGCCTTTTGCCATCGGCACCGAAACCCTGGGCTCCATCGTCTCGCCCGCCACCACGTGCGGGGTCACCGGTCTGCGCCCCACCTTTGGGCGCGTGAGCCGCCACGGCGCCATGGCGCTTTCCTGGTCGATGGACAAGATCGGTCCCATTTGCCGCACGGTGCAGGATTGCGCGATCGTGTTCGACGCCATCTACGGCCCCGATGGCAAAGACCTTGCCGTGGTGAAAGCGCCGTTCAATTTCAATGCCTCCACCGATCCCAAAAAACTCAAAGTGGGCTATTTGAAAAGCGATTTCGACCGCCCCTACCTGTTCCATGCCCAAGACAGCGCCGCGCTGGACGTATTAAAAAGCCTGGGCTTTGAACTCATCCCCATCCAGCTTCCCGAACTCCCGGACATCCGGTTCATCCTCGAAGCCGAAGCCGCTGCCGCGTTCGACGACCTCACCCGCAGCAACAAAGACGACCTGATGGTGCGTCAAATCCGCAACGCCTGGCCCAACGTGTTCCGGGGCGCCCGCTTTGTGCCTGCCGTGGAATACATCCAGGCCAACCGCCGCCGCAGCGAACTCATCGAAGCCATGCAGCGGGAGGTGTTCTCCAAAGTGGATGTCTACGTCCACCCCTCCTGGGGCAGCAGCCTGACTATCACCAACTTCACCGGCCACCCCTGCGTGGTCGTGCCCAACGGATTCCAGCGCAACGGAAGGCCAACCAGTATTTCCTTTACCAGTAAATTATACGAGGAAGGCATGGCTCTAAGCGTAGCCCGAGCGTTTCAACTTGCCACAGAACACCATAAAAAACATCCCCAGGAATTCCTGTAGCTCGGAATGGCATTCCGAGTATGCCGGGCCCCCTAAAGACCAGTCCTTGCCTCGGCATGAAATTTTTATTTTTTTTTTTAATCTAATAAAAATTGCTCTGCAATTTTTTATTGGAATTGAAAGAAACATTTTTTGGCAGGTAGGTGAAAACGGCTTTGAGACAGCCCCATGCCGGGGCTCCCTAAAGACCACTTCTTCGCCTCCGGCATGAAATTTTTAGTTCATTCCATTCTATAAAAAATTGCTTTGCAATTTTTTATAGAATGGAATGAATTTATTTCTTAGTGGCCAGGGGCAAGAACGGTCTTTTGAGGCTCCCCCACTACTTCGCCCGAAGAATATACTGATACGGCAGCAGGCTCACCTCCACGTCAAACGACGTATACCCGGCGGCTTTCAATTCCGCGACCACCTCGTCGATAGAGACTTTGTGATCGGTAGACGGCCCCACCGGAACATCCGTTTTGAAGAAGTCGATCACCACCAGTTCTCCTTCCTTGTTGGTGCCTTTGCGCACCTTGGCGAAATACGCGCTCCGGTCATTTATGTGGTGGTAGGTATTGACGATCAGCACCATATCGACTTCGCCTTCCGCCAGAGACGGATCGTCGTAGGGGATTTTGCGCAGCTGGATGTTCTGAATAGCTTCCTTCTCGATCCGTTTCTTGATGTACTGCTGAAATTCGTCGTTGACATCGGCGGCGATGACGTTCGCGCCCTGTTTCGCCAGTTTAACGGAAAAGTACCCCGAGCCGGCGCCGATATCCATAATCGTTTTTCCCTTGAGCTTGCCCAGATACTCCAGCACTTTCTCCGGTTTTTGGTAGGCATCCCGTTCGGGAGATTCAAAGCGCGATGCCAGATCACCCACCGAAGACCGGTGCATGTGCTCATTAGAGGCGTTGGCGGGCTTTGGCCCTTGCTCCTGGTGGTGTTTGTGTTCCTGAGCCATCATCGTTGTTGAAGTCATTGCTAAAATAGCCAATAAAGTAAAAAAGAACCTTTTGTTCATAGCTGGTTTGTTATGTTTTGGAAATACGCATTTTTTCACTCGCGAAATACGTGCCCAGGCCGACGGCCAGGTTGGTGAGCCCGATAAGCGTTTCCTGGGTGTTGTTGACAAAAGCAAAAACGATCATCCACAACGAGCCGATCAGGAACACGAGTTGAAATAAAGGAAAAAAAGGACTTTTATAGCCGCCGGCAAGCCGGTACGCTTCTTTCCGGCGCAGGATAAAGACGCCCGATACGACCAGCATCGTCGATACCGTAAGCAATATCCCGCAGTAGATCATGATTTGCTCAAACGTTCCGGTAATTATCAGAACGGCGCTGATTGCAAATTGAAGCCACAAAGCCCGCTTGGGAATGCCGTCGCTGCCCGTGGCGAAATACCGCCACAAAGCATGCTCCCTGGCAATACTGGAAGTAACCCTTGGCCCTACCCAAACCATGGCGCTGATTCCGGACACCAGCAGCAAGGAAATCAGCAGGCCGAACACGCGGCCAATGTCCTGCCCCAGCATCTTTTCCGCCGCCAGCGTCCCAACGTTTAATTGCCCCATCAGTTCCTCTGCCGGAACGTGTTTTAAAAACACAAACTGAAGCATGGTATACAAAATGGTAACCAGGAGGGTGCCGCCCACCAGCGCCCTGGGTAGCGATTTGGCCGGGTTTTTGAACTCCTCGGTTATATAAGCAGCCGCATTCCATCCGGAATAGGAATAGCTCACGTATATCAACGCTACGGCAAACGCGGCGGAACCAAGCTCCTGCAACGTAATCGGGGCCAAAAACCAGCCGGTTGCCCGATTCACCGGGCAGGATAACCCCTGCCAGGATGAGCGCCAGGATAAGTCCTACTTTTAAGGAAGTACTCACGTTTTGAAACCGCGAGCTCGCCTTCAGGTTTTGCGCGTGAATGAAGGTCACCAGGCCGGTTAACCCCAGGCTCGTCCATGTCGGGTTCAGGCCCTCCACCGGGAAATATTCCACAAAGGCAATGGAGGAAAGCGCAATGGGCGCGGCAAAACCCACCGTAAGGGAAATCCACCCCGAGAGGTAGCCGGCAACCGGGTGGTATATTTTCGAAAGAAAGGTATACTCGCCGCCCGATTTTTTGATGACCGTGCCCACTTCCGCATAGCTGAACGCGCCCGACAAAGCCAGCACGCCTCCTACGACCCACAAGGTCAATACCGCCGAAGCATTGTTCAAATCCTTCAACTGGAACCCCAGGCTGGTGAACGCTCCCGTACCGATCATATTGGCCACCACAATGGCCCCCCCCGTAACCGTCGCGATCTTGTATGGTTGCTTTTCCTCTGCCATGTATGGTGCGAGCTGTTTCGACAGCCCAATATAGAACACTTAATTTATTTTTGCAACGACGCTGCATTATTGTTATAGCCTATTCAAAAATAACCCGCGCCGGAACAGCACAGGATAGCACCCTGAGGAATTCGCGCTATCTTTAGGTTCGCCTAAAATATCCATCCTATGTTGAAATGGCTTGCCGGGGCCCTGGGGGCCCTCCTCGTTGCTACCGCCGGAACCACCGCAACCGGCCAGGAGGTTTCCCTCCAAACAGCTCATCTGCGCTGCGAACACCTCGAAAAACCCGCTGGGCATAGACGTGCGGATACCCCGCCTTTCCTGGAAGCTCGAAAGCCAAAACGGAATACCCTGCAAACGGGGTATCAAATCCAGGTAGCGTCCAAAGCAGATTTTGCGCCCAAAAACCTGATCTGGGATTCCGGCAAAACGGCCTCCAGCCAAAGCGTCCTGGTGGAATACGGCGGCCCGGAACTCCTCTCCGGAAAGCGGTACCACTGGCGGGTACGGGTTTGGGACGAAACCGGCGCCGCCTCGTTGTGGAGCGCCCCTGCTTTCTGGGAAATGGGCCTGTTGCATGAAAGCGCCTGGAAAGCCCAATGGATCGAACCGGATGGGGTGTCGGACGGAAAAACGTCTTTGCTCCCCTCTATGCTGCGCAAAGCGTTTCGCTGAGAAGAAAGTCGCCTCTGCCCGCCTTTACGTGACGGCGCACGGCGTGTACCAGATATGGATCAACGGCCAGCGCGTCGGGGAGGATTGCCTGACGCCCGGCTGGACGGTCTACCCCAAACGCCTGCAATATCAGACCTACGACGTAACCGGACGCCTTCAGCCGGGCGCCAACGCGATGGGCGCCATCCTGGGCGACGGGTGGTACCGGGGGCAATTTGGCTGGGGAGTCGAAAAACCGTTCTACGGAAAAAAACTGGCCCTGCTTTGCCAGTTGCACATCCGTTATGCCGATGGCAGCGAAACCTGGACGCTCAGCGACGGAAGCTGGAAAGCTACTGCCGCCGGCCCCATCCGCATGTCGGACATCTACCATGGAGAGACCTACGATGCCCGGATGGAAATCCCTGCCTGGGCCAGCCCCGCTTTTGACGATGTGCCGTGGAAGCACGTCGCCGTTGCCAACTACGGTTATCAGAACCTCGTTGGACTGGAAAGCGTCCCTGTGCGTCGGATTCAGGAACTCCAGCCGGTGCGCATTTTCCGCACGCCAGACCATACCCTCGTCGCCGACATGGGCCAGAACATGGTCGGCTGGGTGCGCCTGCGCGTGCAAGGGCCTGCTGGCGCCCATATCCGCCTCCGCCACGCCGAGGTCCTGGATAAATCCGGCAATTTGTACACCGACAACCTGCGCGGCGCCAAACAGGAAATCAATTACACGCTCCGGGGCGGCGCAGAAGAAGTTTACGAGCCCCATTTTGCCTTCATGGGCTTCCGCTATGTAGCGGTTGACGGCTACCCGGGCGAGCTCAAACCCGAACACCTGACGGGCGTGGTCGTTCACTCCGCCATGACGCCCACCGGCGCCTTCGAATGCTCCCACCCATTGATCAATCAGTTGCAGCACAATATTCAGTGGGGCCAAAAAGGCAATTTTGTAGACGTGCCCACCGACTGCCCGCAGCGCGACGAGCGGCTGGGATGGACGGGCGATGCGCAAGTGTTCTCCCGCACGGCGGCCTTCAATATGGATGTGGCTGCCTTCTTTACCAAATGGCTCAAAGACGTAGCCGCCGATCAAAAGCCCGACGGGTCCATTCCCTTTGTCATTCCCGATGTCCTCAATCCGCTGGGCAGCACCGCAGGGGCGTCTCCGCAGGCTGGGGCGACGTTGGCGTGATCATCCCCTGGGATATGTACCAGCTATACGGCGACAAACGCCTGCTGGAAACCCAATACCCGAGCATGAAAGCTTACCTGGAGTACATCCGGAGCAAATCCGGCGATTCGCATATCTGGAAAGGAGGCAGCGTATTTGGCGACTGGCTCTTCTACCATCCGCCGGTAAACAGCCACCCGGAGCCCGACGGGTACACCAACCACGATCTGATCTCCACCGCCTTTTTTGCCTATTCGGCCCACCTCGTTTCGGAAGCCGCCAACGTGCTGGGAAAAACGGACGACGCGAAGCGCTATGCCGAGTTATATCAAAAGATCCGGAATGCTTTCATCCTGGAATACGTCACCCCTGGCGGCCGGGTCGCTTCCGATTCGCAGACGAGCTATGTGCTCGCTCTCGCTTTTGGCCTCCTGCCCGAGGAAGCGCGCGAAGGGGCCGTCCAGCACCTCGTCAGCGATATCAACAGCCGCAAAAAACATCTTTCCACCGGGTTTCTGGGCACGCCCTTCCTGTGCTTTGTGCTGTCGAACCACGGGCATACCCAATTAGCGTACGACCTCCTGCTCCAGGAATCCTACCCTTCCTGGCTCTACCCGGTCAAGATGGGCGCCACCACGATCTGGGAGCGCTGGGACGGCCTGCGGCCCGACAGCACGTTCCAGAACGCCGGGATGAACTCGTTTAACCACTACGCCTACGGCGCTATCGGCGACTGGATGTACCGGGTAGTTGCCGGCATTGAAGCCGATCCGGCAAAGCCGGGCTACCAGCACTTCTTCCTGCGCCCCCAGCCCGATGACCGCCTTTCCTATGCCAGCGCGAGCACCGAGAGCCCTTACGGCCGGATCGCCTCCCGCTGGGAACGGCAGGGCAACCAGATGACCTTTGCCTTCGAGGCGCCAGCCAATACCTCGGTCACCATCCACTTGCCCGGCGCCGCCCTTGCCCGGGTCATGGAAAGCGGCAAACCGCTGACGCAGGCTGCCGGCTTCCGGGCGATAAAAGAAACCGCAGAAGGGGTGACCCTGGAAGCGGGGTCGGGCAAGTATGTATTTGTGTGCAATTTATAACCCATGGCAAAAAGATCGTAGCGCACCTATTGCAGTTTGCCGCGGGTTCCTATTCTATTTTAACTTGCAAGGGCTGCGCCATGCATTGCGCTTGTTTTTTCAGCATCGCCTCCCAGTCTTCCACCGAGGTCACCTGCCCGCTTTTTAGCCAGGCAAACCCGGCGTAATAGGTCAGCATGCCGTTTTGTGGGCGGGTAGCAATCAGGATCTGGCTTTGGTCGGGCGTTTGGGAGCGGTGCACCAACGCGTTGTCTACCAAACCCGGATCGAGTACAATGCCCTCTCCGACGAAGGAATCGTCAATGGGTTCCCAATGGCGGAACCAACCTTCTTCGCGGTTCAGCCGGGGTTCTCCCCTTCCGTCGTGCAGGGTAATGCCGAGCGTATAGTTGGGCGGAGCTTGCTGCGCGTTCAACCGGACCTCGAATTTGGAGAAGTTGGACCCCAGGTCCAGGGATATCCGCTTGGTTTCCTGAATGCCATACGGGCTCCAGGGAGCGTAATCCAATTCAAAAACGGTGCGGATAGGTCCGGTGGCAATTGTCCGGTAGCGGATGAAATTTTTGCCCGCAAGCAAGTTGCCGTCGAGCCAAACGCCTGCGCCTCCCGTTCCCCGGCTGGCCCCAACGTGGTAGGGATCATAGCCCTCTCCATGATCGACATGGTAGAAGCCGGCGGAATCCAAATGCCCGGCGTACCACTTCTCAATAACGGGATATGGCGTCCTTTTCAACCACAAGTCAATGCCGCTGGACAAGGTGCCTCCGGGTTGTTTTTCCTCCACCAGGCGTTGAGCCTCCGGCCCATACGTGCGAAACGCGACCCGGTCGTTTTCCCAAGCGTAATCGTCAATGCGCTCCGGCACAAATCGGGAAAAAGTAGCCCGTTCGGGTTTCGGCGGTTCAGAAGCGCCTTTGGGGGCTTTTGTCAGGAGGTACTTTTTTTGTTCCTTGGCCCGAATGTCGACCTGGAAAATCAATTCGTCAGGCGTTCCGTCCTGATCGTAGTCCAGCAATTGCCGCACGAACGCTTGCTTTGAAGCCGCCTCTTTGATGGTCAGGGCTTCCGGGGCAGAACCCGCCGTGAAGTCTTTCAAATCGGCCAACCGGATAGCAACGGTTTCGGATTGGCGGTCGATTGGCAGGGGGTTCGTCACCACAATGCGCTTGACGGCGCTCCCGCAACCGGTTACGATCGGCAGGGTGAAGAGGAACAACCCCCATTTCCACGGGGAGCAGGTTTTTGCGTTCATAAGAAAATCTGTTTTGTATGATCCAAGGAACTAAAATTTTTAGAAACGGCTCCTGTTAATTGCTGATAAAATCTGAGCCTTGCCCGGTTATATTAAATAGATTTTCTCAAAAGGCAAAGCCTGCGGCCTTTTCGTCAAAAAAAGAATAGGATTGGGTTAGTATTGAAGGTTCCCCACCTGTTTGGTATGGTAGCTTTGACCAGCAAATAATCCTTTGAACCCAAAGGGTATTCGCCAAATTTTAATCGCCAATTGTATTCATCCAAAAACATTTAAAACCATGATGCAAAAACTGACCTTTCTGGTCCTTAGCCTATTCCTGACTTCGCTGGTTTTCGGCCAGTACGAAGGGGTCGTTACGTACGACTTCAGGGATGGGGCCATCATCAGTGCCGGCATGAGCCCCGATGGGAAGCTCAAGCTCAGCGGGACCTACAGCTACCATAGCGCCAACTACGGCCTGAACATGAAAGTCAATGGAGAGCTCGCAGTCGACGTGCCGGGGAGCTGTACCGTCCGCTTTTTAGGCTCCCAATACTCCGGATTAAAAATGGTGGGTACCGCAACCACCGATGGAGACCTGGGTACCCAAAACACCAAAGTGACCCAGGACCGCGTCGACGTGTTTGACTTTGTATACTCCGGCAAAGCGGCCACTCTCCGGTTCAAATTGATCGCCGGCACGGGCAACGATTTGTACCTGCCCAAAATTGACGTAATCCCTGCACAAAAGGGGATCGCCACGGCTACCGCAGAAAAAAACATCGCCTATTACTTCGACTTTCGCGACGGGAGCATCATTCCCACCACGACCGACGGCAAATCCAACATCGATACCGGCCTGGTTAAGGTGGTCGTCGGACCGAGCAACGCCTATGGCTACAACGGAACCCAGCACGGCTCCATCCTCAAAACGGGCAATCAGATCATCCTGAACGTGGCCGGCAACTCCCGGATCAAAGTCGGCGGCAGTATTTACTCCAACGGCACGGTTGCGGTGTCCAGCACCACCGGACTATTTGATGCCGCCTCCAAATCTGCCACCACCTCCGGGAACTTCGGCAACGACGGCTCAACGGTCGATTTCCTCTATGTCGGAACCGCAGGCGCCGTCACGCTTGCTTTTACAAGCACCACCTACGTACCCTACATCGAAATCTCGCCGGTGCCCTATGAGGTCACCCTCACCCCGTATGTGAAGAAATCCGGAACCATCACCGTCAATAACGTCCAGATCGGACTGACAAGCGGAGACGACGCCTCCAGCAACGCAACCGTTACCCTGAGCGAGGGTACCGTAATCAGCGCGACCAACGAAAAAGCCTCCGTCCTGATCAACCTGGGCGGAAAGGCGCTGTCGGCCTATACGCCAACGGTTGCGGGCGGCATCGATACCGTAACGATAGAAGGCGATTCATTGTTGGTGGCTTACAAGGATACCACCTCCAACCCGAAGAGCTACCTCATTGTAGCCAAAGACAACAGCGTAAAAGTGGAGGCAGAACCCGGTAAAACCTACATCTACAAGTTTTACGATGGGTCGGAGCTTCCGCAAATCGGCTACACGCAATTGCGCTACCCGGTTTACGTTTCCAAAGACGGCTTGCTGACGATGAAAAGCAATACGGATGTGGCCTCCGGCCAGTTCGGATTCCACGACGCCACCCACGGCGGGGTGTTCTTCCCGGGCAACTCCTTTGAGTTTACCGTTGCCGGCAACGCCATCATCACCTTCTTCGTCGACACCTATGGCGTAGCCAAGGATGCCGTGTTTGAGTTTAAAGACCCCAATGGCAATGTCCTGGGCTCGATCCGGGCCGAAAACCTGGGCGGACAAGACGGGTTCCCCAGCGCCTTTGCGTATAAAGGCCCTAAAGGAGTCGTGACCGCTACGATTAAAAGCGCGCTCTATCCAGGCGCGGAGATCTACCTCCACGGGGTGAATGTAGAAAACGCCGCCAAAGTCAACGAATCCAACGGCAAAACCGACGTTTGGGATTTTGGCGCCGTTCAACTGGACACCGCCTTGTACAATAACCAACTGAACGAAGACATCATCAACAGCTGGTACGCGCCTACGGTCACCAAAGGCAGCACGGGCAATGTGCTTCCCAACTTCATCGCAGGCGTTTTGAGCTGGGTAGGCGGCACAAACGACCGTCTGCGCTCCACCAACAAGAACCTGACCCGCTACGACGAAAACATCGCCAGCGTTACCGGGTACACCGGCCGGATCTATGTCAATTCGGGGGCTAACGTCAACCGCTATCTGAGCCTGACGCTCAGCGACGACGATGAAATTACGGTCATCACCAAAACGGATGCGGGAGGAACCATCAACTTCCAGTACGTAGATGATCCAGCCGCTCAAACCGATGCGGTTCCTATTACCAGCAGCCTCACCGAGCTTAAATTTGTGGCGAAAAAGGCCGGCACGTACCACCTCTTCGACACCCAGGGTAAACCCAGCTACTACCGGGTATACCGCAAAGACGCTACCTACGTGTCGTTAGCAGGTACCGTAGACCTCACCCAGGCTGCCGGTATTCCCTCCAATTTCGCGCTGGTATTCACCAACAAAGCCGGTAAATCCTGGCCGGCAACCCCGAGCGGGGGCGCCTTTAGCGTCCAACTTCCTGCAGGGTTTTCCTACAACGTATCCCTGGCGGGCGCCAACGGCTACCTGATCACAGCCGGTGACAGCCTCTATGTGGCGGATACGACGACGACCCACCAGGTAACTATTCTGAAGCTTGCCCTGAACAAGGTGAGCGGCGCTATTACGGGATTGGGATCGGCCATTTCCAGGCTTACCCTCGTTTATACCCCGAAAGCAGCTAATGCTGTTTACGCGCCCCAGCCGGTGATCAACGCCGATTCCTCTACCTACCAGGTATACCTGGAGCCCAATGTACCCTATACCCTTTCCGCTCTGGGCGTGAATGATTACTTTATTCCTGCCGACACGCTCACCATCCTGCCCCAGGACACTGTGCTCGACGTCGCTTTCCAGGCTAAAGCGGTATATAAGGTGACCATCACAACCACGGGGCTTAGTGCGGAACAATCGGGCAAACTAGGGCTCGTCTTCAGCAACCTCAACGAAAGCGGCTATTCCTACAGCTTTGCCTCCCTGGACAGCATCGCTCTTCGGAACGGGGTATACCAAATCGCCCAAAGCGGCCTGGACAAATACCCCGTCGAGCTCGGGCTGACGTCCAACCTCACCATTGCCGGCGCGGACGCGTCCAAAGCGCTGGTTTTCTACCCGGTCACGAATTGGCCATTTGACGATCGCGCGATCGTTTCCGGTGATTCGACATACAAAGGGTTGCTGTTCAGCGGAAATTTATACAACGAAGTAGCCAAAGGACACCTGGCCGGCGGAGCAGGCGCAGCGATTAAAGTGCCCGTCAATCCAGGCGAAAAGATCACCGTGAGTTACTACTATACCGCCGATTTCTCCTTCGACGGCGGGCAGCCCGTCACCACCAACACGCAGAGCACCGGAACCATCGAATCGGTCGATTATGCCTATCCGGCAGACACTGCAGGGTATGCCACCATCACCTTCGGCGCAGGCGCTTCGACGACCTACCTCACGCATATTTCCAGGACCAAAAACATCCCTTACACTGCCACCCTGCGTGTGGGGCCGGATAAGGACTACCTGACGATCAACGGCGCTTTGGCAGCCGTAAGGAGCATGAACCGCGGCGCCGACGACCGGGTGTCCATCCTCATCGATCCGGGCAACTACGAAGAAATGCTGCTCATCGACCGGCCCAACATCACGCTGAAGAACACCGCAGTCAGCCCGAGCATCGGGTTGCTCAATAAAGGCGTAGATATTGCCCCGGGCGCGGTGCGGGTCACCTCCTACTACGGGCATGGATACAACTATTACAGCATGGGGACCGACCAGAAATGGAACGCCGAAATTCTGCGGGTCAACAAGGAAAACGGCGCCCTTTCTTATGAAAACAAAGGGGCTGGAACGACCAACGGATCGTATTGGAACGCCACAGTAGCCGTATTGGCCAACGGGTTTGAAGCCGAGGACCTCATTTTCGAGAACTCGTTCAACCAGTACATCTCCAAAAAAGAATCCGAAGACAAGGTCGTGATGTGGGCTTCCGGTAGCAAAGGCCTCCGCCCAACAGATATTGGCAATACCGCAGTGCAAAACCGCAGCTTTGTGGAACGCGCGGCAGCGCTTGCTATCGGCAACAACGTCGACAAGACCGTCCTGAAGAAATGCCGCGTCATCGGGCGCCAGGATTCCTTCTTTGGAGGGAATGGATCCAGGGTCGTGGTGTACAAAGGCGCCGTTATGGGCGCAGTGGACTACCTCTTCGGCGGCATGATCGCCGTATTCTACAAAACCGATCTGGTGATGAACACCAGCGACGTCAGCGGCGACGCCGCCTACCTCACCGCAGCGCAGCAAGGCAGCGGGCGCGGATACCTGATGTACGAGTGCAAGGTGACTTCCCCCACTCCGGGCGTAGAAACCGCTTCAGCTTACCGCTCCAAGCCGGGTTACTTCGGCCGTCCATGGCAAGCAACGACCAGCGAGGTCGTGTTCTACAACACCACGATCGAAACGACCAACTTCCCGGGCGCCGAAGGCAAATCCCTGGTGGAGCCGCTTGGCTGGCAGAACAGCCTGGGAGGAGAATCCAAAAAAATGTACGAGTACGGGACCATCGAGCTATCGGGCGTAAACAACGGCGCTTCCCGCGCTATGTGGGCTACCCTGCTGACGACCCCTGTGCTGACCGACGGAACGGATATTACCACCTTCAATTTCACCAAAGGAACCGATGGCTGGGATCCGCTGCCGGCGCTGATCGCCGCCGACGTGACCAGCGTGCGCCAACGCCTGCCCGAAACCGCAGTGAAGGTCCACGCCTTTGCCGACAAAGTCTATATCTCCAGGGTGACTGCCCGGACCAACGTCCGCGTCTACAGCATCAACGGCACGATGACCAAAGCATTTGACGTCTACGGAGATACCGACTTCCCTCTCGCCCCCGGGTTCTGGTTCATCCAGGTCCAAGCGGCCGATGGCATTAAAACCGTGAAGGTGACGACGTTTTGAAGCGTTTAGGCGAATGTACTGGCGCGAGACGGAATCTGAGGATTCCGGCGAACAGTGAGGAACGCCGGTCAGGGGACCGGCTGATAATTCCGCACGGAATCTGAGGATTCCGGCGAACAGCGATTGAGGGAATGTACTGGCGCGAGGCTCTGCCTCGTGCCAGTATCTATGCGAGGCTCCAGCCTCGCCGAAAACGTTGCAGGATTAAGGCAGGTTTTAAGTTTTACTTTGCCCCAGCGCCCACTTCTCCAGAACGGCTTTGGCCTCCTCGGAAAGGGGTTTGCTTTGTCCGCTATGGTTCCAAACCTGGACAATCACCGTTTCTGCGCTGGCCACGGGTTTTCCCTGCTGAAACAATTTCTGGAAAATCCGGATGGAGCTGTTTCCCACGTTGAGTATCCCCGTCCCGATATCCACTTGCCCGGGCCAGGTGATCTCCCGAAGGAAATGGACATTCAACGAAGCGATGACGAAGCTGGCTTCTTCGGAGCGGATGGGGAGCTCGGGATGGTACAAAAATTCTACCCGGCCGGTTTCCAGGAACGTGGAAAACACCGCATTGTTTACGTGCCCTTGCCGGTCGGTATCTGCATACCGGATCTTGTCGTAGGTTTTCAGCGGAAAGTCGGAGAGTGGAAGGTCCTGCATCGGCGTCTATTGGTTAAATGGCAAAACACGGGGTAATCGTTATCGCTAAGATACCCCAATTTATAAAACGAGATGGCATGATAGCCCATTGAGGGTACCATGCCATCTTAAGAATTGGAGGAATCCGCGATGCGGGTTAATTTTTGTACACCGAACTCAATCCCAACGCCAATCCGGTGGATCCGACCAAAAGTGCTTGCCGCCCTGAAGGGCTTCATACTCAAACTGGAGCCCTTTATAACCCCGCTGTTTCAGGTTTTCCAGAAATTGCACATCGTCCGGTCTGCGGTCGGGGTTGCCGATGCCGAGATAGAGGCTCGCCGGCAGCTCCGTGTGGCTTTTGTGGTAGGTCTCTTCGATTTGCTTAAAGAGGCGAAAAGCCGTGTCGATAATGACATAGCGGTTGAAAAAACCGGGGCGTTCAAAAACCGCCCACATGGCCAGGAGCCCGCTCATGGAATACCCCCAAAGCGTGCGGTCGTCTGGGTTGACTCGGTACGTTTGTTCGACCAGGGGAATCAGTTCCCTGGTCAGAAAGTCAAAATACCGGTACGCGGCGGAATCCGCTTTGACGTTGGACCAGGTGATGGCGGCAAAATCCCTGTTCCGCATATTCGTCCCTCCTTCGTTTGGTCCGTTTTTACTTCCGTACGATGGGGAAACGATAATGATTTCCGGTATATGTTTCCCATAAATCAGGTAGGTAACGATATCCGTTGCCATGCCAAAAGCATGGTCGCCGTCGAGCAGGTACAACACCGGATACTTCTTATCGGACTGCCCGTAGCTTTCCGGCAAATACACTTTAATGTAATATTCTTGCCCCATGATAGCAGAAGACAGGGCAAAATAAGCGCTTTGATCGATGCTCACCTTCGGGGCTTGTTGTGTCTGTGCAACGGCAAAACAGGCGAGGTGGGCGCATAAGATACCCAGGACAATTTTTTTCATGTCAAAGGAGGATCGATGAAGCCGGCGGTTTCCCAATTCCGCCGGTTTTTCTGCTCCGCAGAAGGCGTTAAAATACTTGAGGATGAACACCTTGTTGTGCATTCGATTTTCCATGGTCTTAGGTTTTTATACAAAAATAAACCCGGATTGATCCGAAAAGGTTAGCCTGCCTGTTGCCGATTTTTCCACTTCAGAAAATCCTTCTGGTCTATTCGGGTTGCTTCCCGCGGCATCGCCTCCCTCCCCGCCCTTCTTTTGACCGAAAAACACAACTTTTATTCGTTCCCGTTAGTTTAAGCAGGCCGATTTCCCCAATTTTGGAACATCAAAAGCGCAAACCGAATGGTCAGCATACTGCCACAAACGTTATACGAGGACTCCGCCATGCAAAAACTTTTTGCCGACGGGTTGTCGTGCGGGGTTTATAAAAAACTGAGCGAGCCGGTGATCGGCAAGGAGGGTTACCTGTCGGCCCACGCCATTACGATGGTCTTGCAGGGCAAACTCCGGATCGAAGACGCCGACGGACACCTGCAGGAAATACAGCCAGGGAAGATGGTGCTGGTTCAAAAGGGCCTTTATACCGTTTCCGATATTTTGCCCCGGAGCGGCTGTTTTGAAGCGCTGATGTTCTTCTTCGAAGCGGAACTTATCCAGGACTTTCTCGAGTCGGTCGGATTTGATGGGGCAAAAGGCAAAAGCATGCCGCTTACCGTGCTGGAGGTAAGCGAGGAAACGCGCTTTTTCGCTGACTCCAATCTCCGGCTCTATGGAGGGCAAACGCCTCCCAACCGGAGGCTGGCCAAAATGAAGCTCTTCGAACTGTTGCATCTGATCTACGCGGGAGTGAAGGAGAAAGACCCGTTTGCCGCCCTGCTTGCTTCCCTTGGCAACAAGGAGCGAAAAAGCCTGAAGGAGTTTATGCTGGCCAACTGCCACAAACCCCTTGCGATCGAGGATTACGCCTACCTCACCGGCCGCTCGGTGTCGACGTTCACACGCGACTTCAAAGCCCGTTTTGACGGGGTTTCACCCAAGCAATGGCTCATCGAACAGCGGCTGGAGAAAGCCCGCGACCTGCTGCAAACCAACGTTACCCAAAGCGTAACCGAGGCGGCCTGGGAATCGGGATACGCCAACGTACCCCATTTTATCAAAAATTTTCACAAGCGCTATGGCATCACGCCAAAACAGCTGTTGATCGAACACCGGATGAAGCGAATGGTATAGTATTCTAAAACAAATAAATCAACACAACATGACTAAAATTGCTGTGGTAACCGGCGGCAGCCGGGGACTTGGAAAAGACATGGCCTTATCCATCGCCGCCAAAGGCCTGGACGTAATCATTACCTACAACCACCAGGCAGAGGCGGCAAACGAGGTGGTTCGCGCCATCGAAGCCATGGGCCGCCAAGCAGCTGCCCTCCAGCTGACGCTGGATCAAATGAGCGGCATCGACGCCTTTCTGGCCGGGCTCCAGCCCGTGCTGGACCAGCACTTCGAAGGCCGCAAACCCGACTTCCTGGTCAACAACGCAGGCATGGGCGCTACCATCCCGATGGCCCAGGCCACCGAAGCCCAGTTTGACGAGTTTCTCCTCGTCCACTTCAAAACGGTGTACTTCCTCACCCAGCGGCTCCTGCCCCTGATGAACGACGGGGGCGGCATCATCAACATCTCCTCGGGAACAACGCGTTTTTGTATCCCCGGGTACTCCATTTACGCCTCCATGAAAGGCGCCATAGAAGTGCTCACCCGCTATATGGCTAAGGAATTCGGCAGCAGGGGCATCCGCGCCAATGTCGTCGCGCCCGGCCCCGTGGAGACCGACTTCAACGACGCCGCCATCCGCAACAACCCGCAAGTCAAAGCCTTCCTCTCTACCCTGAGCCCCCTCGGCCGCGTTGGCTACCCCGACGATATCGGAAGCGTCGTCGCCTTCCTCTGCACCGACGACGCCAAGTGGGTCAACGGACAGCGCATCGAGGTGTCGGGTGGGATTAATGTGTGATTGGTGGTTGGTGGTTGAGTGGTTGGTGGTTGGTGGTTGGTGGTTAGTGGTTGGTGGTTGGTGGTTAGTGGTTAGTGGGTGGTGGGTGGTTAGGGGAGTAGGGAGTAAGGAGCAGGGAGTAAGGGAGCGATGACCCCTCATGAAATAGATTGACAGGTTCCCTACCTAAAACCCCAAAGATGTGGATAACTTTTTTGTGTTAACAAAAAAGCAGGATTTAACTTAGCAGTCCAGGATGAAGCGGAGATGGGCTCTGCTGGGGAGCAACCCATCAAGGAATAGTCCTGGCCGGCTAAAAAGTTATAGCCTTTGGGGAACCCTAAAGCTTTTTTTAGGGGGCCCCATTTTCTTCAACTTTTGGTCGGGGTATGCCTCAAAAAACCCATGCCGTTTTAGGGATTTACCCAAAATCATGTAAAGCCTTAACGGGCCGCTTGTCTGGCTCTAGCCCTGTAATGTATTGTTCATACTCTACTGGAGTTCGCCAATTTAGCTCCTTTTGCTTTCGCTCATAATTGTAAAAGTAATCAATTTC
Organism: Haliscomenobacter sp.; assembly: GCA_016713275.1. Lineage (GTDB taxonomy): Bacteria > Bacteroidota > Bacteroidia > Chitinophagales > Saprospiraceae > JADJPL01. The sequence continues at coordinate 25,369 of JADJPL010000021.1, forward strand.
AAGCAGCTGTTGCTGAAATGTTTGCAACTCCTGTATCTGCTTACAGGGAATCAAGTGGTGTTTGATCAGTCCGTTTCTTTGTTCGGCAAAACCATTTTGTAAGCAATTTTGTGCCACACTGATTGGCAGGTCGTGGTCGTTCAATTGCTTGAGATAGAGGCCGGAAAAGTATTGACTCCCTCCATCCGTATGATGGATACAGCCCTTGAGATGTTCCTTTCCTCTAAGCAGCACCCATTGACTAAAGGCTTGTTTGGCATCTTCTGCCCGCATCCGTTCACTACCCCATAGGCCTACCAGCCGGGCGCTGTAAACATCTGTCAGACAAAATAAATAAAACAGTGAGCGGCCAATGTACACATACGTTAAATCTCCGACCACTACCTGGTTGATCCCATTGATCGTCAAGCCATTGAGTAAATTATCGTAATTCCAGCTCTGGCATACCGACTGAGTAGTCACCACCCGCACACGCAAGGGTAGCAAGGTCAACCCATATTGCGACATCAACTGCTCAAACTTCGTCACCCCAAAGCCAAATTGACCTTTTATGTCCAGGTTGTAATACAAAGACCGGGAGCCCGCTCGCCGGTCCTTATCCTTGCGGTAGTCCAGCACTTGGTTTTTCACTAACTTCATCAGGGTCACTTCGGCTTGCCTGCTCTTCAGCCTTTGGGCATAACCCTGCCGGGTAATGCTCAGGTAACCATACAAATCTTCCATGACCAAACCCAGCGCCTGACGTTGAACCCTCAGCCGCCTCACCACTTCCGTTTGATTTTTTTTTCAAAATCTTCACCCAACCGCTCCCGCGCCAGTGCCAGGCATTCCCGCAGGTACAATAATTCCAACTGCTGTTCCCCAATCACCTCCTTATAGTGTGAAGTCTGCTTTTCCAGTTCTTTGATCCGCTTGACTTCATCCTGCGTCTGAATGATCACCTGACCCGGCAACTCCTTTGTGCCGTATTTTGCAAGCCACCTCTTGACAGAGTCCGGCTTGACCTCATAAAGCCGACTCACTTCGCTAATTTTTCGTTCTCCTTTTTCTATCAACGATACCTGTTCCTTGCGGAAAGATTCGCTAAAACGCCGCCGACGCCTTTCTTCTAATCTCATTTTTTCGCACTTTTGGGAAAGTTATCAACATTTTTGTTGTCAACGTATTCCATGAGAGTGCACAGAGAGTAAGGGAGCAGGGAGTAAGAGAG
>JADJPL010000022.1 GCA_016713275.1 Haliscomenobacter sp.
TACTACCGCAAAGAAACGATTAGATGCCAATGCCAAAGATGAAGTTTGGCATTTTTGCAACCGTACTACAAAAGCAGGAATGTTTATCGCATTGGATAAACTCACAGCTTTAAAAAATGTATGAACGGATTACGAGCATTGGAAAAAGTATGTAGAGCAATGGAAAAAGAAGTTTCCAAAGGTGGGAGATATGGCGACCAAGAACATTTGAGAAAAGCCGAGAATTGCAATGGATAAAGGAAACAGAAATTTGTGTGGTGGTAAGTCGGAACAAAACGAAATTCAAAAATTTCAGAAATGGGATTTAGACACGAACTACAGGAGAAAATGAACACCCAAGACCTTGAACAAGGTTTAAAAATGAAGACCCGGTCCGGTTTTGTGATTGTTTGTGCAATGTGGATAACAGGATTTGACGTTTCCCTTACCTTTCTACCTGTATTTAGATAAGCCTTTGAAGTCGCACACCTTAATGCAAGCCATTGCAAGAGCTAACCGCATCAGCGAAGGCAAAAACAACGGTTTGATTGTGGATTATATTGAAACATATTCTGCTTTATTAGACGCTTTGGCTATTTATGGAACCGGCGGCAAACCTGAAGGTGACAAAAAAGGCGAAAAAGCTCCGCTTGAACCCAATACGGAATTGATAAAACTCCTGGAAGATGCCATCGAAGCTACTGAATCATTTTTACAGGACGAAGTAAATTTCGATTTGCAGGAACTCATCCAAACAGACGGTTTGCACAAATTGGCTGCAATGGAAAAAGCAGTCAATGCGGTTTACACCAATGACGAAACCAAACGAAAGTTTCAGATTTTGGCAAGAGAGGTCTTTAAAAATATGCAACAAAGAACCGCACAAAATTTTAAATCAATACTCACAAAGGAAAATTGCCATTGATGTAATCTACACGGCTATTGAAGACAATATTGAAAGTGCCGATGTAGCGGACATCATGCGGAAAATTCAGAATGTGGTAGATGAATCCATTGAAAATATGGTGAAGAAAAAATCATTGACCTAAGCGGACTGGATTTTGATTTGTTGGAGCAATACTTCTTAAAGACTAAAAATAAAAATGCAGCCGTTCAGTCACTCAAGGACAAAGTTGAAAAACAACTGAAACGAATGGTAGAACGCAATCCGCTGACAGTTGACTATTACAAACGCTATCAGGAAATCATTGAAGAATACAACAGAGGAAAAGACGAAGTAGTAATCAAAGAAACTTTTAGGAAACTGATTGAACTCGTTAACTCGTATTCAGAAGAAGCCGATACCTATAGAGAAGGGCTTACTGACGAGCAAAAGCCATAACCTTCGACATTCACGCATTTTACGGTAAACAATTGGAAGAAAAGAGAAAAAAGAAATCAGAATTTTAAGTGAGTTACTCGAAAGAACTGAAATAAGAAAAATTGATATATGGCGTAGAGCGCAAATCAGTAAAGGTACGGCAGTATTCATTACAGTAAGCAAAACACTTCTATTTGGAGACTTTGCCCACCCAACTTATCAGACAGACGACATTGACTTAGAAACGAACTTAGTATATGAACATTTAAAACATCAATATTTTGGAGGAGGAATAAGTATTTACGGACAATATTAACCCACGCATTTTGTATGCACATTTCCAAAGTCCCGCAAGCCCACGGTTCAACCAGAGCTTTGTAAAAGAGCTAGAAAAGCCAACGCAGGACAAAATTATACTTTTATTTGTACCTGTTTTGAGGGAGCTTACTGTGAGCATACCTGACATAGCCAGCTTTTGGTGGCTATGGGCAGGTATGCAGTGTTTGGCCCTGTTTTTATTTTTCTATTAACTCGGGTATAGCAATTAATTCTTTGTTTTGCAGGTTACTTAATTTTTTTGTTGAATCACTAATTAAGGAAACCGCAAATTCTGATATTTTTTCTTCAGAAAATCCAAGAGATTTAAAAATTTCAATTCTTTCTTTTATTACTTTATTTTTCAAGATTTCGATTTCAAGTTGATTTTTTCGAATTTCAACAGCTTTATTTTCGTTTTCCAATTGCAAGCTCTCTTCTTCCTTTTCATTTTTATAGTTTTTATCTTTTTTCCTCTCGTGAATGTCTTTCAATAATTCTCTGATTTGTTGTAGAGGATTTAAACTTCCTAAGAATTCCCAAATCCCAGGAGAGGATATTGAGATTTTATTTATCCTCAATTCTTCACATTTAGGAATAATATTTTTTAGAAAGTGTAGTATTGCACAAATTTTGATTGAACAAATAATCAATTTTATATTCTATGAGATAGAAAAAGGCATATAAATTCTCAACTGAGTCAAGAAAGTAAATTGTTTCACTAACCGATGCATCTCTTTTCCAATAGAACTGACATATTGCAATTTCTGTCTTTCTTAAATCTATGATATTATATTTGATTTTATCCTTTGCTTCCTTGTTTTTAATAATTTCAACATCAGAGCTGGGGAACTTTGATTTAAGATGTTTTATGAAATCATTACTTGACACGCAATCTTCTAAATCTTCAATTTTTACTCTTTTTTCATTTATATATGGTATAAGAACTTTAAGAATGTCAACAATAAGACTTGGCGCAATTTCGAAATGCTTTAAGATGAGTCTTGATAAAAATGTGGGGATAAAATCTTTAGGGAAATTAGGCTTTGTTGACTTGAAGCAAAAGGCTGAAGTGGCCTTCCCTCATATGCGGAAACAAGGAAGGGCTTTCAATTTTCTCTTTCTTGGATTATTTGAATAGCCTTTTGATAAACATTTCAACTAACTGTGTAGAAATTGATTCTTTCTTTTTGCCATTTTATATTTTTTGATTTAACTTGCCACTGATTTGTGACATCCACGCCGTTTTACAGGGCTGCATTGAATCCGGGTTGGATATACCGCAAATAGACGTAGATTTTGTGTTCTTCATATTTCAATTTCTACTTTCACCTATTATTCCATATGTTTTGAACGATTTTTTTATGGATTTAGTGCTTTTGTGTCTCTCACATTTCTTAACTAGGTAATAATCATAAATTGAATTAGCATCTAATTTTTCAAGAATGACTTCGTTTTTTCCAGGAGGCAATTGCTTCTCTTCCCAATTGCTTGATTTGAATTTTTTATATCTTATATACAAATTTGATCCGTCAATATTGGCGGGTGTTGAATTAGGTAGATATGCAATTAATCCGCCCCAGGTTACCTTAATTTTTTGCTTTTGCAAAGGTGTAGGAATCTCATCCTCTACTGGTTGAGTATTTATATCACCAAATAAGTAACTACCACAAGAATTGAAATTCCGAAGGCTGATACACATTGAATTGGAATAATTAGCAACAGATGTCAACCTATTATCTGAAAGAATTTCACAACGCATTTTTGTTGCCTGATCTTTTGTGAAGATATTTCTACATGGGCTATAATCCATATAATTCATAAACATAATATTCTTATTCAAACTGTCACACCCATAAGGGTGAGGATGACTTGGGCAATCTTGGGAATTACTTGGCCCCCTTATGACGTGGGGTATCTGAAATTCCATCATCATCGTCACAACTAAAATCTCGATTCCCGAATGTATGTGGTAAACGCAAATAATGTCCTATTTCATGTATGAGTACATGGCCAGGCTCCTTCCCAAAAAAGGTTTTCAGAGTTAAGGCTTGTAGGTAGTTTTGCAGGGTTCTAATATCAATTGCTACAAATGCACGATCAGATATTGGGAAGACAACATCTGGATATGCAAAACCAACGCTTACGAATTCAGAACTCCTAGGCACACTCTCGAAATACGAAATATAAATATTTATAAAATTATTGGTTGGCCAGAGTGGCGCAGCATTAAATAGAGCATTTTGTTCACTTAGGGCGTCAGATTGCCAATCAAAATATGGCTTACTTACTTTGGTTCTTGTAATAGAAATTTTAGTTTCTCCACTTGGGGTTTGGGTTGTAAAGCAAAACTCAATTCCAGTATCTGCTCTTAAATGAGCAAATTCAAGAGGTACGTTGTCTGAGGTCTTATTATTCCTTCTAAAAGCCTTATTAAGAATATCTAATTGTTCAAAGATAATTTCGTCCGTAATTAACTCAGGATCAGTAGATACAATATGAAAAACAATAGGCATTCTCAATATTTGGCCTTTGTCTAATAAATACAATAATCTCTTCTTCCAAAATTAATATTAGCATAACTATTTGTGGTATCTGGCATTATGCCACAAGTTGGTTTACCGAGCAATCGTGTGACGAAAAGTAAAAAAAATGATAATTATATAATTTTTCATTTTTTATGTGTTTTTATTGTGAAGAACGGCTGGCTTTGCTGTGCCGCCGTGAGTTGGGTTTGAAGGCTGGCTGTTCGGCGGCATGGACAGCAAGCCTTTGTTCCAGCCAGCCATCTTTCTTATTCCTTTATTCCTAAATGGTTTCTTTTAACGTCTTCCAACGAAATAACGTGTTCTGTTGCCATATCTACCCATGTAAAACTTGAATTATCTTGTCCAAAATCTGTAACATACTTATGATTATTTACGAAAGACTTCAGTTGGTTCTTATGCACAATATGCGTAGAAACTAATTCTAATTCTAATTTTGCATCCACAACATCTGGTCTTAATACCACATTTTGTCCTTTATGGTCAGAAGGAACACTTGGATATGCAATTCCCTCAATAGGATACCCATTTATTGAAGGTTTTTTGTCGTGTAAAATCAACTCTGTATAAGCAACAGATATTTTATATTCCCAATGATTCTCTACTTTTTTTGCAAACTCCCTACTAAAAAATTGGATTTGCCTTAAACCTAACTCTCTTAATGGGTGATGAGCAATTTGTTTCATGTGGTGGTTAAATGCAGCACGAGTATTTGGGTTTTTTGCGATTGCATCATCATCAAATACGATTTCAACTAATAGGATATCTTCGAGTACTTTCCAACGGCTAACAGTAAGTAATTCGCCTTCTATGTTGACTGCCTCTTTATCTTTAAGTATTTGACTAGTTTCAAAAATTGCTGTCGCTCTTGGCTGCCAAATTTCAGAACTTTTTACTGCACCATAAAACATTACCTGATGGGGTTTATTCGCTCTTCCAAATTGGGTCAGGTAGTTGTCAATTACATATTGGTCTTTAATGTAAGAGATTTCATTCTCGTTTGTGAAAAGTTGATTTCCCTTATTTACTCTTACCCGGTCAACAAACCAACCTTTCCGCAGAAATGCGGTTGCAATTGGTACTTGTCTAATGGACTTGGAGATAATGTTTTTTATTTCTTCATAATTAACATTTTCTAAATCTTTGGAAAATTCAACCAGTTGCTTAAATGCTTTTTCTTGTTGTTCTGTCATAATTGTATAGTTGGCTGGAACTATTGTATATCTTTACTTGGTAAGGTTATCTCCGATATTAAGTTGTATATCCTTACCTGTTACGGTTATTTTTCAAATATCCAAATCATCCAACGGACTCTTTATCTTATCCCACCCCTTTTTTGTTATGTGCGTATAGATCTCAGTTGTTTTGCTGCTCTCATGCCCGAGCAGTTCCTGAATATACCGCAAATCCTTTTTTCTCAGGATGTGCCTCCAGGGTAATCCTCCCCGTGGGCTCGGCTACGTTGCTCATTGCCAGCAAGGAATCCGTATGCTGCCAGTTGGTTGAGGTGGCTTTGGGAGCAAGAGCTTTCGCCGGGTGGTTTTGTATTGGAAAGTTGGGGCAAAGAGGCATGTCTCAGGGTTTTATAAATGTTTGCCAAGATATGTAGATTTTGTTAATGGCGAAAGAGGATAACCGGAGCCTTGAAAAAAGCCACTTACCACCAGGTAAGCCACCAAGGGGCGGGCTGAAGTAAACGGGTGCTAAAGGCCTGAACGCACTTCAGAAATAAAGAGTCTTTAGTGTTCTACCTGTGGAAAGTAGTGTAACCTGAACAATAACCCCACCAGTGTTTATTAAACCGTTTAGTTTTATACTACGACATATTTTCAGGCGAGTGAAAGTATCAAAAAACCTGACATAATTGCAGGCAATCCGTATCTTTGCCCCCTGGGGGAAAACGCCCCTTTGGATTTCCTTTCTTTGCCTAAAAAAATCGAAATTTTCTGTTGATGAGCCATTTGCCGCCAAATAGTCCCCCACCGGAATCCGCACGAATACGACGGGCATGTCTATGAAAATCCATCTATTGCGACAGACGACCGCCAGAGCCGCAAATTCTATATCGAGAGTTACGGTTGCCAGATGAACTTCTCCGACAGCGAGATCGTAGCCTCCATATTATCGGAAATCCACTACCAACCTACCCGCGACCTGGACGAGGCCGATCTCATCCTGATCAACACCTGCTCCATTCGCGAAAAAGCGGAAGAAACGGCCCGCAAACGCCTCAGCGCGTTTCAGGCGGTGAAAAAGAAAAAGCCGGAATTGTTGATCGGCGTGTTGGGCTGCATGGCTGAGCGGCTCAAAACCCGGTTTCTGGAAGAAGAAAAGCTGGTCGATCTGGTCGTCGGCCCGGACGCCTACCGCGACCTGCCCTCCCTGCTGGAGGTCGTGGAGGAAGGCGAAAAAGGCATCAACGTGTTTCTCTCCAAGGAAGAAACCTATGCCGATATCAGCCCGTTGCGCCTGGGGTCCAATGGCGTAACGGCGTTCATTTCCATCATGCGGGGCTGCGACAACATGTGTTCGTTCTGCGTGGTTCCCTTCACGCGGGGCCGGGAGCGCAGCCGCGACGCCTTCAGCATTGTCGCCGAAGCGGCCAGCCTCTATGACCAGGGATTCCGGGAGGTAACCCTTCTCGGGCAAAACGTGGATTCCTACAAATGGGCGAATCCGGAAACCGGAGACGTAGTTTCTTTCGCCCGGTTACTGGAAATGACCGCGCTGGTCCATCCCAAGCTCCGGGTGCGGTTTTCTACGTCCCATCCCAAGGATATTACCGACGAGGTCCTGCATACCATTGCCGCCTATCCCAATATCTGCAACTACATCCACTTGCCGGTGCAATCCGGGAACAGCCGCATCCTGGAAATGATGAACCGCACCTACGACCGGGACTGGTACATGGGCCGGATCGAAGCCATCCGGCGGATCATCCCGGAGTGCGCCGTTTCATCGGATATTATTACCGGGTTTTGTTCCGAAACCGAAGCGGAGCACCAGGATACCCTGTCCATGGTCCAATACGCAGATTATTGTATGTCCTATATGTTCGCCTACTCCGAACGCCCCGGCACCCTGGCTGCACGCAAATACCCGGATGATGTTCCCGAGGAAGTCAAGAAGCGCCGGCTCCAGGAGGTCATCCAGCTGCAAACGCAAGTATCGTTTCGGCACAACCAAAGGGATATCGGCAAAGTCGTCGAAGTCCTGGTCGAAGGCAATTCCAAACGCTCCGACGCGGATTTTTGCGGAAGGAATTCCCAGAACAAAATGGTGGTGTTCCCGAAAAAACCCGGAATCCAGCCTGGCGATTACGTGCAGGTACACATCCTGGATGCAACCAGCGCCACGTTGCTGGGACAAATTGCCGAGCCATCCAAAATCTAATAAACCGCCCCAAACCTGGGGAAAACACCACGAACATGGAGGAGATCCAGTCCATCAAACAGCGATTTGGAATCGTCGGCCAATCCCTCCAATTGGACAGGGCCCTGCGAACGGCGCTTCGGGTTGCCTCCACCGATTTGAGCGTGCTGATCATGGGAGAAAGCGGCGTTGGGAAGGAAATTTTTTCCAAAATCATCCATTCCAGCAGCCCCAGGAAACATGCCAAGTCCATTGCCATCAACTGCGGCGCTATCCCGGAAGGCACCATCAATTCCGAATTGTTTGGGCATGAAAAAGGCGCGTTTACCGGCGCCGCCGGAGAACGAAAGGGCTACTTCGAAACGTATAACGGCGGAACCCTGTTCCTGGATGAGATCGGGGAAATGCCCATGGACACCCAGGCCTACCTGCTCCGGGTACTCGAATCCGGTGAGTTCATCCGCGTAGGTTCCAGCCAGGTCCTCAAAACCAACGTGCGAATCATCGCCGCCACCAATGTCGATCTGGAAGACCTGATCAAAAAGAACAAATTCCGGGAAGACCTGTACTACCGCTTGAATACCGTTTCGATCAAAGTGCCTGCGTTGCGGGAACGCAAGGAAGATATCTACATGCTGTTCCGGAAATTTTCCATCGATATCGCCGAACGGTATCATTTCGCTCCGATCCAACTGGATCCGGAGGCCCGGATGCTCCTGGAGGCTTACCACTGGCCGGGAAATGTACGGGAACTGAAAAATATTGCTGAAAAGTCGTCCATCCTTTCCGAAGACCGGAAACTGACCGCCGAAAAACTGGCGGAGTTCCTCCCTAATTTCAAGCAGCGTACCATGTCGTTGCTTCCCCAGCCGCACATGGAGCCGGCGGGTTTGCAGGAACGCGAAATCCTGTACAAACTGCTTTTCGACATGAAGGGCGACCTGAACGATCTAAAAAAGCTGGTACTCGGACTGATTCGCAGCAATGACTTGCGGGTGCCCGACTCCCGCTCCCTGAAATCCCTGGAGCCCGCCATGCCGGTTGCCGAGGACGCCATGCCTGCTTTTACTGAAATTTCGGGCAGCCTTCCCGAGCCCGAGGAGGAAGAAGAACTGGCAGGCGAACCCCATCCCCATCACTATGCCCAGCTCAAACCCGTCATCCTGCCCGCGCACCACGACCAGTCCGGAATGGGTAAAATGAGCAAAGCCGAGGTTGTGGACGACAACCTTCGACTGGAAGACCACGAAAAACAACTGATCCAGCGCGCGTTGCGAAAATTCAACGGCAGGAGGAAAGAAGCAGCCCAGGAATTGGGGATTTCCGAACGCACGCTTTACCGCAAAATCCGTCAATACAACCTTTAACCGCCACCTCTTAATCGCTGAACGCCAGCCCATGCGACGTATTACCTTCTTTGCCCGCCCTGTTTTGTTGCTTCTTCCGGCAGTCCTTTTCCATGGGTGCTACTCTTTCCGGGGAGTCAGCCTGGACCCCTCGATTCAATCGTATTATATTACCCCTTTCGCCAATAACGCCGAAAACGCCCTTCCCTCCCTGGCCCAAACCCTGGAAGATGCCCTGCGGGAAAAGATCCGCACCGAATCCAGGCTGGTGTACAACGACTCCGAACCGGACATTGAATTCCGGGGAACCCTGGTCGATTACCGGATCTCGGCCGAAGCGCCCCGGACCGGAGAAGTGACCGCCATCAACCGCCTTACGATCACCTTGGCGATCGAATACTTCAATAACCAGACCGAAAAACAGGTCTGGAAACGAAATTTCTCTTTCTTTTACGATTTCCCTTCCGACCGGGATTTTTCTTCCATTGAATCCGACGCGCTGCGCACGATCAGCGCCCAATTAATGGAAGACATCTTCAATGCGGCGTTTTCAGACTGGTAACGGTTAAAAGAGATTCTTGCGAAGCGCGTCAAAAAAGTCCAGGCAGCCAGGATTGCGCATGGAATCCAGGTTCGCAGCCCGCTCGATGGGGGCGCCCATCAGGATCTTTTTCACCGGAGTTTCCATTTTCTTCCCGCTGATCGTGTAGGGAATATCCGGCGCCTCCAGAATGGTATCCGGTACGTGTCTGGGGGAAAAATCCGACCGAAGCTGCCCCCGAATCGTTGCTTTCAGGGATTCGTCCAGCGAGGCGCCCTGGGTCAGGACGACAAAAAGGAGCATAAGGTCTTTTCCTCCGGCCATTTCCAGATGCACCACCAAGCTGTCTTTGACATCCGGGACCTTATCTACCGACCGGTAGATCTCGGCGGTACCGATCCGAACGCCCTGCCGGTTGAGGGTGGCGTCCGACCGGCCGTAGATAACCAGAGAGCCCCGGTCCGTGATTTCCACCCAATCGCCGTGCCTCCAGATGCCCGGATACATGTCAAAATAGCTTTCCCGGTAGCGTTGGTTGGCTGGGTCGTTCCAGAAAAAAACAGGCATGGAGGGCATGGGTTGGGTAATCACCATCTCCCCTACCCGCCCCTGGACCGGGCGGCCCAAATCGTCATACGCGAACAACGCACATCCCAGAGCCCGGCATTGGATTTCCCCCTGATAAACAGGCTCCCAGGGGCATCCGCCCACAAACGCCGTACACACATCGGTGCCTCCGCTCATGGAACACAGCCAGACGTCTGGCTTCACTTGGTCTTTGACGTAGGCAAAGGCCTCCGGAGGTAAGGGAGATCCGGTGGATCCGATCGACCGAAGCGAGGACAGGTCATAGCGCGCTCCCGGCATAACGCCTTCCTTCATACACGTGACCAGATACGGCGCGCTGACGCCGAAATGGGTAATACCGGCCCTGGAGGCCAAATCCCAAAGCACGTCCAGGTTGGGATACCCCGGACTCCCATCGTAAAGAACCAGGACTGCCCCCAGAAGCAGGGAGGCCTGAACAAAATTCCACATCATCCACCCTGTGGTGGTGTACCAGAAAAACCGTTCTCCCGGATGTACCTCGTTGTGAAACGCCAGGTATTTATAATGCTCCAGCAAAACCCCGCCATGCCCGTGGGTAATGGCTTTGGGCATGCCGGTCGTTCCGGAAGAATACAAAACCCAGATGGGATGATCAAACGGAAGCGGCGTAAAGGAAAGCCCGGCATTTTTTTCCTCCAAAACCTCCTCCCAATACACATGCGGGCAGGTCAGGGAATGGTGGGTCCCTTCCTCCAGGTATGGGATTAAAACCACGTGTTCCAAGCCCGGCAGCCCGCCTGCGAGACCGGCTACCTCCTCCAGCCTGGAAAACCGCTTCCCGCCATACACGTACCCATCCACAGTGATCAGCACTTTCGGATGGATTTGCCGGAAGCGGTCCAGGACGCTATTCACCCCAAAATCCGGAGAGCAGCTCGACCACACCGCTCCGATCGAACAACAGGCAAGAAAAGCAGCGGTCGCCTCCGGAATATTTGGAAGATAAGCGGCTACCCGGTCTCCGGCCTGAACGCCTTGCCGGGTTAACCAGGAAGCCAGGGCGGCAACTTGTGCCTGGAGTTCAGCCCAGGAAACCGTTCTTCCCTCCGGAACCCGTTCGGATTGAAAAAAAATGGCCGGGCGGTCGTCCGAAGCGGCGCGAAAAATATGCTCCGCGTAGTTTACCCTGCTGCCGGGAAACCATTTGGCCCCGGGCATCGATGCCTCCTCCAGGATGCATTGGTACGGCGCATGACTTTGTATAGCTAAATACTGCCAGATGCTTTCCCAAAACGGTTCGGGATGCGTTACCGACCACTCCCAAAGCTGCCGGTATTCGTGGAATTCCAATCCTTTTTCCCGTTGAAGCCATCGGTTATAGTGGGTTAGATTGGATTCCCGGATGAAAGAATCCGAAGGGGACCAAACGAGCGGAGGAAGCGAATGGGTTGCCATATGCTGGTAATTCTTGAGGAAAGATACGGATTCTGCCCAAATGAGGGAATACTCCTAAAATACAGGCATCAATCGAAACCCTTACCCCGGCGCGGAAAAAATCGCCATAGACTTCCGTTTGGGGAATGCTTTTCAACCGCTGCGATTTCGTATCATTGCTTCACAAAGCCGATTGTCCATGATGCTGTCTCAAAAGATTGCCGGCATACTTGCCGTCCTGCTCCTCACGGGCGTCCTGATCGCCTTACAGTTCCCAGACTTCCTTGCCTCCAGAAAAGGAATGGTGGTCGAACCATACGGAGATGGGTTCAAAGCGTACATGTCGCCCATTTACCATGCGGGCTACGACAGTACCTTATCCCACTTTGGGGGAATGCATTACCCTTACGGAGACCACCTCGTGATGTCTGATCCTCAGCCTATTCTCGCCAACGGCCTAAAGCTTTTCTTTGAACCAGGGGATCAACTGGTTCGAATAGGGATCACCTGGACGCACTACCTGATGCTGCTCTCCATAATGGGCAGCGCCTTATTTCTTTTTCTTTTGTTTCGGGAATTGGGGCTTCCCTCGTGGTATTCGGTATGGATTGCTGCAGGGTTGAGTTTCCTGGCGCCGATGGTGGCCCGGATGGCCTATCATTTTGGACTAGCCCAGCCTGCAGCCGTTCCGGTCGTCTTATATTTGCTGTTGCGCTTCCACCAAAACCGGCGATGGGCAACGAGCCTGGCGGCCGGTTTGTCGGTGTTGTTGTTTTCGCTTTTCCATCTTCACTATTTTGGTCTTTTGGCAATGGCCATCTCACTGTTTTTTCTTTTGGAATTCCTCCGGGACATTTCCTGGAGGAACCTGGCCAGCCTGGCGGGCCACTATGGGGTTCAGGCCATGTTGCCGCTGGTATTTCTTTTAGCTTGGCTATATGGAGGGGAGCGCGTAGCCGACCGGTCTGCTCAGCCCTGGGGGTTTATCCATTACCGGGCCAAGCTGGATGGGATTTTTGCTTCCCTGGACCAGCCGCATTTCCGGTTTGCCGATCACTGGCTTACCCCGTTTCGGTCTCTGGACGGGGAGGCGATGAACTACATCGGACTGGTTGCTGCGGGCGGTTTTTTTGTGCTGCTCTGGCGGATCGTTCGAATGCGGGCAAAAGCCCCGTTAATTCCCGATACCATCCCCAACCGGGTGTTCCTCACCCATCTATTTTGGGCGGGAAGCATTCTGCTGGTCTTTTCGCTTGGGTTTCCTTTTATTATTCCCGGCATGGAACGGTTGCTGAAATACCTGGGGCCGTTGCAGCAATTTCGGGCTTTGGGCCGGTTTTCCTGGCTGTTTTTCTTCACTTCCAATATCGTTGCCTTTGCCTGGGCATGGCATACCTGGTCCAACAAGAAATGGGTAATGCCTGTCCTTGCTCTTGTGTTAAGCCTGGAAGCCTTCTTTTTTATCCGGCACAGGGATTTGAGGCTCGATCTGGTTCCCGGCCTTAAAGAGGATATGTCGCTTACCCAAAGGGCGTTTCTGAATCCGAACGACTATCAAGCCAGCCTGGCGATCCCGTTTTTCCATCTGGGCAGCGAAAACTTCTGGTTGGAGCCAGAGGGATTCATCCAGCAGCAAGCCATCGTATTGGCCATGCGAACGGGCATACCCATGATGAACGCCATGATGTCGCGTTCCTCCCCGAGCCAGACCTACAACCTGTTGCAACTGGTTACCGAGCCCTACCGCAAGCCGGCCGTTCTGGAGGATCTGCCGTCGCAAAAACCGCTTTTACTGCTTCGGGATGAAGCGCGGTTTGCCGGGCAAGCGCCCCGATGGGAACATTTTGCCGACACGGCTTCGGGCATGGAGTGGGTATATGCCAAAGAGCGGCTCAAAGTATTCACCCTTCCCCTTTCCTTTTTTGAAAAAAGCCTGGATCAGCGCAGAAAAAGCGTGCTGGCGGAAATGACGGCGGAGGGGTTGGCCGAACGAAACGGGTATCTGATTTCCGACAGCCTGGCGTCTGTAGCCCACAATACCTGGGATGAAACGAGCAGCGAAACCCGCTACCAGGGAAAAGGCGGGTTTACAGGGGTCATGAAAAACGCCAATACGGTTTTTGAAGGCCCCGTGTCCGGCGCTGCAGATGGCCAACGCCTGACGTTTTCGATCTGGATGTTCCTCCGGGAAGATTTGAGGCCAAGGACGGATTTGCTGCTCGAGGAATTGGACCCTGAAAGCAACGCGCCGATCCAGCAGATGGCTGCCCAGGCACATAGCTGGGCCACGGTTTTCGATCCCAACGGATGGGCCCTCCTCGAAATCCCGTTCACGCAAACCAAGGCGAATTCCATTATCCGGGCAACTTTCCAAAACAAAGCGATGGGCAATGCCCCCCTTTATCTGGATGAACTGCTGATAAGGCCGGAGTCCGTTCACGTTTACCGCCGCCAGGATGGTTTTTTCTGGAAAGACAACCGCTTTTATCCGGAAAACTAAATTGCTCCCTGGAAGGCATAACCGAATGGGTTGATTCCCGTATACACCTCCGAAATAAACGGAAAACACCAACATGGACGGACTAACGCAATACACGATCAAAAAAGGCAACCATTTCTGCTGGCCCAGAGTGCTCAAATCAAGAAATCGCGTAAACGCCGTCTTATGGAAGGTGCTATTTGACAAGAACTGCAATTACGACCTCGCAAACAGCGACCAGGAAGACTGGAACAAGGTGCTGGGCATCTATTTCAACTTGCTCAACCCCAGGGACAACACCGTCATGGTCGGATGGCGGTACCAGCCCGACCGGGACCTTATCGAATTGAACGCGTGTTACCACCTGAACAAGCAAACGTACTACACGGACAGCCTGATGCATATACGACGGGAGGAAGCCTTGTTTGTTGCTATCCGAATCGACTGGAGCGCCCGCAAATACCTCGTCCAGATG
Source organism: Haliscomenobacter sp. (assembly GCA_016713275.1). GTDB lineage: Bacteria > Bacteroidota > Bacteroidia > Chitinophagales > Saprospiraceae > JADJPL01. The sequence continues at coordinate 14,358 of JADJPL010000022.1, forward strand.
GAATCGCCCAAATCGGGCGCCCGAGCGACGCACGAAATGCCCTTTGCGCATTCCGAAAAACGCTATTGGGAGATCAATTTCTACTTTGGCGGCAACCGGCCCAGCCCGCAAGAAATCAGTATCCGGAAAGGCGATATCGAAGAAGGGATTGGCCTAAAACAACGAAAGCATAGCGTGTGCTGCTATGCTTTGGTCGTTTTAGGTGAAAGACCGGACTCGAACCGGCGGCCTCCAGAGCCACAATCTGGCGCTCTAACCTACTGAGCTACAATCACCAGGTAACCTTCTTTAAAAGGCGACTGCAAATATACTATGCTTGCCGGGTTTATGCCAACATGCACGCTTATTTTTTTTAACAACACCCCTGGGTAGAAAAGTTCCGGGAATTACTTCCGGGAGTTCTTTTTCTTCCTGCGGTTGCTGTTTTTCTCCCATTCGTATTTTTCCCGCTTCCACAGGACATACCGAAGGCTGATCCCCGTCTGGCTGTAGAAGGTTTTTTCGCCGCCGCTAATGTTGATAGCGGGTTTGAAATCCCAGCTCAGGTTAACTTTGCTGATGGTGATTTCTACGCCGGCCATCACGTCGATCCCGAAGGGGTCCTTTAACTTCTCCGTGCCAACCGCTTCGCTGGTCCATCCTTTGTGCACGCCGCCACCGACATACAGGTTGAGGTTGCGCACCACGAGCGGCTGATGAACTACCCCCATGAGGGTAATAGCGGTCTCCTCGCGCTGCAGGCTCGATTGAAGGATCAATTCTCCGGTAATATTCTCGTAGACGCGTTGCCGCACCGTCAGGCCCCAGTCGGTGCCCAGGCGAATCCCGGCGGCAGTGTTGTAGGATTGAGCAAAAGTTTGAACGCCCAGTCCGGCAAATCCGATAAATAGCAACAAGTATTTCATGATCAGCGAACGCCCCCGCACTCCGGCGTAGTGCCGGAGGTTAACCCATTGATAAAATTTTAACATTTGAACCCAGGTCAATCGAAATCGAAGAAGGAATCGTATTGGTTGCGATGCCCAGCTTCCCGGACCGGCATCTTGATTGGAGCGTCCAGATCGAGGACATTCCCGTCGTCGTTGGCTTGAAGCAATAAAGAAGACTTCTCTGCTCCGAGCAGGAGGGATTCGCCTTTTCTTTCCCATTCTTCCAGCATTTTGACTCCTTCTTCCTCGAAAATGCCGTTTTGAAGGTCGATCGACTCCATAAACTTGGAGGAAACGTGCATGAAATTCTCCATTTCACCCACTTTGCTGGCCACGTCTTCGGTGATCGCTTCCATGGCCGCGTCGAACATCGCCCGTTTATCCGGATCACCGCTCGTGACGCTCATCGCCGAACGCATGGCGCTATGGCTTGCATGGATGGCTTTGCGCTCCTGTTCCTTCACCATGACCTGATCCTGAATATCCTCCATGAGGACTTGGGAATTTTCGTACATCTTCGTCAACACCCGGTAAAGCACCTCCATTTTCCGGTAGAGGTCTTCCAGGCGCATATTGGACTCCTGCAAACGCCCGGCTTTGCGGGATTTGAGGATCATCACGTTCTGCTTGTTGCTGGCCTTGGCTTCGCTGGCCAGGTTGAGGTTGCTCTCGATTTCTTTTTTGTTGTTGTAAATGATTTCCTTCAGTTTATGCATTTGCCCCCGGAGCCGTCCGATTTGCTTGTTCATTTCCCGGAGGTTTTTCTGCAGGTTTTCCACATACCCTTTCAGAATGGCGATGGGATCTACCTTGACAAACAAGCTGGTGATGGACCGCATCAGGCTTTTGTACATATACCAAACCAGATTGCGCATTTTGGGGTCGAGGACCATGTACAACAACGCGCTGAAAGCCAGGATCATACCGGTTAGGACCAGGACGTTGCGGGCAAGCGTGACGAGCATAGGCAGGAACGAGATGGTCAGGATGCCCAGTCCGGCGATGATTGCTACGAGAAAAATAGCGCCGGTGATCCCTTCCGGGCGCTGCCAAAACGATTTTTTGGATGATTCAGTAGTCATAAAAGTGCTTATTGGAGATAGGTATTGATTTTTTCCAGATCGGCCTGGATTTGATGCAGCAGCAATTGTTTGGCAGCGGCGAAATCGGCCTGCGTGCCCTGGATGGTTTGTGCCGCTTGTTCTTTCTGCATCTGCATCTGACCGATTTTGGTTTGAAGCTGGACGATTTGGTCCTGCAAAACCTGGATTTGTTTATTTTTTTCTTCCAGTTCTTTGGAAGAAGCAGCGATTTCTATCGTTTTCGCCTCCACCTGAGAGGCGGTTTGTTTGCCCACCGCTTCCTGAAACTTAACGGTTTCCAGCTCTAAAACGTTTAAATAGTGGTTGGCAGAATCGGCGATCTGGTTTTTGGAGACCCCAAGGGTTTTGGCAACCGCGTAAGCCGATTGGTACCGCGTAGGCTCCTCCATGGACATGTCCTGCAGGGATTGCAGCGATTTCCGGAACTCCAGGTAGTCAAAGCCTTCCTGGTTGTTTTTCTGGAAGGCTTCCAGAAGAATATCCAGGAATCTGGAAGGGGATCCGGGCACTGAAACCGGGTTTTCCTGGGCCGGTACTGCTTCTGCGTTCCCGCCGGTTTCGCGGACAGGAGCAGCAGCAGGGCGCTCCGCAACCTCTTCTTCGATCACAAACAGGCGTTTCAGGTTTTTCAGGACCTCCTTCATGCGCTTCCCGTTTTGGCACGCAAATTAACAAAAAGGCTGTAGATGTTGGCTTTATCCCGCTTCCTTTTCGATCACCTTTGGAAATACTCCTCCCGAATTGGTGCATATTGCGGATATACGGGTTATTTTGTGCCCTGCCAAATAAACCATTTATGAACCCTGAAATTCGAGTTGCTTCAGAAATCGGACGCCTTCGGCAGGTGATTGTGCATCGCCCGGATGAAGGTATTGCGCGGATTTCTCCCAAGCAATCGGAGGAGCTGCTCTTCGACGACATCGTGCATCTGCCCCAAATGCAGCAGGAACACGATGTTTTTACCCGCATCCTGGGCGCTTTTCTTGGGCCGGAGAACGTGCTCGACACCTCCCGGCTGTTGTTCGAATCGCTGGAAGCCGATCCGGTAGTCAAGTTGGATATGATCCGCCGGATATGCGAATACGAAGAGTTGCCCCAGTCTGCCCGAGGCTTATTGGAACGCATTTCCAACGAAGAACTCGCCAATGTGCTGATTACCGGGCATTACCCCGGGGAGGATTACGTCCTTTTTGATCCCATTCCCAACTTTATCTTTACCCGCGATATTGCCGTCACGGTCAACAACCACATCATTCTCACCAAAGCGGCGAAAGAAGCCCGGTTCCGGGAAAATTTCCTGACGCGGTTTATTCTGTATGCGCATCCTGTATTTCACACCCTGGCGGAAGAAAACCGCTTGATCAATCTCAATGATATTGATCGCTTCCCGCCTTCCCGGCGTGGAGAATACGTGTCTATTGAAGGAGGCGACATGATGATCCTGCATCCGGACTACCTGCTCATCGGCTGCAGCGAGCGGTCGTCCAGTCATGGCATTCAATCGCTCACCGAAGCGCTTTTTGAGCGGAATATTATCCAGAATGTCGTGCAAGTGAACATTCCGTACGAGCGGTCCTTCATGCATATCGACACGGTCTTTACCCAGATCAACCACCACCACATGGTGGTATACAAACCACTGATAGTCGACGGCATCAGCTCTACCGTGAAGGTGTACCGCAAGAACGGGCTCACCGAGCACTACCCCTCTGTAAAAGCGTTCCTTTTGTCGGAAATCAATCCGAATATGGAGTTTATATACAGCGGGAATGGGGTTTCGCCCTATCAGGAGCGGGAGCAATGGACCGACGGGTGCAACCTGCTGACGATCAAGCCAGGAGTAGCCCTGGCATACGATCGCAACCCCAAAACGGAGGACGCGTTTTACGCTGCCGGCTATGAAATTTTGCATGCCCTGGATCTGCTCTCCGCACTGGAACGCGGAAAATTGCGGGTGGATCAGATCGAAAACACCATCATCACGCTGCCGTCCAGCGAGTTATCGAGAGCCCGGGGAGGTTCCCATTGCATGAGCTGTCCCATTCAGCGCGACGATCTGCCTGCTGCGAATCCGCCTGCAGGCAAGGGCCATTAAGTCACGGAAAGAACGATTTGGTATGTATACACACGAATATCCCAAACGAGTCCGGTACGGAGAAACCGACCAGATGGGTTACCTGTACTACGGCAATTACGCGCAGTATTACGAGATTGGCCGGGTGGAAATGTTGCGGTCTCTGGGCCTTACCTATAAGGAAATGGAGGAAGAACACGGGATTCTGATGCCCGTGGTGCACCTGGAAATGCGGTTTGTCCGGCCCGCGAAGTACGACGAGCAACTGACCATTCGCACCCAGTTGCGCAAGCTGCCGGACCAGTACATCGTTTTTCATGTAGAACTGTTCAACGAGCGGGGTAAATTGGTGAACGGAGGGCGTGTCCGCCTGTGTTTTGTAGAGGAAACGTCCCAAAAGACCATCCATGCCCCGGAATTCTTATTGGAAAAACTTAGACCATATTTCAACGCGTGAAACGATTATTCCAGCTTTGGCAAATCTGGGAAACGCGCTTGGTGGAAAGCAAGCCGGTCCAGATGGTCCTTGGGTGGGCCAAGACGCATTCCTTTCCGGGGTTTTTCAAGGTTCCCGTATACGATGTAGCCGTCGGCCTTCAAAACGAACTTCGGAAGTACGATCTCTTTATCCGGGCCAACGCGGTTGCTTACAGCTTTTTTCTGGCGTTATTTCCTTCGCTCATTGCGTTGTTCACCCTTATTCCTATTCTAAAAAAAACCATCCTGCATTACCTGCCGGAGGGAGAGCAGTTCGATATGCACCTGCAGGCGGAGCTGCAGCGATTGATGCCGGGCGTCGCCGGGCAGCGGCTGTTTGATTTCATTGAAGACATCACCAGCCATCCCCGGGTTGCCCTGCTTTCCTTTGGTTTTCTCATGGCCATTTATTTTGCTTCCAATGGCATGCTGGCCCTGATGCAGGGATTTGACAAATCCTATCCTCTGACGTTCGTCAAACGGTCGCCTTATGCCAAACGTGGCATAGCGATCCTGCTCACCTTTATTTTGGGGCTGTTGCTGATCTCATCCGTGATCCTGATTATTTTGGGAGATTTCCTGATTCATTTCTTTTCAGATCTGGTGGGATTGGACTGGATTAGCTCCCTCCTGCTTAGCGGCTTGCGCTGGGTCATTATTTTCGCTTTATTTTATTTTTCGATCGGCATCATTTACCGGATGGGGGCTGCTACGCGGAAAAAATTCAGGCTCTTTACGCCGGGGGCTTCCGTAGCTACGTTCCTCAGCATCATCTCCTCGCTTGTTTTCTCTGCGTACGTCAATAATTTCAACACCTACAACGAGCTCTACGGCTCCATTGGAACGATTATTATTCTGATGCTTTGGATCCAGATCAACGCGTTTTCGTTATTGATTGGCTTTGAACTGAATGCCAGCATTGCCGTTAACAGGGATGAACGGCAGCATATTTTCCAACCGGACTCCAAAACATAGCCTTACCTTGAGGGCGCTTCTGAAAATACGCGACATGAAAAGAGCAACACCCGTTTTCTGCTTGTGCCTGCTGGCTGGAACGCTGTCCACTCCTGCCAGCGCCCAGAAATACAGCAACGAGTTTCTATCCATAGGCGTAGGCGCCCGGGCCCAGGCCTTGGGCAATGCCGTCATCGCTTCGGTAACCGACGTCAGCGCCGGCGTTTGGAATCCCGCCGGGTTGGCGGACGCCAATGCCCCAGACGGGCTTCAGCTGGGAGCGATGCACGCTGAATGGTTTGCCGGCGTGGGCAAGTTCGACTATTTGGCCGCTTCGTTCCCGCTGACGCGAAAGGACAGCAGGCTGGCCGTCTCCCTGATCCGGTTCGGAATAGACGAAATCCCCAATACCCTTTCCCTTTACGAAAGCGACGGCACCATTAACTTTGACAATATCCGCGAGTTTTCCGCAGCAGATTATGCGCTGTTCCTGAGTTATGCCCGGCGCCTGACCAAACCCAAAGGCGAATGGCTGCTGGGCGGCAACCTGAAAGTCGTTTACCGGAGAATAGGCCCTTTTGCCAACTCCTGGGGCTTTGGCCTCGATTTGGGCGCCCAATACCATCGGGAACGCTGGCGATTCGGGGTTCTCGCCAAAGACGTAACCACGACGTTCAACGCCTGGAGCTTCCAATTCACAGAGGAAGAAAAACAAACCCTGGAACTCACCAACAACGACATTCCGATCAACAGCGTCGAGATCACCAAACCCATGCTCGTCCTGGGTATTGCCCGCAGTTTCCCACTAAGTAAACAAATCGGGCTCCTCCCTGAACTCAATGCCCAAATAACCACGGATGGCAAACGCAATACCCTGCTTTCTTCCGACCCCTTTAGCCTCGATCTCGGATTCGGGCTGGAAGCAGACTTCCGGCAAACGGTTTTCCTCCGGGTCGGGATCAATCAATTTCAGAACGAAACCGATTTTGACGGAAAACAGATCCTATCCCCAAGGCCAAGCCTCGGAACAGGCCTCAAACTGGGCGGACTCCAGGTCGATTACGCCTTTACCGACCTCGCCTCCGACAACAATACCTACTCCCATATCGTGTCCTTGCTCCTCCATCTGAAACCAAAAACTTCTGCCGGTAAATAAAAAGAGGGGGAGCATTGGAAAATTTTAAAATAAAAACGTATATTTGAAATGCGCTTTTAACGTAAGGCGCTTTACCACACAGGCATCTTTCAATGTGTTTTGACTCTACATTTTTATTAAATTAGGGTTCGATTCGGCGTATCTAGGGCGGGCCTCAGCCTGATACAGGTTCCGGGAGCAATCTTCGGACAAGGGGATTACCGAACTATGCTGACGTCCCTAAGCTGTTCTTTTTCGAGGGTCTCAAAACTCTCCACGGATGCTTGTGTGGTTCTTTTTCTAAAAAAGGGGATGGCCTTCCGCCATCCCCTTTTTTGTTGGCGCCCGGCAGGCGCGTTGAAAAGCAGCCCGGGGCAAAAACAACCTTTTGAGCCAGGCCCAGAATAATTTATGCCCCGGTACGTGGGGAATCGCATAAGATTATGTACATTTCTTCCGTTTTCAGAGGCGACCTTATTTACCTATCTTTTTAGCCCTCAGGTGGCATTCCAGGGCTTGTTCCTTGTTATGCCATATGGATTTTTTCTGCATTTTCAGTTTCCACTTTAAAATGAACCTACCCTTATGACTCCCAAAAATTCCTTTGCCGTTTTGCTTCGCTGGAGCCTGCTGGCCATCCCGTTCCTCCTTTCGCTGTCCTGTAAACGGAAAGCAGAAAACATCAGCACGCTCACCGCCGTTAACCCTTATGTGTATGGATACACCTCTGGCGTGATTTCCAAAGCGAGTCCGATCAAGGTGCAATTTGCCGACCAAATTGCCGACGCCAAAGAGGTCGGCAAACCTGCAAAAAAAGACCTCATCCGGTTTTCTCCCAACATCGCCGGTACGGCCGTATGGGAAGATACGCGCACCCTGCGGTTCGACCCTCTGGAACCGCTCCCTACCTCCACCTCGTTTCAGGTCCAGGTGGATGTTAAAAAACTAATCAAAGCGGCCAAAGGCGAAAACGCTTCGTTTGCTTTCGCCTTCCGGACCCGCGACCAATATTACCAATCCAGCCTGGAGGGGTTGCGCTATCCCAATGAAAAAGAGTACGCCAAACCCGTGCTGAAAGGCGTGGTCTTCACCGCCGATCTGGCCGACAACGCCTCCGTGGAAGGGCTACTGAAAGCCAGCCAGCCCGGCGCCTCCCTTAACCTCCGCTGGGAACACAGCGCCGACCAACTAGCCCACTATTTTACCGTCGAAGGCATCCAGCGAACCAAGAACGACTCCCAGGTGCAGCTAAAATGGAATGGGAATTCCTTGGGAATTAAAGGCACGAAAGAGGAAAAAGTGGATATCCCGTCCATCGACAAGTTTACCCTGCTCGATGCCCGCGTTATCCAGGGACAAGAGCAATACATCCTTTGCGAGTTTTCCGACCCGCTCCAACCGACCCAGCTCCTCAATGGATTGATTTCCTTAAGAGGCTATGAAGGCGCCCTGCGCTACATCATCGAAAGCAACATCGCCCGGGTATACCCGGAAAGCAGCCTTACCGGCGACTACACGCTGACCGCCACCGAAGACATCCGCAACTCCAAAAACCAGCGCCTGAATAGCCAGGCGACCTGGAACCTGCGCTTTGAGGACGTCAAACCTCAGGTCCGCCTGGTGGGAAATGGGGTCATCATGCCCAACTCCAACGGCCTGATGTTTCCGTTTGAAGCCGTGGGCTTAAACGCTGTCGACGTAGAGATTTTCAAAATCTTCAACAACAACATCCTCCAATTCCTTCAGGACAATCCGCTCGACGGCGACTACGACTTGTTCAAAGTGGGCAGGATCGTTCTCCAGGAAAAAGTCGATTTGCAATCCCTTAACCCCAATGCCATTACCAGCAAATGGGGAAGGTATGCCATCGACCTGAGCCAAATGATCCAACAGGACGACCAGGCCCTATACTCCGTACGGATCGGTTTCCGCGCGGAATATGCCAACCTGAGCTGCCTCAAAAACGTCCCAACCGATGCTGAGCCCTTCGGAATGACTGCCGCAGAGATCGACGCCTCCGAGGAGGAAGTCCGCAGTATCATGGACTTCTGGTACGGCCCGTACGGCTACACCGAAGAATACAGCTGGGAGAACCGGGAGAACCCCTGCTTCTCGGAGTATTACAACTCCGACCGCTACATCCGGCGCAACATTCTGGCGTCGAACCTCGGATTGATCGTTAAACAAGGCGGAACCCAGGAATTGGTCACCGTAGTTACCGATCTACGCACCACCGACCCCATCGGCAACGCCCAAATCGAAATTTACGATTTCCAGCAACAGTTAATCGGGCAAGGGAGTACCGGGAAAGAGGGCATCGGGCGAATTCCATTTAAAGGCAGGCCCTACCTCGTCGTTGCCAAACAAAACCGGGAGCGGGGCTATCTCCGGCTTCAGGATGGCGAATCGCTTTCGATGAGCCGGTACGACGTCGACGGCGCCGTCATTCAAAAAGGATTGAAAGGCATGATTTTCGGCGAACGCGGCGTTTGAGGCCGGGCGATTCGGTCTTCCTGAACTTCATCCTGGACGACCGGTCCAAGCGGCTTCCCGAAGGGTACCCCATTACCATGGAACTCTTTAACGCGCGGGGGCAGTTGCAGGAAAAACGAACGACCGGCAACAGCGTTGGCGGCATTTATCCGCTGCATTTTGCCACCTCCGCCGATGCGCCAACCGGAAACTGGAGGGTTAAAGTCAAAGCAGGAGGCGCTCTTTTTGAAAAGACGCTGAAAATTGAAACCATCAAGCCCAACCGGATCGAAATCGACCTGAAGTTTCCTAACGACCGCATTCAGGGCGCCGGAGAGGCCATCGCGGGTAATTTGCAAGCTACCTGGCTGCACGGGGCGCCAGCAAGCGGGCTTAAAGCCTTGGTGGAAGGGCAGCTAAAAAGCGCTCCTGCCAAGTTTAAATCGTTCCCTGCGTTCTATTTCAACGATCCTGCCCGGCGGTTTGAAGAAACGGAGCCCAAAACCTTGTACGAAGGCAGCCTGGACGGCGCAGGAAAAGCCGGCGTCAAAGCATCGCTATTAGGCGACCGGCAAGCGCCGGGCATGCTCAACGCCATTTTCCGCACCCGGGTATTTGAACCCGGCGGCGATTTTAGCACCGATAATATGGCGTTGCCCTATTCGCCTTATGATACCTATGCCGGGGTGGAAATTCCCAGGAATAAATATGGAGAGCCCCGAATTGATGTCGGGCAATCCGTTCCGATTCGCTTTGCCCTAGCCAGCCCGGAGGGCAAGCCGCTGTCCAACAGAAACCTCACCGTAGGCGTCTATTCCGTGGAATGGCGTTGGTGGTGGGATCAGTACTACGAAGATCTATCCAACTACAATACCAGCACCCACTACAATGCCTTGCAACGGGCAAGCGTATCGACCAATGCCCAAGGGATGGCTACCTGGCAGTTTAAACCGAAACGCTGGGGCCGCTACCTCGTAAGGGTATGCGATGAAGAAAGCGGCCACTGCGCCGGCGATTACATCTATGCGGGTTATCCCTGGTATGGCGGAGAACAAGACGAGCGGTTCCGCGATATTGCCGCCATGCTGAGCTTCAAAACCGACAAAGAAACCTATCAGGTTGGCGAAACCGTCAACCTGAGCATTCCCGGCGGAAAATCGGGACGTATTCTGGTCTCTCTGGAAAACGGAAGCCGGGTAATCGAAACCTTCTGGAAAGAATCGGCAGCGGGCGAAAATACCGTTTCTTTCAAACTGACGCCGGAGATGTCCCCCACCGTTTATGCCAACATCACCCTCATTCAACCGCATGGCCAGGTGGCTAACGACCTGCCTATCCGCTTGTACGGGGTAGCGCCAATTACTGTGGAAGACCCTGCCACTAAATTGCAGCCTGTGCTCCAAATGCCGCAAACCCTAAAGCCGGAGCAAACCTTCACGGTAGAAGTGAAGGAGAAAACGGGCAAGGCCATGGCCTATACCCTGGCCGTCGTCGATGAAGGGCTTCTTGGATTAACCCGCCACAAAACTCCTGACCCGCGGGAAACATTCTTCGCCAGGGAAGCGTTGGGCGTCCATTCCTGGGATGTATACAACCAGGTGCTTGGGGCTTTTGGCGGCGCTCTGGAACGCATCCTGAGCATAGGCGGCGACGACGCCGTCGATCCGTCCGCCCTGAACAATACGGCGAACCGGTTTGAGCCAGTTGTAAGGCACCTTGGCCCATTTCAACTGGCCAAAGGCGGCTCGAACAAGCATCAGATCAAGATGCCGAACTATGTGGGCGCCGTCCGGGTCATGGCCGTCGCTGCAAGCCCCGGAGCTTACGGCGCTGCCGAGCAACGGGTTCCGGTGCGCAACCCGCTCATGGTGCTCGCTTCGGCGCCCCGGGTGCTCTCGCCCGGAGATCAATTCCAACTGCCGGTAAACGTGTTCGTGAACGAATCCAAAATTAAATCGGTACAGGTGACCGTGAAGGAGTCTTCTGGACGTGCCTCCATCGAAGGGAATTCAACGCAAACCCTCACCTTTGGAAGCACCGGGAATAAGATGGCCTACTTCCCCGTCAAAGTCAAAAACAATGCCGGGGTAGTCAAATTCCTGGTAACCGCCCAAGCCAGCGGCGAATCCGCCAAACAGGAGATGGAAATCCTGGTCCGGAATCCCAACCCGCATGCCTACACGGTGTACAATGAAGTCATCGAGCCCGGACAGAGCTGGACCCAAGCGTTTAAAATGACGGGGACTCCGGGCACGCGTTCCGGAATGCTCGAAGTATCCAGCGTACCGCCGCTCAACCTCGGCGAACGGCTCCAGTTTTTGCTCCAATATCCGTACGGTTGCGTGGAACAGACCCTTTCTGCCGGGTTCCCGCAGTTGTTTGTAGACCGCTTGATGGATCTGTCGCCGGAAGACCAGAAAACCACCGCCGAAAACATCAAGGCGACGATTGAACGCCTGAAGCAATTCCAAACCGCGGAAGGCGGGTTTGCTTATTGGCCGGGGCAGAGCAATCCGGATCAATGGGCAAGCAGCTATGCCGGTCATTTTATGGTGGAAGCCAAAGCAAAAGGCTATGAGGTTCCTTCCAACCTCCTCAGCGACTGGGCCAAGTTCCAGAAAAAGGTAGCCCGGATGTGGGACCCTAAAATGCCCGCTTTCGGTTTTGGCAGCGAAGAAAGCCACCAGTTGAGTCAAGCTTACCGGCTATATACCCTGGCGTTAGCAAATCAGCCCGATTTGGCTTCCATGAACCGGCTTAGAGAGCTAAACGAACTCAAGCAGGGCGCCAAATGGAGGCTCGCTGCAGCTTATGCCCTTGCCGGAAAACCAGACGCAGCCAAACAACTCATCGGCCAGGCCAGTACCGAAGTAGCAGAGTACAACGAGTTGTCCTTCACCTATGGCTCAGGGACGCGCGACCGGGCCTTTATCCTCGAAACCCTCGTGCTGATTAAAGACAAACGACGGGCGGCCGAACTGGCCAATTATATTTCGCAGCAGCTCAACTCCAAATCCTGGTTCAGCACCCAAACCGTGGCGCAGTCGCTGGTCGCCATGGCGCGATATGTCGGAGAAAATAAACCCGCAGATGGGTTCGCCTTCTCCTATCAGCTGAACGGAGGCAAAGCGGTCAGCGCCGGCGCCAAAACCCCAATGATGCAAGTGGAACTGGCTGTCGCCAAAACGCAGGATGGCAATCTTCAATTCCGCAATACCGGGAAGAATAAAGTATTCGTTCGCCTGATCCTTGGCGGTCAGCCCGCCCCGGGAGAAGAGGCAGCAGCTTCCAATGATCTCCAACTCAGCGTGGCCTTCCGGAATCTGGACGGATCTTCCCTGGACCCAGGAAACCTTCCGCAAGGCCGGGACTTCATCGCGGAAGTCAAGGTAACCCACCCTGGAAGCCGGCCTATGCCCTACCAGGAAATGGCGCTTAGCCAGGTATTCCCTTCCGGTTGGGAGATCATCAATACCCGCATGGGCGAGATGTCAGGCAGTACACAAAGCAGCTTTGATTACCAGGATTTCCGGGACGACCGCGTGAATACCTTCTTCGATTTAACGGAGAACCAAACCAAAGTGTACCGGGTCCAGGTAAACGCAACCTATCCGGGCAGATTCTATATGCCTGCCGTGGGTTGCGGCGCGATGTACGACCACTCCATCAGCGCGTCTTCAAAAGGACAATGGGTTGTGGTGAATGCGCCGAGGGGAATTTAGTAGAGGATGTAGAGGATGTAGAGGATGTAAAGTGGCTTGTTCGCCGAAATCCTTAGATTTCGTGCGGAACTATTCGGCGGTCCCCCGACCGGCGAATAGTTCCGCACAATCCCTGATCCCGGTTGTTTCTGGACGGCGGACAGGGGCCTCTACCAAGGTAATTTTGAACAGCCTCACTCCCTGCTCCCTACTTCCCTGCTCCCTATCCCGAGATCCCAACTACCCGGTCGATCAAGAATTTTCCGTTGGCAGACATGCCGATTTCGGCGGCTTCGATTTTTGGGTCGTGCTCAAAAATCAGGATATGCCCTTCCCGGGCCGCATCGCGAAGTACCCGTTCTTTTTCCTGTAACGTCAGGAGGGGGCGGATGTCATAAGCCATCACATAAGGAAGGCCCACGTGGTGGGAGGAAGGGACCAGGTCGGCGCAATACACGAACGTTGTGTCTTCCGTGTGAATAAAAGGGATGATCATGGCTTCCGTATGTCCGTATACAAAGCGGAGGGAAATCCCGGGCAGCCATTCCCAATCCTCCTCCTGAACCGGAAGAAACCCCATTTTGCCCAAAGCCTGCAACGGAAGAAAATTTTCGGGTAAGAAGGAAGCAGCCTCCCTGGCATTCGGGCGGGTAGCCCAGCGAAGGTGGGCTTCGGAGGTCCAGTAAACGGCATTGGGGAAGGCTGGCGCATAGGTCCCGTCTTCCAGGCGGATCAATGCCCCCCCTGCATGGTCGAAATGGAGGTGGGTGAGCAGCACATCGGTAATATCTTCTGGTTGAATCCCCTCCGTTTCCAGATACATGCTTAGGTTTTCCTGGCCAGACGGCTCGAAATGCTTTTTGAACTTGTCATCCTGTTTATTCCCGACCCCGGTGTCGATCAGGATTTTCCTTCCTTCGGTTTCCAAAAGAAGACAACGCATAGACCAGGAGCAAAGGTTGGCGGCATCCGGGGGATTGAGTTTAGACCAGATCGTTTTGGGAACCACCCCAAACATGGCGCCTCCATCCAATTTCAACCCTCCCGCGTCAATGGTGCGAATACGCATAAGTACTTGGTTTTAAAACCCGATCCGGGTTTTTCCTTTGCGAAGCCGTTGTTTGATTCCCGCCATTTGTAGGGCGGCAGCGGCAGCTTCCACGCCTTTGTTTCCCAATTTACCGCCCGCACGGTCCAACGCTTGTTCTTCGGTATCGGGCGTGAGCACGCCAAAGATGCAGGGCGTTCCGGAAGCCACGCTCAGCATGGTAAGCCCCTGGGCAACGGCGTTGCTGATGTATTCATTGTGTTTGGTTTCGCCGGCAATCACACAGCCCAGGCAGATAATCGCATCAAATGCCTGGTGTCCTAATAAAATCTTTGCCCCGGAAGGCAACTCGAACGATCCTGGCACCCAGATGATTTCCAAATCCTGTTCTTTCACCTGGTTTTGCAGAAGCGTCTCCCGGCATCCATTCAATAAAGCCTGGGTAATCGGGGCGTTCCATTGAGAAACGACAATTCCGAACTTTTTGCCTTCTCCGGAAGGGAGTTCCTGTTCGGCATACGCGGACAAATTTTGTAGGGTGCTGGACATAACTATAGGTTTTGGGTAAATGGAAAAGCAACGCGGAAGAAATGAGAAAGGGGATAAACAACCTTGGCGAACTGCTGTTTATCCCCCTTCCTGTCGGTACATCTCTCCCCTGTTTTCCGGCTTTGAACAATTATTGAGTAAACGCCGTAACTCCTGGAAAGGTTTTCCTGCCGTTTGCAGGAGCGGTTACTTCCCTTCCAAACGAGCCAAGTACTTATCGATATCGGTTGCTTCGGACGAGCTGGGGAATTCCGTTTTGATCCGCTCATATGCTTTGCGGGCTTTATCCGTTTTTCCTTCCTTTTCGTAAAACATCGCCAGTTTCTTCAAATAAAAGGGGGTGATCGCCTCGTTTGCTTTAATCGAAGCCGCTTTTTCATAGAAACTGCGCGCTTTATCCATCTTATTCATCTCGGCGTACGCATCCCCCATGGCGCCGGCCTTAACAATAGGTAACACGCGCCCCTTGGCCTTGAAATCGCCGAGGTAGCTGATGGCGGCATCGAACTTCCCAAGATTGAGATAGGAGATGCCTGCATAATAATTGGCCAGATTAGAGGCTTTAGTCCCTTTGTAGTTATCGATCACATCCAGAAACCCGCTGAACCCTCCACCCGGGTTGGTGAGGGCAAGCGCAAACGAATCGCGCTCAAACTGTTTTTGGGCCTGAGACATTTGCTCCCCGGCTTCTTTTTCCCGCGGGCCGAGATAGAGGAACTTGTAAGCGATAAACGCTGCGATTACCAGAAGAACGCCGCCGGCTACGCCTACAATCGTTTTTTGATGCTTCACATAAAAATCCTGAGCCTGGTCGCGCACTTCCACGATGTCAACCAATACCTCGTCTGCTTGCTTTTTTGTGGTCTTTTTTGCCATGTTTCCTTTTGTTTTAGGGAAATTATTCCCCATTTTAAAGCGTCCCCGAAAAAGTCCGGTCCCTGTCCGGGCTACCCTCCGAAAATGGACAGGCAAAAATAAATAAACTTTAATTTGCACCAAAGAAAACCGCTTTTCAATCCAAAACGAAAAGCCTTTGGCGGTTTGCTGTGCCACTTGTCGAGGCCCGGCGCTTCAAAATGGAGTCCGTGTTGTCCCCAAACCGTGCTTTTGCCTAACCACTAATGCCCGGAGGAAAGAAAGCCCCATAACAAGACAGTGCGGCTTCCAAACCGGAGATCAGGCCCCGCTAATCGCGAATAAACGGATAGTCCTCCTGGGTGTAATTGTCGGTGTAGAGTTCGGAAGCGGGCGGATAAGGAGAAGCTTCGGCAAACTGCACCGAATCTTCAATTTCCATCCGGATGCGTTCTTTAATCGCCTGGATTTCTTCGGCAGAAGCCATTCCAAGCTCGAGAATTTTTTCTTCCGTCGTTTTAAGCGGGTCGCGGTCCTGATACGACTGTACTTCCTCTTTGGTGCGGTATTTGGCCGGGTCAGAAACCGAGTGGCCTTTGTACCGGTACGTCCTGATTTCAAGGAAATACGGGCCAGCTCCGGATCGGATATGCGCTGCGGCTTTGGAAATAGCCTCATGCACGGATTCGGGCGACATGCCGTCCACCGCTTCACTAGGCATATCGTAAGCGTAGCCCAACTTGAACAAATCGGTGATATTGCTGGTACGCTGAACGGAAGTCCCCATGGCGTAGCCGTTGTTTTCGACGATGAACAGCACGGGGAGTCTCCAGGTCATGGCCATATTGAAGGACTCGTGCAACGCCACCTGGCGCGCAGCGCCGTCCCCAAACATGGTGACGCACAGGTTATCGGTCCCTCTATACTTTTCAGCAAAAGCGATGCCGGTGCCAATGGGGATTTGCGCGCCCACAATCCCGTTGCCGCCAAAATAGTTGTTGGGGGCAGAGAAAAAGTGCATGGACCCCCTTTCCCTTTTACGATACCGGTGAATTTACCGAATAACTCGGCCATGGCTTCCCGCGGAGTGACCCCGCGGCCAAGCGCAATTCCGTGCTGCCGGTAGGCCGTCACGATACAATCTTCTTTGGTTATGGCCGACTCGATGCCGGCGGCCACGGCTTCCTGGCCTATATACACATGGCAAAATCCCCGGATCTTTTGCTGCCCGTACATTTGCAGGGCTTTTTCCTCAAAGCGCCGGATGCGCAGCATCAGTTCGTACCAGAACAAATATTGTTCTTTGCTGTATTCCGCTTTTTTACCTTGTTGTTTTGCCATTTTTTTCTTTTCGACAACAGAATTCATAGAGCCGTTTATTTATTCGGGAAATCGCTAGCTTAGCGCATTGAACCCGGCAAAGATAAGGGAAAAGAAAACATTCCCTCCCTGTTTTTCCGGAAATATGAACAGCCTGCGCCGCTAAATGTTCGCCTCAGCGGGCCAGCAAGAATGGAGATCATGTTTTTGAACCGTTTGCTTTTGACCCACTTTAAAAATTATGACTTCCAGGATATTGCCTTATCCCCGGGGTTCAACTGCTTCTTTGGCCATAATGGAATGGGCAAAACCAATCTGCTGGACGCCGTCTACTTCCTTTGCATGACCAAAAGCCATTTTGGCCTCCCGGATTCGGCAGTGATCCAATGGGAAAGCGCGTTTATGCGCCTGGAAGGGCATTTTTCCGTTCAGGGGAAAGCGGAAAAAATCGTGGCCAAAATAGCGCCAAAAAAAATAAAAACCCTGGAACGCCAGGGGGCCCCCTACGAGCGCTTATCCGATCATATCGGGCTGTTGCCCATCGTCTTCATCGCTCCCGACGATACGGAATTGCTGACGGAAGGCAGCGAAACCCGGCGCCGGTTCATGGATAACACCCTGAGCCAGCTCAACCCGGTCTACCTTAGGGAACTCTTGCTGTATAACCGCGTCCTGCTGCAACGCAATACCTTACTCCGCCAAATGGCGGACCGCGCCAAATCGGATACCGCCCTGCTCGACGTGTATTCCGAACAACTCCTCCAGCCGGGCCAGTACGTCTTCGAGCAGCGCAAGGCGTTCTCTGCCCAATTTTCGGAAATCTTTCTCCACTTTTACCGGATCATCAGCAAAGAAGCCGAAACGGCAGGGATCCGCTACCAATCGGCTTTATCCGACCATGCGCTGGATTGGCTGCTGCGGCAAAACCTGGACAAAGACCTGGCGTTGCAGCGCACCTCTGCGGGAATCCACCGGGATGATCTGGAGTGCCTGATCGAGGGCGCGCCGGTGAAACGATTTGCTTCCCAGGGGCAACGCAAATCGTACCTGATTGCCCTCAAACTGGCGCAATACGAACTCCTGAGAACGGCAAAAGGCGTCTCCCCCATCCTTTTGCTGGACGATCTGTTCGACAAACTCGACCCCCAGCGCACCGCCCAACTTCTGGATTTATTGGGCGGCGAATCCTTTGGACAGATTTTCATCACCGATACCCAGGCGGCAAGGGTAAGCGCGCTTCTCCCTTCGCTTGGCAAGCCCTACCGCTTGTTTGAAGTACAAAAGGGAGGCATTCAACTAACCGCTGAATCCGCCTCCAATTGAAAAGGCCGGTCTTGCGTTATCCAGGTATTGCGTATATTTAATGCCTAATCTGTTCCGCTATGTACAAACCCTTGCTCCTTCTCCTGTGGCTGCTGCCTGCTTGCGCGCCCGCCCAGAGCAATCTGGCCCAGAAAATCGATCAGGTCGAACGGAACCTGCTTCCCAAAATAAAAATCGCCGGCGACCCGGCGAATACGTATACGATCCAGGAACGAATGGCGCATTACCAGGTTCCCGGAGTCAGTATCGCCGTCCTCAACAACGGCCAAATCGAATGGGCTAAAGGGTACGGATTTACAGGCCAGGACAGCCTGCGCCGCATCACCCCGAAAACGCTTTTCCAGGCGGCTTCCATCAGCAAAACCCGTTGCAGCCCTGGCTGCGCTTTTTTGCTCGTGGAGGAAGGAAAAATCGGACTCGATCAGGACGTGAATACCTACCTCAAAACCTGGAAAGTACCCGAAAACGCGTTCACGGAGAAAGAAAAAGTAACGCTCCGAAGGCTCCTGACCCACACCGCCGGGCTTACCGTCCACGGATTCCGGGGGTATGCGCTGGGGGAAAAAATCCCCACTTCCAGGCAAATATTGAACGGAGAACCGCCCGCCAATTCGGCAAAAATTTTCCCTGACACGTTTCCGGGCGCCATTTGGCGCTACTCCGGAGGCGGGTACACCGTCATGCAGCAATTGGTGGCGGATGTCAGCGGGATCCCGTTTCCCGAATTCATGGAGGCTAGGGTACTGAAGAAAATAGGCATGAAGAACAGCGCTTACTACCAGCCGCTTCCTTTTCTTTTGCGAAGCCGTGCGAGTCTTGGTCACCGATCTGACGGAAAGAAGGTGACGGGAGACTGGCACACCTACCCGGAGATGGCGGCGGCGGGTTTATGGACCACCCCTACCGACTTGCTGAAGTATGCTATGGCCGTCCAGAACATGGGGGGCGACAACCCCAAAGGCCTCCTGTCGAAAGAAACCGCCGGTAAAATGCTTTCCAAAGACAAAAGCAACTGGGGCCTTGGACCTTCTCTGTCCGGCGAAGGAAAGGACCTCTTGTTTTCCCATGGCGGGTCGAACGAAGGGTTTAAATGCGCCTTTTTGCTTTTGCATACAAAGGGCAAGGCGTTGCGGTGATGACCAACGGGGATGGCGGGTCCGCTCTGGTGGAAGAAATTTTCCGAAGCGTCTCCCGGGTATATGGCTGGAATACGCACTCCCAGGAAGAAAAAACCCTTTTGCCCCTTTCCTCCGATTCCCTGTTGGTCTACGAAGGCAGGTACCGGTTAAACGACGACATGTATGCCGACGTAAAGATAGAAGGTAAGCTCCTGGCCCTCCAACCCAGCTGGGACCCGGAAAAAGTGCTCCTGTATCCGGAAAAGAAAGACTTGTTTTTCTCCATGACCATTCCGGGGCCATTTATCTTTCTCCGGGACCCCAACAACCGCATTATGGGGATGTTTAACCGGGGGACTCAACTTAAAAAAGAGCCTTAGCCTTCCAAAATGAAAAAAGAATCGGAACGCCCTATAAAAGACGTCCTCCTGGAACTGATGCGGATGTACCGGCTCAAACAGGGGAATAACGAATGGCGGATCAAGGAAGCATGGCCGCGGCTTTTTGGCGAAATGATCCACCGCCACACCAAAGACCTCCGGCTGAGCCGCCGGACCTTGTACGTGCGGGTCGATTCCGCCCCCCTCCGGCAAGAGCTGTTTATGGCGAAGGAAAAAATCCGGAAAACCATCAACGAAGAACTCCAGGAAAACTTCCTGGAAGAGGTCGTCATCCGGTAACCCCATCACAACGCCCTACGCCTCAACGCCTCAACGCCCTGTTCTACGGCGTCACCCGGTCTCCGGCTGGATTCAAGTCGGAGGAAGCAATAACCCGTTTTTGTCCGTTTTTGCTTTTCCCCGGAGTTTTAGCAGCCAGTTCAAATGCACGCTGGGCATTGACGATCCCGCCGCTGACCGAAAGCGTAGAAAACGGCACCAGGTCTTCACCTCCCGGCTGAAGCACCTGAATGTCCTGAGGGATTGCGGATTGAATCAAAATTTCCTTTACCTGTACGGCCGATAGGTCGGGAAAATAGGAACGCAGCAGGGCGGCGACACCGCTCACGACCGGGGCGGAAAAGCTCGTCCCCTGATTGTTGCCATATTCGCTTCCGGGAGTGGTGGAGTAGATTTCGGTGCCCGGGGCAAACACGTCGACGATCTCGGCGCTGTAATTGGAAAAGCCAGCGGCCAACGATTCGCCTCCTTCCCAGTGGGTAGCGCCCACTTCAATCCAGTTGGGAGCAAAACGAGGTCCAAAAAGGCCTTTTTTATCGAAACGGTCATTGGGGAAGTTGTTTTCGTAATCGTTCTCTTTTCCGTCATTACCAGCGGCATGGACCAGCAGAACGTCTTTTTTCATCGCGTACCGGATGGCCTGGTTTACGACCTCTTTATTGGGTGAATAGCCTTTTCCAAAGCTCATGTTGATCACTTTGGCGCCGTTATCCACGGCATAGCGAATCGCATTGGCCACGTCTTTATCGCGTTCGTCCCCATCGGGCACCGTGCGGACCGACATGATCCGGACATTGTCCGCAATGCCATCCATGCCGATTCCATTGCCTCTGGCCGCAGCAATAATACCCGCAATGTGGGTTCCGTGAGCGGCATCCGGACCGATCACATCGTCATTGCCATAAGACCGCTCGGTCAGGTCGGCATAGTTGTCGCCAACTACTTTCCGGGGGTCAAAATCAGGGTTAAATTGGTAGTTGTACTTGGAATCGAAATAATCGTACTCCTCGTTAAACTGCTTTTCAAACTCCTGAAACGTCGATCCTTCCTCCATCTGGGCTACCAGAACCGCAGCAATTTGTTTCAACCGCAAGTCGGAACTGCGAAAATTTTTCAGGTCCTGGACCGTGATGTTGGGTTTGCCAATGGCTTTTTTCAGCTCGCCAATAGCCATTTTGACAATCTGGTACAGATTGAAATTTTCTTCCGCGCTGGCGCGTCCTTCTTCCACTTCCGGTTTGATCTTCTCGTAGAAAGCATAGTCCGCTTTGTCTTTGCCGGAGAGCCTGGATGCATCGACTCCTTCAAAACGCGCTTTGTATTGAGCGTAGAGCCTGGTCACTTCCAGATTATCCCGGTGGACGTTTTCGCCTTTGGCATTTCCGAGAAAGTTCCAGCCGTGGATATCGTCCACATAGCCGTTATTGTCGTCGTCCTTTCCATTTCCGGGAATTTCCCCCGGGTTAACCCACATGACCGGTTTGAGGTCTTCGTGCTGGGCATCCACGCCGGAGTCCAGGACGGCAACCGTTACCGGCTGGCCTTTTTTGTTGGCGGGCAGGCGCTTGTACAAGGATTCGACCCCTGCTCCTGGAAAGCCGGAAGAAGGATCGAGGAGAAACCAGTTTGACGGAGGCGCGCTCTGCGAAAAACCGGTCAGGGTAAACGCTAAAGAAAAAAGAAAGGCAGAAACAAACTTGCGATTCATTCGAACAAACAGTTTAAGCGTGATCAATTGGGGCAGCCCCAGGGAAAGTTAGATTCAAATGAAAGAAAGAACGAAAAAACCGGGCTTAGGGTTGCTCCCATAGGATAAACTTCTTTTTCGGTGCGACAACGGCTGCAATTTGCCATACCAAACGTCCAAAGTCTAATATCTTCGTAAACGCAAAACGGGAATATGAAACGTTGGACTTTTTACGCGCAATTTCTTGGCAGGTTCTTACGCTTTTACCGGAAAGCCGTCACCCCTTTCGACATCCACTCCCCTTTTGTTGCAGATTTCGTGCAGGCGGTGCTTTGGGACCGGCGTTTTTTTTATGCCTTTCAGGATATCGAAGCCCTCCGTCAAAGTCTTTTGCGCAACCCCTACCCTATTCAGATTACCGATCACGGCGCTGGTTCGCAGGCAGACGGCAGGAAATGGAGGCCTGTTAGCAGCATAGCCCGGTATGGCGCCGTTTCGCCCCAAACAGGCCGTCAGCTTTTCCGAATGGTCCAGCGGTACCGCCCGGAAACCGTGCTCGAACTTGGCACTTCCCTGGGTATCTCAGCCCTTTATCTTCGGGCAGCCAGCGCCAAAGCCGGCTTGATAACCCTGGAAGGATGCCCGGAAACGGCCTCCCAGGCGCGCGCCAATTTTTTAACCGTAGGAAACCCTCCCATTGAGCTTCGCGTGGGGATGTTTTCCGAAACCCTGGGACAAGCATTGAAGGATCTGAAAACACTGGATTTCCTCTACCTGGATGGCGATCACCGCGCAGGAGCGTCGCTGGAATATGTAGGCGCCTGCATGGAAAAACGCAGGGACCAAAGCGTTTTCGTGCTCGCTGACATCCATTGGTCGGCCGAAATGGAAACCACCTGGGAAACGATACGCAGCATGCCCGAGGTGACGCTTTCCATCGACCTGTTCTGGATAGGCATCCTGTTCTTTGACCCTTCCATGCAAGTCAAACAGCACTACCAACTGGTCCCCTGGGCCGGCAAGCCCTGGCGTTTAGGCATTTTCCGCTGAGTTGCCGGCGTTTTTCCGGAAGCCGATGGTTTTCTTCTCAAAGGTAAACCCGCTCTTATCCAGCTTGAACAAAGCGACATCCTCGTAGGTAAGCAAATTCACAGGCGTTTCCAGGCGTTCTTCCGCAGAGAGCGCCGCCAGGCGGAGGTTTTGGTTTTTCACCGCATCGGTAATGATGCTGCGCACCGTGCGCGCATTGCCAAAATATTTATCCCGGAAGTCGTGAATAAAGGAAAGATAGCCCCTCAGGTGCTGTTCCGCTTCCGGCGTAGGGATCAACCCGTGTTCCTCCAGCATCAGCAGCGCGATCTGGATCAGTTCCTCCGGAGAATAATCGTCGAACCGAAGGATCTTGTCGAACCGGGACGCCAAACCCGGGTTGGCTTTAAGGAAGGCCTCCATGTTGTCGGGATACCCGGCGACAAAGACAAAAAACCTGCCCCTGTGGTCTTCCATGCGTTTGAGAAGGGTTTGGATGGCTTCGTCGCCAAAATCCCCATGAGCGCCGCCAGTCCTGGCCGTCAGGGAATAGGCTTCATCAATGAACAGGACCCCTCCCATGGATTCTTCGATTTTCTCATTGGTCTTAATCGCCGTTTGCCCGACGAAACCCGCGACCAATCCCTGGCGGTCGGTTTCCACCATATGCCCTCTTTCCAGCATACCGAGCGCTTTGTAGATGCGGGTCAGGATGCGGGCTACGGTGGTTTTCCCTGTACCGGGGTTTCCGACGAACACGGTATGGAGGTAGAAACTATTCAAGACATCTTTGCCGGTTTGGCGGTAAAAACGAACCAAGCGCACCATTTCACTGATCTGGGCTTTGATCTTATCCATCCCGATGAGCCGGTTGAGCTCGTTGAGGGATTCATGGAGCAGTTCTTCGTCCACCGGGATATCCGG
The DNA here is from genome assembly GCA_016713275.1 of Haliscomenobacter sp. Lineage (GTDB taxonomy): Bacteria > Bacteroidota > Bacteroidia > Chitinophagales > Saprospiraceae > JADJPL01. Next base: position 37,736 of record JADJPL010000022.1, read on the forward strand.
CAGCACGCGCTTGGATTGAAGCAGGATATTGTCCACGTCGCGGGGCTCTACCAACTCGAGCAGGTCCCGGTTGAGGCTTCGGGGATCTTCCTGTGCCATAATACGGAGCCCGAGGTTGATTTTGGCCTTTTCCACCAGGTCAAAGACAAAGCGGGCGTTGCCAAAAGTCCGGTCCCGTTTGCGGTACGCTTCCAGAATGATTTCGTCCAACCGGGTTTTGGCGGGGGAAGCCAGTTTCACCCCCATTTGCTTGCAGGTGTAGTCGGCGATCAGCGACAACTCCTGAGGCAGGTAATCCTGGAATTCGAAAAATAATTTGAACCGGGACTTCAGGCCCGGGTTAGAATCCAGGAACTGCCGCATTTCCTTAGGATACCCGGCAACGATAACGGCCAGGTCGCCAGGGCCGTTGGACATTTCCTTGACCAGGATCTCGATGACTTCCCGGCCGAAATCCTTGGTATCATCCGTAGACCGGGCCAGGGAATAGGCTTCATCGATAAACAGGACGCCTCCCCTGGCTTTTTCAATCGCTTCTTTCACCTTGGGCGCAGTTTGGCCGATATACTCCCCGACCAAATCCACGCGATCGACTTCATGAACATGGCCTTTGGTCAGCAGGCCCATTTTTTTATAAAGTTGGCCCATCATGCTGGCCACGGTGGTTTTGCCGGTGCCTGGATTGCCGATAAACACCGAATGGACATTGATGCTGTCCTTTTCCTCAAACCCCCGCTCCTTTCGAAGCTGGAGAAACTTAATGTAGTTGGCATGGTTTCGAACCTGCTGCTTGATGTCATTCAGGCCGATAAGGGCGTCCATTTTGGCCATCACCTCTTCAAACGTGTGGTGATCGTCGTCCATTGGCGCCAGGATAATATGGGTTCCTCTATCCGGCAGCCACACGGGGGAAACGCCCTCTTCAAATTCCTCCCCGACCTCAAAGGGCGCAACAGCCAGCAGGCGGTCCATGAAGACTACCTCGGCGGTGTACCGGTCTCTTCTCCAGGAGCCTTTGACGTTGGATCCCCAACCGGCCGTCATGCGGATCAGTTCATCCCGCTTCTCTACCCGTTGCAACCGCACTACTTGCCCTTTCAGTTCCCGGGCATCGTTGTAGAATTTGGTAAACAGTTCGCACTGCCAGGTTTTGGCCGGATGGAGGTTTCGGAGCAGGATTTCGACGTAAATGTACCGCGTCTCCTCGCTGTTGAAGCCTCTGTAGTAAATGCGGTCCTCTTCGGTCAGATCGTCGTAGGGGCCTTCGTACAAACGGATGGACTGCACGTCCAGATAAGGATTTTCTCCGGGAAGAATATCCTTGCCTGCGTCTTCAATATAGAAATACTTGGATCCGAGTTTTTCCCCATCGACCCAGGCTTCCCAGTAATAGGTCCCTTTCTTCCAGAACGCGCCTTCGCTTTTGTTGCCCCATCCTTCGCGGATGTAGACTACGTTATCGTATTTGGAAACTTTCTTACGCAGGGTGAGGTCGCAGATTTCCTTGCGACCCTTTTTTAAAGAAAAACACTTCAACTGGATATCGATCTCCCAGTCGTCGATGTCAAAAAGCTTATTGTAAAAAGAAAGCTCCGCGTAGACGTACGTCGTCTCAAAGCGGTCGAAGACTTGCCGATACTTTTTTTTATTGTCCGCCAGCCACTCCGTTGAAGCGTATACTTTTAACTCTTTGAACTTATATTTTTTAAACCCTGGTTTGTTGTATTCTTCCGACATGAACAATCTTTATTTACTCCTCAATAACAAAACAGTGAACTAATATCGTTCTTTTCGATCAATAATGCGCGCCTTTTTTTGAAATTTGCAACCAAATATTGAACAGATTGTTTAGACTATGTCTAAATATAAATCCTTGCACTGAAAAACGATCCACCTATGGCTACGGTCAAGTTTACCTTTGAAGATAAATCCCTTCCTCAACCTCTGGTCATTGAAAACGTGCCTTCCGGCCTTTCTATTCTCGAACTCACAGAAGAGCACGACATCCACCTCAACCACAACTGCGGAGGCGTTTGCGCGTGCAGCACCTGCCATGTGTACATTCTTCGGGGGCAGGAAGATCTGGAAGAAATCTCAGATAAAGAAGAAGATTTTATCGATCGGGCCATCAACCCCCGTCTGGAATCCCGATTAGGCTGCCAATGTGTCCTTCTTTCTGAAAAGGCCTACATCGAAGTGGAAATTCCCGATCAAAACCGTATCATTGGCCACGAACACTAGGAAGCCCGCACTTGTTGCATACAAAACGAAATTTGGTCATAAAAAGCTGCGCTATGTCATTCGAAGATTTTGAAAATCTCCCCATTTCCTGGATAGACCACGAAGATATTGCCATAAAGTTGTACGAGCGATTCGGCGATGCGTTCGGAGAATCCCAAATTTACCGCATCCGGTTTACAGACCTCCTGAACTGGGTGATGGAAATTCCCAATTTCACCGGAAAAAAAGAGGAAAGCACCGAGGGACACCTGGAGCAGATCCAGGCCAAATGGGTGTACGAATGGCGCAGCAACCAATAATCGTTTAGACGTAAGCTGTCAGACGTTGGACGCTGGAAGGATCGGCCCTTATGTTGTTCATCTCCCCCGTCCCCCGTCCCCCGTCCCCCGTCCACCGTCCCCCGTCCACCGTCCACCGTCCACCGTCCACCGTCCCCCGTCTACCGTCTACCATCTAAAGTCTAAAAAAATGAGCTATTTGGACCATTTCCGCCAGGTGACCACCTTTGTTTTTGATGTGGATGGGGTTTTCACCAACAATGAAATTCTGGTTACGGAGGCGGGGGAGCTGCTTCGCAAGATGAACGTCCGGGACGGATACGCGGTCAAGGTAGCCATCCAGCAAGGGTATCGGATCGCCATCATTTCCGGCGGAAGGTCGGAAGGGGTTCGCAAGCGGTTTGCCGATCTGGGCATAGAGGATATTTATCTTGGAAAGCAGGAAAAAACGGAAGCCTTTGAAGAATTCCTGCATACCTATGATCTCCATCCGGAGGAGATTCTGTATATGGGCGACGACCTGCCGGACTATCCGGTCATGCGGCGCGTTGGCGCTCCGGCTTGTCCCAACAATGCGGCGCACGAATTGCTCCAGATTTCGGTGTACGTATCTCCTTTAAATGGAGGCGAAGGGTGCGTTCGCGACGTCATCGAGCAAGTCTTGCGCTTGCAGGGAAAGTGGACGGAACTTTAACGCAACGCTTAATCGGGTCCTCCTATGGCGCTCCTCCGGCTGATTCGTTTTCCCAACCTTGTCATTGTTGCCCTAACCCAAGGGCTGCTTTACTTTTTGGCGCTGTTGCCGGCGTACCGCGAACACCAGGTTCGTCCTACCCTGGACACGCTGTTTTTGGGCCTCCTTTGCGGGGTCACGGTGCTCCTCACGGCAGGAGGGTATATCATCAACGATATCGAGGACGAGAAAACCGACCTCGCCAACCGGCCGGAACGTGTAATCGTTGGCAAACGCATTTCCAGGCAGGTAGCGATCTGGTTATATGCGCTGGTTAGTATTTCCGGCTTTCTGCTCGCCTTGTTTATCGCCTTTCAGGTCCAAAAGGTCAAACTGCTTTTCCTCTATCCCCTGGCGTTGGGCATGCTGTATTGGTACTCCAAAACCGGCCAGAAGCTGCCGTTCATCGGAAACCTGGTGATCTCGCTTTTCTGCGCCGGTGTGGCCGGTATTATCTGGGCCGCGGAAGGACCCGGGCTGCAGGCGCTGCAAACCGCTGCGCCTCAGGCGTACCACAAAGTTGGGACCTTGTTTCTGTGGTATTCCATCTTTGCCTTTGTCAGCAACCTGTACCGGGAGATGGTCAAAGACATCGAAGACGCCTACGGCGACGGACTGACAGGGGCAAAAACCCTGCCGGTTCTTTTTGGAGTCCGAATGGCCAAACGCATGGCTATTGCTGCCGGGGGAATGTTCCTCGTGTTCCTGCTGTTCAGCGGCTGGCATTTACGCGATTCCATGGGCATTTCCTTTGTGCTCTTTTTACTTCCATCGTCGCTTCTCCTTCTTGTTTTAAGCTTCCAGCGATTATGGGCAGCCCAAACGCCGAACGCATTCCGGGGGGTTAGCCTGTTGATCAAACTGCTCATGGTGGTCGGATTGCTTTCCCTCCTGTTTGTCCGGTAAGCTAGGGGTTCGGAATCACAGCAGACGCAAAACATTGCGTCTCTATGTTTTCACGTTTGTCCGGTAATCTGGGGGTCAGAATCCCCATCACCCAACCTTTCCGGTCGGTAAATCTTTCGCTCGGAGCCAAAATCGCCAATGCAAATTCTGGGGATAAGGCTTTTTTTGTATTTTTCGGCGCATGGAGTTAACGCTTTTCCAATTTGCTTTCAACATCAACCACAAAACCAAGGATTTATGAAAAAACAAAACCGGATGTCATGGCATCTGCTCTGGATGCCATGCCTGATCCTTCTTACCTTGTCCGCCCCCTTATTCGGACAAAAAAAGGGAACGAAAACCACCCAGCCGGCAGCTGTTCCGGCAGCCGCGCCCAAGACCGCCTTTGATGAATCCCTCTACAATTCCCTTCAATGGAGGAGTATAGGCCCCTTCCGGGGAGGCCGCTCCGCTGCTGTCACCGGCGTACCAGGTAAGCCGAACCTCTACTATTTTGGGTCTACGGGAGGCGGCGTATGGCGCACCCGCGACGGAGGCCAGACCTGGGAAAATATTTCCGACGGATATTTCGGAGGCTCGGTGGGCGCTGTGGCCGTGGCCGGCTCGGACCACAATGTGATTTATGCCGGCGGAGGGGAAGTCACCGTCCGCGGGAACGTTTCCTACGGGTTCGGCATGTGGAAAACCACCGATGCCGGAAAAACCTGGAAACACGTTGGACTTAAGGAATCCAGGCATATCCCCCGCATCCGGATCCACCCCCAGAACCCGGATTTGGTCTATGCTGCCGTCCTGGGCGACCTGTTCAAACCGTCGGAAGAACGAGGCGTTTACCGCTCCAAAGACGGTGGAAAAACCTGGGAACGCATCTTGTTCGCCAACGCCGATGCCGGCGCCGTAGACCTGGTAATGGACCCTAACAATCCAAGGATACTTTTCGCCTCTACGTGGCGAATTCGCCGGACGCCGTATGGCCTCGAAAGCGGGGGCGAAGGATCGGACATCTGAAGTCCACCGATGGCGGCGATACCTGGACCAAAATAACCGCCAATAAAGGGATGCCCAAAGCCCCCATCGGAATTGTTGGCCTGGCCGTTTCCCCTGTGAATTCCGAACGGGTCTGGGCTCTGATCGAAGCCAATGAAGGGGGCGTGTACCGCTCCGACGATGGCGGCGCAACCTGGAGAAAACTCAACGAAGACCGGAACCTGCGCCAACGGGCCTGGGACTATACCCGCATTTATGCCGATACCAAGGACGAGAACATCGTTTACGTCATGAACGTCAGCTACCACAAGTCGACCGATGGCGGGCGGACCTTCGCCACCTTTAACGCGCAACACGGCGATCACCACGATTTCTGGGTAGCCCCTGAGGACAACCAACGCATGATCATTGCCGACGACGGCGGCGCCCAGGTCTCCTTCGATGCCGGAGAGAACTGGACTACCTACCACAACCAGCCGACCGCTCAGTTCTACCGGGTGGTTACCGACAACCACTTCCCCTACCGGATCTACGGCGCCCAGCAGGATAACTCCACCGTGCGCATCCTGCACCGCACCGATGGGTCGTCCATTGGAGAAAGCGACTGGGAAGAAACCGCAGGAGGGGAAAGCGCCCACCTCGCCGTCGACCCCGCCAACAACGACATTGTCTACGGCGGCAGCTACGGCGGCTATCTGGAGCGCCTCAACCACGACACCAAGCAAAGCCAGAACATCAACGTGTGGCCCGACAACCCCATGGGATACGGAGCGGAGGGAATGAAGTACCGGTTCCAGTGGAACTTCCCCGTCTTCTTTTCCCCCCACAACCCGAAGAAGCTGTATGCTGCGTCCAACCACCTCCACGTCACGTACGACGGAGGCCGCTCCTGGGAACTCGTCAGCCCGGATTTGACGCGCAATGACACCGCCAAACTTGGGCCTTCCGGTGGTCCCATTACCAAGGACAACACCGGGGTGGAATATTATTGCACCATTTTTGCCGCCTGCGAATCGCCCTATGAAAAGGATCTGCTCTGGACCGGTTCGGACGACGGGCTGCTCCATGTAAGCCGCGATGGGGGGAAAAACTGGGCCAACGTCACCCCGGCCGGTATGCCGGAGTGGGTGATGTTCAACTCCATCGATCCGGATCCGTTTACTCCCGGCGGGGCCTATGTGGCCGGCACCCGGTACAAATCGGGCGATTATACGCCCTACCTGTACCGCACCAAGGATTATGGCAAAACCTGGACGCTGATCACCAAGGGAATTCCTTCCGATCAGTTCACCCGCGTGGTTCGGGCCGATCCCAAACGCAAAGGGTTGTTGTACGCCGGCACGGAAGAGGGCATGTTTATCTCCTTCGACGACGGGGAAAACTGGCAGCCCTTCCAGCTCAATCTGCCCAAAGTTCCTGTTACCGACCTGACGATTAAAAACGACAACCTGATCGCCGCCACCCAGGGCCGCAGCTTCTGGCTGATCGACGACTTGACGCCCCTGCACCAACTCTCAGACCAGGTGGCCAAATCACAGAATCACTTGTACAAGCCGATGCCCAGCTACCGCATGGGCGCCGGATTTGGTTTCGGCAGGCCTTCCAAAACCGAAGGCGCCAACCACCCGGGCGGCGTCATGGTTCATTTTTACCTCAAAGAAAAACCAGCCGATTCCGTGGAAGTCAAGCTGGAGTTTTTTGAAGCCGATGGGGATCTGATTCGCAGTTATTCGACCAAAGCAAAAGAGAACAATACCCGCATGCCAGACCTCAAAAAAGGAGGAAACATGTTTGTCTGGAACATGCGCTATCCCGATGCCAAAAGCTTTGAAGGCATGATCCTCTGGGCCGCCAGCATGGCAGGCCCAAGAGCGGTACCGGGCATGTACAAGGTTAAACTTACCATAGGCGGTCAAAGCCAGGAACAACCCTTCGAGATCCTCATGGACCCCCGGTCTGAAGCCAGTCTGGAGGAATTGAAGCAGCAATTCCAGTTCGTACGGGATGTGCAAAGCAAAATCGACGAAACGCATCAGACCATCATCGACATCCGGGCTATTCGCCAGCAAATGAACCATTTCAAGAATTTCTGGAAGGACGACCCGGCCATGAAGCCTCTGATGGAAAAAGCGGATGAGATCGAGAAAAAGATCGGCAAGATCGAGAACGAGCTGTACCAAACCAAGAACCGGAGCGGGCAGGACCCCCTCAACTTCCCGATCAAGCTCAACAACAAGCTCGCTGGAGTGGGCTCTCCGCAGTCAACCAGGGCAACTTTGGACCGACCAAACAAGCTACCCAGGTGAAAGAACAGCTCACCAAGCAAATCGATGACCAGTTAAAACAGTATCAGGAAGTAATCTCCAACGACCTGCCCGCCCTCAACCGGATGGTCAAGGAAAAAGGTACCGACGCGATTCAGCTGAAACAGGAGAAGAAATCCTCCTGATAACAACCTCCTTATGCTTTTCGGGCCTGTCTCAAAAAGACTGTTTTTGGCGGTCGCGGTCAAAAACAACCTTTTGGGGCAGGCCCAATTTCTACCCCCCGGAAAAGCGCCCTTGGGTTCGCTTTAACAACCTTAAGCGATGGTCGTTGAGCCGTTCAAGCATTTCTGGTGACGAATTTCACCCGCCCCGGTGACTTTTCTGAACGGTTCATCCCCTTCCTTTTAATTAACTAGCGTGGACTTTTTCTATGCTGCCGGACATTTGGGGAACGAGACCTTCCAGGTTTGCGAAACGTCTGGATCCCCGGAAAATAAACCTGTCCAGTAGCGTGGACTTTTTCATAATAAACCTGCTGTATTTATGGCCTCTTCCACTAGCGCAACGATCACCGAGGTAAACGTCCGCCTGGATAACGAAAATGGATTTACGACCACGGTTCAATCCGGTCCGCATCAGCTGCTTTCCGATGAACCGGAAGATGCGGGGGGCAAAAATCTGGGCATGGCGCCTTACCAACTGCTAGGCTCCGCGTTGGGCTCCTGCACCGCCATGACCCTCCACATCTATGCCCGCCACAAACAGTGGCCGCTCCATTCCGTTACCGTTCGGCTGCAACACCAGAAAAAACACGTGGAGGATTGCAAGGACTGCGACAACCCCAAAGCCCGCCTCGATCACTTCGACCTGTTCCTTCACCTCGAAGGCCCGCTTTCCGAGGACAAAAAAGCCCGCCTCAAGGAAATTGCCTACAAATGCCCCGTGCATAAAACCTTGACCAACAAAAACGTCATCAACATCCAAATCGAGCAGTAGTGGTTGGTCGTTAGTGGTTAGTGGTTAAACCTTGGACGGTGAAGTGCAGGCAAAATTTCTGGTTCCTTGCCCTTCCAAAGTCAAAACCACCAACCACCAACCACCAACCACCAACCACCAACCACCAACCACCAACCACCAACCACCAACCACTAACCACCAACCACCAACCACCAACCACGCGCCGCAATCCATTGCTACTTTACCGGTTGTTTATATAAAATATCCGGTAATTTGGCGTTATTACCTTATTGCCTATTTTGGGTTGTACAAAAAACGCGCTAATTAGTCTGTTGCATTATGAAACCGCATGCTACACATCTTCTTTCGTTCGTTCTCTTTTTCTTTTGGACCAACCTTTCCCTTTCCGCTCAGGAAAAAATGGAAGTGAGCCGCGCCAGAGCTATTGACCTCCAAAGCAAAGTCCTGAGTATTTCCGTCGATCAGGAAAATAACAAATGGGTCAGCACCGACAAGGGGCTTTTTCAGGTCAAATCGCCCGATCTTTCCACCCTGGTTGCTATCCCTGCCGGAAGCAGCGCCCTGTACCAGTTTCCGGGTGGCAATGCGGATGTTACGTGGAAAAAGAGGAATTAAACAATGCCCTGGGCAGAATCCTGTCGGAATCCAATACCATTACCGCTGCCGCTTACGATTCCAGGAAAAACATTCTTTGGATTGGCACCTCGGAATCCGGCGTTTACGAGGTCCAAACCAAACCTGCGCTGAAAGTCCTGAGCAAAATCAACACCAACGGACCCAAAACCGGCGCAGCCAAAACCAATGCGCTGCTCGTCGACGCGCTGGGCAGGACCTGGATCGGCACCGATGCCGGGGTCTTTTATGGAACCTCCGGTAAATGGAAACAGGAGCAAAAGTACTTCAGCATCCAGGCTATCCTCCAATCAGGAAGCGACATTTGGGTACTTGGAGACGCCCTGTTGTGGAAGGTCCCCAACACCGGCCAATGGGAGCCGGTGGATTTGCCTCCTGCCATTACCGAGGGCGACGTAGTCGCCATGACCGCCGATGGAGAAGGCCGGCTTTGGATTGTTTCCGAACTCGTTGCTCAGTTCGATCCGCTTTCCGGAGACGTCAAAACCTATGGCCCTGCCGATTATTACACCACCCAATTCCCTACTTGCGCCGCAGCCGACCTGGACGGAACCATCTGGATCGGGAGCCAGGACAAAGGGCTTTACCGCGTAGGGAAACCCTCCGCCTGGGCGGTGAATATTGTCGTTGAAAAAGAGATTTCCTGTAGCAGCGTCTCCAATGACGCCGCGCTGAAAGCCCTTATCAGCGGAGGCGTCCCTCCGTTTACGTATGCCTGGAGCTCCGGGCCCAAAACAGACCAACTGACGCCGCTCGGCCCGGGAGCCTACTCCCTCACCGTAACCGATAGCAAAGGGCAGCAAAAACGGCTTCCGTCGCGTTAACCGACCCAAGGGTTCGCTTGACCATTCAAGCTACTGGTTCCGAAACCTCCGCCAATGCCAAAAATGGCACGGCGACGGTTACAGCTCTGGGGGGCGCCGCCCCCTACTCCTATGCCTGGGATAATGGAGAAAAAACCTCCAAAGCCGTCCAATTGGCCTCCGGTAGCCGCACCGTAACAGTCACCGACTCCAAAGGCTGCAGCGCAACCGCTACTGTTGAAATTTCCAGAGATGACGCACCGCTGGCGGTCCGTTTGGTTTCCCGTAAGGAAATTTCGTGCGCGGGAAAATCGGACGGTGCGTTATCGGTTAGCCCTTCTGGAGGATCAGCCCCATTTTCCATTGCCTGGAGCCTTCCCGGCATCCAGGGCATGGAAGCCAAAGACCTTAAACCCGGACGCTATGCCCTGACGATTACCGACGGAAAAGGAGTAAAAGCGGATACCGCATTTACCGTTTTGGAACCCACCGCATTAACCGCCACCGCCAAAGCCGGAAAACCGGCGAGCATAGGCGGCCGCGACGGACAAGCCAGCTTGCAGGCGACGGGCGGCACGCCTCCCTACCGGATTCAATGGGACAATGGGGAATCGGGGCCAGAGGCCCGCCAGCTGCCTGCCGGAAAACACGACATTCAAATCACCGACGCCAATGGGTGCCTTACCAGCGCCAGTCTGGAGATGCAGGAAAACATCCTGCCGCTGGACGTATCCATTCGCCTCCTGGACGGACTGAAATGCGCCGGCGACAAAACCGCAACGCTGGAAGTGCTCGTCAGCGGAGGTAAGCCGCCGTATTCCTACGACTGGAAAAATGCGGGTCTCGCCGGAGACCAGCCCAAAGGGCTGGGCGCTGGCGAATACAGCCTCACCGTGAAGGACGCTTCCGGAAAACAAGCCAGCGGAAGTTTCTTCGTCAAAGCGCCCGAACCCTTAACGGCAACGATTCAGCCCACCGCTCCCGCTTCTACCGGCAATGCCGACGGACGCGCTTTGGCGGAAGCGCGCGGAGGTACTCCGGGGTACGTTTACGCCTGGGACAACCAGGAAAATCAAGCCGCAGCAAGTAAACTGGCTCCCGGAAAAAGAAGCGTCACCGTAACCGACGCCAATGGCTGCCAAACGACCGTATCCCTCAACATAACCGAAAACATCCTTCCCCTTTCTGTTTCCATAGGATCTACTCAGCCCATCTCCTGCGCCGGCAAAGCGGAAGGAGCGCTTCAGGCGACGATCAGCGGGGGAAAAGGTCCGTTTACCTTGCAATGGAATAAACCCGGCGTAAGCGGCGAAAAGCCCGCCAATCTCGCCGCCGGAACCTATCAGCTCACGGTAACGGACGCCACCGGGAATAGGACTCAGTCCGCTTATGACCTCAAAGAACCCGCTCCCCTCAAACTGGCCGCGCAAGTAGAATCGCCGGCAAGCACCGATCAAAGCGATGGCAAGGCCAAAGCTACTGCATCCGGAGGTACCGGGCCCTATTCGTACCGGTGGGACCATGGAGGGCAGCAACCCGGCAGTCAAAATTTGGCGCCCGGCAAACATACCGTCACAGTGACCGATGCCAATGGCTGCCAGGAAACTGCTTCTATTGTCATGACAGAAACTATTTTGCCCCTGTCGGCTGCCATTTCTGAAACGAGCGGGATTTCCTGTGCCGGAGAAGCCAGTGCATCCCTGGCAGTAGCTATAATAGGAGGCAAAGGCCCGTTCACTTTCACCTGGAACCCCTCACAGGCTAAAGGGCAAAACCCTTCCAGTTTGCCCGCAGGCAACTACCAACTCACCGTGGCGGATGCCGCCGGGAACAGCGCCACCGCCTCCTGGAGGATAACCGAGCCCAAAGCGCTAACGCTCAACCTCCTGCTGGAAGCGCCAGCCAGCACCGACCAATCCGACGGCAAAGCCCGGGCAATACTTGCCGGAGGGACTCCTCCGGTTCAAATTAATTGGGACAATGGGGAGTCTGGAGAATCCGCCCGCCAGTTGGCCCCGGGAAACACCTGGTGACGGCGACCGATTCCAGAAACTGCAAAACCACAACGGAAATCGAAGTTGGCGAAACCGTGCTGCCTCTGAAAGCTGCGATCAAGGAAGAAAAACCAGTATCCTGCCCGGATAGCAAAGACGCCGTTTTGACTCTTGAAATCCAGGGCGGTAAAAAACCGTATCGATTCCTTTGGCAGCAAGGCAGTGATACCCAAAGCATTCAGGGGCTGGGCGCCGGGAGTTACCGGGCCACCGTCTCCGATGCCATTGGTAACTCTGCCCAGGTAGCGTTCACGCTGGCATCGCCTCCTGCTTTGCAACTCCAGGCCGGCAAGCGAACCGGTGCAGGGAAATCGCCTGACGGGCAGTCAAGCTTCACCGCCGCCGGCGGAACGCCTCCCTATGCGTTCCTTTGGGACAATGGCGAATCTACACCGGACGCCAGCAGGCTGGCTTCCGGGACCCGCCAGGTAACCGTAACAGACGCCCGGGGCTGCACCGCATCCGCCGAGGTGGTTATTGCCCAGCGGCTGATCGCTGATCTCGTTTCCGGAAAAATCCAGCCCGGACAAACCATTGCACTGGAACAAGTGCAATTTGAAGTGGACAGCACGAATTTCAGCCAGGCTTCCATCCCTATGTTAAATGAATTGTTTGAGTTTTTGGCATCCAATCCTGGAGTATCCATAGAGATCGGCGGGCATACCAGCAGCCTGTGTACAGATGAATTTTGCGACCGGCTTTCCTCCGCCCGAGCCAAATCCGCTGCGGACTACCTCGTGCGCAAAGGGGCAGACCCGGCGCGGGTTTCTTCCAAAGGCTACGGCAAGCGCTTCCCCATCGCCGACAACAACACGGCAGAGGGAAGGAAGAAAAACCAGCGGGTAGAACTAAAGATTTTGGCCATTGGAAATCCCTAACCTGAATTTTTCCAGCGGAAGTGTCTATTCTCCAGGGTTTCTCCTATTTTTGAGCTATTGCATTGTGGACTAAAAAATAAAACATGAAAAAACACATTTCCTTCTTTGGGATTCTGTTCCCCCTACTTTTCGGAGCATTGGTTCTCCAAGCCCAACCAGGCGGCCGCCCCTCCGGGCAGATGAAACCAGGGGCAACGGAAAGCGCCGACACCACAGGGAAAGACAAAAAACCTGCTGGCCCAAAGACCTTCAAAGACTTTGTCACAGACAAAGCGGTGTCCATGGTTGGGATGCTCACCACCCATAAAGTGGACGATAAATTCTATTTCGAAATCCCCGAGTCGCTGTTCGGCAGGGAGATTATTGCGATTACCCGTATTTCCCAAGCGCCGGATGGCGCCGGTTATGGCGGCGAACAAGCCAATCAGCAGGTTTTCCGCTTTGAAAAAGGCCCTTCGAATAACGTGTTTATCCGGGTTGTTTCCTATGTGAATACGGCGACCGACACCACCCAGCCCATTGCCAAAGCCGTCCGTATTTCCAACACCGAACCGATTGCCGCCGCTTTTGAAATCAAAGCCTCCAAAAAAGACACCTCCGTTCTGATTGAAGTAGGCGATTTTTTCAATGGCGACAACCAGGTTTTTGCGCTGCCGCCCAGTACCAAGCAGCGGTACAAACTCAATGCCATCCAGAAAGACCGGTCTTATATTGTTGCTTTGAAGGCTTTTCCGATCAACACGGAGGTGCGTAGCGTGAAGACGTTTACGGTGTCGCCTCCTAGTCCTGCAGGCGGGGATCCACCCCTCCCGGAGTGTCGATCTGAGCGCCGGAGTTGCCGCAGGCGTAGTGACCTTTGAAATGAACACGTCTATGGTGCTCCTGCCCGAAGTCCCCATGAAAAGGCGCTTGTTCGATCCTAGAGTGGGCATCTTTGCCTCCCGGGCCACCGTGTTCGACGACAATTCCCAGCGGGTGGAAGAGGAGATATTCACCGACCGCTGGCGGTTGGAACCAAAAAATGCCCAGGATGCCGCCCGTCAGCAACGCGGCGAACTAATTGAGCCGGCCAAACCCATCGTTTTCTATATCGACCCTGCCACCCCGCATAAATGGCGCCCCTACCTTAAACAAGGCGTAGATGACTGGCAGGTAGCTTTTGAGCAGGCCGGATGGAAAAACGCCATTCAGGCAAAAGACTGGCCGGAAAACGATCCCAACATGAGTCTGGAAGATGCCCGGTATTCCGTCATCCGGTATTTCGCCTCCGACATCGAAAACGCCTACGGACCCAATGTAACCGACCCCCGTTCAGGGGAAGTGATCGAAAGCCATATCGGCTGGTACCACAACGTCATGAAGCTGCTCAAGCGCTGGTATACTACTCAAACCGCCGCAGTAGACCCCCGCGCCCGCGCGACCAAGTTTAGCGACGAGCTCATGGGGCAGTTGGTCCGCTTTGTTTCGTCGCATGAAGTAGGGCACACGATCGGTCTGCGCCACAATTTCGGGGCAAGCCATGCCACGCCGGTAGAAAAACTCCGGGATAAAGCCTTCATCGATGCCAATGGCCACACGACTTCCATCATGGATTACGCCCGCTTCAACTATGTGGCCCAACCCGAAGACGGGGTGACCAACTTCTTCCCACGGATCGGAGACTACGACAAATGGGCTATCGAATGGAATTACAAGCCCATCTACAACACGACTGATGCTGAGGAGGACAAGAAGATCCTCAACAAATGGTACCTCGAAAAAGTAGTCCCCAACCCACGCCTCCGGTTCATTACCGAATCAAGCCCGGTAGATCCCAGAGCGCAAAGCGAGGACCTGGGCGATAACTCCATGCTCGCTTCGGAATACGGCATCAAGAACCTCCAGCGTATTTTACCTAATGTCGTCGAATGGGCAAAAGAAGAAGCTGAAGACTACGACATGGCGGAAGAGATGTACGGCGATGTGGTTGCCCAGTATCGCCGGTATATCGGCCCCGTAACCAAATGGGTCGGCGGTATCCACGAGACCCCCAAGACCTATGAAGAGCAAGGCGTGGTTTACGAACCCGCTCCGAAGGATATGCAAAAAAGCGCGGTGGCCTGGCTGAACAAGCACGTTTTCCAAACGCCTGTGTGGCTGATCGATCCAAAAATTCTCACTCTCATCACCAATGATCTTGGGGTAAACTCCCTGGCGCAAGTGCAGGAATCCGCCATCAACAACCTGCACAATACCAGCAGATTACAGCGATTGATTGAAGCAAAGTCCGCCTATCCAAACGCTTATGGAATTGAGGATCTGTATACCGAACTCAAAAACGGCATCTGGTCGGAGTTGAAAAGCAATCAGACAGTTACAGTACATCGCCGCAACTTGCAGCGAATTTATGTAGAAAAACTGCTCAGCATGCTCAAACCGGCTGCCGGCCCTGCTCCCGCCGCATCCCCATTTGCAGCAGCCGCTCCTTCCGTAGATCCGATGAAGACCGATATCATTGCGGTTACCCGTGCTACCCTCAAGGAATTGCATGGAGAACTAAAAGCAAAAGCCAAGTCCGCTTCCGACAAAATGACGCGTTACCATTATGAGGATTGCGTTATGCGCCTGGAAAAAGGATTGGGACTCGACGATTGATATTTAGGCATAAGGTGAAGGGGTGCTGTCTCAAAAGACGGTTTTTGCCCTATGCAGCGAAAAAATATTTTCTTTTTTCAATTTCAACAAAAGAATTGCTTAGCAATTTTTTGTTGAAATTGAAAAAAGAAAATAAAATTTCATGCCGGAGGCAAAGTGTGGTCTTTTGAGACAGCCTCCTTACGCCTTACGCCTCCTTTCCCCTCTCTTGGCCAACAAGGCATGATATAGCTGGTCTTCTATTTCCAACATCCCGGACGAAGCGGCATGGGCTGCCATTCGGTTTCCGCGTTCGCCGGGCAGGAAAATCTCCTCCGCCCCGGGCATTTTTTCTGCGGTTTTTATCCGGTCTACAAAGGCGTGCATGGATTGGGTAAACGAATGCGGATCGCCAAACAGGCTCGGATGCAGGCATACGATCAGATTGCCCCAATCCCCTTTTCCCGTTCCAAGAAAGGAGGCCCCGATCAAAGGCCCCGTCAGCACCTCAACAAGCAAAGACAACCCGGAGCCCTTGTGGTTTCCGAAAGGAAGGATCGCCCCTTGCAGCGCTGATTTCGGATCAAGGGTTTCGGCGCCGGACGAGTCGATGGCGATGCCGGGAGGCAAGAGCTTCCCTGCCAGCAACGATTCCACCACGCCAAACCACGCCATAGAGGCCGTGGCCATATCCAATACGATTGGGGTTTCACCCGTTGGAATCCCTACGGCTATCGGGTTGGTGCCAAACAACGGTTCCTTTGCCCCAACAGGGGCAACAGCAGGAAAGGACCCGGAAAACACCATTCCGATATACCCCGCCTCGGCCATTCGTTTGGCATAAAACCCAATTGCGCCTGTAGAAGACGCCGTGTTCCGTGTGGCAACCAGGGAAACGCCTAAACCCTCTGCTTTTTCCATCGCCCGGGACGTGGCATGCTGCATGACGATCATCCCTAAGTGTTGGCCACCGTCAATAACCTCGGAGACCAGCGTTTCATAAACGGTTTCAATCGGTCGATCTGATGGAGGTCTGGGGGAAGCCCCTTGCCAGTCAGTTTCACCACGCCCTGGTTATTACCCCGGCATTGGGCGTACATCAGGACCGGAAGGTCCCATCAATTTCCGTTTGCGAAAACCCCTCCAGGGATAGAATTTCAGCTACCAGTTCTTCGAGCGCTTTTAATTGGACTTGCATGGATTCGGTTTAACGTAATAGAAAAAGAAACAAAAGGGCCAGCCCATTACACCAGTACCTCCAACCGGCCCGGAAGGGTTTCTATCTCCACGCGAAAGACATCGGAAAAAGGAATTTCCCCATCCATTTCGACGATTAGGGGACGAGGAGAAGCAATCGAAATCCGGGCGCCTCGAAACCACTGGAGCAATGGATCGTTGAGGTGGCTTCCTTTCATCATCAGCGGAATTTTTTGAAGGATGGTCCACTGGTTTATTTTTTTTGCGATCATCATATCCAGCACCCCGTCCTGGACATCGGCCTGGGGGCAGACCCAAAAAGCGCGGCCGAAGCACCGGCCATTCATGACAGCGACCATGCTGGATTGAAGCGTATGAGTTTCCTGGCCATCCACCTGTACGGTTAAATCCAGGAGGGGGTATTTCCAAAGCGTTTTCAGGACTGCAGCGAGGTAGCCCAGGAACCCGGTGAGAAACCGGGGAATAGTTGAAAAATTGAACGCAGCATGGGCGCTGAATCCAAGGTTAACCCCATTGACAAAATACCGATGCCCCGCATCCGAGCCATCCTGATGGAAAGCCCGCAGGCTGCCCACGTCTACCCGATGCCGCTTCCCGGAGGCGATCCTGGCCACTGCTACTGCCCAGGAATACCCTTGCTGGCCAATTTCAGGCAACGGCGGGAGCATTTTGATAAAATCATCGCCATTGCCCACCGGGATGATCCCCATCGGAAACGAGGAACCTCCTCCTGAAACCTGAAGCAACCCATTGGCCACTTCGTGGATCGTTCCGTCTCCTCCTACCGCTACCACAGCCTGGAAACCACGCCCTTCGGCTTCCATGGCCAGGTCTTTGGCGTGCAAAGGCGCGTTCGTTGTCTTTATTTCTACCTGCATGCCGTGGGCCAGCAAGCTTTGGTAGATCTGAGGCCATACCGCTTGGGCCTTGCCTCTGCCCGCTTGCGGATTGTAAATCACAAATAATCGGTTCATTTCCTCCAAGGGTTTTTGGTGTCCAAAAGAAAACCGGCAATTCACCGCAAAAAGATATCCAAATAAAAATTGGCAACGCCTATTCAGATGGCAATAAACGACGTTTCAACAATTTTTATTAAAATTTTTATACCTGTTACTAAAAAATGTCCTACCTTTCGAGCGAAGATCAACATAAATCCAAGCTTTTTTAGATCCTTCATAATAACAGTCGGGTGATTTCTTACAAGAGCGAAGCAATTATGCCTTCGCTCTTTTTCTTTCTACGCTTTCCAAGAGAATTTGGGACCCAGATTTTGGCGGGGCCGGGAAGGGTTGTATTTTCGCCCAAAACCCAAACAGTGATTCAGGCAAGCGGAATTCAAAAATCCTACGGAAAATTACACGTGCTTAAAGGTGTCGATATTGAAATCGGACGCGCGGAGATTGTCGCCATCATCGGGAAATCGGGGGCAGGCAAAAGCACCCTGCTGCATATCCTGGGCACGCTCGACCAGGCGGACAAAGGCGAGATCCGCATCGATGGGGAAGCTGTCGCCCAGTTAAACGCGGCGCGGCTGGCCGCTTTCCGAAACAAACATATTGGGTTTATCTTTCAATTCCACCACCTGCTGCCCGAGTTTACCGCGCTGGAAAATGTATGCATTCCAGCCTTTATCGGAGGCCAAACCGAGGCAAGCGCCGAACCCCGGGCCAAAGAGTTGCTCGACTACCTCGGGCTGGGAGGCCGCATCCACCACAAACCCGGGCAGCTTTCCGGCGGCGAGCAACAGCGTGTTGCGGTAGCCCGGGCATTGGTCAACCAACCTTCTGTGGTGTTTGCAGACGAGCCCTCCGGAAACCTGGACTCCGTCTCTTCCCAGGAACTACATCAGCTCCTGTTTAGCCTTCGAAAAGATTTCGGGCAAACGTTCGTCATCGTCACCCATAACGCCGAGTTAGCCCGCATGAGCGACCGGCGGCTTGAAATGAAAGACGGAAAGCTGCTTTCCGAACCTCCAGCCCTCTAACCCGCTTATTCGCAACCAGACGTTGGACGTTAGCCTTCCAGACCCAAGCAAAAATGTACCTGCCTCCGGACACCCCGTACGGGCCATTTACTGCTCCGCTCTGCCCAAAGCCCATTTCGAACGTCCAACAACCAACGGCTAATGTCTACTATTAAAATGTTAAAATTTTATAAATTGGGCAACGAAAAGCAATGTCCGCCCCTTGCTGTGTAGTTATTGGTTCAGTATAGTCTGATTCTCAACCAACTTTTGAAAACAATACACCTGAATATGCTTTCCAGAAGTATCCTTTTCCTGCTTTTTTTGTTCCTGGGATCGGCTGCCATCCAGGGCCAGCAAACGTCCGTCTATACGGATGCCCAAAAAGCGTTCAAGCAAGGCCTGCAGTTTTACGAAAACGGCCTGCTCGCCAAAGCCAAGCGGGAGTTTCAAAAAACCACCGACCTGCTGCTGCCGGTCAATGAGGCGGAAGCCGGCATGCTGCGCACCCAGGCGCAATTGTACCAGGCCAAATGCGCTGTTCAACTTGAATTGAAAGACGGGGAAGCTACGACCCTGAATTTTATCCGCTCTTTACGCCCT
Source organism: Haliscomenobacter sp. (assembly GCA_016713275.1). GTDB lineage: Bacteria > Bacteroidota > Bacteroidia > Chitinophagales > Saprospiraceae > JADJPL01. The sequence goes on from JADJPL010000022.1 coordinate 56,891, forward strand.
GATCCGGAGTACCAGCAGGCGCTGGTCGATATGGGAGACTTCTACTTTAACAACCGGCGCTATGAGGAAGCCCTGGATTACTATGCGGAAATTCCCGCTTCGGGCCTTCCCCGAGATCAAATGGCTCAGGTTCGTTTCCGGCAAGGGTATGCCCATTTCGCAAAAAAAGAGTATACTGCTGCTAAATCGTATCTCAAGGACATCAGCGCCGACGCCGAGTCGGAGTACCATGCCCCTTCCAATTACTATCTGGGACTATGCTATTTTTACGAAGGCGACTACAACCAAGCCTACCGGGCGTTCAGCGTCGTCGAAAAAGTACCAGAGTACAAAAATGAATTACCCTATATTCAGGCCCAGATTCTTTTTGCCCAACGAAAGTTTGACGAAGTGATCGCCAAGGCCGGCCCGCTCACAAACGATCCGCGCGCCAGCAACCTGAAGGAAATCCGCCAGATCGTCGGCCAGGCGTATTTTGAAAAAGGGGATTACAAAAACGCCCTGCCCCACCTCGAGTATTACGCCTCCCGATCCAGCAAGCTCCGGGAAGAGGAGCTCTACCAGGTAGGATTTGCCCAATACCAGGAAAAGAAATACCAGGAAGCCATCCGCAACCTCAAACCGCTTTCCACCGCCAACTCCCCCATTGGCCAGAACGCCATGTTCTATCTGGCGAACTGCTACCTCCAGCTTGGCGACAAGAACAACGCCCTCGCTGCCCTCGGAACGGCCAAGCGGCTTACCTACGATCCCGTTCTGCAGGAGGACGCCCTCTTCAACCACGCCAAACTGGCCTACGAGCTCAACCTGCCCCGCGAAGCAGCCAACGACCTCCAGGAGATCCAGCCCAACTCCCGCTATTATGGCCAGGCGCAGCAGTTGCTCAGCGAAGTGCTGCTTGGTTACCGCGACTACCAGCAAGCACTTACCATCATAGAGGAGATGATGAAAACCAACCGCACCCCGCAGCTTGCCCTCACCTACCAGAAAGTAGCGCTGAACCGCGGAATTCAGTTGCTGCAAAACAACGACCCGGCAGGCGCAAGGCCCTTCTTCCAAAAAGCCGTGGACAACCCGGCTGATCCGAAATTGCAGGCTGTCGGCCTCTTTTGGCTGGGCGACGTTGCCAACCGCCTGGAGCAATATCAGGAAAGCATGCAGTATATCGACCGGTTCCTGACGGCCTCCAGAAGCCTGAGCGAACTGCCCGACGAAGCAAATACCATTACCGCCAGCTACCTCCAGGGATACAACCACCTGAAAACCAATAGCTACGACCGAGCTCGTTCCTTCTTTCAGGCAACGGTGGACGGAATCGCGCGCAACCGGCGTTTTATCACCAACACGCAAATCACCAACGAATTGCTGGGGGACGCTACCATGCGGCTCGGAGACGCCTACTTCCGCATCAACCAGTATAACAGCGCTGCCCAATATTACGACGAGGTGATTTCCAAACGCTATGCAGGCTATGATTACGCCATTTTCCAAAAAGCGATTATCGAAGGGCTGCGCGGCCGGAAAACCGAGGAGATCATCGCTTTGGAGCGTCTGGAGAAGGAATTTCCCAACTCCGAGTATACCGACGACGCCCTGCTCCGCCTGGGTATGACTTACCAGGAAATCGGCAAACTCAGCCAGGCGATTGACCCGCTGCGGACGCTGACCACCAAATACCGCAATAAATCGCCCCTCGTTAACCAAGCTCTGCTGCAGCTTGGCCTTATCGCCTACAACATGGGCAACTACGAAGGCGCCATTAATTATTACAAACAGGTATTCACCAATACCCCCGAACCGGCAGAAGCCAGTCAGGCGCTCGCGGCGCTGGAAGAAATTTATATCAAAGACCTCGGCCGCCTCGGCGATTACACCGCCTTCCTGGAAACCGTCCCGGGCTACAAGGTCGACAATTACGTCCGGGATTCGATTACGTACAAAACGGCGCAGATCCAGTTCGAGAACGCGGATTACCAGCGCGCTGCCGAATCCTTCAGCAGCTATATCCGCAGTTTCCCCAAAGGACTGAATATCATCCCGGCCTATTACAACCGAGGCGAGTGCTACAGCGTACTGCGCCAGTATACCCAGGCATTAAAAGACTACGAAGCCGTCATCCAGCAGGGCGCCAGCCGGTTCTTTGTGAAAGCGCTTGAAAAAGCGGCTATCATCGCCTACAACCACGAACTGGACTTCGAAAAATCCTGAAGTTTTACACCGAACTGGAAAAAAATGCCACTTCCGAAGATATGCTCTTCGAAGCGCAGCTAGGCGCTTTGCGGAGCGCTTACCGTACGAAGAATAGCGCTTCCGTTTATAGCTATGCTGCCAAAGTCAACAACAACCCAAGGGCCAACAACGCCCAAATCGCCACCGCCAATTTTTACCTGGGCAAACTGGCCTTTGACAACCAGGATTTCAACAACGCCCTCAGTGGGTTTCAGAAGGTGGTTCAACTCTCCGACAACGAGCAGACCGCCGAGGCGCGCTACCTCATCGCCTATATCTACTACCAGCGCCGGGATTTGAATAAAGCCCAGGAGCTCTGCCTCAAAGCCAACCAGGAAAGCTCGGCTTACCCCTATTGGGTCGCCAACAGCGTATTGCTGCTCGCCGACGTCATGGCCGAAAAAGGAGACCTCTACAACGCCCGGGCCGTTCTGGAAGCGCTGCTCGAAAACTATAACGAGGACCAGGAGCTGGTCACTAAAGCCAAGACGCGGCTTGGACAAATCAACCGGCAGATCGAGCAAAGCAGCATCCTGAACAAGAGCGGCGGATCGGAAAACCGGGGATTAAGCCCATGTTCAAACCCAAATCCTTTAATAACGATAATTCATTATATATGAAACGCTTAGCGATTATTCTAACCCTCTTTTCCGCAGCGATACTGCCCCTTGGAAGCCTGTTCGCCCAGGGAGGCCTTCAAACCGGCGAAGTCGATATCATCAAGCAATTCAATGCCCGGCTGGCGGATGCCGACCGTTTCCTGTTCGCGCCCCAGCTTCCTCCGCTGGATACGTTTACCAAAAAACAAACCTATGCGATCACGAACCGGCCGCTGAATGTCCAGTACCTGCCTCCCAGAATCCTTCCCAAAACGCTCCAAAACGAGCCCAAAGACCCTATCTATAACGGGTATGCCCGGCTTGGCGCGGGGTTTCCGAAAGCCATCCTCGTGGAAGGAGCTTACGACCTCGTCAATAAAGAAGGCCTGGATGTAGGGTTTGATCTCCGGCATCTGTCCATGAACAACGAAGGCAAAGTGGAAAACCAGCGGTTTGCCGACAACGACTTTGGGCTCCACGCCGGGTTTCACTCTGACCAGGGGTTCAGTGTTGCCGGCAACCTGAACTACAGCCGGGATTTCCTCCATTTCTATGGCTATACCGATCTGGATGACGATTTTGCTTCGGAATTAACCTACGACGCAGAAGACGTGAAACAACGCTTCTCCTTGCTGAGCGGCAACGTCAAGCTTTACAACAATCAGCGAACTGCCGGTGGAATTGACTACTCGGCCAGCCTGGATTTTTATACCATGGAGGACCTCTACGCCTCCCGGGAAGGCGGTATCGATCTGGTATTGAAAGGAACCAAATGGTTTGAAGACCGCCACCCCCTCACGATTCAACTGCAAACGGACTTCAGCGGATACCGCGACAGCTCGAAACAGTCCCTGAATAACTTCTTCCTCACGCCCTCCTATTCTTATCACGGAGACCGGTTCCGCGTTAAGCTCGGACTGAACCTCGCCAATTTCGACGACGAGTTCACCTTCTACCCTATCCTGGAAGCATCCCTCAATGTGGTCGACAACCTCGTCACGGCTTTTGCCGGCACGGAAGGCGGCCTGCAGAAAAACAATTTTCGCGCCCTGACGGAGTATAACCCCTACCTGACTTCCCGGCCAAAGCTGAAAAACACCTTCTACAGCCATTACTACGGCGGGATCAAGGGAGAATACCGGGGCGTGCAGTACCGCGCGCAAGTGGGCTATAAGGATGTAAAGAACCTGGCCCTCTTCCTGACCAACGGAGATTCGATCCCCCGATTCAACGTGCTGTATGATACCGGGGGGATTTTTTCCATCACCGCCGAACTGCGCACTCAACTGATCGAAGGCCTCGAACTGAACGGCCGGTTCACCCAAATTTTCTTCTCCCTCGACCGGGAAGAAAAACCTTGGCACCCTGCCCAGTTTAGGCCTCAAACGTAGGCGCAGCCTATTCGGGAATCATCGACAACCTGACCTTCAAAAGCGAGCTTTTTTTCCAGAATGGCGTTCCGACCCTCGCTTTCGACGGGCAACCCAAAAACCTCAATACCCTCCTCGACCTGAACCTGGGAGTGGATTATCAGTTTTCCGATAATATCGGCGCGTTTGTACAAGTGAATAACGTCCTCAACAACCGCTACCAACGCTGGCAGCACTACCCAATGATCGGCCTGAACGCCATCGCCGGGCTTACCGCCCGTTTTTAGAAAACAAAAAACATTCTCTGCCACCGGCATGAAATTATGGGGCTGTCTGAAAAGACGGTTCTTGCCCAAGACAGCAAAAAAATATTTTCTTTTTTCAATTCTAATAAAAAATTTCAGAGCAATTTTTTATTAGAATTGAAAAAAGAAAATAAAATTTCATGCCGGAGGCAAAGCGTGGTCTTTGAAACAGCCCCTTAAAATTTCATGCCGGAGGCAAAGAGGGGTCTTTAGGACAGGCCCAAACAGCAGCAAAGGCCTTGCCTTTTTCTACCCTTTCGGGCGACTGCCCCTCCTTAACCTATTTTTAACATATAGAATGATCACAAAATCCCTTTTGAGTTGCATAAGTCCAAAGGATGCTTAAATTTTAGTCACAATACTAAATTCATTAAATCACCAAAAATTTGGTCATGAATATCACTTTTGAAGAGCTAAGGGCAATCAAGCACAAGTTGCCACAGGGGAGTATTCACCGGATTGCCCATGAACTGAACATCTCTGAACAAACCGTTCGCAATTATTTTGGCGCCCATGATTACGATCATGGCGACGCTGCCGGCACCCATATTGAACCGGGTCCTCAGGGCGGAATTGTCCATTTGGAAGACACCACGATTCTCGATTTGGCGATGAAGATCCTGGAAGAAGCTTCGATTGAAGAATAAGCCGCTGGGAGCAGGAGTCATCCCGAATTTGAACGCTGTCTCGTTGGCCTCCCGGCCCTTAGACACCCTTTGTGGAAAATTTGGGATGACTCTCCCCTGTCGTTTACATATTCAAATAAAAGTCCCGGGTTAACTGCACGTACTCTTCGGTCCATTCATTCGGTCCATCGTGTTGAATGATCAGCTGATCCTTCACGGTAGGCGTGGGGTGGCATTCCAATTGCATCAACAGGCGCTCGACCGGTTTGGTCGCTTTGGGGCGGACTTCCGTGATGTGGGAAACGTACAGGTGGTAGCTTTGGGCCAGTTCCTGAAACCGCAATCCTTCGATAAAAGGCAATATCACGCAAAACTTCCCCCCCGGGTGCAGCATCCGGCGGACGGAAGACAGGAGGTCGCCGTGCGGAAGTTTAACGGTATGGCGTACCTGATTGCGATGCGCCTGATGCGAAAAGGTACCTCCCGTAAAAAAAGGAGGGTTGCTCACCAGCAAGTCGTATTGATTAACCGCTTCTTTCGCGAATTCCTGCACCGCCTGGTGAAAAACCGACAGGCGGTTTGCCCAGGGGGTTTGCTCCAGGTTTTCTTTCGCCTGCTCATACGCGTCGGCATCGATCTCCACCGCATGAATGGTTGCCTCCTGGGTGCGTTGCGCCATCATAGCGGCAATGACGCCGGTTCCCGTGCCAATATCCAGGATCTGAGAAGCCTGCGATACATCCGCCCAGGCGCCCAAAAGCACCCCATCCGTCCCTATCTTCATAGGGCAGCGGTCCTGACGGATCTGAAATTGCTTGAAATAAAACGTATGTTGTTCCAATATTGAGTTCATCCTTACGTGTACCGGTTTTAGCGCGGAAAAATAAGCAACTTAAGTTAGACTTTGGACTTTGGAGGTTAGACTTTAGGGTTAGGGAGCAGGAGGGAGCAGGGAGCAGGGAGCAGATTTCAGGTTGACGCGAAATAACAGACTTTAGGTATATTGGGTTCTTTAATTATAACATTAGACTTGTTGCGACGGGTCAGCGTGGTGGTAAATGAGCTATTTTAAACCCGCGATGATCCCCTCGCAACAAGGCTATTAAAAAGAAAGGATATGTCGCATGGCCAGCTTCTGTGCATGGGGTCCTTCGCCTTCGTGCATTCCACGGGGCGAAGTAGCCGCCATCGGTTCAATCCCCACCGAAAGCGCCCAACCCTGCTCCCTGCTCCCTAATCCCCTGCTCCTAACCTCTAACCTCTAACCAAAATGTCTCTGGATAAAAAACCGTTGGAATTGTCGGGGGATTTCCGCTTTGCTCTGGACGTTCTGGAAAAAGAGCAAAAGCATTTGTTTATCACCGGGCGGGCGGGCACCGGCAAGTCCACATTGCTGCAGCTTTTCCGCAACACCACCCGCAAAAACACGGTCGTCCTTGCCCCCACCGGGGTCTCTGCTTTAAACGTTAAAGGGCAAACCATCCACTCGTTTTTTGGGTTTCCTCCGCGGATGTTTCCCAAATCGGAAATCAAAAAACGGCGGGACCGCCGCTTGTACCGCAATCTCGAATTGCTGATCATCGATGAAATCTCCATGGTGCGAGCGGATTTGCTCGACCACATCGACTACTTTTTACGGCTACACCGGGATTCTCCGTTGCCTTTTGGCGGCGTTCAGGTGGTTTTTTTTGGCGACATGTTCCAACTGCCCCCGGTTGTATCGCATGACCAGGAAGCATGGGTCTACAACTCCCTGTACGCTACGCCTTACTTTTTTTCCGCCGAGGTATTGCGCCTTGGGTTTTCCATGGAAGCTTTGGAGTTGAAGAAGGTTTACAGGCAGACCGACCGGCGCTTCTTGCGCCTTCTCGACAGTATCCGGCTCAATATCGCGGACCGCGACGATCTGGAGGAACTCAACGAACGGGTTGTCCCCAACTTTGAACCCGAAGATTTTTTCATCACCCTCACCGCCAGGAATGCTACCGCCGACCAGATCAACCTCAGAGAACTGGCAAAAATCGACGCCAAAGAACATCTTCTCCCAGGAAAGGTAAGTGGGGAGTTCAATCCCAACGTTTTCCCAACCGACCTGGCGCTTCGGCTCAAACCCAAAGCCCAAGTCATGCTACTTAAAAACGACCCGGACAAACGCTTCGTCAACGGCACCATCGGGAAAGTCCTCCGGGTCGATTCCGACAAACTGCGAATCCAAATAGAAGATAGCCAGGGCAATGAATCCGAGCTGGACATCGAACCCGCCACCTGGGAGGTGCTCCGCTACAAGACCTCCCCCGATACCCCCGATCAGATTGAATCCGAAGTCGTGGGAACCTTCACCCAGTTCCCCGTTAAACTGGCCTGGGCGGTAACGATACATAAAGCACAGGGAAAAACCTTCGACAAAGTGATTATCGACCTCGGAAAAGGCGCCTTTGAGCATGGCCAAACCTATGTTGCTCTAAGCCGCTGCCGAAGTCTGGAAGGCGTTGTCCTCCGGCAACCTATCCGCCCCCAGGATATCATGACCGACGAGCGGGTGATCGAATTCCACCAGCTTTTATTCGGATGATCCCAAAAAAAACCTCGCCTGCGTTTCCTTTTCTTTTACTATTTTAACTGCGTTTTATTCAAACCAAAAAGATACGTCATGAGCAATAAGTTAGTACGCGTCAAGCGGAAAAAAATCCTCGAACACCATCAGGGAGAAAAGGAAGGAAAGAAGGTCTTGTACTTCGTTCTGGCCGCTACCCTTGTTTTGATTCTTCTACTCTATATTCTTTACGCGTAGAAGGATACAGAAAGCAGCCGGATTGGGTAGCGGAACCATTCCGTTTACCCCGGGTTTTCTATGCTCGGGCTTTCAGGCTTGTTTCGACGGGGCATCGCGGGTTTAAAATGGCGCTTTCCCGCCGCGCTGATCCGTCGCAACAAGTCTATTCTTTTTGTTTTTCCACCCACAACCGCAGCACCCGGCTATTGGATATGCGAAATCCGGTCAGTCTGGATTTCTTATCCCGTTCAAATTGCAGGTTAAAGCCCGATGAGGATACAAACCGGTCGGCTTCTTCGGGTTTCAGGATAAAATCGCCCAGCCTGCGCTGATTCAGGATCAGGCGCCCGCCGTCCACCCGTATCCGGTAATAAGACTCCAATTCCGGACAAAAATACGTCCCGGCGTAAGCAGCCAGTTGTTCGGCGGAAAGCCGGAGTTCTTCCGGTTTAGAGATTTTCTGGGCAGGAGTCGCCCCGGCGCCGGATTTCTGTTCCTCAGGAAAAAGAATTTGAAGTACCTTCTGGTTGAACAATTCCGAATTGAACCCTGCAAAATTAGCCTTCATTACGATGGCCAGACCCTGTTCCGGCACGTAGGTCAGCATCGCGCGGTACCCAGCGCTGGCGCCAGAGTGTTGAAGGAGGGCCAGGTTTCCATGCCGTCCGTGCTCAATTCCGAACGCATAACGCAGGGTGTCTCCGCTATTGAGCACGCCGCGTTGGGCCATCTGGCGCAGCCCGGACTCCCCGCCAACTTTTCCGGTGCGGAAATTATCGGCCCATTTGGCCAGGTCCGGAAGCGTGGTGTAAATCCCCCCTTGCCCAAACGCGGTGCTGTTGTCGTAAATTTTCACCCAGGAATCCGGCCCGGCGCTGCCATACGACTCGGCGCAATTGGGAAACAATTCGCCCTGAATATCCATGACATATGTTTGGCGCATGCCCAGGGGTTCAAAAATATGTTCGCGCATCCAGGCCTCGTACGGTTTCCCCCCAGCGCGCTGGATGATTTCCCCCAGCAGCATATAGGCGGTGTTGCAATACGCGTATTGGTCTCCCGGTTTAAAGTTCAGCTCCTTCAAATGACTTACCATTGTCAGGGCGTCCTCCTGGCGAATCCCATCGCCTCCAATCCAGCCTCCCAATTCCAGCATGGCATAAATTTCCCTCAACCCACTGGTGTGGTGCACCAGATGGCGAATGGTAATGGGCGTGCCAAAATCCGGCAAACCAGGGAAAAAAGCCCGGATATCGTCGTCGAAGGAAAGCTTGCCTTGCTGCTCCAGCAACACGATTGCCATACAAGTGATTTGCTTGGCGACCGAACCAATATCCGAAACTGTTTCCGGGGTGAACACCGTCCGGGTTTCGAGGTTGGCCATCCCGAACGATTTGGAATAGACCAGGGCGCCCTGCTGGACGATACCGACTGCCAATCCAGGCCGGTCCGTACGGTCGTACTCCCGGAAAAGAGCATCCAATTGGCTTGTCCGGGCGCTATCCAGGGTCTGCCCATATAAACCGGCAAAGGAAAGAGGCCCGCCAAAGGCAAGGCTCAGCAAGGTAAAAAAGCGCAACATGGGTTTCATCGTGGTCTAATGCTAAGAGTTAAAAAATAGGGGCAAACGGCAGCCAAACAAAGCTCCTTTGCCCCGTGGAAAATACGGCTTTTTTTGTTGCTGCCAATCCGGCACAAAAAAAGGAAGGAAAATGTATCTTTCCGGGTCTAAGTTTATGTATGGCCACCAGCGCATTAGTCCTCACTGCATACGCCCCTCCGGCATCTTATGTCGCCCAATGCCTGAGGTTTCCCCGGGTAGTTATCGAACAATGGGAGAATTACCAGAAGGGGTCTTACCGGAACCGGTGTCATATCGCTTCCAGCCATGGCCTATTGCGGCTCTCCATTCCTTTGTACCAAGGCAAACACCAGCGCATGCCGATCCGGGAGGTCCGCATCGACCACAGGGAACGCTGGGCAAAAAACCATCTGGAGACCTTGGTCACCGCCTACGGCAGCGCCCCGTTTTTTGAAGAATATTACGAGCTATTTCAGCCTGTTTACCGCAAAGAACCGGCCTTTTTATTTGATTTCAACCTGGAGTTGCTTCAAACCATCACAAAAGCCATGCGTATTTCTTGCTCCATTGAACTCAGCCAGGAGTACGAACGCCTCCCCGCCGAGGCATACGCCGACTTAAGGCAGGCTATTTCGCCGAAAGAAACCCAGAAGCATCCGGATCAGCTGGGAGGGAATCCCGTCCCCTACCCGCAAGTCTTTGAAGAAAGACATGGATTTTTGTCCGATTTAAGTATTTTCGACATGTTATTTTGCCTTGGCCCGGAAAGCATCCTCCATTTAGGCGAAGGGCTGACCGGCAAAAGGTAACGCCATCGCCCGGGAGGGTTAAATCCATAAAAAATGCCTACATCTAATAACTTAATCAACAAGAGTTTACAAGCTTTGCGCGCGCTGATCGACGAAACGGTCAAGGACCTGCACGAGCTGACTATCCAGATCCGGCACGACCAGTTGGCCGGTATTGTAAGCGATTTGCGCAACCGCCTGAACGACCCCTTCATGTTTGTCATTGTAGGAGAGGTAAAAGCGGGTAAAAGCAGCTTCATCAACGCCCTGCTCGAATCCAGGGAAGAGATCACGGCTGTTGCCCCGCAGCCGATGACGGACACCATTCAGCAGATCGTCTATGGGCCGGAAAAGCAGATCCTGACGATCAATCCCTATCTCAAACGGATCGAAATCCCGGTGGAAATCCTCCGGGAAATCGCTTTGGTAGATACGCCCGGCACGAACACGATTATCGAACACCATCAGGAAATCACGGAAAGCTTTATTCCGGCGTCCGATCTGATCGTGTTTGTCTTTGAGGCCAAAAATCCGTACCGGGAATCCGCCTGGCAGTTTTTCCAGTTTATCCACGAAGACTGGAGGAAAAAAGTCATTTTCGTTCTGCAGCAAAAAGACCTGATGCCTGCGGAAGATCTGGAAATCAATCTGGCCAAACTGCGGGAATACGCTGAAAAGAAAGGCGTGCACGAGCCGGCTATTTTCTCCGTATCTGCCAAAGAAGAACTTGACGGGCATACGGAACAATCCGGTTTTGCCCAGGTGCGCGCCTATATCCGGGAAAACATCACCGGAGGAAAAGCGCCGGTAATGAAGCTCCAGAACAGCGTACACACCGCCCGGCACATTTTGACTTCGATTAAAGAGGGGCTTATCCTGCGCAGAAAACAATGGGCTGCCGACTGCGACTTCCGGCAGGAGATTACCGATTCCCTGGTGTCCCAGGAAACCAAGAGCAACCGGCAGGTCGATGTGCTCGTCGAGAACATTGTCGCCGGATACGACCGCGCGACCCGGTCTGCCGAAGCCGAACTCAGCAACGGTATGTCCTTTTTCTCGCTCTTATACCGGTCGGTCGCATCCGTGTTCTCCAGAAAAGCTTCGGCTCAGGAATGGCTGGACCACCTGGCACGCTCCTTGGAAGAAGAGCTCAGCGCCGAACTTCGCACCAAATTAATGGATGGAATCGGCGACCTGTCCGACAGCGTCCAGCAAATGGCCAAACTCATCGACCTCAAGATCCGCACCAGCCAAACCATTCTCCAAAACAACCACGAGATTTTTAGCGCCATAGCGGAAAAGCGAAGCCATGTATTCAAGGATCTTCAGGATACTTTCGACGACTTTATTAAAAAATCAGAGAATTTCACCGGCCAGGAACTTTTCCCGGATAAAAGCCCGTTGCCGGGCAGCTTTGCTACAGGCAGCGGATTGGCGGTTGTGGGCATTGTGCTGGCTGCCCTTGCACAGGGCATGGTCTTCGACCTCACCGGAGGCATCTTGACGACCATCGGGTTGATCTTCGCCGGAGCAGCTACCTCCGGGAAGCGAAGAAAGATCCTTGGAGGGTTCCGGGACGAAATCACCAAAGGGCGCATGCGCCTGGAAGAAGACGTCACCAGAAAATTGAAGCTATACATCAAAAACCTGAAAGAACGCATTGACAGCCATTTCGACCCGTTCGACCTTCTTCTCGAAAAAGAAGGCGCGCAACTGGACCAGCTGGAAAAAAAACAAGCCGAAGTCCAGCATCGGCTGGACCATCTCGACCAGGAATTAACCCGCCAACTAACCCATTGATCCCTATTGCTTCCGTTTTGGTCTGATTTTTTCCTCCATACGAAGAATCCTTGCAACCATAACGGCAAAAGGATGTAATTTAAGGAACGTAATTGCACCATCGGGAATGAAAAACAAAATTGTCGCCGGATTTTTAGCCCTTTTCTTTGGCATTTTTGGCGTGCACCGGTTTTACCTGGGGCGCCGGTTCTGGGGCGTCATGCACATGCTCCTGTTCTTTTTCACTTTTGCCCTCACGGTAGAAAATGAAGGACCGTTTATCATAGCCCCCGCCATTCTGGGCTTTATCGACGCCATTTTGCTGTTTGCCATGCCGGTAGAGGATTTTGACGACCGGTACAACGCCAAGTTCCTGAAAAAACGGCAGCAAGCTTACTACGCCCGCCAACAGCAGATGGAGGAGGCCGATCCGGAAGCAGCGTATGCGCATAAACCCAAAGCCAAACCCTCTGCAACGGATGTTTTTTAAAACGGATCGGCGTGGAAAAATTCCGTTCGGGCGATTTCCTGGGCGCTATCGAAGCCTTCAGCCAGGTGCTGGAGGAGGAAATCGATTCCCCTGCCGTCAATTTCAACCTGGCTTGTTGTTACTCCATGCTGCACGACGCCCCAAGCGGCTTCGAATACCTCGAAAAAGCCGTCGTGCGTGGGTTTTCCGATTACAACCGGATTCATCAGCATGCCGCGCTGCATTTCCTGAGGTCGCAACCCGGGTTTGCCGCCTTTGTCGCTAACGGATACAAGCGGACCAAACCGGCAGCTCCTGCGGAAACGCCTCCAAAAGACACGCTGCTGGACAGTACCCCCTCCAAAGAAGCGCAACAGCCCAACCAAGTGATCGACGAAATCTTTCACCTGGGCGAACTCATGGAAAAAGGGCTTTTATCGGAGGAAGAATTTCAACGCGAGAAGAAGAAACTGCTCAGCGAATAACCGGATGTTGAGCAAATACGGCTTGCAAGCGAGCAGAATAAGCAACAGGATCAGGCGTTTGCATGATCTGGGCAAAGCTAAGCTTTTGGTTAAAAAAGAAGAATAAGGCCGGGGCTGGTGTAATTGTTCCTTCAGTGCCTGGACAAATTCGCTGACCGTCCCTTCCCCCATTTCGATAAACCAGTTTCCATTCTGCGTCCGCTCGATTGGCTGTATACCCCAGTAAAACGAGTCGCCCAGAATACCCAATAAGACGGCAATGGCTTTTTGATTCGATGGAATATTGAAGCAAGAAAATTTATTCCCTCCCTGAAACATATCCGCTACGCCCCGCTTCTCTTCGAGCATCAAGAACCCGGCCATTTCATCCATGCGTTCATGGGGGTAATGGCGCGAAAGCTCATCATGGCCGAATGCCGGAGTTTACCCAGGTTGCCAAGACCCGCAAACCAGCCAAAACCGGGAAGGTTGCCCGAGAGGAATTTCCGCCCGCCTCCCTTGCCCGGGTGTAAATGCCCGGCGGAGGGGTCAACCTGCCAATCCGAAGGCGTAGCGTTGAACACCGCGCGCGTAGCGCCCTGACTGCCATGGTATAATTGAAAAGCCAGGGGGTTATGAACGCCTTCTGGCAAAGGCAGCTCAACGGACAATGGTTTTTCCAAAAAAACCGGCCCTTCGGCATCTTCCGCCTGAACGTGGAAAATAGCTGCTGCTTCGTGCAGAACATTTCCTGCCAGGGAGTTTTTCCCCAGCAAAACCATATCCGGCAAAGCATACGCTTCTACGAGGCGCAAGTGGACAGGAGTCCGGCACCAACCCCCTCTCCAATTGCGAAACGACTTGGGTGCAATGGACAACGAAAGCCCTCCTCCCGTTACCAGGTTCTGCTCATAGTCGGCGTCCAGTTCAAATTGCTGAACCGGAGGCCCTTCAGGGAAAAGCATTTCAAACAGCCTGCTCCCGGAAGTTTCCTGAGCAATGGCTGTCCAAAAACCGGAAACCTTCATATGTTGTTAGTTTTCTCATTTATGCTTATCTATCCTTCCTCGCTTCCTCCTGCAAGCATCCTGATCCGGGCCAGAGGTTGTCCTCGCAAACGGCCATTGTACCAGCACGATAGGAGCAATCACCCGAAAAGCCAATACGCTGAACGAGATAAGGAGATTCACGGGAAGAAAAAGGAGAAAGGTATGCCGATGCCTCAGAAGTAGCCCCAAGTTAGAGGTTTTCGGCTTTAAAAAAAGCCCATGCCTCCGTATTTTGGGTCTAAGCTGCTGGAAAAGGTTAAAAACGCCTTTCCCGCCGGTATAAAATTAAAAATTCCGGAATGCTTTTCCAAAAATCCCTTATTTTTTGGTTGTTAAAATGAAAGATTTCCTTTTTCCTCATCCAGGATATCCGCTGGTCCCGAGTGAACCCAATGCTAAAACCAATATCCTATGCGCCCCTTGGCTGAACGTATGCGGCCGCAAAGCCTGGAGAAATTCTGCGGCCAGGAACACCTGGTTGGGCCGGGCTCGGTTCTTTTGGGCGCGGTCCGGTCGGGGCATTTTCCGTCGGTCATTCTCTGGGGTCCGCCGGGAGTGGGGAAAACCACCCTGGCCCATATCCTTGCTGGCGAGTTAAAGCGTCCGTTCTACACCCTGAGCGCCATAAATTCCGGGGTAAAGGAAGTAAGGGAAACCATCCAAAAGGCCGAGCAGCAACGTTTTTTCAACCGGCCTAATCCGATCCTGTTTATCGATGAAATCCACCGGTTCAGCAAAAGCCAGCAGGATTCGCTGCTCGGGGCCGTGGAGAAAGGGGTGATCACGCTGATAGGCGCTACCACCGAAAACCCTTCCTTTGAGGTGATCCCGGCGTTGCTTTCGCGCTGTCAGGTTTACGTGCTGCAGCCCCTTGCCCCGGAACACCTGATCCGGTTAGTCGATCAGGCGCTTGCCGAAGACGAAGAACTCAAAACCCAAACCATTGCGCTGGAAAGCTACGACGCGTTGCTGTACTACTCCGGAGGAGATGCGCGCAAACTGTACAACCTGCTGGAACTGGTCGTCAGCGGGTTAGAACCGCCTTGGGTCATTACCAATCAACTGGTAAAAGACAAGGCCCAGCAAAGCATGGCATTCTACGACAAAGGCGGGGAACAGCACTACGACCTGGCCTCTGCCTTCATCAAGTCGATCCGCGGAAGCGACCCCAATGGCGCGTTGTACTGGATGGCCCGAATGATCGAAGGCGGCGAGGATGTCAAATTCATTGCGCGGCGGATGATCATAGCGGCGTCGGAAGATATCGGACTGGCCAATCCCAACGCCCTCCTCCTTGCCCATACCGCGTTTCAGGCAGTGAAAGTGATTGGCTGGCCGGAGGCCCGCATCATTCTGGCTCAGGCCGTAGTCTACCTGGCCGCTTCTCCGAAAAGCAATTCCGCCTACATGGCCATTGAAGCCGCCTTGGAAGCGGCCCGAAAAACGGGGAATGCCCCGGTTCCGCTGCACTTGCGCAACGCGCCAACCGCCTTGATGAAAGCCTTGAATTATGGAGGAAATTACCAGTATGGGCACGATTTCCCAGGCAACTTCACCGAACAGGAATATATGCCCGACGCGGTTTCCGGAAACGCTTTTTACCAGCCTCAATCCAATGCCGCAGAGGAAAAGATGCGGCAGCAGCTACGGCAGTGGTGGAAGGAAAAATATCGATACTGACGATCATTCTTCCTTTACCGCCAACGACCTCA
>JADJPL010000023.1:0-2500 GCA_016713275.1 Haliscomenobacter sp.
CGCATGGTTATTGATATTATCCTGGTCATTTGTTGCCGTTTACGGGTTTTACGTCGGGTACTCCAGAGGGATTATCAAGACGATTTTCTCCGTACTTGCGATCGCGGTAGGGATTATTGCCGCTCTGCGGTTTTCGCCCTCCGTCACCGACTTTCTGAAGCAAATGTTCAATGAAACAAGTCCGCTGATGTTCGTTGCGGGGTTGATCCTGACTTTTGCACTGACGATGATGTTCCTTAAGCTATTGGGCCGCGGTTTTGAGGGCATCCTGGAGGCAGCCAACATCAATGTGATCAACCAAACCCTGGGCGGGGCGTTTATGGCCTCGGTGCTGATCCTGATCTACAGCGGGATTCTTTGGTTTGTGCTGCACTCCTCGTTTCGCAACATTACTGAAGTGACTGCCGACTCGCAGACGTACCCCTTTCTGAAGGAATATCCGGAGCAGGTATGGAAAGTGGCCGGCAAGGTAAAGCCTTTGATTCAGGACTTCTGGGATTACACCATCGATATTATGGACGAGGTGCAAACGATGACGGAAAAATCGGAGGGGGATACCCAGGTATACGATATTCCGGAGGAGGAGTTTGATGCAAGGAGGAATTAGAGGTTAGACGTTGGACGTTAGAGGTTAGAGGTTGGAGGTTGGAGGTTAGCGGGTAAAAGCTTATTTTGGGATGGATTGCCAAACCCATCAAAACGGTGCTTATGAGATCCCGGAAGGCTTTACGCTTTTTTTATTTATTTGTGGCGGCCGCCGCGCTCCATGTAGGGGCAGAAGCGTTGTCTGTGTTTTGGCTGGCGGCCTCGACGAAGACCCTGCCTTTAGCGCTTTTGTTTATTAGTTTTTATCTGGAGGTTGCCACCAGAAGCCGTTTCAAGGGGTATATTCTTTCCGGTCTGCTATTTTCGCTTCTTGGCGACTTGTTGTTGTTATTGGCCCGGTTGAACGAAACTTACTTCCTGTTGGGGCTTTCGTCTTTTCTGGCGGCGCATATTTTTTACATTCTGGCATTTAGCGGGTATGCAAAGCGGCGCCCCCGGGGTATGTTCAGGCGGCGCCCTGGGCTGTTCTTCCTTTTGCGGTATATGTTGTTGGGATAAGCCTATGGTGGTGGGGCGATCTGGGCGGGCTGCGGATTCCCGTAGCAGCGTATAGTCTTGTCATTACGGCAATGGGCATATCGGCGCTGAACCTGCGCAACGCTGCTCCTGGACCGGTTTTTCTAACGCTTCTGGCAGGAGCTGTTTTCTTTATCTTATCCGATACGATGATTGCGGTGGAGAAATTCAAGGTGTCCATTCCCTTGTCCAGGATATGGATCATGGCCACCTACTTCCTTGCCCAGGGGTGTATTGCCTGGGCGTCGGCGGCGCTGGCTTCACACCTGGTTGCGGTTTCGGACGCGCCAGATGGACACCGCTAAACGGAAAGGGAAAACAAACGCGCTGATAATAGCGCCCACGGCGAACAGAAGGAATTCATTGTAGATATAGTTGATCATGGCTTCTTGCTGCTTGAGGGGCAGTAAGCCGGCGACCGCTTCCACGCCTTGTTCATCCAGATACGTTTGAAACCCGTTCAGTTCCTGGATCAGGAAGAAAACGAAGGGGATGGAAAGGAAGATGAGTGCAAATTTCCACCAAAACCGGTTTGCCAGAAACGTAAACCGCAGGAGAAAGATGAAACGGGTACAAGTGACGAAGACGACGATAAAGAGGATGTTCATCGTCCAGAAGGGATAGTTTTGCACCTGCAGGTAAATGGGGAGCAAAACAAGCGCTGCCAAAAGGGCTGTTAGAAGCCACCAAAGGAGTTCGACCAGGATCAGCTGTTTAGGGGAAAGCGTTTGCATAAGCCGTTACGGGGAGTTGAAGCGGGAAAAAACGAGAACGCCCCGGCAGGGGAACCTACCAGGGCGTTGCATTGGTTATTTGTTGGTTGGCGGCGACCTACTCTCCCACCTAAAGGCAGTACCATCGGCGCTGAGGAGCTTAACTTCTCTGTTCGGAATGGGAAGAGGTGAACCTCCTCGCTATAACCACCAACTGCTCTTTGGAGCTTTCCAAAACTCCTTTTCTTTTTGAGCAAGTAAGCGAGAAGCAGAGTCCGATTGCTAGTCTTGCCCTGGGGGCCGCGCTATAGCATACTTCGATCTCCAACTGAGAAAAATTTGTAGGAAGCTTTCGGGTAATTGGTACTACTCGGCTCCACACATCACTGCGCTTCCACCTGTAGCCTATCAACGTGGTCATCTCCCACAACCCTCAAGGAGTACTCATCTTGGAGTTGGCTTCGCACTTAGATGCTTTCAGTGCTTATCCATTCCGTACATAGCTACCCAGCGGTGCACCTGGCGGTACAACTGGTACACTAGCGGTACGTCCAACCCGGTCCTCTCGTACTAGAGTCAGATCTCCTCAATACTCCAACGCCCGCAACAGATAGGGGACCGAACTGTCTTGCGACGTTCTGAACCCAGCTCGCGTGCCGCTTTAA
>JADJPL010000023.1:7500-71061 GCA_016713275.1 Haliscomenobacter sp.
GAATGCGCGATCTGATAATTGCTAATTTTACGCGATGTCCTACCTAAATAACCCGACCATACAAATCCATTAAACTGCTTACCCAATGAAGAAGCACAACTTTAACGCTGGCCCTTCTATTTTGCCCAGCGAAGTATTTGCCCAGGCGGCAGAAGCCATGGTTAATTACCAGGATTCCGGTCTTTCTCTGCTGGAAATATCTCACCGGAGCAAGGAATTCGAAGCGGTAATCGCGGAAGCAGAAGCTTTGGTGCGCGAACTGCTTGGTTTGACGGACGATTTCGCGGTCCTTTTCCTGTCTGGAGGGGCCAGCAGCCAATTTTTCATGGCGCCGATGAACCTTTTAAACGAAGGAGAAACAGCCGGATACCTGGATACCGGCAGTTGGTCGTCCAAGGCCATAAAAGAGGCCAAGCTTTTCGGCAAGGTAGAGGTGCTGGCATCATCCAAAGCGGAGAACTATGCGTACATACCGTCTCAGGTGGAGGTTCCGGGGCATTTAAAATACCTGCACCTGACGAGCAACAACACGATATTCGGCACGCAGTACCATTGGTGGCCTGCAGCTTCCGTTCCTTTGGTCGCCGATATGTCTTCCGACATCTTCAGCAGACCCGTTGACGTGTCCCGCTTTGGCCTGATCTATGCGGGCGCCCAGAAAAACATGGGTCCTGCGGGCGTCACCCTGGTCATCCTGCGCAAAGACCTGGCCGGAAAAGCGCAACGCCCCCTTCCGGCAATGCTCGATTACCAGGTACATATAGAAAATGGTTCGATGTACAACACCCCGCCGGTGTATGCCATTTATTTATCCATGCTTACCCTGCGCTGGATTAAAGAGCAGGGAGGGCTTAAAGCGATGGACAAGCGCAACCGGGAAAAAGCGCGCCTGTTCTACCATGAGCTGGATCACAACCCGCTGTTCAAGGGCAACGTCATCGCGCCGGAGGACCGCTCGCTTATGAACGCCACCTTCCTTCCTCTCCGGCCAGAGCTGGAAAAGCCGTTCCTCGACCAATGCAAAGCAGCGGGGATTGAGGGGCTTAAAGGCCACCGCTCGGTAGGCGGGTTCCGGGCGTCCATGTACAACGCCATGCCGGTGGAAAGCGTCCAGGTTTTGGTGGAGGTTATGAAAGACTTTGCGCGGGCCAACGGGTAGCAGGAGCGAATGAAAAAACCGGAGAAGACCACGCTCACGCTCCAATTGAACGGCCAATGGGTGCAGGTCCAGGCTATTCAGGAGCGACGGGCCAGTTTGCGGGCGGCTACGGGCAGGAAGGGATTGATATTCCGAATGCCGCTGGGGTTGACCGAATCCCAGCGCCGCCAAGCCTGGGAATGGTTTAACCAATGGGCGCTGACAACCCTCCAAAAACAACCGGAGCTATTGGCCCGGGCCAGAGGAAAAGCATACCGGAACGGAGACGTATTGGAGGTCGGTTCGCGGGTTTACCAGCTGGCGCTGGAATTTACCGAACGCCAGACGCACAGCGCCAGGCTTTTGCCCGGGAACGTGATCCGGTTGCAGCTCGTGGAAACCGGCGACGAATTTTCCCAAAACCAAGCGATCAAAACCCTGCTGAGCCGCATAGTTGCCAAAGATTTTTTCCCGGAGGTCAGCCGTCGGGTTCATGAGTTGAACCACCTGTTTTTCAGAGCGCCCATCCAAAGCATCCGGCTGAAATATCTGTCCTCCAAATGGGGAAGTTGCTCTTCCCGGGGCAACATCAACCTGTCGACCCGGTTGCTGTTTGCGCCTCCGGAGGTGGTGGATTACGTGATGGTTCATGAGCTGGCCCATTTGATGGAACTGAACCACTCCGACCGGTTCTGGAAGCTTGTGCGGGAAGCCATGCCCGGCTATAAAGAACAGGAGCGGTGGTTAAAAACGCACGGCGCCGCCTGCGATTTCTGATAAGGAGTAGGCCCTTGGCATGGGGGCTGTCTCAAAAGACCACTCTTTGCCTCCGGCATAAAATTTTTTTGCTGCCTTGGGCAAAAACCGTCTTTTGAGACAGGCCCAAACCGCCCAAATGCGCAAGCCCCGGAAAAAGGCTATTGCTTTTTACCGGGGCTTGCTCGTTGGTTGGCCTGCGGAAAACGTCGAGGTGTTATTCCGCGACGACCTCGAAGCGGACTTTCGCCACCATATGCTTGTATATTTGGACATCGGCTACGTAGGCGCCTAGATCCTTAACATCTTCAGGGACTTCGATCTTTTTGCGTTCGATATCCAGGTCCCATTTTTCCTTGATGGCGGCGGCGAGCTGCACATTGGTCACGCTGCCGAAGATCTTCCCGCTGGTACCCGCTTTGGCGCCAATTTGGAGCACGTCGGATTCCAGTTTGTCGATGAGGGCACGAAATTCGCCGATGAGCTTGGCTTCTTCTTCCGCTTCTTTGGATTTCATCTCCTCCAATCTAGCCATATTCGACTTATTGGCGATTTGAGCAAATCCTCGCGGAATGAGGTAATTTCGGCCAAAGCCGGGTTTAACGGCTACCACCTCGAAACGATCCCCCAGCTTTTCAATATCTTTTAAGAGAATAACTTGCATGGTTTCAGAATTTGCTGCCGGAAAACGGCAAGTGAGCACAAAACGCAGGGATTTATTTGAGCAAGTCGGTTACATAAGGCAGCAAAGCTAGCTGGCGTGCGCGTTTGATCGCTTCCGAAACTTTGCGCTGGTACTTCAACGAGTTGCCTGTGATCCGGCGAGGCAGGATTTTGCCTTGTTCGTTCACGAATTGGAGCAGGAACTCTGCGTCCTTATAGTCGATATGGCGAATACCAAAACGGCGGAAGCGGCAATATTTTTTCCGTTTTTGGCCGATTTTGGGATTGCTTAAGAACTTAATATCGTCTTTAGTTGCCATGGTAAGCCTGAGTTAAGATAAAAAAAGAATGCGGCAATCAATTTTCCTGGTTCTTGGGGCCCGGTTCAGAAGCAGGGGTTGCCGTGGAAGTCTCTTCGGCAGGTTCCCGGCGGGGAGGGCGCTGAGGCCGGTCCGACCGGTCGCGGTCGTGGCGATCGTTGCGGTCCACCTTTTCCTTCTTTTTCACTTTGCCAATCAACCCGCTGCGCTTGTCGTCGTTGTACTTCACTCCGTACTTGTCGAGCCGGACAGTCAGAAAGCGCATAATGCGCTCATCCCGGCGAAACGAAAGCTCGACTTCGGTGATCATCTCTCCGTTGTCCGCTTCAAACTCTACACAAAAATAGACCCCTGAATGCCGTCGGTTAATGGTGTACGCCAAAGGGCGCAAACCCATCTCATCCACGTGAACGATCCGGCAACCTTTGTTGCGCAGGAGATCGACATATGTCTGAGCTGTCGACTTGATATCGTCGCTCGACAGCACGGGGTCAACGATGAAGGTCACTTCATAGTTTTTCATTGGATCAGACATAGTTTGGTTAAAAATTGGCTGCAAAGATACACTTAATGATCAAATACTTATGCGTGCCTGATCATTTTTTTCCAAAGAAAAACACAAAGCCAAAGAAGCAGCACAAAAACCTAGCGATATACAGCAACCGTCATCTTGCGGTCGTAATCGCCCTGGATGACCGGAGATTGTAAATTACCGGTGTACTGCCTGACGTTGTAGTAGACAAAGTCGAAAAGTTCCTGAATATTCACAATGTTGTCCCGGTTAGAATCCGCCTCTCCCTTGAGCCCCCGGATAAGGAAATAGCTGAAGACGCCCTGGCGCAACCCGCTGGCTTCCAGAGAAGTTTCTTCCGATTTGGAGGACATGATCAGGGCAGTTCCTGGCTGCGCCTGGGCCAGCGAAGAGTAATAGCTTTTCAGCAAGGGTTTGGAATAGGGATCCCTCATGCCAAGCATGCTTCCCGAATGGCAGGCATCCGCAATAAACAGCTTATACTTGGCGGGGCTTTGGCGAAGCACCTGATTGATTTCGTCGTGCAGCAGCTTGTTTTGGAGCCCGTTGTAATCAATAGGAAGGAACGTCCCCGGCAGGCCATGGCCGGAAAAGTACATCAGCACCAGATCGTTCGGTCCTGCTTTTAGAAACACCTCCTGCATGGCGCGGAAGATGTTGTTTCGCGTGGCGGCTTCGTCGATCAAGAGGCGGATTTGCTCATCCGGCACTGCTCCGCCCTCAGGCGCTTTCAGGAAGGCGTAGATTCGGTAGGCGTCGTCGTCGGTATATCGGAGTACCTGCAGGTGGGAGTAGGAGGCAATTCCGACAATGACCGCCCAAACCTTAAAGGAGGGCCCATCCGCAGGCGGGGCGACCTCCGGGGTGGTGGGTTTGACGGATTCGGACAGCAAGCTTTGCTTGTAGATACCTTCTTCCCAATACCCGCTGATCCGCCGGCTGTCGGTATAATAGATCGTTCCCTTGCCATGAAGCCGGCCCGCTTGGACCATTCCTTCATAGCGCTCGCCGCTTTTGTAAAAGATCACGCCGATTCCTTCGGGCAATCCATTTTTAAACGCCCCCGAGTAGCGGCTGCTATCCTGGAAAAGGTATTCGCCATACCCGTCCTGGCAATTGCCGTTCAAGCACCTTGGCTGAACCGTCGTTGGCGACGGAGGGACCGGGCCACTGGCGCCATCTGCAAGATCCTCAGCCGGCGTTTCGACGGGCTGGCCGTATTTCCAATGGCCGGTGCGCGACCGGCCGTCGGGATACTTCATGGTTCCCTGGCCATCGGGGAGGTCGCTTACCCAGCGGCCTTTGTATTCCGCCTGGTTGGCATAATAGCACACTCCAACCCCCGAACGCTTGCCGCCGGAGAAATCCCCCACGTAGATATCCCCGTTGGGGAAGATAAAAATCCCTTTACCGCTGACGCAATTCCCGGAGATGCAGCCGCTTTTCAAGCTGCCAGGCCGCCCGTCCAATTGAAGCACCAGACTTGGATCTTCCCGGTCGAGCGATCCCCGCCTCCAGTATCCTTTCTTGATCGATCCGTCGGGGAGTACTTTCACGCCGGGGCCATCGGGGCGGTCATTGGACCAATTCCCCTGGTAATTGCTCCCATCAGAAAAATAACAAACGCCCCATCCTTCCCGGGTTCCATTTCGGAACTCGCCCACATAGCGAGCGCCGCTGGGGTAGAGCATGACGCCGGTTCCTTGCGCGCAGTTACCGCTGATGCATTGGGCGTTCAGGGCGAGCTTGAAGGCGAGAAGAAGGATCAAAGTCAAGGTCAGGTTTTGCATAGCTTGTTGATTTTGGGGTTTTTAACTATATGGCTACCGAAGAACGGAAAACGGCATATCTGGATCATGGCTCCCAAGAAGTAATGGGTTTTGCACATTGGCCGTATAGGTCCGAACATTAAAATACAGGTAATCGTGGATCTCTTTTACCGTGATCAAGCCATCGTTGTTCCTGTCTGCCGGCCCTCTGGCGCCTTTAATCAGGTAATGGCTGTAAATCCCGGAGCGCAGCCCGCTATCTTCGAGGGAATACTCGTTCCCTTTGGAAGAAAGGAGCAAGGCAATTCCGCCTTTGCTGTTTTCAAAAGCGGAATAAAACTTCTCTACGATTTGGTGAATAGGAGTGCGTTGAGCGAACAGGTTGCCCGCATGGCATGCGTCTGCAACAACGATCTTGTGTCTGGCTTTGCTATTCTGGATAATGTCCCTGATGGTCGCATGCGCCAGCAGGTTATTGTATCCGTCAAAATCTACCGGCAGGAAAGCGCCCTCGACGCCATGCCCGGAGAAATAGAACAGAAGAATATCATTTTCGTCGGCCTCCGCAGCCGCTGTCCGAAGCGCCTGGACGATCGCTTTATAGGAGGCGTCTTCGTCGATCAGAAGCCGGATTTGCGATTCAGGGACTGCCCCGCCCTGGGGGCTTCTCAGAAACGCATTCATCTGGTAGGCGTCGTCGTCGGTATACCGCAAGGCCGGCATGTGCGTATACAGCGCAACCCCGACGATCACCGCACGGATTCGGATGGACGTTGGGTTTAGCGGCTGCGAATCCGCATCGGACGGATCCGCTGGCCGGGAAGGCTCGACAAAGGTCTTTTCCATTGGCTTTCCGCGCTCCCAAACTGCGCCGACGACCTCCCCGGAAGCGTAATACATGATGCCTCTTCCCTGGGGCAAGTGGTTTTTCCAGCCCCCTTCGTACCGGTCGCCTGTCGGATAAAAAATCCGCCCGTTACCTTCGGGAATCCCGTTCACAAACTCCCCAATATAATAGGCTCCGTTCGGATACGAATACTCTCCCATCCCGCTTTTGCAATACTCCATGTTGCAATTTCGATAAGCGGAAGAGTCCAGCTTAAGCGTAAGCCGTTCTTTTTCCACTGCGGCGAGCGAGATTCCAATATATTTATCTTCAATCCAAATGCCCTGGTCCAGGCGTCCATCGGAATAAAACAAAGACCCCACCCCGTCTCGAAGGCCTTTTTTCCATGCGCCCTCGTACCTTGATCCATCGGCGTACCACATGATTCCGTCCCCTTCAAAAGCGCCATTGACGAAATTCCCCTCGTAACGCATGCCGGATGGCAGAGTCAATACGCCTTGGCCATTGGGCATATTGGCAGCCCATTGCCCTTCGTACCGGTTGCCATTCGCGTAGGTCATGACGCCTTTGCCCTGAAACTGATTCTGGACAAAAGCGCCAAGGTATTCGTCGCCTCCGGCAAAGGTGAACCGTCCCTGGCCTTCCCGGTATTGGTTGCGCCAATTCCCGCTGTACCGATGCCCTTCGGGGAAATACATGGTGCCAAGGCCATGGGCCCTGCCGTTGAGAAAATTCCCGGCATACTTGGCGCCACTGTCAAAGACCGCCTCCCCGTATCCCTCTTTGCAATCTCCTTTAACGCACCTAAATTGGGCAAGCCCCGGCTGGAGGCTTAAAAGAACCGCTAACACACTTAAATTCAGCTTCATGCCTGGTCCATTGTATCTGGCCTGAAAAAAAAACATGGCAAATGAATGCCCCTTTGTGTAACGGTTTGATCCATGCAACAAGGTTATAAGGTTTGGCTTTTGCCCTGATTATATTAGGAAAAAGTAATTATAGAACAGGAATTTCAACCGCTTATTGCATGGTTAATGCCCTTTAGTATTTTTTTATCCTGGGCTTATCAGGCGGGAAAAAGGAGATTGGATTTCTTGCGACCAATATATTAAAAAAAAATTAATTTTGAAAATCTTTATCAAAAACGGAGAAAGAAATTGGTGATTGCCCGGCCGCTTCTTGTTCTGGGTTGCCGGGTGTTCGTTACTTTTTCTCCGTTCATCGTCCAGAAATGCAGGAAATAGGTTATTGGGGCCTACGCCTTGCGCTACAGGCACAAATGGAATACGGCATCCGGAAAGCCGTTTGCAAACGACCTATTGCTTCTTTTTCCTATTGAAAATCAATTATTTTTAAAAATTTTATCCCGGTTGTGTCCGATTTTTTAATTTCTCATTAAATTACTTCGCCGAATACCCCATACCGGATGAAACTATGAACTACCACGCAGCCAAAGCATTCATTCTGGACAAGCTGGAACAGGAGCTTTCCGACAAGCTAACCTACCACGGTCTTCATCACACGCTGGATGTCCTCCACGCTACGGAAGAACTCTGCCGGATTGAACGCATTGCCCCGTATGAGTCCATGCTGCTCAAAACCGCTGCCCTTTTTCACGATTCCGGGTTTACGCTGGACAACAAGAACCACGAGGAGCTAGGCTGTCGGATTGCAAAAGCTAATCTGCCCATGTACGACTACTCTGGCGAAGATATTGACGTCATTTGCGGCATGATTATGGCCACAAAAATCCCCCAATCGCCTCAAAACTACCTGGAGGCCATTCTTTGCGACGCCGACCTCGATTATCTCGGCAGGGATGATTTCCACCAAATTGGGGCCACGTTGTTTGAGGAGCTTCAGGCATACAATATCCTGCACCACGAGGAAGCCTGGAACCGCCTGCAAGTCAACTTCCTGGAAACGCATACCTTTTTCACCCGGACGAACCGGCTTCGCCGGAACCAGAAAAAGCGGTTTCACCTTCGGGAACTTAAAAAGGTAGTTGCCGGCTATCCCAATCCCTGATCGCCCAGCCGTCCATTCAGATAAGCAAAGCTCGCAACGATTTCCGCCTCCCCGGCCATTTGGTTGACGTGGGCTGTTCCTGGCGGGCCGATGAACGTAAAGTTGATCTCGTCGGCTTCGTTCTTTTTGTCGTTGCGCATCAATTGCAGATACGCCATGTAGTTGGAATCGTGCAAAAGCTGAGGTTGGTAAACCTGGATCAGGTATGCAGCAATCGTTTCCAACTCCTGCTGGTCTAAATATCCGGCCCGGAAGGAGAGCCAGGCTTCGCAAATCATCCCGGCAGCGATGGCCTCCCCATGCAGCAATGGCGCAGCAGATTGCAGGGACACCGCCTCGATGGCATGCCCAATCGTGTGCCCGAAGTTGAGCGCTTTGCGAAGGCCTTTTTCAAAGGGATCGGCCTCGACGATGCGCTTTTTGATCTGCAGGGAGGGCGGGATAAGGTCTATCCACGGCAAAGTCTCCAAATCCCGCTTGGTTTTCAACGCATTCCACATACCGGAATCGGCGATGAGCGCATGCTTGATAATTTCAGCATACCCGCTGCGCACCTCCCGGAAGGACAAAGTATCCAAAAACCCCGGATCGATAAAAACGGCCCTGGGGTTGGCAAAAACCCCGATACTATTCTTAACCTCATGGAAATCAATACCCAATTTTCCGCCGATGGACGCATCGACCTGCGACAGCAAGGTGGTGGGTATCTGCACGAAGTCCATCCCCCGTTTATAGGTAGACGCGCAAAAGCCGCCCATATCGCCGATCACCCCTCCTCCCAGGTTGATGAGCAAGCCCCTTCTTCCGGCTCCTGCGTCCAGCAGCTGGCGCCAAATCCCGCTGCAGGTGTCTAAATTTTTGAAGGTTTCCCCGGACTGGATTCTCAGAACGACCGCCTGAGCAAGCTGCCTAACCCCGGATAGGCGGGGGAGGCAGCAGGACTCTGAGTTTTCGTCCACCAGAACGAAAACCGCTGCATCCCTACGCGATTCAAGAAAGCGGGATAGCGCCTCTTCGCAAGGCCCAATAAAAATGGGATAATCCTGTAGGTGTAATACGTCCATAACTAGAAATCGCTTTGGCCCTCCTGCAGATCGGGCTGGCTAACCAATTCGAGGCTCCACGCCTGGGGCTTGGCGGCAAACAGGGCTTTCGTCTGGCTCCAGGTGTTCTGAAACAACTCGGATTGCCGGTAAGCTTCCAGAGCGCCCGGGTTTTCCCAGAGGCTGTACGTAAAAAAGACATGTTCGTGCGCATGCTGCCTCCAAAGCTCAAGGTGGCAGCATCCCGGAAAGTTCCGGATGGCATTTTTGGTGCGTTCAAAAAGGTCGAGGAACGTATCGGTTTCCTCTTCCCTGAAGGTCATTTTAACTATTCTGCGGATCATGTTTCAAGCCTAAAGGTCCATAAAATCAATTTGAATCGTATCGTCGATCTTCAACCCAAGCAGGGAAGCTGCTTTGCCCATATGGATCGCGATTTCAAGCATGCCGGCAGAGTTGAACAAACAAAGCGGCTCGCCAATGGGGCGGTCTGCATAGGCCGAACTGAGCTCCGTAATGGGGTCATGCCGTTTAAAAAAAAGCGCAAACGGACGATCCTTGCCCACCGTCTCGAAAAGGTCCCGGGAAACATTAACGATCACGTTGTCGTAATGGTCGATGTAAATAACGGAACCGCGGATCTGAGATTTATTGATCACCGGCTGCAAAATAAGCCGTTGGCGGATCTGGCCCGCATTAGGGCCCAGAGATTCCGGGGCTTCTCCCGAAAACAGCCTGGCCGCTACCGAAGCAAAAACCTCCTGGATGGGAAAAGGATGGCCCTCCGGCCAGGGCAATTCCACACAGGAGAGGCCGGCTTCGTCATGGATCAAGGGAAGCAGTCCGTTGTCCGGGGCAACGAAAAAATGGGCTTTATGGGCCAGCAGCAAAAAGCGCCGGGAAGCGGCGCCCAGGTCGTTGACACTGATCAGGTGCAGGGCGCCCGGGGGGAAGTTTTGCCAGCAGTGCTTAAATATATAGGCTGCCTGAACGATATTGTAATTAGAAACGTTGTGAGAAATATCCACAAGGACGGCGCCAGGCGTCCGGCTGAGGATGGCGCCCTTGATACTGGCCGCATAATGATCCTTTAAACCAAGGTCCGAAGTCAGGGTAATGAAAGGCATGGAAAGAAATCTGATTTAAATGGCTCCGGATTCAAGATAACGGAACGAAAGTCTTAAATTTACTGCAAACATAATAGAAAACTTAAGGAGGTAGATTGAGCGAAATCATATTAACTGTAGAAGGCGTCGATCCCGTTGAACTTTACGGCGAAAATAACGTCAAACTGAACCTGTTGCGCAAGGCGTTTCCTGAAATCACCATCACGTCCAGAGGGAATAGTCTCAAGCTCGCCGGCGAAAAAAAATTCACCCAGAAGGCCAAGGCCAAGTTCGAACTCATGGTTCGGCTGCTTCGTGAATACAACGAACTTCCCGTTCAGATGGTCGAAGACCTCATGGGCGACCTCAACCCTTTTGAGGCACGGATCGCCGAATCGACGGAAGACAACCGGATCATCCTGCACGGCCGCGACGGTAAAGCTATTAAAGCCAAGACGAAAAACCAGCGCAAGCTGATCAGCGCTTCCGAGCAAAACGACGTGGTTTTTGCGGTGGGCCCTGCGGGCACCGGCAAAACCTACACCGCTGTGGCACTAGCGGTCAAGGCGTTAAAAAACAAAACCGTCAAGAAGATCATCCTTACCCGTCCGGCTGTGGAAGCAGGGGAAAGCCTTGGTTTTTTGCCCGGCGACCTCAAGGAAAAAATCGACCCTTACCTCCGGCCTCTGTATGATGCCCTGGACGATATGATCCCTGCGGAGAAGCTGCAGCAATTCATGACCAACCGGACCATCGAAATCGCGCCACTTGCCTTTATGCGCGGGCGGACCCTGGATCAGGCGTTCATTATTCTGGACGAAGCACAGAACTGCTCCACCATGCAGCTCAAGATGTTCCTCACCCGGTTAGGGCCGAGCGCCAAATGCATCATCACCGGCGATTTGTCTCAGGTCGACCTTCCGTTTCACCAAAAATCTGGTTTGCGCCGGGCGATTGAACTACTGGGGCATCTGGAAGGAATCTCGACGATCAATCTGAGCGCCGAAGATGTCGTGCGTCACCGGCTGGTCAGAGAAATCATCCTGGCTTATGAAAAGTCGGACAACGAAATGCGCAAACGCAGAAAACCCGAAGAAGTAGAAGCCTCCCCCAGCGAAGAAGAATAAACCATCTGTCTATGAATTTTGTAGTTACTATTGATCCCGACAAGGAAGATCAAGTCACCCAGCTTCTGGAAGCCTTGCTGGAACTAGGTGTGATCGAAGCCTTTTCTCCATTCACCGAACAAAAGCCGGCGCCTGCTTTCAACGCCGCCACTACTACTGGAAGGCCGGAACCGGTATCCGCTTTCGACCTTGCCGAGCAATACCGGGACCTGGTAGATTAATTGCCTCTCTCCTACTTATGCCTTACGGATGATCCTAACACTGACCCACCCAAGCGGGCAATTCGATGCAGCCCTGGCCCTGTCGGGCTCTAAAAGTATCAGCAACCGGGCGCTGATCATTCGCGCGCTGACGCCCGGCGGTTTCGCTATCGAGCGCTTAGCAAGTGCCAAAGACACCCGGCTCCTTCAGGATTTGCTCCATTCCGATGCGCCAACACTGGACGCAGGGGCTGCAGGAACGACGTTCCGGTTCCTCACTGCCTATCTTTCCCTTCAGCCGGGCGTTCAGACGCTCACCGGCTCTGAACGGATGAAGCAGCGCCCGATTGGGGTGCTCGTAGAAGCGCTGCGGCGATTGGGAGCTCAAATCGAATACCTGGGGCAGGAAGGGTATCCGCCGCTCCGGATCGGGCCGCCCGACCATTTGGGCCACGTTGCTGCTTTGAACATTTCCGCAGGCACGAGCAGCCAGTATATTTCCGCCCTCCTGATGATCGCGCCTTTGCTCCCCGGAGGCCTGGAACTGACCCTCGAAGGAAAGATCGTTTCCAGGCCCTACATCGAAATGACGCTTCGCTTGATGGAATATTTCGGCATATCCTGGGAGTGGGAAGGCCCTACGATCCGGATTGGCGCCCAATCCTATAGTCCAAAGCCCTTTACCGTAGAAGCCGACTGGTCGGCCGCGTCTTATTTTTACTCCATGGTCGCTTTGTCGGATGAAGGCCAGGTGACGTTAAGCGGCCTTTTCGAAAACAGCCTTCAGGGCGATGCCATCCTGCCGGAAATTTTCGAACCGCTGGGCGTATACACCCACTTTTCCGGAGCGTCGGTTTCCCTGACCAAAGCGGGACAGCGAAGAGCCCCTTCGTTCGACTGGGACTTCCTCCGTTGCCCGGACCTCGCTCAAACCCTCGCGGTTACCTGCGCCGGACTGGGCATTTCCGGACTGTTTCATGGAGTAGAAACCCTGCGGATCAAGGAAACCGACCGTATTGGAGCGTTGGAGACCGAGTTGGGGAAGGTGGGCGTCCAGTTAGAAGCTTTCCCGGCAGGAAACCCCGACCGGTTTTCTCTGAGCGGCCAGGCAGCCTGGGATACGCCTCCGCTTTTCCATACCTACGAAGACCACCGGATGGCGATGGCGTTTGCCCCATTGGCGCTATACAGGCCTATTCGAATACAAGATCCCCAGGTAGTCGAAAAATCCTACCCGGAATTCTGGGACGATCTGCAAAAGCTGGGATTTATCGTAACCTAGCTGTTGCT
Source organism: Haliscomenobacter sp. (assembly GCA_016713275.1). Taxonomy (GTDB): domain Bacteria; phylum Bacteroidota; class Bacteroidia; order Chitinophagales; family Saprospiraceae; genus JADJPL01. Next base: position 20,320 of record JADJPL010000023.1, read on the forward strand.
CATATTCAGGATCTTGATTTCCACGCGTTGGTTTTTCCTCCGGCCTTCCAAGTGGTCATTGGAAGCGATGGGAATGCGCCGGCCATATCCTTTGTATTGGAGCCTGGCCCGGGAGATTCCCCGCTGGGCGAGGTACTCGCAGACCACCTTGGCGCGGGCCGTGGAAAGCTGGTCGCAGAAAGAATCGGAACACAAGCCATTGGTATGGCCCCCAACCTCGATCACCACATCGGGGTTCGAAGAAAGAAACTTCACCAACTCATTTAAAGGCGTGTACGATTCCTTGGTAATCACTGATTTATCCGCTTCGAAAAGGATATTATTCATTCGAAGGGTTTGCCCTTTCTGAATATCGGAACGGGTGATTCTGGAAAAGTCGGCGCTTTCCACCACAGCGGGTTTTTCTACCGGATTCGTCCGCGCAGGCGGTGGGTCATTCCGAACAGGCGGCTGCGGAGGCGTGGTTTTAGCCGTGCTATCCGTGCGTTTCACAGGCGCCGGCGGGTTGACTTTCGGCGTTTCCGGCTGCTTGGCCGGCAGGGTCTCCGCTACTTCTTCTTCGCAAGGGATAGGGGTAATGGCCGAGGCATTGTCCAAAAGAATATTGCCATTGTAGGGAAAAAGCGTGGGCGTTTTGTAAAACGCCTCAAAAGAAATGTAGCTGTAGTTGTCGATCGGTTCGAATTTGAACTGATATTCCAACCAACGGGTATTGATGATGAGGTTGGTTTCGCCGAGCAAATATTGTTTGTCGCAGTGATCAAACCCCCCATAGATACGCAATTTGGCCGGGGTGGTATAATTGGCGGTTTCGTCCGAAATCCGGCTGGTGCTAACGTATAATTCCGAACGGCAGAGGTGTATACTAAAGGCATAGCATTGGCCTTTTTTCATCGGCATGCTAAGCCGCTGGGAGACCATTTCCCATGTATCGTTATCCCGGACGACCATCCCGAGATACGTATCGCCGTCGACCGCCGGCTTGGTAACGCTAAACGTTCCGCTCGGCTGCACATCCGGAGGGGTTTCGCCCACCGTCCCGCAATCCGTCCACCCTCTGGGTGGTTTACTATGGCGGGGCATATCCTCAAAGGAAGGGTTAACCAGTGTAATAACACCCTCCTGCTGCCCTGAAAGCTTGAAACTGCATAAAAAGAACGACAACAACACCCCAGCAACAAAACGAAGCCTCATAGCCTGTTGATATTTGGTTTTGCAAGTAAAACGCCTTAAATCCAGCCAATTGTTCAACGATCGGAAAAATTAGGGCAAATGTGCTAAAAAATAAAGGTTTAAGGAGCTGATTTACGCATGCTTAAACCTTTATTTATAAAAAAGTTCCGTTACCTAATTTGTTCCGGCCTTTTCTGTTTCCAATTTGCTATTCAAACGCATTCAACCCCGTGACGTCGTATCCTGTGATCAGGAGGTGGATATCGTGGGTTCCTTCATAGGTGAGCACCGTTTCCAGGTTCATCAAATGGCGCATGATGGGGTACTCGTTGGTGATTCCCATACCTCCATGGATTTGCCGGGCTTCCCTGGCGATTTCGAGCGCCATAAAGACGTTATTGCGTTTGGCCATGGAAATTTGGCCGGGAGTAGCTTTGTCCTGATTGGCCAGGCTGCCCAGGCGCCAGGTCAGCAACTGGGCTTTAGTGATCTCGGTGATCATTTCCGCCAGTTTTTTCTGCGTCAGCTGGAACTGTCCGATCGGACGGCCGAATTGCTGCCGCTCCAGGGAATACCGGAGCGCCGAATCGTAGCAATCCATGGCGGCGCCAATAGCGCCCCAGGCAATTCCGTACCGTGCCTTGGAGAGGCAGGACAGGGGCCCTTTCATGCCCTGAACGTTGGGCAGGACCTGGGATTTGGGAACCCGCACGTCTTCAAACACGAGTTCTCCGGTAATCGAAGCCCGAAGCGACCATTTCCCTTTGATCTCCGGCGCTGAAAAACCGGGCATATCCTTTTCCACGATCATGCCGCGCACGATTCCCTGCTCATCCTTTGCCCAAACGACGGCGATATCGGCGAGCGGCGAATTGGTGATCCACATTTTGGCGCCATTGAGGATATACGCGTCGCCATCGTCTTTGACGTGGGTCGTCATGCCGGAGGGGTTGGATCCGTGATCGGGCTCCGTCAGGCCAAAACAGCCGATCAAGTCGCCGCTGCCCAGTTTGGGAAGGTATTTCCTGCGCTGCGCTTCCGAACCGAATTTATAGATCGGGAACATCACCAAGGAGCCCTGCACCGAAGCCATCGAACGAATACCAGAATCTCCGCGCTCCAGCTCTTGCATGATCACCCCATAGGCCATCTCATCCATGCCGCCGCCGCCGTATTCTACAGGAAGGCTGGGGCCAAAAGCTCCGATTTCCGCAAGCCCTTTAAACAAATGCACCGGGCATTCCGCCCGTTCCGCGTAAGCTTCAATGATCGGCGTTACTTCTTGTTTCACCCAGTCCCTTACCGCATCCCGTGCCAGGAGGTGGTCCTCGGCGAGCAATTCATCCAGAGCGTAATAATCATGCCCTTGAAAACGATCTTCTTTGGCTTTCTTCTCGATGGGATGGGCTCCCGTTCCATTCTCCTTCATTGGTTTGCGTTTTTTGGTTAAGGAACCGATGCAAAGTCCGCAAAACTTGCGCGTTCCGGCATGTCTTCCTGAAACAAAGGTAAGGATTTTGGTCTTATCTTTCTATTTTAGCCCCTGGATCAAATCAACCCTTTATGCCCAAAGTCGCGCTCGAAGGCATGCAGTTTTATGCGTTTCACGGTTTGTACGCGGAAGAGCAAACCGTTGGCAACCACTACCAGGTGGACGTATACCTGGATACCAAACTGGAGAAAGAGCACAAGGACATCAAGCCGCCGGCAGACGACATCAGCACAACGGTCAATTACGAAACCATTTACCAGATTTGCAAGCTGGAGATGAAAAAACCGGTCCGCTTAATTGAAACCCTGGCGCAGCAGATCCTTAAAAAGATCGTCGCCCAGTACAAAGACCGGGAACCCCTGGAACTGGAAGGATACCATGTCGAAGTCACTTCTTTGCTGGTCCGGGTCAGCAAGTTTAATCCTCCCCTGGGCGGCCGGGTTCAGCGGGCTTATGTGGAACTGAGTTATGAGAAAAAGTAAGGCCCCTCTTAACAGCGGCCGCAAAAAAGCGCCCTTCGCTCTCCAATAGCTGTTAACTAACCACCCATTGCATCAAAAAGGCAGCTACCAGGGCCCCGTAAGTACCCAAAGCATACCCCAGTACCGCCATAAGTACCCCCACAGGAGCTAACGCCGGGCTGAATGCAGAGGCGACAACCGGAGCCGAAGCAGCCCCTCCAATATTCGCCTGGCTCCCAACCGCTACAAAAAAGAAGGGGGCCCGAATCAGGCGCGCCACGATCAGCAAAACAGCCACGTGTACCAGCATCCAGACAATCCCGACAGCGAAGAGGCCCAGGTTTTGGAGCACCTGCCCAATGTCCATTTTCATGCCAATGGTAGCTACCAGGATATAAATGAATACGCTCCCCATTTTGGATGCCCCTACGCCCTCCAGCCGGCGGGCGGAGGTAAAGGAAAGCCCAAGCCCAATGGTTGTCGCCGCAACAACCATCCAGAAAAAGGAAGAGATAATTGACTCCAGCCTCCAGGCTTCCAATTGTGGCCTGAATTGTTCCAACCAGGGAACGATTCCATCGGCTGCCCAATGCGAGAATGCGGTTCCGCCAAAAGCAACTGCCAGCAAAAAGAACCATTCTGCGGTTGTCGGGATTTTGGCCACGCTTTGCTGAAAGCGCTCGATATTGGTTCGGAGGGATTCCACCGCTGAGTTGTCGGCCTTCATCCAGGTATCGATTTGCTTATACCTGCCGGCGCCATACAGCAAAAAGCCCATCCAGATATTCGCTACCACCACGTCTACGACGACCATGGTAGCAAACAGGTTGTCGGATACCTGAAAGATTTCCTTCATGGCGGTTTGGTTGGCGCCGCCGCCGATCCAGCTTCCCGCAATAGTGGACAAGCCTTTCCATAGCAGGTCCGCTTCCGTTGGGATGAGGTTGGGCGCTACCTTCGTTACCAAGAGCAGCGCAACGGGTCCGCCAATGACGACGCCGAGGGTGCCCGCCAAAAACATGATCAGGGCTTTGGGCCCCAGGCTCAAAAGCCCTTTAAAGTCAATACTGATACAGAGCATGATCAGCGACGCAGGCAGCAGATAATTCGACGCCACGTGGTACAACTGGGATTTGCTCCCGTCGGGATACGCTTCCCCGGAGATCAGTCCCAAAGGCCAGTGTAGCAACGCGGGAAGAAAGTAACACAGAAGCAGAGCCGGCACATACCGGTAAAAGGATTTCCAGAACGGCCGGTCCAGGTTGGAAGTCCAGAAAACAAAAGCCAGGGTAAGGATCAGGATGCCAAAAATGACCGCGTCGTTCGTAAATACTGGTTGCATAAGATAAAGTTGCGAAGTTACGGGTTGCGGGGTTCAAGGTGGCCAGTTTTTCCGGCGCTTTGAAATGGAACTCGGCTAAAGATAATACATTTGTGCGGAGAACTTGTATTTTCGCCGGGACGGAATTATGCGCCGGAAGCGCTGGACGGTGCGCTTGGGGCCGTATCAAAAGGACCTACAAAAACGGAATTATGTTTTGGAAACGCCTCCCTTGGGTATTCATCCCCGGCTTGCTGGCTGTGGGTATCGACCGTTGGACAAAGATCTGGGCAACGGAGCACCTGATGCATACGTATCCCCGCTCGTATTGGAATGATTTTTTTCGTTTCCAATACGCCCTCAACGAAGGCGCGTTTCTCAGCCTGGGTTCCGGCATGCCTGAAAAGCTGCGCTATTGGTTGTTGGCCGTTATCCCCGTGCTGGTGCTGGGCTATATTCTCGTCCATGTATTTACCGGGAAGCACCTCAACCGCTTTTCTCAGGCTGCTTTCGGTTTGATTCTTGTTAGCGGCGGAAGCAACATCTTCGACCGCATTCTGGAAGGGCATGTGGTCGATTTCATGAATATGGGCATTGGGCAACTTCGGACCGGCATTTTCAATGTAGCCGATATGGCCATTATGGCTGGGCTGTTTATGCTGCTCCCTTCCGCGTTCCAGAAGCCAAAGGCCGTTACGCAAGAGGAAATCCCTGCTCCTGCGGAAGAAACGCAGACGGAAGAACGTCCGGAGCAGTGAATTGGCATGCCGAAACGCTTCTGATCGTACTCTTTTTACCGCTTTAAACCTAACCTGATGATCGAAACCCTCACTCCGGGCTTAATCCTCGGCCTTATTCTGGCATATTTCCTGATGCTTATCGGAATTTCCTATTTCACCGGAAAAAAGAGCGACAGCGAATCGTTTTTTCTGGCTGGCCGCAATGCCCCCTGGCTATTGGTGGCTATCGGAATGATCGGCACCTCTATTTCCGGGGTCACCTTTATTTCCACCCCGGGGGTTGTCGGAGGGGAAGGATTGAACAAAGATTTTTCCTACCTGCAAGTCGTTCTGGGCTACCTGGTTGGGTATTTTCTGATCGGGACGGTGTTGATGCCCTTGTATTACCGCATGCGTTTGACAACCATCTACACCTACCTGGAGTCCAGATTTGGGGTATTATCCTATAAAACGGGGTCGGCCTATTTCCTGCTTTCCCGTACGATCGGCGCGGCGTTCCGGCTCTTCCTGGCATCGTCGGTGCTGCATGAGTTTGTCATTGGGCCGTTTGGGCTTCCTTTCTGGGCCACCGTATTGATCACCATTGGGCTGATCTGGACCTACACCTTCAAGGGCGGAATGAATACCATTATCTATACCGATACGCTGCAGACGTTTTTTTTGCTGGCAGCGCTGGTGCTCACCATTGTAACGGTTGGCAATACCATGCAGTTAGGTTTCGGGGAGATCTTTACGACCGTAAGGGACAGCGAATATTCCCAGGCGTTCTTCTTTAAAGGCGGCTGGAGCGACCCCAACAACTTTTTCAAGCAGTTTCTTAGCGGCGCCTTGATCACGCTGACCATGTCGGGGCTCGATCAAGACATCATGCAGAAAAACCTGTCCTGCCGCAACCTGAAAGAAGCCCAGAAAAACATGTTTGTGTTCTCCATCATCATGGTCCTCACCAACGTCCTTTTTCTCACCCTGGGCGCCATGCTGTACATTTACATTGGTCAGACCGGTTTTGAAGCGCCCGCACAAACCGACCTGGTCTACCCCACCCTGGCGCTAACCCACTTTGCGCCAATCGTAGGCATCTTTTTCATCCTGGGGATCACGGCGGCCACGTATGCCAGTTCAGACTCGGCCCTGGCAGCGCTCACCACGGCCTTCTGCGTCGATTTTTTGAACTTCCAGAAATGGGACGCGCCGGAGTCCGTCAAACGCAAACGCCGCACGCAGGTCCATCTCGGATTTTCTTTGCTGCTGTTCGTCATCATCGTCATTTTCAAACAGCTCAATAATCAAGCGGTGCTCAGCGCGCTGTTTACCGCAGCCGGGTACACGTATGGGCCGCTGCTCGGGCTTTTTGCGTTCGGAATTCTCACCCGCAGGCAGGTAATCGACCGTTGGGTGCTGCTGGTTTGTATCGCCGCGCCCATCCTGACCTATGTCCTGGACAAAAATTCCAAGGAGTGGTTTGCCGGATTTACCTTTGGATTCCTGGTTTTGTTTCTGAACGGAGTCATCACCTTCGTAGGGCTATGGGCAATTTCCCGGCCAAAGCATTCGCAAATAGCGGTTAATGCGTAATTTCGCGCCCGAAAAAGGAAAATCGCATGATGGAAAAAACGTATGCAGCCATTACGGGCGTTCAGGGATGGACGCCGGACTACGTCCTGACCAATAAGGAATTGGAAGGCATGGTGGCCACCACCGACGAATGGATCACCTCCCGAACCGGTATCCGCGAACGCCGGATACTCAAAGGCAAAGACCTGGGCACCTCGGTGAGGGGCATTGAGGCCGTCAATGCATTGCTCGCAAAAACCGATACCGACCCTCTGGACATCGACCTGTTGATTTGCGCTACGGTTACCCCCGACATGATGTTCCCAGATACCGGCAACCTGATCGGCCACGCTACGGGGCTAAAGAATGCCTACTGTTTTGATCTGAGCGCCGCCTGCTCTGGCTTTTTATACGCACTGACCACCGGGGCCAAATTCATCGAATCCGGAACGCACAAGAAAGTAATTGTCGTTGGCGCCGATAAGATGTCGTCTATCCTGGATTATACCGATCGCACGACGTGCGTATTGTTCGGCGATGGCGCGGGCGCCGTGTTGCTCGAACCCACGTCCGAACCATTTGGCGTTATGGACACTTTATTGAAAAGCGACGGCGCGGGCGCCCAGTACCTCCATCAGAAAGCCGGGGGATCCATGCGGCCGGCCACCATTGAAACGATCATCAACCGGGAACATTTCGTATACCAAAACGGGAAACCCGTGTTTAAAGCCGCCGTTTCGGGCATGACCGATGTGGTAAAACAGGTAATGGAACGCAATGACATGAGCATTTCGGACGTCGCTTGGCTGACGCCGCACCAGGCCAACCAGCGGATCATCGAATCGGTGGCTTCCATGACGGGTTTCCCTATGGAGCGGGTCATGGTCAACATCCACCGCTATGGAAACACCACTGCAGCAACACTGCCCTTGTGTCTTTCCGATTACGAGCCCCAACTGCGCAAAGGCGACAACCTGATCCTGACGGCTTTCGGAGGGGGGTTCACCTGGGGCGCGGTTTATGTTAAGTGGGCATACGACGGGAAGGGATAATATCCCCGGATTATTTTTAATTTTGCACTTCCATTTAACCCTACATAATCAAATTTTCCAATGGCAACCACCGCAGACATTCGCAACGGCCTTTGCATCGAACTGAACGACGATATTTTGTCTATTGTGGAATTCCAGCATTCGCAGGTAGGCCGCGGCGCCGCATTTGTGCGCACCCGCCTGAAAAGCATGACGACCGGAAGGGTTCAGGAAATGACCTTTCCTTCAGGCCACAAAATCAACGAAGTGCGTATTGAACGCAGAAAATTCCAATTCCTCTACTCTGATGAGATGGGCTACCATTTTATGAATAACGAAACCTACGACCAGGTCATGCTGGAGGAAGCGATGATCGACAACCCCAAGCTGCTAAAAGAAGGAATGGAAGTAGACATTCTGTTTCATGCTGCCAAAGAAATCGCGCTCACGCTGGAAATGCCGCAATGGGTCATCATGCAAGTGACCTATACGGAGCCTGGCCTAAAGGGAGACACTGCCACCAACACCCTCAAGCCCGCTGTGGTGGAAACCGGAGCGGAAGTCCGGGTTCCCTTGTTTGTCAATCAGGGCGATTTTATTAAGATTGATTGCAGAACCGGCGCTTACCTCGAGCGTGCAAAAGCTTAATTATGGACTTTAAGGAAATCCAAGAACTGCTCCGGCTTATTTCCAAGCTTGAGCTGACCGAATTCAAACTCAAAGAAGGCGAATTCGAACTATCAGTAAGAACAAAGCATTTTTCCTCTTCCAAACAGGGCGTTGCGCCGGTTCCTGTCCCTGCGCCGGTGTTGCCGGTGGCTGCGGTTCCTGCGCCCAGCTTGGTTCCGCCCGTTGCCGCCCCCGCCGATGCCGGCCCGGCGCCTGCTGCCCCAGCCCCTCCGGCCCCAAAAGGGGCGCCTGAATCGCCCGCAAGCGACGACAGCCAATACCTGATGATCAAATCGCCTATCGTCGGTACCTTCTACCGCTCGCCTTCTCCCGACAAGCCGGCTTACGTCAAGGTTGGCGACAAAATTGAAGCCGGCGCCGTCGTGTGTATCGTCGAAGCAATGAAACTGTTCAACGAAATCGAATCCGACATCAGCGGCCGCATAGTCAAGGTGCTCGTGGATGACGCCCAGCCGGTGGAATACGATCAGGTCCTTTTCCTGGTCGATCCCAAAGGGTAAATAAAACCAGGTTATGTTCAACAAAATTCTTATCGCCAATCGCGGCGAGATTGCCCTGCGCGTCATTCGCACCTGCCGGGAAATGGGGATCAAAACCGTAGCAGTTTATTCCACTGCAGATCGGGAAAGCCTGCACGTCCGGTTTGCGGATGAAGCCGTTTGCATCGGCCCGCCTCAATCCTCCGAATCCTATCTCAGTATTCCCCGGATCATGGCGGCGGTGGAAATTACCAACGCCGATGCCATCCATCCCGGATACGGCTTTCTTGCTGAAAATGCCGACTTCGCCGAAGTCTGCTCCGAATACGGGATCAAATTCATCGGCCCGACTCCGGACCAGATCCGCAAAATGGGCGACAAGATCACGGCCAAGGAAACCATGATCAAGGCCAAAGTGCCCGTTATTCCCGGCTCCGACGGGCTTATCCGCGACACCAAGCACGGGAAGAAAATCGCTTCCGATATCGGATACCCCGTCATCCTCAAAGCCACTGCTGGAGGCGGGGGCAAGGGGATGCGCGCCGTTTGGGATGAAAAGGATTTTGAAACTGCCTGGAATATGGCCCGTCAGGAAGCCAAAGCCGCTTTCGGCAACGATGGCATCTATGTGGAAAAATTAATCGAAGAGCCCCGGCACATCGAAATCCAGGTGGCTGGCGACCAGTTTGGCAAGGTCATTCACCTCTCCGAACGCGACTGCTCCATCCAGCGCCGGCACCAAAAACTCGTAGAGGAAACCCCTTCCCCATTCATGACTCCCGAACTTCGGGACGCCATGGGCCAAGCCGCTATTCTCGCCGCAGAAGCCATTAACTATGAAGGGGTAGGTACCGTTGAATTCCTCGTGGATAAATACCGGAATTTCTACTTCATGGAAATGAACACCCGGATCCAGGTGGAACACCCCGTTACCGAGGAGGTAACCGACCACGACCTCATCAAGGAGATGGTCAAAATTGCCGCCGGCGAACGTCTGCAAAGCGGAAACCTGTTCCCTACCGGCCACGCCATTGAATGCCGGATCAACGCGGAAGACGTCTACAACGGCTTCCGCCCAAGCCCGGGCAAGATCACCTCGTTCCATAGTTCCAAAGGCCATGGCGTACGCGTTGACACCCATGTATACGCGGGCTATACCATCCCGCCTTACTACGATTCCATGATTGCCAAAATCATTTGCCGCGCCCCTACCCGCAACGAATGCATTACCAAAATGGAGCGCGCGCTGGATGAGTTCATCATTGAGGGCATCAATACCACGGTGCCGTTTCACCAGAAGCTCATGAAGGACGAAAACTTCAGGAATGGGGACTTCCATACCGGGTTCCTGAACAACTTCAACATGAAGGACTAAATAGGCATTGCCTGCCCTATGATCAACCGGAGTTTTTGGCGCCTTTTGGGGTACCTGAAGGCATACCGGGCCAACGTCGCCCTCAGCATCCTGAGCAATGTCCTCATGGCGCTGTTTACGGTATTGAGCATTCCGCTGATCAGTCCTTTCCTCGAAATCATCTTCCAGACAGAGGTCGTCCCCATCGACAAGCCGGAGGTGGGTCTCAGCGTTCAAAGCGCAGAACGGTATTTCAACTACTACCTCACCCAACTGATCCTCACCCAGGGCCGGGACAAAGCCCTGCTCTTTGTTTGCGGATCCATCCTGGTGATTTTCTTCGCCAAAAACCTCTTCCGCTACCTGGCCATGTTTTTTATGGCCCCAACCCGCAATGGCATCACCCGGGACGTACGGCAGCAACTTTTCGACAAACTGCTCGTGCTTCCCCTCGAGTATTTTTCGGAAGAACGCAAAGGGGATATCATGTCCCGAATCACAGCGGATGTGCAGGAAATTGAATGGAGTATACTCAACGTGCTGGAGGCGGTGTTCCGGGAACCCATCATTATTGCCCTGAGCCTGCTGTTCATGATTTTATAAGCCCCTCGCTGACGGGGTTTGTCTTCGTGCTGATAATTTTTACCGCGATTGTCATTGGAGGAATAGGGCGGAGCCTGAAACGCAGTTCTTCTCAGGTGCAGCACCGGCTGGGGAATATGGTATCCGTCATCGAGGAAGCGCTGGGCGGATTGCGCATCATTAAAGGGTTCAATGCAGCCGGGTACCAGCGCGGCAAGTTCGCCGCCGAAAATAATGTCTACCGCCGGACGCTGACGCGCTTGCTGTGGAGGAAGGACCTTTCCTCCCCGCTGTCGGAATTCCTGGGCATTGCCGTAGTGACCGTGCTGCTATGGTTTGGATCCAGGCAGGTTTTTTCCGGGCAAATGGATGCCGGCGCCTTTTTTTCTTTTCTTTTTGCCTTTTACAACGTCATCGACCCGGCCAAATCTTTCTCCAAAGCTTTTTACGACATTCAAAAAGGCATTGCCGCTCTGGAGCGGGTGGAAATGATTCTGGATGCTCCGGTTTCCATCCGGGAAAAGCCCAACGCCGTTCCGCTGCCTTCTTTTGAACGCCAAATCGAATACCGCCACGTGTCCTTTGCCTACCGAAAGGACGATGGGCCCGTCCTCAAGGACATCAACCTGACCATCCCCAAAGGTAAACTCATTGCTGTCGTAGGCCCTTCCGGAGCAGGCAAATCTACCCTGGCAGACCTGCTGCCCCGCTTTTTTGACGTAGATGAAGGGGGGATCTTTATCGACGGGCTCGACGTACGGGATATCCGCCTCCACGATGTGCGCGCTCAAATGGGTATTGTCACGCAAGAAGCCATCCTGTTTAACGATACCATTTTCAACAATATCGTATTCGGACTGGAAAATATCAGCCCGGAGGCGGTTGAGCAAGCGGCCCGGATCGCCAACGCCCACGAGTTCATCATGGCGACCGAACACGGATACCACACCAACATCGGCGACCGGGGTTCGAAGCTCAGCGGAGGGCAACGCCAACGACTTACCATTGCCCGCGCAATCCTCAAAAATCCGCCCATTCTGATTCTCGACGAAGCCACCTCTTCCCTCGATTCCGAGTCGGAAAAACTCGTTCAGGAGGCCTTGATCCATTTAATGAAAGACCGCACGTCGATCGTAATCGCTCACCGGCTGTCGACGATCCAGCATGCGCACGAGATTCTCGTGATGAAAGAAGGCCGGATCATTCAACGCGGCGCCCATGCCGAACTCATGGAACAACCCGGGGAATACCAAAAATTAGTCGAGTTACAAGCCTTTTAACCTACCTTAACGGATTGGGGTTGGGATTTCCGCAAATTCCCCGTTAAATTCACCGCTGGAGACCGATTTCAAATCCAACACCATCGCAATATCTTGAAAAAAACGGCCTGGATCGGAGTTGTTCCTCTGCTTTTGTTCCTTGCCCGGCCCGTTGCCGGACAACCCGTCATTTCTTCTTCCCAGCTCCCGTCGAATGGCGACACCTTTTTTCTGGCAGTAGACAAGATCCCTGCCGGCATTCGCGTTCTGGCGCCCGGCCCCAACCAACGCTGGGATTTCACCAGCCTGATGGCGCCTTTCTCCAGGCAATACGTTTGGCGATCGGAATCCAAAGGCAAAACCGGAACCCAATACCTGATCACGCAGACCGAATCCCTTTCGGAAGCCCGCTTTCTCCGCTCCAGTACGGAAATCAAGCTCTATGAAGCGTTCGGGCAGGACCCTTTCGGTTTGAGCCGCAAATCCCGCATGGTTTATTCTCCCGCTTTGCCGATGCTGAAACTCCCGCTTCGCTATCAGGATCGCAGCATCCACCGCAGCAACCTGACCGTAACCATAGCGGCAGGCGACCTGTCCAATCTCTTTCTGCGCAAGCTTCCTTAACCCGATTCCATCCGGCTGAAGGTGGCCATCGAACGCCGAACCGACGCCGACGCCTGGGGCAAACTGATCATCCCCGGAGGGATCTACGACGTCGTCCGCCAGAAACAAACCGAAACCCGGACCATTGTCCTGGAAGCCCGGATAGGTCAGCGCAAATGGCAAAATATAACCGCCATTTCGCCCATGTCCGATTTGTTTCCCAACCCGAATTCCCTCGTCTATACCTTTTTCTCCAATAACGCACTGGAACCCATCGCCATCGTAACGGTTGCCCCCAGAGACCAATCCGTAGAAAAAGTAGAATTCCGGGTTACCGACGCCCAGGAACTCCCCGCGCTTGCTTCCATGAAAGCAGACCTATTCGCGTTCCCCAACCCGGCCATCGTCAATGTCCGGTTTGAGTTCTTCAATTTACCCGCAGGCGACTACGAGTTGAGCATATACAACCTGCTGGGCGTCCCTCTAATCAAAAAGCGCTACTTCATCTCCGGCAACCGCACAGAAAAACTGGACATTTCCGAATTGCGCAAAGGCACGTACCTCTATTCCCTGAAAGACGACCGGGGCAACACCCTCACCACCACAAAAGGCTGATGGTTATCCGCCCTGATCGGGCTTTTTTCAACCGGCATAGGGGGTTCAACCGGTTCGTGGCATCCTGTAAAAGAATGCATCATTCTCCAACCCGAAAAATGGATTTGACATGAAGAATCTTTTGATCGCCCTTTTCCTGCTTCTCTTCCTTCAGCCGCTCCTCGCGCAACGGGAAGAAACCCTTTTTGGCCGCAACCACCTGGACCTGACCGGGTTCTGGTATACCAACACCAATAACTTTTCCTTCTTTGAGGAAGATACGGAGTACTTCTCCGGCGGAAGCGTGCTCTTTGAATTCAACAAAGACATCCTCCTGGGCTGGGGCTGGCAGCGGATCTCCGGCGAAGGGAGGCTTCCCAGCGACGGGAGCCGGTTTGATCTCAAGCACAACGGCCTCATGATCGCCTATTCGCCCAACGCGGGCAAGGTCATCCACCCCCATTTCAGCGTGTATGGCGGATCGGGCCGGTTTGACCTGGTCAACAGCGACCGCGAGCGAATTTTTGCCCTTCAACCTGCTGCAGGGCTGGAACTGAATGTATTCCGCTGGTTCCGGCTGGGCCTGGAAGGCGGATACCGGTTCATTACCGACATCGACACGCAGGGCGTGAGCAGTTCCGAACTATCTACCCCGTTTGCCCAGCTTCAGTTCCGCTTCGGCTATTCCTGGTGGGATTAGCAATGGAATCTGTCTCAAATGACGGTTTTTGCCCCTGGCAGCTAAAAAATAGTTTCTTTTTTCCATTCCAATAAAAAATTGCAAAGCAATTTTTTATTGGAATGGAAAAAAGAAACTAAAATTTCACACCGGGATCGGCGAACAGGGTTCAGACCTGTTTTTTAGTGGTTATGCCCTTCGTGACCTTCCTCTGAAGACTGGACATCTTCATTTTTCACGTAGTCCATCCCGCACTTCGGGCATTGGCCAGCCTGGTCGCTCCCGCTGCCCGGGCAATGCATCGGGCAAATATACGCCGAAGTATATTCCGGCCCGGATTCGTCTGCCTTGCTGGCGGGCATCTCCTGCTTGTCCGTAGAAGCAGCGTTGTGGTTGTGTCCATCGTGCTTTCCCGAGCACGAGATAAAAATTAACATCGACCCCAGAGCAAGGGGGTACATGACTTTCTTGAAACCCATAATCAATTGAATGTTTTAATGAAAAAAAGAATTTAATTTACTTTCATGGGTGCAGGCCGCTCGTATTTGCAGCACCCGTGCAGCTTGTCGTAGACCTCATCCTTTGCCCGCACGTCATCGGTGTCGTGACCAACCGACGCTACCTTTTCCTTGATCTGCTGAAGATTCGCTTTCTTTTTGTCGAACTGAACCGTCAGCATATCCGTAGCAGAATCCCATTCGGCGGAATTCACGCCGGGCAGTTCGCTTAAAGCGGCTTCGATCCGGCGTTCGCACATCCCGCAATTGCCATATACTTTTACTTCAGCGGTGGATATGCCTTTAGCCGCTTTACCACTCGTTTTTCCGCCAGACTGTGCCACTGACGGAATACTTAGTCCAAGGACTGCGATCAGGATTGCAAAAATCGTTTTCATCGTCAAACTTTTTTAATGATTACTATTCAATACCAAAAAAGAGTCTTTTACGATACCGCAATGCAGCATTTCGTCGCCAAAATAAGGATTCATAATCTGGGGCTGGGCGCTGACCCAATCCCCGCCCTGATTGTTAAAGGCCATCGGGCAATGTTGTAAAAACAGGGGTTGATCTCCGGACCCCAGGGATCGGACGTTCCGGATTACCAACTCGGAAAGGAAGAAAAACTGTTTGCGCAGAATCTCCATCGTGCCGGCCTCTACAATATTCCGGGTATGGGCTTTCATCGGACCAACCTGTTTCCCCCAGAACGCCTGAAGTTCGACAGGGCTCCCAGAGGGATCGACCTGGTTCAATGTGCCTCCAACCCGGATAGTGCCACATACCCATTCGCGACCGCATCTCCCAGTTCCACTTCCCGGAATTCGAAGGAAGGAACCGATGTATTCGGAACTTTCACATAGACGACCGAGCGCTTGCCGGTCCACAGCACGGCAGATTTGGGCACGACCAGCCCGCGCTTACCGGCCCCGGAGGTCTGAAGCGTTCCCTGGACGAACATTTCCGGTTTGAACAATCCGCCGGAATTTTCTAACTCGGCGCGAACCGTTACCGTGCGGGATTCGGCATCCAACACCGGATCGATAAAAGCAATCCGGGCACGAAACGATCTACCCGGCGCGGAAGGAGTGGTAATTTCCACTACGTCGCCAACCCGAATAGAAGGCAAGTCTGCCTCGTAAGCTCCCAGCAATACCCATACCCGCCGCAGGTCGGTCAATTCAAACAAGGGCGTGCCTTCTTCTACATAATCCCCTAAAGCCACCTTCCTGGCCGAAACAACTCCCGATTGATCTGCTTTAACCAAGACTTCTTTTTGGACCAGGCCGGTCTGTTCCACCTTGCGGATAAAATCCTCAGGTAGTTTCCAATACCGGATCCGGTTTCTGGCAGCCTCCGCGAGCTCTGAACTACTGCCTTTCAAGCGGATCGCTTCCAACAACTCGCGCTGGGCATTGACTAACGAGGGCGAATACAAGCGAGCAAGCGGCTGGTCTTTTTTTACCTGTTCTCCGGTAAAGGCGACCGACAGATGTTCTATCCGGCCGGGAATATGCGCCGTTTGCACCGTTATCCGCCGTTCGTCGGCCATGATCTTTCCGCTTAGGGAAATCCGTTTCCCACCCCCAGCGCCGCTTCCGATGCGGGTTGTTTGAATCTGAGCCAGCCGGATGGCCTCGTCGGTCATAACCAGCAAGGTGGGCTGGTCGTTGTTACCGGACTCCACGGGGGTAAGATCCATTTCACAAAGCGGGCAAATCCCCGGTTCGGATTGCCGGATCTGGGGATGCATCGAGCAGGTATATTCCGTAGCTACCCCTTGAGCTGCTTCTCCCTCCGTAGGTGTTGGATGGGGCGAACCCTGCCTGCCAAAAATCAAATACCCGATGCCGATGCCTGCGAAAACGAGCAGCAAAGCATAGCCCAGGGTAAGAATATTCTTTTTCATGATGGTTCATTGCTTAATACATAAAATATAGCCCATTAGCCTGTCTACAAGTTATTCCTTTATCCACCGTTCGATCTCCGCCAGGGATTGCTGGCTGGAGGAAACGGCCTGGATTTCCATGACGGCAAGGGCCACCCACTTTTCATAATACGCCAGCAAGTCCGGCAAAGTGGACCGATTCGTGCTGAATGCGGTCTCCAGGGCCCGGATGGCCGTTTCCACAACAGGCTTTTGCTTGGCGGCGAGCTCGTAGCGCAGCCGGGCATCTTCCAGCCTGGTAAGCGCCTGCTCCACGGACGCAGCGAATGCGTTGGCCAGTTCCTCGGCCTGGTAATCCAGCGTGGTTTGAAGAAGCCTTTCCTCCCTCTCTTTGGCGTCGTAAGGTTCGCGAAATAGCGGCAACCGCAAACCCAGCCTGGGCATCCACATATCCTTTCCGTCTCCTGCGTGAATCCCTTCCCCTTTAGGCATCACGGCATAGTCCAAGCCGATAGCCAGACCCGGTTTTCGGTCTAGTCGGTTCACCGCCTGGCGCAGACGGGAGGTTTCATGCTCATAACGCAGCGCAGCAAAGCCCGGGTACGTCTGGCGAATCCGGCGGTTCAGCGAATCCAGGTTCCAGGGCATTTCCGCCAAAGCCGGTACGACCTGGAGCATAACCGGCTGGGAGGAAGGCCTATTCAGTATCTGGTTGATTTGCGCCTGGGGTTCCCTGCGGGCGTTGAGGAGTTGCTTTTGCTGCTGTTCAAGTTCCAGGATGCGCAACTGAACCTCCAGGACATCGGTCAGGGCAGCGGACCCAACTTCCATTCTGGAAATCGCCAATCGTTCCAATGACCGCAGAAGTTCCAGGTTTTCTCCCAGAGCGGAGGCCGACGCGTCCAGTTCGTACAGCTTCCAATAGGCTGTTTTCAGGCCCGTGCGAAGATCGAGCGCGGCGGTTTCCGCTTCCTCATAGACGATGCGCGCTTCGGCAAGGGCGGCGTTGGCCTTGTTGGTCCGTTCGCCTTTCCAGGGAAGGCCCTGCATAATCCCCAGAGTAGCCGAGGGGAGTGGAGAAGCGTTCGGCAAGGGGAACGCGATGAACGCCAGCCCTAGTTCCGGCTCAGGCCATTGGCCCGCCTGAGTCTGGCGCTCCATTAACGCTTCATATTTACGGTATTTTCCTTTCAGCCCGGGGTTTTGCCCGGGAATGGCAAACAACAGGCTGTCCAGCGGTTGCGCGCAAAGCCTGGTTGCCGCCAGAAGTACCGAAACGATCAATAAAAAAGACCGGATCATCATGCCTTCTTTTTTTTGCGTTTCCAGCGGTTTTCCTGCCAGATGCAGAATAGGACCGGAACGATGAACACCGAAATGATTTCAATCAGCAACCCTCCAAACGCCGGAATCGCCATGGGCGCCATAATGTCTGCGCCCCTGCCCCGGGCGGTCAGGATGGGCAAATATCCAAGCAGCGTGGTGGCAGTAACCATCATCGCCGGGCGAATCCTTCTGGCAGCCCCTTCCAGCACTAATTGCCGGACTTCCTCGATGGATCCGGGTTGAACGGCGTTGAACCGGTTTCTCAAAAAGGTAGCCATCAGCACTCCATCATCGGTAACGATGCCAAAAAGCGCCAGAAAACCAACCCACACGGCTACGCTCAGGTTAACGGGGTGTACCTGGAACAAATCGCGCAGGTTTTCTCCAAAAAACGGGATATTAAGGAACCAGGGCTGGCCGTAAAGCCAGATCAGGATAAACCCGCCGGCGAAAGCGACCAGGACCCCGGTAAAGACCATGGCCGAGACCAGCACCGACCGGAATTCCAGGTACTGGATCATGAAGATGATTAGCAGGGTGAGCGGGATCAGAATCGCCAGGCGGTTGGCTGCGCGGCTGTGTTGTTCGTAATTACCTGCAAACCGATAGCTCACCCCGGGAGGGACTTCCAGGTCGCCTTGGGCTATTTTTCTTCCAGATGGTTGCGCACGCGCTCCACGACATCTACTTCGGCGTCACCCGATTCTTTATCGAATAACACGTAGCCCACCAGGAAGCCGTCCTCGCTTTTGATCATTTGAGCGCCCTGGACGTACCGCACTTCGGCTAGTTCTTCCAGAGGGATTTGCCCGAGGCCGTTGCGGGAGGGGATATAAATGCGGCTCAGCAATTCCGGATCATTGCGCAGTTCCCTCGGGTAGCGCACCCGTACGTTGTAGCGTTCCCTGCCTTCGACCGTCTGCGTCAGGGGCATTCCGCCCACTGCAGCCTGAATATAATCCTGCACTTCCTGGATGGCCAGCCCGTGCCGGGCGATCGCCCGGCGGTTGATCTCCACCTCCAGATAGGGTTTGCCTTCGATTCGTTCCGCAAAAACGGCGGCCTCTTTTACCCCTCTGACCTCGCGAATCAAGGGCTCCAGTTTCAGGCCAAATTTCTCGACGGTGTGCAGGTCGGGGCCCTGGACTTTTATGCCCATAGGCGCGCGCATGCCGGTTTGGAGCATAATAAGCCGCGTTTCGATGGGTTGTAGTTTGGGCGCCGAAGTTACTCCCGGGAGCTTGGTCACCCGGGCGATTTCTTGCCAGATATCATCCGGAGAACGGATATGATCCCTCCATTGGCGAACGTACTGTCCACGAGGGTCTTCGATTAGCTGCCGGGTAGAGTCGCGCAAATAATTTCCGTTCCGATCGACCCGAAAACGCAACCGGCGGCCGTCGGCATCGGTTAGGTACTCCGGTTTGTAGATAATCACGTTTTCGAACATGTTAATCGGCGCCGGGTCCAGCGCGCTCTCGGCCCTGCCCAGTTTGCCGACTGCCAGCTCCACCTCCGGAATGCCCTGAACCGCCATGTCCAGCAGACGCAAGTTCTTCACATTTTCCTGGATTCCCGAATGCGGCATAGAGGTAGGCATCAGCAAAAAGACCCCTCATCCAGGGAGGGCAAAAATTCCCGCCCGGTATTTCGGAAAATCAGTGTCCAGGCTACCAGGATTACGGCGGGAACAAGAAGAAAAAGCGCTTTATACTTCAAGAAGTACCGCAAAACGGGGATATAGATCCGGGTCATCATAAACAGGAAACCCAGTAAACTGCCCAAAACCGTCAGCACAAACAGGAAATTTAAAAACAGGCTTTGATCTACGCCCATGGGCATCCACATACGCGTGATCAGCAACGCGGTAAGGGCGGCAAACAACAGGTTTTTCCCTGTGCTTACCTGCCTGCGCCCGGCTTCCGGGAGGTAGGGATCAGCAACCGCAGTCCCAAATCCACTCAAGCCCACAAGTCCCAAAATCCATCCGGCGGTTGGGTTCCCCCCGGCTCCTAAATAGATCCCAACTGCCATCAGAAGGGCGTTGCCCGTCAGGCGCCAGAGGCGGCGGGGCGACCGTACCGAAAAAACTGTATGGGCCAAGGCAGGGAGCACCACCAGGGCAAGAAAAATAGCTGCTCCCAGCGCAAACGTCTTGGTAAAGGCAAGGGGTCTGAACAATTTGCCTTCCGGGCCTTCCAACGCGAAGACCGGCAAAAAGCTCACGATCGTGGTCAGCACGGCCGCTACAATAGCGGAAGCCACTTCCGCCGAACCTTTGTACACGGTTGTAAACAAATCTTCCCCGGGAGGCCGGTGTTCCATCCGGTGTACGATGCTTTCGGACAAAACGATGCCAACATCAACCATCGTACCGATCGCAATAGCAATACCCGCCAGCGCCACCACGTTGGCATCCACCCCGGCGTACCGCATGATAATGAACGTGATCAGCACCGCCACGGGCAATAACCCCGAAACGACGAGGGAAGCCCGGAGATTGAACAACAAAATAATTACCACGATGGTCGTTACCAGAATCTCCTGGATCAGGTTGCTGTACAGGGTGCCAATCGTTTCCCGAATCAGCTGGGTGCGGTCGTAAAAAGGGATAATCCGTACTTGGGAAACCGTCCCGTCTTCCAGGATTCGGGAAGGCAAGCCCGGCTCGATTTCCCGGATTTTGGCTTTACCGCCTCAATAACCTCCAGCGGATTCGCGCCAAAACGGGCGACGACTACCCCGCCAACGGCCTCCGCTCCGGCCTTGTCCAGAGCGCCCCTTCGCTCAGCCGGGCCCAGATTCACCCGGGCAATGTCGGCTACCCGAATCGGAATATTGTTCCGAACCTTGACGACCGTTTCCTCGATATCCTCCACCTTCCGGATATATCCCAAGCCGCGGACATAGTATTCCACCAGGTTGATTTCCATCGTTTGCGCCCCGATGTCGATATTCGATTGCTTCACTGCAGCGAGTACATCCTCCAGGGCTACCCCGGCAACCCGCATGGCCGCCGGATCGACGTCGATTTGATATTCCTTTACAAATCCCCCTACCGAGGCAACTTCTGCCACCCCGGATGCAGCGCTCAGGCCATAACGCACGTAGAAATCCTGTATGGAGCGCAGTTCCTGCGGATTCCAACCTCCGGCCGGGTTGCCCTTCGGATCGCGCCCCTCCAGAGTGTACCAGAAAATCTGGCCCAGGGCGGTGGCATCCGGGCCGAGAGTAGGTTGCACGCCTGCGGGCAGTAAATCCTGAGGAAGAGCATTGAGTTTTTCCAGGATGCGGGACCTGCTCCAATAGAATTCAACCTGGTCTTCGAAGATCACATAGATACTGGAGAAGCCAAACATAGAGGTCGACCGGATATCTTTTACGCCTGGCAAGCCCAGTAACGCGGCGGTGAGCGGGTAGGTGATCTGGTTTTCCACATCCTGAGGAGAGCGGCCCGGCCATTCGGTAAAGACGATTTGCTGGTTTTCGCCGATATCGGGAATCGCGTCGACCGGTACCGGGTTGCGGGGCAACCCGGGAATATGAAAATCAAACGGCGCGGTCGTAAGTCCCCAACCTGCCAGCATCAAGAGAAGCAAAAAGGTCAGGAACTTATTATGCAGAAAAAAATAGATCAATTGGTTCAACATGAATTTTCCGGATTAACCTTTGAAGGAAAAGGAAAGCGCAGAGAACGGCCAAATACGCGCTGCAAGGAATACATGGGAGACTCCTGCGGCGGCGCCTTTCTCTTTCAGGAGCCTCGGGAGGCTCCTTCCGGAAAATCATCAAATTCGGAACACCTGAAATAAAATGCGGAGGGCGACTTTAGGCGGGGGAAGATCGAATCCCCAATTCAGCCCGGGGCAAAAAGCCGCCGCGGCCGAAAGAAGGCTGGCGGTAGAAGGCGCAGGCAAAAAAACCGGCAAGACCGGCAGGGAAAGCTTCCAGTCGAAGGTACGTACTTGCTGAGGGCCGTCTTGTTTGAGTACGATGGATCGGTCGTCGCAACACCCATTCTCTGCGTCTTCGTCAGGAGAAGCGGTGTTGTCATGGAAAGGACAGGCAGGGCTGGCGGCCGCTTGGGCATGGCAGGACGGCGGCCGTACGAAAAGCGCCTGAGAACGCAGTTCGCCCCGGCAAAAGTGCTTGTTCAGCGTAATGCCGGCAGAACTCAGCAGCAAAAGCGCTGCCAGCGCCACATGTCCAAAGCGAGCCAATGTCCACATGCAGGCAAAGCTACTAAAGATTGCCAGGATTCGCAATCGCTAGAGAGGCGTTGTATCGACGGGCTCTTCCCTGAAAGCGTAATTGATCAGGTCGTAGGTGGTGAGAATGCCCACGAGCCGGTCGTTTTCATCAACGATGGGAATGGCATGAAACAGATTCTCCCGGAAATAGTCCGCCGCTGTTTGCAGAGAATCTTTGGGGCTCAGGCGAGCAACCTGGCCGGTCATTACTTCGCCGACGAGCAAGGAGCGCAGGATGGCGTTGTTGTAGGTTTCGCTTTGCTGGGCCTTAAACAGAGAAAACCCATGAAGCACTTTGAATAAATCCTCGCGGCTGACAATACCCACGACTTTCCGGCGGCTGTCTACCACAGGAATATGATGAATACTATAGTGATCGAAAATGTCCCTGACTTTTTCCATAACGTCATCGGGGGCCAGGGAAATCACTTCAGTCGTCATGACGTTTTCAATTTTTTCCCCTTTATCCATAGTAGTTGGAGCATTTTATAAACTGAAGAATGCATTTTACCGGACACGGCGGGCCCTCTCTCTGTTAAATATACCCCTCGTCTCCTTCCGCTTCCGGAATCGGCGAGTTATAGCTAAACAAGAGCAAGTCGTGGGTAGTAATCAGACCTACCAACCGTTCCTCTTCCAGGATGGGCAGCGCGTGAAATTTATTAGCTAAAAAGATATCGGCAGCGAGCCCAATGGTATCCTCGGGATCCAGGCTCAAGGGATATTTTGTCATCAGGTCTTTCGCGCTAAGGGTCTGGTATTCGTTTTCGGTCCAGGTGCGGCCAGTCGTTCTCAGGGATAACACGTACGAAAGCTTGAAGAAATCGGTTTTACTGATAATCCCGATCAGGCGGTCGCCCTTTTCCACGACGGGCAGGTGGTGGAAATCATGGCGATCGAATATCGCTTTGATCGCTTTCGCATTGGTTTCGGGGGAGACGGTCACCAAATCGATCGTCATAATCTCCCGGATGGGTCGGTTTGGATTCATAGGGCCTGGATTTTAGCCGGAGGCGGGATCGTATTCCGCCCGGCAAAACTGGCGGATGCCACAGAAAAGGTTCCAAAATGTTTCAATCCAGCCCAAAAGGCATCGTATGCCGCTTGAGCTGCCTGGGCTGCCTGGTCCTGGTCGCCGGCGTTCATTGCCCGCTGGAGACCGGCCATCTTTTGTGCAAGGGTTTTTTGGACGTTGGCCAAGGGGTTTTTTTCCGCCTCTTCCCAATCCAGCAAACGGGTATCAATCGGCGCCTGAGAGACGGCATTCCAGGAAAGGGAGCAACTCAGCGCCATTTCCGTTACCTCTTCCCATTCCATCAGCTGGAGTTGCGGATCTTTCAGGGTGGTCAGGACGGTCCACAAGTCGCTCTCCAGCGCATACCAGGGATCCAAGAAGTAGGACATCCCGCAGCCTGCGCGTAATTGGCGCAGTTCTTCCTGAGCCCGCTCCAGGGAGCGCGTTGCCCGGATGGGGTCGTTGTTATCAATAGCCACATAGGCTTCCGACAACCGCGCCGAAGCGCGTGGAAGCGCCAAGCCCGTTTCGGGGAATTCCGCCAGTTGGCTATTCCACGCCAATTGCAGGCGTTGCCATTGGAATTCGAGGTAAAAAACCGCCTTTTTGGCCTTAACCATATCGCCCGTTTTGGCGTAGTACCATGCAGGGATATACCCTTGATCAAACAGCAGCATGGCTTTGGCCAGGTCCTGGTTTTCTGGTGGGCAACATGGCGCGGAAGAAAGGACCCAAACCGCAGCCAACCCCATGAAGATCATTTTCATACTCCCTCCTTTTCAATCCTCTTATTGATTGAAAATCAACTATTTTACTCAAATCTAACGATCCTCTTTGTAGAATGTGATGACAATCATCATTCTACAAAGAGATTTTTATCGCTAAAAAAAAGAAAACAGCTTCAGGAAGGATCAGTCGTCGAAATGCATGATCATGAGCGGGATGGAGGTATTGATCGCCATTTCGCGGGTAAGGTTTCTCCGGAACAGATCTTCCAGAAAAGGCCGGTGGGTGGTGCCCATGACCATGATTCCGGCGCCGTTATCCCGGGCATACCCGGACAACCCGTCGAGCACATCCGAATGGGAAACCTGAGAAAGTTTCAGTTCTACGCCTCCTTCTTCGGGAGAAGGCCCGACAGGGATTTTATGGCCTTCGTAAGCCACGGGGGATTTGCCCGTATGCACATGCACCAGATGCAGGGAAGCCTGGGTTTGGACTGCGAAATGAACGATCTTGTTGAGCACGGTCTCTTCAGAGGGGTGGTAATTGCAGGCGTACACCACCTCGTTGATTTTTTTAAACTTGGTATTCCTGGGCACCAGAAGCACCGGGCAATAGGCCTTTCGCGCCACTTCCGAGGAAATACTACCCAGCCACCTGCCGAGGAAGCGGGTGTCGCCTGTGGAGCCCATGACGATGAGGTCCGTGTCCTTTTGCCGGGTGATCGCGCGCAACTCGTCGACTACCGTCCCGCTGATCATTTCCGAAGTAACTTCCAGGGGAGTAAATCCAGGGTAAGGAACAGGAGATTGTGCCAGCGACTCCAGCAGTTCCTGCTTGTAATGCAATTCCTCGCTTTGCCCTTCTACCAGCACCGACGTGCCCAGATCGGTTTTTGCCTGGTGAATATGCACCAGGCGGACCTTGGCCCCAAACAACCTCGCCAGGTGCATGGCATACTGGAACGCATTTTCTGCAGTGGCCGAAAAATCGGTGGGCACTACAATGTTTTTGACCCGCATCCCAAGGGGCCGGTCGTTCAGCAGGATATTCAATACCAGCCGAAGATCTTCGACGGTTGGGACCACTTTTTGAAAAACAACCCTTCCGTCGACAATCAGTGCAGGAATTCCGGAGATGCCGTAAGCCAGCAAGCGATCGATCTCCCGAACCTCCTCCACCGGGATGTCTACGGAAAGCTGCCGGAGCGCCTCCAGAAGATTGATCTTGAGCTCCCTGTCCTTGGAAGCCCCAATCCCCAGCAACTCCAGCCTATGCACCATATTATAGTTTTCCTTTGTGACCATGGTGGATTTCCTTAAAATAAACCGCAACTTTGCCACACCCCAAGCGCAGCAGTAGACACCACCAACGTCATGTTTAAAAAAAGGCTTGGCATATTGCACGCAAAATCGCGGATTAACACCATGGCAGAGATGATTTTTGTCATCTCCCAGCATTGACTTTTTATAAATTCCGCTTATATTAACTGTCGATTGAAAAAAAACAACTCATTGAACCCGCAAGATCCACATCGAACCGCCTTTTCCGACGCCACCCTTCGGTTTGAGGCTATTATAGAAACGGCGACCGATGCCATTATCCTGATCGACGAGTCAGGAACTATGGAAATGGTCAATCAGTCTGCTGCGCGGATGTTTGGGTATGCAATCCAGGAGATGATCGGCAGAAACATCCGCATGCTGATGCCTAGTCCCCACCAGGAAAAACACGATGGGTATATTCAAAATTACGTCCAGACAGGAATCCGTAAAATTATCGGGATTGGCCGCGAAGTGGAAGCCATTCGAAAAGACGGACATATTTTCCCCCTGCCGCTTAAGCGTCAGCGAGGTAAAGCTCCACAACCGGCGCATTTTCACCGGCATCCTGCACGACCTTACCGAACAAAAGCAAACGCAAAAAGCCCTTCAGGAAGAAAAAGAGCGCGCACAGCGCTACCTCGACGTTGCCAACACCCTGATTGTCGTGATCGACCGCAACCACAAAATCACCCTGGTGAACAATAAAGGTTCGGATATTCTGGGTTACTCAGAGGAGGAATTGCTGGGACAAGACTGGTTCGACTTATGCATCGACGCTGCTGTACGGGATAAGCTCCGCTTCGTGTTTGACCGGATGCTCTCCGGAGAGCGCATGAACCTGGACTATTTCGAAAACCCGATCATTACCAAAGACGGGCAACACCGCCTGGTCGCATTCCGGAATTCCCTGCTTACCGATGAGCAAGGCAAACCGGTTGCCGCCTTGAGTTCGGGGATTGATATTTCCGAGCAGCGCGCTGCGGAAGAACGCATCCGGCAAATGAACGCCGAGCTCGAACTCCGGGTGGAGCAGCGCACCGAAGAGCTGGCCGCTGCCGTGAACCAGCTTTTGAATATCAACCAAAAGCTCGAATTTGAAATCCAGGAGCGCAAATCCATCGAGGAAGCGCTCCGCCAAAGCGAAGCCGAACTGCGCGACCTCTACGAAAGGGAAAAGGAGCTGAACGTGCTCAAATCGCGGTTTGTGGCCATGGCTTCCCATGAGTTCCGCACGCCGCTGAGCACGATTTTGTCCTCTGCGGATCTCATTGAAGCCTATCTCGATAAAGACCAGCAGGAGAAGCGCATGCGCCATACCGCCCGCATCAAGTCGGCCGTCAGCAACCTGACCAGCATCCTCAACGACTTTCTCTCCCTAAGCAAACTGGAAGAAGGCAAAGTGCAGTGCCAGCCCGTCCGTTGCGACCTCCGGGCATTTTGCCACGAAATTTCCGAGGATATTCTGGGGCTGCTCAAACCCGGCCAGGAGCTGAACTTCATCCCGGCGCCCGAAGGCGCTGTGGTGTACGTCGACAAGAAGTTGCTGAAAAATGTCTTGTTCAACCTCCTTTCCAACGCCATTAAATACTCCCCTGCCGGCAAACCAGTGCACTGCCAGATGGATTTGCAGGACCACGAAATGACCCTTATGGTCCGGGATGAAGGGATTGGTATTCCGGAAGAAGAACAGCAACACCTTTTTACCCGCTTTTTCCGGGCCCATAACGTGGAAGACATCCAGGGAACCGGGTGGGGATTGAATATCGTCAAGCGCTACCTGGAATTAATGCAGGGAAACATTACCTTTGAAAGCAAACTGGGAGAAGGGACTACCTTTTTTGTGCAAATTCCGCTGAAAGAAGCCGAAGCTCCTGCCTCCTGAACCGGCCGCCGGATGCGGAACCCATTGTTTGCATAACCTAATGATCTAATTCGTCAGCCCTTATGAACCGAAAGAAAATCCTCGTCATCGAAGACAATTTGGAAGTGCGGGAAAATCTCGCCGAAATCCTCGAACTGTCCGATTACGAAGTACTTCAGGCGGAAGATGGCACCCTGGGCGTTGAACTGGCTTCCCGGGAAAAACCCGACCTCATCATTTGCGACGTGATGATGCCCCGGCTCGATGGGTTTGGCGTGCTGAACATCTTGGGCAAAAAACCGGATACAGCCTCCATCCCGTTCATTTTCCTGACTGCCAAAGCGGAAAAAGCCGACTTCCGGCGTGGGATGAACCTGGGCGCCGACGACTACATCACCAAGCCTTTTTACAAAGACGAGCTCCTCGCCGTCGTCGAAACCCGCCTGCGCAAAAGCGATCAGGTGCGCAAACATTTCGACCGCACCGACCAGGGGCTAAGCGCGTTCATCAACGAGGCGCGCGGATACGAAGAGCTCAAAAAACTCTCCGAACAACGCAAAACCAAGCACTTCAAAAAACGGGAAAACGTCTATGAAGAAGGCGATTACCCCAGGTACCTCTATTTTGTCAAAGTGGGCAAAATCAAGATCTTCAAAACCAACGAAAGCGGAAAAGAGTACATCATCGACATCCTCAAGGAAGGCGACTTTCTGGGCTACGTCGACCTGATTAAAGACACGCCCTATACCGAATCCGCCGCCGCCCTGGAAGAAGCCGAACTCAGCCTGATCCCTAAAGACGATTTTGCCTCTCTCCTCTATGGCAACCGCGACGTTTCCTCCCAGCTCATCCGCATGCTGGCCAACGATATCGCCGAGAAAGAAGAACAACTCCTTCAACTCGCTTATAACTCCGTCCGGAAACGCGTCGCCGACGCTGTGCTCTACCTGAGCGATAAAGAAGGCAAAAACGAGATCAATATCCTTCGCGATGACCTCGCCCGGATCGTCGGCACCGCCAAGGAAAGCGTCATCCGGATGCTCACCGAATTTAAAGCCGACGGCTATATCGATATCGTCGAGGGCTCCATCACCATCAAAGACCGGCAAAAGTTGATCAATTTACCGGCGTGAGATAACGTTGCGGGGTTGCGGGGTTGCGAAGTTGCGGGGTTGCGAAGTAATGTAATTCAACCTTATCCCTGCACCGTTTCCCGTCCACCGTCCACCGTCCACCGTCTCCCGTCCACCGTCCACCGTCTAATACATGGCCATATCGAATCGCCAGCGGTAGTTTTTGGTGAGCGGGTGCTGCTGGCCCCAGGTTCGGAAGAACGCGATGGCGGTTTTGCGGGGCATTGCCTCCTGGTATTCTTTATCCATGCTGGCCGCTTCGATGATTTTCTGAATAGCGGTTTCGTTCTCGCCGGTGCGGATGGCTTGTTTAGCGAGGTCCAAAAGCGCTCCGGCGGGATGAGCGGAGTCAAATTCCGTTTGCAGGAAGCGGGCGATGGCGCGCACGTCGGCAGCGGCATCATAGAGCGGATCCCCGGGTGGGATCGGCGCCGCCAGGGCTTCCGCTTTTGCGGGCTCCTGAAACGCGTATTGCTGGGCCAAAACCAGCCTTGCTTCGGTTTGACCTGGATTTTGTTCTACAAAGACTTCCAGCTCGCTCGCGGCTTGGGCGTCGCCGGCGAGGACGCGTTGCAGGATATCCTGGAAGGCGTTCTTCCGCTCATCCGGCAGGTGTTCGTCCAGCCATTTCACGATCTGCGCTTTGGGGAGGGCGCCTGCAAACTCGGCTACCTCCTCGCCCCCGGAAAACAATTTGACATTGGGAATGCTTCGTATCTGGTAGCGGTACGCCAAGGCCTCTTCCTCTTCCGTATTGATCTTCACCAGATCCCACCTCCCCGCCTGTTCTTTGGCTAATTCCTCCAATACCGGCCCCAAAACGCGGCAAGGACCGCACCAAGGCGCCCAAAAATCCACCAGCACCGGAACCTCATAACTCCGGTCGAGCACCTCTTTTTGAAAATCGAATCCAGTCATCTTTGCGTAAATTTTGCTTTCTTCTGCCCAACACACAGGCGCGAAAGTTAGTTTTGCAGGAGCAAAATTATTCCTTGACCAACGTAAAAATGGTGATGCGAGTCACTGTTAAGTTACGGGGTTGCGAAGAGATTGTTCAAAAAGGGTGTACCTCTTGGTTTGCGGCGCAAAAAGAGTATCCGATTACGGGTTCCGGGAGGCGGAGCCTGGGGGGGGGGGGGGGGGCCAGTTTTTGAACAGCCTCCTCTACACCCTCTACATCCTTTACATCCTCTACATCCTTTACATCCTTTACATCCTCTACCACACCCCTCGTCGCATTTTTAAATTTTAAAAAAAATCCCCATGCTGCTGTTCTTTAAAGCGTTTCACATCATTGGGTTTGTAGCCTGGTTTGCAGGAATGTTTTACCTGGTGCGGATGTTTGTCTACCACGTCGAGTCGGCGGGGAGGCCGGAGCCGGAGCGGGGGATACTGACGGCACAGTACGCCCTGATGGAACGGCGGGTATACCGCATCATCTGTACGCCGGCGATGGGGATTACCTGGATCTTTGGGCTGGGCATGGTATTCTATTACGGATGGGTGTGGCTTGCGGCCAACGGAAGCTGGATGTACCCGAAGCTGGCGCTTTTGATTGGGTTAACCGTTTACCATTTCTGGAGCGGAGGGTTGATCCCCCGGCTGGAGCGGGGCGGGCTTCCGTACACCTCGTTCCAGTTTCGGCTGCTCAACGAGGTGCCTACCCTGTTCCTGGTAGCCATTGTCTTGCTGGCCGTATTCCGCAACACGCTGGATTTTGTGCTGGCTTTCCTGGGGCTTCTGTTGTTCGGGCAGTTGTTGTATGCGGGCGCCCGGCTCTATCGCCGGCAGCGGGGAAAAAAAATAGCGCGTAGAAAAAGGGAGGGGATGTCAAAAAAATTCCGATCTTTTCCCTGGCCTGTTCACCTAAAGTTGCCCTATGATTCTACCTGCTCTGGCGCCATGGATGCTTGCTCCGGTATTTATTCTGTTGGTTTATGCCGGAATATGCCTTATTTTCTATTTTTTTCAGCACTATTTCTTTTTCCGTCCGGAGGTGCTCCCGCATCAGTTTGTTTACCGCTACCCTTTCCCGTTTGAAGAGATCAACTTCGACATGGAAGACGGTGGGGAAATCAACGCGCTGCTGTTCAAAGTGCCCAACTCCCGGGGGGTGGTACTCTACTTCAAAGGCAATTCCCGCAGCCTCAAGGGCTGGGGAAATTTGCCAAGGACTTCGTCAGCAAGGGGTATGATTTTTCCTGTTCGACTACCGGGGCTTCGGTAAAAGCACAGGCCGGCGAAGCGAAACGATCCTGTATAACGACGCGCAAAGCATCTACAAATGGGTAGCTCAGCGCTACCCGGAAGACAAAATCGTTATTTACGGCCGCTCCCTGGGCAGCGGCATCGCCGCCCGGATCGCCTCCTGGAACAACCCCAAAATGCTCATCCTCGACGCGCCCTACTACAGCTTCCTCTACCAAATCCGCCGCTACGGGTTTATGCTCCCACTCAAATACCTGTTGCGCTACCAGATGCGCACCGACCGCTTCCTGAAGAAAACCACTTGCCCCGTCTTTATCCTGCACGGGGATCGCGACCGCCTCATCTCTTACCGCCAGGGCAAAATGCTCCACGAGCTCATCCCCCACACCAGCCGCCTGTTTACTATCCCCGGCGCCCATCACAACAACCTCCCCGAATTCCCCGAATACCACGAAACCCTCTACGATTTGCTCAACGACGACGCGTTCTACTGGGATTTTAGGGAAAGAATGGAGCAAAGGGTTGCGTGAGAACAGGGAGCAGGAAGCGGGAAATAGGGAGCAGGGAGCAGAGAGCAGGGAGCAGGGGATAGCGTAAAAATGCTTCCTAATCCCTAATCCCTCAAAAAAAACGCTCTTTCCCCTTGCGCGGTTAGTTGAACAACCTTATTTTTGTCGCACCTTTTTAAAAAGGGGGATGCCGAAGGGCAGAAAGACCCATAGTGTAACGGTAGCACACCAGATTTTGGTTCTGTTCGTCAAGGTTCGAATCCTTGTGGGTCTACATAGAACAGCGTAACTTATTGACTATCAATATCAACTTTGATAGCAAAGGAAAAGTTATGGAAAATAGGACACGTAAACACTTTGTTATGTGTCCTTTTCTTTAGTGGCGAAGCGGAAACGTGGGAACGTACCACTACCCCGCATAAAGCCTAAAAGTTTTCCACTTTTCACACTTGGGTTTTCAACACTACCCCCACACTTCAAAAACTTCGTGTGTGTTGACGGGGTTGGGGTCTGCTACCAGGGGGAACGCCGTTAGGAATTGACCCTCCTTTTTTTCGGATTTTGAGCGCTGCGTGTGCGGATAGGGGCAACGGTCATTTAGCAGATGAAAGGGGTAGACTTCCCCCGGACCTGGTAAAAACTCCAAAATTTCCATTTTTAAAAACAAAACCCACCAATAACCCCGGCCGCCTTTTTTTTTTGTTTTTTGGGGAGATTATAAAAAAGTTTTTCAATATTAAAAATTCCCTTTTTTTCCCCCCCCTTTCCAATTTTCTTTTTCCCCCCCCCCCTTCCCCAGCAAACGAAAAAACCGCTCCCCCAGGAAGGAAAGCGGCTGAAAGTGGTACGAAAATGAAGCTCTTTACACCAAACCCCATCGGATATGTTTTCCGGCTCGCTGGTGGCCTCTGGTTGACGTACCGGCGGTAAGGGAGGGATAGGCCTATCCGGTGCGCTTTCGACCGTCACGGGCGGCGTGTGCGTTTCAGGTGGCAAAAAAAGCACGTTGTTATCGTTTGAGGCGTCTATAAATTCGATGATCGTCTGCATTGGTCCCCCATCGGGGCCGGTCATTTCCCCCCGGGTGAGTTTTGGTATAGCGAATTCAGCAAGCGCACCAGGATGTTTAACCGGTCCTTTGGCTCAAGCGCTTTCAAATCTTCCTCCATTGTTTCGGCGTAGCTCTCCAGGATAGCCTTAACCGTTTCCCTCAACTCCCTGGTGGCCTTGTTCGGCCTCCCTAGCCTGTTGCTCTTGCGTCCGGCTTCGGCGGCGGTTGTTTTATCGAACGGCATGTTAGATGGATGTTAGCTTTTCAAAAAGAGGCACGGCGTAGGGCGAAGAATATTCCCGTCCGTGCCCCGTATAATGCTGTCAATTTCAAGCCTAATTTATTCGCCAAACCATGCGTGTATCTCCCGGAAGGTTTTGTCAATCGCTTCCGTGGTTTCCAGTAACCGGCTTTCCTGAATGGCATAGCGTAGGAACTCTACCGGGCAAGCTGCCAGCGCTTGACCTCTTTGGCCAATTCCCGGCCTTGCTCCGGGTCCAATACGCGGTTGTAAATTTGCATGGTCCGGTAACAATTCAAAAGTTCGCGGTCTCGTGCGGCTCCAGGCGTTCGCCGTTGTTGAGTTTCCTGGAAAGGCGTTTCCAGTTCTCTACAAAAAGTTTCCTGCTTTCTGAATGCGTGCCCCTTGCTTATGGAAGCTGGAAAGTATTTCCTGGTTGGGGCGAAAGGTCGTTTGAATGTTGTCCATGATGTGAATGTTATTTTGATGTTTGAAAAAATGCGTGTGTTGCGGTTTTCACCTTGCTCTGGAGGTCGTCTACAATCGCGTGCAGATCATCGATCAGTACCTCAGTGCGCTCCGTTGCATCCTGGTGGCCTATCCATTGCTCCAGCTCGTCGGCAAGTCCTAGCGCCGTGATCAGTTCACCCCTTTGCGCTGCTTTTTTAATGCGCTCCAGGTGATCGGTGCCGGTTTGGATAGTTGGTTGGTATTTCATATCCCGTTTTGTTTGAGCGCTTGTGCCGTCGCCTTTGCGTCCCCCCATGTTCGTAGAACTTAACCAGGTCGAATGGGGAAAGCAGGTTTGGGTAGGTAAACCAGGCGTTGAACTCCAGATGTTACCCTGTTATGTCTAGAATGCAAGGCTTTTCCCTTCATTCTTCCCCGGCCTGGTCAGATCTACCTCATTCCCTTTCTGGCTTAGTATGGTCCAACCGTAGCCCTCCAGGACGTCTACAATATTGTGCGCTTCGTTGAATGCCTCCCAGGGTTTCCCCCGGCGTCAGTCCGGTATGTGGGTGAGGATGCTTTGATGACCGGCGCTTCATACTCGGATTGCCACGTTTGGCCCAAGTGGTTTATATAGGGGAGGGGTCATAGCTCCAGAACCGCAAGCGGGTAACGTCGCTGCAAGCGTTATCAATGATAAGCCCGGCGTTGCCAAAAGCTATTTCAAGCGCTTTGAAGTGCTGTTTATGCCGGGTTGGGTCTTTGATCGGAATCAAGCCCAAGTAACCCGTACGCAAACGGATTGCCCCACGTAGGCCACAAATGGCAGCTCTGCCAGCTCGCTTTTCAGTTCGCCGTAATTAGTCAGGCGTTCGGCGTTGTCTTTGGCGTCAATGTCAAGTGCAATCAATCCGGTATGGGCTATCAATCCCCCTTTGCTGCGATGGGCAAACAAACCGCTCGGAGTGAATGCCGGTATCTGCTTTTTGAGGCGTGCGCGTTCGTCCTGGTCGCTGGTGGATCTTATCCGCTCGATTATTTTGGCAAGATCCTCCCCCGGTTCATCCAATAACAGGTC
Source organism: Haliscomenobacter sp. (assembly GCA_016713275.1). Lineage (GTDB taxonomy): Bacteria > Bacteroidota > Bacteroidia > Chitinophagales > Saprospiraceae > JADJPL01. The sequence goes on from JADJPL010000023.1 coordinate 53,887, forward strand.
GAGTAGGTTAACCCATTTTGGCCGGTCTTTCTCGTGATCCCAAACCGGTATGGGGTCGGTGGCGCGGTTGAATAGGCTAACGACGCGGTTTAGTACGCTATCAGTGATGAATTTTTTTTCGTGTTGTACTTCCATTTTGGTGTTTTTTTGGGCCTCTCCAGGGTACCCAAGCCAAGCCACTCCCTATATACGGTTTGGCTTGGCGCGGGTGGTCGGAGGGGTACCCAAGCCAAGCCACTCGTGTATATGGTTTTGGCTTGGCGCGGGTGGTCTAAAATGGTAAATCCTCATCTTTTTCATTCGGCTGCTCTATTGTCTCCAAGCGGTAAATAGTCGGCTTCCCGGGCATTACATCCACTCTTAGCTTGGCGGGTTTTCCTTCATTCGTTTTTAGTTCGGTGCCGATCTCCAGGATCTCCTTTAACCGGCGTTCGGCGGTGCGCTCTGCAATCCCGGCTTTTTTGAGATAATCTACCACCTCCTTTTTAGTCAGTGAGGGGTGCATATCAAAAACCGGCTCCAGTATCTCAATGATGCTTTCTATGTCCCCTCTTTTGTTTTGGTCCGGTCACTTGTGCAATAAGATCCGGATCGGCAAGTACAAGCCCTCTGATTGCTTTTGAATACTGGAGGTACAAAGGCGATGGGCGTGCGGCGTTTCGGGTTTTCAGGAAACGGACCTTTATTAATTCGGTTTCTTCGCCGTTTGCGTCCCGCTCAAAACCAATCTGTAATTGGGTGTTGGCCTTGTTCGCTCCCTCTGTCCCGGTATGCCCCCTAGCCTTTTCACTTCCCGGGTTTTCGTGTAGGATCAACAGGAAGCTAACCCCGTAATCTTCCGTCAGATTGCCGATATAGTCGAACAGCGCCAACGTATCTGCGTCATTATTGAAGGACCGCACGCAATCCGTGATGACGTCCAACACTACAAATAAATGCCAATCCTCCAGCCCCCGGGTTTTCATATCTTCCCGCACATACTCAATCCATTCCCGGGTGGCGTCTAACCTTTCCTCTCTGGAGAACCCTTTGATGGATACCGGGTAAAAATTGCGGGTGTTCTCTGTTTTCTCATATCCCGCCAGCTCCCGGATACGTTGTACGGCGGCGGGAAAATCTTCCTGCGTGTTGCGCTCCGTATCGACGTATGCGACGCAATAGCCAGCCCCTAAACCGTTTTTCTCAAAACCGGCGTATTCTTTCACCCCGTGCCCGAGTAACAAAGCACTAAACCCCTCTGCTAGTCGGGACTTATGCGCGCCGGTTTTCCCTTGTATTAGGTTGATCGTTCCTTTTGCAATAATGGGTACCTCCCCTATTTTCACCCAGGGAGAGGAAAAGACGATGGACTTTCCGGCGGCGTCAATGATGCATTGACTTGACTGGAGTAATTTTTGCCGCTTAGCGTCTTTTTTCTGGCTTTCGTTCGGATGCAATTTCTTTATTTGTGGCTCGTCTTTTACATTTTCGCCCCCGAATTGCTTTATTTGTGCGGTTTCTATATCTTTGCGCATGTAAATGAGTTTTAAAAAACCCGGATCGGCTGCCAGCTTGGTCCGGGTTTTTGTTTTTGAAATTATTTGCGCTTGCGCTTGGATGCTACAATGGCTTCCAGATCTTCCCGGCGAATCAGAACCCGGCGTCCGACATGAACACGTTCTACCCTACCCTGCCTCATCATAAGGTCAATCGTGGGGCAGGAGACGCCCAAAAATTCGCTGGCTTCCTTCCGGGAAAGAAGATCAGCCCATTGCCGGGCGTCTCGGGAAAGCTGGAATTTAGCCAGTGCGCGGTCACAAGCGCCTTCAATGATCTGGTTTAGTTCCTCATCCGTTAGTGTTGCTACTTTCATTTTCTTCGTTTTAACGCCAATTTGCGCGATGTTCAAAAATTTTGTTGGCCAAACCCGGGATTGAATACTCTTCAACACAAAACTCAACTATTGCGGTGAGAATATCCACAACAACGCCGGAAAAGTTTTCCCCAACATGTTGATAACTAATTAATTAAAATATAGGTTTATTCATTTTTGGACGTTTCAGGAATTGTTTGAAATAAACCTATATTGAAATAAAAGGGGAAAGGGTTGCCCCCCGATCAATGGCCCAACTTTCAAGCGTCCTCCGGTTCTACCCCACGGGCACGCCCTAGCCCAACACCTCAGGCGGCCAGGTGATCGCGTTCCCCCTGCCAGCGGCGTGGTGTCAGGCTCTTTTCCGTCGTGGCCGGTTCGCCCGTTTGGTATGGTTGTTGGTCCCCTTGTCGGAAAACTTGTTGGTTTGGTGTCATCCGTGCCTTCATGCGTCGTTTTTTGAACGGTGGCCTGTCAGTGGTTTTTAGACCATGCCGATGCGTCCCGGCTCCAGGATCGTGGAAGTGGGGCGCTCGGTCATGATGGCGCTTGTGTGGGCGAGCTCGTTGTAAAATGCTGGGGGTCGGCCCGGCGTAACTTCCCGTGCGGTCGATCAGGGGGGAATAAGGATTTCATTTTAGTGATGGTTTAAGCTGTTCCCCGTTAAGCATTGGTTTTCAAGCGCTTTGCACGCCTGTAAAATGCCGTTTTGCATCGCGGGGAACAGAATAAAAGGATAGGTTTTTGATCCGGACGGTAAGCCAGGGCACGCCCACAATTGCGGCAATGCCCGGCTTCCGTTGCTAGTGGTGTTTCCCGTTCCCGTTGCTGGAGAACTCCAGGGAAAAAGGGACTTGTACCGGCGTCCCCCCGGCCTGGTGTTGGTTGACCTGGTGCGATGGGGTAGGGACCTGGTTGCCGGTGGTGGTGGTGATACCGGCGGCTTCGTTTTTGATCGTCTCGATCTCTCTTTGAAATTCAGCACGGGCACGGTAATAATTTTTGACCTCCTGCCAGTGTGCCCTATCCCCAAATAGCTGCATTTCCGTTAAATGCCGGATCTCTCGGAGTAAAAAGAGTTCAACGCCAATACCGGCCAACATGAGTGGACAGGAGCGCCAACAGGGTAGGGCCACCGGACTTGGTTAAGCTCAGTCGGCGGGACAAGCCCCATCAGAACGGCCAGACTCCCCGAGCCCGAAAATTGCCGGGCCGCGGTTGAGTGCGGAAGAAAGGTGCCGGTGCTGTATAGCCGTCCCTGCGACAAGGCTAGAGGTGGCATAATGGCCCAAACACGGCGATAGCACGGCGTAGGCCCATTAAACTCCAGCAGTGCGGGCAGATCCGGCAATTGTTGGACCAGGAAGTTTGCATTGGAATTTTGCATCTTTACAATGTTTTGAATGGTAATACTTTCAAAATTCCCTCCCCGTCGTTGTGGTCAAACTTTGAGCGGGGAGGGTTTTTTATTTCAGTCAATCCAAGCCGGGCGTATGGTCCCCGGGTAACTCACTATTTGGCTATCTTCAAAATGGGCTGCCTGGTTGCGCCAAAGACGGTTTCCACGTCCTGGAGGTAGGGGATAGTTGCTGCCAGCTTTTTAGCCAAGCTCCTTTTGTCGTATGTGTTCAAAATGTCCCCTCCACTGACAGCGTGCCCCGTCATGCGCTTAATTACCTCGTTTGGCGCTCCCAGGTCCTTGAGGTTAGAAACGAAGCTTCTACGCCCCGTATGCGTCCCAACTTGCGTCCATCGGGGAAGGTATTCGATATGCCGCTCCCCTGAATCGGTGGCCACGGGTATTTCATCATCGAAGCCAGCCAGCCGGGCAAGCTCTTTTATATCGCTCAACAAGCCGGTGACAAAAGGGAGGCGCCCCCCGTTGCGCTCCAGGATCTCCCGGACGGGTCCCAGGATGGGCGCGGCGGCGGTTTGGTCGTCTTTCCGGCCTTTTTGTGTGCGAATGATCTGGAAAAAGAACCCGTTCACCTCCAGCAAGTCCCGGGAAGAAAGGGAGAGTTTGCCCCAATCGCTTTCCCTCAAGCCGGTCAAACAGGCAGCTACGAAGCAATCACGGGCACGGATCATTTTAGGATCGGTCAACTCCAGGTCGAACAGGTGTTTAACTTCCTCCAGGGCAAAGTATGGTTCGGGTTTTGGCGTCGGTGCGGGTAAATTAAGATCTTCGTTTAGTCTCACCTCAAACGATGCGCGGTTTTTGTTCACACCTGCATCCCAAGCGGGGCGCCATATTTGTTTTACCCGCTTAACCATTGAATGCGTATAGGCGTCGTCTCTCCCCTCGCTGCGTAGATAGGCAGTAAAGTCTTTATAAAATGCCTTGTCTACGTCGGCAAAGGTCATTTTCCGACCGCCTACAAATTTGGAGAATAGCCCCATCGCGTTTTCGTATACCTTGACCGTGCCCCGCTTCTTATCCTTCCAATCGCCTGCGAGTAACTTTTGAAAAAAGGGTTCTACCTGGTACGGCGTTTGGGACTTACCAACGGCCACATTAAAACGCCTCACCACTTCCGGCCAACTTACCGGCGCAAGATCCTCCCCCCGGTAACGTGCTTCCCGCTGGTTTTTCGCTAATAATATCGTCAATGATAGAACGGAGTTCGGAAATACGGTCTCCTAGTTGGGTGTTCCAAAACGCTGCATCGGGCGAAGTGTCCTTGTACCGCTGCCCTGCCTTATCCCAGTTGGACGGGTGACAGGATAGGCCGGAGGATAGACGGTTTCGACCATAATGAAAGCGAATTCCCACTTTTGTGTCTTGACCGTTGTTGAGATGCGCGCCTATACGAATTATTGGTTTCATATGTCCTTGTTTTACCCGCAAGATAAGGGGAAAAAATGACAAAGGAAACTGAAAGGAGACGCATTTTCACAAGTGGGAATATTTTGAACCTATCAAAACCCCTATCAATATTGATATATATATTTAATTATACTCCGTTAAATACCCCAAATACTTAAATAATAGTCCTTGTGGGTCTACATAAAAAGGCTCGGAGATAATCCGGGCCTTTTTTGTTTTTAACCTCTGTTCACCAGCCCGGCGCAAGGCTACATAATCCATAGCATAAGCCTACCCAATGATTTGAATCAATGCTTGTACTGACAAAAGTCGTCAATTCTGATCGCCATTCTTTCTTTTTTTATGATCATATTTTCATATAAAGGTAGATCGCAAGAAAATGAAAGAGGAACTGTTTGTTAGCGGCCGGAATATCCCGCACATTGATCCCAACCTGAACATCTGGCACTGGCCCATCGGGTTGTATCTTTTCTTAGGGGGCTTGGCAGCCGGCATTTTGTTTTTCTCGAGCATTTACACGATTCTCGGGAAAGAGAAAGAGCTCCCCACCGCAGTAAAATGGGCTACATTCCTGGCGCCGTCGGCACTGGTGATCGGCCTGCTGGCCTTGTTCATCGACCTCAAACACAAGACGTATTTCTGGCGGCTGTACACCACGATCCGCCTGGAGTCTCCGATGTCGTGGGGCGCCTGGACGCTGATGGCCATCACGCCGTTGTCTTTTGTCTGGATGGCGAGCTACCTGAAGGAATTACTTCCCAACTGGGACTGGAAATATGGCTTTTTAAACCGGATGGAATCCTGGGTGATCAAAAACCGGGTGGGCATCGCCTGGGTCATGATTGTCTTGTCCGTGATCCTGGGCATTTACACCGGCATTTTGCTTTCGGCATTCAACGCACGGCCCTTGTGGAACACGGCACTGCTGGGTCCGCTATTCCTGGTGTCGGGGTTGTCGACGGGCGCCGCAACGATCATGTGGATGTCGAAAGACCACCACGAACAAAACCTGTTTCGCCAACTGGACCTGTTGCTGATTGCCATCGAGCTGTTTTTCATCGTACACCTGTTCATGGGCTTTTTGGCCGGTTCGGAGGTGAATATCGAGGCGGCAAAACTGTTCCTCGGTGGCGAGTTCACTGCAAGTTTCTGGGTGTTCGTCGTCGGACTGGGATTGATTTTCCCCGCCATTCTGGAAATTTTGGAGCTACGGGGCAAAAAAATCCCCGTCGCGGTGCCCGCGCTGTGCGTGCTGATCGGCGGTCTGGTCTTCCGCCTGATCATGGTCGAAGCAGGGCAGGTAACGCGGTATTTGTATTGATGAAACCCTTTACGGTGACTGGTTTTGTGCATGCCATCGCACGCCTCCCAGCCTCCTAAAGGAGTAGCCCCACCTAAATGCACAAAACCTCTTGCTTCGGGAAATAATGAAACAAAAACAAGCTGCATAAGGCCGCGCAGGCCGAAAACTTAATCAATATGGACAAAAGCAAATCGTATATCAATTCGTATCTGGGCGGCGTCTTGCTGGGCTTGTTGCTGCTGGCCACGTTTTACATCAATGGAAGGGGGCTTGGAGCAAGTGGCGCGATCAAAGATTCCGTAGCGGCTACGGTCAACCAGCTCGCTCCCGAGCACGCCAAAGAGTCGAAATACATTGGCAAGTTGCTCAGCGACGGAGAAAAACCGCTGAACAGCTGGCTGGTCTTTGAAGTACTGGGCATCCTGGCCGGCAGTTTCATTTCCGGGGCCCTGGCTGGCCGCCTGAAGTGGAAAACCGAGCATTCGCCAAAGATCTCCATCCGCACGCGAATCCTTTTCGCCGGTATGGGAGGCGTTTTGTTCGGGATTGGTTCCCAGCTCGCCAGGGGTTGCACCAGCGGAGCAGCCCTCAGCGGCTCTGCCGCGCTGGGGTTGTCGGGCTTCATCACCATGCTGTGCATCTTCGGATCGGCGTACATGTTCGCCTGGTTTTTCAGAAAACTATGGATTTAACTCACCAACGATAAATCATCAACAATGGGTCCGCTAATCCCTCAAGGCATCATCGGCGAAGGCTGGTCTTATGTCATCGCCTTTATCACAGGCGCCTTCTTCGGCATGATCCTGGAATCCTCCGGATTTTCTTCTTCCCGCAAAATAGTAGGCCTTTTCTATGGCTACGATTTCACCGTGCTCCGGGTGTTCTTCACCGCAACCGTGACGGCGATGATCGGCCTGCTGTATTTTAACTATATGGGCTGGATCGACCTGAGTATGGTCTACTTTCCGCCCATGTACCTCTGGGCTGCTATCTCAGGCGGGCTGATCATGGGGCTGGGATTTATCATGGGCGGCTTTTGCCCGGGCACCGGACTGTGCGCGGTGGGCATCGGCAAACTGGACGCGGTAGCGAATGTCGTTGGCCTTTATCTCGGGATCTTCCTGTTTTCCGAAGGATACGCTTTCTTTGAGAAGCTGTACCTGAGCAACGCACTGGGAGACCTTAGAGTAAACGAAGTCCTTGGCATCTCCTCGGGGTTGTTCGCCTTTTTGTTTGCTTCTATTGCGCTGACTGCTTTTATTATCACGGCATGGATCCAAAAGCGGGTGAAGCCGGTTGATTATTAGTTTGAAAACAAGTACCTTCTTCCGGAACAACTGACCGGCGTTTAAGGCCTCCCCTACCGGCGCTCAAAGAGAACGGCTGAAACAAATAAAGGGGATAAATATTTACTCTATTACTTTCTTTGTTGACAAAGTTCTACTACAAATGCAAAATCTGAATTATATCGTTGCGGGGTCTATCCTGGTGCTGTTGGGACTGGGATTAGCTCTTTTGCCCGAAAAAAACAACCGCAAGGAATTATCTGCCGAGCAATTGGTGCTCGAGCTGACCGACGAAACGCGGTTTGCCAGCGGAGATCTCGTAGCCGGCAAAATCATCTCCAAAGACCCCGTTTTTTTACTGGTCGATGTGCGGACACCGGAAGCCTTTGCCGCTTTCGCTTTGCCCAACGCAATCAACATCCCGCTGGAAAACCTGCTGGATGAGGAATCGGCCGAGATCCTGGACAGAGACTATCTGGACATCGTTTTCTACTCCGACGACGACCTCAAAGCCGAACAGGCCTGGATGCTCAAAAAACGAAGCGGCGCCAAAAGCATCCATATTCTGAAAGGCGGGCTCAACCAATGGATCAAAGATTTTTTCCTGGCCGCCGAACCCAATCCCACCGCGCCCAGGGAAGCCCACGAGCAGTACCAGTTTCGCCAGGCAGCCCGCACCTATTTTCTGGGGGGAAGCCGGCCGATCGATCCCGCCGCGCTGGGCGACCTGGAGCCTGCTGCTCCCGCGAAACGGGAAATCAAGGTGCTTCCCAAAAAACCGGCAGCCCAGCAAGAGGAAGAAGAAGGATGTTGATCGAATACAGGCGCCTTTAAAATCAGTTCCGTCATGAAAGAATCGAAAAAAACGTTCTGGTTAGCGATCATCGCTTTCCTTTTTGTCGCCGTCATCGGGATCGGACTCTGGACCTCCAGACCCCAATCGATGCCATTAAAACGATCGGCCGCCGAAACGCTCGAACTACTGGGAAAAACGGAGTCGACGATCAGCGCCCAGGATGCCCGGAAAATCCTTGCCGAGAAAAGCGCCCGCTACCGGTTTATCGATTTACGAGACCCGGCAGCCTTTATCCAGGACCATATCGACGGCGCGGTGAATATCCCGCTGAATTCCCTGATGGCCCCCGAATACGCAACCCTTTTCAAAGACGCGTCCACCACCTATATCCTTTACGGAGACGACCCATCCTACGCCAACGGGCCCTGGCTGACGCTCCAGCAGGCCGGTTTTGACAACTTCAAAACCCTGCAAGGCGGATACGCGCTGTTTACCAATTTCCCCGATTCCGCCTATATCGCCGAACGGCCCCAATTCGATTACAAAAAGGTGTTCGAAAGCGAACAGGCGAAATTACTCTCCGCCGCCAAGGCGACTCCGCCACCCGCCGCGCCCGCAAAAAAACGGTCATTCCCAAGAAAAAAGCGGTAGAGAAAGAGCAAGATGAAGGGTGTTGAGGGAATTCACCCCTTCACCTCCACCAGTTCTCCCCGCTCCGCTGCCAGATCCCGGCCCCACTGGGCAATCGCTTCCAAAACAGGGAGCAGGGAGCAGGGAGCAGGAAGCAAGGAGCAGGAAGCATTAGAAACTTTGGACAGAAGGTTAGTAAATTACATTCGGAACTTTGGCGCCGGTTCTTTTGTTGCTATTTAGAGTTCTTTTCAAGTTTTCGCAACGGCAACCTCATGACTGACAACACGATAAAAGTAGAATTGCTCAGCGATAAAGCGCTTGCCTTATTGCTTCAATTGGAACAGCTGAATATCCTGCGTTTGGTAAGGAGCGGTGATATGGAAGAAAAGCCTAAACGCCAATGGGCCGGCAGCATCTCCAAAGAAACCGCTTCTGAACTTCTCATCTCCCGGCTACCAAAAGCCGGGAGAATGGGCAACGCGCATATTGATCTGGAGAGCATGGACTGTCATTGAGTGTTCGCGAGGCATAAACTAAACCCCAGCCCCGCCCCAACCTGCTCCCGGTTGGCCAGCGCTTCCGCCCCGCCGCCCCCAACGTTAAGCATATTTAACCTTGCCCAACCCATTCAATCCGTACCTTTAGCGGGTATTTTTCACCCAAACAAACGAAACGCATGTTCGACGTGATCGTCATTGGAGGGGGTACGATTGGGGCGGCTACCGCGTATTACCTTTCCAAGCAGCAGATAGGCAAAGTCGCTTTGTTCGACAAAGGGACGATCGGCGGCGGGGCCGCTTCCTGGGCCGCTTCCCTGCTGACGCAGGTGCGCGCCAAAACCGATACCATTCCCCTGGTGCAGGAGACCTACCGGGCCCTGGAGGCGCTGGAGGCCGAGCTTGGCGAATCGATCGGCGCCAAACGGGTAGGCAGCCTTCAGATCGCCGGATCGGAAAAAACGGCGGCGTCCATCGAAAACCTGGCGGAAATCGCCACCCAATTTGGCATCACCAACCATTGGGTAGACGCGCAGGAAGTGAAAGCGATGGTTCCCTGGATCAACGAAGGGAAAGTCCTCAAGGCTTCGTTTATGCCGGACGACGTCTTCCTCGAAGCGTTCGTGCTGGCCAACGCCTACGCCAAAGCAGCCCGCCGGAACGGAGCAGTGCTGTTTCCAGATACGGAGGTTACCGAAATCGTTGCCGAAAACGGGCGCGTTACCGGGGTGCGCACACAACAAGGGTTCTATGCGGCGCCTTTTGTGGTCGATGCGGCCGGGGCCTGGTCCAACTTGCTCTCCATGCCCCAGGCTATTCCCCTGCCTATGGCGCCGGTGCGCAGCATCTACTGGATCACGCGGCCCAATCCGGCCCTATTTCCCCCCACCCAGCCCATGACGGTTATCCCCGACGCGATGGCGTACTCCCGCCCCGAGACCGGCGGACTGCTCTTCGGCATCCGCGACCGGGAATCGCCTTTCGTCCATCCCCGCGAACTGCCGGAAACTTACAACGGCCGGCAGTTTATCGAGTCGGAAAAACATTGGGAAATCTTGCTGGACGAAGGCAAGGAATTCCGGGAGTTTTTTTCCGGGGTTTGAGGACGTGGAGATCGCTCATTGCATCACCGGAGTATCGACCTATACGCCAGATTCCCGCTTCGTCATTGGTCCATCGCCCAGGCTGGAAGGCTTTTATGCCGCTACCGGCTGCGTGGGGGCGGGCGTGGCCATGTCGGCCGGGTTCGGCAGAGCGGTGTCCGAGCTGATCGCCGGCCAGCCGCCGTTTACCGATATATCCGCTTTTGCCCCCACCCGCCTGGGCGACTTCGATCCCTTCAGCGACGGATTTATGGAACAGTGTTCGGCTGCGCGGGCGAATAAGAAGGATGTGGTTAGGGTTAGTGGTTAGTGGTTAGTGGGTGGTGGGTGGTGGGTGAGTGGGTATTTCACACTTGTTGCCCAGTACACCTATACACGCACCTGCTCCAGACGTTTCGGTCTGGACGTATTGCCCTCCGCAGCCCGGACCCGTGGGAAATGCCACGAAGCAACATTCCCCCTTTGAAGGGGGTTAGGGGGATGAAACGTCCGAAATGCTGGTTAAAGGGTTCATCCCCCCGGCCCCCTTCAAAGGGGGAGAAGGTTATGCCCTGGACACCGCAAGGACGTGCCGTTCAAAGCGGTTGAAGCCCATAAAGCGAAGGCGTTTGCCACGGAGCGGTAGGGTGAAGGAGCGCCCTTTTTTTGGTTCTTTTTTGGGCGAGCAAAAAAAGAACAAGCCCCGAGGCCGGGGGTCGGGCTGATTGGTGATTAGTGGTTAGTGGGAAACTGGGCAAAACGTATTACCTTGGGGGGAAATCAGTTTTTTTCCCATATGTTAATCCATTTGCTGAACGCCCGGTATCCGCTGGCGCGCAACCGGGCGGCGGAGACGGTTTTCATTCTCGGTACCGGCGCCTTTGTGGCGGGCTTCTTGATCATTTTTCAGCCTTTTGGAACGGATACGTTCCAAAGCGAAACCAAGTACTTGTTTCTGGGCGGCTATGGAGCGGTTATTTCGGGAACGATGTTTCTTTGTTCCTTGCTCTTGCCCTGGGGTTTTCCGGGCGTTTTTCAGGAAGAAAGCTGGACCGTTGGGAAGCAGATTCTTTTCTTTCTATTTGTCTTTTCCCTGGTTTTTGGAGCTTGTTACCTGTACAAAAACCTTTACCTCGGGGCGCCCATTTCGTTGCTGGGGTTCCTGGGATTTTTTCCGATTGCGTTTTCAGTAGCCATTTTCCCCATCACGGGTTTGGTGACTGCCAATTACATATACCTCCTCAAGCGCTATCAAAAGGGGGCCCACGACGTGGAGCGCGCCCCTGTTGCTGCGGATCTTCCGGAGATCGTTCTTTGCGATGACCAAGGCAAGCCCGCCCTGAAAGTCCGTCAGGACCAGCTGCTGTTTCTGAAATCAGCTGGCAACTACGTAGAAGCGTTCTTCCTGGAGGGCGAAACCTGCCGGCGAACCCTCCTTCGCAATACCCTCGCAGCGATGGAACTCATCCTGACCGGCAGCCCGGTGGAGCGCTGCCACCGCTCCTATCTAGCCAACCTTGCCCTCGTGACCCGGGTTTCCGGCAACGCCCAGGGATACCTTTTGCACTTTGGCGGTTGCGCCCATACCGTTCCGGTAGCCCGCAGTAAATCCGCCGAGATTTTGGAAAAAGTCAATTAAGATGGCATTGGCGAAAGTAACGTGTTCTTTCGCCATAAGTTGTTCTTGCCCCCGGCCTCGGGGTTTGTTCTTTTTTTGCTCGCCCAAAAAAAGAACCAAAAAAAGGGCGCTCCTTTCCGCCTTTGGCGGACTCCGTGGCAAACGCCTTCGCTTTATGGGCTTCAACCGCTTTGAATGGCACGTCCTTGCGGTATCCAGGGCATAACCTTCTCCCCCTTTGAAGGGGGCCGGGGGGATGAAACCTTTAACCAGCATTTCGGACGTTTCATCCCCCTAACCCCCTTCAAAGGGGGAATGTTGCTTCGTGGCCTTTCCCACGGGCTCCGGGCTGCGGAGGGCAATACGTCCAGACCGAAGCGTCTGGAGCAGGTGCGTGTATACGTGCACAGGGCAACAAGTATGAAATACCCACTCAACCACCAACCACCAACCACTAGCAACCAACCACTAACCACTAACCACCAACCACCGTCTCCCGCCATTCGTCCCTCACCATGACCATTCATCCCAAATAGCTGCCATTGGTCCCTGAAAATTCCCGGCCGCCCCTGGGGGCTAGCGCCCTGTTGCCGGTGCGGTTAGATTTGCAGCAAGGGTTTGTTTTATCTTTTTTCACCTTCACACCAACCGCAATTATGGAAAAGCGAATCGTCCTGGGGTTATTAACGGTGGCTGCATTTTTTATCGCGCAAAAGGGAGGAAAACTCTTTCTTATGATCGACGGGTATACCGCCCTGCCGTATATCCAAAAGGTCGTTTGGGTCCGGGGAGTTTGGTATATGCTCTTCCCGCTCCTTCTGCTGGGATTGTTTCATGGCTTCTCCAAAATGGGCACAGAGGCTGGAGTAGCTACCCGTGCCCGGCAAGGGATTGGGATCGGATTACTCGGCGCGTTGCCCATGCTATTCGGGGCGGCGGCTTTGGCAGGGTTCCGCATCCGCCTTGACCCGGGTTCCATCTTCACCGGCTGCGTTCTGGCAGCGGTTGCAGAAGAGCTTCTGTACCGGGGGTTCCTGTTTGGCCAGTTGTTCCGCCATAGCCGGCTGGGCTTTTTCCCTGCCGGACTTATGGGCGCGTTGATCTTCGGGGCGGGGCATTTGTATCAGAGCCAGGACCCATCCACCATGGCGGGCATTTTCCTGATCACCATGATGGGGGGACTTTGGTTTTCCTGGCTCTATGTGGAGTGGGGTACAACCTCTGGGTTCCCATAAGCCTGCATTTTTTCATGAACCTGTCGTGGAACCTGTTCCCGGTAAGCGAAAACGCGCTTGGGCCCCTGGGGCCAAATATTTTCCGGGCGCTGACGATTATCCTCTCCATAGCGCTCACGGTATGGCACAAACGCCGCAGTGGGGAAGCCTGGATTATCCGGGGCAGAAGGTGGCTGACGGATACTCCCAGGCAACGGCAACCTCTTACGTTTGCTTCGCCCTTCCTTTTCCTTCCTCTGGGAATCGCCCTGCTTTCGCTCCCTTTGGCAGGCCAGGCGCAACGCACCCTGCAGGGACGGGTGATCGACGCACAGGGCAGAGCGCTTCCCTATGTCAACGTGGGTCTTCCGGAAACCAGCCTGGGTACGGTGAGCGGCATGGACGGTTCGTTCCTGCTGCACCTTCCCGACAGCATCGGCAGCAGCCGGCAGGTGCGTTTTTCCATGGTAGGCTTCGAGAGCAAGCAGTTCCGGATAGACCAGTTAGCCCCCGCTTCCGGCGGAGGAGCGCTGGAGATCACCCTGCCCGAACAAGCGATCGAACTCAGCGAAGTGACGGTCTTTCCTCAGTACAAAAAAACCAGAACGATCGGCAAGGAGCGGCCGGGCGCTGCCCGCTTTGTGAATTTTTCCATCAGCAAGCTTCCCAACCAAAACCTGGGCGCGGAGGTGGGCCGCAAATTCCGGATGCCGGGCAAAGAAGCAATGGTCGAGCAATTCCATTTCTATGTTTCCCAAAATAATTTCGACACCCTGCGCCTGCGCATCAATGCGTACGCGCTGGAAAACGGCCGCCCGGGCGCCCCGTTGATGCGGGAAAACATCCTGGTGGAACTGACCGGCAAAAAAACTGGATGGATCGCCGTCGACCTCCGCCCCTACCAAATCCTCGCCAGGGAGGATATCGTGGTGGCGGCCGAGTGGATCTATTATGCCGGAAAAGGGACCTATTTCGCGCTCCCCATTTCCGTTCCCTCCGATGGCGTCCACTTTTACCAGTACGGCAGCCAGGGAAGCTGGAAAAAATTTCCGATGATGTCGTCGGCGATGTACCTGACGGTTTCCTGGTAGGGATGGGCCTGCCTAAACAGGGTATTTTTGCGTCTGGGGACCAAACTGACCGAAGCGATTTGGGAACTTCTCAAGCCACTACGGTCAAAATCTACTGACTTGAAGAAGGTTTGGACTTCCCAAACCTTTTCAAGTCAGTAGATTTCAGAGCAAACAACCCCATGGCCCCTACCAGATAGTCCCGCAGCCGGGCACTGGAATTCTGCGTCCGCACGTCGGGCAGCGACTCAAAATAGGCCCCACAGCGCCCGTATAAACTATCGTAACTAACCCCCGACGGAACTTCCATTTTCTTTTTTTGCCAAAACACGCATCTTATTCATTTTCAGTCGTATATTTTTCATAGCAAGAATTGCTGAGAATTGCTGCTACCAAAATAGGTACGTTTTTTCAGTTCTTCATAGAATCGGTAAGACCTAGTAGTTCATTGGCATAGGTCCCGCTTTTGGTGGTCCTTTCCCAAAATTTCCCTTTCATGAGATACCAATTTTTTAATTCCGGGTTGGTATCTTTCTCATAATCATCTCTCATTTTCTTCCAATTATTCTTGATAAACTCCATGTCTTTGAAGTATACACTTCGTATGTGATTAAGATATGCCTCTTGTTTTTCAATTGGGAGCTTTTTATGGACTTTTATATAGGCGTCTGCCATAATATCCAAATCGATTGCTCCTTGGCTCATAATCAAATCGAGAAGAAAAAGAGTCTCTTGTTGAGCCTCTTTACCCTGAAGAGGCAGAAAGCAAAAGCGCAAATAATTCAAAGCAATATTGTGTGAAAGAGAAGCATTTATCCCATCGGGATCTTCTTCGATCCAGGATACGATTTGGTTTTTTATCTCGTGATACTTTTTTTTCATAAACGCAGGGTCATCCGCTCTTGTAGAATACCCAGAATAGGTAATAGCCAAGCTTGCAGGCTGCTTGCCCTTGGCGAAAGGAAATTCGGGTACCACGCATTCCTCTATAAATGATAAATTCATAACCGACTGATAGATATCGTTCTGTGAAAGCGTTTTATTTGACTGAGTTCCTATCACCTCTTTATTGCAGGAAAAACTCCATAAGGAAACTGTCGCGATAAAAATTAATAATTCCCTTTTCATAGTTCTTTTTTTTGGTTATTAACAATCTGTTGGACAAGTGATCGTGAGTTCTATTTTTCCAGGATCGAATGACCACTCACATGGACATGCTCCCCCATTCGACCCTTGTCCAATAACCTCTGGGTCACAACATTGCCAATTCGGCTGGTTGAAATCATAGTACCCATTACTAAATGGGGCAGACTGTCTCCAGCTATCAGGTGTCCAATAGGAATGGCGCCCTCCGCCCCAATCAAAATCTACGATAAAATCATTTGAAATACAATCCCCATTCGGGTCGTTGTAATAAGCAGTAGCTGACCCGACCTCGTTAAAAGGTTTTGGGGAAGTACATTTATTGGTATACTCCTTTCCATTCGGCCCAATATTTTGGGACATCATAAGCCCTGTTAGCAGGAAAAATAAGATTAACCGATTGAGTTTAATTGGCCTAAATAACTTCATGGAATAGTTTTTACTATTTTTCTCCTACTCTCTAGGCTTTTCGTTCCGCCTCATCTTGGTCATAGATCTTCTGAAACCAGCCAGGGAAGCTGGAAAAAATTTTGATAATGTCCTCGGCGATGTACCTGACTGTTTCCTGGTAGGGATGGGCCTGCCTCCATAGGGTGTTTCTGCGTCTGGCGGCTAAAAAACAAAGCCCAGGCCAAGGCAAAAAATGACCTTTGGAGGCAGGCCCGAACCAGGCTTTTGCGCTTCCTGAATCGTTAATATCAACTTCTCTTCCGATTTTGGTGTTACCTTTGGCGAGTTCTGTTGCGCACCGCGTGCGATTTACAACGGAGCACTGTTTGACCACTTTTTAATTTGTCTCAATGACCGCACCAAAATTCCTTTCCCAAGCCAACTCCTTTCATGCGGAGATGCGGAAACGGATTAATGATTATTTTATCGAAGTTGGCAAAGCCAAAACCGGGGATTACTCCCTTTTTATCAAAGCCATCATTCTGAGCGTCAGTTTTGCATTGGTATACGTACACCTGGTTTTTTTCACTCCTCCCGTTCTGCTGGCACTGGCGGAATGCATCATTTTAGGAGGGCTTACAGCAGCCATCGGGTTTAACGTCATGCACGACGGCGCGCATGGCAGTTTCAGCAAGTATGGCTGGCTGAACGAACTGGCAGGGCTTTCGCTCAACTTCCTGGGCGCCAACGTTTTTCTCTGGAAGAGCAAGCACAATGTGGTACACCACACCTTCACGAATATCGACGGCGTAGACGACGACATCGACGCCCGGCCTTTCCTTCGCTTGTGCGAAACCCAGAAAAAGTACAAGATTCATCGGTATCAGCACCTTTACTTTTGGGCTGCGTACTCCTTGCTTTATCTCTACTGGGTACTGTTCACCGACTACGAAAAATACTTTACCGGAAAGGTAGGGAACATGCCCATCAAACCCTTTACCCCTAAAGAGCACATCATTTTCTGGTCGTTCAAGGTCATGCACCTGGGCCTGTTCATCGCCTTTCCTATATACATGGTCGGCTTTCTTCCCTGGCTGATCGGCTTTCTGGTTTACGGCATGGTTACGGGGTTCGTTTTGAGCATGGTGTTCCAATTGGCGCACACCGTGGAAGACACCCAATTCCCTGTGGCCATCCAGCCTGAAAATCAGATCGAATCCGAATGGGCCCTGCATCAGCTTCAGACCACGGCCAACTTCGCCACCAAAAACAAGGTCATCACCTGGCTGGTCGGCGGCCTGAATTTCCAGATCGAACACCACCTTTTCCCGACGATCTCGCACGTACACTATCCGGCGATCAGCAAGATCATCAAGCAGTTGTGCGAAGAGTACGGCGTCCGGTATATCGAATTCCCCAAAACCCGTATGGCGGTTGCTTCGCATATCGCGCATCTGCACCAGT
>JADJPL010000024.1 GCA_016713275.1 Haliscomenobacter sp.
TAACTACTGTATTAGCGCAACTCAACAAAGTAAAACCCGAAATATTTCACCTTTACTTTATTGCCTGCCATTGCGCCTATATCACTTATCTATGGGGAATTCTCCCGTATTTCCCACATTTCACCCCCACTTTGTTCGACTAAGCAATGGCGAAATATTTCGGGCTTACTTTATTTGACTAAGTAAACCCGAAAGTGGAATTCCCTCTTAATTTAGGCCGGTACTCTCAAAGTTCCAAATCATCCAGCGGGCTTTTGATCTTGTCCCAGCCTTTTTTCGTGATCTTAGTGTAAATCTCCGTTGTCTTGCTGCTCTCGTGCCCCAGCAGCTCCTGAATGTAGCGCAAATCCACTCCTTTTTCCAGCAGATGCGTAGCAAAGCTATGCCGCAGGGTATGCACCGTCGCAAAGGGATTGATCCCCGACTTTTCTTTTGCCCTTGTAAAAACAAGTTGCACGCTTCGTTCACTATATGGCCCGCCCTGCGGCCCCTCAAATAGCCATTCTATGGGCCGGTACATCTCTAAATACGAGCGTATCAGCTCCCAGGCCCTGGAAGATAATAGGGTACACCGATCCTTTTTCCCTTTGGCGCCTCGAACAAAATTCCTGGACTTATCAGGCTGTATGTCCGTCATCCGGATTTTGAGTACTTCCCCCAAGCGTAGCCCCGCAGAGTAAATCAGCATTAAAATCGCCCGGTGCTTCAAATTGTCCACCGCCTTCAGAAGGCGGCTTACCTCCTTATCGGTCAATACCTGCGGTATTTTGTCCGGACGCCGGGGCGAAGGAGCCGCTCTACCTTCTGTGCCTGATCTACCACTTCGGTATAGAAAAGCTTGATTGCGCTCAGTATCTGATCCTGGTACGATTCGCTGATGTGCCGCTCCCGTATCAGCCCTGCTACATAATCATCAATCTGCCTGCGGTTGATCTGACTGGGCTTGATGTCGTCATAGTAGCGGATAAATTGCCGAAAGCTGTATTTGTATGTTTTAATCGTCCGGAAACTATACCGCTTGAGCATCAAGACCTGCTCCAGGGCCGTCACCGCCTGCTCGTAACGGGCGGGTATAACCTCCCTCGGCTGGGCATATCGCAGCGCGGCTTTACTGCCGCCAACCGGCATAGTTTCCGGAATATCTTGGGCCGGCGTGAAGGCGATTTCGGCCACCTCCTTCAAATACTGCTCCACAAAGCGCAACGTCAGCTTGGTATAGGGCAGCTCCCATACCTTGTTTTCCGCATCCCAGCGCCTGCCGTGGATGTTCTTCACCGCCTCCAGATACGACGGTACCAGGGCATACGGCAAGTGCAGGCGCAACCAGTCTTTTTTCTGTGGATGGATCTCCAGGGTGATCTTACCCCTGGGCTCGGCTACGATGCCGATTCCGGGTCCGGCCCCCGTTAAGGGCCACCCCTTTACCGGAGACGGCGGATGGGATCTCGCCGGGTATTCAGATGCAGAATGGATTGGGGCGTAGGGCATTCGGAGGGTTTTGGTTTGTTTGGTCCAATATAAGAGGGTTTTGGGAAAGTTGCAACCGATCATTTCGTTGTAAGCCGAGTGACTTACTTTAAAAATCGGGATTGCTCGAAAAAAGGGAGAGAATATAGAAGCCATCTCAAAACTATGGAATATGGCGTTCTCCCCCTTTGAAGGAGGCCGGGGGGATGAAACCTTTCCCCGGCATCCCGGAAGTTTCATCCCCCTAGCCCCCTTCAAAGGGGGAAAGTGCTTCGCCAGCGTTTGCTATGGGGTTAAGGAATGCCGCCCACACCCTGGAAAGGATTTTGAGATAGCTTCGAGCCATTTTGCTCCTTCCCCAGCGATCAAAAAAAATCAACTTCTTTGGCTATTCCCTCCGGATCAGACGCCTGGTCTGCCTTTTGCCAGCGCCTGGCAAGCAACTTTTTCCTCTCCCTTTCCCCCATTTTTTCCCTCCAATTCTTCTTTTTCCCTATCTTACCCCTTCCATCGGTTTCCCCGATGCGCTCCTCACTAACCACCCACCACCCCCCACTAACCACCAAAAAAACACCAAAAACCAGATGAAAAAACCCATTACCTCCATCTTCCTCTTGCTGGCCGTTTTCGGCGCCTTGCGCGCCCAGTCGCCGCAAGGAAACGCCAACGCCATTCTGGAGCAGCTGAAGCAGATCGCGGTGGTCGAACAGAAAGTGATGATGCCGATGCGCGATGGCGTCCGGCTGGCCACGGATATCTACCGGCCGAAGACCGACCAGAAAGTGCCGATCATTTTCTCCAAAACGCCGTACAACTTTAATTCCTGGGGAGACGGCGAAATGCGGGCCGGTACGTATTCCGCTGCGCTGGATGCGGTCAAGCGGGGCTACGCCTACGTGGTGCAGAACGAACGGGGCAAGTTCTTCTCGGAAGGGGAGTGGGACATCCTCGGTCCGCCTACGACCGACGGCTACGATGCCTTTACGTGGATGGCGGCTCAGCCCTGGTGCAACGGCAAGATCGGCACCCTCGGCTGTTCTTCTACCGCCGAATGGCAGATGGCAGTCGCCGCTCTCGACCACCCGGCCCACGCGGCTATGGTGGCTCAGGGCTTCGGCGCCGGAGTCGGCAGGGTAGGGCCGTTTATGGAGCAGGGCAACTGGTACCGCGGCGGCGCCCAGCAGATGCTGTTCACCACCTGGCTCTACGGCACGCAGACCGACAAGATCCGGCCCCAGTTCCCCCCGAACGCCACCCAGGCAGACCTCATCCGCGCGTCGCGCTTCTACGACCTGGCGCCTGAATTGCCGACGGTCGACTGGTCTAAAGGCCTTCAGCACTTGCCGGTGCAGGACATCATCAAGAACCAGAACGGGTCGGTGGGCGTGTACGAAAAGATGATCCGCCGCAAACCCAACGACCCCGATTGGTACAAGGGCGGCCTCTACCACGACGATATGCCTTTCGGCGTGCCCAGCTTCTGGTTTGTCTCCTGGTACGACGTGTCGTCGGCGCCCAACCTCTACCTCTACAACCACGTGCGCCAAAACGCTAAAGATCCCGAAGTGGCGAAAAACCAATACCTCATCATCGCGCCCACGCTCCACTGTGCCTATAAACGCGCTACCGAAAATACCATCGTGGGCGAGCGCAGCATGGGCGACGCACGGTTCGACTACGATCTGCATACCTACGGCTGGTTCGACTACTGGCTCAAAGGGGATCAGAACGAATTCCTGGAAGGCACGCCGAAGGTGATCTATTTCACGATGGGCTCCAATACCTGGCAGCAGACCGATTCCTGGCCGCCTCCCGGCGCTGAAATGACGACCTTCTACCTGCGCGGCAACGGCAAAGCCAACAGCCTTTACGGCGACGGCAAACTCAGCGCCACCCCCGCCGGCAAAAAAGACAAAGACCAGCCCGATGCCTTTACCTACGACCCCATGAACCCCGTGCCTTCTTACGGTGGCAACGTCTGCTGCACCGGCAACGCGGTGCAGGGCGGCTCGTTTGATCAGCAGAAAATGGAAACCCGCCAGGATATCCTGGTCTATACCAGCGATCCCCTCCCCGCCGGCGTCGAGGTGAGCGGCTTCATCGAAACCACCCTCTACGTTTCCTCCGACGCCAAGGACACCGACTTCACCGTCAAGCTCATCGACGTCTACCCCGACGGCCGCGCTTATAACCTCGACGAGACCATCCTGCGCGCCCGCTACCGCGAGGGCTTCGACAAAGAAGTGTTTATGGAAAAAGATAAGGTCTACAAGCTGGAACTCAGCCCCATGGCCACCAGCAACTTCTTCGAGGCGGGGCACCGCATCCGCATCGAGGTCTCCAGCAGCAATTTCCCCCGCTTCGACCGCAATTTGAACACCGGGGGCAATAATTACGACGAGTCCAAAGGCGTCTCCGCGCACAACGTCATCCACCACTCGGAGATGTATCCGTCGAAGATTCGGATTCCGATCGTGAGGAAGTAGTGGTTGGTGGTTGGTGGTTAGTGGTTGGTGGTTGGTGGTTAGGGGTAGGTGGTGGGGGGGGGGGGGGGGGGGTGGGGGGTGGGGGGGAGCGGTCGCCCGCGGCCGCGCCCGGCGGGGGGACACGACCGGGCCGAAACGGCGGGGGGCCGACCGGGGGCGAGAAAAAAAGGGGGCGGACGGGGGGGGGGGGGGGAAGAGGTTTGAACAGGCCGCCAAATTTAGAGGATGTAGAGGATGTAGAGGATGTAATTTACATCCTCTACATCCTCTACACCACAACCACCAACCACCAACTAACCACCAACCACCAACAAACCACTCATCAAATAATCGTCGACGTGCGCTCGGTCGTTTGTTGCTGATCGAGGTTGAGGTCGGCGGCATCGGAGATGAGGTGGGCGATCAGATCGCCGATCTGGGAGCAGCTGTAGGCGTATTGGAGGTCGAGCTCCTGGGTGCCAACGCCTTTTTCCAACACATGTTTGGTGGTGCGGTAAATGGTGGTAGCTTCTTCTTTTAGTCCGAAATGATCGAGCATCATGCCGGCGGAGAGGATAGCGGCCATGGGGTTGGCGACGTCCTGTCCTGCGGCCTGGGGGTAAGAGCCGTGGATGGGCTCAAACAGGGCAGAGCGCTCGCCGATGGAAGCGGAAGGCAGCAGGCCCATCGAGCCGGCCAGCACGCTGGCTTCGTCGGAGAGGATATCGCCAAACATATTTTCGGTGAGGATCACGTCGAACTGCGTTGGCCACTGGATGATCTGCATGGCGGCGTTGTCGACAAACATATAGCCCACTTCGATGTCGGGGTAGGAGGGGGCCATGCGCTGCACCACTTCGCGCCACAGGCGGGAGGTTTCGAGCACGTTGGCTTTATCCACCAAAAGCAGCTTTTTGCGGCGCTTCTGAGCCGCCTCAAAGGCCAGTTTGGCGATGCGCTCGATCTCGTAATCGTGGTACACGCACAGGTCTTGCGCTTTTACCGCATCCCGGCTTTTCTCCCCGAAATAGATGCCGCCGGTCAGCTCCCGGAAGATGACGAAATCCGCTCCTTTGATCCGTTCCGGCCGCAACGGCGACAGGTGCAGCAGGGTGGAGTAGGTCGTCACCGGGCGGATATTGGCAAACAGGCCCAGGCTCTTGCGCAGGCGCAGCAGGCCTTGCTCCGGCCGCACCTTGGCGCCCGGGTCGTTGTCGTATTTGGGATCGCCAATGGCGCCAAACAACACGGCGTCGGCCGACAAGCACAGATCCAGCGTCGCCTGGGGCAGCGGATCGCCCGTCTTGTCGATGGCGATAGCGCCCACCAGCGCCGTGTTGTAAAAGAACTGGTGCTGAAAACGTTCCCCAATGGCGTCGAGTACCTTCACCGCCTGGGCAGTTACTTCCGGACCGATCCCGTCGCCGGGGAGAATGGCTATGGTTTTTTTCATGGCGTTTTAATGTTCAAAGGAATATAGGGCGTAAGGTGTAAGGCGTAAGGCGTAGGGGAGCGCAGGAGCAAAAATACAAATTTAGATTAAAGGGAGATGCTCAACTGGCGCGAGGCTCCCGCCTCCTCAACTGGTTCGAGGCTCCCGCCTCCTCAACTGGTTCGAGGCTCCGCCTCCTCAACTGGTTCGAGGCTCCGCCTCCTCAACTGGTTCGAGGCTCCGCCTCGGACCCACTCTAAGTGGAGGCTCCGCCTCAACCCATAGAAACTTCAAATTCAGCAATCTTATCTTTCAAACTAATTAAATAATCGATATCATCAAACCCGTTGATCAGGCATACTCTTTTGTAGGGATCGATGGGGAAGGTTTCCTCCAGTCCTTTGGAGGGGATGCGGATGGTTTGCGTTTCCAGGTCGATCTCCACTTCGATTCCGGGGTCCTGCTCGATTCCGGAAAACAGTTGGTGCAGAAAATCCGGACTCACCTGCACGGGCAGCAAGCCGTTGTTCAGGGCGTTGCCTTTGAAGATGTCGGCAAAAAAGCTGGACACCACGGCGCGAAATCCGTAATCGGCGATGGCCCAGGCGGCGTGCTCCCGGCTGGAGCCGCACCCGAAATTCCTCCCGGCAACGAGTACCTTGCCGCTATACGCCGGGTTGTTGAGTACGAAATCCGGTTTCGGGGTGTTGTCCGCCTGGTAACGCCAGTCGCGAAACAGGTTATCGCCAAACCCTTCCCGGGTGGTGGCTTTCAAAAAACGCGCCGGAATGATCTGGTCCGTGTCGATGTCCTCCATGGGAATCGGGACGGCGGTGGTGCGAAGGAGGGTGAATTTTTGCATGAATCTTTAAAGTTACGAGGTTGCGAGGTTACGGGGTTGCGGAGTTATTTCTTCGGAACTTCGCAACCTCGTAACTTCGTTACTTTCTGAAATCCACAATCTCCCCAGCGATCGCCGCCGCAGCGGCCATCAGGGGGCTGGCGAGGATGGTGCGGGCGCCTGGCCCTTGCCGGCCTTCGAAGTTGCGGTTGGAGGTTGAAACACAGTAGGCGCCGGCGGGGATTTTATCTTCGTTCATGCCGAGGCAGGCGGAGCAGCCGGGCTCGCGGAAGTCGAAGCCGGCTTCCTCCAGGATGCGGTCGATGCCTTCGGCTTTGGCTTGCGCGGCTACCTGCTGGGAGCCGGGCACGACCATAGCGCTGACGTGGGGCGCTTTTTTCTTGCCTTTGACGAATTCGGCCACGAGGCGCAGGTCCTCGATCCGGGAGTTGGTGCAACTGCCGATAAAGACGTGCTGGATCGGCTTGCCCGCCAGCGATTCGCCGGGCTTGAAGCCCATGTATTCCAGCGATTTTTCGAACGACTGCCCGGTTTCCGTCGGGATGACCTGGGAGATGCCCAGGCCCATGCCGGGGTTGGTGCCGTAAGTGACCATGGGCTCGATGTCTTCCGCGCGAAAGGTGAATTCCTTGTCAAACACGGCGTCTTCGTCGGAGTAAAGCGTTTTCCAGTAGGCGAGGGCGTTTTCCCATTCCGCGCCCTGGGGGGCAAACTGCCGGCCCTGAAGGTAGTCGAACGTCGTTTGGTCGGGCGCAACCAATCCGCCGCGGGCGCCCATTTCGATGCTCATGTTGCAGATCGTCATGCGGGCTTCCATCGACAGGGAGCGGATGGCGGAGCCGGCGTACTCTACGAAGTAGCCCGTGCCGCCGGCGGCGGTGAGTTGGGCGATGATGTACAGGATGAGGTCTTTGGCATAGACGCCTGCCCCCAACTGGCCCTCCACGTTGATGCGCATGCGTTTGGGGCGGGATTGCAGGAGGCACTGACTGGCGAAGACTTGCTCCACCTGGCTGGTACCGATGCCAAAAGCGATGCAGCCAAAGGCCCCGTGGGTAGACGTGTGGCTATCGCCGCAGACGATGGTCATCCCCGGCTGGGTGATGCCCAGTTCGGGCCCGATCACGGCACGATGCCCTGATAAGGGATGGCCGAGGCCGTAGAGTTCAAGGCCGAAGTCGGCGCAGTTGTGGATCAGCGCATCCACCTGATGCCGGGAGAGCGCTTCCCGGATGGGCAGGTGCTGGTCTTTGGTCGGCACGTTGTGGTCGGCGGTGGCCACGGTCTGCTTCGGGCGGAACACGCCGATGTTGCGGGCCCGGAGGCCGTCGAACGCCTGGGGGCTGGTCACTTCGTGGATGAAATGGCGGTCGATGTACACCACCTCCATACCTCCCTCTACGGATGTGACGATGTGCGCATCCCAAATTTTGTCAAATAACGTCTTTCCCATGAATTTTAAACAGCTGAAGGATTTTTTATCTCAATGGACTCCACAATCTCGAGAAGGTCGTTGTCTTCGACTTCTTTTTTGCGGTCGGCCACTTCAAGGAAACGCTGGTACACGTGGTCGAGTTCGTCCTTGCTGAGATTAACGCCCAAATGTTTTGCGCGGTAGGCGATCGCGGCCCGTCCGCTGCGGGCGGTGAGGACGATCTTGGAGTGGTCGACGCCCACGTCGAGGGGGTTGATGATCTCGTAGGTTTCCCGCTCCTTGATGACGCCGTCCTGATGGATGCCGGAAGAGTGCGCAAACGCGTTGGCGCCTACGATGGCTTTATTGGGCTGGACCACCACCCCCATGCGGTCGCTGACGAGCTGGCTGGTCGCGTACAACAGCTGGGTGTTGATCCCGGTATCTTTGTTGAGGTAAGGGTGCTGGCGCAGGATCATGACCACCTCTTCCAGGGAGCAGTTGCCCGCGCGTTCGCCGATGCCGTTGATGGTGCACTCGATCTGCCGGGCGCCGTTTTGAACGCCGGCAATGGAGTTGGCGGTTGCCAGTCCGAGGTCGTTGTGGCAATGCGTCGCCAGGATGGCTTTGTGGATGCCGGGCACGTTTTCGTGGAGGTAGCGGATCTTGGCGCCGTACTCTTCAGGAAGGCAGTAGCCCGTGGTATCGGGGATATTCAGCACCGTGGCGCCCGCCTTGAGTACGGCTTCGATGACCCTTGCCAGGAACTCGTTGTCGGTGCGGCCGGCGTCTTCGGCATAGAACTCAACGTCTTCTACGAACGATTTGGCCAGCTTGACGGCCTTTACCGCCCGCTCCAGGATCTCCTCCCGGGTGCTGTTGAATTTGTACCGGATATGGGAATCGGAGGTGCCGATACCGGTGTGAATCCTTGGCCTGGCGGCGTATTTCAGGGCTTGGGCAGCCACTTCAATGTCTTTTTCTACCGCCCTCGACAAGCCGCAGACGGCAGGGCTCTTGACGGCTTTGCAAATGGCTTCCACCGACTGGAAATCGCCGGGGCTGGAGATCGGGAACCCCGCTTCGATAATGTCTACGCCCAGTTTTTCCAGGGCCAGGGCGATCTCGATTTTCTGTTCGGTATTCAATTTGCAGCCGGGGACCTGTTCCCCGTCGCGCAGGGTAGTGTCAAAGATGTGAATGCGAGTAGTTTCCATTGGCGGGCAATTTTGTACATTTGCAAGCTTCAAAGATAGGTTGACGCGCCGGGGGGAAAGGCTGAATTTCTTCTTGATTGTCCGGAACAGTATAGGATTGTTTTTTTTGTAAAAAAAAGAAAATCAAATACTTGAAAAATTATAAATTACAATGCCTAAACAAAAAACAGATGACCTCGTCCAATTGATAAACTCCCTCACGCGGGCCGAAAAACGGCATTTCCGGCTTTTCGTCAAGCGAAATCAGTCTTCCGAGGACATTTTGTTTTTACAACTGTTCGATTTCCTCGAAAAAAGAGGCGAGTACGAAGAAGACGCCATCCTCCGCAAGTTGCCGGAAATCAAAAAGCAGCAGCTTTCCAACCTGAAAGCCCATCTGTACAAACAGCTGCTGACCAGCCTCCGCCTGCTGTGCGCCAGGAAGAACCCGACATCCAGATCCGCGAAATGATCGACTATTCCCGCATCCTGTACAACAAAGGGCTGTACCGGCAAAGCCTCGACATCCTCGCCAAAGCCAAAGAACGCGCCAAAGCCGGGTATTTCCATACCCTGGCCATGGAGATCCTGGAGTTTGAAAAACATATTGAAGGGCAATACGTCACCCGCAGCATCGAAGGCCGGGCGGACGCGCTGGCAGAGGAGATCCTCGAGCTGCGGGATACCCTGACTCAGGCCCAGATGTTCTCCAATCTCTCGCTTCAGCTGTACGGCCTGTACCTGAAAGTGGGGTACGTGCGGAACAAAAAGGATTTCATTTTCGCCAAGGAATTTTTCAACGCCAACCTGCCCAAGATCCCTTACCAGGAGCTGGATTTCATGGGGAAACTCCATTTCTGCCAGTCGCATTTCTGGTATTACCACATTACGCAGGAGTTCAGCTTCTGCTACCGCTATGCGCAGCGCTGGGTGGATCTGTTTCACGAGGAGCCGCAGATGGTGGGATTGTACACGCCCTTGTACCTCAAAGGCATGCACAACCTGCTCAACTCGCTGTTTAACGTCCTGCAGGCGAAGAAATTCAACCAGGTGCTTTCCGAGCTGCTCAGCCTGCCTCAGCGCCTGCCTTCCCTCGAGGAGAACAAGAACAACGAAAGCCTGTACTTCCTGTTCAAGTACATCCATTCCATCAAAAAGCACTTTCTGGAGGGGACATTTTCCGATGGACTGGCCCTCGTGCCGGAATTGCTGGACATCATCGAAGAGGACCGCTACAATTGGGATAACCACCGGATTATGGTGTTTTACTACCGGATCGCCTGCTTGTATTTCGGAAGCGGAGACAACAGCGGCGCCATCACCTACATCAACCTGATCGTCAACCAAAAGAACCCCGATTACCGGGCGGATATCCAGGTGTTTTCGCGCCTCCTGAGCCTGATTGCCCATTTCGAGTTGGGCAACGCCCAATTGGTGGAATACCAGGTCAAATCCGTTTACCGCTTTCTGGCTAAGAACGACGACCTGGGCGTCGTGCTCCGGGAAATCCTGCGCTTTCTGCGCCGCCTCACCCGCATCCATCCGAAGGACTTGCACCAGGAATTGGTGGCCCTTCGCGAAAAGCTGGGCAAGGCAGCAGATGACCCCTACGAACGCCGTCCTTTCCTCTACCTGGATATTCTCTCCTGGCTGGACAGCAAAATCCAGAACCGGCCGGTTCAGGACGTTATCCGGGAGAAATACCTCAAAACACAGGAATAGCGTATCCTTCGCTGCGCCAAGTTTGGCGCATGCCATCGCACATCTCCCAACCTTGCCCTCCGCAGCCCGGAGCCCGTGGGAAACGCCACGAAGCAACATTCCCCCTTTGAAGGCAAGGGGTTACAGCGGTTGAACCGACATAAAGCGAAGGCGTTTCCGGAGCGGTAGGGGTTGGAGCGCCGTTCCCGTTCGAGGAAAAAGGGGGCAAGCCGGTGGAGGCGAGGAGGCCAGTTTAAACTTTTCTTTTTGCGACACGGCAACAGAGCGGTTTGACAAGGGGAGAAGCCCAGCCCAGACACGCAAAGGCGCGCGCTACCGTTCCAGGCAGCGCAACTGGTGCATGAAAAAGTCGAGGAAGAACACCGGATACTCTTCATAGCCGCTGCTCCAGAACACCCGGACGCTTTCGGCTTCGCTGTTTTGCAGGAGGCCCAGGAGGCTCTGGTCTATGGGGTATTGCACGACATAGGTGAGCAATTCCTTTTGCGTATCGTACCGCCCCCGGTCCATTGCCCCTGATTGCAGATTGACATACTGGCCGTTGAGGAGTTTGATCGTCAGCACGCTGCCTTTTTCGATAAAGCCGTAGGCTTCGCGGGCGTTGGGGTAGGCAAAGGTAAACTGGAGGGTGAGAAAGCGGAATCCTTCGGAAGCGCTCAGGAAACCTTCGCAGCGCAGGTATTCTTTTTCTTTGAGGAAAACGCGGAGGCGCTCGTCGGTATAGGTAAACAAGAGCTGGGGCTCGAGATCTTTGCGCGACCGGCCCGTACTTTCGTCAACGCCGCTAAACGCGTACTTGCACGTTTTTTCGTAGGTTTTTGGGGCGGGGTTGCTCACGGAGTACCAATCGGCGTAATACCCGGACCCATTGTCCATTACTGCGGAGAAGGTAGCGGTAGCCAGGCTGCCGGCCTTGGGGAGTACGATCTGGTTGGCCCGGTTGGCCTGGGATACTTTGAATTCCTGGAGGAGGTTTCCTCTGGCGACGAGTTCTTCCGCGTGAGATAATTCCTGTCGGGCGAGCTCGGCTTCGAGTTTGGCTTCCTGCTCGGTGCGTTTGGCGGCGTTCAGGCGCAGGTTCATGCGCTGGAGATTCTCGGAGTTCGATGCGGCTTGCTGGACCTGCTGAAACTCGGTCTCGATTTTCGTGAGCTGGCTGGAGGCCTGTTCTGCCCGGTTTTGGGCGATGGCCGACGCCTCCTTGGCCAACTGGGCTCGCCGGCTGGCGATGCGGAGGGCGTCTTCTTCCGTGAGCAAAACGGGATGGTCGAGCGTGGTAATCTGGCTTTGGATCACGGGGTAGTTTCTCCCTCCCTGGGGCTGGTTGAAGTACCTCCAGGAACCGTCGGGATAAACGATAATTTTTTCGCCTTTTTCATTTTCCCGGATAACTCCCTGGGCGGTGGACCTGAACGGGATGATCAAAGAAAAGAGGAGGGACAACAGGAGAAAAATTTTTCTACATTGCATAACGGTTTGATGTTTATGGGATGTTGACCGTACAAATTTAAAAGAATATCCCACATTATGCACGATTTTTCCACGTTTCTCCGCAGGTTTTGACGGATGATTGCTCTATTCAAAATCGGTTTCCTCCCTTTGCGCATTTGGGATGTACTGGACATCCTGATCGTCGCCTATCTCATGTATCAGATTTACCGCTTGCTTCGAGGAAATATTGCCTTCAATATCCTTTTGGGCCTGCTGATCTTTTTTGTCATTTACGGCATCGTCAACCAGCTGGGGATGGATTTGCTGGCTGCCGTGCTGGGGCAGTTTGTGAGCGTAGGGGTGATTATCATCGTCATCATCTTTCAACAGGAGATCCGGAGGTTTCTGTTTTACCTGGGAAACAGCACCTTGCGGCAACGTTCCAGGTTTTTGCGGCGGATTCTCGACCGGCGCCCGGAGGCTTCCGAGGGGAGAGAGCGCTACCTCCGCCTCCTGAAAGGGGGCCTGCTGCGGCTTAGCCGGCAGAAAACCGGCGCGCTGGTGGTCCTCACCAAAGACATTGTCATGGAGGAAATTCTGGCTACCGGCGTCCTTTTGGAAGCCGCGATGTCGGAACAGATCCTGGAGAGCATATTCAATAAATTCAGCCCTTTGCACGATGGCGCGGTGCTGATCCGGCGCGGGCGGTTGATGGCTGCCGGTTGCATCCTGCCGGTTTCCGACAACCAGGAGCTTCCTCAGAGCGCAGGGTTAAGGCACCGGGCAGCAGTCGGCGTCACCGAGCGCTTTGACGCAGCGGCTTTTGTCGTTTCGGAAGAAACCGGCCATATCGCCTTTGCTTACGGAGGGCAACTGTATCCGGAGCTGGGGAGCGAGGAGGTGGAAGCGAAATTAAGGGAACACTTGATGTAACGTACTTCTAAATGATCGTCCAATGAGCTTGATGCGCGTGGAAGAATACCTGCTGAAGCCAAAGCTTCAGCAATCGATCTCGAAATTGCTGAGGACCTGCTTTTCCCAATACCCGCCCCACCGAACCTACCTGAGCCAGCTTCCGGATTTCCGGCTGCTTTGGTTTTCGGACGAAGGGACGCTCCTGGGCCACCTGGCAGCCGAGCACCGGATTATGAACGCCAACGGGGCGCCCGTCCGGGTTTTTGGCGTAGCCGACCTGTGCGTGCTGCCTGAGTCCCGCAAAGAGGGGATCGCTACCGGATTGCTGCATGCGGTCGAATCCCTCGGCAGGGAAAACCGGGTGGAGTTCGTCGTGTTGGCTGCCGCCGATCAGTCCTGGTTCGCCAGACGGGGTTACCAGCCGGTAAACGGCAATTTCAAATGGCTGATGATCCACGAAAACCAATCCCTGGGCATCGCTTCCCGCCGGCTAAGCCAAACGATTATGATCAAACCGCTGGGCGATACGCCCTGGACGGAAGGCCCGGTCGATTTCCTGGGCCATATTTTTTGAAAATTGTCTCCCGCGTTTTCTAGGTATCGATCGATCAGTTTCTAAATTTACAAATTGGTAGTTTTTTTTTCATTTGCCCTAACAAAGATCCACACATGCAAGCGGTACAATCCTATATCCAAGCCAACCGGGACCGTTTTTTGGAGGAGTTGCTCGACATGCTGCGCATTCCGTCCATCAGCGCCGATCCGGCGTACAAGGCAGAAGTAAGTAAAAATGCCGATCTCGTCGCTGAAAGCCTCCGCAAGGCCGGCGCCGACAACGTCCGCGTCATCCCCACTGCCGGCCATCCGGTCGTGTACGGGGAAAAAAGGATCGGCCCGGACAAGCCTACCGTCCTGGTCTATGGCCACTACGACGTCCAGCCTCCCGACCCCCTCGACCTTTGGACTTCCGGCCCCTTCGATCCGGTGATCCGCCAGACGGACCTCCATCCCGAAGGCGCTATCTATGCCCGGGGATCCGCCGACGACAAAGGACAGTTTTTTATGCACGTGAAAGCATTTGAAGCGATGCTGGCCGAGAACGCCCTCCCCTGCAATGTCAAGTTCATGATCGAAGGGGAAGAGGAAGTGGGCTCCGCCCACCTGGAGCAGTTCCTGAACGACAACGCCTCTATGCTGGGGTGCGATGTCATTCTGATCTCCGACACCCACATGATCTCCCGGGACACGCCTTCGATCACCGTAGGCTTGCGCGGCTTGAGCTATGTCGAGGTGGAAGTTACCGGTCCGTGCAAGGACCTGCACTCCGGACTCTACGGCGGCGCGGTGGCCAACCCGGTCAATATCCTGGCGAAAATGATCGCCGCCCTGCACGACGAGAACAACCACATCACGATTCCGGGCTTTTACGACGACGTCCTCACCGTAACCCCGGAAGAGCGCAAAGCGATGAACGAAGCGCCTTTCGACGAAGCGGCCTACAGGAAAGAGCTCCAAATCCAGATGGTCCACGGCGAAGCCGGATATACGACGCTGGAGCGGACTTCTATTCGTCCGACCCTCGACGTCAACGGCATTTGGGGAGGATATACCGGCGAAGGCGCCAAAACGGTGCTGCCTGCCAAAGCGTTTGCCAAGATCAGCATGCGCCTGGTGCCCAACCAGGACCCGGAGAAGATCACCGACTTGTTTGCCCGGCATTTCAACTCCCTGGCGCCCCCTTCCGTAGAGGTTAAGGTGCACTACCACCACGGAGGGTACCCGGTCGTCACGCCAACCGATACCCCGGAGTACCTGGCGGCGCACAAAGCGATGGAGAAAGCCTTTGGGAAAGCCCCTATCCCTCAACGCGGCGGGGGTAGTATTCCCATCGTTCCGCTGTTCGAGAAAGTCCTTGGGGTGAAAACCGTATTAATGGGCTTCGGTCTGGATACGGACAGCGTTCATTCGCCCAACGAGCATTACGGACTCTTCTTTTTCTATAAAGGAATCGAAACCATCCCGTATTTCTATCAATACTATGCGGAGTTAAAGGCAGGCGCCAAATAATAATTTCGATAGAATAACCGCTTGTTTATCCTTCAATCTATCTTTTATGCGTAGATGGTTCTTCCTGATCGCCCTTATTCTGGTTTCCATAGGAAATCTCTTTGCTCAAAGTGGCGCGTATTCCGAGATCGACCGCATGGCGGATCAACTGGAGCCGCAGGTCATTGCCTGGAGGCGGGATTTTCACCAATACCCCGAACTGAGTAACCGGGAGTTTAAAACAGCGGAAAAAGTGGCCGCCCACCTGAGATCCCTCGGGCTGGAAGTGCGCACCGGCGTGGCGGCCACCGGAGTCGTCGGGATTCTGCGCACCGGAAAACCCGGCCCCACCATCGCGCTTCGGGCCGACATGGACGCGCTGCCGGTGACGGAACGGGCGCCGGTTCCGTTTGCTTCCCGTGTACGCGACACCTACCTGGACACCGACGTTGGCGTGATGCATGCCTGCGGGCACGACACCCACATGGCCATGCTCATGGGAGCGGCTACGGTGCTGACAAAAATGAAGGGCCAGCTGAAAGGCACGGTGGTTTTCCTCTTCCAACCAGCTGAAGAAGGCGCCCCTCCTGGAGAAAAAGGCGGCGCCGGCCTCATGGTGGAAGAAGGCGTTCTCGACAACCCCAAAGCGGAGGTCGTTTTCGGCCTGCACATCAACGCCCAGACCGAAGTGGGCATGATCCGGTTTAAACCCGGGGGAACCATGGCGGCAGCCGATAAGTTCACGATCAAAGTGAAAGGGAAACAAACCCACGGCTCCACCCCCTGGACCGGAATCGACCCCATTACGGTCGCCGCTCAGATCATCCAGGGCCTGCAGATGATCGTCGCCCGCCAATCCGACCTCACCAAGGAACCGGCGGTGATCAGCGTGGGGAAAATCACCGGGGGCGTCCGGCACAATATCATCCCCGAGGAAGCCGAAATGATCGGAACGATTCGTACCCTGGACCCGGAGATGCAGGACCTGATCCACCAAAAGATCAAACTAACCGCCACCAACATCGCCGAGGCTTCGGGCGCTACCGCCATCGTGGACATTGAGCGCGGCGTGCCGGTGACCTTCAACAGCCTCGAACTGACCCAAGCCATGGGACCCACCATGAAACGCGTCGCCGGGGAGGATAACGTCGTCCTGACCCGGGCCATCACCGGCTCCGAAGATTTTTCCTTTTTTGCCAATAAAGTTCCAGGCTTATTCCTGTTCCTCGGCGGGATGCCCAAAGGCAAAAATCCCATGGAAGCAGCCCCCCACCATACCCCCGATTTCTATATCGACGACAGCGGTATGAAACTCGGCGTGCGCCTCCTCTGCAACCTGACGGTAGATTATATGAATAAATAAGGGCCAACGTGGCGCGAGGCTCCTGCCTCGTGTCTAACTGGCGCGAGGCTCCAGCCCAATGCTGTCTGGAGCCTCGAACCAGTGCGATGCCTTGGGCAAGAACCATCTTTTAAGACAGCCCCACACCAGGAATACTTCGCAACCCCGCAACTTCGCAACCCCGCAACTTCGCAACTTCGCAACCCCGCAACCCCGCAACCCCGCAACTTCGCAACTTCGCAATCCCGCAACTTCGCAACCCCGCAACTTCGCAACTTTTCCCCTACTCCACAAACAAAACCAATCCCTTAAGGTAGGCGCCTTCGGGGTGAAAGATACTGACTGGGTGATCGGCGGGTTGAGAAAGGGTGTGCAGAATCCTGACCTGCCGGCCCGCTTCGATAGCGGCAGCAACGATGGTGTCGTGGAAAAGCTGGCGGTCCACCACCTGAGAGCAGGAAAAGGTGAACAGGATTCCTCCGGGCGCAATCTTCTTGATTGCCAGCGCATTGAGGCGCTTGTATCCCTGAACGGCGTTGTGGCGCTTGTCCATGCTTTTGGCAAAAGCCGGCGGATCGACGACCATAAGATCATACACGGTATCCGCTTGCTTTAGGTATTGGAGTACGTCGCCCATCATCCCCTGGTGCTTCAAAGCGTCCGGCGCATTTAAGCCCGCATTTTGCTCGGCGAGCTCAACGGCCCGGGGCGAAATATCCAGGGAGTCCACTTTTTTGCGTAAGCCTGAAGGGCATAGACCGAAAACCCGCCGGTGTAGCTGAAGGCGTTGAGCACGGTCTTGTCTTTGGAGAAACTGGCCAGCAGGGCGCGGTTATCCCGTTGATCCAGAAAAAAGCCCGTTTTCTGGCCGCCCTCCCAGTCGACAAAAAACATAAGGCCGTTTTCTTTTTACCACCTGGGGTTTGCTTTTCCCCAAAGGTATCCGTTGCGGACCGAGGAGGCATATTGGGTGGGAAGCGTTTCCGGCGCTTTTGTCGTAAACTGCCTTCAGCGTGCCGCCCAACGCCGTTTGAAGGGCCTGGCTCCGGGTATTGCCGGTCGCGGTGCATCCCGATCGAATGGCATTGCATCACGGCTGTATCCCCATACAGGTCGATAATTAATCCGGGCAATCCGTCTCCTTCGCCATGCACGAGGCGGAAGCAATCGGTTTGGGCATTGGGGAACAGGCCGGTTTGCCGGCGCACCTGAAGGGCCTGGCTAATCTTGGCATCCCAAAATTCCTGGGTGTTTTCCTGAAGGGAGAAACTCAGCAAGCGGACGTAAATACTCCCCGCCTGGAAGTGACCGGTTCCCAATGCTTTCCCTTTCGCATTTTGCACGACGACCCAATCGCCGTCCTGAAGATCCTCCGAAGAGGTGTCTACCGCCCCGGAAAAAACCCAAGGGTGAAACCGGAGCACCGAGGCTTCCCGGTTTGCTTTTAAACGAATCCATTTCATCCCGCAAAGGTAACCGGGAAACCGGGAAATCCAAAAGACCTGTTTTGAGGCTACGCCTGCCGGTCAGGGGACCGGCGGATAGTTCCGCACGAAATCTGAGGATTTCGGCGAACAGGTAGTTCCGCACGAAATCTGATCCCGCTTATTGCGGGGCGGCGAACAGAGTGGACGCCGGTCAGGGGACCGGCGGATAGTTCCGCACGAAATCTGAGGATTTCGGCGAACAGGTACAGGGTTCCGGCGAAATCTGCCCGCTTTTGGGGCGGCGACAGGTGAGTTCCCAGCAAAATCTGATCCCGCTTATTGCGGGGCGGCGAACAGCAAAATATTTGGATATTTTCGGACAGAAGGCAGCCTTAAACCCTTTGTGCGTCGGGAGAACTTACTAAATTCAGGGCGTGTTACTGGACCAGCAAAAACAACGAATTATGTTCCGGAAAGGTTTTTCTTTATTGTTTTGGACCCTCTTTGCGGTATTCGGGTTCACCCATTTCGCACAGGCGCAATCGGCGGTGTATACCGAACCTGCTTTCCCCAGAACCGGCCAGCCGGTGACGGTTTATTTTGATGCGCGCTTTGGCACGGGCGGGCTGAAGGACTGCAACTGTACCGTCTATGTGCATACCGGGTTAATCACCGACCAGAGCAGTCAGACGAGCGATTGGAAATTCGTATTCACCCAGTGGGGGATAGCCAATTCGGCTTGGGCGATGACGCCCGTTGCCGGCCGAACCAACCTCTATAAGTTCGAGATCAAACCGGATATCCACACCTGTACGGCGCGCCGCTGAGCACGGTAATCAAAAAGCTGGCGTTTGTTTTCCGGAATGCTGCCGGGAATAAAGAAGGGAAGGACACCGGCGGAAAGGATTTCTTTCTGGATGTGTTCTCTTCCAGCGGCCTCGTGACCAGCATGATCACCCCGGCGGCGGGAAGCAACCTGGTTACGCAGAAGGGAAATACCATCCCGTTCCAGGGCAGGTCCTCCGATACTGCCACCCTGTCGCTGATCGACAATGGGGTGGTATTGAAATCAGTGGTGGGCACTGCCCTGGACTACACGATCGGGGTCGTGGCTTCCGGAGACCACCTGGTGGAGTTTGTCGCCGAACGTGGCGCCGAGCGGGTGGTGACCAGCTTCCGCTATGTGGTCATCGTCAACCGGCCCGCTCAGGACCCTCCGCCGGGAACCAAAGCGGGTATTACCCGGACAGGAGCGAACAGCCTGCGCCTGGCGGTGTATGCGCCGAACAAACCGGCCATTTTTGTCACCGGAAATTTCAACAACTGGTCGCTTAGCGACACCTTTCTCATGAACCGAAGCGTGGACGGCGCCTTGCACTGGATGGATATTCAGGGCGTCCCCGAAGACCAATCGCTTTTCTTCCAGTATGTGATTGAAAATGGACGGCGCATGGGAGATCCTTACAGCGAGTTGGTGCTCGATCCGTTCAACGACCGCTACATCTCCACCGAAACGTTTCCCAATTTGCCTGCCTATCCCGCCGGCAAAGCCCAGGGAACGGTTACCTGGGTGCGCCCCAAACCGGCGTACAACTGGAAAGTGACGGATTTCCAGAAGCCGGCTAAAGGAAATCTCGTCGTGTACGAGCTGCTCCTGCGGGATTTCATCGCCCGGCACGACTACCAAACCCTGAAGGATACATTGGATTATTTGCAGCGGCTGGGAGTGACCGCTATCGAACTCATGCCGGTAAATGAATTCGAAGGCAACGAGTCGTGGGGGTATAACCCGTCTTACCACATGGCTCTGGATAAGTACTACGGCACGCCCGAAGCGTTCAAAGCCTTTGTCGACGCCTGCCACGAGCGCGGGATGGCCGTAATTCTGGACGTGGTGTACAACCACGCGTTTGATCAAAGCCCGCTAGCCCAACTGTATTGGGACGAAACCAACAGAAGACCGTCCGTCGATAACCCCTGGCTCAACCCACGCCAAGCATGATTTCAACGTGGGCCACGATTTTAACCATGAAAGCCCGGCTACCCGCGAATTCGTCAAGCGGGTGCTGCGGTATTGGCAGCAGGAGTACCGGGTTGACGGGTTTCGATTCGACCTTTCCAAAGGATTTACCCAAAAACAGACCTCGGGCAACTCGGGTTTGTTTGCCCAACTGGACCCCACCCGGGTAGCTATTTTGAAAGACTATGCCAACTATATCTGGGAAACCGATCCCAAGGCCTACGTGATTATGGAGCATTTTGCCGAAAACGCCGAAGGAAACCGAACTGGTAAGTGCCGGGATGATGGTATGGAACAACCTGAACCACGATTTCCTGGAATCCGGCATGGGATTCTCCAACAACCTGTCCGGACTGGACTACCGCACCCGGGGATGGTCGGCGCCGGGAACGATGTCTTATGGAGAAAGCCATGACGAGGAACGGATGATGTATAAAAAACTCAATTTCGGCAACCAGTCTCCCGATGGTACCTATCGGATGAAAGACCAAGCAACCGCCCTGGCCCGCCAGGAATTGTCCATGGTCTTCCTGCTTGCCGTCCCCGGCCCGCGCATGATCTGGCAGTTTGGCGAGCTGGGGTACGACTACTCCATCAACACCTGCGGCGACGGGACCGTCAACGGGTGCCGGCTGGCGAATAAACCGGTGCGCTGGGATTACCGCAACGATCCCTTAAGGCAACGGGTCTACGACATCACCCGGGCCATGCTGGATCTTCGGAAGACCTATTCTGTATTTCAAACCACCGACTTCCGGACTGACCTGGGGGATTCCTACCTTAAATCCGCTGTGCTCCGGGGAACGGAATTCGACGTCGCCCTTGCAGGCAACTTTGGGGTCACCGCCGCCAATATCCCGGTGTCTATGGCCGGGGTAACCAAACTGTACGAATATTTCACGGGCGACAGCATCACCGTAACCGGGGGCAGCTTCACCCTGAATTACCTGCCCGGTCAGTACCGGTTATTTACCACCAAACGCCTGCCTCCTCCGGTCATGGGATCGCTGGTCACCGGGGTGCGGGACAGACGCCCCCAGCAATATGCGATGGAAGCCTATCCCAATCCGGTAGACGAGCTCCTGGAAGTGCGGTTTACTGCCCCGCCAGCGGCTGGTACAAAGGCGAGATCTATGATTTGATGGGTAAACAGGTCGCCACCTTGTTCGACGGCTACCTCCCCGCCGGGGAACACTGGTCGGAATGGAACAGCCGCGAAACCGCCCCGGGAACCTACCTGCTGCGCATCCAGGGCGAAAAAGGCCAAAGCGCCCGGCTGGTTGTGGTGCAGTGAAATGGTTCGGGGGGGGGGGGGGGGGGGAGGGGGGGGGGGGGGAGGCGGTTTAAGGCTGATTTTAAAGGAATACGCTGTCCTCCCGGGGCTAATCTGGTAGTTTCACGGCTCGGAGGTGCCCAGCCAGGCCGGGAAACGCCATTCCCGTTCGAAGCAGGGGAAAGGAGCGTTCGGTTGAGCCCAGCGAGGGCGCCGTTTGGGCGAGCACAAACCAGGCCGGGGCAAAACGGAAGGGGACTGCCAAGTTGGAAAAACACAGTGCTTAGGGGGGCAGGGGGGGACAAGCAGAACACATTGGAAGACCTGCTCCAGCCCCAAACCCAAAACCTAAAACATGACCAACAAACGCCTCTTTTTTACTCGCCATCCTGGCCTTCCTGGCCCTGAGCTGGACCGGTTCCGGCACGAAGGAGAACCCGGCTAAAACCCGGCCGAACCTTATTCTCATCCTGGCCGACGACCTGGGGTGTGGGGAATTGGGCTGCTACGGCCAGCAAACCATCGAAACGCCCCACCTCGATGCGTTGGCCTCGAGGGGTATGCGGTTCACCCAGTTTTATTCGGGCTCGGCGGTGTGCGCTCCGGCGCGCTGCGCGTTGCTCACGGGGCTGCACATGGGGCACGCCTATATTCGGGGTAACGACGAATGGGGCGACCGGGGAGACGTGTGGAACTACGCCAAAGGCGCCCAGGACCCGAATCTGGAAGGGCAGCGCCCCTTGCCCGCCAATACCTTGACGTTGGGAAAGGTCCTTCAGCAGGCGGGATATACCACTGCCTGTGTCGGCAAATGGGGGCTCGGAGCGCCGCTATCCGAAGGAAAGCCCAACGCCCAAGGCTTTGATTTCTTCTTTGGGTACAATTGCCAGCGCCAGGCGCATAACCTGTATCCCCCGTTCCAGTGGAAAAATGAAGAAAAAGTGGCTCTGGACAACGCGATCGTGGCGCCGGGAACGAAGCTGGCTGCCGGGGCGGATTCGCTGCTGGAAGCCAGTTATGCCGCTTTCCAGGGCAAGGAGTATGCCCCCGACGTGCAATTGAAAGAGGCCCTGGGCTTTATCCGGCAACAGGCTTCCCAAGGTCCTTTTTTCTTGTATTTCGCTTCGCCATTGCCCCATGTCGCCCTCCAGGCCCGCGGCCCCTGGGTGGCGCACTACCGGCAGAAACTGGGTCCTGAGCCGCCTTATCTGGGCCAACAAGGGTATTTGCCCAACCGCACGCCGATGGCCACCTATGCAGCAATGATTAGTATGCTTGATGAACAAGTTGGGGCGATCGTAGAAGCATTGAAAAAATCGGGGATCGACAAAAATACCCTGCTGGTATTTACCAGCGATAATGGCCCCTCCTACGCCGGCGGGGTCGATCCGGAACGGTTCCGGAGCGCGGGGCCTTTCCCCGCGGAATACGGCCAGGGAAAAGGCTTTTTGTACGAGGGCGGGATCCGGGTTCCGATGATTGCCGCCTGGCCTGGAAAAATTAAAGCGGCAACGGTCAACGATACCCCCGCCGCCTTGTGGGACGTGATGCCCACCTTTTGCAGCGTTGCCGGAGTTTCCGCCCCACCGGGACTGGATGGAACCAGTTTACGGCCAGCGCTGGTGGGGAAGAAAAAAATCCCGCAACGGCCTTACCTTTATTGGGAGTTTCCGGAATACGGGGGGCAGCAAGCCGTGCGCAAAGGCCCCTGGAAAGCCCTGCGCCTGGATATGCAGAAAGGAAACCGCACGACGATGCTGTTTAACCTGGACGAGGATATCCGGGAGCAAACGGATGTGGCGGCGAAGTACCCCCATATCGTCCGCGAACTGGAAGCCATCATGGATGCCGAACACCGCCAGGCAGAAATCCCCCGCTTCCGGATCAAAGCCCTGGATGATGGGCGGTAGACGGGGGGGCGGTAGACGGGGGACGGTGGACGGTGGACGGGAGACGGGAGATGGTGGACGGGAGACGGTGGACGGGAGACGGGAGACGGGAGACGGTGGACGAGGGGATGGGAGACGCGGTGGACAGGGTGGATGGGAGAGGGATGGGAGACGGGGAGACGGTGGACGGTGGACGGGGTAGAGGCGGAGCCTCCGGGAGGTACAAGGCACGAGGCTGGAGCCTCGCGCCAGTAGGAGGAGGCTGGAGCTTCGCGCCAGTAGGACGAGGCGTAGGAACGGTAACAACACAAACCATCGCCCTCCGCAGCCCGGAGCCCGAGGGAAACGCCACGAAGCAACATTCCCCCTTTGAAGGGGGTTAGGGGGATGAAACGTCCGAAATGCTGGTTAAAGGTTTCATCCCCCCGGCCCCCTTCAAAGGGGGAGAAGGTTATGCCCAGGACACCGCAAGGACGTGCCGTTCAAAGCGGTTGAAGCCCATAAAGCGAAGGCGTTTGCCACGGAGTCCGCCAAAGGCGGAAAGGAGCGCCCTTTTTTTGGTTCTTTTTTTGGGCGAGCAAAAAAAGAACAAACCCCGAGGCCGGGGGGCAAAACGGAAGCTAGACTGCATCAAACAATGGTTCAGGAAAAAACACTACAAGATTAGCTTCAAAGGGGGAGAAGGTTATGCCCTGGATACCGCAAGGACGTGCCATTCCAAGCGGTTGAAGCCCATAAAGCGAAGGCGTTTGCCACGGAGTCCGCCAAAGGCGGAAAGGAGCGCCCTTTTTTGGTTCTTTTTTGGGCGAGCAAAAAGAACAAACCCCGAGGCCGGGGGGCAAAACAGCATGCCATGAACGGTAAACCAAGATAACGCGACTACGATTTTCCATCATAACTATTGCCATATGCATCTGAAACCAGTGTTGTGGGTATTTGCTTTTTCTATGTGTACCTGGATAAACGCTTCAGGCCAATCCAGGCCGGGGCAGGAGGACCTGACCCAATACATCAACCCCTGGTGGACGGATTCGGAATTCAAACTTTCCAATGGGAATACGTATCCCGCCATCGCCCTGCCCTGGGGGATGAACTTCTGGACCCCGCAGACGGGAAAAATGGGCGACGGATGGGGCTATACCTACGACGCCTATAAAATCCGGGGGTTTAAGCAAACCCACCAGCCTTCTCCCTGGATCAACGATTATGCCGCTTTCGCCCTGATGCCGGTCACGGGCAAACTCCGGTTCAAAGAAGACGAACGGGCTTCCTGGTTTTCGCATAAACGCGAAACCGCCAAGCCGCATTACTATCAAGTCTATCTCGCCGACCACGACGTCTGGACGGAGATAACCCCCACCGCACGGGCGGCGTTTTTCCGCTTTACCTTTCCCCGAACTGATTCCGCATTTATCCTGGTGGACGGGTTCTTTCAGGGAAGCGAAATTACGATCGATCCCGCCCGGCGCCGCATTACCGGCTATTGCCAGAACAACCATGGCGGCGTTCCCGCCAATTT
Organism: Haliscomenobacter sp.; assembly: GCA_016713275.1. Taxonomy (GTDB): domain Bacteria; phylum Bacteroidota; class Bacteroidia; order Chitinophagales; family Saprospiraceae; genus JADJPL01. The sequence continues at coordinate 24,421 of JADJPL010000024.1, forward strand.
CCGCAACTATTTTGTCGCTTATTTCGACAAGCCCTTCACCGCAACCCACACCTGGAAGGATTCCCTGCTGATGCGGCATTCCCTGCAAAGCCAGGGCAACCACGCCGGGGGCATCCTTCAGTTTGCCACCCAGGCAGGGGAGAAGGTTCACGTTCGGGTAGCGTCTTCCTTTATCAGCCTGGAACAGGCGGAGCGCAACCTGCAGCAGGAGATCGGCAATGCCTCTTTCGACGAAATCAAATCCAGGGCCCAGGCAGCCTGGAACACCGAGTTGCAGCGCATCCGGGTAGAAGGAGGAACCGTCGCTCAGAAAACGACCTTTTACACGGCGCTGTACCGGCTGTTGTTATTCCCCCGCCCGCTTCACGAGGTGAATGCCCGGGGCGAGATCGTCCATTACAGCCCGTACAACGGAAAGGTTCTGCCAGGGTATTTGTATACGGATAACGGATTCTGGGATACCTTCCGGGCGGTGTTCCCTTTCTTCAACGTCATGTACCGCGAGCGCAACAGCCAGATCATGCAGGGGCTGGTGAACACGTACAAGGAAAGCGGATGGCTGCCGGAATGGGCCAGCCCGGGCCACCGCGACTGCATGATCGGCTCGAATTCGGCTTCCCTTATTGCCGACGCCTACCTGAAAGGCATCCGGGGCTTTGATATCCAAACCCTTTACGAGGCTATTCTGAAAAACACCGAAAACGAAGGCCCCATGAGTTCCGTAGGCAGGTACGGCGTGGAATACTACAACCGGCTGGGGTACATTCCCTACAACGTGGGTATCCGCGAAAACACCGCCCGGACCCTGGAATACAGCTACGACGATTTTTGTATCTATCAACTGTCCAAAGCCCTGGACCGGCCCCAGGAGGAACAGGACCGCTTCGCCCGACGGGCCCGGTTTTACCAGAACGTATTCGACCCGCAGACCCGTTTCATGCGCGGCAAAAACGCCGACGGTTCCTGGCAATCGCCTTTCCGCCCCGACAAGTGGGGCGACGCTTTTACCGAAGGCTCGTCCTGGCATTATACCTGGTCGGTGTTCCACGACCCGCTGGGCCTGATTACCCTGATGGGCGGCGACGCGGCGTTTATCTCCAAACTGGACTCGGTGTTCCTCGCGCCGCCAACGTTCGACGATTCCTATTACGGGTTTCCCATCCACGAGATCACCGAAATGGTGATCGCCGGCATGGGCCAGTACGCCCACGGCAACCAGCCCGTTCAGCACGCCGCCTACTTGTTTAATTACGCGGGCGCCCCGTGGAAAACCCAGCAGCGCGTGCGGGAGATCATGGACCTGCTGTACACCCCCAACCCGGACGGCCTTTGCGGAGATGAAGACAACGGCCAAACGTCGGCCTGGTACGTATTTTCTGCCATGGGTTTCTATCCCGTTTGCCCCGGCGTGAACGAGTATGCCCTGGGATCGCCGTTGTTTAAAAAAATAACCCTTACCCTGGAAAACGGGAAAACCTATACCATCGAAGCGCCTTCGAATGGCCCCAATACCCCGTATATCCAAAAAGCCGAGTGGAATGGCGCCCCTTACTCCCGGAATTTCCTCCGCTTTGAAGACCTCCTCGCCGGCGGCAAACTGGTGCTGACCATGGGGGATCAGCCCAATTCCCAGAGAGGGGTAGGGAAGGGGGACCGGCCGTTTTCTATGAGCAAAGGGGAGTGATTGGTGGTTGAGGTTGAAGTTGCGAGGTTGAGGTTGCGAGGTTGCGAGGTTGCGGGGTTGCGAGGTTGCGAGGAGGTTGCGAGGTTGCGAGGTTGCGAGGTTGCGAGGTTGCGAGGTTGCGAGGTTGCGAGGTTGCGAGGTTGCGAGGTTGCGAGGTTGCGAAGTTGCGAAGTTGCGAGGTTGCGAGGTTGCGAGGTTGCGAGGTTGCGAAGTTGCGGAGTTGCGAGGTGACGAAGAACCTGTTCGCTTTTTCATTCCTGTTTCCGACATTTGTTTCAGCAACTTGCATTTTCAGATCGCGTAAAAATATCCCTATGAAAGGTCCTTTTCGTTTTTGGCTGGTATGTTCTTTTTGCATTTCCCTTCTCCCAACGGCCCAAGCCGCCAGGGTCGATACGGTGGATACGTTTAGTGCCGCTATGAACAAGACCATCAAAGCGGTGGTCATCACCCCGGCCAGCTATGACGGGGCGAAGGAGTTCCCGGTGGTTTACCTGCTTCATGGGTATAGCGGCAGTTACCGGGATTGGGTCCGGATGGCGAAAAATGTGGAAGGGTATGCCGATATGCTGAACATCCTGATCGTCTGCCCGGACGGAGGGTATGGAAGCTGGTACTGGGATAGCCCGGCGGATCCCGCTTTTAAATACGAAACGTATGTAGTTGCTGAGCTGATTCCCTGGATCGACGGGCATTACAAGACCGTAAAAGACAAAAAAGGCAGAGGGATTACGGGCCTGAGCATGGGCGGACACGGCGCCCTCTTTTTGGCGATTCGGCACCAGGACGTGTTTGGCGCCGCCGGAAGCATGAGCGGGGGCGTGGACATCCGGCCTTTCCCAAACAATTGGGATATGGCCAAACGGCTTGGCCCTTACGCGGAGTTCCCGGACCGATGGGAGCAACTCACGGTAATGAACCAGCTTCATCTGCTAAAGCCCAATGCCCTGGCCCTCATCGTCGACTGCGGCACGGAGGATTTCTTTCTGAAAGTCAACGAACGGCTGCATCAGGAGCTGCTGTATCGAAATATTCCTCATGATTATATCGTGCGCCCAGGCGCCCATAACTGGCCCTATTGGACAAATGCCGTTTCGTATCAGTTGCTGTTTATGTCCCATTTTTTTACGAAGGAACCTCCCGGGCGTTAAAACGATTTTCCCGGTAAAACGATGCCAAACGCGGCGGTTTAAAAATTCAGACTTTTTGCCTGCAAACCGCTACTTTCTGTGTATTTTCATAGCGCCAATTACCTGACCAAACGAAAAACCAATGAAACAGCTGCTCTTGTTTGGGGTGTTGTGGATGCTGGGAACCGGCGCATCCGCCCAGGGCTTTAAAAGCCTGTTCAACGGAAAAGACCTCCAGGGATGGATTCCTCATGGCGCCGAAAAATGGTACGTCGAAAACAGGAACCTCATCTGTGCAAGCGGCCCCGAGAAAGGGTATGGGTACCTGTCTACCGACAAACACTACAAAAATTTCATTCTAGAACTGGAATTCAAGCTGGAAGCCAACGGCAACAGCGGCGTTTTTGTCCGGTCCGGCATCGAAGGCGCCAAGATCAGCGGCTGGCAGGTCGAGGTGGCGCCGCCCAATAAAAGCACGGGCGGCATCTACGAGTCCTATGGCCGCGGCTGGCTGATCAAACCCAAGCCCGAAGACGAAGCCATGCTCAAACCGGCAGATTGGAACAAGATGCGCATCCAACTGTCCGGCGAGGAAATTACCACCTGGCTGAACGGCCGGCAAATGGTCTACCTCAAAGACGAAAAGATCGGGAAAGGCGATGGGTTTATCGCCCTCCAGATTCACGACGGCGGCGGAATCAAAGTCCGCTGGCGGAAGATAAGGATCAAGGAATTGTAAAGGAAATTGGCAAAAAATATAGTTTTTATGAAAAACCGCAACGCGTCCTCCCGGAGGGCATTTATTCAAAAACTTTCCGTCTCCACCGCAGCTATGGCGCTTGGATCCAGGTTGTTTGGGGCGGATAAAAAACTGCTCCCATCGAATACCTTACCCGTGCGGCATACAGCGCCAACGACCAGGTCAATATTGCGCTGATCGGCGCCGGAGGCATGGGCGTGCAGGATGTGCTGACCGCCCTGCAGGTACCCGGCGTACGGATGGTCGCTGCCTGCGATTTGTACGACGGTCGTCTGGCGGAGGCAAAATCCCGCTGGGGCGCGGATTTGTATACCACCCGCAATTACAAGGAAATTTTGGCCCGCAAAGACGTCGATGCGGTGATCATTGCTACCTCCGATCACTGGCATCAGCAGATCTCAGTGGAAGCGATGCGGGCCGGCAAGCACGTGTATTGCGAAAAGCCCATGGTGCACTCCGTCATGGAAGGGCCTGCCGTGATCAAAGCGCAGCAGGAAACGGGCAAGGTGTTTCTGGTAGGTAGTCAGGGCGTTTCTTCGCTGGGGAACGAGAAAGCGAAGGAATTATTGAAAGACGGCGCTATCGGCGAATTGAACTATGCGGAAGGATTTTGGGCCCGGCATTCCCCCGTAGGCGCCTGGCAGTATCCGATTCCGGCCGATGCGTCGCCACAGAACGTGGATTGGGAAGCCTACATCCGCAACACGACCAAAAGGCCTTTCGACGCCACCCGGTTTTTCCGCTGGCGGAACTACCTGGATTACGGCACCGGCATGTCGGGCGATCTGTTTGTGCACCTGTTCTCGAGCCTGCACTTTATCACCGATTCGGTGGGCCCGAACCGCATTTACGCCGCTGGCGGCCTGCGGTACTGGCTCGACGGAAGAGAAGTTCCGGATGTGCTCCTGGGCACGTTCGATTATCCCAAAACCGGCGTACACCCGTCGTTCAACCTGTCGTTGCGCTGCAATTTCATCGATGGTACGAGCGGCACGACCTACCTCAAGCTGGTCGGCAGCCTGGGCTCGATGGATGTCACCTGGGATACCGTTACCCTGAAGCGGAACAAAACCATGGAATCCAACGACCCCTTCTACATCGAGCAGATGCGCCGGGCCGGGACGCCGGTATCCGACCGCAAGCGCATCCTGGGTCCGGAAGAGATGACATTCGCCGCAGAAAAAGGGTACAAAGGCGGCCCCTACGACCATTTTGTCAACTTCTTCGCCGCCATCCGAACTAACGGCAAAGTGGCTGAAGACGCTACCTTTGGCTACCGCGCGGCCGCCCCGGCCCTGTTGTGCAACGACAGCTACCGGCAGGAAGCGCCCGTGTTCTGGGATCCGGAGAATATGAAGGTGGTGAAAAAGTAGGGGGACTGGCCTCCCCCTAGCCCCCTCCGAAGGAGGGGGAACCGTGTGGGGGAGGGTTTTGAAGGGGTCTGTTTATAAATAAAACGATACCATTTTTATATTTTTTTTCAAAATGCAGGGGCTTTCCTGTCCCCCCTCCTTCGGAGGGGGTAGGGAGCAAAGAGCAATGACCTAAACTTTGGCCGATACGCATGTAACCGCAATGCCTCCTCGCTATACGCCCCAAAAAGCTTCAGTCTGATTCCATAAGCTTTAACAACGCAAATGAAATTATGAAAAACGGGTTTATCATCCTCCTCTTTATGGCCCTATCGGCCTGTGCAATGAACAAACATACCAGCAACACCCAACCCGGCAAAGAAACCCTCCTCTTTGACGGCAAAACCCTCAACGGCTGGCACGCGTACAACAAAACCGGGCCAATCAAAAACTGGATCATCGAAGACGGCGTCCTGGTTTGCCTGGGACAAGCCCAGGGCGATGTGGGCGGCGACATCGTAACCGACGCGGAATATGCCAACTTCGAATTTTCGTGGGAATGGAAGCTCAACACCGGCGGCAACAGCGGCGTGATGTACCACGTCGTGGAAGACCCCAAATACCCCGGCCCCTACGAAACCGGCCCGGAATACCAAATGATCGACGACGTGACGTTCCCATACAAACTGGAGGAATGGCAGCAAACCGGCGCGGATTACGCGATGACCGTGCCCAACGCCCAGAAAAAACTGATGCCCGTTGGGGAATGGAACTCCAGCAAGATCGTCTTCGACAAAGGCCACGTTGAACACTGGCTGAACGGCATCAAAATCCTCGAATTCCAGGCCTGGACGCCCGAATGGGAGAAAATGAAAAGAGAAGGCAAGTGGAAGGAGTACCCCGATTACGGCTCCGCCAAAACGGGCCGCATCGCCCTGCAGGACCACGAAAGCAGGGTCTATTTCCGGAATATCCGGATCAGGGAGTTGAGATAGGATGTAAAGGATGTAAAGGATGTAGAGGATGTAAAGGATGTAGAGGATGTAACGATGTTACGGAGTAGCGGGATAACTGTCGCGAGGCTCCTGCCTCCCCATGTTTGCCGAAATCCGCAGATTTCGTGCAGAATTTTCCGCCGGTCCCCTGACCGGCGTCCATGTTCTTCGTAGCTCCTTGAGGCTCTTGCCTCAAACTCAGCGGGCGCGAGACTCCGCCTCGTGCCCATTAAGCCGCCACGGAATCAACCCCGGTGTCTTCTTCACATACTCCCTGATATTCCGGATTATTCCGGTATTTTTCCTCCAGCATGGGCACCCCCGAAACCCGTGCCAGCAGCCAGGTGATGGTGAGGGGGCTGAGCAAAGCCAGCCACCATACGCCCCAGGGCAGCACGAGGAGGAACAGGCCCCACCAAACGAGGATTTCGCCGAAGTAGTTGGGGTGACGGGAATACCGCCACAGGCCATAGCGCATGATCCGGCCTTTGTTGGCCGGATCGGCTTTGAAGCGGAGAAGCTGCCAGTCGCCGATAGCTTCCCAGAAGAATCCGGTCGCCCATACCGCGATGCCCACCCATTGATACCAGGCGTTTACCAGTCCTCCCGGGCGCTGCCAGATGAGGGAAGCGATGATCCACATGAAAAACCCCTGCAGGAGGAACACCTGGAGGAAGGCTCTGGGAACGACCCATTTGCCCCATTCCTGGCGCCAGCGGGCATAGCGCCAGTCTTCTCCGGGGTGCAATAGTTTTCGCCACCCGATATGCGCCGAAAGCCGGATGCCCCAGGCGCTGACGAGCGCGGCCGTCAACCCGCTGGAAGGGTGGGGCGCCGCGCTGTGGAATACCCATGCCAGCACCACAAACCCCATTCCCCAGGCCACATCCACCCAGCTGTTGTCGCGGACCGCCCAGGAGAAAAGGAAGGCGACAAAAACGTAGCCCAGGATGACCAATGCTGCTTGTCCATATAATTCGACCATTCGGCAAAAGTTGTAGGGTAAAGATAGTCCAAATTCGTTTGGGATACTATATTTAGGTCTAAGGCTTAAGGCGTAAGGCACAGGCTTTACGCCTTAAGCCCTTAGCCTTACGCCTAAAACGCCTTACGCCTAAATTCAACACATTACCATGAAAAAACACCTGATCCTCCTTCTCGTTCTGGGATTCGCCTTCCAGGCATTTGCTCAGAATACGCCGGTAACCAAGGCGAATTACGACCTGGCGGCCCGGTTTTCGGCAACCCGGATTTCGAAGATGGTCTTTTCCACCAGCGTGGACGCCCACTGGCTTAAACAAAGCGAACGGTTTTGGTACGCGTACGAAACCAGCGCCGGGAAAACGTATTACCTGGTCGATCCGGTCAAGCGGACGAAAAAGCCGTTGTTCGACAACGCCAAAATGGCGGCGGATATGTCGCGCTTGTCCAAAGATCCATTTGACGCGCAGCACCTGGACATCACGAACCTACGGTTTATCAAAAACGAAACAGCGATTCAGTTTGAGGTGAAGAGCAAACTGGCCGATGAAGAGGAGAAAAAAGACGAAGAAGAGGACGATATGAAAGAGAAAAAATCGTCTGCTCCCGCGAAGAAAGAAAAGCGCACCTTCTACTTTGAGTACGACCTCACTACCGGCGTATTGCGCTTGCTCGACGACTACGAAAAGCCCAAAGACCGCCCGCGCTGGGCCAATATCGCGCCGGATTCGTCCTACGTGCTGTTTTCCAAAAACCACAACCTCTATTGGATGGATAAGGAAAACTTCCTCAAAGCCGTGAAGGACGACAAAGATTCCACCATCGTCGAAACGCAGTGGACAACCGACGGAGAAGAATACTATGCCTATGGCGGCGGAGGCGGAAACGAAACCAACGTCGACAAAGAAAAGAACAAAGGGACCCGGCAATCGGTGGGGGTTGTTTTTTCGCCGGATTCCAAAAAATTTGCCTTGACGCGGACGGACAGCCGCAAGGTCAAGGACCTGTGGGTAATCAACGCCGTCGCCGAGCCCCGCCCAACCCTGGAGACCTACAAATACCACATGCCCGGGGAAAAAGAAGCGCCCCAGCCCGAAATGCTCGTGTTTGATTTTGCCTCCAAAGAAAAAGTCAAGATCCAGGCCGATACGTTCAAAGATCCCCAGTACAGTATGTTTCGCGCTCAGCGGATTGCCAAAAACCGCGACGACCTGTTTCAGCCCCCGCTTTGGCTGGCCAATAACTCCGATCAGCTCTATTTCGACCGCACCAGCCGCGACCTCAAGCGGATCGATGTCTGCGTCGCCGACACCAAAACCGGCGCGGTAACGGTCCTGATCGAAGAGCGCCTGAATACCTATGTCGAAACCCGCGACCTGGGCCTCGTCAATAACGGCGAAGAGTACATCCACTGGTCGGAGCGCGACGGATGGGCCCACTTTTACCTGTACGACAAAACGGGCAAACTGAAGAACCAGATCACCTCCGGTCCTTTCCACTGCGAAAGCATTGAGGCCGTCGATTCCAAAAACCGGGTCCTGTATTTTACCGCCAACGGGCGCGAGCCGGGCGAAGACCCCTATTACACCCACCTGTACCGGGTGAACCTGGACGGAACCGGACTCAAGCTGCTCAACAAAGGCGATTATAACTTTTTCACCTCCAACAACGACGCCGCCACGTATTTTGTCAGCAACTACTCCCGGGTGAATACCGTGCCCAAATCCCAGCTCATCGACAACCTGGGGATGAAGGTCATCGACCTGGAAACGGCCCACCTGTCGCAACTGTTTGCTGCGGGGTACCAGTTCCCCGAACCCTTTGTCGTCAAAGCCGGCGACGGGATCACCGACCTCTACGGCGTGATGTACAAGCCGTTTGATTTCGATTCCACCAAAAAATATCCCCTTTTGGAATACGTATACCCGGGGCCTCAGACCGAATCCGTTAACAAGTCGTTCTCCGCCGGTATGGACCGCACCGACCGGCAGGCGCAGCTGGGCTTTATCGTCATCACGATCGGCAACCGGGGTGGCCATCCCAGCCGCTCGAAGTGGTACCACAACTACGGCTACGGCAACCTCCGCGACTACGGACTCGAAGACAAAAAAGTAGCCGCCGAACAGCTGGCCGTCCGCCACCCCTTTATCGACATCGACAAAGTAGGCATCTTCGGCCATTCCGGCGGCGGGTTTATGTCGACCGCCGCGATGCTGGTGTATCCCGACTTCTTCAAAGCAGCGGTATCCTCCTCCGGCAACCACGAAAATAACATCTACAACCGCTGGTGGAGCGAAAAACACGACGGCGTGAAAGAAATGACCGACGCTAAAGGCAATATCTCCTTTGAGTACGACATCGACAAAAACTCCGAACTGGCGAAAAACCTCAAAGGCAAACTCCTCCTCTGCACCGGCGACATCGACAACAACGTACACCCCGCCCTGACTATCCGCATGGCCAACGCCCTCATCAAAGCCAACAAACGCTTCGACTTCTTCCTCTTCCCCGGTCAGCGCCACGGCTACGGCGATATGAACGAGTACTTCTTCTGGCTGCGCTCCGACTACTTCTGCCAGCACCTCATCGGCGACTACCAGAACAGCGCGGATATGCTCCAGCTAAACCGGGATAAGGCTGTTAGACGTTAGGCGTTGGACGTTGGAGGATGGAGAGGATGTAAAAGATGTAAAAGATGTAATTTACATCCTCTACATCCTCTACATCCTTTTATCCCTCTCTAGAGGCAACATGAGGACTCTTTCTGTCGCCTGTGCCGAATTTTTTTCCGATTTCCATCAAAATCAGCACAATGGACCCGGAGGCCAATGGCGATCAGCAGGTCGGCTATGGCAAGGGGCTTGACGGAGAAGAATCCAGCTACCGGAGGGATGTAAAGCACGCCCATTTGGAGGACAAACACCAGCAAGATCATCCAGAACAACAAGGGATTGGATTTCATGCTCATCGAGAAAGCGGATTCTTTGCCTGAGCGCGATGCCCATGCCTGAAAGACCTGCACGAAGGCCAGGAACGTAAAGACCATCGTCTGCCACTCTTCGCGGCCAGTGAAATAATACCAGGAACCGAGCCCCAACGCCAACGCGCCGATCAAGACGCCCACCCAGAGTACCTGTACTCCTGCGCCGCGCGAGAACACGCCCTCTTTTGGCGAATAGGGCGGACGGTTCATTGCCCCTTTCTCGGGTGCTTCCACGCCGATGCCGAGTCCAAGCAAGCCATCCGTCAGCAAATTCAGCCATAACAACTGCAGCGGCAACAGCGGAACCGGCTTGCCCAGGAACGGCCCCAGCAGCATTACCAACACCTTGCCGATATTTCCCGCTACGCTGAATCGCACGAACTTGCGAATGTTGTCGTAAATCGTCCGCCCCTCTTTCACTGCCGAAACGATGGTCGCGAAGTTGTCGTCGAGCAGAACCATGTCGGCGGCCTCCTTCGCCACGTCGGTACCCGTCAGGCCCATGGCCACTCCGATGTCTGCGCGGCGCAAAGCGGGCGCATCGTTGACGCCGTCGCCCGTCATCGAAACGATATGCCCGTTTTCCTGCAACGCCTGTACGATCTTCAGCTTCTGCTCGGGCGACACGCGGGCAAACACGCGCACCTCATCTACGATGCGTTTCAATTCCTCGAACGGCATATTTTGAAGCTCTGCGCCGGTCAGCACCCGCCCGGTATCAAAGATACCCAATTGCCGGGCGATCTCCTGGGCGGTGAGCGGATGGTCGCCCGTGATCATCACGGTGCGAATGCCTGCTGTTTTTGTAATGGCGACCGCTTCCTTTACCTCTTCGCGCGGTGGGTCGATCAAGCCAAACAAGCCGATGAAAATCAACTGCTTTTCCAAATCCGTTTGGATATTTTCGGGAATTTGATCCAACAACCGGAACGAGACCCCGAGAACCCGCATTCCTTTTCGGGCGAGATGATCATTTGACGCTTCAATCCGGGACCTCCAGGCGGCATCCAGCGCCTCCGCTTGTCCGTTTGCCCAAACCCGGTCCGACAAGTCCAGCAGCCCGTCTACGCTCCCCTTGGTGAAAGCGACGAAACGATGATTCCCGGTTTCGAGCCCGGCAAGGATCGACTCGTCCATATCCTGCAAGTCATGGACCGTTGTCATGCGTTTGCGGTCGGAATCAAAGGCAAATTCTGCCACCCGCGGAAAGGCCAGGTCGAGCGCGGATTTCCAGTATCCCATTTTGGCGGCGGCTGCAACGAGGGCGCCTTCGGTTGGGTCGCCCAGGGTGTGCAAGCGGTCATCCCCCTCGTCGGCGAGACGGGCATCGTTGCACAGGGTTCCGGCGATCGCGGTTAGCGAAAGCGTCGATTGAGCCGGGATGCCCGAACTAGGGGGCGCAAGAACCGAACCGTCGGGGTCCATCGCGGCAGGCAAGTCCAGTTGGTGGTTTGCCACATCCAGGACGACAACGGTCATTCGGTTTTCGGTAAGGGTGCCTGTTTTATCGGAGCAGATGACCGTGACCGAGCCGAGCGTTTCCACCGCAGGGAGTTTTCGGATGAGGGAATTTTTGGCGAGCATGCGTTGAGCGCCAAGCGCCAGCGTGATGGTTACGACAGCGGGCAGGCCCTCCGGTACGATGGCTACCGCCACGCTGACTGCGGTGAGCAGCATGTGACGGAGTTCGTCGCCGCGCAGAAGGCCTAATACCGCAATTAGGATCGCGAAAACTACACCGACAAGGGCGAGGTGCTTGCCCAGCTGGTCGAGGCGTTTTTGCAGAGGCGTTTCCTCGCTGGCGCTTTGCTGGAGGAGGTTGGCGATCTTGCCCAGTTCGGTTTGCATGCCCGTAGCCACCACCAGCGCCAAGCCTCGCCCCTGGGTGATGAGGGTACCCATATAACCCATGTTGCGGCGGTCGCCGAGGGGGAGGTTGTCCACTTCGAGCGGGGCTGTTTGTTTTTCTACCGGCTCCGATTCGCCTGTGAGCGCGGCTTCCTGAACGCGGAGATTGACCGCCTGGAGCAACCGGACGTCGGCAGGCAACATATTCCCCGTTTCCAGTTGAATGATGTCTCCAGGCGCCAGGTTGCGGGCAGAGATTTCCTTGAACACTGCGTCGCGCAACACCCGCACGATCGGCACCGACAGTTTCTTGAGCGCAGCAATTGCCTGTTCAGCGCGATATTCCTGGATGAAACCAAGCAGGGCATACAGCATAACAATGGCAGAAATGGCGATCGTGTTTTTCGTGTCGCCGAGCAACCCCGCCACGACAGCCGCCCCAATGAGGATGAGCACCATGGTCGCGGTAACCTGCTCCCAGAGGATCTGGAAGGGCGTGCGCCCGGTTTTTCCAACCAGTTCGTTGTGCCCGTAGCGTTGAAGGCGGTTTTCTGCTTCGGCTTGGGTCAGGCCTGTTTCGGCCCCGTTTGAAGCGTTTCCAGGAGGCGTCCGTTGATTGTACATGCCAATTCATCATGGTGCGTCTTGTGTTTTTATTGGTCCCGTTTTTTATATCGTCTTCTCCAAGGCCGGCCTCTCCTCGATGGCACAAAAAAAGACCATCGCCAAAGGAACATTCCTGGCGATGGTCTTGCCTTGTTCTGAACAACCGGGACCGTGGCGTGGTCCGTACTGACGGCTGCGCATCCCGTTGCCGGGCGGCTACTCCCCATCGTGGGGGCGGATTTACAGTGGGTTCAGCGTGGCGCTCTTCTTCCTTCATCAACCCCTTTACGACCGCTTTGCGCCTGCTGGAAGGGCCTTACCCGTGCGTCAGCCCCTTTTCCCAAATATACGGTATTTTGAGCAACTATGAAAGGATGGCGAAGGGGGTTTTGCAAGAAGGATGTAAAAGATGTGGAGGATAGACTTAAGGTTTTTTTTTTACGTATCCGGAAGGGCCCCCTATGGGAGCAGTAATGTATTAATCTCTGAAAAAAGAACATCAACAACTAGACGTGACCTAATTCGCGTTAGAATCCGTCGATTTGTAATATTTTCATAATTTCACCTAAACAACAGACCCCGCACTATTATGGCCAAATCAGGTGGAACAGAAAAAGGCATCAAAACTCCTGCCGAGACTTATGGTTTTCGGATGGGGAAGAATTACCTTTTGGCTATTGGGATCAATGAATACAAATATTGCCCACCGTTGAGCAATTGCGTTCAGGATGCCAGAGCTTTTGTTGAGCTACTCCAAAACCGGTATTACTTTGAATCAGAACACACCATTGCCCTTTACGATAAAGAAGCTACTCGTCGCAGCATCTTGCAGGAACTGGAAAATCTGAAAAACAAGGTCAGGAAACCAGACTGTCTGGTTATCTATTTTTCCGGCCATGGGGAACTTCTCAATAATGCTGGCTTCTGGGTTCCAATTGAAGCTGATCCGAAATACACTGTGGATTTTATTTCAACCAATGACATCATTTCCCGCTTGGACATGGTCGATAGTCTGCATACTTTTTTAATTGCAGATGCTTGTTTTTCAGGATCCCTGTTCATTAAGCGCAAGGTTGTTAAACCACAGAATGATTTCACAAGGCCTTCACGATTGGGGCTTTCCTCCAGCCACAGCCGCGAAGCAGCACTTGATGGACAACCAGGTGATAACAGTCCCTTTGCCTCCTGTCTAATCCAGGAACTACTACGTAATACTGAACCCCTAAATGCAGCCCGTCTTGCGGATGCCGTATCAAAGGAAGTACAGCGGAGAACTAAAAGCCAAGCAAAGTCCTATTTTTCGCCCGTTGGATGTGAAAGGATGACCTTGGTACGTTTGTATTCTATCCCAGGAAGATGAAAGTACAGATAGGAAAGAGGTAGAGATGCCTGAACACCAGTATAGTTGTTTATATGACAGCCAAAGTGACAAAACCGGCAACAAATGGACCCTCTTCAACGATGCTGGATTATCTACTCATCCGAGTTCCATAGTTTTATCCAAGGAAGGTAAAGATGGAATGATTTTTAAACTAAAAGCGACAGGCAAAGAATTTGTCGGAATTAACATACCGATTAGCAGGCTTGTTGGAATTATCGAGCTTGAATATTTAGCTATTGGGGCGAAAAATGGAGGGTTAGAAAATTTGATTTTTTCTTTTAATCCCTCTGAAACACAATTCCTTAAATCAAACTGGTTACATTGAGGTAGGGAGCGACGTACAAGATTTTCATAAGAACCCCTTTTCCCCGTTCAGAAAAAGGTTTGTTATTCCAAAAGAACAAGTAGGAGATCAAACCTGGCATCGTATCCAAGTTGAGTTTGATTTCAGAGAAATTAATGATGCCTTCTATTCCATGTTTTCTCCTCGAATAAATGAAGGAGCCTCGGAAAAAGGTCAAGGGGAAATACAATTCAAGAATGTCAAAATCTTTGGATAGCAATTAGGCATTTTTGCCCAACCCCCCAAAACGGTACATTAGAAAAGATAGTGTTGGATTCCAACTCCAACTAAAGCAAATTTCTTCCGAACCTGTCTCAAGGGTAGAGGTATGGCCACGATTCATGTAAAAATCCGCCATTCAGAACTGATTTGGTTATTTGCAGTTCCGGGCTTAAAGGCTGGAAACTCCTTTCCATATTCAAGAATAGCTGCCAAACCTACTGATGTGTTCCGTTCGATAAGGTGAAAGTTATTTAAGGTGGGGAGGAAGCGGAACATAATGGGGTTCCTTTTTCCATTGCTTAATGTATGTTTTGGCGGTTTGGGCAAAAAACGGCTATTTTAGACAAATTGTCAATACGTAAGTAAATGTAAGGGCGCGGATAATGGCTCGAATGTCTACTTTTCACACGTATCCCGTATGTATCCCTGGTTGGACTCATTCATCACTTTCATCGTCCTCCTGCCATAACTCATCCGCTCTGTGCTCCAGTTCCTTTGCCTTATCTTCCTGTCCGTCCGAGCGATAGACCTCTGCCCAACGGCGCAGCATAGCGGAATAGTCCCGCCGGATGAGCGGCTCGTCTTGCAAGGCTAATGCGGCGGTGTAGAGGCGATTGGCGCGGGCGTTGTGCGGGTTTAGTTTTGTAAGGATGTTGCTGCCGGCTGCCTCGTTGGTATGCAGGTCGGCGAAGGCCTTGATTTGCCATACCTCTCCGGTGGCAATGAGTTTTTGCTCATTGTCCGGATGTTGGTCGAGGAGGTCTTGAAGGTCGTATGCAAAGAGTTGAGGCTGGACGAGACCAGCGAGTCTTTTGGGCCTCGCTATTTCTATGCAGCCCTGGGCAGTTATTTCCCAGATTTTGACCATATTGTCGAAGGATCCGGAGGCTAAGCGTTTGCCGTCCGGAGAAAGGCCACACTCGAGACCCTGTCAGCGTGTCCTTGGAGCGTCAGGATGGCCATTCCAGAGCCCACATCCCAAATTTTGACCGTATTGTCGGAGTATCCAGAGGCTAAGCGTTTGCCGTCCGGGGAAATGGCCACACTCATGATTCTGTCAGCGTGTCCTTGGAGCGTCAGGATGGCCATTCCAGAGTCCACATCCCAGATTTTGACCGTATTGTCGAAGGATCCAGAGGCTAAGAATTTGCCGTCCGGGGAAATAGCCACACTCGAGACACTGTCAGCGTGTCCTTGGAGCGTCAGGATGTCCATTCCAGAGTCCACATCCCAGATTTTGACTGTTTTGTCTTTGGATCCGGAGGCTAAGCGTTTGCCATCCGGGGAATACGCCACGCTAAAGACTAAGTCAGCGTGTCCTTGGAGCGTCAGGATGGCCATTCCAGAGTCCGCATTCCAGATTTTGACCATATTGTCGAAGGATACGGAGGCTAAGCATTTGCCGTCCGGGGAAAGGCCACACTCGAGACACTGTCAGAATGGCCTTGGAGCGTCAGGATGGCCATTCCAGAGTCCACATCCCAGATTTGATCCTTTTGTCGTGGGATCCGGAGGCTAAGCGTTTGCCGTCCGGGGAAAAGGCCAGGCTCCTGACCAGAGAAAAGTGGCCTTGGAGCGTCTGGATGGCCATTCCAGAGTCCACATCCCAGATTTTGACCGTCTCGTCCCAGGATCCAGAGGCTAAGCGTTTGCCATCCGAGGAAAAGGCCACGCTCATGATTCTGTCAGCGTGTCCTTGGGCGTCAGGAGCCCATTCCAGAGTCCACATCCCAGATTTTGATCCCTTTTGTCGGAGGATCCGGAGGCTAAGCGTTTGCCATCCGGGAATACGCCACGCTAAAGACTAAGTCAGCGTGTCCTTGGAGCGTCAGGATGGCCATTCCAGAGTCCACATCCCAGATTTTGACCGTATTGTCTTTGGATCCAGAGGCTAAGCGTTTGCCGCCCGGGGAAAAGGCCACGCTAAAGACTAAGTCAGCGTGTCCTTGGAGCGTCAGGATGGCCATTCCAGAGTCCACATCCCAGATTTTGATCCTTTTGTCGGAGGATCCGGAGGCTAAGCATTTGCCGTCCGGGGAAAAGGCCACACTCGAGACACTGTCAGCGTGTCCTTGGAGCGTCAGGATGGCCATTCCAGAGTCCACATCCCAAATTTTGATCCTTTTGTCGAAGGATCCGGAGGCTAAGCGTTTGCCGTCCGGGGAATACGCCACGCTAAAGACTAAGTCAGCGTGTCCTTGGAGCGTCATGATGGCCATTCCAGAGTCCACATCCCAGATTTTGATCCTTTTGTCGAAGGATCCAGAGGCTAAGCGTTTACCGTCCGGGGAAATAGCCACACTCGAGACACTGTCAGCGTGTCCTTGGAGCGACAGGATGTCCAATCAAGAGTCCACATCCCAGATTTTGACCGTATTGTCCGAAGGATCCGGAGGCTAAGCGTTTGCCGTCCGGGGAATACGCCACGCTAAAGACTAAGTCAGCGTGTCCTTGGAGCGTCAGGATGGCCATTCCAGAGTCCACATCCCAGATTTTGACCGTATTGTCGAAGGATCCGGAGGCTAAGCGTTTGCCGTCCGGGGAATACGCCACGCTCCTAACACTGTTATGTGTCCTTCGAGGTTGGAGGCCCAGGGGAGGGTGGATGGCTAGGATTATCGTTGTAATATAAGGTTCCCACGAGGGCGCGGATTACTTGCCGGTTATCGTCGTCCACATATCGGTGAGCGAACTCGGCGAGGCGGTAAGCGGCGTTACGGTCACCATCGAGGAGGGCAATTTGACTTTGTAAACAAGGTCATTGGCTATTGCCCGCTTCTCATTCTGTATGGCCATATTCTTTTGGCTCTCAGCTTCTTTTTGCCTGGTCTGCTTCTTCCCGCAACCGCCGTTCGTTTTCTACCTGTTTTTCGCTCTTTCCAATTCCTCCTTCTGCCTGCGCTTCTCCGCCTCCTGTTGTGTCTGCCAATGTGCGCGACTTTCCTGTATAAAACTCTGTTCCTTATTGTCCAGTTGGAGTTTTAGCAACGCATCCTCCCAGGCAGCCAACTCTTTAGTCCCCAGGTATGAACCGGTACCAGCCTGGAAATCCCGGGCACGCTGTTCGATAGAGCGTTGGATCTCGCGGAGGCGTTTGTCGTGTTCCGGGAGGCGCTCCCATATTTTCTCGGCAATGATATCGTGTGATAGTTCGGTTTTCATCTTGCGGCGGGTTTAGTTTTCGTAGCGGCGGATTATCTTCATGCGGTCGAAGGTAACCATACACGTTTTGAACTCTTCTTCTGACATTCCCATTTGGAGGCGCGCGGATTCCAGTTGATCCTCAGACAACACCTTTTTGGTTTTTTCGTCGGAGACCATGGCGCCGAGTAATTGTAGGGGCAAGCCCTTGCGCTCTGGTGGGAAATGGGCTTCAAGCTTTCTCAGCTCCTCGTCCAGGAACTTGCCGATGACGTCTTCTATTTCGCCCATTTCATCAATTACCGCAGTATTCAATTTAATTTTAGCAGCTTTCTTTTTACCTGCAGCCCGCTGGTAAAGGCGTTCCAGGTAAACCTGCAGATAGGTGAGCTCGATGCCCGTTTTGCCGATTTCCAGGCGTTCGGTGATGGTTTTTGGAACGCCATCACCAACTTCCAGGTCAGGGAGCTTAAGCATCTTGCGGATAACCTCCTGGACCTGCTCAGGGCGCATACGCTCGATGCGGTAGCGATAGTTAAACAAGGAGGGCACCACTTTTTCAAACTCCCACAGGTGTGCGATGAACTCTTCGCGAATAACCAGTAGAATATGGCAGCCCAACGCATATTCCGGATCAGTGACCTGGCGGACAAAATCAAAAAAACTGGCTTTTTCCGCTTCATCTTTTTCGAGCTCCGCTTTATCTCCTTTATGAGGGCGCAAGGTAAACAACTCCTCAAATTGGTCGAAAATGAGGTAAACCGGGGTGAATACCAGTTGCTGCAGCTGGGCAATGGCCTTTATCGGGTCTTTTTCGATGGCCATCCCTTCATAGGCATATTGTGTGTGATTTCTTTGCGCAATTCACGCAACAGCGACTTCATGACATTATCACCGCGGCGCACATAAACCTCTTTCCAGCGGGTATTGCCAAATCGTCTGGCCAAGCCGCACTGGACCAGGCTGGTTTTGCCGGTGCCGCTGGCTCCGTAGATGAGCATCAGGCGAGTATTGAATGACATCTCATAGAGCGTAGCTTCGTCTTCTTCCCGGCCAAAAAAGCGCTCTTTATCCCATTTGGTGTACGCATCCAGAAATTTAAAAACAGTCTCTGCCATGTCCTAGAGCTTTAAGTCTTGTTCAAATGCGCGCATGAGATCCTGCAGTAGTTCCAGTTCCTGGAATTCCAGGCGGCTATACTGGCTGTCTATCGTAAAATACTCGTCCATGACTTGGGTGTCCTGATAAACCAGACCATCCTGCCCAGCCCTGTGGTGAAACACGAACAGCCTCGGCAGCGCATGCCCCTTTGGTGAAAAGGCATTCAGATCTACCAAGAACGGAGCAAGGCTGGGGATATGACCCGCTTCGCCCGCCAGGCTGCGGGTAACGAGAATGGAACGGTCGTCCGTGAACTCCCTGCGGGAAATGGATTTTTTATCAACGGTAGTAAGATCTCTGCCGCGCAGAACGGCTTTTTCGTGGATAAATGCGGGTTCTGAATTGCAGCGCCGCTTGCGTACCGAGATGCCTTTCACCGAAATGAATTCGTAGGCAGAAAGGAAGCCACAGGTTTTCAGCAAAACGCCCAACTGCTTTTCGGCATCCTGACACAAAGCGGCTACCTCGCCAGCCAAAATATCTTGCCGGAGGAGACGCTGTCGGAGTTCCTGTTCTAGGAAACGGTAAGCGCCGTAGGTGGTCTTATCGGTGCGCAATAGCCCCGTAATGGAGCTGATTTCCTGCAGAAAAGGCATGGCGTTGTTGTCTTCCAGAATGCGGTGAACGGTCGATAACAGCCAGATATAGTCGAAATGCCGAGCGCTTTCTTCGTTAAGATAGAGATATTCCCGGAGATCTTTTTTGTACTCAGGCCGAATGATGAAATTGGATTTGGGTTGGAAGGCACCCATTTCCAGTATTTCCCCCCAAAGGTTCGCCATGGCAATAGCTGCGAGGAGCTGCGCGATGGTGAGGTACACCTCATTCAACTCTCTAAGGCGAAGGCGGCCATGGGCGCAGGCCTCTGGCGAAAAAGATCCCGGATCTGGATAGAAACCGGAGAAGGAACTTGTCGATGACCATATTTTGAAGCCCATTAAACAAGCCCGCATCCGGGGCTCGGCGGTACAGGGTGAGCAGGGCATTGATATCCATCTGGCTTGAGGCCAGCCCCTCGGCTGCTGAGAGTACCAGGTCCTGATTGATGGTGTTTACATACTGGATGGGGGACTTCCTCCTGATAATCGCGGAACTCCCCCAATGGCTTCCCTGGAAAACCGCTCCTCCGGCAACTTCCAGTTCAAGTCCTCTTCCGATGCGCAATACAACCCCCAAGGCAATACAGGCTTCCGGTCATTGTTCCTTTTGATGCCCCGCATCTGCACCTGTGCGCGATTGAACTGATGCCTTTCTTCCAGATAGCTTATGGCCGTCTTGAACGACTGTTCAATCGTTTTTCCGCTTTGTAAAGCTTCGTAAAACTGCCCCGAAAAGACGGCAGCCCAGGCATCATTTATGGCAGAGGAAGTTGCAATGACCACCTTTACCCCGGCATCCAGCAGAGCCTCTACCTGGGCTTGATTGGCGCAGCCGTTGAGCACCACCAGGTGCAGGTGTTCCTGCATACCCATGAGCAACGCCAGGTTGGCTGCCCGGTGATCCTGGTCTATGAGTTCCAGCAGGGAGGCGCCGGAGTGTCCCGCAAAATGAAAAGCAATGATCCGGTTGTGGTAGCGGTTGAAATTCTTGTAGATATCATCCACGCTCGTACTGCCAATGGACAAATACTCAATACGGCCCTGATCGTGCAGCGGCGCCAGGGTATTGCGCATCCGGCTTTCCTCCTGCGAGAGCGCATCGAGCCAACTATCATTGCTATTGGCAAATGCAGCCAGAAAAAGGGGCGGTTTTTTCATGCCATAAGATTCCTAATACACAACAGGAATTCTAAAAATAATACACTTCAACTATATCTTTGGCCAAGATTGTTACCCAACCCTCCCAAACACCTCCTTCCCCCTGTGCAGAGATTTTCGCACCAATTTCTCCCGGACCATTTCTTCCAGCAATTTCTGGACTTCGTCTTCCGCTAGTCCCGCCTTTTGGGCCAAGGTTTCGACGGTTTCGAGGTTCTTGCCGAAGGCGGCTTCCAGTGTGGCGCGCGGGCTGCGTTTTTCACCGCTCAAAGCTTCATGATCCACGCTGCGTGCGCCGCCTTTTTCCTTGGCTTCTTCGGCTTAAGCAGCGAGCTGCCCATCCACTACCAGGTCGGTTTTCTCGGTGGTTTGCTGTAGTTTGTCGTCCGTTTCGGCGAGCTTCTGATCGGTTTTCCGACCTTCTTTTCAGGTCCTGGAGTACGCGTGTGGAGAGGCCTTCAGGAAGTTGATGGCATAGAAAGCGGCCAGGACGCAGAAACCCGCAAAGACGAAGAAGCTGTAGTTGTCCAACTCGCCGCTGTTGGCGATGAGGTTGCTGTCCACGATCTTAAGAAATAGCGGGATGGTCAGCGTGGCCACAAGGCCGAGGAGGACGCTGCGCAGGTAATCGCGTTCCTCCTTTTTGGTATTTAGAGAGTTGGCCAGGCCGCCCAGGATGCCGGTAAAGAGCATGATGCCGGCGAGGATGGCAACATAATTCCAGTCTATTCCATCTTTTGCAGCTTCAATCGCCGGTTTGAGCCCTTGTGCCAGAGAATCTTGCAGTTGCTGCGCTGCCGTTTTGGTGCTGTCACTCATAATAATTAGGTTTTTCAGGTGAATCAATCCGATTTTCTATAAGCCGTATTGATGATGCGAGCGGGATAGTCCACGACGATCCAGTCGGTCTTCTTCGGTTTCGCTTTTATGCCTGCAAGTACGCTCTCTGTCATTGCCCTTATCAGCGCCAAGTTCCGGCGGCGGCAAGTCTTCCAGTTCAAGTCCTTCCAGACTGAAGGCTTCGGTTGCGGCAAATAACCGGAAAGGCCTTTTTCATAGGGCTGGTTGAAATCACGATGAAGGATTCCAGAGTGAACAACTTGCGCTCCCTAAAGCTTTTGCCAGGATCCAAGGAAAGCGACATTGCCGCCGGATCGAGCATATCCGGGTATACGCCGAATCGTTGTGACATATAGGCAAGGCACACGTAGAGCTGGGTTTGGGCCTTATTGGTGATGGTAAAAAGAGGTTGGCCTCCTGTGGCCCCATGCCGGGTTCGCCCAGTCGGATATCAAAGCAGCTTACCGTTTCGTTCCATTCAGCGAAGCGGGTAGGGTAGTCGCCTTTTCCGATCCCGATTTCCAGGGGTATATCTTCCCTTAAGGGACGAGTTGCGGTTGGCGATACTGCGCGTCACTTCGAATTTGGCATGTGCTGCAGAAAGCGCACGACCTGTGCTGCGCTTTCTCTGGAGTAGCCGTTGATCTGGCGGGTGAGGGGCAGGTACTTCTTCTCATCAAGCGAAGGGAAATCCGAGTCCGGATGCGCCAAGGTGATGCGGTTGTTGCGCAAGACGACGACGCAGTCGGTAGTGGGCCCAGGTTGTTCGGCGATCTCTTTTTGAAAGCCATTCCTGAAGGCCTCCCGGATCAATTGCTTTCCGGCCTCTTCGGTGTCGGCCCCCACAGGGCGGCGTTGAAATCGCGCTGGAAAAGCCCCTGAATATGGGCTTCGTGAGACGGTCTGTTTTCAGGCTGGCGGCGCCCACCAGGCGGATCTCGGAGGAAGAAATGCCGGTTTCCAGACTTGGGCGCCGACCACTTCCCCGACTTCCGCATGGTCTTTTTCGAACACCGAGATCTCGATCCCTTGCTGATCGTCTTCAGTGGGGATGCCGTGGATGAGCCCTCGATTGATACGGATGTCCGTTTCGCCAACGGTGACTGCCACAAAGATCTTGCTTTGCGCTGTTGAAGACCCAGAAAAGCCTCCTCCGCCAGGAAACTGCCCCTTGGCTGGGGTATATATTGGGCGTTTGATCGTACTGACGGGAACGGGAGCGGATGAGGCTGGCGACGCGCTCCCGCAACTGGAAGTAGGAGACCGCCCGCCTCGACTGCCGCAGCACTTCCAGAAGGTGGGAAGTGAAGATCCCTTCTTCGCCGATTTCGAAGGCCGACTGCTCGGCCTGGCAGGCGGCCAGGTGCAGGTGCTGGGCCTGGGGGAAGTTTTCCTCCAGTTCCTGTGCGGTGAGTGGCCGGTCGGAGGCGATTTCCTGAGCAAATGCGAAGTGTTCCCATTTGCGGGCAGGGAGCATGGCATAGCGCCAGGGTTCGGCATTGCGGCGCACCGGCATCATGCCGCTCAGGTAGCGGCTGCGGAGTGGCAGCAATCGGTGATAACCACCAGATGGGGCTTTCGGGGCGGCTTTATGAAGGAGGTAGCGGAGTTCCTTGCTGGCCAGTCCGAAAACGCCGGGCTTGCCGGTAGCTATCTGGCACGCAAGCGATTCCATGGCCACGGTGCGGCTGGTTTCCTGGAACGCCAGGGGCGCTTCTTCCCGGCAGCCCATGTCCGGAGAAGAAAAACAGAGCGACATCCTCGCTGCCTGGCCTAGATGTGTGAGGATGCCATCGGTAATGTGCGCTCGCGCGTAGCTGCCGGGCCGAGGAGTATTTCGGGTTGAACGTCGATATCGGCCCCCATTTCGCGGAGATAGGCGGCCAGGTTCTTGGCGTCTGCTTCCGCACCATTTAGGTACGAAATCCATCGGTACGCTCATACTCATTGATGCTGGCAAAGAGGGCGAAAAGGCGTTTTTCATCGGGACGATTGATTGCTTGATTCGAAAGAGGGTTTTTCTCCAGAAACTCTTGATAAGCTTCCAGCCAGGACAGGAGTTTCGCATGGCTTTGTTGCTGTTGGTCAGGCGCCTGTGCAAGGGTTTCTTTTGCGAATTGCAGGTATTTTGAATTGCCGAGGGCTTGCGGGATGAGTTTTGCAAATTCAAGCGTAAACGCTTCGCTTCCCTGTCCGGTATGGATCAGGCCGCGCCTGAAGCAATGGCTTTTTCCCATTCGCCGAGGATTGCGAAGATGCGTACTTGTTCCTCCAATGCTTTATAGCTGCCTAGGGCGGCCGCCTGTTCAAGCGCTTCGAGGACTTCCGGCATTTTTTGCTCCCGCTCCAGATTCCGTGCTTTCTGGAGCAAAGCGCGGATCTGTCTTTCCGGATCTCTGGAATTCAGATACTCCTCCACCTCATCCCGATGCCCGAGCGGATATCCGGCTTTGGCATAGCGGCTAAACAAAACCTCCACCTCGGTTTCCTTTTCTGCCCGAATCATCCCAAGCAAGGCTTTGCCCAGGTAATACCAGCCGGAGGGTATTCACATTGGGCGATTCCTCAGTTCACTGACCGCGTAGCTCCATTTTTCCTTATCGCTTCCAGCAGACTCGTAAGGATGCGCCCAAGCGTAAGATGAATCGAAACTGACCGGAAAGGACTCCAACATACGAATGGCGCCCTCGGAATCGCCCAGCAGATGCTGCACTAATGCAAGCTCAATGAGAGCCCTGGGCTCGCTGCTTTCAAAACGGGAAAGCACCTCTTTTGCCCGGCGGAGAAAAAATTCTTCTACTGGTTTCATCCCTGATTCAAGAGAAGGGTCGGGCTTGAGTATCCTTTTATTTTCCGAGCCAAAGACGCGAGGAAACAAGTAAGCTTTATTCTCAAGGGGAACATTCTCCTGCTTCAGGGCTGTCACCAATTGGTTGACCTTGAATCCATCCCGAGGAAGTTGTTTCAACATTTGGATAATCGACTGAGTAAACACGCCGCCCTTTTCGGTTTCCAGACAACTGGGAACCCATCCAAATCCTGAATTGATGAATCCAGGCAGTAAGGAAAAAGCGCCGATGGCAGGGATTCCATTTTGGGGATCGATGGCATAAGTTGATTCTCGCCCAATTCCCTTAGCTGCCAATGGTTCAGCCTTTGGGGTAAATGCTAAAAACCGATGCGCTTCTGGCTTGAGTCCAATATCCAAAATGGCGTACATGTTTTCCGCATGGCCAGCCTGGGTTAGTTCCTCAAGTAGCGACAACGGAATCACTTGGCCATCTGAACTTATAATGCCCGGGATACCCGGCGC
The DNA here is from genome assembly GCA_016713275.1 of Haliscomenobacter sp. Lineage (GTDB taxonomy): Bacteria > Bacteroidota > Bacteroidia > Chitinophagales > Saprospiraceae > JADJPL01. The sequence goes on from JADJPL010000024.1 coordinate 48,918, forward strand.
CGAATCGCGCCGGATACCTCCAAGGATGCCTTTTTGTGTTGGATTGAAGCGGTGGAGAGAGGGGTAAAACCGTTCCGAATCCCGCGAAATAGAACAGAGCTGGGCTTTCGTACGTTTTCTCCACTATTTGCTTGAATGCCTCCTGGATATTAGCAGCCGTTGCCTGTTCGTTCACAAGAAGCGTAAGATTGGCAGGGTCAAGATCAAAACCCTGGCGGAGCTCCTCGGCCAATCCCCGGGCATCGAGGATGCCGACGGGGGAGTGGCAGCGGACATTGAAGGAGTGGCGTCAATACCGATTAGTAAGGCATGGAACGGCGCCTTAAGCAGATAGGCATACTGGTCTTCAAGCTTCTTGAGGTGCTCATCGGGATAGCGGGTATTGAGTTCTGAGTAATTCTAAAGCTTGAGGTGCGCTTTATTTCTAAAAGCTATTTTGATAGCTGTTGGAAGGATGGAAGAAGGAAGGCGTTGCAGGCTTTTCAATTGGGTTAGTTGGGCCTGTGCGTGGTCGTACCGGCTATAGTTTTTCAAATAAATAAATCAGGGCAGGTGCAACTCTCGGAAATGGGAATCCGGAAGAAAAACCGTTCCAACAGGCGGATATCAGAGCGTGGGGTTTTCGGCCAGGGCGAATACCTTTTTCAGCAGAATGGGGAAAGAGTAAGGCGCCGCTTCAAATAGAAACCGGTTTCCCGGATCAACATGGGTTCTTGCCTCGGTTGATACCGCTTGACATTTTCCAGCACCTCCGCCAGAAAGACGGACCTGCGGAACTTTCCAATGCATCGGCAACCGCTTTGGAGAAGACTCCAGAGGAAAGCCCTCTGACCGACGTTTCGTAACTTTGGTCGCCGGGAAGCGCGCCATAAAAGATTGTACAGCGGTTCTTTCTCAACCAGGTTGACCAACTGGCGGGAAGCGCTGGTATCCAAAGATGCAAATTTTT
>JADJPL010000025.1 GCA_016713275.1 Haliscomenobacter sp.
ATTATCCACCAAACCGGGCGCCAGTTCAGCAAAAGGCTTTGCGGTTTGGATGTTTTTGGAGTGGTAGCCCTCTGTTTCAAAAATAGCGTTCAGCCGCGCCACCAGGTCCTCGCCCAATGCCCAGCGGCGGTCGGCGTATTGGTGGAGCACTATTTTTTGCACGACCGGGCTGACCCGATAGGTGTTGGCTTCGGCGCTCAACCAGCCTTTCTGGGCGAGAGTGTTCAGGAAATTTTTAAGTTGATGCGCGTCAATACTCCTTTTTCTCTTTGAAAATAGTTTGGTGAAAAAAGAAAAAAAATTCCTTTTTGGTTGATTTTCTGAAATTGAACAAAGGAGTTTTGTCAACACATCCGGCTTGTGGTTTTCAGCGGGCAACAGACAGAAGCGGGCCAGCAGTTCGCCTGCTTCATCTGTTAAGCGGCTCACGTCGTAAAGGGCTTGTATGATCTGGTCGCTGTTGGCAGCTTCGGAGCGGAGGTTTTGTGTCCAGTGGGTTTTGATCTCGAAACTGTCGGCGCCCAATTTCAGCCCGTTTACTTCGAGTTTTTGGAGCAGTTTTTCAAAATCCAAATCGCCCCAGCCCCCCGAACCTTCGCGCAGGGTTTTGCTGAACACTTCGATGCAGAGGGTGTTGTGCCCCACTGCGAGCAGGAATCGGTCGAGCAGGGCCTCAAATGCGGGCGTTTTTTCGTCGTAGTGGCTGCGGAAAAGCTGTTTGGCTTCGTCGGGCGGGAGGCTTCGGATGGGATATTCGGCGCCGGCATCGGTCAGCACGCCGGCGCAGCGGGAAGTGATCAGCACGTGCCAGCCCAGCCCTGCGCAATCCCGTTCAAACCCTTGAATGTGCGCGGGGTCGTTGGCGTTGTCCAAAACCAGCAGGCAATTCTTGGGCAGGTTGGCCATGGTGCTGATGATCAGGCGCATTTGTTTGTCGGTATCGGCGGCCACTTCGTTCATTTTTTCGCGGAGTCCGAGCGGTTCCGGAAGGTAGCTGCGCATGGCTTCCAGAATCCCCTTTTCGCAAAAAGCCAGGCGAGGTGTTGGTATTCGCTGCTAAAACGCTTCCAATAGGCGGCGGCGAGGGTCGTTTTGCCCATACCGCCTTCGGCATTCACGAGGGCGAGGGCATTTCCCCCGGCGTGGAGGCGTGTGTGGATGTCGCCGAGTTCCCGCTCGCGCCCGATGAAGCCTTCGGGGACGGCGGCGCCGGGGGTGGTGAGTTGGTGGGGTGGTTTAGCATGGGCATTCATCTGTTGGATGATGTCGCCGATGTGGACATTCCCACCCGCCGAAATGGCCGAGCCAACAACCACATTTTTGCTATTGACAATGGAGGAAATGGCACGTTCCATTTCCGCGCGCAGGGTAGCTGTTTTATCCTGTTGTTCCATTTCCGAAACCAGATCGAGCAGCCCGGCGCGAATTTGGTTCTGGGTCAAATTCGCCTCGGAGTGGCTCACCGTACCCAATCGGATCTGTTTTTGGATGTTTTCAAACCGCCCGGATTGTTGCAGTACCTCATTCAACCGGGGCGTATGGTCCAACAGTTCCTTTAACCCGGCTATGGCAGTGGTTAAATCATCCTTCGCAATGAGGTCTCGGATGTTTTGAATGAATTGTTGGGTTGTCATTTTTTACTATGTTATCGAACGGTTGGCTTCCCTGCCAAACAGCCGCGTTTAGCGAGCGGTTGGCAGGGAAGCGTTAGTTCGCTTCCATTTTATTTTTCTCTTTTTAAATCTTCCATTGTGGGAGATGGATTTTTAATTATGTCTGTAACAGTTATTGATTTGAAAAACCTTAGAATTACTAAATATAGTTCTCTTGCTAATGAAACATTGTCAAATTGACTTTTCACGTCTTCAAGCATCGGCTCACCTTTTTTTGAATCGGTAGATGTTTCCATCAAATTCAAAATCATCACAATCTTTACCTATGTAAATGAAATTGTTATGTATTCCATTTCGCAGCCTATTATAAAATCGGATAAATTCAATGTCTTTTTTCTTTTCAGGGTAATCAGAGGAGAAACGTTTAGCAATTTTATCTATTTTATAAATAGTTGGGATGTGAAAATCTAACGTATTTGCCAGTTCGTCAGCTGTTGAATCTAAAACGGCATTTTCAGTATCTACGAATATTTTTTTCAATATTTTCCTGAATTCTTTTTTGTCCTTTTCTCTCGCCATTGATTGTCCATCATTTTGGAATACGTTTTCAAAAATAGTTGTTATTGCATATTCAAACATTGACCATGATTCAATGATTAAGCCGCGTTCCAAATTAGTCTTTAATGACCTAAAACTATTGACTGTTGGTTCAAATTTGTCTGCTAACTCATTCTCAGTAATCTTATTTAAATCGTCTTCTGTTTTATCCTTTTCAAATTCATAGAATAGTCTTAGGAAAAAGTTTTTTATATTTTGGCTATAATTCAATATTAGGCTGTGCATTAAATAAAAATAATCATATCGAATATCTCTTTCTCCAAATTCATTTAATTCCTCCAATGCTTTTACAATAGTATCTAAAACATAATTTGTCTCATCTCTTTGGGATAAGTCTGTCAATTTATTTTTAGTATCGAAGTAGTAGGGCATGTTAATTAATTTTCTTTTTAATAGAAGTGATATTTTACTTTGTCCTATAAATTATTATAAAATTGGGGGTGAGTTCATCAGGGTTTAGCGGGGATATAAATCTGGAGCAAAAGTCCTCAAACATCATATGAAATATCAGCATCTTGAACTAGTCCTGATTTTAGATATTTTTCTCTGGGGAGACCATTAAACTTATATGGCTTTGCTAACAAATAATAAAATAGTAGGGATTTTCATAAACAGGCAATGTGGCTTCTAAAATGACTTATTAAAAACCCCTCACGTCCTGATTGATAAAGAAATTTAACGATAAATAGTAGTGACTCCGAAATGCGCCATACTGCTCATCTTGATATGGAAAAAAAAATTTCGTCTTTGATTGTTTGCTTATATTCCTCAATAGAAATTTTCCCATTAAAACTTCTTTTATGTTTGTTGTAAGGTTAAAAAGTGGGCGGGCTCTTTCTCCTGGCGGTTGGATAAAGGCAATGCTGTTGTAGTTTTCGATTAGTTTAAAGTAGAGGTCTTCAATTCGTTGTGTTTCCCATCGAATATTTTGTTCGTTTATTTCATTTCCTTGAATTTTTAATGAAACATATAAAAATATTACCGTGGAAAATGCCCATAAAGTCCCAACTACCCCACCAATAAAGTCACCGACTTGACCTGTAACTGGCATATCAACAGAGCTACTACCATCAAATCGTGGAATTGAATAATACTTCCACATTATGAATATAAATAAAAGCATACAAATGAAACTGTACACTTCCCCTAAGCTGCAACCACGCTAAAGCATAATTCTTGGTTCAAAATTTCGTAATGATCTGGGGTTTTATAGCCCAGATTTTGGTGCGGTCGTTCTTGATTATACGTGTACGACCGCTTGAATTTGTTCGTTGAGTTCGCTGGGTTCCTAAACCATGCCAGATTCAGGCATTCAACTCTTAGTGTTTTATTCAGCCGTTCGGGTTAACCCGTTCTGGCTGGGCTTGCCTGGCTGGACGGCCTCCTGTTTTTGGGCCCATTCTTGTAAGCAATTCGGATGAACTCCGGGCCGTTGTCACAACGGATATAAGCCGGAGCGCGGCATGCCACTACTTGGTCCAGCACCTCAATCAACTTCTTAGCCGAAATGCTCGAATGCGCTTCGTCCAACGCCTTTCGGGAACATGCGTCGTGTTGATGATGCGAACAACTTGCTCGTTCGGTCCGCTACGCTGACAAAATCCAAGCCCAGCCTTCATTGATGCGCTCGGGCGCCAGCAACTCTATAGGGCGGCGAAGCCCGGGCGCGGGCGGTAAACGCTGCGCTCTTCCTGCTTCACACTCGAATACGCGATTGGGTGTAGCCATTACAGCGAAGGTAGTAGAAACCATCCAAAAACCCCACATGAAGCGCTTGGTCGATGCAGCATCTGGGTGACTTCTTTGTGGCTCCTCCACGAAACCTGTTTGCGCCTGTAGTATGTGCCTGGCGCGCGGCAACTGGCGTGCTGCCGGATCTGAGCAAGCCGATCATTTCTTCTTGGCGTCCTGGGCTTGCCATTTTTTAATAGCTCATAGCCGTCTTTGAGAATCCCGTGTCATACTCGTTCTGCGTCATTTTTTTTTGCGGGCGTTTTCTGTCTAACTCTTGGAGCGTTTGCTCTCATCTTCATCTTCGCGGCTTTCCCATTGTATAGCGTAGCCGCGCTGATCTGGTACGTCCGGCATAAGTCTTCTCCTTTGCACCGGCATCCCATTTGGCAATATCTCCAAACGTTGTGATTTACTGATGGTACTCTTGCGCATGTTTCACGATTTGAAAGTGGAAAAATACTCTTTTCTACTTCTTCGTGGTTGCACGTGGGGGAAGTGTACAAAACCAACAATTGCAAATCCAATTGCTATCAAAATTAATAACTTTAATTTATTTGATATTCCACTCATTCTTCTACTTATTATTTTTTATTGAAGCGAACGGTTCGGCGCTTGGCGCAGTGGCGGATTTCGGAGCACAAAACTGTCAATAACCACAAAAGTTGATGCGAGGTAGAATGTTTAATTAACCACGTCACCCGCCATTGAGCCAAACGCCTGTTAGTGGCTGGCTTTCTTTTCTTCATCATCTCTCCAGTTCGCTAAGTGATTAAAAAGTTTCCATTTTATATTGTCTAAGCAGCTTGATAAATTGGTCTTATCAAAACCAACCTCAATTAAAAACGAACAAACCAATAGTATTTTAAGTCTCTCGGATAAAAAAAGTTGTCCGCCCTTTAGTGCTTTCTTTTTTCCGTCTTTAGAATAATGAGTGTAGTAGTTCCGAGAAACTTTTACATTCATAACAAATTGGTTTTTGTCTCCTAAAATTTTATCCAAAATCTGGTTGGAATATTTCTCCGTAAGTTCGGTAAGTCTTGAATGTAAGTTTAAGTTATTTCCAAAATTGAATTGGTCATTAAGCCATGAATGATATTCTGAAGGAGCTACTGCTAAAATATCTTCCTTCATTTTCTTATATTCATCTCTTGGAATCTTTGTGTGATTATGAACTCTTGCATGAAAAGTTTCCGCTGATTGAGCTAAATTTAAAAATGAATTTACAGTAAAAATATTTCCGTTATAAAACTGCTCAAAAACTAAATCAAAGGCTGGTTCAAGCAACTCGTATTTGGCATACCAATTTTTAATAATGTCAGGAAATTTACTTTTTATTCTTCTGTAATCAAAAATCATTTCAAGGTCAAATTTTGGCTTTTCATTGACTTTGAAATTTCTTGATGAAAAGTATAGTTTTATGCTTTTGTTATAACTCTTGCCATCTCCATAAACATCTTTATGTCTATCACCACTTAGCGAAATTGATAAAGGATATGTGCTTTTGTAGAGGGCAAGGGTTAGAAAATTTTGAAAAGTGACTACATATTTTAATAAGTCATCAATACCCTTTTCACTTGTCGTGTTTGCTTGAAATTCTACTCTCTGATTTATGGTCACTGTCTTTTGATAACGAGAAAGTCCTGGATGATTTGCAATAAAATTGAACAGTCCTTTTGTATTGTCATCAATTTCAAATTCAATTTGTTCAGGCAATTTATATTCAACTGTAATTTCGTTATTTTTGATTTTTTCAGCGTCGAACTGATGCTTAAATCCACTTACACCAACCCATTCACCAAGATTAAATATTTCAGATGAAATCCGTGTGAATTTCAAATCTTCAATTTTGTCTGCGTGTACTCCAATTAGCAAATATCTTACAGAATATGTCGTTGATGGTTTTCCCGATTCTCCATTTGAAACCAATGTAGCACCACCAGACTTTGTCATATAGCAATTATGAAGCGTAACTTGTTTGCTGTCGCTCGTTAGTCCAAGTATTACGTCTTGGTCTTTAAATTCAGGAAAGAAATGTTCACCATTTAAACTTCCATATAGTTCAAGGTCTGTTCCGTCTTGTGGGTCAAACGTCAATACACCGTGAACTCTATTTTCCTTGTCTATCGGTAAAAACCATTCACCTTTTATTTCAAATTTTTCTCTCATTGCTGATTGTTCTTTAAGCTTGCCACTAACTATTGTATTGACGCAACACCGCCCAAGCAAAACCCGAAGTAGTTCACCACTACTTTGTTGCCTGCAATTGCGCCTATATCACTTATCTGTGCGGGTTTTCCCCTATTTCCCCTCGTTTCACCCCACTTAATTCAACAAAGTAAACCCTAACTATTTTGCCATAACTTAGTCTATCCCAAGTTGCGGCTATATTCCTTATCCCCCAATTTTGCCACCCAAATGCCCTTAACGCACAGACACACCTCGCCCCCGCCAAATCTGGCCCGCTCTTCCCCCAAAAAAGTCTCAGAAAACCCTTCACCCCCGCCGAAGACCCCGGCGGACGGTAACAAGATGCGAAGGACACGTAGCAGCGCAGCATCGATTGTGGTTTAGCTTATGAAAAAACGTACTCGCTTAGCCTTTCGGTTTTTGCTCCCCTAATGTAAGGCAAAAAGGGCAAACAGTCAAAGGAGTACCGGCTCAAAAAGGCAGCGGCAGGCAAAAAAGGCGGGCAAGGTCCGGTTTTACCACACCGTTTGGCGCCTGATAGCGGCGAGTACCGCGCGCACGTTGAGCCAATCCAGGGCAACCGGCGCTTGCGTTGGTCATTGCGGCTTGGGCAGCACAGGCGGGCATGCATTCTTCTCGGGCATTTATCCCTTGATGATCTGGTTTGCCTTGTAGATGTCTACAATGAAATTCCCCAATATTTGCCCAATTTTGTCATTGTGCTCTTTCATCCACTGCCGAACTTCGTGATCCGTAATTTTTACTTTCACCGATATTTCTTCGTCACTGCTGCCATTTCTTGCTATTTTTTCTGCCAGCTGTATCTTTTCTTCCCAAGTCATTTTGAGTGGTTCTTTGCTCCATTCAACCTCATCAAAATCAGGATCATATGCTATATCTTCCTCATTATAGTAGATGTTTTGTTCTGGCAGTAAAATGCCGTGTTCAGCCAGTACCAAGGCGTCAACAGCCCGAACCTGGGTATCCCCCAAGTCCTCAATGACGAGCCCTTTAAGGCTTTCATTGTTTCTGGCCATCGCTATCGCTTGCTCAACGTTTACTTTCATTGTCAGCCTGTTTTGATAAACTGTTCTCAAGATCTCGCTTGCCTTGCAGAAATAATTCTGATCGAAATGGATCTAAGCGTATACATCACCGCAACCAATATCTTGCTCAAGGTCTTTCCAATTCGCATAATTCTCAATTCGGTTGATGAATTACCGCGAAATTCTACTGCGTTTTGATCTTCAAAAACTTCTTTAGCCTTCTCAAAACTAATGGAGTGCTTTTGCTGGTTCGACTTGTTTTTGTTTTCATCCCATTCATATTTTAGCATCTTGGGAAGGCTTTAAGCGTTTTGGATTTGAATTACTGATTCATGAGGATACCCGCAAACCCTCTGTTTTACTTGTTTCAAAAATAAACACTTTGATGGATCTTTTGATTCCCTTAGGTTTTCTTTATTTTGTAGTTTGTGTTTGAGGAGGACACGTAGCAGCGCAGCATCAGTTTTGGTTTAGCTTATGAAAAAACTCACTCGCTTAGCCTTTCGGTTTTGCTCCCTTAAGGTAGGGGAAAAAGAGCAAAGAATCAATAGAGTAAGTGCTCAAAAAAGGTAGCGGCAGGTAAAAAAGGCGGGCAAGGTCCTCTTTTACCTCGCCGTTTGGCGCCCGATAGCGGCGGTTAGCCTTTTTTCGGTCGGATTAGCCAGGGCGTAATGGCAAGTGAAATGAGCCCTGCGGAAATCGTTGTCACAACCAGGTGGCCATATTGCCTCCATTCCAGGCCGCTGCATAGCCTGGCGGCAAGGATGGCCAACGTCAGCCCGGCAACAACTGCCCAGTACGTCCTGGGTATAGGCGCTTTTTCGGTCTTGCCGGCGGGTAGGTTAACGAGGGCAACCGCAATGACCAGTGCGCCGGTTAACGTGGACGCATGTTGCAAGATTTTCCAGACGGGCGCTTGTCTACCCAACATCTCAATCGGTGTTGCCAAGGAAGGAATGGCACGAACAAAATAACCGTGCTCGTGCGTAAAACCGTCCCAAAAAAGGTGGGATGCCGCTCCGATCAAGATGGAAATGGCCACAACAAGCCCGTTACTTTTAACATGCTGATTCCAATTGAGCTGTTTGAACCCCGAAAATCTAGATTTTAAACCGATCGGCAAGTTGTCGAATAACTGGTCGCGGACCAGGTTGTGAAAAGCGAAAGCAAGGAGCAGTCCGAACGGCAAGTCGAACCAAAAAAGTCCGGCTATGGAATGGCTGTACCTGCTGTTCATGCTCATTCTCAAAAAGTATTCAAAGTCGGGCGTTACGCTACCGACTACAAGCCCTGTCAAGGAGAACCACTTCCTTGGCAAATAGGTCAGCGGCAATACGATTGCCGGATGGGAAAAGGTAAATGGCATGGTTTCCTGTCTATTTGGGTTCTTATTTTGGTATCGTACTTGGGTTGTGAAACGGGCGTATTGGTCCATTTCAAAAAGCGCAGGGAGAGCCTACCTTTGGAGTTCGCCACAAACCCAGGTTGTGCTCTCCCTGGGACTTCGTAAAGGTAGTGATTTGGATGGAGGGATGGGCGCGGCAAAAAACCTTCCTCTTCTGGTTCAGCAACCGCGATACGCTTGGCCTGCTCTCCTTTTGGGGTTTGTTACTCCTGATTTTCGATGGAGGGGGTGCGGAAGAGGCGATCTGGTTGTTTTTGCATCATAAATTCAATTTCTTAATGCGTTTTTTCACTTCACGTTCCACCTGGTCAAAATCGGGCAAATTTTTAATCTGATCTGCCATAGATGTTTTCCACCGTCCTTTGTATTGTGGTAAGCGCTGCTCAAGCTTACTTTGAAAAACTTTCGGGTCAATGTCTTTACTTTCACATTTGTTCCTAAACTCAGCCAAGTAAAAATCAACATCCATTTCATGAATTTCCAGCAAATACCAGATGTCGTAGAAATCCCGCGCCTGCATGCGTTGCATAATAGATCTCATTTTTTCTACCAAGACCTCCTCAAGGGCGTAGCAGAGGAGTTGGTGTGCTTCCTGGTCTGAGTAGTCCAGAAACACTTTTTGCATAACAGGCGTGAAAGCCAAAGATTCCCTCCTTGAGATATCGACCTTGACTTTTTGTTGGCGCCAACCCCACCAAGAGGGCCTACAAAGTTGATGTAAAAATTTATTCCGCCATCTTCGTGCTCGTTATTGTCAATAATTTCAAAGTGGAATATTCGCTTTCTCTTTGACGTATTCAAATACTTCGGCAAACCATTCGAAAATTTGTTCATTCGAAATGTCATTATCAAGAAGGGTGAAATCAAGGTCTTCCGAAAAACGGTAATTTTCAAAATAGACCTTCTTCAATACCGTTCCTCCTTTAAAAACTATGGATATGGATAGGCGTTTATGCGCAGCAATACCTTGCAGGATCCAGGAGAGGATATAGTCTTTTTCAATTTGCTGGTCTCTCACACCAACCGCACGCGCTTTGTTCTGTATTTCCCCCGGCTTAATCATGTATAGATTGCTGATTTAATGGTTTCCGTCTCCAGGTTTTGCTGAATACTCCATCGGCTTATCATTTTACCGGATTTCGGGAGTTCGGTATCGAGCAGGACGTAGGAGGCTGTTTTGACTCTCTGGAGTTGTTTTGTAATACCTGATTTTATATCCAGGGTTTCAAGGATGAAGCCCAATCGTTTAATAACTGCTTGCGATTTGAATCGCTGCGTGTATTCAAGAAGCTTGTCGTATTGGATTTTTTCTTTTGATGAGTAAATCGCTCTGGCAACTTCCGCAATACCTCCGGCATAGTCCGGCTTGAACAAACAGTCGATGAATGTTTTTTCAAGGTCCGAACACATCACCTTGTTGAAGTTATCAATCCAAGTTTTTTTCGAACCAAAGAAGTGATCCGCATTATGGTAGATGAATTGAAAGGTGACATCCTTGATTTTTAGGGTTGAAGGCCGAATTTGTTTGGCAACAACTATTTGCTCTTTCAGGGAAGGTTGGGTAATCAGGTTATGGATCTGTAGGGCAGAGTAGTAACCAATATAGTGCTCCGTTCCATCAGACAAATGCTCCGCCAGCAAATGCCAATCAGGCATGAAACTGCTCGCTTCTTGCTCATAGGGTATGATATAGTACAACCCCTTCTTCAACCTCATCAGAAGCCCTCTCTTGACCATATCGCTTAACAGTTCCTTTAAAGCGCTTTGACTTGAAGCAGGAAGTGCTTTCTTCGCTTCCGAATAATCAAAGCAATCCCTATTCCTCTGATGGAAATGGGTCAGAATCTCATTGGATTGCGTTGATATATACTTATTTTTCATAGCTTAAAAGTCAGCTTTAACCTGACAACAATGATACGAATAATAATTAGTATTATTCATCTATCGTAGTAAAAAAGTCAGCTTCAACCTGATCAAATTGATACAAAAAATGATTTTAGGACAGGGCACTGAAGCAGCGTCTGGGCTGCGGGTTGGCTTGAGCGGCTTTGCAAAGGCGCCAAATGCGGGTAGGTAGAGGCATTTTAAAAAATGCGGCGCGGGGGGCATTGAGTTCCTAACGGTTGTATTGGCGCAACACCACCCAAGCCAAACCCGAAACGACATAGGTTTGCCCCTTCTAGTGATTTACAAACATTTCGCCTGATGAATTTTAAATTCTGGGCGAAATGTAGTATTTTTAGCTAGCATTTCGCCCCAAAAATCATCGCCATGCCAGACATACTCATCGGTCGCAAAGAAGAACAAGCCATTCTGTACGAAGCCTTCAATAGTGATCGGGCTGAAATGGTTGCCGTTTTCGGGCGCCGACGGGTAGGCAAAACCTTCTTAATCAAACAAACCTATCAAGAGCATATTGCTTTTGAGTTAACTGGTTTACAAAGCCTTAGAGTTGAAGAACAGCTCCAGAACTTCAGCAACCAATTGGAACTGATTAGTCAAAGCCCCGTTCCGGTGAAAAAGCCGGCGAGTTGGTTGGAAGCTTTTTTTATGCTCGCTAAATTTCTGGATCAGCAGCCCAAGGATAAAAAACGGGTTGTCTTTTTTGATGAAGTTCCCTGGTTGGCGGGGAATAAATCGGGGTTTATTACTGGGCTAGGCTGGTTTTGGAACGTAAGCCCTGACCAACTTCTATATTGCCAACCCGAGGGCGATTAGGGATCTTACGGGCAAAAACGCGATGGGAAGAAAACGATACCAGCTCACGGGAGCGCGCAGCGCTATTGAGAGCGGTTGCCAATCGGCAGCACAGAGCATATCCCGTTTCGCCAAGCGCATGGCGTGTCAGTTGCCACGCTCTATCATGGCAGCAGCAGATGGCAGATGATGGGCCAGGCGCTGGTTTTGTAGAGATCCAGCGAGGGGGTTGTGCGGGGATGCATCGGTGTGAACGCTGCACGTGGGCGCTATCGCTTTGCGCTTTGAAGCGCTTCCGGACGATATTTACCTAGCGGCATTGGTTCAAAAGCTCGGGCGAGATTGCGCTGCATGCACAACACAAGTATTATCTCTACGGGCGGCCCACGGATATGCGCAAGAGCTTGACGGGCTGAGCGGGCTGGTGCGCAACCACCTTCGGCAACCCCCACCAGCGGGAAGTGTATGTTTTTTTGAAACCGCAAGCGGGATATGATCAAGGTGCTGCTGTGGGACCGCGCGGGTTGGCAGTTACAGCAAGCGGCTGGAGCGGGGCAGTTTTGAGCGCCCGCGCCGGGAAGATAGCGCCGCAGGTGTCCGGTTGAGCTGGGAAGAACTGGTGCTGATTTTGGAGGGATTTCCTGGGCAGCATCCAGCGGCGCAAGCGTTTTGCGCTGCCGGGCGAAAATCCAGTCTTGCGCAGCGCAAATGTGGAAAACGCATAGGCTGAGAAAGTAAAAATCGAAAAGTTATCCCTACGGCGTGGAAAATTCAGGGGGGCTGGTCGTGTATAAAAGGCTGTTTATGTTGGGTTTATGCGCCGTTTTATAGCGATTTTGGATTATGAAAACGCGCAGCACATCAAGATCCGCCAATCGGAATACGCTTCCTGAAACAGGAGCTGCTGCGTTTACGCGCGCAGGCGGCCGGGGCGGCAAGCCGAAGCGAAAGCAGCGGCCTTGGAATCCGAGAATGCAGTTGGAAGCCGAAAAGCGGTCTTAGAGCAAGCGCTGGAAGAAGAGCGCGACCGTTTGTGCAGGGCCATCAAAGGGCTCGCGCAGCGGCGCCGCGACGCTACCAAACGGCAAGCATCAACGAGGAACAATCGAGCTTGTTTGCCGAGCAGCTCGTCGCCCTGGCGCAACCGCTTCAGGCGCAGCACACCCCGCTGCCCCAGCGCAGCAAAAAACGCAGCCCAGGCGCGCCCATCCTGGCCGCCGCCCGATTCCCGAAGATATTCCCAGGCTGAACATCCTGCTGGAGCCACAGGAAGACCTCACGGGCTGCGTGCGCATCGGCGAAGAAGGTGACCGAAGAGTTGGATTACATCCCCGGACACTTTTTATCCGGCGGTTTATCCGCACCAAATAGGCGCGCCACAGGCAGAAGGGGATGCTCATTGCCCCGGCGCCCGTGCGTGATTGATAAAGGGATCCCAGGGCCCGATGCTGCTGGCTTACATCTTGGTGAGCAACAAATATGCGGATCATCTGCCGCTGTACCGCCAGTTGATCATGTTCAACGCAGCGGCATCGATATCAACGACGTGACCCTCAACGGGTGGGTCAAACAAGTCATCGCCCTGCCTGCAAATCCTCTACGAACGCATCCGCAGCAGCATGCTGGGCAGCAACTACCTGATGGCGGACGAATCCACCATCCGGGTGCTGGATCAGGATAAAAAGGAGCCACCCACCTGGGCTATTACTGGGCCTACCGGGACCCGGTGGAGGGCAGCGTACTGTTTGTGTATGAAAAAGGACGCGCAGGGAAGTACGTGCGCGATCATCTGAGCACCTTCAGCGGCTATCTGCAAACAGATGCCTATACCGCCTATGACTCCATGCCCGCCAATGAAGGCGTCACGATGGTGGGCTGCTGGGCGCACGTGCGCCGCAAGTTCGCCGATGCGCTGGTAGTGGAACAGGAGCAGGCCTCCTACTTTGTAGAGCAAATCCAGCGCCTGTATGCGATAGAACGCTTTTGCCGTACCGAAGGCCTGAGTGCCGATGCCCGGCTGGACGCGCGGGCTCAGGCTAAACCCATCCTGGCCGGGATTAAAACCCGGATGCTGGACCTGGCCCCCACCCTGACGCCCAAAAACGCGCTGAGCATTGCCATTCATTACACCCTCAAGCAGTGGGACGAGCTCCTGGTCTACACCACCAACGGCATCCTGGAGATCGACAATAACCTCGTGGAAAACAGCATCCGCCCCATCGCCCTGGGCCGTAAGAATTACCTTTTGCAGGCAACCACGAAGCAGCTCAGCGCGCTGCCGTCGTCTACTCCATCCTGGCTACCTGCAAAGCCCGCCAGATCAACCCCCTGGCCTACCTGGCAGACGTGCTCGACAAACTGCCCGCAAGAACCGTCAACAATATCGACGATCTGCTACCCTGGAACTGGAAACCCGATAACTCCATGGAACAATTGTACAAGATGTAGTTGGTAGAGGGCTTACCCACCAACGGCATCCTGGAGATCGACAATAACCTCGTGGAAAACAGCATCCGCCCCATCGCCCTGGGCCGTAAGAATTACCTTTTTGCAGGCAACCACGAAGCAGCTCAGCGCGCTGCCGTCGTCTACTCCATCCTGGCTACCTGCAAAGCCCGCCAGATCAACCCCTGGCCTACCTGGCAGACGTGCTCGACAAACTGCCCGCAAGAACCGTCAACAATATCGACGATCTGCTACCCTGGAACTGGAAACCCGATAACTCCATGGAACAATTGTACAAGATGTAGTTGGTAGAGGGCTTACTGGCTACCTGCAAAGCCCGCCAGATCAACCCCCTGGCCTACCTGGCAGACGTGCTCGACAAACTGCCCGCAAGAACCGTCAACAATATCGACGATCTCTACCTGGAACTGGAAACCCGATAACTCCATGGAACAATTGTACAAGATGTAGTTGGTAGAGGGCTTACTTTGGACCAGTTGGGCCGAAACGCGCAACATTGTGGTGGTCATTTGTGGTTCGGCAGCCTCCTGGATGATCCAGAAAATTGTGAATGACCGCGGTGGGCTGCACAACCGCATTACCAAGCGGGTGTTTTTAGACCCTTTCACGTTGAGCGAAACGGAAACCTACCTCCAAAGCCACAACATTTTTTATGATCGCTATCAAATTGTCCAAATCTACATGGCGATCGGGGGCATTCCGCATTATTTGAATGAGGTCAAAGCAGGTAAAAGTGCGACCCAGAACATCAACGATATTTGTTTTTCAAAGAATGGTTTGTTGCGGGATGAGTTCTCAAGGCTCTATGCCGCTCTTTTTGCCAATGCAGAAAACCACATTGCTGCAGTTCGGGCCTTGGCACAATCGCGACAAGGGTTGACACGTGGTGCTATTGTAAAAAATGGCGGATTAGCCGAAGGCGGCAATACCTCCAAAGTGCTGGAAGAATTGGAACAGTCGGGCTTCATTAGCTCCTATTACCCCTTCGGCAAACGCAAAAAAGACATGCTTTACCGCCTGACCGATGAATATTCCTTGTTTTACCTACGCTTCATCGAGCACCATAAAGACAGTGGCAATGAGACCTGGAATCAACTCAGCCAGACCCAAAGCGCCAAAGTGTGGTCGGGTTATGCTTATGAAAATACCTGCTTGAAACACTTGCCGAATATCAAAAAAGCTTTGGGTATTTCGGGCGTTTATACCCAGGCTTCTACTTTTCTATTCAAAGGCAATGAAGAGGAAAAAGGGGCACAAATTGACCTTGTTTTGGATCGCAATGACCGAATCATCAACCTTTTTGAAATCAAATTTTACAACACCGAATTTACGCTATCGGAAGCCGATGCCAAAGCCTTGCGCAACCAAATGTGGACTTTTAAAGAAAAAACCAAAACCAAGAAGCACTTGATGATTGTGCTAGTCAGCACTTTTGGCATGGAACACAATAAGCATAGCCTTGGATTGGTTGAAAAAATCTTGACGTTGGATGATTTGTTTTGAGGGGCAATGCTCTTCTTTTTCGATTATTTCATTTTGTTAAACATATAACGGCCTATTTTCCATTGCCCATTTACTTTTTGAAGAACAAAGAGTTCTCGATTTTCTTCTGCTACTGTTTCCCCGTTGGCGTGAATCAAAGTCGTCCCTTTAGAAGTTGTCCTTGCAAAAACATAGTCGCCATTTACCACTATTTCGTCGATGTAAAATTCAATAGTTATAGGAGTTACGCAAAATAGTTAACTTCCGTCATGGAAATAGAATTATACATCGCACAATTGTTGAGCACTCCGCAATCTGTTCAGCTCTTTTGTTTTTCATTTTCAGTCAAGAAAATTTTTAGATTGTCAAAAAAGCCGAGGAATGGAACTGCGCCATATTTTCCCCTGATATAGTTTTCTTCGAAAGGCTCTGTTTTTCTTACTTCATCTGATTTGAAGTCTGCTAATGAATAAAGTTTTGCTTCCCCGTACTTATTTTTGTTTGTAAACCAAATTTGGTCTCGTCTAAATAATCCCGAACTCAACAAGTTTGTATCGTGCGTGTTGAAAATTAATTGCGCATTTTTCTTGTTAAACTCTTTGGAGTTAAAAAGCGAAACGATTTTGCAAACCAAATTGGGATGTAGTTTTGAGTCTAACTCGTCAACAACAAGCGTATATCCATTTTCAATTACATCTAAAATAGGTCCAGTTAGTGCGAAAAATTTTCTTGTTCCAGAGGATTCATCATCGTCCAGGGAGAAGCTGATATGTTCTACTGCTTTTAAGTCGGCGCTATATTTTTTATGCTTTGTTAAAACATCAGAAACAAACTCCTTCTTCTCTTCCCGAACTTCTCTAATAATCTTGTCTTTAAGTTCTTTTGGCATTCCTTTAGGAAGGCTGTCAATGTCAAGTTTTTGGAGTTCAATATCTTGAATTCCTAAGTCAGCAGCTTTCAGTAATTCTAAAATTTTGGCTTTATGTTCGGGGGATTCTGTTTTCCCCATCGTAAAACCTTGATAGCCTGATTCTTTTAAACCGAATAAGATCTTTAATCTTTTAAACCAGTCCAAGACATTAATTGCCGTTTTATCGTTGAATTGCGCTGCCACAGAAATTAACAACGCGTTGTCTCTAACAAGACCTTCTTTAACAACGGCGTTACCTTTTGTAAAACTTCTTGTGTGTGTATTAAACGTGTTACCTTCTCTGTAAAAAAGCTCCACTTCTTTTGTCTTTGGTTTGTGATAAAGCCACTCCGATACGATTCTTTCAGAAGTTGTTTCAAATCCGTATCGATATAATACATTTTTGTATAAGAAGACAATCTCAAATTCTGAAGGCTCGTTCTCGGTTTCTGTGCTTAATCGAAAAGGTTGAACTTCAATCGTTTCTCCTTTTTGACTTTCTTTAGAGCTGTTTATTACGAAATATCTCATAAATTCAAATGCGTCAAGTAGTTTGCTTTTACCACTTGCATTTGCTCCATAGATAACAGCACTCTTGAGAAGTCTCAGTCCAAAGGTTTCATTAGACACAATATTTTCGTATTCTCTGGTGTCTTTGTCGTAGTTGGAAGCAATAAGGCTCAAAGCGGCTTTGTCCTTAAATGTCCTAAAGTTCTTTATCGAGAATTGCAAAAGCATCTTTCTGTCTGTTTTGAATAAAAAGTCTTCAAAAATAAGCTTTATTTTTGAAGACGCAACGAAATACAATGATTTTTTGAAAATATATCCGCTAAAAATACGTCTATTTTGCTTTTTTTGTCACACCAACTGCACGCGCTTTGTTCTGTATTTCCCCCGGCTTAATCATGTATAGATTGCTGATTTAATGGTTTCCGTCTCCAGGTTTTGCTGAATACTCCATCGGCTAATTATTTTACCGGATTTCGGGAGTTCGGTAATATTAGTTTATTTCTTCTAGAATCGATTCAATCTGCGGAAGCAAATTGGGTATATCTTTGGTCGCCGTTTCCCACACGGTATCGATATCAACATCGAAATAGTCGTGAATCAACTTATCCCGCATTCCGGCAATGGCACGCCAAGGTATTTGGGCATATTTCTCACGTAATTCCAGGCTTAAACGCTTGGTGGCTTCACCTGCGACCTCAATCTTCCGAATAATGGCGTCCTGTTTTTCTTCATCGGCCAAAAAATCGGTATAGCCTGTATCCTCCAGGTATTCGGCAACCTTTGAAAAACTTTTTACAATATGGTCAAGGTATATCCGGTCGTCCTTTTTCATTCGAAAATAGTGATCAAATCCTTTTCAATATATTTTTTCAGGCGGGGGTTTTTCAGACTATTTTCTGTCATCAGATCAATCGAAATCCCCAACTTGTCTGATAGTTCTTGTTCAATCTGGACCAGTTTCAGGAGGCTAATCCGGTCCCTGAATTGGATGAGGATATCCAAATCGCTGCCGTCTTTGTTCTCGCCTCTGGCAAATGAGCCAAAAACGCCTATCCTGGCAGGATGGTACGGAAGGAGATATTGCAGCAATTTGGCTTGAAGTTCTTTATCCATGATCTTCCGGCGTCCGTTTGGTAAAGATAGCGGTTTTGAGGCAATTTTCGTTTCCTACCCCAGGCATTTCGTCTTGTAGCGCATAAGTTCGCCGCATCCTATTTATTTGCTGCTTTCGAAGATCGGTAAAAACCCTTAAACAATTCATTTACAAGTGTATCTAAGTCAATGTCAGCTGATGAAAGCCAATTTTCTATTTCCTTGTCCACTTTCAGTTGGATGGTGAGGCGTGTCACGCAACGCCGGCTGTGGTTCAGCTTATGAAAAAACGTATACGCTTAGCCTTTCGGTTTTGCTCCCTTAAGGTAGGGGAAAAAGAGCAAAGAATCAATAGACTTGTTGCGACGGGTCAGCGTGGTGGTAAAAATGAGCTATTTTTCGTCCACACGAAGGCTTTTTGAGGGAGCATAGCCCGGCTAAGTGACCGAAAAAAGGCATAGTGTAGGCGGAAAAGAGCCATTTTAAACCCGCGATGATCCCGTCGCAACAAGTCTATTTATCTCCATGCCCAACGATCTTTCATAGGAACGGTCGTGGCTTATGCGTAACTCCTATAGATATAGTCATTAAATATTTATTTTTTAAATTGCATTATTAAGCAATCGTGTCCAAGTTGTTTTGGTTTTCTCAAATTCATCAAAATGTTTTTTTACATTCTTTCTATATTTATTAAACTCAATAAAAATTTTATTAAACTCTTCCGTTTCAAAGTAAGCACATAATTTGGGAATAGAATATTTTAAGTTTTCTTCCATTGTTTTCATTGTTTCTTCAAAATTATTTCTATCTGTAATATAAACTAATAACGGTTTATACCTTACCCATCCAATTGTAGCATTAACAAAACGCATTAAAATTTCATTACTCGTATTTTCTATTGGTTTTAACTCAACAGGTAAAACGCCATTTAACAAATTATTATACATAGAAAACCCATCGTGAAATGTATAGCACGGCACTTTTACAACTTTTAAATCTGTTAAAGCAGTACTCATAAAAGTATCTTCGCCTCTTGCACCTGGTGGATTATAAAATGGCGGGAATTTCTTATAATCTTTTAAATTAAAGCATAGGTTAGCACCCGAAATGAATTTCATACCATTAGTTTCGTTTACTTCGTATGAAACTGAATTGTTTACTATAGTTTCATCAGCATAAGTTACTCCTTTTTGATTAATAATAATTTGTTTTATTTTATCCCAAGTAATAATATCGTTGCTCAGTGCTTCAATGAATAATTTAAAATCATTTTCGGTAAGTATGTCGTTAAATTCTATACAGGGAATAGGGGAAATATAACCACAATGCAAGCCGTGTGTTATATCAGCATCATCATTAAATTTCAAATGGGTGGTCAAAATACTTTGTCCCATCCATAATATATTATTATTTTGATTATGGAAAGTTGCTAATGGATATTCATCATCGTCAATAAATAATAATTTATCCATTTTTAGTTTAATGGCAAAATAGGTTACAATATTTCTTTTCTTGGCATATCCTTCTCCAAAAAGCAATAAACAGTCATCTTTATTAATTGTATTGTCTGTTTCGGATAGAATTTCTATTTCATTGTTAACTTCATTTACACCATAAAAATGTATTGAATCTACAAGGTCTTGTAGTTCTTTCGGCACTTTTTTATAATCGTTAGTATTGGTGTTTTTGTAACGCAAATCGTAGGACACAAAAACGTGTATTCTAACGTTTTTATTATCTATAAGTCCGTGTTCAAGCCAATTGTTAATGTATGTTTTTAATACATTTTGAAACAGCAAACGACCTGTCACAAAACCAATTCCGATATTAATAATTTTCTTATTCATTCACAAAGATAGTATTATTTGTGTAAGGGTTTGTAATGCTGTCGGTCTTTAGGGTTGCAAGTAACTATTGTATTGACGCAACACCACCCAAGCCAAACCCGAAACAGTTCACCTTTACTTTATTCCTTCCAATTGCGCCAGTACCACTTATCTGTGCGGGGTTTTCCCTAGTTCCGCTTACTTAGTTCAACAAAGTAAACCCGAAACGACGCAGGTTTGCCCCTTCACTATAGCCCGGTTCCCTCAAAGCGGCAAGCTGTTTCCAAACATGGCCCACTCTTCCCCCAAAAACCTCTCAAAAAACCCCTCACCCCCGCCAAAGCCCCCGGCAGAAGAAAACAAGATGCATATGGCTCGTAGCAGCGCAACGCCGGCTGTGGTTCAGCTTATGAAAAAACGTATACGCTTAGCCTTTCGGTTTTGCTCCCTTAAGGTAGGGGGAAAAGAGCAAAGAATCAACAGAGTAAGTGCTCAAAAAAAGCAGCGGCAGGCAAAAAAGGGGAGCAAGGTCTGGTTTTTACCACACCGTTTGGCGCCCGATAGCGGCGAGGACTGCGCGCACTTTGACCCAATCCTGGGCAACCGGCGCTACGACGTCGCCTTGGGCAAGCTTTTGAATCTCCCTAGGCCGTAATGTCCATTGGCCCAGGGGACGTGCGCCGGATTGGCGCATGAGCGTTCTGCACCTTGTTCCAGGAATGCCTTATTTAACGGTCTCTTCAAAATCCGAAAACGTAGTAGTTTTCGTTACTTCGAATTCCTATTGCTTACCTGTCTTTCGATTCTTACTGTTTCAACCTCTTGAGCTATCTCCTCCAATGTCGGAACTTCCGCTTCATTTGATCTAAGCCGGGTAAGCAAAGCAGCAAATCGCTGTTGAGGAGTGTCAACCTCCTGAATCCTTATTAAATTTAGCTTGGCAAGGTCTGTTTGAGAACCCTTTCTGCCGGCATCTACCCAAAACACAGCGGTATTGAAACACTTCGCTTTGGCCGGTTTCAAAAATTGTTCTTCGCGCATAGCCTTTTGAATACAATATTCCTATTTTTGCTACACGGCATTTTGGTTTGCGCCCCGCCCATAATGGATTAATACCAACTGATGAAACCTGATGAGGGCTACAAGCTTTTCCCTGTTCGCGCCGCCGACTGCAAGCGGCTCCGGGTGGATGTGCTCGCCAACGATGCGGCTGCCTGGGAATCGCTCGAACGCCTGCGTGTCCATTTCCCTCCCGAAGAACTGGAGGGTTTTAATGATGCCAAAGGGGGCTCCCTGCCATCGGTATACCCCTGTTTGGTAACCCCAAATCCAAAGAACAATAAAGCTCTAACTATTGCAGATCCATATTATCCCGCCCATGAGTGATAAAATAATCCAAGAAGTCCGCCAAGCCTTAACCGATTGCGCCGACAAAGGAACACTTGAATCGTCCAGCCGCTTTTTCAAAAAAGGAGAAGAAGCGCTGGTGTATGGGGTGAAAATGGGGGAAGTCCGGATCATTGGCAAGGGATTTTTCAAGGAGATTAAAAACCTCCGAAAACAAGAGATTTTTGCGATCTGCGAAGGGCTTTGGAAGTCAGGATATCTCGAAGAAGCGGTTATTGCCTGTATCTGGTCCGAGGCCCTGCACAAAATCTATGAGCCGGCTGATTTCGCCGTTTTTGAACGGTGGGTGAAAAATTATGTACGCACCTGGGCAGATTGCGACACCCTTTGCAATCATACCATCGGATCATTTATCCTGATGTATCCGAAATATGTGGATGAATTAAAGGAATGGGCCAAATCCCCCAATCGGTGGGTAAAGCGAGCCGCTGCCGTTACATTGATCCTTCCCGCGCGAAAGGGGCAGTTTTTGAACGACATTTTTGACATAGCAGATATTCTCCTTACCGACCCCGATGATTTGGTACAAAAAGGGTATGGGTGGATGTTGAAAGCGGCCAGCGAAGCCTATCCAAAAGAAGTTTTCGAGTATGTGGAGGCGAAGAAAGCGGTTATGCCGCGCACCGCTTTGCGCTACGCCATTGAAAAAATGCCGTTGGAATTAAGAACCCAAGCCATGAAAAAGTAGGCCTGCCTGGTCATTTTTCACTCCAAGCCCCCCCCTTCGAAAAGTTCTCCGCTTTGTTTGCCTATGCACATGTCAGAGAAGCGGTTTGCCATTGTCCCGAAGGCGATTTTTGTTACGGCAAATTCCGGCTAAAAAAGCAGTTTAGTAATATTCACCCGATGGGACGAAAACAACCCTTAACTTGAAAACCCAGCACCGCGATATCCTCGGCCTGCTCTCCTACTGGAATGTTTATTCCTGATTTTTTATTGAGGGGGTGCGGAAGATCTGATAATACGCCAATAGAACATTGGGTTTATTAGTGTTTTTATAACATTGCGAGTGTATAGCAATTTTTGTATTTGCATTTGTAAACCTTGTCTATTTGCTAGAAAACCTAATGAATAGAACAACAGTTTTGAAAATATAGCATAACCTAAAAAAGGGGATAAAATGCGTCCTAGCTGCAAGTCATTTTGAATTAATTTATACACTTTCCTGTCATACGCTTTCAGAACAGCAGCACTAAAATCATTTTTCTGTAAAGCAATAGCAATTTGTTCGGCTGCAAGCTTACCGCTAATCATTGCTTGTGGAATGCCATTTGCGGAAATTAGGTCAATAAGTCCTGCTGCATCGCCTGCTAAAAGATAGCCATCTCCAGAAATTGGTCTTGATTGGGTGCCAAGATGCAAAGCGCAACCTTGTAAATTTCCTATTTGCTCTGCGTTATTAAATCGTTTTTTTAATGTAGGGTTTTCTTCAATAAACTGATAGAATAATTTGTTCAGGTTGATTTTTTTCTTTTTCAAAATATCGCTTCGCATAACGATGTTGACATTGACCGTTCCATTGCTAAAGGGTGCGATATAAAAACCGCCCGGGAATAATTTTTTGTCTAAAAATAGTTCAGGATGCTGCGGAAAATCCTTGTTTTCTTCTATATTACGAAAGTAAGCCCTTATTCCTACGGCATAATGACGGTCGTTACGTTTCAAATCTCCAACGGTAAATGGCAAAGAGGAATTTGACCCGGTAGCAATAACCAGTAATTTGGTTCGGAGAAATGCCTTTTTTTCGTGATTAAAAACTATCCATTCTTTGTTTTTCTCATCTCGTTTACACTGGGTAATCACAGTATTCTCATGCAATTCAATAAGCGGAGATGCTTTTACTTTCTGATAAAGCCAGTTATCGAAATTTGCACGTGGAAGGGCGAAACACGTGGGCAAATGTTCCAGATTTTTTAAAGGTAAAAACTCAATATTTAATGTTTTGTTTTTAGGCAGATGAACTAATGTTCCTTTTATTGGCAAGTATTCATTTGTTAATGCTTCATCAATTGGCAATTGGTTGTCTAAATCATTAAGGATACGCATGGCCTTACCTGTTACTATATCGGCGCAAGGCTTAAGTCGCGGGTGCGTTTCCTTGTCTATTAAATGAGAGGGAATACCCTGTTTGGCTAAAAACAAACTTGCTGTTTGGCCGGCAGGTCCAGCGCCAATAATTGTGATCGTTACTTGTTTCATTCTTTGTTGTCATTTAGAGCTGCCGCCAAACGGGCCGGTTCGATCTATAGGATGTTGTTGTTGATTGACTTTTATCCCCTTACCCTGACCGCTAACGGGCGTTCGTGCACACGCAGGTTACTTGCCGTTTTGCACTTGGCGGTTGGCTGGCTTCTTTTGTTTATTTAAAAAGTCATCATACAAATCCAGTAATCCATTTTCGCTTTCTACTACATCGGCCAGATAAATTACAAATTTATTTTTAGCTGATTCATTTGTATTTTCCATATTATCATACAGATAATTCAGCAGCCTTTCCGTCTTCATTTTAACCGCCTCGCTCAGGAATTCAATTTCTGAAAGACTTGATATGATCTCATAGTCGATCAGTTCCGCTTTGTTTGAAATGAAAAACCTAAGTCCGATGTTCTTCAGTTCAGCAATTTGAAATCCCCTGGAATTTTCAATAATTTGCCTTAAGGATATTTTATCATTATTAAGGTGCATCGCAACCGAGTCTATTGTCTCTTTATGCCGTTGCACGATTCTGTGCATGTCCGTTTTATTCAGTTTAATTTCTTCCTCAATTGCAAAAAGCGCTTTATCGATATATTTTTCATTGTTTCTGTTTTCATTCCAATTGTCAATGGATAAGGCGATCAGGATCCCAATGATCACAATCACGATTTCCCTGAAAAAGGAAACGACATCTTGCTTTTTCACGTTCATTTATGTTTGATTTTGCTGGCGCCCGCGTAAGCCTTTTGGCTTTGCTCCCCTAAGATACGGGAAAAAGAGCAACAGGTCCAAGCGTTCCGGGCTCAAAAAGGCAGGGGCAGGCAAAAGAGGGGCATGGCCCTGCATGCAAAAGCACCCACAATTTGATCTTTTCAAACATCAACCTATGTTTTTTCTTCGGGCTAGCCGGTGCAGGGCCCCAGTGGACTGAACCGGTCAGGAAGGTGGTATAAACCGTTCAAATGTTTGCCCGCAACCCGCCAAAGCGTTCCGGACGCAAAAAGGCAGGATCCGGTAAAAAAAGTGCGCGGCCGTTTTTCCTAATACCGGATTGTGCCAGACCAGGGACGTCAAGTAGTTCATTCATTGAATATTTGGAATTTGCCCTTTTGATAGATGAAAAGTTGGTCTGAAACAAGATGGTCTCCCGTTTGATTTACTTCCTTAACGGTCGATTTCAGTCTGTTTAACCCTTCTCTGTCTTCGCTTCCTGTTATCAGGACCAGGTCTCTTGCTGGAATCCCAATTACCATTTCCCCAACTACAGTAAAGTTTTCTTTAGTCCAAATAGATTTTACTAAAATTAAACTTGCTTCATAAGCCCCCCCTGCTGTTAGCATATAATATCCATTTTCGCCATGGCTTTCAATTTTTGGCAATACGTTCATTAAATTTTCAATTGCTCTTTTTTGAAGCCCTTCCGTTTCGATGTTATATTCCTGGATATCGTCCTTCATTAAATACCTTATTGAATGTTCGGAGTCTCGGGCATAGAAAATAAAAAGGTCTTCATTATACCTTTCGAAGACATATGCTGCTTCCTTATTTTGTTGAATTTCCCTTAGTCCTTCCACATATCGCCGATCTTTAATCACAGGAACAATCTGGGCAGGAGCGAATTCCGGTTCCGGCTTGTATAAGGTTGCAGCAGAATGCACATACCTTTCGATTACTTCATTTTTATTTTCCTCTTCTCGGACATACTCAGCATAGGCATTGTTTAAGAAATGACCAAAGACCTTGTCCTTGTATTTTGTGTTAATTTCCAATTCCTTTAAACGCACCAACTCCAATCCTTTGACGTTTTTCTTTAATTTTTTAAAGAACCTCCTGGTGAATATAATTTCTGGATTTGATTTCCCGGTGAATCCAAATATGTTCATTGACACAGCATTTGAAAAAAAATATTTTTTTATTTCCCACTCAGGCAAAAAATAGCAAGGCAGATCAAAGTGTTCCACTGTCCCCCGCAATAAAAGTAGCTGCAAAAAGATGACAAAGCTAAACCGCCGGGCGCCCTGTTGTTTATCTAAAAACGGTTCTTTATCATTGGGATTAGTCCCGAATCGCAGCATACTGACGCGAAGTGGTTTGGGAGATTTGCAAACCACTTCGCGTCATGTATATATGCCCATCCGCGCACACTACTGGACATGTAAAACAGTTGCCCGGAAACCGCATTGGTAACCGCCAAATTTATTTGGTCGGAGTTCCGTTTTCCATGATGCCGCCAAATAAATTTGGCGGTTACTGCGGGTTCGCCCAAAATGTCCAGCAGTGTGCTATCGGAGTTAAGCCCATTTCTTATTTCTGTATCTCTTTAAAGCGCATCATTATTGATCTTAAAGTTGCATGATTTCGGGTAGCCTCTCCCTTGTCGAAAAGCAGAAAAAAACCAACTCGTCCCGTATATTTTGCAGCTCAGGCTATACTTTTTTCTGAGCCAAACGTCTCCGCTGTGCGGATGCGCGTTGACCGCTCCACACCTGGCCTTTTCTTCCCAGCAACATTTTTCGAAAAAAAATATCTCCCCCCAGAGGACCCGGCGGGCGCAAAAAAACAGACATTGGGTTGCTTAGCTTTCATCGTTTGGGGCGGTTTAACCACAAAAGCTATTCGAAAGCATGCGCCTCCGAATAGCTTCTCTACGTTGCCGAAAAGTAGGGAAAAATCCGCAACGCACCAAAGCGTTCCGGGCTCAAAAAGGCAGGATTTGGTAAAAAAAAGTGGGCAATGCCTTTTTCCTTTCAATCATATTGGAACCTGCATTTAGCGATGAGAATCTCCTCATCGGCCACCTGGTAAATCAACCGATGTGCTTCGTTGATCCTTCTCGACCAGAACCCCTTATATTTATATTTCAATGGTTCCGGCTTGCACAAACCCGAAAACGGGTTCCTTGCAATGTCCTTCAACAGGTCGTTTATTCTCCCAAGAATCTTTCGGTCGTTTTTCTGCCAATACAGATAATCTTCCCAGGATTCGTCTACGAAAATATATTTCATGGTTCGATCAGGTCTTTGGAGAACGACGCACCTTTTTTAAGTTTCTCGATCGCGGAGTCCAGCCTTCGCTCATTCGCTATGGACGAAAGCTCGTGTTGGGTCGCAGTCAGCGAGTTGTATTCGTCCAGCGACATAATTACCACTCCGCTGTCTTTTCCGCGGTTGATTATTAAGGTCTCAAAGTTCTCTGTCACCTTGTCGAGATACTTTTTAATGTCCTTTCTGAAATCCGAAATGGTCGTTGTTAGCATTTTTTGTACGATATTTTGTACAAAATTACGTACATTTTTTTATTTTATCAAGCCCCCGTTCCCTTCAAAAACCGCGCCCCCAAAGCGATCAGCCACAACAGCCAGAGGCTGCTGCCCACCAGACCCGCCAAACCCCATTGCGGGAAGCCGGGGATCACCGTGGCAAACAATTCGCCTTGCGCTAAAAAATAAATCGCCGAGGCCGCCACCCCCAACGCACTCAGCCAGGTTGGGAATAGCCGCAACTTCCAAATGGCATAACTGAGCATACCCATCCAGAGTACGGTAAAAAGCTGCCCGAGGTGCTCGCCCAGCAATACCCCTCCAAACTGGTGGAAAGCCATAAAGACCACTTTTACGGCTTCTCTGGTAGCGGGATTGTCCGTCTCTACGTAGGTTTTGGCCAGCACGGGAACCACGAAGACCCAGCGCAGCAAGCCCACAATTTGCGCCACCCCTGAAAGGACGCCCAGCGTGGTCATCCAGCGGATAAAGGCGAGGCGGCCTTCCAGGGCCTCCCCGATGCGGATATACGCGATGAGCAACGGCAGCCCGAGCAGGGCGAAAGCCAGCCAAACCAGGATCAGCGGGCTGCCGGCTTCGTGAAATCGAACGAGCACTATGCCCGGGTCCTGGCGCAGGATGTCGGGGTAGTCGAAGATCATCGTGAGGATCAGGTAAGGGACCAGGACCGCTACCGCGCCAACGATCAGCAGGATTCCAATGGATTGTTGCGCCTTCATGTTGGACAGCATTTAAAGGGTAAAGGAATAACTGATGCCCGGGGTGGGATTGATTTTCAGGGTTTGGCCCTTTGCGCCCAAGGCAATCGCCCCAATGCGCAGATTCAACCCCTTCCAAATCATCCACCGGAACCCGCCTTCCAGAGCGGCTGCAGATTGGTCTTCGTATTCGCGGGATAAGCCTCTCAGATACGAAGCGCCCAGGTAGAAGGACGAAGGAACCGCCCGGTCCCCTACCGGCAAAAACCAAAAGGAAACCCCCGCCTTGAGGAACCGGGTAGTGGTGTTGGGTTGAAAATTCGTCAGGTAATATCCGGCATGTACGGATACCTGGTTGCGCCGGAATTCCAACCCAATGGATGGGTTGCGGAACCCGTTCACACTGAGTTCGTTTTGGCCTGACAGGGTTTGGGCGCCGGAAACAAACCCCAACCCCAAAAAGAAAGCAAGAAAAATCGGTAATCGCATATCGTCTTTTATTTTGATGACGATACAAAGGTGGGCTCCAGCGTGCGCTGACGAGCAAGACAAATGTCTATTAATGCTGGCTAGCGGATATTTTTCCGGATGCGGCTCAGGTGCCGCGGGGTTACGCCCAGGATGGACGCGAGGTAATGCAGCGGGATTTGCCGGAGGATTTCAGGTTCTTTCTGCATCATTTTCTCGTAGCGCTGTTGGGCGCTGAGCACGATAGCGTCCAGGCGGCTTTCGTCGATGCAGCAAATTTGTTCCTCCAGCAGGCCAATGTAAAAGTCTTTAAACCTTGGAATGCGGTGTTGAAGGTTTTCCAGGCCCTCCCGATCGATTACCCAAAGCACGGAATCAGCCACTGCCCGGATGTATTCCTGAGCGGGGCGTTGCCTTAGAAAGCTCGACAACGAAGCCACAAAGGCGTTGGCCCCCACCGTGTAGGTCGTTTTTTCCTCTCCGTCTGCCATCAGGAAATACTGGAAAAACCCTTTTTCCACGAAACCCAGGTAGCGGCTTGTTTTGCCTTCTTCGACAAAAAAGCTACCTTTCTCCAGGGCTTTCAAAGCAAAAGCCCCGGCGATGGCCTCCGCTTCGGTTTCGCCAAAGCCTTTTGCTGCAAAAAAGGGGAGAAGCGGGTTCAATGGATTTTTTCTTTTTCCAAAAATACGGTTTTCATGGCACGATTGCACACCCTCTTTCTTCTTCTTTTCTTCGGCAGCGCGGGGTATCTCGCCGCCCAATCCGTCGCAGAGGGGCCCGTAGTAGGCCCTGCGCGCGGTTCGCTTGTGGTAGTAGGCGGAGGCGCCCTGCCCGACACCATCGTCAAGCGGTTTATCGAGTTGGCGGGCGGGCCCGATGCCCCCATCGTCGTCATCCCCACAGCGGGCGGAGAGCCTGCTTACGACCAAAATGTGGGCAAATTCCTCACCGACCGGGGCGCCCGCAACGTGTATACCCTTCATACCTACGACAAAGCCGTGGCCAATACGGACACGTTTTACCAGCACCTGGTAAACGCCAAAGGCGTGTGGTTTGGCGGCGGCAGGCAATGGAGGCTGGTCGATGCCTATGGGGGCACGCTCTGTGAGGCGCTTTTCCGAAACGTTCTGGAGCGGGGCGGCGTCATCGGCGGCTCTTCCGCCGGCGCGACCATCCAGGGCGCCTACCTGGTGCGCGGCGACTCCAAAAACAACCAGGTCATGATGGGCGACCACCAGACCGGGTTTGGCTACCTCAGAAACGTAGCCGTCGACCAGCACGTGCTCGTGCGCAACCGGCAGTTCGACCTCTTTGAGGTCATGGAAGCCCACCCCGAGTTGCTCGGCATCGGTATCGACGAGAGCACCGCCATCGTGGTGCAGGGCGACCAATTTGACGTTATCGGCCGCAGCTTCGTGCTCATGTACGACGGCAAGTTCTGGTCGCGGGAAGGCAGCGACCTAAAAAAGATCCCCGACCCCGGGAAGCGGTTTTACTTCCTTCGGGCCGGGGACCGGTATGATTTAAAGGAGCGAAAAGTCTTAACGCGCAACTAAGCCTTGGTCCGTTCGTTGCGCTCGTTGCGGCCGTCGCTGTACTGGAACAGCATCGCGGATACGTTGCCGTTCTGCTGTTCGATTCCAATGCGGAAGTCGGTGCGGCCTACCGGAGCAAAGGTGGTTGCGGTGAGGGGGTAGAGTTCCATTTTCGGGCGGCCAACGCGCTGGTAGTAGAGTTTGCCGCCCTCGAAAATCAGGGATCTTTCGCCGTAGCTCCCGGCGAAGGCCTGCAGTTGCTGGGCAGGCACGGCAACGGGCGTCAGCTGCGCTTTGAGGAAAGCGGCATTCCATTCGAAGTACCCTTTCGCTTGCTCGTCTTTGGCGCTTTTCTGGAGGTCTTCGAGGGCCAGGAGGTGAGCCGTTTCCAGGGCTTTTTCTGCGGGCGTCTTCACGTCGGGTTCCACGCCCGTGCCTTCCCAGTTGGTTTTGGAGATCGGGTTGATGGCCCGGCCGATGGGCACAAAGGCCACAAAGCGGTCCGCCACCGGGCGAGTCCCCCCAGGGTGGGCGCCGCCGCCGGTGGTTTCACCGACAATGGTCGCCCGCTGGAGGTTCTTCAGGTTGTAGGTGAATTCTTCTGCAGCAGAGAACGTGTAGCTGCTCGTGAGCACGTACACCTTGGCGTTGGGGTTGCGCTTGCCCGGTACGTAGGGTAGCGTCCAGGTTTGGGTGATTTCGTCGGCGGGACGGTAGTAAAAGTTGTTGAGGTGGATCTCGTCGCCTTCCGCATACAAGTAGCTGGTGAGGAGTTGGATCATACCGGGATCGCCGCCCCCGTTTTGCCGCAGATCGAAGATGATCCCGTCGGCGTTGGAGAAGTAATTCATCACGGCAGCAGCGGTTTCGCCCGCCAACGAAGCGGGGTTGAAGCCCCGAAGGTCGAGGTAGCCCACGTTGCCCTCCAGAATCTTGACTTCTTTAAATCCGAAATTGTTCCTGCGCAGTTCGTTGAGGTACTCTGCCGGAGGCCCCTGGCGCTCCTGCCCGTCGGCGGGCGGTTGGCGCATGGCCCGGGCCTGAGCGGGGTTGAAGTTCACCCGCAGGTGCTTGTCGTGACTGATAGCCTGGAGGTCCTGCGTGAGCCGGTCGGCAAACAGCACGGCGTCGTTGATAGACTGATAGCCGCCGGATTTCAGCCGTTGCTTCAGATCGGCCGACATCCGCTTGGCCACGTCCGGAAACACGTAGTTTTCCTCCAGCATCGCGCTCAGGCTGTCAATCACAGTTTGTTTCTCCACCGCATCCATGCCCTGCTGGGCCGCCGCAGAACAAGAGGCCATGCCGATACAAAACAGCGTAAGGGCGGCCAGGAAAAAAGATCGCTTCATCATAACAGTCGGGTTGTAAATGAAAAAAAGTCGGGTGATTAAATTAGTTTAAATTAAAATAGTTTCATTTGCAATTATTAGGATAAAAAAAATTAATCCCCCAGGTTCTCAACCATACGGTGGAGCAATCCCTGCAAAAGGTCCATGTCCTGGGAGGTAAAATCGCGCACGGCAACCTTGCGGTATTCGCGTACGACCGGGAGCAGGCGCTCGATCAGCCGCTGGCCTTTCGGGGTGACGAACACCATGTACCGGCGCCGGTCGGAGGGGTCCAGTTGCTTGCCGATCAGCTCTTTTTTCGTGAGCTGATCGATGATCCGGGTCGTAGTAGGGGCGTCTTTCACGGTGGAAAGGGCGATCTCCACCTGGCTGCAGCCATGGTGTTCGCTGATCTGTTTAAGAACCACCCACTGGTCGACGCTGATCCCCGCCTGATGCGCATTGAGCGCGTGCGCTGCGACCTGCCGGTACCGCTTGATGATCTGCTCCATGAGAAACGCGTACTGTTGTTCGATGCGGTGGTCGGTCATTTGATTTAGTTGCAAATGAAACTATTTTAATTGCAAATAAATATAAAATTTGCACGCCTGTCAAGAGGTGGAGGAATTTTTTTTCTGATGTTGGTTTTTTGGGCTGGTGGTTAGTGGTTGGTGGTTGGTGGTTAGTGGATGGTGGTTGGTGGTTGGTGGTTAGTGGTTAGTGGTTGGTGGTTAGTGGTTGGTGGTTAGAAAGGGATACTTAATCCTAACAACTAACAGAGACTGTTCAAAAAAGGGTGTATAACCTCTTCTTGGTTTGCGGTCCTGCTAAAAAAAAGTATCCGATTACGTCCGGAAAGTCTGGTTGGAGGCAGAGCCTCCGCGTAGAGTGGGTCCGAGGCGGAGCCTCGAACCAGGGGTGGAGGCGGGGCCTCGAACCAGAGGCGGAGGCGGAGCCTCGAACCAGGGTTTTTTGAACAGTCTCAACTAACCACTAACAACTAACCACTAACCACTAACAACTAGCAACTAACCACTTAACTACTCGTGCGAAAGCTGAAACGGCGTAAACGGTATCAGGCCTTTTGCGGCCTCCACCATCCCTGCCTGAAGATGCTGGCCTCCTCCTTGTTCGAAAAACTCGATCCGGATTTTATGTTTTCCGGCCTGGAGGATAGTTTGGCCGGTTTTGGCGATGGCGCTGTGGTCGCCGTCGTGATCGATGATCAGGGCGTCGTTGAGGAAGAGTTTGGAGCCGTCGTCGGAGTTGAGGTAGAAGGTGTGTACTCCTGTTTGGGCGATGTCAACGTAGCCTTCCAGGACCAGGGCGAACTGGTTTTCGCGGTGTCCGGTTTCGGCGAGGCTGACGATGGAGGTCACGCCGGTTTTAACCGGTTGGAGGGTTTTGAAGTCGGGCAATTTATCCCAATCGCCTTCGTAGTAGGCATAGGTCAATCCCTTCTCCGTTTTTTTCACTTTAGCTGCGGGCTGGGGCGCCATTTTGCGCAAAGCGAGGCTGGCAGCGCGGCTCGCGCGCCCATCGGCGGTATAGGCGCGGGTTTTCAGGACGGCGGTTTGGTTTACCGTCAGGGGCTGGGAATAGCGGGGGCTGTTGCGCGTAGGCTCGGTTCCGTCGAGGGTGTAGCGGATTTCCAGGTTGTCGAAAGCAGCCCGCAGGCCGACGGTAGTTTGGTCCTGAAACAGGGGCGCATCGCAGAGGATCTGCACGGCGGGGGGCTGCACCACGCTGGCCTGACTGCCGCCCTCTTTGGCTTTCTGCATCTGGAAGGTATCGAACAGGCGGCCCTCGTGGTCGATGGCTTTAAACACCAGGCTGCTTTCAAAAACGGAGAACGTGCAATAGTGGTGTACGATTTGGAGGTCGAGGGTAAACCAGTTGCGGGTGGGAGTAAATTCTTCGAGGTTGCCGCCGGCGCCGCCGGAGTTGATGTACACCACGCCTTCTTTTTGGTTGATCCGGTTGTCTTTGATCGGCCAGCTCCGCTCATAGAGGTGGGTATGGCCAAAGAGGCAGAAATCCAGTCCGTAGCGCTCGTACAGTGGCACGAGGTTGCGGGCAGCCGTGCCCAGGGTGGAGGTGCTGTTGAAGCTGTCGCCGTGGTCGTCGGAGTCGGAGGAATAGGGCGGATGGTGGTGGATGGCAATTTTCCATGTGGCGGTCGATTTCGCGAGTTCCCATTCCAGCCAGTTGTATTGCTCGGAACCTTCGGTGAGGTCGCGGTTGCTGTCGATCATGAAAAACTGGGCGTTGCCGTAGGTAAACGTGTAGTAATACTCCGGTGCGGGCGCTACCATGTACTGGTAGTAGAACGGAGAATCTTGCTCGTGGTTGCCGAGCACGGTGTACATCGGGATGCGGCTCATGAGGATATGGCCGTTGGGGAAAAAGTTATCGAGCCAGTCGTTTTTATCGAGGCCCTGATCAACCACGTCGCCGGCATGTACCACAAAATTGGGGCGGTCTTGCCAGACTTTCTCCGCCACTTTGCCCCACGCCCAGGGCGTGCGGTTGTTGCGCTGGGTGTCGCCCACCAGGGCAAACATAAAGGCGCTGCTGTCCCTGACTGCCGTTTTAAAGGAATATTGCCCCGACCGGATGGTATCCCCCGAAGCGGTGATGGACATTGCCCGCCAAAAGTAGTTGGTTTCCGGCTTGAGGTTGTCGAGCGGTACCTCGTGCATGAGGCGGTACCCATCCAGCGCTGCCTTTTGGCCGAGCACGGCTTGCTTCACATTGGGCCGGGCTTCGCCGTATTCCACCAGGGTGGTAGCGGACTCCCGGGTTTCCCAGAGGATATACATCCCGGTTTGGGTCGAAAATTGCAGGTAGGGCTTGACCAGGAATTTTTGCTCAGAATCCGTCTGAGCCAGGCCGGGGGTTAACCCCGCCAAGCAAAGCAGGGTCAAAACGATCGATGGGAGGAGACTTCTCATGGCGTGCAACACAATTTTGGTGTTCAATTCGCCGAAGGTACCCCCTGAACTTTAACCCTACGTTTCGCAGGTATTATTTTTTTAATACAGTAGACTTGCTGCGACCGGGATCATCGCGGGTTGAAAATGGCTCTTTTGAGACAAGTCTACCTCGGCGAGGCATCGAGATTGGATTCAACGACAACGCCCTCCGTCGTAAAAGAAATCCCCTGGGAGTGCGCCGTTCCGATCATAATCGCCTGGAAAACGGGCCGGGAAACCGGCCGCCGGGCGCCCCACTCCAAAAGAAAGCTGGCGCCCGCCCCCCCTTTCTTCTCTTTTTGTTCGACCACAAACTCCGCCGCTTCGAGAGGCGCCAAGACAATAGCCTTTTCGAGGTATTTCCGGATCAGGGCTCCGTGGGAGTCGTAATAATGGACCCTGCCCACGAATACCGAATCGGTCGGGCTGGTATTCCGCAGGCTGAGCGTAGCGGTAAGCAGAAACCGGTTCTCCCCGCTCATGTGGTAAATATCGGAGTAGACGGGAACGTAAATCCGCTCCCGGAAAGGGAAGGAATCGATTTCCACTTTGGAATAGCTGTATTTCCTGCTTGGCGAATGGGCCGTGCGCTGCTGCTCCGGCGCTTTTTCGCAGAAGGTTAAGACCAGCGACCCCAGCATCGCCATCCACAAAGACCACTTTTTCATAGTTCGATTTTTTGTTGAAACCGATTAATATCCGCTATCGTTCCGGCAAGGAACAACAGGTCGTTTGGCAAGAGGCGGACATCCGGATGAATATCCCCGAGGTATTGGCCGTCGCGTTCGACCGCGAGCAGATTGACCCCAAACTTGTTGCGGATGTCCGCCTCCCGCAAGGTTTTGCCGATGATCTCGTTCTTCCTCGGACCGGCTTTTACGCAGGAAATATTCAGTTGCGGAATATCCATATACGGGAGCGGCGAAAGAACCTGGTGCTTCCGGCTGCCAAGCATTTCATAATTATTGGCTCTTACCTCGTCGGCATAGGTCTGGATTTGGTTTTCAGGCACTAAATACCGGTGAAGGACCCGGCTAAAAATCGCGATAGAGGATTCAAACTCCTCCGGGATGGCTTCATTGGCGCCCCTCCGGAGCGTCTCGGCGCCTTCCTGCACATACTTTACCCGCGTGATGATATGGACAGACGAAGAAATAGACCGGATGCTGGAAACCATACTTTGAACGCCTTTGGGGTCGGAGATGGTTATCACAACGACCCGGGCTGTCGGAACTCCAACCAGCTTGAGCATCGAGGGCAGGGTGCCGTCGCCGAAATGAATAGGCTCTCCATTGGCCGTTTCGAGACGAACAATACCGGGATCCGCTTCCAGGACCAGGTAAGGAATATTAGCCAATCGGGCGGCTTTGGCCACGTTTTTTCCGCCAACTCCCATTCCGATAATGACCAGGTGATCGTGCAGGTCTTTGACGGAAACGGCAGCCCCGGCAAATGGGCCTGAAGCCGGGGAATGTTTGAATTTACCTGCCAGAACGTGCGACAGTTGGATGCCGAAAGGCGTCAGCGTCATCGTCAGAATGGAAACAGACAAAAAATACTGATAGGTTTCCCCCGAGATCAGGCCCAATTGAAGGCCGCTCCCGGAGAGTACAAACGAAAACTCGCCGATCTGAAAGAGCAAAAACCCGGAAAGAAGCGCCGTGCGCCATGGAAACCCCAGGGCTTTCACCGAAGCTCCCGACAAGATCATTTTCACCATAATAACCGCCAGCGTTAAGCCGATAATCGTTCCCAGATGCTGCCCGATGAACGATACGTCGGCCAGTAATCCGATGGAAACAAAGAAAAAGCTCGCAAATACCTCCTGAAAGGGGATGACCACGCCGGTTGCCTGGTGGCTGTAATCCGACTCCGAAATAGCAAGCCCTGCCGCAAAGGCGCCCAGCGCAAGAGAAAGCCCTACCGCATGCGAAGCCCAGGCAATGGTGAAACACAGAACGACGATGGTCAGGATGAACAACTCCCTGCTTTTGGTTTTGGAGATCTGAAACAGCAGGGAGGGGATCACAAAACGGGCTGCCGCAAAAACTCCGCCAATAAGGGCAACGGCTTTCAGAAAAGTCAGGAGCAGGTCTTCCCCACCGCTGCCGGCTTCTGTTCCCGCCAATGTGGGAAGAACCAGAATCATCGGCGCCACCATGATATCCTGAAAGATCAATATAGACAGCGCAACTTTTCCGTGCGGCGTATGGAGTTCATGCCGCTCCTGCAGGGATTTCAATACGATGGCCGTGCTGCTCAGCGCGACCAGAAACCCCAGGAAAACAGCTTCCCGCCAGGGAAATCCAAGTAAGAAAGCCGAACCATAAGCCGCCAGGATCGTGCCGCCCGCTTGCAGGGCCCCGCCTAAAAGGACAATTTTTCGGAATTCTTTTAACGTTTTCAGAGAGAATTCCATACCGATAATAAACAGCAGCAAAATGACGCCTATCTCCGAAAGTTGTTCTACTTCGTGAGACACGGCGACCAGCTTCAAACCGGATGGGCCTGCAATGATCCCGGCAAGCAGATAGCCGGGTATGGTAGGGAGGTTCAATCGCTGAAAAAGAAATACGACCGCAGCCGACAACCCCAGAATAAGGACAATATCCTGTAACAGATGTACTTCCATTCCTGTGTTTTGAATTGATTGATATCGCTCCGGAAACAGCGCAACGCCCTGAATATTCAGCACATCAATTTCCCCGCCAGGATCGCTGCTCTTGTTCTTTAATTTAGCTATTTTTATTGACTTTTACCACCCTAACACATGAAACCGATGAAAAAACTGCTTGTGCTCTTCCTTTTCATTCTGGCCGCTTACCTGACCAACAGCCAATCCATGAACATTCAGCTCATCCCGCAACCGGTTGAAATTCACCCGATGAAGGGCGTTTTTGTGCTTTCCAAAACCGCTGCGATCGGCTACGCCCAGCCGGAAAGCCAGCGCGTTGCCGATATGCTGGCGCAAAAACTGAATGCGCCGACGGGCCTGGGCCTGAAAGCCGCCCAGAGTACCGCTGCGGCAATCCAGCTTCAGCTCAACGCCAGCCCCGACCCGCGCCTGGGTTCTGAGGGATATACGCTGGAAGTGACTTCCAAAAGAATCCTGCTCACTGCCAACCAGCAGGCAGGCTTGTTCTATGGCATGCAAACGCTGCTCCAGCTTTTCCCCAAAGAGATCGAAAGCCCGACGCCCGCGACCGCCGCTTGGCAGGTTCCGGCGGTGCAGATCACCGATTACCCCCGTTTCCCATGGCGCGGAACCATGCTGGATGTGAGCCGCCACTTTTTCTCCAAGCAGGACGTCATGGCCTATATCGAGCAGCTCGCCCGCTATAAGATGAATACCTTCCACTGGCACCTCACCGACGACAACGGGTGGCGCGTAGAGATCAAATCCCTGCCCAAACTCACCGAAGTAGGCGCGTGGCGCGTGGAACGCGCCGGCCGTTTCGGCGAACGCGACGCCCCGAAGCCCGGCGAACCCGCCACCTATGGCGGCTTTTACACCCACGACGACATCCGCGAGATCGTGCGCTATGCCCAGGAGCGGTTTATTTCCATCGTTCCGGAGATCGACGTGCCCGGGCACTCCATGGCCGCCATCGCCGCCTACCCCGAACTGAGCTGCCGCAAAGACCCGAACACCAGAGTGGATCCGGGTTCCAAATTCTCGGAGTGGTACGGCAACGGCACCTTCAAAATGCTCGTCGAGAACGCCCTCAACCCCTCCGATGAGAAGGTGTACGAATTCCTCGACAAGGTATTCACCGAAGTGGCTGCGCTTTTCCCAAGCCCTTATATCCACGTGGGCGGCGACGAGTGTTATAAAGGCTTTTGGGCCGAAGACCCCGGCTGCCAGGCGCTGATGAAAAAAATGGGCATCCGCCATGTAGAAGATCTTCAGGGCTATTTCATGAACCGCGTGGAAAAGATCCTCTCGGCCAAAGGCAAAAAACTCCTGGGCTGGGATGAGATTCTGGAAGGCGGGATTTCCCCCGGCGCCACCGTCATGAGCTGGAGAGGGATCAAAGGCGGGATCGAAGCCGCCCACCTCGGCCATGAAGTCGTGATGTCGCCTACTACCCACGCCTACCTCGACTACAACCAGGGCGACCAAACTGTCGACCCGCCTATCTATGCCGGACTCCGCGTGAGCAAAAGCTACAGCTTTGAGCCGGCGCCCGATGGTGTAGACCCGAAATTCATCCTCGGCGGGCAGGGCAACCTGTGGACGGAACAAGTCGCCACCCTCAAACACGCGGAATACATGACCTACCCCCGCGCCTGGGCCCTGGCCGAAGTGTATTGGTCGCCAAAGGAAACCAAAAACTGGGAAGGGTTCGCCTCCCGCATGGAAACCCACTTCGACCGCTCCGACGTAGCCGGGGTCAACTACAGCCGCGCCTGCTACGACCCTATCGTGAAAACCCGTACCCAAGAGGGCAAATGGCTCCTGGAACTCAGCGCCGAAATGCCCGGCCTGGATATTTACTACACCATCGACGGCGCCATGCCCAACCGCTACAGCCCCAAATACGCCCAACCCGTAGAACTGCCCAAAGGCCCCATCACCCTGCGCGTGATCGCCTACCGCAATGGCAAACCCATCGGGAATATGATTACACTGAAGCGGGACGAACTGGAGAAGAGACGGTAGAACGGTTGACGGGAGACGGGGACGGGGACGGGTGACGGGGACGGTTGACGGTTGACGGTTGACGGGGGGACGGTTGAGGGGAGCCGAGGGACGGGTTGAGGGGGGACGGGAGACGGGGGACGGTTGAGGGGAGACGGTTGAGGGGAGACGGTTGAGGGGGTGACGGTTGAGGGGGTGACGGGTTGACGGGAGACGGGGGACCAGAGTATAGAAGCGGGGGCTGGTTCAAAAGGTCGTTCCCGTTCGTTTAATTCTTCTACTGTTGACAAATATCATTTGAAAGTTTCTTTTGTGGGGGACATCTTATAAGGCATAATGCCGCCGTCATTATGAGGATGGTTTTTCCACCGGAACCCGCATTAAGTGCTTTCGTTGCTTATTACGATTTGGTCCTTACCTTGGACCAGGGAGGATCCGCATGGATACCTCCTCTTTTAGGTGGCGGGTTAAGTTTTTCCCAGCCTGGCGGCAGGATTTCTGTTTCCAACAGCAGGTTTCCCAATAAAATCGTTGAGGGGAGTTTTGTTATTCCGGTTCATTCCGAATCTTATAGGATGCAATTTCAAAAGGGCTATTGGGCATTGGGGGTCCATTTTTTTCCAGGAAAATTTTATCAGTTTTTTGGGTGGCCACAATCGTTATTTACGGATGAGCAGCAACCGGTCAAACCGGAGGAAACGGATCTCCGCCAGGAGTTTCGCGATTTGGAGGAACAACTGCAGGAGGCGCAAACCCCGGCAGCCAAGGTGGAGCGCATCAACGCGTTTTTGATAAGCCATCTTCCCGGGAAAAAGGTAACCCATTGGAATGCCGATCCTTTGGTCCAGGCAGTCTATCTCTCGCATGGAAATATTAAAGTCTGCGATTTGGCCAGGATGACGCGCCTGAGCGAACGCCACTTTCGACGCTTATTCAAGGAGGGTACCGGGCTTCCGGCCCCAACCTTTATCCGTATTTCCAGATTCTACCAGGCATTCTGGCGAATCCTTTCCGGGCAATATTCCTCCCTCACCTGGCTCGCCCAGGAAGGGGGTTACTTTGACCAAGCCCACTTAATCCGGGATTTTCGATTTTATACCGGCCAATCCCCCCGCCAATTCGTGAAAGACCACCACTACCTGACAGAACATCTCGCCTGGACAACGCGCGGGTAAGCCGTGTTTTTGGCCGTTTGGTACAATTTTCGTATTCTTTTTTTTTAGATTTTTGTCAAGGCAAAACTAAACCCCATTCCTTTCTTCAGGGAATTTTTTCCGGGCTTTCGCCCAGGTATTCCTCTTCGGGGGCTAGATATGATAAGCGCGCTTCCTATTGCTCATGATATCAAAAAGGGACAAAAAAATCTGTAGCACAGGCTATTCTTTGTTAATTTCCTTCAACATGTTCCGCGCATGGTCTCCGGTGGGGCCGTTCGGGTCCAGGTTAATTGCCTTGTTATAGCACTCAATAGCCTTGTCTTTTTGCTCCGACTTCCAGTAGGCTTCTCCCAGGCTATCCCAGGCATTGGCGGATTTGGGGAATAGTTCGCTATTCATCTGGAGTACAAAAAGGGCGGGTTGAAACTGATTCCGGATGAGCAGTTCGTAGCCGCGGGAGTTTAATTCTTTCTCGAAGTTGATGAATTTGTATGCGGAGTCTTTGACCATCCGGGCGGCTTCGGATTTCACCTGATCCAGTTTGCTTTCATTGAATAGCTGCTCCAAATGGCCGATAGGATTTCGGACGAAGTTGGAACCTGTGAAACTATATACCGCATCCAGGACCGGGTCCTGATTGGTGCGGTACTGTTCGTAACTCATATCTACGGTCACATGAGGGGCCAGCCAGGGGCCGTCTTCCCATTGGGGCTTGTCCTGCCACCAGGCGAACGAGAGAAATACGGGGATTTTGCTTTTGGGCAGCACCACCTGCCGGTTGTCGCCGTAAAAATTGATGTTTTCGCTGGTGGGTTCGCCTACGAAAACGGCCTCGGTGTAGTTGTCGAGCTCGTTGACGAGATTTTGGCAGGCCGAAAACGTACGCCGCCCGATAATCACAAAAAATTTGCCGGGCTGGTTGATTTTAGACTTGACCACACCTTTGACAATGGCCTTGTTCTTATAGTTATTGCCGCCTCCATTCAGGCGCACATCAAGCACCAGGCGATCCACCTCATTCTTTTCGATAAAATCAAAAACCCGCTTATAAAATGCGGGAATGGGGTCCGAAGGGTCGTCCTGAATCTGGCTTTGCCGCACGTAAACCGTTTTGGTTTCCGGAAGGTACTCGTAGTAGTAGATCTTGTCCAGATTTTTCAGGTAAAAGGGCGTTTTGCTTTGATCGCGGCTGCTCAGCCAGTCCGCATTTGGCTGGATCAGGCTGTATTTTCTCGGGAACCGGAAGGATTCCACGGCGGCGAAGGTTTGATCAAACGTTTTGCCGTCTTTTTCCAGGGTGAACGTAATGGCGTTTTGAAGGGTCTGGGTCACCTTTTGGGCATGGAGCGCTTCCGGGATGCAAAGGAAATCGAGTACATAGGCTTTGAAATATTGTTCGTTCTCCACGGGAAGCA
Organism: Haliscomenobacter sp.; assembly: GCA_016713275.1. Classification (GTDB taxonomy): domain Bacteria; phylum Bacteroidota; class Bacteroidia; order Chitinophagales; family Saprospiraceae; genus JADJPL01. The sequence continues at coordinate 40,694 of JADJPL010000025.1, forward strand.
AAGGCCGGACCGCCTTCAAGGCCTCCTCTACCGGCACGCCATTCACTTTGAGCAGTTTGGCGCCAAGCGCCTGGGCGTAGTCTTTGTGGATGCCTTCCACGTGGATTCCGTCGTTGAACCAGTACAGGCTTACCGGGATGATATGAAATTTGATCGCCCCACCCGTCCACCGGATATCGGTATGGCCGTACTGGAACGAAGCCACTATACGGGCCAGCCCGGCTACGATCTCATGGGGCTGAAGACGCGGGATGTCCTGGTGAAGTTGGTTGACCGCAGAATCAAATTGAACGGCAGTGATTTTTTTGAATAAAAAAGGATACTCCTTGTGTACGGTTTCTTGGAGAAACGCCAGGTCGGACCTCCAGTCGTCTGCCGAAAGCATAGGCTGTTGAGCGCTTGCGTGAATCCATACCAGACTGAAAGCGAAGAGGAGGGTAGAAAGGGTTTTCATGGTTGGGTGGTTTTTTATTGGATGTTGCGAGGTTGCGGGCAAAAGCTGACGAAACACTTTCCCCCTTTGAAGGGGGTCGGGGGGATGAAACCTTTCCCCAGCATCCCGGAAGTTTCATCCCCTTAACCCCCTTCAAAGGGGGAGAACGCCATATTCTATAATTTTGAAATGGCTTCTAGCCTTTCGTTTCTGGAGAATAGCTTGCAGCGCCAAATAGAATTTTAAAACAAAGGAGAAAAAAATTTTTAAAAGGTTGCAGATAGGAGGCATGAAATACAAAAAAGCAGTCTAACCAAAAAATGCTATTTTCGGCCCCGGAAATACGTCCCGTCACCAACCTGAACCGCTGCAACATCGTTATGGAATCATTGAATAAATACCTGGACATGGCCGCCGAGATGGCGGTGGAATATTTGCCCAAACTGGCCTTGGCCGTACTCCTGCTGCTAATCGGGTTCAAGCTGACCAACAAACTTTCGAGGGTGCTGGAACGGGTTTTGCTTCAAATGGGCATGAATTCCAGCTTGCTGACCTTTTCGCGTTCCCTGGCGGATATTGGATTAAAGGGGTTGCTGTTATTTACCGTAGCGGCTGTTGCCGGCGTCGACATCACGGCGTTTGTTGCGGTTTTGGCAGCGGCGGGCTTCGCTATCGGTTTGGCCCTGCAGGGCAGCTTGAGCAACTTTGCCGCTGGAATCATTATCGTCCTCTTCCGCCCGTATAAAGTGGACGACTGGATCGAGGTAGACGGGAAATTCGGGCAGGTGGAAGAAGTGGAAATCTTCAACACCGTCATCGTCACCCCAGGCAACAAAACCCTGATCATCCCCAATGGGAAGGTGGTGGAAAATGTCGTGACCAATTATTCCAAAAAAGGCCATATCCGCCTGGAACTCAGCATCTCCATCCCCTACAGCGAAAGTTTTCCCAAGCTCCGCCAAATCATCCTTCAGGAACTGTTCCAAATCGAAGCCATCCTCAAAGATCCGGAACCCGAGGTGGGGATCGAATCGTTCGACAGCCACACCATCAAGTTGGCTATTCGCCCCTTTATCCGGCCGGAAGATTACTGGCAGGCCACTTTCGACGTGTATGCGCGCATTAAATCCGCTTTCCACCATCAGAACATCCCGGTGGCCTATTCCGATGGCGTGGAGTTGGGAACCATCGGCCTATAATGTAGCTCGGATTTTCAATCCGAGAATGTTCACCGGATTTCCAATCCGCCATCCTATGAAAATAGTAAACGCCTCCATCGTCCTTTCCTCCATCCTTTTCCTCCTCTTCGCCTGCGAAAAATACGAATTCGAAGGCCTGAGCGGCATGGGCAAAAAACCAGTCTATCTGCCGCTTTCCGAATTGGGGAACATCCGCAACCTCCCCCCGCAGCCCGTCGAGCTTTCCGGTACGATCTTCCTTCGGGATACCCTCTTTTTTATGCTGGAGCAAAAGAAAGGCATCCATGTATTTAATATTAAAGATACCCTCAACCCCGTACCGCTCACCTTTTTCAGCATCCCCGCTATCACCGATTTTACGATTTCAGGCAACCGGCTGTATGCGGATAGCTGGAAAGACCTGGTCACCGTGGATATTAGCGATCTGATGCGAATACGGGAATTCAGCCGTAAAACGGATGTTTTTGCTCCCCCCTTGTTTCCTCCCCTATACAACGGTATCTTTGAATGCGTAGACCCGGAGAAAGGCGCCGTAGTGGGGTGGGTAGATGCGCCCCTGGAGCACGTCCGGTGTCAAACGGTTAACTAATTCAACGATATGCGCGCCCTACTATTTCTTTTTCTTGCAGGGATTGCCCTGGCGGGCTCGTCCTGTAGCTACAGCGAATCCGCTTTTGCCGATCAATCATCGGGACAAGCCGGCTCCATTACCCGGTTTGCGGTGTTCAAGGGGTATATGTATGCCCTGAACCAAAACGAAGTGCAGACCTACCGCCTGAAGGACGACGGGGACCCGGACCTCATCCACCGTCTGCCAACGGATTATGGGCTGGAAACGATTTTCATCTACGAAAATACCATTTTCCTCGGCTCCCGGACGGCCATGTATATTCTGGACATTACCAACCCCGCCGCGCCTGCCCTTTTGTCCAAATCCGACCGGCAGGATTCCTTTTTCGGAGGCTGCGACCCGGTGGTTGTGCAAGGCCATTACGCCTTCTCGACCATCAAGATCATTCAGAATATCTGCGGCCGCGCTTCCTCCCAGAGCGCGCTGCTGGTCTACGATGTGGCCGACAAAACCGCGCCGGAGCAGATCGGCATCTACCCCCTGAACCTCCCCAACGGGCTGGGGATTAAAGACCATTACCTCCTGGTATGCGATGAGGGATCGGACCGGGTAGAAGTATTCGACATCGCCGACCCGAGGGCCTTGAAACCAACGCTTTTTTCGTTTTCTCTGGAGGATCCCTACGACCTGATCATCCGGGGCGAAACGATGATCGTGTCGACGAAAACCCGTTTTCAGCTGTATGACGTTCGCGACATGGCCGCTATCCTGCCTGCCGGAAGCATTGCCAAATAATATGAAAACCGGGTTCCTCGCTTTTTTGCTGCTTCCTGTATATGCCGTAGCTCAGACTCCCGGGGCCGATACCCTGGCTCCTGTTCCGGCCTTTTTTCTGAAAACCAACCTGACCGCCCTGCTCAACCCCGCCAAACCAGCAGCGGCGGTTGCGCTGGATGTCCGGCTGTCGCGCCGGTTCAGCGCCGATGCCGGTGTTGGATATATTTTGGACGCCCCCGCGTTTGCCGACGAAAAAGGCGAGTCGTACCGAGGGCTCCGCCTGCGGGCCGGAGGAAAATACTATTACCGGTTTACCCGGTACGGCGCCTTCCATATCGGACTGGAAGCGAAGTACCAGGAGGTGAATCACTGGAGCAACCGAAATGCCCTGCGCCAGGGAGGGCAATACCTGGAAATCCTTAATACCCGGCGCGAGGTGCGCACCCTGGGGCTTGCAGCCCGCGCCGGCGCGCTGTTTTTCAGCGCCCGCAACCGCCGGCTGATCGTAGAACCTTATATCGGACTGGGATGGGCCGTCCACCGCGTCCGGTTTTCCCCTCCCCCCGATGCCGAATTGCTCGAAGAAACCGCCGGCTTTTTCTCTTTCGAATACCTGGAAGGCGTCACCGCTCTCCCCGATCTGCTGTTCGGCATCCACCTGGGTTGGACGGTAGACGGTGGACGGTGGACGGCTGACGGTAGACGGTAGAGGGGGGAGACGGTGACAGGATTGATTTATTCGTCTGTTTAACAAACTAAAAACCTCAGTTATGAGAAAGTTTAAGGATCTCCAGGTTTGGAGGGATGCTATTGATTATACCCAAGCTGTGTACCTGAACCAATCGTCCGTCTCCCGTCCTCCGTCTCCCGTCCTCCGTCTCCCGTCCTCCGTCCTCCGTCTCCCGTCCTCCGTCTCCCGTCCTCCGTCTCCCGTCCTCCGTCTAATACACGTATTCCACTTTCAGGTCGAACCCCGTAGAGCAGGTAGGGCAGTCAATGGAGATCGTGGCGGGGCGGCCGGCGATCAGGCTGTTCAGGGTAAAAGAAATGATGGTGCCGACCACTTCTACACCGGGGTCGTCTTTGTCGATAGCCGCGATGGCAAACGTTTTGTCTACCGGACTTAGGGAAAGCGCGGGCAGGATAAGCGAAAAATCCACGGATTTCCCCGCAGTGGGGTTGACCGAAAACGTATTGCTGGACCAAAAAACCTGGTCGATCGTTTTGTTATCGGCTTTGAGGGTGTAGATCGCCGGATACAGGTCCGGGGCGCTGCCGTCGGCATCCCACTTGGATCCGTCGGTTTTCGTTGCAGGGTATTTTTTGATCGAAATGGAGGTCACTTTCACGGACTTGGGCGTTGCCGGGGTCTCGCAGTTGGTTCCGGTAAAGCCCGTGGGGCACTGGCACTTGCCTTCGAGGCAGATTCCTCCATTTTGGCAGGTAACTCCTTCGCACGGATCGGGGTCCGACTTTTCACAGGAGGAGGCCGCGATAAGGACGGCCATTGGAAGCGCCAGGAAGAAAAAACGGTTGATTTTCATGGTCAATTGGGTTTTTATGAAAAAAGGAATAAAAGGCGTAAGAGGCATAAGGCGTAAGGCGCAGGGCTTGCAGGCAATAGCTGTTTATTGCACTACAAATTTCCGGGTATCTGTGCGGCCGTCTTTACGGATGCGAATCGCGTACATTCCTGGCAGCAGACGGAGATTCCTCAAAACGACCGGGCTATCGCTCAACGTGCCCGTGGAAACCCGCCGCCCCATAAGGTCGGTGATCTCAAAGAAGCATCCTTCCAAAGACGGATCGATTTGGACATGGAGGTCGTTCACAACGGGGTTGGGATAGATACTCCATGGGAGCGGAGTGGAGCGTTCGTTTATCGAAGTAGTCACGGTCGTGGTAAATTGGGCGGAAGGAGACCAGGTACTGACGTTGGACTCGGAGCAGATGAGCAGCACCTGGTATTCATACGTCGTTTGGGTAAGCAGGCTGTCCAGCTGCACCCGGGTGGTATCGGCAGGACGGGTATAGGACCAGGCAGTGGCGCCCATACGCCGGTAGCGGAACTGGTACGCGGTAGCGTCGTCGCCGCAAACCAGGGTAGCGCTATGCGCCCCTACCGATTGGGTTGTCAGGCTGGAAGCGCTGGCCGGAGTACAATCCGGCAGCGTGCGGAAAAAGCGCGCATTGGAAAAGGGGCTAATCAGGTTGTTTGGGCACAGGATGCGCACCTGAAAAATATAGACCTGGTCCGGTAGCAAATTATCCAGTTGGACGGTGGAATCCGGACCGGCAGGCAGGGTGATCCAGAAGGAGGCGTTTTGCTCTTTGTACCGAAATTCGTACCGTTTGGCGTCCTTCAGGCAACGAAGGGTTGCCTCCGTTTGGCCGACCGGAAATATCAGGTACTCCAGCCCATACGGTTCGTCGCATACCTGGGCGCTGGGGGTGCGGAAAGTCCGGGTCCCGGAGTAGAGGCCATAGTCTCCATTGCAAAAGACCCGGCATTGGAAATCGTAAGAGGTATTCTCCATCAGGTTGCTTACCCGGTAGCTACCGGTCGTTTGTTCGGGCAGGGTTACCCATTGCGTTCCGGAAGTAGGTTTGATGCGGAATTGGTACTTCTCCGCCGTTCCGACAAGACAGTTGAGCGCTGCGCTACCGGACTGGATATCGGTTGCAAACAGCGTACTGACCGAAGGGGTAAAACAGCGGTTGCTATAGTACACCGGAGGCGCAACCAGGGTCTGGAAACGGATGCTGTCGGACCAGGGGCTCCAGTCGGTCGTATTGCAGCGTACCCGTCCCTGAAAATGGTAAACCGTATTCGGAAATAACGTAGATAACCAGGCAAAATCCTGCGCCGATTCGGGCGTGACTGTCCAGTTGGGCATTCCATTGGCGGCGTATCGAAATTGATACGCACTGACACCGCCAATAGCGCAATTCAACTGCGCTGTAGCAACCCCTACTGGATTGGCGGACAGCTCGCTGATTCTTGGTTCAGCGCATCCGGCTTCCCGGACTGCAGTGGTTGCCGCATACGTGCTCGCCGACCACAGGCCGGATTCGCCTGCGCAAATGCCTTTTACTTGGAATTCGTATTCCGTATCAGGCGCTAGTCCGGTGATGTCGAATTCCGAGGCGGAGACAATGCCGGTAGTCCGCCACGCGGAAGTCCCATCCGACCTGCGGTACTGGCAAAGGTAGCCTGTGGCGCCCCCAGAGGAACAATGGATCCGTACCGAGGTAGTCGTGATGTGGGAAATGCGGTTGATCGCCACGTCGCAGGGGTGAAAAAATGATCGATGGGGCTCCACGCGCTCCAAACTTCGTCTCCAATCTGGCAGAGGATGCGCACCCGGAACTCGTATTCCGCTGCCTCCACCAGGCTTTCCACGGGGGTTTCCTGTTGGTTGGATTCCACTTTTAGCCAGTTCGTATTTCCCAGTTTGCGGGATTGCCACTCCAGTCCGTTTTGGATATCGCCGGCATAGACAAATACCGCCGTGTGGTTGGTGAGCTCCTGGGCGGACATGTACGTTGCCACCGGGTCCAGGCAGGTGTTGGTCGTGAAGAACCGGCTCCCGGTGTAGTCGGAGTAATTTCCGTTGCACCAGATGCGGAGCTGCACTTCGTATTCCGTGCCCGCTTGCAGCCCGAGCGCGGTCCAACGGTTGGAGGTTTCCACGAGGCCAGACTCCGTCCATTGGCTGCGGCCCACTTCGCGGTAGCGCCACCAATAGCCGTATTTTCCATCGGCCTTACACACCAGATCGGCTTGAGTATATCCAATATTGCGGAAATTGATGGAGCTGTCCCGCACCCCGCAATCGTAGAACGTCGTGCGGAAAGCTGCCGTGTCGGACCACAGCGTGCCGTCGACGTTGGAAATGCAGTTGTGTTTGACCTGAAACTGGTATCGGGTGTCGGCAAGCAGCTCTTGAATGCGAAGCTGGTTGTTGTCGGTGCGCTCCTGGGTCCAGGTCGTTTCATCGCGGCGTTTGTAACGGAAGACGTGTTCCTGCACGAGGCCGTCCTGGTGCTGGTTGGAGGTGCACTCAAGCGTCGCGGCGAAATGGTCGATATTCTTGGCGCCGAGGGCGTTGACCCCGGGAATGGGGCAAGAAAAGGGAATCTCATAAACGGTAGTGGCCGACCAGTCGGTCCAGATTTCCAGGGGCCCCCCACAGCGGACCCGGCACTGCACTTCGTATTTCTTTCCGAGTTCCAGTTGGGAGAACGTATGGCGGTTCTGCGTCTTTTCCGGAGAAGTAGTCCAGGTGGTTTGATTCCTTTCCCGGAGGCGGAACTGGAATTGATCGGCTGGTTTGGTACAGGACACTTCAATGCTGCTTTCGCTCAGCGGCCGGATCGCGTAGTTGCTTTGATATACCGGCGTGGTGCAGGTAGTCACCCCTCTCACCACGTCCGAATAGCCGGAGAAACTCCCGTCCGAACATTGGAGCCTGAATTTGAACGGGTACTCCCGGTTTTCGGCCAGCCCGCCAAATTCGAGCTGGGGCTGATCGTTTTGAACTACTTCGGTGAAGGTGTTGCCATCGTCGAGGCTCAGGCGGCCTTCGTACAGGTCGGAGCAGCACCATTCCCCAACCCCAAAACGCAACCGGTCGGGCCATTGATTATAAGTGAACTGGTTGTTTACAAAAGAGTAGTCATCCGCTGTGCAGGATGCAGACAGGGTCTTTATGGCAGACCACGGGCTCCACTGGTTCCCAAAATTGCAATGAACCCGGGCCTGAAATTGATAATTCGTGGGGCCTATTTCAGCGTTAATATCCCAATATTCGTGGTTGTTGAACCCAATCATCGGGGCGGTCCGAATTTTCTCCAGCGGTATCCAATCGGGATCGGAACTTCTTTTATACCGCAACTGAACGCTGTCCTTTGGGGATAAAGGATTCACATGGACCAAAACGGATATCTGTATGGTTCTATTCGTCGAAAAGGACTTGCTGATGTCGCTGACATCCGGCGCGCCGCAGCTTTGCGCCCCAAGGGTTGAAAAACTTAATATAGCGCCCAGGACGAGCGGCAAAAGCGCCCACTTCAAAAAGCCCGGTTGTCTCATGTGTTGTCGTTTTTTGTTTTTGGCGAAACGAAATCCCTGCCGCCGGATTGGAATTAGCACAAGGATGCTTCTCCTATCCATTGGGATACTGCAAAATTCACCGGAATACGCATGCCAAACATCCCGGAAATCATAGATTTTTAGAAATGTGGGAATACAGGG
>JADJPL010000026.1 GCA_016713275.1 Haliscomenobacter sp.
GATTCAGATTAATCCAGTTATCCATTTCGTGGGGGCCGTATCCATTATATGCCGAATAACGCTTTTTTGAGTGTCATTCTGGGCGTACTTACCATCTTCCTTGTAGGACTCAAATGATTACCATAGGGTTGCCCTACCCGCTCAGATCTTTCTCTGAGATAGGCGGATGAAATGCCGGGCATACCCCCAATTGGCGCAAATTCATGAAACATTGGATATAAGACAGGAACAAATTCATTTGTATCAGAACCGTGTCGAGAATTTCAATGGCTACTTTATTACCCCTGCTAATAGCGAAATTCCCGGAAATTGAATGGATGAAGCTCAGCATATTCCACTCTGCCTACAGGTACTCTGCTTATTTTATTTAATCCAAATTCGAGTAAAGAACCTGCAACGACAATATCATATGAGGAAAATCTTCCTCAAAATATCAAGGGATTCAATAACCTGTGGTTGTTCCTGAACTTCATCGAAGAATATCAAGGTGCGTGCATTCGGATTATTCTGAAATCCTCTGGAGAGGAACAGCAATTGACGGTTGTGCTGGACATCCGGCAGCTGTTTGATTAAGCCTGCGTCGGGAGTTTTCTCCAGATTGAGCCATAAATACTGATCGTAGATTTTCCAAACTCATTGATCAGCGTTGTTTTGCCAACCTGCCTCGCTCCTCTCAAGATCAAAGGCAAACTTGATGCCGATGACTTCCATTGAATAAGATATTTTTCTATATTTCTGTTTATCAACAAATTAAATGGAATTTATTGATTGGTTTTGTCAATATAATAGGTAAAATAATAAAATAACGTTCTAAAGAATAGGCTATTTTGTTGTTTTTTGTCAAATCGCATAATCATTTCTTCAGCAACCCGTGTATTTGCGGCAACCTGACCAACACCTTCCGCCCTGTTTCTACTCCCCTGCCCAAGCGAATACCCTCTTACTCCATCGAACTCATACAGGTTTCCGGTTTTGATGAACTCAGGTAGGCATCGGTGATGCGGTCGAGAGTCAGTTATATCTTTAGGTGAATGTGACATGTCCAGCCCGCCCGAATTTTTTTGCTTTTGCGGGTTATATAAACGAACACTAAAACTGCACGCCTATGCTGCCGTTCACCCTTCGCCCCTGGCGCCTCGACGACCTCGATTCCCTGGTACGCCACGCCGACAACCCGCGCATTGCCGGGAACCTGACCAACGCGTTTCCCCACCCCTACACCCGGGAAGATGGGAGCGGTTTATCAACATGGTTAGGACCATGAGCCCACCCGCATCTTTGCCATCGAGATCAACGGGGAAGCCTGCGGCGGGATAGGCATCCATCCCCAGCAAGATATTTACGCCAAAAATGCGGAGATCGGCTATTGGCTTAGCGAGGACTATTGGGGGCAGGGCGTCATCACCCGGGCTCTGGAACAGATTGTACCGTATGCCTTTGCTCATCTCGACATCACCCGCCTGTTCGCCCGTCCGTTTCATACCAATATCGGCTCGCAACGCGCGCTGGAGAAAGCGGGGTTCAAGCTGGAAGCCCGCCTGGCCCAAACCCTTTTCAAGCATGGGGTCTATTACGACGAATTGATCTATTCCATCTTGCGCGAACGTTGAACCGAAAAACGCTTGTCTTTGAAACGGCGCTTTTCAGCTCCACTTTTTGCCTTTTTTATCGATTGGGGGATTACCCAACGCTTCTCCATTATCTTAGGGGCTGTCTCAAAAGATCGTTCTTTGCTTCCGGCGTGAAACTTTATTTTCTTTTTGCAATTTTTTAAAAGAATTGAAAAAAGAAAATGTTTTTTGGCAGCCAGGGGCAAGAACGATCTTTTGAGACAGCCCCGATTGTGTTAAATCGGCCTGGATTTTTTTTAAAGATCCTCCAGATGGAGATAATTTTCTTTCCTGTAAGCGTTCTCTTAGTGTCGGTACGAATTGATTAAAACCTTATTTTCTATGAAACTTAAAGCCCTTCTAATTCCCGCCCTATTGGTTATTGCGGCGGTGTTTGCCGCGTGGTATTTTTTAAAACCTGCCAAAGCGAAAAAAGAAAGCCTTCAACTGACGACCCTCGTTAAACAGGGCGACTTCAAAGTGAAAGTGACGGCTACCGGAGAGCTTAAAGCCAAGCGTTCTGAAAAAATTATCGGGCCTCAGGGGATGCGCACCGTAGGTATCTGGCAAACCAATATCACCGATCTGGTGGCGGAGGGCACCATGGTAAAGGAAGGCGACTATGTAGCCACCCTGGATAAAACAGAGCTCACCAACCGCATGCGCGACGCTCAAACCCAGATGGACAAAATGCTCACCCAGGCTCGAACAGGCCAAAATCGATACGGCTATTGAATTGCGCGGAATCCGGGACCAAATCGTCAACCTGCAATTCCAGAAAAAAGAAAAACAACTGCAACTCGAACAGAGCCGGTTTGAACCCCAAAGCGTCATCCACCAGGCTGAGCTGGATTTGGAACGCGCCGAGCGGGACTACCAGCAATTGGTGGAACGACTCGCCCTCACCAAAGAGAAATCTCAGGCAAAAATCTCCGAAATAAACGCTTCGGTGCGCCTTCTGCAAGATCAATTCGCCCGAATGGCGGAACTGGCCGGTCAGTTTACGGTCATGGCGCCCAAAAGTGGAATGGTCATCTATGCCGTAACTGGGACGGAGGCAAGGTGACCCCCGGATCGCAGATCAATGCCTGGGAACCCACCGTGGCGGAACTTCCCGACCTGACGGAAATGATCTCCAAGACCTTTGTCAACGAGGTAGATATCAACAGGGTGCGCAAAGGGCAGGACGTCCGGGTCCAAATCGACGCCTTTCCCGGCCGGAGCTACACCGGCACCGTCATTCAGGTTGCCAACATCGGAGAGCAATTGAGAGACTACGATTCCAAAGTGTTTGAAGTCATCATTCAGGTACATGAGAGCGACTCCATCATGCGGCCTGCTATGACTACCAGCAACGAAATCGTCACCTACATACACAAAAAGGTACTCTACGTGCCTATGGAAACGCTCCAAAGCGATAGCCTGTCTTATGTCTTTAAAAAACAGGATGGCAAAGTGGTCAAACAGGAGGTGGTTGCAGGAGATAGCAACGAAGACGAAGTCATTATCGCTTACGGGCTAAACGAAAAGGACGAGATCCTGCTGGTTGCGCCGAAAGACGCCGAAAAACTGGCTTTTATTCCGCTAGACAAAAAAATCAAGGAGGAGATCCGCAAAAAGCAGGAAGCGGAGCGGAAAAAACGCGAAGCCGAAGCTTTGGCCCGAAGCAGGAAAGTGCCCGAAGAAAAACTGCAGACCGGCTCAGAATCCGGGGGAGGGAGTATTATTATTTTCAACTGATATCCAGGACCAATGGCTGGCCCTTCGGAAATTGGATTAAGACCCGGAGCAGCCGGTTGGTTTCTTTTCCTGTGCCGCCATCCCATTCATCAACGCAATGAAATACCTCGCCCATGCAACGGGTACTATTTAATTTTCTGCTGGCCATGGAAGCCGTTCTGGCAAACCGGATGCGGGCCTTGCTTACCGGCCTGGGGATCTTGTTTGGCGTAGCCGCTGTCATCGCCATGCTGGCCATTGGATCCGGAGCCAAGCAATCCATTCTGGAACGCATGAAACTGATCGGGGCCAACAGCATCGTGATCAAAGCGGTGGTTTTGGATCCCGAAAGCGAACAAGAGGGCAACGCGCAAAGCGGCGCCGGGGAAAGTGCCGACGGCGGGCAAAAAGAAGGAGGAAAAAGGCCCTGGTCTCCCGGTCTTACGCTGGCAGACCTGGAGTCGATCCAAAACACCCTGCCTCAAGTGGAACGGGTAAGCCCCGAAATCGTCCTGCCATCGTCCATTATCGAAGCGGGCAAACTGGAAAAAGGCCGCTGCATCGGGGTAACGAACGACTTTTTTTACCTCAACAACATCACCCTGAGCCAGGGGAATTTCTTTCACCCGGAGCACCTCCGCTAAGCCGGGCGGCCTGCATCATCGGTAAAAATATTCAAACCCGGTTTTTCCCCAATGACAATCCCCTGGGGCAAAAAATCAAAGCCGGGCAAACCTGGCTGACCGTAGTCGGCGTGTTGGAAAAACGGAGCGCCAGCCAGGAAAGCCTTAAAACCCTCGGTATCCGCGACTATAACGACGACATTTATATCCCCGTTGGCACCGCATTGCTCCGGTTCAAGAACCGGGCCGTGATCTCCAAAGAGGATATCGGGCGGGGACGTTCGGAGCCTGGCGGTCCGGTCGACAATTACCACCAGCTCGACCGCGTGGTGGTGCAGGTTGGCGACTCCCGTACCTGCGGGCAGTAGCGGACGTAACTGCGCGCATCCTGAAACGCAGACACCGGGATGTGCTTGACTTTGAAATCGAAGTGCCGGAGTTGCTGCTCGAAGAACAAAAGAAGACCCAGGAAACGTTCAACCTCGTGCTGGCAGCGATTGCCGGCATCTCGCTCCTGGTAGGCGGCATCGGTATCATGAATATCATGCTGGCCTCGGTCATGGAGCGGATCAAGGAAATTGGCGTCCGGCGGTCGCTTGGCGCGCAACGCAGCGACATCATTCAGCAATTTTTATTCGAAGCGATTACGATTAGTTTGATCGGAGGCCTTTTGGGGATTCTCATTGGAGTCGTCAGCGCTCAGATCATTACATCTTCCTTTAACATTCCAGCCCTGGTGTCGGGCTGGTCGATTTTGCTTTCTTTTGGCGTCGCGGCTTCGGTCGGGCTGGCGTTTGGTATTTTTCCTGCCAGAAAGGCCGCCATCCAAGACCCGATCAAAGCCTTGCGCACCGAGTAATTTTTCTGAAATAGCATAACCCTCGAAAAAAAACCGCCTTTCATGAAAAAAGCCTGGCTAACCGGTATTCTGGCGTTTGCATTTGCTGTATGGGGCTTTTCCCAAGAGCCCGAAACCTTTCGTCTAACCCTGGAAGAAGTGGTCGAACTGGCACAAAGCGACGCCCCCAGCGTTCAATTGGCTAAAACGAGGCTGAGCAATTTCTATTGGCAATTTCAATCTTTCCGGGCGGACTACAAACCCGTGATCGGGGTGGAAGCTATTTTACCCAACCTGAACCGGTCGATCCAATCGATAACCCTTCCCTCCGGCGGCGTCAGCTTTATCCAGCAATCCTTCATGAACAACAACCTCGGGCTGTCGCTGCGCCAGGATATTGGGCTTACTGGCGGTACGGTTATTTTGAATTCCGGCATCAACCGCCTCGACGTCTTTGCCAACGAATTAAACCCGCGCGCAACCTCTTTTCTGTCCAACCCCGTTTCCATTTCGTTAATTCAGCCTATCCTGGGATACAACGCGCTGAAATGGAACAAAATCACCGAACCCCTCCGCTATAAAGAAGCCAAACAAGCGTATTCCGAAAATATGGAGCTGGCCGCCTACACCGGGGTACAGCTTTTCTTCGACATTCTCATCGCCCAGCTCAACGTCGAAGCCGCTACGCAGGAAAAAAATCAACGCCGATACCCTTTACGGGATTTCCAAAGGCCGGTTTGAGGTGGGGAGGATCGCGGAGACGGAGTTGCTGCAAATTGAACTCAGCGTCGCCAATGCCGAAAACGCCATCGCTCAATCCACCCTGAACCTCCAATCCAGCATGGAGCAGCTTCGGACGTTCCTCGGTATCCAGCGGGCCGCCCGCTTTGAGATGGTTCCCCCGCTTGAACTTCCCAGCTTTATCGTCGACCCCAACCAAGCGCTGCAATTTGCCCTGCAAAACCGAAGCCTGATCGTTTCCTGGAACGCCGCCTGAAGGAAGCAGAGCGCAATATCGCCCAAGCCAAAGGACAAACCGGCCCCCAGATTAGCGTCAATGCGGCGTTTGGCCTCCAACAGACCGGATCTACCTTTTCCGACGCGTTCCAGCAACCGCTCGACCGCGAACAGCTTACCCTGGGGTTGGAAATCCCTATTGCCGATTGGGGCAAAGCCAAAGCCCGGCGCGAAATCGCCCAGTCGAACTTCGAACTGGAACGCCTCAACGTTGCCCAGGAACGCGTCAATTTCGAACAAAGCATTTTGCTGAAGGTCCGGCAGTTCGACCTGGTGCGCGATCAGGTTAGCCGCGCGCTGCGCGCCTACGAAGTATCCCGTAAACGCCAGGAAATGACCCGCAACCGCTACTATATCGGCAAAATCGGAATCACCGACCTCAATATTGCCGTTCAGGAACAGGAAGCCGCCCGGCGAACGTTCATCACCTCTATCCGCGACTTCTGGGAAGCCTATTACGACCTGCGCCGCAGCACCTTATACGATTTTGCAGCCAATAAATCGCTCGTCAATCTTCCGCAGGGGTATTGAGGGACGGAGGACGGGAGGACGGTGGACGGTGGACGGGGGACGGGAGACGGGAGACGGATGGACGGGAGACGGGAGACGGGGGACGGGAGGACGGGGGACGGGAGACGGGAGGACGGGGGACGGGAGACGGGAGGACGGGGGACGGGAGACGGGAGGACGGGAGACGGATGGACGGGGGACGGGAGGACGGGGGCGGGTTACCTGCGTTTAATCAAATCCATCGCTTTTTGCAGGATCAGGTCTTCTCCTTTTCGGAAAGCTTCAGCCTCCATATCCACCAGCACGTCCGGTACGATCCCTCCTTCGGGTTTTTCCGAAAGGGGAAACGTTCCGATCAGGGGGATGTCCACTTCGATTTTGGAGTTCGGAAGCCGGAGGAAGGCGATCCGCCCGCCATTGATGCCGCGCTGACTGCCCCCTGTTGGTCGTCCGACCAAGGTTGCCAGGCGGTGGTCTTTGCAGAATTTGGCGAGGTAGAACGTCGCCGAACTGTTCGTTTCGTCGACGAGGAGGTAGATGTTGCCGGAAAAGGCCTTTTTACCCGCCGGGATTTCCAACTGATCATCGGGTTTGATCCAGGTATAAAACCGGTCGTCGATGCGCCTGACCTTTCCCCTGAAATCCTTGAAGCTGTCGTCCCAGGAACGGAGATAAGGCTCCCATTCCGGGGCGATGTATTCGTAGCGCAGCCTGTCCTCAATGGGTTCCATGGCAATGGGTTTGGAAACGAGGTATTGCGACAAAAAAGCGATGACTTCATCTGCTCCGCCTTCGTTGTTGCGGATGTCGATGACGAGGTTGGGGATGGCTTGCTTTTGCAAAGCAGAAAACGCATCCTGCAAAAATTTTCGCCAGTTCATCGTCATTTTCCAGGTTTGAAAATGGGGCAGGCGGAGGAGCGCCGCATTGGCGTCAATAACGGTGAACTGCCAGAGGGAGTCCCAATTGGTAGCGGAATAGCCCCCTGATCGTTTTAGAAGCGCTTCCTTTCGTTGTTTCGGCGTCAGGGCGTTTACCTCAAGCGTCTGAAGAGGGCCGCCTTCCTGAAACTGGATCTCCAGGCTGTATGTCCCATTCCTTGGCGGAAACAAGAGGGGGAAATACACATCGAACGCTTCAAAACCCTCCACTCCGAATACCTGGAGGTCGGCCAGCCGTTTGCCGTCGTTATTCCCGTCTGCTTTTACCAGCGGGAGCAAGCTGTCCCAAATTTCGGAAACAGGAATGTCATTCACGCGCTTTATTTCGGCCCCAACAGGAATGGCTTCGTGCTCGGAAGCATTTTCAGCGATAAATATCCGCCGGTCCAGGATACGAAAAAGGAAGGGGAGCTTGTCGGCCTGCCGGAATACCGCATGCTGGATCAGTTGGTTTTGGTTGAAAAAGTTGGCGTACGTATGCCCGCACCGTACCTGTCCGACGAGGCGCGAGATCAGGAGGTAGGCTTCGCGGTAGCTCATGTTGCGGTTAAAAAGCGGCTCGAATTCGGCAAACAGTGCCTGGAGGGAGGCTTCGGTCTGGTATCGGTACAAGCCCGGATGCAGTTCCAGCAGGCCTTTTTTCAGCCAGAAAAAATCTTCGGCCATTTGTTCTGCCAGAAGCGGGGGAAGCGCATCGGGCGAAGGCGGAATATACTCGTTCCACAGGCTGGAAAGGACCGTATCCTGCCCGTTCCAGACCAGCACCCGGTTTTCGCCCGGGAGTTCCCAGGTTTTTTCGTCTGTAATAAATTTATACTCCAGCAGAGCGCCTGGGAGGAGGTTTTTGAAGGAGATCTGGGCAGCGTACACCTTCCCGCCCGGGGCGGGCTTTAATTCCACCGATTGATCCCAGGATAGCGGAGGAAGGCTTCCCCGGATACCAACGGATTTGGGCGCCTTGCCTTCCTGGAGCACAGGCGTTAGGTCGACCTGAAACGTAAGGGCTACCTCTTGGGCGGATAGGGAGCGCAACGCCCAGGTAGTCAGCAACAGCAGAAAAAGCGATTTAAGAAAATGCATAGGATTGAATTAGCGGTTTAAGGAATACTGATTCCGAACAAAAAAATCCGCCTCTCCATCAAAACGCACTTCCTTGGTAATGGTTAAATTTTTGGCACTTCCTTCGAAGCGCACGCGGAACGTGCAGGGCTTATGGTCGTTCCCATCCCTGCCCTTTTGACTCATGACCAACTGAAAGGCGCCGCTGGAGAGGGGTTGGAACGATTCCGTCTTCCATGCGCCTCCGGAGTATACCGTACCGTCTTTAATTGCATACACATAGTGTTGTTTGTAGCCTTTTCCTTCCTTGAGGAGGTACTTGAGGTGAAAAGCATTTCCTTTAAGAAAAGCCGCTCCTTCTAACGGCATGCCTACCCATTCGCTGGAGGTGTAGTCGCGGTATTCCAGTTTGCCATTCCAGGAGCCTTCGAACGGCTGGAAAGCGGAGGGCTGCAATTCGGTAGTCGTGGTAAACGAAAATCCAATCAGGCTAACCGCCAACGCGATTAGGGAAAAAGCACGTTTTAACATGGCACAATTTTTTTTTGGTGATCAATTACATCGCCTCAAAAGTGGGGGAAGATTGGCGGCGTTGCGCCTCAAAAGGATTTGAGACGTCTCAGAATGCGATTTTGAGCCCTAGGAGCGGCTTTTCAGGGATTGCAAAAATTCGCTGGGCGCCTTTTGGGCGTATTTCCGGAAAGCCCGGTTGAAGGTCGCTTTGCTGTTGAAGCCGCATTCGAAGGCAATGCCTAAGATGGACAGGTGGCTGTTTTGGGGATCGGCGAGCCGGACCTTTGCTTCCTGCACCCGATATTCGTTGACGAAGTCGTTGAAATTCTTCCCAAGCAAGCCGTTAATCACCTTTGACAAAGAACCCGGGGAAATGCCGAGCTGCCCTGCGAGTTCCTGTAAGTTGAGGTCCGGGTTTAGAAAGGGCTTTTGGGTATTCATTAAAGCCAGAAGCTTATCGCGCCAGGGCGCCCATTCTTTCAGGTTTTGCTGATCTGGGGCAACAGGCGTCATGACTTCTTCGGGAACAAAATGCAACTGCCTTACTTTTTGGGGTTGAAACTGGAACCCCGAAATACTCAGGTAATAGATGATCAAGCCCCAAGCGGCATAGGAATACCATAATTGAATGTAGCTCATGGAATAGCCGCTCAGGCTATTGCCCAGAAGAAAAAGGGCAAAAACGGCCAGGGCCAGACAAATGGCATACAGCATACGTCCCAGCCAGGCAAATTCAATTCCTTCGGTATCGGAAAATTGTTCCTGCAGGTAGCGCTTGTACTGCCGGTAAACCCGTATCGTAAGGATCAAATAAATTATTATGGAAAGGTAGCCCAGGATTTCGAATACCAAGTTGAAATGAAGAATCCCTTTTTCTGCCAGGGCCCCTTTGGTACCAAAATGATAGGGGAAAGGCTGGCCTTTGAGTCCAAAATCGATCAGGACGTCTTTTACAAAAACAAATGCCCGGTACAGCAACCAGAGCGCCGCCGGAAGGAAATGGACGTACTCGGTTTTCCCCAAACAAAAATCACCGTTGGTCAGGCTCCGAAAGTAAAAATAAACCAGGGGCCCGAAGGCCAGCCAGAAATTGAACGGGAAATAAAACATGAAGGTCGAGTAGGCATCGTGGCTGTCGTACCACCCGGCGAACCCAAACATCCAACTGCCTACCCGCAGGGTGAACAACAATACCAGCAATGCCAGCAAGCGGTCGGAAAGCCGTCCGTCCCGCAATCCACGGACAAGCAACATGCCGGAATAAATGACCCCATGTAAAAAGGGCGGCAGCAGCAGCCCGCTGTAAAGATTGAATTCAAACAGCATAATCCCCGGTTACATCGATATGCTCCCCTGCCGGAAAGCGGTGGAGCCGATAATCGCATTGATGAGGTAGGGCGTACGAGAGTCCATACTGGCGATCGCCCGGCCTATGGCGCCTTCAAAATCAGCCAGAGTTTCTACGCGCTCCCCTGCTGCGCCGAATGCTTCGGCTACTTTGTGGTAGTCGGATTTCGGGAGTACGGTAGCCGTTGCCGTTCCGAGCATGGGGATCTGGTCGCGGGCGATCTGCTCCCAGGAGCCGTTGTTGCCGATCACGGCGCATACCTTTAGTCCCATTTTGCGGAAGGTGTCGAACTCGATAAGGCTGTAGGCGGCGCTGCCGTCGCCATAAATGATCCAGATGTAGTGGTCCGGGTATTGGAGGGCGGCGCCCAGGGCAAAGCCGCCGCCCACACCCAGGGTGCCGAACGCGCCGGGGTCGAGCCAGCCGAGGGGGTTGCGCGGGCGGAGGGTATAGGCGGCAGTAGCCGCAAAGTCGCCCCCATCAGCGATCAGGACCGAGTGTTGAGGCAGCAGGGATTCCCATGTCCGGAACAGCGCTACCGGGTTGATGCCGTTTACTTGGTGGGAAGCCGTTTCGTCTATGCTTGTCTCGCGGGCGTTCTCGCGTTCCTGGAGCGCTGCTTTCCAGGCAATCCATTCGGGTGCATGGCCGGCTTGGGCAGCCACGCCTATAAGCCAGGACGCCGGGTCGGTTTGAACGGCGAGGTCGGGCCGTAGGTTTTTGCGGAGTTCTTTCCGGCTGCGGTTGACGGCGATCTTGACCGCTTTGCGGTTCAGGTGGAACCCATAGTCCAGCCGGAAGTCGACCGGAACACCGAGCAGGAGGATGCAATCGGCTTCCCGCAGGGCTTGTTTTCGGTTGTGCCGGAACTGGAGCGGGTGGTCCCTGCCCAGCAATCCGCGGGCCATGCCGCTGAGATAGACAGGGATTCCCAGCTTTTTCACCGCTTCGGCCAACTCCAACGCGAGTTGGGGCGAGAGAATGGCGCCGCTGCTGATGATCAGGAGCGGTTTTTCGGATTGGCGGATGGCCTGCAGCGCTTTTGGGATGGAATGGGCATCCCCATCGGGCAGGCCGTTTCCCTGGCCGGGCGGCGGCGTTCCGGCGCCTACCCCGCTGAAGAGCCGGTTGACGTGGCGGTTGATGTACCAGTTGCGGGCTTTTTCGGCCAGGCTTTTAGCGGGGGCGCTTTTTTGCCCGTACATCTCCCGCACCATGGGTTCGTCGTAGAGGAGGTCGACCGGCATTTCGAGGAAAACGGGCCCGGGTACTCCGCTTTGCGCCACGGCCATCGCGCGGTGCATGGCGGGCGCCATATCTTTCAGGCGGGTGACGCGGGCGGCGAGCTTGACGTGGGGGCGCACGAGGGCCATCTGGTCGATATCCTGCAACGCGCCCCGGCCCCGCAGAAGGGTAGCCGTGGCCCCGCCGAGCAAGAGCAGCGGCGTCTGGGCCATTTGAGCATTCTTGAGGGCGGTGATGGCGTTGGTGACGCCCGGGCCTGCCGTAACGGCGGCTACCCCGGGAATACCGGTAAGCCGCGCCGAGGCGTCGGCCCCAAACACAGCCGAGGCTTCATCCCGGACATCGACGATTCGGATGCCCTGCTTCTCCGCTTCCACATAAATCGGGGAGATATGCCCTCCGCAAAGGGTGTAGAGATGGGTTACGCCGTACTGCCGGAGTACGCCGGCGATGATTTGTCCTCCGTTCACGTGTGGTTGTTTTGATCAAAAGTACGGGAAATTTGGGGGAAAACATCTATGACTACTCTTTTGGCGTAAGGGGAACTTTGTAAACCCTTTGAAACAAGCAGGTAGATTTTTATGGGCAATAGCCTTACCCCACAAAATCCAAAAAATTATCCCGGGTCACCGTTAGAAAAGAGCTCCCTGGATAAGCTTCCTGGAAGGCGACCAGCATCACTTTTCGGAACCCAGGATAATCTTGAAGCGTAGGTAGCAGCAGACGAGGAATCATAGCATGTTTATTCAAAAATCATTTTTTGGCTACTATACTCTCCAAAAAGTGTGTTTTTGGAGAGTATAGTAGAAGCTATCTCAAAACTATAGAATTATGGCGTTCTCCCCCTTTGAAGGGGGTCGGGGGGATGAAACCTTTCCCCGGCATCCCGGAAGTTTCATCCCCCTAACCCCCTTCAAAGCTAATCTTGTAGTGTTTTTTCCTAACCTATGGTTTGGTGCAGTCCAGCTTCCCTTTAGCCCCCGGCCTCGGGGTTTGTTCTTTTTTTGCTCGCCCAAAAAAAGAACCAAAAAAAGGGCGCTCCTTCGCCCTACC
This sequence comes from Haliscomenobacter sp., assembly GCA_016713275.1. Taxonomy (GTDB): domain Bacteria; phylum Bacteroidota; class Bacteroidia; order Chitinophagales; family Saprospiraceae; genus JADJPL01. The sequence goes on from JADJPL010000026.1 coordinate 12,477, forward strand.
GCTCCGTGGGAAACGCCTTCGCTTTATGGGCTTCAACCGCTTTGAACGGCCAGGCATTGCGTTTATCCTGCATTCCGAGCGGTTGACCCCATAAGGCGATCCCGTTCTTCGAACGGGAACGGCGTTTCCCACGGGCTCCGGGCTGCGGAGGGCAATTCACAGACAAGCCATTAGTTATGAAAAATACTACAAGATTAGCCTTCAAAGGGGGAAAGTGCTTCGTCAGCCTTTGCCATGGGGTTAACGGATGCCGCCCACACCCTGAAAAGGGTTTTGAGATAGCTTCTAGCCAAAAAATATAATCTTTTTGCACCTACTCAGATAGGTAAAAAATGCCGGGGCTAAAGCGATGGGCTTTGCCCCCGTCCTATAGGCGCCCTGACATATATTAGACTGAAAATTTCATCTTTGTCAATATAAAATTCCAACAACACGGCTTAATCGCGAAAAAGACAAAATGTTCAATATTTTTGTACATTGAGCCAATTAAACGGTCTGTAACATGTCGGATTCCCGAAAATTAGCCATTATCGCCTTTGCAGATATCGCAGGGTATTCGGCCATGATGCAGGCGGATGAAGAACACGCGCTTGCCGTGCTGGACCGGTTCCGGCAGATTCTGGAGGAGGAAATGCGCGTGCACGAGGGCGACATCGTACAATATTACGGCGACGGTTGTTTGCTTTCCTTCGACAGCGCCTTTGCCGGGCTTCGGGCTTCCTCCGCCTTGCAGTTGCAATGCATCCAGCACAAGATTCCCGTTCGCGTAGGTATCCATCTCGGCGATGTCGTGTACAAAAACAACAGCGCCTTTGGCGATGGGGTCAATATCGCCTCCCGTATTGAATCCCTGGGCATCCCCGGAGCGGTGCTCGTATCCAAAATCATCCGGGATCAGGTAAAAAACAAAGCGGAGTTCTCCCTTACTTCGGTGGGCTATTACCACTTCAAGAATATCGCCGAACCCATGGAAGTATTTGCCGTTTCCAATCCGGGGTTCACCGTGCCCCGCCCGGAGCAAATGCAGGGCAAACTGGAAGGGCCTCCCGCCCCACAACCCTCTCCGGCAGACCAACACGAATGGGAACGGTTTCAGATGCTGGAAATTCTGGATGCCCTTCAGGAGCAAAAGTGCGTGCTAATCCTGGGCAATTATGCCTTTTCCAAACCGGCAACTGCTGCAGACAGCCCTGAACAGGAGCTGTTCCTGCCGGAATTGCTGATGCGCGAACAGCATAAATGGATCGAGAAGCACCCTGCAGATAGTCCCTCCGATTTTTATACTTCCGCACAGGCCCTGATCGATCAAGCCGGAGGTCAGCGCATGTTCATGGAACTAACCCGCATCAGAACAAGCGACCTGGGACAAAGGCAGCTCGACCGGTTTAAAAAGATCAGCGAGATCCCCTTTGATCTGATCCTGTCCACCTATCCCTTCGATCTGGTGCACGACGTGTTCGAGGCCAATCAAATCCATCATCAGTATGGCTTTTACAGCTATCAGCAGGAACCAACGCCGTTGGAACCCTTTTCCGAAGCCTATCCGTTGATCTATAACCTGTTTGGCAGCGAACGGCATAAGGAATCTATGGTCCTGTCGCTGGATCGCCTGTATCAGTTTATTTTTGGCATTCTGGGGGTCCACCAGCTCCCGAAATTAATCCAGGACAAGGTGCAGCAGGCAAGCCACCTGGTTTTTCTGGGCTTTTCCTTCGACGACTGGCACATGAAACTGTTGTTGCGGGTGCTGAAGGTACACGAAAAGGAAATCTCCTACGCGCATCCGCCCGGACCTCATGGCATAGACCGGCAGAACAGAAAGTTCTTTGAGTCCAATTTTAAAGTGACCTTCCTGGATAAAAGAATCGACGAGTTTGTATCCGGCCTGCACGGCCTGTGCGCGGAAAGCGGATTTTTGAGAAAAGGCCTGACCGTGGCTTTCACGTCGGAGTACGATCATTTGCAACTCATGACGGAACAACACCGCCTGGAAGAAGTCCTGGAGCAGTTGGACGAGTTGATCATCCAGGACGGAAAACAGGGAGGCCTGCTGAAGGAATTGGGGGCATACCAGCAAGAATTTCACCAAATCAAGGAATGGGAACAGTACAACGTCCTCAACAAACAGGAACTGGAAAAGAAGCTACGGAGCCTGAAAAACAAATTGGCCCTGTTTATTGATCGCGTTGCGGAATCCATCCCCGCCTAAAATCCGGACAGCACATGGCCACTTTACGCTCCCGATATCCCGGACTCCGGCCCTTCGACGCAGAGGAACAGCCGTTTTTCTTCGGCAGAGAAGAAGAAATTGAAGCGGTATGCCGGTTACTGGACCTCGATAACCTGACCATCCTGCATGGCCCCTCCGGCACGGGAAAGTCGTCGCTCATCCATGCGGGCATTCTTCCGGCGTTGAGCAGGATCCGGAATTGGGACGTCCCCTGCCACGTGGTTCCCATCCGGTTCACCAACTTCGATCCGGAACTCGCCAGGATACGAAGTGAAAAACAAGGACTGGGGGATTGGGATTCCGGACTCCTGAAAGACCCGGTAGATCGATTTATCATGGCTTGTCTGGGGGAGCAGCCCCGCTGGGAAGAAGTCATCCCAATGCCCAAACCCAGCCTGTGGCTCAGCGCGAAAAAAATGCTGATCGATCAGGCCATCCATCCGCTTCGGATCGTCTTCATTCTGGATCAGTTTGAAGAACTCTTTTCCTATCCCGAAGCGCGCGTGGAGGAATTTGCCCGCCAACTGGGCGAACTCTACCACCAGATCGTACCGGAATCGGTCCGAAAGGGCCTGGATCGAAAACAGATCATTGAAGCAGCCCTGGATACCAGGGAAAGGCGTTTACCCTCTCCCAAAACCGCTCAGCTGATGGCCCGGATCGAAGAACCCCTGGATGTCAAAATCCTGGTTTCCATGCGCTCGGATAAACTCCATTATCTGGAACGGCTCAAGGACTACCTCCCGGAAATGCTGCTGAACAGCTATGAACTGAGAACCTTTAACACCGAGCAGGCAAAAAAAGCCATCGCACAACCCGCATCCCTGCCCGGGGACGACTTCGTTTCCCCCGCCTTTATCGTAAGCGAGGAGGTAATGGAGACCTTAATCGGTTTTCTTCAGGATAAGATCACCCGGCGGGTTGATCCGTCCCAACTCCAAATCGTGTGTCAGCATATCGAAAAAAGAATCGTCGAGCGGGAGCGAAAAATCAGAAAATAACGGGTTCATCCCCATGGAATACGAAAAATGGAACAGCCTGAAATACCCATAACGGCGGAAGAACACAACAAGCCTGAAAAACCGGTCAGGCCGGTTTTGGCTTTGGAACCGGCGGATGTGGGCGATCTCGACTCCGTCCTTCGCGGGTATTACCTCAGCCAGATCAAAAGCCTGGAAAAGCGAAAGGACCGCAAACTGGCCCGGCAACTGCTGGAAAACCACCTGATCCTGCCCAAATCCCGGCAGCGCACGTCCAAGGATGCCGGATACATCAGGGAAATACTTGGGATCGATCAGGGCTTGCTGGAAAAGCTGGAAGAGTCCCGCCTGATCCGTTCCATACACAAAAGCGGCGCCAATCCCATCTATGAGATCAGTCACGACACCCTGATCGAACCGATTCTCTCGGAAAGGAAGGACCGGGAGGCGATTGGCCGTTTTATCAAAAAGACCTGGAAATATGTAGTCCTCCTTCTGGTGCTGTGGTTTTTGTTCGGTATGTTGTTCGAGAACCGTTTCGGGGTGATTCCTCAGCCCGCCCGGAAGCCCAAAGCCCTTGACCTTATATTGGAGGAACAAGTGCTTGGTATAGGCGAACCGTCCGGTTCCTTTTTGCTGCCCTTACCACCCATCGTGCTGGACCAGGAACTGTACCCCTCGGATTCGATCTTCCTGAAACTGCCCCTCCATCCGATTCTTCTGGCCGGTCAGCGCACAAGCGGGACTTCGGGCTTTGATACCCTTTCGATCCGGCTGGAAGCGCCCATTGAGGTACCTGTAGATGCCAAAGATATGCCCGTCACCTACCAGCCTTTTTCCAATGTGGTCGTCCCCTTTAGGCTATTCCAGCGGCGATGCCGGCTACCCCGATGCAGGCAAGCTCTTTGCCAGGCTCTCGGGGAACCTGAAATTGACGGCAAAGACCGGAGAAGACGGAATCCCATCGGAATACGAATACAACATGCAGCAATTGGCGCCCATTGAGATGAACCTGGGAGACACCCTGGTTCAGGCAGGGAAATCCGCCCGGGTCATTCCGGTGAACTTCTCTTTGCGGTTGACCGATCTTTTTACCGATGAAAACACGAAAAACAATATACGAAATGTACTGGGAGACCGCCCTGTGACCTTGCGCTATGCAATCCGGGTGGGCCCTGCGCCGGCGCCTCCTCCGCCCAAAAAGGTGGAAGCGCCTTCTGTTCAGGGAATTGAGGTGTTCTACTCGGACGGCACCAAAAAGTTCATTTCCGGTGATGCCGTATCAGACCCAAGCGGGGCAGAGCGCAGACATACGGTAGCTGCAGGAGAAACGCTGTTTTCCATTGCCAGAAAATACGGCATCGTGGATGCATCCGGTAAAACGTCCATAGAAGCCATCAAGAAACTAAATGGCTTGAGGGATAATACCCTGTCGGTAGGGCAGGTGCTGCGGATTCCGGGGCGGTGAGGGCGTTAGGTGTTTAGGTGTTTAGGCGTTTAGGTGTTAGGGTGTTGAGGCGTAAGGCGTTGATTTTAAAGAAAATGTGCTATCCCCTTTGGAGGGGGCCAGGGGGAGGACAGGCAAAGAGCGGCAGGTTGAGGCGTGTGAGAGGCCGGCCGTCTTAGAAGGGCATCCGTCAAGGCCAATAGGGGATCCCCATTCAACAAGGACCGAAGCGACTGTTCAAAACCCTGGTTCGAGACTCCGCCCCTGGTACTAGCGGGTTGTTTGCGGCGAAGGGGAAGAAGAAAGGGAAGAAGCAATGATCGTTTTCCCTGAACCTGTTCCAGTAGATGCGGACGTTTTCATAATTAGGGTCATTCCTCTTATACAAGCGGATGAAAAAGCTTATATTGATTTTTTTTGTTTATCTGTCATATCGCCTGATCTTCGTTGGCCATTGGTCTGCATTCTTGATTTTGTCCATGTGAGGCTTGGATACTGCAATCAATCGGTCATACAGATTCATGTGTTGGGAAAATGCGGCACAAATGCTTAGTCTTTATTGTATCGTTGAGAGAAAGTTCATCCATGCAAGCGACAACCCCTGCCATCAGTTATATTTTCGAACTTTTTCTCTCCGGTTAGCAAACAACTAGCCTGCTGGTTTCTCAAAAAGCGACTTAAATTCATAAAGGGAGATACACGTAACTGGTGGAAAATCTATCTGTTCAAGAATCTTAAAATGAGCGTCATTGGTAATTAGAAAATCAGCATTGGCAGCAACAGCGCAATCCACATATTTGTTATCATCCGGGTCAGCGGTAATTAGTTGCCAATTGAAATAGATACTGACTGTCCTTGTTAAAGGCAACTCCAACAAGGTCCGGCAAACATTGGCGCCTAATGTTTCACTTTCAAAAAAGGTATTCAGTACTTCCTCATACTCCGCAACAATCTCTGTAGTCAGAGATAACGTCAATTGGCCTTGCAGGAGCGCATCAAACACCCATCGGTTTACCGAACCCCTGGGCAAAATTTGAATCAAACAATTGGTATCCAAAACGATGTTCACAAAGCTTATTTTTTAGCCCTAAGATGAAGGTTTTGGGTTGCTTCTTGAAACGTTTCGGTGGTGTATTGGCGCTTGCTCCAGATTTGATCCAATTCTTCATCCACTTTCAGGCTGTAGTATTGCACCAGCAACATCTTTATTTCCTGAAGATCCTCTTCCGTCAGGTTACCAGCAAAAAGCTCGAGCAGATGCAACTGAACCGGATTCAATTTAGGGGAAGGCGCCTTTTCGGAATGTACTGAACTCATGAAATAGATTTAAGAATAAAATAATCCCTTCATAACAAAGTTAACAAAATAATCATCGTAGATGCCCGGAAAAAGGGGTGGCTTCGAGCATTTGGGAAGAAAAACGGCTTTTGAAATTATTTGCGCATTATTCATGTATTCAATTGAATAATTGAATAATTTTTTTATCTTTGTCCCCGCACCAACACACTACCCCCATGCACAAAAGGGACTTCAAAGACGCCGCCTATACCGAAATCTCAAGGATCGCCAAAGCGATGGCCAGCCCCGCCCGGCTCGAGATCGTCGATTTCGTCGCCAACGGGGAGAAATGCGTCGAAGACATTGCGCTCCAAACCGGGATCAGCATCGCCAATGCTTCGCAGCATTTGCAGACGCTGAAAAGAGAGCGCCTGGTCAGGGCCCGCAAACACGGCGTACAGGTATTCTATTCCCTGGCCTCCCCGGAGGCCTTCCGCGCCTGGACCAGCCTGCGCGACCTCACCCTGGCGCTTTCACCCCACCTGCGGGAAGCCATGGACCATTTCCGGGTATCGAACGCCTACGACCTTCCCGTGAGCCTGGAAGAAATCGCCGGCAGGCCGGATGTTTGTCTCCTGGACGTGCGCCCGGAAGACGAATTCCAAAAAGACCATCTCCCGGAAGCCGTCTGCATCCCGCTGGAGGAACTGGAAGAACGCTGTGCGAGCCTCCCCAAAGACAAGCTCATTATCGCCTATTGCAGGGGCATGTTCTGCACCCTGGCCGACGAAGCGGTTAAGATGCTCCAGACCAAAGGCTTTATGGCCCGGAAAATCGAAACAAGCGTGCCGGAATACGCATTTCTGTGAACAACGTACAGCTCGGCCTTCGCGAAAACTGGAAACAGTTCACCCTCCTGGTTGTCATCAATGCCTTCGTCGGCGGGATGGTAGGACTGGAACGAACTATTCTGCCGAAACTCGCTGAGCAGGAATTTGAGATGGCCGCCAAAACCGCTATCCTTTCCTTTATTATGGTTTTCGGTGTAGTAAAAGCGATTACCAATTATTACACTGGCGCCCTGGCCAACCGAATAGGAAGAAAAAACCTTCTGACGCTGGGCTGGCTGATCGCCCTGCCTATACCCTTTCTCCTGATCTACGCGCCCTCTTGGGGGTGGGTTATCCTCGCCAATGCGTTGCTGGGCGTCAACCAGGGGCTGACGTGGTCCAGCACGGTAGTGATGAAGATCGATCTGGTTGGAGAAAAGAACCGGGGCCTGGCGATGGGCCTCAACGAATCGGCCGGCTACCTGGCGGTTGGGGGCGTCGCCTTCCTCACCGGGTGGATCGCTGCCGAATACGGCGTGCGGCCCTATCCGTTTTACCTGGGCATTGCTTTCGCAGGGATCGGGTTGCTCTCCAGCTGGGTGCTGGTCAGGGATACCGGCCATCACGTCCATGCAGAAACGACATCCAGTACACTGCCGCTGTTGAAGAACGTGTTTTGGGAAACCACCTGGAAAAACCGCAACCTGGGCGCCATCTCGCAAGCGGGCCTCGTCAACAACCTCAACGACGGGATGGTGTGGGGACTCTTCCCGATTTTGCTCGCTTCCAGAAACTTCGACCTGGCCCAAACGGGAAAAATCGCAGCGCTTTATCCCATCGTTTGGGGGCTGGGGCAGTTGTTCACCGGAAAAATGGCAGATCATTTCAGCAAAAAAAACATGCTGTTCTGGGGCATGTTGGCGCAGGGCCTGGCGCTGCTGGGTATGCTCTTTGCCTCCAGCTTTTTCCACTTCGCTGCGCTGTCGGCTGCCCTGGGCGCAGGCACTGCAGTGGTCTACCCCACTTTTCTCGCCGCCATTGCCGATTACGCTCACCCCCGGCAGCGGGCCGAAAGCATCGGCGTGTTCCGTTTGTGGCGCGACCTGGGCTACGCCGTCGGCGCCCTGCTCACGGGCATTCTGGCCGACTCTTTGGGCATGCTCTGGGCAGTAGGCGCCATCGGGTTTTTGACCCTGGCTTCTTCTATCGTTATTCTGGTCAGAATGAACGGCCGGTAAGCAGGATTCCTCAAAGTAACCTATTGTCCCGTCCGATATTTTTCTTTAACTTCCTTCGAAAAAAACGATGGAAGAAAAGCTGAAATCGGAAGGCGTATGTATTTACTGCGGTAAAAAATATTCCAAACAAGGAATTAGCCGCCACCTGAGTACCCATCTGAACCAGTTGCCCGCCTCGGAAAAGCATACGGCGCTGCATCTGCGCGTCGATGGCGGCCCTTACTTTCTCAATTTGCTGGTAGATGCTAAGGCCACCTTATCGACCCTCGACGAGTTTCTTCGAGACATTTGGCTGGAGTGCTGCGGACATTTGAGCCGGTTTTCCTACGCCTCCTGGGGGGATGAATTGCCCCAAGACGGCAAAATGCAACGCTTTCTGTCCCCCGGTACAACAGTTTGGTACGCTTACGACTTTGGCAGTACCACCGAGCTTACCATCCGTTGTTTGGCCGCTTATCCTGCTGATGTAAAAAGGAAAATAGACCTATTATCCCGCAATGAACCCTTTCCCACCATGTGCGACCGGTGTGGAAAAGCACCCGCCGAACGGCTCTGTACAGGACATTGGAGCGACGAGGAGGAACGCTTCTTTTGCGAATCATGTGCCGCTATTCATGAGGAAGCCTGCGTATACGGCGAACAAATGGTCCCGGTTACCAACTCCCCCCGCATGGGCCAATGCGGTTACGATGGCGGAAGAATCGATGTGGAACGGGATCGGTTTAAAGGGTAGAGGGCGTAGAGGCAATGTGCAGACAACAAGGAATGGTGGACGGGCAACGCCGGTCGGGGGACCGGCGGATAGTTCCGCACGGAATCTGAGGATTCCGGCGAACAGGTAATAGTTCCGCACGGAATCTAAGTAGAGGCAATGTGCAGACAACAAGGAACGGTGGACGGGCAACGCCGGTCGGGGGACCGGCGGATAGTTCCGCACGAAATCTGCGGATTTCGGCGAACAGTGGTTCCTGGCCGTAGCGTCTGAGTGAAAGGTGCTCGCCTCCCCACCCGTCTCCCGTCCCCCGTCCCCCGTCCACCGTCTCCCGTCCCCCGTCTCCCGTCTCCCGTCTCCCGTCTCCCGTCTCCCGTCTCCCGTCCCCGTCTCCCCTACTCCCCATACGGTATCCAAATATTCTTCACCTGCGTCGCCTGCCGCAAAAAGGCCTCTCCTTGCCCATGGGCGGGGTTCATCCAGTCGCGGTAACGGCCGTGGTTTACCCAGGCGCGCTTCATGTTGCCAGCGGAGTCGTGCTCGACCATTCGGCTGCCGGCCTGATGGCCGAAATACCAGATCCCGTCTACGTCGAGGTGGTTGGCAAGGACCTTGGCCAATACCTCCTGCTTGCCCGTGACGATATTGAGCACGCCGCCCGGCACGTCGGAGGTGTCGAGTACCTGGTAAACGTCGGTGGCGGAGAGGGGGAACGACTCCGAAGGAACAGCCACCACCCGGTTGCCCATCGCGATGGCCGGGATGACAGCCGACAGGAAGCCCAGCAGCGGCGATTCGTTGGGGCAGATGATCCCCATGACCCCGATAGGTTCGGGCATGGCGAGGGTGACGTTGCGCAGAACGGTATGGTGGACGTGGCCGTCGTACTTGTCGGCCATGGCCGCATAGTAAAAGATGCGCTCTACGGAGGCATCGACTTCCCGCTGCCCATCTTCCGGGCTGCAGCCGGTGAGGCCGGCGATGCGGCCGGCGAATTCGGCCGACCGGGCGGCGAGGTTTTCGGCGAGAAAATAAAGCACCTGGGCTCTGGCATGGCCCGTAGCCGAGGCCCAGCCGCGGGCGGCATGGGCGGCTTCCACGGCGTTGCGGATATCCTTGCGGTTGCCATCCCCTACTTCGCCGAGAAGCACGTTATCGGGACCGTAAACAGGCAGGCTGTACCCGCTGTCGGGCCTAACCTGCTTGCCGCCAATGTACAGCTTGGGGTGCGGTCGACAGGCGGCATACCCGCTATCCCGCTTTCCCGGCTTTGGGTTTTGCCTTTTTCAGCACAACCGGTTTATCGGGGAAGGCGTCTTCCTCTGTTTGTTTGACGTATTCGTAAAGCCCCTCTTTGCCTCCTTCCCTGCCGAAGCCCGATTCCCGGTAGCCCCCAAACCCGGAGGCGGCGTCGAATACGTTGGTGCAGTTGATCCATACCGTGCCGGCCTTGACCTGTGGCGCGATGTCGAGCGCGAGGTTGATGTTGTCGGTCCAGATGCTGGCTGCCAGACCGTAGCGGGTATTGTTCGCCAGTTGGACCGCCTCTGCCGGGGTACGGAAGGTCATCGCCACCAGCACGGGGCCGAAGATCTCTTCCTGGGCGATGACATGCGCCGGGGATACCTCGGTGAACAGCGTCGGCGGATAGAAATAGCCTTCCGCGGGGCAGGCCCAGGAGGGCTGCCAGAGGCGGACGCCTTCGTCGACGCCTTTACGGACCAATTCCTCAATAGTGTGGAGTTGGACGGGCGCTACGATGGCGCCGATATCGATACTCTTATCCAGGGGGTCGCCTACGCGGAGCTTTTCCATTCGCGCCCGGATTTTGGCATACAGCTTTTCCGCCACGCTCTCCTGCGCCAGGAGGCGGGATCCGGCGCAGCACACCTGCCCCTGGTTGAACCAGATCGCGTCGACTACGCCTTCCACCACGCTGTCGAGGTCCGAGTCTTCGAAAACGATAAAAGGCGATTTGCCGCCCAGTTCCAGGGATAATTTTTTGCCCGACCCGGCGGTCGCTTTCCGGATGATCCGGCCCACTTCGGTCGATCCGGTGAAGGCGATTTTATCGACCCCCTCGTGTTTGGTCAGCGCCGCGCCGGTTTCCCCGGCGCCGGTTACGACGTTGACCACGCCGGGAGGCAGGCCGGCAGACCGGCATATTTCGGCGAACAGCAGGGCGGTAAGGGGCGTGTATTCCGCTGGTTTGAGCACCACCGTGTTGCCCATAGCCAGAGCGGGGGCGATTTTCCAGGCCAGCATCAGCAGGGGAAAATTCCAGGGAATGATCTGACCGACGACGCCCACTTCCCTGTAGCCGGCAAGCTCGGTGTCGCGCAGTTGCGCCCATCCGGCATGGTGATAAAAGTGGCGCGCAACGAGCGGAATATCGATGTCTCGGGTTTCGCGGATGGGTTTGCCGTTATCGAGGGATTCCAGGACGGCGAATAAGCGGCTATGCTTTTGGATCTGGCGGGCCAGGGCATAGAGGTAGCGCGCCCGGGCATGGCCGCTCAAAGCGGCCCAATGGGGCAGTGCCTGGCGGGCGGCGGCAACGGCGCGGCCAACGTCGTCGGGCCCTCCTTCTGCAATCCGGGCCAGGAATTCCTTATTGGCCGGGTTGATGGTATCAAAGTATTTCCCAGACACCGGCGGCGCCCATTCGCCGTTGATGAACAACTGGAATTCGCGTTGGCGTGCATCCAGCCATTGATCGGCGGCGTCGCGGTTCTCGGGGGCGGGGCCGTATTCCATCGTTTCGAATAAGTCTTTGATTTTCATAGCAAAAAAATTTTAGGGCCGGTTAGCCCATCGGATGCCGGTAAGCGGCGGAATACGTTCCGGTGACGAAATGTTCCAACTGGCGTTCGATATCCGTCAGCAGGCTGCTGGCGCCAAAGCGGAACAGGCGGGGGCTCAGCCAGTCGTTGCCCAGTTCTTCCTTCATCAGGATCAGCCAGTCCAGGGCCTGTTTGGCGGTGCGGATGCCGCCGGCGGGTTTGAAACCTACCTGAAATCCCGTTCGTTCGTAATATTCGCGGATGGCGCGCACCATGACGAGGCTTACCGGAAGGGTGGCGTTGACGCTTTCCTTACCCGTGCTGGTTTTGATGAAGTCGGCCCCGGCCATCATACACACGTGGCTGGCTTTGGCGACGTTGGTCAACGTGGCCAGCTCGCCGGTGGCGAGGATGGTCTTCATGTGGGCGGGGCCGCACGCTTCCCGGAACGAGACCACTTCTTCGTAGAGGTTTTCCCATTCCCCTCGCAGCACGTGGGCACGGCTGATGACAATGTCGATCTCCTGCGCTCCCGCCTTAACCGAAGCCCCGATCTCTTCGAGTTTTTGGGCCATAGGGATTTGCCCGGCAGGGAAACCTGTAGACACGGCAGCCACCGGAATAGCGCTGCCTTCGAGGGCGTCCAGGGCGGAGGCGATGAGGTTGTGGTAGACGCAAACCGCGCCGGTTTGCAGGCCAAGATCCCCTACGCCCATGCGTTCCAGCAGGTCCTGCCTGACCGGTTGCCGCGCTTTGGCGCAAAGCCGCACGACGTTGCCAGGCGTATCGTCGCCGGCCAGGGTCGTGAGGTCCATACAGGCGATGGCGCGCAGCAACCACGCGGCCTGCCATTCCTTCTTGACCGTACGGCGTTTGCCAAGGGTGTCTGCCCGGCGTTCCACCGCAGACCTGTTGACGCGGATGCTTTTGATCCATTCCAGATCGAGGGGCAGTATGGGCACGCGGACGTGGGTTTCGGCAGGTCTCGGAATTACCGGATTCTTCATTTATTCAATGGTTTTGGAATAAAATACTTACCACGAGGCAGACTGAATATACGCTGTAAACTGCTGAATCCGGCGGGTATCCTCCGGGTTAAACAGAAAAGGTTGAACATCCGTTGCCATTTCACGAAAATCGATTTGCTTGCATGCCTCCAGAAGAATTTCTTTGACATCTTCTGGTTTGGAACACCCGAGCTTTTGTTCCAGATACGAGTGGTTGGGCTTGGTTTTACCCAGTAAAAACAACACGTCGAAAAAATCCCGCCCTTTAGGCTTCCTTCGTCCCAGGATAGCGGCGATCTTTTGACTCAATAGCAGGTCTGGGGGCGTAACCCGAATGCTGGCAAAACATCAAAGCGATTAAGAAAAAAAGTTCCCGGCTCAAATGGGAATCCTTGGGGTTCTGTGTCCAAATTGATCAAAATCTTGGCCTCTTTGTGGCCACTTAATCCAGTTTCGTATAATAAACCTGGGAAACGGATATAACAATGATAAGCGCCGCGAATCACATTGCGCATTTCAACGTCGAATCCTTGTTTTTCGAGGCCTTTCTTGATTATTTCGGCAACCTGCTCAAAATCCCTGGCGGTCAGATCAAATTGGTCAAAATCCAGATCCTCGGAAAAGCGCTGATTGTTGTGGACAATCCGGAGGCAAGTACCTCCCAGAAAGGAGAATTTTAAGGCGTAATCGCTCTGAAAAAGCAATTCGAGTAGCTTATACTGCAGATACTCTCTAAGCAGAAATTCCCCACGGCTTTGGAGAAACGCAGGGTAGTAAGATCGAATATCAGCCAGAGACATCATGGTTTTTCAAAAATTGAATGAAGTTTTTTGCTCTCTCTTCCAGGGATTTAGAAGCAAACAACTGCAAATAGCGCTGAAAATCCTGAAGGCTTAGTTTCTTTTTCAACTCCCAAAATTCAGCCGCCATTCAAAACAATGATCCGCCGAGTCAAGATGGGGATGCAAATACAACATATCGAGCAGCGCTTTTGCAGGGTCTGCCATCTTGACCCCAAAATCTTCCTTTTTTTCCATGCGGTAACCAAAAAACAAATCTCTCCTTATACTCCGATACGTAAAATGGCCGGCCGGCGTTTGGAAATTTTCTGTTTTCCTCGTAGTGACCGACGTAACCGTAAAAACCCCTTCAGGAATAAAACCATACCACCATAATGCAGACTGAAGGGAGATATAAGAAGGGGCATAAATGCGGTTGGCAATGAAAAACCGATCGATTTCTCCGCTGATTGGCAGGCTTGCCAAGCGATAAAATCCACTGCGTACCTTTTCGAGATAGCCTTTTTTTTGCCACCGGGTCAGGGCATTATGGTCGAAATCTGGAAAGGCCTTTTCGATTTCTATAACCGGAATAACCGGGTAACGGGAAAACTTATTTTGGAATTCAACAAAAAGCATTTATTTCTATTATTCAGCAAAAATACTGATTTTTGGAAATAAAAAACAATTATTAATTGGCACGAATGCCTCGAACCTCCCCCTCCATACCCGTCAACTGCCAGTTTCCCAGGGAGATTGGAATATTATCGATGGCGTTGAGCTGGTCAAAGAACCGATGGAGGCGGAAAGGCTGGTTTTGCGCTTCCTGCAACCGGGCGTACTCCGCCAGGGCTTGCTCCACGAGGTGTTTGCCGGTGATATAACTGGTTCCGTAACCCTGCTGCCTCAAGTAAAGGTGCTGCTCAAAGATGCGCAGTTCCTTCTCCGTTTTCATCCACCCGCGCGGGGTATACTCCGAATGGATTCCGCCCGCTTCCTCCATGGTCATTTCGTTGGCATGGGCATAGAGGGAGCCCAGGCCGCGGGCAGCGCGCTGGGCGATCAGGATGTATACGATCTCCCGGACCCTGGGGTTATCGTCGTACAGCCCTGCCTGCATGAACAACTCCTCGACCGCTGTGGCCATCCCTTCGTTCCTGGAATCGAAAATATTATACAACAGTGGGCCCCGGCGGATCTCGCTGGCGTGCGGTTCCTGATCCATGCGCGCCAGCTCGAACCAATGGTAAAAATGCGAGTACAGGGGCCGGGGATCGTAATGGGCGCCAATCCAGAAAAAGTGACGTTTTTCTTTCGGCACAAACTGGCCCAGATGTTCCCGCAATGCCGGCTCGAAATAGGGCTTCACGGTGACGATTGCTTCCTCTTCCAGGAACCGCATCAGGCTTTGAGCCGATGCCTCGGCCAGCGCATGATAAGCCTCCGGGGTTTCTGCTGAAACCAGGGGCGGCAGTTTCCGGTTGCGGTGTTCTTCCAGCTTCAGCGAAGCCCAGGCCCGGCTGAGCTCGCGCTTAAGGAGCATGACCTCGTCTTCCCAGGTCAGTGGCACCAGATGCACGTTTTGGATATACCAGGTATAATTTTCCTTCCCGATGCCCGAGGGACCGGTTTTGGTTTTGGCTTCCGTTTCCAACCAGCTTACGAAGTCATTTGTAGAGGCAATGGCCGTTTGGATGGCATTGGACAGTTCGTCGTCCCCCTTGATGCCTGGTTGCTCCAGAAGCGCGCGCAGATCGTCTGTTTGGGAACGGATATCGCGGATACCGGTTATCCAGAGGTCTTTTGCGTTGCCGGTCAGGTTGGTTTTGGCTTGAGCGTTCAAGGGCGGGATGACCCCTAAATCGCCCACGAGGCGGGTTCGCTCCGCAGCGCTCAACGGAAAGGAATACGTCCAAAGCTCGGTAGTGGCATGGTGCGTAGGGCCTTCGTGGGCGGGCACATCGCTGCGATCGGTCCAGACGGATTTATAAAACGCCGGGTCGCGTACCCAGGGCTGAAGTACCCGATGGTTGAAGTCATACCCGTTCATCTCTGCCCACACGATGTGCCAATGTACCCGCTGCGCCACCGGCCAGCCGGAGGTGTCGATGGAGAGCAATTTCGCCTGAAGCTTTTTAAAGCCTGGCCCGCGTTCTTTAAAGGTTCCGGAGGTGTAATCGGGCGCGCCATCCTTTAAGGGAGGGCGCTCAAAAGCCCGCCATTCGCGAAACAACGAAACCAGATCCTGGTAATCCGTCAAGGGAGTAGAATCGGTTACGCCGGGTGCGCAACCCGAAACAAGGACAAATGCGAAGCTTGCAAAGAGAATCAAATGGCGAACCATGAACCGATGTTTTGGTGACGAAAGGAATATTTTGTTGGCTTAATCAGGGAAGTTCACTAAATGTAAGGCGCATTTTCAGAACGGACAAGAATTAAGGGCCAATCCCTTTAGCCGGCGCTTGCCCGAATGGCAAAAAAACCGTAACTTAGAGGAAATTGGCATTTGCTCTTTCCGGGCATACCGGCGTACGGCGCGTCTTCACTCCTTCCCTAACTTGGTTCACCCGACGGTGCGGTTTTTCTGTATCCACGAGTTCGCTTGCGGTCAAAAAGCCTGCGTGTGTTGAGGATTTAACAATAACTCAAATAAAACCAAACGTCGTGAAAAAAATTGCTCACCTGCAACAAGAACTACTTCAGGAAGTTCGTTCCCAAGCCCGCCTGGAGATGGATTCCATCCTGGCGATGGACCCCAAGAGGTACCAAAGAACGGCAGCACGTATCATCAACCGCTGGTATGCCCTGCTGGAGAACCGCAACAACGTTTTCGCCGGGTATAAACCGGGCGAGGCGCCTATGACCGTGCAAAAATTCCACACGTTTTTGCTCCACGATTTTTCCCAAAAGGTCAAAAGGGATTTCCGGGTGTTTTACGGACTGGCAGCTAAACTGGAAATGCTGGGGTTGAACGACCTGTTCAGCACCTTTTTCATCCGGAACGTAATGCTGGAAAACGACAACATCGCCTCCGGGCTAACCCATTCCCTGCCTGCCTCGACGTTCAGGGAGGCGTTCCAAGCCATGGAGGGTCCATTCCGGAAGTGGGGAGTTCAGAAAAAAGCGATGCAGACCCTGCTCATCCAGCCCTCTGAGCATATTAAAGACATCAACGTGAAGGTGCTGGCGCCGGGAGACGCTCAGTATCCCGACCCCATCATCCTTACGCCGTCCAACACGCCCGAAAAATGGAAGATCGTTTCTCCGGAAAGTGTTCCTGTAGAAAAAGACTTCCCCGACTTCCAGGTGAACATACAGACAGGCTTCAGCTATTTCATTGTTAATTTTGCGCATTCCATAGAAAAAATGCTGGATCGGATCGTCCGGATGGAAACCCAATCCGGCATTTTCACTCCCGATGGGCGGCCTGTGATTAACTTCCACGTCATCCAGCCGGATGCGGAATTTTGGCATGCTCCGGGGGCCGGCGAGGTGTGCCTGCAAACCGGGACCTCCGGCGCCGTTTGCATGGGCGCGGTGGCGCAACTCGATCCGCTTAGCGCGATTGGCGCATGCTATGGCGCGATCAAAAACGGCTGGGACTTTGGCGGCGTTGCCGGGCGCGAAGTCTGGAACTGGTTCCACGACCTGGAAAAAGACGTGGAAGACCCCGTGACGAGTATTCGGGCAAGGCATTTCGTTTGCCCCACTAAACAGCTTTTCGCGGAACGCCAAAAGCGGGAACCTGTTGCCGATCCGGATCATTATTGATACCGCTTGCGGCGCTTGCCCATGGCAACAAAAAAATATTTTCTTTTTTCCATTCTCATAAAGAACCGCTTTGCGATTTTTTATGAGAATGGAAAAAAGAAAATAAAAATTTCATGCAGGGTGCAAAGGACGGCCTTTTGAGGCAGTTCCTTACAGCCGGTTAGCCCATAAATGTCCAGTAAGGTATTGAAAATCTACTTTACGGGTTTAACTTTACTGTCCTACTCCCCTTTGGGTGTGCAGCAGTATGTTATTTTAACCTGTAAATCCCTTATCATGCGTAAGCTAATCCTCTTGCCTGTTTTTGTTCTGCTCTTCTCCGGCGTTTCTTTCAGCCAACCCGACAGCCTCTACGCCGTTACGCTTAAGAAGATGATCCTGGCCTCCGGTTCCCAAGCTTCCTACGATGCGGTCGTAACACAGGTCATTGGGGTCTTTAAATCGAATTTTGACGAGCAAAACCCTGAATTTTTTGATTTGCTGGAAGCCGAATTGAAACAATTTATGGTCGACGATTTGGTGAACATGCTCGTTCCGGTATATCAGAAATACTTGACAAAAGAAGACCTGGAGGGGCTTATCCAGTTTTATGAAACGCCGGCAGGGAAAAAATTTGCTCAAATGGCCCCCGACATTGCCCGGGAGTCCATGACTATTGGGCAAGCCTGGGGTATGAAAATTGGCGACGAGATTATGAAAAAATTGGAAGAAAAAAGAAAATAACGTAGCAACCAATGAACATTCGCTTTCTATTTATCCTGACATTCCTTTTTCATAACCTTCATGCGCAGGTTGCCTTTAAAACAAGGCATTTGGAGCTTTCGATCGACCCTTCAGGCCATGTAACGCAATGGACCGGCCGGAGTTCCGGGAAACATTACGCCGATTCCACCCGAAAATCGCCGCTGCTTGTGCTCTATATCGGCGCCCAGTCGGAATCCCCTTCCAAAGCCTCTTATAATCCCAAATCCAAAACGCTTACGCTCCAATATCCCCAGAGCAAGGCAACCCTTACCGTCCGCGTTGAGGAGCGGGAGGAATACCTCGTATTTGAATTGATTAAAGCCCTTCCGGAGACAGCGATCGATAAAGTCGTGTGGGGGCCTTTCGCTACGTCGATTGGCGAAACCGTAGGAGAAATTGTGGGCGTGGTGCGAAACGGCCAGTTTGCCCTGGGCATTCAAAGCCTGAACGTCAAAACGGTTGGCGGATTCCCTTCCAACAACGAAGGATTCGAATTAGCCAGAGGCTCCGCGGCGCAGCAGACGCCCTCGGGAAGCGTCCTTCAGGCCTACGCGCTCAATCGGAGCAAGGCCCGAAACATCACGGTCTGGGACAAAAACTTTCCCAATATGCCGGTGCCCCCAATACCCGGCGAGACGGTAAGGGGCTCCAAGATCGCGCTGTTCGGCTGCCCGGAGCCTCAGGCGCTGGAACTCATTGGTAAGATCGAGGTGGAACAAGGCTTGCCCCATCCGCTGATCGACGGGGTCTGGTCGAAGATCTCGCCTCAAACCGGCAGGTCGTATCTGATTGCCAACTACACCGAGTCCAACATCGACACCTTGCTGGAATACACCCAAAAAGCCGGATTGATGAGCCTCTATCACATGGACGCCTTCAAAAGCTGGGGGCATTACGAGCTCAGTCCGGCCTTTTTCCCGAATGGAGTTGCCGGCATGCAGGATTGCGTCAAAAAAGCAAATCAAAAAGGCATCCACCTTGGGGCCCACACCCTCACCAATTTTATCCAGACCCACGACCCGTACGTAACGCCGGTACCCGACAAGCGCCTTGCCAAAACGGGCTTCAGCCGGTTGAGCGCCGCCGTCGATTCCAATGCCACCGTTATTCCGGTAGAATCGCCGGAGTATTTTGCCAATACCCATGCCAACTGGCTGCACACGGTGGTCATCGAGGAAGAACTGATCCGCTATAAAAAAGTTTCCGACGAAGCACCCTGGATGCTGCTCGACTGCGAACAGGGCGCTTTTGGCACAAAAAAGCCGCCCATGCCATCGGCGCCGAGGTGGGCAAACTCCTGGATCACCCCTACGAGGTGTTTTACCCCAACCTGGAACTCCAAACCGAAATTGCGCGGAACCTCGCCAGGCGTTTCAACGAATCGGGGCTTTCCCATCTCGACTTCGACGGCCACGAAGGCTGTCTGGCTGCGGGACAGGGGGATTACGGCATCGACCTCTTTGCAGAAACGTTTATCCGGAATACCACCCATCCGGTGATCAACGGCACCAGCCTGTCCAAGCATTTTTACTGGCATATCAACACCTATTGCAACTGGGGCGAACCCTGGTACGGCGGCTTCGCGGAAAGCATGCAGGAATACCGCATCAACAACCAGGCGCTCCTGGAACGCAATTACCTGCCTAATATGCTGGGCTGGTACCTGCTCACCGAAACCACCACGATCGCCGACATGGAGTGGATGCTGGCCCGCGCCGCCGGATATAACGCCGGATTTGCGATGGCCACCAGCCTTGCTGCGCTGAAGAACAATTCTCAGACAGACGATCTCTTGCTGGCCAGTCGCGATTGGGAGCAACTCCGCCGCGCCCGCGCATTTAGCCAGGAGCAGCGGGAGCGCCTGAAAATCCCCGCGAACGAATTCCACCTTGTCCGGACGGCAGAAAATACTTGGGACCTATTCCCTTTGCATAAAAGCCCGGAATTCGTCCACGAAAAAACAGAAAAACAACCCGGGGAACCCACCGATTCCAAATGGGAATACCATATGCCGGACGAAGAACAATTTTTTCAATTTAAACTCTTGGTCAGGGAAGGAGAAGGAACGGTCAAAAACCCTGTCTTCAAGATCGACAACTACTCGCGGGTTGAACTGCCCGTCGAGCTCTATCCCGGCGAAGCCTGTTACCCGCTGAACGACCGCCAAATCCGGGTGATGGACGAAAAAGGACGCCAGAAAAAGATCGTAGAGCTGCCTGCGCCATTGCCCTTGCTTGCAAAAGGCGGGCACGTCATTGCTTTCAACGCCCACTATTCGGCTATGGGTAACCAACCAAAGGTAGCGGTGTATTTTAAAAGCATGGGGGGGCCGGAGGGGATTCGGCTGCCTTAAAACGCGGGGCTTTTACTTACTTAAAGATGGGCCATTCGAAAACAAAAAAAGT
The DNA here is from genome assembly GCA_016713275.1 of Haliscomenobacter sp. GTDB lineage: Bacteria > Bacteroidota > Bacteroidia > Chitinophagales > Saprospiraceae > JADJPL01. Next base: position 32,681 of record JADJPL010000026.1, read on the forward strand.
ACTTTAACATGGCGCTTGGGCTCCCCAAGGCCTTGGTTTTATTAAGGAGCGGGAATCATTGAATGTTCAGCATCCTTCTCAAAGGGAAGGGATTTTACTATCAGGATCAAACACGATGAGAGCACGCCGAAGAATCGTACAACTTTTACACTACTTCAACCTCGAAGCAGAAATCAATGATTTCGAGGAAATTCACGATGCTATCCTTCGGGATATGGCATTCAAAGGCACTAACCTCTGGATTCTGCTTTTTGCCGCCATCATCGCGTCGGTTGGCTTGAATGTCAATTCGACGGCAGTGATTATTGGCGCCATGCTTATTTCTCCGTTGATGGGACCGATCAATGGTATGGGGTATAGTATTGCTACATACAACTACCCACTATTTCGAAAATCCTTGCAACATTTCTTATTCGCCGTTATCACCGCACTTGGCGCTTCAACGGCGTACTTTGCCATGAGTCCTCTTTCGGGAGCACACTCGGAATTACTCGCCAGAACAAGCCCTACGATTTACGACGTATTGATCGCTTTATTTGGAGGCCTTGCAGGAATACTGGCGATCAGCAGCAAACTGAAAGGGAACGTCATCCCGGGAGTAGCCATTGCTACCGCATTAATGCCGCCGCTCTGCACAGCCGGATACGGATTGGCCACCGCTCAATTCAACTTTTTCTTTGGGGCGTTTTATCTGTTTACCATCAATGCCGTGTTTATTGCCTTGTCTTCCGTGCTGATCTCGTATATTCTGAATTTTCCTATCCGGACGGTGATCGAAGAAGGGCAGAAAAAACGCGTCAATCAACTGGTCGCGGTCATTATCGTCTTGATATTAATCCCAAGCGTTTATTTCGGCTACCGCATGGTGCAGCAGGAACACTTTAGCGAACAAGCCAACCGATACGTTCGAAGCGTCAATATTGTCGAAGGAAATTATTTGCTGAAATCTGAAATAAATGCGGGCGCAAAAACCATTCATTTAATATATGGAGGTATGGCCCTGGATGACATTCAAAAAACAGAGATCATTCACCGAGCCCGGGATTTTGAACTCAAAGAGGCAACGATCATCATCGAAAAAGGCTTGTCTTTTGAGGCGCCCAACACCCGCAATACCGAAGTGGAAACGCTCAAAGGAGAACTCAACCGGCTCAACCTCGTGTTACAAACCAAGGATGCCCAGATGGACAGCGTTTTGGAAAGGAAGGCCATAGGCCAGGAGTTATTGGCGGAGATCAAAACTATTTATCCTCAGATTACGACCTGCGCCTATGTAGAGGGATTGGCGTATACCGATAGCCTCTCTACGCCGTCAACATTGGGATTAGCCTATATCTCTTGTAATGAAAAATCGCTGAGTCAGGATGAGAAGAATAAGATCTCCTCATGGTTGAAAATCAAAATGAATATTCAAAGCCTGAACGTTTACTACGAAGAAGGGGGCAACTCCCCTCCGAATCGCTCTAAAAACCCTAAATAGCAACCCGTTCATCCCGCAACAAAACCCCCGATGGCTTGTTACACACCTAAAATCCGCCTGAAGGCATGATTGCCAAACTTGAACAAGTCAATAAAGTATATCAAACCGGCGATGAGGAGATCGTTGCGTTGCAGCCGACGACGATGGCCATTCACCCTGGAGAACTCTTGCTGATCATCGGCCCGTCCGGTTCTGGCAAGACGACGTTGCTTTCCTTGCTGGGTTGTGTGTTGTATCCCACCAGCGGCCGCTTATGGGTCGACGGCCAGGAGATCAACCGCCTCAGGGAAAACCAGTTGGCCCGCCTCCGGCTGAATACCATTGGGTTTGTGTTCCAGAATTTCAACCTCTTGTCCCCACTGACTGCAGAAGACAACGTGCTCATGCCGTTGCGGCTCCAAAACGTGTCCCGCAGGGAAGCCCGCCAGCGCACCCAAGCGGCGCTGGAAATGGTGGGCATGACCAGCCACCGGAACTTCCTTCCCAAACAACTCTCCGGAGGCCAGCAGCAACGCATTGCCATCGCGCGGGCGCTGGTGACGGACCCCAAGCTCATTCTTTGCGACGAACCCACCGCCGCCCTGGACAAAAACTCGATCGGGATTGTCATGGAAGAACTCCGCATGCTGGCCGATCAGGGAAAAGCCGTTTGCGTCGTTACTCACGACCCCCGGCTTGAACAGTACGCGCACCGCATCGTTTCGGTCGATAACGGATTCGTAACGGAAGTCAACCAATTTGAATAGTGATGCCCCACCGCATCGATACCTCCCAGATCATGAAATACCTTCTTTTTTTGACCCTTCCCTTCCTGCTGACCGCCTGCGGCAAACCCGATGAGAAAAATACAGCGTCCACGGAAGTTCCTTTGACGGAGGAGGGTATTCCTATCGATACCAATATGACCGTGACGGAGGTCGTCGGGATTGCCCGGATTGAACCTGAAGGGAAAATCATTGCTATTAACGCAGAAACCAGTGGGTTCATCCGAAGCGTACTGTTTTCCGAAAATAAGAAGGTCACCGCCGGAGACATTCTGGTTTCCCTTGATGACGACCTCGAGCAAGCCCGATTCAAACAGGCTCAAAGCCGCTTGAAAACCCAGCTCACTGCCATCGAAGCCGCAAAAGCAGCTCTGAACTCCCTGCAAGTCAAGCTGGCTCAAGCCCGGAACACCTCCCAGCGCAATACCAGACTCCTTCAGGGGAATGCCGCTACTCAGGAGGAAGTGGACGACAGCCGCTTTGCGGTAGAAGACCTCGAAACGCAAATTGCAGGCCAGCAAGCGGCAATCAACCAGCAAAAGCCCGGCAGGGGCGAGCTACAAGCCGAAATGGAAGTCGCCATGGTGGAACTCCACAAGAAAAAACTCCGCGCGCCCGTGGGCGGGTCCTTTTTATCCTGCGAGGTCAGGCCTGGCAACTATGTGACGACCGCTTCCAAACTGGGGGACTTCGCCCTGGATGGACCTTACCTGGCCATAACGGAAATCGACGAACTCTACGCCGCCAAAATCAGGGAAGGCCAGCAAGCGTATATCCGGCTTCAAGGCTCGGATGAAATCGCCGGCCGGGGAAAAGTCGTTTCTACCGGCCCTCATCTGAAGAAAAAATCGCTGTTCTCCGATACCTCCGACAATTTCGAGGATCGCCGCGTGCGGGAAGTGCATATCCAGCTCGACGATAACAGCAAGGTTTTGATCGGAAGCCGGGTAGAATGCGTGATTAATTTAGGAGATCAACAAACGGCAAATTAAGCCCATAACGCCAACCCTTTAAACGGAACAATATGTTTAAAACCGCTTACCGGTTTCTGGTTTACGACAAGGCTAAGTCCATCGGCGCCATGTCGGGGGTTATCCTTTCCGTATTCCTTATTGGGCAGCAAAGCGGTATTTTTATCTTCCTGACCGATGCGATGTCTTCCCTGGTGCGCAATAACGCCCAATACATCTGGGTGATCGACGACAAAACCACCAACGCGAACTCCCTCTCTGCCCTCGACATGCGCAAGGCGCGCGAACTGGCCAGCGTACCAGGCGTAACCCGGGTAAATCCCATGGTCCTGGCCGGCGGCACGGCGCGATTCGCCAATGGGAAGACCAGCGGCATCCAGATGATCGGGACCCAATATCCGGAATGGGCAGGAGGGCCCTGGAACCTCGAGACCGGCAAAAAAACGGACCTGCTTCAGGATGGCGCCGTGATGACTGAATATTTTGATCGCGACGCGCTCGGCGACGCGGTGGTTGGCGATTATTTTGAAATCAACGGCAAACAGGTGTATATCGCGGGAAACACCCGGGGCGTGCGCTCTTTTGGCGGCGTGTATGTATTCACCACCATTGAGCGGGCGCGTTTCCTTGGCGGTATTCCCAACGATAAAGCAAATGCCTTTCTTCTTCAATGGGATCCCAACACCTCCAGGGACCAGATCATTTACCATATCAATACCCACCTGAAAGGGTTGCGTGCCTGGAAAAGCGAAGAACTGACCAGCGCCACCATTTCGGAGGTACTGAAATCGAGCGGAATTGGTTTTTCGGTCGGCACCCTCATCGTATTTGCCTTAATCACCGGGTTTGTGATTATCGGCCTGACGCTCTACTCCGCCGCCATCGATCGCATAAAAGACTATGGAACCCTCAAAGCGATTGGCGCAACCAATGGGTACATCCGCCGCCTGATCCTGACGCAGGCCATTACGCTGGCTCTGGTAGGCTTCGTACTCGGCTTTGCGCTGGTGATGGCCTTTAAGAACGGGATTGCCCAGGCGGGGACCTTATTTGAATTCCCGCTCTGGCTCCAGGCCGGCTTCGTTGTCATTACCCTGCTGATCGCCTTCACCGGTAGCTGGTTTGCGATCCGGCGTATTACCGGGTTGGAGCCATCGGCTATTTTCAGGATCTGACGTTGGATCTGCTACTTTAACCTGAAACCAGGAAAACATGAAACACCTTCTTTTCAGTATACTTCTTGCCGGTTTTTCTTTTAACGCCTTCGGGCAGGACACCCTGCGCCTGACGCTCGAAGAGGCGCTTGCCCGGGGTGTCCAGCATCATATCGAACTTCGGAACCAACAGGTAAACATCGACCTGGCCGGGAAAGCGCTTGGCAAGATCGACGCCCGCCGCGCACCGGTGGTTACCGCCAGCGGGGATCTGCGAACCAACCTGGTTCTACCTACCACGATTATCCCCGGAGCGGCTTTTGCCAGTCCGGGACAAAACGAGGAAGACCGCGAGATTCGCTTTGGGACGATTTTCAACTTAAGCGGGACGGTCAGCGCCACGTATCCGGTTATCGACCCTTTGTTGTCTGCCGACCGCGAGGTCGCCCGGGTGAAGCAGCGCCTCGAAGAAACCATTTATGAAAAACAAAAGGCCAACGCCCGTCTGGTGATCGCGGAAGCATGGTACGATGTGCTCCTTCAGCAAGAACAAACCCGGCTTGCCGCTCAAAAGCGATCCCGCGCCCTGGATCTGCTTTCCATTACTACCACCCGGCGGGAAGCGGGCGTTGCGCTACCGAGCGACCTGGAGCGCAGCCGGCTCGACGAAGCCAATGCCCGGGCAGCCTGGGAACAAGCCCAAAACCAGCTTTTGCTAAGCCGCCAAACGCTGGCTTACCGTTGCGGCCTTTCGCTGGATACCCCCATTGCCGTGTCTGGCATTACCCCGGAAGGCGTTCCCGATATGCCTTCGGGCGCCCAGCCAGAACAACGCTGGGAACTGCGCGAAGAACAACTTCGGCTCGATCTGAGCCGCCTGGATCTCGACCGCCTCGATCAGCAGTATAAACCTAATCTTAGCTTGTACGGAAGCGCTTCGGTTCAACACCTGAGCGACGACTTTGCTATCTGGCAACGGTGGTCCCCGCTGGATTGAGACGGTTTGCAGACCAATATAACCTTGTTCGACGGGCGGCTAAAGCGCCGCAACCAGGAAATGGCCCAGCTTCAAGGCCTTCAGCATCAGCACAACCTGGAAAAATGGAAGGAAGACATCCAATTTGAAATAGCAACCGCCCGGACAACCCTCCAAAACGCCAGCGTTCAATGGCATACCTACCGGCAAAATCTCGATATCGCCGCCCGTCTGCTTGAATTGGAACGGGAACGATATGCCGGAGGGAAAGCGCCCTACAGCGACTACCTCAATGCCGAATACAGCCTCCGGGAAGCAGAAAATAACCTGCTGCGCGGGTGGTATGCTTTCCTCACCGCCCAACTTAAATGGGAGCAAGCAGCAGGAGTGTATTAACGTCTTCCCAAAGATCCTGGTAGGCTGGCTTTTCCCGGGCATTTCCTTTCTTTCGCGAAATTCCCTACCTTGTTCCTGATGATGAACCCATCGCCTTGCCTATGATCCGAATCCTTATTGCCGACGACCACCGGCTCGTCATCGACGGAATCAAGCTTATGCTGGAATCTGTTGAGGATATGCTGTGCGTCGGCGAAGCGTCCAACGGGAAAGAAGCGCTGGCTATGCTGGAGAAAGTCCCTGCCGACGTCCTGCTGCTCGACATCAATATGCCGGAAATGGACGGACTGGAATGCAGCCGCCTGGTCAAAACCCGTTTTCCCAAAGTAAAAATCCTCGTTCTGTCGATGCTCAAAGAAGCCAGCCTGGTGAAGTCGATGCTCCGCAACGGCGCTTCCGGCTTCCTGCTCAAAAATGCGGGCAAGGACGAAGTCATGGAGGCTATCCGGCAGGTCAACGAAGGGAAACAAGCGTTCAGCGAGCAAGTGCTCGAAGCGGTGATGGACAGCTTTTCCTCCAAACCGGCCAAACCCATCTCCAATCCTTTCCCCAAACTCTCCCGCAGGGAAAAACAGATCCTTCAGCTTATCGTGGAGGAAAAAACCACTTCCGAGATTGCCGAAGAGCTGTTCATCAGCTTTGGCACCGTAGAAACCCACCGCCGCAACATCCTCATGAAGCTCAACGCCCGCAACACCGCCGGACTGGTCAAAGCGGCGATAGATTACGGGCTGCTCGAATAATTCTTATTGTCCTATGAGAACGATCCTCCTTTCCGCGTTCTTTTTCGCTCTCGCCCTGCATGCCGGCCTCCAGGCTCAACAACCCATCGACAGCCTGCGCAAGGCAACCCTCAACGCCCGCCAGGATACCCACCTGGTCTGGACTTACCGGCAACTGTTCCGGGAGCTCTACGCGCTGGAGGGAAAAGAAAACGAGGCCCTCGACGTAGCGCAGAAAGGACTGTCTCTGTGCCGAAAACTGAATTTTGAAACGGGAACCGATCTTTTTCTCTTTTACAACGCCACGGTGCTCGACGTACTCGGCAGGAGTCAGGAAGCCATCCCTTATTTTGAAGAAGGCCTTGCGCTGAGCCAAAAACGCAAAGACTCCTTGGCCATGGCCGATTATCGCATCAACCTGGGCGTTACCTGGTATCAACTGGGGGTCTACGACAAAAGCCTCGAAAACTACCTCTCTGCCTACCATATCTACGAAGCGCTCGGCGATAGGGAAAAGCTCTCCAAAGTGCTGAACAACATCGGCATCATGTACCTCGAAGAAAAAAGCTACGACCGGGCGATCGACATCTACCAAAAATCGATCGGGATCAAACAGGGATTGTCCGACTCGTCTGGTCTGGCAGCAACTTACCAAAACCTGGGCTCGGCGTACGACTCCAAAAAAGACGAAGAAAAGGCCATCTCTAATTTGAAGAAAGCCCTTCAAATTTACGAACTGCTTGATCGGCCCCGCGACGCGGCCGGCTGCCGGGTGTCTTTAGGTAAAGCCTACCTCGATTTCGGAAAAACGGCAGAGGCTAAATCCGTTCTCCTGCCCGCTATCCGGTTTTACGAAGCCCAGGCCGATCCGGAATACACTCCCACTGCGTGGGGACTGGTGGGTAAAATTGCCCGGCAGGAAGGGGATTTTACCCAGGCAGAATCCTTTTTTAAAAAAGGGCTGGCGCTGGCGCAATCCTACGACCGAAGAGAAACTATCCTGAGTCTTCTGGAAGAACTCGCCGAAGTGCAGCAAAAATTAAACAAACCAGCCGAGGCCCTCTCTTCCTTCAAAATGGCCTATGCTCTGCGCGACTCGATGACTGAAGAACGCCGCCTGTCGTTGATCAAGGAAATGCAAACCCGTTTTGACGTCATCCAAAAAGATAAGGATCTACAAATCAGCCAAATCGAACTCCGGCAGCGCACCCGCCAGAAAAACAACCTCCTCCTTCTGGCGCTGTTGCTGGGCGTCCTTTCCATCGTTATTTTCTTCGGCTTGCGCGGACGGATGCGCGCCAACAAAAAGATCGCCGCTCAGGAATCCGAAATTCAACGCCAGGAAATCCGTCGCCTCGAACAGGAAAACAAGCTCACTGCCCTTTCTTCCATGCTCGAAGGACAGGAAAAGGAACGCTCCCGCATCGCCAACGACCTCCACGACGGCCTGGGAGGCTTGCTGGCCTCCCTTAAATCGCACATTGGCCGGCTCCTGGAAGGAGGACAAGACGCCGAACTGGCATCCAAAACCAACCGCCTGATCGACGATGCCGCCGGGGAGGTTCGCCGTATCGCCCACAACATGATGCCCAGAGCCCTCGCTTTATCCGGCCTCCCCGGCGCCCTGGAAGACTTGGCTCAGGACCTTCGCAAGCAAGGCCTCGACTGCGACCTGGAGATCATCGGTTTCGACCCTGCACTCCCGCTCGATTCCACCCAGGCGGTGATGATCTACCGCATCGTGCAGGAGCTCAGCCACAATGCCGTCAAGCACGCCGAAGCGACCCACCTTCTCCTGCAATTGCTTCGCCAGGAAGACCGCCTTACGATTATTGTCGAAGACAACGGCCAAGGGTTTGACGTCAAGAACGCGTTACAACAAAAAGGCCTCGGCTTATCCAGCATTGAATCCCGGGTCCAGTTCCTGCAGGGAACCATTGAATGGGACTCCGTGCCCGGGGAAGGCACGACGGTCGTGGTGACGGTTGACGGTGGACGGAAGGACGGTTGACGGTTGACGGTGGACGGGGGACGGTTGACGGGGGGACGGTTGACGGTTGACGGGGGGACGGGAGGACGGGAGGACGGTTGACGGGGGACGGGGGACGGAGGTACGGGGGACGGTTGATGGGGTTGATTTATTCCGGGTGATGGAATAATTTGCGTCTGTTTGGCAAGCTAAAAACCTCAGTTATGGGAAAGTTTAAGGACCTTCAGGTTTGGAGGGATGCTGTTGATTATGCGGAAGCGATATACCTTATGACAAATGGCCCGGCATTTTCCAGGGATTTCGGGTTAAAAAGCCAGCTCCAAAGGGCGGTTGTTTCCATTTCTGCAAATGAGACTGTTCAATAAAGTGTGTCTATTACCTTTAGGGACAAATGTCGGAAACAGCGATGAAAAAGCGAAAAACAAGTAGTCCGAGTTTTGAGGAATTGGTGCCGGAGGAGGAACTTCAGGGAACGGATGAAGGCGCACTTAAAGAGCCGGGGCCGTTATTTGGGGAAGGGAGCGTATTTAGCGAACTTGCTACAGTCGGCGGTCAATGGGATGCTCAACGGAGAGATGGGGGGATTTTCTGGCTGAAGAGCGGGCGAAGGAAAAAGCCAACAAGCGCAACGGCCTATACGAGCAGGCGGTGCGTTCGGTGGCTGGTGTGCTAACAGATACAGACGCCGCGTGACCGGCAGGGGATTTGAGCCGGAGGTGCTGGCCAAGCGGGAGCGGGGCTAACCAACGGGATGGATGAACAGACACTGGCCCTGTATGCGCAAGGCAACTCGGTGGAAGATGTTCGGCGGCTGGTGTCAAAGATCTATGGCATATCCCTATCGGCGGGAAAGGTATCCGGCGATCACCGATGGGGTGCTGCCGCAGATTGGCAGTGGCGCAGCCGATTGCTGCTGGCTTTTATGCGGTGATCCTACCTGGATGCGATCCGCTTCAAAAATCCGGCTGAGGCGCCTATTCGAACCGGGCATGTTCACGGTCTACGGTCTGGATGCGCAAGAGCAGCGGGTCTGCTAAGGGCTTACGTTCATAGATCGGAGGGCCGAGAGCCTGGGCAAGGGTGCTTGAGGACATCCGCAAAGGGGGTGGAGGATGTGCTGATCTTTTGTGCAGGTGACCTGAAGAGGTTAGGTGAAACCATTAACGAGTCTACCGTTATCAATGGTACGAAGTGCATCGTGCATAAAGTACGCAACAGCACACGTTTTGCGATGACAAGATTCAGGAGGTGCGTAAGGACTTGCGCTCAGTCTATTCACTTCGCCTACGCGGATCGGCGGCAGGGCTAGCCATGGAGGCCTTTGAGCTCAAATGGCAAAGCAAGTACGAGGGCATCTGCCTGACGTGGCGCAAGAACTGGGACGACTGATGGCGTTCGCGGACTATCCGGCAGGGATGCGCGGAATGATTTATACGACCAATGCGGTGGAGGCGCTGCATCGCATCGTGCGCAAGCTCATCAAAGGCAAAGCGGCAGGTGTCCCGACACGGCGTTAACCAAACAACTGTATTTGTCGTTAATGCATAACAGAAAATCCTGGGCGTCCGCCCTGGGCTGGAGAAGAAGATCAACGGGAGTTGATCGCATTACATGGCGAGCGGGTGTTAGAACCATATGCGCGATAGCTGAACTAAGCCGGTTGCCTCAAACATAAGGGCGGCACGTGACGGCGCCGCAAATCTCCAGCAGTGGCAGGCTGCCTTCTCCAGTCAAGCCCTTCCGGGTTGTAGCATAAAAATTTTTGAATAAAAATTTTTTACGCGCAAGATACTTAACCCTGCCTGCTGATGGGCTGCCCCTAAGCCGTCAAGTGCCTACATCCCTGTCCATATCAAAGAGAATGGACGCGAAAAGAGCAATAGGCGAGTAGCCCTTGAAATGAGAAAAACAGACTTTTTAAGCTAAATTTTTAACCCAGACTCACTTAAATGAACTATCCTG
>JADJPL010000027.1 GCA_016713275.1 Haliscomenobacter sp.
GATTTGATTGAATATGATGTTTTCTATTTTGACAAAAGCCATAACAAAGGCGAAAATTTTAAAATAAATCTTGACAGAAACAACATAAATAAAGCAAGAGTTGAGGATGTATTGGCTTCAAAAAATGGAACTAAGCCAGGAGTAAGAATCGAAATCCAAAACATAAACCAAGAAAAAGCGAAAAGGCTCTTTCGGACAAATCAATTGAAGATATTCAGCAGAAATTAGCGGTTTATTATATTTCTTATCCGCTCTTTTCTATAAATGTGCAGGGAAGATTACTCGATTTTAGTTCAGCAATAAAAAACAAAACTGAGCATGAAATAATCAGGGTAATAGATACAAACGAAGAAATACCATTCAAAATTCACATCATTGAATGGAACAAACAACCAGATGAGAACAAGACACTTTATTTCTGTGGTGCAAACGGAATGGTATTGCATCAAACTGACCTAAATATCAGAAAAGTAAATATTCCTGTAACCACCTATATTCTTTCACCCTACATTCAAGAGTTGTATGATAAAAACCAATTGCATCTTGAAGAACTCCCACCTTTCTTGGGCGAAATCATACAAGATGCTAAAAAATTGACCAAAGATTATGTTCGAGCACAAATTGCGGCTGGTGCAAGAAATATCATTGAAGAACTCAAACAACAAAAAATTTATCCATATACAGTTGAACCGATAACAAGTGTTGAAAAGGTAGAAAGAGATGTATTTGACATAGTAACCCACCAATTACACGAATATCTACCGTCATTCCAAACACAGGAAACGCAAGGCAAAAAACTGATGCTTACACTTGTCAAAGAAGCATTAGAAAAAGACACAGGAGCATTTAAAAAAATAATGACAGAAGTTCTTAATTTGCCGACTAAAAAGCAAGAAGAATTAATGGAAATTATTGAAAAAACGTCATTAGAGAATGTTATTGATACGATGAGAGAAGTCAGGATAGACTAACTACTATTCACGAACTACGAATAATGCTTTATAACAAAGACGAGGCAAAGAAATATAAAGAACGTACTCAGTTCCATCGAATAATTGTTAGAGAAACTTGGTTGTTTGGCGATGACTATACTTATGGTGCTGACGACGTATCCCTTAAAAATGTCTTAAAAGCATACCTTCAACATTTAGGGCGAGAAGACTTTGAAGAAGTAGTAAATGATGAAGAAAATTCGGAATTGGGCAAAATACCCGATATATGCCTATGGAAACAATACAATTTAGGCGAAAGCGGATATTTCAAGAATTTGGTAATTGAATTAAAAAAAGCCTTCAAAGAAACTAACAATGACCGAATATAATCAAGTCATTACTTATGCAAGAAGAGTATCAGACGATGAGAGGTTTACAAAAAATAAGACTAAATGGGTTTTCTTTTTGCTTGGAGCAGAAGTTGATGAGGATGTAAAATATCAAATGAAACAAGAAAATAGGGAGTTTGGCAATGTTCACCTCGCAGGCAACACAAGTGTATGGGTTTTAACATGGGCGCATATTCTTAATTCTGCCGAAGCAAGACTTCAATATTTAAAAGAAAACTGAATTATAAAGTGTCAGAGGATACCGAAAGTATCAGTTTTCTTAAAATAAGTACAAGGAAATCTTTGACCGCGTAAAAACAGCGAACAATGCATGGTCGCATATGTTGCCTAAAGCCCAACGCACAAAGCCAACGCAGAGCAGCACAGCGTCCATGCTCACGATTGGCAGCCATTTAAAGATACAGAATAAAAATGAGATTTACACAAAGACTTGGAATAAGCCCAATTAAGACAGAGTTAGAGAAAAACTGGAATGAGCTCTGAACTTAGAAACTCTCTTTGGACGGTGGTGGTTGAAACAATCATTGACTTTAGGAGCAACGAAATACGTAACGGCAATTATGGACGAAAAGAACCTTATTCAAAACTGGCAGAATATTATCGAGATCTTTGGATTTATTTTTTTAAATTACCCATAGACAGCTTATCCATTAGTTATGGCTGTGTAGATGGGCACCGGCCCACAGAATTCGTGAGAGCGTGGTTCTTCAATGCAGTTTGGAGTGAGGTGTTTGATTTCATCGAATTTTCTTCTTCATACCACGAAGCATTCCCAGAAATTTGTAATAACTTTTTGAAAAAGGAATGTCTGCTTATAGGTTTGTTAATGGCGTTTTGGTAGAAATAAATTCAAAGGAAGAAGTTATTGAGATTCAAAATGCCATCGATAAGGCAGACAAATTCAAACCTGTAAAGACCCACCTTCAAACGGCTCTTAAACTTTTATCAGACAGAAAAACTCCCGATTATAGAAACTCAATTAAAGAATCCATTTCTGCAGTAGAATCTCTTTCCAAAATTATTATTAAGGACGATAAAACAACCTTGGGACAAGCACTCAAAGAAATTGAAAAAAAGCATCAAATTCCTACTAGCCTTAAATCAGCTTTTAGTACCTTGTATGGATACACTTCTGATGAGGGAGGAACTTGACATAGTCTACTTGAAAATAACGTAAAAGTGGACATGGAAGAAGCCAGATTCATGTTAATTGTTTGCGCCGCATTTGTAAACTACTTAATAAGCAAAATATAAACTGCTGCTAACAAAAGATTTCTGCCCAAGCTGCTGCCAACGCCCAATCCCAAAAGCCAAATTAGGCGGAGGTATGGGTGTGCAAAACCCTCCACTCAACCAAACCCACCACCACCCATGATCACCTTGCACGATCTAGGATATCCGGACCAATTAGAAACCTATAGAGCATCCAACAAGCTATTGAATTTTGCCGTAGGAAGGATTATTTCCGAGCATAAGGAGCGGTATATCGTGAAAACGGTGGAAGGGGAGTTTGAAGGCGAGATCCTTGGCCAGTTGCGGTTTTCTGCCGGCAGCAGAAAGGATTTTCCCGCGGTGGGCGATTGGGTTGCTATATCCACATTCGACAGGGATAAGGTGCTCATCCACCATATTTTACCGAGAAAGAATACCATCGAACGGCAAGCGGTCGGAAAATTTGGGGAGACACAAATTATCGCTTCCAATGTGGATTATGCGTTTATCGTTCAGGCAGCGGGCAGGGATTTTAATGTGAACCGCCTGGAGCGGTATTTGACCATTTGCCATGCCTCGGATGTTGCGCCAATCCTGGTGATCAGCAAAATGGATTTAATCGATCCGGCAGCGTTACAAGCCATCCACGACCGTATACTGAAACGCATAACGGAGGTTCCGATCCTGTTTATTAGCAATGAAACCCAAAAGGGGTATCCGGAATTGATCCAATGGATTGAAAAAGGCAAAACCTATTGTTTGCTTGGTTCGTCGGGCGTCGGAAAATCGACGTTGTTGAACAATCTGGTTGGCGCAGCGGTGATGCCAACCCATGCGATCAGTGAACACACCCATAAAGGAAGACACGTTACCACCCACCGGCAATTGTTTGTGCTTGAACAGGGCGGCCTTTTAATCGACAACCCCGGTATGCGCGAGGTGGGGATTGGCGATGTGGAAAAGGGATTGGACGTTACCTTCGCCCAAATCGTTGAATTGTCGGCCAGCTGTAAGTATACAGATTGTACCCATGTTAACGAAGCGGGTTGCGCCGTCATCGCAGCCGTAGAACAAGGGACACTTGAGCAAAGCGCTTATGCGCATTACCTGAAACTGGAACGCGAACAACGGCATTATGAAATGGATGTCCTGGAGAAAAGAAAAAAAGATAAGCAGTTTGGGAAAATGGTCAAGCAATACAAAAAGGATACGGGGAGGGACAAATAAGTAAAAGCGATCTCCAAACCCTTTCCAGGTTTTAGCCCCAGGGCAAAGGCTGCCAAGCGCTTTCCCCCTTTGGAGGCTAATCTTGTTGTGTTTTTCCTGAACCATGGATTGGTGTAGCCTCTTTCTTTTGCCCCCCTCGGTTTGTTCTTTGCTCGCCCAAAAAAAGAACCAAAAGGCGCTCCTTCGCCCTACCGCACCGCGGGAAACGCCTTCGCTTTATGGGCTTCAACCGCTTGGAACGACAAGGCTTTTTTTCTACATTAGGGGAGTAAAAACCGAAGGGTTACTTTAAGGTAGCTGGTTTCATAAGCTAAACCACAATTGATGTTGTGCCTCTACGTGCTATTCGCATCTTGCTCAAAGAGCCTCCAAAATTCGTCGAACAACTTTTTACTAGCTTTTTAGACAACATGACCTTTCATCGAATTCTGAAGCAGGAGAAGAAAAAGGACAGGCAAGGCATCGTGAATCCAAAAATAGTTTTAACGCAAAATTTTAGTTAGCATAGGAGTTACGCAAAATAGTTAACTTCCGTTATGGAGATAGAATTATACATCGCACAATTGTTGAGCACTCCGTCGGGAAACAGCTGTGTTCGTGCCGGAGAGGTGCTGAAGGTTAGCCATGACAAAGTCAACCGGCTGTTGAACGAGGGTGCCTATACGGGCAAAGACCTTTTTGACAAAGCAGCTCCCAACCTGGTTTTGGAAGGAGGCCAGCTAAGCCTGGTTGACTCCGTTGCCGATAAGCTTTATTCCGATCCGGAATCCAACCCCTGGTAGCGAAACATTGGTCTGGTAAGCATCACAAACCCGTGCTGGGGTATGTCTGGTTACCCTTGATCTACACCGATACCCGGGGAATGAGCTTGCCGGTGAATTTCAGGATATTCAACCCCACGACGTTTTTTCGAAACATGATCTGCTCCAGCAGATGGTCCGCGAGGTGTTCCAATGGGGTTTGCGACCCCGTTGGTTTAGCGCCGACAGTTGGTATTCGTCCATTGAAAACTTGAAATTCCTGAGGAACCAGGAAGTAGGTTTTCTCGTTGGCCTGAAAAGCAATCGCACCGTCAGCACACAGCCCGGGCGGTATGAACAGGTCGGTGAAATCGGAGATATCCCCGAGGACGGATTGGTCACCCACCTGAAAGGATTTGATTTCGTAAAAGTATTCCGGACAGTCGCCCCGGACGGCGACGTGAGGCATTACGCCGTTTACGAAGCAAACCCCAGGCAACGGTCGCGCATCAACCGGGAAGTCTTTAAGCAGGTCAAAGAACTACATTGGCACATTGAACAAATGTTCCGTACGATCAAGCAGGTTTGCACCCTCGAATCCTTTTTTGTGCGCACTGCCAGGGCTGTAAACACCCATGTTTTCTGCGTACTTAGAGCCTTTCAACGCCGGGCTTGCTGGACCAGAGATGGACTAATTCCGTCTCCGTACGCTATCCGAAAAATCATTTATCTCCATGCCCAACGATCTTTCATAGGAACGGTCGTGGCTTAATGCGTAACTCCTATTAGCATATGGCTAAAAACACTAAAATTCAGGTTAGCGGAATACAGATTTCAATCTTCACGGTTGACCAATCTGATTTTATATCATTAACAGACATCGCCCGGTATAAAGATGCCGAACATACGGATTCTATCATTCAGAACTGGATGCGAAACCGGAACACCATCGAATTGCTGGGGTTCTGGGAGAGCATGTATAACCCCGATTTTAATCCCCTCGAATTCGAGGGGTTTAGAAAGCAAGCCGGGCTGAACAGCTTTGTGATGACCCCCAAGAAATGGATTGAATCGACAAAGGCCATCGGTATGATTTCAAAATCAGGGCGTTATGGGGGCACTTTTGCGCACAAAGACATCGCTCTTGAATTTGCATCCTGGATATCGATCGAATTTAAGCTGTATGTAATCAAGGAGTTCCAACGCCTAAAGGAGGAAGAAACAAGTAGAAACAAACTGGATTGGAATCTCCAAAGAACCCTTGCCAAAGTAAATTATCGCATCCATACGGATGCTATCAAGGAAAACCTCGTTCCCCCTGCTTTGTCGAAAGAAAAAATCAACCTTGTGTATGCTGATGAAGCAGATATGCTGAACATGGCTTTGTTCGGTATAACCGCCAAGCAGTGGAGAGATAATAATCCCAAGGCTCAGGGCAATATTCGAGATGATGCTACTATCGAGCAATTAGTGGTACTAAGTAATCTGGAAAGTATCAATGCCGTGCTGATTCATCAGGGTTTGTCTCAAGCTGAAAGGTTGACCCAACTGAATAAAATCGCCATTACACAATGAAATCTTTGCTTGGCAACAAGCATTTTAAGCATCTCAAATAATGTTTTACCTTGGTGAGAAATAGCCCACACAGCAGTCATACACATACCACAGCCCCGTAAAGCAACCGTACAGACCAAAGCTGTGGTAAGAGTGTGCCTGCTCCACCCCCCAGGAAAAATTATTTTTTTTAATTTCCTTCCTTTCTAAAATTGGTTGAAACCACCATGAAATCCAACGCCCTTATACTCCCCCTTTTCGCAGCGGCTGCCCTGGCGCTCTCCCTGCCTGCGCCTGCCGCCGCCCAATCCGGCGCAAAAGCCAAAGGCATTGCCTTCTCCGTATCCTATGCCAAAGAAGCCCATGCCGGGCCGGTCACGGGAAGGGTATACGTGATGATCGCGCGCGAGAACGCGCGGGAGCCCCGCCTGCAGATCGGCACGCACGGCACGCCGTTTTTTGGCAAAGACGTGGAGAAGCTGGCGCCTGGCGCCGGCGCGCTGATCGGGCCGGAAACCATGGGGTATCCGCTGGAGCGCCTCAGCGAGCTGCCCGCCGGAGACTATTACGTGCAGGGCTTCGTCAACGTATACACCGAATTTAAGCGGTCGGACGGCCATACGCTCTGGATGCACCAGGACCAGTGGGAGGGGCAGCGCTTCCAGGTGTCGCCGGGCAACCTGTACAGCGATGTGCAAAAGGTGACGCTCGACCCGGCCCGGCCGCAAACGATCTCCCTGGTGTGCAAAAACGTCATCCCGCCGGTGCAGGTCCCCGAAGACACGCGGTGGGTGAAGCGCATCAAATTTCAGAGCAAGATCCTGACCGCCTTTTGGGGGCAGCCCATGTACCTGGGCGCCACGATCCTGCTGCCAAGAGGCTACGACGAAAACCCCGGCAAGTACTATCCCGTCAATTACATCCAGGGGCACTTTTCCCTGGCGGCGCCGAACGGGTTTAACGAAGCGGCGGCAGGGGAGGGGACCAACCCCCGCATGCGCGCCGGGGCGGAGTTCTCGAAATTCTGGATGTCGGACGCCAGCCCGGAGATGATCCTGGTCACCTTCCAGCACCCTTGTCCGTACTACGACGACAGCTACGCCGTCAATTCGCCCAATACGGGGCCTTATGGCGACGCCATCCTGCAGGAGCTGATCCCGGCGGTGGAGGAGCAGTTTCGCATCATCCGGCAGCCCTATGCCCGCGTGCTCTCCGGCGGTTCTACCGGCGGCTGGATCGCTCTGGCCCTGCAGATCTTCTACCCCGATTTCTTCGGAGGCGCCTTTTCGCTTTGCCCCGATCCGGTGGATTTCCGCTACTTTCAGGCGGTGGACATTTACAAAGACAACAATGCTTATTTCAAGGAGTTTGGGTGGGTCCGGGTACCCACGCCGAGCGACCGCACCACCGACGGCGTCACCCGCCTGACGTACCAGCAGCGCAACCACATGGAGCTGGCGATGGGCACGAAAAACCGCTCCGGCGAGCAGGTGGATATTTTCGAAGCCATTTTCGGCCCCATTGGCCCCGACGGCTACGTCCAGCCGCTGTTCGACAAAAAGACCGGCGCGACCGACCCCGCGGTGGCCCAATACTGGAAGGAGCACTACGACCTCCGGGAATACCTCCAGCGCAACTGGGCTACCCTGGGCCCCAAGCTCCAGGGCAAACTCCACATCTATATGGGCGACATGGATACCTATTTCCTCAATCCGGCCGTTAAACTCCTGGAAGAATTCCTCCAAGCCGCCAAGCCGGCATACGGAGGCACGGTCACCTACGGCGACGGACAGCCCCACTGCTGGGGCCCGGAGCGCAGGGAACTCCTCGGGATCATGGCCGATCATATCCGCAAGCGGCGGCCCATGACGGAGGGACGGTAAGGCGTTGTGGGGGTGTAATAGTCTGTATTTCGCCTAATAAGGCTCATGGTAGGAGAACAGTTTGGGGCTTTGAAACTGGTTTCAGAATTTTTTAAATTTTGCAGAAAAGGATGCGGTAGTCCGCGCGGTCCCAGGAAAGGATTTTAAGGTGATGATCTCTAAACCAGCGCTAAAAATTGCAGTTGGAACCGATTTCCAGAACGGCCTTTACGGCTTGGGGGAGGTTTTCTTTTTCTTGTGCTCGGAAATATTCCAAGTTGCCTACTGGCGGCTGGCCAGTGCGGTTTGCTTTTCTTAATTCAAGAGCGTAAAAGAAAGCGGCGCGTTCTTCCATTCGTTTTGGGATCTGGTCTTGGAGAAGGTTAACAGCTTGGACTAATTGCCGGAGTTCGCCAACTTTTAACGTACAGTGGAATTCGTCATTCAATACGAGTTTTTGTCAAAATGGACGCGGGAGATAAAGGGGATGGCTTTGTCGGCCACAAGGGTGTCGGGGACGGATGAATCGGAATCTGAAAATGCAGGCACAAGGTGGCTGCTTCCAGAAGCTGGAGCTCCTTTTTGGGAATCGGGCCATTTAAATTGGCTTGGGTTTCCATTACCTACCGAACGCATAAAAGGCGCGTTCAGCGTGTTATCCAGTTCGATAATTGCGGGTTCATTTGGCCCCAATTTGCTTAAATCCTCAACTTGCGGCACCCTCATGTAGTAATTTATCGTTTGATCTTGCAATTTTTGACTAAGGGTATGAAACTGGGAGCTGGTAAATATAAATGAAACGGGAGCTTGGGCATAATCGGAAGGCTGGGTTTCGGTCGGATCAAAAGGCTCGTCTGTAACAAAGGAAAGAATTCCGGTGTTCCAGTTCATCGTTCCCTTCAACGTTATGGATTTACCTAATACGGTGTACTTACTTGTTCGGAAATACAGTTCCGTCAGCAGGATTTCATTAGGGATAGAGGCGCGCTTGGTGTTGACGCTGAGTAGCGGAAAGTTTCCTCTGAGTTTTTCGAAACACGGCTCCGAGACATCATGGTTTGGGGTTAAAGCGCTTTCTGGAATTACGACCAATTCCAGCCGGTAAACCATTCCTTTTTCGAAAAATGATTTTGGAATATTAAAAAAAACAATTCCTGGATTTAAAAAGCGCTTTTGGTACGCAGCTTGGGTATAGGTCTGGTGGCCGTTTATTCCGGTCCAGCGGGCTTTTAATACCCGGTTTCTCCAGAGGGTGTCTTCGAAAAGGGCAGAAGTCCCATCCGGAAAATGGACGTAACCGGTACCGGGTATGGATTCGGTTGGACAAAAACCATACTGCCCGTTTCTGGGAAAACTTACTGGAATCTTTTCCGAAGGTATGGGGAAGGCCGTTATGGCATTCTCTGTCAGGTTATGGGGTACAAGTTGGAAATCGAGATCCAGGGATTCTATTTTTTTAGGGCTTTGGTTGGAATCCCGTTGTAAATCCGATACAATGGAGCAAGCGATTTCATTGGCTACCCACAGGACTTGGTTTTTTTCTTTGCCGAGGGCTTTCTGTCTGTCAGAAGGCAGATGTTCAAACCGCAAGGTCCATTGGGCCTGATCTTCCTTGGCTTTGGAGGTGGCTACTCGTTTTTGAATGTCTTTCCAGCGAAACAGGGCCTTGTCGCTATGGTAAAGCGAAACATGCAGGTATTCAAGCCGGATCATGGAAGAATCCCGCTCCATGTGCATCCATAGAACCCGAGGCTCGTCTGAAAATTTTTTGTGCATCCCTTCCTTGAAGTAGGCATCGTCTGGGCCAAATACCATAAGGCGTTCGAGACCCTTTGAAGGCAGAATTTTTTCCATTTCGGCTCGAATAGCAACTCCCTCCGATTGGCGGTATGCTGCGCTGTCGGCGGCCTCCTGCTCCAGCATGGCGTAGGCTTTAGGGAGGACAACGGCCCAGTTTGGAGTGGTTTGCGCCTGAAGATGGGAAAGACCAAACAGAAAAAGACCAAACACTATCCGGCAATCCATTTTTGTTGTTATTTTTCTGATGTAAAAGAAATCATTTATTGCCAATGAATCAACTCCTCCTTTTTGTCCTGGTTTTCTTTCTTTCCAATTTTCTTGAGCTAAATGCCCAAAACAATTTAGTGGAATGGGTTGTGCCCTTAAAAAAAGAATTTTCAGTAGTAGGGAAACCCTCGCCCGACCAGTATAATTTTCGGGAGAATGGGAAGCTTTATATGGCCCTGCCGGCCGCAAAGCCGGTGGAACTTCCTTACGACAGCATCGAGTATGTTCATGAGGATATTTGGATGGTTTGGAAAAACAGCTTGCAGGGCGTGTTTTCGGACAAAAAAGGAGAGTTGCTTCCGCCCGTGTACCATGAGGTGTTTCCTGGCAACCCAGGAGGATGGGCCTATGTCGTTTCTAAATACGGCATGTTGGCCGTGGTCAATGACAAAAATGAATTGATTGTGCCCTGGAGTACACTTAGGTTTATTGCCTTAAACCCCCTAAACGATACCATTTTGGAGTATATCGGCAATAAGGGGGCTCGGTTTCCAAAACTTGGCACGGTAACACGCAAAGGGGAAATAATACCGCATGAGCAGACAGATCAGTACTTGGATAGAATTTTCAGGGAAGTGTCAGCCGGTAAAATTGTTTACTATTGCAAAAAAGGAGGCAAATTGAGCCGGGATACGTTTGCTTCTGCCACTGACTTTATAAACGATATTGCTGTTGTTCAAAAAGGAGGACTGTTTGGCTACCTAAAGCGCGACGGATCCTGGCTGATCCCACCTCGTTTTCAAGCAGCTTCCCCTTTTCACGCCAACGGAGTGGCAGCTGCAAAAGAAAAAGACCGGTATGGGATTTTGAAAACAGATGGTACCTGGTTAGTACAACCACGTTTTGATGCTTTGCAAAACGCGACGCTCAAAATTTTTCAGTATAAGGAAGGTGAAAAAACCGGACTGCTTGACTTCAAGGGGAATGTTATTCTACCCGCGGGCGCCTATCCGTCTTTCCAGATCCATGGTTCCGAAAGTTTTGGCGTTAAGGTGGCTGATACCATCCAGGTATATAATTATCAAGGGAAGCTATTGCCCATTCCTGGCGTTGTTTTCTATCAAGGCAATGGAAATTATTTCCAAATAAAACAGAGAAGAATGGGCAGCAATGGAAGAATATCCGAATGGTCGGGTATCGCCTTCGCCTCTACTGGGGAATGGTTTATCCCACCTGTTATAAGCGGTATGGTGAATATTGGCAATCATTTTATTGCAGTGGAGGCCAAAGTCGACGGGCTGGATTCCTTGGCGGGCATAAAAATCGAGGGTAAACAGGGTGGAAAATTCCTCATATTCAACAGGGCCGGAAAAGTGTTAACCCCTGTTCCGGTAGAAATGGTTACCCGAATTGCCATTCAATCTTTTTTGGTCTATGCCGTAAATAAAAAATCTGGACTGCTTTTACCCGCTGGAGAGGCTTTGCCTGCGGAATACGATGAAATCCGTTACATCGGGAATAACTGGGTAGCTTTGAAGAAAGAAGGTATGACCGGGTTGATCCGGTTGAAAGGCATTCCATAATGCTGCCCCCCTTCCAAGCCAGCCTTGATTGGCTTATGACTATTGGCCAGCAAATCGCCATGTTGTTGCGTATTTTTTATTTTTCTTGTATTGATCGTTAAGGCAGAGAATGCCAAAGGTCCCTAAACGGTTTTCCTTATGAAATACGTCATCCTCGGTACAGGAAATATTGCCAATACCTACGTCCGCGCGATGGAAGCGTTGCCGGGCAGCGAGCTGGTGGGTTGCGTCAGCCGGTCGGGCAGGCGCGTGCTGGCAGATCCGGCGCTTCCCTGCTGGACGGAGCTTGATGCCGTATCGGCGCCTTTTGACGCGGTGATCGTCGCCACACCCAACGGGCTGCACGGCGAAGGCATCGTGGCCGCCGCCCGCCTCGGCAAACACGTCCTCGTCGAAAAACCGCTGAGAATCACCGTGGCTGACATGGACCGGGCTGTGGAGGCTTGCGAAGCGGCCGGGGTAACCCTGGCCGTGGCCTACCAGCGCCGCACCGCTCCGGACAACCAGTCCATCAAGGCGTTACTCGAAAAAGGCGCCCTGGGAAGGGTTTTTGCGGCCGACTTGTCCGCCAAATTTTACCGGGATCAGGCGTATTACGATAGCGGCGATTACCGGGGAGGCTACCTGCTGGACGGCGGCGGGCCTTTCATGCAGCAGGCTTGCCATAATATCGACCTCTACCGCTGGTTTTGGCATGCCGATCCAGATCGTCAGCATGATGGGCACCTTTACGCATGCCATAGAGGTCGAAGACCACGGGCGCCGCCCTGCTGCGGTACTCCAACGGCATGATCGGAACGATTATCGCTTCTACGTCCACAAGCCCGGCTTCGCCGCCCGCCTGGAAGTGCACACCGGCAAAACAGCTTCGTCATGACCGATGATGCCATCACCCGGTGGCACTTTACCGACGTCCCCAACCCCGCCCAATCCGATTTTCACTACACCCACGACAGGGCCACCAGCGCCGCCGTGACCGACACCAGCGCGCACCAGCGCATCCTCCGGGACTTCGAACACGCAGCCCAAACCGGAAGCCAACCCCTCACCGATGGCCGCAGCGCCAAAGCGACTTCGGGCTGATTTTGAATATCTACCAGGGGCGGTGGACGGTGGACGGTGGACGGGAGACAGGAGACGGTGGACAGGAGACGGGAGACAGGAGACGGGGAGACGGTTGACGGTTGACAGGAGACAGGGGGCGGTGGTTGGTGGTTGGTGGTTGGTGGTTGAGTGTAGAGGCAAGGCCTTGTCCCCTTTGGAGGTCGGAGGAGGACAGGCAAAGAACGGTAGGTTGAGTGGGAGGCGCCGGTCAGGGTGAGTGGTGATTGGTGGTTGGTGGTTAGGGTAATGGACTGCCCTCCTTTGGGCTCATCTTGTAGTGTTTTCGCAACTTTACGGCTTGTCCCTGTATTGCCCTCCCCAGCCCGGAGCCCGTGGAAACGCCGTTCCCGTTCGAAGAACAGGATCGCCTTATGGGGTCAACCGCTTGGGATGCAGGATAAACGCAACGATCGGTGGTTCTAAGCGGTTGAAGCCCATAAAGCGAAAGGCGTTTGCCACGGAGCGGTAGGGCGAAGAGACGCCCCTTTTTGGTTCTTTTTGGGCGAGCAAAAGAACATACTCAAGGAGCCCGGGGCAAAACGGATGAGGACTGCGCCAAATAATGGTTTAGGAGGAAAAACACTACAAGATTAGCCTTTGGAGGGGGTCGGGGGAGGACAGGCAAAGAACGGTAGGTTGAGTGGGAGGCGCCTCGGTCAGGGTGAGTGGTGGTTGAGTGGTTGGTGGTTAGTGGTTAGGGTAATGGACTTGCTGACCCCTTTGGGCTCATCTTCTTAGTATTTTTCATAACTACGGCTTGTCCGTAT
>JADJPL010000028.1 GCA_016713275.1 Haliscomenobacter sp.
GATTGCGGGAAAGCGGTACTCAAGGAACGCGAGAACGCCCGCGAGGCAAGCATAGACGGGGAAACGGCAGCCCAGGAAGCAACCTGCACCAACCCGGTGGCGCTGTTCCGGACATGGGAATCCCTGCCGCCTCAACACTCGGTCCTGATCGCCGATGGGGCGACTTGAAGGGTACATTGCCGCCTGTATACCTCCGCCCAAGTGCAATCCCTCGGCTGGCTCGACCCCGGCGCGTTCGGCACCCTGGTGTGGGGCGGCGGCTTTGCCCTGGGCGCCGCCCTCCAATACCCGGACCACTACATCTGGATCCTGGACGGCGGCGGACGGCAGCGCCTACAGCCTTATCGAGTTCGACACCCCCCGCAAAATGGGGATTCAAAGGTATGCGCCGTGATCGGCAACAACGGCTCCTGGGAGCAGATCGCTCGCGACCAGATCCCCATGCTGGGAACGGCAACGGCTACCCGTAATTCTGAAATCTGACTACCACAAAGCAGCCGAAGCATTCGGCGCAGCAGGGGAGGGCGTAGAAATCCTGGCTGATTTTGAAGGCGCCATAGGCCGGGCGATCGCCAGTGCGGATTCTCGTACGCCCTACCTCATCAATGCGATTATCGGCTCCACCGCTTTCCCGGCAGGGGAGCATATCGATGTAACCGGGGATTATGCTGTTTGAATTCCATCTTTACAGCGTTTTGCCGTTGCCGCCCTTTTTACATGGGGTCATTTATTCCGGCATGTTGTTTGTCCTAGGATTGCGGGACGGACGGCTTTCCGACCGCTTGCTGGCATTGCTGAGTATTTTTTTTTTGTTGTTCCTACTCCTGCGGGTAGGCAGTTGGATGCTTTTTTTCGGCGCCGGGTGGTACGACAGCCACGATGCCCACTCGACCTTCATGTTTTATTTCCCGTTCACTCCCTAGCTGGCCTTCGGGCCCTGGTTTATTTTTTACTTTCGGAGCCTGACCAACGGTGATTTTTGTTTGGGGAAAACCGAGTACGTCCATTTCCTTCCGGCGGCGCTCTGGTTAAGGTACTTTGCATTTGTTTTGTAAAAGACGTCCTGATCGATTTTGGACTCAAAGGCCAGCCTTTCCCTTTTATCATCATTTTGGTACCAAGGGCCTCCTCGCAGAAAAAGGGATTCTTCATTTCAACTTGGTATTCGAAATCCTGGGCTACCTTTCCATAATAATTTATTTGATCCTTACGATACGGGTTTACCGGCAGTACAAGCGCTACCGCAGGAACAATTTTCCGATACCCGAAGGAATTGAATTTGCCTGGCTGGGACGTATGCTGTATGCCATTTGTCTGGCCCTGGCTGTTTTTGCCCCACTTTTGGGCAATAGACTGAGGGCCATTCCATGGGCTACGTTTCAATTATGGTATTCCTACTGCTGCTTGGGCTTGATCATCTATTACCTGAGTATTTCGGGGTTCCAGTTTCAACCCCAAAAAGTAAGGCAGTTGCATTTTGTTCCCGAAGAAGTGCATACGCCTGTTGCCCCAGATCAGCAAAACCTGAAGAATGGGCGCTCCTGGCGCGATAAGCTTCTGGCTTTAAAATGAATACCCAAGCCCTTTCAAACCCGGACCTCAACTTACAGGAACTCGCAGGGCAGCTCGGCATTTCCCCGGGTTCTTTGTCAAAGGTGATTACGGCTTGCTTGGGAAGAATTTCAACGACTTCGTCAACGAATATCGGGTGCAGGAAGCAAGGTTCGGCTCGCCGACCCCCAAAACAACACCTGTCCATCGCAGGCATTGCCTTCGAATGCGGCTTCAACAGCAAAGCGACCTTCAACCGGGCTTTCCGGAAATACGCCCAAAAGGCGCCCAGCGAATTTTTGCAATCCTCGAAAAGCCGCCCTAGGGCTCAAAATCGCATTCTGAGACGTCTCAACTTTTGAGGCGCAACGCCGCCAATCTTCCCACTTTTGAGGCGATGTAATTGATCACCAAAAAAATTGTGCCATGTTAAAACGTGCTTTTCCCTAATCGCGTTGGCGGTTAGCCTGATTGGATTTTCGTTTACCACGACTACCGAATTGCAGCCCTCCGCTTTCCAGCCGTTCGAAGGCTCCTGAATGGCAAACTGGAATACCGCGACTACACCTCCAGCGAATGGGTAGGCATGCCGTTAGAAGGAGCAGCTTTTCTTAAAGGAAATGCTTTTCACCTCAAATTCCTCAAGGAAGGAAAGGCTACAAACAACACTATGTTGCATGCAATTAAAGACGGTACGGTATACTCCAGGAGGCGCATGGAAGACGGAATCGTTCCAACCTCTCCAGCGGCGCTTCAGTTGGTCATGAGTCAAAGGGGCAGGGGATGGGAACGACCATAAGCCCTGCACGTTCCGCGTGCGCTTCGAAGGAAGTGCCAAAAATTTAACCATTACCAAGGAAGTGCGTTTTGATGGAGAGGCGGATTTTTTGTTCGGAATCAGTATTCCTTAAACCGCTAATTCAATCCTATGCATTTTCTTAAATCGCTTTTTCTGCTGTTGTTGACTACCTGGGCGTTGCGCTCCCTATCCGCCCAAGAGGTAGCCTTACGTTTCAGGTCGACCTAACGCCTGTGCTCCAGGAAGGCAAGGCGCCCAAATCCGTTGGTATCCGGGGAAGCCTTCTCCGCTATCCTGGGATCAATCGGTGGAATTAAAGTCGCCCCGGGCGGGAAGGTGTACGCTGCCCAGATCTCCTTCAAAAACCTCCTCCCAGGCGCTCTGCTGGAGTATAAATTTATTACAGACGAAAAACCTGGGAACTCCCGGGCGAAAACCGGGTGCTGGTCTGGAACGGGCAGGATACGGTCCTTTCCAGCCTGTGGAACGAGTATATTCCGCCTTCGCCCGATGCGCTTCCCCCGCTTCTGGCAGAACAAATGGCCGAAGATTTTTTCTGGCTGAAAAAGGCCTGCTGGAACTGCATCCGGGCTTGTACCGATACCAGACCGAAGCCTCCTCCAGGCACTGCTTGCCGAATTCGAGCCGCTTTTAACCGCAACACGAGCTACCGCGAAGCCTACCTCCTGATCTCGCGCCTCGTCGGACAGGTACGGTGCGGGCATACGTACGCCAACTTTTTCAACCAAAACCAACTGATCCAGCATGCGGTATTCCGGCAGGCCGACAAGCTCCCCTTCCTTTTTCGTATCCTGGACCGGCGGATATTTATCGCTGAAAATGCTTCCGAGCACGAAGCCATTCCTGTTGGGGCCGAAATAAAGCGCGTGAATGACATTCCTGTTTCCGAAATTTGGGACAGCTTGCTCCCGCTGGTAAAAGCAGACGGGAATAACGACGGCAAACGGCTGGCCGACCTCCAGGTATTCGGAGTGGAGGGTTTTGAAGCGTTCGATGTGTATTTCCCCCTCTTGTTTCCGCCAGGAATGGGACATACAGCCTGGAGATCCAGTTTCAGGAAGGCGGCCTCTTCAGACGCTTGAGGTAAACGCCCTGACGCCGAAACAACGAAAGGAAGCGCTTCTAAAACGATCAGGGGGCTATTCCGCTACCAATTCGGACTCCCTCTGGCAGTTCACCGTTATTGACGCCAATGCGGCGCTCCTCCGCCTGCCCCATTTTCAAACCTGGAAAATGACGATGAACTGGCGAAAATTTTTGCAGGATGCGTTTTCTGCTTTGCAAAAGCAAGCCATCCCCAACCTCGTCATCGACATCCGCAACAACGAAGGCGGAGCAGATGAAGTCATCGCTTTTTTTGTCGCAATACCTCGTTTCCAAACCCATTGCCATGGAACCCATTGAGGACAGGCTGCGCTACGAATACATCGCCCCGGAATGGGAGCCTTATCTCCGTTCCTGGGACGACAGCTTCAAGGATTTCAGGGGAAAGGTCAGGCGCATCGACGACCGGTTTTATACCTGGATCAAACCCGATGATCCGTTGGAAATCCCGGCGGGTAAAAAGGCCTTTTCCGGCAACATCTACCTCCTCGTCGACGAAACGAACAGTTCGGCGACGTTCTACCTCGCCAAATTCTGCAAAGCCCACCGCCTCGCAACCTTGGTCGGACGACCAACAGGGGGCAGTCAGCGCGGCATCAATGGCGGGCGGATCGCCTTCCTCCGGCTTCCGAACTCCAAAATCGAAGTGGACATCCCCCTGATCGGAACGTTTCCCCTTTCGGAAAACCCGAAGGAGGGATCGTACCGGACGTGCTGGTGGATATGGAGGCTGAAGCTTTCCGAAAAGGAGAAGACCTGATCCTGCAAAAAGCGATGGATTTGATTAAACGCAGGTAACCCGCCCCCGTCGGGATAGTTCATTTAAGTGTGTCTGGGTTAAAAATTTAGTTTAAAAAAGTCTGTTTTTCTGTTTCAAGGGCTACTCGCCTATTGCTCTTTTCGCGTCCATTCTCTTTTGATATGGACAGGGATGTAGGCACTTGACGGCTTAGCGGCAGCCCATCAGCAGTGGCAGGGTCTGGGCAAGGTTTGCGCGTAAAAAATTTTTATTCAAAAATTTTTTACGCAGCAACCCGAAGGGCTTGACCTTGAGCAGGCCCTGCCACTGCTGGTATCTTTGCGGCGCCGTCACGTGCCGCCTTATGTTTGAGGCAACCGGGCTTAGTTCAGCTATCGCGCATATGGTTCAACACCCGCTCGCCATGTAATGCGATCAACTCCCGTTGGATCTTCTTCCAGCCCAGGGCCGGACGCTTCCAGGATTTTTCGTTATGCATTAACGACAAATACAGTTGTTTGGTTAACGCCGTGTCGGACACCCAAGCCGCTTTGCCTTTGATGAGCTTGCGCACGATGCGATGCAGCGCCTCCACTGCATTGGTCGTATAAATCATTCGGCGCATCCCTGCCGGATAGTCCATGAACGCCATCAGCTCGTCCCAGTCTTTGCGCCACGTCAGGCAGATGCCCTCGTACTTGCTTTGCCATTTGAGCTCAAAGGCCTCCATGGCCAGCTCCGCCGCCGATCGCGTAGGCGATGAATAGACTGAGCGCAAGTCCTTACGCACCTCCTTGGAATCTTTGTCATCGCAAAAACGCGTGCTGCTGCGTACTTTATGCACGATGCACTTCTGTACCATACTCAAAGGGTAGACCTCGTCAATGGCTTCGCTAAACCCTTTCAGGTCATCTGTACAAAAGATCAGCACATCCTCCACCCCTCTTTTGCGGATGTCCTCAAGCACCCTTGCCCAGGCTCGGGCGCCCTCCGATTCATGAATGTATAGCCCTAGCAAATCCCGCTGCCCTTGCGCATCCAGACCGTAGACCGTGTAAAATGCCCGGTTCGAATAGGCGCCCTCATGCCGGATTTTGAAGTGGATCGCATCCAGGTAGATCACCGTATAAAAGCTGTGCAGCAATCGGCTGCGCCACTGCTCAATCTGCGGCAGCACCCATCG
Source organism: Haliscomenobacter sp. (assembly GCA_016713275.1). Lineage (GTDB taxonomy): Bacteria > Bacteroidota > Bacteroidia > Chitinophagales > Saprospiraceae > JADJPL01. The sequence goes on from JADJPL010000028.1 coordinate 5,398, forward strand.
GTGATCGCCGATATCTTTCCCGCCGATAGGGATATGCCATAGATCTTTGACACCAGCCGCCGAACATCTTCCACCGAGTTGCCTTGCGCATACAGGGCCAGTATCTGTTCATCCATCCCGCTAGTTAGCTCCCGCTCCCGCTTGGCCAGCACCTCCGGCTCAAAATCCCCCTGCCGGTCACGCGGCGTCTGTATCTGCAGCACACCAGCCACCGAACGCACCGCCTTGCTCGTATAGCCGTTGCGCTTGTTGGCTTTTTCCTTCGCCCGCTCTTCAGCCAGAAAATCCCCCATCTCTCCGTTGAGCATCCCATTGACCGCCGACTGTAGCAGTTCGCTAAATACGCTCCCTTCCCCAAATAACGGCGCCCGGCTCTTTAAGTGCGCCTTCATCCGTTCCCGAAGTTCCTCCTCCGGCACCAATTCCTCAAAACTCGGACTACTTGTTTTTCGCTTTTTCATCGCTGTTTCCGACATTTGTCCCTAAAGGTAATAGACACACTTTATTGAACAGTCTCCCCCGTCCTCCCGTCCCCCGTCCATCCGTCTCCCGTCCTCCCGTCTCCCGTCCCCCGTCCTCCCGTCCCCCGTCCCCCGTCTCCCGTCCCCCGTCCCCCGTCCTCCGTCCCCCGTCCTCCGTCCCCCGTCCCGTCCCCCGTCTCCCGTCTCCCGTCCACCGTCCTCCGTCCACCGTCCCCCGTCCTCCCGTCCTCAATACCCCTGCGGAAGATTGACGAGCGATTTATTGGCTGCAAAATCGTATAAGGTGCTGCGGCGCAGGTCGTAATAGGCTTCCCAGAGTCGCGGATAGAGGTGATGAACGTTCGCCGGGCGGCTTCCTGTTCCTGAACGGCAATATTGAGGTCGGTGATTCCGATTTTGCCGATATAGTAGCGGTTGCGGGTCATTTCCTGGCGTTTACGGGATACTTCGTAGGCGCAGCGCGCGGCTAACCTGATCGCGCACCAGGTCGAACTGCCGGACCTTCAGCAAAATGCTTTGTTCGAAATTGACGCGTTCCTGGGCAACGTTGAGGCGTTCCAGTTCGAAGTTCGACTGGGCGATTTCGCGCCGGGCTTTGGCTTTGCCCCAATCGGCAATAGGGATTTCCAACCCCAGGGTAAGCTGTTCGCGGTCGAGCGGTTGCTGGAACGCGTCTGAAAGGTAGATCCGGTTTGTTGGAGGCCAAACGCCGCATTGACGCTAATCTGGGGCCAGTTTGTCCTTTGGCCTAGGCGATATTGCGCTCTGCTTCCTTCAGGCGGCGTTCCAGGGAAACGATCAGGCTTCGGTTTTGCAGGGCAAATTGCAGCGCTTGGTTGGGGTCGACGATAAAGCTGGGAAGTTCAAGCGGGGGAACCATCTCAAAGCGGGCGGCCCGCTGGATACCGAGGAACGTCCGAAGCTGCTCCATGCTGGATTGGAGGTTCAGGGTGGATTGGGCGATGGCGTTTTCGGCATTGGCGACGCTGAGTTCAATTTGCAGCAACTCCGTCTCCGCGATCCTCCCCACCTCAAACCGGCCTTTGGAAATCCCGTAAAGGGTATCGGCGTTGATTTTTTCCTGCGTAGCGGCTTCGACGTTGAGCTGGGCGATGAGAATGTCGAAGAAAAGCTGTACCCCGGTGTAGGCGGCCAGCTCCATATTTTCGGAATACGCTTGTTTGGCTTCTTTATAGCGGAGGGTTCGGTGATTTTGTTCCATTTCAGCGCGTTGTATCCCAGGATAGGCTGAATTAACGAAATGGAAACGGGGTTAGACAGAAAAGAGGTTGCGCGCGGGTTTAATTCGTTGGCAAAGACGTCGAGGCGGTTGATGCCGGAATTCAAAATAACCGTACCGCCAGTAAGCCCAATATCCTGGCGCAGCGACAGCCCGAGGTTGTTGTTCGCGAAGGATTGCTGGATAAAGCTGACGCCGCCGGAGGAAGGGTTATCGATTGGATCGACCGGTTCAGGTTGGGCAAAATAGCTTCCACCCCAATCACGGGTTTGTAGTCCGCCCGGAAAGATTGAAATTGCCAATAGAAATTGCTTAGCCTCGTTTTTTAGCCAATTGAACGCTGGGGGCGTCGCTTTGTGCCAGTTCGACCACTTCTTCCAGGGTGAGACGAAAGGTTTCCGGGCTCTTGGGAAAAGCCCCATACAGCAAATGCAAACGCCAGAATACCGGTTAGCCAGGCTTTTTTTCATGAAAGGCGGTTTTTTCGAGGGTTATGCTATTTCAGAAAAATTACTCGGTGCGCAAGGCTTTGATCGGGTCTTGGATGGCGGCCTTTCTGGCAGGAAAAATACCAAACGCCAGCCCGACCGAAGCCGCGACGCCAAAAGAAAGCAAAATCGACCAGCCCGACACCAGAGCAGGAATGTTAAAGGAAGATGTAATGATCTGAGCGCTGACGACTCCGATGAGAATCCCAAAAGGCCTCCGATCAAACTAATCGTAATCGCTTCGAATAAAAATTGCTGAATGATGTCGCTGCGTTGCGCGCAAGCGACCGCCGACGCCAATTTCCTTGATCCGCTCCATGACCGAGGCCAGCATGATATTCACGATACCGATGCCGCCTACCAGGAGCGAGATGCCGGCAATCGCTGCCAGCACGAGGTTGAACGTTTCCTGCGTCTTCTTTTGTTCTTTCGAGCAGCAACTCCGGCACTTCGATTTCAAAGTCAACCACATCCCGGTGTCTGCGCTTCCAGGATGCGTGCCGTTACGTCCGCTACTGCCCGCAGGTACCGGGAGTCGCCAACCTGCACCACCACGCGGTCGAGCTGGTGGTAATTGTCGACCGGACCGCCAGGCTCCGAACGTCCCCGCCCGATATCCTCTTTGAGATCACGGCCCGGTTCTTGAACCGGAGCAATGCGGTGCCAACGGGGATATAAATGTCGTCGTTATAGTCGCGGATACCGAGGGTTTTAAGGCTTTCCTGGCTGGCGCTCCGTTTTTCCAGCACGCCGACTACGGTCAGCCAGGTTTGCCCGGCTTTGATTTTTTGCCCCAGGGGATTGTCGTTTGGGAAAAACCGGGTTTGAATATTTTTACCGATGACGCAGGCCGCCCGGCCGGCGCGGAGGTGCTCCGGTGAAAGAAATTCCCCTGGCTCAGGGTGATGTTGTTGAGGGTAAAAAAGTCGTTCGTTACCCGATGCAGCGGCCTTTTTCCAGTTTGCCCGCTTCGATAATGGACGATGGCAGGACGATTTCGGGGCTTACCCGTTCCACTTGAGGCAGGGTGTTTGGATCGACTCCAGGTCTGCCAGCGTAAGACCGGGAGACCAGGGCCTTTTTCCTCCTTCTTTTTGCCCGCCGCCGGCACTTCCCCCGGCGCCGCTTTGCGCGTTGCCCTCTTGTTCGCTTTCGGGATCCAAACCACCGCTTTGATCACGATGCTGTTGGCGCCGATCAGTTTCATGCGTTCCAAAATGGATTGCTTGGCCCCGGATCCAATGGCCAGCATGGCGATGACAGCGGCTACGCCAAACAAGATCCCCAGGCCGGTAACAAGGCCCGCATCCGGTTTGCCAGAACGGCTTCCATGGCCAGCAAAAAATTAAATAGTACCCGTTGCATGGGCGAGGTATTTCATTGCGTTGATGAATGGGATGGCGGCACAGGAAAAGAAACCAACCGGCTGCTCCGGGTCTTAATCCAATTTCCGAAGGGCCGGCCATTGGTCCTGGATATCAGTTGAAAATAATAATGCTCCCTCCCCCGGATTCTGAGCCAGTCTGCAGTTTTTCTTCGGGCACTTTCCTGCTTCGGGCTAAAGCTTCGGCTTCGCGTTTTTTCCGCTCCGCTTCCTGCTTTTTGCGGATCTCCTCCTTGATTTTTTTGTCTAGCGGAATAAAAGCCAGTTTTTCGGCGTCTTTCGGCGCAACCAGCAGGATCTCGTCCTTTTCGTTTAGCCCGTAAGCGATAATGACTTCGTCTTCGTTGCTATCTCCTGCAACCACCTCCTGTTTGACCACTTTGCCATCCTGTTTTTAAAGACATAAGACAGGCTATCGCTTTGGAGCGTTTCCATAGGCACGTAGAGTACCTTTTGTGTATGTAGGTGACGATTTCGTTGCTGGTAGTCATAGCAGGCCGCATGATGGAGTCGCTCTCATGTACCTGAATGATGACTTCAAATACTTTGGAATCGTAGTCTCTCAATTGCTCTCCGATGTTGGCAACCTGAATGACGGTGCCGGTGTAGCTCCGGCCAGGGAAGGCGTCGATTTGGACCCGAACGTCCTGCCCCTTGCGCACCCGGTTGATGTCTACCTCGTTGACATAGGTTTTGGAGATCATTTCCGTCAGGTCGGGAAGTTCCGCCACCGTAGGTTCCCAGGCATTGATCTGCGATCCGGGGGTCACCTTGCCTCCGTCCCAGTTACGGGCATAGATGACCATTCCACTTTTGGGCGCCATGACCGTAAACTGACCGGCCAGTTCCGCCATTCGGGCGAATTGATCTTGCAGAAGGCGCACCGAAGCGTTTATTCGGAGATTTTTGCCTGAGATTTCTCTTTGGTGGGGCGAGTCGTTCCACCAATTGCTGGTAGTCCCGCTCGGCGCGTTCCAAATCCAGCTCAGCCTGGTGGATGACGCTTTGGGGTTCAAACCGGCTCTGTTCGAGTTGCAGTTGTTTTTCTTTTTTCTGGAATTGCAGGTTGACGATTTGGTCCCGGATTCCGCGCAATTCAATAGCCGTATCGATTTTGGCCTGTTCGAGCTGGGTGAGCATTTTGTCCATCTGGGTTTGAGCGTCGCGCATGCGGTTGGTGAGCTCTGTTTTATCCAGGGTGGCTACATAGTCGCCTTCCTTTACCATGGTGCCCTCCGCCACCAGATCGGTGATATTGGTTTGCCAGATACCTACGGTGCGCATCCCTGGGGCCCGATAATTTTTTCAGAACGCTTGGCTTTAGCTCTCCGGTAGCCGTCACTTTCACTTTGAAGTCGCCCTGTTTAACGAGGGTCGTCAGTTGAAGGCTTTCTTTTTCGCTTTGGCAGGTTTTAAAAAATACCACGCGGCAAACACCGCCGCGATAACCAATAGGGCGGGAATTAGAAGGGCTTTAAGTTTCATAGAAAATAAGGTTTTAATCAATTCGTACCGACACTAAGAGAACGCTTACAGGAAAGAAAATTATCTCCATCTGGAGGATCTTTAAAAAAAATCCAGGCCGATTTAACACAATCGGGGCTGTCTCAAAAGATCGTTCTTGCCCCTGCAAAACATTTTCTTTTTCAATTCTTTTAAAAAAATTGCAAAAAGAAAATAAAGTTTCACGCAGGAAGCAAAGAACGATCTTTTGAGACAGCCCCTAAGATAATGGAGAAGCGTGGGGGTAATCCCCCCAATCGATAAAAAGGCAAAAAAGTGGGCTGAAAAGCGCCGTTTCAAAGACGAAAGCGTTTTTCGGTTCAACGTTCGCGCAAGATGGAATAGATCAATTCGTCGTAATAGACCCCATGCTTGAAAAGGGTTTGGGCCAGGCGGGCTTCCAGCTTGAACCCCGCTTTCTCCAGCGCGTTGCGAGCCGATATTGGTATGAAACGGACGGGCGAACAGGCGGGTGATGTCGAGATGAGCAAAGGCATACGGTACAATCTGTTCCAGAGCCCGGGTGATGACGCCCTGCCCCCAATAGTCCTCGCTAAGCCAATAGCCGATCTCCGCATTTTTGGCGTAAATATCTTGCTGGGGATGGATGCCTATCCCGCCGCAGGCTTCCCCGTTGATCTCGATGGCAAAGATGCGGGTGGGCTCATGGTCCTTAACCATGTTGATAAACCGCTCCCCATCTTCCCGGGTGTAGGGGTGGGGAAACGCGTTGGTCAGGTTCCCGGCAATGCGCGGGTTGTCGGCGTGGCGTACCAGGGAATCGAGGTCGTCGAGGCGCCAGGGCGAAGGGTGAACGGCAGCATAGGCGTGCAGTTTAGTGGGTTCGTTTATATAACCCGCAAAAAACGAAAAAAATTCGGGCGGGCTGGACATGTTTGCCATTCACTCCAAAGATATAACCGACCTCCTCGACCGCATCACCGATACCGGCCTGGAGTTCATCAAAACCGAAAACCTGTATCATTTCGATGGAGTAAGAGGGTATTCGCTTGGGCAGGGGGAGTAGAAACAGGGCGGAAGGTGTTGGTCAGGTTGCCGCAAATACACGGGTTGCCGGCAAAATGATTATGCGATTTGACAAAAAAACAACAAAATAGCCTATTCTTTAGAACGTTATTTTATTATTTTTACCTATTACTATTGACAAACCAATCAATAAATTCCATTTAATTTGTTGATAAACAGAAATATAGAAAAATATCTTATTCAATGGAAGTCATCGGCATCAAGTTTGCCTTTGATCTTGAGAGGAGCGAGGCAGGTTGGCAAAACAACGCTGATCAATGAGTTTGGCAAATCCTATGATCAGTATTTATATTTCAATCTGGAGAAAACTCCCGACGCCGGCTTAATCAAACAGCTGCCGGATGTCCATACAACCGTCCAATTGCTGTTCCTCTCCAGAGGATTTCAGAATAATCCGAATGCACGCACCTTGATATTCTTCGATGAAGTTCAGGAACAACCACAGGTTATTGAATCCCTTCGATATTTTAAGGAAGATTTTCCTCATATAGATATTGTCGTTGCAGGTTCTTTACTCGAATTTGGATTAAATAAAATAAGCAGAGTACCTGTAGGCAGAGTGGAATATGCTGAGCTTCATCCATTCAATTTCCGGGAATTTCTATTAGGCAGGGGTAATAAAGCAGCCATTGAAATTCTCGACACGGTTCCGATACAAAATGAATTTGTTCCTGTCTTATATCCAATGTTTCATGAATTTGCGCTAATTGGGGGTATGCCCGGCATTGCATCCGCCTATTTCAGAGAAAAAGATCTAAGCAGGGTAAGGAACCTCTATGCAGGTATCATTGAGTCCTACAAGGAAGATGTAGAAAAGTACGCCCAGAATGACACTCAAAAAAAGGTTATTCGGCATATAATGGACACGGCCCCCTACGAAATAGATAACCGGATTAATCTGAATCATTTTGGGGGTTCCAGCTTTCGTACAAGAGAAGTGAAGGAAGCAATGGATGCCTTGATTAAGGCTCGGCTTTTAGAATTAATCTATCCAACTACTCAAACGCAACCTCCCATTGTTCCAGATATAAAAAAGCACCCGCGGCTCCACTTCCTTGACGTTGGTCTGGTGAATTATCAACTGGGGCTTCATCAGGAACTACTCACTGTGAAAGATTTGCATCAAAGCTCCAGAGGGAAACTAGCCCAGCAGGTTGTCCATCAAGAGATCAAGTCTCAATCGCATCTCCCCGGAATTAAACGAGCGTTCTGGGTGCGGGAAGAAAGAGGCACGACTTCAGAGGTGGACATGGTGCTTCCTTTTAAAAACCTACTTATTCCAATCGAAATTAAATCGGGCGCAAGCGGTACGTTGCGCTCGCTACATGAATTCATGGACCGATGTCCCCATCAATTTGCGGTAAGGGTTTATGGAGGGGAACTGCGTATTGACGAACTTACTTCAAGGAACGGGAAATCATATCGCTTACTGAATTTGCCCTATTTTCTGAGCGGATGGATTGAGCAGTATTTAGGCTGGTTCATAAATTAACCCTGACCGAAGTGCGGTCGAAAGCCCGGGCGGAGAGCTGAAGTTTCTCCATGGCTTTGCGGACAAGCGCCAGGCCGGCCTGGTTGACCTGGCACACCTCCCGCACCATACGGCTGGGCATCTGAGCGTTGCTATGGAGTTCTTCCTGAAGCCCCTTGAACCGGACCGCCTGGATTTCCCGGGCTTTGTTCACCCGGGCGGCGATTTCGCGGCTCGTTTCCCTGGGCTTGTCGGCGCCTGCCAGCTCGTCGTAACTAACGGGGGTCACCTCTACATGCAGGTCGATGCGATCCAGCAAAGGCCCGGAGATCCGGGTCAGGTAGCGCTTCACTACGCCCGGCCCGCAAACGCATTCTTTTTCCGGATGATTGTAATAGCCGCAAGGACAGGGGTTCATCGAGGCGATGAGCATGAACCCTGCGGGATAGTCGATGCTGATTTTGGCTCTGGAAATGGTTACTCTTCGTTCTTCCATAGGCTGTCGAAGCACCTCCAGAACGCTGCGCTTGAATTCCGGCAGTTCGTCCAGAAACAACACGCCATTGTGGGCCATGGAGATCTCGCCAGGCATGGGATTGGAGCCGCCGCCTACCATGGCCACATCGCTGATCGTATGGTGGGGAGAGCGAAACGGACGGGTAGTTACCAGCGCGGTATCGGGAGGCAAGGCGCCGGCAACCGAGTGGATTTTGGTGGTTTCGAGCGCTTCGTGAAGGGTTAGGGGCGGAAGGATCGTCGGAAGCCGCCGGGCCAGCATCGTTTTTCCCGCGCCAGGGGGGCCGATCAGAATCGCGTTGTGCCCGCCTGCCGCAGCAATTTCGAGCGCCCGCTTGATATTCTCCTGGCCCCGGACGTCGGAAAAATCTACCGGATAGTTGTTGAGGTGGTGAAAGAACTCATCCCGCGTATCCACAAAAACTGGCTCCAGGGCGCGCTGCCCGTTCAGAAATTCAATGGCTTCAAAGAGGTGGCTCACGCCGTAGACCGGAAGCTGATCCACAATAGCCGCTTCCCGGGCATTTTGTTTGGGGAGGATCAAGCCATCAAACTTTTCCTTTCGCGCCTGGATCGCCATCGGCAAAGCTCCTTTGACAGGGTGGAGGGTTCCATCCAGGGAGAGCTCGCCCATCAGCATATACTTGGGAAGCAGGTCGTCGCGGATTTGTTTGCTTGCCGCCAGGATGCCCATCGCAATCGGCAGGTCGTAGGCCGAGCCCTCTTTGCGAAGGTCTGCCGGCGCGAGGTTGACGATGGTCTTGGCCCTGGGCATGCGGTAGCCCGTATTGGAAATCGCCGATTCGATGCGCTGAAATCCTTCCCTGACCGCGCTGTCTGGCAACCCCACCATATAATAATAGTTCGTCCCCGCCACCGGCTGCCCGCCAGAGTCGACTTCCACGGTGATGGTGCGGGCGTCTACGCCATAAACTGCGCTTCCAAATGTTTTGACCAGCATACGGATCATTTTTTGCAGAACCCAAAGGTTCCATCATTCAGGAAGCGCAAAATAGAAAAAGAAATGATGCTTGTCCAGTTGGGAAAAAGGGCGATCCTACGGGAAGGCGCGGAAATCGCTTCGTCTAAAACGCTAATAACGAGCACTGTACAAGAACAGACTTCTGCAAAAAACAAAAGAGCAGAGGGGAACAACCTTTGGGAAAAGGGCGTTCCCCTCTGTTCTTTGACTTACAGTTCGAATTTGATCCCCTGCGCCAGTGGAACCTGGGTGCTGTAATTGATCGTATTCGTCTGCCTGCGCATATAGGCTTTCCAGGAGTCGGAGCCCGACTCTCGTCCGCCGCCGGTTTGTTTTTCTCCGCCGAAAGCGCCCCCAATCTCGGCCCCGGAGGTGCCCATGTTGACGTTGGCAATGCCGCAATCGGAGCCTTCTACCGAAAGGAAGCGCTCCGCTTCGCGCAGGTTGTTGGTCATGATCGCGCTGGACAACCCCTGGGGAACGCCGTTTTGGATAGCGATGGCTTCCTCGATCGTCCGGTAGGACATGATATACAAAATAGGCGCAAACGTTTCATGCTGTACCATGGGGACATCCGGAGTTACCTCGGCGATACAAGGCCGGACGTAGCAGCCTGTGGCGTATTCGGGCCCTTCCAGGCGACCGCCTTCCACCAGAAATTTCCCGCCTTCGGCTTTGATCTTTTCGATCGCTTCCAGATAGGTAGCTACAGCGCCGGTATCGATCAGCGGCCCGGCATGGTTGGCAGGGTCGAGCGGGTTGCCGATCCGGAGCTGCCCATAGGCTTTGGCCAGTTTGGCTTTAACTTCTTCGAAAATACTATCGTGTACGATGAGCCGGCGGGTAGAGGTACAGCGCTGCCCGGCGGTGCCTACTGCGCCAAATACGGCGCCAGTGAGCACGATGTCCAGATCGGCGCTTGGGGTGACGATGATGGCGTTGTTGCCCCCCAGTTCCAGGATGCTTCGCCCCAGGCGGCCGGCAACGGTAGCGCCTACGATGCGGCCCATGCGCACACTGCCTGTGGCAGAGACCAGCGGCACGCGCTCGTCCAGAGTCATAAATTCGCCCACCTTGTAATCCCCTACCACAATGCAGGAGACGCCTTCGGGGACCTGGTTATCCCGCAGCACTTTCTGAAAAATATTCTGGCAGGCTACCGCGCACAGCGGCACCTTCTCTGATGGCTTCCAAATGCACACATCGCCGCAAACCATCGCGATCATAGCGTTCCAGGACCAAACAGCCACCGGAAAGTTGAAGGCGGAAATAATGCCGGTAATCCCCAGCGGATGCCATTGCTCGTACATCCGGTGAGCGGGCCGCTCGGAGTGCATCGTCAGCCCGTAGAGCTGCCGGGAAAGGCCCACGGCAAAATCGCAGATATCGATCATTTCCTGCACCTCGCCCCAGCCTTCCTGAAGGCTTTTCCCCATTTCGTAAGACACCAGGCGCCCCAGGGGGTCTTTGTACTTCCGGAGTTCCTCGCCATACTGCCGGACGATCTCGCCGCGGCGCGGCGCCGGGATCAGGCGCCATTGTTCAAACGCATGCTGCGCTTTGGCTACTACCTCGTCGTATTCCCTGCGGGTCGTCACGCTGACGCTGCCGATCAGGGCGCCGTCTACCGGCGAATAGGAGTCGATATAAATCCCGGAATCGGAAGCTTCCAATCCCGTGCTGGTTCCTTCATTTTTGGCCTTCAGGCCGAGTTCTTTTAAAAAATCCAGGTTCATTTGATTCAGGCTTTAAAGAGGATTAGGCAATCAGCTCAACAACGATTTCACCATTTCGGAGATCGCTTTGCCGTCGGCTTTGCCGGCCAGACGTTTGGAGGCGACCCCCATGACCTTCCCCAGGTCTTTGGGAGAAGCAGCGCCTGTTTCCGCGATGATTTCCTTCAGAGCAGCTTCCAGCTCTTCCGGCGTCAGCGCTTTGGGAAGGTACTTCTCGATCACTTCGATTTCCTCGCGTTCCGTTTGAGCCAGGTCTTCCCGGTTTTCTTTCTGATAGATTTCGAGCGACTCCCGGCGCTGCTTGACGAGTTTTTGCAGGATCTGTATTTCGCGGTCCTGGTTCACCTCCTGCCCGCTTCCGTCGGTCTTGGCCAGGAGGATGGCTGCTTTAATCGCCCGAATGCCCCGCTTGGCAGCTTCGTTCTTTTCGCGCATGGCCGTCTTCAGGTCCTCCATGATGAGTTCTTCCAGCGTCATGATCGGATTTATTTTGATGATACGAATAATCAACCCCGGCTTACCCAGAGGGCGCCGGCTATTTTCGGTGCAAAGGTAGGGTAATTAAAGGAAAAAGCCTCTAAATCAGCCAGGGTTCAAGACGCTTCACGAGCGCCTTGTAGTCGTCGAGAGAAAGTTGTTCAGGGCGTTTGTCAAAAAAAGAATCCTCCAGAACGCCATGATCCGCGAGTAAAGGCTTCAGGGAATTGCGCAGCATTTTGCGGCGCTGGCTGAAGGCCTGTTTGACTACCCGCCGAAACTGATTTTCGGAACACTCCCAAACCACGTCCTCTTTTCGCACCAGGCGGATCACGGCCGATTGCACTTTGGGGGAGGAGAGAAGCAGCTTTTATCTACGCCAAACAGGAGTTTCCCCTGATAATAGGCCTGTACCAGCACGCTGATCACCCCATAGGTTTTGTTGCCCGGGCCGGAGATCACCCGGTCCGCCATTTCTTTTTGGAACATACCCACCATTTCAGGTACCAATGAACGGTAACGCACCATGTGAAAAAGGATCTGGGAGGAAATATTGTAGGGGAAGTTTCCGATAAGGAAAAAAGGCTGTCCCTCAAAAACGGTATCCAGCGGAGTCTGAAGGAAGTCGCCTTCGAGGATCCTTCCATCGAGTTGGGGGAAATGTTTCCCGAGATAAGCGACCATATCGCGATCCGCTTCTACCGCCTTTAAGGACGGGAATCTGGGCAGGAGGAATTGCGTCAGCATGCCCCGGCCGGGCCCAACCTCCAAAACATTCGATTCCGGAGTGGCGCCGAGCAAGCTTCCAGCGATCCGCTCCGCGATAGCTTCCCGGTTGAGAAAGTGTTGCCCGAAGGATTTCTTTGCTTTCAAGTGCGGTTTGTACTTTGAGATTCTTAATTTTGCCAGATTACCATGCGGAGGAGCCCGCCAAACAAAACGGATCAGGCTTTCTTTTGCACAAAATAGGGATAAAAATAGCACAAATGGACAAACCTAAAATAGGGATCACGATTGGGGACATTAACGGCATCGGGTTGGAGGTGATCCTGAAGACCCTGGCCAATCCTCAAATCATCAATTTCTGTACTCCAGTTGTTTACGGGTCGACCAAAGTGATTTCCTACCACAAAAACATAGTTGGCATCGATTTTCACTTCAACTCCATCCAGCGCGCTGAGCGTATGCCCACGGACAAGATCAATATCCTCAACTGCTGGCAGGAAAACGTCAACATTACCCTGGGAAAGGCGACGGAAATGGGCGGGCAATATGCTATAAAATCCCTGGAATGCGCTACCAAGGACCTGAAACAGGGCTTGATCGACGCGCTCGTGACTGCCCCCATCCATAAAGAAGCGATGCAGATGGCCGGGTTTCCTTACCCGGGCCACACGGAATACCTTACGAAAGAGTTGGGCGTAGACGAGAGCCTGATGTTCCTGGTGGCGGATCAACTCCGCGTAGGCCTGGTTACTAACCATCTTCCGCTGAAGGACGTGGCCGGGCAGATCACCAAAGAGCGCATTTTGAAAAAGATCCAGATCATGGAGGCTTCTCTCCGGATCGATTTTGGGATCGACCGCCCAACGATCGCGGTACTCGGGCTCAACCCACACGCAGGCGACGGGGGCGTTATCGGAGATGAAGACGACCGCATCATCCGCCCCGCCGTGATCGAATGCAAGAAAAACGGGCTGCTTGTCGTAGGGCCTTTCCCTGCGGACGGGTTTTCGGTTCCGGAGGATACAAAAAATTCGACGCCATTCTGGCCATGTACCACGATCAGGGCTTGGTTCCTTTCAAGTTGCTAACGTTTGGCGGGGGGATCAACTTCACCGCGGGCCTCCCTGGGGTGCGCACCTCTCCCGACCATGGCACCGCCTTCGATCTGGCCGGGAAAAACGAAGCCGATCCCGACTCATTCCGGGAGGCCTTGTTTGCGGCTATCGACATTGCGAGAAACCGGAAAGACTACTACGATTCCAGGGCTAACGCCCTGACCAAACGCACCAAAATTGCGGTCGAATCGGAAGATGGGGAAGAAGAGATCGACGATTTGGTCGAAGAGGAAGAAGAGGATGACGAAAACGAGTAAACCCAGCCAGCCTTTCTGCGGTTTTACTCCTACCATTCCGTGGCTTTGGATAAAAATAAAAAACAGACTCGTTGAAGCCGTCGCTTAAAATTGGTTTGATCTTGTTCGTTGTCCTGCTCCTGGATCAATCCCTCAAGATTTGGGTAAAAACCCATAGGGAGTATGATGAGGAATTCCTCCTGCTGAACCAGGAGTGGGCCCGAATTCATTTTGTGGAAAACAACGGCATGGCCTTTGGGCTTACCCTGGGTGGCGATTACGGCAAACTCGCGCTCAGCCTTTTTCGCCTGGCCGCCGTGGTCATTCTCCTGGTGTTCATTCTAAGAACCCTGAAAGAAAAAGGCAACATGGGCGTCTTGACCGGGTTTACGCTCATTTTGGCCGGGGCGTTGGGCAACATTATCGACAGCGCCTTTTATGGGATGCTCTTTTCCGAATCGCCCTATTACGGCGGGTTGGCTACGCTGTTTCCCAAGGAAGGAGGATATGCGGGCTTTCTTCACGGAAAAGTAGTCGATATGCTTTATTTTCCCATGTTTAAGGGCATTTGGCCCGACTGGATGCCCTATACCGGCGGGAGGCCCTACCTGTTTTTCAAGCCGGTATTCAACATCGCCGACCTGTCCATTACCACGGGCGTACTCCACATTTTACTTTTCCAGCGGCATTTTTTCAAAAGCCACACGGCGCAAGCTCAACCAGAACCTACCGAAACCCTCCCCGCGTCTGAAGCCATGGATGGCATAGCCGAACAGGCCGAATGACCTGAACGCGGATGTTTTTTCCTGGCGCCCTTGGTTACGCTTTCCCTGCCGGTTTTTCCTTCAAAAACGCCCGGATAGCCTGCATCGTTTGGTCCAGTTTCTCATAATCGATCCGGTAATGAATATACTTTCCATCCCGTTCGGTTTTTACCAGATCGGCCATGCGAAGAACGCGAAGATGCTGAGACGTAATGGATTGCTCGAGCTTCAGGGAGCTGTAGATCTTGTTCACGTTAATGGCATCGTTCTGGTCGATAAACTCCAGGATCTGTAAACGCAGGGGATGCGCTAAAGCCCGGAGCAACGCAGAAGACACCTCCAGCTTTTCGTGATTGAGGTTCACTTTGGTCATTTTTCTCATAGTTGTAAATTGAACTGGACAAAACAAATATGCGTTTTTTTTCTTTTCCTCCCAAGAAAAAATGATTGCCGGCCTTCTCTGGCCTTTCTCGGAGGATCAACTGGGCAGCAACGAGCGGCAAACGCCTCAATGGCAGAATCCGTTGGGCAGCGCAACTGCGGGATAAGGCCATTGAGGCGTAGGTTCCTGGGGCAAAATTCCTGAAATAGGATGCCTTTGGGCGGCAGGGGGATGCCCGAAACAGCCTTAAAGCAACAGTTCTTCCACCAAGCGCGAAATTTGAGCCAGGCGATCTTTATTTAACGAATACATGATGAACTTCCCCTGGCGATCGGTGCCTACGACCCCTGCCCTGCGCAGGATGGCCAGATGCTGGGAAGCTACTGACTGCTCCAGGCGCAGCTTCACGTAAATGTCCGTTACGGTCATCATTTCGGATTCCTCCAGCAAGTGAATAATTTTCTGCCGGAGCTTATGGTTTACCGCTCTGAGCACCAATACGGCTTTCCTCAGTTCGGCATAGTCCAATTGGATATCCGCTTGCCCTTTTTTCAACAGGATGGTTTCGTTCTTCTGCTTTCTCATAATAAAAAGGTCTGTTTGTTAAACGTAGGTTTGTCGTTTTAATAGAACCAAATACCATACCAAACCCATATACAAATGATAAAAAAAATATATAAATTGATTAATAAATTATTTGTCAACTACTTATAAACAAAATAAAACCATTCTTTAATCAAATCAGCGATTTAGGCTTGGTTATATTCGGGGGTTTCAGGTAGAGGGGTTCGGAATACGCAACCTCGGCAAACGCTCCACGCTCAAAGGCCTGTTCTGCCAACGCCGGAAAGAATGCCGCGCTGGCTTCCAGCGGAAGAAAGAGGGCATTCGGTTCCTGGCAAAGCGGTTGAAATTTTGCCGCTCCGTTGCCGGTAAAGACTGCGGTTCTTCCCGCTTCCAGGCAATATCCAAACGAGCCAGAGTCAAGGATCAGGGCTTCCGGACCGCTAATCCGCTTTCCGTCAGCCGTATATACGCCTGCATACACTTCCATGCGCCGGGCATCGATCAGCGCGCAATACCAGGCAGTGTCCTGCTGAACCCGGGAGGCAGCCCCCCAAGCCAGCGCCTGAAGCGTGTCTACCGAAAGCAAAGGAATCCCCGATGCGTAGGCAATGCCTTTCGCCGTGCTCCAGCCGATGCGAAGGGACGTATACGAACCGGGGCCGCTGCTAACAGCCACCGCGTCGAGGTCCTTCAGCCGGTACCCCGCCTGATCGGCACATTTGCGGATCAGCAAGGTGATTTGGGAAGCATGGTCCCGCCCTTGTTCCGACTCCTGAAGCGCCACAAGCCGGCCATCCTGCGAAAGCCCGACAGAACACACATCCGTAGCTGTTTCCAAACACAAGATCAACGCCATCAGGTAGAACGGATTGATTTTCTTTTTTTAGCCTGCGTTTATATCTGACCCATCAAGGGATACCGGACTAAAAGGGAAACGTTAACACCGGTTAACCCACTATCGGCCATATACTTTGGCACGGCAACATGTCAATGTACCTTGCGGCCCGCACTACGTCCAGCTGAACGCCAGGCGAAACCGCACGCGCATGAATACGGCCACAGGCCGAAACGCTTTTTGACAGAGATTGGTTATTAGCGGAAGAAATACTGGCTTGACGGCTTTTTTTGCCGCTTTTTAGGTAGTCTTTGGCCTTTCTTCTGACCATTAGACGACAACCTATTTAAACAGTCATCATCCGAATTGCTTTGGGTCAAAACATGCGCTTGCAATCCGTGGGTCAATTTACACATATCCTTTTGTTTCATATAAATATCACCTGAAAAATTTATATTATTTTTACGCCTCAAATAATCAGGAACACTGCCATGCTGGACAAGCTCCAGGCGATTTATGATCGCTACCAATACCTCGAGGAACAAATTTCGGATCCCGACGTCGTCCAGGACATGGACCGGTACCGGAAAATCAACAAAGAGTATAAAGACTTGCAACCGGTCGTAGACGCCTTTTTGGAATACCGCAACGTGCTCAGCAATCTGGACCTCGCCCGGTTCACGCTGCAAGAAGACGACCCGGAAATGCAGGAACTCGCCAGGGAGGAAATCGCTTTGCTTTCGCCCAGGCTGAAAGAATTGGAAGAATCCCTGAAAACGCTGCTCATCCCTAAAGACCCGGAAGACTCCAAGGACGTGATCTTTGAAATCCGTTCGGGTACGGGAGGCGACGAAGCCAGCCTTTTTGCAGGGGATCTCTACCGGATGTACACGCGCTATTTCGACTCCAAAGGCTGGAAGACCGAGGTCCTGGAAGTAAACGAAGGCAGCGTGGGTGGGTACAACAAAGTCGTCCTGGAAGTGCAGGGGGAAGATGTCTTCGGCAAGCTCAAATTCGAGTCCGGCGCGCACCGGGTGCAGCGGGTTCCCAAAACCGAGTCCCAGGGCAGGGTGCACACTTCTGCGGCAACCGTTGTCGTCATGCCCAAACTGGAGATGGAAGACGTAGAGATCCGAAAAGACGACCTCAAAGTGGATACCTTCCGGTCGAGCGGCGCGGGGGGGCAGCACGTCAACAAAACCGAATCCGGGGTGCGCTTTACCCATATTCCAACCGGAGTGGTGTCGGAATCGACCGACGGCCGGTCCCAAATCAGAACCGGGGAAATTGCCCTTCAACGGTTGTACCAGAAGATTTACGAAGCGCAAAAGAAACTGCATGAATCCACCCAGGCGGCGAAGCGCAAATCGCTCGTCGGATCGGGCGACCGCTCGGATAAAGTCCGAACCTACAACTTCCCGCAAAACCGACTGACCGACCACCGGATCAACCTGACGCTTTACTCGCTCGATCGAATCCTCGAAGGAGACCTCGACGAAATTCTCGAAACGCTCCGCATTGCCGAAAATGCCGAACGCATGAAAGGGGAAGAGGTCGCAAGCTAAATGGGTCTGCTAAATCTGTTTAAAATGAAGCGGTTCGCCGGTATTCTTTGCTTTAGTCTTCTGGCATGGTTGTCTGCTGGAGAAGCTTGGGGGCAAGCAACCGCCCCTGAGGTAGCCTTCGTCAACGTCAGCGTCATCCCCATGACGGGCAAACGCGTACTCCGGAACCAAACGGTCCTGGTCCGGGGCCCCGTAGTCTATAAAATAGGCCCGGCAAAGAAGATTAAACCTATCGACGGCGCCCTCGTCATCGACGGGACCGGGAAATACCTCATGCCCGGTATTTCGGAAATGCACGCCCATATCCCTGTTCCGGCAGGTGGAAATGACGAACTCGTGCAGGAAACCTTGCTTCTGTATCTTTCCAATGGAATTACCATCATCCGGGGTATGCTGGGCGATCCTTACCACCTTGGATTACAGGATAAAATTTCCACCGGGAAGGTGTTGGGCCCCCGGATTTATACCTCCAGCCCTTCGCTGAACGGCAACACGGTAAAGACCCCTGATGAAGCGCGGCAAAAGGTGGCGCAATACAAAAAGGAAGGGTATGACTTTCTCAAAATTCACCCGGGGATTACCTTACCGGTGATGGAAGCGCTGGTGCAAACCGCCAGAGAAGCCGGCATCCCGTTTGCCGGGCATGTGCCTGTTGAAGTAGGCGTCCGCAAAGCCATTGAGATGGGGTATGCCAGCATCGACCATATGGATGGGTTCGTGGAGGGGCTTGTTCCGGAAAGCGCTCATCCGGATTTCGCACTAGGCGGGCTCTTTGGGTACCACTTCACCAACCTCGCGGATTCCCGGAGGATTCCCGAACTCGTTAAAGCGGTCAAAAAAGCCGGTGTATGGATTGTTCCCACCCAAAGCCTGCTGGCTCAGTGGACCTCGCCCATGCCGGGCGTCGAAATGACTAACCTCCCCGAAATGCGGTACATGGCGCCGGCAACCCTGGTCCAATGGCGCACTGCCAAACAGCAGCAATTGCAGAATCCCCGGTTTAACGCGGATACCTCCAAAGCGTATATTGCCCTCCGGCAGCGGATTCTCCGGGAAATGCAAAAGCAAAAGGTCGGTCTTCTGCTGGGTTCCGACGCTCCCCAGGTAGGCAATGTGCCCGGGTTTTCCATCCAGCGGGAAATGCAGGCGTTATCGGAAGCTGGGCTGTCGAATTATGCGATCCTTCAAAGCGGGACCGCCAATCCCGCACGTTTTTTTGGCGTAGAAGGCGTGTACGGGACCATCGTACGTGGCGCGACGGCCGATCTTTTGTTGTTGGAAGGAAATCCATTGGAAAACATCCGGCAGATGGAACGCATAGCCGGGGTCATGAGCCAGGGCAGGTGGATATCGAAAGGCTGGCTTGCACAGCGTCTGGCTATTATCGAAGCGAAATACCGATAACGCCTTACCCTACTTCTCCCACAATCCGGCGGCCGTGGTATTCTCTTGCTCCAAACAACTGGTGAAGATCTTCCAGGTTTTCATTCGTCACTTTTCCCGCAACAATAACCTCCAACCGGCCGGCTGCGAGGTTCAGCATTTCCTGTAACGTACCCGCTCCGTCCCTTGCCGTTGGGGCGCCGCCCGAAGTCAGGACTTTATCCACCACCCCGAGTTCCAGCAATTGTCCCAGCGCTTCCACCGGGTCCGGCGTTTGGTCGATCGCCTTGTGGATGACCACCTTCATTGGCTTAGCCAGCAGGGCCAAATCGCGGATCAAAGGGAGATCCAACGACCCATCCGGCCGAAGGGCCCCAAAAACGACCCCCGGAGCCCCCGCGCGTTTGCAATGCAGAATCGCCTCCCGCATCTGCTCTACCTCCTGAGGGGAATACACGAAATCGCCCCCCCTGGGCCGGATCATGACATGAACGGGGATCTCCAGACTGCTCAGCGCGAAGCGGATAAAATCCGGATCGGGAGTAAGCCCGTCCAGGTCCAGGCGGGCGCATAGTTCAATCCGCTGGGCGCCCTGCGCCTGCGCGCGCAGAGCCTGGTCGGGAGTGTCCACACATACTTCTTTCAATAATTCCATGATCTAGAAATCAAACCCCAGGGAAATATAAAGCTTTGGATCCTGGATTTGGCGGGTTTCCAGGCCCCAGGCGTAATCCACCCGGACAAAATAGCCGAACAGCAACGCCCTGGCCCCAAGTCCATAACCAGCAACGATTGGGTCCCGGAAGTAATTCAACGTAATAAAAATAAATTCTTTCCCTTCTTCGCCTTCCTTGAACACGGTCGTGTTCAAGGGGTTGTCTTCCCGGAACGGGTCGGAGCCTGCCCAGGCGGTGCCTACGTCAAAAAAGCCCACCACCTGAAAATTCCGGAGAAAGCCCGAATTCAATCTCTTGGACAGGTACCGAAAAACCGGAACCCGCATTTCCGCATTTAGCAGCAGATAGGAGTTGCCATTGCGCACGTTAATCGGGAAGCCCCGCAAGTTGGCGGCCAGGGTCTGGAACGCGAAGTTCCCCTGTGGGGCGTCGATCGTTTCATTATTTTCCGGGAAAAGCCAATTATCAACTCCTCCGAGGTAATACAGGATCTTTTCGGTGCCAAAGGAGGTCATGCCCGCCAGACGGGCGGCAAGGATAGAATGTTTAAGCACCGGCTGGTAATACCGCGCGTCCAACCCGAGTATCCCCATATAGCCATCCTGAAAAGAAAATCCCTTTTGGCCTTCTTCCTTGAAGCTGAACTTTTTCATTACTTCCCCCATCACGCGCATACGGGCGCCGTTGCGCATGTTGAGGGCTGTCTCCACGGTATTGTCGAACACATATTCCAGCCGAAGCCCGATACGTTGCTGACTGGCCGCAGGAATATTGAGCGTTGTTTGGTCGGTAGCCATCTGGAGAACCCGATCGCGACGAACGGTAGCGGTAGCCCGGAGGCTCTGAAACACGTCCAGCGGATACCGGAGCCCGTATTGGCCTAAAAGAATATTGGTTTCCCGGCGCCGGGGAACATTGAATACCGGCGGGTCGTTGTACCGGAGGTTTTTAGTATAAAAGGCAAACCGCTGATCCAGCCGTTTTTTCTTGTTATCAAAGACAAAGAAATACTCGGCCCCGTTGAACGAAGTCGGAAACCGCATCCCTCCTTCCATTTGGTAATCCTCCAGAAGATCCTTAACCGTCGCCTTCATCAGGATACCGGCAGGAGGAGGAGAGAAGCCGGGTTCCGGGTTTCCGGCCAGGTTGTCCAATCCTTCAAAGAGAAGGGTGTTATCCATCTGGGTCGTTACCTCGTCGGTACGGAACTGGAGCCGGTAAGGAGTAATTCGAGCGGTGTTGATCCGGTGCAAAGGCTTTTGGCTTTCATCTGCCATGCCGGCATCGAAAGCCGCAACAGGCAAAGGCAGCACCACCGGAGGCGCCGGACGGGGCTCAACAGAGAAACTCAACGAGTCCCGTCCCTCCTCTTGCAAGGGTTGGCTGGAAACCGGAAACCCAAACCGGCTCTGGAATAAAAATCCTTCGGGTATCCGCAAGGTATCCGTATTGGTATGAGATGGCTCACGAACCAGAATAGCGGACGATGCCGGCATTTCGTGAGAAAACTGCCCGTGAAGGGTATCTTCCCCTGCGCGAATGAACCGTTTTCGAACTTGCTGGTAATACGTGTCGGCAGGACGGTCTTTGGGTTCTATTTGCAACGCCTGAACCAGGACAAGGGATTTGGACAGCCGCGGAATCAGCTCAACTTGCTTTCTTCCTCTGGGAGACGTGTGCAGCGCCTCCAGGTTGCGGTCCAGGTTCGAACAGGCAAACGTAACCGCTCGCTGCCGGATCACCGGCCGGATCTGTATGGAGTCGATCAGGGTTGTATCCAGGCTTTCCAGCGTAGAGTCCTCGTGAATCACCACTTCCGTACCGTCGTTGAGGAAAATATGCTGATTGCGGTGATGCACAAAATCTTCCAGAAAGCCCGACTCCTGGTTATATATTCCCGAGCGGTCGCTTAAATAGGTGAAGTACGCCGTGTCTACTGCGGCAGGAAAACGCTCATCCGATAGGGGTGTTCGGGTAATTCGGACCAGTTCCCGGGCGTCCCCTTCCAGGTCGAGATAAAACAGGTCAAAGGTGCGCCTGGGCAGTATCGTATCCCTTCGCACCGGCGCCAGCGGAAGCAGGGTATCCGGACGGTTGGAAGCGAAAACCACACCCTTCCGGTTGCGCAGATTAACAAAAGCCAGATCCTGCTCGTCGTAAAAATCATTCGTAAGCCTCCTGCTCGAGCGGGTGCGGGGTAAATAAAGGAACAGGTCCGTCTGACTGCTGACGGCGGCCGAAAACACCAGGGAGAAAGGATCAACATAATCCATGTCGAAAACCCGCTGGTAAGTTTCCTCCAGGAGCTCTGTGGTCGTTTTCCTGGTTTTGAGGTCGTACGTAGAAAACCGAAGGTCGTCCCGATATTCGAAGACGACGGACAACTGCGTATTATTGGGGTTCCAGGCAAGCAGGGGATAGTTGTAGTCCGTTGCCTGAAGCAGGTTGCGCTGCCCCCCCTTAAAAATGACGTTGGAGGTATTTTTTTGGAGATCGTAAAGATACACCTTAAACCGTCCTGCCCGATTCAGGGCATACGCGAGGGTATTTCCGTCGGGGCTCAGCTTAAGCTGGCTCAGGGGATAGTTTTTGCGGTTGCGAATAGCCAACGGAGCGCCGGCCGGGGCTTCCCGGCCTTTTTGATCCTCCTGATAGCGTTTGGAGAAATACGTTTCCCACCCGGCAACCACGGCCGGATAAGACGTCCCCATTACATACAGGAACCCGCTTTCCACGCTGCGGTTGATCCGGGTCAGGTACAGCAGGTTGGAAACTGCAGTCCGGCCAAAATTTTCCGCGATGTAGTACCAAAGCGCATGTCCGGCCAGGCGGGGGTTGTCTTCCGCCAAACGGACAAATCCTTTATACTTTTTGGAAGCCATCGCATCGCGAAGCGCGTTGTCGTTTTCCGTGCTCCAGGGTTCGGCGGCGTAGGCCACCAGGCCGTCTTTAAACCACATAGGCAAGTTGAGCATGACGGCATTCTGCACCACCTCCTGGATGTTGGCGCCAAAGAGCATGGTGTTCAGATAGACGGAAGCGATTCCCTCCCGGATCTGCTTTCGGAGTTTGCTGTGATCGCCATCGAAGTAGACAAAAATGGTGCTCCCTACGATTTTGGTTTGGCCTGCCACGCTGGAAAAAGCTTCTTCAGAACCAATATTGCTCTGTTTGAAATCCGTGATATCGGTGTAGACGATGATCTGGACTTTCTCATTGATGCGATGCTCCAGCAGACTCTGGATTTCAGAAAAATCCAGCTCGGCCAGTTGTACGGCAGCCTGGGCGATGTTGCGGGATTGCCCATACCAATATACGTAGAAGTTGTCGCTTTCGTACTGCGACCATTCTTCGAAATCGTTATGGTACTGGACCCGGTTTTTCCTGAACTCCACCTGGGTACCCCTGACCCGACCCTCCGGTCAGGGAAAAAATATTGCCAAAAGAAGAAGCAAAGAATTCCGCATAAACCGCGATTATTGTAACAATTTTATGCTGTACGGCCCAGACCGGCAATACCCCGTATAAGGTACGCTTTTTCTTCCTATAGGACAATCCATAAACTCAAAAAGCCATGCTAAATGTTGCCCGCTTTACATTCAATCCCTTCCAGGAGAACACCTATCTCGTATACGACGAAACCGGGGCTGGGGTTCTATTTGATCCGGGATGTTGGCAACAATTTGAAAAAGACGAGCTCCTGGCCTTTATCCAGGACCGCCAGATCCGCCTGGAACGCCTGATTAATACGCATTGCCATATAGACCATATCCTTGGCAACCAATTTATTGCAGAAAAGTTTGGCCTTCCCCTGGAAATTCACCGGGGCGAATTGCCCGTTCTGGAAGCGGGGCCGAGCGTAGCGGCCATGTTCGGGATCTCTTATACCGAAATATCTCCGATGCCGGGACGGTATATCGAAGATGGAGACCCGATTGCGTTTGGTCAATCCAAGCTTCTGGCGATTCTCGCTCCCGGTCATTCTCCTGCCAGCCTGTGCTTTTTCTCAGAGGAAGACCGGTTGCTTCTCGCTGGCGACGTTCTTTTTCAGGGTAGCATCGGGCGAACCGACCTGCCGGGAGGGAATTACGACACGCTCATCCGCAGCATCCGCGAGCGCGTTTTTCCTCTGGGCGACGACGTGGTCGTTTATCCCGGACACGGCCTGGAAACTACCGTGGGGGTAGAGCGAAAAACGAATCCGTTTTTAGTTTAGCTACAGCCCGATCTACTCCGAGCCGCGTGGCTTTGTACCTGCTGTCGCGCGCCTCCAGGCATATGCCTACGGCGAAGTAGCGGCCATGCTCCATGCGCCAAACCATTCGAAGGGTGGTATAACATTTGGAGGCGGCCTGCGTTTTTAATTCAAAACGCACCTATTCCATGGAAGCACTCCTCTCCTGCACGGAAGGTACTTTGTCTCCTTATGTGCCTTCCGCTGACAAGCCCTGGGATTCCCGGCGGGCTCAGCATGTGCTGCGGCGCACCGGATTTGGGGCGTCCCCTGCCGATCTCAAAAAAGCCCTTCTGCTTAGCCCCTCGGCATCGGTTGACCAAATCCTGGACGATGCGCTCGCTTTGCCGCTGCCCCCGGCGCCGCCCTGGGCGGAATTAACCCTTCCTCAGTATACGAACTTTCCGGTGGAAGCGTTTGAGCAGGGCCTTTCCTGGGTAAGGCTTTGGATCAAGGATATGATCCGGTTCGGGTTTCGGGAAAAGCTGGCCCTGTTTTGGCACAATCATTTCGTGACCCAGGCCGAAACCTTTGCCTGCCCCTCCTACCTGTACCAGTACCACAAGCTGCTTCAGCAACATGCGCTGGGCAATTTTAAAACCTTTGTAAAGGCCATGGGAACCACCCCCGCCATGCTGGTTTTCCTTAATGGCGTGCAAAACAACCGCTTTTCCCCAAACGAAAATTATGCCCGCGAGCTGCTGGAACTCTTCACCCTGGGCCGCGACAACGGCTATACCCAGGAAGACATCAAGCAGGTGGCCCGCGCGCTGACCGGATGGATCAGCGTCCCGGTACTATGCGGCCCCATTGGGTTTGCGCCGTTTTTCTTTGACGACGGGCAAAAAACCATTTTTGGGAAAACCGGCGCCTGGAATTACGAATCCCTCCACGATCTGCTGTTTGCCGAGCGCAGCAAGGAAATCGCCCGGTACATCTGCACCAAGCTATACCGGCATTTCGTTCACCCTCAGCCGAACGAAGAAATCATCAACGGCATGGCCAAAACCTTTCTGGACAACCAGTTTGAAATCGCGCCGGTGTTGCGGGAGTTGTTTAAAAGCGAACACTTTTTCAGCGACCCCGTGGTGGGCGTTCAGATCAAAAGTCCGATGGAGCTGATCCTGGGCTTCATCAAAGACGGCCAGTTCGCTTATGATACCGAAGAAATTCTGAACGGCATCTATTATTTGGGCGGGCTGCTCGGCCAGCAGCTCTTTCAGCCGCCGGACGTTGCCGGATGGCCGGGAAACAGAGCCTGGATCAATAGCGATACCCTCAACGGCCGATGGGACACTTTGGATATCTATCTTTTCCTGCTCTACACCCAGCAACCGGAAACGCTTCGCAGCCTGGCCAAAACGCTTGCCTCCAGCCCGAACGACCCCTCTGCGATCACCTCGGCCATTACCGGTTTTTTTCTGCCTAATGGACTCCAACACCCTGCCGATTATGACCGAGCAGCCAAGGTCCTTAAACACGAGGTGCCTCAAAACTACTACGATAGCGGGCAATGGAATCTCGACTGGGACATTGCCCCGGCTCAGGTGGCCTTGCTCATCCAATACCTTTACAAGCTCCCCGATTTTCAATTGACCTGAACCAATATCAACCCTATCTACCATGGCTGACCCAAAATCCCATTCCCACCTATTGCCCGGGGCAACCCTTCAGGATGGGTTGACCCATGAGATGGATCACGAGCGATGGAGCCGCAGAGCGTTTATCCGTTCCGTCGGCCTCGCCGGCGCCGGTTCTATGCTTCTCGGCCAGATGCCGGTCACCGCTTTGTCCGCCTCCCCCCTGGCCTGGTTGCTCGGCGCTGCCGAAACCGACCGGATTCTCGTATTGATTCGCCTGAAAGGCGGAAACGACGGGCAAAACATGATTATTCCGGTTCACGACTACAGTACCTACAAGTCCAGGCGCCCCCAAATTGCGGTTCCCAATGCCGACATCCTCTCCCTGAGCCCGGAGTCGGGGATGCCTAAAAGCATGGAGCCCCTCCTTCGGATGTGGCAGGATGGAGGCATGAAAGTGGTTCACAGCATCGGCTATCCGGAGCAAAACCTATCGCATTTCCGGTCTTCCGACATCTGGGGTTCTGCCAGCGACTCGGCAGTGGCCGAACCCTCTGGTTGGATGGGACGCTGGCTCGACGGGCGGTTTCCCGATTTTCTGACTGCCCCGCCAGCCATGCCTCCGGCCGTTCAGATCGGCGGATTTGGGAATCTCCTGTTCTTGAACGACCAGAACATCAACCTGAGTTTTGTTGTCAGCGATCCCAAAGAATTGGCGGATATTGCCCAAACGGGGCAACTATTCGACACGACCAACCTGCCGGCATGCTATTACGGCGAACAGCTCGGTTATCTGCGCGCGGTTACCAACAGTACGTTCCGCTATGCCGGAGTCATCTCGGCTGCTTACAACCAGGGGAAAAACAGCGAAACCTATGGCCCCGGCCTGGGAGAACAACTGGCTATTGTGGCCCGCCTCATCAAGGGAAATCTGGGAACCCGCGTTTACATGGTCACCCTGGACGGGTTCGACAACCACGCCAATCAATACCAGACGCACCAAAACCTGCTCAAGGAACTCGCCGGCGCGGTCCGGCATTTTTTCGACGATCTGAAAACCGGTGGCTGGCACGAAAAGGTGCTGGCAATGACCATGTCGGAGTTTGGACGGAGGCTGGAGCAGAACGCCTCTTTAGGAACGGACCACGGAGCGGCGGCGCCGCTGATGTTATTTGGACCTGGCTTGAACGGGAATGGATTCATTGGGAAAGCGCCCAAGTTCAGCGATGTGGATTCAGTAGGCAACCTGAAATTCCAGACCGATTTCCGGGAGGTGTACGCCACCGTTCTGGAGCAATGGCTATGCGTGCCTGGGGCGGAAGTAGACGAGGTGCTGGGTAGACCGTTCAACCGGATTCATTCGCTTGGGCTAAGTTGCAATGCCACCCCGGTGTTTGAGCCCAGGAAACCCGAGGCCATTCCGATGAGCGTGGCGTATCACGACGGGTACCTATGGCTGGAATTCGAGCTTCCGGCCTCCGCGCCTGTCGATGTGATGCTGTTCAATATGCAAGGACAGCAGCTATGGAAAAAATCGCTGGGAAAACTCCCGGCAGGCCCGTATCGCGAACAGCTTGGGATTCCCGCTAATTTACCCGCCGGCGCCCAGGTGATTACGGTTCGTGCCGGGAACGCCCTGGGAAGCCGGAAAATGATCCGTTAGCCTGCGGAAACCGTTACATATTCTTTCCGTGGCACTGTTTGAATTTCTTGCCGCTCCCGCAAGGACAAGGATCGTTCCTGCCTACTTTGGGCTGCATATTTCGTACGGTTTGCGGTTTGGCCTGTTGTTGCCCGGCAGAAGCAGCCGCTCTGCGTCTTGAGGCATCCTCTTCCTCCCGCTGACGGTTGGTTTGGGTTCGCGTCAAATCGGTCTGTTGCTCCCGCGCCTGTTCCAGCGTCGTGCCGTCTGCGAAGATCAGGGTACCTTTTGAAAGATAGGAAGTGACTTCCTCGTTGATGTCCACCACCAGTTTTTCAAACAAGTTATAGGCTTCCACTTTATAGATAACAAGCGGGTCCCGTTGTTCAAAGGATGCCGATTGAACGGAGTCTTTGAGTTCGTCCATAGAGCGCAGGTGCTCTTTCCATTTTTCGTCGATAATGGCCAGAGCGACTGCCCGCTCAATATCGAGCATGATCGATTTGCCTTTGCTGTTTACAGCGTCTTCGATTTCAGCGGTGACGGTATACGGATTTTTGCGGCCATCGGTAAAGGGGATCAGGATACGCTTATAGATATGGCCCTGAGTACGGTGTACCTGTTCGATTTGGGGCAAGAGCGCCTCAACGATGTGTTCGCCTTTGCGGTGGTAATATTCTTTGAATTGTTCAAAAAAAGTTTCCACAAACTCCCCGACCGGAGCTTCTTTGAATGCTGCCTGGTCTATTTGAGGGTCAAAGCCCAGCAAGCTGACACAACTGCGGCGGAAGGTGTCATAAGTTCCCCCCTGTCGGTGGCTCCGAACCAGGTTGTCGATCATCCCCAGGAAGATATTGTTCAGGTCGACCGAGATCCGTTCGCCGAAAAGGGCGTTATCGCGTTTTTTATAAATAGCTTCCCGCTGGATATTCATGACATCGTCATACTCCAGGAGGCGCTTCCGCATGCCGAAGTTGTTTTCCTCCACTTTTTTCTGGGCGCGTTCGATCGACTTGGTCACCATGGAGTGCTGGATCATTTCGCCGTCTTTATGGCCCATACGATCCATCAGCCGGGCGATGCGGTCGGACTGGAACAAGCGCATCAGGTTGTCTTCCAGAGACACATAGAACTGGGAGGTACCCGGGTCGCCCTGGCGGCCAGAACGGCCTCTCAACTGGCGATCCACCCGGCGGGATTCATGGCGCTCCGTGCCGATAATCGCCAAACCGCCGGCTTTGCGCACCTCCTCGCCAATCTTGATATCCGTCCCCCGGCCTGCCATGTTGGTGGCGATCGTCACTTTGCCCGGCCGGCCGGCTTCCGCTACGATCTCCGCTTCCCGCTGGTGTTGTTTGGCGTTGAGGACGTTGTGGTCGATTTTGCGCATGCCAAGCATTTTGCTCAGCTTTTCCGAAATATCTACCGAGGTGGTCCCGACAAGAACGGGCCGGCCCGCTTCGCTCAGCGCGACGATTTCCTCGATCACCGCGTTGAACTTCTCCCGGGACGTTTTGAACACCAAGTCTTCTTTGTCTTCCCGGGTTATTGGCCGGTTGGTCGGAATGACCACCACATCCAGTTTATAGATCTCCCAGAATTCCCCGGCTTCGGTTTCGGCAGTACCCGTCATACCCGCCAGCTTATGGTACATGCGGAAATAGTTCTGCAGCGTTACAGTGGCGTAGGTTTGAGTGACCTCTCCGATCTTGACATTCTCTTTGGCTTCCAGCGCCTGATGGAGGCCGTCGGAATACCTGCGGCCTTCCATAAGGCGGCCGGTCTGCTCGTCTACGATCTTGACCTGGCCTTCGATCACCACGTACTCCTCGTCGCGCTCAAAAAGCGTATATGCCTTGAGCAACTGGTGGATGGAATGCAGGCGCCGGGATTTTACAGCATAATCCTGAGACAGGTGGGTTTTGGCTTCTTCCTTTTCCGTTGCAGTCAATTCGGTGTTATTGTCGATATCCACCAAGCCCGAAACCACGTCCGGCATAACAAAGAAGCTGGAATCGGAATTCCCTTTGGAGAGGTATTCTACCCCCTCTTCGGTCAATTCGACCGAGCGGTTTTTTTCATCGATGACGAACAGGAGCGGCGCATCCACGAGGTGCATATTTTTGGACTGCTCCTGCATGTAGTAGTTCTCCGTTCGCTGAAGGAGCACCTTGACGCCTTCCTCCGACAGAAACTTGATCAGGGGGCGGTTTTTGGGCAGGGCGCGGTAGGAGCGCAGCAATGCCATTCCCGCTTGGCCTTCCTCGACGCCCGGTTTGTTCTCGGAGAACAGCCTGCGGGCTTCGGCGAGGTAGTCGGTAGCCATCTTCCGCTGGGCGGCGATGAGACGTTCAATTTGAGGTTTGAGGTCGATGTATTCCTGGTCTTCGGCGAGCTGGCCAACGGGGCCGGAAATGATGAGCGGAGTTCGCGCATCGTCGACCAGGACGGAGTCCACTTCGTCGACCATTGCGTAGTGGTGCCGGCGCTGCACTTTTTCGTCGCTGCTGCGCACCATATTGTCCCGCAGGTAATCAAAGCCAAATTCGTTATTGGTACCGTAGGTTACGTCACATTTGTAGGCATTAATCCTGCCCTCGGAATGCGGCTGGTATTTATCGATGCAATCGACCCTAAGGAATAAAAACTCGAATATGGGTCCGACCCACTCCGAATCCCGCCGGGCCAGGTAATCGTTGACCGTTACGATGTGCACGCCCCGCCCTCCAAGGCCGTTGAGGTAAGCCGGAAGGGTGGCTACCAGCGTTTTTCCTTCCCCTGTGGCCATTTCGGCGATTTTTCCGTCGTGAAGGACCATCCCGCCGATGAGCTGCACATCGTAATGGATCATATTCCATGCAATCTGGCCTCCTGCGGCTGTCCAGGAGTTTTTCCAGATCGCCTGATCTCCCTCGATTTGGATGTAGGATTTTTGCGGGTGCGCCGCTAAATTCCGGTCGTGTTCCGTAGCTTTGACCGTCAGGGTTTCGTTTTCCTTAAAGCGGCGGGCGGTTTCGCGGACAACTGCAAACGCTTCCGGAAGGATTTCTTTCAGGACAATTTCCAGCTGCTTATTG
Source organism: Haliscomenobacter sp. (assembly GCA_016713275.1). Lineage (GTDB taxonomy): Bacteria > Bacteroidota > Bacteroidia > Chitinophagales > Saprospiraceae > JADJPL01. The sequence continues at coordinate 35,507 of JADJPL010000028.1, forward strand.
CGCTCCTTGACCAATTGATCGATCTGGGAGAAGTAATCTTCTTTCTGGTCGAGGTCGTCCGTTTCAGCGGCTGCTTCGTGGAGGTGGTCCATTTCTTCGTCTATCTCGCGGAGAAACTCGGAGATGCGCTGTTTGAACTCCGCGGTTTTGTGGCGGAGTTCGTCGTTGGTTACCGAAGAAAGGGATTCGCCGATGCGGTTAATTTCCTCGACGATGGGCAAGTAGGTGCGAATGTCTCTTTCGTACTTCGTGCCGAATAATTTTTGGAGCGATTTGCCTAAAATGCCGAGCATGGTATGCTTTTGATTAATGAGCGGTTTAAACTGGAAGCGCCGGTTTGAACGCCCGCAAAGATAAGAATAATTGTTACGCGGTGAACGCGCGGCAGCCTTCGGCTGCTGACGTCAATTAAACGCAAAATAGAGGCTGCGAATGGCGTACCAAAAAATAAAAAAACGCGCAGGTACGTCAAAATGGCAGTAACAATTCAACAAGCCAGAGAAAATTTCGGTTGAATGGACAGGGCATTTAAAAACAAGCGTATGGAACGGCTTTTGCAACGGGCGGATAAAGACCCCCGCTTTCTTTTTTTTCTTCCTTTTTGCTTGCTTGCTCTCTTGCCGAGCTGCCAAAAAGAGGGTGGGTACCGGGACATCCGGGGATATTATTATCCGCTGAACGAGCTCCAGGATGGGTTGGTTTACGAATACCGGGCCGATGGGATGCCCGAATTGGGGCCTTCGTACTGGTATTTGCGGTTTTCTCCCGGCCCGGAAGGGAATTTCCTGCATTCGACCTTATACGAACAAGACCTGATTCCGGCGCAGCAACTCAAGGAGGAAGTGGTATCGAACGGCATGTTATTGCGGCAGCTTTACCTCTACGGAAGAGACAGTTTGCCCGGAGGCCGCCAAAACCGGTCGGAAGCGGAAATTATTTCTCCCAGCGCCTTCCCGTTTCAGGTTCGGGAGCAGGGAGGGGTTTTCCTGTACCACGTGCGCTGGCAAGATCCAGGCGATTCCCTGGCCTGGTACACGGTGATCAAAAACCGGTATTTTGCAGGGGATACCACGTTTGTCTTTGAAGGGAAAACGTACCCGGCGGTGAAATTTGAACTCAAAGAACACATTGAACTCGATCAGATCGGAGTTTTTGAAAGCACCTACCCGGGAATGGAGATCTACGCCAAGGAGCTGGGCCTGGTCTATTTCCGAAAAGAAATCCAGGAAAACATGATGCTTGCGTACCGTTTGAAGTCCCGGTTTTCTATGGAAAAGCTGGAGGAACGGTTTAGGTCCCGATATTCCACTGGCGCAGAACCCGCAGAGAAAAAAAGATAACAGAGCCCGGCACAATTCAAAACAAATCCATATCTTTGCAACTCCGTAGAAAACCGGAAATTTCTTACCGGGTCGGGTGGCCGAGTGGCTAGGCAGAGGTCTGCAAAACCTCGTACGGCAGTTCGAATCTGCTCCCGACCTCTCTAAGGCAGGCGCTCCCCAGGTTAACCGGAGGGCGCCTTTACTTTTCAGATCATTTAACGAAAAATGGCAATACTCTGGATTGGTTTTATTGCGCTGATCATTCTCCTGCTCGCTCTTGACCTGGGAGTTTTAAACAGAAAAGCGCATGCCATTTCGGCAAGGGAAGCTCTGCGCTGGACTAGCGTCTGGGTCACGGTTTCGCTCCTGTTCAGCATTTTCATCTACTTTGCCTACGAAAACAACTGGTTGCATTATGCGGCCTCGAGCAACTATAGCGGGCAAAAAGCCGTACTGACCTATCTGACCGGATACCTCGTGGAGCAATCGCTCAGCATAGACAATATCTTTGTCATCGCGGTCATTTTTGCCTACTTCCGCATTCCGGCGGCTAATCAGCATCGGGTATTGTTCTGGGGTATCCTGGGCGCTATTGTGTTTAGGGGCATCATGATCGGCATCGGCGTGGTGTTGATTCAGAACTTTGGCTGGATAATGTACGTATTTGGCGCCATTCTGTTATACGCCGCCTATCAGATGTATGTTTCCGGGGAACACGAAGCGGTGGAGATTGAGCGCAACGCCACCTTGCGCCTGATCAAACGGTTTTTACCAATCACAAAAAGTTTTCACGGCGACCGCTTTTTTGTCCGCAGAATGGGCGTACGGGCTGCTACGCCATTATTTGTCGCCCTGATGGTCGTGGAAACCACCGACATCATGTTCGCGTTTGATAGTATCCCCGCTATTTTTGCTATAACCACCGATCCATTTCTGGTGTTCACGTCGAATATTTTTGCGATTCTTGGGCTGCGCTCCCTGTATTTTGTCCTGGCATCCATTCTGGACAAATTCACGTACCTGAGGTACAGCCTGGTTTTTATTCTTGGTTTTGTAGGCATCAAAATGATCACGTCCCATTGGGTTCATTTGCCTGAATGGCTGTCGCTGGTCGTGATCCTGTGTGCACTGGCTGCTGGCATTCTTCCTTCCTTGCTGTTGAAGAAAAGCCTGGATGAGGGGAAGTAAGCCGGGGCTGTCTCAAAAGACCACTCTTTGCCTCCGCATGAAATTTTAGTTTCTTTTTTCAATTTCAACAAAAAATTGCTTTGCATTTTTTTGTTGAAATTGAAAGAAGAAACTATTTTTTTGCTGCCTTGGGCAAAAACCGTCTTTTGAGACAGCCCCATTTAGGGACGAGCTGCTCCCCCAATGGGTCCGTAGGCCGATTTTAGCTTCATGAATGTTAAATCGCAAACCATTGCTTATGCTTGTCAATGCGCTGCTGTTCCTTTTTCTCTCCAATGGCTTTGCCCTTACCTCCGGCTCCCCGGTTGGGGTTTGGAAAACCATCGACGACGAAACCGGGCAGCCCAAATCACATGTGGAGTTGTATCTTCGAAATGGAAAACTATACGGCAAGATTGTCCGCCTGCTCCAAAAACCCGCCGATACGCTTTGTGAAAAATGCAAAGGGGATAAAAAGGACAAACCGGTGCTTGCTATGGTCATTGTGGAGCACCTAACCCAGGAAGGCGGGGTTTGGAAAGGGGGCACTATTCTCGATCCAGAATCCGGAAACACGTATGCCTGCAGCATTTGGCTCGAAGATGGGAATCTTCGGGTGCGGGGAAAACACTGGACCGGGTTGTTCCGCACCCAGACCTGGTACCGGGTCCAGGAACCCAAATAAAATGATTTTCCAAGCGCTTGGAAAAGTGTTAAAGTTTTCTATCAACGCGCAATAAGGAGGAGGGTTGTTTAGTTTTATTCCTGTATTGACTCATAAAATTGAACTACATGAATCAAACCTGTACAACTGATCTTCTCGTCAAGTTCCTTTATCACGAAACCACCGCCCGCGAGGCCCGGGAAATCCGCGAAGGGATCGATGACGATCTCCTGTTGCGGGAAGAGTTCAACGGGTTGGAAAAAGCTTACCGGCAACTTCCCAGGGTGAAGTTCAGCGCTTCCCAGGAATCCCTCCGCAAGGTGCTGGCTTACAGCCGCCAAACGACTTTAGAAAAACAAAGGTAAACAGCCCCCTCCTCCTGGGTTCATGAAAAGACGGATGACGCGCTACGCAGCCCCCGGCAATTGCAACTGCCGGGGGGCTGTGTTGTTTTCTGTAAAAAAATGCACGGACCGCCAAAAAATGCTTGCGCAATAAAAACAATTTTTTTATTTTTGAAGACCTTATTTAACTTTTGTTTTTTTTATTTACTTTTGCAAGCAGAAATCCTCTTCTATCCATCAAACTAAAGCCAATCATTCATGTCGCAGTTAGACAAAGAAGCCAAATTGAAAGCCCTCCAGTCAACCGTTGACCGTCTGGAGAAGACCTATGGGAAAGGAACCGTTATGCGCTTGGGAGACAAGAGCATCATGAAAGTAGACGTAATTCCAACCGGCAGCCTGGGGCTTGACGTTGCCCTGGGGATTGACGGCCTTCCCAAAGGCCGCGTCATTGAGATTTATGGCCCGGAATCTTCCGGTAAAACGACGCTGGCCATCCATGCCATTGCGGAGTCGCAAAAACAGGGCGGGATTGCCGCATTTATCGACGCCGAACACGCTTTTGACCGCTCTTATGCCAATGCGCTGGGCGTGGATACCGAAAATTTGCTGATCTCCCAGCCCGATAATGGGGAACAAGCCCTCGAAATCGCCGAGAATCTGATCCGCTCCGGCGCTATCGATATTATCGTGATCGACTCGGTTGCAGCCTTGGTGCCCCGGAGCGAAATTGAGGGGGAAATGGGCGACTCCAAGGTTGGGCTTCAGGCCAGGCTGATGTCCCAGGCAATGCGTAAACTGACGGGCTCGATTGGCAAAACCAATTGCTGCTGCATCTTCATCAACCAGCTGCGGGAGAAGATCGGCGTCATGTTCGGCAACCCGGAAACGACTACCGGTGGAAATGCCTTGAAATTCTATGCCTCTATCCGCCTCGATATCCGGAAGTCCGGTTCCGCAATTAAGGATAAAGACGGCAACGTGGTCGGAAACCAGGTGAAAGTAAAGGTCGTAAAAATAAACTGGCGCCCCCCTTCCGGGTTGCGGCTTTCGATATCATGTTCGGGCAGGGTATTTCCAAAAGCGGCGAGATTGTCGACATCGGATCCGAACAGGAGGTGATCCAAAAAAGCGGGGCGTGGTACAGCTATAATGGCGCCAAGATCGCTCAGGGCCGGGAAGCCGCCAAGCAATTCCTGGAAGATAACCCCGAAGTCGCCCTCGAGATCGAAAAGAAAATCAAGGAAAAGCTTGCCGGAAGCGCTGATTCTCCCCGCTTGCGGGCCGCCGCGCTCGATGATAGCGACAGCGGCGCAGACGCGGAATAGGATGCCTAAAGGCCCTTGGGCCTGTCCCAAAGGACCACGCTTTGCCTCCAGCACGAAATTTTAGTTTCTTTTTTCAATTTTTTATTGAAATTGAAAAAAGAAACTATTTTTTTGCTGCTTTGGGCAAGGACTGCCTTTTAAGACAGCCCCAAGGGCCTTTGATGTGCGGTCCCCCGTCCCCGTCCCCCGTCCCCCGTCTCCCGTCTCCCGTCAACCGTCAACCGTCAACCGTCTACCGTCCAGTCCACTCAAACGTCTCGATCAGTTTGTTGAGGTCGGCTTCTACAAATCGGTAGAGGGGAGCGAGCGAATCGGGGTTGATCTGCGTGTTGAAGTACAAAGCGCCCCGGAAGAAGTGGGTTTGGGTATCCGTTAGAAAAAACTGGTAAGGGGTAGCGGCAGGACCCTGAATGGAAAAGGCCATTCCTTCCAGATCCGACCCGCGCTGGATGCGCTGGTCTTCGATATAATTGGCTTTTTTGTTGTGCCAGTCCACGAGTTCAAATGCGTCGTCGCGCAGTTGCTCGAAGGTTTTGGTTTCGCCGATGCGGTAGTAGCTGCAATAGATCCGGCAGTCAAAATCCGGGAAGTAGATGTCAAACCAGCATGGGTTATACCCCGGATCGCCCCGGTGGGCGGTATCAGGTACAATGCGGGCATACGACGGGTAGTCGAACCGGAAAGGGCAATCTGCTGCTGCATACGCTTGGTACCCCTTCTCCGGGTAGATTACTTTGGGGTAAGCCCTGGGCTTGGGCAATGGGGGAGACGACGTGCAGGCAGCGAAAAATCCGGCGAACAGAACAGCGAACAAATGAGGTAGTCGAAGCATGGGTGCAGATGTTTTGCTTTCAGGGAACGGGAAAAAAAAGAAAATGTTGGACATCCTTTCCCTTTTCTTTTGCCCGGCGGCGGCCATGGGCAAAAACAGACTTTGGAGACGGGCTCAGTCTTAGCCGCTCCGCTGACCCATCGCGGCGAATCGAATACAGTAGCGAGGAAAAAAGAAACTAAAGGTTGCTGCCGGGGGCAAAGCAGGATCGTTAGAGCCAGCCCCCGGCAGAGCATGCGGTAGATCAGAAGGGGAGATCCTCGTCCATCTCGTTGGGCATAGGAGGCTCCTGGTCGCCGCCGCCGCCGGTGGCGGCAGAAGGCGCGTTTGCCGGAGTGCCGCTTTGCTTGCGGTCCAGGATGCGGAAATAATTGGACTGAACTTCGGTAGTCCGCCGGTTGTTCCCATCCTGGTCTTGCCAGGTCCGGTGCGTCAGGCGCCCTTCCACGTAGATCGTCATGCCCTTTTTGAGGGACTGCTCGGCGCGTTCCGCCAAAGCGCGCCAAACGACGATGTCGTGCCATTCCGTTTGTTCTTGCCAGTTTCCACTTTTGTCCTTATAACTTTCGCTGGTGGCCAGGGAGAATTTGGCCACTACGGCGCCGCTTTCGAGGCGGCGTACTTCGGGGTCTTTGCCCAGGTTTCCGATCAGGATAACGCGATTAACCATGGTGAATGCATTAAAAAATTAAGGAACAAATTTTCTTGCAAGGTACAAGAGAAACCCACGCCGCGCCGCCGCTTCCACAAAGGACGTTCCCGCCCACCTGGCGGCAAAAAGGGATGCTTTTTACCGCCACTTTGCTGATGGTTAGGGGTTTCGGAAATATGCCTTGCGCAACTAAAACAAATCTAAACTTAAGTTTTTTTCGTCTAAGTACCAACGGATAATGCGAGGGAAAGCATATTGGGGAAGACCAGTTGCGGAGACAGCCACCAGGCCAGGCGTCTGATCGGGGCCGGGTTCGCTTCTAAGCGGAATCTCCCAAAACCGGGCGTGGACGATTTGGTGACTGAGGGTTTGCCGGTAGATCTTGGTAGGGTGCAGTCTTTGAGGCTGGGCGTGGGCCAGCAGACCCTGGAAGGGCGCCAAGCGGAGCAGCGTTTCGGGTGCGAGTTCTACCGTATCGGTTTCCAGGAGGGGAAACTCGTAAAGCTGGGTCCAAATATCTTTTTCTGTGCGTTGGCGGATCCAGGTTTGATCCATAAAACGGAACACGAGGTAATGGAAAAACCGCTTGGTTTTGGCGGTCTTTTTCCATTTAACCGGAAACAGGTCGATCTGCCCGTTCAAAAAGGCATGGCACCGGTCCTGGAATGGGCAGGAAGGGCAAAGAGGGCGCCTTGGGGTGCAATGCAGAGCGCCAAAATCCATCATAGCCTGGTTATGAGGTCCTGGCGCCTGGCGGTCGAGCAGGGATTGGCCCAGTTCCTGGAATAATTTTTTCCCGGAAGCGGTGTTGACCGGGGTTTGGATGCCCCAGATCCGGGAGAGCACCCGCTCTACATTTCCATCAACTACCGCGTGGGGCAGCCCAAAGGCAAAAGAAGCCAGCGCGGCTGCGGTATATGGGCCAATCCCTGGCAAGGCCAGCAACGCCTGGTACGAATCGGGAAAGCGCCCGCCGTATTCCGTGGCGAGCAAACGGGCGCAACGCAGCAAGTTGCGGGCTCTGGAATAGTACCCTAAGCCTTCCCATAGCTTGAAGACCTGCTCTTCCGGCGCGCCGGCCAGGGCCAATAGGTCGGGAAAAGCCGCAAGGAACCGTTGGAAGTAAGGTAATCCTTGCTCGACGCGGGTTTGCTGGAGAATGATCTCGGAGACCCAAATGCGATAAGGATCTTTTTCCGCTCTCCAGGGCAAAGGGCGTTCGACCTCCCTGCTCCATTGCTGGAGCTTTAGTCGGAAGGCTTCCGGCGGCCAGGCGTCCTGATTGGCTTGTTGCATAGGGAGAAACGTAGGGATAAAAAAGCAAAGGGCCTGCCTCAAAAGGCCGTTCTTGCCCCCCGGCGCAACCAATCTGGCGGCCAAGGGTAGAAACAGGCGTTTGAGAAGGCCCCCGAATATAAGGAGAAATGGTAAAATATCAGCCGGTTATCCCTCCGCTTCCAGCGCGAGTCTGGGATACCTTTTTTGAATTAGGTCTTTGAGTTCCTTGCGGGCAAAGAAGATCCGGCTTTTGACCGTACCCAGAGGGAGATCGAGATAATCGGCGATCTCCTGGTACTTGTATCCCTGATAGTGCAGCAGGAACGGAACCCGAATGCTGTCTTCGAGCCCTTCAATCATGCCGGTGAGCTCGCTCATCAGGATGTTGGATTCTCCGCTGTTGGAGATCAGGGCATCGCCGGAATTGAGGAAATACAGGTTGTCGGTAGAATCAAAAATGGTATTGGCTTTGGCCCGCTTGCGGTAGTTATTGATGAAGATGTCCTTCATGATCGTGAAGAGCCAAGCCTTGAAGTTGGTTCCGGGGCGGAATCTGTCCATGTTCGTCATGGCGCGGTATGCCGTCTCCTGGTAAAGATCTTTAGCATCCTCCAGGTTTTTGGTAAGGTTGTAAGCGAAGGCATTCAACAGGGCGGTCATCTGATTGAACCTGGTTTCGAATTCCAACTGCGACATGATCGTTATTTTGTTTAAGGTTTAACCTTTGGTTTTTTTTTGTTGAAGCAAAGATAAGCACATGCTAAACAAAATGCAAGAAATTGGACTTGCTGCTAAATGTTAAAATTGAAAAACAATATTATTTTAATTTATAAATAGCTTATAATTAATTATTAAAGTAAGTTTTAGGAAATTGATTTTTTGTATATTTTTTTCAAAAAAAAATGAAAATAAAAAAGACTCTGTGGAACGTTTTGCTTTGAATAGGACGAGAAAGTTAAACAAGCCATTGAAAATGGGTTGTTTAGGAAAGGAGATGCCTGGTTTTGTCTAAGTAGGAATAAGAAAGAAGTCCGAAAACAAGAATGCTTATTTTTGGGCTCGCTGAAGGAGCAAGAAGGCAATGCCCATAAAGATCAGGTTGGGAAACCAGGCGCCCAGCCAGGTAGGTAAGCTGCTGCCCAGGGCGAACGTGGAGGCGAATTTGGAGAGGAAGATATAAGCGGCGCCCAGGCCGATTCCGACAGCCAGGTGGAGCCCTATTCCTCCTCTTACCTTTCGGGCTGCAATGACCATCCCAATGATGGTGAGAATGAAAATGGTGAGCGGTTCGGCGGTTCGGCGGTGCAGCTCGAGGCTGTATTTGCGGAAGTTGCCCGAACCCCGGATCTTTTGTTTGTGGATATGGCGCACCAGGGCGACGGTACTCATCATGCTCTGCTGGCCGGAGTAGTCGACAAAATCGCTGGGGTCGATGTTCAACACCGTGTCCAGTTGTTGCCCTAAGCCTATGTGGAAGGTTTCGCGCAGCGAGTCTTCAAACGACCGGGTTTCGTAGTCGTAAAGTCTCCATTTTTGGGTGCTGTCTTGCCATTCTGCCCGGTCGGCCTTCAGTAAATGAATGAGCTTTTGCCCCCGGAAGGATTCGATCCGGAAATCCCGGGCGCTGCTATCCCCTTTGCTGTAATATCCAATGTACACTTTTTTTCCGGGCTCCACAAAAAGATGGACATCCCGGACCTTGGCTTTGTTTTCGTCTTTTTGGATATAGGTATAAATGATCCGGAGCATATGGGTGTTTCCCCAGGGAATGAAAAAATGGGTTCCCAGCAGATAGAGGAAGGTAAGCAGGCCTGCGGAAAACAGGTAAGGGCGCATAAACCGGTTAAAACTGACCCCTGCGTTTAGAATAGAGATGACTTCGGAGTTGAACGCCAGGCGGGAGGTGAAAAAGATCACCGCGATCAGGGTGAATAAGGGCCATAGCAAACCCGAGATGTACAGGATAAAGCTGGGGTAATATTCCAGCAGGATCTCTGCCAGGGTTATCGGCTCTTCGATAAATTTTTCCACCTTTTCGCTGAAATCGATGATGACCGAGATCATGGTGAAGATCAGCACCGTGAAAAAAAAGGTGGAGATAAACTTTCGGATAATATACAGGTCGAGGAGCTGTAGCATGGACTCGGATTGCTCATTCCACAAAATACAGCGGTTTGGAATTTATTGCGCCTTAAGCCCCGGTATTTTGCGTAAAGTCTTCACAAGCCGCTTTTCTGCCGGGAAACGAACCTCCTTGGCGTTGCAGGAACCGGCCTGGGTCATAGCCTTTGTTCCAGGGCAGGAACGATTTGGTTTTTCCATTCGAGGAAGACGCCCTCCGCAATTTTCTTCCGCGCTTCGCCCACCAGCCAAAGGAAAAAGCTCAGGTTGTGGAGGGTGGCAATTTGGGCGCCGAGGATTTCCTGGCTGTGGATGAGGTGGCGCAGGTAGGCTTTGGTGTAAAACCGGCTGCTGGTGCAGGGGCTGGTTTCGTCAATCGGGCTGAAATCGGTTTTCCACTTCAGGTTTTTGATGTTGATAATGCCATTAGCGGTATACAGCAGCCCATGGCGGGCATTGCGCGTGGGGAGAACGCAGTCGAACATATCGATGCCCAGGGCAATGCATTCGAGGATGTTGACGGGGGTGCCCACGCCCATCAGGTATCTGGGTTTGCTGGCGGGAAGAATTTGGCAGACGAGATCGGTCATTTCGTACATGTCTTCGGCAGGTTCTCCCACCGAAAGTCCTCCGATAGCATTGGCAGGCCGGTCGAACGAAGCGATGGTTTCCGCGGAAATCTTGCGCAGGTCGCGATAGGTGCTTCCCTGGACGATCGGAAACAGCGTTTGCCCGTACCCATAGAGGCCTTCCGTTTGATCAAAACGCTCGCAGCACCTGCCCAGCCAGCGGTGGGTAAGTTCCATGGAGGTTTTGGCGTAGCGGTAATCGCAGGGATACGGCGTGCATTCGTCGAAGGCCATAATGATATCCGCGCCGATTTGGCGCTGAATGTCTACGGCTAGTTCTGGCGTAAAGAAGTGCGCTGAGCCATCGATATGGGAGCTGAACCGAACGCCCTCCTCGGTTATTTTTCGCTTATGGCTAAGGGAATACACCTGATAGCCTCCGCTATCGGTAAGAATCGGCCTGTCCCAGCTGTTGAACCGGTGGAGGCCGCCGGCTTGCTCCAGCACGTCTACCCCAGGCCGCAAATATAGATGGTAGGTGTTGCCGAGAATGATCTGGGCTCCGATCGCTTCTTTCAGCTCGTATTGGTGTACGGCTTTGACGCTGCCCGCCGTCCCAACCGGCATAAAGATCGGGGTGGCGATCGTCCCGTGCGCCGTTTGTATGGTTCCCGCCCGTGCGGAAGAACCGGGATCGCGATGGTCTATGGTAAATTCAAACAAAGCAGTAATTCATTTCGGAGTAAAGCGGATATGGTTCTCAGAGGTTGTACCGGTGCCGGTCGAGTTTTAGCATAACGCCGATCATAATAGAGAAGCTGAGTAAAGCGGATCCCCCCTTGCTGATGAAGGGCAGCGGGATGCCGATAATGGGCACCAAACCCATGGTCATACCAATGTTTACAAAAAAGTGGACGAAGAATATCCCGGCCAGACAGTAGGCGTAAATCCTCGAAAAAGCGGAACGCTGCCGTTCCGCAATGATCGTAAGCCGGACGACCAGCGTGAGAAACAAGGCAATGATAGCAAAACTGCCGATGAAGCCTTGTTCTTCTCCAATCGTGCAAAAGATGAAATCGGTTGATTGCTCTGGAACATAGCTCAACTTGGTCATTTTGCCCTGAAGGAACCCCTTACCTTGAAACCCGCCGGAGCTGATCGCCATTTTGGATTGCATGAGGTTGTACAGGGAGCCTCTGGGGTCGCACTTGGACGGGTTGAGCCAAACGTTGATCCGGTCTTGTTGGTGGGGCTTAAGGAAATTGTTGAAGCTGTAGTTTGCTGCAAAAGACAAGCCTATGCCAACAGCCAGAGCAAGGGTTATCGGCCCTACCAGGCGGGGGCCTTTCCGGCTCCAATAATACAGACCGAGCAGCCCAAAAACGGCGGCCAGGCCCGGGACGATATATTTGGCCTGCTCGCCCGAACGGAGGAAAAATGCGGTAACGCCAAGCGCCAGTACTCCGCCAAGCCACCACCTTCTGCGGGGCATTCGGTAGGCGATGATGCTGGCAGCCAATACCAGCATAACCAGCGCGATATCCGCCGGAGCAAATACCAGGCCTGCGATCAGGGAGGCTGCAATAAACCCGCCGATCCAAAAGTAACCCGGAGAAAGCCCTTCCCTGTATAAGGCGATCAGAAAGGAGGAAAAAACAAGCGCCGATCCCATGTCTGGTTGAAGCAAAATCACACCCGCAGGAAAAGTGATCAGCAGGATCGACAACAGTTGGTTGGAATATTTTTTTAAACTCGTTTTGTAGGAGCCTAAATACGCGGAAATGGCCAGTGCTGTGCCGAACTTGGCAAACTCCGAAGGCTGAATGGATGCCCCTCCAAACGTGTACCAGGAAGTCGCTCCTTTAATATTGGAGCCAAACACCAGTACCCCAAACAAGGACAAAAGCGTCAGGCCATAAATTAAAAAGGCAAAGGTCTGCCAGAATTTCCAATCGATGGAGTAAATGACGACCAGAGCAAAAAAAGAAATGCCCATCCAAATGGCCTGTTTCCCTGCAGTGGAACCCAGAAACCCCACCCGCTCCACTTCAGCAGCGGTGACCGCATAAATCATCAGCCACCCCAGGATGACCATTCCCAGGTAGACGGAAAGCGTTGTCCAGTCGAGATTTCGGGTTCCCCCCAGCCGGCTTAGCATGGATGCATTTAATTAATTGACCCTAACAATTGGGCTGGTTCGATCTCGGTGTCCTGTATGAGATACGCGCTTGGGTAGTATGGGCGCAAGAACTGCTGGAGCCGCATAGCTTCCAGTTTGTCGGTAAAAGCCCCTGCCCGGAGCATATAGTAAGGCCGGTTGTGTACCCAGGAGAGCGCCAGGTAGGGATACTGAGCCCGAAAAGAATTCCGGACCTGTTCCATGCGCTCCCTGTCGGTGGTGGACAAGATCTGGACCCTCCATCCCTTGAGGAATGAAGTTGCCCGGTTGGTTTGAATGTAATTTTTCATCATGCCTTCTACCTCCAGCGTTTCCCTGAAGGAGACGCCGCGTTGGCCGAAAAGCGGTGCGAAAGCAGGCATAAAAAGCAGGAACAGCGCCCATAAACGAAACATACGCGTTTGATTTGTATGCAAATATACCAAAGCCTGGCGAAAAAGGGAAGGTATTCAGGGCTTGGGTATCGAAGGTTAGGTTATTCCCCGGCTATCTTGCCGGCAAAAGTTAGCGTTTCACCAGCAAGACCCCGGAGGAAGTGCCGATTCGCTGCACGCCGGCTCTATAAAGGCTTCCGCTTCCTGCCGGACGTGAATGTGCCCTGATGCGCTGATCGGAATTTGGTTCCCCAAGCTTTCTTTAAGTAAGTGGACGGTTTGTAAGGTGGGGCTGCCATGAAATCCGGTTGAGGTTTTGACAAAATCGGGCTGAGCGGCTAACAGGATGGCGGCTAGCCGGCGGATTTCTTCTTCGGACAGGAGGGCCGTCTCCAGGGCGATCTTGATCTTTTTTCCCCGTAGCCGGGCTGCCGTGCACATGCTGTCAATATCGTTCTCTACAAAACTCCACTGGCCGCTTTTTACCGCGCACAGGTTGATGACGGCGTCGATCTCATCCGCTCCCTCGTCTACGGCTTTTTTGATCTCCTCTACCTTCGACGGGGTGCTGGAATACCCGAACGGGAACCCCACAACGGTGGCTAATACGAGTTTACTGTTGTGCTGTTCGAGCAGGTGGCGCACCAATGCAACAAAGTATGGAGGAACGCAAACGGCGGCAAACCCATGCTCGATGGCTTCCTGGCAAAGGGCGCGAATATCCGATTCGTTACAATCGGCGCGGAGTAAGGTGTGATCAATATACCTGGCTAAGTCCATGGAAAAAACTATTAAGCTGCGGTTATCTGTTAACCAAACAATTTGTGCCCGCAAGGTAGAGCAAAAATTGGTAACCTGAGGATTTTCCAGGGAAATAAATCGCCGCCCCTATTTTGGCCGGCCTGATTTTTGGCGCCACAACCGGGTGTTGGGCTGCGGACCCATCGCCAGAACCAGCGTTCCTCCTGCCAGAACCTCCTGGTGCGTAATAAAACTACGCTTGAGCTTCCGGCCGTTCAGGGTTGCCGACTGGATATACGGGTGTTGCGGCCCGTTGTTTAGCGCTTCCAGCCGGAACGTTTTGCCTCCTGCCAGGGGAATTTCCGCCTGGTCGAACATTGGGCTCCCGAGTACATATACCCCGGAGGCCGGATTCACGGGATACATGCCCAACGCGCTGAATACATACCAGGCGGACATCTGGCCGCAATCCTCGTTCCCGCAAAGCCCGGCGGGAGTGGTATTGTACTGCGTGGTCATGATCTGCCGCGCCTGCGCCTGGCTTTTCCAGGGCGCCCCGGCATAGTTGTACATATAAGCTATGTGATGGCTGGGCTCATTGCCGTGGGCGTACTGCCCGATCAACCCGGAGATGTCGGATGATTTATTCTCTCCTGTGATTTCAGAAGATTCGGAAAAGAGCTGGTCCAATTTCCGGATGAAAGGCGCATCACCCCCGTGCAACTGAATTAATCCCGGGATATCGTGCGGCACAAACCAGGAGTGCTGCCAGGCATTGCCCTCGGTGTACTCTGCTACATCAAAGTTGTGGTCGGAAAATTTGGGGTCAAAAGGCGTTTTCCAGGACCCATCCGTCCTTTTGGCGCGCATGAACCCGGTTTGCGGGTCAAACAAGTGGTGGTAGGCCTTTGCTCTGGTCCGGAAGGTCTTTTCATCTTCCGCCTTGCCCAACGCCCGGGCCATTTCGGCAATACACCAGTCGTCAAATCCATACTCCAGGGTTTTGGTGACCGATTCCCCCTCTTTTTCGTAGGGGATATACCCGTACTCCCGGTAGAAATTGCTGCCCCGGATGTTCTGGGCCGCACTGGTCAGTAGCGATTGATAGGCCAAATCCGCGTCGTAGTCCCGGAATCCTTTTAAATAGGCATCTACCAGCACCGGTACTGCGTGATAGCCGGTCATCGTGTTTGTTTCGTTGCCCAGCAAAGACCAAACGGGCAGCAGGCCATATTGCTGGTAGTGGTCGAGCAAAGACCGGACCATGTCGTTGATCTTATCAGGTTGGGTAAGCGTATACAGCGGGTTGGCTGCCCGGAACGTATCCCATAAAGAGAAGATGTCGTAGCGCCGGTAATTTTCTGCGCGATGGATTTTTCCGTCCGGCCCCCAGTACTCGCCCCGCGCATCTGAAAACTGCACCGGGGCAAGGGCAGTGCGGTACAAGGAAGTGTAAAACAACGTTTTCAGAGATGGATCGGCGCTCTCGAATCGTATTTTCCCTAATTCCTTCTCCCATTCCCCTTCTGCCTCGCGGCGAACCTGATCAAACGATTTTCCTTTGACGGTTTCAAGGCCGGCCAGAGCCCCTTCCACGCTGGCAGAGGAAATCCCAACCTGAATTTCCAGAGCCTGCTGGGATGGGATAGAGAAGAATAGTTGCGCCCTGGTTCCCTCTCCTGCCTGAGATTGTTCGGTGCGCTGCCAAACCGAGTCCACGACCTCCATCGACCGAACCGGATGGCTGAATGCGATGGCGAAGAAGAAACGCTGGCTCTTGGCCCAGCCGGTGGAATGCCGGTAGCCGGTGAGCAGCGTCGGGCTTTCCCACTTGAGGTTGGACGCGGTGGGGCGGTCCCAGTTGATCGCAAAACTCAGGTCGATGACGAGGGAAGCGGCATCCGGAGAAGGAAACCGATACCGATGCACCCCGCAGTAGGCGCTGGCAGTCAGTTCTGCCCGAACCCCGTTGTCCATCGTCATGGAATAGTATCCCGGGCCAGCGCTTTCCTTGCTGTGGGAGAAGGTAGCAGCATACGGTTTTTTCTTGGGGTCCTGAATTACCGGAGTTAGATCGTGCCGTTTAACGGTAGGCATGAGCAGGAGATCGCAAAGGTCTCCGATTCCGGTTCCGCTCAGGTGGGTGTGGCTAAATCCAACCACGGATTGGTCCTCGTAGTTATACCCAGCGCACCAGTCCCATCCTTGCGTTCCATTATCCGGGCTAAGCTGGACCATGCCAAAAGGCACTGTGGCGCCTGGATAAACATGCCCGTGGGCTGCGGTGCCCATAAAGGGATCCACATAGCGTAGAAGCGATTCTTTTGGGGAGGGCTGGCTCCAAAGAAGAGGCTGCCCGCTGATGACGGCGGCTAAGATCGCAAAGAAGGCTGATGGGCGAATGCGGTTCATGTTGAAGGATTTTCAGATGAAAATAGCAATTTTTAAGGATCTTGGTTTTTGTTTTCGAAACGCGGGAAATTTTCTGAAATTTACTAGGGCAAGATCCGTATTCGGGCCTGTCTCAAAAGACCGTCTTCGCCCCTGGAGGCCAAAAAATATTTTCTTTTTTCAATTCCAATAAAAAATTGCAGAGCAATTTTTTATTGGAATTGAAAAAAAGAAAATATTTTTTCATGCCGGTGGCAAAGATTGGTCTTTTGAGACAGCCCCTGGAACAAGAGCACGTGCAGGACGTAGCTGTTGGAGGTCAATCGGTGCAGACGGCAAAGACCCCGCACTGGATGCGCCGGAGTATTAACCAAAAAGGAAGAGGGTTCTCCCTATCTGCCGATCATGATTAAATGGAAAAAAATGGAGCACTTTTGCCTGCCTTTTGAGCAGGTGGTGTTGCTTGTTTTCTTAGCCGGGCTTCTGGTAGCCGTTGCCTCTTGCGACGTGTACCGGCTTCCCCAATTCTCCCGACGCGACATTCGTTCGGCCCAGCGCATGATCGGCTTTGAGTTTTCCAAAAACTACCGGGACACGATGTACCGGTACCTTGGCAGTAATCTCAGAGGGTACGACACGATGGCTTCCTTTAAGCTGGACTACCAAGTGCCTCCGGCTTTGTACTTTGACCCCCGGCCCGATGGATTTATGATGCCTGTTCATAAGGACGAACCAGCCTGGAACCTTTCGGAAAACGCAGCGCTGCCGTTAAACCGGGAAGCGCTGGCCTTTTATCCGGTTTCCGCGCTGGCGGTCCTGATCCGCAGCCGGCAGATCACCTCCGAATCGTTAACCCGGCTGTTTCTCGACCGGATACAGACATATGATCCTTCCTTAAAAGCGGTGATCACCTTACTTGAAGACCGGGCACTCAGCCAGGCCCGGCAGGCGGACGCCGAAATCGCCGAAGGCAGGTACCGCGGTCCGCTGCATGGGATTCCGTATGGGGTAAAAGATTTGATGGCCTTGCCGGGTTATCCTACTACCTGGGGGGCGGCGCCATACCAAAACCAGATGCTCGATCATACCGCATCGGTGATCGAGCGGCTGGACTCGGCAGGCGCCGTTTTGCTGGCGAAGCTGACTTCCGGTTCCCTGGCCCTGGGCGATGTGTGGTTTGGAGGGCAAACCCGAAATCCCTGGGATACGCTTCTGGGCGCCAGCGGATCGTCGGCTGGCTCGGCGGCGGCGGTTGCTGCGGGCTTATGCGCTTTTGCGATTGGGACGGAAACCCTGGGCTCCATCGTCGCGCCTTCTGCCCGATGTGGCGTAACCGGGCTCAGGCCTACTTATGGGCGGGTTAGCAGGTATGGTGTCATGACCCTCTCCTGGACCATGGATAAAGTAGGCCCAATATGCCGGGATGCCCGCGACTGCGCTTTGGTTCTGGATGCTATCCGGGGGGAGGACGGCAGAGACCGCACCGTAGAACATGCGCCTTTTGCATTTCATGCAGGCCGGGATCCAAAAAGTTTCCGGGTGGGCTATCTCAAATCGGCCTTTGAAAAAGATACCACGAGAGCCGGAAAGAATAACCTGGCGGCATTGGAGGCGTTTCGCCAAATGGGGGTTTCCCTTCAGGAAGTGTCTTTGCCTGAAGGGTTCCCTTTCAGTGCGTTTGATATTATTTTAAGAGCTGAATCGGGCGCCTTTTTTGACGACCTGATCCGGTCGGGGAAGGTAGACCTGCTCGAAGAGCAGCACCGGGGATCGAGGGCTAATTCCTTGCGTCAATCCCGCTTCATCCCTGCGCCGGAATATTTGCTGGCGAACCGGCACAGGAAAGCGCTCATCGAGGCTATGCACGCCCTGATGAAAAATTTCGATGTCGTGCTTGCCCCTCCCGCAGGTAGCGAACAAAACCTGATTACGAACCTGACGGGACATCCGGCGCTGGCGTTGCCAACGGGATGGGATCGGCGCAACCTCCCCTCCTCGATTACCTTGCTGGGCAACCTGTACGGCGAAGCGGCTATACTCGAACTGGGATGGATCTACCAAAAAAAGACGGCTTTTCAAGATACGCCCCCTCCCCTTTTTGCCGTTCCTGCCAGGAAGTAGGAAAAAAACAGGTACCGTAAACCCTTTAAACGCTAATATATATGCGCCAGATCGTATTGTTCATTGCCAGCAGCCTGGATGGCTATATAGCGCGGCCCGATGGCCGGGTAGATTGGTTGTTTCACGACGAGGACTACGGGTATTCCGATTTTTACGACAGCGTCGATACGACCCTGATGGGAAAAAAAACCTTTAAGGATATTCTTAGCTTCGGGGAATTTCCGTACCCGGATAAAAAGAACTACGTTTTCTCCCGGAAACACGGGCTTCCGCATAATCCCCATGTCGAGTACGTCCACGGCGATATCCCGGCGTTCGTTCGCGGATTGAAAAAAGAAGAAGGAAAGGACATCTGGCTGGTCGGAGGCGGGCAGATGAATACCATTCTCCTGAGTTGCGGGCAGATCGACCGGATGATCCTGTCCATCCATCCCGTTATCCTGGGCGTAGGCATCCCTTTATTCGGCTCCGGCATCCCCGCAGAGCGCTGGTTCAACCTGGAAGGCGTCAAAACGTACTCCAGCGGACTGGCGCAGCTGACCTACCGGATGAAAGGCTAGAGCGAGGACGAAGGACGATGGACGAAGGACGAAGGACGAAGGACGAAGGACGAAGGACGAAGGACGAAGGACGAGGGACGAAGTACGAGGGGCGATGGACTAAGGACTAGGGGTGCGGCTGAACTAGATTTCAAAAAAACGGTCAAATCCCTTTTTTCGCAGACCGAGAACCAACTTTTTATCCCCGGTCCAAAGAGGAGCGTCTAATTCGATGGCCAACGCGACAAAAGGGTGTCTTTGGCATCCACATCCACGCATAGGGAGAAAGCAGTATCGCGGCTTTTCTGGGAAATAAAATCTAATGGGGTAAATTGTATGCGCTCTGTGATACCATTGAACAGCTCAAGCAGTTCAGGCTCGCTCAATTTGGAAAATCGGAGCAATCGTTCTTTGTGCTTAAACAACTCAGCAATGATAAAATTAGGCGCGTGGAATTGAAACGATTCATCCAAAAGGGTATCCCGAATACTCGAAGAGGATGCAATTAGGCTGGAGAAAATGAGGTTGGTATCTACAACGACCCAGCGTTCCATTATTTATTCGTGTTATCGAGGAATTTTTGGTTGTTTTCTTCCCACCATTGCCGGTTAATCTCTTCGGCAAGACTTATGAGTTGCTCGTCCAATTGCGCTTTTTGGGCCAACTCCTCTATTCGCAGTCGCCGGAGCAGAGACATCAGGTAGGCATCGCTGAAATTTTCCTTATTCAACCGAATGACTACCTCATTCCCAATAGTATGAATGCTTAATGCGCTCATATTCTCCTTTTTTCTTTTTAACAAAGGTAATCGGTTTTTCGTTCAAGCCGAACCTCCAAAGCGCCCGAAGCACCCACCGCAGCAAGTCTATTCCTTATTCTTTAACTTTTCCAAGGCCGACTTTTTTTCCTCCGGGGTATTGACGTTTTCCAGTGCTTGGGGGTCGGGCGCTTCCAGCAGGTGGATAGGGGAGTTAATCAGCGCTTTGCGGGGGCAGTCATAGCCTTGGGCAAGAAACTGGAGCAGAATGGGGTAGCTTCTGGGTTCCCAAATGGCGATAAGGGGTTCCGGGAGGTTATTGACGGGGCTGTTGAAGGCGGTCGCCATGAGACTGGGGTTGCGCTCGCGGAGTAAAAGCTCGAGGGTGTCCGGGTTTAAAAAGGGGAGATCGCACGCGATGACCAGCCAGGCAGCATCGGGCTTTTCCCGGAAGGCAGAAAGGATGGCCCCCAAAGGGCCCAAGCCCAGGAACGTATCGGTAATCAAAGGAAACGAATGGTTCGGTTCCCCTGTTTGGGCTGGACGCACCGAGAGATACACCTCCCGGCAGTAGGGCTGAAGGAGCCGCGCCGCATGATCGCGCTGAGGCAGGCCGTGGTAATCGATCCGGCTTTTGTCGTCGCCCATGCGGACGCGTTTCCCGCCGGCCAATACCAGCCCCAAAAGCGGCGGCAAGTGGTTTTCGAGTTGTTGGTTCAAAAAGCCAGCGATGGATGCCGTATCGTTAATCGAAAGGATGGGAACGTCTTTTTGCCCTAATTCACTCAGGTGATCCAGCAGGAAAGGGTAAGGGATCAGATGGTCTTCCGTTAGGAGGAGGAGATCCACCTGGGTGAGGCGGTCCAGTTTTTTTTGGAGGGAAGCTTCTTTCCTCGGGTCGATGAGCACGATCTGCCGTTTGGCAGTATAATGATTGCCGTTGACGAGCACGAGATCCTGGTCGTTGAACAGGGTACGGTATTGGTATGCGTCGAGACTGGCCTGAAAGTCCAGGCGGTGATAGGCAATTTTATCGGTGTACTCCAGCGAAAATCCCCGGGTAAGGAGGGTCTCCCGGGCAGGGGCGCCGGCCTCCTGGTGGTCGGCATCGACGTAGGCGATTTTCCAGCGCTCCCGGAGCAAGGCGGCAAGGTCGGAGGTTAATTTTTTGATACTCCCGCAGGGAGCGCCGATCAACGCCCATTCCTGTCGGTGAAAGGTTCCGTAAGCCGCCCGTTGGATGCCGGCGTGTTTTTGATGAGCTTGCTCCATGCTAAGTACTGCTGGTTAGTCTTCCCGTTTAAAATCGGATTTGCCTCCGGTTTTTTCCATCAGCCGGATTTCTTTGATGAGAATATCGTGCGAAAACGCTTTGGCCATGTCGTATATCGTCAGTGCTGCGACGGATGCGCCGGTAAGGGCCTCCATTTCCACTCCGGTTTTTGCCGTGATGATGGCGGTGCATTGGATCACGATTTCCCGGTGCGCGTTGACCCGGATTTCTACCTTGCAGTTATCGAGGCCCAGGGGATGGCATAGCGGGATCAGTTCCCCTGTTTTTTTGGCCGCCATGATCCCTGCCAGGATCGCGGTTTGAAAAACCGGTCCTTTTTTGGTGTGGATTTCCTCTCCTTCGAGCAGATCCATGACCTGGTCAGGCAGTACGACAATAGCCCTTGCCCTGGCGGTGCGGCGGGTAATCTGTTTTTCGCCGACATCGACCATAGCCGGATTGCCGGCAGCGTCCAAATGGGTGAACTGATCAGCCATTAGTTTTTGAGTTTCTTCTCCTTGATTCCCAGGCGGTCCATGATAAATGCGTAGCGGAACGCTTCCTCTTTGAGGTAATCAAACCTTCCGGTAGCGCCTCCATGCCAGGAGTCCATATTGATCTTCAACAAGAGCAAGTTGTTGTCGGTTTTTAACTCGCGCAGTTTGGCGGCAAATTTTGCCGGTTCGTGGAAAAGCACTTGCGAATCGTTGAGCCCCCCGGTGAGGAGCATATTGGGATAGCTTTTCTTTTCGACATTGTCATAGGGGGAATAGGACCGCATGTAGTCGTAGTAGGTTTTATCGTTGGGGTTTCCCCATTGTTCCCATTCCTGAGTGGTGAGGGGGAGATTCGGGTCCAGCATGGTATTGAGGACATCGACGAAGGGCACTTCGGCGACGACGACCTTAAACAGGTCGGGGCGCATATTGGCTACGGCGCCCATTAACAGGCCGCCGGCGCTGCCCCCGTTTATGGCGAGCAGGTCTTTGGACGTGTACTTGTCCTGGATCAGTTGTTCGGCGCAGGCGATAAAATCGGTGAAGGTGTTTTTCTTCTTCAGCAATTTGCCGTCTTCATACCATTGTTCGCCCATTTCGCTGCCGCCCCGGATTTGGGCGATGGCATAGACGAACCCCCGGTCTACCAGGCTGAACGCATTGGCGTTGAACCAGGGGTCGGTGCTGTACCCGTACGAGCCATAGGAATAGAGCAGGGCGGGGTTGGCGCCGTTGAGCTGAAGGCCCTTTTTGTGTACCAGAGCCATCGGTACTTTCACCCCGTCGGGGGCGGTGGCCCACAGGCGTTTGACCTCGTAGTCATCGGGGTTAAAGCCGCTGGGGATTTCTTCCTGTTTCAACAACGCACTTTTCCCGGTGGCCACGTCGAAGTCAAATGTACTCATGGGCCGGTTGAGCGAGGTATAGAGGTAGCGGAAGTTAGGCGAAGCATATTCGGGATTTTCGCCCTGAAACAGGGCAAAGACAGGCTCCGGGAAAGATACTTTTTTGGCGGATTTCCCATCGAGATCCAAAATCCGGATCTCCTGAAGCCCATTGGTGCGAACGGTCAGGGCCAGAAATTTTTCAAAAGCGTCGATGCCTTCTATTTTTACTTTCGGATCGTGCGCCACGAAGGTTTTCCAGGAGGAGCTGTTCTCAAAGCCTTTAACCGGAGCTTGCATGACCTTGAAATTAGGCGCTCCTGCGTCTTTGACAAGAAAAAACAACCGGTCTTTATGCGCTTCCGGGTAGTAGCGGACATTGGGTTTTCGGGCAGCAATCAGCTTGAAACTTCCTTTGGGTTGTCCGGCCGGCAGGTAGCGGTATTCTGAAGACGTAAAGCTCCCCGACCCGAGGAATATGAATTCGCCTGTGCGGCTCTTGCTCAGGCTGAGTTCGAACAGGTCGTCTTTTTCCTCCAGCAGCAACTCTGCAGGGCGGCGGCTTCCGGTTTCATACCGGTAAAGCCGGTAGGGGCGTAGCGCCTCGTTGGGCGTGGTATAAAAGATCGTGCGGCTGTCGTTGGCCCAAACGAAGCTGCCTGCGCGTTCAATTTGATCTTCCAGGTCTTTTCCTGTGCGCAGGTCGCGGATATGCAGGGTAAATTCGACATAAGACCCCGTATAATTCGTGCGGTACGCCAGCAAGTGGTTATCGGGGCTAACTTTGTATCCACCCATAAGGAAAGCCGGTTTGCCCTGGGAAAGCGCGTTGCCGTCGAGCAACACCTCCTCCGCAGCGTCCAGGCTTCCTTTTTTTCTGCACCAAACGGGATACTGTTTATCTTTTTCCGTTTTGGCGTAATAATAGTATCCATTGCTCAGTACCGGCACGCTGGAGTCGTCTTCCTTGATCCTCCCTTTCATTTCCTTCGCCAATTGCTCCTGTAAAGACTGGGTATGGGCCATCGCGGTATCGCTGTAGCTGTTTTCCGATTCCAGATACTGGATGACCTCGGGGTTGGTTTTGTCTCTCAGCCAGAAGTAGTTATCGACCCGGGTATACCCATGTTCGGAAAAAGTCTGGGGGATTTTTTTTGCCGACGGAGGCGTTGGAAAATCCGACTGCATCCGAATGACAGCGGAAGCCTCCGCTCCGGACGGTTTGTCCTTGTTGCAGGAGGAGATCAGGAGGATCAGAGCGAGAAGGAGAAAGGAAATGGGTTTCATGGCGCGTCAGGGTTGATTTGGAAGTAATGAAAAAAGGAGCGCAGGCACAAATGCCCTGCTTTAACCTGCTTTTTCGATTCGGATAAGAATGAATTTTGACGCCGGGGTTTTGCTTTCCGGGTCGTGGGCGTCTACCGGTATCAACACATTGGCTTCTGGGAAATAGGCGGCTGCGCACCCGGCAGGAATATCGTAACCCAGGGCAAGAAAGTGGCTAGCCGTGCGGGTAACGCCCTGGTATTCGCTGATGAGGTGGATTTTTTGCCCTTCTGCAATGTCCTCCCGGCGCATATCCTCTGGGTTGAGCAATACTACGCGGCGCTCGTTGTAGATGCCCCGGTACCGGTCGTCGAGGCCATACACGGTGGTATTGAACTGGTCGTGGCTCCGGATGCTCATCAGGACATACTGTCCGGGGGCTACCAGGTTTTCAGGCAAAGGAGCTATGGAGAAATGGGCTTTCCCGGAGGCGGTGGGGAAGGACCGGTTTCGGGCCGGATTGGGCAACATAAAGCCGCCGGGCTCGCGAACCCGCTTGTTGTACGAATCAAAGCCGGGGATGGTCTTTTCGATGGCGTCCCGGATGTGGTCGTAATTGGAAACCATGGCATCCCAATCGACCATGGAACGGTTGCCGAGCACTGCTTTGGCCAATCCGGCAACAATGGCAGGCTCGCTGCGCAAGTTGGAAGAAATGGGAGGCAAGACGCCTTTGGACATTTGCACCACGGAGCTGGAGCTCTCGGTGCTCACCAATTGCTCCCCGGAGGATTGCAGGTCCCGGTCGGTCCGGCCCAGGCAAGGCAGGATGAGGGCCCGCCGGCCATGGATGAGGTGGCTTCGGTTGAGCTTGGTGGACACGTGTACCGTAAGCCGGCATTTGCGCAGGGCGTCTGCGGTAAATTCTGTATCGGGGGAGGCGGAGAGAAAATTGCCGCCCATGCCGAAAAACACTTTTGCTTTTTCCTTATGCATCGCCTGAATGGCGTCGACGGTAGAATACCCGTGCTTCCGCGGAGGGTTAAATCCAAACACTTCTTGAAGTTTATCCAGGAACTCCGGTTTGGGGGATTCCCAGATTCCCATGGTCCGGTCGCCCTGCACGTTGCTGTGCCCCCGCACCGGGCAAGCGCCGGCGCCGGGTTTGCCGATAGCTCCTTTGAGCAATAACAGGTTGACGATTTCCCGGACGTTGTCTACTCCATTGGTGTGTTGGGTCAGCCCCATCGCCCAGCAGACGATCATTTTGTCCGCTTTTTTGATCATCTCCACCGCCTGCTTGATGTCCTTTCGGGGAACGCCGGAAGCTTCCGCCAGGTTGTTGAAATCGTAGGTGAGAAGGTCGGTAACAAAGGCCTCATACCCCTCGGTATATTGGGTAATGAACTCCATGTCGAAAGCGGAACCAGGTTTGGTTCGCTCGTCGTACAACATCAGGGACATAATGGCCTTGAGCAGGGGAATATCGCCGTTGATCCGGACTTGAAGGAATAAGTCGGCCAGCGCAGTTCCTTTTCCCAGCATTTTGGCTGGCCGTTGCGGATTGGAGAATCGGAGTAATCCGGCTTCTTTCAGGGGGTTGATGGCGATGATCTTACCGCCGTTCTCTTTGCAGCGTTCCAGGGCGCTGAGCATGCGGGGGTGGTTGGTCCCAGGGTTTTGGCCGAGAATAACAATCAGGTCGCTTTCGTAAAAGTCGGCCAGGGTGACCGTGCCTTTTCCTGTGCCGAGCGTGGCGTTCATGGCTTTTCCGGACGCTTCGTGGCACATATTGGAACAATCGGGAAGGTTGTTGGTGCCGAATTCGCGGACGAAAAGCTGGTACAGAAAGGCCGCTTCGTTGCTGGTGCGGCCGGAGGTATAAAACACCGCCTCGTCGGGAGAGGCGATCTGACGGAGTTCTTCGGCGATGAGTTGGAACGCATCTTCCCAGGAAATGGGCTGGTAGTGGGTGGCGCCCGCTTCGAGGACCAGGGGCTCGGCGAGCCTTCCGGCTTTTCCGAGTTCGAAATCCAGCCATTGCTGCAGTTCAGCCACCGAATGCTGCGCGAAAAAGCCTCTTCCAATCATTTTTTTCTGGGCTTCTTCGGCGATGGCTTTGATCCCGTTTTCGCAGTATTCGCCGAGCTTGGACCGGTCGTCGTCGGGATCGGGCCAGGCGCATCCGGGGCAGTCGATTCCGCCCTTTTGGTTGAGCCGGAACATGACCTTGGCAGCGTCGCCGGGCGCCATGTATTTGCGCACATGGCCAAGGGCAACCTGGACAGCCGGTGCACCCGCAGTGTTCTGTTTTGGCTTTTTCTTCTTTAAGCCGGTAAAACGTTCAGGGGGGAGCGCTCCCGTCCCTTCGTTTACAGGAACGGTCGATTCGGATGGTTCGGCTGTTTGTTTTTTCTTCTTAGCCATGAGGTGTTTGCTGTTCGGGTCAAAGGGAAATGAAATACCCTGTTCCAATGTCTTTTAAAAGCTGGGGAAGGGTTATTGAGGATTACCCTCCGATGGTCGACATGGATTCGGAAATGGGCAATCCAAAATTACGGTTTTTCTCTGCTTCCCAGCCATCTTTTGCGCGGTGATTCAGGGCCTGGACCAGGGATTCCGTTAATTGTTCGTCGGTGGCGCCAGCACGCATGAGGTTCTTGATATTGAATACCCCATCGTCGTACAGACAGGTTTTCAGCGTGCCCTGCGGAGTCAGGCGGATCCGGTTACAGGTTCCGCAGAAGGTCCGGGAGTAAGCGGCAATCAAGCCAATGTTGCCTTGAAAGCCGGGGATTCGGTAATTGTACGACGTGGAGTGGGGAGGATCGGGTACTTTTTCTATCTCCGGAAACCTGGCGCGGATATGGTCCAGAATGCGGCGGTGGTTCCAAAACTGGTCCAGCGTCAGGCGGCCTTCGCCGTTAAATGGCATTTCTTCAATAAATCGGACGCTGACGGGATGTTCCCGGGCCAGTTCCACGAGGGGAAGGATATCCTCGATGTTTTTTCCCTCCATGACCACCGCGTTGATTTTGGTAGGGATTCCATGCCGGATCAAGGCATGGAAGGTATTCATTACTTCCGGGAAGACATCCCTTCGGGTGATCTGGAAAAAGCGCGCCGGATCGAGCGTGTCCAGACTGAGATTGACGGAATGGATTCCCAGCGCTTTTAACTCCGGAACAAGAGGTTCGGTCGTCGTACCGTTGGTCGTGATATGAATTTGTTTTAAGCCCTCCATTTGGCTCAGGCTGCGCAAGAATTCCATCATGTCCCTTCGGACGAAGGGCTCGCCGCCCGTGATACGGATCTTTTCAACGCCCAGACTAACGAATAAACGGCTGAGCCGGATGAGCTCCTCATAGGTTAGCAGATCGTCTTTAGGGACGTACTGGATTCCTTTTTCCGGCATGCAATAAAAGCAGCGCAGATTGCACCGGTCGGTGACGGCAATCCGCACATAGTTAATGACTCGCCCGTGGTTGTCGAATAACGGCATAGGATATATGTCAGCTGCTCAATACCTCCAGGATTTAAGGTCAGCCCCTTTCGGCGCCCTGGATTTCACTTCTTCCGCCCATTTGGGAATAAACATCCGGTGATACCGCAACCGGGAGATGTAATTGGGTTGGGTGTGATCCCCGTTCCAGCAATGCTCGGCGCGGTCTCCATAATCAACCTCGCCATCGTAAGGCGGGTTCGTGGTTTCCTTGAGAAAATCCTCCATGAGGTAGACCGCGTTATTGAGGTAAAAATTGTCCATGTCCCCACAATAGATATGAATTTTCCCGCGCCATTTGGCGCCGTTTTTTGCCCAGTCCCGTTTCAGGATATAGGCCAGATCGTAGTTTTCCCGCCAGAAGGCCGCTACATCGGGATTGATCAGGCCGGAGTATTTATCCCACAAGCGCTGGGGGTAACCGTCGGGCCCTATGGGAGAATACACGGCCTCCCAGATGTCAAATTGTTGCCCAGACCGGCTTTTCGTGCCCAGGACCAATTCCTTTAAGTTCATTTCCTTTAAGGTAGCGGAAACGTGCCCGAGGTAGTCTCTATGGCCGGGTCTTGGGGTAGATTTGAAACTGTTATCGAGGAAGTAGGCGTTTTTGTCCTCATAAATATTTACCGTGGTGAAGGCCCGGAAATCAATGGGGTCGGGGCAAGCGGCGTAGCATCCGTTGTATTCTTCCGGGTAAAAGGTTTGTACCGCCAGGGCTTCCCATCCCCCGGTGGAGCCTCCGTAGGTAAAGCGGGCCCACCCCTGTCCGATCCCTCGGAATTCTTTTTCGATGTAGGGGAGAAGCTCATAGGTGATGGCGTCGCCATAGGGGCCGAGGTTTTGGGAGTTCACGGCATACGAATCGTCGTAATAGGGATTGGCGTGCTGGACTTCGATTGCGATCACCCGGGGGAAATTCGGCCCGGTCCAGAGTTTGTAAAAGTCGTAGGCTTCCTGTTGCTGGATGCGGTTATAGCAATCGATTTTGAACCGGCTGCTGTACTGGCAAGGCTGCGTGGTGTCCGGTGGCGTGGTGCGCCATCCTCCAAAATCGGCCGGGAAATGCCCGTGGAAAATAGCCAGCGGGTAGCGCGCGTTGGGATGGGTATCCCAACCTTCGGGTAACAACACGTGGGCGCCCAGGTAAAAGTCGCGGCCCCAGAAGTCGGACAATAATTTACTCCGGATTTTGATGTGTTTGATGTATTTGGTGTCTTTGGGCGACTCGATGGGAGGGATTGCCTTGCTGAGTTGGATATGGACGACCTTTGCCGATTGGGGGTCGAACTGGATTTTGACCGGCGCCGAGTACAGGTTGCCGGGGGCCAGGTTCCATTGCTGGCCTTCGCCTCTGTCCATAGGAAGTTTGACTACGTGCCCGTCGGCCCGTTGGAAGGTTTCGTATTTGTGCAACAGGGCCTGAACGACGTATTCTCCTTTGGGTACATTCCGGAGGCTTTCAATCGGGTAGCCGAGCGCGGAAGCGTCGATCACAAGGGGTTTTCCGCTTTCCAGTCGTCGGCGTCGATTCCGAAAACCAGCTGGGTTTCCGGCCCATCGGCGATTTGGAACCGGGGTTCCGATTGGTCGTTTTTGGACAGGATGAGCAACAGCCTCCCGTCAAAAGAAGCTCCCAGGGAAGCAGGAAACGTGATGGAGAAATAAGGCGGTTGCTCGGCGGGCTTTTCTCCGGGAAAAGTAAATCCAAGCATGCCCAGCAGGAGGGCAGGCAGGACAAAAGCAGAAAAGTTGGTTTTTAAGGCCATGGTCGTGGGCTTTAAAATTGCGCAACCAAGGGTTGGAAATCCTTGGTTGCGCATAGGAGGGTATAGAGTAGCGTTCGGGTTAACGGGCGTAGGAA
Organism: Haliscomenobacter sp.; assembly: GCA_016713275.1. Taxonomy (GTDB): domain Bacteria; phylum Bacteroidota; class Bacteroidia; order Chitinophagales; family Saprospiraceae; genus JADJPL01. Next base: position 64,169 of record JADJPL010000028.1, read on the forward strand.
ATCGCTCGTTTCTCCCGAATCACGGTCACTTTAATCTGTCCGGGATACTGCATCCCTTCCTGGATTTTCTGAGAAATGAGGAAGGCCAGATCGTCGGCGTACGCATCGGATACTTTTTCGCTTTCCACGATCACGCGAAGTTCGCGGCCGGCTTGCATGGCGAACGCTTTGGAAACGCCTTCGTGGGCCATGGCCAGTTCTTCGAGTTCGCCGATGCGTTTGAGGTAGCTTTCCAGGATTTCGCGGCGGGCGCCGGGGCGGGCGCCGGAGATGGCGTCGCAGGCCTGCACGATGGGAGAGATGATATTATTCATCTCGATCTCGTCGTGGTGGGCGCCAACGGCGTTGCAAATGGCGGGATTTTCCTTGTATTTTTCACAGAGCTTCATGCCCAGGATGGCGTGCGAGAGTTCGCTTTCTTCTTCGGCTACTTTGCCGATATCGTGTAATAAACCAGCGCGTTTGGCCAGTTTGATTTGCTTGGGGTTGAGCCCCAGCTCGGCAGCCATAACGGCGCACAGGTTGGCTGTCTCGATAGAGTGTTTCAGCAGGTTTTGGCCATAGGAAGAACGGAAGCGCATGCGGCCTACCATCTTCACGAGGTAGGGATCGAGGCCGTGCAGATCCATTTCGATAACCGTTCGTTCTCCGATCTCGACAATTTGCTCGTCGAGTTGTTTGCGGGTTTTGGCGACTACTTCTTCGATACGGGCAGGGTGAATGCGGCCGTCGGCGACCAGTTTTTTAAGCGCGAGGCGGGCGACTTCCCTCCGGATGGGGTCGAAGCTGGAGATCACGATTGCTTCCGGGGTGTCGTCCACGACGATTTCGGCGCCGGTAGCGGCTTCGAGCGCCCGGATATTACGTCCTTCCCTGCCGATGATCTGGCCTTTAAGGTCGTCCGAATCCAGGTGGAAGACGGAAACGGTATTTTCGATCGTGTATTCAGCGCACATCCGCTGAATCGTCTGGATGACAATTTTTTTGGCTTCTTTGCTCGCATTCGCTTTGGCCTGTTCGACGGATTCCTTGACGATGCTCATGGCATCGGTTTCCGCTTTGGCACGAACTGCGTCGAGCAGCTGTTCTTTGGCTTCCTGTTCGCTCAGGCGGGCGATACTTTCCAGTTCTTTGATCCGGCGTTCGTTGGCGTTGTCGAGTTCTTCTTTTTTCTTGGCGACGATTTTGAGCTGTTTTTCCAGGTTTTCCCGAATGGCTCCGAATTCGGCTTCTTTGGCGTCCAGTTCGGTTTTTAGGGATTCCACGACGCGGTGGCGTTCTTCTATTTTTTCTTCTTTGAGCTTGAATTCGGATTCGAGCGATTTGATCTCCACTTCCCGTTCTTTGATTTCGACCAGTTGCTGCGCTTTCTGGCTGTCGAACTGCGACCTCAGGTTGGAGAAATGCTCTTTGGCTTCCTGGATTTTCTTTTGCTTAATGCGCTCGTTTTTATTTTCGGCTTGATCGACGATTTTTTCCGCTTTCATTTCCGCTTCGTCGACGATCCGCTTGGCGGTTAGCCGGGCTTCTTTAATTTGCAGGTCCGCCTGGGTATTGGCCTCCTCCACTTTTTTCTTACGGGCGCGGCCGACGACCAGCTGCACGACGGCAAAGCCGATCAGTGCGCCTACGACCAGGCCGATCAGTAATCCGGTTAGTATATTCATAATTCAACGTAGTGTTTTAATGCGTAAAATGATATAGTCCTAATAGGGCGAACGCAGACCGGAAAATGCCGGCGCCGCTTCACGTCATTCCTGAGCGAGCATATGATCAAGGAGTTGGCTGAAATGGGCGAGTTTGGAGGCAACGAGGACGTCATCGGCGGCGCTTTGCCTGGATTTGAAGAGATCCACCGCGTAGGTTAACAAGACCATCGACAAGCAGTCCTGCTTGTCTTTATTCGTATAAGTCAACTGAAAAAGGTTGATTTTTTCGTTGACCTCTTTGACGATCTTCCGGATGGCGGCTTCGTCTTCTGCCTTGATCTTCAAGGGGTAAGGGCGTCCGCCAATAACTACGGTGATATGCTTGTTTTCCTGACCTTCCATTGCATTGCCTTCCATGAACCAAACACTGATCCAGATTACAAGGACGGGACAACCGCAGGCCCGGCGTTCGTGGCCGGGAGGTTGCTATAAGGAAAAAAACGGAAAAGGACGGATCGTTCGTTCTCAGTTGTTCGTCAACCACTCAATACATTTATCGATTTCCCGGAGGTATTGATCTACCTGAACTTTCAGTTGCTTCGCCTTTTCGGCGTCCGTTTGCTCCTGAAGCAGGAGCTGGTTTTGCGCTTGGGATAATCCCTCTTGCAGTTGGGCAATAGTTTGGTCCTTAAGCGCTATTTCGAGCTGCAACTGATGGTTTTGATGCGATAGCTCCTCGTTTTGCCGTTTGATCTGACGCATATCGAGCGCGAGCTGGCGCAATTTCAGTTCAATACGTTCCAGTTGTTCGGATAAATTCATTGTCAGGATTCCGTCTAACCAGTAGTACCCTTGCGAGTTTCCTTCCAGTACCCATCCTTAACGCCGAATCAGGGCGTTAAGTTTCATTTCGTATTCCTTGATCAATTGATCCATGACCAGATCGGCGTCCTTGTCCTGAAGCGTACGCTCCGGGTCTTCGAAAACAAAACTGACGGCGTAGGATCGTTTGCCTGCGCCGAGTTGTTGTTCGTTTTCGTAGACGTCAAACAGGTTGATATCCCGGATCAATTTCTTGCCGACTTTTCGCGCAATTGCCGCAATATCAACAAAATTTATGGAATTATCAATAACGAGGGCGAGATCTCTCCGAGTAGTAGGAAATTTGCTCACCTCGGCATATTTGATGCGTTGTTTGCCTGCCACTTGCAGAACGAGGTCCCAATGGATCAGCGCGGCGAACACCTCTCCGCGCACCCCGGCTTCTTTGCCAAGCCGGGCGTTTACCCGTCCGAACTCCGCGATCACCTGTGGGCCGCGCTGCAATTGAAGCCCGTAGGTAAAACCGGGGTGTTGGAGCGGCTGTTCCTGAAATCCCTCCAGGCCCAGGCGCTGTAAGATATTGGTCACGTAGGCTTTTATGGTAAAAAAGCCGGTTTGGGCTTTGTTGTCGAACAGCCAGCTTTCTTGCCAGCGTTCTCCGGCCAGGAACAGGCTCAGTTGGGCATTTTCTTTATACCCGCCGTTTTCTGCCCGGTAGCTTTTGCCGAACTCAAACAACCGGAGGCGGCTTTGCTGCCTGTTCTGGTTGTGGACGACCGCTTCCAGCCCGCTGAAGAGCATGTCGGGCCGCATAATGTCGAGATGGATGTTGGAGGTATTGTTGATGAACACCAGTTGATTTTCCGGGACATAGTCCTTCACGTTGCGGTAGTACCGGGACTGGGTCAGGGAAAGCGCCATCATTTCATTAAACCCGCAGGAAGCCAGGTAATCGGCAATCGCGTTGCGCACCGACGTAGGGTCGGGCTGGGGTTTCAGGTTGAGGGTAAAGTGGAATTTACCGGGAACGTCCACTTTGTTGAACCCGTAGATGCGAAGGATCTCCTCCACCACGTCGGCTGGGCGCAAAACGTCCGCTTTGTTGGTTGGGACCGCTACGGTAAAGGAGGAGGCCTCTTTCTTCAAAAGGGTCATTCCGAGGGCGTCCAGGATGTCCGCTACCTCTTCCCGGCTCAGGTTGGCGCCGATAAGGGTGTTGACATAGTCGTAGCGAACCTCGATTTCGCGAGGAAGGACCGGCAGCGGGTAGATGTCGGCGATGTCGGAAGCGATCTGGCCGCCGGCATACTCCTGGATCATCAGGGCGGCTCTTTTGAGGGCGTAGACCGTGTTATTGGGGTCGCTTCCTTTTTCGAAGACCCGGGCTGCATCGGTGCGCAGGTTATGCCGCACGCTGGTCCGGCGGATAAAACGCGGATTGAAGTGCGCCGATTCCAGGAAGATGTTAACCGTTTTATCGGTTACGCCCGAGCGCAACCCCCCGAACACGCCCCCGATGCACATGCCGTTGGAAGCGCCGTCGCAAATCAGGAGGTCTTCTTCGTGCAGGGTGCGTTCGGTTTCGTCGAGAGCGAGGAACGAAGTTCCCGTGGGGAGGGGTTTGACGATGATTTGGCGGCCGGCGATCTGATCGAGGTCAAAAGCATGCAGAGGCTGCCCCAGTTCGTTGAGGATGAAATTGGTAATGTCGACGATGTTATTGATCGAGCGGACGCCAATAGCGGCCAGGCGCTCTTTCAGCCATTCCGGCGAGTCGCCCACGGTGACCCCCTGAATGGAAACCCCGGAATACCTGGGGCAGGCTTCGGGATGTTCGACGGAAACCTCCAGTTGGAGGTCGCGATGATCCACTTTGAAGGCGCTGACATCCGGCAAGCGCACCTGGCCGGGGTGGCCGTAATTGATCCGAAGGGCGGCGGCCAGGTCTTTGGCAACGCCCAGGTGGCAGGTGGCATCCGACCGGTTAGGGGTGAGCCCTATTTCAAAAACATGGTCTTCGTGGAGGTTGAGGAAGGTTTTCGCCGGGGCGCCAACAGGCGCGTCTTCGGCAAGCACTAGAATTCCGCTATGGTCGTGGCCCAGGCCCAGCTCGTCTTCGGCGCAGATCATCCCTTCGGAATCCTCCCCCCGTATTTTCCCTTTTTTCAGGGTGAACGGTTCTCCGTCCTGCGGATATAAGGTCGTTCCAATGGTAGCGACGAGCACTTTTTGCCCGGAAGCCACATTGGGAGCGCCGCAGACGATTTGGAGGAGTTCTCCGGTACCCGTGTCTACTTTGGTAAGGGAAAGTTTATCGGCATTGGGGTGCTTGTGGCATTCCACGACCTGGCCGACAACGACGCCCTGAAGGCCGCCGGGGACGCGTTCCACTTTTTCCAGGTTTTCCAGTTCCAGACCAATGTCGGTAAGGATTTCGCCGATGCGTTCGGGTTCCATCGGAAGGTCGAGGTAGTCCCGGAGCCAATTCAAAGAGGTTTTCATAAGTAGCCTGTTGTGCCGGTTGCTTGGGAGATACAGAATGAGCGGGTAAAGATAGATAAATTCCGGCAAAAGGGTTATAGGCAGGGCTTTTGCATTTTCTAAAAGGGGGGTCACATCCGGCTTAGGCCGGCTTTAGCCGCCTGGTGCAGGCTGGTTCGGTAGTCGTCGGGATTCATGGAGAGGCAGAGCCGGAAGAATTCTTTTGCTTGTTCGGGTTTGCCGAGGGTTTCGTAAATCATGCCGGTTTGGAGGGCGGCGTTGCATTCAAAATAAAAAGGGGCATTTTCCCCTAGAGCAATGCTTTTCTGATAACTGGCGATGGCTTCTGAGTAGCGTTTCAACCCATGCAGGATACGGCCCATCCGGTAATGGTACTCCAGCCGGTGCTCGAGGGACTGGTATTCCCGGATGTCTTGTTCCTGCATCAGCTGGAAAGCCTTTTGAAAATAGCCTCCATCGAACAGCAGGCGCGCCTTGAGCAGGGCCTCGGGAGAAGGGCGCAGGGATTGGGCCTCTTTCAAGGCGTTTTTATCAGCGCCCGTTTCTGCGGCGCCCTGGCTCAGGGCTTGGCGCAGGTGGCGTTGGTAACCCTGCAGGTCGCCTTTTAGAAAGGCGCACCAGGCTAGCCTTTGGTAAGCCTCCTTGATGCCGTTCCGCCCTTTATACTGGTTGAGAAACGATTGGAAATGCCGGGCGGCTTCCAGATCCAGCTTGCGGAGCTTGGCGGTCCCGTGCATGAACTGCAGGTGGGGGAAAGGGAGAAGATTAGGATCTAGGGGCTGTTTGGAAAGCGCCGACAAGGCCTCCTCGTTTCTGGCGCTTTGCATGGCAACGGAGGCGATGAGGTAGCAATGGACCGGATTTTGGGCGGGCTGCAATCCGGCCTGGCTGACCGTTTTCCAGGCTTTTTCCGGTTCATTGCTCAGGTTGAGCAAGACGAACGTATACAGCAGCAGGGTTTCTTCTTCGAAAAGGAAAGGCTGATCCCTGGCGGCGCGGAGCACTTTTTCCAGCTCGGCTTTCCCTTGGGGAACGGTTCCCGTCATGCCGGTAAGCAGCCGGGCGCCCCATCGGTAATTGTCGGGGATTGTTCCGGCCAGGGCGTGAAGGATGCCCATGTTTTTCAGGTTGGGCAGGAAGGCCGGGAAAAGCTCCTGATTGCGCCGGAGCAGTTTGTAGGATTTGCTGATGTCCAGAAAAGCAGACAGGTAATCGCCGAAATGGAACTTAAGCAGGGACCACTGGAGCCGGATGTCTGCCTGGAGGTAAAGGAAATAGGGGGAACGGGGATCGCCTTCCTGAATTTGGCGGATGCGCGCCTCTTCGTTTTTTTTTAGCTGGCTGTAAAGCGCTTCGTTTTCGCTGATGTACAGGCGAAAAAAATCAACGTAATTCTCCAGATGGAGAACGATGAGGTTTTCGGGCTCCTGTTGCTTCATCCGCTGGATGGCGATTCCGGCTTCCTTCAGCCGCAAGCTGATGGTTTGCTCGTAGGCGAGCCGGGCATCCGGAGAATACTGAAATCCTTTTTCGGCTGCCAGAGCTGCCGGGGCCAGGAAGGCAAGGGCAATGCTGCTCAAGAGCTTCCGGGCGGGCCATCTGCGCATAAGGGAAACCTGCGATCAGGCGTTTTCCGTTTCGCCTGGTACCCTGCCAGGCTGGTAGTTGGAGTCCAGGACGTAGTCATCTACCAGAATGCGGCCGCAGTATTCGCATACGATGATCTTTTTCCGCATAGCGATTTCCAACTGGACCTGAGGCGGGATTTTGTTAAAGCACCCGCCGCAGGAATCGCGCTGCACGGTAACGACCGCCAGGCTGTTGCGGTAGGAAGAACGTATTTTGTCGTAGGCTTTGATCAGCCGGTCTTCCACACCTACGCGGGCTGCATTGGATTTTTCGCGCAGCGCTCTTTCATCCGATTCCGTTTTGGAGATAATCTCCTGGAGTTCGATTTTTTTGACCTCGAGGTCTTTTTTCTTCTTGTCCAGTTTCTCTTCCGTTGCGGCGAGGGTCTCTTCTTTGTTTTCGATCTCGATGTTCGAGGCGCGGATCTTCTTTTCGGCGAGCTGAATATCGAGCTGCTGCATTTCCAGCTCCTTGGTCAGCGCTTCGAATTCCCGGTTGTTCTTTACGTTATCCAACTGGGTTTTATACCGTTCGATGAGGTTTTCGGCTTCTTTGATGTTGGCCTGCTGTTTGGCAATATTCCCCTGGAGCTCTTTAATGGCGCTGCGCAGTTTACCGGTGCGGATCTCTAATCCGGCGATATCGTCTTCCAGATCGCCTACTTCGATGGGTAGTTCGCCCTTAAGAACTTCGATTTCATCGATCTCGGAGTCGATGAGTTGGAGTTCGTACAGTTGCTTGAGTTGTTCTGCTACGGTAATTTCGTTAGCCATACGCCCTTGATTTTATGCTGTTTGCGGCTTTTGCCTATGAGTAATAAACGGGGTTTGTACTCGCCTCCGTACAATAGGCCGCAAAATTAGTAAATTTTTGTGAAATTATTTTCTGTAACAATTGGACGGTGAATTGTTCGCTTTCGTAATGCCCGATGTCTGCAATAAGGATTTGCCCGTCGGCGTCGAAAAACTCGTGGTATTTAAAGTCGGCGCTCACGTAGGCGTCGGCGCCCTGCGCAATTGCGCGGCCGAGCAGGAAGCTTCCGGACCCTCCGCACAGGGCGACTTTTTTTACCGGCTTTTCCAGCAAAGCGGTGTGGCGGATGCAAGCGGCGTGCATGCCGGACTTAACCAGTTGAAGGAATTGGGCGCCCGGTAAGGGCTCGGGAAGCTCGCCGATCAGGCCGGCGCCGATTCCGGGGTGCGGGTTGGTTGCGGTCTGCCAGACGCAAGCGTCCAGGGATTCCGGCGCCAGCGCCCCGAGGAGTTGGCGCAGCGTATTTTGGCTGGCCCGGTCGAATCGCAGGTCGCAGACGACAGCGTTTCCTCCTGCCGGCAGTACATGGAGCAACTCGCCGGCGCCATGTTCCAACAACTGCGCGCGCAGCGCGGGCTCCAGAGAAGCAGGCAGCGTCAGTCGTGCCGTATGCCATTCCTGCCTGGGCAACAGAATGCGGGTATGGATAAGGCCTAGCCGGGCAGCGATCTCGCCGTTAACCCCGTTGAGGTACATGTTGTCCAGGTTGGTGTGAATAGCGTATATCGCTATTTTTTGGCGGATGGCCTCGATGACCACGCGTTCCACATAGGTCCCGCCCGTCAGTTTTTTCAAGCCTTTAAATACAATCGGGTGGTGCGCTACGATCAGGTTGCAGCCCCGGCGTACTGCTTCGCGGAGAACCTGCTCTGTGGCGTCAAGGCAGGTGAGGACTCCGCGCACTTCCTCCACCGGATTGCCCGTAATCAGCCCGGCGTTGTCGTAATCTTCCTGATACGCAGGGGGAGCTATCGACTCCAAATGGCGGATGACTTCCTGAATGGTGGTCATGATTCGTGTCCTTGTTGTAAAATTTTTTGCTCGATCGAGGTAGTCGAATAGCCGCTAATATAAGGCAGAGCAATTACTTCGCCGCCTTGAGCCAGCACGAATCCGCCGCCCACGATCTGTTCCGGCTGGTAGTCTCCTCCTTTAACCAGCACATCCGGCCGAAGGGTTTGAATAAGTTCCAGGGGAGTGTCCTCCTCAAATCCGACCACCAAATCTACGCAAGCCAGCGAGGCCATTTGAAGAAAGCGCGTTGCTTCGTCGTTGATAGGCCGGTGCGCTCCTTTGAGTCGCTTAACGGATTCTGCCGCATTCAGGCCAATGACGAGCCGGTCGCCCAAGTCTCTGGACTGGGCCAGGTAGTGCAGGTGCCCGTAATGCAGCAAGTCGAAACACCCGTTGGTGAATACCACCCGCAGCCCTGCGTTTTGCCAGGCGGCGATCCGTTCCCTGGCTTCTTCCCAGGCGCAAATTTTAGCCTCTATTTCGCGAAGAAAGGACATACCCGGAAGGTTTTTATTATGCAAGGGCTGGTTGAATCATGGACTTGGGTCGGTAGTTCCGGTTGAGGATCGGGAGCGCGAGCAAAGCGGCAAGCCCCATCAGAATATTCCCGCCCAATTGGATAGAGAAAAAGGCAATATTGGCATACGAAAATCCGTCGTTTCCGCTCAAACCGTAAATAATGAGCGCTGTCTGGACCAAAAAATGATAGGTTCCCATGCCCCCCGGAGAGGGGATGACGATACCCCATCCCCCAAAAACAAAAACGATCAGCGCTGTGACGGCGGAAAGCCCGGAAGTTGGTGCGTATGCAAAAAAGCACAGGTAGGTCATGAGGTAGAACATCAGCCAGATATTGACGCTGTGCAGGGCAAAAAGCCAGGGCCGGTCGAGCTGCCGTACCGTCAGGATTCCTTGCCAGAACCCTTGGGCAATGCCGGCTATTTTTTGGAAGATGGGAATGCGAAGGATACGGCGGCGGAAAACGAACAAAACTGCAAGCCCAGCGAAGCCGGCGGGGATGGCCACCCAAAGAAGGCGCTTCAGCGTCTCGACTTTTCCGCCAAGGGACACGTGGGTCTGGGCAAAATTCCACAGGGTGTCGTATTCCAGGGCAAATGCCAAGGCGGTGATCAGCAGGATACTGATCACATCAAATACGCGGTCTACCACGACGGTTCCGAGCACCTTTTCCACCGGAATATGCTCGTACTGGGCGAAGGTGCCAGACCGGGCGATTTCACCAAGCCGGGGAAGGGCCAGGTTGAAAAAATAACCCAGAACAATAGTGAAATACGCATTACTCAGCCGGGGAGAAACGCCCAGGGGGCGCAGCAGCATCAGCCAGCGGGCAGCCCTGCTCAGGTTGCTTACCGCAAAGGCCGCCAATACGGCCAGAATCCACCAATAGTTGACCTCCTGAAAATCCATCCATACCTTTTGGAGGAGGCTGCATTCCTCGCCGGGAACGCCTTTCAAGGCGCAATCTTCCTGAAACGCTTTGTTCTGGTGGTTGTAAACAAGGTACAGCAGCGTCAGGCCTATGCCCAGAAAAAAAAGAAACTTGAAGAAATTTCGCAGCAGAGGCGCCAGTCTTTTGGGTATAGTCATGAACGTGCAGTTAAGAAATGATCCGGTCGGTGGCTCAGATTCGGTTGTCCTGATCGGGAAAGACGATGCTCGGTTTGAACAAGCGGGCTTCTTGAGGCTCCATCCAGGCATAGGCGATGATGATCAGGATATCGCCGATCTGGACCTTTCGGGCTGCAGCCCCGTTCAGCCGGATCATCCCGGAGGCCCTGGGGCCAGGGATGACATAGGTCTCGAACCGCTCGCCGTTGTTGTTGTTCACAATCTGCACTTTTTCGCCTTCCATGATGTTGGCCGCCTCCAAAAGGTCTTCGTCGATGGTGATGCTGCCCACATAGTTCAGGTCGGCTTCAGTGACCTTTACCCGATGAATCTTGGATTTAAAACGTTGAATGATCATAGCGCCGCAAAAATAGTAAAGGAATATCAGCAATGAGGGAAAAATCTACCGGAGCCTTTCCAGGAGCGTTCCCATGCCATAAAACACTTACGGAGCATTTCGGTTTTATGCGGTCAGTCCGGCGATTTCCAGATCAGGTTGTCGATCAGCCGCACGTTGCCAGCCCAAACGGCGGTGCAAGCCACGATGTAGTTGGTCTGGGCGGCGTCTTCCACTGGTTGTAAGGTATTTCCGTCGACGATCTCAAAATATTCCGGTTTGAACCCGGGAATGGAGAGCCTGCCCAGAGCGAAATGCTCGATCTCCTCGGGGTGGAAGTCCTCCAGCATGTCTTTGGTAGCGGTAAGGGTTTCAAACAGGATGGGGGCTTTTTCGCGTAGTTCCGGACTGAGCCGGACATTCCGGGAGCTCATTGCCAGCCCGTCGGCTTCCCGCAGGGTTGGGCACATGACGATGCGGACCGGCAAACCGAGCTGTTGAACCATGTTCCGCAGGAGGGCTACCTGCTGAAAATCTTTTTGCCCGAGATAAAGCGCATCCGGTCCGACCAGATTGATAAGACGTTTGACTACCTGTGCAACCCCCTGGAAATGCCCGGGCCGGAACTCCCCTTCCATCACTTTGTCCAGCAGACCGAAGGACACATCGAGCCCGGTTTTCAGCCCCGGAGGATAAATTTCTCCAGGCGGCGGCATAAAAACGAGATCCGCGCCAACCGAAGCGAGCATCCGGATGTCTTTACCTGGTGTTCGGGGATAAAGATCCAGATCCTTGGGGTCGTTGAATTGCGTGGGGTTGACAAAGATACTGCAAACCGTAAAGTGGCGGTCTTGTTTTGCCCGGTCAACTAACGATAAATGGCCTGGGTGCAGGGCGCCCATGGTGGGGATAAATCCAATGGATTTTCCCTCCTCGCGGATGGTCCGGAGAAATTGCTGAAGTTCTCTTGCGCGTTTGAGCAAATACATAGGAACAGAAAAGGCTTTTGATGGTTAATAATTATAGCGATAGCCCAAGTACGGATAAATCAGCGGGTTGGGCTCCCGAAAAACCAGATTGGAGGCAGATTCCAGCATGCTGGCGCCGGAACGGGTTTGAAAAGAGCGGCCACAACGAGGTCAAATGCATCAGAACGGCTTTAAAATCGTTAAGAATGGATTAAGTTGTTCATAGTTAGGGAAAAATGCGTTTTTTTTCTAATTTTGCAGTCTTATTCCTGAAGGCCGTCTTGATTACTTCAGGTTTCAACCATTTTAGACGTTGGATAATAGACTTTAGACGCTAGATTACCATATGGCCTTGTAAAAGGCAGACAATCAGGAAGGTTAATGAACTTTCCCATTTCCGTGCGACAGTTAGTCTAAGGTCTACAGTCTACAGTCTAAAGTTCAAAACATTTAGACTTTGACGGTATGAGAAAAAAGAAAGTGCTGATTGTAACCCAAGAGATGCAGCCTTATACATCATCTACCGAAATATCTGAAGTTTCCCGAAAGTTGCCGCAATATATCCAGGAAAAGGGTATCGAGATCCGAATTCTCATGCCGCGTTTTGGGGCCATCAACGAGCGCAGGCACCGCTTGCATGAGGTGGTTCGCTTGTCGGGAATGAATATTATCGTAGAAGATGACGATTATCCGCTGGTCATCAAAGTAGCGTCTCTGCCGGAAGGCCGGATGCAGGTGTACTTTCTGGATAACGACGATTTTTTCAGGCGCAAGCATATTTTCCTGGACGAACAGGATCAACCCTTTACCGATAATGCCGACCGCATGGTGTTTTTCTGCAAAGGCGTGATCGAGACGGTCAAGAAGTTCGGCTGGGCGCCGGATATTGTGCATTGCCATGGGTGGATGACGAGCCTGGTTCCGTTGTATATGAAAACCGTGTACCGGACCGAGCCGCTGTTCCAGCATTCCAAAGTAGTCTATTCGATCTACAACGAACCCATGGGCAAAACGCTGGAAGATAGTTTTCTGTCCAAAGCGCTGATCAATCATCTGGGAGCTGAAGACTTGAAAGCCTACCAAAACGGCGCCGGGGTCACCCTGCAACGGGGGGCAATGATGTATGCGGACGCGGTGGTCCAGGGCAGCGCAGAACTGGAAGCGTCGACCCAGGAGTATTTGCACCACATCGATAAGCCATTTTTGCCGTATCCCGGCGAAAATTATCTGGAATCCATTTTGGAGTTTTACCAATCTTTGTTCCTGGAAAAAGTTTCCGAATAAAAGGAATGGCCTTGCGCGGGGATACCCTGTTTCTTATTTTTTTCTGATCACCTGACTGCTGCCAGGCGGCGGTTATAAGTTCTTGTCATGAATTGTAAACGCATACTGCGATGGGCTTTTATTTGGGCGCTGGGCGCCGGAGCGCTTTCCTGCACCAACCCGATCAGCGCCGGTTTGGATCTTCTGGATGAAGATCTGCTGAACTTGGTCTATATCGATACGTTTACCGTAGAAACCGGCACGGAACAAAGCGACTCGGTGCGCACCCACAACCCATTGTCCCTGCTGAACGCCTATATCGTGGGAAAAATGAACGACCCGTTGTTGGGAAACTCGGAAGCCAGCCTTGTTGCCCAGCTCATCCCGGAAGTGCTCCAGCCCTCTTTTACCAATGCGCTGGTGGATTCCGTGGTCCTGGTGCTTCCCTACGACACGTCGAAATTTTATGGCGAAGCCGATGTGCCGCTTTCGCTGGATGTCTTCCGTTTAACAGAAACCATTTCTGCCGCGGAGGCCCATTTTTCGAACGACCAGTTTGAAACCAACCCCGTTCCGCTGGGCAGAGGATCGGTGTTCCCCAGCCGCGATAGCCTTTTTGTCTTCGATTATTCCCAAGGCATACGGGATACCATCGGGTTTCCTCACATGCGGATTCCCCTGAACAACAGCCTTGGCCAGGAACTGCTGAACCTGGATACGCTGTATTATACCACCGACAGTTTGTTCCAAAGTTATTTTAAGGGTATTTGCGTGAAGCCGGCCTCGGGCGGCAGCATAGTCGGGGTAAACCTGAACTCCAACCGCGCCGGATTGGTCGTGTATTACCGTGTCGATACCCTTCAACGGCAGTTTCGATTCCAATTCAGCCCTTTCGTGGCCAATATATCTTTGTTTAAACATGAAATCGCGGGAAAAGAAGTGGAAAAATACCTGGCTCCTCCTTCCGGCGACAACCCCTATTTTTTTGTTCAAGGTATGGCGGGAGTCAATGGGACCGTCCGCTTCCCGCATATAACCTCCCTGAAGAACGTTATTATCAATAAAGCTGAGTTGGAACTCCATACGGCTTCCCTGCCTTCGGATGATGCGGCAGCCTTTTTCCCGGCGCCTTCGTTAGTCCTTTATTACAGGGACAGCGATGGGGCTATTCAGGTTATTAACGATGTCCTCTACTCCACAGACGATCTGTCTGCTCAATTTGGAGGAACCTACCGCCCGGGAACCGACACCACCCCGGGGTATTACCGGATGAACCTCTCTGCTCATATTCAGGATATGGTCGAAGGAAAAATAAGCAATGAGCTGATTGTCAGCTTGCTGCCGAAAACGGAGAATGGAAGCAGAACCGTGCTTTACGGCGCTTCTCACCCAGCATACAAAGCCAAACTGAAGATTGCTTATACGCAGTTGAAGTAGTGGTTGGGTGGTTGGTGGTTGGTGATTAAGTGGTTAAGTGAGTGAGTGGGTATGAGAGATAGGGCGGGGTCGGGGCGGTTCAAAATGGAACTGGTTCGAGGCTTGTTCGCTGAAATCCTTAGATTTCGTGCGGAATGATTAGCCGGTCCCCCGACCGGCGTGTGGTTTGAGGCGCCGCCTAAAAGAAGGCTTTGTTGGTTGGCAGGCCTTTCTGGCGTCCTTTTGTCTGGTTAGATGATTGAAAATCAAATTTTTAAGCATTTTTTTGAAAACTTTCATTTTTTAAACCCTCCCTTTTAATAATTTTTTAAATTGCTCACGCACTCACCCAACTCCCCAATCACTTAACCACTCAACCACTAAAACTTTACCCATTATGTGCGGAATCATTGCTTATCTGGGGGAACAGCCGGCTTACCCCCGATTGATCAAAGGATTGAAACGGCTCGAATACCGGGGCTATGACAGCGCCGGAGTAGCTTTAGTAGATCAGGACATTCAGGTATTCAAGCGGAAAGGCAAAGTCAGTAATCTGGAGGCGTTCACAGAAACCCTTGCGAGCCAGACCGGGGTTGGCTTTGGACATACGCGATGGGCCACTCATGGGGAACCCAACGACGTCAATGCCCACCCACACCTGTCCAACAACGCGCGTATCGCGCTGGTACACAATGGGATAATAGAAAATTACGCTTCGTTGAAAGCCACCCTCGAAAAGGAAGGGTTTGTTTTTCACAGCGAAACGGATACAGAAGTGCTGGTTAATTTGATTCAGGCTATCCAGGACGCCAACGACCTGCCGCTCGAGGAGGCGGTTCGGCTGGCGCTTCGCCGGGTCGTCGGGGCCTATGCCATCGTGGTTGCGGACAAACGCGAGCCGCATGTTCTGGTGGCAGCCCGAAAGGCTAGCCCTTTGGTGATTGGCATTGGCGACAAAGAATATTTCCTGGCTTCGGATGCGACGCCTATCGTGGAATATACCAATCGGGTCATTTACCTGAACGACGAGGAGTTGGCTGTCGTTCGTAAAAACGGCGACCTTGAGGTCAAGACGTTGGCCAATGTGCCCTTGACGCCCTACGTGCAGGAGCTGGATATGAAGATCGAGATGCTGGAAAAAGGAGGCTATGATTATTTCATGCTGAAGGAAATCTACGAACAGCCCAACACGCTGAGGGAATGTATGCGCGGCCGCCTGAACGCCGAGGAAGGGTGGGTTCGCCTTGGGGGAATGGAGGACTTCGCTTCCCGCATTGCCCACGCCAAACGCTTTATTATGGTTGCGTGCGGCACGTCGTGGCACTCCGGCCTGATCGGAGAATACCTTTTTGAAGACCTGGCCAGAATACCAGTGGAGGTGGAGTACGCCTCCGAATTCCGGTACCGCAATCCGGTCCTTACCGAAGAGGATGTCGTCATCGCGATTTCCCAGTCGGGGGAAACCGCCGATACGCTGGCAGCCCTCGAAATTGCGAAAGAAAAAGGCGCGTTGATCTACGGGATCGTCAATGTCGTGGGGTCTTCCATTGCCCGGCTTACCGATGCGGGGTCTTATATTCACGCAGGCCCGGAGATTGGGGTGGCTTCCACCAAAGCCTTTACCGGGCAGGTGACCTTGCTTAGCCTCATGGCGCTCCATCTGGCTCATCAGCGGGGAACGATTTCGGAGCCCCGCTACCGCCAACTGATTTCGGAACTGGCGGTTATTCCCGACAAAATCAAAAAGGTGTTTGAGCAAGATGCCAAAATCCGGTATATTGCCGGGGAAATTAAAGACCGCAGCAACGCCTTGTATCTTGGCCGGGGATACAACTTCCCCGTCGCCCTGGAAGGCGCCCTTAAGCTCAAGGAGATTTCCTACGTTCATGCCGAAGGGTATCCTGCTGCCGAGATGAAGCACGGCCCCATCGCATTGATCGACGAAAATATGCCGGTGATCGTGATTGCCACCAACCGGAGCGCCTACGACAAGATCGTGAGCAATATTCAGGAGGTCAAAGCCAGAAAAGGGATGGTCATCGCTATCGTTCCGGAAGGCGATTCCGTCATCCAGACGCTTGCAGACTATACCATCGAAATCCCGGAAACGGAAGAACCGCTGTCTCCCCTGATTTCTGTGATTCCGCTCCAGTTATTATCTTACTACATCGCCGTTTTCAGGGGGTGCAACGTAGACCAGCCCCGAAACCTGGCGAAATCTGTTACTGTTGAATAACTTTCGTTTTTACTTTTGAACCGTTTTTCATGACTCAGAAAGCCAGATTGGATATGGAGTACAACTCCCAAATGGAGGAGTTGATTATTCCTGAATATGGACGTAATGTCCAGCGCTTGATTTTTCACGCCAAAACCATCGAAGACGACAGGCTCCGGCAACAATTTGTCGAGCAGATCATCCAACTGATGTTTCAGATGCAGCCTCAAAGCCGGAATATGGAAGACGTGCGCGATAAGCTCTGGAAACATCTTTTCCGCATCGCCAGCTACGACATCAACGTGATGCCTCCCAACGGGATCGTGCCTACCGCCGAATCGGCCCGGATAAAGCCCGATGCGGTGGAATATCCGGAGAAGGAACAGAACTATCGCCACTACGGCAGCAGCGTGCAAAAGCTTATTCGCAAAGCCCTGGAAATGGACCCGGGCCCCAAACGGGATGCGCTGGTTTCGGTGATCGCCTCCTATATGAAGCTGGCCTACCGTACCTGGAATAAGGAACACTTTGTGAGCGACGACGTGATCAAAGCGGATCTGGAAACCATGTCGCACGGCAAACTCGTGCTTCCGGCGGTGATCGACAACCTCATGCAACCGACTCCGGCCCTCCGGCGTCCTAAATACAAACCCTATCAGGGAGGCAAATCGCATGGCAGCGGAAACGGCGGTGGAAAGAACAACAAGAACAGGCAGCAAATGCGTAACAAGCGTAAATAAGAGCGGGTTCTGCTTATCCGGCGCTTTCTGCTTCGGGGAATCGAGATGCGTTTTCTCCTCATATCCACAGGCGTCGCATTGCTCCTTGCGGCTTGATCGCTCAAAAGAAGGAGCGTGTTTTCCTATTTATCAAATCGACCGGGGCTATGAGCGGATTGGCCGGTGGCGAATCTGCTCATAGCCCCGGATTGAACGGCTGTTAACCTATGCTCATTTATAACGTTACGGTAAAAGTGGAAACCCAGGCCCAGGAGGAATGGCTGGACTGGATGCGGGAGGAACATATTCCGGCGGTGATGCGCACCGGAAAGTTTGAAGACTTCCGTATCTGCCGCCTCCTGCATCAGGAGGAAGATGGAGTTACCTACGCCGTGCAGTATTTTTGCCCGGATCTGGCTTCCATGTATGCCTATCAGCAAGAGGATGCCCCCGGCCTACAAGCGGAACACGCCAGCCGGTTCTCCGGGAAGTACGTAGCCTTTCGCACCTTGATGGAAATTCTCTAAAAACAGCGTGCCGGAAGCCAAACCTTGCCTGGCATCATGAGAAAAAATGCCTTATTTTGCCGGAATAACAGGCAGGATTGCCCCCTGACAGAATATAAAACCAAAAGGCCATGATTTTTGAATTATCCGAAGAACACCTGGCCGTTCGGGAAGCGGCTCGGGAATTTGCCCAAAAAGAACTCAAACCCGGCGTCATTGAACGCGACTCCAAAATGATCTACCCGAAAGATCAGGTTCGGCGTATGGCCGAACTGGGTTTTCTTGGGATGATGACTTCTCCTGAATACGGCGGCGGCGGTATGGATACCATTTCCTATGTGCTGGCGATGGAGGAAATTTCCAAAATAGACAGCAGTTGTTCGGTCATCATGTCGGTTAACAACTCCCTGGTGTGTTGGGGCCTGGAGGCCTATGGGACCGAAGATCAAAAAAGGAAGTACCTGGCGAGGCTGGCTACCGGCGAATGGATCGGCTCTTTCTGCCTGTCGGAACCGGAAGCCGGTAGCGATGCGACCAGTCAGCGCACCACGGCGGTGGATATGGGCGACTACTATTTGCTCAACGGCGCCAAGAACTGGATTACCAACGGGGGCACCTCCCGCATCCATCTGGTCATGGCGCAAACCCATCCGGAAAAAGGCCCCAGGGGCATCAATGCCCTGATTGTAGATACCCAATGGGAAGGGGTAGCGATTGGCGCGAAAGAGGACAAGCTGGGCATCCGGTCCTCCGATACCCATACGATTATGTACTCCGACGTCAAAGTGCCAAAGGAAAACCGGATTGGAGCGGATGGGTTTGGGTTCAAGTTTGCCATGAAAACCCTGGACGGGGGCCGCATTGGCATTGCCGCTCAAGCGTTGGGCATAGCGGGTGGCGCATATGAACTTGCCGTGGAATATGCCAAGCAAAGAGAAGCATTTGGCAAACCCATCAGTCAGCACCAGGCCATTGCGTTCAAATTAGCCGATATGGCTACCGAAATCGAGGCCGCCAAACTAATGATATACCGCGCAGCGTGGCTCAAAGACCAGGGAATGGAATACCATGCCGCCAGCGCCATGGCCAAGCTGTACGCTTCCGAAGTGGCGATGCGCGCCACAGTGGAAGCCGTCCAGATCCATGGCGGATATGGATATGTCAAGGAATACCACGTAGAGCGCCTGATGCGGGACGCCAAGATCACCCAGATCTATGAAGGTACTTCGGAGGTACAGCGCATCGTTATTTCCAGGAACATCCTTGACGGGCAACTTTATTTACCTGCGTTTGGCGGAAATGTGCCAGTTTAAAACCATTAGGCGGCCACCTCTTTAGCTACAAAAGTCATCTATAACAGAAAATAGCTTCATGAAAGGTTCCTGGCGTATTGCTACCTTCCTGGGGATTCCCCTCCGCCTGCACTGGTCGTTTGGTCTGGTGTTCCTATACGTCCTTTATTTGGGCAGAGGAGAGGCTTGGGATTGGCTGGCTATGGCCTGGGCTATGGGGTTTGTTTTGGCGTTGTTTACCTGCGTTACGTTGCACGAATACGGGCATGCGATTATGGCCCGCCGGTTTGGAGTGCCCACTCGCGACATTGTATTGTCGCCCATCGGAGGTATTGCCCGCCTGGACCGGCTTCCTTCCAAACCGATGCAGGAACTGCTGATTGCATTGGCCGGCCCATTGGTCAATGTGGGGATTGCCGCTTTACTTGGCCTTTCCTTTTTTTCGTATTCCGCCGAAACCCGGGAGCTGCTCTTTCGGGGGTTGATTCTTAGTGAACACAACTATTTGCTTCCGCAACTTTCGTTCTGGAGTTATTTCCTCATTTCGTTGTTCTTCGTCAACGTGCTGCTGGCATTGTTCAACCTGCTTCCCGCTTTTCCGATGGATGGGGGAAGGGTATTTCGGGCCTTGCTTTCGTTTTGGTTGGGCAGGCTGAAAGCGACTTTTGCGGCAGCCCGCCTGGGGCAGGTATTCGCTTTAGGCTTTGTAGCCAACGGATTGGTCCAGTTGTACAATAGTCAGGGAAGCGAAGGGTACGTCCAGGTATTCATCGGCTTATTCGTATTTGTTACCGCCAGGAACGAATACCGGTACGTAGTTTTGGAGGATACATTAAAGAAGGCGCAGACCGGGGAACTGATGCGGACGGAATTTACCCCCGTTTATTTGACGGACCCAATGTCGAAGGTCTTGTCGTTATACGATCGCGGGATGGAGAAGAACTTTCTGGTATTTGATCATTGGCATAACCTCGTGGCAATCCTGCCGGAGGAACGAATCCAGGAGGCGGTTCGAATAGCAGATCTTGACTTGCCCGTGTCCAGCTATATGCTGTCGGAAATGCTGACGCTGCGGGAGGATGACTTCGTGCCGCCCGTTCATCAGGATATGTTCTCCTATCTCGGAGATTTCATCCAGGTTAACGATATAGGACCGGTGCACTTTAAGAAACCTTGGATCCTTGATTTTTTCCTCCAGCCCTTTCAGGGTATCGTGAATGAGAAACGCGTTGGTCTTCGCCTTGATCCGCACGTAATCCCCGACGGTTTCCAGGAACAAGATATCTGCGAATTTGACCCGGAGTAATTTGCCTTCTTGCCGGATGTAAACTTCCTGCGCCCGTTCTTTGTAAAACTGACTTTGCTGGTGCAAGAAAAACGCTTTTTCAACAGCCCGAAGAAACTGGGGCAAGGAAATGGGTTTTTTTAAATAGTCCGGTGACGGCGTATTCAAGCGCAGGGAAAGCAAATTCCGGTTTGGCAGAAGCAATGATCACCTGGGGCAGGTAGGACAACTGGCTCAGAAGCCTTAATCCGTTGTCTTCCGGCTGTTCAATATCCATAAAGACCAGATCGGCAGGTTCGTTTTCCAAAAATAGTTTGGCCGATTGGGTGTCTGGAAAGATCCCAGTCAACTCCAGCGATTCCGTGCGTCCGCACAACTTTTCCAGGCCTACTCTGGAGAGGGGGTCATCGTCGACGACAATACATTTCAGGGTCATTCTATAACTTGGTTTAGGTTTGTTTGATATAATCCGGACAGCGTACAGGGAGGTTACCGCTAGCCGGAAAGCCCTTGTGCCTGCCTTCGCGCAACGCGGTTCAGCCTCTATAGCAGCCTTAGAGATCCTTTTCAGTCAGAAAGTTGGTAACCAGCCTTTGGGAAAAATGGGGGGACTGTCTCAAAAGACCGTCTTCGCCCCTGGCGGCCAAAAAATATTTTCTTTTTTCAATTCTAATAAAAAATTGCTCTGCAATTTTTTATTAGAATTGAAAAAAAAATAAAATTTCATGCCGGTGGCAAAGATTGGTCTTTTGAGACAGCCCCGAGTGGACTTGAGATCCAGCTCCTTGCCCCGGGCCATCGGTAATCGATTGGCCGCTAATATAAAAAAAACTGCCCGTCGCTAAAAGCAAACCGGGCAGCAAAAAATTCCTATTCCCAAAACCCCTGGCAATTGCCTTGCGGCAATTGAGGTATTTTTAAAAGCGCTTCGCTTGAGGAGCGAGGCGTATTTACCGTATGTTGCGCATCTCCACGGCATCCCACTCTTTGGAACGCCTCCATATACAACCTGCAAAAGACCAACACATTCACCACAGGATGCGGAGAAGGGTTGTATGAACCGAGAAAATTTGCGGAATGGCCAGACGGCACTTCCTCTATCCTTTCCTACTCAAAATATCTGCAAAATTATTGATATTCGCTAATTTGTAAAGCGTTTTTCGCTGATTGGTTAAAATAATCCCCTTTTCAGCAGGATTTTGAGGGTAAATGGATTTCCTCTTCCCCATTTTTTGGGGGGGACCTGCGCGTTTTGCGTTGTATTGCCCACGGCTTCCATTTTCCGAAACTCCGGTACAAAATGGTTAAACGAAGGCTTTAACAGGTACAAAGATAGGTCGTTGAGGGCTATTCCTTTATTCCGGTTTTTAAAATTGTAGAATCTGCAAAATTGATTTACTTTTGCCCGTCGGCTTAAATACCTTTCACGATATTTTAGCCGGTCCGGGGCCGGCGGTCCCGTCTATTTGGTAATCCTCACAAATACACTAGTAACATGGGTCAGACGATCACCTACCTAATTCCTTTGTTTGGGGTTCTGGGATTAATTTATACGTTCTGGAAGTCTTCCTGGGTAACCCGCCAGGAAGTGGGCACAGAGCGGATGGCAAAAATTGCCCAGGCCATTTCGGAAGGCGCTATGGCTTTTTTGAAAGCCGAGTATTTCCGCATCTCGGTTTTTGTGGCGGTAGCCACCGTATTGTTGGTTGTTTCTGCGAATGCGGAAACGTCTTCCCCGCTAATCGGGCTTTCGTTTCTGGTTGGCGCCGGGTGTTCGGCGCTTGCAGGGTATATCGGTATGCGGGTAGCCACCAAAGCGAATGTGCGCACCACCAATGCCGCCCGCACGAGTCTGGGCAAGGCGCTGGAGATCGCTTTTGCCGGCGGTTCGGTGATGGGTATGGGTGTTGTCGGCTTGGGAGTGCTTGGCTTGGGCGTTTTGTACCTCCTGTATTCGAATATGGGCTGGGATGCAGTTAAAGTCGTCAATGTGCTCACCGGCTTTTCTTTTGGAGCTTCGTCCATCGCCCTGTTTGCCCGTGTTGGGGGCGGTATTTATACCAAAGCTGCCGACGTCGGCGCCGACCTTGTCGGTAAAGTAGAAGCAGGCATCCCCGAAGACCACCCCTGAACCCCGCTACGATCGCTGACAACGTAGGCGATAACGTGGGCGATGTGGCCGGCATGGGCGCCGATTTATTTGAATCGTTCGTTGGTTCTATTATCGGAACCATGGTTTTAGGCGCTACGTTCATCGGCCTGGAGGGCTTTGCGTTGACCAATGACTTTGGGGGGCTAAATGCAGTACTACTTCCGCTGCTGCTTGCCGGCGTAGGGATCTTGACATCTGTCATGGGCACCTTTTTCGTACGGGTAAAAGAAGGTGGAAGCCCTCAAAAAGCCCTGAACCGAGGCGAGTTCCTGTCGTCGGGGGTTATGCTGGCGGCCACGTACCTGATCGTGAAGTGGATGCTTCCTGCTACCTGGATAACGGCCAATGGGACAAGCATCACGTCGAATGGGGTGTTCTTTGCCGTGATCTTCGGGTTGATCGCCGGCCTGATGATCGGAATCGTTACGGAATATTATACGGGCACCGGCACGGCGCCGGTGAAAGGCATTGTTAATAACTCCCTGACCGGCTCCGCCACCAATATCATTGCCGGCTTGGGCGTAGGGATGCAATCTACGGCTATTCCGGTGATCATCCTTGCATTCGCCATCATTGGAGCGCATGAAATGGCCGGGCTATATGGTATTGCCATCGCCGCGGTGGGGATGCTTTCCAATACCGGTATTCAGCTGGCGGTAGACGCCTACGGCCCCGTATCCGACAACGCCGGCGGGATCGCCGAAATGGCTGAACTGCCCAAGGAAGTGCGCGAACGCACCGACAAACTGGATGCGGTAGGCAATACGACCGCCGCTATCGGCAAAGGGTTTGCCATCGGCTCCGCTGCGCTTACTGCATTGGCTTTGTTCGCAGCCTTCATGACCACTGCCGGCCTGACGTCTATCAACGTAGCCGATCCGTTGGTTATGGCCGGCCTTCTGATCGGAGGTATGCTTCCTTTCCTGTTCTCTTCCATGGCAATGAACGCGGTAGGCCGCGCAGCAATGGATATGATCCAGGAAGTGCGCAGGCAGTTCAGAGATATCCCTGAACTTACCCGCGCCCTCGAACTCATGCGCCTGCATGACGATAAAGATTTCCATCACTGGAGCGAAGAAGACCAGAAGGAGTTTCATAAAGCGGAAGGCAAAGCCGAATACGGCAAATGCGTGGAGATCTCCACCAAAGCGGCGATCAAGCAAATGGCCGTGCCGGGCATGCTGGCGGTGCTTTCTCCCGCGATCATCGGATTCCTGGGCGGAGCGGAAATGTTGGGCGGGTTGCTCGCCGGCGTTACCGTTACGGGGGTTTTGATGGCAATCTTCCAATCCAACGCAGGCGGCGCCTGGGATAATGCCAAGAAAATGTTCGAAGGCGGCGTCGAAATACAGGGCCAGATGTACTATAAAGGCTCCGCTCCGCACAAAGCGGCGGTGGTGGGCGATACCGTAGGCGATCCCTTTAAGGATACTTCAGGGCCTTCCCTCAATATCCTGCTCAAGCTGATGTCGATCGTTGCCGTCATCATCGCGCCATTCCTCTAACAGGGGTAAGGCATAAAGCGAAAGGCGCATGGAGGCAGACCCCATGCGCCTTTGCTTTATCCCCCTCGCGGCCCCCTCTCGGCATGGTTATGGTTAAAAATCGTTAAAAATTAAACGGACGCAAGACTTTGGCCTTTTTTTTTGTTGTATAGGAAAGTTTTTACCTACAGATTTATTTTTTTATATCCATTATCCAAATTTTAGCTTATGAAGCTCCGTGGAACCCTCTTTTTCACCGTTCTGCTAGGCGTTACGCTCTTCGTGAGTTTCTTTCCCCACTCGAAGGCCAAGCTGCCCGACCAGAAAGAAACCGTGTTGGTCAGAACCATGATGGCCTACGTCAGTCAACTCCACTTCAACCCCAAAGCGCTGAATGATGCGTTTTCCAAAGACCTCTATACCTATTATCTGGAAAACCTCGATGGTTCGCGCCGGTTCCTGACTCAGGAAGATCTCCAGGTGCTGGGTTCTTTCCAGTATCTGCTGGATGATGAGATCCAAAAAGGGGAGATCAACTTTTTGACTCTGCCTATAGCCGGTTTAATGTTTCGTTGCTGAAAACCCAGGAGTATTATCGGGAGATTCTTTCCAAACCGTTCGATTTCAATGAGAAGGAAACCTTTGAGCTGGATGGGGATAAACGCTCTTATGCCAAAAATGACGCCGAACTCAAAGATCTTTGGAGAAAGTACCTGAAGTACGAAACGCTCAACCGCGTCATTGACAAAATGGAGGCCCAGGAAGCAGAACCTACCGCCAATGCCGAAATCCCGAAGAAAAGCATGGAAGAGTTGGAAAAAGAAGCCCGGGAAGCCACGCTTAAATCCTACGACGATCTGTTTGGCCGCCTTCAGAAGGTCAAGCGTTCCGACCGCTTCGGGGATTTCCTCAACGCCATCTCCGCCATGTACGACCCCCATACCGAATATTTCGCCCCTATCGAGAAACAGAATTTTGATATCCGCTTTTCCGGGCGCTTGGAAGGCATCGGCGCTACGCTCCAAACGCAAGGCGAGTACACCAAGGTGTCTTCGATCGTTGTGGGAGGGCCTGCCTGGAAAGGCAAAGAGCTTCAGGAGAACGACCTGATCTTAAAAGTCGCCCAGGGAACCGATGGCGAATTTCAGGATATTGGAGGGATGGTCGTCAACGACGTCGTTCAGCTCGTCCGGGGCAAAAAGGGCACGATTGTGCGCCTGCAGGTAAAAAAAGTGGATGGTTCCGTCAAAATGATTCAAATCGTTCGGGACCTCGTTCAGATCGAAGATACCTATGTTCGGTCGCTGCTGCTGGACAGCCCCAATGGGGAAAAGGCCGGATACATCTATCTTCCCAGCTTCTATGCGTCTTTTGACGACCCCAACGGCCGGTTCTGCTCGAAAGATGTTGCTGCCGAGCTGGAGAAACTCAAAGCCGAAAACGTCGACGGCATCATTCTCGATTTGAGGAACAACGGGGGCGGCTCCCTGCGCGATGTGCAGCGCATGACGGGCTTCTTCGTTGAAAGCGGCCCGGTAGTGCAGGTGAAATCCCGGGACTCCCAGCCCGAAATTTTAAAAGATGTCGATACGCGCGTTCAGTATACCGGCCCACTGATCGTCATGGTGAATACCTTAAGCGCTTCCGCTTCCGAGATTATGGCCGCCGCGCTTCAGGATTACGGCCGGGCGCTGATCGTAGGAAATCCCACCTTTGGAAAAGGCTCCGTACAGCGGTTCTACAACCTCGACAACGGAATCCCCAACAACCCGGAATGGCAACCCCTGGGCGAAGTGAAAATCACCACCCAGAAATTTTACCGCATCAATGGGGGCTCTGTCCAGCTTAAAGGCGTGACTCCCGATATCGTACTCCCCGACGAGTACCAACTCATCGAAGTGGGCGAACGCCAGGAATCTCACCCTCTGGAATGGACCCAGATCCCGGCGGTTGATTTTTCCCAGAATGTGTTCCGGATCAAAAACCTGGAAGACCTCAAGCGCAAGAGCAAAGCCCGCATCGCTTCGGATGAAACCTTCCGGAAAGTGGCCCAGAATGCCAAACGGATCAAAGACCAGCGCGACGCCACGCTGGTGCCCCTTAACCTGGGCGAATACCGGGCCCAGGAAACCGCCTTTACCAAGAGCGGCGAGGCCTTCAAAGACTTTTATCCGGCAGAAGCCAACAAAAACGTGCGCAACCTGCCCGCAGACCTGGCGGCAATTAACGCCAACGAGTCGGATGCCGCCCGCAACGGCGAGTTCCTCAAATCCGTGTCCAGGGATATTTACCTGCGCGAAACCCTTCAGATCCTCCACGATCTGATCAAACAATAGAAACGGGCCGGGGTGCGGCGTTTCGCAAAAAAATAAGTCACGGGGCTATCTCAAAAGACCATTCTTTGCTCCCGGCGTGAAATTTTATTTTCTTTTTTCCATTCTTTTAAAAATTGCAAACCAGTTTTTTAAAAGAATGGAAAAAAGAAAATATTTTTTGGCAGCCAGAGGCGAAAATGGTCTTTTGAGATAGCCCCGTCTCTGTCTAATAAAGTCCAATTCGAATCCTACCTTTGTCTCCAATATACCGCTTGGACTATGAATTACCTCTCGCTGGAGAACGTCTCCAAAATGTACGGAGAAAAAGTGCTGTTTGACAAAGTCACCCTGCAGATCAACAAAGGGCAAAAAGTCGCCTTGGTGGCCAAGAACGGCTCCGGGAAGTCGACCCTTTTGCGCATAGCAGCAGGTACGGCGTCTTCCGAAGGTCCTCAAAGCCGGGTATTGGTGCACCGCGATGTGCGGGTGGGCTTCCTCGACCAGGACCCCGATTTTTACCCGCACCACACCGCACTGGAAGCCATTTTGGATTCGGATTCCCCAATGATTCTCGCCATCAAACGCTACGAAAAAGCCCTGCTGCATTCCGAACAGGAAGCCGAACTGCAATCGGCGGCTGCCGGGATGGACGTGCACCAGGCTTGGGATGTGGAAGCCCGCGTCAAAGAGCTCTTGCACCGGTTTCGGATAACCGACTTTGACCAGCCGGTGCGGTTCCTCTCCGGAGGGCAAAAAAAACGCCTGGCCCTCGTCCGTCTCATTATCAACGATCCCGAGTTCGTGATTCTCGACGAGCCCACCAACCACCTCGACCTGGATATGATCGAGTGGCTGGAGGAATACCTGAGCCAGCCCAACCTGACCATCCTCATGGTGACCCACGACCGCTACTTTCTGGAACGCGTGTGCGATACGATCGTGGAACTGGATCGCGGGCAGCTCTTTCGCTATAGCGGGAACTATACCGCCTTTCTGGAAAAGAAGGCCATCCGCATGGAGAACGAAGAAATCGAAGCGGACAAAAATAAAAAGCTGTTCAAAAAGGAGCTCGACTGGGTCAACCGGATGCCTCAGGCCCGTACCACCAAGGCCAAATCCAGAGTGGGCGCGTTTTACGAGCTGCAAGACAAAGTTTCCGGGATCACCACAGAGAAAGAGATGCAGATCGACATAAAAGGCCAGCGCATGGGCTCAAAAGTGCTGGAACTGCATTATATCTCCAAAAAATATGGCGATAAAGTGCTTGTCGACAACTTCGGGTATAAGTTCAAGCCCCACGAACGGGTAGGGATTGTAGGCCCTAACGGGGTAGGAAAAACCACGTTCCTCAAAATGCTGACCCAGGAAATCCGGCCCGATGCGGGCAAAGTGGTCGTCGGCGGAAATACCGCGTTCGGCTATTATACCCAGGATGGTATTCAACTGGCCGAAGACAAACGCGTCATCGACGTAATCCAGGATATTGCCGAGTATATCCCGCTGGAAAAAGGAATGAAACTGACGGCAGCCCAGTTGCTGGAGCGCTTCCTCTTTTCCAGAAAACAGCAGCAAGTGTACGTGTCGCAGTTGAGCGGAGGCGAAAAACGCCGCTTGTACCTGCTCTCGATCTTGATGAAGAATCCCAACTTCCTCATCCTCGACGAACCGACGAACGACCTGGATATTTTAACCCTGAATGTTCTGGAAGACTTCTTGCTGGAATTCCCCGGCTGCGTAGTGATCGTTACCCACGACCGGTTTTTTATGGATAAGCTGGCCGACCACCTCTTTGTGTTCGAAGGCAACGGGCAAATCCGCGATTTCAATGGCGATTACACCGAGTATCGGGAAATTCAAAAGGAACGGGAACGCGAAACGCGCCGGCACGAGCGTTCCGAGCAGCAAAAAGCCAAGGAAGAACAAAAAGCCCAGGTCTCCAAACCCGGTCTTTCGTTTGAACAACGCAAGGAGTTGAACAAACTGGAGAAGGAAATCCAAAAGCTGGAAGAGAAAAAAGCGACGGTTTCCGATCAGTTTAATTCAACGGATCTCACGCCAGACCGGATACGCGAACTCTCCATCGAGCTCAACCAGCTCTCCGCCCAAATTGAAGAAAAAGAACTGCGCTGGATGGAGTTAGCCGAATTGGGTTGATCACCGGCTTAGCGCGGCGATCTTTTTTCCCAGCTCCAGCTCATCTCCCGGCAAATAGCCCGTATGTTCGTAAACAATGTTCCCACTTTTATCTATCAGGATCGTATGCGGAATAGGCTGGATATTCAGCGCGTTTTTCAGATGAAACCCCGCATCGCTGAACACCTTGAACGGCCAGCCCTGGGCTGCGGCCATAGGCCCCACCTTGGGCAATTGCCGTTGGTCGTCGATCGAAATAGCCAGAACCTGGGCGCCGTATTTCTCCTGCCATTCGGGATATAGCTCCACCATCGCATCCAGTTCCCTTTTGCACGGGGCGCACCAGGTAGCCCAAAAGCTCAGGACGGTTACTTTGCCGGCGTGGGTATAGTCCCGGATCTTGACTTGCTTTCCATCCAGCGACCTCACCGTAATATCCGGAATGGTTTTTTGGCCCCAAAGGCTTGAAATGCTGCTTATAGACGCCAAGAGAAAGAGAAAAAAAACGCGTTTCATAGGTTGTCTTTTTTCAGGTGAAATGGTTTTCCGGCGGAGTTGCCCCAAACAGACCGAAGGTTATTCCCAAAATGTCCGGTAGTGGGCCCAAAGCGCTAAATTGTTCCTGTATTCCTACGTATTTTGGGTATATCTTCGCAGAAGAAAGGATTGTACGTATGAATACTTATGGTTATGCTCCTGCCTGTTTGAGAGGCAATATAGGAATTTTCCTTGCTGCAATTGCCGTTTTTTTTGCCTTTTGCCCTTTGGCGTCAACCGCTCAGGAAGGTCAGGAGGGGGGTCGGCTTTCCGGAAGCCTGCAGGCCAATGCCAATTTTTTTATCCGGGACTCGCTGATCGGCGCCGCCAATACCCCGCAGTACGACCGCCAGCTTTACGGCGCCGAGTCGTGGCTGAATCTCCAGTACAGCAATTGGGGATTTGATTTCGGCCTGCGGTTCGACCTATTCAACAACTCCAACCTCCTGAATCCGACCGATTCCTATACGGCGGAAGGCATTGGCAACTGGTTCGTCCGGAAAAAACTGGACAAGCTGGGTATTCAGGCGGGATATATCTACGATCAGATCGGGAGTGGGATCGTCTTCCGCGCTTATGAAGAACGGCCTCAATTGCTGGACAATGCGTTGATCGGGTTGAAATTGAGCTATGACCTGGCCCCAGACTGGCAGATCCGGGCCTTCACCGGGAGGCAAAAGCAACAATTCGATACCTACCGGTCAGTCATCCGGGGCCTGTCGGTGGATGGATTCATCGCCTCCAAATCCCAGGAAGCGTGGTGGTCTGCAGCGCCGGGGTTTGGCGTCGTCAGCAGAACGCTGGACGATCTTTCCATGAACAGCCTCGTGGCCACCCTGAACACCTACAGCCCTGATTACGCCTTTGTGCCCAAATACAACGCTTACGCTTTCAGCCTTTTCAACACCTTTAGCGCGGGCGGGCTGTCCTGGTATGTGGAAGGAGCGTATAAAACCAAAGAAACGGTGAACGATGCCTTCGCTGAAACGATCGTCAATGGGGATACGATCATTGGAGACCGTTTGGTAAACAAGCCGGGTACCGTCGTGTACAGCACGCTAAGCTATGCCCGCCCAAACCTGGGACTTACCCTGGAGGTCAAGCGGACCGATCATTTTTCCTTTCGCACCCGCCCCCAGGAACAGCTCAACCGCGGAATGCTCAACTACTTGCCCCCGATGACCCGGGTCAATACCTACCGGCTAACCAGCCGGTACAACGCCGCTATCCAGGAAATTGGCGAATGGGCCTTTCAGGGAGACCTTCGCTTTGCCCTGGGGAAAGCCTGGCGGTTCAATCTCAACGCGTCAAACATCGTCCGATTAGACCAGACGTTGCTGTACCGCGAACTGTATCTCGACATGCAGCGGAAATTCGGACGGAAAGGGACCGCTATTCTGGGCGTTCAGCGCCAGGAATACAACCAGGAGGTATACGAATTCAAGCCGGGAGTTCCTATGGTGCAAACCGTTACCCCTTTTCTGGAATGGCAATACAAAGTGAACGAACGCCATTCGTATCGCGTTGAAATGCAATACATGCATACCGGCATGGACGAGCAGGCGGGGGCAAGGCAAGACTACGGAAACTGGCTCTTTGCCCTGGCAGAATTCAGCATAGCCCCCAAATGGACGTTTTCTGCTTCAGATATGTACAATATCAGCCCAGGGAAAAACAGCCCGGCAGATGCGAAGGGCAACAAACGGAGCCTGCATTTTCCCCGGGTAGATGTGTTTTACAACCTCCGCTCTACCGCGTTCTCGCTGAGCTACGTCAAACAAGTGGAAGGGGTGGTTTGTACCGGCGGGATTTGCCGCCTGGAACCGGCCTTTAGCGGGGTTCGATTCTCCGTAAACAGTAGTTTTTAACCAAATCACACCGGGATATATGCGCGTTCAACAGACGGCCTTCGGCCTTTTCATGCTATGTTTTTTCGGTTGCACGGAAATTGGGCCCGTGATTACGCCTTTAGAGCCGGGCAACCCGGGCAGCGGGCAATCTGCCCCACAAATGGTATGGATCGAAGAGTTCTCCGGCGTCCGCTGCGTGAACTGCCCGGCAGGAAGCGCCGAACTGGACCAACTGGCGAAAGCGTATCCGGGCAGGCTGGTCGTCGTTTCTATCCATGCCGGCTTTTTTTCCAACCCCTATTCCGAAAACCGCTACGACTTCCGGACAACAGAGGGCAACAACCTCCTCAACCTCCTGGGTCAGCCGCTGGGCTATCCGTCTGCCGTCGTCAACCGGAAAAAATTTGAAGGAGAAACGGACCTTCAGCTCAGCCGCACGCAGTGGGCCGGGTTTATCGCACAGGAGTTGAATAAAACCCCGGCCGTTGACCTGAACGTTGCCAGCACGTTCAACGCGGGTACCCGGGAATTGCGCGCGGATGTGGACGTCAAACGCCTGGATAACCTCGCTGACCCCGGCACGCTCCGGCTCTCGGTTTTTCTGACCGAGAACGACATCCAGGACACCCAGCTCACACCGGAAGGCAAAAAGGACGATTACCTGCACCGCCACGTACTGCGCAAGGCGCTGACGCCCTTTGACGGGGCTCCGGTGGGAGGCGATCTGACCGCAGTGGGGGCATCGGTACGGCGCAGCTTTGTTTTTACGATGCCGCAAGGCTGGCGCCCGGAAGCATGCAAGCTGGTGGCAGCCGTGCACCGGAGCGGAGACTCCTGGGAGGTGCTTCAGGCTGCCGAGAAAAGTCTTTAATCGCCTTCCCTGGGGGGGAGGTTATCTCTCAAGGTCAGCAAACGTTCCAGCGCGTCGAGGTGTTCTTTAAACGCTTCTCTTCCGGCGCCGGTAACGTGGTAGCTGGTGTTGGGCCGTTTCCCGATGAATTGCTTGAGCGCTTCGATGTATTTGGCTTCTTCCAGGGCTTTAATATGGCCGGCTAAGCGCCCGTCCGTGATGCCGAGCTGAGCTTTCAACTGGTTGAAATCCACCCGCTCGCTGACCAGAAGCATCGCCATGATCCCAAGCCGGACGCGGTGGTCGAACAGCTTGTTCAACCCTCCGATAATATTTTTTTTGTGTTCCTGCATGTCGACGTTTCAGCCCCTGTCAGGCAGCGTGTACCCTGTCGTATTTCCAATACATGCGAATTCCGTATGCTATATGCAGCACCCCAAACCCGAGGGCCCAAAACTCAAGGCCAAGCCCGATCCAGAATAATGCGATCAGTCCAAGCAACGCTTCGGAAATACCCAGGAGGCGGAGATCGTCAAAGGTGAATTTGCTGGCGTTGATCAGCGCCAGGCCATAGAACACCAGCGTAGCCGGGGCAACCAGTCCAACGGCGTGGTGGAACAAGAGCCCAAGGGTAAACACGCCGCCAACGCTGAGGGGAAGAAATAAACTGACGAGGAGCCGGCGCGTCAGGGGACCCCAGATCGGCAGACCCTTCTTTTGCGCCCTTCGGGTGGTGAAAAAAATAGCCCCCGCAAGCGCCAGAAGTAAGACCAGAAACGCGTCCACCAGAAAAAACGCGCCGTACGACAACCCCCAGGGGCCTGCTTCCCAAAGCCCGTTTTTTTCGGCAAATACGCTGCTTTCCACAAAAGGAGTCTTCCGGGTGTAAACAAATGCGGCGCATGCGCCGGCCAAAGCGGCTGCGCCCGCGCTAACCCCCGACCATCCGCTCAGGGAAATGAACCGGGTGGAGCGTTCCATCAGGGAACGGATCTCCTGTAACGTCTCCAATGAAGCATTTTGGGCCATAAAAAGTACTTTGAATGGCAAAGTACGCAAATTTTATTAGACTTGTTGCGACGGGTCAGCGTGGGCGGAAAATAGCCATTTTAAACCCGCGATGATTCCGTCGCAACAAGTCTATTATTCGTCAAACCGGTGCAGGTCGAGCGTTTCGATCAGGTTGACGAGTTTGACGGCGTAATTGGGGTCGGTAGCATATCCGGCGCGCTTCAGGCCTGCCGCCCAGCCCTTGAAGTCGCTGGAAGACAATTCGAAAAGCGACTGGTATCTTGGTTTTTGGAGCAGGGTACTATGTGCCCGGTAGCTGGCCCAGGCACTGGGGAAAATCCGGAAAAAGTCCTTGTGCGAGTCGTCGGAATAATTTCGGCAATGCCCTTTGCTGCAACTTTTGGAAAAGCACTTAATGCCGAAATGGTTGTTGGCGGTCGTCACCAGGGGGCTGGCGCCGGCGTTGGTTTCCAACAGGCCTTGCGCCAGCGTGATGCTGGCGGGGATGCCAAATTTTTCCATTTCGGCTTGGGCGATATGGGCGTATTGCTGCACATAGGTCTCTTGCTGCCTCCGTTTTGCCTCCTCATCAGCAGGCAGGGAGGGCTTGGGGGCAGGGGAGGCTGCGACAGGTTCCGTTTTCTTTTTGGATTTAATTCGCTTCGGCTGAAGCAACGATACATTTAGCGGAGGTTCCTCTTTGGCGTGGAGCGCCGCATTCCTCGGACGAGGCTGCGCAACCGCTATTTCCGGGCTGAGGGCGTCCCACGCGACACTAACCTGCAGATCCCGCCGGATAAAAGCAGTTGCCGCCAGGCTTAACAACGCCGCTTTGAACCAGTACCGCTGTACGGGCTGCCAAACGCGCCGGTTAAATTCCCGCCGGAGGGCGTCCAGCAGGGCAGGTAGATGAGGAGGATGCGCTTCCATGATGAAACAAGTTGTCTTTTGAATTAAAATATAAAACAAAAAAACTCAATTTCAAACAATAAAGCAAATTTTTAAAACAAAATGTTTTTTAATGTTTTTTTAAGCAAAAGGCAGCCTCCTTCGGGCGAATTAATGTAGCGCAGTTCAAGCGGTAACGCTACCTTTGCGGAAATTATCAAAAAACGAACATGAAGAGAATGCTTTTGACTGCCCTGTTGCTCTCAGGGCTTATGACGGCTGCTACCGCGCAGAAGTACGGGCACCTGAATTTCGGGAACATGCTTTCCCTCATGCCCCAAACCAAAACGGCTGACGAACAATTGGCCGCTTTCCAGAAAGACCTGGAAGCGAAAGGAGAAAAAATGGCCGTGGAATTTAAAGGCAATGTAGCCAAGTTTATCGCCGAGTCGCAAACCGGTACGATGTCGCCTAAAGAACAGCAAATCCGTCAGGATACCCTGGCGAAAGAACAGGAAGCCATCCGGGCCTACGAACAGGAAGTGGCAATGAAGGTCAGCGCCAAACGGGAAGAACTGCTCAAACCCCTCATCGATATGCTTGAAAAAGCGATCGCCGATGTGGCTAAAGAAAATGGCTACCTCCTCATTTTTGACACCAGCTCCTTCAACGCCATCCTTTACGCCAAAGAAACCGACGACGTCCTGCCTCTGGTGAAAAAGAAGCTGGGGATTCAGTAAGGCGTAGGGCTTAAGGCGCAAGGCGCAAGGCCCCTGTTGCCTGTAGTCCCTGTTGCCGTAGTCTGAAGACCCTGTTGTCCGTCTTCAGACTACGGACCTTTTGTCCTGTTGCCCGTAGTCTTCAGACTACCCTGTTGTCCGTAGTCTTCAGACTACGGATCGGTCAATCTTCAGATTGCCGCCGTTGCCCGCCTGTTGCCCGTAGTCTTCAGACTACGGATCAGTCAATCTTCAGATTGCGCGCCCTGCCCCCTGTTGCCCGTAGTCTTCAGACTACGGATCGGTCAATCTTCAGATTGCGCGCCCTGCTACCCTCTTTTCCTAATCCCCGCGCTGCCAACCCTTCCGTACGCAACCTTTCCCCCCCTCCCGGCGTCTTTTCCGGAAAAAAGAGTTACGAAAATATTCGTACACGCACTTGCGTCTACGAATCTTTTCGTATATATTTGTTACGAATTATTTCGTAGATCGATTCATTCAGGCAGAGGATTTTACAGAATCCTGTATTTCATGCCATTAAAAGAACACGCGCATAACCGGAACGCCATATGGAACCGCTACCCACTCCGCCGCCCACCGAATCCGAACTGGAGATCCTGCAGGTCCTCTGGCAGCAGGGGCCTTCTACGGTACGCCAGGTGAACGACCTGTTGAAAGCGCGCCGGGAGATTGGATACACGACCACCCTGAAATTCATGCAGATCATGTTGGAAAAGGGCTTGGTCACCCGCGATGCGACGGGTAAGATTCACATTTACCAGGCCGCCGTGGAGGAGGCCAGCACGCAGCAACGTCTGCTGAAGCGGTTTGTGGACACCCTGTTTCGGGGCTCCGCCTCCCAGTTGGTCATGCAGGCGCTGGGCAATCACGAAGCTTCTTCCGAAGAGCTGGACGAGATCAAATTGCTGATTGAGCAAATGGAAAAGCAACAACCCAAATAGCTTGCCCATGAATAGTGCACTCCTTATTCCGCTTTTTTTGCGCATTCCGGCAGGTCAGGAGGGGTTCGGTTTGCTTCCCGCGCCCGTGGTGAACGCTTTGGGCTGGACGGTCTTGCATTCGCTTTGGCAGGGCGCTTTGGCCGCGTTGCTCCTCGCTTTTCTCCTGCTGGCTTTGCAACGCCAAAAGGCGCAGGTCCGTTATGCAGCTGCCGTTGTGGCTCAGTTGACGGTTTTGGTGGCCGCCCTGACGACCTTTACATTATACCTTCGCTGGGACGCCAAAACAGCTGTACAGATAGCGGCGCCTCAAACGATGGCCCAAGTCCAGGAGACGCTGTCCCGGGCAGTTGCCGAAACGCCCTGGGAAACCTGGCAGCAACAATTTACCCTGTACTTCGACCGCCACCTTCCACTCATTGTGACGCTGTGGCTTGTGGGCGTGCTGGTGTTCTCTTTGCGCCTGCTAGGCGCCTGGGCGTATGTGCGGCGCCTGGCTCTGGTGTCCATATTTCCGGTAGAAGCTCCTTGGGCTCAGCGTTTGCAGCGGCTGGCAGAGCGTATAAGGGTTTCGGCGCCAGTAGCTTTGTTTGAATCGGCTCTGGTGCAGGCGCCGTTGGTCATTGGCCATTTCAAGCCGGTCATTCTCGTTCCGCTTGGGTTGCTGAGCGGACTTCCCCCGGAGCAGGTAGAAGCGATTTTAGCGCATGAGCTGGCGCATATCCGCAGGCGGGATTACCTGGTCAATTTTCTCTTGTCCATATTGGAAACGCTTTTCTTTTTCAATCCGGCTATCTGGTGGATCAGTGCGGGCATTCGGCGCGAAAGGGAGTATTGCTGCGACGAAATGGCGGTATCCGCCTGTTCCAGCGCGCTGGTTTATGCCAGGGCCCTTGCCTCGCTTCAGGAACGCCGGCCCTTCACTCCGGTATTTGCCATGGCCGCCGCAGGTAAACGAAAGGAACTCCTCACCCGCGTACAACGCGTTTTATTACAACAACCAATAAATCCATCCGACGTTATGGAAAAGACGATTGCAACCTTACTGATTGTTGGATCGGTGCTGTTTTTCTCCATGCGGGCTACCCCGCCGCAATCCACTGCGCCAACCGATCCTGCCGCAGGCATCGCCAAAGCGGCATTCCTGCCTGCCGATACCCTTCCTCCGGGACGTATCTCCATTAAGAGCAAAACGAACGGCAAATCCATGGAAGCCAAAGTGGAAGGCCGCCAAATTGTGGAACTGAAAGTAGACGGACAGGAAATTCCCGCCGAGAAGTACGGGGAATACGAAAACCAGGTCATGGAGCTGATCGAAAAACTCCCGCCTCCGCCTCCCCCGCCGCCTGCTCCTCCAGTCCCAAGAATGGCGCCTCATCCGGCAATTCCTCCCATTCCTCCGGTACCCCCGGTTCCCGGAGTACCCCGGGAAGGCCACTCCTTTTTCTTTAGAGGGGCGCCCAGAGTAGACGTTGAAGACATGCACATTGAAATCGAAGATGGCGATACGGTGATGATCCGCCGCGAAGGCCCTGAGTTTAGACATTTCTTCCAATTGAGCGATAGCCTGGCTGCCTTCCCGTTCGGTCAAAACTTTGAATTCCGCTTTGAAGGCTTACCGGATGGGTTCGGGGAGCATGCCAAAGAGCTCTCTTTTGAAGTCATGCCGGATATGTTCGGCGAGCATTCCAAAGAGCTCGCTGAAAAGCTGAAGCAAATGGCCGAGGATGCTGCGGGAATGGCCAAGCGCTATCGATTTAACCAGCAGGGATTTGGTTGGGAGGAAAAGGACCGCCAGAAGCTCGAAGAAGAACTTCGCAGGATACAGGAACATCACCTTCAATTTCAGGAACGTTTCCGGGAAGATTTCGACAAGGAATTACGCGAGTATCGTTTTATGCCTGCCCCTGCGCCCAGGGCCAGGGTGGAAGTCCCTTCCTGGGGCCAGACGCCTCAGCAGCGGATCGAACGCTCGCTGCTCAACGACGGCCTGATCGATTCCAAAGGGACCTACCGCTTTGAACTTACCGACCGCGCCCTTAAAATCGACGGACAAAAACAACCCGACAACATCCACCGCAAATACCTCAAACTCTACGAACAAGCATCCGGCATCGATTGGGATCCCAAGAGCCGGGTGGTCATTGAGAAGTAGACGGGAGACGGTAGACGGTGGACGGGAGGGGAGACGGAGACGGTGGAATAAATTACATCCTCTACATCCTCTAAAATCTGGAAAATCATATTCCCGTCCACCGTCCACCGTCCACCGTTTCTAATATCCGGCCACAATGTCGAGGGCAAGGGGGTAAGGGTCCATGAAGATGGCCATAATCAGGCAGAAAAGAAACACGATAAACGCGAGCGTAAGGTCCAGAGAGGGATATCTGGAATTCGGAAAGGAATTCTGGCTCATTTTTGTTCGGTTTTGGGATTATAACACGAAAATTTGCTGGTACAAATATTCATGAAATACCGGTACCTCACAACTCTTTTTTCGGTTTTTAACACTTTGGCCAAGCCCCCGGGTCAGATGGAGGCCTCCATGGTTCGCGACAGAAGGGGAAGTGTAACGCAAAATTCCTCCGCGCTTTGACGGATATCTACCTGGCGGTCGGAGAAAAAGGCAAACCGGTTGCGGATGTTGAGCAGGCCGAGCTTCGTTGATCCGCCAGCCGGTTCCCTGAGCTGAAGGTTGTTGCGGATTTCCAGATTTCCATTTTTTTCTTCAATCCAGATATGCAGGGGCTTTTCCACGGATACGACATTGTGCTTTAAGGCATTTTCTACCAGGATTTGAAGGGAAAGCGGCACAATTTGCAATCCATAGGCTTGTTCGTCCACCTGCACATGCACCTCAAAGCCGGCGCCGAAGCGCTCTTTCAACAAATGGGTGAAAGCCTTAAGGAAATTCAGCTCCTCGGAAAGGGCAATGAGCTTTTTATCCTGAATCTCTAAAACGTACCGGTACACTTTAGCCAGCTTCTGGACAAATTCCACCGCCCGTTCCGGGCTTTCCGGGATGAGATAGATCAATGTGTTGAGGCTGTTAAACAAAAAGTGCGGGTTAACCTGATTTTTTAATCCCTCCAATTCCGATTGCAGGAATTCCCGCTTGAGCTTTTCTTGTTCCACCAGCGATTCTTTCCACCGGTTGTACAGATACACGCTCTCGTATAGCGTAGATACCAGGACGATAATAAAAGCGGAGGTGACGATATATTGCCAGTGAGGGATTTTGGCATGCCCTGGGGCTCCTGCCCAAACCTGGATAATATCCATGATAAAGTTAAACGCAAAGAAAAACGGAATAATGGTCAGCAAACTCGTAACGATCCGCTTCATGGTTTCTTCCTGCCTGGGAAACCGCCGCCGCTTCCAAACCATGATGCTTCGCACCACCAGCCAGTAACTGGCGGTATAAATAGTCGAAAAAAACCAAACCATGGAATAGTATGCCCACCCGTCTTTGACCGGTGAATCCTGGAAAAACAAAATCGGCGCCCAAAATCCAATGAAGGGGATTCCCAGAATGAGGAACCACGTGTCGTTGAAGCCGATCACTTCCCGGGTACACCGGTTGTCTTTTTTTGGAAAGCGAAAACCCATGCGAGGTACGATTTACTTCCTAAAACTGTATCCGGTACAAAATATCCGGGAAGAAGCCGGTCTGGTAAACGGTGTTCACCTGGTTGGTCGCCCGGTTGTACCGGTTGGTAAAGATATTCTGATTATCGGTAATATTTTGCAGGTCGATGAAGAACTGTTGGGACATGCGGCCATTGCGGCTGTTGCGCTGGAAGCCGAATTTGAAATCCAGCCGGAGGTAGGGGTCGTTGCGCAGGGAAAAGGCTTTGTCTTCCTGGAGCACTTCTTCCTGTGCCGCTTGCGACGCGGGGAGGTTTACCGGAGTTACATAACGCCCTCCGGCGGTGGTGAACTTGAAGTCGAAGGTGAGTGCTTCGCGGCCCGACTTGCCCAGTTTCACTTCTTTCCCAGCCAGCGCATTGAAGACATAGCCGTTGTTGAACGCGGAGTTGCGCTCGATGCCGTCGCTTCCTTTGTATTTGGAATCGAACACAGAGGCGGTGACCAGTCCGTAATAGCCTTTACTGAAGAATTTTTCGAGGGTAAACTCCAGGCCGGTGTTCGTTCCGGTTCCTTCGTTGACCAATCCGCCTTTCTCCGGGAAGACGAAGTTGGCGCCGGCGTTGAGCATGGAAAAGCTGCTGGAGGTGGCATCTACCGGTACATTGCCTATTGCCTGGTAATAGGCTTCCGCTTTCAGCCGCCAATCGGCGCCTAACTTGCGGTCGTAGCCTAATACGATATGGTGGCTTCTGGTGAATTCCAGGTCCTCGTTGGTTGGCTCAAAGACTCCGGGCGCCGTTTCTTGGCGGTAGAAGAACACGGGCAACGGTTGGTTCTGATGGTGCAACCCATATCCCAGGCTGATTTTCTGGTTTGGGGTGAACAGCCAACTGATGGATGCCCTGGGTTCCAGAACGAATTGCCCGTTTTTGTCGAGGTACTGGCTGTGGAGTCCGGCAAAGAGCGTCCACTTCTCATTGATGCGGTATTGGTTTTGGGCATAGGCTTCAAAAAGGGCAAGGCTGCCTTCAAAATCGCGATAAACTCCCCAGTCGGCCTGTCCGTCGCCGTCGAGGTCAGGGCGGTTGTCCCGGCTTTGGCCGAATGCGTCCAAGCGGTACACCTGGGCGAGAATGCCAAAGCGTAGCGTTTGGCGAGCGTCCAGTTTTTGGTTGATATACGAGCTGAGTGCCAGGGTGTTGTTGATGTCGTCTACGGTGATCAGACGCGTCTGTGGGCCGCCTTCCTGTAAAGGCAATTCGTCTTGATCGAACCGGGACCTGGAGCGGCTAAAAGCGGCGACGGTACGCAGGTATCCGTTTTTGCCAAGGATCAAATTGTGGCGCAGCCCCAGGATGCTCAGTCCGGACTTGACGTAGGAGTCGCGGTCAGCCTCGGCGAACAAGTCGTCTTCGTCGATCTCCTTACCCAGGAAATCGATGTTGCTTGTCCCCAGGATTCCAAACAAAGAAAACCGCCCGGATTTCTGGCTGCCGAAGTCTACCTTGAACGACAGGTCGCGGTAATTGGGCGTGGCGTTGGTGCCTACCGGGATGCCGGCAGCATCTGCCAACCCGACAAAGGAATACCGGCCGCTGACCAAATACGTGGCCTGCCCGTCTTTTTTCAGGGGGCCTTCCGCCATCGCTTCGAGACCGCTGAACGCAGCCATTTGAAGGGTAAATTCGTGCCGGTCGCGGTTGCCGGAGCGGAAGCCCAGGTCAAACACCCCCGACAGCGCATTCCCGTATTCTGCCGGAAAGGCGCTGGTCAGGAAATCCGAACTGCGCAGCAAATTGGGGTTAATGGCGCTGACGGGCCCTCCGGTAGTGCCCAGGGTGGAAAAGTGATTGGGGTTGGGAATCGGAATGCCTTCCAGGCGCCAAAGCACACCGGTAGGGGAGTTGCCGCGCACGACGATATCATTGCGGGAATCGTCGGCTACGGCAACTCCGGCAAAACTACCGGCCAGGCGGGCTACGTCGTTGCGCCCGCCCGAAAATCGGGTGACTTCTTCCAGGTTGAAACTGCGGGCACTGACCGAGGCCATGTCGTTTTGCGCCCTATCCTTCTCGGCATTGGCCGAAACAACGATCTCCTGGAGTTGGAGAACGGATTCGGAAAGGGAAATGTCCAGAACGACTTCTTTGCCTGCGGTCACCAGCACGTTGGGAATCGTCAGGGTTTCGTACCCCAGGTAACTGAAGCGCAGGCTGTGGCGGCCAAAAGGAACGTTTTCGAGAACAAAGCGGCCGTTATCCTCGCTGACGGCGCCGGTTGGCGTTTCGGCGTCAAGGAGTTCTACGGTCACCCCAAACAGGGGTTGTTCGGATTGGCGGTCGATTACGACGCCTTTGATACGCTGCGCTTGGTTGGATTGCCCACTAGCGGGCAGC
Source organism: Haliscomenobacter sp. (assembly GCA_016713275.1). GTDB lineage: Bacteria > Bacteroidota > Bacteroidia > Chitinophagales > Saprospiraceae > JADJPL01. The sequence goes on from JADJPL010000028.1 coordinate 105,113, forward strand.
AGCGCTACAACAAGAAAAAAAAGGGTGAACAGTTTAGAAACAGGTGACATGGCACGGTGTTTTTGCCGGTGTGATAATTAGTGAACACCGCAAAAATGGAAGAAAACGCTGCTCCATGCCATTCATTTCCTACGAACCGCCAAATGAACAAGGTGAATTGTCAAATTTTCGGGTTGGAAAAAGCCTCAGCCGTTAGCGGGCTACCAGAACCTTTCGGAATACCGACTCTGCGCCCTTGCGCACCTCCAATACATACAACCCGGGCGGAAGCCGGGTGGCGTCGATTGGAGTTCCCGGAGCAGACGTAGCGACGCATTGCCCCAGGGCATTGTGGAGGTGGAGGGTAGCCCCTTCAGGGGCCGGAAGATCTGCCAGGAAGCTAGCGCTTGCAGGGTTTGGGTAAATGCGGATCAAGGTGGCCCATGCCGGTTCCGCTAAAGCGGTGGGTTTTGCTCCCCAGTAGGCGAGGAAATTGTCAAACCCGCCCTGTGGTTTGGGCAGGGCAATGCCTCCCCAGACCGGCGTTCCTTGGTAGACGCCACCGACCCACCAACCTCCTGCCGGATGCGGATGAAGGACGGATGGGAAAAGGGCGCCGGCCCCCGGCAACGCAACGAGGTCTTTCCCTACCCCAGCCGTGTCGAGGAGCGCGAGGAATCCATTGTAGACGGCGCCGGCTTGCACCACTTTTTCCGCCCATTCCAGATCGCCTTGAAAATAGCCGGTCAGGGCAAGCAGGTGTTGGTCCAGAGCCAGCCGGTAGGCGGTTTGAACGCTTTGCCCGCCCAGCACCTTCGCCCAAAGGGGAATCCCATCCGGGCTGTATTTCAACGCGAAAGCATCGGAATTGCCGTCGCGGCTTTGGATTTCCAGGCCGTTTCCCAGGTTCACCACCCCGACTAATTGCCCGCAAAGGTAGAGGTTGCCCAAAGGGTCGGATGTCATGTCGAACACCTCATCGTCGTATACGCCTCCTGCCTTGCGCGCCCATTGCAACGCCCCTTGAGAAGTAAAGGAAGCCAGAAAGATATCGAGGTCGTTCGTATTCGCTACCAAGGTCGTGGAGTCAAAGACGGCCCGGTCGTTGTAGGCGCCGGCAATCGCGGGGGCGCCGTTTTTTCCTAACGCGAAGGCCAGCGCGCGCGTATCGCCTTTTCCGCCTGCCCGTCTTGCCCACAGCAGGTTCCCGTTAGGGCCGAGCTTGATCAGAAAGGCATCGGTATTCCCGGCGGCCGTCAACGCCAGGGTATCTACAAATAAGGTATCGCTGAAAAAGCCCGACAAATAGATGCTGCCGTCTGGCGCCGGCGCAATGCGGGAAAGCGCCTTCAAGCTGCCTCCTTCAATCAGTTTGGCCCATTTTAAGACTCCGGATAACGAACCTCCCGGAGCATAACTGGCCACAAAAATGGCTTTGGGGTTGCGGGTAGTATTTAACTCGATCCCCCCAATCTGTATGGATTGCCAGAAAGTTCCTCCCAAAAGCAAATCCCCGGAAGGAGAAACGGCCAAACCGGAGAGGGCGTCTTCCCCGGCACTGCCCAAATGAAGCACGGGGAAAAGTTCCTGCCCTGGGATTAAACCAGCCAGATAGATATCTTCCTCCCCTTTGGAAGTCAGCACCTCCCCCCGAAGCGTCAGTTGGCCGGTAAAAGCGCCCCCGATAATCGCGCTGCCGCCTCCAGTGGGGAGGAAGGCGTCAAAAGAATCGTTTCCTTTTCCTCCCCACGCGGAGGCGGATAGCCACTGCTGGCCGGAAACCAGGGCGGGGTGGAGAAGTACCCATCCGAAGACGAGGAGTGTTGCAATAGGCTTGAAAACCATTCGTTACTTTTGAGAAAAAAAACTGCGATGTTTAGTACCCTTCGTTCCGCCGTCGTATTGATCTGGGCAGGCTTGATGCTGGCCGCCCTTTTTACGGCTTGTTCCTCCAAAGAAAACCCCGGGGAGACCCAGGTGGTTGCATCTGGCGACCCGGTTTTGGATCAGCTTTCGCTTGAAATTTCCCGAAACCCGAAGCAGCCGGACCTTTTTTTTAAGCGCGCCGAACGGTATTATGAAAACGGGGGCTTCGACGAAGCGATTCGCGATCTCCAATCCGCTTTGCAATTGGATTCCGTCAATGTGCAATACCTCCACCTGCTGGCGGATGTGTACCTGGATTATTTCCGGTCCCGGGAAGCGTTGAAGACCATGGAAAAAGCGGTGGCTCTGTACCCCGAGCGTATTCCTTCTCTGCTCAAACTGAGTGAATTTCAACTTATTCTTAAACAGTACGAGGCATCCCGGAACACGATCAGCCGCGTCCTGAAGCTGGACCCCCTTAATGCAGACGGGTTTTTCATGATCGGCATGAACCTGAAAGAAACCGGCGATACCCTGGGCGCCCTGGATGCGTTTCAGTCTGCCGTAGAGAACGATCCGGAGCTGATTGATGCCTGGATCAACCTGGGGCAATTGTATGCCGCCCGGAAAGATCCCGTTGCTATCCGGTATTTCGACAGCGCGCTGCGGGTAGACCCGCGCTCCGCCCAGGCGTTGCACGCCAAAGCCTTTTACCTGCAGGAGCGCAATATGCTGCCCGAGGCCCTGAAGCTGTTCCAGGAAATGGCCCTGGTGGATCCCCAAAATGCCGATGCGCACTATAATTCTGGGTTGCTGTATCTCGACATGGATTCCATTCCGCAGGCCTATCAGGCGTTCAACCTGGCTATTCAGACCGATCCGGTGCACATCCGGGCTTATTTTTATCGGGGAATTTCCGCGGAAATGCAAGGCAAAAAGGAACAGGCCCGGGCCGATTATGCCCAAGCGCTCCGCCTGGCGCCAGACTATCAAGATGCGCGCTCGGCGTTGGAAGCGCTCGGAGGCAAGCAGTAACGCGCGCGATTTTTTTCTCGTATGCGTGCAACTCTTTTTAACATCTCTTGTCCATAAAAAGGAATGTACGGATGAAGTTCTTGGGATATGGATCCATACCCAACACGCATTCAGGTCATTTTCGGGCTTATGTCTTGTAAAAGCAGGTTGATTCGTTTGTAAGCCCGGCCGAAAACCTTAAACCTGTAAAATTGGATTACACCAACACCCATCGGAGTTTGGTAGAGGCATGCCAGCAAGGGTCCCGGCAGGCGCAGTTTGAGTTGTACAAGCTCTACTCCAGGGCGATGTTCAACGTATGTCTGCGCATGGTCAAAGACGAACTGGATGCGGAAGACGTGCTGCAGAACGCTTTCGTAGATGTGTTTACCAAGATCGGTACCTTCAAATTCGAGTCGTCGATCGGCGCCTGGGTGAAGCGTATCGTGGTCAATAACTGCATCAATTTTTTGAAAAAGAAGCGGATGCAGTTTGAAACCTTCGAAGAACGCCATACCCTGGTAGCCGAAGAGGAAACGGATGGAAACCATGCCGGACTTTCGGTGGAAGCGATTAAAAAGGCCTTGTTCGAATTGCCGGACGGATATCGGGTGGTTTTCTCCCTTTATCTCCTGGAAGGCTATGATCACCAGGAAATCGCAGAGATCCTGGGAATCACGGAGGCCACCTCCAAATCGCAGTACAGCAGGGCAAAACGAAAGATCAAAGAAATGTTGCAATCGCAGAGTGTGCGATAATTGAAAGGAGCGATAAAATGAAAGGAGCTATGCAAACACGCGATTTTTTAGAATCCTATATCCTCGAAAACCAGGAAGCTTTTGACCTGGAGGGCCCCGATCCCCGTCTTTGGAAGCAGATCGACCACCGCCTCCACGGCGCTTCTGCCAGGCGCCTGAAGGGGATCCGAACGCTGCGGGCTATTGCCGCCGCGCTCCTTCTGCTGATCACAGGCGCCGTTGGCGGACGCCTGATCGGGTACCGTCCGCCGTCGGATGCGGCGGCTATCCTCGAACAGACAGCCCCCGAATTCCTGGAAGCAGAACAGTATTATCAGCAAGAGATCCAGACCAAACTGGCCCAGCTGGCTTCTTACCACCCCGGGGAAACCGTTTTTCGGGACCTGGCCCAGCTCGATCAGGTCATGGAAGAACTTAAAACGGAACTAGCCCGTGCCCCTCAGGGGAAAGAACAGGAAATCATCGCCAACCTGATACAAAACTACCAAGCCAAGATCTCGATCCTGGAATTGGTCATGACCAGTCTGAAAACCAACCAATCAACTTACTCAAAACAAAACGAACATGAAGTCAGCTTATAAGTACTATGCAGTCCTGTGCGCCGTTTTTCTCCTTGCGGGAACGCTGCGCGCCGACGCCGGCGGCCAGGAGTTCAACAAGACGATCACCAAAGAGTACGACATCTCCGCCAACGGCACCACCTACCTGAGCAACAAGTACGGTAAGGTCGATGTCAAAACCTGGGAAAAAAACCGGGTGAAAATCACCGTGAACATCATCGTTCGCACCGGGAGCGAGTCCACTGCCCAAAAAGTGTTTGACCGCATCAACATCGCGTTTTCCAATGGCTCCGACTACGTCAAGGCCGTCACGGAAATTGAGCCCTCCAAAGGAGGCTGGTCCTGGTCTTCCTGGATGGGAAGCGACAAAAGCGATTACTCCATCAATTATGAAGTGTACCTCCCTGCTACCAACAACCTTGAAATTACCCACCGCTATGGCGACGTGTATTGCGCGTCGATGAAGGGACGGGTCAAACTGGACGTTAAATATGTCAACTTCAAGGCGGAAGGAATGGGCGATAATTCTTCCGTTTTATTTGGATACGGCAACGGGACCATTCTCAGGGCGAGGAACCTCTCTTCCGATATCAGCTATTCCAAGCTGACGGTCGAAGAAGCCTCCAACCTGAATATCACCAGCAAATACACCCAGGTGAATGTTGGGAAAGCCGGGGATCTGACCTGTACTTCCCGCTACGACACCTACGTTTTGGGGCAAATCCAGGACCTGAAAAACACCGGCATGTACGATAATTTTCGGGTCGCTTCAGCCAATAGCATCGAAATCGCCTCCAAATACACCCAGGTCAAAGCAGAAAAAGTGGCCAAAACCCTGGTGCTGGATTTGAGTTACGGCAATGCCGATGCCAAATTGGGCCAGGGATTCAGCAAAGTGAGCTGCACCGGTAATTACACCAATTATAAGATCGGGGCGCCTGAAGGGTCGTCCTTTGTATTCGACGGATCGTCCACCTATGCCGGGCTTCAGTACCCGGAGGGAATGGACATGGAATACAACGTCCAGAAAAATACAAGCCAGACGGTAAAAGGAAAGTATGGGAAGTCACCCGCCGCAATGGTCGTCGTGAAGGTCAATTATGGGGGCGCAAAAGTCTATACCTATTGACCGCTCTAAAAGGATCCAATTTTATACAAATAGGCCGCTTCCTGGACCATGCGTTCGGGGGCGGCTTTTTCGTGCGCTTGTTTTTTCAAAAACCCGGGCAGAATACCTGAACTTTGAAGGGGGTTGCGTATTTTGAGAGCGCCCCGCGTTTGGGGCGGCATACAGTTGATCCACCTTTCTTCACACAGTCCGTTCATTATGAAAATCAAGTTTTGCGGCGCGGCCCGGGAGGTTACCGGAAGTTCTCACCTTGTGATGCTCGACAATGGGTTTACCTTCCTGCTCGACTGCGGGATGTATCAGGGCGCTGATCCAGATATGTACCGGTTTAACCGGGAGTGGTTTTTCGAGCCTTCGGAAATCGATTGCCTCGTGCTTTCCCATGCCCATATCGATCATATTGGCAAAGTGCCGCGCCTGGTTAAAGACGGATTCACCGGACCTATCCGGTGTACGCATGCCACCCGAAGCCTGGCGAGTATCCTGCTGATGGACAGCGCCAAGATCCAGGAACGGGATGTGGAGTACCGAAAAAACCATAAGGATCGTTTCGACGAGGATGCCATCCAGGAGCCTTTATATACTGCGGAGGACGTGACCAAAGCCATGGGGCAGTTTGTCACCTATCCCTACGATCGGTGGTTCAAAATCCACGACGATGTGGAGGTGCTTTATCGCGACGCAGGCCATATTCTGGGCAGTGCCAGCGTGACGCTTAAAATACAGGAACACGGCAAAGAGATCCTGCTGGGATTTACCGGAGACATTGGCCGGCCTGCCCGTCCTATCCTGCGCGACCCCGTACCCATGCCGGAGGTCAGCTACCTCATCTGCGAATCGACCTACGGGGACCGCGAGCACGAAAGCGCTCCGGAAGAAAGCGCCCGTTTCCTTGAAATCATCAAGGAAACCTGCGTGAAAAATAAAGGGAAGCTCATTATCCCTGCGTTCAGCGTAGGCCGTACCCAGGAAATCGTATACATGCTCGACAAGCTCGCCAATGAAGAGCGCTTGCCCCGCATTCCGGTTTACGTGGACAGCCCCCTGGCCGTCAATGCAACGACGATTTATGCTTCCCATCCGGAATGCTTCGATCAGGACCTCACCGAATACCTGCTGGAAGATGAAAACCCTTTTGGGTTTAACGGGCTGCACTATGTTCGCAAAGTGGAGATGTCCAAAGCGCTGAACTATTCCAAAGCGCCCGCTATCATTATCAGCGCAGCCGGCATGATCAACGCCGGGAGGATTCGCCACCACGTATTCCACGCCATCGACGATCCCCGCAACACGATCCTGATCGTGGGGTATTGTGCGCCGCATACTCCGGGAGGCTTGCTTCGGGCTGGCGCCGAGAAGCTTCGCATGTTTGGAGAAACCAAACCCGTGAAAGCGCGCGTCCTGATCATGGACTCGTTCTCCGCCCATGGGGATAAAATGGAAATGCTCGATTTTATCCGGAACCAGCGCGGTACCGCCCAAAAATATTCTTGGTGCACGGCCAATACGAAGCCCAGCGAAATTTCAAAGGGTTGCTCCTTCAAGCCGGTTTCCCAGAAGTCGAAATCCCGGAGTTAGGAGATGAGGTGGTACTGGTGTAACGTTGCGAAGTTGCGGAGTTACGAAGTTGCGATACTTCGCAACCTCGTAACTCCGCAACTTCGTAACTTCTATCAGGCTTTAGTACTCTGAATCTTATTCAGCACCAGTTGCGCCTTGATGAGGAAGTCGGCGTGGTGGAGTTTGTACTCGTTGTGGACCATCATGAGGCGGATCGCGTCAAAAGCTGCGGATTTGGGCACGATTTGACGGGCTGCGATGGGGTGGAGCCAATATTCCAGGTTATTGGACCGGATGTAAGACTGATCCAGCTCGAAATTGACTACGACGGAGAGCTTGTTCAGGGAGAACAGGTATTCCGTTTCCTTATTGAGATCCTTTTGGAGGTCGATCACGTTATAGCGCTCGAAGTTGGCGCCGGCGCGTTCGCAGAGGAAAAGATCGCGGCGGCCGTCAAACACGATGAGATCGCGGAAGCGGTATTTTTTGAAATTTTTAAGCAGGAAGTTGCGGATAGGCGCTTTGGAAGAACGCAGTTTGTTAAACTCCTGGACCAAAGCGGCTTCGTCGAGTTTGAAGGTCTCGTCGAAGGGGCGTTTCCGGCGGGTTTTCATATTCACCACCTCTTTTACCCGGCCGAGGGTATGGCCTAGTTCGTTGGTTTTGGAGGTGACGGTAATGATATCTACCGGTGCGTTGTTAATCCAGCTTTCCAGAAAGATCTTGTTGGTATCGTATTCGAAAACCAGGAAAGCTATTTCGCTGATGGCATAAAAATTCGGATATCCTCCATAAATGTTGCCATACTTCAATTCGAGGAATGCTACACTTTTGTTCACGGTCGGTTGTAGTTATTGGGTCGGAAATTTATTTCAGGCCTGCCCTTCGGCTTTTAAATCAGATTAATTAGTGCTCCAAGCGGGCAATTTATCAATAAAATTTCACTCTTGCTTAATTTGTTTGGCAAAAAAGAAGATAGTTTTAGCGGGAAATTAAAAAGCGGCCATTTTCATAAATTTTCTGTCCATCGGCCCAAATTTCGCCGCCCTGGGTCATGTCGCTGATCAAATCCCAATGGATGGACGATTGGTTTTTGCCTCCGGTTTGGAGGTAGGATTGGCCAATGGCCATATGGATGGTGCCGCCCATTTTTTCGTCAAAGAGGATATTGCGGGTTTGGCGATTGATGTTGTAATTGGTCCCGATAGCGGCCTCTCCAAACCTCCGGGCGCCCTCTACGTTCACGAAAACGTGGTCCAGCAGTTCCTTGCCCCTGGTAGCGTCCCATTTTTCGATATATCCATCGTTGACCCACAAGGTGACGTTTTCCATTTCCACCCCTGATAGATGGCGGGCAGCGAGAAGCGGATGACCCCGTTGACGGAGTCTTCGACTGGCGAGGTATACACTTCCCCCGAAGGCATGTTGGTTTGGCCGTCGGAGTTGATCCAGGTTCTGCCTTTCGTGCGGAACCGGATATCGATGTCCGGGCCTTTGTAATGCACTTCCTGGCAGGCGTTGAGGTAGTCGGTTATGGCCTGTTGGTTTTTCCGGACGCCGAGCCAGCTTTGACGCGGGTCGGGATCAAATAGGTTGCAGGCGCCGTAAACAAAGGTTTCGTATTCCTCCAGAGACATTCCGGCTTCCTGGGCAGAGGCAAGCGTGGGGAACAGGCAAAGATTTCGTTTCATCGACCGGTCGGCGGTGCGGCGGAAATACGCCTCGTTCAATGCCTTCATAGCCGATTGGCGCACTGCCGATTTGTCCGCGTCGAGGTCGTGGTCTTCCCGGAGGTTGTAAGGGGCGAGGATGTATAGATACGCTTCATACGTATCCATCGCCTGCCGGTACAAAGGCGAGATATGGCGGAGCTGATCCCCTTGGGCCTCCTGAAAAAAGATGCGCCGCATTTCCCGGAATTCCCACTCGGTGTCTACGTTGGCGCCGGCGCGTAATGCGTGCCGGAAAACTTCCCGGACGAGAGGTTCGGCGAGGGGGGTCGTACGGATGAGCAGCCGGTCGCCGGGCTGAAGCTCCAGGCAATATTCAACCAGCAGGCGGGCATAACGGGATAGTATGGTTTCCATAGCGGATTCGGTTTACTCCCAGGATTTGGCATGATACGGATACCGGATCTGGTAAAGATCTTTGACCAGGAGCAGTACCTTGGCGCGCAGTGCGTCGATATTCTCCTTGGTCACCGCCGAGACGAGCACGTTGTCGTAATCGAAGAGGTGGTGCAAATTGCCCTGAAGGCTTTCCTCGATTTCCGCTTTGGCCTCCTCGTCGATATAGGGATCGTAATTGCGGGTCCGGTACAGGTCGATTTTATTGAACACAAAAAGCGTGGGTTTGTCCATCGCCCCCAGTTCCTGAAGCGTTTGATTAACGGTGCGGATATGGTCTTCGTGCTGGGGATGCGCAATGTCTACGACATGCAGGAGGATATCGCTTTCCCGCACCTCGTCGAGGGTGCTTTTAAAGCTCTCGATCAGGTGATGGGGAAGTTTGCGGATAAAGCCCACGGTGTCGGAAAGCAGGAAGGGGACGTTTTCCCAAACGACCTTGCGCACGGTGGTGTCGAGGGTGGCAAAGAGTTTGTTTTCGGCAAACACATCCGATTTGCTGAGGAGGTTCATCAGGGTAGATTTCCCCACGTTGGTATACCCCACCAGCGAAACGCGGATCAGTTCGCCCCGGTTTTTGCGCTGGGTGGTGCTTTGCTGGTCGATCTTTTTGAGTTTCTCCTTGAGGAAGGAAACTTTGTCGCGGACGATCCGCCGGTCGGTTTCGATTTCCATCTCCCCGGGTCCGCGCATCCCGATACCCCCTCGCTGGCGCTCGAGGTGGGTCCACAAGCCGCGCAACCTGGGCAGCAGGTACTGAAGCTGGGCCAGTTCGACCTGCGTTTTGGCCTGAGCCGTTTGGGCGCGGCGGGCAAAGATGTCCAGGATGAGGCTGCTTCGGTCGATAATCTTCACTTTGAGCGCTTCCTCCAGGATGTTGACCTGTTTGCCGGTGAGGTCGTCGTCAAAGATGACCATCGTAACCGCTTCTTCCCGTTCGATAAAGGCTTGAATTTCTTCCAGCTTGCCTTTGCCAATAAAGGTACGGGAATCGGGATGCGAGAGTTTCTGGACAAAACGGCGCAAGGACTTTGCGCCCGCGGTGAGGGCCAAAAACTCCAGTTCGTCGAGGTATTCCTCGACGAGTTCTTCGGTTTGGTTTTTTCCGACCAAACCGACGAGCACCGCGAATTCCTCCTGGGCTTTGGTCCCGGGCGTGTTATGGTTTACTCCTAAATTCCAGGTTTTGGGCATAATTTCTTTTAAATATAATACGCAAGGGTCATCGTCCGGAAAGCCAGTCTTCGGGATTGAGCCGGTTTTTTTCACGCCACAGTTCGAAGTGGAGTTCCGGTTTTTCCCGGCTTACCCGGCCGATTTCCTGACCGGCAGAAACGGAGTCGCCCCGCTTGACAAAAATTTCGTTTAGATTCGAATATACGCTGTAATACTCCCCGTGTTGCAGGATTAGGGTGTTTTGATAACCGGGAATGAACTGGATACCTACAACCCTTCCTTCGAAAACGCATCGCACGGAAACATTTTGCCCTGCCCGGATGTCGATCCCATTGCTTTGCGTTTTCACTTCTTTGTATTTGGGATGCTGGTGGGTTCCGAACTGCCGGACGATTTCCCCGCCTTGCAAAGGAGATGGTAAAGCGCCTTTTTTCTGCCGGAAAAGTGACCTCGAAGGCGCTTCGCTTTCTCTTTTATTATCCGCAATTGCTTCCGGGGTGCGCGCTTTTTTTCGGATGGCGAGCATCTCCTGTTTTATGACCGCTTCGATAGCATAGTTGAGTTTTTGATGGGCTTCCTGCTGTTTGGACAGTTCGGCCGCTAGTTTTCGTTCGCTTGCCTTCAGGGTATTTAACAGCGAATTCTTCTCATTTAGTTCCTTTTTCAGGTGGGTTTGTTGCTGTTGCATCGCGGCCAGCATGGCTTCTTTTTCCTGTTTTCGCTCAGCCAGCAGGCGGGTTTTCTCTTCAAGCGTTCGCTGGGTTTCCCGGATCAGGCGGGCCTGTTTGTTGCGGTACCGGTCGTATTGGCGCAGGTATTGCCAGCGCCGGAATGCTTCGTTGAAGTTTTGGGCAGAGAACAGAAAAAGAAGCGTTGTCTGGTTCAGCTTATGCCGGAAGGCCATGCGAAGCATCCGGCTGTACTCTTCCTTCAGTTGCCGGGTATCCTCTTCCAGCGACTCCAGTACAGACTGGGTTCGGGTCATGCTTTCTTCCGCGTAGCCGATTTCCTTCTCCAGGTTTAGGACCAGCTGTTGCCGGTTCCGGATTTGGTTTTGGAGGGTAAGGAAAACATGTAGCGTCGCTTTTTCTTCTTTTTGGGTGTTTTTGAGTTGGGTATTGTTCTGTTGACTATCCCGACGAAGATTTTTCCGTTTGTCTTCCAAGTCTTTGCGGGACTGCCCCCAGGAAGGCGGGAGGACCAGGACCAAAAGCAAAAGACCGGCCAGCCACCGGTTACCTGGCCCGGCGGGAATAGCGTTCCGGAATTTCAAAAGACAAGCTTTTAGGGACATCGAGTTCAACTTCGCTAAACTTAAGTTCTACCTTAATGGCGCCAGTTTCCTGGCTATCCATGGTCAATTGACGAAGATAGGAAAAATTATGCTTTCCGGAAATAGGGCCATATTCTTCTAACGTCATGGCCATGGCTCTTCCTGTCGGCAGGTCTTTATATTCAATGGATTCAAGCCGGAGTTCGGTCTCGTTGACCCGGTGACGGATCAGTTGTCCGCTAAAGGTTTCTTCGATCCAAAGCTGGCCCGCTTCGGGCTTGAGGGTTCGGGCTGCCGGGTTGAAGTAGACGAGGTTTCCCAGGAGCAGGTTTTGCAGGGCAGCCAGGTTGGAAGGCGCATGGTATTCCTGGCTCAGGTAGTCGAGGCCATACGCCCCGAACTCGTTGTTGAAGCGGTCGATATAGAACAGGGAGTCGGGGGTGATCAGGACCCGGGCCACTTCGAATCCAAGTTTTCGGATAGCGACCCAAACGGCGCTGTCTTTTTGCATTCGGATGGTAGCGGACGCCTTGACTGCCATATCGCCGTCGTCGTAGTCGATCCGGGCTTTGGCCTCGAACCAGGCGGCGTGAAGCTGCCGGGCTTCCAGTTTGCGCAAGAAGAGGGCGGAAGCATCCGCTGGGCTGGCAGTACCTGCTTTTTGGCTGTCGAGCAGGAAAACGATAACCCGGCGAGGAAGGCAACAGCGAGCAGGGAAATAGCTGGCTGGCCTGAAAAAAAGCGTTTATTCATAGAGCTGTTTGTCCGCAATTTTTTTGAATAATTTTTGAGACCGGCTGCCATTTTCTCGTGCTTGGCTCCAGTAGGTCAGCGCTTCTGCCGCCTGGCCAAGTTTGAATAGCACATCTCCTGTTTGTTCGAGGATCAAGGGATTGGACGAGGGCAGCAACGCGTCCATCTGCCTGCGCGCTTCCTGGAAATCGCCTTTTCGGAAGGCGATCAACCCAAGCGCGAGGGCGGCATCTGGCAAAGAAGGGGACGCCAGATGGGCTTTTTTTGCCCACTCCGCCGCCTGTTCCAGGTTGTCGTTGCGTACGGCCATGCTCCAGGCATGCCTGGCCAGGAGGATAGGGGCGTTGGAGTCCAGCGCCTGGGCCTGGCTGAACGCCCGGTCAGCGCCGTCAATAGCTTCCTGTGCCGTAAGCGTCATCCCCAAAGCGGTGAGAACTTCCACTTTCAACGACTTATCGGCGGAGGTCATGAGCAGGGCCTGCTCCAGGTCGGATTTAGCCGGCGCATAGTCCGCCTGCCAGAACGCCCCAAGGGCATTCCAGTAATAAAGCGCTGGCCGGTTGGGGAACAAATCGATGGCGTTGGAGGCATGCTGTCTCAGCGCTTTGGAGTCGCCCGAAGCCGCGAGTTGGTTGAGCAAAAGCCCCATACCGGATAGTTGGCTTCCTCCAGTTCCAGGGAACGAAGGAACTTGGCAACGGCTTCCTGCCCCCGTCCGCTGAGCAGCAGAAGCTCCCCGCTGACGGCGTAGGCGGCGGCAGCGGCCGGATGCGCTTGCTCGAGTTGAGCAGCCAACGCAAGCAACTTGGTCAGCACCGCAGGGTCTTTGCCCGTCTCCGGTTTGGATAGAACCGACCGGAATCCTTCCGCTTTCAGGTTGGCGCCGGCGTTGGGATTTTGAACAAGGGCCTCCAGGGTTTTTAGCCCTTCCGGGTCTGCCCCCTGCGGTTTGCTGGCGGACGCCAAGGCAGCCATGGCCTTGGGGTCGGAAGGTTCGAGCGCGAGGATACGCTGGTAGGTTTGTTGCGCTTTGACCGGATCGTTTTGGTTTTGGTAAAAGGCAGCTAAAGCGTGCAGGTAATCGAGATTGGTTGGGAAGGCGGCGCTGAGCCGTTCCCATTCCCTGGCAGCCTTCTTGGGATCGGCCATGGCGAGATAGACCCGGACTTTGTTTTGGATGATTTCCTCCAGAAGGCCAAACCGGACTTCCATCTCGTCGTATACTTTCAGGGAAGCGGAGAAAAGCCCCGCTTTTTCCAGCAAGGCTGCCCACTGTACATAAAGCGCTTTCGCCCCGGGCCTGCTTTTGACCAGGGCTTCCAGTACCCCTGCCGCCTCTTTATAGCGGCCCATTTCCCGGTAGATGTCGGCCCATAATCGCTGGTACCACTCGTTTTGCGGCTCCTGGCGCGCCGCTTGCGCCGCGAACTTTAGCGCCTGTTCGAAATTTTCCTTCTTAAAATCCAACCGGGCCAGTTCATAAGCAGAAAGCGCATGGTCGGGCTTCCTGGCCAGGATCTCTTCGTACAGCTTCCGGGCTTTGTCTTCGTTGCCCAGAAACTTTTCCTTGGACGCTTCGATGATCGTGGATTCTATATCCAGTGTGGTGTCCCTTTGAAGGGGATTCGGAAGCGTCTGGCAGGTCCCGGACACAGCGAACAGGAGGATACCCAAGGATAGAAAACAACGCTCTAACAAGGCCTTTTTCATAACGGTCTGAATAAAAAGTACGAAGTACGAATTACGAAGTACGAGGTACGGTGGACGGTGGACGGTAGACGGTAGACGGTGGACGGTAGACGGTAGACGGTGGACGGTGGAAATACATCCTCTACATCCTCTACATCCTCTACATCCTCTACATCCTCTACATCCTTTACATCCTCTACATCCTCTACATCCTCAAAAACGGCACTTCCCGTCCGTCGTCTACCGTTCGCCGTTCGCCGTCTAAAGTCTAACGTCTAAAGTCTAAAAGGAGTTGCGGGGGAGCTAAAAATCCTGCAAGGAGCTTATTCCACCACGGTGACTTTGAGCATATTGGTTCGGAAGCGCCGGTGCAGGGGCATGGAAGCGGTGTTGATGATGATGTCTCCTTCCTGGACGAGCTGGGCCGCTTTCAGGATCTCGGTGACGTCGGTGATGGTTTCGTCGGTGGTGGTAAAGCGGTCGTAATACAGGCATTCGACCCCCCATACCAAATTAAGGGTCGCCAACATATGCATGCGGTCGGAGAAAATGTAGATTGAAATGTTCGTATTTGGCCGGAAACTGGAAACCTTGAACGCCGTATAACCCGAACTGGTCATGCCTACGATGGCTTTGGCCTTGATGTCTTCCGCCGTTTTAGCGGCGCTAAAGCAGATAGCATCCGACAGGAAGGTTCTGGATTTGCCGGAAGGCACCGGGCGGATGGCAGGGCGGATAAAGCGCTCGGCTTCCGAAATGATGTTGGTCATGGCTTCAACGACGCGGACCGGGAATTTTCCGGCGGCGGTTTCCCCGCTCAGCATGACGGCATCGGCGCCGTCGAATACCGCGTTGGCTACGTCGGTCACTTCCGCCCGGGTAGGGGAAGGGTTGTTGATCATACTGTCCATCATCTGGGTAGCCACAATGACGGGCCGCGCCCGCTGGATGCACTTCAGGATGGTCTCTTTTTGGATGACCGGAATTCGTTCGATCGGCACTTCGATGCCCAGGTCGCCCCGGGCGATCATAATACCGTTGGACACCTTGATGATCTTGTCGATCTTTTCGACCGCTTCCGGTTTTTCAATTTTAGCGATAATCTTGGCGGGGTGTTTGGCGCTTTCGATGATTTGCCGGAGCGCTTTTACGTCTTTCGGGGACCGGACAAACGAAAGCGCGATCCAGTTGACGGGCTGCGTAAGGATAAAATCCAGGTCGGCCAGGTCTTTTTCCGTCAGACAAGGAAGCGACGTCTTGGTATTTGGAAGATTGACGCCTTTGCGCGAAGATAAAATGCCTCCGTGAATGACTTTCAGCCGAACCTTATCGATGCCATTCGTTTCAAGGACTTCCAGAACCAGTTTGCCGTCGTCTATGAGGACCGTTTCGCCCACATTTACGTCTTTTGGAAAGCCGGCGTAGCTCATGTAGATCTTTTCCATGTTGCCGACGCACTTCTCGTTGGTGAAGGTCACGACATCTTCGCTGCGAAGTTCCAGCGCGTTGTTCTCGATTTCGCCCACCCGGAGTTTGGGCCCCTGGAGATCGGCCAGAATGCCTATGTGCGTTCCGTACTTTTCATTGATATAGACGATATGGTTGATCACGGCCATGTGATCTTCGTGGGTTCCATGGGAAAAGTTCAGCCGGAAGACGTTGACGCCGGCTTTTACCAGATCGAGCAACGTCTCCAGGGAGTTAGAGGCAGGGCCTACGGTTGCGACGATTTTGGTCTTTTTGGAGTGTTTCTGAATAGTCATGCGGTTGAAGAATTACGAAATCTTAAATAATTCGGATTGAAAAAGGGATTGAAACGGTTGCATTCGGCCTGTGGCGCCGGTTTTTTAGGGAACAGGGAAATTTCGCAGAAAAATAATGGACAAAAAACAACTTATTGTAAATTATACAATAATTATTTTCTCCGCTAAAGTAAACGAACTTTTGCAATTATCAAACCCGGCAACAGGCCTCCGGAAAGTTCCTATAGGAGGAGCAAGGGCAAAGCGGTTGACAGGATGGGCTTCCCGGCTTGCGAAAAAAAGTCTAAAAACTTTGTTTATCAATGGACTTCTACTTTACTTTGCAGGTGCATTTTTCAACCAATAAAGCACGTTTGTTATGTCTAGCATTGCAGAAAGAGTAAGCAAAATCATCGTTGAGAAGCTGGGAGTTGACGAAGCGGAAGTTACCCCTGAAGCAAGCTTCACGAACGATCTCGGCGCTGATTCCCTGGACACCGTTGAGCTGATCATGGAGTTTGAGAAAGAGTTCGGGG
This sequence comes from Haliscomenobacter sp., assembly GCA_016713275.1. GTDB lineage: Bacteria > Bacteroidota > Bacteroidia > Chitinophagales > Saprospiraceae > JADJPL01. Next base: position 121,274 of record JADJPL010000028.1, read on the forward strand.
TGTCCATCCCCGACGAACAGGCAGAAAATATTCAGACGGTTGGGCATGCCATTGAATATCTGGAAGCTCAAGTGAAGTAAGTAACCTTCTTTACCCCAGGGTTGTCTTCGAAGTTTGCTTTGTCCCAAGGTCCTATGGATTTGGCCGGAGTAGTTCAAGGGGTAGTTCCTTGCGAAACTTTCGAAGACAACCCTTTTTTCGGTTTGCGAAAATTCCTTTCATTTAATGGGTCGGCCGGTTCAAAAGCAAAATTACCATTCTCTTCTTTTGCTTTTTCTGATCCGGGGTTACAGGAAGCAAGACACCAGGAGTTCCGGATCTACTTCGAAACCTCCTTTTGGGGTGGATGGAACCCGCTTCGTGGAATGACTCTGATACGCTATGGACATGAAAAGAGTAGTTGTAACAGGCATAGGCGCTGTAACGCCTATTGGCAATAATATCCCGGAGTATTTAGAGGGACTTAAGGCCGGCAGGAGCGGCGCTACCCGATCACGCTTTTTGACGCCACGCTGTTCAAAACGCAGTTCGCCTGCGAGGTCAAAAACTTTGACCCGGAGGACTTCATCGAAAAGCCGGAAGCGCGGCGGCTGGACCGGTTTGCTCAATTTGCGATCGTCAGCGCCGATGAAGCCGTCTCCGATTCGGGGTTGAATCAGATCCTGGAAACCCTGGACCTCGACCGAATTGGCGTGATCTGGGGTTCCGGTATTGGCGGCTTGGGTTCCCTGGAGCAGGAGATCGAGGAATTTGCCCGAGGCAACGGGCAACCCCGGTACAACCCCTTCATGATCCCTAAAATGATCGCCGATATTGCGGCAGGGCATATTTCCATCAAATACGGTTTTCGAGGCGTCAATTATGCGACGGTCTCTGCTTGCGCTTCCTCTTCCCATGCCCTTATTAATGCCTTTGATTATATCCGGTTAGGCCGCAACGACATCGTGATCGCAGGCGGCTCGGAGGCGGCGATTATCCACGCGGGCGTGGGCGGGTTCAATGCGATGAAAGCCTTATCAACCCGCAACGACGACTATTCCACTGCTTCCAGGCCTTTTGATAAAGACCGGGACGGCTTTGTGCTGGGAGAAGGCGGAGGCGCCCTGGTTCTGGAAGAACTGGAGCACGCCCTTAAGCGTGGGGCCAACATTTATGCCGAAGTGGTTGGCGGAGGCGCTACTGCGGATGCATACCATATTACCGCCCCTCACCCGGATGGTTTTGGCGCCCGGAACGTGATGCGGTTGGCTCTTGCCGATGCAGGAATGGCGCCGGAAGACATCGATTACGTCAACGTTCATGGCACCTCGACGCCTTTAGGCGACGTCGCCGAAGCGCGGGCCATTCAGCAGGTGTTCGGAGCGCATGCTTACGCATTGAATATCAGCTCCACGAAATCCATGACTGGCCACCTGCTTGGGGCTGCCGGCGCGATCGAAGCCATTGCGGGAATTCTGGCGATCCAGCACCAGTTCATTCCCCCGACCATCAATCACTTCACCGACGATCCCGAATTGGATCCCAAGCTGAACCTGACGTTCAATGTAGCCCAGGAACGCAGCGTTCGGGCGATCCTGAGCAATACCTTCGGATTTGGGGGGCACAACTCTTCCCTGATTCTGAGGAAATTCGATAGCTAGCTATGGGCCCGTCTCAAAAGACTGTTCTTTGTCATCGGCACGATATTTTTTTTGCTGGCAAGGGCAAAACCCGTCTTTTGATATAGCCCCATAATTCCCGGTGAGGCATCCGGGAATTCTTCGTACCTTTTGCGCCGGGAATTCTGTTCCGGTATCCGACGGCTAACAACCGGGCTTGCGGCGGCCCTTTTTTTCAAACGCTCAACCCCTGTCCCATAAGGGTTCGGAGTTTGAAAAAAAACCAGACGCTGAGGCCGGAGTAGGAAATAGCTTTTGGGTACGGACGTAAGATCCCAGATTCGTTCATGTTTCAATTTGTCGAACCTTGCGGATGCTGCTCCGTCTGTATAACCGGTATTTTTCAAAAGACAAGGACTTTGTCGAGAAGCTTCGTCCTTTGCTGGGGTTTACCCCTTCCCACCTGAGGTTGTTCAAGCTGGCCTTTTCTCATAGGTCATCGCCTACCGATAGTTCCAAGAGTTATGCCATCCAGAACAACGAACGCCTGGAATACCTTGGTGACGCTGTTTTGGGCACGATTGTCGCCGAATACCTCTTTAAGAAATATCCCGACAGCGACGAAGGCTTTCTGACGAAAATGCGCTCCAAGATCGTCAAGCGCAACTCCCTCGACCGCCTGGGCGATAAAATGGGCCTCGACGTATTTCTCAGCGAAAATATAAACCTCCGGCTCAGCAAATCGATGCTGGGCAATGCCGTGGAAGCCCTCGTCGGCGCTATCTACCTGGATAGGGGGTATCCCAAGACGAAAACCTATGTTATCCAGAAGATTTTGCGAAAGTATCTGGATATTCATGAGTTGGAACGGATCGACGATAACTACAAAAGCCAGCTCCTGGAATGCTGCCAGAAGCACGGGCAATCCGTCGCCTACAAACTCGTAGCCCGCTATAAATTCGAAAAACGCGACCGCTTTAAGGTGGCGGTTTTGGTCAATGGCGAACGCGTCGCTATCGCCGATGATTTCAATAAGAAAAGCGCGGAACAAACCGCTTCGGAAAAAGCCATGATCTCTCTGGGGATTCTTTCCGAAGAAGAAGAGGAGGATTAATCCTTTGGAATGGACGCTTGACCAGATCTATCAGCTCGCTCCCGACCGGCCTACGCTCGACCGGGCCTTCTTGCTGGTGAAACCCAAAAAGTGGGCGCTCCTGGCATGTAATGACGCTTTCCTTTGGGGCGAGTGCCGCACCTCGGGCGCACTCCGTTACCGAATTGCCTGCGATCTCGCCAACCGGCGGTTCTTCAGCAACAGCCCAGCCCCCCAAAAGCCGGACAAATACCTCCTCGCACTGCTCCTGCTTTTTTTCGATTCTCCCGGCGCTTTTTCCCCATCCGCCATGATCCCCGATTGGGTTATTTCAGGCCTGGACGCTGCGGCGCAGGCGCAACCGGAAAAAGAGAAAAAAGACAAACAAGACGCCGGCCGCCTCAGGAACCAGGAAAAACGCCTGGCGCTGATGGGGGAAGGAGCCTCCGATCTCGGGCAATGGCTCCGGGATGCCGCGTTCCAGGGGCTGGGGATGCTGCAATCCCAGAACGACGCTTTCTGGGAGCAGGTTGCCGCCCGACTGACAGACAGCAAACTCGGCGGATTGGCAAAGCGGATCCGCCGCATGGGCGCGCTGAGAAACGCATCGGACTGGAACCGCCTTTTTCTGGACGAACTGGCGGATCTTTTCCTTTGGGCGGAAGGGTTTTTGCGGCTGGACGAACTTCCTCCCGATCTGCGGGCGGAAATCCTCCAACAGGGCGGGCTGGCATTTCGCAAAGAGGATCTGCTAAAGGAGGCGCCTCCTGCCGAAGACCTTTGGTTCGTTTTGGCCCGGGAGCAGGGGGTGGAGGAACCCTTGCGGGTGCGCAAAGTCTGGCTTTGGGGGCAGCAAACGGGGCGGCCTGCCCTATTCCTGGATTATGCCTGGGGCGAAACGCCTTTTGACCCCACCTGGGAAACGGGCGCTTGCATGGAAGGCGCCCTGCATTTTTACCCCTCTCCTGCGCCGCTTAGAGCCATTCCAGGAGTTTGTACCCCGGCGGTTGCTTTCCTGGAACCCGTGCAGGGGATGTACGGCACGCTGACCGGCCTGGCGGAAGCTTTTGCCAAGGTATTGGCAAGCGCCCCCTGGACGAAAGCGTATCCTTTTTTTCTGAACGGGGTCTACATCGCCAGGGAAGGCGGCGCTTTTTTTATCGTAGGCCGGGACCGCCAAAAGGCGCCCATTCAAGCGCCACTGCCTGTTGCCTGGTCTTTATTTTCCCTGAGCGGAGGGCATCCCCTTTCGCTGTTCGGGTTATGGGACGGTGCGGAGTTTGTCCCTCTGGCCGCTTTGTCTGAAGGACGATTATTTTCCTTAGAAAACCCCGGCATGACGTCGTGAAAACAGGTAACTTTATCCACTGAAATACAAACCACAACAAACATCCGGCAATGAGCGAATTCGATCAAATCGTCCAGGAAGGAAAACAAGGGATTAAAAAACGGCTTAAGCGGCTTGGCCTTTATGCCCTCCTGATCGGCATCCTGGGCCTGGCAGGGTACTTCGTGGTGTGTAACTATACCTACAGCAAAGGGACCCGGATTGGGTACGTCATGAAAACCAGTTACAAAGGCATGATTTTCAAAACCTTCGAGGGCACCCTCAACCTCGCTACCCGCAACGACCTGGCCGTGAAAACCTGGGACTTCTCCGTTAGCAAAGGCGCCATATACGACCAGATTAGCAACAGTGAAGGGAGCCGCGTAAAACTCTATTACCGCCAGAAGCTCAAAGTCATGCCCTGGCAAGGGAAAACGGAGTACCTGGTGTACAAGGTGGACCCCGTTAAAGATTAAAGCCAATCTGGCGGGCCTGTCTCAAAAGACCGTCTTCGCCCCTGGCGGCCAAAAAATATTTTCTTTTTTCAATTCAAATAAAAAATTGCAAAGCAATTTTTTATTTGAATTGAAAAAAGAAAATAAAATTTCATGACGGTGGCAAAGAGTGGTCTTTTGAGACAGGTCCCGTTTATTCCATTTTTTGCATGTGTAACCAAATCGCTCCCTTGGGCCTCAACGTAACCAGGGGCTCTGCAGATACGTGCTGTCCCGGCGCCAGTGCTATCCGGTAGCGGGGCAGCATAGCCGCCAAAACCAATTGCATTTCCATCATGGCGAAATGGTTGCCGATGCAAAGCCGGGGCCCGGCGCCGAAGGGAAGGTACGCTCCTGGCGTATGGCTTTTTATAGATAAGGCGTCAAAGCGCTCCGGCCGGAATTCCTCGGGGTTCCCCCAAAATTCGGGCGCATGGTGTACGCCATAAAAATAGGTAACGATATACGTCCCCTTCGGAATGGCAACCCCCTGGAAGGTATCGTCCTCCACCGCCATCCGGTCGGTGATCCAGGCTGGTGGATAAAGCCGCATACTCTCCTCAATGACCTGGGTCGTATAGGGAAGTTGGGAAAGCATGCCGAAGGAGGGAAGTCCTCCCTGGGATGCCGTTTCGATCTCCAGGCGCGCCTTATCGGCAGCCTCCGGATGCTGCGCCAGCAGATACCAGGTCCAGGCAAGCGCATTGGCTGAAGTTTCGTGGCCAGCCACAAACAGAATTTTCAACTCGTCGAGCAGTTGCTGCTCGGTCATGCCCTCTCCGGTGTCTTCATACCGGGCATCCAGCAACATTTGGAGCAGATCGTTGTAGTTGGCATCATCCGCACGCCTTTCCCGTATATACCTAAGGATAACCGCGTCGAGGCCGGCGGCAATCCGCTCGTGTTTTCGGATCGCTCCGCTCAGGCGGAACCAAGGCTCCATAAAAGGTTGACGGATCTGGCGGATCACCATTTCCTGCAATTGGGTGATCTGCAGACTCAGCCGGTTTAACTCCTCATCCGGGAGGTCTATGCTGAAAATAGACCGGGCAATAATCCGGAACGCCAGGTCCAGCATTTCGCGATAGATATCCACCGGTCCGGCATCCACCCGTGCATCCAGCAACCGAAGCCGCTCATCGATCACCTCCTGCATCAGGGAAGTCAGGCTTTCCAACCGGGCGCGATGAAACCCCGGCTGGATCAGCCTGCGCTGACGAAGCCAATAGGGACCGTCGCTGGTTAGCAAGCCCTTGCCCAGGAAATGCGCCAGCTTTTCAAAGTGGGCCGGCGATTTTTTGTAATTGCGGTGGTTTTTCTGGAGGACATACTGGATGAAGGCCGGATCGGCAGTGAAGAGGGCAGGGAAAATCCCTCCCAGGTAAAACCGGTACGTTTTCCCATACCGGGCCTGGTTTTCGTTGAGCAAGGGAATAGGGTCTTTCAGAAAGCGAAAAGCGTTAAGCAGTGTTTTCCATCGGGGAATGTGTCGGATTGGGTCCTTCATCGTATTTTGATAAATTTTAGCGAAAATTCGCAAAAAAATAAGGTTCCATCTTTACACGAAGCAAATAATGCGTTACTTTTGTAGCGAATATTCGCTAATGTAACCTTATTTGTCCAATGCAAGATACCACCCTTAACCAAGTCGCCCTTCGCGGAGGCGAGTTTTTACTTCGCCCTTCCCAACCAGCAGACGTGTTCATTCCCGAAGAGATCAGCGAAGAACAACGCATGATCCGCGAAACCGTCCGGGAGTTTGTCCATACGGAGATCCTTCCGAACTGGGAACGCATCGACAAACAGGAAGAAGGGTTCGTTCCGGGGCTGATCAAAAAACTCGCGGAACTGGGCATCGTTGGCGCCCACATGCCGGAAGCTTACGGGGGGATCGCGCTGGACAACAATACCAATACCTTTATTACCGAGGAAATGGGCGCTTCGGGCTCTTTCTCCGTGTCCTTTCCGCTCACACCGGGATTGGCATGCTGCCGATCCTGTATTATGGCACAGAAGCCCAAAAGCAGAAATACCTGCCGGGGCTGATCTCCGGGGAGCTCAAAGCAGCGTATTGCCTTACGGAGCCGGGCTCCGGATCGGATGCCCTGGCCGCCAAAACCCGCGCGGATCTTACGTCCGACGGGCAATTTTACGTGCTGAACGGGCAGAAGATGTGGATCACCAACTCCGGGTTCGCCGATCTGTTCATTGTTTTTGCCAAAATCGGGGGTGAAAAGTTTACCGGCTTTATCGTAGAGCGCAACTCCGAAGGCCTGACTTTCGGCGCAGAAGAGAACAAGTTGGGAATCAAAGGATCTTCTACCCGCCAGGTATTTTTTGAAAACGTGCACGTGCCGGCAGAAAACCTCCTGGGTGAAATTGGCAAAGGGCACCTGATTGCGTTTAACATCCTGAACGTCGGCCGGTTTAAACTGGGCGTCGGCGTGATGGGGGGCGCTAAAAAGGTCGCTTCGCTTTCGGTGCAGTATGCCAACGAACGGGTCCAGTTTGGAGAACCTATTTCGCATTTTGGCGCCATCCAGCACAAGCTGGCCGAGCAAGCCATTCGCACGTTCGCCGTGGAAAGCGCCATCTACCGGGTGTCCAACCTGCTGGAAATCAAAGCCCAGGAAGCCATGCACGCAGGGGCTTCCTACGCCGAAGCCCGTCAGCTCGCAGCAGAAGAATACGCCATTGAGTGCGCCATTCTGAAAGTTGCCGGTTCGGAAGCTCTGGATTATGTGGTCGATGAAATGGTGCAAATCTACGGCGGAATGGGCTATTCCGAAGAAGCCCCTGCCGCCCGCGCCTACCGCGACGCCCGGATCAACCGCATCTTCGAAGGCACCAACGAGATCAACCGCATGCTCACCGTGGATATGCTCTTCAAACGCGCCATGAAAGGCGCCATCGATTTGGTGGGCCCCGCCTGGGCAGTCCAGAAAGAACTGGCGTCCATGCCTTCCATGGAAGCCGTAACCGGAGCCTATGGCGAGGAGAAGAAGGCGTTGGAGGATTTTAAAAAAATCGTCCTGATGACCGCCGGAGCTGCCGCCAAGATGCAAATGGACGGCAAACTCAACCTCAAGGAAGCCCAGGAAATTTTGATGAGCGTCGCCGATATGATGATCGAACTTTTCCTCGCTGAATCCCTCCTGCTCCGGGTAGAGAAACTTTCTTCGATGGAAACGTCCATCGATCAGGATACTTACGACGCCATCCTCCAGACGCACTTCCACGACGCCGGTTTCCGTATCCAAAAATCTTCAACCGACGCCCTGACCGCCTTCGCCGAAGGCGACCTGCTGCGCACCTTCCTCATGGGACTCAAGCGTTTTTCCAAATATCCGCCCCGGAATGTCATGTCCCTGCGCCGGAAAATCGCGTCCGCGCTGATTGAGGCAAACGCGTATTGTTTTTAAACGTTAAGACGTTGGGCGTGGGGTTTACCCCTGTTCGCAGGAATCCTCAGATTCCTAGCGGAACTATTCGCCGGTCCCCCGACCGGCGTAGCCTTTACGCCCATGTTTCCGCCAAATAAATTTGGCGGTTACGGCTCCTTCGCACCTCGTGTTTAGGACTAATTCCATCGCTACCTCGTTACTCCGTTACTCCGCTACTTTCTTCCCAACCCCTTCAACGCTTACAAATCCATCCACTCCTTAAACGCCGACGCCCGCTCCCGGCTGACGACGACCTCGAAATCCGGCGCGGGAAGCAAGTCCAGTTTGAGGCGGTTATTGAAGTAGGGATGGATCCGGGAAACCGAACCCGCCTGGAGGATCACTTTCCGGTTGATGCGGAAAAACTCCCGGGGGTTGAGGAGGCCTTCCAGGTTTTCCAGGGTATAATCCAGCGCAAATTTCTTGCCTTCTGCGATTCCGGCCGAAGACCAGGCCGTCTTCTGAGTAAAAGTACCGCATGTCCTGCACCGGGACAAAACCAAGGGAATTTCCCATTTTGACCAGGAACCGGGCTTTGTATTCCGGTTGTTGCAGCCTCTGAAGGAACTGTTGGATCATTTGAGGGTCGTAGGTTATGGTATGACCGTGGAGCTGGTCGTACTTCAGCAGGGCAGCCTGGAGCTCTTCGGGGTCGATGGGTTTCAACAGGTAATCGATGCTGTTGAGCTTGAACGCCTGGAGCGTGTATTGGTCGTAGGCCGTAGTAAAGATGACCGGCGAACTGACCCGGACTTCCCGGAAAATTTCGAAGCAGAGCCCGTCGCCCAGGTGGATGTCGAGGAAGAGAAGATCCGGAGCAGGATGCTGGCGGAGCCATTGGACGCTGGCTTTTACCGAGTCAAGGGCTGCCAGAATCTGCGCCTGGGGACGGAATTGAACAAGCAGGGAAGTCAGGCGTTTAGAGGCTGGGAGCTCGTCTTCGACAATCAAAATGTTCATTTTGGCGAAAATTGTTTACATCTGAATGTAAAATAAGGCAAAAAAGGCGGGACAAATTCAAAGCAATCCATTACATTTGCTTTACGCTATTGAGAAGGCTATTCGAGCGTGCTTCCTATTTTTAAATAAAATATTGAGTTTCCTGGAAAATCGACCATTTTTTCCGGGTATTGGTATATAAAAAAATAAGCGATGTAATAATACGGCATAGTCCCCCGCAAACAAATCATAATCTACGAGAAAATATGCGAGCATTACAAGAACTTGTGCTCATGGTCCACCATAACAGCTTGGGGTATCCCGGGTTTTTATCCGGGCCAGGGCAACAAGAACATCTACTCCAGGGGCTGTATGACGGCATCGTTCGGGGGGACTTTCAGGACGACCGCACTGCAGCCGAAAAACTCCAACTCGGGGATAGCAACGGCGCCTCCTACCAGAGCCTGCGCCGCGCCCTTCGCGACCAACTGATCAATTCGGTTTTCTTTTTCGACATCCGAAAGTCGGAATACAACGACCGCCAGAAAGCCTATTATAAAGCCTATAAAGATTGGGCTGCCGCCAAGATCCTGCTGGGAAAGAATGCCTACGCCATCGGGATCGACCTGTGCAAAAAGGTGCTGAATGCGGCCCTCAAATTCGAGTTTATCGACCTCGCCGTCGATGTCCTCCGCATCCTGCGCCTTCATTACGGCACCCGGGAAGGAAGCCACAAGAAATTCGGGGAGTACAACCAGCTTTTCCTAAAGTACGACGCTACCCTCCGCGAAGAAAATAAAGCGGAAGGGTATTATATCGAACTGGTGCTCCATTATGTCAAAAGCCGCGCCCTGGCATCCGATACCGCCGAAAAGGCCCGGCAGATGCTGGAAGAACTGGAACCGCTCCTCGAAGAGCACCCTACCTACCGGCTCCAGCTTTGCGTGATGCTGATCAAACTGGAGCGGTATTCCAGCCTGAATGCTCTGGAGAAAACCATCGAGGTATGCGAAGAATACCTGCAACTCTTCTTTGCCAAGCCCTACGACGCGAATGTACCCATCCAGATCTGTTACTACCAGGAGCTGATCTGCTATACGCAATTGCGAAACCACGCCCAGGGAAAAATAGCGGCGGAACAATGTCTGGCCTATCTCGACGAAGGGTCGTTTAACTGGTTCAAGTACCAGGAGCTGTATTTTGTGCTCTCCATGCACACCCGCAACTACCAGGACGCCTACGAAGTGTTCCTGCAGACCGTGGAACACAAGCGGTTTAAGTTCCTCCCGCCTTCTTTGGTGGAAATCTGGAAGATTTACGAGGCGTACCTCTATTACCTGATCGCGCTTCAGCAGGTCGCCGTAGACAAGAAAGGCGAGGCCCATTTCGCCCGCTTCCGCATGAACAAGTTCCTCAACGAAACGCCCATCTTCTCCCAGGACCGCCGCGGAATGAACATTCCTATCCTGGTCATCCAGATCCTGTTTATGGTCCATAGCAAGCAATTCGATCAGGCCATCGACCGCATCGAAGCCATCAACAAGTACTGCTTCCGGTATCTGCGCCAGGACGAAACCTTCCGGAGCAACTCTTTTATCAAAATGCTCCTGACCATCCCCGAAAACAGCTTCCACCGCGCTGCCGTTCTGCGCAAAGCGGAAAAATACTTCAGAAAAATGGAGGAATTCCCCCAGAACCTCGCCGCGCAATCCTATGAGGTGGAGGTCATCCCTTACGAAGACCTGTGGGAGTTCGTGGTAAGCACGCTGGAGAACACCCATCACCGCTCCCGCATCAAAGCCTGACCCTGAATGCGTCTCGAAGAAAAAATGAATTTATTTAAGATATGAAAAAATTCATTTTTTCAATTTATTAAAAATCAATAATTTATATATTTTATTTACTTGATTTAAAAATACATTAATAAAATAAATAATCCGTAAACTGTCCTGAAAAACAAGCGCGATCCGTTTTATGTTTGTACCGCACTATTTTGAAACACTAAATCAGGTACGCTATGAAACCAAGGATCATCATTGACATTATTTGTCCATAAGGCTTTTTGCTACGGAAAACAAACAAACGTCAAACAAACCACTTTCTGAAAGGGAGGACGCCAGGCAGGTGTCCTCCCTTTTTTTGTTCGAACCGGTATTAGGTGTAAACATCCTGCCTGTTCACGACTTCGAGTCAGTATTTCTAATATGAACGAAACAGATGATAAAAAAATAATATTTTATTAGAGGCCATCTCAAAAACTATGGAATATGGCGTTCTCCCCCTTCAAAGGGGGAAAGGCTTGTCAGCTTTCGCGCGGGGGCGGGGGGGGCCGTTGGCGCCCGGGGGGGGGCCGCCCCAGGTCGGGGGCGGCGGCAAGGGGGAAGGCGGGCCGCCCCCCACCGCGGTGAGGAACAAGCCCCCGGGGGGGCTTTGCCATGGGGTTATGGATTGCCACCCACCCCAAGGAAAGGGTTTTGAGATGGTTTCTACTCATTTTTTGAAGTGACATAAGAATAGAAAAATGCAAATAATTGTAAATCAATTAAAAAGAGATTTATTTTTTAATAAAAATAAAAAAATCACATAAATAAAAATCGCTATTTCTGTCTGTAGCCGTCCCAGGTAGCTGGCTTATTTTTGAGCTAGTTACACATTAAAACAAATCATACAATGAAAAAGACGGCAAAGGGGCCGATCGTGGTGGACATCATCGCGCCCAAGAAGAAGTAGTATGCCTGCCCAAGCGCGGTATGCGGGCAACCGGCCGCCGGCAGAAACCTGGAAACGCAAAATTTTGCAAATCCATTACAAAAAAAGAGTTCGATTTTGAAATTGTAAATTTTTGAAATTCAGTTATTTGAATTTTTTAGACTGAATTTCACCCCTGGTTTTAAGTCCAAAAAAATCGAACTGTCTGACAAATGTGGAAACCGTTACCCGGCCTACCTTTGTCATGTTAGGACATAGACATGCGAGCCCCCTCCAAAACGTGCCATTTGGACCGCTTTCGAAGCGGGCTAGCGTCATCCTTAGCTATATCCAGTTAAAAGATCATGCATCTCCCCTTGGGCTTGAAGGAGTTTAAAGGGCTGGAAATGAATTGCGTATTCATGAGAGTTATGATAGATGCGCGCAAGGAAAATGGATCGTTCCGGATTCCCTGCCACGCCGAAGCATCCGGGAAACCGGATGTTTTTTAGAAAAGAACCGGAGGGTTTTCCTCCGTTCAAATAGACATACGAAAAAGAGCAAAACAAGGAAAGCGGAAAACCCTCCAGGGGTTTTCCTTTCCTGTTATTGCCAGTATAACACCGCGTTTGCGAAAGAAAAGTAAAACGACTATTGCCCCAACGCGTGCCATACTTGAGAGACTGTAACTAACCTATTGAAAACAAGCGACCTATAGCTAAATATATAAGTAACCCTTATTGAATTAAACGTTAACAAATCATTTCTCATGAGGCCTTCTATTCCTTATTCGCAGGCTGCGGGCACTGCGAAAAGAACTTCTTGCTATGCCTCCCCTTCTTCCTGGGGATGGTTGCAAAAGTTTCTTGGTTTGGAAAGCACCGGAAGCGACCGAAAGGAACCTTTGCGGATGTTTTCCTTTTCCATTTTACCTTTTCTGGTGCTTAGCTCTTTGTTCTCTGCCAAAGTTAACCCGGTAGAAAAACGGAGCGCTAATTCCAAACCGGCCTTGCCGGCGTACTACCAAAGCGTAAAAGAGCAGAAGGCCTACATGCGTCTGCGCCAGATGCTCCTGCCGCCTGGAGACTTCAACGCCAGTATATCCGCCAGCCCCACTACCATCAATGCAGGTAGCGGGGTTACCTATACCATCAACTACTCCACCGGCGCGACCGCTTCCAACATCACCGGAGCGAAGATCTCGGTCTTCCTGCCGGTGCCCTCGTTGAATGGCGGTCTGGTTTCTTTTAACGGCACGACAGACGTGCTCTCCTCTTCCTTGGTGTCCGTAATGGGAGGCTACAACTACGAGATCCTCTTCAAAAGCCCGCTCGGAGCCGGTAGGCAAGGGATGATGGAACTTACCGTCATTTACCCGCAAGGTACCATCTGCGACGGAACGGTCGTTACCGCCGTAGCTACCGCCACTGATGTCAATGGGCCGAGCGACAGCAACAGCGGGGATAACTCCGCCAATGTAACGGTTAATGACCCTTCTTCCCCCTGGACGATCGATGTCCAGCAACTCACGCTTCGTACCCTTGGTCAAACCTCAAACTACCGGGCTCAGATGGTGAAGCAGTCCGGCACGTTATATAACCTGGACAATGCCACGGTGAAAGTGGCCATCCCTAAGGCAGCAACGCATACCTGTTCCTGTACCCGGATCGTTGGCGCTGGCGCTAACCCGGATACCTTGGTTTGGGGTCCTCAAAACTTTACGGCTACCACCAATCTGGATTTCAACCTGACGTATAGTAGTCCTGATTTTGCAGTGAATGACAAGGTAGTGGTCTCGGGATCGTTTTCCGGAACCAATACCACGTGCTCGGAGCCGGTAACCGGTTCGGACATGGTAATGGGCAATATTCCCGCGCCTCCTCCTCCTGCGCCTGCGGTGCAGTGTACTCAGCCCACGTTGTCAACCACGACGATTGGCCGCACCGGAAATACCGCTGTCACCTACAAAAACTCGGGCAATACCAATTTGGGAATGTTTACGGTCGCCGTTGATTTCCCCAACGAGGTACAAATTTCCCAAATTCCGGATGGCCTATACTCCAATGGTGGATTGAATGTAAATGTGTCGTATTATACGAATGTGGGCAACGGGGGAAATCCCGCTGTCCCTTACAACTATTCCTTCGTTACCAGTTCCATGATGCCCTCTTCCGGAGGACAGGCGTTGCCTGGGGGCGAATACTTGACCCGGATCGTATACTCTTTTGCAGACTCTGTACCTGCAGGATTCATGCCAAGTTCGGCTTTGCAGTTTGCCTACACCGTCGTTCCCATCAATATCGAAACCAGCGCATACATCGATGGCGCCAACCCAAGGAACACCGGCACTTGTACCGTTTGTAATGACGATACTCCCAATGGAAACGGGTATAGTTGCCTTCAGGTCAGATTGAATGTCGACGGTCGTTTTGCCAGCAGCAACCCAAGCCAGAGCTGTGCCAATAGCGCAGTGGCCAGGGATGAGCCTGTCGGACCGCAGAATATCGTGAAATCTGCTGCTCCCAACCGGGCTTACCCCCGCGATACGGTCACCTTTACCCTGCCTTTAATCATTGCGGGGTGGACAATCTGGTAGGCGCCGCCCTTCGGGATGTACTGCCCAGCGGATTTACGTATGTGCCGGGTTCTTCCAGGTGGCAAGCGGCTGCATTTGCAGATCCCACGATTTCCATGTCCAACGAACTCAATTGGACGCTGCCTACTCCGCTTGCCGGAGATCAGGTGGCCAATATGAATAATTTCGAGTGCACTACCTACACCCTGACTTTCCGGGCAGTAGTCAATGATATGACTCCGGCCTCTACCCTCTCCAATTGCTACTTCCTCAGCGGAACCATTCCTTCCAATTCGGATGCCATTGAAGTTTGCAACCCGAACGAACTAAGCGGGTGTGCGGATGTCGTGATCCTGCCGGTTGGTCCCAACAACCCCAACAAGATTGTTGGGCAGGACCTCACCTTGCCCTTTAATGCCATCTTCCCGGAAGATGTCATCCAGTATAAACTCCAATGGGCGCATTTAGGTATGTTTGACGTGGAGGAGGTCATGGTTTCCGATACCTTGCCTGCTCAGTATACCTTCACTCCCGGTACGGTGGTCTATTCCGCCAATATCCAGGCGCTGGTAGCCGCCCGTCAGGCAATAGACCCCTTGTTTGAGCCTTTTAGTACCTCCACGACGATGGACGGGCGCACCATTTTAAATTGGGACTTTAGCGACCTGGTTTTTCCCGGTTCCGGCGCCCAGTTTGAAATTGCGTTTAATATCCAGATCGAAGCCGGCACCCCTCCGGGCAATATCTCCAACTGCTTCAACGTGGAAGGGATGTCCGTAGACGGTCAGGGCAACAACGTCCGCCTGGATGCGGTCCGCGATTGCCACCAGCTGACGGTGCGTTCGGTTGGTCCGGTAAACACCCAAAAGACGCTTTCGGTCACCGATGGGACCGTTCAACCCACGGAAGAGTTGTACTATACCCTCCGGTTCCAAAATTCCGGACCTTTTGTGGTAAACAACCTCAAGATTTCCGACATTCTTCCAGCGCATCTGGAGTTTGTGGAGACAGAGGCCATTATGTACATCAATATTCCTTCTCCTACTACCTTTAATTACAACTCCGCCACCCAAACCTTATCCTGGGAATGGACCAACGTGTCCGGAGCCCCTGTCGGCGACGCGCTTTCCGACTTCAAGGAGATCAAGTATAAGGTTCGGGTGAAAGATGGGGTATTGGCAGGTACGGTCTTCAATAACTGCTTCCGCATCGATGGGCAGGGGCCCAACATCGATCCCCGCCGCACGACCACCGGAGGCGGAGGCGCGGAAAACGAAAACCTTTCGC
Organism: Haliscomenobacter sp.; assembly: GCA_016713275.1. Taxonomy (GTDB): domain Bacteria; phylum Bacteroidota; class Bacteroidia; order Chitinophagales; family Saprospiraceae; genus JADJPL01. The sequence continues at coordinate 136,718 of JADJPL010000028.1, forward strand.
CCTATATTGAACAAGCCTGTAGCAGTAACCTGACTGTGCTTACGCTGGCTACGGTTTCTTCCCGCAAAGGGATCAAAGGCGAGTGCGATGAGGACTTCGTTTATTTCAACCCCGACGGCTCCCTGCCTCCGAATCTGGTTAACCTCAACGGGATCGGACGGACCTTCCCCGGCGGAGAGGCAAGATACCGCCTGGAGATTTCCAACCCGGGGAACATCACCATTCGGGATATGGTTATCGTAGATATCCTGCCCTTCATTGGGGATATGGGTGTACTTCGGGTGGATGAAAACCGGTTGACCCAATGGCGCCCAACGCTGGCAGGGCCTATTACTGCCCCTGCGGGTATCACGGTATATTATTCGGTTGAGCAAAATCCGTGTCGCACGGAATTTGTACCCGCCGTTAACCCGGCCGGCTGTACAGGGCCATCCTGGAGTACCACGCCTCCTTCGGATATATCCCTGGTCCAGGCCGTGAAGTTTGTGTTTGGCGCCGTAACGATCGGCCCTGCCCAGACTTTTGCCATGGAGTGGGATATGTTTGCGCCTTACGACTCCCCCCAGGATCTGATCGCATGGAACAGCTATGCCTTTCAGGGAACCCGGGTGGACAACAACAACCGGTTCCTCACTGCCGAACCCAACAAAGTAGGTCTGGCCGTTAAGCGCGACCCCAAATCCCAGCTTGGGAATTACGTGTGGGTAGACCGCAACCAAAACGGCCTCCAGGATGAACCTCCCGGAGACGGCGTCAATGGTATTCGCGTCATCCTCGTCAAATCAACGGATAATGTTAAAGGCAATGCCGATGACATGCGTATCGATACCACCTTTACAGGAAATGATTTCAGCGGCGATCCGGGGTACTACCTTTTCCCAGGGCTCGACGCAGGCAGGTATTATGTCATTTTTGACCTGACCACCCTGCCGCCTACCACGGCCGTCACCACCCAAAATGCAGGGAACGACGCGCTCGACAGCGATGCCGATCCGGTCATGGGGATGACGGATATGGTAAATCTAGGCTTACCCGAAGAAAACCTGACCCTCGACATGGGGATCACCCCTCCGGATTGTATCCTGGATGGAACCCGGGTTGTTCCTATTTGCAACGACAACGGAACGCCCAATAATCTGAACGACGACCAAATCACCCTCCAGCAAATTACCGCTTACCGTAGCGGTTCCGCCGGAGGAAGCCAGTATACCCTGATTATTGAACGTTGCGTTCCCAACCTCCCGACCGATCAGCTGGTGGTCCTGACCAACCTGAACTACGGACAAACTTACGGTCCGTTCGGCCCATTCGCCGTAGCAGAAGGCGAAGAGATCAAAATCACGGTAGTCGACCAGACCAACCCCTTGTGCCGCATCGTCGATCGCGTACTGGGTTGTTCGGATTACGGCGATTTGCCGGATACCTATGGGACAACCGGCCCGGACGCGCCTCAGCACCTGGTTCAGCAGGATAAAATGCTCGGCACTTGCGTAGATACCGAACTCGACGGCCAACCCAGCGCAGAAGCTAATGGCGATAACAACAGCGACGGGTTGCGCACCGAAGGGACCTGTGGCCCTAACGGCGATGAAGACGGAATCGAATTCCTGACTCCCCTCGTGCCCGGCGATACCGCTTGTATCCGCGTTTCTTATATCTCGCCCGCCTCCGGCGATCCGCTCAAACTCAATGGATTTATCGATTTCAACGGAGATGGTGATTTCGATGTCAATCCAGGCAGCCTGGCTGGCGATGACCAATTAGATTTCTTTGTCAAAGGCACGGTTGGGCCAGCCAGCCTCAATGCCATGCTTCCTCTGGGGCAGGGAGAAATTATTCTTTGCTTCGTCGTTCCTTCCGACGCCACTTTTGTAGATGGCGACGTTTTTGCCCGCTTCCGGTTAAGCTGTGACGGCGATCTTGGACCCGAAGGTATTAACGCGGATGGTTCTGTGCCTCCAGGGGAAATAGAAGATTACTTCTTCCCAACAGTCAAGGTAGGTAACCTCGTTTGGAGGGACCAAAATAACAATGGACGACAGGATGCCAGCGAGACGGGAATTGGCGGCGTTGAAATGACCCTCCTCCACGCGGGCGAAGACGAAACCTTTGGAACTTCCGACGATTTCGTCACCGTGACCTCTACAGATGCCAACGGAGTTTACTACTTCTGCGGCCTGATTGAGAACGATACCAGCATGTATAAAATCATCGCAAATACTCCGGACGGATTCTTGCCTGCGATTCCCAACAATCTCGGCGTTTCCGACATCCTGGACAGCGATGGCACGCCTTTGGTAGATCCTAATCCCGATCCGGTTCAGGTGATGTTCCTGCTCAATGATCTGGACAATCTGCCTACCGAAGAAAATGGAAAGGAAGACGAAGGCGCCGACGGCGTAAATGATTACCCGGATGACCGCGTCGATGAAACCTTTGATTTCGGCCTTCTGGAATTGGATTTGGGCGACCTGCCAGGATCTTACCCAATAACTACCCTGGCCCAGAATGGCCCGCGCCATAGCCAGCCGGAAGAACCGAAAACGTTCTTTGGAAATACCGTGGATACCGAGCGCAATGGCCAGCCTGACGGCGACGCAGGGGAAGTCGACGGCGGCGATAGCGGCGATGAAGATGGAATCATCAAGCCCACCATGTTCTTCCCTGGCGAAGAAGCCCGGTTCATGGTGAAAGTGACCAATACCAATACCGATCGGCCTACGTCCTATATCTATGGGTTTGTTGATTGGGACAATAGCGGCACATTTGATGGGGGCGATGAAGTTGCTACCGCTACGACCAACGGGAGCGGAATGATTGATCTGGTCTTTACGGTGCCTTTTGACGCAGCCGTATTTAGCCCCTTCGGCGCGCGTTTCCGCATGGGAACGGTTCAGGCGGAAGTGAGCTCCCCAACCGGTTTTGCAACCGACGGCGAGGTGGAAGATTACCTGATTACCGAGCTCAAAGGCCTCGATTTTGGCGATGCCGGAGAGACCTTCCCGACCATCATTGCCGACGACGGCCCCCGTCACGGCGTTCCTCCCACACCTAATCTGTATCTCGGGCCAACCGAAGATATCGAATCCAATGGCCAACCCGATGACGATGCCGGCGAAACCGGCGGCGGGGATGACGGCAATAGCGACGACGAAGACGGCGTGCGCATGCTCGACGCTTCAGGAAGACCCACTATGTTAATTACCTGCCTGGAAACCACCATGCGCATTGATGCCGTTATTCCGGTTGGTCAAACGCCCTTCCTCCAGGCCTGGATTGACTTTAACGACAACGGAAACTGGGATGACCCGGGCGAACAGGTAGCTGAAGATTTCGCCCTCACCAGCGGAACGGGAGCTTACTACCTGACCTTCACGGTGCCTTGCGATGCCAAGGTTACCAGCCGCACCTTCCTGCGCTTCCGGATAAGTACGGAAGAAGGGTTAGGTTATACTGGCTTCACCATGGATGGGGAAGTGGAAGATTATGTGGAAGTAATAAAAGGCCTTGATTTTGGCGACTTGCCGACCAAACCCAATTCCGACGATTTCCCCACGACGCTGGAGGACAACGGGCCACGCCATGTGCTGGATCCGACAGCTCCTGGGCTGTATCTGGGCGCCGGAGTAGATACGGACCCGTCTGGTACGCCTTCCGATAAAGCCGATAGCGATGATAAGCAGATGGAAACGACGACGAAGACGGCATCCGCTTTATCACCCCGCTTATGCCGGGTGAACAAGCCTGCGTAGAAGTAACCGTAGCCAATGGGACGACTAGTCCAGCCTACCTGTATGCCTATATGGATTATGATGGCGACTGCGAACTGGCGCCTATCTTCAACCGGATCATTCCTCCCGGCGGGCTTATCGATACGATCTGCTTTACCGTGCCGGATGATGAGTCCAGCAGCATGGGTATGGCCTATTTCCGCTTCCGCTTAGGTACGAATCAAGATGAAGTGGACCAGCCAACCGGACTGGCTATGGACGGCGAAGTGGAAGACTACAAGCTCAACCTCGCCAAAGTCGGCAACATCGTCTGGTTTGACCGCAACGCAGACGGCATTCAGAACGAGTCCGAAAAGGACTACGGGATCAATGGCGTTATGGTTAGCCTGATCTATGCCGGTGCAAATGGCACGATCCAGACTACCGATCCGGCTAGTCCTCAAGGAGACGACGCCGTTTATGCAACGGTTACGGCAACCCTCGACGAAAACGGCGATCCGCTTGTTGGCGCTCCTGGTCCTGACGATAAGCGCGGAGAATACTACTTCTGCGGATTGATCGAAGGCGCCTACCGCATCGTGGTAATGAATCCGGCCAATATGCTGGCTACTACAGCAAATGCCGGGTTGGAAGACGACCGCGACAGCGATGGGACTATGATCCAGATCAACAATCAGGATAAAACGGTCATTAACTTCCAGATCGAAGATGTCGTTTCCAATCCGGAAGGAGAAGACGGCATCGAGGATCAGGAGTTGGAGGAAGGATTCCCAACGAATGAAGTGAAGACCTACCCGGATGTCCAGGTAGATCAAACCTTTGACGTCGGCTTTACCAGCCGCGACTTCGGCGACTTGCCGGAAATGGGCCAGGGAGAAATGTTCCCAACCACCCTTGCCAATAATGGAGCAACGCATTCGGTTCCTAACCCGTCATTGACTCCTGAAATTCCTTACTTGTATTTGGGTGCAAGGGTAGATACCGAAACCGACGGGCAACCTGCCGCTATGGCCGATGGCGATGATGCGAATACGGACGACGAAGACGGCATTCGCATCGTGAGCCCCATGGTTCCAGGTTACGAAGCTTGCGTTGAAGTAACGAGTACCATCCCCGCCAATACGGTCGGTTACCTGCAAGGTTGGATCGACTTCAACGGCAACGGAAAAATAGACGATAGCGAACAAGCTGTAAAAGACTACGTGCTGCTCAGCGGAAACAACGTCCTGACCACCGTTTGCTTCGAAGTTCCCGAAGACGCGATGTTCAACGAAGGCATGGCCTTCATGCGCTGGCGCTTAAGCACGGAGCAGGGTCTCGGGTTCACCGGCCAAGCCCTGGATGGCGAAGTAGAAGACTACAAGCGCCAACTGGCTAAACTGGGTAATCTCGTTTGGGAAGACACCAACTTCAACGGCCGCCAGGATGACGGCGAAAACGGAATTGAAGGCGTACCCGTACAACTCGTATGGGCAGGCCCCGACGGCAATGTTTCTTCGGCTTCCGATAATGAGGTGTTCGATACCCTTACCGACGAAAATGGCGAATATTACTTCTGCGGGCTGATCGAAGGCAACTACAAGCTGATCGTTCAAACCCCGGAAGATATGACTCCAACCCGCCCGGATGTGGCCTCCGTAACCGATTCGCTCGACAGCGACGGCGAAGTGATGCTCAGCCCGGTCATGGACCTGTCGATGGTCATGGATAGCTTCCGCATCGCCGATGTGACGAATCTTCCCTTGAATGAAAACGGCCTGCAAGACAATCCGAATGCAGTGAGTGGTTTCCCTGACCCCCAGGTAGATCAAACCCACGACTTTGGCTTTGCCGGCCTGGACTATGGCGACCTGCCAGAGGAAGAAGATGGCGAGAAGTTTAATACCACCATGGCCAAGAATGGCGCGCTGCACGTCATCACCGAAGATCTCCGATTGGGCTCTTGCACCGATGGCGAACGCGATGGCAATCCCGACGACGACGCCGGCGCTTTTGATGGCGAAGACGGCGACCAGGGAAATGGAGACGATGGGACGCCCAGCGTGTTCAAACAGCCTGCGGGAACGGATTGCGATGATGATGAAGATGGCATCCGGTTTATCACCCCGCTCATTCCGGGCAATCCGGCTTGCGTTGAGGTGGTTACCTACAACAACACCGGTGAAACCGCCGTACTTCAGGCATGGATGGATTGGAATGGCAACGGAATCCTCGACGCCTCCGAAATCCTGGTTTTTGATAATGCCGGCCTGGTAGCCACTGGAGCAGTAAAAGATACCTTCTGTTTCACGGTTCCATTCGGCGCAACGTTTAACGACGGCCTGTTATTTGCCCGCTTCCGCCTCAGCCCCGACGGCGGCCTTGGCCCCGACGGTCCTGATAAATTCGGCGCAGGCGAAGTGCCTCAGGGCGAAGTAGAAGATTATATGATCAAGCTGGCCAAAATCGGTAACCTCGTTTGGGAAGACCGCAACTACAACGGCCAGCAGGATGACCTGAAGAAGATCTCGGAATCAACGGAACCGTAGTAGCCCTGGTATTTGCCGGCGCCAACGGAACCGTCGAAACCCCGCTGACCAACCCGAGCTTCCCGCTCGCGGCAGCCGGCGACGACCTGATCTTCTACGATACGACCTCTACCTATACGTATATTTCTGGAGATACCCTCCAGGGCTTGTACTACTTCTGTGGCCTGATCGAAGGGACGTACGACGTGGTCGTGCTGGGTCCGAAAGACCTGACGCCGACGCGTCCGAACCTTGTCACCACCTCGCAGGATGAAGACAAAGACAGCGACGGCCTGGAAACGGCCCGCGATTTGACCACCCAGCGCACGCTGGTACACTCTGGCGTCTTCACGATGGCTAATCAAATGGCGGTCATGCAACTGGCGGAAGGCGAAGAAGGCATCGGCGATCAGGACCTGAGCAATTTGCTCGACGTCAACAACGTGGGTACCTTCCCGGATATGCAGGTAGATCAGCGCTTCGACTTTGGCTTTATCGCCCTCGACTTTGGCGACCTGCCTCAGGAAGCAGAACTGACCAATGCGAAATTCAATACCACGATCAGCGAGAACGGCCCGCGCCATATCGTGAAGCCGGACTTCTACCTGGGTTCCTGCGTAGATGCTGAACTCGACGGTGCTCCGGACGATCAGGCAGGTTCCAGCGCTTACGGCGCAAGCGAAGGCGACGACGCTGCCGATAACGACGGAAATAGCTGGAAGCAAGGCGCTGCCTGCAGCGACGACGAGGACGGCATCCGCTTCCTCACGCCGCTGGTCCCGGGCTACGAAGCTTGCATCGAACTGCGCTACGCGCTGCCGGACAACTTCGACGGCCCCGACGGCTTCCTCAACGCCTGGATCGACTACAACGGCAACGGCACGCTGGACGCCAATGAGAAACTGGCCTGGACGAAAGTCAACGGCGCAGCCGCTTCCATCGAAGCCACTACCGGCGCCCTCGAGTTGGAGCGCATCTATATGACCAACGGCGGTGGCAAAGTGATCGTATGCTTCAACGTTCCAAAAGACGCAGCATACTTCACGGGCAATGTGCTCAGCCGTTTCCGCCTGAGCGAAGACCCGCGCCTTGGTCCCGACGGCATCCTTCCTGCCCAGGCAGGCTATGTGGATGGCCGCATCCCATGCGGGGAAGTAGAAGACTACTTCATGAAACTCACGAAAGTGGGCAACCTGGTATGGGAAGACCGCAACTACAACGGCATTCAGGATACGCTCAATGGCATGCCGATTGAGCCGGTGATCCCGAATGTGCCGGTGAAATTGGAGTTTGCCGGTCTGGATGGCGTGTTCGGTAGCGCCAATAAGGCCGCCGATCTGGAATTCACCTACCACGACACTACGGATATTAACGGCCGCTACTACTTCTGTGGGCTGATTGGCGACGTTACCTACGATCCTTCGGGCGTAGCCGTAGCCAACTACCGCCTGACAGCTGAAGATCCGGACGATATGACGCCTACGGTGGACCGCACCGACGTTGACGAGCGCCGCGACAGCGACGGCGACGATACGACGATCGACGACCTGATCACCCGAATCACGTTTGCGATCACCAACCCGATGGCGCAGCCTACGGGCGAACTGAATCCGGTGGGCATCTACGATCAGGGCAGCATCACCACGGGGCCGCTTCCGACGAATGTGTTCCCGGACATGCAGGTGGACGAGACCTTCGACTTCGGCTACACGGGCTTCGACTACGGCGACCTGCCGGTAGCCGGCACGAACTACCTGACGCTGCGCGACTCCATGTCGGCACAGTTCTCGGGCGTATTTGGCCCGCGCCACGCGATCCAGCCCAAGCTCTATCTGGGCGAAGGCGTAGACGGCGAACTCAACGGCCAGCCCGACGCCGACGCCGGCAGTAAGAACGGCGGCGACGACGATGGCGCCAGCGCCTTCCGCAAAGGCACGGGAACGGACGACGAGTCGGGCATCCGCCTGCTCACCCCGCTGATCCCGGGTGAGATCGCAATGATCAAAGTGACGTACACCTCCCAGGATACCGTTCTGGCTGGAGGATATGCGAATAGAGACGCTTACCTGCGCGCCTTTATCGACTTTAACGGCGACGGCGATCTGAACGATCCTACCGACAGCCTGATCTTTACCTCCATCGGCACGAGACAAAGCGCTATGGGCCGTTGGCAGCTACCGGCAATCCGGTACTGCCCGGCGGCGTAGACACCATGCGTGTCCTGGCCTTCCGCGTGCCTACCGATGCAGTATACCGCGACGGCACGGCCTTCATGCGCTACCGCCTGAGCTGGGAGCCTGGCCTCGGACCGGATAACAACGCGTTCCACCAGAATACCGCGCCGTTTGTGAACACCGCGCTGGCTTATCCTCGCGGGGAAGTGGAAGACTATGCGGTACCTGTAGTGAAAGTGGGCAACCTGTCGTGGTTTGACCACGACGTGAAGGGCGATCAGAACGAAGACGACTTCGTGGATACCCTGCAGTTGGTGCTCGTTTGGGGCGGTGTAAATGACACCACCGGTACCTTCGATGCAGCCGGTTACCAAACCACCATGGCTTCTGCAGGCAGCGTAACCGATGTCCTGTACAACCTGTCCATCGTTCCGACGCAGCCGGCCGTAATGCCTCCAAACAGCAACGACACGCCGGGTCAGATCGTGAAGACGAATGGCATGGGGCTGTATTCCTTCCAGGGCCTGATCCCTGGCAACTACTACCTGATTCCGCTGAAGTATCTGCAAGGGGATAGCGCCAGCTTTGTAAACGCATGGCCTAAACACCGGGTACTGACGCTGAAGGATAACCTGACAGGCGACGATCAGAACGATAGCGACGGCATGCCGGGCGCAACCCTGACGATCAACGACGAGAACAGCCGCGAACCTGAAGTATGCGCCAGCGCGCAGCCCAGGGCGAAAACGGCAAGAAAGACGCCGATGACGCTACGGCTATGAACGCCATGCATCCGTACGGTAAGCCGTTCCCGGACAGCCTGTACAACCAGACGATCGACTTCGGCTGGGTAGACGAGCCCAACGTCGAGGCTAACCTCGATATCGTTGGGGTGAACTACCCATCAAGCGAGATCTGCGGCAACTTCAACGTGATTATGCACCTGTGCATCAAGAACCCAACGGAAGTGCCGCTGGATAGCCTGCAAGCGTTCCTGAACCTGAAGGCGGCTTACGGCAATGCATTCTACGCAGCGACCACGCCGAAAGTCAGCATCGTGGACAGCTCGTACGTGGTAGATCCTGCCGGCGTAAAAGTGAGGAAATCGATGCTTGGCGCCAAGACCGCGCTGAAGGTGAATCCGAACTACAACGGGGATGGCACGACCAGCCTGTTGCTGCCGCTCGAAGAACAGTCCGGCTTCTACCTGCCCGGCGATTCGATCGTGTGCATCCGCGTCGAGTTTGAAATCGACCCGAGCAAGACCGACAAATACGAATGGTCTTCTCAGGCATACGTGACGGGCCGCGCCGTAGGCTTCCAGAAGAATGGAAGCGGCGTTTACGTGAAGCGCCCGCTGACTGACTACTTCGTGAAGAGCCCGAACTTCGGCGGTTCCATCATCGTCAACGACCTGAGCGATGAGATCGACGATCCGATGGTGGGCGGCGATATGATCGCCTTCGAAGGCATGGTGGCCGACCGCGGATACAACGGAACGTACAATCCTCCGTTCTCCGCGCCGAACGTAACCGGCCGCGATAAGTATCTCGACGAGGACGACGTGACCATCCAAAACGACGAGTGCTGGATCAAGACGCAATGGAACAGCGGGATCAAGAACATCAACATTACCTTGAGCCCCGACTGTAAAGCCCTCGTCAATGCCGATATGCTGGTGCCAAACTATGAGCCAGGCTGCGGCTTTGATAAGTACCCGGAAGGGAGCTACTACCGTGTGATCATTATCGACAAACATACGGAACGCACCTTGTGGTCTTCGGCTTGGCGTACGCCGTTCGCGCCGGTGGTGGATTGCCCGGATGATACCGACAAAAAAGTGGGCGGAACCTATACCTTCGTATGCACCGATATCGATAGCGTGCTGAATGTAGAACGCTCCTGGACGGATGCCGCTTATGCCTACTTTACGGGCAAAGCCACGGCGACCGACAACTGCGGAACGCCGGTCATGGATAAAGTAACCGACCAGCTGACGATCTTCACCGATTGCAACCAGCAGATTACTACCGGTTACTATGCACAGATCGAGCGGACGTTCTTCTTCCACGACGAATACGGCAACGTGGGTACCTGCAAGCAGTTCATCTACTTCAAGCGCCCGCAGATCATTCTGCCGGAGTGTAAGATTGAAGTGCCTGCTCATTTGGCCAAAGGCGACACCATCCTGACCTCCGCCGACATGGTAGGCAAGTATGGCCTGGCTGAGTCCGTGCCCTACTTCTACAACGGCGCCGGCAAGCGGATCTACCTGACCGGCAAGGATTACTGCGGCTTTGCGATCGACTATACCGATGAGAACGTGTACCTCACCGGGGAATGCGGACGCAAGATCATTCGCCGCTGGTCGATCCTGGACTGGTGCTACAACGGCGCATCCAACTATCCAGACTATCTGGTGGAACGCACCGGCGGATGCTACGATAACCTGTCTTGCGGAGAAAAGATCTTCTGCTGGGAACAACTCATCGTCGTAGGCGATGTCAGCGCCCCAGTAGTCAAGACGCTGGATTCGGACAAGGACGGCTACCGCGGTACCGGCTATGCCAATGCTCCTGTTGCTAATCCATATACCGACAATCTGGCCAATGGCTATGATGCAGGCGACTACCTGACGTTCTCTACCGGAGCGATGGATTGCAACGGCGCCTTCCGCTTCACCAAAGAACACTTTACGGTAGATGAACAAAGCAAGTGGTGCTTTGATCTGGAGATCATCGAACGCAAGCCGATCCTGGATCTGGACAAACTACCTACCGGAGCATACTCCTTCCTGCCTTTGGCGGCTGCACAAATCAGCGGCGATTGCGACAAGGGGTACTTCGTGAGCGGCATCCCGATGCCTAAGGATACGTCGACGACCTACTTTGCTAAGGTTCGGGTATACAACGTATGCTACGGCAGCACAACGATCCTCATTCCGTTCCGTATCGTCGACAAGATCGCTCCGGTGATGAAGTGCGACGATAAGCTCCACGTGACACTGGATAACTACGGCACAGGAAAAGTAGCCGCCAAAGAAGTGGACGAAGGCAGCTTCGACAATTGCAGCAAACTGGTATGGATGAAAGTCCGCCGCCCGATCGGCGCTTGCGAATCCAGCTTCCTGACGCTGATGCAATTCGTCGATGCGAACAAGAACGGCAAGATCGATGCGAACGTCGATTATATCGACGAGAACCGCAACCGGGTAGCCGATCCGCTAGAATACTTCCGCATCAATGAAGTGGGAGGCGCGCTGATGTCGCCGCTGCTCGACACCGTGCCCATCTTCTGCTGCGATACCGACAGCCTGATGGTGGAACTGTGGGGCGAAGACAAAGCCGGCAACCGCAGCTTCTGCTGGAACTGGATCAAAGTGGAAGACAAGACCGCTTTGGACTACCTGCTGCCCTTCGACCAAACGTATAAGTGCACCGAAGAGCGCGACCGCATCCAACTGCTTTCGGTTGCAGGAACCTACGCGGAAACGACCGATACCTACAAAGCGGCAGTAGCTCTGCTGAAGGGCGATATCGCCGTGATCAGCGGCGGATTCTGCAGCGCAGTGACCAAGGAGATCGTCGTAACGCCAAGCCTGCATTGCGATGCCGGCGAGATCACCATCTCCTGGAAGGTGACCAAGGCGACCTCCAAAGGCAACGTTACGGTTACGACGGAAAGCCGAAAGATTTACGTACAGCCCGTTCATGAGTACAATATTATGTTCCCGGCAGATATCGAAGGCACTTGCGCTAACCTGCGCGATACGGCCAACGTGATCGACGGCGGCGAACTGGGCTGCGACGTGCTGGCGGTGAACGTAAGTGACAAGCGTTACAACGGCGCTACGCTGAACGGCGCACCGATTGCGGAGTGCTACAAGATCTTCCGCACCTTTACGGTGATCAACTGGTGCCAGTACGACGAACGTTGCGGCGAACCCATGCAGTGGGCGGTAGTGGTGCCGCGCGATCCAAAAGGCAACGGCACGAACTGGAACGACGCCGGTGGGGTGAACGTTCTGGTACGCGACGCCAACATGGATGGCACGGAGGAAATCTGGTACGAAGACGAAAGCGGCACGGTTGCCTACCCGAACGATGGGGTGAACTGGGCGAACAAAGGACCGAAAACGAAGTCTAACGACGACGTGGCCGGCTACGACGACCGCCTGGGCGTGGGCAACCTGCCCGCAACCTGCCAGTACGCAGGCTATGGAAACAACGGAGGCGAACGCTTTGCCTTCATGTTCACGCAGTACATCTTCGTACACGACAACGAACGTCCTGAAGTGAATGAGCCTGGTGAGCAAGTGTACTATCAGAACAAGAACAACTGTTCGACTTCGGTAGCTATCGAGTTCTCTGCCTTCGATGTGTGCTCCGGCAACACCGAAGTACAGCAAGCGCCTGCCGTAGCCGGCAACCTGGCGATCGAACGGGTAACCCTGAATGGCAGCCCGCTGCCTTCCTTCCTGACGGTTACGCCGGCGCATGCCTTGAACGGCGACGACAAAGGGACGAACTCCTGGGTAGTTTCAGGCACCGGCGACGCTTCGCAGCTGCCGCTCGGCAACCACAAACTGGAAGTGATCGTACGCGACGATTGCGGAAACCTGTCGCTGAAGAAGGACATTTCCTTCTCGATTGTGGATTCCAACGGCATCGCTCCGATCTGCCACCATGGCCTGTCCACGGCGCTGATGAAGAACCCGGATACGGGCGAAGGCGAAAGGGCGGTGTGGGCCTCCGACTTCGTTGCCAGTCCGGTGGACGATTGCAACGGACAAGGACCGGAAACCGGACCTACCGGCAAGAAGCTGATCAAGAAGTACTACATCGTCAAGGATAACGGCGACGGGAAGTGGGATGAAACGGATGGCCTGAACACCGACGGCGTCCCAACGGAACCTGTCACCTCCGTGACCTTTACCTGCGATGATCTGGCTGGAGATACCATTAATACGGTGATGATCCGCTTGTATACGGTGGATGAGAAAGGCAACTGGGCATGGTGCGAGACCTACACGGTGGTAACCGATCCGCGCGGCGTTTGCGGCGGCCCGGTAGTCGGCTCCACAGCGATTGCAGGCGCCATTACCACCGAGACGAAGGTCAATGTAGAAGGCGTAGAAGTCAACCTGTCGGGTGAAGCTACTTCCATGCACATGACCGGAGCCAACGGCCAGTATCTGTTCAACGGGTTGGAAAAAGGGTATGATTACTCGGTGACCCCGCACCTGGACAAGGATTACCTCAACGGGGTATCGACCTTCGACCTGGTACTCGTCACCAAGCACATCCTCGGCGTACAGCCGCTGAACACCCCGTACAAACTGATCGCTGCCGACATCAACAACTCCAAGACGGTTACGACCCTGGACTTGATCCAGTTGCGCAAGCTGATCCTGGGTATTGACGCGAAGTACGCGAACAACACGAGCTGGCGCTTTGTAGACGGCTCCTTCAAGTTCGCCAACCCCGCCAACCCATGGCAGGCGCAGTTCCCTGAAGTGGTGAACATCAACGACCTGTCCGGAGAAGTGAACGCCAACTTCATCGCTGTCAAAGTCGGCGACGTGAACGGCAACGCACTGGCCAACAGCCTGGCGCGCACCGCAGGATCGTTTAGCCTGAACGCAGACGATATGCAGATGAAAGCCGGCAATGAATACCGGATCGCCTTCACCGGCGACCTGAGCGCGATCGAAGGCTACCAGTTTACCCTGGGCTTTGACCGCAACGCGGTGGAACTGGCAGACGTGGAATACGGAGTAGCGAAAGCCGAGAACTTTGGCATCTTCGCCAAGGAAGGGCTGATTACGGCAAGCTGGAATGAGGCGCAAGGTGCAGGGCGCACGTCGCAAGGCGAGACCCTCTTTACACTGGTGCTGAAAGCCAAAACGGATGTAGCGAGCCTGCGCGAAGTGCTGAACATCAACAGCCGGATCACGAGGGCAGAAGCCTACCGCACGGGCGGCGACTACCTGAGCGTATCCCTCGCCTTCACGCATCAACGCCTGGACGCCTCCGCGCCGTTCACCTTACTACAAAACGTACCCAACCCATTCGAAGGCGAGACCCTGATCGGGTTCAACCTCCCGGAAGCTGGGGAAGCTACGCTGACCATTCAGGACATCAAAGGAAGCACCATCTGGACCTACAAGGGTGAATTTACCAGAGGGTACAACGCGATCCGCATCAAAGACAGCGATCTGCAGCAAGGAAGCGGCATGTTCTACTACACCTTGCGCACGTCAAACCATACCGCTACGAAGAAGATGATCATGGTATCATCGCGCTAAGCGCAAACGGAAAGGTCAGGCAGGGAGCCTAAAGAGGTTCCCTGCCCTCCTCTCCGCAAAAAAGGAACGTCCGCGCGCTCTTCAAAAAAGTTAGGACCCAAGAAGGGGCGCGTTTATATGCGAGAGCTATCCATCTACCCCTATTCCACAACCAACTACTGAGAAAACTGGGAAGTGTGTTTTTTGAATCAGTGAAGTATTTGCCCAGGAAATTTTGTTTAAAAAATGGATATGCTCAAGAGAGATCAGTGGACCGGGATGCTGGCGCCCGGCCCTGAAAACCGAACCGAGTTAATTAAAGCGGGCCATGCCCTGTATGCTGATGTTCAATTTGGACAACCCTCCATTCGATGCCGGGGGTCCGGAATTTGCACGGTTGATCTTTACCAGGGACCGTCCTATAACCAGGATCGCGCCAAATGCGCCAGAGCGATTGGGATGGTCGTGTGGAGAGAGGAAATGCTCTATTTGGTTTTTTCAAAATACGCTATTTGTCGCCATTTGGCAGAAACCTATTTTGAAAAAGGAAAAATCCGCTTGCATGAGCCGGTGAGATTGTCTCATGCCTTATGCGAAAGGCTAGGGATAGCCGGACTGGAACTTCCAAAAGGGGTTTTTAAAGTGACTAAAGAAGATCCGTTTTTTTGTATAGGCTTTCCCGCTTTGTCCATTGGGACGCATCTGCCGCAGTCCGCCTGGATAGTGCCGGATGTTTCTGTTCCAACAAGCTAAACGCCTGTGCACAGGATGAAAAAATGATTAATGCTCGCATATTTTCGGGGGCGCTCCATGGCAACTTGGGGCGCTTCTTTTTTTATCTCTGTCCTGAAACGTTAAGTTATATCTAGGTTAGATAAATATTTTTATTTTTGGGAGGAGAAAAGTCCTTTTGCGGTTTCTCCATGCGCTTGACGCCCCTTTATCCCCCCTACAGCGGCGTCAAAGCGGTTTCTAACTCCAGGCATATGAGAAAACTCAAGGGCTCGTACAAAAGGGCAGTTCCATGCTCCCGGCTTCTGGCTGACGTTGGTTTCGTTGAAAGAGCGCTAGCCGCGGTTGATGTTTGGGATGTCCTTTTCCGTTCGCCCTGTTGCGCCTGACCTTTGCCATGCAAATCAAGCCCGGTAATAAGTAATCCAATGAACTAGAATCAGGAGCTGCCTGGTTTAGTTGGTCCCAAATTCGAAAAGTCAAGGATACATGAACAAGCTTGCTGCATTTTTTCCAATTGTCTTTCTGCTGGGCTTAGGCAGTTGGCTGAGGGCGCCCCTCGGGTCTGTTCTGGAGCGATTTGTTGCCCTTCCGGAAAATGATGCGGAGCGATCGGCTCTGGCGGTTAATTTTACCTGCGTCGATACCGTCCACGTGAGCCTCGATGACGCCTGCCGGTTTTTATGCTCCCCGGAGATGGTGTTGAAAGGAACCTTTACGGATTGTGCCAGTCCCTCGGATTTTTCCGTCGTTGTAGATGATTCCAACCCGTCGAATGGCCCTCAGATCGACGGTCCCGGCGTTTTTAAATACACGGTTCTGCTCTCCAATCCATCCGCCTGTACCTCTTTTTCCCCTTGCTGGGGCGTTGTGATCGCCGAGGATAAAACGCCCCCGGTAATCACCCCTCCCGCCGATCTGACACTGGATAGTTTTTGCCATGCCCGGGAAGTTTTCCTCAACCAGCCCAAGAGCCTGGAAATTGCCGGGAAAGCCCTGGTTAAAGATAATTGCGCCGAAAGAACGGATACGCTGATCAAGTTTCGGGATGAAATTGCATACGACAATAATTGCGATTCGATGGTAATCCGTCGGATTTTTACTGCTTTCGACCGGTTCGGGAATAAAGCAGATGGGGTTCAGCGTATCACCCTGGTTCGGCCAACCCTGAGTGAGATCCGGGTGAATCCAAAGATCGAACTCGACGCCGGCTGCGATCAGAACCGCCGGTTTAAACTCGATGCAGCGGGAAATGTGTCTCCGGAAGTCACCGGTTACCCCTACGTGATCAACGACCTTGGAGATACGACGTTCCTGACCCCCGGCGGAGCCTGCGGTTTTTCCGCCGATTACACCGACCAGCGGTTTCCGATTTGCGAGGATGCCTATAAGATTATCCGGCGCTGGAAAATACTGGATTGGTGTAGAGGCCAAGTCCGTACGCTGGAACAACTCATCAAGATCGGGGATATTGTTCCTCCGGTGGTGAGTTGCCCTCAGGTAAAAGGAGATACCTTGCGGGCTTCCACCTCTCCTTTTGATTGCAGGGCCGCGCTGGAGATTCCTGCGCCCCAGGTGTCCGACGCATGCTCTCCCTATGCCTGGTCGGCTGAAATCTGGCAGGACACCCTCCGGTGGACGCTTACCCCTGGTGGGCTCGCTCAGGTAATGGATTCGGTATTGCTCGCAGTGACTCCCTTCTCGGCTCAGTCCCGTATCGTGACCGGAATACCTGCCGGATGCCACCGGATCAAATACAAAGTGCGGGACGATTGCGACAACGAAGCCAATATAAATTGCGTGGTCTGCGTCGAAGATAAAATTAGCCCGGTAGCCATTTGCGACGACTCGCTGCAGGTATCCCTCGATCGTTCCGGATATGCGTTCCTGTACGCGAAGGAGGTGGACGAAGGCAGCAAAGACAATTGTTCCCTGGTGCGTTTGGAGATTCGTAGGGCTACCGATTCCGATTCGTTGTCCTGCACCCCCAAGACGCCTGGATTCAGCCCCTGGGGCGATTTGGTCGTTTTTTCCTGCTGCGATATCGGGAAATCCGTTACCGTCGAGCTCCGCGCGACCGACGCTGCTGGAAATACCAATGTTTGCTGGTCGAAGGTCGTTGTTGAGGATAAAATCGCTCCTGCGTGTTACCCGCCAAAAGACACTGCCGTCAGTTGCCGCGACCTTCCCTTCGCGGTAAATCTCTCGGATAGCGCTTCCCTGGCCCGGTATTTTGGCGTTCCGGAAGTTGCCGACAACTGCGAGGCGTACTTCGAGGCCCTTCCTGCGGACATTCAGTTGGATCACTGCGGAGTCGGAACGATAATCCGGAAATTCAGAGCCCTGGACCGGAGCGGAAACAGCTCTTCCGGCCTTTGCGAACAGCGGATCACGGTGCTTCCGGCGTATAACTACACGATTAAATTTCCGGAGGATTTCGAAGACCATTGCGCCGAACCCAGGCCAGACTCCATCGTGACCGATGAGTTGGGCTGCGATAACCTGGTGGTGAGCGTGCGCGACAAACGCTACGAATCGGATGGGGAAGCGTGTTACAAGATCTTCCGCACCTACGATGTCATTAACTGGTGCGAGTACGATGGAATCAGCGACCCGATCATTGTGCCCCGGGATGCGGATTGCAACGGCATCCCCGGCGATAAGGACGTTTGGGTGATCGTCCGGCCCAATGAGACAACCTATTACGACACCGATGCCGATGAACAAAACCAAAATCCTGCAGCCGGTGTCAAGGGCAGTTCCTGCGATGGGCTGACCAACCCGCAAGGGTATTGGAAAAACAGCGGCATGGACCCCTCTATCCGCTCCAGAGGGTATTGGCAATACACCCAGGTAATCGAGGTGTTTGACGATATTCCTCCTCAAGTTCTGACGGAAAAAGAAATTACCGTTTGCGCCGACCGGCCGGATTGCACCTCCGAATTCTTTCTGTCGGTGGGGGTCCGGGAAGTGTGTAGCCCCCAGGTAGAGATTACTACCCGGATTAAGGAAGCGATTACCGAATATTACAATTACAGCGAAACCGATTGGGAATTGTATGGGCGATTCCCCAAATACCTGTTTTCCGGGATTTTGCCGGTCGGGGAATACGTCATCGAAATCAAGGTGATCGATGACTGCAAAAATGTGGCGACTTCCGATGTGCGGGTGCGCATCGTGGATTGCAACGATCCTTCCCCTATCTGTTATCATGGCCTTTCGACCCAGCTGATGCCGGTACCGGAAGGAATGGATGTAGATGGCGACAGCCTTCCCGACAAAGGAGCGGCAACCGTGTGGGTCGGGGATGTGGTCAAGTCGGCAATCGAAACCTGTTCCAACCCCGTGCGCTATTCCATAAACCGGGAAGGAGAACCGGCGGATATAACAAAAACCTCGCTGGTACTGACCTGCAAGGACCTGGGCTACCTCCCGGTGGAAGTTCACGCCTGGGACAATGCCTACAACCCACATGCGCCGCAGCCTGATGGGACGTTGGGCGGCCCGAACCATAGTTTCTGTAAAACCTATATTCTGGTACAGGATGACCAGTTCCGTTTATGCGATACCTCCTCTTCTGCCAGCGCCGATTTTCCGCTGTCCGGAGTCGTCACGAGTGCGTTGGGCAAGCCTTTGCCCGGCGTTTACCTGACGTTGAGCGGAGCGAAAGTGGCCAACACCCTGACCAACGGAGAGGGGGCGTTTGCTCTGCCGGGCCTGAAGCATGGATACGATTATTCGGTTACGCCAAGCCGGGCGGAGCCGGCTGGTAGCGGCGTGACGACCTTTGATCTTCTTCTGGTCACCCAATATATCCTGGGCAATAAAAAGCTGGCTTCCCCTTACCAATTGCTCGCAGCTGATGTGAATTTATCCGGCTCTCTGACTACTCAGGATCTGATCCAGATGCGCAAGGTGATCCTTGGCGTAGATCGGAATTTTGCCCATGGCAGAAGCTGGCGCTTCGTACCGGCAGACTATGTGTTTTCTAACCCGAACAGCCCATGGAAACCGGCTTTTCCGGAAGTGATTAACTTTAACGACCTGGAAGGTCCTGTATCGGATGCCGATTTTATCGCGGTCAAACTCGGCGACGTCAACGGAAGCGCTCCCGCGTTCAAAGGCAACGGGCCGGGGCTGGAGCAGCGAGCTGCCGCCAAGCCGGCGCTTTTGAGGCTTCAGGACCGGATGCTCACCCCGGGAGAGGACGTTCTTGTTCCGGTGTATCTCGGCGACCCGGAGCGAACGAAGGGCCTTCAGTTCACGCTTCAGGCCGACCCGCAGTTGGTGGAAATCACCGGACTTGAGTATGGATTGGCGAGCCAGAACCATTTGTTCTGGACAGAAGAACATCCCGAAACCTTAAATCTGAGTTGGGATGCCGGGTATTCCAATGCCCCGGACCTCCATGACGGTTCTGTTCCGCCTCTTTTGGTCCTTAAACTCCGGGCGGTACAGGCGGTCCCGCTTTCCCGGGCCCTGCGTTTGGATCAAAGAGGATTATCTCCGGAAGCCTACCTGGAAAGCCTGTCCGGGTATGACACCGAGCCTTTGGCGCTGGACTACCGGTCCTCCCTGGCCGGCCGCTTTGTCCTGCTGCCTCCGGTACCCAATCCGGCAGGAGCCTATACGACGGTGCAATGGATGCTGCCCCAGGAAGGAGAAGCCCGCCTGGAACTTCGCGACTCCTGGGGAGGGTTTGCGCCCAGCTTCAAAAGCAGTTTTACGCCGGTTCGCATACCTGGACTATTGAACGGAGCCAGGTACCCGGTCCCGGGTTGTATATCGTAACGGTACGTGCCCTTGGGCAGTGGCAGTCGCAAAAAGTGTTGTTTATCGAATAGCAAGCTTTTTGCTCGTTGGACGCTTTTTCTGCATCCTATTTTGTATTTTGCCGACGAAGCAAAACGACCATGGAACAACCCGTACCGACTTTGACTGCCAAAGCCGAACAGTTCGTCGAGGCATTTTACCGGGATCAGATTGGAGAACAGTACCTCTATCACAATGTCCAACATGTGCGGGATGTGGTCGACGCTACGAGGCGTTTGGGACAAATGCACCAGCTTCCCGCCCCGGACCTGGAACTGCTGGAGCTGGCTGCCTGGTTTCACGACACCGGATTTAACCAGGGCGCCGAAGGCCATGAAATGCGCAGCGCGGCGATCGCCCGTACCTACCTCGAAAGCGAAAAAGCCCCTGACGCCGCGATCCGAAAGGTCGAATCCCTTATTTTGGCTACGCAACGGTTTTTTGAGCCCGGCGATCTGATGGAGCAACTCATCCGCGATGCCGATTACAGCCATCTGGGAAGCGAGCTATACTGGGACCGTTGCAGCCGGGTCCGTCAGGAACTGCTCATGACCCGCCGCAATTTTATGCCAGAAGAAGATTGGGTGCAATTTGAGCTGGATTTTATGCTGGGGCACCGCTTCCATACCGATGTAGCAATGCAACTGTTTGACGTTACGAAGCAGAAAAACATCAAACAGTTGCGCAAATACCAACAGCGTATCCAGCCTCAGGAAGGGGAATGGGAGGAGGAGGACAAGAAGAAGAAAAAAAAGAAAAAGAAAGACCTGGAGGTTAAAGAACTGAACCTGGGAAGGGGCGTGGAAACCATGTTTCGCACCACCTACCGTTCCCACACCAACCTGAGCACCATCGCCGATAACAAGGCCAATATCATGCTCAGTATCAACGGGATCATCATTTCCATTGTCGTCTCCAGCCTGGTTCCCAAACTGGGCGCCGACCTCCGCCTGATTATCCCGACCTTCGTATTGCTTTCGGTTTGTCTGACTACCCTCGTTTTTGCAATCCTCGCTTCCCGCCCACAGGTAACCAAAGGCTCTTTCACCAAAGACGATATTATCAAGCGCAAGTCCAATCTCCTCTTTTTCGGTAACTTCTACGAAATGTCTGTTGAAGATTACCACTGGGGCGTTATGGAAATGATTAAGGACAGCGACTTTCTGTACAGCTCCATGACCCGCGATCTGTATTATCTGGGCGTCGTACTGGCAAAAAAATACCGCCTCTTGCGGATTAGCTATAATGTATTCATGTACGGCCTGATTATCGCCGTTCTGGCTTTCGGGATCGCTTTTGCCTTGTAATTACGAAAGAAAAGGAATTCGGTACGCTTACCTGCGTTTCGATGGCGTTCGCCTTTTAGCGGTCCGGTTGCAGCTGATGGCGCGCTGCTGATCCGATTTAAAGCGATTCACTTCGGAGATCCTTTTTCTTTCGTGTTTTGTTTCTCTCCCCTGAACGCGGGCTCTCCATTTTTTCCAACTCCGGGGGTGGATTTCCTGCCGAAGGAATCGAATCACCTCGGCTTCGGCTAAACCGAATTGCGCCGTAATGGCCTCGAAGGGCGTCCGGTCTTCCCACGCCATCTCAATGATGCGGTCTTTTTCTTCTGGCATGAATTCGCGCAGGCGGCATTTTTTTTTTCATCAACCGGTAAACTGCTTACCCGCCCTTTGGTTTATGAGAAGAATACATTAATTCTTACTTTGCCTAAAGGAAACTAAAAAAACGAACAGATATGATCTCGAAAAAAATGGAAAGCGCCCTCAATGAGCAGATAGGGCTTGAAGGATACGCCTCCTTTTTGTACTTGTCGATGGCTTCCTGGTGCGAACGCGAAGGATTGGAAGGATGCGCCCGCTTTCTGTACCGGCAATCGGATGAGGAGCGCATGCACATGCTTCGGATCTTCCGCTACATCAACGAAGTAGACGGCCATGCTGTCTCTCCTTCGATTGCCCAACCCGCTCTGGAGTTCGACTCCGTCCAGGCCCTTTTCAAACAAGTCTACGAACACGAACAGAAAGTCACCCGGGCAATCAATACCCTGGTGGCCCTGAGCTATGAAGAGAAAGACCATACGACCCTGAGCTTCCTGCAGTGGTACGTCAACGAACAGCGCGAAGAAGAGGCCCTCATGCGCGGCATCCTCGACCGCATCCGCCTCATCGGCGACGGCCCCCGCAGCCTATACTACATCGATAAAGAAGTAGACCAGATCAACCAGCAAACCACCGCTGGGGAAGGAGGGGAAACAGCGTAGAGGGAGCAGGGAAAAGGGAAAAGGGAGCAGGGAGTCCACTACATCCTCTACATCCCCTACATCCTCTACCCCTTGCTCCCTTTTCAACAACCTTAACCATGGATATTCTGGACTATTTCGACGAACTGGCACGCCACAACGCCCGAACGGCAGTAGTGCAGAACTTCTATTTCGATTTTGAAGCCCAGGTAGCTGCGGCCCGCCTCAGGGATGCGGGCATCCCCTGTTATGTGTCCAATGCCATCAGCGCGACGCAACTGCCTTCGGCCTCGCCAAGCATCGGGTTGCATGTGCTGGAAGAAGACCTGGCCCGGGCCAAAGGCTATTCTGGCTGATGGGCAAGGCCCTGCCAATAGTGCAGGACAAACGGAGGACGCAAAAAGCCAGAACCCCGGCCTTTGGTGGCTCGGGATTCTGGCTTTGGCGATTCTCCTGGCTTTTCTGTTAAGCCAGGTGCGGCTAGGCTAACGATAATAGGGTTTCACTGGATGACGATATATCCGCTATACACTTTCCCATCTTGCTGAATAGATAGGAAATAAGTTCCTTTTGGCTGCTTACTTAAGTCATAGTCTTTTTTAAACAAACCTGATGAGTCTCTGTATTGGTTACGCTCAATCTCCTGTCCATATTGATTAAATAGGATAACGTAGGTTTTTTCCCCTGGAGTTGAAATCGAAGCTCAAAATGGCCGTCGTTGGGATTCGGACTAAGGTAAAATTTCTTCAAATCGGTTAGCGGCAGATTAATTTCTGGTCCAACTGCGGAGGAAGGGTTGGCAGGATTTGAACCAGTTTGAGTAGTAGCTGCAGTTATTTTAAACTTTACCGGCAAGCGAAGGGCTACACTTACCTGGCGGCCGCGCTGAACTCCCGGCATCCATTTGGGCATCAGGCCAACGACGCGGAGAGCTTCTTCGCCGCAGCCGGCGCCAACATCTTTCAAAATCTTGGCTTTCGTCACGGCTCCTGTTTTATCGATAATAAACTCAACGACTACATTGCCTTCCACCCCATTTTCACGTGCGATGACGGGGTATCTCAGATTTTGGGCGATGAACTCAAAAAGCTTCCGGTCGGAGCATTTTTTCTTCTCCTCTGGGTCTGCGGCCGTTTCGCAGCCGCAAATACGGGCATTTCCTCAACGACCATAAAAATCTCGTTCGCATCGGAAGAGGTTTCAGGCGCCGGCGCCGGCTGTGGGGTAGGCGCCGCTTTCTCCTGACTCAACCGGAAGTTGATCGGGAGTTTCATTTCCACCTTAACCGGTTTACCCTGGTTGAAGCCGGGCGTCCAGCGGGTGGTTTCCACGACGCGGATCGCTTCGGTGCCGCATCCGCCGCCAATGTCTTTGACCACTTTCACATTAGTGGCATTGCCGGCTTCATCGATGACAAAGCTGACGACCACCATGCCTTCGATTTTTTCCTGACGGGCGAGTTCCGGATAAACGAGGGTTTTGCCCAGATGTTTCATCAACGCGTTCATGGCGCAGGCTTGCTTTTCCTTTTCGTCTGTGACGCCGATGCAATCGTCGCTGTAGAATTGGGGCATCACCTCGGCCGTTGGCAGGATGGTGTCCTTTTGTTCTTTTTTGGCGCCATAGCCAACAACGACAATGGAATTCAGTTGTTTCACCGGCGTGGAGTCGGAAGAAACGTAAGTTGCCGGGGTTTCCTGAGGCAAAGCAGGCGTCCGTTTGGCGAACCATGCGCCTGCCAGGAGGGGCAGCGGCAAAAGAAGGGCATAGCGGAGCAACGCCCCGGGCCGGGTTTGGTGTGTTGTCATCATTTTAATGCGTTTTTTTAATTGTGCGGGTGAGAAATTATGAACCAGCGGGAAGGTATTTCCCATCAACGCCTGCCGGATCAGCAGCCGGCCGTATCCTTTGCGGCTTCCCTGCCGGAGCGCGGCCTTGTCGGCGAGGTATTCGTGCACGTTTCGCAAGGCGATGCCATACATACGAGGTAATGGATGGAACCACAACAGAGCGGAAACGGCTTCAACGATAAACAGATCCAAACTATGCCATTGCCGGATATGCGCGATCTCGTGCTCCAGGATCTGACGGCTTTCCGGTTCGCCGGCCTCCATTTGGGTGGGCCAGTAGAGCCATCGGAAAAAAGAGAAAGGCATGGCCGTTTTTTCGGTGTGTACCAGACAGAATTCCGGAAAAAACTCTTTTTGCCCCTGCTTCCTCCAGGCCCAGAGTTTCCACAGCGCCAGCCCCAGGCGAAATACAAACAGGATGGCGCCCAGCGCATAAATGACCCAGAGTACTTGCTGCCAAACCGGTGTCCGGGGCGCTGCCGCCTGGACGAGCGCCTGGATATGCTCCGGAGCGGCGCTCACCACGGGCAGCATATACACAGCGGGTGATTCGGGGTTGGTATAGAGCCAGGGCAACACATTGGTCCAGGGTAGCAGGGGAATGAACAGGCTGAGCACGAACGTACCCAGCAGGTAGAACCGGTTGAGCTGGAAAAAGGTCGTGTGCCGCAACAACGCCGCATAGCCTGCATAACTGATGCTCCAGCACAAGGTAATTTTGATCAGGTAAGCGATCATGACTGCCGGATTTAGTTGGTGGAAGTGGGTTCGTCGTCTTCAAGCTGATCCATGAGCTCGGACAAGTCCTTCAAACTGAGATCGTTTTCCTGTACCAGGAAGGAAACCAGCCGGTTGGGCGATCCTTCAAAGTAATCCGTGATCATCTTTCTCAGCGTCTGCTTGCTGTAGTTTTCCCTGGTGACTAAAGGGAAGTACTCGTAGGTGCGCCCATAGGCCTTATGCCCCAGAAACCCCTTATCATCCAAGATGCGCACCATCGTGGAAATGGTGCTATGCGGCGGCTTGGGCGGACCGCTTTTTTCTTCAATCGCGTCCCGGATATTGGCTACCGTACAGGGCCCCAGATCCCAAATGATCTGCATAATCTCTTCTTCGGCGCGGGTAAGCGTTTTCATAGACTTATCTGTTCTATTCTTTAATTACGCGAACAGAACAAATGTATAACTAAATTCTTAGTTATAAAATAGGTGATTTAATTTTTTGACTAAAAATTTAGTTAAAGAATAAAAAGAGAGGTAAAGCTCGACTTATTGCTATAAATTTTCCTCAATCTGATCAAATACAGACGTGTTTTTGTCAAACGCGAAGGCCTCCTCGGCAGTCCATAACCCGCAATAAGCGGAAAAATCGGTTCCTGTTTTAGGCGATTTTGCCAGACCCAGAGCGCGTCTCAATAAAACCTTGATCACTTTGTTTTGACTTAATCCAGTTTGAAGGGCCATCTGTTCGATGGCTTTGGCTAAGTCCGGATCGAGGTCGTAAATGGTAAGGGATTTCATATCGAGCGTTTATATTCAGATAAACCAATAAAAAAAACCAAACGGTTCTAACTGGTTCGGTTTTTTCTGATAGTTAACATTCGAAGGTATGCCTGTGGTTAGAGGTGTGTTTCAAGATTGGGAATTGGCCGAATTTATTATGAGCGGCGCATTAAAGCCGCTTCAATTTGGGAAACACAATCGGGTAAATTTTTAAGGATGTCTTTAGACCAGAAACGTAAGATCAACCAGCCTTGCTGAAGTAGGGCGTAGTTCACTTCCCTGTCTCTGGCCATATTCCGTTCGATTTTAGGAACCCAATATCCCTGGTTAGAGGTGAGTTTTTGCTTTTTTATTTCCCAATCTTTACCATGCCAAAACTCCCCATCGCAGAAGACGGCCACTTTTTGGCGGGTAAAAACAATATCTGGCTTTCCAACAAGGGTGTGAAGATTTCGACGGTACCTATAGCCTTTATGCCAAAGAGCTTTTGCCAGCATTTCTTCCGGCTTGGTTCTTTTTGACCGGATAGCTTGCATATTTCGCCTTCTCTGGTCACTGGTTAGTGGATCCATTTGGAGGTGTTAAGCCGAGCATTGACTTGGCTTGGGAAGGGAATTTATTAATTAGCCAAGCCAAAGCTTTCAGTTGAGCGTCGGTTTTGGCCCGCCTGACTTGGATGAGCAATTGCATATGATCTGGCCTGGGGAGGGTTAAGTTGGAGGCGCCTTCATTGCATACCGAACAGATAGCGCGTAAATTGGATGGATCATCCGTTCCCCCTTGGGATTTATCTATGATATGGCCAATATGCAGCCGGGTTTTTCGCTGAGGTTCATATGGATGCGCCTCGCCGGCAACCGCTCCGCACATTTGGCATGTAAAGCCATTTCTATCCAGAACAAATGCCCTTGTTTCTTTAGAGATCGTCCGCTCAAAAGATGGAATTGGCTTTGCATCCATTCGGAAAAAAGATTGATTTTTTCCGATTTGGCGGTCAATCGCCTCCGTTTTCCAATTTCACCTCCGCTTCCAGGTCCCAATTCGCGGAGTCTCAGTTGTGCAGCTTCACCCGTTCGGGTTGGACCTTGCCTTCTTGCCGCTATCCCAGACTCCTGGTTGCGGTCTTCGCCACCCGCAGGGTAAAGGCCTGGGGAGGAGAAGGAATTCCAGTTCCCGGTTTCTTCTCCTGCTTCGAGGCGCTGCTGGAGGTAGAGCTCTCGGCCAGCAGCAGTTCCGCAGGTAGGGATAGATGGTGTCGAGTCCGCTGAGTTTAAGCCGGATGTTGCCGTAGCTTTTCTCGGTTTCGGCTTTGATCTGAAATAGCAGAGCCGAGTCCAGATTGCGGTAAGAAGAGGTTCTGGAACCCAGGTAGGTTGCGTTCTTTGCGAACCGTGGCGCAGCCGGAGTTACGGGCGTCTGTGCTGTCGATATGGAATCGGGCGATGTGGGGTCGGGGCGAATCCCGAAAAGACGCGCCATCGACGTTTCGAGCCGGCTTCTCCATCCGGAAGCATCAGGAACTCTTCTTCCAGGTGTTCCTGCCGGATCGGGTCGGGCCTGGGCGACACCTCCCCTCCTCACTGTTCTCTTTCCCGGAAAGCCAGCCCGTCGATGCGATGGTCCAGGTTGAGGTGTCCTGGCGTAGATCGTTCCGGGTCTTCCTACAGGAGCCAACCAGGAAGGTTTCTTTGGCGACAGCCTTTTTCGAACAGTTGAGGCGTAATCAATTTCTTTTGCCCGGACAAAAAATCCGGTTGGTTAAAGATTTTCCAGTCCGGCGGCGCTGAGAGTCGGCGCTTGGCCGAGAGTGGGCGTTCCCCAAAAGCCGGATTTGGGCCGTGCCGGTTGGTCCACGGCAATCAGGCTGTCCGGAAACCAGATTTTGTCGGCAGGTCGAACCGGTAATTGGAGTTACGTCGCGAGGGCAAAGCCTTTAAAACGCCCTCCCGGATATTTTTATCTGTAGTTTGGCCTCATTGTCGGTCTTGGCGAAGTACAGGGTCTTTGTTTTCGCACCACCAAGTCGCCGGGTTTACATAGAAGGAGGGCACTGAACTCCTCCTGCAAGGTCTAGCTCCTTCGCCCTGTATGGTTTAGCCAAAAATAGTTTAACATCGGCATCAAAACGGTCCATTCCGGGCGGTTTAAGCGTAGGTCTGACAGGCGTCTTTATCAATTTCCACCAATACTTGATGGTGAAAACCGGCTGCTTCTAATCCCAGCGCCCTGCCCCCTGCGCTATGCGCATATTTCAATAGAAGTGAGTTGGCTCATTAAAACAATTTATTTATTCACGCCTAATTTAAAAAAAATATTTTTAAAACTAGTTGCTTCGTGTATATTTTAGCGTATACCTCGTTTAAGAGGAAGGACAACTCGCTTTAAACGGCACGAGTTGTGCCAAATCGGAAAAAAGGATTGATTTTTCGGATTCAAATCGGAAAAATCAATCTTTTTTTCCGATTTGGCGGTCAATCGCCTCCGTTTTCCAATTTCACCTCCGCTTCCAGATCCCAATTCGCCCGGAGGGCCTCCAGTTTGTGCAGTTTTACCCGTTCGGGCTGTACCTTGCCATCGTACCGGCCGCTATCCCAGACTCCGTTGCGGTTGCGGTCTTCGACCACCCGCAGGGTAAAGGCCTGGGGAGGGAGCAGGCGGAATTCCAGTTCCCGGGTTTCTTCTCCTGCTTCGAGGCGCTGCTGGAGGTAGAGGCTGCCATCGGCCAGCAGCAGTTCCAGCAGGTAGGGATAGATGGTGTCGAGTCCGCTGAGTTTAAGCCGGATGTTGCCGTAGCTTTTTCTCGGTTCGGCTTTGATCTGAAATACCAGAGCCGAGTCCAGATTGCGGCCGAACAGGTCCTGGATCGCTCCGGGCTGCAATTCCAGCCGGTAGGTTGCATTCTCCTGCCATCCTTGGCGCAGCCTGATAAGGCGGGCGTCTGAGCTGTCGATATAGAGATTGGGCGTCATCGGATCCGGGAGCGAATCCCGAAAAAGACGCGCCATCGACGTGTCGATCCGGCTCGCCGGCGCCCGGAAGCGGATCAGGAAATCTTCTTCCGGGTGTTGCCGTACCGGATCGGGTCCGGACCTGGGCGACACCACCCCTCCAGCAGCTAGTTCTGCTTTCCCGGAAAGCCAGCCCGTCCATTCGATGGTATCCAGGTTGAGGTGTCTCTGGCGCAGGATCAGGGTTCCTGGTTTGCCGACAGGAGTCCAAAGCAGGAAGGTGTCTTTGGCGACAGCCTGTTTGACCAGTTGAGAGGTATCGTCGGGAACCGCCCGGACAAAAACCGGCGGTTGATTAAAGGCGATCTTGACCAGTCCGGCGGCGCTGGTGTCGGCGCTTTGCACGCGGAGAGTGGGCGTTTCCTGGAAAAGCCGGATTTGGGCCGTGGTGGTTGGTCCGGGCCCGATGGCAATCAGGCTGTCCGGAAACCCGATTTTTTCGTTCGGCAGGTCGAACCGGTAATTGGAGTTGACGTCGGCGAGGGCAAAGCCTTTAAAAACGCCCTCCCGGATATTTTTTATCTGAAACCGGCCTTCTTTGTCGGTCTTGGCGAAGTACAGGGGTCTTTGTTTTCGCACCACACTGTCGGCCGGGTTTTCATAGAGCATGAACAAGGCTTTCTCCACGGGTTCTCCGGTAAGGGCATCCTTCACGACGCCCTGGAAGGTCAGGGAATCCAGTTGCGAACCGGTGGCAAAAACGAATCGGAGGTTGTCGGCCGGATTTTTTTCCGTTAGATCCTTGACGGCGGTTCCAAAATTAATGGTGTAGGTGACGTTGGGCCGGAGTTGTTCTTTTTCGTTGAACTCAAAGATCACCGTGCGCCGCTTCAAACGGGTGGTGGGCCTGAATTCCAGCGGAGGCGAAACGAGGACCTGGTTGGCAGCGTCCTCCAGAACAATCCATTCCTGAAACGCGACCTCAATGGGTTGTTTGGCAAAGTTCACCTGCCCGCTCGGGGTGGTGCGTGTGGTGTCGATGAGCGGGGGCACGGTGTCCTTGGGCCCTCCCTCGGGGGGAGTGATGGTCGCGCAGGAGGCAACAGCCAGGCAAAGGGCTTGAAAAAAAACGATTCGGATCAACTGCATGGGTATGGTATTCCGGTTCAATGGAGGCAAAATTAGGGAAAGTTTGTATAGCAGGGCATTCGACTTGTTGCGGAGGCCAGGGAGTTTATTCTTCTTCTTCAGGAGCAGGCTTCCGGTTGAGGGGGTGAAAGCGCAGGAGGGTTTCCCGGAGATAGGCATTGTCGAGGTGCGTATAGATCTCGGTGGTGAGGATGGATTCGTGCCCCAGCATATCCTGAACCGCTTTTAAATCGGCGCCGCCCTCGATGAGGTGGGTGGCAAAGGAATGCCGCAGCGTATGGGGGCTCACGGTTTTGCGGATGCCTGCCCGAAGCGCTGCGCCGCGCACCATGTTGAACACGGTGATGCGGCTCAGGCGTTTTCCCCGGCGGTTGAGGAACAGGATGTTTTCGTGTCCGGCGTGGATCACGGGCAGCTTGTCGCGCACGTGTTGCCGGTAAATGCGGATATGCTTGATGGCCTCTTCCCCGATGGGAACCAGGCGCTCCTTATCCCCTTTGCCGGTGACTTTGATAAAGCCAACGTCCAGGTACAAATGGCTCAGCCGGAGGTCGCACAATTCGCTTACCCGCAACCCGCTGGCATAGAGGGTTTCCAGAATGGCCCGGTCGCGCAGCCCGTGGTCGGTACTCAGGTCGATCGATTCGATCATCCGCTGGACCTCGGAAAAGGAGAGGACGGTCGGAATTCCGCGAAGCAACCTCGGGCCTTCCAGGAGGTCTGTCGGGTTGCCGGTAACGAGGTTTTCCATGACCAGGTATTTGTAAAACGTCTTGACCGCCGATAACAAGCGGGCCTGAGAACGCGCGCCAAGACCCAATTCGTGCATAAACCGGAAAAACTGGTGCAAGGAATCGGCGCCCAGGGCTTCCGGCCCGCATTCGAGGCCGGCAATCCGGGTATAGTCCTCCAGCTTGCCCACATCGCGGAGGTAAGCCTCGATCGTATGCTCCGACAATCCCCGTTCCAGAAGAAGATGGGCCCGGAACCCGTTCAGCAAAGGTTGCCAATTCATAACGTGGTTCGGCGTTTTGGTTAGCCGGCAGGGAATAAAGATACCCGAAGTTGGACGATCCCGGTTTTCCCTGGGAAAAGAAAATATTTTTTTCAAAAAACAAGAAGTAATTAAACCATCAAAAGCAAATGGTGTTACAATTATATTTGATAGCTTTACTATTAAATTATAATGAATAACTCTTAAAATAACGCTGCTATGTCCACCCTGGAATTCACCACCCTTTTTGGCCGTCAGCAAGTTGTTTTGTTCAATTTTGCTCTGAACCTGACCAAGGA
Organism: Haliscomenobacter sp.; assembly: GCA_016713275.1. Taxonomy (GTDB): domain Bacteria; phylum Bacteroidota; class Bacteroidia; order Chitinophagales; family Saprospiraceae; genus JADJPL01. The sequence continues at coordinate 167,947 of JADJPL010000028.1, forward strand.
TGAAGATTCCGCGCGCGATCTGGTTCAGGAGACAGCGTATAAAGCGTTTAAATACAAGGATCACTACCAGCCCCATACCAATCTGCGGGCCTGGCTGATGACCATCATGAGGAATGCCTTCATTAACGACTACCGGAAGCGCCGCCGCCGCCAGACGCTGACCGACGCCACCCCCAACAACTTCCTGATCGATTCCGGCGCCGAGCTGGCGCGCAACCTGGGAGAAACTGCAATCACGATGCAGGAGATCCAGAAAGCCATCAATGATTTGGACGACTGGCGCGCATACCCTTCGTGCTCCACTGTGAAGGCTTTAAATACGATGAGATTGCCAGAGATCTCCATATTCCACTGGGAACGGTCAAAAGCCGCATCTTTTTTGCCCGGCACAAACTCCAGGAAGCCCTGAAAGACCGGTTCAATGCCTGCCATTACAGCGAGATGCTGGCTTGATGGCCGCCTTACTCCAGGGCAACAGGTTGGGTGCATGTTGCGTGTAGATGCTTTTATGCAGACGGATGCCGTAAGGGGCAACGGCCTGCATTAAGCAGGGCCCCGGCTAAGTTTTGCTTGCATCTGACCTTACGCGCACGTACCTTTGATTGACGCAAACAAGGAACAACATTATGGCTGAGAATTCCAATGGCGGGCTGACGCCGGTGCAGCGCTTTTTTCGTTTGCTGGCGCTCGACCGAAAGGATATTACCTATATTTATATTTATGCGATTTTTGCCGGACTGATCACCCTGATCCTTCCGCTGGGGGTACAGGCCATCATCGGGCTGATTGCCGGAGGGGCAATCTCTGCTTCGCTACTGGCCCTGATCGGCATGGTGACCCTGGCTACGGCGCTATCGGGCCTCTTGAAGGTCATGCAGATGTCGGTCACCGAAACGATCCAGCAGCGGATTTTTGTTCGTTCTGCCTTTGATTTTTCCTACCGGTTGCCGCGGCTTCGCCTGGACACGTTGGTCGGTTATTATCCGCCCGAACTGGTCAACCGTTTTTTTGATACCCTGACCATACAAAAGGGCCTTCCCAAAATCCTGATCGATTTTTCCACCGCCATTCTCCAAATCGTTTTTGGCCTGCTGCTCATTTCGTTTTACCATCCGTTTTATGTGTTTTTCAGCTTGTTGCTGCTATTTACCATGTTCCTGATCTTTCGCCTTACCGGCCCTAAGGGGCTGAGCACGAGTTTGAAGGAATCGAAATATAAATATCAGGTAGCTCACTGGCTGGAGGAGCAGGCGCGTTCCATCACGACCTTCAAACTGGCGGGAGACACCCCTTTGCCTTGCAGCGCCTCGACAGTTTGGTGGCAAGCTACCTGAAAAGCAGACGGGAACATTTTCGCATCCTCATCGGCCAGTTTGGCAGCATTGTGGGGTTCGAGGTTTTGGTGATGGCTTCCCTGCTGGCCCTGGGCAGTTTCCTGGTACTGGAAAACCAAATCAACATCGGCCAGTTTGTCGCAGCCGATATCGTCATTATTTTGGTTCTGGCTTCTTCCGAGAAGCTCATTGTGACCATGGAGACCATCTACGATGTGCTCACCGCCCTGGACAAGCTGGGTTATGTGACGGATCTCCCCACCGAGGATAACAAAGGGCTACCGTTTGAAGAATGCGATCGCGGGCGCGGTATGGAATTGCAACTGGACAACGTGCGGTTTGCTTTTCCCGACTCCGAAAAACCCATTCTGAACGGTATTACCCTCTCGGTGAAATCCGGGGAAGCGGTTTGTATTTCCGGGTATAACGGTGCGGGCAAAACGACGCTTCTGGAGTTGATAGCCGGGTTGTTTCCTCATTTTCAAGGCAGTATCAATTACAACGGGTTTCCTTTGCGCAGCCTGCATCTCGCCAGCCTGCGCCGCCATATCGGCGATTTTATGGCGGAGGAAAATATTTTCCGGGGCTCTATTTGGGAAAACATCGCCCTTTACGATCCCAGCCTTTCCCTGAATCAGGTGATCCAGACGGCGGAGAAACTAGGGCTGGCTGATTTCGTGCGCAAGCTTCCCGATGGGTTCAATACCCAGTTGCTTCCCGAAGGACGCAATATCCCCAGGAGCATCCGCCAGAAGATCATGGTCGCCCGGGCTATTGCTCCCCAGCCCCGGCTTCTGGTCGTGGAGGACGTGTTTTCGGCGCTCGAGCCTGCCGACCGGCGTTGCATTGCGGATTGCCTGACGGCCCCCGACCGTCCCTGGACCCTGGTGATGGTTTCCAACGATCCCTTGTATGCCTCCCGTTGCGACCGCATCGTCATTCTGAATGAAGGTCAAGTGGAGGAGGAAGGGAATTTCGAACAGATTACCAAAAGCAAACACTTCAACGCGTTGTTCCTGAAAGACGCCGGTTAACCCCTGATTTCTGATTCGATCAATTCGAAAGCGATTAAGCTCATGCTGAATATTTCTTCTAATTCCATCATCGGTCAGTTCCCCGCCGACGATTTCCGAAGCTTTCAGGAAACCCGGCTTTCCCGGAGCAACCGCTTTTTCGTCCGCTGGCTGGTCTCTGCCCTCGGGATTTTCATCGTCTTCCTGTTCCTGCCCTGGACGCAGAACGTGCAGTCCAAGGCCAAGGTTACGGTTTTGCTGCCGGAACACCGTCCTCAGACCATCCATTCGACGATTCCCGGAAGGATTGAGCGCTGGTATGTGCGGGAAGGCCAGCAGATTAAAGCTGGCGATACGATCGTTTTTCTGTCGGAGGTCAAATCGGAGTACTTCGATCCGCAGCTGGTCGGGCGTACCCAACAACAAGTGAGCGCCAAGAGTGGCGCTATCGGCGCGTACGATCGCAAAGCGGATGTCCTCGGGCAGCAGATCCAGGCGATGCGCATCGAGCGGGTATTAAAGGAACAGCAGCTCCAAAACAAGATCAGGCAAACCGAGCTCAAAGTCGATTCCGACAGCATCGAACTGGAGCGGGCGCGCCTGGAGTATACCATCGCCGAGCGCCAGTGGAAACGCACCGACAACCTCTATCAGCAAGGGATCAAACCCTTGAACGAGGTGGAAGACAAACGGGTGAAACTCCAGGAAACTTCGGCCAAACAGATTGGCGCGGAGAATAAACTCCTTACCAGCCGCAATGAGCTGATCAATGCCCGGCTGGAATTCCATGCGCTTCAATACGAATACGGGCAAAAAATCGCCAAAGCGGAGTCGGAGCAATTCAGCGCGCTCTCCGACCGGTTTGCGGCCGAAGCCGATGTGAGCAAACTCGAAATCCAGGTCGCCAACTACACGCAGCGAAGCGGATTCCGGTACATCACCGCGCCCCAGGACGGGTACATTGCCAAGGCGCTTCAGGTAGGCATTGGGGAGACCATCAAGGAAGGAGAAGCTATCGTGAGCATCTTACCTGCCCATTACGAGCTGGCTGCAGAAATGTACGTGCGCCCTATGGACTTTCCCCTGATGCGCGTTGGGAAAAAGGTCCGTTTTGTGTTCGACGGTTGGCCTGCGTTTGTCTTTTCCGGCTGGCCGGGCGCTTCTTTTGGGACCTACCAGGGCAAAGTAGTCGCTATCGACAACATCATCAGCGAAAACGGCAAATACCGCCTTTTGGTAGCCCCCGACAACAGCGAGAAGCCCTGGCCCAAAGAACTCCGCCCAGGCGCCGGCGCCAATGCCATCGCCATGCTCAACACGGTGCCCTTGTGGTACGAGTTGTGGCGGCAGCTAAACGGATTTCCTCCCGATTATTACGACCCCAACGCGAAGGACCTCAAACCGGTGAAGTGGGATGCACCGATAAAATCGATTAAATAAATGAAGCAAGTCGTTCTCTGGGCTTTTGCCGGTTTCTTTCTATGCGGGCAAACGGCCTTGGCTCAATTCCCCGACACTTTGCTGGCCAAGCTGACGCTGAACCGTTTTCTTGGAGAGGTGGCTGCTTATCATCCTGCAGCGGCAAACGCCCGCATCTTGTCGGATCAGGCCGCTGCCGTTTTGACCTCCGCCAGGGGCGCTTTCGACCCCAAATTGTATGCGGATTGGGAACAGAAATCCTTTGACGGCAAGAATTATTTCACCGTGGGCTCCAGCGGATTGAAGGTACAAACCCCTTATGCCATCTCCCTGAAGTCGGAGTTTAACATTGCCCGGGGGCAGTTCCTGAACCCGGAAAACAAACTCCCTTCCGAAGGCCAGGCGGTGGTTGGCGTTTCGCTGCCCGTACTGAATGGACTGATGATCGATTCCGAACGGGCAGGCTTGCAGCAAGCCCGGCTTGGGGTTTTGTCCGGCGAAGCGCAACAGCGGCTTCAGATGAACGACCTGCTCTTCCAGGCAGGACTTGCCTATGTGGATTGGGCGATCGCTTTCAATCAGGTCGAGATTTTCCGCAAAGCCGCCGATATCGCCAAACTTCGGCTGGAGATTATGGTGGAAAGTTTCCGGCAGGGCGATAAACCCGCAGTAGACACCCTGGAAACCTTCATCCTGTGGCAAAACCGGCTGTTCGACCTCAACGAGTCTGCGCTGGAGCTGGCCAACGCCGCTCAAACCCTGGAAACGTTTTTCTGGACTCCGGGGCAGGCCTTTCAAGGCCGGGGCGTTCTGTCGGGAAAACAACCGGTACTCCTGCCTGATTCCAGCGAAGCCTTACCTCCTGCTCCGGAGGCCTTCCTGACGGGTTTGGCCGACCGGCATCCTGCCCTCCGGCAGTTGCAGCTCGACCTTCAGGCCCTGGATATTGACCGGCGCCTGGCAGCGGAGCAGTTCAAACCCCGGCTGGATGTGTCGTACCACTTTTTGGCGGCAGGTACGGATTTTCTGAGCCCCGTCAACGGGGGCGGAGGGGCTTTTTTGCGCGATCTGCTGACCGAAAACTACAAATGGGGACTCAATTTCTCTTTCCCGCTCCTTCTGCGCAAAGAACAGGGGAAAATGCAGCAAGTCAGGCTGAAACAGCAAATGACTTCCAACAAATTGGAGCAAAAGCAAGCAGAACTGGAAGCCAAGATCGGAAATTATTACAACGAGCTGCAAACCACCGACCGCCAGGTGGCCCTCTACGAACAGATCGCTCAGAACTACAACCGGCTGCTGGAGGCAGAGCAAATCAAGTTCAATTTGGGCGAAAGCTCCGTCTTCCTGCTCAACACGCGGGAGCAGAAACTCATCGAAGCGCAGATCAAACTCGCCAAGCTCCGGGGCCTTTTTCAGAAAAACCGGCTGGCGTTGTCCTGGGCTGCAGGGCAGCTGCCGAACCAGGTGCAATAAATTTAGCAGACGGTGGGATCTTCCGGCGCCAGTTCGTAAAAGGTATCTTCCAGATTGGATTCCGTCGTGTGCCGGCAGGGGAAATCTTTTTCTATCAGCACCTGAAGCGTTTCTCCATTGTCCAGCGGCTGGAGGTGTTCCAGGCTGACTTCCTCTGATTGGATCCACGCATCGGATTGCGCCTTCGGCACCCGGACAATGATCTGTCCCCCCTCAAATACCGCCTGGATCGTGGGGAATTCCCCGGTTTCAAGGGAAAACCCAAACGATTGCGGGCCGCCAAAACCGACGGAATCCCCTACTTTACCTTCTTCCCGAAGAATATCCAGGTCGGACTTACGGACCCGGAGCCGGATGCTATTGTGGATACAGCGAAACTTCATAATGGGTAAGCTTAATATATCAAAGATTTTTATACATGGAAACCGAATTTCAATATTGAAGGATAGGCTCCCTCTGTCGGGGGTTGGGGGGCCTTGGGCAACGGTCAATCCTTAGTTCGACCTACCTCAACCGCCCAAATAAACAGGTATTTGGCCGGACAGTGAAATTAATGTAGATTTAGGAGAAAAACCAGAATTTTCGATGCGCGCTTTCCTTGTCGTCCTTCTTTTTTTGGCGTATGCCCTGATGGTCCGTTGGTATGTTATTTGCCAGATTAAAGGCCAATGCGGGGGAACTCCCGAAGCGCCGGCCGTTGAAACTCCTGTGGATATAAGGCTCCGAACCTTGAACCTCCGCAGCGGAGATTCCATTCTGCTTTCCGGTTTTGACCATTTTGCGTTCGACTCCGCCTCCATTTTACCCAGGCTCAACGCCAATAACGGCCAGTTTCTCGATGAGGCAGCCGCTTACCTGAGCGCGCATCCCGAAATCAATCTGACGATCACCGGGTGTTTCCGCCCCTCGGAAGCGGGCATTTCGGCGAGTATTTACGAAAATATTGGCATAGCCAGGGCCGAACAGGCCCGCCAATTGCTCATGCGGCGCCGCATTCCGGAAAACCGGATTACCCTGGATTTTGAAGCCGTAAGCGACGAATCCCTGTCCCGCCCCCTCGCCTTCACGGCATACCCGGCCAAGGACCCCGGCGATTTCCAGAAAGTTCAGTTCACCTTTACCAATATGACCTTTTCCGATGCCAACTTTGCGTTTGGCTCGGATGAATTCCGCCCAGGGACCTCCTTTGTACTGTACGCCGATTCCGTAAAGACCTATATGGAGCTCCATACCGATAAAAACCTGACCATTATCGGCCATACCGACTACGTGGGAGAGGTGAAAGTCAACCTTGCGCTTGGACTGCGCCGTGCGAAAAGCGCCCTCCAGTATTTCAGAGAGCTCGGTGTAGATCCCAATCGGGTGAAAACGGACAGCAAAGGCGAAGCCGAGCCGGTGGCGACCAACGATACCCCGGAAGGACGGCAGAAAAACCGGCGCGTAAATTTTGTTTTGGACTAAATCCCGTACCTTTGTTTCATTTCATACCCAAAACCTGCAGCGAATGGATTTGGATCTTCTTCAGCTTTTTGAAGGGCTTTCTACTCAGGACAGCCTGCTGATTCTGGCTTTTTTGCTGGTCGCATTTCTCCTTGGGTTGCTAACCAACTGGTTGCTGCAAAATGCCCGTATCCGCAAACTGGAAACCGAACTTAGGCATAAAGAAGAACAGCTCCAAATTATGGGCCAGGAGCGAAGCCGCCTGGAGGAAGAACTTTCCTTAAAGGAAGCCGATCTGAAACGCGCCGCTTTCGAACTGGAAGAATCGCATGCTGCCCGCCGGCTTCTGCTCGACCAGAACCAGCGCCTCCAGCAAGAAATCGACGCCCTTAGTCTGGATCTTGAAAAAACGCAGGCGGCGAACCGGCAATACCTCTCCACCGTCGAAGACCTCAACGACCAGATCCTGGGCCTGAAAACCCGTAACGCGCAATTGGGCGAGCAACTCAAGTTCGCTTCTGCGGCCGCGGAGCCTGAGTCCGGCGCTCTGGAAGGCCCTCTGCTTCAGGCGTCCTCCTCGTTTGCAGACGACCGCCTGGCGGAAATCGAAAAACGGCTCCAGTCGCTCGAAAAAGAACGCGAACAACTCCGGCATACGCTCCCCGAGGAGCGGGCGATTCATGCGCTTCCAATGACCGCGCAGCCTGCCCTCGATGCGCGTCAACTTGAAGTATTCGAGGAAGAAAACGGGGACGACGATGACCCCCAGGCGCCAGACACCTCCTCTCGGTCGGTTGTCTGGCCTACGCCAAGTTGGGAAGGAACGCGCGGGCAGGCAAAAGACGACCTTGCCCGGATCGACGGCATCGGACCGTTCCTGGAACGCAAGCTGAATGAGGCGGGGGTGTACACCTTTGAACAGATCAGCCAATGGGACGCCGCCCGGATTCAGGAAATAACCAGGCAAATCCAGTTTTTTGATGGCCGCATTGAAAAGGACGACTGGGTCGGCCAGGCCAAACGCCTGCTGGAATCTTCCCTGGAAGTCCCCGTTGCCAACAGCGATGCAGGGGCTCCCGAGCCCGAACTCCCCGAGGACGACCTGAAAGTGATCGAAGGCATCGGACCAGCTATAGAAATTATTTTGAAAAAAGCAGGAATTCGTACTTTTGAGCTGCTGGCAAAAACCGATCCGGATGAATTGGATACGCTGCTGCACGTGGCCGATCCGCGCCTCAAGCGCTTTGATCCGGGTACGTGGCCCGCTCAGGCCCGATTGGCCATGAACGGCGAATGGGAAGTCCTCCGGGATTACCAGGATCAACTCCGCGCAGGCAGGCCCATTCTGGATGAAGATGAAGCCTAAAGGCTTACATGCGTTTTGGGCATTTTGCGTGGGGCCCCTCACTACTGGACATTTTGGGAACGAGACCTTCCAGGTTTCGCAAACCTGGAAGGTCTGGGCGCCAGGAAAACGAAAATGTCCAGAGGGAGTGGGAGCCCCCTCTTCTACGAGGCGGGAAGGCGCGCGAAAGGATGCACAAAACTAGGAGCCAGGCGCTATAAGAAATAAAAATTCCTGTTAACTCCACAATGCCATTTTGATCCCCTTCCGGTTCGGAAGGGATTTTTTTATGGCTGCCGGCGGAAAAACCGGATGACGCCCGCTGCGTATACGGCGGCGTTCTGGAGTTGAAGGGCAAGATGTTCACTGGATTCAGGAACGTCAAGGAGCGCCGCCGGCTGCCGCATATCCTGCCATACACGATACTGGTTGTCCTGACGAAGGATTAGCTTGGAGTCCAGATAAATCTGCAGGTCGTCCAGACCCGGGAGCGGGATGGCAAACTGGTATTGCCCCAACCGGTCGAAGCAGAGGATTCCTTTCTCCGGGTCGGCCAGGTACACGCCTTCCGGACCGGAAACCAACCGGATCGGGTGAGCAGGCGCGAGCCCGTTGAGGCTCAGATCCTGGCTTTCGCTAAGGACGTGTCCCTGCCGGTTGAGCTTCAGCAGCCGGGAAAGAAACCGGTCGTACACCCAAATCTGGTTCTCCCGTCCCAGCGCAGCCAGCACCGGATCAGGAAAGGCCTCCATCGGCAAGCGGATTTGCGAATAGGGGTTGAGGGTCCGGTCGAGCAACAGAATCGTTTGGAAATCCGGATACCACAAAAGCGTCTGAAGGGGGTCGCTTACATCGGCATAGGCAGGCATCCCGAGAGCCTGCATGGAAAACCGGGCGAGAACTTTTCCTTCGGGGGAAAATTTGACCAGTTCGCCCTTCGGCGACAGGGCGTAGACGTGCCCAAGTTTATCCAGTTGAAGCGCACGGACGTTCATGGCGTATTCCCAAACCGGAGGGCCCGTCCAAAGCGGTTGCGCGGCTAGCTCCATCGGCAACCGGAACAGGAGGATCAAAAAAAAATTATTCCCAAACAGGCGGTTCATGCGTTCCAAAAATGCGGCCTTCCGGGTTCTCAAAAAACCGGAGGGCCAGTTGTTCGCCGTCAAAAACGGCGTAGGATTGGTAATGCAGCCATTCCCCCAGGTTAATATAACGGCTGCGCCCGTTTTTTAGCGTATAGTCGATCGGGAGGTGCCGATGGCCAAAAAGGAAATAATCGGCAGCAACAGCGTCCTGCTTGCGGTTGCAATAGGCTACGAGCCATTCCTTGTCTGGTCCCAAAAAGTGCCGGGTGGAAGGATTTACTGCACGGCTTTTTCCGGAGAAAAACTGGGCCAGTCCGGCGCCGAAATTGGGATGGAGCCGCGCAAACGCCCACTGACTAAGCGGGTTCCGGAACACCCGCTTGATGAATTTATAGCCGTAGTCGTTGGGGCCCAGGCCGTCTCCATGTCCGATAAAGAACGTCTTTCCCCCAAACGCGCGCACCACAGGCGCCCGGTACACCGGGATACCCAATTCGCTGGGAAAGTAATCAAACATCCACATGTCGTGGTTGCCGGTGAAAATATGGATGGGCAGCCCGCTGTCACGGAGCTCGGCCAGCTTTCCAAGAAAGCGGACGTAACCTCTAGGGACCACATGCCGGTATTCGAACCAAAAATCGAACAGATCGCCTACGAGAAAGAGCTCCGCTGCATCTTCCCGGATAGTGTCCAGCCAACGCAAAATAGACCGTTCCCGCTCCCTGCTGCTCAGACGGGCATCGATGCCTAAATGGAAATCGGAGGCGAAATAGATTTTTTTACCTGCTTCCATGCAGATAATTGATAGCGGTAGTTTTGCCAACCCGTCTCATGCCCGTTAGGTCGGTCGCCTGTTTTTTGGGCAAATGGGCCGCTAATACCCCAAAAGTTGAACGATACATTTAATCGGAATTTTTGTACAAAAAAAAGACAAAAATTCCGATTAAATGTATCTTAATTATACAAAAGCGGGTTGAACCTTTCTGTTCCCCCAGCAGCAACAGCAAAAGAGAACCAGTATCAATGAATTCCCCCAAAAGAAAAAGGAAGCCCGAAGGCCGGAAAAAACCGCCTCCTTGCTTCCTTTTTCCCTAAATCCCGTTCGGTTACACAATATCTACTTCCCAGGACCTGGTCTGCGCTTCCGGGCGCTTCGGCAGCGAAAGGACGAGCGCTCCGCCCTCCTGTTTGGCCTTGATGTTTTCGGTATCGATGCTGTCGCCCAGCACGAAGGATTTTTCGAAATGCTTCACCGGGAATTCCTGCCGGATGAAATTGGGTTTGAAATCCTCGGGCACGTCGCGTTGTCCGTTCACGTAAAGCACGTCGCCGCTAACCGAAATGCGGATGTTGTCTTTGTCAAACCCCGCAGCATAGAGGTAGATTTCAAACGACGTATCGGTTTCCTCAATGTTGACAGGAATGTTGTATTTCGGGCGCACATACCGGCCGTGCATACCTTGAGCATGGGCATGCCGGTGTTTGGCCCAGGCTGATTTCCAGCCGGCGCTTTTGCAATGTCCGTACATAAAAAAGTTGGGTTGATGAATGAATGAATGAATAAAACCCGGGTCTCGATTAGGTAGACGGAGGAGATGGAAATTACTTTAACCTGCGGAATATTTTTTTTAGGTTTTTTATACGGACATGGGAGATCCCGGGGGAAGCGCGTGCATTGAGGCAGGAGCCTCAAAGGGGTACGGAGCACGAGGCAGGAGCCTCGCGCTAGTTGGAAGTCCAGACAGTAGCCGTCTGGAAACCAGCGGATAGCTCCGCGCGGAGTATCCGATCACGTCCGGAAAGTCTGGTTGGAGGCAGAGCCTCCGCGTAGAGTGGGTCCGAGGCGGAGCCTCGAACCAGGGTTTTTTGAGCAGTCTCAACAGTCTCAGTCTCCAGTCTAGACAGCGAACAGGGCTCAGTGCCATCCTTAGGCCTTACGCCCTATGCCTTATGCCTTAGACCAAGCCCGTCTCCAATCTCTGCTCCCTGCTTCCCTGCTTCCCTGCTCCCCTAACCACCAACCACTAACCACTAACCACCAACCACTACCTTTTCGCACACCTCTCCTTCCAGGCTTCTTTAAAACGCTGGCGCTCTTCCGGGGTCATGTGCATCCATTTTTCGCGAAAGGAGGACACTTTATGGCCGCGTTGGCGACTGGAATGCGAGGCGCCGAACCGAAACCCGCCGAAGAGCAGGCGGGCGAGCACCAGAAGCCCCAGGGCCTGCCAGTAGGTCAAAGGCCGTACGCCGTCAACGGCCATGGCAAGGACTGCATTCCAAAGCCACATCACGGCAGCGGAAGCTGTTGCGATGAAAGCGAGAAACAACAGGAGCAAACGGAGTCCCCGGTATGGAGCGTTCAAGTGGCGCATTATTCCAGATTGTTTAGTTCGTCGTAAAGAGATTGAAGCCTTTTCCGCAAATGCTGTACGGCGTAGCGCTTGCGGCTGATGATGGTTTTTAGGTTTTCCCCGCTTTCGTCGGCAATTTCCTGCAGGGTTTTGTCTTCCAGTTCGTTCAGCACGAATACCTCGCGCTGATTGGGAGGCAGTTCGTCCAAAGCCTGCATGAGCTCCTCCCAAAATACCTCCCGGAAAAACCCGGCGTCGGGGTCTTCCTCCCCGGCAGGGAGGAGTTCCCGGAGCTCCATGGCGCCGTCTTCCCCTTCATAGAACGCTTCGTCGAGGGAATCAGCTGCCCGCTGCCGGTATTGGTCGGTAATGCGGTTGCGGGCGACCCGGAAAAGCCAGGCGTTGAGGTTCTCAATGGCATTCAGATCGCCAAGCCGGCTAAGCTGATACCACACCTCCTGGAGAATATCCTCCGCATCTTCCGGGGAGCGGACCCTCCCCCGGATGAAGCCGGATAACCGCTGTCCGTAGCGCTGGATAGCGTTACGGATGGAAGGCTGGGAGGAAGGTTCTGCCATTGGAAAAGGATATTTCTACCTGTTTTTACAAACACAGTTCAAAGAAAGGTAAATCCACTTCAAAAATGACCTCTTTCTTGAAGCCAAGTTCCACTTTTTTGAACATTTCCACCAGTTTTTCTCCGCCGGCGAGTTCTATTTGGGGAGCGTCCTCCGGTTGGCTTCTTTGACAGCATTCACAATGGGATCACTCCCAAATCCCGCCAGCTCAGTACGGTGGCAATGCTCCTTTGCTGCCGCTCTTCACCCCCGTATATCAAAAAACTGTCTTCAGACGCTGCGCCGGACAGGCTTTGGAAATAGTGCAGGCTGTCGAAAAAATGGGAGGCTATCGTCCGGCTCGACTTGATCTCTACAGGTAGTAACCGCCCGCCTTTATGGAGCAGCAAATCGATTTCATGGCTTCCAGCGGCATGCCAGAAATAGTGTCCTGGGTACAGATTCCTGTTCAGATGGTTCTTGAGCACTTCATTGATGACGAAATTTTCAAACAGGGCGCCTTTTGCAAAATGGCGGTTTACATCCTCGGTACTGCGCAGGTTGAGCAACGCGCATGCCAGGCCGGTATCGTAAAAGTACAACTTTGGCGTCTTGACGATCCGCTTGTTGAAGTTTTGATGATACGGCCGCAGCAGATGTATGATAAAGCTGGTTTGGAGCACACTGATCCATTGCTTAACCGTCTGGTAGGATATGCCGATCAGGCTGCCGATATCAGAAAAATTCACTAATTGTCCGATGCGTCCGGCACAAATCTCCAGAAATTGCCGGAAAGCCCCCAGATTCCCAACATTCATGACCTGCCTTAAATCACGTTCTACATAGGTCTGAATATAGTCCAGCAACCAATCCGTAGCGTTCAGATCACGGTCGTAAATACGGGGATAGAAGCCCTTAAGCAAATAATTTTCATAATCCTGCAAAGCAAAAGGAGTGTGCTGGATCTCTTCCAAAGAGAAGGGCAAAAGGTTGAAAATGCTTACCCTGCCTGCCAGGCTCTGCGCGACCTGTTCCATGAGCAGCAGGTTCTGTGAGCCGGAGAGGATGTATTGTCCTGGAAGCTGCTCCTTATCCACCGTGACCTGAATATAAGAAAGGAGGTCTGGAGTATATTGAATTTCATCGATGATACCATAGGCGCCAAGGTTTTTGAGAAAACCTTTGGGGTCTTGTTTGGCAAAACTGCGTTGCTCCATGTCTTCCAGATTACTGTAGGCATGCTCCGGAAAAATCTGCCGCACCAGGGTGGACTTCCCGCTTTGACGCGGACCTGTGACGGCCACCACGGGCATCTTCTGCGCAGCCTGTCTGATTGTAGCACCTAATATTCGAGGTATCATACTTTGCAAATTAGAGATTCAACTTCTAAATTGCAATTTAATTCTTTTTTGAAAAATGAAAAGGAATTGTTTTTGCACATAGTAGATCGTATACAGTCGGCAACAGAAGAATACCCCATACCTTGCACCTTGAGGCAGCCCCTCCTCACTTCACCACCACCTCATCCAGGAAAAACCAGCAAGTATATCCTACGCCATAGTGCCATTCCGGGCAGGTATTGACGCCGGTTATGTCGATTTTCAGGTAACGGGCTTTGATGTGCTCTTCAGACCTGGCTGCTATATGCACAAATTTAACCGCCGGGTCTTTGTCCTCTGCTACCTCGATTTGCTGCCAGGGGAGATAGGATACCCCCGTCGGAAGAATAGCTGAATTCCACCTTCCGGGGCAGTAAGATCCAGGCGCCCAGTTGATGTAAGCAATCAATGGAAACCATGTGAATATCCTTCACTTCTTCCAAATCCAGAACGACGGACCCATCCTGGCCTTCCCACCCTACCCAGCTTTCTGAAAAGGTCGTCCCTCCGTAGAGCCCATCGGTTAGCGCGTCCTGCGCCAGCGACCGGTACCGGTCATGAGGTGGCCTTGGGAAGGCCACCTTTTTGCCACTTGCCAGGTTTTTCGTCTTGTTGAGATACCTCTCGCGGTAGAGCGCGCAATATTCCACGGGGGAATTATTCCGTTCGTTGAGGGTAGGAATCTGGAACTTGATCACCCGTTTTTCAAAACGGTTCAGTTCGTCCTCTACTTCAGAGATATTGGCATCGGGATCCGTCCGGGCTATCTCGAGAGCGGAGTACATGATGGGAAGCCTGGCGATTTGCACGCGGGCCAAAAAGGCAGCGTCGTTTTTTACCGCTTCCTCGGCAGCATCAAACAATTGCCGGTACCTGCGCATTAGCGCTGGCCTCAGCATCCCGTTTTTATGGGTGACCGGCGAGTCGTAGATCCAAAGCCGTTGACCGCTGGCGAGCAAAGCGCCTTCCATGAGTTTAATATACTGGTACAAATAGCCGCCCGCTTTGCCGTAATAGCCGTCCAGAAATTCGCGCATCAGCGCGTCCACATCGGCATCGGTATTCCACATAAGCTTCGAGACCAAATAGGCTCTTAGCTCCGCAAAATTGCAGCCTTTGGCGCCGCCGATCTGCGAAAAATGCATGGTGACGTTGTTCGCCTGGAAACGCTTGATGTTCTCCTGAAGCACGTGGAAGTTGGGGAAAGGCGACAGGTAATTATCGAAATTGATGCCGTAATCCCAAACAAAGATGTTGTCCGACAGCTCCGACCAACCTTCCAGCGCCCGGACAAATTGCTGTCCCGACCGGTTTTCGGCGAGCGGCACTTCGCGGTCTGCGTCAATGCTGCACAGCATGATATTGACATTGGGAAGCGGCTTGATGCGCTTCGGAGGTGGCATCGAATAAAGATAGGCCAGCGTGGAAATTTCCTTATCGGGAAACCTTCCTGCGAGTTTATTCATGAAGTAGATCAAGCTTCCGGAAGGGCTCCCGTTTTCATCATCGATTTCCTTGCAGCGCGGGCAGGCGCAGTTTGTGAAGTTTCCGTCGTTTTGACTAACGGATAGGATCGGTTTTTGAGGGTCCTCTTTAAAGAGGGAATCCAGTTTGGCGCAAACCAATTCAAAAAGCTCCTCGTTGGTGAGACACCACTGGCTTGCTTTTCCCGGTTGTCTTTTTCCTTTAAAAAAGAGTAATATTCCGGATTTGAAGCGCCATACACGGCAGAGGGCAAAATCCGGTCAAACGTATGCACCCAGTAGTTGCTTGCAAAAATTTCGGACGGAAGCTCCAGGCGGCGCCAGTGTTTGTAGAGGGTATCCTGGCTGATGCCATAAAACTGCGTTTGCCGGTACCGGAAGGCAGGGTTGGACAGCGTATCGATGGAGGGCAGAAGGAGGGTGGATTGTTTTGGCGCGGAATATTCAAATTCCCCAAAGTACCTGACCCCCAAATAGGTCTCCAGAACCTCCATAACGCCGTAAAGGATGCCTTTATCGCCGGAAGCTTTTATGGTCAGGTGGTTTTTACCCGTTTGTATGGAAAATCCATCTTCGCGGATACCTGCCTGTTTATTGGCTACCTGGTTGTCCAGGAGGATCCGGTTCTGTTCGTTTTTTGAAGCGGCCGGTTTTATTTTTAGTTGCGCGCCGCTCATTTCAAAGACAAAGCGTTGGAGAACCGAGGCCGCGCTTTGGGAGAACCCGTCATTGGATGCGCATACAATCACAGCCTCCGGTTTATGGTTCCGGACGAGATAAACCTGGGCGCTAACGGTGAAGGGCATTGCCGCTCCGATGAGCAGCCCGAGCCATGCGGCGGCGTTTAAGTTCATGCGTTTTGGTTCAAATATACGGACGGACGCGGTTTTTTGCAATTCAAGCTCTCTCCCCATCTCCCGCAACTTCGCCTCCCGCAAAACACATACTGCGCCGACGTAATCGCAATAACAAACCCATAAAACCCATCCAGAAACCCGAGCCGAAGGATGTATTCCGCAAAGAAGCGGAAGAAGGGTTTGAAGAGCAGGCGCAGCCAGGAGCCGCGCTTGCCGCGTTCGTAGAAGGCTTTGGCGGCCAGGGTGCTGAATCGGTTGATCGTTTGCACGCGGCTTTCGATGCTGTCGTTGGTGTAGTGCAGGATATCGCCTTTGAGGTGGGTGCTACGCGCGCCTTGGACCGGCACAAACTTGTCGTGGGGGTTGATGCCTTCCACGGCAAACCGGGCGCGGTCGAATAGCCGCATTTTGCGATCGGGATACCAGCCTCCATGGCGTATCCATTGGTCGCCGATGTTGCTGAGCCGGTTCATGGAGTAGCAGTCGTGGGTCCAGTGGGCTTTAGCCTGGAGGATGGATTGGCGCAGCTCCTCCGACAGGGCTTCGTCGGCGTCAAGCGACAGCACGTAGGGGTGGGCGGCCTGCTCAATCGCAAAGCGCTTTTGCTCGACATATCCGAGGAAGGGTTGTAAGATGATTCGGGCGCCCAGCGATTCGGCGATGGCCACGGTCTGGTCTGTGGATACCGAATCCACGACAAGGATTTCATCTGCAACGCCGGCGGCGCTTTCCAGGCAGCGCTGGATATTTTTTTCCTCGTTGAACGTAATCACCACCAGGGAAATCTTAACCATACGCGGGCTATTGGGCGATTCAGGAGGCGTTCATGCCGCCGAACGCAATGAAGTGGGGGTTGAGCAAATTGGGTTTGTTGTATAGCAAAGGCTGCTGGGTCTCCGCTTCCAGGACGCTGCCTCCGGCTTCTTCCAGGATCATCTGGGCGGCGCCGGTGTCCCATTCCATCGTCGGCGCCAGGCGGGGATACAGATGGGCTTCTCCTTTCGCCAGCAGCAAAAATTTCAGGGCGCTGCCCCGGGAAAGGAGCGACGGTTGGTTTAAGCTGGAAATGAACGTTTCCGTCTCCGGCGTCATGTGCGAGCGCGAAGCGACCACGCCCAATCCGGCATCGGTCAGACGAAAGGACGCCGTTTTCAAGGGGCGGATAATGCCCCCAAGCTCCCAAAAAGCGCCCATGCCCCGCCATGCCCAGAAGAGTTCCTCGGTTACGGGAATATAAACCACGCCCATTTCCAGCGTTTGCCCTTTGATGAGCGCGATATTCACCGTGAAATCCCCGTTGCGGCGGATGAATTCCTTGGTGCCGTCGAGCGGATCAACCAGCCAGCAGTACGCGTATGTTTTGCGCTCTTCGTAAGGGGTTTCCCGGTTTTCCTCGGAGATGATGGGAAACTTGGGAAACAGGCGCGCCAGCCCGTCGCAAATAATCTGGTTGGAGGCTTGGTCTGCATCTGTAAGGGGGGAATGATCCGATTTATCTACCACGTTGAAGTCCGGACGCTGGTAAATGTCCATAATGGCGGCGCCCGCTTCCCGCGCCAGCAATTTAACCGACTCCAACAGGCCGTTTTTGTCCATGCTTTTTGCATTTTTACAGGACAAAACTAATAAAACATGCCCAAAATTCTTGTCACCGGCGGATGCGGCTATATTGGAAGCCACACCATCGTCGATCTGATCGGCCACGGCTTCACGGCGGTGTCTGTAGATAATCTGCTGAATTCCAATGAGTCGTCTCTGGATGGCGTAGCGCAGATCACCGGACAGAAGGTACAAAATTACCGAACGGATCTTTGCGATCTGGAGGGCGTGCGCCAGGTATTTCGCGACCACCCCGATATCCAGGGCGTGATCCATTTTGCCGCCCTCAAGCTGGTGGGCGAATCGGTGGAAAAACCCCAGCTCTATTACCGCAATAACGTCGTGGGGCTGTTGAACTTGCTGGAATGCATGCAGGACGCGGGCGTTCCGCACCTCATCTTTTCCTCTTCCTGCTCGGTATACGGCAACGCGAGCGAACTGCCCGTAACCGAATCCACGCCCCGGCAGGAAGCGGAGTCTCCGTACGCCCGTACCAAACAGATCGGAGAGGACATTCTTCAGGACCTGACGAAAGTGGACTCCCGGATCAACGCAATCCTGCTGCGTTACTTCAACCCCGCTGGCGCCCACGAAAGCGCCCGTATTGGCGAAGACCCCAGCAATCCGGCCACCAACCTCGTTCCGGTGATTACGGAAACCGCCGCCGGCAAGCGCGCCGAAGCTCGTCGTGTTCGGGAACGATTATCCTACCCGCGACGGGAGCAACGTGCGCGATTATATCCACGTGATGGACCTCGCCAACGCCCACACCAAAGCGCTGCAATACTTGCTGGAAAAGCGAAATACCGACCGCTGCGAAATTTTCAACCTGGGCATTGGGGAAGGGGTCACCGTCCTGGAAGCGATCCAGGCGTTCGAGCGGGCGACCGGCGCCAAACTCAACTACCGGATCGGCCCGCGCCGTCCTGGGGATGTGGTCGCCATCTACGCCAATCTGGATAAAGCCACCCGGCTGCTTGGCTGGGTTCCCCAGCGCAATATCGACGACATCATGCGCACCGCCTGGGCCTGGGAGCAGGTCCGGTCCGTGCGATAAGCGAGGACAAAATAAGATTTCCAATATGTTAACACCCGGTTGATCTTCACTTCATACTGCCAGGGTAGTTTTAGAGGGTAAAAGCCTTGGAAGGCCTACTTTCTTTACTCACCCAAATCCTCAACCTGTGGAAAAATCATTGGAAATCAAACTGGCAGAAAAGCTGACCATCAGCCAGGCCGAAGCGGACCGCATCTGGAAAGCGCTCGAAGAAGCGCTTGTTGAATCCATTGTCGAAGACCCTGAATTCCGCCTGCGCGGTTTCGGCACGTTCGTTACGGTAAACCGCCCGTCTCAGCAGATCAAGCACCCGGTAACAGGCCAGACCTACGACATTCCCGCGTACAAAGCCGTAGATTTTCGCGCCAGCGCCCGTCTGCGTGCCGCAGTGAATCCGGAACTCCAAATCGAAGAGGATAACGATTAGAAGAGGCATAAGGCGTTAGGCTTGAGGCGAAAGGCGCCATTCCTTCGGATTCAAGCCTTTCCCCCGCTGGGGCTGTCTCAAAAGACCGTTCTCGCCCTTGGCTGCCAAAAAATATTTTCTTTTTTCAATTCTTTTAAAAAATTGCTTTGCAATTTTTTAAAAGAATTGAAAAAAGAAAATAAAATTTTATATCGGGAGCAAAGAACGGTCTTTTGAGACAGCCCCCTATCTGTGCGTCTCCCGACGCAAACCTTCGCAATCTCCCCCACTCCCCCCCGCATTTTTCCCTACTTTCGCTTACCTTAGCTGTTCAAAAAAGAACAGCCATGCTGATCACGAACACCGATTTCATCCCTGGACGGGAGATCATTGAGATCATCGACATTGCCCGCGGCAGCACCGTGCGGGCAAGGCATATCGGACGCGACATTTCAGCGGTTTTCAGAGCGATCGCTGGAGGAGAAATTGACGAGTACACCAAGCTGATGGCGAATGCCCGGGAGGAAGCTATCGACCGCATGATAGCCGATGCCGAACGCATAGGCGCCGATGCGGTGATCAATGTCCGCTTTACCAGTTCGCAGATCATGCAGGGCGCTTCGGAAATCCTGGCCTACGGCACGGCAGTAAAACTAGGCTAGCGGAACTTTCCGGCAGGCTACGCCGTTTATATTGCGCTATGAGCGAGAAAAAGAAAAATACCAACACGCCGGAGATCCTCAACCGGAAGGCGCGGTTCGAATACTACTTCGTGTCGACTTACGAAGCGGGCATGGTATTGCAGGGAACCGAGATCAAATCGATCCGTCAGGGGAAGGTGAACCTCAGCGACGCTTACTGCACCTTTGACCAGGGGGAGCTCATCATTCGGAATATGTACATTGCCGAATACGATAACGGCACCTACGCGAACCACGACCCCCGCCGTCCGCGCAAACTACTCCTGCGCCGTGCCGAGTTGCGCAAACTCGAGCGCCGGGTCTCCGAAAAAGGCATGACGATTGCTCCTTACCGGCTGTTCTTTAGCGAGCGCGGTTTTGTGAAGCTGGAAATTGCACTGGCTCAGGGGAAGAAATCGTTCGACAAGCGGGATACGATCAAGGAGCGCGACAACAAGCGGGAGATGGACCAGCTTAAAAATCCGCTTGTAGGGGCTATTTCAAAGAGCGTTCTTGCCTTTGGCGTGAAAAATTAGTTTTTTTCAATTCTTTTAAAAATTGCAAGCAATTTTAAAAGAATTGAAAAAAGAAACTAAAATTTCACGCCGGGAGCAAAGAACGGTCTTTTAAGACTGCCCCAAGGGACTACTCGTTTCTCCGGCTGAAGGCGCCCGCCCATGCGCCACTTTTCTGCATGACCTGATGGCCTGCGTCAACTTCCCAGAACCTTGCTTGCGGGATCCGTACGGCCCATTCGCGGAGTTTTTCCAGGCGAAGCAGCGGGTCTTTGGTCCCCGCCACCACATCCAGCGTCCAGGTAGGGTTTTCCCGAAACAACCGGGCAAGCGCGCTTTTCCGCACCGGGAACGCCGCTGCGGTATCCCAGCTCTGCACCAGGCGGAGGCGGCTTTCCGGGGTTTTCAGATTGCGCTGGAGGAACTGGTATCCGTAGCTATGCAACGCCCCTATCCGGGCAGCCCAACGCGCAGCCTGCAACGTGCGTTCCGGGTGTTGGATGAGGCGGTTTCCCAAACTACGGAGGAGGCTCGGGGCGGGTCCCGTAAGCCACTGCCACCTTGAGGCCAGCCCTTCTGGCGCCAGGAGGATCAAGCCGGTCCATTGCGAAGCCAACAGCGGGGCCGCGCTCAGCCACAAACGGGCGCCCAGGCTATATCCGATAGCGGCAAACCGGGAGGCGCCTTCCTGGGCCAGGAGGCCGGCTATCAACGCCTTTAAATGGGTGGGAGAAAAGATCGGATCATGCCACTGCGTCTGGCCGTGCCAGGGAAGATCGGGAGCGACCAAACGCTGATGGGGCAGCAAATACGCAGAAAGCGGTTGAAAACAACGGCTATCGGTTTCAAATCCGTGTAACCCGATGAGCAATTGCTTGCCTTCGCCCCATTTCCGGTAAAAAACCGTTCCGGACGGAAGTTCGATGAAATGGCTATTCATGAAACAGTTAATCCAGCAGGCGCACCCGGATACCTGTCCAAAGCGATAAGGTATGGATACGGTCCCGGTTGGGGCCAAGCCCGTTGGAGAAATAACCGATGGATTGATGGTAGGTTGGCTGAGTAAAAACACTCCAGCGCCCGGAGACGAAGCGCTCGACCCCAAATCCCAAATTAGCGGTCACGTAGCTGTTTTCTTTAAACGGGCCGCCTTCCAGCAGACCGCCATTGGTCAGGTTGCGGATTTCCGATTCGATTACCGGAGTTTGGGTTGCAGGCGGAGGAAGCGTGATCGGCGGCGAGATGAAATAATTGGCTTCCATCGCCAATTGAAGGGAGGCTCCTCCGGTGAGGTAGGCCCTCCACTTGTCTTTTTTGACCACATCGTACCGGACGTACACCGGCAGGTTGATGAGGTTGAGCTGAACGCGCTGCAGTTTTTCGCCCACGAAGCCTTTTTGGACATTGCCCTTGATGAAGATAACAGGCAGCGGGGTATATTGCTTGGCCGAGTACACGAATCCAGAGCCCACTTCGAGACGGCCGTATTCCAGACCCAGCAAAATGCCGCCCCCATACCCAAGGGTGTATTGGTCGAAGCCCCGGATGCGATACTCGTAATTCGGCGGAGTCATCACCCGGTTGTAGTCGGCGCCGCCCAACATCGCGACGTTGAGGAACGCGCGTTTGGGCGGAGTGCGGAATTCAATGCCGGCATCTTCATTTTCCCCCTCCATCAGCGTTTCCGGAAGGAATAGCGGCGAAGCGATCATGGGCATCGAAAAAACGCCTTCCCTCGTGATGCCGGGCTCTGCCTGAGCCTGCTCGCCCAGGACTTTAAGCGAACCCTCCTGGGTTTCTATACTTGCCAGTGCATTGGGGATGGCTGTTTGCGGCAACTTGTCGACAGGTGTTTGAAGCGCGATATCGCCGGCTTGTTTCCTTTTGTTGGGGTGGCCCGTGGAGGCCGGAATTTCAGCGGCCAAAGCGGTACGGATGGATTCGGTCAGACTATCGGAAGACGCTTTAGGAGGAGCTACGCTGTGCGAGGCCATTGGCGCGCGATGGGCATTGGCCGATTGGGTTGCCTGAGGCTCCGCATGGCGCCGTTTGCCCTGAAGGAGTTCGATGGGGAAATGCGCCTGGTTTAATACCGGCTGCCATTGCCACAGGCTGATCAGGAGCAGCAAAAAAAGGCTGACTTCCAGGGTTTTGTAGATCAGGAGGCGCTGCCGTATCCGAGCCTGCTCCTGAAGGCGCTTTTCCAGCAAAGGCCAGGAAGAAGAAGGCGAACCGGGAACGCGAACACGGGTGACCTTCTGGGAAACCTGCCGGTCGATCCATTCATCGTGCGGGTTAACTCCAGCTGCCGGAGTATGGGCTTTATCCAACTCCCTGGAAAAGGCCTCCCAATGCTCCGGGCGATAAGGCGCTTCCAGGCGGTTTAGCTTCCCGCGAATGATGTCGTCAAACTTCTTGGTTCCCATGTCCGTACATTCTGCTGGTCAGGATCTCTTTCAGTTTCAACCGGGCTTTAACCAGATTGGATCTGGAAGTACTCTCGGTAATGTCCAGTAAGTCAGCTATTTCTTTGTGCGAATATCCTTCGATTACGTATAAGTTAAAGGTTGCCCGATACGCCGGGGTTAATTGCTGGATTGCTTCCAGGATTTCCTGCTCGGTGCATTGGCTTACGGCGTCGGCATCTCCGTTGGTCAGGTTGCCGGCCTGGTCAATGTCTTCGGTGCGCCGCCGGATGCTTTTGCGGTAGTAGTCGATCGCCGTATTCACAATAATCCGCCGAATCCAGGCGGTCAGCGACGTACCTGGCTGATAGCGGTTAATGTGTTGGAACACCTTGATGAACGCTTCGTGCAAGATGTCCAGGGCGTCTTCTTCGTTATTGGCATACCGGAGGCAAACCACCATCATTCGGCCGTAGTACTCTTCGTACAGCACCTGCTGAGCCCACCGTTCGTTGCGTGCGCACGCCCGGATGAGGTCTTCCTCGTCAAAATTGGCCGGCAATACAATTTCCATGCTCAGGAAGTTTGGCGTTCCGGTCCTGCACTCCTGGAATAAGGCGAATGCAACCGGATTGTACCCAGAAAATGAGCATAAAAGACAAACACCTCCCTAGCCCCTAGCTCTTAAACCCTTAAAATTAATCCTATTGCCGGAGATTACCAAGCCCGCAAGCGTCCGCTGTATAGCATTTCCCGGAAAAGCCGCAACGTTCCGCCTTTTGAGAAACGATTGGCCGGGGCCTTTCGGCTGCTTGTTTTTCAGGGGATTTGAGCTTTTTTTGGCATAAAAAACCCATGCGGGCGCTTTCTATCCGCTTTCTTTACGGATTGCATTTTTGATAAAAAATGTTTTATTTTAATAATTTTTCTTATTTTTGTTTTAAAATAAATTTGTTGCGACAGGGCCGGGGAGCTCCCCAATTTCTTCGCATCCCAAACAGGAGAAGCGTTTAGAATACATTTAGGCCTCTTGGTTTTTCATGCGGAGGCCAAGTTCCGGCTTCCGGTTTGGGATAAGCATTTATATTTTCGATCTTTGACCGCACTAAAGCCAACGCATTATGACAGAACCGCACCAGAATGGGCAGGAGAAGGAAAATGGACCGAATGGGCTCGTTCCGCTGCAAGGGATGTACCAGGACTATTTTCTGGACTATGCTTCCTACGTCATTCTCGAACGGGCCGTTCCTGCCATTGAAGACGGCCTGAAGCCGGTGCAGCGCCGCATCCTGCACGCCATGCGGGATATGGACGACGGCCGTTACCACAAGGTAGCCAACATCATCGGCCAAACCATGCAATTCCATCCCCACGGCGACGCAGCTATCGGCGACGCCCTGGTCAATATGGGGACAGAAAGACCTGCTCATCGACACGCAGGGAAACTGGGGCAACGTACTCACCGGCGACAGCGCCGCCGCATCCCGCTACATCGAAGCCCGCCTGTCCAAATTCGCTCTCGAAGTTGCCTTTAACCCCCAAACCACCGAATGGCAGCTCTCCTACGACGGCCGTAAACGCGAACCCGTTACCCTGCCCATGAAATTTCCCCTGCTGCTGGCTCAGGGAGCGGAGGGGATCGCCGTTGGGCTTTCGACAAAGATCCTTCCCCATAACTTTATCGAACTCATCGAAGCCTCTATCGCCATCCTTCAGGGCAAACGCGCCACCGTTTACCCCGACTTTCTCACCGGCGGCCTGATCGACGTATCGGACTATCAGAGCGGCCGCCGCGGCGGCCGCATCAAAGCCCGGGCCCGCGTCGAGAAAATGGACAAAAACCTTATCGCCATCCGCGAACTTCCCTATGGCGTAACGACCACTTCCCTGATCGAAAGCATCATCAAAGCCAACGATAAAGGCAAGATCAAGATCAAACAGGTCACCGATAATACCGCACAGGACGTGGAAGTCCTCGTCGAACTGGCTGCCGGCGTTTCGCCCGACGTGGCCATCGACGCCCTGTTCGCCTTCTCCGATTGCGAAGTGTCGATCTCTCCCAACGCCTGCGTAATCATCGACGACAAACCCCATTTCCTCTCTGTCGAAGAAATCCTCGAACGCTGCACCTTCCGAACCCGCGACCTCCTGCGCCGCGAACTGGAGATCAAAGAACACGAACTCCTGGAAAAATGGCACCTCGCCAGCCTGGAAAAGGTATTTATCGAAAACCGCATCTACCACGAGATCGAAGAGTGCGAGTCCTGGGACGAAGTCCTCGAAACCATCGATCGCGAACTCCGCCGCTACGTCGTTTGTCCTTCTGAAAATCCTCAGCCCGGCGATTCCCGCCTGCGCCTGATGCGCGACATTACGCAGGACGATATCGTCAGGCTTACGGAAATCAAAATCAAACGCATCTCCAAATACAATTCCTTCAAAGCCGACGAGATGATCGCCGCCCTGGAGGAAGAGATCCGGCAGGTGCGCTACGATCTGGACCATCTGACCGACTTCAGCATCGCCTATTACCGGCGCCTCCTGGAAAAATACGGCAAAGGCCGCGAGCGCAAAACCAAAATTACCGCCCTCGATTCGATCCAGGCCACCGAAGTAGTCGCCAATAACGCCAAACTGTACGTCAACCGCACGGACGGCTTCGTCGGCCATGCGATGAAAAAGGACGAGTTCGTCTGCGATTGCTCCGATATCGACGATATCATCGTGTTCCGGGCCGATGGCAAGTTTGTGGTAACCCGGATCGCAGACAAGACTTTCGTTGGCAAGGACATCATCCACGTGGCCGTCTGGAAAAAAGGCGACGACCGCACCACCTACAACCAGATCTACCTGGATGCCGGAACGGGCAGGTCCTACGCCAAGCGCTTCAACGTAACCGCCATTACCCGCGACCGGGAATACGACCTCACTACCGGCGCCAAAGGGTCCAAATCCCTCTACTTCAGCGTCAACCCGAATGGGGAAGCCGAAGTGGTGAACATTCAGCTCAGCCCCGCCTCCAGGGCCAAGAAGAAAATCTTCGACTTCGACTTCGGCGAACTGGCGATCAAAGGCCGGACTTCCCAGGGGAATATCGTGAGCCGCTTCCCGGTGCGCAAAATCACCCGGAAAGCGATGGGCAAGTCTACCCTCGGCGCCCTTCAGGTGTGGATGGACGATGTCAGTGGCAAACTGAATACCGACGAACGCGGCCGCTATCTCGGCGAGTTCGACACCGGCGATCACCTCATCGCTTTGTATAAAGACGGTTCCTACGAAATGCTGGAAATGGACCAAGCCCGCCGCTTTAACCCCGACGAACTGATCCATATCGGAAAATTTGACCCCGAAATGGTTGTCAGCGTCGTCCACTTTGACGGCCATAAAGGCTGGACCCTCGTCAAGCGTTTCCATATCGAAACCACCTCGCTCGATCAGCGCTTCAGCTACCTGTCCGACCACAAAGAATCCCGGCTCCTGTTTGCCTCCATCAAACCGGACCCACGTATCCGTTACTCCATGAAAGTGCGTAACAAAAAAATGAGCGGCGAACTCGGCCTCGCGGAGTTCATCGATGTCAAAGGCTGGAAAGCTGCCGGCAATAAACTCAGCGACCAAAAGCTGACGGAGGTCGTCGAAATCCACCCTTCCGAAGAAATCCCCGATAAACTGCACACCGGCGATAGCATCGAATTTGACCTCGACGACGGCGGCCAGACCAAGCTGTTTTAGACGGTAGACGGTAGACGGTAGACGGTAGACGGTAGACGGTAGACGGGGGACGGGGGCTATTTAAAGTTTCATGCGTTTATTGATAAATCAATTGGTATCTAATGGTGTAGTACCTAATTCGTTTTGAGCAATCTAACAGGTCGTTTTGATTTCGCTCAACGACCAAGCATTTGTTCCCGTCCCCCGTCCCCCGTCTACTGTCCCCCGTCTAGACGTTCCAGGGCATTTTGCAAATTGAGCCGCGCCAGATCCAGGGTAAACGTGATTTTATTCCAGTAAGATGCCCCGTTTTGGGCGTAGGTCTGGCGGATGTTTTCGGAAGAAACCAAAGGGAAAAACAGGCCAATGCGCTGGCTCAGTGCCGTGATGGAGAGGCCGCCGCTCCAGAGCAGCGGTTTTTCAAGCGCAATGGCGGTTTGTCCTTTCTGACTGCCGTTGTAGCCCAGGTCGAAATACGCTTGTGCCGGGAGGCGCAGGGGAAAGCGGAAGGGCAGGTCGGCGTGCAGGTTTAGCGCCAGTATCCAGGTATTGGACCGGCCCAGGCGCTGCGCGGGGCCGGTCGCGAATTTCATCCCTCCTTCCTGGAGGTGGACCTGCTGTGCCTTGAGGCCGTCCTCCTGGTTTCTTCCAATGAAACTTTCTTCAAACCGGTAATCACTAAACCCCTGCCCGCTGAGGCTCCAGGCATTGGGCAGGAGGCTGAGCCCTTTGCGCGAGGGGTTCTTGTCGAGAAGTGCCCCGGCAAAAAAGCGGAAATGGAAGCGTTTGTCTTGCCGGTACGCCGGGGAAATTTGAAAAGCCAGGCTTCCTTTGTGAAAAACGGCGGATTGGTTTAATCCCGGCAAGGTAGATCGTTCCCAGGCGATCCGCCAGTTGGAGGCTTGAAGGGGGTTTTTATTCCTGCCTTCATATGCTGCTGTCTGAATACGGGTGGTGACGTTTTGTTTTCCTTCGTATATACCGCCTTTGCCAAACCGGGGCGTCTGCTGGTCCACCCATGCCATGCCTCCGGCAAGCGTGTGTTCCGACATTCGGGATTCGCCGTCGCGGAATACCAACCGGACCGAAGGCGCGACCCGGCGGTAGGATAAGCGATAGGCATACGCCTCATTTTTCTCGTAGCCGTATTGTTTTCCGTCTAAATGACCTTCGATGACGCGCCAGGGGCCGGAAAGCGGGAGCCATCGGTAGCGGAAAGCGGCGTTGCCCGTCAGCGCCCGGCTTCCGAATGCGTAGAAGGGCAATAGGCTGTAGCTCAGCCTTGGGCCTGGGATCGTCGTATTGTGTATCCAAAGGCCAAACTTGAACTCGTCGTATGCATTCCACGAGATAGCTGGCTGAAAGAAGAACTGGGTGAAGGATTCATTCTCCAGCGTAGGCCAGATACCCGGCCGGAGCGGAGCGGTTTTTCGAAGCCATCCGTTCATGCGCAAAGCGTTGTTGCGGCGCTGAAAATCGGGGGTGTAGTGCCCGGGATCCAGCACGAGTTGCTGGTAGGGTCCTGCCGGTATCCGCACGGTTTTTACTCCGGTAAAGCCTTCCACCCAAGTGCTCCAAAGCGTTTGCGTATCCCGGGACAATGCGTTGAGTTGAATGGGGCCCGCAATCGTTCCCCGGTTCGCCAACTCGACTTCCAGTTCCTCGCCTACCTGGCGGGCGTTCCGGATGGCGTAGTCCTGCCTTTGGTTGCTATAGATAAAGCCTTCGAAGAGCCAATCCAGGTTTTTGCCGCTTTTTCGGATCAGGAAATCGCGGAGATCGGCAGGCGCCGGATGCCGGAATTTCCATTCCTGGTAAAATGCCTGTATGGCGTCGTCGAATCCTTCTCGGCCGAGATACTGCTCCAGATAGCGGAGAACGAAGGCCGGTTTTTCATAAGACTGGATAAAATAATTGATGATATCAAAGCCGTTGGAAGAGGTTGCCGGCGGCTGGTCGCGGTTCTGGCGGGCCAGATACAGGTAAGCGGCCTCCCCGGCTTCCAGTTTGGAACCTCCTTGCAGGAAGGCGGGGATATAGGTGTCGAGACTGCTGCCCGGGTAATAGGCGCGGGAGTAGCGGTGGTCGTAATAAGAGTTGATCCCTTCATCCATCCAGGCATGGTCGCGCTCGTTGAAGCCCAGAACGCCGTAGAACCAGTTGTGCCCCACCTCGTGGGTGATCACTTCGTCGAGCCCCTGGGCGTTGCCCGACAGCCCGATCACCGTGATCATCGGATACTCCATGCCGCCGCCTGCGCTCAGCGCACTCTGCACGGCCGTGGCATGGGGGTAGGGGTATTCGCCCACCAGGCTGGAATAGAAGGCCACCGCCCGGTTGACGTAGCTTAGCGCGTCCTTCCACAGGTCTTCCTCCTCGTCGGTAAACATGACCCAGGTGTCGGTAACCGCGCCGGAAGGCTGTACTACTTGGCCCTTTTGAACCCGAAACCGCTTGTCGGCAAACCAGGCAAAATCGTGGACGTTGTCCGCTGTATAGCGAATGGTTTTCATCGCGGCGCTGGACGGCGGGAAGGTTCCCCGGGTGAAGGCCGGGTCGTGGCGGGGCGATTTATCCGGGTCGTTGAGATAGGCCTCGGTAGCTGCCGCTTTTTGCTTCAGGAATTCTACTTCTTCGGGCGATTCCAGCTTCCCGGTAGCGCCGGCCACATAATTTTCGGGGAGGGTGAGGCGTACGTCGAAACTCCCGAATTCGGAGTAGTATTCGCCCCATTCGAGGTAGGGCATGGGATGCCAGCCCTCGCGGTCGTATACCGCCGGTTTGGGGTACCATTGCGTCATCTGGTACGACTGCCCAACGTGCCCCAGGCGGGAAAAGGAAGCGGGTATTTGCAGGGTAAATGGGGTAGCGATGGAGACCCGGCGCTCCGGCGCCAGCGGCTCGGGGAGCGTCAGGCGGATAATGTCCGAATGGCCTTCCCAGGGTTC
Source organism: Haliscomenobacter sp. (assembly GCA_016713275.1). Taxonomy (GTDB): domain Bacteria; phylum Bacteroidota; class Bacteroidia; order Chitinophagales; family Saprospiraceae; genus JADJPL01. The sequence goes on from JADJPL010000028.1 coordinate 197,011, forward strand.
CCAGGATAGGGGTGTTGCTTCGGCGGTAAACGCAAGGTCTTGATAGCCTCCCCGCTGGCTATCAGGCGCAAAGTGAAATGCCAGGCTGTTTTGCCGCAGTTTTTGGCGGGCGAAGGCGCTGCTTCGATCTTGAAAGGCGTTGGCCCAAAGGTGGATGAGGATATAGCTCAGCGTATCGGGGGAATGGTTGACGTACTCCATCGTCCACTGGCCCCGGATCTGATGCAGGGAATCGTCGAGCGCAACATCGATCCGGTAATGCGCTTCCTGCTGGAAATACGGAGTTTGGGCTTGTCCCAGGATGGGCAGCAATAAGAAGAGGAAATGGTTTTTCATTTTTATTGGACCCAAAGGGTTTTTCGGCGGGGACAAATTAATGCAAAAGTATTTCTCGCAGAAAATGTTTTGTGATACTTTTTGTTGTAATTTGCGATACAAATTGTTTTGCATGTTTGACCGCGCGATTTTGCATCTCGATCTGGACGCGTTTTTTGCTTCGGTAGAAAGCCTGCGCAACCCCTCGCTCAAAGGCAAACCGCTTATTGTAGGCGGATACAGCGGCCGTGGGGTCGTTGCGTCGTGCAGTTATGAAGCGCGCCGGTTTGGCGTGCGTTCGGCGATGCCGGTGCGCACAGCGCTTCGCCTTTGCCCGGATGCGATTGTGGTGCGGGGGGACATGGAGGCGTACAGCAGGTATTCCAAAATGGTCACCGAGATCATTGCAGAGCAGGCGCCCTTGTTTGAGAAGGCATCGATCGACGAATTCTACGCCGACCTGAGCGGGATGGACCGCTACTTTGGTTGCTGGCGCTGGGCGGTGGAGTTGCGTCAGCGCATCCTGCGCGAGAGCGGGCTGCCGATCTCTATGGCTTTGGCGGTGAACAAACTCGTGGCGAAGATCGGCGCGGGCGAGGCCAAGCCCAACGGCGAGCAGCTAATAGAAGCGGGCGCCGAGCGGGAGTACATCGCTCCCCTTCCTGTGCAAAAACTCCCCGCTGTAGGCGAAGCGACTGCCCGCAAGCTCAACCTCATGGGGGTGCGCACGATCGAGACCCTCCGCCGCATTCCGCCCCGCCTGCTGGAGCGCGAGTTTGGCCAGCACGGCACGCTCCTCTGGAAGCGAGCCAACGCCGAGGACGACAGCCCCGTCGCGCCCTATCACGATCAAAAATCGGTCTCTACAGAACGCACGTTCCAGCAAGATACCGCAGATATGGGCTGGCTGCGCGACCAGCTCACGTCCATGGTCATGGAATTGGGCTACGAACTCCGCCAGAAGCAACAGCTTACTTCCTGCATCACGCTCAAATTGCGCTACGCCGACTTCAATACGTTCACGCGCCAGCGCGCCATTCCATATACGGTAAGCGACCAGTTCCTGATGGGTGTCGCGCACGACCTGTTTGCGCAACTCTACGAACGCCGGCAGCGCATCCGTCTGCTGGGCGTGCGCTTTAGCGGCCTGACGCACGGAAGGCCTCAATTGAATTTATTCGACAATACCCCTGAAGATGCGCGTCTCCTCGGCGCGCTCGACAAGATACGCACCCGCTTTGGATCGGGCGCCATTACCCGGGCTTGCACGATGCACACACAACGCACAAAGGAGCCGGCCTCAAAAGACGGTCCTTTGCCCCCGGCATGAAATTTTATTTTCTTTTTTCAATTCTTATAAAAAATCGCTTTGCGGCTTTTCATAAGAATTGAAAAAAGAAAATCTTCTTTGACGGCCATATGCAAAAACAAGTTTTTGAGATAGGCCTATACATGGAAATGCCAAAGATCAAACGCTTCGCGTTCCAGGCGTTCGCGGTGGTCGGGATGCGCGATATTGATCATGGCCCGGATGCGTTCGCGGATAGTGCGCCCATACATTTCTGCTACGCCGTATTCGGTCACGATATAGTGCACGTGTGCGCGGGTCGTCACGACGCCGGCGCCTGGGTGGAGGGTCGACACGATACGGCTGAGGCCTTTGTTCGTGGAAGAAGGAAGCGCGATAATAGGCTTTCCGTGGTCGGAGAGGGCTGCACCCCGCATGAAGTCCATTTGCCCACCGACGCCGGAGTAGATCCGGGTGCCGATGGAGTCGGCGCAAACCTGTCCGGTGAAATCGACCTCGATCGCGCTGTTGATCGCCGTCACTTTCGGGTTCTGGCGGATGATTGCGGTGTCGTTGACGTATTCTACATCCAGGAAGCGTATGGTGGGGTTATCATCCACAAAATCGTAGAGTTTGCGGGAGCCCATCATGAAGCTGGTGACGGTAAAGTTGCGGTGCTTGACCTTGTTCTTATTGGTGATCACGCCTTTTTCGATCAGCGGAATGACGCCGTCGGAGAACATCTCGGTGTGTATGCCGAGGTCTTTATGGTTGGTCATAGCAGCCAGCGCGGCGTTGGGAATCGCGCCGATGCCCATTTGCAGCGTGGCGCCATCGTCGACGAGCTCAGCGACGAACTGGCCGATGCGAGTCTCAATCTCGTCGGGATCGGGAATGATCATTTCCGGAAGTGGATAATCCACTTCGACTACTTTGGCAAAGCGGCTGATGTGGATGCTGCTGTCTCCGGCCGTACGCGGCATATTGGGGTTGATCTCTGCGATCAGCTTGCGGGCAGTTTGGGTGGCCGACAGGGTGGTGTCCACCGAAATACCCAGGGAGACATACCCGTTGCGGTCGGGAGGAGAGACCTGGACCAGCGCGGCGTCGAGTTGAATAATCCCCCGGCGGATCAGGCGGGGCGTTTCGCTGAGGAACACCGGAATAAAGTCGGCGCGGCCTTCCTGGACCGCTTTGCGCATATTGGCGCCCACGAACATGTTCTTGACGTGGAAGCTTTTGTTGAACGGTTCCTCTACATACGGCGCGACGCCCTCGGTGTGTAGTTGGTAGATCTCTACGTTGCGCAATTCCCCGCCCCGGGCAGCAAGCGCTTTGACCAGCGTCTGCGGCGCCGCAGCGGCGCTGTGAATAAAGATTTTGTCCCCGGGCTTAATGATCGATACCGCCTCTTCCGCAGTGACAGGCTGGTAGTTTTTTGTGTTTATCATGTTTATTCGCATTTTATTATTTCAAAAGCAAATTAAGCACCGAGGTTCAATACAAACCAGTGAAATCGGTCTGAAAAAAGGATGATTTTTGCCACCGGAAAAAAAATGACGCCTGCATCCGGTAGGACATTTCATAAATTTGTAACAACTTCGGCCTGTTCAAACTCCATCGCGCATGGGCGTAACCCGTTTTCTGGACTTCCCCGGCCACCACAGCATCTTTTATTACCTGCTGGCGGCGGTGTTAACCGGGATTTTCCTTCAGGCGCTGGGCATTGGGGGGCTTTTCTTTTTTAAGCGCTCCGGCGAAAAACGCGCCAACCTTTGCTACGGCTTATTGCTGATCGCATTCAGCCTCACGCTCCTGCATTACATCCTGTTGATGACCGGCATTCCGGAACGTTTTCCGCATATGTATTTCCTTCCGGTCTATTTTACGTTGTCGTTCCCGCCCCTGTTGTTTTATCATATCAAGCTCAACCTGTATCCGGCCTACCGGTTTCGGCGGAGCGACGGCAAACATTTGATTCTTCCTGTGGGGCAATTCCTTTTTTTTCTGGGGGTGTTTCTTTCCCCTATCGCCTACAAATCGCACGTGGAACGCGCGTTTTTTAACCCATTTTACGGCGCATCCGAAACGGCCCTATATTTGTTAACGTTTTTTGCTTACCTCTATTTCGGATACCGGTACATTCAGGAGAAAAGGCGCCATTTGCGAACGAGCCGGGACACTCAGCTGGTTCGCTACCTCAGCAAACTGGTTCAGGTTCTTTTCATTCTGTTTTGCGTGCACACGGTCTTCGTACTGACCGATTTCATCAGCTATGAATTGATGCACATCAACTTGCGGGCGGTCAAGCCCTATGCCGCTTTTGGCATCCTTTCCTTCGCTGCGCTGGTCCTGTGGCTTAGCACGTATGGTTTTCAGGTTCTGGTATGGGGCCGAAAAGTCCTGAAATGATCACAGGGATTCCCAGATCCATTCCAGTACGTTCTGCATTTCTGTCCGGATAGGCGTGGCCGAGCCGTTGAAGTTGTTGTGCATAAAGCTGAAGATCAGCGTGCGCCCCTTTTTGGTTTTGACAAAACCGCTGAGGCAATGCTGGTTGGCCAGCGTGCCTGTTTTGGCAAACACGTAGGGTTCTGCTTTTCCTCCGTACCAGGAGCGGATGGTGCCTGATTTCCCGCCGGTAGCCAGGATGCGGAACAGGCGTTCCTGTGGAACTTCCTGGTAAAGTTTATGTAACAACGCTACGATCGTCCGGGGGGTAAACAGATTGTACCGGGACAGGCCCGACCCGTCGGCCCAGTTCAGGGTGTCGGGCGGAAGCCCCTGGAACAGGTTTTTCTTGGCGTATTCGATGACGGCTTCCGTGTTCAGCGTGTCGGATAATTTGGCGGAGCACATCAGCAGCAACTGCTCCGCGAGGTAGTTATCGCTCTCCTGCATAAAGCGCTGGAGCAGCGTATCCGGAAGCGGGGCATATACGGTGGTGAAAGCAGGCAGCGGTCCGGGGATCTCGGACGCCGGCATAACGCGGATGCCGAGGGTGTCGCTGAGCAGCCCGCAGACGGCAGCGGGAGATTGGTTGTAGGGAACTTCCACCGAGAACGGGCGGCCGTTGAGCGCGGATTCGTTGAAGAAAAAATAATCGCCGGTTTCCTCTCTTTGGATTCTGGGGTATGCTCCGCCGCCGGCAGGCGCCGGGCGGAGGAATCGGGTAAAGTATGCCGGTTGGGTTTTAATCTGGGTTTCCCCGGAATCCCGAAAAATACGCGCGAAGTTCCCGTGGATCGGAAACGGGCTTTTTTCCACCTGATAGGCATATTGATAATCTGCCCAGGACCATCCGGGGCCGAAGTGGTCGTCGCGGTAGTTATCCTCGGAGTACAGTATCAGGTTTTTGGCTTGCTGAAGGATGTCCCATCCCTGGGCGTTATCCTCAAAGTCCGGATGAAAGAACAACGGGTTGCCCGTGCCCTGGATGACCAGCAGTTGGTCGCGGTATCCATAGCGCAGGACGGGCATGCTGTCTCCCAGGATTTTTAACGCGGTGTAGAGGGTAAACAGCTTGGTATTGGAGGCGGGCGTGAAGTACTTGAACGCATCTTTTTGGTAGAGCATCGCGTCTTTGGCCGGGTCAAACAGCGCAAACCCCGTGAAATATTGGGAGAATATCTTGGACTCCCGGATTTTCTCGTCGAGCTGCCGCTGGGTCCGGCGATCCATAAATTGAGCCGGCACGTTCAGGCTTTGGAACAAAATGGCAGCAAGAATGAGGATTTTTAATAATTTGGCAGACGCATTCGACATAGGTTACGAGATCATTTGCGTTGAAAAAAACAGTGCGCGTTCCCTCCTCAAACTTACGCATTTTGGACAAGGGCCCGCGCATAGTTCATAAAATACTTGCACATGTGCAAACACCCTAACCTGTTTTTCCGGCGCTTGCGCGGGCTTGCATGCGTTGTCTTTGGCTTTGTGGTTTTCGGATATTCGGTCCGTGCCCAAAGCCCTTCCGGCGACGGGCTTGACGCTTACCGGCAAGCGCTTTCCCAAACGGTGCTTTTGCGGAATGCCGGGCAGCAGATTCCGTTCCTCCGGCTCGACACGCTCCGGATCGCTTTGCTCCCTTTGTCGGAGAGCGAGCCTTTGAGCGTTTTTCAGGAGTATCTGGAGCGGTATACGGAAATCGCGCGCCTGAACGTTCCGGCTTTCGGCGCCGCCGTGTGGGCGCAGGAGCAGCTCAGCCGCTATAATTTGTTCGTCGTTGCCGTGAACGGCAACGGCTCTGCGTTGTCTTCGTCCGCCCTGGAAGCGTGGAAGGCGCTTTCGCAAAAAGCCCGGGTTGCTCTGGTCGCGTTCGACGCAGGGCAACTGCTGGCCCAATATCCCGAGCTGGCCGGTTCGGGCGTGCTGATCGCCGGCACGGGGACCTACTATGGCCAATCCCTGGCCGCTCAGGCGCTTTTTGGGGGAACCGCTCTGAACGCGCGGCTTGCTCAACCCCTGGGTACGGCATTTGGGCCAGGCGCCGGTCTGGACCTTCCCCAAGCGATCCGGTTGGGGTATGCGCCGCCGGAGTTGGTGGGCATGAACGGTCAGTTGCTGGAAGACAGCGTGGAAGCGATCCTTCTCGAAGGGCTTCAGGCCAGGGCTTATCCCGGCGCCCAGGTCCTCATCGCTAAAGATGAAAAGGTGGTGTACCATCGCGCCTTTGGCGCCCATACCTACGACGACCAGCATCCCGTTCAGCTCACCGATGTGTACGATTTTGCCTCGGTAACCAAGATTACTTCCGGGCTGCCCGTGCTGATGGAATGGTATGGGCAGGGTAAATTTGACCCCGACGCGCCTTTGGCGGATTATCTCCCGGAGGTCAAAGGGACAAACAAAGCCGGCCTGCCCATGCGCCGCCTTCTCACCCATACGGCGCAACTCATGGCCTGGATTCCGTTCTGGCGGGGCACGTTGAAAGGGCAAAGCCGCAATCCCTGGCAAAAACACTGGGACGGCAACCGGAATAACGACTTCCGGTTCAAGGCGCGTACCTTCAAAACCGATTCGTCTGCGGCCTACAACGTGTATATAACGGACAGTCTATGGCTACACCGCAAGTATAACCAGGCGATCTATAAGTCTATTTACCAATCGCCCCTCAACGAAAAACCGGGTTTTGTGTATTCCGATTTCTTTTTCTACACCATGCCCCGAATCGTGAAGTACCAGACCGGCGTTGATTTTGAGACCTATATCAAATCCCATTTTTATCGCCCGCTGGGCGCTACAACCCTTACCCTGAACCCTTTGCGGTTCTTCCCTCCGGAGCGCATTGTACCTACCGAGCGCGACACGTTTTTCCGGATGAAGCTATTGCGCGGGACGGTACACGACGAAGGAGCGGCCATGCTCGGCGGCGTTTCCGGCCATGCCGGACTGTTTGGTTCAGCTAATGATCTGGCAAAACTCATGCAGATGTATATGAATTATGGGGCGTATGGAGGGCAGCGGTTTATAGAAGAGAAGGCCGTGAAGGAATTTATCCGCTGTCAGTACTGTGGGGAAGGGATTCATCGGGGATTGGGTTTTGACAAGCCTGCGCTTGCCTATAATCCGGCTTCGGCTTCCTATGCGCCTCAGGCCTCCGCATCCAGTTTTGGGCATACGGGGTTTACGGGAACGTATACCTGGGTCGATCCGGAAACCCGCCTGCTGGTGATCGTATTCTCCAACCGGGTCTATCCTTTCCGTTCAAGCCGGGCCTTGCTCGATTTGGGGATTCGCCGGCGGGTTCATGAAGCCGCTTATTTATCCATGCAAAGCAATTAATGGAATATGTCGTATAACGCGTCCCTCCAGGTATTTTTAAACAAAATCAAAGCTGCGTTCAGCCCGTTGAATGAGCGATGGAAGCGGTTTGCAGCCCGAAAACCCCGACTGGCGCGATGGGTCCGGCTTTCCGGTTTGGCGTTTTTGGGGATGGTTCTGGCGCTGTTCGTATTCCGGACGACGATTGCGCTATCGGTTCCTTCGGTTCGGGAATTGCGGGAGATCCAAACCCAGGTTGCGACAGAGGTGTATTCTGCGGATTCGATCCTCCTGGGGCGGTATTTCAACCAGTACCGTACGGTGGTGCAGTATCAGGATATTCCTCCGCATGTCTTTCAGGCTCTGGTAGCTACCGAAGATTCCCGCTTTTATCAGCACCGGGGCGTCGATTACCGGGCTTGGGGCCGGGTGCTGTTCCGGACGATTATCAGTGGCGACCGGTCGGGAGGAGGAGGAGGCACGCTGAGCCAGCAGTTGGCCAAAAACCTGCTCCCGAGAAAGGAGTACCGGTTTTTGTCGCTGGTCATCAATAAAATGCGGGAAATCGTCATTGCCGGCCGGTTGGAACGGGCATACTCCAAGGAAGAAATCCTCACTCTATACCTCAACACCGTGCCTTTCCCCGAGAATGTTTTTGGCATTGATGTGGCTGCCCGCCGATTTTTCAACAAAGCCCCTTCCCTGCTTAACGTTGCAGAAGGCGCTACGCTGATCGGGGTGCTTCGCGCCACCACGTATTACAACCCGGTTCGTTTTCCTGAACGGGCGTTGACGCGCCGCAACATCGTGCTCCAGCAAATGGAAAAAGCGGGGTATTTGGATCCATCCCGGCTGGCTGCGCTGCAAACCCTTCCCCTGAATCTGAATTACAATCCGGTGGTCCGAAATGAAGGCATGGCGCCCTATTTCCGGGAGTTTGTGCGGCAGGAACTCGAACGCCTGATCAAGAACTACCGCAAACCCAACGGAGATCCCTACAATATTTATACCGACGGGTTGAAAGTGTACACGACCCTCCACACGGGAATGCAGCGCCTGGCAGAGCAAGCCGTGGAAGAACATCTGTCGGACATGCAGGAAAAGTTCGACCGCCATTGGAAAGGGTTTACCCAGCCCTGGAGCGACGTGAATACCATCCGGCTGGGTGTCGTGAATTCCCAGCGCTACAAATCGCTGAAAGCGAGGGGTGCTGGTGAAGCCGAAATCGACCGAATCTTCAATCAGAAGGTGCGGATGAAGATCTTCTCCTACGAGGGCGTTAAAGAAGTGGAGATGACGCCCCTGGATTCGGTGCGCTACCACCTGGGGTTGCTTCAGGTCGGCTTTATGGCGATGGAGCCCAACACGGGCTATGTCCGGGCCTGGGTAGGCGGCATCAACTATGACTTCTTCCAATTTGATCACGTGCGGGCCCGGCGCCAGTCGGGGTCGGTGTTTAAGCCCGTGGTCTATATGCAGGCGTTGCGCGACAGTATTCCTCCCTGCGATCAGATCCCTAACCGCCTCATCGTGTACCACGAATACGCGAAAGGCGACTGGGCGATCAAAGATTGGCGCCGCGATGATCCCGAGCCTCATTTCGAGCCCGATGGAACGGATAAAGACGACTGGATTCCTCAAAACGCCGACGGGATTTACGGGGGATCGTACTCGCTGGAAGGCGCGTTGACGAATTCCATCAACACGGTCACCGTCGCATTGATCATGCGCATGGGGGTAAAGAAAGTAGCGGAACTGGCAAAAGCGCTTGGGATTGAAAGCGAAGTGCCGGTGGAGCCGTCTATTGCGCTGGGCACTGCGGAAGTTTCGCTTTACGAGATGATCCAGCCCTTTGCGGTGTTTGCCAGCGGGGGCGGACGCACAAGGCCGCTGGCTATCCGCCGGATTGAAAATCATAAGGGGGAAGTCATTGCCGAGTTCGATCAGGGAACCCGCCAACAGGCCGTAAGCCAGTCGGAAGCGCATACGATGACGCGCATGCTCCAATCGGTTGCGTCTTATGGCACGGCCAGCCGCTTGCGGTGGATGTACAACGTAGTGGATGTGCCGGTAGCCGGAAAGACTGGAACCTCCCAAAATCACGCCGATGGCTGGTTTATCGGGTATACGCCCAAGCTGCTGGCCGGCGCCTGGGTTGGGGGAGATTCCCCGCTGGTGCGTTTCCGCAACTTCGAATACGGGCAAGGCGCCGCTACCGCTCTCCCGGTATATGCCCGGTTTATGCGAAAGGTGCTGGATGACTCCACCATGATGCGTTGGCATGGCGGCGAGTTTCCTGTTTTGCCGCCAGAACAATTGCGCCGCCTGGCTTGCCCAGCCCGGATACCTTCCGCCGAAGAATTGCTCGCCGATTCGCTGGCCAAGGATAGTTTATTGCTTTTGGAGCCTTTGGCGCCGGTTATTGAGAATCAGGGGAACTGATTTAGCCCTTGTTTTGATTTTTTTGTAATTTACACCCATAGTGATCTGGAATAATCGCATTTTATAGGGATCAGGGAGCAGAGGGGTTAGGGAGCAGGGAGCAAGAAGCGCCTGCTCCCTAATCCCTGCTCCCTAACCCCTACTCCCTAATTCATCTAACGCATATGGCACGACTTACCTTAAAAGTAAACGGCAAACGCCGGATTGTGGACGTCAGTGAGGACACGCCCTTACTATGGGTTTTGCGGGAGCACCTCGACCTCACCGGAACCAAATATGCTTGCGGGATTGGCCAGTGCGGCGCCTGCACCGTCCACATTAATGGCGAACCTATGCGCTCCTGCGCGCTGCCGGTTTCCGTGGTGGAAGGCGCGAATATCGTCACGATCGAAGGCCTTTCACGGGAGGGGGACCATCCCGTACAGGAAGCGTGGAAGGAGACCGACGTTCCACAGTGCGGGTTTTGCCAGGCTGGCCAGATCATGACCGCCGCTTCGTTGCTCCGGAAAAACCCCAATCCTACCGATGCCGACATCGACACGGCTATGGCCGGAAATATCTGCCGTTGCGGAACCTACAACCGCATTCGCGAAGCCATTCATTTAGCCGCTAAAAAATCCAGATCCTGATGGAACATCAACTTGCATCTTTCGATCGCCGTTCCTTCCTGAAGGTATCCGCTCTCGCCGGAGGCGGCATGCTCATTGGCATTCAGTGGATGGCAGGGCACGCCCGAGCGTTCGACCCTGCATTTCTGGAAGGCGCCGCGTTTAATGCCTATATAAAAATAACGCCCGACGGCAAGATTACCATCCAGTCGCCAAACCCGGAAATCGGGCAGGGGGTAAAGACTTCCATGCCGATGATCGTAGCGGAAGAGCTCGATGCCGACTGGGCCCACGTCGTGGTCGAGCAGGCGCCGCTGGATACGGAAGCCTATACCCGGCAGGTAGCCGGAGGAAGCGGTTCCATCCGCGCCTCCTGGAAACCGCTTCGCACCGCAGGCGCAGCTGCCCGTATGATGCTTATTGCCGCTGCCGCCGAAAAATGGCAGGTAGCTCCGGAGACGTGCGTCACGGGCGCCTCGATGGTGAAGCATCCGGCTACGAACCGGCAGGCCACTTACGGGGAGCTGGCTTCGCTGGCCGCAACCAAAACCCCGCCTGCCGACCCCCCATTAAAGAAACCTTCGGAGTTTCGGCTTCTGGGCAAACGCATTGCCAACGTCGACAACCACGCGATCGTTACGGGGGAGAACCTGTTCGGTCAGGACCTCAAACGCGAAGGCATGGCCGTCGCCGTCGTCGCCCGCCCACCGGCTTTCGGACTGAAGCTGGTATCCGTTGACGATTCCAAGACCAAATCCATGCCGGGGGTCCAACAAGTCGTCCGCTTTGGAAACAAAGTGGCCGTGCTGGCCAATACCACCTGGGAGGCCAAGAAAGGGCGCGATGCCCTCCAGTTGCAATGGGCGCCGGAAGGCGAATTGGAAAGCACCGACCAGCACGATAGCGCCTTGCGCGCCCTTCTGGATAAGGCTGCAGAAACGCCCCGTCGCAAAGATGGCAACACGGAACCGGCCTTTGCGCAGGCATCCAAGACGGTGGAAGCGGTTTACGAATGCCCGTTTTTACCGCACAATGCCATGGAGCCGCTCAACTTCTTTGCCGATGTGCGCCCAGATGGCGTCCTGATGGTCGGGCCGACGCAGACCCCCGAATCCGCCCGGACCCAGATCGCCAAGCTGCTCCAAATCGATCAGAAAAAGATCCGGGTAGAAATGACCAGACAAGGCGGAGGTTTTGGCCGCCGTCTGAACACGGATTACGCGGTGGAAGCCGCCGAAATATCCCATTTGGCCAAAAAGCCGGTGAAAGTGGTGTGGCTTCGCGAAGACGACATGGGTGGGGGCATTTATCGCCCGGCTTGTAAATACCGTTTCCGTGCAGCTTTGGATGCCCAGGGGAACCTGACGGCCTACCACCTGCGCGGGTCAGGCATCAATGTGGGCAACCCAACCCGGGAAAACAACTTCCCTGCCGGGGCACTGCCAAACCTGCTTGTGGAAGGGCATAACCTCGAATCGAAAGTGACGACGGGCCCCTGGCGCGCGCCAGTGCACAACTTCCTGGGGTTTGCCGAACAAAGCTTTTTGGACGAGGTAGCTCTGGCTGCTGGAAAGGACCCGGTAGCCTTCCGGCTCGGCCTGCTCGATCAGGCGAAACAGCAGCCGGTGGGCCGCCAGGAATACCAGGCCGACCGCCTAATGGGGGTGATCCGGCTGGCAGCGGAAAAAGCGAATTGGGGCCAGGCGCCGTCAGGCGTATTTCAGGGCTTTAGCGCTTATTTTTCATTCAGTACGTACGTAGCACAGGTGGTGGAGGTTGTAGTGACCAATAACAAACCCAAGATCCAGCGCGTGGTTTGCGCGGTCGATTGTGGGATACTGATCAACCGTAGCGGCGCTGAAAACCAGGTTGCTGGAGCGATTATCGACGGCCTGGGGCACGCGATGTTCAGCCAGCTTACCATTAAAGACGGGGCGCCCGAGCAGACCAACTTCGACCGGTACCGGATGATCCGGATGGCCGAAGCGCCTCCCGTAGAGGTTCACTTTGTGGAGAGCGAAGAGGCGCCGACAGGGCTAGGGGAGCCTGCCCTGCCTCCTTTGGCCGCCGCTTTTGCCAACGCCGTCTATCGGGCTACGGGCAAGCGCTTGCGCAATCAGCCTTTTGTTCAGCCGGGCGAACCTGGATTGTTGGGGTAAAAAAACCTAAATCCAGTTCTTTTGCGAAACCATGCAAAAATGCCCAGGGTAATAAGCGCCATACCCACAAGCGCGAGGGGGTAGCCCAGCCGCATCCGGAGCTCCGGCATGTAGTCGAAGTTCATTCCGTAGATCCCGACGATGAACGTCAGGGGCAGAAAAAATACGGAAAAAATGGTCAGAATGCGGACGATCTCGTTGGTTCGGTGCGCGGCAATAGACAGGTAGGTGTTCAGTAGATTGGTTGCGTTGTCGTGGACCTGATCGGTTTCAAATTCCAGCTTCTGCAGCGAGTCCAGCACGTCGTTCATCAGGTGCTGATCCCGTTCGCTGGGTTGGTGTTTTCTGGCCACCTGAGCAGTCAGATAAAGCAGTTTGCGCATTTTCGACGCCCGGCGCTTCATGTAATACAGGTCTTCCTGCACCCGCATGGGTTTTTTTTGCCGGATGAAAATATCGTCTTCCAACTCTTCAAGTTCATTGGACATAGCGGTTAGCGGTACTTCAAACGATTCGGCTATTTTGAACAAAATGCGGGTAATAATCTCACCGGAGCTGATCTTCGGAGTAGCGGAAAAAGCCTGCTGGTACAAAACCTCGAGAAAAGGTTGGGGACGCCGGTGTACCGTGATCAAATAATCCGAATTAAAGAATATGGCCACTTTCGTGCTGATTTCCCGAATCGTGTCGTCTTCTTCTTTCAGAGGCCAGAGATGTTGCCGAAGGAGGATAAAGTCTGCATGTACTCCTGCTTCTAGTTTCGGTAAGTGGTCGGGCTCCATACAGTCCTTTACTACGTGATGGTTGAGCCCGAATTGCTGGGCCAGCATAGTCAGCTCTTCTGCCGTTGGCTGCTCGATGTCGATCCAGGTAAACCGGGACCCTTCCGGGGATTTGGTGCAGATGGTTTTTCTCATGCGATTTACGATGTACGATGTACGGGGTACGATATACGGTTTACGGTTTACGGTTTACGATGTACGGGGTACGGGGTACGGGGTACGATGTGCGGGGTACGGTTTTCGGTTTACGAAGATAAAGCCAATTACCAACTTAAGCGATTCACACGAGCCCAGTTGTGGGAGACTTCGCTACCTCGCTACTTCGTTTCCTCGTACTTCGTACTTCGTAAACCGTACATCGTACCCCGTAAACCGTACCCCGTAAACCGTACCCCGTAAACCGTAAACCGTAAACCGTACATCGTACTTCAAAAGATTTCATGCAAAATAGTATGGGATTGAATATCCGGCAAATGGTCCATGTGGAGGCGGTAATATTCCAGTATCTGGTTGAGCAGGTGCTGGCGCTGACTTCGGGTCAGGGGAATGGTTTGGGCTAGGGGGCAGTCCTGTTCCAACAACCGGTATAGCAGGCTGCTGGGTTCTTCCTCCAGTATCCAGGGATCGGAGGGCTGTCTGGAGCAAAAGGCGCCTTCTTTCAGGTTGAAACATGGGCTTTCGGGCAAAAAGTCGCCTCCGGGGAGGAAGCCAAGGTATCCGCTGAGGCGAACCAGGAACCAAAGATGCACGTTGTAGAATCGTTCCTGGGTTTGATCCAGAAATAATAAGGTATCCATCAGAAAGGCAAAGAGCTCGGGGTTGGGTTCTATTTCCCGGATGGTTTTTCGAACGACTTCTGCCATGAACAGGACGATCGCGCCTTTGCGCACGTCAAAAGGGATGGATTGGTAGGCGTACGTCAACCGGGCCTCCCGGATCCGGTTCAGGGATTTGTCTTCGCGGGCGTACGCTACGATTTCCAGAAGGGACATGGGCTGGAACAAGCCGGCTTTCAGTTTGGCTTTTTCCGACCGGATGCCGTTGATGTAATACGATTGCAACCCTCGCGCTTCGGTGTAGATATCCGCGATGATGCTGGACTCGGAATATTTAATGGTCCGAAAGACAATTCCCCGGGTGGCGATCAGCATAAGGCATTTGAAGTTCATCGGAATTTAACAAAAAGTAACCTTAATTAACCGGAATGCAGGCATGTTTTATGCAACCTTCTACATAAATCGTTGTCTTTAAAGTGTATTATTCTGATTGGAAGATGATTTTAGCGTTAATTCAGAAAAATATTTGGCATCCTTTGTAACATTTTTCCCCTAAGACCAGTTTTAAGGATGTACCCGACAATCACCCGAACAAAATTTTTGAAGGATGAAAACCTTAGCCACCATTTCCCTAACACTGTTCCTTTACCTGAGCATGTGGGCTTCCGGCCAACCTGCTCCGCCTGCATCTTCCGGCTGCCGGCTTACCTTTAGCGCCCCTTCTTCGGCTTTGACGGCCGTCGAACAAGTACGGCTGGATCTCGTCAGCGGGACCTGGCAGTGTGAAAATGTTTCCGTCTATGCTGCGCGTGTGCACGTCCTGCAATTTGGCGAAAACGGCTATGCATACTGGCTGACCGGAGAGGGAGGAGCTCCCGGCGAATGCCTGCGCTATTCCTGGACGCTGGTCGAGGAGAAAGGCAAGGTATACTTGTATTTGCGTAACAACCAAACAGAGCGCGCCTTCTCCCTGGAAAGTACTTGTGAAGGACTAAACCTGCAGGAGCAAGGCACGGCAACCGTGCTTGCCTTTAGGTTCCAACAAGCTATTTCCACCGATTCGCTTGCGCGCATTGTCAAACAACTGACAGGAAAATGGGAGCACAGCCCCACAGCGCCGGATATCTTTGTCGAAGAAGGCCTCTGCGCTACCCGGGAACAAGCCATCAGCGCGGTGTTCCGGTATTCTTTCCGGCCTGACGGCACGTTTAGCAAAGGCCTGCATAGCGACGAACTGGGTATTGATCTGATCGACGAAGGCCGGTGGAGGCTTTCCGGCGATGGGAAATACCTGCTTTTGGAGCGGTTTGAGGCCGATGCCCCCTACGTGGAAACGATTCAGATCAAATATCTGAATCTCGACGAACTCGTGCTGTGCCAAATCCCCGCATTCAATCGCGCGGTAGCTTCCAGAGCCTCCAGGGATTTGTTTTTCAACAAGATTTAAACGCCTTTTTCTTTATTCTGGGCCATCGTCTTCCCATCCTTCTTCCAGGATGGGAGGGCGATAATGCAGTTTGGTCCATGCCCGTTGCTTCTGGCGTTCCAAAACCAGGCGGGCAATAGCCTCTTCCGGAGGGTCCGGCGAAAGAGGAGAAAGCGCCCAATCGACCTTCCGTTCGTCGATATCGAGCCGGTACATCAGGCTCAAAAGAAACTCCATTCGGTTTTCGATTAAAAAGGCGACCTGGTCCGAGAACATGCGGAACAATTGTTCCTCAGTGATTTCCCCAGGCGCGCCTTCAATGGCGAAATCCTGAGCAAGTAATTCGGTGGTGACGGCTAGTTGTTCCTGCTCCATAAGCGGCGGGCAAAAAGTAGTTGCTTTGCCGGACAAAAGAACGGGATTTTCTTGTGCTTGTCCAATTATTTCCAGGAGTAAAAACAAAACAGCGCGCCGTGCCCTAAGCCGGCGGCTGCTTTTTGTTTTTTAATATTCCGTTTCGAAACTAGTTGATCACCAACTTCCGGACGCTAGACCGGTTGCCGGCATTGACTTTCACCACATAAATGCCAGTCTGGAGGTTGCTGGCGCTGGCAGAGAACTCAAAGCGGTACGCGCCAGGGGTATGCTTGCCTGCGCGCAGCAGGCTGATCTGGCGGCCATTGAGGTCAAATACCTGGATGTTCAAATCGGCGGCTTCTTCCAGTTCCACCGCTACGGCGAATTGATCGCCCGTTGGATTGGGATAGATCTGGAATTGAGGCCCGGCGCCTACGAGTTCTTTCGTGCCAACGGGTGTGCCCTGGCCCAGGAAAGGGGTACGGGCAACAGCCAGCGCATAGCTCAGATCCTGTTTCACGCTGCGCTTGGCAACGTCGGCCTGAGTAGCCGAAGAACTTGGCTCCTGAACGGAAATGAACATATACCGGAAGTCTGGGGTGAAGCTGATACCGGTAGGCTCAGACCCGCGGGGCGGGCTCATGAAGATTTCCACTTGCGGGTTGGCGTTGGTGTGGCTGGCGGGAGTAAACCATACGTAATTGTTGCCGCCATCCTGGAGGCTGAACAAATTGCCGCGGTCGTCGAACGCGAGGTTGTCGATACCGGAACCGAAATCTTCCACCACCACCTTGTCTCCAAGGTTGATGCGGTAGGATTTTCCGCCCAGGAAGGTTTCAAAAGCCGAAACGGTGGTTCCGTCATCTTTGAAACGGTACACGCGGCTGGCGCCTTTGACGGCAAAGTAGATCAAGTTGTTGATCGGACTGATTTCCACGTCTTCGATGCCAGCAAATTTCGTGGCGCCAAGGGCAAGGGCGGACTTTTTAGAGTCGCTGCGTTCTTGGGGGGTGGTATTGGGTACAAGCACCCATGTTCCTGTAGTTCCAGCGGGATCGCCGCCGTTGTATGCAAAGTCGAGCTTGAGGGCATACAATTTACCCGAGCTAAGATCGCCTGCCTTATCCGCTACAAACTTGTACACGCTACCGTCGCCATCGTCTTCGCCATAGTAAACGATGCGCCAGTCTTTGGGGTCGACCACAACGTTTTCGTGGCTGCAACGGCCCAGCGCCCACAGTTTCTGGGCTTTACCCGTACCGTACTCCTTAATCTTGGCCGTAACCGGATCGATTTCTACGCACCAGCCGATGTCGAGGTACCCGTCTCCATTGGTGTCGGTGTTGTTGCCGTAGTCTTCTTCGCAAGTGATGATCGTATTCCAGGGAGTGACCGTTCCGGAGCAATTGCGCACGGTTCCGGCAACGGCGGAGAAGTCGACTGCCTGGGAGGAATCGACTACCCAGAGCCCTGACGTTTCGTTGTAGCGGACCTTCAGCATAGAAACGCCGCCTGGGTCGGTTTCGTGGTTGATGGAGAGGTATCCTTCCTTGCTGCTGCCATTTTTGGGGACATAGCCGGTGAAGTCGTAGTTACTTCCTGTGCCTCCGGCGCCCGAGGTGTATTTATCGCCTTCCACAGAAACAAACTGGAAAACGTGGGACGAAACCGGCACGCGCAGGGTATCGTTCTGGGTGGTAGGAATAATCGACGTAAAGCAAGAAATGTGCATGTCGTTGGGCGCGGAACAACCAACAGCAGGCGCGTTGGTCAGGAACTGGCGTTCGCGGATGAAGAGGTCAAAGAATAGGTCCTCGTCGTTCGCGACGGGTTGATGCACGCGGACGGCAACAACGTTCTCCCCTGCTGTGAAAGCCGATTTGGGCACTTCGAACAAGAAGTAAGGCTTTTCTTCGTTACCGGTCACCGTTCGGGAAGCTGCCGTCGATTGCTGGATGGCGCCGGCGGGCATATTGGTGCGGAACTGCTCTACGCCGTTGATATAGAGGGCGGCGCCGTCGTCGGCACGGAGGTGGAACTCGAGCGTGTCTTTCAACGAAGCCAGGCTATCCACAGTGATCCGTTTGCGGAAATAATGAGAAACGGGGCCTTTGGCAACGGTAGTAGCGATCCCTGTTTCGCCGTATCCAAGCGGAGCAGGGCCAAAAGGCCAGGAATTGTCTACAAACCCAGGTTTTGCCCAAGCCGTGTCCACCGGTGTGGACCCGTCGAAGTACGACCAGGAGTCGCCTTTTACCACCGGGTATTTCGTCACAGGATTACCCACTGAACCCGTGTCTTGACCGCCGGAATAGTATTCGATGATCAGCTTGGGCGCTTTGGCTTTTTCGTCGTCAGCGGATTCTGCTTCTCTGGTACCCACGCCTTTAATGAAGAAGGCCATGGCGTTGCCTGACTTCCAGGCGTCGCGGTCGAGAAGCGCTTGCACCAAACCGGTGATGTTGGGCGTACGCTGGTCTGGGCCGGCTACGCCCGCCGTTTTCCAGGTCCCATCGGGGATTTTCCAGAAAATGGAGTCCTTAAGCTGAGGCCGGGAAGAGATGTTGAACAGGGTGTCGGGGCTAAAAGTCAGCGGGTTGTCCGAATCCTGTGCATAAATATATAGCTCAGAAGGGTCTGTGTTTTTGCTGATGGCATCGACCGTAAACTGAATATAAGCGTTCTTCACCTTGGCGCCTTTCGACAGGCCGATATTGGTGAAGCGGATACCTACCAACTGCGGATCTTTGTTGTTGGCCGCTTCGGAGCCGAGTTCCAGGTCGGAGCTGCCCGAATCCATAGATCCCAGGGTTTTGGTCTGGTTGGCGCCGGGGATGTATTCTTCCAGGTCGTCGTTGCCGGTTGCCATCTGTGTGGCATTAAGGAGCTGACATTGATGTATTCCACCACGAGAAGCGGGGCTTTTTGCGGTTCATCGTCGGCGGAATCGGCTTCCCGGGTACCATTTCCTTTAATGAAAAAGGCCATGGCATTGCCTGCTTTCCAGCCTTCGCGGTTTATCAAAGCCTGGAGCAGGCTGGCGATATTGGGCGTACGCTGGTCGGGGCCGGCTACATTTGCCGTTTTCCAGGTGCCATCGGGAATCTTCCAGAAAATGGAATCCTTGAGCTGAGGCCTGGAGGAAATGTTGAACAGCGTATCCGGGCTGAACGTCAGAGGGTTGTCTGAATCCTGAGCGTAGATATAGAGTTCCGAAGGATCCGTATTTTTGCTAACGGCATCCACCGTAAACTGAATGTAGGCGTTGCGGATCAGAGCGCCTTGGGGAATATTGAGGTCGGTAAAGCGAATCCCCACCAATTGAGGGTCTTTGTTGTTGGCTGCTTCGGAGCCGAGTTCCAGGTCGGAGCTGCCGGCATCCATTGATCCCAGGGTTTTGGTTTGGTTGGCGCCGGGGATGTATTCTTCCAGGTCGTCGTTGCCGGAAGCGACGCGGGAGGAAAGGCTGGAAGCGGGGACGTATTCAATGACCAACATCGGCGCTTTGGCCGCTTCGTCGTCAGCGGCATCTACTTCGCGGGTGCCTATTCCCTTTATAAAGAAAGCCATGGCATTGCCGTCGGCCCACCCGTTGCGATCAACGAGGGCCTGCACCAGGCGGGAAAGGTCCGGCGTACGCTGATCTGGTCCAGCCACGTTCGCTGTTTTCCATGTCCCATCGGGGATTTTCCAGAAGATGGAGTCCTTCAACTGCGGGCGCGAGGAAAGGTTAAACAGGGTGTCGGGACTGAACGTGAGGGGGTTGTCGGCATCTTGCGCATAAATGTAAAGTTCCGACGGGTCGGTGTTTTTACTGACGGCATCCACGGTAAACTGGATGTAGGCCCGGGTAATCAGCGCCCCTTTGGGATAGAAATTCCCGTAAATCGGATCCCCACCAATTGGGGGTCTTTGTTGTTGGCCGCTTCGGAGCCGAGTTCCAGGTCGGAACTGCCGGCATCCATCGATCCAAGCGTCTTGGTCTGGTTTGGGCCTGGGATGTACTCTTCCAGGTCGTCGTTCCCAGTGGCGACGCGTACGCTGATCGTCTTCTGCGCAGACAGGGTAAGCCCTGTGCCCAGCAAAAGAAGCAGCCATAAATGGGTAAAACATGTTCTCATGTGCAACGTTTTGATTTTACACAAAGCAAGAGAACAAATGTTATCTGGAAATTAGCAGAAGGTTAAGAGATGCCTTGTTCTGTGAATTGAACATTAAATAAACAGATGATCCGGACTATCTTCCGTCCATTCCGGATTGATCGGCGGGTAAATCAGCAGATAGCTCGATTGGGGAAGGTATTCGTCGAGGTGCTTTGAGATCCCCTCCAGGGCAGGCAAGTGGGACAAATCGCCCTCCCTTGGTGAAACCAGCACGATCAGGTCGTTGGCCTGAAAGGAAGGCGTGAGCTCTTCAAAATGTTTCCAGTCGCGGAACGCCTTGAATTCAAAGGCGCCGCCGAGTTTTGTATTTTTGGATTTGGGACCGGAGGAACTCAAACGTAGCCTCCTCTCCGTAACAAACGACCTTTCTGCTCAGCGTGCCGGAAAGGCGGGCTATTTTTTCTACCCAATGCCCGAACCCATATTCCAGCTCGCAAAAGGAAGGGCAAAAAACCCGGATTGTGCCGGTCTGATGGATAGGCTGAGCAAGGCGATAAATCCAGACGGCCTGCCGGCTCATTTCGACGATATTCTGGTTGGTTTTTCCAAAGATCAGTTGCATGAGATTCGCTTTGGCGCTATGGCCAAGGACGATATCGGTAGCGTCTGCTTCAAAAGCTACCCTTCGGATTCCGTTGGCCGCGTTCTGGTCGATGGTGGAAATGATTTCAATCGTCTGGCCGGATGCGGCGGCGTGGGCCAGCGCTTTGTCCAGCAGTTTTCGGGCCTCCGCCAGTTTTTCCCGGGCTTCCATATCATCCATCACCACCGACAGGCCCGTGATGGGGCGCTTGTTTTTAGGCTTTTTCAACATCAGGGCCAGATCGATAAGCCCTTCCATGGTTTCCGGATTGGCTATCGGAACCAGGAGGCTTTCTTCCGGCGCAGCCGTGGCGGAGTTACCATGTAAGGCCTCGGCCAGAGCTACTTTTTTTCCGTAATGTTCGGTCACAAAAGAGGCGACCATGCAGGTGACCAGGATAAGGAGGACCGTTCCGTTTAGGATGTTTTCGTCGATGATCCCCAGGCGAAACCCCACCATGATGATGGCCAGGGTGGCGGCCGCGTGGGAACTGCTCAAGCCAAAAATCAACTGCCGCTCGGCGGACGAATACCCGAAAACCCAGGAAGTCACTCCGGCTGCCACCCATTTTCCTGCCAGGGCCACCGTAGTTAATGCGGCGGCAACAATCAGCGCCTTCGGACCCTGGGTCAGTACCCCCAGGTTGATAATCATCCCGACGCTGATGAGGAAAATGGGGATAAAGAGCGCATTGCCTACAAACTCGATCCGGTTCATCAGGGGCGAGGTGTGTGGGATGAGGCGGTTTAGCGCAAGGCCGGCTGCAAACGCGCCGATGATCGGTTCCAGGCCAGCCAGTTCGGACAGAAACGCCACGAAGAAAACCGTCGCCAGCACAAAAATGTATTGCGCATAGGGTTCCGATCCCGCCGATTTCAAAAACCACCGGGCAAAACGGGGAACCCCAAACAGGACAATCACCAGAAAGAAGGGGGCAGAAATCAGCAGCCCTTTCCATATTTCCCAACTGGAATGCCCCTGCGCGGAAGCCGTAATTACCGGCAACAGCAGCAGCACCGCCGTGTCGGTAATGATCGTGCCGCCAACCGTGAGGGCAACACTCTCGTGTTTGACAATTCCAAGCCGGCTGGCAATGGGATAGGCTACCAGCGTATGCGTGGAAAACATGCCTGCGGTCAGCAGGCTGGTCTCCAGCGAATAGCCAAGCAGGTAATAACATACCGGAAGCCCGATGGCCAAAGGAATCAGGAAGGTCAATCCCCCAAACACGGCGCTTTTATGCCTGTTTTTTCGGAACTCGATCAGGTCCAGTTCCAACCCCGCCACAAACATGATGTAGAGCAGGCCAATGGTGGCAAAAAGATCTACGGCTACGGTTTTGTCGAGGATATGAAACCCGTGTGGGCCAATGACGATACCGGAAATTATCAACCCGATAATACCGGGTATACCGACTCGGCGCAACGCCAGCGGAACGGCTAAAACGATAAAAAGGAGCAACGCGAAGACCAGCACTCCGTTGGTAAAAGGAAGGTGAAACGCCTCCTGAACTCGCTCCCAGATCGCCTGCATAATTAGACTTTAGACAACAGATGTTAAACGTTGGAGGACACAAATAGCTAGATACTGGTCCGGAAATCCAGCCGCTGTTTCCGTATCAATTAGACTGAGGTTCCAGCAACTGGAAGAACTGATCGAGGTTCGGCAGAATGACGATCTCCGTCCTGCGGTTGGTCCGCTTCCCATCTTCGGTGGCGTTGGTCGCCTTGGGGCGGTACTCCGAACATCCGCCTGCCGTCATGCGTTTGGGATCCACCGCATACTTTTTTGAAGGGTCCGGACGACGGAGGTGGCGCGTTTGGCGCTCAGGTCCCAGTTATCCGCCATGCAGGCATTCGCAATCGGCACACTGTCGGTGTGGCCTTCGACCAGGATATCGAGCTCTTTGTAGTCATTGACCACCTTGGCGATTTTACTCAGCACACTTTCCGCCTGAGCGCTGATTTCCGCGCTGCCCGAACGGAAGAGCATCCGGTCGGAAAGGGAAATGTACACCACGCCTTTGCGCACTTCGACGGTCACGTCTTCATCGTTGACGTCGGCCAGGGAGCGTTTCAGGTTCATCACCAGATTGAGCGCGAGGGAATCCTTTCGCTGAATGGCCGTGGTCAGATCCTTGATGTATTTACTCTGTTCGTTAATGGCCTCCAGCGATTTTTTGATGTTTTCCGCGCCGGTCTTGCTGACAACCGACAAGTCTGCCAAGCGGTCGAGCAGATTGGCGTTATTGGTCTTGAAATATTCGAGTTGCTGTTCGATCAGCGCGTACTTGTTGCGCTCGTTTTGCAGTTCGGTATTCCGGGTAATGAGTTCGTTTTCCTTCTCCCGGAGCATGGCTCGCAAGCCGTTGATCTCGTTTTGCAGGAGGGATTTGTCTTTATCGCAATTTTCAGCGGCTATTTTATACCGCTCCAGTTCCAGTTTCAGCTCGTCTCTGGAACCCTGCATGGCGATAAATTCTTTTTTGCTCACGCAGGAAGAAAAAAGGAAGAGGGATAAGGCAAAAAACAGGATCGGTTTCATAAGCGTTCGGTTTTCTCTTAGCAATAAAAAAAGGAGGTAGTTTTTATCTGGCGTACTACCATAACAACGGATCAATGAACGGTTTGGGTCGAAAAAAACCGGAAAAAAGGTTTGGTTTATTCCGATGAGAACGCCCTTTGCGACAACGTTCTAGCGGCATACCCCCAAAATAAAGTGGTTTTGAGGATTTAAAAAAACCATGCCACTTTATTTTAGGTCTTTCTAAAATATAACAGATTTGAGGTTAATATAGTCGTTTTCTTTGGTATTTTAGGTATCCCATTTCTCTTGAAAAAAACAAAACCACCGATACCATGACCCGAGCCGAAGCCCATCGCATCCTGACCGAAATGACGGAAACTCCCTCCCTGCTGCGCCATGCCCGGTGTGTGGAACTCGTTATGGAGGCCCTAGCCCGCCATTTTGGCGAAAAGGAAGAAATCTATGCGGTGACCGGACTGCTTCACGACGCCGATTACGATAAGTATCCCGACCGGCACCCGCATTTGATTGTAGAGAAGCTGGAGGCCATGGGCGAAACGGACATCGCCTATGCGATCAAAGGGCATTACACCAAATGGAATGTGGAGCGTCGAAGCCTCCTGGACAAGTGCATTGTCGCCGCAGACGAACTGACCGGCTTTATCTATGCCGCCGCGCTCATCCGCCCCACCAAAATTGAGGGCCTTACCGCGGAATCGGTAATCAAAAAGCTGAAGACCAAATCCTTCGCCGCCAGCGTCGACCGCGAGGAAGTGACCAAAGGGGCGGAACTGATCGGTTGGGATATGCCGGAACTGATCCGGTTTATTATCCAGGTGCTGGAGGCCAACCGGGAGGAGCTGGAGTTGTAAACGCCGGTTGGCCTGGTGCGAGAATCCCTGGCAGGGAGTAACGAAAGCCCCCGAAATTACTGCAACAGCCAGCGTGCCAACTGTACCGCGAGGGCGTAGTTTTGATAGTCCCCGGGGAGTTTCCTGCCGTTGACATACTCGTTGTAAAGCCAGGGATCGCCAATGACAAAAACCTTTCCTTTTCCGTAGGAGGCGGTGGCCATAACTATTTCGCGATCTTTTACCGCAACGGCCTGAGCGCCTTTACCCAGCTTTAACGTCGCAAGTTCTTTGACGAAGGCCTTTTCTCCGCCTCCAAACACCGGGTTTTTTGCCGCAATAACCACATCGCCTTCGGGAAAATGGTCGTTTTTGACGAAATTGAGGTTGCGATCAGTAAAGGAGATTCCAAATGCCTTGATCAGGGCATTGGAATAGGCCAGGTCGGCATTGGCCGAATCGTTCGCCATAAACAAGAGCGTTCCCCCGTTTTTGACCCATTCGGATAAAACGGATACGTCGTTGCTTGTCAGGTAATTAGGGCGCGGATTGTCTTTTAAGTTATCCGGATCGACGATAATATAGGCCTTGGCGCCTTGCAGATTCTGCGGGGTAGGCGCGACATCCAGGCTCGCCAACCTGGCGCCGTGATCCCGGAAGATCGTTCCCAGCCAGGAAAATCCGCTATCAAATTTATCTTCCCAGATGTAGTGGTATCGCTTGCCGTCCCGGTATTCGCTGTTAAAATATCGGTCCAGTAAGACGGTTTTGCCGCGCCCGGCTGCCTGCTGCGCCAGCAGCGAATATTCTACAGCCGCCTGCATAAAAGGACCAATGGCTTTGAGGTCGTCGTCGCGTTTGGGTTCGGAGACGTAGTACGTGTAGGAGCCGTCCCGGTAGGGGTCGCCGCCCAGTCCGGCGCCGGATACGGCGCGGTTGAGGTGGTACCCTCCAAGGCTGTCCCGGGTAATAAATTCCTTCAGGATCCCATCGTAGCCCTTCTGCGCAGCAGGCAGGAAAGACTCGGGCAGGTATCCCAGGCGCACTCCTTTAAGCATGGCCGCGACGAACATGGAGGACCCGGAGCTTTCCAGGTAGTTGTCTTTTTGAAATGCTTTGTTGGTGATTTGCCACCAGACACCGGACTGCGGATCCTGGAACCGCAGCAGGGAAGCGGCGAGATCATTAAAGATCTGCACCAGTTGAGGCTGTTTGGGGTGGGTCGCGGGGAAAAGTTCCAGCACGTCAATTAATCCGAGCAGGTACCAACCCATCGCGCGGCTCCAAAACTCAGGCGATTGGCCGGTTTCAGGATTGGCCCATCGCTGCACCCGGCTTTCGTCAAACCCATGGTACATCAGTCCGGTCTGAGGATCTTTGGCCCCGTTGGCCATCCAGATAAACTGGTTTGCGATATCATCCCATTCGTTTTGGGTATCCGTCAGGTGCAGGAATTCGCAGCGGAAAGGCTGTCCCATATACAGGCCATCGAGCCACATCTGGTAGGGATACTTGAGTTTGTGCCAGTATCCGCCCTGCCGGGTACGGGGCTGCCAGTCGAGTTGGTATTTCAGGGTTTTGGCCGCTTTCAGGTATTTGGAATCCCTGTACACGTAGTAAAGGGAGATGAGTTGCCTGCCCGGAGGAATGTTATCGATATTAAATTCCTCCATCACGTAGGTCTTGATGTTTCCCTGAGAATCCAGAAAATGGTCAATGATCTTTTTCGTGTATTGCAAATAGCGGGGATCGCCGGTGGAGCGCCAAAGCCGGTCAAACCCCATGAGCACGACGCCGATTTCATAGTTCCAGTTGGCCGGTCGGCGGTTCGCCTGTTCCAGATCGTCGGTCGAAGCGCCTTCCTGCAGGAGTTTGTCCTGAAGGAGGTGCATAATATACTTTTTCACCACGAGGGAGTCGGGGTACTGTCGCATAATCGTTTCAGCCATGTTTGCCGCCATGGAAACCTGAGCATGACTGTGCAGGGGAGTTGCAGCAAGCAGGCAAAGGAAGAAGAAGCGAAGGACGGAAGTGCGAACCATATTCTTTGATGTTAACAGGGAATGAACTATTTCCGGCAAGAAAAAAGGTTTTGGACCAGTTTCGGGAGCAGGAAGCGCCAGATGGCCTATAGCTGCAAAAGTAGGGTTTTGCCTTTATACAGGGGCTGCCTCAAAAGACCGTTCTTTGCTACCGGCGTGAGATTTTATTTTCTTTTTTCAATTCTTTTAAAAAATTGCAAAGCAATTTTTTAAAAGAATTGAAAAAAGAAAATATTTTTTGGCAGCCCGGGGCGAAAACGGTCTTTTGAGACAGCCCCTGTTTATTGGCTGCCGCTGCTAAAGCCATCTTATGAAACAGCCCCAAGAGAAAAAAGTATGCCCCGGGGCTGAGAACGGATTACTTATAGCCAGGGTTTTGCACGAACTCCGATTTATTGGTTACCGCATCTACCTGTTTTTGCGGAATAGGCCGGAGAATGTGATAATCCTGGACGAAGCCGGCAGCGGAGGGGTTGTATTTTTTGACCCGTTCCACCAGTTTGCCGGTCCGCTTGAGGTCGAACCAGCGCAATTGCTCGCCGGCAAACTCCCGTGCGCGCTCGTCGAGGATGAAGTCCAGGTTTATATTGCCGGCGGTCACCTGCATATCTGCCGTTTTGCCAGGCTGGGCGGCGCGGGTGCGCACCACATTGATCAGTTCGGCAGCCTTGGTATTGTTGCCGAGGTTCATTTCCGCTTCGGCGGCGATCAGATACATTTCTGCCAGGCGGATGATGAACGCATCCCGCGCGCTTTGGGCTTCGTTGAAAGAAGGACGCGTAGGGTCGTCGAACTTTTTCAACTGAACGAACAACGCATTGCCGTTGCTGGAGCCATCCGCTTTGTACATTTTCGACTGGTCGACGATCAGGTAGGATTTGGTTTTATCCACGGCGTCGTCGATGTCGTATTTTGTTGCCACGATAGCGGTATCGCCCACCTTAAGCGTTACGTTGATGTCTTCCGTCCCAACTTTTTTCTTATAAGCGCCTGCCTTGTTGCAAATCCAGGCGGTTTTGAAACTGCCGTCATACCTGCTGTCCTTGGTTTCGTCGAAGAGGTTGAGCAGAAATTTCGTAGGCATATACCGGGCGAATGGACGCCCGTTGACTACGTCCCGGGACATTCCGATAGAGCCTACCGCGGTGCGTTCGTAGGCCATACAGAAATGGAGGTGCCCGTTATTTCCTCCGCGAGGGTGGCCATCCGGATTGGTAATGGAGTTGGTGAGGTCGGACAGGGTCAGGTCGACGGTGTAGTTGCAGGCCCAGATGACCTCGCTTTTTTGAGATTGGACATCGACCAGAGGTCTGCAAATTTGGGAACCAGCTTATAGTTATACGAACTGATCACCTTTTGAGCCAGCGTGGATGCTTGCTGGTTGTTTCCCAGGGTAAGCTGAACGCGGGCCATGAAGGCTTCTGCTGCCGGTTTGGTGGCTCTGCCATACTGCGTGGTCGTGCTAGGCAGGTTGGATATGGCAATGTTCAGGTCTTCGACGATTTGCTCGTAAATTTTGGCGCGCGGAGTGCGGTTGGCGGTGGTTTCTGCCGAAGTAGTAGGCGTCGTGGTGAAGTGCACGTCGCCCCATTGCTCGGTTAACAACCAGTAGTAATAAGCGCGCAAAAAGCGGAGTTCCCCCTCGCGTACCGTTTTTACGGCATCCGTCAGGCCGGCATCGTTGATGCCGGAGATTCCCGTATTGCAGAGGTTGATGGCTTGGTAAGAGCGTTGCCAGAGCCGCTCAATAAACGTTTCAGTGGAGGCAAGGCCGGCTTCCGAGCCCTGAAGGTTGTTGTACGACATAAGATCCAAACGGCGGTTGTCCACTCCAGGAAGCCACAGGTCAGTTCCCATTTCGGTGAGATTATAGGCTTCTTCTTTGCCATACCAGGCCCGGGTGTAGGAGTAAGCCGCATTGACCAGCGTTTCGAAACCGGCGGGGTTGGTGTAAACGGTTACCGCAGTCAGACCAGCGGGGTTTTCCTCCTCGAGAAGGTCGGCGCAACCCACAGATAAAAAGAGGCCCGCCATAGCGATGATTATATTCAAGCGATTCATATGATGCTGTTTTTTCAATTTAAAGAAGAATAGATTAAAATTCTACGTTTACGCCGCCTACGATCAGACGGTTCATTGGGCTGCTGGTGCCGCCTCCGCGCTCCGGATCGTAATCGTCGATCTTGGAGTAGGTCCACAGGTTTCTACCAGAAACGTAGACGCGGAACTTGGACAAATGCATTTTCGATATCAGCGAATTCGGCAGGGAGTATCCAAGGGTAACGCCGCGTAGCTTGACAAAGGAGCCATCCTGGTAGAACAAGGAAGAATAGTAAAGGGTGGCGCTTTGGGAGCGGTTGGCATTTGGGCGCGGGAAGGCGTTGGTTGGGTTTTCCGGCGTCCAGTAGTCGTGTACCAAGCTGTTTTCATTGGCCTGCGGGTCGTACACCCCGGTAAACCCATAGCGGATCATCTGTCCCCAGCGTGCGTACACCTGCAGGTTCAAGTCGAAATTGAAGAACTTCAGGTCGCTGTTGAAATTGCCGATCCAGGAAGGCCTTCCGGAGCCGATAATGATCCGGTCGTTGGTGGCGTCGATTTTTCCGTCGCCATTCTGATCCTTGACCTTGATATCGCCGGGAAGCTGGTTAAAGGCTTTCGCAGCATCTGCTTCATTGCTTTGCCAGATCCCGAGCTTTTCGTAGTCGTAGAAGGATTCTGTCGTTTGCCCGATGAACCAGCCATTGGCTACGTCATTGGACTCGGTAGCCAGTTTAAGGATTTTTTCGCGCACCCGGAACCAGTTTACCCCGATGTTCCACCGGAAGTTGGCTTTGTCGACTGCAATTGCGTTGACGCCAATTTCGATGCCTTTGTTTTCGGTTTCACCGACGTTTTCAATCGTATTAAGCGCCCCGCTGGACAAAGGGAGCAGACGTTGCAGCAGGAGGTCGCTGGTTTTGGTTTGGAAGACGTCGAGGGTACCAACGATCCGGTTGTCGAACACACCGAAGTCGACACCGG
Organism: Haliscomenobacter sp.; assembly: GCA_016713275.1. GTDB lineage: Bacteria > Bacteroidota > Bacteroidia > Chitinophagales > Saprospiraceae > JADJPL01. The sequence continues at coordinate 226,113 of JADJPL010000028.1, forward strand.
CATTGGCCGTCGTGGAAGTTTCCCAGCGCAGGTCAGGGTTGCCGATTCGGGTCGAATAGGTATAGCCGATGGCAGCTGCTTCGTCCCAGGCAAAGGGGACGCGGTTGAGGACGCTTTGGGTGGAATAGGGTTCTACCGCAGAGTTACCGGCGACGCCGTAACTAACCCGGATTTTGAGATCGGAGATCACCGGGTTGTTGCTGAGGAAGTTCTCCTGAGTCACCCGCCAGGCAGCGGAGGCAGAAGGGAAAAAGGCCCACTTGTTGCCTTCGCTCAGCTGAGACGCGCCATCCGTACGCGCGGTCAGGGTTAGCAGGTACTTGTCGTTGTAGTTATAAAGGAGGCGCCCGGTATACGAGAGCAGCGCGCTTTCCTTATACGCTGCGCCGATGGAAACTTGCGCGTTGGCATTGGCCAGGCCGTAGTACAACTGGTTGGGGATAAGCTGATTGGCGCCTTCCGCGCTGGAGGATTCGAAGCGGTTGGTCAGCAACGACTGGACGCCCGTGAGAACGAAGCTGTGGTTCTGGAGTTTGAATTCGTAGTTCAGGATGTTCTCGAGGTTGAGGCCGATGGAGTTGCCGGCAATATAGCGGGCCAAAGGCTGGGCGCCGTTGCGGAAGTTGGTTTGGGACCCTGCGTAGAGGCCCTCGCGGGTGTTGGTCAGGTTGATCCCCAGGTTGGATTTCAGGCTCAGGTTTTTGAGCGGGTTCACGCTCAGGTAGGCTGAAGAGAAAATCCGGGTGGTTCGCAGGTTGTTTTCGTAGTTGTTTTCCAGCAAATCGGTGAGCGGGTTGATGTTCCGTCCGTTGTTGATCAAGGGAATGAGGTTGCCATCCGCGTCGTAGGGCACTTCCAGTGGAACGAGTTTGTTTGCGGTTCCCAGGGGATCGAAGCGGAGATCCTGGTCGTAGAAGGTGATCTGATTTTGCGTGCCGAACTGGAACTTGTCGGAAATCTTGTGATCGATGTTGGCACGGAAGTTATAGCGGTTCAGCACGTCTTTTTCCAGAAGTCCCTCTTCGTTGAAATACGACATGGAAACGTAAAAGTTGGTTTTTGCCGTGCCGGAGGTAATGCCCAGTTGGTAATCGGATTGCTTTCCATCCTGGAGGAAAATATCCGGCCAGTAGGTGCCGGTGCTATTGAGGAGGTTGCCAAAAATTTTGGCGTCGTCCGCAGAAGAGGTCCAGTTTCCGGTGGTCCGGTTCGCTTCGCGGCGAAAGGCTTTGTATTCTTCAGGCCCCATGACGCGCGGGTAGCCTGCGAGGGTCGACACGCCGGTATAGGCGTTGAAGGAGACATTGGTCTTCCCTGTGCGTCCCTTTTTAGTGGTAATGATGATAACGCCGTTTGCTCCTCTGGAGCCATAAATCGCGGTCGATGCAGCGTCTTTCAAAACCTCCATCGATTCGATATCGTTGGGGTTGAGGTCCTGGATGTTGCTGTACTGAATCCCATCCACGATAAAGAGCGGAGCGTTGGAAGCGGTCAGGGAGCGGTTGCCGCGCACCAGGACGTTAATCCCCGCGCCTGCGCCTCCGCTCGAACGGGTAATATCCACCCCAGGAAGCTTGCCCTGAAGGGATTCGATGACGTTGGTCGTCGGTACGGTTTTCAGGTCTTCCGCCTTAACGGAAACGATAGCGCCGGTTACGTTGCTCTTTTTTACGGTGCCATAGCCAATGATGACGACCTCTTCGAGGGCTACCTGGTCGGTTTCAAGGGCGGCATCGATTTTTTTCCGGCCCCCGACCGGTTCTTCGAGGGTGACATAGCCGATGTAGGAAAAAGCCAGCACGCCATCGGCAGGTACGGACAGGCTGTAGTTGCCGTCAATATCCGTGATGGTCCCAAGGCTGGCATCCCCTTTCAGCAAGACGTTGCATCCAATGACCGGCTCGCCGCTGGCTTTGTCGGTGACTTTGCCTGTTACGGTAATTGTTCCCTGGCCCCAGAGGACCATGACCGCGCAAAGGTTCAATAGCGCAGTTGCTAAAATTTTCATACAGGTAAGGATTGGTTAAGTTAAATAAAGCATTGTGAGTGGTATACATAGAGAGTTTTTCTCTGCAACGAAGCAAGAGGCGCCATAGAATACGCTTTGTTGGGTGAAATAAGGCTTCTTAGTTGCAGCAACTTGTTTGCGCCGGATCAACCCGGAATACTTCAGCGAAAGTTTGCCGGCTATTCGAAACAGCAAACAATTTTTTAGAAAAAATGCCGGTACAAGGCGGTTTTTCCAAAACAATAATTTTATGTTCTCACGTGCTAAGATTTACTATTTGGATTAGATTTAGTAGCGTTGCCCTGGATTTATTTACGCAATCGTTCCCGGAGGCAGTCAGGGGATTGACCTATTTATAAATAAATGCGTACTTTTAGCAATACGGGTTGCCTCGGCCATTAAGCTGGTTGATTTCCCTAGGGCAAACGGCAAAAACTAACCGGTTTCTATCACCTCCGCTCGGATTATGCTTAAACCAACCATCAAGGATATAGCCAAAGCGTTGAACCTGTCGACCTCGACGGTTTCCAGGGCACTTCGCGACAGTTATGAGATCAGTTCGGGCACCAAGCAGAAAATCCTGGAATACGCCCAGGCGGTAAACTATACCCCAAACCCGATTGCCCTTAGCCTGCGCGAAAACAAAAGCCATTCGATTTGCGTCATTGTTCCGCAGATTGCGAACGCTTTTTTCTCGGAAGTGATCAATGGGATTGACGAAACCGCTTACCGCCGCGGCTATCACGTCGTCATTTTTCAAACCCACGAGCAATATGAACGGGAAATACGCGACCTGAACAGCGGATTGGCGCGTCGCGCTGATGGGGTTGTCATCTCTTTATCCGGGACCACCACCGATTTTGATCATTTCAGGCAGCTCCAGGCGGAGCAGGTGCCCATTGTGTTTTTCGACCGGGTGCCGCCCTTTGATAACTGCCATAAGGTCGTTGCCGACAATTTTGCAGGCGCTTACGAAGGTACCCGGTACTGCTGTCCAAGGGCAAAAAACGGATTGCTCACATTACCAGCCCTGCTGTTCTGTCTATCACCAGAGAACGGCTGGAAGGGTATAAAACCTGCCTCCAGGACTTCGGGGCGCCTTTGGAAGAGGGGCTTATCCGGTTTTGCCCTTTTTGATACGGCAGAAACCCTGCAAACCATTGAGGAAATCATCCATACGGAACACCCCGACAGTTTCTTTCTGAGCAGCGAACGCCTGGCGCTTTACTCGTTGAAGGGGATCAAGAAAAACCAGCATCTGCTTCCTCCGGATCTGGAAATCATCGGGTTTTCCAATAATCCATACAATGGGTTGCTGGATCTGCCCTTTATCTCTATTCAACAACCCGCTTTTGAGATGGGGAAACAAGCAGCCGACTTGCTCATCGACGCTATCGAGTCCAGGCAAAAGCAAACCAGCTTTAAGAAAATCGTTCTGAAGCCGACGATTCTTGCTGCAAACGCGTAGGCGGGTATAGGCGTTTGCCGGGCAATGGCGATCTGGAGGGGGGTAAAAAAACAAGCCCGGGAAACAGCCTGAAACCTCGCTGCTTCCCGGACCTGATGGATACTTGTTTACGCTGCCGGAATAAACAAGTTGGACTAGTTCAACGATACGTTGAACGAAACTTCTTTGAATTGTGAAGTACGGCTCCCTCCGTAGGCCCAAAGGGCTCTGCCGGTAGCCATCCTCAGATGGAGGCCTTTCCAAAAGACGCCTGCTACGGCTTGCCTCCCTTCGTAAGGGTAGTTTTCGTGGCGCAACACATGGCCCCAGGCGGCGTCTGCCACACTGTAGAACGTGGCCGCCCCCGCGTTGACTGCAAAACCCAGGCGAACCAGAGGGCCCAGGCCGGTTGTTTTCCCCTTGTTCTTGAAGGACGAAGGCCTGTCCTGGTAAATCCGGGCAGGCATATAGACGTCCGCTTTGGCGCCAACGCCTGCGATCAGGCGCATAACGCCTCCGGTGAAGGGGATTTCCGGCCGGTACTGGAACGAGAAACTGCCGCCAGCCAGGAGCGGATTCAATTGTTTTTGGTCCGTTGCCGGGTTTTCGTTCAGGCTGTGGTTGGATTGGATGAAGTTGAATGAAATCCAGCTATCCCACTCCATGCCCCACAAGTTGTCGTAGTTCGGAGCAGAACCAAAGCGGATCAGGCTAACCGAAGCGCTGTCGGGTTCGTCGTCGTAATACACGGCGTAGGCCGATTGCATGCCGGCGCCGATCTCCAGTCCGCCGAAGTCATTCAGAAAGGAATTCACCGATTTTTCCCAGTTTCCCGGTTGGTTGGGCGTTCCATCCAAAACGGCAAAGAAAGCGTCCGAGCTTTTTTTCAAGGCTTCCTCCTGCTCATTGAGGGTGTTTTTAAACTGGTTTTCGGCCTGATCGAGGAGTTTCTTATCCATCGTCAGGCTATCCCGGTTTGCATCCAGGGCGGTTTGAAGCTGCCCCAATTCGGCAATCCATCCGGCGTTGGCCTGATCGAATCCATTGAGGATAGCGGCGCTTCCGGCAGAGCCAAATACATCGCTTCCGGAGAGCAGGTCTTCCAGGTTCTCCCGGCCTTGCTCCCATGCATTGAGCATGGAGTCAATTCCGGCGGTAGGGTCGGCAACAGGTAGGTCGTTTCGTAGTTGCTTGAAGATGGCGAGTTGCGACCGTCCCCCTCTATAGGTTTCAATGAGGGTCATACGCAACTCCATTCGGAACACGGCGCGTTCGTGCGGTTTCAAGAGCTGGAAAAGGTGTTCGAATTCCTGAAAGTCCTGGGCAGCAAGGGGCTTAACGAGGAAAAGGATCACCAAGCTCGCAATGGTGGTCAAAGTTGTTTTCATGAAAACAGAGGTTTGTAAAATACTTAAAATACATATGCGTCTTTAAACGGCTTAAGCTCGCCCCAAAAAAGACAAGCCCGCGCCATTTTTGAATCAATGGTGAACAGATCGCACAGGTATGTAGTAGCTTCTCAAACCTCAGAAGGCAAAATAAAGGACCCGCAACGCTCCTGCTCTGGAGGTTGCGCCCGGCTCTTGGGAATGGTTATTTTAATGGCTGAACGAAAAGGCGCTGACTAATCGAGGGCCCCCGTGCAACATGCAACGGGTTCGTCCAATAGATTGGACATGCCAGCGGTTAACATGGCAGCGTCTAGTTTTAACTAATCAGTCTAAGGGAGGGGGGAAGTGCTCTCAAATGCATTGCAAAGTTGCGCGCTTTTATCTTCTTTGTCAAGGTAATCAGATAAAATTAATGTTACTTTTTTAAACGGATGGAAATGGCCAGGAAGCGGCACAAATGAAAAAGGCAGCGCATGCTGCCTTTTGATGGAGCCACCCAGGAGACTCGAACTCCCGACCCACGCATTACGAATGCGTTGCTCTACCAACTGAGCTAGGGTGGCTGGTGCGTTTTATGGTGGGTGCAAAGGTAGGAAAAACTTCTTTTTTTCAAAAGAACCCGTTTTAGAAAAATTAGCCCTGCTGTTTGATAAACCTAACCTTACCTCGCAACTTCGCAACCTCGCAACCTCGCAACCTCGCAACTTCGCAACCTCGCAACTTCGCAACTTCGCAACTTCGCAACTTTTATCCCACCCCCGCTTCCAGCAGGGTAAGCGTAAAGCGATCGGTATCCAGTTCGGCTTGAATGCCCATAGGCAGGGTACACTGGTTGGCGATATGCCCAAACGTGAGTCCGTATACAGCGGGGCGGCCCAGGTCGGAGAGGCGGTCGGCTACCGTTTCGGCAAGGGTAAGGGATTCGTCGCCGGGTTCGGGGACGCAGCCTGCAAAAACCCCCAGCGCGAACGCCGCCGCCTGATCGAGGTTGGCGGATTGCCGGAGCTGGGTGAGCATGCGGTCGACGCGGTAGGGTTTTTCGTCGATATCTTCCATGAAAATCAGTTTCCCGGCGGCATTCAGCCCGAAGCCCGTGCCTGCCATAGCGGCCAGGAGGGATAGGTTGCCTCCGGAGAGCGGCCCTTTGACACGCCCGGGACGCAGAACCTGGGATTTGTAGAGGTCCGGATTTTTGACGTCTCCATGGTCGGAGAGCATTTGGATCACATGGGGCGCCGCGCCGTCCATAAGAACCGCTTTGACGTGCGAAGCCGTATAGGAGGTGAAATCGGAGCCCGCAACCGGGCCGTGAAAGGTAACGAGCCCGGTTTGCTGGTGAATGGCCAGGTGCAAGGCGGTAATGTCGCTGTAGCCGATGAGGGCTTTCGGGTTTTTGGCGATGAGCTCGTATTCGATGTCCGGGAGCAGGCGGGTGCATCCATAGCCGCCCCTGGCGCACCATACAGCCCGGATGTCGGGATTGGCAAATGCGGTATGGAGGTCGTCGAGACGTTGCTGGTCTGTGCCGGCAATGTAGCCCCGCTTCGCGCGAATATGTTTCCCAAGGACAACTTCAAACCCCAGGTTTCGGATATTGGCGATCGCTTTCTCGAGGGTGCGGTCGGGAATAAAACTTCCGGGGGTGATCAGGCCCACCTTGTCGCCAGGTTTGAGGCGGGGAGGCTTGACGAGGGAAGGCGGCGCAGCGGGGTTGGGAAAAAAGGAACCTCCTTTTCCCAAAACAGGCAAAAAAGCGCCCAGGCCCAGATGGCGGGTAAAGATCCGTCGATTCATGGTATGGATTAATTGAACTGGTCGGTCCAATCCCGGCGAAGGCTTTCCGGGCTCAGGCGGAACGAGTAGTCCCGGTCGGAGGTATAGCCAAAGGTCGCGTGCGGCAGGAGCCGGGCGAGAAACCGGGATACAGTGCGCAGATGATTGCCGGGCAACCGAACGCTCATCTCGGTGCCGTCGGCCATTTTAAAAAACATCGTCCCTGTCCGCATCAGCAAAATGCCAAAAGGCATGCGCTCTGTGACGACCGAGTAGATCCATACGACCTGCCCGGGCTGGTTCTGGAGGATATTCAACAACCGATTGCTGCCTTTTCGAAGATTGGAAATCGTATATTGCAACAATTTGGTGGCAATAAGCGAAATCGACAGCCCCATGACCATGAGAACCATGTTGCTGTGGTAGCAATTATACACAATGTAGAGCCCAAGAAAAAACAATCCAAGGCTCGCCGCAAACTGCAGGCGCAGTTCCCGCCGGATCGCCCGCTGGAGCAGGCGCATCGCCGGATGCCGATAGAGTGGATTGCGTTTCAAAGGAAAATTGTTTTCAAACAATTTGTTGTGTAATGATAGCTATTTTTTTATCTTTGGTGCAAAGGTATCGAACTTTTTCCCCCAATGCCCAATTTAATCCTATTTTAAGGAAAGTTTAAAACTTTTAAACGCCATATGTCGAAAGGGAATTATACCGAGGATAACATTCGTTCGCTCGATTGGAGAGAGCACATCCGCCTTCGCCCCGGGATGTATATCGGGAAGCTTGGCGACGGCGCTTCCAGCGACGATGGGATATACGTGCTGATCAAAGAAGTCATCGACAATGCAGTCGACGAGTTTGTCATGGGCTATGGCCGCGAGATCCTTATTAAAATTGATGACGAAGGCGCCGAAATCCGGGATTTTGGCCGGGGAATTCCCCTCGGCAAAGTGATTGATTGCGTTTCCAGAATCAATACCGGGGGCAAATACGACTCCAAGGCCTTCAAGAAATCAGTCGGCCTCAACGGGGTCGGAACCAAAGCGGTCAACGCCTTGTCTTCCTACTTTCTGGTAAAAGCCATTCGCGACGGGGAGATGAAAGTGGCCGAGTTCAAACAGGGCGAACTGATCAAGGACCATAAGATCCAAAAGTCCGACGAACCCAACGGCACGGTGGTGCGGTTCCGCCCCGACGATACGGTATTCCGCAATTTCCGCTTCCGGAAGGAACACCTGGAGGCCCAGCTTTGGAACTATGCCTTTCTGAATGCAGGACTCAAACTCAACTATAACGGCATGGTCATCCAGTCCAAAAACGGACTGCTGGACCTTCTCGACCGCAGGACCCGCAACGAAGTCCTGCGGTATCCGATCATTCACATGAAAGGGGAGGATGTGGAAATCGCTATGAGCCACGGCAACCACTACGGGGAACAATACTACTCCTTCGTCAACGGCCAGAACACCACGCAGGGCGGAACCCATCTGAGCGCCTTCAAAGACGCCGTGGCGAAAACGGTACAGGAGTTCTACAAAAAACTCGACCGCAAAGACATCCTGGCTTCCATCGTGGCTGCGGTTTCCATCCGGGTCGAAGAACCGGTGTTCGAATCCCAGACCAAAACCAAGCTGGGCTCCACCCACATGGCCCCGGAAGGGGAAAGCATCCGCACGTTTCTCGGCAATTTCGTCAAAAAACACCTCGACAACTACCTTCATACCCACCCGGATGTCGCCAAGGCTCTGGAAAAACGAATTCTCCAATCGGAGCGCGAACGCAAAGAAATCGCCGATATCCAGAAACTTGCCAACCAGCGGGCCAAAAAAGCCAACCTCCACAACAAAAAACTCCGGGATTGCCGCTTGCACTTCTGCGACCCGCCCCGGAAAACAGCCGAAGAACTCCGCCATGCCACCACCCTGTTTATCACCGAGGGGGATTCTGCCAGCGGCTCCATCACCAAATCGCGCGATGTGCAGACGCAGGCGGTGTTCAGCCTTCGGGGCAAGCCGCTCAACTGTTTCGGACTAACAAAAAAAGTGGTCTACGAAAACGAGGAATTCAACCTCCTTCAGCACGCCCTGAACATCGAAGATGGGCTGGAGGACCTGCGCTACAACCACATCGTCATCGCCACGGATGCCGATGTCGATGGAATGCATATCCGCCTCCTGCTCCTCACCTTCTTCCTCCAGTTTTTTCCCGAACTGGTCCGGGCCGGCCACTTGTATATCCTGGATACCCCGCTCTTCCGCGTTCGGGATAAAAACCAAACCTTTTATTGTTATAGCGAAACGGAAAAGCAAGAGGCGATAAAAAAACTGCGGGGCAAACCGGAAATCACCCGGTTTAAAGGGCTTGGTGAAATCTCCCCCAACGAATTTGGCCTGTTCATCGGGGAACAAATCCGTCTGGAACCCGTACTGATCAACGATAGCACCGACCTTGACGAAGTACTTGGGTACTACATGGGCAAAAATACCCCTGAACGCCAGGACTTTATCATCGGCAATCTCCGGATCGAAAAGGATACCACCCGGGAGGAAGAACCGGTGAACGAACCGGCGGCGATGGAGGAAGCCGTTGAGGAGATGTAGAGGATGTTGAGGATGTAAAGGATTAATCTACATCCTCTACATCCTTTACCTCCTCTCCCTCGCTCTCCTGCCTTTTTGTCCCTTTCGGGCATTTTTTTCGGCGGCAGGCCGCTTTTTTGTCAGGCGTTTTTTCGTGGCACGGAACTTGCCTGATCTAATGGACGCGGTTTCTCAGGAATGAATGACACGCTGTCAGAGGGTTTTCTCGTTTCGTATTTCAGGAGATGCTTTTTTAGAGGAACCGATTTACCTGCATCCGCCTGGCCATTGCAAACTGATCAATATCATTATGTTCGAAGAATATTTTTCCAACCGGGAATTTGAGGAGGAAGGGGATTTTTTGCCAATGCTTTCTATGGACGGGGAGGAGGATTTTAAGCTTCAGAAACCATACCCCGACATGCTGCCTATCCTGGCGTTAAAGAATACGGTGCTGTTTCCCGGGATCGTCATTCCGATTACGGTAGGCAGGGATAAGTCTATCCGGGCGATCCAAAAAGCGTACGAAACGACCCGCCTGATCGGGGTTCTTTCGCAACGCGATCTGGAAGTGGAAAACCCGGGCGCTGAAGACCTGTACGCGGTAGGGTGCGTCGCCAAAGTATTGAAGTTGCTGCGCATGCCGGATGGGACCACTACCGCTATTTTGCGGGGCCAAAGCCGGTTTCGGCTAGGCGATCTGGTCCAGGACCTTCCCTACATGCAGGGCAAGGTGTATATCCTGGAGCATACTGCTCCCAAGGATCAGCTGGAATTCGAAGCCTTGATCTCCACGATTCTCGACCTTGCCAAGAAGATCGTGGAACTGTCGCCCAACATCCCGTCGGAAGCGATTGCCATGTTGCGCAGCATCAACGAGCCGGATTTTCTGCTCAATTTCATCGCCTCCAACCTGGCGGTCAAAATTGAGATGAAACAGTTTGTTCTGGAAATCGACGACCTCAGAGAAAAAGCCCATTTCATTCTCCGGGAGATGAATACCCAGCTTCAATTGCTGGAACTCAAGGATCAGATTGAAATGAAGGTCAGGGGCGACCTCGAAAAACAGCAGCGGGATTACTTCCTGAACCAGCAGCTGAAAACGATCCAGGAAGAACTCGGCCATAACCCGCAAGAGGAAGAGGCCGAATCGCTGGTGGCGCGCGCCGCGAAGAAAAAATGGCCCGATAACGCCCGCGATCATTTCCAGCGCGAGCTTGGGCGCCTTCGCCGAATGAATCCCCAGGTTGCCGAGTACTCTATGCAGATGAGTTACCTCGAACTCATGCTCGACCTCCCCTGGAAAGAGTATACACAGGATAAGTTCAATCTTAAAAAAGTGCGCCGGGTGCTCGATCAGGACCACTTCGGTCTGGAAAAAGTAAAGGACCGGATTCTGGAGCATCTGGCGGTGCTGCATTTGAAAGGGGACATGAAAGCCCCCATCCTCTGCCTGGTGGGTCCTCCCGGGGTCGGAAAAACGTCGCTGGGGCGCTCGATCGCCCGAGCGCTCGGACGGAAGTTCGTGCGCATGTCGCTGGGCGGGCTCCACGATGAGAGCGAGATCCGCGGGCATCGCAAAACCTATATCGGCGCGCTTCCCGGGCGTATCCTGCAATCGCTCAAACGCGGCGGCTCGGGCAACCCGGTCTTCGTACTGGACGAAATTGATAAAGTAGGCCGCGACTTTCGGGGAGATCCCTCCTCTGCCCTGCTCGAAGTGCTGGACCCCGAGCAGAATACTACGTTTTACGATAACTACCTCGAGTTGGAATACGATTTGTCTAAAGTGCTGTTCATTGCCACCGCCAACTCGTTGTCTACCATCCAGCCTGCATTGCTCGACCGGATGGAGATCATCGAGATCAGCGGATATTCTTTGGAGGAAAAAATCGAGATCGCCAAGCGCCATCTGGTAAGCGAGCAGTTGGAAGAACACGGACTGAAACCCGAACACGCCAAATTCAGCTCGAAAGTGCTGAAAAAACTGATCCAGGATTATACCCGGGAATCGGGGGTGCGCGCCCTCAGCCGCCAAATTGGGGCTGTCATGCGCCGTATTGCCCGCGATGTGGCCATGGAAGAACCTTTCGATCCCAATCTGCAACCCGGCGATCTGGAAAAAATCCTGGGCCCGGCAGTGTTCCCGTTTGAGATCTACCAGGAGGCTCAAGCACCTGGTGTAGCGGTCGGATTGGCCTGGACCAACGTGGGCGGAGAAATCCTGTTCGTCGAATCCAGCCTCAGCAAAGGATCGGGCCGCATGACCCTCACCGGCAACCTCGGCGAAGTGATGAAGGAGTCGGCCTCAACCGCCCTGAGTTATATCAAAGCCCATTGCGAGGAGTTGGGTATCGATCAGGAAAAAGTCGAAAAAAGCGATATTCATATCCATATCCCCGAGGGCGCTATCCCAAAGGACGGCCCCTCTGCGGGAGTTACCATGCTCACCGCGCTCACTTCGTTGTTCACCGGTAAACCGGTAAAACCGTATATCGCCATGACCGGCGAGATCACCCTCCGGGGCAAAGTGCTTCCGGTGGGTGGGATCAAGGAGAAAATCCTCGCCGCCAAACGCGCCGGCATGAAGGAGATTATCCTCAGTAAATTCAACCGGAAACACGTAGAAGAAATCAATCCGGGCTACCTCGGCAACCTCCGTTTCCACTACGTGGACACCATGAAGGAGGTGATTCAACACGCGGTTTAGACCAGGAACGGTAGACGGTGGACGGTAGACGGTGGACGGTGGACGGTGGACGGTGGACGGTGCAAAAAGACCTTTACCGACTGGACCAAACAAAAAAACTGTCTTAATTTAGCAAATTAAGGCCAATCAATTTGTTAAATTAATCCGATTGTCTTTTTGAATAGCTCCTCCCCGTCCCTCGTCTACCGTCCCTCGTCCCCCGTCTACCGTCCCCCGTCTACCGTACCGTCTACCGTCTACCGTCTAAATCCTGCCTTGCCGGACTTCCCCTCCGAGGATGCTCTTGACGTATTTGGTTTGGGGATCGCCATGATAAATGATCTCGCCGCCAGTGTTGGCGGAAACTTCCAGGTGCTCGGTGGCGTGGACTTCGGCCCGGCCACCCGTGTTCGCCCGGACATAGACGCGTTTGGAGGTCAGCCCCGCCCCGAAAAACTGGCCTCCGGTGGCTGCGGTGCAGTCGAGATTCTCCGAGGCGCCATCGAGATAAAGCTGGCCGCCCTCCATTGCACTGGCTTCCAATGCGTTGGCTTTTACTTTGAGCCGGAGTTGGGCGCCGCTTCCAGCCCTGGCTTCCAATTGATCTCCCTGTAGTTCGGTGTCGCAACTCACCGACGAGCCGGCATTGGCCCGGATTTCGCGCAGCTTGGTATAGGTGACGTAGGCTTTGATCACCTCGTTTTTGTACAAAAAGCTGTTCAGCGAAATCAGCCGCAACGTCCCCTGGCTCACTTTGACGGTGATCTCGTCCTGGGGAATTCCGTCGATGTAGAGCACTACTTTCTCTTTTTCCCCGGGTTCGAGTATGACCTGGATATTGCCTGAAACCAGAAGAGCGTCGAATGTTTCCACCTGGAATTCTTTCTGACTCCACAAAGGATGTACGAAGAAACCCAGGACCGCAGCGATTAAGATGACCTTTTTCATGAATGCATTTTTGAAAAAGATGCTTTTCCTGGCAGGTTGCCCCTATCCGGTTTCAAAAAATAAGCGTTTTGTTCTGCCTGGCGTTGGTTTTTTTGCGAATTTTGCGCACCGGAGTCTATCCGGCTGTATCCGGCATTTTGCCCAAAACCCAAACTTATGGCACAACCACCCGCAGATCATTTCAAAAAGCTGATTGCCCATTCCAAAGAATACGGCTTTATCTTTCAGTCGAGCGAGATCTACGACGGCCTGAGCGCCGTTTACGATTACGGCCCCTATGGCGTGGAGCTCAAAAACAACATCAAAGACTGCTGGTGGGCGGCTATGGTCCAGATGCACGAAAACATTGTGGGGCTTGATGCAGCGATCTTTATGCACCCGAAAACCTGGAAGGCATCCGGCCACGTCGACGCGTTCAACGATCCGCTCATCGACAACAAAGACAGCAATAAGCGGTACCGCGCCGACCAGTTGATCGAAGAATACATCGACAAGCTGGACGAGAAGATCGGTAAAGAAGTAGAAAAAGCGGCCAAGCGGTTTGGCGACACGTTCGACGAGGAGCTTTTTCGCAATACCAACCCCCGGATCGTGGAATACCGCCAGAAAGCGGAGTCCATTGCCCATCGGTTAGCTACCTACATGTCGGCCAGCGATATGGCCGCCCTCAAAAACCTGATCGAAGAGCTCGAGATTACCGACCCGGAAAGCGGCTCCCGCAACTGGACCGACGTGCGGCAGTTCAACCTCATGTTTTCCACGCAGTTAGGCAATATTGCCGGGGAAGAGGGCAAACTCTACCTTCGCCCCGAAACGGCGCAAGGGATTTTTGTCAACTTCCTCAACGTGCAGAAGTCTACCCGCCAGAAGATCCCCTTTGGCATCGCGCAGATTGGCAAAGCCTTCCGCAATGAGATCGTTGCCCGGCAATTCATCTTCCGGATGCGGGAGTTCGAACAAATGGAAATGCAATTCTTCGTCCGGCCCGGAGAAGAAATGCAATGGTACGAATACTGGAAAAATGCCCGGATGCGCTGGCATCTGGCCATGGGAACACCCCAGGAAAAACTTCGCTTCAAAGACCACGACAACCTCGCCCACTATGCCAATGCCGCGGTGGATATCCAGTACGAGTTTCCGTTTGGCTTCAAAGAAATGGAAGGGATCCACTCCCGCACCGATTTCGACCTGAGCAGCCACCAGATGCTTTCCGGAAAGAAGCTGCAATATTTCGACCCGGAACTCAATGAAAGCTACGTGCCGTACGTGGTGGAAACGTCGGTCGGCGCCGACCGCACCTTCCTGGCCATGCTCAGCCAGTCGCTCGTAGAAGAAACCGTTCCGGATGCCGAAGGTAACGATTCCACCCGTACCGTCCTGACACTTCACCCCGCTTTGTCGCCGGTGAAAGTGGCGGTGCTCCCTTTTCTGCACCACAAAGACGAACTGACCAACGCCGCCCGGGATGTGTTCAACTCCCTGAAGTTTTCTTTCCAGTGCCAATACGACGAGCACGACGCCATCGGCCGCCGCTACCGCCGCCAGGACGCCATCGGCACGCCGTTCTGCGTGACGATCGACTTCGAAACCATCGAAAACAACACCGTGACCATCCGCGAACGCGACACGTTGCGCCAGGAACGGGTGCCGATCTCCAGGATTGAGGAGGTCGTTCGCCAAAAAGTCGATATCCGGTCTATCTTGTCGGGGCTGTCTTAAAAGACGGTTCTTGCCCAAGGCAGCAAAAAAATAGGTTCTTTTTTCCATTCCAATTAAAAGTTGCAACGCAATTTTTAATTGGAATGGAAAAAAGAACCTAAAATTTCATGCCGGTGACAAAGAGTGGTCTTTTAAGACAGGCCACTAGTTGCCTGAAGGCAGAACAAACACCCGTTCCATCGAATTTTTGCCCTCCATGTCGGAAGGGGTGAGCGTGAATTCCTGGGAGGCGTATTGGGGCTTGCGCACGACGATCCGGTAGGTTTTTTCGCGTTCCAGCAGCACCTGGATACTTCCGTTGAAAAAAGAATTGGTGGAAGCGAGTTGCTCGGTTCCTCCGGGTAGCTGGACGAACGCGTCGACCTGGATGCTGGTTATTGGCGCTCCTGAGCTGGCAGCCTGGGCCGAGCCCAGGAGGGTGAAATACCGCTTGAGGCCGGTGGCGGGGGCTGCTGCACTGGGGCGCGGCGTTGGCTGAGCCGGCGCGGCAGCAGGCTCAACGGCCTCTTTCTGAGGAACCGTTTTTGCAGGAGGAGGCGTTTTTTGTTTGGGTTGTTTCGCGGCTTTTGCGGGCTTGCTGGTTTCCTTATCTGGCCGGGTGGCTTTGGGGCCGGTTTCTGCGGTTTCTTCCAGTTCCTTCCAGAGGGAAGCGAGTTCGTCGTCGTCTTCCGTTTCCTCGCCGGCGTCCGCTCCGTTCCACAGGGCCAATTGTTCCTCCCGGGTCCGCCGGCCAAACGCCAGACTCAGGCCGAGGTTGGCATGGGCATTTTGGGCGTTTTGGAAACTCACGGCGGAGAGGATATTGTCGGAAGCAAGGAAAATCTGGAGCGGTCCCAGGTTGAGTCCCATTCCGGCGCCCAGGTTAAACGCATTCCGGTTGTAGATGGAATAATTCACCCCGAGTTGGAGGAGGCGCTTGACCCGGGTCTGAACCCCCAGGGAGAACGCCAGGTCCATTGCTCCGTTGTAGATTCTTGGATTAAAAAGCACGCCAACGGAGGTTTGCGGAGCGAAATAATAATTAGCGCCGAGATAGCCGTTGGCGGGGAGCTTGGTTCGGTAAGCTGCAAGGCCAATCGTTTCCGGGGTCGTCAGGGAATCCAGGAGGTCTTCCACTTCCGCCTGGAAGGCATCAAAGTCGTCGGTAGGGAACATATAGTCCGTGCCCATAATGGATTCCACCGTCAGGTCGTTTTTCCAGTTGATACTTCCCACATTGACTATGCTGGCGAAAACCTCCAGGTTGTCGAGCAACTGGAACTGGGCGCCGGCGTCAAAAGCGAAGCCGCTGTTGCCTCTTCCTTTCAGGTAGTCGCTGCTGCTGTTCTCCAGGGTGGAATAGCCTGAGCTAAGGAAAGAAAAGCTATTGCGGATGCCGAGATACGCGTTTTGGGTGTTGTTGATAAAAGCGAGGCCCGTGTTCTCGGTGGCTGCGTTCAAAAATCCAGTGAGCAGTTTGACCCGGGCGCCGGCGGAGAGCCTGGGGTTGATCTGCCGGGTGAAGCTGAACGCGTAAGCCCGGTAGTGGCTGGCATTCATGTGGAGTCCGCTCAAATCGTAAATCTGGCTGACCGGGCTTCCCAGATCGATATCGTTGAACAGTTCAAACAAGGTTTTTGGGAAATCGACCTGCGCGAACGCTTGTTCGGACACCGAGAGCCCAAAAAAGTTCTGTTTTACGCGGATTCCAAAGTCAAACCAGTTGGCCTGCACATCGACCACCATCCGGTTATCTGCACTTAGCGCGGACAGGAAATCCTCGAAATCGATGCCACTTTCTTCCTCTGCTTCGATAAGCGGTTTCAGGGAGGAGTAATCAAACCCGTTGTTGCTGTAGTTCAAATTGATATTGCCCACCGCCGGTAAGGCCAGAAACCCGTTGGACCAAGGCATCCGGCCGGGGTTGAGCTGGTAGGATTGCGGAACGCCCTGAAGGTTGTAGAGGGCCAGGTTCCGCTGAGCGGATAGGGGCAGGTTCAGGCCTACAAGGACCATGGCAGTGACCGCCTGCAAAACCCAAAGGGTTCGGAAAGGAAAACGATTGGAAATACCGGCCAGGAAAGCGGCCGAGGCAGCAGTTTTTTTCATTTTCTGTTGGCTTATTAGGATAAAAAAGATAGACTGGCCTCCGGGATGGAGCGCCGGGCATACGATGCCGTAGATTCAAAAAAGGTGGATGAAGATAGCCTGCGATTGGATAGCCGAATAAAAACTAAAAGTACCCGATTTTTTAGAAAAAAACAAGATGTCTGCACGTTGAATTGCCTTGAAAAGAAAAAGGGGTATCTTAAATGCGGATTAAAGCACCTAAAATGAAAGCCATGGATAAAATGTCGATCATCCAAGCCTTGACCCAGCAACACCGGACGTTCGCCTCCGAGATCATCCAATTGGACCAACCCGTTTTTATGCGCGCTCCAGAAGGCAAATGGACGGCGGGACAGCAGTTGGATCATATCCTGCGTTCCACCCGCCCTTTGCGCCTGGCTTTCCACCTGCCCAAACCGGCTTTAAAACTCCTTTTTGGAAAAGCCAACCGCCCCTCCAGAAATTATGATGCAGTGGTGGAAAAGTATTTGTCCAAACTGGAAGCGGGTGGGGTAGCCACCGGAGTGTTTGTGCCCAAGCCAGTGCATTTCGAACAAAAAGACCGGCTGGCACTTCGCCTGAGCCGAACGATTGCCAGTCTTTGCAAAGGCCTGGGACGATTCGATGAAAAAGAACTCGACGAGTATATCCTTCCACATCCGTTGCTTGGAAAACTCACCCTCAGGGAAATGCTGTATTTTACCCTGTACCACGTGGAGCATCACCGGCAGATTACCCGTAGAAACCTGGAATCCAAGCAGGTCTGAGGTTAAAGGTTGGACGTGATCAGCAGATCCAGATTCGTAAACTTAATGCTGAACCGCTCGCCCAGGTATTCGTTGCACAGGCATCCTTTATAGGTGTATACTCCGTGCCGAAGCCCGGGATGGGTAAACAGCAGGTGCTCGATGTCGCGGGTGCTTTCCGCATTCAGCAGAATGGGCGTCAGGATATTGCTCACCGCAATCGAAGCGGTGCGCGGAACCCGGGAAGCGATATTGGGAACGCAGTAGTGAATCACTCCGTGGCGCACAAACGTGGGTTTATCGAGCGACGTTACCTCGGAGGTGGCAAAACACCCGCCCTGGTCAATGCTGACGTCGATAATGACCGACCCCGGTTTCATTTTGGCCACCATTTCTTCGCTGACGACGACCGGCGTGCGGCCGGATTTGGAATGGATAGCCCCGATGGCTACTTCTGCATGCACGAGTTCTTCTTCCAGGTAATAGGGGTTGAACACCGAAGTGAAAAGCTGGCGCCCCACCTGGTTTTGCAGCCGTTTCAGTTTATAAATGTCGTTGTCGAAAACCCGCACTTCAGCTCCCAACCCGAGGGCGACCCGGGTGGCGTACTCCGCCACAATCCCCGATCCAAGAATGACTACTTTGGCGCTGGGCACTCCGGAAATGCCACCCAGCAAGATGCCTTTCCCTCCGCCGGTATTCGACAGCAACTCCGCTGCAGTGAGCATGGCGCTGAGACCGGCCATTTCGCTCATGATCCGGACGACGGGGAAGGTCCCGGCATCGTCTTTGATGTATTCCATCGCCAGGGCGATCACGCGCTTTTGGCGTAGTTTGTTGATGTAATCCGCAGAAATGATCGGCAGTTGCAGCGGAGAGATCAGGATCTGATTAGGGTGCATCAGGTCGATCTCCGCAAGCGTAGGCGGCGCTACCTTGATCAGGATATCCGCTTTAAATACTTCTTCTTTGCTGTACGCAATTTCTGCACCCGCTTCCGAATAATCGTGATCCGAAAAATGCGCCTTCTCCCCGGCCCCTGCTTCCACGACGATCCGGTGCCCATAGGCGGCAAGCGTAGCAACCGAAGGGGGCACTAAAGCCACCCGGTTTTCCTGAAGCGTACTTTCTATTGGGATACCGATATACAACTTTTCCGGTTGTTGCCGGACCTGGAGCATTTCGGTCTGGGTCTGATACTGGCTCTCCTGCAGGGATTTTGGAATGGCGATTGCAGGACCATGGCCCTTCACTTTACTCATAAGCCGGTAATTGATTCTTCTTGCGCCAAGGGCGTGTTCGGATTATCGATGGGCGAACCGTTGTACGTACAAAAAAAGCCCTACAAAAATAGGATTTTCCGAACGGAATCCCCTTCTATTTCCAGATTAATTCGAACCGTCTGCTCGTCGAGCAGGGGTTCAATCAACTGCGGCCATTCAATAAAACAATAATGCGGAGCATCCAGATACTCCTCGATCCCGATATCCAGGGCTTCTTCCAGGGTGCGCAGCCGGTACAGGTCGATATGGTACACATACGCTTCCGTTCCCTGCCGCTCATAGGTATACTCATTGACCAGGGCGAAGGTCGGGCTGGACACGGTTTCGCGCACCTCCAGCATCTGGCAAATAGCCTGAACCAGGGTTGTCTTTCCTGCGCCCAATTGGCCGTAAAGCGCAAATTTCCGGCGTGGGCCCGCCAGACGCAAGATTTCGCGGGCCGTTTCCATAAGCGCGTGCGTTCCGTTTACGGCAAAGGTGTGCATGGCTGGTTTCTATTCGGTAAAATGGTTAACTTTGCAGCCCCAAACGCTGTTTTCTTACTATAGTAATAATAATTTCGTGGATAAAGCAATTTTTTTTCACGTTGGACTGGGTAAAGTGGCATCTACCTATTTACAGTATGCCTTTTTTCCAAAATTAAAAGGGATTTATTATATCCAACGAACCCGCTACAAGAAAAGCAAGGAAATCATCCGGCAAACAAACCATCCAAAGTACCTCGTCTCCCGGGAATTCGACCAGCAACTGGAGGCGGAAGTCCGGGATTTCTCCGCAGCGTTTCCTCAGGCCAGGCCTATCCTGCTCTTGCGCCGGCACGACGGGTGGATCGCGTCGCAATACCGGCGCTATGTGAAAAACGGAGGCCACAAAACGTTTGCTGAATTCATCGATCTGGAACGCGATCAGGGCGTTTAGCCCAAATCCGACCTATATTTCTTCCGCAAGATTCAGATCCTTGAATCCTGCTTTACGCACAAACCCCTGGTTCTTTTCCACGAAGACCTGAAAAAGACTCCGGCGCGTTTTTTCATACCCTGGCGGAGTCCATGGGCGCAACCTACGACCCGGCGTCGGTTTCCCTGGATCCGGTACACCGGTCCTACAGCGAAACGCAGCTCCGGCTGATGCTCCGCGTGAGCAAATACCTGTTCAAGGAAAACCCTCAATGGCATAAAAACCCCGTCGTTCATTGGATTCAGCGCCGGTCCAGGCTGTTGTTATCGTACCTGATTCTATACCCCGGCCGGCTGATTCCCGAAAAATGGGTCCCCCAAACCGACCTGACCCCCAAAGCAGACCTGGACAAGATCCGGGCCTATTTTGAGGAGGATTGGAACCAATGCCGGGAGTATGCCAAAAGGGGCGTTCTATCCGCATCCTAAGCCCGGATAAAGGCTTTTTTCTGCTCTAAACCGTTTTCTTTGATCTGTTCTTTTTTTCGTATTTTTGTAAGATGGATATGCCAAAAGAGAAGCAACTGCAACAACAAGCAGCAGACTATGGCGCGGACAACATTCAGGCCCTCGAAGGGCTCGAAGCCGTCCGGAAGCGCCCGGGGATGTATATCGGTTCAACCGATACCAAAGGCCTTCACCACCTGGTGTGGGAGGTCATCGACAACTCCATCGATGAGCACCTGGCGGGCTATTGTTCCCATATTGATGTCTTCGTACATGAGGACAATTCCGTCACCGTCAAGGACAACGGCCGGGGAATACCCACCGGGATGCATGAAAAACTGCAGAAATCCGCCCTGGAAGTCGTCATGACCGTTCTCCACGCCGGCGGTAAGTTTGACAAAAACACCTACAAGGTCTCCGGAGGCCTTCACGGGGTAGGGGTTTCCTGCGTCAATGCCCTCTCTATCGCTCTGCGCGCAGAGGTCCGCCGGGAAGGAAAAATTTTCGTCCAGGATTATGCGCAGGGCAAACCCCTGGCCGATGTGCGAACCGTTGGTGAGTCTTCGGAAAGAGGCACCACGATTACCTTCAAGCCAGACCCGACCATTTTCGAAACCCTCGAGTATAAGTACGAGACCCTCGCCAACCGTTTCCGGGAGCTTTCCTTCCTGAACAAAGGCCTCTACATCAAACTGACCGATGAGCGCAGCGGAAAAACCGAAGCGTTCCACTCCGAAGGGGGATTGGTGGAGTTTGTCCATTACCTCGATGGCTCGAAGCCTTCTCTGATCGATCAGCCGATCCATATCACCAGCCGGAAAGACGATATCGAAGTGGAGATCGCGATGCAGTACAACACCTCCTACATCGAGAACATTTACTCCTACGTCAACAATATCAAAACGGCGGAAGGCGGCACCCACGTCAAGGGGTTCCGGCTTGCTGTCGCCCGGGTGTTCAAGCAATATGGCGACGACAGCGGGATATTCAAGAAGATTAAGGAAGGCGTCTCCGGAGAAGATTTCCGCGAGGGGCTAACCGCCGTCGTTTCCGTAAAGATTGCAGAACCCCAGTTTAAAGGCCAGACGAAAGGGGAACTGGGGAATTCAGAGGTCACGGGAGTCGTTTCTCAAAGCGTAGGCGATGTGTTGAAACACTACCTCGAAGAGAACCCCCGCGAGGCGCGTAAGATCATGGAAAAAGTGGCCGTAGCCGCCGCTGCCCGCCATGCCGCCCGCAAAGCCCGCGAAATGGTGCAGCGCAAAACCGTGCTCACCGGCGGCGGGCTTCCCGGCAAACTGGCCGATTGCGCCAACCGCGACCCCCGCGAATGCGAGATCTTCCTCGTCGAGGGCGATTCCGCCGGGGGAACCGCTAAACAAGGACGGGACCGGAACTTCCAGGCGATCCTTCCGTTGCGGGGCAAGATCCTCAACGTGGAAAAAGCGATGGAACACAAAATCTACGAGAACGAGGAGATCAAGAACATCTTTACCGCCCTCGGCGTCAGCATCGAAGAAGATGACAACGACGAGCGCGTTCTCAAAATCGACAAACTCCGCTACCACAAAGTCGTCATCATGACCGATGCCGACGTCGACGGCAGCCACATCACTACGCTGATTCTGACGTTCTTCTTCCGCTATATGAAGCCCCTGGTAGAACGCGGCCATATCTATATTGCCGCGCCGCCGCTCTACCTGGTCAAAAGAGGCAAACAGGAACGGTATTGCTGGAACGAAGAAGATCGAAAAGCCGCCGTGGCCGACTTCGCCAAAGGCGAAAACGACGATTCGGTGAAAATTCAGCGCTACAAAGGCTTGGGAGAAATGAACGCCGAGCAGCTTTGGAATACCACGATGGACCCCGGCCACCGCATCCTCCGCCAAGTGACGATCGAGGACGCCATGGAGGTCGACCGCGTGTTCTCTATGCTCATGGGCGACGAAGTGCCGCCGCGCCGGGCCTTCATCGAAGCCAACGCCAAGTACGCCAAGGTGGATGCCTGATTTTTTCTTTTTCCCTAATTGCTCTGCAACCCATGGCAACCCTTAAACGCACCCTCGCCGTTATCACCGGCGGCAATGTGGCCGAACGCGAAATTTCCCTCAAAAGCGCGGAAACCGTCGCCAAACACCTGGACCCTTCCAAGTACGAGGTCTTTATCCTGGATCTCATTGGGAGCATATTCATCGACAAACAGTCGGGCGCCCGGGTGGATCTCAACGATTTTTCCCTGGACCTGGGCGACCGGAAGGTTACTTTCGACGCGGTTTACCTGATGCTGCACGGCCACCCCGCAGAAGACGGCCGCCTTCAGGGGTACTTCGAACTGCTCGGCATTCCCTACACCGGCTGCGACCCGCTCGTCAGCGCCCTGACTTTCGACAAGCAGGCCTGCAAAGACTTTCTGAAAAGCCACGGGATCCCGATGGCGCCTTCGGCCCTGGTGTACAAGGGAAAGCCCTACGACCAAAACGCCTTGCTGAAGATGGGGCTTCCGCTGTTTGTCAAACCGAATAAAAACGGAAGCAGCTTCGGCGTTTCCAAAGTCAACGAGCCGCACGAGCTGCCTCAAGCCATCGAAAAAGCCTTTGCCTTCGACAACGAGGTCGTGGTGGAAGCGTTTCTCAAAGGAACCGAGTATTCCAATGGCGTGCTCCGCAAAGACGGCGAAATCGTCGTGCTGCCCATCACGGAAATCATTCCGCAAAACGAGTTTTTCGACTTCAAAGCCAAATACGAAAACGAAAGCAAGGAGATCACTCCCGCCCTGCTTCCCATGGAACTGACCCGCAACTGCCAGGAGCAAACCCGGAAGATCTACGAAGTTCTGGGTTGCCGGGGCATCGCCCGGTTTGACTATATCCTCGTCGACCGCGTGTTCTATTTCCTGGAAGCCAATACCATCCCCGGCATGTCCGAAGCGAGCATCGTGCCCCAGCAAGCCATCGCTTATCGATGGACGATCACCGAGCTCCTCGAAGCCGTGGTCCAGGAAGCCCTGTAACCCAAAATTTCCTGTAGCTCGGAATTGCATTCCGAGATGTTCACCGGAATTGCATTCCGGGAAGGTCCACAAGAATTGCATTCCACGGAAGGTCCACAAGAATTGTATTCCGGACACACTACCGTTTTTCCCCATACTCCTTCCACGCCTCCACAATCCCGGCATCCAGCCCCGTTCCTTCCGTCAGCCGTTCCATTTGGCGGCGCAGCGCGGCGGGATCCATCTCCAAATGCAAGGGGAGGGATCTGCTGAGGGCTTTCTGATCTCCGAAAGGCAAATGCTGCCGCAATAACCGGCGGAGCTCCGCCCTCAAACCGGGGTCGGGGCATAGCTTCCAGGCCAGGAACAAATCGGTGCGCAGGCGCGAAGGCAACCCGCCGCCCTGAATAAAGGAGATGGCCAGCCGGAGGAAACTGGTGTCCCGGCTGCGCAACATCCGCTGGAGCCGGTCTGTTTGTTCAGGGTTTTCCTCCGCCTGCAGGTACCGGGCCTCTTCCCTGGCCAGGTAAAACTCCAGTATCGATTGATCCAAAACCCCCGGGGACGGGGTTATTTCGGCGCGTTCGGGATAGGGCGGATCGCCGATGACGAGATGGGTAGGGGCATCCCCCTTTGCCGCCATCCGAAGCCCGCACGACTCCAGCCGCTTTTTCCACAAGCCCAGGGGAACACCTCCGGGACGGCCAAACCATCCGATTGCGTGACCGGCCTGAAGGCCGGAAGCGGGAAAGCGGGTGATCAACCAACCGGTCAGGGCGCGGCGTAAGGAAGGGATCGGAAGGGAAAGCGCATGCAGTGCCCGATCCAAAGGAAGGGTGCATTCTGCCTCCGCGCCCGCTTTTTCGATGCGGTCCAACGCAACGAGTTCTTCGGGGCCAAACCCCGCCTGCCGTCCTGCGGCAATGAGCTTATGAAGCCTGCGCCAACCGGCTGCAGGCAGCACACCGGTAAGGGTTTTCAAGGCCGGGAAATGCATCAGCAGACGGGTATCCTGAACCGGCCCTGTGGGATACCCTTTCCAGATAAGTTGTTCCAGCCGGGGTAGTTGCGCCAGCAACGGAGGAATTTCCGGGATTTGGGTATGCGAGACGTCCAGTGTGCGAAGCCGCGCCAGGCGAATAAAGGATTCCGGGAGCGCTTCAATCGCCGTTTTGGACACATCCAGCGTGCGCAGGCTTTCGGGAAGCGGAGGAAGGCGGCGCAACGGATTTCCCGCGAGGTTGAGGGCGCTCAGAGCCAGCATGCGGGAAAGCGCTTCCGGAAGTTCGTGCAGTTGATTGTTGCGAAGGCTGAGTGCGTCGAGGACCGGCAGGTCAGCCAGGAACTCCGGCAGCCGGGTCAGGGCGTTGCCGTCCAGCTTCCATTGGCGGAGTTGGCGGAGTTGGCCGAGGGCTTCGGGCAAGGCTTCGAGCCGGTTTTGAGAAAGATCCAGATGGCGAAGCTGGGTCAGGGCCCCCCAATGACCGGGAATTTCAGCGATCCGGTTGCGGCGGAGATCCAAAACCTCCAACCCTGTCGGCAACCTATTGGATGCAGCAACTTCAGCGATCCGGTTATGCGCCAGTTGCAGCGCGCGCAAGCGGGGGCGTTTTCCAGCCCGGAGGGGAAGGCGGCGAGCGCGTTTTTCTCCAGGTTCAGGGATTCGAGCTTCCCCCATTGGACCTTTTCCAGGGCGCCCGTTTTGATCCGGTTTCCGGAAAGATCGAGTTTCTTTAAGGCCCGGCAGGCTGACAGCACGCCGGGCAGCGCACGAAACCCGCAACGGGAAAGATAGACTTCTTCCAGCACGGGAAGGCGCTCCAGGGCCACCGGAAGCTCCCGAAGCGGATTGCAGGACAAGCGCAGGATGCGCAAACCAGTCAGCAGGGCAACCGCCTCCGGTACCTGCCCGATCTGATTGTTTTCCAAATCCAGCACCTCCAGGTTGGGCAGCAACCATACCTCCTCCGGTACCTCGCGCAGGCCCAGCCCATGGAGGTAGAGTTCGGTGGCCGTGCCGCCTTGTTGGAGCGCTTCGCGGATGGAATATGCGCGCATGAGGTCGATTTTTTTATAGGATGTGGAGGATGTGGAAGATGTAAAGGATGTAGAGGATGTAAAGGATGTAGAGGATGTAGAGGATGTAGAGGATGTGTGGCCCCGGGTTAAAGCTCGCCGTCTCCCGTCCCCCGTCTCCCGTCTCCCGTCTCCCGTCTCCCGTCCACCGTCCCCCGTTCACCGTTCAGAGTGCGAGGCCAATTAAAATAAGCACAAGGAATAGTTGAAGAAAAAAGAACAGGATTACCCCAGCCGTTTGCAGGAGCGCTTCCCATTGATCTTTGCCTTTGCCAAAAACGTTATACACCATCCAAAACATGGCCAGGTATACGACTGGATTGAACAGCAGGACCGGCGCTTGTAGCGCAAAAAAGCCAATTAACCCCGCCAGGGTGGCCTGACCAATAAAGAAGGCGCTGATGGTCACATGCTCGGCCAGGTTGTATTGGCCAAAAAACAGCTTGGTGGAAGTGCCCAGGCAGCCAATCGTGAAAATCCAAACGTATTTGAAATAGACCCGGAGGAAGGTTCCGGCCTTATACCCAATGGAATAAGCAGGGGAATCCGGTCCGTCAGGGCCGGAGGAAAAATCTACGAGCGAGTCCGCGATCAGGAAAATCGAGATGGAAAGGAGCAGGAAGGAAAACGGATTAAAAATCCCCTTCCTTTTGCCCCGAATATAGCTGGTAATGAGGTAATGGGGATTGATGGTCAGGTACTTCAGATTGAACAGGAGCCCTTTGTCCATATTGGTAAGGGTCGAAAAGAAATCCGTCGCAATGGAACGAAACGTAATCCGTCCAACGGCGGCCTGTTCCCCGCAATTCGGGCAAAATTTTTGGTCGTGTTCGTGGGCACAAGAAATACAAGTCATCTGCTGGGTGTTGTTGCATGCGCAATAGGGGAGCATCCCTGTTTTCCAGGCACATCTCCAGAAACAGGGATGCACCTGACGATAAAAGTAATCATTTTCCAGGGGGCAGGCCACTGTCTTGCCGTCTCGCTGTTGCTTGTTGTCTGAACACGATTTGCAGGATGGAAGGATGTAGAGGATTTGCAGAATGTAGAGGATGTAAAGGATGTAAAGGATGTAAGGGTTTTGGTCTCTCCGTCCCCGTCCCCCGTCCCCCGTCCCCGTCTCTGTTGTGCGTAGACTTCCGTCTACGCTTCGGTTCAATCTTCAGATTGCGCGTATTTACTGCCATTGGGGCATTGCTGCGTTGTCTGAACTGTGATTTGCAGGATTAGGGGATGGCCATGATGGTGGGGGGCTAGGGCTTAAGGCAAGGGTTTTGGGCTGTCGTCTTACTGTCTCTCCGTCTCCCGTCCCCCGTCTCCCCTCCCCGTCCCCCGTCCCCGTCTACCGTCCCCCCGTCCCCCGTCTACCGTCTCTGTTGTGCGTAGACTTCCGTCTACGCTTCGGTTCAATCTTCAGATTGCGCGTATTTACTGCCATTGGGGCATTGCTGCGTTGTCTGAACTGTGATTTGCAGGATTAAGGGATGGCCATGATGGTGGGTGCTAGGGCGTAAGGCTTAAGGCGCGAGGTTTGAGGTTTTGGTCTGTCGTCTTACTGTCGACCGTCCACCGTCCACCCTCCACCGTCTCACCGTCTGCCGTCTGCCGTTGCTTGTTGTCTGAACACGATTTGCAGGATTTAAGGGATGGCCAGGATGTAGCTCGGATTTTCAATCCGAGACTGTTGACCGGAATGGTATTCCGGGAAGGGCACCGTGCAGGCGTCTCTCCGTCTACCGTCGACCGTCTCACCGTCTGCCGTTGCTTGTTGTCTGAACTGTGATTTGCAGGATTAAGAGATGGCCATGATGGGGGGCTAGGGCGTAAGGCGTAAGGCGCGAGGTTTGAGGGTTTGGTCTGTCGTCTTACTGTCGACCGTCCACCGTCTCACCGTCTCCCGTCTGCCGTTGCTTGTTGTCTGAACACGATTTTCAGGATTAAGGGATGGACAGGATGTAGCTCGGATTTTCAATCCGAGACTGTTGACCGGAATGGTATTCCGGGAAGCGCTCTGTTCGCCGTCCCGCAATTAGCGGGATCAGATTTCGGCGAACAGAGGCGGCAGACCAAAACCTTTGCGCCTTGCGCCTTAAACCCTGCGCCTTTACCCTCCCTATCCCCCCCATCCCAAAATCCCCCCAAATCCTGGTTCAGACAAAAAGCAACGGGAGGCGGGAAACGCCGGTCAGGGGACCGGCGAATAGTTCCGCACGAAATCTGAGGATTTCGGCGAACAGGAGAGACGGTGGACGGTGGACGGTGGACGGTGGACGGTGGACGGTGGACGGTGGACGGAGACCAAAACCTTACATCCATCTTACATCCTCTACAAAAATCGTGTTCAGACAAAAGCAACGCCCCAATCCCCGTAACTTCGTACTTCAAACCTCGATCCCCATCTCCGCCATCAACTGCGTCGCGTTGAAGCTTTGGCTGACGCCCTTTTTCAGTTGGTAGTCGAACACGAGCCGGCCATCCTGGAGTTGCACGTCGATATACCGGTTTTCGATATGACCCTGGCTTTCGGCTTCGAGGGAGGCGAGCTCCAGGTCGTGGGTGGCGATGAGGCCGGCGCTTTGGAGGCGGATGAGCTGGCGGATCAGCGCTGCGGCGCCTTGGTGGCGGTCGCGGGAGTTGGTGCCTTTGAGGATTTCGTCGAGGAGAAAAAATACGGGCATGGGGCCGTCTTGACTGGCCTGGGCGGTTTCGATCAGGGTTTTGAGGCGGCGCAGTTCGGCGTAGAACGAAGAGGCGTTTTCGGACAGCGCGTCCTGGGTGCGCATGCTGGTGAACACCTGCAGCGGAGGCAGTTCCATCGCTTGCGCGCACACTGGCGCGCCGCTTTGCGCCAGAACGATATTAACGCCCGCGCTGCGCAGGAACGTGCTCTTGCCGGCCATGTTGGAGCCGGTAATGAGCTTGAGGTGGGCCCTGACGGGCATACCGAGGTCGTTGCCCACGCGCCGGCCGGGGGGGATGAGCGGATGGGCAAGGCCTTTGGACTGGAAGTCCAACCCGGTTTCCACCAGGGGAAAGGCCCACCCGGGGTGGTTGAAATGCAGGTTGCCCAGGGAGGAAAGCGCCTCGAATTGCGCCAGGGTGTGAAACCATCCGGCCAGCACGGGCTTCCATTCGGTTTTCCAGTTTTCCAGCCGGTAGACCCATTGCAGATCCCAGAGGCCGAACAGGTTGAGCAGGATAGCAAAGGGGTTGTACCGCACATCCAGCTGGTGGATCAGGTAGCCCAATTGCTTTAACGCCCGGGAGGCGGAGATCCGCGGGGTGTGGATCGCCGTTTGCAGCGTTTGCAGGAGCGGAGCCTCAAACCGCTGCGTTTCGATGTGCCGGAGCAACGCGGCATAGGCTTGCAGCATGGCGCCCGTGCGGGCCGTTGCCTCGTGGATGCCTTGTACGCGCTTGGCGTAACGGCCGGTGAGCAACGCAGCAGGGAGCAGGCAGGTTGCGGAGACCCACCAGGACTCCCCGCGAAAGAGGGTGACGGCAAAGGCGGTTGCCGCTAGCACGGGCAAAAGGATAAGCGTCCAGAACATGGCTTTCCGGAAGCGAAACACCGGCGCCTGTTCCAGCCAGAGCTGGAGCTGTTCCTGATGCCGGAGGCTGGATGGGTTTGCCATGCCGAGCGCCCGAAAGGCGTGGCGCCAATCCGGCAGGCGCCCCAGTTCCCGGACCGCTTCCTGGCGGGCAGCGATGACGGGTGGCGTCGCCGGATGCAGCAAATAAGCGGCCAGCGTTTCTTTGCCCTGAGGCGTAGTCGTGCGATTGATGAACTGGAACACCGAATAGGGGCCAAACAGATCCAGGTCGCCCGAGTAAGGGTGCAGCAGGTCGCGGAATTCGGCGCCGTCTTCAAATACCTGAAACTGGTAGCCTGCGGCCGCTGCTTCCTCCTGGTTTACCTGAGCGAGTAGTGTCTGGTGAGCTCTCCGCTCCGCTATCTGGTTGTGCCGCCGCACCAGATAAAAAAATCCCGCCAGAAAGACCACCCCCCACAGGCCGGTAAGCACCGGCGACCAGGACCACAGAAACACCCCCAGAAACACCCCCGCCAGAAACGCCGCCAGACGCCCGACCGCCAGGCGGTTGTACGCCGCTCCTAACGTTCGGGCTTTTGCGGTATGCTGTTGATGCCGCTCCTGGTAAAACCGGATCAGATCGTTCATGTGGTTTTTTGCCTTAAAAATACTAGAAGTTACAAAACTCCCCCCCCATGGTTTGGGCGAGCAAAAAGAACATTCGCCGAAGACAGGGTAGAAACATTTGAACCTTGAATCCTCTCCATCCTTTACATCCCCTCCATCCTCTACCCCTTTCACGTCCTCCCCAAAAATCATGTTCAGTCAACAAACTAAGGCGAACGGCCGCCGTTCACTCCTCAAACCCTTTGAAAAAGAAGCAGACAGGAGCATGTTCGCTAAATCGGGAACGGATGGGTGCAGGTTTGCCATTTTAGTTTGCGAATTTTCGCTAAATCCGCTACCTTTGGCCCGATGATCAACAAAATTCAACAACGGATCTTGTTTGGACTGAAGGTAAAACAATCCAGGCAGGCTCAAAGCCTATCGTTTGCTGATCTTGCCGGGCGTACCGGCATATCGGTGTCTTACCTGAACGAAATCGAGAAAGGGAAGAAGTATCCCAAGGAAGACAAGATTCAGGCCTTAGCCCATGCCCTCGGGGTGCAGGAAAGCGACTTGCTTTCGCAGGAATTTGGGGAAGGGTTGGCGCCGGTAGGCGAACTGTTGCGATCCAACTTTTTGAACGAACTGCCGCTGGACCTGTTCGGCATTGAAATGTCGAAGGTGGTGGAGATCATCGCCAGTGCGGGCGCCCGGGTAGGCGCGTTTATTTCCACCCTGCTGGAGCTGTCCCGCAACTACGCCGTCAAGGAAGAGAACTTTTATTTCGGGGCGTTGCGTTCTTATCTGGAGTTGCACAACAATTATTTCGACGACCTGGAACAGGAGGTGGATCGGTTTATCCGGCAAGTTCAGCTTCCGGTTGAGCGGCCTTTGCCCCCGGATTTGCTTAAGCGGCTGCTGGAGGAGCGCTGGGGCTATACCATTCTGGACAACGGGCTCGACGCTTACCCTGATCTGGCGCCCCTGCGTTCGGTGTTCGTGCCCAAGCGCAAGGAACTCCTGCTCAACAGCAAGCTGTCTGCGATCCAGCGGTCGTTTCAGTTTGGCAAAGAGCTCGCTTTCCAGTGGCTTCAGCTCCGGGACCGGGCGTACACGTCTTCCCTGCTTCGGGGCAGAACGTTTGAGGAGGTACTCAATCACTCCAGGGCAATCTATTTTTCCGTAGCCCTGCACTTACCCCAAAAACAGCTATTGGAGGAAATGGAGGCGTTTTTTCGCAACGACCGCTGGGACGGCGAGGCGTTTCTTCTGATCATGAAGCGGTATGACGCAACCCCGGAAATGTTTTTCCACCGCCTCACCAACCTGCTTCCCCGCTTCTTCGGTATGAAGAAACTGTTTTTCCTGCGCTTTGTCCACGACCCCGAAAAGGACATTTTCGAAATGGACAAAGAGTTGCATCTGAACCAAAAGCACCACCCGCACGGCAACCGCCTCAACGAGCATTATTGCCGGCGCTGGATCTCGCTGTCGTTGCTCCGCGAACTGCGCGCTCTCCAGCAAGGGGGAGTCTTTGCCGACCGCATCGTCAAGGCGCAGATCTCGCACTACCTCCATACCGAAGACGCATACCTGTGCCTCACCATCGCCCGGCCGTCGTATCCTGCCCCCAATAAAAACGTGAGCGTGACGATCGGGCTTCAACTTACGGACGGCCTCCAGAGCAAAATCCGCTTCCTCGACGATCCGGGTATCCTGCGGCGGGAGGTACACACCACTTGCGAACGTTGTCCCCTGTCCGATTGCGCCGAACGCGCCTGCCCGCCGGTCATCGTCGAGAAAAAGCAGCAAATGCACCGCATCCTGGAAAAACTCAAGGAATTGGAAGGATGATGGTTTTCCCGTCCCCCGTCCCCCGTCCCCCGTCCCCCGTCCCCCGTCAACCGTCCCCCGTCAACCGTCAACCGTCTCTCTAATAATTCACTTTCACCTCCTGGATCTTTCTCGGCAGCCACACTTGCATGGCGTTTTGCCCCCGGTTGCACCAGGAGAAGTAGGGGATAGCGGTGATGGTTTTCGTGCGGGTTTGTACGGAAAGGCCATCAGGAGCAACCTCCACGGTAGGAGCGGTAAAGCTCAGGGCGGTGACACCGCCCAGCAGGTCGGGCCGGAAGCCGGCCGTGATGGGCGCGTCGTCGGGTAGGATGAGGTTCCAGGCTTGGCCGTTGTTGTCGGCGCCTTCGACGCAGTAGACCAGGGGTCCGCGTTGGAGGGCTACCCGGTTTTGGGCGGCTTTGACTTCCTCACGGGCGGTCACCCGTTTGACTTCCATCGGGAGGTCTACCTGGACCACGTCGCCTTTTTTCCACTCGCGTTCGATCACGGCATAGCCTTTGTCGATGCGGTAGGCGATAGGTTTGCCGTTAACTTTAATCTCCAGCGCCACGTTTCCGGTTTTGACGAACGTATACAAATCGCCGGGAACGGCCTGCTCGCGCACCCAGCCGGGGATGCGCACGTGCAGCCCGAAGCGGGTTTTATTTTCGGGGTCGATAAGGAGTTGAATTCCGCCCTGCCAGGGGTAGGCGGTTTGCATGCGGATGGCTGTCTTTTGCCCGCCGAGCGTTTGGGTGGTCGAACTCCCTACGAACAAATGCACCCACAGTCCGTCGGCAGCATGCCCGTAGACGTAGTCGCCCAGGGAAGCGACCAGGCGGGCAATGTTCGCTGGGCAGCAGGCGGTGCCAAACCATTCGCGCCGGTAGTGCTGCCCGTTGGACGCCAGAGGGTTGCCGTAGAAAAAGCGGTCGCCGCTGAGCGACAGGCCGTCGAGGGCGCCGTTGTAGAGGCTGCGTTCCAGCACGTCGATGTATTGGGCGTCGCCGGTGAGCTGATTCATGCGCTGATTCCAGAGCACCATACCTACCGAAGCGCAGGTTTCGCAGTAGGCGCGTTCGTTGGGCAGGTCGTAGTCGGTGCTGAACCCCTCGTTGCTGCCGGAGGAGCCGATGCCGCCGGTGAGGTACATGTTGCGGTGCACTACGTCTTCCCAGACGGCAGTCATGGCCTTAAAATACCCCGAGTCGCCGGTGATCGCGGCCACATCTGCCGCGCCGGTATAGAGGTACATCGCCCGGACGGCGTGGCCGGTGATCTGGGTCTGCTGCTTCACGGGGAGCACGTCCTGGGCGTAGGCCGTGTCCCGCCAGTCGGTCCAGGTATACCCTGCGGCGTGTTTATGGCCCCGCTCTTCGAGGAGCCAGTCGGCCAGCTTCAGGTAGCGCTCTTCTTTGGTGACTTTGTACAGCTTGACGAGGGCTAGCTCGAGTTCCTGGTGACCGGTAACCCAGTGGCGTTTGCCCGGGCCGAACAGGCTGCCGAAATGATCGGCGAAGCGGATGGCGACGTCCAGCAACTGGCGCTTGCCCGTGGCGTTGTAGTAGGCCACGGCGGCCTCGATGAGGTGGCCTCCGTTGTAGTCTTCGTGCATGCTCATATCCGTCCAGCGCTTGTCCAGGCCGGTGAGGGTGTAGTAGGTGTTGATGTAGCCGTCTTTGAGCTGCGCGGCGGCGATTTTGCCGATCCATTCATCCGCTTTTGTCTCTAACTCCGGGTTGGGGTGGGTCTTGAGGAGTAAGCAATGGCTTCGAGCGCTTTGAAGACGTCGGAGTCGTCGTAGAAAATGCCCTTGAATTCCCCTTTCTTGAGGCCGGCTGCGACTTCGAAGTTCTGGATACGGGGCGTTTTGACCTCCGTCTGTTCGATACAGACCGGAATGGTGACGGAAGCGACTTTCTCGATCCGGGGTTTCCAGAAGGAATCGTCGATGGTGACCTGGGAGAAATTGACGCGGTCGAACTGCTGGGCGACGCGCTGGGCCGCTACCGGAGCGTTCAGGAGGAGTATGCCGGTGAGCGGCAAAAGGAGGGTTCGCATAAGCAATTATTTTGGCGTAGGGAAAAATACGCATTTTTTGTACTTCGGAGCGAAACTATTCCAGTAAAAGGATGGGATTCAAGGGATCGGCCCTATTGAACCCTTGAACTTCGTTGATTCGCTACTTCATAATTGTCTGAACCGCGGATTATAGGAATACGCAGATTCACAGAGGACCAGAATGCGAAGCCCGCCTTGAACCGTTGTCCCCTCCCCTTCATTATAAGAAAAGGACTATCTTTAATCAAAAAAAGCAAGATGATTACCCGGTTTGAGGACCTCGATTTATCCAAAAAATACACCTACGCGGATTACCTGACCTGGCAGTTCAGCGAAATGGTCGAATTGATTCGGGGCAGGATATTCAAAATGTCTCCGGCGCCCAACTTGTACCATCAGGAGATCTCAGCGAATTTGTTAAAAAAAATATTTCTACATCTGGAAGGCAAGCCGTGCAAAGTGTTTCACGCACCCTTCGACGTGCGCCTCCCGTTGCCGCCTGGCAAAGTGAAAAACGAGCAGATCGAAACGGTAGTTCAGCCCGACATCAGCGTGATCTGCGACCTGAGCAAGCTCGACATTCGGGGCTGCCTTGGGGCGCCCGACTGGATTATCGAGATCCTGTCGCCCGCGACGGCTTCCAAAGACCTCCGGGAAAAGTTTGAATTGTACGAATTCGCCGGCGTCCGGGAGTATTGGATCGTCCACCCGCACGAGCATACCCTGTTGGTTTATCAGTTGGATGAACATGGCAAATACCAAGGTACGCAACGCCCCTACGTGCGCGAGGACAGCGTGGCGGTGGGGGCTTTCCCGGATTTTGTCATGGATCTGAAGGGTGTTTTTCTGGAGCCGTAGGGGTTTTCTTCGTTTTTATCAGGGATTCCTCTCCAGTGAAAAGGCTATTGACTGCTTTTATGCCGAAGTGGTATCGTTGCGATCCTGGTTACTCATGGGAATAGGAATACCATTCAATAAGCGCTCTTAGCCGCTGGACTAAAATATGCGTTGTCGTACTTGGATTTGCGTCAATAGGTTGTTTGCCTTTTTGTTCTGTTAGAACCGACATTCCCCACCCCCTAAACCCGGAAATAATATTTTTTGCGAAGGGCCCGGTATGTTTGATGATTTTGTTCTTAGTCTCAGTTAGGTTTAGAATAATTGACTGATTACATTGTATAAGAGTAGCGGCCATCATGCAGGGGTGGTGGGGTTTGCACTTGTTTTTGTTGGGCAGGTTTTGCTGCTTGACAGCTCTTGTCGATTGGTACTCGATGCCGGCATAGACACTCAGCAGAGTGTCAGATAAAAAGTAAGGTTCCATTTTCGGCTTCTTGACGAAAGGAAGAGGCAATAAATTGGGGATCTTTTAGAAATCAAACCGCGCCCACTTGATAAGCTTTGTATTTAGTCAACAATTGATCATCAGGTCTTGTTTTTATCCAAATTATTGGTGGCGAGAGAACTTGCCCTTGCTTTGCGCCAATCTTTCAAAGTCTTCAACATTAGAAGCGCCTGAATCTGATAAAGGTAGGTTGAGCAGGCCTTGTTTTTTCATACTGAGCAACCGTTGAAACCGCATTTTGAATTGAAATATTAGGATGTTTTTTCACAATTTTTGAATATTTGGCACTGCTCGGAAAACTTCTGATGATCAATTTTTTTCAAATGCTTTTAAACTTTTTCTGAGGCCTTGAGGTAATTCTTTTCAAAGTGATCAACTGAGTGAATTATGCCCAGTTGCTGTTCAACCCAGGTGTCATTCGGTAGCGGTATCCTGGGCTCAATTTCTTTCCCATCAGCTTCAATGGCTAGCGCGCTTCTTTTATGGTTTCAGAACGCGGCTAACCAATTGATGGTATCGCTAATTCTTTGAATCTGGTGCACAGTAACGCACTGTCAAACAGCAACTTGTAAGTGGGAATTGTGTAGAATTGGTGATTGTTTCCTAAATGTCGTCTTGTCGGATTGATTACCATTAGACCGAGAATACCAGCGGGGTAAATTAAGTACTACCGATTTAGATCGGTCGATGATCGCGGCTATATCCACGGGTTAAATGCAAAACCACGCCTCGAAGCAGATCCATTGGCTGTTGTAAAGGCCATCAAAATGAAAGTCGGTGCTACCAGCAATCGGTAGGGTCAACCAAGCGCTCACAAATACCGGAGCTAGGTCCGAGTAGAGAGATAGCGTCTCAGTATTCGCCCCAATACGCTGTCATTGAGGTGGGCACTTTGGACACTGGACCCAATAACAATCTACAGGCAGTGTTCAAAAACTGCTGACCATATACAGCGTACGCTGGTTCCGTTGATAATCATGGCTTTTACCCACCCCACACTCACGGGCGGTCCTGAAGA
The DNA here is from genome assembly GCA_016713275.1 of Haliscomenobacter sp. Classification (GTDB taxonomy): domain Bacteria; phylum Bacteroidota; class Bacteroidia; order Chitinophagales; family Saprospiraceae; genus JADJPL01. Next base: position 261,651 of record JADJPL010000028.1, read on the forward strand.
TCCTGGGGGACCAGCGAATCAACCTTTCAGACCTAAATGATTCAGCTTTGCTTATTTGTTCCACTTAATTTAATTTTTTAGCCAATTTGGGGGAATGTCGGTTAAAAGTTTCTCAGCGCGTTTTATTGCTGTCGCTTCACTTCCCAATTCAATAAGTGCGTCAATTACTTCGGTCTTTCCATGTTTGTAGACAAACAGATTATGGGATTCAAAGGATTTTATCGCCGTTTCCAGTTTTGAATAAATAGCTGCGCGTGGAATTGGTTTATCAGAACGTACATCCGTAAAATGAAGTAATAACCACAATTCAAAAACTTCATTGCTGTATGCAACGCTCATTTTTTCTTGTCGAGCTATTTTAAATGCGTCAGTAAATCGGATTGCATTTACAGGAACTTTTTCTGCGTCATCTTTATCAAAGACCACCCAAACTTCATCGACGTTTTTGTTCGCTTCCTCTGCTAATTTTGTTCGCTCAACAATTGCTTGCTCGACAACACCCTTTGAGCTTCTGCCTGTCCCAACGGCTCTCAGGAAAATCGTATCTACGGGAATGTGTCTTTCAAATGTTCGGAAGTAGTATGGTTCGGTGTTGCCGTCCTCGCAACCATGAGAAACAAATGGGGATACTTCCGCCAACGAATGGGGCGTTTCTCTTTTCCTTTAAGTTTGGATTTTTTTAATGTTCCTCTTCTTGCCATTGGGTGTTTCGGATAAATTTTTGAAAATTACCCAATGCAGGGATCGCTCCGTATCTACCTTCAAAATAGCGTTTTTCTTTGTCGGTGTCAGGTCTTTCTTTCTCGGATTTGAACTGACCGTTATGCTCTCCGAAATAAACAAAGTCAGAAAGAGAATATATTTCTGTGCTTTCCCACTTATTTTTTTCTGCAAAACAAATTTGGTCTCGTCTAAGGTTTGAATAACTCAATAGGTTTGTATCATGAGTTGCAAAAATCAGTTGTGCATTGTTGGGGTTGCTCGCTTTAACCAGGAATACATCAATTGTGTTCAACGTCATAACCGGATGTAGCTTGGCTTCAATTTCATCAATGATAAGAACGCCGCCATTAGCCAATGCCCACAAAATAGGTCCGCTTAGTTGAAATGCTTTTTGGGCTCCGGATGATTCTCTGTCTTCCCATTTCCAACGATGTGTGTCGTGTGTCGGAAAAGCGTTTGCATCATACATGCGATGCTTTGCAAAAACGGTATAACTCTGTTTGCCTTTTAATGATTTTGCTAATCGGGATTTCATGCTTTTAGGCATGTCGTCTGGCAATTCAGATTCTTCAAAATCTTTTGTTGTTACATCTACATCGACGATGTTTAAATTTAGTGATGCTAAGTATTGCTTTATCTTCCCGCTGTAATTTTTTCCTCCCAAAGCTCAACGGTTTGGATTTCTTCAAATTCTGTATTAAGCCCGTCAACCATGCTAAAGTGTCTAAACCATTGCATAATGCTTTTGGCTTCCTCAACATTTAGGATGTCGCAAGTAGAAAGAAATAATGCGTTAATTCGTGTCGCTTCAATCGCTGCATCAATAATTTTTAGACCCATTGTAACCCGAACTAACATCGATGGTTTCACCCTCTCGTTCAAATAGATTGACTTCTCTTCCCACTGATTTACGAAACAACCACTCTTTTTCCACTTCACTTTCTGTAAACTCCAATCCGTAACGATAGCGGTTTACTCCAATGACAAAGGAGATTTCAAATCTTGTAGGTTTGTCATCCCATCCATCTCTTAATAGAAATGGATCGTAGGGCAAGCGCGTTGTGGACGATGTTCTTGCGGAAATATGAACTAATCTGTCTAAAAGGCTCATGGCCTTTAGAACGTTTGATTTACCTCCTCCATTTGGCCCATAAAGCGAAATGGCGTTTAAGGCTTGGTATCGCCCTTTTGTGATAATGTTTTGGAGATGGTCTTTTTGCTTCGGAGCAGGGATTAAACTCATTGTTTGCTCTTCGCCGATCGATCTATAGTTGGATACTTTAAATTCAAGCAACATGGCTTATTTTGTATTTTTTTTGTAAAAATAACAAACTTCATTAAAATAAAAAGTTCCAAGTTTGAAATTTTATGTCTGTTGTAGCTGAAGTAATTTGGCAGGGTATGTCGCGTTTTGGCGTTTGAACAGCCAAACTGGCTACAAACGATCTCCCCTCACCCAAACCTGCCATCCTGCACAAAGGGCAAACGCTCCATCCGGACTACTTCGAGGCTGTAAAACCCGTATTCTTCCACAACTTTGGCCTGTATGGCGTAGATGCCTTTGCCCCGGAAAGGGTGCTGCTGCAAGAAGTTGGGAAAGTGCGTGGTATCGAAATACCTCCCTTCGCGGTCGAGCCAGGTCCCGAACGCCATGCGCTGTCCGCCGGCGGTGCGCACGGGCTTCTGGCAAACGTAGTAGCCGAGAACATCCACCATCCGGCCCAGGTAGTGGGGGAAATCTTGGGCAGCGATGCCATGCGCGTAGCGCCATTCCTCAGACAGCAGATCGAAGGGGGAGCGTAAAGGGAAACCGAGCAGTTCGATCTCGTCGAAAGCCTGATCGTAGGGGCCGTCGGGCAACCCGGGGATGCCGTACTGCGGCCTTTCGCCATCTTCCGCAGGGGCTTCCTCAAACAGCCTGGGCTGCGCGTCAAACCCATGCCGGGGGTTGAAGAGGGCGTTTTTCTCCCATAGGAGTTCAAATTTGCTTTTGCCCGTAAACCGGAATGCGCCGATCCGGATCAGCAACTCCAGTTGCTCCGGGTGGATATCCACGCGGCTGATAAAGTCAGCCAAACTGCGGAACGGCCCTCCGTGCGCGCGTTGAAACACGATTCGGTGCGCAGCCTGGCGCTCCATCTGATGCAGGTGCACAAAGCCCAGGTACACGTCGGTTCCGCGCAGGGTGGTCAGGTATGCGCTATGGTTGACGCAGGGCGCGTGGATCTGTCCGCCCAGCATGCGGGCCTCGTGCACGTAGTACTCCGTAGCGTAGAACCCACCGAAGTTGTTGATCACCGCTACCATGAACTCCAGGGGGAAATACGCTTTCAGGAAAAGGCTTTGAAAGCTTTCCACGGCAAAGCTGGCGGAATGCGCCTTGCAAAACGAGTATCCCGAAAAGCTTTCGACCTGCTTCCAGACGTCCTCCGCGAGTTGGGCGGGGTAGCCGCGCGCGCTGCAGTTGTCGAAGTACTTGCGGCGCAGGCGCTCGAAGGTGTCGTCTTTGTATTTTTTTCCGCTCATGATGCGGCGCAGGATGTCGCTTTCGTCGAGGCCGAGCCCGGCGAAGTGGTGCACGATCTTCATCACATCTTCCTGGTACACCATGACCCCAAACGTCTCTCCCAGATGCTCCCGGAATACGGGGTGCGGGTAGGCAAACCCATGGGGCTGGTGAAACCGGCGGATGTACTCGCGCATCATGCCCGAACGGGCTACGCCGGGCCGGATAATGGAACTGGCGGCCACCAGATGCACGTAATCGTCGCAGCGCAGCTTGTGCAGCAGCCCGCGCATGGCGGGCGACTCAATGTAGAAACAGCCGATGCAGTGCCCCGAGCGCAGGAGGGCTTTTACGCGCGCGTCTTCCTTGATGCGTGTGATGTCGTGCACGTCGGCGCGTTGCCCCTGGTTTTGGTAGGCGAGGTCTACGGCGTCTTTGATGTGCCCCAGGCCGCGCTGGCTGAGGATGTCGAACTTGTGGAAGCCGATCGCCTCGGCATGGTGCATGTCGAATTGCGTGACGGGAAACCCCTTGGGCATCATTTGGAGCGCGGTGTGCTCGTAGAGGGAGCGCTCGGAGATCAGCACGCCCCCGGCGTGGATCGACAGGTAGTTGGGGAAGCCGTCGAGCAGGGCGGCATAACGCAGAATCTCGGGGGCGGGTTCGGGCAGGGCGCCTTCGTCGCCGGGGCCTTCGGCGAGCTTGTCGATCTCGGCTTTGGGCAGGCCATAAACCTTTCCCAGCTCCCGGATGGCGGCGCGCTTCTGGAAGGTGTTGTAGGTAGCAAGCAGGGCGACGTGCTCTTTGCCGTAGCGTTTGAAGACGTAGTCGGTGATGTCGTCGCGCTCGTCCCAGGAAAAATCGATGTCGAAATCCGGCGGCGAAGCCCGGTAGGGGTTGATGAAGCGCTCAAAATAGAGGTCGAGTTCGAGGGGGTCTACGTCGGTGATGAAGAGGCAGTAGGCGACGATGGAGTTGGCGCCGCTGCCCCGCCCCACATGGTGGTAGCCGGCGGATTGGGCATAGCGGACGATATCCCAGGCGATGAGGAAGTACGCGCAAAAGTCCTGGTTTCGGATGGTGTCCATCTCTTTGCGCACCCGTTCGAGGGCTTTGGCAGCGAGGGGCTGGTCGGGGTAGCGTTTGCGGCAGCCGCTGAGCGCCAGTTTTTCAAGAAGGAGGAAATCGCCGTCCTTGCTGCCGGTAAACGCCTGGCGGTTGATGGACAGCCCGCATTCCAGCGAGACCTGGCAGCTCTCGAGAACGCGGTGGGTGTTTTGAATGAGTTGTGGGTATTGCCGGTACAGCGCCTCCGCCGCTTCGGGGGGCAGGAGCTGGTCGGTTTTTTTGGCGACGTCTTTGGGCAGGAGTTTGTCCAGGAGGGTATTTTTATCGATGGCGCGCAGCAGCCGGTGCAGGCGGTACGCGTCGTCGTCGGGGAAAGAAACAGGGTGTAGCGCGACGAGCTTTTGCGGAAAGCGGAGCAACTCGTGGTTGAACAGCCGCGCCACGTGCTCGGGGCGTATACCGAGCAGCTCGTTCTCCCGAAACAGATGGATGGGTTTGATGAGCCGGGGGTAAATAATCCATACGTGCTCCAGCTCCGGGGCTACGGGCGGCAGGGGGTTGCCCTGCAAAGACGCTTCGGAGAGCAGGCGGTTGAGCGCTTTCCACCCGGCGGCGTTGCGCGCCAGACCGATGAACAGTTGCTGCCCGTCTGCGTCCCGGAAGTCAATACCCAATACCGGGTTGACGCCGGCGCTCCGGCAGGCGCCGATAAACTCCAAAGCGCAGGAAGTATTGTTGATATCGGTCAGGGCAAGGGTGCGGATGTTCCATTGCGCCGCTTTTTCCGCCAGTTGCCGGGGGGAAAGCGTGCCGTAGCGCAGGCTGAAATAGGTATGGCAGTTGAGGAACACGGAGAAAATGGCCTATTTTATGGCGTTAGATATTGTATGTGGCCCGATGTTAGAGGGTAAAGCTATATTTTTTATAAAATCAAAACAAATTGTTATTTAAATTATACTATTTTTTGTATTAAAAGACATTCTTTTTGCAATGGAAAAAGACGGCGTAAAAACGGTTCATGCGGAAAGCCGGGAGGCATGGCGCCGGTGGCTGGAAGTATCATGGGCGTACAAGCAAGTCAAGGCGACCGGTTTCGCCGCAACAGGGGGGGGCTTTCCAGTTTTTGGCGGAAGAGCAAAAACGCCTCCTGGCTGAAGGCCGCATGGCGCCCGCGGGCTTGGCCATGGTCGAACTCGCCCAGCAAATGGGACCTGGAACGCCTTGACGAGGTCGAAAACCTGACCATCCCCCCGACCTTCAGCAAGCACTCGACGCCCTGCCTCCCGCAAGCACGCACTTTGACGCTTTTCCACGCTCTGTCAAACGCGGCATCCTGGAATGGATTCTCAACGCTAAAAAAGAGGAGACCCGCCAGAAACGCATCCTGGAAACCGCAACTCTGGCCGCGCAGAATATTCGGGCGAATCAGTTCAGGAGGTAGGGAGCAGGGAGAGCAGGGAGGCGCTCCCTGCTCCCTGATCCGTCTCAAACCAGGCGCCGGTCGGGGGACCGGCCAATAATTCCGCACGAAATCTGAGGATTTCGGCGAACAAGAGCTCTACATCCTCTACATCCTCTACATCCTCTACATCCTCTACAGTGTGTGCTCCCTGCTCTCTGCTCCCTTCTCCCTTCTCCCAAAAAAACCCGTACTTTTCCAAAAAAACCGAAACGACATGTTTGGAGATCTGCGAAACAAAAACGCCCTGGTATGCGGGGGCAGCAAAGGGATTGGCAAGGCGTCGGCGTTTGCGCTGGCAAAACTGGGCGCCAACGTGACGCTGGCCGCGCGTTCGGCGGAGGCGATGCAGTCGGTGATCAGCGAGCTGGACCGTGTGCATCCGGGGCAGGACCACGATTTTCTGGTGGCCGACTTCAACGACCCCGGGGAGTTGCACAAACGCGTGGGGCTGCTGGCCCGGGAGCGCCATTACCATATTTTGATCAACAATACGGGCGGGCCTGCGGCAGGACCCATTTTGCAGGCGTCGCCGGAAGCGTTTGAGAACGCCTTCCGCCAGCATTTGATCTGCAGCCATTTGCTGGTGCAGCTGCTCGTGCCGGGTATGCGGGCCGACGGGTACGGACGCATCGTCAACATCGTTTCGACCTCCGTGAAAATTCCGATCGAAGGGTTGGGGGTGTCCAACACCACGCGCGGGGCGATGGCCAGTTGGGCCAAAACCCTGGCCAGCGAACTGGGCCCCGATGGCATTACCATCAACAACGTGCTTCCCGGCATGACGGCCACCGACCGGCTGATGGAGCTCATGGCCGTATGGGCGCAAGAAAAAGGCGTTTCCATGGAGCAGCAAGTGGCGGGTATGCGCAACACCATCCCCATGGGCCGCTTCGCGCACCCCGACGAGGTCGCAGCCGCTGTCGCTTTCTTGGCCTCGCCTGCAGCTTCCTATATCACCGGGATTAGCCTGGCAGTAGATGGAGGGCGGACGAAAGCGTTGTGAATGGGTTACGCCGGTTCAAACCGCGAAGTAAAATGCCTCAGAAACGGCGGCTCGTAGACAATGCGGAGGCCTTGGACCCTTTCGCGTTCGTCCATGAGTTCGCGGAACGCTTCCACGACGTAGTCGATGTGGCTTTGGGTGTACACGCGGCGCGGGATAGCCAGGCGGACGAGCTCCATGGGCGCAGGGATGAGGTTCCCGTTTTCGTCGTTTTTGCCAAACATGACGGAACCGATCTCGCAGCTCCGGATACCCGCTTTGAGGTAGAGCTGGCATACCAGTGCCTGACCGGGAAACTGCGCTACCGGGATATGGGGGTAAAAGGCTTTGGCGTCTATATAGACCGCGTGGCCGCCGATGGGCCAGATGAGGGGCACGCCGATCGCGCGCAGTTTTTCTCCAAGGTACGTAGTGCTCCGGATGCGGTAGTGCAGGTAATCCGCGTCAAACACTTCCTCCAGGCCGATGGCGATGGCTTCCATATCGCGGCCGGAAAGCCCTCCGTACGTGGCGTATCCTTCGGTGATGATCAGCACGGTGCGGCACTTGATCGCCAGATCTAAATTTTTCAGGGCCAGGAAGCCGCCCATATTGACCAGGGCGTCTTTTTTTGCGCTCATGATGCAGCCATCGGCCAGGCGGAACATTTCCTGCGCAATTTCGCGGTAGGTATGGGATTCGTATCCTTGTTCGCGCTGCTTGATGAAGTAGGCGTTCTCGGCGATCCGGCACGCGTCGAGGATGAACAGCACCCCTTCGCGTTTGCAGATTTCCGAGACGGCGCGCGCGTTAGCCATGCTCACGGGCTGTCCGCCCCCGCTGTTGTTGGTGACGGTGAGGATGACGGCGCCGATGGTCTCGGGGCCATGCTGGCGGATAAGGGCCTGGAGCTTATCCACGTCCATATTTCCTTTAAACGGGTGCTCCAAAGCCATATCGCGGGCTTCGGGAATGGGGATGTCGAGGGCCGTAGCGCCCGAGAATTCGATATTGGCGCGGGTGGTGTCGAAATGGGTATTGCTGATAAAGACCTTGCCGGGGCCGCCCAGCCGGCTGTAGAGCAGGTGCTCTGCTGCCCGGCCCTGGTGGGTGGGCAGAATGTAAGGGCAGCCGGTGAGGTCGTGGACGGCTTTCTCCATGCGCTGCCAGCTAACGGCGCCCGCGTAGCTTTCGTCGCCCCGCATGATACCGGCCCATTGCTCCGCGCTCATGGCCGAGGTGCCGCTGTCGGTGAGCAGGTCGATGATCACCTGGTTGGATTTAAGCAGAAAGGGGTTGTACGCCGCGTCGCGCAGGTACTGCTGCCGCTCTTCGTCGGTGGTGAGGCGGATCTGCTCGACGACCTTGATGCGGAAGGGCTCAATGGTTATTTTGGTATGCATGTTCGGGAACGTTGGTTTGGGAAAAGGTACGGAGATTTGGGAAGGTTTCAAACTCATTCCCCTCCCTCAAAAAACTCCCGAACGACCTTCGCCTTCGCCAACCCCACCACTTTAGCAATTTCCGTCAGGGTGGCGGCTTCGAGTTTTTTGACGGAGCCGAAGTGGGCGAGGAGTTTCTGCGCGGTTTTCTCGCCGATGTTGGGGATGTCGGTGAGGGCGGATTTGGCGAAGTTTTTGGACCGTTGGTCGCGGTGGAAGGTGATGGCGAAGCGGTGCGCTTCGTTGCGGGCCTGCTGGATCAGCTTGAGGGATTCGGATTTCTTGTTGATGTACAGCGGCAGGGGGTCGTCGGGGAAGAAGATTTCTTCCAGGCGTTTGGCGATGCCGACGACGGTTATGCGGTTTTCGAGGCCCAGGTCGCGGATGCTCTTCATAGCGGCGCTGAGTTGCCCTTTGCCTCCGTCGATGAGCACGAGTTGGGGCAGGGGCTGCTCCTCGTCGAGCAGGCGGCGGTAGCGGCGGAAGACGACCTCTTCCATAGACGCAAAGTCGTTGGGGCCCTCGACGGTTTTGACCTTGAAATGCCGGTAATCCTGCTTCGACGGTTTGGCGTTTTTGAAGACGACGCAGGAAGACACGGGATTCGTGCCCTGGATATTGGAGTTGTCGAAGCACTCGATATGGGTGGGGACCGCCTCCATGCGCAAGTCCTGCTGGAGTTGCCGGAGGATACGTTCAGCCGGGGTTTGTTTCTTCGTTTTACTGACCTCGTCGCGTTTTTTCTGCAACAGGTAGTACTGCACGTTCTTGACCGACAGGTCGAGGAGCTTGCGCTTGTCGCCAATTTTGGGAATGGTGATGGTCAGGTGCGGTTCGGGGGCAGGTACCTCAAAGGGGACGATGATCTCGGGCGCGAGGCTGCTGAAGCGCTCCCGGATGAGGGGGATGGCGTAGGCGAGCAGGTCGCTGTCTTCTTCATCTTCGAGGTTGCGGATCAGTTCCTGGGTATGGGTGTGGATGATGGCGCCGTTGACGACGCGCAAGTAGTTGACATACGCTTCTTTTTCGGTGGACGCGATGGCAAACACGTCCACGTCGCGAATGCTCGTACTGACGACGGTGGATTTGCTTTGGTAGTCTTCGAAAGCCGTCAGTTTTTCCTTGATGAGCTGTGCTTTCTCAAATTCCAGATTTTCGGCATGGTGCTGCATCTCCCGCTTAAAATGCTGGATCACCGGGCTGAACTGGCCCCGGAGGATGTTTTTGATCTGCTCGATTTTTTCGAGGTATGCGGCTTCCGTTTCGAGGTTTTCGCAGGGCCCCTGGCAGTTTTTGATATGGTATTCGAGGCATACTTTGAACTTGCCCGCCAGGATGTTTTCTTCGGACAGCGTCAGGGCGCAGGTGCGCAGTGGAAAAAGCTGCCGGATGAGGTCCAGGATGATCTTCAGGCGGCCTTTGGAGGTGTAGGGGCCGAAGTAGGTGTCGCCGTCGCGGGCCACCCTGCGGGTGATGAGGACCCTCGGGAAGCGTTCTTTTTTGATGCAGATATAGGAGTAGGACTTATCGTCCTTGAGCATGACGTTATACCGGGGCTGGTGCTCCTTGATCAGGGCGCTTTCCAGGAGGAGGGCGTCGGTTTCTGTTTCGACGATGGTAAACTCGATGCGGGCAGCGTTTTTGACCATCACGCGGGTGCGGAACGCGCGGTCAGCCCGTTCGCCGAAATAGGACGAAACCCGGCTGCGGAGGTTTTTAGCTTTGCCTACATAGAGCATGACGTCGTCTTTCCCCATAAAGCGGTAGACGCCCGGAGACTTGGGCACGGTATCGGCGATGAGGCGGAACTCTTCGGTAGTCATAGGATAAAAATATGCCCAAAATAACGGCGATTTGCCACTTTTTGCAATAAAAGCGACACTTGATGTAGCCAAACCGTCCTGTCGCAGACGTCGCTGGGCGGATTTATCCCTTTTCTTTGGGGAAAAACCAAAGACCATGTTTACCAAAAGAATGTTTGTTATTTTCCTGCTTTTCAGCGGTTTTGCTGCCATTGTTAATTCCTGCGACAAGGAAGAGGACAGCCCGGCGCCCGATCCCAATCCCATGCCGTCTACCGAGTTTGTAGCCGCCGACTCGGATTTTGCCGGATTCCGGACCTGGAAGGTGGTCGTCGACCTGAAGAATGCCCTTTCCGACGATGGCCGCGCCCACACCGACGCTGCGCGCACCGTTTGGATCAAACAAGCCAATGCCGTGCTGGGCCAAAACGGCCAGTATCCCATCGGGACCATCCTGGTGAAGGAAGTTCAGGGAGGCTACGGGATCGTAGCGATGGTGAAGCGCGGCGGGACCTACAACTCCTCGCACAACGGCTGGGAATGGTTTCACCTGGATACCGCAGGAAAAATCACTTCCCGCAACAGTTCCAGCGTGTGCAACAATTGCCATGCCAAGGTAAAAAGTGCAGATTACGTGTTTACGCGATAGAGGCGCGGGCTGGCGCGAAGGTGGTGGGGCGGTAGGGCGTATTAGCCAGAGTATTTTGGTATCTTTATGCGGCATTCAGGCAAGCTGCTCTTTTGTCTGAAAAGGTTCGTTTTTTTGGTTACAAAAAAGCTGCTTTTACGCAAAATGAAGCATAAGAAATCATTCGCGGCCCTGGTTATTTGCTACGCATTTTTTATTGGCGCCGTTTTTTTCTATTATCCCAAATGGAATCTGAACTACTCGGAAGCTCCCATAAGCTGGGATGTTTCAGGGTATTATTTTTATTTGCCTGCATCGTTTATCTATAAGGACGTCAAGTATTTATTCTTCAAAGACAGGATTCTGCACCAATACCAGCCGACCAAAGATTTTGAGCAAGGCTACCAATTGCCCAACGGAAATTATGTTCTCAAATATTCCTGCGGGCAAGCTATTTTGTTTTCTCCTTTCTTTTTCCTGGCTCATTGGTATGCCAAAGTAAACGACACGTTTCCGGCCGACGGCTTCTCCGTACCCTACCAGTTTATGATTTCAATGGGTTGCTTGTTGATGGCCTTTCTGGGTATGTGGGTGTTGCGCCGGATTTTGTTAAGGTATTTTTCCGATTCCAGTGTGGCAGTCAGCCTGATTTTACTGGTTTTGGGCACCAACTACTTTGAATACGGCACCTTGGGAAGCGCCCTAACCCACAGCAACCTGTTCACGCTGTATGCGCTATTGATTCTTCTGACGATCCGGTTTTACGAAAAACCCACCTACTGGAAGGCGGTTGGTATCGGCGGTTTGGTGGGATTAGCCGCTTTGGTGCGTCCTACTGAAATTTTGTCCGCTCTGATCCCTTTGCTCTGGGGGCTGACTCCCAATTTTCGTAGCTCCCTTGCGGACAAAATGGAGTTTTTCAAAACGCATCTACCCAAGCTGGCGCTTGCTGTTGCCGCCTGTCTTCTGGTGGGGTCGGTGCAATTGATCTATTGGAAAACCGTATCGGGCCATTGGCTCGTCTATTCCTATGGAAGCGATCAGGGGTTCGACTGGTTAAGTCCGCATTTTCACAAGGGAATATTTGGTTACCGATGCGGGTGGTTAGTTTACTCGCCGATGCTGATTTTCGCCCTGGTGGGCTTTGTGTCGTTATTCCGTCAGCAAAGGCAATTTGCTTTGGCCGGGCTTATTTTTTTTATTTTGTTTTCCTATGTTGTCTTTTCCTGGAATATCTGGTGGTATGGGGGCACGTTGGGGCACCGGGCCATGGTGCAATCCTATCCGGTTTTAGCCTTTCCCCTGACTGCTTTTGTCGGGGATCTCCTGAAAACAAAGCGTTGGAAATACGTATTTGCTCCGGTAGCCCTTTTGTTCATTTGCCTCAATTTATGGTGGAGCCATCAGGCGCATAAAGGCCGCCTATTCCAAACGGAACAAATGAACCGGGCCTATTTCTGGGCGGTGCTTGGCAAGTTTAAAGTTCCGGAGGAAACGCTAAAATTGCTGGATACCAATGAGCCCTTGTTTCGCGGAACGCGAAAGAATGTAAAGCGGCTTGTTTACGAAGACTTTGAAAAGGACACCAGCGCCTTTTCATGCGACATGCCCCCGATTGAAGGGCTGAAAAGCGCCTGCTTAAACGCCGAGCAGCAAATGACGCCGGGGTATTCGGCTCCTTTGACGAATGGGGAGGCTCGATGGGTCAGGGTCGGCGCCGTTTTTCGGTGCAGGAATAAAGAGTGGGATCTTTGGCGAAACGCTCAACTCGTTGTGGCCTTCACCAAAGGCCAAGACAAAGTGAAAGACAAGTTCATCCGGGTTTATCGCTTTTTAAACGACGGAGAAACGGAATACCTGTATTTTGATACCCGGGCGCCTAGAAAAGCGTTTGATCGGGTAACGGTGTATGTCTGGAATAGCGGGGGGGCTTTGCCCTTGTTGGTAGACCAGTTAAAATTGGAGACTTTTGATGAATAATCTACTACATTCGATTCGAACCCTTTCCATTGTGATTCCTGCCTACAATGAAGGGCCGACGATCCACTTGATCCTGGAAAAGATCGTGGCTGTGGAATTAATCCATGGCATAAAAAAAGAGATCCTCATTGTGAATGATTGCTCCAAAGATCATACCGAATCGGCTATTTTTCAGTTTATGGAAAAATACCCGGATCAGGATATTAAATATTTCAAACACGAAAAAAACGCGGGGAAAGGCGCTGCCTTGCACACGGGAATCAGCAAAGCTTCCGGAGAATACCTGATTATACAAGACGCCGATCTGGAATACGACCCGGAGGAATACAACCATTTATTAGTTCCGGTGGTGAAGGGTTTTGCCGATGTCGTTTACGGGTCTCGTTTTATGGGAAGCAACCCGCACCGGATTCTGTTTTTTTGGCATTCCATTGGCAATAAGTTTCTGACCTTTTTATCCAATATGTTCACTAATCTGAACTTAACGGACATGGAAACCTGTTATAAACTGTTCGAAACCAAAACAATTCAGGGATTAACTCTTGCAGAGAAGCGTTTTGGATTCGAGCCCGAAGTAACGGCAAAGATCTCCAGGGTCAAGGGGATCCGGATTTACGAAGTGGGAATTTCTTATTATGGCCGAACCTATGACGAGGGCAAAAAGATCGGCTGGAAAGACGGTTTTCGGGCCATTTACTGCATTTTGAAGTACGGACTCTTCCGGGCAGCTTAGCACGCGATAAGGAGAGAAGGGATTCATTTACTTTTCGAAAATAATGCCTTCTTCGTTTCCGATAAATGAACAATCCATTAAGAATATGAAAGGCCAAGTTCTTGTTTTCTGCCTGTTCCTTTCCCTGGTGTTTTCAGCATGCGATTCCAGAAGCGAGCCGAATGGCAAATATGCTTTTTTAAACGACTTTGAAGGCGGGTTTGGGTATTTCCCCAACGTAATATTAGGCGTGGGGCACAGCGGCAAAGCCTATTTTCAGATGGACGAAACGATGGAGTTCGGTCCCACGTTTACCCAGACGTTCAAAAACGTTTACGGTAGGCCGTTCTCAAAAATCAATTATTCCGGCTATGTAATGATGCCGGATCCGCACAATATGGCTTTTTTAACTGTCCAGGTTTGGGATACCACAGGAAGCCCCCTGAAGATCGTCCAGACAGAAATAAACGCTGCGAATTTGGGCGCCAACCGGTGGAAGGAAGTCTCTATTGAGTTGCCGTTGGCAGATTGGTATGCCCCCGACCGGCAGGTTCGGTGTTTTGTGCACAACCCCGGAAAACAAACGTTTTTCCTCGACGATCTGAAAGTGGAATTTATCCCCTAACGATTTGGAAGACGAATAGACGTGCGGTTTTCCCGGGCGCTTTCGGGTACTAAAAACCGGCCGCTTACACCCAGCAGGCGAAAGCTTAAAACTCGATCAACATGTTCCGAAAAAAAGAATGGTTGGTGATATCCCTGATAGGGCTGGTCTACGTGGTTTATATCCTATTGAGGGCCTGGTTGTTGCCGATTACCCACGATGAAGGAGCGACCTGCCTGAATCACGTGCAGCGGTCGCTGTGGGACATACTGACTTATGAAAAGGACCCCGTGCCCAACAACCATATTCTCAATACGCTTGGCATCAAGATCTTTGCTTCTTTCCTGGGACTTGGCCATTTCTCTGCGCGCCTTCCTTCCCTCATTGGCGGGGTATTGTACGTTCTGGCGGCAGCAGGCTTATCGGTACGGATTGGCAAGACCGCTTTTCAACGGGTTTTCGGCATGGTCCTGCTCCTGGCGAATCCCTACGTGACCGAGTTTTTTTCCTTGGCGCGCGGTTACGGTCTGGCTGCAGGACTTATGCTTGCCGCAATTTATTTTGCATACCGCTACCTGGAAACATACCGTCTGGGGACCCTGATTGGAAGCATGACCTTCGCACTGCTTGCTGTAATGGCAAATTTCACGCTTTTGAATTTTTTTGCCCCTTTTTGGGCCGTTTTACTAATTGTTTGGATTTCCAAACCCAGCAGGCAATGGTTCGGTTTGTGGCCCTTGGTTCTGTTTCCCCTGTTGCTGGCGCTCCTATCCTATCTTCCGGTCACGCGCATGGCAGCTACCGATCAGTTCCGTTTTTGGGGAGTTACCAGTTTTTATTCCGAAACCCTGATTCAATTGCTCCGGGCTTCTTTGGATAACCGCCAATATTTAGGCGCCCGATCGGACCATTATTTTGCTTATTTGATTGCCGGGCTTTCCGTTTTGGGCTGGCTGCTTGCGCTTTGGCGCTGGGGAGCAAATCGCTTCCGGGTGGATGCCAGCGATCCTTTTACCTTTGCCGCCATGATTTTTTGCGGCGCTTTTTTAACTAACATGCTTCAGGCCTGGTTCCTGCAGGTGCCCTTTCTAAACTCCCGAACGGCAGTATTTTATTACCCGTTATTTGCTTTTCAGCTTTTCTCAGGGGCAGTGACGCTTGGTAGCCGGTTAAAATGGCCATCTTACTTGGTTTTAGGGTCGATCAGCTCGGCCTTATTAGTCAATTTCCTGATTTGTGCCAACCTCTTCAACACCTACGATTGGGGGTTCGATGCCAATACCTTTCGGGTGCTTCAGTACATTCGCGAACAACACCAGGAAGAGCGTCGCGATACCCCCTTCAGCTTGGATACGCAATGGCTGGAAGAAAATTCCTTTAATTTCCATGTTCATGAAAAACACAATGGCAACTACAGCACCTGGGTGGTCATGCCTTCCTGGCATCCCGACCGGCCCCCAGCGGCAGATAACTCCGACTTCTACTTTACCCATGTCGAAGCGGAAGTAACCCAATTGGCTGGTCGCTATCTGGTGGTTTGGACTTATCGGGACCCCAGTATGACCTGGTGGCTGATGCGAAGAAAATAAACCATGGGGTTGCCCCCCCCAAACAGCAAAAGGGCAGCCTCCTTTACGGAAGCCGCCCCGGCGTAAGAACCCTTTGGTTTTTTAGATTACTTCACCCAGGGATCGTCCTGGGACAAGGTGAAGACCACCTCGAACTTGAACGACTCGGAGCCGATCTTCTGCTCCAGCAGGCTGGCGCCGTTCATCAAGGGGTGGCGCTGTTGGAAGCGCGCTCCATCGTACCTACCCGCCAAGCCACGCTGAACTGGTTGTCGTCGTGGTCGCCGATGTTGCTTAAGTTGCCTAGGCACGCTTGATGACGGTGAAGTCTTTGCTGCTCAGAGCTACGGCGCCTTCGTCGGTTGGGCGGTTGATTTTGCTGTCGGTAGCGAACTTGGCGCCCACGTTGTTCAGTGCGAGGGTTTGCTTGCGCTCGCCCCCGGCGTTCACACCCAGGACCTCATCGCCGTCCACATCGGCACGCCAGTCGAGCTTCCAGTTTACAGTAGCGGCTACGCTGAAGTTTTGAACGCCATTAGTTACGCCGGCGCTCTTGTACAATCCGTTCATAGTAAGATCTTCGCCGCGGATGCCTTTTTTGAACTCTTCGATTTCGTCGAAGATGAAGGCGACGTTAGCGTCTTTCGGTCCGTTAAGTTGCAGGATGGTCTCCAGGTTGATGGTTACCCCAACGGATTGCTGGAGTTTGTCGAGGTCGCCCTGGTTGCGGTCGCCACCAGCGTACGAGTTGCCGGATACCTGTGCGTTGGCAGCCTGAGCAAAAACAAGGATTGCGGCTGCAAGAGCCAGCGAAAGTTTGATTGTAGTTTTCATAGTGCGAAAGGTTTTTAAAAAAAAAATTAGTGATTAGTGGTTAGTGATTACGTTTCTTTCTGATTACGACACAAATTTAGGGGCGATTTCAGGGGAGCTGGGAAATATTGGTTGTTTGGGCTGGTTTCCGGGTTTTTTGAACGGCTTGGTTCGGTTTTTGGAGGAGCGGGGAGGGGAGGCAAACAGGCAAAAATGCCGCATCGGGATTTTTTCTTCTGTTTCGGGAGGCCCTTTTCGTCGAATGGAAGGGAAAGGCCGCGCGCACTTGAGAGGCAAGGAATGGGTAAGTTGTTTTTTTTCTAAAGAACAGTCCTTTTTGTGGAAATAATTTCCAATATGCTGGTCCATGGTTTAAAAAAACAACAGGATTCGGTTAATCTTCAGTTAACCAGAAGCGGAATTAGTTAATGATTCCCTAAAGGAGGAGTGATCTTCACTTAACGAAAGAGACGGACTTTTGCGGGTGAAGTTTTAATCATTTTACCCAACAAAATGTTTCTTTAACCATGAAGAAAATTTTCCTTACGTTGCTCCTCGCTGTAGTTGCCGTAGCTGCAGCAGAAGCGCAGAAAAAGCCCCTCTTTGCCGAGGAACTCAAGATGCCTGCGGGCTTTAACCCCAAAACGGTCGTACTTCCTCCTTCTCCCCTCAGCACGCAGGTATTGTTCGTAGGAGGCGCCGACATGGTGCAGCACAATGCCACCTATGGCTACCCAGCTGGTGAAACCAACGCCAAAGAATGGCACGACTTTATCGGGTTTACCCCGGATACGACGGGCAAATCCCTGGGATGGATCTCCGTGAACCACGAAACGGTTTACCGCGACGACAGGCTCGGCGACGGGGGCGGGATGACCGTGTTCCGCGTAAAGCGCGATGCCATGACCGATAGCCTGGTCGTTGTGGATCAATCCCTTGCCGACGGCCGCAAAGGGAAATTCTTCAACGTCGATTTCGTGAACCACGTTGGCGAAACTGCCATGAACTGTGCCGGGATCAGCTCCCGCGTAGACGGCCGTATCTGGACGGCAGAAGAGTGGTGGCGGACCAACAACGCGTCCATCAACGACGCTCAAAACCTCAGCGCAGGCGGTTCTCTGCCAAACAAAGCCGTTAACGCCGTAAGCGCCAAGAACCAAGGGATTCGCGATACGTCTGATTTTACGATCAAGAACAGCGGCATCGCCGGTTTCGACGGCACGGTATTAAAGAAATACCAGAACATCAACTGGATGGTGGAAATCGATCCCCGCGAAGCCAAAGCGGTCCGCAAGCAGTACAACTGGGGCCGTCAGGCGTTCGAAGGCGGTACCATCGCGCTCGACAACAAGACCGTTTACCTCGGCGAAGACGAAACGCCCGGGTTCTTCTCCAAGTTCGTTGCCGACACTCCCGGCGATTTCACGAAGGGTAAAATGTATGTCTACAAGCACGACACCATCACCAAGTGGGTGGAAATCCCCGTCACGGTAGACAATATGGTAAACTTCCGCACGCGCTCCCTGGAGGCCAAAGGCACCATGTATGTGCGCTGCGAATGGGTAGCGGTTGATCCTGTTTCCGGCAAGATTTACTGGACCGAAACCGGCAACGACGGCGCTGGCCCCGCACTCAAGTCGGGCTTAGATAAAGGCGGCGTATATGACCCCTACCACATCAACCGCGCAACGGCCCTTGGCCTGGCTTCTCCTGGCGACGCCAACTACAAGGATTACTACGGCCGCGTTTGGGTGTACGATCCCGCAACGATGGAAAACTACGTCATTTTGGAAGGCGGTCCGGACCTGGCTACCAGCCCGGCAGAAGCCGATTACCCCGCCATCCACCTGTCGAACCCCGACGGTCTGAACGTGATGACCATCGATAGCCAGAGCTTCCTCGTGATCTGCGAAGACCTCAACGGCCGCACCTTTGGGCGCGTTCCCGCCGGCGTGAACAACAACACTTGCGAGGTATACCTGCTCGACCTGTCGATTGAAAAGCCTACCCGGGAGGACCTCGTCCGCCTGACGGCAGTTCCTTCCGGTTCGGAAGTAACCGGCGCGATGCCTACGTCCGACAATAAGTCGTTGTTGCTCAACGTGCAGCACCCCAGCATCACCAACCCGTTCCTTACAACCACTCCCTGACCTTTGCCATCAACGGCTTTGACCGCCTGAAGGTAACGGACCTCAAGGAGCCGGAACTGAACAAAACCGGCGGATTCCAGGTGTATCCCAACCCGACGACCCGCATGGTGTACCTGAACCAAACGACCGACGTAGCCATCTACAACGTAGACGGCAAGCGCATGCGCACCCTGCGCAATACCAGCGAAGTAAACGTTTCCGACCTCAAGCCGGGCGTGTACTTCCTGCAAAATGCCACAGGCGACGTACAGAAGCTGATTATTCAGTAATTGGTTTATAGAGGACCTGTCTCAAAAGACCACTTTTGCCACCGGCATGAAATTTTATTTTCTTTTTTCAATTCTTTTAAAAAATTGCAAAGCAATTTTTTAAAAGAATTGAAAAAAGAAAATATTTATTGGCAGTCAGGGGCAACACCGGTCTTTTGAGACAGCCCCTTTCCATATCGGGGCGGCTCAAAAGACGGCTTCTGCCCAAGGCGGCAAAAAAGAAATTAAAATTTCGTGCCGGAGGCAAAGAGTGGTCTTTTGAGATCGCCCCGATATTCCTTTCCAGGTTTCCTTTTTTGATTTCCTTTCCCTAAAGCACGCCATCCCTATTATCCAATCCGATGATTCCTGTTATGGAAGATTTTCGAAGCGAGAACTCCTGAACAGCAAAGGTTTTCATTTTTCACCAAGGCATGTTTTTGTACTATGAAGAAGTGGATGTATGCGGCCGGTTTGATAGCGGCCCTAATAATAGGAAGCGTTCAATTTTTTAGTTTTACCCCCCTCCCAGACCCAACCCCCGAAGCCGCGCTGGAACAATCCCAACAACAATTCCGGCAAGGGTTAGAGGCGTTGAAGCAGGCGATCGCCAGATATGTTGCCGCAGGCGATCAATGGGCGGGCGACCCCGCCGGATTACCTTCCGTTCAGGAGGCCCATCTCCAGACGCGGTTGGCCTTTAAGCAAGTCGAACTCTGGATGGAGTACTTCGACCGGGAAGCCGTGAAGCGGTATGTAAACGGGCCGCCCTTGCCTTCCATCGATTTAAGCAAACCCGGGATCACTATTCTGCAGCCCCAAGGCCTGCAAGTACTCGACGAACTCCTCTTTGGAGAGGAAGCGGTGCAGCAAAAAGATTCTATTCTCCTGCAGGTACGCACCCTGCAAATCAACTTCAACGATTTTTACCTCTACCAGCGGAGGCTTGCATTTCAGCACCGTTTTGTGCTGGAAGCTATCCGCTATGAGTTGCTCCGGGTTTATACCCTCGGGCTGACCGGGTTCGATACCCCCGGCTCCGGAAACGCCATGCCGGAGGCTACCGTTGCTTTCGAAGCCTGCTACAAGCACCTTCAGCCCTACTTGCCGCTCATCAAAGAAAAGGACCCCAAACTGGCTGCCGAACTCGGAACCCGTTTCCAGGGCGCCGTGAAATACCTGACCGCCAACGGCGATTTTGACACCTTCAACCGGCTCGCCTTTTTGAGAAAATACCTCAACCCGCTCTATGCCGGGGTGCTGGCCGTACATAAGGCCCTGGGCGTCGAAACGGTCTACGAAACGACGACTATCCCCCAGGCAGTGAACTATAACTCCGATAAAATCTTCGATACCCGTTTTTTCGATACGCGGTTTTTCTTCAACAACCAAGCCGGAGAACATCCCGAAAAACGGATCGCTTTAGGGAAAATGCTTTTCTTCGATCCCATCCTCTCCGGCAACAACAAACGCTCCTGCGCTTCCTGCCACCTGCCGGGGCGTGCCTTCACCGATGGGCTGCCCAAGAGCAAGGCCATCGACGAGCACGGGTTCATTATGCGCAACGCCCCCACGCTGATCAATGCGGTATATGCGGAAAACTATTTTCTCGACCTGCGCGAACCGGCTCTGGAACGCCAGATCAAGCACGTGGTGATGGACGAAAACGAGTTCAATACCAATTTTGACGAAATTGTCGGCAAATTGAAGCAAAGCGCCGAGTACCTGCAGCTCTTCGAGGCAGCGTATGCCGACGTTCCGGCGTATGCCTTGTCCCCGTTTTCGGTTTCCGACGCGCTGGCGGCCTATGTGGCTACATTGACCAGCTTCAACAGCGCGTTCGACCGATACGCCCGCGGGGAAACGAATGCCATCGATCCGGCGGTAGCCCGGGGATACAACCTCTTCATGGGCAAAGCGGCCTGCGGTACCTGCCATTTTGCTCCCACCTTTAATGGCAATGTGCCCCCGTATTACGAGGAGACCGACTCGGAAGTGCTGGGCGTCCCCGCTAAAAACGATACCGTACATGCCCAGTTAGACCCCGACCTCGGCCGATACGCCAGCAGCCGCCCCCACGACGAGACCGCCATTTTCTTCCACGCCTTCAAAACCACTACCGTGCGCAACGTCCAGATGACCGGACCGTATATGCACAACGGCGTCTACAATACCCTCGACGAGGTCGTCGATTTTTACAACCGGGGAGGAGGCGCCGGCATTGGCATCGAGCTGCCCAACCAGACGCTGCCGCCCGACCCGCTCAACCTGACGCCAAAGGAAATGAAGGACCTGGTGGCGTTTATGCATGCGCTGACCGACTTTCAGGGCCTGGCGGATATGCCTCAACGGCTGCCCCGGTTTGAAAACCAGGCAAAATGGAATGAACGCCAAGTGATCGGAGCGTATTAATTTTGGCCGTACGAAAGGAACGTCTTGTTGGCAATCAAAAACCACCTTCGCCTGTTTATGAGAAATATCCTGATATTCCTTGTTTTTGCCGCCCTGGCGGTCCTGGCCGCCTGCCAATCCGGCCCGGACCGGCAGCGCATCGCCGAAGGAGAACAGCTTTCCAAAAGCTACTGTATCGCCTGCCATGCCTACCCGGACCCCGGGCTGCTCGACCGGGCCACCTGGGAGAAACACGTGCTGCCCCGCATGGGGTATTTTTACGGTATTTACCAAAATCCAGCGGAGCGGAAAACGCTGATCGAGGAGGGCTTGGGAGGCGAAGCCGTTGAAGCGGCAAAAATTTTTCCGGAAAAGCCCTTACTGGACACGGCGGACTTCTCCAAGATCGTCGATTTTTACCTGGCCAAAGCGCCCGAAAAGCTGGACCTGCCCCAATGGGAGCAACCGGAAGTGGGGATACCCGGCTTTTCTGCCGCTATTCCGGAGTTTAAGCTATCTCCGCCCAGCGCTACCCTGGCCTATATCCGCGACCAGGGCGGGTTTTTCGTGGGGGACGCCAATTCGAAACGGCTGTACGAATTTGACCGCAACGAAGCATTGGTCCGGTACGCCAACCTCAAAGAAGGCCCCGTTTGGGTAGAAGAAATCCGGGATTTCCTTTTTGTGACCGTGATGGGCTCGTTTTCCCCTACCGATGCGCCCTCCGGAACCTTCCTCTCGCTGACGCCCGACCCGCAAAATCCGGTGCAGATCATTCTCCCCTACCTGCAGCGGCCGGTTCACAGCGCCCTGGGCGATTTTAACGGCGACGGCAACGCCGACATCCTCACCTGCGAGTTTGCCAAATGGACAGGCGGACTCTCCTGGTGGGAAAATAAAGGGACTACGGAGTACGTCAAACACCTGATCCGGAGCAAACCCGGAGCGACCAAAGCCTATATCCGCGATTTTAACGACGACACCTTCCCCGATGTCATCGCCCTGTTTGGCCAGGGCGATGAAGGCATTTTTATCTATTACAACGACGGAAAAGGCCATTTCCGGGAAGAAAAAGCCCTCGGCTTCCCGCCTTCCTACGGGTCCAGCTTTTTTGACCTGACGGATTTCAACGGCGACGGGTTTGAGGACATTATCTACACCGCCGGCGACAATGCCGATTATCCGCCTATTCTGAAACCCTACCACGGAGTCCGGATTTTCCTCAACGATGGGAAACACCGGTTCAACGAATCCTTCTTTTTCCATCTGCCGGGCGCCTATAACGCCGTCGCCGAAGACTTTGACCTCGACGGAGACCGGGACATCGCCGCGATCTCTTTTTTCCCAGACTTCCAGAACCACCCCGAACAAGGGTTCGTGTATCTGCAAAATCAGGGCGGCAACCGCTTCAAACCCTTTGGTTTCGCCGAGGCGGCCAAGGGGCGCTGGATCGTGATGTCGAAAGGCGATATCGAACAAGACGGCGATACCGACCTCCTTCTGGGGTCGCTGGCGTTTGAGATCGTACCGCCAAATCCGCTGCTCCAGCAATGGATTGCCGAAGGGATTCCCTTTGTGGTGTTGAAAAACCAAATGAAAAAGTAAATGGAATCAAAAAACCGCCGCGAATTTCTTTTCCGCCTGCTTCAAATGGGTATGACGGCGCTTGCCGCCCGCTTTGTCGTTTCCTGCGTTGCAGAAAACCAGGAGGACCTCAGCCGCTTTACTGTAGACGTGCTGCAACCCGATGCCAGCTCCGCGCTCTGCCAGAACGCGCCGGCTACCCTGAAATGGAAAACGGTCGGAGGCGTGGCCGGACTCGTCGATATTGAGTTTTCGCCGGATGGCGGCACGACCTGGACCTCCCTTTTTACCAATATCTCCAGCCAAGCCGGCGAACTAAGCTGGGCGCCAGCAACGGAAGGAAAGGGGGTCATTCGCTTTGTATCCCCCTTGAGCAAAAACGTGCTGGGCGCTTCCCAGCCGTTTTCCGTCCAGAAATCGGGCATCACCTTGCTATCGCCCAAGGCAGGCGATGTGTGGTATAGCGGCGACCCCGTGGAGATCAAGTGGGAAGCCCATTGTTCCGGGCCTCTCCAGCTCGAATATACCAAAGACAACGGGGCAAAATGGGTTTCCATCGCCAGCGGCATCCCCGAAACCCAGACGTCGTATACCTGGACCCCGCCCCTGGACCAAAGTTTCCGCATGGGCGTTCGCCTGACCGGCGGAGGCGCTTCCCCACTTTCTGCTCAAGTGGTGGGGGCATTTCCCTTGTTCCCCAGGTAGAGATCGATGTTAAAAAATACCCCAACCTGCAACAAGACGGCGGCATGCAGGTGCTGGAGTTTCCTTACTTCGGGTTAGTGGGCGTGGTGCGGGAAAACGCAGCCACCTACATCGTACTCGATATGATCTGCACCCACCAGGGGTGCCAGGTGGAAGTGCGGGGCAATGGGGAAGGATGGCGCTGCCCTTGTCACGGCGCGGAGTTTGAAAAGAAAGGATGTATCCTTTCGGGGGATGCGACCGAACCCATTTACATGCTGGAAAATACCTTTGATCAGGCCAGGGGCATCATCGAAGTCAGGTTGGTCCGCAAGGCCAATGCCGGCTGTTAGCGCTTTTTCTAATAAATCCAGAAACGCGTAATCCGGAACCCCAAATGAACGCCTTTTTCTCCGAAGGCCGTCGGGGATTCGGCAATAAAGGCCGGTTCGGTCAGGGCAACGGTATTGGAAAACTGGATCTGATACGCGTGCTGGGCCGAAGTGATGTCTAACCCGATGCCAAACGCGTTGAAACTGCTTTGCCTGTCGTCGTTTTCATCGGGATTTAAGCGGGGGAAATACTCGCACAGCAACGAAATGCCGTCGCTGAGCCGGATGCGGGAAGACACGCCCAGTGCAAACGTCTGGTTGTTCTGCCTGCTGTTGAGCGTCAGGTTTCGGTGGATGTAGGTAGGCGTCAGTTGGACGCTCAGGGAGGGGAGAACCCGTGCGGCAATGAGCGCCTGCCCCGAAAACCGGAGCCGGTGTTTGAATTCCAGCACGTCCGCTTCGGTATCGCTCCAAGGCGCCGTGCGCACGGTGGCGCCGCCCACCAACCCCAGAGAAAGCGGGAACCCGCCCAACTCCTGCCGGGTGAGCCGGTATTTGAAATAACCGTTGTAGATTTTGCCTACCCGGCTACGGCCCAAGCCCACATTGAGCCGGTCGGTAAGTCCGTACGCCAGCTCCAAATGGATATCCGCAAATTGATCCATGCCGAAAAACTCGCCCAGCCCTTCGTCGACCGTGCCCAGGAAGCGGTGTCCGATGGTAAACATCAGGGCTTTCTTGCGGAGCATTTCCACCGAATGCCCGTTCACAATGCGGTAGGTTTTGAAGGTTTCGCTGACGTACTCCGGTGCGGATAAATCGAACGAATCTTGTTCCTGGGCGATAAGGCCAGCCGAGGAAAGAAGGATAAAAAGTAAAGATCCCAAAAAGCGGCTTACAACGTGCATGGCTTCCGTTTTGATGTATAAGAATAAAGGGGGCGAACAGCAGGCAACCGCCGGGTTAATTCTTTGGGGCCCCGGCTTCTACCCACTGTTTGATGGCCAGTTTCTCCTCTACCGTAAGCCGGATACCCGACTGCAGCGGAGGCATAGGGCCATTATAATCTACGATCCGTTTGGCAATTTTCTTTGCCTTCAGGCGAATGGCGTCGTAGGTCAAAAACTGCGCCGCGCCTTTGACGCCGTGGCATTCGTCGGCATTGCATTTGGTTTTTAAAATCGGAAAAATCTGCTTGCTAAAACTTGGGGCCACCGGGTCTGCCGGCCCTGCGGGGGAGGCCGAAACCGTTTTGCCGGGGGCAAGAGACTCCGCCGGGGCGATCGAAACGAACAGGCTTAGGACAAGGATAGAGAAAACAAAGCGGCGCATCGTTTCTTTTTTCGTGAAACCATAAGGACAAAAGGCTTAGTTATTCTTGGCGCCGGCATCAATCCAGCCGGCAATGAGCTCAATTTCAACGGGGGAAAGCTTGGAATCCAGCGGCATCAACCCAGAAACCACTTGGCTTCGGATGATCGGCGCATTCTTTTTAATCTCCTCGTAGTTGGTTAGGTCCGGTGTTTCATAACCAGGCACATGGCAGCCCGCCGTTGCGCAGCGGCTCCGGAACAAGGGGGCTATCCGTTCGGCGTAGCTGACGTTACTCCGGTCTTCTTTGAGCTTGGCCTCCACGCGCACCGCTTTGGCGGGCATGGACACAAACGTTTCTTCGGCAGTAGAATCCTGAAGGTATCGCACGTCGCCGATCCAGCGATCGAAGACTTTTTCGTCGTCGTCTTCCACCACCGCAATTTTAACCCGGGTTCCTTCCGGGTATTTGCCCGACCCCGAACCGGTAACAACCGTAAGGACGTAGGTGGGAATTTCCTTGTATACCGACTTGACCGTCACGTCCTGAAAAGGCATGACCAGGCTCGTAACCGGATCGGCAGGGGACTCCAGAAAAAGCGTATCTCCTTCCCAATAGACAAAGCCCCAGCCCTCCGGGGCCGGATCGGCTTCCACCGCCGCTGTTTCCCCGAGCTGGTATTCCCCGGATCCTTTGCCTCCGGCAACCGTCAGTTGATGCGTCAATTGGTCCTGCGTGCAAGCAGTAAGGACCGCCAGCGAGACGGTCCAAAACAAGGCTGATTTCATCGAATCGCTTTTTGTTTAGCAAAATATCCGCTCCTCGCCCTGCCTGAGGTGAGATTCATCACGAGGGCGGCGGCAAAAGTCATCAAGTAGTTTAATCATTTGACTGTCAGTTGTTTGAATTAGATTAAATGTATGTAAAATTTCCTGCGGAGGCCAGGATGTGGAGCCTGTCCCTACCGGGCGTTTTGGGCGAACCCGCGGTAACCGCCA
Source organism: Haliscomenobacter sp. (assembly GCA_016713275.1). Classification (GTDB taxonomy): domain Bacteria; phylum Bacteroidota; class Bacteroidia; order Chitinophagales; family Saprospiraceae; genus JADJPL01. Next base: position 287,640 of record JADJPL010000028.1, read on the forward strand.
AATTTATTTGGCGGTAGCATGGAAAGACAGCCCCGTTACAAATGCGGCTTCCAGGCAAATATTTAAAATGTCCAGTAGTGTGCCCCCCCCAAACAGCAAAAGGGCAGCCTCCTTTACAGAAGCCGCCCCGGCGTAAGAACCCTTTGGTTTTTTAGATTACTTCACCCAGGGATCGTCCTGGGACAAGGTGAAGACCACCTCGAACTTGAATGACTCGGAACCGATCTTCTGCTCCAGCAGGCTGGCGCCGTTCATCGAAGGGGTGGCGCTGTTGGACGCGCGCTCCATCGTACCTACCCGCCAAGCCACGCTGAACTGGTTGTCGTCGTGGTCGCCGATGTTGCTTTCGCTGCCGGCACGCTTGATGACGGTGAAGTCTTTGCTGCTCAGAGCTACGGCGCCTTCATCGGTTGGGCGGTTGATTTTGCTGTCGGTAGCGAACTTGGCGCCCACGTTGTTCAGTGCGAGGGTTTGCTTGCGCTCGCCCCCGGCGTTCACACCCAGGACCTCATCGCCGTCCACATCGGCACGCCAGTCGAGCTTCCAGTTTACAGTAGCGGCTACGCTGAAGTTTTGAACGCCATTGGTTACGCCGGCGCTCTTGTACAGTCCGTTCATGGTAGGATCTTCGCCGCGGATGCCTTTTTTGAACTCTTCGATTTCATCGAAGATGAAAGCGACGTTAGCGTCTTTCGGTCCGTTGAGTTGCAGGATGGTCTCCAGGTTGATGGTTACCCCAACGGATTGCTGGAGTTTGTCGAGGTCGCCCTGGTTGCGGTCGCCGCCAGCGTACGAGTTGCCGGATACCTGTGCGTTGGAAGCCTGAGCAAAAACAAGGATTGCGGCTGCAAGAGCCAGCGAAAGTTTGATTGTAGTTTTCATAGTGCGAAAGGTTTTTAAAAAAAAATTAGTGATTAGTGATTAGTGATTGCGTTTCTTTCTGATTACGACACAAATTTAGGGGCGATTTCAGGGGAATGGGGAAATATTGGTTGTTTGGGCTGGTTTCCGGGTTTTTTGAACGGCTTGGTTCGGTTTTTGGAGGAGCGGGGAACGTGCTTCGTCCGCCTTTGCCATGAGGTTAAGGAATGCCGCCCACACCCTGGAAAGGGTTTTGAGATAGCTTCTCATTAAAATATTTTATGTCAATTTTTTTTAAACCAACAATTGCTGAAAAAATTCAAAAGCCATAAATACTTTTTTCCCATGATGCTCATAAGGTTTTTTTTGGTTTGTACCCTATGCGTTGGAGTTGGTTTTGCCGGCGTTTCCCAAAACCCATATACCGCCCGGACCTTTAAATTGGTCTATGAGGAGCACGATTCAACTGGCAGGTACCAGCCAAGGTACTTTTTCATTGATGAGCATGGAGCCAAGGTAGCTAAACTTGGGGAATGGGTATCTGCTCGCGATTTCGGCAACACAGGGCTAGCTATTGTGAAAAAAGAGGAAAAGGGAGCTGAATTTTTTTTAGACACCATGGGCATTCTCCACAGGGTATGTTATCATTTTGAAGCAATAGATCCGGGCTGTGCCGCTTTAGATTTATCAAATCAAAATTTATCCGCGATTCCCGATAATGTCTTAAGATTCAGCCATATCGAAGTGCTGATTTTGGCCGAAAACAACATCAACTCCTTACCTGCTGGTATTGGGAACCTGCAGAAGCTAGCTGTTCTCGATTTGGGTCATAATGCTCTTTCAACCCTCCCGAATGCGCTTTTTAATCTTAAAAAACTGAAATACCTTGACTTGCGCTATAATGAAATAGAGTACCTACCGGCTCAAATCGAAAATTTACCTGACTTGCACTACCTTGGCTTACGTTCGAATAAAATAGAATACCTACCCGCTCAAATTGGAAATTTACCTGACTTGCATTATTTGGATCTCACAATGAATCAACTAGTGGATTTACCAGTTCAATTTGGAAGCCTGGAAAACTTAAGAGACCTGTACTTAGTTGGAAATGAGTTATCGAACTTGCCGGAAACATTTGGAAAGCTAAAGAACCTGGAAAATTTATATATGTCGGAAAACCAAATTCTGACATTACCTGATCATTTCGGAGAGTTGCAACATTTATCCATTTTGGATATCAGTTACAACCAACTTGTTGGATTGCCGTCCCATTTTGGAGGGTTGAAAAATCTGACCGATTTAAATTTATTTTCGAATCATATCGAAAACTTGCCGGAAAGCTTTTGCCATTTGAAAAACATGAAGTCCTTGATTTTGGGAAATAATTATTTGAAGCGCTTGCCCGAGCAATTTGGGGAGCTTGCTTTAGCGAGGCTATTGCTAAGCCATAACCATCTGGAATTTTTGCCCCGGAGTATTGGAAAAATGGAAAAACTTATCGATCTAATTGCCAACGAAAATCATCTTTCTTCTTTGCCTTCGGAAATTGGCAACCTAAAGAATCTTACTCACTTGAGCATCAGCGAAAACAGATTGGAACATCTGCCGGAAAGTATTGGAGATATGGAAAGCCTGACAGGATTGTATTTGAGTAATAACCAGTTGAGTTCGTTGCCTAAGGAGATGGAGAAGCTAGAAAGCCTGAGTGCCCTTGAACTATCAAACAACAAAATTACCAGTATACCTGATTTTGTATCCAGGCTGAAAAACCTTAAAGAAATTAGTATCAGCGGCAACCTGATCCCCCAAAAAGGTCAAAGCGTTTAAAAAAGATTGCCAAAACACATAAAAATAATGTAGAGGAACGACGCCTCCATGCACCCGGCTTCCCGAAGCGCAGATCCCCGCCTGGTCATTCCGGCCTATCCAACCCCTCGAGTTCTTTCAAAGAAATTCCCAGTTTCTGAGCTATGTCTTCTTTGGAAACTCCCAAGCCTAAGAGCAGTTTTATTGCTTCCTCTTGCTTCCGTTGCGCCTCCTCCTGCTTGCGCTGCGCCTCCTCCTTTTGCTTTCGTTCTTCTTCCTGTTTGCGCTGCGCTTCCTCCTGTTTGCGCTGCGCTTCCTCTTTCTGCTTGGTCGCTTCCGCAATCCGGTTTTCGTATTCGTTGAGTTCAGACAGGAAGTCGTCTTCCACCGTCATGATGTCCTGGATCTCTTTTTCCTGGATGGCCGCCTGCAAGCGCCGGATGATAGGCCGGAATTTCTCCGGAAAATCCATTTCTTTCACATTCATAATATGATGGTTTTCTTGCCGGTTCGCCTGGTCGAAAATGCTTAGCAGCAGCTCCAGCTCGTCGCGCCGCTTTTGGCTCAGCGCCGGAATGTTGATGATAATGCCCTGGTGGAACAGCGATTCGATGAAGGGGTTGCGCTGTTCGATAATCTCCCGGGTGTAGCGGTCGCGGATGCACCGGTCTACATTGATCACCGGGATGCCCTCAGAGCCCCCAATCTTTTCGCCCAGGATATAAATCGGCAGGATTGGCGTGCCGCTTTTGTATTTGCGCCCCGTTGCCTCCGTGATCCACTGGAAGAAGTTTTCGTTCATGTACTGCTTGCCGAGGTACTTGCGAAAACGGATGCTTTCGTTGGTAAACTTCGACTTCTGAATTTCAATCAAAATGATCCGTTCGCTACCGTCGGCTTCCCGGATTCGGGCCGAAAAATCCAGCCGGTAGATCGACAGGTTCAGCGCCGTGACGATCGGACGGGTTTTGGCGTCGGGGTGTACGGAGAGTTCCTGGGGCAGCAGGTCGAGGGAAACGATGTGCAGGCCGGTAACCGCGGAAAGAAATAGTTTAGCCACCTTATCGTCTTCCATAAGGTACTTAAACACGACGTCGTATATCGGATTGGCGATTTCCAAAGCGGCTAAATTTTTACAAAGATAGGGGATTTTGTGCGAAAATGCCAGCAGATGAAACAGAACGTTTTAAAAACAAAGTTTCTGCTCCGCTTCGGGCAGGTCGGAAACCTGACCTATGCCTACGTCGGCGCTCATCGCTAACCAGGAAGCTTCTGCTGCAAAAGCGTCGTTGGGGTTTTCTTTTACGTCAGTTGGTGCACCCTCAAAAAGTTAGCCTGTATGAAGGCCAGCGGCACAGGTTAATGCCGGATGTCAACAGGGCATAACAACCTTTCGTAACTTTGTACGAATCCGAACCGTTTTGATGCTCAACTCTCGTTAATATGAAAAAATGGCCATATCTAATTATCACCCGGAGCGCATTTCTTCAATGCTCCATTTTGTTATCAATCCTGCTTTTCGCAACCAGCTTCCCCATGGCCCAGCCCCATTTAAAATTCCGGCACTACACCCCGGAGGATGGATTACCGGGTACCGGAGTCTTCTGTTTACTGCAAGATCACCAAGGTTTTATTTGGGTGGGAACAACTTCCGGCCTCTCCCGATTTGATGGAAGATCATTTATGAACTTCAAGCATATTCCTGAAGATACCTTTAGCTTGGTCTCCGATCAGGTGGGGAGCCTCTTTGAAGACCGGGAAAAGAACCTTTGGATAGGCACAAATGCCGGATTAAACCGGTTCGACCGCAAATCAGGAAAATTCTATCGCTATACCGTTAACTCAAGCAATCCGAATAGCATCGGGGGCAATGCCATCCACATGGAAAGTATCGTCCAAGATGAAGAGCGCAATCTTTGGATAGGAACTGGAGACGGAGGGCTTTCCAAATTTAACCCGCAACAAGGCCAATTTACCAGATTTCGCCACGATCCTAACGACCCAAACAGCATCAGTAGCAACTACATTAACGGCTTGTATATGGACCGATTTCAGAACCTGTGGATTGGCGCCCAGTACGGCCTTGATTGCATGGATTTAAAAACCGGATTGATTACCCACTATTCCAACTCGCCAGACGACCCTCACAGCGTGAGTAAAAGCACAGACGGCTACATTTTAACGGAAGATGCATGGGGCAACCTCTGGGCATGTACTTACGGAGGGGGGATATGTATGTTCGATCGCTCAACTGGAAAATTTATCCAATTCAAAAACAACCCCTTAGATCCCCATAGCTTAAACGATAATGAGGTAAACATCATAAAACCAGAAAAAAATGGCAATCTATGGGCAGCTACCCAAGGCGGGGGTCTCAATTTTTACGATCGCCGCAATGGCAAGTTTTTCTATTATCTGAACGATCCTACAGATCCGTACTCCATTGGTTCCAATAATATAACCGCCTTGATTTACGATAAAGAGGGGAACTTATGGACTGGAGCTAATGGATTTGGTTTATCTGTGGCCTATGCGAATAGCCGGCGGTTTAATCGATTTCTTTCCATGGGCCATGCGCCGGCCACACGCAACCAAATAAAAGAAGACAAAGAAGGGAAACTATGGTTTGGAGTTCCGGAAAAGGGTTTGTTTGTCTATAATCCCAAAACAGGTTTATTGCACAATTACATCTTTGACCCCAACGATCCCCAAAGCTTAAGTAGTAATTCCATAACGAGTATCGAATTTGAGGGAGAAAATTATGTCTGGATCGGCACGAACTTCGGCTTGGGCGGGTTAAATCGATTTAACCGAAAAACGGGAAAGTTCCAGAGGTTTTTTAGCAACCCAAATGATTCTGCTTCATTAAGCAGCCATACGGTTTTCGGGTTATTATTGGATAAAAACCAGCACCTTTGGATTTCAACGAAATCCGGTTTAAATAAATTCGCCCCTGCCACCCAAACGTTTATTCGGTACCTCCATAATCCCTCCGATCCGGGCTCATTGAGCAACAACTATGTTCAAACGATTATGGAGGACCGGGATGGTATGCTTTGGATTTGTTCTTTGGAAGGCCTCAACCGGTTTAATCCGAAAACAGGAAGATTTAAGCGTTTTTTCCATCAACCGGACAAAGAAAATAGCCTGAGGCACAACCTTGTCCATACCATTTTTCAGGACAAGAAGGGGAGGATCTGGGTCGGGACCGAAAAAAACGGGATTGATTTGTTTGATCCAAAAACGCAATCTTTTCAACATTTCTTGAACCGCGAACTTGAAAGCCCTGTACAATCTATCACGGAAGACGACTTGGGGAATCTTTGGCTGGGCGCCGCTATGCAGGGATTAGTGAAGTTGAACACAGATAAAAATACCCTACATTTTGTCGACCAAAACGACGGGCTCCTCAGTCAGACCTTCCCGACGCAAATTCCTTTATTTAGCGAATTCCAGCACAAAATCTACTTCAACAACAACGTCGGGATCATTGAATTTGACCCGGATGATTTAAGCGATAATGGCCTTCCTCCTCCTGTTTTTTTTACCAGCCTAAAAACCATTAGACATAATCGTAAAGGGGAAGTGGAGGTAAAAGAAGAAGACCTCGCTTATCAGGATAAAATCATCAAATCCCATTCAGATGACGTATTTATCTTTCAGGTTGCAGTTCTCAGCTTTTCAAAACCGCATAAAAACCGGTTTGCATATCAATTGGAAGGGCCAGCAACCAATGGATCCAACTGGAATGAGAAACGAAATTACATTTGCTTATCTTAGGCCAGGCAAGTATACCCTCCGCGTCAAAGGAGCAAATGGCGATGGTTCTTGGAATCCTGTTCCTAAGGAGTTGGAGATCCTGATTCTCCCTCCTGGTATTGGTCCTGGTGGTCTAAACTCCTGTACTTCCTATTGTTTGTATTCATTTTGATGAACCTCATCAGGTACGAACTAAGAAGGCAGCAAGCAAAAAGCGAAGCCGAACAACTTCAAAAAACTGGACCAGTTAAAATCCCGGTTCTTTAAAAATACGGCGCATGAATTGAGAACCCCACTGACCATTATTCTCGGCATAGCGCATAAAATGGAAGAAAAACCAGACCGATGGTTTCGGGAAGGACTCCATCTGATTAAAAAAAATGGACAGGAATTGCTTCAACTGGTCAATCGGGTCTTGGATCTGGCGAAGCTGGATGCCGGAATGATTACCGTTCATCTTCAACAAGCTGATTTGGCCGCCTTTCTCCGGGTGTTGGCAGAAATGTTCCGGTCCTATGCCGAATCGAAAAACCTGGCTTTCGAGTTGGCTTTCCCCGAATCGCCTGTCCTTATGGACTTTGATTCTGAAAAAATGAAGGATATTGTTTCCAACCTGCTTTCCAATGCGATCAAATTTTCCAAGCCGGGAGGGCGCGTAATCCTTAAGTTGAAACCATATCAAGCGCCTCAGGTTGCATATCGGTTATCGATAATGGCATCCGGATTCCGGAGGATAAACTTCCCTTTATTTTCAACCGGTTCTTTCAGGCCGATGACTCCCCAACCCGTCAGGCTAGCGGCACAGGAATTGGACTGGACTTAACTCAAGAATTGGTTGTTCTCTTAGGCGGCGCCATACATGTTGAAAGCCGGGAAGGAGAAGGAACTACGTTTACGGTCGTGTTGCCTAAAAGAAACGCCGCTCCTTTGTCCGGAAGCCTGCCTGCCGCCTCAAAGCCTGCTTTCCAGAAGGAATTGAATTATGCCCTGCCAGAAAAAACCGATCATTTACCATCGCTGCTAATCGTCGAAGACAACCCGGATATGGCCGGCTATTTGCAAGCTTGCCTGGAGGATCATTATCAGTTAATCATGGCACGCGATGGGCAGAAAGGAATCGACCTGGCCACTGAATTCGTTCCCGATATGGTGCTTAGCGATGTGATGATGCCAATCAGGGACGGGTTTGATCTGTGCCGGACGCTCAAAACGGATGTGCGTACGAGCCATATTCCGGTAATTCTTCTCACTGCGCGGGCAGATTTAGATTCCCGCCTCGAAGGACTGGAATACGGCGCCGACGCTTACCTGGCCAAACCCTTCAACGAACGGGAACTTGAAATTAGCCTGCGAAAAGCGTTGGAATTGCGGAAGCGGTTGCAGGATAGATATAAAGGAATGGAATCGGCAGGGCCGTCACCTGATGATGCGTTTCCTCCCTTTGCCAAAGAAGATGAATTCATTCGGCAGTTTCATCAGGTTTTGGAAGGCCATTTCCACCTTCCTGAGTTTTCAATCAGCGAGTTGGCAGGCATACTCCATATGCACCCCTCCAATCTAAGACGCAAAGTAAAAGCCTTGTTGGATAATAGCCCGCAGGATTATTTGCTGCTTTTCCGCCTGGCCAAAGCCCGAAGACAACTGCTTCAAACAAACAACACCATCCTTTCTATCGCAATGGATAATGGATTTAATGATCAGGCTTATTTTTCCAAAGCCTTTAAAAAACATTTTGGCGTCCCACCCGGAGAATTTCGACGAAAAAATGGGCGTTGAGCGCTTAGACCATCCTTTTGCGCGCTCCAAACAAACCGGAAATTCTTGTCCTGCCTACTTTTATCGGGCTTTGTTCACCAAAATCAAACGCCCAATGAAAAAACAATTTATCCTGATTTGGCTGGGGATTTTCTCCGCTGCCTTCGCGATTGCTCAAAGCAACGGCAAGTGGATCCCATTAGGGAACGACTTGCTCTCCTCAGAGTACACTACCTACGACATCTCTGCCAGTGGCGAAAACGTTGTTTGGTCCCTGTTATGCAAAGGAGGTTATTTCAACGATCCATTTGACTGCAAAGTTATTCGTTCCACCGATGGAGGTAAAACCTGGAAGGTTATTGATTTGAACACTAAGATTGCCTCCAATGCGTATGCCGTTGGGATTTTCGCTTTAATGACTCCACTGCATGGTTAACGGTTGGAATACTGTCCCCCAGCCAGAGAAGGATATACAAAACCAGCGACGGAGGGGAAAATTGGTCGGTGCAATATGCCGTTACCGCCCCTTCAGGAAGGACATGGCCCCCTGCAGTCCAGTTTGTAAATAGCCAAAAGTGGTATTTCATTGATGTATTTGGCAATGCTTCCGGAAAAACAGAAGACGGGGGGGTGACCTGGAAGACCAGTAGCCCATTGACGCTGTCGGGGAGTTGGATCTGGGGCCAGGTCGCCCAAAAAAACTGGTGGGATGTGAAAGGGGACACTATTTGGTGGGGAACCAGTCAATTTATTTTAAAAAGCACGAATGGAGGTACCTCTTGGAAAAGCTTTTTCCCCAGCTTCCCTGATCAAAACCAGATTCAATCCGTCAAATTTGCGCCCAATGGCGCGACCTTTGCTACCTCAGACGTTAAAAATGTCAACGGCTTTGGAGGAATAGTAGAAACGGTTTTACTTCAAAGCCAGAACTTTGGGGAAACCTGGTCGAGATTGCCCAATTTCACCTCGCCTCTTTCCGTCATAACCTACGTTCCAGGCACTGAGAAAACTTTCGTAGGGGTATCTGGAAGCTGGTATCCGTTTAATTTTCAAACCGGAAAGTATGTATCCGCCATTACGCAGGATGGTGGAATCTCCTGGAAACTAATCGATCAGGGAATTGCCAGAAATGCCGTGGAATTTACCTCGCCATCTACGGGGTGGGCAGGCAGGATGGAAAAGTTTGCCTATGGCGCCGGCAATCCTGCCATATTCAAATGGGAAGGAGACCTGACCACCCAAACCATTGATATCTTCCATGATAATCACCTTCAGGCAAACCCCAATCCTTTTACTGCGGAAACCCGTCTGGAATTTGACCTAATCGACGCTACGCTCCCAGTGGCCCTCGAAGTGGCCGACGTTACAGGCAAAGTCCTGCACGCGGAAGTGTTTGATAAATTGAACCCGGGTTTGAACCAAATCCCCCTAAGATTCAATGCCCCCAGGGGAATTTTATTGGTAACATTGAAACAAGGGCAGGGAGTTCAAACCATTAAAGTCGTGAAAAATTGAATCTGTCCTGATTTTGAAGCGTTCTTTTTTCTGTGCCGATTGCATAGATCCTGTTTAAAGCCTAATGGACGGAGCTTTCCATAGCCTGGCGCACAGGCCCGAAGCTCGAACAGGGTAGGGGAGAGGGCAGCCTGGCCTCCCGTAGGCAGGCCGCCTTCTGCCTGGGGCTCGTGTTGGAGCCCCTCATGGCTTCAATCAGGCGAAAAGCCGAAAGCTAAATCAATCCTTCTCCTTTTTTCCCGCCTATGCGCTGCTGCTGTTTTGCCTCAGCAATCTGGTCTTTGAAGTTGTCACGGGTCACCACCTGGTCGCCAGTGGTTTTTTCAAAAGTCTCCAAGGCATTTCCGGCAGCTGTGCCGCCCCGAATGGCTGATTCCCTGTTCTTGTCAAACCCCTGTGCATCGGTTTTAACGGCATCCATGCGGGTGGCTTCTTCGCCCAGCATGGTGAAGATCAGTTCCAGACCGGTCATGTGGTCGCGCAGATTCTCGCGTTTCAGGCTCTTCAGGTCTTTGTATTCCGTTGGGGTTAGCCCGAATGTGGCCCGGCTGATCTCCGAAGTGAGGATAGCGTATTCCTGGCCTTCCTGTACGCCTCTGGCTTTCCATTCATCCGTGAGCTGCCCGCGGATGGCGATGGATTGCATCCTACGCTCAATCCATTCCTCACTATAGCCCATTGCCTGATAGTACTCACGCGCTCGTTCGGCGGCCAGCTCCGGGTTCTCGATCTCCTGAATGCGCTCGTAGCCAACCCGGGTCAGCCAGGGCTTGAAGGGCTCCGCTTTGGGGGAGGGGATAGACTGGATGATGCGGAACATGGTCTCGGTGTTGGCGCAATCGGTAAGGCGCAATTTGCCGTCGGCAGCCGTCAATTTGAAACCGTTACAATTTGTAACGGTTTGCGCTGAGCCCTCATCCTTAAGGCGTTTTTTCAATACCCGCCAGTAAACGGCCGGGTTTGAAGACTCGGACAATATCTCGACCACATCCACCACCGAGAACCACCACTCCTCCTTGTGCCACACCCGGCGGATCTGCCGGGATTCAAAAACGACGATTTTATTATTTTCCATGCTGCACGGATTTGTTCATTTACTTAAATACCCATTTATATTTCTACGTACAAAAGTCCTCAAATCCCCTCTTCTTCGGCTTCCTCCCCAGCGCGCTCCGTAGCCAGGCGTCCCACCTCGGCGCGGCGGATCACGCCGCCTTCTTCGTCGATGCCCGCCACGAAGCGAAACTTGAAGGCCTGGTCTCCGACGCGTAGGGTAGCAAAACCAAAGGCCTGGGGTAGAAAAAAGGCCGGAATGGTCATGCAACGTCCGGCCTCAACAGTAAAACTAAACCCCAGTTAAGGCCTTTAAGATAAAACAATTTGTGTAAAAAATCAATACCCGGACCTATGCCCACATACGCTAATTTACCCCCATAGCTTCTCCTTTCCGGAAAAATCCGATCCCAATTCGTAATTTTGCCTGCCCGGGGCTGACTTAAAAGTCCCGAAAACGGAAATGACAACCGCCCCGCGATGAGAGTAACGGATTACTTTGAAAAGGCCGCCGGCCAAACCCTGATCTCGTTTGAGATATTGCCCCCGTTGAAAGGCGGACGGATGCAGGATATATTTAACGTGCTGGACCCCTTGATGGAATTCCGCCCCCCGTTTATCGACGTCACCTACCACCGGGAAGAGTACGTCTATGTGCGCCGTCCCAGCGGGTACTACGAAAAAACGGCTATCCGCAAGCGGCCGGGAACCGTAGGGATTTGCGCTGCGCTCATGCACCGGTACGGCGTAGACGCCGTGCCCCACCTCATTTGCGGCGGGTTTACCCGGGAAGATACCGAGAACGCGCTGATCGACCTCAACTTCCTCAACATCAACAACGTCCTGGCCCTGCGCGGCGACGCCCAGCAGTTCGAATCGAAATTCATGCCCGAACCGGGAGGCCACGAGTACGCGCTGGACCTGGTGAAGCAAATCTCCGACATGAACCGGGGGAAATACCTCGACCCCAATATTGAGAACGGAGAGAAAACCGACTTCTGCATCGGGATCGCCGGATACCCGGAAAAGCACTTCGAAGCAGCCAATATGGAGCTGGATCTCCGGTATACGAAAGCTAAGGTCGACGCGGGCGCGGATTATATCGTCACGCAGATGTTTTTCGATAACAAACACTACTTTGAATACGTGCGCCAATGCCGGGAAGCCGGCATCAACGTGCCTATCGTGCCAGGCCTTAAGCCGCTTACCAAGCATTACCAGCTGAGCTCCATCCCCCGCCATTTTTATGTCGACCTGCCTACCGATCTGGTCAAGGAAGCGTTGGGCGCCACTACGCCTGAGGCGCGGGCTCAGGTGGGCATGGAGTGGTGCATCGCCCAATCCAAAGAACTCAAGGCGGCGGGCGTTCCTTGCCTGCACTACTATACCATGGGAGATGCGGAGATCATCCGTCAAATCGTCGAAGCGGTGTATTAACTCCGCGGATCGCCGGTTTCGACGCCCCGGCCCGGATCCGTAATCCATTCGCTCCAGGAGCCGGCGTAGATTTTGGCGCCGGGAAGCCCAGCCCATTCCATGGCCATGGCGTTATGCGCCGCGGTCACCCCCGATCCGCAGTAAACGATGCAGTGTTCGGGATCGCGGCCGACCAATAGGGCGTTGAATTTTTCGCGAAGAATTTCCGGGGGTAAAAACGCCCCGTCAGGGCCCACATTGCTGAAATGCGCCACATTCGCGGCGCCAGGAACATGCCCCGCTACCGGATCAATCGGCTCAACCTCTCCCCGGTACCGCTCCGGCGCCCGGGAATCGATGATCAGGTATTCCGGATCGGAGAGAACGCGTTCGACCCCGTGGGCGTCCACCCAAACGTCAGGGCGGAGGCGGGGGGTAAAACCGCCTTTTTTTAGCGGAGGAATCTCCTTGGAGGAAGCGCCTCCAGCCGCTGCCCACCTGGGCCAGCCCCCGTTGAGCACCGCAACCGCTTCGTGGCCCAGCCATCGCAGAAGCGACCATACCCGGGCGGCCATGGCGCCCCCCATGTCGTCGTAAGCGACTACCTGGGTTTGGGCGCCAATTCCCCATCCGGAAAAAACGGCAGTAATCGCATCGATTTCAGGCAGGGGATGCCTCCCTGTTTTGCCTTTTTCTACTTTCCCGGAAAGATCTTCGTCGAGGTGGGCATAGTACGCCCCGGGGATATGCCCTTCCAGATAAGCCGTTCTTCCCGCTTCCGTATTGGACAACTGAAAACGGCAGTCGATAATCACCCAATCGGGGTCTCCCAGGGAAACCTTTAATTCGGAGGGTTCGATGAGCAGGGTATAAGCCATAAGCGCCAAGGATTAAACGAAGGGAAGATAGGGATTTTCGCCGAGCCTTATTTGCGTTCCTGAGCGCAATAATGCAGCGAAGAGCAATTTTCCGGGCGGAGTAGCGTGTTTGCTGCTTCGTAGATCTCCTCTGCGGTGAGCTGGGCGTAGATCTCCCACTCGGAATTGATCAGGCCCGGATCGCCCAGCACCTCGAAGAAAGCCAGGTTCATGCCTTTACTCAGGGCGCTCAACTCGGAAAAGACCAGATTGCTTTCTGCCTTGTTTTTCCATTTCTGGAGCTCCTGTTCCTCGATCGGCGTTTGCTGAAGGCGCCGGATCTCTTCCCAAACGGCGGCTTCAGCCTGCTCCGGTGTAAACCCTTTAGACAATTTGCCCTCGATGACCAGCAAGCCTGGGTCAAAGCTGCCCCCGACGTAGCAATCGACCGAAGAGAAAATGCGCTGTTCCTTGAGCAGCCTCCGGTAGAGGCGGGAAGAAGCGCCATTGCACAACACGTCCGACAGCAGGTCGGCGGGATAAAACGCCCGGTCGGCCCTACCGGAAATATGAAAAGCCATATACAGCGCATCCACGGGAACATCCCCATAGTGGACCTTGCGCCGGTAAGCTTGCTGGGGCGGCTCTGAAGGCAACTGCCGCGCCGGGATTTGACCGGCGGGAATATCCGCAAACCACTTTTCCACCAGTTTGCGGGTTTTGCGAAGGTCCTGCTTGCCCGAGATGGTCAGCACGGCATTGTTCGGACGGTAGTAATGGAAGAAAAAAGACCGCACATCTTCCATGCGCGCATTTTCCACATGTTCGGGAACCAGCCCGATTACCGGCCACCGGTAGGGGTGCACCTGAAACGCCAGATCCGACAACAGGTGCCAGATGTCGCCGAAAGGCTCGTTGAGACAGGTTTCCTTGAATTCCTCAACGACGACCTTGCGCTGCACGTCCAGCACCTCCTCGTCGAAATTCAGGCTTTGCATGCGGTCCGACTCCAGCCAGAGCGCCGTTTCCAGGTTTGCCGAAGGCAATACTTCGTAGAAATTGGTGAAGTCGTTGTTGGTGAACGCGTTATTCATTCTCCAATTCAAACCGGTCGAAATTGATCACGCTTGTTTGTTTTTATAAAGGGCGCTAAATTACGCAAAAGCCCCTGGTTTTTCGGGGATTAATTTTAGCCCGGGCGGGAAGAAATTTCTTTTTATATTCGGTCCGGATCGCTTAATTTTATGAAGGACAAATACCTGTGCTTATGCCTCGTCCCGATTTCAGCAAAATGAAGCTGAACCTTGGCCTGAACGGCCCGGTCCCTCAGGCAGACTCCTCTCCCTGGATCACCGCCGAACAAATTCCGCTCCAATCCGTCTACCTGCCGGAAGCGGTGCGCGATTTACCTCACCTGGGCTATACCGCAGGCCTCCCTCCGTTTTTGCGCGGGCCGTACAGCTCGATGTACGCGGTGCGGCCCTGGACGATCAGGCAGTACGCCGGGTTCTCCACCGCCGAGGAAAGCAATGCCTTCTACCGCCGAAACCTCGCCCAGGGCCAAAAAGGCTTGTCGGTCGCTTTTGACCTGGCAACCCACCGGGGATACGATTCCGACCACGAGCGCGTGACCGGCGACGTTGGCAAAGCGGGCGTTGCCATCGATTCGGTGGAAGATATGAAAATCCTCTTCGACCAAATCCCCCTCGGGGAGATGTCCGTGTCCATGACCATGAACGGAGCGGTCGTTCCCGTAATGGCCTTCTATATTGTAGCGGCGGAGGAACAAGGGGTTGCGCTTGACCATCTCAACGGGACCATCCAGAACGACATTTTGAAGGAATTCATGGTCCGCAATACCTATATCTACCCTCCCTTGCCTTCCATGCGGATCATTGCCGATATTTTTGCCTACACCGCGAAACACATGCCCAAGTTCAACTCCATCAGCATCAGCGGGTATCACATGCACGAAGCGGGCGCCCCAGCCGACCTCGAGCTGGCCTTTACCCTGGCAGACGGGCTGGAGTACCTGCGCGCAGGCAGAGCAGTGGGCCTGGATATCGACGACTTCGCTCCCCGCTTGTCTTTTTTCTGGGCGACCGGAATGAACCTGTTTATGGAAATCGCCAAAATGCGGGCGGGAAGGTTGCTGTGGTCTTACCTGGTCAAACAATTCGATCCCAAAGACCCCAAATCCATGGCGCTGCGCACGCACTGCCAAACCTCCGGCTGGAGCCTTACCGAGCAAGACCCCTTCAATAATATTACCCGGACTACCGTGGAAGCTATGGCCGCTGCCCTGGGGGGGACTCAGTCGCTCCACACCAATTCGCTCGATGAAGCCATCGCACTGCCTACCGACTTTTCCGCCAAAATCGCCCGCGATACCCAGATCTTCCTCCAAAAGGAAACCGACATCACCAAGGCCATCGATCCCTGGGCGGGTTCCTACTACGTGGAATCCCTGACCAAAGCGCTCGCCGAGCGCGCCTGGGTTCATATCCGGGAAGTGGAGGAACTGGGCGGTATGGCAAAGGCCATCGAGCAGGGGCTTCCTAAGCTGAAGATCGAAGAGGCGGCAGCCCGAAAACAGGCCCGTATCGATAGCAGAAAAGACCTGATCGTTGGGGTGAACGTGTATACCCTGGAACAACAAGCCGCCATCGAAACCCTGGAAGTGGACAATACCGCGGTTAGGGATTCTCAGGTACGCCGGATTCAGGATGTCAAAGCCCGGCGCGATGAGGCTGCCGTTCAGGCCTCCCTGGAAGCCCTGTACCAATGCGCCTTGACCGGAGAAGGGAACCTGCTGGAACATGCGGTCCAATGCGCCCGGCTACGGGCCACGCTTGGGGAGATCTCCTATGCTATGGAGCGCGTCTTTGGCCGGTTTGCTCCCGTTACCCGAACGGTTTCGGGCGTGTACTCCAGCGAAATAGCTCAAGCAGATGAAGATTTCGGATTGGCCCAATCCCTGGCCGATCAGTTTGAACAACTGGAAGGCCGCCGCCCGAGGATCATGATCGCCAAACTCGGGCAAGATGGCCACGACCGCGGCGCCAAAGTCATCTCCACCAGCTTCGCCGACCTCGGGTTCGACGTCGATATCGGGCCGCTTTTCCAAACGCCTCAGGAAGCCGCCCGACAAGCCGTTGAGAACGATGTGCATATCCTGGGCATCTCCTCCCTCGCCGCAGGCCATAAAACCCTTGTGCCCCAAACCATCGCCGAATTGGAGAAACTAGGACGCAGGGACATCATGGTCGCCGTCGGTGGCGTCATTCCTCCGCAGGACTATTCCTTCCTGTACGACCAGGGGTCGTCGCTATTTTTGGACCGGGAACCAAGATCTCCAAAGCGGCCAAACAGCTTCTGGAGATCCTCATCCAGGGGGTCGAGATTTAGGCGCTTACTTCCGGGAGGGGGGGATCTTTGGAAACCGTTTGCTTTCCACGACGTTGGAAGGCAGGCTCTCCCGGTAGTTTTTATCCAGGGAGGAGACGCGGTATTGGTATTTCTGCCCTTTCCATCCTTTCGCGTCCAAAAATGCATTGCCCCTTGCCTGATCGGCCGGGAGAATCTTGATAATTGCTCCTGGCATGTTGGTGTTGGGCTGTATCCCCACCGGAAAGCGGTAGACCACGATATGGCCCAGCCCGGAGGGGTTGCGGGGCCAGTTCCATTCCAGCCGGTTGCCCAGCCGCGTCCGCTTGGCTTTTGCCAGCAGGGGCGCAGGTAATAAATTCCCGTTGGCGGCGCCGGTGCGCTCGGGCAACAGGGCGGGGGACCGGAAGAAATCGTAGCGCAGCGAATCGGCAAAACCCAGCGGGTTGCGGTTCAACTGCCTGGCATTAAAGAACACCTGGCCATGCACGCCCGGATACCTGCGGTTGATGCGCATTTGCCTGGGCATCTGGTCGGGTTCCTTCCATTGGGCAGCGCGGTCGGTCCCTATGCGGTATGGCGCCATGCCGATGTAGAGCTTTTTGCCATACGAATTGCTATGCCACCATTGCAGGGTTTTCTCGTAATCGACCAGATCGAATCCAATATGAAAGTAGATCTGGGGGACCACGTAATCGATCCAACCTTCCTTAAGCCACTTGCGGATATCGGCGTAGAGGTCGTCGTAGTTCGTTTGGCCGGAGCGGGTGGGCGAGCCCGACGGGTCGACCGACTGGTTTCGCCAAACCCCAAAGGGGCTGATCCCAAATTCTACCCAGGGTTTGATGGACTTGATGTTTTGCTGGATCATCCAGATCAAGGTATCCACATTATGCCTGCGCCAATCGTCGACCGACCCAAACTCCCCGCCCAGCCGGGCGTAATCGGCAGAATCCGGAAAAACTTCGCCGGCAATCTTATAGGGATAGAAGTAATCGTCCATGTGAATGGCATCTACGTCGTAGCGGGCGACAATCTCGTTGACCACCTGAATGAGGTGATCCCAAACCTCGGGAAGCGCGGGGTTGAGGTAATATTTCGGGCCGTACCGCAGGATCCAGTCCCGGCGGGTGTTGAAAACGTGGTTGGGCGCCAGCCGGGCAGTGTCCAGGTCATTGGTTGCCCGGTAGGGGTTAAGCCAGGCATGAAACTCGAAGTTTCGGGCGTGGGCAGTTTCGATTAAAAAAGGAAGCAGGTCCCAATTGCCTTGCGGCGCCAGCCCTTGTTTCCCGGTGAGGTATAAAGACCAGGGCGCCAGGCCGCTGGAATAAAAGGCATCGGCGGCGGGCCGGATCTGCATCACGATCGCATTGAGCCCCTGCATTTCGAAGGTATCCAGAAGGGAAAGCCATTCCTGCTTTAGCATGGACGTGTCGGCTGTAGGCTTCTTCGGGTAATCGATATTGGCTACGGAAGCCACCCAAACTCCGCGAAACTCCCGCTTGGGAGGAGGAGGCGTTTGGCCCAGCAGCGAATCGGCAGTTAGAAAGGCGGTGAGCGCGCCAAGAAACAACGCGAGGTACTTTATCATGATCAGGCGGATTTATCCCTTGAAAATAGGAAAAAAAGAAGCAGGATCAATCCGGGCGCACATTTAAAAAAAAGGCCGTTTCCTTTTCCCTGAAACCAGGGAGGAAACAGCCTTTAAAAAAAGACATACTGCTAAAGGGTGATTTCAAACAAGAAATTGGGAATAAGGACAAAGGATCAGGTATCCGTATCTATCAGGCGCGTTCCTGTTGCCAGGACTTCACTTGCTGCATCAGGTCTATGTTGATTTCCGGAGCGAACATATTGCCGGACAGCCGGTCGTCAAACAGTCCGAGTTTCATTTCTTTGGCGAGGGATTTGGCCAGGTCGCCCATGTTTCGGGCATATTCCCGGTGTTTACCCAAAGCGATAAAATGGTCGATAATCCCCGTGCGCAGCAATTCGTAGGGGTCGGTTTGCTGAAGCATCTGGCGCTGGGTTTTTCCTTTGGGATTCAATCCTTGTTCGTGCATTTGTTTGCGCAACGAATCGGAGGAATATCCGAGAACATGCGCGCGATAGATCCACCAGTTTGCGGAGGACCCCCCGTTTCGGGATTCATATACCTTGAGATGCCGGTGCTCGGCGGCTTCCTGGCAAGACCGAAGACAGAGCGCTTTGGTCAGTTCCAGCAGGTCGGACAGTTCTTCCTTCGTCAGGCTGTTCATAGCGCCTTCCTCGTCGGATAGCTCCTGCAACTGACGCGCGTATTTCATCTTGGACCTGCTTCGGGAATGCAGGGCAATATGTTTGGCCAGTTCAACCGATAAATAGAAATCTTCCAGTACGGACTGGCTGTCTTTGAGCTTCCGGGGCGCGTAATCCTTCATGACTACCGGACGGCGAATGCCATCCCGGAATGCGTACACATCCTTCAGCCAGCGGCGGATCAACACCCCGTAATTGTGAACGGGTAGTTCCAGCAGTTGGAAAAGATGGGTGGCGGTAACGACCTTGGTGCCTTTGTTGCTTACAAAAACTTCCAGTTCCATAATACCTGTTTTGTTCACAACAAAGATACAGGTTTTGTTTTATTAAAACAATATTTTTAATAAAAAATGTTTTAAATATTTTTTTTGTTTCAAAATGGTCTTTTTACCCCGCTATGATGCCCTCGCAATACGTCGGACATTTTTCCGGGCTTGGCTCATAAGACCACGGTTTGCTTCCTGCATAAAATTTTATTTTTTGGCAGCCAGGGGCAAGACCAGTCCTCTGAGACAGGCCCCGCGTTTACCCGAAAAACAAACCCACCGTGATCCGGTCGGCCAGGAATTTTCCAAACCGGGTAAGCCGGTAACTCCCCCGGTGTAATTCCACCAGACCTTGCTGGAGATAAGGCCGGACCTGTTCGAGGAAATGTTCCTTAAAAGGGGAGGGGGTACCTGCCGGATCAAACCCCCAGCTGGTTCGCAGCCCGGTGAGCAGGCGGTCGTGGTAGTGTTGAACGGGGGTGAGGGTTTCGGTCTCGTACCATAGGGCTTCACCGGCATTGGTGGCCGTCAGCAGCTTCAGGTAGTTGGAGTTATGGGCAATATTCCACTGCCTGGAAACCCCGTTGAACGAATGCGCCGAGGGGCCGATCCCCAGATAAGGCTCCCCGAGCCAGTAACTGGAGTTGTGGCGCGCGCGCCAGCCCTCCTGCGCAAAATTGGAGATTTCGTAATGTGCATACCCGGCCAATGCCATTGTGTCCATCAGAAATTCGTATTGCCGGGCGGCAGTGTCTTCGTCGGGCGGAGGCGTCTTGCCTTTGTTTACCATATGGGCAAGGGCCGTGCGGTCTTCTACCGTCAGGGAATACGCCGACACATGGGGGATGCCCAACCCGATCATCGTGCGTACATTATAGGCCCATTGGGCGTCGTCGGTGGTAGGTGCGCCGTAAATCAGGTCGGCCGTCAGGTTGACAAACCCGGCCGCGAGCGCGTTTTCGATGCACGTCAGCGCTTCGGCAGCGGTATGTGCGCGATTCATGTAGCGCAGGTCGGCTTCTGAAAACGACTGGATGCCTATGCTCAGCCGGTTGACCGGACTGTCGCGAAGCGCCTTCAGCTTGTCTGGGCTCAGATCGTCGGGATTGGCTTCCAGGGTGACTTCGGCATCGGAATCTACCGGATGCAGCGCATAAATTTTTTCAAAAAGACGTTCCAATTCAGAACCCGAAAGCAGGGAAGGCGTGCCTCCTCCAAAGTAAATGCTGGTCAGCGGGGCGCCCTGGAGGTAATGGCGCTGCCTTTCCAGTTCAACCAAAAGGGCCTCTACCATTTCGCCTTTTCTTTGCAAATTGGTGGAAAAATGAAAATTGCAGTAATGGCAGGCTTGTTTGCAAAAAGGAATATGAAGGTAAAGACCTGGCATGCCGGCTGATTTAATTGGGAAAACACAAATTTCAACAAATTGATCCCTTGTGGCGCAAAGCTGAGAAAAAAGGACTGGATTAGGAAATGCGGAATGGCCTTGGCCTTAATGGCCTTCTTCTGCACTGGCGTCAAAGCTCAGGAACGCCTGGTCCTTTACAGCGATGGGCCGCTCCCTGCCAGAGTCCGGGTGGATTCGCTTTTCCCCGACTCCGTCACGCTGTTTCGTGGGCTCGGCGCGTTGCTGAACGGGCTCCAGGACAAAGGGTATCTGGAATCTTCCCTGGATTCTTTTTCCCGGGCAGGCAGTATTTGGAGCGTCTGGCTTCACCTTGGGCCGGCGTATTTCTGGGGCGGCCTCGATGTTTCTGCGCTCCCTCCGGGCGCCGCGCTCCGCCCCGGGCGGCAGAAAGGCCAGCCCGTGAGCCAATCGGCGCTGGTCCGCCTTCAGGACCGGCTGCTCCAGGCTTCTGCCAGCGAGGGCTACCCTTTTGCCCGCCTGAAGGCTGATCGACTCCAGGCCGACGGCAATCGCCTGAGCCTGCGGCTAACGCTGGAAGAAGGTCCTTTTTTTTCGCTCGACACCCTGATCCTGGAAGGCGACGCGCCGGTCAGCAACCGGTTTTTGCAGCAATACCTGGGCCTCCTCCCTGGCAAGCCCTACTCCCAATCCGCCGTGCTGCGCATCCGGGAACGTATCCGGGCGTTGCCCTACCTCCAGTTGGTCAAGGACCCGGAGGTGCGGTTTTCCCTGGGCCGCGCCGAAGTGATCCTGCCCCTGTCGGCCCGCAATGCCAGCCGGTTCGATTTCCTGATTGGCGTGCTTCCCAACAACCTCCAGACCGGCCGGCTGCTGCTCACCGGAAGCCTGGAAGGGGAGTTCCTCAACCAGCTGGGGGCGGGCGAACGGATCTACGCCCGCATCGAACAGCTCCGCCCTCAAACCCAGCGCCTGGATATTCAGTTGGGCTTTCCGTACCTGGCAGGCCTCCCGCTGGGGGTGGATGCCCGCCTGCATTTGTACAAAAGAGACACGTCCTTCCTCGACGCCGACGCTAGTCTGGGGCTTCGGTACCTTTTTCAGGGCGCCGGCTATTTCAAGGCATTCTGGAACCAGCGAAGTTCCCGCTTGCTCGGGTATAACGCGGATGCGCTGGTCTCCGCCAACCGCCTGCCGGCCAATCTGGACGTCCGGGTCGCTTTTTTTGGGTTCGAAGGAGGCGCGGAACGGCTGGATTACCGGTTCAATCCCCGGCAGGGATGGGCCTTCCAATCCAGCATTGGCGCAGGGACCAAAAAAATCCTTCCCAATAAACGCCTGGAAGACCTGGGGTTGGGAGGGCTGTACGACAGCCTGGAGCTGAATTCCGCCCAGATTCAGCTGGTAGTTCGGGCAGGGGCTTATTTTCCGCTTTTCAAAAGGAGCGTTTTTTACTGGGGACTTCAGGGGAAAGGGCTGCTTTCCAGACAACCGGCGCTTCCCAACGAACAATTCCGCCTGGGAGGGAACCGAACGCTCAGAGGGTTCGACGAGGAATTTTTTCAGGCGACCCATTTTTTGGTCAATACCTGGGAATACCGGCTGCTGCTTTCCGAAAACGGATATCTCTCCGCCTTTGCGGATGCAGCCTGGCTGGAAGATCGCACGGCGGAACGGGCAAACGTGTTTTTCCCTGTGGGTTGGGGAGGCGGAATAACGTTCGAAACCCGGGCCGGCGTGTTCGGATTAAGCCTTGCCTACGGGGTGCGCTGGGGCGAAAAGCCGGATTGGACCAGCCCGAAGGTGCATTTGGGATACGTCAGCTTGTTTTAGGCGCCCCCCCGGCGGGCCCTTTGGGGGGGGGGCCCTTCCCGGGGGCGCCCGGGGGGGGGGGGCGGGGGCCCGGGAGGAGGAGGGGCCGGGGCTGTTTTAAGCGCTCACCCGCTCCGGTTCGAGCCGGCTGATGTCAATGTCTGCGCACCGAAAATGGCCTTTCGGGCAAGCCTTATACCCATGCAAACCGCAGGGACGGCAGGAGAGCTTTTCATCGGTTTCCACTACTCGCGCTCCCGGCGACAACGGCGTAAATCCAAATGCCGGTACTGTGGAGCAGAAAATCGCCGTAACCGGAGCATCCATTGCCGATGCCAGATGAATGGGAGCGGAGTCGTTGACGTAATTCATCCGGGCGCGCTGCATCCAGGCGGCCGATTCCAGCAGGGATAAGTTGCCAGCCCTATTGAGGGTGTCCGGATGACGGACGGCTTCCCGGATGCGTTCGCAGGCCTCCTTATCGGCCGGGCCGCCGAGCAGAATGACTTTTACCTGGCTTGGTATCTGGTCGATCAGCGCGACCCATTTTTCTGCGGGCCATTGTTTGGTGAACCACACCGAGGTGGGCGCCATGCACACATAATCCCCTTCCGGGATGGAGTCAAAGGCTGCCGGCGGTGGGTACAGCCGGGGGGGCGTGAACCCGGTGTCCGTCCATCCCGAAAGCAGGGACAAGTTCCGGTCCACTTCGTGCGACTGGCCAATGACGTGGGGAACCGGCGGGTGTATGCCCAGGACAGCGGGTTTTTGGAAAGCCATGGACGGCCCTGGCGCCGGAAAGGACGGCCATCACCCCACTGGAAGCAAACCGGTGCGCATTGACGGCCAGGTCGTAGCGCTCCCGGCGCATTTGCCCGATGAGGGCCCGCATACTTTTTGCTTTCTGTTTTTTGTCGAACACCAATACCTGACGGAGAAAAGGATGCCCCCGGAGCAGCGATTCATTGCCCTTGCGGACGAGGAAATCGATGGCCGCATCGGGGAAGGCCTGCCGAAGCTTTTCGATGAGCGGCGTAGCCAGCACCACATCGCCGAGAAACGCCGTTTGTATAATCAGGAACTTTTTAGGCATGGCATCAGGAGCCGGGCGTCTTTTTCTTTTTATAGTCGCCGTTCTTCCAGGAGTCGAAGAATTTTTTCCAGGCGATGGGGTTGAAAATATTCATTGGAGGTTGCTGCCCATAATAATAGTAGTTGCTGGATTGCTTCCGCAAATAGTAATCGGCGTTTTCGTTGCCATCATAAGTGACGCTTTCCTTGGCGCGGGCGAGGGCTTCGTTGGCCAGGTTTTCGGCGGCCCGGCGTTGGAGCTCCGGCGTCACATCCATGGCGAGAAATTCAAGGCGGAAATTTTCCCGGCTGGGCCAGGGAAAGACCACCGTTTCCGGAAGGTTGATCGTGTCCTGGGTCATGAGTTGCACGATGGAGTAGTGGTCGTCCCGATACTGGGGCGGCATTTTGAACTCGATCGTTTTGTACCCTATGGCAGAAAATACGACGGTTTCATTTTTGCGGATGACCAGGGAGAAAAACCCTTTGAAGTCGGAATAGGTCCCCCGGTTGGACCCTTTGACGTATACGCTGGTGTAGGGTACGGGCGTGAGTTGGCTGGTCGTTCCATCCAAAACAAGCCCCGATAGCTGCACCAGGGTGGAATCATTTTGAGCGGAAGCCGTAACCCACATTCCCGACAACCGGCAGCTCAAGAGTAAAAGACGTGTCCAATTCATCGCAAAGCAGTTTTCTATTAGACCTTCAAAGATCAGCAAAGGTTTGTTAACCTTCACTTAAAGATAGGAAAAAAAACGGTAGACGGTGGGACGGTAGACGGTAGACGGGGGAAATTACCGTCCCCCGTCCACCGTCCCCCGTCCCCACCGTCCCCCGTCCCCGTCCCCCGTCACAGGGTGCCCCGGAGAGCCTGTTCGCGTTCGATGGCTTCGAAGAGGGCTTTGAAATTCCCTTTGCCAAAGGATTTGGCGCCTTCGCGCTGGATGATCTCGTAAAATACGGTGGGGCGGTCCTGAACCGGTTTGGTGAAGATTTGAAGGAGGTAGCCTTCTTCGTCGCGGTCTACGAGGATATTGAGGTGTTTCAGCGCCTCCAGGTCTTCTTTGATCGAGCCTACCCGTTCGGGAAGGGAGTCGTAGTATACCTCAGGCACGTGGAGGAATTCCACTCCGTTCTTCCGAAGCTGATCCACGCTGTAGATGATGTCGTCGGTAGCAATGGCGACGTGCTGAACGCCGGCGCCGCGGTAGAAATCCAGGTATTCCTCGATCTGGGATTTTTTCTTTCCTTCGGCTGGTTCGTTGATAGGAAATTTGATAAAGCCGTTGCCATTGGACACCACCTTGCTCATCAGCGCGGTGTAGTCGGTGGAGATATCCTTGTCGTCGAACGTAACCAGCAGATTAAAGCCCATAACTTGTTGATAAAAGGCCACCCACTGGTTCATTTCTCCCAGGGGCACATTCCCGACGCAGTGGTCGACGTATTTGAAACCGAGCGGGCGCACTTGCAAGCCGCTTGACTTAGGCTGGAATCCGGGTAAAAAAGCGCCTTGATACTGGTTGCGCTCCACAAAGGTATGGATCGTTTCTCCGTAGGTTTTGATGGCGGCCATTCTTACCGGGCCTTGGGCGTCTTCCAGTGTTTGGAGAGGGAAAGCCGAAACGGCGCCCCGCCCAAGGGCTGTCTGGTAAGCCTTGGCGGCATCGTCGACCCAAAGCGCCAACGCCTTGATTCCATCGCCGTGCTCGTGAACGTGGCGGGCGATCTCGTGGCCGGGATCGAACGCGCTGGTAAGGACAAACGTGATCTTCCCCTGCCGGAGCACGTAAGAAACCTTCTCGCGGTCGCCCGTTTCCGGACCCCGGTAGGCGATCAGGTCAAACCCGAACGCGCTTTGGTAGTAATGGCAGGCTTGCTTGGCGTTGCCCACGTAGAATTCGATATGATCCGTCCCGTTGATCGGGAATTGGTCTTCGCGGACATGGGCATTTTCTAAGGATGGCGTTTGCATATTGGTTTGGTTTTAAATGGGTGGGAGTGGTTAGTGGTTGAGTGGTTAGTGGTTGGTGGGTGATACAACAAGTCAGGGGAGCCAGCTTAGGTGGTAATTGGGGTCTTCAATGGCAAGGGCGTGGGTCGTTAATTGGAGTGGGCGGAAGGTGTCGACCATGACGGCCAGCTCTTTGGTTTCTTTGGCGCCAATGCTTTTTTCTACTGTGCCGGGGTGCGGGCCGTGCGGTATCCCGCCAGGGTGCAGGGTGATCATGCCTTTTTCAACGTGTTTGCGGCTCATAAAGTCGCCATCGACATAGTACAACACCTCGTCGCTGTCGATATTGCTGTGGTTGTAAGGGGCAGGAATAGCCAGCGGATGGTAGTCGTAAAGGCGGGGCACGAAAGAACAAATCACAAACTGATGCCCATCAAAGGTTTGATGCACGGGAGGTGGCTGGTGGACCCTCCCGGTAATGGGCTCAAAGTTGTGGATCGAAAACGCGTAAGGATAACAATACCCGTCCCATCCCACCAAATCGAAGGGGTGGCTCAGGTAGGTGTAGGGATAGATTTGATCTTGTTTTTTGATGTAGAACAGAAACCGGCCTTGCTCGTCGTGCGTTTCCAGGTCCTGCGGTTTGCGGATATCGCGTTCGCAGTAGGGGGCGTGCTCTTCGAGTTGCCCGTACGCGTTGCGGTACCGTTTGGGTGGCACGATAGGGCCGCCGTGGGATTCGATGATCAGCAACCGGTTGTCGGGCGTGTCGAAATGAAGCTGGTAGACCGTCCCCGGGGAATGATCAGGTAATCCCCGTAGCCAAAAGGGATTTTGCCGTACATGGTCAGCAGTGCGCCCGAACCCTCATGGATGAAGATCGCTTCGTCGGCGTCGGCATTTTTGAAAAAGTAGTCTGTCGTGCTTAGTCTGGGCGCGGCAAGGATAATGCGGCAATCGCTGTTGACCAGCACGGGCTTCCGGCTGCGAAGGTAATCGTCTTCGGGCTGGATTTGGAAACCCAGCAAGCTGCGGTGTTTCAACTGCTTGCTTTCGACCACTTCCGGAGCGGCGGAGAAGGGGTCGCCCACCTGTACGATCTGAGTGGGCGGGTGGCAATGGTAAAGCAGGGAATACAGGTTGCTGAACCCTTCTGTGGAAAACAGCTCTTCGTGGTAAAGCCGGCCATCCGGCCTACGGAATTGGGTATGGCGTTTGGGAGGAATCTGGCCGAGCTGGTAATAATGCATGATCGTTTTGGTTTTATCGGTCAGGAAAAATCGGGAGCAAGCGATTCACCGGTACTCAGGTTGGCGGCAATCTTGTCCAGGATGCCGAGGAGGCGGTCGAGGTCCTCCTGGCTGAGGTCCGCTCCAGACTTCGGAGCGGAAGGATTTGATCAGCGGCAGGTAGTTGGAATAGGTGCGGTCTCCTGCGGGAGTGAGCTGGAGAAGAAATTTTCTGCGATCGGCCAGGTCCGGCAGGCGCACAACGAGGCCTTTGGCGGCCAGCAGGTCGAGGATGCGGGTTACCGAAGCGGCGTCTTTAAAGGTCGCTCTGGCCAGTTCGAGCTGGGCGATTCCCGGCTGTTGCCGGATTTCCTGAAGTAATACCCACTGGTCGACCGTAATCCCGGCGCCGGCTTTTGCCAGGCGCTGTTGCAGCGCGAGTTTCAACAGCCTGGCCGTCCGCTCAAGCACATAACCGGAGGTTTCTGTTTTTTGATCGGGAATAGATTTTGATTGCATGGCTAATATTTGATACAAATATAGTTGTTATATCAAATATTGTCAATAGATACTTTTAACGAACAACCCGATCCAAACCGTTGCAGTTTTTTGAGGAAAACACGATATTGACCTTTATTAGTGCACTTCACCCAATCCAACGCCATGAAATACCAAGCATCTTCCCCTGAAGACTATATCGAACAACTTCCCGACGACCGGAAATTGCCTGTTGCCCGTTTGAGGGAAACGGTTCGCCAACACCTTCCGCCAGGGTTTGAGGAAACGATCAATTACGATATGATCGGCTACGTCGTTCCTCACACGGCATACCCTGCAGGGTATCATTGCGATCCCAAACAGCCCTTGCCTTTTATCAACATTGCGTCCCAGAAAAACTACGTGGCGCTCTACCACATGGGGATTTACGTCAACGAAGCGCTTCTGGACTGGTTTGCCGGCGAGTACCCCAAGTATTGCAAATCCAAACTGGATATGGGAAAGAGCTGTATCCGGTTCAAAAAAATGGACGACATCCCCTACCCGCTCATCGCCGAATTGGTTCAAAAAATGAGCATGGAGGATTGGATTCAAGTGTATGTGGGCCTGTTAAAAAAGTAACGGATTCTTTTCCGGAAAAATAAAAAATGCTAACCGAGATACACCCAAAACTCCCCATGCGCAATAAAGCCGTCACAAGGGATTTTTATCTAAACCAATTAGGTTTTCAGGAATTTGGGAATGCTGGTTTTGAGGACTACCTCATGGTGCAAAAAGACCGCATCCAAATCCATTTTTTCCTGTTTGAAGCGCTTGATCCTAAAGATAACTACGGGCAGGTATACCTCCGGACGGATGATATCGATGGGTTTTACCAAGGGTTAATTGAAAACCGGACGCCCATTCATCCGAATGGACCGCTGCAAGTCAAACCCTGGGGGCAAAAAGAATTCTCCGTCCTCGATCCGGATAATAACTTGCTAACGTTTGGACAAAGCGCAGGCTGATTTCCGGATCTGGGCAGGCCGAAGGATTTCATCTCGTCCGGGTCAACTCCTTCCCTTTTTCCGAAGCACAGGAACAAACCGCCCTACCCGCTGCTGATATGCCGCATAAGCCGGGTATTTGCCTGCAGAGATCTTTTCCGAAAAATCGCTGCTTCCTACAAACAACAGGCAAAGCAGGACCGCGCCGGCGATCGACCAATTGAACCACCTGCCCGTCGCCGCCACGCTAAACAGGTAGAACGAAAACCAGATGGCCTGTTCGGCGGCGTAATTGGGATGCCGGACCCAGGCCCAAAGACCGCTGTCGCAAAAGCCTTTGTCGTAAGGGGGAGTGAGCGGCTCGCCGGCGTTTCGGCGGCGGGATTTTTCAGTTTGGAAGTTCCACTGCTGCTGGTCGGCAAGGGTTTCCAGTATCAGGAAGAGGAGCATGAGTCCGGCGGCAGCGTAGTCTATCGCATTGAGCGGGGTACTTGCCCCTTGCCAGGCGACGATACTGGGCAGCGTGAAAAGCAGAATAAGCGCGTTCTGGTAGCCGCTAATGAAAAAGAAATGGAACAGGGTCCACCGCACGCGCCCCTGCAGGTTGGGGTCGCGGCGCAGGATACTCCACCGGTAGTCCTCTTCCCCCTTCCAGGGAATCCAGTGGTAGCCCCCGGCGCCAGAAGTTGAACGTCAGTCGGGCAGCCCAAGCGAACACCAGCAGGAACATCAGCGTCAGGCGCGGATTCCACCCGCTGCTCAGGGCTACGTACCCCACGTAAAAAGCAGGCAGAATGCTCCATAATTTGTCTACCTGGCTATTGTTTCGGGTCAACTCGCCGGTGAGAAAACAGATCAGCGCTACCACTCCAGCCGCAAAAGCCAGCGTCTGAAGCGCATACCATTGCTCCGGCCCAAGGGGCTGATCGTAATACACCGCAGCAAATGGAATAGCCAGCAACGTGGCTATTAGTAAAAGGACTGTGCGTACCATGGCGTCAGGTTTAGGGTGTAAGCGGCAAGATAAATGAATTCCAATTTAAGGAGAAGCCTTCCGGAACCCTTTCATTGACAAAAATCATCTCAAAGGGGGTTGCGCTGCATGGTTTTGGCTTTTACCTTGCAGACAGTTTTTGAATGACCGTTTGGTCAAAAAAATAAACAGGGCATGTCCCCCAAATCCAAGGAACAATTTGCCAGCATCCGGGAACGCAGTACCGCTACCATCAAGGACACGGCCCTCAGGCTTTTTGCCCGGAATGGTTTTCACAACACCTCCATCAGCTTGATTGCCAAGGAGGCGGGTATTTCCAAAGGGCTGTTGTACAATTACTTTGAGAGCAAGGAGGCGTTGCTCGAAGGGATCATCGGCGATGTGATCGATGTGACAGACCAATTCCTGGCTTCGGTGTCGGGACAGGATATGACTCCCTTCGACCGGCTCAAGCATATCGTTACTAGCTCCGTGGACATGGTCAAAGCGAATCCGGGTTACTGGAAGTTGCTGACTTCTTTAGGGTTTCAAACGGAAGCGCTCGAAAAACTGGAGCCCATCCTCAAAGCAAAACAAGTACAGGTCATCGCCTACCTGGAAGCGCTTTTCCAGGAAATGGGCGCAGCGTGCCCCAAAGAGGAAGCTTATCTGTTTGGGGCTCAAATGGACGGCATGATGCTGCATTACCTGACCGTGCAGGACGCTTATCCGCTGGATTCCATGCAGGATTTCCTGATCAAAAAACTGGAAAATATCGGCGGCTACCATAAAACAAACTAGAAATCGATGAAAACCATCCGAATTACCTGTTGTTTCGCCCTGGCCCTTTGCGCGCCCTGGTATTCCCTGAATGCCCAAACGCCGCTGAACGCCAAGGAAATCATCCAGAAAGCCGATGAAAAAATGCGCGGTAAGACCAGCTTCGGCGAAATGAAAATGACCATCGTCCGGCCAACCTGGTCCCGGGAGGTGACCATGAGAAGCTGGAGTAAGGGCGAAGAACTCGCCCTCATCCTCATCACCGCTCCTGCCCGCGACAAAGGCGCCGCTTTCCTGAAACGCCATCAGGAAATCTGGAACTGGCAGCCTTCCATCGACCGGGCCATCAAGCTCCCGCCGTCCATGATGATGCAATCCTGGATGGGGTCGGATTTTACCAACGACGACCTCGTCAAGGAGTCTTCCGTGATCAACGACTATGTCCACAAGCTTATCGGAAGCGAAAAGATCGGCGACCGCGACTGCTACAAGATCGAGCTCAAACCCAAAGAAGACGCTGCCGTGGTTTGGGGAAAAGTCCTTTCCTGGATCGACAAAAAGGACTTTCTCCAGATGAAGGTGGAGTTCTACGATGAGGAGGGCTACCTCGTTAACACGATGTACGGCAAACAGATCAAAACACTGGGCGGCAAGCTGCTGACCTCCATACTGGAGGTCGTTCCCGCCGACGAGCCCGGCAACAAGACGATCGTGGAATACCTGCGCCTGGAGTTTGACAAACCCATCGACGATGCGTTTTTCTCCCTCCAGAACATGAAGCGGGTGAACTAATTGCATAAACCCTTTTAATCCACGTCTATGCTCTTCCGACTAGCCTGGAGAAATATCTGGCGCAACAAGCGAAGGACCTTCATCACCCTGGCGTCCATTTTGTTTGCCGTCCTTTTCGCCTCCCTGATGGAGTCGCTCCAAAAGGGCGCCTGGAACAACATGATCAACAACATCGTCACCTTCCACATGGGCTATATCCAGGTCCACCAGAAAGGATACTGGGACGAACAAACGCTGGATTATGCCTTCCCGCTCGATGCGGCTATTTCCCGTACCCAGGGGCTGCAAGGGGTGGCAGACGCCCTGCCCCGTCTGGAGTCCTTTGCTCTGGCATCTACCGGCTCGAACACGATGGGGGTCATGGTGACCGGGATCGAGCCGGATGGGGAAGATGCCATGACCCGCATCCAATCGCGGCTTACCGAAGGCAAGTTCCTGAAGGATAAGAGCCAGGGCGTATTAATTGCCGCCGGCATTGCGGAGAACCTCAAACTCGGCGTTGGCGATACCCTGCTGCTTATCGGCCAGGGTTACCACGGCGTCAACGCCGCCGGAAAATACCCGGTTGAAGGCATCGTCAAATACCCATCGCCCGACCTGAACCGGCTGCTGGTCTTTCTGCCGCTCGAAGAAGCCCAATGGTTCTATGGGGCTGAAGGAATGGTTACCTCGCTCGTCATCCGGCCTGCTTCTCCCAAAGCCATCGCCAAAGCACAGAACAGCCTGAAATCGGTCTTCCCATCGGAAACCTACGAAGTGATGGACTGGAAGGCCCTGCTGCCGGACTTGCTGGAAGCCAAGAAGTTTGACAGCGCAGGCAATGTTATCGTGTATTTCATCCTGTATACGATCATCGCTTTTGGGCTGTTTGGCACGATCCTGATGATGCTTCGGGAGCGGCAATACGAGTTTGGCCTCCTGGTGGCCATCGGCATGAAGCGGCGCCGCCTTGGCGCCGTCGTCTTCCTTGAAGTGGTCCTTTTAGGTCTGGTCGGCGCCCTGGCCGGGATTGTCGCCAGTATGCCCTTGGTTTGGTATTTCAAGGTCAACCCCATTCAGTTCTCCGGAGGGTATTCCGAAATGATGGAAAAATTTGGCTTTGAACCCATTTTTCCTGCGGAGTTCTCTTTCCAAATCTTTTTCATGCAAGCGGTAATCATCTTCGTGCTGACCGCTTTGCTGGCCTTATTCCCTTTCCGGCGGATCCGCCGCCTGAAGGTGGTCGAAGCCATGCGTAGCTGAAGCTGCATGCAGGCCCGGAAAGGGCCTCGAAATGGACCGATTATTTGCGAAAAAAACAAAAAACATGCTTCCAATTCTTGCCTGGCGGAATATCTGGCGAAATCCCACCCGGAGCCTGGTGGTGATCCTGGCGATCTCCATGGGGATATGGGCGGCCTTGTTCATGTCGGGCTTTGCTACCGGAATGATCCGGGATTATATCGACAGCAATATTTCCAACGTCGTTGGGCATATTCAGATCCACCATCCGGATTATGCGCGGGAAAAGGACGTCCGGCTTCAGGTTGACCCGCTTCCTGGGTTGGAGGCGTTTCTCGCTTCCCAACCCCAGGTGCGCGCCTACAGCGCCCGTACCCTGGCCACCGGCATGGTGAGCACGGCGAACGGGTCCAGGGGGATTCTCATCCAGGGAGTCCGCCCGGATCAGGAAGCCGCTGTCAGTAACCTCCGGCAAAATATCAGGGAAGGAACGTACTTTGAAGAAGGGCGCAAAAACCAGATCTTGCTGGGGAAGTCGCTGGCCGAAAAACTACACGTCAAGCTCCGTTCCAAGGTCGTGCTCACGTTTCAAGATCTGGAAGGCAATATTACCAACGGCGCATTTCGGATCGTGGGCTTGTTCCATTCCGGCAATACCCCGTTCGACGAGTCCCGCGTTCTGGTGCAGGCCGGCGACTTGGGCCGCCTGCTGCATCCTGCAAATCAATCAAGTATGTCCGACCCGGTGCACGAAATCACCCTGCTTTGCCGGGATCCAGACTCGCTGCTTGCGGTCCAGAAAACCCTTCAATCCGCGTTTCCCCGCCTGCTTTTTGAAAATTACCGGGAGATAGCTCCGGAGCTGGAATTGTACGAATCCCAAATGAAGTCGGTATCGCTGATCTACCTCACGATCATCATGCTGGCGCTGATCTTTGGCATCATCAACACGATGATGATGGCGGTGCTGGAGCGGTTTCGGGAACTGGGCATGCTGATGGCCATCGGGATGAACAAAGGGCGGATCTTTTCCATGATCGTCATGGAAACCGTGCTGCTCAGTCTCGCCGGGGCGCCCCTGGGCTTGCTCCTGGGCGGATTGACGATTCACTACTTCAAAGTCAAAGGACTGGATCTTTCCGCTTTTGCCAGGAGTTTGAACCAATATGGCATGGGGACGGATATCCGGTTCGATGCCGACCCTGGCGTGTATTGGCAAACCGCCATCATGCTGGTGGTCACCGCGTTTCTGGCTTCGCTGTATCCCGCATGGAAAGCAATCCGCCTGAAACCGGTGGAGGCGATCCGCAAACTTTGACCTATGCTCCCTTTAAAGAAGGGGAAAAGAGGGGATAAAAGGGGCTCTAAAAGAGAACTAAATAGAAGCGATCTCAAAACCCTTTCCAGGGGGTGGGCGGCCTCCCCTAATCCCTTGGCAAAGACGGAGTGAAGCTAACTTGTAGTATTTTTCATAACTACGGCTTGTCCGTATATTGCCCTCCGCAGCCCGGAGCCCGTGGGAAACGCCGTTCCCGTTCGAAGAACGGGATCGCCTTATGGGGTCAACCGCTAGGGATGCAGGATAAACGCAAGGGTAGCCGTTCAAAGCGGTTGAAGCCCATAAAGCGAAGGCGTTTTCCACGGAGCGGTAGGGCGAAGGAGCGCCCTTTTTTTGGTTCTTTTTTTGGGCGAGCAAAAAAAACAAACCCCGAGGCCGGGGGCAAAAACGGCAGAAGGACTGCGCCAAATAATGGTATAGGAAAAAACACTACAAGATTAGCTTTGAGGGGGTAGGGGGATGAAAATTTTGGGATGCTGTTGAAAGGTTTCATCCCCCCGGCCCCCTTCAAAGGGGGAGAACGCCATATTCTTTAGTTTTGAAATCGCTTGAACTAATCTAAAAAACCAAATCATCATGGCTGTAATCAAGCTGGATAAAGTATCTAAAATATACGATGCGGGAAAAATCCCGGTCCAGGCGCTGAATCAGGTAAACCTCGAAATCGAAGCGGGCGAGTTCACGGCGATTGTCGGGCCTTCCGGTTCCGGGAAAACTACCCTGCTCAATATTATCGGCGGGTTGGACCGGCCTTCCAGCGGGGATATCGAGGTGGGCGGGGTCGACGTGGACCAGCTTAGCGACAACAAGCTGATCGATTTCCGCAAAGACCACATTGGCTTTGTATTTCAATCCTACAACCTCATCCCGGTGCTCACGGCTCTGGAAAATGTGGAGTTTGTGATGCTGCTCCAGAAACGTTCCCGGAAAGAGCGCCTCGAGAGGGCAAAAGAATTGCTCCAGGCGGTCGGACTGGAAGATAAATTGGACAAGCGGCCCTCCGAGCTTTCCGGCGGGCAGCAGCAGCGCGTGGCGGTAGCCCGTGCCCTGGCGCCCAAACCATCCTTCATCCTGGCCGACGAACCCACCGCCAACCTCGACTCTACCTCGGCAGGCAATCTCCTGGACATCATGGCCAAACTCAATGCCCAGGAAGGGATCACCTTTGTTTTTTCCACCCACGACCCCCGGGTGATCGAACGGGCGCGCCGGGTAGTCACCCTGGTCGATGGGGCCATCGCCTCCGACGTCCGCAAATCCGAACCAGTCCAATGAAACGGTTTTTGAACGGGTGCTTCCTAGCCTTCCTGCTTGGCGCGGTCCAGGGTTGGGGGCAAACCGACACCCTCCAGGCAGCCGGTATGCCTGAACCGGAGGAACCGCCAAAATCCTGGGAGCTTCGCGGGTACATCAAGAATATGCAAACCGGGCTGTTTCTCGACGATCCGGCCAGCGGAAATTTCCTCCAGGACAACCTGATCCACCAGCGAACCAACTTCCGGTGGTTTGTTTCCGATCGGGTCCGGTTTACCGCAGAGCTTCGCACCCGGGCTTTCTTCGGCGACCTGGTGCGCGGCACGGAAGACTATGCCGGTCTGGTAGACAACGCCAATAACGACTACGCCGACCTTTCGGTCATCCTGCTCGACAAGCCGGCCTGGGTAGTCCAGAGCATGCTCGACCGCCTTTACCTCGAATACGCCAGCGAAAAATGGGAAGTCCGGCTGGGCCGTCAGCGCATCAACTGGGGTATCAGCACGGTGTGGAACCCCAACGACCTGTTTAACGCGTTTGCTTTCACCGATTTTGACTACGAAGAGCGGCCGGGAAGCGACGCTCTGCGGGTACGCTACTTCACCGGATTTGCGGGTAGCGTCGAACTCGCGGTGAAAGCCTTTGATCGTTGGGAAGACGCGGTGATCGCCGGGTTGTGGAAGTTCAACGCGTTTCAGTTCGACGGGCAGCTTTTGGCGGGCTACGCGCGGGAAGATGCCGTTCTGGGCGCCGGTTGGGCAGGCAACCTGGGGAATGCCGGATTCAAAGGAGAAGCCACCTACTTCATACCGCTGAACGATTCCGGAGAGAAAGCCTTTGCGCTAACCCTGGCATTCGATTACTCGTTTTCCAACAACCTCTATGCCCATGCCGGTTACCTGTACAACAGCCTGGGGGCAATGGATGGCGATATCAGCAGCTTGTTCGGCTTCCAGCTTTCCGCCAAAAACCTGTATCCGTTTCGGCATGCGTTATTTCTTCAGGCGGGCTATCCATTTACGCCCCTCCTCAATGGCGGCGTGGCCCTAATCTACAGCCCCGTAGAATCCAGAGCGCTCTTCCTTAACCCGTCCCTCACGCTTTCCATGGCGGAGAATTGGGATCTCGACCTGGTAGGGCAGGTAGTGGCCAGTAAAGAACGGAATGCTGCTTACGCCAGCCCGCTTCAGGCCGTTTTTTTGCGGACCCGGTTTAGTTTTTAACCGCCGGGCATGACCAAACTCATTGCTTCAAAGGAAAAAAACCGGTATATCATCAAGGTGGGAATTGCGCTTCGCTGAGTTCCTGCCGATATTTGGAATCTGCCTGGAGGAAATTCCCCGATTGGTCATTAGACTTGTTGCGACGGGTCAGCGTGGTGGTAAAAATGAGCTATTTTTCGTCCACACGAAGGCTTTTTGAGGGAGCATAGCCGAGCTAAGTGACCGAAAAAAGGCATAGTGTGGGCGGAAAAGAGTCATTTTAAACCCGCGATGATCCCGTCGCAACAAGTCTATTAAATGTTCAGATCATGAAAAAGATGATGTTGGTCCTTTTTCTGATGGCAGGCGCCGGGTTTGCGTTATCCGGACAGGCTACGGATAAAGGTAACTTCCTTGTCGGAAGTCAGATCGGGCTTTCTGCGGCCCAATCCAACGTGAAGAACTCCGCGCAGACCGGAGAGGCAACAGAAGAAAGCCCCCGATCCGTTCTGATCAGTTTCTCCCCTGCGGTGGGCTATTTTTTAATTAATGATCTGGCCCTTGGAATCCGGATGGATTATACGATCAACCAGGTGAAAGAGCCGGGACGGAACCGGATAGAAGACAGCGATTTGCTGTTCGGTCCTTTTGGCCGGTATTATTACCCGGTATTCAAGGACATGTCCCTGCTCTTTGAGTTAGGATTTGGGTTTGGTAATTCCAGCGACATTCAGGATGTCAACGGGCAGCAGCAACGCATTAAAACCAATATTTTCGCTGCGGGTTTTGGGCCGGGAATTACCGTTTTTTCAGAGAAAGCCATCGGGATTGAGGCCATGTTGAAATACAAATACGCCCGGAGCAACTTCAACACCCGCATCGGTGGGGTGGAGCAGGACGTGCTCACCCGAACCAACCAAATCGATCTGTTTGTGGGAGTCCAGTTCTATTTTGGCGGGGTAAAGAAAATCCAAATGTATTGACCCGGCCAGGGGTCAGTTGCCGATTTTTTCCGCTAAAATCAGGTATTGATAATCCAGGGCGGTGTCGTTGCTCTCTACGATGCGGTATCCTGCTTGTTCCAGTTCGTCTTCCACCTGAAATTGGGGGATGCGGATATCTTTGGGAGGACCAAGCGAGGTCCGTTTTTTCTTAAAATCCACGATCAGTACTTTTCCCAAAGGGGATAGTCCTTTTTTCAGGTTTTTGAGGTATTGCACCCGGTCGGTAAAGTACATGTAGGTGTTGACGATCAAGATGACGTCGGCTTCTGTGGGTTTGAGGCGGGCGTCTTCGGGCAGGGCAAGACGGGTTTCGAGGCGGTTGGAATAAAGCGGGGGAAGTTCGGTCTTTCGGATGCTATCGAGGTAGGAAACGAATTTGGGTTCAATATCGATAGCGATGACTTTTTTGGCCAGAGGCGTAAGCCGGAGCGCGAAGAATCCGGTGCCTGCGCCGATATCAGCAACAGTCTTTTCGCTCAGGTCGCCGAGGAGATCGATTACCACTTCCGGTTTTTGCCAAACCACGCGGTCGGTATTGGTATAGTCGTCCCGGATGCCTTTATCCTCCGATACGCCAGAGGTATCGGTTTGCCCGGAGGCAGCAGGCTTTTGAGGCGGCTGAGCCGGGTGGGTACACCCTTCCAGGATCAGCGCCAGAAGAAACAGGATGCGGAATAGAGGTTTCATAAAGAATGCCAATTTTATCCAAAAGACAGCTTTTCGCCTCAAGGTACAGAAACGGGGCAGATTAACTTGCGCAAAAGGCGAGCATGAGTTTTTCCATTTTCTGCCGGATTGTGGTCCCGGAGCCTTCGTAATTGTTCACCAAAATAGCAAATGCGAACCATTGTCCTTTTTTATTTTTTGCATATCCCACATAACTCCGCACGCGGCTCAGACTGCCGCTTTTGGCCAGTAGCCGCCCTTCGGCTGCTGTTCCTTTAAACTTGTCTTTCAGGCTCCCGCTTTGTCCGGCAGTGGCTAAGGTAGAGGAAAATGCCGGAAACCATTTCGGGTCTCTGCCAATCTTCCCCAATAAGTCGGTAAAAAAGCGGGCGGTTACCGCATTGCCTGCGGATAGCCCGCTTCCATCTTCCAGATGGCACCCGCTGAAGGAAACGCCTCGCTGTTCCCAAAATTCCCGGAGGGCCTGGACGCCCATTTCGGCGCTGCCTTCTTTTTTCTGTTTTTTGCCCAACGTGCGTAGCAGGGCTTCGCAGTACAGGTTATTGCTTTCGTAGTGGGCTTCCCGGATAATCTCCTTGAGGGCAGGGGAATAATGGCGATAAAGCACCTGGACGCCGGCTGGTTTTTGATGGCCCTGGCGCTGCAGCTGGAGCATCGACTCCGGGCCTTTAGCGCAGGAAATTCCTGCGTTGATAAGCGCCTGCCGGAGGTGATACGCGAGGAAGTACGGCGGGTCGGGGAGGGATCCCTTGATGGTAAATGGTCCCGCCCCGGCAGGAATCGTTCCCCTGACGTAGCGCAGCCCGGTAAACGGAGCGCCAAAGATGTAGGCGTTGTCTCCGGTTTTTGGAGCTGCTTGCTTAACTTCATTGAAAAATTCCAGCCCCGGCACATGCGGCTCGATAAACGCGATGCGGGGGGTGGCGCCAACCGAGGCGCTGCGCTGGAAACGGAGAAAGTAGAAGTTCTCGTGCAGATTTAGCCCCCAGGCGCCGCTGGCGTAGTAGTTGCCCAGGTCGGCCCAGGCCCAGCCTCCTCCCGCCGCATCGGCGGGGAACCAGGTACCGTCCCCTACCACGTATCCGTTCACCGCCCGGATGCCTTTATTCGCCAGCGCTTCCCGGAACTTGGCCATCAGGGCCTCCATAGGCATGGCGCCCGGCATAGTGGGCGAACCGAGGGTGGGATCGCCAAATCCGGTAACGTACACATTTCCCTGAAGGGCCTTTCCTGGATCGTTCCCCCAATTTCCAATTGGGTGAGAAACCGGTAAGAAGCGCCCAACACCGCCATCGTGGTGGAGGTGGTCGCTACTTTGAGCGAGGATGCGGGAATCAGGCTGAGATTGGACTGGTGCGAAGCAGCGGTCTGATTGGTTTGGATGTCCACCACGCTGATCCCAACGCCGGCATGTTTGAGCGCCGGGTCTGCGGCAAATTGCTGGACGGCCCGCTGGATGCCTGTATGTTGAGCAGCGCTCAGGCTGCCGTAGGTCATAAGGAGCAGAAAAAACCATGATTTCTTATTCATGCATTCCGGATATTTAGAAACTGGGAAGGATAGTTCCCCGCGCTTCCCCAAACCCAACGCGCAGGCCTTCCTTTTGAGCAAATCCTTTAACCACGACCGTATCGCCATCTTCCAGGAAGGTTCGGTTGGACCCGTTCGGAAGCTGGATGGGATTGCTCCCCTTCCAGGTCAATTCCAGCAGCGACCCAAACGAATCCGGAGTGGTTCCGCTGATCGTCCCGGATGCGCACAAGTCGCCCACCCGGATATTGCAGCCATTGACGGTATGGTGGGCGAGTTGCTGGCACATGTTCCAGTACAGGTAGCGGAAATTGGTACGGCTAAAGAGGTGCTCCACGCCATCTGCGGTGCGAAGATGGGCTTCCAGGTGGATGTCAAAGCTTTTTCGCCGTCAAAGCGCAGGTAGGGCAGCACCTCCGGCGCCTGAAGCGGTCCGGCGGTTCGAAATGGTTCCAGGGCATCCAGCGTAACTACCCAGGGAGAAATCGTGGAAGCAAAATTTTTGGATAAAAAAGGCCCCAAAGGCACGTATTCCCATTTCTGAATATCCCTCGCCGACCAATCGTTGAAGAGGACCATGCCAAACAGGTATTCTTCTGCCTGCTCTGTAGAAACGCGTTCGCCCGAGGCGGTCGGTTTTCCAACCACAAAAGCGGTTTCCAGTTCGAAATCCAGCATCCGGGTTGGACCGAAAACCGGCAGGTGCTGCCCCTCGGGAAGGGTTTGCCCTTGCGGGCGGCGTATCGGGGTTCCGGAAACGACAATGGAAGACGCGCGGCCGTGGTAAGCGACGGGCAAATGCCTCCAGTTGGGGAGCAGGGGGTTCTGGGGGTCCCGGAACATGGCGCCAACGTTCGAGGCGTGTTCGAGGCTGGAGTAGAAATCCGTATAATCGCCTATGTGCAGCGGAAGCAGCATTTCCACCTCTGTTTGTGGAAACAGGAAAAAATCCCTCAATTCACTGGCATCCCATTCTTCCAGGTCGTCGTCCAGAATCTGGGCAATGCGGGTACGGACAGCGCGGGTTTTTTCCTTTCCCAGGGCGATGAAATCGTTTAACACCGCCTGGTGAAAAACCGGCCTGGGAACCAGGAGGTCGTCGAAGAACCCGTGTTCTGCAAGGACAGAAAGATCGGCTACGTAATTGCCGATAGCGGTACAAACCTTAGGGAGTTCGCCGCTTCTTTGGCCAATCCCGAAGGGAAGATTTTGAATGGGAAAGTCGGAGTCGCTGGGTACTTCAACCCAGGTTCTGGCGGCAGACGGGCGCTTATGTTCCATAATCGATGCGTTCAATGGGTGAGGTAAACCTGCCGGCCTTGGAGCGCCGGGAGTTCTTTGTTCAAAAATAACCATTCGGCAGCAAAATGGCCACTTTTTAAGCGACGGGGCGGTTCCAAAAGACCATTCTCAAGGCCCCTGGATTGAAAGGATATTTGGCATTTTTGGGTAACAACAGGCTTTTGGAACTGCCTTCGGTTATCGATGCAAAACAAGTAAACGACTCAGACTGGTTTGGCGGTATCGAATGCGCAGTACATATAATCCATTGGGATAGGCGGAAAGGTCGAGGGTCTTGGACGTCTCTCCTCTACCGATGGGAAAGGATTGGAGATGCTGTCCGTTGATCCCCAAAAGCTCCAGGCCAAGTTCGCCGGCTTCGTCGGAGATCAGGAAGCGCACGATGCCAGAGGTGGGGTTGGGATCCACCGCGACCTGAAGGGTGCTCAGGTCCGACAAATTCGCCGTGTGGATGGAGAAAGCCCCCGTATCGGAAACCACGCTCCCGCATTCGTTTGTGCTGATTACCCGCCAGAAATAAGGCCCTGGTGGAAGCGGCGAAACGCGTTTCGTGGCTATGGCGGCCAGGGTGTGCTTTTGATCCGGGCTGAGAAAGTCCGGAGACCGGCTTACCTCCAAGGTATACGAAACAGAAGGCTCAGCCCTGCTCCAGGTAAGTACGGGCTGATCCGTCACATAGGCGGTATCGCGGGAAGGTTGGAGCAGGCGAGGAGGTAGCGGAACGGATTTGACCAGAAAAGAGGCGGTGGCCGCCGCCGTCCTTTGGGCGTCCGCTATCTGAAAAGCCAATGAATAAGCTCCCGGGGCCAATCCGGAAAGATCCGGTATCTGGACGTCCAGAACAGAGCCCGCAGGAATGTTGGAAGTATCCTGAGCAAACAACACCTCAAACGGCGTTCCCGGAAGCGATTGATACGACAAGCGGATGGGCGGCACAAACCCGGCGCCGATGAACAATTGAAAAGACATGGCCCCCAGATTACAGGTTTCCGCAGAAAGGTTGCGCAGTTCCAGCCGCAGGTCGGGGGCGGTGGTGAAGGTAAATACAGCGATTGGCCCTTCCCCGCAGGCATTGATGGCTTGTAGTCTCCAGAAGTACGTTTTTTGGTATTTCAGGGAGTCAACCAGGAAAAAGGTGTCAGAGACCGTGGCAGTCGCTAATGGGTTGGCGAACGTTGGCAACTCGGCTACCTCCACGAAATAGCGGTCGGCCCCGGGTACGGGAGGCCAGTGAAGCCTGGCCTGCACCGGCACTTCCTTGCTGCCATTAACCGGCTGTACCCCGCGGGGAAGTGCGGGCACATCGCGAATATCCAGAAACAGGGTGAGGTATACGGTGTCTTCCAGATCCCTGGCTTCCACCAAAATGGGATAAACAGAATGCAAAACGCCTTCCTGAGATTCGATCGTCAAACGAACCGTATCGCCTCCGGGCACAGAAGGGCTATCCAGAGAATACCGCAAGCCCTGGGGAAGGCCGCTGGCGGCAAAAGAAACAGCGCCCCGGAAGTTGCGGTTCGGGTAAAGGGTGAACACCGCCGGTGCAGGCAGGCAAACCTGAAGGGAATTGGTATCCGCCAGGATCTTTTTTTGGCACTGGGATTCCTTTCTGCCTGGATAGGACTTCATGCCTGTGTTCAAGGGGTCGAGCCAATCCCGCAAGCGGGTTTTGGCGGCGCCTCCGCCTCCCAGGAGGTTCCAATCCATCCAAAAGGAGTCAAAAGCCTGCCGGGTGCAGGTAGCGGCCCCGCCGTGGAGTTGCCCGATGACCTGCTGCTCTTTGTTGAATAAAGGCGCTCCGGAGCTTCCTTTCTCGGTAACCCCCATGTCCCAACTGGGAACGATGACGTGGTCGCCGGTAGGGACCGGCTGCGCGCCTTGCGCCCAGGTGCCCAGGTAGACGGGGCTTCCACTATAGCTGAATCGTTTTTCTTCGGAAGAAGCATGGTGTATCGCCGCGACCCCGGTTTTGGGAAGCAACGTGTCGGCGTTCCAGCCTGCAAAGAAGGCATTGGCGTTGGGGTGCAGGGCGTCGTCGAGTTCCAGCAGAACCATGTCTGAGCGGGAATAACTGGCTCTGAACATGGCGCCGCTGTTAAACCAGTCCAGCGTGCCATTGCCTGCTCTGCCGTTGGCCTGAGAACCTACCTGCCGGCAATCGGAATTCTGGTAGTTCCAGTAAACGACCACCGACGCCGCATTGGCGCTGTCTACTTCACAATGCCGGGCGGTGACGAAATAGGGGGTGCAATCGTTGCGGGTATTGTTGACCAAAAAACCCGTACACAGAATGCTGCCTTCTACGGTGTACATGGCGACCGACTGGATCGCCTCCCGGAAACTGTCTACTTCAGGGTACCCATCAGTCTTTCCGCAAAGGACATCGACGTTGCAATTGCCAGCCAGGGTTTTGGCAAATCCCTCGAAGTCGTGATTAACATATCCGATGCGAAACCTCAATTCGGGCCGGGAGGCAGGGTCGGAAAGCAAAAGTTCTACCACCAGTTCATCCCCGTTCAGCACCGGAGTCCAAAAGGCGTCGTGGGCGTCGTTGTCGGCACTGGAGAAGGGGCCCAGAACAGTTTTTTTCTCTGGATCGTAAAACGACAAAAAGGCGCCTTTGGGGAGATGAAAGCGGGTGAGGCCGAGGTTGAGCGAATACGCCCCCGGGGAGGCAATGCGGCAGCGCCAGACTTCGCGGCCATCCGGCAGCAGTTCCCAGATGCCGTCCTTTTCCGGGCTCACGTCCACGAGAAGCGGCTCTGCAAACTGGGGAACCGCTCCCAAGCGGCGGCGTTCGGCTTCCCGGGCCTGGAGCGCCTCGTTGCGAACAAGCGCCAGCTGACGCCTGGGAATATCCTCCAGGCTCAGCGAAGTAGGCGCCAACCATTGGTAGGCGGCATCCTGGGCAGAAAGGAATGCCGCGCTCAGGCAGATGCTTAAAAGGGCAGCAATGGATCTTACCGGTGTCTCAGTCCGAAACATCATTTTAATAAAACCGCTTGACCGTTATCTCGGTTGCGCGGCAAGGCCAATTTTGTCAGTCAGCCTACGTTTTTAAAAGCCGGCAAAAAAGACGGCGTTGCTGAAGAGGAATTTTCCGTTCTCCCAAAAAGCCCGGAAAAGCGGATTGTCGACGAGATAGATGACGCTGCCTCCGCCTTTGTTCTCTACAGCAAAAACCACCGTGTTTTTTTGTTCTTCCCGGGCGTTCTTGCCGGCGAATCCGGAGATCATCAACTCGCTTCCAATCGTGCCTACATTCCAGGCGTTTTTCAACGGCTGATAGGCCAGTTCGCTGGTTTTTAGTGAAAAATACTCTGGCGCCATGCCATAAGCCAGGGGATGCGTGACGTCCATTTTGACTTTGAAAATGGCCCCTGGGATCATATTGCTGATGGCTTTCCGCTCCTGGATGCCGTATTGGTCGAACCGTTCATCCAGGGTAATCTGGTCGGACGCTTTTTCTGCCGCCCGCTTGGCTTCATCGGAGGCATAGCGGGTAAGAGCGAACCCTTTGCGGTCCTCCAATGCCGTTACGGCTTGGCCGATGGCGATGACACGGCCGCCGGCACTAATCCAGGCGTTGATTTTTTCCCACGCGGGATCGCTCAGCCGGTATCTTCCTTCCGGCATAATGAGGAGATTAAACGGGGCAAGATTGATTCGGTCCAACCGGCCGGCATCGATGATCGTTACGGGATAGTTCAGATCTTGTTCGAAAAAATACCATACCTGCCCGAATTCGTTGCCGGAGGTTTGGTCGCCGGAAAGGACGGCGATACGGGGCGTCTGGATCAGGGAATAGGAACCAGATCCCAGATCGCGCCCGGATTCGGCAAACCCGGATTGCACCGCAGTGCATTGCTGCTGGAATTCCTTGGCAATGGAAGCCAGCTTTTGATCCAGTTTTTGTTCCATGTCGCGGTTATCTCCCCGGGTAATCACAAGGGTTCCCCGGGCATACGCTTTCCTTCCAGGGTGAAGGGTTCGTTGGCGAAGCGGACTTTAATGCCCGCTTGAAGCACGGCGGCTAGCAACCGGGCATGGGTGAGTGCATTCCAGT
Source organism: Haliscomenobacter sp. (assembly GCA_016713275.1). GTDB lineage: Bacteria > Bacteroidota > Bacteroidia > Chitinophagales > Saprospiraceae > JADJPL01. The sequence continues at coordinate 331,679 of JADJPL010000028.1, forward strand.
GGAGCAGGTAGGCGTACGGAAGGGTAGCGGGAACAGCCGCCGCCGGCGGCGCCGGAAACTCGTAGCTCCCGGATGGGTCGAGCCGCTGTTTGCTGGCGTAGGTTTCCAATCCGTAGGCATACGGCAGGACCAGGAGGTAATGTCGTAGGTCAGGGAATCCACCACAGCCGCTTCAGGATCGAGTAGCACCTGCGCCATCGTACTCCGGGGCTGGTACGCGCTCACCACGAGGTCGTTGGGTTCCACTTTCAGGGTGATGGTTTGCCCGTTCTGGTAGTTGTAGGCGGTCAGTCCGGAGGTTTTTCCTGCTTTTCCATACTGGATCTGGTTGCGGTCGAGCAATTGACAGAACGATTTCAGGCGTTCCGGCGCGTTGGTCCCTTTGATGACGTACGCCTTGTATTCTCCCGGCGGATTAGTGCGCGCCCTTTGGAAGAAGGAGGCGAAGTTCTGGTTTAGTGCCTGAGCATGTTGGGACGTCGTTTCCACGGTCGCGAGCGCGGAAGCGGTATGATGGGCAATGCGGTCGGAGAGCGTCAGGGTGTCGCCGTTGCGCAACAACACTGCGCGGCCCGCGCCGATTCCTCCTTGTTCATAAGTCATTCCAACGGCGCCGTTGAAGGTTGGATAGGTATCGCCATAGCTGGGATAGAGCAAGTCGAACACCTCCCGGGAGAAATACAACCAGCCGTTCTGGTCGAAGTATTTGGCGTTGTTCCGGCCGATGGTAAATTGGAAATCGCGCTGGAACGGCGTAATGAACTGGTGGTACGGTTGGGCCGCAGGAGCGAAATAGTAGGGGCTGTTATAGCCTTGTTCGTGGATGTCGACGTGCACATGCGGCATCCATTCCAGGTACCTGGGAATGCGCTGCCGGGATTCTACCTGGGTTTGCCAGGCCCAGTCGCGGTTGAGGTCGAAGTGGTAATGGTTGACCCGGCCTCCGGGCCAGGGTTCCTGGTGCTCGCGGGAATCCGGGCGCGGGTCGGGCGTCCGGTTGGAAGCGATCCGGTACCAGTGGGTGTAACGCGCCTGCCCATCCGGATTGATACAGGGGTCGAGGATGACAATGGTATTCTTAAGCCAGGCTTGGGTCCGGGTATTCTGGGGATCGGCCAGGGCGTGGAGTACGGCCATGGAACTCTCCGAACCAGCCGCTTCGTTGCCGTGGACGTTAAAACTCAGCCACACAATGGCAGGCGCCAGGTTGGGGTCTGCGGCGCCCTCCAGAATACCGGCGCGGCGCAGGTTGTTCAGCCGGATCTCTTCGAGGCGGGCAAGGTTCTGGGGGCTGGAAATATACGTCAGCAGCAAGGGCCGCTGTTCGTTGGTGCGGCCGTATTCTTTCAAAACGACGTTGGGGCTGTTCGCCGCCACATGGCGGACGTAATCGGCCAGCATTTCGTGCGGCGTAAATTGCTCGCCCAACTTATGGGGAAGGAATTCACCCGGCGCTTTCAACTGGGCGGTAAGGGCTTGGGTCAACGCGAAAAACGCCAGAAGCGGCAGAAAAGAACGGATTTTCAACATGGCTCGATTTAATGGTTGGAATAAAGGCCCTAATTAAGCAAATTCGGCTTGGTTTTCCTAATCGGGGACAGGGGAATTTGGGATGGAGAGGATGGAGAGGATGGAGAGGATGGAGAGGGTAGGGGATGTAGAGGATGGAGGGGATGTAAAGGATGTAAAGGATGTAGGGGATGGAGGATTTCATAGTTCGTTGGGGGGAAATTCCAGGGTGTTTTTTTACCTTTTACGTTAAATTCTCAGGCATTATAAACGGGAAAAACAATAGACCATGAAGCGGACACTAATTTTTTTGCTTTTTTGCCTGACCGGCGCCAGTTTGCCGGCTCAGACGACCCAGAAGCCGGTACTTCACGGAAGGCATTGGATGGCGATCACAGGAAAACCACTGGCGGCTACCGCCGGTAGTATGATTTTTCAAAAAGGTGGCAATGCTGTCGACGCCGCTTGTGCGATGCTGGCTGCCACCTGCACCATGTGGGATGTACTCAGTTGGGGGGGAGAAACCCAGGCGCTCATTTATAACCCCAAAACCGGAAAGGTGATCGCTATCAATGCCCTTGGCGTTGCGCCGAGCGGGGCGACCACCGAATTTTACAAGAACAAAAACATGGCCTACCCTCCGGAATACGGACCTCTGGCCGCCGTAACGCCCGGCACTCCCGGCGGGCTCATGACCATGCTCGCCGAGTATGGAACCTTAAGCCTGAAAGACGTTCTGGCGCCCGCTATGCAAATGGCGGATGGGTATCCGATCGAAAAACAAACCGCCGATCTGATGGAGCGGCACAAAGAACGCATCAAAGAATGGCCTTACTCGAAAGCGGTATACCTTACGCACCCGGGCGAAGCGCGCGAGGCGCCCCATGCCGGAGAGATCTTCCGCCAAACCGATCTGCTCCTTACCCTGCAAAAACTGGTCGATGCCGAAGCCCAGGCTCTCAAAGCCGGCAAGTCCAGAAAAGACGCCATCTATGCTGCGAACGACCGCTTTTACAAAGGAGATATTGCCGCAGAAATTGCCCGGGGAACCCAGGAACAAGGCGGGCTGATCGCCAAAGAAGACCTGGCCAACTGGAAGGTGCGGATCGAAGAACCCGTGAAAACGACCTATAAGGGGATCGACGTATACAAACTTTCCCAATGGACCCAGGGCCCTGCCATGCTTCAGGCCCTGAATATCCTGGAACCCCTTGACCTCAAAGGGATGGGGTACAACTCCGCCAAATATATGCATACGCTGTATCAAGCGATGAGCATGGCCTTTGCTGACCGCGATTTCTATTACGGCGATCCCTATTTCGCCCCGGAAGAACCTATCAAGGGCCTGCTGTCCAAAGAGTACGCCCGCCAACGCGCCCAACAGATCAATCCGGACAAAAACGATCCCCATATCAAACCGGGTGATCCGTATCCTTTTGAAGGGAAAACCAATCCCTTTACCGATCTCCTCGATAAATGGGGAAAAAGCACCTCGGCCTTGGCGCCGGCCTCCAATGGCGAGGAATACGCCTCTGCGGAGTTCCTCGAAAGTTTTTATGCCGGCACGACTTCCATCCAGGCTGCCGATAAGGAAGGTTGGGTGGTTTCCGTCACCCCGAGCGGCGGATGGGTGCCCGCTGTGATCGCCGGGCGCACAGGGGTCGGCTTGAGCCAGCGGGCCCAAAGCTTTGTGCTCGACCCCGCCCTCAACCCGTTTAATGTGATCGAACCAGGCAAACGCCCCAGGGTAACGCTGACGCCCTCCATGGCCTTAAAAGAGGGAAAACCTTTCCTCTCGTTTGCGGTTCAGGGTGGCGATTCGCAGGACCAAAACCTGCTCCAGTTTTTCCTGAATATGGTCGAGTTTGGCATGAACGTTCAGGAAGCCTGTGAAGCCCCAAATTTTAACAGCTTCCAGATGCGCAGTTCATTCGACGACCATGCTTCCCGACCGGGAAATATCCTGCTCAACGAAGAAACCCCCGACTGGATCCGCAAAACGCTTCAGGAAATGGGCTACAAACCTAGCTATGACCGCCGGACGTCGGGCCCCATCAACGCGATCTTTTTCGATTGGAAACACGGCAGCTTCTGGGGCGGTTCCAGTAACCACGGGGAAGACTATGGGATAGGATGGTAGACGGTGGACGGTGGACGAGACGGGGACGGTAGGAGACGGTGGACGGGACAAATTTCCGTCCACCGTCTTCCGTCCACCGTCTCCCGTCTAGAGCTGCAAGCTGATTCCGAGCTGGAGAACGGCGATGCCGTAGCCCAGTTCGCCGAAGAGGCGGAGGTTGTCGCTTACCTGATAGCGGGTTCCAATGTGGCCGGACCAGCCGAATCCACTGACGCTGGTCGAGGTGGGTACGGTACCTGCGCCGTCCCATTTGCTGGAGCCGATGGTGTAGCCCAAAAATACGCCGGCATAGGGATCCCACTCGTCGGGAAGGTCGAGTACATTCCCCAGGTGGTAGCTGGCGCGGGGGCCGATAATAATGTAGGAGTACTTCCATTTGCCGTCAAAGAAATCAAAATCTTCTTTGTAGGTCGCGTAAGCGAGGTAACCGCCTACGCTGATGTCGTCGGTGATGCCATATTCCCCGCTGGCGCCGATGGGGGGCAATACCGCGTTGCCGGTTCCGAACACGGGCAGCAGGCCAATCCCGATGTTGAGGTTAAAATCGCCTTCGGCGTGCTGGGCGAAAGAGGCTTGACTCAGGGTCAAGAGCAGTGCGAATACAAAAAATAGCTTCTTCATAATAGGTTCTTGGTTTTGGTCCAAAATTACAACACCTCTTTGAGATTGAGGCCAATTTATGGGCGTTCTGTGTTTGGAAATGGAACAATTAACGATTTGGCGATAAGGAACCAGGATTGATTTTACCGGAAGGTAACAAAAAACAGCCGGAAATTTTTTTCCTTGCCGAAATGGAGCGTAGGCTCTGCCCATCCCAGGATAAAAAAAGCAGACCGGTGCGAAAATTATTGCACCGGTCTGCCGGTCAAGTGGGTCTTTTAAGAGCCCAGGAAAATCGGGTGATTATCCGGATGATTTCTTCTTTTTACAGGGATTATACGAGGTCGCTATCGGGTTCTTCTTTTTGAGGAGTTGCCGGCGCCGGATTAGCTTGCTTGTCGAAATGGCGTGCGACGTGGCCTATGGCGATGGCAGCCAGAACAAAGTTAGCCAGCGGGCCGATAAAGGGAATCAAACCTACGACGCGCAGCCCAAGGAACAGCCCGCCTGCAAGCAGGGCGATTTGTCCGCTGCCATTTTTCCAGTTTTTCGCGAAGGTCAGTTCGTGAGCGGCAACGACAGCGGCAACGGCGTTGGCGGAAAGCGCAATGGCGGTGAACGCGCTAAACCCGATCAGGCCCACCGGGATGCCGATGACGGTAATGGTAGCGATAAAGGACAGGAACGGCAGCCCAAGGAACAGCAGCAATCCTCTGGTCATCGACCGGGCAGCAAACTGGCGGGCCAACCCGGCGCGGCCGGCAAAGAAGGTGTTGAAGAAAGCGACCAGCAGCAGGGTGAGCAGCAACCCGCTAACCGCACGGAAGGCGGTGAACGCAGCCATTCCCTTTTTAGCAGAGTGCTTCCAGTCTACTTTGTCATAGCCCGGGCGAAGCGCGTTGTCGTACTTGGCCTGAGCGCCGCCAGCCATGGCTTTGGAGAAATCGGCGCCGTTTTCGCGCTTTGTCCAGTATTGAACGTCGCCTTCAAAACGGGCGTCGCTGCCCAGATCGATTTCCTGGGCGACGATTTTCGAGGTTCCTTTTACGGTTCCACTCAGGCCGAGGTGGCCGGTTTGGGCATGGAGATTCCCCATAACCGTTCCGCTGAGAAATACTTCGCCTCCGGCAATGCGCAAATTGCCTGCGATATCGCCTTCAATCCAGACGTTTCCGCCTGCGATGTAGACGTCGCCGCCGATCCGGACGTCCTTGGGAATGCGGATTTCGCCGCCGGTAATGGTGAGGTCGCCGGCTACCGGTTTATTGATCCGGATATTTCCGCCCATGAGGCGCAAATCCCCGCCGGTTTCGCCATCGATCGACAAATCGCCGCCAGCCAGGAGAATATCGTTCTGGATTTTCTGGGCGATGCGGATATTGCCTCCCGCTCCGATCAAGTCGCCGGTAATCTCTGCGTCCACCGTGATTTCGCCCCCGGCGACGTAGGTGTTCCCATCGGCTTTTTCGGTAATCCGGACGTGGTCGCCGGTGCGTACCTGGGATTTTTGTGCGGTTGAATGAAGGCCCCAAAGAACCAGCAAGCCGAGCAGGCCGAGGCGGAACATGTGCTTTTTCATGCGTTGTGGTTTAAAACAGGTTTTGCGAGTGATTTTTTTTCATGGTTCAAAAATGGCCTTGTCCATCGGGAATTGCTATTTTTTTACACAGGAAGGGGAAAAAACTCTGCAAACGGATATTTTCTGGCTATGAAATCAGGAAGACTCCCTTGCTTTTAGTTCCAGGAAGTACCCATAAAACTGATCCAGGTATTCCCTGACCGCCTGAAGCCAATGCTGGAACAGGGTTGTTTCTTTCGCTTGCAAAGCTCTCAAGGCGTTGACTTTCAGGCGGACGTTGCACCGGTACCATTTAAAAAACAGGAAAATCAACGTGTCTTCGTCTGTGAGCATACAAGGCATTTGCCGAAGGTAATCATCCAAAAAACAGGAGGCCAGATCGGGCTTGCCGTAGTGTTCCAGATCCATACATAAAAAGGCAATTTCGTCCAACAGATCAATCTGGCGGAAGGAATCATTGAATTCGATGCAGTCGAAAATGACGGGTTCTTTCAAAAGAAAGATATTCTTGGAGTGCAGGTCTCCATGCCCGTCGATCCGGAAGCCCAGTTGAATACGCTCCTTTATGCGGGGAAACACCCGCTGAAGCATAGGCGGAGCGGACGTCAACGCTTCCTCCACCTTTTCCCGGGCTGTTTTTCCCAGATGCCGTTCCAAAAAATCAGTAACACTGCGCAGATCGTCGAACAACCGAACCTTTGCTTCCAGATCAAACGGCAGATCTACCCGCTGGGCTTTCTGGTGAAACGCGGTCAGTATGCCAGCCAGTTGGGCCATGTGGGTAGGAGTGACTTCATTTTTTTCTAAAAGAAGGTTCATTTGCCGGGTGTTATCCTGGCGCGTCATGCAAAGCGCGTAATCTACTATTTCGCCGTTCCCTTTTCCAATGGAGAACCGGTTTCCGGTGCGTAGAACCGGAAGAACGCTGAGGTACATGTCTTGGGTCAGCCGCCGGTTCAGCATCAATTCGTGGTCGCAGAAAAAATGGCGTTGCGAAAGAGCAGAAAAATCGGCAAACGAGAACCGCACTGGTTTTTTGATCTTGAACGCTCTGGTATCGGTAAGTAACACCCAGGAAATATGGGTTTCTACCAGCTCGACTTTCCGGGTAGGTTCCGGGAAGTCCGGGTCAGTAAGCCATTGGTGAACCTCTTACCTGGTCATGGCGGATTTGATTTGTTTTCTTCAACGCGAATTGCCCGGAGGGCGGACGATGAATTGCTCTGCTTCGGCGACCATTTCTTCCACGGTAAGGAGATCAGACCAAAGCGCCAGACAGGGTTCATCATCTAAAGGCTCGAACCGGTTGCGGATCATTTCGTAAACGGGAAAATTGGCTTCACTGAAAGGCCTGGGTTGATTAACCCGGTATTCGATCGTTTGGGCGTTTGCCCGGATCTCTATCCAATAAAGAAGGCATCCCGTTTCCACGGCAAGGGCTTTGAACTTGTTGCGCAGCAACTTTTTGTAAAACGTGCCGTCCACGATTACGCCGCTGCCTTGTTTCAGAATGCGGCGCGCAGACGCACACACCTCGCCATACACTTCCTCCTTGCTTTCCTCGTCGTACTTACCCGACAAACCCAACTGGAATCGGATTTGGTCGGTATTGAGGTGTGGGATACCTAACTGCGTTGCCAAGGCCTGAGCAAACGTACTCTTTCCAGCCCCCGGCAATCCAAAGACAATAACTAATGGCGCGGTCCCTTTTGTTGAGCTCATACGGGTCATTTTATTCCTTCTTCCATGTTCTTTTGATGGAAGGAACTATTCACTGCCCGGCGTTGTTCGCCTCCTTCGATCAGGCGGGCAAGCCGGGCGGCATGCCAAGCCTCCTCAAGGGCTTGCTCCAATTCATCCAGAACAGGTCCCAACCCGCCTAACTCCCCAACGGTCTTTTCCGTAGATTTCGAATGTTCTTTATCCAGTTTATGCCTTATTTTGGCAGAGCAGGCCTTGGGTTCTTCGCGCAGAAGTTCCCGGATGAAGTCCAGATCGTGCCAGTTCCCAAGCAGCGTTTGGAACTTGTCGAGCGCCTTCATCGTTTTTTTGGGAAGGCAGGTTTCAGGGAATAGCAATTCGAGCATGCGGAGGTTAAAATACAGGTCTTTCAGGCGTTTGCGCAAATAATGAAGGCACTCCACCAGTCCGGTCCCTTCCAGGGTTTTCCGGATTTCCTGAAGGAGGGTTTTCAGGAACTGTTCGAAGCGGTCGAGCGCGACCCCCGGCTGTATGGCCTGTATGGCCGATTCGGCGGTGCGCTCCAGGCGCCTTACCGGCGCCAGCGTCAGTTCCTTTTCGTACTCTTGCAGCAGGATTTTATACGATTCCTCCCGTTGTTTCAACCAAGAGGCGAACAGGGAGTCCAGGCGCATCCGCTGCCGGAGCAAACTGCGCTCTACCTGCAAGTCGCGCACCTTTCCAGCCAGGCCGTAAAGCTCCCCAAAGGAGGCTTTGGCCTCTTTGGCGGAAAAAGCCGGTTCGACCGCTTCGAGGAAACGGTAAAAGGCCATTTGCTTCTTCAGATTGACCCGAAGGTCGTGAACCGTATCTCTCCCGTACGCCTGGTCTACTTCGAGAAACAGACGATGAAAATCCTTGCATATACTGCGGTAATATTCCAAAAGCTGGCGTTGCATAGCACAGGTTGATTCAACGAATAATCTGTATTGGAAAGCGTATTACACCACCTGGATTTTGGAATGCGTTTTGGTTGCCTCAACGGGCGCATCCCGGAAAACAAGGGTCAATATTCCGTTTTCATACCTGGCTTCGATTTCCTCATGCGCTACTTGCGGAGAAAGTTTGAAACAGTGTTCAAAGGAATAAAAGTCGAATGCTTCGAGGATATAGGCTTCGTCTGGGTTAGCTCCTGCCTGGTTTTTTTGGCCGCGCACTTTGAGAACGTCCCCTTCGACCATTACTTCGATGTCTTCTTTGGTATATCCCGGCGTTGCGATCCGGAGCACAAACAGGCCATCTTCCCGGACTATTCCGGCTGGGGGCTGAATAGAATCTGCAGGAGGAACATCGAATGCGGAATGCCCCAGGAAGTGATCGCGGTCGAGGAGCCGGGCAAAATACTGGCCCATCCGATCAAAGGCGTGGTTGTGAATTTTAGCGCTCCACATAACAGTTCCTTTTGGTGATAGGTCAATATATCTTTTTTCTCCGTTCCGCGCATCTTCTTAAATCATTCGTTTTCGCTGATTTATATCAGTTTCAGACATTTTGGCTAAAAAGGGCGCCGCTGGGTTGTTTTTGCCAATAGCGTGCATCCAGCGCCATACAGAGGATGCGTAGAAACGGCCTTCCTTTTTCGGTAACGCGCAACCGGCAGGGGAAAAGCTCGGCGAGGCCGTCGGCTATCAGCGGTTCCCTTCGTTTGAGCCCTTCTTTTATCGCCTGGCATTGGGAGCCCGGGATTTCCCAACTGGTTTCAAACCGGCACATGAGGTTGAGGATATGGGTGCGAACCGCCTGGTCTTCGGCGGTGAGCAAATGCCCTTTTGAAAGCGCCAAATGCCCGGTTTCGATCGCTTCCCGGTAGGCTTCAATGGTTTTTTCATTTTGCACGAACGCATCCCAGCTATCGCTGATAGCCGAAGCGCCCAAGCCGATACTCAGCCGGGTATAATAAGGGGTGTAGCCCATGAAGTTGCGATGCAAAGCGCCGGTTTCCCAGGCTTCATACAGCGGATCGCCCGGCAGGGCAAAATGATCCATACCGATTTCTACATAGCCCATCTCCTCGAGGAGGTTTCTGCCCAATTCGTAGAGTTCCCGTTTTTCCTGGCCCAGGGGCAGATCCGCTTCGGAATAGGCGCGTTGGCTGGGTTTGACCCAGGGCACATGGGCGTAGCTGTAAAAGGCAATCCGTTCCGGGCGGAGCAGTCGGACCTCCTCCATGGTGCGGCGGATACGATCTTTGGTTTGAAGGGGGAGGCCATAGATCAGGTCAAAATTGATGCTGGAGTAGCCGGTGTCCCGGGCCCAGGCAGTTACCTGCCGGACTTCGTCCACCGTCTGCTGGCGATTGATGATCTCCATGATCTCGGGAGCAACGTCCTGAACCCCGATGCTAATTCGCCGGAAGCCCAGTTGGTAAAGGGTTTGCAGGTGCTCGGGGGTAGTGCTGTTGGGATGAGCCTCAAAGCTGAACTCGTGTTTGTCCGGGATCTCAGCGGTTTGAAGAATCCCCCGGAGCAGGAGCTCCAGATTCCGTGGTTGGAAAAAGGTCGGCGTGCCTCCGCCCAAATGGACCTCCCGCAAAATCGGCTTTTGGGGAAATTGCCGGAGGTAGATATTCCATTCCTTGAGCAGAGTTTCTATGTAGGGAAGCTCCACGTCGTGGTTTAGCGTAATGCGTTTATTGCACCCGCAATAGGTACAAAGGCGCTCGCAATAGGGAAGGTGCAGGTACAAGCTGATTTCCATATCGTGAGCGAAAGCGTGCCAAACCTTGTCCAGCCAGGTGGTTTCTTCCGGAATTTCTTCCTGCCAGTAGGGAACGGTGGGGTAACTGGTATAACGAGGCGCAGGAATATTGTATTTTTGCAGCAATACGGGATCGGTCATATTTGGCTTGGTTTGCTTTCTGCAAAGGTAGGCTCAAAGCGTGGGCGGCCCGAATGACTTTTATCATTCTTTTGTCGGAACGTGGAAAACCGGTCGTGGAAGAAATTTATCGAATGCGCTTATAATAAAACGCTTTATGGCATTGATCTTACCTGTTCACGGGATCTTACCTTCATTTGGAAAAAACTGCTACCTGGCCGAGAATGCTACCGTCGTGGGCGATGTGGTCATGGGCGATGATTGCAGCGTGTGGTTTCAGGCGGTGGTGCGCGGCGATGTCCATTACATCCGGATGGGGAACAAAGTCAACATCCAGGACGGCGCCATTATTCACTGTACCTATAAAAAAGCCCCCACAACCATCGGCAACAACGTATCCATTGGGCACCGGGCCATCGTGCATGGGTGCACCCTACACGACAATGTGCTCGTGGGCATGGGCGCTATCGTCATGGATCATGCCGTCGTGGAGGAAAATGTACTGATTGGCGCTGGCGCGGTGGTACTGGAAAACAGCATCCTGGAAAGCGGGCATATTTATGCAGGCATTCCGGCCAGAAAGGTCAAAGCCATTAGCCCCGAAACCTTTAAAGATACCATCGAGCGCATCGCCAACAACTACGTGATGTACGCGGATTGGTTCCGGGAATAAAATCACTTCTTAGGGTGGAGGAGTGCGAGTATCTCCCGGGCTTGTTCCATGTGCCGCATTTCGTGCAGCGTAAGGATGTCGAACGCTTTGTCCAGCGTGTAGACGATCGATGTATTTGCCGGAGAGGAAATGACGGCGCCCCGGTCCAGCAACCCCGCTGCGCCCCGAATCGCTTCCTTCAACTGCTCCTGGTGTTGTTCAAACCGCTGCAGGATATCTCCGGGTAGTTCGCTGGAGGCAGGTTCCCAGATGGGGAAGGTTTTCATCTTCCGCTTCCGGTCGGGCAACACCGATTGAAGGATGAATTTGCCGAAAAAACGAACCAGAAACCCCAGTTTGCCGGTAAAGGGAACCCGGTACGTCCCCGCATGCAGCGCTTCCAGAACCGGGAAGTACGTCGAATTGATCGCAATCAGGTGGTCGATGTTCTGGGCAATGCTCCAGGTTGATGGGTTGGGCTTCCAGTTGAGCTGTTCGGCGCTCAGCCGGCTAAACGCTTTCCGGAATTCCGTTGTGCTGGCATCGATCCGGGCGGTCCATTTGCTTGTGTCCATGATATTTAGGGATTAGGGATTAGGGATTAGGGAGCAGGGAGCACTCCGTTACTCCCACAAAATTACGCTATGCGGAGCATTTTTACACTATTTCTATTTACCGTCAATCCTCCACCAACCACCAACCACTAACCACTAACCACCAACCACTAACCACCAACATCTAACGTCAAACGTCTAATGTCTAATGTCTAAAATGGCTATCTTCGCTCCTGTACCAAATAATCCGTTTCAGATGAAATCAAGAACGCTTTTTGCCGCGATGTTTCTCCTGGCTGGGTATATTCAGCAGGTTCAGGGGCAGGCGGATATCCGCCGGGTGGAACCCGCTTTCTGGTGGGCGGGCATGAAAAATCCCAACCTGCAATTGCTGGTATACGGACCGCAGATCAGCGAGCTGACGCCGGTAGTGAGCCATCCGGGTGTGTCGGTCAAACAAACCATCCGGCTGGAGAATCCCAACTACCTGTTTATCGATCTGGACCTGAGCGGGGCGAAACCCGGCGCTTTTGACATTGGTTTTCAGCAAAAGGGCAAAACGGTGCGCTCCTATACCTACCGCTTGCTGGAGCGGGAAAAGAGCTCTTCCCTGCGAAAAGGTTTTGATCCCACCGACGTGATGTACCTCATTACCCCCGACCGCTTTGCCAACGGCGATCCGTCCAACGATAATATGGAAGGGATGCACGAGCGCCTGAACCGCACCTTCAAAGGCGGGCGTCACGGAGGAGATATCAAAGGCATTGCCGACCATCTCGACTACATCGCCGGCATGGGCTTTACGGCGATCTGGCTCAACCCGCTCCTGGAGAACAACATGAAAGAATACTCCTATCATGGGTATTCCACTACGGATTTTTACAAGGTTGACCCCCGCTATGGTTCCAATGAGGATTATGTTGACCTGATCCGAAAAGCCCACAGCAAGAATATTCGCATTATTATGGACATGATCCTCAACCATTGCGGCTCCGAGCACTGGTGGATGAAGGACCTGCCCTCCAAAGACTGGATCAACTACGACGGCAAATTTGCGCCCACCTCTCACCGCATGGAAGTCGTGCTGGATCCGTATGCTTCGGCTGCCGACAAAAAAATGTACACCGATGGCTGGTTCGTAGAAACCATGCCCGACATGAACCAGCGCAACCCTTTGATGGCTACCTACCTCATCCAGAACACCATTTGGTGGATCGAATATTCCGGGCTCGACGGCATCCGCATGGATACCTACCCGTACCCCGACGCCGGGTTTATGTCGGACTGGACCAAGGCCGTCCTGGAGGAATACCCCCATTTTAACATGGTTGGAGAAGTATGGAACGCCAATCCGGCTATCGTATCCTATTGGCAGCGGGGCAAAATCAACTCGGACGGCTACGTGTCCTACCTGCCCAGCCTCATGGACTTTCCTGTACAGGAAACCCTTGGAAAAGCGCTGCCTCAGAAAGAAACCCGGTACGACAGCGGATTGATCCTGCTCTACCGAATCATGGTCAACGATTTCCTTTATCCCGATGCCGCCAATCTGGTCGTTTTTCCCGACAACCACGACATGGACCGTTTTTATACCAGGGTAGGCGAAAACCTGAACTGGTTCAAGCAAGGGGTGCTGTTCCTGCTGACTACCCGGGGAATCCCCCAGATCTATTACGGGTCTGAAGCGCTGATGACAAACGCTCCCAGTGGAGACCACGGCTCAATCCGGTCCGATTTCCCGGGCGGATGGCAAGGGGACAAGGTCAATGCCTTTACCGGACAAGGGCTGTCCAAAGAAGCTGCGGAAACCCAGCAATGGATGAAAAAACTGCTGACCTGGAGAAAGACTGCCTCGGCGGTGCACTACGGGAAACTGCTCCAGTTTGTGCCGGAAGATGGCGTATACGTCTTTTTCCGGTACGATGAGAAGCAAAGGTGATGGTCATCGTCAATAAAAACGAACAACCGTATTCCCTCAAGCTCGACCGGTTTGCCGAAGCCCTCCAGGGCGCCACTCAGGCTTACGACGTGCTGGGCGGAAAACCGGTTTCCCTCCAATCGGGAGCCCTGGCGCTCCAGCCAGGACAAGGGCTGTTGCTGGAAATTAAATAGACTTGTTGCGACGGGTCAGCGTGGTGGGAAAAATGAGCTATTTTCTGTCCACACGAAGGCTTTTGAGGGAGCATAGCCGAGCTAAGTGACCGAAAAAAGGCGCAGTGTGGGCGGAAAAGAGCCATTTTAAACCCGCGATGATCCCGTCGCAACAAGTCTAATAAACTTCGAGCCATTTCGGCAAAAAAAAAGAGCATCCACGCAGGATGCTCCGATATTCCCTAAAATCACCCGAATTATAGCTCTTACTCACCAAGTTTTTGATAAACCTTGGATTGTTTCTGATTTCAAAGTAACGACAGGCGCAGCCCATTTTTAATGACTTTTGTCAGGGCCCTTCCTGATTTATGTCATTCCGTAAGTCCGGTGAGTAGAAGGATCGCAAGCAGCAAAAAAATCACCCAGCGGATTACTTTCCAGGTCTGGGGATGCCGGTGAAACGAAATGGCAAAACTTTCGACGAACAAAGCGGCGCCCAACGCCACCATCATCAGAAGGGCCCACTGGGATTCCCAGAGGTGAAAGACAAAGGCGCCCATACCGATGACCACCGCAACGAGGGTATAAATCCGGGTAGACCAGCTCAGGTCGCGATGGAATTGCTTGAGGGTTTTTCGCTCCAAAATGGCCATAATCATCGCTTTCCTTAAAAATACGATGGTTTGGCGATTGGTGCGCTGCGAAAAATCAGGCGTTGGCGGTGAGAAAGGTCAGGAATAGCAGGCATGTTTACCTTCGGCTGAGATAGACGCCGCTCAGGATGAGGGCCATGCCTCCAAGGTGCAGCCAGTTCAGCGCTTCCCCGTCGAGCAGGCCCCAGATTAAGGCTACGAGGGGCATCAAATAGGCTACGGTGGAACTAAATACCGGAGAAGTTTCCTGGATCAGCCGAAAAAAAATAGCGGTTGCGGCCACAGTACCCACCAAAGACAGAATGACGATGAAGCCCAGGGATTCCCAAGCTTGAGGGCTTTCCGCCATGCGGTGCAGAAAATCCGTTGCCCCCAGCAGGTAGATCATCAAAGGGATCCCGATGATGCCAAAGGAGGCCGAGCTGATCAGAATGGAACTCATCTCCCGCAAATGCTTTCCGATCACGTTGGTGCTGGTGGCATAGCATCCTGCCGCCAGGACGATCAACAGCCCGTAAGCGGTTTTTCCGCTTAAACCGCCTTCGTTGCCCAGCAAGATCAGCAGCACTGCCCCGGCAAGACCCAGAAAAACCCCGGCCAGTTTGGACATGCCAAACCGGACGTTAAAGAACAACACCCCCAGCAAGAAGGTGAACAACGGAGTCAGGGGAGTTGAGGATGCCGGCCATGGCGCTGCTGATATGCACCTGGGCATTGGAGAACAAAAACGCCGGGATTCCGCTGCCGGTAAGGCCTACGATCACCAAATAGGGCCATTTGGACCAGTCCATCCGTTTGCGGTACAGGATGAACATGGGCACAAAAGCCAGGGCAGAAATCGACAAGCGAAGACAGGCTACCTGGGTAGGGGAAAACCCCTCCAGGCCTTTCTTGATCAGAATAAACGACGTGCCCCAGATGAGACTCAAACCGCCCAGGGTGACAAACGCCCTGGTTTTATCAAAGCCCTCCGCGGGGCTACTGTTTTTTTCCACAAGCCGCCTTATTTTGCCCTCCTTTGGGGCGGGCATCTTAGAAACCTCCAAAACGCTTACTCCAGATCGGACCGCACCAGGAGCTGTTCTCTTTCCGGCCCAATAGACACCATGGTGATGGGCACGTCGAGTTCCCTTTCCAGAAACGCCAGGAACTTCCGCGCCGGTTCGGGCGCATCGTCGAAACGGCGGCAGGAAGAGGTATCCTGCTGCCATCCCTCAAATGGGCGGTAGACCGGGTCTATGTCGGCGTCGCACAGATCAAAAGGAAGATCGGTGGTTTCGGTTTGCCCGATGCGGTAGGCTACGCCGGCTTTGATTTCAGAGAAAATATTCAATACGTCCAGCTTGGTCACCGCGAGCTGGGTTACTCCGTTGATCATGATGGCATACTTCAACTGGGGAGGTCGATCCAGCCGCAACGCCGCGGCCTTCCGGTCGTGGCGCCAAATTCGCTGCCTTCCCGCCGGAGCAGTTCGCCGGTTTCATCGAGCAATTCGGTGGGGAAAGGCCCCGACCCCACCCGCGTGCAATAGGCTTTGGTAATCCCGATGACTTCCCCGATCTTATCAGGCGAAACGCCCAAGCCCGTGCACACGCCTGCGGTAATAGTATTGGAGGACGTCACATAGGGGTAGGTCCCAAAATCAATATCGAGCATCGACCCCTGGGCGCCTTCCGCCAGAACCCGTTTGCCCTGAAGCAGGGCGCGGTGCAGGAAGTATTCGCCATCGACCAATTGGAGGCTGCGGAGCCGCTCCAGGCAGCCAAACCATTTTTCTTCCTCTTTTACCAGATCAAAATCTACTTCCGGATAAATGCTTCCCAGGCTGAGGTGCTTTTCTTTCAGCGCGTCGTATTTTTTTTGGAAGCCAGGCAGGGCCAGATCGCCTACCCGCAAGCCGTTGCGCCCGGTCTTATCCATATAGGTGGGGCCAATTCCCCGCAGCGTAGAGCCGATTTTTTCTTTTCCTTTTGCATTTTCGGAAGCCAGGTCCAAAAAACGGTGGGTAGGCAGGATGAGGTGCGCTTTTTTGGCCACGAACAGCCTGTCGTGGTAATTCACATGCACAGCGTCCAGCGCGTCCAGCTCTTTGGACAGGGTAATGGGGTCCAGGACAACCCCGTTGCCGATCAGGTTCTGAAGGTTCTCCCGGAAGATACCGGAAGGAATGGTGTGAAGCACGTACTTCTTGCCGTCGATTTTCAGCGTATGCCCGGCGTTGGGGCCTCCCTGGAAACGGGCAACGATATCGTATTGGGGGCAAGGTAATCAACGATTTTCCCTTTGCCTTCATCTCCCCATTGCAAGCCAAGTAGAACGTCAATTTGCATATCGAGTGGGTTAGGAGAAGTAAAAGATTTCCTGCGCGTTTTTCTATAATTGTAAAAACCTAGGGGAATGCGTTGCTCCTCTAGGTTTTTACCGATTATTTACATTAAAATAAAGGCAGCTCATCGCGAGAAACCAGAATATTGGCGTTTAAAGCGCCAAGTTAGAGAAATATTTTCATTTCCCGGCTTCCAGTTTTTCTGTTTCGGCAGGCGAAAGCTTTGCCGTGCGCTCACAAGCGCCATTGCATTGACCGTAAAGATTGAGGGAGTGGTGCGTCACGTTGAATTTCAGCAAATCGCCCATCATGTTTTTGATCTGTTGAATCCGCGGATCGCAAAATTCGAGGACCCTGCCGCAGTCTACGCAGATCAGGTGGTCGTGTTGTTTGTATCCATAGGACTTTTCGTACTGGGCCAGGTTTTTGCCGAACTGGTGTTTTTTGACCAGGTCGCAGTTGACCAGCAACTCCAGGGTGTTGTAGACGGTGGCACGGCTAACCCGGTAGTTTTTGTTTTTCATGTGGATATACAGCGCCTCCGCGTCGAAATGGTCGGTACGTTTGTATATTTCTTCCAGGATGGCGAAGCGTTCCGGGGTTTTGCGGAAGCTATGCTGTTCGAGGTGGTGCGAAAAAATATTCTTTACTTCCTTGACCACGTCTTCGGGTTTGCGTTCTCCAGCCATGTTTCATTTTTCAGTTCAAAGAGACAACAAATTTACGGTCCTAAAAGATTTGGTTAGCAGCTATTTCAAAACCCGTTCCTGGGTGTGGGCGGCCCAACGGGGGGGAAGGAGCGTTCCAAACAGCTTCTAATAATCCACCCGGGTTACGGAGGAGATATTGTCGAGGTTTTGGAGGGACCGGATGGCCAGGTTCAACTGGTCGGTGTTTCGGACTTTGAGTTTGACGGTTCCTTCAAAATACCCTTCGTCCCCTTCGATGGAAAAGGAGCGGATGTCGAGCCCGAGTTGGGTAGAGATTTGGTGGGTCAGGCGTTCGATCACGCCGGGCCCACTGTCGATTCCGGTGATGCGGAGTTCGGCGATGAAGGTAACGTCATTGCTGAAGACCCATTCGGCTTTCATGATCCGGTAGCCGTAGTTGGCCATGAGGTTGGTGGCGTTGGGGCAGCTGGTCCGGTGGATCTTGAGGCCTGCGTTGGCGGTCAGGTAAGCAAAAATATCGTCGCCCTGCACGGGGTTGCAGCAACTGGCGATGCTGTAATGATAGCGTTCGGCGGGCTCTCCGTTGATAAGCAGCCGGGGTTTGAGGCCGAGTTTGCGCTGGGCTTCTTCACGGGATGCCGTCCCATTGTTGATTTCCAGGGCCGGACCGGGCGCAGTTTCGGGCTTAAACTCCACCAGTTTGTTATTCTCCACCCGGAAGTTTTTGAAGATTTCCGGAATCGACCGTTCTTCGATGGCAATGGTATAATACAGGTCGATTTTTGAGGAATACCCGTAAAATTTGACCAGGGTTTCGATGGATTCGTCAAAGTCGACGCGCAGGTGCTTCAGCTTGCGTTCCAGCGCTTCTTTGCCGATCTCCCCTTTTTTCCGCTTTTCTTCTTTCATGGCGGACCGGATCTTGGCTTTGGCTTTCCCGGTGACCACCATTTTGTCCCAGTCTTCGCTGGGTTTTTGGTTTTTGCTGGTAAAGATCTGCAACTGGTCTCCATTTTTCAGCACGTACCCCATGGGGACGAGCTTGTTGTTGACCTTAATGGAGACGCAATGGTAGCCAATATCGGTGTGGATGCTGAAGGCAAAGTCGAGCGCGGTAGCCCCTTTGGGGAGGATTTTCATGTCGCCCTTGGGCGTATAGACGTAGACTTCCTCGCTGAAGAGGTTATTGGCTTTAAAATCGACGAGGAACTCGATGGCGTCGTTGGTAGGATCTTCCAGGATTTCGCGGACGCTGTCGAGCCAGCGTTCGTATACATCCGGAGTGTTTGAAATGCCTTTGTACTTCCAGTGGGCGGCATAACCCCGTTCGGCGATTTCGTCCATGCGCTGGGTGCGGATCTGGACTTCCACATACCGGCCTGCGGGGCCGATCACGGTGGTATGCAGGGATTCGTAGCCGTTGGATTTGGGCACGGTGATCCAGTCTTTAAGCCGCTCCGGCAAAGGGGTGTGGACGTCGGTGACGATGGAATAGGCCTGCCAGCAGGACAATTTTTCCTTCTCAACGGGTACTTCCAGGATGATGCGGATGGCGAACAAGTCGAAGATCTCCGTTAACGGTACGCGCTTGGCTTTGATTTTTTTCCAGATGGAATAAATCGACTTGGGCCGTCCCAGGATGCGGTATTTATACCCCATTTCATCCAGCTTGGGCCGGAGGGGGCCGATAAAAGCCTCGATGTATTGTTCCCGTTCGCGTTTGGTTTCGCTGATCTGGCGGGCAATATCCTGGTACTCTTCCGGTTCCGTGATCTTCATGCAAAGATCCAGAAACTCCGTTTTAATGTTGTACAGCCCCAGCCGGTGGGCAAGCGGAGCATAGATGAAACTCGTTTCTGCAGCAATTTTCAGCTGCTTGTGCCGGGGCATGGACCCCAGGGTACGCATGTTGTGGAGGCGGTCGGCCATTTTGATCAGCACTACGCGGACGTCGTCGACCAGGGTGCTGAGCACTTTTTTGAAGTTTTCAGCCTGAGGGCTTTCCACGTTGTAGGCGCCGTCGAGCTTGGTCAGCCCGTCGACAATGCTGGCGACTCGTTCGCCGAACTGCGCCTGGATCTCCACCAGCGTCACGTCGGTGTCCTCCACTACATCGTGGAGCAGGGCGGCTACAATGGCGGTGGGGCCAAGACCGACCTCTTCCGCGCAGATTCGGGCCACCGCGATCGGGTGGAGAATGTAAGGTTCCCCCGACTTCCTGCGTTGTTCGCTATGCGCCTTGACCGCCAGTTCATAGGCCTTCCGGATGCTGCGGCTATCGTCGTCTTCCAATGGAGATTTAATCGATCGCAGCAGTTGCCGGTAGGCGTCCTGGATCAGTTTCTTGTCGTCGTCCTGAATTTGAAGCGTTTCTGGCATTGCCTTTTCTGTTGGTATCTGTTCCGGTATCAAAAGGCCCGCCTGCCTTTTTTTCTCTTCGGAACGCTGCTTAAAATAACGCATAATCTATATACTTTGCCGCCTGTTCGTAGTTTTTGGAGGCCAGATTGGCTATTTAGGAAAAAGATTATAAATTTGCATCGCTTTTTTCGAAAGCGGGTAAAAAATTGTTCTGTGTTGAAGCAATCCGGACGATTGGCCAGACCCCTGGGTTAACCTCCTGTTTTTGAAAGGCTGTTAGCCGGAATTTATGCCAGAGCGGGTATGGCGAAATTGGTAGACGCGCTAGACTTAGGATCTAGTGCCGCAAGGCGTGGGGGTTCGAGTCCCTCTACCCGCACCGGTTCGTTCACATAGTCAGAGCAATTCGACCAGGGGTAAAGTTCCTTCTGTCGTATGCTTAAGCTCGGGGCTGTCTCAAAATACCGTTCTTTGCCATGGCGGCCAAAAACTATTTTCTTTTTTTAATTTGTATAAAAAATTGCAAAGCAATTTTTTATACAAATTAAAAAAAGAAAACAAAAATTCATGCCGGGGGCGCCGGACGGTATTTTGAGACAGATCCGAAAAAAAGGCGTTCCTTGTGTTTAGATCGCCCGCCAAACTTTCCGTCACCTCTAAATATACAACAATATGCCTAAAGTTGTCAGAGAAGACCTTGACAATTTAACTGCCATACTCCATGTTACCGTGGAGGAAGCCGATTATGCGAAAAAATTTGAGGAGGAACTCGATAAATATCGAAAAAAAGCGAACATCAAAGGCTTTCGCGTGGGCAAAACGCCGGTCACTGTCATTCGCAAACTTTACGGCAAAGGCCTCCTGGCAGAAATCGTGAACGAGCAGCTTCAGGATGCGCTGTACGATTACCTGCAAGATGCCAACCTTCACCTGCTCGGGCAGCCCATTCCCAATGCGGATCAGGAGGATATTTCTTTCGACCCGAAAACGCTCAAGGATTTCCATTTCCGTTTCGATATCGGCCTGGCGCCGGAGTTTGAGGTGAAGGGCCTCGACGCTTCTTCTCATTTCGAACAACCGGTCGTCGACGTTACCGACGAAATGGTGGACGAAGACCTCCTCGGCCTGCGCCGCCGCCTGGGTGAACGAAGCAATCCGGAATCGGACTTCCAGCAGGGCGACCTCATCGCCCTGGAGGCAGTAGAGCTCAGCGAGGATGGGTCTGTTACTCCCGACGGGCATTCGGCTTCGTTTTCCCTGTTATTTGAGGACGCCACGCCGGAAGCCCAGCAAGCGCTGGCAGGACTTGAGATTGAGGATTCGTTTGCGTTCGACGTGTATCAGCTGGAAAAAGACCGCGACGAGGACTTTGTACGCCGCTATCTGCTCCATCTCGAGGCTCCCCAGGAAAGGGAACCGGGCCGCCAGTTTCAATTGACCATCAAAAACGTCGAGCGCAATGCCCTGGCCGAAATGAACCAGGAGTTCTTTGACCGCGCGTTCGAAGGCGCAGAGGTACACAGCGAAGCGGAGTTGCGGGAACGCATCGCTCAGGAAATAAGCAGCTTTTACAAAACCCAATCCGACGCCCTGCTGTTCAAGGATTTTCAGGAACGCCTGCTGGAACTCAACCCGCTGCCGCTGCCCGATGATTTCCTCCGCCGCTGGATACAGATCAGCAACGAGAAGGTCGACGAAAAACTGGTAGAAAAGGAATACCCCCATTTCGCACACAACCTTCAGTGGACCCTGCTCCGCAATAAAATCGCCAGCCAGTTCGAACTTCAGGTGACGGAGGAGGAGATCGAAGCACACTTTATGAACCGGGTTCGGGGTTATTTTGGCGCCGGGGTTTCCTCTTTGGGCGAGGACTTCGTTCAGAACATGGCCCGCCGGTTGATGCAGGATGAAAAACAGGTGGAGCAAGTTTACGACGACTTGCTCACGGACCGCCTCCACGACGCGGTGCGATCCGTAGTGACCGTAACCGAGAAAAAACTCAGCCTGGCCGGCTTTTCCGCATTGGCCGAAAAAGCCCGCGCGGAAGCGCAGGCGCACCGCCAGTCGCTATTGCCCGACGAAGAAGAATAGGAATATATTCCACCGCATTCAACCGGGGCGTTAAGGATTTGTTATCTAATTGTGCCCGCTGAGGACCTGTTTCCTCCGGACGAGAACAATCCTTTTTGTCTAAAAAACACAAGAACTTATGTTTCACAAGGATGAATTCATGAAGTATGCTACCAAGCACCTCGGTATGAGTAGCATGCACCTGGAAAAGTACGCTGAAAAAACCATGGGAATGGCAATGCCCAATATTCAGGCCTTCACTCCGGCGGTTATTGAGGAGCGGACCATGAATATTATCAGCATGGATGTGTTCTCTCGTCTGATGATGGACCGCATTATCTTTCTTGGCGTTCCCATCTACGACGAAGTTGCCAATATCGTTCAGGCCCAGCTTCTGTTCCTGGAATCTTCCGACCCCAAACGCGATGTGCAGATCTTTATCAACAGCCCGGGGGGCTCCGTCATCGCCGGTTTGGGAATCTACGACACCATGCAATACGTCACCCCCGACATTGGCACCATTTGCACCGGTATGGCTGCTTCGATGGGCGCCGTGCTGCTCGCCGCCGGAACGAAAGGCAAACGCACCGGTTTGTTCCACAGCCGGGTGATGATCCACCAGCCTTTGGGCGGGATGCAGGGCCAGGTTTCGGATATGGAAATTTATTACAACCTGATCAAAGAGCAGCAAAAAGCGCTCTATGACATCCTCGCTTACCATACCGGCCAGCCTTACGATATCATCCAAAAAGATTGCGACCGCGACAACTGGATGACCTCGAAAGATGCGATGACCTATGGGCTGATCGACGAGGTCCTGGAAAGAAATAATCCAAAAAAAGGTCCAAAAGAATAGATTTGTTGTGCTAAGTCTGGTCCGCGCCGGGGCTGTCTCAAAAGACGGTTTTTGCCCAAGGCAACCAAAAAATAGTTTCTTTTTTAAATGAATTGAAAAAAGAAACTAAAATTTCACGCCGGGAGCAAAGAACGGTCTTTTGAGACAGCCCCTGGCGCGGACTGCCTAAGCGAAGCTTCATAAAAACGAATGTTTAAGGCCGTAAACCGCTTTCTATTTACATTGCCAGGGATTTAATTGCTAACCATGCGAAAAGGGAAATCAAATTACCACTGCTCTTTTTGTGGCCGCGACAAATCGGAAGCCTTAATGCTCATTGCGGGCATTAACGCGCATATCTGCGAAGTTTGCATAGAGCAGGCCTTTGATATCATTCAGGAGGAGTTGTACGGCAAAAAACGGCCAGCAGAAGAGGGCGTTCAGGGAACTTCCGGCTCCAAACAGGGGGCGTTGCCGGTGAACGTTACGCCTAAAGACATCAAGTCGCACCTGGATCAGTATGTAATCGGGCAAAACGAAGCCAAAAAATTCCTTTCAGTGGCGGTGTACAACCACTACAAACGCCTTAACCAAAAGGAAAAAGACGAAGTCGAGATCGAAAAATCCAATATCCTGTTGGTCGGCCGCACCGGTACCGGAAAAACCCTGCTGGCAAAAACCATTGCCAAATACCTCAACGTGCCGTTCGCTATCGTCGATGCCACGGTGTTTACCGAAGCCGGCTACGTGGGAGAGGATGTGGAAAGCATCCTGAGCCGCCTGCTTCAGGTCTGCGACTACGACGTTGCCGCCGCCGAACGGGGGATCGTGTATATCGACGAAATAGATAAAATTGCCCGCAAAGGCGATAACCCTTCCATCACCCGGGATGTTTCCGGGGAAGGAGTGCAGCAAGCCCTGCTCAAAATGCTGGAAGGGACAGATGTCAACGTTCCGCCCCAGGGAGGGCGCAAACACCCCGAACAGAAAATGGTCAAGGTCAACACCGAGAATATCCTGTTCATCTGCGGGGGCGCCTTCGATGGCATTGAAAAAACGATCGCCCGCCGGGTGAATACCCACGTGATCGGCTTCAACAACAGCGGCGCCGAAGGGGTGGACCGCGAAAACCTCCTGCAGTATATCTCCCATCAGGATATGAAGAGCTATGGCCTTATCCCCGAGCTGGTGGGCCGCCTTCCGGTGCTTACGTTCCTCGATCCACTCGACCAGGAAGCGCTCAAACGCATTCTGGTGGAGCCCAGGAACTCGCTTTTGAGGCAGTACCAGAAACTTTTTGCACTAGAGGATATTCAACTCCATTTCTCAGAGGATGCGATTGAGTATATCGCCGCCAAAGCCCTCGAGTTCAATTTGGGCGCACGGGGGCTGAGGTCGATCTGCGAAGCGATCATGACCGACGCCATGTTCGAGCTTCCTTCTGAAAAAGGCCAGGTCAGAGAATTTTTGGTGACGGAAGCCTACGCCCGGGAAAAACTGCGGCGGTCGAAGTTGAACCACCTTAAAGCCGCCTGATCCCTTTAGTCCGCCTGTGCTGGGCAAAGGGTTAAATGGTTCCGCCAATGATGCAACGTTACTTCGTCGAATTGGCTTACAATGGCGCCGGGTACAACGGATGGCAGATTCAACCCGGGGAAACCACCGTCCAACAGGTCCTCGAAGACGCGTTTTCGACTATTTTAGGGCAAGAGGTGGAGTTGTCCGGTTGCGGCCGGACCGACACCGGCGTGCATGCCAGCCAATATTTCGCCCATTTCAATAGCGCCAAAGAGTTCCCGGAGGGGTTTTTGCGCCGCGTAAACAAATACCTCCCCAGGGATATCTCTGTGGCCCGGATTTTTCCGGTACACTGGGACGCCCACGCGCGCTTCGACGCCTATTACCGAAGTTACGCCTATTTCCTGTCGTTCAAAAAAGACCCTTTTCATCTGGACACCTGCTTTTATTACCCGTATCTGGCGACGCCGGACCCGGAACGCATGCAGGCGGCGGCAGCGTTGATTCGGAACTACCAGGCGTTTTTCCCGTTCTGCAAATCGGGGCACAATGCCAAAACCATGCTGTCCACCTTGTACCGGAGCGAATGGGAGTTTTTTCCGGAAGAACAAACTGCGGTTTTTCATATCGCCGCCAACCGGTTTCTCCGGGGAATGGTCCGCCTGATCGTGGGAATGTGCCTGGAAGTAGGCGCTGGGAGAATGACCCTCGAAGAAGTGAAGACGGCCATGGACCGGCAGGAACGCTTGCCCAAAAGCCTCAGCGTTCCGCCCCAGGGCCTTTTTTTAACGGGGGTTCGATATCCGTTCCTCGATGAGACCGGGAACTACCACAACCCTTCCCGGGGATTTGATTTTTCTGAAATTAAAAAGTGAAAATTCGGGCATATTTCCGAAAAACAAAGCATATTTGAATATCTGCAATTTGGACGGCGCGTTATTGCGCCTACCCCAAGAGCAGTCAGAACAGATTTTTTTTGATAGTCCCAAATGGAGGGAGCAGCGCACCGCCGAAGGTGCAGAAAAGTAGTGTAGAAATGACCAAAGATTCAAAAGGAAATAATCACGCCAGGCCAATGGAACAACGGCAATTTAAGACCACCATCAATTGTGGCAATTGCATTCGTACGGTAACCGCTTTTTTGAACGACGTTCCTGGCATTGCCCACTGGGAAGTAGATACCAAAAACCCGGAGAAAGTCCTCACCGTCGAAGGCGAACAACTGGACATCACCGCCATCATCGTAGCAGTAGAGGAAGCGGGTTTTGATATCGTTCCGATCGGGCAGGACTAGTTCGGTTCTTGCCGGTTAGGCGCTCGCCTGTACGCCCGGATATAGCGGGTAATTTTCCATAAACGCATTGACCCGGGAATGGATATCGCTCAACAGAGCGGCTTCGCCAGGCGTAGTCAGCGCTTCGTCGATCCACTCAACGACCTGCAGGATTTCTTTTTCCGAAAACCCCCTGGTCGTCACTGCGGCTGTTCCGATCCGGATGCCCGAAGTGACCATGGGCGACTGATCGTCGAAAGGAACCATGTTTTTGTTGACGGTAATTCCCGCCTGGCCCAGCGCTTCCTCCGCTACTTTTCCGGTAAGCCCTTTCGACCGCAGGTCGATCAGCATCAGATGGTTGTCGGTGCCTCCTGAAATGACTTTATACCCTTTATCCATAAAAGCCTGGGCCATAGCCTGCGCGTTGCGGATGACCTGCCGGGCATAGGTTTTGAACTCCGGTTGGAGCGCTTCGTGAAAAGCGACCGCTTTAGCCGCGATCACGTGCTCCAACGGTCCGCCCTGCATGCCGGGAAAAACCGCGCTGTTGAGGATTTGCGACATTTTGATGGGCAGCCCGTTCTTTTGCACTTTGCCGAAGGGGTTGTCGAAATTTTTACCCATCAGGATGATGCCTCCCCGGGGCCCGCGAAGCGTCTTGTGGGTTGTCGAAGTGACGATATGGCAATATTCCATTGGGTCGTTGAGCAAGCCGGCGGCGATGAGCCCAGCCGGATGGGCGATGTCAGCCAGCAGAAGGGCGCCGGTCTGGTCGGCAATCTCCCGGAATCGTTTGTAGTCCCAATCCCGGGCATACGCCGAAGCGCCGCAAATGATCAGCTTGGGACGCACCGCTTTGGCCTTGGCCTCCACTTTGTCCATGTCAATAACTCCCGTGGGTTCTTCTACGCCGTAAAAGTTCGCCTGGAACACTTTGCCCGAAAAATTGACGGGCGAACCATGGGAAAGATGGCCCCCATGCGCCAGATCGAAACCCAGGATAGCGTCCCCGGGGTTTAAAACGGCAAGAAATACGGCCGCGTTGGCCTGGGCGCCGGAATGGGGCTGCACATTGGCAAATTCGGCGCCAAAGAGCGTCTTTAAGCGGTCAATCGCCAACTGCTCAATTTCGTCTACCACCTCGCACCCGCCGTAATAGCGTTTCCCCGGATACCCCTCTGCGTATTTATTCGTCAGGCAGCTGCCCATGGCGTCCAGTACCGCCTGGCTGGTGAAATTTTCAGAGGCGATCAGCTCCACCCCCTGGCGTTGCCGCTCCAACTCCCGCTGAATCAGCCCGAAGAGTAATTTGTCCGTAGTCATATGGTGTTCCTTGCGTTTTAAACTATTTGCCGGAAACCCGGGTTACCAGATTGTCCTTTGTCCTAACTTGCGCACAAAGGTACATTTTTGTACGTTCAGGAAGAAATTTGGGAGTAGGGATTAGGGGGAGGGAGCAGGGATTTAGGGAGCAGGGAGCAGGGATTTAGGAAGCAGGGAGCAGGGAGCAGGGAGCGCTTTCTTATCGTCGTTCGCCGAAATCTTGAGATTTCGTTCGGAATGATCAGTAAGCCTCCAGACGCTACGGTCTGGGCTTTCAGGCTGAGCAGCGCATGGTTTGAGGCGGAGTCTCGAAAAGAGCGGGTGAAGCAGCGCCTTGACCCGGTTTTTTTTGAACAGTCTCCAACCACTAACCACCAACTACCAACTACCAACTACCAACCACTAACCACCAACCACTAACCACTAACCACATGCTCCCTAAATCCCTGCTCCCTAAATCCCTAATCCCTCAAATAATCGTAGTTTTGGCAGGAAGGAAATCTCTTCGCTGCCGGAGGCAAAAAGAGCATAACAGACCATGAAGATTTCGATTGATTCCATTAAGAGGCCAATTGATCCCGAGTTAGAGCAATTTGAGGCCCATTTTCGTCAGGCGATGCGCAGCCCGGTGCCCCTGCTGGATAAAATCACCTATTATATCGTTCGGCGCAAAGGCAAGCAAATGCGGCCGATGTTTGTGTTTTTATGCGCCAAGATCAGTGGGGGGGTGACCGAAGCAACGTTCTCTGCGGCGTCGTTGGTGGAGTTGCTGCATACGGCGACCCTGGTCCACGACGATGTGGTGGACGATTCGTTTGAGCGCAGAGGGTTCTTTTCGATTAACGCCCTTTGGAAAAACAAAATCGCTGTCCTGGTTGGGGACTATTTGTTCTCCCAGGGGATGCTTTTGGCGTTAAAAAATAAGGAGTACCGCCTGCTGGAGATCGTCTCCGACGCCGTAAAGGCGATGAGCGAAGGGGAGTTGCTTCAGATCGAGAAAGCGCGCCGGCTCGACATCGAGGAGGATGTTTATTTCGAGATCATCCGCCAGAAGACCGCCTCGCTGATTGCTTCGGCTTGCAGCGCCGGCGCGGCGTCGGCTACCAAAGACGAAACCGTCATTGAGAAGGTGCGTTTATTCGGGGAAAAGATCGGGATCGCCTTTCAGATCCGGGATGACCTGTTCGACCTGGGTTACGACGATGTGGGAAAACCTTTGGGAATCGACATCAAAGAGAAGAAACTCACCTTGCCGGTCATTTATGCCTTGAGGCAAGCCAGCCGCAGCGACCGCAACCGAATGATCAACAACATCCGCAGGCGCCACGATAATCCGGAGAAAGTAAAGGAAGTAATCCAGTTTGTCCGCGCCAGCGGAGGTATCGAATACGCGCAGGAGAAAATGCTGGCCTACCGCAAAGAAGCCCTGGACCTGCTCTATTCCTTTCCGGACTCTCCTTCCCGCCAATCCCTGGAAGATCTGATCTACTATGCTACCGATCGGAAGAAGTAAAGCCTGTTTCAGGAAAAAGCGCCTCCTGCATTGCCTGGAGGAGACTTGGGGGGGCCGGAAGGCGGAAGGTCGAGTGGTTCCACCAGCACGGTGTGATCGTCAATGACGTCCACAACGCGTATGTGGACCCCGGCAGGAAGCTCTCCGCCGCAGGACGTCACCGCTTCCCAGTCGTGGGGCGTAGCCCGGAGGCTAAGATGTACCCTTCCTTTACCTATTTGATTGGGCGGGATGTTTTGCAAAACCTCTCCGGTGCTTTTAAGCAGGTATTCGGGGTCGTACCCTTTTTTTTGCCGCTCCTTGCGCCGGAGATACGACAGAAACCGGGGAAAAAAAGCGGCTACGACAGAAGCCGGGACTGCATAGAACAGAATATACTCGGGGTGCTTGACCCACAAACTGGAAAGAATGCTGGTCCAGCCCAGGAAGGTGAAAAAGATAAGTACCGCCAAAGGGTCTCCAAACGCGCGCTGTTTGGCGCTGTATAAGTGCCGGTCTTGATTGATGCCAAACCAATTGAGGAGGAACAAAAGGAATAACAGCAGCGATGCCACAATAGCCATGAGCCAGAGCAACTGAACGATCCAGCTATTCAGTACGACTGCTTCGATGAAGAATAATTTGGGCATGCCTGGTTAACTCATTTGCCTGAAGGTCCTTTTCTCTGCAAAAGTAATATCCTAAAGCCTAACCCGGCAATCGGATCGACCAACGCCCCTGGCCTATCGCCCAAAAGCGAAATCCCGGGGGGCTTTCTGGCCCAAATATTCTCTTTCGTCTTACAAAAACCTTTGTACTTTTGCGTTGCCTGGAAAAAGCGTGTTCTCCCGCAGGAATTACCCAGAAGCACTTGTCGCTTAGGTGTCGGCAACTCCTTGCAAAACCAAAGACTTGTTGCGCCGGGTCCGCGTGGTGGGAAAATAAAATTTCGCGCCGGTAGCAAAGACTGGCCTTTTGAGACAGCCCCAATAAATCTAATCTTTAAAACCACTTAGACGTCATATGGTGGACGTAAAGCTATTAAGCGGTACCAAATCGGCTTATCTCGCCGAACGAATTGCCGACTATTACGGCGACAAATTGGGCAATGTGACCGTCCGGCGGTTTAGCGACGGCGAAATGCAGCCCATTATCAATGAGTCGGTCCGCGGCGCCTATATTTTTCTTATCCAGTCTACATTCCCTCCCGCCGAAAACCTGATGGAGCTGTTGCTCCTGATCGATGCCGCCAAAAGGGCTTCCGCCGGTTATATCACCGCCGTGATCCCCTACTTCGGCTATGCCCGCCAGGACCGGAAAGACAAGCCCAGGGTACCCATCTCGGCCAAACTCATCGCCAACCTGCTGGAAGCAGCCGGCGCCGACCGGGTGATGACCATGGATTTGCACGCCGATCAGATCCAGGGCTTCTTCGATATCCCGGTCGACCACCTGAAGAGCGAACCGATTTATTTTGCACATCTGGAAAAGCAGGACCTGACCAACGTGATCTTTGCATCGCCCGACGTGGGGGGCGTCAAACGGGCCCGGGCCTATGCCAAGCATTTTGACAAACCGCTGGTAATCTGCGATAAACACCGGGAAAAACCGAACGAAGTAGCCGAAATGACCGTCATCGGCGACGTGGATGGCGCAGATGTCATTCTGGTCGACGACTTGGTCGACACCGCCGGCACCCTTTGCCGCGCCGCAGAGATCATTATTCAGAAAGGCGCCAAAAAGCGTGCGCGCACTCTGTACCCACCCGATTCTCTCCGGGAAAGCGTACGAGAACGTCCAAAATTCCCTGTTGGAGGAACTGATCGTCTGCGACACCATTCCTCTGGCACAGCAATCCCCTAAAATAAAGGTGCTGTCTACCGGCAAGCTCTTTGCCCGAGCGATCCGGAACACGCACGAACATCGATCCATCGCCGCTTTGTTCGACAAAGAATAGGCTTATTGGGAAATTTTAGCTAAATAATTGAAAAATAATAGCGGAGATTTAGACAAATGTCTATCTTTGCGTGCCCAATTTAAGGGTATCAGATCACAGTTTTTGACGCAGAATATTTTTTGCCATGAATTTAATTCCTTTTAACGGCGAACGCAGAACCGACTTGGGTAAAAAATCCAGTACCATGTTGCGCCGCGACGGCAAGATTCCTTGCGTCCTTTATGGAGCAAAGGAGGTAGTTCATTTTTACACTACGCCGAACGAAGTCAAGAATATCATTTACACGCCCGACTTTAAAGTAGCGGAGCTCAACGTAGATGGTTCCAAATACAGATGCATCGTCAAGGATTTCCAGCTCCATCCGCTGTCCAATGAACTGGTGCACATTGATTTCCTCAACCTGGTAGATGGCCATTCGATCAAAGTAGAGGTTCCTATCCGGTTCAGGGGGATTTCTCCTGGCGTAAAACTAGGGGGCAAGCTGATTCAAAGCGTGCGCCGGGTGAAAATCAAAACGCTTCCGGAAGACCTCGTTGAGGAAGTGATCGTGGATATTTCAACCCTCGACCTGGGCCAGTCCCTGCGCGTAAGAGATATTGAGACGCCAAAAGGAACGGAGATTATGAATGCTCCCGGTATTCCGGTCGTTCTCATCGAAATCCCGCGCGCCTTGCGTTCTGCTACTGCAGCCGCGGAGAAGGATACGAAGAAGAAGAAATAAAGCGGCCTCGGCTTTCCGATTGCCAGGCGGCGCCAAAACTTGCCGGCCCACCAGGAACTTTGCTTTTCCTGCTGGGCCGGTTTTGTTTTTCATTTTGCCGTCTTGATCGTATCTTTTCCCAAAAGTTGCCTTATGGAGCCTTTGCGCGTTACGATGGTTCAAACGTCGCTTCACTGGGAAGACCGGGAAGCGAATTTGGAGCAATTTTCCGGATTGCTCCACGGGCTGGAAGGCCAAACCGACCTGGTCGTGTTGCCGGAGATGTTCACTACCGGATTCAGTATGGCGCCGCAAAAATGGGCGGAGCGAATGGACGGCCCTGCGATGGAATGGCTTTCCGGCCAGGCACGCCGGCTGGGAGCGGTGGTGACCGGCAGTCTCGTCATGGAGGAAAACGGCGCCTTTTACAACCGCCTGATTTGGATGCGTCCGGACGGCGCGTTTGAAACTTACGACAAACGCCATCTGTTTAGCCTGGCCGGCGAGCATCTCCATTACCAGGGGGGAACGCGGCGCTTGGCTGCCGAATGGAAAGGCTGGCGCATTTGCCCCCTGATCTGCTACGACCTCCGGTTTCCGGTATGGAGCCGCAATGCAGCTTCCGATCCTTACGACGTGCTGATCTATGTAGCCAATTTCCCGGCGCGCCGGCGTGCTGCCTGGAAAAACCTGCTGGTGGCGAGGGCTATCGAAAACCAGGCCTATGTGGTTGGCGTCAACCGAATAGGGGCGGATGGAAATGGGCACGAGCACTCCGGCGACTCTTCCCTCATCGATTATGAAGGCAACCTCCTCTTCCGGATTAGCCATCAGAAGGGCGTTTTTACCGCCCCACTCGACCCCTTGGGGCTTCAGGATTTTCGAAAAAAATTCCCTTTTTTAGCCGATCAGGACAAATTTTCTTTGGAATAGTTTCCTGGCTTGGCTGAATTGCCTATTTTAGCGGTCAACCTACTGCTAACGGTATGTCAATCAGGTCGTGCTTAAAACAACTCATCTGGCTTTTCATTGCCAGTATGTGGCTCTCCGGGTGTTCCATCTTCTCCCCTGGCCATATTTCCGCGAAAATTGCTAAAGACCGCCAGGTTCGCGGAGAAATTGTCGAATATTCCAAAAAATATCTGGGCTTGCCCTACGTGTATGCCAGCAGAGACCCGGAAAGGGGCTTTGATTGTTCCGGGTTTACCCATTTTGTGATGAAAAATTTCGGCATCGCGCTGTCTCCCAGTTCCAGTGCCCAATCCGTCTCCGGTACGAAAGTGGCTTTATCGGAAGCGCAGCCCGGGGACCTCGTCTTTTTCCGCCACAGCAGCAAAGGCCGCGTGTTTCATGTCGCTTTGGTCGTTTCCAACGACCCCGACGGGGTGCGCGTGATCCATGCTACCTATCGCGGCATCATCATCGACAACATCAACCAACCCTCCTATTGGCGCAGAAAAATCCAGACGGCGCGCCGGATTCTCGCCTAGCGAGAAAAAGTACCAAATTTTTGTTGGTTTTGTACATCGCAGGGATTTTGCGTCCTGTTTATGCGGTATTTTTTTTCTTTAAAAAAAGGTAATCAAGGACTTAGCGTCTTGATTTGCCTGGCCATTCCCATCTTGCAGACAGGCCGGTCCGGGCCCATCTGACGGCGGAATTTTTATTTTATTTGCGCTATGTTGTAATTCAATTTAAGAATAAAATTCCGTTAATGAACAACAATCCTTTGTTTTTTTTGAAACGAAAAAATTAACCACCTTTTCTATCGGTGGGAAAATGGTTCCGAATTTGGCATCCCTGTGCGGTTAAGTGATAAAAATCACATGTCGAATTGAGATCAATCACCAAAAAGGGGTTGGTGCGAAAGTAAATTTGGACCATAAAACATGAAGAAAGTATCATTAGTTCATTGACGTATTCATGTTGCTAAGCTCCGGCCAGGGGCATAAACCGGAATAGATTATACTAGCGCGCGATTGTTCCTCTTTATGCATCTGGCGGGGCGGCCTCTTTTTTCATTCATAAAACTTTTCTTGCCATGAAAAACTTGTGGAAACTCTTGATGGTAGCCGTTCTTGCGTTAGGTCTTGCAGGGTGTAAGGAAGATGCAGTGGAAGTACAACAGGCTGAATTCGACCTGCTCACTACCTACATGAAGGCCAATAATCTGGATCTGACCAACCTGACGGGCTCTTTCGTAGTTGCCGGTTCCGGTATCAACGTCAACACTACCGATTTCTCCGTACCGGACTACTACGTGATGGATATTCGTTCGAAAGCCGATTACGACCTGGGGCACGTTAAAAATGCCGTGAACGTAACCTTGGCCAATGTGCTGGAAGAAGCCGCCAAAGCTGGAGGGAAAAAGATCCTGGTAGTATGCTACACCGGCCAGACCGCCAGCCGCGCCGTAGCAGCTCTTAAACTGATGGGCTACGACGCCAAATCCCTCAAGTGGGGGATGTCGGCATGGCACGCCGATTTTGCAGGCAAATGGAACAGCAACGCCGTGGATTTCGCCAGCCCCAACTGGGTAACGACCGGCGCCGCTCCGGCTATGCCTACCTTTACTACCTTCCCGACGCTGACGACCGGCCAGACCGACCCTGCCAAGATCCTCGAAGCCCGCGTAAAAGCGATGCTGTTGAATACCGCTTGGTTAGAAACCCGGGACAACGCCCTGGCCAACCCCGCCAACTACTTTATCCTCAACTACTGGCCTCAGGTATCCTGGGATGCATTTGGGCATATCAACGGCGCCTACCGCTTTATGGAAGATCTGAAGATCGACAACCTGAAGAATATCGACCCGGCCAAGACTTGCCTGGTGTACTGCTACACCGGCCAGACTTCCTCCATTACCGCTGCCTGGCTTGAAGTAATGGGCTACAATACCAAGAGTCTTGGATTTGGCTCCAACCGCATCGTATACACCCAGCTCAAAGGCAGCGATGTCGACAAAGCCAAAACCAAAGCATGGAAAGGCGAAGGTTCAGGCAGTGCAGTCAACTTCGGGTACTACGATGCTGCTGGCGCTTTGCACGCTCCGGTTAAATAAACCAACCTTTTAGCGCATGGTTACGCGCTGACAAACAATATAAATCGCCCTACGGGAGGTAAACGGGATCGTTTCCCTCCCGCCCCAGGGCGGGGTTCTTAAACCAGCTTTCAATTTTCTTGCCATGAAAAAATTAACGCTTCTATTATTAGCATCTCTTTTCTTTCTTCCTTCGCTTTCCTGGTCCCAGGGTTGTGTGGAGCCGACCTCTGAAGATGGCATCCAACTGATCGGGTTTATCCAGGCCGAAGGCTCTTATCAGTTCCTGGGCAAAGACGCCCAAAACAAGCTGCTCGACGAATCCAGCTTCTATTTCAACCGCGCCCGTTTAGGGGTAACCGGGAATATTCCTTATGATTTCAGCTACTATTTTATGTCTGAATTCAGCCCTTCCAAGGGTGGGCCGTATATTCTGGATGCATTTGTTTCCTACAACCGCTTTGCGCCTTACCTCAAGGTAGCCGTAGGCCAGTTTAAGTCGCCGTTTGGCCTGGAATTGCTCACTCCCTGCCACAAACTCAATACCATGAACGGGGCATTGGCGGTGAACCAATTAGTGGACCCCTTCCGGGATCAGGCAATTATGCTCTCCGGCTCCACCGGCGAACTAAAGCTCTTCGGTCTGCAAACCAAGAACCTCATTGGGTATAATCTGGCCGTGATGAACGGCACCGGACGCGGGCTAAGCGAGGACGGTAAGTTTGGAGACAACAACAACAAAAAGATATCATCGGCAGGCTGACGATCCACCCGGTCGAATTTCTGACCGTAGGCGCCAGCTACCGCTTTGGCAAACAGCCCGCCAAATCGGCTACGGCTACTGCCGACGATGAAAGAAAACGCCTCGGCATCGACGTCGAACTGAAGTATAAAAACCTGCTGCTTCAGGGCGAATTTGTCGACGGCACCGACAAGGGCTCCTATACGGTTGGCGGCGGCTGCAGCGGCGACGTCGAAGTGCGCGAAGGCTCGATCCAACGCAATGGATACTTCGTTCAGGCCCTCTATATGACCCCCTGGAAAATTCAGCCGGTGGTCCGCCTTGAAAGCTACGACCCGAACCTGGATGTATCTACCAGCGACCTGACGCGGACATCGACGGATTATATCCAGAACACGATCATCTACGGCTTCAACTACTTCTTTAATGACAAGGTCCGCTTCCAGTTCAACTATCTGTACAACGCAGAAGAGAATGGTGTGGTGGAGAAGAAAAACGACATGGTCCTTGCTCAATTGCAGGTATCCTTCTAACTAAAAACTAATCAAAAGGGGGGGGATGCAAAGGAAAGGCTTTCCCTTTTTCTCCCCTCCATTTTTATTCAAAAAAATTGATTTGAGATGAACGCATTAAAATCCCTTCTGGTCCTGATTTCCGTATTGCTGGTTAGCAATGGATTAATGGCTCAGGTAGATTTCATTAAAGCTGCCGATTTTGCAACCCTGATCAAAGCAAACCCCAAAGTGGTGGTGATTGACGGGAACAAAGCCAAAACGTTTGCCACAAGCCATATCAAAGGCGCTATCAACATCAACCACATGGACCTTTATCAAAAAGGGGACATTGAAGGGTTGCTCCTTCCGGCAGAAGACATGGCCAAGTTCTTTGGCAACCTCGGAATCAACGAAAAGAGCGAAGTCGTGATTTACGACGACGGCACGCTAAAGTACAATACCCGTCTTTATTACATCCTCAAGTATCTGGGCGCCGAAAATGTCAAATTGCTGCATAAGGATATGGCCGAGTGGGCCAAGGTACGGCTGCCTTTGACGGCTGAAGTTGCCAAACTCTCCCCCGTGACGTTCACGCCGGTAGTCAATGAATCGATGCTGGCTACCATGCAGTACGTTATGGATAACAAAGACAAAGGCGAAGTCGTCCTGCTCGACGCACGCAACGCCGATGAATTTGCCGGGAAAACCGAGAACAGCAAGGGCCATATCCCCGGCGCCAAGAACCTTGATTTCAACGCACTCGTCCTGGCTAACGGCGCATACAAGCCCATGGAAGAAATGAAAAAGATCGTAGCGGATATGGGGATTACCCCCGACAAACAAGTGATCGTTTACTGCCAGACGGGCGTTCGGGCTTCCGTTCTGTACATAGCCTTCAAGAACGTCCTCGGATTCGAGAACGTAAAAGTCTACGACGGTTCCTACAACGAATGGTTCGCCAAGAACACGGTAGTTCAATAAGCAATGGAATAATTTGATTAGTTTTTTTGTGGCAAGAACGTCCTGTCGGCGCCCCAGGCGCTGGCAGGACTTCTGCTACATACAACCTCATTTCCAGGTTGTCCGCACGCATGACGGGGTCATGCGTTTTTTTGTTTTGGCGAAATCCTTCAAGCCTGCCAGCATCACGTCGGAGTTGCCGTTGTGGCAGGTCAGGCAGGTTCCAACTTCCAGGATGCGCTGCTGTTCGGCAATCGTGAACGGGCGGGCGTTGTCGCGGGTTGCGGGCGTTTTGCCGGAGGGCTCCTTCAGGAAGCCGATCCAGGCATCTTGTGGCAGCTTGTCCTGAGGCTCCAGGGCATAAGCGGGGTAAAATGCCCAGCGCCCGGTTTGGCCTTTCACTTCCAGGGTCAGGTTGCCGCGGCCATAGCCCAGCGCGACGGGATCGTTGTGGCATGATTGGCAGGAACGCCCTGTTGCGCTAATGGTATGCGCAGAAACCGGAGCGAAAAGGCGGTGGAATAGCTCCGCCGGACTTCTTTTGGGGCCGGGAAACGCGCTGCGGTCAATGGTAAGCGTCATGCCGGGTATAAAAGCCTGGATCTCGCGGATTTTCCCACTGTCCAGATGCACGACTCCCAGGGAAGGCGGGTCGGCAAAAAACTCGCCGAGGTATTCTCTCCATTTCCCCTGGACCGGCTTTTTGAACAGCAGGTCGTAGGCTTGGGTTTGCGGTTCAAAGGCGTTATGGCAGCCAATGCATTGGGGCGCCCAGGCGGTATGGCAGGCGGTGCAGGTAACATCCCGGTGCCCTCCTTCCCGCGAACACACGGCAGCCGGGGCATTCAGTTGCTTTGCCTGGAGGGAATTTTTGGTAAGAAAATGAGCTAACCCGTTCGTGTCCACCGAAATGTGGTAATAATTCAGACCGGACGCATTCCCCCTCAGGAAGAGGCTTCCGCTTTTCATGCCCGGTCGAAGCGCCAGTATCCGTTTGGAGTCCTGGTCCAGGCTGTCCAGAGGAATCCCTTTGGCTTTGCCAGCGAAATGGCAGTCTTCGCAGCGTACTTTGACGGCGTCTTCTTCGTGCAGATGCCGGGTTCCATCCCCCATGATTTCAGAGGCATGGTGGCAGTCGATGCACTCCAGACCGGCGGTATGGTGCACATCCGGAGCGACGAACCGGAATACCCGCCCATCGTCCAGCAGGCGGAACCCCGGTTTGCCGGCTACTTCCTCTGGCTGGAGCGAGGTCTCATGCCATCCTTCGTAATTGGTGCTGATCCGCCCACTCCGGCTATGGCACCCGAAACAGTGGTCGTTGCTCACCTGGACGGTCAGTGCCGGGTGCACGCCGGGTGTTTTTCCTTTTTTCTGGTAGGTGGACAGCGATTCCCGGGCTGCCTGGCTGTAGTTCAAATGGCAGGCGTTGCAGCCGCCTCCGCGGCTTAACTCTTGTATGGGACCAAGGGCTTCCTTTGGGTTGCCCAGGTGGCAGGAGGCGCACAGTTGCCGGAGGTGCAAGTCGGATGGTTCCAGAATCCCCAGTTTCCGAACGTGGAAATCGCCGCTCAGCGAAGCGCTTTCGCCGAAGGCGAATTTATCCACGGCAATAACCCCGGCCATGGTCGTCATCAGCGAGTTCTCCACCCGGTGCACCATATCGGGGTGGCAGCCTGCCCGGCCGCAAGTCTGGCGCGCGTCGCTCATATTGCCGGGTATCAAAATCATGCCTTCATGCGCTTTCCCCGCCCGCTGCTCTGTTGGGTTTCCTCCGTGGCAAGGCGTGCAGCCGATGCGCCCGGGCTGATGCGCAGGTTCAAAACCGCTCATGCCCTGGTGGCAATTCAGGCAGGTCTCCTCGGGACCAGACACCGGCACGGGCGCCGGGACTTCTGCCCCAGGCTTGCCTTCCTGGCGTAAAAACCAGATAAAATAGACGAGCAGCGCTACCAGGAACGCCAACGCTACCCCCAAACTTCGAAACGAGATCGGACGCATGGATGTATTCGGATAATCAGTAAAGCAGAAGCCAGGACAAAACGATTCGGATCACATCGAGGGAAGTTAGGGCTTTGTTCCAAAAAGGCGCATTTTTTCTTTTCAAATTGTCTGAAAAAAGCGCTGGCGCCCATTGAAACGGCTTTAAATACCTTCTTTCGATCAAGCCAATCTTAGGAGAAACAACGGTTTGACAATTGTCAACCCAAACCCTGCGGAAAGTCATTAAGCGGCTGAATCATGCGAAGTTATTTTGTAGAGACAATTTAGATGATCATATTTTCATATACTATGGCAACAAGACGGGACTTTATCAAAATTACCGGGCTTGGCGTAGCGGGACTAACCGTTGGCGGCGCCGGCGCATACCAGATGTTGAAAGGCGCTTCTTTATGGGATAGCGTGACGCTAGGCGACGCGGAGCGCGTGCCTACCTATTGCGAAGTGTGCTTTTGGAAGTGTGCAGGGTGGACGTATAAAAACAAGGAAGGCAAAATCATGAAGGTGGTCGGCCATGAGGACGATCCCCATTGCGACGGCCGTTTGTGCCCCAGGGGCACCGGAGGCATCGGCATGTATTACGATACCGACCGGCTGACGACGCCGCTGATCCGCGTTACCGAAAACGGTAAACAATCCTACCGCAAAGCCTCCTGGGATGAAGCCCTGGGGCTGATCGTAGAAAACATGAAGGCCATTGCCGAAAAGTATGGTCCCGAAAGCGTGGCCCTGTTCAATCACGGCTCTTCCGGGGACCATTTCGAACGGCTGTTCAAGGCGTTTGGCTCGGGGACGATCGCCGCGCCTTCCTACGCGCAGTGCCGCGGCCCGCGGGAAGCAGGGTTTAAAGCCACCTTTGGGACTTCCATTGGCTCTCCGGAACCAACGGATATCCGGGATACCCGCTGCCTGGTGCTTATCGGGTCCCATATCGGGGAGAACATGCACAACGGCCAGGTACAGGAAATGTCGGACGCGATCGATCGCGGCGCCGATATCATTACTGTCGACCCGAGATACTCCACGGCAGCCAGCAAGTCGAAATTTTGGCTCCCCATCAAGCCTGCCACCGATCTGGCCCTGCTTTTAGCCTGGATTCATGTCATCATCGAGGAAGGGGGGTACGACAAAGCCTATGTAGAACAACATACCACCGGCTTCGACCGGCTCAAGCACCACGTTCGCCGTATGACGCCCGAATGGGCATATGGAATCACCACCATCGACCCGGAAACCATCCGGCAGACGGCCCGCCTGATGGGCAGCGCCGCTCCGGCAGTTATCGTACACCCCGGCCGCCACGTCACCTGGTACGGAGACGATACGCAGCGCTCCCGAGCGATTGCGATTCTGAATGCCCTCCTCGGCTCCTGGGGCAGACGGGGCGGGTTCTTCCTCAAGGAAAAAGCAAGCCTTCCCAATTATCCGTATCCGGCGTACCCAACCCCCAAATGGGATTGGAAAGCCACCTTAAGAGGGCGTTATCCGTTGGCGGACGAAGCGGTTACCAATGCCCTGGTAGACGCGTCCCTCCCCGGCGGAGAAGGCCAGGAGCAAATGATCCACGGATGGATCGTCACGGGCACAAACCTTCCACAATCCATGCCGGAAAAACCCCGCCTGCAGAAAGCCATCGACTCGCTGGATTTCATCGCAGTGGTCGACACTATGCCCATGGAGATTACCGGGTATGCCGACGTGGTGCTGCCCGAATGCACTTACTTCGAACGGTACGACGACCTGCGGGCAGCACCGCACCGCGAGCCGAATATTGCTTTGCGCATGCCTGCCGTTGCGCCTCTGGGCGAGAGCAAACCTGCCTGGTGGATGTGCAAACAACTGGGCGAACGCCTGGGCCTGGGCGCTTTTTATCCTTACGAGGATTACAGCGAGGTTCTGGACTGGCAGCTAAAGCAGGTGGGAAGTTCGCTGGAAGAAATGAAACACCTGGGCGTCAAGCGCTGGCCCCGTAAATCGGAAGATCTGTACTTCAAAGAAGGCGAAGCGGTTACCTTCAATACGCCCAGCGGCAAGATCGAACTGTACTCTTCCGAGCTGGAAAGCGCCGGTTTCGACCCGCTGCCCAACTATACCGCGCACCCCGAACCTCCCGAGGGCTTTTATCGCCTGATCTATGGCAGGGCCCCCATGCATACCTTCAGCCGCACAGCCAATAACCCCAACCTGACGGATCTCATGAGGGAAAACGACCTCTGGATGAATCCCAAAGTGGCTCAGATCTGGGGGATTGAAAACGGCCAAAAGGTTTGGTTGCGCAACCAGGACGGCGCTTTTACCTCGTTCCCTATTAAGGTGCGCGTCACCGAACGGATTCGCTGGGACTGCGTATACATGGTGCATGGGTTTGGTCAGAAGCGGGAAGCGCTCTCCCGGGCCTTTGGGCAAGGAGCCAGCGATTCCGAAATGATTACTACCGTGATGATCGATCCCATCATGGGCGGACAAGGAATGCGCGGCAATTTTGTGACATTCTCTATTGAAGAACCTAAACAAGTCCAATCGCTATGAGATATGCAATGGCCATCGATACAAAAAAATGCGTAGGGTGTAGCGACTGCGTAGTGGCTTGCCAGATTGAAAATAACGTCCCCATTGGGTATTGCCGGGATTGGGTGACCGAAACCGTGTCGGGAAGCTACCCCAACCTCGACCTGGAGTTGAGGTCGGAGCGCTGCAATCATTGCGACAACGCGCCTTGCGTGCGGTGCTGCCCCACGGGCGCCAGCCATATTGTGGAAGGCGGCGTGGTGTTGGTGGACGGGTTCAAGTGCATCGGTTGCGGCGCCTGCATTGAGTCTTGCCCCTATGATGCTCGTTACTCGCACCCCGACGGGTATGTCGATAAATGTACGTTCTGTATTCATCGGGTCCGGAAAGGGCTCCAGCCCGCTTGCGTTTCGGTTTGTCCGACCAAGTGCATGTACTTCGGCGATCTCGACGATCCTTCCAGTGAAATTTCCGAATTGCTTCAAAACCGGAAATGGAAGGTCCTTGCTCCGGAGGCAGGCACCAAGCCACAGGTGTATTATTTAATCTAAGGTTTATTGGCCGGTTCATTCAGCAACCCAAAACAAACCAGTATGAAAGAAGAACTCATCGTCAGCGGCAGAAGTCTTCCCCATATTGACCCGCATCTTGAACTCTGGCATTGGCCTATTCCCGCCTATTTGTTTTTGGGCGGAATGGCGGCAGGTATTTTGTTTTTTGCCGGTTTGTATACCATCCTAAAAAAGGAAAGCCTGTATCCCACCGCCGTGAAATGGGCCCCTTTTCTGGCCCCTTTCCTGCTCATTCTGGGCTTGTTTTTCCTGTTCATCGATTTGAAGCATAAATGGTTTTTCTGGCAGCTTTACCTGACGATCCGAATCGAGTCGCCAATGTCCTGGGGCGCCTGGGTTCTGCTGATCATCACCCCGTTGTCGATGCTTTGGGCTGCCAGTTATATAAAGGAATGGTTCCCTAACTGGGATTGGAAATGGAGCCTATTGAACCGGTTCGAAGCCCTGGTGATCAGCCAGCGCATGACCCTGGCCTGGGCAATGGTGCTTTTGTCGGTGATCCTGGGCATTTACACCGGAATTTTGCTGTCTGCTTTTAATGCCCGTCCGCTTTGGAATACCGCGCTGTTAGGGCCTTTGTTCCTGATATCGGGGATGTCGACCGGAGCAGCCACGATCATGTGGATGTCAAATGACCATGCAGAGCGAAAGCGCTTCGCGCAGATCGACCTCCTGCTAATTGGGATTGAGCTGTTCTTTATCGTCCACTTATTCATGGGCTTTTTGGCCGGCCCTGAGGTTCAGGTAGAATCTGCCCAGCTCTTCCTTCGCGGCCATTTTGCGCTGCCCTTCTGGGGTCTGGTGGTGGGTTTGGGGCTGGTCGTTCCGGCCATTCTGGAAATCCTGGAACTAAGAGGAAAAAAGATCCCCGTAGCGTTTCCTGCCGGGCTTATCCTCATCGGAGGGTTGATTTTCCGCCTTATTATGGTAGAAGCGGGCCAATTCACCAGGTACTTGTATTGATCTTCTGTAGAATGGCCACGTTTTTCTTAAAAAGAACCTAACGCAATCTGAAGAAGCATATGAACCGGATTTTCCTCATCATTGGGTTGCTGGCGTTCGTTTCCTGCCACCGCGAAGGAAAGGAAACCGAAATGCCGAGCCCGCAGCAATTACTTCTGGAAATCTACCAAAAGCAATCGTTTGCCAGCGTAGAGCAAGTTGCCAATTGGATCATCAATAAAGACCCTTCTCTGGTGCTGGTCGATGTGCGGCAGCCGGCTGAATTTAAGCAATTCTCCCTCCCGGGCGCTATCAATATTCCTCTTGGGGAACTGCTTTCTCAAGAAAATAGAAAGCAGATCGATTGCGAAAAATTCAAGCCCGTTTTTTTCTCCAACGACGACCTTCAGTCCGAAAAGGCCTGGATGCTGCACCGCCGGCTGGGATGCGCTTCGGGGTATGTCATGAAAGGAGGGCTTAATGCCTGGGTGTCGGCCATCCTGGCGCCTCAGGAGCCTCCCCAAACCGCCTCGGAGGAAGCCTTTGAATTGTACCGGTTCCGTCAGGCGCTGGCCAAATATTTCACCGGAGGAAGCAAAGCCCTCGGGCCCGAACCGTTCGCCACGCCTGTGGCCGAGCAACTTCCCGCTCCCAAAAAGATTCAGACCAAACCGAAGCCCAAAGCGGCGGAGGAAGAGGAGGGGTGTTAGACGGTTGACGGTTGACGGTTGACGGAAAAGATGGGCTTCTAACCGCCTGCTCCCTGCTCCCTACTCCCTACTCCCTAAATAGTAAAAAAAAACATCCATGAAACGCAAAAATTGGTATTGGATAGTTGCCACCCTGGCGATTCTGGTGATCGTGGTCTTGGTTTTGGTGAAAAACAAGGGCAATGGGCGCTTCGCTTTAAATGAAGAAGCGTCCCTGAAAACAGCCCTGGGTTCTGAACGGACGATCAGCCCCGATGCGTTGCAAAAACTCCGGCAATCGAACCCGGACCAGCTCCGGATCATCGACATCCGCTCGCCGGCCGATTTCGCTCAATCCCATCTGGACGGGGCCATCAATATTCCAACCCAGCATTTGCTGGATGAGGAATACCAGCGCATGTTCCACAAAAAGGATCTTCGGTTTGTCTTGTGCAGCCAGGAAGAAAGCGAAGCCAATGGCCCCTGGATGCTGCTCCTCCAAACCGGGGTTGCCGACGTCCGCATCCTGCAGGGCGGAATGCAACAAGCCAGTGAAGGGCAACCGCTTCTGGCGGCCGAAACCGCCCGATTCGACTACGCCAAAGCATTCCAGGACGCCGTCGATAAGGAAAAAGCCTCTACCGCCCCGCCTAAAGTAACCGTAGCCGCTCCGGCCGCCTCCGCCCCCAAACGGGTGGTACCCAAAAAGAAAGCGGCAGCGGAAGAAGAAGAGGAGGGGTGTTAGACGGTGGACGGTGGACGGTGGACGGTGGACGGGAGACGGGAGACGGGAGACGGTTGACGGTTGACGGTTGACGGGAGACGGGAGACGGTTGACGGGAGACGGTGCGTGTCTGGCGAAATCTCAACTGGCGCGAGGCTCTTGCCTCGTGCCTCAGTACCTCGGAGAGGCTCCTGCCTCTCCACCCTGCACACTTCCAGGGCTCACCTTCTCCAGCCTTCAAGTACAGCAGCCAGAATCTCAAACGCAACTTTGATCATCCCGGGCACGAGCAGGGCCCCGGTGATTACTCCCCACTGGTATCCGCTGGAATGAACGGGCGCCCAGGACAGCCTTTCTGTGAAGAGGCCAATAAGCGCATTTTGCATCAGGAAGTATCCGTGTTTGACGCCGCTCCAAAAACCGTAGGAAGCGGTTGGGTCGATTCGGGCGGCAAGGGCGGCCAACAGGAAATGGATCCCGGTAAGGAAGATCGCAAATAGAATATACGCGCGCTGGGCAGGGGAGAGCATAGGCGGTACTGGTTTGTTCCAAAATAAGCACGACGTTTCTTATTTTTCGTTTTCCCGAATTTTATTCTTCCCTCCGCTGGGTTTTATGCATGGAAGATAGCTACTACTTGTATAAAAGGCAGGTAGTCCAGTGTCGGTACGCCCAAAACCAGCCTCGCAAGGTTACCACCTTCAACCCCCTGGGGCGCGGGGTTATTTCATCCGGTGGTTTGCTCCCTGGGCATAATTTCCATTTTCCTTTTATCTTTATACTAGACTTGTTGGAGCGGTTTAGGGCTACGGACGGTATTGGTCACCACAAGTCCAAGCCATTCCGGGCAAGTTTTGCTCCTGATCATTTGTTTTACACGCCTTAAACAACCTGATATGCGACGTTTTTTTGCTTATTGTCTGGCGCTGACCGTGCTGGTTATCCCGTTCTCTTCCTCTGCCCAAAGCGGCCGTACCCCGGCGGTTGGCCGCAACGGCATGGTGGTGAGCAGCCATTACCTGGCCTCTGAGGCTGGGAAAGAAGCCCTCCGTAAAGGAGGGAACGCCATCGATGCGGCGGTTGCCACCGCTTTGGCGCTGGCGGTAACCCTCCCCTCAGCTGGAAATATCGGGGGCGGAGGGTTTCTGGTCTATTACGGCGCCGATGGCAAAACAACGACCTTCAATTTTCGGGAGAAAGCGCCATTGGCTGCTACCTCTACCATGTACCTCGATGCTAATGGAGCGATCCGCAATAACTCCAACCACGAGGGCC
Organism: Haliscomenobacter sp.; assembly: GCA_016713275.1. Taxonomy (GTDB): domain Bacteria; phylum Bacteroidota; class Bacteroidia; order Chitinophagales; family Saprospiraceae; genus JADJPL01. The sequence goes on from JADJPL010000028.1 coordinate 376,490, forward strand.
CTCTTTCCGTCGGCGTTCCTGGCACGGTGGCAGGGCTTTGGATGGCTCATCAGCGCATGGGCAGCTTGCCCTGGGCCGACCTGGTGCAGCCGGCTATCGATCTGGCGGAAAAAGGATTCCCTTCTACCTGGGACATGCAGGGCTATCTCCAGGAAGTCCAAGGCCTGACCCAACCCATGTATGCCGCCACCAAAAAAGCCTTCCTCAAAGAAGGCAAAGACCTCTACGCCCCGGGCGAGCTCTGGAAGCAACCCGATCTGGCAGAAACCCTGAAACGGATACAAAAAGAGGGCAGGGATGGGTTTTATAAAGGGAAAACCGCCAAACTCCTGGCCGATTACATGAAAAAATACGGCGGCATCATCACCGAAGAAGACCTCGCCCGGTACGAAGCCGTAGAACAGGCGCCGGTTAAGGGGACCTACCGCGGGTATGAAATCGTATCGATGGCGCCCCCCAGCTCCGGCGGTATCGCCCTGATCGAAATGCTGAATATTCTGGAGGGCTACGATCTGAAAGCGATCGGCCACAACTCCGCGTTATACCTGCACCTGCTCACCGAAGCGATGCGCAGGGCGTTTGCCGACCGCGCCGAACATATCGGCGACCCCGCCTTCGTGTCCAATATGCCCGTGGACCGCCTGACCTCCAAGCCCTATGCCAAAACCCTGCGCAACGGGATCGATCTTTTTAAAGCTTCCCCAAGCGATTCGGCCACGTTTAATGCGGCGGTCCATGTTTACGAGAGCGATGAAACCACGCATTTCTCCGTAGTCGACGCCAAAGGCAACGCGGTTTCCTTGACGTATACGCTGGAATACGGCTATGGCTCAAGCCTGGTCGTGGAAGGAGGCGGCTTTTTGCTCAACAACGAAATGGGTGATTTTAATCCCGTCCCCGGCGTTACCAACCGCAGCGGGCAGATCGGCACGCCGCCTAATCTGGTCGCCCCCGGCAAGCGCATGTTGTCGAGCATGACCCCAACGATCGTGGCTAAAGAAGGTAAACCCGTGCTCGTAATCGGTAGCCCGGGAGGCCGCACGATCATCAATACCGTCCTGCAGGTTGTGTTAAATGTCATCGATCACGAAATGAATATTGGCGAAGCCGTGGAAGCCGGCCGGATCCATCATCAATGGCTTCCGGACATCACGACGATGGAGGCGTTGTTGATCTCTCCCGATACCAGACAACTATACGAAATGATGGGCCATCCCCTGCGCGTGCGCGGCCGGCAGGGATCCGCCATGGGGATTTTTATCGACCGGAAAAAAGGATTGATCTACGGGGCGGCAGATTCCCGCGCGTTCGACGGCGGGGCTTCCGGATACTGATGCTTGACCATCGTAATTCAGAGGATTTTCGCTTCCGGTCATTGTGAGCGAAAGCGCTAATTTTACTTGCTGATAAGCCTGGAAACCCGGTCTTCCCAGACCGGTATTATTTCAGATGCCGCTTCGGAGCGGTCTAAAAACCCAAACATGCACAATTCCGTCATTACTGGCATTGGGGCGTATATCCCACCGGTTGCGATTACAAATGAACATTTTGCCAACCACGAATTTTATACAGAGCAAGGAGAGCGGATCACCGCCCCTTCTCTGGAAGTCGCGGCCAAACTCGAATCCATTACCGGCATCAGAGAACGGCGGTACGCCAACAAAGATCAGAAAGCCTCCGTCATCGCGGCCATTGCCGCCGAGCGCGCAGTCCAGGATGCCGGGATAGACCCGGAGACCATCGACCAGATCATTTTCGCACACAACTTCGGTGATATTATAGCGGGCACTCTCCAGACGGATAACGTCCCGAGCCTGGCTTCCCGGGTGAAATATGCGCTGGGGATTAAAAACCCGCATTGCGTCCCCTACGACGTGATCTTTGGATGCCCCGGCTGGATTCAGGGCGTTATTCAGGCGGATGCGTACTTCCGCGCCGGGATTGCCCGCAAAGCACTCGTCATCGGCGCCGAAACCTTGTCGCGCATCGT